>NZ_LFMW01000047.1 GCF_001050345.1 Pseudomonas fildesensis | reverse complement strand
GTCAGTCGCGGTGTACGTGAAGTTCGCGGTGCCGTTGAAGTTGGTGTTCGGCTTGAAGTACAGCGTCGCTTCGCCGTTGGTTGCATCGATGGCGCCAGTAACCGGTTTGGTCATGGCGGCGTCGGTGTAGAACGTGCCGTTGCTAGGCGTGCCGACGGTGAACGATTTAACGTTCGCCAGGCCGTCTACGTCGGTCGCGCTCAACTTGACCGCGATGCCTACGCTTGGGTCTTCAGCACCGCTGCCGGTGGTCGCAACGGCTACTGGCGCATCGTTGACCGGGGTCACGGTGATAGTGCCGTTGGCGGCTGGCGAGGTCAGCGGGTTAGTGCCGTCAGCGTTGCCGCTGTCGGTCGCGGTGTACGTGAAGTTGGCCGTGCCGTTGAAGTTCAGGTTCGGCTTGAAGTACACCGTCGCCTCACCGTTGGTGGCCGCGATGCTACCGGTAACCGGTTTGGTCATGGCGGCGTCGGTGTAGAACGTACCGTTGCTAGGCGTGCCGACGGTGAACGACTTAACGTTCGCCAGGCCGTCTACGTCGGTCGCGCTCAACTTGACCGCGATGCCTACGCTTGGGTCTTCAGCACCGCTGCCGGTGGTCGCAACGGCTACTGGCGCATCGTTGACCGGGGTCACGGTGATAGTGCCGTTGGCGGCTGGCGAGGTCAGCAC
>NZ_LFMW01000046.1 GCF_001050345.1 Pseudomonas fildesensis | reverse complement strand
CGGCATCGGTCTGGTTCCACAGTTGAAGGATGTGTTGTTGCTCATCCTGACCCAGCAGGTTCAGTTGGCTGATGGGCTGCTGTTGGTCGGCAACCATCGCCTGCAACAGGTTCTGCCAGTGGTCGGCCATGCGTTCGATGGTCGCCGCGGCGAACAGGTCGGTGGCATACCCCAGGGAAGCACTCAGCCCCTCGCCCCACTCGTGGACGTCCAAGTCCAGGTCGAAATGCGCGGTGTGGCTGTTCCAGGCCAGTCCTTCGACATGCAGTTCACTCGCCGCTTGCCCTGCGAAAGCCCGGCGGTTGGCCGCCTGATGGTTGAACATCACTTGGAACAACGGGTTCAGACTCAGGCTGCGCTCCGGCTGCAGCGCCTCCACCAGTTGCTCGAACGGCAGGTCCTGATGGGCTTGGGCGTCCAGCGCGCGCTGCTTGACCTGCTGCAGTAATTGGGCAACGGTGGTTTGCCCATCGATATCGGCCTTGAGCACCTGGGTGTTGACGAAAAAGCCGATGAGCCGTTCGGTTTCAACGCGGTTGCGGTTGGCTATCGGTACACCGACACGGATGTCTTCCTGGCCACTGTAGCGATGCAGCAAGGTCTGGAACGAAGCCAGCAGCAGCATGAACATCGTCACGCCTTCGCGCTGGGCCAATGCGTTGAGGCCAGACACCAGCGTAGCCGGCAAATCCACGTGCAACCGCGCACCGCGATGGCTTTGCTCCGCCGGACGCTGAAAGTCGAACGGCAACTCGAGCACGGGTTGCTCACCTGCCAGCAGATCACGCCAGTAGCCAAGTTGGCGCTCTTTCTCGCCAGCGTCCATCCAGTCGCGCTGCCATACGGCGTAGTCGGCATATTGAATCGGCAGTGCAGGCAGCTGCAGGTCCTGGCCCCGAGTAAATGCGCCATACAGCTGCACCAGCTCATCGACCATGACCTGCATCGACCAACCATCGGAAACGATATGGTGCTGTACGAGCACCAGTACATGGTCGTCTTCGGCGATGCGCAGCAGATCAACACGCAGCAGCGGGCCCTGCTCCAGGTCGAACGTGAGCGCTATCTTCGCCTCCACGGTGGCTTGCAGGTCAGCCTCCAGCACGTCGCTATGGTTGATGGCGACAGGTGCAGGCTCAGCCACGATTTGCACGGTGCCGTGGTTTTCCTGGCGCAACAGGGTGCGCAGGCTCTCATGACGCGCCACCAGGCGGTCAAAGCTGTGTTGCAGGGCGACTTGATCCAACGGCCCCTTCAGGCGCAGCGCGCTGGGCACGTGGTAAGCGGCGCTGTCTGGGTCCAGTTGCCAGAGAAACCACTGCCGTTCCTGGGCATAAGACAGCGGCAAGCCGCGGTCACGCGCAACGGGGACCAGCGCCGGCGCCTTGGCCCCCTCACTCGCTTGGAGCGCGAGCAGCGCGGCGACAAATCCTTGCAGGCGTGGCTGTTCGAACAGCACCTTGAGCGGCACTTCCAGTGCCCGCGCCTGGCGCAGTCGCGACGCCACTTGCATAGCCAGCAGCGAATGCCCGCCGAGCTCGAAGAAGTGATCCGTGAGGCCAACGCGCTCCACACCGAGGATATCCGCCCAGATCGCCGCCACTTGAACCTCAAGTGCACTGACCGGCGCAACCCAGGTTTGCAACGAGAGGCTCGCATCCGGTCGTGGCAATGCCTGGCGATCCAGCTTGCCGTTGGGGTTCAGCGGCAGGCGTTCAAGGAATATCAGGTGGGCCGGCACCATATAATCCGGCAGTTGCTCGCGCAGTGCCGACTTGAGCGCTTCATCCAATGCGCGGGTGTCCGGCTGCTCGGCCACCAGGTAGGCCAGCAATTGATTGTCTACCGCCAACACCACGGCCTCACGGACACTCGCCTGGGCGAGCAACAGTGCTTCAATTTCACCCAGTTCGATACGGAAACCGCGGATCTTCACTTGATGATCGACCCGCCCGACGTATTCAATCACGCCGTCGGCACGGTAACGCGCAAGGTCCCCGGTGCGGTAAAGGCGCCCGCCGTTACCGCTGAAAGGATCAGCGACAAAGCGTTCGGCGGTCAGCAACGGACGGTTCAGATAAGCGCGCGCCAGGCCACAGGCGCTGCCGATATACAACTCGCCCACGGCGCCCAACGGCGCGAGGTTGAGATCGCGATCCAGTACATACAAGGCACGCCCCGACAGGGAGCGACCAATCGGGCTTGCGGTGGCGCCAATGACTTCATCGCCGCTGGTGCAGTCCAGCACACTGGAGACCACCGTCGCCTCGGTCGGTCCGTAGGTGTTGAGCAGGCGCACATGCCCCAGGCCCGCACGCAACCATTGCGCGGGACCATCCAGTGGCATGGCTTCGCCACCGATATGCACTTGCCGCAGCGCACCATAGCTACGCGGCCCCGCCGCCAGGCAGTCAAGCAGGAACAGGTTCCAGTAGGCGGTCGGCAGGTCGGCCAGGGTGATGTCCTGTTGCAGGATTTCGCGGTACAGGCGTCCGCTGTCCCATAGTTCCGGGCCACGCAGGACCACGGCGGCGCCTTGGGTCAGCGCAGGATACAACTGCTCCACGAAGCCATCGAAGTTCAGGGTCGCGAACTGCAGTACGCGGTCATCCTCGGTCAGCTTGGAATAACCGGCGGCAATGCTCGCGAATTCGTTCAAGGCACCATGATCGATCGCCACGCCCTTGGGTTTGCCGGTCGAGCCGGAAGTATAGATCACATAGGCCAGGTTGTGCGGGCTGACGGTTGCGCTGAGATTGCCCTCGGCGTACGACGCAAGCGAAACCGTATCGATCGCCAGTGCGGCAACGCCTGCGGGCAGCGCCATCGGCACATGGGATTGGGTCAGCACCAGGCGCACGCCGCTGTCTTCGAGCATATGGGCCAGGCGTTCGCGCGGGTATTGCGGGTCGAGCGGCACATAGGCACCACCGGCCTTGAGGACCGCCAGCAGGCTGACCACCATGGCAAAGGAGCGCTCAACTGCGACCCCCACCAAAACTTCCGCACCCACGCCCTCTGCCACCAGGCAGTGAGCCAGACGGTTGGCTTGCCGATTGAGCGCGTCATAGGTCAGTGACTCCCCATCGAGTACCAGTGCCACCGCTTGCGGGCGTTGCAGCACCTGGGCCTCGAACAGGCGATGGACGCCGGCCTGCCACGCAGCAGCCGGGCGATTGGCATTCCAGGCCTGCAGCAGCGCGTGCTGTTCTTCGGCTGCCAGCAGCGGCAAGCGCGCAATATGATGGGTCGGTGTCTTCACCACGGCCCGCAACAGGCCAAGCCAATGCTGGGCCATGCGTCCAATGGTGGCCGCTTCGAACAGATCCGTCGCGTAGGTCAACGATGCCCACAGCCCATCCGCGGACGCCTGGGTATCCAGGCTCAAGTCAAAGTGTGCGGTGTGGCTGTCCCATGCCAGACCTTCGACCTGCAAACCCGGAATCGACTGCGCGCCCGGCTCGCCGCGCGCGTCGGACTGGTGGTTGAACATCACTTGGAACAACGGGCTATGGCTCAGGCTGCGTTCCGGCTGCAACGCCTCCACCAACTGCTCGAAGGGCAGGTCCTGATGAGCTTGCGCATCCAGGGCCGTGTGCTTGACCTGCTGCAACAATTCGACAAACGACAGCTCACCGGTGATATCGGCCTTGAGCACTTGGGTATTGACGAAGAAACCGATCAAGCGCTCGGTCTCGACCCGGTTGCGGTTGGCAATCGGCACGCCGACGCGAATATCCGATTGGCCGCTGTAGCGATACAACAAGGCCTGGAAGGACGCCAGCAACACCATGAACAGGGTCGCGCCCTGGCGCTGGGCCAAGGCCTGCAGTTCGCTCGCCAGCGTGGCGTCCAGCAACAGGTCCAGGCGTGCGCCGCGATGGCTTTGTACCGCCGGGCGTGGATGATCCAGCGGCAGCTCCAACACGGGCTGCTCACCGGCCAGGCGTTGCACCCAGTAGGTCAGCTGGCGGGCTTGCTCGCCCGCCTCCATCCAGGCACGCTGCCACACCGCGTAATCGGCATATTGAACCGCAAGTGCCGGCAGCTGAGGCTCCAGACCCTGGCTGAACGCGGCATACGCTTGCACCAACTCATCGACCATAACCTCCATCGACCAGGCGTCGGAGATGATGTGGTGCTGCACCAGCACCAGCACATGATCGTCTGCGCCCAGACGCAACAGTTTGACCCGCAGCAGCGGGCCTTGGCACAAGTCGAACGGACGGGCGATTTCTGCTTCGACCCGGGCCTTCAAGGCTCCCGGCTCATCACTGTGCAGGGTCTCGCTGTCGATCTGTAAAGCGGCTGGCGCTGCGATCCGCTGTACCGTACGCTCGCCATCCACGGCAAACACAGTGCGCAGCGTTTCATGTCGCTCAAGCAGGCTATCAAAGCTGCGTTGCAGGGCCTGGCGATCCAGTGCACCGCGCAAACGCAGGGCCGCCGGTATGTGATAGGCGGTGCTCTGCGGCTCCAGTTGCCAGAGGAACCACTGGCGCTCCTGGGCATAGGACAGCGCCAAAGGTTGATCACGCGCCAACCGCAGGATCGTTGGCGAGTCCAGCGTGGTACCTGACAACGCCTGCACGAAACGGCCAAGCACCGGCTGTTCGAACAGGCCTTTCAATGGTGCATCAATGCCCAGCGCCTGGCGTACACGTGACACCACCCGCGTGGCCAACAACGAATGCCCACCGATTTCGAAGAAGTGATCCTCCAGGCCAACCTGCGGCAATCCCAGCACCTCAGCCCAGATGGCCGCGACCTGGCACTCGCGTTCGGTGACAGGCGGCACAAAGTGTTTTTGCAGGGCAGCGGCATCGGGCCTGGGCAACGCCTTGCGGTCGAGCTTGCCATTGGGCGTCAGGGGCATCCGCTCCAGGAACACCAGGTAAGCCGGCACCATGTACTCCGGCAACTGCTCACGCAGGGTGGCCTTGAACTGCTCGCGCAGGGTGACCTGCTCCTCGTCCGACACCGATTGCCGGGTGACCAGGTAGGCCAGCAATTGGTCATGCTCCGTCACCACGGCGGCTTCGCGCACATCAGCCTGCTCCCGCAGGCACGCCTCAATCTCTCCCAGTTCGATACGGAACCCTCGCACCTTGACCTGATGGTCCACGCGGCCGATGTACTCGACCACGCCATCTACGCGATAACGCGCCAGGTCGCCTGTGCGATACAGCCGCTCGCCGTTGCGCGCAAAGGGGTTGGGCACAAAACGCTCGGCGGTCATTGCGGCTCGGCCGTGATACCCCCGGGCCAGGCCCACACCGCCGATCAGCAGTTCACCGCAGGTGCCTACAGGGCTCGGTGTGAGTTCGGCGTTGAGGATAAACAGCGACGTGTTGGCAATTGGTCGACCAACAAACGGCAGGGGCTCAACCAGTGGGTGGGCCGCCGACCAGATCGTGGTTTCGGTCGGGCCATACAGGTTCCACACCGTGCCCTGCTGGGCCAGCATTCGCTGGGCCAGGTCGGCCGGCAGTGCTTCGCCACCGCACAGGCACTTGACCCCGTGCAGCAAGGCGCGGCGTTCGCTGTCCAGGAGCATGCGCCAGGTCGACGGCGTGGCTTGCACCACGTCGATCGCCTGCTCATGCACCAGGCTCAGGATCGCCTCAGGGTCCTGGGACACCTCCTTCTCCGCCAGCACCACCGTGGCGCCGACAGACAACGGGAGGTACAGCTCAAGGGCGAAAATATCGAAGGAGAACGTGGTCAACGACAGCAGGCGCGCGCTTGCGTCGATGCTCAGGGTATCGGCCATGCCCCGTGTGAAGCTGCTCAGGGCGCCATGGCGCACCATCACGCCCTTCGGCTTGCCGGTGGAACCGGAGGTATAGATCACGTAAGCCAAGTGCTCATCGGTCAGCTCGACGTGCGGGTTGTCACTACTGTGATGCGCATCCTCCTGCTCGCTGATGAACAGCACCTGCTGGCCAGCCGTCAGGGGCAGGCGCTCGTGCAGGTCGCCGGTGGTCAACAGCACGCGGGCGCGGCTGTCTTCAAGCATGAACGCCAGTCGGTCGGCCGGAAACTGCGGGTCAAGCGGCACATAGGCGCCACCGGCCTTGAGGGTTGCCAGCAAGGCCAGCACCATGCCCTCCGAGCGGTCCAAGGCGACGGCCACCAGCACGTCCGGGCCGACACCGGCCGCGCGCAAGCGATGGGCCAGGCGATTGGCGCGCAGGTTCAGTTCGGCGTAGCTCAGCGCCTGGTCATTGCAGACCAGGGCTGTCGCGTCGGGACGGGCGCGCGCCTGCGCTTCCAGCAGGCGGTGCACACCCACATCCTGGGGGAACGCCTGGTGCGTGTGATTCCAGGCATGCACCAGTTGCTGCCACTGCGCATCATCCAGCAACGGCAGCTCGCCGACCCGACCGCTGCAATCCTGGCTCACCAGGTGCAACAAACGGTGCCAGTGTGCGAGGAAACGTTCCAACCCCGGCGCATCAAACAGGTCGGTGGCATAGGTCAGGGACGCGTGGATGCCGTCAGCCGATTCCTGGGTGTCGAGGTTGAGATCGAACTGCGAGGTCTTGCTTTCCCACTCCAACCCCTGCACTTGCAGGCCGGTGACACTGCCGCCGCTGCGCTGGGTGTCGGTCTGGTGGTTGAACATCACCTGGAACAACGGGTTGTAGCTCAGGCTGCGTTCCGGCTGCAGTGCTTCCACCAATTGTTCGAACGGCAAGTCTTGATGCGCCTGGGCTTCCACCGCACGCTGCCGGGTTTGTTGCAGCAGTTCTCGGAAGGTCATTTGGCCGTCGATATCGGCCTTGAGAATCTGCGTATTGACGAAAAAGCCGATCAGGCGCTCGGTTTCCACCCGATTTCGGTTGGCCACCGGCACGCCGATGCGGATGTCAGCCTGGCCGCTGTAGCGATGCAGCACGGCCTGGAACGACGCCAACAGCAACATGAAGATTGTCACACCCTCGCGCTGTGCCAGGATCTTGAGGCCCGCCACCAGCGACGCTTCGAGCGTCAGGTCGAGCCGTGCACCACGGTAGCTTTGTACGGCGGGCCGTGGCCGGTCCATCGGCATTTCCAGTACCGGTTGCTCGCCACCGAGCATGCCGGCCCAGTAACCCAGCTGGCGCTCGCGCTCTCCCGCCTCCATCCAGCTGCGCTGCCACAACGCGTAGTCAGCGTACTGGATCGGCAAGGCCGGCAATTGCAGGTCCTGGCCCTGGACATTGGCCGCGTAAAGCTGGACCAGCTCGTCAACCATCACCTGCATCGACCAGCCATCGCAGACGATGTGGTGCTGGACCAGCACCAGCACATGCTCCTGGGGCGCCAGGCGCAGCAGCTTGACCCGCCACAGCGGGCCTTGCAGCAAATCGAACGGCTGGGCGATTTCAGCTTCTACCAGGCCTTTGAGGTCCGACTCCTGGGCGTCGACCAGGGCAATGTCCACGCTCAACTGATCGGCAATGACCTGCAAGGCGCTGTCGCCGTCCTCCTGCAAATGCGTGCGCAGGCTTTCATGGCGTATCACCAGCGTGTCAAAGCTGCGCTGCAGCGCCGCCACATTCAGGTGGCCCGTCAGGCGCAGGGCCCTTGGTATGTGATAGGCGGTGCTCTGCGGCTCCAACTGCCACAAAAACCACTGCCGCTCCTGAGCATAAGAAAGCCTAAGAGGCTCACCTTCCTGGCGCTTGAAAACCGGGGCAATCTCAAACAGGTTGATACCTTGCTGCTTGAGCAATACCGCCAACGCTTTCTTTTGTTGCGCCGTAAGTGACCCTACCGACTCGATTAATGCTTGCACGCCACGCCCCTCAGGAAATCAATTTATCCAAATCTTCTGCTGATAGACGTTTGAGGGCCTCCAAGGATTTAGCTAATGCGTCCTGCACCGGCGAATTATTTGTCTGCCGGGCGGCCACATGGGCGCTGAAATCAGCCAGGGTCGGGGTGGTGAAAATCGATTTGACGTCGAATTCGGCATGCAACTGCTCGCGCAGGCGCACCACCACCTGCGTAGCCAGCAGGGAGTGCCCGCCCAGTTCGAAGAAGTTGTCGTTCAGGCCCACGCGATCGACTTCCAGCACCTGCGCCCAAATGGCGGCGATCTGTTGTTCGAGTTCGCTGCGCGGGGCGACGTATTCCCTCGCCTGCAAGCTGGTATCCGCCTTGGGCAAGGCCTTGCGGTCGAGCTTGCCATTGGGGCTCAGGGGCATCTGTTCCAGCAGCATCCACTGCGCCGGGACCATGTAGTCCGGCAGCTGCTGACCCAGGTGGGCGCCCAGCACATCACGCCAGTCATCGCCAGCGTTGTGCAGCACCAGGTAGCCCACCAGGTATTTGCCGTCGACGGCCAGCACGGCGCTCTCACGTACCCACTCGTGCTCCAGCAGGCGCGCTTCGATTTCGCCCAGCTCGATGCGCAGGCCACGCAGCTTGACTTGGTGGTCGATACGCCCGGCGTATTCGATCACGCCGTTTTCGCGGTAGCGCGCCAGATCGCCGGTGCGGTACAGGCGTTCGCCTTTGACAAACGGATGCGCGACAAAACGCTCGGCAGTCAGGGAAGGACGGCGGTGGTAACCACGGGCCAGGCCGATGCCGCCCAGGTACAGCTCGCCCAGCACCCCGACCGGGACCGGCTCGAAGTTGCTGTCAAGGATGTAGCAACCGAGGTTGGCGATCGGGCGACCGATCGGTACGGCATCGCGACCTTCATCCACGCAGGTCCAGTGGGTCACGTCGATGGCGGCTTCGGTCGGGCCGTACAGGTTATAGAGCCCGACCTGTGGCAGCTTGGCGAACACTTGCTGCTGGGCGTCCGCCGGCAGGGCTTCACCACTGCACACGATGCGTTGCAGGCTTTGGCAGCTCGACACTGCTGGATCCTGCAGGAACGCCTGCAACATCGACGGCACGAAGTGCAGCGTGGTGACCTGCTGCTGATTGATCAGGTTGATC
>NZ_LFMW01000045.1 GCF_001050345.1 Pseudomonas fildesensis | reverse complement strand
AGCTGGAGCCGAGGTCAGCGGGTTAGTGCCGTCAGCATTGCCGCTGTCGGTGGCGGTGTAGGTGAAGTTCGCGGTACCGTTGAAATTGGTGTTTGGCTTGAAGTACAGCGTCGCTTCGCCGTTGGTTGCATCGATGGCGCCAGTAACCGGCTTGGTCATGGCGGCATCGGTGAAGAACGTGCCGTTGGTAGGCTCGCTGACGGTGAACGACTTAACGTTCGCCAGGCCGTCTACGTCAGTAGCCGAAAGCTTAACTTCAATACCTTGAACCGGATCTTCCGAACCGGTGGCAGTAGTTGCCACAGCTTCCGGTGCATCGTTGACCGCAGTCACGGTGATAGTGCCGTTAGCTGGCGCCGAGGTAAGCGGGTTAGTGCCATCAGCATTGCCGCTGTCAGTCGCGGTGTACGTGAAGTTAGCCGTGCCGTTGAAATTAGTATTCGGCTTGAAGTACAGCGTGGCTTCGCCGTTGGTTGCATCGATAGCGCCAGTAACCGGCTTGGTCATGGCGGCATCGGTGAAGAACGTGCCGTTGGTAGGCTCGCTGACGGTGAACGACTTAACGTTCGCCAGGCCGTCTACGTCAGTAGCCGAAAGCTTAACTTCAATACCTTGAACCGGATCTTCCGAACCGGTGGCAGTAGTTGCCACAGCTTCCGGCGCATCGTTGACCGCAGTCACGGTGATAGTGCCGTTAGCTGGCGCCGAGGTAAGCGGGTTAGTGCCATCAGCATTGCCGCTGTCAGTCGCGGTGTACGTGAAGTTCGCGGTGCCGTTGAAGTTGGTGTTCGGCTTGAAGTACAGCGTCGCCTCACTGTTGGTAGCATCAATAGCGCCAGTAACCGGTTTGGTCATGGCAGCATCGGTGTAGAACGTGCCGTTGGTAGGCGTGCCGACGGTGAACGATTTCACGTTCGCCAGGCCGTCTACGTCGGTCGCGCTCAGTTTGACTT
>NZ_LFMW01000044.1 GCF_001050345.1 Pseudomonas fildesensis | reverse complement strand
GAAGCGACGCTGTACTTCAAGCCGAACACTAATTTCAACGGCACCGCGAACTTCACGTACACCGCGACCGACAGCGGCAACGCTGACGGCACTAACCCGCTCACTTCGGCTCCGGCCAATGGCAGCATTACTGTCACTGCTGTGAACGATGCACCTGAAGCTGTGGCGACTACTGCCACCGGTTCGGAAGATCCGGCTCAAGGTATCGAAGTTAAACTCTCGGCTACCGATGTGGATGGCCTGGCGAACGTGAAATCGTTCACCGTCGGCACGCCTACCAACGGCACGTTCTACACCGATGCTGCCATGACCAAACCGGTTACTGGCGCTATTGATGCTACCAACAGTGAGGCGACGCTGTACTTCAAGCCGAACACCAACTTCAACGGCACCGCGAACTTCACGTACACCGCGACCGACAGCGGCAATGCTGATGGCACTAACCCGCTGACCTCGGCTCCAGCTAACGGCACTATCACCGTGACTGCGGTCAACGATGCACCTGAAGCTGTGGCGACCACCGCGACCGGTGCTGAAGACCCAGCGGTAGGCATCGAAGTTAAGCTCTCGGCTACTGACGTCGATGGCCTGGCGAACGTTAAGTCGTTCACCGTCGGCACACCTACCAACGGTACGTTCTACACCGATGCTGCCATGACCAAACCGGTTACTGGCGCAATCGATGCAACCAACGGCGAAGCCACGCTGTACTTCAAGCCAAATACCAACTTCAACGGCACGGCGAACTTCACGTACACCGCCACCGACAGCGGCAACGCAGACGGCACTAACCCGCTGACCTCGGCTCCAGCTAACGGCACTATCACCGTGACTGCGGTCAACGATGCGCCGGAAGCTGTGGCAACTACTGCCACCGGTTCGGAAGATCCGGTTCAAGGTATTGAAGTTAAGCTCTCGGCTACCGACGTAGACGGCCTGGCGAACGTGAAATCGTTCACCGTCGGCACACCTACCAACGGTACGTTCTACACCGACGCCGCCATGACCAAACCGGTTACTGGCGCCATCGATGCAACCAACGGCGAAGCGACGCTGTACTTCAAGCCGAACACTAATTTCAACGGCACCGCGAACTTCACGTACACCGCGACCGACAGCGGCAACGCTGACGGCACTAACCCGCTCACTTCGGCTCCGGCCAATGGCAGCATTACTGTCACTGCTGTGAACGATGCACCTGAAGCTGTGGCGACTACTGCCACCGGTTCGGAAGATCCGGCTCAAGGTATCGAAGTTAAACTCTCGGCTACCGATGTGGATGGCCTGGCGAACGTGAAATCGTTCACCGTCGGCACGCCTACCAACGGCACGTTCTACACCGATGCTGCCATGACCAAACCGGTTACTGGCGCAATCGATGCAACCAACGGCGAAGCCACGCTGTACTTCAAGCCAAATACCAACTTCAACGGCACGGCGAACTTCACGTACACCGCCACCGACAGCGGCAACGCAGACGGCACTAACCCGCTGACCTCGGCTC
>NZ_LFMW01000043.1 GCF_001050345.1 Pseudomonas fildesensis | reverse complement strand
ACTCGCGTTGTGTACTCATCCAGTGACCTTGCTGAGATTCGTGAGGCCATGCGTATGGGCCTCGCCGCCAATGATGTAGTACCGGGCAAGGAAGCTTTGGTCAAAAAGGCCCTTGAAGCTACTGATGAAGAGATGGCGTTGCTGCTAACCAAGGCTGGCATTCGGGAAAATATGCGCAGTGAACTGGCCTCGCTTTTTGGGGATTTGAACATTACCCGAATGAGCCCAGTGCAGACCCAAGTGGTGTCCTGATGGGTGAATACATTCGGATGCTCTACGCCATCAAAAAGGAGGCCCGCACGTTCCAATCCGACTTCTACCGGAAGAATGCCCACGGCGTCTCTGAGGCTGCTTCACGGGGCCATATCTCGTGTGTGTCCACTGATGGACGAAACATGGGCGTTTGGTCGCTGACTACAGCGGGTCAGTTGTTCTTGCAGAAACATGGAGGTGCTAAATGACCGCTCGTATCGGCGTAGCACTCGACATGGACTTCCTGATCTTCGAGGCAATGACCGTAAGCGAGCATGAGCAGGATTGGGGTGATGACATTTGGTCCCTTGAGTGCGACCACGCGAAGGCACGGGGCATCCTGGGCGGGACCGTTAAGTCCATCCTGGCGAGCATCGAAGCGGACATCCGTAAGAAGAACAAGAAGCCCTTTGAGCTTGTCCCCCTGTGCATCATCTCGGGCACCGACAACTTCCGTAAGGAGGTCTTGCCGACCTACAAAGCGAACCGTAAAGGCAAGCGTAAGCCTGTGGGCTACCCGGCGTTTGTCGAGGCCTGCATGCAACACTACGGTCAGAACGCTTTCCGTTGGGATGGCGTTGAGGGTGATGACGTGTGTGGGATCTTGATGACCAACCCGGCGCTGGCTGGCTGTGTCGCTGTGGTCTCCGCGAGTTGCGACAAGGACTTCAATACGGTTCCTGGCATGTTCATGTGGCTCACCAAGGGCAAGATGATGCGCAACAGCGAAGCCCAGGCAGACCGCTATCACATGTATCAGACCCTGATTGGTGATGTGACTGATGGTTACTCGGGGATTCCCGGTGTTGGTCCAGTAGTCGCGGAAGAGTTCTTGGATTCCCCGATGTTCTTCTACGCGGCCACTAAGATCATGAAATCCGGCCCACGGAAGGGCGAAGAGGTTGCCTACTGGGCTTCCCGTATCCCTACCGAAGAGGAAACGCTGTGGGACTGCATGGTCACGCTTGCTGCCTCTAAGGACATGACTGAGGCTGAGCTTTTGCAACAGGCCCAGGTCGCCCGAATCCTTCGTTGGTCTGACTGGGACCACGAGAACAAGAAGCCGATTCTATGGCAACCGTAGAGGTGTTCTTTACAGGACTGACTTTCGGTGTGTTCCTGGGCGTGTTCCTAATCCGACTTTAAAGCACCCACTATAACCATAGGAGACTGAAAGTTTATGTCCTCTTAAAGGCATCTTTTCGTCTCTGATAAAGGAGGTGTAATTCTTGTGTTAAATGATATTCAAGCGGTAATCAGTGATCCTGAAAACATCCCCGATATTCCGAATGCTTCCGCGCAATACCTTAACGTCCGCTGCAATGCCTCTTATCTAATCCGTACCGGTGTACTTGAAGACCTGCGAAAGTCAGGTTACTCCGAGTCTTTCATTGGTGGGTTCCTTGAGGGCATGACTGCTGTCACTGAGATTATCGAACTGATGCAGGAGCAGCGGAATACTCCAACCGAAGAAGAATGACAGGAGGTCCTATGTGCTTCTCATCTAAGGCAAAACAGCCAAAGGTCGACCCATCAACTATTGCTGCACCAGCTCCCGTAATGGAAGAGCCGCCGAAGGGTGTTGAATTTGGTGACGGCAGTGATAGCGATAAGTCGGAAACAACCGATGGCATCAAAGACTTGAAGATCAAAAAGGAAGACCAGGGCGATGGTACGCCAGCTGCTGCGGTCGCAAAGGACACCGGACTTGCCAAGAAGGCAACTTCAAGTTCATCCGTTAAACGAGCCCTTAAACGAGGTTAATAAAACGACAAGGAGGAACTAATGGGTTTTTTCAAGAAAGTATTCAAGAAAGCTACAGGTGGTCTCATCGGGGGTGATGAAAAACCTAAAGCCTCCCCGGTAGCTGCTGCTGTTGAGCCCCCGGCTCCCGCTGCCGCGCAAGTCGAAGCCCCGAAAGAGGACAAGACGGCTGACGAAGACGGCGATAGCGAAGCGGCAAAACGAGCCGCCAAGGCCAAGGGTAAACGAGCCCTTTCCGTATCACGCAGCCAGGGGACCGGTCTGAACATCTAAGGAGGTCTATATGGCCTCTACGGCTCGCACAGGGCTTGGAGAGGAATCGGCCAAGGCAGTCTATGACCGCTTGAAAAATGACCGTGTTCCCTACGAGACCCGCGCTGAAAACTGCGCAAAAGTAACAATCCCTTCGCTGTTCCCAAAGACCTCTGATAACGCCTCGACTGACTACACCACACCGTGGCAGGCAGTGGGTGCCCGTGGTCTTAACAACCTGTCGGCCAAGGTGATGCTCGCACTGTTCCCGCTGCAAAGCTGGATGAAGCTGAAAGTGTCCGAGTGGCAGGCCAAGCAATTGGTCACAGACCCCGAACAGTTGGCAATCGTGGATCAAGGCTTGGGCATGGTTGAGCGAATCATGATGTCTTTCATGGAAGCCAACAGCTACCGCGTGACGCTCTTTGAGCTGATCCGACAGTTAGCCCTGGCTGGCAATGGATGCCTTCATCTACCGCAACCGGACGCAAGCTCTACGGGCTACAACCCGATGAAGCTGTATCCCCTGAGTTCCTATGTGGTGCAGCGAGATTCCTTCGGGAACGTCTTGCAGATTGTCACGTTGGACAAGGTGGCCTATGCGGCTCTTCCTGAAGATGTCCGTAACTCACTCGCGGATTTTGGTGACAAAAAGCCCGATGAAGAAGTGGAGGTCTACACCCACGTTTACCTTGACGATGAGTCGGGGGACTTCTTGAGCTATCAGGAAGTGGATGGTGAGGAAGTGGACGGCACTGATGGGCAATATCCGCCTGATGCTGTTCCGTGGATCGCTGTGAGATGGACCAAGCGGGATGGTGAAAACTATGGCCGCTCCCACTGTGAGGAATACCTGGGTGACTTAACGTCCTTGGAGAACCTTCACGAATCCATGATCAAGTTTTCGATGATCGCCTCGAAGATCGTGGGCTTGGTGAACCCCAACGGGATGACCCAAGTACGGCGCCTGACCAAGGCCCAAACAGGCGACTTCGTAGCGGGCCGCAAGCAAGACATCGAATTCTTGCAGCTCGAAAAGACCGCTGACTTTACGGTCGCTAAGTCTGTGGCTGATGCCATTGAGTCCCGACTGGCCTACGTCTTCATGCTGAACTCAGCAGTGCGGCGTTCGGGTGAGCGTGTGACTGCGGAAGAAATTCGGTATGTAGCAAGCGAGCTTGAGGACACTCTTGGCGGGGTCTATTCGATCCTCTCCCAGGAGCTTCAGTTGCCTCTTGTGAGGATCTTGCTGAACCAACTTCAAGCCACCTCTCAGATTCCAGATATGCCCAAGGAAGCCGTTGAGCCGACTGTAAGCACCGGCCTGGAAGCCCTTGGCCGTGGTCAGGACCTCGACAAGTTGACTCAGTTCTTCAATGGCCTGCAAGCAATTGCGCCGCTGATGCAAGACCCTGATATCAACATGAGCAACCTCAAGATTCGACTCGCCAACGCTATTGGTATGGACACCGCTGGGCTCCTGCTCACGGACGCCGATAAGGCCAAACGCCAAGCAGAACAGATGGTCGCCCAAGGTGGTCAGGCTGCTGCTCAAGGTCTCGGCGCGGGTGTGGCTGCACAAGCAACCGCAAGCCCGGAAAACATGCAGTCAGCCATGGATACAGCTGGCATTCAAGCGGGCCCTATCGGG
>NZ_LFMW01000042.1 GCF_001050345.1 Pseudomonas fildesensis | reverse complement strand
CGGTTTTCCGTTTGACTCTGACGGTGCTGAAAGGCTCTACGCGGATCTTGCAGGACAACGCTCTGACCTTTTGGTCCAGCTCATCAAGACGTTCGGCTCTTGGTATCAACCCAAGGGCGGCAACGAACTGTTCGTGAACCCCAAGACAGGTAAGGCCCTTGAGAAGTGGTCTGACGGTCGCCCAATGCCTCGGGTCAAGTATCCGAAGGTGGGTGGTGTTTACCTCAAAGACGGCAAGAAGAAGGATACGCGGGAGACTTTCGCGGGTGCCCCTTATACGCCTGTCGAGTTCGTGACGTTCAACCCAGCTTCCGGGGCTCACCTCATCAAGGTCCTCAAAGACGCCGGATGGGAACCGACTGAGTTCACAGACAAGGGCGCCCCAAAGGTTGACGACGAGACGCTTGAAGGCGTGACCGTTGCTGACCCTGACGCCCAAGCGTGCATCGCCTTGGTCCGCGATTACCTGATGATCCAAAAGCGAATCGGGATGCTGGCTGAAGGGGATAACGCTTGGATGCGACTGGTCCATTCGGACGGCTCAATGCATGGCTCTATCAACCCCAACGGGGCTGTAACAGGGCGAGCAACTCACAGCTATCCAAACATGGGCCAGGTGCCCAGCGCCAAGAGTCCTTATGGGCCTGAATGTCGCGCCTTGTTCGGTGCGGTCTTCGCTCAGAAGCGCTTTAAAGGCTGGGAGAACTGCGTGCAGGTTGGCGTGGATGCTTCCGGCCTTGAGCTTCGTTGCCTGGGTCACTTTGGGGCCAAGTACGACGATGGCGCATACGCTGATCAGGTCCTTAACGGTGACGTGCATTGGGCTAACGGTGTGGCTGCGGGCATCTGTCAGGCAACCATTCGGGATAAGTCCAACCATGACCATGACCGTTGGCGCGACATGGCGAAGACCTTCATCTATGCGTTTCTGTATGGAGCTGGTGACGCAAAGATTGGATCAATCGTTGGCGGTGGTGCGAAGCGCGGTAAGGAGCTGAAGAAAGCCTTCCTTGAAGGTACGCCCGTTATCGCTGACCTCAGAGCCGCACTTGAAGACTCCCTTATCTCAGACCAGAAGTGGAACCAAGCCCTTCGCAAGTTTGACATCAAGTGGAAGCGCCGTTGGATCAAGGGCCTGGATGGCCGAAAGATTCACGTCCGCTCACCTCACAGCGCCCTCAACACACTCCTTCAGTCAGCCGGTGCGCTCATCTGCAAGGCGTGGGTAGTAGAAACCGAAAGGCTCCTTATGGAAGACCACGGGTTCATCCACGGATGGGATGGCGACTTTTGCTTCATGGCATGGGTCCACGACGAATTACAGATTGCTGCACGCACCCAAGAGATTGGGGAGGTCTGTGTGGCCGTTGCTCAGCAAGCCATTCGCAACGTAGGCGAGTCCTTCGGGTTTCGCTGTGTCCTCGATACAGAAGGAAAGATCGGGCCGACTTGGCGCGAATGTCACTAACCAATCATTAAGGAGGCCCATATGGCTATCACTTTGAACCTGCAACACACCTTCACGACTCGCGTTGT
>NZ_LFMW01000041.1 GCF_001050345.1 Pseudomonas fildesensis | reverse complement strand
GCAGGCCACGCAGCTTGACTTGGTGGTCGATACGCCCGGCGTATTCGATCACGCCGTTTTCGCGGTAGCGCGCCAGATCGCCGGTGCGGTACAGGCGTTCGCCTTTGACAAACGGATGCGCGACAAAACGCTCGGCAGTCAGGGAAGGACGGCGGTGGTAACCACGGGCCAAGCCAACGCCGCCCAGGTAAAGTTCGCCCAATACACCCACCGGCACCGGTTCGAAGTTGCTGTCGAGGATGTAGCAACCGAGGTTGGCAATCGGACGGCCAATCGGCACCGCGTCGCGGCCTTCGTCGATGCAGGTCCAGTGGGTCACGTCGATGGCGGCTTCGGTCGGGCCGTACAGGTTGTAGAGCCCGGCCTGCGGCAGCTTGGCGAACACTTGTTGCTGGGCGTCCACCGGCAAGGCCTCGCCGCTGCACACGATGCGGTGCAGGGTATGACAGGTCGCAACCGTCGGGTCCTGCAGGAACGCCTGCAACATCGACGGCACAAAGTGCAGCGTAGTGACTTGCTCGGCATTGATCAGGCGAACCAGCTTGGCAGGGTCACGGTGATCCCCCGGCGCGGCGACCACCAGGCGCGAACCGGTCATCAATGGCCAGAAAAACTCCCACACCGACACGTCAAAGCTGAACGGGGTCTTTTGCAGCACCGTGTCGCTGACATCCAGGCCATAGGCTTCCTGCATCCATTGCAGACGGTTGACCAAGGCTGAATGACGGTTGCCGGCACCTTTGGGCTGGCCGGTGGAACCCGAGGTGTAGATTACGTAGGCGAGGTTTTCGCCGTCCAGCGCGATGCCCAGGTTCTCTTCGCTATAGCGTTCGAATGCAGACTCGCCCAGCACCAGGGTTTCCAGGCCTTGGGGAATCGGCAGCTGTTCAAGCAGATGCGCCTGCGTCAGCAGCAGTTTCACGCCACTGTCATCGAGCATGTAGGCCAGGCGCTCACGCGGGTATTGCGGGTCAAGCGGTACGTAGGCGCCACCGGCTTTGAGCACAGCGAGCAGGCCCACGACCATTTCGATGGAGCGCTCCACCGCCAGGCCCACCAGCACGTCCGGCCCTACGCCGGCTTCGATCAGGCGATGAGCCAGGCGGTTGGCACGGCGGTTCAGCTCGGTGTAGTTCAAGCGCTGCTCGGCAAACACCAGGGCCGCAGCGTCTGGCGTGCGCGCCACCTGCTCTTCAATCAGTTGATGCACACATTGGTGCAACGGGTAGTCCCGCGCCGTGGCGTTCCAATCCTCTACCACCTGCTGACGTTCACCCACATCGAGCATCGCCAAGTCACCCAGACGTTGCTGGCCGCCCTCAAGCATGGCTTGCAGCAGATTGACCAGATGGCGGCCATAGGTTTGCACCGTGCTTGCGTCGAAATGCGCACGCGCAAAGCTGAACTGCACCGACAGCGTGTCACCGACGTCCACCAGCACCGTCAGCGGGAAGTTGGTTTGCTCACGGGAATCCGGCAGGCCAAAACGAATGCCGCTGCCACCACTCTGTTCTAGGGCCTTGGACACCGGGTAGTTCTCGAACACCAGGATGTTATCGAACAAGGCTTCACCGCCCTGCCCGGCCCAACGCTGGATATCGTACAGCCCGGTATGTTCATGCTCGCGCAAGGCCAGGTTCTGCGCCTGCACCGCTTGCAAGCAGTCGGCGACGGATTGCTGGCCATCCACTGCGCAGATCACCGGCAAGGTATTGATGAACAGGCCGATCTGCTGCTCCACCCCCACAAGGTCCGCCGGACGCCCGGCCACGGTGGCACCAAAGGACACCACCGACTGCCCGCTGTGGCGCTGCAACAGGACCAGCCACGCCGCCTGGATCAGGGTGTTGAGCGTGACTTTGTTGTGGCGTGCGAAGGCCTCGAGGCGTTCGGTCAGTGGGCGTTCCAAGCTCAACTGGTGTTCGCCATGCCCGTCTGCCGCCGTCGCCTGGATGCTGCCCAGGCGAGTCGGTGCTTGCAGTGCACTCAACTGCTCGCGCCAGAAGGTTTCGGTCGCAACGGCATCACGCTGCTGCAACCAGCCGATGTAATCGCGATAGCGTCCGGCCGCTTCAGGCACCGCCACGCCGGCGTAACGGTGCAGCACCTCACCGAACAGTCGCGAATTGCTCCAACCGTCCATCAGGATGTGATGGTTGGTGTAGATCAGCTCATGGCGTTGCTCGTCGGTGCGCACCAGCACCAGGCGTATGAGGGGTGCCTTGGCCAGGTCAAAACCCTGGCGACGTTGGGCTTGCTGCAGGTTTTGCAGCGCCAGCTCACGCTCCGGCATCGCGCGCCAGTCAAGGTGCTCGATCGGCAGCCGAGCCTCGCGGTACACCACCTGGCACGGCCATTCCAGCTGGCCTTCCCAGAAGAACCCACTGCGCAGCACGTCATGGGCTTGCACCGTGGCATCCCAAGCCTGCTGGAATCGCGCCACGTCCAGGCCCTCGACGGTCACGCGGATCTGGTTGATATAGTCGCCGGCCGCCTGTTCGTACAGGGTGTGGAACAGCATGCCCTGCTGCATGGGAGACAAGGTGTAGATGTCTTCAATGGCGTCGGCAGCCAGCGGCAACGACTCCAACTGCTGCTGGTTCAGGCGCGACAACGGAAAATCGGAAGCCGTCACGCCACGGTTGCCGGGGGTGCAGCAATGCTCCACCAACGCCGTCAGTTCGCGGGTGAACGCCTGGCTCAAGGCGTCGATCTGCGACGCCTCGAACATCAGCGGGCTGAAGGTCCAGCCCATATGCAGTTCACCGCCGAACACCTGGCCGTTGAGTGTCAACCAGTTGCCCAGCGGCGCCTCCGGGCTCTGCTCGGTACCCGCGCTTTCTCGCGCTGGCCCGAACAAACTCTCCGGCTGATCAAAGCTGCCGTCGATCTGGCCCAGGTAGTTGAAAGTGATGCGTGGCACCGGCAACTCACTGAACGCCTGACGCGTGGCGTCGTCGCCAAGGTAGCGCAGTGCGCCGAAACCCAGGCCCTTGTCTGGCACAGCGCGCAGTTGCTCCTTGATCTGCTTGATCGAGGAGGCAATGGATTCGGTCGGGGTCAGGCGCACTGGGAACAGGCTGGTGAACCAACCCAGGGTACGAGTCAGGTCGATATCGTCGAACAGGTCCTCGCGGCCATGCCCTTCCAGTTGGATCAGGCTGGAAGCCTGTCCGGTCCACTGGCAAATAACACGCGCCAGGGCCGTCAGCAGCAGGTCGTTGATCTGGGTGCGATAAGCCGTAGGCGCCTGTTGCAGTAATTGCCGGGTGTGCCCGGCGTCCAATTGGCTGACCACTGTCTGCGCCAGGCGGCCGGGGCACGCACCATGCGGATCCCGGCACGGCAAGTCGGTCGGTACGCCTTGGAGCTGTTGCAGCCAGAAGTGTTTTTCCGGCTGCACCGCTTCGCTGCGGGCATGGGCCTGCAAAAGCTCGGCCCAGGCCTTGAAGGACGTGGTCTTGGCCGGCAACGGCTGCTGGCGATATAGGCTTTGCAGATCTTCGAGGAACACCCGCCAGGACACACCATCCACCACCAGGTGGTGCATGACCAGCAACAGGCGCTGGGAACCGTCAGCCATCTCGGCGAGTACCGCACGCAGCAACGGGCCTTGTTGCAGGTCGAGGCTACGTTGGGCGCGCTCGCACAGGGTTTGCAGTTCGACGGCGTCCTGCACGCTCGCTTGCCACAATAGGGTGGCGGCCTGGGCGTCGTGCCGTGCTGTCCAGCCGTCGGCCTGTTGGCTGAAGCTCAGACGCAGCACATCGTGGTGCCGGGTCAGCGCTTGCAGCGCAGCTTCCAGCGGTTCGGCCAGAATGGGCTGGTGCGGCGTCAGCAGCAAGGACTGGTTCCAGTGGTGCCGGTCCGGCAGGTCCATCTCGAAGAATAATTGCTGAAACGGCAGCAGCGGCGTCTCGCCCTGCACCGGGCCCTGGTCGATCACTTGCGCTGTGTGCAACTGCGCCACGCGGGCCAGGCTGCGCACCGTCTGATGCTGGAACAGCGCCTTGGCGGTGAAATGGATACCGACCGCACGAGCGCGGCTGACCACTTGAATGGAGATGATCGAATCACCGCCACGCTCGAAGAAGTTGTCGTTCAAACCCACTTGCTCGACGCCCAGCACGTCGGCCCAGATCGCGGCGATCTGCTGCTCCAGCGTACTTTGTGGCGCTTCGTAGTGGTGGGTAGCTTCGGGTTTTGGCAGCGCCTTGCGGTCCAGTTTTCCGTTGGGGCCCAGGGGCATTTGCTCCAGCAGCACCCACTGGGCCGGGACCATGTAGTCCGGCAGATGCTGACCCAGGTGGGCGCCCAGCACATCACGCCAGTCATCGCCGGCGTTGTGCAGTACCAGGTAGCCCACCAGGTATTTGCCATCGACCGCCAGCACGGCAGTCTCACGTACCCACTCGTGTTCCAGCAGGCGCGCTTCGATTTCGCCCAGCTCGATGCGCAGGCCACGCAGCTTGACTTGGTGGTCGATACGCCCGGCGTATTCGATCACGCCGTTTTCGCGGTAGCGCGCCAGATCGCCGGTGCGGTACAGGCGTTCGCCTTTGACAAACGGATGCGCGACAAAACGCTCGGCAGTCAGGGAAGGACGGCGGTGGTAACCACGGGCCAAGCCGATGCCGCCCAGGTACAGCTCGCCCAGCACCCCGACCGGGACCGGCTCGAAGTTGCTGTCAAGGATGTAGCAACCGAGGTTGGCGATCGGGCGACCGATCGGTACGGCATCGCGACCTTCATCCACGCAGGTCCAGTGGGTCACGTCGATGGCGGCTTCGGTCGGGCCGTACAGGTTATAGAGCCCGACCTGCGGCAGCTTGGCGAACACTTGCTGCTGGGCGTCCGCCGGCAGGGCTTCACCACTGCACACGATGCGTTGCAGGCTTTGGCAGCTCGACACTGCTGGATCCTGCAGGAACGCCTGCAACATCGACGGCACGAAGTGCAGCGTGGTGACCTGCTGCTGATTGATCAGGTTGATCAGCCTGGCCGGATCACGATGATCCCCCGGTGCTGCGACCACCAGGCGCGAACCGGTCATCAATGGCCAGAAAAACTCCCACACCGATACGTCAAAGCTGAACGGGGTCTTTTGCAGCACGGTGTCGCTGCTCTCCAGGCCATAGGCTTCCTGCATCCATTGCAGGCGGTTCAGCAACGCCGAATGACGGTTGCCCGCCCCCTTCGGCTGGCCGGTGGAGCCCGAGGTGTAGATCACGTAGGCGAGGTTTTCGCCGTCCAGGGCGATGCCTGGGTTGGCGTCGCTGTAGTCCTCAAAGGCAGACTCGCCCAGCACCAGGGTTTCCAGGCCTTGGGGAATCGGCAGCTGTTCAAACAGATGCGCCTGGGTCAGCAGCAGTTTCACGCCACTGTCATCGAGCATGTAGGCCAGGCGCTCACGCGGATATTCCGGGTCCAGCGGCACGTAGGCACCACCGGCCTTGAGCACAGCCAGCAGACCCACGACCATTTCAATGGAACGCTCTACCGCCAGGCCTACCAGCACGTCCGGCCCCACGCCGGCTTGGATCAGGCGATGGGCCAGGCGGTTGGCGCGGCGGTTCAGTTCGGTGTAATCCAGGCATTCACCGCCAAACACCAAAGCCGGCGCCTGTGGCGTAAGCACGACTTGCGCTTCGATCAGTTGATGCACTGTTTGTTGCCGTGGGTAATCGCGAACGGTGTCATTCCACCCGTAGAGGAGAGTCTGGCGTTCTGCGTCGGTCATCGACGGCAGATCGGCCAGGCGATGATGGACGGAGCTCGCCAACGCCAGTAGCAACTCGCTGAAGTGACCGGCCAGGCGCTGGATCTCCTCAGCGGTAAACGCCTGGCGGTTGTAATTGAACTCCAGGCCCAGGGTGTGTCCCATGCCCAATAGAACAGTCAACGGATAGTGGGTTTGCTCCAGGCTCTGCACTGCGCCAAAACGCAGCCCCGACGGTGATCCCTGCTCAAGGGCTTCGGAGACCGGGTAGTTCTCGAACACCAGGATGCTGTCAAACAGTGCCTCCCCCCCCAGGCCTGCCCAGCGCTGGATCTCGAACAGTGGCGTATGTTCCTGCTCACGCAACCCAAGGTTCTGCGCCTGGATCTGTTGCAACCATTGGCCGATCGGCATCTGCGGATCCGGCGTGGCCACCACTGGCAATGTATTGATAAACAACCCGACTTGCTGCTCGATACCGCGCAGTTCCGCAGGACGGCCCGCCACGGTGGCACCAAACGCTACGGTGGACTGGCCCGTATTACGCGCCAACAACATCAGCCAGGCACTTTGCACCAGCGTGTTGAGGGTAACTTTATGGGTTTGGGCAAAGGCTTTGAGACGCTCGGTCTGCGACGGGTCGAAGGCCAGTTTGTGCTCGCCATTGACCATCGGTACCGCGCCCTGCGAATCCATCACTCCACGCGCCAATCGGGTGGGCTCATGCAACTCGGCCAACTGAGCTTTCCAGAACGTCTCGCTGACGGTCTTATCCTGGGCCTGCAACCAGCCGATATAGTCGCGATAGCGCCCAACCTGCGGACGCAAAGCCTTGTCGGCATAGTGCTGCAAGACTTCACCCAACAACTGCGAACCGCTCCAGCCATCCATCAGGATGTGATGATTGGTGTAGATCAGGTGATGGCTGGACGGCCCCGTGCGCACCACCACCAGATTCAACAAGGGAGCCTGCTCCAGCGCAAAACCCTGGGTCCGCAGAGTGGCCGCCAGATCATCGAGTGCCGCGTTGCAATCGTCACGGCCCTGCCAATCGTGCGCAACCAGCTCCAGTTGCACCTGTTTGTAGACCACTTGCAACGGGTGGTTCAACCCGGCCTGCCAGAGGAAGCCGCTGCGCAGGATCTCATGGCTGTCCACCGCCGCCTGCCAGGCCTGCTGGAACCGCGAGACATCCAGGCCCTGCACGTCCACGCGCATCTGGTTGATATAGTCACTGGAGCCCTGGCTGTAAACCGACTGGAACAACATGCCTTGCTGCATGGGCGACAGCGGGTACAGGTCCTCGACGTCCGTGATCACCAGTGGCAGCGTATCCAGCTGCTGCTGAGTCAGCCCGGCCAGCGGGAAGTCCGACGGTGTCACACCACGATTGATCGGCAAGCAGCAATGTTCAATCAGCGCCTTGAGTTGCGCAGCGTAATCGTCCGCCAGCCGCTGCACAGTGGCCTCGCTGAACATCTCACGGCTGAAGCTCCAGCTCAGGTTCAGCTCACCTCCAAACACCTGGCCATTGATCTCCAGCCAGTTGCCCAGCAACGCGTGTTCGCTCTGGTCGGCGCCGGCGCCTTCACCTGTCGGGGTGAAGAAGGCCTGTACAGTATCGTCCTCGAAGCTGCCGTCAAACTGGCCCAGGTAGTTGAAGGTGATACGCGGTTGCGCCAGCTCGCCCAATACCTGCCGGGCTTGCTCATCCCCCAGGTAGCGCAGCGCACCGAAACCGATCCCTTTGTCCGGGACGGCGCGCAATTGCTCCTTGATACCCTTGATCGAGTCAGCCAGGGTCTGCGCCGGTGTCAGCGCCAGCGGGTACATGCTGGTGAACCAGCCTACCGTGCGGGTGAGATCGACATCCTCGAACAGGTCTTCCCGGCCGTGCCCTTCCAGCCTGACCAACAGTGAATCGCCACCCGTCCAACGCGTGATGACCCGCGACAAGGCGGTCAACAGCAGGTCGTTGATCTGCGTGCGATAGGCCGATGGCGCCTCCTGCAGCAGACGCCGAGTGTAGGCCTGATCGAGGTGCGTACCAACGCTGAGCGCGAGTGAATTCTGCAGGCCGCCGTGGGGGTTTTCACAGGGCAGGCCGGCGTCGGCGCCTTGCAGTTGCGCTCGCCAGAAGCGCAGCTCTTCCTGCAACGCCGGGCTCTGTGCATGGGTTTGCAAACGCTTTGCCCATGCCTGGGTGGAACTGGTCTTGGCCGGCAATGCAACCGCCTGCCCGGACTGCAGCTGGGTGTAGGCGGTTTGCAGGTCTTCCAGCAAAATCCGCCACGACACCCCATCCACCACAAGGTGATGGATCACGAGCAACAAGCGTTGCGATGCGTCCGGCAATTGGACCAGCACGGCACGCAGCAACGGCCCGCCTGCCAGGTCCAGGCTGCGCTGTGCCTCCAGGCCCAGAGCCTCAAGTGCCTCGATATCATCCAGGGATGTTTGCCAGAGCAGAATGTCCTCTGACTCGACCTCGCGATAATGAGCCTGCCAGTCGCCCGATTGGCGGGAAAAACTCAGGCGCAATGCATCATGGTGCGCAACCAGTGCAGCCAGTGCAGCGCTCAATCGAGACACCTCCAAACGCTCGCCGGGGCGCAGGACTAGGGATTGGTTCCAGTGATGACGCTCGGCAATGTCTTCCTGGAAGAAGTACTGATGGATCGGCAGCAGCAGCGCTTCGCCAGTCGCTGGCCCTTGCTCGATGAGCAACCCCTGCCCGCCCATCTGGGCGACAGTGGCCAGGCTTTGCACGGTCTGATGCTGAAACAGGTCTTTGGGCGTGAAGCGGATACCGGCCTGCCGCGCACGGCTGACCACCTGGATCGAGATGATCGAGTCGCCACCCAACTCAAAGAAGTTATCGTTCAAACCCACTCGCGGCAGGCGCAGAACGTCGGCCCAAAGACCGGCAATCTTCTGCTCCAGCTCGCTTTGCGGCGCCACATAAGCCTGCTGCATCTGGCTCGCATCCGGCGGCGGCAGCCCTTTGCGGTCGAGCTTGCCATTGGGGGTCAGCGGCATCTGCGCCAGGAACATGAAGTAGGTTGGCACCATGTAATCCGGCAGGCGGGTTTTCAGAGCGCGGCGCAGGGTTTCGCGGAACTCGGCCTGGTCGGTCAGGTTAGCGTCTGCCGGCACCACATAGGCCACCAGCTGTTTGCCGGTCGGGCCGTCCTGGGCGATCACTACGGTTTCACCGACGTTGTCTTGTTCGCGCAGCCGCGCTTCGATCTCGCCCAGCTCGATGCGGAAACCACGGACTTTCACCTGATGGTCAACGCGGCCGAGGTAATCCACCACGCCATCCGGACGGCCACGGGTCAGGTCGCCGCTGCGATACACGCGGCTGCCGGGTTTGCCGAACGGATCCGGCACAAAGCGTTCGGCGGTCAGTGCCGGACGCTCCAGGTAACCCCGGGCCACGCCCTCGCCGCCCAGGTACAACTCACCGGCCACGCCAATCGGTTGCAGGTTGAGTTGCGAATCCAGCACGTAGCCGCTGCGGTTGCCCAACAGTGTGCCGATCGGTGCGTAAACCGCACCGCACGGATCGCCCTTGCGCGCTTTCCACAGCAGTGGCGTAACGACCGTTTCTGTCGGCCCGTAGCCGTTGAATAGGTAGGTCGGCTTGAGTGCGCGCCAGGCCAGGTCGTAGCTCGCCTGAGCAACAGCGTCACCGCCAAAGCAGTACACACGCACCTTCGGAGGATTACCGTCACGCTCGGCATGCTCGGCCAGCTGTTGCAGGTACACCGGCGGGAACACTGCCATGGTCACGTTATGGCGATGCATTTGCTGGTAGGTGTATTCCGGCAGCCAGAGGCTGTCGTCACGAATCAGCACGCTGGCGCCGTTGATCAGTGGGTGCATCCAGCCTTCGTGGGAGCCGTCGAAGGCGAAGGACATGAAGTGCAGTTCGCAATCGGATGGCGATGTTTCATAACGCTCGCCGGTGGCGATGATGTGGGCTACCAGTGGACCGTGAGAAACGGCAACACCTTTGGGCATG
>NZ_LFMW01000040.1 GCF_001050345.1 Pseudomonas fildesensis | reverse complement strand
GATGGTTGAGACGTACACCGAGAACGATGTCTTGGACGACTTCCGTGAGCAGTTCATGGAGCAGCTCCACGAGACCCAGCTTGAGAAGATGCCTGCGATCCCTGCTAAGGGGTCCCTGGATATCACGAAGATCCTTGAGAGCCAGTTTGCTTTCGCATAGTCCAGCTTAAAACACCCACTAAAAGCACAACGAAACCTCATTGAGATTTAACCGGTCTCTCTGGGGTTTTTCTTTGCCTGCCTTCTTCACGATTTAAAACACCCACTAAAAGCACAACCAACCTTCCCAACACTTTAGGAGTTCTTTTCGCTATGCAATCCACTAAGACAATTGAATGCAACACCCGCACTTCCAAGCGCCGCACAGATGACGAAATGGAAGCTGTGCGGGTCCGTCGCGGCAAGTTGAACAAAGTGCAGCGCCAAGCAAAGCGTGACATCTGGCAGGAGGCTGAATAAATGAGCAAGGTTCAAAGCGTAATCATCGAGACCAGCCCGCACCGCCCAGTCAATTTTAACGAGAAGGCTGTCAGTAAGGTTCTTGAAGAGTCTTATTTGATTGCTGACGTTAAAGAAGATGGGGTCCGGTTGAATCTTTGTGTTGAACAGCATCACGTAGATAGCACAGAAGAGTTCTGGACTACCGAATGGCTGAGCCGCGAAGGTAAGAGATTCCCCGCCATGGGCGCATTAGGCGCTCTTGATGGTGATCGCCGTTGGGAAGACTTCTTTGAGACCGACGAAGCGTTGTTTCCTGAAGGGTTCATGCTGGACGCTGAGCTGCGTATTGATGACCTCCCGTGCAAAGACATCGCCGGGACTCTTCGCCGCCATCAAGCTATCGACCTGAGCCGTTTGAAGGTGATCGTGTTCGGCATTCTGCCTATGTCTGTGGTCCGGTCGGGACAGGACTATGACGTGACCCACAGTGTCATGAAGTACCACGTTGAGTATCAGGTGAAGTTGCTTCAAGAGCGATTCCCTGAGATTGCTTGGTCGGTCGTTGAGTCCTTGGACTGCTTCAGCATGGTGGAGGTCGACACGCTCTATGAGTCCGTCCGTGAACGTAAGTTGGAAGGCTTGGTGCTTAAAGACCCTATCGGGATCTACAAGCGCTCTAAGCAATCCGGCATGTGGAAGATGACCCCGGATGACAACGAAGACGGAAAGGTTGTTGGTCTTGTTTGGGGCACTCCTGGGCTGGCTAATGAAGGCAAGGTGATTGGCTTCGAGGTACTTCTTGAGTCCGGCCACGTTGTGAATGCCTGCAAGATCAGTAAGGCACTTATGGAAGAGTTCACGGCTAAGTACCACGCATATAACGAGGTCTCCTGTACCTGCTGCCCGCCAACTGAAGAGAATCCCTACGAGGGCCACACAGTAAAAGTCACGTTCATGGAGCGATACCCGGACGGTTCTTTGCGTCACCCATCTTTCGATTCTTTTCGTGGCATCTCCGCGCCAACTATTAAGGAGTAACTTAATGGATGAATTGGTGAGGCTGGTCTATGCGCATCCTATCGGGACTCTTCTGTTTCTGTGGTTTGCAGTAGCAATTATTCGAAACTGACTTAATCGTTAAAACTTCTTAGGAGGACTTCTATGTCTCGCTCCACGCCTGCGTTCGCCCATCGTTTGGCCCAGTCGGCAAATGATCGTGCATATAACGCTGCACTGTTTACCTATCAGCGTACCCAGCGCCACGCACAGACACCAAAGCCTAAAGAGGCTCTTTGGGTCCGCATCAAGAACCGTCTGTTGGACATCTGGCAGAAAGTAAAGGAATACGTAAATGACTGAATACAGCGGTCGCTCAGTTAGTTATTACACAGTGTTCATCAAGAGCCCGACAACCCCCGCCAAGTGTCCCTATAGCGCTGAATGTAACGACATCATTGAAGCCCTGGGGATGAACTACGCCGAAGGCAATGCCTTTAAAGCGATCTGGCGACGAGCCGCGCAACGAACTCTCGGCAAAGCCAAGGTCGGCGCTAAACCGGATGGTCTTTACGACGCTGAGAAAGTCGCATTTTTCGGTGAGCGTCTTGTTGAACAATCCAAACAATTCAAAGAACAAGGAGTAATCAAATAGTGGAACTTGCGCATAAGACCTTTAAGGCAACAGTAGAAATTGACGATCACGTAGACGAAGTAACTATCTACGCGGTCAGTATGGACGCTGCATGGGCATCTGCTGAGGCCCGTTTTAGCAGTGGTGCCCGCGTAACTCGTATCCGTCCTATGGTCGCTCCAAATGTGGATCGCTTTGGGGTGACTCTGTGAGCGCCGTAGATGTTGCAGGCCGTGAGCTGAAGGTCGGTCAGTTGGTCGCACATACTGAGCGTGCAGCCTATCGTGGGCTAACTACTTCCCGGATCGTGAAGATCACAGCGAAGCAAGTTGAACTGTCCGTGAAGTCCTGGAGTGGTGCCGACAGTGGTATGCGCCGCGAACATTCGGCTGTGTGCATTGTGGAGGACATCTAATGAATCTCTCACAGGGTAATGGCCGTGCTAAACCTGACGGCTTCCTTCACCTGAATAACTTCAGCCATGTCCGACAATCGGGTCTGGCCGGTGTTCTCTACGAACGCTTAATGACCATAAAGCAACAGGAGCTGGTCGAGCTGACTTTGTTGGAGCTTGCAGGGCCTGGAAGTAATGCCCACTTCAAGCATGACGTGTGGCGATTCAAAAAGTCGTTCTTGAAGGAACATTTTATCCATGTGGTCTATTCGGTATATCGGTCGGTGCGCAAGTCGCCAGCCCAAGAAATCTCCATGGCAATTAGCCGTGAAGAACTGCAAAGCGAATCCCGCAAGGTTATTCAACCGAGCTTCTCGTAAGTTTTAAACACCCACTTAAAGCACAGACACTTCACTTGAGGCTTTCTTAAAGGTCTTGAGCGGATTCCTGCGCCTTCAATTTAGGTAATTCAATAAGGAGACCCATAACTATGGCAGGTCCACGTAAAGAAATTCTCACCACTCCTAAAGGTTTCGCAGAACCGTACTGCGCTCTCCAAAAGCCGGACTACGGCAACCCTGAAAAGGGCTTCGGCAACCCGCGTGGTCTCTGGAAAGTTGACCTCACAGTTTCTTCCCGAGCCGCTCAGCCTCTGATCGATACGATCGTCCAGGCGCACGAAGCCAACTACAAGAAACTCCTGGCTGAACACGAGAAGAATCCACCAGTTGTTCCACGCGGTAAGAAGCCGCTGCTGCCATACGAGGGCGACATGCCTTTCGTGGATAACGGCGATGGCACTGTGACCTTCAAGATCAAGGGCTACGCCTCGTACATCGACAAGAACACCCAGGAGAACAAAGCGATTCCTCTGAAGGTGGTCGACTCCAAAGGTAAGCGTATCGACAACGTTCCGGCCATCGCTGGCGGCTCTGAGCTGAAAGTGAAGTTCACTCTGTTCCCGTATGGCTGGACCGCTGTGGCCGGTGCTTCCGTGAAGCTGCAAATCGACAGCGTAATGCTGCTGAACCTGAAAGAGTTCGATGGCGGTAACGACTGGGCTGATGACGTGGAAGAGGGCGGCTACTCCGCTGACGATTCCAGCGAATGGGAAGAAGGCGAAGAGACCGGTTCCCGTGGTCACGCTGACGAAGAAATCCCAGACGATGCAGGCGACTTCTAACAGTGGCCGCATTCGGTCGCTACGCCGGACCCCGAAGAACTGCAAGTTCCTTTCGGTCGGGTCTGGAAGAGAAGAATAGCGAACTGATGGACAAGCACGGTATCCCTTACACCTTTGAGCTGCATTGGATTAACTACACGATCCCTGCACGAGTCGCTAAGTATCTCCCGGACTTCATCTTGGGGAACGGAATCATCATTGAGTGTAAAGGGATTTGGGAAGTTGAAGATCGCAAAAAGCACTTGCTGCTGCGTGAGCAATATCCCCAGCTTGATATTCGTCTGGTCTTCTCATCGAGCAAGGCGAAGCTCTACAAGGGCTCACCTACGACTTACGGGGCGTGGTGTGAGAAACATAATATTCAATTCGCAGACAAGTTAGTTCCACTGGCTTGGATGAAGGAGAAGAAGAGACAGATTCCTGACGGGATTCTGAAAGAGAAAGGAGCGTAACTAATGGCTCGTGTCCAATTCAAACAGCGGGAGGTGACAAACCTTATCGTTCTTCATTGCGCAGCTACACGCCCCTCCATGGACATTGGTCTGCGTGAGATTCGTCAGTGGCATGTACAACAAGGCTGGCTTGACGTTGGCTACCACTACATCATCCGAAGAGATGGCACTGTGGAAACAGGCCGTCCTCACGATGTCGTAGGGTCCCACGTTAAAGGTCACAACTCTGATTCTGTCGGTGTTTGTCTTGTTGGTGGTGTTGATGACAACTTGAAGCCTCAGAACAACTTCACGGATGCTCAATGGAAAGCCCTGGACCTTTTGGTTTGGGAGACCCTTGTGCCTCTGTATCCCAACGCAACTCTTAAAGGCCATAGAGACCTCGACTCTGGCAAAGCCTGCCCGTCCTTTGATGTGGCTGAATGGGCATTTAAGAGAACCTCAGCGTAATACCCATAAAGCAACTGTAGAGCGGACCTAATGGGTTCGCTTTAACAGCAATTTTCACCTCTTAACTTAGGAGGATTACCTATGTCTGTTAATCGGGCAACTATGCAAGGGGCTTTTGACCTGTGTGAATTGTTCCAGAAAGAAGGCGTCCCCAGCATTATCGCAGGTGGTGCAGCCCGAGATATTTACTTTGGTGTCACTCCTAAAGACATCGACGTGATTATTTGCTGCGACGACAAGTTGTATGCCTCTTCGATTCTTGAAAAGGCAGGTATCGCGCACTCTGTCATTCACTTCTACAACGAGTCCTCTTCCGACCGAATCATTGGTGTCTTCAAGATCGCAGGCACGAACATTGATGTTTGCCTCTACGACTGTACGGATGTCAGCGAAGCCGTTGATGCTTTCGACTTCAACCTGAACCAGTTCGTTATCTCGGGGATTCATCACGGGATCGACGGGGCACATGTTCGTTTTGTTGGACAGACCCACTGGTCCACTTTGGCGGCTGTTCGTAAAGACTACTCGCTGAAACGCTTGGAGAAGATGCAGGCCAAGTTTTTGGACCTGCGTGATCGGCGGGCAACCGGCGAAACCGTGGAGGTTCCTGTGGGCGGTGTTAATGGACCGTTCTGAGGATCTACCAGAAAGCGAACTGCTCCACAAAGGCCCCTGTACGAACGTCGATGAGTGTTCATCCAGCGATGGCATGGCCACTTACTCAGACGGCCATACCTTTTGCTTTGTGTGCGAACACCACACCCCTGGCGATGGCTCAGAGGGCCACACGACACGACAGGCCACCATGCGTGCTAACGGCACTATGGCGATGGGCGAACACCAAGGACGCTTTCAGGACTTGCCTAAGCGTGGTCTGCAACAGGCCATCTGCAAACAGTACGGATACTGGGTAGGCAAGACCCACAGCGGAAAGAACATTCAGGTAGCGGACTACCGTGATGAACACGGGAATCTTGTAGGCCAGAAGATTCGAGACGCTGACAAGAACTTCTCATCTACGGGTAAGCACGGCGCGGACTGCCTCTTCGGGAAGCATCTGTGGTCAGGCGGCAAGAAGATCATCATCACGGAAGGTGAGATTGATTGTCTGACAGTTGCCCAGTTGCAAGGCGGGAAGTATCCCGTTGTGTCGCTCCCTACAGGTGCCCCAAGTGCCCGTAAGGCCTGCGCGAAGAACTATGAGTACCTCGATACGTTCGACGAAATCATCCTCATGTTTGATATGGATGACGTTGGCCGTGCAGCGGCAATGGATGCTGCTGAGGTACTCCCAGCGGGCAAGGTGAAGATCGCCGTATTGCCCATGAAGGACCCGAACGAATGCGTTATGAACGGCCAAGCAAAAGCCGTCATGGATGCAATGTGGAACGCCGCGCCTTTCGTCCCGGATGGTGTGGTCTCCGCGAAGTCCCTCAAGTCCCGCATTAAGAACAAGCAAGACATCCCAAGGATTCCCCTGGCGGGTCCTGCTGAACTTCGCCGTATGACCAAGGATGCACGGGCCGGTGAGCTGCTTATGGTGACTTCCGGGTCGGGCATGGGTAAGTCCACCTTTGTGCGCCAGAACGTTTACAGCTGGTTTCAGCAACACGGCCTGCCTGTTGGCGTTGCGATGCTTGAAGAGTCCGTTGAGGAAACCGTTGAGGACCTCGTGGGCTTGCATATGCGCCGTCGCTATCGACAGAACCCTGACGGCACCACAGAGGAAGAGTTTGACGCTGCCTTTGACGCCATCTTTGAGACGGACAAGCTGTTTCTCTATGACTCCTTCGCGGAGTCCGTAGAAGACCGTTTGATGTCCAAGCTGCACTTCATGGTGAAGGGGCAGGGCTGCAAGGTGATCGTGCTGGACCACATCTCTATCGTGGTTTCGGGCATGGATGACAACGGCGACGAGCGAAAGACTATCGACCGCCTTATGACCAAGCTAAAGACCTTCGCCAAGACCAACGACATCCTCATGGTCGTTATCTGTCACCTGAAGAACCCCGAGAAAGGGAAGGCCCACGAAGAAGGCCGTCAGGTTTCCATTACGGACCTTCGAGGTTCCGGCTCTCTACGTCAGCTCAGTGACACCATCATTGCCATGGAGCGTAACCAGCAAGGGGACAACCCAAACGTGGTCACGATCAGGGTCTTGAAGTGCCGCTTCACAGGCGACACAGGCGTGGCTGGCTATCTGATTTACAACAAGGAAACCGGGTGGCTGGACGAGATGCCCGATGGTTGGAAACCAGGCAGTGACGACGACTGGAAGGACGACATACCGAAAGAACCAAACCCCGACTTTTAACCCACTCAAGGAGAACCCTATGACCATTATCAAACTGTACAAATTCGCATTGAAGAAGCTGGCCGCAGCAATGACCAAGGCTGCGAACGCCAAGAAGGCTCAAGCCGACTTCCTCGTTAAGGCCAGCGCAAAGGCTGCTGAAGAGGCCCTCGAAGCTGCCAGTGAGAGCAAGCGTCTGACCGAAGAAGCCGCCAAGGTTTCCGCTCTGATCTAAGAGTGACTCAAGGGTCTCCGCTTTGGGGACCCTTCGTTCAACCTTAATTCAAACACCCATCCCGTCACCAATTCCTTTGGAGGATTCACTGTGGACAATCAAAAAGTACGCGCCCACCTGCGCAAAGGTGAACTTGCTGTAAAGCTGCTGGAATCGCTGGGTTACTCCTACGACGACTCGAAAGTCCACCTTCAGCGGGAGCCTCGTTGGATCGCCCCGGCGAAGACTGAGTTGGAGTTGTTCAAAGAGCAGCTTCAAGAGCTTCTTACGCCTCCTGCAAAGCGCACCAGTCCTGTACGTGATGGGGCTTCGTTCACTGTGACGTCCCTGCCTCCTGGCCACTACCTGAACGCGTACATGTATCGCCGGTATGTGTTCACCGTAGAGTCCTCGGAATGGATCGCGCCGGGTTCTGAAAAATCCGAAAAGTTGAAGGGGTTTTCCGGCTGGGCAGTTCACTTTGAGATGCGCGGTACGGCCCGTAAGCAAGGCCTGTGGTTGCCGCTGAGCTGCATCAAGGTAACGCCTAATGCTGACTTCTGACATTGAGACAGACGGACTCCTTGAGAACGTTAGCAAGTTTCACTGTGGGGTCAGCAAGGATTATTTCACCGGTGAGGTCTTCGAGTTTGGTCCTGACCAGCTCAAGGAATACATCGCACAGCTTGAGGCTGAAGCAGCCAAGCCGGATGGCCTCGTGGTCTTCCATAACGGGATCAAGTACGACATCCCGGTCCTCGACAAGCTGAAGCGCCAATACTTCGGTAAGCGTCTCAACATACCCCGCAAGAAGGTCATGGACACCCTTGTCCTGTCCCGATTGATCCACGCGAACCTTAGAGACACAGACGGTGGCCTTCTGCGCACTGGACGGCTCCCAGGTAATCGCTTTGGGTCCCATGCATTGGAAGCCTGGGGCTATCGCTTAGGCGAGATGAAAGGCGAGTACACGACCGACTTTAAGGCTCAGTGCCTTGCAGATGGCACAACGTACACGCCGGGTCTCGAATGGAAGCATTGGTCAAAGGCGATGCAGGACTACTGCGTCCAAGACGTTGTGGTAACGACCAAGCTTGTCACCAAGTTGATGTCTGATCCGTACTACTTCCCCGGTGGGCTTGCTCCTAACGGCGAACACTGGATGAAGTCCATCCGTGCGGTTCACCTTGAGCATGAC
>NZ_LFMW01000039.1 GCF_001050345.1 Pseudomonas fildesensis | reverse complement strand
AAAGCCAACGGCCAAGAGCCCTATGCGTGGCTGCGCCACGCATTAGAACGGCTGCCAATGGCGACCTCGGTTGAAGATTACGAAGCGCTGTTACCGTGGAACTGCTCGCCGGCATCGCCTAGCTAGGCGCATTACCCATCTTGAAGTCGGTGGGGTTTATGGAGCGCTTACAAACCTCCTGTAACGAACAATCCCTACCTGCTGCGGTGGACAGGTGTTAGCACGGGGGAGTTGCGTTATGCCACACCCGATCAGCGCACTTATTTTTTAGACTCTAGAAAGGTGCATGCTCGGGGGACTCAAACACCCTGGTCGGTAACCTGCTGGTCATAAACCAGACGGAAGGCACGCAGGATGTCTAAAGTTGCTACTCACGGGGCAGATAACCCCTATGTTGTTTATATCCGCAACAACGTTCAAGGACCGAACTCATGACCCAGCGTCAATCCAGCCGCATTCCCCTTCCAGGTCATCCGCGTTTTCGCTGGTTCGCTTTCATCCCGGTCGTCCCCGCCGTTATCTGGATACTCGTACAGTCGACCGCGCCGGACAACCTGGTGGCCTGCGCGGTACTGGTGCTGATCGGCCTCGGTGCCTGCGCCTGGAGCGCGGGTTCGCAGCGTGATGCGGTGTTGCGAGCCATTGCGCAGGCGCAGGCGGATCAGGCCGACTCGGACGCGGCGCGCAACGGCACGGGCTCGCGGGCACAACTCGATGAGGTGTTGCTCGGCGCCATGCCGATCTGGGCCAAGCAGGTGGAAAGCTCGCGCCATCAGACCGAAGAAGCCATTGTGAGCCTGGCCAACCGTTTCACCGGGATCGCCGCACGCCTGCAGGAAACGGTACAAGCCTCGCAGCACGCGGCCGGCGAACTGGATGGGCAAGCCGCTGACGGCGCGCTCGAGGTGCTGGCGCGCAGCGACAGCGAGCTGAGCCAGGTGATCAATTCGCTCAAGGCCACTCAAACCAGCCGTGACCAGACCCTGGCCCAGGTACGCGGCCTCACCGCCTATACCGGCGAACTGCGCACCATGGCCGCCGACGTGGCGGCGATTGCCGCGCAAACCAACCTGCTGGCGCTCAACGCGGCCATCGAGGCGGCGCGTGCCGGTGAAGCCGGTCGCGGCTTCGCGGTAGTGGCCGATGCGGTGCGCAGCCTGTCGAGTAAGTCCAGTGAAACCGGCCAGCAGATGTCGGCCAAGGTCGACATCATCAATAACGCCATTACTCAATTGGTGCAGGCCGCGTCCAGCAGCGCTGACCAGGATAGCCACTCGGTGGCGGCGTCCGAAAACAGTATCCAAGTGGTGCTCGAGCGCTTCCAGAACATCACCGGGCGCCTGGCCGACTCCGCCGACCTGCTCAAGCAGGAAAGCTACGGCATTCGTGATGAGATGACCGAGGTACTGGTCAACCTGCAATTCCAGGACCGGGTCAGCCAGATCCTCAGCCACGTGCGGGACAACATGCACGCCTTGCATGACCACCTCTTGCAGGCCAGCCAGGCCCCTGACCAGGCCGAGGCCATCGACGCCCGGCAGTGGCTGGCGCGCATGGAAGCGACCTATGCCACCGAGGAGCAACGGCGCATCCATCATGGCGAGGCGGCCGTGCAGCAGAATTCTCAAGACATTACCTTCTTTTAGGAGCACATCATGGCGAAGAATGTATTAGTGGTCGACGACTCCAGCAGCGTGCGGCAAGTGGTCGGCATTGCCTTGAAAAGCGCCGGTTACGACGTGATCGAGGCCTGCGACGGCCGGGATGCCCTGGGCAAGCTCACCGGGCAGAAGGTGCACCTGATCATCAGCGACGTGAACATGCCGAACATGGACGGCATCACCTTCGTCAAGGAGGTCAAGAAGCTGGCCAACTACAAGTTCACCCCGATCATCATGCTGACCACCGAGTCCCAGGAATCGAAGAAGGCCGAGGGCCAGGCCGCCGGCGCGAAGGCATGGGTGGTCAAGCCGTTCCAGCCGGCGCAGATGCTGGCAGCGGTCTCAAAACTAATCCTGCCCTGACCCCAGGCGCCAGGGAGGCTCCCATGCCAATCACCAGTGAAATACTCGACGACACCGTCCATGTGCGCATTGAAGGCGAGCTCACGATCTATACCGTAGCCGAGCTGGCGGGTGAGCTGCTGCCGCAGATGGGCGCGGCGCCGCGCTTGGAGCTGGACCTGTCGCAGGTCACGGAAATGGATGGCGCCGGCCTGCAATTGCTCGCGGTCATCCAGCGTGAAGCCGGCATTGCCGGCACCGCCTTGAGCGTGACCGGCCAGAGCCAGGCGGTGACGCAGGCACTCCAACTGTGTCGCGGCGCGGCCTCGTAGTCAGCGCGACCCCCGTTCATTGATCGACAAGGAAAGTCCAGGTGAGTATCAATCTCGATCAGGCACAGCAGACATTCATCGTCGAGGCGCGCGAGCTGTTGCAGGCCATGGAGCAATCCCTACTGCAATTGGAAAGCGAGCCCGGCGACCAGGACGCCATCGGCGCGATTTTCCGCGCCGCGCACACCATCAAGGGTTCGGCGGGTCTTTTCGGTCTGGCGTCGATCGTGGGGTTCACGCATATCGTCGAAGACGTGCTTGACCGCCTGCGCGAAGGCAATGTGGCGGTGGACGCCGCATTGATCGCGCTGCTGCTCAAGTGCGGCGATCACATGCTCGAACTGGTCGAAGTGGTCGCCAACCGCGGTGAGGCGCCGACGCCTGCCGCTCTGGAGCGCGGTGAGGCATTGCGCGAGGCGCTGAGTGCCTATCAGCCGATGCGAACCGCCACTGCCAGCGTCGAAACCGCTGAGGTGGCCGACGACGCGGCGGTCGAAGTGCTCTGGCACATCTCCCTGCGCTTCGGCGTGGACGTGTTCCGTAATGGCATGGATCCGCTGTCGTTTCTGCGCTACCTCGAGACCTTGGGGCAGATGATGCAGGTCACCACACTGACCGACAGCATCCCGCCCATGGACAGCTGGGACCCGGAAAGCTGCTACCTGGGTTTCGAGATCGACCTGCGCTCGACGGCCAGCCACGCCACCCTCAACGAAGTGTTCGATTTCGTGCGTGATGACTGTGAAGTACACATCGTTGCCGTCGACGAAGCGCCCGACAGCCCTGCGGCCATGGGGAGCGAGCTGGTCACGCAGACAGAGCAAGCCCCCATGACGCCCTCGCCGCAGCGCCTGCCGGCAGCCAGCGAGGCGAAAACCCGCGACGGCAATTACGTGCGCGTCAATGCCGACAAGCTCGACGAGTTGATCAACCTGGTCGGCGAGCTGGTGATCGCCAGCGCTGGCGCGAGCCTGCTGACCCGTTCTTGTAACAACGACCCCCTGCAAGAGGCCACGTCGACGGTCTCGGGGCTGGTCGAAGAGATCCTCGATGGTGCCCTGCACTTGCGCATGATCCCCATCGGCGACACGTTCAACCGCTTCCGCCGCGTGGTGCGCGATATCAGCCAGGAATTGGGCAAGGACATCGAACTGATCATCAGCGGCGCGGAAACCGAACTGGACAAGACGGTGGTCGAGAAGATCGGCGACCCGCTGATGCACCTGCTGCGCAACGCCATGGACCACGGTATCGAAAGCGCCGATGCGCGGCGGGCGGCGGGCAAGTCGGCCAAGGGTCATCTGAACCTCAATGCCTACCATGACTCAGGGAGCATCGTTATCGAAATCGCCGACGACGGTGCCGGGCTGAACCGCGAACGCATCCTGGAAAAGGCCCAGGAACGCGGGTTGGTGGCCAGCGGTGCGGTGCTGACCGACCAGGAGATCTACAACCTGATCTTCGAAGCGGGTTTCTCCACCGCCGAGGCGGTGACCAACCTGTCCGGGCGTGGCGTCGGCATGGACGTGGTCAAGCGCAATATCACGCTGCTGCGCGGTACCGTCGACCTGGACAGCCGCCCCGGCCAGGGCACCGTGGTGCGCATTCGCCTGCCGCTGACCCTGGCGATCATCAATGGGTTTCTGGTGGGCATCGACCAATCCACCTACGTGATTCCGTTGGACATGGTCCAGGAATGTATCGAGCTGGATAAACACCAGCGTCAGTCCAGCCGCGACCAGGGCTATCTGGACCTGCGTGGCGAGGTGTTGCCGCTGGTGCACCTGCGCGACCACTTCAGCCACGAAGGCCCCGCCGCCCGGCGTCAGAACGTGGTGGTAGTGCGCTACGCCGAGCACAAGGCCGGGCTGGTGGTGGATGACCTGCTCGGTGAGTTCCAGACCGTGATCAAACCCCTGGGCAAGTTGTTCGGCGCGCTGCGCGGAATTAGCGGCTCGACCATATTGGGCAGCGGCGCGGTTGCCCTGATCCTGGATATACCGGCACTGCTCAACCAAATCGTACAACTGGAAGCCCGCACGACTCAGGCGCCTCCCTCGCCACCGGTCGTTGCTCGCTGAAGTATTTGCAATTCCATGGAGGTTCCCCGATGAAATGGTTCTACGATCTTAAAATTTCCACCAAGTTGATCTGCTCATTCCTGGTGGTCCTGGCGCTCACAGCGGCCATGGGCGGCTTCGCCATCCTCCAGCTCGGAGCCGTCAACCACGCAGCCCAGGACATCAAGGGCAACTGGATGCCGTCCATGCGCGCAGCGGCAGGCATGCGTTTTTTTGCTGCCAACTATCGCTTGAAAGAAAACCGCCACATCGGTACCGAGGTTGCCGAGGAAAAGGCCCAGGCCGAGCGTGAAGCCGCCGACGCGCGCCAACAGTTCGAAACCCGCATGGGCACCTACGAACAATTGCTGTCGAACGATGAAGATCGGCAGCTCCTGGCCAGCGTGAAAAGCGCTTGGGACGCCTACCTGGTAGCCAGCAAGCAGTTGCTCGAGTTTTCCCGGCAGAACCAGGAAGCCCAGGCGCGCGGTTTGCTCAGGGGGGAGTCCAAGGTGCATTTCGACGAAGTGACCAACCGCCTGCAGAAAATGGTCGAGCTCAATGACGCCGGCGCGAGTGCCACCGGCGACAAGGGCTCGGCGCTGTACGAAAATGCACGCGTGTCGATCATCGCGGTGCTGGTCGCGGCTCTGTTGATCGGCCTGGGTCTGGCGGTATTCATCGCGCGGATCATTTCCCGCCCGTTGCGCCAGGCCGCCAGCGCCGCCGAGCAATTGGCCGAAGGCAACCTTAACGCCCACATCGAGCCCGGTGGGAAAGACGAAACCGGCATGGTGCTCAACGCCATGCGCAACATGGTCGGCAAGCTGGCACATATCATCGGCGAAGTGCGCAACGCCGCCGATAACCTGGCCAGCGCCTCCGAGCAAGTCAGCGCCACCGCGCAATCGATGAGCCAGGCCACCAGTGAACAGGCCGCCAGCGTCGAGGAAACCAGTGCATCGGTCGAGCAGATGAGCGCCAGCATCAACCAGAACACCGAAAACGCCAAGGTCACCGATGGCATGGCCAGCAAGGCCGCCAAGGAAGCCACCGAGGGAGGCGAGTCGGTACAGCAGACCGTGGTGGCGATGAAGAAAATCGCCCAGCGCATCAGCATCATCGATGACATCGCCTACCAGACCAACTTGCTCGCCCTCAATGCCGCCATCGAGGCCGCTCGGGCCGGCGAGCATGGCAAGGGTTTCGCAGTGGTGGCGGCCGAAGTGCGCAAGCTGGCCGAACGCAGCCAGGTCGCCGCGCAGGAAATCGGTGAACTGTCCTCCAGCAGCGTGGACATGGCCGAGAAAGCGGGCAAGTTGCTCGACGAAATGGTGCCCTCCATCAACAAGACCTCCGACCTTGTGCAGGAAATCAGCGCCGCGTCCGAGGAACAGGCCGCAGGTGTCGCGCAGATCAACACGGCGATGACCCAGCTCAACCAAGTGACCCAGCAAAATGCCTCGAGCAGCGAGGAACTGGCGGCCACGGCCGAAGAAATGAGCAGCCAGGCCGAGCAACTGCAACAGGCCATGAGTTTCTTCGTGCTGGATTCAACGCCCAAGGCCGCCGTTCAAAACAGCAGCGTGGACAGCCCCGGCAGCAAGCCAAACCGGCAGCCGCCACGCCCGAAACCACAGGCACCGCGCAAGGCGTTCGCCTACAGCATGGCCAGCGCCCCGGACGAATCGGAATTCACCCGCTTCTGATCGCACGATCAATACGGGCCTACTAGGGAGAGTGACATGGGCGCAGTGATGACGACTCGGCATACCGCGGTTGCGGTAGATGAGGATGCGCAGTACCTGACCTTCATGCTCGCCGGTGAAATGTTCGCCATCGGCATTATGGGGATCAAGGAAATTATCGAATACGGCAGCCTGACCGTGGTGCCGATGATGCCCGCCTTCGTGCGCGGGGTGATCAACCTGCGCGGTGCGGTGGTGCCGGTGGTCGACCTGTCGGCGCGCTTTGGCCGGGCCAACTCGGCGATCACCCGGCGCTCCTGCGTGATCATCATCGAGGCGAGTACCGAAGATGGCCAGCCCCAGGACATCGGGCTGCTGGTCGATACGGTTTCTGCCGTGCAGGAAATCCCGGCCGCGCAGATCGAGCCGCCGCCCAACTTCGGCGCGCGGATTCGCGCCGATTTCATCAGCGGCATGGCCAAGGTCGATGGCAAGTTCGTGATTGTGCTGGAGGTGGACAAGGTGCTGTCCATCGATGAGATGTCCAGCCTCGCCGAGGGCGGCCAGGTGGCGGCCCTCGACCTCGACCCGCGTTGAGGCCCGATCATGCTAGACAACGCCTCCATTGATGATCGTGAATTCGGTCAGTTCCAGTCCTGGCTGTACCGTGCGGCAGGCATCAACCTGTCGCCGGCCAAGAAAGCCCTGGTGGCCGGGCGCCTGTTCAAGCGCCTCAAGCACTATGAACTGCAGAGCTATGGTGAGTATTTCAAGCTGATCATGAATGACCAGCGCAAGGGCGAATTGCAGGTTGCCCTGGATTTGCTGACCACCAACGAAACCTATTTTTTCCGCGAACCCAAGCACTTCGACTTCCTGCGTCAGCAGGTGCTGCCCCAGGCCGCGCCGGGTAAGGTGTTTCGCGTGTGGAGCGCGGCCAGCTCCTCGGGCGAAGAGCCCTACAGCCTGGCGATGACCCTGGCCGAAAGCCTCGGCACTACGCCCTGGGAAGTGGTCGGCTCGGACATCAGCACCCAAGTGCTGGCCAGGGCGCGCACTGGCCATTACTCCATGGAGCGCGCCGGGACATTGCCCCAGCCGCTGCTGACCAAGTATTGCCTCAAGGGTATTGGTCGCGAGGAGGGCACCTTCCTGATCGACAAATCCTTGCGTAACCGCGTCAATTTTGTCCAGGTCAACCTCAACGAAGCGCTGCCCGCCCTTGGGGAGTTCGAGGTGATCTTCCTGCGCAACGTGATGATTTATTTCGACCAGCAGACCAAGATCCAGGTGGTCGCGCGCCTGCTGCCGCTGCTCAAACCCGGCGGTTACTTGATCATCAGTCACTCGGAGAGCCTGCACGGTGTCAATGACACCTTGAAGCTGGTGGCGCCGTCGATTTACCGCAAGCCATGAAAAAGCCTGTCGGCGCGGCCGAAGTGGTGTTGGCACCTGGCCAGGTCAGCTTTGCGACAGGGCCGACGCGCCTGCGCACCTTGCTCGGTTCCTGCGTGGCGATCACTTTTTGGCACCCGCAACGACTGATCGGCGGCATGTGTCACTTCATGCTTCCGAGGCGCTTGCACAGCCAACAGCCCCTGGACGGCAGATATGCCGATGAGGCCCTGGAACTGCTGCTGCGCCACGCCCACGTCAATGGCACGCATGCACGGGATTACCACGTCAAATTGTTCGGCGGCGGCAAGATGTTTCCTGAGCTGCAGCGCCACAAGCCGACGCAGGACGTGGCCAGCCTGAATATTCGCGCGGCGCTGGACCTGGCCGAGCGCTATCACCTGCACCTGACTGCTCAAGACATGGGCAGTACCGGTTACCGCACGATCATGTTCGACCTGTGGAACGGCAACGTCTGGGTTCGGCACCAACCAATGGGAATACTTCAACAAGATGCCTACCAAAAAAATCAGTGTGCTGCTGGTCGATGATTCGGCCGTCGTGCGTCAGGTGCTGCTGGCGATTCTCAGTGATACGCCGGATATTCACGTTATGGGCGCCGCCTCCGACCCGATTTTCGCCATGGACAAACTCGCCCGGGAATGGCCGGATGTGATTGTGCTGGACGTGGAGATGCCGCGCATGGACGGCATCACCTTTCTCAAGAAAATCATGAGCGAGCGGCCGACGCCGGTGGTGATCTGTTCCTCGCTGACCCAGAAAGGCGCGGAAACCTCGCTGCAGGCGCTGTCGGCGGGCGCTGTGGAAATCATCACCAAACCCACGACCGGGTTGAAGAGTTTCCTGATCGAATCGGCGGCCGAGCTGGTGGCAGCGATCCGCGCCGCGGCGAACTCCAACGTCAGGAACCTGGGGCAGCGCAGCGCCCGCCCGGCGCCATCACTGGCCCCGGCCAGCAAGCTTAGCGCGGATGCGATCCTGCCCGCCGCCAATGGCCATGCCATGGCACAGACCACTGAACGCATCGTCGCCATCGGCACCTCCACCGGCGGTACCCAGGCGCTGGAGGCGGTGCTGACGGCACTGCCGAGGGTGTGCCCGGGCATGGTGATCGTGCAGCACATGCCAGAGAAATTCACCGCGTCCTTTGCCGAACGCCTCAACAGCGTCTGCGAAATCGAGGTGCGCGAAGCGCGCAACAACGACCGCATCCTGCCCGGCCTGGCCCTGATCGCGCCTGGCGGCAAGCACCTGATGGTCACCCGCAGTGGCGCCTATTATCACGCCCAGGTGATCGACGGGCCGCTGGTCAACCGGCATCGGCCGTCAGTGGATGTACTGTTTCGCTCGGTGGCCAAGTTCGCCGGCAGGAATGCCACCGGCATCATCATGACCGGCATGGGCGACGACGGCGCGCGCGGGCTCAAGGAGATGCTCGAGGCCGGAGCCGCCACGGTGGCCCAGGACGAGGCCAGTTGCGTGGTGTTCGGCATGCCCAAGGAGGCCATCAAGCTCAACGCCGCCCAGCGCATCATGGCGCTGGAGGATATTCATCAGGCGATTTTGTATAAGTGAACTTAAGCGCCTGAATTGGCTGGCGACACCCGGCCAACCTGGTCTCCAAGGTGTTAGTCAGCAGCAAGCCTGCCCTCATCGTGCCCCACCAGTTGCCGGTCATACCCGTTCCAATTCAGACTGAAAAGTCGCGCAGGCCCTACGTGTCCGACATCCAACGCCAGCGCTGCGAAATGTTAGCCACTGATGAGGCTTCGAGTAATTTACCGCTGCAGGCCTTCGCCAGACGGGCAGGAAAATCCCGTGATCAGGTCAATCGCAATATCGAGTTGGCGGCTTTCAATGCCGATGACCGCAAGGAGCGCGAGTTCCAGCTGGAACTGGGTTACGTGATCCAGAGCGGCCCCCTGAAGAACGTCGGGCTGATGGCGCGCAAATCGATCTACCGCAATGACTTCCCTGGCGGTGCGGCGTTTCGCGATGAAAACCAGACCCGTTTCCTGGTGCTCTACACCGTGGCGCTCTGGTAAGCGCCACGCAATGGGCGCGGATCAGTCCTGATACACCTTCTTCAGCAAGCGCAGCAGCTCCTCACGTTCCTGGCTATCCAGAGCTGCTGTGGCGTCGAGGTCGCTCTGGGCGGCGATCTCCTTGAGCTCTTTGAGCAGGGTTTCGCCGGTTTTGCTGAGGAAAATCCCATAGGAGCGTTTGTCCGGCTTACAGCGCACCCGCACCGCGAGGGCGCGGCTTTCCAGCTTGTTCAGCAAGGGCACCACTTGGGGCGGCTCAATGGCCAGGGCGCGCGCCAGATCGGCCTGCATCAGGCCGGGACTCTGGTCGATGATCGCCAGGGCCGAGAACTGAGCGGGGCGCAGATCGTGGTCCGACAACCGGCCGATCAGATTCTGGAACAGCTTGAGCTGGGCGCGACGCATGGCGTAGCCGATCAGCTCGTCAAGAGCCGAATCCAGCGGCGGCCGCACCTCGGTGTTGTGGGGCCGGGCCTGGCTGGCGTCAGCGATGTTGGAAGGCTTGGCCATTAACAGTGCAATCCTCAAAAGGTGGAGGTTAAGAAGGCTATCTAGTTTGCCGGGGTTGGCAAGCATTGGCTATGCCGGGTTTTCGCAACGCCGGAACATTGCAGGTTTACGTTAGGGAAATATTGGTTATTGAAATTAATAGTTAATTGAAATAACTATATTTGCGGTTTAATTTCGAATCATCTTCACGTCAAGAACAAGAGAGCAACCACCATGAGCAATTACGAAGGCCGCTGGACCACCGTCAAGGTAGAGATCGAGGAAGGCATTGCCTGGGTCATTCTCAATCGTCCGGAAAAACGTAACGCAATGAGCCCGACCCTGAACCGGGAAATGATCGACGTACTGGAAACCCTCGAGCAGGATCCGGCCGCCGGGGTACTGGTGCTGACGGGTGCGGGTGAGGCATGGACCGCCGGCATGGACCTCAAGGAATACTTTCGCGAAGTGGATGCCGGCCCTGAAATTCTCCAGGAAAAAATCCGTCGCGAAGCCTCGCAATGGCAATGGAAACTGTTGCGCATGTACACCAAGCCCACCATCGCCATGGTCAATGGCTGGTGCTTCGGCGGTGGCTTCAGCCCGCTGGTGGCGTGTGACCTGGCGATCTGCGCCGACGAAGCGACCTTCGGCCTCTCGGAAATCAACTGGGGCATCCCGCCTGGCAACCTGGTGAGCAAGGCGATGGCTGATACCGTCGGCCATCGCCAGTCGCTTTACTACATCATGACCGGCAAGACTTTTGGCGGGCAAAAAGCCGCTGAAATGGGCCTGGTCAACGAGAGCGTACCCCTGGCACAGCTGCGTGAAGTCACCGTCGAACTGGCGCGCAACCTGCTGGAGAAAAACCCGGTGGTGCTGCGTGCGGCCAAGCATGGCTTCAAGCGCTGCCGCGAACTGACCTGGGAGCAGAACGAGGATTACCTCTACGCCAAGCTCGATCAGTCGCGCCTGCTCGACACCGAAGGCGGTCGCGAGCAGGGCATGAAGCAGTTCCTCGACGACAAGAGCATCAAACCCGGCCTTCAGGCTTACAAACGCTGAAGCACGCAGGCGAATAGCGGGCGCATCCCGCTGTTCGCTGCCGCCTGCCGGCGCTACTGTTACACCGCTCCACTGCATTCCCGATAAAGACAATAAAGAGGAATCACCATGCTGGACGTGCCCCTGTTGATCGGCGGCCAGTCGTGCCCCGCCCGCGACGGTCGAACCTTCGAACGCCGCAACCCGGTGACCGGTGAAGTGGTCTCGCGGGTTGCCGCCGCAACCCTGGAAGATGCCGACGCCGCCGTAGCGGCAGCCCAGGCTGCATTCCCTGGCTGGGCCGCGCTGGCGCCCAATGAGCGCCGCACCCGTTTGCTCAATGCGGCAGAGCAATTGCAGGCGCGAAGCGCCGAATTCATCGCCGCCGCCGGCGAGACCGGCGCCATGGCCAACTGGTATGGCTTCAACGTTCGCCTGGCGGCCAACATCCTGCGCGAAGCGGCGTCGATGACCACCCAGATCACGGGCGACGTTATTCCCTCCGATGTGCCTGGCAGTTTCGCCATGGCCCTGCGTCAGCCCTGCGGCGTGGTGCTGGGCATCGCGCCGTGGAATGCCCCGGTCATCCTCGCCACTCGCGCCATCGCCATGCCGTTGGCCTGCGGTAATACCGTGGTGCTCAAGGCCTCGGAGTTAAGCCCCGCGGTGCACCGTCTGATTGGCCAGGTACTCCAGGATGCGGGCCTTGGCGATGGGGTGGTCAACGTCATCAGCAACGCCCCGGCGGATGCCGCTGCCATCGTTGAACGGCTGATTGCCAACCCGGCGGTGCGCCGCGTCAACTTTACCGGCTCGACCCATGTCGGGCGTATTGTCGGCGAACTCTCGGCGCGGCACCTCAAGCCTGCCTTGCTGGAACTCGGCGGCAAGGCGCCGTTGCTGGTACTCGACGACGCCGACCTGGATGCCGCTGTGGCGGCGGCGGCCTTTGGTGCTTACTTCAACCAGGGGCAAATCTGCATGTCCACCGAACGCCTGATCGTCGACGCCAAGGTTGCCGATGTGTTTATCGCCAAGCTGGCGGCCAAGGTCGCGACCCTGCGCGCGGGTGATCCCGCTGCGGTGGATTCGGTCTTGGGATCTCTGGTGGACGCCAGTGCCGGTACGCGCATCAAGGCCCTGATCGACGATGCCCTGGACAAGGGTGCGCGGTTGGTAGTGGGCGGCCAACTGGGCGGCAGCATCCTGCAGCCGACCCTGATCGATGGCGTCACCGAGAGCATGCGCCTGTACCGCGAAGAGTCCTTCGGGCCGGTGGCGGTGTTGCTGCGCGGTGACGGTGATGAAGCACTGCTGCGCCTGGCCAACGACTCGGAGTTTGGCCTGTCGGCGGCGATCTTCAGTCGCGACACAGGGCGTGCACTGGCACTGGCACAGCGGGTGGAGTCGGGCATTTGCCATATCAACGGCCCGACCGTGCATGACGAGGCGCAGATGCCTTTTGGCGGAGTCAAGTCCAGTGGCTACGGCAGCTTTGGCGGCAAGGCTTCCATTGAGCACTTCACGCAATTGCGCTGGGTGACCTTGCAGAACGGGCCACGGCATTACCCAATCTGAACCGGCGTCGCCGCTTCGAGTTGGCCGTACATAACAATAACAAGGCGGCAGCCACGAGCTGCCCCCGGGGCGCCTTTCGGCGTGCCTTGATAGAGGACATCCCTGTGAGTTCCGAATTCAGACCGCAACCTCAGCCTGAGCAGTACACGCCGCGATACCGCGAGGTGTCCATCGGCCATGCGCCGGTGCAGGTCACTGAAGAACTGGGCGTGCTGCATATGCGTTCGCTGGAGCCACTGGCCGAGTTGCCGGCGCGCTTGCTCGATCGTCTGGTGCATTGGGCCCAGGTGCGGCCCGATCAGACGTTTATTGCCGCGCGCGAGGCCGACGGTGACTGGCGCCGTGTCAGCTATGGGCAGATGCTCGAGAGTGTGCGGGCGATTGCCCAGAGCCTGCTGAGTTATGGGCTCTCTGCACACAAGCCGCTGGCGCTGCTGTCGGGCAATGACATCGAGCATTTGCAGGTGGCCCTCGGCGCGATGTACGCCGGCATTCCTTACTGCCCGGTGTCGCCGGCGTATTCGTTGTTGTCCCAGGACTTTGCCAAGCTGCGGCATGTGTGCGACCTGCTGCAACCGGGGTTGGTGTTCGTCAGCGACGCAGCAGCGTACCAGCGTGCCATCGACGCCGTATTGCCGGCCGAAACACCGCTGATTACTGTGCGCGGCCAAGTCCCGGGACGCAGTCAGGCGAGCTTTGCCAGCCTGCTGCAAACGCCGGGTGGTGCTGAGGCCGAGCAAGCGTTTAACGCCACGGGCCCTGACAGCATCGCCAAGTTTCTCTTTACCTCGGGCTCGACCAAGTTGCCCAAGGCGGTGATCACTACCCAGCGCATGCTGTGCGCCAACCAGCAAATGCTGTTGCAGACGTTTCCGGTGTTCGGTGAAGAACCACCCGTGCTGGTGGACTGGCTGCCGTGGAACCACACCTTTGGCGGCAGCCACAACGTCGGCATCGTGCTCTACAACGGCGGCACCTTTTACCTCGACGATGGCAAGCCCACGGCCCAAGGCTTTGCTCAAACCTTGCGCAACCTCAAGGAAGTTTCCCCTACGGCTTACCTGACGGTGCCCAAGGGCTGGGAAGAACTGGTGAACGCCCTGGAGCAGGACGCCGAGCTACGCGAGTGCTTTTTCGCCCGCATGAAGCTGTTCTTCTTCGCCGCTGCCGGCCTGTCCCAAAGTATTTGGGATCGCCTCGACCGCGTGGCCGAGCAGCACTGCGGCGAACGCATCCGCATGATGGCCGGGCTCGGTATGACCGAAGCCGCGCCGTCCTGCACCTTCACCACAGGGCCGTTGTCCATGGCCGGTTATATCGGTTTGCCTGCTCCAGGCTGTGAGGTGCGCCTGGTGCCGGTGGACGGCAAGTTCGAAGGGCGCTTTCGCGGCCCGCACATCATGCCGGGTTACTGGCGGGCACCGCAGCAAACCGCCGAAGTGTTCGACGAACAGGGCTTCTACTGTTCGGGGACGCGATCAAGCTCGCCGACCCGCATCAGCCACAACTGGGCCTGATGTTCGACGGGCGAATTGCCGAAGACTTCAAGCTGTCCTCCGGGGTGTTTGTCAGCGTCGGTCCGTTGCGCAATCGAGCGGTGCTTGAAGGCTCGCCCTATGTTCAGGACCTTGTGATTACTGCGCCGGACCGCGAGTGCCTGGGCGCGCTCGTGTTCCCTAGGCTCTACGAATGCCGCCGGCTGGCGGGCTTGAATAGCGAGGCCAGCGACGCCGACGTGTTGGCCAGCGCGCCGGTGCGCGAATGGTTCGGCAACTGGTTGCAACGGCTCAATCGAGAGGCCACCGGTAATGCCAGTCGCCTGGAATGGATTGCCTTGCTCGACGAAGCAGCGTCCATCGACCGTGGGGAAATTACGGATAAAGGTTCGATCAACCAGCGCGCCGTACTGCAATGGCGCGCGGCCAAGGTCGAGGCGCTGTATCGCGGTGAAGACACCACGATCCTGCGTGCCGGGCCCAAGCCTTGAGCAGCGCCGGGCAGTATTCGGCGTTTGCCGATGTGGCGATTTTCGACGCTGTACGCACCCCCTGGGTCGACATCGGCGGCGCGCTGGCCCAGGTGTCACCTATCGACCTTGGGATCAAGGTCGGACGCGAAGTACTGGCCCGGGCGGGTGTCGATCCCATGGCGGTGGACAGCGTACTGGCCGGCTCCATGGCCCAGGCCAGCTTCGATGCCTACTTGCTGCCACGGCATATCGGGTTGTACAGCGGTGTGGCGCAATCGGTCCCGGCGCTGGGGGTGCAGCGCATCTGCGCCACCGGTTTCGAGCTGTTGCGCCAGGCCGCTGAACAACTGCGTGACGACGTGCAACTGGCGCTGTGCGTGGCGAGTGAATCGATGTCGCGCAACCCCATTGCGGCGTACACCCACAGGGGCGGGTTTCGTCTCGGCGGCGAAGTGCAGTTCAAGGATTTTCTGTGGGAAGCGCTGTACGACCCGGCTCCGGGCCTGGACATGATTGCCACCGCGGACAACCTGGCGCGGCGTTATGGCCTGAGTCGCGAGGCGGTGGACCGCTATGCCTGCGACAGCCATCTGCGAGCGTTGCAGGCACAGCGTGCCGGGGCCTGGGGCGAAGAGATCGTGGCTGTCGATAACCAAGTGTTTGAGCTTGAGGGGTACCAGCCGAGAGGCATCGCCCTGGCGCGCCGGGCCGGTGCCGTCACCGAGGATAGCCACCCGCGGCCCACGGACCTTGCGGCCCTGGCACGCTTGCGCGCGGTGCATGCCGATGGTGTGCAAACCGCCGGCAACAGTTGTGCTGTGGTTGATGGTGCAGCGGCAGCTCTGGTGGGGCGCGCCTCGGCCTGCACGCGTCCGGCCCTGGCCCGTTTGCTGGCCAGCGCGGTGGTCGGCGTCGCACCGGAGTTTATGGGCATCGGCCCTGCACCGGCGATCCGCCTGCTGCTGCGACGCAGCGGGTTGAGCCTGGGCGACATTGGCCGTTTCGAGATCAACGAAGCCCAGGCCGCCCAGGTGCTGGCGGTGGCTCAGGAGCTGGAGCTGGACAGCGCCCGGCTCAACGTCCAGGGAGGCTCCCTCGCGCTCGGGCATCCGTTGGCTGCCACCGGCCTGCGCCTGGTCATGACCCTGGCCCGACAATTACGCCAGCACAACCTGCGCTACGGGATTGCCGCTGCGTGTGTGGGCGGCGGGCAGGGCATGGCGTTGTTGATCGAGAACCCGGCGTATCGCGCCTGAGGTTTCAGCTGTCCGCCCGGTGTGGCGGGCGACTTTTTCTATCCCGTGAGGTTTCCCATGTGGAGCTATCAGGCGCCCCTGCGCGACATGCAATTTGTGCTTGAACATTGGCTGCAAGCGCCCCAAGCGTGGAGCCGTAGCCCGACGTTCGAGGCGTTGGACATGCCGCTGGCCGTGCAGGTGCTGGAAGAAGCGGGGCGCTTCAGCCAGGGCGTGCTGGCGCCCCTGAACAGCAGCGGTGATCGTCAGGGCTGCCGTTGGACGGCGGGCCAGGTCAGCACGCCAGACGGTTTTGCCGAGGCGTATCGGGCCTATGTCGACGGTGGCTGGCCGTCACTGGCGTGCGCCGAGGCGCTGGGCGGGCAGGGGTTGCCGCAACTGCTCGACGCCGCGTTGCAAGAGATGCTCTACGCCACCAATCACGCCTGGGCCATGTACACCGGCATTTCCCATGGTGCTTACCTGTGCCTCAAGGCCCATGCAGCGCCCTGGCTGCAGGCGCGCTACCTGCCCGAGATCGTCAGTGGCCAGGCCTTGCCCACCATGTGCCTGACCGAGCCTCAAGCGGGCAGCGATGTCGGGCTGCTGCGTTGTCGCGCGACCCCCGAGGGCGACGGCAGTTATCGCCTGCACGGCAACAAACTATTTATCTCCGGCGGCGAGCACGACCTCACGACCAATATCCTGCACCTGGTGCTGGCGCGATTGCCCAATGCGCCGCCGGGCAGTCGCGGAATTTCCCTGTTCCTGGTCCCCAAGCAACTGGACGATGGCCGGGCCAATGGCGTGCATTGCGACGGCATTGAACACAAGATGGGTATCAAGGGCAGCGCCACCTGTTCGTTGATCTTCGAAGGTGCCCAAGGCTGGCTGATCGGCGATGCCAATCAGGGCCTCGCGGCCATGTTCGTGATGATGAATTCGGCGCGCCTGCATGTGGGCCTGCAAGGCCTGGGGCACGTTGAAGCGGCCTGGCAGAATGCCCTGGAGTATGCTGCCGGGCGGGTGCAGATGCGAGCTCCGCTCAGGCCCGACGGGGTGCTGGCTCAGGTGGCGGATCCGATTCTTTATCACCCTGCCATGCGCCGGGTGCTGCTGGAGTTACGCACCACCAGCGAAGGCTTGCGGGCCATCGGCTATTGGGCGGCGCATTTGCTGGATCAGGCCGAGCATGCCCCGGACCCACAGGCACAGCAGCGGGCCGGGCAGCTCGCGCAGTTATTGACGCCGATCATCAAGGCGTTTTTCACCGAACAGGGGTTTCGCCAGGCGAGCAATGCCCTGCAGGTGTTCGGCGGTTACGGCTACGTCGCCGAGTTCGCCATCGAGCAGACTCTGCGCGACAGCCGCATCGCAATGATCTACGAAGGTAGCAATGAGATTCAGGCCAATGACCTGTTGTTGCGCAAGGTGCTGGGGGACGAGGGCCGTGCCTTCGGGCTGCTGCTGACGGAGCTGCGTGACGAGGCCGAGCAGGGCGGCGAATGGGCTGAATGTGCTGGTTTTGCCGCTGCGCTGGGCAACCTGTGCGAGGTGCTGACGGTCGTGGTCTCCGGCATACGAGCACGTGCCCGCGAGGACAGCGAATACCCTTATCGGGCCGCCGGGGATTTCCTCCAGTTGTGCGGCGTGACGCTACTGGCGCTGGCCTGGGCGAGGGCCGCACGGGTCTCCAGGGCGTTGCCCGAAGACGATCCGTTACGCGCTGACAAGCTGCAAAGCGCCAGGTTCTTTTTCAACTATCTGCCGTCTCGGGTAGCGCAGTATCGGGTGGCGATAGAGAACGCCTGCGAAGCGCTACCGTTTGTATGAAGGGAGGTCCCACTACCTCTTCGACGTAGCGCTGTCGCGCAGCAAACTGGGACCTCTGTGGCGAGCGGGCTTGTCCCGCGTTGGGGTGCGAAGCGCCCCTGATGAAGACGAATGCGGTGTATCGGGCACTCCTCTGCGCCTGGTTTTGGGGCTGCTGCGCAGCCCAACGCGGGACAAGCCCGCTTGCCACAAGAATGCGGTCGCCTGAAAGTGTTTATGCAAGACTCAACACTTTAGGTTGAAATTTTAACCCTTTAAAATCAGTAAGTTATTTTAAGTTCGATAAGAACTGCGCCACGTTCTCGGTGGCGCATTCCACCGCCAGTCAGCGCATCAGCGGTAATACCCGATACAAAATACCCTGTGCACGTTAAGCCGAGCCGCGTGGACTATCCCATTTCGGCACAAGTGAAGGTTCACAGGCCCATTCGGAATGGCGCTTGCATACGGTAGGTATGCAAGCTCCTGAACTGATAAGGGTTGGGTCATGAACAATAATAATCTGCTGATTTCGGCGCCCTCAATGCCTGTATTACCCATCCATCGTTTTATCGCGAGTGACATTGATGAGCACGCGCAGAACATGGAGGGGTGGCAAGTTCGCTACGATCAACTGACCCCCGGGCGCTTCGAGGGTGAGCTGATTGAGTTTCGTGCAGACTGGATGCAACTGGTGCGCGACCGCTCTAATCAGGCCATGACCAAAAGCGGCGTGGCCTGGAAAGGCGCTATTACCTTCAGCATACCGTTGAGTGCTCATGGCCCGGTTTTTTGCTCTGGGCATACGATTCACGAGCCCAGTATGTTGGTCGCCCGCGGTGACAATCTTCCTGAATTGAGCACACCGCAGCATCTGGACTTGCTGGGCGTGGCGATTGATGAGCGCACGCTTGAACATGTGCTTGAGCGCCAGGGTAGTCACTTTCGAATTACCGATCTTCCCAAGTGTTACCGCTTGGGCAACTCAACGGTTCGAACAGAACTTGCTACGTTGTTCGAGGAGCTGACGAGCAGTGATCAGGCGCATGATGTGCTGCTCGGCTATGACTCAATCCGCCGGGGTATTCGTGATGTAGTCATGCTGCATGTGCTTGAGTTGGTTGCACCGGATCATGCGCCGCCACTTAACCCCACGGCGCGCAAACGGATGGTCGACCGGGCGCGTGAGTATGCGCTGTCTCATGTCGACGAGCCGTTGTCGATCCTTGACCTGTGTAATCACATCGGCGCCAGTCGCCGTAAACTTCAATACTGTTTCCAGGAAACCCTGGGGATCAATCCGGTGGCCTATCTGCGCGCGTTGCGCCTCAATGCGGTGCGCCGTGAACTGCGAACGAGCACTCAACTTCATGGCGTCCAGCAAGTCGCCGCTCGGTGGGGATTCTGGCACTTGAGCCGGTTTTCCAGTGACTACCGAATTATGTTCGGAGAAAACCCTTCACAGACATTGCGCCGCACTCAACTCTGCTGAAATCGGATAACAAGTTAAAGGTTTCGCTTACTAGGATGACTCCTACACCAATGGGGTGGGAGGGCATTCGATGAACCATAAAAACAACGCAAGCGTCAGACAATTTACGTTGATCACTTTGGGGCTGGTGGGTCTGTGCACCGGTGCTCATGGCACTGAAAACGGCTCTCCGACCACCGCCGTCGGCGTTTATGATTTTGGTGCGGGAATGTCGCCCCCGGCGACTCCGTTCGGCACGCTTGGTCTGCGAACCGCGTTCTACTCGACCAATGTTCAGAAGGACCGTGAAGGGCGCTCAGTCGATAACCATCTTTCCCTGGACGTGCTCTCCATCGGCGTCGCCTATATGCGCATGACAGATAACACTGTCCTGGGCGCCAAGTATGGGTTTGGCGTTATCGTGCCGTTCTTCAAAATGGACGCTTCGATCAAAGTGCCCACGCCCGTAGGGCCGCTGAGCCTGGAAGCCGACCCGTTCCGTATGGCCGATGTGCAGTTTCTGCCATTGATCCTGCAATGGAACGTGTCGCCGAATCTATTCATCAATACGCAGTTCCAAATTCAGGCGCCTACCGGTGACTACGACAAGAATCGTTTGGTGTCCCCGGGCCTGAATCACTGGACCTTCTCGCCAATAGTTAACGCCACCTATATCAGTGACAGCGGCTTCGAAGTGTCTTCAAGCTTTGAAGCCGACATCAATACACGTAACAACGCCACCGATTACAAAAACGGTATTGAGTACCGACACGAATTTGCGGTGGGCCAGCACGTAGGGCCATGGACCGTGGGGCTGGGTGGCTACTACTACCGTCAGTTCACCGATGACAATGCACCCGGCCTGGAAACGGGAAATCGCGCGCGTGTGCTGGCTGTCGGCCCTGCGGTCAGTTACTTCAAGCCAGGGCTGCCACCTGTCTGGCTCCACGCCTACAAGGAGTTCGACGCGCAAAACCGTGCCCAGGGCTATACCGTCGCGTTGCGTATTTCTCAAAGTTTTTGAGGAGGTGCTATGAATCAATCACACGCAGTTTCACCCGCGACCCTGTCTGCGCCGCGTCAAGCCACTGGGCGACGTGAGGGGCTGGTACTGATGCTTGGCAGCAGCCTGACCATCATGGGTTCGGTGATGATTGCGCCGATCCTGCCCAAGCTCGGCGCCGAGTTTGGCCCCCTTAACCCCCAGGCGGGTTTACTGGTGCCGCTGGCTATCACTGGGCCGGCATTGGCCATCGCTTTGTGCGCCCCCTTGGCTGGGTGGTTAGCCGATCGGGTAGGACGCAAGGCGTTACTTGTGCTCGCAACCCTGCTGTATGCCTTGCTGGGAGCGGTACCGGCAGTGCTGGATAACTTGTCGGCCATTGTGGGTGTACGCCTGCTGTTTGGCTGCGCTGAAGCGGCGGTGATGACCTGTTGCGCCACGTTGATTGCGGACTATTGGCGGGGCGAGGAACGGCTGCGCTACGTCAATCGCCAAGTGGTGACCATTGGCCTGGTGGGTTCGCTGTTTTTTGTCGTCGGCGGGGCGTTGGGTGAGCACTCCTGGCGGCTCCCATTCTTGCTCTACTTGCTGCCGCTGCTGTTGGTGCCGGTGATGATGAAAGTGTTGTGGGAACCTGCGACGGGTAAGCAACAGTTCGAGGAGCCCGATACAGGAAAGGTCGCTGTGGTGCCACTGATCATCGGATACATGCTGATCCTCAGCGGGATGGTGTTGAGTTTTATCGTACCGATTCAGGCCCCTGTTCTGTTGGTCAGTCTGGGCGTCACCTCGAGCACGTTGATCGGGCTGTCGGCAGGATTGAGCCTGCTGGCAACGCTGGGCGGGTCGTTGATGTGGCCGCTGTTGCGCCGACGCATCGGTGTCGCGGGTTGCAATGCGTTGTTGCTGGCAATGCTGGGGCTCGGGCTATGGCTGCTGATGCGCGCGCAAAGCTACAACGAGGTGTTGGTGGCGGTGCTCATCCACGGTCTGGGTGCCGGGCTTTTGGTGCCCAATGCGATGGCCCCCGTGATGAATGCCCTGACTGCCAAAACCCGCGGGCGCGGGTTGGGTGGGTTCACTGCCTTTCTATATTTTGGCCAATTTGTCAGCCCGCTGGTGGTGGCACTGATCAGTGCTTTTGCGGGTGACCTGCGCCATTCGATCCAGTGGTTGGCGGTCGCCAGTTTTGCCTCAGCATTGGTTTGGGCACTGGCCGGCGTGCAGGCGCGACGTAAAGCCATTGTCGCCGCTGTTGGATCAAGTCATTCGTAATTTATAGGTACTAGGAGCATGGGTATGCAAGACATCCAGAACTTGCTGGACATTGAAGACGCCACAGGTCTGGCCGAGTGGGTTAAGCGCGGTGAAGTGCAGCCCGGCGAGCTACTTGAAGCGGTCATTGATCGTATTGAACTGGTTGAGCCGCAGCTTAACGCGGTGGCCGAACGGCTTTACGACTCGGCGCGTCAGGCGGCACGCGAGTCGAGGTCCAGGGACGGTGTTTTCAGCGGCGTACCGACGCTGATCAAAGACCTTTTCTCTCCAGTCAATGGGGCGGCGATGACCAATGGCTCGCAGTCGCTGGGAGGTTTTCGGGCAGATTTTGAATCTGAAATCGTGACGCGTTTGCGAGGTGCGGGTTGCTTGATTGTCGGGACCAGCACCTCCCCGGAGTTCGGTACCTCTTACTCCACCGAATCGAGCCGTTTTGGCGCCACGCGCAACCCCTGGAACCTCGCGCACAGTGCGGGTGGTTCCAGCGGCGGGGCAGCCGCGCTGGTTGCCGCACGCGTAGTACCTTTCGCCCATGGCAATGATGGCGGCGGATCATTGCGGGTTCCAGCCTCCTGCTGTGGGGTCTTCGGGCTCAAGCCGAGCCGCGGGCTGCTGCCTTCGGGACCGATGGTCGGAGAGGGCTGGGCCGGAATGGGTACACCGCATGCTGTCACCTTATCGGTGCGTGACAGCGCGGCGTTGCTCGATGCGACGGCGGGGATCGATCTGGGTGCGCCTTACGCTGCGCCGGTGCAGACGCTACCGTACTTCGCGGCCGTGCAGCGTGATCCGCGTCCACTGCGTATCGGGCTGGTTGAGCAGTTAGGGCCCTGGCCGACCTCGACTGAGAGCCTGGAAGCGGTGCGCCAGGCCGCCAGATTGTGCCAGTCCCTCGGCCACCGTGTTGAACCGGTCAGCTTGCCGGTGGTGTTGCCGGAGTTTCTGGATCAGGTCTTTACAATCATTGGCGCGAGTACTCGTCACTATGTCGATGTATTGGGCCAGATGCGCGGGTTTGCGGTGCAGCCTGAAGAACTGGAAGCCCGGACGCGGATTATCTTGCGTAGCAAGGGTGACGTCAGCGGCGCGCAATATGCGGGCGCGGTGGAGTGGATTCATGCCTTGGGCCGGCAGTTGGCGGTGTTCATGCAGAACTACGATGTGATCCTGACGCCGACCCTGACACGTGAGCCGGTACCCATTGGCGAACTTGATTTGCAAGACGACAGCATGAGCCTTGAAGAACTGATCGAGCGTTTCCACAGTTACTCGCCGTTCACTGCGCTGTTCAACGCCAGTGGTCAGCCGGCGATGTCGGTGCCGTTGTATTGGAGCGCCGGTGGACTGCCGATGGGCGCGCATTTTGCGGGGCGCTTTGGCGAGGAAAGTACGTTATTGGCACTCGCCGCACAGCTTGAGCGTGCTCAACCCTGGCGTGGTCAGGTGCCGCCATTCAATGCTTGTCAGCGGCCGCCTTCACGACTGTGATCAGTCATTGCTGATAACCATCGATTGTTTACGGCGCCTGAGGGCGCCGTTTTTCTTATGGCAGGCTGGAACAAGCAGGGCCGCAACCTGGTGCAAGCAATCATGCTTGGTTTGCGATCAGATCCAGTGTTTCGACTCGATGAACAAAGGACAGGCTGATGTTCTTCAAAAAGCATAAACAGCAGCAGGCACTCGATGAGGCCTTGCAACTGGAACAGTTCACGCACGAAAGGGCCCGGTTCGCGCAGCAGCAACTGTTGGCCGCGGAGTTGGCCAAGGATCAGGCCGTCCTGCTGGAGCGCAGCGGGCAAGCGCTGGAAACGCTTCGTGAGGAACTCGAGCAGGCTCGGCATCGCGAAAAGAGTCTTCAGGCCGAGTTGAGCCAGCACACTCAACGGACCCTGCACCATCAACATGAGGCGCACATCTGGGAGTTGTTGCAATCGACGCTGACTGAAGGCTGCTGGGACATCTGCGTGGTCAACGGTGATATTCAGCACCCGGCCAGTTGCATGCGCTTTTCCAATCAGTTTCGCCTGCTGATGGGCTATGCGCCCCATGAGTTACCCGATGGCTGGGATGCGCAGGTCGGTATCACGCATCCGCAGGATTTGCCGAAAATCATGGCGATCTTCGACCGGGAAATCCTCAGTTCTCACGGCAGCGCCGAGTACGTCTTCGAATACCGGATGCGCCACAAAACCCGCGACTACATCTGGTGTCGTGAACGAGGGCTTGCAGTGCGTGATGAGTCGGGACGTTTGACCCGTGTGATCGGTGCGGTACGGGATATCAGTGATGAGCGTTCGGCCAAGGCGACCCACCAGCAAATGCTTGAGCAAAATGAGGCGACCTATAGCCAGATTGCAACGGTGGTGGGGGTGATCAAAGGCATTGCTGACCAGACCAATCTGTTGGCGTTGAACGCGGCCATTGAAGCGGCTCGGGCGGGTGATGTCGGGCGCGGGTTTTCGGTGGTGGCCGATGAGGTGCGCAAGCTGGCGGAGAATACCCGTCAGGCTACGCAGCAGATTCAGACGATGCTGCATCAGCACAAACACTCATAGTGACGGAAGGGGAGAAGGGGCTTGTGCAGCCCCTTCTCCACGTTCAGTCGCCTGGTTTCAAACTTCCGGCAAGGTAGACCCGCCGTCGACCACCAGCGTCTGCCCAGTAATATAAGCCGCCAGGTCTGACGCCAGAAACAACATGGCCCCAGCGATATCGGCCGGTTTGCCCAGTCGGCCCAAGGGCACCCGGCTGGCGATATTTTCATTCAGCTGATCATCCCCCAAATTCCCCATGGCAGGCGTTGCGATCATTCCGGGCTCCACACCGTTGACCCGCACATTCACCCCCGCCAGCTCCAGCGCCGCGTTGCGGATGAATCCGTTGACCCCGGCCTTTGATGCGGCGTAGTGACTCAGCCCCGGATAGGCCACACGCGGGCCGGTGACCGACGAGGTCACCAGCACGCAGCCGTGACCCTGGCGGTGGAACATGGGTAACGCTGCCTGGGTCAGCCAGAACAACGCCGAGAGGTTGACCGCCAGGGTCCGTTCAAGAATTGCTGGTGTAATCTCGGCGAATGGCGTCAGTGGAAAATATCCGGCGTTATGTACCAAAATATCCAGCCGCCCCAGACGTTCTTCCAACGCTTGAACCAGATTAAACACGGCCGTAGATTCCGCCAGATCGACACTCACCGCTTCAACCTGGCAAGCGCGTCCTGACAGCTCGTTGGCCAGTTCCTGGGCCGCGGGCAATTGCAGATCGGCGATTACCACACGAGCACCGCGCAAGGCGAAGGCTTCGACAATGGCACGACCAATACCCTGAGCGCCGCCGGTTACCAGTACGGTGCGGCCGCTGAAATCCAGATCTTTAATCATGAGATGGTTCCATGTGGGCATAAGCCAGGGTCGGCACATCGACGATGGTCGAACCGCCGTCGGCCACCAGTGTCGCGCCGGTGATAATCGATGCCTCACTGGACGCCAGGAAGCGACAGACCCTGGCAATTTCCTCGGCGCTGGCCGGCCGGCGTAGCGGCACGTCGGCGCAAACCCGGTCATAGGCTTGCTGCAGCGTCTCGCCATAAAATTCCATCAGGGGTTCCATCTCCTGATCGGCCATCGGCGTGCGCACCCAGCCCGGGCATACCGCATTTACCCGCACGCCGCGAGGGCCGTAATCCCGGGCCAGCGAGCGATTAAGACCGAGCAGTGCATGCTTGGCGGTGGTGTAGCCGCAGACTTCGGGCCCCGCGGCCAGGGAGGCGATCGAACCAATCAGTACGATGTTGCCTGCGCTCTCCAGCAGCAGCGGCAGGCAGGCTCGTGCGCTATAAAAGGCGCTGTCGAGGTTGCTGCGCAGAGCCGCTTCCCACGTCTGTGGGCTGGTTTGCGTGGCGTTGCCCAGGCCGTGGCCGCCGGCACAGGCCAGCAACACATCAAGCCGACCATAGCGCTGGCTGATCTGCGCGACAAAAGCTTCCCAGGTCGCTGGGCAGGCTGCATCGCCCACCAGCACCAAGCCACCGGTTTTTTCAGCTACCTGCTCCAACGGTTCGCGACGACGGCCGATCAGTACCAGGTTGGCCCCTTCGGCGGCGTACAGTCGGGCGCAGGCGGCCCCGATGCCGGTGCCGGCGCCGGTGATAACGACGGTACGAGGTTCACGCATCAGGATACTCCGTGCGGTTAAGTACCTGGCAGTAAGAGCTGACCGGGAAGTTCGACAACTCATCGAAGGACGCTGAGGCGTAACCGAAAATCTTGCCGTCACTGCGGTGTTGTTGCATATCGATCAGTACCAGGCCGAGGGTCGGGATGATCTTTTCGCGCCAGACGAACAGGTAGAGTTGATCGGCGATTTTGTAGTAATGGCAGCGATCGGTATCACACAAGCCTTTCTCAACACCTTCAAGGCATTGCCAGGCATAGAACTGATCGTTGAGGTAGATGTGCTCGTAGACCTCGCTGGGGCTGTAGCGATACAGGTTGCGCAGGCCGGTCAGCTCGTTGGTGGGGACGTGCGGGCACTGGCCTGCCTGCCAGGGTCGGTCGAGGCTGCCGTGGACGAAGTCGACCTCAACGGATGTCAGGGGTTTGCCGGCCAGGGCTCGGCCGTAGAGGCCTTCAGCGCTGTTTGCTTGAGTCGGCATACGGCCGATGACTGCGGTGAACGAAGCGCTGTGAGTGTCCAGGACCAGGCTGATGGACGAGCTCAAGTCGTTCTCATGCTTGATGAAATCCACCAGGTACAAACCAGGGCGGATGGACGTGGCCCGGTAGGGCGCCGTGCCGCTGGAATGACCATCGGCTGCAGACCATGACAGCGTTTCGGCGTTGAAACGATGTTCGATCTGCCCGCCGCTGGCGAAGTTCAGGGTGAAGACCTTGTCGCTCAGGTCGGCCAGATTGGGCAGGATGAAGGCTTCAGGGGCGAAACCGTCGGCCAGTGCGCCGACGGTAATCCAGTCAGAAGAAGTTGTCATTGCAATACTCCGGTTGCGTGAATTAACACGCTGGAGCATGCAGTTCGCAGAAGGTCTCGCCTATCAACCGGATGGTTGAACTAGAGAAACAGTATCCCCACCAACTCGGTGCGGCTACTTGCGTGGGTCTTGCGGAACAGGTTGATCAGGTGGGTCTTGATGGTCGGCAAGCCGACGTTCAGTTCCTGTGCCAGCTGTTTGTTGCTCGCGCCCTGGCGCAACAATAAGGCGATCTGCCGCTCTCTGGGCGTCAGGTCGATCAGCGGGTCTTCATTCGGTTGTATGTTCGCGACGGCCAGTTGCAGCAGGGACTGCAAGGCGTTGAGCTGGCTTAGCTGATCAAGGGTGAAGGCGCCTTGTTCGGCGGTGCGTAACAGAGAGATCGCCGCTTGAGGCTGGCCGGCGCGGTGGGCGAGGATTTCGACGACATCGACGACCCCGTAGCGCAACAGGAAATCCTGATAACGGTGATTGTCCCGTTGAGGCTGCCTGGCCATGGCAAAGCTCAGTGGCACCACGTTCAACCCGCTGGATGCGCAGTTACTCGGTTGCAGCGGATCGAACTGCCGGTAGTTGTCCAAATAGTCGCGATGCATCTCGCCGCTCATGCCGTGCAATCGGAAATCACGGGCTTGCAGTTGTCGATCGACGCAGTAAAACGCGGCCTGACTGACATGAACAAGCTGAGTGAAAGCCTGCAGGCAATGGCCGGCGACTTCCTGGGCAGGTATAGCGTTCATAAGTGGCCACCACCGGCAAAAAGACTGTTGTTGACTATAGTGGCTTGTTCTGCGGGTGGATAGATTACCCACGATGGTTGCCGAGGGGAGCGAGGCTTGCGGTACTATGGCGGCCTACATGTTCTGGAAGTTGCCTGGATGAGTAAGCCCGGTCAATTGGTGCTGGTTGCACTGCGCAAAATGATTGCCAGCGGGGAGTTGGCGGCGGGCGAACGTCTGATGGAAATTCCCACGGCACAGTTGTTCGGCGTGTCGCGCATGCCCGTGCGCATGGCGTTCCGTACCCTGGAACAGGAAGGTTTGCTGGTGCCGTTTGGTGGGCGGGGGTACCAGGTACGTTCGGTCAGCCCCGGTGACATCGCTGGCGCGGTCGAGGTGCGGGGTGTGCTCGAAGGCCTTGCCGCGCGTCAAGCCGCGGAGCGAGGCTTGTCCGACGAGGCGCGCGTGGTGCTTGAGCGGTGTCTGGTGGAGGGCGATCAGCTGTTCGCCAAGGGCTACGTGACAGAGGACGACCTTGAGGTGTATCACGATCTCAACATGCGTTTTCACCACGTCATCGTCGAAGGCAGCCATAACCCGGCCATCGCCGATGCCCTGGCGCGCAATGATCACCTGCCGTTCGCTTCGGTGAATGCGCTGGCGGTGGATCGCGAGGACATGGCCCGAGAATACCGGCGCTTCAACTATGCCCACATGCAGCACCATTCGGTATTCGACGCCCTGGTCAGTCGCCAGGGCGCGCGTGCCGAAGCCATCATGCGCGAGCACGCTAACGCGACCTTGCGTTACGCTGAGATCTTCAGCTCTGCGACCGAAAACGCAAGGATGAAGGTCATCCTGCGTGCGCAGTAACGCGCTTCAGATATCGAGCACCAGCAGTGGGGTTTTGGCGCGCGAGCAGCAGGGGGTGAACTGGTCATTCAGGGCTTGCTCCTGCTCGGTGAGGAACAGATCGCGGTGCTCCGGTACGCCTTCCAGCACGCGGGTCAGGCACGTGCCGCAAATGCCTTGTTCGCAGGACACGGCAATCTCGATGCCGTGACTTTCCAGGACCTGGACCACCGTCTTGTCGGCCGGTATTTCGAATACCTGGCCGCTGCTGGCGACCTTGACCGAAAAGCGTCCATCGAGGCTGCTGTCCACCGGGGCAGCAGCGAAATACTCGCGATGCAGGCAATCCTCCTGCCAGCCCTGGGCACGGGCGCTATCGAGCACATGCTGCATGAAACCGCCGGGGCCGCAGACGTAGAGATGCACGTTGTCTCCGGGCGTCGCCAGCACCTCGGCTGCATTCAGGGCTGTGTGGGGCTGCTCATCGAAATGAAGGAATACCCGCTCGGCAAACGATGAGTCCTTGAGGCGCTGGACAAAGGCCGCGCGCTCGCTGGAGCGGGCGCAATAATGCAGTTCGAAGTCGGCACCGCCATGGGCCAGGCGTTCGGCCATGCATAAGATCGGAGTGATGCCGATACCGCCCGCAAACAGCAGGCTGCGTCGGGCTTCGTGTGCCAGGGGGAACAGGTTGCGCGGTTCGCTGATCTTCAGGTTAGCGCCCTTGTGTATCTGTTCGTGCAGGCTGCAGGAGCCGCCCCGGGAAGCCGGGTCCTTGAGTACGCCGATCAGGTAGCGATGGCGTTCTTCAGGGTGATTGCACAGGGAATATTGACGGATCACCCCATCGGGCAAATGCACGTCGATATGGGCGCCGGCGCTGAAGGCCGGCAGCGGTTTGCCATCGGCGCTGGCTAGCTCATAGCTGCAAATGTCCTGGGCTTCGTTGTTACGCGAGACCACCACCACATCGATCATATTCAGTCCTCGGAGTATTGCCGCGTTGTTCAGGCGGTGGTCGTGGCAATCAGTTGCGGTTCGAGGGAGCGTTCCTTGGCGATCAGGCGCTCCAGGATCTTGCGCGACTGCACACCGCCGGCATCGATATTGAGCTTGAGCAGGTTGCGTGTCGGGTGGGCAAGGAGGTTCTGTTGCTGGCGTTCAAGCATCTCCAGGTCTTCGCTGAAAATTTTCCCCTGGCCTTCGCGAATGCTGGCGGTCAGTGCCTGGTCCTGTGGATTGAAGCTGCGCGCCATGCCCCAGAAGTACCAGATCGAGGTATCGGTTTGCGGGGTGATGAAGTCCACCACGATGCTTGCGGCCTTATGCTCGGGCGCGGCGTTGTAGCCGCCCTTGCCGGCATGGGCGACGCCGACTTCGATCAGCACATGGCTGGGCGGCGTGAAGCGGCAGATCTGCCAGCGGTCCACCGGCACATCATCGGCAAGGTTATTGCCGCGCAGGGCCATACGCCAGAACGGCGGGGCCATGATGTTTTCCATATGCCGGGCGGTCACCACTTCGTCGCCTTCGACCGTTGTCACGGGCGCTGCTTCGTCGATTTCTTTCTGGCCGATGCTGGAGGCGTGAACATAGGTTTCGTGGGTCAGGTCCATCAGGTTGTCGATCATCAGGCGGTAATCGCACTGGATGTCAAACAAGCCGCCACCATAGGCCCATTCATCACTCACCGCCCATTCCAGGTGATGGATCAGGGCGGGGTCGGCCAGGGCCTGATCGCCTGGCCATACCCAAATGAAGCCGTAGCGTTCAACCGCAGCGAAGGTCTTGTTGCACGGAAAGCCGCGCACCCGCTGCCCAGGCATTTCGACGGTCTTGCCGTCGCCACCCATGACCAGGCCGTGGTAGCCGCAAACCAGATTACCGTTTTCGACATAGCCCAGAGATAGAGGTGCGCCGCGATGGGGGCAGAAGTCCTCGATGGCCACGACGTTGCCTTCCGGGCCACGATAAAACGCCATTTTTTCACCGCAGATCTGCCGACCCAAGGGCTTTTGAGCGATTTCATCGGGTGTGCAGGCGACGTACCAAATGTTCTTGGGATACATGGCGATTCTCCAGGCAAGTGATTGTTCTTATTTAATGGATCCATTAAATGGCTGGCGATTAGTGGAGTCAATCGTGTTTTTTGGTTTTAAGGTCATTAATAGTGCGATTATCGGACTTGTCTTTTTGTGTTCTGGTTATATTGGATCCATTGAGGCGTCGGATAGGCGGGGCATGAGCATCCAGGCAACACATTGACTCTTCGACGCCAGCGAAGATTTTCTCCAGGGAGCATCCGTAGGTCTGGCGCGCCCGGGTGAATGAGTCGGTGAAGTGGTTGCTAATGCCGCCTGGCCGAAGCGCGCGCGGAGATGTTCTCGAGCGGGGGTGTTGTGGGTTGTTACCTTGAGCTTGCCATCGTCGGTGGTGCGGCTGTCGCTTGAGCCAATCAGGTTGTTCTTCTCGTAGGGCTTGAACGCTGAGTATGAGATGCATGTTGTCGTACAACCGCTTGAGCTATTATGAGTGCTCATTCGCAAACCGAGATAAGTGCTCCTGATGGACTACCCGAACGTCCAACCCACTGCTCGTCGAAAGCACCGCAGCATGGCCGAGGAGTTGGTCGCCGAGCTGTCGCGGCGCATCTATGACGGCGAGCTTGCGAACTCGGCCAAGCTCCCCACCGAGTCACAGGTCATGCAAGAACATGGCGTCAGCCGCACTGTGGTGCGTGAGGCCATCTCCCGCCTGCAGGCTGCAGGCCTGGTAGAAACCCGGCATGGCATCGGCACGTTTGTCTGTGACATTCCGAGCCCGAGCGGCTTTCGAATCGACCCGGCCAGTATTGTCACCCTGGGCGACGTGCTGGCGGTGCTTGAGCTGCGCATCAGCCTGGAAGTGGAAGCGGCCGGGCTGGCCAGTCACCGGCGTACGAGTGAGCAACTGCAGTTGATGCGTGACTCCCTCGATATCCTCAAGTCCAGTGCCATCAGCGCCGACTATGCCGTAGCCGCGGACTTTCAGTTTCACCAGCAGATTGCCCTGTCCACCGGAAACCGCTACTTCACCGACATCATGTTGCACCTTGAAGTGAGCATACTTCCGCGTGCGCGGGTGCACTCCACACGCCAGGCCAACAACGACAAGGAGCCGTATGTAGAGCGTCTGAGTCGCGAGCATGAAGCCATCTATCAGGCGATCGCGCGAGGCGACTCTGACGCGGCGCGCGCCGCCATGCGCTTGCACTTGTCCAACAGCCGCGAGCGTATGCGCCGGTCTTACGAGGCGGCAACGCCCGCTGACTGAGCCGGGCTCAATTGTTTTCAAACGGCCCGGCCGCGGTGAAGGCGCCGCCCTGGAACAGCAGATCGGGATCGTTCGCCGCGGGTGCGGGCTGTCGTTCGATTTTTTCGCGAAACGCTTCCGAACTGTCCTGCGGGATAAAGCCCAGGTGCGAGGCATGGCGGTTATTCCACCAGGTGCTGCGGTTGGCGGAAACGCCGTACACCACGGTATGCCCCACATCATCAGCCAGCAGCGCGCGCTCCATCAGTTGCCCCAGGTCCCGGTAACTCAGCCAGGTGGACATCATTCGTCGGTTGTGCGGCTCTGCAAATGAAGAGCCGATTCTCAGGCTGACGGTTTCAATGCCATAACGCTCGAAATAAAAGGTGGCCATGTCTTCGCCGTAGGATTTGGACAGGGCGTAATAACCATCCGGTCGGCGCTCGCTGCGGGCATCCAGTTCCTGATCCTGACGATGAAAGCCGGTGACATGATTGGAGCTGGCGAACACCACGCGCTTGATCCGGTGTTTGCGCGCCGCCTCATAAATATGAAACGTGCCGCGAATATTGGCGTCGAGAATCTCCTCGAACGCCCTCTCAGTGGAAATCCCGCCCAAGTGGACGATGACATCCACATCCTTGGCCAGTGAGTGAACCCCGCTTTTGTCGGCCAGGTTGCACTCAATGACTTCTTCATGATCACCGGCGCCGGGCGCCATGGGGCTGATGTCGGAGGCGCGCACGACGTTGGCGTGGGCTTGCAGGGTTTCCCGCAGGATTTGCCCCAGGCCGCCAGCGGCACCGGTCAGCAGAATGCGGTTGAAGGGTTTGGTTGTGGTCACGCTGAATCTTCCCTATCGGTGGAGGTGAAGCCTGCGTGGCAATCCATCGAGCATCGCCACGCAGGGCCTGGCGTTACATGAAGTTGTACTGGACCCCCAAACGCCAGCGCGCCTGGCGGTCTTCGCTGGTGGAGTTGACTTTGACGTCGCCGATTTCCATGAACGGGGCCCATTCCTTGGTGAGCTTGTACTTCACGATCATGTTCTGTTCGTAGTCGCTCTTCTTGTTGTCGTAGCGGATGTAGTCGGTCTTGAAATAGATGTACTGGTATTCAAAGGCCCACTTGCTGGCCGGGGTATAGCCCAGCCAGCCCTCGAAGCGATTGGTGTGCTGGTTGTCCTTGATGCGGTCAGGCAAGTCCTCGTTGATCTGGTCACGATCAAGCTTCTTGGTGTCCAGACGGTAGCGAGTGGCGACGTAGAAGGCATCGTTGATCTTGTAGCTGTACTTGAGGCCGACCTTATAGGTTGTCGAGTCCTTCGAGCTGTCCATCTGGAAAGCCGGGGTCAGGGTCGATTGCGGGCTGAGCTTGTAGATATAACTCACTGTGAGCTCGTGGCCGTTGTTGATTATGTTGTCGTAGGCGACGTCTTTGCGATCCCCGGCCGTGCGGTATTTCAACTCCCCCTCGAACCCCAGGCCGCTATCCATTCGGTAGCCGAGCTTGATCCGGTCAGCGTGAGCGCTGTCGTCCTCGGTGAACTGATGGCGGTAGTTGATGTTGGCGGAATCGGCACTGGCGCAGAAGGGCAGGCTGATGGTGGCGACAGTCAAAAGTGTACGTAGGGTGGTGTTCATACGGTCTTCTTTTATTGTTTTTGTTGGAGTTTTTTACCGGTCTATCGACCGTGAGTTGTTACGGGTTGGTTACATTTTGCGCGCAGAGATACGTTATCGTATGACTAGGCGATGGTCTACGTACTAATGGTCATTTTGAAACATATTGATACACATATGCTCAATGAATACGGCGATATTATCGGATCAGGTTATTTGTAGTTGTCTTTAATAATGAGGTTTTTAGCGGGTTTGCGGGTTATTCAGGAGGGATTAAGGTGCGAATTTGGCGGCTTTTCAAATGTTGTACGATGACCTATGATCGTTTTCAGCAGGCGACGCTCCTGTCACAAATTCAATAAGAAGGCTAAAGACGTCCATGAGAATTACCGCAGTCAACGTCCAGGTATTTTCCTATCCGACTCGCCGTGCCGTAGACAGTGCCGGCCACGCCCATCCAGGCGAAGTCGCCCCGGCCAAGATGGCCCTGCTGCGCATTCAGACCGAGGAGGGCGCCGAGGGTTATGCCTTTGGGCCGCCGGAATTGATCCGCCCTTATGTGCTCGATGGTTTTGTGCGCAAGGTGCTGCTGGGGCAGAACGCTTTTGATCGGGAAAAAATCTGGCACGACCTGGTGCACTGGCAGCGTGGCAGCGCCAGTCAGTTGACCGACCGCGCCCTGGCCCTGGTGGAACAGGCGCTGTGGGATTGGGCCGGGCGCAAGCTGGGTGTGCCGGTGCACAAACTTATCGGCGGCTTCCGAGACAAGGTTCCCGCTTACGGCTCAACCATGTGTGGCGACGAATTACCCGGCGGCCTGGCAACCCCTGAAGACTATGGGCGTTTTGCCGAAACCCTGGTCGAGCGCGGCTACAAGGCGATCAAGTTGCACACCTGGATGCCGCCGGTGTCATTCGCCCCGAGCCCGCGCATCGACGTTAAAGCCTGTGCCGCAGTGCGCGAGGCGGTGGGCCCGGACATCGCGCTGATGCTCGACGGCTATCACTGGTACAACCGCACTGACGCCCTGTACATCGGTCGCGAGTTACAGAAGCTAGATTTCGCCTGGTTCGAAGAACCCATGATGGAGGACTCCGCCGAATCCTATGCGTGGCTCGCCGGCCAGTTGGACATTCCGGTGCTGGGGCCGGAAACCCTGGCTGGCAAGCACTTGAGTCGTGCCAGTTGGGTGAAGAATGATGTGTGCGACATCCTGCGTGCCGGCGTGGCTGGAGTCGGCGGTATTGCACCCTGCTTGAAGGTGGCGCACATGGCCGAATCCTTTGGGATGGATTGCGAAATTCACGGCAATGGCGCGGCCAATCTGGCGGTGGTCGGGGCCATCAAGAACTGCACCTGGTACGAGCGCGGGTTGCTGCATCCGTACCTGGATTACGATGAAGTCCCGGCTTACCTCAAGCGCCTGGTGGACCCGATGGACAGCGATGGTTTTGTTCATCTGTCTGACCTGCCTGGCCTGGGAGAGGACATCGATTTCGAGTTTATCGAGGCCAACACACTCACCCGCTTCTGATGTGAACTCAGGTTTCCCGGCCACCGCCGGGAAACCCAAGAGCCCTATAAATATAAGAAAGGCGTTTTTACTATGAGCATTCTTCCTTCGTTGTGGGCGCGGGTGCTGGCAGCGGCCCTGGTGGTTGGCGCAGTGCCGGCTGCGCATGCCAAGACTCCGGCCGACCAGTTGATTGTCGGCATGAGCATGATCAATTTGCTGTCCCTGGATCCCGCAGCGGCTACCGGGCTGGATGTGTCGGAGATCAATGCCAATCTCTATGACATGTTGCTGGTGCAGGACGTGGCCAGGCCCGACCAGTTAGTGCCGGCCCTTGCCGAGCGCTGGCAGGTCAGCGAGGACCGCAAGACGCTGACCTTCAACCTGCGTTCCGATGTGAAATTCCAGTCGGGTAACTCGCTGAGTGCCGAAGATGTGGCCTGGTCGCTGCACCGGGTGCTCAAGCTCAACCTCGCGCTGGCCTCGACCTGGAAGGCCTATGGTTTCAGTGCACAAAACGTCGAGCGCTATATGCGTGCGACCGACCCCACGACCTTCGTGATCGAACTGCCACGACCGACCGATCCGCTCCTGGTGCTCAACACCCTGGCGACCTCGCCCAGCGCGTTTATCCTTGATCGTAAAACGGTTCTCGAACATCAGAAGGGCAACGACATGGGTGCCGCCTGGCTGGTGACCCATGCCGCCGGCAGCGGTGCTTTCGTGCTCAACGACTGGCGCGCCAACGACGTGCTGCTGATGACCCGCTTCGACGGTTACTGGGACGGCCCGGCCAAGCTCAAGCGGATCGTCATGCGCAACATGACCGAGTCCCAGTCGTTGCGGCTGATGATCGAGCGCGGTGACCTGGACATTGCCAAAGGCATGTCCGCTCCCGATATCCAGGCCCTGCAAGACAACCCCAAGGTGCGCACCCAGACCCTGCAGCGAGGCACCTTGTACTACGTGGCCCTGAGCGTGAAACAGCCGATGTTCGCGGACGCTCGGGTGCGTAAAGCGGTGCGTTCGCTGATCGATTACCAGGGCATCAACCAGACGGTGATGCCGCACTACGGCCTGATCAACCAGCGCCCGCTGCCCCTGGGCCTGGCCGCGCGCCTGCCGGACCCTGGCTACCGCCTGAACGTCGACGACGCCAGGAAGCTCCTGGCCGAGGCGGGCTACCCCGAAGGTTTCAAGACCACGATCCGCGTGCTGGCCGAGCCACCGTTTATCAATATCGCGTCCAACCTGCAGTCGACCCTCGCCCAGGCCGGCATCGAGGCCAGCATCATCACCGGCACTGGCAACCAGATTTACGGTGCCATGCGTGAGCGCAGCTTCGACATCATTGTCGGCCGCGGCGGTGGCGGCGCGGAGCGCCATCCTCATTCCAGCTTGCGCACCCTGGTGTACAACCCGGACAACCGCGACGAAGCCAAGTTGAGCAACTTCCAGGGCTGGCGCACCTCGTTCTACAGCCCCGAGTTGAACCAGTTGATCGAGAGTGCCGAGGTCGAGCCCGATGCGGGCAAGCAGTTGGCTCAGTACCGGCAGATTCAAGAGCAGTTGGATGAGCAAGTGGGCGCAATCCTGCCGGTGTCACAGATGACCGACACGGTGCTGGTCTACAGCGACGTCACCGATTTCCAGGGGCATACGGCGGCTACCACCCGCTACAAAAACGTTTACAAGACGCGCTGAAAGCGGCGCGGGATTTGGCCTCGCGTCCTAGTGACCGACTGATCAGGAGCTCACCATGTTTGTTTTGACTGCCTCGGTATTGGGGGCTCGCGCCTCCAATACTGCCCGACGTGCCGGCACGGTCCTGGTGACCTTGCTCGGCCTGCTGGCACTTACCTTCATCATTGGCCGGGTCATGCCGCTGGACCCAGTGCTGGCGGTGGTCGGGCCGGACGCCGACAGCTCCACCTACGACCAGGTGTACCGGGCCATGGGCCTGGACAAACCGATATGGACGCAGTTCGGCCTGTACCTCAACGACTTGCTGCACGGCAACTTTGGCAATGCGCTGTTGACCGGTCACCCGGTGCTTGATGATATTCGCCGGGTATTTCCGGCAACCATAGAATTGGCCACCCTGGCGATCCTGTTCGGCATCGTCATCGGGCTGCCGCTGGGTGTGTGTGCCGCCAGCAATCAGGGGCGCATGGGCGATCATGTGGCCCGGGTGATCACCTTGTTTGGTTACTCCACACCGATTTTCTGGCTGGGCATGATGGGCTTGCTGGTGTTCTACGCCTGGCTCGGCTGGGCCGGTGGGGCGGGGCGCATTGACCTGGCCTACGACGGCATGGTGCCCGACGTGACCGGCTTGCTGTTGGTCGATTCGGCCCTGGCCGGTGACTGGGAAGCCTTTGCCAGCGCACTGCGGCATATCGTACTGCCGGCGCTGATCCTGGGGCTGAACTCGGTGGCTTACATCAGCCGCATGACCCGCAGCTTCATGCTGGAGCAGTTGTCCCAGGAATACATCATCACCGCCCGCGTCAAGGGTTTGTCCCGGCGCCAGGTGGTGTGGGGCCATGCCTTTCGCAACATCCTCGTGCAACTGCTGACTGTGGTGGCCCTGGCTTACGGCTCGCTGCTCGAAGGCGCGGTGCTCATCGAGACCGTATTCGCCTGGCCCGGCTTTGGCCAGTACCTGACCAGCAGCCTGATGCTCGGCGACATGAACGCGGTGATGGGTTGTGTGCTGGTGATCGGCCTGATTTTCGTCGCGCTCAACCTGATCAGCGATGCGCTCTACACAGTGTTCGACCCGCGCACGCGTTAAGCGTCGCGCCGTGGCAGTACCGATAAAACTATAAGAAGAAGGATCCTTGAATGAAGACTCAACGTTGCAAACTGCACATGGGCTTGTTGGCGGCCGTCCTGGCGCTGGGGCCGATCACACTGGCCCAGGCCAAGACGCCGGCCGATCAACTGATCGTTGGCATGAGCATGGTCAACCTGTTCTCCATTGATCCGGCCAACGCGCCGGGTCTCGATGCCTCGGGGGTCAACGCCAATCTCTACGACACGCTGATCAAGCGCGATCATGGCAACCCGGAAAAGCACTTGCCGCAATTGGCTGAGCGCTGGGCGATCAGCGAAGACGGCAAGCAGGTGACGTTCCATTTGCGCCAGGACGTTAAGTTCCATTCCGGCAACCCGCTGACCGCCGAGGATGTGGCCTGGTCGCTGTACCGGGTGATGAAGCTCAACTTCGGCTTGGCCACCACGTGGAAGGCCTACGGTTACAGCGTCGACAATATCCAGTCGCTGATTCGTGCCAGCGATACACACACCCTGGTCATCGATCTGCCCCAAGTCATGGACCCGCTATTGTTGGTGGACTCCCTGGCCATTTCGCCAAGCGCCGTGGTAGTGGACCGCAAGACGGTGCTGGGCCATGAAAAAAACGCTGACCTGGGGGCTGCCTGGCTGGTGACCAACGAGGCGGGCAGCGGGCCATTCGTGCTGACCAAATGGAGTGCCAATGACTCGCTGCTGCTGACCCGGTTTGACGGTTACTGGGGTGGCGCCGCGAAGCTCAAGCGCGTGGTGGTACGGCATATGACCGAATCCCAATCCCTGCGCCTGATGCTCGAGCGCGGCGATCTGGACCTGGCTTACGGCATGGCCGCGCCGGACATTCGGGCTATCGACGGCTCGGACAAAATCCAGGTGCAGTCCCTGCCGCGCGGCACCATGTATTACGTGGCCATGAGCATGAAACAGCCAGAGTTTGCCAAGCTCAAAGTGCGCGAAGCGGTGCGCAACCTGATCGACTACAAAGGCCTTGATGAGCAGGTAATGCCTTACTACGGCACGCTAAACCAGCAGCCGATGCAGTTGGGCCTGGAGGCGCGCCTGCCGGATCCCGGCTATCACCTGGACGTGACCAAGGCCAAGCAGTTGCTGGCTGAAGCCGGCTATCCCGAAGGTTTCAGCACCACCATTCGCACCTTGTCCGAGCCGCCCTTTATCGACATCGCGGCGCGCCTGCAATCGACCCTGGCGGAAGGCGGGATCAAGGCCACTATCGTCACCGGCACTGGCAACCAAGTGTATGGCGCGATGCGCGCACGCAACTTCGACATCATCGTTGCCCGGGGTGCCGAGCGTTATCCGCACCCTTATTTCAGCCTGCGTACCTTCGCCTACAACCCCAACAACAGCGATGACGCCGGCTTGCCGAACTTCCAGGGCTGGCGCGCCTCGTTCTTCAGCCCGCCGCTCAACAACCTGATCGACCAGGCCGGTGTGGAGCGCGACGCGGCCCGGCGCCTGAGCCTGTACCAGCAGGCGCAGACGCTCTACGACCAGCAAGTGGGTCCGATCATGATGGTTTCCCAGATGACCGACACCGTGGTCAGTGCCGCCGACGTCAAGGGTTTTACCGGTGACGACGCCGAGGCCACCCGCTACCTGGGTGTTTACAAGCAGCGCTGAGTTGGGCCGGGCCTGCCTGGCAATCCTGATTTCACACAGAGAACATGCTGATGAATGCCAATCTGTCTTCCATTGATTCCACGGCGAAGCGGCAGGTGGAGCGTACGCCCGGCTCCAGCTTCGATGCCTTGTGCAGAAGCGGTGTGCGGATTTTGCGCCACCTGTTGCGTAACCCGATGACCCTGGCCGGCCTGCTGGTGGCGCTGCTGTTGATCGTCGTGGCGACGTTTGCGCCCTGGATCGCCACCCATGACCCGGTCGCGCAAAACCTCGCCAATGCGCTACAGGCGCCAGGTGCGGCGCACTGGTTCGGGACCGATGAATATGGCCGGGATATTTTCAGTCGCCTGGTCTACGGCTCGCGGATCACCCTGTACATCATCGCCCTGGTGACCGTGATTGTCGGCCCCATCGGGCTGTTTGTCGGCACTGTGTCGGGCTACTTCGGTGGTGCCGTCGATACGGTCTTTATGCGCTTGACCGACATCTTCATTTCCTTTCCCAGCCTGGTGCTGGCCCTGGCCTTTATCGCGGCCCTCGGCCCTGGCCTGGAACACGCGGTAGTGGCGATTGCGCTGACCTCCTGGCCACCCATCGCACGGTTGGCGCGGGCGGAAACCCTGTCCTTGCGCAACGCGGATTTTGTGGTGGCGGTGGAACTGCAAGGGGCAACACCGGCGCGGATTATCCTGCGTCACATCGTGCCGATGTGCCTGTCGTCGGTGATTATTCGCCTGACGATGAACATGGCCGGGATCATCCTCACCGCCGCCGCCTTGGGCTTCCTCGGCCTGGGCGCGCAGGCGCCACTGCCGGAGTGGGGGGCGATGATCTCCACGGGGCGGCGCTACATGCTGGAGTGCTGGTGGCTGGTGGCCGTGCCCGGTGCGGCGATCATGTTGGTCAGCCTGGCATTCAACCTGTTGGGCGATGGCCTGCGGGACATTCTTGACCCGCGTAGCGAATAACGGAGGTACACCTTATGTCCGCCATCAAATTGAACGTTGAAGGGCTCAATGTGCGCTTCGTCAACGGCCAGAAAGAAACCCATGCCGTGCGTGATGTGTCGTTCACCCTGGGCCGGGAAAAACTCGCCATCGTCGGCGAGTCCGGCTCGGGCAAATCCACCGTCGGGCGCAGCCTGCTCAAGCTGCACCCGCCCAGTGCCAGGATCAGCGCCAAGGCCATGGCGTTCGGTGAGATCGACCTGCTCTCGGCCAGCGAGAAGGCCATGCAAAAGATCCGCGGCCAGCGTATCTCGATGATCATGCAAGACCCCAAGTATTCGCTGAACCCGGTGGTGAAGGTAGGCGACCAGATCGCCGAAGCCTACCTGGCCCACCACAAGGCGAGCCGCAGCGACGCCCGCGAGCGGGTCATGCAGATGCTGGAGCAGGTGCATATCCGTGACCCGAAGCGGGTCTATAACCTGTACCCCCACGAAGTCTCCGGCGGCATGGGGCAACGCATCATGATCGCGATGATGGTCATCACCCGCCCGGAAGTCATCATCGCCGACGAGCCTACCTCGGCCCTGGACGTTTCGGTGCGCCAGCAAGTGCTCAGCGTGCTGGAGGAGTTGGTGGAGCAACAGCAGATGGGGCTGATCTTCGTCAGCCACGACCTGAATCTGGTGCGTAACTACTGCGATCGCGTGCTGGTGATGTATGCCGGGCGAGTCGTGGAATCCCTGGCTGCCTGCGACCTGCAATACGCCGAACATCCCTATACCCGTGGCCTGCTGGCTGCGCTGCCAAGCATGGACAACCGCCGTGTGCACCTGCCGGTGCTCAAGCGCGATCCGCTCTGGCTGACCCACTGAGGAACCTGACCATGCCCATGATCCAAGCCCACGCGCTGAACCTGAGTTTCGGCACAGGCCTTGCCCTCAATCAGGTGCTGCACGATGTGAGTCTCAGCGTCGCCGACGGCGAATCCTTTGGCCTGGTGGGGGAGTCCGGTTCGGGCAAGACCACTGTACTGCGCTGCCTGGCCGGGCAATACCGGCACTGGCATGGCGAGCTGAGCATTGCTGGCGTGCCGCTGCAGCACAAGATTCCCAAGGAGCACTTTCGCAAGGTGCAGATGGTCTTCCAGGACCCCTACGGCTCCTTGCACCCCAGGCACACCATCGACACCGCGTTGCGTGAGCCGCTGATTATTCATGGGGTAGGGGACAAGGACGACCGGATCGACGAGATTCTGCGCAAGGTCGGCCTGAACGACAGTTTTCGTTTCCGTTACCCGCACCAATTGTCCGGTGGCCAGCGTCAGCGGGTGGCCATTGCGCGGGCGCTGATCCTTCAGCCCAGGGTGCTGTTGCTGGATGAGCCGACTTCGGCCCTGGACGTTTCCGTTCAGGCCGAGATCCTCAACTTGCTCACGGACCTGCGTCAGCAAGAGAAGCTGACCTACCTGATGGTGACCCATGACCTGGGGGTCGTGACGCATTTGTGTGACCGCGTGGCGGTGATGCAGCAGGGCAGGATTGTCGAGCTGATGGACAGCCAGGGGCTGAGCCAAGACCTGGCAACGCACGACTATACGCGGATGTTGGTGCAGGCCAGTCGTGACTTCAGTCAGGAGTCCGAGCGCCGCCAAATAGGCTAAAAACCTGCAGTCATCGTACAACATAGGGTTTGATTACTGGGTGCTAATTCGCGCATCCAGTGCTAATGCCATTGTTTAATTGAGTTTTTTTGGAATATTTCGATAACTGAAATATCTCGTTGGCATATCTTTATTTGTAGTTGTACGATGACGTACCTCTCGAGGTATACATTCACTTTCCGATTTGAGGTTTGCGAACCATGACTCCACAAGAATTAAAAACGGTCCTGTCTTCCGGCTTGCTGTCGTTCCCTGTTACCGACTTTGATGCGGCCGGCGACTTCCGCGCCGACACCTACGCCCGTCGTCTGGAATGGCTGGCCCCGTACGGCGCCAGCGCACTGTTCGCCGCTGGGGGCACCGGGGAATTCTTTTCCCTGGAAGCCAGGGAATACACGCAGATCATCAAGACCGCTGTAGACACCTGCAAAGGCCAGGTGCCGATCCTCGCCGGTGCCGGTGGCCCTACGCGCCAAGCCATCGCCTACGCTCAAGAGGCTGAGCGCCTGGGCGCGGCCGGTATTCTGCTGATGCCCCATTACCTCACCGAAGCCAGCCAGAAAGGCCTGGTGGCTCACGTTGAGCAGGTGTGCAATTCGGTGGATTTCGGCGTCGTGGTGTACAACCGCAACCTGTGCCGCCTGAACGCCGACAGCCTGGAGCAACTGGCCGAGCGCTGCCCGAACCTGATTGGCTTCAAGGATGGCATCGGTGAGGTGGAGTCGATGGTGTCCATCCGCCGTCGCCTGGGCGATCGCCTGACTTACCTCGGCGGGCTGCCGACCGCCGAAGTCTATGCGGCCGCGTACAAGGCGCTGGGGGTGCCGGTGTACTCCTCGGCGGTGTTCAACTTCATCCCGAAGACGGCCATGGATTTCTACAAGGCTGTGGCCGCCGACGATCACGCCACCGTGGGGCGCTTGATCGATGATTTCTTCCTGCCGTACCTGGCGATTCGCAACCGCTGCGAAGGCTATGGCGTGAGTATCGTCAAGGCCGGGGCGCGGCTGGTGGGGCGCGACGCAGGTCCGGTGCGTGCGCCGCTGACCGATCTGCTGCCCGAAGAAGTGGAGCAGTTGGACGGGCTGATCCAGGCGCTGGGCGCCCAGTAACCCGTCAGTCTGCGGCGCCCCGGTGGCGCCGCGGTCCTGTTCATTAGCAAGGATCTGCACCATGCCCCACTACCTCGAAGCAGCCGGGCGGCAGGCGTAACACTGCCCCGGTGTGATAACTGGCAAAAACAAGGAGAACAATATGCCGTATCAACCCCTTCAAAAGACCTCGGCCCGTTGGGCGCTGGCCCTCGTGGCAATCAGTTGCAGCCCGTTGTCCTGGGCGCTGCAGGCGCCATCCAGGCTGCAAGTGCCAACCCTGGCCTATGACGACCAGCAGATTATCCTGGTCTGGGAAAAGCCCCTCGCACATGCCGATATCAAGGACTACCGGGTCTACGTCAACGGCACACTGCTGGGCAGTGCCAACGGCAATAACGATCAGGTGTCACCCGCCAAGCCCTACATAGACCATTTCTACCAGCAGGACCGCGCGAACTTTCACCATCGCATCGGCATTCACAGTTACACCGCGCAAGGCCTGAAGCCGGACACCCAATACCGGTTCACCGTGCGCTCGGTAGATGGCAGCGGCAAAGAGTCTGCCGACAGTGCCGCCGTGGTGCAGCGCACCACAAAAGTCCCGGCCGTGTTCGACGTGACCACCTACGGCGCCAAAGGCGATGGCATCCATCTCGATACCCTGGCAATCCAGAGCGCCATCGATGCGTGCCCGGTGGGCGGCAAGGTGTTGCTGCCCAAGGGCACGTACAAGAGCGGTGCGCTCTATCTCAAGAGCAACATGACCCTGGAGATCGCCGAAGGCGCGACCTTGCTGGGTTCCGAACGCGCTGAAGATTATCCGTTGGCGGGTTACATCCAATATCCCTATTCCAGCACGGTGCGCCCGGCTTCCCTGATCAACGCCTTGCCCCGCGATCCGCGTCAGCACCAGGTGTTCGAGAATATTCGCATCGTTGGCAAGGGCACGATTGATGGCAATGGCTGGAAGCGCAACGCCGACGTCCGTGACGAGCGTGGCCAGGCATTGCCGTTCTACCTGCCCAGCGACAATACCCGTTACTTGCAGGACGGGGTCCTGGCCAAGGCTCAGGTGGAGCAGGCCGTCGCGCGAGGCATGAACGTCAAAGACGCCTATGGGCAAATGCGCTCCTCGCTGATCACCCTGCGTAATGTGAAGAACGTGTTCTATGGCGGCTTCACCGTGTTGAATCCGGCGTACCACGGGATCATGAACCTTGAGACCGAGAACGTGGTGCTGGCCAACACCACCCACAAGACCTACGACGCCAATAACGGCGACGGCATTGAGTTCGCCAACAGCAAGGGCGCGATGGTATTCAACAACTTTTTCGACACGGGGGATGATTGCGTCAACTTCGCCGCCGGTACCGGCGCCGATGCGGTGCACCAGCGGCCCCAGGAAGATGCCTGGATCTTCAATAACTACTTCCGCAAAGGCCATGGCATGGTGGTTGCCGGTAGCCACACCGGGGCCTGGATCCAGAACATCCTGGCAGAGGACAACGTCTCTGACGGTACGGACGCCGGGTTGCGCATGAAAAGCACCCATTTCATGGGGGGCGGGGCACGCAACGTGACGTTCCGCGATTCTGCCATCCGCAACACCGTCAAGCAGGCGTTCATCTTTACCCTCGACTACAACGACCCGAATGCGAAGCTCGACTACCGGCGCTCGACAATTGCCGGGCAGTTCAAGGACATCCGCGTGAGCGATGTCAGCGTCGAGAATGCCCAAGGTGCTGCGATCGAGGTAAAGGGTGACGGCGAGCACAACGCTTACCACCAGGGCCTGGTCTTCGAGCGCGTTCGGTTCAGCGGCCCGGCCAGGGCGCGTATCGATGGGTTGAAAGACTCGCGCTTTGATCGCGTGGTATTCAGCGAGACGGGTGTTGCCAACCCCTGGCAACTGAGTGATAGCCAGGGTTTGACATTCAACGAGGTGGAGCCGGCGCCGCTCTAACGCCTTTGGACCGGCCGGGGTATTACAGTGGCGTCAGTACTGCATTGTTAGGCTAGGCGAATGGGTCAAACGCAACCATGGTTGCCTGGAAACTCGGCGTGTTCTATCCGGTAAGACCTGCAGCAGCGCTCATTTGCGACGCATACGGGGTGCCACGCCGGTCAGATGCTCACGCACACACGCCCAGGCGTTGTGAAGGCTGTTGCGCAGCGACACGGCATCGAGGGTCATGATGCGTAATGCAACCCCGCAATCGTTGGGCAATGCGCTGACCCCCAAATAGCTGTCGGGATGAGCGGGAAGGGCATTGCGCAAAGCAGTTTTCAGCGCTTCGACAGGCAAGCCCTGACCCACAAGCATAAAAGTCGCCAGCGTCTGGAAGGCATGACTGACGCCCGGTAATTGGCGCAGCATGTCTTGTCCGGTCAGCGCCAGGCGATCTCCGGCCAGCGCACTTCCAGGTCGGCTCGCGCGGCATCGAGCTGGATGTCACTGGGCGTCTGGCGCCAGGTTGGGATGTGATCGGCACCTATGCTTATGCCCACACCGAAATCCTCGACGACCCCAAGGATGAGGGGAATCGCTTCAATAACGCCCCCATGCATACCGCCAGCCTCTATGTGAGCCACCACCTCACGGTGTTTCCAGAAGCGACCGGGCAATGGCACGTCGGTGGCGGGGGCCGTTACGTAGGCAAACGCCCTGTCGACAATGACAACAGCTTCTGGATGGACAGTTACACCGTGGCCGATACGTTTCTGCGCTGGGACTTGCCGGTGTCGGACTACAAGACCTGCCTGCAGCTAAACGTGGACAACCTGTTCGACAAGCACTACTACCCGTCCAATACGGGCAGCGGTCAATTGCAGGTGAACGAGGGCGAGCCGCGTACCGCTCGCCTGACTGCCAGTGTGACGTTCTGATTTAGCCGGAGGTTGAATTCGCTGGCTGTAATTGGTTTTGCGTTACGACATGTAAAGCGCAGGGCGCGGGATCGCTGCGCCCCCGCGCCTTGGCTGCCTGATAGGGTTTTATGCTTGAGCCCTCTCGGGATAGGTCGCGCGCCAGTGCAGAATCTGCTGCTGAATATTCCAGTGAATAATCTGCTCGTAGAGTTTTTCCACAAACGCTACGTCGAACCCCGCTTCCATTGCCCATTCACGCCGCTCTTCCAGCATCGCCGCCACCCGTTCCGGGGCCGGGATGTCTTGTTCATTGGCTTTGAATTGTGCGGCAGCTTTTACATAGCGCAGGCGTTTTTGCAGTGATTCGAGGATCTGGCGATCGAAGAAGTCGATGCCTGCTCGAATGTCGTTGAGGTTTTCGCACGCTTCAGGTGCTTTCAGTGGCTGCATGGTGTGTCTCCATCAATAGATGAGTGAGCCGTCTTTAGCCGGCGGCTCGTTTGGATGTTTTCCCGGATTGCCAGGCTGTCAGTTGGGTTTCGGCAATCACCTCATCGATCAAGGCATCAATCATGCGGTTGTCGTGATGATGGGGCGTGGTGATCAGGTGGGCCGTATTGCCGGAGGTGGCCAGGCAGTATTTCTTCACGATTTGCTCTGACGGGCAGGGGAACACCACCGTGATGGAGTTTTTGTTGCGCCAGGCATCGATCCCCGCAGCCTGGAAGCGGTCGACCGAATATTGCGCGGCGTCCAGGCTGCGCCTGATCCGGTGGCGCCAATCGGCCAGTGACTGGCTGCGCAGCGCCGCCCACATCATCAGCGGGGTGTGGCCATTGCGCGAGCCGCTGATGGTTTTGTCGTGAGCCAGGATGTAGTCCACCTCCACCGAGATACGCGCGACGTCTTTGCGTTTGGCCACGACGATTCCGCAGGGAATGGGCGAGCCGATCATCTTGTGGCCGGAGACGCAGATGGAGTCGATCCCGTCGGCGAACGAGAAGGGTTGCGGGTGTTCGACGAAGGGCAGGATCATCCCGCTCAGCGCGGCGTCGGCGTGCAGGTAGTAATCGTGACGGGCAATGCCCGCCTGTTGCAGGCGTTGTTGGATGATCGCGATGTTATCGATTGCGCCCCGCAGGGTGGTGCCGATATTGGCGAAGATGATTGGGTGGCGTTCCTGGTCGGCGGCTATTTTGGCCATCAGGTCGTTGTAGTCGATTTCGCCATTGGGCAGTGACTCGACTGCACGGCATTTGATGCGTAGCAATTTGACGATTTTCGCCACGGAGTAATGGGTGTCTTTGGAGTAGTACAGGGTGCCGTCCGGGAACAGTTCGCGGGCCAGGTAGCAGCCGAACATGTTGCCTTCGGTGCCACCGTTGGTGACGTAGCCCCAGCTGTCTTCGAGCGCGATGTTGAACAGTTCGGAGAAGTAGGTCATGACGTCCTTCTCAAAGTCGAACGAATTCAGCAGGTAGTTGCTGTACTCGTTCCAGTCCCCGCAGTTGTTGATCGAAAACTGCAGGAAGCGATGCAGTTGCGAATAGTCGAAGTCGGCGGATTCGGGGTATCCGATATTGAAGTATTGGTGCGTCACGCAGTGCTGCCAGAAGCTCTCAAGCTTACGTTGGTCGGCAGTGGACAAGGTCATTTTCAACTCCTTTTAAATTGACTGGGCGAAGCAGCTCGGTCAGGCGGCTTTCTGCCGTGTGTCTACCAGCGACCACCAACTGGCGAGCGTGGGTGAGTCGGCCAGTTCTTCGAAGCTGACGGCGATGCCACGCTCTTTGAGTTCGGCGGCGAGTTTCATCACTTGCAGGGAGTCGAGACCGTAGAAAATCAGGTTTTCTTCCGGGTCCAGGTCTTCGCAGTCTTCGACCAGTTGCAGCACGCGGGTTTGCAACCAAGTGCGCGTGGTTTCCGCTGCCAGGAGTTGGCGCAGGTGCTTCTTGTCGATCTTGCCCACGGCCGTCAGTGGCATGGTTTCGATGAGCCGGATGCGGTCCGGCAGCTTGTATTCGGCGATGCCCAGTTCCATCAAGTGGCGGCGCAGCGTGGGCGGTTTCAGGTTGGGGTTGCGCGACACGACGAAGGCGCAGCTCTTCTCCCCCAGGCGGTCGTCGGGCATGGCCACCAACCCGGCGTGGGTTACGTCCGGGTGCAGGACGATGAGGTTTTCGATTTCCTCCGAGGCGACTTTTTCACCGCCACGGTTGATCTGGTCCTTGACCCTGCCGACCACGCGCAAATCGCCGGTTGGCATGAGCTGGACGAGATCGCCGGAGTAGTAGTAACCCTCATTGTCGAATGCCTGGGCGTTCTGCTCGGGGCTGCGGTAGTAGCCACAGAAGGTATAGGGGCCACGGGTGGCGAGCATGCCGGGCTCACCGTCGGCGACGGGGATGCCTTGTTCGTCGACGATTTTGATTTCGTCACCAGGGCTGATGGGCCGGCCTTGGGTGGTGAAGATCTGCTCGTCGGAATCGTCCAGGCGGGTGTAGTTGATCAACCCCTCAGCCATGCCAAACACCTGTTGCAGCTTGCAGCCGAGTACGCCGGGAACCTGGTGGGCCAGCGAGTCGGCGAAGCAGGCGCCACCGACCTGGAGGAATTCCAGGGAGTGCAACTGTTCCCGATGTTCCGGCGCTGCCTGCAACCACAACGCGACGGCGCTGGGCACCAGGGCCACTGTATTCACTTCATGACGCTGGATGAGCGCAAAGCAGGTCAGCGGCTCCGGGCTGGGGGCCATGATGATAGCGCCGCCGGCATACAGGACGCCCAGAGCGCCGGGTGAGCTGAGCAGGAAGTTATGCGCTGCGGGCAGGGCGCACAGAAAGCGCGTCTGTGCTGTGAGCTCGCAGACTTGCGCACTCGTCCGGGCGTTGTAGTGATAGTCGTTATGCGTGCGCGGGATGAGTTTGGGCGTGCCCGTGCTGCCGCCCGACAGTTGGAACAACGCCACTTCACCTGGCTCGGTGGGGGAGAAGTTCGCGGCGCGCCGGCCTGAGGTTTCGATCCACTCAGCGAGGTTGTTTTCGTGACGTGTTTCACCCAGCAGCAAGGTGATTTCAGGGTTTGTACCGACCTCCTTGAAGTCGGCAATATAGCTGTCGCTGCGGAACACCTCATGCTCGCGGGAGGCGATCAGCAGCCGTGGCACGATTTGTTTGGCGTAGCTCTTGAGCTCCAGTTTTCGGTGGCTGTAGAGCGCGTTGAGGGGCGCGATCCCGGCCTTGAGCAGGGCGAACAGAACAATGTAGAACTCTGCGATGTTGGGCAGTTGCACCAGGGCGGTGTCGCCTTTGCCCAGCCCGCTGGCGGCCAGCCGTGTGGCCAGGTTGGAGGAGAGTTGATCCAGCTCGGCGTAGCTGAAGCGGCGCTCGCCGCAAACGATCGCCAGCGCGTGGGGTTGCGACTGGCTGCGGGTCTGGAGAATGTGGGTCAGCGGTTTGTCGATCCAGTAGCCCTCGTCCCGATAGCGTTGCGCTCTGTCCAGGGGCCAGTGGTTAAATTCAATAGTCATAGTGTTCACACGTCAGAAAATTCGAGTTAGTGGGCCAATCCACAGGCGCGCAACATGGTGCCGAGTTTGGTCTGGACTTCTGTCCATTCGGCGTCGGGGCTGGACGCTTCGACGATGCCGGCGCCGGCGAACAGGCGAACGCTGTTGCGCTTGACGGTGCCGCAACGGATCGTCACGACCCATTCGCCATTGCCCTGGGCATCGCACCAACCGACCATGCCGGTGAACAGGCCGCGCTCAAAGGGCTCGACGAAGCGGATCAGGCGTCGCGCACGCTCAGTGGGAAAGCCGCAGACGGCGGGCGTCGGGTGCAGGCGGCAGGCAAGCTGCAAGGCCGACACGCTCGGGTCGGCCAACGTGCCTTCGATGCGTGTGGAGAGGTGCCAGAGTGCAGGCGTGCTGATGAGGGAGGGGCGCCGTGGCACGTTCAGTTGGGTGCACAGCTCGCCGAGTTGGCTGACGATGTCCTGCGTCACAAAACCGTGTTCGTAATGATCCTTTTCCGAGGCTGACAGCCAATCGGCGTTGCGGCGGTCGGCTTTCGGGTCGGCCATGCGCTTGGCCGATCCTGCCAGCGGGTTGGACAGGAAACTCAGGCCTTCCTTGCGCACCAGCAACTCGGGGCTGACGCCGATCAGCGTAGAACCATCGGGCATCGGCACACGGAAGTGATAGCCGCTGGGGTTCTGCGCCCGCAGGTTGGTTTGCATGGCATTCACGTCCACATCCTGAGCGAAGACCAATTCGCGCTGCACAGACAGCACAGCCTTGCGCACGTCGCTCAGGCGGAAGTTGACGATGGCGTGTTCCACCGCGCGCTTGAAGGCGTGCTCGTCCGGGATGTTTTTCTGTTCGATGAGTTCAGGCAACGTTGCCGTGGTGATTGGCGCGAGGGTGTTGCGGGGTTGCCAGTGCGCGTGTTCGGGAATGTAGAGGCAAGAAGCTTCGGTGGGATCGAAGGGGATTGCACCGACGATAATAGGGTTGCTCTGGCCGGCCTTGCGCGCTCGATCGAAGGCCTGCGCAATCGTTTTTTGAAACAGGCTATTGGCGTCATCACCGCCAATGGCCGGTGTTTCGATTCTCTGCAGTGTCCCGGTGACCGCTAGCTCGCGGTCGCCGGAGGTGAATGAAAAACTTCGTTTTTCATCAAAGATTTGCACCTCATCTATCTCGTTCGTTCTAAGGGTACCCGTTCTCATTTTGGGGGAAGCCTCCGTGGCCAGTGAGTCAAAAAATTAAATGTTGAAATATAATCATTATTGTTTCTAATAGGGGACGCTAATCATTTAGATTTGTCAATCATATGAGTGAGCCATGAGAGAGTTAACTTCAATGCAAGCCGCCTGTTGGATCGGGCGCACTGCTCATGCGTCTTTAGGGAGAGTTTCGGCTCATCTGTATGCCGAGTTCGATGGCCTCGCCATTGATCTCGAGCGGCTGCGCAAAGCACTTGAACGGGTCTGCCTGCTGCACCCAATGCTGCGGGTTAGAGTGAATGTCGAAGGACTGCAATCCATTGCCGCGCCAGACGCGTCACCGCCGCTTGAGGTCGAAGACCTGCGTGCGATGACCGAGCAGGAAGTGACGCAGCATCTGTTGTCCAAGCGTGAGCAATGGACCCATCAGCAGTTGGATCTGAGCCAGGAGGGCGGGGCCCGATTTTCCGTGAGCCTGTTGGCGGACGATGCGTTCCGCCTGCATGTCGATACCGACATGATCGCCATCGACCCATCGAGTTTCCGCACGTTGATGGAGGACCTCGCACAGTTCTACGAGGACCCCGAAGGCGCCGCGCTGCCTACGCCGTCTTTCTTCGATTGGTACGACAAGGCGCGCACCGACCCGTCACTGAAAACGGCCCGCGAGCGCGACCGTCTCTGGTGGCGTGATCGGCTGGCGGACGTCGCCCCTGCGCCGACGTTGCCGTTTCTCGACGTGCAGCCGGATCAGGCGCGCAGTCATCGTCTCAGTACATGGCTGGGCCCCGACGAGCGTCACGCGCTGCAGCAGGTAGCCCGCGAGCGCAGAATCACCCTGTCCACCTTAATGATGGGGCTGTTTGCAACGGCCCTTGGTACGCACACCGGCGACCGCGTCTTTCGCCTCAACGTCCCCACGTTCTGGCGCCCGCCGCTGGTTGATGACGTGGAGCGTGTGATCGGCGATTTTGCCAACGTACTGATGCTCGACGTGGATATCGCGGCCTCCCGCAGCCCGGCCATGCTGTGTACGCAACTGGCGGGCAAGATGGTCGAACTGCTTGAACATTGCGCCTATCCCGGGGTGAACCTGATGCGCGACCTGTCCCGCCACCATGGCACGCCGCAACTGGCACCGGTGGTGTTTACGGCGGCGCTGGACATGCCCGGTGGCGATCTTCTTTCAACGCGCGTGCGGCGTGTGTTCGGGCCGATGAACTGGGTTATTTCCCAGGGGCCACAAGTGGCACTCGATGCGCAGATCGCCTGCGCTGACGGCGGCATTCTGATCAATTGGGACATCCGTCTGGATGCGCTGCCGCAGGCCTGGGTGTCGGACGTGTTCGAACGTTTCGTGGCAATCGTGCGCGAGGTCGCGGTATGCGCCTCGGTGCTGGATCAACCCTTGCGTCAGGCGGTTGTCGAGCAGCCATTGACCTCGCTTCAGCAAGCTTATCTGCTGGGACGCAGCGCGCAGATGCCACTCGGTGGCGTGGCCATGCAAGAGTTTCGCGAGTACCGCGGCGCCATGGACCCTGCGCTGCTGCGCGGTCGTTTGGCCGAGAGGGTGCAACGTCACCCCAGCCTGCGGACACACATCGATGCGCAGAAGTTCGTGCAGCGTGTCAGTGAGGTGGGGGAGTTGAACCTGGATGAAGTCGATCTCACCGAGAGGTCGCCGGAAGATGCGCTGGCCCACATTGCAGCAGTGCGCGAGGCATATGCGCACGGGCTGTTCGAACTCGACCGTTCGCCCTGGAACGTCACGCTGTTCAAGCTGCCGGAAGACCAGTTACACGTCTTTGTACGCCTGGATGCGTTGATCCTCGATGGACGCTCAATCGCCACGCTGATGGTCGAACTGTTCGACGGTGCAACAGACGAAGAGCCCGTCGCAGAGAGTGCGTCCGAGCCGCAAGACCTCACCGACCAACGCAAGGCGGACGCCGTTTACTGGAAAGCCAAACTCGCCGCCGTCAGCGGTGCGCCACGCTTGCCATGGACCACACCGCTGGACCAGGTGGGTGCTTCGCGTTATGAGCGACAGAGCCTGCTGGTGCCAAAGCCAGCGTTCAGCGCGTTCTGCAAACTGGGCGCGCGGCAACGACTGTTCAAGAACTCCACCCTGATGGCGCTGGTGCTTGAAGTGCTGTCCCACTGGGTCGATGAGGGTGACTTGTGTGTCGCGGTACCTGTTGCGCCGCAAACCACAGGTGCATTCGCCAACCGCTCAAGCTTTATCGCGATCAATTGGAGCGCCGAGCCAGGCGGTTTTGCGCAGCGGGCGACCCAGCTGCAAGTGGACGTGCTCGAAGGGCTGCAGCATCTGGCATTTTCCGGTGTGGACCTGGCGCGATTGCTGTTTGAATCCCATGGCCCGGGCCCGGTGCTGCCGGTGGTGATCACCAACGGGTTTTCCTGGCCGGTCACGTCGCTGGACAGCCCCATGAGCCTGTGTGGCGGGCTGACCCAGACGCCTCAAGTGGCGATGGATATCCGCTTCTCGGCCAACGCCGAAGGGGCTTTGGTGTTCGACATCGATTACGCGCGGGAGGTGATGGACGCTGCGATGGTCAGCGATATCTTGAGCGCGCTCGAAAAGGCCATCAACGCTGTCACTGCAAGCGCAGTGTTCGCCCTGGATACCTCGACGATTATCGACAGCCGCCACTACCGGTTGAACAGCCCGCTCAGTGATGCGTCGCGAACGGGTTTTCTCGAACGAATCGCGAGCCACATCTTTGATCCCGGGAACACCCGAACCGCCCTCATCGCCGGGGACCAGCACCTCACGTACGCCGAACTCGGCGACGCGGTAGGCAGGGTCATTGCGGCCTTGCAAATGCGCGGATTGTCTCGCGGCCAGGTGGTTGCGATCTGCCTGCCGCGCAGCCCGCAGCATACGATAGTGACCCTGGCCTGCGCCTTGACCGGCCTGATCTGGGTGCCGATTGATGCCTCGGCACCTGGCGAACGACGGCAGTACCTGTTGGAAAACTGTCGACCCGACCTGGTGGTGATTGCTCAAGGCGAGCCGGTCGAACATCCCTTCGCCACACCGGACGAACTTCTGTCGGGGCCGGCAGTGCCCGCGCCCGCGCTGGATGACCTGTCGTTGAGCGAAGCGCCGGCGTATTACCTCTACACCTCGGGCACCACCGGCAAGCCCAAGTGCGTGCTGCTGAGCAATCGCGCCACAGCCAACGTGATCGGCAGCACCCTCGAACACTGGGCCGTGAACGAGTGTGATGTGTTTATGTCCGTGACGCCGCTGCACCATGACATGTCGGTGTTCGACGTGTTGGGCTGCCTGACGGCAGGGGCGACCCTGGTGCTTCCGGAGCCCGGCGAAGACAAGGACGCCGTGCGCTGGAACCAGTTGATCGCCCGGCATCAGGTGACACTGTGGTGCTCGGTGCCGGCGATCCTGGAGATGCTGCTGTCTTGCCGCGCGACACATGATTTGAAGAGCCTGCGCCTGATTGCCCAGGGCGGTGACTACATCAAACCCGGCGTGATTGCCGAGTTGCGCGAGTTGCTGCCGTCGTCACGTCTGATTTCCCTGGGCGGGCCGACGGAAACCACGATCTGGAGCATCTGGCACGACATCTCGGCGCACGACCGTGCGCTGATCCCTTATGGAAGGCCGTTGCCGGGTAACCGCTACTTCGTTCTCGACCCTCAGGGCGCGCATTGCCCTGTGGGCGTGGTGGGCCGAATCCACACCGCCGGCGTCAACCTCGCACTGGGCTACCTGGAAAACGGCGCGCTGGCCCAGAGCGAGTTCGTGACAGTGCTCGATGAGCACGGTCAGCCCGTTCGTGCCTTCCGCACCGGCGACTGCGGGCGCTACCGCCGCGACGGCACCCTGATCTTCGACAGCCGGGTCAATGGCTATGTGAAGGTGCGCGGTGTGCGCGTGTCGCTGCCGGATATCGAGATCGAGCTGATCAATCACCCAGCGGTCCGGCACGTGCTGGTGGTCGATGTTGGCGAGCAGCGCCAGGGCGAGGTCGGCATTGGTGCGCTGTATGTCGCTCAGCCGCACGCTGCCGAGCTGACGACCGCCGCGTTGCGTAACTATGCCCGTCAGCATCTGCCGCAGTCTCACGTACCGACGCGGTTCCTGAGGGTGGATGCGTTGCCGCTGTCGCAAAACGGCAAGCCGGATCGCCAGCGGGCGCGCGACCTGCTCCGCGCAACAGCCAATGACGCCGCCGAACCTTGCGCGACCCCGCGCAACAAGGTGCTGGATATATACCTGAGCGTGCTGGGTCGGTCGCTGGAAGACGGCGCCAATGACGGGGTGGACTTCATTAGCCTGGGCTTGCGTCCCCAGCATTTGAAGGCTATTTCGGCGCGGGTGCGCGAAGACTTTTCGGTCGCACTGTCACCCGGGCAACTCTTGCGTTGCCGCAATGCACAAGACGTTGAACGCCTGCTTATGGCCGAGGGTGCCTGAGCCGGTAGCGGAATTTGATATGAGCGCAGTGGGCGTCTGAAAGCCGTGCCACTGCCAACCAGTACCTATGGAGATGGATGGGATGATGGATACACCACATGTTGATATTGCCGGAGTCGGCATCGGGCCCTTCAATCTCGGGCTGGCCGCGTTACTGTCCAGGCATCCTGGCGTGACAAGTATTTTCCTCGATCGCAAAGCAGAGTTTCGCTGGCACGAAGGGCTTCTGTTGCCCGGTACCACGCTGCAGGTTCCGTTTCTGGCGGACCTTGTGACGATGGCCGACCCCACGCACCCGCTGAGTTATTTGAACTACCTGCATCAGCACGATCGCCTCTACCCGTTTTATTACTACGAAAACTTCCAGGTGCCTCGCCGCGAATACGACCATTACTGCCGCTGGGCGTCGCAGCAACTGCCCGACTGCCACTTCGGGGAAGACATCTGTGAGGTGAGCTATGACGCCAGCGTCGACCGGTTCCTCATCGAGAGCCAGTCGGTGTCGGGCTTCAAACGTCATTACTACAGCCGCGACCTGGCCATTGGCATAGGCACCGTGCCGTTGTTGCCGAAGTGGGCGCAGGTGAAGAGCACGGCGCCGGTGATGCATTCGGCGGAGTTCGGTAAACGTCAGGCGCAACTGGCGCAGTGTCAGCGGGTCACGGTGATCGGGTCCGGCCAAAGTGCGGCGGAGTGCGTGCTGGCGCTGTTCAACGAATTGACCCCGGAACGCATCGCGGCGGGCGCTTCGATTCGCTGGGTTACCCGTTCGCCGGGCTTTCACCCCATGGAGTATTCAAAGCTTGGGCAGGAGTGCTTTACGCCGTCCTATATGGAGTACTTCCACAGCATTCCCCGCGAGCGCCGCCGGGACATCGTGGCGGGGCAGGGCTTGCTGTACAAGGGCATCAGTTTCTCGACCATCGCCGACATTTACGACCTGATCTACGAGCGTTCGATTGGCGGCAGTGACCCGGGCCTGACGCTGATTTCCAACTGCGAGGTGGAGACCGTGGAGGATATCGACGGCACACTGCGCATTGCCTACCGGCACCGTGAACTGGATCAGGTCAGCGCCTTCGAAGCCGATGCGATTGTGGCGGCCACGGGTTACGGGCATGTCTGGCCGCAGTGGTTTGAACGGCTGAAGGGCGGTGTGCTGGAAACCGATGAGTACGGTGACTGCATCGTCGAGGAGGATTTTACGGCGCGTCGTTGCGATGCAGGCGTGGGCCGCATTTTTGTGCAGAACGCGGAAATCTTCCAGCATGGCGTGGGTTCACCGGACCTGGGGATTGCCGCCATTCGCAATGCGACGATTGCCAACCAGCTGCTGGGCCAGCCGCACTACCGCTTGCCCAAACGCTCGTCGTTCCAGCGCTACGGGATGCATGAAGGGTAGAAGTTGAAATGCCGGGTCTTGTTAACAAGATCCGGCTGGAGGTTTATACGCGGATGTGATCGACCACGATGCCGGCAGCATCGGGCATGGTGAACAGCGTGAACACCTGATCAATCGTCGCGCTCAGACGCGCCATCTGTTCGGCGCTGTAGCGGTCCGACAGGTAGGTAATCACCAGGCGCAACGAGCGTTTGCCATCAATCATGTTTTCCATGATCTCGAACTGAATCCCGAACATCGACTGGCTCTTGTCCGGGTCAATCTGGCGGTAGCGGATCGCCCTGGCGTCGGGGGTTTCCAGGGCACCGTTCAAGGCATTGTTGGCGTGGATCTGGATGTACACGTCAAACAGCAGGCCGTCGGCGGGCGTCATGCCCAGGGCGTGTTGAATCAGTTCCAGTGGCACGTCGGCATAGGCCATGGAGTCGTTGATCAGGTGGGTGACGTTTTCAACCAGGGCGCCAATGGCTTGCCGGGGATCGAACTGCACCCGATGCGCGACCATCGTGGTGAAGTAGCCCACCGTCTCGTAGAAGCCGGGGTCGGTACGGCCGGAAGCCGAGGTACCGATCACCAGATCTTTCAAGTCACCCAGCTTGTGCAGGGACAGCGCAATGGCGGTATAGACCACACCGAACAAAGACGAATTGTTCTGCCTGGCGAAGGTGTAGAGGTTGTCGGTGAGCGTCTGGTCCGGCTTGATCTCAAACCACTGCGCTTTCGACGATACCGTTATGGGCGCGCTCGCCTGGGAGCCAGGGGAGGGCAGCGTCAAGCCACGGGTGGCATCGCGCAACATACTCGTCCAATAGTCGAGATGTTGTTGATTGATGCCGGTGGCCTGCTCGCGCAACGCAAACTCATGGAATGAGCGCGCGGGTGTTGCCCAAGTGGGTGCCTTGTCGGCGGCGCGGGCGAGGTAGGCCTGTGCCAGCTCTTCCATCATGACGTTGAGCGACCACTCATCAATGGCCATGTGATGAACCAGCAGTGACAGGGTCTGGCGCTGGCGTTGTACGTCGTAAATGAAGCGAACCCTCAGGGGCAGTTCGCGGGACAGGTCGAATTGATAAGTGGCCTCGCTTTCCAGGGTCGCCCGCAGGCTTTCATGGCTGGACCAGAACCACTTGTAGTCCGCCAGTTGTGCGATTGGCACGATCTGCTGGTAGGCCGCATCGCCCTCAAAGTGGAAGGTGGTGCGCAGGCTCGCGTGGCGCTTGAGCAGGTCACTGAAGGCCTGCTCGAACAGCGCCTCGTCCACACCGTCGAGAAAGTCCAGGGCAAACGGCAGGTTGAAAATCGTCCCGAACTCATAGGCCACATAGGCTCGGCCGAGGGACGCCTGGGCGAGGGCGAACGGTGCTTTTTGCACGTCTTGCGGCACGTTCCTGGCAGCCGTTGCCCCATCGTTCTGCGCGATGACGTTGGCCCGTGATGCCAGGGCCGCTGCAGACGGAGCACTGAAAAAGTCATTGAACTGGACTTCAATGCCGTGGTTGCTCAACAGCTTGCCGATGATGCGGGTCGCCAGCAGGGAATGGCCGCCGAAATCAAAAAAATCGTCCGTCAGTTGCATGTCGGGCTCGGCCAGTGCGCCACGGAATTCGCCAAGGATAATGGCCTCGACATCATGGTTGGCAGTCGCCGGCAGGGCGCTGACGGCAGGCGCACTAATAGTGCCATCCGCTTGGCGCTGCAACCACGGTGTGTCGCTGGCCGAGTGCCCGACATAAGCGTTCAGCACCCCGCGATACAGATCGATTACCTGGCAAGTCTGGTCGAGGATCTGGTGCACCACGAACGCCAGGATCACGTGCTGCCCGGTTTGAACAATCAGCGCGCTGAGCGGTGGCTGAGTTTGCGCATCCCAGGGCGCCGACTGCTGCGCGAGCAATTGCTCGGTGGCGTTCGCATCGGAGTGTGAGCGAATGAGCTCAACGCAGGATTGCCAGTCAATGGCGTGAACTTTGTCCACTTCACCGTCGTCGTTGAACTGATAGCGCGCGTTCAGATCAGGCAAAGTTTCGATAACAGTCTTGATCGCCCGCTCAAGCTTTGGAACATCGATATCCGCGTCGAGTTGCCAGGCGCTGAGGTGTTTGAGAATGCGTTCGGGGTATTGCTGCTGCAAGAGCCAGATATGCTCTTCGTAACGCGTGGCAGATAGTTTCGAAAACGTATCTGGATTGGATTCCATCATGGAAATTTCCCGCCTTATCAAACTGAACAGTCAGAAATAGAGATGGCACCGAGTGCCGACAGACCCATCCGGGGTCTGTGGTAACGCCCGGGATTCCGGGCACAGGAAGAGGCGTAGGCACGTTGCATTGCAGGGGCTCTATGAACGCCGTATGATTCAAATAATAATCATACCTATTCGCATTAGTCAAAAGTTGATCGCGAATATCAGCGTCTCAGGAGAGGTGAAGTGGACAACGGAGCGTTCGCGTTTAAGCAGCAATTTGAAAGGCTGTATGTCGACCATCACAGTTGGCTGTGCAGCCTGTTGCGCCGCAAGCTGGGCAACCCGGTTGATGCTGCGGACCTCGCCCACGACGTCTATCTCAACCTCATCAAAAAAGGCTGCGTGCCCTCGATCGAAGACTCGCGCTGCCACTTGACCCAAATCGCCAAGGGCATGGTGATCGACCTCTATCGCCGCCGTCGCCTTGAAGCGTGCCACCTCGAAGGGCTCAAGCTGCAGGCCGAACCGTTGGCGCCTTCCGAAGAAGTCCGCGCCCTGGTCACGGAAACCCTGACCCAAATCGATAGCGCGCTGCACCGCAAACCCGTCAAGACCCGCCAGGCACTGCTGCTGTGCAAGCTGCATGGCATGGGCCATCGCGACATCGCCACCGAGTTGAAGGTGTCGGTGTCTTCCGTCGAAAAGTACATCGCCAGTGGTCTGCGGGCCTGCTCCCCGTTTGTCTCCGGGCCATGACCCCTCACCGATTAATGAACGTTTCGATTGAGGATTTTGCGTTGCTGTCCGGAATACAAGGTACGCAGTGCGCAAAGCCTTCGAGCGTCAAGGAAGTCAGGCATGCCCTCGGGTTGCCTGCAGTGGTTATTCAGGAGAGCTCATGAGTGTTAACGAACCATCCGCAGACACCGGCTCGGTGTCCCAGGTCCTCAAGCCCATACGCGGACGACTGATCGTCGCGGGCCTGCTGGCCGCCATCGGCACGATGCTGACGATGGTGCCCCTGGCCGGCATCGCGCACATCGCCCAGTTCGCGATGGGTCAGGCAGAAATGGCCACGGCGTGGGCGCAGATGCAGGGCCCCGTCTGGCGCGTGGTGATCATCAGCCTGGGGTGTCTGTTCCTGGGGCTGACGTTGATCTCGATGGGCGAGATGGTCGCGCACCTGGCCGACAATCACATCACCGGCCGTTTGCGCCTGGCGATTACCCGCCGGTTGGCCAAGGTACCACTGGGCTGGTTTACCAGCCGGGCATCGGGCGAGGTCAAGCAGGCGATGCAGGATGACATCGGCACGCTGCACAGCCTGACGGCACATTTCTACACCACCCTGGGCCGCACCCTCGGCGCGATTCTTATCTCGATGATTTACCTGTTTGCCATGGACTGGCGCATGGCGATCGTCTCGCTGCTGCCGTTCCCGCTGTTTTTCCTGTTTTTCTCCAGGGCCACCAAAGCCAGCGGCGCGAACATGCAGTCGTTTGGCGCCGGCATGGCGCGTATCAACAATGCGGTGGTCGAGTTCGTCAACGGCATTCCCGTGGTCAAGGCCTTTGGCGTCGAGGGCAAGGCCCACGGCAGTTACCGTGAAGCGGTGGATGCGTTTGCCGACGCGTTCACCGACTTCACGCGGCCTCTGGTCAGCGCAATGGCCAACGCCCACGCGATGATCGCCCCGGTGGCGGTGCTCGGCGTGGTGTTGGCCTTTGGCACGCTGTTCGTGAGCCAGGGCTGGATCACGCCGGTGGAGGTGTTGCCCTTCGCCTTGGTGGCGCCGGGCATTTGTGCGCCGCTGTTGCTGCTGAGCTACATCACCCACGACTTGAACAACGCCACCGGCGCCGCCCAGCGCGTGCACAAGTTGCTGCAAACCCCGGTGCTGGAAACCCTGGCGGGCGAGGCAACAACGCTACCTGCTCAGGCTGAAATACGCGTCGAACACGTCGGCTACAGCTACGACGCAGAGCACCCGGTACTCAGCGACGTCAGCTTCACCCTCAAGCCCGGCACTGTCACGGCGATTGTCGGCGCGTCCGGTTCTGGCAAGTCGACCCTGGCGCGCTTGCTGTTGCGTTTCTTCGATCCGAGCGAGGGGCGTATCACCTTGGGTGGCGTTGACCTGCGGCAGATCGAGAGCGCGCAGTTGTATCGACGTATCGGCTTTGTGCTGCAGGAAGTACGCCTTATCCATGCCAGCCTGCGCGACAACATCGCCCTGGGCCGCCCTTCGGCCAACCAGCAGGAAATCGAAGACGCCGCGCGCACCGCCAACATTCACGAACGCATTCTCGCGTTGCCACGGGGCTACGACTCGGTGATCGGCGAGGACGTGCAGCTCTCCGGTGGCGAGTTGCAGCGCGTGAGCATTGCCCGCGCCGTGTTGCTCGCCCCGCCCGTGCTGGTGCTCGACGAAGCCACGGCGGCAGCCGATGCCGAGAACGAGGTGAAGCTGCAGCAAGCCCTGTCGCGATTCGCCCAGGGCCGCACCTTGATGGTGATCGCTCACCGTCTCGATACGGTGATGCATGCCGATCAGATCATCCTGATCGACAACGGCACGATCTGCGAACAGGGCCGTCATCACGAACTGCTCGCGCGCAACGGCCGCTACGCCCGTCTGTGGGCGCTGGGCGGTTATGAACAAGGCTCTGAACAGGGCAGTGAACAGGCGGTATCGTCATGCTGAAAACCTTTACTCAACTGCTGGGCGAAGAGGCCCCGGTACTGCGCCGCTACCTCTGGATGACGCTGGTCTATGGCCTGCTTTGCGGGCTGACGATAGTCACCCTGGTGCCGGTACTCACCCACCTGTTGGGCAGCGAGTTGCGTTCGGCGGCGCAATGGCTGGTGGTGCTGGTGATCGGTGTGGCGCTGTGCTGGGCCCTGCGGCGCACGGTGGAGAAGGCCGGTATCCGTGTCGGCATCGCCGTCCTGCAAGGTGGCCGTCATCGGCTCGGCGACCATGTGGCGCGCCTGCCGGTCGGCTGGTTCAGCGCGCAAAACACCGCGCGGCTGAGTCATGTGGCATCCCAGGGCATGATGGAAATGGCCCAGTTGCCCGCCCACGTGTTCACCCCGCTGATCACCGGCGTGGTCACGCCGGTGGTGATCCTCGTCGCGCTGTTTGCATTGAATGTGCAGATGGGGCTGATCGCGCTGGTGACGCTGCCGATCCTGTTCGGTGTCTTCGCGTTCACCGCTCACCTGGGCCAGCGTGCCGATCAAAGCTTCCAGCACAACGCGGCCCTCACCAGCCAGCGCATGGTCGAGTTCGCCCAGGCGCAATCGGTGCTGCGCGCTTTCAACGGCGAAGACGGCGGCACTCAGTTTCTGGAACAGGCCATCGCGCGACAGCAGCAGTCGGCCAAGCGCCTGATTCATGTCTCGGCGATGTCAGTGGTGTTCAATGCCTGGGCAGTGCAGGCCGGTTTCGCCGCCTTGCTGGTCGCCGCCACGCTGTCGCTGGGCGAACAGCTGGGCGCCAACCTGCAAGCGGGTTCGGTGATTGCCGTGATCGTGTCGTTGCTGCTGGTCAGCCGTTTCATCGATCCGCTGCTCGAAGTCGCCGGTTACAGCGAGGTGCTGCGTGGCGCGCGCGGCCAATTGGAGGCTGTGCGCGGGATCTTTGCGGTTCAGCCACTGCCCCAGCCCGAGGCGCCACAAGCGCCGATAGAGGGCTCGGTCGAACTGCGCCATGTGAGCTTTCGCTACGCCGACGATCAGCCTGACGTACTGCGCGATATCAGCCTGCGTATCGAGCCCGGCAGCATGACCGCGCTGGTGGGTGCCTCCGGCTCGGGCAAGACCACCCTGGTGCGGCTGATTGCGCGATTCTTCGACGTGACGCAGGGCAGCGTGATCCTGGGCGGTGTGGATGTGCGGCAGATGTCCAGTGAGCAACTGGCCGGCCAGATCAGTCAGATTTTCCAGGACGCCTACCTGTTCCAGGGCAGCATTGCCGACAATATCCGCATCGGCAAACCCGATGCCAGCGATGCCCAGGTGATGGAGGCGGCACGGCAGGCCGGTGTTATCGAGATCATCGAACGCTTGCCACAGGGCCTGGAGACACCGGTGGGCGAGGGCGGCGCGCGGCTGTCCGGCGGAGAGCGCCAGCGAATTTCCATCGCCCGTGCGCTGATCAAGGACGCGCCGATTCTGTTGGTCGACGAAGCCACCGCTGCCCTCGATGCCGAGAACCAGGCCGTCATCGCCGATGCGTTGGCGCGTCTGCGTGGCACCCGCACGCTGATCGTGATTGCCCACCAACTGTCCACGGTGGCCATGGCCGACCAGATCGTGGTGCTCGACCAGGGCCGCATCAGCGAGCGCGGTGCTCACTCGGCACTGAGTACCGAGCCTGGGCTCTACGCGCATTTCCTCGCGCAACGTCGGGCCGCGAAAGGCTGGCGGATTGCCGGAGCGTCGGACAGTGAGGGCGGTTCTTGAGTCGTGCAGCTTTATTGCTACTGTTTGCCGCGCTGTGTTGCCTGTCGCTGATGGTGGGCGTCAAGCAGGTCTCGTGGACCGCGCTGCTGACCTTCTCCGATGATGCCTGGCTGACCCTCACGGCCAGCCGCTTGCCGCGTCTGGCGGCGTTGATCCTGACCGGGGTAGGGCTGGCCATCTGCGGCGTGATCCTGCAACAGATCGTGCGCAATCGCTTCGTCGAGCCCGCCACCTCCGGCGGCCTCGACGCGGCGAAGCTGGGCATTCTGATTTCGCTGACAGTGGCGCCTGCCACGGGTGCGGCCGGCAGGATGCTGTTTGCCCTGGCGTTCTGCTTCGGGGCGAGCCTGCTGTATGTTGCGATCATCCGTCGTATCAAGTTCAAGAACACCGTGATGGTGCCCGTCATCGGCCTGATGTACGGCAGCGTGTTGAGCGCCATCGCCGAGTTCTATGCCTACCGGCACAACATGCTGCAGGGCATGCAGGGCTGGATGCTCGGCGACTTCTCGAAGATCGTCCAGGGCAACTACGAAATCATCTACCTGATCCTGCCGATCGTGGTGCTCACTTACCTCTTCGCCCATCGCTTTACGGTGATGGGCATGGGCGAGGGCATGGCCAGCAGCCTCGGCTTGAACTACGCGGCCAACGCGGCGCTGGGGCTGATACTGGTGGCGGTCACCGTCTCCGCCACGGTGATCACCGTGGGCGCCATTCCCTTTGTGGGGCTGGTGATTCCCAACCTGGTGGCGCTGCATTACGGCGAGAACCTGGAGCGAACCTTGCCCATCGTCGCGGTGTGCGGCGCGTCGTTGCTATTGGCCTGCGACATCCTCGGTCGCCTGCTGATCTATCCCTTCGAAGTGCCCATCGGCCTGACGGCGGGCAGCGTGGGCGGGGTGCTGTTCCTTGTGTTGCTGATCAGGAAGTACACATGAACGGCATGGCAACCCGCTTCGGCGTCTGGCTGGTGGTCCTGGCCTTGGCGATTGCATTCTTGTTACTGGGCTCGGGGTTTGACTTCGCGTACGTCATTCCCAAGCGGCTCACTCGTTTGGCGGCGATGGGCATTACCGGGGTGTGCATTGCCTATTCCTCGGTGATTTTCCAGACCATCGCCGGCAACCGGATTCTCACGCCGGCGATCATGGGCTATGAAGCCATCTACCTGTTGCTCCAGGCCCTGCTGATCCTGTGGCTGGGCACCCAGAGCCTGGTGCTGCTGGGGCGTAACGGCAATGTGTTGCTGTCGGTGCTGTTGATGCTCGGCTATTCGTGGCTGATCCATCGCTGGCTGTTTCGCGACGGGCGCAACAACGTCTACCTGTTGCTCCTGTTGGGGCTGGTGCTGAGCATGGTGATGGCGACATTTACCCAATTTATCCAGCTGAAAATCAGCCCCGGCGAGTTCTCGATTTTCCAGGGCTTCAACTATGCCTCTTTCAACAAGGCGCAACCGGCGCAAGTGATCTACTCGGGCCTGTTGGTGGCGACGGTGTGCCTGATCGCCCAACGCAGCCTGCCGACGCTCGACGTCCTGTCCCTGGGGCGCGACCAGGCGATCTCCCTGGGGGTCGACTATCAGCGCAGTGTGCGCCTGCAACTGGCGCTGATCGCGATTCTGGTGGCGGTGTCCACCAGCCTCGTCGGGCCGACCGCGTTCATGGGCGTGTTCGTCGCGAACATCACCTATGCGCTGGCGCGAACCGCCCGGCATCGGGTCACGCTGCCCATGAGCTGCGCCATCGCCATCGGCATCTTCATCGTCGCCCAGTACCTGGTCGAGCAGTTGTTCAACTACAACACCTCCGTCAGCATTCTCATCAACCTGGTGTGTGGCGTGTATTTTCTCGCGCTGATGGTTCGAACCCGAGGCGCCCCATGATTTCCCTCAGTCACGTCTACAAGGCCTATGGCAACAAGCACGTCCTGAGTGACGTCAGCGTGCAGTTTCCCCTGGGGCAGGTCACCTCGCTGATCGGCCCCAACGGCGCCGGCAAAACCACGCTGCTGATGCTGATCGCACGCTTGCTGGCGCCAACGCGTGGCGAACTGTTGATTGGCGGCCGCAACCTCCTGGAGGTGCCGATCCGCGACTACGCCAAGCGCGTGGCCACCTTGCGCCAATCGCCGGATTTCAACCTGCGCCTGACCGTCGAGGAACTGGTGGCTTTCGGACGTTTCCCCTACAGCCGTGGCGCGCTCACCGCTCAGGACCGCCAGGCTATCGATGAAGCTATCGAGTTCCTGTCGTTGCAGCGGCTGCGCTTGGCGTACATCGACGAACTCAGCGGCGGGCAGCGGCAGATGGCATTTCTGGCGATGACCATCGCCCAGCAAACCGATTACTTGCTGCTGGACGAGCCGCTCAACAACCTCGACATGAAACACGCAGTGCAGATCATGCGCGCCCTGCGGCGCTTGTGTGACGAGCAGGGGCGCACGGTGATTCTGGTGGTGCACGACATCAACTTCGCCGCCAACTATTCCGACCACATCGTGGCCATGAAAAACGGCGCAGTGCATTGCCGTGGCCCGGTCACGGAAGTCGTCACCGAGGCGCGCCTGCGGGAGCTGTTCGACCTGGATTTCGAGATCCTGCACAGCGAGCAAGGGTTCGTCTGCAACTACTTCAATCCAACACCGTCAAGGGAGCTGATATGAGTACCGGTAACGCAACAAGATGCTGTGGAGCACTGCTGGCAATCGCGATAGCGGCGGGGCTGCAAGGCTGTGACAAGCCGGCGGCACAAGCCACGCCGGCTGCGACTGCCCAGGCGCATTACCAACCGATCAAGATCGAGCACCCGTTGGGCACGACGCTGATTACCAAGCTGCCCGAGCGGGTGGTGGCCTTTGACATGAGTGAACTCGACACCCTCGACCAGTTGGGCGCGCCGGTGGTGGGCATTGCCAAGGACTACGTCGCCAGTTTCCTGGTCAAGTACCGCGACGACCCGAACATCATGGACGTCGGCACCACGATCCAGCCCAACCTCGAACGCCTGCATGCCCTCAAGCCTGACCTGATCCTGATCTCGCCGCTCCAGGCACAAAGCTACGCCGAGCTGAGCCAGATCGCGCCGACGGTCTATGACGACGTGGACCTGACCAACCAGCACGGCAATCTCATCACCACGGCCAAAAACCATTTGACCAGCCTGGGGCGCATCTTCGGCAAGGAAGAACTGGCTCGCCAAAAGGTTGCGGAAATGGACGCCAAGGTCGAGCAGACTCGCCGCGTCACCGAAGGGCGCCCGGAGAAAGCGCTGATCGTGCTGCATAACAATGGCGCGTTCACCTCCTATGGCGTGAAGTCGCGCTATGGCTTCGTGTTCGACACCCTGGGCGTGAAACCGGCCAGCAGTGACATCGAGGCCGGCTTGCATGGCCAGCCGATTTCCAATGAATTCATCCAACAGGCCGACCCCGACATCCTTTATGTGATCGACCGCACGGCGGTGATGGAACGCCGGCCGGCGCTGGACATGAAGAGCCTGGATAACCCGCTGCTGCGCAAGACCAAGGCCTGGAACAATGGGCATGTGATCTTCGTCGATGCCCAGACCTGGTACCTGTGTACCGCCAGCGTGACGTGCCTCAATCGCATGGCTGACGAGGTGGTCCAGGGTTACAAGGGCTAATCGCTGAGGCAAAAAAGGCGGGTGCCATTCAGGTATCCGCCTTTTTTCAAAAAATATACAAATGCTAATGATTGCTATTGAGGGTTTAGCCTTCTGGTTCGGAGAACCTAGTGAATATCTACTAACTCTCCGAATTGAAAGGAATCCAGCATGTCGGAACGCTGTCGCCACGCCACCCCTGATTTAATGCAGGCTGCGCAACGCTTTACCTTCAGTCGCACATTCACTGCCGTACACATGGCGCTATTGCTGGGGTTGGGCACCACCTCCATGGGGGCGGCCGCTGCGCCACCTGCCGAGCCGTCCAAACAACAAACGCTGGAGCTGACCGAAACGCTGGTGGAAGGCAGCATGGACACCGCCGACGACTTGCCGCCGGTGTATGCGGGCGGGCAGGTTGCCTCCGGCAGCCGTGTCGGGCTGCTGGGCAACAAGGACTTCATGGAGACGCCGTTCAACATCATCAGCTACACCGATGAGTACATTCAGAACCGCCAGGCTCAGGACATCGGTTCGTTGATCGGCGCCACCGACCCTTCGGTGTACGTGCCGACCAAGCGCAGCAACTTTGAAACCTTCTTTATTCGTGGCTTCTACAGTAACGCCGATGACATCACCTACAACGGCCTGGTCGGCATGGCGCCAAACATGCGCGGTTCCACCGAACTGGCCGAGCGTATCGAGGTGCTCAAGGGGCCATCGGCGTTGCTCAACGGCATGCCACCCAGCGGCACCGTAGGCGGCAGCATCAACCTGGTGCCCAAGCGCGCGGGTGATGAGCCTCTTGCACGCTTGACTACCACGTACGAATCCCGTGGTTTGGGCGGCGTGCATGCGGACCTGGGGCAACGTTTCGGCGACAAGAAACAGTTCGGTATCCGTTTCAACGGTGTCTACCGTGACGGCGACACGCCCGTGGATAATCAGCAGCACAAAATGGCGCTGTCGTCCCTGGGCCTGGATTGGCGCGGCGAGCGTGCGCGCATCTCGCTCGACTTCTACAAGCAACGCGAGCGTATCGACGGCCTCAACTACTTCGGTATCAACACGATCGGTACCAACGTGACCCGCCTGCCAAGCCCGAAGAAGGGCGATTATGCGCTGGCGCCGGAGTGGGCCTACACGATCAATAACACCACTACCACCATGGCGCGCGGCGAATATGACTTGTCAGATTCCGTCACGGCCTACGCGGCATGGGGGCAGCGCGATGGGGGTTACAACGCGTTGATCAACTCCAGCACCCTGATCAACAATGTGGGTGACATCAGTTCTTCGGCGATTCGCTCGATCCGCAGCGGCACCCAGCAATCCGGCGAAGTCGGCCTGAAGGGCAAATTCCAGACCGGGCCTGTGGGCCACGCCTGGACCCTCGCCACCACCCGTTTCACCTCCGACAACAGCTTCAAGGACGACAGGGCCGGCATCCCCGGTACCACCAATTTCGACCACCTGGACTTTGGCAACGCACCGACCTTCCCCGGCTACGGTGTGACCACCTCGCAAACCCGCGCGACCCTGGGCAGCTATGCGCTCGCCGATACCCTGTCCTTCGCCGATGACCGCGTGCAATGGACCGTGGGCGCCCGCCGCCAGCGCGTGGAAAACACCACCGAGAACTTCGGTGCCCGGGCGTCGAAAGTCAGCTACGACGAAAGCCGCGTCTCACCGGCCACTGCGCTGCTGGTCAAAGTGACGGACAAGGTGTCGCTCTATGGCAACTACATCGAAGGTCTGAGCCAGGGCGCTACGGCACCTGATGCGGCAGCGAATGCCGGTGCGGTCATGCAGCCTTACCAGACCAAGCAATACGAGGTGGGGGCCAAGGTCGACCTGGGCACGTTCGCCCACACCGTCAGCCTGTTCCAGATCGAGAAACCGAGTGCCTTTACCAATCCGGCCACCAATATCTTCGGCGTCTACGGCGAGCAACGTAACCGTGGTGTGGAGTGGTCGTTCTTCGGTGAACTGCAACCGCGCCTGCGCCTGATGGGGGGCGCGACCTACACCCAGGCTGAAATGACCAAGGTGGTCGCCGGCGGCGTCAAAGGCGAGCAAGTCACCGGCGTACCTAAGGTGATCGCCAAGCTGGGCACCGAATACGACCTGCTTGACGTGCCCGGGCTGACCTTGACCGGTAACGTCAACCACACTGGCAAGCAATACGCGACCAACGACCATCGGGTCTCGCTGGACGCTTACACCACCTACGATGTGGGCGCGCGTTATGCGTTCAAGGTCGAGACCAAGCCGGTGACCCTGCGCGCCACCGTGCAGAACGTCACCAACAAGGCGTACTGGCTGGGTTCGTGGAACGGCGGTGATGGCAGCGGCCTTTCCGGTGGCTTGGGTGCACCGCGTACCTTGCTGGTCTCGGGTACCGTTGATTTCTGACAGGGCCTGGAGCAACGCATAAAAAGAAGCCTGCAGCGATGCAGGCTTTTTTTTGTGCGCGGGATCAGACCGCAGATGACGTTCTGCACAATCGCTTGCAGGCCGACACCAATCCTTGGGTCGTTGCCTTGGCGCAGGGGGGCAACGATGCGCGTCACCCCCGATGCCGAGCCTACAGAATATTCAGCGGGTAACTCACGATAACCCGGTGCTCATCGCTGTCACGCTGCGTCGACACTTCGGTACGCAACGATGCATGGCGCAAGGCGATGCTCAAGTCCTTGAGCGGCCCCTGCTGAACCACATAGCTCACGGTCACATTGCGTTCCCACTCTTTTTTGTCGCCCGTGGGGGTACGGATATTCGAGCCGCTTTCGTACATCCCCAGGAAGCTCAAGCCCGGCACACCCACCTGCGCAAAGTCATAGCCGTAACGCACTTGCCAGGTGGTTTCACCGGCGCGCTGGAATTTGCCGATCATCGATTCAGTCATGAAGTACGCCGTGGAGCCATCGCCCTGGTTCAACCACACCGCATCGCTGTCACCGCTGACTTGCTGTAGACCGGCGGCAATCGTGTGGCCGTTGACCAGGTAGGTGAACTGCGCGCTGCTCAGGCGGCTGTCGACCTTGCCCTTGGTCACGCCGTTGCCGTAGTAGCCGAAGGTGTAGAAGTCCGGGTCGTGGCCATTGGCACCGTCGGAGCGGTTATCGAAGTGACGCAGGTCGGTGCGCAGGGTGCCAGGCCCGACTTTCCAGTCGTATTTCAGGCCCAGGAAGTGCTGTTTGTAGAAGTCTTGCAGGTTGCCGTAGTAGTACTGCAGCGTCAGGTCTTTGCTGGCTTTGTAATCCACGCCGCCATAGTAGAACTTGTTGACGAACTCGCCGGTCTGCGCATTGTTTGCGCCGGGAATGGACATGCCCATCTGGTTACTTGAACCGCGGCCTTTGACGTGCTCCAGCTGGCCGAGGGTAAAGGTGAAATTGTCCAGGTCCTTGGACTGGACCTGCCCGCCGTTGAAGGTCTGTTGCAGCATGCGATCGGTGGACATCACCACCGGCAACATCGGCACCAGCGTGCCGTACTTCAACTCGGTATTGGAAAATTTCGCCTTGGCCGTCAGGCCCAGGCTGCCGAACTCATCGACGGCGCGACCGTCATGGTCGGTGGGGAACACGTTGCCGTTGAACGCCGTGCTTTGCGGGTTGTAGTGCCGGCCCTTGCCGGAGTCCAGCTTAATACCGAACATGCCGATCGCATCCACACCAAAGCCGACTGTGCCCCGGGTATAGCCGGACTGAAAGTTGGCGATGAAACCCTGGCCCCATTCCTGGGTGTAGTTGGGGTCGGCCGCGCCACTGCGGTTGTCGGCATTGCTGAAAAAGTTACGCGCCAGCACGTTGAGCTTGCTGTCTTCCACCAGGCCGGCGGCGTAACCCTGTTGAGCGATGAGCAGGCCGCAAATGCCGGCCATTACTTTAGGTGCGCGATTGAAAATCTCCATCGGAGTCATCCCCATGAGTTGTGAAGTGTTGTGAGAGGCAGTCAAAAGCGGCAGTAAAGGTTTTTATTGTTTTTCAGGAGCGACGGTGGCCGGCGAGACGTTCAGCCTCACAGGCGGCAAGCGGTACAGAAAAAACAGCGCGAGTACGCCTAGGGCCGCGCAGAGCAGCAGGCCGACGCCCACCGCCTGGGCCAGCGCATCGCGGGCCAGGTTCAGCCACTGCGGCTGTTCGAGCAGCGCGGCAGCGGGGCGCAACAGCACCTGTGGGTCGGCGTACAACGCCAGGCCGTCCGCCTGCCCTTGGGCGATAAACAGGCGTTGCAGGTTCGCGCTGTACAGCAGGTTGACCAGCGCGCCCATTGACGCCGTGCCGAGCAAGCCGCCGACAAGACGCAGCGATTGGGTGAGCGCGGTGGCGATCCCCAGGAACTGCCGCTCGGCGAGGGTCTGGGTGAACACCGTGAGATTGAGCAGGATGAACCCCAGGCCCAGGCCGGCAAGCAGGATCAAGCCCAGCAGCGCATTGAAAGACGCACTGCGCCCGGCGATGGCCAAACCCAGGCAGGCCAGCAATAGCGCCACAAAACCGCCCAGCGGCAACAGGTTGGGGTTACGCAAACGCGTGACGATGCGGCTGTTGACGATCGCGCCCAGGGTGATACTCAGCGCCAGCGGGGTGATCAACAGGCCGGCGTCCTGAGGCGAATAGCCGTAGCTGCCTTGCAGCAATAATGGCAGGTAGAACAACAACGAAAACATGATCGCCCCGGCAGCCATCGACAGCACAAACAGCAGGCGCATGCTCGGCAAGCGGAGCAGGGCCGCCGGCAACAATGCGTGCTGGCAGCGTCGCTCCCAGCGCCACAGGGCCAGCGTGGCCGCAACACACCCAACGCCCAGGGCCGCACTCAGCATCAGGCTCGAATGCCCCAGCCATTCGACAAACAATTGCAGGCTGCCCAGCGCCAGGGCAATCAGCAACGCACCGGGCCAGTCGAGGCTGATTTTCGCCTGCTGCAGCGGGCGGTAATAAGGTAGGTAACGCCAGGCAAAAAACAGCGCAAGGCAGCCCAGCGGCAGGTTGATGTAAAACACTGAGCGCCAACCGTAGGCACCGGTCAAATACCCACCCAGGCCCGGCCCGATGGCGTTGACCACGCTGAACAGGGCGCTGAGCAACATCTGCCAGCGCAGGCGCTGGCGCGTGTCGGGAAACAGCTCCGGGATGCACGCGAACGCGGTGCCGATCAACATGCCCCCGCCAACCCCCTGCAACACCCGGCCAAGCACCAGCCACACCATGTCAGTCGCTACCGCACAGGCCAGTGACGCCAGGGTGAAGATCAGCGTTGCGGCCATCACAAACGGTTTGCGCCCGTAGTAGTCGCCCAGCCGGCCGAAGATCGGAATGGTCACGATCGAGGCAAGCATGTAGCCGGTTGCCACCCACGCATACAGCTCGAACCCTTTCAACTCGGCGACGATGCTCGGCAACGCGTTGCCGATAACCGTCTGGTCGAGTGCCGAGAGCATCAGCACCAGCGAGATCCCCAGCATGGCCAGCAGGGCTTGCCGAAAGCTCAGGGGAGGGTGGGTGACCACGGTCATCGTCGGCTCCTCAGCTCAGTGCCGCAACGGCCGCGGCGATGCGCGAGCAACCTTCGTCGAGGGTCTTGATGTCGGTGGCAATCGACATCCGGAAGAACGGCGCCAGCCCGTACGCGGTGCCGGCCACCACCGCCACCCCCTGGCTTTCGAGCAGGTACATGACCACGTCGTAGTCGGTGTCCAGGCGCTTGCCTTGAGGCGTCGATTTACCCAGCAAACCAGAGCAGTTCACATAGAGGTAGAACGCCCCGTCGGGTGTGCGGCAACTCAGGCCGTCGATAGCGTTGAGCAGCGCCAGGCAGCGATCCCGGCGTTGCTGGTACACGGTCACGCTGGCCTTGACGAAGCTTTGGTCACCGTTGAGTGCTTCGACGGCAGCGGCCTGGCTGACCGAGCAGGCGTTGCTGGTCGATTGCGATTGCAGGGTCGCCATGGCGCCGATCAAATCAGCGGGGCCAGCCGCGTAGCCGATGCGCCAACCGGTCATGGCGTAGGTCTTGGACACGCCGTTGACCACCACGGTGCGTTCGGTGAGTGCCGGTTCGATGGCGAGGATGTGCGGGTTCTCCAGGCCTTCATAACGGATGTGTTCGTAGATGTCGTCGGTCATCAACAGCACATGCGGGTAGTCGAGCAGCACATCGGCCAATGCGCGCAGTTCGCCAGCGCTGTAGCTGGCACCGGTCGGGTTGCTCGGCGAGTTGAGCAGCAGCCAGCGCGTGCGGTCAGTGATCGCAGCACGCAGTTGATCAGGGGTCAGTTTGAAGGCGTGTTCTTCCGGGCAGGCGAGGGTGACGGGTTCACCTTCGCAGGCCAGCACCATGTCGGGGTAGGACACCCAGTACGGCGCCGGAATCAGCACTTCATCGCCGGCGCCCAGGGTCGCGGCGAAGGCGTTGAAGATCGCGCTTTTCGCCCCATTGGTCACCAGCACCTGATTCGCGCCGTACGTCAGGCCGTTTTCCCGGGCCAGCTTGTCAACGATCGCCTGGCGCAACTGCGGCGTGCCGGCGTTCTGTGTGTAGCGCGTTTCGCCGCGCTCGATGGCGGCGTTGGCCGCTTGCCGAATATGCAGCGGGGTATCGAAGTCCGGTTCGCCGACCACCAGGTTGATGATCGACTGGCCAAGCCTGCGAAGTTCGTTCGCCCGGTCAGAAGCGGAGCTGCTGGGGGACGGCTTGATACGTTGCACACGGGCGGCGATGCGGGAGGCGGTCACGTGGCGTTCCTCGTTGGTGACGTTGACGAGGCCCTACAGTACGAGCCGCTCCCGGAGCTGCCATAAGACAATATCGTTCTGGTCGGATAGGAATCGCTTATGGCTGGAACTGAACACGGCTTGCACCCGATTGGTGCGCCCAGGCCCGTGGGCTCGAAGTAGCCGTGCAGCTCCGCACCGGCGATCCAGCCATAGCAAAGGCTTATGGTTTAACCAGGCTTATCGGGAGGAACCGGTTCCCAACGTGCGAGCGGGCCTACTCGCGATGGTCGTTAACGGTGACGCGCAGAGCCTGGATGAATGCGGCGTCTGAGGGTTCATCGCGAGCAAGCCCGTTGCCACATCCAGCGGCTGGCCTGGCTCTTGCTAACGCCTGTGGGTTGGCCCCCTTTTTCGAGCAAGAGCATCGCCACCGTGAACCTGCGCCGTTTGAAGTATTTCGTGAAACTCGTCGATATCGGCAGCATGACCCAGGCCGCCGACGTGCTGCATGTGGCGCAACCGGCACTCAGTCAGCAACTGGCCACGCTCGAAGCGGAGCTGCAGCAACAGCTGTTGATTCGAACCAAGCGCGGTGTCACACCGACCGAGGCGGGCAAGGTGCTCTATGGTCACGCCCAAATCATTTTGCGTCAGTGCGAGCAGGCCCAGAGCGACATCAATGCCACGGGCCACGCCTTGTCCGGGCAAGTCTCGGTCGGCCTGGCGCCGGGCACCGCAGCCTCGACGCTATCGCTGCCATTGTTGCGCAGGGTGCGTGAGCGTCATCCGGGCATTCTGCTGTACCTCAATGAAAACTTCGGCACCACCTTGAGCGAGTTGATCATGAACGGCCGCATGGACATGGCCGTGCTGTATGGCGGGCGCGAAGTGCACGGCCTGAGTTTTGTTTCGCTGCTGCGCGAGCACCTCTACCTGGTCAGCGCCGACCCCGCCATCAGCACCCTCGACCAGATTGCCCTGGCCGATCTGGCCGACATGGACATGCTCCTGCCACGGCCTTACAACGTCATGCGGCGCCTGGTGGATGAGGCGTTCCAGCGTATCGGCCTGAGCGCACGGGTGGTGGCGGAGGTTGAATCGTCGATCACCCTGACTGCCGCCGTCGCCGAGCACTTCGGTTCGACCATCCTGCCCGAGTCGTCTGCGCGGGTGATGGTTGCCGCGACCTCGGTGCACATGTGTCGCATTGTCGAGCCCGAGGTCGAAGCGCCATTGGCCTTGTGTTTGTCCGGCCATTTGCCGTTGTCCGTACCTGCCCAGGCGGTCAAGGCGATCCTCCTGGAGCTGGTTGCGGAGATGCGCGGCAGCCTGCTCTGAGCGGTCATAAGCACGGCTTATCACCCCAAAGCCAAAGCGTCTTGGTCGTGCGCGGACGGGCTCGCTACATTGGCTTCATCCACTCAGACACGCAGGGCAGGCAGGGGGCCACGCATGGATTCAGAACGCATCAAGGGGTTGATCGATTTGCTCGCCGAATCCGATCTGCTCGAACTGAGCCTCACCGAAGGCGACAGTACGCTTCGTTTGTTCAAGCAGGCCGGGAAGGTCGTAGCGACCGAGTCGCTGGCCGACGTTTCACCAACGCCAGTAGTGGTTGCAGCCCCGGCCCCGGCTAGCTCCGCCGCGACAATTGAGGTCAAGGCGAGCCTGTATGGCGTGCTGCACCTGACCCCCGCTGCGGGCGAGGCCGCGTTTGTGGCGGTGGGCGACCAGGTCGAAGCCGGGCAAACCCTGGCGGTGCTCGAAGCGATGAAAATGTTCCACCCGGTCAAGGCCAAGGCCGCTGGCAAGATCACCGCGATCCTGGCCCGCAGCGGCGCCGAAGTCGAAGCCGGCCAGGCACTGTTCCGCCTCGGCTGATCCCCAGCATTTTTTCTTTCAGGTGAATTCAATGTTCGACAAAGTGCTGATCGCCAACCGTGGCGAAATCGCCCTGCGCATTCAGCGTGCCTGCCATGGCCTCGGGCTCAAGACCGTGGTCGTGCACTCCGAGGCTGATCGGGATGCGCAGTATGTGCGCAACGCCGATCAGGCGTTGTGCATCGGGCCTGCCTCACCCGCTCAAAGTTACCTGAACCAGGCGGCGTTGTTGTTTGCGGCGAAGGTCAGTGGCGCGCAGGCGATCCATCCGGGTTACGGCTTCCTGTCGGAGAATGCCGGATTTGCCGAGCGCATCGAAGCCGCCGGCCTGACCTTTATCGGACCCAGCGCTGCCTGCATTCGCACCATGGGCGACAAGGTCGCGGCCAAACGGGCGATGCGCGAAGCCGGTGTGCCGTGCGTACCGGGGCCCGACAGCGTGATGCCCACCGACGATGCGAGTATCCAGGCGATTGCCCGTGAAATCGGCTATCCGGTGATCGTCAAGGCCGCCGGCGGTGGCGGTGGTCGTGGGATGCGCGTGGTCAAGGAAGAGGGCGAGCTGTTGGACGCCATTGCACTGACTCGTGAAGAAGCACGGTTGGCCTTTGGCAATCCAGAACTCTACATCGAGAAGTTTCTCGGCCATCCACGGCATGTAGAAATCCAGGTGCTGTGCGATGGACACGGCCATGCGATCTGGCTCGGTTGCCGCGACTGTTCGCTGCAACGCCGTCACCAGAAAGTCCTCGAAGAAGCGCCCGCGCCAGGGATTGATCCAGCGCTGATCGCCCTGGTCGGTGAGCGTTGCGCCGCCGCGTGCCGGCTGATCGGTTATCGCGGCGTCGGTACGTTCGAGTTTCTGTATGAAGACGGTGAGTTCTTCTTCATCGAGATGAACACCCGGCTGCAAGTCGAGCACCCGGTGACGGAAATGACCACTGGCATCGACATCGTCCAGCAGCAATTGCGCATGGCCCGCGGCGAAGTGCTGGAGCTGCGCCAGGCGGATGTGCAACTCAACGGTCACTCGCTGGAGTGCCGGATCAACGCCGAAGACCCGGTCACTTTCATGCCGACGCCGGGGCTGATCCAGCGTTGGGAAGTCCCCGGTGGCTTTGGTGTGCGGGTCGATTCCCACGTCACCACCGGCTATCGGGTGCCGCCTTACTACGACTCGATGGTGGCCAAGGTCATCACCCACGGCGCGACGCGCGATGAGGCCATGGCCCGTATGCGCCTGGCCTTGAGCGAACTCTGCGTGGAAGGCATCTCCACCAATATCCCGCTGCACCGCGAAATTCTTGACGACCCGGCCTTTTGCGCCGGGGGCGTAGACATTCATCACCTGGAGCGCTGGTTGCAGCAACGGAGTCCGACATGAGTATTGCTTCTGAACCCCGCATCAGCCTGCTCGGCTCCACGGCGCTGTTGTTCGAAGCGCCGGGCGAGCTCGACCTGGCGCCGCAACAACGCATCTGGAACCTGGCCTTGCAGGCTGGCGAGTGGGCCGAGATTCACGAAGCGGTGCCGGGCATGAACAACCTGATGCTCACTTTCATCAAGCCGCCGCGCGACCTCAACAGGCTGTGCGAGCGCTTGCTGCAATCCTGGGAGAACTGCCCGCCGTTGCCGCTCGAGGGGCGCATTGTTGAATTGCCGGTGGTCTACGGCGGCGAGTTCGGCCCGCATATGCAGGACGTGGTCGCGCACACCGGGCTGGACATCGAAACCATCGCCAACCTGCATTGCGAGCCGCTGTACCCGGTGTACGCCTTGGGCAGTCACCCGGGTTATTGCTACCTCGGTGGCATGGATGCGCGGTTGGCCACGCCCCGGCGCCAGGTCCCGGTGATCAGCATTGCGGCCGGCTCGGTGTCGATCGGCGGCGTACAGACCGGTGTCTCCGCCTCGGCCGGCCCCAGCGGCTGGAACACCATTGGCCGCACTGAGATGTCGTTTTTCGACCCGACCCAAAACCCTCCGGCCATGCTCCGGCCGGGCGACATGTTGCGTTTGCGCATCGAGAGGATCATTCGATGATCGAGATTTTATCGACCACGGCCTTGGCCACTGTCCAGGACGTTGGCCGCTTCGGCAGCCTCGGTTACGGGGTCGGCACCTCCGGCGCCATGGACCATTTGGCGCTGGCGTTGGGCAACCTGTTGTTGGGTAATCCCGAGGACGCCGCCGCCCTGGAAATTCCGATGTTTGCGTTTGAGGTGCGGTTTACCCAGGACTGCGCGTTCGCGGTGACCGGTGCGGCCTGCGAAGCCACGCTGGACGGTCAGCCATTGCCGCCGTACTGGGTGGCGCAGGCGAGGGAAGGCCAGGTGTTGAGCCTCGGCTACCCGACCTCCGGCAGTCGCGCCTACCTGTGCCTGGCCGGTGGTGTCGACGTGCCGTCGGTACTCGGTTCACGCAGCACGCAGTTGCGCGGTGAGTTCGGTGGTTTGCATGGCCGGGCCTTGCAGCAGGGCGACCGGATTGCGGCCTTGCGCCCCGGCGTGAGCACGCTGCCGACGGATTTTGGCGTGGTTTCTCCGAGCCAGGCGTTGCCCTTGCAACGCGATGGTTTGCCGGCCATGCGTGTGCTGCCGGCAGCCGAGTACGACTGCTTCCTGGAGGACTCCCGCGCGGCCTTTTGGGCGGGCGAGTGGAAGGTCACGACCCAGAGCAACCGTTACGGCTACCGGCTCGAAGGTGCGCCGATCCTGCCCAAGGCACCCATGGAAATCCGCTCCCACGGCATCGTACCGGGCGTGATCCAGGTGCCCCACGGCGGCCAGCCGATCATTCAGATGCGCGACGCGCAGCCCAGCGGTGGCTACCCGAAATTCGGCACGGTGATCGAGGCCGATCTGTGGCGCCTCGGTCAGGCGCCGATTGGCAGCAAGGTGCGGTTTATCGAATGCAGCTATGCCGAAGCCATCGCCGCCCTGGAAGACAATCAGTGCTATCTCGCGGAGGTCAGCCGCCTGGTTGATCTTCACGGGCTGGCTTCGCGTTAAGGACAATCGACCATGACAAATCAGGAAATCCGCCAGTTGGCGGTATGGCTCAAGGAAAACCACCTGGCGGGTGCGGAATTGCGCCGTCCGGGGATGCATCTGGTGCTCAAGCGCAGCAGCGACGCAGTCGCCGTTGTCGTCCCCCAGCCCGTGAAGGCTGCAGACAAGCCGTTGCTGAAGACGCCGGGCCTGGGCCGTTTGCTGCTCACCCATCCCGATCAAACCGAGGCACTGGTAGCCGTTGGCAGCCAAGTGGCGCAGGGGCAACTGGTGGCTTTTCTGCAAATCGGCGATCTGCTGTTGCCGGTGCGCAGCCAGCAGGCGGGGCGGGTAGCGGCAGTGTTGACCCCGTGCGGCACCACCGTCGGGTATGGCGAAGCATTCATGCGCCTGGACGCGGCATGAGCCGGGAGAAAAACTGATGAAGATCGATTTGAATGCTGATCTGGGCGAAGGCTTCGGGCCTTGGCGCATGGGTGAGGACGAGGCGTTGATGCGTCTGATTTCCTCGGCCAACGTCGCGTGCGGTTTCCATGCGGGTGACCCGCTGATCATGCACAACACCGTGCGCCAGGCCAAGGCCGGCGGCATCGACCTGGGCGCCCACGTGGGCTTCCCCGATTTGATGGGCTTCGGTCGGCGCCAGATGAACATCGAGCTCAAGGAGCTGGCGACCTATGTGATCTACCAGCTCGGTGCGCTGGCGGGGATGGCGGCAGTCAATGGCCACCGCATGACGCACATGAGCTTTCACGGCGCGCTGGGCAATAGGGTCGCGGCCGACGCGGCAATGGCTGAGCCACTGGTGGCCGCGGTGGCCGCGGTGGCCGCGTTCGATCCAACGCTGATCATCAGTTCATCGAGTAGCCGCGCCATCGAAAACGCCGCTGAAAAACACGGGCTGCGAGTCGCCACCACCTTTCTCGCTGACCGCGCCTATGACGATGACTGTCTGTTGGTACCGCGCAAAGTGGCGGGGTCGGTGATCAAGGAACCGGCGGCAGTGCTGCAGCGGGTTCGACAGCTGCTGGAGGAGGGCACCGTGACCAGCCTCAACGGCAAGCGCCTTGCGGTGCCGGCGCATTCGATCCTGTTGCACGGTGACACCCCCGGCGCCGTTGAGCTGGCACGCACCATCCGGCGTGAAATCGAGCAGGCGGGTGGCTGCATCACGCCGATTTCGCAGCTGCTGGCTGCGTCATAAGCAGGGCTTATTGCCACACAGTCATTCCGTCTTGGTCGCCGGCATCCGTGCTGGATAGAGTCAAAGACATCGCGATCACTGAGGTGATCCACACGTACATGAGGACAGCGACATGCCATTTTCAGACTACACCACCGCGCTGGTCACCGGCGCCTCTTCCGGGATTGGCGCTGCCGTGGTCGAGCGTCTGTGCCAGGAAGGCGTGCAGGTGCATGCCCTGGCCCGCAGCGCCGACAAGCTCGAAGCACTGGCCGCCAAGACCGGTTGCATCGCGCACGCCATCGACGTGACCGACCTGGCCGGGCTCACCCGTTTATTTGAGACCCAGCGATTCGACATTCTGGTCAACAACGCCGGTGTCGATAAACCCGGTTCGATCCTCAAGGCCGATGCCGACGGCATCGACCTGCTGATCGACGTCAACCTGCGTGCGGTATTGCACCTGGCGCGCCTGGCGTTGCCGGGCATGGTCGAGCGTGACTGCGGGCACATCATCAACATCAGCTCGATTGCCGCAGCCTATAACTTTGGCGGCAACTCGACGTATCACGCGACCAAGGCGGCGGTGAGCATGCTCTCGCGCCAGTTGCGCATTGACGCCTTCGGCAAGCGCGTGCGGGTCACCGAGATCTGCCCGGGCCGCGTGGCCACCGATATTTTTGCGCATGTGCACGGTGACTCCGAAGAAACCTACAAGCGCTTTGTCGAGGGCTTTGAACTGCCGGTCGCCAAGGACATTGCCGACGCCATCGCCTTCGCGATTGCCGCGCCGATTGCAGTCAACATCGGGCACATGGAAATCACCCCGACCTTGCAAGTACCCGGCGGGCTCTCGACCGCGCGGCCGCACGATTACCAGGGCTGACATCTCAGCCACTGCAAAAGAACGGATCGATCCGTCATTGCTGGACCCCCGCCACGGCTCTGCCGGGTGACTTTATTTCTGCCCTAGCCCAATGCCGATAGGGATTGACCATGAAGCATGACTTCGATTTGGCCGCGATTCTGCGAGGCGAGTACGCCGAGCTGATCGTCAAGGGCATCGAAATGACCCTGCAACTGGCGCTGTTTGCCTGGCTGCTGGCGATGGCCCTGGCGCTTTTTCTGGTGACCGTGCGCCTGACCGGCAACAAGCTCGCCGACCGGTTGGTGGCCGCCTACGTGTCCTACCATCGCAACGTGCCGACCCTGGTGCAACTGATGCTGTGGTATTTCGGCGTACCGACGTTGCTCAGCGAGTCAACGCAGCTGTGGCTGGCCAACCACAACACCGAATACCTGTTCTCGGTGATTGCCCTGGGCCTGTGCCAGGCCGCGTATTTCTGTGAAGACATCCGCAGCGGCCTGCGCGCAATTCCCTCCGGCCAGACCGAAGCCTCCAGGGCCCTGGGCCTTGGTTACGTGCGCTCGATGCGCTACGTGATCCTGCCCCAAGGCGTGCGCAATTGCCTGCCGTCGCTGATCAACCACACGGTGCTGCTGTTCAAGAACACCAGCCTGGCCATGGCCATTGGCGTGATGGAGCTGACCTACGCCACCCGCGAAGTGGAGAACTACACCTTCCGCACCTTCGAGTCGTACCTGGTGGCAACGGTGTTCTACCTGGTATTTTCACTGCTGCTGATGGGGGCCGGGGCGTTGCTTGCCCGGCACTTCAGCAAAGCCTTGGCGAGGTAGAGGCTGATGTTCGATATCGTTGAAATTGTGCAGCAGAACTGGACGCTGTTTCTGATCGGCCAGTATCCCCACGGCCCACTGGGCGGCCTGGCAAGTACCTTGATCCTCGCCGCGCTGGCGCTGTTGTTGGCGTTCCCGTTCGGCCTGCTGCTGGCCTTGGCGCGGGTTTCGCCCTGGAAAGGGGTGTACTGGGTCGCCACGACGTGGGTCTACGTGCTGCGCGGTATCCCGTTGCTGATGGTGATCTTCTGGACCTACTTTCTGGTGCCCCTGCTGATCGGGCACAACATCACCGGCTTCATGACCATGCTCTGCACCCTGGTGATCTACCAGAGCGCCTACCTGTGCGAAATCATTCGTGGCGGCATCCAGGCGTTGCCGGCCGGGCAGTACGAAGCCTCCCGCGCCCTGGGGCTGGGCTACCTGCGCACCACGGTGTGGGTGATCCTGCCCCAGGCGCTGTACAACGCGCTGCCCAGCCTGATCAGCCAGTTCATCTCGATCATCAAGGAAACCTCCCTGGGGTATGTGATCAATGTCCAGGAAGTGACCTTTGCCGCCAACCAGGTCAACAACCAGCTGCTGACCAAACCGTTCCAGGTGTTTTTCATCCTGGCGATCATCTACTACCTGCTCTGTTTTGGCCTGACCCACCTGGCCGGCTGGGTCGAGCGCCGGATAGCGCGCAAGCGCCTGGGCGATGGCGGGCACACCGCGTCGAGCGGGCCGTTGCTGGCCACCGATAATTGAAGAGGGCTGCGTCCATGCATCCAATGATCATGTTTTCGAAAATCAATAAATGGTACGGCGAGTACCAGGCGCTCACCGATATCACCGCCCAAGTGCAACCCGGCGAAGTGGTGGTGCTGTGTGGTCCCTCGGGCTCGGGCAAGTCGACCTTGATTCGCACGGTCAACCGCCTGGAAGACATCCAGAACGGCCAGATCCTGTTCGACGGACAGGACGTGCACGGCACCGACGCGCAGATCAACCGGCTGCGCAGCCGGGTCGGGTTTGTGTTTCAGAGCTTCAACCTGTTCCCGCATCTGTCGGTGCTGGAAAACATCACCCTGGCCCCCAGCAAGATCCGCAACCTCAAAGGCGCAGCGGCCAAGCAAAAGGCCATGGAATTGCTCGACCGTGTCGGCCTGGCCCACAAGGCCGGGGCTTACCCGGCGCAGCTCTCCGGTGGGCAGCAGCAGCGCGTGGCGATTGCGCGGGCGCTGGCCATGGAGCCACCGGTGATGTTGTTCGATGAGCCCACCAGCGCCCTCGACCCGGAAATGGTCGGCGAAGTACTGAGCGTGATGAAAGGCTTGGCCAAGGACGGCATGACCATGATGTGCGTGACCCACGAGATGAACTTCGCCCGTGAAGTCGCTGACACCATCTGGTTTATGGACGCCGGGCAGATTCTGGAAAAGAGCAAGCCCGAGGCCTTTTTCCTGCAGCCCTCGCACCCGCGAGCGCAGCGTTTTATCGCCGACCTGCGGGCCCACTGAGCCGCGGCGGTGTTGCTCCCTCTGCCATTTTGATTGACCACTTTTCAGGAGTTTTTCCATGGGTATGAAGTATTTTTTTATCGCGTTGGCCTTGGCCCCTTTGGCCGTTGCGGTGGCGCAGGCCGACCAGTTGAGCGACATCATGACCAAAAAGTCGTTGAGCTGCGGCGTGTACGCCGACGTGCCGCCGTTCTCCGCCCCCGACCCGAAGACCCGCGAGCTGGTGGGCATGGATGTCGATTTGTGCAAGGCCCTGGCCAAGACCCTCGGCGTGGCCCTGGAACTCAAGCCGCTGTCTGTTGAAGCGCGCATCCCTGAAGTGAAGATGGGCCGCGTCGACATCATCTTTGCCAACCTGGCCTACACCAAGACGCGCGCCGAGCAGATCCAGTTCAGCGACCCGTACTACATCGCCAAGGAAACCCTGGTGGTGCGCGCGGCCAATGCCGACCAGCCGAAAAGCTTCTTCAAGGACAAGCGCATCAGCTCCACCAAGGGTTCGACCTCTGAACAGTCGATCCGCATCGCCGGTGCCATCCCCGTGACCTTCCAGGACACCGGCTCGGCATACATGGCCCTGCAACAGAACAAGGTGGTGGGGCTGGTGACCAACACCATGACCGCGCTCAAGCTGGTCAACCAGGCCAAGGCCAGCGGTGTCGAGTTGGCACTGGCCAAGGAGCCGATGGCCCTCGAACCGATTGGCGCGGGCATGCGCCGCGACGAACCGGCCTTTTTGGCCAAGGTTAACGAATCGTTGATTGCGATGGACAAGGCCGGGGAGATCGACGCGATCTGGGACCGCTGGATTGGCCCGAACACCGAGTACAAGATGGTGCGTGAAGACAAGGTGCAAAGCCTGAGCGCGCTGAAATTCGATCCGCTGCCGTAAGCGTAAAACCCAAAAAGCCACTCGGTTGAGTGGCTTTTTTTTGCCTGTGGCGCGTCAGTCTGGTTTTTCCTGATCCGCAGCGCGTACCTTTTCCACCTCTTCATTGATCAGCACCATGCTCTGCGGCGAAGACAGCGCAATGCCCAGTTCACGCAGCCGGCCGAGGACGGTGAACAGCAAGTCGCTGCGGGCTCCGCCTACAGAACGCGGGCTGTTGACGTAACCGCTGACGCTGATGATCACCCCTGTGGTGGTCAGGTCCTTGAACGTCACCGAAGGCTCCGGCGCATCCAATATGGCTTCGTGTTCGGTAAACGCCTGCAGCAACAGCTCGCGGATTTGCAGCACGTCGGTTTCCAGCGGCAGGGTGAGCGTAATGCCGACCACGCCCAGCGCATTGCCCATGGTCACGTTGCGTACGTTCTGGGTGATGAACTGCGAATTAGGCACGATCACCGTCGAGCGATCGGACATCTGGATCTCGGTGGCGCGCACATTGATCCGGCGGATATCGCCCTCGACACCCGCCAGGCTCACCCAGTCGCCGACTTTGACCGGGCGTTCGGTGAGCAAAATCAGGCCGGAGATGAAGTTCTGCACAATCGCTTGCAGGCCGAAACCAATCCCCACCGACAGGGCGCTGACTACCCAGGTCAGGTTGGTCAGGCTGATGTGCAGCGTCGACATCACCACCACAACCACCAGTACAAAGCCGATGTAGCCCACCAGGGTCACCAGCGAAGCGCGCATGCCGGCATCCATGTTGGTTTCCGGCAGCAGCCGTTCGCCCAGCCACTCTTTAAGCACGCGAACGCCGAATACCCCCACCACCAGAATAATCAGGGCGAGCAGAATGTCGCCCGGAACGATGTTCAGGTTGCCCAGGGGTTTGCTGCTGAGGTCGAGTTGCGTCAAGCCGGCCAGCAACTCGCCCGGGCTGGAGCCGGACGGCAGGAACGCCAGCAGTACTGCGGTGAACAGCAGCAGCGTGCGGCCCACGCCCGCCAGTATCGTGCTTGCCTGGGCCTGGTGCCGCTCGGACAAGCCAAGCGCCGAGCCGAGTGCCAGGCCGCCCGGTTGTTTGGGCGAAAGCAGGGTTTCACAGACATCGCCAAAGCAGGCAATCAGCAGGTAAGCCGTCGCGGCGACCACGCTCATCCACAGCAGCTTGACGGTGAGGAAGTAGGCGAGGGTCAGGTAGCCGCTCAACAGCGCCAGCAGACTGATTCCGACCCACACGGCCACCACAAAGGGCACCAGCCCCGCGATACCGTTCATGCGCTCCAGCTGGCACTGGCGGCGCGTGCGCCGGTAGCGCAGCAGGGCAAAGAAGAACACCAGCGCGACGGCCAGCGCCGTCAGGCCGTTCACCGCCACCGTCAATGCCAGGCTACTGGCGATCACGCTGTTGATGCGTTCCTGGGTGCCGATAAGCAGCAGTGCCAGCGCCAGCAATACGGGGAAGGGGCCCATGGCCGTGGCGATCTGATCGGGTATCGGCGGCAAGCGCCAGGAAGGGTGGGGCAGCATCAGCAGGGCACGGCCGAGGCCGACGATAAAGGCGCAGAACACCACCAGGGTCTGCAACTGATCGAGCAGGTTGAGTACGTCAGCGCTGGGCGTGCTGTCGCTGATCACGCCCCAGCGCAGCAGCGAGGTCGCCACGCTGATGGTCAGTACGGTCGACAACCCGACCGCCAGCGCCAACGCACTGCGGCGCAGGCGGCCCTCCGGCATCCAGCGCACCATCAGCCGCACCAGCAGGAAGCGCTCAAGCACGCGTCGGCCCGCGACCCAGACCAACAATGCACTCAACACCATGGCCGCGAAAAACCAGCGGTTGCCTGGCGCCACGGCGGTCGTCACAACGCTGCTGACATCGGCGTACAGGCCACGTAAACGTGAGAGGTCGTCATCCGTCGGGCGAATGATGTTGGACCAGAACACCACACTGATCGGGCTGGCCGACCGGGTGCTGATCTGTGAATCAAACAGGCTGCGGCGCAGGTTGAAGATCTGGGTCGCCAGGTCGCGGGCGGACTGACTCAGGGTGCTGGCCTGGCGCTGCTCATTGGCCAATGCGTTTTTCTGTTTGGTCAGCGCGGTGCGTTGCTGGGTGAAACTCGCGGTTTCATCCGCCTGCACCGGGCCGAGCACGTTGAGCTGGTCTTCCAGGTGCTCAAGATCGATGGCTTGCCTGGCGCTCAGGGCGTCGGCCTGTTTTTGCACCTGCAAGGCCGCCTGGCGCAGGCTGGAAAGCAAGTCATCGTTGGCGCTGACGGTAACTTTCTGGCGGATCAGGTCGAGTTGATCGTTGAGGTCCGCAACGCTCGCACTTTCGTCCAGCGAGGGCAGGGCGCGCACGTCGCTGACCGGGGCGGGCGCTGCCTGTACGAGGGCCGGCAAGATGACACACAGCATCAGCAGGGCGAACAGCCCGGTAAAAAAACGCTTCGTGATGACTCTCTGCATGCTTTATGCCCTTTTACAGTCGCTAGAAATTGATTTGCGTCGATATTCTACGGTGCGAAAGCCAGCCACTCACCTCAAAAGGCCTTGCTGAGGCAAAAAAACAGGGTTCGAGGGTACCTGCCACTCAACGTTCATAAAAGCGTAACAAGTCTGCTGCAAAGTGCGGGAGCCCGTTATCACAATGAGTTCCTTCGATGAAAAGTTTGATGAAGTCTGCTGCGCTCGCCGTTACGGTCTCTCTTTGTGCAACCTCGATGGTTTTTGCTGAGGAAAGTGTCCGTCTGACAGGTTCAGGCGCGAGCTTCCCGGCCCCGATCTACCTGACCTGGTTCAAGGATTTCAGCAAAAAAACCGCGGGTGTCACTGTGGATTACCAATCCAAGGGCAGCGGCGCGGGTGTACAGGACTTCCTGAACAAAACCGTCGATTTCGCAGCCAGTGACTCGGCCATGAAAGACGAAGACATCGCCAAGGTTGCCGAAGGCGTGCAGTTGCTGCCGATGACTGCCGGTGAAATCGTGCTGGCCTATAACCTGCCGGGCAATCCCAAGGGTCTGAAGCTGCCACGCGACGTTTACTCCAACATCTTCCTGGGCAAGATCACCAAGTGGAACGATCCGCAGATCGTCGCCGCCAACCCGGACCTGAAACTGTCCGATACGCCGATCACCGTGGTGGTGCGTGCAGATTCCAGCGGTACCACTGCGGTCTTCACCAAGCATCTGGCTTCTATCAACCCAGAGTTCAAATCGGCATTGGGTGAAGGCAACACCGTCAACTGGCCAGCCAGCGACAAGTTCATCAAGTCGCCTAAAAACGATGGTGTAACCGCCACCGTACGCCAGACCCCGGGTGCCATCGGCTACATCGAATACGGCTTCGCCAAACTGGCCAAGGTTGACTTTGCCCAGTTGCAGAACAAGGCCGGTCATTACGTTGTGCCAAACGCAGAAAGCGGTGCCGAAGCCCTGGCTGCGGTGAAAATGCCGGAAAGCCTGGTGGCCTGGCTGCCGGATCCGGATGGCGCCAAGTCCTACCCGATCACGTCCTACACCTGGATGATCTTCCGCAAGGACAACGGCAACCCGGCCAAGGCCAAGGCCATGCGTGAAATGGTCGAGTACAGCCTGACCGAAGGTCAGAAAATCGCCGACTCGATGGGCTACATCCCGCTGCCGAAATCGGTTGTCGATCAGGTTCGCAAAGCGTCCGCCAACATTCAGTAACGCTCGTGAGGCCTCTCTCGGTGTGGGCGCTCAGCCACGCCGGGAGAGTTTCCCCCCTGTTCCGGAATTAGCCAATGAACACACCTTTTGTCGTACCGGTTAACCCGGATTCCGCCTGCCAACCGCCCTCTACGAAGGATTTCCTGGTTGATCGCACCTTCCGTGCGCTTGCGCGAATAGGGGTGGTACTGATTCTGGCGTTGGTCTTCGCCTTGGTATTCGAGGTGGGACGCAAAGCCCTTCCAGGCATGGAAAAGCATGGCTTTGACGTAATTTTCGGCAGTGTATGGGACGTTAACCAAGGCAAGTACGGCATTCTGCCAGCCATTTGGGGCACGCTCTACAGTGCCTTTATCGCGTTGCTGATCGCGGGTTTTTTCGGCGTCAGCATGGCGATTTTCCTGACCCAGGATTTCCTGCCGGCGAAGCTGGCAGCCGTGTTTCGCACCATTGTCGAATTACTCGCAGCCATCCCCAGCGTCGTGTATGGCCTGTGGGGGATTTACGTGGTGATCCCGGCGATTCGCCCGCTCACTGCGTGGCTGAACAGCGAATTGGGCTGGATTCCTTTTTTCGGCACGTCCTTGAGCGGGCCGGGGCTGCTGCCGGCGGCGCTGGTACTGGCCATCATGATTCTGCCGACCATTGCCGCCGTTTCGCAGGACGCCCTCACCGCCGTCCCGATGAAAACCAAGCAGGCTGCCTACGGCATGGGGACCACCCACTGGGAAGCGATTCTCAAGGTGATGGTGCCATCTGCTGCTACCGGCATTTTTGGCTCCCTGGTCCTCGGCCTGGGTCGCGCGCTGGGTGAAACCATGGCGCTGGCTATGTTGGTGGGCAACGCGAATAACATTTCCCTTTCTCTGTTTGCTCCGGCCAATACGCTGGCGGCCTTGTTGGCGCTGAACTTCCCCGAAGCCGGGCCGAACGAGATCGAGGTGTTGATGTACGCCGCACTGGTGCTGATGTTCATCACCCTGCTGGTGAACGTCATCGGCTCCATGATTATGGTCTATGCCCAACGTGGGACTAAATGATGACTAACCTCACTTCTCCGATAGCCACCTTGCCCAGCCTGCAGCGCCGGTTCGAAGGTCGTGCCCTGCGCAGCCTGGTGTTGACCACGCTGGTCTGGACCGGTGCGCTGCTGGCCAGCGTGCCGCTGATTTCCGTGCTTTACATGCTGATCACGCGGGGCGGGGCACGCCTGAGCCTGGAGGTGTTCACCGAGCTGCCGCCCACGGGCTTCGAGACGGGCGGCGGGTTCGGCAACGCGATGGCCGGTACCTTTGTGATGGTCGGTATCGCGGCCGCGATCGCGGTGCCGGTTGGCATCATGGCAGCCATCTTCCTGGCTGAACTGGGCCCCGACAGCAAGCTGGCAAACGCCTCGCGTTTTGCCGCCAAGATGCTCACCGGCCTGCCTTCCATTCTGGCCGGGGTATTTGCCTACGCCTTGGTCGTCATGACCACCGGGACCTACTCGGCACCGGCAGGGGGCGTGGCACTGGCGGTACTGATGTTGCCCATCGTCGTGCTAACGGCTGAAGAGTCGATGAGGATGGTGCCCAAGGTCATGAAGGACGCCGCCTATGGCATGGGCTGCACCCGCTCGCAGGTTATTTGGAAAATTATCTTGCCGACCGGCATGCCGGCGATCCTCACCGGCGTAATGCTGGCCGTGGCACGCGCCGCGGGCGAGACCGCCCCCTTGCTGTTTACCGCGCTGTTCAGCAACTACTGGATCTACCACGACGGCAGCCTGGCGGTGATGAATCCCACGGCATCGCTGGCCGTGCTGATTTACAACTTCTCCGGCATGCCCTTCGACAACCAGCTTGAGCTCGCATGGGCAGCCTCGCTGGTGCTGGTGATGATCGTGCTGGTCGTGAACATTGTCAGCCGTATTTTCGGCAAGCCTAAGTATTGAAAACGGGAGCATCTGAATTTTGAACGTATCCACTGCGCAAATAGCTGCTCCGTTTGTCACCCAGGAACCTGTAGTCATGGACTGCAAACTGGACAAGATTTTCTACGGCAACTTTATGGCTGTACGTGACAGCCATGTGCCAATCGAAAAGAACAAGATCACCGGCTTCATCGGGCCTTCGGGCTGCGGCAAAAGTACCGTGCTGCGCAGCCTCAACCGCATGAACGACCTGGTCAAAGGCTTTCGTTTCGAGGGGCATGTGCATTTCCTCGGGCAGGACGTCTACGGCAAGGGCGTTGATCCCGTGGTCGTGCGCCGCTACATCGGCATGGTGTTCCAACAGCCGAACCCGTTCTCGATGAGCATTTTCGACAACGTCGCCTTTGGCCTGCGCCTCAATCGCTACAAAGGCGACCTGGGCGACCGCGTGAAGCACGCGCTGCAGGGCGCTGCGTTGTGGGATGAAGTCAAGGACAAGCTCAAGGTCAGCGGCCTGTCGCTCTCCGGCGGCCAGCAGCAACGTCTGTGTATTGCCCGTGCCATCGCGACTGAACCGGAAGTGCTGTTGCTGGATGAGCCCTGTTCGGCGCTCGACCCGATCGCAACGCGCCGGGTCGAAGAATTGATGGTTGAGTTGAAGAAGGACTACACCATCGCGCTGGTTACCCATAACATGCAGCAGGCGATCCGTGTGGCGGATACGACGGCGTTCTTCTCGGTGGATATTTCCCAGGGGACGCGCACCGGCTACCTGGTGGAGATGGGCCCGACGGCGCAGATTTTCGACAACCCGCGCGAACAAATGACCGGTGACTACATCAGCGGCAAATTCAGCTAAGCCACACCTTCTTATCCAGGGTTACCCAGTAATGCCAATGTCTGCAACGCGTCGTCTTGATTTAACCGCGATCGAACGTGCCCTGCGTGAAGTGCAGGGCCGCTTTGCCGCGCTCAGCCAGCACTTCACAGAGCCGCGCGACCCCTTGACCGACGAGGTGCTGCAGAATGTGCTTGAAGGGTATGCGCTGATTGACGACTACGTCGCACGCGGCGTCGACCTGTTTGACCTTCAGCAACTGGACCTGATGCTGGAGATCAACGCCACCGTGCTCTGTGGCCGCGACCCGGTGCGCCGGCTGGAATATGCCCAGCACCTGGCGGCGACCGAGGAGCACTTCTTCAACAACGTGGAGGGCGGCATAAAGGACCTGTTCAATTGGTATTGCGCGTATCGCAGCGAGTCAGTCTGGAAGCGTGCGGCCGGTGTCTATGTCCGAATCCTCAGCAAGCCGCAGTTGTTCATTGAAGGCAACAACCGCAGTGGATCGCTGATTGTCAGCTATTTGCTCATGCGTGCCGGGCTGCCCCCGTTCGTGCTCACGCTGGAAAACGCCGAGGGCTACTTCAACCCGTCTTCGGTCATTCGCAACTCCGCCAAACATGGCGTCAAGGCTTTGTACGAATTGCCCAAGATCAAGAAAAAATACGCCGCTTTCCTGGAAGAGCAAGCCCCCGATCCCAGGAAGTTTTTTCTGCACGACACCCCCATGCCTGTCTTTCAGGGAGGCCTTTGATGGGAACCTATTCAGTGCTCGACACCCTCCAGCGTCTGTTCAAGCGCCCGCGCATTCGTATTTCGTTCGATATCGACGATACATTGGCCTGTCAGCTCCACCATAGCGCCGTTGAGCACAGCCGGCTGCCGGCCTGCGTTCACCGTTGGCTCGGTGAGCCGTTACGCATGGGCACACGCTCCCTGACTCGCGAGCTGCGCCGCCAGGGCTGTAGTGTCTGGGTCTACACCTCGTCCGGTCGCACGCCGTCCTACATCCGCCGTTGGCTTTTGCTGTACGGCATCCGTGTCGACGGCGTGGTCAATAGCGTGCTGCATAACCGCGCCCTGGCTGTGCGTGGGCTGTCGAACGCCCCCTCCAAATTTCCGCCGGCATTTGATATCGACTTGCATGTCGATGATTCCGAAGGCGTGCGCAGTGAAGGCCATGACCATGGTTTTCGCGTGGTGGTGGTAGATCCGCAGGACGAAAACTGGGCACAGCGGGTTCTCGATGCCGTCGCGCAAGTCCAGGCGCAGTTTGCCCGCCAGCAACCGCGCAATTACAAGCTGCCTTCGCGGCCACGCTCGCAAGTGTTTTCTTCCTGAGTCCCCTGTGTGGCGCTTACGGGTAACCTTTGGGCGCTACCAACACACTCCGCCGAATGCGCATCAGGTCCTGGTACGCCTCGGTTCGTTTCGCATCGGCCACGCGCTTCTCCTCGCTGAAGCGCAGCCAGGCTTCGGCATTGGCCAGGCTGGTGCCAATGATGTCGTAGGCCGCCTTTTCCAATCGGTCAGCCTCATAGAACAGTTCGGTGTTTCTGGTGAGTTCTTCTTGCGGGTCGAATTGTTTTGATGTTGCACGCCTGTTCGCTTCCATGCCCTTCACCTCAAGCTCGCCATAGGACGGACACAAGCCTTTCTCGTGTCATTACGTATGGATCGTGCCAGGGGCAAATTCGTTCAAATTAGTACACGTCGGCAGCCCGACCGCTCGTCAGGCAATGCCCGCCTTTGTTGAACGAGCCTGCGGTCGTTACAGACAGATAGAAAAGGGTCTTTGCCTTGAGAACCTTACCCGCGGGAGAACCATCATGAAAAAACTCACTCTGTGCCTGAGCCTGTGCAGCGTGTTCCTGCTGCACGGTTGTTTCGACAGTTCGCAGAACACCACCAAGGACAACACCAGCGGCAGCAAGTCCTCGGTGCAGATGCAGGAGGGCAAGGCAGACGAGAGCAAGTGAGCACCTCTTCAACGCATCTGCAAAATAATCGGACTGCTGCTGGCCGGGTCCGTATGCCCGCGAAGCTTGCCTACCGCCTTGGCGTCGACCGCGTCACCGTGGTTGCCCCAGGTGCTGCGCACGTAGCTCAGTACTTGGGCAATTTCCTCGTCGGACAATTGCTCACGAAACGCTGGCATACGGTAGGCATCCGGCACGCCGGCGGTGATGATGCGCTGTGAGCCATTGAGGGTGATGTTGATCGCGGACGCGTTTTCCTTGGCCAGTGCCGATGTGGCGCCGGCCAGAGGGGGCATCCACTCGGGCTGGCCCTTGCCGTCCAGGCCATGGCAGGAGGCGCAGCGTGTCGCGTAGGTGTGGGCGCCTGGGATGTCCTGATGCGTATCGGCGTTCACGTACTGCCAAGGCGTGCCGTCGCGCCGTGGGTCGCCGGGCAGTGACTTGAGATAACGGGCGATGGCCGCGAGGTCCTCGTCCTGCATGAACTGGGTGGAGTTGTTGAAGGCTTCGGCCATCGAGCCGTAGACCACAGCGTGCAGGTTGCGTCCAGTCTTGAGGAACTGGACGATCTGCGGCTCGCTCCAGCGCGCCAAACCGGTGTTGTGATCCTGGCGCAGGCTGGGTGCGTACCAGCCATCGAGCAGGGCGCCGGCGAGGAACGGCGCGCCGGACTCGTCCAGCGCTTTCTCGTTAAAGGCCAGGCCGCGTGGCGTGTGGCAACTGCCGCAGTGGCCGGGGCCCTGGACGATATAGGCGCCGCGGTTCCAGAGTGCGTCCTGGCTGGGTTTGGCAGCGTAGGTCGCCGTCGGGGCGAACACGCCGTTCCACAGCGCGATGGGCCAGCGCAGGTTGAGCGGCCAGGGGATATCGCTGGGGATATTCGGCTGCTTGGCCGGTTGCACGCCATGCATGAAAAACGTGTACAGCGCGCGGATATCGTCGTCGCTCAGCTTGGCGTAGGACGGGTAGGGCATGGCCGGGTAGAGGCGACGGCCGCCCGGTGCCACGCCGTGGCGCACGGCGCGGTCGAAGTCAGCCAGGCTGTAGGCGCCGATGCCGGTGTCGTGGTCCGGCGTAATGTTGGTGGCGTGAATGGTGCCCAGCGGCGTAGCCATTTCCAGGCCGCCGGCGAAGGGCGCCTTGCCCGCCAGGCTGTGACAGGCCACGCAGTCGCTGAGGCGGGCGACGTACTCACCGCGACTGACCTGGGAGGGGTCGACGCTGGCAGCTTGTTCCTGCGCGAAAGGTGACGCGGGCTGGCGGGTGGCGTACCAGGCCAGCAGGCCTGCCGCGACCAGGCAGGCCAGCGCCAGCCAGCCTGCGGTTCTTGCGAATCGACGGTTGCTCATGGGCGGTCCTTGTCGGTCAACTGAAGGTGTAGCGGCTCAAGGGCAGGCTGCGGATACGCTGGCCGGTCAACTGGGCGACCGCATTGGCCACTGCCGGCGCCACTGCCGGTAACGGTGGCTCGCCGATGCCGCCCATTTTTTCACCACTCTCGACAATCCGCACATGCACCTGCGCCATCCGTGAGGGCGGCAGGATCGGGTACAGGTCGTAGTTGCGTGCCCGTGGCTTGCCGTCTACGTAGACCGCTTCCTCCAGCAACGTTTGCGACAACCCCAAGGCTACAGCGCCATTGACCTGGGCCTCGATGATCGCCGGGTTGACGATGCTGCCAGGGTCGATCGCTTCCCAGATCTGATGAACCTTGACCTGGCCCTTGTCGATCGACACTTCAGCGATCACCGCAGCGTGGGAGCCGAACGGCGAAGCCATGGCCACACCGCGTGCGCGTCGGGTGCCGTCTTCTGCGGTGTAGGGGCCACGTTTCCAACCACCCGACTGCTCGCCCACCGCTTGCAGCAGGGTGGTCAGTCGTGGGTTGTCGCGCAACAAGTGCAGGCGCAGTTCAAAGGGGTCATGGCCGCCTTTGTCCGCCAGTTCATCGAGAAATGCTTCGTAGAAGAAGTCGTTGAGCGAATTGCCCACTGAGCGCCAATAGCCCAGCATCGCCGGGCCTTTAACGTAGATCTGCGCGATGCGCTTGTTGGGGATCGCATAGGCCTTGCCTGACAGACCCTCAAGGGCCGTGGGGTCGAGTTTTTCGCCCTGTTTGCCGGCGATCGCTTCGGTTGGGCCTTCGGTGGCGCTCACCGCCTCGATGGCTATCGGCAGGCCTTTGTCATCCAGCGCGGCGCGGAACTTGACCACGGCGACCGGGCGCAATACATCGCGCAGGAACTCTTCCTCGCGGCTCCAGATCAGCTTGACTGGGCGACCTACCGCCTTGGCCAATACGATGGCCTGTGGGTAGGGGCTGGCTGAGTCATAGAGGAAGTGCCGGCCGAAGAAACCGCCCAGCAGCGGCGAGTGCAGGGTGACTTGCGTGGGGTCGAGGCCGGCGCGCCTGGCGATGTCGGCGCGGAACATATCGGGCGCCTGGTTAGGCAGCCAGATCTCCAGTGAGCCGTCCGGGTTGAAGCGTGCCAGGGCTGACGGCGGCTCCAACTGGGCATGGTTGAGGTACTGGTTGTGGTAGGTGGCCTCGACTTTGGTCTTGGCGCCTGCCAGCGCGGCGGCCACATCACCCTCATTCTCGTCGTCACGGGCCGGGCCTTGCTGGGCCGCGAGAAAATCGCGGAAGCCGTCGCTGGAAAAATCCGCCGGCATGGCGCGTACTTTAGAGTCAGCCGTCGGTTCCTGCCAGTCGACCTGGATCGCCTCCACCGCACGCTTGGCATGCCACCAGCGTTCGGCCACCACCGCCACCGCACCGGGCAACGTGTGGACGGAGTGCACGCCTTTCATGGCCTCGACCTGCGCCTGATTGCGCAGGCTGCCGACGGTCATACCCAGGCGGGGCGCGTGCTGCACGGCCGCGTGGAGCATGCCGTCGACCTTCAAGTCGATGCTGTATTGCGCTTTGCCGGTGGATTTGTCATAGGCATCGAGACGCTTCACTGGCTTGCCGATCCAGCGGAACTGGCTTGGGTCGCGCAGGGTAATGCTGGCCGGGTCAGGCACCGGCATGTCGAGGGCACGAGCCGCCAACTCACCGTAGCCCAGCGAGCGTCCGGACGCGGCGTGCACCACCCGGCCGGGTTGTGTGGTCAGCTCGGCCACCGGCACGCCCAACTGCTCCGCACCGGCCTGCAGCAGCATGGCCCGCGCCAGGGCGCCGAGGCGGCGCATGGTCGGGTAGCTCATGCGTACCGACATGCTGCCGCCGGTGATGCGCATGCCGTTTTCCATCACCACATAGGCTTCGCCCGGCGGCGCGGCTTCGACGATGAAGGTGGCGGGGTCGGCATCCAGCTCTTCGCCGACGATCTGCGCCATGGCGGTGTGGGTACCTTGCCCGCCCTCCATAAAGGGGCTGAGCAGGCGCACGCTACCGTCCGGGCGAATCTCCAGAAAAGCAGGTACTTGGGTCCCGCGTTCTGCGGCAGTGGCGGCTTGCACCCTGGCTGAGCCCAGCGGCAGGCCGAAGCCGATGACCAGTGCACCCACCGCTGTACTGACGAGAAAATGCCGCCGCGACAGGTTGACCGGTGCGTCCAATGACAGGTTGGGCAGTTCGTAGCGCGTGGTCATCAGGCGCTCTCCTGTTTGGCTAGGTCATGCACCGCCGTACGGATGGCGTTATAAGTGCCGCAGCGACACAGGTTGACCATCGCCGCTTCGATCTGCGCATCGCTGGGTGCAGGGTTGTGCTTGAGCAGCGCAGTGGCCGCCATCACTTGCCCGGACTGGCAGTAACCGCATTGCGCCACCTGGTGCTCGACCCAAGCCGCGACCACCCGCTTGCCCACGTCATCGGCTTCGATCGCCTCGATGGTAGTGATTTCACGGCCCACCACCCCTGCCACCGGGGTGACGCAGGACCGCACCACGTTACCGTCCACCAGCACGGAACACGCGCCACACTGGGCCAGGCCGCAGCCGTACTTGGTGCCGGTCAAGCCCAGGTCATCGCGGATCACCCACAGCAACGGTGTATCGGCATCGGCATCGACCTGGTAGGCCTTCTGGTTGATTCTTAGCTCCATGATTCGTGGCTCCATGGCTCATCGGCAGATCTTCGGTGGGTGCGGCCTTTTTAATAGGTGTTTGCGATGGCCGCTCATTGTCGAACTCTAGACCACGATGCAAGGGCTAACTATCCGATAGTTGCCAATTCGGAGGATCAGGCAAGTATTCAAGAGGATCGTGTCAGTGCAGGGCTGCGCCTGCCTGATTAACCGATCAACGCCGCGACCTGCGAGCAGATGCGCGCTCTTCGCTTTGACACAGCGTGGTCTCGGCCGTGCCTATTCCCACGACTTCTGCCTCCAGCTCTTGCGGAGTCAGGTTGCTCAAGGCGCTTTTCGTTTATCAGTGTGATCGGCGCATCAGGCATGAAAAGCCGCCCAAGTCAGTAGAAGGCCAGGGTTCCAGCGGGTTGCAACGTTTGGGGGACAGGCGCCCCCCGGTCGTCGTTTGTGGAGTGGCCGTCGGGTGAGGACTACTCTTTCACGTCCATGAATTCCTTGGCCCAGGCCACGTAGCTTTCAGGCAGCGTGTACGTGTGCGTCAGCTCTGTGGCACTCAGGTTCGAGGTGCTGTGGGTCAGTTGGCGTTGCGCGCGGAGGCTGTCGTAGGTGGCCTTGATCGACGCAAAGTAAGCGCCATGGCCGGCTACCACGACACGCACGCCCAGGCTGGCCAGACGCTCGGCGTCGTTGAGCTTCGGGTTGCCGTAGGTCACCAGCATCAGCGGTACCGTGAGGTTTTCCGCGATCTGTTCAAGGTGCTCGAAGTCGCTGATACCGACCATGCAGATTCCGTCCGCGCCGGCCTTTTCATAGGCCTTGGTGCGCTCGATGACGGCTTGGGTCGGCAGCACGCCGGCGTTCGTGCGTGCGATGATCGACAGCTTGGGGTCGACCCGGGCTTCAAGGGCGGCCTTGACCTTGCCGATGCCTTCGTCGATGGAAATCAGGTCAGTCGATTTACGCCCGAATTGCGCAGGCAGCAGGGTGTCTTCAATCGTCAGTGCCGCAACGCCGGCCCGCTCCAGTTCTTCGACGGTGCGCATCACGTTCAGGGCGTTGCCGTAACCGTGGTCGGCGTCGGCAATGAACGGCAACTGGGCGACGCGGCCGATACGGGTGGCCTGTTCGACGAACTCACTCAGGGTGATCAATGCAAAGTCGGGGGCTGCCAGCACCTGCAGGGAGGCGACGGAGCCGCCCAGGATACCGACTTCAAAGCCCAGGTCTGCCGCAATCCGCGCAGACATCGGGTCGAACACAGACGCCGTTTCTACACACTTTTGGGCGGCAAGCAGTTCACGGAAGTTGCGACGAAGTGCTGAGTGGGAAATTTTTGGCATGATCTTTCCTGGTTCTGGCCATCATCGAATTACGATCTATGCCTATTCATAATCCGACGAGATTACCATGCCGAAAAACACAGAGTTATGACGTTTGAGAATAGGCCATGCGTCAAGCACATAGGCGTGTGCTGGTCCTTGCGCTTCGGGGGAGCGCTTTGATGCTGTCAAGCGGATTGACGCAAAATACACAAAAGTCCATTATGGAATTATAAGTACAAAAAACGGCTTCATTTCTATCTTAAAACTTGCCAAATCAACAACAACTTGCGAGTAAACGATCATGAAGAAACGCTCCCTTATCACCGCCCTGGCCCTGAGCCTGTTGGCTTCCAGCCACTTGTTGGCCGCCGAGAAAACCCTGCGCATCGGCATCGAGGCGGCTTACCCGCCGTTCGCGTCCAAGACGCAGGACGGCAAGATTGTCGGGTTCGACTACGACATCGGCAATGCGCTGTGCGCGCAGATGAAAGTCAAATGCGTGTGGGTCGAGGGCGAGTTCGACGGCCTGATTCCTTCGCTCAAAGTGAAGAAAATCGACATGGCCCTGTCGTCCATGACCATCAACGAAGACCGCAAGAAGTCGGTGGACTTCACCCACAAGTATTACTTCACCTCATCGCGCCTGGTGATGAAAGACGGGGCGCAGGTGGATGACCAGTACGCCAGCCTCAAGGGCAAGACCATCGGCGTGCAACGCGCGACGACCACCGACCGTTATGCCACCGAGGTGTTCGAACCCAAGGGCATCAACGTCAAGCGCTACAGCAATAACGAAGAAATCTACATGGACCTGGCGGCGGGGCGCCTGGACGCTATCTTTGCCGACACCATCCCCCTGCAGGATTTCCTGTCGATGCCCCGGGGCAAGGGCTACGCGTTTGTCGGCCCGGAACTCAAGGACCCGAAATACGTGGGCGAGGGCTCGGGGATCGCGGTGCGCAAAGGTAATACCGAGTTGGTCGGCGAGTTGAATACGGCCATCGACGGCATCCGTGCGAGTGGCGAGTACCAGAAGATCTCTGAGCACTACTTCAAGTCCGATATTTACGGCGATTGACTGATCCCTGTGAAGCGGGAAATTGTGGCGAGCGAGCTTGCTCGCGTTGGCGTGCGAAGCGCTCCCGGCTTTTTCAAGGGCTGCTACGCAGCCCAGCGGGACGGTGCGGCGATCCGACAAGCGCCCTCGCCACAATAGTGCGCATCAGGTGTTAGCCCTTCAATTCCTTCAGGTGCTTGTAAACCGTTGCCCGCCCCATGCCCAGCACATTGGCCACGTAGTTCGACGCGCTTTTGCCCTTGAACGCGCCTTCGGCGTGCAGCGCCAGCACCAGCTCGCGCTTGTGGTCGCGGGTCAGCAGGTTCAGGCTCAACTGGCGCTCGCGCATCCAGGCATGCAAAAACGTGTTGATGCGTTCCTGCCAGTCATCGCGAAACAGCGAGTCCGGCTGCGGGATCAGCTTGCTTGGTGAGAGAAACAAATCCAGCGCCGCCTTGGCGTTTTCGAACAGTGAAATATTCAGGTTGATGCACAGCACCGCCAGCGGCTTACCTTTGTGGTCGTGCAGCACGGTGCTCAGGCTGCGAATTTTCTGACCGTCCCAGTTGAGCTTTTCGTAGGGGCCGATGTTCACTTCGCTGACGTCATCGCTGAGCATGTCCTCCAGCGCCGAGTCGTCACCAATACTGCGTTTGGACAGGTTATTGGCGATGTAGTCGACCTTTTGTGTGCGCAAGTCATGCAGCACCGCTTCCGCATGGGGGAAGAACAGCGTGGCGATCGCATCGGCGATCGCACGGAAATTTCGGATTACGTTCTCGTGTTCAGCGCTGCTCATCAATGCGGCTCCAGGCGGTCGGGGGAGAGCATACCAGCGTCCAGGCCGAACCGCGTCAGTTGCTCCGGCAACGGGGCGCCGCGCACCAGGGCTGCACTGGCCTGGCCCATGGCGGGGGATGTCTGGATGCCATAGCCGCCTTGCGCCGCCACCCAGAACAGCCCGGGCACCCGAGGATCAAACCCGGACAGCAAATCCCCGTCGTGCACAAAACTGCGCAGGCCGGCCCAGGTGCGGGTCGGGCGGCGGATAGTCAGGGTGGTGGCCTCTTCGATCTGATAAATGCCCATGGCGATGTCCAGTTCTTCGGGCTGAATGTCCTGGGGTTCCACGGGGTCGGCGTTGGCCGGCGAGCCGAGGAACATGCCGGCGTCGGGTTTCATGTAGAAGGCTTCGTCGAGCGCCACGAGCATCGGCCAGTCATGGGCATCGAGGCCTTCGGGGCCAGCGAAGATAAACGCCGAGCGCCGCTTGGGTTGCAAGCCGATGGAGGCGGCGCCGGCCAGCCCGCCGATATGGTCGGCCCACGCCCCGGCGGCATTGATGATGACCGGCGCGGTGACGGTTTCGCGCTGGGTGCGCACATGCCACAGGCCTGCGCTGTCACGGCTCAAACCGAGCACATGGCTGTCGGTGCGCACCTCGCCCTGGTGGCGACGGATACCGCGCAGGTAGCCCTGGTGCAGGGCGTCGGTGTCGATGTCGCTGGCGGTGGGGTCATAGAGGGCGCCGTGGACTTTCTCGCGGCGCAGGATCGGCAGCCGCGCACAGGCCTCGTCGGCGCTGAGTTGTTCGACCTGCGGCACGGTGGCTTTGGCGCTGAGGTATTGCGCGTTCAACTCGGCCGGGTCGCCGATGAAGTCGACGGTCATCTCGCCGCGTGGTGTCAGCAGCGGGTGCTCGCAGAAACCGGCCGGCGGGTTGTCGAAAAAGTCACGACTGGCCAGGGTCAACGCGCGCACTTGCGGGGTGCCGTAAGCGGCAGTGTAGAGCGCCGCCGAACGCCCGGTGGAGTGATAGGCCGGGTGGGATTCACGTTCCAGCACCAGCACTTTGCCGTGGGGCGCCAGCCAAAAACCCGTGGACGCGCCAGCAATGCCGCCGCCGATGATGATGAAATCTGCGTCGCTCATGAACATCTCCTGAAAAGTGAGTTAGCGCTGGAGTTGGTACAGGGCATTGGCCAGTGCGATGTCTTCCAGGCCCAGCCCGATGGAGCGGAAAAACACGTGGCGGTCGTAGTCCGGGCGCTGGACCTTGTCACTGAGCAACTCGGGCAGGTCGCCGACCACCGCGCGCTTGTCCCAGCCATGGTGTTCGGTGGCGATCAGCATATCGCCGGCCGAGCCGGGAGTGGTCTGGCGATAGTCGCAGAATACCTGCATGTCGTTGAGGCAGTGGGGCGGCACTTCATGGGCGCGCGGTGCGTTGGTGCTGATGGACGTAATCAGCGCCGGTTTGCTCAAGCGCGCCGGGTCGATCACCGGCCCGGCCGACGAGGTGCACAGCAGGATAACGTCCGCGTCGTGCAGGGCGGCCTCGCAGGTATCGGCGATGACCAGGCGCGGGTCCAGGCTCTTGAGTTGTGCGATTGCATCGGCGCAGGTGTGGGCCAGGCTCGGCGAAAACACGCTGATGTGCTGCCAATCTCTGAGGTTTTGCACATAGTGCAGGTGCGCCTGGGCGACCTTGCCGCTGCCGATGATCGCCAGGCGCCGAGCCGACAACGGCGTCAGCGCGTCCACCGCGAGTGCCGTGGTGGCAGCGGTGCGGGCGGTGGTCAGTTCGGCTGCATCACACAGCAGCAACGGCTGGCCGGTGTGCATCGACATCAACAGCGTCCACGCCGTCACCAGCGGCCCTTGTTCCCGCACGATATACGGCGAGGTTTTGACCCCGTACACCCCGTCCTCGGCCAGCACGCCCAGGTAGTTGATAAAGTCGCCGGCACCTTGCGGGAACTCCACCAGTTGCTGTGCCGGCTGCACCGCGTGCCCGACGGCCAGGTCGCGGAACAGCTTGCGCAGGATGTGTGGCACATCGACCTGAGCGAGTAATTCGCGGGCCTGGGACTGATTGATCACGTAAGGCGTGCTGGGCATCGGTGTCTCCGCGGGTAAACTATTTTGTCCATTATGGACTTTTAGTTCTTGCGGGCAATATACCAGCGAAAAAAAGCTGTCAGGCCTACCCCAACAGACCGCCCCCCGACAATTTCTTCTTCAAATACCCAGCAACGCACGACCCACATCACATACTTCTATGTGGACGCATCGTATAAGGCAGCCTGCCCGGACAACGACGACGCCCGTTATACCTTGGCCAACGGCGGTACGACTTACCCGGTATCGCAGCTACCCGTTACTGTGTGCAGCTACGCACGTAACGCAGCGGGCCAACCTTCGGCGGTACGTACGGATGTGATCGAACGATCCACGTATCTGCCGCCCGTCCAAACGAGCACGCCAGTGCCCGTTCAGCGATAAGGCCAGGTCATGCAGGACGTTAACCCATGAAGCGAAACCCTCCCGACAGTTTCTCCTTCAAATACCCCACCAACGCACTCACCGACTTGGGCACATGCGGTGAGTACGGCCGTATCAAGTAAATTTCATCGGCAAACGCACCCTTGAGCGTCCAGTCCTTGAGCACTTGCACCAGCTTGCCGCTCGCCAGCGCGGCATGGGCGCTGAAGTCCGGGAGCAGGGCGATGCCCAGGTGGTTGAGCGCCGAGTCGCGCAGCGCCTCACTGTTGTTGGTCGAAAAGCTGCCGGAGATAGGCACGGTGACGCGCTCGACCTTTTTGACGCCGCGCTCGAACGTCCAGGCGGGCTGGTCGGTGCCGCGCGGATAGTAGAGGCAGTTGTGCGCGGTCAGGTCGGCGGGTTGGCGCGGTTCACCGTGAAGCTGCAGATAATCGCGCGTGGCCACCAACACCGACGTGGTGTCGCACAGCTTCCACGCCACATGGGTCTCCGGCACCTGGAAACCGTGCCGCACCGCCAGGTCGTAGCCTTCGGCGGCCAGCGAACTCAGGGCATCGGACACGTCCAGCTGGATGCGCACTTGCGGGTACTGCTGCAGGAACTCCGACAGGTGCGGCACCAGTTGTTGCCGGGCGAATGCCACGGGCGCGGTCAGGCGCACCAGGCCGCGAATCTCTCCGGCAGAATCGCGTACCGACGAGAAGCTGCGGGCGATTTGCTCATAGGCGCTGCGCACTTCGCGGGTCAAGGACAACCCCGCATCCGTCAGCCTTACGCTGCGCGTGGTGCGAGTGACCAGTCGCGTGCCGGTGGCTTTTTCCAGGTCTGAAATGCGTTGGCTGACGGCGGATTTGCTCACGCCCAGGCGCGCAGCGGCGGCGGTGTAGGTGCCTTGTTCTTCCAGCACCGACAGCCAGTGAATGTGGGTCCACAGCCCTTCGATCTCAGCCTTTTCCATGATTCTATTGTTCGCTTGTATGGACAATAAGTTCTGGATTCTGCTCTGGTTTGGAACAAATCGAAAGCCTATCGTGTGTCCCATCGCTACCCACCTGGGATCTACTGCCATGACCACAACAATCGAGCATTACATCAACGACCAGCGCGTGAGCCGCGATGATCGTTATCAGGACGTCTACAACCCGGCCACCGGTGAAGTCACCGGGCGCGTCGCCCTGGCCAGCCGCCAGACCGTTGGCGAAGCCGTCGCCGCCGCCCAGGCCGCTTTCGCCGACTGGGCCGACACGCCGCCCATCCGCCGCGCCCGCGTGCTGTTCGAATACCTGCACCTGCTGCGTGAACGCAAGGACGACCTGGCGCGCATCATCGTCGCCGAACACGGCAAGGTCTTCACCGACGCCCAGGGCGAAGTCGACCGTGGCATCGACATCCTCGAATTCGCCTGCGGCATCCCCAACTTGCTCAAGGGCGAACACTCCGACCAGGTCTCCCGTGGCATGGACAACTGGACAATGCGCCAACCGCTGGGTGTGGTCGCCGGCGTCACACCGTTCAACTTCCCGGTGATGGTGCCGATGTGGATGTACCCGATTGCCATCGCTGCGGGTAACACCTTCATCCTCAAGCCAAGCCCGACCGACCCGAGCGCCGCACTGTTCATGGCCGAGCTGCTGCGTGAAGCCGGCTTGCCCAAAGGTGTGTTCAACGTGGTGCAGGGCGACAAGGAATCGGTGGACGCGCTGATCGAACACCCGGACGTCAAGGCGGTGAGCTTCGTCGGCTCCACGCCGATTGCCCAATACATCTACGAAACCGGCGCGCGCAACGGCAAGCGCGTGCAAGGCCTGGGCGGCGCGAAAAACCACATGGTGGTGATGCCCGACGCGGACATCGACCGCACTGTCGACGCCCTGATGGGCGCCGCGTACGGCAGTGCCGGCGAGCGCTGCATGGCGATTTCCGTGGCGGTGCTGGTCGGTGATGTGGGCGATAAAGTCATCGCCGCCCTGACCGAGCGCGCCAAGCAATTGCGCATCACCGACGGCCGCGATCTCAAGGCCGAAATGGGCCCGATCGTCTCGCGTGCCGCCCTTGAGCGCATCAGCGGCTACATCGAACAAGGCGTGCAAGCCGGCGCGCAATTGCTGCTCGACGGCCGTGACTACGTGCCCACCGAACCCGGCCTGGAAAACGGCTTCTGGCTCGGCGCAACCTTGTTCGACCATGTGACCAAAGACATGAGCATCTACCGCGAAGAAATCTTCGGCCCGGTGCTGGCGTGTGTCCGCGTGAATGATTTTGCCGAGGCGGTGAAACTGGTCAACGACCACGAGTTCGGCAACGGCGTCAGCTGCTTTACCCGCGACGGCAACATCGCCCGCGAATTCGCGCGACGGATCGAAGTGGGCATGGTCGGCATCAACGTACCGATCCCGGTGCCGATGGCCTGGCACGGGTTTGGTGGCTGGAAGAAGAGCCTGTTCGGCGACATGCATGCGTATGGCACTGAGGGTGTGCGTTTTTACACCAAGCAGAAATCGATCATGCAGCGCTGGTCGGAGAGCATCGAGCAGGGTGCGGAGTTTGCGATGCCGGTGTCCAAATAACGCTTGGAAGAACACCGTAGGGCAAATGTGGGAGGGGGCTTGCTCCCGATAGCGGAGTGACAGTCACTGTATATGTGCCTGATACACCGCCATCGGGGGCAAGCCCCCTCCCACTTTTGGTTGTTTTTCACTTGAGGGTTGACGGCCAGGCGAATGCAGAATACTGTACATAAACACAGTGTTTAGGCGCTGACCAACCAAACCCTGGCAACCTCAGCCATGCCAAACACCGTGTGTAAGTTAATGGATTAACTTATTGCTCAGGCTCGTTCTACCGAGCCGTTTTTATTTATAGAGAGGGAACTCATGTCGTATCCAGAAAGCAAACTCACCGGTTTGACCGGTTTCGCCCTAGCGGCAAAAGTGACCGGCGGCTGGTCCGGCCCTGTGGTCAGTATCACCACCCTGGATCAACTCAAGGCCAATATTGGCGACACCGTCCCACGGGTACTGGTGATCAACAGTAATATCTCGGCGTCGAGCCTGACCAAAGTCAACATGGGCGCCAACAAGACCCTGATCGGTTCGTTCCAGAACCGCACGTTGGAGAATATTCACCTGCGTGCAACCGCGCAGTCGCAGAACATCATCCTGCAGAATATTATCTTCAAGCATTCGGCGAGCATTAAGGCCAATGACGATATTCAGGTGTACCTGAACTACGGCAGCAAGTACTGGATTGACCATTGCTCGTTTGTTGGGCACAGCTGGTCCACCACTGACGGCAGTGAAGACAAACTGCTGTATATCGGTGAAAAGGCTGATTATGCCACCATCAGCAACTGCTTCTTTGGCAGTCACAAGTACGGGCTGATCTTCGGTCACCCGGCGGATGATAATAAGGCAGAGTTCAACGGTTATCCGCGTCTGACGTTGTGCCATAACCGCTTCGACAACATGGAAGTGCGTGCGCCCGGCTTGATGCGCTACGGTTATTTCCATGTGTATAACAACTGCATCAATAACTTCCACCTCGGTTTCACCCTGGCGCAGAATGCCAATATCCTTTCTGAAAGTAATTACTTTGGCGAAGGCAGCCAAAACAAAGGCATGTTGGATGATAAAGGCACCGGGACGTTCACTGATACAAACAGTGTGCCGCCGATCACCAACCAGAAGTCGCCCAAAGCACAATGGACGGCAAGTTCCAACTACGCCTATACCTTGAAGACGGCGGCGCAAGCCAAGGACTTTACACAGAAAAATGCAGGGGCTCAGGCAGCGCCGCTGGTGTTTGGTAGTTGAGTGGCCAGCTTTCTACTTAGCTGTCATTTATTGCAAGTGCCACTGTATTTATATCAAGGATATAAATACAGTGATGGCCTTTGTAATCTAAATAATTCTTCATGTTGCGATAAGCGGGTGCCCATGTTAAACCTTGGTGCGCACTTGCAGAGCCAACTATCACTTGCTCTTTCAGTCGGTATTAAGTTGCTGGCTGCCAGGTGCTATTTAATCTTCGCTTGTCACTTAAGCGTTAGCAAAAGGACATCATCATGAAACATGCGAATCACACACCCACTCGCTGGACACGGGCCGATGCGCTGAAAGTTAATGAGAATGACCCGACGACGACACAGCCGTTAGTGAGTCCTGACTTTCCTGTCATGAGCGACACGGTCTTTATTTGGGACACCATGCCATTGCGTGAACTGGATGGCACGGTGGTATCGGTCGATGGCTGGTCAGTTATTTTCACACTGACCGCCGACCGCCGCCCCCATGATCCACAATTCATCAATGCCGATGGCCGTTACGACATCAAGCGCGATTGGGAAGACCGCCATGGTCATGCGCGTATCTGCTACTGGTATTCGCGCACCGGTAAGGACTGGATCTTCGGCGGCCGTGTCATGGCCGAAGGGGTTTCGCCGACCACGCGTGAATGGGCGGGCACGCCGATCCTGTTGAATAACAACGGTGACATCGACCTGTACTACACCTGTGTCACACCGGGTGCCACGATTGCCAAAGTCAGGGGCCAGGTTGTCACTTCGGATACCGGTGTCGAGCTGCAAGGCTTTACTCAGGTCAAGTCGTTGTTCGATGCCGACGGCACTTATTACCAAACCGAAGCGCAGAACGCGACCTGGAACTTTCGCGATCCCAGCCCCTTTATTGATCCCGTAGATGGCAAGTTGTACATGGTGTTCGAAGGCAATGTTGCCGGCGAACGCGGGACTCACGAAGTGGGCCCGAATGAAATAGGCTTGGTGCCGCCAGGGCATGAAGATGTAGGCGGTGCGCGTTATCAGGTGGGCTGTATCGGCATCGCGGTTGCCAAAGACCTCAACGGTGATGAGTGGGAGATTTTGCCGCCGCTGGTGACTGCCGTCGGGGTGAATGATCAAACCGAACGGCCGCACTATGTATTCCAGGACAACAAGTACTACCTGTTCACCATCAGTCACAAGTTCACCTATGCGGATGGCGTGACGGGGCCGGATGGCGTCTATGGGTTCGTCAGCGATCACTTGTTCGGCCCCTATACGCTGATGAATGCGTCGGGGCTGGTACTTGGCAACCCGCCTTCGCAGCCGTTCCAGACGTACTCCCACTGCGTGATGCCCAACGGCCTGGTGACGTCGTTTATCGACAGCGTGCCCACCACCGGCGATGACTACCGCATCGGCGGCACCGAAGCGCCGACGGTCAGGATCGTGTTGAAGGGCGCTCGCTCGTTTGTGCAGGAGGCTTACGACTACGGTTACATTCCGGCGATGCGGGACGTGGTGTTGAGCCAGTGAGCGCAGTGCAAAAACCAGCCTGATTCATCAGGTGTAAACCGATCCAAATGTGGGAGGGGGCAAGCCCCCTCCCACATTTTTTTGACCGCGTTTCAGACAGTTGATGCAGCGATCCACTGTGGTCTTGGCTATCTCCAGCAGGTGCCACTAACCGATCATGCGAACCACCCGCCTGGCAATCAGAACACCCATCACAGGTGCCAGTGCAAACACCCCAAACAACCACACGGCAGCGCTCGCGGTGCCTTCGACACCGCCGGGTTCAGTGAGGCCGGCGACGTTCGCTACCATGCCCGCCAGTGCTGCGCCAAACGCGGTGGCGAACAGCTGCACGGTGGTAATCGACGCGCTGGCGAGGTCCTGCTCACCGGCCGGCGCCACCTGGAACACCCGGGTCAGCAAGTGCGGCCATGCCAGCCCCACGCCCAAGCCAATCAGGATTAGCGCCAGGCAGATCGGTGTGAGCGTCTGCCCGCTGCCGTTGCTTTCGACGGGCATCAAGATGGCCAGCGCCACCATGCCCACCACGCCCAGGATCGGCCCGGCCAGGATCGCCCGTCGAATGTTGCTGCCCGTCACACCCGCGCTGGCGATTGACCCCAGCGTCCAGCCGGCCGCCATCAGTGCAGCAAGATAACCGGCCACCAGCGGCGACTGGTGGTGCAGGACTTGAAGAAACAGCGGCACGAAAATTTCGCCACTGGTCACCGCGACTGCCAGCAACGACATCGTGGCGTACAACGCGCCGAGTGCGGTGGTGATCCGAAAGGCCCCGGCGGGCAACAGCCGATGGCGGGTGCGGCTTTCCGTCATGATCAGCAGCGTGGTGAACACCGCTGCCACGGCCAGCCCCAGCAGGTTCAGGGGCAGGGTGGACGAGACACTGCCGGCCGACACCGCCAGTACCGCCGCCGTCAGCAGCAACAGTTGGGCGAGTGGCAGCGGAGTCGGCTCAGCGCTATCAGTGCCGCGCTTGGGCAGTACCGCCGCCGCCAGCACCGCGAATAACCCGGCCACCGGAATCAACGACCAGAACGCCGCGCGCCATATGCCCCACTCGGCAAACACCCCGCCCACCGCTGGGCCGACCAGCGTCGCCACGCCCCACATCCCCGACACCAATGCCATGGCGCGCGGCCACAGGCTTGCATCGAACACCAACCGAATCATCGCGTAGGACAGTGCGAACAAGAACCCACCGCCCAGCCCCTGCACCAACCGCCCAACGAGCATCACCGGCATGGACGGCGCAAACGCACAGGCCAAGGCCCCGCCGGCAAACACCAGGCTGGCGACCAGGTACGCCGCACGCGGCCCGAGGCTACCGAGCAGGCGCGCTGACAACGCCGAACCGAGGATCGAGGCGGCGACAAATAGCGTGGTGTTCCATGCGTAATAGTCGATACCGCCGATGTCCTGGACCACCGACGGAAGAATCGTGGTGGCGATGTACACGTTGATCGCATGCAGCACCACGCCGCCTGCCAGTGCGAGCGAACGTACGCCGTTGGCACCGGACAACAGGGCGGCCCAGTTGGAGGGGGAGGGTTGAGGTGTGTCCATGTAGGCTCCGATTCAAAGGACTGAAGGCTTGCCAAGGCAAGCCGACACCCTTTATAAAACCTCATGTATAGATGAGGTCAAGAGCTGGATGGAAGCGAAAATCGATGTGCGCATCCCTCTCGGCGTGGGCGAATTGGCCCGCCGCAGTGGTGTGACCGTGGCCACGGTGCATTTCTACGAGGCCAAGGGGTTGATCCACGCACAACGCAGCGCGGGCAATCAGCGTCGCTATCAGCGCGACGTATTGCGCCGGATTGCGGTGATCAAGGTCGCGCAGCGCGCGGGCATTCCGTTGGCGACTATTAAGGACGCATTGGACGAACTGCCTTCAGGACGGCCGTTGACGGCCAAGGACTGGGCACAGCTCTCCACACGCTGGCGCGACCTGTTGAGTGAGCGCATCAATAGCCTCACTCAACTGCGCGACCAGCTCGATGGCTGTATCGGCTGTGGTTGCCTGTCGCTGGATGATTGCCCGCTGCGCAATCCGGGGGATCGCTTGGGGCAGTTGGGGGATGGAGCCGTGTTGCTGGGAAAGTGAGGCGGTCGGTGCCTCTCCCACAGGGTTATGTGGTGTCGGTGAGAATGATGCTTATCGCCGACCTGCCCGCGTACTCACATCCACCCACACCGCCAACACCAAAATGCTGCCCTTCACAATCATCTGCCAGTAACTGTCCACATCCAGCATCGACATGCCGTTATCCAAACTGGTAATCACCAGCGCCCCGAGCAGCGCGCCATACACCGTGCCCGAACCGCCGCGCATGGACGTGCCGCCAATAAAGCACGCCGCGATGGCATCAAGCTCGCCCATGTTGCCCGCCGAAGGGGAGCCCGCCGCGAGGCGTGCGGTGTTGACCATGCCGGCAAGTGCGCACATCACGCCCATGATGCCGAAGATCCACAGTTTCACCGCCTGCACGTTGATGCCCGACAGGCGCGTGGCTTCCATGTTGCTGCCCACCGCATACACGCGGCGGCCGAACACGGTCTGGCGGGTGACGTAGCTGAACACGCCCAGCAGCACCAGCAACAACAGCACCGGCACGGGGATGCCGTCGTAGCTGTTGAGTGTCGTGACGAACCCGGCGAGTACCGCACCGATGACCACCACGCGCAGTACATCGCGCACCAGTGAGTGTGCCGACAAGCCATGCAGCGCCCGGTTGCGTCGCTGCTTCCAGGTCAGAAACAGGGTGAGCGCAAACAGCAACACGCCCAGCCCGACGCCCACCGTGTGCGGCAAATACCCTTGGCCCATATACACCAGCGACGGCGACACCGGCGCAATCGTGGTGCCGCCGGTAATCCCCAACAGAATCCCGCGAAACGCCAGCATCCCGCCCAGGCCGACGATAAACGACGGGATGCGCAGGTAGGCGGTCATGTAGCCGTTGGCCAAACCGATCATTAGCCCGCACAACGCCACCAGGCTGAGGTTGGCCAACAGCGGGATGTGATAGACCACGTCGAGAATCGCCGCGAGCCCGCCCAATAATCCCAGCAACGAACCTACCGACAAATCGATCTCGCCGCTGATGATCACCAGCACCATGCCGCACGCCAGGATCCCGGTGATCGACATCTGCCGCAGCAGGTTGGACAGGTTGCGCGGCGTCAGAAACCCGCCCTCGGTCTGCCAGCTGAAAAACAGCCAGATGAACGCCACGGCGATCACCAGCGCGAGCATTTTGTAGCGGGTGAAAAGGTGTTTGACCTGATTCATCTACGCGGTCTTCCGATGGTTATTATTTTGGCTGAGCGCGGCGGCGAGTACCTGTTCCTGGGTAAGCCCTTGGTTGATGAAATCGCCGCGCAACTGGCCGTCGCCGATCACCAGCACGCGGTTGGACACGCCGAGCACTTCGGCAAGCTCCGACGAGACCATGATGATCGACACGCCCTCGGCCGCCAACGCGCCCATCAGCTTGTAGATCTCATACTTGGCACCCACGTCCACCCCGCGCGTGGGCTCGTCGAGGATCAGTACGCGCGGCTTGGCCATCAGCATTTTTGCCAGCACGGCCTTTTGCTGATTGCCGCCCGACAGGCTGGTGATCGGCAAGAACGGGCTGGCGGTCTTGAGGTGCATGCGCGCGATTTGCTGGTCGATGCTGCCCAGTTCGGCTTCGGCGTCGATGCGGGTCAGGTGGGCGTAGGTGTCGAGCACGGCCAGGGTGATGTTCTGGCCCACGCCGAGGTCGGGGATGATGCCCTGGCGCTTGCGATCCTCGGGCACCATGCACAGCCCGGCGCGGATCGATTTGAGCGGCGTGCGCGTATCGATCACCTGGCCGTCCAGCCAAACCTCGGCGCTGTAGCGGCCGGGGTAGGCGCCGAACAGCGCCGACACCAGCTCCGTGCGCCCGGCGCCGACCAGCCCGACGATGCCGAGGATTTCCCCGCGCCTGAGCACGAACGACACATCGTCGACCCGTTTGCGCTTGGGGTTGTCGACGTCATAGCAGGTGACGTTACGCGCTTCGAAAATCACCTCACCCACCTCATGGGGCTCGGTGGGGTAGAGGTTGCTCATCTCGCGCCCGACCATTTGCGTGATGATTTGCGGGATGTCCATGTCGGCCATGGCCGTGGTCGCGATGTGCTTGCCGTCGCGAATCACGGCAATGGTGTCGCACACGGCGGCCACTTCATCGAGCTTGTGCGAGATGTACACGCAGGCCACGCCCTTGGCCTTGAGGTCGCGGATGATGTCGAGCAATACGTCGATTTCCGAGCGGGTCAGGGCGGAGGAGGGCTCGTCGAGAATCAACAGGCGCGCCTTTTTGTTGAGGGCCTTGGCGATCTCCACCAGTTGCTGGTAGCCGCCGCCGTACTGCGACACCGGCAGCGCGACGTTCATGTCCGGCACCTTGAGTTCACGCATCAACGCTTCGGCACGATGGATCATTGCCGGGTAGTTCATGCGCCCGCCGGGCAACGTCAGTTCGTGGCCCATGAAGATGTTTTCGGCCACCGACAGGTCCGGCACCAGGGTCAGCTCCTGGTGAATGATGACGATGCCCGCTGCCTCGGTTTCGCTGATGGACTGGGCCCTGAGTGGCTGCCCGTCCCAGAGGATTTCACCCTCCCAGGTGCCATAGGGGTAGACCGCCGACAGCACTTTCATCAAGGTCGATTTACCGGCGCCGTTCTCACCGCACAGGCCGATGCATTCCCCCGGGCGCACTTGGATATCGATGCCGTTCAGCGCCTTGACACCGCCAAAGGTTTTGACGATGCCGTTCATTTGCAGCAGGTAGTCGGACATTGTTAAGGCTCACACAAAAGGCTGACGAAACGTACTGTAGAAGCTAGCTTGCTCGCGAAGAACGCATAAGCGACATGGGCTACCGGATAGCGCTGCGTTATCGTTGACGTCTTTCGCGAGCAAGCGGGTGCCTACAGGCCAATCTGCTCTTTGGTGTAAAACCCGTCCTTCTCCAACAGGTCGATATTGGCCTTGGTCAGCGGGGTCGGGGTGAGCAGGATGGTGTCGACTTTCTTGCTGCCGTTGTCGTACTGCGAGCTGTAGGTAGGCTTTTCATTGCGTGCCAGCTGTACCGAGAGCTTGGCGGCTTCGGTGGCGATCAGCTTGAGCGGCTTGTATACGGTCATGGTCTGGGTGCCATCGATCACGCGTTTGATCGCGGCGAGGTCGGCGTCCTGGCCGGAAATTGGCACCTTGCCCGCCAGCTTCTGCGCGGCCAGGGCCTGGATCGCACCGCCGGCGGTGGCGTCGTTGGAGGCGACGATGGCGTCGATTTTATTGTTGTTTCGGGTCAGCGCGTTTTCGACGATGCTCAGGGCTTCGGTGGGGTTCCATTCCTTGACCCACTGCTGGCCGACTATCTTGATATCGCCCTTGTCGATGGCCGGTTGCAGCACCTTCATCTGGCCTTCGCGCAGCACCTTGGCGTTGTTGTCGGTAGGCGCGCCGCCGAGCAGGAAGTAGTTGCCCTTGGGCGCCGCTTGCAGCACGCCACTGGCCTGCATCTCGCCGACTTTTTCGTTATCGAAGGAGATGTAGGCGTCGATATCCGCGTTGAGGATCAGGCGGTCGTAAGACACCACCTTGATCCCGGCCTTTTTGGCTTCGGCGACGGTGTTGGTCAGCACCGTGGCGTTGAACGGCACGATAACGATCACGTCGACGCCGCGGGAGATCAGGTTTTCAATCTGTGAAATCTGCTTCTGCTCGTTGGCATCGGCTGACTGTACGAAGACTTTGGCATCGAGCTTTTCCGCCGCTGCGACGAAGTAATCGCGGTCGCGTGACCAGCGCTCCAGGCGCAGGTCGTCGATGGAGAAGCCGATTTTCGGGTGGGCGGAATCGGCCATCACCGGCAGGGCGAGCAGGGCCAGGGCAGTAGCGAGCAGGGTGCGTTTGAATGACTTCATGGTGGTGCGTCCTTTTATTGTTGTTGGATAGACACAGCGTGATGCGGGTAGAACTGTAGACGAACACTGTAATGAGCGTGAGCAGGCTTTTTTGTGGCGAGCGGGCTTGCCCCGCGTTGGGCTGCGAAGCAGGCCCAAAACCTGACACTGCGGTGTGTCAGGTGCAAGCGCATAGCCTGGAATGGGGCTGCTTCGCAGCCCAGCGGGAGCAAGCTCCCTCGCCACAAAAGCGACTTGCCGTCAGGTGTAGATAAACCGGTTGACCACCCCCTCAAGCATCTCCTGGCGCCCACTCACCGCCTGCGGGTTCAGTTCATGGGCAAACGCGTGTTCGGCCAGCGACTCCAGGCTGAACTCACCGGCCAGCACCGCTTGGCCCAACGGCTGCTGCCACCCGGCATAACGCTGGTCCTTGAACTGCTGCAACCGGTCGTTCTGCACCATCGCCGCCGCACGCTCCAGCGCCAGGGCGAGCACGTCCATGGCAGCCACATGCCCGTGGAACAGGTCCACATCGTCCAGGCTCTGGCGGCGCACCTTGGAATCGAAGTTGTACCCGCCATTCTTGAAGCCCCCGGCCTTGAGGATTTCATAAGTGGCGAGGGTCATCTCCTCGACGCTGTTGGGGAACTGGTCGGTGTCCCAGCCGTTCTGTGGGTCGCCGCGGTTGGCGTCGATGCTGCCGAAAATCCCCAGGGACACGGCGGTGGCAATCTCGTGATGAAAACTGTGCCCCGCCAGAGTCGCGTGGTTGGCCTCGATATTCACCTTGATCTCGTGTTCCAGGCCGTACTCATGCAGGAAGCCGAACACCGTGGCGCTGTCGTAATCGTATTGATGCTTGGTCGGCTCCTGGGGCTTGGGTTCGATCAGCAGGTCGCCCTTGAAACCGATCTTGTGCTTGTGCTCCACCACCATGCGCATGAAGCGCCCGAGCTGCTCGCGCTCGCGTTTCAGGTCGGTGTTGAGCAGGGTTTCATAGCCCTCGCGGCCGCCCCACAGCACATAATTCGAGCCCTTGAGCCGCAGGGTAGCGTTCATCGCACTGAACACCTGGGCGGCGGCGTAGGCGAACACTTCCGGGTCTGGATTGCTCGCCGCACCGGCAGCAAAACGTGGGTTGCTGAAGCAGTTGGCAGTGCCCCACAGCAGCTTGATGCCGGTCTGCTCCTGATGGTGCTCCAGGTGGTCGACCATCTGCGCGAAGTGGTGGCGATATTCCTTGAGCGAACTGCCTTCCGGCGCGACGTCGGTGTCGTGGAAGCTGTAGTAATCGATGCCCAGCTTGGAGAAAAACTCAAACGCTGCGTCGGCCTTGCCGATCGCCAGTTCCAGCGGGTCGCCGCTGCGCTGCCACGGGCGCTTGAAGGTGCCCACGCCAAACATGTCCGCTCCCGGCCAGACAAAGGTGTGCCAATAACACGCAGCCATCCGCAGGTGTTCGCGCATGGGCTTACCGAGGATCAGCTTATTGGCGTCGTAGTGGCGAAAGGCGAGGGGGGCGTCGCTGGCAGGGCCTTCGAAGCGAACCTTCTCGACACCGGGGAAGTACTGCATGGCGTTTTCCTTATTGTTCTTGGCGGTGTCTCGATACTAGCAACGGCATAGGGCCTGCCGATTATGAAAATCACCAAAGCGTAGTGCGATTTTGAGTGGTGGGGGCTAGTCTGTAGCGACAGGCCTCAGGACAAAAACAATGAAAACCCTACCGCCCGTTCACCGTATCGCCCTGTTGTTCAACGGCAGCAAAATCTACGACCGCGGCATCATCACCGGCATCGGCAATTACCTGAGCAGCACCCGCGCTTCGTGGGATTTGTTCCTGGAAGAAGATTTTCTCTGCCGCCTCAAAGGCATCGAGCGCTGGCAGGGCGACGGCATCATTGCCGACTTCGACGACCCACTGATCGGCGAGGCGCTGGCCGACATCAAGCTGCCGGTGGTGGCGGTGGGTGGTTCCTACCAGGATGCGCGCGCCTACCCCAAGGGCATTCCCTACGTGGCCACCGACAACCATGCCTTGATGAAACTGGCGTACGCGCATTTGATCGAGGCCGGCCTGACCCGTTTTGCCTGCTTCAGCCTGCCGCAAGCCCAAGCCAATCGCTGGGCCCAGGAGCGCGAAAAAGCCTTTCGCCAACTGCTGCAACGCGATGGTTTGCACGTTGAGGTTTATCGCGGCCTGGGCACCAGCGCGCCGCTGTGGGACAGCGCCGTCGAACAGCAAATCGCCTGGCTGCAGAGCCTGCCCAAACCCATCGGCATCATCGCTGTCACCGACGCCCGCGCCCGGCAACTGCTGCAGGCCTGCCTCACCGCCGGCATCGCGGTGCCGGAGCAGGTCGCGTTGATCGGCATCGACAACGACCCGCTGACCCGCACCCTCACGCGCGTACCGCTGAGTTCAGTGATCCAGGGCACCGAGACCATGGGCCGTACCGCTGCGGCCCTGCTGCATCAAATGCTGCACGGCAAACCCTGCGCGGGCACGCAGATTCTGGTACCGCCGGACGCGATCAACGTGCAAGCCTCCAGCCTGCATCAACCCTTGGGCAATCCGTACGTGATGCAGGCGCTGCTGTTTATCCGTCAATACGCCTGCCAGGGCATCAAGACCGCACAAGTCGCGGCCTATGTCGGCGTATCACGGTCGTCCCTGGAAGCGCATTTTCGCAAGGTGCGCGGTTGCAGCGTGCACGACGAGATCCTGCGCTTCAAACTCACAGCCGCGGCCAAGGGCCTGGAAAACCATGAGCTGGCGATTGCCGATATTGCGGCCAAGTGCGGCTTCAAGTCGGCGCAGTACCTGCACACGGTGTTTCGTCGCGAGTTTGGCTGTACGCCTCGGGAGTATCAGCAGGGCGCCGGCTAGAACACCGCCAGGTGCCCTGAGCGGCTACGGCAGCGCGTACGCGATCACATAGTCACCACGGTCAGTCGACTGACGCGCACCGCCTGCAGGCCAGGGCCTTGTTCTGCGACGGCACCATCTCCTAAAGTTTGCAGGGGAGAGTCAAGGCGGTGAACGGTTCACCCCTCGTTAACGCGCTTAGAACTTGAACCGCCCCACCAAGCCCTTGAGCTGCCCCGAAATATCCGTCAACCGCCCGGACCCGGTTTGCGCCGTGTGGGCAAATTCCTCGACCAACTGCGCATCGGCATGGATCTGCGCGATGTGCCGGTTGATCTCTTCGGCCACTTGGTGTTGCTCTTCGGCGGCCGTGGCGATCTGGGTGTTCTGGTCGCGAATCGAGTCCACCGAGCCAAGGATCTTGTCGAAGCTGTCGCGGGCCTGCTGGATGCGTTCCACGCTGGTGTGCGAGACCTGCAGGCTGCCCTGCATCTGCAGGGTAACTTCCTGGGTGCGGCGGGCGAGGTTGCCGAGCAGGCTGTCGATCTCGCCGGTGGAGTCGGCGGTGCGTCGGGCGAGGGCGCGGACTTCGTCGGCCACTACGGCAAAGCCACGGCCCTGGTCACCGGCGCGTGCGGCTTCAATCGCAGCGTTGAGTGCCAGCAGGTTGGTCTGTTCGGCGATGGAGCGGATGGTGTCGAGGATGGTGTTGATGTTCTTGCTGTCCTGTTCGAGCAACTGCATGGTCTGGGTCGACTTTTGCAAGTCTTCGCTCAGTTTGAGCACGCTGCCAGTGGCTTCGCCGATGTGCTGCTGGCCGTTGTGCACATCGCGATAGCCTTCGTCGGCGCTGGTCGCGGCGGCGCTGCAGGAGCGGGCGACTTCGTTTGAGGTGGCCACCATTTCGTTGAACGCAGTGCTCACCAGTTCCACGGCTTCGCGTTGGCGACCGGCGGCCTGGTTCATGTTGTGTGCGACTTCACGGGTATCGGCGGCGGCGGTTTGCAGGTCGGAGGAGGCGTTGCCGATGCGCTGCACCAGTTGAGCGATCATGCTCAGGAACTGGTTGAACCAGCCCGCCAGGCTGGCGGTTTCGTCCTTGCCCTGCACCTTGAGCTGGCGGGTGAGGTCGCCTTCACCTTCGGCAATCTCTTGCAGGCCGTCGGCCACGCCGCGAATCGGGCGCACGATCACGCTGGCGAAACTGGCGCCGACAATCGCGAACACCACGGCCAGTGCCGCCGCAATAGCGGCGATCAGCCAGGTCAGGCTGGTCGCGCCGGCCATCACTTCGTCACGCTTGATCAAGCCGATAAAACGCCAGCCCAGGCCCTGGGAACTGACCACGTTGGCCATGTACGGCACGCCATTGATCTCGATCTGGGTCACGCCATCGCCGCGTTTGGCCAGTTCGGCATAGTTGGGGCCGATATCGGCCAGGGGCTTGAAGTTGTGCTTGGCGTCGCTGGGGTCCACCAGCACGTTGCCGTTGGCTTCCACCAGCATCAGGTAGCCGCTGTCGCCCAGCTTGATGTTGCGCACCAGTTCGGTGAGTTGCTTGAGCGACACATCCAGGCCGACCACGCCCAGGATATTGCCGGTGGCGTCGGCGACGGTGTGCACGGTGCCGATCAGTACCACATCGTCCGGGGCCCAGTAGTAGGCGCCGGTGCGCACGGTGGTGCCCGGCGCGGCGATGGCAGCTTTGTACCAGGGGCGCACGCGCGGGTCGTAGTTGTTCAGTTTGGTGTCGTCAGGCCAACTGGCGTAGCCGCCGTCGCTCAGCCCCAGGGACAGGTAGGCGGTGCTCGGGTGGCTCTTGGCGAACTGGTCGAAAATCGCCAACAGGTCTTTGTTGGTAGGGGTTAGGGGGATTTGCGCGGCGTCGGCGCCGGCGTAGCTCTTGAGGTCCTTGGCCGCGACAACGCGCGGGTCCTTGGCCACAAAGTCGACGTTCTGGCTGATGCCGTCGAAAAACTGCTTCATGCCATTGTCGATCTGGCGAATCTCGCGACCGCTGCTGTCGAGGAAATTGGCCAGGGCCCCGTCGCGCACATTCAGCACAACGAGCACGGCCACCAGGATAACTGGCAGGCACGCGATGGTGGCAAACGCCCAGGTCAGCTTCTGCTTGATATTCATGACTTCTCCCGCGGGTATTTATAGTTTTGGCAAGGAAAAACGGTAGCGATGAGCGTCGCATGTGTTGTTTAGGAGGGGGTGTGTGGCCCATGCGTACCCCCACTATATCGACTGCGGGGGCAAGCACTTGAGGCCGAAAGGGGGTGTTTAGCCGATGCGCTCGCCACCCAGCGCATCACGCTGCATCGACTGCAGGTTTTTCTCGATGGTTTCGCAGATGGTTTCCATCTGGATCTGGTGTTCGCTGGAGTGGAACGGGCTTTGCAGGTCGGTGCCGATGCGTTCGATGGCCAGCAGCATAAAGCCCACCACCGTGGAGGCCAGCGGGGTGAACCAGCCCAGGGACTCCACCAGGCCCACCGGCACGATCAGGCAGAACAGCGAGATAAACAGCCGCGGGAAATACACGTAAGGGTAGGGCAGCGGCGTGTTGGCGATACGTTCCATGCCGCCCTGGGCGTTGGACAGGTCCACCAGGGTCGACTCCAGCCGCGCCAGGCGAATGCTGTCCAGGTGCCCGGCCTTGTATTCCTTGGCCAGCAGCGCCGCCGAGCCGGTCAGGATGTCATTGGCAAAGTTGTTGGTGGCGCCGTTGCGCGCAAATTCCTCGGAGGGAATAAAGGCCCGTACTTCCTGGGGGCAGGGTTCGCCCTTGAGGTGCGCGGCCAGGCAGTTCACATAGGCCACATGGCGACGCAGCAAGGTGGCCTTGACCGGGTTCACTTCGCCGTCCGGGTCGTCCATCAGGGTCAGCACCTGGCGCGCAAAGCTGCGCGAGTTGTTGACCATCGACCCCCACAGGGTGCGGGCTTCCCACCAGCGGTTGTAAGCGCTGCTGTTACGAAAGCTGATCAGCACCACCAGCGCCGAGCCGAGCAAGGTCAGGGGCATCAGCGGCAGGTTGATCTTGGCGGTGAGAAACAGCATGAAGTCCACGGTGACGGCGACGTCCCACAGCAACAGCCAGAACAGGGCCCAGCCCACGTAGCCCATGGTCTTGATGATCAGGCGGTATTTTTTGATGATGGCGGCTTTCAAACGAGGACCTCGCGCGAGCGGTAAGCAACAGTGCCTTAGCTCGGACGCTGGTTTAACGTGAAAGGTTCGGTGGGGGTGGGTAACCATGGCCACAGCTGCGGATAAAATCAGCTATGCACTCTTTGAGTTGGCTTGAGAGTAAGGGCCGCCGCCATGCTATGCTCGGAGGGCAAATTGAGGGATTTCAGATGACTAAAACAACCGATGACAGTGTTGCTGGCAAAGTGCGCAGGCTGGCGAAAGCTCATCATGTCACTGCTGAACGTGACGTTGTAAGCCGTATGGCTGTGGCGATCACCGGATTGGCTGGGGATGTAGTTGAATTGGATGGTGTGGAGCAGTTGTTGGTAAATCTTAAGAGGAAAGGCATTCTGAGCAAGTCAGAAACCCTGGCTCTTCAGGGTAGCTATCTTCAGGAGAAGCGGCGCTCGAAGAAGAAACTCAGCGCATGAGTTTTGATCCCTTCGGCGATTTTTAAACCGCTGGGTATCTTCAAAATGCTTTACAGCTTAAAGATCCCGTCGAGGTAAAAGAGTCCGAGCATCTTTCGTTTGAACTGAGCATGGAAGATGCGCTTGGGTACTTGGCTAAGAAAAAACCGATTGATTATAAGTGCCTACTTAGAGTGCACGAGATCTTGTTCTCTGACTTCTATCATTGGGCAGGTAAAGACCGAAATGATCTCGTACCGCATCTTGCAGTTTTCAAGGGTTCACAGGACGATCCCCGCCATACTGTCTTCGAGCATCCTGGCTCGATCAAGCTCTCCGTTGACTATGCCCTTGAACTGGCTTCGAACAAGAAGCGCTTTAGAGATCATCCTGGCGATGTGATGGGTCAATTGGCATTTGCTCATCCTTTTCTCGATGGAAATGGCCGCACGATTCTGCTTGTTTTCATGGAACTTTGTTATCGAGCAAAGTTCGCGATTGAGTGGTCGAGAACGAACAAGGACGACTACCTTCGAGCACTCAGTGAAGAGAGAGGGGCGCCATTCAAAGGGCATCTGAATAATTACCTGAAACCCTTCGTGGTAGATATTGCCCACCGTGATGAGTGGCCAGGAATGATTGGTGGTATCAAGGGGCTGGATGGCCTCGATAAGGAAGGGATTACCTACGAAAACCTAGATAATCCTGAAGTGCAACAGATTTACAAAGTCTATAGAGCGCAGATGCTCGATGTGCCCCCGTCCGCAAAATAGGGCAGTGAGTTAATACTCAAGACCTGCTGAATTGACCCTACCTACCGCTGGGCAAGAATGCTGGCGAGCAACCCGGGAAACCGCTCTTCCAGCACATCGCTGCGCAACGAATTCAGATGAGTGGTACCCGCACTGCGGGTGTGCACCAGCCCGGCGTCGCGCAGCACCCGGAAGTGATGGGACATGCTGGACTTAGGCCGCCCGCCGTCCAGTTCGCCGCACGTGGCCTCGGGCACGCCGGCCAGGCAGCGTACGATTTCCAGGCGCACCGGGTCGCTCAACGCATACAGCAGGCGTTCGAGTGTCAGGTCTTGAAGAGGGGGGTGTTTAAAGGCTCGCATGAGCTGAATGATAACAGGGGGGTATCGTTTAACACCATAGTTCGATTACCATCGAACTATCGAAACAGACATCAACTCTCGGGAGCTCACCCATGTCCGCATTGTTCGAACCGTACACACTCAAAGACGTGACCCTGCGCAATCGCATCGCCATCCCTCCGATGTGCCAATACATGGCCGACGATGGCATCGTCAACGACTGGCACCTCGTGCACCTGGCCAGCATGGCCCGTGGCGGCGCCGGTTTGCTCGTCGTTGAGGCCACCGCCGTTAGCCCTGAAGGCCGTATCACCCCAGGGTGTGCCGGCCTCTGGAGCGACGCGCATGCCGAGGCCTTCGTGCCGATGGTCAAGGCCATCAAGGCTGCAGGCTCGGTGCCGGGCATCCAGATCGGCCATGCCGGTCGTAAGGCCAGCGCCAACCGCCCGTGGGAAGGCGACGACCACATGCCGACTTCCGATGCGCGCAGCTGGGAAACCATCGCACCGTCGGCGATTGCGTTCGGTGCCAACCTGCCCCAAGTGCCACGCGCCATGACCCTGGAGGATATTGCCCGGGTGCGCCAGGACTTCGTCGATGCCGCACGCCGCGCCCGTGACGCCGGTTTTGAGTGGATCGAACTGCACTTCGCCCACGGTTACCTGGGCCAGAGCTTTTTCTCCGAACATTCCAACCAGCGCACCGACGCTTACGGCGGCAGCTTCGACAACCGTAGCCGTTTCCTCCTGGAAACCCTGGCCGCCGTGCGTGAAGTCTGGCCGGAAAACCTGCCGCTGACCGCACGTTTCGGCGTGATCGAATACGACGGCCGCGACGAACAGACCCTCACCGAATCCATCGAACTGGCCCGCCGCTTCAAGGCTGGCGGCCTGGACCTGCTGAGCGTCAGCGTCGGCTTCACTATCCCCGACACCAACATTCCGTGGGGTCCCGCGTTCATGGGCACTATCGCCGAGCGCGTGCGCCGTGAAGCCGGTATCCCGGTGACGTCGGCCTGGGGCTTTGGCACGCCGCAACTGGCGGAAGGCGCATTGCAGGCCGGCCAACTCGACCTGGTGTCGGTCGGTCGCGCGCACTTGGCTGATCCGCATTGGGCTTACTTTGCGGCGAAAGAGCTGGGCGTCGAGAAGTCCTCCTGGACCTTGCCCGCCCCTTACGCGCATTGGCTGGAACGCTATCGCTGAGGCGCTATGCGGTTTTATAAGCCACTCAATTGAGTGGCTTTTTTTCGGCTGGACGTTTGTCGGGTTGGGGTTTGGTAAAAAGCTGTTATTCAAAAAGCAGTGAATGAGAATTCATATCAAACAAGAATTGTTTGGTATACGATACGCGGCGATTTATTGGCAGATATGCCGCCCCAACTGGCTCATTCACTAGGTCCAACATCCATGCGTCGTACCCTGATTTCCCTCTGCGTGCTTCAGGCGTTTTCCCCTTTCACATGGGCAGACGTTGCCTCCTCCGAAAAAACCAGTCTTGAGCTGCAAGCGACCACTGTAACCGGCGCGGCGGACTACGAGACGGCGCAAGGGCCGGTGCAGGGGTACCACGCCACACGTTCGGCCAGTGCGACGCGTACCGACACCTCGATTCATGAAACACCGCAGTCGATCAGCGTAGTGTCCAAAGCAGTGGTCGAGGACATCGGCGCTACGCGCCTGCAGGATGCGTTGGACTACGCCGGTGGCGTGGGCCGCGCGAACAACTTCGGCGGGCAGGGCCTCACCACCTTCACCGTGCGCGGCTTTACCACGGGCGAGTTCTACCGCAACGGTTTCCCGATCAATCGTGGCTACCCGAACATGCCGGACGCCAATACCATCGAGCGTCTGGAAGTGCTGCGCGGCCCAGCGACCATGCTCTACGGCCGAGGCGACCCCGGCGGCACTTTCAACGTGGTCTCCAAGCAACCGCTGGCCGAACCGACGGTGACCCTCGGCAGCCAGCTCAACGACCAGGGCATGCAGCGTGCAACGCTCGACGCCGCAGGCCCGCTGGACGAGCAAGGTCGCCTGGCCTATCGGCTGAACGTGGTGGGCGAGGGCGGCGACACCTTCCGTGACCATGTCGAAACTGAGCGCTACGGCGTGGCGCCTGTTATCACGTGGCAAGCCAGCGATGACACCAAGGTGATCTTCGAAGGCGATTTTATGCGCAACAATCACCCGCTTGACCGTGGGCTGACGCGTTATCCCAACCAGAAAGGCACCGCGTCGCGCGATACTTTCTGGGGCGATAAAGATGTCGGCAAACTCCATAACGACAACAACATGGCCCAGTTGCGTTTTGAGCACCTGCTCAATGAAAACTGGACCCTTGGCGGCGGTTTCCAATGGCTGGACGGCACCTTGCAAGGTAACGCCATCGAAGCCAACGGCCTGAGCGCAGATGGCCGCACGCTGCAACGCAACTTCAACTACCGCAAGCTTGAGTGGACCGACAAGGACTACCAACTCAACCTGACGGGCCATTTTTCAACAGGTGGCTTTGATCACACCTTGCTGACCGGCATCGAGTACGAAGACTACGACTACAATTCGATCATCCAGCGCTCCAGCGCCACAGCCGGCACTTACCCGATCGATATCTTCGACCCGGTATATGGCCAGACGCGTCCACCGCTGACGCGCACAACGACCCACGACAAGGAAAACCTCAAGACGTACGCGGCCTTCGTCCAGGACCAAGTGGCGCTGACCGAGCGCTTGAAAGTGTTGGCCGGTGCGCGCTTCGAACGTTTTGAACATGATTACACGTCCTACTTGCAGGGGCCTGGCAGTTTTCAGGCGGCGGACAATGCCGTCACTCCACGCGTGGGCGTGATCTACGACCTCACCGACACCGTCGCGGTCTATGCCGACGCCGCGCGCTCGTTCAAGCCCAACACCGGCGCTGCGCGTCTCGGTGGCGGGTTCGAGCCAGAGAAAGGCAAGTCCTACGAGATGGGCATCAAGTGGGAAGCTCTGGATCGCCAATTGAGTGTTGACGCGGCGATCTACCAGATCGAGAAGAAAAACGTCCTCACCACCGACCCCGTGGTCTCAACCTTCAACGTCGCCGCAGGCCAAGTGCGCAGCCGTGGCTTTGACCTCAACATCTCCGGCAATATCACCCCTGAGTGGCGCGTGATCGGTGGCTATGCCTATGTGGACGCCGAAGTCACCAAGGACAACACGATCCGCTCCGGTACCCGTTTGCTGAACATTCCGCGCAACAGCTTCAGCCTGCTCAACGTCTACGAATTCCAGGACGGCGCCCTCAAGGGCCTTGGGCTTGGCGCGGGTGCCAAGTACGTGGATGAACGCGCCGGGCAGACGTCCAACACTGCGTTCTCGATGGATGCCTACACGGTGGTCGACCTGCTCAGCTACTACAAGGTCAACGAGAAAGTTCGGCTGAACCTGGATGTGAAGAACCTGTTCAACCGCGAGTTTGAAGAGGGTGCGTTCGGCAACATTTACGCTTACCCAGGCGCACCGCGTACAGTGCAGGTAGGAATCGCCTACACCCTGTAACGGCCCACGCCGAACCCAATGTGGGAGGGGGTTTGCTCCCGATGGCGGTAGACCAGTCAATGTTGCTGTGACTGATCCACCGCCATCGGGAGCAAGCCCCCTCCCACATTTTTTCACCTGGCGTTAAAGCGGCGTCAGCACATTCATCACCGTATCCAGCGCCACGCGCGTGTCATCCAGTTGCACCAGCGACGCATGCCGGGCGCCGAGGGCGTCGCGGTTCTGGATGGCGGTGAGGATCGCCTTGTGGCGCGGCAGGCTCAGGCCCTGGATATCCGGGCGGCGGTTGGTGATGTTGATCGACTCGCGCAACGGCAACGACAGCATGTTGCACATATAGGCGAGCAAGTCGTTGCGGGTGGCGTCGGCAATCGCGCGGTGGAAGTCCAGGTCAGCCTGCAACAGCTCTTCGTGGGTATTCGCGGTTTCCATGCCGAGGTAGGCTTTTTCGATGGTGGTGATGTCGTCGTCGGTGGCGGTGGTCGCGGCCATGGCGGCGATTTCCGGTTCGAGGATTCGCCGCACACCGGCCAGGGTGTTGAAAAATTCGCTGTGGGGCGTGGACTGCATCAGCCAGGACAGTACGTCCGGGTCGAGCAAATGCCACTTCAAGCGTGGCCGCACCACCGCGCCCACCCGTGGCTTGGAATACACCAGGCCCTTGGCGCTGAGCACTCGGGTCGCTTCGCGCAATACCGAGCGGCTGACCTTGTATTCCTCGCAGAGCGTGGCTTCCATGGGCAGTCGTTCTTCGGGCTTGAAGCGACCGGAAACGATGTGCATGCCCAAGTCCTGAACGATTTGGGCGTGCATGCTCTTGCGTGGCTTGGGCGGCTGGTGATCCATAACAGGGGCGATGCTCTGGCTAAATAGGCGGCATCATAGCATCCCACTTAGTGGGAATGACGGGGGACTTCGGCCCCACGGCAACCCACCAGGAAATCAAAGTCGCACCCCTGGTCGGCCTGCAGCACATGGTCGATGTACAGCTGGCGATAGCCGCCGACGATCAGGTTTTGCGGCGGTTTCAGGTCGGCCATGCGCGCCGCCAACTCTGCATCGGAGATGTCCAGGTGCAGGCGGCCATTGGCGCAATCGAGCTCGATCCAGTCGCCTTCCTGCACCGTGGCCAACGGCCCGCCGGCGGCAGCTTCCGGCGCCACGTGCAACACCACCGTGCCATACGCCGTGCCGCTCATGCGCGCATCGGAAATCCGCACCATGTCGGTCACACCCTGGGCCAGCAGCTTGGCCGGCAGGCCCATGTTGCCGACTTCGGCCATGCCCGGGTAACCCTTGGGCCCGCAGTTTTTCATGACCAGGATCGAATTGGCATCCACGTCCAGTTCCGGGTCGTCGATGCGCGCCTTGTACATGTCGAAGTTCTCGAACACCACGGCGCGGCCACGATGCTGCATCAGCTCCGGGCTGGCGGCGGAGGGCTTGAGCACGGCGCCCAGCGGCGCGAGGTTACCGCGCAGCACACAAATGCCGCCGTCCGCGCGGATCGGGTTGTCGAGTGTGCGGATCACTTCGTCCTGGCCGTAGATCGGCGAGTCCTTGGTGTTCTCGCCCAGAGACTTACCGTTGACCGTCAAGGCGTTCGGGTGCGGGATCAGGTTGGCTTCACCGAGGCGGCGCAGCACGGCGGGCAAACCACCGGCGTAATAGAACTCCTCCATCAGGAAACGCCCCGACGGTTGCAGGTCGACAATTGTCGGCATGCCGCGGCCCATGCGGGTCCAGTCGTCGAGGTCGAGCTCGACACCGATACGCCCGGCGATGGCTTTGAGGTGGATTACCGCGTTGGTCGAGCCGCCGATGGCCGCATTCACGCGGATCGCGTTTTCAAAAGCTTCCTTGGTGAGGATCTTCGACAGCTTCAAGTCTTCACGCACCATCTCCACGGCGCGCATGCCGGACATGTGAGCGAGCACATAGCGCCGCGCATCCACCGCAGGAATCGCCGCGTTGTGGGGCAGGGAGGTGCCCAGTGCTTCGGCCATGCAGGCCATGGTCGACGCGGTGCCCATGGTGTTGCAGGTGCCCGCCGAGCGCGACATGCCACCCTCGGCTGCGAGGAAATCATCCAGGGTAATGGTGCCGGCCTTGACCTGTTCGCTGAGCTGCCACACCACCGTGCCCGAACCGATGTCCTGGCCCTTGTGCTTGCCGTTGAGCATCGGCCCGCCGGTGACCACGATGGCTGGCACGTCGCAACTGGCCGCACCCATCAGCAGCGCCGGGGTGGTCTTGTCGCACCCGGTCAGCAGCACCACGCCGTCGATGGGGTTGCCGCGAATCGCTTCCTCCACGTCCATGCTCGCCAGGTTGCGGGTGAGCATGGCGGTGGGGCGCAGGTTCGATTCGCCGTTGGAGAACACCGGGAACTCCACGGGGAAGCCACCGGCCTCGATCACCCCACGTTTGACGTGCTCGGCAATCTGGCGGAAGTGCGCGTTGCACGGGGTCAGCTCCGACCAGGTGTTGCAGATACCGATGATCGGTTTGCCGTGGAACTGATGGTCGGCGATGCCTTGGTTTTTCATCCAGCTGCGGTACATGAAGCCGTTTTTGTCGGCGGTACCAAACCACTGGGCGGAGCGTAGGCCGGGCTTTTTATCAGGCATGTCGGTTTCTCTTATTGTATGACTATATGATCTATGCGTAGCTAAACATAAGCGCAAAATCGAAGCTTTGGAAGTGTTGTTTTGCAAATAGTCATACTATATAGTCGGTCTTAACTGAGGTATGGCCCTGGCGAATTTTCGCGAGAGGCGTGCCCCGAGCTTCTATAAAAACAACAATCGGAGATCGACCCCATGAGCCAGGAACTGCGGCTTATACGGCGCATCACGCTGAAACTGATTCCCTTCCTGATCCTGCTGTACCTGATCGCCTACGTGGACCGCTCGGCGGTGGGTTTCGCCAAGCTGCACATGGGCGCCGACGTCGGTATCGGCGACGCCGCGTATGGTCTGGGCGCGGGGCTGTTCTTCATTGGCTATTTCCTGTTCGAGATCCCCAGCAACCTGATGCTCGACCGCTTCGGCGCGCGGCGCTGGTTCGCGCGGATCATGCTGACCTGGGGCGCCATCACCATCGGCATGGCGTTTGTGCAAGGGCCACACAGCTTCTATGTGATGCGCTTTCTGCTCGGCGCGGCTGAAGCCGGGTTCTTTCCGGGCGTCCTCTACTACATTACGCAGTGGTTCCCGGTGCGCCATCGCGGCAAGATCCTCGGGCTGTTCATCCTCTCCCAACCCATCGCGATGATGATTACCGGCCCGGTGTCCGGCGGCCTGCTGGGCATGGACGGCATCTTCGGCCTGCACGGCTGGCAGTGGCTGTTTATCGTGATCGGCACCCCGGCGATCCTGTTGACCTGGCCGGTGCTGCGCTACCTGCCGGATGGCCCCAAGCAGGTCAAGTGGATGAGCGAGGACGAAAAGGCCTGGCTCACCGACGAGCTGAATAAAGACCTGCAAGCCTACGGCCAGACGCGCCACGGCAACCCGCTGCACGCCCTCAAGGACAAGCGCGTGTTGCTGCTGGCGCTGTTCTACCTGCCGGTGACCTTAAGCATCTATGGCCTGGGCCTGTGGTTGCCGACCCTGATCAAACAGTTCGGCGGCAGTGACCTGACCACCGGCTTCGTCTCCGCCGTGCCGTACATCTTCGGGATCATCGGGCTGCTGATCATTCCGCGCAGTTCCGACCGTTTGAACGACCGCTACGGCCATCTCGCCGTGCTCTACGTGCTCGGCGCCATCGGCCTGTTCCTCAGTGCCTGGCTGAGCGTGCCGGTATTGCAGATGGCGGCGCTGTGCCTGGCGGCGTTCGCGATGTTTTCCTGCACGGCGGTGTTCTGGACCTTGCCGGGGCGGTTCTTTGCCGGTGCCAGTGCGGCGGCGGGCATTGCACTGATCAACTCGGTGGGCAACCTCGGCGGCTATATCGGTCCGTTCGTGATCGGCGCGCTCAAGGAATACACCGGCAACCTGGCCTCGGGCTTGTACTTCCTGTCGGCCGTCATGGTCTTCGGGCTGCTGCTGACCGGCGTGGTCTACCGCCTGCTGGAGCGTAAGCATGTGCTGCCCGCCGACCAATTCGCCGCCAGTGCTCGTGGCGCCACACGTACTTAATCCAGGAGAAGCTTCATGCGTTTAGTTCAGTTCGAGTTAAGCAACGGCGAGCGCCGCGTCGGTGTGGTGGAAGGCACCCAGTTGCGCGAAGTGAAGACGGCCCGCAGCGTGCGCGAGTTGGCGCTGGCGGCCATCGAGGCGGGCGTCAAGTTGCAGCAACAGGTGGACAGCCTGGGCCTGGGCGACAGTTACGACTACGCCGCGCTGCTGGCCGACCTGAAAATCCTGCCACCGCTGGACCATCCGGACCCGGCCCACATGCTGATCAGCGGTACCGGCCTGACCCACCTGGGCAGCGCCTCGGCGCGGGACAAAATGCACCAGCAGGCCGGTGATGACAGCGCGATGACCGACACCATGCGCATCTTCAAATGGGGCGTGGAAGGTGGCAAACCAGCGGAGGGCCAGGCGGGCGTACAACCGGAATGGTTCTACAAAGGCGACGGCAGCATCGTCGTGCGCCCTGGCCAGGCTTTCCCGGTACCACCGTTTGCTGAAGACGCCGGTGAAGAGCCCGAGATCGGCGGCCTGTACGTGATCGGCCACGACCGCAAGCCCTATCGCCTCGGGTTCGCGGTGGGCAATGAATTCTCCGACCATGTGATGGAGCGCAAAAATTATCTATACCTGGCGCACTCCAAACTGCGCAGTTGCAGCTATGGCCCGGAACTGCGCGTGGGCGAGTTGCCCCAGCACCTGGCCGGCACCAGCCGTATCCTGCGCAACGGTGAGGAGATCTGGCGGAACGAATTCCTCAGTGGCGAGGCCAATATGTGCCACAGCCTGGAAAACCTTGAGTACCACCATTTCAAATACAGCCAGTTCCTCAAGCCGGGAGACGTGCACATCCACTTCTTCGGCACTGCCACCCTGTCATTCGCCGATGGTATACGTACCCAACCGGGCGATGTGTTCGAGATCAGCCAGGCGGAGTTCGGCGCGCCGTTGATCAACAGTGTCGGCAGCGCCCATGCGGCATTCGAACCCGGCAACGTCGTCACCCTTTAAAGGAGATCAACATGACCCAGTTCCTCGGCCACAACTACATCGGCGGCCAGCGCAGCGCCAACGGCAGCATCAAGCTGCAAAGCGTCGATGCCAGCACTGGCGAAGCCTTGCCTCAGGACTTCTACCAGGCCACCCCGGAAGAAGTCGACGCTGCCGCCAAGGCTGCCGCAGCAGCTTACCCGGCTTACCGGGTGTTAAGCGCCGCGCGCCGCGCGCAGTTCCTGGATGCGATCGCCGACGAACTGGATGCCCTGAGCGATAATTTCATCGAACTGGTCTGCCGTGAAACAGCGCTGCCCGCTGCGCGTATCAAAGGCGAACGCGGGCGTACCAGCGGCCAGATGCGCCTGTTCGCTACCGTGCTGCGTCGCGGCGATTTTTACGGTGCACGCATCGACAAGGCACTGCCGGACCGTCAACCGCTGCCGCGCCCGGACCTGCGCCAATACCGCATCGGCCTCGGCCCGGTGGCGGTGTTCGGCGCGAGCAATTTCCCCCTGGCATTTTCCACCGCAGGCGGCGACACCGCTGCTGCGTTGGCGGCCGGCTGCCCGGTGGTGTTCAAGGCGCACAGCGGGCACATGGCGACGGCGGAACAGGTCGCCGATGCGATCATTCGGGCCGCCGAGGCCACCGAGATGCCGGCGGGTGTGTTCAATATGATCTTCGGCGGCGGCGTCGGCGAAGCGCTGGTCAAGCACCCGGCGATCCAGGCGGTCGGTTTCACCGGCTCGCTCAAGGGCGGTCGTGCGCTGTGCGACATGGCAGCGGCGCGCCCGCAACCGATCCCGGTATTCGCCGAGATGTCGAGCATCAACCCGGTGATCGTGTTGCCTCAGGCGTTGCAGGCGCGAGCAGAAAGCGTCGCCCGCGACCTGACCGCCTCGGTGGTGCAAGGCTGCGGTCAGTTCTGTACCAACCCCGGCCTGGTGATCGGGATCGCGTCGCCCGCATTCACTGCATTTACCCAACAGGTGGCGCAACTGATCGGTGATCAACCGGCGCAGACCATGCTTAACGCCGGCACCTTGAGCAGCTATGGCAAGGGCCTGGAAAAACTCTTGGCGCACCCTGGCATTCAACATCTGGCCGGCAGCGCCCAGGCGGGCAATCAGGCGCAGCCGCAGTTGTTCAAGGCTGACGTGCGCCTGCTGATCGACGGTGATGAAGTGCTGCAGGAAGAAGTGTTCGGCCCCACCACAGTGTTCGTTGAAGTGGCCGACGAGGCGCAACTCAGCGCCGCGCTGAATGGCCTGCACGGCCAACTCACTGCAACGATTATCGGCGAGCCGGCCGACTTCGAGCAGTTCGCCCAACTCACGCCGTTGCTGGAGCGGAAAGTCGGCCGCATCCTGCTCAACGGCTATCCAACCGGCGTGGAAGTCTGCGACTCAATGGTCCATGGCGGCCCGTACCCGGCGACGTCCGATGCCCGTGGCACCTCGGTCGGCACGTTGGCCATCGACCGCTTCCTGCGCCCGGTGTGCTTCCAGAATTACCCTGATAGCCTGCTGCCCGACGCGTTGAAAAACGCCAACCCGTTGCGTATCCAGCGGCTAGTGGATGGCACGCCATCGCGCGATGCACTGTAAAAAACAGGAGGCAGCATGCCGTTGAACGCAGTCACCCCGCACCGTGCGCAGTTGGGCGAAGGTCCGTTCTGGGACGCGCCGACCCAGGCACTGTATTGGGTCAATATTGCCGGCAAACAGGCCCTTCGCCTGATGGGCGGGCAGTTGCAGATTTGGCAGTTGCCGGAGCATGTCTCCGCGTTTATCCCGTGTGAAAGCGGTGATGCGCTGGTGACCCTGAGCAGCGGCGTCTATCGGCTGGACCTGGCGACCGAAGCCTTGACCCTGCTGTGCGTGGCCGACCCGCAACCGGGCAACCGTGGCAATGAAGCGCGCTGCGATGCCCAGGGCCGGCTGTGGCTGGGCACCATGCAGAACAACATCGGCGAGCAGGGTGAAGATTTGCCCATCACCCGGCGCTCCGGTGGCCTGTTTCGCATCGACGCCGATGCGCAGGTCACGCCGCTGCTGCACGGCCTGGGCATCCCCAACACCTTGCTCTGGAGCGAGGACGGCACCCAGGTGCATTTTGGCGACAGCCTGGATGGCACGCTGTATCAGCATTCAATCGAGCCTGACGGCCGTTTGCACGACGCTCAGGTGTGGTTTGGCCCGCACGCGCGCGGTGGGCCGGACGGCTCGGCCATGGACGCCGAGGGCCATATCTGGAACGCGCGTTGGGACGGCAGTTGCCTGCTGCGCCTGACGCCGGAGGGGGAGGTCGACCGCATCCTCGAACTGCCCGTCAGCCGCCCGACCAGTTGTGTCTTCGGCGGGCCGAACCTCACCACCCTCTACATCACCAGCGCCGCTAGCCCCCTTGATCACCCCCTGGATGGCGCGGTACTGGCCGTCGAGGTTGACGTGCCAGGCACACCCTGTCACCGCTTTGCTGGTTAAACCCAAGACTTTAAAAACAACAACAAGGAGTCACCCGTATGAATCGTCGTCGTGGTTTGCGTTCCCTGTGCTGCGCCGCTGTGGCGGTCTCGGCCCTGAGCGTGAGCGGCCTGCTGCTGGCCGCTGAGCAAGTGAAGATCGGTTTTCTGGTCAAGCAGGCTGAAGAGCCATGGTTCCAGACCGAATGGGCCTTCGCCGAAAAAGCCGGCAAAGAGCATGGTTTCACCGTGATCAAGATCGCCGTGCCCGATGGCGAGAAAACCCTCTCGGCCATCGACAGCCTGGCCGCCAACGGTGCGAAGGGCTTCGTGATCTGCCCGCCGGACGTGTCCCTCGGCCCGGCCATCGTCGCCAAAGCCAAGGCCAACGGCTTGAAAGTAATTGCCGTGGATGACCGCTTCGTCGACGCCAAGGGCAACTTCATGGAGGACGTGCCGTACCTCGGCATGGCCGCCTTTGAAGTCGGCCAGAAGCAGGGCGCCGCCATGGCGACCGAGGCGAAAAAACGCGGCTGGGACTGGAAGGACACCTACGCGGTGATCAACACCTTCAACGAACTCGACACCGGCAAAAAACGCACTGACGGCTCGGTAAAATCCCTGGAAGAAGCCGGCATGCCCAAGGACCACATCCTGTTCACCGCCGCCAAGACTCTCGATGTACCCGGCAGCATGGACGCCACCAACTCGGCGCTGGTCAAACTGCCCAGCGGTGCGAAAAACCTGATCATCGGCGGCATGAACGACAACACCGTGCTCGGCGGCGTGCGCGCCACGGAAAGCGCCGGCTTTGCCGCAGCCAACGTGATCGGCATCGGCATCAATGGCACCGACGCCATCGGCGAATTGAAGAAAGCCAACAGCGGCTTCTTCGGTTCGATGCTGCCAAGCCCGCACATCGAGGGCTACAACACCGCGAAGATGATGTTCGACTGGGTCACCACCGGCAAGGAACCCCCGAAGTACACCGCCATGGATGAAGTGACGCTGATCACCCGCGACAACTTCAAGCAGGAACTGGAAAAAATCGGCTTGTGGAACTGATTTTTACCCCGGCGGCCGCCGCAACGGGGCCGCCTGACCGGTGTTCAGAGGTGGTTATGCACGCGCAATTACAGACACACAACGCCGGCGCCCGGTTGAGCTTCACGGGCATCGGCAAAACCTTCCCCGGGGTCAAGGCGCTGGACGGCATCAGCTTCACCGCCCAGCCGGGGCAGGTGCATGCCTTGATGGGCGAGAACGGCGCGGGCAAGTCGACGCTGTTGAAGATCCTCGGCGGCGCCTATATCCCCAGCAGTGGCACGTTGCAGATCGGCGAGCAGACCATGGCTTTCAAGTGCGCCGCTGACAGCATCGCCAGCGGCGTTGCGGTGATCCATCAGGAGCTGCATCTGGTGCCGGAAATGACCGTGGCGGAAAACTTGTTCCTCGGGCATTTGCCGTCGCGCTTCGGCGTGGTTAATCGTGGGTTGCTGCGCAAGCAGGCGCTGGCGTGTCTCAAGGGCCTGGCTGACGAAATTGACCCGCAGGAAAAGCTCGGCCGCCTGTCCCTGGGCCAGCGCCAACTGGTGGAAATCGCCAAGGCGTTGTCCCGTGGTGCCCATGTGATTGCTTTTGATGAGCCCACCAGCAGCTTGTCCGCCCGCGAGATCGACCGCTTGATGGCGATCATCACGCGCCTGCGCGACGAGGGCAAAGTGGTGCTCTACGTGTCTCATCGCATGGAAGAGGTGTTCCGCATCTGCGACGCGGTCACCGTGTTCAAGGACGGCCGCTACGTGCGCACTTTCGAGGACATGAGCACGTTGACCCACGACCAGTTGGTGACGTGCATGGTCGGCCGCGACATCCAGGACATCTACGACTACCGCCCGCGTGAGCACGGTGAAGTGGCGCTCAAAGTCGACGGTTTGCTCGGCCCGGGCTTGCGCGAACCGGTCAGCTTCCAGGTACACAAGGGCGAAATCCTCGGCCTGTTCGGCCTGGTGGGGGCAGGGCGTACCGAGTTGTTCCGTCTGCTCAGCGGCCTGGAGCGCACCACTGCCGGGCAACTGGAGCTCTGCGGGCAAACCTTGCAACTGCGTTCACCGCGCGACGCCATTACCGCAGGCGTGTTGCTGTGCCCGGAAGACCGCAAGAAGGAGGGCATCATTCCGCTCGCAAGCGTCGCCGAAAACATCAACATCAGTGCCCGTGGCGCCCATTCCACCTTCGGCTGGCTATTGCGCGACGGCTGGGAAAAGGGCAATGCCGACCAGCAGATCCGGGCGATGAAAGTCAAAACGCCGAACGCGGCGCAGAAGATCATGTACCTCTCAGGCGGCAATCAGCAGAAGGCCATTCTCGGTCGCTGGCTGTCGATGCCGATGAAGGTCCTGCTACTGGACGAGCCGACCCGTGGCATCGATATCGGTGCCAAGGCCGAGATCTACCAGATCATCCATAACCTGGCGGCCAGCGGCATTGCCGTCATCGTGGTGTCCAGCGACCTGATGGAAGTGATGGGCATCTCCGACCGCATCCTGGTGCTGTGTGAAGGCGCGATGCGCGGCGAGCAACGCCGCGAACACGCCACTGAATCCAACCTGCTGCAACTGGCCTTGCCGCGCGGCCTGGCGAACTGAGAGAACACTATGACAACTCAAAACAACGTGCTGCCGACGGCACGCAAACCCCTGGACCTGCGCGCGCTGCTCGACAATTGGGCGATGCTGCTGGCGGCGGTGAGTATTTTCCTGCTGTGCGCCTTGCTCATCGACAACTTCCTCTCGCCGCTGAACATGCGCGGGCTGGGCCTGGCGATTTCCACGGTGGGCATCGCCGCGTGCACCATGCTGTTCTGCCTGGCGTCGGGGCATTTCGACTTGTCGGTGGGCTCGGTGATCGCCTGTGCCGGCGTGGTGGCGGCGATTGTGATGCGCGATACCGACAGCGTCATGCTGGGCATCGGTGCGGCGTTGTTGATGGGGCTGATCGTCGGGCTGATCAACGGCATCGTGATCGCCAAGCTGCGCGTCAATGCCCTGATCACCACGTTGGCGACCATGCAGATCGTGCGTGGCCTGGCGTACATCTTTGCCAATGGCAAGGCGGTCGGGGTGTCCCAGGATCAGTTCTTTATCTTTGGTAACGGCCAATTATTGGGCGTGCCGGTGCCGATTCTGATCACAATCGTCTGCTTTGTATTTTTCGGCTGGTTGCTCAACTACACCACCTACGGGCGCAACACCATGGCCATCGGCGGCAACCCGGAAGCGGCGTTGCTGGCGGGCGTCAACGTCGACCGCACCAAGATCCTGATCTTCGCCGTGCACGGCGTGATCGGCGCCCTGGCCGGGGTGATCCTGGCTTCGCGCATGACCTCCGGCCAACCAATGATCGGCCAGGGTTTTGAACTGACGGTGATTTCTGCCTGCGTGTTGGGCGGGGTGTCGCTGAGTGGCGGGGTGGGCATGATCCGCCATGTGATCGCCGGGGTGTTGATCCTGGCGATCATTGAGAACGCGATGAACCTGAAGAATATCGATACCTTCTACCAGTACGTCATCCGGGGCTCGATCCTGTTGCTGGCCGTGGTCATCGACCGCATGAAACAACGCTGATTGTCGTGGCGAGCGGGGCTGTTGTGGCGAGCGGGCTTGTTGTGGCGAGCGGGCTTGCCCCGCGTTGGGCTGCGAAGCAGCCCCAAAACCTGGCGCGGAGGTTTGCCTGATACAACGCATTCTTCCTCAATGGGGCCGCTTCGCAGCCCAACGCGGGGCAAGCCCGCTCGCCACGACCAGCCCGCTCGCCACAACAAGCGGGCTCTTCACCTACCAGATCAATCGGCGGAGAACTTGAAGACGGTGTTCTGGGTGTAGGTCTGCCCCGGGTTCAAGCGGGTCGAAGCAAACTTCGGCTGGTTCGGTGCATCTGGAAAATGCTGGGTCTCCAGGGTAAACCCGCTCCAGTGCTTATACGTCTTGCCGGCCTTGCCCTTCACCGAACCATCGAGGAAGTTGCTGGTATAAAACTGCACCCCAGGCTCCGTGGTATAGAGCTGCAAACGCCGACCCGACGCAGGGTCATGCACCTCGGCGGCGAGCTGTTTGACGTCGCCTTTTGTATCCAGCGCCCAGTTGAAGTCAAACCCGCCCTGTTTCGGTTCGGCGAATTTTAGTTGCGGGTGATCGGCCTTGATGTGTTGGCCGATCGGCGTCGGCTTCAGGAAATCCATCGGCGTGCCCTTGACCGGGGCCAGTTCGCCCGTCGGGATCAACGTGGCATTCACCGGCGTGTAGTGGCTGGCGTGCAAGGTTGCGACCTGCGTGAGGATGTCACCATTACCGGCGCCGGCGAGGTTGAAGTAACTGTGGTTGGTGAGGTTGAGCACCGTGGGTTTGTCGGTGGTGGCGGTGTAGTCGATGTGCAGTTCATTCTTGTCATTGAGGCGGTAGGTGACCTCGGTTTTCAAATTGCCGGGGAAGCCCATTTCACCGTCCTTGGACAGGTAGCTCAGCTTCACGCCGACTGAATCCTTATCCTTGACCGGCTCGGCTTTCCACACATGCTTGTCGAAGCCCTGGGCGCCGCCATGCAGCGAGTTGGGGCCATCGTTGAGCGGCACCTGGAAGCGCTTGCCGTCGAGTTCAAAGGCACCGCCGGCCAGGCGATTGCCGAAGCGCCCGATGGTCGCACCGAAAAACGCCGTGCCGCTCTGGTAGCCCTGCACGTCGTCGAAACCGAGCACTACGTCGTCGACCTTGCCGTGTTTGTCCGGCACCTTCAGCGACTGCAACACGCCGCCGTAAGTAATCACTGTGGCTTGCATGCCGTGGCTGTTGCGCAACACGTACTGCTCGACAGCGGTGCCGTCGTTGGTTTTACCGAAAGGTTTTTGTTCGCTGGTGAGTCCTGCAGACTGGGCGCCGCCACTGGCGATCATCATGGACAGCGCCAGGCCGGAAAGCAGGTATCGAGGGTGCTTCATGGTCGAACTTCCTTTTGTTGTTTTGAGTGGAATAGTTCTACTAATGTGCGATATTTTGTCGTGTGACTGCGAATTTATAGCCTTTAACCCCGGTTTCGTAAAATAAAATAAGACTAATTGATCGAGGCAACCCTGACATGAGTACTGAGCAAGCCGTTTATCCCGACCTCAAAGGCAAGACCGTACTGATCTCCGGAGGCGCCTCGGGCATTGGCGAGTTTATGGTGCGGGCCTTTGCCAGGCAGGGCGCCAAGGTGGCCTTTGTGGACCGCGCGCAAAGCCAGGGCGAGCGGCTGGCGGCGCTGTTGAATTCCCAGGGGCACGCGGTGGAATTCGGCCATTGCGATATCACCGACGAGATCGCCTACAAGGCGGCGATCGGGCGCTTTGAACATTCCCTGGGGCCGATCACGGTGCTGGTGAACAACGCCGCCAATGACGTGCGACACACACTGGAGGAAGTCGATTCGGACACCTTTGACAAGCTGATTTCAGTCAACCTCAAGCACGCATTTTTTGCCGCCAAGGCGGTGGTGCCGATGATGAAGGGCGCCGGTGGTGGCTCGATCATCAACTTGGGCTCCGTGGGCTGGATGATGGCCTCCGCCGGTTACCCGGTGTACGCCGCCAGCAAGGCCGCAGCCCATGGCATGACGCGCGCGTTGGCTCGTGAGCTGGGCCCCAACCGCATTCGGGTCAACACGCTGGTGCCGGGCTGGGTGATGACGGAAAAACAACTGACCATGTGGGTGGACGATGCGGCCAGGGAATTGATCAGCCGCAGCCAGTGCCTGCCGGGCAGCGTACTGCCCGAACACATCGCCAACATGGCGCTGTTCCTCGCGTCGGATGCGTCGGCGATGTGTTCGGCGCAGAACTTTATTGTGGATGGTGGGTGGGTGTAGGGGTTAACGCGCTGGATTGGCCAGCACCGCAGCCTTTGGTTTAGTCTGGAGCGCTTCGTTGATCGCAAGCGCTTCAGGAGCAGTGAGCATGACCGAGTACGTACCCCCCAAGGTCTGGACCTGGGACACCGAAAGCGGCGGCACCTTCGCCAGCATCAACCGGCCAGTCGCTGGCGCCACCCATGACCAGCAACTGCCGGTGGGCAAACACCCGCTGCAGCTGTATTCGCTGGCCACGCCGAATGGGCAAAAAGTCACGATCCTGCTGGAAGAGCTGTTGGCCCTCGGGCATAGCGGCGCGGAATACGATGCCTGGCTGATCAAGATCGGTGATGGTGACCAGTTCGGCAGTGGTTTTGTCTCGGTCAACCCGAACTCAAAAATCCCGGCATTGCTCGACCGCAGCGGCGCCACGTCGATCCGGGTGTTTGAGTCGGGTGCGATCCTGCAGTACCTGGCGGAGAAGTTCGGGGCGTTCTTTCCCACCGAGCCTGCGGCGCGTGCGGAGTGCCTGTCGTGGCTGTTCTGGCAGATGGGCAGCGCGCCTTACCTGGGCGGTGGTTTCGGGCATTTTTATGCGTATGCGCCGAGCAAGATGGAGTATGCAATCAACCGGTTTGCCATGGAGACCAAGCGGCAGCTGGATGTGCTTGACCAGCGCTTGGCGGTAAGTGAGTACATTGCGGGGGATGAGTACACGATTGCCGATATCGCGATCTGGCCTTGGTATGGCGGGTTGGTGAAAGGGCGGTTGTATGGGGCGGCGGAGTTTCTGTCGGTGCACGAGTATAAGCATGTGCTGCGTTGGGCGGATGCGATTGAGGCAAGGCCGGCGGTGCAGCGGGGGCGTAAGGTTAATCGGGTGTCGGGGGAGGTTGGAGAGCAGGTGCGGGAGCGGCATGAGGCGAGTGATCTGGACTGAGTACATATCCGTTTTCTCGTTCCCACGCGCAGCAAAGGAATGCCGCCCCCGACGCTCCGCGTCCTGATCCTGGCGCCTACAGGGGGTCAGTTTAGAAAGCCGGTACTGACCGCCACAATCAGGAAAATCCCCAGCAACGCGCGGTAGATCACGAACGGCCAGGTGGAGAACCGCTCAAGGAACTTCATCAGGCCCCAAATCGCAAAAAACGCCGAGACACTCGCCACCACCAGGCCAAACAACAAATGCGGCCAGGCGTGGGCGGGCAGTTCGGCGTGGAGCAGCACCCACAGCTCCTTCAAGCCGGCGAGGGCGATGGCGGGCAGGCCGAGCAGGAAGGAAAAGCGCGCGGCCTCTTCGCGCTTGAAGTTGAGAAACAGCGCGGCGGTCAGTGTGGAGCCGGAGCGCGATACGCCAGGGATCAACGCGCCAATCTGTGCAACCCCCACGATCAACGCATCCCGCAGGCGCATTTCACTGACGTCCCGCGTGTGGCGTGCGCGCAACTCGGCCGCTGCCAGCAATACCGCCATCACCACACAGGAAATGCCGATCACCATCAGCCCGCGCAACGGCGAGTTGCAGCTGTTCAAGGTCGACGATAAGGCCAGGCCCGCGATGCCGATGGGTACGGTCGCCAGCACAATCGCCACCGCCAGCTTGAACCATCGGTCGTTGTAGTCACCGCGGCGCACCGCGCCAATGCTGCCGGTGGTCACTTGGCGCACATCACGCCAGAAGTAACTGACCACCGCCGCCAGCGCCGCCAACTGCATGGCGGCGGAAAACGCCGAGCCCGGGTCCTGCCAGCCGAGCAGGGCGGGCACCACGCGCATGTGGGCCGTGGACGACACCGGCAACAGTTCGGTAATACCCTGGATTACGCCCAGGATGAAAATCTGCAGGTAATCCAGGGAGGCAAAGCCCACATCCAGGCCGGCGGAACAGACGTTGGTCAAAGTACATGTCCTTCAGGAAAAAGTGGCAATCCAGCGAAGTTTATTCGAAATGTTTCAAGAATTCGGACGAGCCAACACCTATCTGCAATCGGTTCAGCAAGTAGAAAGGTTTGACAATGGATTGGCTTGAGTAGAACTTTTGTGAACAATGGCGCCCTGCTTTTTTTGACCGAGAGCCTAATGCCTGAAACCACTGTTGAATTGATCCAGACCGGCCCTGAATCGTCCGAGCTGATCCGTAACCTCTACCAGTACTACGCCTACGAGTCGTCGGACTGGGAGCAGGAAGATGTGGAGGCTGACGGCCGTTTCTACATTCATGACGAACACCTGACCCGCTACTGGCAAGACCCGCAATGGAGCGCCAACCTGCTGCTGGTCGATGGTTTTATTGCCGGTTTCATGCTGATCGAAGGCAGCGAGCTGCCGGGCATCCATGCCCTGGAGCTGGCCGACTTGTTTGTGCTCAAGCGCTATCGCCGCAAGGGCATCGGCCGCGCCATCGCCACTCAAGTGCTGTGCAGTGGCGAGGTCGATTGGCTGGTGCGCTTCTATGACCAGGACGAAGTGTCCCAGGCGTTCTGGCGTTCGGTGCTGGATAATCTGCCGCGCCCGGTGCAGACCATCGAGCTGGAAGATGACCCGCAACTGATGAGCTTTTTGATCACGCGGGCGGTGTTGCATTAAACCCTAGGTTGAACTTAAAGGAGCCCGCCCGTCCCTAGCCCCCCGTATTGAACAGCACCTGCTGCATCGCCTGAGGCGGCTGCCCGAACGCGCGCAGGAACGCCTGGCGCATGCGCTCGCGGTCGCCGAAGCCGGTTTCACGGGCGACGACTTCCACCGGGTGACGACTGGTTTCCATCATCGCCCGCGCCGCTTCCACGCGCAGGGATTCGATGGCCTTGGCCGGCGTCTGCCCGGTTTCTTCGCGAAATACTCGGCTGAACTGGCGCGGGCTGAGCCGGGCGACGTCGGCCAAGGCTTCCACCGACAGGTCGTGTGTGAGGTTTTCGCGGGCGTAAGCGAGGGCCAGTTGCACGCGGTCGGACTTGGGGTCCAGCTCCAGCAACGCTGACAGCTGCGACTGCTCACTGCCCCGCCGCTGGGCGATCACCAGCTTGCGCGCGATGCGGCGGGCGAGGTCGCTGCCCAGGTCGTTCTCCACCATCGCCAATGCCAGGTCGACCCCGGCGCTCATGCCGGCACCGGTCCACACCTGGCCGTCCACCACGAACAGCTTGTCGTCTTCCAGGCGGATATCCGGGTAGCGCTTGCGGAACGCCGGTGCGTGGATCCAGTGGGTGGTGGCGCGCTTGCCCTCCAACAACCCAGCTTCAGCCAGCACAAAAATGCCCATGCACAATGAGGCGATCCGCCGCGATTGCGCGGACGCGGCCTTGACCATTTCCAGCAGGTTGGCTTCCGGCAGGCGAAACTCCAGGTAGCCGCTGACGATCAACGTGTCATAGCCCTCAGGGCGGATCGGCGCGGTATTCACCGAGAAGCCCTGGGACGTCATCACCGCGCCACCGCTCTGCGACACCAGGTGAAATTCATAGGCCGGCTCGCCCCGCAGCAGGTTCGCGCACTCGAACACCGAGCCCAGGCTGAGGCTCAGGGATTGGAAGTTCGGGTAAACCATCAGCGCAACGCTGTGCATCGCATGTCTCCAGGGGCGTGGGAAGGTGGGGATTGTCGGCGGCTGCCGGGAAAACGGCAACCGGCTTTGCGTCATGTCCGGAATCCTTGCGGATATGACATTGTGCGAGTTTGGCCCGGCTCCTAACATTCACCCAACGAACTAGACGACTGGTCTAATCGGACGGGATGAATAATGAGCAGCGAAACTAAAAGTGCAAAACAGAGCATTCTGGACACGGCGCAATTAATTGTGGGTCGTAAAGGATTTTCTGCGGTGGGGTTGAACGAAATACTTCAAGCCGCCGAGGTGCCTAAAGGTTCGTTTTATCATTACTTCAATTCCAAGGATGCGTTCGGTGTTGTGTTGCTCGATAACTACTTCGACAACTACGTAAATGGCATGCAACAACTCTTTAATCAGCCCGGTTTAACCCAGCACGCCAAGTTGATGCGGTATTGGCAATGCTGGATAGACAACCAGACCGGCTGCACCGATGCAGGCAAATGCCTTGCCGTCAAACTGGGTGCTGAGGTGTCAGACCTTTCAGAACCCATGCGACTGGCGCTGCATCGCGGCACCTCACGCACCATCGAATTGCTCGCCGTGGCCATGCAGCGCGGCGTTGAAGACGGTTCGTTGTTGCTTGAACACCGCCCGCAGGACTTGGCCCATCAGCTGTACGCGTTATGGCTGGGCGCCAGCGTCATGAGCAAGATCACCCGAACATTCGCGCCTTTTGAGGAGGCGTTGCTGCTGACCCGACAGCTGTTGGGTCGCCCTGAAAACACTGACAATCACATCGATCGAGGCACTGGAAAATGAAAGTATTAATGGTACTGACCTCTCACGACCAGCTTGGCGACACCGGCCGCAAGACCGGCTTCTGGCTCGAAGAATTTGCTGCACCCTATTACGTGTTCAAGGACGCCGGCGCCGAACTGGTGCTGGCATCCCCGGCCGGTGGCCAGCCGCCGCTGGACCCGGTCAGCGATCAGCCGGACGCACAAACCGAGCAGACCCGCCGCTTTGCCGCCGACCCAGCTGCACAACAGGCCCTGGCCAATACCGTCAAGCTGGACACGGTCAACGCTGCCGATTTCGACACGGTGTTTTACCCAGGTGGCCACGGGCCGCTGTGGGACCTGGCGGAGTCGCCTGTTTCCATCGCTCTGATCGAGTCTTTCGAGCGTGCCGGCAAGCCGATCGGCTTTGTTTGCCATGCACCGGGCGCCTTGCGTCACGTCAAGGCGGTCAACGGTGAGCCGCTGGTCAAGGGCCGTCGGGTCACCGGCTTCTCCAATTCCGAAGAAGCGGCTGTCGGCCTGACTGATGTTGTGCCGTTCCTGATTGAAAATGATTTCAAGACCCTCGGCGGCAAGTATGAGAAGGGCGCTGATTGGCAATCCTTTGTACTGGAAGATGGGTTGTTGATCACCGGGCAAAACCCTGCAAGTTCCAGCGACGTTGCAAAAGCGCTGCTGAAACTCACCGCGTAAATTAATAAATCGTTTGATTGATTGGCGACTCTCACGAGTCGCCAATCCTTTCGCTCGTCTTGAATTTGGAAATATTAGAATGACTGACAATGTGTTAAGTACCCCGGTAAAACTGGGTCACCACCTATTAAACAACCGTATCGTCCTGCCGCCCCTGACCCGCCAGCGCAGCGCCCAACCCGGCGATATCGCCACCGACCTGATGGCCGAGTATTACCGCCAACGCGCCAGTGCCGGTTTCATGGTCAGCGAAGGCACGCAGATCGAGCCCCGTGGCCAGGGTTACGCCTGGACACCCGGTATCTACGCCCCGGCGCAGATCGACGGCTGGCGTAAAGTCACCGACGCGGTGCACGCCGAAGGCGGGGTGATTTTCGCCCAGCTGTGGCATGTCGGCCGTGTGTCCCATAACGCGTTGCAACCAGAAGGTGCCGCACCGGTCGCGCCGTCTGCGATTGCGGCTGAGCAAGCGAAAGCCTTTATCGAAACCGGGCCTGGCGTCGGAGAGTTGGTGCAGCCACCCGTACCTCGTGCGTTGAGCACGCTGGAAATCGAGGAATTGGTCGGGCATTACGCACAGGCCGCACGCAACGCGCTGGACGCCGGGTTTGACGGGGTGGAGATTCATTCGGCCAACGGTTACCTGGTCAACCAGTTCATCTCGGCCCACGCCAACCAGCGTGACGACGAATACGGCGGCTCCTTGCACAATCGTCTGCGCTTCCTTCGCGAGATCGTCGAAGCGGTCAGCAAGGTGGTCGGCCCGGAACGTCTCGGTGTGCGGTTCTCGCCGTTGTTCAGCGGGACTGATCAGGACCGGGTCTACATTGGCCTGGTAGAAGAAGATCCGCATCAGACCTACATCGAAGCGATCAAGGTGCTGGAGGAGTCGGGCATCGCCTACGTGTCCATCGCCGAAGCCGACTGGGACAACGCGCCCGTCCTGCCCGACACCTTCCGCCAGGCTGTGCGTGACACGTTCAGCGGGCGGATCATCTACGCCGGTCGCTACACCGCTGAGCGCGGTGCCCGGTTGGTCGAAGCGGGCCTGGCGGATTTGATCGCGTTCGGGCGACCGTTCATTGCCAACCCGGATTTGCCGCAGCGGATTTTCAATGGCTGGCCGTTGAACCCGCTGAAGGCTGAAGGGCTGTACGGCGGAACCGAGGCGGGCTACATCGATTACCCGACGTATGCCGAGTAAGCACCTCGCTTAACAGGAGGCCATGCTCTTGTGGCGAGTGGGCTTCCTGTGGCAAGCGGGCTTGTTGTGGCGAGCGGGCTTGCCCCGCGTTGGGCTGCGAAGCAGCCCCAAAACCAGCCACTTAGGAGTGTCTGACACACTGCGTTCTTATGTATTGGGGCCGCTTCGCAGCCCAACGCGGGGCAAGCCCGCTCGCCACAGCCACAGATGGCCCCGAGTGGCCCTTACTCCACCCGCAGCACAATCTTCCCAATATGATCCCCACCTTCCATCCGCGCATGAGCCTGGGCGGCGTCGGTGTATTCGTACACCTTGTCGATGATCGGCAGGCAACGCCCGGCCTCCAGTACCGGCCACACATACTCGCGCAATTGCTCGGCAATCGCGGCCTTTTCATCTTTTGTGCGTGCGCGCAAGAGTGAACCGGTGATCACCGCGCGCTTGCCGAGGATAGTCAGCAGGTCGACGTCATTGGCCTTGCCACCGCCCAGGAAACCCAGCATCACCAGGTGCCCGTCCATGGCCAGGGCCTTGAGGTTGTTGTTCAGGTACGAGGCACCCATGATGTCGAGGATCACATCGACGCCCTGGCCATCGGTTTTTTCGGCGATGACTTCGGCAAAATCCTGCTCGCGATAATTGATCGGCTCGGCACCCAGCTTGGTGATGGCGGCGCATTTGTCGGCGCTGCCGGCGGTGGCGAAGGCTTGGATGTCGTACTCACGGCAGAGCATCAACGCGGTGGTGCCGATACCGCTGGTGCCGCCGTGGATCAGCACACGCTGGCCGGTGTGCGCATCGCCGAGGCCGAACAGGTTGGCCCACACGGTGAAAAACGTTTCGGGCACGGCGGCGGCTTGAATCCAGTCCATGCCTTCGGGGATCGGCAACGCCTGGCTGGCGGGCACCGCGCAGAACTGCGCATAACCGCCGCCATTGGTCAGGGCGCACACTTTGTCGCCGACAGCGTACTCACTCACACCGTCACCCAGCGAGACGACTTCGCCTGCCACTTCCAACCCCGGAATCAGGCTCATGCCGGGTTTCATCGGGTACTTGCCGGCGCGTTGCAGGGCGTCGGGGCGATTGACCCCGGCTGCGTGCACCCGAATCAGGATCTCGCCGGGGCCCGCCACCGGTACGTCCGCCCGGCGTGGTTGCAGCACTTCGGGGCCACCGGGGGTGGTGATTTCGATCAGGGTCATTTCTTTAGGGAGCGTCATTTGAGATTTCCTGCAGCGATGAGCGTATGGGTTGGGACCGCATCGAGCGGCCGACGGTTCAGCAGGATCATGCCCAGTTCCAGCACCAGGGCGACCACAATGGCCCCCGCCGCGATCATGAACAACAGTGCATGCTGGCCGCCGCTGCTGTTGAACAGCGCCGACCTGCGCCAAACCGCGCGGGTGCGGGTGGTGATCGATGAAATCGTCGCGGGGTTTGCGGGTACCGGGGAGTGAGGTCAGCACAAGCTTGCAAGTTTGCGCACGCCTCTGCGAACACAATCGATGCCGGTGTTTTTTTACAGGCGTAGGTGAGCTATGAATGAATCAAGAACTCAGGACACAGGGCTGTTGTTTCTGCGGGTCAGCGGGGCGCTGTTCCTGCTGTGGGTGCACGGCTTGCCCAAACTGTTTGGCTACAGCGAGCAATTGAAGCTGATCGAAGACCCGTTTCACCTCGGCGCTCACCTCACACTGCTACTGGCGATTTTTGCCGAAGTACTGTGCCCGCTGCTGATCATCGCCGGGGTGCGGGTGCGCCTGGCGTGCCTGCCAATCCTGGCCGTGTTGTTGATCGCTATGTTGGTGGTGCATCCGGAATGGACGTTGTTTGAAGGGCAGTTCGGCTGGCTGCTGTTGATCATTTTCACCAGCATTTTGATCGCCGGGCCGGGTCGCCTTGTGGTCAGTCAGCGGTTTGCGTGAACAAAAAAAGGCCGGGCAAGCCCGGCCAAATAAGGAGAGGGTACGTCAGCGGTTTCAGCGGTTCAGGAACGCCAGCAAGTCTTCATTCAAGGCTTGGGCATGGGTCACTGCAAACCCGTGCGGTGCATCCTTGTAAACCTTCAGCTCAGCGCCCTTGATCATCTCGGCCGCCACCTTGCCGGTGGTTTCGAACGGCACGATCTGGTCGCCGTCGCCGTGGATCACCAGGGTCGGCACGTCGATCTTGGCCATGTCCGGGCGGAAGTCGGTCTCGGAGAACACGGTGACGCAATCCACCGTCGATTTCAGCGACGCCAGCAGGGCGACTTGCAGGGTTTGGGTCAGCACGCCTTCGGAGACTTTCTGGCCTTTGTTGATGCCGTAGAACTCCGGGTTGAAGTCGGCGATGAACTGCGCGCGATCTTTGAGCAGGCCGGCCTTGATGCCGTCGAATACTTCAGTCGGCACGCCCTGCGGATAGTCCGGTTTCTGGCCGAAGATCGGCGTCACGGCGCCCAGCAGCACCAGGCCGGCAACCCGTGCGCTGCCATGACGCGCGATGTAGCGAGCGACGTCGCCGCCACCCATGGAGAAGCCCACCAGGGTCACGTCCTTGAGGTCCAGGTGTTCGATCAACTGGGCAATGTCGTCGGCGAAGGTGTTGTAATCGTTGCCGGTCCACGGCTGGTCAGACCGGCCAAAACCACGGCGGTCGAACGCGATGGTGCGGTAGCCGCGGCTGCTCAGGTATTCCATCTGGTATTCCCACATGTCGGCGTCCAGTGGCCAGCCGTGGCTGAACAGCACGGGCTTACCGCTGCCCCAGTCCTTGAAGTAGATCTGGGTACCGTCTTTGGCAACGAATGTGCTCATGGAAAACTCCTTGCTTGAGGGATAAGAAAATTCAGGATCACTATCGCCCGAAGCCGCATAAACGGCTTGTACGGGTGTGCTTGCCTGGGGTCACCAACTGAACTTGAGCTCGACCCCCAGGTAATTGCTGTCATCGCCGCCGGCATCGCGCAGGGTTCGGCCCACTTCGTAATGCACCGCTTCGACCGCGCCCGTGAGGTTCGGCGTAAACACGTAGTCGGTACGCAGTTGACCGTAGGCGCCGGTCCAGCGTTCACCCTGGCCTGCGGTGCCAGCCACCGGCAGGTTCGGCTGGGTGTACACCGCATCGCTGGTGGTTTGCCGCCAGAGCAGGCCGACGGCAGTCTGCACGCTCAGCTTGTCGATAGGCTTGACGGTGATCGACGGTTTGACGTGAATCAGGTTGCTGTAGCCGGTGTAGCCGGCCAGGGAAAAGTAGTAGCCGTTGGGGAACAGCGGGTTGAACGTGCCGACCGTGCCGTCGCCGGATTTGCGGTCGCCCGAAGCGATGTCCAGTTGCAGGCCCAGGCGCGGTTTCCACGCCAGGCTGTCGAAGGTGTAGCCCGTGCGGCTGCCACCGGCCCACGCACGGATATCCTTGCTGCCCACCGAGCCGCCTTGCAGCATGGCTTCGATGTCCCAATCAAAACCCATTGCCGCGCCGCCCAGGCGCGCGTCGAACAGCTGGCGGGTTTCATCGCCGTCCGCGTCCAGATAGTGCGCGGCGCGGCGCTCGTACACGCCGTAGTAGGCCGACAGCTCATTCTTGCCGCCTACCAGCCGCTCGACCCGCAGCAGGTGAAAGCGTGCGTCACGGTTGGACTTGTCGTCGAAATGCCGGCCGTCCTGGTACTGCACCGGCTGGCTGGCGATGCCGATAAAGCGCCAGTGGGTGGTCTCCCAGTCGGCCCATATGGCGTCGAAGGATTGCCGCACATTCGGGCCGTCCCGTGACGAGATGAAACGCTGCAAGTCGAAGGCAAAGTCCTGGCGGCCGACACGGCTCTTGAAGGTACCGCTGTCGAAGGTGTTCACGTACTCGGCGAAGGCCAGGCGCAGGTCGACGCGGTTCTGGTCGGCACCGCCGACCGTGGTCTTGTCATAGGCCCGCACATCTTCCAGTTGGGTGAACACCCGCCAGTGTTCGTTGAGGTGCAGGTCGGCGTGCACCTGGAAACGCTGGATCAGGTAACGATCACGCGCCACGTTCCTCACGCCGAACCCACTGGCATCGTTCATCTCGAAACGCTCGCGCAACGTCGCGCCCAACGACAGGTACGTGAACGGGTTGGCGCTGGACAGCGGAATGTATTTCAAGCTGTCCAGCGGTTGCGTGTGCAGCGCCGGGTCCTTGAGCACAGACCAGTCTTCCTGCCAGCGGTTGGCCTTGATGGTCGGCCGTGTCGGTTGCTCGTCGGCATGAACGCTGCCGGCGAGCAGCGGCCACAGCACGGCCAGGCCCCAGCCTGTGCGGCGGATCATTTTGCCGCGCTGAGTTGATGAATCTCCGCGACGTAACCGCCCGGGAACTCCACCAGCGAACTGCGACGGCCTTTGCTGTCGAAGGCTGGCACCAGCAGTTTGGCGCCGGAGCCGGTGGCTCTGGCCAGCGTCGCCGTCAGGTCCGCCACTTGGTAGCCGGTGGTTTCATGGCCAAAGGGGTAGGGCAATTGGCCGTTGGTGACCAGCACCGCCATACGCCCGAACGGCGACTCGATATCGACGCGACGGTAGGTGCCGCCGGCCTGGCCCACATCGACGGCGGAGGCGTGCTTGTCATCCGCCAGGACCTTGCCATGGGAGAAGCCCAGGAAGGACTTGATAAAGCTGTCAGCCCGGTCGGCGGAAAGATACACGCGGTTTTCCGGTACGGTCTGGAACGCCGCGTAGTCCGGGGTCTTGGTGTGCCAGTAGAGCTGCATGTTCACGCCGCCCGGCCACTGGACCACCGCGTCACGCCCGATGGGGTCGGGGAAATCGCTGACGATCACCGCTGCACCGTTTTCCCTGGCGGCCTTGAGGGCGGCGTCCATGTCCTTGACCAGGTAGCCGTTACGCTCCTGCCCGAACGGGTGCGGGATCGGCGTGGTGAAACCGAACAGCGACACGGTGCCGGCCGGTGTTTGCAGCAATTGCGAGGTGGTGCTGCTTGGCACCGGCAGCACATTCACCACCACCTGAGCCGTGCTCTTGCCGCCGAAGGTGGCGAGGAAACTCTGGGTAAAACGATCCACATCGGCCGGGGCGACGTAGACGTGGCTAGTGTCGTATTGCGGCGCCACGGCCACGGCCGGCGTTGCGGCAAAGGTACTGCTCATCATGGCGCCGGTCAGCAGCGTCAATGCCAGTGATACCGCCCGTACTTTTCTACACATGCCCACTCTCCAGCGCTTTTTAGAAAGTCAGGAGCTTAGGGGCAGGGCAGTCACGCGGCTTGTACGGGCGTGCTCGGTTGAACGGTTCAGCATCTATGCTGGTCCACTGACCTCTACCGTCAAATCAACAGGTGAACCAAATGGCCAAGACTTACAGCTACGCCGCGCGGGATTCCAAGGATTCGCTCAAGCCCTTCAGCTTCGAGCGCCGCGCGCCCGGGGCGGATGACGTACAGATCGACATCCTCTACTGCGGCGTCTGCCACTCCGACCTGCACACCGCGCGCAACGAGTGGAACAACACCCTTTACCCCTCGGTGCCCGGCCATGAAATCGTCGGCCGCGTGACGGCGATCGGGGCCAATGTCAGTAAATTCAAGGTCGGTGACCTGGCCGGTGTCGGCTGCATGGTCGACAGTTGCCAGCACTGCGCGTCCTGCGCCGAGGGCGAGGAGCAATACTGCGAGAACGGTTTTACCGGTACCTACAACGGCCCGGTGTTCGGCGGTGAAAACACCTTTGGCGGCTACTCCGACAGCATCGTGGTGAAGGAGAAGTTCGTGCTGCGCATCTCCCACGACGACTCCAACCTCGCGGCCGTGGCACCGCTGCTGTGCGCCGGTATCACCACGTATTCGCCGTTGCATCACTGGAAGGTCGGCCCCGGCAAGAAGGTCGGTGTGGTCGGCCTCGGTGGCCTCGGTCACATGGCGGTTAAAATCGCCCATGCCATGGGCGCGCATGTGACGCTATTCACCACCTCACCGAACAAACGCGAAGACGGCCTGCGCCTGGGTGCCGACCAGGTGGTGGTGTCGAAGAACCCGGACGAAATGGCCAAGGTCGCCAACAGCCTGGACTTCATCCTCAACACCGTCGCCGCACCGCACAACCTCGACGCGTTCCTCAACCTGCTCAAGCGCGACGGCACCATGACCCTGGTCGGCGCCCCCGACAGCCCGCACCCGTCGCCGACGGTGTTCAACCTGATCTTCAAGCGCCGCAGCCTGGCCGGCTCGCTGATTGGCGGCATCCAGGAAACCCAGGACATGCTGGATTTCTGCGCCAAACACGGGATCGTCTCGGACGTGGAGATGATCGATATCCAGGGCATCAACGAAGCGTACGAGCGGATGCTCAAGGGCGATGTGAAGTATCGGTTTGTGATTGATATGGAGAGTTTGAAGAAAGAAAGCCACGCCGCTTGACGTCGGTGGTGCCCTCACGGCCGCTGCGGTTTGACCGAAGTCCCGAAGGTATTGCCCATGCGGATACCGGTGGTCGCCGGGGTGGACAACCCCACCTGATTCGGCGGCCGCTTCTGTACCGGCACGATCTGGGCCTCGCGGTTCTTCTGCGTGGCCTTGGCCGCATTCGGTGTGTTGCCCATCTGCTGGCCCAGGCAGGCATAGTCGGGGGCCTTGTAACCATCCACCGTGACTTCGGCGCAGCTATTGGCGGCGTTTTCGGCATGGGCGATCAGCGGCAGCAGTGCACACAACAACAGGCTGGCGAGGGTCGGGAACCGCTTCATCTTGGGCCTCCTGGCAGGGCCCGAGGGAGTAGGCCTTTTCGCTGCGAAGTGTAGTGCAACGGGCTTGCCGTCACCGTGATGTTTTTTTTGCTATCACCGTAACATCAGATTCATAAACTGGCCTCAGGATGACGGTTTTCGAGGACACGTCGGCCGTGCAGCGAGGCAACGCGGGGGGGGAACAGGGGGCTTGGCGACGCGCGGTAGGCGTGCTGGTCTTGCTGTTGGCGGTTGCCCAGCCCGCAAACGCAGAAACACCGCTGTTGATTCTGGACCTGCCGGCGCAAGACCTGGAACACGCACTGCAAGCGTACAGCCGCGCCAGCGGGATGGCCGTGCTGGTCGACCGTGACCTGACGCGGGGCCGGCGCGCCATCAGTGTGCGCGGGCGCTTCACGGCGCAGGAGGCTCTGGCGATGCTGCTGACAGGAAGTGGCCTGATGGCGCGTTATGTACGCAATGATGCGTTTACCTTACAGCTGCCTGAGGTCAGCCAGCCGCGTGCGTCCCGTGGTACGTCGGCACGCAACGCTGCACGGATCAACACCAGTTATGCCACCGCGTTGCAGCAGGCGATCGAGACAGGTTTGTGCCGTTCGCCGTTGACCCGGCCCGGCAGTTTCAGGGCGCTGGTGCAGGTGTGGGTCAACCCCGACGGCATGATTGAACACAGCCGGCTGGTCAGCTCCACCGGCGATGAACAACGCGATGAAGCATTGGTACGTAGCCTGGGCGCTGCCAGGGTTGAACGCCCTGCGCCCAGCTCACTGCGTCAGCCGGTGACTTTACTTTTGATGCCTGACACAACAGGAACACGCATGGACTGCACAGCAGGGAAAGGAGCCTCGGGCGGATGAAGAACACCGGGCACAGTACGATGGTCAGTTTGTTCCTGGCGTCCTACGAAGACTTCAAGGTGCGTTTGCGCAAGCGCCTGGGCTCGGAGGACCTGGCCAACGACGTCCTGCATGAAACCTACCTGCGGGTCGACCGCATGGAGGTGCCGCCAAACATTGCGCAACCCAATGCCTACCTGTACCGCATGGCCTTGAACATCGCCGCCGACCGCCGCGAGGCCGATGCCCGGCTGCTCACCGGCAGTGAGGTCGAAGAGTTGCTGCAACGCGCCGACGAAGCCCAGGACCCCTCGCGGGTGGTAGGCGGGCAGAAAGAAATCCAGTCCCTGGTCAAGGCCCTCTACGAATTGCCGGCACGCCGGCGCAAGATCCTCATCGCCGCGCGCCTGGAAGAGGCGCCGCACCTGGAAATATCCCAGCGTTTCGGCATTTCCACACGCATGGTCGAGAAGGAAATCAAGGCCGCCCTGGGCCATTGTGCCAAGCGCCTGGAAAGAAAAGTGATTCAGCGGTTCGGTCCCGGGGCCGGAAAACCGTCTTAGTGTTGAGTTCCTGATAAAACCGTGAGTATTTGCGCGCTTGAATATTTTTAGTCTCTCCACCGCCCGGCAGACACCCGCCAGCCCATTGCACGATGAAGCACGTGACTGGCTGGTGCTGCTGACCTCCGGCCGCGCCACCGTGGCCGATGCCAAGGCTTTGAACGTGTGGTGCGCCCAAAGCCCTGAGCATGCCCAGGCGTTCGAGCGGGCCAAGGCGTTGTGGCAGCACTTGGGCGCCGCGGCTGAACAGTCGGAGCGCCCGCGCCACTTTGGTCGGCGTGCGTTCCTGGGCGGCGCCATTGCGGCGTCGGCGGCGCTGGTGATGGTGCGCGTCGGCGTGCCGGGCGGGTTTGCCGGGTTGGCCGCAGACTATCGCACCGACGTCGGCGAGCAGCGCCAGGTGCTGTTGAGCGAGGGCGTGAGCCTGGAGCTCAACACCCAAACGCGCATCAGCCGGGTGGGGCAGGGGATTGAACTGCTTGAAGGCGAAGTCGAGGTGGTTGCCCACGTTGCGCAGCCACTCAAGGTCCAGGCCGGGGAGGGTTGGGTGAGCGCGGCCCAGGCACGGTTCAATGTGCGTCATACCGACCGCAATGTCTGCGTGACCTGTATCGAGGGCTGGCTTTCGGTAGATGTCGCAGGGCGCAGTGTGCGCCTGGAGAGCGGTCGGCAATTGACCTACGGCGCCGCCGGCGTGGGTGAGCCGGCAACCGTCGACGCGCAGGCGGTGGTGGCGTGGCGTGAGCAGGTATTGGTGTTCAACAACGCGACGTTGGCGACGGTGGTCGATGAGATCAATCGCTATCGGCCGGGGATGTTGGTGTTGTTGAACACCGAACTGGGCAAGCGGCGGGTGCAGGCGCGGTTCAGTTTGCAACAGCTGGCGGGTGTGGCGTTGTTGATTCGGGATGCGTATGGGGCGAAGTGTACGGAGTTGCCGGGGGGCGTTGTGTTGTTGAGTTAGTTTGATGACCGATCCATTGCTGCGGTGCCTGGCGATGTCAGCGTTCCCCTGCATCGGTTACCGAGACTTCCAGGCCGTCCGGCCATTCGCCTCGGTTGACTGTAAATAGATCTGTCCCGTTTGGCTTATGGGGTGCGCATTTTTTAATTGTCTTCTGCTGCGTACATATAAAATGCATCTTCTGAACAGTAGAATACTTTTCTCGTTGAGTTTGCTTCGACTGGAGAAATTAATAGTTCTCTTAAGTCATCTGAGTTTATGGCCTCATCAAGAAAATTCAAAAGGTCATGTATTTTTGCTTTATACAGATCACCTTTAAAAAATATTTTTTTACCTTTTCGCGTAACTAGGTTGTGCGCAATGTAGTAATAATCTGAACTCAAGTTAGGCTTCAGCTCCGCGAGCGAATCAAAAACTTGAATTATGTTGCCCGACAGAGTTGGCCTTAGCATCAGCGAGTAGATGTCTTCTTTATTTTCGTTAGGGCCTAATTCAAGTTTTTTAAGTTTTTCAAAGCGATAATTATTGTTCATGCTAGTTTGGGATGTCATAGAAAATATGACCATCCCCTCCATTGTTGTACCACTTGATGTGAGGCGTATCCCCAAAGCCGCCCTCTGGAGCCATATGTTGCTCGTAGCCTTTCGGGTATTTTGCTACACCATCGGCGCGAGCGCTTTGGGTATGAGCCTTATAACGGTTCATATTACCTTGTGAATCGTTCAAGAAAGCCTTTGCGTCAGAGCTTGAATTTACCTTTACTTGAAATTTTTCTCCATTGGCCATGGCTATCCTGTTATCTGCGACGGCTTGCTTCCACTCTTTTGAGCCTTTAGCTAGTACGCGCATCTGCGAGGATTTTTTATTCAGTTTTCCCTTGTAGGCGCCGCACGCCAAGCCTTTGGGGTCGACCCATTCGAAAGGGTTCGGAGCATATTGATAAAGGTTAAAGCCACCCGCCAACCCAATCGGATCCGGCGTCGTAAACCGCCCCACATCCGGATCATAGAACCGAAACGTATTGAAATGCAGCCCGGTCTCCCGGTCCAGGTACTGCCCCTGAAACCGCAAATTCTGCCCTTCAACAAAGTACGGCTCCCGCACCTCTTCAACCGTGTTACCCCACACCTGATACCGCGCCTGCCACACCGTTTTTCCATCGTCTTCTGTCAGTTGTTCCGGCAACCCGTTCAGGTCGTTGTGGTAATAACGCACGCGCTGATGTTCGCCCGTCCCGTCGACTCGGGCCAGGGGTACATAGCCATCGTCCTCATAGATATAGAGGCTGGTCTGGCTATGCCGATGCTCCTGCAACAGGCGCAAGCCATCCCAGCCGAAGCGGGTTTCACCCAACGGATACCCGTGACTGTCGTATTCGGTTTTGGCGATGCGCCGGCCGAGCGGGTCATAGGTCATGTTCACGACTGTTTCGCGCTCGCCCTTTCGACTTCGAACTTCGATCAGGCGGTGTTCTGCGTCGTAGGCGAAGCGTTGCAAGCCTCTCGCGGCGCTGCGTTTTTCGATCAGTCGGCCGAAGCCGTCGTAGCGGTAGCGCTTGTCCTGGTAGGTCAGCAGCCGGTTATGGCGCACCAAGCCGCCCGAGGTTTGCGGGCCGTCGAGCAGGTTGGCGGCGGCGTCGTAGGCGAAGGTTTCGCGTTGGCCCAGGGTGTTGTCCTGGGTCGCGATGATCCGACCGGTCGCGTCGTAGTGCAGCAATTGACGTTGGTCCGACTCCAGGCGGCCGATCAGGTTGTTGGCCGGGTCGTACTCATAGTTTTTTTGTTGGGCCGCCGGCAGCTGCCGGGGGTGGCCTGTAGGGCGGCGGGCGCGCGAGTGCAGGCGGCCGCTGCGGTCATATTCGCTGCGCGTCGTGATCTGGCCTTGGGTGCGCAGTACTTCGCGGTGCAGGCGGTCGCGTTCGAAGTCGCTGATAACGCGACCGTCGAGGTTGATCTGGTGCAGGTGGCCGCTGCCGTAGTACAGGCGATTGAGCCAGCTGCCGTCGGGTAGTTCGGACTGAGTCAGGTTGCCGAGTTCGTCATAGTGGTGGTTCAGGCTGCCGACGGCGCTTTGTTCGGTGAGCAGTTGGCCGAGTGGGTCGTAGGCAAAAGCCAATGCCTGAGTGTGACCGTCGTTGCCAGTGAAGGTGGTGGCGGTCAGTTGGTCGTGGAGGTCATAGGTGTATTCGGTACGGCCGTCATCCGTGGTTTTAACCCGCAGTCGGCCCGCTGCATCCCGTTCCAGTCGATGGATGATGGAGGTTGCTGGCGTCGGCCCCTCGTCAGCGGGTGATGGGGCGTATTCAACTGCGGATACGTTATCCAGCGGGTCATAGGTGTAGCGCCGGGCGCTGCCGTCCAGGTCTTGCTGTTCGCGCAGCCGGTCGGCGGCGTCCCAGGTAAAACGGTAGCGCTCGCCATTTTCATTGGCCAGGGTTTGCAAGCGGCCATAGGCGTCGTAGCGGAACTCGATCTGGCGGCCATGGGCATCAATGCGTTGGCGTATCTGCCCACGACGACCGTATTGGTAGCGCGTGGTGCTGCCGGCGGCATCAGTGAAGGCAACCAGTTGCCCACAGGTATCACGTACGTAGCGTTCCGTGCGGTCTTCGGGCATTTCGACGTGCAGCAGGCGCCCTTGGGGGTCGTGCGTATACCGAACATGTTCACCAAAGGCGTCGATGACAGCGCGTAGGTGCCCGCGCCGGTCATACTTGAAATCGGTCGGGTAGCCGGAGCAATCGGCGTGGTGTGTCACCTGGCCGAATTCATTCCAACGCAAGGTTTTGCTCTTGCCGGTGGCATCGGTGATTTCCACCACCTGCCCAAACGCGTCATGGCGGTAGCGCGTGACGTGCCCCAAGGGGTCGGTCTCTCTGACGCAATTGCCGCGCTGGTCGTACCGGTATTGCCACGCTTGGCCCGCTGCATCGGTCTCCACCAACGGCAGTGACCAATGTTCCAGCCACAACGTGGACTCGATGCGGCCCAACGGATCTTGCGTATCGCACAGGTTGCCGGACTCGTCGTAGCTGAACCGCCACTGACCGGCTTGGGGATCGGTGGCGCTGAGTAACTGGCGCTCGTCATTCCATTCGAATTGCCAGGTTTGGCCGAGGTTGTCGGTGTATTCGGTGATTTGGTACTGCGGGTTCCAGCGGCGTGTGCTGACCCGTTGCAAGCCATCGGTAATCTGCGTGATCCCGGCCAGCAGGTCATAGTCAAATTGGTAATGATCGCCCTCATCGGTCCAGTGCCGCACCACGCGCCACTCGGTGTCCTCCACGCACGCCCACTCGTAGTAACAACGCAGGCCGGTGGGCAGTTGGTGCTCGACCATGCGCTGGCCGCTGTCGTAGGCAAAGCGGCGCTGTAAATGCCCGGTGGTATCCCGCACTTCTGCGAGGTCGCCGCGCGTGTCATAGGCATAGCTGACGAGGGTTTCTCGGCTGTGATCGGCGAACAGGCGATCAATATGAGCGACCCGGCCAGGCCATTGCTGGCTGTAGCCCAGTTCCACTCGTACATCGTTGAAGGGATCGTGTAATTGGCCCAGGCGGCCTTGGGCGTCATAGTCGAGGAGGATGCGGTTGTCGTTGCGATCCCCCAATTGGCTCAAGCGCAGGTGCGACGGGTTACCCGGCGTTGGTTCGAATAGCCGATAGAGCCCGTCGACGCTTTCAATCAGCAACTGGCCGTTGGTATCGCGCCGTACGCTCAAGCCTTCGCCCGCGCTGAACACCGCGCCACCCAGGGTGATGGAGCCCATATCGATCTGCCGGGCCTGCTCGTCGGTGTAGATCAGTCTTTCGCCGCCCTCGGGATGTACATCAACTTCGACGAAGACCTCGTAGATCACACTCCAACTGGCACCAAAAAAGCCGTCCCGACGTTCATCACGGCTGCTGTGATAGCGTTGCCATTCGATAGGCAGCAGACCGGGCAGGGCGAAGTCCAGGTCATCCTCGCCGTCCAAAATTTTCGCCCCCGTGGCGCTGTGCACCGGGTTGGGCGAACCCACGACCGCCGAGGTCATGGCGTTGGTCACCTGACTGGTGCCCCAAGACACCAGCCCGCCCACGGCCATACAGGGCAGCTTGCTGAAAAATTTCGAGCCGCCACCGCGCAACGTCAGCAGCGCCGTCACCGCCAGCCCCACACCGGGCGTCTTGCCGCTGCGAATCTCGCGAACCACCAGGGGCGCTCCGCCGATGATCACATTCGACGAAATCAGCCCCTTGACCGCCCCGACCTTGGCCTCGCACGTACTGCGGTCCCCGCTGCGTGCGGCGGGCTGACCGTTAATGAACACCTTGCTCGAGCCTTCGGCCACGTATTGTTCCGGCATCGGCGGGTGTTTATTGCAGTCGACTTTATCGGCAGGACTAGGCACGGCGCCCGCCACCGGGGTAGCCACCGCAGGGCGCCATAGCTGAGAGAAGAAACCTTCTGCGATATCCAGATAAGCAGGTGCATCACCAGGCGCCTCGACGACAGCCGCAATTTTGCCGGCCGCGCGCGCAGCCGGTTTGCCGTTGATAAATACGTCGGGCGAACCGCTGCGGATAAATGCATCGATGACAGGCGGGAACAGCGCATCGGCAAAAGACTCACATAATCGTGAGAGGCCTTTATCCGCACCGGTCTTGCTCATGCCGATGCCGACTACCACACCGACGACGGCGCCCAGTACAAAACAGCCGAGGCCACCGGTAGCCACGGTGATACCTGTCGCTGCAACCACCGCTGCAGTCGCCAATGCAGTCACCGCCACGCTGGCCGCAATCTCCAATACACCGCCCAATACATCCGCCAGCATTAAACTGTGCAGAAGCGCATCACCCTCGCGGGCGGCCCACAGCGTGTCTGTCATGCGCAACGATCCCTGTCCGAAAAGACCCGGATCAAATCACGCGGTTGCTGCCTTGCTCAGGTGGTGTTTTCCGAGGTTTTCGTAAGAGTTTTCCCAAAGCAGACCATCAGCAAAGAGAGAGAAGGCGCTTCCAATCGCGAAAGAGACGAGGCCGCGAGTCAGTCAAGCTGGCTCCTGAAAGGCCCCAACACCTGCCGATACCGTTCCACGCCCTGCGCCGTCTGCCGCTCCATGCTGATCTCCATCCCCAGCGGATCTTCCCGCCGATTCCCGCTCAACTGCCGCCAGCCCTTATCAGCCTCCCAGACCCGCACCTGTAGATCACTGACCCCGGTCAGCACCACCACCGCGTCCTTCGCTGCCGGCAATGGGAAGCGATCCCGTGCAGGCGCCGCCGCGCGGTACAGGTTGTCGCCCTTGAGCCACCAGCGCACCCGTTGTAAACCGTCTCCCGCGACCGGCGCGCTGCGGATCACGTCCAGCCGAAAACCTTTGCTGTCGGAACTGCGCACCGTCACGGCCGCGAGCTTATCGGTTTTGGTTATGGCGTCTTCAGTCGTAGCCGGTACGGCCAACTCGACGCTGGCACGCAAGCTGATATCGCGCTGCAGTTGGTTCAGCGCCCGCAACAACACTTCGGTCTGTTCGGTGCTGGCCTGTAAGTGCTGATCGGCACGGGTAACGCTGTCGAGGCCACGCCAGGCGATGAGGCTGACCACCGCCATCAGCATGATCGCCACCATCACTTCGATCAGGGTGAAGCCTTGCTGGGCGTTGTTCATGGCTGGCTCACCACGCGCATCCTGCCTGCGGCATCGCGTTGCAGGCTGAGGCTGTGCTGCCCGTCGGACAGCACCATCCGCAGCGGGGGGTTGATCCATTCGGCGTCGAGTACCAGGGTTTGTCTGGGTTCGATGTTGACTTGCATCGGCGTGCTCTCCCACGGGCGCGGGCGCAGTTGGGAATCGCCCTGGAACGACTCCACGCCCAGGCCGTCATCGCTGCGGCGGTTGAAGCGAAAGCCCTTGGCGTCGGCGCGCCAGGTGATGGCGCGGCCATCGGCGCGGGCTTCGGCCTGGGCCACTTGCAGCACTTGGCTCAGGCGCTCGGCGTCCTTGCGCAGCAGGTGCAGCGGGTCGGGCTTGATCGTCAGGCTGATGGCGGCGCTGGCGATACCGATGATCACCAGCACCACCATCAACTCGATCAGGGTGAAGCCTTGCTGTTTCATCGGATGACCCCTGGAGAACTGGAGAGCTTGTGAAATAAAAACGTGCGAATTGCCCTGTACGCTAGTGCCACGGACAAACAGGAGGTTCTCCCCATGGCATTCCCCCTTGGTTTTTCACCCGCCCATGGCGTGCAGGCCCTGGCATTGCTGGCGGCTTTGGCCGGTGTTGCAATATGGACGCCGCTGCTGCTCACCTCCGCCGAATCCCATACGCCCTCAGTCACGTCCCAGGCCTTGGCGGCGCGTAGCGATAACCCGGCGTTGCAATGGTTTGCCAATGCGCCGATGGCATTGCAGGTCAAAGTGACCGGGGTACTCGCCGGCGCACGCGGTGCAGTGGCGATTCTCAGCCTCAACGACGGCCCGCCGCGCAGTTTTTTGTTGGGTGAACGCCTCAGCCCGGGTGTACGGTTGACGGCCATCGAAGGCGACGGCGTGGAGGTCGAGCGCGGCGGCGAGAAGCTGCGCGTCAAGCTCGACAAGTTGCCGGATGGGCCCGCCTTGCCGCTGCTCACTCGACCCTGACCTGCGTCTGCAGGCGAGCCAGGGGCGGCGCCTCGCGGCTGGCGTCCAGCACCTGCACGTTGACCTGGAACAGGCGGCCATCGCCCGTGAGCGTCTGCTCGCAACGCAGTTTCAAGCGGCCTTGATCACAGTTGAACGTCTTTGTGCCGTTGCTGAAACGCCCCTCCAGTCGCAACTCCGCCAGCCGACTTTGCGCCGCCAGCAACGCCATGGACTTGTCGCGCAACAGCCCGTTGCCCTGGGTCATCAACCCGGCCACACGAATGGCTGCCGCCATGGCCACCGCGATGATCGCCAGCGCCACCAACACTTCAATCAGGGTGAAACCTTGCTCGTTGCGACGACCGCACATGGCGTTCTCAAAACCCGGAAACAGGCCCGCAGACTAGCGCCGTGAGTTGACCGATTGGCGACCGAACCTCCCGAGGATTTTCAATACGACTGACATGTGTTCTTGCAACACTGCGCCACGAAATACACCCAAGCCAAGGAATGTCGAGATGGATATCGCACGCCTAACGTCCCCACTGCCAGGCCCTCGCGGCCAGCGTGGCTTCACCCTGATCGAGATCATGGTGGTGGTGGTCATTCTCGGAATACTCGCGGCGATGGTGGTGCCCAAGGTGCTGGATCGCCCGGACCAGGCACGGGCCACGGCGGCGAAACAGGACATCGGCGGCTTGATGCAGGCGCTGAAACTCTATCGCCTCGACCACGGCACTTACCCCAGCCTCAACCAGGGCTTGAAAGTACTGGTGGAGCGCCCGGCAGATGCGAAGAACAGCAACTGGCGCGCTTACCTCGACCGCCTGCCCAACGACCCATGGGGCCACCCTTACCACTACCTCAACCCAGGCGCCAACGGTGAGGTCGATGTGTTTTCCCTGGGGGCCGACGGCCAACCGGATGGCGACGGCGTAAATGCCGATATCGGCTCCTGGCAGTTGTAAGGCGCCTGATGAAACGGTATTCGCCCGCAGCGGCGAAGCAGCGCGGCATGGCGATCATCAGCGCCTTGCTGATCGCCGCCGTGGTGGCGGTGATCGCAGGCGCCATGCTGACGCGCCAGACCGTCTTCACCCGCAGCCTGGAAGCCGAGCAGTCGCGCATCCAGGGCGAGTGGTTGTTGCAGGGTGGCCTTGAATATAGCCGCCAGATGCTCTGGGACGCGCGCCAGAAGGACGTGCTGACCCGCCTCGATCAACCCTGGGCCCGCGCCCAGGGCGGTGTATTTGTGGGGCGCATTGACGACGAGCAGGGCAAATTCAACCTGCGCAATCTGGTCAACCGCCAGCAGCCGGATGCCGAGCAGTTGCAGAGCTTCGAGCGCCTGTGCCGGCTGATTGGCGTTGATCCGGCCGTGAGCCGACGTATCAGCCGGCGTGTTATCGCCTCCTATGATCAGCGCGCCGGCAACGATCGACTGCCCGCCCACTACCCGATGCTGCGCAGCCTGGATGACTTGAGTGGTATCGAAGGGCTTGACCCGGTGCTGCTGCGGCGCATGCAAACTTACCTCAGCGTGCTGCCCCGCACGACCTGGGTCAACGGCAACACCGCCAGCGCCGAAGTGCTCAGCGCCGTGGTGCCGCAGCTCAGCCTGTCCCAGGCCCAGGCGCTGGTGGCCGAGCGCGACAGCGGGCACTGGTTTATCAACCGGGGCGATTTCGTCAACCGTCTGCGTATGCCTCAACTGGCCGTGGATACGGTGCAAGTGGGTATCACCAGCGAGTGGTTTCGTGTGCACGGCCAGGCCCGCCGCGAGCAACGCCGGGTGACGATCGACGCGCTGTTGCATCGCCCCGAAGACCGTCAGCCCCAGGTGATCTGGTCACGGGTGGGCGTATGAAACGCTTGCGCATAAGCTTGCCGCCACTCGATCAACTGACCGCTGAAAGCCGGGTGAAATTTGCCTGGCTGGACCGTGGCGTGGTGGTCGGCGAAGGCCATGAGCGCCTGGCCCAATTGGGTAAAAATCGCCAGGCCGTGGACTGCTTTCTGCATCCCCGAGACAGCCTGCTGACCAGCCTGGAGCTGCCGCCGTTAGCGCCTGCGAAAACTGCTGCGGCTGTGGCCTGCGCGGCGCAGGCGCTGATCCTGGGCCCGGTGGACCAGATGCAGGTCGCCCATGGCCCGCGTGAAAACGATGGGCATGTGCAGGTGGCCTGGGTGCCCAAGGCCGGGCTCGCGCAACTGAGCCACGTGTTGGCGCAGGTGCAACTGAAGGTGCGCGGCGTCTACCCGGCGCCGTATGCCTTGCCGGTTGGCGCTGCGGCGCTGGACGAAGGGTTTTTGCTCACGCGACAGAGCCTGCAACAAGCGGCTGTGCATCCGCTGGGGCAGCAGGCGTTGGACGAAGGGCTGGCGGTCCCGCTGGTGGATGACGCGCTGCGCTGGAGTGGTGCTGTGCCCGCCTGGGGTTTGCATGGCCGCCTCAACCCACCCACGACCGAGGGATGGGGCAGGGCGCTGGCCTGTGTTGCCTTGGCCACCGCTGTCTGGACCCTCGGCCTGAACCTCTACGCCGCCCGCCAGGTGGACGAAGGCCAACGGCTAAAGGCCGGGATGAGCCAGCAGGTGCGCCAGGCCTTTCCCGAATTGCCGGTGGTGCTCAACCCCTTGCAGCAGGCCCGTCAACAGTTGGCTGCGCGGCAAAACGGCGCTGGCGCCGACCCTGGCCAGCGCTTCACCGGCCTGCTGCGAACCGCCGGCAGCACCCTGCCGTTCATGGTCGGCAGTGTCGACAGCCTGACCTTCGAACAGGGGCGCTTGCGCGTCGGGTTGCTGGCCGACAGCCGCAGCCCGGCGGTGGCTGGCGATTGGCAGGCCGCCCTGGCCCAGGCCGGTTTTGCCGCGACCCGTGATGACCACGGCTGGACCCTCGGCCCGGTGGAGACAACAGAAAAACCGGGAGCCGGCGATGAATAAATGGCGCCGTTTGCGCGGCCAGGCCCAGGTGTTCTGGAGCGGCTTGGCCCTGCGTGAAAAACGCATGTTGACCGGCGCCGGCCTGGTACTGGCGAGTCTGCTGACCTGGCTGGTGCTGATTCAGCCACCCTTGAAGAAGATCGCGTATTGGCAGGCTGAAACACCCAAGTTGCGCGCCCAGGCCGACGCCTTGCAAGGGCTGTTACAGGGGGTCGCCGCACCGCGTCTCGCTGACGAAGCCGCGCTGCGACAAACCCTGGATGGCGCCGGTCTGCAAGGCCGCTATCAGGTGCAGGCACTGGAGCCTGGCGGCTGGCGCCTGACCTTCGACAACGCCCCGGCCGATGCCGTGGTGGACTGGTTACTGGGCAACCCGCGTGCGTTTTCCCTGGAGGTGTCCGAGGCGCGCTTGCAGCGTAGCGCGGATGCCGAAGACAACTCGGCCGGCACTGTGTCCGGGACCGTTCGCATGGATCAGGCGCTTGGCGCTAAGGAAGCTTCATGAAGTGGTCAGTCTCCAACCCTGCGCCTTTTCACAAGGTCGCGCCGCTGCTGTTGCTGGCGCTGAGCGCGTGCAGCACCAGCCAGTCGCCCACGCCGCCGTTGCTGGTGGACAGCGAACTCGGCCAGCCCCTCGCCGACACCCGGCGTAGTGCTGATACCGTGCTCGACCGCCAACGCGAGCTGGCGCCCAAGCCACGCGTACAACACCCAGTGACCAACAGCGCCCGTGGCCATGCCCCGGCCGCCGTCAAGGCGCGCAACCCGCTGGGCGACCAGCCGGTGCAACTGAATTTTGTCGACGCCGATATCCAGGCGGTGGTGCGCGCGCTCTCCCGTGCCACCGGCCAGCAGTTCCTGGTCGACCCACGGGTAAAGGGCAACCTCACCCTGGTCAGCGAAGGCCAGGTGCCGGCGCACCAGGCCTACGACATGCTGCTGGCGGCGCTGCGCATGCAGGGCTTCAGCGTGGTCGACGTGGGCGGGGTGGCGCAGGTGGTGCCGGAGGCCGATGCCAAGTTGCTCGGCGGGCCGATCTACAGCGCCGGCAGCAGCGGCATGCAGACCCGCACCTTTCGCCTGCAATACGAAAACGCAGTGAACCTGATCCCGGTACTGCGCCCCATTGTGTCGCCGAATAACCCGATCAATGCCTACCCCGGCAACAACAGCATCGTCATCACCGACTACGCGGAAAACCTCGCGCGGGTGGCGCAGATCATCGACGGCATCGACACCCCCAGCGCCATCGACACCGATGTGGTGACAGTGCAGAACGGCATTGCCGTGGACATCGCCGCCATGGTCGCCGAGCTGCTGGAAACCCAGGGCGCCGACCAGACCCAGAAAATCAACGTGGTCGGTGACCCGCGCTCCAACTCCATCATCATTCGTTCCGGCAGCCCCGAGCGTACGGAGCTGGCGCGTAACCTGATCTACAAGCTTGATAACGCCCAGAGCAACCCGAGCAATATGCACGTGGTGTACTTGCGCAACGCCCAGGCGGGCAAATTGGCCCAGTCGTTGCGCGGGCTGCTGACCGGCGAGAGCGAGTCCGGGGGCAACGACGAGTCCCGTGGCAAGCTCAGTGCCATGGGGGGCAACAGCCAGAACACTCAAGGCAGCGCTGCACAGAACAGCAGCGGTACGCCCACCGGCAACGGTGTGCAACCGGTGTATGGCCAGGACAAACAAGCGACCGGCAGCACCCCCAACGATCAAAGCACCGCGTTCAGCGCCGGCGGTGTGACGATCCAGGCGGACGCCACCACCAACACCTTGCTGATCTCCGCGCCGGACCCGTTGTACCGCAACCTGCGCGAAGTGATCGACATGCTCGACCAGCGCCGCGCCCAAGTGGTGATCGAAAGCCTGATCGTCGAGGTCAGCGAAGACGATGCCAGTGAATTCGGTGTGCAGTGGCAAGCGGGCAACCTGGGCGGCAAGGGCGGTTTTGGTGGGGTAAACCTGGGCGGCAGCGGCCTGAATGCCACGCCCACCAGCAAGACCAGCATCGATGTGCTGCCCAAGGGCCTGAATATCGGCCTGGTGGATGGCACCGTGGATATCCCGGGGATCGGCAAAGTGCTCGACCTCAAGGTGCTGGCTCGCGCGTTGAAGAGCAAGGGCGGCACCAACGTGCTGTCCACGCCGAACCTGCTGACCCTGGACAACGAGGCGGCGAGCATTTTTGTCGGGCAGACCATTCCGTTTGTCACGGGCAGTTATGTGACCGGTGGTGGCGGCACCAGCAACAACCCGTTCCAGACGGTGCAGCGTGAAGAGGTGGGGCTCAAGCTTAATGTTCGGCCGCAAATTTCCGAGGGCGGCACGGTGAAGCTGGATATCTACCAGGAGGTCAGCAGCGTGGATTCGCGGGCGTCGGTGGACGCGGGCACGGTGACCAACAAGCGGGCGATCGATACCAGCATTTTGTTGGACGATGGGCAGATCATGGTGCTGGGCGGGTTGTTGCAGGACGGCTACAGCCAGAGCAATGACGCGGTGCCGTGGTTGTCGGATATTCCGGGGTTGGGCGCGTTGTTTCGCAACGAAAAGCGCAGTGTGAGCAAGACCAATTTGATGGTGTTTTTGCGGCCCTACATTATTCGGGACAGTGGGGCGGGGCGCAGTATTACGTTGAACCGCTATGAGTTTATGCGTCGGGCGCAGAGTGGGTTGCAGCCGGAGCGCAGTTGGGCGATGCCGGATGTGCAGGCGCCGCAGTTGCCTTCGGTGGAGAAGGCGATTCCGGGGGCGCAACAGCAGCAGGGGCCGCGGGCGGTGATCAGGGCGGTGCCGGTGCCGGTGCCGGTTTCGGGGGCGCGGCCGTGAGCTTTTTGGCCGAGTACATATCCGTTCCTTTGGTAATGGCCGCTTATGGTTCCGCTCTTACAGCGGGTCACTTTTGGAAGGACCCAAAAGTAACCAAAAGGTCCTCGCCCCACCACTCGGCACCTCGCCTAGGCTCGGTGTGCCCGAACGCAGGCTTTGGAGCGTGGGCCGCCGCCATGGGCCATCCCTGGCCCAGGGCGGCTAACCCGGCGTCCTGCCGGGTTACCCACGCTCCAAAGCCTGCGTTCGGCCAGCGTGGTTTAACGGGGCGCCGAAGATCAAGAGCAAGATCAAGATCAAAAGCGGCTCGCTTCGCATCGCTGATCTCGCTGATCGTTCCCACGCGCGGCAAAGGAATGCCGCCCCGGACGCTCCGCGTCCTGACGTCGACGCCTATCTCCAGCCCTGCGCAAGGTGACGCGGAGCGTCACGGGATGCATTCCTTTGCTGCGCGTGGGAACGAGGCAACGCCATGAGTCTGCTGCCTTACGCCTGGGCCAAATCCCAACGCATCCTCCTGCGTCCCGGCGATGACGGCATGCTGCTCACCGTCTGCCCCTCAACCCCCGGTTGGTCGATCAGCGAAGTCCACCGCCAGTTCGGCCAGTCGCGCCTTGAACACGTGCGCGACGACGAACTCGATGGCCTCCTCGCCAGCGCTTACGCCGACACTGGCAGCGCCGCCGCCGTGGTAGGCGCCGCCGAAAACGAAGTCGACCTCGACCGCCTGATGCAGGACATGCCCGAGATCACCGACCTGCTCGACACCCAGGACGGCGCGCCGGTCATTCGTATGATCAACGCCTTGCTGACCCAGGCCGCGCGCGACGAAGCCAGCGATATCCATATCGAACCCTATGAAACCCATTCCGTGGTGCGCTACCGCGTCGATGGCACCCTGCGTGACGTGGTGTCGCCGCGCAAGGCGCTGCATGGCGCGCTGGTGTCGCGGATCAAGATCATGGCCCAGCTCGACATCGCCGAAAAACGCTTGCCCCAGGACGGCCGTATCGCCCTGCGCGTGGCCGGGCGACCGATTGATATTCGTGTGTCGACGGTGCCCACCGGGCATGGCGAGCGCGTGGTGATGCGCTTGCTCGACAAGCAGGCCGGGCGCTTGCAGCTGGAAACCCTCGGCATGGAGCCGCAGTTGCTGGCGCGCCTCGACACGCTGATCCGCCAGCCCCACGGCATTGTGCTGGTGACCGGGCCGACGGGCAGCGGCAAGACCACCAGCCTCTACGCCGCCCTGGCCCGGCTGGATGCGAGTACCAGTAACATTCTCACCGTCGAAGACCCGGTGGAATACGACCTGCCGGGGATCAGCCAGATCCAGGTCAACGCCAAGATCGACATGACCTTCGGCTTGGCCTTGCGTGCGATTCTGCGCCAGGACCCGGACATCATCATGATCGGTGAAATCCGCGACCTGGAGACCGCGCAAATCGCGGTACAGGCCTCGCTCACCGGCCACCTGGTACTGGCGACCCTACACACCAACGATGCAGTGTCGGCGGTCAACCGCCTGATCGATATGGGCGTCGAGCCGTTCCTGTTGGCCTCGTCATTGCTGGGCGTCTTGGCCCAGCGCCTGGTCCGCCGCCTGTGCCCGCAGTGCAAGCAGGAAGACCCGGCCGCGCCCGGCACCTGGCGCCCGGTGGGTTGTGCGCAGTGCAACCAGACGGGCTACAGCGGCCGCACCGGTATTCATGAATTGTTCTGCATCGACGACGACCTGCGCAGCCTGATCCACCAGGGTGCCGGCGAGCAGGATCTGCGCCTCGCCGCACGCCGTGCTGGCATGTTCAGCATGCGTGAGGACGGCGAGCGCTGGGTGCGCAGTGGCACCACCGCCGCCGAAGAAATCCTGCGTGTGACACGGGACGCCTGATGAATCGCTATCGTTATGAAGCCGCCGACGCCAGCGGCAAGGTCGAGGCCGGGCACCTGGAGGCGGACAGCCAGAGCGCAGCGTTTGCCGCGTTACGCAGCCGTGGCCTGACCGCGCTGCTGGTGCAGGTCGAAGGCAATCAGCAGGCAGCGGGCGGCAGTAGCTTGTTCAGCGCCAAGCTGTCGGACAACGACCTGGCCTGGGCCACGCGGCAACTGGCGAGCCTGCTCGGTGCCAGCTTGCCGTTGGAAGCGGCGCTGAGCGCCACGGTGGAACAGGCCGAGAAAAAGCATATCGCCCAGACCCTGGCCGGTGTGCGTGCCGATGTGCGCGGCGGCATGCGCCTGGCCGATGCGTTGGCGGCGCGGCCACGGGACTTCCCGTCGATTTACCGCGCATTAATCGCGGCGGGGGAGGAGTCCGGTGACCTGGCCCAGGTGATGGAGCGCCTGGCCGACTACATCGAGGAACGCAACAACCTGCGCGGCAAGATTCTCACGGCGTTTATCTACCCCGGTGTGGTAGGGCTGGTGTCCATCGGCATTGTGATTTTCCTGTTGAGTTACGTGGTGCCCCAGGTGGTCAGTGCGTTTTCCCAGGCGCGCCAGGACCTGCCGGGGTTGACCCTGGCGATGCTCAACGCCAGCGACTTTATCCGCGCCTGGGGCTGGCTGTGTTTTGCCGGCATCGTGGGTGGTTTCTGGAGCTGGCGCCTGTACTTGCGCAACCCCGTGGCGCGCCTGAACTGGCACAGTCGGGTACTGCGTTTGCCGCTGATCGGGCGCTTTGTGCTGGGCCTGAACACCGCGCGGTTTGCCTCGACCCTGGCGATTCTCGGCGGCGCCGGCGTGCCGCTGCTGCGCGCTCTGGAAGCGGCGCGGCAAACCCTGTCCAACGACCGCCTGAGCCAGTGCGTCAACGATGCCACGGCCAAGGTGCGCGAGGGCGTCAACCTGGCCCCGGCGCTGGCGGTGGAAAAAGTGTTCCCGCCGGTGTTGATCCACCTGATCGCCAGCGGCGAAAAAACCGGCTCGCTGCCGCCGATGCTTGAGCGTGCGGCGCAGACCTTGTCGCGGGATATCGAGCGCCGCGCCATGGGCATGACCGCGTTGCTCGAACCCCTGATGATCGTGGTGATGGGCGCCGTGGTGCTGGTGATCGTGATGGCGGTGCTGTTGCCGATCATTGAGATCAACCAACTCGTCACCTGAATGTGGGAGGGGGCTTGCTCCCGATAGCGGCGGGTCAGCAACAACTGAGGTGACTGACCCACCGCTATCGGGAGCAAGCCCCCCACAGTTGAACCGTGTTTCTTCAACAAAATTGTCTGGCATCCCGATGCGACATGCCCAACCTCGGGTTCCTCATTCCGTCACATCCAAGCCCCCTCGCCACAGCCCGCCCGGCCTTGACGAAATCCCCGCTGAAACCTCGCTGTCACCTGCGTCGAAACCGCTCAAAACCATGACTAAAACACCCGAGAATCTTTTTAAAAATCAAGCCCTTCCTCCCGAGGTTTTTTCCTATAACCGTCATCGGAAACTGCGACTTTCTCTCCATGGTTTTCACCCCCAGCCACCCCCGCAACATGGCTTGGGACCGGAGCCATAGCGTCATGCAAGCGCCATCTACCCCAACGTACAAACACGACGAAAGGAGCTTCTTCATGTTTAAGCGCAACGTTCTCGCGGCATCCATGACCCTCGCTGCACTGTGCTCGGCACAGGCTGCAATGGCTGACATCAACGGCGGCGGCGCGACTCTGCCACAGCCGCTGTACCAGACTGCCGGCGTGCTCACCACAGGCTTCGCCCCGTACATCGGCGTGGGCAGCGGTAAAGGCAAAATCGCTTTCCTGAACAACGACTATAGCCAGTTCGGCACTGGCGCCACGAACGTGCACTGGGCTGGCAGCGATTCCAAACTGTCGATTGCTGAACTGCTGGCTTACAAAAATGGCCACCAAGCTGCCTGGGGCAAATTGATCCAGGTGCCTTCGGTTGCCACTTCGGTTGCCATTCCGTTCAACAAGGCCGGCACCAACGCGGTTGACCTGAGCGTTAACCAACTGTGCGGCGTGTTCTCCGGTCGCTTGAGCGACTGGAGCCAGATCACGGGTTCCGGCCGCACGGGTGCCATCAAAGTTGTTTACCGCAGCGAATCCAGCGGTACAACTGAACTCTTCACCCGCTTCCTGAACGCCAAGTGCACCGAAGCCAAAGCGTTTGCCATCACCACAACCTTCTCTTCGAGCTACGGCAACGTGGCAAATAGCGTGCCGGCCGGTGCCGTTGCTGCTAACGGCAGCCAAGGCGTGATGACTGCGCTGAACGCTACGGACGGTGGTATCACCTACATGAGCCCGGATTACGCCGCAACCACATTGGCCGGTCTGGACGACGCCACCAAAGTGGCCAAGGTCGCCGGTGTTTCGCCTGCGCCTGCCAACGTTTCCACCGCCATCGGCCTGATCCCGGCGCCAACCGAAGCGCGCGCTGATGGCTCCTTCATCGACGCCACCGTCCAGGACAACTGGGTGCCGGTCTTCGCGGCCACGGCCAGCGGTGCAAGCACCTTCGCTTACCCAGCCAGCGGCTACCCGATCCTGGGCTTCACCAACGTGATCTTCAGCCAGTGCTACGCCGACGCGACCCAGACCACTCAAGTGCGCGCCTTCTTCGCCCGTCACTACGGTGCTTTCAGCAACAACGACACCGCCATCAACAACAACCGCTTCGTACCACTGCCAAGCAACTGGAAAAAAGCCGTGCGTGACACCTTCGCCACCGCTTCCAACGCGCAAGGCATCGGCAACACCAGCGTCTGCAACGCCATCGGTCGTCCGCTGTAACCCAAGCTTTCAACGACCTGCCACACCGATCAGCAACGGCTTGTGCCGTTGCTGATTTTTTTGCGTACCCGCTCCATGTGAACTTTGCATGACAGAAGTTCAGTCGTGCCCCTCGCCAACCGCCTAACTCCCATACGTGAGCCTGTCTTGCCCCTGGGCGATAACAAAGAAGGAAGATTCCCGATGGTCCGCTGCAAACCAACGCTTAAGCTGAATGCCCAAGGCCCGAGTGCCCAGGCTGTGTTGAGCCTCAAGCCCCTGGCTCAGGCCATTGCCCTGTTGATGGTGGCGGGCAATGCCCAGGCGGCCACGGCGTTCAGTTCCGGCTGGTTTGCCGACAAAGGCGCGACCCAGGCTGCGACGGCGGCGCGGATCAGTGCCGGGCAGGTGCCGGGGATTCCGACGCTGAACCAGCAGGCGCAGGTCAACCAGCGGTTGGCGCGGTCCATCAGCACGCTGAACACCAGCGTCGCGGCGATCGCCGCGCAGCAGGCTGCCCAAGCGGCCGGCCGGCAGGCTGCGTTCGGCCAGGTCTCGACTATTCCCGACGGCTTGGGTAAGGGCGGCCTGCAGGTCGACAACAGCCTGACCCAGGGCTGGACCAACGCCAAAGGCCCGACCCAAAGCCAGTCGGGCGGCAACACCACGGTGACCATCGAGCAAACCGCCGACAAGGCGATCCTCAACTGGCAGACCTTCAACGTCGGGCGCAACACCACTGTCGATTTCCAGCAGCAGTCCAGTTGGGCGGTGCTCAACCGCGTCAACGATCCCGACGCGCGGCCCAGCGAGATCCAGGGGCAGATCAAGGGCGCCGGTACGGTGATGATCATCAACCGTAACGGCGTGATCTTCAGCGGCACCAGCCAGACCAACGTGCGCAACCTGGTGGCGGCGGCAGCGACTATTACCGACGATCAGTTCACTCAGCGCGGCCTCTACTTCGACACCAATGGCACCCAACCGACTTTCACCGAGGCGGCGGGAAAGGTTGAAGTGCAGCGCGGCGCGTTGATCCAGACCCACAACGCCGCCACCTCCACCGATGCCGGTGGTTATGCCTTGCTGCTCGGCACCGAAGTGGAAAACGCCGGTACCATCATTACCGCCAAGGGCCAGGCCACCCTGGCGGCCGGTGACAGTTTCTACATTCGCAAAGGCGTCGGCACCGCCGGCAACGACCGCTCCACCACCCGTGGCAATGAAGTTGCAACCAGCCTCAAGGCCGGCAGCGCTGCGGGCAAGGTCACCAACAGCGGCCTGATCATGGCCTCTACCGGCGACATCACGCTCACCGGGCACCAGGTGCAGCAAAATGGCGTGGCATTGACCAGCACTTCAGTGGATGCGCGCGGCACGATTCACTTGCTCAACTCGGCCTCTGACAACACCGGCAGCGTGACCCTGGGCGAGGGCAGCACCACGGCGATCCTGCTGGACGCCAGCGGCAGCACTGCGCTGAATAGCCAGAAGAATAACGGCCTGGTCAACCTCGATGGCAAGCCCGCCAACCTGACCACCGGCCAGTTCAACAACCTTAGCGCGGTGGCCGACCGCACTGACCAGTCGCGTATCGAGATCGTCAGCGGCGGCACCGTCGACTTCCAGAAGGGCTCGATCACCCTGGCCACCGGCGGCCAGGTGGCGGTCAGTGCCGGCGGGCGCAGCCTGGTACGCGATGGCGCGATGATCGACGTGTCGGGTGCGGTCGGCTTCAAGGTGTCGATGGAAGCCAACAACATCAAGATCAACGTGCAGGGTAACGAGCAGCGCGATGCGCCGGTCAACCGTGAAGGCGGGCAGTTGATCAACAACGATGTGTGGGTCGACTTGCGCGAACTGGTGTTTGTGCCGGCGGGCACCAACGGCTATGCGACAGACCGCTGGTACACCGGCGGCGGCTTGCTGGAAGTCGGCGGCTACCTCGGCACCCAGGGCCACTCGGTAGGCGAGTGGATGGCCCAGGGCGGCACCGTGACGTTTACTGGCAAGGACGTGGTGACCCAAAAGGGCGCGCAGATCAACCTGTCGGGCGGCACCGTGGATGTGCAGGCCGGTTATATCCAACAGACTTGGCTGAAGGGGCCCGATGGGCGTTTGTATGAAGTGTCCAAAGCGCCGGGAGATATTCTCTACTCCGGCTTTTACAAGGGCTTTGAAGACACCAGTAAACGCTGGGGCCAAACCGAGTACTACTACAACCCGATGATCGCCTCGCAACGCCGTTACGAGGCCGGTTACAGCGTGGGCCGCGATGCCGGTAAGTTGGTGGTCGGCACCACCAGCGCGGTGCTCGAAGGGCAGTTGATCAGCGACGTGTTCCAGGGCGATCGGCAGACCCAGGCGCCGAACATCAACCTCGATGGTTACCAGCAGTCGCAGAAAGCCATGGCCCAGCGCGCGCAGTTGATCATCGGGCAGTACACGCCGATCTATAACAAAACCACCGGCACCTTGCGCTACGCCCTGGGCGCCAACGCCGACGACGTACTGATCGCAGGCAACACGCAAAAAATCGCCGATGGCCTGGACCTCACCACCGCGTTGTCGGCGGATCGCCGGGGCAAAATGGTGCTCGACAGTGACCAGCTCAACGGCTACCAGTTGGGCGCAATCAAGGTCGGTGCCAAGCAGATTACCGTCAATGGCGCACTCAAGGTGACCGACGGTGGCGACATCACCCTGTTTGGGCCAGAGCTCCGGGTCAACGCCAACTTGACCGCCCAGGGTGGCAGCATTAACGCAGGTAACATCCTCAATCAGGTCAACCTCGATAAAGGCAATGCCGTCAGCGATGTGTTCCTGGCGGGTAGCGGGCGAGTCTATGTGGCGGCAGGCGTCAAGCTGGACGCCAGCGGCCGCTGGAACAACCTGCCGCTGGACCCTTCCGCCACCGATGGCGTGGCGTATCTGAATGGCGGCAAGGTGTCGCTACGTGGAACCGGCGACGTCAACCTGGGCGTCGGCAGCCTGGTGGATGTGTCCTCGGGGGCAGCCATCGGCCTGGATGGCAAGTTCACGGGTGGCAAGGGTGGCAACGTGACCCTGGGCTCCCTCGGCGACCTGGCCCTGGACGCAGAGATCCGCGGCTACGGCGTCAGCGGCGGCGGCACCCTGGCGCTGCAGGCGCGCAAGGTGCAGATCGGCGACAGCGCCACGGCCGCCGCCGCCGGCACCTTGAAACTCTCCGGAGGCTTCTTCGATAAGGGCTTCTCGGCCTACGACATCACCGGCAACGAAGGGCTGATCGTCACCGACGGCACTCAGGTCGATGTCACCCTGCCGGCCTATCGCGTGGGCGCACAGGCATCGACCACGCCGACCGGCAGCGACCCCGCCACCGCGCTGGAGCGCTGGACGCCACCGCTGTACCAGGAAGACGCCGCCAATGGCGTGCTGACCCAGCGCCGTGGCGCGGGCTTGAGCCTGAACGCCGGCAACCTGAGCACCACCGACGCACAACGGGCAACCACCGCCCTGACTGTGGGCCAGGGCGCGGTGATCACCGTCGACCCCGGCCAGGCCATCAACCTGCGCAGCGTCGGCCAATTGACGATGGACGGCACGCTCAATGCCTGGGGCGGCAGCGTCAACTTGGGGGGGGTGGAAGCCCCTCCAGAGGTGTTGGATCAGGCAGACCCTCTTGGCCATGGTCGTTCGATTTGGCTCGGCGAACACGCGTTGATCGACGTTTCGGCCAGGGCTGCGACGGCCGTGGACAACCGTGGCCGCACCTACGGCTTTGTGCACGACGGCGGCACCATCAGCCTGGGCGGCACGCTTGACCTGGCGACCGGCATCGCCGACGCCAGTGATGTGTTTGTGGTGGTGCGTGACGGTGCCCGTTTGGAAGCATCGGGGGCCCAGGCCCTGTTGAATGTTCCGGGGCAGGGCGCGGTGCAGGTGGCCAGCAATGGCGGCAGCATCAGCCTGGCCTCGCTCAATGGCCTGTACCTGGACGGCAGCTTTGTCGCCAGGGCCGGTGGCGCCGGCGCGGCGGGTGGCAGCCTAACCGTGGCGTTGGAAAGCCCGAACTACAACCGGTTTAAAGCCACTGATCGGGTGCTCAAAGGCCGTGAATTGCTGATCAGCCAGATGCATCAGCGCCACACACTCGCGGACACCGCCGAGCAGGCCGCCGACAGCCTGGAATATGGGCATGGGCGGCTGGGGATCGATCAAATCAACGCGGGCGGTTTCGATAACCTGGCGCTGATGAGCAACGGCCTGATGAGTTTTGATGGCGATATTGCCTTGCACATGGGTCAGAGCCTGCGCCTGTACAGTGCGGCGTATAACCTCAGCGAAGGCGCTGGCGGCGCCTCCCGGGTGAACCTGTCGGCGCCGTATGTGTTGCTGGCCGGCATGTCGACACCGGGCCTGGACTCCTTCGTGCGTCCAGTGATCAACCTTCCAAAACCATCGCTGCGCGCAACCGAGGCGCAGTTTAACGTCGACGGCAACCTGATTGATGTGCGGGACAGCGTGCTGTTTGGCGTCAAGGGCAGCCTGCGTCAGGCGGACCAGAGCCTGGTGAGTGTTGAACGTCGCGGTTTTGATCAGGTCAACCTGACCAGCCAGGGCGACTTGCGTTTCCTTGCAGGCGCCAATGAAAACGCAGTCGCCGTGGGTATCAGTACCCAGTTGCTGACCCAGGGCGATATGACCTTGCGGGCGGCGCAGTTGTATCCGGCCACGGGCGCCAGCGCGCGGATCATCGCGGGCTATCAGAGTGAGATCAGCGGTTTCAACATCACGTTTGACCCTTCGCGTACGCTGACCATCGGCCGCACCGGCAGTGCTGATGCCCCCGTGCCGTACTCGGTATTCGGCCGCCTGCAACTGGGCGCCGCGACCGTTCGCCAAGGCGGTGTAGTGCGCGCGCCCTTAGGGTTGATCGATATCGGCAGCACGGGCAGCAGCCTTGTGCAGTTGCTGCCAGGCAGCCTGACGTCGGTGAGCGGCAAGGGGCTGGTACTGCCCTACGGCGGCACCCTGGATGGCCAGGTGTACAAGTACGACGGCAAGACGGTGACATTTCTCGGCCAGGGTGGCTTGGCAAGCCGTGATGGTGACCTAAATGTCGGGGTCATTCTCGGTGGCAAGACGATCAGTGTGCTGCCGGATGCCACCCTGGACCTGTCGGGCGGTGGCGAGTTGTTGGGCGCCGGGTTTGTGTCGGGGCGCGGAGGTTCCACGGATGCGCGCTACAACCCGTTGGTGCAGTTTGGTGCCAACGGTGGGTTTGTGCTGCCTGGCCTGTCCACCAACCCGATCTACGCGATTGTGCCGGGCGTACAACCCGGCGCGGCGCCAGTGGCAGCGGAGGGCGGCGCCGTGTCGCCGTTGATCGGCCAGCAGGTCACCGTCGGCGCGGGTGTGCCGGGGTTGCCGGCGGGCACCTACACCTTGATGCCGTCGACTTACGCGCTGATGCCGGGGGCGTTTCGCGTCGAGATCAACGGGGCGGCGGGGCTTGGCAGCGACGCCGCAGCCACGCTGATGCGCAATGGCTCGTGGACCACCTCCGGGCAGCTGTCGATTGCCCATACAGGGATCAGCAACAGCGTCGCCAGCCAGCTTATCCTGACGTCGGCTGATACCTTGCGTCGTTATTCCCAATACAACGAAACCAGCTACGCCCAGTTCGCCCGAGCCGACGCGGCCAGGCTGGGTGTGCCGCGCCCGATTCTGGAGGCGGATGCCAAGACCTTGAAGTTGGCGTTGCGCCCTGGCGGCGGGGCCGATGCCTTTACCTTTGCCGGTATCGGGCATTTTGATGCTGCGGCCGGCGGCTATGGCGGTACGGTGGCGGTAGTGGGTCCAAACCAGAGCGGTATTGAGGTGGTCGCGGCGGATCGGTCGGCGACCACCGGCTTCGCGGGTATCACCCTTAAAACGGATAGCCTCAACGCATTGGGCGCATCACGGCTGATAGTGGGTGGGATGACGGCGGTGGAATACGGCCAGTCCGGCAACTTTATTTACTTGGCGGGTGGGGCTAATGGCGCCAACAGTCCTGTTACCTTGCGTGAAGGCGCAACGCTGGCTGCTCCGGAAGTGTTTCTGGTGAGCGGCACTGGCGCAATCGTCGTCGAGCAGGGCGCTTCGATCAACACCCTTGGCCGTGGCAAGGCCAGCTACGATGCCCGTGACGGCTTTATCTACCAGGTCGCCAACATGCTGGCGATGTCCAACGGACTGCTCAATGTCATTGGCTTGGCGCAACCAGGGGGAGTGGTCAGCGGAGGAATCAACCTCGGTGCTTGCACTAACGGTGCATGCAGCGGCCAGACCGGCTTGTATTCCGACGGCAGCATCGTGGCCCTGACCGACAGCACCTTCCAACTGGGCGACCAGGTGCGCTACGGCACTCGCCACCTCAACCTGGGTGTCAACACCATCAACCTGGGCAGCGTCGAAGCCCTCGCCGCCGCTGCCGCCGGGAATCGCTTGCCGGCGGGCCTGATGCTGACCCAGTCCCTGCTCGACCGCCTGCTGCGCGGTGATACCCAGTTCGGCGCCCCCGCCCTGGAAACCCTGCAACTCTCGGCCCGTGACGGTTTCAACTTCTACGGCAACACGGCCCTGGACACCTACGACCCGCTCACTCGCAAATCGCTGTTGAGCAACCTGATGCTGTCCACCCCGGCGCTGTATGGTGCTGGCGGCGCCAGCGATGTGGCGACGATCCATACCGCCAACCTGATTTGGCTGGGCGCGATCACTGCGCCAGGCGCCGTGGTGGCGGGCGGTGCGGGCACCGGCAGCGGGCGCCTGGATATCAACGCCGAGCGTATCGAGTTTGGTTATGGCGCGTTTGGCCAGCCGAGCAATGTGAAAAGCTTCGACCGCCTGGCGCTGGGCTTTGCCAACGTCAACCTCAATGCCAGCGAGCGCATCACCGCCAACCATAAGGGCAGCCTGTCGGTGTATCAGCAACAGGGCGCCTATGACCCGGTCAAAGGCTTCCAGTACAGCGGCGGCAACCTGACGATCCGTACCCCGCTGATGACCGGCGAAGCCGGCTCGGTGAACAAGATCACGGCGGGCGGCGCGATTGATATCGGTGCTTCGGCGGGCCCCCGTGGTACCGCCAGCGGCCAGGGCGCCGAACTGTCGCTGCAAGGCGATAGCATCCGCCTGGCCAGTGCGGTGGTGCTGCCCAGTGGCAAGGTGAGCCTGAGTGCCCGTGGCGACGTGGTGTTAACCGACGGTGCCTTGATCGACGTGGCCGGTCGCGCCATCGCCTTCAACGATGTGACCCAATACGGCTGGGGCGGCGACGTACTGCTGGACAGCCGCAGCAGCATTTTCCAGGCGGCGGGCTCGACTATCGACCTGTCCGCCAAGCATAACCAGGCCGGTAAATTGCACGCGGTGGCGACGGACGCGGCCGGCGGCATTGTCGACCTGCAAGGCAAGATCCTCGGCGGCAGCAGCGGTGATTACATGGCCGGCGGCACCTCCTTGCCGTACCAGGCCGCGACCGTGGAAATCCAGGCCCAGCGCCTGGGCAGCGATGGCTCCCTGGACCAGCAGTTTGCCGACCTCAACCAGCGCCTGAACCAGGGCGAGGTCTTCGGTGCCCGCAGCTTCCAACTCAAGCAGGGCGACTTGACCATCGGCAACGGCCTCAAGGCCGGCACCATCAGCGTGTCGGTGGACAATGGCAGCCTGCGCGTGAACGGCCGGGTGGATGCCAGCGGTGCGCGCGTCGGCAGCATCACCCTGGCCGGCAAACACGGCCTGACCCTTGACGGCACGGCGGTGCTGGATGCCCATGGCAGCACACTGCGGGTGGACAGCTACGGCAAGATCATCGATTCGCCCAACCGGGCCATGGTGGTGCTGAACTCCGGCACCGGCCAACTGACCCTGGCCGATGGCGTACGCATCGACCTGCGCCACGGCACCGCTGGCGCCGCCGGCAACGACGGGCGCAATCGCGGCACCCTGGAGTTGAACGCGCCGCGGCTGTTCAACGCCGACGGCAGCAGCAATGACATTGCTGTCGACGCCAGCGGGCGCCTGGCGATTCAGGGCGCGCGCTCGATCACCCTCAATGGCATGGCGACCTATGACGATGCCCCGGAAAAAACCGACCCGACCGCCAGCGGCCGGCCGTATCAGGCAATCACTCAGGATTACCTGAAGAAAAAGGACGATCTGAGCGTCAAGTTCATCAATGCGGCATTGCTCAACAACAACCTGCTGCAAAACAAGCTCGCCGGGTTGAACAACGCAACCTACGCCGACGCCTTCCACCTGCGCCCAGGTGTAGAAATCGTCAGCAAGACGCCGGACGGCGACCTGGTGGTGCAGGGTGACCTGGACCTCTCCGGTTTCCGTTACGCCAGCCTCAACCCACATAGCCAGAAACACGACAGCGTTTACGGTTCCGGTGAGTCCGGCAGCCTGACCCTGCGTGCCGGTGGCGACCTGAACATCTACGGCAGTATCAATGATGGCTTTGCCCTGCCGCCCGAGACGGTGGACGACAAAGGCTGGGTGTTGCTGCCGGGTGTCGACCCGCGAGGCGGCGCGACTGTGGTGCCCGACAACGGCGTGACCCTGGCCGACGGCACGGCCTTCCCGGCCGGCGTCACCCTCAATTACGACGTGCCCATCAAGGGCCTGACCGTAGCTGCCGGTACGCGCTTGCCGGTGGCCGCGACATTGGGCCAGGACCTGGTGCTGCCGGTGGGCACTGTTTTGGCGGCTGCCGTGCGCGATGCCGGTGGCAACCTGTTGTTTGCCGCCGGCACCTTGCTCAGTGAGGCTCAAACCCTGGTCGCGGGCACCCAACTGGACGCCGGCACACTGTTGACCCAGGGCACCCGTTTGCAGGACATGATCTGGCCAAAAGGCGTGCCGCTGCCCACAGTGCACCAGGCGAACCTTGCCCAAAACATCGTCTTGCTCAACGGCAGCAAGGACTTGCCCAAGGGCGCGTTGATTCCGGGCGGCACCGATGTGAAATTGCCGACCAATGTGGCGTCGGTGCAATTGCGCACTGGTGGCAGCGGTCAGCTGTGGGCCATTTCGCCGATGCTGGCCGAAGGCAGCCAGTCGTGGTCGTTGCGCCTGGTGGCGGGCGCCGATACCGAGGCGGCGGACAGCCGTATCCTGCAAGCCCATCCACGCAGCGGTAACTTGCAACTGGCCGACAGTCACTACGGCATGTTTGCCAAGGAGTTGCCGGCCAAAGGCGTGCAAACCTGGACGGCACAAGCGGTTATAGATTTGGGCTTCGCTGGTGTGATCGTCAAAGAGGGTGATCCGATCGATCAGGCGATACTCGACATTCTTGAACAGGGATCGGTTGAGGACTTCTGCGCGGCCACCCCGGAGTACTGCAAGCCCAAGGTCACCTATGTGTTCACGCAATACGCGGTCGATGACCTGGCCAATAACGGCGTCATCGTCACGGTCGGCACTGAGATGACGGATGCGTTTTTCCAGAGCATTGGCTACCCCGCCGTGGATGAGGTTTGCGCCACCGCCCCCGATTATTGCCTGATCAAATCGGCTAGGGACTACGCCGCCACGCCATCGAGCACGCGCTTCAGCGTGATTCGCACCGGCACTGGCGATCTTGAGTTACTGAGTGCGGGCAACCTGAGCATGGACTCGTTGTATGGGGTCTATACCGCCGGCACCTCTTCTGCCGCCACCTACCAGGGCGATCCCTACAACCAACCCAAGGCGCAACTGAGTGGCGCGGACCCGTTGGTCAAAACCGTGCTGGGCGATCCGGGCAGCTTCTTCGAACAGTTCGTCAACGGTACTCCTACCAGCCGGTACCGGGCCTGGTACCCGGAGGCAGGGGGCAATTTGACGATGAACGTCGGCGGCGACCTGACCGGGGACATCACCAGCCCTGCTTTAAGCTTTGCGCGTCCCAACCCTAAGGATAAGGGGCTGGACTCGGCAGACATCGGCAACTGGCTGTGGCGCCAGGGCAGCGCCGATGTGGCAACAGGCGGGCAGCCACAACCGACGGCCTGGTGGATCAACTTCGGCAGTTACGCCAGGGCTGGAACTGCAGACCAAATGGTCGGATTCACCGGCTTCGCCACCCTGGGTGGCGGCGACCTGGAGGTGAATGTAAACGGCAACGCCGGGGTCTTGAACACCCTGGGCTATAACGTCAACCACGACGAAGCCAACCCGCACAGCCAGGGTCTGGTGCTGGCGGTGGGCAGCACCGGCCGAGTGGCCAGCGACGGCAGCCTGCAGTTGACCGGCGGGGGGGATTTGCACGTGCGCATCGGTGGCAACCTGAACCCCGCCAGTGAGTCAGCCACCCAGGATCATCGTGACGGCATGCTGGTCAACCTTCGGGGTGACGCGCAGTTGCGCAGCGCCACCGTGGGCAGCGTCGATCTGACGTACGGGAGCACGGGCTCCACGCAAAGTCCCGGAGAGCTGCGTGCCTACGACCCGCTGGTCGCAACCCGTGCTATTGCTCGCGGCGGGATGACCCTGGTGCCGGGTGATGCCACGTTCAACCTGCAGGCCCTGGGTGACTTGGTGGTAAAAAACGTCGAAGATCCGGGCCGGGCACTGCCCCCGCATGCCTCGCCGTTTGCACAAGGTGCCAATCCGGGGACTGGCTCCAGCTGGTTTACGTTGTGGACCAAGGGCACAGCCATTGACCTGTTTTCCCTGGGTGGCAACCTGACGCCCTTCACCCAATCCGATAGAGCGTTGGCCGATCTGGCAGTGATTTACCCGTCAATTGTCCGGGCAACAGCCGCCGGGGGCAGCCTGTATTACGGCAAGGCAGTCGATGTGCAAGCCAAGGACACTTCCTATACGTTCCCGTTGCTCCTGGCGCCTGGCGAAAATGGTCAGTTGCAGTTTTTCGCCCAGCACTCCATTTACGGCGCTGACATGCCTGTCAGCCAGTCCGGTTCGGCACTCACTGCGATGGCAACCCCTTGGCATCCGGCGTTCGAGGGCCGCGTTGGCGGTCAGGTCGTGACCAGTAACCTGGCCGGTAATGGCAACGGGGCCGGTCAACCCTTGTTCGCGTTTGGGCCTGGCACCGCAACAGCGTCAGCCGTGGGTGGCAGAGAACCGGCGCGCTTCTACGCCATAGACGGGGATTTGGTCGGGGTGAGCAGTGGCCGGATTATCACCTTCAGCACGAATCAAAAAGACCTGCATGTAGGTCAGACCTGGTATGAAGGGAACGGCCCGGTGTGGATGATGGCCGGGCGGGATATCGTCAGCGGTGGTCGCAGTTTCGGCGTTGATATACCCCTCTCGGGCGTGGTCACCACGGGCAACCTGTTCATTCACAACACCCCCAACGACATCTCCATCGTGTCGGCCGGGCGCGACATTCTCTACAGCAACTTCCAGGTCGCCGGCCCCGGCCTTCTGGAATTGTCGGCGGGTGGCAATATCCTGATGACCGGCGCCGGCAATGCGGGCGAGTCCAGCGTGACCAGCCTCGGCGCGATTGTGCCGGGCGACAACCGCCCCGGCGCCGGTATCGTGATGCAAGCCGGCGTGGGCCCCAACGGCCCGGATTACCGCCGATTCGTCGAGGCTTACCTCGACCCGATCAACCTGGCGCAACCCGGCGAAGCGTTGTCGATCCAGGGCAGCAAAGTCGCCAAGACCTACGAAAACGAACTGGTCACCTGGCTCGCCGAGCGCTTCGGTTTCGTCGGCGACAGCGAACAGGCCCGCGCCTACTACGCCGCGCTGCCGGCGGAGCAGCAACGCATCTTCGCCCGCGACGTGTACTTCGCCGAACTCAAGGCCGCCGGCCGCGAGTACAACAGCGATGGCAGCGTGCGCCAGGGCAGTTACATCCGTGGTCGGGCGGCGATTGCCGCGCTGTTCCCGGACAAGGACGTGGCCGGCAACCCGATCACCTACAAAGGCGATATCACCCTGTTCGGTGGCTCGGGCGTGCACACCAACTTCGGCGGCTCGATCCAGATGCTCACCCCAGGCGGCAGCCAGACCTTTGGCATCGAAGGCGCGGCGCCGCCGTCCACAGCGGGTGTGATCACCCAGGGCGCAGGCGATATCCAGCTGTATTCCCTGGGCAGCATTCTGCTCGGCCAAAGCCGCATCATGACCACCTTCGGCGGCTCGATCATGGGCTGGACCAGCGGGGGCGATATCAACGCCGGTCGTGGCTCCAAGACCACCGTGGTGTACACGCCGCCCAAGCGCGTCTATGACAACTGGGGCAACGTGAGCCTGTCGCCGTCGGTGCCGAGTACCGGTGCGGGGATCGCCACGCTGAACCCGATCCCGGAAGTGCCAGCGGGGGACATCGACCTGATCGCGCCACTGGGCACCATCGATGCAGGCGAGGCGGGCATTCGTGTGTCGGGCAACGTCAACATCGCCGCTTTGCACGTGGTCAACGCGGCCAACATCCAGACCCAGGGCAAGTCGTCCGGGGTACCGGTGTCGGCCACCGTCAACACCGGCGCCATGAGCTCGGCCAGCGCGGCAGGGGCGGCGGCGTCCCAGGCGGCGGAAGACGCAGCGCGCAGCCAGCAGGCGGCGGCCAAGCAGGGCAGGGCGTCGATTGTGACGGTGGAGGTGTTGAGCTTCGGTACGGAGCCTGTGCCGCGTGATCCACAGCAGAAAACCTCCGGCTATAACCCCAACAGCCCGGTGCAAGTGCTGGGCGCGGGGCCGCTGAGTGAACAGGCGCGCGCGCAGTTGACGGATGAGGAGCGCAAGCAGATCAGTTTGTAAGGTTTTAGAAGGGACCTCTCGATGTACCGTTTGGGGCGATCAGTGATCGCCCCTTTTTTTCGTCTGCTGTTGAGGCAACTGTGAAGCTGTTGTGGCGAGCGGGCTTGCCCCGCGTTGGGCTGCGAAGCAGCCCCCAAACCATGCACTGAGGATTACCTGGCACACCGCGATGTTCTTATTGGGGCCGCTTCGCAGCCAGCGCGGGGCAAGCCCGCTCGCCACAAATGCCTCCCTCACAATTCAAAATGAAGCTTTCATGACAAAAGTTCGGTAGCGCCCAGCCACTCCCGTCTTGCCTATGTAACGCGCTGGAGGCGGCCACAAGTCGCCTCCCCAGCCGTCGGCAGCACGCCAGGAGTGGGGTAAATGGGAACTATGGAACGTTACTCGAAAGTCGGCATGCAGGAGCTCGATCAGCGCCTGTCGAAGATCGTCGAAGCCGCGCGCAAGAAGCCGGTTTCGGTGTACCGCTACGGCGCGCCCTGGGTGTGGATCGTTTCGCAGGACGATTGGCAGGGCGCCTTGAAGGAAGTCTCCAGCTACATCCCTGCGGGCCATTCGCTGGTGCTGCTGCGCCCGCAGATCGACGAAGTGTTCGAGCAGCACCATGACCTGCTCCAGGCTGAGCCCGGCATGTTGATCGCGCCGCGTACGGTGGTGCAGATCCTGCTGTTGCAACTGCTGTACTCCGTACCCAGCGAGCAGCAATTGCACGAGCAACTCAATTACAACCTGCTGTTCCGCTGGTTCGTCGGCCTCGACCTGAACCAGAAGGTGTGGGGCATCCACGTCTTGCAGCGCGACATCGACAGCCTGTTGAGCAACCCACGGGCGGTGCAGTTGATCCAGACCATCATCGGTGAAGTGTTTTGTGGCGCCTTGCTGCACATGCCGGAGTTCTCGTTGAACTTCGCCTTGTTGCACACCTGGCTGGCCCGCCACAGCCAACTTTCGACCACCCGCAATTGAGCAGGCCAGACGCCGTGCAATCGGCGATGGCGCAACATTTTATAAAACGAGGGGGCTGTGTGGAGCATCTGTTCAAGTCAACGCTGGCGCTGTGCTGCCTGACGCTATGTTCGCTGGCGGTGGCAGCCGAGGAGGGCGACGCCCCGGCGCGGCGGGTAGACGTCAACGAGTATTTCGTACGCGGCAATACCGTGCTCGATGCGGCCACGATCGAGGAAACGGTGTACCCGTTTCTCGGCCCGCAAAAGACCCTGAACGATATCGAAGGCGCCCGCGATGCGCTGCAGAAAATCTACCAGGCGCGCGGCTACCAGTCGGTGTTTGTGGAACTGCCGGAGCAGAAGGTCGATGACGGCATCGTCTACCTGCAAGTCAGCGAAACCAAGGTCGGCCGCGTGCGGGTGGTGGGGGCCAAGCACTATTCGCCGGTCGAGATTCGCGAAGAAGTCCCCGGGCTCAAGGAAGGCGCCGTGCCGGATTTTGCCAGCGTGCAAACCCAGCTCGCCGGGCTCAACCGCAGCGCCGGCCGCCAGGTCACGCCGCTGGTGCGCGAAGGCCAGCGCCCCGGCACCATGGACGTCGACCTGCAGGTGGAAGACCAGAACCCCTGGCACGCCAGTATTGGCCTGAACAACGACTACAGCGCCGACACCGAGAAGCTGCGCTCGGTTGCGACCCTGGGCTACGACAACCTCTGGCAGCTGGGCCACAGCATTTCCCTGACTTACTTCACCGCGCCCCAGGACAGCGCGAATGCCAAGGTCTGGTCGGGCTCCTACAGCGCGCCGCTGGATGAGCGCTGGACGCTGCAGTTCTCCGGTTACCAGTCCGACAGCAACATCGCCACCATCGGCGGCAGCAACGTGTTGGGCAAGGGCCACTCCTACGGCGTGTCGGCCATTTACAACCTGCCGGCGGCGGGCAACTGGGCCAATTCGTTCTCCTTAGGCATCGACTTCAAGGACTTCGACGAGCAGGTGAAGTTCGGCGCCAGCAGCGACCAGGTGCCGCTCAAGTACGCGCCGTTCACCCTGGGCTACAACGGCTATCGCTACACCGAAAAATCCCAGCTGGGCCTGGGCTTGAACCTGGTCGTCGGCACCCGCGCATTCTTTGGCTATGGCAGCGACGCCGAAGAGTTCGACTACAAGCGCTACAAGGCCAGCGCCAGCTTTGCGGTGCTCAAGGGCGACCTGAATTACACCTACACCTTTGCCAACGACTGGCAGTCGGCGTCCAAGGCCGGCTTCCAGCTGGCCTCGGGGCCGCTGGTGTCCAACGAGCAATATTCCGCCGGCGGCGCCACCTCAGTGCGCGGTTACCTGGCGGCGGAGCGCACGGGGGATGAGGGGCTGCTGCTCTCCCAGGAGTTGCGCACACCGTCCCTGGCCAAGTTCCTCGGCAGTTACGTGCAGGAGTGGCGCTTCTATGCGTTCGCCGAAGGCGCGCGCCTGCGTCTGCACGACCCGCTGCCCGAGCAGGAAGACGAATACAGCCTGGCCAGTGTCGGCCTGGGCACCCGCGCCAGTTTGAGCAAATGGTTGTCCGGCAGCCTGGATTGGGGCTACCCGCTGCTCGATGGACCCAATACCCAGAAACAGGACTCGCGACTGCACTTCAGTGTGCAGGCGACTTTCTGACCTTTTTTCCCGGAGACTCTTCCCATGCAACGCCTATTCCTGAGCCTGTTGATCTGCCTGGGCTTCGCGCTCCCGGCCACCGCCCATGCCTGGTGGCAAGACGATTGGCACTACCGCAAACAGATCACCGTGGACACCACCGCCCAAGGCGCCGCGATCAACCAGGCCCTGGGCCGTACCGCGCTGCTGGTGCGCCTGCACACCGGCAATTTCACCTTTGACGGGGTCAAGGATGACGGCGCCGACCTGCGCTTTGTCAGTGCCGATGACAAGACCGTGTTCAACCACCAGATCGAAAGCTTCGACCCGCTGATGGGCATGGCGCTGATCTGGGTCGATGTGCCCAAGGTCGAAGGCGGCCAGCGCCAGGACCTGTGGATGTACTACGGCAACCAGAAGGCCCCGGCCACGGCCAACGGCCAATTGGCCTTCGACCCGAACTACACCGCGCTGTACCACTTTGACGGGGCCAATGGCACGCCGCCACGGGATACCACGGCCTACGCCAACACCGCACAGAACGCCACTGGCACCCGTATTGACGGTGTGATCGGCCGCGCCTTGCAGTTCACCGGCCAGCCGTTGTTGTTGCCGGCCAGCCCCTCGCTGCAACACGCCGCAGGCAGCGCATTCACCTTCAGCGCCTGGCTGCGCCTGGACCAGGCCAGCGGCGAGCAAGTCGTCCTGGCTCGCCGTGACGGCCCCCACAGTCTGTTACTGGGGCTGAACCAGGGCATGCCGTTTGTGGAGATCGACGGCCAGCGCGCGGTGTCGACCCAGCCGCTGAACCCCGGTCAATGGCAGCACCTGGCGTTCACCGCCGAGGGTGAAAAAGTCGCGCTGTATGTGAATGGCCGCGAAACTGCGAGCCTGGCCGTGGCCATGCCGGCATTCAATTCGCCACTGGCGGTCGGTGCCGACGTGCCGGAAGCAGCCGGCACGCACCTGCCGTTTGCCGGGGCGATGGATGAGCTGCGCCTGTCCAAGGTGGCCCGCCCGGCGACCTTGCTGCTGGCCGATGCCGGCGCCCAGGGCGCCGAGTCGAAACTGGTGGCTTACGGCGTGGATGAAGAACAGTCGGGCTACGGTTTCGGCAGCCTGGGCTTTTTGCTCAACGCCGTGCCGGTGGATGCCTGGGTGATCATCCTGGTGCTGGTGGCGATGATGTTCCAGTCGTGGGTCATCATGATCCGCAAGAACCGCATGGTCAGCCGTGTGAGCAGTGCCAACGAGGTGTTTCGCGAGCAGTTCGCGCAGATCGGTACCCGCCTGGAAATGTTCTACGACGACAGCGTACTCGCTGAACGCCTGACCCATTCCTCGCTGTGGCGCCTGTACTGCGTGGCAGTCAAGGAGATCCGTACCCGCCGCGCCCAGGGCGCCGACACTTCGTCCGTCTCGGCGGCCACCATCGAAGCCATCCGCTGCTCCATGGACGGCGTGCGCACCCGCGAAAACCAGGCACTCAGTTCCAAACTGTCGACCCTGTCCAACGCCATCGCCGGCGGCCCGTACATCGGCCTGCTGGGTACGGTGCTGGGCATCATGGTGGTGTTCCTCGGCACGGCGATGGCCGGTGACGTGAACATCAACGCCATCGCCCCAGGTATGGCGGCGGCCTTGCTGGCTACGGCCATGGGCCTGTTCGTCGCGATTCCCGCGCTGTTCGGCTACAACCGCCTGATCACGCGGAACAAGGAAGTCAGCGCCGACATGCGCGTGTTTGTCGACGAGTTCATCACGCGCCTGGCGGAGATGCATGGCGAGAGCCAGTCCAGTGAAGCAGCGCACCGCGTTGCGCACCACGCGCCGGTTCCGGCCTGAGGAGAATCGCCATGGCTTCCGTAAATGCCTCCCACGACGATGACGACGATGCCGCCGTCGACAGCATCAACATCACGCCCCTGGTGGACGTGCTGATGGTGGTGCTGGTGATGTTTATCCTCACCGCCACCGCCCAGGTCTCGGGTATTCAGATTCACCTGCCCAAGGCCAGCGCCTCGGTGTCGCTGTCCGAGGCCAAGACCAAGGCCATCTCGGTCAACGATGGCGGCCAGGTGTTTCTCGATGCCTACCCGGTCACCCTCGGTGAATTGGAAGAGCGCCTGCGCATCGAGAAAGCCCTGAACCCGGACTTCCCGGTGATCGTGCGCGGCGACGCCATGGTGCAGTACCAGAAGGTGATCGAAGTGCTCGATTTGCTGCGGCGGCTGGAGCTGTCCCAGGTCGGGCTGGTCACCGGCAAACCGAGCCAGGGCTGAGCCATGACTGCACAGATCCCGATGCCGCCGTTGCCCGTGAAGAACAAGCCGCCGTTGCGCCCGCTGAAGTGGGGCCTCGGCCTGCTGCTGGGCGCCGTGGCGGCCTGGTTTCTCTGGCAATGGGCCAATGACATGAGTGGCGTACGCCGCGAAGCGCCGAAGGTGCCGACCATCATCCCGTTGCCGCAACTACCGCCACCGCCACCGGAAAAGCCCAAGGAACCCGAGCCCCAGGTGGAGGAGAAAGTGCCGGAGCCGGTACCCACCCCGGAACCCGAAGAGGTGAAACCGGCGGAAGAAGCGCCGCCTTCACCAGCCGATGACTTGGCCAACCCGATGCAGATGGACGGCGATGCGCAGTCCGGCAATGACGGCTTCAACATCGGTGCGGGCAAGGGCGGCGGCATGGCCGGTTCCGGCGGCGGTGGCCTCGGTGCCGGTACTTACAAGCAGTACCTGGCCGGCGTGTTTCAACGCCTGCTGAGGGACGACCCGCAGTTGCGCAAGAAGGCCTACGCGGTACAGGCAGATGTGTGGTTGAGCGCCGAGGGCCAAGTCACGCGGGTGGAATTGGCCAAGTCCAGCGGCGACGCCGAGACCGACGCCCAGGTGCTGGCGGCCTTGCGTGCGCCCCATGCCACACAACGCGTGCCGGCCTCGGTGAGCATGCCGGTGCGCCTGTCCCTCAAGGGCCGACGCCCGGATTGATCGAACCCATTTTTTGCAGTTTTTTACAGGAGTTGCGTACGAATGATTTCCCCCGTGAATCGACTGACCCTGGCGGTCGGCATGGTCATTGCGACCCTGGTCGGCCAGGCGACGGCAGCCCCGGTCGCCCCTTCGGAAAACGTCACGATCAACCTGATCCGCCTGCTGGTGCAGCAAGGCGTGCTCACCCAGGACACTGCCAATGGGCTGATCGCCCAGGCGGAAAAAGAAGCCCAACAGGCACGCCAGGCCAACGCGGCCCCGGTGGTCGCCAGCGGCCCGACGGCGGCGCCAGGCGATGTGCGCGTGCAGTACGTGCCGCAAGCGGTGCGCGACCAGATTCGCGACCAGGTGAAGGCCGAGGTCATGGCCACCGCCAAGCAGGAAAACTGGGCCCAGCCCAATACGTTCCCGGATTGGGTCTCGCGCATCAGCTTTGATGGCGATATCCGCCTGCGTGACGAGTCGCGCTATTTCTCGGGCAACAACAGCCCGGAGATCACCGACTTCGCCAAGGTCAATGAAACGGGCCCTTATGACGTCAACAAGAATTCGAACACCAAGTTCCCGCCGTTGATCAACACCACCAAGGACCGCGAAAACCTGTTCCGCCTGCGCGCACGCCTGGGCATGAAAGCGGTGATCTCGCCTGAGTGGACCGCCGGTATTCGCCTGGGCACCGGCTCTGACAATAACCCGGTGTCCACTACCCAGACCCTGGGCGGTGGTTTCGGCAAGAAAGACATCTGGCTCGACCAGGGTTACCTGAGCTGGAAAGCCACCGACGCCATGACCTTGACCGCCGGGCGAATCGCCAACCCGTTCTACTCCACCGACATGATGTATTCCGGCGACCTCAATTTCGACGGTGTGGCCGCGATCTTCAACCACAAACTCAACAACGAGTGGGGCCTGTTCGGCACCCTCGGCGCGTTCCCGGTCGAATACACCTCGGATGCGGCCAGCACCAACGGCATCGACAAGCAAGACAGTGAGACCAAGTGGCTGTTCGGCGGGCAGATCGGCGCGGATTGGAAGATCAACCGCAGCAACAGTCTCAAGCTTGCCGCCGCCTACTACCAGTTCCAGGATATCGAGGGTGAGCGCTCCAGCCCTTGCTCGCCGTGGAAGGGCGCACCCGGTTGCGACACCGACGGCACGCGCGTGGCCTTTATGCAAAAAGGCAACAGCGTGTTCAACCTGCGCAACAACACCACCAACCCGGCCACCCCAGCCACGACCCCAGACCCACAGTACGTGGGCCTGGCGTCCAAGTTCGATGTGCTGGACCTCAACCTGGTCTGGGACAGCGAGCTGCCGAGTGACTTCAAGCTGCGTACCCAGGGCAACTTCATCCACAACCTGGGCTACGACAAGGGCGAAATGCTCAAGCGCAGCGAAGGCGAGATCGTCAACAACATCAACAGCAAGGGCCAGTTTGAAAGTGGCGGCAACGCGCTGATGGTCTCCTTCACCCTCGGCAGCGCGCTGGAGATGCGCAAGCGCGGCGACTGGAACGTGCTGGCTGGCTACAAGTACATCCAGCCTGACGCCTTGCCCGATGGCTTCAACGACTCCTCGTTTCACCTCGGTGGCACCAACGCCAAGGGCTACTTCATTGGCGGCAACTACGGCATCGACAAAAACATCTACGCCAGTGCGCGTTGGTTGAGCGCGTCGGAAGTGTATGGCGCGCCGTTCGAAGTCGATGTGATGCAACTGGAACTCAACACGCGCTTTTGATGCGCAGGGAGATGCCACATGAACACCCGAATAGGCGCGCTGCTGTTGCTGCTGGTCGCCACAGGTGCCTCGGCCGAAGGCATGGAAGAGCGCCTGCGTACGCAATTGCGCAGCACCACCCAGCAGTTGCAGGCGCTGCAAAGCGAACAGGCCCAGGCCAGTGCCGCGCGCCTGGCCGCCGAGAACCAGGCGAAGCAGGCTCAGGCGCAAATCAAGCAACTGACTGCCGAGCTGGAAAAGACCCGTGGCGTGGCCGAGCAGATGGCCGGCCAGCAACAGAGCTTGCACAGCCAGGCGCAAGCCCAGGTAGCGGCGAGCAACGAGCAGATCGGCAAGTTCAAGAAGGCCTATGACGAACTGCTGGTGCTGGCCAAGGGCAAGGAGGCCGAGCGCGCCCGCTTGCAGGCGCAACTGAGCGAACGTGACACACAAGTGCAGCAATGTTCAGTCAAGAATCAACAGATGTACGGCGTGGCCCAGCAGTTGCTCGCGGCCTACGAAAAAATCGATGTGGCCGAGGTGATGAGTATTCGCCAGCCCTTCGCCAGTGGCGCGCGGGTCAAGTTCGAGGAACTGGCCCAGGGCTTTGGCGACGATTTGTACAAGAGCCGTTTTGATGCGCCCCAGGCCGCAGCCAATCACTGATAGACAAGGAAGACACCATGAGCGAATTGATCACCAGCGTCACCACTTCGAGCCTCACCGAACTGCTGCAAGAGGCCGGGTACCGGGTCAACCAGACCGAGCAGAACGGTATCGTGCAACTGCTCAGCGCCAGCCAGGGCATCGGCTTTGCCGTGCGCTTCGGCAACCCGGCGGCAGAGCAGGGCAGTTATGTGGACTTCACCTACAGCTGTGCGCTGCGCGTGCAGGGCGACTTGCCCGAAGGCCTGGCCCAGGTCTGGAACGCCTCGCGCCGCTTTGCTCGGCTGTCGGTGCAGGGCGAATTCCTGCTGATGGAGATGGACGTGGTGGTGGCCGGTGTCGGCGCCACGCACCTGCGTAGCCAACTGGAGCTGTGGGACCGCCTGTTGCAGGAATTTATCGTCTACCTGCGTGAATACAGCCAGCAAGCCGCGCAGTTGCAGGCGCAGACGGTTGCTGTTGCGGTCGCTGAAGAGGCGCCTGCCCTGTGAAGAAACCAACCCTGTGGGTCGGCGCGGGTGCGCTGACCTTGCTGGTAGTGGCGGTGGGGTTGAGTCTGCGGCCGGGCAGTGACCCGGTCGCTGCTCAGCAACCGCTGCCCGCTGTCAGCGCCGAACGCGGCGGGCCGGCGGTGGCGCGCCTGGGCAACCAGCAAATCGACCTGCCTGAACTGAAAAGCGTGCTGGCGAGCCTGCCGGCCGAATCCCGTGAGCAACTGCGCGGCAACCGTGGTGCCCTGGAGACCTGGCTGCGTTCGCGCCTGGCGCAAAAGGCCGTGCTCGAACAGGCCGACGCCCAGGGCTGGCGCCAACGCCCGGAGGTGGAGCAACAGACCCGCGACGCCACTGAACAGATCGTGTTTCGCGACTACATGCTGTCGGTCAGCCAGGTGCCGGCCGACTACCCCAGCGCCGCCGAGTTGCAGCAGGCCTACGACAGCGGCAAGGCGCAGTGGATGACGCCGCCGTTGTATCGGGTCAGCCAGATTTTTCTCGCAGTAAATGACCCCCAGGGTGTCGATGCCGTGCGCCGTCAGGCCCAGGAACTGAGCCGCAGGGCCCAGGCCGCACCGGGTGATTTTGCTGCCTTGGCCACGCAATACTCCCAGGACCCTGGCACCGCGCAACAGGGCGGCGATTCGGGCCTGCAACCGTTGCAGCAACTGGTGCCGCCCGTGCGTGAGGCGGTGGCGCGGCTCAAGGTAGGCGCGGTGTCGGACGTGGTGCAAAGCACGGCGGGGTTCCATGTGCTCAAGCTTACCGCCCAGCAACCGGCACGCACCGCGACGCTCGACGAACTGCGCGAACGCCTGACCCAGGCCCTGCGCGCCCAACGCCAGGAACAGATCGCCAAGGCGTACCTGGAAGGCATGCTCAATACCGCGACCTTGAGCATCGACGGGGCGCAGTTGAACGCGGTGCTGGAGTAACCCGCGTCGACCGCATTGGATGCACAAGACCCACAAGACAGGGAGTCCCCCATGGCATATCTAGAACCGTCTGCCCCCCAGGGGCCTGCACCGTATCGCGCGTCGAGCCCGTCGCGGGGCACCTGGCTGGCGATGGCCAACGAGATCGAGCCGGAGGTGGCGCGCTACTTCCTGGTGAGTGCGCGTTGCGGCTGTTTCATGCAGGCGGCGCGCAGCCTGAATATCAAGGCGACGCTGCTGCGTAAACGCCTGGCACAACTGGAAGTACAGCTGCGCCAGGTGTTGTTCAGCTACCAGGGCAACGGCCTGATGCTCACTCGCGATGGCCAGCAATTGCAGGCGCAACTGATTGCCTTGGCCCATGAACGGCGCCTGCCGGTGGTGGAGCAACCGCTGATTCGCCTGGCCGTGGCCGAGCCGATCCTGCATGACATCCTCGGGCGCGACCTGATCGCGTTGCTGCGCCGCAACGCCAGTGTGCGCCTGGAAATCATCTCCATCGACAGCCAGTTGGCCCTGCAATCGGTTGACGTTGATGTAGTGCTGTGGCTGTCGGACGCCGACGGCCCTGTGCCCGGCCCGAACTTTCCCACTGAGCCGCCGCAGGTGTTGGCGCGCTTGCAGTATTTGCCGCATATCGCCAAGCGTTACTCGCGGCTGACGACCCGCCCCGACAGCCTCGAAGACCTGGCCGACTACATGCTGGTGCAGTGGCAGCCCGACGCGCAGGTCGACGCCTTGCAGCCCTGGAACAGCGTGGTGCAACAACGCCTGGCCGCCGTGGTGCACGTACATGCCTATTCGCTGATGCTGGAAATGATCCGCTGCGGCGCCTGCATTGGTTTGCTGCCGCACTACATGAGCAGCTTCGACCGTGGGCTGGTGGCCTTGCCGGGAGTGCTCGCCCAGAACATGCAGCGCCAGGTGTGGTTAGCGGTGAACGCGCAGGTGCGACACGCCGAGGCGGTGCAGATGATTGTCGAGCTGATTGTGAGCACGTTCGAGGGGCGGCGTGAATGGTTTGATTAGCGATGCAGTACCCCACGAAACGTCGCGCTCAGTGCGCGTAATGTTTCGCGGGAACGCGCATCACTGATCCGGCTGTGGATCACCACTTCACTCACCGGCAAGGCGGGCAAGCCGTATTGCGCGCTGACGTCCACCGCACCCGCCGGGGCCACGCGGTGGGCGAGGGCGGCGACGCCCAGCCCGGCACTGACGGCCGCCCCCACGGCCATCACGCCGCCGCCGACAAACACTTCGGTCCAGTCGATGCGTGCGTCATTCAAAGCGCTTGTCGCCAGGTGGCGAACACCGCAGGGCGCGGCCATGGTTGCCATGCGCAGCGGCGTGCCTGGCGTGTGTTGCCAGCTGGGCGCCGCGAACCAGCCAAAGCGTTCCACCACCAACACTTCGCCGTCCTGGCGAGCGCCTTCGTTGCGCACGATCACTGCGTCCAGTTCATTGCGGTCGAACGCGCCGACCAGGTCGCGGGAAGACGCGATGCGCACCTCAAGGATCACCAGCGGGTCGTAGGCTGCGAGGCGGCTGAGCCAGGCGGGCAGGTCGGGCCCGGCCACGTGGTCGCTGATGCCGATCACCAGGCGCCGGGGCGCGTGGGTGCCCATGTCGCCCAAGGCGCGTTCATGGGCATTGAGCAGGGCGCGCGCAGCGACAATAAAATGCTCACCCTGGGGCGACAGCCGCACATGCCGTGGCGTGCGCTCCAGCAGGCGATAGCCAAGGCGTTCTTCGAGGCGCTTGAGCTTGAGGCTGATGGCGGCCTGGGACGTGTCGAGGGCTTCGGCGGCGCGGGTGAAACTGGCGAAATCGGCGACCAGCACGAAGGCCTGCACGGTGTCGATATCCAGGGGTTTGAGTGCATCAGTCATATCAAGTCCTTATCGCACCTATATCGGGTGATATCTTGCTGAAATCATGGCGGCTGCGCAAGCTGGGCGCTCAACTTGCACGGGAGCTTTGCCATGTTTGCCAAACAGTATTCACACCGTTTGCCCGCCGACTACGACATGAGCGTGATTCGCCGGCGCGCGGCCCAGTTGGGGCCGTTGTGGGATCACACCGAGGGCTTGTTGTTCAAGGCGTTTATCGCTCAGGAGCGTGGGCAAGCGCTGGGCAATGTTTATGCGTCTGTATACCTGTGGGCTGACCCGCTGCAGGCCGCTGACTTTTTATTGGGTGAGCGCTTTCAGAAGGTGCTCGACAGCTTTGGCCGGCCGCATATCGAGAGCTGGTTGCCGCTGGACGTACAGCGCGGGCCGGCGCAGGGCGCCTTGAGCCTGTATCGGGAGGCGTTCGCGCTGGAGCCGGGGGCGGATCGGGCGGTGATATTGGCCGAGGAAAAACTGCGCAATCAGCAATTGGCGGACAGCCGCGACACGTTCGCGGTGTTCCTGGCGCTGGACGTGCAGGCGTGGTGCCTGGTGCGGGTCACGTTGTCGGCCAAGGCGCTGGAGGCGGACCACCCGGGGACGGGTTACCAGGTGCTCTATCTGGCCCAAGGCGTTGCGTCGCAGGGCTAACTGCGCCAGTCTTGGTGGCTTCATCCTCTGCGTAGCAGCGATCTACGATGCAAGCCACCCGTTTGACATTGATTTGCCATGCCGTCACCCCTTTCCAAAAGCAGGGGCGGTTTCCTGATGACGAGTCACTGGCCATGGACTGGCAAACCGCAGCGTTATCCCTGGCCGGCCGCTTCAGGAAAAAGCTGCGGCTGGTGTGCGGGCCTGAGGCCAGGACCCGTCAGACCGCGACCTTGTTCGGCGAAAATGCGCAGATCGAGGACGCCTTGCGCGATGGCGACTTCGGCCGATGGAAAGGTCAGGACGTCGGTCAACTCGACAGCGCCGAATTGACGGCCTGGCTCACCGACAGCGCCAGCGTGCCTCACGGTGGCGAGTCGGTGGATCAGGTTTGCTCGCGTGTGGCGCAATGGATGAAAACCCTCGAATCACAACCCGGTCACGTAGTGGCCATCACCCATCCCTTTGTCATCCGGGCCGCGATGCTGTACGTGTTGCAGTTCCCGGTCGCGATGTTCTACCTGATCGACGTCGAGCCGCTGTCTTGCACCGAGCTGCGCTTCAACCGTGTGTGGCGCCTGCGCCTGGAAACTCGCGACTAGCCGCCTGAACATGGCAAAATCCACGCCCCGCAATGAGAGCAACCCATGAAACGCATCCTGATCATCGGCATTGGCGCCGGCAACCCTGACTACATCACGATGCAGGCCGTGAAGGCGCTCAACCGCACCGACGTGTTTTTCCTGATGGACAAGGGCCAGAGCAAAGACAAGCTGATCGACCTGCGCCGCGAGATCTGCGAGACCTACATCACCGAGCCCGGCTACCGTTTCGTCGAGGCCGAGTGCCCCGAGCGCGTGCGCGGTGAGATCGACTACACCACGGCCGTGCAAGACCTTAACCGCGACAAGCAGCAGACCTTCGAGCGCATGATCAACGAGGAAATGGCTGACGGCGAAGTTGGCGCATTCCTGGCGTGGGGCGACCCAGCGCTGTACGACAGCACTCTTCGCATTTTGCAGGCGATTCTGGCCAGTGGCCGCTGTGACTTTGAATTCGAAGTGATCCCCGGCATCACCAGCGTCCAGGCCCTGGCGGCCCAGCACAAGGTGGCGCTGAACCGCATTGGCAAGTCCATCGAGATCACCACCGGGCGCCGGTTGGCGGCGGGGCAGGCGAGTGATGCCGACACCCTGGTGGTGATGCTCGACGCCGAAGATTCCTACCGCACTGTGGCCGATCAGGACCTGGATATTTACTGGGGTGCCTACCTGGGCACGCCGGATGAAATCCTTATCAGCGGCAAAGTGAGTGAAGTGGCTGAAGAAATCCAACGGGTGCGCAAGGCCGCGCGCCTGGAAAATGGCTGGATCATGGACACTTATTTGTTGCGCAAACCCTGAGGTAGCTTCCCATGCTCAAACTGTTTGCCCTGGCACTGACCCTGGTGGCCGGTGCGGCCCACGCCGATGCCACCCTGCACACCGATTTGCCGTTGTCGTACCTGGAGCAGACCCAGGGCGATGCGCGCAACCAGCCGCTGGTGATTTTCCTGCATGGGTTCGGCAGCAACGAGGAAGACCTGTTTGGTATCAAGGATGCGCTGCCGTCCACCTGGACTTACCTGTCGGCGCGCGCGCCATCTACGGTCGACCCCCATGGCTTTCGCTGGTTTACCAAGACGCCGGGTGATGGCGATTACGACGGCGTGACCGCCGATTTGCAGGGCAGCGCCAAGCTGCTCGAAGACTTTGTCGCCAAGGCCACGACCAAGTACCACACCCAACCTGACCGGGTGTTCCTGGTGGGGTTCAGCCAGGGCGCGATCATGTCCTACGAGGTGGCGTTGCGTCAGCCGCAGTTGGTGCGCGGGATTGCGGCGTTGAGTGGCAGCGTGTTGCCGGTGCTCAAGGCTGAGCTCAAGCCGGATAAGCGCTTGGACAAGCTGGCGATCTTTATCGGCCACGGTACGTTGGACCAGGCGCTGCCGTATGCGTCGGCGACGCGGGCGAATGAGGTGCTTACCGGGTTGGGGCTCAAGCCGGAGCTTCATACGTATACGGGCATGAACCACACCATCAGTGAGGCCGAAGTGCAGGACCTGAAGGCCTGGCTGGAAAAGAGCCTGCAGTAAATGATCGTTCCCACGCTCTGCGTGGGAATGCATCCCGTGACGCTCTGCGTCACCACTGCGCAAGACTTGGCCCAGGCGCTGAATGGCGGCACGCGGAGCGTCCCAAGAGGCATTCCCACGCAGAGCGTGGGAACGATCGGCTGGGATGGTTACTTACCGCCGGTGATTTGCTTCACCAACGCCGCATGCCCCTTCACATCATCCGCCCGCGAAATCGCCTGGATCACCAGCAAGTGGTTGCCGGAGCCGCCCAGGAAGGTCGAGTTCAAGGTCTTGCCGCCGCCCTGGGTGGCCGTGCTGTCGACCTGGCGCAGGCCGAGCCCCTTGAAGGTCAGTTTCTTCTCGCTCTGCTTCTTGAAGTCGGGCAGGGCGGCGCTTTGGTCTTTGACGAAACCCGCTACGGCGCCATCGAGAAACTGCGAGTCATTGTCGGTGATATTGACCCCGTCGTTGCGCACGGTTTCGGCGACGATCACCACACTTTTCGTGGTCTGGTTGGCGTACATCGTGCCCTGGGTGTCGGCGGTGCCATCCTCGGCCTTGCCGGCGGGCAGGCTGTCGGCAACATAGGCCCTGGGCAGGGTAAAGGTGAACTTGCCGCCCAGGGTGGCGATGGTTTGCGTTGTCGGCTTGGCGGCGGCGAACACGCTGCCGGCGGTCAGTGCGAGGGCCAGCAGGGCTGCGGTCTTGGTGAAAGTGGCCATGAAGCGCTCCGGTGATGAACGAAATTGCGCCGTATTTTGTCAGAAATTTCGCAATATCGTTCATCCACTGCCTTACACCTTGTCGGACTCTTCCTCGAGTCGGTCCATCTCAAACAGTCGCGCCAGTTCGGTACGCGCTTCCTGTGCGGTTTGCATCACCTTGGCCGCGTCGTCGTACACCGCGTGCTGGGCGGCGAGAACTTGCAGGTCGTGGTTTTTGAAACGGTTGATGCGCGCATCCGCCTGGGCCTGGCTCAAACCCAGGCCGACCAGGGTGCGGCGGCTCATTTCCAGGCTGGAGTAAAAGGTCTCGCGCACCGGGGAGGCGTCCAGGTCCACCAGGCGGTGTACGTGCTGGCGGTTACGGGCGCGGGCGATGATCTTCATGTGCGGGTAGAGGCTGCGCACCAGTCCGGCGGTTTTTATATTGATCTCCGGGTCGTCCATGGCGATCACGAAGAATTCCGCCTGGTCGACCTTGGCCGCGTGGAGGATTTCCGGGCGCTGCGGGTCGCCGTAGAACACCGGCATGCCGCCGAAGCTGCGGGTCAATTCGATGGTTTCCACCGAGGTGTCGAGGGCAATAAACGAAATGTTTTGCGCGCGCAGGATCCGCGCAACGATCTGGCCCATACGGCCCATGCCGGCGATCACCACGCGTGGCGCGTCGCTTTCAATGGCGCGGTATTCCTCCGGCACTTCCACCGGCTTGACCTTGGGCTTGAACAGCTTCGGGCACACCAGCAACAGCAGCGGCGTGATGGCCATCGACAGGGTGATGGTCAGCACCAGGATGTCGTACAGGTGCGGCTCGAACAGGCCTTGATCGCGGCCAATCTTGAACACCACAAACGCAAACTCACCGCCCGCCGCCAGCACCACGCCCAGGCGCAGAGCGCTTTCGCGGTTGAGGTCACCGACCATCCGGCCCACGGCGTACAACAGCGGCAACTTCAAACCGATCAACAGCAGCGTCAGGCCGATCACCACCAGCGGCGAGCTGATCAGCAGGCTGAGGTTGGCGCCCATGCCCACGCTGATGAAAAACAGCCCCAGCAGCAAGCCCTTGAACGGCTCGATCTGCGATTCCAGTTCGTGACGGTATTCCGAGTCTGCCAGCAGCAGGCCGGCCAGGAACGCCCCAAGGGCCATGGACACGCCCACCAGTTCCATTAGCCAGGCGGTGCCGATCACCACCAGCAGCGCAGTGGCGGTGGAGACTTCACGCAGGCCGGTCTTGGCCACGACGCGAAACACCGGCCGCAACAGGTAACGCCCGCCGATGATCACCACGGCGATGCTGCCGAGGATCTGCAACACATGCTGCAAGCCCTGGGCTTCGGTGGTCGGGTGATCGCTGCCGGCCAACAACGGCACCATGGCGATCAGCGGGATCGCCGCGATGTCCTGGAACAGCAAAATGGCAAAGGCCAGACGACCGTGGGGCTGATTGAGTTCCTTGCGCTCGGCCAGGCTTTGCAGGCCAAAGGCGGTGGAGGACAGCGCCAGGCCCAGGCCCAGCACAATCGCGCTGTTCCATGACTGGTCAAACAGCCACAACGCCACGACGCCCATCACCAGACCGGTGAGCAACACCTGGGCCAGGCCGACGCCGAACACGGCCTTGCGCATCACCCATAAACGTTTTGGCGACAGCTCCAGGCCGATGATAAACAGCAGCAACACCACGCCCAACTCGGAGAACTGCGCGACGCTTTGCGGGTTGCCGATCAGGCCTAAAACCGACGGGCCGATGATCACACCGGCAAACAAATAGCCCAGCACCGCGCCCAATTGCAGGCGTTTGGCCAGGGGCACGGTCAGCACGGCGGCGAGCAGGAACACGACCGCTGCTTGTAACAGGTTGCCTTCATGGGGCATTGCGAACTCCAGGATCTTTAAAGCGAATCAACAGGATGTTATTAGAGCGCTTTTTACATTATGAAAATTGTATTTTTGCGGCGAATGCCAATGGATACGGGCTGTCAGCCTATACGTGCGGAGGACTTACGAAAGTATGAATACCATTTAACTCAATGGCTTTTTCGCTGGGTTACTACCGTTTCGTCAAACAGGGTCTGTTGTCACCACGGTCAGGAATTTCGAATGCCATGCGTGTGAGATCTAGGTAGAAGAGCTTCTGCGCATTCATGGATAAAAGGCTTGGACTACCAAATCAGCCAGAACGGCAGGCTGGGTTTGGGGTACTCGGGACAACTCCCGCGTAACCATAAGAGCCACGCGATGACCATTGGTTTCTCCCTCGGACTCTGATCAAGTCCGAGTTCTTTGAGCCTCCCGAGAGGGGCTTTTTTTGCGCTTGATTCTGGCAAGCCCCGATGTCATCAATTCGGAAAGTGAGGGCGCGCGTTCTTTGTGGCGAGGGGGCTTGTCCCCCGTTGGGCTGCGCAGCAGCCCTGAAACCGGCCGGTGAGGAGTGTCTGACACAGCGCATCCTTCCTTATTGGGACCGCTTCGCGGTCCAACGGGAGCAAGCTCCCTCGCCACAGATGGAGGTTCAATTTGAATGAGCGTTGTCGGCGATTTTACCTGCATTGTGCAGCTTCATGGACAATACTCCCCACTCCAACCCCGATGGACACCACCGTGAACCAACTCCTCGCCATGCGTGCCTTTGTCCGTGTGGTCGACACCGGCTCATTCAGCCGTGCGTCCGACCAGTTGGCATTGCCGCGCTCCACCGTCAGCAAGTTGATCATCGATCTGGAACAACACCTTGGCGTCCAGTTGATGCATCGCACCACCCGCGCCCTGGCGCCGACCTCCGATGGGTTGGCGTATTACCAGCACGCCCGGCGCCTCGTGGCGGAACTGGATGAGGTGGACAACGGCGTGCGCGGTAAAACCCTCAAGCCCCGTGGGCACTTGCGCGTGGATGCACCGGCGTCGTTTGCCAATTGCCTTTTGATCCCGGCACTGTTGGATTTTCATCGTGAGTACCCGGATATCACCATTGCCCTGGGCATCAGCGACCGCGCGGTGAACATCGTCGGGGAGGGCGTGGATTGTGTGATTCGCGCCGGCAAGCTCGATGACATGGCGATGATCGGGCGCAAGGTCGCGGACCTTGAGTACCTGACCTGCGCCGCGCCGAGTTATCTGGCGCGCCGGGGCGTGCCGCAATCGCCCGAAGACCTGCAGGAAAATCACCTAAAGGTCGGTTATTTCTTCGCCGGGTCGGGCAGGCCGGAACCGCTGGTTTTCGAAAAGGAAGGCAGGCGTGTCGAGGTTGGCGACTGCGCCTTTTCCACCAACGAAGGCAATGGCCTCAAGGAAATGTTGGTGGCGGGGCTGGGCGTGGGGCAGCACTTCACCTCGATCGTGCAGTACTACATAGACGCCGGCCAACTGGTCAACGTGTTGCCGGACTGGTCCCGCCCGGCCACGCCGCTGCATATCCTTTACCCACCCAATCGGCATCAAAGCGCACGGCTCAGGGTGTTCACCGACTGGGTGATTCGCACGTTCGGCGTCAAGGAATAATCGCGGTCACGCGGATTTCCACGCGCATGGTCGCCAGGCCCAGGGCTTCGACGCCAACTTGCGTCCAGATCGGCGCGTGGTTGGGCATGTAGTGACGGTATTGCTGGACCATCGCCTCGTTGACGTCGGGAGGAAAGCCGCCCACATGGTAGGAATTGACGTGAATCACGTGTTCCCAGCTGGCACCGGCGCTGGCCAGGGTGCGCGCCAGGTTGTGGAATGCCTGGGCGATTTCATCGGCAATATTGGCCGGGATCTGGAACTCATCGTCCCAGCCACCCTGGCCTGAGGTTTCCACGCGATTGCCGACCTTGACCGCTTGGGAATAGTGCAAGTGTTCGCGCAGGTAATCGCCGTAGCCAGGGGTGACGAAAAATTCAGGCGTGCTCATGGTAGGTCCTCGATTCAGTTCAGGGTCCGGCCATGCTAGTGGACTGAATCGGCGAACAAAATCCGTGAATTTTGTCATGACTGTCTATCTGTATGCATAATCCGGCGCAGGCCGGCGACGGTAGAGCCCTGCTGCCAGCCCGGCGATGATGATTGCGATGCAGATCAGGTTGGGCGTGGAAATGCGCTCGCCGATAATCAGCATCGAACTGGTAATGCCGAATACCGGAATCAACAAGGACAGCGGCGCCACGGTGGACAAGGGGTACGCCTTGAGCAGTGAGTTCCAGCCCCAGTAAGCAAAGTGCGTGGCCAGGTACACCTGGAACAGGATGGGCAGGATGGCCGTCAGGTCGAGGCTGGTTGCCAAACCTTCGAACGCAGCGCTGCCGTGCATCAGCCACGCCGTCAGAAACAGCGGGATCGGCGGAAACAGGCTGGCCCACACCATGAACGCGAAGATCTCCTGGACCCCGGATTTCTTGATGATGACGTTGCCCACGCTCCAGGCCAGCGCACTGAGTACGATCAGCATGACCCCCAGCACGGCGTGGTTGCCTTCCTGGATGGACATGATCCCCGTCAGGCCGATCAGGGCCAGTAAGGCACCGGCCATCTGCGCCGGGCGGATTTTTTCCTTGAACAACACAACGCCCCAGCCCAGGGTGAAAAACACGCTGAGTTGGATAAGCAGCGATGCGATACCGGGGCTCACACCTACCTGGATGCCATAGTTGATGACGCCCCACATGCCCAGCCCGAAAATAAAGCCGTAGGCAGCCACGTAGCTGAATTTGACGGCAGGGCGCTTGATGAAAAACACCAGCGGCAAGGCGGCGAGCGCGAAACGGATGCCGGTGAGGACAAAGGGGTCGATCGAACGTAAACCCAGCTTTGTGAGGGGGAAGTTCACACCCCAGACCAAGGTGACCAGTACGGCAAGGAACAGGTGTTTTTTCAGCATGGGTTGGCCTTTGGGCTGTCGGACGTCTTCAAAGGCGATGATGTTAGGGCGCTGGGTGATGGCCTGCTTGCAATGCCGGGTCAATATTTGACAGTATCGGGCCATGATTCCGATCCTTGATTCCGAAAGCCCTGACGCCGTGGTGACGCTGCGCGAATACCCCTCCGGCACCGTTTTTGCGCGGCACACTCACTCACGTGGTCAGTTCGCGTATGCCTCCACCGGCGCGCTGAAGATGTTCACCGACCTCGGCAATTGGGTAGTACCGCCGCAACGGGCGATCTGGGTACCCGGTGGCGTGCCCCACGAAATGCACATGCGCGGTGATGTGGTGATGCTCAATACCTACTTGGACGACAAAGCCGCCACGCGGGCAGGGCTGCAGGACCGCTGCCAGGTGTTTGACGTGTCGCCATTGCTGCGGCATCTGCTGGAAGCGGCGTTGGGCATTGGGTTGTCCAGTGTTCGGCAGCACTGCGTGCTGACATTGTTGGTCGATGAAATCGGCGCCATGCCCGAGTTGCCCTTGAGTGCGCCGTTGCCCTCCGAACCCCGGCTGGCGGGCGCCTGCCAGCGCTTTCTGGAAGCGCCCACACAAAACATCTCCCTCGACGAAATGGCCGTTTGGGCGAACATGAGCCGGCGCACGTTTACCCGCCACTTTTTTGAGCACACCGGCATGACGTTCGTGTCCTGGCGCCAGCAGGTTTGCCTGTTGGAAGCCACCGCCCGGCTCGGCCAGGGGGCGCCTATCACCGAAGTGGCGCTCGCATTGGGCTTCAGCAGTTCCAGCGCCTTCACCTCGGTATTCCGGCGCAACCTGGGGGAATCGCCGGCGCGCTACCTGGCTAAATCAAAGGCTGCGTCATTGTTCTGATAGCGTCTCGAGCGCCACGCCGGTCAGGATTCACCGTCCTCTCGGTAATGCTTTGCTACTATCGCCGTCCCTCGTCACCAGGAGTCACCGGCCCATGCAGCACCAGTGGGATGAAATGCACCGCACCCGCAAGCCCACGTTCGTATTGTGCGGCGAGCCTCAGGGTGATGTGCTCAATCTCTATGTTCACGGTTATTCGGCGTTCTTCAATCGGCAACAACTGGGCGATTTCAAGGAGCAGCTGGCTAGCATCGAAGGCTCGACCAACCTGATTCTGTTCTGGCCGGCGGGGCATTTTCTGGAAAACCTGTTTGCTCCCTTCAAGGACGTGATCACCTCGATGCTCGGCGGTGGCGGCATTGGCGCGGCGACCGTGGGGGTGGGCAAGGCGATCGGGTATTTTCTCGACCACTATAAAAGTGTCGAGGCGCGGGTGGATGAAGTCGCCCGCAGCCTGCTGCCGGAATTGGCCAACTACCTGCACGGCGAGTCGTTGGAAGTGCGGCGCATCAACCTGATCGGCCATTCCCTGGGCGCGCGCATCCTGGTCAAGAGTGTGCTGGCCAACCCAGAAACCGCCCGCGAATTGCCGTTGAACAACTTATTGCTGATGGGCGGGGCGATCTGTACGTCGAGCCCTTGGGATGAAGTGTCCGCACCGTTGAAGGGGCGGGTGATCAACTGTTATTCCAGCAAGGACTGGGCCCTGGCGATGAAGCCGGACACCGAGCGGTGCATCGGGCGTTATGCGATTCCCGTCACGCCCGCGCTCAAGGCCAAGGTGACGAATGTGCACCTGGCCACCTTCGACCACGCTGCGTACTGGCCCCAGTTGCAGACGGTGGTGCAGTACACCGACCTGCTGCAGGAGCGGCGCGGCATGATCCGTGCCGATCAGCGCAGCACTGAAGTGCGCTTTGCCGAGGAGGACATCGATCTGTTCCCTGCGCTGGTGCAGGCGCGTCCCGACGAACTGAAATTCCTCGCCGAATTGATGGCGCAAAAGCGCAGTGCTTCGATTGATGCCTCGGTGCGTGAGCCGCTGAAGCTGGCCATCGAGTTGCAGCGCATGGGCGGCGACAGCTTTATGAACATCGCCCGAGGCCATGGCGTGAGTTACCGCCAGATAGCCGAAGATGTGGTTCAGCGGTTGGGAATCAAGTTCGATGAGCCGCTGGAAACTGTCGCACTGGCGGATATCGAAGCGCGAGTCGCAGAAAAGCTGATCGAGCAGTACAAGGACAAACTCAGCAACGCCGACCGCCAGGTATTCGATGCCGAACTGAAGGCGGCCGCGCAAAAGGAGCAGGGGCTGTTCAATCGCTTCGATGTCGGTCGCTCGGCCACCACGGCCTTGAGCGGCACCGCGTTGGCGGGGCTCACCGGGTTTGTTCTGCGACGCGGCGCCGCCTCGGCGATTCCGGTGGTAGGCCAGGCGTTGGCGGCGGCAATGTTGCTGGTGAGTGGTGTACGGGCGTTTTCCGGGCCCGCGTATTCCATTACAACCTTGGCGGTATTGGTGATTGGCGTGATTCGCCAACGCATGGAGCGCGAGGCGCTGAACCAGGAGATGGACCTGGTGGTGCAAGTGGTGGAGACGTTTGATCTGCCAAGGGAGACGGTGATGCGCACGGTTGCGTCCGACTGATAAGCTGCGGGCCTGTCTTGTGTGTTTGCCTGGAATACTGCGTGAAATTCAGCCTGCCGAAAATCGCTACCGCCCCGTTCTGCCCGCCCGAAGTGGCCGGCTCCGTCGCTGTTGACCCCAACGCTCCGTTTTTCAAACGGGCATTGATGTTCGCCGGCCCCGGCTTGCTGATCTCCATCGGCTACATGGACCCGGGCAACTGGGCCACGGCCATCGAAGCCGGCTCGCGCTACGGCTACAACCTGCTGTTTGTGGTGCTGCTGGCCAGCCTGGCGGGGATGGCGGTGCAGTGCCTGTGCTCGCGGCTGGGTATCGCCACCGGCAAGGACCTGGCGCAACTGTGCCGCGAGCGCTACAGCAAACGCTCCGCCCGCACCCAGTGGGTATTGGCCGAAATCTCCATCATTGCCACCGACCTCGCCGAGGTGCTCGGCTGCGCGTTGGCGTTTCACCTGCTGCTGGGTGTGTCGTTGACCACCGGTATTGTCATCACCGCCTTCGACACATTGCTGATCCTTGCCCTGCAAAACCGGGGTTTCCGCCGTCTGGAAGCGATCATGCTGGCGCTGGTGGCAACCATCGGCGTGTGTTTCTTTATTGAACTGGTGCTGATCAAACCCTACTGGCCGGACGTGCTCAGCGGTTTCACGCCGTCACTGTCGGCCATCAGCGATGCTGCACCGCTGTACCTGGCCATCGGCATTCTGGGCGCGACGGTCATGCCGCATAACCTTTACCTGCATAGCTCGATTGTGCAAACCCGCCTGATCGGCAAAGACCTCGCCAGTAAACAGGACGCGGTCAAGCTCGCACGCATCGACACCATTGGCTCACTGGCATTGGCCTTGCTGGTCAACGCGGCGATCCTGGTACTCGCGGCCGCCGCGTTCCACAAGACCGGCCACGCCGACGTGGTGGAAATCCAGGACGCCTACCACCTGCTCGACCCGCTGGTGGGCGGCGCCTTCGCCAGCATCCTGTTCGGCGTCGCCTTGCTGGCCTCGGGGCAGAGTTCGACCTTTACCGGCACCATCGCCGGCCAAGTGATCATGGAGGGTTACCTCAACCTGCGTATTCCGTGCTGGCAGCGACGCCTGATCACCCGCGGGCTGGCGCTGATCCCGGCGTTCCTCGGCGTATGGCTGATGGGCGATGATGCCATCGGAAAATTGCTGATTCTCAGCCAGGTGGTGCTCAGCCTGCAGTTGCCGTTTGCGCTGTACCCACTGATCCGTATGACGGGCGACAAACAACTGATGGGCCCGTTCGTCAATCGCCTGCCGACGCGGTTGTTAGCGTGGTTTCTGTTTGCGGTGATCAGTGGGGCGAATGCGTGGTTGATTGGGCAGTGGGTGTTTTAACCCAACAAAATCGGGCTTTGTCTTTAAAGTGACCTAAGCTGCGTTGTAGCCATTACAGAAATAGTGTGTTTACGTCTTGATCTGCGGGCTCTTGTGACGAAGTGAGGTTTACGCAAGCCCGCTAAATTATTCGGTTCTATTCGGCAATAGCATTTCCGGATGTTGTGCTCTGGTATGGATATCAGTGACGCGCATTACACGGAATTTTTCTGACAGGCTTATTAGTATTACTAATAAGGAGTTTGGAATGTCGACTAGATCAGTTATTTGTATAGGGTTGTTCTTTTGGGGCGCGATGGCGACCTCGGTTGCAATGGCCGCCACACTTACGTCAGTGGATAAGCATTTTGATCCTCCGATTGCGTTTGAGGCGCTTCCCAAGCTATTGGGTATGAGTCGCCACGACGACTTGAAAAAATTGCTGGCAGTACCGACAGAGCATGGCACTCAACAAGTTCGTCTGCAGCAAATGTACAGTGATCAACAGGTATTCGGTGCCGGGTTGGTGGTGGAACGCGACAATCAGGGGCAAATAATAAACGCTGTCGGAACCCTTGCCTTGGGGTTGGACGCTGAATTGCCTGAGCGTGCTTCCTTGCCAAGTGCTCAGGATGCCTGGGTTGCTTTGCCTCAGGATGAAAGTGATCCCAGGGCACAGGCGTACAAGGCGAAAGTGGCGGCAGCCAGTGCCGGCAGGTTCTTGGCCGATAAGTTTCCACCTTTGGTGTTGAGCGGTGCTCGTCAATTGGTACCCGCTACGTTGGGTATTGTTGCGCAACCGAGGCATTCAAAGTGGGCGTACCGAATGATGATCGAATACCCCGCGCAGCAAAGGGTATTACGGGTGGTAGTCAATGCAGTGGATGGAAGCGTGTTGCGTGTTGCCGATGACTCGCCTGTCGGAAACGCCGGTGCCGAATGGGTAAAGGTGATTGATCCCGTTAAGCCTGTGACCGCGATAGCGGAAGAGTTTACTGTTCCAACCTTGATCAAGGGAACGGGAGGGAACCTCAAGATAGGGCACTATACCTACGGCCTCGGGGCCACCGGCGAAGAAACTACCGGTGAGGAGCGTCCTGCACTTGATGGGCTTTCGAACACCGCAGGAACCGTCTGTACCCTGAGCAATCCGCGGGTATCCTCGCGGATTCACAACGAATCCAGCGATGAAGGCACGCCGTGGGTTTTCCCCTGTCCCGTTAGCAATGAGCCCATAGTTAATGGGGCTTTTTCACCGATTAATGATGCCCACTACCTGGTTGAAACTGCGCTTGAAATGTACCGGGAATATGTAAACGTGCCAGCGTTTTCTCGACAACTAATTGTCGTGTCTCGTAGTCTAAACGGTGCCAGATGGAACCCTCCAAGTACGCTTGCCATGGACAACGGCGACGAGAAAGATTTTTACTCTTCCGCAGTGCCGGATGTTGTAGGGCATGAGTTGGGCCATGGTCTGTTTCTTGATAATAATCTTGATGCGACTCACATATTTGACGGTATCTATGACTCCTTTCCCGATGTCATTGGCGCCTCTCTCCGATGGTATGTGACCAAGCAGCAACATTTTCTTATCGCCTCTGACACGTATAAGGACCCGGACGGCTTCATGCGTGATATGTGTACAGCCAATGTACCTCCAAGCCCTTTAAATGGCCTTATCAGCCAAGCTTTTTGTAAGCTCGCCAAAGAGTGGGGTACAGGGCCCGCCTTCGCGATGGTCGCCCGCGCCAATTTATTGTATTGGAACGATCCGTTTGATCATGGCGGGACAACTGTTTGTGGGCTGGAGCGCGCAGCAAAGGACATTGGACAGCCATCGGAGCGGGTTACACAGGTATTTGATGAAGTAGGCCGACGCTGTATCGAAGGTATAAAACTCGTCAACGGTGAAGCGTACTCAGGTCCTCCTATCTACAACGATAGCCCACGCAAATATTTTTTTGATGTGCCGCAAGGTACTCGAATGCTGCACGTTAGTACCCCGATCCCTCCAAATCCAGGGTGGCGGGGGGATTTACTGATTCGCCAAGGCCAGTTTCCCACCGATACGGAATACGATTGTCGTGACTCAGCTCCTTTACCTACATGCCAGTTTGCAAACCCTAAGCCGGGACGTTACTACGTAGAGAGACGAAGTTACGAGGGTGGGGTGTGGAATTACATACCGTCCCATATGTTGGCGACCTGGGATGAGGAAGCTCCAAAGAAGTGATCAGTGGGCGAATGCGGGGTTGAGTGGGCGCGGGGATTTTGAATGCAGTCGAGTTAAAGGAGGTTCAAGCCAGGATAGCCAGCGAGGTGTACTGGGCAACCAGCGGATCAGCAGTCAATAACTTCATCGGTTCGCTCATCGCGGTCGCAACGATGAGTCGATCAAAAGGATCCCTGTGATGGTGTTCAAGATCCTTGACCGCAATCGCATGCTCCGACGTGACAGGTAATTCGACGAAGCCGCTTGCCAGGCAGTACTCGCGGACTTTGTCGAGGTCTACATCGAGTTTCCCCAGCCCGACTTTTATCGCCATTTCCCAAAACGTCGCAGCACTGACGTAGACCTCTGCGGCGTTTTCAATCAGCTTCCTTGCCTTGGTGGATAGCTTTGGGTCATCGCTTAATGTCCATAGCAGGATATGGGTATCCAGCAACACTCTCATGTAGGGCTGCCCTCGAACGCGCCGACCACGTCGTCTGGCAATGGCGAATCGAAATCATCAGGGATGACCAGTTTTCCTTTCATTGCGCCAATTCGCCGGCCTTGCGATTTACCGACTGGGACGAGTTGTGCCATCGCACGTCCATGCTTGGCAATGGTGATGATTTTCCCGGCGGCGGCTTCATCAACCAGTTTTGACAGATTATTTTTCGCTTCACCCAGCGGTACTGTAATCATTCGGCTCTCTCCATATTTTGGCCAAATATAGCCAAAATCATGTGAGCTATCAAAGACGGCCCGACCGCTGGTTGAAGCGGCTCGTTCAGCGCGCGATGGTTTGTAGTACATGAAATCCATGGCAGCTCTCCTTAAAGGGTTGCGCCAAAGTCTGCTGCAGTATTCCGTGTCCAGAAATAGTGGCCCGTAAAATCAGAACGGGCCTACTTTTTCAATACGGACGTTTCCTCAGGAGACGTGGCCTGCATAATCGGTACCGCTCCTCGATCCCAATACGGCACCGTCCCAAAACACTCCACAAAATAATCAATCACTGTCCGCACCTTCAGCGACAACCGCCGGCTTCCGGGCCACAAGGCCGCAATCTGCTGAGGCTCCAGCGTCGTCGCCACCTCATATTCAGTCAGCACCGCCTGCAAGGTACCGGCGCGCAAGCTTTCGCCAATCAACCACGAAGGAAACACCACCAGCCCCAGGCCCTGTTCGGCGGCGTGGGTCAGGGTGTCGGCGTGGTTACCGGTGATCGGGCCTTTGACGCTGTACGGCGTCCAGTCGCCCTGGGCGCGGCGGAAGAACCAGCGCTGCTGGCCGGTGATGCCTTTGTAGGCCAGGCATTGGTGGTTGACCAGTTCATCCGGGTGGTGAGGCGTGCCATGTTGCGCCAGGTAGGCGGGGCTGGCGGCGATGCGGAAGCGCTGTGGGGCGAAGATACGGGCCTGCATGCTGGAGTCGTTGAGCACGCCGATACGAAACAGCAGGTCGGTGCCGTCTTGCAGCGGGTCGACGAAGGTGTCGGTTTGCTGGATGTCCAGTTGCAGCTTCGGGTAACGCCGGCACAGCTCACCCAGCCACGGTGACAGGTGACGCTGGCCGAATACCATCGGTGCGTTGATGCGCACCAGGCCACTGGGTTCACTTTCCTGTTCCTGCAGCGCCTGGCCGGCGGCTTCCAGTTGCTCGAGCATCAAGCGTGCGTGGCGCCCGAGCAGGCGCCCGGCCTCGGTGGGGCTCACCGCGCGGGTGTGGCGGTAAAGCAGCTGCTGGCCGAGGGCTTGTTCCATCAACTGGATCTGCCGGGAAATGGAGGAGGGCGCCAGGCCCTCGCGGCGCGCCACTTCGGAAAAGCTGCCGTGGTCCAGCACCGCGACGAACAGGCGCAGCGCCTTGAAGCTCAGTTCATTCAAACCCTGCATCGTGGCTCCATGCTGTGCGGTTTACGCAAAGGTGTTGTCCGCATAATCCCATTTATCGCACAGCACGACCACCGGATAATGCGCGTCATCCAATCCTTTGTTGACGTGCAGGTGATGTATGCAAGCCAGTTCTATCGAGGGTGTGGCGCAGGCCAGGCCGAAAAAAAACCTTCTACGGTTGTTGCTGTTGCCGCTGGTGATCCTGGCCGGCATGGGCCTGTCGGTGGAAGCCGGGTTACTCGGGCCGCTGGGCGTACAGGTGGGGCACTTGTGGGCAACCTTGAGCATCTTTGGCGTCGGTACGGCGATTCTGTATGTGCTGCTGCTGTTCAGCGGCCCGCAGAAGGGCCCTGCGTTGACCGACCTGCCGCGCTGGCAGTTGATCGGCGGTTTCCTGGGGCCGATGTACGTGGTGGTGCTGACGCTGGCCACGCCTCACATCGGTATCGCCATGACCATGATCGCGATTCTGTCGGGCCAGGTCGGCAAGAGCGTGTTGATCGACCATTTTGGCTGGTTCGGCACGGCGCGCAAGCGGGTCAATGTCGAGCGCTGGATTGCCCTGGCGTTGATTGTGGCGGCACTTGTTTTGATTGCACGAGGCTAAGGCGATGAATTTGATTCTGTTATTGGTACTGGTGATCGCTGCGGGTGCCGTGTTGAGTGTGCAGGCGGCGATCAATGGTCGCCTGGGCCAGACGGTGGGCGTGTTGCGCAGCAGTTTGCTGACCTTCTCGGTGGGCGCGCTCACGACTGCGCTATTGATCTTCTTCTTCGAGCCGGCCCAGGCCGTCAGTCTGCTGGACGTGCCGAAATGGCAACTGACCGGCGCGTTGTTCGGCGTGGTGTACATGATAGTGATGGTCGGCGCAGTGCCTGTCGTGGGTACGGCGGTCGCCACCGTGGCGGTCATCGTCGGGCAATTGGGCATGGGCATGTTGATCGACAACTTCGGCTGGCTGGGCAACCCGGCCATCGAGCTGTCGGGCAGCCGGATCGTGGCGATGGCCTTGCTGGCACTGGCGCTGGTGTTCATGTACCGCAGCAATACGCGCACCGACTGAAGGTTTGAACCATCGACGGCGGGCCGCAGTCACTGCTTAAGGTGCTGGCGCTCGCCGCACCGGGACGACCATGAAGAAGGAGTTCTGACCATGCCAGATACAACCTGTGCCTGCCCACATTGCAAGTGTGTGCTGGGAACTGACGCGATAATGAAAGAAGGCAAGGGCTATTGCTGCCAGGGCTGTGCCGAGCATCATGCACACGGCGAGCCTTGTGCGGCGGCGACGGGCTGCGAGTGCGCCAAGTCGGCCAAAGGCTAACCTCCCTGTAGGAGCCGGCTTGCCGGCAGTTCTCCCTCAAGCCTTGCGCTGATCATGAGACCGCCATCGCCGGCAAGCCGGCTCCTACACGGGTTTGGGTGTTATTGGGGTTCAAGTTCGAGCTTGAGGCTATGGTCGGGCAGGCGTTGGCGAGCCTTGACCACCCCGCTGGTCCGTCGTCCCTCCAACGCAAGCACCACGGTTTGCGCCGCATGCAGGTCATCCGGCAGCGGTTGAAAGACCCGCAGCTCCATCCGCCTCGGCGTGTGCCGCACGCTCACCTGACACTCGACATGCCTGGCCAATGGCCCGAACAAGGTGTCCTGGGTGTAGTCAATCCGCGCCTTGCCGTTGACCGGCCCTGGTGAATCCATGGTTGTCTCTCCTTGATCAAGCCTGAGCGCGCGCATCCGAGCGGCGCCATTGTACGTTTTTGATGCCGAATTTCTCGGCCTGCTCCTGGCTGGTCTTCTTCACTTGCTCACGCGCGAAACGGCCGATACGGCCCACGCCGGCGTCACAGCTTGCCCAATGCCAGGCTTCGGCGGCATCCAGTTTTTCCAGGCGGATGATGAATGACTTGGGTTCGCCATGCAGGGTGTAGTCGATCACAAACAGCTTTGCATTATTCATTGGTCCCTCAACCCTTCAGGTGTAAGCAAGTGATCCTCGCGGGCGGTAAAAATTCACTCGGATTCTCGAGCGGTGGTCATTACCATGCCAGTTCCTCCTCCATTGATGTGCTCCCCATGGCCCTGGCCGCGCCCCCCGACCTCAGTGATCACGCCGTCCCCGTGCAACCTCTGGCGCGCACGTACCCGCGTGGGTTGTATGTGGAGCCCCACAGCCACGACTGGGGCCAGTTGCTGTACGCCATGAGCGGGGTGATGTGGGTCGAGACGCCACAGGAAGCACTGGTGGTGCCGCCCCAGCGCGCGGTCTGGCTGCCACCGGGGGTGGAGCATGGCATTCGCGTGGTCTCGGATTTGCAGATGCGCAATATCTACCTGCGCCCGGCGTTGGCGGCGACGCTGGACAGCCAGGTGCAGGTGATCGAAGTCGGCGGGCTGCTGCGTGAACTGATCGTGAACCTGGTGGAGCAGGGTGACAGTGCGGATGCGGCGTACTACGACGCGGTGGTCGGCCTGGCGCTGCTGGAGCTGCAGCGGGCGCGGCGCTCGCCCATTCGCATCGCCATGCCGGTGGCCGCCGACCGCCGCCTGATCAGCGCCTGCCAGGCGGTCATGGCCGCGCCATCCCTGGAGATCCCCTTCGAGCAACACGCCGAAGCCGCCGGTGCCAGCGTGCGCACGCTGGCGCGCTTGTTCCAGAACCACTTGGGCATGGGCTTCGCCGAATGGCGCCGGCAGGTGCAACTGGCCACGGCGGTGGCCGAGTTGATCCAGGGCCAGTCAGTCAGCGGTATTGCGCGGTCCCTGGGTTATTCGCCGAGCAGCTTCAGCGACATGTTCCGCCGTGAACTCGGTGTGGCGCCGTCGCAGTATGCCGGTTGAGGGTTTGGCCGAAATCCTGAAGCTCTTGGCCGATGCTGCCGGGACGGGCTCCCTACACTGAGCCCATCAACCGTCGAGGCGCAGCCCCCATGAGTTACCTGATCTCCCTTGCCATTGGACTTTTCGTCGGCGTGATCTACGGCGCGCTGGACTTCCGCTCGCCCGCGCCACCGGCCATCGCACTGGTCGGCCTGATGGGCATGTTGCTCGGCGAGAAACTCTGGCCCATGGGCCGGCAATGGGTCAGCGCCTGGTTGTCCTGATTGCTCTTTTCTCTTTGATGGATACCGCTGATGAAAGCACTGCAATTTACCGCCACTGGCGACCTCGCCACCCTGAGTTTTGTCGACGTCGCCACCCCGGTGCCCGCCGCTGGTGAAGTGCTGGTGCAAATCAAGGCTGCCGGCCTGAACCCCAGCGACGTGAAAAACGTACTTGGCCGTTTCCCCTACACCACGCTGCCGCGCATTGCCGGTCGTGACTTCGCTGGCGTGGTGGTGCAAGGTCCGCAGAATTTGGTCGGCCAGGCAGTGTGGGGCACCGGTCGCGACCTGGGCTTTTTCGCCGACGGCTCCCACGCGCAATACCTCACCGTGTCCGCCAAGGGCGTGGCCCACAAACCCACGCACCTGAGTTTTGCCCAGGCCGCCAGCCTCGGCGTGCCGTACACCACCGCCTGGGATGCGCTGGAGCGCAGCGGTGTCGGCAAAGGCACGCGCTTATTGGTGATTGGGGTGAACGGTGCCGTGGGCAGCGCGGCCCTGGCCCTGGCGAAAATTCGCGGAGCCGAGGTGTTGGCTGCGGTGCGCAAGTTGGATCAGGTAGAGCTGTTGCAGGCCCAGGGTTTCGACGCGATTGCGCTGGGCAAGCCAGAAGATCTGGGCCCGCAGGTGAATGCCGTGTTCAAGGGCGGTGCCGATGTGATCTTCGACACCACGGGCTTCTGGTTGCCCGCAGCCGTCGCAGGCCTTGCACCGTTCGGCCGCATCGCGATCATCGCCGCACCGGTCGACGGCCATGTGCAGTTGCCGGCCCTGGCGCTTTACCGTAAAGGAGGTTCAGTGGTGGGCATCAACTCGTTGCTCTACACCTGCGAACAGTGTGCGGTGATGCTGGAGCAGTTCGGTCGCTTCTTTGATGAAGGGTTGTTGCCGCTGCCTACCGGCCTGCGTGAAGTGGCGCTGGCCGACGGGGTGCAGTGCTACGAAGAAGTGAATCAAGGCAGCGCAGACAAAATTATCTTCCTGCCCTGAAAGCGCTGATCGTTCCCACGCTCCGCGTGGGAATGCCGCCTCGGACGCTCTGCGTCCGCTCTTGTGACGCGGAGCGTCACGGGATGCATTCCCACGCAGAGCGTGGGAACGATCAACACTAGGCCTCTGGAACGCCTTTTTCCCACGCGGACCAGTTCTTCAGGATCGCCTGTACCAGCGGGTTGCCCGTGCGGTACAGGTTCTCCAGTGCCGGCACAAATCCACCCTGGTCGGCATACTTCAGCAGGTTATCCACCTCGCTGTAGCCAGGGTACGGGCGGTCGAAATCTGAACCTGCCCTTACGACGGCCAAGCGCTGGATGTCCACCAACCCCTCGCGGCTCGCCCGCAGCAGGGCTTCATAGGTGGAGTTGTCTTCCTGTTGCGTGGTGCAGTACTCGCCTTTGTTGTCGGTCAGCAACTTGGTCCACACCTCGGCGCGCTCGCTCAGGCGTGTGCCGGAGAACCAGGTGTTGCCCGCGAGCGTGTCGCAGCGAGTGACCTGCGGCGGCTGATTGGCCGGGGCGGCGGGGTAGTGTTTGCGCCAGGCGGCGGACTCCTTGCTTTCCGTCAGCTCAACCTTCTGCGACAAGGCAAACGCCCTGGCCTGCAGTTTCGGGTTCAGCTCAAATACTTCGGTCTTGTAGTCCAGCGGCGGCTTTTCGTTGGGCCCCTTGGTGTTGATGCCGATATAGCCGGTCGGCCAATCCTTGGGCGCATCTCGCGAATCCAGCTCCCATTGGGTGCCGAATTCCACCAGGTAATGCGCCCACGCGGCGGTGCCGATGGTGCCGTGCTTGGGGCTGATGCCGGCAATCCCGGCGATCAGGAAGTAGCTCTGGCGCAAGTCGAACTTGGGCGACAACGCCAGTGCCAGGGTCGACGCGGCGGCGTTGGTCTGGCCCATGCCCGTCACCAGCAGGCACACGTCCTGGGTGTTGCAGCGAATTACCGGGTATTCGGCAGACAGGCCCGGCACGCGCACCTCCTGCTTGAGTGCCAGGCGATCGATCCAGGTTTGCGCCTCGGGGGCGAACATGGTGATCAGCATCACCTTCGGTTTGATCGGTGCCGTTTGTGCCGCAACAACGCCGCAGCCCATAAAGGCCCCGACGGTCAAACTCAAGGCCATAGAAAGACGAGTGACTCTGCGCATAAAACCCCCTCACTTAATAAATGACGAACGGCTTCTAACTTGCCGCTTGAAGCGTGCAACTTAAAACTGATATCCCACCCCGGCGTAGTAACCCCAGCCATCTGAGCGGGCGCGGAAGTTGCCCTCGCCGAAATTCAACTCGCTGCCATCCTCCCAGTTGCCGCCGTTGTGAAAGTAGCGACCGACCAGGGTAAAGCGCAGATGGGTGAAGGAATACAACAACACATTGGTCGCCACCAGCGAGTTGGCGGTGCGCGCCGGGTTGTCCTTGTGCAGGCTTGATCCGAAATCGTAGTTGGTGAAGCCGATGTAGGTCAGCGAGGCGCCGTTGTCGAACTTGCCGATGGGTACGATGTACTTCATCTGCGCCCGGTAACCGTCCCACGAATATTCATTGCTGGCGCCGTAGTTTTCCCACTGGTAACGCCCGTAGAAGTTCGCCGAAAGGTTGACCCGCGAGTGCGTGTCGATGTCGGTGCCAAGGCCGCTGTACAGGGTGTTGGCGCGGTTCTCTTTATTGCTGCCGTGGTCGTATATCCAGTCAAAGGCCACATACCATTCCTTGAACGGCCCGATGGCCAAACTGCGGCCCGCCAGGTAGTCGATGGAGATGCGCGGCTCGTGCTCCATGAACACCGGCGAGCCATGGTCCCACACGCCTTTGTCATTGCTGTTACCGATGGTGAGGATCTTCGGCACGTCGATATAGCCATACAGCTCAAACGGCCCCTTGCGGCCGAAGTACTCGTATTCCAGGTAGACATCATCCTGCGGCTTGGGGCCGAAGCTGATGTCTTTGCTGCCGATCAGCGTCAGGTCCTGGTTGAACCAGTCCGACATATACACGCCTTTTTTCGTCGGGCTGGTTTCGGGGCTCTTGATTTTTGGGCTCAGGGTTTCGCCCTGTGCTGAGTCATCGACGGGTTTTTCCTGCGCCAAAATGGGGACACTGAGTACTCCCGTAACGGCCGCCAGTAGCAAGGAAACACCAAAGGAAGCAGGACGCCTTGAGGTGGGGTGCATTGAAAATCCCTATTCGTTCGCGGTTTAGACCCGATTCAGCGGGCAAGGGTGAACCTGGCTGACAAGTTCGTTCCGCAAACGTTTGCACAGGCTGTACCAACTTTGCTCAATGGCTTGAATGGCATGGAAAAAAGCAGAATTAGTCGACCTTTTGATCAGAAATGACTCGGTGTCATTTTTTCGATGCGATTGAACAGGTGCATCGCGGTTTCGCGCCGGTATTCGCTGGGCGTCTGGTTCATCTCGATCCGAAAGTGTCGGTTGAAGTTGGACAGATTGGCGTAGCCCACTTCAAAGCAGATATCCGCCACCGACATGTCGCTTTGCAGCAACAGTCGGCACGCGCGCTGCACGCGAAACTTGCGCATCAGGTCGATAAAACCGTGGCCGGTGTTGCGTTTGAAGAAGCGCGAGAAGCCCGGTTCGCTCATCTCCAACTGCTGGGCGATCACCGACAGGCGCACATCGCCGGTCAGCTCCGTCATCAGGTAGTCGAAGGCCTTGTTGATGCGCTCGGCGCTGCGCGCGTCGAGGGTGGGCGCGTAGCAGGGGCTGGCGAGGGCCTGGACGTGCCCTGGCGGGGCGTTTTTCAGCGTGTCGAGCAGTTGCAGGAACAGGATTAGCCGTTGCAGGCCGTGGGCGCTGCCGATGGCTTCCATTAACCCGGCCGCCTGCACCGCGGTCTCGTCGGTGAACTGCAGGCCGCGTCGGGCCAGTTCGAACAGTTGCTGCAAGTCACCGAGTTCCGGCAGGGTTTTGCGCAAGGCGAGGAGGGCGGCGCCGTCGAATTGCAGCACCACATCGCGCCCGGTCAGGTATTCGTCGGTGGCCAGTTCGCCGATCCAGTCGTGGGGCAGGTCCGGGCCGATCAGTGCGACATGCCCGGCACTGAACGCACCGATATAGTCGCCCGCCACCAACTTGCCGCTGCCCTGGCGGATCAGGTGGATTTCAAATTCCGGGTGGTGGTTCCAGCGCGCCAAGTCATAGGGATAGTCGTGTTCGAACCAGCGAAAGCAGTGCTCCGGTTCCGGCAGGATCACTTCGAGCTCGGCGGGGCGGTGTTCGAACAGGGTGGCGGGGTTGACGGGCATGGTGATGCCTCTTTTATTTGTGGAATCACCCCAAAATACGCGCCTCAGCGCTGTGAGCGCTACCCCCGCATTCGCCCGGCACTGATACTTTTTTGATCCTGGGTGCTCGGTTAAAAAAGTATCAGCCGAGCATTCGCCATTCGTTTGTGAGGCCCTTGCCAAGCTGCTGTAATCGGCCCTCTACAACAAAAACAACAGGTGGAAACCGCCATGCTCCAGACCTGCAAAGCCAAGCTTCCGCAAGCGCTGTTCCTGCTGTCCGGCCTGGCGCTGGCCATGCCCAGCTACGCCGTCGACACCGTCACCATCGCCACGGTCAACAACAGCGACATGATCCGCATGCAACGCCTGTCCAAGGTGTTCGAGCAGCAGCACCCGGACATCAAGCTCAACTGGGTGGTGCTCGAAGAAAACGTGCTGCGCCAGCGCCTCACCACCGATATCGCCACCCAGGGCGGGCAGTTCGACGTGCTCACCATCGGCACCTACGAAACCCCGCTGTGGGGCGCCAAGCACTGGCTGGAACCGCTGACCGAACTGCCGGCCGATTACGACGCCGACGATATCTTCCCCTCGGTGCGCCAGGGCCTGTCGGTGAACGACACGCTGTACGCCTTGCCGTTCTACGGCGAAAGCACCGTCACCTACTACCGCATCGATTTGTTCAAGCAAGCCGGCCTGAGCATGCCCGCGCACCCCACCTGGACCCAGCTCGGTGAGTTCGCCGCCAAGCTCACAGCTAAAGACCAAGGCCAGTACGGCATGTGCCTGCGCGGCAAGGCCGGCTGGGGCGAGAACATCGCGCTGCTGAGCACCATGGCCAACGCTTTCGGCGCGCGCTGGTTTGACGAGCAGTGGAAGCCGGAACTGACCAGCCCCGAGTGGACGGCGGCCGCCAACTTCTACGTCAACACCTTGAAGCAATACGGCCCGCCGGGTGTGTCGAGCAACGGCTTCAACGAGACGCTGGCGCTGTTCAACAGCGGCAAATGTGCGATCTGGGTCGACGCCAGCGTCGCCGGCTCGTTCACCACCGACAAAACCCAGAGCAAAGTCGCCGACAGCGTTGGCTTCGCCGCCGCTCCGACCGAAGTCACCGACAAGGGTTCTTCGTGGCTCTACGCCTGGTCCCTGGCGATCCCGGCCACGTCCAAGCACAAGGACGCCGCCAAGGCTTTCATCACCTGGGCGACGTCCAAGGACTACATCCAGCTGGTTGCCGATAAAGAAGGCATCACCAACGTACCGCCGGGCACCCGCCAATCCACCTACAACGAGGCGTACTTGAAGGCCGCGCCGTTTGCCCAAGTGACCCTGGAGATGATGAAGCACGCCGACCCCGCGCACCCCTCGGCCCAACCCGTGCCATATGTGGGCATCCAGTACGTGACCATTCCTGAATTCCAGGCCATCGGCACGTCTGTCGGCAAACTGTTCTCGGCGGCGCTGACCGGCGGCATGTCGGTTGACCAGGCGTTGCTCCAGGCCCAGTCCACCACCGAGCGCGAGATGAAACGCGCCGGCTATCCCAAATAACGTTGACGGACAAAACCCATGAAACGACTCGAAGGTAAAAGCGCGCTGATCACCGGATCGGCGCGCGGTATCGGCCGCGCCTTTGCCCAGGCTTACATCGCTGAAGGCGCGACCGTGGCCATCGCCGATATCAACCTGCAACGCGCCCAGGCGACCGCTGCTGAACTGGGCCCCCAGGCCTACGCGGTGGCGATGGACGTCACCGACCAGGCCTCCATAGACGGTGCGATTGCGGCTGTGGTGGCCGAGGCCGGCAAGCTGGACATCCTGATCAACAACGCCGCGTTGTTCGACCTGGCGCCCATCGTCGACATCACCCGCGACAGCTATGAGCGACTGTTCTCGATCAACGTCGCCGGCACGCTGTTCACCCTGCAGGCCGCAGCCCGGCAAATGATCAGCCAGGGCCATGGCGGCAAGATCATCAACATGGCCAGCCAGGCTGGGCGGCGTGGCGAGCCGCTGGTGGCGATCTACTGCGCGACCAAGGCAGCGGTGATCAGCCTCACGCAGTCGGCGGGGCTGAACCTGATCAAGCAGGGCATCAACGTCAACGCCATCGCCCCTGGCGTGGTGGACGGCGAGCATTGGGACGGGGTGGATGCGATGTTCGCCAGGCATGAAGGCCTGGCGCCGGGCGAGAAGAAGAAGCGGGTAGGCGCCGAGGTGCCGTTCGGGCGCATGGGCACGGCGGAGGATCTGACCGGAATGGCGATTTTCCTGGCCTCCAGGGACGCCGACTATGTGGTGGCGCAGACCTACAACGTCGATGGCGGCAACTGGATGAACTAAGTCGTCGCGATGGCGGGATCATTGTGGCGAGCCCGCTTATTGTGGCCAGCCTGCTTTTTTGTGGCGAGCGGGCTTTGTTGTGGCAAGCCTGATTTTTTGTGGTGAGCGAGCTTTTTGTGGCGAGCGGGCTTGCCCCGCGTTGGGCTGCGAAGCAGCCCTAACACCTGACACCGCGGTGTTTCAGGTACAAGCGTATCGCTTGAAATGGGGCCGCTCCGCGCCCCAACGCGGGGCAAGCCCGCTCGCCACAACAAGCCCGTTCGCCACAAAAAGCCTGCTCGCCACAAAGAGCTGGCTTCTACACCTTGAGGGTTAATCGGCAAAACTGCGGTCAAAGAAATATATCTCCCCAGGCTTCAGGTTCTCCACCGTCGCCTGGGGCCTGCCGCCCTCGCCATTTTTCTTGCGCCCCGTCTCGCGCAAATATCCTGCCTCGGTCAGCTTCAACAAACGCTGGCGAATACTGGTTTTCAACACCGGCCGCGCCAGCACCAGCGAGAAGATCGTCGTCGCTTCTGGCGCGCTGAATTCATTGCCCAAAAACATCAACGGCAAGCTGCTGTACAGCGACTTGGAGAACAGCCGTTCCTGCACGGCGGCCACGATGGTGTTGTGATCGAACGGCAACCTGATACTGCCATCGGCCACCGCGTTCAGCGAAAACCAGCCTTGATGCTCAGCCAGGCTTATCTCATCCGCCACGATTGCCAGGTAATAAGTGGATGACGACCAGCAACGCGGGTCGCGAAACGCATCGCCCACCGTGCCGACTTGCTCGCTCCAGGCCAGCTTCAGGCCGACCTTGTCACTGGCGCGCAACCGTTCCACGGCATCCTGGAGGCTCAGATCTTGCACGCCGCCATTCACCACCACGCCCGGCAGCGCCCAATGTCCGGCGAACGGCTCGGCTTCGCGTTTATTCAGCAGCAGCTTTAATTCCCCGGAGGTGCGGCAGTAGAACAGCACACACAGGTCGACGGTATGGAGGTAGGGGCTAATTGGCATGTGACGTCCTTCTGAACAGCAGTGGGGCACAGTCTAACGGATCGAACAGATATGTCATGTACCGACTCCAGCCGAGACAACCAAATGTTTCTTGCAATGAAAGTACATGACGTGTACTTTTACTTCCAAGCCACCGGAGAACCACCATGACCCTCTCGAAAACTGCCCTCGCTTCATTCGACGTCGACGCCCAGAAGAGTTTCACGCCGCTGTGCCCCAGCGAACTGCCAGTGGCCGGTGGCGACCAGATCGGCGCCGAACTCAACTACATGGCCAGCCTCGCCGGCCACCGCGTCGGCAGCAAAGACGCTCACACCCCGCACGCACCGTGGGTGGTCACGCAGCACAGCGACATGCTGCAGCCCACCGGCCTGGCCCACGCCGATGTGACCTGGGTCAGCCACTGCGTACCGGGCACCGAAGGCTTTACCTTGCTGGATGAATTGCCTACCCCGTATGACTACGACTACTTCATCTGGAAGGGCGTCGAACCCGACCTGCACCCCTACGGTGCCTGCTACCACGACCTGCACGACAAACTCTCCACGGGCGTGATCGAGTACCTCAAAGCCCAGGGCGTCACCCGTGTGATCGTCGGCGGCCTGGCCCTCGACTACTGCGTCAAGACCACCGCGTTGCAACTGCTCAAGGCTGGCCTGGAAGTGGTGCTGCACCTGCCGGCTTGCCGAGGCATTACCGAGGAGGGCGGCGTACAGGCCGTGAATGATTTGCTCAAGGCCGGTGCCGGCATCAGCCGCACCCGCGAAGAACTGGCCGCGATGGCCGCGCGTTAAGGAGACACACCATGGAAAGTGCCTACGACTATGAATCCCCGGTGATCCAGGGCTTGCTCGACACCGACTACTACACCTTCACCATGATGCAGGCGGTGCTGCACCAGCACCCCAACGTTGACGTCGAGTACAACTTCATCGTCCGCTCCAGGGAAAAACTCGGCCACCTGATCCCCCAGCTGCGCGATGAACTGGAAAAACTCGCCAGCCTGCAGATGCGCGAAGGCGAGCTGCGTTTTCTGTTCAACCCACGCTTTCGCGAATACCTCACCCCGGACTACGAGCGCTTTCTCGGCCTGTTCCGCTTCAACCTGCGCTATATCCACGTCAGTGAAGTCGACGGCCAACTGAACATCCGTGTGGTTGGCCCGATGCTGCACTGCATCATGTTTGAACAGCCGGTGCTGGCGTTGGTCAGCGAGCTGCGCAACCGCGACAAATACCCCGACGTCACCCTGGAAGACGTCACCCGCAAGCTCTACCAGAAGTTCGACTGGCTGGAGAAAAACCTCAGCCGCGACGAACTCGCCGACCTGCGCGTCTCCGACTTTTCGACCCGCCGGCGCCTGTCGTTCAAGGCCCAGCGCGAAGTGATCGATATCATGCGCCGCGATTTCCCCGGCCAGTTCATCGGCACCAGCAACGCGCACCTGGCCTACGAATTCGACCTGCCGCTGATTGGCACCATGGCCCACCAATGGCTGATGGTGCACCAGCAACTGGGCCGCCTGCGCGAAAGCCAGAACGCGGCCCTGGAGAATTGGGTACGTGAATACCGTGGCCGCTTGGGCATTGCCTTGACCGATTGCATCAGCACCGATTTTTTCCTCAAGGACTTCGACCTCTACTTCGCCAAGCTCTATGACGGCCTGCGCCAGGACTCCGGTGACCCGATTGCCTGGGCCGACAAAGTCCTGGCCCGCTACAAAGCCCTCGGCATCGACCCAATGACCAAGGACCTGATGTTCTCCGACGGCCTGAACTTCGAAAAATGCTTGCCGATCCTGCGCCACGTGCAGGGCAAGGCCAAGTTCGGTTTCGGCATGGGCACCAGCCTGGCCTGCGATGTGGAGGGCGTCGAGCCGCTGAGCATCGTGATGAAGCTGGTGCGGGTGCACGGCGAGCCGGTGGTGAAATTCTCGGATGACCCGATCAAGAACGTTTGCGAAGACGCCTCGTTTTTGCAGTACGCGGCGAAGGTATTCAATGTCGGCAGTGTGGAGGTGTGACATGCAAGAACGTATCGCGCAGGAACTGAATATCGACCGGCAACTGGTGAAGGGCGGTGAGGCCAGGGAAATCCAGCGGCGTATCGACTTCATCAAGACCACCTTGCGCCAGTCAGGCTGCAAGGCCCTGGTGCTGGGCATCAGCGGCGGCGTCGACTCCCTCACCGCCGGCCGCCTGTGCCAACGGGCGGTGGAGCAACTGCGCAATGAAAACTACGCCGCACGCTTCATCGCCATGCGCCTGCCGTACAAGACCCAGGCCGATGAAAACGATGCCCAGGCCTCCCTGGACTTTATCTCCCCGGACCACATCGACACCCTGAACATCGCCGCCAGTGTCGACGGCCTGATGGCGAGCCTGTCCGCCGCCGACGCCAGCGCCGCACAGGTCGACTTCATCAAAGGCAACGTCAAGGCCCGCACCCGCATGATCGCGCAGTACGCCGTGGCCAACCTGCACAACGGCCTGGTGGTCGGCACTGACCACGGCGCCGAAGCGCTGATGGGTTTCTTCACCAAATTCGGCGACGGCGCCTGCGACCTGGCGCCGCTCTCGGGCCTGACCAAAACCCAGGTGCGCCTGCTCGCCACCGCCCTCGGCGCACCGGCGAACCTGGTGCACAAGCCACCCACCGCAGACCTGGAAGAGCTGGCGCCCGGCAAGGCGGATGAGCAGGCGTATGGCTGCACCTATGCAGAGATCGACGCGTACCTGATGGGCGAGCGGGTGAGTGAGCGGGTCAGAGACATTGTGGAAAGCGCCTTCAGGAAAACAGCGCACAAACGCGCGCAGCCCATCACCCCCGCATGATCATGCCCACGCGCAGCAAAGGCATGCCGCCCTGGACGCTCTGCGTCACTATTTTGAGAACGATTGCTGCGCGTTGGAGCGATCAGATTGCAGCGAGTGCCACGGACGTCGCGGCTGTTCGGGTCTCCACTCCCAACTTCACATACACATGCTCCAAATGCTTGTTCACCGTCCTCGGGCTCAACCCCAGGATATCGCCGATATCTCGGTTGGTCTTGCCGCATGCCACCCAGCGCAGCACCTCAACCTCGCGCTCGGTCAGCTGAAACCTGGCCGTCAAAAGCCTCTGCGCCGGCTCATCCTCCAGGGTCAACACACTCGGCTGCGTCGCCGCCCGCGCCGACAGCAAAATCCGCGACGTGCGCAAATGTGCCGCCACCCGCGCCAGCACTTCATCGGTCTGGATCGGCTTGGTCACGTAATCGCTGCCGCCCACCTCAAACCCTTGCACCACATGCTTGCTGTCGGTCAGCCCGGTCATGAACACCACCGGGATATCCGCGCTGGCAGGCATCGCCTTGAGCCGGCGGCAGGTTTCGAAACCGTCCAGGCCGGGCATCATCGCGTCGAGCAAAATCAGGTCCGGGCGCCGGCGTTGCACGCGGTTCAGCGCGCTGAGGCCGTCGAGGGCCACCAGCACCATGTAGCCGGCGTCGTCGAGGGCGTCGGAGAGCATGGCCAGGTTGTCCGGGGTGTCGTCGACGATCAGCACCACGCCGGGTTCAGTGCTGCGGGTGAGTGCATTCATCTTCGGCCTCCTTGAGGGTTCGGTTGAGTTCATCCAGGCGAAAACCCTTGAGCAGCCCGCGTACCTTGGTGATGAAAAGTTCGGCATCGGGGCGGTGTTCAAGGATCGTATCGAGTTTTTCGTGCAGGCCGCGCACATAGCCGATGGCACTGAGTTCGGCGAGCGCGGCGAGGTCTTCCGCGCTGGGCAGCACGCTCGGTGGCGGCGGTGGTGTGAAGGTCTTGGTACGCCGTAGCCACTGCAGGTCGAGGTGCTGTTGCAGGCGCCCGAGCAGTTCCGGGGTGCGCACCGGCTTGGCCAGGTAGTCGTTGCAGGCGGCGGCGATGCTGCGCTCGCGGTCGTCGGTAAAGGCGTTGGCCGAGATCACGATAATCGGTGCGGTGGACAGCGCATTGCGCCGGATCAAGCGGCTGGTTTCCAGGCCGTCCAGGGTCGGCATCGACAGGTCCATCAGGATCAGGTCCGGCGCCAGCAGCGCCACTTGGCGAATCGCGTCCTGGCCGTTACTGGCTTGAATCACCTCAAAGCCCAATGGCGTGAGCATGCCGCTGAGCACCTTGCGATGGTCCACATGGTCGTCCACCACCAGGATGCGTCGGCGCTCGCCCTGGTAGCCGATGATGTCGTGCTCCACATGCACCACCGCCTGCGGTGCGCGTACCTGGGACAGGAACAGCCGCACCTGGAAGCACGTGCCCTTGTCCAGTTCGCTGGTGACACGCAACTCGCCGCCCATCAACGCCGTGAGCATGCGCGTGATGGTCAGCCCCAGGCCCACGCCCTTGTCCTGGCGCATCAGGTCGCCGCGCTCGAACGGCTGGAAAATCCGCTCGATCTGCCCCGGATCAATGCCGATGCCGGTGTCGATGATTTCAAAATTGGCGGTCTCGCGCATGTAGCTGACCCGCAGGCACACCTCGCCGCTGTCGGTGAAATTCACCGCATTGCCGAGCAGGTTGATCAGGATCTGCCGCACGCGCTTTTCATCGCCACGCACCACCGCCGGGATCTTGCCCACGCAGTCCAGGCGAAAGCGCAGGCCCTTGTCCTGTGCCTGGGGCGTGAACATCTGTTCCAGGTCGTGGATCAGTTCGGGGAAGGGGATTTCAGTGAGTTCCAGGCGTAGCTTGCCGGCCTCGATCTTGGCCACGTCGAGCAGGCCGTCGATCAGCGACAACAGGTGCGAGCCGCTGCGCAGGATGGTCGCCAGCGCGTCCTGATGCTGCTCGGGCATGGCGCTGTCACGCTGCAGAATCTGGGTAAAACCGAGGATGCTGTTCAGCGGTGTGCGCAGTTCGTGAGACAGCCCGGTGACGTAGCGGCTCTTGGCGGCATTCGCGGCTTCGGAGGCTTCCTTGGCCTGCTGCAGGGCCTGATCGGTGAGGCTGTGGGCGTCGATTTCGTGCATCAGCAGCAGGGTCTGGCGGTCGGATTCTTCCTGGGCGACGCGCCGACTTTCGCGGGTCAGCACCACCCACCAGGCGAGCACGGCGGCCAGTACCGAGAGGGTCAGGAAGGCCTTGAAGAACGCCTGGTACAAGGTCTCGGAGTGCGGCAACCCTTGGGCAGCCTGCACGTAGATCAAGGCCAGGGCGCCGGCGAGCAGCAGTTCCAGGACCAATAGCAGCCCCAGGTAATGCGCCAACCGCGTATGCAGGCGCGGCATCAACGTATTGGGCAACAGCGAGCGCAACACGGCCTCAAACTGGCTGACCAGCCGCGCGTGGGGTTTGCAGCGGTCGCCGCAGCGCGCATCCAGCGAACAACACAGCGAGCAGATCGGCGTGCTGTAGGCTGGACAGAACGCCATGTCGGCGGTTTCGAACGGGTTGCTGCACAGCCCGCAAACCGCGTGGGTCGCCGGCGCTATCGGGTGAATCAACTGTGGGTCGCTGGTACGCGCGATGTAGTACTTGCCCTTCGTCATCCAGGCCAACAGCGGCGCCATCACCAATGCCGTGCCCAGCGCGACGAAGGGCGGTGCGGCCTGGGCCAGGCTGCCAAACAGGCCGAAGTGGGCGAGGATCGACAGCAACGATGCGACCAGCATCGAGCCGACGCCCACCGGGTTGATGTCGTAGAGGTGCGCGCGCTTGAACTCGATGTGCTTGGGCGACAGCCCCAGCGGCTTGTTGATCACCAGGTCGGCGACCAGCGTGCCGATCCAGGCAATGGCGATGTTCGCGTAAAGCCCCAGCACCTGGTCGATCACATCGAACACGCCCAGCTCCATCAGCATCAGTGCGATGGCCACGTTGAACACCAGCCACACCACGCGCCCCGGGTGGCTGTGGGTCACGCGGGCGAAAAAATTCGACCAGGCCAGGGAGCCGGCGTAGGCGTTGGTCAGGTTGATCTTCATCTGCGAGATGAACACAAACAGCACCATGGCGCCGAGTGCCCATTCCGGGGAACTGAACACGTACCGGAAAGCGACCAGGTACATCTGGGTCGGCTCGGCGGCGCGTTCCATGGGAATTTCATGTTGCAGGGCGAGAAACGCCAGGAACGCCCCGGCGAACATTTTCAACGCGCCGGGGATGATCCAGCCGGGGCCTGCGCAGAGCAGAGCAGCCCACCAGCGTTTGCGGTTGGCGGCGGTTTTTTCCTGGAGAAAGCGCAGGTAGTCGACCTGCTCGCCGATTTGCGTCACCAGCGACAGCGCCACGGTGCACGCGGCGCAGAACGCCAACAGGTTGAACTCGCCGCCATCGCCGCTGCTCCCGACAAAGCTGGTCCAGTCGCTGAATGCGTCGGGGTTTTTCCACCAGACGAAACCGTAGGGCAGCACCAGCAGAAACAACCACAGCGGTTGCGTCCACAGTTGCAGGCGGCTGATCAGGGTTACACCGTAGGCCACCAGCGGGATCACCAGCAGCGAGCAGATCACATAGGCGAAGGCCAGCGGGATATGGAAATACAGCTCCAGGGCCAGCGCCATGATCGCCGCTTCCAGGGCGAAGAACAGAAAGGTGAAACTGGCGTAGATCAGCGAGGTGATGGTGGAACCGATATAGCCGAAGCCGGCGCCACGGGTCAGCAGGTCCATGTCCACGCCATAGCGGGCGGCGTAGTAGCTGATGGGCAGGCCGGTGAGAAAGATCACCAGGCTTATCGCGAGAATGGCCCAGAAGGTGTTGGTGAAGCCGTAACTCAAGGCCAACACACCGCCAATCGCCTCCAGCGCCAGGAACGACACCGCGCCCAGGGCCGTGTTGGCAATGCGCAGCTCCGACCATTTGCGAAAGGACTTGGGGGTGTAGCGCAGGGCGTAGTCTTCCATGGTCTCGTCGGCAACCCAGGTGTTGTAGTCGCGGCGGATCTTGACGATGCGCTGGGTGCCGGAAGGGGATTGCACGGTGGAAAACTCCTGGAAGGATGGGGCAACGCCAGCAATATTCATGCCCTGCTGCAAAACCGGTGTAGGAGCCGGCTTCCTGTGGTGAGCGAGGCTGTTGTGGCGAGCGGGCTTGCCCCGCGTTGGGCTGCGCAGCAGCCCCAAAACCAGACAATGAGATTTACCTGGAAAAATGCGGTGATCTTATTAGGGCTGCTCCGCAGCCCAACGCGGGGCAAGCCCGCTCGCCACAACAAGCCCGCTCGCCACAACTTGCTCGAAAAGGGTGCGCAGCGGCATACGTCAAATGACGTACACCGTTACGTCAGGCTGCGTATACCCGTGCTGGCCGGCTGCCGCCATGCTGACCCCCTCATTGCAGAGGAGTCGCCCCATGGAACCACGATTGATCCGCTCCAAACCGCTGTTGGCCTTGTCGTTATTGGCGGCCGCGCTGTTCAGCCAGGGCGTGCTGGCCGATAACGAAGGCCTGGCCGTGACCGCTACCGAAGTCACCGTCGGCCAGTTGCACTCGGCCACCGGCACCATGGCGATTTCCGAGACCGGTTCGATCCAGGCCGAACGCCTGGCGATCGAGCAAATCAACGCCTCGGGCGGGATTCTGGGACGGCAGATCAAGGTGGTGCAGGAAGACGGCGCGTCCGACTGGCCGACGTTCGCCGAAAAAGCCAAGAAGTTACTGGTCAACGACAAGGTTGCCGCCGTGTTCGGCTGCTGGACCTCCGCATCACGCAAAGCCGTGCTGCCTATCTTCGAGAAAGAAAACGGCCTGCTCTACTACCCGACCTTCTATGAAGGCCTGGAACAGTCGAAAAACGTGATCTACACCGGGCAGGAAGCCACCCAGCAGATCCTCGCCAGCCTCGACTGGATCGCCAAGACCAAAGGCGCCAAGACCTTCTACCTGGTCGGCTCAGACTACATCTGGCCGCGCACCTCAATGAAGATCGCGCGCAAGCACATTGAAAACGTATTGCACGGCACGGTGGTCGGCGAAGACTACTACCCGCTGGGCAACACCCAGTTCGGCTCGCTGATCAACAAGGTCAAGCTGAAAAAACCTGACGTGGTCTTCGCAGCGGTCGTGGGCGGCTCCAACGTGGCGTTCTACAAGCAACTCAACGCGGCGGGCGTGAACTCGTCCAAGCAGACCCTGCTGACCCTGTCGGTCACCGAAGACGAACTGCTCGGCATCGGCGGCGAAAACATGGCCGGTTTCTATGCCTCGATGAAGTATTTCCAGAGCCTGGACAACCCGAACAACAAAGCCTTCGTCGAAGCGTTCAAAGCCAAGTACGGCAAGGACGCCGTGATCGGCGACGTAACCCAGGCCGCCTACCTCGGGCCATGGTTGTGGAAAGCAGCGGTGGAGAAGGCCGGCAGTTTCGACGTGGATAAAGTCGTTGCCGCGTCCCCTGGCATCGAGCTGAAAACCGCACCGGAAGGCTATGTGAAGGTCCACGAGAACCACCACCTGTGGAGCAAGTCGCGCATCGGTGAAGTGCTGCCCAACGGCCAGTTCAAGGTGATCTACGAGTCGGATCTGATCGAGCCGAACCCGTTCCCCAAAGGCTACCAATAACCGTGTAGGCGCCGGCTTGTTGTGACGAGGGAGCTTGCTCCCGTTCGACAGCGTAGCTGGAGCCGGCTTTTTTGGGGCGCTTCGCACCCCAGCGCAAGCAAGCTTGCTCGCCACCACAAGCAGGCTCCTACGGGTTCGTTTTCAACCTGGCTCTCAGGAGACCATCATCATGGAATGGCTATCGGAATTTGGAGCCATCGCGGCGATGCAGGGGTTCAACGGCTTGTCCGTGTTCTGCGTGCTGTTGCTGATGGCATTGGGACTGGCGATCATTTTCGGCCAGATGGGCGTGATCAACATGGCCCACGGTGAGTTCCTGACCATCGGCGCCTACACCACCTACGTGTGTTCCAGCCTTACCGCGCACTTTGCGCCAAGCTTCCAACCCTATTACTTCTTCTTCGCCATCGCCCTGTCGTTCCTCGTCGCCGGTGCCGTCGGCTGGCTGGTGGAGTGGGCGATGATCAGCCGCTTGTACAAGCGCCCGCTGGATACGTTGCTGGCGACCTGGGGCTTGTCCCTGGTGATGCAGCAAACCTTCCGCTCGGTGTTCGGCGCCCGTGAAGTCAGCGCCGAACCCCCGGCCTGGCTGATGGGCTCGGTGAACTTCACCGACGCCATCGAGATCCCGCGCAACGGCCTGTTCATGATGGGCCTGACCCTGCTGCTGACCGCCACGATCTTCCTGATGCTCTACCGCTCGCGCTGGGGCTTGCAGGTGCGTGCCACCGTGCAGAACCGTCTGATGAGCCGCGCCGTCGGCATCAATACACGCAAGGTCGACCGCATGACCTTCGCCCTCGGCTGCGGCGTAGCCGGTGTGGCGGGCGCGGCGTTCACTACGATTGGCTCCACCGGGCCGACGGCGGGCTCGCAGTACATCGTCGACACCTTCCTGGTGGTGGTGTTCGGCGGCGCACAGAGCCTGTTCGGCACCATTGCCTCGGCGTTCCTGATCGCCCAGACGCAATCGCTGTCGGAGTTTTTCCTCAGTGGCTCGATGGCCAAGGTACTCACCTTGTCCTCGGTGATTCTGATCCTGATGCTGCGCCCGCAAGGGTTGTTCTCCATCAAAGTGCGCAAGTAGAGGCGAGCAGATGAAGGCTTTAGACAAGCTGCTGGGCGGCCAGCAAAACCTGATCGGCATCATGCTGCTGGCGGTGTTGATCCTTGTGGTCTTCCCGCTGACCCTGGATGCGTTTCGCCTGAACATGGTCGGCAAGTACCTGACCTACGCGTTCGTCGCCGTGGGCCTGGTGCTGTGCTGGGGTTATGGCGGCATTCTCAGCCTGGGGCAGGGCGTGTTTTTTGGCGTCGGCGGCTACTGCATGGCGATGTTCCTCAAGCTGGAGGCCTCGGACCCGCAGAGCACAAAAATCCAGTCCACTCCCGGCATCCCGGACTTTATGGACTGGAACCAGATCACCGAGTTGCCCTGGCTGTGGCAGCCGTTTCACAGTTTCACTTTTACCGTATTTGCGGTGATTGCGGTGCCGGTGCTGTTGGCATTCATCATCGGCATCGCGTTGTTCAAGCGGCGCGTGGGCGATGTGTATTTCTCCATCGTCACCCAGGCGATTGCGCTGATCCTCACCGTGCTGATCGTCGGCCAGCAAGGCCTCACCGGCGGCGTCAACGGCATCACCGACCTCAAGACCCTGCTCGGCTGGGACCTGCGCACCGACAGCGCGAAAATGATCCTGTACTTCATCAGCGCCGGGTTGCTGTTTGGCTGCATCTTTATCGGCCGGTTTATCCTCGCGTCCAAGCTCGGCCGGTTGCTCATGGCCATGCGCGACAAGGAAGAACGCGTGCGCTTTTCCGGGTATGACGTGGCCAGCTTCAAGATCTTCGTATTCTGCGTGGCGGCGGCGTTTTCGGCGATTGGCGGGGCGATGTTTGCCTTGCAGGTGGGCTTTATGTCGCCGTCCTTCGTCGGCATCGTGCCGTCAATCGAAATGGTGATCTTCGCGGCTGTGGGCGGGCGCATGTCGCTGCTCGGCGCGGTGTATGGCGCGCTGCTGGTGAACTACGGCAAGACCTACTTTTCCGAGTCCTTCCCCGAGTTGTGGCTGTACCTGATGGGCGGGCTGTTTATCGCCGTGGTCATGTATTTTCCCAACGGCCTGGCGGGCTTGTGGGACAGCCACGGGCGCCAGGCGCTGGCAAAATTGTTGCGGCGCAAACCCGCGCCGAAAGCCGAGATAGCGCCGGTCACACCAAAAGCTGAAACCAAGATCCTGGAGACACAACCATGACCGCCGTCGGCTTTGAAATGAAAAAACCGGTGCTGGCCATCGAAGGCCTCACCGTGTCGTTCGACGGCTTCAAGGCGGTCGACAACCTCAACCTGTATATCGACCGCAACGAAGTGCGCGTGGTGATCGGCCCCAACGGCGCCGGCAAGACCACGGTGCTCGACCTGATCTGCGGCAAGACCCGCGCCACCAGCGGCAGCATCCAGTTCGACGGGCAGGAACTGACCAAGATGCGCGAGTACAACATTGTGCGCGCGGGTGTCGGGCGTAAATTCCAGAACCCGTCGATCTACGAAAACCTCACGGTGTTCGAGAACCTCGAGATGTCCTACCCGGCGGGCCGCAAGGTGTGGGGCGCGCTGTTTTTCAAGCGCAGCGCCCAGGTGATTGCACGGGTGGAAGAGGTGGCGCGTGAGATTTTCCTCGGCGACTTGCTGCAACAACAGGCCGACCTGCTGTCCCACGGGCAAAAGCAGTGGCTGGAGATCGGCATGCTGCTGATGCAAGACCCCGAGCTGCTGATGCTCGACGAGCCGGTGGCGGGCATGAGCGTCAACGAGCGCGCGCAAACTGCCGAGCTGCTTAACCGCATCAGCCAGGGCCGTTCGGTGCTGGTGATCGAGCACGACATGGAATTCGTCAAAAGCATCGCGCATAAAGTCACGGTGCTGCATCAGGGCAAGGTGCTGGCCGAGGGCAGCATGGAGTCGGTGCAAAGCAATCCGAAAGTCATCGAAGTGTATTTGGGCCACTGAGGAGTCCGGCATGTTCAAGATCGACCAGTTGTCCTGCGGCTACGGGCAGAGCCAGATCCTCCACGACCTGGACCTGAACGTCGCCAAGCGCGAGATCGTCGCGGTGATGGGCCGCAATGGCATGGGCAAGACCACTCTGTTCAAGAGCCTGATGGGCATCCTGCCGCAGTGGAAAGGCCAGGTGAGCGTGGACGGGCACGATGTGTCGGCGCTGGAAACCCACGAGCGGGTCGAGCGGGGCATTGCCTATGTGCCCCAGGGCCGCATGATTTTTCCGAGCATGAGCGTGCTGGAAAATATCCAGACCGGCCTGCCGGCGTCGGCACGGGGCAAGGTGCCGGAGGATTTGTATGCGCTGTTCCCGGTGCTCTACGACATGCAGTCGCGCAAGGGCGGCAACCTGTCCGGCGGGCAGCAACAGCAATTGGCGATTGCCCGCGCGTTGGCGACCAACCCCAAGGTGTTGTTGCTCGATGAGCCGACCGAGGGCATCCAGCCGTCGATCATCAAGGACATTGCGCGCACGCTGAAGGAAATTCGCAACCTGCGCGACCTGACCATCGTGGTGTCGGAGCAGGTGCTGTCGTTCACCCTTGAAATTGCCGACCGTTTCCTGGTGATCGAGAAGGGCCGGTTCGTGATCGAGGAAACCCGCGACCGGGTGGACGAGGCCACTATCAGTCGGTACCTCTCGGTTTGAACGGGTCATAGACAGCACGTACATTCAATTTTCCCGACCCCGTTAGCACCACACTTCCTCCCATCGCTCAGCTTTCCCGGGGGGAAGACACCATGCACCCGACACCCAAGAACGGCCCCGACGAAGTCGTCACCCTGGTCGTCAAACACCTCATCAAAAAAGGCCTCGACGCCGACTACGAAGCGTGGCTGCGGCGCATCGTGCGCATTGCCGGCGAACGTCCCGGCCACCTTGGCGTCGACGTGGTACGCGGCAAGCAGGGCGGCCTGGCGCTGTTCACCTGCGTGTTGCGCTACCGCTCCACCGACGCGCTTGAGCAATGGCTCGACTCCCCTGAACGCAAAGACCTGATCGCCGAAGCCGCGCCGATGTTGGCCGACGGCGACAAGACCGAAATCGGCGGCGTCAACGAATTCTGGTTCGCGCCGCAGACGGACGACGCCGCCAAGCCGCCGCGCTGGAAGCAGGCGGTGGTGACCCTGTTTGTGATCCTGCCGCTGACCTTGCTGGTGCCCATCGTCTGGGGGCCGATCCTGGGCCTGCACCCGTTCCTGTCCAACTACGTGGTCGCCACCTTCCTGGTCACCGTGACCATTGTCGTGCTGGTGGTGTACCTGCTGATGCCGGCGGCCACCCGCCTGTTTGCTCCCTGGCTTGAAGCCTCTGTAAAGGAAACCCTATGAACGCCGATCTGATTCTGTTCAATGGCCAGTTCCACACCGTGGACCGCGAAAACCCGCGTGCTACCGCCGTCGCCATCCACCAGGGCCGCTTCGTTGCCGTCGGCACCGACGGTGAAGCCATGGCCCTGCGCGGCAGCGCTACGCAGGTCATCGACCTCAAGGGCCGCACCGTGATCCCCGGCCTCAACGACTCGCACCTGCACCTGATCCGTGGTGGGCTGAACTACAACCTCGAACTGCGCTGGGAAGGCGTGCCGTCCCTGGCCGATGCCTTGCGCATGCTCAAGGACCAGGCCGACCGCACCCCGACACCGCAATGGGTGCGCGTGGTCGGTGGCTGGAACGAATTCCAGTTCGCCGAAAAACGCATGCCCACCCTGGAAGAGCTCAACCAGGCCGCGCCGGACACCCCGGTGTTCGTGCTGCACCTGTACGACCGCGCCTTGCTCAACCCCACCGGCATGCTGGTGGCGCGGCCCAACGCGATGATCCTGTATTCGACCCTCGCCAAAGGTCCGAAACTGCCGCTGGAGTACCAGGTCAACTCGACCCGCCAGTTCATGCGTGAACTCAATCGCCTGGGCCTCACCAGCGCCATCGATGCCGGCGGCGGTTTCCAGAACTACCCCGATGACTACGCGGTGATCGAGCAGTTGGCCAAGGATGAACAGTTGACGGTGCGCATCGCCTACAACCTGTTCACCCAGAAGCCCAAGGAAGAACTCAGCGACTTCAAGCACTGGACCGGCAGCGTCACCCTGCACCAGGGCGACGACTACCTGCGCCACAACGGCGCCGGCGAAATGCTGGTGTTCTCGGCGGCCGACTTCGAAGACTTCCTCGAACCGCGTCCCGACCTGCCGCTGACCATGGAACAGGAACTGGAGCCGGTGGTCCGTCACCTCGTGGAGCAGCGCTGGCCGTTCCGCCTGCACGCCACCTATGACGAATCCATCTCGCGCATGCTTGACGTGTTCGAGAAGGTCAACCGCGACATCCCGTTCAATGGCTTGCCGTGGTTCTTCGACCATGCCGAGACCATCACCCCGAAAAACATCGAGCGCGTGCGGGCCCTCGGCGGCGGTATCGCGATCCAGGACCGCATGGCGTTCCAGGGCGAGTACTTCGTTGAGCGCTATGGCGCCAAGGCCGCCGAAGCCACGCCGCCGATCAAGCGCATGCTCGCCGAAGGCGTGCCGGTCGGCGCGGGTACCGATGCCACGCGGGTGTCGAGCTACAACCCATGGACTTCGCTGTACTGGATGGTCAGCGGCCGCACCGTCGGCGGTCTGGAACTGCACGCCGAAGGCCTGCCGCGCCTCACCGCGCTGGAACTGTTCACCCACGGCAGCGCCTGGTTCTCGTCGGAGCAGGGCAAGAAGGGCCAGATCAAGGTCGGCCAACTGGCGGACGTCGCCGCGTTGTCGGCGGACTTTTTCAGCGTCGATGAAGAAGCCATCAAGTGGATTGAATCGGTACTGACCGTGGTCGGCGGCAAGGTGGTGTACGGCGCCGGCGACTTCGAAGATTTCGCACCGCCGCGCGTGCCGGTGCTGCCGGACTGGTCGCCGGTGGTCAAGGTGCCGGGCCACTGGCGCCCGACTTCACCTTTGCAGGCTCAGGTTCACCAATGCAGCGGCCCGTGTGGCGTGCATTCCCACAGCCATGAGAAGGCGCGGCTGTCCAGCGCGCCGGTCAGCGACTTCCAGGGTTTCTGGGGCGCGTTTGGCTGCTCGTGCTTTGCCTTTTAACACACCCAAATCAGGAGTTACCCCATGACTTACAAGCGCTTGAACAAAGACGACGCCGTCGTGCTGTTGGTGGATCACCAGACTGGCCTGATCTCGCTGGTGCAGGATTTTTCCCCCAACGAATTCAAGAACAACGTGCTGGCCCTGGCCGACGTGGCGAAGTTCTTCAAACTGCCGACCATCCTCACCACCAGTTTTGAAAGCGGTCCTAACGGTCCACTGGTTCCAGAGCTCAAAGCACTGTTCCCGGACGCGCCGTACATCCCGCGCCCTGGTCAGATCAACGCCTGGGACAACGAAGACTTTGTCAAGGCAGTCAAGGCGACCGGCCGCAAGCAGATCATCATTGCCGGGGTGGTAACGGATGTGTGCGTAGCGTTCCCGACCCTGTGCGCCCTCGACGAAGGCTTCGAGGTGTTCGTGGTCACCGACGCCTCCGGCACCTTCAACGAAACGGTGCAACAAGCCGCCTGGGCGCGTATGACGGCCGCCGGTGCGCAACTGGTGAACTGGTTCTCCGTGGCCTGTGAGCTGCAAGTGGACTGGCGCAACGACATGGAAGGCCTGGCCAACCTGCTGTCGCCGCGCATCCCCAACTACCGCAACCTGATGAACAGCTACTCGGCGTTCACCGCCAAGTAACGCTCCTGCCTGATCGTTCCCACGTTCTGCGTGGGAATGCCGCCTCGGACGCTCCGCGTCCCGCTGCGGGTGCAGCACTCAAGTCCTACGCAGGGGTGACGCAGAGCGTCACGGGATGCATTCCTTTGCTGCGCGTGGGAACGATCATCTGTTGTGGTGGTGTTACAGACCGGCTATAAAACAGCAAAATGTCCACCGAGAAGCGACAATGAACCCCTTCGAAGACATGCGCCTGTTTTGCCAGGTCATGGAATCCGGCAGCTTTACCGCCGCCGCCGAGCAACTGGGCCTGTCCAAGCAATTTGTCAGCCGCCGCCTGATCCAGCTCGAAGACCGCTTGGGCGTTCGCCTGCTCAACCGCTCCACGCGCCGCCTGGATGTCACGCCCCTGGGGCAGAGTTACTACGAATCCGCCTTGCGCCTGCTCAGTGATGTCGAGCAAGTGGAGCAGGGCATCGCCGGCCAGAACAGCGAACCGCGCGGCACCCTGCGCCTGAGTGCGCCGTTGTCGTTTGCCATGGCTCACCTGGGCTGCCTGTTGCCGCAGTTTCTGCAACGCCATCCGCATGTCTCCGTGGAGGTCGACCTGAGCGACCGCCCCGTGGACCTGATCGGCGAAGGCTACGACCTGGTACTGCGTATCGGGACCCTGGAGGACTCCACCCTGATCGCGCGGCGTATCGCTAGCGTGCAACGCGTGTACTGCGCCAGCCCCGCGTACTTGGCCGAACGCGGCACACCGTTGAAACCTGAAGACCTGGCCGACCACGACTGCCTGCCCTACGGTCATGGCCGCCAGGTGCAGTGGCGCTTCAAAGGCAAGTTGCAGGCGCTGAATGTCAGCGGGCGCATGCGCGTGAACAACGGCGAGCTGCTGCGTGATACGGCCATCGCGGGCCTGGGCGTCACCTACCTGCCGACGTTTATCGTCGCCGACGCCTTGAAGGACGGTCGCCTGCTCACCGTGCTGGAGGACTTCGCCCCCGAAGCCCTGACGTTGTCGGCGGTTTACCCCCAGCACCGACAGAGTTCGCGACCGGTGCAGGCGTTGATTACGTTTCTGCGAGAGCAATTGGCGCTGTGAAAAAGGCTGTATAGGACTTTTTCCCGGACCTCCTGGAAAAGACTTACATGAAGACTTGTTCGAGATGGATATGTTGCGTGGCCTCCGACGTGCTGCTTAATCAAACGTAGCGCGGGCGGAGCCCATTACTGCAAACATAAGCGGATAAGTATATGTTTAAGAAAGTTGTTGCTCCCTTCCTGATCTGCGCATCGCTGGCGGGTTTCTCGATGCAGGCCAACGCTATTGTTACTGGAGGCACTCTGGTGAGCACCCGTACGCTGCAATGGCACTGCGGTGTAGACACGTCCGGCGGTAAAGGGTTTACGGGTTATATCTCGGGCACCCTCAAAACCTATTCCAATGGCAGAAAGGTTGTCAGTGTCCCGCATGTGAGGATCAGTAAGTCCGGTGGCCAGCAAGGGGGCAACAAGGCCAACTTTGAAATGCACGCGACCGGTCAAGGTTTTTACTTTGATTCTGACTACTCCGCCGATAACCTGAAGCAGGATGGGACTTGGAATAACGTGAATATGGCGGTGTCTAGTTACTCCAGCAATATGGTCAACAATCTGCGCATAAAGTTTACGTTCGATAAGTCAGGTTCAGACCCAAGCTGCACTCAAAACCTTGCTATCTAATTAATACGCAAGTTTCCGCCTGTTTAAACAATGGGCGGGGGCCTCTTTGTGTGTGCACTACAACTTACTCTGGTATTGGCAGTGTGTAATTCCGAGCCCTTGATTTCTCTGCGCGGCATCACCAAGCGCTATCAACATGCCGGGCAAACCCTGTCTGTGCTCAACGATGTATGCCTGACCGTTCATGCCGGCGAAAGCTGCGCGATTCTCGGCGCCTCTGGCTCAGGCAAAAGTACCTTGCTCGCCATCCTCGGCCTGCTGTCCGCTCCCGACAGCGGGCAGCACCGGTTTGCCGGTCAGGACATCTGCACGGCGTGCCCCGACCAGTTGGCGGCGCTGCGCAACCGACATATCGGTTTTGTGTTCCAGAACTTCAACCTGATGCCGCGCCTGACCGCGCTGGACAACGTCGCCTTGCCCTTGACCTATCGCGGCGTGGCACGCAACGAGGCCCGCGAGCGGGCGATGGTCCGGCTGGTGCAGGTTGGGCTTGCCGACCGCGCGGCACACCATCCTGCCGATTTGTCGGGCGGCCAGCGCCAGCGCGTGGCCATTGCCCGGGCCCTGATCGGTGAGCCGGCGTTGATCCTTGCCGATGAACCCACTGGCAGCCTCGACACTGGTACGGCCAGCGACATCATGGACCTGCTGCTCTCACTCAATCGGGAATACCACACCACGCTGGTGGTGGTGACGCACGACATCACGATCGCCCGGCACCTGCAGCGGCAAATTCACGTTGAAGGTGGACGGGTGCAGGCGTTCGCGTCATGAGCGCGCTGCAAGTACAGCGCCCGGCGGACCTGCTGTGTGAGGCGTTGGTCGGCCTGCGCACGCTGGGCAAGCGCTCGTTGCTGGCGTTGCTCGGGATTGTCATGGGCAGTGCGTCGGTGATTGCGCTGATCAATATCGGCAACAACGCCGCAAGCGAAGCCGAAGCCCTGTTCAAAGGGATGGGGGTTGATACCCTGGTGTTGCGTTTCAGCGAACAACCGCGGGCGCTGGACACGGTTCGACTGCACGAGATGTTGCCCCAGCTGCGCAGCATTGCGCCTATCGCACAGGCCAGCGTGTCGCTGGTCTTTCGTGGGCAGGCGGTGCACGCGTCGCTTGTTGGCAGCCACGCTGCACTGGCGGACGCCATGCGGTTGACGTTGCGCGAGGGGCGTTTCTTTTCGGACTTCGACCAGCTCGCCACCTTTGCAGTGGTGGGGCACCAGTTGGCGCAAGAGCTGTCGGCGGGCGGCGTGCCTTTGCAGGTCGGTGATCAGGTGCGCGTCAACAATTACCTGTATCAGGTGCTGGGTATTTTGCAGGACCAGCCCGATGGCCTGCTGATGCCGATCCGCGCCAGTGCGTCGTTGTTTGTGCCGTTGCCCGGCATGGCCCGGCTCGACGGTCGCGCGGGTATGGGGGAAGTGGTGATGCGCGCTGCAGCGGATCAGGACATGCCGTTGCTCGCGTCTGCCGTGCGCCAGGCGATCGCGCATCTGCATGGCGGTCAGGACGTGAATATTCTGATCGCGCAACAAATGATCGAGGGTATGACCCGGCAGAGTCGCACCTTCAGCTACCTGCTTATGGCGCTGGCGGGCGTGTCGCTGGTGGCAGGTGGCGTAGGCGTGATGAACGTGATGGTGATGAACATCGCCCAGCGCAAACGTGAGATCGGTGTACGCATGGCCCTGGGCGCACGGCGTCGTGACATTCGCTATCTGTTCCTGCTCGAAGCCCTCGCCTTGACCGCCATTGGCGCGCTACTCGGTGCGGTGCTGGGCGGGGTGTTTGCCTGGGGTTACTCGCTGCTGTCGGGCTGGCGTTTTTCCTTCGCCGTGTCATCGCTGGTGCTCGGCATGGGTAGCACACTGTTGGTGGGACTGTTTTTCGGCTTGTACCCGGCGATGGCGGCAGCTCGACTGCAACCGGTGGAGGCGCTGCGTGAAGAGTAAACGACGCGGCCTGCTGGTGTTGGCGCTGTGTGTGTTCAGCCCTGCGGGGTATGCCACATTGCAAGCGTCTGCCCCGAGCATGGCCCGGCACAACAGCGTATCGCTGAATGCGCAGATCACCCGCCTGTCCCTCGGCGATGCCATCTACCTGGGCTTGCGCAACAACCCGAGTATTCGCAGTGCCTACCTGCAACGGATCGCGCAAAAGTTTGATCTGCGCGTGGCCGAGGATACTTTCCGGCCCAAACTGGTGCTCAAAAGCACCTACCGCGATACCCATGGCAGCGAGGACCGCACCCGCAATGTCGATGTCGCGCCCGCCGCGAGTTTGCTGGGCGAATACGGCACGCGTGTGAGCCTTGGCTGGACCCGGCAGATGAGCAGCGGCTTGCACGCCCCGGGGCTGCGTCGGGATGGCCTTGACCTCGCTGTAATCCAGCCATTGCTGCGCGGTGCCGGGCGCGACGTCACCACCGCGCCGGTGCGCCTGGCGCGGATTGCCGAACAGGCCGAGCGGTTGAACCTCAAGGCCAGCGTGTCGCGCACCATCGTCGAGATCATCAGCACTTACCGCGAACTGCTTCGCGCCCAGGAGCAACTGACGATTGTGCAGCAAGCCCTTGAGCGTGCCCGGTCGTTGCTGGCGGTGAATCAGGCGCTGATCAAGGCGGGCCGCATGGCCGCCTTCGACGCGGTGCAGACCGAGGCCGATATCGCAGCCCAGGAACTGGGGGTGGAAGAGGCGCACAACCAATTGGCCAACAGTCGCCTGTCGTTGTTGCGGCTGTTGGCCCTTGACCTGTCCCTGCCGGTGCGCGCCACCGAAGTGCTGGAGGCCTCGCAGCTCACCATCGACCGTCAGCACGCGTTGCGCCTGGCGCAGGTGCAGCAACCCGAATACCTGTCGACCTTGCTTCAAGCCCAACAGGCCGGGTTGAACCTGGTGATCGCCAAGGACCAGGCACGTTGGGACGTATCACTGGTGGCCGGCGCCACTCAGGTCACCGATCGTTATGACAATGGTGTCGGCTCCGGCCGGCGCTGGGATCGCTACGGCGGAGTACAGCTGGAAATTCCGTTGGGAGACCGCAGTACCCGTCAGGCCGAGGTGCAGGCGCGGGTTGCCGTGGAGCGCCAGGCCATCGATGAGGCGGATGCAGGCTAGGCGCTGGAAAGCGATGTCACCACTGTGGTGCGAGAGCTGGGCACCCTATGGCGGCAGTACCAGATAGCCCAGCGAGCGGAGGAGCTGTCCCGGCGCAAGCTGGATATCGAGCAGGAAAAACTCGGCGCAGGGCGTTCCAGCAACTTCCAGGTCATCAGCTTTGAAGGGGATTTGCGCAACGCACAAAGTGCTCGGCTCGACGCGCTGATTGCCTATTTGAATGCCCAGACACGCCTGGAATTGACCCTTGGCATGACGCTGGAAAGTTGGGAGATCGCTTTGAATGATCATTAAAAAATACCGTCGCTGGCTCGTTGCATTGTCGCTCCTGGTCGGCCTGGCTGGCCTGGGTGCATGCCTGGCACGGCCTTCGGCGAAGCCGGCTGGCGATGAGCATTGGCATGCTGTGCAACCTGAACCGCTGGTGCGGTACGTGTCGTTGGTGGGGCAGATCGAACCGTACCGCACCGTGATTTTGACAGCGCCCTTCGACGGCAATGTGTTGCAACGCCTGGCCCACGAGGGCCAGCAGGTTGCCGCAGGGCAGACGTTACTGACCCTGGACTCGACCCTGATCGAGATCCAGGTGCGTGAGGCCCTGGCCCTGCAACTCAAGGCGCAGCGGGAAGTTCAGGTGTTCAACGATTGGCACACTGGCGCGCCAGTGGCGCGTGCGCGGCGAGCCGTACGCGCCGCGCAGACACTGGTGAGTAACCTGGGCCATCGGCTGGAAGAAAGTAGCCGCCTGTATGAGCGCGGCATCATCGCGCGCAACGAGCTGGATGACTTGAAGCAGCAAGTGCAGATGCAACGCAATGAACTGACCGCGGCCCAGGATGAATTGCGCCAGGTGCTGGAGCAGGGCGCGGGCGCGTACCGACAGATTGCCGAAATGGAATTGACCAATGCCACCGTGAGGTACGAGGCCTTGCGCAAGCAGTTGGAGGGCGGTGATATACGCGCGCCGTTCCACGGCGTGGTGGTACCGTCGGGGATCGCGCGGGATGCCGAGGCTGGCATAACGGCCAACGTGCAGGATGGCAGCCGGGTGGCCACCGGTCAGCCTTTGTTCGGCCTGGCCGATAGCGGGCAGTTGAAGGTGGTGGCTTCCGTGTCCGAGCTGGACGTCAATCAATTGCGTGCCGGCCAAGCCGTTGAAGTCACCGGTGACGGCTTCGAAGGAGAGCGCTTGAGTGGTTCAGTGCTGGCGGTCAACAGCCAGGGCAGCACGCCAGAGGGCTCGGGCGGCAGCGCCACGTTTGCCGTGAGTTTGTCCATCCAGGCGTTGACCCCTGAACAACTGCAACGCGTGCGCCTGGGGATGAGCGCGCGATTGAGCATCGCTACCTACCGCAATGATCAGGCGCTGGTCGTGCCGCCGGCAGCGCTGATGCGCGAGGGCGACGCCACGTTGGTGGAGTATCGCGCGCAGCCTGGGCAGCCCGCCCAGCGGATTGTCGTGACCACCGGGCAATCGAATTTGCAAGGTGTCGAGGTATTCGGCCTGGCGCCTGGTTATGTGCGGCTGATGAACTTAAGGCTATGACAGCAACCGGCGGATCAGATTGGGCGTACTGCCGGTCCAGCGCTTGAACGAGCGGCGAAAGTTCGCTGCATCGTTGAAGTTCAGGTACGTCGCCACCTCATCGTTGCTGAAGCCCTTGACCTGATACAGGTGCAACGCCACCTGCTTGCGCACCCGGTCCACCTGTTGCTGGAAACCGGTGTCGTGCTTGTGCAATTTGCGCTTGAGGGTCGCCGGGCTCATGCCGAAAGCCTGGGCCGCCTGTTCCAGGCTTGGCGGCTGGCGCACCTGTTCGCGCAGGTAGTCGTAGAGAACGTCGAGAAAGCTGGTGCAGAACCCCAGCTGTTCGATCTGTTCACGGGCTTGCTGGCGCGCGACCTGACCCGCCGTAGCCGAGGCGCCGGGCCAGGTCGTGGCGAGGTGTTCCCGTGGCAGGCACATCATGTCCAGCGGTCGCTCGAAGCGCGTGTGCTCGCCCAGGTGCACCCAGTATTGCTCTACATAGCGCGGCTCGGCATGGCTGAAACTGCATACCCACGGCAGACGCTGGCCGCTGAGCCACTGGCTCATGGCAACCAGCGAGGTCATGCTGGCTTCCAGCAGGAAGCGCCAATGCTCGCCGGCGCCACAGCTATCCCGCCAGTACAGGTAGGCGTGGTGCTCGTCCAGTTCCAGTTGCAGCGTGACCAACGGGCTGAGCAGCACCTGTTGCTGGACCAGGATTTCCAGGGCCTGGTGCAGGTTCTGCGCATGGCCCAGGGCGTGGCTGGCGGCGCCGTAATAGCCGGGCAATAGCCGCTGCCCAAACAGAAAACTGCTGTCGTCGGCGTCCAACAGCTTGCGACTGTTGCCGATCAAGGCGAGAAACTGCTGCGGGCTCAGGCGGGCGTTGCCAGCCAGGATATCTTCGTGAAACAGCCCGGTGCCACGCAGCAGGCGATGGCTGTCGATATCGCGGGACAAGGCCAGGTCGATCAGCGTAGCGGGTTGGTAGTGCCCCGGGATGAAGCGGCTGTCCACTTCATACCCGTTGGTTTTAACGGCCATCTCAGGCGCTTTTCGCGAGGGGTTGCTTGGCCCTGGCCAGTGCCAGGTTCAGGCGCTTGAGCAGGTCCTGCGGCGGCTCTTCAAGCGCCATGACCACTGCTGTGGTCGCTGCCAATTGCAGGCGTTCGCCTTGTTGCCTGGTTTTGTGAGCCAGGCCGTGGACTGCCTGTTGCAACTCCAGCGCCAGGATCTGGGCCTGGCGCTCGCCAGTGTTGGGCAACAGCACCACAAACCGGTCGCCGGCCAGGCGACACAACAGGTCCTGACGGCGCAGGTTGAGCAGCAGCAAATGGCTCAGCGCCTGCAGCACCGCATCGCCCTCGGCGTGGCCGTAGGCCTGGTTGATGGCTGCGAAGTTGTCCAGGTCGAGGGCCAGCAGCGACAGCGGTTGTTGCTGGTCGAGGCTGTCTTGAAGGCTGTCGGCCAATTGGCGCTTGAGGTAGTCGGCGCCGGCCAGGGGCGTGAGTTTGTCGAACAGCCGGTGCTCGCGAAACAGCCGTTCACGTTTCTCCATTTGCGCGCTGATCGCCAGTTGTTCGTGGTGCCAGTGGTAGATGCCGATGGTCAGCAGGATCATGCCCACCGGCATCGGCCCGGATTCCAGCCAGTGGTCCCAGGTGATGCTGTCGGGCAGGCGAATGAACTCGTCGAGGCTGTCGATCCACCAGGAGAAAAAGATGCACGACAGGCCCAGTGCCAGGTAGTTGGTGACGCGCCCGGCGGGGCGACTTTTCAGCACCAGGCCCAGCCAGACCAGGGCGAGCAGGGCAGAACCGCCTTCACCGAAGATATCCAGCCACACCCATTCGCTGACGCTCTTCAACTCGCCGCAGGCCAGGTGCAACAGCAGGCCGAGGTTGGCCGCGATCAGCAGCAGCGCGAGTTTCCAGCGGTGGGGTTTGAGCACGGAAAACATGACCGCGAGTCCTTGGGCGAGTGAGCGATGGGCGTCAGCACAGCAGATGGATGTGACGGTTGGATGACGGTGCGGGAGGGTCGGATCAGCTCACCGGATAGACACCGCAAATCAAAAAGTGTGGGAGGGGGCTTGCTCCCGATTGCGATGGATCAGTGGAAAATAGATGGCTGACCCAGCGCTATCGGGAGCAAACCCCCTTCAACATGAAATCTGTTGAGGTCATTTCAGCTCATTCACAGTCCGGACTCAGCCGAAACCCCTGGTTTACGGGCCTTTGCACCGCACCCTGTCACAGAACCGTCATCCCCCACCCCTAGCTTGCCCTCCCAGTTGCCGGGCCCCTTGCCTGGCGCCAACGGACTCTTGGGGAGGATTTCATGTACAAGCGCACCGGGCTCGTCAGCTTTACGCTTACCGCCTTGGCCCTGGCGATGGCCAGCGAGCGGCTCAATGCAGCCGACGCGGCCACTACCGAGCACGTCCAAGTGGTCGGTCAGGCTGCCGCCATCGACAAGGCCCTCAAGGAGCAGCGTTCCTCCGACAGCATCAAGAGCGTGGTGCATGCCGACGGCGTGGCCCAGTTGCCGGATCAAAACGTCGCCGAAGCGGCGCAGCGCTTGCCGGGGATCAGCGTCGAGCGTGACCAGGGCGAAGGGCGGTTTGTCAGCGTGCGCGGCCTGGGCCCGGACCTCAATAGCGTGACCATCAACGGCACGCTGGTGCCGTCGCCCGAGAGCGAACGTCGCGCCGTGGCCCTCGATGTGCTGCCTTCGGAGCTGGTGCAGTCGCTGTCAGTGATCAAGACCCTGACCCCGGACATGGACGCCAACTCCCTCGGCGGCACCGTCGACGTGAAGAGCCTGTCGGCATTCGACCACAAAGGCCTGTTCTACACCGGCAGCACCGAAGCCAGCTACGACAAGAACACAAGCCAGACCAGCCCGAAATTCTCCGGCGCCGCCAGCAACCGTTTCAGCCTCGGCGACGGCATCGACAACTTCGGCGTGGCCGCCGCGCTGAGTTGGCAGAAGCGTGATTTCGGCTCGGACAACGTCGAAACCGGCGGCGCCTGGGACTTCAGCCAGGGCGCCAAGCTCAACGAGTTCGAGCAGCGCGACTACGACATCAGTCGCGAGCGCGCCGGTGGTGGTTTGAACTTCGACTACAAGCCCGACGACCTCAGCAGCTACTACCTGCGCACCCTCTACTGCCGCTACAAAGACAGCGAAACCCGCAACGCCGCCAGCCTCGAGTTCGCCGACCCGCAGGCTGCCGGTGAGTTGGGCGATGCCGAGGGCAAACGCAAGCTCAAGCAGCGCGAAGAGACCCAGGAAATCCAGTCCTACGTGTTCGGCGGCGAACGCATGCTCGGCCTCTGGACCCTCAGCGGCCAGGCCGGCTACAGCCGCTCCAGCGAAGACAGCCCGGCACATATCGCCGGGGCCACTTTCGACGGCGGCGACTTTGCCAACAGCGGTTTCTACGACAATGGCAAGCCACGGCCCATCGTCGACGAAAGTTTCTATGACCCGTCCAACTTCACCCTGGACAAGGTCGACTGGGAAAAACAGAACACCAAGGACACCGAGAAAAACCTGCGCCTGGACCTGGCCCGCGACTACGACCTGAGCGGCTACGCATCCCAGGTCAAGTTTGGCGGCAAGGTCAGCCGCCGCAATAAAGACAACGACCTGGAAGCCTGGGTGTACAAGGACTTCGACGACCTGGGCTTCACCGATCAACAACTCAACCTCACACAGTTCCAGAAAGGCAGCGTCGACTACCGCCTCGGCCGCTATGGCCCAGGCATCAGCGCGGGCAATATCAAGCAGCTGATCGGCGGCCTCAACCGCGATGACTTCTATGACGAGACCGAATCCCGGGTCAACGACTTCACCATTCGCGAAGACATCAACGCCGGCTACCTGATGAACACCATCGATATCGACGACTGGCGTTTCATTGCGGGCATGCGCTACGAAGGCACCGAGTTCGAAGCCAAGGGCACCGGCGCCACCGACGGCCAGTTCACCGCCACCGAGACCAAGCGCCGTTATCACCACTGGCTGCCGGGCCTGCATGCGCGCTACCAGATCAACAAGAACACCCAGGTGCGCGCGGCCTGGACCAAATCCGTGGTGCGCCCGACCTTTGGCCAACTGGCGCCGGGCTTTGTGATCGACGATGACGAAGCGACCTTCGGCAACCCGGACCTCAAGCCCCTGGAATCGAGCAACCTCGACCTGGGCATCGAGCACTTCATGGGCCGCGCCGGCACTGTGTCGGCGTTCGTGTTCTACAAAGACATCAAGAACTTCGTCTACAACACCGACGTGGCCGGCACCGGCGCCTGGACCAACTTCGCCGAGGCGCACACCTTCGCCAACGGTGACAGCGCCAAACTCTATGGCCTGGAACTGGCCTATTCACAGAAGTTCGACTGGCTGCCTGCGCCGTGGAATGGCCTGCTGATCGGCGCCAACAGCACCTTCAGCCGCTCCAGTGCGGATATCGAAGGCTTCGACACCGCCAGCGGTACCCACCGCAAGCGCAACATCAGCCTGCCGAACCAGTCGGACACCGTCGGCAACCTGATGTTCGGCTGGGAAGACGACAAGCTGAGCCTGCGCCTGTCGGCCAACTACAAGTCGGCCTACCTGTATGAGTTGGCGTCGATCAACGACAAGGCGCACGACCTGCACGTCGATGCGCAGACCTTCGTCGATTTCAGCGCGCGCTACGCGCTGACCAAAAACCTGAAAGTCAGCTTCGAGGCCCAGAACCTCACCGATGAGTCGTACTTCGTCTACACCGGCAACCGCAGCTACAACGGCCAATACGAAGAATACGGCCCGACCTACAAGCTGGGCCTGACCTTTACCCATTTCTAATAAACACCACCGCCCCCTGTAGAGGCCGGTTTGCCGGCGATAGCGTCCTCATGGGCCAATCGCCGGCAAGCCGCCGCCTACAAGGGTGCGGAGTTGCTTAATAAGGATTTTGACTGTTCATGAGAATTTCCAAGCTGTACCTGCTGATCGCGCTGGTCACCAGTGGTCATGCGCTCGCCACCGACCTGGCCCTGACGCCCTGGGCGCCGAGCCTGAATGCCGAAGCCGTGGCCTTCCTGCCCAACGGCCCCGAACGCTTGGCCGCCAGCACTCGCGACGGCCTGCTGCTGCTCGACAACAAAGGCGCTGAACTGGCCCGCTTCAAAGGCAATTTCAGCAGCCTCGATACCCGCGCCGCCGGTACCCAGGTGCTGGTCGCCAGCCTCGACAACAACCGGCAACAGGCGCTGCTGATCAACCTGGATCCCGCCGCAAAACGCTGGGGCACGCCGCTGTACCTGCCAACCCGCGAGTACCCCGTCAATGGCCTGTGCCTGTACCGCGATTCGGCGGCCAACCTGTTTGTGTTCCTGGTGGGCGATGAGGGCAAGGGCGAGCAATGGCTGGTGGGCAATGGTTCCACGTTGTTGACCGAACCCCAGCGTGTACGCGGCTTGCCACTGCCGCCTTCCGCGCAGTTCTGTCAGGTGGATGACGCGGCCAATCAACTGGTGGTGAATGAAGAAAACGTGGGTTGGTGGGCCTACCCGGCGCACCCGGAAGCCGATGTGAAGCGCACACCCGTGGCGGTGTTCGACAATCCCAAGCGCGAAGCCGGTGCCATGGCACTGGTGCCGGGTGGTGTGGTCGCGCTTGATCCTAAGACCGCGCAATTGCATCTGTTCCAGCGCACCGGGCCGCGCTGGGTGGAGCAATCGAGCCTGTCCCTGCCGGGCTTGAAAGAGCCGGAACAGCTGAGCATCAACGGCCGCCAAGTGCTGGTGCGCGATGACGACACCGGCAAGCTGTATGAGGGCAACCTTAACTGGCAGGCCCAGCCTGTGCCGGCGGACCCGGTGCTGCCGGAAGTCGCCGCCCTGCGCCAAAGCGACCCGGTCGGGCGCCAAGGCGATGCGGCGGACGATCCCGCCATCTGGATTCACCCCCAACAACCGGCGAAAAGCCGTGTGCTCGGCACCAACAAAAAACAGGGGCTGTTGGCCTACGACCTTGACGGCAAGCTGTTGCAGGAACTGGCGGTGGGTCGCCTCAACAACGTGGATGTGCGCCCTAATTTCAAGCTCGGCCAGCAGACTGTCGACCTGGCCGTGGCGAGCAATCGCGATCACAACAGCCTCAGCCTGTTCAGCATCGACCGTCAGAGCGGCGAGTTGCGAGAAGCCGGTGAAGTGCCCACGCCGCTCAAGGAAATCTATGGCATCTGCCTGTTTCAGCCGGCCAGCGGCGAGATCTATGCGATCGCCAACGGCAAGGACGGCACCTTCCTGCAATACCGCCTGAGCGCCCCGGACGGCCGCGTGCAGGGTGAGCTGGTGCGCCAGTTCAAGGTCGACAGCCAACCCGAAGGCTGTGTGGCCGACGACCAGCGTCAGCGCCTGTTTATCGGCGAGGAAGACGTGGGCGTGTGGGCGGTGGACGCCCGTGCCGACCAGCCGGCAACGCTCACCAGTGTGATCAAGGTCGGCCCGCAACTGCAGGCGGATGTCGAGGGCCTAGCGCTGTACCAGAGCAGTGGTCGTGATTATCTGGTGATCTCAAGCCAAGGCAATGACAGCTATCTGGTGGTGGATGCCGAACCCCCGTTTGCCACCCATGGCGCCTTCCGCGTGGGCTTGAACGCCGCGGCGGGGATCGATGGCGCCTCGGAAACCGACGGCCTCGAAGTCACCGCCATCAACCTCGGCGGGCCGTGGAGCACAGGCATGCTGGTGGTGCAGGACGGCCGCAAGCGCATGCCCGAGCAAACCCAGAACTTCAAGTTCGTGCCCTGGGCCGATGTCACCCGCGCGTTGAAATTGCCGTGAGCCGTCATCACCCGGTCATCACTTTTTAATCACTGCACTTTAAAACGGATAGGGAGTTCACCATGCACGCGACGATGGAACATATGACGATCTGGGGCTTGATCAGTGACGCCAGCCTGTTGGTCAAGGCCGTAATGGTTACCTTGCTGCTGGCGTCCTTGCTCAGTTGGTACCTGATTATTCAGCGCGGCAGCGCGCTGCGACGGCTGGAACGGCAGATGAACGCCTTCGTGCAGCGCTTTCGTACGGCACCGGATGTGCAGGCGCTGTACCGCGAAGCACAGCAGGCAGGCGAGGGCGGTATTGCGCCGATCTTTATCGCCGGGGTGCAGGAATTCCAGCATCTGCACAACCATGATCCGGCGGTGCTGGAAGGGGTTGAGCGGGCCTTGCAGGTGGCGATCAGCGAGCAGGAAGTCGAGCTGGAAAAGGGCCTGCAATTTCTCGCGACAGTGGGTTCGGTCAGCCCGTATATCGGCTTGTTCGGCACCGTGTGGGGCATCATGAATTCCTTCCTTGGGCTGTCCCAGGTGCAGCAGGCCACGCTGTCGACGGTTGCGCCGGGTATCGCCGAAGCGTTGATCGCCACGGCCATCGGCCTGTTCGCGGCCATCCCGGCGGTGATCGCCTACAACCGCTTTGCTGCACGCAGCCAAACCTTGCTCACCCGCTATTACGCCTTCGGCAATGAACTGCAAGTGCGCCTGCATCGCACCCTGCGCGGTACGCCGATCAACCTGGCCGCAGCCGCCTGAACAGGAGCAAGCCAATGTTAACCAGGCCGCAACGCAAGCACGGTCCCAAGGCCGAAATGAACGTGGTGCCGTATATCGACGTGATGCTGGTGCTGCTGGTGATCTTCATGGTCACCGCGCCGATGCTGACCCAGGGCGTGAAGATCGAACTGCCCAAGGTCGCCGCCGAGGCGCTGGCCACCGATACCCGCCAGCAGATTCTCACGCTGTCGGTGAAGGCTGATGGCGGTTATTACTGGAACCTCGGCGGTGAGCTCGATACCCAACACCAGACCGACAGCGCCGTAACCCTGGATGAAATGGGCGCCAAGGTCATGCAGGTGGTGGCGGCGCGCAGTGACACCCAGGTTTACATCCGTGCCGACGATAACGCCGGCTACGGCCGCGTGGTTGCGGCGATGGCGGTGTTGCAGAAGGGCGGGGTCAGCAACCTGGGGCTGGTGACCGAGGCCCCGCAATGACGGCGATGATCATGCACAGTCCGACATTGACGATGGCGACCGGGGCTACGTCCGGGTTTTGGAGAAACAGCTTCGCCGCCAGCCTGGCGGTGGCGTTGCATGTTGGAGTATTGGCTGCGCTGATACTGGGCTGGGCACCGGAGAAACCGGTGGTTGAAGCGCCTCGGGTGATGCATACCCAATTGGTGATGATGCCGCCTGCTCCTGCTCCTGCTCCTGCGCCTGCTCCCGTGCCTGAGCCGGTGGCCGTCGCAGCGCCGCCTGTGCCTGTCACCTTGCCTGTGCCAGTGAAACCCTCCGTCGACCCGCAGATTCAGGCGCAAAAGCTGGAGAAATCCGCCTTGGCGCGCAAGCGAGTCGAAGAGAAGAAGGTCGAACAACAACGGTTGGCGACCGAGCAGCAAAACCGTGAACTGGAGCAGCAACGCCTGGACCAGCAGCGTCTGGCCGCCGAAAAAGCGCGGGTCGCCACACCCGCTCCAGCGCCTGCGTTCGACAGCCGCCAATACCAGCCTCTGAGCAAGGAGGCGCCGGATTACCCCGAGCGCGCCCTGGACAAGAACATCGAAGGCGACTGCTCGGTGGAGTACACCGTCAACACCCAGGGTCGCGTGGAAAACCCCAAGGTGCTGGATGGCTGCCACCCACTGTTCATCCGCCCGTCACTGGCGGCGGCGAATACCTTTCGCTACCAGCCGAGGATCGTCGAAGGCAAGGCCGTCGCCGTGCCGGCGGTGCGCAATACCTTCCACTACCGCATCAAGTGAGATTGATCGTTCCCAGGCTCTGCGATCGATCGTTCCCACGCGCAGCAAAGGAATGCCGCCTGGGAACGATCAGTTTGCGCGGTTGTGGAGTTCCAGGTTGCCCAGGTAACGCTCCAGGTTTGCCAGAAACGTATCCGCAATCTCCTGCTTGCTGTTGGTCGAAATCGCCGAGGTATGCGGCGACAACCGTACGCGCGGATGGCTGTACAAGGCATGCCCATCCGGCAGCGGTTCCGGCTCTGTCACGTCGAGCGAGGCGAGGCCGATTTGACCGTTGTCCAAGGCTTCCAGCAGCGCCTCCTGATCCAGCAAACCACCGCGCGCGATGTTGATCAGATGCAGCCCCGGCTTGGCGCTGCCCAGTACATTACGGTCGACGATATGCCGCGTAGCCTCGGTCAGCGGCGCGGCCAGCACCAGATGGTCGGCGCGGGCGAACAGATCGTGGATATCCCGGGCAGCCTCGACGCCTTCCAGATCAAAGGGCGCCGTGCTTTGGCGCAACGCCACCACCTTGATCCCCAGCGCCAGGGCCTTGTGCGCCAGGCTTTCGCCAATCGCGCCAAACCCGAGGATGCCCAGCGTGGTGCCCTTCAGCGGTCTTAGGGCAGTGAAATTCCACTGCGAATCCTTCACCCAGATATCCGGCAAATGCTTGGACGCGGCAAAGATCGCCGCCAGGGCGAACTCGGCCAGGTTGTCGGCTGCGCTGCCCCGCGAGGTGGTCACCGGCGGGCCGTTGAACAGCCATTGCGGGTAGAAGTCGATGCCCGACGACACCAAATGCACCCACTGCGCGCCATAGGGCCAGCCCGGTGGCGGGGTGTCCGGGGCGGTGTAGCCGCGCACGTTGATCGGACGCAGCAGCAGGATATTGGCTTGGGGCGGCAGGTCGCTGGGCACGCCGACCGGCACACCGATCACCTGGGCCTCAGGGTGGATCGAGGCCAGGCGCTCACGGATCACGGCGTTGAACGCTTCGTCCAACTGGCTGGCGATAATCACCTGGCTCATGTGCGTTCCTTTTCACGTTGGGCGAAGACCGCTCGACCGACGCCTTGCAGCACGGCGTCGTTCTGTGGGGTGTGGACGCGACTGCAGAGCACGTCGCGGTAGTGGCGTTGCAGCGGGCTATGGCGCGACAGCCCGGGGTTGCCCGAGGCTTCGATTGCCAGCTCGACCGCGCGGATCGCATTGCCGGTCACCAGGTACTTCAACTGCGCCGCGTTGGCCGCCGGCGTGTGCCCTTCGGCTGCGGCGTCGAGCAGGCTGCGATTGGCGAACAGCAGGGTGTCGATATGGCCGACGGTTTCCTGGAAGCGCGGCAAGGTCGACAACGCGGCACCGAGGTTGGATGGCTTGCGCTCCTCCAGCCAGTTCACCAGCCAGTCCCGTGCGGCGTGGGCCACGGCGTCGTACACCGACGACAGCAGCACCGACATCCACAGGAAGCCATCACCCTCCAGCTCCGGCTGCGGCGCGCTCCAGGGGCTGACGCTGACGGCGTGGTCCAGGGGCACCAGCACGTTGTCGAGCACCACTTCATGGCTGCAGGTGGCGCGCATGCCCAGGTGGTCCCAGGTGTCGATGATGCTCACGCCGGGGCTATCCTTGGGCACCAGCCAGGCGCCCACCAGCGGGTCGGCGGCGTCGCTGCGCGCCCACACGCTGAACCAGCTCAGACCGTGACTGCCGGTGGAGTAGATCTTGCGCCCGCTGATGCGCCAGCCTTCGGCGGTACGCACGGCGATAGTCGCGGGCAAGCCGCCACGGGCCGGGGTGCCGAGGTCGGGCTCCACCCGCAGGGCATTGATCAGCGCGCCGTTGCGCACTGCGTCTTCGGCGACTTGCTCGCGCAGGGGTTGGGGCCAGGTCTTGCTGTCTTGCAAGCGCGTGTGTTGCAGGTACTGCATCACCAGGATCAGCGCGGTGGACGGCTCACCCCTGGCGATCGCGCTGATCGCCTTGCGTGCCAGGGGCAGGTTGGCACCGCCGCCGCCCAGGTTTTTGGGCACAGTGAGGGCGACCAGGCCGTGTTCATGCAGCAAGTTGAAGTTGTCGTGGGGGAAGGCGCCGCTTTCGTCGTACAGGTGAGCGGTGCTTGCCAGCTCGGCGCTGAGGCGTTCGAGCAGGGCTTCGAAGTGGGCGACTTCCACGGAGCGCAGCGAGGGTTGTGAGGACCCGCTCATGCCAGCGCCTCCTGCTGCTCTTCGACCTCGGCGGCGACGCTGTAGCGGTTGGCCGGTACGTCCAGGCCCAGGTTGTCGCGCAAGGTATGGCCGGTGTACTCGGTACGGAACAGACCGCGCTGTTGCAGCACCGGTACCACCAGCTCGGCGAAGTACTGCAGGCCGTCCGGCAGCACCGAATTGATGATGAAACCATCGCTGGCGCCGGTCTCGAACCAGGTCTGGATCGCATCGGCGACTTGCTCCGGGGTGCCGACAAAATCACGCTTGGGCCGCGAGAAACGCAGGGCCACTTCGCGCAGGGTCAGGCCTTCGTCCTTGGCCAGTTGCTTGATTCGGTCGGAGCCGCCTTTCTGGCTGTTGGAGCCCAGATCGCCAAGTTCGGGAAACGGTTCATCCAGCGGGTATTTGCTGAAGTCATGGTCATTGAACGGGCGGCCGAGGGCGACAATCGCATCTTCCACGGTGACCAGCTCCACGGCCTGCTGATAGCGGCTTTCCACTTCGGCTGCATCGCGGCCGACAATCGGGCGGATGCCCGGCAGGATCGACAGGCTGCCCGCATCACGGCCAAAGCCTTTGGCGCGGCGTTTCAGGTCCTGGGTGTAGGCCAGGCCTTCTTCAATACTCTCCACATGCACAAAGATCGCATCCGAATGTTCAGCGGCAAAATTACGCCCGTCCTCCGAGGTGCCGGCCTGGAAAATCGCCGGTTGGCCCTGGCGCGAGCGCGCAATGTTCAGCGGGCCTTTGACCGAGAAAAACTCGCCCTTGTGATTCAGCGCATGCAGCTTGTTGGGGGTGAAAAATTCGCCGCTTTGCTTGTTGTAGGCAAAGGCATCGTCTTCCCAGGAATCCCACAGGCCCTTCACCACATTCAGGTGTTCCTTGGCGATGCGGTAGCGCACGGCGTGGGGCGGGTGCTCGGCCTTGCCGAAGTTGTCGGCGGTGCCGCTGAGCCATGAGGTGACCACATTCCAGCCGGCGCGGCCGCCGCTGATGTGGTCCAGGGACGAGAACTGGCGCGCTACCTGGTAGGGCTCGGTGTAGCTGACGGTCACGGTGGCGACCAGGCCGATATTGGTGGTCAGTGCGGCCAGGGCTGAAAGGATCGTCAGCGGCTCGAAACGGTTGAGGTAATGCGGGCTGGATTTGGCGTGGATGTGCAGGCTGTCAGCGATGAACACGAAGTCGAACTTGGCGGCTTCGGCCAGTTCAGTCTGCTGCTTGTAGAAGCCAAAGTTCGTACTGGCGTTGGGTTGTGCCTGCGGGTGGCGCCATTCGCCCCAGCCGTGGCCGACACCGTGGACCATGGCGCCGAGTTTCAACTGGCGTGGCTTCAATTGATGTGGCTTGCTCATATTCTGCTCCTTAGCGTGATGCTTGGTTGAGGGGGACACGCTTGGCGTTAAAGCTCTTGTCGAAGCCCTGGGACACGTCGATGTGTTTGGTCAGCAGGCCTTCTTTTTGATAGGTGTCGGCAGTGGCTTGCAGGCCTCTGATCACCGAGTCGTCAATCAATACGGGGGTCAGGTGAGTGTCTTTGGCCACTTCCACGTGCACGGCCAGCGGCAGGCCGGTGATCTTGGCTTGGGCAGCGGCGTACTCGTTGGGGTGGGTGTTGGCCCACGCGTAAGCACGGTCGACACGCGCGACAAAGTCGTCCAGTTGCGGACGCTTGTCGGCGATGGCCTGGCTGGTTGCCGCGAGGTACAGGTGGTTGCTCAACAGTTGGTTGCCGCTGGCCAGCACCCGCGCCTGGCTTTGTGAAGTGACCACGGTGGTGTAAGGGTCCCAGGTCGACCAGGCATCGACAGTGCCGTTATCCAGCACCAGGCGGGACTCGCTGGGCAGCAGGAAAATGAATTGCACATCTTTGGTCGTCAGGCCGGCGCTGGCCAGGGCCTTGATTGCGAGGTAATGGCCGATGGAGCCGCGTCCGGTGACGATTTTTTTGCCCTTGAGGTCGTTCACGGTCTTGATCGGTGAGTCCTTGGGCACCAGCAGCGCGGTGGTGTTGCGCCCTTCGGCGTGGATGATGCTGACCACCTTGAGCGATGCACCGGCGCCGAGGGCGAACACATACGGCGCATCGCCGAGGGCACCGATATCCACTGCGCCGGCATTCAAGGCTTCGCCCAAGGGCGAGGCAGACGGGAATTCCGACCACTGGATTTCATAGGGTACGTTTTTGGTTTCGCCGCAGACCTCCAGCAGCGCCTTGATCGTCGATTTCTGATTGGCCACCCGCAGCGGTTGCAGGTCGGCGGCGTGGGCGGTACCCATCAGGCCGAAGGCGAGAGCAGTGCCCAGGAGCAGGCGTTTGAACGGGGTGGAAAAGACCATGGGATGCAGGCTCCAGGCATATCGAGAAAGGGTTCGGCTACCTCCGCCTGGAGAAGGGGTCGGTGAGGAGTTAACGTTATTCCTATAAGAACTCGCTGTGAAGTTCTTTTTGGTTATATGTTAATTATTAAAATAATTGATTATATGTTGATTTATTATTCTGTAATTGCATTTGGTGCGGGGTGCTTATGTGGCGAGGGAGCTTGCTCCCGCTGGAGGGCGAAGCCCTCGCAATCCAGGCAGCCGAGTTTTTTCTGACGATATTCAGTGTCTGGATTTGGGACTGCTTTGCAGCCCAACGGGAGCAAGCTCCCTCGCCACAGGGGGAAAGCATTGGCTTGATCAGATCACGTAAAAACCGTGGGTGCCGTCGCGGGCCAGTTGTTCGACCAGGCCGAATTCCCAGTCCAGGTACGCTTGCATGGCTTCCCTGGGGCTGTCGGTGCCTTCGTATGGCCGGCGGTAGCGGTCGATGCGCGGTGAGGCCAGGTGGGTTTCGCCTTCTTCCAATGGCAGTTTTTCGGCGATCCAGTGGGCGGTGCCGCCTTGTAGAAGGAACACTTGCTTGCCGGTGATCGCTTCGACTTCCGCCACAGCCAGGCGCGCCAGTTGGCTGCTGCCGCAGGTCAGCACATAGCGCTGGGCACTGGGCACCTTGGCCAGGGCTTGCGGCAGTTGCGCACGCAAGGCCCACCAGGCGCCGGGAATATGGCGTTTCACGTAATTGGCGCTGGCGGTGAAGTCCAGCACCACAGTGTCGCCATGGCCCAGCCAGTCGGCGAGGGTGTGCGGGCTGATCAGTTCGGCCTGCTGCGGCGCCGGTACGGGGTCGACCCATGCACCTTTTTCTGTGAAAAGTGCAGATTGCAGGTCATCCAGCACGTGCACTTCCCAGCCCAATTGCGCGAGCCAGGACGCGGACATATTGGCGCGCACGCCATCGTCATCCGCCAGCACCAATCGCGCACCGCGCACGCTGGCGACATGGTCGGTTTCCTGCACCAGTTGGCCGCCCGGCGTGGAGCGCGCGCCCGGCAAGTGACCGGCGTCGAATTCTTCCGGGGTGCGCACATCGAACAAATACGTGGTACGGGTTGGTTCCTGCTGCCAGCGTTGCAGGTCGGCCAGGGTGGCGCGGCCGACGCGGGCCTGGTCGGCAACGCGGCGCGCATCCTGGGCGGCGATCTGGCGGTGTTCTTCGGACGTCGGCGCAAAGCGGCGAGACTGGCCGTGGGCGAGTTTCTGCCCGGCCAAGGTCCAGCCGATCGTACCGTTGCGCAGGGCCGACACCGGGTTGGCCACGCCGGCATTGATCAACGATTGGGTGCCGATAATGCTGCGGGTGCGCCCGGCGCAGTTGACGATAATGCGGGTAGCCGGGTCTGGCGCCAGTTCGCGGGCGCGCAACACCAGCTCGGCACCGGGCACGCTGATGCCGGTGGGGATGCTCATGGTCTGGTATTCGTCGAAGCGGCGGGCGTCGAGCACCACCACATCGGCCTGGCTGTCGAGCAGCGCCTGCACTTCTTCAGCCGCCAGGGAAGGCGTATGACGCTCGCTCTCGACCAGCTCGCCAAACGCCTTGCTCGGTACGTTGACGTCGATAAACAGCTCGCCACCGGCCCGGCGCCAACCGTCCAGGCCGCCTTCCAGCAGGCTGACTTCGGTGTAGCCCAGTGCGACCAGGCGTTCGGCGGCGCGGCTGGCCAGCCCTTCGCCGTTGTCGTACACGGTGACCTGGGTATCGCGGCGCGGAATCCTTGAGTACACCTCCAGTTCCAGCTTGGACAGCGGGATATTCGCGGCGAACAGCGGGTGGGATTCGGCAAACGGCGCTTCCTCGCGCACGTCCACCAGGGCGACTTCCTGATGGTCCAACAGTGCCTGGCGAATCTGGGCAAAGCTGCGGGTCGATACGGTGGTCATAGGGCAGGGCTCTTTTCTTTGGACAAATCCCAGATGTTCGGGAGGAAGGCGTTGGAATAACCGGAGATAAACAGTTTCTCGCTGCCGTCGGGTTGATACACCGCGCGGCGCACGGCACCGATGTTGGCGCCGTACACATGAATGCTGATCGACACCTGGTCGCTGTGGGCATTGCTGACCTGATGGATGTCACCGACCTTGGGCGACACGGCTTCGACGTGACCGGGCACTAACTGCACGGGTTTGCCTTCGGCAACCAGGCTGCCATCGGGCGCGCGTTCAAACCCCTGGGAAAACTCCGAGCCACGCAGCATGCCGATCAGCCCCCACACCCGATGATCATGAATCGGCGTGCGTTGCCCCGGCCCCCACACAAAGCTGACGATGCTGAAACGCTGGCGCGAATCGGCATGCAGCAGAAATTGCTGATAGCGTTCGGGGTCGGGTTGGGCGTATTCGTCGGGGAGCCAGTCATCATGGCTGACCAGTTGCGCCAGCAGCTTGCCGCCCCGGTGTAGCAGGTCGCCTTCGCGTGGATTGCCGTCGATCAATTCCGCCAGGGCGCCTATGAAGGCTCTGAGTCTTTCGGGGTGTCGGGCCTGGGTCATGACAATTCCATCAGAGGGTCGGTGGTGATGGGTTTATCTAAGCATAATGTTTATAGTTAATATGCTATTTTTTAATGATTAGCTTATAGCTGAAGGTAATTTAGAACCGGTCTGCATAGCGTTAGACGTTATCGATCACAGCGTGGGCTATCCAGATACAGCGACTGCAACTATGCTTCGCACACATCTTAATGACTGTTCTCTATGTGCGGCCCAAATGAAAATTGACGATATCGATGCCTTTGTCGAAGTGATTCGTTGCCAGTCCATCAGCCATGCCGCCGAGTCGTTGCAACTGACCCAGCCGGCCATCACCCGCCGCGTGCAGAACTTCGAGCAGGCGCTGGGGGTTGAGCTGTTCGACCGCAACACCAAGCCTCTCAAGCCTACGCTGATCGGTACACGCGTCTACGAGCAGTGCCGCTTGATCCTGCGCGAGATGGATGCCCTGCGCGAACTCGTCGCCACCGATGCGCCGCCCACCGGCCTGTTGCGCCTCGGCGTGCCGCAAACCATCGGTGATGTGGTGCTGCTCGATGCCCTCAAGCACCTGCGCACCGAATACCCCGACCTGCGCGCCCAGGTCGCCACCGGCTGGGGCAGCCAGCTGGTGGGCAAGATCGAACGCGGCGAGCTGGACGCGGCGGCGGCATTGTTCCCGGCGGGCAAGATCTTCCCGGACAACATCGTCGGCGAGTCCATCGGCAAGATGGAGTTGGTGGTGGTGTGCGCCAAGGCGCAGTTGCCCAAGAAACCGTGCAAGCTGGCCGATGTGTACCAGAACGGCTGGGTTCTCAACCCGGATGGCTGCGGTTTCCGTGCCGGGTTGCAGCGCACCTTGTCCGACCAGGGCCTGGCCTTGCGGGTGAACCTGGAAACCTTCGGCACTGAGCTGCAACTGGGGCTTGTTGCTGACGGTCTGGGTTTGGGCCTGGTACCACGGCCGCTGCTGGAACGCAGTGCCCACCGCGAGCAACTGGCGGTGATGCCGCTCAAGGATTTCAAGCCGGTGATGGATTTGTGGCTGATCTACCCGCACTTCCTCGGCAACCTGCAAGGGCCGGTGGATACCTTCGGCAAACTGGTAGCGGCCTCCCTGCACAAGATCCGCAACGCCGCCTGACGATCGTCCCGACGCTACGCGACGATCGTTCCTACGCTCCGCGTGGGAATGCCGCCTGGGACGCTCCGCGTCCCGCCATCTTGCGCACGGGTGACGTGCAGCGTCACGGGATGCATTCCCACGCAGAGCGTGGGAACGATCGGTGGTTATGAAAAAAAATAATAATTAGCTTAGATTAAAATGTGATTTTTATTATTTTTTCCCATCCCCTAGGCTTGCCTGGAAGTCCTTAAGGCCATCCAGGAAGTTTTGCCATGAGCAGCGTCACCTCGATATCCAGCGTTTCCAGCACGGTCCGCCAGCGCGTCACCCCGGAAGAATGGGAAGTGCGCGTCAAACTCGCCGCGGCCTATCGACTGGCCGCCTTGTACAAGTGGACTGACCACATCTACACCCACTTCTCCGCCCGTGTGCCGGGCCCCGAGGAGCATTTTCTGATCAACGCCTTCGGGCTGTTGTTCGATGAAATCAGCGCCTCCAACCTGGTCAAGGTCGACATAGACGGCACCCTCATCGACGACCCCACCGGCCTTGGCATCAACTACGCCGGCTACGTGATCCACAGCGCTATCCACGCCGCCCGCCACGACCTGCAGGCCGTGTTGCATACCCATACCCGTGACGGCATTGCCGTGTCGGCGCAAAAGGACGGCTTGTTGCCGATCTCCCAGCATTCCCTCGGCTTTTCCGGGCGCGTGGCGTACCACGGTTACGAGGGCGTGGCCCTGGACCTGGACGAGCGTGAGCGACTGGTGGCAGACCTGGGTGACAAGAGCGTGATGATCCTGCGTAACCATGGGTTGTTGACCGCAGGCGTCAGCGTTGAACACGCGTTTGTGCAACTGCAGCAGTTGGAGCGCGCGTGCAATATCCAGATCGCGGCGCAGGCGGGTGGTAATGCTGAGTTGATCTTCCCTCCGGCGGAAGTGGTGGCCAAGGTTGAGCAGCAGGCCGAGGTGTTCAAGGCGGGGGATGGGCCAGGGGTGGCGCGGCATTGGAATGCGTTGGTTCGGCAGTTGGAGCGTACCGATACTGACTACAAAAACTGAGGTGAAGCAGGCTCTTCAAAGCAATGAAAATCTTAATGTGGGAGGGGCGGTGCGACGATTCGACTTGCCCCTCCCACATTTATTCTTGTGGTGTGCTCAAGCGACTTGTTGGGCCTGTTCGCGCTCGGCAACCAGCTGCCGGGTGAGGGGAATCAGGCGCTTGCCGTAGTCAATCGCATCATTGAGCGGATCAAACCCACGGATCAAAAACGTGGTAATCCCCAAATCGTAATAATCCAGCAACGCCTCAGCCACTTGCTCAGCCGTGCCCACCAACGAGGTGGAGTTACCTTGCGCTCCCAGCAACCCGGCAATCCCGGTCCACAAGCGCTTGTCCAACCGCGACCCCTGCGCCGCCGCCGCCAGCAACCGGCGTGAGCCTTCATTCGGCGGTTCACTTCGCACAAAGCCATTCTTCTCTGCCAGCGCGGTGGCCTGCTGCAAGATGTTCTCGGCCCGCACCCATGCCAGTTCCTCGGTCTCGGCGAGGATCGGCCGCAACGACAAACTGAAGCGAATGGTCCGCCCATGCCTGGCCGCTTCCGCGCGCACCTGGGTCACTATCTCGCGCACCTGCTCGTAGGTTTCACCCCACAGCGCGTACACATCCGCATGCTTGCCCGCCACCGCAATCGCGGCCGCTGAAGAGCCGCCGAAGTACAGCGGAATATGCGGCTGTTGCGGCGACTTCACGGTGGAGTGCGCGCCTTCCACCTGGTAGTACGTACCCGCGAAGTCGAACGGCTGTTCGCTGGTCCATTCCTGGCGCACCACGCTCAGGTATTCGTCGGTGCGCGCGTAGCGTTCGTCCTTGCCGATATGGCTGCCGTCGGCACGCAGTTCGCGGTCGTCGCCACCGGTGATGATGTGCACGGCCGTGCGCCCGCCGTTGAACACATCGAGGGTGTTGAACTGCCGAGCGGCCAAGGTTGGCTGGGCAAAACCGGGGCGGTGCGCGATCAGGAATTGCAGCTTCTTGGTCACGCTGGCGGCATGGGAGGCGATCAGCGTGCTGTCCGGGCTGTTGGAATGAAAGGCCACGAGGGCGCGGTCGAAACCGGCTTCTTCGTGGGCGCGTGCCACGGTTTCCACGTAGTCCGGTTGCAGGGTAGGGCCGCTGCGCGGGTGTATTTCGGAGGCGTGGTGGCCGGCGATGTAGCCGATGAATTCAATGCTCATGCGCTGTCCTTGTAGAGTTTGATAAACAGGCCTGCTCGGGGAGAGGCACTGGTTGGACTCGAAACTAGGGGTAGCGACGCGGCCTGTAAAATGCCGATTTGTTCTAACCTAATTATTAAATTAAATAATTATAGGTTTGCATGACTATTATTAGTACGCATTTTTGGTTGGCGATACTTTTGCTACTTCCAGCAGCGCGTCGAATACCTGTTGCACCCGTGGCTCATCACTGTGGGCCACGTTAAAACGCATCGAGTCGCGATGGGCCGGGTCGTAGCCGAACAGCGCACCCGGCGCCAGCACCATGCCTTGCTTCAACGCTTCCTGCGCCAGTTGCTCGCCGTCGACTCCGGCCGGCAGGCGCGCCCAGATAAACATCCCGCCTTCATACGGCATCGACAGTTCGCAACCGCAGCGCTTGAGCCATTGTTCGACCCGCCCGCCGGCCTCGATCAAGCGCTGGACCATGCGCTTGCGGTGCCTGGCGTAGCTGCCTTCGCTGAGCATGCGGTAGACGATCTGCTCGAACAGTTCCGAGGTCACGCCGCCGCTCATCAACTTCATATTGGTCAGGTTGGCCGCCAGTTGTGGTGCCGCCACCACGTAACTGACGCGGGTGTTGGCGCTGAGGGTCTTGGAGAATCCCGACAGGTAGGTGACGTGGTCCAGGCCGGCGAGGGCGGCCAGTCGCGGCGGCGGGTTGGGGTGCAGGTCGCCGTAAAGGTCGTCCTCGATGATATGGCAGTGGTACTGCTGGGTCAGTTGCAGCAGGCGAAAAGCCTGGCCGGGGCTGAACGAATGGCCGGTGGGGTTCTGCAGCACGCTGGTGGTCAGGTACAGACTGGGGCGATGATCGGCCAGCAGCTGTTCCAGGGCCGTGAAGTCAAAGCCTTCGGGGCGACGTTCAAGCGTGACGACCTTGACCCCGTGCAGCGCCAGATTGGCGTGGAAGTTGAAGTAGCACGGCGCGTCGAGCAGCACCGTGTCCCCGGGGCGCGCGAGCAGGCGCATCAGCATGTCCAGGCCTTGCACGGTGTTGGGGGTGGTGATGATTTGTTCCACCGGCACCGACAACCCTTCGGTGTGCAGCTTCTGTTGCAGGGCCTGGCGCAACGGCAGTAAACCGGCCGGGGTGCCCAGCCCCGCGATACGCAACGACGGTGCGCGGACTGCGCTGCGCATGGCCTGGCGGATGGCCTCGCTGTTGAGCCACTCTTCGGGTAAATGCCCGCTGCCGGGGCGCAGGTCGCCATTGACTGTGACCAGGGGCCGGCGCAACACGCTGAGCAAATCCTGGGGCAGCAGATCGACCCAGGTCGACGAGACGGCGCGCGCAGTGTCCATCGCCACGAAGTAGCCACGGCCCTGGCTTGAGGTCAGCAAGTTGCGCCCGCGCAGGCGGTCCAATGCTTCGTTGAGGGTGAATTTGCTGACGCCCAGGGTTTCACTCAGCTCGCGTACCGACGGCAACTTGCTGCCGGGCGCCCATTCACCGGTCTCGATGGCCTGGCTGAACGCCTCGACGATCTGTTGCACCTTGGGGCTGCCTTCAGTAAAGGCGATGGCGGATACAAACATAAACAGTCCTTGTCTTTGCCGGTAGTTTTACCGGTGAAGTTTGGCCGGATTAAGCCTCACTTTACCTGCCTTGTGCAACGCTGCTTGCCTAAACTGTAGGCCTTCTAACCCAGGGTCCTAGCCATGACCAGCGCATTGACGCTCTCTTCGTTTCTCTACTTCCTGCTGTTTTGCGCCACCATGACCTTCAGTCCCGGCCCCATGACCCTGCTGCTGTTGAGCCTGGGCCTCAGGGACGGCTTGCGCCGTTCGATCCCGGCGCAGATCGGCGCCAGCGTGGCGTACCTGATTTCGATCCTGATCTTTGCCGTGGGCTTCTCGGAACTGATCAAGGGCAACCTTGCGATCACCCAAGCCATCCAGTATGTCGGCGTGGCGTACATCCTCTACCTGGCTTATAAGCAGTGGACGAGCAGCGGCATGTCAATTGACCGCGCCGGCGCCGTCGAGGGCGCGCGCAGCCTGTTCGGCAAAGGGCTGTTGACCGGATTTTCCAACCCCAAGACCCTCATCCTGTTCAGCGCCGTATTCCCACAGTTTGCCGGGGCAGGGGAGCACAGCTCCGCGACGGACATCGCCATCCTCGGCCTGACCTTTCTGCTGCTGCAATTTGCCAGTGGCTGCCTGTATTGCTATTTCGGCCAGCGTATCAAGCACGTGTTGGAAAACCCTCGGCGGCGCGTGATGTTGCAGCGGGTCACGGCGGTGTTGCTGTTGGGGGTGGCGTTGATGCTGGCGCGAGGGTTTTCCCACTAATCGTTTTGAATAGGTGATTTACGGCGGTAATGAGCTTATGAGTGGTAGTGGCGTATTGCCTTCGCCCTGATAGACTCCAGGCATTCATCCAGGATCACCACACCATGCCAGCTGCCGGAGGAAACGGACTTCCGCTCGCTAAACGGTTGTACAAATCCCGCACGCTGGGGCTGACGCTCGGCTTTGTGTGCGTGGCGTTCGGCATGTCCCCCTTGAGCCCACCCCTTTGGGTGTGGGCGTTTATGGTAATTAACGCCTTCGTCTGGCCGCACCTGGCGTATCAGTGGTCGCGCCGCACCACCAGTTCCCTGCGCTGCGAGCGCCGCAACCTGCTGTTCGATTCCTTTTGCGGCGGGTTCTGGGTCGGTGCCATGTATTTCAACCCGTTGCCCGGCGTCACCACTCTGTCGATGATGACCATGAATAATGTGGCCATCGGCGGTCCGCGCTTCATGCTGGCGGGTTGGGTGGCCCAGGCGTTGGGCATTGGCACGTCACTGCTGGTGTTCACCCCGGCGTTTATCGCGGTGACCAGCCAGACCCAGTTGTATGCCTGCCTGCCGATCCTGATGCTGTACCCGCTGGCGCTGGGCTGGATCTGCTACCGCCAGGCCGTGACCCTGGCGCGGCATAAACGCGAGCTGCTGGCGCTGAGCCGCACCGACAGCCTGTCCGGCCTGCTCAACCACGGCGCGTGGAAGGACCACCTGGAAATCGAGTTCCAACGCTGCCGCCGTGATCAGCAGGGCGCGGCCATTGCGCTGATCGACATCGACCATTTCAAGGTCATCAACGACACCTACGGCCACGTTACCGGCGACATCGTCCTGCGCCAGCTCAGCAAAGTGCTGCGCCAGAACCTGCGCGCAACCGACCTGGCCGGGCGTTATGGCGGTGATGAATTCTGCGTGATCCTGCCGGACATGCCGCTTAACCGCGCCACCGAAGTGATGGACGCGCTGCGTGATCGTTTCAACGCACTGGCCTATGCGCAGGACCCGACCTTGCGCGCCAGCCTGAGCATCGGCCTGGCGCCGTATCAGCCTGGGCATGCCGACTCCACCAGTTGGCTCAACGATGCCGACCAGGCGTTGTACGCAGCCAAGAGCAGCGGGCGCAACCGGGTCAGCTCGGTTCAAGGCACTTGGTTGAGGTCGGTTTAGTGGGGTAGGGTGTGCCTTCACCTGCGCACAAAAACAAGGATCGGTTCATGCTCTTCACCTTCCCCCGTACGCTTTTGGCCGCGACGCTGGCCTTGTCGTTTGCACTCCCGGCCTACAGCGCCGAACCCCACAAACAAATCCAGACCGACTCAGAACAGTACAAGGCCGACGCCTTGAAACTGCTGGAGCGCCTGGTGAACATCGACTCCGGTTCGGGCTACGGGCCGGGCCTGACCCAGGTGAGCGACATCGCCGTCGATGAACTGAAACAGCTGGGTTTCAGCATCGAGCGGGTGCCGGATGCCGCGGCCAATAGCAGCCACATCATCGCCACCCTCAAGGGCACCGGCAAAGCCAGGATCCTGCTGATGGCCCACATGGACACCGTGTTCAAGGAAGGCTCGGCCGCCGAACGCCCGTTCCACATCAAGGACGGCCGCGCCTATGGCCCCGGTGTGATGGATGACAAGGGCGGCATCGTCGCCGGCATCTACGCGCTAAAAGTCCTGAAAAACCAGGGCTTCAAGGACTATGCGCAAATCACCTTCCTGCTCGACGCCAGCGAAGAAACCGGCTCCGAGGCCGCCTCCGAACTGATCCGCAAAACCGCCAAGGGCCACGACGTAACGTTGAACCTCGAACCCGGCCGCCCAGCCGACGGTTTGGTGGTGTGGCGCAAAGGCAGCGCCACCGCCGTGGTCGAAGTCAAAGGCAAAGCCGCCCACGCCGGTGTCGCCCCGGAACTGGGCCGCAACGCCGCCATGGAGGCCGCTCACCAGATCCTGCAACTGGGCAAGCTGGGTGATGAAGAGAAGAAAACCACCATCAACTTCACCGTGATCAAGGCTGGCGACCGTACCAACGTGATCCCCGACCAGGCCATCGCCAAAGCGGATGTACGCGCGGCGTTGCCGGAAGAGTTTGATCGCATCGAGAAAGACTTGGCGCGGGTGTCGGCCAACAAACTGATTGCGGAGACGGAAGTGAAGACCACTTTGCAGCGTGGCTTGCCGCCGATGCCGCAGACGCCGGAGTCCGACAAGTTGGTGGCGATTGCCCAGGGGATTTATGGCGAGTTAGGCAAGACGTTGACGATTGAAGGCAGCGGCGGGGCGGCGGATGCAAGTTTGTCGGCCGGGGTTGGGACGCCGACGCTGGATGGGTTTGGGATTGTGGGGGGCAATATTCATACGTCGGAGGAATATGCGGAAGTGGAGAGTGTGGCGCCGCGGATTTACTTGCTTAGCCGGATGATTATGGAGCTTTCGAAGCGCTGATCGGGTCGCAGGGCTCACTGGTACTCTATGGGTGAGCCTGCTCCTGAAGCGAGCGGGCTGGTTGCTGGATAAACTGGCTTGTTGTGGCGAGCAGGCTTGCCCTGCGTTGGGCTGCGCAGCAGCCCCAAACCCGGCGAGGCATATCTTCCTGAATAAATTCGTTGCCTGACTGGGCCGCTTCGCAGCCCAACGCGAGCAAATTCGCTCGCCACAGTTACAGCGCCCGCCCTTAACTGATCGGCATTAGCCGCCAGGGCGTTCAAAATCACGGGCCGCACGCCATGGGCGGTGGCCGGCTCACCGCGGGTTCGGCCTGAGTTGTCACACTTTGTCCAAGTTTTTCAGGGCTGGATGATTACGATTCTCTTTTGAGTCTAATCCTAAGGTCTACGCCCATGCTGCCTGCTTTTCGTTTCTCGCCCCTGGCCCTGCTGGTTGCGGCCAGTCTTCACGCTCATGCGGATGAGCCCGTGGCACTGGAACTCAACGATGTTGTGGTAACGGCCGCAGGCTATGCACAAAGTGTGGAAGACGCGCCGGCTTCGGTGACGGTGATTGACGGCGAATCGTTGCGCCGCAAATCCTACCGCGACCTCGGTGACGCGGTGCGGGATGTCGAGGGCGTGACGGTCAACGGCGGGGCGAATGAAACCGATATTTCCATCCGTGGCATGCCGGCCGATTACACCCTGATCATGGTCGACGGCAAACGCCAGAGCGCGCGGGAATCGCGGGTCAACGGCAACAGTGGCTACGAGCAGAGCTTTGTGCCGCCGGCCGCCGCCATCGAGCGGATCGAAGTGGTGCGCGGGCCGATGTCGTCGTTGTACGGCTCAGACGCCATCGGCGGTGTGATCAACGTGATCACGCGCAAGGTCTCGCCGACCTGGGGTGGCTCGATTGGCTACGATTATTCGGCGCGCCAGCACAGCGACCAGGGCAACGCGCGGCAAACCCAGTTCTACCTCAGCGGCCCGCTCAAGGAAGATTTCCTCGGCCTGCAGGTGTGGGGGCGCTACCTGGATCGTCAGGCCGACGATGACATCGAACAGACCAATGGTTTCAGCCAAGCCGACCATCGCGACCTCACCGCGCGCCTGGCCTTCACGCCTACGATTGACCACGACATCCTGCTCGAAGCCGGCGCTACCCGCCTGAAAAATGGCGACGGCATGAGCGCCAACTGGGCCACCCGAGAGCAGGAAAACAACCGTGATCACTGGTCGCTGTCCCATCAGGGCCGTTGGGGCTGGGCCACTTCCGACATCGCGTTGTCCCAGGAAACCTCCAGCCGCGAAGGCAAGGCGACCCCGGCGCAAACCGACATCTACGGGCGCAAACCGCAGGTCAAGAACACCGTGTTCGACGCCAAGCTGGTGGTGCCCACCGCGCACAACGTCAGCACCGTGGGCCTGCAATGGAATGAAAGCGAGTTGACCGACTGGAACCAGGGCCTCGGTGACCGCGTCGACTACACATTTTCGGTGGTACAAAAAGCGCTGTTCGCAGAGAACGAATGGTCGGTCACCGACAGCTTCGCGCTCACCACCGGCCTGCGCCTGGATGAACACGAAGAGTACGGCGCGCACGTCAGCCCGCGTGTCTACGGGGTGTGGCGCGCCACCGATCAATGGACGTTCAAAGGCGGTATCGCCCGAGGCTTCAAGGCGCCCGAACTGCGCGCGGTGGTGGCCGACTACGCTTACCTGCGGCGCAACCGTTTCGTGATGTTCGGCAACCCCGACCTCAAGCCCGAAACCAGCACCAACTATGAACTGTCGGCGCTGTGGAGCAACCGCGACAACCTGTCGGGCGGCGTGACGCTGTTCTATAACGACTTTCAGGACAAGCTCTCCACCGTCACCACCGACCGGCGCTGGAACGGCTACACCATCATGGAGCGGGTCAACGTCGACAAGGCGATCATCCAGGGCGTGGAGCTCAACGGCCAATGGGACATCAACCCCAGCGTGCTGCTCAAGGCCAACTACACCTACACCGATTCCGAGCAAAAAAGTGGCGCCAACGCCGGCGCGCCCCTGGCCCTCACGCCCAAGCAAAAGGCCAATGTGCGCACTGAGTGGAGCATCAACGACCGCGCCCAGGCCTGGGCTTCGTTGAGCTACTACGGTGAAGAAACCGGCAACACCATCACCACTGACGAACCGGCGCCGGGCTATACCACCGCAGACCTGGGCGGCTCCTACGACCTGACCGAGTCGCTGACGCTCAATGCCTCCCTCAACAACCTCACCGACAAGCGCCTGGACGACGAAACCTACGGCACAGTGAATTACGGCCGCACGCTGTGGATGGGCGCCACGCTCAACTTCTAAAGCGCTGCAGGCAGTCGCACCACCGCGCAGAGGCCGGCCGGAGGGCGATTTTCCAGCACCAGCTCGCCGCCGTGGGCCTGGATGCACGACCGTGCAATCGCCAGGCCCAGCCCCAGCCCGCCGTCGCTGACACCGCGTTGTACAAAGGGCTCGAACACTTTCGTGAGCCACTCTTCGGGCAAGCCCTGGCCGTGGTCGAGAATCTCGATGCACAGCAGGCCGTCATCCTGGCGCGTCAGGCGGATGCTGGCGTCGCCGGCATGGTGCAGGGCGTTGTCGATCAGGTTGGTGAGGGCACGCTTGAGCGCCAGCGGGCGACACGTCAGCATCAGCGGCGATGCGGCGTGCCAGGTGACGGGCTGCTGCAGGCGCTGGTAACGCTTGGCCAGATCCTCCAGCAGGGCCGTGAGCGACAGCGTGGCGGTGCTTTCCTGCACCGCATCATCGCGCACGAAATTCAGGGTTTCGCGCACCATGGCGCTCAACTCCTCGAGGCTTTCAAGCATGTCATCGCGGGCCGCGCCGGGCTCCAGCAATTCGACCTGCAGGCGCAGCTCGGTGATCGGTGTGTTTAAGTCGTGGCTGACCGCCGCAAGCATCCGCGTGCGGCCTTCCACATGCCGCGCCAGGCTGGCCTGCATGGTGTTGAAGGCCATGGTCAACTCGCGCGCTTCCCTCGGGCCTTGTTCCGGCAGCGGCGCAATCCATTCGCCGCGGCTGACCCGTTCGGTGGCCTGGGCCAGGGTTTTCACCGGGCGCACCACCCGCGCGATGAAAAACATCACGATCAGCAGCACCGGCAGCGTCGTCACCGGCAGGCTGTAGGCCAGGACGCGGCCCCATTCATAGGCGCCGGCGGGGTGTTGCAGGGCGTTCAAGTACTCGCCGCTCGGCAGCGCGACACTGCTGCGCAGTCGCAACGGCGCCCAGCCGGCGGGGCTGAACACATGGGTGCGCGCGTCGGCACCACTGATGCGCTCCAACTGCATGCCGATGGCGACGTCGTTGTTCAATTGCAGTTGTGTGCGCAACTCGCTGGCCAGCCGATGTTCCTCCTGGCGCAGTTCAAACGGCGCGACGTCCGGCGTCGAGGCAATCCAGAAGCGCGCGCCGTCGGTGCTCATGGCGCTTAACAGATGCGCGGTTTCAGTGGCGGTCAACTCGACGGCGGCGTGATGCGCGGTGCTCAAGCGCTCCAGGCTGAAACTGCGCGACAACGGGTGGATCAGGTTGCCGGTGCGTTGCAGGAACAACATCGCAATGGCGTTCGAGGCAAGCAGTGCGAGTAACAACAACAGTCCCAACTGGTGCGCCATCGCGCTGGGCCACAGTCGGCTCAGGGCGTGCATTCGCTGACCTCGGCCGCCAGCAGGTAACCGCCGCCCCAGATGGTGCGCAGCAGGTCCGGTGCGGCATCGCCCTGGGCCAGTTTGCGCCGCAGACGGCTGACCTGGCGGTCGATGGCACGGTCACTCACGTCGCTGTCGGCGGCGGCGGTCAAGTCGATCAGCCGCTCGCGGTGTAGCAGGGTGTTGGGGTGGTTGAGGAAGACTTGCAGCAGTCGGCTTTCTGCGGTGCTCAGCTGAATCGCGGGGGCGCCGTCGCGGCACAGCGTTGCGTTGCTGACGCTGAAATGCCAGCCGGCAAAGTGATAGGCGCGTGCGCCGTTGCTGAGTGTTGAAGGTCCGGTGTTACGGCCCTGGCGGCGCAGCACGCTGTTGATGCGCGCCACCAGTTCGCGGGGCTCGAACGGCTTGGTAACGTAATCGTCAGCGCCCAGGTCCAGGCCGCGAATGCGATCGGCAGCGGTGTCCCGGGCCGTCAGCAAAATCACCGGGTTATTGCTGCGCCGGTGCAATTGGTTGCACAACTCGAAGCCATCGCCGTCGGGCAGCAGCACGTCGAGCACCACCACATCGAAGGCCTGGGTCTTGAGCAATTGCCACATGCCGGCCGCGTCTTCGGCGGTGCGCACCTCAAAGGTGTGTCGACGCAGGTACATGGCCAGGGGTTCGCGGATCTTGCGGTGGTCATCCACCACCAACACGCGCGGTGCGACAGGCACAGGGGCAAACGGCATTGCAGCCCTCGGAGGGTTGAGCGGGAGAGGGCGAATATTACTACGAGTCATTATCATTAACGCGGATTTTGTCGCGCTACAGTGTCGCAGTGTCCTGTCAGTAGAACGATCAAGGCTGGTTTTGCGGTCTAGCGCAAAATTGGTAACGGTTTTAAGGTGTATGCACTTTGGAGGACTACCATGAAAAAACTCATCGGCATCTACACCAGCCCCCGCGCTCATTGGGTCGGCGACGGTTTTCCGGTGCGCACGCTGTTTTCCTACGACGCCATGGGCAAACACATCAGCCCATTCCTGTTGCTGGACCACGCTGGCCCCGCCGATTTTACCCCTACCGAACAACGTCGCGGCGTCGGCCAACACCCGCACCGCGGCTTTGAAACTGTGACCATCGTGTATGACGGCGAAGTCGAACACCGCGACTCCACCGGTGCCGGCGGCAAGATCGGCCCCGGCGACGTGCAATGGATGACCGCCGCCAAAGGCATCCTCCACGAGGAATTCCATTCCGAAGCCTTCGCCCGCAGCGGCGGGGTGATGGAGATGGTGCAACTGTGGGTCAACCTGCCGGCCAAGGACAAAATGGCCGACGCCGGTTACCAGACCCTCGTCGACGGCGACATCCCGGTGCTGCCACTGGCCAACGACGCCGGCAAACTGCGCCTGATTGCCGGTGAATTCGCCGGCACCCAAGGCCCGGCACGGACCTTTACACCGATTGACGTGTGGGACCTGCGCCTCAACGCCGGTAAGGCGCTGACCCTGGACCTGCACGCCGGACGCAACACGGCGCTGGTGATCCTGCGTGGCACGGTGCTGGTCAACGGCGAGGAAATCGCGCGCCAGGGGCAATTGGCACTGTTCGAGCGCGACGGCGAGCAACTGACGCTGGAGGCTAATGACGACGCCATCGTGTTGCTGCTCAGCGGCGAGCCTATTGACGAGCCTATCGTCGGCCACGGCCCGTTTGTGATGAATACCGAGCAAGAGATTCACCAAGCATTTGCGGATTTTCACTCGGGCAAGTTTGGGCAGATGCACGCCTGACGGTCTGCCACAAACCTCTGTAGGCGCTGGCAGGCCAGCGCCTAATGCCGATCAGTTAAGGGTAAACACCGTAACTGTGGCGAGGGAGCCCCCCCGTCTTCGACGCCGCGCTGTCGCGCAGCAAACTGGGACCTCTGTGGCGAGCGGGCTTGTCCCGCGTTGGGGTGCGAAGCGCCCCTGATGAAGACGATGCGGTGTATCGGGCACTCCTCTGCGCCTGGTTTTGGGGCTGCTGCGCAGCCCAACGCGGGACAAGCCCGCTCGCCACAAGAATGCGGTCGCCTGAAATTGTTTATGTAAGACTCAAAACTTTAGGGTGAAATTTTAACCCTTTAAAATCAGTAAGTTATTTTAAGTTTGATAAGAGCTTGTCGGATCGCCGCACCGTCCCGTTGGGGCGCGAAGCGGCCCCAAAAATAGGACTGCTACGCAGTCCAGCGGGAGCAAGCTCCCTCGCCACAGTTTTTTTATGGATTGATTTTGATCGACGCCAGCACCTGCTTTTGTCCCATAGAGCACGGCACGTCTTCCGGGTGTGCCCGCACCGCTTCGATCACGCCCAATAACTGCGCCTTGCTGTGCGCCAACTGCGCCTGCATCACTTCGATCTGAGCGATTTTTCGCTCCAGCGCCTCGATCAGTTCCTCGCGCTTGTGCTCGCCTGGAGCCGGCATCAGCGCCTTGAGCTCCTGCAAGGTAAACCCGGCCTGTTGCGCGCTCTGGATCAATTGCAGCGTCTGCAACGCCTCGGGTGCGTAGCGCCGATAGCCGTTTGCCTGGCGCCCCACCTGACTGATCAGCCCCTCGGACTCATAGAACCGAATACGCGACGCCGCCAATCCACTCTGTTTCGCCAGCTCGCCAATATTCATCGTCACGCCCTGCTTGACATTAAAGTTAACTTTAAGCTTAGCCTGAGGCCTCCCCCGCTCAGGAGTCAACCATGTCGCCCTTTGAACCCTTGCAACTGCCCAACGGCCAGGTCCTCGCCAATCGTATCGCCAAGGCGGCGATGGAAGAGAATATGGCGGATGCCCGGCAAGCGCCTTCACGCGAACTGAAGCAGTTGTACAAGACCTGGGCCGAGGGTGAACCCGGCTTGTTGTTGACCGGCAACGTGATGATCGACCGCCACGCCATGACCGGCCCCGGCGGCGTTGCCCTCGAAGACGAGCAGCACCTAGAGAGCTTCCGCGAATGGGCCGAGGTCGCAGGAGCAAAGGGTGTGCACTTCTGGATGCAGCTCAGCCATCCGGGCCGCCAGACCATGGCCAACCTCGGTCAGCAAGCGCTTGCGCCCTCCGCCATTGCGCTGGACCTTGGCAGCTTCTCGAAGATGTTCGCCACACCCAGGGCCATGACCGAAGACGATATCCAAGACGTGATCCAGCGCTTCGCCACCAGCGCGCGTCTGGCCGAAAAGGCCGGCTTTACCGGCGTGCAAATCCATGGAGCACATGGCTACTTGCTCAGCCAGTTTCTGTCGCCCTTGAGCAACCATCGCACCGACCGCTGGGGTGGCGCGCTGGAAAACAGTGCGCGCCTGCTGCTGGAGGTGGTCCATGCGGTTCGCGCCAGCGTCAGCCCGTCCTTTTGCGTGGCGGTAAAGCTCAACTCGGCGGACTTCCAGCGCGGAGGGTTTGCCGAGGCCGATGCGCGTGCGGTGGTGGAAATGCTCAACCCTTTGCCCATCGACCTGCTGGAATTGTCCGGCGGCAGCTACGAAGCGCCCGCCATGCAAGGCGAAGCACGCGACGGGCGCACCCTGGCCCGTGAAGCGTATTTTCTAGAGATGGCCCGCGAACTGGCGACCATCGCCACCATGCCGGTGATGGTCACGGGTGGTATCCGTCGCCTGCCGATCGTGCAGCGGGTACTCGACAGCGGCATCGCCATGGCCGGCATCGCCACCGCGCTGACCCTGGAGCCGCAATTGATCAAACACTGGCGCGCAGGTCGGGACCTCAACCCGCAACTCCAAACCATCGACTGGCAGCGCAAGCCCCTGGCCGCCCTCGCCATCCTGTCCGTGGTGCGTTACCAGATGCGCCGCCTGAGCCGTGGTCGCCTGCCCAACCCCAAGGTCGCGCCCTGGCTGGCATTGGTCCGTGATCAATGGTTTATCGCCTGGCGCACCCGGCAATATCGCGCAACCATGACGCAATCTTCACATTAAGGGCGGAGCATTCGCCGTGATCGAACTGTCCCCTATTGATCAGCAATTTTTAACCTCACTGACGATTGGAGTTCTTCATGGCGAAAATCAACCTGGCCCAGCAGTTGGCGACCACGCTTGAACAGGCGGGCATCAAGCGCATCTGGGGCCTGACCGGCGACAGCCTCAACGGCCTCACCGACGCCCTGCGCACCATGGACAGCATCGAGTGGATGCACGTGCGCCACGAAGAAGTCGCCGCGTTTGCCGCCGGTGCCGAAGCCGCCGCCACCGGCGAGCTGACGGTGTGCGCCGGCAGCTGCGGGCCGGGCAACCTGCATTTGATCAACGGCCTGTTCGACTGCCATCGCAACCATGTGCCAGTGCTGGCCATCGCCGCCCAAATCCCCTCCTCCGAGATCGGCCTGAACTACTTCCAGGAAACCCATCCCCAGGAGCTGTTCAAGGAATGCAGTCACTTTATCGAGCTGGTGACCAACCCCGAACAGATGCCCCAGGTACTGCACCGCGCCATGCGCTCGGCGATCCTCAATCGCGGCGTGGCGGTGGTAGTGATTCCGGGGGATGTGTCGCTGCTCGAAGTGGAAGACAAGCTCAAGCCGTGGCCAGCCCTGCACGCGCCGCGCACCTTGCCGGCGGAACAGGACCTGCAACGCCTCACCGAGATTCTCGACGGCAGCCAGAAAGTCACCCTGTTGTGCGGCAGCGGTTGCGCCGGTGCGCATGACCAAGTGGTAGCGCTGGCCGATGCACTCGGCGCCCCCGTGGTACACGCCCTGCGCGGCAAGGAGCATGTGGAATGGGACAACCCGTTCGACGTGGGCATGACCGGCCTGATCGGCTTCAGCTCCGGTTACCACGCCATGCTCGACTGCGACACGCTGATCATGCTCGGTACCGACTTCCCGTACCGCCAGTTCTACCCGACCGACGCGAAGATCATCCAGGTCGACCGCAACCCGCAGGCGCTCGGCCGTCGTGCCACACTGGACCTGGGCATCGCTGCTGATGTCAGCGAGACCATCGACGCGCTGCTGCCGCGCCTGACCCGCAAGACTGATCGCAGCTTCCTCGAAACCTCCCTGAAGCACTACGAGAAAGCACGCCAGGGGCTGGATGACCTGGCACAACCGTCAAAAGCCGACCGGCCGATCCACCCGCAATACGTCGCACGCCTGCTCAGCGAATTGGCCGACGCGGATGCGATCTTCACCGCCGATGTCGGCTCGCCCACCGTGTGGGCTGCGCGCTACCTGAAAATGAACGGCAAGCGCCGCCTGATCGGCTCGTTCAACCACGGCTCGATGGCCAACGCCATGCCCCAGGCCATCGGCGCTCAGGCAGCGTTTCCCGGCCGGCAGGTGATTTCGATGTCGGGCGACGGCGGTTTCGCCATGTTGATGGGGGATTTCATCTCGTTGGCGCAGCTGAAACTGCCGGTGAAAGTCATCGTGTTCGATAACTCGTCCCTGGGTTTTGTCGCGATGGAGATGAAGGCTGCCGGCTACCTGGATACCGGCACCGAGCTGATAAACCCGGATTTCGCCGCCATGTCCAACGCCATGGGCATCCTCGGGATTCGCGTGGAACAATCCGAAGACCTCGAACCGGCATTGCGCCGCGCGCTGGCCCATGATGGCCCGGTGCTCGTGGATGTGGTCACCGCGACCCAGGAGCTGGTGATGCCGCCAAGCATCAAGCTTGAACAGGCCAAGGGGTTCAGCCTGTACATGCTCAAGGCGGTGATGAGCGGTCGCGGGGATGAAGTGATCGAACTGGCGCGGACCAACTGGTTGCGCTGATCGTCAGAATCGCCGGGCAGCGCCGTAGCGGACCACCACTTGGGTGATCACTTCGAACATGCGCGGGTCGGCGTCCGGGACACTGAACAGGCAGGCATCCAGGGAGCAGGCCCTGGCGCTGGCAGACAGACTGACCTGACTGTAGGAGCCGGCTTGCCGGCGATGGCGGCGTGATGATCACCGCAAGGCTGAGGGCCAATCGCCGGCAAGCCGCCTACACGGGGATTAGCATCAGACTGACTGCTTTTCGACCCACTTGCCGTAGGCGTCGATAAACGCCTGCAGGAACGGCTTGGTCTTTTCCGACAGCTTGCCGGCCTCATCAAACACGCTGCCCGCGCCCCCCAGGTAGGCCTCCGGCTGCTGCATGCACGGCACATCGAGGAACACCAGGGACTGGCGCAGATGGTGATTGGCGCCAAACCCGCCAATGGCACCCGGCGACACACTGATGATCGCCCCCGGCTTGCCGCTCCAGGCACTTTGCCCATAAGGACGAGACCCCACATCGATCGCATTCTTCAACGGCGCGGGCACAGAACGGTTGTATTCCGGGGTTACGAACAGCACCGCGTCGGATGAACTCACCTGCTGACGGAAAGTACTGTAGGCTGCGGGCGGTGATGCCCCGTCGATGTCCTCGTTGTAGAGCGGCAAATCGCCAATTTCGACAATGTTCAATTTGAGATTGGCAGGGGCCAGTTCTGCCAATGCCAGGGCGACCTTGCGGTTGATCGACTCTTTTCTCAAGCTGCCAACCAGTACGGCAATCGTGTAGACCTTGCTCATTGTGGTTTCCCGACGTCTGACTAAAGGAGCGTGTAGTTATAGAGTCTTCGCGGCGGGTTCACCAGAAGGTTTTGATTATCCTCCGGACGTTTTCCCCGCAGTTACTTGCGTAAGAAGCGTCTGAAAACATCAAAGAATAGTATTTTTTTTCCATAGGTAAACTACCCCGCTCCATGACGGTCTACAGAACCGCAAATCGAGTGTTTATCTCCAGAGGTTCTAAACAGATGGCAGCAGTACTTGTCGGACAGTTCCATGCCAGAGACGCAGAAGGACGCGTGTATTCGGTGCATGAGTTCAAGGAATCCAACCCGCCCCTCGACGGCGTGGCTGGCTCGGCGCCCACCACCACCTACAAGCTGGCCATTGGCGACCGTGTAGAAAAACTGGATGGCAAAGAATTCAGACTGATCCAGTCCGGGACCATCATCACCCGCGAATCGGAAACGGTCTACGCGTCATAACACCCAGCCTGATAGACCTGCTCAGTCCTGGCCATTGATGGCATCGACTGGGCTGGGCGATCACGGACTGCGAATCTCCGTTACCTCAATCCCCTGCTCACCGTCCACCTGCTTGAGCGTCACCATCAATCTCCCCCGCTCACCTTCCACGGTGTACAACGAACGCGTGTAACCGGTTTTTTCGTAGCCGGGATATGCAACCACCTGCCTGACCAGCGTCATACCCAGCACCGTGCCCACCTGCTCGCCCACCTGTTCCTGGGAACGGATGAACGTTTCGAGCGCGAGGTTTTCCGGCGGGATTTCGTCGTGATTGCTGAAGAGATAAGCGGCGACACACCCCACGATCACCAGGATCATGAGTTGCTTGGCCGTTACCCCGAGGAATATCGAGGGCATAGGCATTTGAGACCAGACCTGTTTTTGTTGTAAGTACCGGTTGGCCGGCATTGGTCGTTAGTGATCAGACGAGCCATTCTAGTGAGGTCCTGGCCGAACGCCATACGCATACACGCCACCTGCGATCTTTTTTCCGCCCACCGGCTTCAACCATTGAAACCCCGCCCCGCTGACCCTAGACTCCGGCCATGCGTTTACGTCATCTCGAAGTGATTCAGGCCATCTTGCAGACCGGACACCTCGGCACCGCCGCCGAATGGTTGCAACTCCCCGTGGGCGATGTAGATGCCACGCTCAAGGATGCCGAGCAGCAATTGGGCTTCATGCTGTTTGCCAGTGTGCGCGGGCGCTTGCAGGCGACGCGGGAAACCCTTGAGCTGCAGGCGCAAATCGCCCATGTGTATGAGGCGCTGGAGCCTCTGCAACGCCTGGCCAGTCGCCTTAAAAACCATCACGCCCCAACGCTGCGCGCGCTTTGCACCCCGCCACTGGCCAACCAACTGTTGCCACAAAGTATCGCCGTGCTGCGCCGGCGCTTCCAGGACACACCGTGCAACCTGTCGAGCCAGCCGACACGAGAGATCGTCAGGAGCCTGTTGCTGCACGAGGCCGATGTAGGCCTGAGTCTGCATGACCCTGAACACCCGCAGATCCAGAGCAGTGTACTGGCCCAGGGCAAGCTGCAATTATTGGCGCCCCATGGCTGGTTGAAACCGAAGCAGAAGTACATCGCGCTGCAAGACCTGGCCGGACAGTCGATGATCGGGCTGGAGGGCCAAGACCCATTGAGCCGCCAGCTCGACGCAAAACTGCAAGCCCTGCGCCCGCTGCCCGTGGTGCAGACGCGAGTACAGACCTACCAGATGATGCGCAGCATGGTCGAAGCGGGAGAAGGCCTGGCGATTGTCGACCCGTTCACCGCCTTCGGTGCACGGGAGGCCGGGCTGGATGCGTGCCCGGTGTCGCCGCCGATGGTGGTCAGCCTGTATGCGCTGACCCTCAAGGATGGCGTGACGTCACCGGCATTGAATGCGTTGCTGGAGATTGTCACGCAGAAGGCGGAAAGCCTGCTGACTGGCGACTCAAAACCCCTGTAGGAGCGAACTTGCTGTGGCGAGGGCGCTTGTCGAATCGTCGCACCGTCCCGCTGACTGCGCAGCAGTCTCCGGCTTTTGGGGGGCGCTTCGCACCCCAGCGCAAGCAAGCTTGCTCGCCCCAGCAAGCTCGCGCCTACAGAGTCAGCGTCAAACTGCGTCGACTTCGGCCTTGAACAACCGATACCAGAATATCGCCACTTCGCGGGTTTGCGGGTCGATACCGCGATAACGCAGTTGATCAATCCCGCCCATCACATACCCGCAACGCTCGTAAAGGCGGCAGGCACCAAGGTTGTTGTTCTGGGTTTCGAGCATCATGCCCGGCAGGTTTTTCTTGCGGCTCCAGAACTGCGCCACATCCAACAGTGCCTTGGCCACCCCGTGACGCCGCGCAGGCAAGATGACCGCCAACTCGTCGACGTGGGCAAAGCCATTCCAATTGGTGCTGACCACGATATGCCCTACGGCACGATCATCCAGATACGCCATGAAAATCGCACTGTCTGGCGCATCGCGGAAACTGGCGAACTCTTCCGGATCGATGCCGTAGCACTTGCGGTACGGCAGGATGCGCTCCACGGGCCACTGATCGACCCGCTTACCCATCTCCGGCACACCATAGGCGCTGACCTCAAAGCTGAAATCATTGCCCCACACGTAGGCGTCGAAGCCTTCGTCGGCGACTCGCACACTGAGCCCTGGATACTTCGGGTTCATTACAGCTTGCATAAACATACTTAACCCTTGATGCAATCGACGGTGTAACAACGACCACTGCCGTCGTCTTCGTGTTGCAACCCATGCACATCCGCGACAAAACCGGGAAAACTGCTATCGAACGTGCGGGCAAATGCCAGGTAGTCGATGATCGATCGCGTCGACTCGGTAAAGCGCTCACCCGGCATAATCAATGGGATGCCCGGCGGATACGGCACCAGCATCACGGCTGCGATGCGCCCTGGCAAGGCGTCAATCGAGACCGCCTCCACTTCGCCCCTCACCAATTGGTCATAGGCGTCGGCCGGTTTCATCGCGATTTCCGGCAAAACGGTGTACATCCGTTTTAGGTGTTTTGCCGTGGCGTTGCTACGGTAACAGCTATGCAATTGATCGCACAGGTCGCGCAACCCCAGACCCTGGTAGCGCACAGGGCCCTGGGTGAACACCGATGGCAGGCAACTGGCCAGGCTTGCGTTGGCGTCGTAGCTGCGCTTGAACTCCAGCAATTCGGTGAGCAAGGTACTCCATTTGCCTTTGGTGATGCCCATGGAAAACAACACAAGGAACGAATACAGCCCGGTCTTTTCCACCACCAGCCCACGCTCCCAGAGGAATTTGCTGACCACTGCGGCGGGAATCCCGCAGTCGCTCAAGGCGCCACCGGCGTTGAGGCCTGGCATCACCAGCGTCACTTTGATCGGGTCGAGCAGCACGTAGTCTTCGGCGACGTCACCAAAGCCATGCCAATCGTCCTGGGGTTGCAACAGCCAATCCGCCGTGGCGACCCGGTCGATGCCGGCCACCGAGGGTGGCTGCCAGATGGAAAACCACCAGTCCTCGGCGGCAATATGCTGGCGCAGGTTGGCCAGCGCGCGGCGAAAGCTCAGGGCTTCGTCGAACATTTCCTGCAGCAGGGAGCGCCCGGCAGGGCCTTCCATCATCGCCGAAGCCACGTCCAGCGAAGCGATGATGCTGTATTGCGGCGACGTGGAGATGTGCATCATGAACGCTTCGTTGAAACGATCCCGGTCCAGCTGCCGCGCGCCGCCGTCCTGCACGTGGATCATTGAGGCCTGGCTGAACGCCGCGAGCAGTTTGTGTGTTGAGTGGGTGGTAAACACCAGCGGGCTGTCCGGGGTACGTGAGGTGCCCATGCCGTAACGCCCGGCGAAGAACTCATGGAAGGCCGCGTAGGCGTACCAGGCCTCATCAAAGTGCAACACCTCGACACTGTTGCCCAATTGTTGCTTGATCAGCTCAGCGTTGTAGCACAGGCCGTCGTAGGTGGAATTGGTGACCACGGCCAACTTAACTTTGGGTGGCCGCCCACGGGTCAGGGGGCTTGCGTCGATCTTGGCGCAGATCGACTCGGGGCTGAACTCGCTCAGGGGAATCGGACCGATAATGCCCAACTCGTTGCGCTCCGGGCACAGGTAGAGCGGGATCGCGCCGGTCATGATGATCGAATGCAACACCGACTTATGGCAGTTGCGGTCGACCAGCACCAGGTCGTCACGCGCGACCATCGAGTGCCAGACGATCTTGTTGGCAGTCGACGTACCATTGATCACGAAGAACGTGTGATCAGCGCCAAAGTTGCGCGCGGCGCGGGCTTCGGCTTCGGCCAGCGGCCCGGTGTGGTCGAGCAGCGAACCCAGCTCCGGGACTGATACGGACAAATCCGAACGCAGGGTATTTTCCCCAAAAAACTGATGAAACGCCTGCCCCACCGGGCTTTTGCGATAGGCCACGCCACCGCCATGGCCCGGGGTGTGCCAGGAATAATTGGAATCGGCGGTGTGCTGCACCAGGGCCTTGAAGAACGGCGGCAACAAACCGTCGAGGTAAGTGCGGGCGGCGCGGGCTACCTGGCGAGCCAGAAACGGCACGGTGTCTTCGAACAGATAAAGAATGCCGCGTAATTGATTGAGCTCGCTCATGGCATCGGCCGGCGCGTTCTCCAGCGTGACCTGCTCACCCAGGGCGAAGATCGGCAGGTTCGGCGCCCTAACCCGCGCGAGGCGGATAAGTTCGACTATGTTTTGCAGCAGGTGAGTGTTTTCGCCGGCGCCTTCGGCGGCAATCAGCATGCACGCCAGGCCATGATGGGTCGACGCCACCAGCCGGCCTTCGGCGTAGTCAACGGCTGAAAAGATACTGAAGCCCTCCTGCTCCAGCTCCCGGGCGATGCCTCGGACCCGGTCACCGGCAACGGTGTCGGCCTTGATGTCGCGGTGCACGATCAGGATGGGGAACTTCAGGTCTTTGTACATGAGTGCTTTTAGTCCTGAGGGTTATGCACTCAAGGGTAGAAGCTTGGCGGCGATGACGCGAATGAAGAGGTTGAAAACGCGGGTGATCAACTGTAGGCGCCGGCTTGTCGGCGATGGCGTCCGCAAGATTATCGCAGGGCTCAGCGGCCTCATCGCCGGCAAGCCAGCGCCTACGAGCTTGATGGTTATTGCTGGGTGAGCTGGGTCCACAACGCCGGCGCGCCGGCCGACTTGGCAATCGCTTCCAACCGCACGGCATGCTCAGCCAGATCCTGCTCACTGGCACGAATGATCGGGGCCGGTTTGCGATCAGCCGGCAGGCGACGGATTTCCGAAGCGCGGTTGCCCGAACCTTCTGCCGAGCCAGTGCCATCCGAGGCGTTACCGGCCAGGGAGAGGCTGGTCTGGCCGCCGGTCATGGTCAGGTAAACGTCGGCAAGAATCTCGGAGTCGAGCAAAGCGCCGTGGAGTTCACGGCCGGAGTTGTCGACGCCATACCGTTTGCACAACGCATCGAGGCTGTTGCGTTGGCCAGGGTGACGTCCGCGGGCCATCATCAATGTGTCGAGGATCGAGCAATGCTGACTGATGTCTGCACGATCCTTCTGCCCCATCAGGGCAAATTCGTTGTTGATGAAGCCGACGTCAAACGCAGCGTTATGGATGATCAACTGCGCGCCGTTGATGAACTCGAAAAACTCGTCGGCGACTTCGGCGAAACGCGGCTTGCCCTTGAGGAACTCGTCGGTGATACCGTGGACGCCGATGGCGCCTTCGTCACTGTCGCGGTCCGGTTGCAGGTAGACGTGAAAGTGACGGCCGGTCAAGCGGCGGCCCATCAGTTCGACACAGCCGATTTCAATGATCCGGTGGCCGTCGGTCACCGGCATGCCGGTGGTTTCGGTATCGAGTACAACAGATCGGATGGCCATCAGGGTTCAGCTCTCAACGGTGTGGTGTATTTCAAAGGGCGCGATGTTAACACGTCGTGCCCCAGGCAACCTTCAAAGGTCAGCTCTGCTTGTAGCCCCGCACGTCATCCACACCACGGTTGGCCAGTTGGTCGGCCCGTTCGTTGCCCGGATGGCCAATATGCCCGCGCACCCATTTCCAGGTGATGTTATGGCGATTGCATTGCTCATCGAGCAGTTGCCACAGGTCGGCATTTTTTACCGGTTCCTTGGCCGCCGTCTTCCAACCGCGCTTCTTCCAGTTGACCATCCACTCGTTGATGCCCTTCATCACGTATTGCGAATCGGTCACCAGCAGCACGTCACACCGCCGCTTGAGCTCTTCCAGGCCACGAATGGCGCCCATCAATTCCATGCGGTTGTTGGTGGTGTTGGCTTCGCCGCCCCACAATTCCTTCTCCACGCCCTTACACACCAGCAACGCGCCCCAGCCGCCAGGGCCCGGGTTGCCCTTGCAGGCGCCATCGGTGAAGAGTTCTACGCTATCGGTCATCGGTTGCATCCATCAAAACGGGCTGCCGGTAATCGACCGACAGTATCCCGAGGCCGAATAACCCGGCCTGAAATCAAAAAGAGAGTTTTACGGTTCGCTTTGCTTGCGATTGACCTTGGCCATCGGCATCGGCACCAGCTTGCCCATGGGCTGACGTAGCACCTGGCGCACCGGCCGCAGCCCGACCACGATCTTGCGTGCCACCAATAAATAAAAACCGCCACCCGACAGTTGCCAGGCCCCCGCCCGACGTTCCCACCCGGCTAGACGGCCCTGCCACTTGGTCGACGCAAGCGGCGGACGATAGCACCCGAAGCGGCGTTTCTCCAGCGCGAAGCCCAGCAGGTTCAGCCAGTCTCCCACTCGTGAAGGCGAGATGCAGCGTGCCTGGCGCAGTGCGTCATGGGCGAATACATGGCGCAGGCCCCAGCTGCTCCAGGGGTTGATGCCGACAATCAGCAAATGGCCACCTGGGCGCACGCTGCTGGCGGCTTCGCGCAACAAGCCGTGGGGTGACAGGCAGAAATCCAGGCCATGCTGCAGCACCACCACGTCGGCGGCGTGCTCGCTCAACGGCCAGGCCTGTTCCTCGCACACAATCTCCACCCCCGGCAACGGCGCGCCAAGGCGCACATTGCGCTGCACTTGCGGCGCGGGAGGCGGCGTCTGGGCCGAGGGGCCGTAATGCACAAGGTAACCGCCAAAGAACCGGCCCAGCTCGTCTTCGAGCATTTGCCGTTCTTCATCCAGCAGGAATTGCCCGATGGGCCCGGACAGCCATTCACGGGCTGCGCTGATCAGGGCCAGCCATTCAGGATCGGCCTGGGCGAACGCTTTATCAGTCATTGCATTCTCCAACTCGCCTAGACGTTCTAAGATGCACCAATGTGTTCAGCTTGGCGAATCGAAGAATGATACAGATCAGTGCCCTGCCCGCCTTCACCGACAACTACATCTGGTTGTTACAAGACCCTCAAGCCAAACGCTGCGCCGTGGTCGACCCTGGCGATGCCGCGCCCGTACTGGCCTGGCTCAAGCAAAACCCGCAGTGGACCCTGAGCGATATCCTGGTCACGCATCATCACCATGATCATGTCGGCGGGGTCGAGCAACTGAAAAGTGTTACAGGGGCCAAGGTCTACGGGCCGGCGAACGAAAATATCCCGGCGCGGGACATCGCCCTCGACGACAACGACCGCATCACGCTGCTGGGCTGGGACTTCGACGTCTATGCCGTGCCCGGCCATACCCTGGGCCACATTGCCTTTTATCACGAGGGCGTACTGTTGTGTGGCGATACCCTGTTCGCTGCCGGTTGCGGCCGCCTGTTCGAAGGCACGCCGGAGCAGATGCACACCTCCCTGGAGCGCCTCGCGGCCCTGCCGGCGGATACATTGGTGTACTGCACCCATGAGTACACACAAAGTAACCTCAAATTTGCCCAGGCCGTGGAACCGGACAATGCCGATATCGCCGAGCGGGTGGAAAACGTTCGCCAACAGCGGGCTCGCGGCGAGATCACACTGCCTTCTAACCTGGCCCTGGAAAAGCGTACCAACCCCTTCCTGCGCACCTCTGAAACATCTGTTAAACAAAAAGCGGACGAACGGAATGGCCGCGACAACCGCTCTGGGGCCGAGGTGTTTGCTAGCTTGAGGGCGTGGAAAGATAAGTTCTAACGCGATGCAATCTGATACGTAATTTCTGAATGGTTGACCGGAACCAAAGCACTTTCTAGAATCGCCCGACATTTTTGCCCGGAACTTACTTCCAGCCAATGTCGTCATCTATTCGTAAATCCAACCATTCAGACGCATTGACCCGCCTGGCTCAAGCCGTGGCGGTGGCTGTCTCCGCAACTCTCGCGGGCTGCCAATCGACCCAATTCGCTGCACAATCCACCGTGCAACCCAAACCCAATCTTGCTGCCAAGATCAAGCAAAAACCTATTTGGCTCTCAGAGAAGCCTGCCCCCGAAGTACCCCAGGATGTCTGGGAACGCATGCGCCGCGGCTTTCAGTTGCAGGACGGTGTCGGCGTCAACCCGCGTATTGAGCAACAGCGACTGTGGTTCGCCAGCAACCCGTCCTTTCTGGAGAACGCCGGTGAACGCGGCAGTCTCTACATTCATTACATCGTTGAACGCCTTGAAGAACGCAACATGCCCCTGGAGCTGGCGCTGCTGCCAGTGATTGAAAGTGCCTACAACCCAATGGCCTATTCGCGCAGCGATGCCGTCGGTTTGTGGCAGTTCATCCCCTCCACCGGGCGCTACTTCAACCTGCGCCAAACCCGCGCCTACGATGGCCGCCGCGACATCACTGCTTCCACCACCGCCGCCCTGGACTATCTGACACGTCTGCATGACATGTTCAACGGCGACTGGTTGCTGGCCCTGGCGGCCTATAACGCCGGTGAAGGCACGGTGAGCCGGGCCATCGAGCGTAATGAGAAGCTCGGCTTGCCCACCGACTACTGGAACCTGCCCCTGCCCCAGGAAACAAAGGACTACGTGCCCAAGTTCCTGGCGCTGTCACAGGTGGTGCTGGCCCCCGAGGCCTACGGCGTCAACCTGAACCCGATCGCCAACACGCCGTACTTCGAAGTGGTTGAAGTCAAGCAAAGCATGGACCTGTCACGGGTCGCCGCGCTGGCTGAAATCGACGAAGACGAGCTGTTCCAGCTCAACCCGGCCCTGAAACAACGCACCACCCTGGACGGCCCCCAGCATTTGCTGGTGCCCAGCTCCAAGGCGCAGCTGCTGACCAGCAGCCTGTCGGCGATGAAGCCGGAAGAGTTGTTGGCGATGCGTCCGAAAAAGCCGGTGTTCGACGAAGTTGAGACCAAGTCGGTGGCCGGGCGCACTCGCAGCTACAAAGTGCGCAATGGCGACAACCTGACACTGATCGCCAAGGCCAACAAGGTCGATGTGCATGACCTGCAGCGCTGGAACAAGCTCAATGGTCAGTCCCTCAAGGTCGGCCAGACCCTGGTGATGCAAGACACCCGCCGCGCCGTGGCCCAGGCCGGCAAGAAGCCGGTGCAATACAAGGTCAAGAAAGGCGATTCGCTGTACATCGTCGCCAAGCGCTTCAACGTCGAGATGCAACATCTCAAACGCTGGAACCCGCGTACTGGCCAAGCGCTCAAGCCTGGGCAAATGCTGGTGGTTTCCGGGCCGCGTTAAGCCCTCAAGAGCACTGGGGAGCCCACTCCCACATTGGTTTTGATCGTTCCCACGCTTTGCGTGGGAATGCAGTCCGTGACGCTCCGCGTCACAACGTACGCCGCAGTTGCGCCGTGCGCGTATGGCCGGACGCGGAGCGCCCCCAGAGGCGTTCCCACGCAGAGCGTGGGAACGATCAACTGATAAACAGCCATCGGGGGCAAGCCCCCTCCCACATTGGTTCTACATCATCTCAACCGGCTTTTTCCAACCGGAACAAGCTGTTACTGTACCGATCATAAAGCCCAAGCCGCCCGGATCGGATCTCTGACTTGAAGCGTCCCCTCCTGCTACTAATAAGTCTGGCCTTGAGCTTTGCTGCGAACGCGACGATTACCGAGAGCCACGGTTACACGCAGTTCGGCACACTCAAGTACCCGGTCAAATTCACCCACTTCGATTGGGTAAACCCCGCAGCGCCGAAAGGCGGGACCTTGCGGGTCATGGCATTTGGCACGTTTGACACGCTGAACCCCTACACTTTCAAGGGCTCAAGCCCGGTCTCCACCCCTAATTTCCTGCAATACGGCGTCAACGAGCTGAACGAGCCTTTGATGGTCGGCACCGGCCAGTACGCGCCGTCCGGCGATGAACCCACCTCCAGCTATGGGCTGATCGCGCAGTCGGTGGAGTACAGCGAGGACCGCAGTTGGGTGGTGTTCAACCTGCGACCGCAAGCCCGCTTTCACGATGGCAAGGCGATCACCGCCTATGACGTGGCATTTTCCTATCGCACGCTGCTGACCGAAGGCCACCCGCAGTACCGCACCAACCTGCAGGAAGTGGCGCGGGTCGACATCCTCAACCGCCATCGTATCCGCTTTGTGTTCAAACGCGCCGGCAACCCGTTGCTGATCCTGCGCCTCGGCGAACTGCCGGTGCTGCCCCAGCACTACTGGAAAAACCGCGACTTCAAGGCGACCACGTTCGAACCGCCGCTGGGCAGCGGGCCGTACCGCATCAGCAAGGTTACCCCGGGCCGGCAACTGGTGTTCGAACGCGTCAAGGATTACTGGGGCAAGGACCTGCCGGTCAACCAGGGATTTTACAACTACAACAAGGTCGAGGTGGAGTTCTACCGCGACAGCGACGTCGCCTTCGAAGCCTTCAAGGCCGGCGAGTTTGATATCTATATCGAACACCAAGCCAAGAACTGGGCGAACGGCTACAACTTTCCGGCAGTCAACCGAGGCGACGTGATCAAGGCGCAGATCGCCCACCAGATCCCGACCCAAAGCCAGGGCCTGTTCATGAACACGCGGCGCGCGACCTTCAGCCAGACCAGGGTGCGCGAAGCACTGGGGCTGATGTTCGACTTTGAATGGACCAACCGCAGCCTGTTCAGCAGCGCGTATAAACGCACGTTGAGCTATTACCCCAACAGCGAATTCGCCGCCACCGGTGTCCCGGTCGGCCACGAATGGCTGATGCTCTCCCCTTACCGCGACCAACTGCCGGCCAACCTGTTTACCCAACCGTTCAGCCTGCCCCAGACCGACGGGCGCGGCATCCCCCGCGAGACGATGCGGCGCGCACTGGCCCTGCTCGGTGAAGCCGGCTGGAAGTTGTCAGGCCAACGCCTGCTCAACAAGGACGGGCAACCGCTGCGCTTCGAAATCCTGCTGGTCAACCCGAACCTGGAGCGCATCCTGCAGCCCTATGTCGAGAACCTGATCAGCATCGGCATCGACGCGCGCCTGCGCACCGTCGACCGCGCGCAATACAAGCAGCGCCTCGATCAGTTCGACTTCGACATGATCCTGATCACCCTCGGCCAGACCCTCAGCCCCGGCCTTGAACAGTGGCAGTACTTCCACTCCAGCCAGGCGGCGATCAAGGGCAGCAAGAACTATGCAGGCATCGCCAACCCCATCGTCGACCACCTGCTGGAACAACTGCTGGCGGCCAAAACCCGCGAAGAACAACTGGCCGCTGGCCGCGCCCTTGACCGGGTGCTGCTGTGGCAGCACTACAGCATTCCCAACTGGTACCTCAACTATCATCGCTTGGCGTACCGCAACCGGTTCGCCTTTGTCACCACGCCGCCCTACAGCCTGGGCCTGAGCGCGTGGTGGCTGAAAGCTTCGGAGAAAGCCCAATGATGTCTTTGCGTACTGCATTGCTGAGCAGCCTGTTGCTGTGCTCCGCGGTCAATGCCGCCCCACAACATGCGCTGACCCTCTACAACGAGCCGCCCAAGTACCCCGCCAACTTCAAGCATTTTGACTACGTCAACCCGGACGCACCCAAGGGCGGCACGTTCCGTGAATCGGCCATGGGCGGGTTCGACAGCCTCAACTCCTTCATCAGCAAAGGCGTGCCAGCGGACAACATCAGCCTGATCTACGACACCCTGGCGATGCAAAGCCTGGATGAACCCATCACCGAATACGGCCTGGTCGCCGGCAAGATCGAAAAGGCCCCGGACAACAGCTGGGTGCGCTTCTACCTGCGCCCCGAAGCACGTTTCCACGATGGCCACCCGATCCGCGCCGAAGACGTGGTGTTCTCCTTCGAGACTCTGATGAAGGAAGGCTCACCGCTCTACCGCACCTACTACGCCGACATCGACGAAGTGGTGGCCGAAGACCCGCTGCGGGTACTGTTCAAGTTCAAGCGCACCAATAACCGCGAATTGCCGCTGATCCTCGGGCAACTCCCGGTATTGCCCAAGCATTGGTGGGCAACCCGCGACTTTGCCAAGGGCAACCTTGAAATACCGCTGGGCAGCGGGCCGTACAAGGTGGCCGAGGTCAAGGCCGGACGCATGATTCGCTATGAGCGGGTCAAGGACTACTGGGCCAAGGACCTGGCAGTCACCAAGGGTTTCTACAACTTTGATAACCGCATCACTGACTACTACCGCGACAGCACCGTGTCCCTGGAAGCGTTGAAGGCCGGGCAGTTCGACTATTGGCTGGAGTTCAGTGCCAAGAACTGGGCCAATGCGTACAACGTTCCGGCGGTGACAGAGGGTCGGTTGATCAAGGAAGAAATCCCCAACGGCAACCCCACGGGGATGCAGGGCTTTGTGTTCAACACCCGCAAGCCGATGTTCCAGGACGTGCGCGTGCGCAAGGCCATCAGCCTGTTGTTCGATTTCGAATGGAGTAACAAGCAGCTGTTCAACGGTGCCTACAGCCGCACCCGCAGTTACTTTGAAAACTCGGAAATGGCCGCCACCGGCCTGCCCGGCCCGGACGAACTGGCGATCCTCGAACCCCTGCGCGACAAGATCCCGGCCGAAGTTTTCACCCAGGCCTTCGAGCCAGCCAAAACCGATGGCAGCGGCATGATCCGCACCCAACAGCGCGAGGCCTACCAGCTATTGCAGGAAGCCGGCTGGCGCATCGTCGACGACAAGATGGTCGACACCACCGGCAAACCGGTGAGCATCGAGTTCCTGCTGGCGCAGACCGAGTTCGAACGCATCCTGCTGCCGTTCAAGCGCAACCTGGCCGACCTGGGCATCGACCTGGTGATTCGCCGGGTCGACGTCTCCCAGTTCGTCAACCGTATTCGTTCGCGGGATTTCGACATGCTGGTGGGCAGCTTTCCGCAATCCACCTCGCCGGGTAACGAGCAGCGCGAATTCTGGAAGTCCTCCAGCGCCGACAAGTCCGGCAGCCGCAACTACATGGGGCTCAAGGACCCGGCCGTCGACCAACTGGTGGAAGAACTGATCGACGCCAACTCGCGTACGAGCCTGGTCGCCCATGCCAGGGCCCTCGACCGCGTGCTGCAGTTTGGCTACTACGTGATCCCGAACTGGCACATCAAGACCTACCGCGTGGCGTACTGGGACCACCTTGGCCACCCCAAGGTCCCGCCACGCTACGACGTCGGCATCGCCACTTGGTGGGCCAAACCCGACGTCAAACCGGCGGTTACCCTGGACACCACTCAAAGCGCCGATCCGGCGAGCGGAGGCGATTAAATGCTGGCCTATATTGTTCGCCGCCTGTTGCTGATCATCCCCACGCTGTTCGGGATACTGCTGATCAACTTCATCATCATCCAGGCCGCCCCCGGTGGCCCGGTGGAACAGATGATCGCCAAGCTCGAAGGCTTTGAAGGCGCCACCAGCCGCATTGCCGGTGGTGGTGCCGAAGTCGCGGTGGCCGGCTCCAGCTACCGTGGTGCCCAGGGCCTGGACCCGGCGCTGATCAAGGAAATCGAAAAGATGTACGGCTTCGACAAGTCGGCGCCGGAACGCTTGTGGATCATGGTCAAGAACTACGCCAGCCTGGATTTTGGTGACAGCTTCTTCCGTGACGCCAAGGTCATCGACCTGATCAAGGAAAAGATGCCGGTGTCCATTTCCCTCGGGTTATGGAGCACGTTGATCATGTACCTGGTGTCGATTCCCCTGGGGATCGCCAAGGCCACGCGCCACGGCAGTCATTTCGACGTGTGGACCAGCTCGGCGATTATCGTCGGCTACGCGATCCCGGCGTTCCTGTTTGCGATCCTGCTGATCGTGGTGTTTGCCGGCGGCAGCTACTTCGACTGGTTTCCGTTACGCGGCCTCACGTCCAACAACTTTGACGAATTGAGCTGGGGCGGCAAGGTCCTCGATTACTTCTGGCACCTGGCCTTACCGATCACCGCGCTGGTGATCGGTAACTTCGCGACCATGACCCTGCTGACCAAAAACAGCTTTCTCGATGAGATCAACAAACAGTACGTGGTCACCGCCAAGGCCAAGGGCCTGACCAACCACCGCGTGCTCTACGGCCATGTATTTCGTAACGCCATGCTGCTGGTGATCGCCGGGTTCCCGTCGGCGTTCATCGGGATTTTCTTCACTGGGTCCTTGCTGGTGGAAGTGATCTTTTCCCTCGACGGCCTCGGCCTGATGAGCTTTGAAGCCGCGATCAACCGCGACTACCCGGTGGTGTTCGGCACACTGTTTATCTTCACCCTGCTGGGGCTGGTGGTGAAACTGATCGGCGACCTCACCTATACCCTGGTCGATCCGCGTATCGACTTCGCCAGCCGGGAGCACTGAGATGAACTTGTCCCCCCTCAATCGCCGCCGGTTCGAGCGATTCAAGGCCAACAAGCGTGGCTGGTGGTCGCTGTGGCTGTTCCTGATCCTGTTCGGCCTGAGCCTGGGCGCGGAGTTGATTGCCAACGACAAGCCGCTGGCCGTGCACTACGACGGCGACTGGTATTTCCCGGCCCTCAATCGCTACCCCGAGACCACCTTTGGCGGCGAATTCCCGCTGGAGGCCAATTACAAAAGCCCCTACATCCAGGAGCTGCTCAAGGCCAAGGACGCGTGGACGCTATGGGCGCCGATCCCGTTCAGTTACCAGAGCATCAACTACGACCTCAAAGTGCCTGCACCCGGCCCGCCGTCTTCGGTCAACCTGCTGGGCACCGATGACCAGGGCCGCGATGTACTGGCGCGGGTGATCTACGGGTTCCGTGTGTCGGTGCTGTTTGCCCTGACCCTGACCGTGCTCAGCTCGATCATCGGCGTGATTGCCGGTGCCTTGCAGGGTTTCTACGGCGGCTGGGTCGACCTGGCCGGGCAACGCTTCCTGGAAATCTGGTCCGGTTTGCCGGTGCTGTACCTGTTGATCATCCTCGCCAGTTTTGTGCAACCAAACTTCTGGTGGCTACTGGGGATCATGCTGTTGTTCTCGTGGATGAGCCTGGTTGACGTGGTGCGCGCCGAGTTCCTGCGTGGGCGCAACCTTGAATACGTGCGCGCGGCGCGTGCCTTGGGCATGCAGAACGGCGCGATCATGTTCCGGCATATCCTGCCCAATGCCATGGTCTCGACCATGACCTTCATGCCCTTCATCCTCACCGGCGCCATCGGCACCCTCACCGCCCTGGACTTTCTCGGCTTTGGCCTCCCGGCCGGCTCGCCTTCCCTTGGTGAACTGGTGGCCCAGGGCAAATCCAACCTGCAGGCGCCGTGGCTGGGCATGAGCGCGTTTGCCGTGCTCGCGGTGATGTTGAGTTTGCTGGTGTTTATCGGCGAGTCCGCTCGCGATGCCTTCGACCCGAGGAAATGAGATGAATCAGGACAATCTGATCGAAATCCGCGACCTCTCCGTCGAGTTCGTCACAGGCGACCATCACCACCGTGTGGTGAACAACGTCAGCTTCGATATCAAGCGCGGCGAAACCATCGCCTTGGTCGGCGAAAGCGGCTCCGGAAAATCGGTGACTGCCCACTCGATCCTGCGCCTGCTGCCCTACCCGTTGGCCCGGCACCCGTCCGGCACCATCGAGTATTCCGGCCAGGACCTGCTGACCCTCAAGGAAAAAACCCTGCGGCATATTCGCGGCAACCGTATTGCGATGATCTTCCAGGAGCCGATGACCTCGTTGAACCCGCTGCACAACATTGAGAAGCAGATCAACGAAGTGCTCGGCCTGCACAAGGGCCTGACCGGCAAGGTCGCCACCCGGCGCACCCTGGAATTGCTCGAACTGGTGGGCATCCCCGAACCGCACAAGCGCCTCAAGGCGCTGCCTCACGAACTGTCCGGCGGCCAGCGCCAGCGGGTGATGATCGCCATGGCGCTGGCCAACGAGCCGGAACTGTTGATCGCGGATGAGCCGACCACGGCCCTCGACGTCACCGTGCAATTGAAAATCCTGGAGCTGCTCAAGGAGCTGCAGGCGCGGCTGGGCATGGCGTTGCTGCTGATCAGCCATGATCTGAACCTGGTGCGCCGTATTGCCCATCGCGTGTGCGTGATGCAGCAGGGTTGCATCGTTGAACAAGCTGACTGCGAGACCCTGTTCCAGTCGCCGCAACACCCTTACACCCAGGAACTGCTGGCCGCCGAGCCCAGCGGCGGGCCCGCCAACAACGCGATCGGGCCGCCGTTGCTGGTGGTCGATGACCTTAGGGTCTGGTTTGCGATCAAGAAAGGCTTTTTGCGCAACACCGTGGATTACGTCAAGGCGGTGGACGGCATCAATTTCAGCCTGCCCCAGGGCCAGACCCTGGGCATCGTCGGCGAAAGCGGCTCGGGCAAGTCGACCCTGGGCCTGGCGATTTTGCGCTTGATCGCCAGCAAAGGCGGAATTCGCTTCGAAGGCCAGCAACTGGACAAGCTGACCCAGCAACAAGTGCGCCCGTTACGCCGGGAAATGCAGGTGGTGTTCCAGGACCCGTTCGGCAGTTTAAGCCCGCGGATGTGTGTCAGCGAGATCGTTGGCGAAGGTTTGCGCATCCACAAGATGGGCACGCCTGCGGAGCAGGAGGCGGCGATTATTGCGGCGCTCAAGGAGGTTGGCCTGGACCCGGAGTCGCGGCATCGGTATCCGCATGAGTTCTCGGGTGGCCAGCGTCAGCGTATCGCCATCGCCCGGGCTCTGGTGCTCAAGCCGCGGCTGATTTTGCTGGATGAACCGACTTCGGCGCTGGATCGCACGGTGCAGCGGCAGGTGGTGGAGTTGTTGCGTAGTTTGCAGGCCAAGTACAACCTTACTTATCTGTTTATCAGCCATGATTTGGCGGTGGTCAAGGCGCTGAGTCACCAGTTGATGGTGGTGAAACATGGGCAGGTGGTGGAACAGGGGGATGCCTCGGCGATTTTTGCTGATCCGCAGCATGCTTATACGCGGCAGCTTTTGGAGGCGGCGTTTTTGGTGCCCACTGTTGTTGGGGTTTGACCGTGTACATATCCGTTACTTGGGTGATGGCTGATATGGGTTTCGCTCTTACAGCGACTCACTTTTGGAAGAGCCGGAATGCCGGCCCAGCCAAAAGTAAGCAAAAGGCTCTTGCCCCACCACTCGGTGCCTCGCTTAGGCTCGGCATGCCCTCACTCCGGCCAGCGTGTTTAACGGGGCGCCTGATCGTTCCCACGCTCCGCGTGGGAACGATCAGCGATGCGAAGCGAGCATCTGTTGATCTTGCTTGTGATCTTGATCTCAGACGCCCCGTAAAACCACGCTGGCCGAACGCAGGCTTTGGAGCGTGGGCAACCCGGCAGGACGCCGGGTTAGCCGCCCTGGGCCAGGGATGGCCCATGGCGGCGGCCCACGCTCCAAAGCCTGCGTTCGGGCACACCGAGCCTAAGCGAGGTGCCGAGTGGTGGGGCGAAGACCTTTTGGTTACTTTTGTGTCTTTACAAAAGTGACCCGCTGTAAGAGCGGAACCATAAGCAGCCGTTACCGCAGAAACGGATATGTACCAAACCAACCACCAACCAACCACCACCCCAAGGGAACTTTGCCAACAAATAACCACCTGAATCCGGTACGCTCACCTTTTTATTCAAGGAGTTACTCCCCATGGCCAAAGCCACCGCCCGTCACATCCTCGTTGCAAGCGAAGACAAGTGCAACGAACTCAAAACCCAGATCGAAGGCGGCGCCGATTTCGCTGAAGTCGCCAAAGCCAACTCCAGCTGCCCTTCCAGCCGTCAAGGCGGTGACCTGGGTTCGTTCGGTCCAGGCCAGATGGTCAAAGAATTCGACGCCGTCGTCTTCAGCGCCCCGGTCAACACCGTGCAAGGTCCAGTGAAAACCCAGTTCGGTTATCACCTGCTGGAAGTCACCAGCCGCCAGGACTGATCCAGTCTGTGCTGATGCTATAAACAACGGCCCGCCTTTTGGTGGGCCGTTGTGCATGTGACGACTGGCGATGCTCAAGCCGTTAGCGTACAAATCCCTATTATTCTTCGTCCCCCGGCGCTCAAGGCTGATAATGCGATTGGCTTTTTCTTCCCTGCTTGGCTTCACCCTGGCCCTTCTGCTGGCCAGCAGCGCCGTGATCGCGGCCCCGCAAACCTACCTCACGGTGTACGGCGAACCGGCCAAGTACCCCGCCGGTTTCAGCCATTTCGACTACGCCAACCCCAATGCCCCCAAGGGCGGCACTTTGCGGCGTTCAGCCATCGAAATCGGGCGTTTCGATCATGTGCTGCCCTATATCGACAAAGGCATCGGCGTGTCCCAGGTCGACGGCTGGCTGTACGCGCCCCTAGCCCTGCGCTCGCTGGACGAGTCCTACACGGTCTACGGCCTGGTCGCCGAAAAGATGGAACGCGCCGACGATGGTCTGTCGCTGCGCTTCTACCTCAACCCCAAGGCGCGTTTTGCCGATGGCAAACCCATCACCGCCGAAGACGTGCGCTACAGCTTTGATTTGCTGATGACCCAGGGCAGCCTGCGCTTTCGCACTCTGTTCGCCGACGTGAAACACGTCGAAGTCGAAGGCGAGCGCCAGGTGCGCTTCGATTTCTCCAGCAATGAAAACCGCACCCTGCCCCTGGATATCGCCACCCTCCCCGTATTCCCCGAGCACTGGTGGAAGACCCGCGACTTCGCCAACGGCGGCGGCTACGAAGCCCCGCTGGGCAGCGGCCCGTACAAGGTCAGCAAGATCGACTCCGGCAGCACCATCACCTTTACCCGCGACCCCAATTGGTGGGGCAAGGACTTGCCCGTCAGCCGTGGCCTGTACAACTTCGACCACCTGAGCCTGGAGTATTTCGGCGACACCGAAGTGGCGCGCCAGGTGCTGCGCGGCGGTGCCTACGACTTCAACCGCGAATTCTCCGCCACCGGTTACTCCATCGGCTACAACGGCCCGGCCCTGGACGATGGCCGCCTGCAACGTGCGCATTTGGCCAAGGACATGCCGCAACCGGCCCAGGGTTATGTGTTTAACGTGCAAAACCCGATCTTCAAGGACCGCCGTGTGCGCCAGGCGCTGGCGATGCTGTGGGATTTCGAATGGGCCAATCGGCAGATGATGCGCAACCTGTACATCCGCCAGCAGAGCTACTTTTCCAATAGCCCGCTGGCCGCCAGCGAGTTGCCCACCCAGGCAGAACTAAAAATTCTAGAACCCTTGCGCGGGCAAGTCCCCGACGAGGTGTTCACCCAGGTCTTCAAGGCCCCGGTCACCGATGGCAGCGGCATGATCCGCGACAAGCAACTGCAAGCCCTGGCCCTGCTGGAAGAGGCCGGCTGGAAACCGGCTGGCGACAAGCTGGTCAACGCCGAGGGCGAGCCGCTGGAGTTCACGTTCCTTAATACCCAGAACGGCCTTGAGCGCCTGTTGTTGCCGTACAAACGCAACCTGGCGCAGATCGGCATTACCCTGAATATCCGCCGCATTGATTCCTCCCAGTACGTGAACCGGTTGATGACCCGCGATTACGACATGATCGTGACGGGTTTCCCGGTGACCACTTCGCCCGGGATGGAGCTGTACAACTACTTCGGTTCCGCTGCCGCTTTCGATTCGGGCGCCAACAACTACATGGTGCTGAAGGACCCGGCTGTCGATACCCTGATCAAGGGCCTGGTCAAGGCCGACACCCAGGCACAAATGCTCACCTACGCCCACGCCCTGGACCGCGTGCTGCAATGGAATTACCTGTGGATCCCCAATTACTACCCGCCCGGCACCTCCGCCGCGTGGTGGAACCGATTCGGTCGCCCGGCCATCGAGGCGAAAAACGATGAAGCCCTGGAAACCTGGTGGGAAATCAGCCCCACGCCACTGACGAATGAACAAATGAACGCCGAGCTGAAAAAACGCGGGGGTGCCCGCTGATGTTTGCCTATATCGTGCGACGCCTGCTGCTGATAATCCCGACCTTGGTGATCATCCTGCTGGTGAACTTCGTGATCGTGCAGGCCGCGCCCGGCGGGCCGGTCGAGCAAGCCATAGCGCACTTGCAAGGGATCGGCGGCGGCGGTGTCGGAGGTTCCTCCGGCGAAAGCATCAGCAGCGGCTCACGGGCCAGCCGTGGCCTGGACCCCAAACTGATCAAGGACATCGAAAAACAGTACGGCTTCGACAAGCCCGCACCCGAACGCTTGTGGCTGATGCTCAAGAGCTACGCCCAGCTGGATTTCGGCAACAGCTTCTTCCGTGGCGCGACAGTGACCGACCTGATCCTGGAAAAGATGCCCGTCACCATCTCCCTCGGCCTGTGGGCCACGCTGATCACCTACCTGGTGTCGATCCCGCTGGGGATTCGCAAGGCGGTGCGCCATGGCAGCAGCTTTGATGTGTGGAGCAGCACCGCCATCGTGATCGGATATGCCATGCCAGCGTTTCTGTTTGCGATGTTCCTGATCGTGGTCTTCGCCGGTGGCACCTCGCTGAACTGGTTCCCGGTGCGCGGGCTGGTCTCGGAAAATTTCGAAGAGCTGAGCACCGTGGGCAAGATCGCCGACTACTTCTGGCACTTGGTATTGCCGGTGTCGGCGCTGGTGATCGGTGGGTTCGCCACCCTGACCATCCTCACAAAAAACTCGTTCCTCAATGAAATCACGCGCCAGTATGTGGTCACCGCCCGCGCCAAGGGCCTGAGCGAACGTCGGGTGCTGTACGGCCATGTGTTCCGCAACGCGATGCTGCTGGTGATCTCGGGGATTCCACAAGCGTTTATCAGCGTGTTTTTTGCCGGCTCCCTGCTGATCGAAGTGATCTTTTCCCTCGATGGCCTGGGCCGCATGAGCTACGAAGCGGCGGTGTCGCGCGACTACCCGGTGGTGTTCGGCTCGCTGTTTATCTTCACCCTGTTCGGCCTGCTGATAAAACTGATCGGCGACCTCTGCTACACCCTGGTGGACCCGCGTATCGACTTCGCCGCGAGGAACGCCTGATGCTTAATCTGTCTCCCGTGGCCCGTCGGCGTTTCGAGCGGTTCAAGAAAAACCGCCGTGGCTGGTGGTCGCTGTGGCTGTTTATCGGCCTGTTTATCCTGACCCTGGGCGGCGAGCTGATCGCCAATGACAAGCCGTTGGTGATGAGCTACAAAAGCGAGCTGTATTTCCCGGTGTTCAAGCGCTACACCGAGCAGCAGTTCGGCGGCCAACTGCCGTTCCAGGCTGACTACCGCAGTGACTACGTGCAAAAGCTGATCAAGCAGGACGGCGGCTGGATGCTGTTCCCGCCGATCCCGTTCAGCGATGACACGCCCAACTACGAACTGACCCGCCCTGCCCCGAGCCCGCCGTCGGCGGTGAACTGGCTGGGCACCGATGACCAGTCCCGCGACGTGCTGGCGCGGGTGATCTTCGGCGCGCGGGTGTCGATCCTGTTTGCGTTGGCGTTGACGGCGATCAGCGCCGCCATCGGCATTGCCGCCGGGGCCTTGCAGGGTTATTACGGCGGCTGGGTCGACTTGATCGGCCAGCGCGTTCTGGAAGTGTGGTCCGGGTTGCCGGTGCTGTACCTGCTGATCATCCTGTCGGGGTTTGTCGAACCCAATTTCTGGTGGCTGCTGGGGATCATGGCGTTGTTTTCCTGGCTGGCCCTGGTGGACGTGGTGCGCGCCGAGTTCCTGCGCGGGCGCAACCTGGAGTACGTCAAGGCGGCGCGGGCTTTGGGTTTGGGCGACGGCAAGATCATTCGCCGGCACATCTTGCCCAACGCCATGACCGCCACCTTGAGCTACCTGCCGTTTATCTTGACTGGGGCGATTTCCACCTTGAGCGCCCTGGATTTCCTCGGCTTTGGCATGCCGGCGGGCAGCGCGTCACTGGGTGAATTGATCGGCCAGGGCAAGCAGAACCTGCAAGCGCCGTGGCTGGGCCTGACGGCGTTTTTCACCTTGGCGCTGATCCTGTCGCTACTGGTCTTTATCGGCGAGGCATTACGTGATGCCTTCGACCCACGTTCATGAGTGACTGCGTATGAACCTGATTGAAATCCGCGACCTCTGCGTCGCCTTCAGCGGCCAGACGGTAGTCAGTAACCTGTGCCTGGATGTACGCCCCGGCGAGTGCCTGGCGCTGGTGGGGGAATCCGGCTCGGGCAAGTCGGTGACGGCCCATTCGATCCTGCAACTGCTGCCCGAAGCCGGCACCGAAACCACCGGCTCCGTGAAGTACCGAGGCCAGGAACTGATCGGTGCTTCAGCTTCCACCTTGCAGAAACTGCGCGGCAACCGCATCGCCATGATCTTCCAAGAGCCGATGACGTCCCTTAACCCCTTGCACAGCATCGAAAAGCAGATCGGTGAAACCCTGCTGCTGCACAAGGGCCTGGGCGGCAAGGCGGCGCAGGCGCGCATCCTCGAACTGCTCGAACTGGTGGGCATCCAGAAACCCCAGGAACGGCTCAAGGCCTATCCGCACCAACTCTCCGGTGGTCAACGCCAACGGGTGATGATCGCTATGGCCCTGGCGTGCGAGCCGGAACTGCTGATCGCCGACGAACCCACCACGGCGCTGGACGTGACCGTGCAGCGCAAGATCCTGCTGCTGCTCAAGTCGTTGCAACAACGCCTGGGCATGTCGCTGCTGCTGATCAGCCACGACCTCAACCTGGTGCGCAGCATTGCCCAGCGCGTGTGCGTGATGCGCGCCGGGGAGATCGTCGAGCAGGCCGACTGCGAGACCTTGTTCACCGCGCCACAACACCCCTATAGCTGCCTGTTGCTGGACGCCGAACCTTCCGGCGACGTGCTGTGCAGCGACCCGCGCGAAACCGTGCTGGAGGTGGACGACCTGACCGTGCAATTCCCACTGAGCGGCGGCCTGTTTCGGCGCAAGACCTACCTGCGCGCCGTGGACGGCATCAGCCTCAGCGTGCAGCGTGGCAAGACGCTGGGGATTGTCGGCGAGTCCGGCTCGGGCAAGTCCACCCTGGGCCAGGCGATCCTGCGCCTGCTCGATTCCACCGGCAGCATCCGCTTCCAGGGTGAAGCCCTCGACCCGCTTAACAACCAGCAGATGCGCCCGTGGCGCAAGCAGATGCAGGTGGTGTTCCAGGACCCTTACGGCAGCCTCAGCCCGCGCATGTCGGTGCAGCAGATCATCAGCGAAGGCCTCGAAGTGCACGCGCCGTGCAGCCTCGCCGAGCGTGACGCGCAAGTGATCCAGGTGCTCAAGGACGTCGGCCTCGACCCCGCCAGCCGCCATCGTTACCCCCATGAATTCTCCGGCGGCCAGCGCCAACGCATCGCCATCGCCCGCGCGCTGGTGCTCAAGCCGGCACTGATACTGCTGGATGAACCCACCTCCGCCCTAGACCGCACGGTGCAGAAGCAAGTAGTGGCGTTGCTGCGTGAACTGCAAGAAAAATACGGCCTGACCTACCTGTTTATCAGCCATGACCTGGCCGTGGTGCGCGCCATGGCCCACGACATGATCGTGATCAAGGACGGCAAGGTGGTGGAGCGCGGGCCGAGCCACGAAGTCTTCGACGCGCCGCAGCACGCCTACACCAAAGAGCTGCTGGCCGCCGCGCACATTCCCTTGTGAGATTGTTCCCACGCTCTGCGTGGTAACACAGCCAGGGACGCTCCGCGTCCCGCTAGGCGCGCAAGCCCTCGAGCCCTGCGCCAAGTGACGCGGCGCGTCACGGGAGGCATTCCCACGCAGAGCGTGGGAACGATCATTAACCCTTTTGTTGGCAGCACGAGCATGAACAGCAGCGAAAGCCTCAAAGACTACCAACGCGTTCGCGGCCTGGCCATCCAGTCGCTGTTCGAGATCATCGAGCAATCCAGCGAAGGCACGGTGATTGTCGACCGTGACGCGAACATCGTGTGGATGAACGAGCGCTACGCCAAGCGCTTTGGCCTGAAAAGCGCCGACGAAGCCATCGGCCAACCGTGTGAAAAGGTCATCTCCAACAGCCTGCTGCGCCAGGTGGTGCGCACAGACCTGCCGATTTTGCTCGACATCCAGGACACGCCCAAAGGCCCACTGGTGGTGATGCGCCTGCCGATTCACGACGATGCCGGTGTGGTGATCGGCGCGATTGGGTTTGCGCTGTTTGATGAACTGCGCAACCTGTCGCCACTGATCGAACGCTACCTGAGCATGCAACAAGAGCTGGCCTCCACCCGCTCGTTGCTGCGTTCGCGGCAGAGCAAATACAACTTCGCGCACTTCATCGGCACCAGCGCCGCGAGCCTCGAAGTCAAACGCCGGGCGCGGCGCAGTGCGAGTGCCGAGTCGCCGGTATTGCTGCTGGGCGAAACCGGCACCGGCAAGGAACTGCTCGCCCAAGCGATTCACGGCGCCTCCCCGCGTGCAAACAAGGCGTTTGTCAGCATCAACAGCGCGGCCATTCCCCACGACCTGCTGGAAGCCGAGTTCTTCGGTACCGCCCCAGGCGCGTTTACCGGCGCCGACCGCAAGGGCCGCCCCGGCAAATTACAGATCGCCCAGGGCGGCACGCTGTTCCTCGACGAAATCGGCGATATGCCCCTGCCGCTGCAAAGCAAACTGCTGCGGGTATTGCAGGAGAAGGAATACGAAGCGGTGGGCTCCAATGAAATGCTGCACAGCGATGTGCGGGTGATTGCTGCCACGTCCATGGACCTGGAGGCGGCGATCAAGCGTGGCGAGTTTCGCGCGGACTTGTATTACCGACTGAACGTGCTGCCGATCCACGTGCCGCCTCTGCGTGACCGACTGGATGATATTCCAGCGCTGAGCGAGGCAATCCTTGAGGAACTGCGCAGCCAGCATGAACTGGACCCTGAGGCCATGGCACTGCTCGCGCGCCATGCGTGGCCGGGAAATATTCGCGAGCTGCGCAATGTGCTGGAACGCGCGGCGCTGTTGAGTGATGACCTGGTGTTGGATGCCGGGGAGATTCGCGCGGCGATTGGCACGTTCAGTCCGGTGGAGCGTGGGGCGGTCGAGACGATCGAGGGAGAGACGTTTGCCGCGGCACGGGAGCGGTTTGATCGGCAGGTGGTTACTGCGGCGCTCAAGGCGTGTGAAGGGAATGTGGTGGAGGCTGCGCAACGGTTAGGGCTCGGCAGATCGACGTTATATAAAAAAATGATAGCGTTGGGCCTCGATCAGTCCCAATAAAGAGACACGACTCCAAATACAGAGACAACCCAATGTGGGAGGGGGCTTGCTCCCGATGGCGGTGGGCCGGTACCGGAAATACTGGCTAACACGCCGCTATCGGAAGCAAGCCCCCTCCCACATTGGATCTCCACTTGTCTCAAATTAGAGACAAAATAGCTCTCCGTGATTTTAAGTTAGTTAAATATCTATATATTTCAAATAGTTAACATCTTGGCACACATCTCGCTATAGCCCTTCCCCACAGCTTCACACCACAAAAATAACAATCCAATTTGGAGACACACCATGAGTGTGATCATCGCCCTGGCAGCCCTCGCGCTGCTGATGCTGGCTGCCTACCGTGGCTATAGCGTTATCCTGTTTGCCCCCATCGCCGCCCTCGGCGCTGTCCTTCTCACCGACCCGTCCGCCGTCGCCCCTGCCTTTACCGGGGTGTTCATGGAGAAAATGGTCGGCTTTATCAAACTGTATTTCCCGGTGTTCCTGCTCGGTGCGGTGTTCGGCAAGCTGATCGAGCTGTCGGGATTCTCGCGCTCCATCGTCGCCGCCGCGATCCGTTTGCTCGGCACGCGCCAGGCGATGCTGGTAATCGTGCTGGTCTGCGCCTTGCTCACCTACGGCGGCGTGTCGCTGTTTGTGGTGGTGTTTGCGGTGTACCCGTTTGCCGCCGAAATGTTCCGCCAGAGCAATATCCCCAAGCGCCTGATCCCGGCGACCATCGCCCTCGGCGCGTTCTCGTTCACCATGGACGCCCTGCCTGGCACGCCGCAGATCCAGAACATCATCCCGAGCACCTTCTTCAACACCACCGCCTGGGCCGCGCCGTGGCTGGGGCTGATCGGCACGATCTTCGTGTTCTGCGCCGGCATGCTCTACCTCGCCCGCCAGCGCAACAAGGCCCAGCGCGCGGGTGAAGGCTACGGCACCGAGTTGCGCAACGAGCCGGAAACCGCCGAGAACCTGACCCTGCCCAACCCGTGGGTCGCGCTGTCGCCGCTGATCCTGGTGGGTGTAATGAACCTGCTGTTCACCCACTGGATCCCACAGTGGTACGGCAAGACCCACAGCCTCAGCCTGCCGGGCATGAGCGCGCCGGTGACCACCGAAATCGCCAAGCTCACCGCGATCTGGGCGGTGCAGGCGGCGTTGCTGGTGGGCATCATCATGGTGCTGGTATTTGGCTGGTCGGCGATTCGCAGCAAACTCGCCGAAGGCAGTAAAAGTGCGGTCAGCGGTGCGTTGCTGGCGGCGATGAACACCGCCTCTGAATACGGTTTTGGTGCGGTCATAGCGTCGTTGCCCGGCTTCCTGGTGCTGGCGGACTGGCTCAAGGGCATCCCCAACCCGCTGGTCAACGAAGCGATTACCGTGACCCTGCTGGCCGGGATCACCGGTTCCGCATCCGGTGGCATGAGCATCGCCCTGGCGGCGATGTCCGAGAGCTTTATTTCGGCGGCCCATGCGGCCAATATTCCCCTTGAAGTGCTGCACCGGGTCGCGGCCATGGCCAGCGGCGGCATGGACACCCTGCCCCACAACGGCGCGGTGATCACCCTGCTGGCGGTCACCGGGCTGACCCACCGCGAAGCCTACAAGGACATTTTCGGCATTACGATTATCAAGACCCTCGCGGTGTTCGTGGTGATCGGTACTTACTACGCCACCGGCATTGTGTGAGGTTTTCATGACGACTTTGAACGGCAAGACTGCCCTGGTTACCGGCTCCACCAGCGGCATTGGCTTAGGGATAGCGCTGAGCCTGGCCAAGGCCGGCGCCAACCTGATCCTCAACGGCTTCGGCGACGCCAGCGCGGTGATCGCCCAGGTGCAGGCGTTTGGCGGCAAGGTCGGGCATCACCCGGCAGACGTCAGCGACCCGGCACAAATCGCCGACATGATCGCCTACGCCGAGCGCGAATTCGGCGGCGTCGACATTTTGATCAACAACGCCGGCATCCAGCATGTGGCGGCGGTGGAAGACTTCCCGGCCGAGCGTTGGGACTCGATCATCGCCATCAACCTGTCCTCGGTGTTCCACAGCACGCGCTTGAGCCTGCCAGGCATGAAGGCCAAGGGCTGGGGACGCATCGTCAATATCGCCTCGGTGCACGGCCTTGTCGGTTCGGTGGGCAAGGCGGCCTATGTGGCGGCCAAGCACGGGGTGATCGGCCTGACCAAAGTAGTGGGCCTGGAAACCGCCACCAGCAACGTCACCTGTAATGCGATCTGCCCGGGCTGGGTGTTGACGCCGCTGGTGCAGAAGCAGATTGATGATCGTGCCGCCACCGGCATCGACCCGCAGCAGGCGCAGTATGATTTACTGGCGCAGAAACAGCCGTCGCTGGAGTTCGTGACTCCGCCGCAACTGGGCGAGCTGGTATTGTTTTTGTGCAGCGAGGCCGGCGCCCAGGTGCGCGGTGCAGCGTGGAACATCGACGGCGGCTGGCTGGCCCAGTGATGATCGCTCCCACGCTCTGCGTGGGGTTGCCGCCCTCCGCGTCCCAAGAGCGGACGCAGAGCGTCCAGAGAGGCATTCCCACGCAGAGCGTGGGAACGAGTAGAGGCAACACCATGTCCGAGATCCTCTGGCAACCCTCCCCCGAACGCATCCGCAACACGCGGATGGACCAGTTCCGACGCTTTATCAATGAACGCTACAGCGTGCAGCTCAGCGACTACCCGGCCCTGCACCAATGGAGCATCGACCAGCGCCCGGACTTCTGGCGGGCAATTGTCGAGTTCTTCGACGTGCAATTTCGCAGCCCACCCAGCGCGGTGCTGATCGAAGACGCCGAAATGCCCAGCGCCCAGTGGTTCCCCGGCGCCACCCTGAACTTTGCCGAACACCTGCTGCGCCGTCGCGACGATTACCCGGCGGTGGTCGCCATCAGCGAACACGGCCAGCGCGAACAACTGAGCTACGCCGAACTCGCCCAGCATGTCGCGGGCCTGCAGCGCAGCCTGCGGGCAATTGGCGTAACCCAGGGCGACCGGGTGGCCGCGTGCATGCCCAACACTTGGCAAACCCTGGTGGGCATGCTCGCCACCACCAGCCTCGGCGCGATCTGGTCGTGTTCATCGCCGGACTTCGGCACCCAGGGCGTGATCGACCGTTTCGGCCAGATCGAACCCAAGGTGCTGATCACCTGCGCCGGTTATCGCTACGCCGGCAAGGACATCGACCAGAGCGCCAAGCTCAATGAAATCCTCGAACGCCTGCCGTCCCTGGAGCAACTGATTGTCGTGCCTTACGCACGCCCACAGGCGAGCGCCGAGGATTACCAGACCCAGGCAAGGGTTGCGCTGTGGAATGACTTTTACCAGCCTGGCGGCGAGCCTGAATTCATCGCGGTGCCGTTCGATCACCCGCTGTATATCCTCTACTCCAGCGGCACCACCGGCGTGCCCAAGTGCATCATCCACGGCACCGGCGGCGTGCTCCTCACGCACCTCAAGGAACACGGCCTGCACGCCGACCTGTCCCGCGAGGATTGCCTGTTCTACTACACCACCTGCGGCTGGATGATGTGGAACTGGCTGGTGTCGGTGCTGGCTCTCGGCGCCACGGCTGTGCTGTATGACGGCTCGCCGTTTCACCCAGGGCCTGCGCGTTTGATCGACCTGATCGATGCCGAAAAGATCAGCGTGTTCGGCACCAGCCCCAAGTTCCTCGCCACCCTGGAAAAAGCCGGGCTGCAACCGCGCCTGACTCATAACCTGAGCAGCCTCAAAGGGCTGATTTCCACCGGCTCGCCGCTGTCGCCGCAGAGCTATGACTACGTGTACCGCGAGATCAAGGAAGAGTTGTGCCTGTCGTCGATGTCCGGTGGCACCGATATCGTCTCCTGCTTCGTGATCGGCAACCCGGTGCTGCCGGTGCGGCGTGGCGAGATGCAGTGCAAGAGCCTGGCGATGGCCATCGAGGTGTGGGACGACAACGGCCAGCCCCTGGTCGGTGAAAAAGGCGAGCTGGTGTGCACGCGGCACTTCCCGGCGATGCCCATCGGCCTGTGGAATGACCCGGACCAGAAAAAGCTGCGCGCCTCGTATTTCAACCTGTTTCCCGGCGTGTGGGCCCAGGGCGATTACGCCGAGCAGCGGCCCAACGGCAGCCTGTTGATTCACGGGCGCTCCGACGCGGTGCTCAACCCCGGTGGCGTGCGCATCGGTACCGCCGAGATTTATCGCCAGGTGGAAAAAGTCCCGCAGGTGCAGGAAAGCCTCGCCATCGGCCAACGCTGGCAGGACGATGTGCGCGTGGTGCTGTTTGTGCGGCTCAATGACGGGGTCCAATTGGATGAGGCACTGCAACAGCAGATCCGCCAGGTGATCCGTGCCAACACCACACCGCGCCATGTGCCAGCGAAAATCCTCGCAGTCACGGATATCCCGCGCACCATCAGCGGCAAGATCGTCGAACTGGCGGTGCGCAACGTGGTACACGGCGAAGCGGTGAAAAACACCGACGCACTGGCAAACCCGGAGGCCCTGGCGCAGTTTCGCGACCGCCCTGAACTCGCGTGAAGATGAAAGGTTTCAGCCCTGTAACACTCATTTGAAGACAACGCCCCAAGGCATGCTATTTTCCGAGGGGTAGTCAGCTGTTCCCGACTCACGGGATAATCGGCTTTTGTCACTTTTCAAAGCGTTACGCGCAGGGCTTTTTATGAAGGGAACATCCACCGGTAGCGAAGTCGGCGCATTGATTGCGCGGCTGGACTGGGCGCAAAGCCCGCTCGGTGAGGCCAACGATTGGCCGCAAAGCCTGCGTACAGCCGTGGACATCGTCATCCATTCACCGATGCCGATGCTGCTGTTGTGGGGCAGCCAACTCACTCAACTCTATAACGACGGCTTTGCCCTGCTAGCGGGTAACAAGCACCCCGACGCACTGGGTCAACCGGCGCACGAAGCCTGGCCGGAGCTGGAAAGCTTCACCGCGCCTATCTACGACGCCGTCCTCAGCGGCCAAGTGCGCACGTTCAGCGAGCAGCGCTTCGTGCTGCAGCGCAACCATCGCGACACTGAAATCTGGCTCGACCTGACCTACAGCCCGATCCGTGATGAAAGCGGCGATGTCGCCGGCATCCTGGTCACGGCCATCGAGACCAACGAGCGCCGCAGCAAAACCCTCGAACTGCAACAGCGCTCCGAAGCCAGCCTCAAGGCCCAGCACAACACCGAACAACGCCTGCAACTGGCCCTGGCCGCCACCGACGCGGTGGGCACCTGGGACTGGGACATCGGTGAAGACCGCTTTATCGCCGACGCGCACTTCGCCTACCTGCATGGCGTCGACCCCGGCGACGCAGGCCTGCTGCCCATCAGTGATTACCTGCAAGGCGTGCACCCCGAAGACCGTGGCACGGTAGCGCGCAGCATCAAGCACTGCATCACCCACGGCACCGAATACGCCGAGGAATACCGCTTGCTGCAAGCCGACGGCGAAGTGCGCTGGGTGTTTGCGCGCGGGCGTTGCTACAAGGATCACCACGGTCGCCCCGCGCGCTTTCTGGGCGCAGCGCTGGACCTCACCGAACGCAAACACACCGAGCAGGCCCTGCGCCACCTTAACGAGAACCTCGAAGAACGTGTGGCGCAGCGCACCCAGGCGCTGGCCGAGGCGAACCAGCGCCTGCAAAGCGAGATGGTCGAGCGCGAGCGCGCCGAAGATGCGCTGCGTCATGCGCAGAAGATGGAAGCGGTGGGGCAGCTCACCGGCGGTATCGCCCATGACTTCAACAATATGCTCACCGGGATCATCGGCAGCCTCGACCTGATGCAGCGCTATATCGCCGCCGGGCGCAGCGAGGACATCGGCCGTTTCACCGACGCCGCCGTGTCCTCCGCGCACCGCGCTGCCGCCCTCACCCACCGCCTGCTGGCGTTCTCGCGGCGCCAGTCGCTGGACCGTCGCCCCACCGACCCCAACCAGTTGGTGGCCTCCCTGGAGGATCTGTTCCAGCGCACCAAGGGCGCGCACATCGCACTCAAGGTGCAACTGGGCAACGATATCTGGGCCGTGAACACCGACGCCAGCCAGCTGGAAAACGCCCTGCTCAACCTGGTGATCAACGCACGCGACGCGATGCCCGACGGCGGCGAACTGTTGATCGAAACCGCCAACAGCTACCTGGACGGCACCGACATCACCACCCTCGAACCGGTCAAGGCCGGCGACTACGTGATGCTCGGCGTGAGCGACAACGGCAGCGGCATGGCGCCGAAGATCCTCGCCAAGGCGTTCGATCCGTTTTTCACCACCAAACCCATCGGCCAGGGCACCGGCCTGGGGCTGTCGATGATCTACGGGTTTGCCCAGCAGTCTGGCGGGCATGTGACCATCCAGAGCGAACCGGGCCAAGGCACCTGCGTGCGCCTGTACCTGCCGCGCCTGCATGGCACGGCCCTGGAAAGCAACCAAACGCCGCAGCTGAGCGAAGCCCCAGTGGCACTGGCCGGTGAAGCCGTGGTGGTGGTCGAGGACGACCCGGCGGTGCGCATGCTGGTGGTCAATGTGCTCGACGAGTTGGGCTACACCGCGCACCAGGCCGCGGATTCACGCGGAGCGCTGCCGTTGCTGGAGTCGGATTTGCGCGTGGACTTGCTGGTGACCGACGTCGGCCTGCCGGGCATGAACGGCCGGCAATTGGCGGAAATCGCGCGCCAGCACCGGCCGGGCCTAAAGGTGCTGTTCATGACCGGTTACGCCGAGAAAGCCGCCGAACGCCAAGGGTTCCTGGAAGACGGCATGGACATGGTGGCCAAGCCGTTTTCCATCGACCTGCTGGCCACCAAAATCCGTAGCATGATCAGCGTCGTCGAATGAGTTCAGGCATAATCGCGCGCCGCCGCACACCTGGTAGAGATCAATGAAAGCCCAAGCCCGTCATATCCTGGTGAAAACCAGCGAAGAAGCCGAACAGCTCAAACAGCGCATCGCCAAGGGCGAAGCGTTCGATGTGCTGGCCAAGAAGTATTCCACCTGCCCGTCCGGCAAGCGCGGGGGTGATCTGGGCGAGGTTCGGCCGGGGCAGATGGTCGGGGTGATTGATGCAGTGATTTTCAAGAAACCACTGCGGGTGGTGCATGGGCCGATCAAGAGCAAGTTCGGGTATCACCTGGTGCAGGTGTTTTACCGCGACTGAAGAGATCGTTCCCACGCGGAGTGGGAACGATCAATTATGAGGTGCCTGGCGGGCTTGTTGTGGCGAGCGGGTTTGCCACAACAAACCCGCTCGCCACAATAGATCGGCTTACACTCGGGGAATCAGCGCGCCTGGCACCTGAATGACCCGGCTTGCCAACTGATGACCGGCCAGTGCGGCCGCCTCTGGCGACTCACCCTTAAGCCGACTGGCCAGGTACGCAGCGCTGAACGAATCCCCCGCCGCCGTGGTGTCCACCACCTTCTCGACGTTCAACGCCGGCACGGCAAAACGCTCGCCGTCGCAGCGGATCAAACACGCCTCTGCGCCACGCTTGAGCACCACTTCTGCAATCGTCGGATACGCCGCAAACACCTGTTCGCTGTCCGCATAACCAAACAACGCACGCTCGTCATCTTCGGTCAGCAAGGCGATATCCACCTCGGCCAGCACCTTGCGATAAGCCTCACGGGCAGCGTCCACATTGGCCCACAGCCGCGGCCGGTAGTTGTTGTCGAACACCACCCCGCCACCACGCCGACGGGTTTCGATCAGGGTTTGCAGCAAGCGCTCACGTCCGACCTCACCCAGCACCGCAAGGGTTATGCCGCTGAAATACACCACGTCATAGCCCGGCAACGCCGCCAGAATCGGTTCCGCCGCCGGCGTGGTGAAGCAATCGCGCACGGCCGCTTCGTTGCGCCAATAGAGGAATCTGCGTTCGCCGCTGGCATCGGTCTGGATGCAGTACAAGCCCGGCAAACGGCCGGGTAGGCGTTGAACCATACCCAGGCCGAGGCCTTCATCGCTCCACTGTTGGCACATGGCATCGCTGAAGCTGTCATCGCCCAGGGCGGTGACGTAGTCCACTGTGCCGATGTCCCCCAGCTCGCGGCGCAGGTACACCGCCGCGTTCAAGGTGTCGCCGCCGAAGCTTTGTTGCAGGCTGCCGTCGGCGCGATGCTGCAGTTCGATCATGCATTCGCCGATGAGGGCGATGCGGGGTTGGGTGGTCATGGCAGGTGTCTCTGGTGTGGCTGATGGCGCCATCGCCGGCAAGCCAGCTCCTACGGGAAACGCATAACAAATGTAGGAGCCGGCTTGCCGGCGATGGGAGCGTCGCGGTCTAGAAACAGGTATGCAGGGACTCGATCACCTGCAACTGCTCATCCACCAGGCACCCGACTTGCCACTTGTCGAAGGTCAGGCAAGGGTGCGATGTACCAAAGGAAATGATGTCGCCAATGCGCAGCTCAACACCCGGCGCCACGGTCATGAACGCGTGCTGGTCCATCACCGCCGTGACCTTGCAAGCGCCCACGTCATCGCCTTCCGCCGGCAAAATACCGGCCTTATAGCGCTTGAGCGGCACTGGCAAACCGGCGTCGTAGGCCACGTCACGCTTGCCCAGGGCGATCACCGCAAAACCCGGCTCGGGCATCGATTGCACATGGGCCCAGACTTCCAGCGCCGGGCGCAGGCCTTCGTTGAGGTCGCTGCGACGGTCGAGCACGCAGCATTGCGCCTCTTTGTAGATACCGTGGTCGTGGGCCACGTAGCTGCCAGGGCGCAACACACTGAGGAAACGGCCGGCGGCATTTTGTGTTTCGAAGGACTCGGCGATCAGGTCGTACCAGGCCGAACCCGACGCCGTGACGATGGGCTTGGGCAGGTCGAAGGAACCGTTGTTCTGCAGGTCCACTGCCAGGCGCACCAGGCTGGCGGCGAAGTCGCGGATACCGCTGACGGCGTGCTCGCCGTGGATCACACCTTCGTAGCCTTCAATGCCGGTAAGCGCCAAAGCCGGCTGAGCCTTGATCGCTTTGGCGAGGTCGCGCACTTCCTGCTCGCTGCGGCAACCGCAACGGCCGCCAACCACGCCGTATTCGATCATTACGTTCAGGCGCAGGCCACGGGCGGCGAAGAACAGCCCCAGGTCGGCGACGTTGTCCGGGTGGTCGACCATGCAATGGAAGTCGAAGCCTGTGTCGGCCAGCAGGTCGGCAATCAGCGCCATGTTCGGCGCGCCCACCAGTTGGTTGGCCATCAGCACACGGCGCACACCACCGGCATAGGCCGCGCGGGTTTGTACGGCGTTGGCCAGGGTAATACCCCAGGCGCCTGCGCTGATCTGACGCTGGAACAGCGCCGGCATCATGCTGGTTTTGCCGTGGGGTGCGAGCTCTGCGCCACTCTTGCTGACAAAGTCCTGCATCCAGCGAATGTTGTGTTCCAGCGCATCGCGGTGCAGCACCAGAGCGGGCAGGCTGACGTCGCGGACCAGGTGGGCGCCAACAGCGGCGGCGCCTTTTTCAACGGCATTGATGGCAGACATGCAAAAGCTCCTATTCGTTGATGCGACGAGCCAGGTTGTTGGCGCTTTCGATCAACACCCGGCGATAGTCGTTGTAGTTTTTGAGCGCATCGGCCCGTGGGGCGACGATGCACAGGGTCGCAATGCTGATGCCCTGCGCGTCCCGGACCGGGGCGGCAAAACAATGGGTAAAGGTGTCGGCCACACTGTCGAAGGAAAAGAAGCCATCGAGGGTGGCCTGACGGATTTGCGCGAGGAAGGTCTCCAGCTGAAGGCGCTGGCCGTCCGGCAGGATGAAGTCGTCGTGGTCGATCAGGTCGATAATTTGCTGGTCGCTCAAGTGCCCCAGCAACAGGCGCCCGGACGCGGTCCACGGGATCGGCGCGTTTTCGCCGATGTCAGACGAGATGCGGAAATGCCGCTCGCCTTCGCGCATCAGCGCCACTGTGTATTTGCGCCCGTTGAGCAGGCACATTTGCGCGGTTTCGTGGGTCTGGCTAACGATCTCCTGCAAGGCGTGGTCGGCTTCGCGGGTCAGATCAAAATGGCGCAGGTGCGCCTGGCCGAGGAAGTACAACTGGCGGCCAAGGTAGACGTGACCGTCCTTGCCCACCGTCTCCAGGATGCGCCGTTCCAGCAGGGAAGCGACCAGTTCGTAGACGGTGGATTTCGGGCTGCCGATGCCGCTGGCAATATCATTCGGGCGCAGGGGCTGGCCGATTTCCTTGAGGAAATCGAGGATATCGAATGCACGGTCCAGGCCTTTGGCGCGGCGTTTGATGGTGTCTTCGGTCATGGCGGTGTTTGGTCCCGTTGCAGATGATCGTTCCCATGCTCTGCGTGGGAATGCATACCGTGACGCTCTGCGTCACAAAAGCGGACGCGGAGCGTCCAGGGCGGCGTTCCCACGCGGAGCGTGGGAACGATCATTTAGCCTTTTTTCTTGTAGGCCACGCAATCAATCTCGACCTTGCAGTCCACCATCATGTTGGCCTGCACGCAGGCCCGCGCCGGGGCGTGTTCCGGGGTGAAGTATTCGCCGAACACTTTGTTGAAGCTCCAGAAATCCCGTGGGTCTTCCAGCCATACACCGACGCGCACCACATCCTTGAGTTCGTAGCCAGACTCTTCAAGAATCGCCACCACGTTGCGCAGGGTCTGGCGGGTTTGCTCGACGATGCCGCCGTTGATGATTTCACCGTCCACCGCCGGCACCTGGCCCGAGACGTAGAGCCAGCCGTCCGCTTCCACCGCGCGGGCGAAAGGACGTGGCTGGCCGCCGCCGGCGGTGCTGCCGGTGCCGTAACGAGTAATGCTCATAAAATGTTCTCCTTGAGTGAAAATTAAAAACGAATGTTCTTCAGAAACTCCGCCAGGCGCGGCGACTGCGGCCGTTCGAAGATGTCCTTCGCCGTGCCCTGCTCTTCAATGCGCCCCTGGTTCATGAACACGATCTTGTCGGACACTTCATAGGCAAAGCGCATTTCGTGGGTGACCAGCAACATGGTCATGCCCTCTTCCGCCAGGCCCTTGATCACGCTGAGCACTTCACCCACCAGCTCCGGGTCGAGGGCCGAGGTGACTTCGTCGAACAGCATCAGGCTAGGGTTCATCGCAATCGCGCGGGCAATCGCCACACGCTGCTGCTGGCCGCCGGACAACTGGCCGGGGAAGTGGTTGCGCCGCTCCAGCAGGCCGACGCGGTCCAGCCACTTTTCAGCGAGGGCCACCGCTTCGTCCCTGCCCATCTTCTTGACCTTGAGCAGACCGAGGGTGACGTTCTGCAACGCGGTCAGATGCGGGAACAGGTTGAATTGCTGGAACGCCATGCCGGTCATCGCGCGGTGCTGGGCGATCACACGCTCGGGATGACGCACACGCTTGCCGGCGATTTCGCTGTAGCCGATGGACTCGCCGTCCAAAGTGATCTGCCCGCCCTGGAACTCTTCGAGCAGGTTGACGCACCGCAGCAGCGTGGTCTTGCCCGAGCCGCTGGAGCCGATCAACGTCACGACATTGCCGCGCTGCATGGACAGGTCGACGCCCTTGAGCACTTCGACCTGGCCGTATTGTTTACGCAGCCCGCGAATGTTCAGCAGCGGTTGGGTTGTTTGAGGTTGGTTCATGGCAAGGCCACCCGCTTTTCAATGTAGCGCCCGAATAACTCGATGGCGTAGTTGATGACAAAAAACAGAAACCCGGCGAACAGATAGAACTCGAGGGTCATGAAGGTGCGCGCGATCACCTGCTGAGTGCTCAGCAGCAATTCGGCCACGCCGATCACCGATAACAGGGTCGAAGCCTTGACGATTTCCGTGGAGGAATTGACCCACGTCGGCAGGATCTGCCGCAGCGCCTGGGGCAACAGCACGTAGCCGAGCGACTGGTAGAACGTCAGGCCAATCGCCCTGCCCGCTTCCAGTTGACCACGGGGAAGGGCTTGCAGCGCGCCGCGCACGATTTCCGAGACGTGGGAGCCGCAGAACAACGTCAGCCCGACGGCACCGGCCTGGAACGCGGTGATCTGCCAACCGAGCGCCGGGAGCATGTAGAAACACGCCAACACCAACACAAACACCGGCGTGCCACGGATCAGGTCGACATACAGGCGGAACGGCGCGCGCATCCAGAACTTGCCGTAGGTCAGGATCAACCCGGCGACGATGCCAATCAGGGTGCCAAAGATAATCGCCAGCGCCGACACAGACACACTGGCCTGGAAGCCCGCCCAGAGGGTTTCCCGGGCGATCCACAACTCATGCAACCAGCTGGGGGATTCGTACATGGAAACCTTCCTTAACGACGGATCGCCAGACGCTGTTCCAGGTACCGGAGCAGCATGGCGATGAGGTAACAGGCAGCCACGTAGAGCGCGGTCGTGACCAGCCAGGTTTCAATCACCCGGTAGCTTTCGACGTTGATCTTGCGGGCGTAATAGGTCAGCTCGGGCACCGCAATCGCGGCCGCCAGGGAGGTGTCCTTGAACAGCGAGATAAAGTTATTCGACAGCGCTGGCAGCACGTTGCGCAACATCACCGGCACGGTGATATACGCACGAATCCGCCACTCGCCCAGGCCGATGGCCAAGCCGGCTTCGCGCAAGCCCTTGGGGATATTCAACAGCCCGGCGCGGAACACTTCGGTCAGGTAGGCACCGGCGTACAACGACAGCGTGATGATGAACGAGGGGATTTTGTCCAGGCGAATGCCCAGGCTGGGCAGCGCGAAGTAGATCAACAGGATCAACACCAGGATCGGCGTATTGCGCACCACCGTCACATACACCGAGGCGAAAATTCGCAGCGCACGGTGCCTGGACAGCATGGCAAATGCCATCAGCAGGCCGATCACGCAACCGATGGCGATCGACAGCAGTGCCAGTTGCAGGCCCAGACCGAGCCCCGCCAGCAAGGTGTCGAAATCGCGCCACACGGCGGCAAAGTTCAACTGATAGTTCATGGTCAACAGTACCTAGTTGGGGCGCCTTGACGGGCACCCCGGTTTTTTACGAATCACTTGAATTCAACAGGGAAACCAATCGCGGGCTCTGGCAGGTCGACACCGAACCACTGCTTGAACGAGGCCTTGTAGGTGGGGAATTCCACACCGGTCATGGCTTCATGCAGCGCGGTGTTGACGAAATTCAGCCAGTCCTGATCGCCACGCTTGACGGCACACGCGTAGGTTTGCGGGCTCCAGGCGTAGGTTGGGCTGCGGTAGCGGCCAGGGTTCTGCACCATCAGGTACTTGACCGAAGACTGGTCGGTAGCAGCGGCATCGGCGCGACCGGAGTTTACGGCCTGGTACATCAGGTCGACGCTGTCGTACTGGTCGACCTTGGCCTTGGGCAACGCCTGGTGCACCAGTTCTTCGGCGTAGACGTTTTGCAGCACGGCCACAGTGACGCCGTCACCGGCGGCCTGCAGGTCTTCGATTTCCTTGTACTTGCTATTGGCCGGCAGCAGCAGGCCCACGCCTTCGCGGTAGTACGGCAGGGTAAACGCCACCTGCTGCGCACGGCTGGCGGTGACGGTGATGAACTGGCAACTCATATCGACCTTGTTGGTCAGCAGGTTGGGAATGCGCGCGTCGGATGACTGCACCACGTACTCGACCTTGCTTGGGTCGTTAAACAAACCCTTGGCCACAATGCGGCCGATGTCGATATCAAAACCCTGCAACTTGCCATCCGCTCCCTGGAAGTGCCACGGCGCATTGGTACTGCCTGTACCCACGATCAGGTGCCCACGCTTGAGCACATCATCGAGCTTGCTGTCCGCCGCGTGCACGACGCTTGCGAGGGAAGCCGATGCGGCGAAGAGAAAAACACACGCTTTAAACACGGAAGGTCGGTGATGCATGACAAGCACTCCAGGAGTTGTGTATTCCGCTATACCGGAACTTAGTATGTAACAACGGAATAGATAGCAGAAAGTGTGCCATAGGCGCTGACAGAAAAATATGGAGGGATTGAATTCGTTATAAATCAAATAGATAAATTAATAAGTGCAAGGCAGCGTTACGCCAGCATCTGGAATCAGATTGCTACCCAAGGCCTCAGGCTGTGGTGACAGTTCCATACGAGTGCGCCGCAACGGTGTTACTGCGCACCAATGCAGGGCGCGATTTGTCAGGCCTGGCTAACCTTGATGCAGGTTGTACACGGTCCCCTTTGGGAGGCGGCTTGCTGGCGAAAAACGTCCCGGCGCCGCGTTTATGCTGGTTTCCTGCGTCATCGTTGACGACCTTCGCGAATGCAAAGAAGAGCTGGCCAAGCATCAAGGATGCCTTGGGTACTGACTACAGCAGCCAACATCACCACGGCTATTGCCGGACCAAGGCGTCCCGGAACAATGAGGAGTACAGGAAATGCGCGAGTCAGGCGCGCGAACGCGTGGAGCGCGAGGGGGACCTGTGAAGGTTGACAGTAGACGTGTGAAATTCCCGGGCTTAGCGTTGGCAAAAACCCGCGCCGTCCAGGAGGAATACTGTCATGGGATATGCGACTGCAACCATTGCCAATGCCGAGGAATATCAACGGGTACTGAGTACATCACGGCCCGTGTTTCTCCTGTTTGTCTCGGATCACTGCCCGGCCTGCTCGACTGCGGGACCGTTGTTCAATGAGATCGCCAGCAAGTACAAAGGCGTGGTGAGCCTGATACTGGATTGCGCCCAGACGCCGAGGCACCCGGAGGTCACGGGCACCCCAACACTGCTGATCTTCCTCGGCGGCACCCTGAAGGAAAAATTCAAGGGTTTTGGCCCCGAGGAAGAACAAGCGCAGTTTGTACAGAAGACCTTCAGGCGCTATGCACGTCGCAAGGCCGCAAAGCCACCTGCGTCACCCGACGCTCCTCCACCGCCGCCACCGTCAGGCGCCAACCCTCATGCTCCAGGCTATCGCCCACCCTCGGCAAGCGGTCCAGCAGGCTCATCACCAAACCGGCCAAGGTCTGATAGTCCTCAGTCGCGACGGCCTTGAAACCCGTGCGCTGACGAATCTGATTAAGGTTCAAGGCACCATTGGCGCGAAAGCCATCACCCTCCTCGACGATATCCGGCCCTTCGATTTCGCTGGCGTCCGGCAACTCGCCGGCGATGGATTCAAGGATGTCGGTCATGCTCAACACACCCACGAAGTCACCGAATTCGTTGATTACGAAGGCGATGTGGGTCGATTCCTGGCGCATCTGCTCCAGGGCGTTGAGGATCGAGAAACTCTCCAGCAGGTTGATTGCCCGGCGCGCTAGGTGTTCCAGGTTCGGCTCGTTACCGCCCAGGTACTCCTTGAGCAATTCCTTCTTGTGCACGAAGCCTAATGGTTCATCAACGGCACCGTTGCGGATCAACGGCAGCCGCGAGTAGGACGAATGCATCAGTTTCAGGCGGATACTGTCGGGATCGTCCGCCAAGTCTATGTAGTCAACCTTGGCCCGTGGTGTCATCAGGGTGCGGATCGGCCGTTCGGCCAATTGCAGCACGCCGCTGATCATCACGCGCTCACGCCGGTCAAACAGCGGGCCTTGCGCCGCATCCGTCTCGCCCAACAGGTCGGCCACCTCTTCACCTACCTCTTCCACCGCCAGGCTGCGGCCGCCGAGCAAGCGCATCACCGCATGGGCGGTACGCTCACGCACCGGCAACACGCCTTGCGCGGATTTCTTGCGACGGGACCGGGCGATCTGGTTGAACACCTCAATCAGGATCGAGAAACCAATGGCGGCGTACAGGTAACCCTTCGGAATATGGAAGCCCAAGCCTTCGGCGGTCAGGGCAAAACCGATCATCATCAGGAAGCCCAGGCACAGCATGATCACCGTCGGGTGCGCGTTGACGAAACGGGTCAACGGCTTGCTCGCGACAATCATCAGGCCGATGGACACAATCACCGCGATCATCATCACCGCCAGCTCATCCACCATGCCCACGGCGGTAATCACCGCGTCGAGGGAGAACACCGCGTCAAGCACTACGATCTGCGCCACGATTGGCCAAAACATCGCATACGCCACGTTGCCGCTACGCTGGGCCACATGGCCTTCGAGGCGCTCATGCAGTTCCATGGTGGCCTTGAACAACAGGAACACACCACCAAACAGCATGATCAGGTCACGGCCGGAGAAGCTCTTGTCGAACACCTCGAACAACGGTTGGGTAAGGGTGACCAACCAGGAAATACTCGCCAACAGCCCCAGGCGCATCAGCAGTGCCAGGGACAAACCGATCAACCGCGCACGGTCACGCTGCTCCGGTGGCAACTTGTCCGCCAGGATCGCGATAAACACCAGGTTGTCGATGCCCAGCACCAGTTCCAGCACAATCAAGGTCAACAGGCCTAGCCAGGCCGTTGGATCCGCTAACCATTCCATTTATTAAAATCTCTATCTAGGTTTCAGAATGCCGGACACGGCAATGTGCGATCAGGGGACCGAGACAAGACTAGCAGTCGGAATACGGGGTGCTTCAGCGGGAACAGCGGCAGCAGATGTCTTGGGGAAAGACGACTGGGAGGCTCCGAGAGGGTGTTCATGCAAATCCTGCAATAACAAAAGGACTTGAATCGTACAGTCGAAATACAAATTTCCTACAACGCAAAACTATTACAAAATCTGTGCAAACCAACACACTGATCGTTCCCACGCTCCGCGTGGGAGCGCCTCTTTGGACACTCTGCGTCCCGGACTAAACCCTGTCGCCAGGGTGACACAGAGCGTCAAGGGCAGCATTCCCACGCGGAGCGTGGGAACGATCAATTTTGACCTGCGTCGTGTCAGGACTTACGCGTCGCATCATCCAACGCCAAAATCGTATGCGCATTAGTCACCGTCGTCGCCAACGTATTGATCACCCCGGACCGCAACGCGCCCAGCGTAGCCGCCGCCTTGGTGTTCTCGCTGGCAATCGCCACCACGTCCGGAATCCGGAACAACTCCTGCACCGTCAACCCGATCACCCGCCCCTGAATGGCGTTGACCGTCGGCTGGCCGTGAATATCGATAAAGTCATAACCCATCATGTCGCCCACTGTGCCGGACAACCGCGCCTGGGCAATTTCCTGGGGTGAGAACCAGCCCATACGCACCATGTTGCTGTTTTCGCTCATGTCGCCGATGCCGATCAACGCGATGTCCGCCCGTCGCGCGCGATCCAGGGTCGAACGCACCGTGTCGTTATTGATCAGCACGCCGCGCAGTTCCGGGTTGGCCACCAGGGCCGGGGCATACAGGCTTTCACTCTCGCCGCCGAAGCGCAGGGCCAGGCGGCGGCAAATATGGTCGGGGTTCATGTATTCGCCAGCCTTGAGCGAGCCGCCAATCGCACAGACAAATGTGCAATTGCGCGTCACCGGCAGGAATACGTTATCGGCCACCGCGCCAACGTTACGACCCATGCCCACCGCGACAATCATGCCGTCGCTGAGGGTTTTATTCAGGTAGTTGGCTACCAGGCTGGCGACGGCCGAGCGCTGGGTGTCGGGATCACTGTGGTCGACGGCGATCAAGGCGCGGTCGAGCTTGAAACGCTCCACCAACGCCTGCTCCAGCTCATTGTTCATCGCCGGGTGCTGCAACACACGCACCTCGACAATCCCTTCATCCCGCGCACGTTTGAGCAGGCGGCTGACTTTTGCCCGCGACAGGTCGAAGCGTTTGGCGATGGCTTCCTGAGTGACGTTCTCGAGGTAATAGAGCATCGCCACTTCGGTCATCTGATCGATATCGCTGGCCATGCGCTGGGTACTGTCACTCATGGGGACGGGCTTCCGTTTCGGCGTCAAAGGCGCATTCTCCCGACTCTTGCCCCGTCCCGTCCACTACTGATGCCCATCACGCTCAATCGCATTAATGCGCTCGACCTTGGCCCCGGAACGCGCCGCCTCGAACTCGGATGCCAGGAATGAGGTGACGATGCTTTTAGCCAGCTCGGCGCCGATCACCCGCGCACCGATGGACAGGATTTGCGCATCGTTGCTCTTGCGCGCCCGCTCCGCCGAATAGGTGTCATGGGCCTGTGCCGCACGAATGCCCAGTACCTTGTTCGCCGAAATTGCCATGCCGATCCCTGTGCCGCACACCAGCACGCCCAGCCTTTGTTGCCCGGCGTTGATCGCATTGGCCACCGCCAACGCGATGTCCGGATACAGCACCGGCGCAGTGGAATGGGTGCCGAAGTCCGTCACCGGATGCCCCAGCGCCTCGATATGGCGCTTTAAAAGCTCCTTGAGCTCAAAACCCGCTTCATCGCATCCGATAGCTACCGGAAAAAGTGTGTTCATGGCGTCTGGCTCCGCTGCCGTGATCGTACTTATGGCTGATCATATGATCATTAAGTGAAATTTCTCTCAGTCATTTCTCGGACATCAAGCCCCTTATGTCAAGCGAGTTTTAACTGACCTCCCAGTCAAACCCCTTTAAAAACGCCATATTCACGCTATACATGAGAATCACATCTTTTCAGTGAAAGAGATTGACTGATCAGAATTTCATTTGGTAAACATATGATCACAGCGAAACATGCATGACTGTGTGACCTAATAAGAATTCACAGCACGAGGACACGCCGATGGCCACGCCATTACTGCTCCAGGCTGAACACGTCGCCAAGGCTTACGCCGGGATCCCTGCCCTGCGTGACGGGCGCCTCTCTCTGCGGGCCGGCAGCGTCCACGCCCTGTGCGGTGGCAACGGAGCAGGCAAGTCGACTTTCCTGAGCATCCTGATGGGCATCACCCAGCGTGATGCGGGCACTATCCTGCTCAACGGCTCACCCGTGCAGTTCAACCGCCCGAGTGAAGCCCTGACTTCGGGGATCGCGATGATCACTCAGGAGCTGGAACCCATTCCCTATATGACCGTCGCCGAAAACATCTGGCTGGGCCGCGAACCAAGGCATGCCGGCTGCATCGTCGACAACAAGGCCTTGAACCGCCGTACCCGCGAGCTGCTGGAAAGCCTGGAGTTCGACGTCGACGCCACCTGCCTCATGCACCGCCTGAGCGTGGCGCAGATCCAACTGGTGGAAATCGCCAAGGCGTTCAGCCATGACTGCCAGGTGATGATCATGGACGAACCCACCTCGGCCATCGGCGAGCGCGAGGCGCAAACCCTGTTCAAGGCCATTCGCCGCCTCACCGCGCGTGGCGCCGGCATCGTCTATGTGTCTCATCGTTTGAGCGAACTGGCGCAGATCGCCGATGACTACAGCATCTTCCGCGACGGCGCCTTTGTGGAAAGCGGGCGCATGGCCGATATCGATCGCGACCATTTGGTACGCGGCATCGTCGGCCAGGAGCTGACGCGCATCGACCACAAGGTCGGTCGCGAATGCGCCGCCCAGACCTGCCTGCAGGTCGATAACCTGAGTCGCAACGGCGAGTTCCACGACATCAGCCTGCAACTGCGCCAGGGCGAAATCCTCGGCATCTATGGCCTGATGGGTTCGGGGCGCAGTGAATTCCTCAACTGTATCTACGGGCTGACGGTGGCGGATTCCGGCAGTGTCACCCTGCAAGGCAAACCGATGCCGATCGGCCTGCCCAAGGCGACCATCAATGCCGGCGTGTCGCTGGTCACCGAAGACCGCAAGGACAGCGGCCTGGTGCTCACCGGCAGCATTCTTTCGAACATTGCGCTATCGGCCTACAAACGCCTGTCGAGTTGGTCGCTGATCAATGCGCGCAAGGAAACCCAATTGGCCCAGGACATGGTCAAGCGCCTGCAAATCAAGACCACGTCCCTGGAACTGCCGGTGGCATCCATGAGCGGCGGCAACCAACAGAAAGTGGTGCTCGCCAAGTGCCTGTCGACCGAGCCGGTGTGCCTTTTGTGCGATGAACCCACCCGCGGCATCGACGAAGGCGCCAAGCAGGAGATCTACCACCTGCTCGACCAGTTCGTACGTGCCGGAGGTGCCGCCATCGTGGTGTCGTCGGAAGCGCCGGAACTGCTGCACCTGAGCGATCGCATCGCCGTATTCAAGGGCGGCCGGCTGGTAACCATCAGCACCGATACCGCCCTTTCCCAGGAAGCCTTGTTGAGTCTTGCCTCATGAATGCCAAAACCATCGCCGCACCGATTACTGCCGCGCCGCGCAATCGCCTGCGCTTGTCCCTCGACCGCTTCGGCCTGCCGCTGGTGTTTATTCTGCTGTGCGTGGTGATGGCGTTCTCCAGCGAATACTTCATGACCTGGCGCAACTGGATGGACATCCTGCGCCAGACCTCCATCAACGGCATCCTTGCCGTGGGCATGACCTACGTGATCCTGACCAAGGGCATCGACCTGTCGGTGGGCTCGATCCTGGCCTTTGCCGGGCTGTGCAGCGCCATGGTTGCAACCCAGGGCTATGGCTTGCTGGCTGCGGTGAGTGCCGGGATGTTCGCTGGGGCGATGCTCGGCGTGGTCAACGGCTTTATGGTCGCCAACCTGTCGATCCCGCCGTTCGTGGCCACCCTCGGCATGCTCAGCATTGCGCGGGGCATGACGTTCATCCTCAACGACGGCAGCCCGATCACCGACCTGCCCGACGCCTACCTGGCCTTGGGCATCGGCAAGATCGGCCCGATTGGCGTGCCGATCATCATCTTCGCGGTGGTTGCGCTGATCTTCTGGATGGTGCTGCGCTACACCACTTACGGCCGCTATGTGTACGCGGTGGGCGGTAATGAAAAGAGCGCGCGCACCTCCGGGATCGGCGTGCGCAAGGTGATGTTTTCGGTGTACGTGGTCTCGGGCCTGCTCGCCGGGTTGGCCGGTGTGGTGTTGTCGGCACGCACCACCTCGGCCCTGCCCCAGGCCGGGGTTTCCTATGAGTTGGATGCGATTGCCGCCGTGGTGATCGGCGGCACCAGCCTGTCGGGCGGCACCGGCAGCATTGTCGGCACGCTGTTTGGTGCGCTGTTGATCGGGGTGATCAACAACGGGCTGAACCTGCTCGGCGTCTCCTCGTATTACCAGCAGGTCGCCAAGGGCCTGATCATCGTGTTTGCAGTACTGATCGACGTGTGGCGCAAGAAAAAACGCTAGAGAACGACCCACTACAACAATAACCGGAGTTCCCCTCATGAAACTTGGTACAACCTTGGCCGCCGTGGCGGCCCTCTCCCTGCTCGCCAGCAGTATCGCCCTCGCCGCCGATGGCAAGACCTACAAGGTCGGCGCCGCCGTCTACGGCCTCAAGGGCCAGTTCATGCAGAACTGCAAGAACTCTTTACGAACCCAATAGAATCAGTGGCTTAGCGGCTCTCTTAGTACAAACTTGACACAGCCCAGCGGGCCCAAACGACCAACTTACAGAGGCGCATGGACGCACGTTAAGGACCCCAGGCGCACCCATGCGGTAAGGCTCAGGCGCGAGAGGGGCCACGGGGGGAACTGGTGGCGTAGAACAGTTGAGGTGGTCATTCAGATTTTTCTGTCAGATTCTCAAAGGGACCATCAAGAGGTCATTCAGCACACCCGCCAGTCACTATAACGCAGACCACGTTACCGAGGCTTTCCACTAATGGCCCTCCTTTAGTAAGTCCGAGAGTCACCAAGAGCAACGCAAGGAATTTGTAAGTAGCCCGGTGCTTCGCCAGGGCCTTAACGACAGCCACAAAGGTCTGCCAGCGAGTAGTCATTACTGTGATCATGCTTCAGCCTCCTTTGAGCTGTTAATAGAGAAGGTGGTAAGGATGGTGATAGCCACCACCCAAACAGGAGGTCTCAGAGAGGTCTCAGAGGTATCTCTAAGAGAGAGTAACTTTAAGCCTCCCTATGGTTATAGTGGGTGCTTTTGGAGCCCTTGCAGGACGTGGCCTGTAGCCCTGGCAAAAGCTGAAAAATAAGGGACCCGAAGGCCCCTTTAAGTAGTCACCACCCCATGTAATTGGTGGTCGTTCCGTCTTCCTCGTACTGCATCATCACGTCACCAATCATCATTTGTCGGTGATCCTCGAAGCCCACAAGCGGGTCTTCCATGTGCTGCATTAGGTACTCTTCAAGCATCTCCGAAGCTCCCACCTCAGAATCCTTCTCCATGGAATCAGTGAAGAATTGAACGCCGATTGCCAGGGCATCAAGTCGGTCATCATGGGCCAGTGAGCCCCTATCTTTCGTGATTCTCGAAAGCTGATAGAAACCGCTGTACTTGATGTCAGTCGTGCCGTCGATGTTCAAGGCAGTCTCATAGTCCCGCGTAATGACATCCTCTGAGACCACCAGCTTGTGGCTACCCAGTACAGGCTCCAACACGTCACAGATGCGTAGCTCTTTCTGGCCCTTAGACTTCACCTCAGTGACCGCGCAACGGTGCGTACGGGTCATCACAGGGCTGAACAGCTTCACGTACATACCATCACCGAAGTTGCCTTCAATGATCACCTCGTTCACCTTGAAGCGCTTACCGATGTCTGCCAGAGCCTGCAAGGTCTTGTCATCGTAGCCACCACGGAATCCGCCCCAGTCCATCAGGAAGATATAGCCGTTGAGCATGTAGAGGACCGCATAGCCGGTCTCATCCTTACCGCGACCGCTTGGGTCGATCACAAGGATCTTCGCGGAGTACGGTGCGGACGCTTGGCCTACTGTCTCGTAGCGGTGGAACCGATCACCTTTAAGGCCCACATTAGGAAGGCCCTTGGCCTCGTTGTTACCGTTAGGCAACCACTGCAAGGTCGTAGGGGCTGTATCGAGGCTGAAGCGGCCCACGATGAAGTCACGCAGTTTCAGCGGGTACTTTTCGGCATCGCTTAGGTTCGGGTTGAGCATGAACTGAAGCGCAAAGCCACCCTTCCCGTATGACAGCTCACGCTCACGCAAGTCAGTGTCATCAAAGCGCACAGGGTCTGTAGGTTTCCAGTAAAGGGTCCCGTCAGCTTCCAGCTCGTTAGCGATCATTGGCGCCAAACGATGGCCGTAGCTCTCCCGGTCCTTCTGGTCTTTCGGATATCTCGCAGGCCAGATAGTGGTCACATAGCCACGGTTTTCCAGCTCACGATAAAGAGTCATCTCAGTCTGAGGCGTGCCCAGGTAGATGATGGTGGATGCTTCACCCGGCTTCAGGATCGCATCGAATTCCTTCACGAGTTCGCCCAGGTGATCCCGTGCGGACTGTGTAGCGGAGTTGTTCGGGACCTCAACGTCATCCGCGATAAGAATGTCAGCGCGGGACCCCGCCAGTTGGCCGGTGATGCCTACAGACTTTACAGAGGGCGAGTGGTCGGGCTTGGCCGGTCCCACATCGAAGCTCAGGGAGCTATCCCGTTGGCCGGGTCCTGTCTTCAGTTCAGCAAGGAACGGAAGCAGGTCGATGATTCGCTTGATGAAGATGGAGTTGGCGTCTGCCCGTTCCTTCGAGGCCGACACAATGAGGAACTTCAGCTGTGGGTTGTTCCACAACTTCCAGACCACAAAGGCGCACGTAATGAAGGACTTGCCGATGCCTCGGAAGGCTTGCAGGATGAACCTTCGCTGCTTTCCATCGCTGAGGGTTCGTGCCATGTCTATCTGGCACTTGGTGGGCTTAGGGAGGTTTAGAGCGCGCCACAGGACAAACAAAAAGGCCACAAAGGACCTTTTCAGTAACGCTATGTCCTGCTCGCCAGTGCGAACAGTTCGGGTCACTCGGGATCACCCGGCCACTTCACTTGCTTAGCTTGATCTCTTTTCTTGTCGCGGTACTCCTTCAAATTAATGACCATTTACTTTCTCCTTTGCAGTTCTTTAACTACTCCTTGCAGGCCCGCTACTTGGGCGTCACATCGTTGGGCTTGCTCGATAAGGAATCGAGAAGTGTCTGTGTGTAGCTCGGCGTAACCATTAGGGACGGGTCTACCTGAACTTGTGACTGAACGCACAGTGGCATCGCCAAGTTTGACGAGCAGGCTGATATTGTCATTACGCAACCTATCAATAGTCCTCTGAGCCACTTTCGGCTGTTCAGATAAATACGTCTGCCATTGCTTCGAGATGTCAGCCAAAGTCTTTTGAGATTGCTCACGTTCTTCCCCCTGTTTCTGCCTGTAGACTAAAGCTGTCTCAGCGGCCTCCTTAAGGTGTTTCTGGTCAGAGTCGTGATAGCCTTTGAAGTAAATCCCAAGGGCTATCAGACAGGCACACAGAAGCCCCAAGAGACCCTTGGTAAGGGTTGTCATGGTTATGGCTCCTTAGTGCTGAGTTGCTGGACCGTATAGTTCTTCGTCGGTCAGCTCAGGGACCTCGTTAAGCGCAGCCGCCAAGTCACCCAAGAGGGACGCATCAGGTTGCAACTTAGCGATGGTGAACTTGTGACGGTCAAGATACTTGCCGATGGCGTTGTAAAGCTGAGGGGTTCGTAGCTCGGGATTCTTTAGGTCCCGCAAAAGATTCTTACCGGTCTCGGTGTCGATTGCCTCAAGTAGTTGTTCGAGAATAGATTGCGACATTAAACCTCCTGTTTTGTTTGGACCCCCTTCACAGTCTTGTAGACCAAGACGGCGCATTGAGTGAGCGAATAGATAATGGCCGCTGCATAGAACCAGTCGGACATCGTTAAACCAGCAAAACGGCTTGCTACATCAGCACCAGCCGCAGCAACAACAGGAGTGGCGCGAACCACCCCCTCGTTAAAATTAAGTTCGAGCATTGAGCCTCCTTATGGTGTGTACGGAACTCGCTTGAATCCGTAGAAGTTGGCAAACCCGGAGTTGGGCCCGAACGATACGAACTGAAGCACTCGGCGCTGAGCCGTATTGGTGTCACGGAACGCCATCAGGACATAGCTATTAGGCGAGTGGGTCACGTACATCTGAGTGTTGACCGGCATGTTAGCCAGCTCTCGCAGCCCCTGAACGCTCGTATAGACGCCAGCGGTGCCTTGGTACAGCCCACCGAAGGACTCGTAGTTCCACGCATCGTCTGTCAAGGTGATGGTGGTCCCGTTGCCAACTGCCCCTGTTGCAAGCTGTACGAGTTGCAAGCGGTGAGGTGCATCGAAGGCCCGCAGATTAGAGCGCAGGGAGCGATCCTTGTACGCCGTAGAGTAGATATCGCCGTCACCAAGCAGGGAGTTACCTGTGGCAAACACAACACCTTCAACCCCTGCGAGGGTGCCGCCCGTTGTGATGCGGATGGTCGCACCGGGAGAACCCGGCATAGCGTACGCAGGCGCTAACATAATCTGACCCAGTGGGTCCGAATAGATCACCGCACGGGTTGAAGCCGGTCCGTGAAACCACAAGTGGGCATTGGCATTCTCAGATGCGGCATACGACCTGAACGAACCTGAGCGGGAAAGGACATCAGCACCTGCGTCCACGCTGTTGCCAGTGATCAAGTGGCCCTCTGTAGAGTACGTCACGCGGACGCGACCACGGAGGTCATCAATCAGTCGAACAGCACCATCAGCACTATGCACCATACGGACCACATAGGGCGTGGCCGGGTCTTGAAGGTCCTCCTTACGCAGCGTTACGCCATAAGACCCGCCAACCTGAAGTGCGTCCTTGAACTTCGGAACACCTCCAGTCACGTTAATGAGAGTCCCCATGAACTCGTTTGCGTTACCCAGCTTGTCAGCTTCGGTCTTTGCCCGGTCAGCTTCGGTCTTCGCACGCACAGAGTTCGTATACGACTGCTGGTTGTTGACCAGAGCTTGCTGGTTACTGGTCTCGGACTTAACAGCAGACGCGGCGGACGCATCGGCCCACTGCTTGGAAGTGTCGCGCGCGCCCTCAGAGTTCTTCTGAGCATTCTCAGCCAGTTGGCGGTTCTCGATGGTCCGTTGCAGGTTCGTATACGACTGCTGGTTATTGGTCAGCGATTGTCGATTCTGCTCCGTTGCCTGGGCCGCCTGAGTTATTGCGGTGTTCGCCTGAGTCTCAGCCCGGTTCGCTTGGTTCAATGCGGACTCAGCCCATCGGCGGGTTTGGCCCATGCTCACGGCATCACCATCGAGAACGCCATCACCAACGTTTACTATCCGCCGCCCCCGTGCATCGAGGTCTCCATCGTTGTTCACGCCAATGGTGTCAGCAGTCAAATCACGGGCTTCCTCAGCGATATGCAGAGATTGAACCTGTGAAGTGTTCAAGTCGTAAGCCCGAAGAATCGAACCATCCGCAAAGTCCACGAGGCGTTCAGTTGCCGAAGTCACCCGGCGAAGCTCTATGCTCGTGAAGAGGTCTCCAGGACCCCACGCCTTTGTGGTTGTGATAGTTGTTCGAGCGGTAAAGCGATAGTCCGAGTTCAGAGTAAGCACCTGCCGGGTTTTCCCAATAAGGGTCACGACGACAAACTTACGAGCCAAATACTCGAACGGAATAGGGAAGTCTCTTTGCGCACCATTAAGTGGGTACGTAAGGACTGTCTTTGGAGCGGCCATTAAGTCCTCCTTGTGAGTTATGAATTTGAGAAAGCAGACTCGTGGTGACATCTGCTTATAGTGGGGGCTTTTGCGGGAGGCGCTTTCTTAACGAATCTCTACGCCCTGCCCTTCCATCATCATGAGCAAGAGCTTTTGAGACACAGGGTCATTCGGCACGAGGCCGCGAAGGCCGTTGAACACACCTGTCATGTACTCCTGATCAGCTCGACGGGAGTCAGTACCAAGGGCGCCAAGGGCACTGTCCGTAACCTGCCACGCGCTGCCCACAGTTCCCATTGCGGGAATCTGTTCGGCAACCCGACCGAGCAGACCAGTGATTTGGTCAGACTTCAGTGGCGAATACTTCATGGCACCTTGCGGGCGTTGCTCTTTAGGACCCCGTGGGAGGATCGAAGAACGTACAGCCGCCGCCTGATCGAACCCCAAAGGTGCCGCTACGATGTTCACCAAACCCAAGGGAGCCCCAATGTGTGAGCTACGGGACAAAGCCGCATAGGCCAACATCTTGGGGTCCAGGGATTGCTGTAGGAACTTCTCACGCTGGTCTTTGGGCATGCCTGCTGCTTGGCTGTACTTCATTGCCACGTAGGTAGACATAGCGAGGCCCGTCGAGATAACCGCTTGCATGGTCTGATCAATGGCCCGACCGTTCTTGGTGGCCTCATAGAAACCCCGGATAAGCCTTCCATTCACAGAGCGCAGTACGAACTTCTTGAACTGCATAGCCATGCCGACACCCGCCCCATGCGCCACGGTGTCAGCGTTCGAGAGCGTATGGGGTCTAAGGATTGTTTCGTTGGCAATCTTGTCGCCCATACGCCACATGGTCATCGAGGCTGGGTCACGCTGGAGCGCCGCCCGATCCTTGATCTTGTAACGCCCCTTCGCGTCCACCACCATGTGCTTATTGATCATGGCTTTGATTTCCGCGAACTGCTTAGGGCTGATTGACATCCCGTGGAGCCTTTGCGGCGTGAAGAGGCTTGACTTTCGCCCTGCCAATACGTGATCCACCAAATCCGAAAGAACACCTGAACGTCCAGCATCTGCGATGTAGTTAGAGGACTCTGTTAGGAACTTGGTGAACGGACTCCAAGCTGAGAGTTCCTGTGTGGCGTACTTAGCCGTACCTACGACCTGAGCAAGCAAGGGGTTGGTGTCGGCCTGATCCCGCATGCGCTGCACGATGTCCATACGGCTTGGCCGGATTGAGTTATCCAGTTCACGCCCAAAGACCATTGAGTGCATATCCTTGAGGTCCTTAGCGCTGATCTTAGAGCCCCACTGGGTCATCTCACGGAGCAGCGGTACGCCCTTCAGTAGCATATGGGTGTGCCCCTTCGTGACCATACCGGCCACCTCTGTTACAGACTGGACGCCCATGTAGGCATTCTTTGCAATAAAGCTCATGTCCATCAGAGTTCTTGCAGAAGTCGCAAGGGCGCCTTCGGGACTCATACGGGCCTGCTGCGTGAGTATCTTTATGGATTCGCCCAGTGCGGCCCTTTCGGCCTTAGTTCCCGAAGTGACCTTTGCGATGTCTTTAAGAAGCTCTTCGGTTGAACGTCCGGTAGCCGCCATGATGCCCACGTCACCATTCATGCGGCGGTTGTAACTGGCAGTGAGCGGGATCAGGTCGAAGACACGCAGGTCATTCACTGAAAAGGTTCCGCCATCCGACATCGGTATGATCATGTCGGAATCAAAGAGGTGACGCCCTTCAAGGAAGTTGTTAGTGGCCGATGCTGACGATAGCCCCTGTGAGTCACCCAATAGATTCGAGGCATTGAGGTCATCGCTTTGCGCGACACCGAAAGCTTTATCGTTGGCGTACTTCTGGACCGCCGCTTCCAACTGGATATCATCCAGCGTCTTACCGGCTTTCGATGCCTGATCTTGCATTAGCTTATCGACACGGGCCTTGACGTGTGGGCGGCTCTTGTACGAAACCAACCAGCTATTGGCAATCGCCTTCTGCAAACCCTCCACACCGCCAAACCGAAGTGCATGCAGCGACTTCAGTGCAGCGTCATAGACGTTGGGGATGTAAGAGCCTGCATGTCGTGTCTCAGGGAGAATAGAGCGAGCATTCGGATTGCCAAATTGCTGTGGGAACTCCGCAATGTCAGCTTTGTGGTCGTAGTGACCGCGTACCGTCTCGCCGTATTCCTGCTCCTTCTTACTGAGCTGTGACCACTTTTGGCCGGTCTGATCTTCGATAGCCTCGCCAACACGGCGATCCACATTCGCCATAGCAAGTTGACGACCACCAAAAGCCATGGCGTGCTGGGGGTCCTTTACAGCCTCAACGAGCTGCTCGGACATCTTATTCAGAGTTACATGATCCTGCGCCCCAAGACGCTCCACGACATCCGAAGCCACCGCCCCGAACTTACCATTAGAACCTGACTGCATTCCCGTAGGTGACCTGAAGAGATTCACACCAATGGCACGCACTTCGCCACTCTCGGAGCGCAATAAGGTCAAGCCAATCTCAGTAAAACCGCCCATCCGTACACCCATGGCGGCTCTCTCAGGGACGCTATCCGGCATAACCTCCATGGCGTCCTGAAGCGTCTTAGGGTTCAGCGGATTGTCAGCAGACAGGATTGAACCGTCCTGCAAGCGCACAGCCCCAGGCTCGTTAGGATGGTCAACATAGCTCACCCCAAAGGCTTCCTTGGGTTCCTCACCGGCCAACCATGGGAAACGTGAAGGGTCGTCCTGGCCCAACTGGCGAGCTGTCTCACGGGCCTCCAAGCGAATGCTCGGACCAGCGAAGTCGTTCAGGTCAGCATCGGGAACATCTACGCGGGGAGCCTCATGCGGTGCAGCCCTCAGCGCCTTATCAAACAGAGCTGTAGCCCCGGCACCGAACAATGCACCACCCACGAGAGCTGTCCCGTAGTGCCCCTCAATGCCCGTGATGTTTTCACGTAGACCCTCAGAGGCCACAGCAGCGGCGCCCGAGTACATCGCACCTTGAGCAACCCGAGAGATGAGACGCATACCAGTTGTCCCTGGAATAGGCGTGTAGGTCAGAGGGTCCAGACCGGCCCCAGCAAACCCACCGACAATCTGAGCGCCTGTCCCAGCGTTACCAATGCGCTGCTCATAGGCCATGTTCTCCTTTGCCATCGCAATGGCGTTCGGAAGGTTGGCCCTTTTGCCCTTGGCGTAGTCCTGCACGAAGCTGAAGTATTGAGGGTCCACACCCTCCTTGCGGATCATGTCGTAATCGTCAGCAGTCCACTGAGAGTTATCACTTGGGTTCACCCAGTCCAGCGGGTCATGGTCCTCCTGAGTGGCGTACCGAAACAGAGAGGCCAGTGGTGAGGTTGCCAGGGAGGCTGCTGTGGCATCGCCTGTACCCTCGAAGGTGCCCTTTGCGGGCTTCCCAATGTGGTTCTCAAGGGTGATGAAGTCTTGTTGAGTCTGAGGGGCTGTGCCCCCTTCAAGATTCATATTGCCCAACTGAGGGAGGTCCTGACCCACACGAACCTTAGAGCCTGCCGTCACACCCCGAGTAGCATCCTCAAAGCTGACGGCTTGGGCCTTTGGGTTGATGCCGGGATTGGTCACTCCTTGGGCATCGAACCATTGGCGGGAAGGCGAATCACCGGACACGTCCAGCAGCTTGCGCATGTAGTTCTGACCCTCGGGACTGATCTTGGTGAAGTCACCTTGATCCAGTGCGGCCAACTGAGGGGAGCCCAAACGGCCCTGGCCTTGGTTGTATGCCAAAGCTGCCTTCAGCAAGTCACCCTGATAGGCGCCTTTGAGGTCCTTGAGGTGACGGGCAATCGCAGGGACTGCCTTCTGTGGGTCCATACGGTCTTCAGGGGTCATAAGGCCGTAAGCCTTACCGGTCAACTCTGTGAACTGTCCAAGACCCAATGGGCCCGTGCGGGACTTGGCGACGGTGTTAAAGCTCGACTCGTTGTAGATGAGCTTGTGCATGAACTCATACGGGATTTCGTTGCGGTCAGCTTCTTGTCGAATCAGGGCGTCATAGGGTGTCCCCTTGGTCTTCACGGATTCATAGTCGTCACTCATAGAGGTCTCCTTTATTTAGGTCATTGTTTGCGGGCACCTCCGAGGATGTACCGGTCATGTAGCTCTTGATCTTTCTGAGCAGACTTCACGTTCTTGTCGAAGGCCGCTTGCTTCTGTTGTGCAGCACGATCCCGCGCAAGGTTGCCAAGAGCGTCCTTACTGATTCGGAGTTGGCGCCCGGTGAGGGACTGGATGATGATGATGCCTTGGGCAGCAGTGACGGTTAGGCCACCCGCTCCCCAGTCGGCGTCTTTACGAAGGTTCTGCATGGTTTCGTCGATGATCGACTTACCGGTTTCCCAGGAGGTGACATCGTTCACGTCCGTCATCAGGTCCCGCTTACTGACCATCCCGTGAAAGCTGTTAGAGCTAAAGGTGCCCTTGTCTTCAGTGAACGACACAGCAGTTTTCTTCAGATACTCCGAGACCGCACTTGCTGCCTCGTTGGAGTCACCAGACCTCAAAGTCACCGCGTCGAACACCTGACGGGCTTGGCTCTCGAACTGTCCAGGGATGAACTTGAGTTCCTTGTAGCCGCTGTCGTTCTTGACCGAAGACCACTGTTCATCGCGAAACTTGGACTCGTCCTTGCTGAGCCCCTTCTTGGACTTCTCGGCGTCTATCAGTATCTGTGGATCAATCCCCGACTCCGCTGAATACCGAAGTTTCTCAAGGAGGCCCGCTTGATCCGGGAAGAGCTGGGCGATGGTTGCGGGGTCCTGCTGATAGGCCGCTTGAAGCTCCTTTAGTCGTGGCATGTCCTCAGTGGGCTCAGGGTTGAGCAAGGCGCCCTGCCATTCCCGAGAGGCATCCGTTAAGAGGGTCTTGAAGTTCTCTTGAAACGGGCCCTTGTCGTAGTCAGCTCGAAGCAAAGCGGCCTTCATTGCGGACTTGCTCTCTTCAGGGATAGACATAGCGTTGATCTGATTCAGCTTGTTGGCTGCATAGGTCGCCATGTCGCTCTCTTTGAATTCCCCAGTGTTGGCGTTAACTGGAAGAAACTTAGGGGATACAGCTACGTTCTCCTGGCTCATGCGGCGGGTGTACGCGTCATCAATGACTGCCTGCCGGTTGTCTGCCTGGGCCGCTTGTTGAAGCTTCAAGAGACCCATTTGTGAGTCCTGGGCGACTTTGGCAATCATCTGTTTCTTTGCGTCGATTAGCTTCTGTCGCTGGGGCGTCATCTGCTCGCCGGTCTGAATCCAGTCGTTCCCCTGTTCAAGCTTGTTGAGGGCCTGCCAGCCAGCGGCGGGGTCTGCTTGATGGACAGCGTTGGCAAGGCCCAGCTCGAACTCTTCGTTACGCTTTGAGTTTCGCGTGTAGGTGGACGTAGCGGCCTTCATCTTCAGGTTGTCCATCATCTCAGGGCCCAACAAGTCCGCGACTCTACGTTGTCCCCCGTAGACGTTAATCGTCTTGTCCCCAAGGTTGTCCAGCAGCGTCACACCGCCGTCTTTCTCCACAGCCGCTGAGGCAACTCGTTGAAGCGCCTGAACCGCATGGCCGTCACTTGGGAACACGCCGGTCTTCAAGTTGTTGTTGAAGTAGCTCGCAAAGTGGTCAGCGCTTGCAGGGTTCCCCAGGATATTAGGGTCATCCAACATCGGCTGTAGGTCAGCTTGGGTCTCAAGGACCGCCTGGGTCTCAAGGTTCTTTGAGAGGAACTGTGAGTGCAGGTCGTAAACGGCAGCGTTTCGCTGAGTGATGTCTGAGTTGAAACCCTGTTGGTACATGGAGTCATTAGGATCAATGCCCGCCATCTCCGCATAGTTCTTAGATTTCTGTTCCATGCGGGTCTGACGCCACTCGTCCAGCTCCTTGCGGGTTCGGAAAGATCCCTTTTGGATTTCTGTCTGGACCTCATTGTCCACCTCGTAGGCAGCATTACGGCCCGACTTGAGGCGCAGTTGCTGCATTGCATCCGGGTCATCTGCATAGAGCAAAGTCCCCTCCCCGATTGCTTGTCGGCGCTGCTCAGGGGTTAGCTTGCGGATAATCTCGTTAGAGCGCTCATCTGCCTGGGCCTTACGGTTCTGCTCGTATGCAGCGAATGTGTCACCACCTGCCTTGATGAAGTTCCGCATGGACTCCCCGAGGGAGTTATCAATAACGGGCTTTGCGATACGCGCCGCCTGATAGCCTGTACCAGACCCAGCGCGGAAGCCTTGACGGCCTCCTGTTGATTGGGCGGATTGGCCCAGTGCTTGTGCAATTTCATTAGCCATTACGCTGTCTTACCTCCCGTTGGTGTGGTTGAGGCGCCCTTACCGAACTTGCCACCAGATGCCGTGTAGGCACTGCCACCAGCCGATACGATATTCAGGGCGTTGGCGATGTTGTTCACCTTGTAGTTGTTACCGCCTGCACCACGTACAGCGGCCTTAGAGTTCTCAGAGCTGCCCACGCGATTCGCAAAGATGGCCTGATAGTCCCGCTCGTAGTTTTCAGTGATGTTCATCTTCTGCGCCGATGCATCGTTGGCTACAGAGTTCTTGATGCGGTCCATCGAGTTGCCTGCAAGACCAGACTCACCTACAGCAGCATTGATGGTCCCTTGGTTCCGAAGGGCCTGTAGGTTCACCTCTGTGAGCTGACGCCGGGCCTCATCGTGTTTGTCTACGGTCGCGAGCTTCTGATCGTTCTCCGCGAAGTTGGCTTGTTTCACGATTTCGTTTTGCGACTTGCGTTCGTTGTCTGTCATCTGGCCCTTAGCCTTAGCCCCTTCAGATGCACTCATTGCCGCACCGGCCACAGCGACAACCGCCAAACCGATGCTTACGGGTTCGCACATAGCGCCGCCCTCCTATAGCCAGAATTGTTTAAAGGCAAATCCGGCAGGTGACATAAAGATGCCCTCGTTGAAGGAGGCTCCCAGCTTTGTCAGCAAGCGGATGTGTGCGTGGTTGTCCACGGAAACCCAGTTGGTTTTAGGACTCGGTGAGCGCTGCTTGACCCGCTCAAGGTTTTGTTTGAGTAGACGGTAAAACTGAAAGCGTTCAGCTCGGGTCAGCATGTGAACCACGTTGGTAGTCACGAACCAGATACCTAAGTTTGTATGTCCGCCAACAGCCAGGACCAGGGAGCCCACAACGATTGCCTGGGCGTGTTCATCAATCGCTTCCGGTAGAACATCGCGGGGGTCTCTACCGGCTTTCATACAGTGAAACTCTTGAAGGTCCGAGGCGCATAGGTCCGCAGCAGCAGCCTTTAGGTGGGCCTCAGTAGCCTTAATCAATCGCATAGATTCCTCCTTGTCTGTTATCTCCTTACACGCCACTTGAACGGCGCATGTAATTGCCCTCCCAGCCGCACCCGATGATGTTCAGGGGGACCGGCGCATAGGACGAAAGGGTTACGCTTTGAACCTTGGCATTACCTGTCACCGGGAACTTGTACTGCCCAGTGCCCAGCGTGAGCCCGCCCAGTACCGCTTCAGTACCCACGCGACCGCCTGCCATCACGTACACAAACTGGGAAGACCCGTTATTCACGTTGATTTCAAAGGCACCCGAAGAGTCGTAATTGACCCATGCGCGGCGAAGCTGAAGACGCCCGATGTCCTCGGTATTGGTCGTACCGTCATCTGCTGTTTGCTTGATGAGGAACTTTGAGAACTCGTATTGAAAGCCGTACTCATGACCAACGATGAAAGTCGTGCCCATGCGATTCCCGACTAACTTAATGCGGTCGTCCACATTCCAGTTGTCCGAGGTGTGACGCTCTAAGACGCCCTGTGGGTCCAGGGTGTAGAACACTGAAAGGGGATCAGGAACACCGCCATAGATGTCACTCAGGCTCGCATAGGTCTCATTCAGGTCCTCGTCGTACCGCGTAGGTGTCATCAGCTTCTTCATGTCCATGTAGGCCCTATAAGGCTCCTGCATGTAGTCCACGGTGTCCGCTGTGAACTCGATGCGCTCCAGGCACATCCCGACACCTGCGCGCTCATTCAGCAGGTACATATACGAACCAATACAGTCAGCCGCCAGGACCCGGTTGGTAATACCGAATTCCCAATGTGACCACGACTGCTGTACCAGCTCTTCCTTGAGGTAGAGGAACTTGTAGATGTAGACCTTGTTTTCTTCGGAATCCGAAAGAACGGAAACGAAGTTCTCAGTGCCTGACCCGTGGATGTGATAGACCACGTTTTGCAGATAGCTTGGAACGTGCGAAGAGATGTCTTCTGCTGACTTAACATCGCTCACATCCTGCACCGCGTAGTAACGCTTGAGGCTCGTATAGGCCGCTCTCGGTGCAGCGAAGTAAACACCCCGCCCAATCCCAAAAGGCCGTGCCCCATCGCTCACATCGAACTCTGTGGTTAGGTCCAACTGGGCCGTCTTGGTCGACATGATCCCCTGAGAGGACAGAACGAACTGGGCCTGATCGGACCACAACAGCAACTGTTCGGAGAACGGTACGGCGTACTTTAGGATGCTCACCCGGTTGTGGCTGATAGCTACGTCAATAGGATCGTCGTCACTGAGGGAGCTGACAGACGCCGGGAAGAAGTTGAAATACTTCGAGGTCCTGGACATCACAACGTTTTCACCCGAGAGGAAACCTAAGCGATTCCTGAAGAAGAAGATGTCGTTAATGGTCGCCTCGACAAACGAGGGCATGGGGTTCGTCAAGTCGTCCCCACAGGTTCTGTCAGGCCACGTTAAAGCCTTCCAGTCAAACTGCCCGTCAGCCGCTCGGACCAGGGCATGAGGCATAGACGTTGGTTCAAACCCGCTAATGATCCCTGGCTTAACGGTCTCCTTCCAAACCTGCCCCGCTGAGTCATACCGCACCCAATAGTTATCCCCGGTACGTGATGCCTCCCCAGTGATTTCCACGAGGTATCCGTCAATGCACTGAGCGGGCAACTTGGCGAACGTCTGGACCTGATAGATGAACGAGTTAAGCAGTTGGTTTGCGTAGCCGTCCTCGGTCTTCACGGTCTTAATGTCGTTCCCAGCGGCTGTCACAATGATCCAACCTTGGCCCGCCTGTGCGGTGATCCCGCGAGAAGCGCCGTTAGTGTTGATCTGTGCGGCCATCTGAGTAGCGATGTAACCGGCATCCGTCTGCTCCACCTGGGGAGGCGTAGTCACCACAGAGTCACCTACGGGCATCTTCAGGATTGCCATCTGGACATCGTTGATGTGTACCTTCAGGGTTCGGCCGTATTGACCGCCTCTGACGTTGATTACACAGCGCCTCGTCATAGAACCGTAGTCGGCATGGGTCAGCGTGCTTTTCATTGCCGTCAGCTTGTTGCGGTTGGTAACGAACGTGTAGTCAGCGACGGTGATTAAGCGCAGGTCATTCCGTGGATGCTCACAGTTGGCATAACCGTTGTAGCCCCGGACGGTGTAGCGGTTCCCTTTGAGGTCCGCTACTTCCACGCCCTGCCCCGTAAACACCATAAAATACTGTTCGGATGCATCACGGTTCACGAGGTGGATTAGAGGCTTTGCACCAAACATACCCACTGGACCCAAGCGTTTCACAAAGGTGGTTGGGGGACGTTTCTGAAGACCTTCGGTTTCCGAGGACCACCCATTGATTTGAAGCTGGCCTTGGTTGCTGAAACGTAGGATGTCCGGTTGTTGCGATATACCTCCTTTAAGGTTCTTAACCGACTGGCTGACAAGTCCCATTTAGCCCTCCTGTAGATATGTGAGGGCGGAAGCTATTCGCGTAGGGCAGTCCCGCAACAGACCAATAGCCATATTGCACTTACTGCACAGGAGTCCGCGTATTTTCCCAGAGACGTGACAGTGGTCGATATAGAGTCTGCCGAAGCGGTTAGTTGACGCAGGTGATTCACATATTTTGCATAGGCCACCCTGCTTTTCGTTCAGTGCCTCGAACCCTTCCGCAGTGATTCCGTAAAGGCTTTTTAGCTGCTCGTTCCTCTTCCACGCTTTACCTTCTGGCGTACTCAGAAACTCTTTCTTTTTTGCGTGAGCGGCCTTTCTCGCCGCCTCTCTGTCTTCGATGTTTGCGTAACGCACAAATCCCATGTAGTGACCTCCTTGTTATTGGAATTAACGGGAGATTCGGCCACCAGTCCATGCGTCACCATCGAGCATGTTGTAGTTACCATAATCAAGTTCGTACTCCTGGCATTCAGCCCAGGCAGTTGCCTCCTGTTCCTGTAGAGAACCCTCAATCTCACCGGCCCCAAAGAACCGAATATTGAAGCGCCGGGAGGCCTTAGCGACGATGTAAGAGCGAAAACACTCAGGCATCTCTTGGTACTCCCGAAGGCGCACCAGGGAAACCGTAATGGGGTCTTTGAAAACATCAGTCTTTGTTGTGCGGTCGTATAGAAACCCACCGCGATTTGAATAGTTGCCTGTTGTGATCTTGAGGTAATCGCTTAGGTAGTTAATGAGCCCCGAGAAACTATCAGGGGTTAACGTAGCATCCTCTTCGATATTGAAAGCCCAGCCTTTAGATTGGACTTCACGATTTACTTGGTTGAGTAAACGACGACAGTTAGCCACATCGGCGTTCGGGTCCCCTTCAAGGGAACTAACAGGCGACTCACCAATAGCCGCAAGCATGTCATTAACTGCTGACAGCTCATCGTCGGACTCAATGAATGATTCGAGGCTTGCCATATGGCCCTCCTGAAGTTAATTGCAGGAAACAAAAAGCCCCTCTAACCCTTTAAGAAAACGGGATGAGGGGCTTTAAGTCGGGAGGGTTACTTAGTCTTTGGGATTGCACCGAAGACCAGAGCGCCCGCAGCTTCAGGACGCAGGCCGCCGTGGCCCATTGCGTAGCGACCAATGATCTGGTCAGCCTGGAATTCAGGACGGCGGGCACGTTCCAGAGCCATGTCCTTCAGCTTCACGGTGCCCACAGCAGAACGGTGATTGAAGAGAGCTACAACGTTATCCAGGGCAACCTGTACGTCACCGCCAGTAGTCGCCGGGAATGCATGTTTGCGGTTGGTGCCATCACGGTCATCACCCGCACCACCTTCAGTCAGGTGCGGCACTTCGATAATCTCGAAGCCCATAACGTTCTTGATGTTGCCGGTCTCAGGATCAGTCAGCGCCGAGAAGTTAGCAGCGTTAGGCAGCAGTGCGGCCAAGATAGCGCTGTAGTATTCAGGCTTGGTGTAGACCTTACGATCTTGAGCAGGAACGTAGTTGCGGGTCAGTTTCGCACGGGCAACGGTGAGAGCTTTCAGGATCGCTTTACCCAGCGTCTCGGAGTCATCTTCCAGAGCTTTCAGACCAATTGGCAGGACAGTCGCCGCGCCGAGGCCTTCAATGTTCTCGTTAGCAGCGGCTGGCAAGTTGCACAGCTTAGCCATCTCAGCCAGTACCGCGCCGTCCGCAGCGATAGCCAGGGCCTCACCCAGTTGCGCCGAATACTCAGCACCAACATCGTAGTGATTCATGGCGTTCTCAATATCGAAGATCAGAACGTCCGAAGCCAACAAGCCGTCGATAGTGATAACTTTCTCGGCATGTTTGATGTCGCCGCGCTTGTCATCCAGGTTTTCACCCGCTGCCAAGTAGTAACCAGCAGTACGGCCCATTACCGGGAACGAAGCGGACTTACCGTTTTGAATGGTACGAACCATATGCTTGTCCATGGTCACAGCTCGACGCATGAAAGCAGTCAGAACTTCACCACCGAAAACTTTTAGAAAGTTAGCCAGTTTGTCCGCATCAGTAACGCCTTTGCCTTGGTTCTTACCAATCTGTTGACCTTTTGCATTTGCCATGTATTAGTTCTCCTTATTCAGTTATCTCCGGGCGCAGAAAGGCCTTCAGACGGATGTCCGAAAGTATCTTTCTGTTATAGTGGGGGTTTTAAATCCGAGGTCTTACCAAGAGGCGGCAAGTACCTTATTGCGAACTTCCTGGGTGTATTTAGCATCACGCCCATAGCGCGAATCACCCATAGCTTTAACCATCTCTGTTTGAGACGAAAAGCCTTCAACTTGTTGAGCTGGGGCGCGACCCGCAGGTGCAGCATTGCGGCGATTCAAAGTTCGCTCAGGCTGCTTACCGAACTTCTTGGCCTGACTTGCCATGCCCAAGTTGATTACCGTTTGAACGGTATTCAGGTCCCGGCGCTCAATAGCGTCATACAGCGAGTCCATCGACTTCGGGGAGTTGGCCTTGAGGTGAGCCACAACGCGGTCGAACTGTTCCTTACCGCCTGCATACGCCACGATCTTGGAGACGTAGGCTTCTGCAACAGCTTCCTGACCCTTCATGAACGAGTTAACGAAGCCAGCCGAATAGCCAGCTTTAGCCAACTGCGCATACGAGTCTTCAGAGAGTTTGCCGTCAGCTTCATATTCTTCTTCGATACGGGCCGCTACGTCAGCAGGGAGACCTGCTTTGATGGCATGGGCGCGCATCTCATCGAAGCCCGTGGAATACTCTTCAAGCTGCTGAGAGGCTTCCGTCAGCTCTGCATCAGGATCACCGAGGGGCTCAAAGTCACCCTCCCCCTGTGCGCCCTCATCCCCTTCCGACTCATCGCCACTTTCGTCGCTCTCTTGTTCGCCGGATTCCTCACCCTCATCAGTGGACTCTTCGGTTTGCTCTTCAGAATCATCAGCAAGGTCAATCGAGGTGTCACCGTCACGGGTTGCCACGTCCAGGGCCAACATGTTCTGAGCGTGTTCAGCGGGATCGCTGGAAGACATCACAGCGCTATTAACGCCGAAGGACGCATAGACGTCAGCGGATTGGTAAACGTGGCCCACGGCCAGAGCCAGCATGTTGAATCGCATAGGGTCTCCTTATGTATTGTTGAGATGTTCT
>NZ_LFMW01000038.1 GCF_001050345.1 Pseudomonas fildesensis | reverse complement strand
GCAATGCTGACGGCACTAACCCGCTGACCTCTGCTCCAGCCAACGGCACTATCACCGTGACTGCGGTCAACGATGCGCCTGAAGCGATCGCTACCACTGCCACCGGTTCGGAAGATCCGGTCCAGGGCATCGAAGTCAAACTGAGCGCGACCGACGTAGACGGCCTGGCGAACGTTAAATCGTTCACCGTCAGCGAGCCTACCAACGGCACGTTCTACACCGATGCTGCCATGACCAAACCGGTTACTGGCGCCATCGATGCGACCAACGGCGAAGCCACGCTCTACTTCAAGCCAAACACCAACTTCAACGGCACCGCGAACTTCACCTACACCGCGACTGACAGCGGCAACGCTGATGGCACTAACCCGCTGACGTCTGCTCCTGCCAACGGCAGCATTACTGTCACTGCTGTGAACGATGCGCCTGAAGCTGTGGCGACCACAGCCACCGGCTCGGAAGATCCGGCTCAAGGTATCGAAGTTAAGCTCTCGGCTACCGATGTGGATGGCCTGGCGAACGTGAAATCGTTCACCGTCGGCACGCCTAGCAACGGTACGTTCTACACCGACGCCGCCATGACCAAACCGGTTACCGGTAGCATCGCGGCCACCAACGGTGAGGCGACGGTGTACTTCAAGCCGAACCTGAATTTCAACGGCACGGCTAACTTCACCTACACCGCGACCGACAGCGGCAACGCTGACGGCACCAACGTGCTGACCTCGCCAGCCGCCAACGGCACTATCACCGTGACCCCGGTCAACGATGCGCCAGTAGCCGTTGCGACCACCGGCAGCGGTGCTGAAGACCCAAGCGTAGGCATCGCGGTCAAGTTGAGCGCGACCGACGTAGACGGCCTGGCGAACGTTAAGTCGTTCACCGTCAGCGAGCCTACCAACGGCACGTTCTACACCGATGCTGCCATGACCAAACCGGTTACTGGCGCCATCGATGCAACCAACGGCGAAGCGACGCTGTACTTCAAGCCAAACACCAACTTCAACGGCACCGCGAACTTCACCTACACCGCGACTGACAGCGGCAACGCTGATGGCACTAACCCGCTGACGTCTGCTCCTGCCAACGGCAGCATTACTGTCACTGCTGTGAACGATGCGCCTGAAGCTGTGGCGACCACAGCCACCGGCTCAGAAGATCCGGTTCAAGGTATTGAAGTTAAGCTCTCGGCTACCGACGTGGACGGCTTGGCGAACGTGAAATCGTTCACCGTCGGCACACCTACCAACGGTACGTTCTACACCGACGCCGCCATGACCAAACCGGTTACTGGCGCCATCGATGCAACCAACGGCGAAGCGACGCTGTACTTCAAGCCAAACACCAACTTCAACGGCACCGCGAACTTCACCTACACCGCGACTGACAGCGGCAATGCTGATGGCACTAACCCGCTTACCTCGGCGCCAGCTAACGGCACTATCACCGTGACTGCGGTCAACGATGCGCCGGAAGCGATCGCTACCACTGCCACCGGTTCGGAAGATCCGGTCCAGGGCATCGAAGTTAAATTGAGCGCGACCGACGTAGACGGCCTGGCGAACGTTAAATCGTTCACCGTCAGCGAGCCTACCAACGGCACGTTCTACACCGATGCTGCCATGACCAAACCGGTTACTGGCGCCATCGATGCAACCAACGGCGAAGCGACGCTGTACTTCAAGCCAAACACCAACTTCAACGGCACCGCGAACTTCACCTACACCGCGACCGACAGCGGCAACGCTGACGGCACTAACCCGCTGACCTCTGCTCCAGCCAACGGCACTATCACTGTGACTGCGGTGAACGATGCGCCTGAAGCGATCGCTACCACTGCCACCGGTTCGGAAGATCCGGTCCAGGGCATCGAAGTCAAACTGAGCGCGACCGACGTAGACGGCCTGGCGAACGTTAAATCGTTCACCGTCAGCGAGCCTACCAACGGCACGTTCTACACCGATGCTGCCATGACCAAACCGGTTACTGGCGCCATCGATGCAACCAACGGCGAAGCGACGCTGTACTTCAAGCCAAACACCAACTTCAACGGCACCGCGAACTTCACCTACACCGCGACTGACAGCGGCAACG
>NZ_LFMW01000037.1 GCF_001050345.1 Pseudomonas fildesensis | reverse complement strand
ACCAACGGCACGTTCTTCACCGATGCGGCCATGACCAAACCGGTTACCGGTAGCATCGCGGCCACCAACGGTGAGGCGACGGTGTACTTCAAGCCGAACCTGAACTTCAACGGCACGGCTAACTTCACGTACACCGCGACCGACAGCGGCAACGCTGACGGCACTAACCCGCTGACCTCTGCTCCAGCCAACGGCACTATCACTGTGACTGCGGTGAACGATGCGCCTGAAGCGGTCGCTACTACTGCAACCGGCTCGGAAGATCCGGTTCAAGGTATTGAAGTTAAGCTTTCGGCTACTGATGTCGATGGCCTGGCGAACGTGAAATCGTTCACCGTCGGCACGCCTAGCAACGGTACGTTCTACACCGACGCCGCCATGACCAAGCCGGTTACTGGCGCCATCGATGCAACCAACGGCGAAGCGACGCTGTACTTCAAGCCAAACACCAATTTCAACGGTACCGCGAACTTCACCTACACCGCCACCGACAGCGGCAATGCTGACGGCACTAACCCGCTGACCTCGGCTCCAGCTAACGGCACTATCACCGTCACTGCGGTCAACGATGCACCTGAAGCGGTCGCTACTACTGCAACCGGCTCGGAAGATCCGGCTCAAGGTATCGAAGTTAAGCTTTCGGCTACCGACGTAGACGGCCTGGCGAACGTTAAGTCGTTCACCGTCAGCGAGCCTACCAACGGCACGTTCTACACCGATGCTGCCATGACCAAACCGGTTACTGGCGCCATCGATGCAACCAACGGCGAGGCCACGCTGTACTTCAAGCCGAACACTAATTTCAACGGCACCGCGAACTTCACGTACACCGCGACCGACAGCGGCAACGCTGACGGCACTAACCCGCTCACTTCGGCTCCGGCCAACGGCACTATCACCGTCACTGCGGTGAACGATGCGCCGGAAGCGGTCGCTACCACTGCCACCGGTTCGGAAGATCCGGTCCAGGGCATCGAAGTTAAATTGAGCGCGACCGACGTAGACGGCTTGGCGAACGTGAAATCGTTCACCGTCGGCACGCCTACCAACGGCACGTTCTACACCGACGCCGCCATGACCAAGCCGGTTACTGGCGCTATCGATGCAACCAACGGCGAAGCCACGCTGTACTTCAAGCCAAACTTGAACTTCAACGGCACGGCTAACTTCACGTACACCGCGACCGACAGCGGCAACGCTGACGGCACTAACCCGCTGACCTCTGCTCCAGCCAACGGCACTATCACTGTGACTGCGGTGAACGATGCGCCTGAAGCGGTCGCTACTACTGCAACCGGCTCGGAAGATCCGGTTCAAGGTATTGAAGTTAAGCTTTCGGCTACTGATGTCGATGGCCTGGCGAACGTTAAGTCGTTCACCGTGGGTACGTCTGCCAACGGCACGTTCTACACCGATGCCGCCATGACCAAACCGGTTACTGGCGCTATTGATGCGACTAACGGCGAGGCGACGCTGTACTTCAAGCCAAACCTGAATTTCAACGGCACCGCCAACTTCACTTACACCGCGACTGACAGCGGCAATGCTGATGGCACTAACCCGCTGACCTCGGCTCCAGCTAACGGCACTATCACCGTCACTGCGGTGAACGATGCGCCGGAAGCGGTCGCTACTACTGCAACCGGCTCGGAAGATCCGGTTCAAGGTATTGAAGTTAAGCTTTCGGCTACTGATGTCGATGGCCTGGCGAACGTGAAATCGTTCACCGTCGGCACGCCTAGCAACGGTACGTTCTACACCGACGCCGCCATGACCAAACCGGTTACTGGCGCTATCGATGCGACTAACGGCGAGGCGACGCTGTACTTCAAGCCAAACCTGAATTTCAACGGCACCGCCAACTTCACTTACACCGCGACTGACAGCGGCAATGCTGATGGCACTAACCCGCTGACCTCGGCTCCAGCTAACGGCACTATCACCGTCACTGCGGTGAACGATGCACCTGAAGCGGTCGCTACTACTGCAACCGGCTCGGAAGATCCGGTTCAAGGTATTGAAGTTAAGCTTTCGGCTACTGATGTCGATGGCCTGGCGAACGTTAAGTCGTTCACCGTGGGTACGTCTGCCAACGGCACGTTCTTCACCGATGCCGCCATGACCAAACCGGTTACTGGCGCTATTGATGCGACTAACGGCGAGGCGACGCTGTACTTCAAGCCAAACCTGAATTTCAACGGCACCGCCAACTTCACTTACACCGCGACTGACAGCGGCAATGCTGATGGCAGCAATCCGCTGACCTCGGCGCCAGCCAACGGCACTATCACCGTCACTGCGGTGAACGATGCACCTGAAGCGGTCGCTACTACTGCAACCGGCTCGGAAGATCCGGTTCAAGGTATTGAAGTTAAGCTTTCGGCTACTGATGTCGATGGCCTGGCGAACGTTAAGTCGTTCACCGTGGGTACGTCTGCCAACGGCACGTTCTACACCGACGCCGCCATGACCAAGCCGGTTACTGGCGCTATCGATGCAACCAACGGCGAAGCCACGCTGTACTTCAAGCCAAACTTGAACTTCAACGGCACGGCGAACTTCACGTACACCGCGACCGACAGCGGCAACGCTGACGGCACTAACCCGCTGACCTCTGCTCCAGCCAACGGCACTATCATTGTGACTGCGGTGAACGATGCGCCTGAAGCGATCGCTACCACTGCCACCGGTTCGGAAGATCCGGTCCAGGGCATCGAAGTTAAATTGAGCGCGACCGACGTAGACGGCTTGGCGAACGTGAAATCGTTCACCGTCGGCACGCCTAGCAACGGCACGTTCTACACCGACGCCGCCATGACCAAACCGGTTACTGGCGCCATCGATGCAACCAACGGCGAAGCGACGCTGTACTTCAAGCCGAACACCAACTTCAACGGCACCGCGAACTTCACGTACACCGCGACTGACAGCGGCAATGCTGATGGCACTAACCCGCTTACCTCGGCGCCAGCCAACGGCACTATCACCGTCACTGCGGTGAACGATGCACCTGAAGCGGTCGCTACCACTGCAACCGGCTCGGAAGATCCGGTTCAAGGTATTGAAGTTAAGCTTTCGGCTACTGATGTCGATGGCCTGGCGAACGTGAAATCGTTCACCGTGAGCACGCCTACCAACGGCACGTTCTACACCGACGCCGCCATGACCAAACCGGTTACTGGCGCTATCGATGCGACTAACGGCGAGGCGACGCTGTACTTCAAGCCAAACCTGAATTTCAACGGAACCGCCAACTTCACTTACACCGCGACTGACAGCGGCAATGCTGATGGCAGCAATCCGCTGACCTCGGCGCCAGCCAACGGCACTATCACCGTCACTGCGGTGAACGATGCACCTGAAGCGGTCGCTACTACTGCAACCGGCTCGGAAGATCCGGTTCAAGGTATTGAAGTTAAGCTTTCGGCTACTGATGTCGATGGCCTGGCGAACGTTAAGTCGTTCAACGTGGGTACGTCTGCCAACGGCACGTTCTACACCGACGCCGCCATGACCAAACCGGTTACTGGCGCCATCGATGCAACCAACGGCGAAGCGACGCTGTACTTCAAGCCAAACACCAACTTCAACGGCACCGCGAACTTCACCTACACCGCGACCGACAGCGGCAATGCTGACGGCACTAACCCGCTGACCTCTGCTCCAGCCAACGGCACTATCACCGTGACTGCGGTCAACGATGCGCCTGAAGCGATCGCTACCACTGCCACCGGTTCGGAAGATCCGGTCCAGGGCATCGAAGTCAAACTGAGCGCGACCGACGTAGACGGCCTGGCGAACGTGAAATCGTTCACCGTC
>NZ_LFMW01000007.1 GCF_001050345.1 Pseudomonas fildesensis | reverse complement strand
GTACCCGAATTTCTTGACGACCATAGAGCATTGGAACCACCTGATCCCATCCCGAACTCAGCAGTGAAACGATGCATCGCCGATGGTAGTGTGGGGTTTCCCCATGTGAGAGTAGGTCATCGTCAAGATTAAATTCCAGAACCCCTGTTTGCTAACGCAAACAGGGGTTTTGTTGTGGGCGGTCGAAAAATGCGAGATGCCTCATTGCGGCGGCATACAGAGCTAGAGTCCGGCCTTTCTATGCAATGACCCTGCGCATGGCTATCATGCGTGCCTCATTGTGAGGCGATACATGCATGCTGACGTTGTTGAAACTTCTGAAAGATGGCCGATTCCACTCCGGAGAAGCGCTTGGCGCTGCCCTGGGCGTAAGCCGCAGCGCTGTGTGGAAGCAACTACAGCATCTTGAGGCAGAGTTGAATCTACCTATCCATAAAGTCCGCGGCCGTGGATATCAACTGGCCTCGCCCTTGGTGTTCTTGAATGCGGAGGAGATCGCGTCGAATGCGGCCTCCTTGGCATGGCCTGTTCATATTTTCGACTCCATTGATTCAACGAATGCCGAAGCCCTGCGGCTTGTCGATGCCAACTGTGCCGCGCCATTTCTGGTGCTTGCGGAACAGCAGACAGCGGGAAGAGGTAGGCGAGGCCGCAAGTGGGTCAGCCCGTTCGCTCAAAATGTGTATTACAGCCTTGTGTTGCGAATTGAGGGTGGGCTGCGACAGTTGGAAGGTTTGAGTCTTGTTGTGGGGCTCGCCGTGATGCAGGCCCTGCGTAAGTCGGGCGTACAGGATGCGGCCTTAAAGTGGCCAAACGATGTTCTCGTAGGTCGGAAGAAAATTGCCGGCATCTTGCTGGAGTTGGTGGGAGATCCCGCCGATATCTGTCACGTTGTTCTTGGGATAGGTATCAATGTGAATATGCAGAAGGCTACGGACGTGGATCAGCAGTGGACTTCGGTACAGCTCGAAACGGGCTCTCCCGTAGACCGTAACCGTCTGGTTGCACAGCTGGGCCTGCAGCTGCAAGGTTACCTGGATCTGCATAAAGCCTCCGGTTTTGCAGCGCTCCAGGAGGAGTGGGAGCAAAATCACTTGTGGCAGGGGAAGGCTGTGTCCCTTATCGCGGGCGTAAACCAGATTGATGGCGTGGTGCTGGGCATAGATCGTCAAGGTGCTTTGCGTTTGAATGTTGATGGTGTAGAAAAAATATACAGCGGTGGTGAGTTAAGCCTGAGGCTGCGTGATGATTCTTGAACTCGACTGTGGGAATAGCTTTATCAAATGGCGCGTACTTGATTCAGATAAGGCGAATGCCTCTGCGGAAGGCGTTGTTGGTTCGGATGTCGCATTAATTGATAGCCTGGTAGCACTTCCTGGTCTGCGGCTGACGCGTTGCCGGATGGTGAGTGTTCGGGCTGTGGACGAAACCAATAAGTTGGTAGCGGCGCTGGAGGTCCAATTTGGCGTTGCGGTATCTTGTGCTGTTTCTGCAAGAGAAATGGCTGGCGTAAGGAATGGTTACGAAGATTTCGAGCGCCTTGGCCTTGATCGCTGGTTAGCGATACTTGGTGGATTCAAGCTGGCATCCCGCGCCTGCCTGGTATTGGATTTTGGAACTGCGGCGACTGCGGACTTCATTGCGGCGGACGGAGAGCACTTGGGTGGGTTCATTTGCCCAGGAATGCCGCTGATGCGTAATCAGCTACGAACGCACACCCGCAAAATACGTTATGACGATGCAGCTGCTGAGCGAGCTCTGGAGTGCCTCTCCCCGGGGCGTACGACTGTAGAGGCGGTTGAACGCGGTTGTACGCTGATGCTAAGAGGATTTGCCCTGACCCAGCTGGAGTTGGCCCGAAGCTACTGGGGTGATGATTTTACCGTATTCCTGACGGGTGGGGATGCTGGCCTAGTCGCGGATGCTGTACCGAAAGCTCTGCTCGTCCCTGATTTGGTATTCGTTGGTCTGGCAATGGCGTGCCCTTTGTCTTGAGGTGTTTATGCGTTGGTTGTTTTTGCTTTTGCTCGTCCTTAATGCCTTTTATTACGTCTGGCATCAACAAGAAGCTCCATTGCGCGCAAAAGACGTCACTCCCTTGAGCCTCTATCGGGCTTCTCAGCAGGATATTCGCTTGCTTAGCGAGTCTTCTGATGCGGTGGCTCGGCGCGATCGAGTGAAGGCGCCCGATGCGCAGAATACCTGCCTGTACATAGGTGGCTTTTCTGATCAGCGCGAAGTGCAGTCTGTAGAGCAGCGCCTCACGAGCCTGGATATAAAGGTCAAGGTTCAACTGCTGAACACTCCTGACGCGTCCGGCTACTGGCTTCGCGTAGCGCCTGAAAGCAGACGCCTGGCTGATGATCTGCCCTTTGAAAACCTTGCTAAGGAATTCAATGAGTTAAAACATAAAATAATGCTGTGTGAAGGCATTGCAACTCTCGAATAGTTTGCATAGAATGGCGCCCGCTTCGCAGTGAAGACCTTTGAGGTCCAAGGTGTGAGGCGGTGGTCAATGCAGCTAACCTCATATTTTTAATGAGAAAATGCTTGACAGAAGGCCGGCGTGATGTAGAATGCCGGCTCGCTTAGGAGGGGTTCCCGAGCGGCCAAAGGGATCAGACTGTAAATCTGACGTCTACGACTTCGAAGGTTCGAATCCTTCCCCCTCCACCATTTTTAGCGTGAGCTGCAAGCTCCGCGGGTATAGTTTAGTGGTAGAACCTCAGCCTTCCAAGCTGATGATGCGGGTTCGATTCCCGCTACCCGCTCCAAGTTTGCAGGTTGTGCACGGTGTTTTGCTCTTGTAGCTCAGTTGGTAGAGCACACCCTTGGTAAGGGTGAGGTCAGCGGTTCAAATCCGCTCAAGAGCTCCATATAACAAGGCAGATATGAAAATATCTGCCTTTGTTTTAACAGCTGCCTCGGCTTGATTGTGTTGCGCCTTGCTTTGTTGTTGGGTGATTTCAGGTCTATTGGGGTTGGTTGTTGTAAAGTCTTTTTCAGGCCTGCATAATGGTCGGCCTGATTTTGTTTTAGGTCAGTAGCTCAATTGGCAGAGCGACGGTCTCCAAAACCGTAGGTTGGGGGTTCGATTCCCTCCTGACCTGCCAGATTCACTTGGTGTGTCTGGCTTTCTTTTCACAGGATCTTCATAGATGACTCCTAAGGCTGAAGCTCAAAGCTCTCGTTTCGATCTGGTCAAGTGGCTCGCTGTGGTCGCATTGGTGGTCGTAGGCGTTGTTGGCAATCAGTACTATTCTGCTTCGCCGATCCTGTACCGTGTGCTCGCTTTGCTCGCCCTTGCTGCTGTAGCTGCCTTTGTAGGCCTGCAGACTGCCAAAGGCAAGTCTTTCGCGGTCCTGGTGAAGGAAGCTCGCACCGAAATCCGTAAAGTCGTTTGGCCGACTCGCCAAGAAACCACGCAGACCACATTGATTGTAGTGGCTGTTGTTCTGGTTATGGCGTTGCTGTTGTGGGGGCTCGATTCCCTGCTCGGCTGGCTTGTTTCCTTGATTGTTGGCTAAGGGTGTCCCGTGGCTAAGCGTTGGTACGTTGTGCATGCTTACTCGGGTTACGAGAAGCATGTTATGCGCTCTTTGCTAGAGCGCGTAAAGCTGGCAGGCATGGAAGATGGCTTCGGCGAAATTCTGGTTCCCACTGAAGAAGTGGTTGAAATGCGGAATGGTCAGAAGCGCAAGAGTGAACGCAAGTTCTTTCCTGGCTATGTGCTGGTTCAGATGGACATGAATGAAGGTACTTGGCACTTGGTCAAGGATACCCCTCGTGTAATGGGCTTCATTGGCGGTACTGCCGATAAGCCTGCTGCGATCACTGACAAAGAGGCAGAAGCGATTCTGCGTCGAGTTGCTGACGGTAGCGACAAGCCCAAGCCGAAGACGTTGTTCGAGCCGGGTGAGGTTGTTCGTGTCACAGATGGTCCGTTTGCTGATTTCAACGGTACTGTCGAAGAAGTTAACTACGAAAAGAGCCGAATCCAAGTGGCGGTGCTCATTTTCGGTCGCTCTACTCCGGTAGAGCTAGAGTTCAGCCAGGTCGAAAAGGTCTAGCTGGGCAAGCATCCCAACCCCGCAGCCCTAGGCTGTGGGGTTTTGTCGTCACTGGGATAAACGCGCAAGTAACCGGGGAGCCTTTCGAGGCGTTCGAACCCGTAATTGGAGTGCCTCATGGCCAAGAAGATTACCGCTTACATCAAGCTGCAAGTGAAGGCCGCTCAGGCCAACCCTAGCCCACCCGTCGGTCCAGCTCTGGGTCAGCACGGCGTGAACATCATGGAGTTCTGCAAAGCCTTCAACGCCCGTACTCAGGGTCTTGAGCCAGGTCTGCCGACTCCAGTGATCATCACTGTATATAGCGACCGTAGCTTCACTTTCGAAACCAAGTCGACTCCGGCTTCGGTTTTGCTGAAGAAAGCTGCTGGTCTGACTAGCGGTTCCGCTCGTCCTAACACCGTTAAAGTTGGCACCGTGACTCGTGCTCAGCTGGAAGAAATCGCGAAAACCAAAAACGCGGATCTGACTGCAGCTGATATGGATGCAGCCGTGCGTACCATCGCCGGTTCTGCTCGTAGCATGGGCCTTAACGTGGAGGGTGTGTAATGGCTAAGCTGACCAAGCGCCAAAAGGCTATCGCCGGCAAAATTGAAGCAGGCAAGGCCTACAACTTTGTAGACGCTGCTGCCCTGCTGACCGAGCTGTCGACTGTCAAGTTCAGCGAGTCCGTTGACGTTGCTGTGAACCTGGGTGTTGACCCGCGTAAATCCGACCAGGTCGTTCGTAGCGCTACTGTGCTGCCACACGGCACAGGCAAGACTGTACGTGTTGCTGTCTTCACCCAAGGCCCGGCAGCTGAAGCTGCTCTGGCTGCCGGCGCCGATCGCGTTGGCATGGACGACCTAGCTGCCGAAATGAAAGGCGGCGACCTGAACTATGACGTAGTTATTGCTTCCCCGGATGCAATGCGCGTTGTAGGTCAGCTGGGTCAGATCCTCGGTCCACGTGGTCTGATGCCTAACCCTAAAGTCGGCACCGTAACGCCAGACGTAGCCACCGCGGTTAAAAACGCCAAGGCTGGTCAGGTTCGTTATCGCACCGACAAAAACGGCATCATTCACACCTCCGTTGGCAAAGTCGGCTTTGATGCCGTCAAGCTGAAGGAAAACGTTGAAGCCCTGATCGCTGATCTGAAGCGTATCAAACCAGCTTCCTCGAAAGGTATCTACGTCAAGCGCGTTACCCTGAGCACCACTATGGGCCCAGGTCTGGTCATCGACCAAGGCTCGCTGGACGTATAAGACACAGGTTGGCGCAAGCAATTGCGTCAATTGAAAAAATTGGGGTCCCTGCCTGGCGGGGGCTATCCAAGACCGTAGGCGGCGCAAGTCTTAAACCTCAAGCCTACGCAGATGGTGCTCCCGGTTCCTTACCGAATCAGACACCAAAACGACATCAGGCCTAGGCCAGATGAAACGGTAACAAGCAGGAGTTAAACCCGTGGCAATTAATCTCGAAGACAAGAAGGCCATCGTCGCTGAAGTCAACGAGGCTGCCAAAGCTGCTCTGTCCGCTGTCGTGGCTGATGCCCGTGGTGTGACAGTAAGCGCTATGACCGGACTCCGTAAAGAGGCTCGTGAAGCTGGCGTATACGTACGTGTTGTACGTAATACCCTGCTCAAGCGCGCTGTTGCTGGCACTGACTACAGTGTCCTCAACGACGTGTTCACCGGCCCGACCCTGATTGCGTTCTCCACCGATCATCCAGGCGCTGCTGCCCGTTTGTTCAAGGAATTCGCCAAGGGTCAGGATAAGTTCGAGATCAAGGCAGCTGCGTTCGAGGGCAAGTTCCTCGCAGCTAACCAAATCGACGTACTGGCAACACTGCCGACCCGTAACGAAGCTATTTCTCAGCTGATGAGCGTGATCCAAGGCGCTACCAGCAAGTTGGCTCGTACTCTGGCCGCAGTTCGCGAGCAAAAAGAAGCTGCCGCAGCCTAAGGCTGAGCACTTTCTCTCGCGTATTTTTGTTTATTTCGATGGCCGCGTAGGCCGTCCCCCAATTCAGGAATTACAGCAATGTCTATCTCCCAAGACGATATCCTCAACGCCGTAGCTGAAATGTCGGTTCTGCAGGTTGTTGAGCTGATCAAAGCTTTCGAAGAAAAATTCGGCGTTTCCGCTGCCGCTGCTTCCGCTGGCCCAGCCGCTGTAGCTGCTGTTGCTGAAGAGCAAACCGAATTCAACGTTATGCTGTTGGAAACCGGCGAGAAGAAAGTAAACGTGATCAAGGCAGTTCGTGAACTGACCGGTCTGGGCCTGAAAGAAGCCAAGGCTGTAGTTGACGCTGCTCCAGGCATGGTTCTGGAAGCTGTATCGAAAGACGCAGCTGACAAAGCCAAAGTTGCTCTGGAAGAAGCAGGCGCTAAAGTCGAGCTGAAGTAAGCATCGACCTTGCGTTTCCAGCCCAAGCGTTAAGCTGAAGGCTGATGGCTGGTGGCTCTTGCCACCGGCCTTTTTCCGTTCTTGGCTGTCGACTCGGTCGCCGCCATTAACGTGCTGTAGCCACCCGAAGCGGTGGTGCAAACCATGGGGTTTGCGAGATTTTCTGGCTGCTCCCGTCGGAGGGGCCAAACAAGCAGGTGACCAAGCTGGGGAACGCTGATGGCTTACTCATATACTGAGAAAAAACGTATCCGCAAGGACTTTAGCAAGTTGCCGGACGTCATGGATGTCCCGTACCTTCTGGCTATCCAGCTGGATTCGTATCGTGAATTCTTGCAGGCGGGAGCGACCAAAGATCAGTTCCGCGACGTGGGCCTGCATGCGGCCTTCAAATCCGTTTTCCCGATCATCAGCTACTCCGGCAATGCTGCGCTGGAGTACGTCGGTTATCGCCTGGGCGAACCGGCATTTGATGTCAAAGAATGCGTGTTGCGCGGTGTTACGTACGCCGTACCTTTGCGGGTAAAAGTCCGTCTGATCATTTTCGACAAAGAGTCGTCGAACAAAGCGATCAAGGACATCAAAGAGCAAGAAGTCTACATGGGTGAAATCCCCCTGATGACTGAGAACGGTACCTTCGTTATCAACGGTACCGAGCGTGTTATCGTTTCCCAGCTGCACCGTTCCCCGGGCGTGTTCTTCGACCACGACCGCGGTAAGACGCACAGCTCCGGCAAACTCTTGTACTCCGCGCGGATCATTCCGTACCGTGGTTCGTGGTTGGACTTCGAGTTCGACCCGAAAGACTGCGTGTTCGTGCGTATCGACCGTCGTCGCAAGCTGCCGGCATCGGTACTGCTGCGCGCGCTCGGTTACACCACTGAGCAAGTGCTGGATGCTTTCTACACCACCAACGTATTCAGCCTGAAGGATGAAACCCTCCGCCTGGAGCTGATTGCTTCGCGTCTGCGTGGTGAAATTGCTGTTCTGGACATTCAGGACGAGAAGGGCAAGGTCATTGTTGAAGCCGGCCGCCGTATTACTGCGCGCCACATCAACCAGATCGAAAAAGCCGGTCTCAAGTCGCTGGACGTGCCTCTGGACTACGTCTTGGGCCGCACGACCGCCAAGGTCATCGTTCACCCGGCTACCGGCGAGATCCTGGCTGAGTGCAACACCGAGCTGAACACCGAGATACTGGCAAAAATCGCCAAGGCTCAGGTCGTTCGCATCGAGACCCTGTACACCAACGATATCGACTGCGGTCCGTTCGTCTCCGACACTCTGAAGATCGACTCCACCAGCAACCAATTGGAAGCGCTGGTCGAGATCTATCGCATGATGCGTCCTGGCGAGCCACCAACCAAAGACGCTGCCGAAACCCTGTTCAACAACCTGTTCTTCAGCCCAGAGCGCTATGACCTGTCTGCGGTCGGCCGGATGAAGTTCAACCGTCGTATCGGTCGCACCGAAATCGAAGGTTCTGGTGTGCTGTGCAAGGAAGACATCGTCGCGGTGCTGAAGACTCTGGTCGACATCCGTAACGGTAAAGGCATCGTCGACGACATCGACCACCTGGGTAACCGACGTGTTCGCTGTGTAGGCGAAATGGCCGAGAACCAGTTCCGTGTTGGCCTGGTGCGTGTTGAGCGTGCGGTCAAAGAGCGACTGTCGATGGCTGAAAGCGAAGGCTTGATGCCGCAAGACCTGATCAACGCCAAGCCAGTGGCTGCGGCGGTGAAAGAGTTCTTCGGTTCCAGCCAGCTCTCGCAGTTCATGGACCAGAACAACCCGCTCTCCGAGATCACCCACAAGCGCCGTGTTTCCGCACTGGGCCCGGGCGGTCTGACCCGTGAGCGTGCAGGCTTTGAAGTTCGTGACGTACACCCGACTCACTATGGTCGTGTATGCCCGATCGAAACGCCGGAAGGTCCGAACATCGGCCTGATCAACTCCCTGGCTGCCTATGCGCGCACCAACCAGTACGGTTTCCTTGAGAGCCCGTACCGTGTGGTGAAAGACGCTCTGGTCACCGACGAGATCGTGTTCCTGTCCGCCATCGAAGAAGCTGATCACGTGATCGCTCAGGCTTCGGCCACGATGAACGACAAGAAAATGCTGATCGACGAGCTGGTAGCTGTTCGTCACTTGAACGAGTTCACCGTCAAGGCGCCGGAAGACGTCACCTTGATGGACGTTTCGCCGAAGCAGGTAGTTTCGGTTGCCGCGTCGCTGATCCCGTTCCTGGAGCACGATGACGCCAACCGTGCGTTGATGGGTTCCAACATGCAGCGTCAAGCTGTACCCACCCTGCGCGCTGACAAGCCGCTGGTAGGTACTGGCATGGAGCGTAACGTAGCCCGTGACTCCGGCGTTTGCGTCGTGGCTCGTCGTGGCGGCGTGATCGATTCCGTTGATGCCAGCCGTATCGTGGTTCGTGTTGCCGATGACGAAGTTGAAACTGGCGAAGCCGGTGTCGACATCTACAACCTGACCAAATACACCCGTTCGAACCAGAACACCTGCATCAACCAGCGTCCGCTGGTACGTAAAGGTGATCGCGTTCAGCGTAGCGACATCATGGCCGACGGCCCGTCCACCGATATGGGTGAGCTGGCACTGGGTCAGAACATGCGCATCGCGTTCATGGCCTGGAACGGTTACAACTTCGAAGACTCCATCTGCCTGTCCGAACGTGTGGTTCAGGAAGATCGTTTCACCACGATCCACATTCAGGAACTGACCTGTGTGGCACGTGACACGAAGCTTGGGCCAGAAGAAATCACTGCAGACATCCCGAACGTGGGTGAAGCTGCACTGAACAAGCTGGACGAAGCCGGTATCGTTTACGTAGGTGCTGAAGTTGGCGCAGGCGACATCCTGGTCGGTAAGGTCACTCCGAAAGGCGAGACCCAGCTGACCCCGGAAGAGAAGCTGCTGCGTGCCATCTTCGGTGAAAAAGCCAGCGACGTTAAAGACACCTCCCTGCGTGTGCCTACCGGTACCAAGGGCACTGTCATCGACGTACAGGTCTTCACTCGTGACGGCGTTGAGCGTGATGCTCGCGCACTGTCCATCGAGAAGACTCAACTCGACGAGATCCGCAAGGACCTGAACGAAGAGTTCCGTATCGTTGAAGGCGCGACCTTCGAACGTCTGCGTTCCGCCCTGGTAGGCCGTAAGGCTGAAGGCGGCGCAGGTCTGAAGAAGGGTCAGGACATCACCGACGAAGTACTCGACGGTCTTGAGCATGGTCAGTGGTTCAAGCTGCGCATGGCTGAAGATGCTCTGAACGAGCAGCTCGAGAAGGCCCAGGCCTACATCGTTGATCGCCGCCGTCTGCTGGACGACAAGTTCGAAGACAAGAAGCGCAAACTGCAGCAGGGCGATGACCTGGCTCCAGGCGTGCTGAAAATCGTCAAGGTTTACCTGGCAATCCGTCGCCGCATCCAGCCGGGCGACAAGATGGCCGGTCGTCACGGTAACAAAGGTGTGGTCTCCGTGATCATGCCGGTTGAAGACATGCCGCACGATGCCAATGGCACCCCGGTCGACGTCGTCCTCAACCCGTTGGGCGTACCTTCGCGTATGAACGTTGGTCAGATCCTCGAAACTCACCTGGGCCTTGCAGCCAAAGGTCTGGGCGAGAAGATCAACCGTATGATCGAAGAGCAGCGCAAGGTTGCTGACCTGCGCAAGTTCCTGCACGAGATCTACAACGAGATCGGCGGTCGTAAGGAAGAGCTGGATACCTTCTCCGACCAGGAAATCCTGGATCTGGCGAAGAACCTGCGCGGCGGCGTTCCAATGGCTACCCCGGTATTCGACGGTGCCAAGGAAAGCGAAATCAAGGCCATGCTGAAACTGGCAGATCTGCCAGAAAGCGGCCAGATGCAGCTGTTCGACGGCCGTACCGGCAACAAGTTTGAGCGCCCGGTTACTGTTGGCTACATGTACATGCTGAAGCTGAACCACTTGGTAGACGACAAGATGCACGCTCGTTCTACCGGTTCGTACAGCCTGGTTACCCAGCAGCCGCTGGGTGGTAAGGCTCAGTTCGGTGGTCAGCGTTTCGGGGAGATGGAGGTCTGGGCACTGGAAGCATACGGTGCTGCTTACACTCTGCAAGAAATGCTCACAGTGAAGTCGGACGATGTGAACGGTCGGACCAAGATGTACAAAAACATCGTGGACGGCGATCACCGTATGGAGCCGGGCATGCCCGAGTCCTTCAACGTGTTGATCAAAGAAATTCGTTCCCTCGGCATCGATATCGATCTGGAAACCGAATAACACGTGACGCGAATCGAGAGCGGGGCTGTTTAGCCCGCTCTCTGCTCCGCCAGGAGGAAAGGCCTTGAAAGACCTACTGAATTTGCTGAAAAACCAGGGTCAAGTCGAAGAGTTCGACGCCATCCGTATTGGATTGGCATCGCCTGAGATGATCCGTTCGTGGTCGTTCGGTGAAGTTAAAAAACCGGAAACCATTAACTACCGTACGTTCAAACCAGAACGTGACGGCCTGTTCTGCGCCAAGATCTTTGGCCCGGTAAAGGATTACGAGTGCCTGTGCGGTAAGTACAAGCGCTTGAAGCACCGTGGTGTGATCTGCGAGAAGTGCGGCGTTGAAGTTGCATTGGCCAAGGTTCGTCGTGAGCGCATGGCGCACATCGAACTGGCTTCGCCGGTTGCCCACATCTGGTTCCTGAAATCACTGCCGTCCCGTATCGGCTTGCTGATGGACATGACCCTGCGTGATATCGAACGCGTTCTCTACTTCGAGAGCTATGTCGTTATCGATCCAGGCATGACCACCCTTGAAAAAGGTCAGTTGCTGAACGACGAGCAGTATTTCGAAGCGCTGGAAGAGTTTGGCGACGATTTCGATGCCCGCATGGGTGCCGAAGCTGTCCGCGAACTGCTGCACGCTATCGACCTGGAGCACGAGATTGGTCGTCTGCGTGAAGAGATTCCGCAAACCAACTCCGAAACCAAGATCAAGAAGCTGTCCAAGCGTCTGAAGTTGATGGAGGCCTTCCAGGGTTCCGGCAACTTGCCAGAGTGGATGGTGCTGACCGTTCTGCCGGTTCTGCCGCCAGACCTGCGTCCGCTGGTACCGTTGGATGGTGGTCGTTTCGCGACCTCCGACCTCAACGACCTGTACCGCCGCGTGATCAACCGTAACAACCGCTTGAAGCGCCTGCTTGATCTGTCCGCTCCGGACATCATCGTGCGCAACGAAAAGCGTATGTTGCAGGAAGCGGTCGATGCCTTGCTCGACAACGGTCGTCGTGGTCGCGCTATCACCGGTTCGAACAAGCGTCCTCTGAAATCCTTGGCTGACATGATCAAGGGTAAGCAAGGTCGTTTCCGTCAGAACTTGCTCGGTAAGCGTGTTGACTACTCCGGTCGTTCGGTAATTACCGTAGGCCCGACCCTGCGTCTTCACCAGTGCGGTCTGCCGAAGAAAATGGCTCTCGAGCTGTTTAAACCGTTCATTTTTGGCAAGCTGGAAATGCGCGGTCTCGCGACCACCATCAAAGCGGCCAAGAAAATGGTCGAGCGCGAACTGCCAGAGGTTTGGGACGTTCTCGCCGAAGTGATTCGCGAACACCCGGTTCTCCTCAACCGTGCACCGACCCTTCACCGTCTGGGTATCCAGGCGTTTGAACCGGTACTGATCGAAGGTAAGGCTATCCAGCTGCACCCTCTGGTCTGTGCTGCGTACAACGCCGACTTCGACGGCGACCAAATGGCCGTGCACGTACCGCTGACACTGGAAGCCCAGTTGGAAGCGCGTGCGTTGATGATGTCGACCAACAACATTCTGTCGCCAGCCAACGGTGAGCCAATCATCGTTCCGTCGCAGGACGTTGTATTGGGTCTGTACTACATGACTCGTGAAGCGATCAACGCCAAGGGCGAAGGTCGTGTGTTCGCGGATCTGCAGGAAGTTGACCGTGTGTTCCGTGCCGGCGAAGCCGCACTGCACGCCAAGGTCAAAGTGCGGATCAACGAAACCGTCAACGACCGTGACGGCGGCAGCGTGAGCGGCACTCGTATCGTCGATACCACTGTTGGCCGTGCGCTGCTGTATCAAGTTGTGCCAAAAGGTCTGTCGTACGACGTCGTCAACCTGCCAATGAAGAAAAAGGCGATCTCCAAGCTGATCAACCAGTGCTACCGCGTGGTTGGTTTGAAAGAGACCGTGATCTTCGCTGACCAGTTGATGTACACCGGCTTCGCTTATTCGACCATCTCCGGCGTTTCCATCGGTGTTAACGACTTCGTTATCCCGGATGAAAAAGCTCGCATCATCAGTGCTGCTACTGACGAAGTGAAAGAGATCGAAAGTCAGTACGCCTCCGGCCTGGTAACCCAGGGCGAGAAGTACAACAAAGTGATCGACCTTTGGTCCAAGGCCAACGACGAAGTTTCCAAGGCGATGATGGCCAACCTCTCGAAAGAGAAAGTCATCGACCGTCACGGCGACGAAGTTGACCAAGAGTCCTTCAACTCGATGTACATGATGGCCGACTCGGGCGCACGGGGTTCTGCTGCGCAGATCCGTCAGCTCGCCGGTATGCGTGGCCTGATGGCCAAGCCGGACGGCTCCATCATTGAAACGCCAATTACAGCGAACTTCCGTGAAGGTTTGAGCGTACTTCAGTACTTCATCTCTACTCACGGTGCTCGTAAAGGTCTGGCGGATACCGCGTTGAAAACCGCTAACTCCGGTTACCTGACTCGTCGTCTGGTAGACGTCGCACAAGATCTGGTTGTAACCGAGATCGATTGCGGTACCGAGCACGGCCTGCTGATGACTCCGCACATTGAAGGCGGTGACGTAGTAGAACCGCTGGGTGAGCGCGTATTGGGTCGTGTTATTGCCCGTGACGTATTCAAGCCAGGTACCGAGGAAATTATCGTTCCTGCCGGCACCCTGGTTGACGAGAAGTGGGTCGAGTTCATCGAACTCAACAGCATCGACGAAGTGATCGTTCGCTCGCCGATCAGCTGCGAAACCCGCTACGGTATTTGCGCCAAGTGCTACGGCCGTGACTTGGCTCGTGGTCACCAGGTGAACATCGGTGAAGCGGTCGGCGTTATCGCTGCCCAGTCCATCGGTGAGCCGGGTACCCAGCTGACCATGCGTACGTTCCACATCGGTGGTGCGGCAAGCCGGACCTCCGCAGCTGACAGCGTTCAGGTGAAGAATGGCGGTACTGTCCGTCTGCATAACCTGAAGCACGTTGAGCGGGTGGATGGTTGCCTGGTTGCTGTATCCCGTTCGGGTGAGCTGGCAATCGCTGATGACTACGGTCGTGAGCGTGAGCGTTACAAGCTGCCGTACGGTGCTGTGATTTCGGTTAAAGAGGGTGACAAGGTCGACGCTGGCGCAATCGTGGCCAAGTGGGATCCGCACACTCACCCAATCGTTACCGAAATGAAAGGTACCGTGACCTACGTGGGCATGGAAGAAGGCATCACGATCAAGCGTCAGACTGACGAATTGACCGGTATGACCAACATTGAAGTCCTCGACGCGAAAGATCGTCCAGCTGCCGGTAAAGACATCCGTCCTGCCGTGAAGATGGTCGATGACAACGGCAAGGATCTGTTGCTGCCAGGCACTGACGTAATCGCTCAGTACTTCCTGCCAGCTAACGCCCTGGTCGGTGTGGCGGATGGTGCGAAGATCGCGATCGGTGATGTTATCGCGCGTATCCCGCAAGAAACTTCGAAGACCCGTGACATTACCGGTGGTTTGCCGCGTGTTGCCGACTTGTTCGAAGCTCGTCGTCCGAAAGAAGCGTCGATTCTGGCTGAAGTCAGCGGCACTATCGCGTTCGGTAAAGAGACCAAAGGCAAGCGCCGTCTGGTCATTACCCCGAACGACGGTAGCGATCTGTACGAAGAGCTGATTCCGAAGTGGCGTCACCTGAACGTGTTCGAAGGCGAACAGGTAAACCGCGGCGAAGTTATCTCCGACGGCCCAAGCGATCCACACGACATCCTGCGTCTGTTGGGTGTAAGTGCGCTGGCCAAGTACATCGTTAACGAGATCCAGGACGTTTACCGCCTGCAAGGCGTGAAGATCAACGATAAGCACATCGAGACCATCCTGCGTCAGATGCTGCGTAAAGTTGAAATCGCTGAATCCGGCGACTCCAGTTTCATCAAGGGCGACCAGATGGAACTGACTCACGTACTGGTAGAGAACGAGCGTCTGGCTGGCGACGAGAAATTCGTTTCCAAGTTCACTCGTGTACTGCTGGGTATTACCAAGGCGTCGTTGTCCACTGAGTCGTTCATCTCGGCGGCCTCCTTCCAGGAGACCACTCGTGTACTGACCGAAGCAGCGGTAACCGGCAAGCGCGATTACCTGCGCGGCCTTAAAGAGAACGTGGTCGTGGGTCGTTTGATCCCGGCGGGTACCGGTTTGGCTTACCACAGCGAGCGTAAGCGCCGCCGTGAAGCTGACAAGCCGCTGCGCGTAAGCGCCAGTGAAGTGGAAGCTGCACTGACCGAAGCGCTGAACTCAAGCGGTAACTGAGTTCTGCGATAATTAAGTCTGGGCCCTGGCAGTCCCATTCGTCGGATCGAGGCAATTTTGCCCCGGTTCGATGAGCGGGAAGGTCGGGGCCTTGCCTTGACTGGGGACAAGATCCTCTTTAGACTCTTGTACCCCTAAATTTGGCGGGAATTCGTTCCTGCCATTTTGCTTTTCTTGCAAGACAATAGCGTCGCAAGACAACAGTGGAGCTAGTAGATGGCAACTATCAACCAGCTGGTACGTCAGCCGCGTAAGCGTATCGTCGAGAAATCCGACGTACCTGCGCTGCAGAACTGCCCGCAACGTCGTGGCGTATGCACTCGCGTGTATACCACTACGCCGAAAAAACCTAACTCGGCACTGCGTAAAGTATGCCGTGTGCGCCTGACCAACGGTTTCGAGGTTTCCTCGTACATCGGTGGTGAAGGTCACAACCTGCAAGAGCACAGCGTGGTACTGATCCGCGGCGGTCGTGTAAAAGACTTGCCAGGTGTTCGTTACCACACCGTACGCGGCTCCTTGGATACTTCCGGCGTTAAAGGTCGTAACCAGGGTCGTTCGAAGTACGGTACCAAGAAGCCTAAGTAGTAGCGGCTTTTTGTAAAACTGAATCATCTTATTTTCTGAGTCGATAAGAGTAAGGTCGGAGGCGTCCCGAAAGGGCACCGATTCCGAGCGAACCTGAAGACCGTTTGAGGGCTTATCCATGCCAAGAAGACGCGTAGCAGCCAAGCGCGAAGTGCTTGACGATCCAAAATACGGAAGCCAAATTCTGGCCAAGTTCATGAACCACGTAATGGAAAGCGGCAAGAAAGCCGTTGCCGAACGTATCGTTTATGGCGCGCTGGAAAAGGTTAAAGAACGCAAGAACAGCGACCCCCTGGAAATCTTCGAGAAAGCTCTCGACGCCATCGCTCCGCTGGTCGAAGTGAAGTCGCGCCGTGTAGGCGGTGCTACTTACCAGGTTCCGGTCGAAGTTCGTCCGTCCCGTCGTAACGCCCTGGCAATGCGCTGGTTGGTAGACTTCGCCCGTAAGCGCGGCGAGAAGTCTATGGCTCTGCGTTTGGCTGGCGAACTGTTGGACGCTGCTGAAGGTAAAGGTGCTGCTGTTAAGAAGCGTGAAGACGTGCACCGTATGGCTGAAGCTAACAAAGCTTTCTCGCACTACCGCTTCTAATTCTAGCTTCACTAATTTTGCGAGGGCTTTATGGCTCGTACTACTCCGATTAGTCGCTACCGTAACATCGGTATCGTCGCTCACGTGGATGCTGGTAAAACCACCACCACCGAGCGCGTCCTTTTTTACACCGGCAAAAGTCACAAGATGGGCGAGGTGCATGACGGCGCCGCGACCACAGACTGGATGGTTCAGGAGCAGGAGCGTGGTATTACCATTACTTCTGCTGCTATTACCGCCTTCTGGAAAGGTTCCGAGAAACAGTACAAGGATGAGCACCGCTTCAACGTAATCGATACTCCGGGCCACGTAGACTTCACCATTGAAGTTGAGCGTTCCCTGCGCGTACTCGACGGCGCTGTCGTTGTGTTTTGCGGTACCTCGGGCGTTGAGCCTCAGTCGGAAACCGTATGGCGTCAAGCCAACAAATACGGCGTTCCACGTCTTGTTTACGTAAACAAGATGGACCGTGCTGGTGCCAACTTCCTGCGCGTGATCGGTCAGATCAAGCAGCGCCTGGGTCACACTCCGGTGCCAATCCAGTTGGCTATCGGTTCCGAAGACAACTTCCAAGGCCAGATCGATCTGGTGACCATGGAAGCTGTGTACTGGAACGATGCTGACAAAGGTATGGTTCCTCGTCGCGAAGCTATCCCTGCTGAGCTGCAGGAATTGGCTGACGAGTGGCGCAACAACATGGTTGAAGCTGCGGCTGAAGCCAACGAAGAACTGATGAACAAGTACCTCGAAGGTGAAGAACTCACCAACGTGGAGATCAAGGCCGCTCTGCGTCAGCGTACTATCGCTGGCGAAATCGTCTTGGCTGTTTGCGGTTCCTCGTTCAAGAACAAGGGCGTTCCCCTGGTTCTCGATGCTGTGATCGACTACCTGCCTGCTCCTGTTGATATTCCTGCCATCAAGGGTACTGACCCGGATGACGAGACTATCGAGCTCGAGCGTCATGCTGACGACGCAGAACCGTTCTCCGCTCTGGCATTTAAAATTGCCACTGACCCATTCGTGGGTACCTTGACCTTCGTCCGCGTTTACTCGGGCGTGTTGAACTCCGGCGACGGCGTAATCAACTCGGTTAAAGGCAAGAAAGAGCGCGTGGGTCGTATGGTGCAAATGCACGCAAACGCCCGCGAAGAGATCAAGGAAGTGCGCGCTGGTGACATCGCGGCCTTGATCGGCATGAAGGACGTCACCACTGGTGAAACTTTGTGCAACGCTGACAAGCCAATCATCCTGGTTCGTATGGACTTCCCGGAGCCGGTTATTTCGGTTGCCGTAGAGCCTAAGACCAAGGATGACCAGGAAAAAATGGGTATCGCTCTGGGCAAACTTGCTCAGGAAGATCCATCTTTCCGCGTCAAGACTGATGAAGAGACTGGTCAAACGATCATCTCCGGCATGGGCGAGTTGCACCTGGACATCCTGGTTGACCGGATGCGTCGTGAGTTCAACGTCGAAGCCAACATCGGTAAGCCTCAGGTTTCCTATCGTGAGCGCATCACGAAGAACTGTGAAATCGAAGGCAAGTTCGTTCGTCAGTCCGGCGGTCGTGGTCAGTTCGGCCACTGCTGGATCCGTTTTGCTCCTGCTGACGAAGGTCAGGAAGGTTTGCAATTCGTGAACGAAGTAGTAGGTGGTGTTGTTCCTAAGGAATATATCCCTGCTATCCAGAAGGGTATCGAAGAGCAGATGAAGAACGGTGTTGTTGCCGGCTATCCGCTGATCGGCCTGAAAGCAACCGTTTTTGACGGTTCTTACCACGACGTCGACTCCAACGAGATGGCGTTTAAGGTGGCTGCCTCCATGGCAACCAAGCAGCTGGCCCAGAAGGGCGGTGGTGAGTTGCTTGAGCCAATCATGGCGGTAGAGGTTGTTACACCTGAAGACTATATGGGTGATGTCATGGGCGACCTTAACCGTCGTCGCGGCATGATCTTGGGTATGGAAGACACGGTTTCCGGCAAAGTGATTCGCGCCGAGGTTCCGTTGGGTGAGATGTTCGGTTATGCGACCGACGTTCGCTCCATGTCTCAGGGTCGCGCAAGCTACTCCATGGAATTCAAAAAATACAACACAGCTCCGGCGCACATCGCTGAAACTGTATCCAAAAAACAAGGCTGATTCAGTCCTTTAGGCAAGGAGTTAATTGTCGTGGCTAAAGAAAAATTTGATCGTTCCCTACCGCACGTCAACGTTGGCACTATCGGTCACGTTGACCACGGTAAAACCACTCTGACTGCTGCTCTGACTCGCGTTTGCTCCGAAATTTTCGGTTCCGCAATCGTTGATTTCGATAAAATCGACAGCGCACCAGAAGAAAAAGCTCGTGGTATCACCATCAACACCGCGCACGTTGAATACAACTCGTTGATCCGTCACTACGCTCACGTTGACTGCCCAGGTCACGCTGACTATGTGAAGAACATGATCACCGGTGCTGCCCAGATGGACGGCGCGATCCTGGTTTGCTCGGCCGCTGATGGTCCGATGCCACAAACCCGTGAGCACATCCTGCTGTCCCGCCAGGTTGGCGTTCCGTACATCGTGGTTTACCTGAACAAGGCTGACCTGGTAGACGACGCTGAGCTGCTGGAACTGGTTGAGATGGAAGTGCGCGATCTGCTGAGCACTTACGACTTCCCAGGCGACGACACCCCGATCATCATCGGTTCTGCTCGTATGGCTCTGGAAGGCAAAGACGACAACGAAATGGGCACCACGTCCGTTCGTAAACTGGTTGAGACTCTGGATAGCTACATCCCAGATCCAGTTCGTGTTATCGACAAGCCGTTCCTGATGCCAATCGAAGACGTATTCTCGATCTCCGGTCGCGGTACTGTTGTGACTGGCCGTATCGAGCGCGGTATCGTTAAGGTTCAAGATCCACTGGAAATCGTTGGTCTGCGTGACACTACTGTCACCACCTGCACCGGTGTTGAAATGTTCCGTAAGCTGCTCGACGAAGGTCGTGCTGGCGAGAACTGCGGCGTTCTGCTGCGTGGTACTAAGCGTGACGACGTTGAGCGTGGCCAGGTTCTGGTTAAGCCAGGCTCGGTTAAGCCACACACTACCTTCGAAGCTGAAGTGTACGTGTTGAGCAAAGAAGAAGGCGGTCGTCACACTCCGTTCTTCAAAGGCTACCGTCCACAGTTCTACTTCCGGACCACTGACGTGACCGGTAACTGCGAACTGCCGGAAGGCGTTGAAATGGTAATGCCGGGCGACAACATCAAAATGGTTGTCACCCTGATCAAAACCATCGCAATGGAAGATGGTCTGCGTTTCGCTATTCGTGAAGGCGGTCGTACCGTCGGCGCTGGCGTCGTAGCCAAAATCATCGCTTAATAAGTGATGACTTGAAAAAGCCCCCGCTTAGCGGGGGCTTTTTTATTGGGTTGACACCTATCTTGGGCGTCTATAGAATTGCGCCTCCTTTTAACGGGCGCAGTGCGCCCGGTGGGAATAGCAGCCGGAGTCTGAAATCCAATGCAAAATCAGCAAATCCGTATCAGGTTGAAGGCTTTTGACCATCGCCTGATCGACCAATCCACCCAGGAAATCGTGGAAACCGCGAAACGTACTGGTGCACAAGTGCGTGGTCCAATTCCACTGCCTACCCGTAAAGAACGGTTCACCGTTCTGGTCTCCCCGCACGTCAACAAAGACGCGCGTGACCAGTACGAGATCCGTACTCATAAGCGCGTTCTGGACATCGTCCAGCCAACGGATAAAACCGTTGATGCACTTATGAAGCTTGATCTGGCGGCCGGTGTGGAAGTACAGATCAGCCTCGGCTAAGACTTGGGTCTTAGTCGTGTAACGCTCTGAAATGGGCGGCCATAGCGGGTGAAAGCCCCGTACACTCATGAGGTTTACAACATGACTATTGGTGTAGTCGGTCGTAAATGCGGTATGACCCGTATTTTCACCGAAGAAGGTGTCTCCATTCCGGTCACGGTCATTGAGATCGAACCGAATCGCGTCACCCAGTTCAAAACTGAAGAGACCGATGGCTATCGTGCAGTGCAAGTCACTGTCGGCGAGCGTCGTGCTTCGCGCGTGACTGCTGCTCAAGCAGGTCACTTCGCTAAAGCAAACGTTGCAGCTGGTCGCACTGTTATGGAGTTCCGTCTTGAAGATGGCGACTACCAGGCTGGCGATCTGATCAACGCTGAAATCTTCGCCGCTGGTCAACTGGTTGATGTAACCGGTCAGTCCAAGGGTAAAGGCTTCCAGGGTACGATCAAGCGTTGGAATTTCCGTGGTCAAGACAACACTCACGGTAACTCCGTTTCCCACCGCGTCCCGGGCTCTATTGGCCAGTGCCAGACTCCTGGTCGTGTATTCAAGGGCAAAAAAATGTCCGGTCATATGGGCGCTGAGCGCGTGACCGTGCAGTCCCTCGAAGTAGTGCGCGTCGACGCTGAACGCAATCTGTTGTTGGTCAAGGGTGCTGTTCCTGGCGCTACTGGCGGCAACCTGGTTGTACGTCCAGCGGCCAAGGCTCGCGGTTAAGGGGAAGCTGACATGCAATTAAATGTAAATGACGCTCAAGCGATCGAAGTTTCCGAACTGACATTTGGCGGCGAATTCAACGAGACGCTGGTTCACCAAGCAGTCGTGGCCTACATGGCCGGCGGCCGTCAAGGTAGCAAGCAGCAAAAGACCCGTTCCGACGTTCGTGGTGGCGGTAAGCGCCCTTGGCGTCAGAAAGGTACTGGCCGCGCTCGTGCCGGTACTATCCGTAGCCCAATCTGGCGTGGCGGCGGTACCACTTTCGCAGCTCGTCCACAGGATCACACTCAGAAGCTCAACAAGAAGATGTATCGCGCAGCTTTGCGCTCCATCCTTGCTGAACTCGTGCGTACTGATCGTCTGGTCGTGGTTCAGGACTTCGCTGTTGAAGCACCGAAAACCAAAGATCTGTTGAACAAGCTGAACGACATGGGCCTGACTGACGTCCTGATCGTGTCTGAAGCTGTTGATCAGAACCTGTACCTGGCTGCTCGCAACCTGCCACACGTTGATGTACGTGATGTGCAAGGTTCCGATCCAGTTAGTCTGATCGCATACGACAAGGTGTTGATCACCGTGTCGGCCGTGAAGAAATTCGAGGAGCTGCTGGGATGAACCAGGAACGCGTATTTAAAGTTCTGCTTGGCCCGCACGTTTCCGAAAAGGCTACGGTTCTGGCTGACAAGAAAGGCCAGTTCGTTTTCAAGGTTGCAACTGACGCAACCAAGCTGGAAATCAAGAAGGCCGTCGAAAGCCTGTTCAGCGTGAAAGTAGAGCGTGTTACTACCCTGAATGTTCTGGGTAAGAGCAAGCGCACTGCTCGCGGTCTGGGCAAGCGTAATGACTGGAAGAAGGCGGTTATCTCCCTTCAGCCAGGCCAAGATCTCGATTTCAGCAGCAGTGCTGAGTAAGGAAGGGGTGCATCATGGCAATCGTTAAATGCAAACCGACTTCCCCTGGCCGCCGTTTTGTGGTCAAGGTGGTCAACCAGGAGCTGCATAAAGGCGCTCCTCACGCACCGCTGCTCGAGAAGAAATCGAAGACTGGTGGTCGTAACAACAATGGTCGTATTACCACTCGTCACATCGGTGGTGGCCATAAGCAGCATTATCGTCTGGTCGATTTCCGTCGCAACGACAAAGATGGCATCGCTGCCACTGTTGAGCGTATCGAATACGATCCAAACCGTACTGCTCACATTGCTCTGCTGCTGTACGCAGATGGCGAGCGTCGCTACATCATCGCCCCTAAAGGCGTGAGCGCTGGCGACCAGCTGATCGCAGGTGCTTTGGCGCCGATCAAGCCGGGCAACGCTCTGCAACTGCGTAACATTCCAGTTGGTAGCACCGTACACGGCATCGAATTGAAGCCAGGTAAAGGCGCGCAAATCGCTCGTTCCGCTGGTGCTTCGGCTCAGCTGATCGCTCGTGAAGGTGTCTACGTGACCCTGCGTCTGCGTTCTGGTGAGATGCGTAAAGTGCTGGCTGAATGCCGTGCGACCCTGGGCGAAGTCTCGAACTCCGAGCACAGCCTGCGTTCGCTGGGTAAAGCTGGTGCCAAACGCTGGCGTGGCGTTCGCCCAACCGTTCGTGGTGTTGCCATGAACCCGGTTGACCACCCACACGGTGGTGGTGAAGGTCGTACCTCTGGTGGTCGTCATCCGGTATCGCCATGGGGCTTCCCGACTAAGGGCGCGAAGACTCGTGGTAATAAGCGTACCGACAAAATGATCGTCCGTCGTCGCAAGTAAATAGAGGGATACGACAGTGCCACGTTCTCTGAAAAAAGGTCCTTTTATTGATCTTCACCTACTGAAGAAGATCGAAGTGGCGGCGGAAAAGAATGATCGCAAACCGGTGAAAACCTGGTCGCGTCGTTCGATGATCCTGCCACAAATGGTCGGTTTGACCATCGCAGTACACAACGGTCGCCTTCACGTCCCAGTTCTCGTGAACGAAGACATGGTCGGCCACAAACTAGGCGAGTTTGCCGGTACCCGCACATATCGTGGGCACGTGGCAGACAAGAAAGCCAAGCGTTAAGGGGTTAGGAAATGGAAGTAGCCGCTAAGTTGTCGGGCGCTCGAATCTCCGCCCAGAAAGCCCGCTTGGTCGCCGACCAGATCCGCGGGAAGAAGGTGGGCGAAGCGCTCAACCTGTTGGCTTTCAGCAGTAAGAAAGCCGCCGAGATCATGAAGAAAGTGCTGGAGTCGGCCGTAGCCAACGCCGAGCATAACGAAGGCGCAGACGTTGATGACCTGAAGGTCAGCACCGTTTTCGTCAACGAAGGGCGTTCGCTGAAGCGCATCATGCCGCGTGCCAAAGGCCGTGCTGATCGCATCGTCAAGCGGTCTTGCCATATCACTGTCAAGGTTGCTGACAAGTAACGGAGTCGAAGAGATGGGTCAGAAAGTACATCCCATTGGCATTCGCCTGGGAATCGTCAAGGAGCACACCTCCGTCTGGTACGCAGACGGTCGGACTTATGCGGACTATTTGTTCGCTGATCTGAAGGTGCGTGAGTATCTCCAAGACAAACTAAAAAGCGCGTCCGTAAGCCGTATCGATATCCATCGTCCGGCACAAACTGCACGTATCACCATCCACACCGCTCGTCCAGGTATCGTTATCGGGAAGAAAGGTGAAGATGTTGAGAAACTGCGTCAGGACCTGACCAAGCAAATGGGTGTGCCTGTGCACATCAATATCGAAGAGATCCGCAAGCCGGAACTCGACGGTATGCTGGTTGCGCAGAGCGTAGCTCAGCAGCTGGAGCGTCGTGTAATGTTCCGTCGCGCTATGAAGCGCGCCGTGCAGAACGCCATGCGCATTGGTGCCAAAGGCATCAAAATCCAAGTGAGCGGTCGTCTCGGCGGTGCTGAAATCGCACGTACTGAATGGTATCGCGAAGGTCGTGTGCCACTGCACACCCTGCGTGCCGACATCGACTATGCCAACTACGAAGCTCACACCACTTACGGTGTGATCGGTGTAAAGGTTTGGATCTTCAAAGGCGAAGTAATTGGTGGTCGCCAAGAAGAACTGAAACCACAAGCACCAGCGCCTCGTAAAAAAGCTGCTAAGTAAGGGGTACGCCAAATGTTGCAACCAAAGCGTACGAAGTTCCGCAAGCAGATGACAGGCCACAACCGTGGTCTGGCTCAGCGCGGTAGCAAAGTCAGCTTCGGCGAGTATGCGCTGAAGTCTGTAGCTCGTGGTCGTCTCACCGCTCGTCAGATCGAGTCAGCGCGTCGTGCACTGACCCGTCACGTTAAACGTGGCGGCAAGATCTGGATCCGTGTATTCCCGGACAAGCCTATCTCCAAAAAGCCCCTCGAAGTTCGTATGGGTAAAGGTAAGGGTAACGTGGAATATTGGGTTGCCCAGATTCAGCCAGGCAAAGTCCTGTATGAAATCGAGGGTGTTACTGAAGAGCTGGCGCGTGAGGCTTTCGCCCTGGCTGCTGCAAAGCTGCCGCTCGCCACCTCCTTTGTTAAACGGACGGTGATGTGATGAAAGCGAATGAACTTCGTGAAAAATCCGCACAGCAGCTGAACGAGCAACTGCTCGGCTTGCTGCGCGACCAGTTCAATCTGCGTATGCAGAAAGCAACTGGCCAGTTGGGGCAGTCTCATCTGCTCTCGCAAGTTAAGCGTGACATCGCTCGCGTGAAGACTGTGCTCAACCAGCAGGCAGGTAAGTGATCATGGCTGAAGCCGAAAAGACTGTCCGTACGCTGACTGGCCGTGTTGTCAGCGACAAGATGGACAAAACCATCACCGTTTTGATCGAGCGCCGCGTTAAGCACCCGATCTACGGTAAATATGTTAAGCGTTCGACTAAGCTGCACGCGCACGACGAAACCAATCAGTGCCATATCGGCGACAAGGTCACTATTCGTGAAACTCGTCCGCTGGCCAAGACTAAGTCTTGGGCACTGGTTGATGTTCTCGAACGCGCTGTGGAAGTCTAAGGACTAGGGGTCGGAGAAATTATATGATTCAGACTCAATCCATGCTCGATGTGGCCGATAACAGCGGCGCTCGCCGCGTTATGTGCATCAAGGTGCTGGGTGGCTCCCATCGTCGTTACGCTGGTATCGGTGACATCATCAAAGTTACCGTGAAGGAAGCAATTCCTCGCGGTAAGGTGAAAAAAGGCCAAGTGATGACTGCTGTTGTAGTCCGCACCCGTCACGGCGTACGCCGTGCAGATGGCTCCATTATCCGCTTTGATGGCAACGCTGCTGTTCTTCTGAACAACAAGCAAGAGCCGATCGGCACCCGTATCTTTGGGCCAGTGACCCGTGAACTTCGTACTGAGAAGTTCATGAAGATCGTCTCGCTCGCCCCAGAAGTGCTGTAAGGAGATCCGACATGCAAAAGATTCGTCGTGACGACGAGATCATCGTGATCGCCGGCAAAGACAAAGGTAAGCGCGGTAAGGTGCTTAAGGTTCTCGCTAATAACCGTCTGGTTATTGGTGGTCTGAACCTGGTTAAGCGTCATACCAAGCCTAACCCTATGTCGGGCGTACAAGGCGGTATCGTCGAAAAAGAAGCTCCGCTGGACGCTTCTAACGTCGCCATTTTCAACGGCGAAACCAACAAGGCTGACCGCGTTGGTTTCAAAGTAGAAGATGGCAAGAAAATTCGTGTCTTCAAGTCGACCCAAAAAGCGGTTGATGCTTGAACACTGCTAGGTAGAAGACCATGGCACGACTAAAAGAGATTTATTGGAAAGAAATCGCACCGAAGCTTAAGGAAGAACTTAAGCTTTCGAACGTGATGGAAGTTCCACGCGTTACCAAAATCACCCTGAACATGGGTCTGGGCGAAGCGGTCGGCGACAAAAAAGTCATCGAGCACGCTGTTGCTGACCTGGAAAAGATCACCGGTCAAAAAGTCGTTGTGACTTACGCTCGGAAATCCATCGCTGGCTTTAAAGTCCGTGAAGGTTGGCCGATCGGCGTCAAAGTGACCCTGCGCCGTGAGCGTATGTATGAATTCCTGGATCGTCTGCTGTCGATCTCCCTGCCTCGGGTTCGCGACTTCCGCGGCCTGAATGCCAAGTCCTTCGATGGTCGTGGTAACTACAGCATGGGCGTGAAAGAGCAGATCATCTTCCCGGAAATCGACTACGACAAGATCGATGCTCTCCGCGGTCTGGACATCACCCTGACCACCACTGCCAAGAACGATGATGAAGGTCGCGCCCTGTTGCGTGCTTTCAAATTCCCGTTCCGCAACTGATTGGAGTAGGACCATGGCCAAGATGAGCATGAAAAACCGCGAGCTGAAGCGTCAGCTCACGGTTGCCAAGTACGCCAAGAAGCGTGCAGCACTGAAAGCAATCATCGTTGATCTGAACGCAAGTCCAGAAGCACGTTGGGAAGCGACAGTTGCTCTGCAGAAGCAGCCACGTGACGCAAGCGCTTCGCGCATGCGTAACCGCTGCCGCCTGACCGGTCGTCCACACGGCGTTTACCGCAAGTTCGGCCTCGGCCGTAACAAACTGCGTGAAGCGGCAATGCGTGGTGACGTACCAGGTCTGGTTAAAGCCAGCTGGTAAGTACTTTCAAAGTCCAGGTGGTAGGTTTCGCAAGATACTGACCGCCGGTGACCTTGAATCTGGAACAAGCCCCTTTTGGGGCTTGTTTCATTTCCGTAGTGTGTCTAAAATACGCGGCTCGCCTGAGCCCGTGTGTTTTATGCTCGGAGATTCTCGGTGACATATGTAGCCGCAAGGCTAATTTTTTTGTATTAGGAGCGTCTAGCCCATGAGTATGCAGGACCCGTTAGCGGACATGCTAACTCGTATCCGTAATGCCCAGATGGCTGAAAAGTCCGTCGTAAGCATGCCATCTTCCACGTTGAAGGTTGCTGTTGCCAAAGTCCTGAAAGACGAAGGCTACATTGCGGGTTATCAGATCAGCAGCGAAATCAAACCACTGCTGTCCATCGAGCTGAAGTACTTCGAAGGCCGTCCGGTCATCGAGGAAGTGAAGCGCGTTAGCCGTCCAGGCCTGCGTCAGTACAAGTCCGTCGATGATCTGCCAAAAGTTCGTGGCGGTCTCGGTGTGTCTATCGTCTCCACCAACAAAGGTGTGATGACGGATCGTGCTGCGCGCGCTGCCGGTGTCGGCGGCGAAGTTCTTTGCACTGTGTTCTAAGGGGGGATAAGCATGTCACGCGTCGCTAAGAACCCCGTTAAGCTGCCAGCCGGTGTCGAAGTAAAATTCGCAGGCCAACAGCTTTCGGTGAAGGGTGCCAAGGGCACTCTCGAACTGAACATCCATTCGTCCGTTGAGATCGTTGAAGAAGCTGGTGAGCTGCGTTTCGCTGCTCGCAATGGCGATCAACAAACTCGCGCAATGGCCGGTACCACTCGTGCGTTGGTAAACAACATGGTCCAAGGCGTAAGCCAAGGCTTCGAGCGCAAGCTCCAGCTGGTCGGTGTTGGTTACAAAGCGCAAGCAAAAGGCACGGTTTTGAACCTGGCCCTTGGCTTCTCGCACCCAGTGGATTACGAACTGCCGGAAGGCATCACCGCTGAGACCCCTAGCCAGACCGATATCCTGATCAAGGGTATTGATAAGCAGCTGGTAGGTCAGGTGGCCGCTGAGATCCGCGACTTCCGTCCACCAGAGCCGTACAAAGGCAAAGGTGTGCGCTACGCGGACGAAGTCGTCCGTCGTAAAGAAGCCAAGAAGAAGTAGGGCATAGCAAATGACCGACAAAAAAGTTACTCGACTGCGTCGCGCTCGCAAAGCACGCCTGAAAATGCACGAACTCGAAGTCGTGCGTCTCTGCGTGTTCCGCTCGTCGCAGCACATCTACGCCCAGGTCATCTCGGCCGACGGCAACAAAGTCCTGGCAAGCGCCTCGACTTTGGATAAAGAACTGCGTGATGGTGCCACTGGCAACATCGACGCGGCCACTAAGGTTGGCCAGCTGGTCGCTACGCGTGCAAAAGCCGCTGGCGTCTCGCAGGTGGCTTTCGACCGCTCTGGCTTCAAGTACCACGGTCGCGTCAAGGCGCTGGCTGATGCTGCTCGTGAAGCTGGGCTGGAGTTCTAAGTTATGTCAAATAACGACCAAAAGCGCGACGAAGGCTACATTGAGAAGCTGGTTCAAGTTAACCGCGTAGCCAAAACCGTTAAAGGCGGCCGTATCTTCACTTTCACCGCGTTGACCGTGGTGGGTGATGGTAAAGGGCGTGTTGGCTTCGGCCGTGGCAAGTCACGTGAAGTGCCTGCTGCGATCCAGAAGGCAATGGAAGCTGCTCGTCGCAACATGATCCAAGTTGATCTGAACGGCACCACTCTGCAGTACGCAATGAAGTCCGCTCATGGCGCTTCTAAGGTGTACATGCAGCCTGCCTCTGAAGGTACCGGTATCATCGCTGGCGGCGCTATGCGTGCTGTCCTCGAAGTTGCTGGCGTTCAGAACGTTCTGGCCAAGTGCTACGGCTCGACTAACCCAGTAAACGTGGTTCACGCTACGTTCAAAGGTTTGAAAGCAATGCAGTCTCCTGAATCCATTGCCGCCAAGCGTGGTAAAAGCGTCAAGGAGATCTTCTGATCATGGCTACCGTTAAAGTAACGCTGATCAAAAGCATGACCGGCCGCATCCCTAACCACAAATTGTGCGTTAAGGGTCTGGGGCTGCGTCGCATCGGTCACACTGTAGAAGTCCAGGATACTCCCGAGAATCGCGGGATGATCAACAAGGCTTACTACATGCTGCGAGTCGAGGGTTAATCGATGAAACTCAATGATCTGAGTCCAGCGCCGGGTTCCCGTCGCGAAAAGCATCGTCCGGGCCGTGGTATCGGTAGCGGTTTGGGTAAGACTGGTGGCCGTGGCCACAAAGGTCAGACCTCCCGTTCCGGTGGCACCATCGCTCCAGGCTTTGAAGGCGGTCAACAGCCGCTGCATCGTCGCCTGCCTAAGTTCGGTTTCGTATCACTGAAAGCCATGGACCGCGCAGAAGTGCGTTTGTCCGAGCTGGCTAAAGTTGAAGGCGACATCGTTACTGTGCAGACCCTGAAAGATGCCAACGTGATCAACGTCAACGTACAGCGTGTGAAAATCATGCTGTCCGGTGAAGTGACTCGCGCTGTCACTATCGGCAAGGGAATCGGCGCCACCAAAGGTGCGCGTTCGGCTATCGAAGCAGCTGGCGGCAAGTTCGAGGAATAAATGGCTAAGCAAGGTGCTCTCTCAGCGCTCGGCAAAGGCGGTATGTCTGAACTTTGGGCTCGTCTGCGTTTTCTGTTCCTGGCGATTATCGTCTACCGAATAGGCGCACACATCCCGGTTCCAGGTATCAACCCGGACCGACTCGCAGACCTGTTTCGACAGAATGAGGGGACCATTCTTAGCTTGTTCAACATGTTTTCCGGCGGCGCGCTGGAACGGATGAGCATCTTTGCACTGGGGATCATGCCGTACATTTCGGCATCGATCATCATGCAATTGATGACCGCCGTCAGCCCGCAGTTGGAGCAGTTGAAGAAGGAAGGTGAAGCTGGCCGTCGCAAGATTAGCCAGTACACCCGCTACGGCACTGTCGCTCTTGCTCTGGTTCAAGCTATCGGCATGTCCGTTGGCCTGGCAGGGCAGGGTGTTGCGTTCACTGGTGACTTTGGCTTCCATTTCGTCGCGGTATCCACGTTTGTGGCTGGTGCGATGTTCATGATGTGGCTGGGTGAGCAGATTACTGAGCGTGGTGTTGGTAACGGTATCTCGATGTTGATTTTCGCAGGTATCGTCGCCGGTCTTCCGAGAGCGATTGGGCAGTCTTTCGAGTCTGCACGTCAGGGTGATATCAATATTTTTGCCCTGGTTGCTATCGGTTTGCTGGCAGTAGCGATTATCGGTTTTGTGGTGTTCATTGAGCGTGGCCAGCGTCGTATTGCTGTTCACTACGCCAAGCGTCAGCAGGGCCGTAAGGTTTTTGCTGCGCAGACCAGCCACTTGCCGCTGAAAGTGAATATGGCCGGTGTTATTCCGGCAATTTTCGCGAGCAGCATTTTGCTGTTTCCGGCTTCGTTGGGTACCTGGTTTGGTCAGTCTGAAAACATGGGCTGGCTGCAGGACCTCTCTCAGTCGATCGCTCCTGGTCAGCCGTTGAATATTCTGCTGTTTAGTGCAGGGATTATTTTCTTCTGCTTCTTCTATACGGCGTTGATGTTCAATCCGAAAGACGTAGCGGAAAACCTGAAGAAGTCCGGTGCCTTTATTCCGGGCATTCGTCCAGGTGAGCAGTCTGCGCGCTACATTGATGGCGTTCTGACTCGTTTGACCCTGTTCGGTGCTCTATATATGACGGCCGTGTGCTTGTTGCCCCAGTTCCTGGTGGTTGCAGCAAACGTTCCGTTCTACCTTGGCGGGACCTCGTTGCTGATCGTGGTCGTGGTTGTGATGGACTTCATGTCCCAAGTACAATCGCACCTCGTTTCGCACCAGTACGAATCCCTGATGAAGAAAGCCAACCTGAAGGGTTACGGCAGCGGCATGTTGCGCTGAGTACCCATAAGGTTCGAGGAGTTGGTGATGAAAGTTCGTGCATCGGTGAAAAAGCTGTGCCGTAACTGCAAAATTATTCGCCGCGAAGGTGTTGTTCGAGTAATTTGCAGCGCGGAACCGCGTCACAAACAGCGCCAAGGCTGAGTGTGATCCGCTTGAAGCCCGGCAGCTAGTGCGCTGCCGGGTTGATTATTTGTTATTACAGCGATATTATCTCGCGCCCTATTTCTTGGCTTCCGGGGCGTAGGTAGCTGTCAATTGGAGTCCCACTGAATGGCCCGTATTGCAGGCGTTAACATTCCAGATAACAAGCACACTGTTATCTCGCTGACCTACATCTATGGTGTTGGTCGCACTACTGCGCAGAAAATTTGCGCAGATACTGGGGTAAACCCAGCCGCAAAGATTAAAGATCTGAGCGACGAGCAGATTGAGCTGTTGCGTGGCGAAGTGGCGAAGTTCACCACTGAAGGTGACCTGCGTCGCGAAATCAACATGAAAATCAAGCGTTTGATGGACCTCGGTTGCTACCGTGGTCTGCGTCATCGTCGTGGTCTTCCAGTGCGCGGTCAGCGTACCAAGACTAACGCGCGTACCCGTAAAGGTCCGCGTAAGCCGATCCGCAAGTAATCGCCCACGCGAATCGACAGGAAATTAATCATGGCAAAACCTGCTGCTCGTCCTCGTAAAAAAGTTAAAAAGACAGTGGTTGATGGCATCGCCCACATCCATGCTTCTTTTAACAACACAATCGTGACCATCACCGACCGTCAAGGTAACGCGCTTTCTTGGGCTACCTCCGGTGGTTCGGGTTTCCGCGGTTCCCGCAAGTCCACGCCGTTTGCTGCTCAAGTAGCTGCTGAACGTGCTGGTCAAGCTGCGCTGGAATACGGCCTGAAAAACCTCGACGTTAACGTCAAAGGTCCAGGCCCAGGTCGTGAGTCTGCTGTCCGTGCTTTGAACGGCTGTGGCTATAAGATCGCCAGCATCACCGACGTGACGCCAATCCCGCACAACGGGTGCCGTCCGCCGAAGAAGCGCCGCGTGTAATCCAGGAGATTGTAAAGAATGGCTCGTTACATTGGTCCAAAATGCAAACTCGCTCGTCGCGAAGGCACCGATCTCTTCCTGAAGAGCGGCGTGCGCGCGATCGAATCGAAGTGCAACATTGAAGCAGCACCTGGTATCCACGGCCAACGCCGCGGTCGCCAGTCCGATTACGGCACCCAACTGCGTGAAAAGCAGAAGGTCCGTCGTATTTACGGCGTTCTCGAGCGTCAGTTCAGCGGCTACTACAAAGAAGCTGCTGGCAAGAAAGGTGCAACCGGTGAAAACCTGCTGCAACTGCTCGAATGCCGTCTGGACAACGTTGTATACCGTATGGGCTTTGGTTCGACTCGTGCCGAATCCCGTCAGCTGGTATCGCACAAATCCGTCAGCGTAAACGGCCAAACCGTTAACGTTCCGTCTTACCAGGTTCGTGCTGGTGACGTTGTCGCGATTCGCGAGAAAGCAAAAAATCAACTTCGCATTGTCCAAGCTCTCGATCTGTGTGCCCAACGTGGCCGCGTAGAATGGGTAGAAGTAGACACTGAGAAGAAGTCGGGCGTTTTCAAGAACGTTCCTGCTCGCAGTGATCTGTCCGCCGACATCAACGAAAGCCTGATTGTCGAGCTCTACTCCAAGTAAGGGCTAGAAAATAGGTGCATCCATGCAGATTTCGGTAAATGAGTTCCTGACACCCCGTCACATTGATGTGCAGGTTGTCAGTCCAACCCGCGCCAAGATCACTCTCGAGCCTCTCGAGCGTGGTTTTGGCCACACCCTGGGCAACGCGCTGCGCCGCATCCTGTTGTCCTCAATGCCCGGCTGTGCAGTAGTCGAGGCCGAGATTGACGGTGTGCTCCACGAGTACAGCGCCATCGAAGGTGTACAGGAAGACGTAATTGAAATCCTGTTGAACCTTAAAGGTCTGGCTATCAAGCTGCACGGCCGTGACGAAGTTACGCTGACCTTGTCGAAGAAGGGTTCGGGGGTGGTTACCGCTGCCGATATTCAGCTGGATCATGATGTCGAGATCGTTAACCCCGATCACGTAATCGCTAACCTGGCGTCTAACGGCGCCCTGAACATGAAGCTCACCGTAGCTCGTGGTCGTGGTTATGAACCGGCCGACTCGCGTCAGAGCGATGAAGACGAAAGCCGCAGCATTGGTCGCTTGCAGCTCGACTCTTCGTTCAGCCCGGTTCGCCGTATCGCATACGTGGTGGAAAACGCCCGTGTCGAGCAGCGTACTAACCTTGACAAGCTGGTTATTGATCTGGAAACCAACGGTACTCTGGATCCTGAAGAGGCTATTCGCCGCGCTGCAACCATTCTGCAACAGCAGTTGGCTGCGTTCGTCGACCTCAAAGGTGACAGCGAACCAGTGGTAATCGAGCAGGAAGACGAGATCGATCCGATCCTGCTTCGCCCGGTTGACGATCTGGAACTGACTGTACGTTCGGCTAACTGCCTTAAGGCGGAAAACATTTACTACATCGGCGACCTGATTCAGCGCACCGAAGTAGAACTGTTGAAGACTCCGAACCTGGGCAAGAAATCCTTGACTGAAATCAAGGACGTTCTGGCCTCACGCGGTCTGTCCCTCGGCATGCGCCTCGACAACTGGCCGCCTGCAAGTCTTAAGAAGGACGACAAGGCGACTGCCTGATCGTCGTAATCACCGAACGTGAGTTTGGTAAGGAATGAACCATGCGTCATCGTAAAAGTGGTCGTCACCTGAGCCGTACCAGCTCGCACCGCAAGGCCATGTTTCAAAACATGGCGGTGTCGCTGTTCGAGCACGAGCTGATCAAAACTACACTGCCGAAAGCTAAAGAACTGCGTCGCGTTGCTGAGCCGCTGATCACTTTGGCCAAGACAGACAGCCTGGCTAACCGCCGCCTGGTTTTCGACCGTACTCGTTCGAAAGCTATCGTTGGTAAGCTCTTCAACGACCTGGGCAAGCGTTACGCTACCCGTGAGGGTGGCTACCTGCGCATCCTCAAGTGCGGCTTCCGCACTGGCGACAACGCGCCTATGGCGTACGTCGAGTTGGTTGATCGTGCTACTGCCGGCGAAGCTGTAAGCGCCGAGTAAGACGACAAGTTGTAACGAAGAACCGGGCCTAGTGCCCGGTTTTTTGTGCGCGTAAGAAAAGCGCCATGTGTACAAGCTTTCGTCAGGTCAAGACCTGCACTATGGACCCTTGGAGGGTTGGTAGTAATTTTCTATTGCGGCCTACAATTTAATGAATTTGTAAGCGTCATGCTGATGATAAATACTTCCTCCAAGCCGATTAGCCGGCAGTTCCAAGTCCGACCTGAGGGAAATTGAGCATGAGCCAGAATAAAGTCCTTACTACCGCCAGCGGCGCTCCCGTTGCGGACAACCAGAATTCCCGATCTGCGGGCCCGCGTGGCCCGTTGCTGCTCGATGATTTCCATCTGATCGAGAAGCTCGCTCACTTCAACCGTGAAAACATCCCTGAGCGTCGCGTGCACGCCAAAGGTTCGGGTGCCTACGGTACCTTTACCATCACCCAAGACATCACCCAGTACTCCAGCGCCAAGCTGTTCGAATCCATCGGCAAGCAAACGCCGACGTTCCTGCGGTTCTCCACGGTAGGTGGCGAGCGCGGTTCGGCAGACACCGAGCGCGACCCACGTGGTTTTGCCCTGAAGTTCTATACCGAAGAAGGTAACTGGGACATCGTCGGTAACAACACGCCTGTGTTCTTCATTCGCGACCCACTGAAATTCCCGGATTTTATCCACACCCAGAAACGCTTGCCGCAAAGCAACTTGAAAAGCGCGCAGATGATGTGGGACTTCTGGTCGCACTCTCCAGAGGCGCTGCACCAGGTCACCATTCTGTTTTCGGACCGTGGCATCCCCGATGGCTACCGTCACATGCACGGCTTCGGCAGTCACACCTACAGCCTGATTAACGGCAAGGGCGAGCGGCACTGGGTTAAGTGGCACTACAAGACCAAGCAAGGCATCAAGAACCTGGCGCCGGCCGAGGCCGCACGCCTGGCGGGTACCGATCCTGATTACGCCCAGCGTGATCTGTTCGGTGCGATCGAGCGCGGTGACTTCCCGAAATGGCGCGTCTGCATCCAGATCATGACTGAGGCTCAGGCGAACGCTCACTACGAGAACCCTTTCGACGTGACCAAAACCTGGTCGCAGAAAGAGTTCCCACTGATCGAAGTCGGCGAACTTGAACTCAACCGCAACCCGCAGAACTACTTCGCTGAAGTGGAACAAGCGGCGTTCGGTCCAAGCAACATGGTTCCAGGTGTCGGGCTGTCGCCAGACCGCATGCTGCAGGGCCGCGTGTTTGCTTACGCAGATGCTCATCGCTACCGTGTCGGCACCAACCACCAGCAACTGCCGGTGAATGCCCCGCGTAACCCAGTGAACAGCTACCAGCGTGATGGTTCGATGGCATTCGGCAGCAATGGCGGTGCGACTCCCAACTACGAGCCGAACAGCTACGCTGACGCCCCGAAGCAAGCGCCTCAGTATGCTGAGCCAGCTTTGGCTTTGAGCGGTGCCGCTGATCGTTACGATCACCGCGAAGACACTGATTACTACAGCCACGCCGGTGCGCTGTTCCGCCTGATGAACGATGAGCAGAAAGCGCTGCTCATCAACAACATCGCGGGCGCAATGTCCGGGGTTTCCAGTGATGTGGTTCAGCGTCAATTGCAGCACTTCTACAAGGCAGATCCTGCTTATGGAGAAGCAATCGCAACGGCACTGGGTGTATCGCTTAACTAACTCTAAACGATAAGCAGAACCGCCCTCATTTGGGCGGTTTTTGCGTTATTTCAGCTACTTTTCTCCGGAAATCTTCACTTTCCTGCCGTTTGTCCCGTGACCTCCGGGGCATCATGGTTCAAACTACAAACTTTCAAGCAGGGAGATGTAGGGCGATGCAAGGTCACCCCGACGTAATCGATTACCTCAACACGTTGCTGACGGGCGAACTGGCAGCTCGTGACCAATATTTCATTCACTCGCGTATGTACGAAGACTGGGGCTTTACCGAGCTCTACGAACGTATCAATCACGAAATGGAAGAAGAGGCGCAGCACGCCGATGCGCTGATGCGCCGTATCCTGATGCTCGAAGGCACGCCTCGCATGCGTCCTGACGATCTGGACACTGGCACTACGGTGCCTGAGATGCTCGCCAGCGATTTGCGCCTCGAATACAAGGTCCGTGCTGCCCTTTGCAAGGGCATCGAGCTCTGCGAGCAGCACAACGACTATGTCACCCGGGAAATCCTGCGGGTGCAGTTGAATGACACCGAAGAAGACCACACCTACTGGCTGGAAAAGCAGTTGGGCCTGATCAAGTTGATTGGCCTGGAGAATTACCTGCAATCGCAGTTCTGATTCCCAGCTACAAAAAAGCCCCTGTCACCTCACAGTGACAGGGGCTTTTTATTGGGCCCGATAAGTCAGGCCCGGTCGCGCGCCAGCAACGGTTTCAAGTAGTAACCGGTGTGGGACTGCGACATCTCGCAGACCTGCTCCGGCGTACCCACCGCTATGATCTGGCCACCCTTGGAACCGCCTTCCGGCCCGAGGTCTACCAGCCAGTCGGCTGTCTTGATCACATCCAGGTTGTGCTCGATCACTACGACGGTGTTGCCGTGATCGCGCAGTCGATGCAACACGTCCAGTAGCTGTTGAATGTCTGCGAAGTGCAGGCCGGTAGTCGGCTCATCGAGGATATACAGCGTCTTGCCGGTGTCGCGCTTGGACAGCTCGCGCGAGAGCTTCACCCGTTGCGCTTCACCACCGGACAAGGTGGTCGCCGATTGCCCCAGTTTGATATACGACAGGCCAACATCCATTAACGTCTGCAGCTTGCGCGCCAACGCCGGTACCGCGTCGAAGAACACCCGAGCTTCCTCGATGGTCATCTCCAGGGTTTCATGGATGTTCTTGCCCTTGTATTTGATCTCCAGGGTTTCGCGGTTGTATCGCTTGCTCTTGCACACGTCGCACGGCACGTAGATATCCGGCAGGAAGTGCATCTCCACCTTGATCAAACCGTCGCCTTGGCACGCTTCGCAACGCCCGCCCTTGACGTTGAACGAGAACCGGCCAGGCCCGTAACCCCGCGAGCGGGATTCCGGCACGCCGGCGAACAGCTCACGAATCGGCGTGAACAGCCCGGTGTAGGTTGCCGGGTTGGAGCGCGGCGTGCGACCAATCGGGCTCTGGTCGATATCGACCACCTTGTCCAGGTGCTCCAGGCCTTTGATGCTGTCGTGAGCAGCCGCTTCCAGGGTGGTCGCGCCGTTCAAGGCGGTGGCACTCAACGGGAACAACGTGTTGTTGATAAGCGTCGACTTACCCGAACCGGAAACGCCGGTTACACAAGTCAGCAGGCCAAGGGGGATTTCCAGGTCCACATTGCGCAAGTTATTGCCACGCGCGCCCTTGAGGTGCAGCGCCATCTTCTTGTTGCGCGGCGTGCGCTTGGCCGGCACTGCAATCTTCACGCGGCCGGACAGGTATTTGCCGGTCAACGAGTCCGGATGAGCCATCACCTCGGCAGGTGTGCCTTGCGCAACGATATGCCCACCGTGTATGCCAGCCCCCGGGCCGATATCGACCACATAATCCGCCAGGCGAATCGCGTCTTCATCGTGCTCGACCACAATCACCGTATTGCCGATATCCCGCAGGTGCTTCAGCGTGCCCAGCAGGCGATCGTTGTCGCGCTGGTGCAGACCAATCGACGGTTCGTCGAGGATGTACAACACACCCACCAGGCCAGCACCAATCTGGCTGGCCAGACGAATCCGTTGGGCTTCCCCGCCGGACAAGGTATCGGCGCTGCGATCCAGCGACAGATAGTCCAGGCCAACGTTAACCAGGAACTGCAAACGCTCGCGGATTTCCTTGAGGATCTTGTCGGCAATTTCCCCACGGCGCCCAGTCAGCTTGAGTACACCAAAGTATTCACAGGCATCACCGATCGGCAGGTTGGTCACCGCCGGCAGCGTCTTCTCACCCACCCACACATGCCGCGCCTCACGACGCAGACGAGTGCCCCGGCAATCCGGGCAAGGTTGGGTGCTGAGGAATTTCGCCAGTTCTTCGCGCACGCTGGCCGATTCGGTCTCGCGGTAGCGACGCTCCAGGTTCGGCACGATGCCCTCGAAAGGGTGGGAGCGTTTGACGATGTCGCCTCGGTCATTCAGGTACTTGAAGTCGACGTTCTGCGAACCGCTGCCGTGCAGGATGACTTTCTGTTGCTCGGCCGGCAGTTCGTTGAAGGGTACTTCCAGGCTGAATTTGTAGTGGGACGCCAACGACCCCAGCATCTGGAAGTAATAGACGTTGCGCCTGTCCCAGCCGCGTATCGCCCCTTCCGCCAAGGTCAGGTCACCATTGACCAGCCGCTTGATGTCGAAGAACTGCTTCACCCCCAGGCCATCGCAGGTCGGGCAGGCGCCGGCCGGATTGTTGAAGGAAAACAGCTTGGGTTCCAGTTCGCTGATGGCGTGGCCACAAATTGGGCAGGCAAACCGTGCAGAAAAGATGATCTCTTCGCCTGGCTCGTCATCCATCGGCGCCACCAGGGCGATACCGTCCGCCAGCTTCAAGGCCGTTTCGAACGATTCCGCCAGACGCTGCTGCAAATCGGCGCGCACTTTGAAGCGGTCGACCACCACATCAATCGAGTGCTTCTTCTGCTTGTCGAGCTTCGGCGCTTCATCCAGTTCATAGAGCTTGCCGTTGATGCGGGCGCGCACAAAACCTTGCGCACGCAGCTCTTCGAAGACGGAAAGGTGTTCGCCCTTGCGCTCGCGAATCACGGGCGCCAGCAGCATCAGCTTGGCGCCTTCCGGCTGGGCCAGCACCAGGTCAACCATCTGGCTGACGGTCTGGGCTTCCAGGGGAATGTCGTGGTCCGGGCAGCGGGGGATACCCACGCGGGCGTACAGCAGGCGCAGGTAGTCGTAGATTTCGGTAATGGTGCCCACGGTGGAACGCGGGTTGTGGGATGTCGACTTTTGCTCGATGGAAATCGCCGGTGACAGGCCTTCAATGGTGTCGACGTCGGGCTTTTCCATCATCGACAGGAACTGGCGGGCGTAGGCCGACAGCGATTCCACATAGCGACGCTGACCTTCGGCATACAGCGTGTCGAACGCCAGGGACGATTTACCGGAGCCGGACAGGCCGGTGATGACGATCAGTTTGTCCCGGGGCAGGGTCAGGTCGATGTTCTTCAGGTTGTGGGTTCTAGCCCCACGAATCAGGATCTTGTCCAAGATGGCCTCGCACGGCGGGCGTAAATAATGCAGGAGTATACGGCTAAAGACTGGATGAATATACACTGTCAAAGGGCCGCTTGCAGCCTTACATGAAAGCTGCGCGGCAAAGCGCCGCATATACCCTCTCAATCGATGGGACTGGTAGAATCGCCGCCGGTTCACACGAGGTTTTTCCATGCACGATCCCCACAGCGAACGCATGAGTAGCGGCGAGACCCGAGCAGCAAGCGGTCTGGCCCTGGTGTTCGCGTTCCGTATGCTTGGCATGTTTATGGTGTTGCCGGTGCTGGCGACCTATGGAATGGATCTCGCAGGCGCGACCCCCGCCCTGATCGGCCTGGCGATTGGCGCCTATGGCCTGACCCAGGCGATTTTTCAGATTCCGTTCGGGATCATTTCCGACCGCATTGGCCGTCGCCCGGTGATTTACCTCGGGCTGATCGTCTTTGCCCTCGGCAGCGTGCTTGCGGCTCAGGCCGATTCGATCTGGGGCGTGATTGCCGGGCGGATCCTGCAAGGTGCCGGGGCGATTTCCGCTGCGGTCATGGCGTTGCTGTCGGACCTGACCCGTGAACAACACCGCACCAAGGCCATGGCTATGATCGGCATGACCATCGGCCTGTCGTTCGCCGTGGCCATGGTGGTCGGCCCCTTGCTGACGAGTGCTTTTGGCCTGCATGGGTTGTTCCTGGCCACCGGCGGTATGGCGTTGTTCGGTATCGTGATCGTGGCCTTCATGGTGCCGCGCTCCACCGGCACGCTGCAGCACCGCGAGTCGGGCGTCGCGCGCAAGGCGTTATTGCCGACGCTCAAGCATCCAGACCTGCTGCGTCTGGATTTAGGTATCTTCGTATTACACGCAATGCTGATGTGCAGCTTCGTCGCCTTGCCCCTGGCGCTGGTGCAAAAAGCCGGGTTGCCCAAGGAGCAGCACTGGTGGGTCTACCTGACCGCGCTGCTGATTTCGTTCTTCGCCATGATCCCGTTCATCATCTACGGCGAGAAGAAACGCAAAATGAAACGAGTTCTGCTGGGCGCCGTCGCGACATTGATGCTCACTGAGCTATTCTTCTGGCAGTTCGGCGACAGCCTGCGGGCGCTGGTAATCGGCACGGTGGTGTTCTTCACCGCGTTCAACCTGCTGGAGGCGTCATTGCCTTCGCTGATCAGTAAAGTTTCACCGGCCGGTGGCAAGGGCACGGCAATGGGGGTGTATTCCACCAGCCAGTTCCTGGGCTCTGCACTGGGCGGCATCATGGGTGGCTGGATGTTTCAGCACGGCGGTTTGTCGGTTGTGTTCCTGGGATGTGCCGGGCTGGCTGCACTTTGGCTGGCCTTTGCTGTTACCATGCGCGAACCCCCATACGTCACAAGTCTGCGCCTGCCGTTGTCGCCCGAAGCCATTCGCGAAGCTGGCTTGGTAGAGCGCCTTAAGGCCGTCGTTGGGGTAACCGATGCAGTCGTGGTTGCTGAAGAAGCAGCTATTTACATCAAACTGGACACCGAATTATTGGATCGCGCGACGCTCGAGCAACTGGTCAACCCAGTGCCGACAGCGCGCCCAGCCTAGGAGAACGTTATGGCCCGTGGGGTTAACAAAGTCATATTGGTCGGTACTTGCGGCCAGGATCCCGAAGTTCGCTACTTGCCTAACGGTAACGCCGTGACCAACCTGAGTCTGGCGACCAGCGAACAGTGGACCGACAAGCAAACCGGCCAGAAGGTCGAGAAAACCGAATGGCACCGTGTGTCGATGTTCGGCAAGGTCGCAGAGATCGCCGGTGAATACCTGCGTAAAGGTTCGCAGGTCTACATCGAAGGTAAACTGCAGACCCGCGAGTGGGAAAAAGACGGCATCAAGCGTTACACCACTGAAATCGTGGTCGACATGCAAGGCACCATGCAACTGCTGGGCGGCCGTCCACAGGGCGACCAACAGGGCCAGGGCGGCATGTCCAACTCGGCACCGCGTCCACAGCAATCCCGTCCGCAGCCAAGCCAGCAGCCACAGCGTGAGTCGCGTCCAGCGCCACAACAGGCCGCTCCGCAACCAGCTCCGGATTTCGACAGCTTTGATGACGATATCCCGTTCTAGGATACGTCTGAGACAGTCGATGTAAAGTTTTACCCTGAAAGCCCCAGGCGCTTCGCTCTTGGGGTTTTTATTTGCCTGAAGAAAAGTAAAACCTACAAGCTTGCTTGGGCTCGGAACAAGACGACGGACTGCTGGAAAGAGTTCGTGAGTGGGTGATTGAGTTTTTCCCTGAATATCAGCAGAGAATCGATGAATATATTGCGGCTTTTCATCGTGGAGAGGTGGCGGGAAGGCGTCTTGAGGTGGCCAACCTTGAATTGCCGTGAACGACCGCTTAAGCACTCGGCATTTGTTGTGATGGGTCACAAGATTTAGGCTGTGCCCCTCCTCTAAAAAGAAGGAAAACCGCAATGACCTGGTCAGCCAAGCAGTACACGATGTTCGAACAACAGCGCACTCGCCCCGTCCGTGACCTGGTCGCGGCTATTCCGAATACCGAAGTAAACACTGCCGTCGACCTGGGTTGCGGGCCCGGTAACTCCACCGAAGTGTTGGCCGAACGTTACCCGAACGCCCACGTCACCGGCATGGACAGCTCCGACGACATGCTGTTCGACGCGCGCAAACGCTTGCCGGCACTGAGCTTCGAACTGGCGGACATTGGCGCCTGGAACCCAGGGCAAACGTTCGATGTGATCCTGGCCAATGCCTCGCTGCAATGGCTGCCTGACCACGCCACGCTCTACCCGCATCTGGTCAACCAACTGACGCCCGGCGGCACGCTGGCGGTGCAAACCCCGGACAACCTCGACGAGCCTGCCCACCGGCTGGCTCGCGAAGTGGCCGCAGGGGGGCCGTGGTCGGCAAAGATCAGCGCGGTCAAACACAATGAGCGGCACACGGCGGGCTACTACTACGAACTGCTGAGCAAACATTGCAGCAGCGTTGACGTGTGGCGCACCACTTATCAGCACCCGTTGGCCGACCATGCAGCAGTGGTGGAGTGGTTCAAGGCATCGGCATTACGGCCGTTTCTTGCGCCTTTGACCGACGAAGAAAAAGCCGCCTTCCTGCAGGAATACCAGGCGCGAATTACCCAGGCCTACCCAGCCCTGGCCGATGGCACCGTATTGCTGCCATTCCCGCGCCTGTTCATCATCGCGACGCGCTGAAGACACATCAGCAAGTGGCGGTCATGCCGCCGCTGCTTGCGCCTTAAGGTATTCGTCCGCCGACACTACACCCGCATACGCGAACTCCAGCGATGCCATATAAGCATCATGCACCTGCGCCGCCGGGATGACCTTGCCATTGAACTCCAGGTCCCGCGTGGCACAAGCGTCATGGATAACTGTGACCTTGTAGCCCAAGTCCGCCGCCGCCCGTACCACCGCGTCGATGCACATATGGCTCATGCTGCCCACGACCACCAGCTCGGTGATTGCCCGCTGCTCCAAAAGCGTTCGCAGGTTAGTCTCGCGAAACGCATTCACGAAATGTTTAAGCACCACCGGCTCACTGCCCTCGTTCAGCGCCTTGGGATGCAAGTGCGCGCCCTCGGAGCCCGGAGTGAAGAACGGCGCGTCATCGGAAGTGAATTCATGGCGTACATGAATCACTGCATCGCCCGCCTGACGAAAAGCCTTGAGCACCTGCGCTGCCTTGTCCGCTGCGGCTTCCACGCCGTCAAGCGGCCACTTGCCCTGGGGGAAGTAGTCGTTCTGGATATCGATTAGGATGAGCGCTTGCTTGGCCATGTGTATTGCCTCGTGATGGGTTGATGGGCCCCAGTATCTTAGCTGGCGCCCAGGCCGAGGATTGGCTGCACCGACAATAACAGGGGGGAAACTGACAATGGCCGTGGAACGCTCGAGTGTCGAGCTGGGTGTGTTGATCTATCAGGGCGCGCAACTGGCGGCGGTGCATGGCTTGACCGATCTGTTCGGCGTTGCCAACCGGATCGGCGCCGAGCATCAGTCCGCGCAATTGCCATTGCTGCGGGTCAGCCATTGGCAAGTGGATGCCCATGGCACGCCCGCGCGGGTATTCGACAGTCACCCGGGGCCTGCGCAAGCGATGATGGCCGTGCTGGTGCCGCCGTCGATTGGCGAGTTCACCGAAGAACAGGCGCCGCCCGCGCTGCTGGAATGGATTCGCCAACAACACGCGACGGGCACCGTGCTCGGCGGCGTATGCATCGGTTCGATCATGCTGGCGCGCAGTGGCCTGCTGGACGGGCGCAGCGCCACCACCCATTGGTCCTCGGCCAAATCGTTCGCCGCCCGTTACCCGGCCGTGCGGCTGGAGGCGGATAAACCCATTGTCGATGACGGCGACTTGATCACTACCGCCGGGCTGATGGCCTGGTCCGAGCTGGGCCTGCGCCTGGTCGACCGCCTGATGGGCCCGAGCATTGCGGCCAGTACCGCGCGCTTTTTGGTGATCGAACACAGTGACAGTGCAAGCCAGTGCGGCAGCAACTTCGCGCCGATTCTTGGGCACGGCGACGGCGCGATTCTGAAGGTTCAGCATTGGCTGCAAGCCAGTGGCGCGGTGGATGTTTCCGTGACAGCCATGGCACAAATTGCGGGCCTGGAAGAGCGCACATTCCTGCGGCGCTTTCGCAACGCCACCGGGCTCAAACCCACCGAATACTGCCAGCACCTGCGGGTGGGCAAGGCGCGTCAGATGCTGGAGTTCACCAACGGTACTATCGACCATATCGCCTGGACCGTGGGTTATCAGGACCCGAGCGCCTTCCGCGCGACCTTCAAGAAAATTACCGGCCTGGCCCCCAGCGATTACCGTAGCCGCTTTGGCGTGTAAATCGTGCAGAACGCCGCACAGATAACGGGCCGTCGTGCAGAATCAGGCAGGCCAACTGCCATCGCTTTTTCGCCAACTGATTGATTTCCAACTCATCGTCCTGAGGCGAGGCTTGGCTTGATCCCTGCAGCGTTCCACCTCCACACATGGCGGGATCGCCAAGGGGGACGCATGACCCCGAATAATCGCAAGAAGCTGGTAGTCGCTCACTCCACGAGAGAAGGTGCACCGCTGCATGAAATCGAAACCAACCGCGCCCTGGCGCGCTGGCTGGCGCAGATCCTGGGCTTGAAGTTTGGCGGCAGTTACGACCCACAACGGCATGTCGACCGTGACCTCTACTTGCTGCCCACCCAAACCCTGGTCGGTCCCGCACAAGCGCTCGCGCTCAATATCAAAGGCCCCGAAGACCTGTGGGGCGGCTATGTCGATCACGACTTCATCTGCACCAAAGCCATCAGCCATGGCCTGCTCAGCCCAGAAGCGACAGCGCCGGAAGGCTGGTCGCCGCTGTTCTGCGAGAAAGTGCGCAATGTGGTGCTCGATGGCCTGAGCGTATTCGCCCTCGAAAATGCCCGGCCTGCCGCCACGCACCTACTTTACAGCGGCCCGATTCGTCTTAAACCCATACACGCCTGTGCAGGGCGCGGCCAGGAAGTTATCCACAGCCTCGACGAATTCGAGGCCCTGCTGGCGCGAATCGACGCTGCGCAGCTGTTCAAAGACGGCGTAGTGCTGGAGCAAGACCTGCACGACGTCATCACCCACAGCGTGGGCCAAAGCTTTATCGGCGACCACGTTTTCAGTTACTGCGGCGAGCAATACCTGACGAAAGACGGGCAGGGTGAAGACGTCTACGGCGGCTCCAATTTGATTGTGGTGCCGGGCTACTACGACGACCTTCTCATGCTCGACCTGCCCGACGACGTGCGTGAGGCCATCGAGCAAGCCCAGGTCTTCGACACGGCGGCCGATGAAGCCTACCCTGGCTTTTACGCCTCCCGGCGCAACTACGACATCGCCCAGGGCCTGGACAGTAACGGCCAGCGCCGCAGCGGCGTGCTCGAACAATCCTGGCGCATGGGCGGGGCCAGCAGCGCGGAAGTCGCGGCGCTGCAAAGCTTCATCAACAACCCCGGCCTCAAAGCCATTCATGTGTCCTCGGTGGAGACCTACGTGGACCAAACGCTGCCGGCGGATGCCATCAAGGTATACCGAGGCCCGGCGGAAAACAGCGACTTTCTTCTCAAGTACGTAACGGTTAAATCTTATGACGGCTAGAAGCGAAAGCATTGCGATCGATATCGACGACGAACAGATGAGCGGCACGTTCCTCAGCCCCAAATCGAAAGTGCCGGGTGTGTTGTTTGTGCACGGCTGGGGCGGTAGCCAGGAGCGCGACCTGGAACGGGCCAAAGGCATCGCCGGCCTTGGCTGCGTGTGCCTCACCTTCGACCTGCGTGGCCATGCTGGCTCCGGCATTCCGTTATCGCGCGTCACCCGCGAAGACAACCTGCGCGACCTGCTGGCCGCCTACGACCGCCTGCTCTCGCACCCGGCCATTGACACCTCGGCCGTGGCGGTGGTGGGCACCAGTTATGGCGGTTACCTGGCGGCGATTCTCACCTCATTGCGCCCGGTGCGCTGGCTGGCGTTGCGCGTGCCGGCGTTGTACCGCGACCAGGAATGGCTCAAACCCAAGCGCGACCTGGACAAGGCCGATTTGATGGATTATCGCGGCACCCTGGTGCACGCCGAATCCAACCGCGCCTTGCACGCATGCGCGGCCTTCACCGGCGATGTGCTGATCGTCGAATCGGAGATCGACGACCACGTGCCCCACGCCACCATCATGAGCTACCGCGCGGCGTGCCAGCAGACTCACTCCCTGACCCACCGCATCATCGATGGCGCCGACCACTCCCTGAGTGACCCGGTGTCGCAGCAGGCCTATACGTCGATCCTGGTCGACTGGATTACCGAGATGGTCGTGGGTGAACGCTTAAGCATCATCCAGTCCCAGTAGATACTCACGCGGGTGTTTTCTTCACCCGCAACGCCTTGGCTTTCGCCTCGACGCCGAGGTACATCACCAGCGCAATCAGCAGCGGCAGAATAAAGTAGATCGCCCGGTAGGCTATCAACCCGGCGAGCAAACTGCCGCGCGAGGCTTCATGTTGCAGCAGTGCGATAAACACCGCTTCCAGCACGCCGAGCCCGGCTGGAATATGCGTCACCACGCCCGCAATCGCGCTGATCAGCAGCACGCCCAGCACCAGCGGATAGTCGAGTTTGGCAGGCAGCAACGTGAATATCACCGCTGCCATCAACGACCAGTTCAACGCGCCAAGTGCCAGTTGCAAACACGCCATGCGCAGCGACGGCAGGTTGATCTCGATTCCACGAATCGACCACGCGCGTTTTTTCGAAAACTGGCACGCGGCCAAATAACCCAGGCTCGCCAACACCAACAACACGCCGACGCCTTGAAGCGCGCCACTGCTCAATTTCCAACCCGGCGGCATCGTCACCAGCCCGCTGCTGAACACCACACCGGCCAGCGCCATATAGCCAAACCAATTGGTCGCCAGGCTCAGGCCAAGGATCTTGGCGATATTGCCGGTGCTCACGCCCAGCCGCGAATACAGGCGATAGCGCATGGCAATCCCGCCAACCCACGCACTCAGGTTGAGGTTGAACGCATAGCTGATGATCCCCACCGGCAGGATCTGTTTCCAGCGCAACGGCTGGCGGACGTAGGTGCGGCCGATCAAGTCAAAGCAGGCGTAGACGAGGAAACTGCACAGCGTCAGCGCGCCGGCGATCAGTAAGGTGCGCAGTTTGAAATCGCCCAGGGTCTGGATCACTTCGCTCCAGTCGATACGCCGGGCGAGCAGGGTGAACAGCACGATCAGCAGCAGGAAGAAGGCGATGGTCAGCGGCTTCTTCCAGCGCTGGAATCGAGAGCCATGGGTGTCAGCGGTCATGGACGGGGCTCTCGATGGGTTTCAGACGCGGTTTGTGCGCCGGCAGCCAGCCAGTCAGCGCCGGGAAATGACGCATGACGTGGAACACCAGGAAACCCACGGTCAATCGCCATAGCCATAAACGTGGCTTGCGGTTTTCCGGCATGGTCTGGCAGTGATTCTTACTGAGGACTTCGAGGCGTTCGTACAGCTGCTGATTGAACGCGCGGTCGCGGATCAGCACGTTGGCTTCCAGGTTCAGCGACAGGCTCAACGGGTCCAGGTTGCTCGACCCCACGGTGCTCCACACGTCATCCACCAGCGCGACTTTGCCGTGCAGCGGGCGTTGGCAATACTCGTGAATCACCACACCGTCCTTGAGCAGGTAGTCGTAGAGCATGCGTGCGGCCAGCTTGGCCAGCAGCACGTCGGGCTGGCCCTGCATGATCAACTGGACGTGTACGCCACGGCGCGCCGCATTCCGAATCTCGCGCAGCAGGCGATAGCCGGGGAAGAAGTAGGCGTTGGCAATTACCACCCGTTGCCGGGCTTTGCTCAATGCGTGGATGTAGGCCTCTTCGATGTCGTCGCGGTGTTGCACGTTGTCGCGATAAATCAGGCGCACCAGGCCGTCGCACTTGTCCGTCGGCCACAGCGAAGGGCGTTGCTGGCGCCGCCGCCAGCCACGGCGCGTGCGCACCTGACGACCGCTTTGCGCCAGGGCAAAGTGATGCAGGTCGGCCACTGCCGGGCCGATCACCTGCACCGCGTAATCCTGCTTGGCCTCGGGGCCGAAATCCCCCAGGTGGTCGGCAGAAAAATTGATCCCGCCGATAAACGCCACGGCGGCATCCACCACCACGATCTTGCGATGCAGGCGGCGAAACCAGTTGGTGCGAATACCCAGGGTCTTGGACGCCGGGTCAAACATCTGCACCGTCACGCCGGCCTCCGCCAACTCGCCGAGAAAGCCCGGGCTCAGCTCGCCGCAACCAAAACCATCGAGGCTGACCACTATTTTGACCCCACGCTGCGCCGCGTCAATCAGGATGCCTTGCAGCTCGTGGCCGACCTTGTCTTCAAAGAGGATGAAGGTTTCGAGCAGGATCTCCCGACGCGCTGCGCGCAAGGCGTCGAACACCTTGGGAAAGTACGCCTCGCCGTTCTCCAGCAACTCGACCTGGTTGCCGCTTTGCCAACCGTAATCCAGGTCGCGGGCCTTGGCTTCGCCCGGCGGCTGGTCGGTGGAGATGTGCTCGACCGCGACGTTCATAGCTCGATCTCCACCGACAGCGGCACGTGGTCTGACAGGTGGGACCAAGGCCGGGTGGTCAGCACTCTGGGGTTATGCACCTGCAAGTTGCGCACATAAATGCGGTCCAGCGGCAGCAATGGCAGGCGCGCCGGGAAAGTACGTGCGGGCTTGCCGTGGGCGTGCACGAAGACTTCCGTCAGGCCACTTTGGCTGAGGTCGGCGCGCTGGCGCCAGTCGTTGAAGTCACCGGCGACCACCAGCGGCGCATCGGCCGGGATCTCGCTAATACGTTGCTCCAGCAAGCGCAATTGCTGCTGGCGATGCACCTCGCGCAAGCCCAGGTGGATGCAGATCGCGTGCACCTCTTGCCCGGTGCCCGGCAAGCGCAGCACGCAATGCAGCAGGCCACGGTTTTCATGGCCGCTTTGGGAGATGTCGAGGTTGTCGTAGCGGATGATTTGGAATTTCGACAGCAGCGCATTTCCGTGATCGCCATGGGGGTAGACCGCGTTGCGCCCGTAGGCGAACTGCGGCCAGATGCTGTCGGCGAGGAATTCATACTGCGGCATGTTTGGCCAATCGCTGTAGCGCTGGGGATGCCGCTCGTGGGCGCCGTGAATTTCCTGCAGGAACACCATGTCGGCGCCCACACTGCGCACCGCTTCGCGCAGCTCGGGCAGGATGAAGCGTCGATTCAGGGCCGTGAAGCCCTTGTGGATATTGACCGTCAGCACCGTGAAGCGAGTGATGGCGACGCTGGGAGTGATGGGCACCCAGTCGGGAATCGCAGCCATGGTTGCTCCTGAAAAAGGGTGGGGGCCTGGCCCCCGTTTATGGCTGACTGCGATTGCGGGAAGAAAGTTTCGGGCGTCCTACAGACGGCACGCCCGAGGGATCACGGGGAACGATCAGGGCTCAAACCCGTCAGTTCCTTACAGACCCTTGCGAAGGAGCCCGGTGTTTTGCTGAATCTCAAGACTGCATTACTGCTCGGTGCGCTGCTGTTTTGCGGCAGCGGCGCACTGCAAGCCGCGTCCACCGCGCCTGAACCCGAAGCGCCGGCCAAGCCGGAATTGCTGGTTGAAGGCGGCCTGCTCGGTGCCATCAGCTCCAGCATCGATGATGTACAGGACAAGCTGGACCTCAATCAGAACCTCGTCGACGCTTGGCGCCTGCGCGCGGATCGGGCGGCGGATGAAGTGGGGCGCCTGGTCGACCAAACGGCCCAACGCTCGCCGTGGAGCATCGCCGGTGATTTCCTGCTGTTATCCGGTGTATGGATCGGCGCCTTTGCGCTGTTGACGCTGCTCGGGCGCTTCGTCGTCCAGCGCTTGAGCCGCCGGCCCTTCATTGAGCAGCGCCGGCGCCTGCAAGCGGTGCTGGGGTACGTCGTGCCTTATACGATTCCGGCCGTGGTCTGCCTGCCGCTGACCCTATACGTCAGCCACTTTTTACCCACCTCGGTGGGCCGCGCGCTGGCGCTGTGTTTTGCCTACGCCACCAGCAGCGGCATTTTTTCCACGTCAATGCTGTTGTGCGTCATCGTCATGTTCAACCTCGGCCACAAGCGCCCGGCGGTGCAGATCATTCGTGATTACTGCCCCAGGCCGCTGTTCCTGATCGGCTTCCTCGCCGCCCTCAGTGACGCCCTGACCAGCCCGCAAATCGCCCGCCAGCTAGGCGGCAATATCACCAGCGGTATCGCAGTGTTCACCGGCCTGTTCGCGGCAGTGATCTTCGGCGTACTGGTGATTCGCCTGCGTCGCCCGGTGGCCCACTTGATCCGCAATCGGCCGCTGGCCCAGCGCCTTAAACACCCGGCGTTGCAGCAATCATTGCGGGTGTTTTCCGGGCTGTGGTATTGGCCGATCCTGTTGATGGTGCTGGTCTCGGCGATCAACCTGATCGGCGCCGGCGACGACAACCAGAAGGCGCTGCGCTGTGCGCTGTTCACCACCATCCTGCTGATCGGCACGGTGTTTCTCAGCACGGTTTTGCAACACCTGTTCAGGTCCCGCAGCCAGGTGGCGATCCAGCGCAGCAGCGCCTATAAGGAGCGCTTCCTCAGCCTGTTGCATGCGATTTTGCGCATCGTCATGGCCATCGCCTTTATCGAAGTCCTTGGGCGGATCTGGGGTATCTCGCTGTTTGAGTTTGCCCAGCGCAACTCGGTGGGCCGGGCGATCAGCGATTCACTCAGCAGTATCGGCCTGATCCTGCTGATGACGTGGCTGTTCTGGGTAGTGCTCGACACCGCGATCCAGGAGGCGCTGAAACCGCCGGTGAACAAACGCTCCAGTCGCCAGCCCAGTACGCGGGTCAAAACCATCCTGCCGCTGCTGCGCAACGCGGTGAAAATTATCCTGGTGGTGATCTGCGCAATCACCACCATGGCCAACCTCGGCATCAACGTCGCCCCGCTGTTGGCGGGTGCCGGGGTGGTCGGCCTGGCCATTGGTTTTGGCTCCCAGCAATTGGTGCAGGATGTGATCACCGGCCTGTTCATCATCATCGAAGACACACTGTCCATCGGCGACTGGGTGGTGCTCGACTCCGGCCACGCCGGCACCGTCGAAGGCTTGACCATCCGCACCTTGCGCCTGCGCGACGGCAAGGGGTTTGTGCACTCGGTACCGTTCGGGCAGATCAAGGCGGTCACCAACCAGTCACGGCAATTTGCCTATGCGTTCTTCTCTGTGCAGTTCACCTACGACACCGACGTGGACAAGGCCGTGGAGTTGATCCGCGAGGCCGGGCAGTCGATTCGTGATGACGTGTTCCTCAAGTACAACCTGCAAGGGCCGCTGGAGGTGTTTGGCGTCGACAAGATGGACCTCAACGGCGTGGTGCTCACGGCGCAATTTCGTACGGTGTCGGGCGGGCAATATGCGGTCAGCCGCGCGTTTAACCAGCGTCTGAAAAAACTTGTGGATAACTGTGATGAGGTGCACTTCGCGCAAACTTATCCACAGCAGGTTTTGTTGCCCAAGCGAGCCCCGCAGGTGGATGAACCGGATGTAGAGGTGCCGGCTTCGGTGGTATTGACGGAGCAACCCAGGCCCCAATGATTGATGTTGCTGGTACTGGCCCCATCGGGAGCAAGCCCCCTCCCACATTTGGAATGCATTCCAAATGTGGGAGGGGGCTTGCTCCCGATGGGGCCCTCAAAAGTACTCAAGCTCAATGCCTGATCAATTTTTCCTGAACCGCCTGCTTATCGATATCCAGCAACACCTGCTGCTTGCCCGCAACCATCACCGCCGCCGGCAAGCCATCGCGATACACAATCCGATTCCCGCTAACGGCCGGCACTTTGCTGCCCGGCAACAACGTGCCGACCAGGTTCAATGGATCTGCCCCGCACACCGCGATCAAACTCCCGTCATGCGCCCGTCGCCGCACTTCACGCAGCAACGGAATCGCTTCCGGCAACGCAAACTGTTCCCCCGCCAACCCGCTGACAAACCGCCCCCCGCGAATCTCACCGCGCGCCTCCAGCCGATGGAACGTGCGCAGCAATTCGCGCCAGCTCGGCAACCAGTCCGCCTCGCGCTCCAGCAAGCGCCAGAACACCACGCCATAGCGGCGTAGCAGCGTCATCGCCACATGTTCCAGCGTCTCGGCGGAATGCGCGCCGGCAGCGGCGGCTGGGCGCCGAATCAACGCCCAGCGCCCGGCATCGTCCATGCCGCCGATAAACGCACCACGGCCCCTGCGACTGCTGCGCGCCTGGCGCTTGCTGGCGGGCGTGGTCAGGGCGCGCAGGCCGGCGAAGCTGTCGGCGTTCACCAGGCCGGCACCCACCAGTTCCTGCAACGCGGTCTCCAGCTCGCTGCGCAGCAGATGGGCTTCGTGTACCAGTTCATCGAAAAACAGCGCGCCATGTTCGCGCAGGGCCAGGTGGACTTTCTGCGCCTTGGGCGACAACGTCGTGCTGTCGGTGGGTTCGGTCAGTCCGCTCCACAGCGGCACCTGGCTGCGCGGCAACAGCACCACCGGCGTGCTGCGCAGGGCCATGGCGCTGGCCCTGTTGCTAAGGCGCGTCCACACCAGCTTGCCGCTGCGGCACAGGTCGTCGAGCCAGGTGGAGGAGTAATCCTTGAGCCGTGCACTGAGTAAATCACTGTCCCAGGCCGAGGTGGCGGCGGCGTAGCCTTCGAGCTGGCCGACGATCTGCGCCAACATCGCGCTGCCCTGGCCGCGCGTGCTGTCGGACACATGCTGCCAATCGAACAGAAAGCGCATGAAATCCTGCAACGCCACCGGCTCGATTTCCCGGCGCAGGCGCTTGACCGTGTAGCGATGAATGCGCGCCAGCAAGTGGCGTTCGCACCATTGCTCGTCGCCGGCGCCCGGGCTGAAACGCCCTCGCAGCACGTAGCCTTCCTGCTCCAGCCGCGCCAATGCCTCGGTGACGGCGGCCACCGGCAAGGCCAGCGGCGCGGCGATCTCGATCAGGCTCAGCGGGCCGAAACCACCGAGGCGCGCACGCAGGACTTCCACCACGGCGTCGTCGTAGGTCCAAGGCTCGTCGAAACCTGGGAGCAGCGCCAAATCGTTGGGGTAGATCGCCTGCAAACAACTCAGGCGTTCCACCGCCACCCACAAGCCGTTCTGCAAAACATAGGCGCGGCCGCCCTTGGCCAGGGCTTGCAGCCACTCGGCCCACTGCGGCGTGACTTCATGGGCGGCGATGCACGCCAGGCTCATCAACGCCTCGTGCATTTCATCCAGGCCATGGGGCGCCGGCCAGGCTTCTTCGCGCACGCCGGCGATGGCGTCGGCATCCAGCGCGCCGAGGTCGTCGGTGCTCTGCGGGTCGCTCCAGCGCCGGTTGAGCACGGCCTGGGTACGGCGTTCTTCCAACGGTGCGTCGTCGAGAAAGGTGTAGGGGCGCGCGCTGAGAATTTCTGCGGCCATGGGCGAGGGCGCCGGCAGGTCGCGGCTGATCAGGCGCACCTCGCCACGCTCCATGCGCCGCAGCAGCGCCAGCCAGGCGTCGCTGTCCATGGCTTCGTGCAGGCAGTCGTCGAGGGTCTGTTCCACCAGCGGGTGCTCGGGCACTTCGCGTTCGCCGGCGAGGTTTTCCAGGCAGGCAATCTGGTCGGGGAAGACGCTGGCGATCAGGTCTTCGCTTTTCATGCGCTGGATCTGCGGCGCCACTTTGCGCCCACCGGTGTAACGCGGCAACGCCAGGGCCACGCCGGCGTTCCAGCGCCAACGAACGCCGAACAACGGTGCATCCAGTACGGCCTGGATCAGGATGTGTTCGGCGCTGTGGCTATTCAGGTAACGCCACACCTCATCCAGCTCGAAACTGTGGCTGGTGGACAGCGACAGCACAATCGCATTCTCGCTGGCCGCCGCTTGCAGCTCGAAGTTGAAGGTGCGGCAAAACCTCTTGCGCAGCGCCAGGCCCCAGGCGCGATTGACGCGGCTGCCGAACGGCGTGTGGATGATCAGTTGAGTGCCGCCGGACGCGTCGAAAAATCGCTCCATGATCAGCGTGTCCTGAGACGGCAACGCGCTGAGGGCCAGGCGTGCGCGGGCCAGGTAATCGAGAATTTGCTCGGCGCTGGCGCGGTTCAGGCCTAGGGTGCCGGTGAGCCAGTCGAGGGCCGGTTGCAGGTCGCCGGGGCTGGTGCTGAGCAGCGCATCCAGTTGCCCCTGCAAACGCGCCACGGCGGCGGACAATTCATTGCTGCGCCCCGGCGCTTCGCCGAGCCAGAACGGAATGGTCGGTGGCTGGCCATGGGCATCTTCGACCCGCACCTTGCCGGCTTCGACCCGCAGGATTCTGTAGGACGTATTACCGAGCTGGAAGATATCCCCGGCGATGCTTTCCACCGCGAAGTCTTCGTTGACGCTGCCGATGTTCAGGCTCTGCGGTTCCAGCAACACGCTGTAGTCAGCGTTGTCGGGGATGGTGCCGCCGCTGGTCACGGCGGTCAGCTTGGCGCCACGGCGGCCGCGCAGGGTGTGGGTCACGGCGTCGCGGTGCAGGTAGGCACTGCGGATGCCCTGGCGGCCGTTGTAGCCCTCGGCGAGCATCTGCAACAGTGCCTCGTAGTGGCGCTCATCCAGGGTGGCGTAGGGCGCGGCGCGGCGGATGAGGTCGAGCAGGGCTTGTTCCGGCCATTCGCGGGCACTGACTTCGGCGATGATCTGCTGGGCCAGCACGTCCAGCGGTGCGACCGGGATCTGCAAGGTGTCCAGCTCGCCACGGCGCACGCAGTCGAGCAGGGCTGCGCATTCGATGAGGTCATCGCGTGTGGTGGCGAACAGTCGGCCCTTGGGCGTGCCGCCGACCTGGTGCCCGGAGCGGCCGACCCGCTGCAGAAAGCCGTTGATCGAACCGGGCGAGCCGATCTGACAGACCAGGTCGACATCACCGATATCAATCCCCAGCTCCAGGGATGCGGTGGCGATCAGCACTTGCAGCTCGCCGGCCTTGAGCCGTTGCTCGGCATCCAGGCGCATTTCCTTGGCCAGGCTGCCGTGGTGGGCGGCCACGGCGGTTTTGCCCAAGCGCTCGCTCAAATGCCGGGCCAGGCGTTCGGCCAGGCGCCGGGTGTTGACGAAAATCAGCGTGGTGCGGTGTTCGCGGGCCAGTGTGGCGAGGCGGTCGTAGACCAATTCCCATACATCGTTGGCCATCACCGCTGAGAGCGGCACGGGCGGCACTTCGATATCCAGGTCCCGCGGGCGGGCGTGGCCGATGTCGACGATCTCGCAGGGCCGCTCGGTGCCCACCAGAAAGCGTGACACGGCCTCGATAGGCTTTTGAGTGGCCGACAGACCGATGCGGGTCAATGGTTCGGCGCACAAGCCTTGCAGGCGCTCCAGGCTCAACGCCAGATGGCTGCCGCGTTTGCCCGCGGCAATGGCGTGGATTTCATCGACGATCACCGTGCGCGTGCGCGTGAGCATCTGCCGGCCGGAGTCCGAGCCGAGCAGCACGTACAGCGATTCGGGGGTGGTCACCAGGATATGCGGCGGGCGCTTGCGCATCTGCGCGCGGTCTTTTTGCGGGGTGTCGCCAGTGCGCACGGCGGTGCGGATCGTAAGCGGCGGCAAGCCGAGCGCCTGCAAATGCTCGGTGATCCCGGCGAGCGGGTTTTGCAGGTTGATCTGGATGTCGTTGGACAACGCCTTCAGTGGCGACACGTACACCACCAGCGTCTCGTCCGGCAGTTGCCCACCGTTGGCCAGGCCTTGGTGCACCAGGTCATCGAGTACCGCGAGAAATGCGGTGAGCGTCTTGCCGGAGCCGGTGGGCGCGGCGATCAGTGTCGAGCGGCGCTGACGAATCAACGGCCATGCCTGGGCCTGGGCGCTGGTCACCGAGGGGAACGTGCTGCGGAACCAGGCGCTGACGGCGGGGTGAAAGCCGTTCAATACCGTGTCCGTTGATTCAGGAAGGTTCATGGTCAATTTATGCGGCCGGTCATCCCAAGTTGCAACCCCGCACTTTATCCGTGACGGTTGCGCTACAAACCCGCAAAATGCAACGATTCTGGAATAAACCCACGACATGGCTCACGGCCTGTCGACAATAACCATCGTTCCAAACAGACCGGGCCTGCTCAATCTATGCGAATGCGCCTTATGTTACTGGGCGGCGGGAATGCCCTCGGGCAGGCGCTGATTCGCCTCGGTGCAGAGGAAGACATCGGTTTCCTCGCACCCAAACCGCCCAACGACGGCTGGGATGCCGCGAGCCTCACCCAATTGCTCGACGACACCCGTCCCGATGCGTTGATCAACCTCGCCTACTATTTCGACTGGTTCCAGGCAGAGGCTGTCAGCGAAACCCGCCTGGCTTCCCAGGAATACGCGATCGAACGCCTGGCCGAACTGTGTCAGCACCACAACATCACGCTGGTGCAACCGTCCAGCTACCGCGTGTTCGATGGCTCCCGCGCCACCGCCTACAGCGAAAAAGACGAGCCGGTGCCCCTGGGCCTGCGCGGACAGGCGTTGTGGCGCATTGAGCAGAGCGTGCGCGCCACTTGCCCGCAACATGTGTTGCTGCGCTTTGGCTGGCTGCTGGATGACAGCGTCGACGGCACCCTCGGGCGCTTTTTGGCCCGGGCCGAGCAGCCGGATGAGTTGCTGATGGCGGATGACCGTCGCGGCAACCCGACGCCGGTGGACGATGCGGCGCGGGTGATCATTTCGGTGCTCAAGCAGCTCGATTGCGCGGCGCCGCTGTGGGGCACTTATCACTACGCCGGCCACGAGGCGACCACTCCGTTGGCGCTCGGCCAGGCGATCCTCACCGAAGCGCGCAGCTTTCATGCGCTGGCCATCGAAGCCCCCACCGCCCAGGCCCACGCGGCTCGGCTGGATGCAGGGGAGGAGCCGCAGCACGCGGTGCTGGCCTGCAAAAAAATCCTCCACACCTTCGGCATCAAGCCACGGGCTTGGCGGGCGGGGTTGCCGGCGTTGCTGGATCGGTTCTACCGCCACAGCTGACCCAACACACAACCCAATGTGGGAGGGGCGGTGCCACGTTTCGACGTGCTCCCGATAGCGCAGTGTCAGTCAACAGATTCATTGACTGAGCTATCGCTATCGGGAGCAGCCGAATCGTCGCACCGCCCCTCCCACATTGGTTTTGTAGCGTTTGTCAGGTCGTGGTTAGAACTTGTAACCAATACCCACCATGTAAACCATCGGGTCGACGTCCACATTGACCTTGGCGCGTGTGCCCTGGCCCAGTGCATTGTTGTCGACAGTGGCCTTGGTGCTGATGTCGATGTAGCGCGCCTGGGCGTTGATCATCCACTTTTCGTTGATCATGTAGTCAGCGCCGATCTGCGCGGCCCAACCCCAGGAGTTCTCGGCCTTGAAGTTGCTGAAGCCTGCGTCCGAAGCGCGGCTGCCGACGTGTTCGTCGTAGATCCAGGTGTAGTTGATACCGGCACCGACGTACGGCTGGAAGGCCGATTTATTGTCGAGTGGGTAGTACACGATGCTCAGGGTCGGTGGCAGGTGTTTCAGGGAGCCGAGTTTGCCGTTGGCGGCGCCGAGGGCGGTGCCCTTGATCTTCACGTCATGCTCGAACGGCGTGGCCGCCAGCAGTTCGATACCGACGTGGTTGGTCAGCATGTAGGCGAAGTTCAAGCCCAGTTGCGTGTCGCTGCTCATGGTCGCCTTGCCGCCCAGGTTGGCGCCGGCCAATGGGCCCTGGTCGACCTTGACACTGCCGCTGTCGGCCTTCGGGTTCACGGTAATTGCACCGGCGCGAATCAGAATGTCGCCCGCTTCGTGAGCGTGGGCAACGGGGGCAACGAGGGCGAGCGCGAAGAGGGACGCGCCGAGCAGGGACTTGTTCATGGGAGCTCCAGAGGACGTTTAAAAGTTGTACGTCCAATGGTAGAGATCGTTCCGTTTGGTCTTTTGACCCAGCTCAATGAATGGGTGATAAGCACTATTCCGGCAATTCGTAGATGTAAATCTTCTCGGCATCCATCTGATAGCCGGCGTCGGCCAACTCACTGGACGACGGTTTGACCTGCATCGCGCCCTCGATCCAATACGGTTGATATAACTCATCGAGCTTCACGCCGATTTCGCTTTTTACATGCACGATCTGGTTCGACGGCGGCGGCGGTACGTGGATGCAGGCGCCGAAATACGGCACCAGCAAAAACTCCGTGGTGCGGCCCTCTTCACTGACTTCCAGCGGCACGATATAGCCCGGCAGGCGGATATGCCGGCCGTTGAGGCTTTGCACCACCGGCGCATTGGGCAGGTCTTGCCTGGCCGCAGGCGCCGCCTCGACCGACAAGGCATCGGCCATGTTCGACAGGTCGTGCAGCGGTTTCATATTGGGGATTTCCGGCGGTGCGTCCGGCGGGATCATCTCCTGCCAGGACAAATCCTTGGGCTGCTCCTCCGCCCAGGTGGGCACGGCGACCAGCAGCAACAACGCAAACAGCGCACGACGCATCAGAGACTCCTCAGTGGATAGCTGCAAGCTACAAGCTGCAAGTAGAAGCCGATTCGCTTGAGGCTCGTCGCTTGAAACTTGCAGCGGCTGTTCACAGCCTTATGGACAGGCCATCGGCCAACGATTGGCGATAGGCTCGCCAGGCCGGCACGCTGCCCATCAACAGCGCTGCCGCAAGAATACCGGCCAGCAGGGTCCATTCATACTCGCTCGGCCAGGCCATCGGCAGGTCCAAACCATAGTTCGCCTGCAAATACCCGCGCGACGCGGCGATGCACACATAGAGCAAGCCGACGCCCGCCACCACGCCGGCCAAGGCCAGGGCGAACGCTTCGAAGATCAGCAACGTCGCGATATGCCAGGGCCGCGCGCCCACCGAACGCAGGATCGCCATTTCGCGGCGGCGTTCGTTGAGGCTGGTGAGAATCGCCGTGAGCATGCCGATCAAACCGGTCAGCACCACGAACAGCGAGATTACGAACAGGGCTTTTTCAGCGGTGCCCATCATGCTCCACAGCTCTTGCAGCGCCACGCCCGGCAGGATCGCCAGCATCGGCTCGCCACGGAACTCATTGATCTCGCGTTGCAGGGCGAAGGTGGAAATCTTGTTGTTCAGGCCGAGCATGAACGCGGTGATGGCTTGCGGCGTCAGGTCCATATTGCGTGCCTGGTCGGCGCTGATACGGCCTTTGCCCTGGGCGGGCACGCCGTTGTGCCAGTCGATATGGATCGCTTCCATGCCGCCGAGGCTGATATGTAGCGTACGGTCCACCGGCGTGCCGGTGCGCTTGAGAATGCCGACGACGGTGAACGGCTTGTCATCGTGTTTGACCAGGCTGACCACCGCCACGCCGTGGGCCAGCACCAACTTGTCACCGAGCTTGTAGTGCAGCGCTTCGGCCACTTCCGCGCCGAGTACCACTTCGAACGGGTCGGTGGCAAAGGCGCGGCCGCTGGCCAGTTCGAGGTTTTGCTTGCGACCGTACTGGTAGTGCTCGAAGTAGGACTCGTTGGTGCCCATCACGCGGTAACCGCGATGGGAGTCGCCGAGGGAAATCGGGATCGCCCATTTCACCTGCGGGCTGGCGGCGAAGTGCTCGTAACTGTCCCAGCGGATATTGTTGGTGGCATTGCCGATGCGGAACACCGAGTACAGCAGCAGGTTGACCGAGCCTGCGCGCGCGCCGACGATCAGGTCGGTGCCGCTGATGGTGCTCGCAAAACTGTTGCGCGCCTCAACGCGTACGCGCTCTACCGCCAGCAGCAGGCACACCGACAGGGCGATGGCGAAGGCGGTGAGGATCGCGGTAAACCGGCGGTTAGCCAGGCTGGCCATGGCTAGACGAAACAAATACATCTCAAACCTCTGCAGGCGTGGCGGCGCGATTGAGTTCGGCCAGCGACAGGTTGCGGTCGAACAGCGGCGCCAGGCTTTGGTCATGGCTGACAAACAACAGGCTGGCACCGGCCTCGCGGCATTCGGCGAACAACAGTTGCAGGAAAGCTTCGCGGGCGTCGTAGTCCAGGGCCGACGTGGGTTCGTCGGCGATCACCAGTTCCGGTTGGCCGATCAGCGCGCGGGCGGCGGCCACCCGTTGTTGTTGGCCGATGGACAGCGAGTCGGCGCGGCGCTCCAGTAAGTCTTTATCCTTCAGGCCCAGGTGCGCCAGCAAAGTCGCGGCGGCCTGGTCGACACTGCCGTGGCGTTGAATCGCCCGTTGCGCGCGCAGCTTGGAAAAGTGGCAAGGCAACTCGACGTTCTCGCGCACCGACAGAAACGGCAGCAGGTTGAACTGCTGGAAGATATAGCCGGTGTGGTCGACGCGAAAACGGTCACGGGCGCCGGCCGAGAGTTCGGTCAACTCCTGGCCGAGCAGGCGAATGCTGCCACGGCTGGGTTTCTGCACGCCGCCCAGCAGGCCGAGCAATGTGGTTTTACCGCTGCCGCTCGGGCCTTTCAGAAACAGCGTTTCGCCAGGCTCCAGGCGGAACGCGGGGATGTCCAGCAACTGCGGGTGACCGGGCCAGTTGAAGCCCAGGTCAGACAGTTCGATCAGTGCTTGCTTCATGGGAAATCAATATCGCCTGCTGGCAAATTTTCAAAAATGGCGCCGCCCCCTGTAGGCGTCGGCTTGCCGGCGATGGCATCGCCGCAGAGTCCTGAAAGACCGCGCCGCCTGCATCGCCGGCAAGCCGGCTCCGATAGAGGCCGTGTTCCAGTCAGAATTTAAGGGTGGCTGTAGTGGGCGTTGCTTCAACACCTTGCTGGCCGCTTGGGCCGATCAGTTGTACCTGAATTTTCTGGGTGGCGGGGAAGGTCTTGAACACCTGGGTCAGGTCGAGGTTGCTCAGGGCAGTCGGCGTGGCGCAGGTGAACTGGTAGTGGGCGTGGATTTCGCTGTGGTCGTGATGATGCTCGTGGGCGGCTGCGCCTTTACCGTCGGTGGCGTGGTCATCATCATCGTCGTCATGGTCGGCTTCAGGCTTGTCGCCGAACAGTGGGCTGTTGAGCTCCTGGGTGCTGATCACGCAACCGGCGGCTTTGGGCAGGTTGAACAGGGTCAGGGGGCTCTCAAGCTGTTTGCGCACGGCGGCGACCTTGGCTTTGTCTGCGGCGGTGGTCGCCACGTGTTCGAACCCCACCAGGTTCATTGCCGGGCTGTCCAGCTCCAGCTCCAGGGCCGGGCCGTCGAGTACCGCGTTAAGGCGGCCGACGCCGTGTTCATGGGCGCCGAGGCTGCCATGTTCGTGGTCATGGTCGTGTTCGTCAGCGGCATGGGCGATAGCCAGTGGCAGTAGGGCGAACGGTAAAGCAAGCATCAGACGGCGCATGAGAAAGCTCCAGAACATGAAGGTTTTGTTATGTGATCTTATAACAATAATGCCGAGAGTTTGACCGCCCGCTTGGCGTTGCGCAAGCCACATGGGAGCATGCCTGTCAGAAAAGTGCAGGAGTAAGGACGATGTTGCGAATTCGTGGGACCGTCGGCGACCTGCCGGTCGACTTGACGATTGAACTGGACGACGGCGATTGGGCGCGACTCGGCGCGCAGTTGCAGGCAACGCCAGTGGCAAGCGCGGCCGCCGCGCCGGCTGCTCCGGTCAAACACAATGATGACCTGTGGCAGAACGCCCAGGACCTGTTGCGCACTGCCGGGCAACTCAGCGGGCTGGAATTGCTCGATCAATTGGAAGGCCTGGCCGGCGATGCGTCGGCGGGCAAGCGCCTGTTGGTGCGCCTGCGCCATAGCGCCAACGTGAAGGTGAGCAGCGGCGGGGATACGCCGCTCTATACCTGGATCGAACCTTTGTAGGCGCGAGGCGGGCGCTAGTACAACGCGGCAAACAACTTGCGGCGGTACACCGTGACCAGCGGGTGGTCATTGCCCAGCAGCTCGAACACCTGCAGCAAGGTCTTGTGCGGCAGGCCTTCGCTGTAGCTGCGGTTGCGGATAAACAGCTTGAGCAAACCTTCCAGCGCCGCGTCGTACTGCTGGCGCGCCAGTTGTTGAATGGCCAACTGATAGGCCGCCTCATCATCCTGCGGGTTTTGCGCCAGGCGGCTCTTCAAGTCGGCGGCGTCCGGCAGGTCGGCGGCCTGGCGCAGGAAGGTGATTTGCGCCTTGGCCCCGGCGAGGGCGGCTTTGTGCTCGTCGCTCTTCACTGCGTCGAGCACGGCCTGGGCTTCGCCCAGTTCACCGCGTTCGGCCAGGCAGCGCGCGTAAAGGATCAGCGCGGCGGCGTTGGTGTTGTCCTCGCCCAGCAACGTCACCAGCACGGCTTCGGCATCACTGATGCGGCCCTCGGCAAACAGCGCCTGGGCCTGTTCCAACGGTGCTGCGGCAGCGGGTGGCGGCATCTGCACATGCGGCTCCAGCATCGCCCGCACCGCCGACTCCGGCTGCGCCCCGGCAAACCCGTCCACCGGCTGGCCATCCTTGAACAGCACCACCGTCGGCAGGCTTTGAATGCCAAAACGCGCGACGATATCCTGCTCGGCCTCGCAATCGACCTTGGCCAGCAGCAACTCGCCCTGATAACTCTCGGCAATCTGCGCCAGCATTGGCATCAACGCCTTGCACGGCGCACACCACTCGGCCCAGAAATCCACGAGCACAGGTTTTTCGAAGGAGTTCTGGATCACCGCCTGTTCGAAGTTGGCGGTGGTGACGTCGAAGATGTACGGCTTGGGCTCACTCATGGGGCGTCTCGAATAAAGCGGAATGGGGCAACTATAAGGGCTGGCGCCGCGAATGGTACAGGCTCACCTTGCGAAACTCCCAAGGCTCGGCCAGGTCCGGCAGCGTCAGCGCATCGAGAATTTCCAGGCGTTGATAAGCGGGGTGCTGGAAGTCCCGCACCCGCGAGTCAGCCACCAGCGCTTCGCGGCCACGGCTGAGGAAGTGATCCAGCAGGGGCAGGTTGGCGCGGTCGTAGAGCACGTCGGCGACGACGATCAGGTCGAAGCGGTCGGCTTCGGCGAAAAAGTCAGCCGAATAGCTCAGTTCTACCTCGTTGAGTTCAGCATTCGCCCGGCAGGACGCGAGCGCCAGCGGGTCCAGGTCGCAGGCTACGACTTCCAATGCGCCCGCTTTAACTGCAGCAATCCCAGCCACACCCGAACCCGCGCCAAAGTCCAGCACGCGCTTGCCCGCTACCCATTCAGGATTCGCCGCCAGGTACCGCGCCAGCGCCAAACCGCTGGCCCAGCAAAAACTCCAGTAGGGCGGTTCATGCAGGATGCGCCGGGTTTCTTCAGGGCTGAACGCGCGGTCCATGTTGTCGGCGTCGAGCAGCCACAACGAGAGTTCGGTGCCCGGCAACGGGCAGGGCACCAGTTGCGCGTCGCCAATCAGTTCGCTCAGCGCCGCTTGCAGGTCCAACGGTGGCGTCATGGGGCCTTGACGAGTTGCAGGGGGCCGGTGGTCTGGGTGATCGCTTGGGTAATGCGTACGGCGGGCAGGTGCAGGATCAACTGGCCGGACTGGCTGGCGCGACCGCGCAGCTCAACCCGCGCACCGGCCGGGAAGGCTTCGGGGTTGTAGCGCAGACGGAAGGCGAGGGGCTTGCCGTTGCCGGTCAACACGCTGCTGGCGAGCAGTTGTTGCGGGCGCGAACGGTCGTCTATCACCAGCAGCGCCATTTCGACTTCGGCGCCGGCAGGCACGTTGGTCAGGCTGCCGCTGATTTCCCGCTGATAGGCCGGCAGTGGGCCGAGGTCTTCAATGCCCGGGATTTTTTTCTCTTGGGCGGGCTGAGGTTGAGGTGCGGCCGGCTTGGGGGCTTCGCTGCTGCAGGCGACCAGAAAACTGAACACGGTGAGTAAAACAAGTGGTCGTAACTGCATGTACGGCTCCAGAAAGGACAAAATCCGTGGCTATAAAATAAACAAACATATAAGCCTGCCTATATACCGTAAAGGCTATGGCTTGTCTTGCCACAGGGATGCGCTACCATGGCCCTCCCTTTTTTTGTTGCCTGCCACCATGCACTGTCCCTTCTGCGGTGCCAACGACACCAAGGTCATTGACTCACGTCTGGTCGCCGAGGGCGATCAAGTACGCCGCCGGCGCGAATGCCTGGCCTCTGGCTGCGGTGAACGTTTCACCACCTTCGAAACCGCCGAACTGGTATTGCCACGTCTGATCAAATCCGACGGCAGCCGCCAGCCTTTCGACGAAGACAAACTGCGCGCCGGTATGCAGCGCGCCCTCGAAAAACGCCCGGTGAGTGTCGAGCGGCTGGAAGCGGCGCTGGTGCATATCAAGCACAAGCTGCGCGCGACCGGCGAGCGAGAAGTCAAATCCCTGGTGGTTGGAGAACTGGTGATGGGCGAGTTGCAAAAGCTCGACGAAGTCGCCTATATCCGTTTCGCCTCGGTGTATCGACGCTTCCAGGACCTCAATGAGTTCCGCGAAGAGATCGACCGCCTGGCCCGTGAGCCGGTCAAAGAATGAACCCACTTTGCGCTGAACAAGCTGTCCTCGACGCCCATTACATGGCCCGCGCCCTCGAATTGGCGCGCAAGGGCCTGTACACCACCCATCCCAACCCACGTGTGGGCTGCGTGATTGTGCGCGACGGGCAGATTGTCGGCGAAGGCTGGCACGTGCGCACGGGCGAGCCCCATGCGGAAGTGCACGCCTTGCGCGCGGCGGGTGACAAGGCCCGAGGCGCCACGGCGTACGTCACCCTCGAACCCTGCAGCCACTACGGCCATACCCCGCCGTGCGCGGATGCGCTGGTGAGTGCCCGGCTGGCGCGGGTAGTCGCGGCGATGCAGGACCCCAACCCGGAAGTCGCCGGGCGCGGCATGCAGCGCCTGGCCCAGGCCGGGATCGAAGTGCACAGCGGCGTGCTGGAAGTTGAAGCGAGGGCCTTGAATAAGGGCTTTCTCAAGCGCATGGAACATGGCCTGCCGTTTGTGCGGGTCAAGCTGGCGATGAGCCTGGACGGCCGGACCGCGATGGCCAGCGGCGAAAGCCAATGGATCACCGGGCCTGCTGCCCGCGCCGCCGTCCAGCGCCTGCGTGCCGAGGCCAGCGTGGTGCTGACCGGCGCCGACACGGTGCTGGCCGACGGCGCGCGCCTGACCGTACGCGCTGCCGAGCTGGGCCTGGATGAGGAAACTACCGCCCTGGCCATGTCGCGCCCACCGTTGCGCGTGCTGATCGACGGCCGCCTGCGAGTGGCGCTCAATGCACCGTTCTTCAAGGCCGGCCCGGCACTGGTCATCACCTGCGTGACCCCGGAGAACCAGTTTCCCCGTGGCCCCGAGTGCCTGGTGGTGCCGGGCGTCGATGGCCAGGTCGACCTGCGCTCGGCGCTGGTGGCGCTGGCTGCGCGTGGCGTCAATGAAGTATTGGTCGAGGCTGGCCCAAGCCTGGCGGGCGCGTTTGCCCAGCAGGGGCTGGTCGACGAGTACGTGATTTTCGTCGCGGGCAAGTTTCTGGGCTCCGCTGCCCGGCCTTTGCTGGACTGGCCGCTTGAGAAACTGGCCGACGCCCCCCAACTCAAGATCACTGAAATGCGCGCTGTAGGCGACGACTGGCGAATCACTGCCATCCCTCTACCCGCGGCGAGCGTATAATTCCCGGCCTGCGCTTGAGCGTCAGCCCTTCGTTTTCAGGAGAACGAAATGTTCACCGGCATTATCGAATCCATCGGCAGCATCCGTGCAATGACCCCCAAAGGCGGCGACGTGCGCCTGCTGGTTGAAACCGGCAAGCTCGACCTCGGCGACGTCAAACTGGGCGACAGCATCGCCGTCAGCGGCGTGTGCCTGACCGTCATCGAGCTGCCGGGCAACGGCTTTGCCGCCGACGTCAGCCGGGAAACCCTGGACTGCACCGCGATGAACGATCTTGCGGCTGGCAGCCCGGTCAACCTGGAAAAAGCCCTGACCCCGACTACCCGCCTGGGTGGCCACCTGGTCAGCGGCCACGTCGACGGCGTCGGCGAAGTGGTTGCCCGTAGTGAAAACGCACGTGCGGTTGAATTCCGTATCCGCGCGCCGAAAGCGCTGGCCAAGTACATCGCCCACAAAGGCTCGATTACCGTCGATGGCACCAGCCTGACTGTGAACGCCGTGAATGGCGCAGAATTTGAACTGACCATCATTCCCCACACCCTGAGCGAAACCATCATGGCGTCGTACCAGCCAGGTCGCCGGGTGAATCTGGAAGTCGACTTGCTTGCCCGTTACCTGGAGCGCCTGCTTTTGGGCGATAAGGCCGCAGAGCCAACTGCTGGGAACATCACCGAAAGTTTTTTAGCCGCCAATGGCTACCTGAAATCCTGACCAAGGGGGTGCCCTGTGGCGCTCAATAGCATCGAAGAACTGGTTGAAGACATCCGCCAAGGCAAGATGGTCATCCTGATGGATGACGAAGACCGCGAAAACGAAGGCGACATCATCATGGCCGCCGAGCTGTGCCGGGCAGAGCACATCAACTTTATGGCCAAGCACGCCCGCGGGCTGATCTGCATGCCCATGAGCCGCGAGCGCTGCGAGTTGCTCAAGCTGCCGTTGATGGCGCCGCGCAATGGTTCCGGGTTTGGCACCAAGTTCACCGTGTCGATTGAAGCGACCACCGGCGTCACCACCGGTATCTCCGCTGCGGACCGCGCGCGCACCGTGCAAGCCGCCGCCGCGAAAGACGCCAAGGCCGAAGACATCGTCAGCCCAGGCCACATCTTCCCGCTGATGGCCCAGTCGGGTGGCACCCTGGCCCGCGCTGGCCACACCGAGGCGGCCTGCGACCTGGCGCGCATGGCTGGTTTCGAGCCGAGCGGGGTGATCTGCGAAGTGATGAACGACGACGGCACCATGGCCCGCCGGGCTGAACTTGAAGCCTTTGCCGCAGAGCACAACCTCAAGATCGGCACCATTGCCGACCTGATTCACTACCGGATGATCCACGAACGTACCGTTCAGCGGATTGCCGAGCAGCCGCTGGACAGCGAACTGGGCCAGTTCAACCTGGTGACCTACCGTGATTCCGTGGAAGGCGACGTGCACATGGCCCTGACCCTGGGCAGCATCTGCGCCGATGAGCCGACCCTGGTGCGTGTGCACAACATGGACCCGCTGCGCGACCTGTTGATGGTCAAGCAACCCGGCCGCTGGAGCCTGCGCGCCGCCATGGCTGCGGTCTCCGAGGCTGGCAGCGGTGTGGTATTGCTGCTCGGCAACCCGGTGGATGGCGACGTACTGCTCGCGCATATTCGCGAAACCGCCGAGAACACCCAGGTCAAAACACCGACCACCTACAGCATCGTCGGCGCCGGTTCGCAGATCCTGCGTGACCTCGGCGTACGCAAAATGCGCCTGATGAGCGCGCCCATGAAATTTAATGCGATATCCGGTTTCGACCTGGAAGTAGTAGAATACGTGCCCTCCGAATAACGGCTGGCGCTTTTTGCCCCTTGTTCGCGGTTAAATCATCACTGAGGGACGCACTTTTCGCGTCCCGGCTCTTTAAGAGATTTGTCGAATGACCCTGAAGACCATCGAAGGTACCTTCATCGCCCCCAAAGGCCGCTATGCCCTGGTGGTTGGCCGCTTCAACAGCTTCGTGGTTGAAAGCCTGGTAAGCGGTGCCGTGGACGCCCTGGTTCGCCACGGTGTGAGCGAGAGCGACATCACTATCATCCGCGCCCCTGGCGCCTTCGAAATTCCACTGGTTGCGCAAAAAGTTGCACAGCAGGGTGAATACGCGGCGATCATCGCCCTGGGCGCGGTCATTCGTGGCGGTACTCCGCATTTCGAATACGTGGCCGGCGAATGCACCAAGGGCCTGTCCCAGGTGTCCATGGAGTTCGGTGTGCCGGTTGCTTTCGGCGTGCTGACGGTTGATTCCATCGAGCAAGCCATCGAGCGCTCCGGCACCAAGGCCGGTAACAAAGGCGCTGAAGCTGCCCTGTCCGCCCTGGAAATGGTTAGCCTGCTGTCGCAGTTGGAGGCCAAGTGATTTCCGACGAGAGCGATCAGTTCAACCCCAAGGACCCGCGCCCATCAGACGCCGGTAAGCCATCCAAGAGCGAAAAGCGTCGTGGCGCCCGTCAGCTCGCGACTCAGGCGCTTTACCAGCGCCACATGTCTAAAACCTCGCTGAACGAAATCGAAGCGCAGTTTCGCGTCGACAACGATTTCAGCTTTGCGGACGCCAGCTACTTCCATGACATCCTGCACGGTGTTCCGGCCAACCAGACCGAGATCGACGCTGCCTTGACCCCGTGCCTGGACCTGACCATCGAAGAGCTGGACCCGGTTGAACTGGCCGTACTGCGCCTGTCCACCTGGGAGCTGCTCAAGCGCGTCGACGTGCCGTACCGCGTGGTGATCAACGAAGGCATCGAACTGGCGAAAGTCTACGGTTCGACCGACGGCCACAAGTTCGTCAACGGCGTGCTCGACAAACTGGCCCCGCGCCTGCGTGAAGCTGAAGTGAAGGCGTACAAGCGCTAATCCGCGCTTGGAGAGGCAGGGCACATTGATGGGGGAGTTTGAGCTGATCCGCAAATACTTCGCCGCCGCGCCTTGTGCGCAAGGCGGCGAGGGCATTGCCCTGGGGATCGGCGATGACTGCGCCTTGCTGGCGCTCCCCGCCGGGGAGCAGCTGGCAATCTCTACCGATACGTTAGTGGCCGGCGTGCACTTTGCCGACCCGTGTGACCCGTTCCTGCTCGGCCAGCGCTCGCTGGCCGTGGCGGTGAGCGACCTGGCCGCCATGGGCGCCCATCCCCTCGCATTTACCCTTGCCCTGACCACCCCGACGGTCGATGCCGATTGGCTGCAACGCTATGCACAGGGTTTGAACACCATGGCGCAACGCTGCGGCGTGGGCCTGGTGGGCGGTGACACCACACGCGGGCCCCTGAGCCTGACCCTGACTGTGTTTGGCCGTGTACCGGCCGGGCAAGCGTTGACGCGCAGTGGCGCACGGCCGGGCGACTTGCTGTGTGTGGGTGGCGACTTGGGCAATGCGGCTGGCGCCTTGCCGTTGGTGCTGGGCCAGCGCACCGCTGAGGCCGCCATCGCTGATCCGCTGCTGGCGCATTACTGGTCGCCGCAACCGCAGTTGGCCCTGGGGCTGGCATTGCGGGGTAAGGCGACATCGGCCATGGATATTTCCGACGGGCTTTTGGCCGATTGCGGGCATATCGCCAAGGCGTCGGCTGTCAGCCTGTTGATCGAGCGCCAGACGCTTCCGCTGTCCAAAGCCTTGCTGGCGTTTGTCGGCGATGACGAGGCGCGGGTGGCGGCGTTGAGCGGCGGCGACGACTATGTGCTGGCGTTTACCCTGCCGCCCGCCGAAGTGGCGCCGCTGCTGGCGAAGGGCTGGCCGATCCATGTTATCGGCCGGGTCGAGGCGGGGCAGGGCGTGACGCTGCTCGACGCCAACGGGCAGGACATCACCCCGGCTATTCGTGGCTATCAGCATTTTCGCGAGACGCCCTGACCGGGCGACCTGCGCTACCCTTCTATAGCGTTATCACGGACGCAAGGCGTTGTAGGAGGTCGTTACCATGGATGTGCGCCGTTGGCTCTTGGTAATGCTGTGTGCCGTCACGTCCCTGGTACAGGCTGACGAAATTGCGGTCCCCGGCAAGGTGATACTCGCGAGTGAAGAATGGCGCGACTACACCAATAAAGACGGCACTGGCCTGGCCTGGGACGTGTTGCGGCGGGTGTTCGAGCCGGCCGGGATCACGCTGAAAATCCGTAGCGAGCCCTACACCCGCTCACTCGGCCTGGCCCAGCGTGGCGAGGTGGATGGCTGGGTCGGCTCCTATCGCGATGAAGCCAAGGGCGTGCTGTACCCGCACTGGAACTTCGATTCCGACCACATCTATGCACTCGGGCTTGCCACTTCGCCTATCCCGACAGTGGCGACATTGGGCAAGTACAGCCTGGCGTGGGTGCGCGGCTACAAATACGAGCAGTATTTGCCCACTGCACGCCGCTTCAACCAGATCGAACGCCGCGATGGCATTCTGTCGATGCTCCTGCATGCCAGGGCTGACTTCTATGTCGATTCGTTGAACGAATCCAAATACGTCCTCAGTCAGGCAGAGGACCCTTCCAAGTTCAAGCTCACCCCGATTGTCGAATTGCCGCTCTACGTGGCCTTTGCCAACAGTGCACGAGGGCGGGCAATGGCGACGTTGTTTGACCAGCGCATGAAGGTCTTGGTGAAAAGCGGCGAACTCAAGCCGATTTTCGAACACTGGAAACAGCCGTATCCGTTCTAGGACCCAGTGTAGGCGCAAGGGCTAGCCGCCCGCCTCGCTCCTGCATAGAACTGATGCAAAGGCCAATCAAACCGATTGATCTTTATCAGCGATAATTCAGCTTAAGCGTCTGTAGGAACAGGCTGTTACAATGCCTGCCTCTGTGAAATCTGAAATCAGGAGCACACGGTGCCCGTCGTTTTCGTCGCTGCTTCCAAGCTGCCTACCCCTTTTGCCACGTTTACCATGAGCGGCTTTCTCGAAGAAGCCACCGGGCGCGAGCATGTTGTGCTCAGCCTGGGCGACATCGCCGATGGCGCGCCGGTGCTCGGCCGCGTGCACTCCGAGTGCCTGACTGGCGACGCGCTGTTCAGCCAGCGCTGCGACTGCGGCTCGCAACTGGAAGCCGCGATGCAGGCCATCGCCCGTGAAGGCCGTGGCGTGTTGCTGTACTTGCGTCAGGAAGGCCGTGGCATTGGCCTGTTGAACAAAATTCGCGCCTACGAGCTGCAAGACGGCGGCGCCGACACCGTCGAAGCCAACGAGCGCCTGGGTTTTGCTGCCGACCAGCGTGACTACGCCATCTGCCTGCCGATGCTGGAGCACCTAGGCGTGAAATCCGTACGCCTGATGACCAATAACCCGCGCAAGGTCAAAGCCTTGACCGAGATGGGCATCACCGTAGCCGAGCGCGTGCCGCTGCACACCGGTCACAACCCGCACAACAAACTCTACCTGGCCACCAAAGCCAGCAAGCTCGACCACATGATGGGCAACGAGCATCAGGGCGAGGTCGACCGCGCGTGACTCGCGGCCAGGTGAAACGGCGGCTGTCCTTCAACTGGTGGCAGTACCTGGCCCTGGCAATGCTGCCCTTGTTCGTGATCAACCTGGTGTTCGGCCAAGCCGAATCCTTGCTGCCGGTGCTGGCCATGCCGTTTTTTATCGCCGGCGTGGCTTCGATGTTTCTCAGCCTGCGCTATTTCCACGGCTATAAACACGCGCTGATCGCCACCTCCAAAGCCCTCGACACCCCCGAAGAACCGGCTGCCTGGATCACCCTCGCGGCCCGTCGACGCACGGCCTTGTTGGTTGCCGCCGTGCCGGCCTGGATCGGCGCACTGGCGGTGTTCGTCGGCCTGGAGGCGGTGCCGCTGTTTCTGCTGGCGCTGTCGACCCTGGTGCTGTTTTACCTCTACCGCATCCCCCGTCAGCTGGGATGATGGGGCGCTGGCTGACGCTGCTGTTGCTGGCATTCGGTGCCCAGGCGCTGGCGGTCGAGCGCGTCGTCAGCCTGGCGCCCTCCCTCTCTGAAATCGTGGTTGAACTGGGCGCTGCCGACTTGCTGGTGGGCGTGCTCGATGGCGGCGAACGGCCGGCGGCGTTGGCGAACGTGCCGTCGGTTGGGCATTACGGCCAGTTGAACATGGAGCGCCTGCTCAGCCTCAAGCCCGACCTGATCCTGCTCTGGCCCGGCAGCGTTGGGCGGGCCCAGCGTGAGCAACTGCAGCGCCTGAATATCCCGGTGTTTGTCGCCGAACCCCATAGCCTTGAACAGCTGACCACCCAAGTCCAAGCCATTGCCGAGCAATTGGGCCGTGTCGACGCCGGTCGGCAGTTGGCCGCGCAATTGCGCCAACGCCTGGCCGAACTGCGCCAGCGCTATCAGCGTGCCGAGCCGTTGCGGGTGTTTTATCAGGTGTGGAACCAGCCGCTCTACACCGTGGGCGGCGGGCAGATCATCAGCGACGCGTTGAATGTGTGTGGCGCGCGCAATGTGTTCGACGACCTCAAGTTGCCCGCACCGCAGGTCAGCATTGAGTCTGTGCTGCAGCGCAATCCCGAGGTGATTCTGGTAGGTGATCAGGCTCAGATGGAGGCCTGGAAGGCCTGGCCAGCGATGGCGGCACGGGTGCGGTTAGTGCCGGACAAGGGCCTGGAACGGCCCAGCGGGCAGATGCTGGAAGCGGTGGCGCGGTTGTGTCAGGTGATTGTGCTGAACCGCTGACACCTGCATGGGTCTGTGCTTACCGCTCAGGTTTCCGGTGTCCAGGTCACGCCAAACATCCAGACTCGACCTTCTTCCCGGTAGTTCTGATTGTTCAGGAAGTCTGGATCGTCATAGCTATAGCGTGCCCGCGCGTAGGTCTTGTCCAGCACGTTATCGACTTTCAGCGACAGCGCCACTTCCCGGTTCAACGCCCAACTGCTGCGCAGCCCCAGCAAGGCGTAACCGCCCAGGCGATTGCGATTGTCTTCATCGTCGTAGCTGCGGCTGATCGCCTGCCAACTTGCGCCCACCCCGAATTGATCAAATTGCCGATCCAGGTCCAGGCTCACTGTGCGCCGCGCGCGACGGGCCAGGGTATGGCCGGTGTCGCGGTCACGCGGGTCGATGATCGCAACGCCCAGGTTGCCCTGCCAGCCAAACAGCTCCTGCTTGAGTGCGCCTTCAAAGCCATTGATGCGTGCCGACGCTACGTTCTGCGGCTTGCTGTTGCGGTCGAGGATGATTGCATCGCTCAAGTCGGTGCGGTACAGCGAGGCTTCCAGGCGTGTGCTGTCACTCAGTTGGCTGCGCCATTGCAGCTCGTAGCTCTTCGAGGTTTCGGGCTGCAGGTTGGGGTTACTGTACTTCGTGTCGGGGTAATAGAGGTCGTTGAAGGTCGGCGCCCGGAAGCCTTCGCTGTAGCTCAGCAGCAGGTCATTGTCGGCGTTGATTGGCAATGTGAGGGTGCCGCTCCAGCTGTTCTGGCCGCCGAATTGTTGATTCTGGTCCCGGCGCAGGCCCAGCTCTGTGGAAAACCATTCGCTGTGGAAGCGGTGCTGCGCAAAGGCAGCACGGTTCCAGCGGCTGTTTTCGGTAAAGGTGGTGGAGCCGTGGAAGCGGTCTTCGTACCAGTCGCCGCCGAGTATCAGGCTGTTCTGCTCATCCAGCGTCAGGTCGTTCTGCCAGTTGACCGAGTCGCGATAGGTATTGAACACGCTGAAATCATCGCTGAGGGTATCGCGCTTGGTGTCGCGGTTTTCGCTGTGGCCCAGTTCCAGGCGCGATTGCCAGTGTTCATTGAGTGTGGCGTCGACATAACCGCTGGCGCTGCTCACGGTGTAGTCGGTGTAGGGTTTTTGCCCAACACTTTGCCTGGTGGAGAAGTCGTAGCGGCCGAAGCTGTTGTCGTACTCCGACTTGCCGCGGTTATCCAACAGATTGAAACCCAGTTCCAATTCATCACTGAACGAATGGCTGAGGTTCAGGCTGATGGATTGATTGCGATAGGCATCATGGTCGCCATCGCTTGCGAACGACTCGTGCGTGGAGTTGATGCCCGCCGTTTCATCCAGGCTCACCCCCAGGTTGAAGCGCGTGTGCTCATCACCGCCGGAGAGACCCACGCTGCGCTCCCAGGTCTGGTTGCTGCCAAAACCCAGCTTCACGCGCGGCTGCAGGCCCTGTTCGGCATTGCGTCGGGTAAATACCTGGATCACCCCGCCAATCGCATCACTGCCGTAGATCACCGAGCGTGAGCCGCGCAGTACTTCCACGCGTTCAATCTGGTCGATGTTCAGGTATTGCAGCCCGCTGTCACCGGAGGTGGTATTGGCAATGCGTTGCCCATCGACCAACACCAGGCTTTGCGCGGATTTGGTGCCACGAATAGAGATGCCCGGCAAACTGCCACGCCCGCCGGTTGGCGCGACTTGCACGCCCGGTACGCGGCTGAGCAGGTCCGTCACGCTGGTGGGTTGCAGGCGGTCGATATCATCGCGGGTGAAGACCGTGTTGGCAGCGCTGCTGTCATTGCGCGCTTGTACCTGGCGGTTGGCGCTGATGACCACGTCGGGGAGTTTCAGGGCTTGGTCGCGGGTGTCAGCGAGCAGGGCTGGCGAGGGCAGAAAGAGGAGGGGCAGGGCCAGGCGAAGGTATTTCATGGGCTGTCCATGTGTAGGAGCCGGCAAGCCGGCTCCTACAGGTGTTTTGGGGTTACAGGCCCAGCAGTGTCAGGCGCTGGCGAACCGATGCCTCAATGCCAGCCTCATCCAACCCACATTCGGCCAGCATTTGCGCCGGCTTGGCGTGCTCGACGTACATATCCGGCAAGCCTATGTGCAGCACCGACTTGAGGATATTCTCCCGCGCCAGGAACTCGCTGACGGCCGCCCCGGCACCGCCCATGATGGCGTTCTCTTCGACCGTAACCAGCAATTCATGGCTGCCGGCGATCTCGCGCAGAAGTGCTTCATCCAGCGGTTTGACGAAGCGCATGTCGACCACGGTCGCGTCGATCTTCTCGGCCACTTTCAGGGCTTCGGCCAGTTGCACGCCGAACACCAGGAACGCAGTCTTGCTGCCTTGGCGCCGCACGATGCCTTTGCCGATCTCGATCGGCTCCAGGTCTTTTTCGATCACTGCATTCGAGCCATTGCCACGCGGGTAACGCACGGCGGCCGGGCCGTTGTACAGGTGGCCGGTGCTGAGCATCTTGCGCAGTTCGTTCTCGTCGCTAGGCGTCATCACCAGCATGCCGGGGATGCACCGCAAGTAGGACAGGTCGAAACTGCCAGCGTGGGTCGGGCCGTCTTCGCCTACAAGGCCTGCGCGGTCGATGGCGAACAGTACGTCGAGGTTTTGCACCGCAACGTCATGGATCAGTTGGTCATAACCACGCTGCAGGAAAGTGGAGTAGATCGCTACCACCGGCTTGGCGCCCTCACAGGCCATGCCGGCGGCGAAGGTCACGGCGTGCTGCTCGGCAATCGCCACGTCGAAGTAGCGCAGCGGGAAACGTTCGCTGAACGCTACCAGGTCGGAGCCTTCCTTCATCGCCGGGGTAATACCCACCAGGCGTGGGTCGGCGGTGGCCATGTCGCACAGCCATTCGCCAAACACACCGGAATACTTCGGCCCGCTGGCCTTTTTCGGCGCGGCGGCGGGCGCGTCCAGGGGTTCGAGTTTGGTGATGGCGTGGTAACCGATCGGATCGACTTCGGCCGGGGCGAAACCTTTGCCCTTCTTGGTGACGATGTGCAGGAACTGCGGGCCCTTGAGGTCGCGCATGTTACGCAGGGTGGCGATCAGAGTCGGCAGGTCATGGCCGTCGATCGGGCCGATGTAATTCCAGCCCAGTTCTTCGAACAGCGTGCCGGGGACCAGCATGCCCTTGGCATATTCTTCGGTACGTCGGGCAATTTCCCACGCGCCGGGTAGGCGCGAGAGCACTTTCTTGCTGCCTTCGCGCATGCTGGCGTAGGTACGGCTGGAGAGGATTTTTGCCAGGTAATTCGACAAACCACCGACATTGCGCGAGATCGACATGTCGTTGTCGTTGAGGATCACCAACATGTTGGCGTTCACTTCCGGCGCATGGTTCAGCGCTTCGAAGGCCATGCCGGCGGTCAGCGCGCCGTCACCAATCACTGCAATCGCCTTGCGATCGCTGTTTTGCAGACGGGCGGCAATCGCCATGCCCAGTGCCGCACTGATCGAGGTGCTGGAGTGGCCGACGCCAAAGGTGTCGTACTCGCTCTCGGAGCGACGCGGGAAGGCGGCGACGCCGTCCTTCTGGCGCAGGGTGCTCATGCGCTCGCGACGGCCAGTGAGGATTTTATGCGGATACGCCTGATGGCCCACGTCCCACACCAGCCGGTCGTCCGGGGTGTCGAACACGTAATGCAAGGCGATGGTCAGCTCGATGACGCCCAGGCCTGCACCGAAATGCCCACCGGTCTGGCCGACCGTGTAGAGCAATTCCAGGCGCAACTCATCGGCCAGGGTTTCCAGCTCGGCTTCACCCAGACGACGCAGGCCGTCCGGCGTGGCAGCACGGTCGAGCAGGGGCGTGGACGGGCGCTTGCGGGGAATCTCTTGAAACGTCGTGGGCATCAGGCGAATCGTTATAGGTATAGAAGAGGCGGCAGTTTACCTCAAGCATTGCAAACTGCCCACGCAGAGCGCCGAACTTGGCCGATATGCGGCCGTAATGGCCGCTGCAATCAGTGGCGACGTTCGACGATATACCGCGCCAGGTCACGCAGTGGCTCGGCCGCCGCGTCGAAAGGTCGCAGGGCGGCCAGGGCCTGGTCGCGCAGCTCAAGGGCGTAGGCCTTGGCGGCTTCCAGCCCGAGCAGCGCAGGATAAGTCGGTTTGTCCCGTGCGATATCGGCGCCCTGGCGTTTGCCCAGGGTGGCGGTGTCACTTTCCACGTCGAGAATGTCATCCTGCACCTGGAACGCCAGGCCGACCGCCCGGGAGTAGGTCTGCAAGGCGGCCAATTGCGCAGCTTCGGCACGGCCACTGGCCAGGGCGCCCAGGTGCACGGCGGCTTCGATCAACGCGCCGGTCTTGTGCCGGTGCATGTGTTCGAGGGCTTGCTGGTCCAGCTTTAGGCTGACCGAGCCCATGTCGATCGCTTGCCCGCCGACCATGCCGGCAGGGCCTGCGGCCAGGGCCAGGGCCGTCACCATACGCAAGCGGATTTCGGCATTCACGCTGCTCAGCGCCGGGTCCAGCAATGCGCTGAACGCCAGGCTCTGCAGGCCATCGCCGGCCAGAATCGCATAGGCTTCATCAAAGGCTTTATGAGTGGTCGGCTGGCCGCGACGCAGATCGTCATCGTCCATTGCCGGCAAATCGTCGTGTACCAGGGAATAGGCGTGAATCAACTCCACCGCACACGCCGCGCCATTGGCCTGCTCAGCGGGAGCGCCGAGGGCCTCACAGGCCGCATACGCCAGCAACGGGCGCACGCGCTTGCCGCCATTCATCACGCTGTAGCGCATGGCGTCGTAGAGACGGTTCATTTCGGGGCTTGGCGCAACAAACAAGGGTTCCAACGCCGCATTGACCCGGGCTTGGCTACTGGCCTGATACGCGTCGATCATTCGGGTTGTTCCGCATCGAAAGGTTCTTCGGCCAACTCCCCATCACGCTCCAGCAACACCTGCACCTTCTGCTCCGCCTGCGCCAACGCGCTCTGGCAGTCACGGGTCAGGCCGATGCCTTGCTCAAACGCCGTCAACGAGTCTTCCAGCGACAACTCGCCGTTCTCCAGACGCTCGACCAGGGTTTGCAGGTCGGCGAGGGATTGTTCGAAATCGAGTGCAACTTTTTTGCGGGCCATGGCGGCTATTCCGGTAGACGGTAAACCGGCGCGACACTAGCAGACATGGGGGATTTGGGCAAATGAGTGGCGACCGTTCAATCGCCCCGGTCGTTGATTTGATAGCGTGTACTGCGCCCTCCGCCGGGTAAACGCACCAGGCAGTTTTTCTCCAGCAAGTCGGCCAAATGCCGCGTCGCCGTTGCCTTGGACACCTTCCCCACCGCCAGGTACTGTGCGGCGCTGATGCCGTGCTCAAAGCCGTTCTTACCGCCGTCGAGCAGGCGGTTGAGCGCCTTGATCTGTTCGGCGGACAAAGAGAAGTCACGGTGTTGCTGCCAGAACCGGCTCTTGTCCAGCACCCGATCAATCCGTGCCATCACCTGCTGCAGGCTACGCAGAAGGGTTTTCAGGAACCACTCCAGCCAGACAGTGATATCCAGCGAGGCCCTCTGGCTGGACTCCAGCGCGTTGTAGTAACCGCCTCGGTCGTCCAGGATGTTGGCCGACATCGCATAAAAACGGATAGCCTGGTGTTCGCCCTGGGCCAATGCCAAGTCAGTGATCGTGCGCGTCAGGCGACCATTGCCGTCGTCGAAAGGATGCAAGGTGACAAACCAGAAGTGCGCCACGCCAGCGCGCACCAGAGGGTCGAGATCCTGCTGATGGCGACTGTTTTCGAACCAAGTCAGCGTCAAAACGCTGTTCACGACTACATTAAATAGCGATGCCGCTCATTGACGAGCAGTGTCCCTGCGCGTTCTTGAGCTGTGTTTCAAACGCTGCCAACCCCGTCTGCCCGGAGATGAAGGGCTTTTCACCGCGTAATCTCAAGTACATGCGCGCTTTTGCCGAGGCGTGGCCGGATTCTGAATTTGTGCAACAAGCTGCTGCACAATTGCCCAGGGGGCATAATTTAGTGCTGCTGGACAAACTCCCCGGCCCCGAAACCCGCCGCTGGTGCGCCGCTCAGGCGATCAAGCACAACTGATCGCGCAATGTCCTCGCCATCCAGATCGAGGCCCGTCTGCTGGAGCGCAACGGCAACGCCGTGAGTAATGTCGAGAGCCATCTGCCCAAACCTCAGTCCGATCTGGCGCGCGAGTCCCTGAAAGATCCTTACCGCTTTGACTTTCTTAGCCTGACTGCCGATGCCCATGGATGCCCAGTTCAGGCACCCACAGGACGGCCCCACCATCGGCCTGCTGCTTCATACACGCCGTTTACCGCCGGAGCGTCAAAAAAACCACAACCAAACCCAGGGCTCGGCCTAACAGACGCACGGATATAAGGTTTTCCTCATTTACCTTGCTGCTCCGTTGTTCCCCAAGCATCATTCTTTTTCCTAGACCTGATCGCGACGTATGCAGATGCCTCATCTTCCTGCCCCGCTTCCCGCCAATGAGCAAGAGCGCATCCGGTCCCTGGAACACCTGGGCATACTGGACAGCGCACCTGAGCCAGGTTTCGACGACATCGTGCTGCTGGCGACCAGCCTTTGCGATGTGCCGATCGCATTGGTGTCGCTGGTGGATAACGAGCGCCAGTGGTTCAAGGCCTGCATCGGCCTGGACGTGCGCGAGACCCACCGCGACCTGGCGTTCTGCGCCCACGCCATCCTGGCCCCGGAAGAGGTGCTGGTGGTGGAGGACGCCACTCGCGACCCGCGTTTTGAACACAGCGCGCTGGTATTAGGGCCGCCATATATCCGTTTTTATGCCGGCGCGCCGATTTGCGATGACCGAGGTTTTGCGCTGGGCACGGTCTGCGTCATCGACACCCGTGCCAGGACGCTCACCGTCGTGCAGCACAACGCCTTGCTGGCGCTGGCGCGACAAACCGCTTGCCTGCTGCAATTGCGCCGGCTCAGCGAACAGCGCGAACAGCATGCCCAACACCTGGAGAGCGAACTCGCCCAGGCCCAGTTGCTGGGGCGTCAGGCCGAACAGTTTATGCATCATGCCAAGCGCGTTTCGTCCCTGGGTATGGTGGCCGCCAGCATCGCCCACGACTTCAACAACCTGCTGCAGGCCCTCAGCGCCAGCCTGCAGATGATCCGCCTGCGCGCGCGCCGGCCTGCGGATGTCGAGCGTTTCAGCGACGCCGGGTTGCAAGCGGTGGATCAAGGCCGATTGTTGGTCAACCACCTGCTGACCAGCGTGCGCCATGACAGCCCCAACTTGATGTGCATCGACGTCAATGAACGCCTCGAAAGCATGCGTGACGTGCTTTTGCGCACCGCCACGGACAACATCGAACTGTCGCTGGACCTGGCAGCCCCGGGTACCGGTGTCTTGTGCGAAGAGGCGCAACTGAGTGCGGCCGTCATCAACCTGCTGGCCAACTCCCGTGATGCGTTGGGCGGCAAAGGCCGCGTACACATCAGCTCGCGTCTGGTGAACATCGAGCAGGACGAAGTCCTGGCCGCCGGCAATTACCTGCTGCTCAGCGTCGCCGACAACGGCCCCGGCATGCCCGATGACCTCGCAAGCAAAGTCTTCGAGCCGTTCTTCACCACCAAGTGCGCAGGCAAAGGGACCGGGCTGGGGTTGTCCCAGGTTCTGGAGTTCGCCCAACGTGCCGGCGGCACGGTGAAGGTGCAAACCACGCTTGGCGTCGGCACCACCATGAACCTCTACCTGCGGGCCCTCGGACGTATCGACAGCCACCTGCATCTGGACTGAAAAACGCCAAAAGCCTGCTTTTCAGGGCAGGCTTTCGTTGTCAGTCGGCTGACTTAGTTCTGACGCGCCGTCAGCGCCGAATAACCGTTCATCAAGTTGCGATAGTTCGGAATGCGCTGGGACAACAGATTGCCCAGGCCTTCGATATCGTTGCGCCAGTCACCCTGCAACTCACACGCCACCGAGAACCAGTTCATCATCTGCGCACCCGCTTGCGTCATCCGGCTCCAGGCCGCCTGCTGCACCGTGGTGTTGAACGTGCCCGAAGCATCCGTCACTACAAACACATCAAATCCTTCCGCCAGCGCCGACAACGTCGGGAACGCTACGCACACGTCCGTCACCACGCCCGCAATGATGATCTGCTTACGCCCCGTCGCCTTGATCGCTTTGACGAAATCTTCGTTGTCCCAGGCATTGATCTGGCCGGGGCGAGCGATGTACGGAGCGTCCGGGAACATCTCTTTCAACTCCGGCACCAACGGGCCATTGGGGCCCTGCTCGAAACTGGTGGTGAGGATCGTCGGCAGGTTGAAGAACTTCGCCAGGTCGGCCAGGGCCAGCACGTTGTTCTTGAACTCGTTGGGCGAGAAGTCTTGTACCAGCGAGATGAGACCGGTCTGGTGGTCGACCAGCAGAACTACGGCGTCGTCTTTGTTCAAGCGGTTGTAGGTTGCAGTGCTCATGGTTGAATCCTTTTTTGTTTAAGTGGGTTGGGCGTTGCGTTCAACATGGGCACAGATTAATGGGTGGTGGGTGTGGGATAAATCGGGTGGGAGGCGTCTTACTGTCAACTAAAAAAGGACAATGTTCGCGGCGGGAATAGGTTATGGATGGATGAGGGGGATGGGTAATCGACGCGGATCTGAAGGTGAGTTTTTCTGCAGGTACTAAAAGGCCGGCACAGGCTCTGAATGCACACCCAGGAAAAAGCCCAGGTCTTTCGAGCTGGGCCTTATGCGTTTCTATCAGGCGGTTGTCATTACGGCATCTGATGCACGGAGGCGGTTGCGTGGCCGTCCAGGTAGTGACCGCCGTCATCGATCAGCGTGTAGCTGACGGGTACGCGGGCATCTGCGCCGGGGGTGAAATCTCCCAGCGGGTAGGCTTTGTCGCTGAGGGGCGGGGCCATCATGTCGAGGGACTTTGCCACGGGCTGTTCACGCCCTTGAACACCCACGCGCAAAGAAGAAAACGAGGCGTGATAGGGGCTGGGGTTATGGCACACCAGCACCCAGGTACCTGCCTGCTGTTCGATGCGAAAGGTCAGGGTGCCAGCCATTTTTTCGGGAGCGCTGGGCAGGTGGGCGGGACGGTAGAAGATTTTCATCTGGGTGTTCATGGCCACGGCGACGCGTGTAGAAAGCGCGGGAGCGTCTACTTTGGCAGGAGGGATTTCGTAGAGATTCAACCAGCTCACGGACTCACGGTCCTTGGGCAGCGCGCTACCGTCGTAAACAATGCGCAGGCCCTGCAACGCTTGGGGTTGCAGACGAAATACCGAGGGCAGGGCGATCATCGCCGAGACTGAGTTTTCCGGCGCGCGGTTGCCTTCGCCGTTGTCAACCCAGGTTTGCACCACCACGGGATAGGCATTGGTGTTGGCCAGCATCAGCGAGCGTTGGGTCTGGCCCTCGTGGAAGATCAACCGGGTCTGCTCGGGCATTAGCCCGGCGCGGGCAATTGAGGACGCACTCATTGCCGCACACATCCACACAAGTGCTGAGTAGAACGCCAGCCTGATCATTGGACCTTCACCAGTACGTAAGCGGTGGCGTTGACCCTGCCCGGCTTGGCTGTTTCGCCAGGCAGGGTGCTGAGGGTCGCGGTGATCGTCTGCAGGTAGCTGGTGTAGCCGGACGCGCTGCTGCCGGCGCTGCTGGCGCCCGCCAATACCGGGTACCAGCCGCCGGTAGCGCCCGTGCCGGTGCCCGACCATCCCAGAAAATTCATGGCACTGCCGTTGCTGGCGTTACGCAGGCTGATACCCACCCCGGTGGCTACGGAAGGGTCGGTGCCATAGCCGTTGGACACCAGATAGGTCACCCCGCCGCCACTGGTCAACAGCCCCAGGGACTGGGCTTGGGTATACGCGCTGTAGGCCACTTGGATACCCAGTGCGGTCTGGTTGCTGGCGGTGCCGGAACTGGCGGTGTTGCTGCATTCCAGGCCGATGGTGAAATCACTGCTGCGCGTCATGCCCTGGTTCAACTCAGTGGCGGTGATCGGCAGGAAACTCACTACGGGCGTGACATTGCGGGCTACGCAGGTCGCGGTGTAACTGATAGAAGCCGCGGCGCGCATGCCAAACGCAATACCGTTGCGTGCGCCCCAGAAGTTGTAGTTGTTGTTGGAGTCCGACCCCACCGGGTCCGAGGCGATGCCACCCCCTCGAAACTGGATGTAGCCATTGGGCTGGGTGCATGTATAGCTGTAGGTCCCGCTGCCACTGGAGGCTGCCTGGCCCCCGCACCAGTTACTTCCCGAGCCTGACGATGGCGGGAGGCTGGATACGCGAGCAAGTTCGCCCTGGATCATGCTCAAGTGTTTGGCTTTGATCTGGATCTTGCTGCCGACCGTGTCGTACTGGGTGATTTTGGCGTCCTGCCAATAGCGTGTGAACACTTTGCCGGAGTTCAGGTGCGTCAATTTGATCCCGACATAGGGGAACCACGTGGCGTAGTAACCGGGCAGCCCATCGTTGACCGAGGCCCCTGAGCCATTGCCGATTTCCCAATAACCGCCGACACGGTCGTCACCGTTGGTGGCGAACACCTCGTAAATGCTGTCGGCGTCGCTCAGGTCGCATTGCCACAGTACGGTCTCGCTGGTGAGTCCGGGCGCCGTCGCGGCGGAGACTACAACGGAGCCCAAATGCGTGCCGACCGGTTGCAGGTAGCTGGAGGTCAGGTTAACCCGGCCAAACGTCAGTTGTGCCGAGTTGCCGTCCAGCACTTGATTACCGTTGAAGACCCGCGTGCAGGTTGCCTGGGCATCCGCACCGACGGTGGCGCCGAGGGTCAGGAGCAGTGTGAACAGTGGGCGAAAAAGAGTCATCGTGAGCTCCGGTGTAAAAGAGGTTCAGGGGCGGCGGCAGTCGCTGTTGAGTTTGATCAGGGCTTGGCTGACATCCTGTCGCGCCAGGTCGAACTGCATCCGGCACTGCTCGTTTGTGCCTTCGCCCCAACGGACGGTCAGGCGGCCCTTGAGTTTTTCGGTGCGCAGGTAAGCCTGGCTGCCTTGGCCGACCATCCCGATGAGGCTGCCGTTTTCGTCCAATACATCGGCGCCCATGGGCACGGCCTCACCGCCGGGGCGTACGGCTTTGACCAGGATTGCGTTGCCGACGCGGGTCTTGAATTCAACCTTCACGGCTGCTCCTGCATAGGGCGCTACGCGGCGCTGGCCGTCATCGAGTTCGGCTTTTTCACTCATGCCCTCAGGGTTGATGGCTACCGTGTTGTAGCGATAAGGGGTTAGCGACGGCACCAGCGCGTAGCCGTCGCTGTCGATGGTTGCACCCATGCCATTCATGACCTTCGCACCGCTGGCGCCCTTGGCTTCGATCAGGGCGAAGGTGTCGCCCAAGTAAGGCCCGAATGTCACACCGCCGCCGTGCACGGCCAAGGCACCACGAGCGCTGCCGGACGCTTGCCAGTAATCCTGCCCTTTGGACGCGCTGGCGCTGACCGAGGCGTTGGGCAGATATTTCTGGACGTTGGCGCTCCACACGTTCTGTTTCTGATCGGCGTCGCGGGACACGTCCATGCTGTAGCTCAAGGTCTGATCGGCCCCCTGGGTGCCCGACAACGAAGTTTGATACAGGTCGCCAGAGGTAGAGCTGTGCGTCACTGAGCTGCTCAGCGACGGCACATTCGAGCGGGCCGGGCTGCCAAGAGGGAAGGACACCGAGAGCAGCGTGACGGTCTCTTGGGTGCCGGCACTGCGCGTGGTGCCTACCCCGTTGTCCGAGACCGTGTTGTCCAGTTGGTCGTTGTAATTGCCGCTTCGCCGGTTCAGGTAACTGCCGGTGCTTTGTCGCGACACGGACAGGTTGACGCTGACGTTGTTGCGCAAGGTGTTGGCCCAGCCAAATTGCAGCTGCGTGTCGCGTTCTCGGCCGCTGCGGTAGTCCTGGGTCGAACCGGATAAAAACACGCTGCCGTAGTCATTGAGGTTTTGATTGATCGACACCTCGAAGCGTGAGCGTTGCATATAGCTCGTCGACTCCCAGGTTTGGTGGTTGCGGATCGACTCGCGCACGCCGAGCACGTCGCCGAGGTCTCGATAGCCTTCGGTTGAATAGCGGTAGCCGGCAATCGACAAGGTGGTCTTGGTCGGCTGGAAGGTACGGCTGTAGGACAGGCGTGCCATCCAGCCATCGAGCTGGCCTTCGTTCGGCAGATTGGCGCGCGAGTAGGTGGTGTCCAACCCGAATGCGCCCAGGGTGCTGGCGTAAACGCCGCCGAGCACCAGCGCCTGGTAGCCCTCGGCTACCCGCAAGCCGCTGTTGGCGGTCACGCTGTTGGTCAGGCCGCGCTGGTAGGTCATTTCGCTGAAGGGATCGTGGTCGCCAAGATCGCGGCTTCGGCCCAGCGCCATGCTGTAGCGTGACAGGCCAGGTCGCAACGATTCGGGAACCGCCGAAAACGGTACCGTGAAACGGCTGACGCTGCCGTCGGCCTCGACCACCGAGACTTCAAGGTCGCCGTTGTAGCTGGTGGAGTAGAGGTCGCTGATTTCAAAAGGACCAGGCGCAACGGTGGTCTGATAGATGTCATTGCCGTTCTGGCGCACGATCACCTGCGCGTTGGTTTTGGCAATCCCACGTACCGTAGGTGCATAGCCGCGCACTGACTCCGGCAACATGCGGTCGTCGGAAGCAATCTCCAGCCCGGTGTAGCTCATGCCGGAAAAAAACCGACCTGAAGTAAAACCCTGGCCCACGGTCATTTCGCCTTGTAATCCAGGCAGGGCGCGTTGGGCGTAAGTGCGGGTGGTGTTCCAGTGGCTGCCGTTGTCGTTGTCGTAACGCAAATTGCCTTGTTGGCGCAGGCGCCACAGACCCATGTTCAACCCGTTGTTGAGGGCCAGGTAGCTGGAGTCGGAACTGCCGCTGTAGTTGCCTGTGCGTGTGACGTGGTACTGGCTGGCGCTGTAGTTCACAAAACCGATGGTGTTGCCGCCGTCCAGGTTTTGCGGCGCGACGTAGCCGCGCGGGGTGTTCAGCATCAGGCTCTGTGGCACGTTCAGGTCCAGGCGCATCTGCCCGAAATCGAATGCTGTCGACGCGCCCTGAACGGCTTTGCCGAGCACCAGGCACTGGTCCGTGCCGGGGGACTGGATAGCGCTTTTGAGAACTCCGCCGCTTTCCAGCAACGCTGCGGGCAGGCATGGCTGCACATCGCCTTCACCCTGGTCGGCGAAGCGCAGGTCAACGCGGTCGACAAAACGACCGTTGATAAACAAATCCACCCGGTATTGCCCGGGTTCAATGGCGTTGACCCTGTTGAAGCGCGCCAGTGAACCGCTGCCAAACAGCATGTTGTCGTCGAACACATAAGCGTCGCTGGACGCTGCGACGGTGCTTTGCGCCATGGCAATGCCTGGGCTCATCAGGCTGACCGTGCTGAATAGGGTTGACTGCACGAAACCGGGTAACCAGCGGTGACGTGCAAATACAAGACCCATCTTGAAGGCTGATACGCAATAGGTAGGCATGACGATCACCCCGTGCTGATCAAAGAAGGGGCAGATCAGTGACGACATCAGCACCGAAATCGTTGACCAATGTCAGGCGCACGGTGTCTCCCGCAGCGGCGGAGGCGCCGGCGGGCAGCGCCCAGTTGGCCTGGCTCAACGGCGCGACCATCGATGCCTGGGAAAGCGCGTAGGACTTGCCCCGGCTGACCACGTCGGCACGGCGCACGGTGGCGAAATACCCGCTGTCATTGCGGGCGATCACCGCCTTGCCCTGAAGCTTGAAATGCAGGGATTGGCTCAGCGCGTCGGGGTTTCCGGCCAGCTCTTGCGGGCGGTAAAACACCTTCATGCGGCTACTGACGCTGAGCAGCAACTTGTTGGCTTGCAGCTCGCTGGTCTTCATGGCCGGCATCTGCACGAAATTGAGGTAGAACAGCGATTCGCGGTCCTTCGCCAAGTCGTTGCCGGTGAAGACCAGGCGCACGACCTGGCCGGCATTGGGGTTCATGCGAAACACTTGCGGGCTGGCGATAAATGGAGCGTCAGCGGTCTGTGCGGTGAGGTTCGGGTTGCCCGTGTCGAGCCACATTTGGACCAGGTAGGGATGGGTGTCCTGATTGGTCAGTTGCACCACCTTTTCCTGGGCTTGGGCCGGGTAGATGACACGGGTGCCCGTCATTACGACGCTGGCATGTGCATAGGAGGTCATGGCCGTGCCGAGTGTCAGCGCCAAGGCCAGTGTGGTTTTCTTCAGGCGAGTCATGGTGTTCTCCGTCCAACAGGCGCAGAGCGGGTGAAGAATGCGGGCGTGGGTAAAAGTGCCGGGCACAGGGCCCGGCAGGTACCAGGGATTACAGGTAATCCAGGGCGTATTGCGCGGTGGCCGAAACAGTACCGGCCGTGGCGGCACCGGCTTCGCTGATGTAGCGAACAGCGAAATCGTGGCTGGCGCTGGTGGCGCCGGAGCTCAGGGTCAAGCCTGCAACGGAGGTAATCCCGTTGAGTACAACGGCAGAACCGCCAGTTTCGCTGAGCAGTTGCACTTGTACGTTGGTGGCCGTACCCGCGTTGGCAAGGTTGCCTGCGCTGGTCACGTTGTTACCCAGGAAAGCCGTCTTGATGGCAAGGCTAGACGAGGGTGCGGTGCAGCCGCTCACGCTGATGGTGAACGGTGTTTCGCCTGCCGTACTACCCACTGCATTCAGGGCGGCAGCGCTGACGGTAGGCATCAGGATGACCGGGTTCGCGGCGTTGCCATTGACCGCTACAGCGCAGGTTTGAGCCGATACCTGGCCGGTGAACGTGATGGTGTTCTGGGCGGCTGCGAAGGTCAGGGCTGGAGCGGCGGTCATGGCCAGGATCAAGGCAATACGCTTCATGGTGGAACTCCTCATTAAAGTTGATTAGGGCAGTGCGTGGAGGCTGTCCGGTGTTCGCCAACGGGCGTAACGGGGCTTGTCCAGGCGCCGCAATCTTAAGGAGAGGAGGCGTTGGGTTTAATCAGGCGATTCTTAAAAGTTGCGAATGGCCATGCCTGGCGACCGTTCACCGAAGCGTGCCGAAAGCGCTGGGTACTTTGAGGATCGTCTTATTCCGACGCCCTGGCTGTTGGATTAACGTTCCCTGATGAAACTACGCCAATCCCTACCTCCGTTCGACACGTCGTTCTCAACTCCCACGGCGGCGAGAAAGTTGCTGCGCCTGTTGGTCATCGCTCTGGTGTTGGGGTTTTACGCGGGCGTCTACAGCTATGTGAGCGCCACCTTGAGCCAGGAGATATCCCAACGACGCAGTTACATGAATGCGGCGATATCCGATGCGCAGAGTTTTTTCGTCAGCCGCCAGACACTGCTCAAGACGCTGCGGCTGGCGGCGGTGCGCAGCATCACTGCGCCGGTAGCCAGTGCGAACGTGGTGGCGGGGGAAGAGGTGCACATCGGCCTGGGGTCGGACAAACAGGCCTGGAGCCTGTGGCTGACCCACCGCATGATCGACTACCTGCGGCTCAACAACGTGAACCTGTTGTACGCCGCGAGCGGCACCCGAGCCGAGGTGATGCGCCTGATCCCCGCCCGCGAACCGGTCCAGCTGATTGCCCCGCATTTGTTGGCGCGGCTCAACGCTGAATATGGCAGCGCCGCCGACGAGCTTTGGCTCACGGACCCTGAGCGCGATGATTCCCCCCTGTATATATTTACCCGTCTTGATGACCGTAGCCCTCAATCGGGTTGGCTGGGGTTGGAAGTCGAGTCGCCAGACCTGCTGAGCGCCTTGCGAAACGAAAACGCCGGCCAGTTCATCTTGCTCGACGCCAGCGGCCAACTGATTTTTGATAGCGCGCAGGGACAGTCGTTACGCCTGGAATTAGCTCAAATGCCGGCGCCTCAGTCGTTCGGCTTTGTCGGCGGCCATTGGCTGCCGGATCATCTGGCGATTCGTAAACAACTGGGGTTTTCGAACTGGCAAATCGTCTACGCCCTCGACATGCACTCACTGCTCCCCGCGTTGATAACCCCCGTGCTGATCAGCGTATTGCTGTGCGTACTCGTCACCTGGCTGATGATCTGGCTGATGCGGCGTATCGACCAGCGCCTGATCGTACCCGCCGGCAATCGCATTGAGGCGCTGGTGGAAAGCGAGGCTTTCAGCCGGGCGGTGATCCGCATTGCGCCGGTGGCGCTGTGCGTACTGCGCCGCCAGGACGGCGAGGTGGTACTTGATAACCCGCTGTATACGCAATGGATCGGCGACAGCCAGGAGCGCCAGCAACGCAGTGCTGACTGGATCCGTCGCGGCTTTGATGATGCCGAACACAACACCGTCGATGAGTTGCAACTGGCGGATGGTCGTCATCTGTATTTGAGCTTCGCGCGTACTCGGTACGAGCGCGAAGACGTATTGATCTGCGCGTTCAGCGACATCAGCGCGCGGATGCAGGTGGAAGTGGCCCTGGACCGCGCGCGGCGTATGGCTGACGCCGCCAACGAAGCCAAGACCTTGTTCCTGGCAACCATGAGCCACGAAATCCGTACGCCGTTGTACGGCGTGCTGGGCACCCTGGAGTTGTTGGCGCGCACTGAGTTGAGCGATCAGCAGAAAGGCTATCTGCAGGCTATCGAAGGGTCTTCTGCCAACCTGCTGCAACTGATCAGCGATGTGCTGGATGTATCGCGTATCGAGGCGGGGCAGCTGCAACTGGAGTGCAACCGGTTTTCACCGTTGGAATTGATCGAGGAAGTGATTCACGGCTATGCCGCCGCAGCTCAACACAAGGGCCTGCAATTGTTTGCCTGCATCGATCCGCAGTTGCCGGATTGGTTGAACGGCGACGTCAGCCGCATTCGGCAGATCCTCAGTAACCTGCTCAACAACGCGCTGAAGTTTACCGACAGCGGGCGGATCATCCTGCGCGTTCGGCTGGACAGCCGCGACGGTGAGCGTGTGATGTTGCACTGGGAGGTGTCCGATACCGGCAAAGGCATCTCCCACGAAGACCAGCAACACCTGTTCGAACCGTTCTACCAGGCTGACGGGAACACCCACGTAATAGCGGGAACCGGCCTGGGCCTGTCCATCTGCAAGCGCTTGATGCACCTGATGAACGGCAGTATGCGTGTGGTGAGTGAACCGGGCCTGGGCAGCAGCTTTACCCTGCACCTGCCCCTTGAGCAGCTATCGGCGTTGGAGCCATCACTGGGCGCTGACGAACTGTTGCCGGAAATGGTCTGCGTGGTTTCGCCGGTACGCGAGTTGGCCGTCAGCATCTGTGGCTGGTTGTGCCGATGGGGCGCGCGCGCGCAAGTCGGTTTGCCCAAGGCCTATGACAATACGCAGGGTGCGGTGATCCTTGAGTTGCACCCTGGCCGACTTGGCGAAACGTTGGCCGCGCACTGGGAAGGCCCGCGCGTACTGGCTGCCAGTGACCTGCATGATGATGCACTGAACAACCCGATTGGCATGGTCAGTTTCAACAGCTTGAAAGCCCTGCGCATGGCGGTCGGGGCCGCTCAAGGGCAACTCATGCGCGGCGCGACGGCACCGGCGCAAAGCTACCCGGTATTCAACCTGGGTATCCACGTGCTGGTGGCCGAAGATAACGTCATCAATCAGTTGATTCTGCGCGATCAGCTCGAAGAACTCGGTTGCACGGTCGAATTGGCCGGTGATGGGCTCACGGCCCTGGAGATGTGGCGCCATTCGACGTTCGACCTGATCCTCACCGACATCAATATGCCGCGCATGAACGGCTACGAACTGACCGCCAAATTGCGCAGCCTCGACTGCCACTTGCCGATTATCGGCGCTACCGCGAACGCAATGAGCGAGGAGGGTGAGCGTTGCCTGGAAGCGGGTATGAACCGCTGCCTGGTCAAGCCGTTTGCCTTGCGCACGCTTTACACCTGTCTGGAACCTTACCAAAGGAGTGGCAATTGAAACCCTATCGGGTGCTGATTGTTGAAGACCACCCCTTTCAGCATGAATTTTTGCGCAACCTGTTCAGTACCCTGGGTGGGTTCAACGTAGAGGCCGTGTGGGATGGCGCTACGGCGCTGCAACGCCTGGACACTCACACCTACGATCTGGTCGTGACTGACTTGTTCATGCCCGTAATGGACGGCGTGCAACTGATCCAGAGCATTGCCAAACTCGGCAAAGCGCCTGCGCTGGCGCTGATGAGTGTGGCCTCGCGACGTATGTTGGTCAGTGCCGGGCTTGTGGCAAAGAATCTGGGGCTGGAGGTGCTCGGGCTGATTTCAAAGCCGGTGGCTGCGTACGACATCATGCGCTTGCGCGATTCTCTCGATAAGCGCCGCAGTGACTTGGATGCCTCCCGTAGCCATCCTGTGCAGCCCGCTCGCCAGTGCCTGCTGGCAGCCATGGAGAGCGGGGAAATACAGGCCTGGTTTCAGCCGAAAAAATCGTTGCGTGACGGCCGAGTGTGCAGCGCCGAGGCGTTGGTGCGTTGGCGACACCCGCAGCAGGGTACGTTGCTGCCCAGGGATTTTCTGCCGACACTTCAACGTTTCGGGCTAGAAGACAAATTGCTGTGGCTGATGCTGGAGCAGACTATCGAGGCGCAGTCGTTCTGGCGTCGTCGTGGCTGCGAAGTGCCCGTATCAATCAACTTGCCGACCCACTTGCTCGACAGCCATGACCTTGCCGATCGTCTGCATGACCGCGTGTTGGCCTTGGGCGCCGAACCCGCCTCGATCGGTTTCGAACTGATGGAGACGTCCACCACCGAGTCGCTCAGTGACTACTACGCAGGTGCCTGTCGCTTGCGCATGAAAGGTTTCGGATTGGCGCAGGACGATTTCGGCAAAGGCTTCAGCTCCTATTTCAACCTGGTTTCCACGCCCTTCAGCGAACTGAAGATTGACCGCTCATTGGTCCACGGTTGCGTCGACAACGAAAGCCTCGCCACTGCGTTACAGAGCATTGTCGAACTGAGCCGAAAGTTGGGCCTGACGGTGACGGCCGAAGGCGTGGAAACCCAGGACGAGCTAGAGTTTTTACGCAAGATCCAGTGTGATCAGGCGCAGGGCTTCCTGATCTGCGCCGCCGTACCGCCTGAACGGTTTTTTGAGTTATTGCGCGAAGATGGCCTGAAGCCAGCACTAAATTGAAGTCAAATTGTCTACCTGTAACGCGCCATGGAATGGCAACAGTGGCGGAGAAGCTCCCCGCCGTCTCATTCCAAGACCCGGGGCGTCGGCGATGAAAAATGCAAGCCTGAAGTTCGGCGTCTTCGCCTTGAGCTCTCAACGAATCAACAAGCTGTTGCTGGTGCTCGCCGGCCTGACGGTGCTGCTGGTCAGCATGTGTTACTGGGCGGTTGAAAGGGTATTGGACGAAGAGCGGATCAAGGTCGACTTCCATTTTTCGGGCTTGATGGAAAGCATTCATGAGTACGACACGTTTTTGCGCAGTGTCGCCAGCGCTTATGACCGCAGCAACCAGAACATGCTGACCAATATTCGGCCCCTGTCCCGCGTCGAAATTTTGCAGAAAGGCCAGGAGCGTGTATTCCAGAATCACGGGTTGGCCCTGTCCCAGCCTTTCACCCTGAGCGAGCGCAAGCACTATGACCCGGAGCAGTTGCAGGGCGGCTATTCGCTGGGCGTGCAACTGACCGATTACTACAGCGCATTCTGGGCCAGCTCGTTCTACTCGGCGCCACAGATATTCCTGTTTTCGCCGAGCGACCAGTTCAACATCGCGATCCCCGGCGTCGATGGCACGCGCAAGCAATCGTTATTGCTCAAGAACAACTTCTTTGACGTGACGGCTTACTTGTACCAAGGGCTGCTCGCTCGGCACGAGCAACTCAATAACCGGCGCGTGAGCTGGATGCGTGCGCCCCGGGGGTTGTTGCAGGGTACCGAGACGATTGTGGCGTTTATCGGCGTGGACGTGAATCCATTGGTCATGCCTGACCGTCGAGATGATGGCCTACTGACGGTTGCAGCGCTGTTGGACGCTGGGCAAATCAACGACCTGGACCGCTTGCTGACACGCCCGATTGACCATCGCGTCACGCTGATCTCTCCGGCAGGGGATGTGCTGCTGGGCGATGCGCAAGGTTCAGGGTCATTGCCGGTTGGCATGAGCCTGGGCGCCGAAGGCTTGCGCTTCAAGGTGGTTTCGACGGGCAAAGATCAATGGGTTGGCTTGTACACCATCAGCTATGAAAACTTCTTTCGCTTCGCCAAGTGGTCATTGCTGGGTACGGGCGCTGTGTTTCTGCTCGCGGTGTTTTTAGGCTGGCGGATTAATCGCTGGTACCGCGCCGGCATCGTCGAGCCTGCGTTGCGAGCGACACGATTACTCACCGAAAGCGAAGAGTTCAACCGGGCCATGCTGCAAAGCGCCCCGGTAGGCCTTTGCGTGGTGCAACGTAACAACAGCAAGGTGCTGCTGGAAAACCAGCGCGCCCAAGAGTGGCAGGGCTCCGCTGAGCTGATCGATTTGCTCAACCGCGACTATCAAGACGAAGATCCGCGCGAGATGCAGATCGAGGTGGCTGGACGGCATTTGCTGGTTTCGTTCAGATTCAGTCGCTATCAGGGTGAGGATGTGGTGCTCTGCGGGTTCAATGACATCACCCGCCACGTTGATGATGCCCTGCTGATGGAGCAGGCCAAACGTTCCGCAGACGAGGCCAGTGCCGCCAAGACGCTGTTCCTGGCGACCATGAGCCATGAAATCCGCACGCCCCTTTACGGCGTATTGGGCAACCTCGAGCTGCTGGGGTTGACCCATCTTGACGCCCGCCAACAGGACTATCTGCAGACCATCGAGCGCTCTTCGGCGGTGTTGTTTCAGTTGATCAGCGATGTGCTGGACGTGTCGAAAATCGAATCCGGGCAGATGGCGCTCGAGACCGTGACTTTCAGCCCTCTGGATGTCTTCGAAGATGCGGTAAACAGCTATGCTGCCGCAGCCCTCAACAAAGGGTTGCAGGTGTTCGCCTGCGTGGATGCGAACTTGCCTGCCCTGATGAGCGGTGACCCTGGCCGCATTCGGCAAATCCTGAATAACTTGCTCAGTAATGCGATCAAATTCACTGATTCTGGCCGGGTCATCGTGCGCCTCAAGGTGACGGACCTGGAACTGAACCACGCAACGTTGCAATGGCAGGTTTCCGACACGGGCGCCGGCATCAGTGAAAAGCAACTGGGGCAGTTGTTCAAACCGTTCTCGCAGCTGGGCGGCAGCCAGCAGGCCGGCGGTGCGGGGCTTGGCTTGTCGATCTGCTCCCGCTTGAGCGAACTGATGGACGCACAATTGCGGGTAGTCAGCGAGCCGGGGCTTGGCAGCAGTTTCTCCCTTCACCAACGCCTGCCTATCGTCCCAGGCCCATTACCTGACTGTTCGGCCATTGAACTTCAAGGGTTGGCGGTATACGTGCGGGCACCGTTCAAGGAGCTTGAGCAATCGCTGATTGACTGGCTCAACCGCTGGGGCGCACGTGCGGTAGCGCTGCCGGCGGGCTACCAGGGTGATCAACATGAGTTGCTGCTGGATAGGGTGACGGGGCCTGGCCAGCAGAGCGTTTGGAATGGCCGGCATATCACGGCGACCGAACTCGGCGCACGTCAGGGCGACGTGTTGAAGCAAGCGTGGACGGTCAACGCCTACGACATTCGCGGCATTGCCCGAACCCTTTCGCAGGCGCGCCCAGGCGGCGTTAAACCGCTCGGGTCATCCGAGCGCGTCGGTGACCAGCGCTTGGGGTTGAGGGTGTTGGTGGCAGAAGACAACCCAATCAATCGCGCCATTTTGCAGGAGCAACTCGAGGCGCTGGGCGCGTGGGTCGTCGCCGCTGAAGATGGTGAGGAAGCGCTGCAACGCTGGTCGCCTGGTGCCTTTGATTTGGTCATCACCGACATCAATATGCCCCGGCTTGACGGTTATGGCCTGGCCCGCGCCTTGCGCGAGCGTGACAGGCAAACGCCGATCATTGGCGTCACTGCAAACGCTCTGCGAGAGGAGGGGGAGCAGTGCCTGGCGGCGGGAATGGACACCTGGGTGGTTAAACCCTTGAGCCTGGACGCGTTGCGCAAAACCCTGCTGCGCTATTGCGGCGAGCGCGTGGATAAACAGCACGAGGCGTCCACCCTGCAGCAAGGCGATCTGGACGGGTGGATCACGTTGTCCGCGACCATGCATCGGCTGTTCATCACCACCATGCAGGACGACGTCCGCTTGACACGGCAAGGTCTCGACGCAGGCGACAAGGAACACGTGGTGCGGCATTTGCACCGCATGAATGGCTCCCTCGCATCGATTCGTGCCTCGCGCTTGAGCGCTGCATGCAACGCGCTGGAAGAGGCGCTGTACAAGGGCTCACTGAACCCGAGCCTGGTGGCTCAGGTGCGCAACCTGCTACAGCGCCTGGAAGCGGTAATGGACGCCATGGCGCTCAATCCAAGCTCTCAAGGCCAACCATCGGACAGGTAAACATGAAAAAAATCAAGGTAGTGATTGCGGACGATCATCCCATCGTGCTGCTCGGCGTGCGTGAAGTTATCCAGCGCGACGGACGTTTTATAGTGGTTGGCGAAGCGACCAGTTCCAGCCAATTGATCGACAGGCTTCAGAGCGAAAAACCGGACGTGGTCATTACCGACTTTCACATGCCCGGCGACTCGACGTTTGGTGACGGCCTCAAACTGATTGAGTACCTCACCCGAAGGTTTGTCGACACGCAGATCCTGGTGCTGACCATGATGTCCAACAACTTGATCGTGTCACGCCTGCATGAATTGGGGGTGATGGGGGTTATTCAAAAAAACCACTTGCACGAAGAAATTGAAAACGCCCTGAACGCACTCGCCTCGCGGCGTAATTACCAGAGCCCCGTGCAGGAAGCCATCTCGGTTATCCACAATCAACAACAAGTCGACGAGCGCTTTGCCAGCTTATCCCTGCGTGAAATGGAGATACTGCGCCTCTTCGTGGCCGGCCACAGCGTGACGGACATTGCACGCATGGTTAATCGCAGCAGCAAGACAGTGAGTGCGCAAAAGGTCTCAGCGATGCGCAAGCTGGCGGTCACAACCGATCAGGCGCTGGTGACTTACTGTGTGAACGCCGGGAAGTTTCAATAACGCTCGGCGACTTTAAGAACTGCCTGATGGCCTGCGGCAAGCGCACCGTTGATCATGCCCTCATTTATCCATACGGATCGTCAAAATGAGCGGCAAGTGCGTGAAGCAGAAAAACATCATGGTGCTGTGCCGCCATGTCGGTGTTCTGCTTAATTACAGTGCGTTGTTAAATGAAGTAGGGTATTTCCACGTCATCCTCTGTTCTAGCATGAAAGAAGTGTTGAGTAACGTTGCCAAATCCAAAAAGATCGACTGTTTCATCGTGGATGGTTTTCGGGTATCCAGTACCGATAAGCAATACATTCGACGCTTGAATCGCCGTTGCTTGATAAAGCATTTTTTGTTACTGGGTGATTTTGCTTTTGATGACCAACCGCATGTATTTACCTGGGCCAAAACACATTGCATCCCGTTATTAGGGATGGCCAGGCAACCTGTGAGCGCATTAGATTTGGAGCGGTATCTGGAAATGCTATAGCGAGGCATCGCGGGTTGAAGTTGTGAGGAGCGTTCGTATCGTGTTTGCGCGCATGACTCCTGTCTTGCCCTGGCCCGGAAAAAGATAGGGGCTTCCCTCATCTCGCGGAATGCTCTTCACCCGCTTTACGACTTCTTCGGCAAGATGGAGTTGAACACCCTCGGACAGGGGAGCGCCTGAAAAGCCCGTAATAGCTAGGCTATCGGCAGGATCATCGGATGGGTAGGATTATTTCGGACATTAAAAAGCCGGCTTGTGGCCGGCTTCTCGGGGACTGCCTCAGCTTGTTTTTGACAAACCTCACCAGCCTTCAAATCGCTCAGCCAACATTGCGTCTGGCTGAATAGTAGGGCATCAGCGGGAACTCCTCCGCGTCGCCGGACAGGGTGAGTAGCTTAAAGCCATACCCTGCCAAATGTGCGGCGCATGATACCCACATTCATCTCAAATGCCCACCTCTGGGTCCGATTTAGAGCCTTCCCAGCCCAATAGATGCTCATCCAGCGGCACGGGCGGTCGGCGGTTGTTCAGCGTGGACCACCAGAACACCCATCCCACGATCTGGAAGCTCTGCTCAAACCTTTCCTCGTAGGTGAGATGTTCGTCCGGATGCTCGCTGGCATTGTGGCTGCGCATGCGTAAACCGCCGCCAGGGCGGTTGTAGAGGTATTTGATGCGCAGCATGCCGTCGTGTTCGACGGCGTAGATTTCGCCGTCGATGATTTGGGTGCGGCCTCGGTCTATGGCGAGGGTGGCGCCTTGTTGGATGATGTCGATCATGCTGTTGTCGACCATGTAGGCGCCGAGGGCGCGGTCGGGGTTTACGTTGAGGGTGTCGAGGGTGTGCAGGGAGACGCGGATGCGCTCGGTGGAGGTAAAGGAGGGGTGGAGGGGGATTTCCACGTCGATTTTTTCGGGGCCCTGGGCAGGGCCTGGCAAATACTTGCCGGTGGTTTCTCGGGTGGGAAGTGCGTTCCTTGCATCGGGACCTTCCAACAGAAAGTTGGCCGGTGGGTGTTTGGAGCCGAGCCCGGTGTTCAGCCACCGGGCAGAGACGCATAACAACTCAGCGATCTCGTTGAGTCGGCCCATGGGGACGCCGCGTTTGAACCAGTTGTTCACGTGTTGAGGCGTGACGCCGCGGTTCTTGGCGAAGTCGGAGGCGGAAAGATGAACTTCCCGTAATAGCGCTTTTAAACGATCACCTGATGTATTCATAAACGCAGAGTTTACTGGCCGATAAAACTGATCAAATAAACCATCCGTTGATTTGCGCGTGTAGGTTTTTACTTAGTTGTGGCTTGATCTTTCCTTGCAGCTACTTAGTTAAACACTGCGTATCAAGCGTTGAACTTAATGTTGATTTTTTCCCACAAAAAAAGCCCCGAATAATCAGGGCTTTTTTGATTGCCAGAGCAATGAGGAGCGGGTATCAGCCTTTGTAGGCAGCGACCGACTTCATGATCTCGGCACGGGCGGCGTCTGCGTTGCCCCAACCTTCGATCTTCACCCATTTGCCTTTTTCGAGGTCTTTGTAGTTCTCGAAGAAGTGCTTGATCTGTTCCAGCAGCAGTGGCGGCAGGTCGGTGTATTCCTTCACGTCCACGTACAGCTGGGACAGCTTGTCGTGGGGTACCGCGATAACTTTGGCATCGCCGCCGCCGTCGTCGGTCATGTGCAGGATGCCGACTGGACGAGCGCGGATAACCGAGCCTGGGGTGACCGGGTAAGGGGTCACAACCAGCACGTCGAGGGGGTCACCGTCGTCAGCCAGGGTGTTGGGGATGAAACCGTAGTTGGCCGGGTAGAACATCGGGGTGGCCATGAAACGGTCAACGAACAGGCAGTCGCTGTCTTTGTCGATTTCGTATTTGATCGGCGCGTGGTTGGCCGGAATTTCGATGGCGACGTAGATGTCGTTCGGCAGGTCTTTGCCAGCCGGAATCTTGCTGTAGCTCATTGGGCGTTGCCCCCGTAGTTGGCCATGGAACATGGCCGGATTGGCCTAAAAGTGGCGGCGATTATAGGCATATTCTGACGACGATGCCATGCGCCAGACGTCGTACGGTCATTCGCCTTATGGCTGATAACGCGGGTCGTGCGCTTGCAGTTGGGTCAGGCGGGCCAGAGGGTCCTGGCGATAAAAGCGGCTGAGTTGCGCGTACACCTGTGGATAACTTTCCATCAGTAAATCCGGCGCGCTGAAAAAATATTCGCTGGTAACGGCAAAGAATTCTGCCGGGTTTTCCGCCGCGTAGGGGTCGATGGCCGTTTCGGCATCGGGGTTGGCGTCCAGCTGGCGGTTGAGGTCGTCGTAGGCGCCTTGCATCACGCTGGCCCACTCTTGCACGCGCATGTCGTTGTGCAGCGGCGGCAGGCCGTTGGCGTCGCCGTTGAGCATGTCGAGCTTGTGTGCGAACTCGTGGATCACCAGGTTGTAGCCTTCCCAATTGCCACTGGCCAGCACGCCGGGCCAGGCGAGAATCACCGGGCCTTGCTGCCAGGCTTCGCCGCTGTGCTCGCCGTCCCACTCGTGTTCCACGCCGCTGGCATCGCGGTGGCGCTGCGGGCTGACGAAGTCATCGGGGTACAGCACCACTTCGTGGAAGCCCTGGTACCAGTCGAGGTCGCCCAGGTGCATCAACGGCAGTTGCGCTTGGGCGGCGAGCAACAGGCGTTGCTCCTGATGCAGGTCGACGCCGGGCAGGGCGGTGAGGTGTTTTTCAGCGAGGAAGATCACGCACGCTTCGCGCAGCCACTGGTCCTGTTCGGCGCTGAGGCCGTCGAGGAAGGTCAGGTGCTGGCGCACCCGCTGCCAGGTGTCGTCGGCAATCGGGTGCTTGGCCAGCAGGCGCCGGCGACGCCAGGCGCTGAGGGACCACATTCGCGATTACTGCGGCTTGGCTTCGGAGGAGGTGCGGCCAAAGCGGCTGCGGAACACGCCGATGATCATCGGCACCAGCGACAGCAGGATGATAAACACCACGAGCAGGGACAGGTTTTTCTTGATAAACGGTACGTTGCCGAAGAAGTAACCCAGGGTCACCAGGCCGCCGACCCAGAGGATGGTGCCCAGTACGCTGAACCCAAAGAAGCGTGGGTAGGGCATTTTGGCGATGCCGGCGACGAACGGCGCAAAGGTGCGCAGGATTGGCAGGAAGCGCGCCAGGGTCACGGTTTTGCCGCCGTGCTTGTCGTAGAAGTCGTGGGTTTTTTGCAGGTAGTCGCGACGGAAGATTTTCGAGTTCGGGTTGCTGAACAAGCGCTCGCCGGCCGTTCGTCCTATTACGTAGTTGGTGCTGTCCCCGAGGATCGCCGCCAACATCAACAGGCCGCCCAGCAGTACTGGGTCCATGCCACCGCCTGCGGCGACTGCGCCGGCGATAAACAGCAACGAATCACCCGGCAGGAATGGCATGACCACCAGACCGGTTTCGCAAAAGATAACGAGGAACAGAATGGCGTAGATCCACGGACCGTAATTGGTTACCAGCAGGTCGAGGTACACGTCGAGATGCAGGATTAGGTCGAGCGGGTTGAAATCCATGGATGGCACCTGTGTGGATGGCCCGGCTCAGCAGGCCTGTGCGGAAGCTCGGGTAATAAGGCTACAAGTGAATGTCGCGATTCTTACAACCCTGAAAGGTCGGCATTATACGGATTGAAAAGTGAAAAGCGTGTGGGTTTTGTAGCGGGGGATGTCGTGGCGAGCTTGCTCGCCACAGGTAACCGGCTCGGCACAAATCAGTCTTCGCTGATGGGCAGTACATAGTTTTTAAATTCGGTGTCTTCACGAAACCCGATCGACTCGTAGGTCTTCTGCGCCACTTTATTGTCACTGCTGGTCGATACGCGCAACCGCACCGCGTAGGTCTCCTTGGCCATCTTTTTCGCCGTACGCATCAAGTTATCCGCCACCAACTGCCGGCGCGCATCTTCCGCCACATAGATGTCATTGAGGATCCACACACGTTTAAGCGACAGCGAAGAAAAGCTTGGGTACAGCTGACAAAAGCCGAGCAACCGCTTGTCGTCATCATCAGCAAGAGCCAGGTAGATCACCGACTCTTTACGGCGCAGGCGCTTTTCCAGGAAGGCCCGCGACGAATCCGGAAAGGGCAGGGCGCCGTAAAACTCGCGGTATTTGACGAACAACGGGGTCAACAGGTCCAGGTGTTCCAGGGTCGCTTGAGTAATCCGCATGCCAGGCCTCAACTTCCAAATGGGGTATGACCACACGAGCGGCCGTGACTTGATGCTGCCTAAACACGCTAAAAAGCGCAATCGTGCCGGGATTAGTCCTTTGGCGGACTGAGCAGGAAATTACCTTTCATCAGGTCCGGGTTGTCTGATTCGATCGTCTGAACCTGTGCCTCATCCTTGAGGTTGACCCCCGACAGCTGCCGACGACACGCCTCTCGCATCAAGTACAGCAGGCGATGGGCCGCCATGCCATAGCTCAGGCCTTCCAACCGCACATTGGAGATGCAATTGCGGTAGACATCGGTGAGGCCGACCTTGGGGTTGTAGGTGAAGTACAGGCCCAGGCTGTCCGGCGAACTAAGCCCCGGCCGTTCGCCGATCAGGATCACCACCATTTTCGCCCCGAGCAACTGGCCGATCTCATCCGCCACCGCTACGCGGCCCTGTTCCACCAGGATTACCGGCGACAAGGACCACCCTTCGGCGTGGGTCTGTTCCTCCATGCGTGTCAGAAAAGGCAGCGTATGTTTGTGCACCGCCAGCGCCGACAGCCCATCGGCCACCACCACCGCGAGGTCCACGCCGCCGGGGTTGGCTGATGCATGATCGCGCAGTGCCTGGGCCGATTCATCGCTCAAGCGCCGCCCCAGGTCCGGACGTTGCAGGTAGCTATGACGGTCGATGGCGGCGCTGTGCAGCAACAGGCTGTCACGCCCGCGCTCGGCGAGTTGGCTGCTCAGTCCCTCGTGATCGAAGGGCAAATGCACCGCATCCCGCGCCTGGGCGTGGGCGAACTGGAAGTCCAGTTGGGCATTGGTGGGTATGCTGGTGCCGGTACGGCCCAGGGCAATGCGCGCCGGGGTGAGGCGACGTAGTTCCAGCCAAGGGTTGTCGGGGCTGCTTTCAAGGGATTCGACTTGCACGGGCGGCTCCTTCATCCCAATTGCGCCAAGGCGTGGCGAAATGCCGGCGGCAGGCTGTTGCCGAAGCGCACCTTGCCGTCGGCTTGCGTGAAGATGCCCATTTTCGCCAGCCACTGTTCAAATTCCGGCGCCGGCTTTAAACCCAATGTTTGCCGGGCGTACAAGGCGTCGTGAAACGAGGTGGTCTGGTAGTTGAGCATGATGTCGTCGGAGCCGGGAATGCCCATGATGAAGTTAATCCCGGCCACGCCCAGCAGGGTCAGCAGGGTGTCCATGTCGTCCTGGTCGGCTTCGGCATGGTTGGTGTAGCAGATGTCGCAGCCCATCGGCACGCCGAGCAACTTGCCGCAGAAGTGGTCTTCGAGGCCCGCGCGGATGATTTGCTTGCCGTTGTACAAGTACTCGGGGCCGATAAAGCCGACCACGGTGTTTACCAGAAACGGTTTGAAGTGCCGGGCCACGGCGTAGGCGCGGGTTTCACAGGTTTGCTGGTCGACGCCAAAATGCGCGTTGGCCGACAAGGCGCTGCCCTGGCCGGTTTCGAAATACATCAGGTTCTGGCCCAGGGTGCCGCGATTCAGGCTCAAACCTGCGTCGTAACCTTCTTGCAGCAGGCTCAGGCTGATGCCGAAACTGGCGTTGGCGGCTTCGGTACCGGCAATCGATTGAAACACCAGGTCCAGCGGCACCCCCCGGTTGATGGCTTCGATCGAGGTGGTGACGTGAGTCAGTACGCAGGCTTGGGTCGGGATTTCGTAGCGCTGGATGATCGCGTCGAGCATCTCCAGCATGGCGCAGATCGACGCGATGCTGTCGGTGGCCGGGTTGATGCCGATCATGGCGTCGCCGTTGCCGTACAGCAGGCCGTCGAGAATGCTCGCGGCGATGCCCGCGGGTTCGTCCGTGGGGTGGTTGGGCTGCAAGCGGGTCGACAAGCGCCCGCGCAGGCCCATGGTGCCGCGAAATTGCGTAACCACGCGGATCTTCTGCGCCACCAGTACCAGGTCCTGCACACGCATGATCTTGGAGACGGCGGCGGCCATTTCCGGTGTCAGCCCTGGCGCCAGTGCGCGTAGGGATTGTTCGTCGGCCGCATCGCTGAGCAGCCAGTCACGCAGCCCGCCGACGGTCAGGTGGCTGACCGTCGCAAAGGCCTGCTTGTCGTGGGTGTCGATGATCAGCCGGGTGACTTCGTCGCTTTCATAGGGGATCAGCACTTCTTCGAGAAAGTGCTTCAACGGGATATTGGCCAGCGCCATTTGCGCCGCGACCCGTTCGCCGTCGTTCTGCGCGGCAACACCGGCGAGGAAGTCTCCGGAACGTGCCGGGCTGGCCTTGGCCATCACGTCCTTGAGGCTGTCAAAGCGGTAGGTCAATGCACCGACCGCGTGGGAAAAGCTTGCCATACAGTGTCTCCTTGGTGACGCGGGCAAAATGTGTGCAAAGCGCCCGCGTCGAGGTTTACGGCATTTAGTGCAAGGCAGCCTCTGCGGCCTGGATCGCCGCGAACTCTTCTTCCGGCGTGCCTGCTACCAAGTGATGCCGGCTGTAGAAAGCAAAGTAAGCAATTAATACTCCATAGATGACTGCGGCGCCAATCACCACCCGCGGATCCACCAGAAAGCCCGCCACCACGGCCACGCAGGCCAGTACCAGCGCCACGCCCGAGGTGAAAATACCGCCCGGTGTGCGGTACGGGCGGTCCATTTTGGGGCGACGGATGCGCAGGGTGATGTGCGCGGCCATCATCAGCACGTAGGAAATAGTCGCGCCGAACACCGCCACCAGGATCAGCAAGTCGCCCTGGCCGGTCAGCGACAGGCCGAAACCGATGATGCCGGGGATGACCAGCGCCAATACGGGCGCCTTGCTTTTGTTGGTCTGGGACAGTTTGCGCGGCAGGTAGCCGGCACGGGACAAAGCAAAGATCTGCCGCGAATAGGCGTAGATAATCGAGAAAAAGCTCGCGATCAATCCTGCCAGGCCAACCAGGTTGACGAAACCGCCCATCCAGGTAGAACCGCCGTAAGACAGCGCCAACGCTTCAACCAGCGGGTTGCCCGACTTGATGAGCGCGTAGGTACCGGCGCCGCCCGGTGCGATCACCAGGATCAACAGGGCAAAGCTGGTCAGCACCACAATGGCGCCGATCAGGCCCCGGGGCAGGTCGCGTTTCGGGTTTTTGGTTTCTTCGGCGGCCAGGGGCACGCCTTCGACGGCGAGGAAAAACCAGATCGCATAAGGGATCGCTGCCCACACGCCGACGTAGCCGAAGGGCAGGAACGTACTGGCACCCTTGGCTTCGGTCACCGGAATGTCCAGCAGGTTGGCGACATTGAAGTGCGGCACCATCGCCACCAGGAACACGCCCAGGGCAATCGCGGCGACGGCGGTGATCACAAACATCAGTTTCAGGGCTTCACCGACACCGAAGATATGGATGCCGATAAAGATGATGTAGAACGCCAGGTAAATCATCCAGCCGCCGATACCGAACAGCGACTCGCAGTAGGCGCCGATAAACACGGCGATGGCGGCTGGCGCAATGGCGTATTCAATCAGGATCGCGGTGCCCGTCAGGAAACCGCCCCAGGGGCCGAAGGCACTGCGGGCAAAGCCGTAGCCGCCACCGGCGGTGGGAATCATGGAAGACAGTTCGGCCAGGGAAAAGCACATGCACAGGTACATGGTGGCCATCAGCAATGTGGCGAGGAACATGCCGCCCCAGCCACCCTGGGCCAGGCCGAAGTTCCAGCCGGCGTAGTCGCCGGAGATGACGTAGGCAACGCCGAGGCCGACTAAAAGCACCCAGCCGGCGGCGCCTTTTTTCAGTTCGCGTTGTTGGAAGTATTCGGTGCCGACTTTTTCGAAGTCGACGGAAGAGCCAGTGGGTTCGCTAGGCATGAGAAGTACCGTCCGTTCTTATTGTTTTATGCAGACAAGGGCGGGAGGTCGTTCCCGCGCTTTGCGTGGGAATGCATCCCGTGACGCTCCGCGTCACCTTGCGCAAGACTTGAGACTTGCGCAGACATCGGGACGCAGAGCGTCCCAGGCGGCATTCCCACGCAGAGCGTGGGAACGATCGGTGCCGGGGTTAGAAGAAGCCCAACGGATTAATGTCGTAGCTCACCAGCAGGTTCTTGGTCTGCTGGTAGTGATCCAACATCATTTTGTGGTTCTCACGCCCCACACCCGACTTCTTGTACCCGCCGAACGCGGCATGTGCCGGGTACAGGTGGTAGCAGTTGGTCCATACGCGGCCTGCCTTGATCGCCCGGCCCATGCGGTAGGCGCGGTTGATATCGCGGGTCCACAGGCCGGCGCCGAGGCCGAACTCGGTGTCGTTGGCAATCGCCAGGGCTTCGGCTTCGTCCTTGAACGTGGTGATGCTCACCACTGGGCCAAAGATTTCTTCCTGGAACACCCGCATCTTGTTAGTGCCCTTGAGCAGGGTCGGCTGGATGTAATAGCCGGTGGCCAAATCGCCCGTCAGCTTCTCGACCTTGCCACCGGTCAGCAGCTCGGCGCCTTCGCCCTTGGCGATTTCCAGGTAGGACAGGATCTTGTCGAATTGTTGCTCGGAGGCCTGGGCGCCGACCATGGTGTCGGTGTCCAGCGGGTCGCCACGCTTGATCGACTCGACCTTCTTCATCACCACTTTCATGAAGTCGTCGTAGATCGACTCTTCCACCAGCGCGCGGGAGGGGCAGGTGCACACTTCGCCCTGGTTGAAGAACGCCAGCACCAGGCCTTCGGCGGCTTTTTCGATGAATTGCGGCTCGGCTTTCATGATGTCGGCGAAGAAGATGTTTGGCGACTTGCCGCCCAGTTCCACGGTGGACGGAATAATGTTCTCGGCCGCCGCATGCATGATGTGCGAGCCCACTGGCGTAGAGCCGGTGAACGCAATTTTGGCGATGCGCTTGCTGGTGGCCAGTGCTTCGCCAGCTTCTTTACCGAAACCGTGCACCACGTTCAGCACGCCCGGTGGCAGCAGGTCGCCGATCAGTTCCATCAGCACGTTGATGCCCAGCGGGGTTTGCTCGGCGGGCTTGAGTACCACGCAGTTACCGGCGGCCAGGGCCGGGGCGAGTTTCCACGCGGCCATCAGCAACGGGAAGTTCCACGGGATGATCTGGCCGACCACGCCCAGCGGTTCGTGGAAGTGATAAGCGGCGGTGTGTTCGTTGATTTCGGCGCTGCTGCCTTCCTGGGCGCGGATGCAGCCGGCGAAGTAGCGGAAGTGGTCAGCGGCCAGCGGAATATCGGCGTTGAGGGTTTCACGCACGGCCTTGCCGTTGTCCCAGGTTTCGGTGATGGCCAGCAGTTCGAGGTTCTGTTCGATGCGGTCGGCGATTTTCAGCAGCACCAGCGAGCGGTCCTGAGCCGAGGTCTTGCCCCAGGCGTCAGCGGCGGCATGGGCGGCGTCCAGCGCCTTGTCGATGTCTTTGGCGGTGGAGCGCGGGAAGTCGGCGATGGGCTTGCCGTTGACCGGCGAGGTGTTGGTGAAGTAGTTGCCATCGACCGGCGCAACGAATTCGCCACCGATGTAGTTGCCGTACTTGGCCTTGAACGAAACGATGGCGCCTTCAGTACCGGGATGTGCATAACGCATGGTGGGTATCTCCTGACTTTTTATGTTTATTGGAGTGCAGCGTTGCTGCGCTTGATAGAGCGTAGAGCAAAGGTTGGGCCACTGCTTTGCAGGCCAGGTAAATCAAGGGGTTGGCGATTGTTGCAAGTCGTTGCTGTAACAGGGCTGGCACAGCGTAAGTGACAGTTTGTGCCATAAGCGGTACAGCCTGTGACCGGTGGGTCGGCACGGGATTGCAATGGTCGGATGGCTGGGGGATGCTGGGCGTTCTCACGCAGGGAGAATAATAAGAACATGCACAACGATCATTTCAGTCGCCATGCCCAGCAAGTCTTGACCGCCACCCGTGGGCAGGTCCTTTCGCAAGGCCCCGGCAGCGATCCGTCCATCGCCCGCTCCTGGTTGCGCTGCCTGGAGGACTACCACCTCGACCCTGCGCAAACCATCGCTCCCACCGTGCTTGAACATGGCCGCCTGCTGGAAAGTCGCGAGCGCCTGCAGCAAGTGCTGCACATTGCCGGCAGCGAGATGAACAGCCTGCATCAACAACTTTCCGGCGCCGGCCATGCGGTGCTGTTGACCGACGCACGCGGGGTTATCCTCAACTGCGTCACCGCGCCGTCCGAACGCAAGATTTTCGAACGCGCCGGGCTGTGGCTCGGGGCCGACTGGAGCGAATCCTGCGAAGGCACCAATGGCATTGGCACCTGCCTGGTGGAGCGCCAGTCCCTGACCATTCACCGGGATGAACACTTCCGTGGCCGTCACACAGGGCTGACCTGCTCGGCGAGCCCGGTGTTCGACCCTCACGGCGAATTGCTGGCGGTGCTGGATGTGTCGTCGGCTCGGGAAGCGGTGTCGCGCCAGAGTCAGTTCCATACCATGGCGCTCGTGAACCTGTCGGCGAAGATGATCGAGAGTTGCTACTTCCTGCGTCATTTTGAAAACCACTGGCTGCTGCGCTTTCACCTGCAGGCCGAGTCGGTGGGCCTGTTCAGCGAAGGGCTGCTGGCGTTCGACGGCGAAGGGCGTATCTGCGCCGTCAACCAAAGTGCACTGAACCTGCTGGGGCAGGTTCGCGGCGGCTTGTTGGGGCAACCGGTCGAGGCGTTTTTCGAGTGTTCGCTGGATCAATTGCTCGGCCGCGCCAGTGCCAATGCCACGGCCAGTTGGCCGTTGCGTACACGCGATGGCCGGCATTTATTTGCAGCCTTGCGCGGCCAGCCGCGCAGTACGCCGGCCCCCATGACCAAGCCAGAACCGCCTCGCCTGCCCGGCATCTGCCTGGGCGATGCGGCGTTGCAAAACGATTTTCGCAAGGCCTTGCGTGTGTTTGAGCGTGACGTACCGCTGGTGATCAACGGTGAAACCGGCTCGGGCAAAGAGGCCTTCGCCAAGGCGGTGCACCACGCCAGCCAGCGCGCCGACAAGGCCTTCGTGGCCCTCAACTGCGCGGCTATCCCGGAAAGCCTGATCGAAAGCGAACTGTTCGGCTACCGAGGCGGCAGTTTCACCGGCGCCCGCAAGGAAGGCATGCAGGGCAAGTTGCAACAGGCCGACGGTGGCACCCTGTTCCTCGACGAAATCGGTGATATGCCCCTGGCGTTGCAGACCCGTCTATTAAGGGTGCTGGAGGATCGCATGGTGGTGCCCATCGGCGGCGAGCCTCAGGCGGTGAATGTCAGAATTATCAGCGCGACCCACCGGAATTTACTGCGGCGTGTGCAGGACGGTAGCTTCCGTGAGGATTTGTACTACCGACTCAACGGACTGGAAGTCGGCCTGCCACCGTTGCGTGAGCGCAGTGATAAGTCTCAACTGCTGGATTTTCTACTGGCCGAAGAGGCTGGCGGGCAGAGCGTATGGCTCGACCCGGCGGCGCGTTCGGCGTTGTTGGCCTTTGCCTGGCCCGGTAATGTCCGGCAGTTGCGCACGGTGTTGCGCACACTGGCGGCGCTGTGTGATGGCGGGCGTATCGGCGTTGAGGACTTGCCCGTGCTGATTCGCCAGGCGCAACCGCTGCCGGTCACCGAGGCGAAGCCTGTGGAGTCCCCGCTCGAAGATGCCGAGCGACTCGCCTTGCTCACGGCACTGGAGCAACAACGCTGGCACATGACCCACACGGCGGAGCAGTTGGACGTCAGCCGCAACACACTGTATAGAAAGCTGCGCCGGCACGGCATTGCACGGCAGGCGATCAGCTAAAGAGTGCGATTTTTGCCCCCCTGCGCTAACCTGCCTCGATGTTTACGAGGTCGACTATGCACATTCATATTCTTGGTATCTGCGGCACTTTCATGGGTTCGATGGCGGTTCTGGCCAAAGAGCTGGGCCATCATGTCACCGGCTCCGACGCCAACGTCTACCCGCCCATGAGCACACAGCTGCAGGCCCAGGGCATTGAGCTGACCCAAGGCTACGACCCGTCGCAATTCGACCCGGTTCCGGACCTAGTGGTGATCGGCAATGCCATGTCCCGTGGCAACCCGGCAGTCGAGTACGTACTCAATAAAGGTTTGCCTTATGTGTCCGGCCCGCAGTGGCTGTCCGACCATGTGCTGCAAGGTCGCTGGGTATTGGCGGTCGCCGGCACCCACGGCAAGACCACCACCAGCAGCATGCTGGCCTGGGTGCTGGAGCACGCAGGCATGAGCCCGGGCTTCCTGATCGGCGGCGTGCCGCAGAATTTTTCGGTGTCGGCGCGCCTGGGCGATACGCCGTTCTTTGTGATCGAAGCCGACGAGTACGACAGCGCCTTCTTCGACAAGCGTTCCAAGTTCGTTCACTACCGCCCGCGCACGGCGATCCTCAACAACCTTGAGTTCGATCATGCCGACATCTTCCCCGATTTGCCGGCCATCGAGCGCCAGTTCCATCACTTGGTGCGCACCATTCCGAGCGAAGGCCTGGTGATCTACCCGACCACCGAGCCCGCCCTGCAGCGCGTGATCGACATGGGCTGCTGGACGCCGGTGCAAACCACCGGCGCGGGCGGGCAGTGGCAGGTCAAGTTGCTCAGCGAAGACGGCTCCAAATTTGAAGTGCTGTTTGAAGGCGTGGCCCAAGGCGTTGTCGAATGGGACATGACCGGCCAGCACAACGTTGCGAATGCCCTGGTGACCCTGGCGGCCGCACGGCATGTGGGTGTTGTACCGTCCATGGGGATCGATGCGTTAAGTGCGTTCAAAAGCGTGAAGCGCCGCATGGAAAAGGTCGCCGACGTGAATGGGATTACCATCTACGACGACTTTGCCCACCACCCAACGGCGATTGCTACCACGCTCGATGGCTTGCGCAAGCGAGTCGGTGATGCGCCGATCATTGCGATTGTCGAACCGCGTTCCAACTCCATGAAGCTCGGCGCGCACCGCGATGGCCTGCCGGAAAGCGTCAACGACGCCGACCAGGTGGTCTGGTACGCCCCGGCCAACCTTGGGTGGGACCTGCCAGGGGTCGCTGCGTTGTGCACGGTGCCGTCGAAGGTCTGCGATTCCATCGACGGCATCATCGAATTCGTCAAGCATCAGGCCAAGCCGGGCACCCACGTGGTGGTCATGAGCAACGGCGGCTTCGGCGGCCTGCATGGCAAGTTGGCCGAGGCGCTGAAATGAGCGGCCCGGAACGCGTCACCCTGGCGATGACCGGCGCGTCCGGCGCGCCCTATGGCCTGCGCTTGCTCGATTGTCTGGTGCGCGAAGACCGCGAGGTGCACTTCCTGATCTCCAAGGCTGCGCAATTGGTGATGGCCACCGAGACTGACGTCGCGCTGCCCCCCAAGGTGCAGATGATGCAAGCCTTCCTCACCGAATACACCGGTGCGGCGGCGGGGCAGATCAAGGTCTATGGCAAGGAAGACTGGATGTCGCCGGTGGCCTCGGGCTCTGGCGCGCCGGCGGCGATGGTGGTGGTGCCGTGTTCCACTGGCACCTTGTCGGCGATTGCCACAGGCGCCTGCAACAACCTGATCGAGCGCGCAGCCGATGTGACGTTGAAGGAGCGTCGCCAGTTGATTCTGGTGCCGCGTGAAGCGCCGTATTCGAGCATTCACCTGGAGCACATGCTGAAGTTGTCGAACATGGGCGTGACGATATTGCCGGCATCGCCAGGCTTCTACCACCAGCCACAAACCATCGATGACCTGGTGGACTTTGTGGTCGCGCGCATTCTCAACCTGCTGAACATTCCTCAGGACATGCTGCCGCGTTGGGGCGAACACCATTTGAGCAGTGATGAATAAGGCGCTGCTGTTGCTAATGGCGCTGCAACTGACGGGTTGCGCCACCGCGCGTACGCTGGATGCCGCAAAGCCGGGCGCGCCTGTGGTGTATGCCGGTACGCGGTTGGATTTGTATGCCATTAACGGAGGCTGCTGTGCCAAGGACCGTTTTGGTGCCGAGGCGCCGAGCTACCCTGGCGTGGACCTGCCGGCCAGTGCGCTGCTCGACACCTTGTTGTTGCCACTGTCGGTGTTGACGGTGCTGGGGGTTGGTTTTAACGCAACGGGCGGGTTGTAAAATTCGCGCGATATCCCTGTGGCGAGCCCGTTCGCCGAAACAGCCCTTCAACTACGAAGGTCGGATTATTTGCCCAGCTTGCGCAACTCATCCGACTCCACCACCCGCACCCCATCCTGCTCTTCCAGCGCTAGGCGCCACATGGCTCGGGCCAGTTCGCACACTTCAATGCCGTGGTACTTGCCGGGAATCAGCCGTGACAACGGCCCGGCGATTTTTTCGGCCAGGCGCGACTCCAGTCTTTCTCCCAGCAACAGCGAAGGTCGCACGATGGTCAGTTGTGGCCAATCCTGTGCCTTCAGCGCCTGTTCCATTTCCCCTTTGACCCGGTTGTAGAAGATCGAGGATTTCGGGTCGGCGCCAATCGCGCTGATCACGATCAGGTGCCGCGAGCCCATTTCCCGTGCGCGCTTGGCGAAGGCCACGACCATGTCCAGGTCGACGGCGCGGAAGGCTGCTTCCGAGCCGGCTTGCTTGATGGTGGTGCCCAGGCAGCAGAAGGCGATATCGACCTGGCCACTCAGTTGCGGCAGGAACACGGCCGGGTCGCCCACCGGGTTTTCCAGGTGCGGGTGTTCGGCCAGTGGTTTGCGGCTGGGTGCCAGCACGCGGGTGACGGTGGGTTCATTGAGCAGGCGGTCGAGCAGGTGTTCGCCGGTGAGGCCAGAGGCGCCGGCGAGCAAGATATGCTGAGGTGTCAGGTACATAGTGTTTCCCCCCTTGTTACACGTTACAGCTTAGTTGCCTTTGGCTTCCTTGCTATTCATTGAGACGCTTTCGAGCGCCTTTCGTGCCTGCTGTTTGCGTAATAGTTGCCAGTGGGCGATCACGCCTTTGGGGGCCCAGATCTGCGGTTCGGAGGCTTCGAAGTTGTCCGCCTGTTCGCGTTCGGTCACATGCAGTTGCGCCAGTTTGAAGGCTTGCTGCAAGTCATCGGTCTGGTTGAAGGCTTGGGCGAAGAGGGCGTCGCCGAAGTACGTGAAGTCGGCTTCCTCGGAGCACCCGAAGGACACGCGGTCGGCGCGCGAGGCCGTCATGATCAGGGTGTGCTCGTCTTTCAGCGCCGGAATAAAGCCGCCGGAGTAGCAGGCAGAAATCACGATGATCTTGTCGCGGTTTTTCAACGGAGTGAGCACTGCGGCCAACTCGTCGGCGGGCAGGTCGGCCAGTTCCATGCGCGGCTGGTCCAGCACCAGTTCATGTTCGTGGGTGCCGTGGCTGGTCAGGTAGATAAACACCAGGTCTTCCGGCCCGCTGCGCTCGGCGAGGGTCTGCAACGCACGGCGCAGGCTTTCGCGGGTGGCCATCGGGCGGTCGGCGATGTGGTCGCGGTGGTTGACCAGGCGAATCTGCCCACGCGCACCAAAACGCGTGGCGAGCATATTGCTGACGTAATCGGCCTCGCGCAGGAACACACTTTGTTTACCGTCGCCGGCCAGCGCCAGGGTGTACAGCTCTATGGCGGGCGTGGAAGCGGGTACGGCGGCGAGGGCGGTATCGAGCAGGCGGCCCTGGGCCAGCACGCCGGTTTCCAGCGGGTCGGGCAACAGCTTGCCGTCGGCGTCACGCACGCGCATGCCGTTGACCCAGGTGCCGGCTTGTACGGTGCCATCGATGAGGACGAGGGTGCCGCGCCCCTGGTAGCTGTCGCTGTCAAAACCGCCGACATAGAAGCTGCCGTCAGTGAGGTTCAGGCGGCCTTCGCCGGTGAAGCGCCAGTCGCTGAATTGGCCGACATAGTGGCTGCCATCGACGCCAATCAACTCGCCCTTGCCGCTCAGTGCGCCTTCCTTGAACTGGCCGATCCACACGTCGCCATCGGCGTTTTCATAACGGCCCTTGCCGTTGAGCTGGTTCTGTTTGAACTGGCCGACATAAATGTCGCCATCAGCGCTGTTGAAGGTGCCGTTGCCTTCCAGCTGGCCGTCGACGAAGTGGCCGCTGAACTGATTGCCGCTGTCGTCGTTGCGCTGGCCTTCGCCATTCGGCTTGCCGTGGGCGAACTGGCCCTGGTACTGGCTGCCGTCAGCCAGCTCAAGGCGACCGAGGCCGGAATACTGGTCGTCCTTGAATTCGCCGCGATAGGTCATCTGCCCTTCTTTGAGGGTGCCTTCGCCGTTGCGTCGCCCGTTCTTGAAACCGCCCACATACTGGCTGCCGGCGGTGGTCAAGCTGCCCTGGCCGTCGAACAAGCCTTGCTGGAACTGGCCTTTATAGATTTCGCCATTGCTGCCATGCCATTCGCCCTGGCCGTGCCATTGGCCTTTGTCGAACTGCCCCGCGTACCAGCTGCCGTTGGGGTAGTCCACGCGGCCCTCGCCTTGCAGCAGGCCATTGACCACATCGCCCCGGTAGCGGCCACCATCGGGCAGGCGCGCATCGGGCGGCAACAGCGATTCGCCGTCTCCGCAGGCGGTGAGCAACAGGGCAAGGGCAAGGGGAGCGAGTGGGCGCATAGCGGGATCCGGATAATTGAGCGCCGAGTATGCCGCAGCTGTGAAGTTGATACGTACATTTGTGGCGAGCGGGCTTGTCGATTCGTCGCACCGCTCGCCACAACTGAGGTCGTGAGCCGCAGGGCTTACACGAAGTAGAGTGACAACGACTCGGCAACGTAAGCGGGTTTTTCCTGGCCTTCGATTTCCAGGGTGGCGGTGGCCTTGAGCAGCCATTGGCCGGGCTTTTTCTCGGTGACATCAGTGAGTGTCACTTGCAGACGCACCTTGGAATTGACCTTCACCGGCTGGATAAAGCGCACGCTGTCCAGGCCATAGTTGACCGCCATTTTCAGGCCTTCGGGCACGATCAGGATGTCTTCCATCAACTTGGGCATCAGCGACAGCGACAGGAAACCGTGGGCAATGGTGCTGCCAAACGGCGTTTGCGCGGCCTTGACCGGGTCGACGTGGATGAACTGATGATCGCCAGTGGCCTCGGCGAACAGGTTGATGCGCGCCTGGTCGATGGTGAGCCATTCGGAACGTCCCAGTTCCTTGCCGACATAATCTTTGAGCTGCGCTACGGGTACATAGGGCATTGCTTCTCTCCTTGGTTCATCGGTTTATCCTCATCCACTGTAGGAGCGAGGTGTTGTTTTTTATGGATTACAGAGAACCAATGTAGATCATCATGGCGAATCAACCCGGTCAACCCACCATGCTTTTGGCGAATGCCGAAGCATAGGGCTGGCGTGCTTATAATGCGGGCGGGCTTTGAAGGGGGGAGAACGGATGCTGTTACGCGGTCTGACATGGCTGGTGCTGTTTCAATTGATCGGCACCGCGATCAATCATTTGCTGTTGCCGGTACTGCCCGGGCCGATCATCGGCCTGCTGCTGATGCTCGGCTACCTGATATGGCGCGGCGAAGTCGGTGAGCCGCTGAGCCTGGCCGCCAGCAGCCTGTTGCGTTACTTGCCGTTGCTGCTGGTGCCGCCGGCGGTCGGGGTGATGGTGTACGCCAAGGATATCGCCGCGGATTTCTGGGCCATCGTCGGCGCGCTGGTGTTGTCGCTGGTGATCGCCATGGGCTTTGTCGGCGTGCTGATGCAAAAATTGGTCAAACGCCAGGCGAGCAAGGAGGAGGGGCAATGACCTTCGAGTGGCAGGGCGCCTGGACGGCAGTGATTCATCATCCCTTGTTCGGCATCGGTATCACCCTCGGCGCCTATCAACTGGTGCTGGCGGGGTTCGAGAAAACCCGCTGGATCTTCCTGCAGCCGGTGCTGGTTTCCATGCTGCTGGTGATCGGCGTGTTGCTCACCTGCGGCCTGAGCTACGCCGAGTACCGCAAGAGCACCGAGATCATGAGCATCCTGCTCGGCCCGGCAACAGTCGCCCTGGCCGTGCCGCTATATTTGAACCTGCGGCGGATTCGCCAATTGTTCTGGCCAATTTTTACTACGCTGGTGGTAGGAGGCGTGCTGGCGACCGGACTGTGTGTGCTGCTGGGCTGGTGGTTCGGCGCCGAACATATGATGCTGATGACCATGGCGCCCAAGTCGGTGACCTCGCCGATTGCCATGCTGGTGGCCGAGCAGATCGGCGGCGTGGCGGCGTTGGCGGCGGTGTTTGTGCTGATCACCGGTGTGATCGGCGCGATGATAGGCCCGGCGTACCTGTCGCGCCTGGGTGTGCATAGTCCTGAGGCGCGCGGCATGGCCCTGGGCATGACGGCCCATGCCGTCGGCACCTCGGTGGCCCTGCAGGAAAGCGAAGAGTGCGGCGCTTTTGCAGCGCTGGCCATGAGTCTGATGGGCGTGGCGACGGCGGTGTTCCTGCCGTTGGCTGTGTCGGTAATTGTTTAAACCGGGTTTAAGGAAACCTTTATGAGTCTGGCGCTGTTTCCGCTCAATACCGTGCTGTTCCCTGGCTGCACCCTCGACCTGCAACTGTTCGAGGCGCGCTACCTGGACATGATCAGCCGCTGCATGAAAAAGGGCGAAAGCTTCGGCGTGGTGTGCATCCTCGACGGCAGCGAAGTGGGCGGGGCGCCCGATGGCTATGCGTTGATCGGCTGTGAAGCGTTGATTCGCGACTTCAAGCAGCAGGACAACGGCCTGCTGGGGATTCGCGTCGAAGGTGGGCGCCGTTTCCGCGTGCGTGACGCCGGCGTGCAGAAAGACCAGTTGCTGGTGGCTGAGGTGCAGTGGCTGGAAGATCTGCCGGACCAGGCGTTGGAGGAAGAGGATGCTGACTTGCTGGCCTTGCTCCACGCCCTGGCCGAACATCCGATGGTCGCCTCGCTGGACATGGGTACCGAGGCCAATGGCCAGCAATCCCTGGGCAATCAGTTGGCGTATCTGCTGCCGTTCACCGAGGCTGACAAGATTGACCTGCTGCAACTCGACGACCCGCAGCAGCGGTTGGATGCGATCCAGATGTTGCTCGACGAGTTGCAGGGTGAACTGTTCGCTTAATAGGCATACCGCAGCAGCGCGTGTGGGGTGCCGGTGAACGCGATAAAACCGAGCACCGCCACCACCGCAGGCAACACCAACCACCAGGCTTTGATCGACATCGGCGGCAACGGGCTGCGGTACTCGCTCACGGCCAGGCTGAACGCGCACACCGTCATGGCCAGTAATGTGCCTGCCAGGATGTCGGTGGGCCAATGGGCGCCCAGGTACACCCGCGACAAGGCAATGAACGCGGCCGGGATGCACCCAAGCAACAGCCAGGTCAGGCGCAGCCGCGTGGGTTGACCGCGACCGGCCAGCACTGCCAGCGCCAGGAAAAACGCGAATGCGCCGGAGGCGTGGCCGCTGGGCATGCTGAAACTGGTCAGCGGGTCGGTAAGGATTTCCGGGCGACCACGGGCGAAAAACAGCTTGGTCCCGGTGTTGATCACTGCCGCCCCGGCCAGCGTGGCGCCGACAAACAGTGCGTGGCGCCATTGCCGCGCCAGTAGCAGCAGGCCGGTGAACACGGCGCTGGCGACGAACATCTTCTTGAACTCGCCCAACTGAGTAATCATCACCATCGTCTGGTCCAGCCAGGGGCTGCGGTGTTCCTGCACCAGAGCGCTCAGGCCCTGGTCAAAATGATTCAGGTGCGGATAACCGATGAACAGCGCAATCAACAGGGTCAGGCTGGCGCAACCGAACCACAACGTGGTGCGACGGACGCCGCGCAAACTGCCGCTTAAACCCAGCCCCAGCAACACCGCCAGGCACGCGGTGACAACCCCCGCTTCCGGCCAGAAGCCTTCCGGCAGTGGCAGGCGGAACGCGGCGCCGGTCGCCCAGCCTGGCAGCAGATAGGCCACTGTCCAGCCCGCCGCCGCGACAATGCTCACCAGCGCGAAGCGGGGGAACGGCATGTCGCACATGCCGGCCACCATCGGCAGCATGGGCCGCAGCGGGCCGATGAAACGTCCTACCAGCAGGCTGGCGATGCCGTACTTGTGGAAGTAGGTCTCCGAGCCGTTCATCCATTCGGGATGGTGGCGCAGGCCGGGCAGGCGCCGAATGTTTTGATGGAAATGCCTGCCGAGGAAGTAGGAAACCCCGTCACCCAGCAGGCCGCCGAGAAAACCCAGCAACAGGGTTTCACTCAGTGACAGCGCGCCGCTGCCGGCCAGCGCCGCAATCGCAAACAGCAACACCGTGCCCGGTACGATCAGCCCGACAATGGCCAGGCACTCCACGCACGCGACGATAAACACCGCGACCGCGAGCCATTGCGGGTTCAGGGTCAGCCAGCCGGTAATGCCATCGAGCCATTGGCCCATAAATCGTTACTCCATATCCATGTGGCGAGGGAGCTTGCTCCCGTTGGGCTGCGAAGCGGCCCCAGTAAGGTAGATACGTTCTTGCAGGCAAAACTCGATTGAGGAGTTTGTCGCCGCATCGCGACGCAGCGGGAGCAAGCTCCCCCGCCACCGCTTCAAATTAAAAAATAGTCGCGGCCTTCGACCTGGCCGCGACGCAGTGGGTTCCGCGTGCAATACGGCGCATAGCCAGCATCGACGAAGCGGTACATCAGGTGTTCATCGCGGCCGCTGGGAATTCCCAGGCGGGTGGTCTGGATAACCTGCGTGGGCGACTGGCCCACGTCCTCTACGTAGAGCAATTGCTGGTCGAAGCGCTTGGCATCCCACATCGGTACCTTCAAGCCCAGCGCCTTGCACAACAACGTCTGGCCGGCGCAGAGCTTTTGCGAGGGGCGTGGGCTGCCGCTGGCGTCCGGGTTGTTCAGCAGCATCTGCGCCAGGCTGGCGGGCCCGGAGGTTTCGTCGACCCAGGGATAGGCGGATTTGATCAGTACAGCATTGCCCGGGCCCTGGGCGCTGAAGTTCAGTGAATCGCCACCACGGGCGTAGTACATGTAGATATGACCACCATCCAGAAACAAAGCCTTACGCTTTTCTGTGTAGCCCAGTGAGGCGTGGCTGCCTTTTTCGGCCACGTAATAGGCTTCGGTTTCAATAATGCGGGCTGAAAGCCACACATCGCCGACACGATGGCGAATCACTTTTCCGAGCAATTCGCGCGCAAGCAATTGCGCATCTCGGTCGAAGAAGCGGTCGGGCAGGGCGCTGGAGGGATGTTGGGGCGAATCACTTGGCATGGCGATCAGGGGTAAATACGGCTAAATGTGACGGAATAATAACAACTCCAACCTTAATTACCGCTGAACCCCAGGTTTTTACAGTTCATTTCGACCATCCGCCCCTCACCGCTGTCAGTCGGGCGGCGTCACAGCTATAATCTGCCGCTTTCCTCTTTGCCAAGACTCCCTGACTATGACTGAGTCCGTTCTTGACTACATGACCCGCCTGGGTCGCGCTGCCCGTCAGGCCTCGCGGTTGATCGCCCGTGCGAGCACCGCGCAGAAGAACCGTGCCCTGCTGGCCGCCGCCGACGCTCTGGATGCTTCGCGCTCCGAGCTGGCGGCTGCCAACGAACTGGACCTGGCCAACGGCCGCGCCAATGGCCTGGAACCGGCCCTGCTGGACCGCCTGGCGCTGACCCCGGCACGTATTGACGACATGATCGAAGGCCTGCGTCAGGTGGCCAAGCTGCCTGACCCCATCGGTGAAATCCGCGACATGCGTTACATGCCTTCCGGCATCCAGGTCGGCAAGATGCGCGTGCCCCTGGGCGTGATCGGCATCATCTATGAGTCGCGCCCGAACGTGACCATCGACGCCGCGAGCCTGTGCCTCAAGTCCGGTAACGCAACCATCCTGCGTGGCGGTTCCGAGGCGATTAATTCCAACCGCGCCATTGCGGCCTGCATTCAGCAGGGCCTGGCCGTGGCCGAACTGCCGGCTGAAGTGGTGCAAGTGGTGGAAACCACCGACCGCGCTGCTGTTGGCGCGCTGATCACCATGCCGGAATTTGTCGACGTGATCGTGCCGCGCGGTGGCAAGAGCCTGATCGAACGGGTCAGCCGCGATGCCAAGGTGCCGGTGATCAAGCACCTGGACGGCGTGTGCCACGTTTACATCGACATCGCCGCCGATATCGACAAGGCGATCCGTATCGCCGACAACGCCAAGACCCACCGCTACGCCCCGTGCAACACCATGGAAACCCTGCTGGTGCACGTCGGCATCGCCGATCGCGTGCTGCCGCCGCTGGCTGCCATCTACCGTGACAAGGGCGTGGAACTGCGTGGCTGCGAGCGTACCCGTGCGCTACTCGGCGCGGACGTGATCGAGGCGACCGAACAAGATTGGTACACCGAGTACACGGCACCGATCCTGTCGATCCGGATCGTCGACGACCTGGACCAGGCCATCGAACACATCAACACCTACGGCTCCAAGCATACCGACGCCATTGTTTCCGAGCATTTCAGCGATGCCCGGCGTTTCCTCAACGAAGTGGATTCTGCTTCGGTGATGATCAATGCCTCGACGCGTTTTGCCGACGGCTTCGAGTACGGCCTGGGCGCGGAGATCGGTATCTCCACCGACAAGCTCCACGCACGCGGCCCGGTCGGCCTGGAAGGCCTGACCAGCGAGAAGTACGTGGTGTTCGGCGACGGTCATGTGCGCACTTGATGGCTAAACGCATCGGGCTGCTCGGCGGTACCTTCGACCCCGTGCACATTGGCCATTTGCGCAGTGCCCTGGAAGTCGCGGATGCCCTCGCGCTGGATGAGTTGCGCCTGGCCCCCAACGCCCGGCCGCCGCATCGCGATACGCCGCAAGTGTCGGCGCAGCAACGCCTGGAAATGGTGCGCCTTGCCGTAGACGGCATACCGCCGCTGGTGGTGGACGATCGCGAGCTCAAACGCGATAAACCGTCCTACACTGTCGACACCCTGGAACTGATGCGCGCCGAGTTGGCCGCGGATGACCAGTTGTTTCTGCTTTTGGGCTGGGACGCATTTTGCGGCCTGCCCTCTTGGCATCGCTGGGAGGAACTCCTCCAGCACTGCCACATCCTGGTTTTGCAACGCCCGGATGCCGACAGCGAACCGCCGGATGCCTTGCGCAACCTGCTGGCCGCGCGGTCGGTAAGTGACCCCTTGGCCCTGACCGGGCCGAACGGGAATATTGCATTCGTCTGGCAGACCCCGCTTGCGGTGTCTGCCACCCAGATCCGTCAACTGCTGGCCAGCGGTAAGTCGGTACGTTTCCTGGTGCCTGACGCGGTCCTGGCCTACATCGATGCGCACGGGCTTTACCGTGCGTCGAACTGAAAAGGCGCGCTTGATCGCACGAACAATCGTGCAGCGAGCGCCCGAACATACGAGCAAAACGAGTTTTTTATGACGAACAAAGACGTAAGCAAAGTAAAACGCAAAGGCACGTTCAAAAGCGCGCCACTGCCGGTTGAAGCCCAGGTTGGCCCGATCCCTGAAGGCGAAGCGCTGGTAGCGCTGGCCGTGGCTGCCCTGGAGGACGTAAAAGCCCAGGACATCCAGGTGCTGGACGTACGCGAGAAGCAAAGCATTACCGACTTCATGATCATCGCCACCGGTACTTCCAACCGTCAGATCGGCGCAATGCTCGACAAGGTTCGCGAAGCCGTCAAAGCCCAAGGCGTCAAGCCGCTGGGTGAAGAAGGCAAGGGCGACAGTGACTGGGTGCTGGCTGACCTCGACACCGTGATCGTGCACATGATGACCAGCAACGCCCGTCAGTTCTACGACCTCGAGCGTCTGTGGAAAGGCGCCGAGCAGAGCCGTGCCGCTGATGGCAAGCACCACAACCCGGAAGTGGGCCACGCGCACTTCGACAAGCTCAACAAAGACCAGGAATAAGGAACGGCTGTGCGCCTGCGTCTGATTGCTGTCGGTTCACGCATGCCCAAGTGGGTGGAAGAAGGCTGGCACGAGTATGCCAAGCGTCTGCCCTCCGAGTTGTCGCTGGAACTGGTGGAAATACCGCTCAACACCCGGGGCAAGAATGCCGACGTGGCGCGCTTTATCCGTCAGGAAGGCGAAGCCATGTTGGCCAAGGTCGGCCCCAACGAGCGCATCGTCACTCTCGAAGTGCACGGCAAACCCTGGAGCACTGAGCAACTGGCGGTGGAACTGGATCGCTGGCGCCTGGATTCGCGCACCGTCAACTTCATGGTCGGCGGCCCCGAAGGGCTGGCGCCTGAAGTTTGCGCGCGGGCGGACCAGCGCTGGTCGTTGTCGGCGCTGACGCTGCCGCACCCGTTGGTAAGGATTCTGATCGGTGAACAGCTTTATCGCGCCTGGACAGTTCTGTCCGGGCACCCTTACCACAAATAATCTGCGCCCCTCCCGATGACCCAGCCGATCCGCATCAAGGACCACGAGAAAGACGCACGTCTTGTACGCGCACGTGTGGTATTTGGCGCGATCATGGTGGTGGCGTTGTTGGGGGTGCTGATTGCCCGCCTGTATTTCCTGCAGGTGATCCAGTACGACTATCACTCCACGCTGTCGGAGAACAATCGGGTGCATGTGCAGCCGATTCCCCCGACCCGCGGGCTGATTTTCGACCGCAATGGCGTGGTAGTGGCGGATAACCGGCCGAGCTTCAGCCTGAGCATGACCCGCGAGCGTTCCGGCGATTGGCCGCAGATCCTCGACGTGATCGTCGAAGTATTGCAGCTGACCCCGGAAGACCGGGTGATCTTCGAAAAACGCATGAAGCAGGGGCGCCGGCCGTTCGAGCCGGTACCGATCCTGTTCGAGCTGACCGAAGAGCAGATCGCGCGAATCGCGGTGAACCAGTTCCGCCTGCCGGGCGTGGAAGTGGTGGCGCAGTTGGTGCGCCACTATCCGCAAGGGCCGCACTTTGCCCACTCGGTCGGTTATATGGGGCGGATCAACGAGAAAGAGCTGAAAAGCCTCGACCCGGTCAATTACAGCGGCACCCACCATATCGGCAAGACCGGCATCGAGCGTTTCTACGAGCCCGAGCTGCACGGCCAAGTGGGTTACGAAGAAGTCGAGACCAACGCCCGTGGCCGTGTGCTGCGGGTGCTCAAGCGGACCGACCCGGTGCCGGGCAAGGACATCGTGCTGAGCCTGGACATCAAGTTGCAGGAAGCGGCAGAGATGGCGCTGGGTGGTCGGCGTGGTGCCGTGGTGGCGCTGGACCCGAACACGGGCGAAGTGTTGGCCATGGTTAGCCAGCCGAGTTTCGACCCCAACCTGTTTGTGACCGGGATCAGCTTCAAGGCCTACGCTGAGTTGCGCGACTCCATCGACCGGCCGCTGTTTAACCGCGTACTGCGTGGCCTGTATCCACCGGGTTCGACCATCAAGCCGGCAGTAGCGATTGCCGGCCTGGATGCGGGCGTGGTCACGGCTTCAAGCCGCGTGTTCGACCCCGGCTATTACATGCTGCCCAACTACGACCACAAATACCGTAACTGGAACCGTACCGGTGACGGCTATGTCGATCTGGACACCGCGATCATGCGGTCCAACGACACCTATTTCTATGACCTGGCCCACAAGCTGGGGATCGATCGCTTGTCGACCTACATGGGCAAGTTCGGCCTGGGTCAGAAAGTCTCCCTGGACATGTTCGAAGAATCCCCCGGCCTGATGCCGTCACGGGAGTGGAAGCGCGCAACTCGCCGCCAGGCTTGGTTCCCGGGCGAAACCCTGATCCTCGGCATCGGCCAGGGCTATATGCAGGCAACACCGCTGCAGCTGGCCCAGGCCACGGCACTGGTGGCCAACAAAGGCATCTGGAACCGCCCGCACCTGGCCAGGACCATCGAAGGCGAAAAGCCGGTGGATGACAACCCGATACCGAACATTGTGCTGCGTGACCCGTCGGACTGGACCAAGGTCAACCACGGCATGCAGCAAGTGATGCACGGTGCCCGCGGCACCGCACGCAAGGCCGCAATCGGCGCGCAATACCGCATTGCCGGCAAGAGCGGTACCGCCCAGGTGGTCGCGATCAAGCAGGGTGAGAAATATGACCGCTCCAAGGTTCAGGAACGTCATCGCGACCACGCCTTGTTTGTCGGCTTCGCCCCGGCCGACGACCCGAAAATCGTCGTGGCGGTAATGGTCGAAAACGGCGAATCCGGCTCCGGCGTCGCGGCCCCGGTGGTACGTCAGATCATGGACGCCTGGCTGTTGGCCGACGATGGCAGGCTCAAACCCGAATATGGCGGCCCCCCTTCAAGCACCGAGGTTACGGCCAGTGAAGAGTAATTTTGACCGCATCCTCTCCAGCGAAGATGTGATGCGTCGCCGCGCGACGTTGCTGCAGCGCATGCATATTGATGGCCCGCTGCTGATCCTGCTGCTGACCCTGGCGGCCGGCAGCCTGTTCGTGCTGTATTCGGCCAGTGGCAAGAACTGGGACCTGCTGATCAAGCAGGCGTCGTCGTTCGGCCTGGGGCTGTTGTCGATGGTGGTGATCGCCCAGCTTGAGCCGCGCTTCATGGCGCGCTGGGTGCCCCTCGGCTATGTCGCCGGCGTGCTGTTGCTGGTAGTGGTGGACGTGATGGGTCACAACGCCATGGGCGCGACCCGCTGGATCAACATTCCGGGGGTGATTCGCTTCCAGCCGTCGGAATTCATGAAGATCCTGATGCCGGCGACCATCGCCTGGTACCTGTCCAAACGTACCTTGCCACCGCAGCTCAAGCACGTGGGTATCAGCCTGATTCTGATCGGTGTGCCGTTTGTCCTGATCGTGCGCCAGCCCGACCTCGGCACCTCGCTGCTGATCCTCGCGGGCGGTGCGTTCGTGCTGTTTATGGGGGGCTTGCGCTGGCGCTGGATTATCAGCGTGCTGGCCGCCGCCGTGCCGGTGGCCGTGGCCATGTGGTTCTTCTTTATGCACGACTACCAGAAGCAACGGATCCTGACCTTCCTCGACCCGGAGAGCGACCCGCTGGGCACCGGCTGGAACATTATCCAGTCCAAAGCCGCCATCGGTTCCGGCGGAGTATTTGGTAAGGGTTGGTTATTGGGCACCCAGTCGCACCTGGACTTTTTGCCCGAGAGCCACACCGACTTCATTATTGCGGTCATGGGCGAAGAGTTCGGCCTTGTGGGCATTTGCGCGCTGTTGCTGATCTATTTGCTGTTGATTGGTCGCGGCCTGGTGATCACCGCGCAGGCGCAGACGCTGTTCGGCAAATTGCTCGCCGGCAGCCTGACCATGACTTTTTTTGTTTACGTTTTCGTCAACATCGGTATGGTCAGTGGCCTGTTGCCGGTGGTTGGGGTGCCGTTGCCGTTCATTAGCTACGGCGGAACTTCGCTGGTGACATTGCTGTCAGCGTTTGGGGTTTTGATGTCGATTCATACGCATCGCAAGTGGATCGCGCAGGTTTGAATAAGGTGAAGATGTCAATGCAAGTAATGCGCGGCTGGGCGACTCGGCATGCATCCTGGATGGGCCTGATTGGCCTGCTGGGTGCAACGCAAGAGGCGCACGCCGGTGACTACGATGGTTCTCCCCAGGTCGCCGAATTTGTCGGTGAGATGACCCGTGACTATGGTTTCGCGGGTGAACAGCTGATGGGCGTGTTCCGCGAGGCCCAGCGCAAGCAGGCGATCCTCGACGCCATTTCGCGCCCGGCCGAACGCGTTAAGCAGTGGAAGGACTATCGCCCGATGTTCCTCACCGACGCCCGCGTGGCCCGTGGCGTGGACTTCTGGCGCCAGCACGAGGCCGTACTGGCCCGTGCCGAGCAGGAATACGGCGTACCGGCGCAGGTGATCGTTTCGATCATCGGCATCGAGACCTTCTATGGGCGCAACACCGGCAGCTACCGGGTGATCGATGCCTTGTCGACCCTGGGCTTCGATTACCCGCCCCGCGCCGAGTTCTTCCGCAAGGAGCTGCGTGAATTCCTGCTGCTGGCCCGCGAAGAGCAAGTCGACCCGATGACCCTCAAGGGTTCCTACGCCGGGGCGATGGGCTTGCCACAGTTCATGCCGAGCAGCTTTCGCGCCTACGCGGTGGATTTCGACGGTGACGGTCACATCAATATCTGGAGCAACCCGGACGACGCCATCGGCAGCGTGGCCAGCTACTTCAAGCGCCATGGCTGGGTGGGTGGCGAGCCGGTGGTGATCCGCGCCGATGTCACCGGGGATCGCGCCGACGAAGGCCTGACCCAGGGCATCGAGCCGGTCAAGACGGTCGGGGAGTTGCGGGCGCTGGGCTGGTCGAGTCAGAATGCGCCACGCGATGATATGCCGGTGACGGCGTTCCGCCTGGAAGGCGAAAACGGCCCGGAATACTGGATGGGCCTGAAGAATTTCTACGCAATCACGCGTTATAACCGCAGTGTGATGTACGCCATGGCCGTGCATCAGCTGTCAGACATGCTGGTCCAAGCACGGGGCGTCAAGTAATGCCGGTATCGCCGTTCAAAAAACCGCTCAAACTGGTGGCGTTCGCCGCGTTGTCCTTGCTGGTTGTCAGTTGCTCCACCAGTCGTGCGCCAACCCAGAAGGCTGGCGGCACGGCTGTCCGTTCCCAGCCGGGCCTGGACATCAACCGCGCGCACAAAGACGGCGCGCCGTGGTGGGATGTCGACGTTTCGAAAATCCCGGATGCCACGCCGACCCTGCACACCGGCGCCTACAAGGCCAACCCCTACACCGTGCTGGGTAAAAACTACTTTCCGTTGCAAGAGTCCAAGACCTATGTGCAGTCGGGCACGGCGTCCTGGTATGGCACCAAGTTCCACGGTCAGAACACCGCCAACGGCGAGGTCTATGACCTCTACGGCATGAGCGCGGCCCACAAGACCCTGCCACTGCCCAGCTATGTACGTGTCACCAACCTGGACAACAACCGCACCGTGATCCTGCGGGTCAACGATCGCGGGCCGTTTTATTCGGACCGGATCATCGACTTGTCCTACGCCGCCGCGAAGAAACTCGGTTATGCCGAGACCGGCACGGCGCGGGTCAAGGTTGAAGGGATCGACCCTGCCCAGTACTGGGCCCAGCGTGGCAAGCCGGCGCCGTTGATGCTCAACGAGCCGCAAACCCAGCAGCCGCAAGTGACCGCGTCGACCGGCAAGATCGAGCAGTGGACGCCGCCGCCGCAGCAGCATGCTCCGGACACGGTCGTCGTACCACGGGCGGCCCCCGGCGCTTCGGCAGCGGGCGGGCAATACTTGCAGGTGGGCGCTTTCGCCAACCCGGATGCGGCAGAGCTGTTAAGGTCCAAGCTCAGCGGCATGGTCAATGCGCCAGTATTTATCAGCTCCATCGTGCGTAACCAGCAGACGCTGCACCGTGTGCGCATGGGCCCGATCGGCTCGCCGAGCGAGGTCGCGCAAGTGCAGAACAGTGTGCGCCTGGCCAACCTGGGGCAACCCAGCGTGGTCACCGCTGAATAAGCAGTAACGAATTGATGGTTCAGGCCCGTGCGCGGGCTCGAACCCTGGTTGTTGGCTCGTTGAACAATAAAAACCCGGGGGCAAGGGGTGAGCGGGCAACCGAACACGTGACAGTCTGGCAACGGGCTGTCTGAATAAGTTTTGCCCGCGAGGGCAAGTTTCCATAAGTAATTTCGAGAGACGGATGAACATCACCACCTTAGCCAAACGTACGTGCCTGCTTCTTTCGCTGATCATCACCCCGGCCGCCTGGGCGGTTGAAATGGTGCCGGCTTCCCCGCAACTGGCCGCCAAGTCCTGGGTCCTCATGGATGCCGCCAGTGGCAACGTGCTGGTCGAGAGCAACGGTGACCAGCGCCTGCCACCAGCCAGCCTGACCAAGCTGATGACTGCCTACATCGCGACCCTGGAAATCCGTCGCGGCCAGATCGGCGAAAACGATCCGGTGACCGTCAGCGAAAACGCCTGGCGTACCGGCGGTTCGCGGATGTTCATCAAGGTGGGCTCGCAGGTTACTGTCAGCGACCTGCTGCACGGCATCATCATCCAGTCCGGTAACGACGCCAGCGTCGCCCTGGCCGAGCACATCGCCGGCAGCGAAGACGCGTTCGCCGACATGATGAACAAAACCGTGGCCGACCTGGGCATGACCAACAGCCACTTCATGAACCCGACCGGTCTGCCGAACCCTGAGCACTACTCGTCGGCTCACGACATGGCGGTCCTGGCACGCGCGATCATTCGTGTCGACCCGGTGCACTATGCGATCTACTCCCAGAAGGAATTTTTCTGGAACAACATCAAGCAGCCTAACCGCAACCTGCTGCTGTGGCGTGACAAGACCGTCGACGGTCTGAAAACCGGCCACACCGACGAAGCCGGCTACTGCATGGTGTCGTCCGCGGTACGTGATGGCCAGCGCCTGATCGCCGTGGTCTTCGGCACCAACAGCGAGCAGGCCCGCGCGGCCGAGACGCAAAAACTGCTGACCTACGGTTTCCGCTTCTTCGAAACCCAGACCTTCTATCAGAAGGGTGCTGAGCTGGCGACCGCGCCGGTATGGAAAGGCGCTACCTCGCAAGTCAAGGCCGGCCTGGCTGAAGACCTGACCCTGACCATGCCTAAAGGCCAGCTGAAAAAGCTCGCTGCCAGCATGACCATGAACCCGCAATTGGTTGCCCCAATCGCCAAGGGTGACGTGATCGGTAAAGTCGAAGTGAAACTGGACGACAAGGTGGTGCATAGCGCTGACCTGATCGCGCTGGACGCCGTCGACGAAGGTGGTATCTTCCGCCGCGTGTGGGATAGCATCCGTCTATTCTTCTACAGCTTGTTCAACTGATAAGTGTGCACCTGCAAAGCCCCGTGTTAATCCGACACGGGGCTTTGCCCGTCGCCACGGCTTACGCTTACGAGGCCGTTACGCCATGACCGATACCGAAGTAAAGGCGCCAAAGATCGAATTCCCGGTGGTGGACTATCCGATCAAGATAATCAGCGATACCGGCGTAGGCCGCAAAGACTTGATCCTCGAGATTGTGCGTAAGCACGCGACAATCAATGATCAGCGTGTGGACGAGCGATCCAGCTCCACAGGCAAATACACCACGATCCAATTGCACATCGTTGCAATCGGTCAAGACCAGCTCTACGACATCAACAGCGAACTGCGGGCCACCGGCTTCGTGCACATGGTGCTGTGATGTCACAGGTCCTGGGCTTTCGCGAGCTCGGCCAGATGGACTACGAGCCCGTCTGGCACGCCATGCAGCGCTTCACCAACGAGCGCGGCACCTCTGCCCCGGATGAAATCTGGCTAGTGGAACACCCGCCGGTGTTCACCCAGGGCCAGGCTGGCAAGGCCGAGCATCTGCTGCTGCCGGGCGATATTCCGGTGGTGCAGGTCGACCGAGGGGGTCAAGTGACTTACCATGGCCCGGGTCAACTGGTGGCGTACCTGCTGCTGGACGTGCGCAAGCTTGGGTTTGGCGTGCGTGACCTGGTGAGCCGCATGGAGGCTTGCCTGATCGAGCTGCTGGCCAGTTACGGCGTGACCGCCGCGGCCAAGCCCGATGCACCCGGTGTGTATGTGGATGGCGCGAAAATCGCCTCGCTGGGGCTGCGGATTCGCCACGGTTGTTCGTTTCATGGCCTGGCCTTGAACGTGGACATGAACCTGGCGCCGTTCCAGCGCATCAACCCGTGCGGCTATGCCGGGCTGGCGATGACCCAACTGAGCGACCATGCCACACCGATTAAATTTGCCGAGGTAAGTGCCCGGCTGCGTGCGCAGCTCGTCAAACACCTCGACTATGCTGAGCAGACGACCCTCACGGGCGGAATCGACTGATTATGACTACTGATGCAGTGCAAACCATGATCCCGACGCTGGACATCACCGAGCGTCCGGCCCCGGCCCCGCGTGCCAAGGTGGAAGCCGGCGTCAAGCTGCGCGGCGCCGAGAAGGTTGCACGCATCCCGGTGAAGATCATTCCTACCACCGAACTGCCGAAAAAGCCTGACTGGATCCGCGTGCGCATCCCGATCTCGCCGGAAGTCGACCGTATCAAGGCCCTGCTGCGCAAACACAAGCTGCACAGCGTGTGTGAAGAAGCGTCCTGCCCGAACCTGGGCGAGTGCTTCTCCGGCGGCACCGCGACCTTCATGATCATGGGTGACATCTGCACCCGTCGTTGCCCGTTCTGCGACGTTGGCCACGGCCGGCCGAAGCCTCTGGACGTCAACGAGCCGGAAAGCCTGGCCATCGCCATCGCCGACCTGAAACTCAAATACGTAGTGATCACCTCGGTAGACCGCGACGACCTGCGTGATGGCGGTGCCCAGCACTTTGCCGACTGCATCCGCGAAATCCGCAAGCTGTCACCGAACGTGATGCTTGAAACCCTCGTCCCGGACTACCGTGGCCGCATGGACGTCGCGCTGGAAATCACCGCTGCCGAGCCGCCGGATGTGTTCAACCACAACCTGGAAACCGTGCCACGCCTGTACAAGGCCGCTCGCCCGGGTTCGGACTACCAGTGGTCGCTGACCCTGCTGCAAAAATTCAAGCAGATGATGCCGCACATCCCGACCAAATCCGGCCTGATGCTGGGCCTGGGCGAGACCGACGAAGAAGTGATCGAGGTCATGAAGCGCATGCGCGAACACGACATCGACATGCTGACCCTGGGCCAGTACCTGCAGCCCTCCCGCAGCCACTTGCCGGTACAGCGCTTCGTGCACCCGGACGTCTTCGCCTGGTTCGCCGAGGAAGGTTACAAGATGGGCTTCAAGAACGTCGCCTCGGGCCCGCTGGTACGTTCCTCGTACCACGCTGACGAGCAGGCCAAGCTGGTCAAGGCAAGCCTGGTTTCGTAACCCATTGGTGTCGGGGCGGGCTTCTGTGGCGAGGGAGCTTGCTCCCGCTGGGCTGCGCAGCAGCCCCATCGATCTGTGAGTCCAATGGATGACAAGTCAATCCAGCACTGCGGTTCCAGCCCTTCGCCCAGAAGGCACCATTGCCCTGATCGCCCCCGCCGGCCCCGCCACGCTGGACGTCGAAAAAGCCGGCCAATGGATGCGCGCCCGTGGCCACGAACTCCGTATATTCTCTGGCGTATATGAACGCGACGGCTACCTCGCCGGCAGCGATGATGTGCGCCTGCGCGACCTGCATGCAGCCTTTGCGAACCCCGAAATCGATGCGATCTTCTGCCTGCGAGGCGGCTACGGCACACCGCGCCTGCTGGACAGTTTGGATTTCGACCTGCTGCGCGCAAACCCCAAGCCTTTCGTAGGCTACAGCGACATCACCGCCTTGCACCTGGCAATCAACCGCTACGCCGGTTTCGTGACCTTCCACGGCCCCATGCTCAATGCCGACCTGCTTGGCGACAAGCAGCCTCCCACCGAGGCAGCACTGTTCAGCCTGCTGCGCGGCCAATTGGGTGCTGGCGGAGTGTTGGCGCACCCGGTGGCCTACCCGTTGACCACCATCGAGCCTGGCGTCGCCTGTGGGCGCCTGCTGGGGGGCAATCTGTCGATGATTGCGGCGGTTATGGGCACGCCATTCGAGATCGATGCCGAGGGTATCATCCTGTTTATCGAAGACGTCAACGAGCCGATCTACCGCATCGACCGCCTGCTCACGCACTTGCGTCTGGCGGGCAAGCTGGCCCAGGTTGCCGGTGTGTTAGTGGGGGATGTGGCGGGCGTGGATAACGCTGCGCTGGAGCGCCTGCTGAAACAGACTTTTGAACCGCTGTGTATCCCGGTGTTGTCCGGCTGGCGCAGTGGGCATTGTGATCCGAACCTGACGTTACCGATGGGCGCGCGGGTGCGGCTGGATGCTGGGGAAAAGCAGTTGGTTCTGGAACAGGATGTGGTGTTCAAGGCCTGACACGGTGTTGTTGTGGCGGGCGGGCTTCTTGTGGCGAGCGGGCTTGCCCCGCGTTTATGATCGTTCCCACGCTCTGCGTGGGAATGCCGCCCTGGACGCTCCGCGTCCGCTCGCAACGTCATGACGCAGGGCGTCACCAGATGCATTCCCACGCGGAGCGCGGGAACGATCGTCTGGGGTCAGCGGTGTTGTAGAGATTCCAGCAGTTTCACCGTCGGATACCCATCCGCCGGCCAGCCCAGCGTTTGCTGCGCCGCCCGAATCGCCTTGCGCGTGTTCGCGCCAATGATCCCGTCCGGGTTGCCCGCGTCGTAGCCGTTGCTGCTCAGAGCCGTCTGCAAATCGATGCGCTGGGAACGGCTCAGCGGCAGTTCATCCTTAGGCCAGTCACCCCGAATCACACCACCCCCGCCAAAGCGCTCCGACAGCAAACCCACCGCCAGTGCATAGGACGACGAGTTGTTGTACTTGAGGATCGCGCGGAAGTTATCCAGCACCAGAAATGCCGGGCCACGGTAGCCCGCCGGTAGCAGCAGCGCTGCGGACAGTTGGTCTACGTTGGCCGGCATGCTGGCGCCGGCTGGAAGTTGAATACCCAGTCTCATCCATTCGGCAATGGTCTTGCGCACGCTACCGTCAGCCAGCGCGTAATCGAAGTTCGCCGGCAGTTGTTTCACCTCGAAGCCCCACGGCTGGCCTTTCTGCCAGCCGGAGCTTTGCAGGTAGTGCGCGGTAGAGGCGAGGGCGTCGGCCGGGCTGTTCCAGATGTCGCGGCGACCGTCGCCATCGAAGTCGACGGCGTGAGTGTTGTAGGTGGTCGGAATAAATTGGGTCTGGCCCATCGCGCCGGCCCAGGAGCCTTTCATCTGGTCGGCCTGGATATCGCCGTGCTGGATGATTTGCAGCGCCGCCAGCAATTGCGCCTGGGCAAACGCCGGGCGACGGCCTTCGTAGGCCAGGGTCGCCAGGGAGCGGATCACCGAGTTATTGCCCTGAAACTGGCCGAAGTTGCTTTCCATGCCCCACACCGATACCAGCGCCTGGCGGTCGACGCCATACCGTTGTTCGATGCTTTGCAGGGTATCGGCGTACTTGATCAGCAGTGCCTGGCCATTACGCACGCGTAGCGGCGACAGGGCGCCGTCGAGGTACTCCCACACCGGGCGGGAAAATTCCGGCTGGCTGCGGTCAGCGCGGATCACGCCCATGTCCGGGCTGACGTTGGCGAAAGCGTTATCAAAGACCGCAGGTGTGATCCCGGCTTTCAAGGCTTCCACGCGGAAACCGGCCTGCCATTCGGCAAAGGTCTGGGTCGGCTGGATGTCGAGATTGTCCACGGCCAATGGGGCCACGATAGCGGGCGCAACGGCCGGAGCGGTCTGAAGCTTTGGCAGGGGTTGAGCGTCCGCGGCGGTTGGTTTTTCCGCGCAGGCGACAAGCAGAATGAGGCTGGAGGCAGCGATCAATTGGCGCAGGTGCCAACGACGGGAAAGACTAGAGAGCATGCACAGGTCCAGGGATTACAAATCAAGTGCAGACCTTATCATGCCGGAGGGGCGCTTGCCTTCAGGCAGCCAGAAAGTAAGAAGCCTCCCAGCTATTAGACTGGAAGGCTTCGCGGCGGTAGCTGCCTTTGCCCTTGCCGGCGCGTTCCTGACGGCTGCGGAACAGTGGCTGGGCGATGATGGATTTGGCCTTGTTGGGGCCATGCTTGGATGGCTTTTTGCTCATGATCGGTACTCTCTTCAGATGGGATACAGCGGTGCAAATCATCTGCCGAAGTCTGGCTGCTGTAAAGCCTGACAAGGTTTTTGAAATGTAAACGCGGTCAACATGTGGGAGGGGCGGTGTTTTTAAGAGAGACTTTATTCAGCCGGCAACGTCAGGCGTTGGCCGGACATCAACAGCGACAAACGACTCAGGCTCATCCACGGCGAGCCAGCCGCCTGGCCCTTGATCTGCGCATCGATGCGCTGCGCTTCCAGCAACAATTGCGCCCAGCGTTGCGCTGTGTGCCGTTGCAGGGCTTTGCTCATCAGGGGTTTACGTTTGTCCCACACCGGGGGTTTGGCCTGGCTGAAGCATTTGTCCAGCGGCGTGCCTTGGCTGAATTGCAGGGCGATATTGGCCAGCACCCGCAGTTCCCGGGCCAACGCCCAGAGAATCACCGGTGGCTCCACGCCTTCGCCACGCAACCCTTCGAGCATGCGCAGGGCATGGGCGGGCTCACCATTGAGGATCGCGTCCACCAGCCCGAACACGTCAAAGCGTGCGCTGTCAGCCACCGCTCCTTGGACGGTTTCAACGGTAATTTGCCCGTCTTCGGCCATCAACTTGAGTTTTTCGATTTCCTGGACGGCGGCAAGCAAGTTGCCCTCGACCCGGGCGGCGATCAGCTCTACAGCGTCTTGAGTCGCTGACAGCCCCGACTGGGACAGGCGTTGACGAATCCACTGCGGCAACTGATTGCTGTCCACCGGCCAAATCTGGATGAACTGGGTCTGTGCCCCCTCCACCAACGCCTTGCCCCACTTGGTTTTCTGCGCGCTGCCGTCGAGCTTGGGCAGGCTGATCAGCAATACCGTGTCTTCGGCAGGCCGCGCGCAGTATTCCATGAAGGCGGCCGCGCCCTTGTCGCCGGGCTTGCCCGATGGCAGGCGCAGTTCGAGCAGGCGTTTTTCGGCAAACAGCGACATGCTCGCCCCGGCCTGCAGCAGCGTACCCCAGTCGAAACTGGCATCGGCGCTGAATACCTGGCGTTCATCGAAGCCTTGCTGGCGCGCGGCGGTGCGAATGGCGTCTGCGGCTTCCTGGCACAGCAACGGGTCATCACCGCTGACGATATAGACAGGCGCGAGGCCACCTTGCAGGTGTTTGGCGAGTTGGGCGGGGGCGAGTTTCATAGGCGGGGCGAACGGGGCGCCAAAGGCGCCCCGTCTGGCTTACTCGGCAGGCACTTCAACAGGCGATTGTTTCGGCGTGTTGTTTTCGTACTCTTGCGCGGCTTTCAGTGCGTCGGCATCAGCCTTGGCCTTGTCGTCGGCAGTGCGTTGCAGGATTTCAAGCTGCTGCGGCGACAGCAATTGCAGGCGCAGGATCATGCGCTGGACCAGCTCGCGACGCATTTCCTTGCGCACCTGGATGATTTCCGAATCCGAGCCCACCAGGTTGTTGCCGTCGTGGCTCACGACCTTCTGGACCTGGATCTTGTCGCCCATCAACGGCAATTGGTCACGACCCTGAACCTGGAAGGTCAGCTCGGTGCTCAACTCGATGTCCGATGCACGGCCGGCGCTGGCGTAGCTGAGGTTACGCTGGGTTTCTTTCTCGTCCGCCAGGAACAGCTTGTAGGTCGCGCCGGTGTAGACGTGCACGCCGCTGCTTTCCAGTACCTGGCGCAGTTGCGTCACGGTTTCGCCATAGGCGTTGCGGGCGCTGACGTCCAATTCCTTGATCGCCAGTTCTTGGGTGCCGGTACCGCGCAGCTGGAAGCCGCAAGCGCTCAACAACACGGCAAGGCCCATCACCAGCAAATTGCGTTTGATCATTTTGTTGCTCCCCTTGAAACCATGTGGGCCTTATCGAGGCCCTGGAGGTTTTGTTCGGCGCCGGGCTCAAACCCGGCGCCCGATCCGATTAGCTAGCGACGATGTTAACGAGTTTGCCAGGCACCACGATCACTTTGCGGATCGTCAGGCCTTCGGTAAACCGCAGCACGTTCTCGTTGATGCGCGCGGCCGCCTCTACGTCTTCACGGCTGGCGCTGGCAGGCATGTCGATCTGGCCACGCAGTTTACCGTTGACCTGGATCACCAGTTGCAGCGTGTCCTGAACCAGGGCGCTGTCATCCTGTACGGGCCAGCGGGCATCAATGACCGCTTCGCTGTGGCCCAAACGGCTCCACAGGTCGTGGCTGATGTGCGGCGTGATCGGGGCCAGCAGCAGGGTGACCGTTTCCAGGCCTTCCTGAATCAACGCGCGGTCCTGCTCGGTAGCCTGCGGCGCTTTTTCCAGCACGTTCATCAGCGTCATCACCTGGGCGATGGCGGTGTTGAATTTGTGGTGCTGGCCAACGTCCTGGCTGGCTTGCTTGATGGCCAGGTGGGTGCTGCGGCGAATGACTTTCTGCTCGTCGCTCAAGGCCGCCACGTCCAGCTTGCCGGGCAAGCCCTGGCTGACATGAGCGTGCGCCAGGCGCCAGACGCGCTTGAGGAAACGGTGCGAACCTTCGACGCCGGAGTCGGACCATTCCGCGCTCATGTCAGGTGGCGAGGCGAACATCATGAACAGGCGGCAGGTGTCTGCCCCGAACTGGTCGATCATCGACTGTGGGTCGACGCCGTTGTTCTTCGACTTGGCCATCTTCTCGGTGCCACCGATTTCTACCGGCAGGCCGTCGGCTATCAGCTTGGCGCTGATGACCTTGGCTTTGCTGTCACGCTCAAGCTCCACGTCCGCCGGGTTGAACCAGGTGTAGGCGCCATTGGCTTCGCGGCGATAGTAAGTCTCGGCGACCACCATGCCCTGGGTCAGCAGGTTCTTGAACGGTTCATCAGAGCTCACCAAGCCTTCGTCGCGCATCAGCTTGTGGAAGAAGCGCGCATACAGCAGGTGAAGAATGGCGTGTTCGATACCGCCGATGTACTGATCCACCGGCAACCAATGGTCGGCTGCGGATTTTTCCACCAGGCCGCCTTCATAGTGCGGCGAGGCGTAGCGAGCGTAGTACCACGAGGACTCGACGAAGGTGTCCATGGTGTCGGTTTCACGCTTGGCAGGCGCGCCACATTTAGGGCAGCTGCACTCGTAGAACTCGGGCATGCGCGCCAGCGGCGAACCGGCGCCGTCCGGCACCACGTCTTCCGGCAGGATCACCGGCAGTTGGTCTTCCGGTACCGGCACGTCACCGCAGGTGTCGCAGTGGATGATCGGGATCGGGCAGCCCCAGTAGCGCTGGCGGCTGATGCCCCAGTCGCGCAGGCGGAACTGGGTGCGCGAGGCTCCGAGGTTTTTCTTGATCAGCGCGACTTCCATGGCGTCGAAGGCGCCTTCGAAGTCCAGGCCGTTGAACTCGCCGGAGTTGATCAGTTCGCCGTGCTCGCCGTAGGCGTCCTGCCACGGGGCGAGGTTGGTGTCGCCCGAGCGGGTGCGTACCACGGATTTGATCGGCAGGTTGTACTTGGTGGCGAATTCGAAATCGCGCTCGTCGTGTGCCGGCACGGCCATTACTGCGCCATCGCCGTAGTGCATCAACACGTAGTTGGCGACCCAAACCGGCAGTTTTTCACCGGTCAACGGGTGCTCGACGAACAGCGAGGTCGGCAGGCCTTTTTTCTCTTGGGTGGCGACGTCGGCTTCGGCCACGCTGCCGCCTTTGCATTCGGCGATGAACGCCTGCAGCTCAGGGTTGTTCTGTGCGGCCTGGGTGGCGAGCGGGTGTTCAGCGGCCACGGCGACGTACGTCGCGCCCATCAGGGTATCTGGACGGGTAGTGAAGACTTTCAGCGTACCCGCTGCGCCGATGGAGTCGACGTTGTAGGGGAACTGTACTTCCATGCCCTTGGATTTGCCGATCCAGTTGCGCTGCATGGTCTTGACCTGTTCAGGCCAGCCCGGCAGGTCGTCAAGGCCCGACAGCAGTTCATCCGCATAAGCGGTGATCTTGAAGTAGTACATCGGGATTTCGCGCTTTTCGATCAGCGCGCCGGAGCGCCAGCCGCGACCGTCGATCACTTGCTCGTTGGCCAGGACGGTCTGGTCGATCGGGTCCCAGTTCACGGTGCCGTTCTTGCGGTAGATCACGCCTTTTTCGAACAGGCGAGTGAACAGCCATTGTTCCCAGCGGTAGTAATCCGGCTTGCAGGTGGTGACTTCGCGGGACCAGTCCACCGCCAGGCCCAGGCTGCGCAGCTGGGTCTTCATGTAGGCGATGTTTTCGTAGGTCCACTTGGCGGGAGCCACGTTGTTTTTCATCGCGGCGTTTTCCGCCGGCATGCCGAAGGCGTCCCAACCCATGGGTTGCAGGACGTTTTTGCCTTGCATGCGCTGGTAGCGGGAAATCACGTCGCCGATGGTGTAGTTACGCACGTGCCCCATGTGTAGCTTGCCGCTGGGGTAAGGGAACATCGATAGGCAATAGAAAGTCTCCTTGCCTGGCTGTTCACTGACTTCAAAGGACTTTTGCTCGTCCCAGAAGGTTTGGGCGGCATTTTCTATTTCACGGGGCTGATATTGTTCGTGCATGGCTACTTTTGAACTGAATAGGGGTGGCCTAATCCTCTTCGTTGCACTGTCCGGGTTGATCGACACCAAAAAGCGGCGCGTCCGTGCCCAAACCCTGCGGGAAGTGGAGTTACAGGAAGCGCCGTAGCATACATGACCCCACTCTATCGAGGGAAACCCTGATTGCACGGTCGCGGCCGTCTGTCGCGGCGCCGGGCAGGCGCAGCCATGGGGGCTACGCTGTTTATTGGGGAGTGAGTCTTATCTTCAATGAGGTGAGGGGATGGTGGAATCGCAGCGAATGTTATCGAAACCGGATGTTTACCAAGGACTGATCGACCGTTTGGGTCGTGCATTGGATGCAGCAAGTACAGCGGGCCGATTGCGTGATGAATGGCCCGTTGAGTTGGAGCTGCGAGGCTTGAGCCACGCGGAGCTGGAATTGATCAAGGCTTACCTGGAAAGGAATGAACGCTCGGCGCCGAACGGCGTGGCTCCCCCGCCACGCAGTCAGCCCGCGCAATCGGCCAAGGTGGTGTGGCTCAAGGACTTCTCAGCCGGTCGCGGCCCCGAAAAGCTTCGGGCCGTACGGTTCAAGTAATGCACGCCCCCTTTGCTGCCTGATGATCACTTGTTCTCGTAAGGATTGTCTCTAAACCCTGTTACGCCTTAGGCTTCGGGCATCTGTGGAGATGCCCGATGCCTATTCGTTACTTCATCAAACAACTGTTGCTGCCGCCCGGCATTCTCTTGCTGTTGCTGGCCCTTGCCTGGTGGTTTCGCCGCACTCGACCGCGCCTGGCGGGATGCTGCTTTGCCCTCGGATTGGGCGGGATGTGGCTGATGAGCCTGCCGGTGGTGGTGGAGTGGGGCGCCCAGGCGCTGGAGACCGAATTGCCGTTGGCGCGTGAGGACTGGTCGACCCTGGCCCAGCGCGCTGATGCCATTGTGATATTAGGCTCGGGACGCGAGCGCGGTGATCCAGCCTGGGGTTCGGACCAGCCTACGGGCGTCGGGCTTGAGCGTCAGCGCTATGCTGCGCGATTGGCCAAGGCGTCTGGGCTGCCGGTGCTGACCAGCGGAGGTTTGCACTACGGTACGCCGCCCAGCGAGGCTGAGTTGATGGCCGTATCAATGCAGGATGACTTCGGCGTTACGGTGCGCTGGAAGGAAGAGCGCAGCCGTACCACCTGGGAAAACGCGCAGATGAGCGCCGGGATTCTATTGCCCGAGGGCATCAAGCGTGTGGTCGTGGTCACCCAGGCATGGCACATGCCGCGTTCGGTCTGGAGTTTTGAGCGGGCCGGATTCACCGTTGTACCGGCGCCGGTAGGGTTCTTGGGCGTGGACAACGCCCGGCCGCTGGGCGGTTGGATGCCGGAGTTCAAGTCGGTATGGCAGAGCGGGCAGTTGCTTAATGAGGCGGTGGGTCAGGTGGGTTATCGGTTGTTTTACCGATAACACCTCTGTTGATCGTTCCCACGCTCTGCGTGGGAACGAGCGTAAAACATCAGACCGTCTTCGACATCCGGCCTGCCAGCAACGCCCAGCCGAACAGCGCCAAACACACAATGATCAACGGCCACGAACGCCATTGCAGGTACGGCGTGAGGTTGTGCATCGGCACCACTTCGCCGTAGAGAATCCCGCGCTCGAACTGCGGGATCTGCGCAGTGATCTGCCCGTACGGGTTGATCAGGCCGGTTACGCCGTTGTTGGTGGCGCGGATCATCCAGCGCCCGGCTTCGAGTGCACGCATCTGCGCCATTTGCAGGTGCTGCAGGGGGCCGATGGAGCGGCCAAACCAAGTGTCGTTGCTGATGGTCAGCAACAAGTCGCTCTGGGCCGAGAGGCTGGCGGCGAATTCCGGGTAGACCACTTCATAGCAAATGAACGGCGCGATCTGATAGCCCTTGGCCTGCAACATGGCCTGGTCGGCAGGGCCGCGGGCGAAGTCCGACATCGGCAGGTCGAAGAAGGCAATCAGCCCGCGCAGCATGTCTTGCAGCGGCACGTATTCGCCGAAAGGCACCAGCTTCTGCTTCAGGTAGGTGCCATCGCCTTCGCCGACCACGGTGATGCCGTTGAAGTAGCGCTTCTGGTGATGCACTTCCTGGCGAATCGGCACGCCGGTGATCAGCGCGGTGTGCCGGTCAGCGGCGAACTTACCCATCATGCCCAGGTAGCCCTCGACGGACTCCTTGAGCACCGGCACTGCCGTTTCCGGCCACACCAGCAGGTCGACACGCTTGGAGCTGAAGCTCATGTCACGGTACAGCGCGAGCTGCGCATTGAGCTGCTCGGGGTCCCACTTCATGCTTTGTTCGACGTTGCCCTGAATCGCTGCCACGCTCAACGGTGCGCCCGACGGACTGGTCCAGGCGTGATGCTTGAGCGCCAGGCCGATCACCCAGGGCGCCACCAGCAACAGCAGGCCGGCGCCGATGAAGGCGTTGCGCTTGGTTGCCAGCAGACGCGGCAGGTTGCACAGCACGGCCGCGGTCAGCGCCAGTGCGAAGGAAATCAGCCACATCCCGCCCAGTGGCGCGAGGCCGGTGAGTGGGCCGTCGAGTTGACTGTAGCCGGAGTACAACCAGGGGAAACCCGTGAGGAACCAGCCGCGGAAAGCTTCCTGGCCGACCCACAACGCCGCGAAGGTCAGGGCGTCGGCCAGCGGCGCTTCATTGCGGCGTAGCCAGCGCGCCCACAGCCAGGCGGGCAGGCCGAAGAAAAAGGCGATGGCAGCGGTAAACGCCAGCATCAACAACCCGGCCAGCAGCACCGAAGCGCCCCCGAAGTGATGAATGCTGTAGTAGATCCAACTGGTGCCGGCACCAAACAGGCCGAAACCGAAACACCAGCCACGGCCCAAGGCCTGGCGAGGCGTCAGTTCCCGCAGCCCGACATAGAACAATCCGACTGCCACCAGCGCAAACGGCCACAGATCGAACGGCGCCAGCGCCAGGGTGGTGATGGCGCCGGCCACCACGGCCAGCAAATTACCGGGCCAGCCGGGGCGGGTTAGGCGCTGCATGTCATTCCTTAGCGGGTAATAGGTGTCAGGCGAATCAAATGGATGCGGCGGCTGTCGGCATTCAGGATGCGGAAGCGATAGGCGCCGATCTCGGTGGTTTCGTTACGCTTGGGCAGGTGACCAAACGCACTCATCACCAGGCCGCCAACGGTGTCGAACTCATCATCGGAGAATTCGCTGTCGAAGAACTCGTTGAAGTTCTCGATCGGCGTCAGTGCCTTGACCAGGAAATCGCCGCTCGGCAGTGGCTTGATGTAGCTGTCTTCTTCGACGTCGTGCTCGTCTTCGATGTCGCCGACGATCTGTTCCAGCACGTCTTCGATGGTCACAAGGCCAGCCACGCCGCCATATTCGTCAATCACGATGGCCATGTGATTGTGGTTGGCGCGGAATTCGCGCAGCAGCACATTCAGGCGCTTGGATTCGGGGACGAAGGTGGCAGGACGCAGCAGGTCCTTGATGTTGAAGCTGTCGCCATTTTCCTTGAGGATCAGCGGCAGCAGGTCCTTGGCCAGCAGGACGCCCATGACGTCGTCATGGCTTTCACCGATCACCGGGTAGCGCGAGTGCGCCGAGTCGATCACGGCCGGGAGGAATTCCCGTGGGGTCTGGGTCGCCTTGATGCTGATCATCTGCGAACGCGGGACCATGATGTCCCGAACCTGCAGGTCAGCCACCTGGATGGCGCCTTCGACGATGGCCAGCGCTTCGCTGTCCAGCAACTTGTTCTGATGGGCCTCGCGCAGCAGCTCCAGCAGCTCCTGGCGGTTTTTCGGCTCGTGGGCAAAAGCCTGGGTCAGCTTACCCAGCCATGACTTTTGCCCGTTGCTCGATCGGTCTTCGCTCATAGCGATTACTCTAAATCCTTTGATGTGACAGTTGAGTGTTGATCAGTTTTCGTCGTCTGCATAAGGGTCGCGATGACCCAGTTCTGCAAGCAACGTTTGTTCCAGTGTTTCCATTTCTTCAGCTTCGTCATCGTCTATATGGTCGTAACCCAAGAGATGCAAGCAGCCGTGGATGACTAGATGGGCCCAGTGGGCCTCAAGTTCCTTGCCTTGTTCCTTCGCTTCGCGCTCGACTACCTCGACACAGATCACCAGGTCGCCCAGCAACGGGATATCCAGGAACTCATCGGGTACGTCGGCAGGAAAGGACAGCACGTTGGTCGCGTAGTCCTTTTGGCGCCAGGTGTGATTCAGTTCGCGGCCTTCGGGCTCGTCCACCAGGCGGATAGTCAGTTCCGAGTCGGCGGTGCGCTGGCGCAGGGCCAGGGCACACCATTGACGGAACTGTTCTTCGCTGGGGGCGGGCGCTTCGGTGGCCAGCTGCAGGTCAAGCTCAAGCATCGCGGCGAGCGTCCTTGGCCGGTGCGTCATCGCGGTGCTCGAAGCGCTCGTAGGCCTCGACAATGCGCTGCACCAGCGGGTGGCGGACCACATCCTTGGGCATGAAGTGCGTAAAGCTGATGCCGGGTACGTCCTTGAGCACATCGATCACTTGGGACAGGCCCGATTTGGTGCCCTTGGGCAGGTCGACCTGGGTGACGTCACCGGTGATCACGGCGGTGGAGCCGAAACCGATACGCGTGAGGAACATCTTCATCTGTTCGACGGTGGTGTTCTGGCTTTCGTCGAGGATGATGAAGCTGTTGTTCAGTGTACGGCCACGCATGTAGGCCAGCGGAGCGATCTCGATCACCTGGCGTTCGATGAGCTTGGCCACGTATTCAAAACCGAGCATCTCGTAGAGCGCGTCATAGAGCGGGCGCAGGTACGGATCGATCTTTTGAGCCAGGTCGCCGGGCAGGAAACCGAGTTTCTCGCCCGCTTCGACCGCCGGACGCACCAGCAGGATGCGGCGCACTTGCTCGCGTTCCAGGGCATCGACGGCGCAGGCCACGGCCAGGTAGGTCTTGCCGGTACCGGCGGGGCCGATGCCGAAGTTGATGTCGTTGCCGAGAATCTCTTTGACGTAGCGCTGCTGATTCAAGCCGCGAGGGCGAATCATGCCTTTTTTGGTGCGCAGGGCCACGCTGGCCTCGGCCACGGGGTTATTGGCCAGGTCTTCCACGGCAGATTCCTGCAGGTACAGGTGCACTGTTTCCGGCGACAGCTCACTACCCTTGGTTTCACGGTAGAGGCGGCGGAGCAGGTTTTCTGCAGACGTGGTGTGCTGAGGTTCACCAATGAGCTCGAACTGATTGCCGCGGTTGCGGATCTCGATGCTCAGGCGTTGCTCGATCAGGCGCAGGTGCTCGTCGAACTGTCCGCACAGATTGGCGAAACGGCGAGCCTCAAACGGCTCGAGGATAAAACGGTGGGGTTCTGCTATGGGTGCGTTCAAGGTCGCTTTTAGCCGCCCTTTGGCTGTTGAGGTGAAAGAGAGGATAACGCCAGCCGCCGGTGTGCGAAAGCACTTATCTAACCCGAGTGCCGCAATTCTAATGTGGGAGGGGGCTTGCTCCCGATGGCGCTGGATCAGGTAGCTCATCAACTGCTGACACACCGCTATCGGGAGCAAGCCCCCTCCCACAGTTGATCTGTGTAGTGCTGAAAATTATTGGATCAACGATCCACGCAACGAGTGCGGTTGCGCCGCATCGATGTGCACATCGGCAAACTGGCCGATCAGGGTCGGGTTGTCGCAACGGAAGTTGACGATTCGGTTGTTTTCGGTGCGGCCCTGCAGTTCACCGGGGTCTTTCTTCGAATAGTCGGTGACCAGAATGCGCTGGGTCGAGCCGACCATTTGTCGGCTGATCTCGAAACCCTGTTGGTTCAGGCGGTGTTGCAGCGCGTTCAGGCGCTCTTTTTTCAACGCTTCCGGGGTCTCGTCTGCCAGGTCGGCGGCCGGGGTGCCCGGGCGCTGGCTGTAGACGAACGAGTAGGAGAAGTCGAAGCCGACGTCTTCAATCAGCTTCATGGTCTGCTGGAAGTCTTTTTCGGTCTCGCCGGGGAAGCCGACGATAAAGTCCGAACTGATGCAGATGCCCGGCACCGCTGCGCGCAATTTGCGCAGTTTGGATTTGTATTCCAGGGCGGTGTGGTTGCGCTTCATGGCCGACAGAATGCGGTCCGAGCCCGATTGCACCGGCAAGTGCAGGTGTTTGACCAGCTCCGGCACGTCGGCGTGGGCCTGGATCAGGCTGTCGGAGAATTCCAGCGGGTGTGAGGTGGTGTAGCGAATGCGTTCGATACCTTCCACGGCGGCAACCACGCGGATCAGTTCCGCCAGGTCGGCCAGGCGCCCGTCATGGGTCAGGCCGCGATAGCCGTTGACGTTCTGGCCCAGCAGGGTCACTTCACGCACACCGTTTTCGGCCAGGTGGATGATTTCCGACATCACATCGTCAAACGGCCGGCTGACCTCTTCGCCACGGGTGTAGGGCACCACACAGAAGGTGCAGTATTTGCTGCACCCTTCCATCACCGACACATAGGCACTCGGCCCGTCGATGCGCGGCTCGGGCAAATGGTCGAATTTTTCGATTTCCGGGAACGAGACGTCCACCTGCGGCAACTTGGTGATGCGGGCAGCGTCGATCATTTCCGGCAGGCGGTGCAGGGTCTGTGGGCCGAAGACTACGTCGACATAGGGCGCGCGGTCGCGGATTGCCGCGCCTTCCTGGCTGGCCACGCAACCGCCGACGGCGATGACCATGTCCGGGTTGGCCAGTTTCAATTCGCGCCAGCGGCCCAGCTGCGAATACACACGGTCCTGTGCCCGCTCGCGAATCGAGCAGGTATTGAGCAGGATTACGTCGGCATCTTCGGCGCGGGCGGTGACTTCCAGGGCCTGGTGTTCGCCCAGCAGATCAACCATGCGCGAGCTGTCGTACTCGTTCATCTGGCAACCGTGGGTTTCGATATAAAGCTTCTTGGCCATGGGAATCGTCAACTGGTGGTAAAGAACCGCGCATTATAGGGGGCATGCCCATTGGTTCCTAGCGTTGTGCATCGGGTGCCATGCTATAGTTCGCGCCCTCTTTTATATCCCCGATGTGTTGTTCGCCCACCATGACCAAACGTGAAGCTCCAATCTATAAGGTGATTTTCCTTAATCAGGGCCAGGTGTTCGAAATGTACGCCAAGCAGATCTATCAAAGCGATCTGTGGGGCTTCCTGGAAGTGGAAGAGTTCGTCTTTGGCGAGCGCACACAGCTGGTCGTCGACCCGGGCGAGGAAAAACTCAAGGCCCAGTTCGAAGGCGTGGTGCGCAGTTTTGTGCCAATGCATTCGATTGTGCGCATCGATGAAGTCGAGCGCCTGGGCACGCCGAAGATCAGCGAAGCCCGTGGCACGAGCAATGTCATGCCGTTTCCGATGCCGATGCCTGAGAAATAGCCCTTTTGTGGCGAGGGAGCTTGCTCCCGCTGGGGCGCGAAGCGGCCCCAATACAATGTGCAGGCATGTCAGTTAACAGTCGGCGATTGGTTTTGGGGCCGCTTCGCAGCCCAGCGGGAGCAAGCTCCCTCGCCACAGGTTAAGGCAGGGGCGAGAACGGCGAGCGCCCGTCGGCACTCTGCAATTCCTGCAGGTAGTTGCGGAAGATCTGCCCCAGCACCTGCGTCGCCAATTCCAATTCATCGCGCTGCATGTGCTCGGCAACTTCGTCGGCTGTGTCGAGCGCGTCTTCGGCGCCGTTGACCGCCGCCATTTTCAGCACGATGTACGCCTGGACGTTATTGGCCGGCACGCCTTCACCGTGGAAAAACATGGTGCCGAGCTGGAATTGCGCCTGTGCGTGGCCCTGCAACGAGGCTTTCTCGAAGTAGCTCAAGGCTTTGTTGAGGTCGCGGGCGGGGTTTTTGCTGTCGTAGAAGAACTCGCCCAACTCGTATTGCGCTTGCGCATCCCCTCCGTCGGCCTGTTTCTGGCACGCGCTCAGGGATTCGACCTGGCTGTCTGGCTGGGTATTGAGGGTGCAACGACCCATCGCTGGGATTAACAACGAGTTGCCGCCTGCTTGTGCAAATGCCAGCAGCGGCTGAAGGAGCAACAGGCAGCCCAGAACCAGGGTGCGGCCGGTGCGTTTCATGGGAATCGACTTACCTCTGACGGGGCGCGCGGACCCTCGTGGGATCCAATAAGCGCGCATTATGAAATAAGCAGGCCCCTGCTTACAAAGTCTTTACTCGTTTTTCTGCTGCTTGGGCAAGTTATCTGCCGGATTGCAGGTGAAATCTCGAGAAAAGAAGGAAATCTCTGTAGGCAAAGTAACAAATCTGACGCCACCTAGGGCAACGTCAGATTTTTGCAGCCAGTTATTTCAGAGCAGCAAAGGCGCGCTCTGCGGCATCGAGGGTCAGTTTCAACTCGGCGTCGCCATGGGCGATCGAGGTGAAGCCGGCTTCGAAGGCACTCGGTGCCAGGTAAACACCACCTTCCAGCATCAGGTGGAAGAAACGCTTGAACAGATCGGCATTACTGCCCATCACGTCATCAAAGGTAACGATATCGTCGGCACCGCTGAAGTACAGGCCGAACATGCCACCGGCCTGGGTGGTGACAAACGGGATGCCTGCGGCATCGGCGCGCTGTTGCAGGCCGTCCAGCAAGCGAGTGGTGTAGTCGGTCAGCTCGGCGTGGAAGCCCGGGCGGCTGATCAGGCGCAGGGTGGCCAGGCCGGCCGCCATGGCCAGTGGGTTACCCGACAGCGTGCCCGCCTGGTACACCGGGCCCAGCGGCGCGATGTGCTGCATGATTTCGCGCTTGCCGCCAAAGCAGCCCACTGGCATGCCGCCACCGATGATCTTGCCGAAGGTGCTCAGGTCCGGCGTGATGCCGTAGTGTGCCTGGGCGCCACCGAGAGCCACGCGGAAACCGGTCATCACTTCGTCGAAAATCAGTACCACGCCGTGCTTGTCGCACTGCTCGCGCAGGCCTTCGAGGAAGCCCGGCGCCGGCGGTACGCAGTTCATGTTGCCGGCCACCGGTTCAACGATGATGCACGCCACGTCCTGGCCGACTTCGCTGAGCATCTGCTCGACGGCGGCGATGTCGTTGAACGGCAGTGTCAGGGTGTGTTTGGCAAACGCCGCCGGCACACCGGCCGAGCTCGGTACGCCTTGGGTCAGCAGGCCGGAGCCGGCTTTTACCAGCAGGCTGTCGGAGTGACCGTGGTAGCAACCTTCGAACTTGATAATGCTGTCACGGCCGGTGAAACCACGGGCCAGGCGGATCGCGCTCATGGTGGCTTCGGTGCCGGAGCTGACCATGCGCACCATTTCCATCGACGGCACGATAGTGCAGACCAGGTCGGCCATCTCGGTTTCCATGGCGGTCGGGGCGCCATAGGACAGGCCGTGTTCCAGTTGCTTGCGCACCGCGTCCAGCACGTCCGGGTGGCTGTGGCCGAGGATCATCGGGCCCCAGGAACCCACGTAGTCCACATAGCGCTTGTCATCTTCGTCGGTGACATAGGCACCTTCGGCATGTTTAAAGAACAGCGGCGTGCCGCCCACGCTCTTGAACGCACGCACGGGGGAGTTCACACCGCCGGGGATGTGTTTCTGAGCATTGGCAAACAGCGTTTCGGAACGGGACATGATCGGGCTCTCTAAACTGAATTTTTAAGAAGATCGTTGAACGCGCGAGCACGGCGCGTGACTTCCTGGGTGCTGTCGGCACCGAACAGGCCATGCACCACGGCCAGCAGGTCAGCGCCTTGGGCCACCAGCGGTTCGGCATTCTCCAGAGTGATGCCGCCGATCACGCAGATCGGCAGGTGCAGGCGGGTGCGGGCCTGGCCAAGCATTTCCAAGGTGGCGGCGGGGGCACCGGGCTTGGTGTTGGAATTGAAGAAGCGGCCGAAGGCGACGTAACTGGCGCCTTCTTTTGCAGCCTGCTCGGCCAGTTCGATCTGGCTGTGGCAGGTGGAACCAATGATCGCTTTTGAACCGAGCAACGCACGGGCCGGGGTCAGCGGACCGTCGGTCTGACCCAGGTGTACGCCGACACCCAGGCGCGCGGCCAATTCGGCGTCATCGTTGATGATCAGTTGAGTCTTGTAGCGCGAGCACAGTTCGCGCAGCTTCTCGGCTTCGCGCAGGCGCCGCGCTTCGTCGCTGCTTTTGTCGCGGTATTGCAGCAGGGTCACACCACCGTCCAAAGCCGCTTCGACGTAGGCGAGGAATTTGCCGGCCAAGAGTTGGCTGTCGGTAATGGCGTAAAGGCCACGTAGTTTCATCGAGCAGGTCCCTTAATGTTACGAGCAGGATCTTACGAGCAGAAATCCAGCGGCAGACGGCGAGGCACGAACTGGCCCTGGCCGAGTTGTTCGGCGTCACGCAGGGTGCGCCAAGTGTAGTTGAGGGCCGATTGCACAGCACTGGCCAGGCCTTCACCCTGGGCCAGCCGGCCGGCGAGCGCGCTGGCCAGGGTGCAACCCGAACCGTGATAACTGCCGGGCAGGCGCTGGCAGGTAAAGGTCTGGCGCGTGCCGTCGCGGCTGTACAGGCGGTTGTGCACTTCGTGCTCGTCGCCGTGGCCGCCGGTGATCAACAGGTGCTTGATAAACGGCAACAGCTTCTCGGCGCATTCGTCCGCAGTGCCGTCAGGCAGTTCAGCAAGGATGCGCGCTTCGGGCAGGTTCGGCGTGGCGATCAGCGAGAGTGGAAACAGCCGCTCACGCATCGCGTAGCCGACTTCGTCCTTGCCCAGGCTGCCACCGCCGCCGGCGCGCAGCACCGGGTCGCACACCACCGGCAGGTGCGGGTGCGCCTGCAGCAATTCGACCACGGTGTCGACCATCGCGGTGGAGCCGAGCATGCCCAGCTTGACCGCCGCCACTTCGGAATCGGTGAGCACGGCATTGGCCTGGGCCATTACCCACTCGCGGTCGAGCACGCGGAAATCGCTGACATTGACGGTGTTCTGCACGGTCAGGGCGGTGACGGCCGGAGCCGCATGACAGCCCTGTGCGAGCAGGGCTTCGATATCTGCCTGCAAGCCGGCGCCACCACTGGGATCATGGCCGGAGAGACAGAGGACAACAGGGCGAGAGCTGTAGATATTCATGGTGCGCGAGCTTACCACCAAACGCTTTTGGCGTGGCCGTCTGGCGGTGGGTGAATTTTGCCCGAGTTCGCGGGGAATCATAGCTCTTGGCTAGTACCGGTTGCTGTCTGTGAAAATCGCTGAAAGCCTCTATCTAGAGCCTTCCGTAAAATTATTTCGATGGTGTCCAATGGCCTTTAACGGCTATGCTAAAGTGGATCGAAATAACTTAATGTATCGCCGGTGTACGTCATCTCAAAAGGAATGGGGGGCTTTTGGCATAACCGGACAGGCCACGCTGGGGCTCTATGCGCTATTTGCTGATTTTATTGTTGTGCGGGCTACCCATGCTCGCCAGCGCCATCGAGTTCACACAGGACACTCGAAGCCTGCCGCTGGGCCGGTCCATGCAAGTGCTCGAAGACCCGAGCGATACCCTGACCATCGCCGATGTCAGCTCCCCCGCCTACGCTGCGCAGTTCAAGACCCACGACAAGGCCACCCTCAACGCCGGCTATTCGCGCTCGGTATTCTGGCTCAAGGTCGACCTGCATTACATGGCCAAAGACCCTCGATCCCCGCGCACTTGGTTTCTGGAACTGGCCTACCCGCCGCTGAACCATCTGGACCTGTACCAGCGCGACACCACCGGCAACTACCGAATGACCGCCCGCACCGGGAGCGCGCTGCCGTTTTCCAGCCGTCAAGTGCGCCAGAGTAATTACCTGTTCAAGCTCAACTTTGTTCCAGATCAGCAGGAGACTCTCTACCTGCGTCTGCAAAGCCAAGGCTCGATCCAGGCCCCGTTGACGCTCTGGGCCGGTACCGCCTATATGGAAGAGCAGCCGTTGCGCCTGTATGTATTGGGCGCGATCTACGGCGTATTGCTGGGGATGCTGATCTACAACCTGTTCATTTATTTGAGCGTACGCGACACCAGCTACCTCTATTACATCCTTTATATCGCGTCGTTCGGCCTCTACCAACTGTCGGTCAATGGCGTGGCTGCCGAGTACTTCTGGCCGAACAACCCATGGTGGACCAACGCGGCGGTGCCGTTCCTGATTGGTTCGGCGGCGCTGTTCGGCAGCCTGTTCGCGCGCAGCTTCCTGCACACTGCCCAACACAGCCGCTGGATCAATCGCCTGCTGCTGGCGCTGGTCGCCGGGGGCGCGGTGGTGATGTTGCTTTCACTGATGACCAGCTACGCCCTGGCCCTGCGCCTGGCGACCGGTTTGGCGCTGGTGTTCACCGTGACCATCTTCGTTGCCGCCATCAAAGCGTGGTATTGCGGGCAGCGCATGGCGCGTTATTTCATCATCGCTTGGTCGGCGTTCCTGTTGGGCGGGGTGGTCAATACGATGATGGTGCTGGGCTACCTGCCCAACATATTCCTCACCATGTACGCCAGCCAGATCGGTTCGGCGATTGAAGTGGCGCTGTTGTCCCTGGCCCTGGCAGATCGCATCAACGGCATGCGTGAGCAGCAGGCGCAAATCCTGCTTGATGCCAGCCAGAAGCTCGAAGTACTCAACCTGCAACTGGCCCGCAGCAACCGCCTCAAGGACGAATTCCTTGCCACCCTGACCCACGAATTGCGCACGCCAATGAACGGGGTGATCGGCTCGCTGGAACTGATGCAAACCGTGCCGCTGGACGACGACCTGGCGCAGTACCAGCAAACCGCCGCCGGCTCGGCGCGGGACATGATGCGCATGGTCAATGGCATCCTCACCCTCACCGAATTGCAGGCCGGGCGCCTGAGTGCCCAGCCCCGGGTGTTCAGCCTGCGCAGCGTGCTCGACACTTTGCGGCAGCAGTTCAGCGCCAGTGCCCAGAGCAAGGGCCTGGCATTTTCCATCGACGTGGCCGATGAGCTGCCGGACCGCGTGATCGGCGATGCCGACAAACTGCTCCAGTGCCTGGATTGCCTGCTGGACAACGCCTTCAAATTCACCCACGAAGGCTCGGTGCGCCTGCGGGTGGTGGGCGTGCCCCACAGCGATGGCGGCGTGCGCCTGAGCTTTATCGTCACCGACACCGGCATAGGCTTCGCTTTCCTCGACGAGGCTACTCTCTACCAGCGCTTCTTCCAGCTCGACGGTTCGATGACCCGCGAATACGGTGGTTTGGGTATTGGCCTGGCAATCTGCCGACAATTAATCGAACTGCTCGGCGGGCGCCTCACTCATCATTCCGAGCCGCGCAAGGGCAGCCGCTTCCAGTTGGAAATGGAAGTCGACGCGGTGCCGGCCGAGCCCAAATCGGCGAGCCAGTTCGCTGCGCAACGCACACCGCAGGAATGCGCAGTGCTGTTGGTGGACGACAACAGCGTCGGCCAACTGGCGGTGCGCGGCATGCTGCTCAAGCTCGGTTACCGGGTGAAAACCGCCGACAGCGGTACGACTGCGTTGGCGGCGTTGCAGGCGGAAACGTTCGATGCGGTGTTGCTGGATGTGCCTGAAGGCGGTTTCTCGTTGTGCTGTCAGATTCGTGCGCTGCCGGGGTGTGGCGAGTTGCCGGTGATCGCTTTGAGTACGTCGCTGAATACGTCTGAGCGTGAACGCTGCCATGGCATCGGCGTCACCGAGCGCCTGGTCAAGCCTGTACGTTTCGAGGCGTTGCAGGCGGTGCTGGAGCGCCGCGTGTTGTGTGTGCGAGAGGGTGAAAGCGCCGGGTATTCGGCGGGTATGCCACTTTTTTAAGCCGCGTGACGGTGCTTAACTGGAAAAACCGGCCTCAATCGACACGCCTGATGTAGGAGCGAGCTTGCTCGCGAAAAACCTGAGAGCGGCGCATTCATCCAGGATGAGCGCGTTATCGTTGACGTTTTTCGCGAGCAGGCTTGCTCCTGCAAACAGCCTCACTCGACATGGGCCTTTTCGAGGAGGCCCGTCATGAACCTGCATCAGTTCGCCGAAACCCACGACGTCACCAACCAGCCACCGTCTCTGGACGGCACCAACCTGTACCGCATCGACCTGCCCCTGCAAGACTGGTCGCGCCGTTTTGGCGCCGGCTGGGCAGAGGCGCGCATCGATGCCTACGGCGCGCTGGCCGGCGGGCCGCTGATGGAGGCCGGGTTCCTGGCGAACCAGAATAAACCGGTGTTCAGCAGCCATGACCGTTACGGCCATCGCATTGACTTGGTGGAATTTCACCCGGCCTATCACGAACTGATGCGCACCGCTGTCGAGCACGGCTTGCCGTCATTGCCGTGGGCCCATCCGCAATCCGGTGCCCATGTGGCCCGGGCCGCCATGACCTACCTGCACAGCCAGGCCGAAGCCGGCACTGGTTGCCCGCTGACCATGACCTTTGCCTGCGTCCCCGCCCTGCGTCTGCAACCGGACCTGGCTGACAGTTGGCTGCCAAAGATTCTCAACACCGAATACGACCCGCGCAACGTCGGCATCGCCCACAAGGCTGGCGCCACCATCGGCATGGCCATGACCGAGAAGCAGGGCGGCACCGACGTGCGCGCCAACACCACCCACGCATACCCGGTGGGCGCGGGCGGCCCCGGGCAGGCTTATGAATTGGTCGGCCACAAGTGGTTCTGCTCGGCGCCGATGTGCGATGGCTTCCTCACCCTGGCCCAGACTGACAAGGGCCTCACTTGTTTCCTGCTACCCCGGCACCGCCCGGACGACACGCGCAACGAGTTCTACATACAGCGCTTGAAGAACAAGCTCGGCAACTGCTCCAACGCGTCCAGCGAAGTCGAGTTTCGCGGGGCCCTGGCCTGGATGATCGGCGAAGAAGGTCGCGGCGTACCGACCATCATCGAAATGGTCGCAATGACCCGCTTCGATTGTATGGTCGGCTCCAGCGCCCTGATGCGCCAGGCGCTGACCCAGGCCAGCCATCACTGTGCCCATCGCCTGGTCGGCGGCCGTGTACTTAGCGAGCAGCCGCTGATGCAAAACGTATTGGCCGACCTGGCCCTGGAAAGCGAAGCTGCCCTGGCCTTGAGCCTGCGCATGGGGCGTGCCCTGGATCACCCGGGCGATGAGCAGGAAGCCAAGTTCGCGCGGCTGGTGACGGCGGTAGGCAAGTATTGGATCTGCAAGCGCGCGCCGGCGATGATCAACGAAGCCGCCGAGTGCATGGGCGGTGCCGGTTATGTCGAGGACAGCATCCTGCCGCGCCTTTACCGTGAGGCGCCGGTGAATTCGACGTGGGAAGGTTCCGGTAATGTGCAATGCCTGGATGTGCTGCGCGCGCTGTCGAAAGAGCCGGGTGTGCTGGAGGCGTTGTTTGTCGAGTTGGGCGATGGGCAGGGTGACAGGCAACTGGCGCGGCATATCGAGCAGTTGAAGTCGGCATTTATGGACACCCAGGATATTCAGTACCGCGCGCGGCAACTGACGGAGGACATTGCCGTGGCATTGCAGGCCAAGCTGTTGCTGGAAGCCGGTAACGCGGCGGTCAGCGACGGTTTTATCGCCAGCCGCCTGGGCGAGTCATCGGGCCGAGCATATGGCACCTTGCCACGTGGCGTTGATATCGAAACCATCGTCGCTCGCTCAACCCCCCAAGGCTTCTGATCGCAACGCCCTCTGTAGGCGCCGGCTTGCCGGCTCAGATAACTGATTCCAAATCGGTGTTCCAGTGAGGCAGCGATACAGGCAAGATGATTGCCTGCAAGTCAGAACACAGGATGCTTACCGTGACCGAAGCTTTTGTTGTCGTTCAAACCGCCGAAGAAGCCGTGGATCGGCTGGCGGCTCTCCATGAGCGTGCTACCGGCGCGCTCAATCAAGCCCTCAAGCAATACCTCAAGGACCGCGTCGAACCCGACGCCGTACAACGCGCGATGTTTCGCTACCCGGAACTGCGCCTGACTTATCACTGCCACGGCGAAGTCCCACAGACTACTCGGGCGTATGCCAAGGTCCAGTTGCCGGGGACCTACAGCGTCACCGTCACCCATCCGGCGGCGTTCCGTAAGTATTTGCTCGAGCAACTGGTGCCGCTGATGCACGACTTCACCGTGACGGTGGAAGTCGGCGTCAGCCAGCAGAACATTCCTTACCCCTATGTGGTGGAGCAGGGCGACGAACTGGCCGGCTCCGGCGTGACTGCTGCAACGCTGGCTCGGGTGTTCCCGAGCACCGACCTCTCGGCCGCCACCGATGGCATCGCCGACGGCCTCTACGACTGGGAAAACACCGACCCGCTGCCCCTGGCGCTGTTCGATGCGGCGCGCGTGGACTTTTCCCTGCGCCGCCTGGTGCACTACACCGGCAGTGACTGGCGGCATGTGCAGCCGTGGATCCTGCTGACTAACTACCACCGCTATGTCGACCAGTTCATTCTGCATGGCCTGGAGCAACTGCGCAGCGACCCGCGTTTTATCCGCATGGTGTTGCCGGGCAACGTGGTGATCGACAAGAGCATGGACCACGGCGAAGCGTCTGCGATTGCCGCAGGCGTGGTCTGGCACCGCTATCAGATGCCGGCCTACCACCTGCAGGCCACCGACGGCCACGGCGTTACGCTGGTGAACATCGGCGTCGGCCCGTCCAACGCCAAGAACATCACCGATCACCTGGCTGTGCTGCGTCCGCATTGCTGGCTGATGATCGGCCACTGCGGCGGCCTGCGCCAATCCCAGACCATCGGCGACTACGTACTGGCTCACGCCTATATGCGCCGCGACGGGATTCTGGACCGGGTGGTGCCGCCGAACATTCCGATCCCGGCCCTGGCCGAAGTGCAGATGGCCTTGCAGCAGGCGGCGGCGAATGTCACCGGCGAAAAAGGCGAAGAGCTGAAAAAACGCCTGCGCACCGGCACCGTGCTGACCTACGACGACCGCAACTGGGAACTGCGTTGGGCCCAGGAACGGCCGCTGATCAACCTGTCCCGCGCCGTGGCGGTGGACATGGAAAGCGGCACCATCGCCGCCCAGGGTTACCGTTTGCGCGTGCCCTACGGCACCTTGCTGTGTGTGTCGGACAAGCCGTTGCACAGCGAGATCAAGCTGCCGGGTTCGGCCAATGCGTTCTATGAACGTGCGGTCAGCCAGCACTTGAAGATCGGCATCGAGGCGGTCGACCTGTTGCGCACCGAACTCAACTCGCTGCACTCGCGCAAACTGCGCAGCTTCGACGAGCCGCCGTTCCGCTAAGCGGTTGGGATGGTCATTTAGCGGTCAGGCCACTAGCATTGTCGGTCCTGACCGTTAGATGTTCCTTTGCCATGTCCCGTCCCCCCCGTCCAGATTCGCGCCGCCCTGGCGTAAAACCCCCGCATTCCGCTGCGCGTCGTGTCGCCAAGGCGCCACCGGCCGAGCCGAAGCTGATCCTGTTCAATAAACCGTTCGATGTGCTGACCCAGTTCAGCGACGAAGGCGGGCGCGCGACCCTCAAGGACTTTATCGACATCCCCGGCATCTACCCGGCGGGCCGCCTGGACCGTGACAGCGAAGGCCTGTTGCTGCTGACCAACGATGGCCAGTTGCAGGCGCGCATTGCCGACCCCAAGCACAAGCTGGCGAAAACCTACTGGGTGCAGGTGGAAGGCGAGCCGACCGAAGAGCAGCTGCAACGCCTGCGCGACGGCGTGGAGCTCAACGACGGCATGACCTTGCCCGCCGAAGCCCGGCAACTGGACGAGCCCGAACTCTGGCCGCGCAACCCGCCGGTGCGTTTTCGCAAAAGTGTGCCGACCCATTGGCTGGAGTTAGTGATTCGTGAAGGGCGCAACCGCCAGGTGCGGCGCATGACCGCTGCGGTGGGCTTGCCGACCTTGCGACTGGTGCGGGTGCGTATTGGCGAGTGGTCTATCGACGGCCTGGATCAAGGCCAATGGAAGGCAGTGCCGCCGCGTTTATAAGGCGCCGGACTCGATAAGGCCGATCACCACGCTCTTGATGATGAACGCGGCTACGCCCAGGCCCAGCACGAAAAACAGGATGAACGAGCCAAAACGCCCGGCCTTGGATTTCTTCGCCAGGTCCCAGACGATAAAACCCATGAAAATGATCAGGAGGGTGACCAGGCCGGTCATCATCCATTCTTCAAACACGGCGGGATCGATGGAGTTCATGGGGTTTTTTCCGACAGGGGCAGGCGGGAAGTATAAGGCAGTGAGGTAGGCGCAACATTGACCTGGATCGAAGTGCGATCCAAATGTGGGAGGGGGAAAGCCCCCTCCCACATCGCTCGTTCCCACGCTCTGCGTGGGAATGTCTCTTGTGACGCTCTGCGTCACGCTTTAGGACGCGGAGCGTCCCTGGCTGCATGCCCACGCGGAGCGTGGGAACGAGCGAGACAGGTGTGGACTCAGGTACGCAGGTGGGTCAGCGGCAACTCGGTGCTGTTGAGCACCTGGTTCAGCACAAAGCTGGAGCGCACGCTGGTCACGCCGTCGATGCGGGTCAGGTGGCCCAGCAGCAGTTTCTGGTAGTGATCCATGTCTGGCACCACCACTTTCAATTGATAGTCGGCATCCATCCCGGTCACCAGGCTGCATTCCAACACTTGGGGCAGGGTGCGGATGGCCGCTTCGAAGTTCTCGAAACGCTCGGGGGTGTGGCGGTCCATGCCGATCAGCACGTAGGCCGTTAGGCTCAGGCCGAGCATCTTGCGGTCGAGCAAGGCGACTTGGCGCGCGATGTAGCCGTCGTCCTCCAATTGCTTGACCCGGCGTGAGCAGGGCGAAGGCGACAGGCCGATACGCTCTGCCAGCTCCTGGTTGGAGATCCTCGCGTCACGCTGCAATTCCGCCAAAATACTCAGGTCGTATCGGTCGAGCTTGCTCATTGGGTTAGCCTTTGTCGTAACTATTGCGGTGAATTATCCATGAAGGGTTAAAAATTGCGCAAGCACTGTTTATTGACGCAATCTTCGCAATCATCTGCCGGGCGCGAGCGGGTATCTTTATTAACAGAATCACCGCCTGGACATAGTCCACTGCAGCTCGCCCAATCAGGCCCGCTGCGGCCGCCACCCCAGCAGGGTTGAGCCGGCCTCCAGGCTGCACACTGTCCACAAGACGGCGTGAGGTGAGCCAACGTCATAAGCGTTGAGCCAGGACGAAATTCTCAAGGGGTGGCCGACGGGTCACCCCTTTTCTTTGCATGCGTCTTTTGCCTACCTCTCTTTAGCTAAAAAATAGTTCCCATGACTGATAACCTGTCTCAGAACCGGGCGAGGCTTTTCCAGTCTCATGTGTAAGCCCTAAACCGCAGTGAGGAAAAGCATGAAGCGCATCTGGCGTATGGCAGGTGTTGGTTTGCTGGTGGTTAGCGTCGGCACGCAGGTAATCGCCGACGAACGCGACAACTCACCGGGCCAGGGGCAGCGCCCGCAGGGTGGTGGACAGCATGAGCGGGGTCCGGAAGGTGGCGGGCGGCCCGGTAACAACCAGCCGCGCCCTGAGAACAATCAACCGCGTCAGGAGAGTAATCAGCCGCGTCCTGAAAACAATCAGCCACGCCCACAGAACCAGCATGTTGACCGTGGCGGCCAGAATGGCGGCGGTCAATGGCAAGGTCGCCCCCAGGGCAATGAGCAGGGCCGACCGGCGCCGCAGCCCCAACCCTCGAACAACCTGCCGATCCAGGGGCGTCCCGACACCGTGCGCCAGACCCAGGAACCGCGCCAGGGTGACTACCGCGACATCCCCCGGCGCAACGACGGCAACCCGCATTGGGAAGCCGGCGGCCCAGGTTCGCGTCCTGGTAATAACGGTGGCGGCTATAACAACGGCCGTCCCGGTGATAACCGTTGGCCAGGCCGGCCAGATGGGCATGGCAACGGCTGGGGCCCGGGCCCGCAGCACCGCCCCGGCTATATCGTCGACCGTTTCCCCGACCGCAACTACCGCGTGCCGTACCGTGGCCAGGATTACTTCTTCTCCGGCGGCTATTGGTATCGCCCGCAAGGCCCGCGCTACGTGATTGTCACGCCGCCGTACGGCATTCGCGTGCATTACTTGCCGGACTATGCGCGGGAAGTGTGGGTGGGCAGTGCGCTGTTCTTCCTCGCCGCTGGCGCCTATTACACCTACGAAAGCAGTTCGCAGCAGTACGTGGTGGTGGAGCCACCGACCGCCGTGCCGGCGCCGCAACCTGCGCCCCAGGGCAATGGTTATGACGTGGTGGCCTACCCGGCCAACGGCCAATCACCGGCCCAGGTGCAACAGGACGGCTACGACTGTTATCGCTGGGCGGTGCAACAAAGCGGTTTCGATCCAAGGACCGTTACCTACGCCCCCGACCCGGCCGTGGTGCAAACCTACCGCCAGGCCCAGGGCAACTGCCTGAGCAGTCGCGGGTATCAGGTTCAGTACTAAAAGCTTCAGTACTAAAAGGTGAAGTACTAAACCTTAACGCCCGCGACCACTTCCAGCGGGTCGGCGTGCACCAGCACTTCGGCGCGCGGGTAGGCGTTGTGAATGGCATCGGCGGCCTGGTCGCTGATGCCGTGGGCGACGGACAGCGTCAATTCCCCCGGCAGCTCCAGGTGCAGTTGCACAAACCAGTGGTTGCCGGAAATTCGCGTGCGCAAGTCATGGGCGCCCAGCACGCCGGGCACACCACGGGCCAATTCCAGCATGTGCTGGCTGACGTCCGGCGGCAGTTCTTCATCCATCAACACCGCAAAACTTTCCCGGCCGATCTGGATAGCGCTCCACAAGATGTACGCGGCGATGGCCAGGCCAAACCAGGCGTCGACCTGGTGGAAGCCGAAGCCTGCCAGCACCAGCGCAATCAGAATGCTGCCGTTGAGCAGCAAGTCCGAGCGGTAGTGCAGTGAATCCGCGCGCACCGCATTCGACCCCGTCTCTCGAATCACTCGGTGTTGCAAAATCAGCAGCGCCACCGTCAGCGCCAGGGATAAAACAATCACCCCAATGCTCAACCACGGCGCACCGACGGGCTCGGGATGCTTGATTCGCTCAAATGCCTGGAGCGCAATCAGCACCGCGCTGCCGGCAATGAACAACGCTTGTGCCATGCCGGCCAAGGACTCGGCCTTGCCGTGGCCGTAACGGTGATCATCATCGGCCGGTCGCAAGGCGTAATGCACCGCCAGCAAGTTCAGCAGCGAGGTCACGCCGTCCAGCAGCGAGTCGGTCAGCCCGGCGAGCATACTCACAGAACCACTGAGCCACCACGCGATGGCCTTGGTGATAATCAGCACAGAGGCCACAGCCACCGACGCGCGAGTGGCCAGGCGCAAAAGCCGGGCGTGTTCAGGACTGCTGGTCATAGGCGGGTCGAATCCTTAAGCGGCGGGTTGCAGGCCGAGGGACGCCAGTTGCTGCACGCTGCCCTTGAACTGGATCATGCGCGGGTCGTCCAGCGGCAGGGTGCGGCCGGTTTCCTTCTGGATGATGGTCTGCAGTTTGGCGTTGTCGACCTTGCCGTCTGCGCCGATGGCTTCCTGCAGTTTTTCCGGGGCGACTTGGGCGGTCTTGCCCGGTTCGAAGTAGATCGCGCCGGTGGCGAAGTCGACGCCGAACGCGATCAGGCCCGGGATCACGTAGAACAGCAGGCCCACGGCATCGAGCACGGCAATCGTCGGGTCGATCTTGCCGTCGATCTGGCCACGGCGGTCGGGGTAGAAAATCGAGCCGCAGGCCGTCAATTGGCTCAGCAGGGTGACGGCGAGGACACCGCCGATGACACGGGAAGCGATACGCATGAAAAATCTCCTGAACACGTTTAAGGGTGACTATATGCCAGACCACGCCGATCCAATAATGTAGGAGCGAGCTTGCTCCTGCAGAAAAGCCCTTAAGGCAATTACTCTCACCTTTGAGCGCATTCACAATTGAAGCGGGCGGTGTTTTTGAGACCCGCGTCGGCATCCGGCAGTTCGCCGTTATACTCGCCGCTCTGCTTTGGAGCCAGTATGAATTCGTTGCCGATCGATGATGTTTTACCTGCCCTGCGTGACGCCTTGGCGAATCGCCATGAAGCCGTGTTGGAAGCACCGCCTGGCGCCGGTAAAACCACCCGCGTGCCTTTGGCCTTATTGAATGAGCCCTGGCTGGCCGGGCAGACCATCCTGATGCTCGAACCCCGGCGCCTCGCCGCGCGTGCCGCCGCCGAACGGCTGGCCAGCGAGCTGGGTGAAAAGGTCGGTGAAACCGTCGGCTACCGCATTCGCCTCGACAGCAAAGTCGGGCCCAATACCCGTATCGAAGTCGTCACTGAAGGCATCCTCACCCGCCGCCTGCAGGACGACCCGGCGCTGGACGGCGTGGGTTTGCTGATCTTCGACGAATTCCACGAGCGCAGCCTCGACGCCGACCTGGCGCTGGCCCTGAGCCTGAACGGTCGCGACCTGTTTCGCGACGAGCAGCCGCTGAAAATCCTGCTGATGTCCGCCACCCTCGAAGGCGAGCGCCTGGCCAGCCTGCTGGACGACGCGCCTATCCTGCGCAGCGAAGGGCGCATGTTCCCGGTGCAGATGCGCTGGGGCCGGCCGTACCAGGCCGGTGAATTTATCGAGCCACGGCTGGTGCAGACCGTCCTCGAAGCCCTGCATGACGAAACCGGCAGCGTGCTGGTGTTTTTGCCGGGGCAGGCGGAGATTCGCCGGGTCAACCAACAGCTGGCCGATGCGTTGGGCGACCGCAGTGACGTATTGCTCTGCCCGCTGCATGGCGAACTCGACCTCAACGCCCAGCGCGCCGCCATCGACCCGGCGCCCGCCAGCAAGCGCAAGGTGGTGCTCGCCACCAACATCGCCGAGACCAGCCTAACCATCAACGGCGTGCGCGTGGTGATCGACGCTGGGTTGGCGCGGGTGCCGCGTTTCGACCCCGGCAGCGGCATGACTCGCCTCGACACCCAGCGCATCTCCCGCGCCAGCGCCACCCAGCGCGCCGGCCGGGCAGGGCGGTTGGAGCCGGGAGTGTGTTATCGGTTGTGGTCCGAGGACCAGCACGAAGGCCTGGCTGCCTATGGCAGCGCCGAAATCCTCGCGGCAGACCTCGCCGGCCTCGCCTTGCAGTTGGCACGTTGGGGCGTCACGCCCACGCAACTGGTGTGGCTCGACGTGCCGCCCACAGCCGCGTATGCCCAGGCCCAGGATCTGCTGCAACGCCTCGGCGCCTTGAATGAAGACAAACTCACCGCCCACGGTCAGAAGATGGCCGAGTTGCCGGCTCACCCGCGCATCGGCCATCTGCTGCTGCGCGGGCAGGACCTGGGGCTTGCGGCGACCGCCTGTGACGTCGCCGCGCTGTTGGGTGAGCGCGATATCTTGCGCGGGGGCGGCGCCGATTTGCACAGCCGCCTGGCGTTGATGTCCGGCGAAGAGCGTGCGCGGGGCGCCCAGGGCGGCGTGCAGCGGGCCAAGCAACTCGCCCGCCAATACCGTGGCTATTTAAGAGGCAAGGCGACGCAACCGGTGGCCGACCCCGACCATCCACGCTGGCTCGGCGCCTTGCTCGCGCTAGCCTACCCGGACCGTGTCGCCCAGCAACGTCGCCCCGGCGGCGCCGAATACCGCCTGGCCAACGGTCGCGCCGCATTGTTCGCCGAGGCCGACAGCCTGATGAAACAACCCTGGCTGGTGATCGCCGACCTGGGCAGCCGCCAGGGCCAGCGTGAAGAGCGCATCTACCTGGCGGCGGATTTTGACCCGGCACTGTTCGACACGGTGCTCGCCGAGCAAGTGCACAACGTCGACCAACTGGATTGGGACGAGCGCGAAGGCGTACTGCGCGCCGAACGCCAGCGCAAAGTCGGCGAACTGGTGCTCAGCCGCGAACCGCTGACCGGCCTCGACGAAACCGCCCGCAGCCAGGCGCTGGTCAACCTGGTGCGCCGCAAAGGCCTGGAACTATTGCCCTGGACCCTGGAGCTACGCCAATGGCAGGCCCGTGTTCTGCTGCTGCGCCAACTGGATGCCGGCAAACCCAGCGAATGGCCCGACGTCAGCGACAACGCCTTGCTCGCAGGCCTAGAACACTGGCTGATGCCCTACCTGGGCAAAGTTTCGCGGCTGAGCCATTTCGCCAACCTGGATATCTCCAGCTTCCTGCATAACTTATTGCCCTGGCCGCTGCCCCAGCGCCTGGACGAACTGGCGCCGCAGCATTTGAAAGTGCCGTCAGGCTCGTCGGTGCGCTTGGACTACAGCGAACAGCCGCCAATTCTGGCGGTGCGCTTGCAGGAATTGTTCGGGCTGGCGGATACCCCGCGCATTGCGGGCGGGCGGCAGGTGGTGAAGTTGCACCTCTTGTCACCGGCGCGGCGGCCGGTGCAGGTGACGCAGGACCTGGCGAACTTCTGGCGCAGTACGTACGCCGAGGTGAAGAAGGATTTGAAGGGTAGGTACCCCAAGCACTATTGGCCGGATGATCCGCTGGTGGCCGAAGCAACCGCCCGGATCAAACCGCGCAAATAAGGCTGATAGGGATCAAATGTGGGAGGGGCGGCGCGACGATTCGACTTGCTCCCGATGGCATTGTGCCTGCCAACAAATGCTTCGACTGTTACACCGGCATCGGGAGCAAGTCGAATCGTCGCGCCGCCCCTCCCACATGGGGATTGTGGTGTTGGTTATTGCGCGGCAGGCAACAGGAACCGCGCAATCACGGGCAAGTGGTTGGAGATCCGCAACGTATCTTCCTGCCGCACTTTGGCTTCCACCCGCTTGATCCGCGAGCTATAGAACAGATAATCCACCGTACGATCCGGGCCATCAATGCTCGGGTCATTCGGGAAATGCGTCAGCCATTTCTCACGGTTTATCCCGCTGGATTCGCTGTTACTCGGGATCATCGGGTATTTATCCCACAACAGATGCAACTCGCTGTCCGGTGAATACCGGCCGCGCTTGTCGGCATCCAGGCGCAGGAATTGCCCCAGCGGCAGCAAGTTGAAATCCCCGCCAATCAGCCAGGGCGTGCCACGGCCTTCGAACTTATCGAGCAATTTCACGGTTGCCTTCACTTGTTCCTGCACCGCACTGCGTCCCGGCGCGTCGTCATCCAGGCGGGTATTGAGCACGGCCAGTTGGCCGCCGTCGCTCAGCGGCAGGTAGGTCAGCAGCAAGGCAGGCTTGGGCTGGAACTGGCGGCTGATGAAGTTGGCCGGGGACGCGGGCAGTTGCAGGCGTTCGGCGTGTTCGATCTGGTAGCGGCTGAGGGTCGCCAGTTTGCGGCCGACGCTGCCGAAGATATGCAGGTTGGGGATAAAGTCGGCTTTCCAGTCGAAGGCCTGGGTGCTGCAGGGGTAGAGGTCGGCCAGGCGCTCTTGCAGCAGCGCCAACTGGTCCTGGTAGTGGGAAGGCTTGGCGCCTTCGTCGAGTTCCTGCAATAGCAGGATGTCGGGCTGTTCGTCGCGAATCACCCGTGCCACTTCGTCCAGGCTTACGGCCATGTCTTCGACGGTGGGGCGGTCGTCCGGGCCGCTGCCGTCGGCGGTGTCGTACCAGAACACGTAGTTCTTGCCGGCCAGGTACTGCACGTTCCAGGTCATCACCTTGAGCGCCTGCCCCGGCAGCAGCGTCGGCGCACGGGGCGCGACGCAGCTCACGGGGAGGGTCTGTTTGTCGTCAGGGCGCCAGGTGAGGCTGTAGATCAGGGCCGTCAGCAGGCCTGCAATGATCAGCAGGCCCAACAGGGTGATGCGCAATAAACGGGTCATCGGCTCGGCTTATGGCGTTTCAGGAGTGGCACGGAGCATATCACCGTGCGTCGGCATCGCCACCGATCAACATGAATAAACGGAACAGCACCACGCTGGTAAACAGCTGCAGGAAACTGTGCGCGCTGTCGATCAACAGCCCCAGCATCGGAGCGGGATCGGGATACGCCGCCACGCTGGCGCCCTTGAGCAGCCACAGCGGGGTCATCACGCACAGCAGGCACACCAGGATTCGCCAGAAATGCCCACGGGTCAGGCGCAAACTTTCCTTCATCGCCTGCAGTGCCGGCAGGCCGCGCAATACCAAAAGGTATTCGGCAAACGCCAGCACCACCATCAGCCACAGGCCCGGCAGGAAATACAGTGACAGCCCGAGCAAGATCAGCAGGGTGCTCATGGCCGTCAGCAAGGCGAAACGCGGCCACAAGGCGAGGGCCATGGCCCACACATCCTTGGTGCTCGGCGACTCGCCACGGGTGCGGGCGTCGAGAAACAGGATCAGCGCCCCGGTGTACAGCGGGTACACCAACAACCCCACCACCACGCTGTAGCCGGGGAACGCCTCCGGGCCCAGCGTGTGGTCGAGCACCTGTTGCAGCAGGGCTTCGAGGATCACCAATGGCAAGCACAGCTGAACGATGGCGCCCAGGTTGTGCCGGGTAAAACGGAAAGAGTCGCGCAGTACGTCTAACGGATTCATCAGAGTCATCACAGGCCGAAAAAAGCAGGGGCACACTTTAACCGATAGGTACCGGGAGCAAGCAAACGTAAACCTTGAGTAAAGACCATTGAAACAACCGGTAACACCCCCATAACTAGCACTCACCGGCCTGATCACAGGCCGGGCCCTGATTTCTACCGGCAATCTAACGAGGTCGCCATGAACAGCGAAGAGCAAACCCTGATCGATGGACTGTTTTCACGGTTGCAACAAGCCGAAACGGACTCAGCCCCCCGCGACGCGCAAGCAGAAGCGCAGATCAAGGAGCACATGACGCGCCAACCGGCCGCCGGCTACTACATGACCCAGTCGATCCTGGTGCAGGAACACGCGCTCAAGAGTCTCGACGCGCAGAACAAACAGCAGGCGCAACAGATCCAGCAATTGCAGGACGAGCTGCAACGGGCCAAGTCCACACAGCCGGCCGCCGCGCCGAGCAGCGGTGGTTTCCTGTCGAGTATCTTCGGCGGCAGTTCCCGTGACACGCCAGCGGCACAGAGCGCACCGCCTGCTTCCGGCGGTGGCTGGCGCGAACCGGCTCGGCCTTCTTTTGGCCAGCCTGCGCCGCAGCAGAACTATGCTGCGCCGCAGCAGAATTACCAACAGCCGCAACAACCGGCCGCCACCCCCGTCGGTAGTGGCTTCCTCGGTGGCGCCCTGAAAACCGCCGCGGGTGTGGCCGGTGGCGTGATGCTGGCGCAAGGCATCAGCAGCCTGTTCAATCACAATTCGCAACAGCCGCAGGTGGTGGAAGAAATCGTCCGTGAAGAGCCGGCGCCTGCCAGTGACAATGGCAACGTGGGCAATGATGACCAGAAGTTTGCCGGCAATGACAACTGGGGCAGCAACAGCTCGGACAGCTTCGCGGATAACAACGATTATTCCGACGATTCCTCCTCCTTTGGCGACGACGATTCCTTCGTCTGACCCACACTCACCGGGGCGCTTCGTCGCCCCGGGCTGATTTTTCTCGGAAACTTCTGCATGGCTGGCATACTGGCGCCTTTGCGGACCCTCGCGTTCGGGGTCCAGGCGACAGTCATGGGGAAGTGCGGTGAAGAAAATTGCAGTGTTCGCCGATGTACAAAACCTCTACTACACCGTGCGCCAGGCGTATGGCTGTCACTTCAACTATGCCGCCCTGTGGGCTGACATCAGCTCGCGCGGGCAGATCGTCGAGGCGTACGCCTATGCCATCGACCGTGGCGACAGCAAGCAGCAGCAATTCCAGCAGATCCTGCGCAACCTCGGTTTTACCGTGAAGCTCAAGCCGTACATCCAGCGCAGCGACGGCTCGGCCAAGGGCGACTGGGACGTGGGCATCACCATCGACATCATGGACGCCGCCGACCACGTCGACGAAATCGTGCTGGCCTCCGGCGACGGTGATTTTGACATGCTGCTCGACCGCATTATCCACAAGCATGGCGTCGAAGCCGTGGCCTACGGCGTGCCGGGGCTGACGGCCAATTCATTGATACGCGCTGCCAGCCGCTACGTGCCGATCGAAGGCGCGCTGCTGCTCAAATAAGCGCTGCGGCTCATTAAATTGTTAGATGGAGTTGGAACAGGTTTGGAACGTATAGCGGTCATCGACTTTGAAACCACCGGCATCACCCCGAGCAACCACTGCCGGGCCACGGAAATCGCTGTGGTCATCCTCGAACGTGGCCAGATCGTGGACCGCTACCAGAGCCTGATGAACGCAGGCGTGCGCGTGCCGGGGTTTATCGAGCAACTCACCGGCATCAGCAACGCCATGCTGCGCACCGCGCCGCCAGCCGAGCGCGTGATGAATGAGGTCAACGAATTTGTCGGCACCACACCGCTGATGGCGCACAACGCCGCGTTCGACCAGAAGTTCTGGGACTACGAGCTGGGCCTGATCCGCCGCACCCGCCTGCAAAAATTCGCCTGCTCCCTGCTGCTGGCCCGCCGTCTGATGCCGGCCGCGCCGAACCACAAACTCGGCACCCTCAACAGCTACGCCCAACTGCCCCACACCGGCAAGGCTCACCGGGCGATGGCGGATGCGGAGATGGCCGCCAACCTCACGGCGCACCTGGCTCAGGAACTGCGGCGTACCCACGGGTTGCGCGAACTGTCGCATGACCTGTTGTGCACCTTGCAGAAAGTACCGGCGGCGAAGATCAATGAGCATTTGAAGAAGCATCGCGGGTTCTGAAACCGACACAACGTCCTGTTCAGAGTGAATACCGTGTGGCGAGCGGGGTTGTTGTGGCGAGCGGGCTTGCCCCGCGTTGGGCTGCGAAGCGGCCCCCAAACCTGACACCGAGTTTTAACTGAAAGAACGCGGCGGTTGATCGTTCCCACGCTCTGCGTGGGAACGCCTCCTGTGACGCTCCGCGTCACGATGTCAAGAGCGGACGCAGAGCGTCCAGGGCGGCATTCCCACGCAGAGCGTAGGAACGATCTTCACCGACACAACGTCCTGTTCAGAGTGAATACCGTGTGGCGAGCGGGCTTGTTGTGGCGAGCGGGCTTGCCCCGCGTTGGGCTGCGAAGCGGCCCCCAAACCTGGCACCGAGTTTTAACTGAAAGAACGCGGCGGTTGATCGTTCCCACGCTCTGTGTGGGAACGACTCCTGTGACGCTCCGCGTCACGACGTCAAGAGCGGACGCAGAGCGTCCAGGGCGGCATTCCCACGCAGAGCGTAGGAACGATCTTCACCGACACAACGTCCTGTTCAGAGTGAATACCGTGTGGCGAGCGGGCTTGTTGTGGCGAGCGGGCTTGCCGCGTTGGGCTGCGAAGCGGCCCCCAAACCTGACACCGAGTTTTAACTGAAAGAACGCGGCGGTTGATCGTTCCCACGCTCCGCGTGGGAACGCCTCCTGTGACGCTCCGCGTCACGACGTCAAGAGCGGACGCAGAGCGTCCAGGGCGGCATTCCCACGCAGAGCGTGGGAACGATCTTCACCGACACAACGTCCTGTTCAGAGTGAATACCGTGTGGCGAGCGGGCTTGTTGTGGCGAGCGGGCTTGCCCCGCGTTGGGCTGCGAAGCGGCCCCAAAATCTGACACTGAGTTTTAACTGAAAGAACGCGGCGGTCTTACTGGGGCTGCTGCGCAGCCCAACGCGGGGCAAGCCCGCTCGCCACGACAAGCCTGCTCATCACAACAGGCCTGTTCATCACAACAAGCTTGTTCATCGCAGAAACGCGTTCATCACGCTATCGGGGCTTCACACACTCCAGCGCCCGATCCACCACCCCCTTCGCCATCTCCACCAAATGCATCACCGCCCGCTGTTGCGCCTTCATCGCCTCGCCAGGCGCATGCGCAGTCTCCACCGCGCAATGCAGCAAATCCGCCGCATGGGCGAGGGCATCTTCGAAGCTCAGGTTGTCATTCAGAATGAAGTTGGGCGCATCCGGGGCGGAGGCTTTGAGGTAGTGGGCGATGGCTCGACGGGTGAGCAGGGCGTCTTCGCTGAGGAAGTTTGCGTTGGAGCGAGGTGGATCGGGGGTGATTTTGACCATGGTGGAACTCCTTTGGGATAAGAAGCCATCATCGTTCGCTTGCACGCAAATGAAGGTGGCAGCTGTACGCAGGTGTGCAAGACCGGGGCAAAGGAAAACCCGGCAGACCCGAAGGTCTCCAGCGCACAGCCGCCATAACAGATAAACGCTGGTCGTTAAAAACCGGGCGTTGGAATGTCGGGAGCGTGTGCACCTTTGCCAGTCGGACTTGCACGTCCGGTCACCGAACATTCGATGACTGAGCGAGACTAGCTACCTGATCCGACGGAAACAAGGCCGTGGGATTCTCTAGGAAACGTCCCGCAAATGAAAGGGATCGGTCTTGCTGGCCATTGAAACACCAGGCTTCGGAGAGGCCTTTTCGCGGGTTATCACGGCGGTCAGTAGGTTAAGTCCGATGACCGTATCGGACTCTTCTGGCTTCCCTTTCGCTAAAGGGGGGACGTGCGCCAGGCATTTACTATCCCGCCTGTTATTAACGGAAAGGGAGTTGGCCTTAAGAGAGCCGAGATCAGCGAAAAGGTCATACAGATGTTCGTCGATACCATCGGCTTCATCGACCGAAGCCAGGTGACGGAGCAAACGGACTTCATCCATGACTTTAAGATCATTAATGACGACTTGACCTGCTTCATCATGCAGATCAAGTGGCAGTTCAATCTGCGTGCGACTCAGGAAGACTGGGACTGCATCACCACCATCAAGCAAATTGTCGACTTGATTGTTCAGCGCTCATCCCCGCAGTGAAGCCACTGTGCGCTGCGCCACCTGTAGGCGATGGCTTGCCAGCGATGGCGTCTGCCGGAACGATGCCGAAGTCAGGGAATAAACGCCATTACCGAAGCCGGTGACCCCGACCCGCCTTCAAGCCCCAACAGCCCAATCACCAACGTGACGCCTTTAGCTGGCAGCCGATCCAGGTGGGTCAAGCACTCCAGCACGATCCCGTTCCCCGCCAACACCGCGTGGTTGGTCGCAAAAGTGCTGCTCTGTCCAAAATCAACGCCGTGAGTATCAATGCCCACGCCGGCAATCTGGCGATGCTCGATCAAAAAGCCAATCGCCGCCTCGCCAATCCCGGGGAAGTGCGAGCCTTGCGCGTCTTGCGCAAAAAACGCCACAGGATCATTCCAAAGGTGTTGCCAGCCGGTGTACATCAACACCACTGAACCGGGTTCGATCTGGCCGTGTTTGCGCTCCCAATCCTCTATATCCAGCAGACCGATCTCGTAGTCCGAATGACCTTGGGTCTTGTCGCGAACATCGATAACCACAGCGGGGCGCACCAGGTCTTCAGGCGTATAGCGCTCTATCCCGATGCCATCGGTATAGAAGCTGTTCGGCGCATTCATATGGGTGGCGCTATGTTCGCCCATGCTGAAGCGACGCAGGAAATAGCCGTCTGTTTCCAGGGACGCGACCTCTTCAAACTCAACGGGGGGATCACCCGGCCAAAGCGGGATGCGCGGGTTGATCGGGTGGCTGAGGCTGATCACCTGTCGAAACTGGATCTGCTTAATTGCCATTTTTGCCATTCGCCTCCAACTGCCCCAACGGTACCCGCCGCTCTATCGCGCTCGACAAAATAATCGAGGTTTTGCTGAACCCGAACTTTGCTATCCGATTAATCAAACTCTCCAGCTCCGGCATCGAACCCACCGCCGCTTGCATGATCACGCACGGGTCGCCGGTCACCCGGTGGCATTCGGTCAATTCGGGAATTTCCGCCAGGGCGTCATAGACTTTCTGGCTGCCATGGTTGGTCAACCTCAGTTCGATCACGCACTGGATCGGCAAACCCACTTTGGACAGGTCCACCTTGGCCTGGTAGCCGGTGATCACGCCGCTGGCTTCCAGCTTGGCCACACGTTCGGCCACGGCGGGGGCGGAGAGGTTTACCTTGCGGGCGAGTTGCGCGTAGGACGCGCGGCCGTCTTCGAGCAGGGCACTGAGGAGCATGCGGTCGTATTTGTCCATGATAAGGCTCCGGTTGCGCGTGGCTTTCGAAAGCATGGGTTATAGCCTTCATAAGCATGTTTTGAAAAGTGTATGGGCGGTTTAAACAGGTTTTGTAACTTATGTTTAAGCCGCTGCTTTTCTAGAATAAGCCTCCCTTCTACTGCCATAGAGCCGCCCAATGCCTGGCCCACGTCGCTTCCCCTTACCGTTGATCGCCGCCTTTTTTGCGTTGTACGTGATCTGGGGGTCTACCTACCTGGTGATTCGTATTGGCGTGGAGTATTGGCCGCCATTGCTGTTGGCGGGGATTCGGTTTTGCACGGCGGGCGCGCTGATGTACGGCTTTTTACGTTGGCGCGGGGTGCCGGCGCCTACTTGGACGCAGTGGAAGGCCGCCGCGAAGATCGGCATTTTGCTGCTGACCTTCGGGAATGGCGCGGTGACGGTTGCCGAGCACACGGGCGTGTCGTCCGGCGTGGCCGCGCTGGCAGTGGCGACCGTGCCGCTGTTCACTTTGCTGTGTGGTTATTTCTGGGGCGCGCGTAATACCCGGCTGGAATGGGCGGGCGTGATCATGGGGATGGTCGGTATCGCCATGCTCAACATGGGCAGCACGTTGCAGTCGAGCCCGATGGGCGCTGCTTTACTGTTATTTGCTGCGGCGTCGTGGGCGTTCGGTTCGGTGTGGAGTAGGCGCCTGCCGCTGCCCCAGGGCGCGATGGCCAGTGCGGCGGAAATGCTGGTGGCCGGTGTGGCGCTGTTGATCGGCAGCGCGGTATCCGGCGAGCACCTGCAAGCCATGCCGCCGCTGGAAGGCTGGCTGGCCCTGGCATACCTGACCGTGTTCGGCTCCATCATCGCCTTCAACGCTTATATGTACCTGCTCAAGCACGTACGCCCGGCGGCCGCGACCAGCTATGCCTACGTCAACCCGGCGGTGGCGGTGTTGCTGGGGATTGTGTTTGTCGGCGAGACCATCGGCCTGGAAGAGGCGCTGGCGATGTTGGTGATCATCAGCGCGGTGCTATTGATCAGCCTGCCCCAGTGGCGCAAGCGCAAGCCGGATTTAGGGTAAACTGCCGCACATTGCGGCTTTTTTTACCCGCTCATGCGCTGCTTGTTATTTTTTCCTACGGTAAACACATGACTTTCGCCACCCTTGGCCTGATCGAACCCTTGCTGCGCGCCCTTGAGACGCTTGGCTACCAGACCCCGACGCCGGTGCAGGCGCAGGCCATTCCGGCGGTGCTGGCCGGTCGCGACCTGATGGCCGCGGCCCAGACCGGCACCGGCAAGACCGCCGGTTTCGCCTTGCCGCTCCTGCAATTGCTGACCATGGAAGGGCCGAAAGTCGCCGCCAACTCGGCGCGCGCGCTGATCCTGTGCCCGACCCGCGAGTTGGCCGAGCAGGTTCACGCCAGCGTTGCCGAATACGCCCAAAACCTGCCGCTCACCACCTACGCGGTGTACGGCGGCGTGAGCATCAACCCGCAGATGATGAAGCTGCGCAAAGGCGTTGACGTGCTGGTGGCCACGCCTGGCCGCCTGATCGACCTGTTCCGCCAGAACGCGCTGAATTTTAAACAGCTGCAGACCCTGGTGCTGGATGAAGCCGACCGCATGCTCGACCTGGGCTTTTCCGAAGAACTGGCGAACATCTACCGCATGCTGCCAAAAAAGCGCCAGACCCTGCTGTTCTCCGCGACCTTCTCCGATGAGATCCGCCTGCTGGCCGGGCAGATGCTCAACGACCCGCTGACCATCGAAGTCAGCCCGCGTAACGTCGCCGCCAACACCGTGAAGCAATGGGTGGTGCCGGTGGACAAGAAGCGCAAGGCGGAGCTGTTTGTGCACCTGATGCGCAAGGGCCGCTGGAAGCAGGTGCTGGTGTTCGCCAAGACCCGTAACGGCGTGGATGCGCTGGTGGATAAGTTGCAGGGCCTGGGCATCAATGCCGACGGCATCCATGGCGACAAACCTCAGGCGACCCGCCAACGCGCGCTGGACCGCTTCAAGTCCAGCGATGTGCAGATCCTGGTGGCCACTGATGTCGCGGCCCGAGGCCTGGATATCGAAGACCTGCCACTGGTGGTCAACTTTGACCTGCCGATCGTGGCTGAGGACTACATCCATCGCATTGGCCGTACCGGGCGTGCGGGCAACACCGGTGAGGCGATTTCCCTGGTGTGTGCCGATGAAGTGAACATGCTGTCGGCCATTGAGATGCTGACGCGTCAGACGCTGACCCGGCAGATGGAGCAGGACTTCGAACCGGAACATCGCGTGCCGGATACCGATGCCACTGGGCAGGTGGTGAAGAAGCCGAAAAAGCCGAAGAAACCCAAGGCGTCGGGTGGCGGTAAGCGCAACCTGGGCAAATGGGTGGACAGTGGGGAAGTGTCGCCGGCGGAGCCGTCGATCAAGCCGGTGCGCAAAGTGCCTGTTTTCAACACGGGGCCGCGCAAGAAGAAGTAAGGTTTCGGTGCTGCTGAAGGCCTCATCGGGAGCAAGCCCCCTCCCACATTTTTGATCTGTGAATACATTCAAAATGTGGGAGGAGGCTTGCTCCCGATAGCATTCTTGAGAGCGTCATCGCCGGCACGCCGGGCTTCTAAAGGTTAGTCGGCCTTGGTGTTTAACCATTCAAGAACGCCTCGCCCAGCCGCTCGCCCACTGGCAAAACACCCGGTCAGCAAATACCCACCGGTCGGCGCCTCCCAATCCAGCATCTCCCCCGCACAAAACACCCCCGGCAACTGGTTGATCATCAGCCGCTCATCCAGCGCTTCAAACGGCACACCGCCCGCCGTACTGATCGCCTCATCCATCGGCCGGGTTTTCACCAGCGTCAGCGGCAACGCCTTGATATCCACCGCCAACTGCGCCGGATCGTTGAAGTGCTCAGCCGGCGCCAACTCGCGCAACAGCGCCGCCTTGACCCCGTCCAAGCCCAACTGACTGTGCAAATGCTTGCTCATCGAGCGCGAGCCACGCGGCTTGGCCAATGCCGCCTGAACCTTGTCCAGCGGCTTGCTCGGCAGCAGGTCGATGTGCACGGTGGCCGAGCCATCACGGTTGATCGCTTCACGAATCGGCGCCGACAGTGCGTAGATCAAACTGCCCTCGATGCCGGTCGCGGTGACCACACACTCACCCAGCCGAGGCTTGTCATCCGCCAACCCGATGGCGACGTTTTTCAACGGCGAACCGGCGAATTTGCTGACCATTAATTCACTCCAGGCCGACACCTCGAAGCCACAATTGCTCGGTTGCAGGCGCACGTAGGGCACGCCTTTATCTTCCAGCAACTTGAGCCAGGCGCCGTCAGACCCCAGGCGCGACCAACTGCCGCCGCCAAGGGCCAGCAGCACCGCATCGCTGTGGACAACTTTTTCGCCCTCAGGGCTGTGGATAACCAGGCCACCGTCGGCATTCCACCCCAGCCAACGATGGCGAGTGTGGATAACCACGCCCTGGTCCCGCAGGCGCTTGAGCCAGGCACGCAGCAGCGGGGCGGCTTTCATGTCGGTAGGAAACACCCGGCCGGAGGTGCCGACAAAGGTTTCGATGCCCAGGCCATGTATCCATTCGCACAGTGCCTCGGCACCAAACGCCCGCAGCAATGGCGCTATGTGCGGCGCACGCTCGGCGTAGCGCGACAGGAACGCCGGGTAAGCCTCTGAGTGGGTGATGTTCATGCCGCCCACGCCCGCCAGCAGGAATTTGCGCCCCACCGAGGGCATGCCGTCATACAGGTCAACCCGCACGCCCGCCTGGCTCAGGACTTCAGCGGCCATCAGCCCGGCAGGGCCGCCGCCGATAATAGTGACGTGATGAGAAGGGGTCTGAGGCATGGGCAGGGCTGCGGTCGCTTGAATAGGCCGAGCATTCTACCCGACGGCGGCGTGGCTGCCTGATCAAAAAACGTACATCTTCCTACAGCCCATACGGCGACTGGCTTTCAGACGCTTACACTCAAGTTATCCACAGGCCGTTCCACAGGCATTGTGGGTAACGTCCACACGTCAATGACAACCTGATGACGTCCACACCCGTTGTGCGCTGTGGTGCAGGATGCCGTGACGGCGGGCCAGGGCAGCACGGTCTTTGCTGTAGCCGCCGCCGATCACGCCCATTACCGGAATGTCGCGGCCCAGGCAGTGGCGCATCACACTTTCATCACGGGCGGCGACGCCTTCGTCCGTCAGCTTGAGATAACCGAGCGCGTCATCCTTGTGCACATCCACGCCGGCGTCGTACAGCACCAGGTCGGGCTGGTAGAGCGGCAGCAAGTAGTTGAGGGCGTCGTCGACCACCTTGAGGTAGTCGGCATCGCCCATGCCCATCGGCAATGGGATATCCCAGTCGCTCTGGGCCTTGCGTGCCGGGAAGTTCTTTTCGCAGTGCAGCGACACGGTGATGGCGTCCGGCGTGTCATGGAGGATGCGTGCGGTGCCGTCGCCCTGGTGCACGTCGCAGTCGAAGATCAGCACACGGTTGACCCGCCCGCTGGCCAGCAGGTAATGGCTGATCACCGCCAGGTCGTTGAAAATGCAAAAGCCCGCCGGGTAGTCGTAGTGGGCGTGATGGGTACCGCCGGCCAGGTGGCAGGCCAGGCCGTGTTCGAGGGCCTGCTCGGCCGCCAGGATTGAGCCGCCGACCGCTCGCACGGTGCGCCGGGCCAGCGCTTCACTCCAGGGCAGGCCGAGGCGCCGTTGGTCTTCGCGGGACAACTCGCCGCTCATGTAGCGTTCGATATACCCAGGTTCATGGGCCAGGGCCAGAATCTCCGGGGGGCACAACTGCGGGCGCAGTAATTGGCTGTCTTGGGTCAGTCCGGTGGACACCAAGTGGTCACGCAACAGGCGGAACTTGTCCATGGGGAAACGGTGGTCCGCCGGGAACTCGGGGCTGTAGTCGTCGTGGTAGATCAATGGCAAAGGCATGGGATTTTCTGACGGGGATCTGCGAAGGATCTTACCAGCGCTGTACACTCACGCACATGGCAAGGGAGGGGACCCATGGAGCCGATACTGGAACTGGAAAGTGCACGCTTGGTGATGCGCCAATGGAGCGATGCCGACTTGCCGGAGTTTGCGCGCATGTGCGCCGACCCACAGGTGATGCGTTATTTCCCGACCACGCTGAGTCGCCTGGAAAGCGCCGCACTGATCGGCCGGATTCGCGGCCATTTTGCCGAGTACGGTTTTGGCCTGTGGGCCTTGCAGCGCAAGGACAGCGGCGAATTTATCGGCCTGACCGGGCTGCTGAATGTCAGCTTTGAAGCGGACTTTACCCCGGCCGTGGAAATTGGCTGGCGCCTGGCCAAGGAGCACTGGGGCCTGGGTTACGCCAGCGAGGCGGCCTGGACGGCGCTGCGTTGCGGGTTCGACCGGCTGAAGCTGGATGAAGTCGTCGCCTTCACCACCGAAGCTAATCTGCAATCACAAAAAGTCATGCAGGCCATCGGTATGCATTACGATCCCCTGGCAGATTTTGAACACCCAAAGGTCGCAGCCGATGACCCGCTGCGCCATCATGTTTTGTACCGCATCACCCGCGCCCAATGGTTGGATACGCTGCACGGATAAGCAGCCCGGAATGCCCAATAGACCCCCTGTAGGAGCGAGCTTGCTCGTGAAGAACGCAAGAGCGCTGCAGTAAACCAGAAGCGCTGCGTTATCGTTAACGATCTTCGCGAGCAAGCTCGCTCCTACAGGTAGATACCGTTTTGCTCTGAGGAGAGTGTGAATGAGCCAAGTATTGGAAGATCTGGTGGACTTGCTGACCCTGGAACCGATCGAGGAAAACCTCTTTCGCGGCCGCAGCCAGGACCTGGGTTTTCGCCAACTGTTCGGCGGCCAGGTGCTCGGCCAGTCGCTGTCGGCTGCCAGCCAAACGGTAGAAGAAGCGCGTCACGTGCATTCCCTGCACGGCTATTTCCTGCGCCCTGGCGATGCCGCATTGCCGGTGGTGTACTCCGTGGATCGTGTGCGTGACGGCGGCAGTTTCAGCACCCGCCGGGTGACGGCGATCCAGAAGGGCAATCCGATCTTCACCTGCAGCGCCTCGTTCCAGTACGACGAAGAAGGCTTCGAGCACCAGACCACCATGCCCGTGGTGGTTGGCCCGGAAAACCTGCCGTCGGAGCTGGAACTGACTCACCTGCGCGCGCACCTGATCCCCGAACACATGCGCGAAAAACTGCTGTGTCCCAAGCCGATCGAAGTGCGCCCGGTCACCGAGAAAGACCCGTTCAACCCGCAGCCGTCCGATCCGGTCAAGTATGTGTGGTTCCGCGCCGACGGTGCCCTGGCCGACTCGCCGGCCCTGCATAAATACCTGCTGGCCTACGCCTCGGACTTCGGCCTGCTGACCACCTCGCTGCTGCCCCATGGCAAGACCGTGTGGCAGAAAGACATGCAGGTCGCCAGCCTCGACCACGCGCTGTGGTTCCACGCCGACCTGCGCGCCGACGACTGGTTGCTCTATGCCATGGATAGCCCATGGGCCGGTAATTCCAGGGGGTTCTCCCGTGGCAGCGTGTATAACCGCGCCGGGAAATTGGTGGCGTCGGTGACTCAGGAAGGCTTGATTCGTCATCGCAAGGACTGGGCATGAGCCTGTCTGACGTTAAACATTGGGTGTTCGACATGGACGGCACGCTTACGGTGGCCGTGCATGACTTTGTGGCCATTCGCGTGGCCCTGGAGATACCGCCCGAGGATGACATCCTCACTCACCTCGCGGCGTTGCCGGCGGATGTCGCGGCGGCCAAACATGCCTGGCTGCTGGAGCATGAACGCGAGCTGGCGCTGGGTTCAGTCGCGGCGCAAGGCGCGGTAGAACTGGTGCGCGAGCTGGCCGGGCGTGGTTATCGCCTGGGCATCCTGACCCGCAATGCGCGGGAATTGGCGCATGTCACGCTGCAAGCCATCGGCCTGGCGGACTGCTTTGCCGTCGAGGATGTGCTGGGGCGTGATGATGCACCGCCCAAGCCTGATCCGGGCGGCCTGCTGAAACTGGCAGCGGCCTGGGACGTTGCGCCGGGCGAGATGGTGATGGTGGGGGATTACCGCTTTGACCTGGATTGCGGTCGGGCGGCGGGGACGCGGACGGTGTTGGTCAATCTGCCGGAAAACCCGTGGCCGGAACTGGCGGATTGGCATGCAGAGGACTGCGCGGTGTTGCGCCGGATGATCTGAGGCCCGCTCCCGCTATACCTTCTCGAAGTCTTTGTGCAGCCTTTCCAAAACGTTGAAGATGCCCGAACCGGCGCGTTTTGGAATATTCAATTGATCGAACACGCCTCTCCACTTCATCAGCGCTGCAAGTGTCTGGTCGATGTAGGCATCGGCATCGAGGTATTTGTAGTCTTTGCAGATTTCCTGGATACGTTTCCTGGTGGGCTTGCCAGGGTTGCGGCCACCGAAGCCCGAGGTGTGCTCGCCCAGTGCGGTGGAGAACGTCACATCGTAGCCCGGCGCCATTTTCCAGCTTTCTTGTTCTGTGCGCTTTGAAGGCTCATGGCAGAGAAAGGCAAAGTTCTTGGCGTGGTCATCATGGTTATGTGACAGGGCATTGAAAATCATCAGCCTGGCCATTTTTTCGACTTCGCCGGCATCTTTCGTCATTACCTGCGTCAGCTTAAGCAGGCTGGGGTAGTCAATTGAAGGTGTTCGGAAGTTCGCGTACATGAGTGCCGACACGGTCATCATGTGGATTTTCCTGTCGCCTTCTCTATCGAAGCGCTTTGTGGCAAAGAAATTCTCAACGGTGTTATCGGGCATCTTCACATTCAGAATGCTCGACTGGGCCATATGCACGCCTGCGTCCCTCGCCATTTGTGCATAGGCGAACTCGATTCCACCGGTTTCAACCGGTTCATTAAGGGCTCTGAACTTGACGATCCAGTGCGAATAGCCTGGTTTCAGTGCTGTAAAGGCTGATGTTGCGTGATTGCCATCTGCGGACAAGGCAACGATGGCCTTGGGACGTGCACCGCCGGGAGAGCCGCCCGCCAGTCGAAGTTTGGTCAGTACCGCTGCGGTATCGCCTTGTTGCACCTTGATCGATGCCTCATAGAGTTGCGCAATGTCCTCAGGCCCCGTGAGTGCTGTTTTGTCTGCCTTGGGTTGATATTCGAAGGCGCCCATGCCGCGATCACCGATATAGGCCAGTCGATCCAACGCGGTTGCGGTGAGTGCGGTGCCGTCGCTGAAGTGGCTGTTAAAAAAGCGATCCATCAGCAGCAATCCCCAGCCGTCTGGCAGAGAGTCGGCGAAGGGGCCGTGCAGGCCGTCGAACAGGTTCGGGTCTTTGGCCAACTGAGGCTTGTCGTTGAATGCCATGGTCAGCGGCGAGAGGTTGAATCCAGTGGCAAGCCAGACTTGGTCGTAGATGAAATAGATGCCTTTGCCGTCAGCCTTATGGAGCTCACCCACCTTTATCCCGTCCTTGAGGACCGTGAGTGACTCCGTATGTTTGAGCTCAATCGGTTTCATCGGGTACCCCGTTTGCGCTTGGCGTTTTTCAGCTCTTCGTAGGTATTGGGGTGTTCGGGTTTGAAGAGCTTGGCGACGCAGGTGAGCTCGTCAAGGGCGGTGGCCAGCAATATCAACCCTTCGAGGGTGACTACGCCGGTCATCTCGAATCGTTTGATCGTCGATTCGGAAACACCGGATTTTTCCGCCAGAGTTTTGCGAGACAGGTTTTTCGACAGTCGCAGCGCTTTCGCATTACTGCCCACCTCGCGTGCGAGTTCTGCAGGCGAACGCAGCAGATGCATGAATGACATTGGCCTGAACCTTATTGAGCATTTATTATTGGCTATATTTAAGCCGTTAAGTTTAAAAAACAAGATAAAAAGGTTATTTATGACCAATAGTTTTGTTATTTGAATAAAGCCTTCTGCCCCTGTGGCGACGTAAATATCCCATCCCCGTCATGCCCAACCCCCGGCACTTCCACCAACATGTGGTTCAACTGCGGATGCCGCAGCTTGAGGTAATAAAAATAGTTGTGACCACGAATCAAGCGATACGCACCCTGGGTCTCGGCCGCGCAGCTTTTATCCAGCGCAGGATGGTTCGGGTCGGTGTCCTGCTGGCCCAGCAGGTAGGTGATATCGCGTGATACGTAAGCCTGTTCCAACTGCTGAGCGCTCTGGCCCTTGGCATAGGCTGGCAGGTTCTGCATGCCGTATTTCCAGTCGTTGAAGCCCGGGCAACTGGCTGCGTCGAATTTCACCGGGCGCTGCGGGCTGAAATAGGCGTAGGACGACGGGTTGGCCACCACGTAACGCAGGCTGATGCCTTCGGCCTGCAGGGTCGGATGATCGTGGCCGGTGAGGGCAAAACGCTGTACCACTTGGCCACCGCCGGAATGGCCGGCGACCACGATTTCTTTCAGCGCCGGGAACCGTTTGCGGTCGCCCAAGTGCTTGATGATCTGGTCGAGGGCGCCGAAGGAGCTGACTTGGCCTGGGCCGACGGATGGCTCGCCGGCCATCCAGTCATTGCCCTTCCAGCGCAGGACCTGGTTGTCGAGGTGGTTGCGCTTGGCGTCCGATTCATTGAGAAACTGCGGCGCGATCACCAGGGTATTGGCGCCTTGGCCCGCGTGCTCGGCGGCATCTTCACCGCTTTGCAGGTAGGTCTGCGCATTGCGCAGGCGGCCATGCAAGATGATCAGCGCACGGGTGACCTGGGGCAGCGGTTTGCCCCAGTCCTGGCTTAAACCCAGGCTGAGGTCGCCGGCCTCCAGGTGAAAACGATCGGGGCTGACCACCTTGACGCCATGCTCTTTCTCGGCGGCCCAGGTGGTGGTGGAACAGGTCATCAACATGCCCAACAGCAATCCCAATCGTTTATTCATCTAAAGACTCTTGGCGGTAAAGGTGTCGCATTGAGTGATCTGGCCCTGGGCGAAGCCGGTCTTGAACCAGCGAACCCGCTGGGCCGAGGTGCCGTGGGTAAACGAGTCCGGCACCACGCGGCCCTGACCCTGTTGCTGCAACCGGTCATCGCCAATGGCGTTGGCCGCGTTCAGTGCCTCTTCAATATCGCCGGGTTCCAGCCAGTTCAGGCGCTTTTGCGCGCGGTTGGCCCACACCCCGGCAAAACAGTCGGCTTGCAGCTCCTGGCGTACCAGCAGGCCACCGTCGCCTTGCATCTGCCGGCCCTGTTGTCGCGCGGCCTGGATCTTCGACGAGATGCCCAGCAACGTCTGCACGTGGTGCCCGACTTCGTGGGCTATTACGTAGGCCTGGGCGAAGTCGCCGGCAGCCTTGAAGCGTTGGGACATTTCCCGGAAGAAATCCAGGTCCAGGTACACCTGCTGGTCGGCCGGGCAGTAAAACGGGCCGCTGGCGGACGTGGCGCCCCCGCAGGCGGAATTCACCCGGCCACGGAACAGAATCAGTTTAGGGTTTTTATAGGCCAACCCGTTTTCCTGGAACACCTGGCCCCAGGTGTCTTCGGTATCGCCCAGCACGGCGCGGACAAAATCGGCTTGCTCATCGTTGGCCGGCGGCGCCTGGCGCGACTGGGTGCTCACCGAGGGCGCCTGTTCCATCTGGCCGGTCAACTGGCCGAGGATCTGCAGCGGGTCCTGGCCCGTCAGCCAGCCGATGCCGACGATCAGCACAATCGCCCCGAGGCTCAGGCCCTTGCCGCCCCCAAACCGCATGCCGCCACCGCCACCACCACCGTCATCGCGGGCATCCACCACGTTGTCGCTGCGTCGGCCTTTTTTCCATAGCATGGGGCAATCCTCTTGATGAACGGTCCTACAAAGATGTGGGTTGAGTATGGCTGTTATTAGCGGCAATACCCTTCGCCGGTCTTCACAATCAGGCAGTCTTTTTTATCCGCCAACCATTTCAATCCAGTGGCTTCGCCGTCGCCGGCACGCAGCAGTTGCGGGCCGTCCGGGCGGGTGAAGGCGATGCCGTCTTCGGCCGCTTCACCTTTAAAGGTGCCGGAATCATCGGCGTCGAGGCCGTATTGCATGGTGAGGACGTAGTGACCACGGCCGACGCTGTCGTCCTTGGCGATGGTCAGGTTGAGGCCTTCCACGCCAATCCACTTGCCGACCCACTTATCGGTGGGCGGGGTTTCCGGTACCAGGGTTGCTTGCACTGAAGCTGGCGCGGGTTTGGCGGGTGCCTTGACTTCCTGGTTGCAGGCGGCGAGCAGGGCAAGGGCAGAGAGAACAAAAAGGGTTTTTTTCATAGCGGGCAGGCCTTGGTTAAAAAGTGTGCAACGCAGGGGCGAACGTGCAGCGTTGGACTCGAATCCGGTGATTTAGTGCGCTGTTCGCACGGTGTTTGGTTATGCTCTTGGGGCAGACGCATGCCCGGTTGCTAGATTACCGGGTTGAGTGCCATAGCGTTCAGCCCGCTCAGCAAGAGAATTCAATGACCCTAAGTACCCCTCTCTCCGGCGTCAATCACCCGTTCAAAGGCATTTTATTGATCGTGGTGGCGACCTTCCTGTTCTCCAGCCACGACGCCTTGTCCAAATACCTGGCCGGGTTCTACCCGATTGTGATGGTGGTGTGGGCGCGTTACATGGTGCATACCCTGCTGATGGCCGGGATATTCCTGCCGCAATCGGGCTTGCGTGTGCTGCGTAGCAAACGCCCCGGCATGCAGGTAGTGAGGGCGTTATGCCTGTTGGGCACCAGCCTGTTTTTCACCTCGGCCTTGCATTACATCCCCTTGGCAGAAGCCACGGCGGTGAACTTCCTCGCGCCGATTCTGGTGACGGCGCTTTCGGTGCCTCTGCTCGGCGAACACGTGACACGCGGCCAATGGCTGGCAGTGATCTGCGGGTTTATCGGGGTGCTGGTGATCATCCATCCCGGCGGTGAACTCTTCACCCCTGCGGTATTGCTGCCGATGTGCTCGGCGCTGTTCTTCTGCTTCTACCAACTGCTCACGCGCATCCTGAGCAAATACGACACGCCGACCACCAGCAACTTCTTCGCCGGCCTGTGCAATACCTTGGTGATGAGTGCGATGGTGCCGTTCTTCTGGCAGGTGCCGACCCTGTGGCACGGCGTGTTGATGCTGGCGCTGGGCACCTGCGGGATGACCGCACACTTGATGCTCACCCAGGCGTTCCGCTTTGCGGCGCCGGCCTTGCTGGCGCCGTTCGGCTATTGCCAGATCGTGTTTGCGGGGTTGTTGGGCTGGCTGGTGTTCAGTCATACCCCCGACCTGACCACAGTGGTCGGCATCGGGGTGATCTGCATGAGCGGGTTGGCCGCTGCCTGGCAGCAGCGGCGGCGATGAATCACGCGTCGACGGTAGGAATCTTGCGCGGTGCCATGAAGTACATCCAGATCAGCGCGATGAAGTACATCGCCGGGATCAAGGTGAACAACACGGTGTAGTTGTTGTTGGTCACCGTCAGGATGTGGCCGACGATCTGGGTCATGAACATGCCGCCGATGGCCGCGCACATGCCGCCGAAACCGAACACCGTGCTCATCATGTGCTTGGGCGTGTAGTCCATCACCAGGCTCCAGATGTTGGCGGTCCAGGCCTGGTGAGCGCCGATGGCCAGGGAGATGGCAAACACCGCGACCCACAGTTGGCTGGAACCGGCCGCCATGATCACGCCGACGATGCAGCAGGCAAACAGCAGCATCGACAGCAGCCGCGCCTTGATCGAATTCATCCCGCGGCCGATCAGGAACGACGACAGAATCCCCCCGCCCACACTGCCGAAGTCGGCTGTCAGGTAAATGATGATCAGCGGGATGCCCATCTGGGTCACGTTGATGCCCAGGTTGTATTGCTGGTTCAGGAACGGCGGTAGCCAGTACAGGTAGAACCAGAACACCGGCGCAGTCAGCGAGTAGGCGAGGGCGAAGGCCCAGGTGCCGCGCATGCGCAAAATGCGGCTGAACGGTACGCGGGGTTGTTCCGGTTCGACTTCCTGTTGCACGTAGTCCAATTCGGATTGTTTAACGGTGGGATGGTCTTCCGGGTTGTGGTACTTCAAACCCCAGAACACCAGCCAGATCAAGCCCAGTGACGCCATGCACAGGAATGCTGCCTGCCAGCCCCATACGTGCAGGATCAGCGGCAGCAGCATTGGCGTCATCATCGCGCCGACGTTGGTGCCGGCGTTGAAAATGCCGGTGGCCACCGCGCGCTCACCGGCGGGGAACCACAGGCGTGTGGTCTTGACGCAGGCGGGGTAGTTGGCGGCTTCAGTCAGCCCGAGGATAAAGCGGCAGACCATAAACCCGACCGCCGAAGTCGCCAGGCCGTGGGCACCGGTGGCCAGGCTCCACAGCAGCACTGCGCAGAAGAACACGCGCTTGACGCCGACGCGGTCGATCAAGCGGCCCTGTAGCACAAAACCGATGGCGTAGCCGACCTGGAACCAGAAGTTGATGTTGGCGTAGTCCATCGCCGTCCAGCTCATCTCCTTGGCCAGGATCGGTTGCATCACGCCCAGGGCGGCGCGGTCGATGTAGTTGAGGGTGGTGGCGAAAAACACCAGGGCCAGCATGCCCCAGCGGGTTTTACCGACGGCCATTGCGCCGCGAATCTTGTCGCCGATGCCGGTGTGCGGGTTGGCCGGGCGCTCGGCCAGGACGGAGTTTTGCGAAGGCATGAGGGGGTACCCGTTTTTTTGAAATTTTTATGGTGTGTTCTGGGTCTTGTTACGTGATCGATGGTGCGCAGTGGCTAAAAAATCGTCAATTCGTCGATTGCCATTTTGTTCGATAATCGCCCATAAAACTAACCGGTTCGTACATTTCAATTGCTGTGAACAGTTTAGCGGCCAATAATTTGCCGTAAATAAGACGAGCCTCAAATGCCTGGAGTCGCCCCATGCAACGTTCCATCGCCACCGTTTCCTTGAGCGGCACCCTGCCGGAAAAGCTCGAAGCCATCGCCGCCGCCGGGTTTGACGGGGTCGAGATTTTCGAGAACGACCTGTTGTATTACGACGGCAGCCCGCGTGAAGTTAGGCAAATGTGCGCCGACCTCGGTATCGCCATCACCTTGTTCCAGCCGTTTCGCGACTTTGAAGGCTGCCGCCGCGACCGCCTGGCGCGCAACCTGGAGCGTGCCGAGCGCAAGTTCGACCTGATGCAGGAACTGGGCACCGACCTGGTGCTGGTGTGCAGCAATGCTTCGGCCGACTGCGTGGGCGATGAACGCATTCTGCTGGATGACCTCAGCCTGTTGGCCGAGCACGCCGGCCGGCGCGGCCTGCGCATTGGCTATGAGGCACTGGCCTGGGGCAAACATGTGAACACCTGGCAACAGGTGTGGAACCTGGTGCGCCAGGTCGACCACCCGAGCCTCGGCGTGTTGCTCGACAGCTTCCACACGTTGTCGCTGAAGGGCGACCCAAGCGGTATCGCCGAGATCCCTGGCGACAAGATCTTCTTTGTGCAAATGGCCGACGCGCCGATCCTGGCCATGGATGTGCTGGAGTGGAGTCGGCATTTCCGTTGCTTCCCCGGCCAGGGCGAATTTGATTTGGCGGGCTTTCTCGCGCCTATCATCAAGAGTGGCTACACCGGGCCATTGTCCCTGGAGATTTTCAACGACGGTTTCCGCGCCGCACCCACCCGGGCCAACGCGGCGGATGGCTTGCGTTCGCTGCTGTACCTGGAGGAGAAAACCCGCCAGCGCCTGGCGCAGGAGCAACCTGCGGCGCCCGTCGACATCCTCTTCGAAACCCCGGCAGCCAGCGAATATGACGGCATCGAATTCCTGGAGTTTGCCGTTGATGAAAACCTCGGCGCCAAGCTGACCCAATGGCTGGAGCGCCTGGGTTTTGTCAAGGCGGGCCAGCACCGCTCCAAGAGTGTGAGCCTGCTGCGCCAGGGCGATATCAACCTGATCCTCAATTGCGAACCCTATTCCTTCGCCCACAACTTTTTCGAAGCCCACGGCCCGTCGTTGTGCGCCACGGCGATTCGGGTCAAGGACAGCGCCAAGGCCCTTGAGCGGGCAGTGGCCTACAAGGGCCAGCCCTATCGCGGCCTGGTCGGGCCCAACGAACTGGAACTGGCGGCCGTGCGTGCGCCTGATGGCAGCCTGATTTACCTGGTGGATCAGAGCGAAGGCGGGCTGTACGACACCGATTTCAACCTGCAAGCGGCCTCGGCTGCCAGCGGCGGCCTGCTGCGCATCGACCATATGGCCATGGCCCTGCCGGCCGACAGCCTCGACAGTTGGGTGCTGTTCTACAAGAGCCTGCTGGATTTCGAAGCGGATGACGAAGTGGTGCTGCCCGACCCCTACGGCCTGGTGAAAAGCCGTGCACTGCGCAGCCGTTGCAGTTCGATTCGCCTGCCGCTGAATATCTCCGAAAACCGCAACACTGCGATTTCCCACGCGCTTTCCAGCTATCGCGGCTCCGGCGTACATCACATTGCCTTCGACTGCGCGGACATTTTCGCCGAGGTGAGCCGAGCCAAAGAGGCGGGTGTGCCGTTGCTGGATATCCCGCTCAACTACTACGACGACCTCGCGGCGCGCTTTGATTTCGACGATGAATTCCTCAGCGAACTGGCGTACTACAACGTGCTGTACGACCGTGACGCTCAGGGCGGTGAGTTGTTTCATGTGTACACCGAACCATTCGAAGGGCGGTTTTTCTTCGAGATCATCCAGCGCAAGAACGGCTATGCCGGTTACGGCGCTGCCAACGTGGCGGTGCGCCTGGCGGCGATGGCCAAGTCGCGCAGCGGGGCGATACGCCAAGCGCGGTTGTGACCGGTAGCCCGGTGCTTCCTTCGAGGAGCGCCTCGGCCCATAATCGCGGGCTGCAAAATAAAAACGGCCGTGAGTGCACCATGACCCTGACTCCCGATCTCCGTGCTGTGCCAGACGCACCGCGCAAGAGTCGCAAGAACAATCCGGAAAAGACCCGCGAGAACATTCTCCAGGAAGCCATTGTCGAGTTTGTTCAGCAGGGCCTGTCCGGCGCGCGCGTCGATGCGATCGCCGAGCGAATTCACACCTCCAAACGCATGATCTATTACTACTTCGGCAGCAAGGAGCAGTTGTACGTCGAGGTGCTGGAGAAGCTTTACGGCGATATCCGCAACACCGAAACCCGCATGAACCTCACCGCCCTGGAACCGCGCGAAGCGATTCGTCGCCTGGTGGAATTTACCTTTGATCACCACGACCAGAACGTGGATTTCGTGCGCATCGTCAGCATCGAAAATATCCACAATGCCGAGTTCGTAAAACGCTCCGATTCGATCAAGGCGCTGAACAGCAACATCCTTGAAGGGCTGGGCGCCACCTTGCGCCGTGGCGCCGAGATGGGGCTGTTTCGTGAGGGGCTGGAGCCGCTGGACGTGCACCTGCTGATCAACTCGTTCAGCTTTTACCGGGTGTCCAACCGGCATACGTTCAGTGAGATTTTTCAGATCGAACTGTCGGATGAGGCGATCAAGCGGCGGCATCGCGACATGATTTGTGATTCGGTGTTGCGTTACCTGCAGGCCTGAGGCTAACGCGGAACCCAATGTGGGAGGGGGCTTGCTCCCGATAGCGTATTACAGCCAGCCTATATTTAGCTGACAGGCCGCAATCGGGAGCAAGCCCCCTCTCACATTTGGATTCCGTTTCGCCAGTCAGGTATTCATGCTGTGGAAGTGTTCCAACATCCTCTGCGCATCTGGCGCCTCGCCGCTGAACAACTCAAACGCCTTCACTGCCTGAAACACCGCCATATTGCCGCCATCCAGCGTGCGGCAACCCAAGGCGCGGGCGTTGCGCAGCAGTTCTGTTTCGAGTGGGAAATACACGATTTCCGCGACCCATAACTCAGCCCTCAACAGGGCGGCTGGCACAGGCGTGCCAGGCAGTTTGGCCATGCCCATCGGCGTGGTGTTGACCAGGCCGTCGGCTTCGGCCATGGCGTTTTCCAGGTCGTTGCCCACTTGGGCGCGACCGCTGCCAAAACGCTGGGCGAGGTTATCCACAAGGCCTTGGGCGCGGGCAGCGTCCACGTCGAAAATACTCAAGTGTTCGACGCCCTCCGCCAGCAGTGCATGTGCCACCGCTGCGCCCGCACCGCCGGCGCCCATCTGCACGACACGTTGGCGAGCGACGTCATTCAGATTCCTGCGAAAACCCTCGGCGAACCCCAGGCAATCGGTGTTGTGGCCAATGCGTTTGCCGTCCTTGAACACCACCGTGTTGACCGCCCCAATACCCCTGGCCTCGTCGGACAATTCATCGAGCAGCGGCAGGATCGCTTGCTTGCACGGGTAGGTAATGTTCAACCCGGTGAAGTGCATCAATTCGGCGGCGCGCAGCAGGTCGGGCAGTGCATTGATATCGAGGTGCAGCGGCTCCAGGTCGATCAGGCGATACAGGTAGCGCAGGCCCTGGGCATCGCCTTCCTGTTCATGCAGGGCAGGTGTGCGGGAGGCCTGGATGCCGGTGCCAATCAGGGCGGCGAGGATGCGCGGTTTCATCGGGTCGATCCCTTCAACAACTGGCTGAAATGTTCCAGGGCCAGGTGGTAGCCATGGCTGCCAAAACCGGCCAGCACTGCCTTGGCGACGGGCGATACAAAGGAGTGATGCCTGAACGCCTCACGTGCATGCACGTTGGATAAGTGCACTTCGATCACCGGCACTTCACTGGCCACCAACGCGTCGCGAATCGCCACCGAGGTGTGGGTCCACGCGGCCGGGTTGATCACGATACCTGCGCAACGAGCGCGGGCGCTTTGGATCCAGTCGAGTAACTCGCCTTCGTGGTTGGTCTGGCGAAACTCGATCCTCAGCCCCAGTTGTTCCGCGCTACGGCCGCACAGGGCGGCGACGTCGGCCAGGGTTTCATGCCCGTAGGTGGCAGGTTCGCGGGTACCGAGCAGGTTGAGGTTGGGGCCGTTGAGCACCAGCACGATGGGCGGCATAGGGGGTCTCCACAGTTATTATTGGTTGTGGGGATAAAATGTACTGAATGGTTAGTTTGGTCAATCAACCGCATTGCATCCTCGTCGACATATGTTCGATTACCGAACCATTAGTCAGTGAGAGTGGCGATTTTCAGCGTCGGCATGAGTGGTTACAAGACCGGATTCGACGGGGCGTGCACCGTTACTAATCTGTGAACAGCTCCCGTTGCAGGAGCCGGTTGTCGGGTGACACGGGAAAAGTGTTACCTGACGGAAAATAACCTAACGGATGGGTTACGATGCGAGTAGGTGCTTACAAAGGATATGTAATCTCGGTGTTTCTCAGGGACGAACATTGCCCGCCTCACGTACATGTCAGGGGCAAGGCTTGGGATGCGCGTTTTCGTTTCAGCTTTCTGGACGGGCAGGTGGAGTTGTGGGATGTAGACCCTGAACGGAGGCGGCCACCGACCGCGGTCCTGGAGGGAATACGCAAGGCGATAATGCAGCGGCACTACCTGGCGCGTGCACGCAGGATCTGGTGGGAAAGACTGCGAACGGTTTGCCTGGCGAATCATTCCTGGGACTGGGAAGCCGATGAGGTGTTGCCTGGGTTAATCATTCAGCGGGGTGTTTATGTGATCGCACATGCCCGGCACGATGTCGTGGGGCAGAAAACAATTTTGAATCTGGTCAGGGCGCCGGGTTTTGTGGAGATCGACTTATGAAAAAAATCGTAAAAGCCAAAGTTTTACCCTATGTACCGATCACCGAGGCCGATATCGACAAGGCAATAGCCCGAGGACGCAGGTTAAAACGTGTATACGCCAACGCCAGCAACGTGCGTTATGAAAATGACTGCATATCCATAGGCTTCGGCGATGGCAGCCGCATCATGTTGCCGGTGGCCGGTCTCCCGGAGTTCGAGGGGTTTTCCTTACAAGACTTCCAGCAGTTGGAGGTCGGTTACGGCGGCAAGGCGTTGTGCTGTGAGGACCGCGACCTGGACGTTTCCATCACCGGCCTGATCGCTACGAGCCAGCCTTTGATGGAGCTGGCCGCTAGCCTGGTGGCGTCGCGCAACGGTCGCAAGAGCAGCGCCGCCAAAGCCGCCGCCGCCCGAGCCAATGGCAAGAAGGGCGGCCGGCCACGCAAAGAGGTCTTGGATGCCGGTGAACCAACGGATGTATGAAGATCAATGTGGGAGGGGGCTTGCTCCCGATGGCGGTGTGTCAGCCTGTACGTTGGGTGGCTGAAACATTGCTATCGGGAGCAAGCCCCCTCACACACTTTTTGATCTGCTGCGTGTTGCAGATTTAACGGCGTGTCAGCAACACCCCGGACTCCATATGGTGCGTCCACGGAAACTGGTCAAACAGCGCGCACTGGGTAATCCGGTGTGTGTCATGCAGTTGCGCAATGTTCGCCGCCAGGGTTTCCGGGTTGCAGGAGATGTACAGGATATTGTCGAAACGCCGGGTCAGTTCGCAGGTGTCCGGGTCCATGCCGGCGCGGGGCGGGTCGACGAAAACGCTGCCGAATTCGTAGCTTTTCAGGTCGATGCCGTGCAAGCGACGGAACGGGCGCACTTCGTTGAGCGCTTCGGTGAGTTCTTCGGCAGAGAGGCGCACCAGGGTGACGTTATCCACCGCGTTTTCATCGAGGTTGCTCAGCGCCGCGTTGACCGAGGTCTTGCTGATTTCGGTCGCGAGCACGTTGCGAACGCGAGTCGCCAGCGGCAGGGTGAAGTTGCCGTTGCCGCAATACAGCTCCAGCAAATCATCCGGGCGATCGCCCAAGGCTTCGTATGCCCAGTTGAGCATCTTCTGGTTCACCGTGCCGTTGGGCTGGGTGAACGCGCCTTCGGGTTGGCGGTAACTGAACGTACGGCCACCGACGTCGAGTTTTTCCACCACGTAGTCGTGGCCGATGACATCACGCTTGCCCTTGGAGCGGCCGATGATGCTGACATTCAAGTCGGCAGCGAGCTTGTTTGCGGCAGTGTGCCAATGCTCATCCAGCGGGCGGTGATAACACAGGGTGATCATCGCGTCGCCGGCCAGGGTGGTCAGGAACTCTACCTGGAACAGCTTGTGGCTCAGGGCGGCACTGGCTTGCCAGGCGGCCTTGAGCTGCGGCATCAACTGGTTGATGCGCTGGCTGGCGATGGGGAATTCTTCGATCAGGATCGGCGTGCGCTTGTCGTCCTGGGAGAACATCGCGTAGTGGCGTTCACCGCCTTCGCGCCACAGGCGGAACTCCGCCCGCAGGCGGAAGTTCTGCAACGGCGAATCGAAGACCTGCGGCTCGGGTGCATCAAACGGTGCGAGCAGGTCACGCAAGCGCGTGACCTTGTCTTGCAGTTGAGCGGTGTAGCGTGTGGCGTCAAAAGTCATGCGTTGAACCAGCCCAGCTTGATCACAAACAGAATCGACAGAATCACCAGGGCCGGGTTCAGCTCACGGTAGCGGCCCGAAAGCAGCTTGATGGCGGTCCAGGCGATGAAACCGAAGGCGATGCCGTTGGCGATGGAGTAAGTGAAGGGCATCGCCAGGGCGGTGATCACCACGGGCGCTGCAACAGTAATGTCGTCCCAGTCGATTTCGGCCAGGCCCGAGGTCATCAGCACGGCGACGAACAGCAGCGCCGGCGCGGTCGCAAAAGCGGGCACGCTGGCGGCCAGTGGCGAGAAGAACAGCGCCAGCAGGAACAGGATCGCGACCACCACGGCGGTCAAACCGGTACGGCCACCGGCGCTCACGCCCGCAGCGGACTCGATGTAACTGGTGGTGGTCGACGTGCCCAGCAGCGAACCGGCCATGGCGGCGGTGCTGTCGGCGATCAGCGCACGGCCCATTTTCGGCATGTGGCCGTCCTTGCCCATCAGGCCGGCGCGCTTGGCGACGCCGATCAGGGTGCCGGAGTTGTCAAACAGGTCGACGAACAGGAACGCGAAGATCACGCTGACCAGGCCGATATCCAGCGCACCTTTGATATCCAGCTGCAGGAAGGTCGGGGCGAGGGACGGTGGCATCGAGGTCACGCCGCCAAACGGGGTGACGCCGATCACGATGGACACGATAGTCACCGCGAGGATGCCGATCAGCACCGCGCCGCGTACGGCCAGGGCCTCCAGCGCAACGATCAGCACAAAACCGAGGGTAGCGAGGATGGGTGCCGGTTGCTTCAGGTCGCCCAGGCCAACCATGGTCGCCGGATTGCTGACCACGATCCCGGCGTTATGCAGCGCGATCAGCGCCAGGAACAGCCCGATACCGGCAGCAATCGCCGAGCGCAGGGGCAGGGGGATGCTGTTGATGATCCATTCACGGATACGGAATATCGACAGCAGGAAGAACAGCACCGCCGAAATGAACACCGCCCCCAGCGCAACCTGCCAGGTGTGGCCCATGTGCAGGACCACGGTGTAGGTAAAGAAGGCGTTGAGACCCATGCCCGGCGCCAGGGCGATCGGGTAGTTGGCGATCAGGCCCATCACGGTCGAACCGATGGCCGCCGCCAGGCAGGTCGCGACAAATACCGCGCCCTTGTCCATGCCGGTCTCGCCGAGGATGCTCGGGTTCACGAACAGAATGTAGGCCATGGCCAGGAATGTCGTGATGCCCGCGAGGATCTCGGTGCGCACGTTGGTGTTGTGTGCTTTGAGTTGAAACAGCTTTTCCAGCATGCCTGCTCCCTGTGACGCTATCTTGCGTCGTGATTTGTTGACCTCTAAGTCAAAGCACAAACTGCGCCAAACGCCTGTGGTTTCAGAGAGGATCGGAAAAAGCGGCGCATCATACCAGCAGCCGAGGGCCAGTGGCGCATAGGCTTGATCATGGCCTTGAGGCATACTGCGCCGACGTTTAATACAGGGTCATCGACAGCATGAAAAAAGCCAGCGGCTGGAGTCTAGCTCTGTTCGGTTGTATCGGCCTGTGGCTCGGCTCGGCACCGGCTTGGGGCGCGACTGCACCGGCTTTGAGCGAGGTGCGGGTGTTCAAGGTTGAGTCGGCGCGTTGCAGTGAACAGATTCCGGAACGGGCGCCGAGCACTCAGATGTGCGAGCACCGTGGGCCCACCAAGGTCTCGGTGATGGAAGTCGGCCTGGGTAATAACCCGATGGGCCGCTTCAATGGCGCGCAACTGAACGGGCAACGCACGGCAGTGTGTCAGGTCGGCAATATCAGCGAGGCCTGCGCGGGGAGGGGCACGCTGATGGGCTACATCTATATATTCGACCTGAACGTCGAGGCCCAGGGCTGGTTCCAATTCAGCAACTCCTCGATCAACCCCCCGCAAAACACCCTGAAGACACTGCTCAATATCCGCTGATCAATTACCTTGAACGCTCAAAACCCCGGGAAGTCGTACCCCTGAGACGGCGACTTTCCTGAACGCCGCGGATGTACACCAACCCGTGAGGTGTTTATGAGCGCGACCCCCAATGGCGCGGCGGCCCAGCCGTTTGTCGCCCACCCGATACGCTTGACCCTGAATGGCCAGGATCGCCAACTGAGCGTATTGCCCTGGACCACCTTGCTCGACCTGCTGCGTGAGCAGCTCGACCTGGTCGGCAGCAAAAAGGGTTGCGACCACGGCCAGTGCGGCGCCTGTACCGTATTGCGCGACGGCAAACGTGTGAACGCCTGTCTGACGTTGGCGGTGATGTGCGACGGCGCCGAGCTGACCACCATCGAAGGCCTGGCCGACGGCGATCAGTTGCACCCGATGCAGCAAGCCTTTATCAAACACGACGCCTTCCAGTGCGGCTACTGCACCCCTGGCCAGATTTGCTCTGCCATCGGCCTGGCCAATGAAGGCCGCGCCCACGACACTGCGCAAATCCAGGAACTGATGAGCGGCAACCTGTGCCGCTGCGGCGCCTACAGCAACATCCGCGACGCCATCGAAGACGCCTTGCCGGCCTGCCGCACGCAGCGAGGTGAGCAATGAATCCCTTCCACTACAGCAAGCCGGCCGACGTACACGAAGCCGTGCACCTGAGCAGCGCCGCGTCGCGCTTTATTGCCGGCGGCACCAACCTGCTGGACCTGATGAAAGAAAACATCAGCCGCCCCGAGCACCTGATCGACATCACCGGCCTGCCGCTGCATGAGGTCGAAGAAACCGCCGAGGGCGGCGTGCGCATCGGCGCCCTGGTGAGCAATGCCGACCTGGCCTGGCACCCGCTGATCGAACAGCGTTACCCGTTGCTGTCCCAGGCCATCCTCGCGGGTGCCTCGCCGCAACTGCGCAACATGGCCAGCACCGGGGGCAACCTGTTGCAGCGCACCCGTTGCTACTACTTCTACGACGCCACCGTGCCTTGCAACAAGCGCGAGCCAGGCAGCGGTTGCCCGGCGCGAACCGGGCTGAACCGCATCCACGCGATCCTCGGCGCCAGCGCGCAATGCGTGGCTACCCATCCTTCGGACATGTGCGTGGCCCTGGCAGCGCTGGAAGCGAAAGTGCATGTAGAAGGACGTGGCGGCGCGCGGGTCATCGAGTTTGCCGACTTTCACCGCTTGCCCGGCGACACGCCAGAGCGCGACAACCTGCTGGCCGACGACGAGCTGATCACCGCCATCGAACTGCCCGCCGACCACCTGGCACGCCACAGCCACTACCTGAAAATCCGCGACCGCGCGTCGTATGCGTTCGCCCTGGTGTCCGTTGCCGCTGCCCTCGAACTGGATGGCGACAACATCGTCGATGCGCGCCTGGCACTCGGCGGGGTGGCGCATAAACCCTGGCGTGACCGCGCGGTGGAAGCCTCGCTGATCGGCCAGACTGTCAGCCGTGAAACCTTCAGCAGCGCCGCCGACGCCCTGCTGCAAGACGCTGAACCGCTGGAACACAACGGCTTCAAGATCAAGTTGGCGCGACGCGGAATCATTCGCGCCCTGAGCGACGCCGCCGTCGCAGGAGAACGCCCATGACCGCTATCGGTAAACCCCTTGACCGAGTCGACGGTCTGCTCAAGGTCACCGGCCAGGCGCGGTATGCCGGCGAATTCCCCGAAGCCGGCCTGCTCCACGGCAGCGTGGTCTCCAGCACCATCACCAAGGGCCGCGTCTTGCGGGTCGATGCGTCCAAAGCCCTGGCGCTGCCGGGCGTGGTCATGGTGCTTGATCACCTCAACCGGCCAAAACTCGCCAGCTACGATGATGCGTTCGCCGACGCCGATGCCGCAGACGGCTCGCCATTTCGTCCCTTGTACAACGACCGCGTGCTCTACAGCGGCCAGCCTCTGGCCCTGGTGATCGCCGACAACCTGGAGCTGGCGCGGCACGCCGGTTCCCTGCTGGAAATCGAGTACGAGCGTGAAGCCTTCGACACCGATTTGCTGGCGCTGCAGGAGCAGGCACACCCGTCGCCACAAACGCCGCCCAAACCGCGCGGCAACTTCCAGGCCGAATGGAGCGCCGCCGCCGTCAGCCTGGATGTGCATTACAGCACCCCCATCGAACACCACAACCCGATGGAGCCCCACGCCAGCACCGTGCTGTATCAGCCGGACGGCACCCTGCATATCCACGACAAGACCCAAGGCCCGCAGAACTGCCAGGCCTATGTGCAAAAAGTCTTCGGCCTGGACAAAAGCCAGGTGCGGATCTTCGCCGCGTTCGTCGGCGGTGCCTTTGGTTCCGGCCTGCGCCCGCAGTACCAATTGCCACTGGCGGTGATGGCCTCCCTGGCGCTCAAGCGCTCGGTGCGTGTCACGTTGACCCGTCAACAAATGTTCACCTTCGGCTATCGCCCGCGCACCTTGCAGCGTTTGCAGATGGGCGCCGCTGCCAACGGTCGGCTGCTGGCGCTGGGGCACACCGCGATTGGGCAGACCTCGCGTTTCGAAGATTTCAGCGAGCACGTGGTGGAGTGGAGCGGCATGCTCTACCACTGCGACAACGTGCAACTGACTTACAAACTGGTACCGCTGGATGTGTTCACGCCGCTCGACATGCGTGCACCCGGCGCCGCGCTGGGCGTGATCGGCCTGGAGTGTGCGATGGATGAACTCGCCTGTGCCCTGGGCATGGACCCGGTGCAACTGCGCCTGATCAACTACGCCGAGCGCAACCAGAACGAAGACAAACCCTGGTCGAGCAAAGCCCTGCGCGAGTGCTACAGCGAAGGTGCCGAGCGTTTCGGCTGGAGCCAGCGCAACCCGGAACCGCGCAGCATGCGCGATGGCCGTCAGTTGATCGGTTGGGGCATGGCCGGTGGCGTTTGGGAAGCCTTGCAAATGAAGGCCAGCGCCAAGGCGCGGATCGACGCCGACGGTAAGCTGACCGTGAGCAGCGCGACCACCGATATCGGCACCGGTACTTATACGGTGATGACCCAGATCGCGGCGCAGGCCAGCGGCGTGTCGATCGCGGATATCAGCTTTTTGCTCGGCGATTCGTCCTTGCCCACGGCCCCGTTGCAGGGCGGTTCATTTACCGTGTCCTCGGTCGGTACGGCGGTGCAGCAAGCCTGTGAGGCGTTGAATGCGCAGTTGCTGAAAATCGCCCGGCAGACTTACCCGGTATTCAAGGATGCCGAGTCCGTACGCTATGAAGAGGGCCAGTTGCATACCGGTGACGTGAGTGTGTCGTTGGCACAGTTGGTCAAGGACAGTGGCGAAGACGCGCTGGAAGTGCAGGTCGACAGTGAGCCGGACAAGAAGCGTGAAGGCTATGCCAGCGCCACACATTCGGCGGTATTTGTGGAAGTTCGGGTCGATGAAGATCTGGGCACCATCAAGGTCAGCCGGGTGGTCAGCGCGATTGCCGCCGGGCGCGTGGTCAATCCGAAGATGGCCCGCAGCCAGATTCTCGGCGGGGTGGTGTGGGGTATCGGCATGGCCCTGCATGAAGAGACCCAGGTCGACCATCAACTGGGCCGCTCCATGAACCACAGCCTGGCCGAATATCACATTCCGGTGAATGCTGATATTGGCGAGATCGACGTGGTGTTTGTCGAGGAGCACGACGAAATCGTCAACGCCCTTGGGTCCAAGGGTGTCGGTGAGATCGGCATTGTCGGGGTGGCGGCGGCGGTAGCGAATGCGATTTATCACGCTACCGGCAAGCGGGTGCGGGAGTTTCCGATCACCCTGGACAAGGTGCTTTAACTCGATCTTTCCAGCAACGAAGAGCCTGAGAGTGGGAGGGGGCTTGCTCCCGATAGCGGTGGATCAGTTAACGGATGTATTAACTGAAAGACCCTTATCGGGAGCAAGCCCCCTCCCACACTGACCTCGGTCACTCAGTGACTCAGTGCCTCATGGGATCAGGCGGTGGGTTTGGGAGCGGTGTCGTCCGCTGGCACATGCATGCGATCACGGTTGGCCAGGCTCGGGAACAGTTTGATCCAGACCCCGGTCACCAGCAGCGTACCGATCCCGCCCATGACCACGGCGGGTACGGTGCCGAACCAGTGGGCGGTAATCCCGGACTCGAATTCGCCCAACTGATTCGACGCGCCGATAAACAGGCCGTTGACTGCGCTGACCCGTCCGCGCATTTCATCCGGGGTTTCCAACTGCACGAAGGAGGCGCGGATCACCATGCTGATCATGTCCGCTGCGCCCAGCACCACCAGCACCGCCAGGGAAAACCAGAACGAGGTGGACAGGCCGAACGCAATGGTCGCCACGCCGAACACGCCGACGGCGGTAAACATCACGCGGCCCACCTTTCGGTCGACCGAGAACCGCGCCAGCCACAACGACATCAACAACGCGCCCACCGCCGGTGCCGAACGCAGCAGGCCCAGGCCCCAGGCGCCGGTCAGCAATATGTCCTTGGCGAACACCGGCAGCAACGCGGTGGCGCCGCCGAGCAGCACGGCGAACAAGTCGAGGGAAATCGCGCCGAGGATGTCCGGGCGACTGCGGATAAAGCGAATGCCGGCCAGCAGCGAGTCCATGGTGGCCTTGGCTTTGTTCAAGGGGGTCTGGCGGGCCGGCAGGTTGAGGGTCAGTACGCAGGCGATCAGGTACAGCACCACCGTCGGGCCGTATACCCAGACGCTGCCGAACGCATAGAGCAAACCGCCGAGCGCCGGGGCGACGATGGTTGCCAGTTGCTGGGCCGATTGCGACGAGGCCACCGCACGCGGGAACAGGGCGGTGGGCACGATGCTCGGCAGCATGGCCTGGGTGGTGGGCATTTCAAACGAGCGCGCGGCGCCAAGCAGGAAGGCGAGGATAAAGATCATCTCGCGGGTCACGTTGCCGGTCAGGCCGCCGATGGCCAGGGACAAGGCAATCATCGCCTGTACGGTCTGGCAGATCGCGGCGACCTTGCGCCGCTCATAGCGGTCGGCCACATGGCCGGTGTGCAGCATGAACAGCACGCGCGGCACGAACTCCACCAGGCCTACCAAACCCAGGTCCAGCACGTTGCCGGTCAGTTGGTAGAGGTTCCAGCCGATGGCCACGGTGAGCATCTGGAAGCCGCTGGCGGTAAAGATCCGTGCCAGCCAGAACGCGATGAAAGGGCGATGGTGACGTAACAGCAACGCAGGTTCACTGGGCATCGGGAATTCAGGTCAAAGCGGAGGGAAGGGCGAGATTAGCATCAAGCTGTAACAAATAGTTGCGAGAAGACGAGTGAGGCAAGCTGTCACGCGGCAAAAGACCACACAGGCCAACCGCGAAAATGGGACTACTCTTTTCACTGTGATTGATCCAGATCAAAGTCATTTCAGGATTTGTTCTGGCGGCCTTAAGGCTAGATTCCCTACGTGGCTGGTTAAAAAAGAAACGAATTTGAATTCGCCACACTCCATATCCGTGGGGGCAGTGGATGCGGCCTCCAGCCAGCATTCGGTATTACCTGACAGAGGAAGACTTATGTTCGGTTTGGAGGCGCTAGATCTCGCCCGAATTCAGTTTGCGTTCACCATCTCATTCCACATCCTGTTCCCGGCCATCACCATCGGCCTGGCCAGTTACCTTGCGGTGCTGGAAGGCCTGTGGCTCAAGACCCGCAACGACACCTACCGTGACCTCTACCATTTTTGGTCGAAGATCTTTGCCGTCAACTTCGGCATGGGTGTGGTCTCCGGTCTGGTCATGGCCTACCAGTTCGGTACCAACTGGAGCCGCTTCTCGGACTTCGCCGGCGCCGTCACGGGGCCGTTGCTGACGTACGAAGTGCTCACGGCCTTCTTCCTTGAAGCCGGTTTCCTCGGTGTGATGCTGTTTGGCTGGAACAAGGTGGGGCGCAAGCTGCACTTCTTTGCCACGGTGATGGTGGCCGTCGGCACGCTGATCTCCACCTTCTGGATCCTTGCGTCCAACAGCTGGATGCAGACGCCCCAGGGCTTTGAAATCATCGACGGCCGCGTGATCCCGACCGATTGGCTGGCCGTGATCTTCAACCCCTCGTTCCCCTACCGCCTGATGCACATGGCCACGGCGGCCTTTGTTGCTACGGCGTTCTTCGTCGGCTCTTCGGCGGCTTGGCATTTGCTGCGCGGCAAGGACAGCCCGGCGATCCGCACCATGTTATCGATGGCGATGTGGATGGCGCTGATCGTCGCGCCTATCCAGGCGGTGATCGGTGACTTCCACGGCCTCAATACCCTGAAGCACCAGCCGGCGAAAATCGCCGCGATTGAAGGCCACTGGGAAAACATCGGCGACGAACCGACCCCGCTGATCCTGTTCGGCTGGCCGGACATGAAGGCCGAAAAAACCAAATACGCGGTGGAGATTCCCTACCTGGGCAGCCTCATCCTGACCCACTCGCTGGACAAGCAGGTGCCGGCCCTCAAGGACTTCCCGCCTGAGGATCGCCCCAATTCGACTATCGTGTTCTGGTCGTTCCGGGTCATGGTGGGCCTGGGCTTCCTGATGATCTTCACCGGTTTGTTCAGCCTCTGGCTGCGCCGGGGCGACAAGATGTACACGTCCAAACCGTTCCTGTACCTGGCGCTGTGGATGGGCCCGTCCGGCCTGATCGCGATTCTCGCCGGTTGGTTCACCACCGAAATCGGTCGTCAGCCGTGGGTGGTCTACGGGTTGATGCGCACGGCGGATGCGTCGTCCGGGCATAGCCTGGCGCAGATGAGCATCACCCTGGTGCTGTTCGTGGTGGTGTACTTCGCGCTGTTCGGTGCCGGTTTGGGCTACATGATGCGCCTGGTGCGCAAAGGCCCTGTGGCCCATGACGTGACCGAGCCAACCCACGGTGGCCCTGGTCAGAAACGCACACCGGCCCGTCCGTTGTCGGCTGCCGATGATGGCACCGAAGACGACCACGCTGACATCCAGCACAAGGGGAATTGAGATGGGCATTGACCTTCCGCTGATCTGGGCCGTGATCATCATCTTCGGCATCATGATGTACGTGGTCATGGACGGCTTCGACCTGGGGATCGGCATTCTCTTTCCGTTCATTCCGGGCAAAGTCGACCGTGACGTGATGATGAACACCGTCGCCCCGGTATGGGACGGTAACGAAACCTGGCTGGTACTGGGCGGTGCGGCGTTGTTCGGCGCGTTCCCGCTGGCCTATTCGGTGGTGTTGTCGGCGCTGTACCTGCCGCTGATGCTGATGCTGATCGGGCTGATCTTTCGCGGCGTGGCCTTCGAGTTCCGTTTCAAGGCCAAGGACGACAAGCGTCACTTGTGGGACAAGGCGTTTATCGGTGGTTCGCTGACGGCGACATTCTTCCAGGGCGTGGCGCTGGGGGCGTTTATCGACGGTATTCCGGTGGTCAATCGCCAGTTTGCCGGGGGCTCGCTGGACTGGTTCACACCGTTCACCCTGTTCTGCGGCGTCGCATTGATCGTGGCGTATGCCTTGCTGGGTTGCACCTGGCTGATCATGAAGACCGAAGGCTCGTTGCAGGAAAAGATGCACAACCTGGCACGGCCGTTGGCGTTCGTGGTGCTGGCGGTGATGGGTATCGTCAGTATCTGGACGCCGCTGACACACCCGGAAATCGCTTCGCGCTGGTTCACCTTGCCCAACCTGTTCTGGTTCCTGCCGGTACCGATCCTGGTACTGGTGACCATGTACGGGCTGATCCGCGCGGTGGCCCGCAATGCGCACTACACGCCGTTCCTGCTGACGCTGGTGCTGATTTTCCTCGGCTACAGCGGCCTGGGGATCAGCCTGTGGCCGAACATCATCCCGCCATCGGTGTCGATCTGGGACGCGGCCGCGCCGCCGCAAAGCCAGGGCTTCATGCTGGTGGGCACGCTGTTTATCATCCCGTTCATCCTGGGCTACACCTTCTGGAGCTACTACGTGTTCCGCGGCAAGGTCACCCACGAAGACGGTTATCACTAGGAGGGTCGTAACATGCCCGGCAAACCTTCGTTGCACGAGATTGAACAGGCCGAGAAACAGCCATTGTGGCGGCGCCTGGGGTGGTTGGCGATGATCTGGACCGGCAGTGTGCTGGCCCTGTTTGTCGTGGCCAGCCTGATGCGCATGTTCATGAATGCGGCCGGCCTGACCACCCACTGACATCCCATCCGGGCTTTGCGGCCCGGTTTTTCAACCCTGCTCTCGCAAGAGATGCAGGGTTTTTTTATTTGCGCGCTTTGAGAATCACGAACTTCGGCGTGGTGGCCACTTGCTCGACGCCCCGGAACAGCCGCGCCAATTTGGTGTGATAACCCAGGTGACGGTTGCCGACTATATAGAGTGCTCCGCCGACCACCAACGCTTCCCGTGCCTGCTGGAACATGCGCCAGGCGAGGAAGTCGCCGACCACCTGTTGCTGGTGGAACGGCGGGTTGCACAACACCACGTCCAGCGAGTCGGGTTCCTGGCCGGGCAGGCCATCGGCGGCGCGCACGATCACGTCACGCGCGCCGAGAGTGGCCTGCCAGTTCTCAAGTGCCGATTGCACGGCCATATAGGACTCGTCCACCAGTGTGTACTGCGCGTTGGGGTTTTGCAGGGCGCTGGCAATCGCCAACACGCCGTTGCCGCAACCCAGGTCCGCCACGCGAGCACTGCCCAGACCTTTGGGCAGGTGCGGCAGGAAGGCGCGGGTGCCGATGTCCAGGTCTTCGCGGCAGAACACGTTGGCGTGGTTGAGCAGCTCAATGGCCGGTGTGTCCAGCGTGTAGCGAGTAGGGTAGGGCGAGACCGCCGCCGGGCGGTCAGCCAATGTTGCGATCAACAACCGTGCCTTCTTCACCGCTAGGGAGGCGTGCATCGGCCCGATATAACGCTCCAGCAAATCCCCGGCCGCCCGTGGCAGATGCTTGACCATCGCCCCTGCGATCACTTCGGCGCCCGGTGCCAGCTGGCCTTGCAGGCGGATCAACTGTTCTTCCAGTAGCGCCAGTGTTTTAGGTACGCGGATCAGCACCCGGTCGAATGGCCCTGTCGGCACTTGGCTGGATGGCATGAACGGCACCGCGTCAAACGCCTTGCCGTTACGCACCAGGTTTTTCTCCAGGCCTTGCGCGGCAAGGACGGAGTCCCCGCTGGAGGTCACCTGCACCCGGCCTTCAAGGCTGGCCGCCAGGGCGCCAAAGCTGTCGTTGAGCACCAGCACGCGGGTATCGAGGGAGGGCTGCTGTTCGGCCAAGTGGCTGAGCAGGTACTCGTCGGCCGCATCAAAGGCTTGCAGCGGATCATTGTGTTGCTCTGGCTGGCGGATCAGATCGAGCTGGGCGAAGGGGCTTTCGAGCAGGGGCATGGCGGGAGAAAACTCTGGGGGAATCGAACCATTGGGGTGAACGGCGACGCGAGGTTTGAAGCTGCGTCATCACCCGGAACAGGTCGCAAATGTTACGTTTTTTTCGCAAGGATTACATGGAGTGTTTCACAGCAGCCCGGATTGGGCGGCCTTCATGACGGCGGCGATCTTGTTATTGACGCCCAGTTTCCTCATTGAACTGCAGTTGTGAAAGCCGACGGTGCGCTCGGACAGGCACAGAATCTGCGCGATCTCGGCGGCGGTCTTGCCTAACGCTGACCAACGCAGGACTTCGAGCTCGCGCACGGTCAAATTGCTGCAGGGCTTGGGAGCGGGGGCGTTGGCGTACTTATGCGACACAACGCTGTGCATTGCATGACACAGCCACAATGCGATGCCGGCTTTTTCGTAAAGCTCCTCCGGGCTGATTTCGTCTTTGCTTCGGCCCAGCGTCAGCATACTGAAAACGCCTTGGGGGCCATGCAGCGGTTGGGTCCATCCCAAATGCACGCCGTGGGATTTGGCCAGTGTCCATAGATGAGGGGTGCCCTGGAATGACGTTTCCTTCCAGACGAACGGCAACACGGAGCGCTGACAATGCACCAGAACGGGATCGACATCAGCAAACATGGCTTCTTTGTAAAGGGTGTTCCATTCGTTTGGATAGTTGTTTTTTTCAAACAGGCTGGTTTGGTTGGAGGGTTGTTGGGCACTCATCTTGAAAGAGCAGAATTGGAAGCCGAGTTGATACGTTTCGTTGATGACCATCTCAAATACACTGGTTATCTCGTCCTCGCCTTCTATCTGGGGAAGCCTTTTATTGCGCCAGTTGACCATTGGTAACTCTCCATGGGATTGGGTGTACTTGGGGACGTCCTGAATCCCAATGCAGCACCCGAACGAGTGTAGGACATCGGCTACAGCGTGGGCGTAAATTTTCGCTTTTGAACAACAGGCATTAATAGGGATTTTCTGGACAGCCAATTAGTGAGCTATTCAAGCAACTAAGTATTTCTTTCGGGTTTTTAGTGAGTTGTCGATTTGTTGGTAAATAAATGACAACGCCCGGGCTGCGCTAACGGTTCAGAGTACAGTTGCGTAATAGCGAATTGATTAGGAATGCAACTAAATTGCCATCATTCTGATTGCTGTCGAGCAGCTTGAATTTGCCACTACCCACCGCAGGTGTTTCTGCGCGCCACTTTGAGGGACACTAGGGCACCTGTAGAACGGAGCCCCCCATGACGGCCAGTGCTGAGAAATTTACCCGCCAGACCTTGCTCGACGTGCAATCGCTGACCCCCAGCCTCTTCACCCTGCGCACCACCCGCGACCCTGGCTTTCGTTTTACCGCCGGCCAGTTCGTGCGTCTCGGTGTGACCAAGGTGGACGGCAGCACCGTGTGGCGCGCCTATTCCGTGGTGTCCTCGCCGTTTGATGAGCACCTGGATTTCTTCTCGATTGTTGTCCCCGGCGGCGAGTTCACCAGCGAGCTGAGTCGCCTGAAGGTCGGCGATACCTTGATGGTCGAGCGCCAGGCCACCGGCTTTTTGACCCTGAACCGCTTTGTGGACGGGCGTGACCTGTGGCTGCTGGGCACCGGCACCGGGGTGGCGCCGTTCCTGTCGATCCTGCAGGACTTCGAGGTGTGGGAGAAATTCGAGCGCATCATCCTCGTGTACAGCGCCCGCGAAGCCCGGGAGCTGGCGTACCAGTCGTTGATCAAGACGCTGGGTGAGCGTGAGTACCTGGCCGAGTACGCGCACAAACTCACCTACGTCCCCCTCGTCACCCGCGAGCAACATCCGGGCGCGCTGAATGGGCGTATCACGACGTTGATTGAAAATGGCGAGCTGGAACGCACGGCCGGCGTCGCGCTGACCCCGGAGCACTCCCGCGTGATGATTTGCGGCAACCCGCAGATGATCGACGACACCCGTCAGTTGCTCAAGCTGCGCGATATGCAATTGAGTCTTTCGCGGCGCCCTGGCCAGGTGGCGGTGGAAAACTACTGGTAACAAAAAGGCGCCCCTTGGGGTAATGCCAGTCAGTTAAGGGCGAACACTGTACCTGTGGCGAGGGAGCTTGCTCCCGTTGGACTGCGTAGCAGTCCCATCTTTGGGGCCGCTTCGCGGCCCAGCGGGAGCAAGCTCCCTCGCCACAGGTTACTTTGCGCTCTTTCTATTTCTTAACTGATCGGCATTACCCCTTGGGGCGCCTTCTTACAAAACGATGCGGCTTAGAGCGGCTTGTCGTTCTGTGCCTTGAGCAGATCACGGATCTCACCCAGCAACACTTCTTCCTTGCTCGGCGTCGGCGGCAGGGTAGGTGCTACGGCTTCTTCACGCTTGAGGCGGTTGATGGCTTTCACGCCCATGAAGATCGCAAACGCGACGATCACGAAGTCGATCACACTCTGGATGAACTTGCCGTAGGCCAGCACGACCGCCGGGATATCGCCCTGCGCTGCCTTGAGCGTCACCGCCAGATCACCGAAGTCCACGCCACCGATCAACAGACCGATGGGAGGCATCACCACGTCGCCCACAAACGAGGAAACAATTTTGCCGAAGGCAGCGCCGATGATGATACCCACGGCCATGTCGACCACATTACCTTTGACCGCGAAGGCCTTGAACTCACTGATCACGCCCATAGGTTATTCCTTGTTACAGATGAGAAGGGTGGAGGTCAGTGTAAATCAGTCGTAGCGGGCTTGCCTGACACAACTGTTAACACTGTTGGTTTTTATCGACACACTAAAACGCAAATAGTTTGCAAAGTGCCACCAGTCGCGCGGAATACTCGCGATTTCAGTGCCTTACCATCTTATTTTCTTAATCGACCTGGTGGTGTTTTTCTATTTATCTTCTGACTCGCGGGTCACTAGCCTCTGGCAAGCACAACTGAATGTGCATTAAAAAAACCAGAGGAAACCTCGATGAAGAATCCAATGAGCTGCGGCCCGGTTCTGGCGCGCCATGCGCTGGTACTGGCGACCGCCAGCCTGCTTTCCCTGTCGGTACAGGCCGCCAACCTGACCCGCGATAACGGTGCGGCCGTCGGCGACAACCAGAACTCGCAAACCGCCGGCGCCAATGGCCCCGTGCTGCTGCAAGACGTACAGCTGATCCAGAAACTGCAGCGCTTCGACCGCGAGCGCATTCCTGAGCGCGTGGTGCATGCCCGTGGTACCGGCGCTCACGGTACTTTCACCGTCACCGATAACCTCAGCGACCTGACCAAGGCCAAGGTCTTCGCGGCGGGCGAAGCGACTCCCGTGTTCGTGCGGTTCTCGGCTGTGGTGCACGGTAATCACTCCCCGGAAACCCTGCGTGACCCGCGCGGGTTCGCCACCAAGTTCTACACCGCCGACGGCAACTGGGACCTGGTGGGCAACAACTTCCCGACGTTCTTTATCCGCGACGCCATCAAGTTCCCGGACATGGTCCACGCCTTCAAGCCGGACCCGCGCACTAACCTGGATGATGACTCGCGTCGCTTCGACTTCTTCTCCCATGTGCCTGAGTCCACTCGTACACTCACCGAGCTGTATTCCGACTCCGGTACGCCGGCCAGTTACCGGGAAATGGATGGCAACGGTGTACATGCCTACAAGTTGATCAATGCCAAGGGCGAAGTGCACTACGTCAAGTTCCACTGGAAGAGCCTGCAAGGCATCAAGAACCTTGATCCCAAGCAAGTGACCGAAGTGCAGGGCCGTGACTACAGCCACATGACCAACGACCTGGTCACGCATATCAACAAGGGCGACTTCCCCAAGTGGGACCTGTACGTGCAAGTGCTCAAGCCTGAGGACTTGGCCAAGTTTGATTTCGACCCGCTGGACGCCACCAAGATATGGCCGAATGTGCCCGAGCGCAAAGTCGGTCAGATGGTGCTGAACCGCAACCCGGCCAACGTTTTCCAGGAAACCGAGCAAGTGGCCATGGCCCCGGCCAACCTGGTGCCGGGCATCGAACCGTCGGAAGACCGCCTGCTGCAAGGTCGGGTGTTCTCCTATGCCGACACGCAGATGTACCGCCTGGGCGCCAACGCATTGCAGCTGCCAATCAACGCCCCACGGGTCACCGTCAACAACGGTAACCAGGATGGCGCGATGAACTTCGGCAACAGCACGACCGGCGTGAACTACCAGCCAAGCCGCCTGTTGCCACGCGAAGAGCCGCAAACCGCGCGCTACAGCCAGTCGACGCTGGCGGGCAGCACCCAGCAGGCGAAGATCCAGCGTGAGCAGAACTTCAAGCAGGCGGGTGATTTGTACCGCTCCTACAACAAAAAAGAGCGCCAGGACCTGATCGACAACTTCGGCGGCTCCCTGGCCACCACTGACGATGTGAGCAAGCACATCATCTTGTCGTTCCTCTACAAGGCGGACCCGGAGTACGGCACCGGCGTGGCCAGGGTCGCCAAGGGTGACCTGGCGCGTGTCAAAGCGCTGGCCGAAAAACTTACCGACTAATGCTCACGCTCTCCCTGTAGGCGCCGGCTTGCTGGCGATGGCGTTCGCGGGCGTCATCGCCGGCAAGCCGGCTTCTACACGGGGGATACCGCAGAGGACCTGAATCATGCGTAATTTCATAGTGGCTATTCTGGCCTGCTGGTCGTTAAACGTGTTTGCCGAGACACCTCCCGCAAATGACCCGGTCGCGCTCAAGGCGCAGCTGCAGGATTACTATTTCGACGCCGCCCGCCGTGGCGACCTCGACATGCTCAACACCTTCATTGACTCCGGCTACAGCCTCAATACCCAGGACGACAAGGGCTACACCGCGCTGATCCTCGCCGCCTATCACGGCGAAAACGCCTATGTGGAACGGTTGCTGGCCGCCGGTGCCGACGCCTGTGCGCAGGACAAACGCGGCAACACCGCGCTGATGGGCGCGATCTTCAAGGGTGAGTTGAAAATCGCCCAGCGCCTGCTGGCCACCGACTGCAACCCCGACCAGCGCAACGGTGCAGGGCAGACCGCGGCCATGTACGCCGGGCTGTTCAAGCGCATCGAGTTGCTCGACGAGCTCAAAGCCAAGGGCGCCGACCTCAACGCGCAAGACCCGATCGGCAACAGTGCTTCACGATTGGCCAGCGGTGAAATCCGGACCCCGGCGCCGCGCTGAGCTATCATCGCGGTTTTTCGGTTGGAGGTTCTCAAATGGCAAAGGCCAAGCGCATGTACGGCTGCACGGAGTGCGGCGCGACCTTTCCCAAGTGGGCCGGCCAATGCACCGAGTGCGGTGCGTGGAACACTCTCACTGAAACCATGATCGAAAGCGGCGGTGCGGCAGCCCCCAGCGGCCGCGCCGGCTGGACCGGGCAACAGGCGCAGATCAAGACCCTGGCCGAAGTCAGCGTCGAAGAGATCCCGCGTTTCTCCACCGCCTCCGGTGAACTCGACCGCGTACTGGGCGGCGGCCTGGTGGACGGCTCGGTGGTGCTGATCGGCGGCGACCCCGGCATCGGCAAGTCGACGATCCTGCTGCAAACCCTGTGCAGCATCGCCAGCCGCATGCCGGCGCTGTACGTCACCGGCGAAGAATCCCAGCAACAAGTGGCCATGCGCGCACGCCGACTCGGCCTGCCCCAGGACCAGCTGCGGGTGATGACCGAAACCTGCATCGAAAGCATCATCGCCACCGCCCGGATCGAAAAGCCCAAGGTCATGGTGATCGACTCGATCCAGACGATTTTCACCGAGCAGCTGCAATCGGCGCCGGGCGGCGTGTCCCAGGTACGCGAAAGTGCAGCGCTGCTGGTGCGATATGCCAAGCAGAGCGGCACGGCGATCTTCCTGGTCGGCCACGTGACCAAAGAAGGCGCGCTGGCCGGGCCGCGGGTGCTGGAGCACATGGTCGACACCGTGCTGTATTTCGAAGGCGAGTCCGATGGGCGCTTGCGCTTGCTGCGGGCGGTGAAGAACCGCTTTGGCGCGGTGAATGAGCTGGGCGTGTTCGCCATGACTGACCGGGGGCTGAAAGAAGTCTCTAACCCTTCGGCGATTTTTCTGACGCGTGCCCAGGAAGAGGTTCCAGGCAGCGTAGTGATGGCGACGTGGGAAGGCACCCGGCCGATGCTGGTGGAAGTCCAGGCACTGGTGGATGACAGCCATCTGGCCAACCCGCGCCGTGTGACCCTCGGCCTGGATCAGAACCGCCTGGCGATGTTGTTGGCGGTGTTGCACCGCCACGGCGGTATTCCCACCCACGACCAGGACGTGTTCCTCAACGTGGTGGGCGGGGTCAAGGTGCTGGAAACCGCGTCCGACCTGGCCTTGATGGCGGCGGTGATGTCCAGCCTGCGCAACCGGCCGCTGCCACACGACCTGCTGGTGTTTGGCGAAGTCGGCCTGTCTGGCGAAGTGCGCCCGGTGCCCAGCGGCCAGGAGCGTTTAAAAGAAGCCGCCAAGCACGGCTTCAAGCGCGCGATTGTGCCCAAGGGCAATGCCCCGAAGGAAATGCCGCCGGGTTTGCAGGTGGTCGGGGTGACGCGCCTGGAGCAGGCGCTGGATGCGTTATTCGAATAGCCAGCCACACCACATTTTGATTTGGGTTGGTTTTTAGATCTCCATTAGCGCCGCCAGCTCTCGGTGCAGTTCGACTTCGTCACCCAGGTTAAACTCGATCAGCCGCCGCAAATGGCTGATCGAGTCCAGGTCGATGTGCTCGCACACAAACCCCAACTGCCCATTCTCGTCGTGGGTCAGGCGTGCTTGCATCTTCACGTCGGTCTGGGCGTCCAGATGAATGTCCACATCGAACGATTCGTAGCGATGGCCGGGCCACCCCTCAGGGCGTTGCACCAATAGCCCCTTGAGCGACAAATCGACCAATTGCACTGGCCACACATGGCCGTCTTGCTTCAGTTCGGTCTTGGCATCGAAGGCAATTCGCCGGAAACGGCGTCGATCGCTAGGCTGCTCGGTCATGGTGAAACCCTCTGTGGATAAACGAATTGTAGCCCTGAGCCATCACGGTGCGTTTATTTCTGCTTTTTTTGTCCTTGCAAGGCTCTAGACCAACGTAGGGGGGTGGCCTTTAAGGCCAGTAGCGCTAAACTCCGGATGGCTGTCCTTTCTGTCCACCCTGGCTGGAATATAAACATGAAAAATAATAATAGCCTGCTACGCCACTTACCCTGGCTGCTGCTGGCAATCGTAGGAGCGTGCGCCCTGGGCGTAGTGGCCTTGCGCCGCGGCGAGGCGATCAACGCCTTGTGGATTGTGGTCGCAGCAGTGGCCATTTATCTGGTTGCTTACCGTTACTACAGTCTGTTCATCGCAAACAATGTGATGCAGCTCGATCCACGACGGGCCACCCCCGCAGTGGTCAATAACGACGGTCTGGACTATGTGCCGACCAACAAACACATCCTTTTCGGTCACCACTTTGCGGCGATTGCCGGTGCAGGCCCGCTGGTCGGCCCCGTATTGGCGGCGCAAATGGGCTACCTGCCGGGCACGCTCTGGCTGATTGCCGGCGTGGTGCTGGCAGGTGCGGTGCAGGACTTTATGATCCTGTTCCTGTCCACCCGTCGCAACGGCCGCTCCCTTGGGGACATGGTCCGCGAAGAAATGGGCCGCATCCCCGGGACCATCGCGCTGTTCGGCTGCTTCCTGATCATGATCATCATCCTCGCGGTGCTGGCGCTGATCGTGGTCAAGGCCCTGGCCGAGAGCCCATGGGGCATCTTCACCGTGATGGCGACCATCCCGATCGCGATGTTCATGGGCATCTACATGCGCTACATCCGCCCGGGCCGCATCGGTGAAATCTCGATCATCGGCGTGCTGTTGCTGCTGGGTTCGATCTGGCTGGGCGGGCAAATTGCCGCTGACCCGGTCTGGGCCAAGGCCTTCACCTTCACCGGAATCCAGATCACCTGGATGCTGATCGGCTACGGTTTCGTCGCTGCGGTACTGCCGGTGTGGCTGATCCTGGCGCCGCGTGACTACCTCTCCACCTTCCTGAAAATCGGCACCATCATCGCCCTGGCGATCGGCATCCTGGTGACCATGCCCGACCTGAAAATGCCGGCGTTGACCCAGTTCATCGATGGCACCGGCCCGGTATGGAAGGGCGGCTTGTTCCCGTTCCTGTTCATCACCATCGCCTGTGGCGCGGTCTCGGGTTTCCACGCGCTGATCTCTTCGGGCACCACGCCCAAGCTGTTGGCCAATGAAGGCCATGCCCGTTATATCGGTTACGGCGGCATGCTGATGGAGTCGTTTGTGGCCATCATGGCAATGGTTGCCGCTTCGGTGATCGAGCCTGGCGTGTACTTCGCCATGAACAGCCCGGCGGCAATTGTCGGTTCCGACGTGGTCACCGTCGCTCAAACTGTCAGCAGTTGGGGCTTTGCGATTACGCCTGAGGCGCTGTCAGCAGTTGCCCACGACATCGGTGAAACCACCATCCTGGCGCGTGCCGGTGGTGCGCCGACGTTGGCGGTGGGTATCGCGCAGATCCTGCACAGTGTCCTGCCGGGTGAAAACACCATGGCGTTCTGGTACCACTTTGCAATCCTGTTCGAAGCCCTGTTCATCCTGACCGCCGTCGACGCCGGTACCCGTGCCGGTCGCTTCATGCTGCAAGACCTGCTGGGCTCGTTCGTGCCGGCGCTGAAACGCACCGAGTCGTGGACCGCCAACCTGATTGCGACTGCTGGTTGCGTGGCCATGTGGGGTTACCTGCTGTACCAGGGCGTAATCGACCCACTGGGCGGCATCAACACCTTGTGGCCGCTGTTCGGCATCTCCAACCAGATGCTGGCCGGTATCGCGCTGATGCTCGCAACCGTTGTGCTGATCAAAATGAAACGCCAGCGCTACATCTGGGTGACCATGCTGCCGGCGGTATGGCTGCTGATCTGCACCACTACGGCGGGCTTCATCAAACTGTTCGACGCCAACCCGGCGATCGGCTTCCTGTCGCTGGCCAAGAAGTACAGCGATGCGCTGACTAACGGCCAGATCCTGGCTCCGGCCAAGAGCATCGACCAAATGCAGCACGTGATCTGGAACGCCTACACCAATGCAACGCTGACGGCGCTGTTCCTGTTCGTGGTGTTCAGCATCCTGTTCTATGCGCTCAAGGTTGGCATCGCCGCCTGGGGCACCAAAGAGCGTACGGATAAAGAAGCCCCGTTCCAGGCCGTACCGGACGCGTAATCGAGGATTGCAAGCATGTTCAATGACATCAGTCGCCTCGGTAAATACCTCGGTCAGGCCGCGCGCCTGATGGTCGGCATGCCCGACTACGACACTTACGTCGAGCATATGCAAACCAAACACCCGGACAAACCGATGATGGACTACAAGGCGTTCTTCCGGGAACGCCAGGAAGCCCGTTACGGCGGCAAGGGTGGGCCCAAGTGCTGCTGACCCGTTAGTTTGGGCTGGCGGTGATCTACTGTGGGAGGGGGCTTGCCCCCGATAGCTGTGTCAGGCACTTGTATGTCGCTGACACACCGTTATCGGGAGCAAGCCCCCTCCCACATTTGTTTTGTATTCCTTCAGTTATCAGGAGAATAGTTTTGTCCTCTCCCATCCCCGTCACGATCCTCAGCGGCTTCCTCGGCGCCGGCAAGACCACCTTGCTGCGCCACCTGCTCAAGGCCGAACACGGCTTGAAAATCGCCGTGATCGAAAACGAATTCAGTGACGCCGGTATCGACACCCAATTGTTGGGCACCGATCCGGTGCAAGTCATGACCCTGTCCAACGGCTGCGTGTGCTGCACCATCCACACCGACCTGACCAAAGCCCTGTACCTGCTGCTCGAACGCCTGGACAGCGGCGAGATCGCCTTCGACCGCCTGGTGATCGAGTGCACCGGCCTGGCCGACCCGGCGCCCGTGGCCCAGACCTTTTTCATCGATGAAGAGCTGCGCGAGCGCTATATCCTCGACGGCATCATCACCCTGGTGGACGCGGCCCACGCCGAACATCACCTGACCCAGACCATCGCCCAGGCGCAGATCGGTTTTGCCGACCGCTTGCTGGTGAGCAAACGCGACCTGGTGGACGACGCGACCTTCGACGCTCTCAGCCAGCGTCTGACCCGCATCAACCGCCGCGCGCCGATTCGTGTGGTCGACCACGGCAACATCGACCTGGCGCAATTGCTCGATGTGCGTGGCTTCAACCTCAATGCCGGCATGAGCCTGCGGCCGGTGAGTGCTGCGCCGTCCATCGACCGCATCTCCAGCCTGGTGCTGCGCACCGACCAGCCGCTGGATATCGACCGCCTCAGCGAGTTCATGAACGAACTGTTGGAAGACCACGGCAAGCAGTTGCTGCGTTACAAGGGCGTGCTGAACATTGCCGGGGAAGACCGGCGCATGGTGTTCCAGGGCGTGCTGAAGCTCTACGGGTTCGATTGGGACACCGAATGGGCCGAGGGCGAGGCGCGCGAGAGCGTGATTGTGTTTATTGCCGATGAGTTGCCGGAAGACAAGATTCGCGAAGGCTTTGCGCGGGTCTACCGGCCTTGACCTGAAATACGTGATCGTTCCCACGCTCTGCGTGGGAATGCCTCTTGTGACGCTCTGCGTCACGCGTTGGGACGCGGAGCGTCCTGGGCTGCATTCCTTTGCTGCGCGTGGGAACGATTGGAAAATGTGGGAGGGGGCTTGCTCCCGATAGCGGTACATCAGACACACATCGGCTGGCTGAACCACCGCTATCGGGAGCAAGCCCCCTCCCACAGGTTTGACTGTTCAAATTGGAACAGGCATAAAAAAGCCCGGCTCAAGAGCCGGGCTTCTTAGTCAAGCAACTGCAATCAAGCGCCGTAAACCGGCAGCTTTTTGCAGATGGCCTTGACCTTCTCACGGACCGCGTCGATCACGGCTTCGTTATTCAGGTCTGCCAGGATGTCGCAGATCCAGCCGGCCAGTTCCTTGCACTCTGCTTCTTTAAAGCCACGAGTGGTCACAGCCGGTGTGCCGAAGCGCAGGCCGGAGGTGACGAACGGCGAACGTGGGTCGTTCGGTACGGAGTTCTTGTTCACGGTGATGAAGGCTTTGCCCAGGGCAGCGTCAGCATCTTTACCGGAAATGTCCTGCTTGATCAGCGACAGCAGGAACAGGTGGTTTTCAGTACCGCCGGACACCACGTCAAAGCCGCGTGCGATAAACACTTCGGCCATGGTCTTGGCGTTTTTCACCACTTGTTGCTGGTAAGTCTTGAACTCAGGCTGCAGCGCTTCCTTGAAGCAGATCGCTTTGGCGGCGATCACGTGCTCCAGCGGGCCACCTTGGGCGCCCGGGAATACGGCGGAGTTCAGCTTTTTCTCGATCTCGGCGTTGGCGCGAGCCAGGATCAGGCCGCCACGTGGACCGCGCAGGGTCTTGTGGGTAGTGGTGGTGACCACGTCAGCGAAGGGGACCGGGTTCGGGTAGACGCCAGCGGCGACCAGACCGGCCACGTGGGCCATGTCTACGAACAGGTAAGCGCCAACCTTGTCGGCGATTTCGCGGAAACGTGGGAAATCCAGGATCTGCGAGTAGGCAGAGAAACCGGCCACGATCATTTTTGGCTTGTGCTCGACCGCCAGGCGCTCGACTTCGTCGTAGTCGATCAGGCCGTTGGCATCGATACCGTATTGAACGGCGTTGTACAGCTTGCCGGAGGAGGAAACGCTGGCGCCGTGGGTCAGGTGACCGCCGTGGGCCAGGCTCATGCCCAGGATGGTGTCGCCGCCTTGCAGCAGGGCCAGGTAAACGGCGCTGTTGGCTTGGGAGCCGGCGTGTGGCTGGACGTTGGCGTAATCGGCGCCGAACAGTTCCTTGGCACGGTCGATGGCCAATTGCTCAACCACGTCGACGTATTCGCAACCACCGTAGTAGCGCTTGCCTGGGTAGCCTTCGGCGTACTTGTTGGTCAAAACCGAACCTTGAGCCTCCATCACCGCAGGGCTGGTGTAGTTTTCCGAAGCGATCAGCTCAATGTGCTCTTCCTGGCGCACGGCTTCTTGCTCCATGGCGGCGAAGAGATCGGCGTCGTACTTGGCAATAGTCAAATCACGGCTGAACATGGCGGTCCTCAAGGATCGGGGGCAGAAAAGGAGGGCATTCTAACTCAATGGGTTTTAGATGGCATATGAAAGGACATCATGTCGCGGACAAGTGGCGTTCATCCAGGAAGCTGCGGTGAACATGCCGGCGCCATCGGGAGCAAGCCCCCTCCCACATTTTTAATTTGTGAACACATTCAAGTGTGGGAGGGGGCTTGCTCCCGATGAGGCCAGCGGCTTCACCGCAAATATTCAATCGAACATGAAGAGGGCGTCGTTACTGAACTGCGCCTCGAACCGGCTCGCCGGCATCGGCCGCCCGAACAGATACCCTTGCACCTCATCGCAGCCATGTTCGCGCAGGAAGTCCAACTGCTCATGGGTTTCCACGCCCTCGGCGATCACCGCCAGGTTGAGGCTGTGGGCCATTGCGATGATGGCGCGGGCGATTTGCGCGTCCTGCTCGCCGGACGGCAGGCCGTCGACGAAAGTGCGGTCGATCTTCAGTACGTCAATCGGGAACTGCTTGAGGTAATTGAGCGAGGAATAGCCGGTGCCGAAGTCGTCCACCGCGATGCTCAGGCCGAGGTTCTTCAGGCTGGCGAGTATCTGCAAGGCTTCGTTGACCTCGCGCATCAGGATACTTTCGGTCAGCTCCAGCTCCAGGCACGCCGGCGGCAGGCCGGTGTCCTTGAGGATGTTAGCGATGCGCGTACCCAGCTGGCCGTCGGAGAACTGCCGCGCAGAGATGTTCACCGAGACCTTCGGCACCCGCACCTTGTTCTGGTGCCAGGTCTTGAGCTGGCGACAGGCTTCGCTGATCACCCAGTCGCCCACGTCCACCACCAGCCCCAATTCTTCCAGCACCGGGATGAAATCTCCCGGCGGCACCAGCCCCCGGCGCGGATGACGCCAGCGCAGCAGTGCTTCGGCGCCGGTCAGGCGTTTGCCATCGCCGCTGAATTGCGGTTGGTAATAGAGCACGAATTCGTCCTGCTCCAGGGCGTGGCGCAGGTCGCTTTCCAGCTCCAGGCGTTCCAGGGCGCTGGCGTTCATGTCGGCCTGGTAGAACTGGAAGTTGTTTTTGCCGCGTTCTTTAGCGTGATACATCGCGGTGTCGGCGTTTTTCATCAGCTGGCTCAGCTCGTTGCCGTCCTGGGGGCTGAGGGCGATGCCGATACTGGCGGTTACGAAGAACTCACGGCCTTCCAGTACGAAGGGTTTCACCAGGCTGGCGAGAATCTGCTCGGCCACGTGAATCGCGCGGTTCAGCGCCATCTCGCGGCTGACCCGCGGTTGCAGGAGCAAGGTGAACTCATCACCGCCCATGCGCGCCACGGTGTCGTCTTCAGCTACGCAACCGAGCAGGCGGGTGGCCATTTCCTTGAGCATACGGTCGCCGGCGGCGTGGCCGAGGGAGTCGTTGATTGGTTTGAAGCGGTCGAGGTCGAGGAACATCAGCACCACCCACGACTTCTGCCGCTCGGCCGACTGCAGCGCAGTGTGCAGGCGGTCCTGGAACAGCGTGCGGTTGGGCAGGTGGGTCAGGGCGTCGTAGTAAGCGAGGCGGTGGATGCGCTGCTCGCTGGCCTTGCGCTCGCTGATGTCACTGAAGAAACACACGTAGCTGGCCAGGTCGCCTTCATCGTCGAACACCGCAGTAATGCCGACCCAGGCCGGGTAATGCTCGCCGTTGCGCCGCTTGAGCCACACTTCGCCTTCCCAGGTGCTGTGCTGGTGCAGTTGCTTGAGCACGTAGCGCAGGTGAGCTTCCTGTTGTTCGTCGACGGTGAGCATGTTCGGCAGTTGGTCGAGTACGTCCGCTACCGCATACCCGCTCACCCGGCTGAACGCCTCGTTGGCCTGCACGATATAGCCCGCCGGGTCGGTGATCAGGATCGCCGAGGTGGAGTGCTCGAATACCGTGGCCGCCATGCGCAGGTCTTTCTCGGCACGACGCTGCTGGCTGATATCGCGGCCCACGCCGAGGATGCCCTCAAAGGCGCCGTGCTCATCCCACACCAGCACCAGGCGCAGCTCGATCGGCACTTTGCGGCCATCGGCGCGCAGGCAGTCAAACAGGAAGAGTTGGGTGTGCACTTCATCACGCAGCCTGGCCAGCGCCTCGGGGTCGCCCAAGGCACGGCTGACCTGCTCGACCAAGCTGTAAATACCGGCCAATTGCTGCGGGTTGGCAATGATCGACTGCCAGCCGTTCTTGAACACCCAGTCCACGTCATATCCCAACACGGCGTTGACCGACGGGCTGATGTAGTTGAGGGCCAATTGGCTGTCGGTGGAGCAGATCACGTCGCTGATGCTTTCGGCCAACATTCGGTAGCGCTGTTCGCTGTCACGCAGGGATTCGCTGGCTTCGATCTGGTCGGTAATGTCCTTGGCCACGCCGATGATGCGCGTGACTTGTGTGCTCTTGTCCCCGGCCAGGGCTTGCTCGCGGATATCGAAGCGGCGCCATTGGTTATTACGGTGGCGAAAGCGCAACTGGCACTGCAACTGGGTCGAGTAGCCGACCTGGCGTTGCTGCTGGCGTAATTCGTGGTAATGCTCGGCGTCCTCGGGGTGCAACAGGATTTCCCAGAAGTACTCGCCCATTTGCTGCAGTTCGGCCTTGTTGTAGCCGAGGGTGTGCCCCAAGTGGTGGTTGCTGAAAATCATGCGCTGGCTGATCACGTCCTGCACGTACAGGTGATCAGGCACCGTGCGCACCACGTCCGACCAGAAACTTTCACGCTCCACCAGCGACAGTTCGATCAGCTTGCGGCTGGTGATGTCGCTGATGCTGAGGATCACCGCCTTGAAGTCGTCCTGCTGCTCTGGCAGGCGCATCACCAGCCACAGGTATTGTTCGTTACCGCTGACATCGTTGAGCTGGATTTCCAGCTCCAGCTGTTTTTGTTGGGCCAGGACCGCTTCCAGTATCTGGTAGCCGATCGACGTGGCGTTGCGCGGGCAATCATCGATCAAGCGTTCCCAGGCTTGTTCGCAGGAGCTAACGTTGAGCAGGCGCACCGCCACCTGGTTGACCTCGGTGATGCGCAGTTCCTTGAGCAGTTGCTGGCGCTCTTCGGGGTTGCTTTGCAGCCAGTCGCGCAACTGCTCGCGGGTGTGCAAGTGCGACTTGTCAAAGAACGCGCCGAGGCCCGACAGGTCGAGCACGCACAAGGCCACGCCGGTGCCTTCGAAAATATCCTGGTAGCGCCGGCGGCCTTCGTGCACTTGGCGCTGACGGCGACGCATGTTCAGCAGCACGATCACCGGGATCAGCGAGAAGGCCAGGCCCAGCAGGCATTTGCCGATAAACGCCGGCAGCAGTTGCTCCAACACCGCGTTGCGGTCGAACAGCCCGCGCAATTGCCAGTCGCTCTTGCTCAGCGGCGTGACCAGCACGCTTTTATTCAATTCGTCCTGGGTCAGGGCGCTGGCCCATTGCGCCGGCATCCCGCTGTCACGGCTGATCACGCGGTGGTTCAGGGGGTTTTCGATGGCCCACAGCGGCCGCTGGCCCTGGCCGTCCTGGCGGGTCAGGTTGGTCAGGTAGTTGGGTGCCAGGCGCAGGGCCCAGTACAGGCGTGAACCGCCGCTGGGCTGGTGCAGCAGTAGATAAATGAGGGTGCCGTCGCTGTTGTTGCTCAAATAGTAGGACTGCCCGTTGCTGCGTTGCACCAGTTCCTCAAGCCAGGCGCTGTCCTGGCTGTCATTGGCACTGTCATGGATCATCGCGCCGCTGGGGGCGAGCAGGGCGATGCTGCGCAGTTCCGGCAGCGAGCGCTGCAAGGTGTGCATCAAGGCTTGTTGCTGTTCGCTGTTGCGAGGAGGCTCGACCATCGGCAGCAGGTTCAGCGCGATCTTTGCGCTCAGGGCCATGTTCAGGCTGATTTGCTCGGCCAGGTCGGCGCTGTAGTCGATGGTGTATTGCTGGTGGTCTTTCTGGTTCTGCTGCAGTTGGTCGAGCAGTTGCCAGAACAAGAGTGCGAGCAGCATGAGGACAAGCGTCGCCAATGCGCCTTTAAGGGTGCCGTGCAGGGGTGCTCCCGGCGCTATATGAGCGGCGCGCAAGGGAGTGGGCGGCGTGACTTTGGACAAGCTGTGATCCTGCGGTTTGGCTGGACTGGCGCGCGACGTGCACTATAAGCCGGGCGCCCGGAGGGCGGCTAGCATGCCTTGACTTGTGGCAAAGTGCCAGCCCCGCTTGGCTGGACTGACCAAGCGCATTCAGGTAGCTTTGCCGGTTACGCGGGGGCGTTCCAGCCCCAGATACTCAGGCTTTTTCCGCACGCAGGCATTGATCACCGTCAACGGCCCGCGCGGCGCATGGCCTGGCACGGGCTTCGCCCGCTCAATTCATCAGTCACTGACGCTAGGTTTACCATGGCTCAATACGTATTCACCATGCATCGGCTGGGAAAAGTTGTTCCGCCGAAGCGGGAAATCCTGAAAAACATTTCGCTGTCCTTCTTCCCAGGCGCCAAGATCGGCGTGCTCGGCCTCAACGGTTCGGGTAAGTCCACGCTGTTGAAAATCATGGCCGGCGTCGACACCGAGTTCGAAGGCGAAGCTCGCCCGATGCCTGAACTGAACATCGGCTACCTGCCGCAAGAGCCGATCCTGGACCCGACCAAGACCGTGCGTGAAGTGGTCGAGGAAGCCGTCAGCGTGATCAAGAACGCCCAGGCCCGCCTGGACGAGGTCTACGCCGCCTACGCCGATGAAGATGCCGACTTCGACAAGCTCGCCGCCGAACAGGCCAAGCTCGAAGCCATCCTGCAGGCCAGCGACGGTCACAACCTGGAGCGCCAGTTGGAAGTCGCCGCGGATGCGCTGCGCTTGCCGGCGTGGGACGCCAAGGTTGAATTCCTGTCTGGTGGTGAGAAGCGTCGTGTGGCTCTGTGCCGCCTGCTGCTGTCCGCCCCCGACATGCTGCTGCTCGACGAACCTACCAACCACTTGGACGCCGATTCCGTCGCCTGGCTGGAACATTTCCTTCACGATTTCCCGGGCACCGTGGTTGCGATCACGCACGACCGGTACTTCCTGGACAACGTGGCCGGCTGGATCCTCGAACTCGACCGTGGCGCCGGTATCCCTTACGAGGGCAACTACTCCGGTTGGCTGGAAGCCAAGTCCGACCGTCTGGCTGCTGAATCCAAGCAACAGTCGGCCCACGAAAAAGCCATGAAGGAAGAACTGGAGTGGGTGCGCAAAGGCGCCAAGGCCCGCCAGTCCAAATCCAAGGCACGTCTGCAACGCTTCGAAGAAATGCAGTCGCAAGAATTCCAAAAACGCAGCGAGACCAACGAGATCTACATCCCGGCTGGTCCGCGCCTGGGTGACAAGGTCATCGAGTTCAAGAACGTTTCCAAAGGCTATGGCGACCGCGTGCTGATCGACAACCTGTCGTTCTCCATGCCAAAAGGCGCGATCGTCGGCGTTATTGGTGGTAACGGTGCCGGTAAGTCGACCCTGTTCCGCATGCTGATGGGCAAGGAAACCCCGGACTCCGGCACCATCGAAGTCGGCGAAACCGTGCAGCTGGCCTGTGTGGACCAGAGTCGCGAAGACCTCGACGGCAGCAAGACCGTGTTCCAGCAGATTTCCGACGGTTCCGACCAGATCCGCATCGGCAACTATGAAATCCCGTCGCGCACCTATGTTGGTCGTTTCAACTTCAAGGGCGGCGACCAGCAGAAGTTCGTCAAGGACCTGTCCGGTGGTGAGCGCGGTCGCTTGCACTTGGCCCTGACCTTGAAAGAGGGCGGCAACGTGTTGCTGCTCGACGAACCGTCCAACGACCTCGACGTTGAAACCCTGCGTTCCCTGGAAGAAGCCCTGCTGGACTTCCCTGGCGCCGCCATTGTGATCTCTCACGATCGGTGGTTCCTTGACCGCGTCGCGACCCACATCCTGGCGTACGAAGACGACTCGCAAGCGGTGTTCTTCGAAGGTAACTACACCGAGTACGAAGCGGACCGTAAGAAGCGTTTGGGCGAAGCAGCTGCCCAGCCGCACCGTGTACGGCACAAGAAACTGGCCTGATTCAGGCTGGTGGTTTGAAAGAGCGGAGCCTTCGGGCTCCGCTTTTTTTTTGCGCTCGTTCCCATGCTCTGCGTGGGAATGCATCCTGTGACGCTCTGCGTCACGACTCTAAAAGCGGACGCGGAGCGTCCTGTGCTGCATTCCCACGCGGAGCGTGGGAACGATCAATTTTGCGGTGTACGCCGTTCAAATGTGGGAGGGGGCTTGCTCCCGATGACGATTCTCCTATTGGTGCGGCACTTGGATATACGATCCCTTTTAAGGTGCATAAAAAGCCTTTTTTTGGGTTTATTTATATAAAGCGCACCATTTAAATTCACAAATGCGACATTTTGCCCTGTCGCGGTGCGACATGAATTGATAAAGTCCGGGACAAATCTCCTTTAACGACAATAAATTTGCCGAGACTTTTCATGATCGAATCCGTTGAATCCTTCCTCGCCCGCCTCAAGAAACGCGATCCCGACCAGCCAGAATTCCATCAGGCCGTAGAAGAAGTCCTACGCAGTTTGTGGCCGTTTCTCGAAGCCAATCCCCACTATCTGACCTCGGGCATCCTGGAGCGCGTCTGCGAGCCAGAACGTGCGATTACCTTCAGGGTTTCGTGGGTGGATGATCACGGCAAGGTCCAGGTTAATCGCGGTTTCCGTATCCAGATGAACAGCGCCATCGGCCCGTACAAGGGCGGCCTGCGCTTTCACCCCTCGGTAAACCTGGGGGTCCTGAAATTCCTCGCCTTCGAGCAGACTTTCAAAAACTCCCTGACCTCGCTGCCCATGGGCGGCGGTAAGGGCGGCGCGGATTTTGATCCCAAGGGCAAGAGCGACGCCGAAGTCATGCGCTTCTGCCAGGCGTTCATGAGCGAGTTGTATCGCCATATCGGCGCGGACGTGGACGTGCCGGCCGGCGATATCGGCGTGGGGGCCCGTGAGATCGGTTTCCTGTTCGGCCAGTACAAGCGTCTCAGCAATCAGTTCACCTCCGTGCTGACAGGCAAGGGCATGGCCTATGGCGGCAGCTTGATCCGCCCGGAGGCCACCGGTTTCGGTTGCGTGTACTTCGCCGAGGAAATGCTCAAGCGCAGCGGCCAGCGGGTCGAAGGCAAGCGCGTTGCAGTCTCCGGTTCGGGCAACGTGGCGCAATACGCGGCGCGCAAGGTCATGGACCTGGGTGGCAAGGTGATTTCCCTGTCTGACTCCGAAGGCACCCTGTACGCCGAAAGCGGTTTGACCGAAGAGCAATGGTCGGCGCTGCTGGAATTGAAAAACGTCCAGCGCGGTCGCATCAGCGAACTGGCTGCCCGTTATGGCCTGGAATTCCGCGCCGGCAAAACCCCGTGGGAACTGGCCTGCGACATCGCCCTGCCATGCGCCACCCAGAACGAACTCGACGCCGAAGCGGCCCGCACCCTGCTGCGCAACGGCTGCATTTGCGTGGCGGAAGGCGCCAACATGCCGACCACACTGGAAGCTGTGGATATCTTTATCGAGACGGGCATCCTGTTCGCGCCGGGCAAGGCATCCAACGCAGGTGGCGTGGCCGTGAGCGGCCTGGAAATGTCGCAGAACGCCATGCGCCTGCTGTGGACTGCCGGCGAAGTGGACAGCAAACTGCATAACATCATGCAGTCGATCCACCATGCTTGCGTGCATTACGGTGAAGAAAACGGCCGGGTCAACTACGTGAAGGGCGCAAACATCGCGGGCTTTGTGAAAGTAGCCGATGCGATGCTGGCCCAAGGCATCGTCTAAACCTCGGCTTCGACACGCAGCACTTCGATCAATTGATCGCCGACGGGGCGCTTCCACAGCACCTCGTCGCCGACCAGGGCTCCCAGAAGCGCCCGCCCCAACGGCGAGCCCCAATTGATCAAGCCAGCAGCGGCATCAGCCTGGTCTTCGCCGACCAACTGAATGCGCTGCTGCTCATCCTGCTCATTGGCAAACGTGACCCAGCTGCCGATCTGCACCTTGTCGGTGGACGTGGCCGGGGCCACCACTTGGGCGCTTTGCACCCGTTGGTTGAAGTAGCGCAAATCCCGCTCAAGGTCGGCTTGGCGCTGTTTGTCGGCTTGTTCGCCTTTTGCGGATTCGGCGCTGTATTCGTGTTGCAACTGCGCGACCTTCGCCTGCAACTGCGCCAAACCTTGTGCGGTGAGACGGTTGGGCTGCTCGCTGACCTGACGCTCCACCGGCTGGTCGGCCTGGGCGGCGGCGTTGTCTTCATTTACAAAAGCTCGACTCATGGCGTTCTCCCTCTATGGAGTTTGGGCCATGTTCGCCGCGCTTTAGTTTCGACGGATGTCTGAAAGCGACCTATTGCGAGCGATAAGCCCTTGCCGCGTCGCGGTCCTTCTCGTGCTGCCAGGCGCGCTCGCGGTCATCCCAGTGATTGTCCTTGTAGTCGCGCAAGTCTTCGTTCTCGCGCATCGCCTTGCACTGGCGGAAACCGTCCTCCCAGCCCTCGGCGTATGTCCGTTCTTTCAGATAACGCGGCACGTTCTTGCGAAACTCGCCGGTGATCACCCCAGCAGCCTGGCGACCGCTGCTGCAACCGTCGTCAAAACCATCGGCAAAGGCCGGTGGATAACCCTTGGCCAGTAAATCCTGATGGGTTGATTGGCAACCCGACAGCCACACCACCGCACACAGCATTACTGCATACCGCCACATTGCGCACTCCCTGGCCGTTTCACGGCTGATAGGGGAAGTCTAGAAGGGGATTCGTTGGGGGGATGTGAAAGGGGTGTGAGAAATGTGTGGAACTCGCAGTGCTTAAGGCGAACGCTCTACCTGTGGCGAGGGAGCTTGCTCCCGTTGAGTCGCGAAGCGGCCCCGATGCTGGCCATTGAGAAAGGTCAGAAAGAACGCTGCGCTTGGATTAGGGGCTGCTGCGCAGCCCAACGGGAGCAAGCTCGCTCGCCACAGGGGAGTTATGCCGTCTGGTTTATCGCCAGCGCGGCATGCTCAGCCAACTCTTGCTCGATAAACGCCGCAATCATCGCGCGATACACCTGTTCGGTGACCTCAGGGTTAGCCCCCACCTCGAGGGATAAGTCCCGCACTTTGGTGATGACTTGCTCAACCCGTTGCGGCGCCTTAACGCCATCCGAATCTTTTTTGAAGCGCGCCGCTTGGGATACGTAGCCGCCACGTTCGGCCAGCAGGGTGACGATTTGCTGGTCGAGAAGGTCGATGTTTTCGCGGACTTGATCGAGGGTGGTGCAGGTAACGGCCATGTTGATGGAGCTCCTGTTCGGTCGGACAATGCTCGTTCCCACGCTCCGCGTGGGAATGCATCCTGTGACGCTCCGCGTCACGACCTCAAAAGCGGACGCGGAGCGTGGGAACGATCTACCTGTGGTGGTCAGTAGTGATACCACTTAACTTCAAGCATCACTTCATTCACTGGCGTGGAAAGGTGGCTGTACTCGCGCTGCGCACTCAGGCGCAGGCCCACGTTACGCGACAATTCCCACTGCTGGTTCAGGCTGATGCTGCGCCGTACTTCGCCATTGGTGAAGAAATCCCCTTTGGCCTCCAGGCTCAAATTCCCCAGCGGGTTTTTCCACAGCACGCCGGTATTGAACCCGGCAGCGGGGGAGATGGCTTCGTTGAAGTCGTTGTTGTGTTCCACGCGCACGGTGCCGAGGGCGAAGCCGAGCATGTCGTCGCTCAGTTGCCAGGTGCCGCCGGCGCCGCCGTTGACGTGGGCGACCAGGGTTTCGTCGTCGTGTTTGCCCGGTACGCGCTCCAGGCCGCCGGTCACTTGCCATGACCAGGGTTGCAGCAGCGCGTTGCGCGGGGTCAGGGAGCGGATGGTGGCAAGGTCGAGTTGCTGCAGTTGCCAGTGGTTGCCTTCGTACTGGCGCAGTTTCATTTGCAGGATTTCGATCTGCGCGCCGAGGGGGAAGCCTTCGGCGTTGTCGTTGAGGTCGTGGTAGGCCATGCGCAGGCCGTATTCGCCAAACGCTTTGTCGCCCCGGGTGCCGATACCGGCTTGCCAGGTACGTGATTCATGACCGTTTTCAGGCAGGCCGGGGCGCTCGACTTTCAGGTCGGGCGCGGGGTTCTGGTTGATCGCGCGCAGCAATTCGAAGCTGCGTTGGGAGCGTTCGGTGTCACGCTCCAGGCCGTTGGCGCGGTAGCGGCCGAGGCGGTAGGCGGCGTCGATGATCAGGGCCTGGCGCTCACGGGGCAAGGCTTTGAAGGCAGGCTCCTGCAATTGCTTCTGGTCGTCGCTGACCTTCAACACCCATTGCTGCTCGTCGCTGTCCAGCGGTTTGGCGCGCTCCAGCAACTCACGCTCACGGGAAGGCCGGTAGTCGATCTTCTCGACCAGACCGGCCTCTTTGACGGCCTTGACCGTGTCGGTCGGGATCGCGGTCAGCGGGAATTGCTCCGTCAGGCGCAGGCCGGGACGGGCGACTTGCAGCAGTTCCAGCAGGCGATAAGAGCAGTTTTCGTCGAAGAAGAAATAGTCGAACTGGATCTGCTTGAGCTCCCACACGTGCTCGACCATGCGCTCGGTCTCGACCTGGGTCAGGTTAAGGCGGTATTCCCACAGGTCGCGGTTTTCGAGGCTGCGGTATTCCGAGAGTTTTTCCTGGTAGGGCACCAGCGCAAACAGGCCGGGATAGCCGCCCATCAGGCCTTTCCAGGCATAGAGGATGCTGTTGTCCGAGCCTTCGATATAGGCGCCGAAGTTGATCGCGTAGCTGAGCAGGGCGGTCTTGTTGCTCTGCACGTCCGCCTGGTCGATGCGCAGCAGGGTGTGGCCGAACATCGATGACGGGCTGTTGAGGTAGGCCGCCGGGAAGATCATTACCGCACTGTGGGGCGCGACGTCCTTGAACCATTGTTTGAATTCGCTGCAGTCCAGCGCCGGCAGGTCGCTCAGGTGCAACTGATCCTTGAGCCAGCGGGTACGTGCGGGGTAGACGCATTGGGCGTGTTTTTCGCCAAGGCTTGCAGGTAAGTACAGCGCTTCAACGGTGGCCTTGAGTTCGGCATCCGGGTGGTGGGCGCCATCGGCTGCGAGGAAGAATTTCTTGTCGCTGACATAACTGCGCCAGCCACTGATTTTGCCGGCTTCGTAATGGCCCAAAGACAACCAGAACGGATCGTTGGCCAATTGCTGCAAACGTTGATCGTCAATATGCGGGGCCGCGTACAGCGGGGCGCAGGCGAAGAGTGCCATCCAGGCAAAGCGTTTGAGCATAGGGGCAACTTAAGTCGGAAAAAGTGAGACCCAAAGGGGAGGCGGGTCCAAAAGTAAAAACCCGCGCCCTGGAGGGCGCGGGCGGGTCGAGCTTAAGCCTGGGTAGCGTATTTCGCCAGGCGGGTATCGCTTTTCAGTACAGCCAGGGTGTTGTTGTGCACATCGTCAGCAGTGACGTCGGCCTTGCTGAAGATTTGTTGGAAGTGCTCGTGGGTCACGGCAGCAAAGTGCTCGCGATCTTCAGGTGCAACGCCCAGTACCACGGCGTAGGTTGTCAGCGCTTCGCCGTTACCCTTGGCCATGTCTTCGGACAGTTCGTTCATCATGCCGTTCATGGCAATCCAGGACTTGCCGCCATAGGACAGGGCGCTGTTGGTGCTGCAACCGTTGGTGCCCGAGGTCATGCCGAAGGTGGCGTTACCGGAGGTACCGTTGGTGGTGGAAGCCAGGAAGTGCGCTGGAGTACCGCGCTGGCCTTCGAACAACATGTTGCCCCAACCGCAGTTCGGGCCACCTGGTGCTTCAGCCATTGCATTGAGGGAGACGACGGTGAAGAGAGTACCAAGAAGGATCCGTTTCATAGCTTTGTTCTCTTTGTGTGCAAACCAATGGACAAGGGTTCAGGCACTTCGAAGCGCCCTAGGGGCCAGTTATTAGTCCAACCCGCGCAGTTTGGAGTTTAGGCACGTTCTTGGGGTTCCGTGAATTTTTGTAAAACAATCAGAGATGTCGCGATTTTTTTGTAGGACGCATCCCGTGTCTATGCTTTACCTCAGGCGCGCCTTGCCAGAGCGCGTGACCGGGAGCCAGAATGCCGACATCTGCCCCGCCTGATGTAAGGAAGCCCGATGCCTGATCCTGTTGCTGCCAGCTTGCGTCTAGCGCCCGAAGCGCTGACTCGTCCTTTTTCCGCTGAACAGTTCAGCTTCTCGACCACCAATGATTTGGAGCCCTTTCGCGGTGTGCTTGGCCAGGAACGCGCGGTTGAAGCGTTGCAGTTCGGCGTGGCCATGCCACGCCCCGGTTACAACGTGTTTGTCATGGGCGAGCCGGGCACCGGCCGCTTTTCGTTCGTCAAACGCTACCTGAAGGCCGAAGGCAAACGCCTGCAGACCCCGGCGGACTGGGTCTATGTGAATAATTTCGATGACCCCCGCGAGCCGCGCGCACTGGAACTGCCTGCGGGCGGCGCTGCGGCGTTTATCAGCGATATCAACGGGTTGGTCGACAACCTGGTGGCGACCTTCCCGGCCGTCTTCGAACACCCGACGTACCAGCAGCGCAAAAGCGCGATCGACCGTGCGTTCAACCAGCGTTACGACAAGGCCCTGGACGTGATCGAGCGCCTGGCCCTGGAAAAGGACGTGGCGCTGTACCGCGACAGTTCCAACATCGCCTTTACCCCGATGCTCGACGGCAAGGCCCTGGACGAGGCTGAGTTCTCGCAGTTGCCGGAAGTCGATCGTGAGCGTTTCCACACGGATATTTCCGAACTGGAAGAGCGCCTCAACGAAGAGCTGGCCAGCCTGCCCCAGTGGAAGCGCGAGTCCAACAACCAACTGCGCCAGTTCAACGAAGAAACCATCACCCTGGCCCTGCAGCCGTTGCTTGCTCCGTTGTCGGAAAAGTACGCCGAGAATGCGGGAATCTGCGGTTACCTGCAGGCCATGCAGGTGTACCTGTTGAAAACCGTGGTCGAGCTATTGGTGGACGACGCCAAGACCGACGCCCAGGCACGCAAGCTGCTCGAAGAGCAATACTGCCCGAGCCTGGTAGTCGGCCATCCGGTCAGCGGTGGTGCGCCGGTGGTGTTTGAACCGCACCCAACCTACGACAACCTGTTCGGCCGTATCGAATACAGCACCGACCAGGGCGCGCTCTACACCACCTATCGCCAATTGCGTCCGGGCGCCTTGCACCGTGCCAACGGTGGGTTCCTGATCCTTGAAGCCGAGAAAATGCTCAGCGAGCCGTTTGTGTGGGACGCCCTCAAGCGCTCCCTGCAATCACGCAAGCTGAAGATGGAATCGCCGCTGGGCGAACTCGGCCGCCTGGCGACCGTGACCCTCAACCCGCAGATGATTCCGTTGCAGGTCAAGGTGATCATCATTGGTTCGCGCCAGTTGTACTACGCGCTGCAAGACGCCGATCCGGACTTCCAGGAGATGTTCCGGGTGCTGGTGGACTTCGACGAAGACATCCCGATGGTCGACGAAAGCCTGGAGCAGTTCGCGCAGTTGCTGAAAACCCGTACGTCGGAAGAAGGCATGGCGCCGCTGACCTCGGACGCGGTAGCGCGGCTGGCGACTTACAGCGCACGGCTGGCGGAGCACCAGGGGCGCTTGTCGGCGCGCATTGGCGATTTGTTTCAGTTGGTGAGCGAGGCGGACTTTATCCGTGATCTGGCGGGCGACGAGATGACCGACGCCGGCCACATCGAGCGGGCGCTCAAGGCCAAGGCCACGCGCACCGGGCGCGTGTCGGCGCGGATTCTTGACGACATGCTCGCCGGGGTGATCCTGATCGACACCGCCGGTGCGGCGGTCGGCAAGTGCAACGGGCTGACGGTACTGGAGGTCGGTGACTCGGCGTTCGGTGTGCCGGCGCGGATTTCCGCCACGGTGTATCCGGGCGGCAGCGGTATCGTCGATATCGAGCGCGAGGTTAACCTCGGGCAGCCGATTCACTCCAAGGGCGTGATGATCCTCACCGGTTACCTGGGCAGCCGTTATGCCCAGGAATTTCCGCTGGCGATCTCTGCGAGTATCGCGCTGGAGCAGTCCTACGGGTATGTGGACGGCGACAGTGCGTCCCTGGGCGAGGCCTGCACCTTGATCTCGGCGCTGTCGAAAACGCCGCTCAAGCAATGCTTTGCCATCACCGGCTCGATCAACCAGTTTGGTGAAGTGCAGGCGGTGGGCGGGGTCAACGAGAAGATCGAAGGCTTCTTCCGCCTTTGCGAGGCGCGCGGTTTGACCGGCGAGCAAGGGGCGATCATTCCCCAGGCTAACGTCAACACGCTGATGCTCGATGAGAAGGTGTTGCAGGCCGTGCGCGCGGGGCAATTCCATATCTACGCGGTGCGTCAGGCGGATGAAGCGTTGAGCCTGCTGGTGGGCGAGCCTGCCGGTGAGCCGGACGCGGAGGGGCAATTCCCGGAAGGCACGGTGAATGCGCGCGTGGTAGAGCGTTTGCGCGCGATTGCCGAGATGATCAGCGAGGAAGACTTGAAGGAAGCGGAGAAGGAGCTGGCGCAGCAAGCGTTGGTCGAAGCGAAGCCGACTTGATTCTGACTGGCTTGGCCTGCTTGTAGTGGCGAGCGGGCTTCTGTGCTTAGAGGGTTTCTGTGGCGAGGGGCTTCTGTGGTGAAAGCGTCTGTGGTGAGAGGATCTATGGTGAAAAGATCTGTGGTGAAAGGGGCTGTGGTAAGTGGGCCTCTGTGGCGAGCGGGCTTGCCCCGCGTTGGGCTGCGAAGCAGCCCCAAAACCAGCGCCCCGGACTGCCTGACACACCACAGCGTTCTTGCTGGGGCTGCTTCGCAGCCCAACGGGAGCAAGCGCCCTCGCCACACGTTATTGTTCGCCCTTTCTATTTCTTAACTGAATGGCATTGGGGCAAGCCCGCTCGCCACAGAAGCACGCTCACCACCGGGTGACCCAGGTTCGTCACTAAATTGACTCGCAGCTGAGGGACCAACGCCCGTTGGTCCCTACAACCTTGGTTTGTCGTGTTTTTCTTCTATTCTGTGTTCAAGGGATATCCACAGGATTCGCTGGATAGAGACAGTCTCGCCGTGTGCTTGAGGCTGAACACCGATCTACCGAGGGTCGCCGCCATGCCGCGCAACCTTTGCCTCACCCGACAGTGCCTGGGCCTGGTCACCCGTATCGAATGTTCCATTCGCCCTCTTGCGGGGGATAACGGGATGTGGACGTTACTGTTTGCCGCCGGAATGACCGGCGAACAGCCTTCCACCATCAAGTCCCAGGGCCCGTTTCATGGGCCCTTCGTGGCAGAAACCATTCTGCAATCCATTGTGGACAGCCTGACCCTGTACGGCTATGAGATGGCGGAAGATCCGCAGATCTGGTGCCTGCACATGCAGGCCCATTTACGCCAGCTCAATGGCGGGCAGGAGTGCCTGGCCCTTTGATGATCGTTCCCACGCTCTGCGCAGGAATGCCGCCCCGTCCCGCCTTAGCGCACAACTTGAATTTTGCGCAGCGGCGGTGACGCGGAGCGTCAGGGGATGCCTTCCCACGCAGAGCGTGGGAAGGATCGGCAAGTGGCGGTCATTTGCTCTCGGGCTTGTCCAGCTTGACCTCGAAGCCGTACTGCACGGTGTTCAGGTCGGTGCGCTGGTAGCTTTCAACCAGGGTCGGCTGGCCGTAGAAGTAATGCACATCAAACATCGCCGTGCCGTATTCCTCGGCGCGGTGGCTGACGCCGAGGATTTCCTTGAGGTAGCGGCCGCTGGCATCCTTGGCGAAGAAGCGCCAGCTGTCAGCGGGGAATGTTTTCTGATCGACAATCAGCGCGTTGTCCTTGAGTGATAAACCCTTGGGCAGCTTGGCGGCGTCAATCTCGCCTTTTTCTATCGTCGCCAGGAACAGGGGAATTGAACCCACCACAACCCCGGGGTTTTCCGGGAACAGGTTGAGGTCGTAGGTCAGCGTGCCGCGTGCCGGGTTCAGTTCGAAGGCTTCGGTCGGCAACTCTATAGGCTTCCCGCGTTCGCCTTTTTCATCTGCAGTAAAGAACGTGACGGGTGCTTCGCTGCTTTTGCGCTCGGCACCCACCAGGTCGTCATTGAAGGTAAAGGGGTGGTCAAACACGATATGCGCGGCGCTGGCATCCTCGACGGACTGGCTGATGGTGACGCTGTTTTTCAGCTGGTCTTCGGTCAGCGCCGCGTCTTTGAGCCAGCTGGCGGCGCCGTCGTCATACACCGTGACGGGCATCGGCAAGGCTTGCACGGTGTTCTGCAGGCTATTCTTGTCGAAGCGTAGCACCGGCAGGTCCAGGTCCTTGCGGGTAACCGTGGCCCTGGAGAAGTCCAGCACGTTGACCTGCAGGTTATCGATAAGGCCATTGAAGTAGACCTTGGCGTAATGGCTGCTCTGCTTGTGTTCGAAGGTTTTCTGCTCATCTGTCAGTTGCTTTTCAAACGCATCCGACCAGGCGGTCTGCTTTTGCATCTCAGCCAGTTGTTTCTCGTAGAACGCCACTTGCGCGGCACTTTCGTTGATCGAACCTGCGCGCGTAAGAAATTGCCCGGTGCTGTCCCGCGCCTGTACCAGCAAAGGGTTCGGCGATTCGTCGCCCACTTCCGGCGCCAGGGGTTCGCTGTTGGTCAGCTCGATCTCGGCGTAATTCTTTTCAAGCAGCAGCAAATGGAGAGTGATGTTGCCCTCGGTGCGCTTGTGGCCGACGTCCTTTTTCGACAGGTCGAACGTCAGCACCTTGCCCGGCGCAACCACTTCAACCGCGCCTTTGAGGCTGACAGGCTGCGGCTGGCTCTTGTTCTCGGTCTCGATGCCATCGATGAACGGGTAGGTCACCGTCAGGTCGTCGGGGTTGGTCAGGTTGGAACTGCTGGGGCTCAGCTGGATGCCGGGGTCGGTTTCCGACCATTCGGGCTGAAACGGGATGACCTTATTGTTGCTCAAGGTGACCGACTGCCATTCCAGGCCGTGAGGGAAAGGGAACTGGTCGGGAATCGTGAAGTTGAACGGGAAGACCGGCTGCAGATCTATCAGGTAGTCGGAATGGGAGGTCTTGCGCAGCACGAACAGGCCGTTGATATACGTGTCGACCAGGGCCTGGGGCGTGGGGTAGTGCTTGAGCAGGGCCAGGGTGTCTTCGCCGTATTCAGCGTCGATGGGCTTGGTGGCGAGCTTGACCCGCGCGCGTTCCAGCAACAGCAGCGAGCCGCCAAGGTCGGCGATGGCGTCGCGCAGTTTGGGGTCCTGGATGCTATCGAGCGATTGTTCGAACTTCGTGGTTTGCTCTTCGAGGGTTGCCTGCTTCTGCTCATCGCTGGGTGAGCAGCCGCTGGCCAGCAGCAATGCCGCGCACAGGCCGATACTGGCCAAAGGGGATCGCACTTCCATCATCTGAGTTTTCCTGTCCGACATCATCGAGCCGATTTTGATGGGCTCGACACTAGCAGAAAAATTCTATTACAGATGCCGCCCAGGTCAGTTTTCTCGCGGTTACAGGTGTTTGGTAGCGGCTGGTATACTCGCCGCCATTTCTAGCCAAGCTGTGTGAGATCCCATGGAACGTTTTATCGAAAATACTATGTACGCTTCACGCTGGCTGTTGGCGCCGATCTACCTGGGGCTGTCCCTGGGCCTGCTGATTCTGGCGCTAAAATTCTTCCAGGAAGTGATCCACGTCATTCCCAACATCTTCTCCATGTTGGAAGCCGAAGTGATCCTGCTGCTGTTGTCGTTGATCGACATGGCGCTGGTGGGCGGCTTGCTGGTGATGGTGATGATTTCCGGCTACGAGAACTTCGTCTCGCAGCTGGACATCGATGACGACAAGGAAAAGCTCAACTGGCTCGGCACCATGGACTCTTCGTCGTTGAAGATGAAAGTGGCGGCGTCCATCGTGGCGATTTCCTCCATCCACTTGCTGCGTATCTTCATGGACGCCAAGAACGTCGATCCCGAGCACTTGAAGTGGTACGTGATCATCCACATGACCTTCGTGGTCTCGGCGTTTGCCATGGGTTACCTGGACAAGCTGACCAAGCACTGATCCCCGCGCCGGCCTTACTGCTCGACGAAGTAGTAAGGCTGGCGGTTGATCGCCATCTCCTTGATCACAGTCACCTTGCCGCTCAATTGCTCGGTGCGGTCCAGCAGCGCGACGTTGCCGGGTTTGGCTTCCAGGAAGCTGCGCAGCTCGGGTTCGGTTTGCAGGATCGGCAGGTAGGCCTGCAGGTAGAACACACTGGCCCCGTCGATCCGCTCGTTGGGCTGGAACAACACCACTTCCCTCCCTTCGTCTCGCAGTGCCTGGACCTGACTGATCACCGGCACGAACGACTGACGCACATCGGCTTTAGGCGCGAACCAGAAAGCTGCCGTCAGATAACATGCCACCGCCAGGGTGAACACGCTGCCGATCACGGTTTTGTGGTGGGTATACAGCGCCGGTTTGTGATCTTTCAGCCATTGCAGCAGCACCCGCGCATATTCTGCGGCGAGTACGGCGGCGGCTGGCGTCAGTGCCATCAGGTAAACCGTGCGTTTGCTGGACGCCAGGGTCAACAGGGTGAATTGCGCCACCAGCCACACACTGAAAAACAGACGGTAGCGGTTGCGCACCAGGCTTTTGCGAAAGTGCCACAGCCCCAGGTACACCAGGATGTTCCACGGTAAAAAGGCTTCAGGCAGTTTCATGAGGTAGTAGTAGAAGGGTTCGTAATGCCCGGCTTCGACAAACGAGCCGCTGAACCGTCCTACGCTGTTGGTCCACAGCACTTCGCCCACCGCCTGCATCCCGCCGCGCTGGAACAGAAAACCCAGCCAGATCAGCAGTGGCACCAAGGCCAGTAACGTAAACAGCGCCGGCTTGAGCCAGTCGCCGATGTTCAGGCGCTTGTCCATCAGGCTAGTGCTGGCCAGGTACACAAAAATCACGCTGCCCGGCATCGCCAGGCCCAGCACGCCTTTGCTCAGGGTGGCGATCACCATCCCGGCTGTAAACAATGCCCAGGCCCAGGCAGTAGAGCCTTGACGCTCGGACTCAGGCCGCATCGCCTGGTAGAACGCCAGCAGCGCGGTCGTCACGCCCAGGCTGAGCAATGAGTCCTCACCCACGCCCCGCACATTGCTCCAGTAACTGGCCATGGTCGCCAGGATCAGCGCCGCGCTGAACGCCAGTGTCTTCGGCCGCCCGAACTTGCGCAGCATCCCGTAGAGCAGCATCACGCTGAACAGTCCGGCAAACGCCGAGGCCAGGCGCACAGCCCAGGTGGTACCGCCAAACAGGCGAATCGCCCCGGCGTCGAGCCACAGGCTGAGGGGCGGTTTTTCCAGGAAGGCTTCTCGAAACAGGCGCGGCACCACCCAGTCATTGTCCAGGTGCATGGCCATGGCGATCCCGGCGACGCGGGCTTCGGTGGACCCTTGCAGTTCGTGGTTACCCAACGCAAAGAAGAACAACAGACCAGCAAGCAGAAGCAGCAGAGGAGCGGGACGCGTCATGGGTACTGGCTACCGGGGCAGGGGACCGTTCGGGGGAACGGCTCGCAATCGGTGAGTATAGGGAGGCGAATCTTAATATTTGATGAATGAACATCAGGTTTATCGTGCCGGGCCAGGGGCGATGTTTAACGCCCCTGGCCTCGTTTCAGGCGCTACGACGCTTTGACTTTAAAGCGGCTCAACCCTTGCTGCATCGAACTGGCCCGTTCCGACAGGTTTCTGGCCGCCACCGCGCATTGCTGCGAGTTGGCCTGATTTTGCTGGGTGACTTCATCGATCTGCTCCAGGCCGATACTGGCCTGTTGCAAGCCGGAAGCCTGTTCACTGGAGGCTTGGTAGATCAATGACACCAGGCTTGAGACGGTACTGGTGCCGGAGACGATGTTCCTCAACGAGTCGGCCGTGCGCCCGGCGATCACCATGCCGCGCTGCGTCTTGGTCGAGGAGTCGGCGATCAGCGCCGCTGTTTGCTGGGCAGCTTCAGCGCTGCGGGCGGCGAGGCTCCTGACCTCATCGGCGACCACCGCAAAACCGCGGCCCAATTCACCTGCGCGTGCAGCCTCGATCGCTGCGTTCAAGGCCAGCAGGTTGGTCTGGGCGGCGATGTTGTCGATGGTGGTGATAATGGCGGTGATGTCTTTGCCCGAGTTGTCGATTTCAGTCATCGCAGCGATCAATTCACTCATCAGCTTGTCACTTTCCCCCGCATCGGCGCGTGAGGCTTGGGATTGCTCATCGGCTTTTTTGGCATTGGCGGCATTGTCGGTGGTCTGCGCCGCCATTTGGGTCATGACGGCACTGATTTCAGTGATGGAAGAGGCAGAGTTGGACGCACCGTCCGACAGCGACTGACTCAACTCGGTGACCTGCGCAGAACTGCCTGTGATTTGCGTGGCGCTGGCCTGCACCTGGGAAATCAGGGTGTTCAGGTTGCCGACCATTTTTTCCAAAGACTTGCCCAGGGTGTCATGGGGCGATGACAAGCGCACTTCCAGGTCCAGATCGCCTTCGGATATACGCTCGGCCACCCGCACCTGGCGCTGCAGGCTTTCCGACATATCGTTCAAGGCAAGGGACAGTTGGCCGACTTCATCCTCAGACTGTTGCACCAGGCGACGGGAGAAATCACCCAGGCTGATGTTGGCGGCCAGGGCGGCGGCTTCACGAATCGGGCCGACGATTTTTGCCGTGGCAAACCACAGTGCAAGCAAGGCCAGCACGGAAATGGTCACGCCGACCGACACCTGCCAGATACTGCTGCGCACGCCACGGGCCTGCAGTTCCTGCTCCAGGGCGATGGCTTGGCTCATGACGACGGCCTTGGGCAGGTGAATCAGGATGGCCCAGGGTTTCTCGCTGCGACCCAGGGTGATGGGCATCTGCACCTCGATCCCCTGGGAGACCTCATTGAACCGGCTGTCTCCTTGGCCTTTTTGCACATTGGCCAACACCTTATCCCACGTGTCGGGTAATAACGCCTTCAGCGGCTGGCCAATAAGATCGGGTCGTTTACTGTCGGCGACTACCAGCCCCTGGTGACTCAGGATCGACACGGAGCCCTTGCCGCCGTAGAGGTCGGCGGACATTTGTTCACTGAGCTTCTGTATGAACGAGATGTCGAAGTCAGCACCGACCACGCCGTAGAACTTGCCATTGGCGATAATCGGCACCGACAGCGTGGTCAGCCATACATTTTTGCCTTGCACCACATAGGGAATCGGGTCCAGAACGCTTTCTTTCCGGGTGTCCCGAGGGCCTGAGTACCAGCCGCCCTTGGGTACACCATTGGGATGGCGGGCGTCGGAGTCATATTCCACCAGCGGTTGCACAGCAACACGGCCATCCGAGCTGCGCGTCCAGTAGGGGGTGAAGCGGCCGGTCACCGGGTTATTTCCTGACTCATTGTTACGAAATGCCTGATCCTGGCCGTCCAGCGCATCCGGCTCCCAGCACGAATACGTGCCGTTAAAGTCGGGGTTGTCCTTGAGCACGCTGAGCAGCATCGTATTGATTTGCTCGCGGCCCAGTGCGAGCGGGCTTTGTGCACTTTTGCTGGCCCCCAGCGTATTGGCGAGCGTGCGTGCCGAATCCAATGCATTCTGCAATTTCGACTGAATTGCGTTAGCCCGTGACTCTGCCAGGTTTTGCACTTCGCGGATGGTAGCGCTTTCAATGAGTTTTGAGACTTCAGTGCCCACATAGGCTTCATTGGCATTTGAGGAATACAGCCCATATAACACCAGGCTCGCGGAGGATATAAACAGGCAGAGTCCGGCGGTAAAACAGATTCGAGTCTGTAATGAGTTGAATTTCATGATATTTCCCGCCCACGCCAATAGTTGTCGACATAATCGGATGCCGACTTTCCAATATATTTTTCACACAAGGCTTAGTGCTGGATCATGGGCTGCTTAGGCATGGATATGCTGTACAGCTGGGTGTTGATTTAATGCTGTTCGTGCGTTTAATCGTCGAGCCATAAGCGCTCGGTATTATTAAAGCCATACCGCTGTGGCGGCACGCGCGCAATAATTCGATCAGCCTGCGCAGGATCACTCAGGTCAATGATTATTGGGGTAATGTGGATATTCAACACAGGCAAGAAGAACAACTTTACCTTTGGCGTCAGCAACGAGTCGGCGTGTTGTTCTATCACCACCCCGATACTGCCACTTTTCAATTGAACAATAGACCCGACGGGGTAAATTCCCACGGACTTTAAAAACGCGCGAAATACCTCATCATCGAAATGCCCGTCCCACGTCGACATTTGCTGGATGGCGTTGGCGGGGTCCCAGCCCTGGTTGTAGCAACGGTCCGAGGTAACGGCATCGTAGACATCGCACACCGCTGCCATTCGGGCAAACAGACTGATTTGTTCTCCCGCCAACTGGTGGGGGTAGCCGGTGCCATCGACCCGCTCATGGTGATGAAGGCATACGTCCACGACCATTTCGCACAGTTGCGAGGTGGCCAAGAGGGTTTTTTCACCTTCCATCGGGTGGGTGCGAACCCGCTCCAACTCGTCGCTGCTCAACCGTCCAGGCTTGTTGAGAATTGCACTCGGTATGGCCATCTTGCCGATGTCATGCAGCAGGCCGGCGAGCCCGACCTGGCGGATCAGCGAAGCGGGCAAGGCCAGTTGATTGCCCAGGGCGATCATCAATGCGCACACGGCGACCGAATGCATGTAGGTGTAGTCGTCGAGGCTTTTCAGGCGTGCCAGGCTGATAAAGGCATTGGGATGACGTGCTATTGAAGCGGAAATATCGTCGACCAGCGCGCTGATATGTTCAAGCTCCAGGGCACGGCCCATGCGGGCGTGGCTGAACATTTCGACCACGGCAGTCTTGGCACGGGCGCAGATTGCTTTTGCGGCCACCAATTCGTCTTTCATAGAGGTCGCAGTGGCTGGCGTAGCGGTGTCCTGTTGCGGTGCGGGGGCGGTTAAAGGGGCCGTGTCGGCAGGCTGATCGCCGTAGGCCAATGCGCACTGAATGTCCATCTGCGCGTTACGCGCGTAGTCCTTCCAGAACGGCCGAGCCTCACTGTCGGGTGTCAGGTGATAGGTTTCATTGCATTTCAACATGGTAGGCCCTCCGTTGATCTGACTTCTCGACGTCCCTGCAGCCTCTTTGGCTTGAGTGTTGTTGGTGGAGTGTCAGTCTGGGTTGGCGGCCTTTATACGTGCAACGACGCGGCCGGCCAGGTCGTCGGGGCGGAACTTGGCCAGGAAGTCATCGGCGCCGACTTTCTTGACCATAGCCTGGTTGAATCCACCCGACAGCGAGGTGTGCAGCACGATGTGCAGCTTGGCCATGCGCGGGTCGTTGCGGATTTCGGCCGTTAAGGTGTAACCGTCCATCTCGGGCATTTCGATGTCGGAGATCATCATCAGAAACTCTTCCTCCGGCTTGCGCCCCTCGTCAAGCATGGCCCGCAGATAATCAAGCGCTTGGCGGCCATCGTTCAAGGCAACCACCTCAACGCCCACGGTCTCCAGGCAGCGGGTCACCTGTTTACGTGCGACCAGCGAGTCGTCGACGGTGAGCACACGCAAGTGACGAGCCTGTTGGGTGACGTCGTGATCCAGCACGCCGATGGATATTTCTTCGGACGTTGGCGATATTTCGGTCAGTACCTTTTCAACGTCGATGATTTCGACCAGGCGATTATCTGTGCGCGTCACGGCGGTCAGGTAATTGTCTTCACCGCTGCCCATGGGCGGCGGATGAATGTCTTCCCAGTTCAAATTGACGATGTGTTCAACCGCGTAGACCAGGAAGCCCTGAACACGGTTGTTGTACTCCGTTAGTATGATAAAGGCGCTTTCCTTATCTTCGACACCCGGCAACCCTGTTGCCATGGCAAGGTCAAGAATGGGAATGCAGACACCTCGGATATTGGCGACGCCACAAATATTACTATTAGACTTTGGTATCGAAGACAGCTTGGGGCAGCGTATAACTTCGCGAACTTTAAAAACGTTGATCCCATACAATTGGTTATCATTAAACCTGAATAGCAATAGTTCCAGCCGGTTCTGGCCGACCAGTTGTGTACGGCTGTTAACGGATGCCAATACACCTGTCATACACACCCCTTGGTTTTGACTGAACTGCGCCGATATCGTAATGACATTATCATAGTTAAGGGTATGTAAAATATTTGTTAAAATATTTGTTGGGTGTTGTGGTTGAAAAGGTATAAGTCGATGAGATCAGCTATTCAGACGGATACTTAAATAGTTAGTTTGCTAACTTGTTAGTTTTAATGTTGAGAATGATTGCGATATCTTTATTACGCACAACATCACGCTGCCACCTGCTACGGACATCCGAACATGCTTTTCAAGCGCCAGGTGGACGGACCCAAGGAGGCGTCCGCTCTGCGAGTGGAATTGACTGAAGAAAGAAACGCCTGACAGTCTCTGAAGAGACGGATATTTCGCCGATGGCTTCAACGCCCGGCAATCATTACGCGCACGCAACGCCTTTGCGGCGCACCTTGCTCAAAGCCTTCGCGGGCCTGAGTGTGGCCACTGCCCTGGGTTTGAGCGTGCGCGAGCGGGTGCTGCTGCCGGAACTGTTCAGCGACTAGGGTTTCGCTGGCTTGGATGAGCTGCGCCTGGGAAGAGATGTTGGGGGCGATGGTGAAGATGGTGGTCCTTGGGGATTGGGGGTGATTTTTTCATGGCTCAAACTCCTTGATTGATGGAGTCGCCAGACATCGCGGCTAAACGAAAAGGGTTGCGACGGTACGGGAGTTAGCAGACCAGGAATCAAGGAACCCAGCGCACCCGAAAGTGCCCCACGCACCGACACAGTCAGACGCGGGTACTCACTCGTGAGTCGATCAATCAACCCCGGTAACACATCGAACACCGCCGTGGAGATGGCGCCGATTTTCAACAGGCTCGACTGCCCAGCCACAGCCACCGCCACCGCCTCCTGCACGGCCAGCTCCGGACTCTCCAGCTGCTCGGCAAACTTGCGTACCGCCGGCAGGATCGCCGCACCGGCCGGGGATCAGCTCGTATGCTGCAACAGCGGATACAGCGAAATCACCAGCAACGCTGCCATGCCGAAGTTGAACACGCGCAACCAGCGCGGGTTGCGCAGCACGTTGCGCAACACGCTGCCGAACCCCGCCCATACCCCCACGCTCGGCGCGTTGATCAGTGCGAACACGGTGGCGATGATCACCACGTTCATGGTGTAGCCCTGCAAGGGTGTGTAGGTGCTGATCGCACCAATCGCCATGACCCACGCCTTGGGATTGACCCACTGAAACGCCGCCGCGCCCCAGAACCCCAGGGGTTTGCCTTTACCTTCGGTGTCTTCGGACGCCGGGCCCGAACGGGCGATGTTCCACGCCAGGTACAGCAAGTAAGCCGCGCCCGCGTAGCGCAGGATGGTGTAGAGCACCGGATAGGCGGTAAAGGCCGCACCCAGCCCAAGCCCTACCGCCAATACCAGCACCAGGAACCCGGAGCTGATACCCAGGATGTGCGGGATGGTGCGCTGGAAGCCGAAATTGACGCCCGAGGCCAACAGCATGGCGTTATTGGGGCCTGGGGTGACCGAGGTGACAAACGCAAACAAAGCAAACGCCAGCATCAAATCAAACGACAAGGACATGGGATTTTCCTGGAAATGGGCCTTCGCGCGTCACCTGTCACCCGGACAGCGAGGGGTACAGGTGCACTGTGGCCACTTGTAGTTGGGGTCAGAACAACGAACTGAGAAAGCCAATGGCGACCATCGAGTAGAACGCTGCGCAAATCAGCCCGAAGGACTTGCGGGTCCGGGTGAAAAACGGTTCTGCCGAATGGGCGGAAAACGCCAGGGCGTAGGTGCAGAAAATCAGGAAGCCCAACAACGCACAGGCCGCCACCAGCACGAAACTGGCCCAGGCCGGCGCGTTGACGCTCAGGCCCACGGTGGTCACGGTGAACCAGGTCAAGGCCGCCTTGGGGTTGGTCAGGTGGATGCCCAACCCCTGCAAATAGAAGCCCAGGTTGCGCGTCTGCTTTGCCCGCACCTTGGCCACCGTCGTGGCGTTATGCGCCAGCGCACTGCGCACCGACTTCCAGGCCAGGAAGAACAGGTAGCAGGCGCCGAATACCTTTAACCACAGGATGATCTGGGTGTTGGACATCAACAGCGCCGACACGCCGGCAGCGGTCATCGCGCCCCAGCACAACGACCCCGAAATAACCCCCGCCGCCAACGCCAGGCCCGGTGTGCGCCCGTAGTTCAAGGAGGTGTTGGCGATGGCCAGGTTGCCTGGGCCAGGGCTGGCGGTGCCGATCACGTAGACCCCCAGTGCAGCTGCAAAACTCGAGAACTCAAACATAGGTGCACTCATACCCGTCGCGCCAGCGCGCAGTGAGCACTTCAAGCCACCAGTGGCTTGAAGTGAAGGCCAAGAAAAAGCTACTTGAAGCAACGATGATCCGGCTCCTGGGCGCGAATCTTCTCCATCCAGGGCTTGAGTTCCGATTGCTTGTACAGGCGCTCGCCCCAATTCTCCGGCGAGACCGGCAGTGGCCGCCCCAGCAGGATGTAGTCGGTGAGCAGGTGGATGAACTGCTGCAGGCAATAGGCGCCCACATGCAGGCGCAGCGATGAGGCGGTCTCGGCGGGCGCGACGTTGAAGCGCGCCACATCGATGATCTGCCCGCTGTCCACCGAAGGGGCCAGGTGATGGCAGGTCGAGCCGTAGGTTTCATCGTTGTAGTAGATCGCGTAATGCTGGCTGCCCAGGCCCCGGTACTTGGGCGGCGCCGGGTGCAGATTGATCGCGCCTTTGCGGGCATTCTTGTAGATGCTCTGCGGGAAAATGAAGTCGCCACGGTAGGAGATGATCCAGTCGCCTTCCCAATTATCCAGGTGGTAAGGATAAGGATCGCCCGGGTCCCAGCAAAACACCTCAAGGTTGGAGAATACGGTCTTGGCGAATTCCACGCCGTGATCACACCAGTCCATGGTGCATACCGACAGCAGGACCTTGTCCTTGCAGGGCTCGATTGTTTGCATCTTCACTTCTCCATTTCCAGGTAATGTGGGTGACAACAACCGCCCCCGGTAAACCCGCTCGGTCGCTAGTACGCGACAGCCCTGACCACTGCATTGAAGCGCTCGACCATTTGCCCCAGCTCCCCTTCGCTGGTGATAAACGGTGGTGCAAACAGCACATGATTGCCGTGTGTGCCCTGCACCGTGCCACTGCCGGGATAGATCAGCAGGCCGCGCTGCAGCGCCTCTTGCTTGAGGGCCGCGGCATACGCGCCGCCGCCCTTGAACGGCGCCTTGGTGGCACGGCTTTCGACAAACTCGACGCCCACGAACAGCCCGCGCCCGCGCACATCGCCGACGATATCCAGGTCAGCCAGGCTTTCCCTGAGCCAGCCGCGCAGTTGCTCACCGCGTTGGCGCACTTGCGCCAGCAGGTCTTCTTCCACGATGACTTGCTGCACTTCCAGGGCAATGGCACAGGCCAGCGGATGGTTGACATGGGTCTGGCCGTTGCCCAGCACCCCTGAGCCACGGGCCATCACCGAATGCACCTGGTCACTGATCAACAGCGCCGAGATCGGCATGTAGCCCGCCGCCAGGCCTTTGCCGACCGCGACCATGTCCGGCACGATGCCGTCGTCGGCATAGGCGAACAGCTGCCCGGTACGCCCCATGCCGGCCATCACCTCATCGAGGATCAGCAGCACATCGTGACGCTTGCACACCGCCTTGATCTTGCGAAAGTAACCGGGCACCGCAGGCACCGCGCCGTTGGTGGAGCCGACCACGGTCTCGGCAAAGAACGCCGCGACGTTTTCACTGCCCAGGCTACGAATCTTGGCGTCCAGTTCATCGGCCAGGCGCGTGGCGTACCGCTCTTCGCTTTCGTCGGGCTGTGGATCACGGTAGGCGTAGCACGGCGAGACAAATTCGGCCGGCGGAAACAGTCGGCCAAACACCGACTGGCGCTGCGGGTTGCCAGAGATGCTCAAGGTGCCCAAGGTGCTGCCGTGGTAGCTCTGTCGGCGGGAAATGAACACCGACTTGTCGGGCAAGCCGCGCTCGCATTGGTACTGGTAAGCGATTTTCATCGCCAGCTCCATCACCTCCGAGCCGCCGGATAAAAACTGCGCACGCGCCAGGCCGCCACTGGCTGCCACCAGGCGTTCGGCCAGTTCCTCGGCGGCGGCGGTGGTGAAGCTGCCCGCATGGGCCCAGGCCAGTTTCTTTGCTTCGCGCTCGAATGCCGCTGCGATACGCGGATGGCCATGGCCCAGGCTCGACACCGCAACACCGCCGCAAGTGTCGAGGTAGCGTTTGCCCGTTGCATCCTCAAGCCACACCCCCGCCCCACCGACCGCCAGGATCGGTGAGGTGTTGAGGTTTTTGTAGATCACTTTTGACATGCGCGCGGTTCCTTGGGCGGTTGGCGTTACAGCTTGTTCACGGAGTGATCCCAAGCCGTCGGCGCCTGGTGAAAGCGCCGTCCGAAACGGGAAGAATGAAACACCGAACGCGTCAGACCGATGGGCAACAGCACGACGATAAACATCAGGAACGCCAGAAATCTCAGCACGGTAAAAGCTCCAATGGGTTAAGGGTAAGGATCAATCCAGCGGGATCTCGCTGCGCCAGTCGACGGCCTCGACGAAGGCCGGCTGGCCGGGGCGCTCCAGCACGTAACGGCCCAGGACCAGCACGTCCATTTCCGTGCGCATGAAGCAGGCGTACGCTTCTTCCGGCTTGCACACGATCGGTTCACCACGCACGTTGAACGAGGTGTTGACCAGCACCGAGCACCCCGTGCGCTCCTTGAAACTGCGCAGCAGGTAGGTGAACGGTGCGTTGTTTTCCTCGGTCACCGTTTGCACCCGCGCCGACAGGTCGACGTGGGTCACCGCCGGCAACTGCGAGCGAATATTGTTGATGCTGCCCAAGCCCCGCTCCGGGCCGCTCTCTTGCCGCGACTGCTGGGATTTGATCGAGTCGGTGACCGGCGCGACCATCAGCATGTACGGGCTTTTTTCGCAGATATCGAAATAGTTGCCGGCGTCCTCGGCCAGCACGGCCGGGGCAAACGGGCGGAACGACTCGCGGTATTTGATTTTCAGGTTCATGGTGCGCTGCATCTCGGGGTTGCGCGCATCGCCGAGAATCGAACGCGCGCCCAAGGCCCGTGGGCCAAACTCCATGCGCCCCTGGAACCAACCCACCACCGCGCCCTCGGCCAGGCGACTGGCGACCTGGTCATACAGCCCGGCGTCGTCATAGCGGGTAAAGGGATATTGGTTTTCCAGCAGGAACTGGGCGATTTCTTCGTCACCAAAGCCCGGCCCAAGCAGGCTGCCGCTCATGGCATCGGACTTGTTGCCATCCAGGTGCGGGCGACCGCTGTGCTTGACCGCAAAGTCCAACGCCGCCCCCAGGGCACAACCGGCATCGCCGGCCGCCGGCTGGATCCAGATCGAATCGAAACGCCCCGAGCGGCTGAGCACGCCGTTGGCCACGCAGTTCAATGCCACGCCACCGGCCAGGCACAGGTTGCGCTCGCCGGTCTGCTTGACCGCGGCGGTGGCCAGGCCCAGCACCACTTCCTCGGTGACTTTTTGAATCGACGCGGCCAAGTCGCACTCACGCTGTGAGATCGGGCTTTCGGGTTGACGGATCGGCCCGCCGAACAGCTCCTCAAAGGCTTCGCCCACCATGCGCTCACCGCGCAGGTACTCGAAGTACTTCATGTTCAGGGTGAACGAGCCGTCCTCGCGGATATTGATCAGCTCGTCGCGAATTTTGTCGGCATAGATCGGCTGGCCATACGGCGCCAGGCCCATCAGTTTGTATTCCCCGGAGTCGACCTTGAACCCGCAATAGTAGGTCATGGCCGAATACAGCAAGCCCACGGAATGGGGGTAGGAAATCGAGTTTTTCAGTTCAAGATTGGAACCCTTGCCGTGCCAGATGGTGGTCGAATGCCATTCGCCGATGCCGTCGATGCACAACACCGCCGCGTTCTTGAACGGTGACGGGTAAAACGCCGCCGCGGCGTGGGAACGGTGATGCTGGGAAGCCTGGGTGCGCGGCGCCTTGCCCCGGCTCAGGATCTCCAATTGCTCGTCGACGAACTTGAGCACGTTCCACTTCCAGCGAATCCACTCCGGCATCGCATTGATGAACGTACGCGCGCCGCCGATGCCGCCGCTGGCAAACGACGAAATCACCCGAGAGAATTTTTCCTGGGGGTCTTCGTAGTAAACCACCGCCTCCAGGTCATCCAGGGTGATGCCCTCGGCGTCCAGGCAATAGGCAATCGCCTGGGCCGGGAATGCCGGGTCGTGGCGCACGCGGGTGAAGCGCTCTTCCTGGGCGGCAGCGACGGGCACGCCGTCCTTGACCAGGGCAGCAGCACTGTCGTGGTAGAAGGCAGAAATCCCTAAAACATAAATAGCCATTTAACTGTGCATCCTCATCGCATCATGCCAATCCGTGGAGTTGCCTGCGCCAATCGACCTGCTGGCGTCTCGGCAACCTTTCTCTGCGTTTCAAGACCACCATTGCGCGAATGGCAGGCTTCGTAAAACCGGGATCAAGGAGATCACGAGCACCAGGCTCATGGTGATATTGAACGCCTTTAAACGTTGCGGCTGGGTCAGGAAGCGCCGCATGTACTGCCCGAAAAACACCCAGACCATGGAACACGGTGAACCGAATAAAAAAAACAACAGTGCAATCAGGAACACCTGCACCGTGTACGAACCCAAGGGCGAGGTGTAGGCCAGCACCGCGCCCACCGCCATCACCCAGGCCTTCGGGTTGACCCACTGGAACAACGCCGCAGCGGTGAACCCCAGAGGCTTGCCTGATTTGTCACCCAGGTCAGTGGTGGGGGCACTGGCAATCTGGTACGCCAGGAACAACAGGTACAGCGCGCCGATCACCTGCAAGCCATCATGCAGCCACGGGTACTGCCGGAACACCGCCCCGGCCCCCAGCCCGACCGCCACCAGCATCAGCGGAAAACCGATGTTGATACCAGCCACATGGCGCAAGGTGCGACCCATGCCGAAATTGGCGCCGGACGACATCAACATCACGTTGTTCGGCCCTGGCGTGACGCACGTGGCGATCACGAACAACACAATCGAGTAGTAATCCAGTGCCTGCATGGTCACGCCCTGCTCAACGGTAATCTTCCAGCGTGCCGCGTCGACGAATGTCGACGGACACACAATGGAAACCGCCGCTCAAACTGCGCGCATGGCGCATCTTCAACGGCGCCACATCGATGTGGTGTTTTTCCAGCGCACGAATCAGCGGGACCTGCTGGTCATTGATCACCGCCAGCGACGGGTTGACCATGATGAAGTTCATGCCCTGCCAGATCGACGCACGCGGATACGACCAGCAGTAGCCGGTGTCCACCATGTCGGGGGCCCAGATGATGTCCCAATTCTTGAACACCTCCGGCACTTGATCCTTGCCGATGCGCTCGGGGTTCAACACCACCAGCCCCGGGCGCACCAGGGTGATGGTGGTGTCCAGGTGCGTACCGTCGTAGAACCCGCTGAGGGCGTGCACCCGGTATTGATCGCCGAGCACGCGCTTGAGCCACTCGTAGCCCAGGCGATTGCCGCTGCGCGACACCAGGTAAAGAATGTCGCGGCCCATGCGCAGCACGTTGGCCGCATCGAAGATCGGCTCATCGTTGGCGATGATCGAGCCTTCACGCGGGTTGACCCGGTAGGTGCTGTCCGGCAGTTCCGGCTTGGGCGCGGAAATCCAGTTGGCGCCGCTGGCGAAGTACGCCTGCAGGTGTTCGCGGTAGGCAAAAGGTTCGAAGTAACGGCTGCGCAAGGCCATCGGCGCTTCAATGATGGTCTTTCCAATCGGCAGCAGGACATCCCTTGGGCAGTAGTTGTATTCGCCGTCGGTCTTCCAGTCGCCGGTGCCGAACAGCGCGGCGTGATAGGTCTCCCTGGGCCGGCGCACGGTCACCCCATGGCCGACCAGGAAGGCCGCAAAGGCGTCCAGGTCTTCCTGGGCCTCTTCAACCAGCTGTTCGGGATAAGGGCCTGACGGAATCTCATGGGGCGAGTCGTGGTGCTCGCTGTAGTCGAGGGCGAACAGGCCCCTGTCCGGCCGAGGCACGCGCGCGCCATGGGCAATACCCACGATCATTTCCTCGAGGGGGTCCCATTCGTTATGCACTTCTACCAAAGACATAATTGCTCCTCGTGGCGTTATTGTTCGCTGGTTTCCAGCAACACTTCCCGCGTGATCGGCAAGTGATGCAGATAGCCTTTTGAAGCCGCTCTGCGTGCCGGCCGCGGGAGTACATTGCCTGCGGATGAGAGGCCCAATCGACGCAACATCGAGGTCCACTTGCCCGGCATCGGCGCCAGGGACTCATAGCCCACCCGCACGCGCTGCCATTGCGCGGCGACCTGCTCGGCGCTGGCCAATGAGCGCATGTACGCATCAATCGCATCGGCGGCCCAGGCCGAGTGCCCGGTGGACACGTTATCGATGGTGTTGTGCAGATCGACGAACGCCGTGCTGAACCCGTAGTGCCGTAAAAAGCGCCGAGCCGAGCGATAACTGCCGCCCACGCCAGACAACTCCATCGCCAGGTTCATGCCGAGGACTTCAGGCATGAACGTCACCGGCAGCTTGCCCAAGCACAGCCAATACACTGGCAGGCGGAAGGACTCCTCATACAGGCGCGGGTCTTCGGCGAATTCACGGCTACCGGTGGGGGCCAGCTCGAAATCCATTTCCCGCAGGCCATCGCGGTAGATCTTCGGGTGATTGAGCGCCTCGATGCCGTTGCCCAATTCGTCCCAATAGGTCTGGAACAGGGTGTAGCCCACATGGGAAGACGCCAGCCCCACGTCGGTAAAGCCTTGCAGCCACGCGCCGTCGATCAGCGTCAGGGGCGCCAGTTGCAGGGTCGACTCGACGATTTCTTCACGGCTCGGCATTTGCGCCGGGTCGCTGTCATCGAACTGCTGGCCGTTCTGGTCATGCTTGTCCAGCAACCAGGCGCGAAGCACATTGGTGCCCCACTGCTCGGGCAATTGGCGCTCGGAAGTTTTCAGCGATTGGCGCGAATGCTCCAGCCAACGGCTCACATAGGCATGGGCGAACTTCAGGGTGGCCGGCTGCAGCGCGCGCCCCTGCAAGACAAAATAGGCCTCGCGCAGGCTCTGGGGCCAGTGCCCCGTGTCGGCCGTGCTGGCTGTGCTCGGGCGGGCCGCAATGGCCCGACTGTCGATCGGCTGGCGCGGCAGTTGCCGAGCGGCGGCAGCCTGGGGCAACCAGTCGATCCACTGGCGAATCACGCTCAAGTCCGCCTCGCTGAAGATGCGGAACATGCGCCCGGTCGGCGCCACCAAGCTGGTGACCAGCAGGCTTTTTTTCGAGTTGCCAGGCACGATCAGGCGGCTGCGCGACAGCACATCCAGCAGGGGCAACGGGTCGTGCTGCGCGTCTTCAAGCCACAGCGCCAGGCTGCGGCCTTCGATCAGGTAATTCTGGTGATACACCGCGCCAACCCGGGCCAGGCGCTGCATCAAATGCGCGATGGCCTGCTGGGGCGAGGTGGCGGTCAGCGAGGCGTTATACAGCCGCGCATTCCAGCGTTGCAGCGCGCCGAACAGCCAGTTGGCGCCGCGCAGCAGGCGGGCCTGGCGATCTTCGCCCTGCTCGATAATCCGGTGCGCGACCCATTGGCTGATATGGCGCAACGAGGCCGGCTCCAGGCCGGGGAAGGAGGCGCTCAGGTCCAGCCGCCCCAGCGCCAGCGGCAGCCCCTCAAGCTGCCCCATAGCTGCCCAGCCCGGGCACAACCCGACGGCGCGCAGGGCCCAATCGACACCGCAGAGCTCATCGCCAAAGGCATCGCTGCGCCGGCTCAGGGCCAGCAACAGCGCGGGCAGTTCGAACGCGTCGTCATTCAGGTCCGGCAGGGTCGCCAGTTGCGCCGGGGCCAAGGCGTATGCCGTCAACTGTAACTGGCCCAACAGCGCGTTGAAGTGATGGGCGCGGGAGGCGTTCGGGTAGCCGACGCCGATGTCATGGGCGAACAGTTGCATCAAGCGCAACTGTGCGGGGTCTTCAAACACCCCGGGCGCGCTCATGCCCTGCAGCCAGCAGCCCAGCACCGAGGCCATCGGTGCCGAATAGACGGCCAACGCCTGGGCAAAGGAGTGGGCGTTGTGCTGTTCGACGGCGGCGGCCGCGGCACCGGCATACGCCGAAGCCTGCTCCAACTGCCACGCGTCGATCTGCCGGGACAGCAGCGGCAATTGCGCCGGCTCGCCGTCGTCACCCAGCAGGTTGTCGAGATATTCCGCATCCAGGAAACATTCAGGGTCGAGCGCCAAACGATAGAGTTCGCGCCACCTGTCGTCCGCGGGTATCCGCATTAAAACCGAGCCATCCATAGCCATTACCTTCCAGTGCCGTGTCAGAACATCGGATAAATGGAGGAGTCAGGCTTTTTCTTCTTTTTCCCAAACAGGCGCAGGAAAAACTTTTTGATGGATTTCATGTGCAAGTCCTTTTAGCGAGTGACATCGAGAATAAGTTTTGAAACCAGGTCGTTGCCGGCATCGGTGAAGTGGATACGGTCGACGAACTGCCAGTCCTGCGGGCCCAATGCCTCGGCCAGCAATGGCGTGATGTCGACAAACCCCACCCCCATGGCCTGTGCCCCTTCGCGCAGGCGCAGGGCGTAGGCTACGCGCACCGAGGTTTGCAGGATGTCGCCATACACCTCGGTGAAATTGCCGAGCTGGTCGAGTTCGGCAAACAGTTGCTCTTCCTGGCGGCTGCCGGTCTCGCGGACCCATCCGGCCAGGGGTTGCAGGATGAACGTCAGCTTCGCGCCCATGTCCGTGGCCAGGGCGCGCCAGATATCCAGGTGCTGCAAGGTCAGGTTGGCGGCGTAGTCAATCTGTTCCTGCATCGACGGCGGCGCGGGTTGCTCGGGCTCCTGAGGCTTGCCGAACAGATTCGACAGGCTCCAGGTGCTGGCGGCCGGCTGTTCCGGCGCCAAGGCATCGAAAAACTGATGGCAGTTGAAAAACGCGCCGTGCTCGCCCCGATAGGCCTGGGGCTGACGTGCCAGGCCAAGGTTGTTGAAACCGGAAAACAGCACGATTTCATCCACCTTGGGCAGGTGGTGCCGGTTCAGGGTGAACAGCACCAGCTCTTGGGTGGAGTTGAAACTGCGGCCGCCAAAATTGATCCAGCGCTGGCCACGGGAATCGTTCTGCGTCAGGCGTGAGGCCAGGGTCCAGCTGTCGGCGCTGGCGCCAATGCCGAACACGGTGGAGCTGCCCGCCAACAGGCGTACCGGGCCATTATTCTTGCCGCCATCGACCACCGAATAGCTGGTGCTCAATGACTCGGAATAACGAAAGCCGGATGAATCTGTATTGACCACGGGTGAAGAGTGGTCAGTCGGGTGGAAGTACATCAAGTAGGGTAACCATCGAACTTCACCGGCATCGGTGAATTTCTGTTCGTACTCGGCCATCTGCGGTGTGAGCGTCATCCTTGCCGTCATGGCGCTTGGTCCTCTTGGTATTCGCTGGGCAGATTCAAACACCTGGCTTGTTATCTATCAGGCGTCTGTTTTGTAGGGCATTTCTTAAAATTTGGTGCGTACTGTGCTGCTTTGCTATTTTGCGTCTACCGTGTCCAAGGTCTTGTGCACCGTTATGGGGCCTATCATCCCAAGGCGACGATGTGTATTGCAGATACAGCGGAGCTCAATCTTTTAAATACAGATTGGGTTTTCCTGCTGAAAATTTTTCAAAAAAAGGCCCATCTGTAACTTCTTAAGCAACAGATGAGCAGCTACAGTCAGACCCATGACTCTTTATCTGAACCTCGCCGAATTCATCAGCAGCCGCATCGAGCAAGGCCTGTATGGGCCTGGCGAGCGTTTGCCGTCTGTACGCACCCTTAGCCATGAGCACGGTGTCAGCCTGACCACCGTGCAACAGGCCTACCGTGTATTGGAATGTTCGGGGTTGGCGATACCGCGCCCCAAGTCGGGCTATTTCGTGCCGTCGGACCGGCGCGTGGCGCCTTTGCCGCAGATGGGTCGGCCCATCCTGCGGCCGGTGGACATTTCCCAGTGGGACATGGTCCAGGAACTGATGCGCTTCGATCAAAGCGCCGATATCGTCCAGCTGGGGTGCGGCATGCCGGACATCAGCGTGCCGACCCTCAAGCCGCTGCTGACCGCGATGGCCCGTATCAGCCGGCGCAGTGACAGCACCAGCCTGCAATACAGCCACATCCAGGGTGTATTGGCCTTGCGCGAACAGATCGCCCGGCTGTCTATCGATTCGGGCTGTCGCCTGACCCCGGCCGACCTGATTGTCACCAGCGGCTGCCAGGAAGCCCTGTCCACCGCGATCCGCGCGATTTGCTCGCCCGGCGACATCGTGGCGATCGCCTCGCCGAGCTACCACGGGATGATGCAGATCCTCAAGGCGGCCGATCTCAAGGCGCTGGAGATCCCCACCGACCCAGTGACCGGCATCAACCTGGAAGCACTGGAAATGGCACTGGAGCAGTGGCCGATCAAGGTGATCCAATTGACCGCCAACTGTAACAACCCCATGGGCTACATCATGCCCGACGAGCGCAAGCTCAAGCTGATCCGCATGGCCCAGCGCTTCGACGTGCCGATCATTGAAGACGATATCTACGGTGATCTGTCGCACCGCTATCCACGGCCGCGCTCACTCAAGTCCTTCGATGAGGACAACCGGGTGGTGCTGTGCAGTTCGTTTTCCAAGACCGTGGCCCCGGGCCTTCGCGTCGGCTGGATCGCCCCGGGGCGCTATCTGCCCCAGGTGCTGCATATGAAGTACATCGGCTCTGGCGCCACCGTCACCCAGCCGCAACTGGCGGTGGCCGAATTTATCGCCAAGGGCAACTACCTGCTGCACCTGCGCCGCATGCGCAAGCAATACAAGCGCAATGGCGACCTGATGAGTGAGTGGGTCAACCGCTACTTCCCGGCGGGGACCCGCGTCAGCCAGCCCCAGGGTGGCTTTACCCTGTGGGTCGAATTGCCCGGGGAATTCGACACCTACGCCCTCAACCGCCTGCTGGAAGCCCAGGACGTGCAGGTGGCCAACGGCAATATTTTCTCGGCGGCGGGAAAATACCGTAATTGCATCCGGCTGAACTTCGCCCACCCGCCCACCCGCAAGGTCGAGATGGCCGTGCAAAAGGTCGGGCAAACCGTTGGCCAGTTGATGCAGATGGAGTCGGACAACACCCTCACCGCGCAACAACGGCAGCCTTAGCCCTCTGCGTTTTAATCGGATTTATCCACGTTCGAGCCGCCGGCCGCCAATCACGCCAGCGGACGGAGCATGCCCATCCATGCCGGGCGATTGGATCCAAGTTGGTATGCAACGGAAAAATGGGCGCCACGTTTTCTGGGCGAGGTCGACCCGTCTTTGTCAGATCAATTTGACGATGCCTGCGGACGCTGTCCGTGCCGGGAAACACCGGGCGCCTTATCGGATTGGTTGAGGAGTTGGCTCCGCACGGTGATCCGACTAGTCTCTGCTCTTTGATCGAGAGCCGTTTTTTTCTGACAGCCCGAACGATCACAGGTAGTGCCATTTATGTAACCGTTCAGTTTTGCTCACGCTGTCGCTAGACGCGCATTCCGTTCAGCCAGCCACTTCCTTGGATGGCAACGATCATCGAGTTTCTCTTGGGCGGCGCTATCAGTGGCGTGAACACCTTGGCAGTGATTGAGGCGCGAGACCGTGTTGGCGAACATCAAGCGTCCTCCGCCATTGCCCTGTTCTCTACGTTAGGCAGCGTGTTGGGCCCGATTGGGAGCCACAGTGTCCTACGTCAGCGAGCATGGGTTGATGATCTCGGTAGGGGGTAGTCGGTGTGCTGTTTATTGCAGTGTCGATTTTGCGCAGAGCCCCCGTACAAGAGTGATTTGCGCCAGCGACTTCGCTAGCACCGTATCCCTCGATTGGAGATGAGTCCGGCAGCTCTGGAAGCTCGTCAGGCCGCAGCGCGGCCACGTTCTCGAACGTATGTTCCGTTTCTGCTCGTTTGGCTTCCTGCAGCTCATTGCGCTGAGCTTTGGGGTCGATGCCCTGTGCAAGCAGCTCTCTGGCCTCAACGGTTTTCTTCCTGGCTTGCGCAAGAGAAACCTCGGGATAAGAGCCGAGTGCCATGTTGATTCGATTCTTGGTGACGGGATGCCGGTAGTTGAAATTCCACTGCATCGAGCGATTGACCCTGACTCGCAGCTGGAGCCCGTCGCCATCGGTGAGGACGTAATCCTTGTCTTTCGGTTTAAGCGCCTTGAGCTGGCGGTCGGAGAGGCGGGTGGTTTGAGCGCACATGAGAAGTACTCCATGACACCTTTTGGTATTCCCAAGATTAGCGCCGGGGAGTCGGGAATATCATTGGGAATACCAAACCGCCTGGAGCTCAAAAAATCTGGAAAGCTCCTCGCAGTCTTGAAAATCCCGTATTCACTGGATTTCAGGCACAAAAAAAGACGTCCGTGGACGTCTTTTTTTGTTGAAGTGGTGGAGCCGGGGGGATTTGAACCCCCGTCCGCCAGTACTCCGCTGTCGGTACTACATGCGTAGCCGTTTCTATTAAGTTAACCCTCAGCGACCCGAAGGGCAGGGTGCTTTGGGCGAGTTGTGTAAGTTTTAGCCGCTTCGTCCACAACGTACTGCACGGCGATTCTGTTCTATATGACAATCACTTTGGGTTTACAGACATCCCCTGGTGATTGCTGGACCCGAAGGTACCAGGAGGGAAGGGCTAAGGCTGCTTACGCAGCGAGAGCGTATTCCCCGTAGGTTTCGTCATTGGCAACTATAGAAAGTTGCAACAGTGGATTTACGAGTTCTGTTACCAACTCGGCATGCACCTAAAGTTTCGCGACCGGCGTCGAATCCTAAACGGCCCCGTGCTTGTAACTCTTTGTTTCTTAGTGAGTGACAAGCCTGTGCAGTGTACGTCAATCGGTCACGGAAGGCCAACCCGAAGGTTGGCCTTGAGCGTCGGGGCGTTACTGATTGCCGCCTTTCTCGCTGTTCTGTAGGTCTTGCAGGGCCTTGGACGTGATCTCTATGCACTTCTTGTCATCACCTGCCGCTTGGGCCGCTTTGGCCTGGGAGACGGCGGTGTCGATTTCGCCACTTTTGCCACTGGTGTCGGTGGCGAGCAGTGCTTTGCCGTTGTTGATTTTGTCGAGATTAATCTGACACAGCTGGTCGGTTTTTCCGGCTGCAAACACCGGGGAGGCCAGCATCGCAGCGGTAATGAACAAGCCAGCAAGAGCGGAACGCTTCATAAGGGTATCTCCTTGCGAAATAGGGCTCGACGCTGCTGGCGTTCAAGGGCAGCCAGCGACATCACTGATGAGCCTCGATCGCCGAGGCCTATGCAGATGACTGTGCTGGCACGCAGGGGTTCTGTTTTTTTGCAGGATTAATGCGCGCGCGCCTGGGTCACGCGGTCCACGAGGTACACCAGCCCATGGTAATCAATGCCGCCATGCTGGCTCAGGCCGATCTCGCAGGTGCGGCTGGTGGAGATGCCTTCGCTGCAATATTGCACGGCATCTTTCAGCGAGCGCAGGGAGTGGGCGTTGAGCTCCGGTGTGGTAAAGCCTTTGTCTCCGGCAAAACCGCAGCAGTGGATGCCTTCCGGGATTACCACGGTTTTGGAGCAGCGTCGGGCCAGGTCGATCAGTGCCTGGCTTTCGCCGAGATGTTGGGTGCTGCAGGTGACATGTACGGCGATCGGCGCTTCCTGAGGGGTGAAGTCGAGGCGGTACATCAGGTGCGTGCGGATAAATCTTACGGGGTCGTAGAGGTCCAGGCGTGTTTCGCCCAGGTCTTGGACCAGGCGCAGGGTGCAGGGGCTGGTGTCGCAATAGATCGGGTCGAGGCCGCCACGGCTGGCGTGAAGCAGCGCGCCGATGAGCTCCTGGCGCTTGTGTTCGGCCTGTTCGGCGTAGCCATTGGACGCGAAGGGCTGGCCGCAGCACAGGCTGTCCTGGTTGTCGGGGAAGACGACTTGGTAACCGGCTTTTTCCAGCAGGCCACGGGTTTTGTCGTACAGCGACATCTGCTCTTTATCACCGGCCGCCGGCCCCATGGCGCGTGACACGCACGCGGCGAGGTAGACCACGCGTGGACGCTCGTCCGTTACCGGGGGGCTGAAACGAATGGCTTTTTCCGGCTGCGGCATGGCGCTGGTCCATTGAGGGATCTGCCCCTTGGACAGTTTGGTAACGGTCGCTGACAGCTTCGCCAGGCGCGGCGCGCCCAGCAGCATGCGCGCGCCATTGGCCACATGCAGAGTAAAGCGTGCGCCTTGCAGTGCCGTGGCGAAATGGGTGGCCACCCACTCGGCTGTTTTCGTACGGTCGGCGTCGCGGCTGCGTAGCTTTTTCACCAGGTCGCCGGTATTGATTCCCACGGGGCAGCGTTGGGCGCACAGCCCGGTGGCTGCGCAGGTGTCGATGCCTTGATAGTGGTAGGCCGCTTCCAAGTCAGTGGTGTCGATGCCAGCGCGTTTCTTCGCCTGGATGTCGCGCCAGATCACGATGCGTTGGCGTGGGCTTAAGGTCAGGCCTTTTGACGGACACACCGGCTCACAGAAACCGCACTCGATGCACTTATCCACAAGCTCATCGGCAGCAGGCAGCGGCTTGAGGTGCTTGAGGTGAATCTGTGGGTCGTTGCTGAGCACTACATCCGGGTTGAGGATGCCGTTGGGGTCAAGCAGGCGCTTGAGTTGCCACATCAATTGGTAGGCGTCGCTGCCCCATTCCAGCTCCACGAACGGCGCCATGTTGCGCCCAGTGCCGTGTTCGGCTTTCAGCGAGCCGCCAAACTCCACCGCGACCAATTGCGCCACGTCGTCCATGAACGCTTGATAGCGTGTGACTTCCTCGGCGCTGTTGAAGCCTTGGGTGAACACGAAGTGCAGATTGCCTTCCAGGGCGTGTCCGAAAAGTATGGCTTCGGCGTAGGAGTGTTTGTCGAACAGTTCGATCAAACGGTTTACGCCGATAGCCAGTTGCTCGACCGGGAAGGTCACGTCTTCGATGATCACTGTGGTGCCGGTTTTGCGCACTGCGCCAACGGCGGGGAAGGTGTCTTTGCGGATCGCCCAGAGCCGGGCGTTTTCCACCGGGTCTTCGGTGAAGTCGACCTGTTTCTCCACTGGGAAAGAGGCCAGGGACGCCATGATCAGCGCCAATTGTTCGTGGAGCAAAGACGGCGACGCCGCGCGGGATTCGATCAGCAGCGCGCAGGCCGTTTCCGACAGTTGCTGTACGAAGGCGGGCATGCCGGGTTTGTCCTGCACCGAACGCATGCTGCGCCGGTCGAGCAGCTCAACCGCCGAGACCGGCTGGGTTTTCAGGACGGTCACCGCGTTGCAGCAAGTCTCGACGTCCGGGAACACGATCAGTGCCGATGCCTTGTTCGGATGATCGATGACGGTGTCGTAGGTCACGGCGCTGATAAAACCGAGGGTGCCCTCGGAGCCCACCAGCAAATGGCTGAGGATATCCAGCGGCTCATCGAAATCCACCAAGGCATTGAGTGACAGGCCGGTAGTATTTTTCAGACGGTATTTGTGGCGGATCTTTGCGGCCAATTCAGCGTTTGCCCGCGTCTCGCGACCGAGTGTCGCCAGGCGTTCGAGCAGTGGGCCGTGCTGCTGACGAAATGCCATAACGCTCGCGGCATCTTCGGTATCCAGGCGGCTGCCGTCGGCCAGTACCAGGCGAATACCCGCCAGGGTGTGATAAGTGTTTTGCGCCGTACCGCAGCACATGCCGCTGGCATTGTTGGCGACGATACCGCCGATTTTGCAGGCATTGATCGACGCCGGATCCGGCCCGATCTTGCGCCCGTACGGCGCGAGCCAGGCATTGGCTTGGGCGCCGATCACGCCGGGTTGCAGGCGGATTTGTGTGCCTTGCCCGCGAATTTCGCGGCCGTTCCAGTTATCCCCCAATACGATCAGTACCGAATCGCTGATGGCCTGTCCGGACAGGCTGGTGCCTGCTGCGCGGAAGGTCACCGGCACACGATCACGCTGGGCCAGCTGCAGCAGCGCCACGACCTCGTCTTCCGACTCCACGCGGATCACCAACTGTGGGATCAATCGGTAAAAACTGGCGTCGGTGCCGAATGCGAGGGTGGAAAGCGCATCGTCAAAGCGCCGATCTTTCGGGATCAGTTGTGCGACGTCAGCAAGGAAAGCAGCAGGCAGACTCATTGGTCCTCCAGGATCAGCACCACCAGGTCCTTCAGACCCGGGGTGCCATAAGCCGGTACGTGTTCGTGGAGAGCTGACGCCGAAATCGTTGCCCGGCGTCTCTTATCGCTTTGTGGCCTTAGTGCACCAGCATACCGGTGAACCAGTAGGCCTGGGCGAGGGTGATAAGCCCGACTATTGTGGCGAAAAACAGGCTGTGCTTGAGGGTGAAGCGGAACAGGTCGGATTCCTTGCCCACCAGGCCGGTGGCGGCGCAGGCGACGGCGATCGACTGCGGCGAGATCATCTTGCCGGTGACGCCGCCGCTGGTGTTGGCCGCGACCAACAATACGTCGCTGACGCCGATCTGGTGAGCGGTGGTGGCTTGCAGCGAGCTGAACAGGGCGTTGGACGAAGTGTCGGAGCCTGTCAGGAATACCCCCAGCCAGCCGAGGAAGGGCGAGAAGAACGGGAAGGCTGCACCTGTGCCGGCCAATACCAGGGCCATGGTCGAGGACATGCCGGAGTAGTTGGTCACGAATGCAAAGGCCAGCACCATGCCGATAGACAGGATTGGCCAGCGCAGTTCGTAGAAGGTCTCTTTTAAGGTGGTAAGACCAATTTTTATATCAATCTTCAGTACGAACATCGAGATCAGCGCGGAGAAGAAAATCGCGGTGCCGGTGGCCGAAATCGGGTCGAGCTTGAAGATGGCAGGGATGGCTGTCGGGTTGGTGACAATGGGCGCAACCTTGACCACCAGTTGGTCCAGGTGCGGAATCGCAAAGTTGAACACCCAGCTGTACATCGAACCGCCCGCAGCGAACATCGCTTTGAACGGCTTGAGGGTCCAGATTGTTACCAGTACGGTCAGGATCAGGAACGGCGACCAGGCCTTGAAAATCTGCCCCAGGCTGTAGGGCGAAGCGACCGTGCTGCGCGGTAGGCCGAAACCGCCGGCACTGGCGGTGACCACTGCGCTGGAGGTGGCGCCGGCAATCTGCGCACCAGCTGTGCGCTTGGGTTGCCAGACTTTCAGGAACAGGGTCAGGGAAATCAGGCTGGCGAGGGCCGAGGTGATGTCCGGCAGTTCCGGGCCAATGAAATTGGACGTGAAGTACTGGGTGATGGCGAAGCTCAGGCCTGCAACCAGCGCAGCCGGCCAGGTCTCGCGAACGCCGCGCAGGCCGTCCATCATGAACACCAGCCAAAATGGAACGAACAACGACAGCAGTGGCAACTGGCGACCGGTCATGGCGCCGATCTTGAACGCATCAATGCCGGTGACTTGCCCGGCGACGATAATCGGAATGCCCAGCGCGCCGAAGGCTACAGGTGCGGTGTTGGCAATCAGGCACAGGCCTGCGGCGTACAGCGGGTTGAAGCCCAGGCCGACCAGCAGCGCGGCGGTGATCGCCACGGGTGCGCCAAAACCGGCCGCGCCTTCCAGGAAGGCACCGAAGCAGAAGCCGATCAGCAACACCTGCAGGCGTTGGTCGTCGGTGATCGACAGCACGGAGCTGCGGATGACTTCGAACTGGCCACTCTTGACTGTCAGTTTGTAGAGGAACACAGCGGCGACGATGATCCACGCGATAGGCCACAAGCCGTAGGCGAAGCCATAACCGGCGGCGGCCAACGCCATGTCCACAGGCATCTGGAAGGCAAAGATGGCTACCAGAATCGAAAGTGCCAGGGTAATGCTCCCGGCGACGTGGCCTTTGAGGCGAAACACGGCCAGGGCCAGGAAGAAGAATACGATCGGAATAACGGCGGCCAGTGCGGACAGGCCGAGGCTGCCGAGAGGGCTGTAGAGCTGTTGCCAGGTTTGCATATGGGGTGGCCCCTAATTGTTGTTGGTCAGGCACTATTTAATCAGCTTGGTTAATTGGTAATACCAATTTACAGCCGCTGTCGGCTAGAGTAAAAGCCTTGATAGGGATGTGTCAATTTGCCGCCTGTGAAACTTTGGTCGTAAGGAAGTGGCCGGGTGGGGCTGATCGGATAAATCGAAGGCGTTCTGATAGGTGCTGCACGCGCGGCAATAGGCCAGAATAGAGGCCCCGGCGAGCGGTCGGGATCGTGGAGAGTGAGTTATGGGGTTTGATCAGGTGCGTCAGCGCCGTTTGTCTGACGATATCGTCGAGCAGCTTGAGGGCATGATCCTTGAGGGCACGCTGAAGTCGGGCGAGCGCCTGCCGGCTGAGCGGGCTTTAGCTGAGAAGTTTGGTGTGTCGCGCCCGTCTTTGCGGGAAGCGATCCAGAAGCTGTCGGCCAAAGGGTTGCTGATCAGTCGCCAGGGTGGTGGTAACTATGTGGCGGACTCCTTGGGCTCCACCTTCAGCGATCCGCTGCTGCACCTGCTGGAAAACAACCCTGAGGCCCAGCGTGATTTGCTGGAGTTTCGCCAGACGCTTGAGGCGTCCTGCGCTTATTACGCGGCGTTGCGCGCCACAGAGGTCGACCGCGAGCGGCTGACGGCGGCTTTCGACGCGCTGCAGGATTGCTATACCCGTTCCGATGAGGTGAGCCGAATCGAGGAGGGCGCGGCGGATGCGAGGTTTCATTTGGCGATTGCCGAGGCCAGCCACAACGCGGTGTTGTTGCACACCATTCGCGGCTTGTTCGACCTGCTCAAGCGTAACGTGGTGACCAACATTGGCGGGATGTATCAGCAGCGCACGGAAACCCGCGACATGCTGATCAGTCAGCACCGGGATTTGTACCTGGCGATTATCGAAGGGCGAGCTGAGCAGGCGCGGGAAGTCTCAACGCGTCATCTGCTTTATGTACAGGAGGTGTTGGGGGAAATGCGTCAGGAGGTTCAGCGAGTAGCTCGGGCCGAGCGACGTAAAGGCATGTAGCCAGGGGCTGGTTGCCCGAGGCTACATTTTCACAAGGGGTTACTCTTCCTTGCCCTTGTTGCGTACGGCACGATGCAGTTCACGATCGGAATCGCGCTCGCGCTCGGTGTCACGCTTGTCGTATTCCTTCTTACCCTTGCCCAGTGCTATCTCGCACTTGACCAGGTGCTTGCTCCAGTACCAGGACAGGCATATGCAGGCGTAGCCCTTCTGCTGTACGGCAGCGGCGAGCTTGTCCAGTTCGCGAGCGTTGAGCAGCAGCTTGCGCGTGCGTACCGGGTCGGCAATCACGTGCGTGCTCGCGGTGGTCAGCGGGGTGATATGACTGCCGAGCAGCCACGCCTCGCCATCCTTGAGCAGCACATAGCTGTCGACCAGCTGCAGCTTGCTGGCACGCAGACTTTTTACTTCCCAGCCGGCCAGGACCAGACCAGCCTCGAAACGATGTTCGATGAAGTAATCGTGTCGCGCTTTTTTATTTTGCGCGATGGTCCCTGTGGGGTGTTTCTTTTGTTTAGCCATAGGGGCGGCATTATAGGGAGTTGCGAGCGTGTCGGCTACGGTCAACCTGCGTGCTTGAGCGTGTTGGACGAATCCCGGACAATGCGAGCAGTTCTTTGGTTTTTTTCTTTCGCGGATACGGCTGTTCTTTCGCGATGTTTGCCGCTCAGCTGTGGAAATAACGCTCACATGACGACGCATATTCAACGTTCGGCCCTGCTGCCTTATCCGGCTCAGGCGCTCTATGACCTGGTCAACGACGTGGCGCGTTACCCGGAATTCCTGCCTTGGTGCTCGACTGCCGAGGTGCTGGAGAGCAGTGATGAGCACATGGTTGCCAAAGTTGGCGTGGCCAAGGGCGGGCTGAGCCAGCACTTTGTAACGCGCAATGTCCTGGTGCCTGGGCAATCCATCGAGATGAATCTCGAAGAAGGTCCGTTTAACCAGTTGCATGGCGTTTGGGTATTCAAGGCGCTGACTGAAAAGGCCTGCAAGATCAGCCTGGATCTGTCGTTTGATTACGCTGGTCCCATTGTGCGAGCGACGCTGGGACCTCTGTTCAATCAGGCGGCCAATACCCTGGTGGACGCGTTCTGTCAGCGAGCCAAGCAATTGCATGGTTGAGATTGAAGTGGTGTATGCGGGTGTGGATCGCCAAGTCTTATTGGCGGTAGCGGTGCCATCAGGCACAAGCTTGCGGGCGGCGGTGGGGGCGTCGGGGATTGCCGCGCAGTTCCCTGAGTTGGATCTCGTTGATTGCCCTTTGGGGATATTTGGCAAGGTGGTGACGGACGCAGATACACGCGCCGTAAAGCCTGGTGATCGTATCGAGATTTACCGCTCGCTGCTGGCCGACCCTAAAGAGGTGCGCAGGCTGCGGGCGGCTAAGGCGGCGCTGGCGAAGCGGCAGGGTTCATAAGGCTGCGAATCGGCAGGCAACAAAAAGCCCGGCATGCCGGGCTTTTTATTGAGCGCCACACGCTTACTGTGGGCTGGTGTCCAGGGGCTGTGGCGTCGGGACTGGAACAGTTTCCACGCCGTCGACGTCTTTCTGGATCTTGTCGAGCAAGGAGCCTGGCTTGGCCGGTACATCGGATTTCGGCTTCTCGGCTTCCTGCGCAGGCGCGGTCACGTTGGTGCCGTTGTCCTTGCCCAGCAAGGCTTCATCACGGCTTACGCCGGGCATGAAGTCACCGGACAGGCTGACAAGCTGGTCATTGCCATTGAAGATGACGGCAACGCGTTCCTGCTGGCGCTCACCGCCACCAGGCTGGATGCTGTAGAGATAATCCCAGCGATCGGCATGAAAAGTGTCGGTCAGCAGGGGGTTGCCCATGATAAACCGTACTTGCCGTCGGGTCATTCCCGGGCGTAACTGGTCTATCATATCCTGCGTGACGACATTGCCCTGCTGGATGTCGATTTTGTAAACCCCGGGGAATGAACAACCGGCGAGTGCGAGCAGTCCCACAAAGGTGAAACTGGTTAGCAAGAGCTTGGTGTTTTGCATCGGTGGGCGACTTCCACTATCTTGGCTGGGACAACGTAAACGCCGATCATACCCGTATTAAGAGAAGCTGCGAAGCAGCATCCGCGAGAAAGCTAACCATGGTTGAAAATAGCGAACTACGCAAAGCCGGTCTTAAAGTGACTCTGCCACGAGTCAAGATTCTACAAATGCTCGATTCTGCTGAGCAGCGCCACATGAGTGCCGAAGATGTTTACAAGGCGCTGATGGAGTCTAACGAGGACGTTGGCCTGGCCACGGTTTACCGTGTGCTGACCCAGTTTGAAGCCGCAGGGCTGGTGGTTCGTCATAATTTCGACGGCGGTCATGCGGTGTTTGAATTGGCTGACGGTGGTCATCACGATCACATGGTTGACCTAGATACCAATGAGGTTATCGAGTTCACCAGCCCCGAAATCGAGAAGCTCCAGAAGGCCATCGCCGAAGAGCATGGGTTCGATTTGGTCGACCACAATCTGGTGCTGTACATCCGTAAGAAAAAGTAAAAAGCGACGCGAATTTGCGCTGCGAAACGATCGAAGGCGACCTCAGGGTCGCCTTCGTGCTTTCTGCGGCATTCAATTTGGCCGGTTTAGGCTCTTGTGGTCACGACCATTTTCTTCGCGTGAGCCAAGGACTCCTTGGTCAGGTCAATTCCCCCGAGCATCCGCGCCACTTCTTCCACGCGCTCCGACTTGTTCAGCTTGGACACGGCTGTACGTGTCGCATCGCTGCCCCGTACTTTATGCACAAACAAATGCTGATGCCCTTGGGCCGCCACTTGCGGCAGGTGAGTCACTGTAAGTACCTGGCCCCGATCCCCCAGGCGGCGCAGCAGTTGGCCGACTATCTCCGCAGTTGGCCCGCCAATGCCGACGTCCACTTCGTCGAACACCAAGGTTGGTACGCGTGATGTCTGGGCAGTAATTACCTGGATCGCCAGGCTGATCCGCGAAAGCTCGCCGCCGGAGGCCACTTTTGCCAGCGCTTTGAGTGGCTGCCCAGGGTTGGCGCTCACCAACAGCTCCACCTGTTCAAGGCCGTGGGGTTGCAGCTCATTGCTGGTGTTGGTGCGCAGTTCGATGGTAAAGCGGCCGCCTGGCATTCCAAGTCGCTGGATCTCCTGCTCTACGGCTCCGGCCAGGCTGGTAGCGGCCTGTTGGCGAAGGTCGCTCAGTTCGCGAGCCTTCTCCTGGTAGTGGCGGGCGAAGGAGGCGAGTTCGTCGCCCAACCGCCCAATGGATTCATCATTGGCGTTCAGGGTTTCGATTTCATCCAGCAATTTTTGCTGCATTGCCGCGACTTCAGTGGGTTGTATGCGGTGTTTGCGCGCGAGTGTATAGATGGTGTCCAGACGCTCTTCTATTTCTTGCAGGCGCGCCGGGTCGGCATCGAAGTGATCAAGGAAGCGGTTGAGTTCACCTACGGCTTCCTCTACCTGGATCTGCGCGCTGGTGAGTAGTGTGGTGGCTTCACTCAGCGAGCCAGAGGCACTGTTCACGCTGGAAAGCCGATTGAGGCTGGCCGTCAGTGCGTTGAGTACATTGCCCGAGTCGCTCTCACTGCATTGCTCCACCACCTGGCGGCAAATACCCAGCAGGGTTTCTGCGTTGGTGAGGTTCTTGTGTTCCTGTTCGAGTTGTTCCAGCTCGGTTTCGCCAAGGCCCAGGCTCTCGAGCTCTTCGAGCTGGTAGCTGAGCAGTTGGTGGCGAGCGCGCTGTTCATCGCCGGAGTTTGAGAGGCGCTCCAGTTCCAGGCGTGTCTGGCGCCAGCGTTGGGCGGCCAGTTGCACCTGGCGGGCAAGGTCGGTGGCGCCGGCGTATTCGTCGAGCAGGCGACGATGTGTATCGGTTTTCAGTAGGGATTGGTGTTCATGCTGGCTGTGGATGTCGATCAGCAGCTCGCCCAAGGCTTTCAAATCGCCAAGGGGGCAGGGCGTGCCATTGATATAGCCGCGGGAGCGTCCTTCGGCGGTGATGACCCGGCGAAGGATGCACGGGCCTTCATTATTAAGGTCGCGCTCTGCCAGCCAGGCTTCGGCTTCGGGGATGTCCACCAGGTCGAAGGTGGCCAGGATGTCGGCCTTGTCCGCGCCCGGTCGAACCACGCCGCTGTCGGCGCGGTCACCCAGGGTCAGGCCCAGGGCGTCGAGCATGATCGACTTGCCGGCGCCGGTTTCGCCTGTGATTACGCTCATCCCGCGATCAAGTTCGAGATCCAGGTGTTCAACGATGGCGTAGTTATGTACGGACAGGTGCACGAGCATGACGGCCGCTCCCAGGCTTTAGATCTGGTTATTTATACAGTGTTTTGTTCGGGGCTGACAATCCTGATGCTTAGCTCGATTTGCTTGATCTGATGTCCTTTTTAGCGCTGGAGGGAATGAGGGGGCAGGAGTTGATCTGAGTCATGCGAAAGACTTTTGGTAACGCCTGCGCCCTTGAACCTGGAAATTGTGGCCCCATATACCGGAACAGAAGCGCGAGTTGAGTTCGCGCATGATTTTGAAAGGAGAAATCTATGGCTGACGAACAGACGCAGGATACGCAAACTCCAGACGCCAATTCGGCTGCCGGTGATGAGCTGGCGACTCGTGTGCAAGTGCTCGAAGAGCAATTGGCCGCTGCGCAGGATCAGTCTTTGCGTGTTGCCGCCGATCTGCAGAACGTCCGCCGCCGAGCCGAGCAGGATGTAGAAAAGGCTCACAAATTCGCGCTGGAAAAATTCGCAGGTGACTTGCTGCCGATCATCGACAGCCTGGAGCGTGGTCTTGAGTTGTCCAATCCGGATGACGAAAACATCCGCCCGATGCGCGAAGGGATCGAGCTGACCCTGAAAATGTTCCAGGACACCCTGAAGCGTTATCAGCTGGAAGCTATTGATCCGCAAGGCGGCGAGCCGTTCAACGCTGAGCATCACCAAGCCATGGCCATGCAGGAAAGCCACGACCTGGAACCCAACAGCGTGTTGAAAGTGTTCCAGAAGGGTTATCAGCTCAATGGTCGATTGCTTCGCCCCGCAATGGTAGTGGTGAGCAAGGCTCCTGCGCCGCTTGCACCTTCTATTGATGAGCAGGCTTGAAATTCGCTGTAAGCCACCCCATCTATAAGTCAAGCGTTTAAGTGCTACCGCAGTTAGCCACCACTGCTGCGGCAACCAAATTCAAGTTTCGGGAGAGTAAATCATGGGTAAAATTATCGGTATTGACCTGGGGACCACTAACTCCTGTGTCTCCGTGCTGGAAAACGGCGTTGCAAAAGTTATCGAAAACGCCGAAGGCGCGCGTACCACGCCGTCGATCGTCGCTTACGCCAACGACGGTGAAATCCTCGTCGGTCAGTCGGCCAAACGCCAGGCTGTGACCAATCCGCATAACACCCTGTACGCGGTGAAGCGTCTGATCGGTCGTAAGTTCGACGAAGAAGTCGTACAGAAAGACATCAAGATGGTCCCTTACAAAATCGCCAAGGCTGACAACGGTGACGCCTGGGTTGAAGTAAACGGCCAGAAAATGTCGCCGCCACAAATTTCGGCTGAAATCTTGAAAAAGATGAAGAAGACTGCCGAAGACTACCTCGGTGAAGCAGTGACTGAGGCGGTGATCACCGTTCCGGCCTACTTCAACGACAGCCAGCGCCAGGCGACCAAAGACGCCGGCCGCATCGCGGGCCTGGACGTAAAACGTATCATCAACGAACCGACCGCAGCCGCTCTGGCTTACGGTATGGACAAGGCCAAGGGCGATCACACCGTGATCGTTTATGACCTGGGTGGCGGTACTTTCGACGTCTCCGTGATCGAAATCGCTGAAGTTGACGGCGAGCACCAGTTCGAAGTGTTGGCCACCAACGGTGACACCTTCCTGGGCGGTGAAGACTTTGATATTCGTCTGATCGACTACCTCGTCGACGAGTTCAAGAAAGAAAGCGGTATGAACCTCAAGGGTGACCCGCTGGCCATGCAGCGTCTGAAAGAAGCCGCTGAGAAAGCCAAGATCGAACTGTCTTCGAGCAATTCGACCGACGTGAACCTGCCGTACATCACTGCAGACGCCACCGGTCCTAAGCACTTGAACGTGAAAATCTCCCGCGCCAAGCTGGAAGCGCTGGTAGAAGACCTGGTTCAACGTACCATCGAGCCTTGCCGCATTGCGCTGAAAGACTCGGGTATCGAAGTTGGCGCGATCAACGACGTGATCCTGGTAGGCGGTCAGACCCGTATGCCACTGGTTCAGAAGCTGGTGACCGAGTTTTTCGGCAAAGAAGCACGTAAAGACGTGAACCCGGACGAAGCTGTTGCCATGGGTGCTGCTATCCAGGGCGCGGTATTGGCCGGCGACGTGAAAGACGTTCTGCTGCTGGACGTAAGCCCACTGACCCTGGGTATCGAAACCATGGGCGGCGTGATGACTGCGCTGATCGAGAAAAACACCACGATTCCTACCAAGAAATCGCAAGTGTTCTCGACTGCTGACGACAACCAGGGCGCCGTGACCATTCACGTGCTGCAAGGTGAGCGTAAGCAAGCCGGTCAGAACAAGTCTCTGGGCAAGTTCGACCTGGCTGAGATTCCACCAGCACCACGTGGCGTGCCACAAATTGAAGTGACCTTCGACATCGACGCCAACGGCATTCTGCACGTAGGCGCCAAGGACAAGGCCACCGGCAAGACTCAGTCGATCGTGATCAAGGCCAACTCGGGTCTGTCCGAGGAAGAAATTCAGCAGATGATTCGTGATGCTGAAACCAATGCTGATGAAGATCGCAAGTTCGAAGAGCTGGCGGCTGCCCGTAACCAGGGCGATGCACTGGTTCACTCGACGCGCAAAATGATCGCTGATGCTGGCGACAAAGTGACTGCTGAAGAGAAGGCCGCAATCGAAGCTGCTGTGGTTGCCCTGGAAGCCGCTGTTAAAGGCGACGACAAGGCTACCATCGAAGCCAAGGTTGAGGAGCTGTCGAAAGTCTCCGCGCCAGTCGCTCAGAAAATGTACGCCGAGCAAGGCCAGCCGGCTGATGGTGCTGCGCAACAAGCAGAGCCTGAAGCCAAGCACGACGACGTTGTCGATGCCGAGTTCGAAGAAGTTAAAGAGCAGAAGTAATCTGCTCGACCGGTTGACCGCTTTCAAGCGGTGACTGGTACGATGTCGCCGCGCGGGAGCTTGCTCCCGCGTTGGCGTGTCTGGGGTATGCGAATTTTTACAACATGCGACAACGTTCGGATGTTGGCGGTGCGACCGGGAAAGCTCCTGCTTCCCGAGCGACAGTCACCGCGTTTTTGGCCGGGTACCTGGCTAAAAGCAGTAATGACCAGGATCGTTGAATTGACGTGAGTTGGGTCCGGGCCTGTATTGGGGCTCAACGAGTTTGGCAAGGCTCAGGAGGGTCTCGCCGAACGTCCTTAAGAGTGCAAAGACTTATGGCAAAGCGTGACTATTACGAAGTGTTGGGTGTGGAGCGCGGCTCCAGCGAAGCGGACCTGAAGAAGGCTTACCGTCGCCTGGCGATGAAGCACCACCCGGACCGTAATCCGGATAACAAAGAATCCGAAGAGATGTTCAAAGAGGCCAACGAGGCCTACGAATGTCTGTGTGATCCCAACAAGCGTGCGGCCTACGACCAGTATGGTCATGCGGGCGTCGACCCGAGCATGGGTGGCGGCGGTGCAGGTTTTGGCGGCCAGAACTTCTCCGATATTTTCGGCGACGTATTCAGCGACTTCTTCGGCGGTGGCCGTGGCGGTCAGCGTGGTGGTGCCCAGCGCGGCAGCGATTTGCGTTACACCCTGGAGCTGAACCTAGAAGAAGCCGTGCGCGGCACCAGTGTCAATATCCGTGTGCCGACGCTGGTCAACTGCAAGCCGTGCGACGGTTCGGGCGCCAAGAAAGGCTCCTCGCCGATCACTTGCCCGACCTGCGGCGGTATTGGTCAGGTGCGTATGCAGCAAGGTTTCTTCTCGGTGCAGCAGACCTGCCCGCGCTGCCATGGCCAAGGCAAGATCATTTCCGACCCGTGTGACTCCTGCCATGGCGAAGGCCGTGTCGAAGAGTACAAGACACTGTCGGTGAAAGTGCCGGCGGGTGTGGATACCGGTGATCGCATTCGCCTGTCGGGCGAAGGCGAGGCGGGGACCCAGGGTGGCCCGACGGGCGATCTGTACGTGGTGATCAATGTGCGCGAGCACTCGATCTTCCAGCGCGATGGCAAGCACCTGTTCTGCGAAGTGCCGATCAGTTTTGTCGATGCAGCCTTGGGCGGCGAACTGGAGATCCCGACGCTCGATGGTCGGGTCAAGCTCAAGATCCCTGAGGGGACGCAGACCGGTAAGCAGTTCCGTATCCGTGGCAAAGGCGTTGCGCCGGTGCGCGGTGGCGGTGCTGGCGACCTGATGTGCCGCGTTGCGGTAGAAACGCCGGTCAACCTGGGGCGCCGTCAGCGTGAACTGCTTGAAGAGTTCCGCAGCTCCCTGGCTGGCGATGACACGCATTCGCCAAAAACCACTGGCTGGTTCGAAGGTGTGAAGCGCTTCTTCGGCGACCTGTAAGGACGTGAGTATGCGACGTATAGCCGTAATGGGCGCCGCCGGGCGCATGGGCAAGACACTGGTCGAGGCGGTGCAGCAGCGCTCGCCTGCCTCCGGGCTGACGGCAGCCATTGTGCGTCCGGGCAGCACGTTGATTGGTGCGGACGCGGGTGAGTTGGCTTCGTTGGGGCGCATCGGTGTTTCGTTGTCGGGCAATCTTGAACCGGTGGTTGACGAGTTCGACGTGCTGATCGACTTCACCCTGCCGGACGTGATGCTGAAAAACCTGGCGTTCTGCCGCAAGGCGGGCAAGGCCATGGTGATCGGTACCACGGGCTTGAATGCCGAGCAGAAGCAATTGCTGGTCGAGGCGGGCAAGGACATTCCTGTGGTGTTCGCCGCTAATTTCAGCGTTGGCGTGAACCTGTCGCTCAAGCTGTTGGATCTGGCGGCGCGCGTTTTGGGTGATGAGGCGGATATCGAAATCATCGAAACCCATCACCGGCACAAGATTGATGCTCCGTCGGGTACCGCATTGCGCATGGGTGAAGCGATCGCCGATGCGTTGGGGCGTGACCTGTCGAAAGTGGCTGTGTACGGCCGTGAAGGTCATACCGGTGCGCGCGCGCGTGACACCATCGGCTTTGCCACCGTTCGTGGTGGTGATGTGGTGGGGGATCACACTGTGCTGTTCGCCAGCGAAGGCGAGCGCCTCGAGATTACGCATAAAGCCTCGAGTCGCATGACGTTTGCCAAGGGTGCGGTACGTGCCGCGCTCTGGTTGGAAGGTCGCGAACCGGGTCTGTATGACATGCGCGATGTGCTGGATCTGCACTAATAAGTAGCTAAAACAGGGCCTCAGTATTATGCTGGGGCCCCGTTTTTACCCGCTAAGCGACGTCCTGTCGCATTCCCCTGCCTTTAAGGCTCATTAGCGGTGGACCAAAAAAGCCTTTTTCTGTAAGCTACAGCTTTAGTGTGTCCACTAAAAGCGCGCAGAATAATTCAGTGAAGAAGCGGGGTGACGTGTCCATACGTCACTCCGCTTTTTTACAACCTGCGATCGCCCTTTCAGGCTTTACTTACGGGAGGTCTTCTTGACTAAGCCAGCCATACTCGCCCTTGCTGATGGCAGCATTTTTCGCGGCGAAGCCATTGGAGCCGACGGTCAAACCGTTGGAGAGGTAGTGTTTAACACTGCCATGACCGGCTATCAGGAAATCCTTACCGATCCTTCCTACGCCCAACAGATCGTTACCCTGACCTATCCGCACATCGGCAACACCGGTACTACACCGGTAGATGTCGAATCTGATCGTGTCTGGTCGGCCGGTCTGGTGATTCGTGACCTGCCACTGGTTGCGAGCAACTGGCGTAACACGATGTCGCTGTCCGATTACCTGAAAGCCAACAACGTTGTGGCGATCGCCGGTATCGATACGCGCCGCCTCACGCGCATCCTGCGTGAGAAAGGCTCGCAGAACGGCTGCATCATGGCCGGTGACAATATTTCCGAAGCGGCGGCGATCGCCGCAGCGCAAGGTTTCCCAGGCCTGAAAGGCATGGACCTGGCGAAAGTTGTCAGCACCAAAGAGAAGTACGAGTGGCGCTCCACTGTCTGGGACTTGAAGACCGACAGCCACGAGACCATCGAGGCGGCAGACCTGCCGTACCACGTTGTCGCCTACGACTACGGCATCAAGTACAACATCCTGCGCATGCTGGTCGAGCGCGGCTGCCGTGTGACCGTGGTGCCGGCGCAAACCCCAGCCACTGATGTGCTGGCGTTGCAACCGGACGGCGTGTTCCTGTCCAACGGCCCGGGTGACCCTGAGCCTTGCGACTACGCCATCAAGGCCATCAAGGAAGTACTGGAAACCGAGATTCCGGTCTTCGGTATCTGCCTTGGCCACCAGCTGCTGGCCCTGGCCTCTGGCGCCAAGACCCTGAAAATGGGTCACGGCCACCACGGTGCCAACCACCCTGTGCAAGACCTGGACACTGGCGTCGTGATGATCACCAGCCAGAACCACGGTTTTGCGGTGGACGAAGCGACCTTGCCGGGCAATGTCCGCGCAATTCACAAGTCGCTGTTCGACGGTTCCCTGCAAGGCATCGAACGCACTGACAAGAGCGCGTTTAGCTTCCAGGGCCATCCTGAAGCCAGCCCGGGCCCGAACGACGTAGCGCCGCTGTTCGACCGTTTCATCAATGAGATGGCCAAGCGACGCTGACTGAGTGGCTTGCGGGCGGCCCCGGCTATCGGTGGCCCCCGCAGGCTCTTCAAAGATTGTTCAAGACGGCTTGCCGACTGACCTGCGGATTTGAGTGACAAACCCATGCCAAAACGTACAGACATAAAAAGCATCCTGATTCTCGGCGCTGGCCCGATCGTGATCGGCCAGGCCTGCGAGTTCGACTACTCCGGCGCCCAGGCCTGTAAAGCCCTGCGCGAAGAGGGCTACCGCGTCATCCTGGTGAACTCTAACCCGGCCACCATCATGACCGACCCGGACATGGCCGACGCCACCTACATCGAGCCGATCAAATGGCAGACCGTTGCCAAGATCATCGAGAAAGAGCGTCCGGACGCACTGCTGCCAACCATGGGTGGCCAGACCGCTCTGAACTGCGCACTGGACCTGGAGCGCGAAGGCGTTCTGGAGAAGTTCGGCGTAGAGATGATCGGCGCCAACGCGGACACCATCGACAAGGCTGAAGACCGCTCGCGCTTCGACAAGGCGATGAAGTCCATCGGCCTGGATTGCCCGCGTTCCGGTATCGCTCACAGCATGGAAGAGGCCAACGCAGTGCTCGAGAAGCTTGGCTTCCCGTGCATCATCCGTCCGTCCTTCACCATGGGCGGCACCGGTGGCGGTATCGCTTACAACCGTGAAGAGTTCGAAGAAATCTGCGCCCGTGGTCTGGACTTGTCGCCAACCAAAGAGCTGCTGATCGACGAATCCCTGATCGGCTGGAAAGAATACGAGATGGAGGTTGTCCGCGATAAGAAGGACAACTGCATCATCGTCTGCTCCATCGAAAACTTTGACCCGATGGGCGTGCACACCGGTGACTCGATCACTGTTGCGCCAGCGCAGACCCTGACGGACAAGGAATACCAGATCATGCGTAACGCCTCCCTGGCGGTACTGCGTGAGATCGGCGTGGAAACCGGCGGCTCCAACGTCCAGTTCGGCATCTGCCCGGACACCGGTCGTATGGTCGTGATCGAGATGAACCCGCGTGTATCGCGTTCTTCGGCGCTGGCTTCGAAAGCTACCGGCTTCCCGATTGCGCGCATCGCTGCCAAGCTGGCGATCGGTTACACCTTGGACGAGCTGCAAAACGAAATCACTGGCGGCGCTACGCCGGCGTCCTTCGAGCCGTCCATCGACTACGTCGTGACCAAGCTGCCTCGTTTTGCCTTCGAGAAATTCCCTAAAGCTGACGCCCGCCTGACCACTCAGATGAAGTCGGTTGGTGAGGTCATGGCCATCGGCCGGACCTTCCAGGAATCCCTGCAGAAAGCCCTGCGTGGCCTGGAAGTGGGCGTTTGCGGCCTGGACGAGAAGCTCGACCTGAGCAACCCGGAAAGCATGAGCATCCTCAAGCGCGAGCTGACCGTGCCGGGCGCCGAGCGCATCTGGTACGTCGCTGACGCCTTCCGTGCCGGCATGACCGTCGAAGACATCTTCGGCATGAACATGATCGACCCGTGGTTCCTGGTGCAGATCGAAGATCTGATCAAGGAAGAAGAGAAGGTCAAGACCCTGGGTCTGGCCAGCATCGACCGCGACATGATGTTCCGCCTCAAACGCAAGGGTTTCTCTGACCAGCGTCTGGCCAAGCTGCTGGGTGTGACCGAGAAAAACCTGCGGACCCATCGCCACAAGCTGGACATTTTCCCGGTCTACAAGCGCGTTGACACCTGCGCGGCCGAGTTCGCCACCGACACTGCCTACCTGTACTCCACGTACGAGGAAGAGTGCGAAGCGGCGCCGTCGGGGCGCGACAAGATCATGATCCTGGGCGGCGGTCCAAACCGTATCGGCCAAGGCATCGAGTTCGACTACTGCTGTGTACACGCCGCTCTGGCGCTGCGCGCGGACGGGTACGAGACCATCATGGTCAACTGCAACCCGGAAACAGTTTCCACCGACTACGACACCTCCGATCGCCTGTACTTCGAGCCAGTGACCCTGGAAGACGTGCTGGAAATCGTGCGCGTTGAGAAGCCAAAGGGTGTAATCGTTCAGTACGGCGGCCAAACCCCGCTGAAACTGGCGCGCGCACTGGAAGCTGCCGGCGTGCCTATCATCGGCACCAGCCCTGACGCCATCGACCGTGCCGAAGACCGTGAGCGTTTCCAGCAAATGGTTGAGCGTCTGAACCTGCGTCAGCCGCCAAACGCCACCGTGCGCAGCGAAGACGAAGCCATTCGTGCAGCCAGCAAGATCGGCTACCCGTTGGTGGTGCGTCCGTCCTACGTGCTGGGCGGCCGGGCGATGGAAATCGTCTACGAAGAAGACGAACTCAAGCGTTACCTGCGTGATGCGGTGAAAGTGTCCAACGACAGCCCGGTGTTGCTGGACCACTTCCTCAACTGCGCCATCGAGATGGACGTGGATGCTGTTTGCGACGGTACCGACGTAGTCATCGGCGCCATCATGCAGCACATCGAGCAGGCAGGCGTTCACTCCGGTGACTCCGCATGCTCGCTGCCGCCTTATTCGCTGCCTGCGCACATCCAGGATGAGATGCGCGAACAGGTCAAGAAAATGGCCCTGGAATTGGGTGTGGTCGGCCTGATGAACGTACAGTTGGCGCTGCAAGGCGAAGACATCTACGTCATTGAAGTCAACCCGCGCGCTTCGCGTACCGTGCCGTTTGTTTCCAAGTGCATCGGTGTGTCCCTGGCAATGATCGCTGCCCGCGTGATGGCCGGTAAGACCCTGAAGGAAATCGGCTTTACCAAGGAAATCATTCCGAACTTCTACAGTGTGAAAGAGGCGGTATTCCCATTCGCCAAGTTCCCTGGCGTGGACCCGATCCTGGGCCCAGAGATGAAGTCCACCGGTGAAGTGATGGGCGTGGGCGATACCTTCGGTGAAGCATTCGCCAAGGCTCAGATGGGTGCCAGCGAAGTGCTGCCGACCGGCGGTACCGCGTTCATCAGCGTGCGCGATGATGACAAGCCACTGGTTGCAGGCGTTGCCCGTGATCTGATCAACTTGGGCTTCGAAGTCGTGGCCACTGCCGGGACCGCCAAGCTGATAGAAGCTGCCGGCCTGAAAGTGCGTCGCGTGAACAAGGTGACGGAAGGCCGTCCGCACGTGGTCGACATGATCAAGAATGACGAAGTCACCCTGATCATCAACACCACCGAAGGTCGCCAGTCGATCGCGGATTCCTACTCCATTCGTCGTAATGCCTTGCAGCACAAGATCTACTGCACCACCACTATTGCTGCTGGCGAAGCTATCTGTGAAGCGCTCAAGTTCGGTCCGGAAAAGACCGTGCGTCGCTTGCAGGATCTACACGCAGGATTGAAGGCATGATCAAATACCCCATGACCGTCCAGGGCGCCAAGGCCCTGGAAGAGGAGCACGCCCACCTGACCAAGGTCGTACGTCCAAAGCTGAGCCAGGACATCGGTACGGCCCGCGAGCTGGGTGACTTGAAGGAAAACGCCGAATACCACGCTGCTCGCGAGCAGCAGGGGATGGTCGAAGCGCGAATCCGTGACATCGAAGGCCGTATGCAGAATGCGGTGATCATCGATGTCACGACCATTCCGAAGACTGGCAAGGTGATTTTTGGCACCACCGTGGAAATCGCCAACGTCGAGACTGACGAAAGCGTGGTTTACCACATCGTGGGTGAGGACGAAGCTGACTTCAAGCTCGGCAAGATCTCCGTTGGTTCGCCACTCGCCCGCGCCTTGATTGCCAAGGAAGAGGGTGATGTGGTGGCTGTTAAAACGCCCGGTGGCACTATCGAGTACGAGATTGTTGAAGTTCGCCACATCTGAAAGGCGGCGCCCGCTTCGTGCGGGCGCCATGCTTTGGCAGCTCTCCCAGATGCTTTGGGTGGGCGGCCTGTGGTTGTTGCACATTGGCGTGTTACCGGCGATGGGCCTGATTGGTCTGGCGCCGTTGCTGATCGACGAGATCGATGGATTATTGAGTGCGCTGCTGGTGGGTTTTGCGGCGGCTTGCGTAACGATTCAAGCGCTGGTGCTGATAAAGGCAGAAGGCTTGGGGAGTTTGTGGCGGGATATTCGCGGGCAACTGCTGTTGATGGCGCTGTATGCATGCGCAATGTTTTGCGTGGTGCATGTATGGCTGCCGGAAGCGTTGCGCTGGCAGCTATTCAGCTATCTTGTGCTAGGGTTCTCCGGCTTGGTGCTGGTTATGCAGCCGGCTCCGGGATGGAGTGGCGGGGCGCGCGAAGCACGCCCGTGACCCTTGCTGTTATTTGAAAGTCATCATTTGAAGCGATGAACGTTCGACAACTGCTTGTTGGCGCTGAAGTTCTTGCGATACAGCAGTGCCATCTTGCCGATGACCTGAACCAGGTCCGCTTTGCCCACCTTGCACAGTTCTGCAATGGCGGCCAAGCGCGCTTCGCGGTCAAGGATGTTGACCTTGATCTTGATCAGTTCGTGATCGCCCAATGCGCGTTCAAGTTCGGCTAACACACCTTCAGTCAAACCGTTGTCTGCCACAATCAAAACTGGTTTCAGATGGTGGCCAATGGATTTGTACTGTTTCTTCTGCTCTTGAGTGAGCGGCATAATCTGACCCCTGCGTCTGATCTTGTAAAAAGCGGCGGCCAGTTTACCCGAGCGAGTCCGGGACCGCCCAGTTAATCACGACCCGTTTTATTTTCGAGGTGGCCCGTGGCCCGTTCCAAAACTAGCCTTAAGTGGCTGCAAGAGCATTTTAACGATCCTTACGTCAAAAAGGCGCAGAAGGACGGGTACCGTTCGCGGGCCAGCTACAAGCTCCTGGAGATCCAGGACAAGGACAAGTTGATTCGTCCAGGCATGAGCGTTATTGATCTTGGTGCGGCCCCCGGTGGTTGGTCCCAGGTGACCAGTCGTCTGATTGGTGGGCAGGGCCGCTTGATCGCTTCCGACATCCTGGAAATGGACAGTATCCCGGATGTGACCTTTGTTCACGGTGACTTCACCCAGGACGCCGTCCTCGCGCAGATCCTTGAAGCTGTGGGAAATTCGCAGGTAGACCTTGTGATTTCCGACATGGCCCCCAATATGAGTGGATTACCGGCCGTCGATATGCCGCGTGCGATGTTCCTTTGTGAGCTGGCGCTGGATTTGGCGGGTCGGGTTTTGCGTCCTGGTGGTGATTTTTTGGTGAAAGTCTTCCAGGGCGAGGGTTTTGACGAGTACCACAAGAACATCCGCAAGTTGTTCGACAAGGTGCAAACGCGCAAGCCTGACTCTTCCCGGGACAGGTCTCGAGAGCAGTACCTGCTGTGCCGCGGCTACCGCGGCGTCGAGGGCGCTGCGAGCGAAGAGCGTTTTTGAGGAATTAGAGGAAGGCGATAGGTTTTTTTATATCGCTTTCGTCACGAAGCTTTACGAATATTGTGTAGTCAAAGTTTCACAAAGGGTTACAGACGGCGCCTGCCAGTGTTGTAGGTAATGTAGTAAGTTAGGCCGGTGAATATCATGCGAAGCGCGCGCCAGTAGCGGAGCTTGCTTCAGAGGGTAGTTAATTGAACGATATGGCAAAGAATCTGATCCTGTGGTTGATCATCGCGGCTGTCCTGGTGACGGTGATGAACAACTTCTCCAGCCCTAACGAGCCGCAGACCCTCAACTATTCCGACTTCATCCAGCAAGTTAAGGATGGCAAGGTCGAGCGCGTAGCGGTTGATGGCTACGTAATTACCGGTAAGCGCAACGATGGCGACAGCTTCAAGACCATTCGTCCGGCAATCCAGGACAACGGTCTGATCGGCGACTTGGTGGATAACCACGTGGTGGTCGAAGGCAAGCAGCCTGAACAGCAAAGCATCTGGACTCAGCTCCTGGTAGCCAGCTTCCCGATCCTGGTGATTATCGCCGTGTTCATGTTCTTCATGCGCCAGATGCAAGGCGGTGCGGGGGGCAAGGGCGGGCCGATGAGCTTCGGCAAGAGCAAGGCGCGCCTGCTCTCTGAAGATCAGGTGAAGACCACCCTGGCTGACGTTGCCGGTTGCGACGAAGCCAAGGAAGAAGTCGGCGAACTGGTCGAGTTCCTGCGTGATCCGGGCAAGTTCCAGCGCCTGGGTGGCCGCATTCCTCGCGGCGTATTGATGGTCGGTCCTCCGGGTACCGGTAAAACCTTGCTCGCCAAGGCGATTGCCGGCGAGGCCAAAGTGCCTTTCTTCACCATTTCAGGTTCTGACTTCGTCGAGATGTTCGTCGGTGTTGGTGCCAGCCGTGTTCGCGATATGTTCGAACAGGCCAAGAAACACGCGCCATGCATCATCTTCATCGACGAAATCGACGCCGTTGGTCGCCATCGTGGTTCGGGCATGGGTGGCGGTCATGACGAGCGTGAGCAGACACTTAACCAGTTGCTGGTTGAGATGGATGGTTTCGAGATGAATGACGGCATCATCGTCATCGCCGCGACCAACCGTCCGGACGTATTGGACCCTGCTCTGCTGCGTCCAGGCCGTTTCGACCGCCAGGTGGTGGTCGGCCTGCCGGATATCCGTGGGCGTGAACAAATCCTCAAAGTACATATGCGTAAAGTGCCAATGGGCGACGATGTGGCTCCGGCCGTGATTGCCCGTGGTACCCCAGGCTTCTCCGGTGCTGACCTTGCCAACCTGGTGAACGAGGCTTCGCTGTTTGCGGCCCGTACTGGCAAGCGCATCGTAGAAATGAAAGAGTTCGAGCTGGCGAAAGACAAGATCATGATGGGCGCCGAGCGCAAATCCATGGTCATGTCGGAAAAAGAGAAGCAGAACACTGCTTATCACGAAGCTGGTCACGCCATTGTTGGTCGCGTTGTGCCTGAGCATGACCCGGTCTACAAAGTGTCGATCATCCCGCGTGGTCGTGCGCTGGGTGTAACCATGTTCCTGCCTGAAGAGGATCGCTATAGCCTCTCCAAGCGCGCGCTGATCAGCCAGATCTGTTCGCTGTATGGCGGCCGAATCGCCGAAGAAATGACCTTGGGCTTCGACGGTGTAACCACGGGTGCGTCCAACGACATCATGCGTGCCAGCCAGATCGCACGGAATATGGTGACCAAGTGGGGCTTGTCGGAAAAGCTGGGTCCATTGATGTACGCGGAGGAAGAAGGTGAAGTGTTCCTGGGTCGTGGCGGTGGCGGTCAAGCTGCCAGCTTCTCGGGTGAGACAGCCAAGCTGATCGACTCCGAGGTGCGTAGCATCATTGATCAGTGCTACGGCACGGCCAAGCAGATCCTGACTGACAACCGCGACAAGCTGGATGCCATGGCTGATGCGCTGATGAAGTACGAAACCATTGATGCCGACCAGATCGACGACATCATGGCCGGTCGTACACCGCGTGAACCTCGTGACTGGGAAGGTGGCTCGGGTACCTCCGGCACTCCGCCCGTGGTTCAGAGCGAGCGTCCTGAAACCCCGATCGGTGGCCCGGCGGCTGACCATTAAGGTTTGAAATGACTTTTGTGTCGTCCCCCACCCGGTTGCCTTGCGGCAACCGGGTTCTTGATTTGTCCCATACGCATGTCATGGGCATTCTTAATGTAACCCCCGACTCTTTTTCCGATGGTGGTCGCTTTCGCCAGTTGGATGCCGCGCTGCGTCACGCAGAGGCAATGGTGGCGGCGGGTGCGACTTTGATTGATGTCGGCGGCGAGTCGACCCGGCCTGGCGCTCGTGTTGTTTCTCCTCTGGAGGAGTTGGAGCGGGTGGCGCCGATTGTCGAGCGCATTGCTCGTGAGCTGGATGTGATCATATCGGTTGATACATCCACTCCGACCGTGATGCGTGAGACAGCGCGTCTGGGCGCGGGGTTGATCAACGATGTGCGTTCGCTGCAGCGTGATGGCGCCCTGGATGCCGCAGCGGCCACCGGCCTGCCGGTGTGTCTGATGCATATGTTGGGTGAGCCCGGCAATATGCAGGACAGTCCGGACTACGACGATCTCGTAGGCGAAGTGAGTGGTTTCCTTGCTGAAAGGATCGCTCACTGCGTCATAGCGGGAATTGGCCCTGAGAAGATCGTACTTGATCCAGGGTTTGGTTTTGCCAAGACCCTGCAACATAATTTAAGTCTCTTTAAGCATATGGATGCGCTGCATGCCCTTGGTCGCCCCCTGTTGGTCGGCGTTTCACGCAAGAGCATGATAGGGCAGGCATTAAATCGTCCAGTGGGTGAGCGTTTGTATGGCGGCCTGGCGCTTGCGGCGCTTGCCGTGACCAAGGGCGCGCGTATTTTGCGTGTGCACGACGTCGCCGAGACTGTGGATGTAGTGCGCATGATTGCCGCTGTAGAATCAGCCGAATAAGAATGATGGAGCACTTATGACTAAAAAATACTTTGGCACCGACGGTATCCGTGGTCGGGTCGGCGAATATCCGATTACCCCTGATTTCATGCTCAAGCTGGGTTGGGCGGCAGGCATGGCGTTCCGCAGCATGGGCGCGTGCCGCATCCTGGTGGGCAAGGACACCCGTATTTCGGGTTATATGTTTGAATCCGCGCTGGAGGCTGGGCTTTCCGCCGCCGGTGCCGATGTAATGTTGCTGGGCCCGATGCCGACGCCGGCGATCGCTTACCTGACGCGTACCTTCCACGCTGAAGCCGGTATTGTGATCAGTGCTTCGCACAATCCCCATGATGATAATGGCATCAAGTTCTTCTCGGGGCAGGGCACCAAGTTGCCGGACGAGATCGAGTTGATGATCGAAGAGCTGTTGGATGCACCGATGACGGTCGTCGAGTCCAGCAAGCTGGGCAAGGTGTCGCGCATCAATGACGCGTCCGGCCGTTATATTGAATTCTGCAAGAGTAGCGTGCCAAGCAGCACCAATTTTGCCGGGCTGAAGATTGTTGTCGATTGTGCCCACGGTGCGACCTACAAGGTAGCGCCAAGCGTATTCAAGGAGTTGGGTGCGCAGGTCACGGTGCTGTCGGCCCAGCCCAACGGGTTGAACATAAACGAAAACTGCGGCTCCACTCACATGGAGCAGTTGCAGGCGGCCGTTCTGGCTGAGCATGCAGACCTGGGTATTGCCTTTGATGGCGACGGTGACCGCGTCTTGATGGTGGATCACACCGGTACGGTGGTTGATGGTGATGACCTGCTGTTCATCATCGCTCGCGATCTGCATGAGCGTAACAAGCTGCAAGGTGGTGTCGTCGGAACATTGATGAGCAACCTCGGGCTTGAATTGGCGTTGGCAGAGTTGGGGATTCCGTTCATTCGCGCCAATGTCGGTGACCGTTATGTGATTGCCGAACTGCTGGAGCGTAACTGGCAGGTGGGTGGCGAGAACTCAGGGCACATCGTGTGCTTCCAGCACACCACCACGGGTGACGCAATTATTGCTGCGCTGCAGGTGCTGTTGGCCCTGCGTCGTCGCGAAGAGAGTCTGGCCCAGGCGCGACAGGCACTGCGCAAATGCCCGCAAGTGCTGCTCAATGTGCGTTTTGCGGGTGGTGAAAACCCGATCGAGCACCCGGCTGTCAAAGAGGCGTGTGAGCGTGTAACCCTGGCAATGGCGGGGCGTGGGCGGGTGTTGTTGCGCAAGTCCGGCACAGAGCCTCTGGTGCGCGTTATGGTCGAAGGCGAGGACGAAACACAGGTTCGCGGCCATGCGGAAGACCTGGCAAAATTGGTAACTGAGGTTTGCGCCTGAATTCGGCTTGCCAGTGATGATGTGGTTGGGTAACATCTGCGCCCACTTTGACCGACGAGGTACAGCATGCGTCGCACTATGGTAGCTGGTAACTGGAAGATGCACGGTACCCGCGCCAGTGTCGCTGAGCTGATCAATGGCCTTCGTCACTTGGCCTTGCCTGGCGGTGTTGATATTGCGGTTTTCCCGCCTTGCCTGCATATCACCCAAGTGGTTGATGGCTTGAAAGGTAAGTCGATCCAGGTTGGTGCGCAGAATTCTGCGGTGGAAGCGATGCAAGGTGCGTTGACAGGCGAGATTTCGTCGAGTCAGTTGGTTGATGCGGGTTGTTCCTATGTGCTTGTCGGGCACTCCGAACGTCGTCAGATGATGGGCGAGCGTGATGGGACACTCAATCGCAAGTTCGCAGCGGCACAGGCTTGTGGCTTGATTCCAGTGTTGTGCATAGGGGAGACCCTGGAGCAGCGCGAATCGGGCAAGACTCTTGAAGTTGTCTCGCGTCAGCTGGGCAGCATCATCGAGGAGCTGGGTGTTGGTGCGTTTGCAAAGGCAGTAATTGCTTACGAGCCGGTCTGGGCCATTGGCACCGGGCTGACTGCTACACCGCAACAGGCGCAGGATGTGCACGCAGCCATCCGCGCGCAGTTGGCGGCAGAGAATTCTGAGGTCGCACAAGGTGTGCGGCTTCTATACGGCGGCAGCGTGAAGGCGGCCAATGCGGTCGAACTGTTCGGCATGCCGGATATCGATGGGGGGCTCATTGGTGGAGCTTCCCTGAATGCAGATGAGTTCGGTGCGATCTGTCGCGCCGCGGGAAACTGAAAAAATGCTGGAAACAGTCGTAGTCGTTTTTCATCTGTTGGCTGCCCTGGGCGTAGTTGCCCTGGTTTTGTTGCAACAGGGTAAAGGTGCGGATGCTGGTGCGTCTTTCGGTGCAGGTGCTTCAAATACTGTGTTCGGAAGCCAAGGTTCCTCTACCTTTCTTAGTAAGTTTACTGCTATACTTGCCGCCGGTTTCTTCATAACCAGCTTGGGGTTAGGTTACTTTGCTAAAGAGAAAGCTCATGTGCTGACTCAAGTAGGTTTGCCAAACCCAGCAGTGTTGGAAGTACCAAAAGCAAAACCGGCTTCTGATGATGTCCCGGTGCTTCAAGAGCAAAAGTCGGCTACTCCAGCGACTGACGTACCTCCAGCTCAAGAGCAGAAGTAAGAAGGTTGTAATTGCTGTATTGCCGAGGTGGTGGAATTGGTAGACACGCAACCTTGAGGTGGTTGTGCCCATAGGGTGTAGGGGTTCGAGTCCCCTTCTCGGTACCAATTATCAAGAGAGCCCGCTGTTGCGGGCTTTCTTGTAGGTGGAAGGTTAGATTGACCCTGTAAGGGATCGGTCGTATACTTCCGCCCCAGCTTTGTCGCGGGGTGGAGCAGTCTGGTAGCTCGTCGGGCTCATAACCCGAAGGTCGTCGGTTCAAATCCGGCCCCCGCAACCAGTTTTAGCGGAGCCCCTTTTAAGGGGCTTTTTGTTAGCTGGACACTTTCAACGCCGCTGTTCGACGGCGTTTCAAGGATGGGCGTTTCGCCCATTTTTTTATTTTGCACAGCATGCACATACATGCACGAGGGGGTTCAGGTGTCGAGCAAGCTAGAAGAGTTGCAGGCCTTGTTGGCCCCGGTGGTCGTGGCCCTAGGCTATGAATGCTGGGGTATTGAGTTTTCGGCTCAAGGTCGCCACTCAATGTTGCGCGTTTATATCGATAAAGAGGGTGGCGTGCTGGTGGACGATTGCGCCATTGTCAGCCGTCAGATCAGCGGTGTGCTGGATGTTGAAGATCCAATCGCCGTTGAATACACCCTCGAAGTTTCCTCGCCAGGCATGGAACGCCCACTGTTCACTATTGATCAGTTTGCAAAATTTGCCGGTGAACAAGTGAAGATCAAGCTGCGATCTCCCTTTGAAGGGCGGCGCAACTTTCAGGGCCTTCTGCGCGGTGTAGAAGAGCAGGATGTCGTGGTGCAGGTAGAAGACCATGAATTCCTGTTGCCGATCGATATGATCGACAAGGCCAACATTATTCCCAGTTTTGACTGAGACGCGGATCCCGCGGATCCAATGGCTTGCGAAAGGCGAGGCGTACGATGAGCAAAGAAGTACTGCTGGTTGTTGAGTCGGTATCCAATGAAAAGGGCGTACCGGCAAACGTGATTTTTGAAGCGCTGGAGCTGGCCCTGGCCACTGCTACCAAAAAGCGTTTTGAAGACGAAGTTGATCTGCGTGTGGAAATCAACCGCCACACCGGTGCCTATGAGACTTTCCGTCGGTGGACGGTCGTCGAAGAAGCCGATCTTGATGATCCGGCCATCGAAACCTGGCCAAGCAAGGTTGCTGAAACGCACCCAGGCGCCCAGGTCGGTGATGTTGTCGAAGATAAGATCGAATCGATCGAGTTCGGCCGTATTGCTGCACAGACCGCCAAGCAGGTCATCGTGCAGAAGGTTCGCGAAGCCGAGCGCGCTCAAGTCGTTGACGCCTATCGCGAGCGCCTGGGTGAAATCATCTCCGGCACCGTGAAAAAAGTTACTCGCGACAATGTGATCGTCGACTTGGGCAACAACGCTGAAGCGTTGCTGGCCCGCGAAGACATCATCTCCCGCGAAACCTTCCGTGTTGGCGTGCGCCTGCGTGCGCTGCTCAAGGAAATCCGCACCGAGAACCGCGGCCCGCAGCTGATCTTGTCGCGTACCGCGCCTGAAATGCTGATCGAGCTGTTCCGTATCGAAGTGCCGGAAATCGCCGAAGGCCTGATCGAAGTCATGGCTGCGTCCCGCGACCCGGGTTCGCGCGCCAAGATCGCGGTTCGTTCCAAGGACAAACGCATTGACCCGCAAGGCGCTTGCATTGGTATGCGCGGTTCGCGTGTCCAGGCAGTGTCGGGCGAATTGGGCGGTGAGCGTGTGGACATCGTCCTGTGGGACGATAACCCGGCGCAGTTCGTGATCAACGCCATGTCGCCGGCTGAAGTGGCGGCAATTATCGTTGACGAAGATGCCCATGCAATGGACATCGCCGTTGGCGCAGACAATCTGGCTCAGGCCATTGGTCGTGGTGGTCAGAACGTGCGTCTGGCCAGCCAACTGACCGGCTGGACCCTGAACGTGATGACCGAATCGGACATCCAGGCTAAGCAGCAAGCTGAAACCGGTGACATCCTGCGCAACTTCATCGACGAGTTGGAAGTCGACGAAGACCTGGCGCAGGTGCTGGTAGATGAAGGCTTCACCAGCCTGGAAGAGATTGCCTACGTACCGTTGGAAGAAATGCTCAACATCGACGGCTTTGACGAAGACACCGTCAACGAGCTTCGCGCTCGGGCCAAGGATCGTTTGTTGACTAAAGCCATCGCTACTGAGGAAAAGCTGGCAGACGCCCATCCGGCCGAAGACCTGCTCTCGCTTGAGGGTATGGACAAGGATTTGGCGATGGAACTGGCGGTGCGCGGCGTAATTACCCGCGAAGACCTGGCCGAGCAGTCTATTGACGATCTGCTCGACATCGACGGCATTGACGATGATCGTGCCGGCAAGTTGATCATGGCCGCCCGAGCCCATTGGTTCGAGTAATTAGGCGCGGCCTGAGGAGAGAAGTGCATGACGCAAGTCACGGTGAAACAACTGGCCGATGAGGTCAAAACACCGGTAGAGCGCCTGTTGCAGCAGATGCGTGAGGCAGGTCTGCCGCACACCGCCGCCGATGAAGGTGTGAGCGATAGTGAGAAGCAGTCTTTGCTGACTCACTTGAAGAGCAGCCACAAGGCGAAAGTGGAAGAACCGCGCAAGATTACATTGCAGCGCAAAACCACCAGCACCCTGCGTGTTGCTGGTAGCAAGAGCATCAGCGTTGAAGTACGCAAGAAGAAAGTCTTCGTACAGCGCAGCCCGGAAGAAATCGAAGCCGAGCGCAAACGCGAACTGGAAGAACGTCGCGCAGTAGACAATGCTGCTCGCCAGAAGGCTGAAGAAGAAGCCAAACGTCGCGCCGAAGAAGAAGCGCGTCGCCAGCCTGCTGCTGCGCAACCTTCTGGTACCGAAGCGGTCGCTGCTCCTGCTGCGCCTGTAGAAGCTGTGCGTGAGGCTGCTCCGGTTGCCGCTGCTCCAGCACCTGCTGCCGACGCCCGCAAGCGCGACGAACCTCGTCGTCCGGACAAACCACGTGCCGACGATAACAATCGTCGCGGTGGCGGTGGTGATGGCGAGCGCAAAAACGCTCCGCATCGCGCCTCGGTCAAAGAGAAAGCGCCAGCTCCACGCGTTGCTCCACGTACTACCGACGAAGAAAGCGATAGCTTCCGTCGTGGTGGTCGCGGCAAGGCCAAGCTGAAAAAACGCAACGCCCACGGTTTCCAGAGCCCAACCGGCCCTGTCGTGCGTGATGTGCAGATCGGCGAGACCATCACTGTTGGCGATCTCGCCAATCAGATGTCGGTCAAGGCTGCTGAAATCATCAAGTTCATGTTCAAACTGGGTACTCCAGCAACCATCAACCAGGTGCTTGATCAGGAAACTGCTCAACTGGTAGCTGAAGAGCTGGGCCACAAAGTGACCCTGGTCAGCGACACCGCCCTGGAAGACTCCCTGGCCGAGTCCCTGAAGTTTGAAGGTGAGACGTTCTCCCGTGCGCCAGTTGTGACCGTAATGGGCCACGTTGACCATGGTAAGACATCGCTGCTCGACTACATCCGTCGTGCCAAGGTAGCTGCTGGCGAAGCCGGCGGTATCACCCAGCACATCGGTGCATACCACGTTGAAACCGAACGCGGCATGGTCACCTTCCTCGACACCCCAGGTCACGCAGCGTTTACCGCAATGCGTGCCCGTGGTGCCAAGGCGACTGATATCGTGATCCTGGTAGTTGCAGCGGACGACGGCGTGATGCCGCAGACCATTGAAGCTGTTCAGCACGCCAAGGCCGCTGGTGTTCCACTGGTTGTTGCAGTGAACAAAATCGACAAGCCGGGCGCCGATCTCGATCGCATCCGTAGCGAACTGTCGGTTCACGGCGTGACCTCCGAAGAGTGGGGCGGTGATACGCCGTTCGTTTCGGTGTCGGCGAAAGTCGGTACTGGCGTGGACGATCTGCTCGAAGCGGTCTTGCTGCAAGCTGAAGTACTCGAACTGAAAGCAACTCCTTCGGCCCCAGGTCGCGGTGTTGTGGTTGAGTCGCGTCTCGACAAAGGTCGTGGCCCGGTTGCAACCGTTCTGGTTCAAGACGGTACCCTGCGCCAAGGCGACATGGTGCTGGTCGGTTCGAACTACGGCCGTGTACGTGCCATGCTCGACGAGAACGGCAAGCCAATCAAGGAAGCCGGTCCTTCCATCCCTGTCGAGATCCTCGGCCTGGACGGTACCCCGGACGCTGGCGACGAGATGAGCGTACTGTCGGACGAGAAGAAAGCCCGTGAAGTGGCTCTGTTCCGTCAAGGCAAGTTCCGCGAGGTCAAACTGGCTCGCGCTCACGCCGGCAAGCTGGAAAACATCTTCGAAAACATGGGCCAGGCAGAGAAGAAGACGCTCAACATCGTCCTCAAATCTGACGTTCGTGGTTCCCTCGAAGCGTTGAACGGCGCCTTGAACGGCCTGGGTAACGACGAAGTGCAAGTGCGTGTTGTCGGTGGCGGTGTCGGTGGTATCACCGAATCCGACGCCAACCTGGCACTGGCTTCCAACGCTGTACTGTTCGGCTTCAACGTGCGTGCCGATGCTGGCGCTCGCAAGATCGTCGAGCAGGAAGGCCTGGACATGCGTTACTACAACGTCATCTACGACATCATTGAAGACGTCAAGAAAGCCCTTACCGGCATGCTTGGCAGCGACGTCCGGGAGAATATCCTGGGTGTTGCCGAGGTGCGTGACGTGTTCCGCTCGCCGAAATTCGGCGCGATCGCCGGTTGCATGGTTATCGAAGGTGTTGTGCACCGTAACCGTCCAATCCGTGTACTGCGTGAAGACATCGTTATCTTCGAAGGCGAGCTGGAATCCCTGCGCCGCTTCAAGGATGACGCTTCCGAAGTACGTGCCGGCATGGAATGCGGTATCGGCGTCAAGAGCTACAACGACGTCAAGGCTGGCGACAAAATCGAAGTCTACGAGAAGGTTCAGGTTGCTCGCAGCCTCTAACTCGCGCACTTCAGGAGCCACGTCGCGCGTGGGCATGCAAATGCCCCGCGTAGCGTGCGGACTCTAAACGCAACGCCCGGTCTGGCTTTTGTCAGGCCGGGCGTTTGCCGCTTTCAGACCCCACGGGTTTCACCGTGTGGCAGTAACAGGTAACAAGACATGGCAAAAGAATACAGCCGTACCCAGCGTATCGGCGATCAGATGCAGCGCGAGCTGGCACAACTGATCCGTCGCGAAGTAAAAGACCCACGTGTTGGCCTGGTCACTATCACCGCCGTTGAAGTGAGCCGTGACGTGGGTCACGCCAAGATCTTCATCACCGTGATGGGCCAGGACAGCGCTGAAGAAATCGCCCAGAGCATCAAGGTGCTCAACTCTGCCGCAGGCTTCCTGCGCATGCAGTTAGCGCGTGAGATGAAGCTGCGCAGCGTTCCACAGTTGCACTTCCACTACGACGAAAGCGTCGTGCGTGGCGCGCACCTGTCGGCACTGATCGAGCGGGCCGTGGCTGAAGACAGCCAGCGCCCGGAAGCGGCCACCCCTGAAGACGCCAAGGAGTAAGCGGTGGCTCAGGTCAAACGTATACGTCGCAACGTCAGCGGCATCATTCTGCTCGATAAACCCATTGGCTTTACCTCCAATGCCGCGTTGCAGAAGGTTCGCTGGCTGCTGAATGCCGAGAAGGCCGGGCACACTGGTAGCCTCGATCCCCTGGCCACTGGCGTACTGCCATTGTGCTTTGGCGAGGCCACCAAGTTCTCGCAATACCTGCTCGATTCTGACAAGGGTTACGAAACCCTGATGCAATTGGGCAAGACCACCACCACGGCCGATGCCGAAGGTGATGTCCTGCAGGTTCGCGATGTGACCGTTGGTCGTGCTGATATCGAAGCTGCTTTACCTGCTTTTCGTGGGCAAATCAGTCAGATACCGCCGATGTACTCGGCGCTCAAGCGTGATGGCCAGCCGCTTTACAAGCTCGCACGTGCAGGTGAAGTGGTGGAGCGCGAACCGCGTTCTGTTACTATTGCGCGCTTGGAATTGCTCGCCGCTGAAGGCGACACTGCCCGGTTGGTGGTGGACTGCAGCAAAGGCACCTATATCCGTACCCTGGTGGAAGATATTGGTGAGCAGTTGGGCTGTGGCGCATACGTAGCCGAGTTGCGACGGACCCAGGCAGGGCCTTTTACATTGGCCCAGACGGTTACACTGGAAGAGTTGGAAGCCGTTCATGCCGAAGGCGGCAACGAAGCAGTTGATCGCTTCCTGATGCCATCGGACAGCGGCTTGCTGGATTGGCCATTGCTGCACTTCTCGGAGCACAGCGCGTTCTACTGGCTTAACGGCCAGCCGGTACGTGCACCGGATGCCCCGAAGTTCGGCATGGTGCGAGTACAGGATCATAATGGTCGCTTTATCGGTATCGGTGAAGTGAGCGAAGACGGGCGCATCGCGCCGCGTCGACTGATTCGGTCAGAATGACCGGAACCAGTTTGTGGTAAAAGCGCAGTACGCAAACTGGAACGAGTGTGGCTGTTAACAGGCACGGTCAACACTCATTTTTAGACACGGGGATTTGTCCCTGGCCTGTTGAAACTGCCCTTTGGGTGGTTTCCTGAAAAAAGGATTGCCTCATGGCTCTCGACGTTCAAGAAAAAGCACAAATCGTTGCTGACTATCAGCAAGCTGTTGGTGACACTGGTTCGCCAGAAGTGCAAGTTGCACTGCTGACCCACAACATCAACAAGCTGCAAGGTCACTTCAAGGCCAACGGTAAAGATCACCACTCCCGTCGTGGTCTGATCCGCATGGTAAACCAGCGCCGTAAGCTGCTGGACTACCTGAAAGGCAAGGATCTGGGTCGTTATCAGACTCTGATCGGTCGCCTGGGTCTGCGTCGCTAATAAGCGATTGCGCTAGAGGTTGGTTGTCTGCCGTGTGTCAGTGGGATTCCCGCTGGCCCATGGCAGGCTCCCAGCCTCAAGTTTTATCTGGATACACGTTTTACCCTGGACGAGGGTCGGGCCGATTCCCGACATTGCCCAAGAATTTCGCAAGAAGACAAGTTCCCCAAGAGCCACAAAGAAGGTAGGACACCGTGAACCCGGTTATCAAAAAATTCCAGTTCGGTCAGTCGACCGTTACCCTCGAGACAGGCCGTATCGCCCGTCAAGCCTCCGGCGCAGTGCTGGTTACTGTTGACGACGACGTCACCGTATTGGTGACCGTTGTTGGCGCCAAGCACGCGGACCCAAGCAAGGGCTTCTTCCCTCTGTCCGTGCACTACCAGGAAAAAACTTACGCTGCCGGTAAGATCCCTGGCGGTTTCTTCAAGCGCGAAGGCCGTCCTTCCGAGAAAGAAACCCTGACTTCCCGACTGATCGACCGTCCGATCCGTCCGCTGTTCCCAGAAGGCTTCATGAACGAAGTGCAGGTTGTCTGCACCGTCGTTTCCACCAGCAAGAAAACCGATCCGGACATCGCTGCGATGATCGGTACCTCGGCTGCCCTGGCAATCTCCGGTATTCCTTTCGATGGCCCGATCGGTGTTGCCCGCGTTGCTTTCCACGAAAGCACCGGCTACCTGCTGAACCCGACTTACGAGCAGCAGAAAGCCTCGAGCCTGGACATGGTCGTTGCCGGTACTTCGGAAGCCGTGTTGATGGTTGAATCGGAAGCCAAAGAGCTGACCGAAGACCAGATGCTGGGCGCTGTACTGTTTGCTCACGACGAGTTCCAGGTTGTGATCAACGCTGTTAAAGAACTCGCTGCCGAAGCTGCCAAGCCAACTTGGGCCTGGGCTCCACAAGCCGAAGCGACTGAACTGCTGGGCGCTATCCGCTCCGAGTTCGGCGCAGCGATCTCCGACGCCTACACCATCACCGTCAAGGCCGACCGTTACGCTCGCCTGAGCGAGCTGAAGGACCAGGTCGTGGCCAAGCTGTCCGGTGAAGAAGGCCAGCCTTCTTCCAGCGAAGTCAAAGCGGCTTTCGGTGAAATCGAATACCGCACCGTTCGCGAAAATATCGTGAACGGCAAGCCACGTATCGACGGTCGCGACACTCGCACCGTACGTCCGCTGAACATTGAAGTCGGCGTTCTGCCGAAGACTCACGGTTCGGCGCTGTTCACCCGTGGTGAAACCCAGGCTCTGGTAGTCGCGACGCTGGGTACTGCCCGTGACGCACAACTGCTGGACACCCTGGAAGGCGAGAAAAAAGACCCGTTCATGCTGCACTACAACTTCCCTCCGTTCTCGGTGGGCGAGTGTGGTCGCATGGGTGGCGCTGGTCGTCGCGAAATCGGTCACGGCCGTCTGGCCCGTCGTTCGATTGCAGCCATGCTGCCTGCCGCAGACGTGTTCCCGTACACCATCCGTGTTGTGTCGGAAATCACCGAGTCCAACGGTTCCAGCTCCATGGCTTCGGTCTGCGGTGCTTCCCTGGCACTGATGGACGCTGGTGTGCCAATGAAGGCACCGGTTGCCGGTATCGCCATGGGTCTGGTTAAAGAAGGCGAGAAGTTCGCCATCCTGACCGACATCCTGGGCGACGAAGATCACCTGGGCGACATGGACTTCAAGGTAGCCGGTACCGCCAAAGGTGTGACCGCGCTGCAGATGGACATCAAGATCAAGGGCATCACCGAAGAAATCATGGAAATCGCTCTGGGCCAAGCCCTGGAAGCGCGCCTGAACATCCTCGGTCAGATGAACCAGATCATTGGTCAGTCCCGCACCGAACTGTCGGAAAATGCTCCGACCATGATCGCGATGAAAATCGACACCGACAAAATCCGTGATGTTATCGGTAAAGGCGGCGCGACCATTCGTGCGATCTGCGAAGAAACCAAAGCCTCGATCGATATCGAAGACGACGGTTCGATCAAGATCTTCGGCGAAACCAAGGAAGCTGCTGAAGCTGCACGTCAGCGCGTTCTGGGCATCACCGCGGAAGCCGAGATCGGCAAGATCTACGTCGGTAAGGTTGAGCGCATCGTCGACTTCGGCGCATTCGTCAACATCCTGCCGGGCAAAGACGGTCTGGTTCACATCTCCATGCTGAGCGACGCTCGTGTTGAGAAAGTGACCGACATTCTGAAAGAAGGCCAGGAAGTGGAAGTGCTGGTACTGGACGTGGACAACCGCGGCCGTATCAAGCTGTCCATCAAGGACGTAGCAGCAGCCAAGGCTTCGGGCGTTTAATCACCCCGTCGCTGTAAGCTGAAAAAGGACTCTTCGGAGTCCTTTTTTTATGGGCGCGAGAAAATGCCGAAAAATCAGGTGCTTAATCACATCCAAAAAACCGCAACTTGCATGCAGGCACGATCCACTTCATGCAAGTTGCACGATTACGGAAATTTGGATAATTACTAACTCATTGTTTTTAAAGGATTTAATCGGGTTGTTCAAGTTGGCACAGCGCCTGCAATATCCCTGTTAACGCTGCAGCATCAAGGTATACACACTGCAGATTTTTAATAAAACAGGAGTTACTCGTATGAAGAAGTTCGCTCTCGCTACCGCAACTGCTACCGCTCTGACCCTGGCCATGGCTAACGTGGCTTTTGCTCAGACTTCCCAAGCGCCGATGACTCTGGCTGCTGGCGAAATGACCAAAGCCAAGGAGTCCACCTCGGACACTTGGATCACCACCAAAGTCAAAGCTGACCTGCTGACCGAAAAGGGCATCCCAGGCTCGGACATCAAGGTTGAGACCAACAAAGGTGTGGTTTCCCTGTCTTCGAACGTAGCTATCTCGGACTCGCAGAAAGCGACTGCTGTAGCTATCACCAAGAAAATCAAAGGTGTTACTGCTGTATCCGCTGATGGCCTGATGGCTGGCGGCGCGATGAAGGCTGACAACATCGACAAGTCCAAAGAAGCCACTTCGGACACCTGGATCACCACCAAAGTGAAAGCTGACTTGGTCACCGAGAAAGGCATTCCTGGCACCGACATCAAAGTCGAAACCAACAAAGGCGTAGTTTCCCTGTCTTCTTCTGTCGCTGTGACCGAAGCGCAGAAAACTACCGCGGTGAACATCACCAAGAAAATCAAAGGCGTTAAAGCTGTATCGGCCGATGGCTTGAAAGCAGAGTAATGCTTTGTAGCGTTTAACCCTTCGACTGAACTGTACGTCGGCGGCGGCGAGTGAGTTAGATATCCACTCAATGCACCTCACGGGTTCATGCGACCGGCCACACGGATGTGGCCATTACAGGCCCCGGCACATGTGTCGGGGCCTGTTCTATTGTGGTGTCCCATAATTGTAGGAACCGGCTTGCCGGCGATGGCGCTGTTGAATTCAGTGCTGACGCCATGAGTGCATCGCCAGGCCGGCTCCTGCAGGGGGATTACTCGGCATCCAGATGCATCGGCGTTACCACCCGACCGTCTTTCTCCGCCTGCCCAAGGTTGGCGTCAATGAAGTACACACGGTCATCTTCCAACTGGCCTTTGTCTACCAGATAGTCCTTGATGGTACTGGCGCGGTCCTGACCGAGTTGGCGCAACAGCACGTCACTGCCACTCCAGAACTTGATCACACCGTCTTTCAGCTTCGCGGTGCGGTCATCGCGGCTCAGGTCTTTCCACTCGGCCGGCGGTTGCAGTTTCAGGCGGGTGCGGTAGATGCCTTCGAGCAATGGGGCCTTCTCGCTTTCCGGCACTTCCAGTAAGGACGCCTGGGCCGGTACCTTGTCACCACGGCGCTGAAGCATCTTGTAGTAGTTGTATTGGTATTCACGTTCCAGGCGCTGGGCGGCCAGAAACGGCCCGTCGCTGCTGGCAGCCGCAGTGCCTTCGATTTCCAGGCGCAGGGTAGGGCGCTCCTTCAAAGCCTTGGCCAGTGTGTTCAGGGCGCCTTCGGCATCCTTGCTCAAATCGCTGGAGCCTGCGGCGAATGACACATTCCCCAGGTCTTCGGAGCCGCCGCCAGTCACCAGCCCACCAATAAACTTGAAAGGCGCCGTCGCCGCACGCACTACCAGGTTGCGCAGGGTCTGCCACACGATCGGCATTACGCTGAATTGCGGGTTATTCAGGTCACCTGTTACCGGCAGTTCGATGGAGATCTTGCCGTCACTGTCTTTGAGCAGGGCGATTGCCAGGCGAATCGGCAAGTCCACGGCATCAGCGCTGTCGACCTTTTCACCCAGTTGCAGCTGCTCAACGACCACCTTGTTTTCGGCCTTCAACTGGCCTTTGGTGATCACGTAATGCAGGTCGAGGTTGAGACGGCCCTTGCGGATACGGAAGCCGGCGAACTTGCCTGAGTACGGCGTCAGGGTCGTCAGCTCAACACGTTTGAAACTGGTGGCGATATCCAGCGCGGCCATCGGGTCAAACGGGTTCACACTGCCTTTGATGGTCACCGGCGCGTAACGGTCCACCTTGCCCTTGATGTCGACGCTGGCCGGTTTGGCCTGGCGACTGTCGATGGTGCCAATCTGCCCGTTGAGCTGCTGAATCGCGGTGGCGAAGTTGGGCGTGAGGCTGAAGTCGGCAAAGTTGGCCGAACCATCGTTGATCGCAATCTGACCGATATGGATACCCAACGGCTTCTCTTTGCTCGCCGCAGGCTTGGCCGCCGACTTGGCGCCACTGTCGGCCGGCTGCGGAATCAGCAGGTCATCAACGTTGGTGGTGCGGTCGTCGTTGATCATGAAGCGTGCATACGGCTGCAGCAGGTTGACCTTGTCGATCGAGAGGCTGTCGCCATGCTGGTAATTTACGCCTTCGAGTACCAGGCGCTGCCATTTGAGAAAGTCGCGGGTCTTGAGCGTGTCGAGGGTGTGCAACTGGTCGACTTGCGCGCGGCCGGTGATTTGCAACGCCAGAGGCGCGGTGCTCTTCAGGTTCACATCCAGATTGCTGCCCAGCATGCCGCTGCGCAGTTCCAGGCGAATGAACGGGCTGATATAGGACTGGGCGACCCGCAGGTCGATATCCTGAGTGTTTACTTTGAGCTTGGCGCTGACCGGGTTGAGGTTGACCTCGCCGGTTGCCTGGATCTTGCCTTGCTTGCCCAGGCCGGTATCGACCTTGAGGGTAAAGGGGCTCCGGTTGAGGCTGTCGAAGTTCTGCACGTCGACGTTCAACGGGCCCAGCTCCAGCGCTACCGCAGGCTTGGCCTGGCGGTCGGCCAGGTGCACTTGATAGTTGCGCAGTTGCACGTCCTTGAGCAGTACTTGCCATGGCTTGCTGGGCGCGGCGGGTTCAGGTTTTGGCGAGTCGGCAGTGGCCGGCGCGGTGGCGGGCTCCGGCGCCTTGGCCGGTTTGCCCGGCTGGCTGGCGAACAGCTTCTGCCAGTCCAGTTGCCCGTCGGCTTCACGGGCGGCCCAGGTTTCCAGTTTGTTGCTGCGGATCTTGCCGACCACCACTCGCTGCTTGGCCAGGTCCACTGTGGTTTCGCTGACGTCCAGGCGTTCCAGGCGCACCAGCGGGCGGCCATCCGGTGCCTTGATGGCGAACGGCGCGATGCTGGCGGAGGTGTTGGTCAGGTTCAGCTCGGTTTCTTTAGCCAGGCTGAACTTGTAGTCGGTACTGAAGTTGAGCACACCGTCATCGAGGACCAATGGCAGCGCGTCACGCACATACGGCCACCAGGCTTTCATCTTGCCGTCGGTGACTTTCAGAGTGCCTTCGGAAGTGATCGGCACCAGGCTGAAATTGCCCGTCCAGTCGATCTGTCCACCCTCGGGGCCGGCGGCGACGAGGGTCATGTCGGCATTGTCTTCCGGCAGGGTACTGAGGTTTTTCAGCTCGAAGTCGAGTTTGTCGTAGAGGAACTCGATGGGTTCGCTGGGGCGCAGATCCTGAAAATGCACATAGCCGCCGGCCAGTTTGATGCTGTCGATACGCAAAGGGAACGGCTTGGCATCAGGGGCGGTGGGGGTGGGCTCGCTGGGCGGCAGTTTGAACAAGTGCGCCAGGTTCAACTGGCCGGACTTGTCGAACAGCAGTTCAGTCTTGGGCTTGTCCAGTTGGATATCGGCCAGGTGCAAGGCGCGGGTCCACAGGCTGTCGATTTGCAGGTTGGCGTAAAGCCGCTCGAAACCAACCTGTTCCTTTCCGGGCTCACCGATTTTAAGGCCCCATGCAGTCACTTCGAGGCTGAACGGGTTGAGTTCGATACGCTCGATACGGGCAGGCACCGTGGCGTAATTGGCCAGTTGTTGGTTGGCAACGCGAAGGGCGATGCCGGGGAGGATCAAAAAGCCCAGCAGGCTGTACAAAGCAACGGCAGTCAACAAGGCGCCAGTGGCGCGGATCAATCCTTTGGGCATGGGGCGGCGCCATCTATGTCGAACAAGAGTGCCTTGGAGTATGGCACGGGTTTTCGGTTCCGAAGAACCAAGCCTTTTGAGACAAGTCTTACAGCTGCAGGATCAGCGTTTTAAGCGGTGGTTGCTGGTCTTGTGAAGGAAAGTCCGCGCCGGGCGTCATGATTTGCCAGGCGCGCACCGGGCGTCCGGCTTTTTCTGCGCAGCGCAGCACCTGTTCACGCCAGTCGTCCATGCTGACTTTCGCAAGGTTATTGCAGCAAATCAGCACGCCATTGTCGGCGGTAGCCAGCAGCGCCGGCTTGAGCAGGCTCTGGTAGTCGCGCAACAGGTCGACGGTGCCAAAGGCACTCTTGGCCCAGGCCGGCGGGTCGAGCAACACCAGGTCATATTGACGCTGTTCCAGGCGCGGGTAACTCGGCAGTGTATGCCCGCGACGCTGGGAGATCGGCAGGCCGGCCAGTTGGCGAATGGCCGGGAAGTAGTCGGACTGCACGAATTCCATGGTCGCCAGTTGCGGGTTCAGCAGACCGTTTTCGCGCCCGACCGCCAGGTTGCCCTCGGCAAAATCCAGGTTGCACACCTCACGAGCACCGCCGGCGGCTGCACTCAGGCCCACCCCACAGGTGTAGGCGAACAGGTTCAACACGCTTTTGCCGGCACTGTGGTCCTTGACCCAGCCACGGGTGTTGCGCAGATCGAGGAACAGCAACGGATCTTGTCCGGCATGTCGACCGCGTACGCGGTAATTGAGGCCCCATTCGTGGCCGACCAGGTCTTCCAGCGCAGCGGGTTCGGCACGGTAGACCGTATCTTCGCGGTCGATCCGCGAGTTTCCACGGGAGCGGTCGTTGTACACCAGCAGTAATTCCAGGCACAGGTACTGGCTGATCAGTTGATGCAGGTCCAGCAGGACCGCTGTTTCCAGCGCCTGGTGGAAGCTCTGCACCAGCAGTTGCGGGCCGTAGCGGTCGATGGTCAGGCCGCCAGCGCCTTCCTGGCTGCCATGGAACAGCCGATAGCAGTCGGTGCCCTGTGCATGCAGCTCGTTGATCAGGTCTTGGCGATAATCGAGGGCGGCGCGCAGCGCCTGATTCAAGGGAGACATGGAGCGCGCCTTGCTAAGTAAGTGTGGGCAATGAGGGCGCGGAGTTTAACAGCTATGGACCGCTGGCTACATCAACCCCATCCGCCGATGGGCGCGCTGTACCGAACCGTTGCGCATCGCCCAGCGCAGCAACGGCGCGCTGCGCCTGACCCCGGCGCGGATCATTTGGCGTCGCAGCGGGCTCTGGTGTTGTCCGAGCATGACGCTGGCCCAGTCCGGTAGCAGGTCGATCCCGGCCTGCATCATCAAGGCACCGAAGGGTTTGGCCAAATGGCTGGGGGCGGGCGCATTTAGCAAAAGGCGCAGCACTTCGCGGCTGCGTTCGTCGCACAGCAGTTGCGGGCGAATACGTGCGAGGTAATCCGACACTTCCTGCCGAGAGCGTGGCACATTCCGCGCGCCCAGCCGTTCGGCGACCAAGGCGATTTCGCTGTAATAGCGATCCTGATCGCGCCCGGAGAGTTGCGGGTTGCGGTAACGCACGTGGGCGGCGAGGAAGTTGCTGACCTCCGCCACATGCACCCAGGTCAGCAGGTCCGGATCGCTGGCCGCATAGGCTCGCCCGTCCGGGGCATGACCGACCACCTGCAGGTGAATGGTGCGCACTTTTTCGATCAGCCATTCAGCGTCTTTGCGTGAGCCAAAGGTAGTACCGGAGATGAACTGAGAGGTGCGTCGCAAACGCCCGAGCATGTCCTGGCGAAAGTTTGAATGGTCCCACACGCCGGCCAGGGCCAAGGGGTGCAAGGCTTGCAGCATCAAGGCGCTGATTCCGCCGATGAGCATGCTGCTGAAGTCGCCGTGGACTTGCCAACTGACCGAGTCCGGCCCGAACAGGCCGGGGTCGCCCTTGGGGTTTTCCAGGTCTAGCTGGCCCAGTGACAAGCCGGTGAGGCTCATCAGCTGGGTTTCGATACGGCTGCGGATAAATTCCATGGCGACTCAGGGGTTCCTATCGGTTCAGGCGTTTGTCGATCAGGCCGTCCACGACGCTCGGGTCGGCCAGGGTGGAAGTATCGCCAAGGCTGTCCAGTTCGTTGCAGGCGATCTTGCGCAAAATCCGCCGCATGATCTTGCCGGAGCGGGTTTTCGGCAGGGCAGGCGCCCATTGGATCAGTTCTGGCTTGGCAAAGCTGCCGATTTCCTTGCTGACCAGTTCCAGCAGGTGCTTTTTCAGTGCATCGCTGGGTTCGACCCCATTCATCGGGGTGACGAAGGCATAAATGCCCTGGCCCTTCACGTCATGGGGGTAACCCACCACGGCGGCTTCGGCGACCAGGTCATGCAGCACCAGCGCGCTTTCAACCTCGGCCGTACCGATGCGGTGGCCGGACACGTTGATCACATCGTCGATGCGCCCGGTGATCCAGTAGTCGCCATCCTCATCGCGCCGCGCGCCGTCCCCGGTGAAGTAGTAGCCGGGGTAGGGTTTGAAGTAGGTGTCGATCATGCGCTGCGGGTCGCCATAGACGCCGCGAATCTGCCCCGGCCAGCTGGCCTTGATCGCCAGCACGCCGCTGCCGGCGCCGCTGAATGCTTTGCCTTGTTCATCCAGCAGTACGGGCTGCACGCCAAACATCGGCTGGGCAGCACAGCCGGGTTTGATTCGCTGGGCGCTGACCAGCGGGCTGAGCATAATGCCGCCGGTTTCGGTTTGCCACCAGGTGTCCACAATCGGGCAGCGTTGTTCGCCTACCGCGTTGAAGTACCAGTCCCAGGCTTCCGGGTTGATCGGCTCGCCGACGCTGCCGAGCAGGCGCAGGCTTGCGCGGGAAGTGTTCTCCAATGGGCCGTGACCCTCGCGCATCAACGCGCGCAGGGCGGTCGGTGCGGTGTAGAAGATGTTGACCTTGTGCTTGTCGATCACCTGCCAGAAGCGCGAACTGTCCGGGTAACTTGGCACCCCCTCGAACATCAACGAAGTGGCGCCATTGGCCAGCGGGCCATACACGATGTAGCTGTGGCCGGTGACCCAGCCCACATCGGCCGTGCACCAGAACACCTCGCCATCTCGATAATCGAGCACGTACTTGAAGGTCATCGCCGTCTGCAACAGGTAGCCAGCGGTAGTGTGCAGCACGCCCTTGGGTTTGCCGGTGCTGCCGGAGGTATAGAGGATGAACAGCGGGTCCTCGGCGTCCATGGGTTCTGGCGGGCAATTGTCGCTGGCTGCGTCCAGGGCCTGTTGGTATTTGAGGTCGCGGCCTTCGCTCCAGTTCACCGCCGCACCGGTGCGCTCTACCACCAGCACCGTGCTGACGTCCGGGCAACTGGCCAGGGCTTTGTCGACATTCTGTTTCAGCGCCACCGGCTTACCGCCGCGTACGCCTTCATCGGCGGTGATCACGGTGCGGCAGTCGGCGTCGAGAATACGGTCACGCAATGCATCTGGCGAAAACCCACCGAACACCACCGAGTGCACCGCACCAATGCGCGTACAGGCGAGCATGGCGTAGGCCGCTTCCGGAATCATCGGCATGTAGATGCACACGCGGTCGCCTTTCTTCACGCCACGGCTCTTCAGCACATTGGCCAGGCGGCAGACGTTTTTGTGCAGTTGGCGGTAGGTGATTTTGGAAGATTTTGTCGGATCATCGCCTTCCCAGATGAAGGCCGGCTGATCGGCGCGTTGCGCCAGGTGACGGTCGATACAGTTGTAGCTGACGTTCAATTGGCCGCCGGCAAACCATTGGGCGGCGCCGGTGTTGATGTCTGATTGCTGGACGGTGTGCCACGGCGTTATCCAGTCGAGGAAACCCTTGGCCTGTTCGGCCCAGAAGGTGTCCGGTTGTTCGATGGATTGGCGATAGAGGCGCTGGTAGTCCTCTTGACTGAGTTGCGCGGCCCGGCGGACGGCATCGGCGGTGGGGAATGTGCTGATATCGAACATGAGCGGTCCTTATTCTTGTTTTGGCGACAAGACATAAAGATGCACCCAGTGAGGGGAGGGTTCAAGGCCAACGTCCAAACGAACGTTGGCCCTGCAGTACCGGCATCAGCCGCGGTGACGACCGCGGAAGTAGTTGATCAAGCCCTGGGTCGACGCATCGTCGGCCAAGGTTTCCTCGGCGCCGGTCAGGCGGTTGTAGACGCCTTTGCCCAGCTCCTTGCCCAGTTCCACGCCCCATTGGTCGAAGGCGTTGATGCCCCAGATCACGCTCTGCACGAACACTTTATGTTCATACATTGCCACCAGTGCGCCCAGGCGACGCGGGCTGATGCGCTCGACCACGAGGGTGTTGCTCGGGCGGTTGCCCGGGATCACCTTGTGCGGTGCGAGTTTCTGTACTTCGGCTTCCGACAGGCCTTTTTCGCGCAGCTCGGCTTCGGCTTCGCTGCGGGTCTTGCCGAGCATCAGCGCCTGGCTCTGGGACAGGCAGTTGGCGTACAGCCACTGATGGTGGTCAGACACCGGGTTGAAGCTGACGATCGGTACGATGAAGTCGGCCGGGATCAGTTGGGTGCCTTGGTGCAGCAACTGGTGGTACGCGTGCTGACCGTTGCAGCCCACACCGCCCCAGATCACCGGGCCGGTATCGGTGGACACCGGCGTGCCGTCCTGGCGCACGCTTTTGCCGTTGGATTCCATGTCCAACTGCTGCAAGTGTTTGGTGATGTTACGCAGGTAGTGGTCGTACGGCAGGATCGCATGGCTCTGCGCGCCCCAGAAGTTGCCGTACCACACACCCAGCAGGCCCAGCAGCACGGGCATGTTCTGCTCGAACGGCGCGTTCTGGAAATGCTGGTCCATGGTATAGGCCCCGGACAGCAGCTCCTTGAAGTTGGACATGCCGATCGCCAGGGCGATTGGCAAGCCGATGGCCGACCACAGCGAGTAACGCCCGCCAACCCAGTCCCACATCGGGAAGATGTTTTCTTCACGGATACCGAAGGCCACGGCCGCCGCGTTGTTGCTCGATACGGCGATAAAGTGGCGGTACAGCTCGGCTTCCGAGCCACCCTGGGCCAGGTACCAGGCGCGGGCGGCCTGGGCGTTTTTCAGGGTTTCGAGGGTGTTGAAGGATTTCGACGAGACGATAAACAGCGTGGTCTCGGCGCGCAGCTTCATGGTCAGCTCGTGGAACTCGCTGCCGTCGATATTCGCCAGGTAGTGGCAGCGCACGCCTTTATGGGCGTAGGACAGCAGTGCTTCGGAGACCAGCTCCGGGCCGAGGAACGAGCCACCGATGCCGATGTTGACCACGTCAGTGATCGGCTTCTCGGTGTAGCCGCGCCACAGGCCGTCGTGGATGCGGCCAACCAGGTCAGTGATCTGGTTCAGCACCTTGTGCACGTCCGGCATGATGTTCACGCCGTTGACCGACAGCTTGTCGCCCACCGGGCGGCGCAGTGCGGTGTGCAGGGCAGGGCGACCTTCGGAGGAGTTGACCGGCTCGCCGGCGTACAGCGAGTCGATGGCGCCTTTGAGGTCGACTTCCTTGGCCAGGCCCACCAGCAGGTCACGGGTTTCGCGGGTGATCAGATTTTTCGAATAATCGAGGAAAAGTCCGCAGCTGCTTAAGGTGAACTGGGAGAAACGCTGAGGATCGGCATTAAACGCTTCGCGCATGCTGAAATCCTGCATGGCTTGGCGATGTTGATTGAGCGCTTGCCAGGCGGGCAGAGCGGTAACGTCATGAGGGGTGCGGTAGTACGCCATCGCTGCGGGTTTCCTTTTTATTACAGGGACTGCCTTTAGGACACTTCAAAGCCCGGAACGTCCAGTCTTTCATCAAGAGGCGGGTTCCAGACAGCGCTAACCATAGCGCAGGGCGATTACATTAAACCTAGCGTGTCGAGTTGTCTTGGCTTTGTCTGCGCTGTGGCCGGTACTTTTTTATACCGGCGCAGCAGGCAGGGCAACAGGCGGGGTGTTTTTGCGGGAATACGCGCTCAGTTCAGGTTCAGGTGCAGGTTGTCGATCAAGCGGGTGGCGCCCAGATAAGCCGCGACCAGAATCACGATATCCCTATCTTCCGCCGTGGCCGGGCGCAAGTGCACGCCTTGGCGGACTTCGAGATAGTCCAGGCGCAAACCGGCGGCCTCGATCTGCTCGACCTGTTTGGCGCGCAGCGTGGCGAAGTCGCGGTCACCGCCCTTGATGGCGGTGGCGATTTGGCTGAGGCTGCGGTACAGCACCGGCGCGATTGCCCGTTGCTCTTCGGTGAGGTAACCGTTGCGCGAAGACAGCGCGAGGCCGTCCTCGGCGCGCACGGTGGGCTCACCGATGATCTGGATCGGCATGTTCAGGTCATGGACCATGGCGCGAATCACGGCCAGTTGCTGGTAGTCTTTCTGGCCGAATACGGCCATGTCCGGCTGCACCATGTTGAACAGCTTGCTGACCACCGTCGCCACGCCTTCGAAATGCCCGGGACGGCTGGCGCCGCACAGGCCTTCGGACAAGTGCGAGACACTGACGCGGGTCTGGCCGGTCGTGCCGCCTGGGTACATCTCGTCGACGGTCGGTGCAAACAACAGGTTGCAGCCGGCTTGCAGGAGCTTTTCCTGGTCGGCGGCCAAGGTGCGCGGGTACTTGTCCAGGTCTTCGCCGGCGCCGAACTGCAGCGGGTTGACGAAGATACTGGCCACCACGAAGTCCGCCTGTTGGGCGGCCTTGGTCACTAGAGTGGCATGGCCGCTGTGCAGGTTGCCCATGGTGGGCACGAAGCCGATGCGCTTGCCGGCGCTGCGCGCGTGTGCAACGGCGGCTCGCAGTTCACGTACAGTTTTAACGGTGTTCATGCAGAAAATCCGTGTTCGGCGCCTGGGAAGGTCACGCCTTTGACTTCGGCGACATAGGCACTCAATGCGGCGTGGATACTGTCCTGGCCCGTCATGAAGTTCTTCACGAACTTGGGCACGCGGCCGGTAATCGACAGGCCAAGCATGTCGTGCAGGACCAGCACCTGGCCATCGGTGGCCGAGCCGGCGCCAATACCGATCACTGGCACTTTGACGGCTTGGGTGATTTCCGCCGCGAGTTCACTGGGCACACATTCGAGCAGGATCATCGCCACGCCCGCTTGTTCCAGGGCGATGGCATCGGCCCGCATCTGGCGCGCCTGGGCTTCGTTGCGGCCTTGCACCTTGTAGCCACCGAGGATGTTCACTGACTGCGGCGTAAGGCCCATGTGCGCACACACAGGAACGCCACGTTCAGCCAGGAGGCGGATCGACTCGGCGAGCCACACGGCGCCTTCTACCTTGACCATGTGCGCGCCCGCCTGCATCAGTTTGCCGGCGTTCTGGAAGGTCTGTTCGAGGGTGGCGTAACCCATGAACGGCAGGTCGGCGATGATAAAGGCGCCGTTGTTACCGCGTTTGACGCTGGCGGTGTGGTAGGCGAGTTCATCGGTGGTGACGGGCAGGGTGCTGTCATTCCCTTGAAGAACCATGCCCAGTGAGTCACCCACCAGTAACACCTCGACGCCGGCCTGGCAGCTGGCCTGGGCGAACGTGGCGTCATAGCAGGTCAGCATGGCGATTTTTTCACCTTTGAGCTTGAGGCTCTGCAAGGTGGTCAGGGTAATGTCTGGCATGAAAAGGGTCCTCGTTCAGGCGCTTGGAAACAGCGAGTTACGCGCGTGAGTCTTCGTTTATACAGGCGCACTTTCTTGAGAGCAGTGCTTATATGGCCTGGATTGCGCCCTTCAGCGCCGGGTTGGCGGCAGCGGGACGCCTATAGTCGTGAGGAGGACACGGGAAGTCAATTGGATGTGTTACCGCATTGTTACGTGTGCGGTGTTACCCGTGTTACTGATGCGTTTCAGCAAGTTGACCGTACTGCAGGAGCCGGCTTACCGGCGATCGCATCAACGCGGTTTGACTGATAGACCGAGTTGTCTGCATCGCTGGCAAGCCAGCTCCTACGAGGATTGCGTCAGGCGTTCCAGGCCGACGAATGGGCAGGTTGTCAGCAGGTCGCTGAGGCGTTGGCCGTCGGGTAGCTGGAGAGTGGCGGGGGCCAGTTCGGCCAGTGGATACAGCACAAAAGCCCGCAGGTGCATTTGGTAATGGGGCACCTTGAGACGCGGTTCGTCGATCAGGCGCTCACCAAACAGCAGGATATCCAGGTCGAGTGTGCGTGGGCCCCAGCGCTCAAGGCGTTGGCGACCTTGTTCGTTTTCGATGGCTTGCAGCGCATCCAGCAGGTCCAGCGGTGCAAGGCTGCTGTCCAGCGCTGCAACCGCGTTGGTGTAGCGCGGTTGGCCCGGGAGCAGGGAATCGCTTTGATAGAAGGCGGACACGCCGGCGACGGTGGTGCCGGGCAACAACCCCAGCGCCTCGATGGCGCTGCGCAATTGCTGGTCCGGGGCAGCCAGGTTGCTGCCCATGCCGATGTAGATACGTTCCACGTTTATTCGCCCGCGGCGCCCGAGGCATCGGCGGCGCTGCGTTTACGCTTGCTGGCGCTGCGACGACGTTTCTTCGGCCCAACGCCTTCGCCATCGCCTTTGCTGCCGAGGTCGCGAATCATGTCGCGGCGTTCGCTGTCATTGGCGTCCTGATAGTCGGTCCACCATTCGCCCAGGCCGTCGGTCTGTTCGCCAGCGCTTTCACGCAGCAGCAGGAAGTCGTAGCCGGCACGGAAGCGCGGGTTGTCCAGCAGCAGGTCGGCGCGTTTGCCGCTGCGGCGCGGCAGGCGCTCCTGCATGTCCCAGATCTCGCGGATCGGCATGGTGAAACGTTTCGGGATAGCGATGCGCTGGCACTGCTCGGCGATCAACTCGTGAGCGGCTTCCTGCATGGCCGGGATGGGCGGCATGCCACGGTCTTGCAGGCGCAGTACACGTTTGGGCAAGGCCGGCCACAACAGGGCGGCAAACAGGAACGCCGGGGTCACCGGTTTGTTCTGTTTAATGCGCAGGTCGGTGTTGATCAACGCTTCGCTGATCAAGGTGTGGGTGTACGTCGGGTTGTGCTCCAAGGCATCGGCGCTGGCCGGGAACAATGGGTCGAACAACTGCAGGTCGACGAGCATTTCGAAGGTGTCGGCGGCGTAACCCGAGAGGAACAGCTTGAGCACTTCTTCGAACAGGCGTGCCGAGGGGATTTCCCGCAGCATGGGTGCCAGCTTGCGAATCGGTGCGGCGGTGTGCTTCTCGATACCGAAGTTCAGCTTGGCGGCAAACCGCACGGCCCGCAGCATCCGCACCGGGTCTTCCTGGTAGCGCTGTGCTGGGTCGCCGATCAGGCGGATCAGGTTGTTGCGAATATCGTGTACGCCGTTGGCGTAATCGAGGATGCGCTCACTGACCGGGTCGTAATACAGGGCGTTGATGGTGAAGTCGCGGCGCTGCGCGTCTTCTTCCAGAGTGCCGTAAACGTTGTCGCGCAGGATGCGCCCGCTCTCGTTGCGGGAAGACTGATTGGTGTCTTCCTCTTCATCGTTTTGCGGATGACCGGCGCGGAAGGTTGCGACTTCAATGATTTCGCGACCAAAGTGGATGTGCACCAGCTTGAAGCGGCGGCCGATGATTCGCGCATTGCGAAACTCGGCGCGCACCTGCTCAGGCGTGGCGCTGGTGGCGACGTCGAAATCCTTGGGCGTGATATTGAGCAGCATGTCGCGTACACACCCGCCCACCAGATAAGCCTGGTAGCCGGCGTTTTGCAACCGTTCGACGATATTCACTGCATAACGGCTGAATTGAGCGCGTTGCAGCGAATGCTGGCTGCTGTTGAGCACTTCAGGCGTGCTGCGTTTGTGTTGCGTACGACGCAAGGGAGAACGGAATGACTGGAACAACTTCTTCAGCATGGGATGCACTGTTTGAAGGAATGTTCGGCCATAACGAAGAATGACCGCATGATGGGCCGGGATTCTAGCATTTAGTCAGGGGATGGTGTAGGAACAAGCTGCAGGCCTTGCGCCATAAGCCTTAAATTGCCAAATGCCGGAAGCTATCTACCGGAAACTACAAGGGGAGCCGAAGCTCCCCCAGAAGTAGTTGCGTGCTCTATTTTTATTATTGATTTCGGGCTTCTTGTTTTTGTTGATCGCCCTCGTCATGAAGCTTCACCTTCATGACACTCCCAATCGGGAGCCAAGAGCAAACGGATTGCTTTGGTCGCTGTGTTGCTGATCTACGATCCAACCAGTTCAGGCTCTGCCTTAGGGCAGTTTTTGTTGTTCTCGGCCTGGTTGCGGGGCAAGCCCCAATGCAACGCCTCTCCAAAAGAATCAGTTAGCTGCGCCTCCGCCGTGTTGTTTTTATTGTGCGTGAGTCGATTCGTCTTATTTTTATTGTCTTGTACAAAGCTTGTTATTGTTTTTGTACTAAGCATATAGCAGGGTGCGTGCCAACTTTTGCGTCGCCCAGCAAAGCCGGGCACTTGAGGTGGTTTTGGGTTTTTGACGGGCGAAAAAAAGCCGGGGCTTCGTTACCGTAAGCCCCGGCTTTTGTTACGTGAAAAATCAGCGGTAACAGTTTTTTCACATCTGAGGGTGTTACCTGTGGGGGCACACCCTCAGCTTTCGCTGGCCACCCCCGTCTTGCGCCGTGGGATGCCCAGGCGCTGGCGCCGTTCCCACAGACACTTGCGGCTCACGCCGAGCTTGCGCGCCAGTTCGGTCTCGGTCATGTGGTCCTGATGCTCAAGGACGAAATGCTGGAAGTAATCTTCCAGTGACAAGTCTTCGGTCGGCTCATGGCTGGTATTGCTACCACCGCCCTGTTGCGGGGCTAGGCCGATGAAGTCGTCATCGTCCAGATCACTGAGTTCAATATCGATACCCAGCAGCTCTGCGGAAATTTCCGGGCTCTCCGACAGAATCACCGCACGTTCTACCGCGTTCTCCAGCTCGCGCACGTTACCCGGCCACGAGTAATGCCGAATCGCCTGCTCGGCGTCTGGGGCGAACTTCAGGTCAGTGCGGTTGATGCGGGCGCTCTGACGCAGCAGGAACGCGTTGGCGATCTCGTTGACGTCGGCGCCACGCTCACGCAGGGCCGGCAGCTTGAGGGCGATTACGTGCAGGCGGTAATACAAGTCCTCACGGAACTGGCCGATCTTGGCCAGGCTCTTCAGGTCGCGGTGTGTTGCTGCGATCAGGCGGACATCCACCTTCTGCGACTGCACCGAACCCACGCGGCGAATCTCGCCTTCCTGGAGCACGCGCAGCAATCGCGCCTGGGCTTCCAGCGGCAACTCGCCGATTTCATCGAGGAACAGCGTGCCGCCGTCCGCCGCTTCCACCAGGCCCGCACGCCCGGCGCTGGCGCCGGTAAATGCGCCTTTCTCGTGGCCGAACAGTTCGGACTCGATCAGCGATTCGGGGATCGCCGCGCAGTTCACCGAGATCATCGGTGCCTTGGCGCGCTTGGACAGGTTGTGCAGGGCGCGGGCCACCAATTCCTTACCGGTACCCGATTCACCCTGGACCAATACATTGGAGTCGGTCGGCGCCACTTTGCGGATCTTGCTGTAGAGATCCTGCATCGGTGGGCAGGAGCCGATGATGCCGATCTCGCCGTTGCTGTTGTCGACACCGGGCTTGTCCGCACCGTTGGCGGCTTTGCCGGCGGGGCGCTGCTCGGCCGGGGCGCTGCTGGACGACTGTCGGTCACGCAGGATGCGGGCCACGGCCTGGAGCATTTCATCGTGGTCGAAGGGCTTGGCGATGTAGTCCACCGCGCCCATTTTCATCGAATCCACCGCCGAGCGCAGGCTGGCGTAGCTCGTCATGATCAGCACCGGTGTGCCCTGGCCAAGCTTGATCAGCTCGGTGCCCGGTGCGCCGGGCAGGCGTAAGTCACTGACAATCAGGTCGAACGTGGGAATGCTGAATCGCTCTTGGGCTTCCTGCACCGAGCCGGCTTCGCTGACCTGGTACTGATTACGTTCAAGCAGGCGACGCAAGGCAGAGCGGATAATTGTTTCGTCTTCGACGATCAAAATGTGCGGCATTGATTCAATTCTCTCGACGGTCTCAGTTCACAGCGGACGTCGCTTCGACATGACGCGGCAAGGTCACCCGAATACGGGTGCCGCGTTGGCTTTCGGTGTCAGCCGGGCTGTCGATGGTGATTTGTCCATAATGCTCTTCAACGATGGAATAGACCAGTGCAAGGCCCAGACCGGTACCTTCACCCGGGTCCTTGGTGGTGAAGAAGGGTTCGAACAATCGGTCCATGATGTTCTGTGGAATGCCGCTGCCTTCGTCTTCGACGATCAGGTCCACGGTGTGCTCAAAAGCCTCGGTCTTGACCCGTACGGCACCGCCGCCGGGTGTCGCGTCGCGGGCGTTGGACAGCAGGTTGATCAGCACTTGGGCCAGGCGTTGTGAATCGCCGTCGACCCAATGGTCGGGGTCGCACAGGTTGAAGAACTGTACTTCGAAATTGCGCCGGTTCAAGGCCAGCAGCCCAATGGCATCCTGTGCCACTTCGGCCAGGCACACCGCCTCGTCCTGATTCTGATGGCCGCCGGCATGGGCGAAGCTCATCAGCGACTGCACGATGCGCGAGACGCGCTTGGTCTGTTCGAGGATCTGCCCGCTGATTTCGATGATTTCACCGTCTTCTTCGCGCTCTTCCCGCAGGTTTTGCGCGAGGCAGGCGATACCGGTGATTGGGTTGCCGATTTCATGGGCCACCCCGGCTGCCAGGCGACCGATGCTGGCCAGGCGCTCGGAGTGCACCAGCTTGTCTTCAAGCATTTGGGTGTCGGTCAAATCTTCGACCAGCAATACCAGGCCGCTGTTGCCCGGAGCCAATGGCTCGTCGATGGCGGCTTTATGCAGGTTGAGCCAACGGGTCTGGCCGTCGAGGGCCAGGTGCTGCTTGTGCAAGTGCTCGTCGGGCAGGTTGATAAAGCCCTGGAGCAGTTCTTTCCAGGGATCGCCCAAGGTATTCAAGCGCGAGCCGACCACCCGCTGTGCGGCAATACCGGTGAGTTCTTCCATGGCCTTGTTCCACATCAGGATCTCCTGATCCTTGGCCAGGGAGCAGACGCCCATCGGCAGTTCCTGCAGGGTCTGGCGGTGGTAGCGGCGCAGGGCATCCAGTTCTGCCGCGAGGCCGGTGAGGCGCGAGTGGTAATCCTCCAGCCGGCTTTCGATGAAATGGATGTCTTCGGTGACGTAGTTTTCGCCGCCCGCCTTGTAGGGCAAAAAGGTTTCCACCATGTCTTGGGACACGCTGGGGCCCATCAGCCCGGAGAGGTTGGCTTCGATGCGATCACGCAGGCGACGCAGGGCATACGGGCGGCGCTCGTCGAAAGGCAGGTAGAGATCGCGCAGCGCTTGCTCGACTTCCTTTTGCGCGGCTTTGGCGCCGAGGGGTTTGGCCAGTTGCGTGGCGAACTCCTGCGGCGAGGCGGCATGCAGCTCGCGGCGTTGCGGGCGACGCACGTTGTCCACCGCGCAGGCTTCGGCGGCGCTGGTTTCTTCCGGGCTGGCGTTGGTGAACAGCGAGATCAGGGTGAACATCAGCACGTTGGCGGCCAGGGATGCAATCGCCGCCATGTGCCAACTGGTGTCGTCCAACACGTAGATCATGTTCAGCAGCGGGATGTAGAAGCCCTGCAGGTTGCCGACCAATGGCAGCAGCATGGTGACGATCCACACCAGGATGCCGGCCAGCAGCCCGGCGATAAACCCGCGGCGATTGGCGGTCGGCCAGTACAGCACCGATAACACGCCCGGCAAGAACTGCAAGGTGGCGACAAACGCGACGATGCCGAGGTTGGCCAGGTCTTGCCCGGCGCCGAGCAACAGGTAGAACCCGTAGCCGGCCATGATGATCGCCACGATCAGCGCGCGGCGGGTCCATTTCAGCCAGCGGTAGATATTGCCTTCGGCAGGGGGCTGGTACAGCGGCAGCACCAGGTGATTGAGCGCCATGCCTGACAACGCCAGCGTAGTGACGATGATCAGCCCACTGGCGGCGGACAAGCCGCCGACGTACGCCAGCAGCGCCAAGGATTTACTGTTGGCGGCAATGCCGATGCCGAGGGTGAAATACTCGGGGTTGGTAGTAGCGCCCAGTTTCAGGCCGGCCCACAGGATCAGCGGCACCGCCAGGCTCATCAGCAACAGGAACAGCGGCAAACCCCAGCTGGCGCTGACCAGCGAGCGTGGGTTGAGGTTCTCGGTGAAGGTCATGTGGTACATGTGCGGCATCACGATCGCCGAGGCGAAGAACACCAGCAACAGCGTACGCCACGGGCCTTCCTGCAGCGGGGTGTGCAGTGCGGCGAGTGCGGTCTGATTTTGCAGCAGCCACAGCTCCAGCTGTTGCGGGCCGTCGAACACGCCGTAGAGCGCATAGAGGCCGACCCCGCCGATGGCGATCAACTTGATCACCGACTCGAACGCAATCGCAAACACCAGGCCTTCGTGTTTCTCACGGGTAGCGATATGGCGCGAGCCGAAGAAAATCGTGAACAGTGAGATCAGCGCGCAGAAGGCCAGGGCGACGCGATGCTGCACGGGCTCGCGGGTCAGGATACTGATGGAGTCGGCCACCGCCTGAATTTGCAGGGCCAGCAGGGGGAGCACGCCGAGCAGCATGAAGATGGTGGTCAGCGCGCCGGCCCAGGTGCTGCGAAAGCGGAAGGCAAACAGGTCGGCCAGGGACGACAGCTGATAGGTACGGGTGATCTTCAGGATCGGGTACAGCAGCACCGGCGCCAGCAAAAATGCCCCGGATACCCCGAGGTAGCTGGAGAGAAAGCCATAACCATACTGGTAGGCCAGGCCCACCGTGCCATAGAACGCCCAAGCGCTAGCGTAGACGCCCAGGGACAAGGTGTAGGTCAACGGATGGCGAATGATCGCCCGCGGAATCATTCCGCGCTCACTGATCCAGGCGACTGCGAACAACGCGGCCAGGTAGGCGGCGCTGATCAGCAGCATCTGGGTGAGGCTAAAGCTCATCGGCATCTTTTTGGCTCTGCAGGATGAAGGTCACGACGATCAGGATCAGCCACAGCAGATAGGGGCGATACCAGGCGCCCGTGGCGTCGATCCACCAATCCATGATGGCGGGAGAAAACAGGTAGATCCCGACGACCAGCAGCAGGACCAATCGATAGATGTACATGTTGGCCTCTGATTAAAAAACTGCGGCGATGGTAACGGATGCTTGGCAACCTGCAAGCGCCTTCAGCTCAATTGCGCTTCGGCCAGCGTGAGTGTGCGCGGGATCCGTTTCGCATCCCAGTGTTGAATGCCCCAATCCAGCAGTTCCCGTGGGCTGGCGTGAAGCAGTTCGTCGCCGGGTTGCTGGCCGAGGGCGCGCAAAGCCCTCAATAGCAAAGGCGTGGCCTGGTCTGGCGTCAATGGCGGGGAGCGGTAGGACTTGCCCAGCTTGTTACCGTCGGGCTGGACAATCAGCGGCACGTGCAGGTAGCGCGGTTGGCGCAGGCCCAGCAGCTCTTGCAGGTACAGATGGCGCGGCGTGGAGTCCAGCAAGTCGGCACCCCGGACGATATCGGTCACGCCTTGCCAGGCATCGTCGAGTACCACGGCCAGTTGATAGGCGTACAGGCCGTCGCGGCGGCGGATGATGAAGTCGCCTGAATCACGCCCCAGGTGTTGTCGGAATTCGCCCTGTACGCGGTCGGTAAAGTGGTATTCCAGTTCGGGAACGCGCAAGCGAATGGCGGCATCCTGCTGATCGTGACCGGCATTGCGGCACAAGCCCGGATAAATCCCGTTGTAGGGTTCCAGCTGTTTGCGCGAGCAGGTGCAGGCGTATGCCAGGCCGTGATTAAACAGGTCATTCAGCACTTTGGCGTAGGCTTCATGCCGCTCGCTTTGTCGGACCAGTTCGCCATCCCACTCGAAGCCGTAGCTTTCCAGTGCGTGCAGAATGGCCGCCTGTGCGCCGGGCTCTTCACGGGGAGGGTCGAGGTCTTCCATGCGCATTAACCAGCGGCCATGGTTGGCGCGGGCATCGAGGTAGGAAGCGAGGGCGGCGACCAGGGAACCGAAGTGCAAATGGCCGCTGGGCGTGGGGGCGAAACGCCCGATATAGGTAGAGGCTGTCATGGGCCGGATACTACTGGAAAATCCATAAACGCCAGAAACAAAAATGGGGCGTTTACACGCCCCATTCGCTCAACTCGGCAGGGATCACTTGCCGACCTGTTTTTCCTTGATTTCAGCCAAGGTCTTGCAGTCTACGCACATGTCCGCAGTTGGGCGGGCTTCCAGGCGACGAATACCGATCTCGACGCCGCAGGATTCGCACCAGCCATATTCTTCGTCTTCGATCAATTGCAGCGTCTTGTCGATTTTCTTGATCAGCTTGCGCTCGCGATCACGGGCACGAAGTTCAAGGCTGAATTCCTCTTCCTGACTGGCACGGTCCGCCGGGTCAGGGAAGTTCGCGGCCTCGTCCTTCATGTGGTCAACCGTACGGTCGACCTCCTGCATCAAGTCCTGTTTCCACTTCTGCAGGATCTTGGTGAAGTGCTTGCGCATGGGCTCGCCCATGTACTCCTCACCTTTTGACTCTACATAAGGTGTGAAGCCGCTGAGGGCTGGAGATTGTTGTTGCTTTGCTTGGGTGGACATGAATAGACCGCCTCTCACTCTTCTAATCCATTGCGCAGGATTGCAACGTCACCGACACCTGCCGGCCCTGCGGCTGCAAGCGGGCGAACTTACCAGATAGATTCAGGGTGCGCTACTCCCGGTTGTCGAGGCCCATCGCGCCGGGGTCGCAAACTGCAGCGGCCCGTCGTTGCTGGGTATGGTGCGTCTCGAATGTTGATTTTAGTCGTTTTGCAAGCGCGTGCCCGGTTCATCGTGGACCGCCGGGCAGGCAATAGAGCATGTTTTACGGCGAGGGTTCGGTAGAATCCTGATTTTGTCCTCACCGTTAAGGAAGGCTAATGGCCCAGCCCTACAGTGCGCGCAGTCGCGCTATCGAACCTTTTCATGTCATGGCGTTGCTGGCGCGAGCCAACGAGCTGCAGGCGGCTGGCCACGATGTCATCCACCTGGAGATCGGCGAGCCGGACTTCACCACCGCCGAGCCGATCATCCAGGCCGGCCAGGCCGCGCTGGCCAATGGCAAGACGCGTTACACAGCAGCTCGTGGCCTGCCTGAACTGCGTCAAGCCATTAGCGGTTTTTACCAGCAACGCTACGGCTTGAGCATTGATCCCGAGCGCATCCTGATCACGCCCGGTGGCTCCGGCGCCTTACTGCTGGCCAGCAGCCTGCTGGTGGATCCGGGCAAACACTGGCTGCTGGCAGACCCCGGCTACCCGTGTAACCGGCACTTCCTGCGACTGGTGGAAGGCGCGGCCCAATTGGTGCCGGTGGGTCCGGACGTGCGTTATCAACTGACCGCCGACCTGGTGGCCAAGCACTGGAACCAGGACAGCGTCGGCGCATTGGTCGCGTCCCCGGCCAACCCCACCGGTACCCTCCTTACACGCGACGAATTGGCCGGGTTGTCGAGTGCAATCAGGGCGCGCGACGGCCATTTGGTGGTTGACGAGATCTACCATGGCCTCACTTACGGCACCGATGCCGCCAGCGTGCTGGAAGTCGATGACGAGGCCTTCGTCCTGAATAGTTTTTCCAAGTATTTCGGCATGACCGGCTGGCGCCTCGGCTGGCTGGTGGCGCCGCCTGCTGCGGTAGGCGAGTTGGAGAAGCTGGCGCAAAACCTCTACATCAGTGCGCCGAGCATGGCCCAGTACGCGGCCCTGGCCTGCTTTACCCCGCAAACCCTGAGTATTCTGGAAGAGCGTCGCGCCGAGTTCGGCCGTCGTCGTGACTTCCTGTTGCCGGCCCTGCGCGAGTTGGGTTTTGGTATCGCTGTGGAGCCCGAGGGGGCGTTTTATTTGTACGCTGATATCAGCGCGTTCGGCGGTGATGCCTTCGCGTTCTGTCACCACTTCCTGGAGACCGAGCACGTTGCATTTACGCCCGGGCTCGATTTTGGTCGCTATCAAGCCGGGCATCATGTGCGCTTTGCCTATACGCAAAATCTCGATCGGCTACAGGAAGCGGTGGAGCGGATCGCCCGTGGCTTGCGGAGTTGGCAAGGCTGATGCGCTTTCATCCTCCCCTCGAAGAAGGTCGGCTGATTCGCCGCTACAAGCGATTTCTCACTGATATCGAAACCGTTACCGGCGAGTTGCTGACCATTCATTGCCCAAACACTGGCTCGATGCTCAATTGCATGGTCGAAGGCGGGCAGGTCTGGTTCAGTCGCTCCGATGACCCCAAGCGCAAGTTGCCAGGCACCTGGGAAATTGCCGAAACGCCTCAAGGCCGGCTGGCGTGCGTCAACACCGCGCGCGCCAATCAGCTGATTGAGGAAGCGTTACGTGCCGGGGTGATTACCGAGCTGAACGGCTTCACGGCGTTGAAACGCGAGGTGCCTTACGGCCAGGAGAAAAGCCGCATCGACTTTCGCCTGGAATACCCCGCCGGCGCGGCCTATGTCGAAGTCAAAAGCGTCACCCTGGGGTTTGATGGCACTGCGGTTGCGGCTTTTCCTGATGCAGTGACCCAGCGCGGCGCGAAACACCTGCGGGAACTGGCGCATCTGGCCCGCGAAGGTGTGCGTGCGGTGCAGTTGTATTGCGTCAATCTCTCCGGGATCGATGCGGTGCGCCCAGCCGTGGAAATCGATGCCGGTTACGCCGCAGCCCTCTGCGAGGCCAAGGCGGTGGGTGTGGAAGTGTTGGCGTACGGCGTGCGAATTACGCCTGAGGAAATTTACGTGGATCGCCGACTGGACGTGCTGCTGGGCGACTAGAGTTGCACCCACAGGCCTTTCGCGTCTTCACGGCCGGGCAGGGCGGTGAGGCTTTGCCCCGCACACGGGCCGGCGATGCACTCGCCGCTCTCAATCAGGAACAGCGCGCCGTGGGTGGCGCACTGGATCAGGCTGGCACTGCTGTCGAGAAAATGGTCGGGCTTCCATTCCAGCGGGATGCCGCGATGAGGGCAGCGATTGATATAGAAGTAGGCAACGCCGTCCCGGCGCACGGCCAACAGCTTGCAACCGTCGATATCAAAACCGAGGCTGCTGTTGGGCGCGAGGGTGTGGGAGGGGCAGAGAAACTTCATTTCAATCCTTAAGTGCCTTGACGTTCAAATGCAAACAATTATCAAATGCCGGCTTCGCCCGCTAGCTGGTAGGGTGCTCAATACGATGCCGGGCAGGGATTATCTGTCACATTGATGAGTGCTCGAAGGCCCCGCCCTTGGAAGGAAACCCTGTTATGCGCCTGAGTGCCAGCGCTATCGCGCTTGTTGTCGGACTGCTGGTCAACCACGGGGCACAAGCCTCTGAACTGCCCCAGCGCTGGGTAAGTGCCGGCGGGGCGCTGTCGGAATGGGTGGTGGCCCTGGGCGGCGAGTCGAAGTTGGTGGGGGTGGACACCACCAGTCAGCATCCTGAGTCCCTCAAGGCATTGCCGAGTATCGGTTACCAGCGGCAATTGTCGGCTGAAGGCATTCTGAGCCTGCGCCCGCAAATTCTGGTGGGCACCGAAGAAGTGGGCCCGCCGCCGGTGTTGGCGCAGATTCGCAACGCGGGTGTGCAGGTGGAGATGTTTTCCGCGCAGCCGGATTTGCCGACCCTGAAAGGCAACCTTCAGCACTTGGGCAAGTTGTTGGGCGCTGGGGCCAAGGCCGGTGAATTGTTCAGCGGGTATGAGCAGGCGCTTGATCAGCAGAAAGGCTGGGTCGCGAAGGCCCAGGCGACGCAAAAGGCCCCGGGCGTGTTGTTGCTGCTCGGGCATGCCGGCGGCAAACCGCTGATTGCCGGCAAGGACACGGCGGCTGACTGGATGTTACAGCGGGCAGGCGGGCACAACCTGGCGACCCATACGGGTTACAAACCGTTTTCGGTGGAGTCGCTGGCTGGGCTGAGTCCTGATGTGCTGGTGTTTGCTGATCGAGCCCTCACCGGTGACGCCGCGCGTGCGGCGCTGTTCAAGGAAAATCCGATCCTGGCTTCAACCCCAGCGGCCAGGAATGGGCGGGTGTTTGAGTTGGACCCGACCCTGCTGGTCGGTGGGCTTGGGCCGCGTCTGCCGCAGAGCCTGCTAAAACTGTCTGCCGGGTTCTATCCCTCCCAGGCTAAACCTGCCCCATGACCACTCTGGTGAAACCGCGAACACTGTTTATCGGGCTGGCGCTGTTGTGTGTGTTGGCGACCTGGCTTTCATTGGCGCTGGGGCCTGTCAGCCTGCCGTTGCTGGATACGCTCAGGGCCGCCTTGCGCTTGATGGGTGTGCCGATTGAGGCTCAGGGGCTGGAGCAGGCAGAGCTGATTCTGGGGCAGATCCGCTTGCCGCGTACCTTGCTCGGTCTGGCGGTTGGCGGTGTCCTGGCATTGTCGGGCGTGGCGATGCAGGGGTTGTTTCGCAACCCGTTGGCCGATCCGGGGTTGGTCGGTGTTTCCAGTGGTGCGGCGCTGGGGGCGGCCGTCGCGATTGTCGGCGGTTCGTTTTTTGGTGGATTGCCGGATGCGTTCGGGCCGTACCTGTTGTCGTTATGTGCGTTTCTCGGTGGTTTGGGGGTAACCGCGCTGGTTTACCGTCTGGGCCGGCGCAACGGCCAGACCAATGTCGCGACGATGCTGCTCGCCGGTATCGCGCTGACGGCCCTCGCCAGTTCGGCGGTGGGCTTGTTTACCTACCTGGCGGATGACGCCACGTTGCGCACCCTGACCTTCTGGAACCTGGGCAGCCTCAACGGTGCCAGCTATTCGCGCCTGTGGCCGTTGTTGCTGGTGAGCGCTGGCGTGGCACTGTGGTTGCCGCGCCGGGCGAAGGCGTTGAATGCACTGTTACTCGGCGAGTCCGAGGCCAGTCACTTGGGGGTCAATGTCGAAGGGCTCAAGCGGGAATTGGTGTTTTGCACGGCCCTCGGCGTGGGTGCGGCTGTGGCGGCGGCGGGGATGATTGGTTTTGTCGGGTTGGTGGTGCCGCATCTGGTGCGCTTGCTGGCAGGGCCGGACCATCGGGTGTTGCTACCAGCGTCGGTGCTGGCGGGTGCGAGTTTGCTGCTGTTTGCTGATCTGGTCGCACGCTTGGCCTTGGCCCCAGCTGAATTGCCGATCGGTATTGTGACGGCGTTTATCGGCGCACCGTTTTTTCTCTATTTGTTACTGCGAGGGCGCGCCTGATGCTGCGAGTAGAAGCGCTGCAGATCCGGCGTGGTCACAAAACCGTGTTGGCGGACGTCACGCTGGACCTGCTGCCGGGTGAGGTGCTCGGCGTGCTAGGCCCTAACGGCGCGGGCAAGAGCACGTTGCTCGGCGCCTTGTGCGGTGAGTTGCATCCGGACCAGGGCAAGGTGTGGCTGGATCAGCAAGAATTGAAGGACTGGAGCGGGTCGCAGCGAGCGCGGCGCCTGGCGGTGCTGCCGCAGGTCTCAACCCTGGATTTCGCGTTCCGGGTCGAAGAGGTTGTCGGCATGGGCCGCTTGCCCCATCAGACCGGGCGTGTGCGGGATGACGAGATTATCCATGCAGCGCTGCAGGCGGCGGATGTCGGACATTTGAGCGGTCGCAGCTACCTGGCCTTGTCGGGTGGGGAGCGTCAGCGTGTGCACCTGGCGCGGGTACTGGCGCAATTATGGCCGGGGGAGGCGGGGCAGACATTGTTGCTGGATGAGCCGACATCGATGCTTGATCCCTTGCACCAACACACGACGTTGCAGGCGATACGTACGTTTGCCGATCGTGGCGCGGCAGTGCTGGTGATTCTCCATGACCTGAACCTGGCGGCGCGTTACTGCGATCGGATTATGTTGCTGGAGGACGGGCGACCCCATGCGTTGGACACGCCGGCGCAGGTGATGCGGCCCGAGCCACTTAAAGCGGTGTTTGGTTTGGATGTGCTAGTGCAGCCGCATCCGGAGCGCGGGCATCCGTTGATCATTGCGCGCTGAAGCTTTTTTACAGGCAAAAAAAGACCCGGCAAGAGCCGGGTCAAATAACCGTGATTAGCCTGATGAGGAGATAATCTGAGAGTCCGAACCAATGGTCTTCCAGTTATCGGCTGATCTCGCGACCAGTTGTGATAATCATAACGATTCTCATTTGAGAGTCAACATCTGTTTTGGGTTGATCTTCTGTTTTCCTCAAGCGTGTGTGCGAAAGGCCCGTAAACATTGGGTTTTACAGCTGATCTAATTTTTCGGGCGCGTCGAAATAGCGTCCAGTTGACGGTTCAACGCTTCCTTTCGCTCGGCCGGAACGTCGTTCCAGTGCACATCCATCAACGCCCCCTCAATGGCATACAGCAGTACTTTTGACGCGCGGAACCCGCGGGTCCGTACGGCTCGATAAGCATCGACTGCCCCCAGGCGGCGCAAGTCGGACGCACTGTGGATGCCCACCGCATGCAGCCACTGCGCCGACGTCTTTCCAAGGTTTTTCAGGTGTTGCAGCTCATCGTTCATCAAGCCTCCTTGCGCCGGCCGAATGGTGCGGTGGGTATCGTGACCAGGCAAGCCTGAAAAGGAGTGTAGCGCTCAGTAGGAAAAGCGTGGTTCTTTGGTCGAGAACGGCTTAAAGCTTATAAGAATGGCGCGAATTTTTTGACGCGGGCAGGCGTGAAGCGCCCGCTACGCTTGAGCGTAGCGGGGCTAGGGGAGGCGATGTTACTTGGTGCGGTAGCGCAGGCGTGTACCAAAATTGACCGACATGAGAATCTCGTCGGCGGTCAATTCAGGGGGGAAGTAGGTGCCCGAAATCTGCGCATGGGCCAGGCTGGCACCTTCGAGAGAGCATTCGCGTAAATCCAGGCCACGCAAATCGGCGGAGCGGAAATACGCGTCGGTGAAATCCACGCCTGTTGCGTCCAGATTACGCAGATCCAGCCCTCGGAAATCGCCACCGCGCATGTCAATGACGCCGTCTTTGGGGCGCTCTTGATTGAAGCCTCGGACATTGTCTTTGTGCAGGAGCGAATAGAGCGGGGTATCAAGAAGCTTCGGCTGACTCATGACGGAGATCCTGTTGGATTTATGGCGCCAGTATAGTGCCACTATTGCATGGCCGCGCGCCGAAGACGACGACGCGACCAAGAAATTTTTCTTACAGCCCTGGCAGACGTTGACGAATATGCGCAACCAATGCGTCAAGGGTTCCGCTTTCATTGGTCTCAACGCGCTTGCTTAGGAGCAGCTCTTCGGCAGTCAGCGGATCGCGCTGGGCTTGCTGCTCTTCAATAACGCTGAGGGTGGCGTCGGAAGGATCGTTTTGATCTGCTTGACGCTGCGCCAGCCAGCTGGTGATGACGGCTTGCGGCGCGTTGCAGTCGAGGATCAGGAAAGGCGCGCCCGTTGCTTCGGCCACCTTGGCTGCAGCGTCGCGTTGCGCTTGCTTCAGGAAGGTGGCATCCAGCACCACCGGGAAACCCGCGCGCAGCACGGTATCGGCAATTTCGTTCAAACGTGCGTAAGTTTTATCGCTGGCGTCGGCGGTATAGATGCCGGCCTGTGGTGTGTTTTCAACTTGTTGCTCGCCAAACAGTCGCTTGCGCTCGACGTCCGAACGCAGGCGAACGGCGCCCAAGGCTTCCACCAGGCGTATGGCGACGTGGCTTTTGCCGACTGCCGAGACACCGTGCGTAATCGCCAGGAAGCGTGAGGGGATGGTGCTGTAGCTTTCCGCCAGGTTGGCGTAGTTGCGGTACTGGCGCAGCGTGGTGGCGCGTTGCACCGGGTCAGCCTCGCTCGGCATGCTGAACAGCGAAACCTTGGCGCGTACCAGGGCACGGTAGGCTTTATAGAAGTTCAACACTTCCAGGCCTTTATAGTCGCCGGTCAGCTCCAGGTATTGGCTGATAAAGCGGCGCGCCAGGGATTTGAGGCCGCGGTCTTCCAGGTCCATGGCCAGGAAGCCGGTGTCGGCGTACACGTCGGTGAAGCGAAACGGCTCGTTGAACTCGATGCAGTCAAAGATCACCACATGGTCATCAATCAAGGTGGCGTTGCCCAGGTGGATATCACCGTGGCACTCGCGGGTGAAACCATCGAGTTTGCGCTGTGCCAGCAGTGGCTTGAGGCGTTCGAAGCTGCTTTCTGCCCAGGCTTGCAAGGCTTCTAGTTGGATCAGGTCGGCCTTGTCGCTGAGGAATGGGCGGATCTGCTCAAAGTTTTGGCGTACGGGGGCCATCACTTCGTCTGGAGTGCCGGCAGGGTGGTCTTGCGCAACTTGGGGCGCGGTCAGGTGAAAATGCGCGATCTGTCGGGCCATCTCATCAATGTGCGCGTTGGTCAGCTCACCGTTGGCTTGCAGTGTGCTGAGCATTTGGCTTTGTGGGAATTGGCGCATTTTGAGCGCGTATTCGATCACCGGGCCGTCGCCACCCAGTTGCGGTGCCTCGGCGGTGCCGGTGATCGGCAACACTTCGAGATACAAATCTTCGGTCAGCCGTTGGTTGAGGCGTAGCTCTTCGTTACAGAAATGCCCCCGATCGTCCAGCTTGGTGAAATCCAGAAAGCCGAAATTCATTGGCTTCTTCAGCTTATATGCGAACGGACCGGTCAGAATTACCCAGGAAATATGGGTCTCGATGACTTGAAACGCTTCAACCGGATGAGGGTACAAAGCCGGGTTTTGCAGGGCGGCGATCAGGGACTGGCTCACGGGCGATCCTTCAGAGTCTGGGAAAATTCATGGCGGGCATTATGGCTGCTACGGACGGTCGTGCAAACCGCTGCCCGGCTCATGTTGATCATCAATAAAGTGCGTATAATCCGCCGCCATGACTCGAACCCGATCTCCCCGTTCCCGTAAAAAACCTCCTTCCCGTGGCCTGCGCCCATGGCTGGGCTGGGCGCTCAAGCTTGGCCTTGTGGGCCTTGTGGTGCTCGCCGGCTTCGCGGTGTACCTCGACGCTGTGGTCCAGGAAAAATTCTCCGGCAAGCGCTGGACCATTCCAGCCAAGGTGTATGCACGCCCACTGGAACTGTTCACCGGCCAGAAGCTGAGCAAGGATGATTTTCTCACCGAGCTCGACGCCTTGGGCTACCGCCGCGAACCCGTAAGCAACGGCCCCGGCGCGGCGGCTGTCAGCGGTAATACCGTCGACTTGAACACCCGCGGCTTCCAGTTCTATGAAGGCCTGGAAAAAGCCCAGCCGGTGCGCGTGCGCTTTTCCGGCGACTACGTGGCTGAGCTGTCGTCGCTCAACGGTTCAAAGCTGCCGGTGGTGCGCCTGGAACCGCTGATGATCGGCGGGATTTACCCGAAGAACCTTGAAGATCGCATTCTGATCAAGCTTGATCAGGTGCCGCCTTACCTGCTGGAAACCCTGGTCGCCGTAGAAGACCGCGACTTCTATAGCCACTGGGGCGTGTCGCCGAAGTCGATTGCCCGCGCCGTCTGGGTCAACACCTCCGGCGGAAAAATGACCCAGGGCGGCAGTACGTTGACCCAGCAGTTGGTGAAGAACTTCTACCTGACCAACGAGCGCAGCCTGACCCGTAAGCTCACCGAAGCCATGATGGCGATGCTGCTTGAGCTGCACTACAGCAAGCAGGAAATCCTCGAGGCGTATCTCAATGAGGTATTCGTCGGCCAGGATGGCCAGCGCGCGGTGCACGGTTTCGGTTTGGCCAGCCAGTTCTTCTTCGGCCAACCGCTGTCCGAGCTGAAGTTGCATCAGGTCGCGTTGTTGGTTGGCATGGTCAAGGGGCCGTCCTACTACAACCCGCGTCGCAACCCGGAGCGTGCGCTGGAGCGCCGTAACCTTGTGCTCGATGTGCTGGAGCAGCAGGGCGTTGCCACTCCGGAGCAAATCGCCGCTGCGAAGAAAATGCCACTGGGTGTGACAACCCGCGGCAAGCTGGCGGACAGTTCCTTCCCGGGCTTTATCGATTTGGTCAAACGCCAGTTGCGTGAAGACTACCGCGACGAAGACTTGACCGAAGAGGGCCTGCGGATTTTCACCAGTTTCGACCCGATTCTGCAGATGAAAGCCGAAGCGTCGGTCAACGACACCTTCAAGCGTCTGGCCGGCCGTAAAGGCTCCGATGAAGTGGAGGCGGCCATGGTCGTGACCAATCCGGAAACGGGTGAGGTCCAGGCTATGATCGGCAGTCGCCAGGCCAGTTTTGCCGGCTTCAACCGCGCATTGGATGCCGTGCGACCGATTGGCTCGCTGGTCAAGCCAGCGGTCTACCTGACGGCCTTGGAAAAACCGAGCAAGTACACTCTTACCAGTTGGCTGTCGGATGACCCGCTGTCGGTCAAAGGTGCCGATGGCCAGGTGTGGACGCCGCAGAACTTTGATCGCCGTTCCCACGGTACGGTATTCCTGTACCAGGGGCTGGCGCATTCCTACAACATCTCGACTTCACGTCTGGGTCTTGAAGTGGGCGTGCCGAATGTTCTGAAAACTTTGGCGCGGCTGGGTATCACTCGTGAATTCCCGGCGTTCCCGTCCATGCTGCTGGGGGCCGGAGCCATGACACCGATGGAAGTCGCGACCATGTACCAGACACTCGCCAACGGTGGTTTCAATACGCCGATGCGAGGGATTCGCAGCGTACTGACGGCCGAGGGCGAGCCGCTCAAGCGCTATCCGTTCCAGATTCAGCAGCGCTTCGACGCGGGCTCCATCTACCTGATCCAGAACGCCATGCAGCGTGTAATGCGCGAAGGTACCGGGCGCTCGGTCTACAGCACGTTGCCGTCGAACCTGACGTTGGCGGGCAAGACCGGTACCAGTAACGATTCGCGCGACAGCTGGTTCGCCGGCTTCGGTCAGGATGTATTGGCCGTGGTGTGGCTGGGCCGTGATGACAATGGCAAGACGCCGTTTACCGGTGCGACCGGTGCATTGCAGGTCTGGACCAGTTTCATGCGCAAGGCCGACCCGCTGCCGCTGAATATGCCGCAACCGGACAATATCGTGCAGGCCTGGATTGATCCGCATACTGGCCAGGGCTCCGATGCCAACTGTCCGGGCGCGGTGCAGATGCCGTATATTCGCGGCAGCGAACCACCACCCGGTGCCGCATGCGGTGGCAGTGCCCCTGCTGACGCGGAATCGGTGATGGATTGGGTCAAGGGCTGGATGAATTAAGCAAAGAGGGTTTCAAGTGAACAAGTGGTGGATTCCAGCTATTACAGCTCTGGCTTTGCTCAGCGGTTGCTCCAGCGTGCAGCGCGGCTCTATTCCCGTGGTGGATTCGAGCACGGCCGTTTCCAATAGCGACCGGATCTCGGCCAATGGCGGCTTCCGTCAGACCGTGACGAACCGTCCTGCACAGGCCAAACCCCAGGCCGTCCCGCAGGATTCGGGTGTGGTGGTGATGGTGCCGGGCGGTGGTGCTGCCACCTCCGCGCCGATCAGTGCCGAGCCATGGACTCCAGGGCCAAGCGCTTCGGGGCCGATCGACACTACGCCGATTCAAACGGCGCCGATTAACCAAGGCACCTACAACATGCCGTCGACGCCAAGCGGTATTCCGTCGTCCTCCAGCGCAGGCGGCCTGTCGGCTGACGAGCAACTGGACGGCCCGGTGCTGGCCTTGCTGACCACCGCTCAGCAACAACAGGCCGGTGGCGACTTGAACGGTGCCTCGTCGAGCCTTGAGCGTGCCCAGCGTGTGGCGCCTCGCGAACCACAAGTGCTCTATCGCCTGGCACAAGTACGCATGGCCCAGGGCGATGCGCCGCAAGCCGAACAGTTCGCCCGTCGAGGCTTGACCCTGGCCAACGGTCGTCCAGACCTGCAAGCCAGCCTGTGGGGGTTGATTGGTGACGCGCGAGCCGCACAAGGCGACGCCGCGGGTGCTGCGCAGGCCCGGCAAAAAGCCAAGGTCAGCCTCTGATGGATGCACGTTTTCCAGCGATTGCCGAACAGTTATTGCTGATTGAGCGCGAATTGCGTCTGCAGGGCTGGTGGGACGAAGTGCCCCCCAGCGTTGAGGCGCTCAGTAGTGTCGAGCCCTTTTCAGTCGACACGCTGGACTTCCATCAATGGTTGCAGTGGATCTTCCTTGTGCGCATGAAGCAGATCCTCGAACAGGACCTGTCATTGCCCAATGCGTCGGGGATTATGGAAATGGCCGAGATGGTTTACGCCGATCGACCGCTGGAAAGCCTTGGATTGCGCACTGCGCTGAAAAAGTTCGACCAATTGATCGTCGACGCTCGTTAATTGCCTGGCTGCCGGTTTTTCCGGCAGTCTTGCGCATATTTCTACCGCTTGACGACATTCAGGCGAGTTTTATCCCTCCTCAAAGCCCTTTCTTCTGCGTTCTCATGCGCTTAGTTGGAAAAAAGCGCAATTATTACTTGACTTGAAGGGCCTGAAACAGAAGAATCCAAAGTCCGCTGTATCGGGACTGCCAGAAGCAGGCCCGCTCAGCAGATCATGAGGCGCACATCCGCGCCGACCTGTTACACCCGCAACGCGTTACCTCGCGCTGGGTGGGAAAAGCCCGCAACACTTGGGACGATCCCAATACTTGCTCAGTCAGTGCTGACGTAGTCGGCGACCACCGTCGCTCATGCTCTGTTGAGAAGTAAACCTATTAAGACCCGTCGGTTTTTAACGGACGGTATTCTGGCGTTTTAGAGGTGAACAACGTGGAGCTTTTATCTGGCGGTGAGATGCTCGTCCGCTTTTTGCGTGACGAAGGCGTCGACTATATCTACGGGTACCCAGGTGGTGCTCTGCTGCATGTCTACGACGCACTGTTCAAGGAACCGGCTGTTACCCACATCCTGGTCCGCCACGAACAGGCCGCGACCCATATGGCTGACGGTTACGCCCGTGCCACCGGTAAAGCCGGCGTGGTACTGGTAACGTCCGGCCCTGGCGCAACCAATGCCATTACCGGCATTGCGACTGCCTATATGGACTCCATCCCGATGGTGATCATTTCTGGCCAGGTCGCAAGCACCATGGTTGGTACCGATGCGTTCCAGGAAACCGACATGATCGGTATCTCCCGGCCGATCGTGAAACACAGTTTCATGATCAAGCATGCGTCGGAAATCCCGGAAATCATGAAAAAGGCGTTCTACCTCGCACAGTCCGGTCGTCCGGGCCCTGTGGTGGTCGATATTCCGAAAGACATGACCAACCCGGCTGAGAAATTCGAATACATCTTCCCCAAGAAAGCCAAGCTGCGTTCCTACAGCCCGGCCGTTCGTGGGCACTCGGGGCAAATCCGCAAGGCGGCAGAAATGTTGCTGGCGGCCAAGCGCCCAGTGCTTTACTCGGGTGGCGGCGTGATCCTGGGCGGCGGTTCTGCACCGCTGACCGAGTTGGCCAAGCTACTTAACCTGCCGGTCACCAACACCCTGATGGGCCTCGGCGCATTCCCGGGTACGGACCGTCAGTTCGTCGGCATGCTCGGCATGCATGGCAGCTATACCGCCAACCTGGCCATGCACCACGCCGACGTGATCCTGGCCGTGGGCGCTCGGTTCGATGACCGTGTGATCAATGGCGCGAGCAAATTCTGCCCGAATGCCAAGATCATCCACATCGACATCGACCCGGCGTCCATCTCCAAGACCATCAAGGCCGATGTGCCGATCGTGGGCCCTGTCGAAAGCGTGTTGACCGAAATGGTCGCTGCGCTCAAGGACATCGGCGAGACCCCGAACAAGGAGTCCGTCGCCAGTTGGTGGAAGCAGATCGACGAATGGCGCGGTGACCGCGGCCTTTTCCCTTACGACAAGGGCGACGGCAGCATCATCAAGCCACAAACCGTGATCGAGACTCTGTGCGAAGTGACCAAGGGCGACGCCTTTGTGACCTCCGACGTGGGCCAGCACCAGATGTTCGCCGCGCAATACTACAAGTTCGACAAACCTAACCGCTGGATCAACTCCGGTGGCCTGGGCACGATGGGCTTTGGTTTCCCTGCGGCCATGGGTGTGAAGCTGAGCTTCCCGGACACCGACGTCGCATGCGTCACCGGTGAGGGCAGCATCCAGATGAACATCCAGGAACTGTCGACGTGCCTGCAGTACGGCCTTCCGGTGAAGATCGTCTGCTTGAACAACGGCGTGCTGGGCATGGTTCGTCAGTGGCAAGACATGAGCTACAACAGCCGTCACTCTCATTCCTACATGGAGTCGCTGCCCGATTTCGTCAAATTGGTTGAAGCCTATGGCCACGTCGGCATGCGCATCACCGATTTGAAAGATCTGAAGCCGAAGATGGAAGAGGCGTTCGCCATGAAGGACCGCCTGGTGTTCCTCGATATTCAGGTGGACACCAGCGAGCACGTCTACCCGATGCAGATCAAAGACGGCTCCATGCGCGATATGTGGCTGAACAAGACGGAGCGGACCTAATTATGCGGCACATTATCTCCCTGCTTCTGGAGAACGAACCCGGCGCTCTGTCTCGTGTTGTCGGCCTGTTTTCGCAGCGCAACTACAACATCGAAAGCCTGACCGTGGCGCCGACCGAAGACCCGACCCTGTCGCGGCTGACGTTGACCACTGTGGGCCACGATGAGGTGATCGAGCAGATCACCAAGAACCTCAACAAGCTGATCGAAGTGGTCAAGCTGGTCGACCTGTCGGAAAGTGCCCACATCGAGCGCGAGCTGATGCTGGTTAAGGTCAAGGCCACGGGTGCCCAACGTGCCGAGATCAAACGGACTACCGACATTTATCGCGGGCAGATCGTCGATGTGAGCGCCAGCGTTTATACCGTTCAACTGACCGGTACAAGCGACAAATTGGACAGCTTCATCCAGTCGATCGGAACGGCCTCGATTCTGGAAACGGTACGCAGTGGTGTCACCGGGATTGCCCGTGGCGACAAAGTACTCAGCATCTAACCTAATTAGTGAATGGCCTAAGGGCCTGGATATATAGAGGAACCTCATGAAAGTTTATTACGAAAAAGATTGTGACCTGTCGATCATCCAGGGCAAGAAAGTCGCCATCATCGGCTACGGCTCCCAGGGTCACGCGCAAGCTTGCAACCTGAAAGACTCCGGCGTTGACGTGACTGTTGGCCTGCGTAAAGGCTCGGCCACTGTTGCCAAGGCTGAAGCCCACGGCCTGAAAGTGACTGACGTTGCTTCCGCCGTTGCTGCTGCCGACGTGGTCATGATCCTGACCCCGGACGAGTTCCAGTCCGCGCTGTACAAAAACGAAATCGAGCCGAACATCAAGAAGGGCGCCACCCTGGCCTTCTCCCACGGTTTTGCGATTCACTACAACCAGGTCGTGCCGCGCGCTGACCTCGACGTGATCATGATCGCGCCGAAAGCACCGGGCCACACCGTGCGTTCCGAGTTCGTCAAAGGCGGCGGTATTCCTGACCTGATCGCGATCTACCAGGACGCCTCGGGCAATGCCAAGAACGTTGCACTGTCCTACGCCGCTGGCGTTGGTGGCGGTCGTACCGGCATCATCGAAACCACCTTCAAGGACGAAACTGAAACCGACCTGTTCGGCGAACAAGCCGTTCTGTGTGGCGGTACTGTTGAACTGGTCAAAGCCGGTTTCGAAACCCTGGTTGAAGCTGGCTACGCGCCAGAAATGGCCTACTTCGAATGCCTGCACGAACTGAAGCTGATCGTTGACCTCATGTACGAAGGCGGTATCGCCAACATGAACTATTCGATCTCCAACAACGCCGAATACGGCGAGTACGTGACTGGCCCGGAAGTGATCAACGCCGAGTCCCGTCAGGCTATGCGCAACGCGCTGAAACGTATTCAGGATGGCGAATACGCCAAAATGTTTATCAGCGAAGGCGCTACCGGCTACCCTTCGATGACCGCCAAGCGTCGTAACAACGCCGCTCACGGTATCGAAATCATCGGTGAGCAACTGCGCTCCATGATGCCGTGGATCGGTGCCAACAAGATCGTCGACAAAGCCAAAAACTAAGTCGTACGCATCAAGAGAAAACGCGGCTTAGGCCGCGTTTTTTCGTTTGAGGGCAGGTTCTGGTATAAAGCTGCATCGTTTGCGGGCGAACACTCGCCGCAAGTATTTGTCGAATTTTTTCACACCGTTGCAAGGTAAAGTCCATGAGCGAACGTCCCGAAGAGCCAAACCAGGCCTCTGACGCCGAAAGCCTGCTACCGATCGATGAGCACATCGAAGAAGGGCATGATGCTGAAGGTCGTAAAGTCCGGCATCGTGGCATCTATCTTCTGCCCAACCTGTTCACCACGGCGAACCTGTTTGCCGGGTTCTATTCCATCATCAACTCCATGAGTGCGCAGAGCGCTCTGGCGGCAGGTGATGCGGTGAGTGCCAGCAAGTACTTCGGTTTTGCTGCCATCGCAATCTTCGTGGCCATGGTGCTCGACGGCCTTGATGGTCGCGTGGCGCGGATGACCAATACTCAAAGTGCCTTCGGTGCCGAGTATGACTCGCTGTCGGACATGGTTGCTTTTGGTGTGGCGCCCGCACTGCTGGCGTTTGCCTGGGCGTTGGGGGATATGGGCAAGGTCGGCTGGATGGTTGCCTTTATCTATGTTGCAGGCGCCGCGCTGCGTCTCGCACGCTTTAATACCCAAGTGGGTACTGCCGACAAGCGTTACTTCATTGGCCTGGCCAGTCCTGCTGCTGCGGGTGTCGTGGCTGGTATTGTCTGGGCGTTCAGTGACTACGGCATCCAGGGGTCCAAGATGTCGTTCCTGGTGGCGTTGATGGTTGCAGCGGCCGGGATGCTGATGGTCAGCAACATCAAATACAACAGCTTCAAGGAATTGGACCTCAAGGGCCGCGTGCCTTTTGTGGCAATCCTTGTAGTGGTGCTGGTATTCGCCGTGGTCTTCAGTGATCCGCCGCGTATTTTGCTGCTGGCATTCCTGGTTTATGCCGCTTCCGGCCCGATTCAGTATCTGCTGCAGCTGCGTCGGGACAAAACGTTGCCTTAATGTAATTTCCCCCATACTCCGCAGTCTATTGGTACATCAGTTCTCCAATGCTGCGGAGTTGCCATGTTAATCAAGTTGCCTAAAGCGTCCGATTGCCACGAATCGGATGTCACCCCTGAATCCTTCTACTTCTCTCGCCGCAGCTTGCTCGGCGGTGCGCTTGCCGGTATTGCTGCCAGCAGCTTGCCGCGTTGGGCCAGTGCAGACGACGCTGCGCGCTATGCGGATGTCGAGCCGGGTAATGCCCCTGGTTGGTTTTCCAAGAAGCTGCCAGGTACGCAATGGCAGGCGGTGACGGTAAAGGACGAGGCCATCACCCCGTTCAAGGATGCGACCCACTACAACAACTTCTATGAGTTCGGTACGGATAAGGGCGACCCGGCGAAAAATGCGGGGTCACTCAAGACCGAGCCCTGGAGTGTGGTGATTGATGGTGAGGTCGCGAAGCCAGGGCGTTACGCTCTGGAAGACTTCATGCAGCCATATCAGTTGGAAGAGCGGATCTATCGCCTGCGCTGCGTCGAGGCGTGGTCGATGGTCATTCCTTGGATCGGCTTCCCCATCTCTGCCTTGCTCAAACAGGTTGAGCCGACCTCGAAGGCCAAGTACATCCGTTTTGAAACCCTCCAGGATCCCAAGAGCATGCCGGGCCAGCGCTCCAGCTTCGGTTTGATCGACTGGCCTTATATAGAAGGATTGCGTCTGGATGAGGCGATGAACCCTTTGGCCATCTTGGCCGTGGGCATGTATGGCCGGGAATTGCCAAATCAGAATGGTGCGCCGCTGCGTCTGGTAGTGCCGTGGAAGTATGGGTTCAAGAGCGTGAAGTCCATCGTGCGGATCAGTCTTGTGAGCGAGCAGCCGAAGACCACCTGGCAGAGTATTGCGGCGGATGAGTATGGGTTCTATGCGAATGTGAACCCGACGGTCGATCATCCTCGGTGGACTCAGGCGCGAGAGCGTCGTCTGCCGAGTGGGTTGTTCAGCCCGAATGTGCGTGAGACGCAGATGTTCAACGGCTACTCGGATGAGGTTGCCTCTTTATATACCGGCCTCGATCTTAGGAAGAATTATTGATGCGCTACCCAATCTGGCGCATCGGCGTATTTATAGCGGCGGCGGTGTGGCCGTTGTATTGGCTGTATGAGGCTTGGGGCTCTGCCTTGGGGCCTGATCCTGGCAAGGTGCTTGTCGACCGTTTGGGGTTGGGCACGCTGGTCCTGTTGTTGGTCACCCTGGGGATGACGCCACTGCAAAAGTTAAGCGGTTGGGCAGGGTGGATAGCGGTGCGCCGGCAGCTGGGTCTGTGGTGCTTTGCTTATGTGGTGCTGCATCTGTCGGCTTATTGTGTGTTTGTCCTTGGGCTGGACTGGTCGCAGTTGGGAGTAGAGTTGCGCAAGCGGCCCTACATTATTGTGGGTGCGCTGGGTTTCCTGTGCTTGTTGGTGTTGGCGGTGACGTCCAACCGCTATAGCCAGCGTCGACTGGGTACGCGTTGGAAGAAGCTGCATCGCCTGGTTTATGTGATTCTTGGGCTCGGTTTGTTGCACATGCTTTGGATTGCGCGGGCTGATCTGAAAGAGTGGGCTATCTATGCTTCTATAGGGGCGCTGCTTTTGGTCCTGCGAATACCGCCGGTGATGCGTCGAATCCCCCGCCTTATTGCTAAAAAAGCGCCTTCTGCAACAAAAGCGTAATTAAGGCTTGACGGCAGATTCTGAAAGTCTATAATTCGCCCCACTTCCGGCGCAGTCGAAACGGAAAACTCCTTGGTAAACAAAGAGTTATGCGGGATTCGACAGCGGGTTGCTTCAGTTCATCGAAGCCCAGAAGGAGTTGATAGAGCGGTGTAGTTTGGCTCTATTAACGTTTCGATCCTCTCGGTCGAAAGCGGAGAAAAAGAGGTGTTGACAGCAGCGTGTAACGCTGTAGAATTCGCCTCCCGCTAACGAGAGATCGGAAGCGCAAGTGGTTGAAGTTGTTGAAGAATTCTTCGAAAGCTTCTGAAAATAATCACTTGACAGCAAATGAGGCTGCTGTAGAATGCGCGCCTCGGTTGAGACGAAAGATCTTAACCAACCGCTCTTTAACAACTGAATCAAGCAATTCGTGTGGGTGCTTGTGGAGTCAGACTGATAGTCAACAAGATTATCAGCATCACAAGTTACTCCGCGAGAAATCAAAGATGTAACCAACGATTGCTGAGCCAAGTTTAGGGTTTCTTAAAAACCCAAAGATGTTTGAACTGAAGAGTTTGATCATGGCTCAGATTGAACGCTGGCGGCAGGCCTAACACATGCAAGTCGAGCGGTAGAGAGAAGCTTGCTTCTCTTGAGAGCGGCGGACGGGTGAGTAATGCCTAGGAATCTGCCTGGTAGTGGGGGATAACGTTCGGAAACGGACGCTAATACCGCATACGTCCTACGGGAGAAAGCAGGGGACCTTCGGGCCTTGCGCTATCAGATGAGCCTAGGTCGGATTAGCTAGTTGGTGAGGTAATGGCTCACCAAGGCTACGATCCGTAACTGGTCTGAGAGGATGATCAGTCACACTGGAACTGAGACACGGTCCAGACTCCTACGGGAGGCAGCAGTGGGGAATATTGGACAATGGGCGAAAGCCTGATCCAGCCATGCCGCGTGTGTGAAGAAGGTCTTCGGATTGTAAAGCACTTTAAGTTGGGAGGAAGGGCAGTTACCTAATACGTGATTGTTTTGACGTTACCGACAGAATAAGCACCGGCTAACTCTGTGCCAGCAGCCGCGGTAATACAGAGGGTGCAAGCGTTAATCGGAATTACTGGGCGTAAAGCGCGCGTAGGTGGTTAGTTAAGTTGGATGTGAAATCCCCGGGCTCAACCTGGGAACTGCATTCAAAACTGACTGACTAGAGTATGGTAGAGGGTGGTGGAATTTCCTGTGTAGCGGTGAAATGCGTAGATATAGGAAGGAACACCAGTGGCGAAGGCGACCACCTGGACTGATACTGACACTGAGGTGCGAAAGCGTGGGGAGCAAACAGGATTAGATACCCTGGTAGTCCACGCCGTAAACGATGTCAACTAGCCGTTGGGAGCCTTGAGCTCTTAGTGGCGCAGCTAACGCATTAAGTTGACCGCCTGGGGAGTACGGCCGCAAGGTTAAAACTCAAATGAATTGACGGGGGCCCGCACAAGCGGTGGAGCATGTGGTTTAATTCGAAGCAACGCGAAGAACCTTACCAGGCCTTGACATCCAATGAACTTTCTAGAGATAGATTGGTGCCTTCGGGAACATTGAGACAGGTGCTGCATGGCTGTCGTCAGCTCGTGTCGTGAGATGTTGGGTTAAGTCCCGTAACGAGCGCAACCCTTGTCCTTAGTTACCAGCACGTAATGGTGGGCACTCTAAGGAGACTGCCGGTGACAAACCGGAGGAAGGTGGGGATGACGTCAAGTCATCATGGCCCTTACGGCCTGGGCTACACACGTGCTACAATGGTCGGTACAGAGGGTTGCCAAGCCGCGAGGTGGAGCTAATCCCAGAAAACCGATCGTAGTCCGGATCGCAGTCTGCAACTCGACTGCGTGAAGTCGGAATCGCTAGTAATCGCGAATCAGAATGTCGCGGTGAATACGTTCCCGGGCCTTGTACACACCGCCCGTCACACCATGGGAGTGGGTTGCACCAGAAGTAGCTAGTCTAACCTTCGGGAGGACGGTTACCACGGTGTGATTCATGACTGGGGTGAAGTCGTAACAAGGTAGCCGTAGGGGAACCTGCGGCTGGATCACCTCCTTAATCGACGACATCAGCTGCTCCATAAGTTCCCACACGAATTGCTTGATTCATTGAAGAAGACGATAAGAAGCAGCCCGAAATTGGGTCTGTAGCTCAGTTGGTTAGAGCGCACCCCTGATAAGGGTGAGGTCGGCAGTTCGAATCTGCCCAGACCCACCAATTTTGTGTGGGAAACGCCTGTAGAAATACGGGGCCATAGCTCAGCTGGGAGAGCGCCTGCCTTGCACGCAGGAGGTCAACGGTTCGATCCCGTTTGGCTCCACCACTACTGCTTCTGAAGTTTGAGAGCTTAGAAATGAGCATTCCATCGATGTGATGGTGAATGTTGATTTCTAGTCTTTGATTAGATCGTTCTTTAAAAATTTGGGTATGTGATAGAAAGATAGACTGAACGTTACTTTCACTGGTAACGGATCAGGCTAAGGTAAAATTTGTGATTAATTGCGAATTTTCGGCGAATGTCGTCTTCACAGTATAACCAGATTGCTTGGGGTTATATGGTCAAGTGAAGAAGCGCATACGGTGGATGCCTTGGCAGTCAGAGGCGATGAAAGACGTGGTAGCCTGCGAAAAGCTTCGGGGAGTCGGCAAACAGACTTTGATCCGGAGATGTCTGAATGGGGGAACCCAGCCATCATAAGATGGTTACCTTACACTGAATACATAGGTGTAAGGGGCGAACCAGGGGAACTGAAACATCTAAGTACCCTGAGGAAAAGAAATCAACCGAGATTCCCTTAGTAGTGGCGAGCGAACGGGGACTAGCCCTTAAGTGGCTTTGAGATTAGCGGAACGCTCTGGAAAGTGCGGCCATAGTGGGTGATAGCCCTGTACGCGAAAATCTCTTAGTCATGAAATCGAGTAGGACGGAGCACGAGAAACTTTGTCTGAATATGGGGGGACCATCCTCCAAGGCTAAATACTACTGACTGACCGATAGTGAACTAGTACCGTGAGGGAAAGGCGAAAAGAACCCCGGAGAGGGGAGTGAAATAGATCCTGAAACCGTATGCGTACAAGCAGTGGGAGCCCACTTTGTTGGGTGACTGCGTACCTTTTGTATAATGGGTCAGCGACTTATTTTCAGTGGCGAGCTTAACCGAATAGGGGAGGCGTAGCGAAAGCGAGTCTTAATAGGGCGTCTAGTCGCTGGGAATAGACCCGAAACCGGGCGATCTATCCATGGGCAGGTTGAAGGTTGGGTAACACTAACTGGAGGACCGAACCGACTACCGTTGAAAAGTTAGCGGATGACCTGTGGATCGGAGTGAAAGGCTAATCAAGCTCGGAGATAGCTGGTTCTCCTCGAAAGCTATTTAGGTAGCGCCTCATGTATCACTGTAGGGGGTAGAGCACTGTTTCGGCTAGGGGGTCATCCCGACTTACCAAACCGATGCAAACTCCGAATACCTACAAGTGCCGAGCATGGGAGACACACGGCGGGTGCTAACGTCCGTCGTGAAAAGGGAAACAACCCAGACCGTCAGCTAAGGTCCCAAAGTTATGGTTAAGTGGGAAACGATGTGGGAAGGCTTAGACAGCTAGGAGGTTGGCTTAGAAGCAGCCACCCTTTAAAGAAAGCGTAATAGCTCACTAGTCGAGTCGGCCTGCGCGGAAGATGTAACGGGGCTCAAACCATACACCGAAGCTACGGGTATCACGTAAGTGATGCGGTAGAGGAGCGTTCTGTAAGCCTGTGAAGGTGAGTTGAGAAGCTTGCTGGAGGTATCAGAAGTGCGAATGCTGACATGAGTAACGATAATGGGTGTGAAAAACACCCACGCCGAAAGACCAAGGTTTCCTGCGCAACGTTAATCGACGCAGGGTTAGTCGGTCCCTAAGGCGAGGCTGAAAAGCGTAGTCGATGGAAAACAGGTTAATATTCCTGTACTTCTGGTTATTGCGATGGAGGGACGGAGAAGGCTAGGCCAGCTTGGCGTTGGTTGTCCAAGTTTAAGGTGGTAGGCTGGAATCTTAGGTAAATCCGGGATTCTAAGGCCGAGAGCTGATGACGAGTTAACTTTTAGTTAACGAAGTGGTTGATGCCATGCTTCCAAGAAAAGCTTCTAAGCTTCAGGTAACCAGGAACCGTACCCCAAACCGACACAGGTGGTTGGGTAGAGAATACCAAGGCGCTTGAGAGAACTCGGGTGAAGGAACTAGGCAAAATGGCACCGTAACTTCGGGAGAAGGTGCGCCGGTGAGGGTGAAGGACTTGCTCCGTAAGCTCATGCCGGTCGAAGATACCAGGCCGCTGCGACTGTTTATTAAAAACACAGCACTCTGCAAACACGAAAGTGGACGTATAGGGTGTGACGCCTGCCCGGTGCCGGAAGGTTAATTGATGGGGTTAGCTAACGCGAAGCTCTTGATCGAAGCCCCGGTAAACGGCGGCCGTAACTATAACGGTCCTAAGGTAGCGAAATTCCTTGTCGGGTAAGTTCCGACCTGCACGAATGGCGTAACGATGGCGGCGCTGTCTCCACCCGAGACTCAGTGAAATTGAAATCGCTGTGAAGATGCAGTGTATCCGCGGCTAGACGGAAAGACCCCGTGAACCTTTACTATAGCTTTGCACTGGACTTTGAATTTGCTTGTGTAGGATAGGTGGGAGGCTTTGAAGCGTGGACGCCAGTTCGCGTGGAGCCAACCTTGAAATACCACCCTGGCAACTTTGAGGTTCTAACTCAGGTCCGTTATCCGGATCGAGGACAGTGTATGGTGGGTAGTTTGACTGGGGCGGTCTCCTCCTAAAGAGTAACGGAGGAGTACGAAGGTGCGCTCAGACCGGTCGGAAATCGGTCGTAGAGTATAAAGGCAAAAGCGCGCTTGACTGCGAGACAGACACGTCGAGCAGGTACGAAAGTAGGTCTTAGTGATCCGGTGGTTCTGTATGGAAGGGCCATCGCTCAACGGATAAAAGGTACTCCGGGGATAACAGGCTGATACCGCCCAAGAGTTCATATCGACGGCGGTGTTTGGCACCTCGATGTCGGCTCATCACATCCTGGGGCTGAAGCCGGTCCCAAGGGTATGGCTGTTCGCCATTTAAAGTGGTACGCGAGCTGGGTTTAGAACGTCGTGAGACAGTTCGGTCCCTATCTGCCGTGGACGTTTGAGATTTGAGAGGGGCTGCTCCTAGTACGAGAGGACCGGAGTGGACGAACCTCTGGTGTTCCGGTTGTCACGCCAGTGGCATTGCCGGGTAGCTATGTTCGGAATAGATAACCGCTGAAAGCATCTAAGCGGGAAACTAGCCTCAAGATGAGATCTCACTGGGACCTTGAGTCCCCTGAAGGGCCGTCGAAGACTACGACGTTGATAGGTTGGGTGTGTAAGCGCTGTGAGGCGTTGAGCTAACCAATACTAATTGCCCGTGAGGCTTGACCATATAACACCCAAGCAATTTGATTACTCCTGACTTGGAAACAAGTAGAAGCATCAGATTGCGGTGTGTGAAGACGAAACGAACCGAAAGTTCGAGATACTCACAAAACACCGAAGCTATCACATACCCAATTTGCTGAAGCGAGGCCAGCTGGCCACGACTCAGTACCCGAATTTCTTGACGACCATAGAGCATTGGAACCACCTGATCCCATCCCGAACTCAGCAGTGAAACGATGCATCGCCGATGGTAGTGTGGGGTTTCCCCATGTGAGAGTAGGTCATCGTCAAGATTAAATTCCAGAACCCCTGTTTGCTAACGCAAACAGGGGTTTTGTTTTGGGCGGTCCTGTAGGAGCTGAGCTTGCTCGCGATGGGCGTTAACGATAACGCGTACTCCCTGATACCCCGCGAAAGCCCAAAAATCCGATACCGCGCTCCCTCCTGAAACACCCGCTCTTGATCCTCATATCACCACCAATCCCTCGACAAATTTGCACAGTTATTTCTGAACCAGACCACTAGAATAGGCACCTTACCTTTTTTAGAGTCTGAGCCCTATCTATGCCCGATCCGGTTGATGCCCTCGAGGTGTCGGATTTACCTCTGGACGACTTGGTGGCATGCCATGAGTGCGACTTGCTGATGCGCAAGCCAGCTCTCGCCCTAGGCGAAAAAGCCCAATGCCCGCGTTGCGGTTACGAGCTGTACGCTCACCGCCACAATGTTGTTGAGCGCAGCCTCGCCTTGGTGCTCGCCGCGCTGTTGCTGTACGTCCCCGCGAACTTTTTGCCCATCATGCAGCTCAATCTACTCGGGCAGTCCTCGGAAGACACCGTCTGGAGCGGCGTCGTCGCGTTATTCGATACCGGCATGCAAGGCGTCGCCTCCGTGGTGTTCCTGTGCAGCATGGGCATTCCCTTGCTCAAGTTACTCTGCCAACTGGCGGTGTTACTCAGCATCCGTTGGAAGATCGGCCGCAGCTATGGGCTGTTGCTGTACCGCATCTACCATCACATGAAAGATTGGGGGATGTTGGAGGTCTACCTGATGGGGGTGCTGGTCGCGATCGTAAAGCTCGCGGACATGGCCTCCATCACGGTTGGCCTGGGTCTGGTCTGTTTCATCAGTTTATTAATGGTTCAGGTACTGCTTGAGGTGGTGATGTCGCCCCACCAGATCTGGCAGGCGTTGTCAGGAGAGGATGATCATGCGGGCGATTGATGCGGGCATTCTGACGTGTACTGAATGCCACGAGTTGAACAAGCAAGAGCGGGACACCGATGAGCAAATCTGCACCCGTTGCGGTGCGTTGATCCATGCGCGTCGTCCCAACAGCCTCGCACGAACCTGGGCACTGCTAATCACTGCAGCGATTTTGTATATCCCTGCCAACCTGTTACCGATTATGACCATCAACTCCCTTGGTCAGGGCGATCCCAGTACCATCATGGCGGGTGTGATCCAACTGGTGCAGCACGGGATGTTCCCCATCGCTGCCGTAGTGTTCATCGCCAGTATCCTGGTGCCGACCTTCAAGCTGGTCGGTATTGGCCTGTTACTGTTCTCGGTGCAGCGTCACCAACCATTGTCCGCGCGACAACGCATCGTGATGTACCGCTTTATCGAATTCATTGGCCGCTGGTCCATGCTGGATATCTTCGTGATCGCCATTCTGGTCGCGGTCGTAAACTTTGGACGACTTGCCAGTGTCGAGGCCAACCTCGGCGCAGCAGCGTTCGCCAGTGTGGTGATCTTGACGATGCTTGCCGCAGTAACTTTTGATCCCCGACTGATTTGGGATAACACGGAGTCGGACGACGACCATGAGTGATTTGCCTAAAGCTAAAACCCGCCCAGCCTCCAACTGGTCGGCCATTTGGGTATTGCCCCTGATTGCCCTGATCATCGGTGGCTGGCTGGGCTGGCGTGCCTATTCACAGCAAGGCATCGAGATCCAGGTGCGCTTTGAAAGCGGCGAGGGCATCCAGGTCAACAAGACCGAAGTGGTCTACAAAGGCATGACCGTGGGTAAGGTCAAGACCCTGGCCCTGGACGACGAGGGCAACAATCGCGGGGTGATTGCCACCATCGAGATGAACAAGGACGTCGAACAATACCTCAAGACCAACACTCGCTTCTGGCTGGTCAAACCCAGCGTCAGCCTCGCGGGCATCACGGGCCTGGAAACCCTGGTCTCAGGCAACTACATCGCCGCCAGCCCTGGCGACGGTGAGCCCACGCGTAAATTCAAAGCGCTCTCCGAAGAGCCGCCATTATCCGACGCCAAGCCCGGTCTTCACCTGACCGTCAAGGCCGATCGCCTCGGCTCGCTCAACCGTGGCAGCCCAGTGTTCTACAAACAGATCCAGGTCGGCCAGGTCAAAAGCTACCTGCTGTCTGAAGACCAGAGCACCGTTGAGATCAAGGTCTACATCGAACCGACCTACGCCAACCTGGTGCGCAAACATACGCGTTTCTGGAACGCCAGCGGCATCAGCATCGACGCCAACCTCTCCGGCGTAAAGGTGCGTAGCGAATCCCTCTCCAGCATCGTCGCCGGCGGTATCGCTTTCGCAACACCAGAGAACCGTAAGGACAGCCCGCCGACCGATCCGAGCCTGCCCTTCCGTCTATACGAGGATTTCGACGCTGCCGCCGCCGGTATCAAGGTCAAGGTCAAACTCACCGACTTCGAAGGCCTGCAGGCCGGGCGTACGCCGGTGATGTACAAAGGTATTCAGGTCGGCAGCCTGAAAACCCTGAAAATCAACCCCGACCTTTCCAGTGCTAACGCTGAACTGACCCTCGACCCCCTGGCCGAAGATTACCTGGTACAGGACACCCAATTCTGGGTGGTCAAGCCGTCTATCTCGCTGGCCGGGATCACCGGGCTTGAAGCCTTGGTCAAAGGTAACTACATCGCCATTCGCCCGGGTGACAAAGGCACCCCGCCGCAACGTGAGTACGTGGCCCGTGCCAAGGCGCCGCCTTTGGACCTGCGTTCCCCTGGGCTGCACATGGTTCTGTTCACCGACAACCTCGGTTCCCTGGACGTCGGCAGTCCGATCCTCTACAAGCAGGTCAAGGTCGGCTCGGTGCAGAGTTACCAATTCTCGCGCAAGAACAAGCAGCTGGTGATCGGCGTTCATATCGAGAAGGAATACGAAAACCTGGTCAACGGCTCGACACGCTTCTGGAATGCCAGCGGTGTCACGCTGACAGGTGGACTCACCGGTGGCATCCAGGTGAAAAGTGAATCCCTGGCCAGCCTGATGGCCGGTGGCATCGCCTTCGAAACGCCTGAGCAGAATGTGCCGCTGAAAAAGCGTATCCCGCGTTTTCGCCTGTTCGCCGATCGTGAAGCCGCCAATCAGCACGGCACCCTGGTGACCATTAAAGTCGATCGCGCCGATGGCTTGCGTCCTGGCACGCCGATACGTTTCAAAGGCCTGGATGTCGGCAAGATCGAGAGCGTCGATTTGAGTGCCGACATGCAGTCGGTGATGCTCAGTGCGCGTATCACCCAAGTGGCGGACCGCGTCGCGCGCGCTGGCAGTCAGTTCTGGGTGGTCAAGCCGGAACTGGGGCTGATGAAAACGTCCAACCTCGAAACCCTGGTCACCGGGCAATACATCGAGGTACAACCGGCGGCAAAAAACGCCGGCCCGCAAAAGAGCTTTGTCGCCCTGGACCAGCCACCCGAAGCCGTTCACCAAGAGGCTGGCCTGAGTCTTGTGCTGAGCGCTGCACGCCGTGGTTCGCTGAAGGAAGGTGTGCCGGTTACTTATCGTGAAGTCACTGTGGGTAAAGTCACCGGCTACGAATTGGGTCAAACCGCTGACCGCGTGCTGATCCACATCCTGATCGAGCCCAAGTACGCGCCGCTCGTACGCGGTGGCAGCCGCTTCTGGAACACCAGCGGTTTCGGCCTCGACTTCGGCTTGTTCAAAGGTGCGACAGTGCGGACCGAATCCCTGGAGACCCTGGTCGCCGGCGGTATCGCCTTTGCCACGCCCGACGGTGAACGTATGGGCAGCGCCGCACGGCCGCAGCAAACCTTCCCGTTGTTCGACAAGTTCGAAGACGAATGGCTGACCTGGGCGCCGAAGATTCCACTCGGAAAATAAGCGCCACAAAAAAGGCCGCGATCGATAAGATCGCGGCCTTTTTGCGTTTCTGTGCTACCAATCAGACCTCATCCAGCTCCGGCTCATCCGCCGGCACATTCATCGTCGCCTTCACCACGTCGTGACGGCGAATGTACTTCCAGTCCGCCTCATCGATGTAGATCCCGTTCGGCCCGCTGCCGCCTTCCAGGTCGATCGCCACCTGGGCGGAGACTTGCGGTTTCACGCTGGCCAGGATCGGCACAAAGCCCAGCTGCAGACTGGTTTCCAGCAGCGCCGCCTGGTTCTTCTCGTCGATATCCGCTGCTTCGTCGAGGTAATACGGCAGACGCACACGACCCGCCTGGTCGCGGTCCATCAAGTGCAGCAACAAGTACATGTTGGTCAGCGCCTTGATGGTCATGGTCGTGCCGTTGGAGGCAGCCCCGTCGATATCGGTATGGATCACCGGCTGACCGTTGACCTTGGTGATCTCGAACGCCAGCTCGAACAGGTCCTTGAGGCCCAGCTGGTTATGGTTCGCCGCCACCAGGCGAGCCAGATATTCCTTGGCCTCTTCGTTCTTGTTGTCCTGCTCGGCGCTCTGGCTGAGGTCGAACACCGACAGGGTCTCGCCTTCTTCATACTGACCGGCACTGTGGATGATCTGGTCGATATGTTTGAGGGCTTCCTTGTTCGGCGCCAGCACGATGCGGAAGCTCTGCAGGTTGGACACCTGGCGCTTGTTGATCTCGCGGTTGAACAACGCCAACTGGTGTTCAAGGCTGTCGTAGTCGCTGCGGATATTGCGCAGGGTCCGCGCGATATCGGTGACCGCTGCACGGCGTGCCTTGCCGAGTGTCAGGGCTTCATCGGTGCGGTGCGCATAGGCGTTGATCAGCAGGTGCAGGCGACGCTCCATATCATCTTCACTGTCGAACTTGGCCACGCCTTTGAGGCGTACCTGTGCATACAGTGCGTCGATCTGGCCATCGGCGCGCAGCAAACCCTGCCAACTGTCCTGATAGTCATTGAGTAACGGCAGCAGGTTGTCCATGGAGTCGTCGACCGGGTCCATGAACGGCGTGCCGAACGGCAAGTCCGCCGGCAACAACTGACGGCGGCGCAGTGCGTCATCCAGGGTGCGTTGCTTGGCTTCCATATCGCCGATCTGGCGGCCGACCAGTTGCAGCTTGGCCGACAGTTGCTGGACACGTTCGGTAAACGCATCGCTGGAGCGCTTCAATTCGTCCTGGGCCGCTTCCATCTGCGCCAGGTTTTCCAGCTTCTCGCCTTCTTCTGCACTCAGGGTCTGCGCGCGGCGGAAGTCTTCCAGGGCCTTTTGCGCGTCCAGCACTTGCTGGTACAACGCTTCGGACTGGGTCTTGCTCGCGGCGCGGTCAGACGCTACAGCCTGTTGAGTCTTGAGTTGCTTGAGTTCTTTTTCCAGGCGCTCCTTCTGGTCGCGCAAGGCCGCGCGATCCGCCAGGGCCTGCAAGGCCGGCGGCTCGATGTGGGAGATGTCGATGGACAGCCCCGGCACTTCGAAACGCTCGCCCTTGAAGCCATCGAGGATCTGCTCCAGTGATTTAACCCACTGGCCGTCTTCGTCCAGCGTGATGCCATGCTCGCCCAACGGCAGGCTGAACAGCGAGCTGTTGAACAGGCGCATCAGACGCTCGACATCCTGCTGTGAGAATTCTTCGCGCAGTTTGGCGTAACTGTTGTTGTCGGCGTGATCAAGCTGCTGCTTGACCGACTTCAAGCGTTTTTCCAGGTCGCGCAAACGCTCGTCCAGGTCCTCGGCGCTGAACTGCCGCGATTGCGCCAGGGCGCCCGCCAATTCATCGTGGGCATCCTTGGCCGCCAGCAATTGCTGCTCCAGCACCTTGACGTCATCCACCAGGGCAAAGCGATGCTTGAGCACCGACAACTCGCCCAGCCAACGCTGGATACCGCTGATTTCCCGCTCCAGGCGCATCAGCTCCTGGGTGCCGCCACGCTGGTCGTTCTGCAGCGCGTCCTGCTCGTTGCGGTAGTGCTCGGCCTGGAGGGTCAACTCTTCCTTGCGCGCACTGGCGTAGTCCGACCAGGTGCCCAGCAGCGAATCGAGCAACGGTGACAGACGATGCAGTTTGCCGCGCAAGACTTCGCGCTGCCGAACGCCGTTGGCCAGCGCTTCAACCAGAGGACCGGCGGCCACCAGCGAGTTGTAGTCCTGCTCCATGCGTCGCACGTCGCGGAAGGCTTCTTCGCACGCGGCGATGTAATCCACGCTACCCGAACGCAGGCTATGTTCGAAGGCATCAAGGAACAGCTGCTTCAACTTCGCAGCGGTAATTTCGCGCATGTGCAGCAGGTTGATAAACAGCGCCCGAAAGGTCTTCAGGCTCTGCTCGCTGGTGGAGCGGAGCGGGATCAGCGTCAGGTCCAGCGGGATCGACGTGTGGCCGCCCACCAGCAAGCGCCGCAGTTCATCCGGCTTCAACTCATAGGCTTTCAGGCCCTCGCGCTCAAGGTTGGTGAACAACTCTTTCTGACGCAGGCAAGTGTCGTTTTTCTGGTAGTGAGCCAGGTCCAGCTTGCCAGCGTAGGCAAAGAACTGGTGACCAAAACCGCCGCCCGGGCCGCGTCCGACCACGCCGATCACGTGCGGGCCGTGGGGCAGGGAGACCTCCACGAGGATGTAGCTGGTGTCCGTAGCGAAGTAGAAGCGTCGCGATTGCTCGAGCGTGTACTTGCCGAAACTCATGTCCGACATGCGCGCCAGGATCGGGAACTGCAAGGCGTTGATCGAGGCCGATTTGCCGAGGTTGTTCGCGCCGTAAACCGACAGCGGCTCTTCCAGCGGGAACAAACCCAGGCTGTAGCCGGCGGTGTTCAATAGGGCGAAGCGGCGGATGCCGTAGCGTTCCTTGCTCATGCGTCGGTCTCCTGTTCTTCGGCAATGGCGCGGGCCATGGCGTCTTCTTCGCTTTCTTCTTCGAAGTCACTGAGGTCCAGCGGGTCATCGGTCTTCAGCAATTTTTCATCGCTGTCTTCGTCGATGATCACCGGTGCCGGCAACGGCAACACGCTGTGTACGCTGGCGGCCAGGTCGCGATCCTGCTGCACCGACAAGCACACGTCGAGGAAGCGATGCATTGGCGGCAGGAAGCGGTAAATGCCGTTGTCTTCGCTGGCAAAACCCAGCTGGGTCATGCGGCGCATGATTTTTTCTTCGAGTTCTTCCTGGGTCTGCACTTCGGCCTGGATAAACAGGTCGCGGTACTTCTCCAGCAGCGATGGCAGCTCATCGCGGCCCAGGCTGCCACCGTCGAGCACGGCGATGGGGTCGCGGCCCTGGTCGGCCAAATGCTCGACGATGATGAAGGTGAACAACGCCAGGCGCTGGGCGGTTTTGTTTACCTGCGCGCTGGCAATCGCAGAGTCCGGCACGAAGTAGTAGAAACCGCGGGTGTCGCACACCAGCTCAAAGCCCAGGGCCTTGAACAGCGTGCGGTACTGGTCCTGGAAGTTCGACAGTTGTGCGTACAGCTCCGGGTCGCGGCGGCTGACGTGGTAACCCTTGAACAGCTCGCGAAAGATTGGCGCCAGCTGTGACAGTTCGGATAGATCAAGATGCATTAGGTGTACTCGCAGAATGCTCGGCCGCCTCAGAGGTGGCCGGGAGCAGGGCGAATGAGCGCAGGCTGACCTGGTGCTCGTGTGTGTGGTAATCGCGGCGCTCCAGGCGTTCGCGCTTGAAGCGTTTTTCGCGCGAGAGCCGCGAGAACCAGTACAGCAATTCGTCGGTGGCGCCGTCGGGTTCTTGCTCCAGCAGCCAGGTCATCAGGTCGGGCATCGGCAGCGCGTCTTCGCAGCGCTCGAGCATTTCCTTGACCGTGCGCGGTGCGCGTTGGGCTTCGCCCTTGTGGGATTTGTGCGCCTTGGGGAACCGCGCCGGTTTTGGCTCGAAGTTCGCCAGGGCGTACACATAGGCTTCGACCTGGCTGGCACTGCCCAGGAACGTGCTTTGCGGCCGGGTAAACATCGGCATGGCCGCTTGCGGCACCGCGTCCAACCCTTTGCGGCGGATGGCCGACAGGGCCAGCGCCGCGCCACGGGTCACGGCGTTGTGCCGGCGTGCTTCTTCACGCAGCGGCAACAGCAGTTCGCGGGCATGACGCAAGGTCAGTTGGGCGCTGGTCTGCATTTCGAGGATGCGCGCGTGGGTGCGCAGCAGCATGTCGTCGTCCACCAGGTGCCCGAGGCGCTGTTGCTCGGTAAGCATGCGCAACAGCACGTTTTCCACCTTGCGCACGCCTTGCTCGAAGGCGCCGTCGGCGTTCACCAACTGGATCATCGGTTCGACGTATTCGTCCCATGTCGCCAACACTTCGGCGTAACGCTGGCGCAACGGGATCTGCCGGTCGCTGGTCTTGGCGCGATCGGCCACGGCGGCGAGGGCCTGTTCGTCGTTGGCGAGCTTTTTCAGCACGTCGCGCACGCGCATGTCGAGCAGGCGCAGTTGCCGGGCCAGGTCGTGGCCATCCCGGATGTCGAAGGCATCCTGGATGTAACCGGCCAGGCGCTCAAGGTGGCGCAAGTAGGCTTCGATTTCCAGGCACAGGCCAAGCCGGTGCTCCTTGCGAAGATAGGCGAGGAAGTCGTGGATCTGCGCATTGAGCTCGAAACGGTTCGGGCTCTTGGCGACAGGCACCAGGATGTCCAGGCGAATCCACACGTCCAGCAGGCTGGTGATGTCCTGAGGCGTGCTGTCCAGTTGTTGGGCGGCCAGTTGTGCACGCAGTTCGCTCAGGCTCAGGGTGCCTTGGTCGAAGTGTTCGCACAGTGGCTCAAGTAAGGCCCAGTGTTCGGCGAGGGCGCGCAGGACGCGCTTGGGTTCGATCATGGGAATGGCCGGCTGGTTGGCGATTAAAAGTCGCGATTGTACTGCATCAGGCGCGGGATTTATCCACAGCCGGTCAGTGTGCAGTGGGCGATTGTTGCCGAACAGCGGTAGAATCCCCGCTCTTTACTTATCCACAAGTGGCCGAGCTGTGCTTATCGAGTCCCGACGTCGCGCTTACTTGACCGCCATGCAGGTGGTCAACTGGCTGCCCCGCACCGAACTGCCGTTTGCCGCCCCGTCGCGGCCCGAGTTGCTGCAGGCGCTTGAGCCCTATGAGGCGCTGGAACCGTCGGGTGAGGAGGCTGCTGCGCCGGTGGCGGTGGTCAAGCCCGCCCCGCAAGCACGCCCTGTGGTTGAGCGGGCGAAGATCGAAGTGCCGCGCCCGTCGCCGGTCGCCAAACCCGTGGTGGCCGACGAGGTTGCCACGGTGGTCAAGGCCCCGGTGCTACCGCCGCCGCGTTTCGCCCTGCAATTGCTGCGGGCCGGGCGTTGCCTGCTGCTGGTGGAATTGCCCACCGGCGAGCGCTTCCAGACCCGCGACCCTGCCTACATGCTGCTCAAGGACATGTTGCGCGCCGCCGGCCTGCCGGACAGCCCGCAAATCGTCGGCGACCCGGTGCGTTGGCCGCTGCTGGTGCGCGGCACCATGGACCAGGGCCCGGAAGCTGCGCGGGATTTTGTGCAAGGTTTTGTCTCGGCGCGCCTGGAAGACGAACCCTGCGTGTGCCTGTGGCTGATCGGCCTGCCCGCCGTGCGTTTCGCCGGTGAAGCGAATGCCGAAGCCTGGTACCGCGAACTGCAGGTCGAAGGCCTGGGTTCGGTATGGGCCCTGCCGGGCCTGGAATTATTAATGGAAGAGCCACAGCGTAAGGCTGATGTCTGGCAAGCCATGCGCCGGCTGATGGCGCGCTGGAAAACAATCGATGAGTGAGGCTTTATCCTTCCGCCCGATGACCGAGGCCGACCTCGACGCCGTGCTGAAAATCGAATACGCGGCGTTCAGCCACCCCTGGACCCGTGGCATTTTTCTCGACGGGCTGGGCAAGTACCAGATCTGGTTGATGTTCGAAGGCGAGCAGCAAGTGGGCCACGGTGTGGTGCAAATCATCCTCGATGAAGCGCATTTGCTGAACATTACCGTCAAACCCGAAAACCAGGGCCGTGGCCTGGGTTTGAGCTTGCTGGAGCACCTGATGTCCCGGGCCTACGCGGCCAAGGCGCGGGAATGTTTCCTGGAAGTGCGCGACAGCAATACCGGCGCTTTCCGCCTGTACGAGCGCTACGGTTTCAACGAGATCGGCCGTCGGCGGGATTACTACCCTGCCGTGGGTGGCCGAGAAGATGCGGTTGTGATGGCCTGCACCCTCGTCGATTAAACACGAAACCCATGTGGGAGGGGGCTTGCTCCCGATTGCGGTGTGTCAGGCACTTATCGGTTACTGGCACTCCGCAATCGGGAGCAAGCCCCCTCCCACATTTTGAATCGCGTTATGTCAGCGGTTTCCGTCTACCGGATCTCGCTTCGCCAGTTCTGCTTCATCCAACCCATTCCCGCCGCCAATCTCGTCTTCGTCGACAATGCTCAGGTCGTAATCGGCCGGGTTGTCTTCACCTTCTTCCCGTGCATCCCGCGCACCATCCTCATGGATCAGCGTTTCCGGGCTCATATCGTCGTCAGTCGACTCATGATCGGCGGTCGATGCCCCGGTCATCCCGGCCTCACGCACCCGTTCGTCGGGCATCAGGTGCTCACGTTGGCCAGGCGGGATCTCATCGCCGATTTCCGCCGTCGGCTCCTGCTCGTCAAAATCCAGCTCCCGCATCGAACCCATGCGATCTTCGTTGTCATCAATCGGTGCAGGCGTCGGAGCGCCGTACGGACGTCGTGATTCAGTCATGGTCAATCCTCATACTGTGGGGCTTATAGTGTGTGGACAGGCATGGCTCCCCAAGATTCAAGTAATCGCCGGCCAGCTATCTTTAATCCAGGCGTGACCCGGACGGGCGGTCGTCTGTCAAAGCTGCGCATCATTCCTGAGGCTTTCCCTGATGAACGAACTACAAGACCTGCTTGATAACAACGAACGCTGGGCGGATGCGATCAAACAGGAAGATCCCGAATTCTTCGCCAAGCTCGCCCGCCAGCAGACTCCGGAATACCTGTGGATCGGCTGCTCCGACGCCCGGGTACCGGCCAACGAGATCGTCGGCATGCTGCCGGGTGATCTGTTCGTGCACCGCAACGTGGCCAACGTGGTGCTGCACACCGACCTCAATTGCCTGTCGGTGATCCAGTACGCGGTCGACGTGCTTAAGGTCAAACACATCCTCGTTACCGGCCATTATGGCTGCGGCGGCGTGCGGGCTTCGATGCAAGACCGCCAGTTCGGCCTGATCGACGGCTGGCTGCGCACGATTCGCGACCTCTACTACGAAAACCGCGACCTGCTGGCCCAGTTGCCGACCGAAGAAGAGCGTGTTGACCGTATGTGCGAGCTGAACGTGATTCAGCAAGTGGCCAACGTCGGCCACACCAGCATTGTGCAAAACGCATGGCACCGTGGGCAGAGCCTGTCGATCCATGGCTGCATCTATGGCATCAAGGATGGCCGCTGGAAGAGCTTGAACACCACCATCAGTGGTTTTGAGCAGCTGCCGCCGCAGTACCGTCTGCGCCCCCTGGGCGAAGCTTAAGGGCGTTTGCGCTCGCGCCATCGGTTCATGAACGCCTGACCCTCGGCGTTCAAGGGCTCCTGGCTGCCGGTGATCCAGCCCCGGCAGTTCAGCTCGCCACATTGGCAAGCGAACTGCCGGAACAGCGCGTGTTCGGTGCTGGCGTAATCCATCGTCAGCAGGGCGCCGGCTGGAACGGCTTGCACTGTCCAGAGCTCCAGGTACGTGGTGTCGAGAAACACGTTGGGGTTGCAGGAGTGCAGGATCAGGCCGCAGAACCAACAGTCGTGCAGGTGAATGCGCGGCGACAGCTGCAAAGTGTGCAAGCGTGGCTCACTCACGGCGTAGCCGGAGACCTTGGCAATGCGCACACGGCCGTCAAAGGCGATCCGAGCCTTTATCCCTGCGCCCGTGCCATTAGCGTTTTGCACCGCCTGGAAATGCTTGGCTGAGGGGTAGCCGTGTTCGACGAGCAGGGTTTTGAAAGGGTAAAGGCAGTCACTTGCAACGGTTTCAGCCTTATCCATGGCTTGAGTTTTCATGACTCTCCAGAGGGGGGCTGCATCGACCTGCGGGTGGTGGCTGACTACCAGTCTTGCAGCGTATGGGCGCGGCTCAAGACTCGCTGAAGTTGGATCCGATATCTACTGTCAAATCTGACAGTAGATATCGGCTCTTTTTTATGTAGGAAAAACACCCGGTTTTTTGACGTGGCTTACAGTGCGGGAGCCACGATAGTCGGGACCGGGGCGGCATTCTTCAGCTGTTTCAACTGCGTCTTGATGGCCGGCGTGGCGCATTTGGCGTTCGCTTGTTCCGGGCTCAGGTCGCGCACCGAGGTGTAGAACAACTCGCAGGTCTGCTCTTTGCGCGTGACCTGCCAGGTGTTCATGCACGCCTTGAGCAGCACATTCGGATCGCTCGCCGGTTTCTGGCCCATGCCGGCCTGCCAGCACGCGGCGCTCAAATCCTGGCCCATCACTTTCAAGCCGGCCTCGTCGGCCATTTGCTCGTTACCGTCATAGGTGTCGGGACTGGCCGCATACCAGATGTAACTCGGGTGGTTGGCGCCCAGCACCGAGACGGTTTTACCGGCCTGCGGGCTGATCTGCGCCAAGCCCAGCACACTCACGGTTTGCCCGTATTGTTGCTTGATCCAATTGCGCACCGGCGCGCCGAACGCGACCATCGGCAACGAGCCATTGGGGCCCAGGCTCAGCTCCTTGACCATGCGGGTCTGATAGTCGGCGAAGTAGCTGTAGACGTTTTCCAGGTCCTTGCCCGCGTTGGACGGCGCGGCGATGGGGGCGATATCGATGATGGTCTGGTAGGCCGGGGTTTCGGTGGCTGGCACGCCATTGTCGGTGAGCAACGTGGCCCAGCGGTCAGTGGTGGCCGATTCCAGGTAGTCCTGGGCCTGGGTCAGCGAGTAATCCGGAGGGAAGTGCAGCAACTCGATGCTCTTGCGGTTTTCCAGGGCCATGCCCAATGGCAGGAACAGGTACCAGTTGTAGGCCCACTTGCCGTCGCTATTGAGCTTGCTCGCGCCCTGGTAGGCCAGGTCGGCGGTATCGAGCAACGTCGTCAGGGGCTGGCCATAGGTGTCGGGTACGCCGCTGAACGTCGCCGACACTTGCCCGTCATGGCTTTTGACACTGACTTTGGCCCGGCTGTAACCGTCCCGTTGCAGACTCTGGTTCAGGTAATGCTCGGCGGTCTGTTCCAGCGTCCATGGCCGAAAACAAATCACGTTGCAGTTATTCGGGAACGCGAACAACTGAGTGACCCGTTGCGTGCTGCCCAGCGGTACCTCGATGTCGGCTTGTACGACCGCACTGGCCATCAGTGCGGCCAGGGTGAAGGACAGCCTGGTCGGTTTAAACATAGTTAATTCCTTGTCAGCGAAAGCCCGTCTGCGCGGGGTGAAAGCCCACTTGCACACAGTAGCGGCTGACCAGGAAAACCGCGTGCTAAATCTCCGGGCGTGTCGCTTTTGGATAAGCCTTCCTACACGTTGAACTGCAACGCGTTGCTCAAATCACCCATCGGCTTCTGGCCGCGGGCAATCATCGCGTCATCACGCTGCTTGAGGCCGTCAAGGGTCTCCAGCTGGAACACTCGGGTGATCAAACGCAGGATCGATGCGGTGTCGTACACCGTGTGGTCCACCGTGCCTTTGCGCGCAAAGGGCGACACCACAATCGCCGGAACCCGCGTGCCAGGGCCCCAGCGGTCGCCTTTGGGCGGCGCGACGTGGTCCCACCAGCCGCCGTTCTCATCGACGGTGACCACCACCACCATGTTTTTCCACTGCGGGCTTTCCTGCAGCACCTTCAAGGTACGGGCGATATGGCGGTCGCCCGAGGCCACGTCGGCATAACCGGCGTGCATGTTGAGGTTGCCTTGCGGCTTGTAGAAGCTCACTGCGGGCAGTTTGCCCGCCTGTGCGTCGGCGAAGAACCGGTTGGTGCTGGACTCATCGCCCAACCCCGCGTCGCGCAGTCGCTTGTCACGTTCCGCGCGGTTCTGCGGCCCCAGCTGCTTGAAGTAATTGAACGGCTGGTGGTGGTACTGGAAGTTCGGAATCTTCGGGATGCCGCCCGAATCCTTGAACTGCTCCAGCGTCGCCTGCCAGGCCCCGGCGTACCAGGCCCAGTCGATATTCTTCTTCGACAGCTTGTCGCCGATGTGTTCGTGGGTTTGCGGCACCAGCACGTTGGGCAAGTCGGGTTTGGAATAGTCCGGGTTTTCCGGGTCGCGGATCCAGGTTGGCCAGTAGGGCGGGGCCAGGGTGTTGACGGCGTAACCGTCCGGGGTCAGCGCGCTGGGGCCGAACTGCGGCGGGCCGGTCATGGCGCTGGCCGGGGATTTATCCAGCGGCTTGAGACGTGTGTCGGTCGGGTCGTCGCTTTGCAGCGTGGCAATCTGCGCCTTGGCCACCGACTGTGACGCATTCGGATAAAACGGCGCGGTAGCGCTGATCAGGTATTGATGGTTTAGGAACGAACCGCCAAACGCGCCCTGGAAGAAGTTATCGCAGAGCACAAACTCCTTGGCCACGTCCCACAGGCGCAGGGAATAACGGCTCTGGGCGTAATGCCCCATTACCAGGCCACCGGAGTCGGCCCAGGCGACAAAATTGTCGTTCTTGCCACCGTTGATCTGCATCTGGTTCTGGTAAAACACGTGCCACAAGTCGCGGGTGACCAGGCTCAGCGGCAGGTCTTCGGCGTTCGGGCCCTTGAGGGCGAAGGGCGCGTTGGGCAAGTTTTCCTGGAATTGCACCTCGCTGGGGTAGGTGACGCCGTCCACGCTTTGCGGACCGACTTGCAGCACGCCGCCCCAAGCGGGGGGCAGGGTGCTTAATGCGCTGCCATCGCGGTCGCGTTGCTGGTATTCAGCGGCAGAAAGCGCCGACAGCGGTTTCTCCACGCCGGGGAAATCAGCAAACAGGTTGTTGAAGCTACGGTTCTCGGCATAGATCACCACCACGGTTTTCACCTGGTCGTGCAAGGCCTTGTCCAGCTCTTGGGGCGTGAGCGGCCGCGCTACCGGCGGGCCCGGCGCTTCGCTGGTATTGCCACAGGCGCTCAACGTCGCGCCGACCCCCAGCACTGCCGCGCCCCCCAGGAAACGCCGCCGACTGGTATCTACTGGCGGTTGGGTAACGGAATCGGGGGAAGGGCGGTCTTCGTGGTCGTCACTCATTGCGGGGAATCCCTGGCGAGATGTTGCAAGATGTTTCGCCGGGACAGTAGCAATGGAATGTGACGGAATTAAGGCAGCGGCAAGCAATCAGCCTCAAGCTGCAAGCTTGAAGCTAATACCTTGAAGCTTGTAGCTGCTGTTATGGCATCACCGGCGGCAAATACTTCAACGTCGTCCCCAGCGCCCACAGCAGGAACAACACCAGCGGCGTATGCACCAGCAATTGCACAAACGAAAACCCTATCAAATCCCGCGCCTTCAACCCCAACACCCCCAGCAACGGCAGCATATAGAACGGGCTGATCAGGTTCGGCAGCGCCTCGGCCGCGTTGTAGATCTGTACCGCCCAGCCCAGGTGGTATTGCAGATCATTGGCCACTTGCATCACGTACGGCGCTTCGATGATCCACTTGCCGCCGCCCGACGGGATAAAGAAACCCAGCACCGCCGAGTACACGCCCATCAGCAGCGCGTAAGTGTCGTGGGAGGCGATGGAGGTGAAGAACGTCGAGATATGGTGCGCCAGTGTCGCGCCGTCGCCACCCTTGACCACGGTCATCAGCGCGGCAATCGAGCCGTACAGCGGGAACTGGATCAGCACGCCGGTGGTGGTCGGTACCGCACGCGCTACCGCATCCAGGAAGCTGCGCGGGCGCCAGTGCAGCAGCGCGCCGACCATGATGAACAGGAAGTTATAGGTGTTCAGCCCCGAGATCGCGCTGATCGCCGGCTTGGTCGAAAACTCATGGAACAACCAGCCCGCTGCCAGCAACGCCAGCAAGATGGTCAGCACCGGGCTGTGTTCCAGCCATTCGCCCGGGCGGGTCGGTGGTTGCGGCTTGGGCAGGTTGAACGCCGGGTCGACGCCGCAGGCCTTGGCATCACGTGCGCTGTTCGGGCCGGGCGCTGTGGCGTAGGCGATGATCAGCGACACCACGATCAGTGCCAGCAACAGCACGCCGGACTGCCACAGGAAGATGGTGTCGGTGAACGGGATCACCCCGGTGATCGACAGGATCGACGGCGGCAAACTGGCCGGGTTGGCCTGCAACTGCGCGGCCGACGACGACAGCCCCAACGCCCACACCGCGCCGAGGCCCAGGTAGGCCGCTGCGCCGGCAGCTCGATAATCCATGCGCAAATCCGTACGACGCGCGAGTGCACGCACCAGCAAACCGCCGAACACCAGGGACAGGCCCCAGTTGAGCAACGACGCCACCATGGAAATCAATGCGACCCACGCCACGGCGGAACGGCCGTTCTTCGGGATGCGTGCCAGGCGGTCAATCAGTTTTACCGCAGGCGGCGAGCTGGCGACCACGTAACCGCCGATCACCACAAAGGCCATCTGCATGGTGAACGGGATCAGGCTCCAAAACCCGTCACCAAAGGCTTTGGCGGCTTCGGTCGGCGCAGCGCCCATGCCCAGCGTCGCGACGGCGACAATGATCACGGCGAGGGCCGCAAACACCCAGGAGTCAGGGAACCAGCGTTCGGCGAAGTTTGAACAACGCAGGGCAAATCGGGCATAGCGGCTTTCTTCGATAGCGTCGGCCACGAGTCATTCCTCTTATCTTTATTATGGGTTTGGCAGTTTTACGGCATGTTCCGCTACGGCCATTGATATGGGAATGCAGTTATCTTCATCGATCCATGAGGAAAACAAATATATCTGCGGCGATTGCCATCATCCGGTTCAGCTCATAACCTGCACGCCATTTTGTTTGTCTGCCGAGCTCCGTCATGACTGCCACCTCCCTTCCACAGACGCAGCGTTTTTCCCGCTCCGACTACAAAACCCTGGGCCTGGCCGCCCTGGGCGGCGCGCTGGAAATCTACGACTTCATTATCTTCGTGTTTTTCGCGCTGACCCTCAGCCAACTGTTCTTCCCCCCGGAAATGCCCGAGTGGCTGCGCCTGCTGCAAAGCTTCGGCATTTTCGTCACCGGCTACCTCGCGCGCCCGCTGGGCGGCATCCTGATGGCGCACTTTGCTGACCACCTGGGGCGCAAGCGCGTATTCAGCCTGAGCATCCTGATGATGGCCTTGCCCTGTCTGCTGATCGGGATCATGCCAACCTACGCGCAAATCGGTTATTTCGCACCGCTGATCCTGCTGGCGTTGCGTGTGCTGCAAGGCGCCGCGGTGGGCGGCGAAGTGCCCAGCGCCTGGACCTTCGTCGCCGAGCACGCCCCGGCCAATCACCGTGGTTATGCCCTGGGCTTCCTCCAAGCCGGCCTGACCTTCGGCTACCTGCTCGGCGCCCTGACCGCCACGCTGCTGGCGCAAGCCTTCACCCCCGCCGAAATCCTCGACTACGCCTGGCGCTTCCCCTTCCTGCTCGGCGGCGTGTTCGGCGTGATCGGCGTGTGGCTGCGCCGCTGGCTCAATGAAACCCCGGTGTTCCTCGAAATGCAGGCCCGCCGCCAAGCCGCCGCCGAGCTGCCATTGCGCACCGTACTGCGTGACCACCGCGCCGTGTTGCTGCCGGCGATGATCCTCACCTGCGTGCTCACCTCGGCCGTGGTGGTGCTGGTGGTCATCACCCCGACCATGATGCAGAAAACCTTCGGCATGACCCCCAGCCACACCTTCGCCCTGAGCGCCCTGGGCATCGTGTTCCTGAACATCGGCTGCGTCCTGGCCGGCCTGCTGGTGGACCGCATCGGCGCCTGGCGAGCGGTGCTGGTCTACAGCCTGTTGCTGCCGGTGGGGATTGCGGTGTTGTACGCCAGCCTGATCGCCGGCGGCGTGTGGCTCGGCGCGGCATACGCGGTGGCGGGCTTGAGTTGCGGCGTAGTCGGCGCGGTGCCGTCGGTGATGGTCGGCCTGTTTCCGGCACCGGTGCGGGTGTCGGGGATCTCCTTCACCTACAACATTGCCTACGCGCTGTGGGCGAGCACCACACCGCTGATGCTGATTGCACTGATGCCGACCAGCCCGTGGATTTGCGTGGGGTATTGCGTGGTGATGGGGGCGGTGGGGGTGGCGAGTGTGGTGCGGTTCAGCAAGCGTCACACGTTGGCCGCCTAAGCACTCAAGTCAAAAAGTGCCAAAGCAACAACGTCCCCACCAACCCGACCACCGACACAATCGTCTGCAACACCGACCACACCCAAATCGTCTGCTTCAACTGCAAGCCGAAGTACTCACGCACCATCCAGAAGCCGGCGTCGTTGACGTGGCAGAAGAACACCGAGCCGGCGCCGATCACCAGCGCCACCAGTGAGCTCTGCGTGGCAGTCAGCCCGGCCATCATCGGCGCGAGGATGCCGGCGGCCGTGGTGGTGGCGACGGTGGCCGAACCGGTGGCCTGGCGCAGCGCCACGGCGATTAGCCACGCTAGTAATAAATAGGGCATGTGCGCGCCTTCGGCGACCTTGCTGATGGTTTGGCTGACGCCGGCATCCAGCAGGGTTTGCTTGAGGCCGCCACCGGCACCGATGGTCAGCAGCAACACGGCAATCGGCGCGAGGGCTTTGCGCAGGGTGTTGCCGACGTCGGCGCGCGGCATGCCGGCGGCCCAGCCCAGGCAAACCACGGCGGCGATCACGGCCAGGCCGAGGGCGATCAGCGGTTCACCGAGGAACTTCAAGGTCAGCCCTACCGTGCTGTCGACCGGCAGCGCGACTTTGGCCAAGGTGCTGCCGAGCATCAAAATTACCGGCAATAAAATGATCAGCAGCGACACGCCAAAGCTCGGCTGGCGCGGCGCCTTGGGTGGTGCGCTGAACAACGCACCGATGTCGGCGGGCTCATCCACCTGCATGCGCTTGGACAGCCAATTGCCGTAGAGCGGCCCGGCCAGGATCACCGCCGGCACCGCCAGGCAAAAGCCCAGCAGCATGGTCAGGCCAAGGTCTGCGTGCAGTGCACTCACCGCAATCAGTGGCCCCGGATGCGGTGGCATCAGGGCGTGCAGGGTGGTCATGCCCGCCAGTGCCGGAATGGCGATTTTCAGCAGCGGCTGGTTCGAGCGCTTGGCCATCACCAAGATGATCGGCACCATCATCACCAGCCCGACTTCGAAGAACAGCGGCAGGCCGATCACCATCGCCACCAACGCCATCACCCACGGCAATGACCTGCCCTTGCCCAACCCGAGCAGGGTGGTGGCGATGCGGTCTGCCGCGCCGGATTCTGCCATCAGCGCGCCAAGCATCGAGCCCAGGGCAATGATGATTCCGGCTTCACCGAGGATTGCCCCGGCGCCCTTGCTGAACGCCTTGGCGACTTCTTCCGGCGGCAGCCCGGCGCCAACCCCGGCGATAAACGTGCCGATCAGGATCGACAGGAAGGGTGGCAACTTTGTCGCGCTGATCAGCACGATGATGCTGACGATGGCCAGCAGTACGCAAAACATGAGGCGGGTGTCGTGCACCATCCACGCGGCAGCCGATAACTCCAAAACGGGACTCCTTATCGAACAGGTTGGAAAATTGTTTCATTTTGTTTCCTGCTTCAAAAGCATACCTGATACAACCGTTCCAGAGCGTTCATGTGCCGTTTTGGTGCGTTCAATCTGACAACGGGCTGGCGCGCAGATGACAATATTGCAACCCATGCCGGAGGTTTTGGCCTACAGCTCTATGATCCACCGCGCCCCCCCTGTAGGCACCGGCTTGCCGGCGATGAGACTCCCAAGATCACCCCCAACTCCGAGGATTTTCCATGAGCGCAGGACACAACCACGCCCAAGTACGCGCCGGCCACGAACGCCTGTTATGGATCGCCCTCGGGCTGACCGGCAGTTTCATGATTGCCGAGGTCATCGGTGCATTTGTCACCGGCAGCCTGGCGCTGTTGTCCGACGCCGCGCACATGATGACCGACGCCCTGGCCCTGGGCATTTCCCTGGTGGCGATCCAGGTGGCCAAGCGCGCCGCCGACCGCAAGCGCACCTTTGGCTATGCCCGCTTCGAGATTCTGGCGGCTGCTTTCAATGCGCTGCTGCTGTTCGCCGTGGCGTTCTACATCCTTTACGAGGCGTATCAGCGCGTGCAGGCGCCTACCGAGATCCAGTCCACAGGCATGCTGGTAATTGCCCTGCTGGGACTGATCGTCAACCTGATTTCCATGCGCCTGCTCAGCGCGGCCAGTGGCGAAAGCCTGAATGTGAAGGGCGCCTACCTGGAGGTCTGGAGCGACATGCTCGGCTCCATCGGCGTGATCATCGCCGCCGTGGTGATCCTGCTCACCGGCTGGGGCTGGGTCGACTCGTTGGTTGCGGCGGCCATTGGTTTCTGGGTGTTGCCACGCACATGGACGCTGCTCAAGGAAAGCATGAACGTGCTGCTGCAAGGTGTGCCGGACGGTATCGATATCGATCAGGTGGAGCAGGCTATTCGCGGTGTACCTGGGGTCAAGGACGTGCACGACCTGCATATCTGGGCGCTCACCAGCGGCAAGAATGTGCTGAGCACCCACCTGGTGGCGGATGCGACGCTGAATACCGAACAAAAAATCCTTACTCAAGTGACGGAATTGCTCCACGAAAAATTCGATATTTCCCACGCCACCATTCAGGTCGAAGGCGACGGCTTCGAGCATGACGAACACGACGAGGTGCATGCCTGACCCTGGCTAACGGATTTGTAATGTTGCGCCCACCGCCCTGATAAGTACCGAAAGCTACAGTGCCCCCGGCTTGGATTTATCCGCCATTTCATGGGCCTGGAACTCTCGTTATGCCAACTCCTGCAAGAACCTTACTGGGCGCGGCCATCGTGTTCCTGGCGATGGCCCAAGGGGTCGGCGCACAGACGTTGACCCTCGATTCCGCCCTGCAAACCGCCTTTGCCAACAACCCCGATCTGGCCGCCGCGCAATGGGAAGTCGGCATCGCCGAAGGTGGCCGCCAACAGGCTGGTCTGATCCCTAATCCGGTCGCCTCGTGGGATGCCGAAGACACCCGCCGCAACACCCGCACCACTACGGTAAAACTGAGCCAGACCCTGGAACTGGGCGGCAAGCGTGGTGCGCGAATTGATGTGGCCACGCGCGCCCAGGACGCTGCCGCGCTGACGCTGGAACAGCGCCGCAACGTGCTGCGCGCAGATGTGATCGACGGCTACTACGGCGCCCTTCGCGCCCAGGAACGCCTCGACCTGGCGCAGCGTTCCCTGGCCTTGGCCGAACGCGGTCTGGTGGTCGCGAACGGGCGTGTCACCGCCGGCAAATCGTCACCGGTGGAAGCCACCCGCGCCCAGGTGCAGCTCTCGGAAATCCGCCTGGAATTCAACCGCGCGCAGATGGGCCTAACCGACGCCTACCGCCGCCTGGCCGCCAGCACCGGCAACGCCACGCCGGACTTCCAGGCCGTCGCTACGCAACCTCAGTCCACGCCGCCGTTGCCGCCCACCGCGCAATTGCTCGCACGTCTTGAGCACACCACCGAACTGCGCCTGGCCGAACTGCAAATCCTGCAGAACGAAGCCAGCGTGGGCCTGGAAAAAGCCCAGCGCATTCCCGACCTGGATGTATCCATCGGCAGCCAGTACGACGCCAGCCTGCGCGAGCGTGTAAACCTGGTGGGCGTGTCGATGCCGATCCCGCTGTTCAATCGCAACCAAGGCAATGTGCTCTCGGCCACGCGGCGTGCCGACCAGGCGCGCGACCTGCGTAACGCCACCGAACTGCGCTTGCGCACCGAAACCCGCCAAGCCCTGGACCTGTGGCAAACCGCCAATACCGAAGTGCGCGCGTTCAACCAGCAGATCTTGCCTGCCGCCCAAAGCGCGGTCGACAGCGCCACCCGTGGTTTCGAGATGGGCAAGTTCAACTTCCTCGACGTGCTCGACGCCCAGCGCACCTTGATCGCGGCCCGCACCCAATACCTCACAGCGACCGCCCAGGCCACCGACGCCTGGGTGCGCATCGAACGGATTTACGGCGACCTCGCCCGGTTTTGATTTTTTCTGGAGTCATTTATGAACAAACGACACGGCGTGGCGCTTGCCGTCGCCTTGGGCCTGATGCTGTCCAGCGTTGCCGGTGCCGAGGAAGAAGAAGGCAAACTCGAACTCACCGAGCAGCAAATCGAGGCCGCCGGTATTCAACTCGCCGAGGCCCAACCCCGGCCGATCAGCACTCTGCTGTCACTGCCGGGGGAAGTGCGTTTTGACGAGGACCGTACCTCGCATATCGTGCCGCGTGCGGCGGGCGTGGTGGAGGCAGTGAAGGTCAATCTTGGCCAGTCGGTGAAGAAAGGCGAGCTGTTGGCGGTGATCGCCAGTCAGCAGATTTCCGATCAGCGCAGTGAACTGGCGGCCAGCGAGCGCCGGGTCGAACTGGCGCGTACCACGTTCCAGCGCGAGCGCCAGTTGTGGCAGGACAAGATCTCCGCCGAACAGGATTACCTGCTGGCGCGCCAAACCCTGCAAGAAGCTGAAATCGCCCAGAACAACGCCCGTCAAAAGATGACCGCCCTCAGCGGCAGTGCCGTGTTGGTCGGCGGCAATCGCTATGAACTGCGTGCGCCATTTGCCGGCGTGGTGGTGGAAAAACACCTGGGTGTCGGCGAGGTGGTGAGCGAAACCAGCAACGCCTTCACCTTGTCGGACCTGTCCCAGGTGTGGGTCACCTTCGGCGTGTTCCCCAAGGATTTGAACAAGGTTCGCGTGGGCAAACCGGTGAAAGTCAGCTCTACGGAAATGGGCACCGAAGTGCTCGGCACCGTGGCCTACGTCGGCAATTTGCTCGGTGAACAGACGCGTACCGCCACCGTACGCGTGAGCGTGCCCAACCCCGACGACGCCTGGCGCCCAGGGCTGTTTGTCACCGTGCAATTGGCCACCGACACCTACCAGGCCAGGGTCACCGTCCCGCAAACCGCGATCCAGACCGTCGAGGACAAACCCTCGGTGTTCGTGCGCACGCCTGACGGGTTTATCACCCGCCATCTCGAACTCGGCGTCAGTGAAAACGGCTACGTCGAAGTGCGCCAGGGCCTCGACGCCGGGGCGCAGGTGGCCACGGTCGGCAGCTTCATCCTCAAGTCCGAACTGGGCAAAGGCTCGGCCGAACACGCCCATTGATCCTGCGAGTGATTTCCCATGTTTGAGCGCCTTATCCAATTCGCCATCGAGCAGCGCATCATCGTGCTGCTGGCGGTGCTGTTGATGGCCGGTGTCGGCATCGCCAGCTATCAGAAACTGCCCATCGACGCGGTGCCCGACATCACCAACGTGCAGGTGCAGATCAATTCGGCGGCGGCCGGTTTTTCGCCGCTGGAAACCGAGCAACGCATCACCTTTCCCATTGAAACTGCCATGGCCGGTTTGCCCGGCCTGCAGCAGACGCGCTCGCTGTCGCGCTCCGGCTTGTCCCAGGTAACGGTGATCTTCAAGGACGGCACCGACCTGTTCTTCGCCCGCCAGTTGGTCAACGAACGCCTGCAAGTGGCGCGCGAGCAATTGCCCGCAGGTATCGAATCCGCGATGGGGCCGATTTCCACCGGGCTTGGGGAGATTTTCCTGTGGACCGTGGAGGCCAAGGATGGCGCACTCAAGGACGATGGCACGCCCTACACGCCGACCGACCTGCGGGTGATCCAGGATTGGATCATCAAGCCGCAACTGCGCAACGTACCCGGCGTGGCCGAGATCAACACCATCGGCGGCTTTGCCAAGGAATACCAGATCGCCCCGGACCCCAAGCGGCTGGCGGCCTACAACCTGACGCTGACCGACCTGGTCACGGCGCTTGAGCGTAACAACGCTAACGTGGGCGCCGGTTATATCGAGCGCAGCGGCGAGCAGTTGCTGATCCGCGCACCGGGGCAAGTGGCGTCCATCGACGACATCGCCAACATCGTCATCACCACAGCGGATGGCACGCCAATTCGCGTGCGTAATGTGGCCCAGGTCGAGATCGGCCGTGAGCTGCGCACCGGCGCCGCCACGGAAAACGGCCGTGAAGTGGTGCTGGGCACGGTGTTCATGTTGATCGGTGAAAACAGCCGTACCGTGTCCCAGGCAGTGGCTTTGAGACTCGAACAAATCAACCGTTCGCTGCCCGAAGGCGTCGTCGCCGTCACCGTTTACGACCGCACCAACCTCGTCGAAAAAGCCATCGCCACGGTCAAGAAAAACCTCTTCGAAGGCGCGTTGCTGGTGGTCGCGGTGCTGTTCCTGTTCCTTGGCAACATCCGCGCCGCGCTGATCACCGCGATGGTGATTCCCCTGGCGATGCTGTTCACCTTTACCGGCATGTTTACCAACAAAGTCAGCGCCAACCTGATGAGTCTCGGCGCGCTGGATTTTGGCATTATCGTCGACGGCGCGGTGGTGATCGTCGAGAACGCCATCCGCCGTCTGGCCCATGCACAAAAGCGCCACGGCCGATTGTTGACGCGCAGCGAGCGCCTGCATGAAGTGTTCGCCGCCGCCAAGGAAGCACGCCGCGCATTGATCTTCGGGCAACTGATCATCATGGTGGTGTACCTGCCGATCTTCGCCCTCACCGGCGTGGCCGGGAAGATGTTCCACCCCATGGCCTTTACCGTAGTGATCGCCTTGCTCGGCGCGATGATTCTCTCGGTGACTTTCGTACCGGCGGCGATTGCGCTGTTCGTCACCGGCAAGGTCAAGGAAGAAGAGAACCTGGTGATGCGCACTGCGCGTCGTGCCTATGCGCCGGTGCTCGACTGGGTGATGGCGCGTCGCCCGCTGGTGTTCGGCCTGGCGGTGTTGACCATCGTCGCCTCAGGGCTGGTGGCCAGCCGCATGGGCAGCGAATTTATCCCCAGCCTCAGCGAAGGCGACTTTGCCCAACAGGCGTTACGCGTGCCGGGCACCAGCCTGACGCAATCGGTGCAGATGCAGCAGCAACTGGAAAAAACCTTGATGGCCCAGGTGCCGGAAATCGAGCGGGTATTTGCGCGTACCGGCACGGCAGAAATTGCCTCGGACCCGATGCCGCCGAATATTTCCGACAGCTACGTGATGCTTAAACCCAAGGACCAATGGCCTGATCCGAAGAAATCCCGCGACGCGCTGATCGCCGATATCCAGCGCGCCAGTGCGATTGTACCGGGCAGCGCCTACGAGCTTTCGCAACCGATCCAGTTGCGCTTCAACGAGCTGATTTCCGGGGTGCGCAGCGACGTGGCGGTGAAGGTGTTTGGCGATGACATGGCGGTGCTCAACAAGACCGCCGGGGAAATCGCCGAGACCTTGCAGGGCCTCAACGGTGCCTCGGAAGTGAAGGTGGAACAGACCTCCGGCTTGCCGGTGCTGACCATTAATATCGACCGCGACAAGGCTGCGCGTTTTGGCCTGAATGTCGGCGATGTGCAGGACACCATTGCCGTCGCAGTGGGCGGGCGCCAGGCCGGTACGTTGTATGAAGGTGACCGGCGTTTCGACATGGTCGTGCGTTTGTCCGACGCGCTGCGCACCGATATCGACGGTTTGTCGCGGCTGTTGATCCCGGTGCCGGCGCTGGCCAGCAACGCGTCCGGGCAGTTGGGGTTTATCGCGCTGTCGCAAGTTGCCAGCCTGGACCTGGTGCTCGGCCCGAACCAGATCAGCCGCGAAAACGGCAAGCGCCTGGTGATCGTCAGCGCCAACGTGCGCGGGCGCGATATCGGCTCGTTTGTGGAAGAAGCCGAAGCCGCCATCACCGCGCAAGTGAAAGTGCCGGCGGGTTACTGGACCACCTGGGGCGGCCAGTTCGAACAGTTGAAGGAAGCCTCGGAGCGCTTGCAAATCGTGGTGCCGGTGGCGTTGCTGCTGGTGTTCGGGTTGCTGTTCATGATGTTCAACAACCTCAAGGACGGGTTGCTGGTATTTACCGGGATCCCGTTCGCGTTGACCGGTGGGATCATGGCGCTGTGGCTGCGCGATATTCCGCTGTCTATCTCGGCGGGCGTAGGCTTTATTGCGCTGTCTGGCGTAGCGGTGCTCAACGGTCTGGTGATGATCGCCTTCATCCGTAACCTGCGCGAGGAAGGGCGCTCGTTGTCGGTGGCGATCAACGAAGGCGCGCTGACCCGACTGCGCCCGGTATTGATGACTGCGCTGGTGGCGTCCCTCGGCTTTATCCCCATGGCCCTGGCCACCGGCACCGGCGCCGAAGTGCAGCGCCCGTTGGCGACGGTGGTGATCGGCGGGATCATTTCCTCTACGTTGCTGACCTTGCTGGTGCTGCCGGCTCTGTATCACTGGGCGCATCGGCGGGAAGAGGAAACACCAGGCTGAACCGGGTAAATCGCCCCGGCTGGCTGCTGACGTCGGCGTGTCCCTGATGCAGGTGCATGATCGACTGCACGATGGCCAACCCCAGCCCGGTGCCGCCTTCGGCGCGGGTGCGGCTGCTGTCGGCGCGGTAAAAACGCTCGAACAGGTGCGGCAGGTGGTGAGCTTCGATACCACGGCCGGGGTTGCCCACCGACAGCGACACACTCTGGTCGTAGGTTTCCACCAGCAGCAACACGGTGGAGGCCTCGGGCGTGTGGCGAATGGCATTGGACAGCAAGTTGGAAATGGCGCGCTGGATCATCAGGCGATCCCCCGTCACCCAGGCGTCGCCGCTCAGGCTGAGGGTCACGTGCTTGTCCTCGGCGCTCAAGGCGAACAGCTCCATCACCCGCTGCGCTTCCTCACCCAGCGACACCGCGCCAAACCCGGCCCGCGCCGCCGGGTGGCTGACCTGGGCAAGAAACAGCATGTCGGAAACGATGCGCGACAGGCGCTCCATTTCCTCGGTGCAGGATTCCAGCCCCGCCTTGTAGTCCTCCGAGGGGCGCTCGCGGGACAGGGTCACCTGGGCCTTGCCCATCAGGTTGGTCAGCGGCGCGCGCAGTTCGTGGGCCAGGTCGTCGGAGAATTGCGACAGTTGCTGCACGCCGGCGTCCAGGCGATGCAGCATGAAATTAATGCCCTGGGCCAGCTCGCCCAACTCCTTGGGCAGGTTGTTGAGGGACAGGCGATGGGTCAGGTCCTGGGTGCTGACTTGGGCCGCCACACGGCTGAAGTGCTGCAACGGCGCGAGCCCGCGTTGCACCAGCCACCAGGCGCCCATGCCGATCAGGATCAACAGCATCGGCAGCGCGATCACCGTGGAGCGCAGGTAGGCACTGAGCAACGCCTCGTCATCGGTGCGGTCCAGCGAGAGCAGCACGCGCACGTTTTCGCCGCTGCGCAACGGCATCAGGCGCGAGGCGCTGAGGATGCGATTGCCACGCAGATCCACCGAATTCAGGTAGGCCAGGGTTTTGCCGGCAGGCACGTCGAGCAACAGCGGCTGTTGGGGTTTGGCACCGACGCTCAGCAGCACCGGCGCATCGGGAAACGCGCCGATGATGGTCAGGTAGATATTGTCGTGGCCCATCACCAGGTCCAGCAGCGAGTGGGGGCGGGTGGCGATGTCGTGGGGTTTGAGACCCTGGCCCAGGCTGTGTTCGAGTTGCTCCATCTTGTTTTCCAGACCTTTACGCGCAAGCTTTTCCAGCTCGTGGGTCAAGGCCAGGTAAGCCAGGGTCGCCAATAGCACCACGAGGCCGGCGCCCATCAGGCTGACCGTCAACCCCAGGCGCATCGACAGGCTGCTGGTCCTCATTGACGCGCCTCCAGCACATAACCTACACCACGAATGGTGTGGATCAGCTTGACCTCGCTCTGGTCATCGACCTTGCCGCGCAGGCGGCTGATGGAGACTTCCACCACGTTGGTGTCGCAGTCGAAATTCATGTCCCACACCAGGGAAATAATCTGCGTGCGGGTCATCACCTCGCCGGCCTGGCGCATCAACACATGCAGCAGGGCGAATTCCTTGGTGGTCAGGTCGATGCGCCGCGTGCCGCGGTAGGCGCGATGCCGGCGCGGGTCCAGTTCCAGGTCCGAGACGCGCAGCACATCGGGCAGTGGGATGTGTTCGCTGCGCCGCAGCAAGGTGCGCACGCGGGCCAGCAGTTCGGGGAACTCGAAGGGCTTGACCAGATAATCGTCGGCGCCCATGTCCAGGCCCTTGATCTTGTCGGCCAGCCGGCCGCGCGCGGTCAGCATCATCACGCGCTGGTTGCCGTCGCGGCGCAGTTGCTCAAGCACTTCCCAGCCGTCGGTGTTGGGCAAGTTGACGTCGAGGATCACCAGTTCATAAGTGTGTTGCCGGGCCAGGTGCAGGCCGTCGACGCCGCTGGCGGCGCAATCGACGACATAACCACTTTCGGTCAGGCCTTGCTGCAGGTAGTCGGCGGTTTTCTGCTCGTCCTCAACCACAAGGATACGCATGGGGATTTACCTTCAAAGGAAACGAAACGGGCATGACCTCATAGAGGCATTAAGTAGGCTTTAGGAAAACTCTGAACGGTGAAGTCGCTTCAGGGTCAAGCCAGGACAGACGGCTGCGACGATTCGTCGCTGAAGCGCGCGCAAAAAAAACGCCCCGGCTGGGTAATGCCGATCAGTTAAGAATTAGAGAGAGCGGAAAGTAACCTGTGGCGAGGGAGCTTGTCGGATCGCCACAGTTCCAGCGCTCGCCCTTAACTGATCGGTATTACCCGGGAGGGGCGTAAAAGTTCATCTCTGTTCCAAAGGAGCTACACAAAAGCTGCAGAGATGAGATGTGTTCGATGTGCAGTATAAAAAGTGCAACTTAACGAGAAGGTGGGGCCAATATTACAGTTCTGACAGACTTCAACATGTGAAGAGATGTACGGCATTGGCAAGTGAATGTCAGTGGGGCTTAGAGGATTGCCAGTGGATACTCGATAATGACGCGAACTTCTTCCAGGTCCGACTCAAATGCACTTGAGCGCACCGTGGCCTGGCGCAGTCGCAGCGACAAGTCCTTCAAGTTGCCCTCTTGCACCACATACTTGGCCTCGATATCCCGCTCCCAGCGGCGTTGATCGGTAAGTGGATCGCCGGCCGCATCGCGGCGCATGTACACCGCGTTGGCGTTGCTGTAGTCGGCGCCGGTGCCTTTGCCATAGCGGGTCATGAACGACAGGCCGGGAATGCCGAACGGCTGCATGTCCAGGTCGTAGCGCACCATCCATGAACGCTCCTTGGGCGAGTTGAAGTCGTTGTACTGGATCGAGTTGTTGAGAAAGATAGAGTCCGACTGGCGCAGGTAGTCGAAGTCGTCATCGCCGTTGTTGCGCTGGTGCGACACGGCCAGGCTGTGGGCGCCGACCTTGACGCCGAGCTTGGCGCTCCAGATGTTGTTATTGAATTCCCCCAGCAGCTTTTTGCCTTCGTCCACCGCCTTGTAGTAGTTGAAGTCGCCGAACAGCGAAACGTCGTCGGTCAGTGGGTAACTCGCGGCGGTGCCGAAGTAATACTGGTCCCAGGCGTCCTTCAAGCGGCTGCTGTAGAGGCTGACGCTGAGGTGTTTGTTGAGTGAGTAATCGCCACCGAAATAGCCGATCCAGGGCGAGTCGACCGGCCCCGCATAAAACGTCGAAAAGCCTTTGTTCATGCCGCTTTCGCTGGGTTGGCTCATGCCGCTCAAGCGCCCGCCTTGCAGGCTCAGGCCTTCAAGGCTGGTGTTCTGCAAGGTCACGCCACGAAAGCTTTCCGGCAACACGCGCGAATCGCCATAGGCCACCACGGGGGTGAGTGGGAACACATCGCCGGCCTTGATTACCGTGTCCAGTACACGCAATTTCGCCGCGCCACCGACTTTGCTGTAGTTGTCTTCCGGGCGGTTATCGCTGTCCACCGGCAGCATGCCGAATGAGCCCTTGCCGCCGCTGCGGCCGGTGCCTGAGTCGAGCTTTATACCGACCATGGCGAAGGCGTCCAGGCCAAAACCCACCGTGCCCTGAGTAAACCCGGACTCGAATTTGCCGATCAAACCCTGGGCCCAGGCCTCTGAATAACCATTGCCGGTGGGGCTGGACTGGCCCTTGCGGTCATCGCGGTTGAAGTAAAAATTACGCGCCAGCACATTCACGCTGCTGCCTTCGATAAAGCCTTCGGGTTTGTCTTCCACGGCCACGGCAGCCAGGGGCAGTGCGGCAAACAGTGAAAGGGGAAGTGCAACGTTACGGATACGCATGTTTCGCTCCTCGGTATTGGCAGTGTTCAGCTTCTTAGGGAGGTGGGTGTTCTTATTGATCTGGCCCGGGCTGATAGTTGCAAACGGCGGATAACAGCGAAGTGGCATGAATATTACAATTTTGGAAACTTACGGTTATCTAACAAATAAGTAATGTTTTGGTGAACCTGGCGTCAGGGTTCGTTCGTTAGTCTCGGTACTTAACTTTTCAGTTGAGGAACGTGTCATGAACTTTTATAAAGTTGGCTTGGGTGTAATCGCTGCAATCCTGTCATTCGGTGCTCTGGCAGAGGGCGGGGGCGACCGCACCTTCGGCCTGATGATGGAGCGCAACGAAAAAGCCATGGCCGATTACGCCGTGAAAAAAGGCAAGCCGGCGCCCGAGGTCCAGACCTATCGCTACGGCATGACCCTGGACATTGCCAAGGTGGTCAACATGACGCCGCCGATCCGTTCGTGTAATCCCGTGCCGTCGCGCATGACCTATGAAGACTCCACCGGCACGCTCAATACCCTCGAATACAAGGTGATGGGCGTGTGCCGAAACAATGGCAGTTGATGGCTCCAAAAAAACAGTTGGGCCCCTTACCAAAAAGCGCTTCAGAAAACCCCGGCAGCGCCGATGCAGGTCAGATATACCTCACAAAATGACCATCGGTGCCCCATGTTCAACACCCGTTTGAAGCAGGAGCTGTCAGCTCTTCGTGAAGAGTTTTCGAGTTTGCAGCAGGTCAAGGAGAGCTTGGAGAGCGAAATGCTGTGCCTGATGCTGGACGCCGAAGGCCGGGTGGAGTGGGCGAATACCAACTTTCTGCAAGAATTGGCCTATCAGGCGAGCAGCCTCGTGGGACGCCACATCGAAGAATTGGTGCCGGCGCATGTGCGTCAGGACGAATTCCAGCAGCGCTTCAAGCATGCATTGCTGCGCGGCGAACATTTCGCCGGCACCGTGCGCCTGATGCGCGGCAATGGCAAGGAAGCGTGGCTGCGCTCGATTGTGCAGCCGGTGCGCAACTCGGAGGGGCACATCAAGCATTTTTCGATTTACTCCAGCGACCTCACCCGTACCATCGAAGCGTCGCGCGAGCACGAAAACCTGATCACCGCACTGGTGCGCTCCACGGCAGTTATCGAGTTCGACCTCGGCGGACACGTGCTCACCGCGAATGACCGGTTCCTCGGCGGCATGGGCTACAGCCTGGCGCAGATCCAGGGCAAACATCACCGTATGTTCTGCGAGCCGCAGGAGTACAACAGCGCCGAGTATCAGAACTTCTGGAAGCGCTTGAACGCGGGTGAATTCGTGGCCGCGCGCTTCAAACGGGTAGACAGCCATAACCGTGTGGTGTGGCTGGAAGCCACCTACAACCCGGTGCTGGACGCCAACGCTCGCCTGTACAAAGTCGTCAAGTTCGCCACGGTAATCACCGACCAGGTCAACCGTGAACAAGCGATTGCCGAGGCGGCCAACATTGCCTATAGCACTTCGCTGCAAACCGACAACAGCGCTCAGCGCGGTACGACCGTGGTGACCGAGGCTGTGGACGTGATGCGCGAGCTGGCCAAGCACATGCAACAGGCCGGCGAGGGCATTGAGGCGTTGAATGCCCAGTCCCAAGTGATTGGCACCATCGTCAAGACCATCAGCGGCATCGCCGAACAAACCAACTTGCTGGCGCTCAACGCGGCCATCGAAGCGGCGCGTGCCGGTGAGCAGGGCCGAGGGTTTGCGGTGGTGGCCGATGAAGTGCGCCAATTGGCCTCGCGCACCAGCAAGGCCACCGAAGAAATCGTCGGCGTGGTGCGCCAGAACCAGGACATGGCCCGCGACGCCGTGGCACTGATGACCGACGGCCGCCTGCAAGCCGAACAAGGCCTGGCCCTGGCGGCGGAAGCGGGCACGGTGATCGTGGAAATTCAAGACGGCGCGCAGAAGGTGGTCAGCGCGGTGGGGCAGTTCGCCAACCAGCTGTCGAGCTGACCTGTGGGGCTCGTGCTTGAGGTATCGTAGGGTTTTTCTCGCTTGAAGAGCCGATCCTCCATGAGCCCTACTCACCGTCGCCCCGTTCCGCTGTCCAAGGCCTACCGCTTGCTCAACCACGGCCCGACCGTGCTGGTCAGCGCCGCGCACAACGGCCAGCGCAATATTATGGCCGCCGCCTGGGCCATGCCGCTGGATTTCGAGCCGCCGAAAGTCGCCGTGGTGCTCGACAAGGCCACCTGGACCCGCCAACTGCTGGAAGGCGCCGGCACCTTCGTGCTGCAGGTGCCTTGTGCCGCCCAGGCCGACCTCGTGCAAACGGTCGGCAACACCACCGGCACCGAACGCGACAAGTTCGCCGCTTATGGCCTGCAAACCTTCAACGGTGAACACACCGAGGCACCGTTACTCGAAGGCTGCGTCGCCTGGCTGGAATGCCGCCTGCTGCCCGAGCCCCACAACCAGCAGACCTATGACTTGTTCCTTGGCGAAGTGGTTGCGGCGTATGCCGATGAGCGTGTGTTCAGCGATGGCCACTGGCACTTCGAAGGGCAGGATGAGTTGCGCACCTTGCACCATGTGGCGGGCGGGCACTTCCTTACCATCGGCCAACCCATCGACGGCAAAACCCTCGTCTGAAACACCCTTATGTAGGAGCCGGCTTGCCGGCACCTACAGAGGGTTGTATTTCAGCGGCCGAGCATCTTTACCCAGCGCGACGGCGGCATCCCGTAGGTGCTGCGAAACTGCCGGGTCATATGGCTCTGGTCGGTGAAGCCGGCGGTCATCGCTGCGTCGACCAGCGACTGCCCCTGAGCGAGCAGGCTGCGCACCAGGTCCAGGCGGCGCATGGTCAGGTAGCGGTAGGGGCTGGTGCCGAACAGCAAACGGAAATCCCGCGACAAGGCCCAGCGGTCACGGCCAGCGTGGTCGGCCATTTCATCCAGGGTGATGCTGCGGCCCAGGGCGCTGTGGATAAATTCCCGGGCGCGCTCGGTAGCGACGTAGTCGAAGGTCTTGCGGCTGGTGATCACACCTGAGGCATTGCTCAGCGCCTGGGCCAGGTCGAACATCGCGTCCTGTTCCTGCAACGGGTCGATGGGGCAATCCAGGCTTTGCAGCAATACTTCGCTGGCACGGAACAGCCACGGATCGTTGGTCACCCCTCCAGGGATAAACGGTAACGGCTTGCCGCCGAGGATCTGCTGGATCAGCGCCGGCTCCACGTAGATCATCCGGTACTTGAACCCTTCCACGCTGCTGGCCCGACCGTCATGGGTTTCATCGGGATGAATCACCATGGTCGTGCCGGGCAGGCTGTGGGTCATGCAGCCGCGATAGTGAAAACTCTGCACGCCGAACAATGTGCGCCCGATGGCGTAGGTGTCATGGCGATGCGGGTCGAACGCAAAGCCGGCAAAGTACGCCTCGATACGGTCCAGGCCGCTGGCGTGCGGGGCGCGGTGCAGCCAGTCGAGCGTGGGGATGGGTTTGCCCATAGTGGTTTGTCACAAAATGAGGTGGAAACACGTTAACCCAGTCTGCCTCCCCCTGTCTGCCGGGGTCTTGTACGATTGTGCAGGTGCTGGGTGAGGCCTATGATCCTCGTTCGATCATCGTGCTGATGGAGCTGCCTTCCCATGGAATTGTTCAACCCAGCCTATGCGGCGCCGCTGGCCTCGTTGGCCTTGTTATGGATGGTGGCGGTGGTCACGCCCGGGCCCAACTTCTTCAACACCGCGCAACTGGCGGCCAGTTGCTCGCGCCGTCATGGCGTGGTGGCGTCAGCCGGCGTGGCCACGGGCACGGTGATGTGGGGGCTGGCGGGCGGCCTGGGGATCAAGTCGCTGTTCACCACCGCGCCCATGCTGTACCTGGCATTCAAGATTATCGGCGGTTGCTACCTGATCTACCTGGGGCTGAAGCTGTTCAAGCGTTCGGCCCCGGCCATGAGTCAGAACCTGTTGCCCGACGAGCCGCAGCGCTCGCTGTTTTCCGCGTGGCGCCTGGGCTTGCTGGGCAACTTGTCCAACCCCAAGGCCGCGTTGTTTGTCGCGACTATCTTCGCCTCCACGATGCCGCCCTCGCCGTCGCCGATGTTGCTGACCCTGGCGGTGATCATCATGGCCACCTTATCGTTCAGCTGGTATTCCAGCGTGGCCCTGGTGTTTTCCAGCGAGCGCATGGCCAACCTCTACGGCCGCTCGCGCAAATGGCTCGACCGCTTTGCCGGCGGTTGCTACGTATTATTCGGTGCACATCTGGTAGCGAATCGCTGACTGCCCGTGGTAAGAAGCCTTACTTTCAACAGTGAGGCCGAGTCATGAGCAAGGTGCGGGTAGGGATTATTTTTGGTGGCCGTTCGGCCGAGCACGAAGTGTCGTTGCAGTCGGCGCGCAACATCGTCGATGCCCTCGACCGTTCGCGTTTCGAGCCCGTGCTGATCGGCATCGACAAGGCAGGCCACTGGCACCTCAACGACACCTCGAATTTCCTGATCAACCAGGAAAACCCGGCCCTGATCGCCCTCAACCAATCCAACCGCGAACTGGCGGTGGTGCCCGGCAAGGCCAGCCAGCAAGTGGTGGAAACGTCCGGTCAGGGACTGCTGGCACACATCGACGTGATCTTCCCCATCGTCCACGGCACTCTCGGCGAAGACGGCTGCCTGCAAGGCCTGCTGCGCATGGCCGACTTGCCTTTTGTCGGTTCCGACGTACTCGGCTCGGCCGTGTGCATGGACAAGGACATCAGCAAACGCCTGCTGCGCGATGCTGGCATTGCGGTCACGCCGTTCATCACCCTGACTCGTGGCAACGCGGCCCGCACAACCTTTGAGGCTGCGGTGAACAAGCTCGGCCTGCCGATGTTCGTCAAACCTGCCAACCAGGGTTCGTCGGTGGGCGTGAGCAAAGTCGGCAACGCAGCCGAGTACCAGGCTGCCGTCGAGCTAGCCCTCGGCTTTGATGAAAAAGTGTTGGTGGAATCCGCCGTCCAGGGCCGCGAAATCGAATGTGCTGTTTTGGGCAACGACCACCCCATCGCCAGCGGTTGCGGCGAGATCGTGGTGAGCAGCGGCTTCTATTCCTACGACAGCAAATACATCGACGACCAGGCGGCCCAAGTGGTGGTGCCGGCGGATATCAGCGTTGAGGCCAACGAGAAGATTCGCCGCCTGGCCATCGAAGCGTTTGAAGTACTGGGCTGCTCAGGGTTGGCGCGGGTCGATGTGTTCCTCACTGACGACGGCGAAGTGCTGATCAACGAAATCAACTCACTGCCCGGCTTCACCCGCATCAGCATGTACCCCAAGCTGTGGCAGGCGGCGGGGATGAGTTACAGCGAGCTGGTGAGCCGGTTGATTGAACTGGCGCTGGAGCGGCATGCAGGGCGTAAGGGGTTGAAGATCAGTCGGTAATCATCAACCAAAGGCCAGTAGCGCCATCAGGCGTTACTGAGGACTTCCCGAAAAACGTCCGGTCGTATCGCGGCAATATGCAGCAGTGACCGTGCTGCCCCGGAAGGTGACCGACGTCCTTGCTCCCACTCTTGAAGAGTTCTTACAGACACTCCCAGGAGTTCAGCGAATTTGGGTTGCGACAGCCCGGTCTTGCTTCTTGCTTCGGCGGCCTGGGTGATTTCTACATGATGGACATCGCCGTGACGTCCTGCTCTAACGTCCATAATGGCAGCCAGTAGTTCCTCGCCAATATTGCGCTTGGCGTCGCGTTCTTTTAGTTGTTTCTCAGTGAGTGGCATGGTTCATTTCCTTCGCGATTTTATACAGGATATGCGCTGGAATACTCTCGGTAGCACCTTTGCCATAAATCAGTAGTGCTACCAGCGATCCACACGCTAGCTGTGTGGTGTAGATGACTCGCACTGATCCACTTTTACCTCGGCCTTCCAGGTTCCAGCGTACCTTTCTGCAACCTCCAGAGCCCGGCACAATAGTTCCGGCATCAGGATGGCTAGCTAGAAACGCCATGAAAATCCCCCGTTCTTCTTCGGACCAGTAGTCAGGCCATAGCTTGCTGAACAGCGGAGATTCTATGATCGTTAACACGTGAAATTCTACGTCCTTGACGTAGCCTCTGGCAAGAAGTGGCGGGCCAGAAAATCGCAGGGGAAAAGGAGATGCTCAAGAGCCTTTTTATCGCAAAACATGACATGGCACTTTGAGTTTTGGCGATAGTGAGAGGACCTTGGAGGGATGGCTGTAGGTTTCCTGTCTCTAGGTCGTGCGAGCAATCCACGAATACAACAACGTCTTCGTTTCCTGCGGGTGATGGGTCCTTCTTCGGTAGCTGGCGAACGTTGGAGAGGTGCAGTACGTGCACACCTCACTCACCTCGATGTGCTCGCGCTTTATCCCCGCCGCTTGCAGCAGCATCAGCCCATACCCGCTCAGGTCAAACCATGCACTTCCCGCCTGCCGCGCGTGGGGCGGTGCAATCTGCGGTGACAGCAGCGGTGCCGGTTGCACGATGTGCCACGGCGCCCGGCTGTTTTGCCACACATGCCCCTGGTCCGCCTGAAACTCGGCAATAAACCCCTCGCTTACTTCATAACAGCACGGCTTGATCGACGGCCCGATAGCCACCTGCAACTGGTCCGCCGCAATCCCTTGCGCCGCAAACCGCTGCACGACATTGGCGATAATCCCGCGTTGCAGTCCCTTCCAGCCGCCATGCACCGCTGCTACCCGCCCGCCGTTTTTCGCGGCGAACAACAGGGGCAGGCAGTCGGCGGTGATCACCGCAATCGGGTGATGATGGCGCGTAATCACACCATCGGCCTCGATCGTATTGGCCACCTGGTCCGCCTGCCATTCAATTACCGACGCACTGTGCACCTGCTTGCAGATGAACACATCCTCTGGCTGCAGCGGATCATTGATCGAACAAAACCCGTGATCGACACCGGGAAGGGCGCCGAGATTGTTTGCCTTGTGCACCGTGCTCTCTCCGTTCTTTAAAGATCAGTCGCCTGACGCTTCGCCTTCACGCCGAGGGTCGGCGCCGCCGCTCAGCGACACCTTGCCCTTGGCATCCCGCGTGCGAACGATGGCCTGGATGCCGCTGGTCATATCGATCTCGCTCAGCGCATGGCCCTTGTCCTTCAGCGCCTGTTTCAGTGCAGGGCTGAACAAACCGTTTTCCAGCTCGGTAGCGCCGTTGCGGCTACCAAAGTTGGGCAGGCTGATGGCTGCTTGCGGGTCCATATTCCAGTCGAGCATCGCCACCAGGGATTTGCTCACGTACTCGATAATTTGCGAACCGCCTGGCGAGCCGACAGTGGCCAGTAATTCGCCGCTCTGGCGGTCGAACACCAGGGTCGGCGCCATGGCCGAGCGCGGGCGTTTGCCGGGCTGTACACGGTTGGCCACGGGCTGGCCGTTTTCTTCGGGAATGAACGAGAAGTCGGTCATCTGGTTATTCAGCAAAAAGCCCTGGACCATCACGTGCGAGCCAAATGCTGCCTCCACCGTGGTGGTCATCGACACGGCGCCGCCCTGGTCATCCACCGCCACCACTTGCGAAGTGGATATGCGCAGCGGCGAGCGGTCCGGCGCGTAGGCCACCTGGATGCCCGCCGGCTGGCCGGGTTTGGCGATGCCCATGCTGCGCTCGCCGATCAGCGTGGCGCGCCGGGCCAGGTAGTCCGGCGCGACCAGGCCGGCGACCGGTACCGGCACAAAGTCCGAATCGGCCACATACAACGCGCGGTCGGCAAAGGCCAGGCGGCCGGCTTCGGCGATCAGGTGCACCGCTTCGGGCGTGGGCTCAAGGCCGGCGGGGGAGGCGTTCTTCACCGGCGTCATCGGCGCGATGGCCAGGCGTGGGTCGCGGGCTTCCAGCGCCTGCAACGTGCCCATGATTTGCGCGATGGCAATTGCGCCCGAGGACGGCGGCGGCATGCCACAGATTTTCCAGCGCTTGTAGTCAGTGCACAGCGGCGCGCGTTCCTTGGCGGCATAGCCTTGAAGATCCGCCTGCGAGAGGCTGCCGGCATTGCGATTGCACTGCACCTTGCGCGCGATCTCGTCGGCAATCGGGCCGTGGTACAGCGCGTCGGGCCCTTCCTTGGCGACGCGCTTGAACACGGCGGCCAGCGCCGGATTTTTCAACAGCGTGCCGGCGGCTTTGGCGGTGCCATCGGCATTCAGGAAGTACGCCGCCATGTCGGGTGATTGCGCGATATAGCGGTCAGCGGCAATCAGGCTGTGCAAGCGCGGGGAAATCACGAAGCCCTGTTCCGACAGACGAATCGCCGGCTCGAACAGCTTCGCCCATGGCAGATTCCCAGTCTTCTTGTGCGCCATTTCCAGTGCCCGCAACACACCCGGCGTCGCCACCGAACGCCCGCCAATCTGTGCATCGGTGAACGCCATCGGCTTGCCGTCGGCCTTCAGTAACAACCGCTCCGTCGCCCCGGCCGGCGCCGTTTCACGACCGTCATACGCGTGCACGTTTTCTCCGTCCCACAGCATGATGAACGCACCACCGCCAATACCCGACGACTGCGGCTCCACCAGCGTCAACACCGCCTGCATGGCAATCGCTGCATCGATGGCCGAACCACCCAAGCGCAACATCTCACGCCCTGCTTCGGCTGCCAGCGGGTTGGCGGCGGCGGCCATATGGCGCTCGGCGTGCTGGGTGGTGAGGTCAGTACGATAGCCGGAGCCCAGCTCCGGTGCCGGTGGCTGTTCGTTGACGGAGGTGTGGCAGGCCGCAAGGGCGAGCGCGGCGGCGATGAGTGTCAGTTGACGGCGGGAAATCGAAAACACGCGCTGAACTCCGTTCATTTTGAGAATGATCTGTTGTCCTTGGGGGTACTGCTTTTTACAGGTAAATCGCGACTCATAAAACCGGCAGGGAGGTTTTTAAGTGCCTGGCAATCCCCGCTAGTCTGTAACCGCAATCGCCTGAGCCAACTGCATGTCGCTCATATGGGGGGCCGGGTAATTCGCGTGGTAGGCGCGTACGGCGAGTTCAAAGCGTGCGCTGCGGATATCGCCGTCCGAGCCAATGAATGCCAGCGCTTCGTTCTTGGCGGACTTGAGCATCTCTATCGGGTGAGAGGTAGTACCCGTCGCGGCGAAGGTCGTCAGTACCGGAATGGCGATGGTCATCAGACTGGCGCGTTCGAAAGGGCTTTTTCCTTCGGCGGCATTCACGGACAGAGGCAGCGCTGATAGTGCGAGAAAAAGGAGCAGGGACATGGAGGCCATCGAACACTGATTCCGTTTAGTGTTGGGGGAGGGTGGGTTACTGACAGCAGGTGGCACGAGTTGGCTTATGCCATACGATGCTGAACCTTCTCGATGATGGCTAACGTGTCCTGAATAGATGGCGCGATATCGTTGGCTGCCGACATTAGGCGCGAAGCATCTTTTTTCGGCAGTTCATAGAAATCGCCGCACACGATGATCGAGTCGAATTTGATTCCGGCTTGTTTAAGGTGAAGCAACGTTATCGTCGTCAGGCGCGCTTTGTCCTTGCCGTTTACACCGAACAGGAAAACCGGTTTGCCATCGGTTTTTATCCGGTAATCGATGACGTAGTCCTCTCCGCCATGAACCTCGGGGACATAACTCTCCTCGATGACGTCCTTGGGAACGAACGAATACAGCAGCTCTCGCAGGTCATGTGTAAAGGTCGAACCCACGCGGCTTTTAGTCCAGAGTGCGATGTCTTCGATTCTGCTCAGGCCTTGGCCAAGCGTGAAAATACCGCGAGAAAGCTTGTCGGCAGGCACGTCGATGTAGATCTCGCCATCGTCCTCGAGCAGGCCGCTTTCGGCCAGAATGCATTCGTAAAGCTTTGCCCTGGGGCCTGCCAGCAGTTTGGTCAGGTCATTTTCATAGCTGAGCCGCATCATGGTGTTGGCCGCATCGGATACGCGCCAGCCGCCATTTCTGCGGCTCAGGTACGCGGTGAAACAGTCCCCGTCCCGCGCAGTGAGGGGGATTGAAACGGTCAGTAGATCGCCACGCTCGCTGATCACTACGTCCTCGCAGAACGCGGTGCATAGCGATTGTCGTATTGCGGCCAAGTCGTTCATTCGAAGAGCGCTATCTGAGGTGAGTGATCATCTGTGTTGGAGTCTAGCTCCAGGCCCGTGATGTTGCAGTCCGCCAGCAGGCATGTCAAAGCACCGCTGAGGTCTGTGTATCGAGTGGTGGTCTCTGCATATTTATCCACCTTGCCCAGTTCCATATAGCGTTCTGTCGCCAAGTGGATGTGGCACAGGTTGCGGATCTCTTCGTCGCCTTCCAGCGGGTTGCGATGGATATGATAGCTGCCGTTGTATCGGGTCAGCGCGATGCCCTTGTCGCCTGGTCGTGGATAAAAAGTCAGGCCGCAGGAAAAGGCATCGGGATCTATCTGGTTTTGCCGTGTATAGAGTTCAAATGAATGAGTGCCATCAGGCGATTGGACGGTGTAGTTGCGCCTCAGCGATTTTTTGAACAGGGTCGGCTTGGCACCAGGATTTTTTACCACCTTATCCATGGTGAGAAGCTCTGAAATCAGGATGTCGGTGAGTAGCGTCATTTGAATATCCATGTCTGGAATGCGCACCTGGGCGTATTGCAAGATGGGGCTATGAGGTCCGAGAGAGTGTTGTACATCCCCTCCAAATGCGCAATTCAGTGAGCGATAGCCAATCGCCTGCCTAGACGTAGCTTTTCCGTTCGCGCCAGCAGCCTGTCAGCGTTTGCGTTGGAGTCCGGGCTAGGCAAGTGTTCTGTTACCCGATATAACCGGCGACTGTTTACTCGATCACTTTTCTTCAGGCATAAAAAAACGGCCTACCTTTCGGTAAGCCGTTTTTAGTACTTGGTGGCTACACAGGGACTTGAACCCCGGACCCCAGCATTATGAATGCTATGCTCTAACCAACTGAGCTATGTAGCCAGTGGCGCGCATTATTCGCGTAGAACGGGAATGCGTCAAGCGTTTTTGTTGAATTTTTATCTACGCTTTCAACTGTTTAACGGAAAACCCCAGCTCTGGCGACGAGCGGCGGGGCAAACCCGGCCTCCTGTGAGCCGGCTTGCCTGCGATGGTCGTCAACGATAACGCGGGCATTCAGGGTTAACGAGGCGCCAGTGCGTTTTTCGCTGGCAAGCTGTTGGGGCTGGTAGCCAGAGGCCAACCGATGCGCGCTGCATGGATGAGGCTGGCTTTAACCACCAAGCGGTGAAATGGCGCAATGATGAAGAGGTAGGCCCGGCCTAGACGGTTGTGGCACTGGACCACGGTTGAAAAAACGAGTTGGTGACAGCCTTCTGGCTCTGCCTCTTCAGAACATAGAACCGATATCCGGAAGTCGAGGTGCTTGTCGTCCTCTCCCAACACGATTTCAGTCTGGTTCGTGCTGTAGACCTTGAAGGGTCCAATCCGATTAGCAAGTGATGCCAAGTGTTTGGCTGTCTTGAGACCAAAACAGACGACGATAATATCTCGGACTTGCGTGAGCCATCCGATCCAGGGTGGCTGGTGGGAAAGGATGAATTGAGCTAACAAATCTGGATTGCTAGATGTGCCCGCAGGGAGCCGAATCGCAAAAGCGTCCGCTAGGTTCATCGACGTGTAAAGGTGGGAGATGCCGGACCTCGAGGGGACTGGCACGGACGTAATGAGCTGGGATTCTCTGGGCATCGGGGATCTCTCCTGAGGTCTAACTGCTAATTAGGCGACATGCCATGTCACGTTTCTTGTTGCAGTGGCTTGTCGTATAACGCTCCTTGTTGCCCTGTCAGTGCTTGTCTAGCTTAGACCAGAACGATTTTCTTCAAGGCGAGCTCCATGAAAAGGGCTGGCGTGCAAAACGCGACGGCCGTCTTTGCTGGTGTTCGTAGCGTATCAATCGGTTGCGCACCCTACACAGTCTGTATGGCGCTAAATATGGAGCGAAGTCACTCGTGAGAAAACTAACTCGTAACCATTGGGTCGCGGCTGGTTTTGAGGCCCTCGACCAAATAGGGCATATGGGCGTTTCGGCCGAGAGTCTATCGCGCCGATTGAATGTGACCCGCGGATCGTTCTATCACCATTTCCGCAATCGCGAAGACTTTGTCCGCACCTTGCTGGCCGCTTGGGAAGAAGACTACACGGGGCGCATGCTCGCCTATGCAGCGCAGGGTCGTAGCGCGGGCGAAATCTTGAAACGCTACTTGAGTATTGCCGCTGAGAAACAACCTGGGCGGGAAGTTTCCATCCGAGCCTGGTCGCTGCACGATCCGTTGGTAGGCGAGTTCCAGCAGCGTGTTGACACAAGACGACTGGACTTCGCGATACGGACGTGCCGCCGCTTGGTCCATATGCCAGGCCAAGCAGAAGTGATTGGTCAGGTGGCCCATCTGTGCCTGATTGGAGGTCAACAGGCAGGGCTGCGGCGTGATTCCGCTCGTTTCAACAGTTTCCTGCATCGGGCCTTTTCACTTTTTGAAGGGGCTCTTCCACCGCGGCGGGCCTAAGCCATGAGCTAAATTGGGTCACTGAATAAATTGAGGTTGCGTGCCTGCCTGGCCTGGATCAGTACACGAGAAAGCGGCGTAGTCTTTCATCGCCCGAGTCACAGACCCGGGCATTTTGGGAATATCCGCCTGATACACGCCAACAAAGAAAAACCGATGAGCCTTGAGTAGGAGGGAACCGCTCCTACAAAAAGCGAGGGTGCCAGTGGGTTATGCCGTGTGCCGGGGCAGGCATTCAACCGAGCGGTCGATCACGGTCTTGGCCATTTCCAGCAGGTGCCACACGGCGTGGATTTTGGCGCGGTCGTGGGGTTGCAGGTGGTCACGGCAGTCCAGCACGGTGGCTGAGGCGCTGTGGATCAGGTGGGAGAGGTAGAGCTGGGCATCTTCGAAGCTGAGGTGTTCGTTGACGACGAGGCAGTCTACGGGTGGGTCGGGGAGAGCCTTGGTCATGGTGTAACTCCTATTGAGCTTGGGAGCTACCACTAACGCTGCTAAACGAAAGGTGGCAGCTGTACGCGGGTTAGCAGACCGGTCAATAGGAAAACCAGCGCACCCGAAGGTGCCCCACGCACAGCCACCATAGAGGGAGACATGAACCGTGCGTCTATTGAAACGGGCTGCTAAACCCGATCACTGAATTCAGTGACGGACCGAAGACTAGCCACCCTTTCCAACAGGCACAAGGCGCCGGGGATTGTCTAGGAAACGTCCTGCAAATTAAAGGGACTCGACCTGCTGGCCCTTTACAAGCCATGACGTGAACCTTGCGCAGTGGGCATCCTGGCTGTGCGTGGCGCTCTCGGTTTTTTCGCCGGCAAGCCGGCTCCTACAGGGCGCGCGTTATGCCGATGTAGTCGTTAGCTCCCTAACGGGATAGCCTTCCTGCCCCTGAAAGTGGCACATTGTCGCACCTGCACCTGTGCATTCCCCTGCTGTACGGAAACCTGCTCATGGCTCTTAGCAATCCCCCTACCGCCGCCGGGCAAACCAGCCCGCTGGTCATGCGCATCATCGGTGCGGTGGCGCTGGCGCATTTGATCAATGACTTGATCCAGTCGGTGCTGCCGTCGATCTACCCGATGCTCAAGGCCAGTTACGGCCTGACGTTTACCCAGATCGGGCTGATTACCCTGACGTTCCAACTCACCGCGTCGCTGTTGCAGCCGTGGGTGGGTTACTACACCGACCGTCATCCACAGCCATTTCTATTGCCGTGCGGGATGATCTGCACGCTGGTGGGCATTTTGATGATGTCCCAGGTCGGCAGCTTCCCACTGATCCTGCTGGCGGCAGGGCTGATCGGGATCGGTTCGTCGACCTTTCACCCGGAGGCATCCCGGGTGGCGCGGCTGGCCTCGGGCGGGCGCTATGGCCTGGCGCAGTCGACGTTCCAGGTCGGCGGCAATGCGGGCTCGGCGTTCGGCCCGTTGCTGGCCGCGGCGATCATCATTCCGTTCGGCCAGGGCAATGTGGCCTGGTTTGGTCTGTTCGCGATCTTCGCGCTGGTGGTGCTGTATGCGATCAGCCGTTGGTACCAAACCCACCTGAACCTGTTCAAGCTCAAGGCCGGCCAGGCAGCGACCCACGGCCTGTCGAAGAGACGCGTGATGAGCGCGTTGGTGGTGCTCGGGCTGCTGGTGTTTTCCAAGTACTTCTACATGGCGAGCATCACCAGTTACTTCACGTTTTACTTGATCGAGAAGTTCGACCTGTCAGTGGCCAGTTCGCAGTTGCACCTGTTCCTGTTTCTCGGTGCGGTGGCGGCGGGGACGTTCTTCGGTGGGCCGATTGGCGACAAGATCGGGCGTAAAAAGGTGATCTGGTTTTCGATCCTCGGCGTGGCGCCGTTCACGTTGCTGATGCCCCATGTGGACCTGTTCTGGACCAGTGTGCTCAGTGTGATTATCGGCTTTGTGCTGGCCTCGGCGTTCTCGGCGATTGTGGTGTACGCGCAGGAGTTGGTGCCGGGCAATGTCGGAATGATTGCCGGGGTGTTCTTCGGGCTGATGTTCGGGTTTGGCGGGATCGGTGCGGCGCTGCTGGGGCACCTGGCGGATATTAACGGGATTGAGTACGTGTACAGGCTGTGTTCATTCCTGCCACTGTTCGGGCTGCTGGCGATCTTCCTGCCACGCACGAAAAAGGTGTGATTCGGTTGGGCAGATATCCCTGCCGCCCAACGGTTGCCAGCTAGCCTGGCTTACGGTTGCAACGGGTTGCGGGTGACGCGCTTGAGCTGTTCGCGTGCCCGCGACAAGCGTGAGCGCACGGTGCCGATTGGTATGTCCAACACGTCGGCAGTGTCCTGATAGCTGCCGTCGGTCTCCAGTGATGCGTACAAGGTTCTGCGCATCTCCACCGGGAGGTCCTTGATGGCGATCAGGGTTTTCTCCAGCCGGCGGTTGATCTCGAACTCCCAATCCAGATTTTTTTTGTCCTCTTGGCCATGCCACAGCGCTTCATCGAATTCGCAGTGCACCGGCTTGGCATATAGGCGTCGGAAGTGATTGCGGATGAGGTTCTGCGCAATGCCGCACATCCAGGTGCTGAGGGTGGCCTGGCCGCTGAAGCGGTCCCTGTTGCGCCAGGCTTCCAGGTAGGTCAGTTGCAAAATGTCGTCCGCATCTTCGGGGTTGAGCACACGCTTGTGGATAAAACGTCGGAGTTTTTTCTGATGGTCGTCCGTCAGGTGGAGCATGAATTGAGGCGAACCGCCGACAAAGTGGGCTAAAGCACCAATAGGGATATCCATGATTTTTTCCTCAGGGTAGACGCTATCGAAATGGTTTCGACGGGAACCCCTTTAGCACCGGTTGTGCCAAGCGAAAAAAATACATAACTGTTTGATTTATATAATTAAATATCTTGAAAAGAGTCCTTTTTGCGCAACGGTTTGCAAAAAGGAGCATGAGTACGTGCCGGTCTTTTCAAAACGCGCGGCAATGTTGAGAACCATGGAACCGTAACGGGATTGTTTGCCACACAAGCACACACTTCCTGTCCCGGCATGCCCATGAAAGTCGAATCCTTCCCTGATGTGCAAAAGCTCCAAAGCCTGGATCAGCCCGCCCCTGCTAAGGCCACCGGCGCCCAAACGCCTGCTGTGTCAGCAGATGTCGACGCCCTCGCCAACCTTTTCAGTCAGGAAGTGGTGTCCAACAGCAAGGCCCTGAGCCAGCGTTCAATGGGCGTTCGAGTCACCCCGGCGGAGCAGCTGTCGCAGCTTTATGACCAGTTGGGGCATCCGGCCCAGGCTACCCTGGCCTCGATTTCTCGACGTGTCAGGCTGCAATTGCTGCAGCAACCCAGTGTCGACAGGCTGCTGGAACTCACCGGTAACGATCCGGCGCGCGCCTACGTGGTACTTCGGCAGGTAACGGCCCAGGCGGAAGCCGAGGTGCGCAAGACCGAAGCGGCACTGGCGCGCGATGCCCTGGCCAAACTCGAAGTACGCTACCAGCGCGAAATCCAGGCCGGCCTCAACATCGCCATGGCGTTGCAAGCGGCCAGCGATGATCCTCAGGAGCGCCAGGCAGTCCGCGCGTTGTATTACGCCAGTGTGGTGGTGCGCCAATCCCTGGCGTCCATGATGCAGTCACTGCTGGGTGTCTACGGCGGCGAGCAGTTTGCGGCAGGGCTCAACGTGATGCGCCGCGCGCTGGCGGACGATATCGCGGCCCATACTTCGTCGGTTCCGACGGGGCAGTTGCGCACGCTGCTGCTGGGGCTGCAAAGCTGCGGTCAATTGAGCGGGGTATTGTGCAACTGCCAAACGTTGATCCTGCGCCTGAAGGTCGAACATGACGCCGTGGTGCTGCTGCAGCGCCTGCTGGGGTATGCCGCAAATGGCATTGCCGCCTCTGAAGTCCAGCGCCTGGCCGAGGCTTTGGTGGGGGAGGCGTCGACCGGTAAGTTGGCCTCGCTGAACGCGCTCTACCCGATGCTCAAGGGGTTGCCATTGGCCCTGTGGCGCGACAATCGTGGGCGCCAGGAAGGCCTGCATAATTTTTTGCTGGTGATGGATGAGCTCACCCGTCTGGAACAACTTCATCCACGTCTTGGCGATGACGCGCAGGCCCGCGCGTGACGGCGCTGGCAGCCCTCAACCGCGTTCTGCTCAAGGTTGCGCAACGTGCTGAAGTGCTGGGCGCGGTGGTGGTCCTGGCCATCGTATTCATGTTTATCGTGCCGTTGCCCACCTGGCTGGTGGACATCCTGATCGCGCTCAACATCTGTATTGCCTGCCTGCTGATTGTGCTCGCGCTGTACCTGCCCGGGCCGTTGGCGTTTTCGTCGTTCCCCTCGATTCTGCTGCTGACCACGATGTTTCGCCTGGCCCTGTCGATCGCCACCACGCGCCTGATCCTGCTGGAGCAGGACGCCGGTGATATCGTCGAGGCGTTCGGCAATTTCGTGGTGGGCGGCAACCTGGCGGTGGGCCTGGTGATCTTCATGATCCTCACCATCGTCAACTTCCTGGTGATCACCAAGGGGTCGGAGCGTGTCGCTGAAGTGGCGGCGCGCTTCAGCCTGGACGCGATGCCCGGCAAGCAGATGTCCATCGACAGCGACCTGCGCGCGGGCCTGATCGACGGCGCGCAGGCCCGGGACAAGCGTGAGCAGTTGTCGCGTGAAAGCCAATTGTTCGGCGCCATGGACGGGGCGATGAAGTTCGTTAAAGGCGACGCGATTGCCGGCCTGGTGATTGTGATGATCAACCTGCTGGGTGGCTTTTCCACTGGCATGTTCCAGCATGGCATGAGCGCCGCCGATTCCATGGCGCTGTATTCGGTGCTGACCATCGGTGACGGGCTGATCGCGCAGATCCCTGCGCTGCTGATCTCCCTGACCGCCGGCATGATCATCACCCGTGTCGCCCCGGATGGCCGCCGGGGCGCGACGAACATGGGCGCCGAAATTGCCCGGCAGATGACCAGCGAGCCCAAGAGCTGGATGATCGCTTCGGTGGGCATGCTGGCGTTTGCCGCATTGCCGGGGATGCCGACGGTGACGTTTATCGTCATCTCTTTGATGGCTGGGGCGCTCGGCTACTACCTGGCGCACGAGCGTCAAAAACAGGAGCAGTCAGAGCACACGACTGCCGACACCGTGGCGCCGCAAGATAACGGTGATGAGGACCTGCGTGCCTTTGATCCCTCGCGACCGTACCTGTTGCAGTTTCCTGCCGCGCTGCACGGCAGCCCCCAGGCTATCGAACTGATGCAGCGTATTCGCCAGACCCGCAATAGGCTGGTGACCAACCTGGGCTTGACCCTTCCGGTGTTTGAAATCGAATTTTTGCATTCGCTTGATGACGATGAGCTGCGTTTTTGCGTGCATGAAATTCCGGTGCTCAGGGCGACCTTCGGGGTGTGGGTGGCGGTGGAGCATGCCGCTCTGGTAGTCGAGCCGGCGGAAGGGGTGAGGGGCCAGGTATCGCGGGAAGAAGACGAGTGGGTATGGCTGGCGCCGGACCATCCACTGCTCGCCGATGAACAGGTGGAGCGGTTCACGACTCAGGCGTTGATCCTGGAGCGCATTGAGCGCGCGATGATGCTCAGCGGGCCACAGTTTCTGGGCGTCCAGGAGAGCAAGTCGATCCTCGGCTGGCTTGAGTCGAACCAGCCCGAATTGGTGCAGGAGCTGCAACGCATCATGCCGCTGTCGCGCTTTTCGGCCGTGCTGCAGCGACTGGCGAGTGAGGGCGTGCCGCTGCGGGCTGTGCGCTTGATCGTCGAGTCATTGATCGAGTACGGCCAGCATGAGCGCGAGCCGGATGCCCTGGCCGACTATGCGCGCATCGCGCTCAAGGCGCAGATCCTCCATCAGTACAGCGAAGCCGACGGCCTGCATGCCTGGCTGCTGTCGCCGCAGACCGAAAACATTCTGCGTGAGGCGCTGCGCCAGACCCAGACCGGCGTATTTTTTGCCCTCGACAACGACAGCAGTGCGGTATTGATCAGCCTGCTCAAGCAAGCCTTCTTCCTGCGCGCCAAACGCAAAAGTGTGCTGCTGGTGGCGCAGGATCTGCGCAGCCCCTTGCGAACCTTGCTGTTGGAAGAGTTCAACCATGTGCCGGTGCTGTCCTTCGCCGAGCTGGGGAGTGCTTCCAAGGTCAAGGTTCTGGGGCGTTTTGATCTTGCTGGCGACGGACAACTGCACGAGGCGGTGGCATGAGTGCGCTGTGGGATTACTGGCCATTTCCAGCGGCATTGAGGGCCTGAGCATGTTTGAGTTGCGCGTATTGAACGGCTTGCACCAGGGCGCTGCGTTACCGCTGTTTGGCGAGCAGTGGTGTATCGGCGCGAGTACGGAGGCCGATTTGGCGCTCTACGACCCAGGCATCGCCACGCGCCATGCATGGTTACGCCTGGTGGAGCAGCGCTGGTGTGTGCAGGCGGAGGAGGGGTTGGTGCAAGACGAAGGCGGGCAGGTGCTGGCGCAAATTGTCGACCTGGCCCCGGACCTGCCGTTTTCCATCGGCGCCATTCGGCTGTGTGTGTCCCTCGCCGATCAACCGTGGCCTGCGGAGCCTGTGCTGGAACCTGAGCCCGTGCCGCTGGAGGCGCCCGGTGAAACGCAGCCGAACCTGGCCCTTGTCACCATGCCCAAGTCCACGCAAAAACGCGTGATGGGTGTGCTTTTGGTCGTCGCGGTGCTGGTGACGGCAGTGGGGATGATGAAGACCGGCGATCACGATGCCCAGGCTTCGCTGATGCCGGCGCCCACAAAAAAAATCGATCTGGCAACCGCCCCTGAAGTTCGCAAGCAGTTGCACAAGATGCTCAACGAGCGAGAGTTGGCGCAACGGGTCAGCGTGCAGGTGATCAACGGCCAGATCTCACTCAGCGGTGATGTGTCGCCCGAAGAGATGGCGCTGCTGTCACGCATGCTCGGCCGTTTTGCCGAGCAATTCGACACCCCTGTGCCGGTCATTAGCCGGGTGAGTGAAGGCAGCAGTCAACCACCGTTCAAGATTACCCAGATCGTCGGTGGCCCCAACGGTCACGTGGTACTGGAGGACGGGCGACGGCTGTTCCTCGGGGATGAAGTGGATGGTTTGCGCCTGGTCGCCATTGATAACGCCAAGGTGATTTTTGACGGTCAGCGACGCTATGAGGTGCGCTGGTGACTGTGGACCTGAAGGCCCGTCTCGATGCCTGGCAGGTGCGCCAGGTCAACCATCTGGCCAGCTTTGCGCCGGTGGCGGTGCGCGGTCGTATCCAGCGCGTCAACGGCATGCTGCTGCAATGCCGATTGCCCCAGGCGCGTATCGGAGACCTGTGCAAAGTTGATAAGGCTGGCGGGGAAAGCATGCTCGCCGAGATCATCGGCTTTGATCATCAGGATGCCGTACTCAGTGCCCTGGGCAACCTCGAAGGCGTGCAGGTGGGTGCCAGCGTCGAGCGCTTGGGCGTACCGCATCGTGTGCGGGTAGGGAATGAATTGCTTGGGCAGGTGCTCGATGGCTTCGGTCGGCCAATTACGGGCGAAGGGCCCGGCGCGTTTGTCGATGATGCGGACACCGAGGATGCGACCCCGGTGCTGTGCGAGGCGCCACTGCCGACCGATCGCCCGCGCATCCATCAGGCGCTGGCGACGGGCGTGCGCTCGATCGATGGCTTGCTGACGCTGGGGGAAGGCCAGCGCGTCGGTCTCTTCGCCGGCGCCGGCTGCGGCAAGACCACCTTGCTGGCCGAGATCGCCCGGAATGTCGAGTGCGATGTGATCGTATTCGGCCTGATCGGTGAGCGGGGCAGAGAGCTGCGCGAGTTTCTCGACCATGAACTGGACGACGAACTGCGGGCCAAGGCGGTACTGGTGTGCGCAACGTCCGATCGCTCAAGTATGGAGCGGGCGCGTGCCGCCTTTACCGCCACGGCGCTGGCCGAAGGGTTTCGCCGCAAAGGCCAGCGGGTATTGCTGCTGATCGACTCCCTGACCCGTTTTGCGCGGGCCCAGCGTGAAATCGGCCTGGCCGCCGGTGAGCCCCTGGGGCGTGGAGGTTTGCCGCCGTCGGTCTACAGTTTGTTGCCACGGCTGGTGGAGCGCGCGGGCCTGACCCGTGATGGCGTGATCACAGCGATCTATACCGTGCTGATCGAACAGGACTCCATGAGCGATCCGGTGGCCGATGAAGTGCGCTCGTTGCTCGACGGGCACATCGTGCTGTCGCGCAAGCTCGCCGAGCGCGGGCATTACCCCGCGGTCGATGTGCTGGCGAGCCTCTCGCGGATCCTGAGCAATGTCGCCGAGCCCTCCCACATACAGTCCGGCACCGCGCTGCGGCGCCTGCTGTCGGCGTACCAACAGATCGAACTGATGCTCAAGTTGGGTGAATACCAGGCCGGCAACGACGCCCTCACCGACATGGCGGTGGACACCCGGCAGGCCGTCGACGGCTTCCTGCGCCAGGACTTGCGCGAGCCCTCGCCGTTGGCGTCCACCCTCCAACAACTGACGGAGCTGACGACCTATGTCCCTTTCTGAACTGGAGACCTTGCGAAGCCTGCGCAGGCATCGCGCCGACCGTGCAGAGCGTGCGCTGCGTGAAGCAAAACGGCATGAGCGAACCCTGCAGGCGCACATCGAACAGGCCCAGGAAGCACTCGAGCAAACACGTCAGCAGGAGGCGCGGCAAAGCGCGCAACTACTGAATGATCACCAGGGGCACGTGGTGTCGGTGCACATGCTCAAATCCTGGACTGCCAAAGAACACACCCTGTCTGCCGACACCCGCCGCGAGGAGGGCCGTTTGCAGGCGTTGCATGGGCAGAAGGATGCACACGTGGTTGAAATAGAAAACGCACAAAAGCAGGCCAGCCAGTGCTTGCGCCAGGTGGAAAAACTCCAGGAGCTTTCGACCCTGCTGGCACAGGAGGTGACATGACTCAGGTACCGGCAAGCAAGCCCGAGCGCCAGCGCCCGTCGCGTGACGAGCGTGAGTCGACGCCTGGCACTGTGTTGCCCTGGGAGCAGGGCCGGCTCTTTTCGCAACTGTTTGCCAGCGAGGGTGACGGGGAGGGTTTCAGTCGTTCGTTAACCCGCGCGGTGACGTACTCCGACACGGCGATGGTCGAGGCCTTTACCGAGCAACTCGTGCCACGCCTCAACGCGGCTATGCAGTGGCCGCTGCAAGCGGCGTTTTTCCTGCCGCGCCTGGGCAGGGTTGACGTCAGCGCGCGGCGCGAGCAGGACGGTTTGCACCTCGAACTGGATGCCGAGGAAGAACGCACACGAGAGTGGCTGGGTGGCGTGCGTCAGCGTTGCCAGGAGCGATTGGCGGATGCGTTGGGACTGCCTGTGCACCTGTCGCTGGGCGAGTCGGGCTGCCTATGATGATTTCGCCTTTGACGTTGCCTGCGGTCGATAGCGCCACCGTTGCTGCTTTGCGACGGCTGGGCCGTGGGGTGCGGATGGCTTTTCAGGTGGGCGACCAGCACGGCGAATTGGTGTTGGAACCGGGTAATGCACCGGCAGGCGAGGTTTCCTATTGCTTCGAAACAGCCTGTGGCGTGTTGGCGTTCGGTGAGCCGGGGCCTGTTCTGAGTTTACTCGGCGACTGCCCGGTGACGTTGGCCGCACACGGCAATGATCCTGAGGCCTGGTTCTGGGCGTTGTTCCAGCATCAACTCAGTCCGCAAGTGCTGTCTTTGCTGGGGTTTGTGCGTCTGCGCAACGCTGTGTTGCAGCAGGCCTTCACCTGTCGGGTCACCGTGAGGTTGGGTGAATCCCGGGTTGTGGACCGCCTGATGCTGGCCCCAGACACACTTTTGGCGCTGTGCGCCGCTGGCCCTTGGGTTGCGCTGGTACAACCGTTGCCGCCTTCGTTGCCGCTGTCGGTGTCAGTGCTGCTTGGGCTTTCGCAGCTGCCGATCAGTCAAGTCAGCAGCGTACGACCCGGTGATGTGCTGATGTTGAAACAGCCGATGTTCGACGCCAACGGCGAGGGGCAATTACGACTGGGCCGCCATCGCCTGCAAGGGCGTCTGGCCCATGAACACGGCGCTTTGCGCTTCACTCTTCTTTCGATCGAGGACACATGTGTGGATGAGGTTTCAGCAGACCAGAACCAGGGCTATGAGTGGGCTGATCCATCGCCAGCGGATGACCTGGCGCCTGTGGACACATTCGGGCAAGAGCCGTTTGACGAGCTGGCGATGGGGTTGAGTGTGCGCTGTGGCACGCTTCAATTGTCATTGGGAGAACTGCGTCAACTTGCCCCTGGTTCGGTGCTCGGGGTATCGGGATACGCGCCCGGTATGGCCGGGCTTTACTACGGCGACCGCCCAATCGGCCATGGGCAATTGGTGGATGTGGATGGGCGCCTGGGGCTGCAGCTGTCCCGCGTGATTTTCTCCCGATGACTTTCCAGGGGATAGACCCCTTCCTGCTGGCGCTGTTCCTCGGCGCGCTGTCGTTGCTGCCGATGTTGTTGATCGTGTGCACCGCATTCCTGAAGATCGTCATTGTGCTGATGATCACGCGCAACGCGATTGGCGTGCAGCAAGTGCCGCCGAGCATGGCAATCAACGGTATCGCCTTGGCGGCCACGATGTTCATCATGGCGCCGGTGGGTTATGAAATCGCCCAGGCGGTCAAGGTAAACCCGATGGACCTGAGCAGTGTGCAGGCGTTCCAGGACACCAGCGTGCACGCGGTCCAGCCGTTGCGTGCCTTCATGTCGCGCAACACCGACCCGGACATCCTGACGCATCTGGTGGAAAACACCGGGCGTATGTGGCCACCGGAAATGGCGCAGGCCGCTCATCGTGATGACCTGATCCTGCTGATCCCCGCCTACGTGTTGTCGCAGTTGCAAGCGGGGTTCGAGATCGGGTTCCTGATCTATATCCCGTTTATCGTCATCGACTTGATCGTCTCCAACCTGCTGCTGGCGCTGGGCATGCAGATGGTCTCGCCCATGACCATTTCGCTGCCTCTCAAGCTGCTGTTGTTCGTCCTTGTCTCCGGTTGGTCGCGATTGCTCGACAGCCTGTTCCTCTCCTACCTCTGAGGCGCTTATGGACCCGATCATGCTGTTCAAGCAAGGCATGTTGCTGGTGGTCGTGCTGTCGGCGCCGCCACTGATAGTGGCGGTGATCGTCGGGGTGCTGACGTCCCTGATACAGGCCCTGATGCAGATCCAGGACCAAACCCTTCCGTTCGGCGTCAAGCTGGTCGCCGTGGGTATCACCCTGGTGCTGACGGGGCGCTGGATAGGCCTGGAGTTGATTCAATTGATCAATCTGACCTTTGACATGGTCGCCCGCTCGGCATTGAACTGAGGTAGTACGCTTGCAGGTTTATCTTGAATATCTGCCAAGCCTGGTGATCGGCATGGCGCGTATCTACCCCTGCGCCATCCTGGTGCCGGCGTTCTGTTTTCAGCATATTCGCGGCATGCTCCGGCACGTCATTGTCCTGGTTATGGCACTGATACCCGCACCGGGTATTCATGCGGCCTTGCAAGGCGAGGACTACTCGTCATTGATGATCGGCGGGCTGATGCTGAAGGAGGTTGTCCTGGGCATTCTGCTCGGCGTGTTGCTGGCGATGCCGTTTTGGTTGTTCGAGTCGGTGGGGGCATTACTGGACAACCAGCGTGGGGCCTTGACCGGCGGCCAGATCAACCCTTCTCTCGGGCCGGACGCAACGCCCATCGGCCACATGTTCAAACAACTGGCGATCTTCCTGCTGATGGTCACCCTGGGCCTGGGCGTTCTGACCCAGGTGATCTGGGACAGCTATTTGATCTGGCCCGCCACGACCTGGTTGCCCCTCCCGGCGGTCGGTGGTTTTGACGTGTTCCTGGGGGTGCTGGGCGATACCCTCGCGCATATGATGTTGTACGCGGCGCCCTTTATCGCGGTGTTGTTGCTGCTGGAGTTTGGTGTGGCGCTGCTGAGTTTGTACAGCCCGCAATTGCAGGTTTCGTCGCTGGCGATGCCCGTGAAATGCCTGGCCGGGCTGGCGTTCCTGCTGCTGTATTTGCCGCTGCTGCAAGATTTGATCGTGGGGCGTATGAGCCTGTTGAGCGATCTCAAGCATTCCCTTGGCTTGATGTTCCAGGGGGCTCAACCGTGAGTGACTCAGGCGAGAAAAAACACGCGGCCAGCCCCAAGAAGCTTCGCGACCAGCGCAAGAAAGGCCAGGTCGCCCAAAGCCAGGACATCAGCAAGTTGCTGGTGCTGACGGCTCTGAGCGAAATTGCGCTGTTCACCGCCGAAGCCAGCATGCAACGTTTTCAGCAATTGCTGGTGTTGCCCATCGCGCGCATGGGGCAGCCTTTTGTACGCGCGCTGGAGGAAGTCTTGCTGGAAGGCTTGCTGGTTTTTTTCTCCTTCGCCTTGCTGATGGTCGGGGTGGCAATCGCCATAAAACTGATCAGCAGTTGGATGCAGTTCGGGCTTCTGTTCGCGCCGGAAACCTTGAAGCCGGATTTCAACCGCCTTAACCCGCTCAATCAGGCCAAGCAGTTGCTTTCTGGCCAGTCCTTGATGAACCTGCTGATGGGGCTGGCCAAGGCTGCGCTGTTGTCACTGATTTTGTATGTCGTCATCGGCCCGTCATTGGGGGCGCTGATCAACCTGGCCAGCAGCGATCTGCAGAGTTATATCCTCGGGCTGATCGCCCTGTTTCGCTATCTGTTGCACATGTGCCTGGGCTTGCTGTTGGTGCTGGCGATTGTCGACTTTACGATGCAAAAGTATTTCTTTGCCAAACGTATGCGTATGACCCAGGTGGAGGTGGTCAAGGAGTACAAGGACATGGAGGGCGACCCTCACGTCAAGGGCCAGCGCCGTCAACTGGCCTACGAGTTGGCGAATGAAGAACCGAAGGTCAAGCTGCCCAAGCTGGAGGAGTCCGACATGCTGGTGGTCAACCCGACGCACTTCGCGGTCGCGTTGTACTACCGCCCAGGTAAAACGCCGCTGCCGCTGCTGGTGGAAAAGGGTACGGATGCCCTGGCGCGTAAATTGATCGACCGCGCCAAGGCGGCGGACATCCCGGTGATCCAATGCGTGTGGTTGGCGCGTACGCTTTACAAGCAGAAGCTGGGGACGAATATTGCGCGCGAGACATTGCAGGCAGTGGCGTTCATCTACCGCACCCTGCGCGAGCTGGATGATGAGGCCAAGCGCGAGACCCTTGAACTGCCCGAGCTTGAGCAGCGTTGAGACAGCGCGGGTACGGCGTCAATTGCAGTGCCGATCCAGGTCGCCCAGTTCTGCGAGTGAGAGCAGGCGGCTGAGGATTGTCGCCAAGGGCACGTCGGCGGGTAGCGCTTTATGCCAGATCACCAGGGCACCCTTGTCGTTCAAGAACACAAAGCAACCCTCAAATGCCACGGCCTGTTCAAACCGGCGCTCCATCACGCGCTGCAATTGGCCAGCCTGCAAGGCTTGGGGAGCAATCTGCAAGGCAAGGCCGAGCTGCGCGCCGGCTTTCAACGTGCGCAGATCGATACCGTTGGACAACGGTTGGTGAGCAGCAGCGCCGCTCACCAGGTCATCCAGGAGCGCCCGCAGACGCTCGGCGTCTACGGGGAGTCCCAAAGGGGTCATCGTTCCAGCGAAACCGTCTGGTGATCCGAACGCTCCCCGGCGGGGCCGGGCTGCACGCGCATGTGCTCCGGCCACCAGATCACCATCTTGTCGGTGCTCGATTGCGGGCGTGAGCAGGAGTCGCCCCGGCAGGTGGGGGTGCAGCCGGCGACAAACACCACCAGGCTGATCAGTGTGAGGCTTGAGAGTAGGCGGGTCATTCTGGTTTCTTTCCGGTAGGTACGATCAACGAGGGACGTGAAACGCCGATGTGTTCATCTTTCACCACCGGGCGCATTGCGATAAACACTTCCGCTTCTTCACCCGGTTTGAGCCAGGCGCGCGGCCAGGCAGTGACCGCCAGGGTCTGCGAGTTGCTGCACTCTTTCTCATCGATGCGTACATGGCGGTCATGCTGGTTGCGTACCACCACGACAGCGACGTTGAACTGCGGGCCGGCGTACCACTGGCTGCGTTCGGTATTGAGCGCGAGCAGGTCGCGGGTCGTGCATAAGGTGTCCAGGCCCATGGGCATCGGCATCGCCTTGAAGGCTTTGGGTACCTGGCCGGTGACCAGCGTGGCCATGGCGTGGATCAGGTCGTTGCGCTTGATCTCGGGCGCATGCGGCGACATGCGTCTTGCCAACGGCTTGAGGGCCGTTTGCAGCTCCAGTTGGTCAGCCTGTGGCAAGTAGCGCGAAGGGTCGGCCTGATCACCTATGACCCGAGGCGTGATGATGAACAGGCGTTCGCGGCGGTTATTCTTGCGTTCGGTCGACGAAAACAGGGCCTTGCCCAGTAACGGAATATCCCCCAGGAGTGGGATCTTGCTGAGCTTGTCAGTGTTGTCGGTGACGTGGAATCCACCCACCACCAGCGAGCGTTTTTCGGCCATGACCGCTTGGGTGCTGACTGCCCCCCTGCGCACGTCGGGGCCGAGGCGGTTGGGGTTGGATTCGTCGAAATTACCGTCCTCGATATCTACCGCCAAGTGGATCTGATGGTTGCCGCGCGTAGTGATCACCCTGGGCACCACCTGGAAGCTGGTGCCGACGGTGATCGGCAGGATGGTCGCAATCTCGTTGCCGGCCGTGAGGTACTGCGTGCGGTTGAAGTCGATCACCGCGGGTTGGTTTTCCAGGGTCAGAACAGACGGGTTCGACACCAGGGTCGCCAGGCCACGCTGTTCCAGCGCGCGTACGGCGGCAAAGAATCCATCCCTGTTGTTGATCGACAATTGTGACGAGGTGCCCGGTGCAATGTTGTTCACGCCGGCCTGGAAGTTGCCGTTGCGAAAGCCCCAGTTCACCCCAAGTTCACGCATTTGTGTGCGCTCGATGTCGAGAATGATCGCGTCGATTTCAACCAGCTTGCGCGCGACATCCAGCTGGGTGATCAGGTCGCGGTACATCGCGTGGCGCTCGGGCAAGTCGTAGATCATCACGGCGTTATTGCGCACATCGGCTTCGACGCGAATACGCCCGGGCGATACCCGCGCGCGCGGTGTCAGTGACATGCCCGCGTCACCCGTTGCCTGGCTTGTCGGTGGCGCGAGCATCTGCCCCAGCAGTGGGTTACCGAGCCTGGGGAACCCTTGGGCCAGGGGCGATATCACGGGCGTGCCCGATGGCGCTGACGGGCCCTGGGTCGCCTGTGCGGTCGCCGAAGGGGAGCGGGGTTCGAGTAGGCCGCGCAACATACTGGCGACACCGGGGATCACCATCTTCTCGCCACGGTAATCGATCTGGCGGTCTATGGCATTCGCGAATTTAAGGGGGTAGGTCAGCACGCTCTGCTTTTCTTCCGGCGAGCGGCGTTGGCTGCTGAACTGCTTGATCTGTTCGATATAGCGCTTGGGACCAGACACCAGCACCACGCCGTCTTCCGGCAATTCACCCCAGCCAAAACGGCTGTCGAGCAGGCCGATATCGGTCAGTGCCTGCTTCAGGTCGGCCACGGTTTCGCTCGACACTTCCAGGCGAGCAGACTCCTGTTGATCCAGGGTGCTGATATAGAGCGTGTTGTTGTACAGGTACCACTGGAACCGGTGCTCGGTTCCCAATCGGTCGAGTAACGACTGTGGTGTGTTTGCGCGAATCTTACCGTTGACGTTGCCCTCCAGCAGGCCTTCGATCTGCAATTGTGTGCCAAAGGTTTGGGCGAAATCGTCCAGTACATCCCTCAGCGGTTTGTGCTCGGCCTCGTAGGCGTAGGCGGTATTTTTCCATTCGGCTGGGATGGCAGCGAGGCTGCTGTGCAGCGGTGCCAGCAGCAAGGGCAGGGCGAGCAGGCAACGCCAGTGAGTGCGTTTTGCGACAACCACGGGCGAGCGTGAACGCAAGCCGGTAGGCTTGTGGATCTTGTTATGCATGGGAGGCTCTCTGTATCAGTACGGTAGCTTACGTAACGAAATGGGCTGGAACTTGCGCCCGGGCCTTGCCAGGCGCGCGATGACGCTGCGCCAGGTGTCGCGTTGATTTAGAAGCGCTTCAAGGGATTTCAGCAGATGATCCTGGCTGCAATCCCGTGGCAGGCTCAACAGCAACCAGAGGTGGCCAGTGGCGGGGGCAAGCGCAAGTGCGCCTTGGAAATGCGCCAGGCTGAACTGGCCGAGACGATACCAAGACGGCAGCGGGTATTTTTCGAGCGACGGATTGGTCAGTTGAACACGCAGCAATACGTGCTCTTCATGGCAAGTCATGCTGACTTCGTCATCGTTTTCAAGCAGCACGACATGCTGTTCGTGACCATTCAAACAGTCAGCCAACGTTTGGTTCCAGCAGCTAGAAGCCATTGATGACGGACTTCACCGTATCGTGAACGTAGCTGGTGTAAGCCGAGCTCAGCGCCATATCGGAAACAAGGCCGGACTTTGCCTCAATCATCTGTTCAAAGAACATCGATCTTTCTTCGCTGTCTTCACTGTCTCGAGCGTTGGTACTGACTTGATCCATGTGCCTTTCGGACTGAGCCAGTTGACGGTAGAGCCTTGAAAGTACGCGGTCATCACCACTCATAGGGTTGTCTCCTGTAGGTTCTAACCCTGTGTGGCGCCTGATTTGTGACTGGTTCCAACAGCCGACTTATTTGTTTAGAAAATAAAGCGCGCTCGTCACGAAAAATGGTTACCTGATTTGGCTTTGGGCGGCTCCGTTATCAGGTTGTCGAGGGCGTCGGTCCAATTGATGTGAAACCCGCCGTCGTCTGTTTCAAGAACCAGTGAGTGGACGGCGAGCTCGTTTTCAACGCGCAGCGTCCATGGCACATCACAGCGCTGAGTGAGCCACTGCTCGACCTGTTCGCGGTCCAGCGGATTACACAGCAAGCTCGCCTTGATCGGCGGCAGTTGGGCAGCCAGCAGCTTGTTGAGCAGCGCCTTAAGGCGTTCAGCGGGTATGGTTTCTTCCAGGAAACTTAGAATGGCGGTGTTAATGATTGAGGAGGCGACCTGTTCCAGGTTGTCGTACATCGCTTGTCGCTCCGACTCCCAGCGATGGAGTTGGGCGTTGGCGCGCTGCCAGAACTCATGGCCTGCGTTTTCCAGTATCTGCGCGCAATGAGCGTGGGCTTGGCGCGTAAGCTCTTGCGCTTGTGTCTCGGCGTGTTCGAGCAACTGGTGGGCTTGGGCATAGTCGGCCAGCATTTCTCTGGGAATCAGGGCCGCGGGCAGGTTGGATGTGACGGTGTGCAGCTCGATTTTGTGGGCGCAGAACATGGTTGGTTTTCTCACGGTGGGGCACGCAGCGCGTCAGTCAAGGTGGTTGAGGTTGCACGCCAAAGAGCCGCTTGCCAGAGGGTGTCCAGCCTGCCATGAACGCCCATCAGCTTGGGGCGCTGCTCCAGTTCAAGTACCCGCGGACGGGCAAAGCTCAATCGCAGGCGTTGCCAGACGGCAGGGGTGACCCATGCGCGCAGGTAGTGCAGTGGATCCTCAAAGGCCACCGGCATTGGGTCTGGCACCAGCGCCTTGGCCAGGCGTTGGCACCAGAGCAGTTGGTCCTGATTCAACCGGTTGTCTTGGGTAGCGTTGTGCACCTCATTGACCAGTAGCAGTACGAGGTCGCGTTGTTGAGCGCTGGCCATCACCAGTTGCAGCAAAGCCTGAGAAGGGCGCTGGGGAAGCTCGGGGTCGATCTGGAACAGGCTGCCGACACGGCCATGATGGCTGCGTGAAAGCGCTGCTGTCTGCATAGGGTCCGTATGCGTGCGCCAGTCGAGGTGGGCATTTTCCCATGGGCACACCCACCACCGTACCCAGGCGAGATCTTCACTCATGGACGTGGGCTATTACAGGTTCTGTCGCGTGCGTGAACTTTGTCCGTCGGCGCCAGAATAGCCAGCCAGTCCCTCCCAGCACGAGGGCTATAAGGGGGGCGATCACGCTGGTACGCCAGAACCCGAGGTCTTGCTCAGGTACCAAAAAAGGGCCTAGATAAGTGAGCTGTTGCTGCTCCTGATAAGCCGTTGCCGGAACGAAAACGACTGTCAGTTTTTGCGTGTTTTCTACGGCGGAGGCCATGCCGGGTATGCTGCTGGCTACCATCCTGCGTACACGAGGATGAATATTGTCAGGGTCCAGCCGCGGATCATGCTTGATGAATACCGAGGCGGATGCCGGCTGTACGGGTTCACCTGGCGCCACTCGTTCAGGCAGCACCACATGTACGCGCGCAACGATCACCCCATCTATTTTCGATAAGGTCGCCTCCAGTTCCTGTGACAGCGCGTAGATGTAGCGTGCACGCTCCTCCAGTGGCGTGGAAATGACGCCTTCTTTGCGAAAGATATCCCCCAATGTCGAGCGGGCTACTTTGGGCAGGCCAACGGCTTCCAGGGTGCGAACAGCTCGACTTATGTCATTTGCCCTGACGCGGACAACCACCCCGTCTTTCGCTGGAATCTTCTGGGCGCGGATCTGCTTGTCTGCCAACTCTGCGATGACTTCGTTGGCTTCCTGTTCGGAGAGTTGGCGGTGGAGTTCTACGCTTTCACTGCAGCCGATCAGCAGCAACGCCGATGAAAAATAGAGTGCGATGGATAGACGGCGGTGCATGCATCTACCCCATGGTGGCGACTTTATCGACGCCTTTTACGAGTGAGCTGAGTACTTTGACGCGCGCCGTCAGGTTAAGGTGCGCTTCGGAAAGCGATTGGGTGAACTCGTGTGCTGCCTTGGTCTTCTTGTTCAGGCTCTCGTCCCGAAACCCTTTGGATACGCGCCTGGACAATGTCGTCGACTCACTGGCGCCCAATGAAAAAAGATCGGCTGCCATGGCGGGGGGAGTACCTTTGCCAGACTGGTCGGTGTGGCTCAGTTGCGCGTTAAAAAAATTCACGTCGGAAGTCCCGTTACTCGCAGCGGGCGTTTCAGCCTGAGGGGTGATACCTCTGTTTCCAGGGAGCCCTGCGTGGTTGATGTACATATGAACCTCCATCGAACGTGTCGATTATTGCGCCCGTCGGGACAGTGGAGACCTCCTCGACCTGAAGAGCAGAGGAGGTCGGTCTTGCTTAGGCAAATCGCAAGGATTTGGCGCGGCCCGCTTTCGCAGTAGTCAGTTCTTGCCTAGCTGTTTGCGCAGCCTCTTCGACAACTTGCTTTTCTTTGTTGGCGTTGATCTGATCCAGTTGCGCTTGAGCGGCAGCGCTCACTCCAGCGTTAGGTGTGTTAGGTATTGTGGACATAGGGTCACCTTTGTAAGCGGTTGATTGAAGTGCTGACAGCGATTGTTCGCTGCCTATAGCGTGTTGAGCGACTATAGAAATGGCTCACTTGATGCGTGGTGGAGGACAGATTGAGCGTTCCAATTCCAAGCCGTGTATATATTTGGAAATGTGTCCGTATGGTCACGTGTCAGGCGTTATGAATTGTTAAACGGAGTACTGCTGTTTGCTGGATATCGCAATGCGAGTGTATTCAAATTGAATGCTTTTAGTGTTGTTGTCTGTTTCGTAACAGGGCTTTTTCGGCGGCTCTTTGCAGCATTTGACATTCGTGTTGCTATCGTCCTGTTGTTGAGTTTGCTTGATGTTAGTGATTGAGCTTATAAAGTTTCCAATTGATTTTAGGCACATGAGGTTTCTGCTCTGGGTGTGGATGGGAATACGCTGGAGGGACGCCAGTATTTCTACTCTGTGAGTTTTTCCTCAGGCGCGTTCCATGTGCGTTATCCCAGTGCTATTTCCAGTTGTTTCATTCGATAGTAGAGCGTGCGTTTGGCAATGCCCAGCTCTGCTGCCACTCGGTCGACACTGTGGTCATGGCGGTGTAATGCCTCCTCAATCAGCGCTCTCTCCATTTGCTGAAGTCGTTCCTTCAGGTTCATTCCCGCATGTTGATGGTTGCTCGAGAGGGATGGGAGTGGGGGCAAGCCCAGTACGAATCGCTTGGCGGTCGAGCGTAGCTCGCGCACATTACCCTGCCATGGGTGACACAACAGTTGTTGCAGAAGTGCGCCCGATGGAGGCTGGGCGATACAGTTGAAGTGCTCAGCCTCTTGCCGAACCATTTCCAGGAACAACGGGATAATGCATTCACGTCGATCTCGCAGGGCCGGCAGCTGAATGTTGACGACATTCAGACGAAAATACAGATCACGTCTGAAGGCGCCTTGCTCCACCATTCCATGCAAGGATTGCTGGGCAGACGCAATGACACGCATATCAACAGGGATGAAGCGGGTCGAGCCCAGGCGCCCGATGCCGCGCGATTCCAAAACGCGCAGCAGTTTGGCTTGCAGGTTCAAGGGCATGCTGTCGATTTCATCGAGGTACAGCGTGCCCAGGTGGGCGGCCTCGACAGAACCTGCCCGGGATTGCATTGCCCCGGTATAAGCGCCACTGTTGACACCGAACAGCTGGCTTTCCGCAAGGCTGTCTGGAATGGCCGCGCAGTTCACTGCGACAAAGTTTCCTCGTCGTCCTGACAATCGATGAACCCGCTGTGCCAAGGTGTCCTTGCCGGTGCCAGTTTCACCGAGTAACAATATATCTATATTGAGTGTGGCAGTGTTGTTGAGCGTGGTTTCAATATCGGGTTCTTCAATGAACGACAAATAGGTTTCATGTTTTTGATGGAAGGAGTCCGACATAGTTACTGCTACTCCACTATTGCTTGATAGCGCGATATTTAATATTGGCCAGTAGAGCGCAATGTCTCAATATTGTTAGGGTGCCTGCTGGAGCGAAACAGAGGGAGGTGGTGTAAGAAAATACTAGGTGGGTGAAGGAGGGGATTGTATAAGTGTTTTTCAGGTAAAGTGGCTCTAACTCATGTAGGGGGATGCTTAAAATACTTGTCGGTCTGGTGGGTGGTAGTTGTACTAATTAGTCACGTTAAAAGCGAGCGCCCACAAAAAAGCCGATGCAGGGCATCGGCTTTTTGTTTGCGGCTAAAGCCGCGAGTGGCGCTTACACGTTGAAACGGAAGTGCATCACGTCGCCATCCTTGACGATGTATTCCTTGCCTTCCAGGCGCCATTTACCGGCTTCCTTGGCACCGGCTTCACCCTTGAATTGGATGAAGTCGTTGTAGGCGATGACTTCGGCGCGGATAAAGCCTTTTTCGAAGTCGGTGTGGATCACGCCAGCGGCCTGTGGTGCGGTGGCACCGACCTTGACGGTCCAGGCGCGGACTTCTTCAACACCAGCGGTGAAATAAGTCTGCAGGTGCAGCATTTCGTAGCCGGCGCGGATCACGCGGTTCAGGCCAGGCTCTTCCAGGCCCAGGGCCTCAAGGAACATGTCCTTTTCTTCGCCGTCTTCCAGCTCGGCGATTTCCGCTTCGATCTTGTTGCAGACCGGTACGACCATCGCGCCTTCTTCTTCGGCAATGGCCATGACCACGTCGAGCAGCGGGTTGTTTTCGAAACCGTCTTCAGCCACGTTGGCGATGTACATCACAGGCTTGGTGGTCAGCAGATGGAAGCCCTTGATCACCGCTTTTTCGTCGGCGTTCATGCTTTTCATCAGGCTGCGTGCCGGCTTGCCCAGGGTGAAGTGAGCAATCAACTGCTCCAGCAAGGCTTTCTGGACCACTGCGTCCTTGTCGCCACCCTTGGCGTTGCGCGTGACCTTTTGCAGTTGCTTCTCGCAGCTGTCGAGGTCGGCGAAAATCAGCTCGAGGTCGATGATCTCGATGTCGCGTTTCGGGTCGACGCTGTTGGAGACGTGAATCACGTTCTCATCTTCGAAGCAGCGGACTACGTGGGCGATGGCATCGGTCTCGCGGATGTTGGCGAGGAACTTGTTGCCCAGGCCTTCACCTTTCGACGCACCGGCCACCAGGCCAGCGATGTCGACGAACTCCATGGTGGTCGGCAGGATGCGCTTGGGATTCACGATGGCTGCCAGGGCTTCCAGGCGTGGATCGGGCATCGGCACGATACCGGTGTTGGGCTCGATGGTGCAGAAGGGGAAGTTCTCCGCCGCAATACCGGACTTGGTCAGGGCGTTGAACAGGGTGGATTTGCCGACGTTGGGCAGGCCGACGATGCCGCAATTGAATCCCATGGTGTTTCCCCTCGGTAAGAGTCAGGCCTTCTGGCTGTGCAGGTTTTTCATCGCACGGTTCCATTCACCGGCGAAGATATCCGGCAGCACGCCGAGGGCAAAATCGATGCTGGCATCGAGTTTTTCCTGTTCGGCGCGTGGCGCACGACCCAGGACGAAATTTGAAACCATACTGGCAACGCCTGGGTGGCCAATGCCGAGCCGCAGACGGTAAAAGGTATTCTGATTGCCCAACTGCGCGATGATGTCGCGCAGGCCGTTGTGCCCGCCATGTCCGCCGCCTTGCTTGAGCTTGGCGACCCCGGGTGGCAGGTCCAGTTCGTCATGGGCCACCAGGATTTCTTCGGGTTTGATCCGGAAGAAGCCCGCAAGCGCCGCGACGGCCTGGCCGCTGCGGTTCATGTAGGTGGTGGGAATCAACAGACGAACATCCTGACCCTGATGCGAGAAGCGTCCGGTCAGGCCAAAATATTTGCGATCGGCCACAAGATTGACGCCTTGGGCGTGGGCGATGCGCTCAACAAAAAGGGCCCCCGCGTTATGCCGGGTCTGTTCGTATTCGGCGCCTGGATTTCCCAGGCCAACGATCAGTTTAATGGCAGTCACGACAGGGGCCCTTCCTTTGGAGTTGTGGATAACATCGCCGTTGGTGCGGCGAAAGTGGACGACAAAGCTTATTAACCGTTAGAGGCCAACTTCGCATTCTCGCCCGCTTTCTCGCTACGTTCCGGTCCGCGATGTGTCCTCAAGCTCCGGCAATACAGAGTGAATTACTCTGCAGCGCCTTCTTCAGCTTCTGGAGCAACGCGTGGAGCGTGTACGTTTGCAACAGCTTTGTCATCACCGTGAACCAGTGCAACAAACTCAACGCCTTTAGGGGCTTTGAGGTCGGACAGGTGGATGATGTCGCCGATTTCAGCGTTAGCCAGGTCGACTTCGATGAACTCAGGCAGGTCTTTCGGCAGGCAGGTCACTTCGATCTCAGCGGTAACGTGCGAGATTTCGCCGCCTTTCTTGATCGGAGCAGCTTCGCCAACGAAGTGCACAGGCACGATAGCGGTCAGTTTCTGACCAGCTACTACGCGAACGAAGTCAGCGTGCAGCACGTGGCCTTTGGCTGGGTGACGTTGCAGTGCCTTGATGATGACGTTCTGCTTGGAACCGCCAACGTTCAGCTCGATGATGTGGCTGTAAGCAGCATCGTTTTCGAGCAGTTTGGCAACTTCTTTAGCCAGCATGCTGATGGATTCAGGGGCTTTTTCGCCACCGTAAACTACAGCTGGAACCAGGCTTGCGAGACGACGCAGGCGGCGGCTCGCACCTTTCCCCAGGTCGGAACGCAGTTCAGCATTCAAAGTAAATTCGTTCATGTTGTATCTCCAAAATAACCACATTCGCCCCAGCGTTTGCGACCAGCGCTAAAGGCGATATGGGCAAAAAAGCCCCGCCCCAACAGATTGCTGGGGCGGGGCGCTTTTCGTCAGTGAGGTGCTCCGAAGGTTTGACCCTTAACGGAACATCGCGCTGATCGATTCTTCGTTGCTGATGCGGCGAACCGCTTCGGCAACTACCGGTGCGATATCCAGTTGACGGATACGCGAACAGGCTTGAGCAGCAGCGGACAACGGGATGGTGTTAGTCACCACCAGTTCGTCCAGCATGGAGTTTTCGATGTTCTCGATCGCTCGGCCCGACAGCACAGGGTGTGTGCAGTAGGCGAAGACTTTTGCTGCACCGTGCTCTTTCAAGGCTTTGGCCGCGTGGCACAGGGTGCCGGCGGTGTCGACCATGTCATCAACCAGAATACAGGTACGCCCTTCGACATCACCGATGATATGCATCACTTCAGAGTGATTGGCTTTCTCGCGGCGTTTGTCGATGATCCCGAGATCAACGCCCAGGGATTTGGCAACAGCCCGTGCACGCACGACGCCACCAATGTCCGGGGACACGATCATCAGGTTTTCAAAGCGCTGGTCTTCGATGTCATCCACCAATACGGGGGAGCCGTAGATGTTATCTACCGGAATATCGAAGAACCCCTGGATTTGGTCAGCGTGCAGGTCAACCGTGAGAACACGGTCGATGCCTACCACGGTGAGCATGTCAGCAACGACTTTCGCGCTGATAGCCACACGTGCGGAACGCGGACGGCGATCCTGACGGGCATAACCAAAGTAAGGGATTACAGCTGTGATTCGAGTCGCTGAGGAGCGGCGGAAGGCATCAGCCATCACGACGAGTTCCATCAGGTTATCGTTGGTCGGAGCGCAGGTCGGCTGAATAATGAAGACGTCTTTACCGCGGACGTTTTCATTGATCTCGGCAGTAATTTCGCCGTCGGAGAATTTACCGACAGAGATGTCACCGAGAGGGATATGCAGCTGACGTACGACACGTCGAGCCAGATCGGGGTTGGCGTTCCCCGTAAAGACCATCATCTTGGACACGCGCAGTACCTAGAGGCTGAGGGTAACCTGGATGAGTATAGGAAAATGGCAGGGGCGGCTGGATTCGAACCAACGCATGGCAGGATCAAAACCTGCTGCCTTACCGCTTGGCGACGCCCCTGTATCTGTTGCAACGAGTACCCAGTACTCGGTTCCTTTTAGAGCAGACTTTGCAGCTTGCGATGCAACATCGAAACGTTGCTTCCCTTTGCTACAAACCCTGTAAGGGTCTCTGTAAGAAGGGCCGAGACTTTATCAGCTTCAGCTTTGCTTGGGAAGCCCCCAAACACACAACTTCCAGTGCCGGTTAATTTTGCTTCGGTAAATTTACCTAACAAATTCAAAGCGTTACGTACTTCTGGATAACGCCTTGCTACAACCGGTAAGCAGTCATTTCGACTGTTTCCCTTGGGAACGGGGCGCACTTTAATGGGAGGAGAGTTACGTGTCAACAGTGGATCTGAAAAAATTTCTGCTGTACTTACAGATACTTGCGGAACAAGCACGACATACCACGGCTCTTCGGGGTATTCCGGGGTGAGTTTCTCCCCTACGCCCTCGGCAAAAGCGGCGTGCCCGCGCACGAAAACCGGGACGTCCGCGCCTAGTGTCAGGCCCAGCGCAGCCAGGCGATCGTGGTCCCAACCGAGCTGCCACAAGTGATTTAAACCCAGCAGTGTGGTCGCCGCATTCGAGCTGCCGCCACCGATGCCACCGCCCATGGGCAAAATTTTATCGATCCAGATGTCGATGCCCTGCGAGCAACCGGATTGCTCCTGGAGTTTTTTCGCAGCCCTCACAATCAGGTTGCTGTCGTGGGGCACGCCTTCGAATTCGGTGTGCAGTTGGATCACGTCATCGTCGCGCACGGCGAAGGTCAGTTCATCGCCGTAGTCGAGAAACTGAAACAGCGTCTGCAACTCGTGATAGCCATCTTCACGGCGACCGAGAATGTGCAGCATCAGATTGAGTTTGGCCGGGGAGGGCAGGGTCAAGCGTTGAGCGGTCACGTTATTGCCCCAGCTTGCGCGGTTGCCAGTCCTTGATCACCAGCGTGACGTCAAGGTCGGTGCCATGCAGCTTGATGCGCTCGGGCAGCCAGTAACCGCTTTGTTCGACGTAGCTCAAATACTCGACCTGCCAACCGTCTTGCTCCAGAGAGGCCAGCCGGCTGTCACCGTTGAGGGTCAGGCGACTCTTGCTGTCGGGTGCGGGCAGCCCGCGTACCCACCAGACCAGGTGAGACACTGGCAGCTTCCAGCCAATCTGTTGTTCGAGCAGTTCTTCCGGAGACGTCGCTTCATAGCGACCCTGGTTGGCCACTTCGAGGCTCACTTGCCCCGGTCGACCGGTCAGGCGTGCTGCGCCCCGGCCCAATGGGCCGGACAGGCGAATGTCGTAGTAGTCCTGGCGTTGCAGCCAGAACAAGGTGCCACTGCCGGAATCTTTCGGCGCGCGAACCCCGGCCTTGCCCTCGATCTGCCAGCCATCAATGCTACTGAGCTGATCCTTGTGTTGCTTCCATTGTGCCGGGTTGCCCTGGCCTTCAACGGATTCGCGGCTGCCTACGCCCGCGCAACCGGCGAGCAGGGCGATGAAACTGAAAACGATAACGTGGCGCAAGAACATAAGCTTAAAGGGTCTCGGATCCGGTCAGGCGCTTGATGGTGCCGCGCAGGATGGGGCTTTCGGGTTGTTCCTTGAGGAATCGTTCCCAGATTTGTCGGGCTTCGCGTTGCTTGCCGTTGGCCCAGAGCACTTCGCCCAAATGAGCGGCGACTTCCTGGTCGGGGAAGCGCTCCAGCGCCTGGCGCAGCAAGCGTTCGGCTTCGTCCAGGTTGCCCAGGCGGTAGTTGACCCAGCCCAGGCTGTCGAGCACGGCCGGGTCCTCCGGGTTGAGTGTGTGCGCTTGTTCGATCAGTGCCTTGGCTTCGGCGTAACGCGTGGTGCGGTCGGACAAGGTGTAACCCAAGGCGTTGAGCGCCATAGCGTTTTCCGGGTCGCGCTTGATGATCAGGCGCAGGTCTTTTTCCATCTGCGCCAGGTCATTGCGTTTTTCCGCCTGCATGGCACGGGTGTACAGCAGGTTCAGGTCATCGGGGTATTGCTGCAAGGCTTGTTGCAGCAATTTCCAGGCGCGCTCGCCCTGCTTGTTGGCCGACAAGGTTTCGGCCTGGATCAGGTACAGCTGGATCGCGTAGTCCGGTTCGGCGTCGCGGGCCGCGGCCAGGCGTTTTTCCGCCTCATCGGTACGACCGTTGCTCATCAGGATGTCGGCCTGGCGCAACTGGGCGGGCAGGTAATCGTTGCCGGGGCCAACCTGGGCGTATTCGAGCAGAGCAGCCTGCGGGTCGTTGCGCTCTTCGGCGATACGGCCGAGGTTCAGGTGCGCCGAGTCCACATGGCTCTCGCGGGCAATCAGGTCTTCGAGGTAGCCCTTGGCCTCGTCCCAGGCCTTGGCTTCCAGGCACACCAGTGCCAGGGAATAACGTAATTCATCATCGTCCGGGTACTGCTGGACCAGGTTGGCGAACTGCACTTTGGCGTCCACCATGCGGTCCTGTTCCACCAGCATGCGCGCGTACGTCAGGCGCAGGCGCTTGTCTTCCGGGTACTTCTTGATGCTTTTTTCCAGCAGCGGAATCGCTTCCTTGCCGCGGTTGAGGTTCTGCAGCAGGCGAGCGCGCAGCAGGATCGGTGCGATCTCGCCGTCTTCCGGCGGGTTCTGCTCCAGCAGCTTCAATGCGGCTTCGGCTTCGTCATCCTGTTGCAGCAACAAGGCCTTGCCGAAAATCAGCTGGCTGTTTTTCGGATGCTTTTGCAGCAGACGGTCGAAACTCTTCATCAGGCCATTGCGCGTGTCCTGGTCGGTGTCGGCAGCCGACAGCGCCAGGAAGTCGAAATGCGTGTCGCCCTTGCCCTGCAGGACTTTCTCCATATAGACCATGGAGTCGTCATAGCGCCCGGCGCGGGCCAGTTGAATGGCTGCCGCGCGCTGTGCTTCCAGATCGTGCGGTGCGTTTTTCGCCCAGATCAGCGACGTGTCCAGTGCTGCCTGGTCCGCACCCAGGTATTCGGCGATGCGAAACGCCCGCTCCGAGATCCCCGGGTCCTGCGTATTGATGGCCTGGGTCACGTAGTTATCCAGCGCAATGTCGAAACGATTGCGCTGGCCAGCCAGTTCGGCGCTCAGCAGGCTGAATACCGTTTCTTCGCTGAACGAGGAGTAAACCTTGGGCTTTTCAGGGGCGGGGGTGCTCTCTTCCACCGGCGGTGTACCGTCCGGCGACACGGGTGCCATAGCCTGGCAGCCGCTGAGGAAGACAAAAGCAAGGAGCAACGCGGAGGATCTATTCATATAGGAAGAGGACGACTAACCTGCGGTCGGATCATCATGACACAAGCCTTCGGCCAAACATAACCGGGGCGCTCTTAGATGCGCTTATTGCCGCCCCAAGGAGCGTGTTTATAGGCACAACGTATAGGGACAATAGACGACGGTGGTTGTTCTGAATCTTTCGAAGTAGGACAATTGTCGGCTTCCCGACATCATCAGCGATATTGAATGGCCTTCCTCGCACTCGGTATTAACCACAAGACTGCCTCCGTAGACGTGCGCGAGCGCGTGGCGTTTACGCCAGAGCAGTTGGTTGAGGCCTTGCAACAGCTCTGCCGGCTCACCGACAGCCGCGAAGCTGCAATCCTTTCGACCTGCAATCGCAGTGAGCTTTATATAGAACAGGAACATCTTTCGGCGGATGTGGTGCTGCGCTGGCTGGCCGATTACCACCATTTGGACGTCGATGACCTGCGCGCCAGCGCTTATGTGCACGAAGATGATGCGGCAGTTCGTCACATGATGCGCGTCGCCTCCGGCCTCGATTCGCTGGTGCTGGGCGAACCGCAGATTCTCGGCCAGATGAAGTCCGCCTACGCCGTGGCTCGCGAGGCTGGCACCGTTGGCCCGCTGCTGGGCCGCCTGTTCCAGGCCACTTTCAATTCCGCCAAGCAGGTGCGCACCGACACCGCCATCGGTGAAAACCCGGTGTCCGTGGCCTTTGCCGCCGTCAGCCTGGCCAAACAGATTTTCAGTGACTTGCAGCGCAGCCAGGCCTTGCTGATCGGCGCTGGCGAGACCATCACCCTGGTCGCCCGCCACCTGCACGACCTCGGCGTGAAGCGTATTGTGGTCGCCAACCGCACCCTGGAGCGCGCGAGCATCCTCGCCGAGCAGTTCGGTGCCCACGCGGTGCTGCTGTCGGACATCCCGGCCGAACTGGTGCGCAGCGATATCGTTATCAGCTCTACCGCCAGCCAATTGCCGATCCTGGGCAAAGGCGCGGTCGAGAGCGCGCTGAAGCTGCGCAAGCACAAGCCGATCTTTATGGTAGATATCGCCGTTCCCCGGGATATCGAGCCTGAAGTCGGCGAGTTGGACGACGTTTACCTCTATAGCGTCGACGATTTACATGAAGTGGTCGCCGAAAACCTCAAGAGCCGCCAGGGCGCTGCCCAGGCGGCCGAGGAAATGGTCAGCACCGGCGCCGAAGATTTCATGGTGCGCCTGCGTGAACTGGCAGCAGTCGATGTGCTTAAAGCCTATCGTCAGCAAGGCGAGCGCCTGCGTGACGAGGAGTTGCTCAAGGCGCAGCGTTTGCTGGCCAACGGCAGCAGTGCTGAAGACGTACTGATGCAACTGGCGCGTGGCTTGACCAACAAGTTGCTCCACGCGCCCAGCGTACAGCTAAAAAAATTGACTGCCGAAGGCCGCCTCGATGCGCTGGCCATGGCGCAGGAACTCTTTGCCCTCGGTGAGGGCGCGTCAGATAGCTCTTCGGATAAAAAATCGCAATGAAAGCGTCACTGCTCAATAAGCTGGACATACTCCAGGACCGTTTCGAAGAACTGACCGCCCTGCTCGGCGATGGCGAGGTCATCTCCGATCAGGCCAAGTTCCGCGCTTATTCCAAGGAATACGCCGACGTTGAGCCCATTGTGGTCACTTACACACACCTGCTGAAAGTGCAGGCCGACCTCGAAGGCGCGCAGGCGCTGCTCAAGGACAGCGACCCGGACATGCGCGAAATGGCCGTGGAAGAAGTCCGCGGAGCCAAGGAAAAACTGGCTGAGCTGGAAGGCGACCTGCAACGCATGTTGCTGCCCAAAGACCCCAACGACGGGCGCAACGTGTTCCTCGAAATCCGCGCCGGCACCGGCGGTGACGAAGCGGCGATTTTCTCCGGCGACCTGTTCCGCATGTATTCGCGCTTTGCCGAGCGTCGCGGCTGGCGCGTCGAGATCTTGTCCGAGAACATCGGCGAACACGGCGGCTATAAAGAAGTGATCGCCCGGGTCGAAGGCGACAACGTCTACGGCAAGCTGAAATTTGAATCCGGTGTGCACCGCGTGCAGCGGGTGCCGGCGACCGAGTCCCAGGGCCGTATCCACACTTCGGCGTGCACCGTTGCTGTGTTGCCCGAGCCGGACGAGCAGGAAGCCATCGAGATCAACCCGGCGGACCTGCGGGTAGACACCTACCGCTCGTCGGGCGCCGGCGGCCAGCACGTCAACAAGACCGACTCGGCCATCCGTATCACCCACTTGCCTTCGGGCATCGTGGTGGAGTGCCAGGAAGAACGTTCCCAGCACAAGAACCGTGCGCGGGCCATGTCCTGGCTGTCGGCCAAGCTCAATGACCAGCAAACCAGCGCCGCAGCCAACGCGATTGCCAGCGAGCGCAAGTTGCTGGTGGGGTCGGGCGACCGCTCCGAGCGCATCCGGACCTACAACTTTGCCCAGGGCCGGGTCACCGACCACCGGGTCAACCTCACGCTTTACTCCCTGGACGAAATTCTCGCCGGCGGTGTGGATGCGGTGATCGAGCCGTTGCTCGCTGAGTACCAGGCCGATCAATTGGCGGCGATAGGTGAATAAATGACCATTATTGCCAGCTTGCTGCGCGCCGCCGACCTGCCCGACTCGCCCACTGCGCGCCTGGACGTGGAATTGTTGTTGGCCGCTGCCTTGGGCAAGTCCCGCAGCTACCTGCACACCTGGCCGGAAAAGATCGTCAGCAGCGAAGATGCGCTGACCTTCGCCAACTACCTGCAACGTCGCCGAACCGGCGAGCCGGTGGCGTATATCCTCGGCCAGCAAGGCTTCTGGAAACTTGACCTGGAGGTTGCGCCCCACACGCTGATCCCGCGTCCGGAAACCGAGCTGCTGGTGGAAGCAGCGCTGGAGTTGCTGCCCGCCACGCCCGCCAAGGTCCTCGACCTTGGCACCGGCAGCGGTGCAATCGCCCTGGCCCTGGCCAGCGAGCGTCCGGCCTGGCATGTCACCGCGGTTGACCGCGTGCTCGAAGCCGTGGCCCTGGCCGAACGCAATCGCCAGCGCCTGCACCTTAAGAACGCCATGGTGTTGAACAGCCATTGGTTCAGTGCCCTGCCAGGCCATACCTACGACCTGATCATCAGCAACCCGCCATATATCGCCGACAACGATCCGCATCTGGTGGCCGGTGATGTGCGTTTTGAGCCCGCCAGTGCCTTGGTCGCAGGCCATGATGGCCTGGACGACCTGCGCTTGATCATCACCGAAGCCCCAGCTCATCTTGAGGCTGGCGGCTGGCTGCTGCTCGAACACGGTTACGACCAGGCCTTGGCCGTGCGTGACCTGTTGCTCGCCCAAGACTTTGAAGAGGTGCACAGCCGCATCGACCTCGGCGGCCACGAACGCATCACCCTGGGACGCCGGCCGTGCTGACCGATCAGGAGCTGTTGCGCTATAGCCGACAGATTCTGTTGCAGCATGTCGATATCGAAGGCCAATTGCGCCTGAAAAGCAGCCGCGCGCTGATCGTCGGTCTGGGCGGCCTGGGTGCCCCGGTGGCGCTTTACCTGGCCGCAGCGGGTGTCGGCGAACTGCATTTGGCCGACTTCGACACCGTCGACCTGACCAACCTGCAGCGCCAGATCATTCATGACACCGACAGCGTCGGCCTGAGCAAGGTCGATTCGGCCATGCGCCGTCTCACGGCTATCAACCCTGAAGTCCAGCTGGTTGCCCATCGCACCGCGCTGGACGATGATTCCCTGGCGGCCGCCGTGGCCGGCGTCGACGTGGTGCTCGATTGCAGTGACAACTTCTCCACCCGTGAAGCGGTCAACGCCGCGTGTGTGGTCGCCGGCAAGCCTTTAGTCAGTGGTGCTGCGATTCGCCTGGAAGGGCAATTGTCGGTATTCGATCCGCGCCGCGCTGAAAGCCCGTGTTACCACTGTTTATACGGGCACGGCAGCGACACCGAACTGACTTGCAGCGAAGCCGGCGTGGTCGGCCCGCTGGTTGGCCTGGTCGGCAGCCTGCAGGCGCTGGAAGCCTTGAAACTGCTGGCCGGTTTCGGTGAGCCGCTGGTGGGCCGCCTGTTGCTGATCGATGCCCTGACCACGCGCTTTCGCGAATTGCGCGTCAAGCGTGACCCCGGTTGCAGTGTATGCGGGACGCAACATGGTTAAGGACGCACCGATCGGTGTGTTCGATTCCGGCGTCGGCGGTTTGTCGGTGCTGGATGAAATCCAGCAACTGCTGCCCCATGAGTCGCTGCTGTACGTGGCCGATTGCGGGCACATCCCCTACGGCGAGAAAACGCCGGCGTTTATTCGCGAACGTTCGCGCCTGGTCGCCGAGTTTTTCCGCGCGCAGGGCGCCAAGGCCTTTGTGATTGCCTGCAACACCGCGACTGTCGCCGCCGTTGCCGATTTGCGCCAGGACTACCCCGACTGGCCGCTGGTGGGCATGGAGCCCGCCGTCAAACCTGCCGCTGCCGCGACCCGCAGCGGTGTGGTCGGCGTACTCGCCACCACTGGCACTCTGCAAAGCGCCAAGTTCGCCGCCTTGCTCGACCGTTTCGCCACCGATGTGCGGGTGATTACCCAGCCGTGCCCAGGGCTGGTGGAGCTGATTGAAACCGGTGACCTGGACAGCCCGGCGCTGCGCCAGTTGTTGCAGGGCTACATCGAGCCATTGCTCAGCGCCGGCTGTGACACCATCATCCTCGGCTGCACCCACTATCCCTTCCTCAAGCCGCTCCTGGCGCAGATGCTTCCCCCCAGCATCATCCTCATCGACACCGGTGCTGCCGTAGCCCGCCAGCTAAAACGCTTGCTGGGCGAACGTGAGCTGCTGGCCCTCGGCGATCCTGAGCCTGCACAGTTCTGGACCAGCGGCGATGTGTATCACCTAAGAAATATCCTACCGACACTATGGAAACATTCTGGAGTTGTGCGAAGCTTCGGGTCGTGAAAATTTCGTGAAATGTCGCTGAACTTCTGACTGTGCGTCAGCTTCTATAGCGAGATGGCCTGTACAAAATCATACAACTTCGGTTTCAAAGGACTGTTTCTTATGAAGCGTTTGTTCTGTTTGGCTGCGATTGCGGCCGCTGTGGTGGGACACTCTTTTTCGGCGCAGGCCGCTGGCCTTGAGTTTGGCCTGGGGGCGACCAGTGATTCGACGCTGACCTACCGTCTGGGGCTGACGTCGAACTGGGACAAGAGCTGGATGCAAAGTGATGTTGGTCGGCTGACCGGCTACTGGAGCGGCGCTTATACCTATTGGGAAGGTGATGACCGTGCAGGCGCGAGCAGCCTGTCGTTCTCGCCGGTGTTTGTGTATGAATTCGCCGGGGAGTCGGTGAAGCCTTACATCGAGGCCGGGGTCGGGGTGGCGGTGTTCTCCCGTACGCGACTGGAAGACAACAATATCGGCCAGGCCTTCCAGTTCGAAGACCGACTGGGCTTCGGTTTGCGCTTTACCGGCGGGCACGAAGTGGGCATTCGCGCCACGCACTACTCCAACGCCGGGATCAGCAGCAATAACGATGGTGTAGAAAGCTATTCGTTGCACTACACCATGCCTTTGTAATCCTCCAGAACGCTTGATCGTTCCCACGCTCCTGCGTGGGAATGCATCCCGTGACGCTCCGCGTCACCCTGGCGCAGGCCTTGAGCCGTGCGCCAACATCGGAACGCGGATCGCCCCAGGCGGCATTCCCACGCAGAGCGTGGGAACGATCGGCATCTTCACGGCTGTCGAGATCAGCGGTACGCCGTCGCAATGCCCTCGCGCTCGGTCAGACACTCCGGCGCTCCCATCTCGAACTCCCGACAAATCAGCGGTCGCCGCTCATAAATCGTGCACATCATCGTGTCCCGATCCAGCGCCGCACACCAGCCGTCGTCCAGGCGCAGCATCACCTCGCCGCCCCAATCATCGGTATCGATATAGCGCTCCGGCACCCCTGTGTCGGTAATCAGCATGACTTCCAACTGGCAGCAGCAGGCCGCGCACGTTGAACAGGTGACGGTGGGTTCGACGATTTGAGTGTGGGGGATGTTGGTCATAGGCGCGCAGTGTAAGGCAAGCGGGCTCCGCGCGTGTGAATGCTCTGACGGACGTCAATCCCCAAGCTGCCCGGCGATCCAGTGCAACACTGGGAACAACATCGCCCAGAGCAACGCCAATCCGATCATCGTCGGCGCGGTGCCATAGCCAAAGCTGACGCCCGCCAATTGGCTGCCCGCGTAATACGACAGTGGCCCGCCTGCCGCGCCAAGCAGGCTGGCTTGCCACCAGGGTTGGGCGCTCCAGGCCAGGCAATGGCGCAAGGTGGTGGCCAGCAACGCCCACAGCAGGATCAGCCAAAAGGGGATCAGCGGCCCGGGCATGCTGAAATGAAACACACCGAAGGCGCGCAGCGTGGTGTCGGTCACCGTACCCAACAAGGTCACGGCGAGCATCATCTGCCCCTCCCCTGACCATGAACTTATCCACAGCAGATGCACCGCCAGCACGGCGATCCCTAAAAGCAGCCACGCGCTGTCGCCGCCCAGCACACACGCAAACCAGCCGCACTGGAACAGCACGGCATTGGCCAGTGTTTTAAGCACTGAAACGCCCGAGCAGCGGTGGGTTGATGGCGGACGGCTTGGCCAGCAGCAATTGTGCGGTGCCAATCGTGCGCTCCATAAAGCCACCTTCGCAGTAACACAGGTAGAACTCCCACAAACGCAGGAAGTATTCGTCGTAGCCCAATTCCGTCAGGCGGCCGTGAGCGCGGCGAAAGTTCTCATGCCACAGGCGCAGGGTTTTTGCGTAATGCAGGCCGAAATCTTCCATGTGCAGCAGGTTCATGTCGGTGTCGCGGCTGACGATCTGCAGCATGTTTTGCACACAGGGCAGGGCGCCGCCGGGGAAGATATAGCGCTGGATGAAATCAACGCTGTTCTTCGCCTGCTCATAGCGTTGCTCACGAATGGTGATGGCTTGCAGCAACATCAGGCCATCGCTCTTAAGCAGGTGCGCGCATTGCTTGAAGTAGGTCGGCAGGAAGCGATGGCCCACCGCTTCGATCATTTCGATGGAGACCAGCTTGTCGTACTGGCCGGTGAGGTCGCGGTAGTCCTGCAACAACAGCGTCACCTGGTTCTGCAGGCCCAGGGCCTCGATGCGTTTTTCGGTGTAGGCAAACTGCTCTTTGGACAAGGTGGTGGTGGTGACCTTGCAACCGTAGTGCTGCGCCGCATACAGCGCCATGCTGCCCCAGCCGGTGCCGATTTCCAGCAGGTGGTCGGCGGGCTTGAGCGCGAGTTTCTGGCAGATGCGCTCCAGCTTGTTCAGTTGTGCTTGTTCCAGGGTGTCGTCGGGCGACAGGAATTGCGCCGCCGAATACATCATGGTCGGGTCGAGGAATTCTTCGAACAGGTCGTTGCCCAGATCATAGTGCGCCGCTATGTTTTTCTGTGAGCCCTTGCGCGTATTGCGGTTGAGCCAGTGCAGGCCCTGGGTGAACGGGCGCGCCAACCGCGCCAGGCCGCCCTCCATTGCATCGAGTACATCCAGGTTGCTGACCATCACGCGTACCACCGCGGTCAGGTCCGGGCTGCTCCAGTAGCCATGGATAAACGCCTCGCCGGCACCAATCGAACCGTTGGCCGCCACCAGCCCCCACACAGCCGAATCGAGGATCTGGATTTCCCCGAGCAGGTGCGCTTCCCGAGCACCGAAGACTTGACGTTCACCGTCTTCGATCACTACCAACTGGCCATGGCGCAGTTGGCTGAGTTGGCGCAGCACACCCTTGCGCAGCAGCGCACTGGTCACACCGTTGACGTTCAGGCGGTTGGCCTTGACCGATAAACTAGGGGATTTCATGGCGGCGATCCTTGGTATACCCGACTGCGGTGCGAGAGGCGCCATCGGCGGCCTGATGGGAAAAAATCGGTGTGCGTTTGAGCAACAGGCGCATGGCCTGCCAGTAGATTGCCAGGCAGGTCTTGGCGGTCATCCAGGGGAAACGCCACAGGTAGCGGTGCAGGCTGGCGCGATTCAGCGGCTCTTTCTGCAGGCTCAACGTGGCGTCGAAGACTTTGTGCTCGCCTTGCCAATCGGCCATGTGCACGCCGAGCCTGGCGGCGGGCGGGCTGAAGCTCATGCGGTATTCCAGGTCGCGCGGTAAAAAAGGCGACACATGGAAGGCCTTGGCCACGGCAAAGTGCTGATGCTCATCCGCGCCGAGGGCCTGGGCCGGCAGCACGTAGTGATAGCGTTCGCGCCATGGGGTGTTCGTCACTTCACACAGGATCGCGGCCAGTTGTCCGTCATCCTCGAAGCAGTAGAAGAAACTCACCGGATTAAAAGCCAGGCCCCAACTGCGGGCCTGGGTCAGTAGGCAGATACCGCCTTGGGGTGTATGCCCCAGGGCCTTGCCGACTTCCTGGCGCACGGCATCGGTCAAGCTCATGCCGTGGCGCGTGAATTCACGCAGGTAGTCCTGCTGGCGAAAGCCGAAGGGGGCCAGGCGACTTGTGCCGGCCAGGGGCGATAGGCCGAGCACTTCGTCCTGTTCGCTGAGGTCCAGGTACAGCAGGCCGATGCGGTAGCGAAAGGCATGGGCCTTGGGCGCGAACCGGCGATGTGCGATCCAGCCGCTGTACAGGGCGCTGTTCACAGGGTTTCCCCAAAGGCTTGCGCCACACGCAGGGCGCTGACCACGCCGTCTTCGTGAAAGCCGTTGGCCCAGTAGGCGCCGCAATAATGCGTGTGTTGCGTGCCGTTCAATTCTTCCCAGCGCGCTTGCGCGGCCACGGCGGCCAGGCTGTATTGCGGGTGGGCGTAGGTGTAGCGCGCCAGAATCTTCAGTGGGTTAATCATCGACGTCTGGTTGAGGCTGACGCAAAAGGTAGTGGCGCTGTCGATGCCTTGCAGGATGTTCATGTCATAGGTGACGGCGGCCTGGGTTTGCGCGTTGCCGGCCAGCCGGTAATTCCAGCTGGCCCAGGCCAGTTTGCGGTCGGGCAGCAGGCGGGTGTCAGTGTGCAGCACCACGTCGTTGTCGGCGTAGGGCAGGGCGCCGAGAATCTCCTGCTCGGCTTGGCTTGGGTCGCCGAGCAACGCCAGCGCCTGGTCGCTGTGGCAGGCGAATACCACTTTGTCGAAAGCCTCGGTGCCTGCGGTGCTGTGAATAATCACGCCCTCGGCGTCGCGCTCCACCAGATGCACAGGGCAATTCAGGCGAATGTGCTCTTTGAAGCTGCGGGTCAGTGGCTCGATGTAGCTGCTGGAGCCACCTTCGATCACGCACCATTGCGGCCGGTTGCTCACCGACAGCAAGCCGTGGTTCTTGAAGAAGCGTACAAAGAACTGCAAAGGAAACCCGAGCATGTCCGCCAGGGACATCGACCAGATCGCCGCGCCCATCGGCACGATGTAATGCCGGATAAATCGCGGGCCGTAACCGCCGGCGGTAAGGTAGTCGCCCAGGGTCATGTCGGCGCTGATGCGCTGCTCTTGCAGGTCCAGCGGCGCCTGGCGGTTGAAGCGCAAGATATCGCGCAACATGCCCCAGAAACCCGGTGACAGAATATTGCGCCGCTGGGCAAACAGGCTGTTGAGGTTGTTGCCGTTGTATTCGAACCCCGCGTGCTGGTCGCACACCGAAAAACTCATCTCGGTGGGTTTGAACGTTACACCGATCTGCCCCAGCAGGCGGATGAAGTTGGGGTAAGTCCAGTCGTTGAACACGATAAAGCCGGTGTCCACCGCATAGCGTTGGCCTTCGACGGTGACGTTGACCGTGTGGGTATGCCCGCCGATCCGGTCGCCCGACTCGAACAGCGTAACGTCGTGGCGACGGCTGAGCAGGTAGGCACTGGTCAGCCCGGCAATGCCGCTGCCGATAATGGCGATCTTCACAGGTCGTCCTTCTTCGGCGGCGGGCTGCGCAGCATGCGTTTGCCAATGATCAATTGCGCGCGGTTCGGCAGTTTCGACAGTGGCCAGAGGGTGGCGATAAACATCGCCGGGAAGGCGATCTCCAGCGGGCGTTTGTCCAGCTTGGCGAAGATATGCCGCGCGGCCTTGTCGGCCGACCAGGCCAGGGGCATCGGAAAATCGTTGCGCTCGGTCAACGGCGTATCGACAAACCCAGGGCTGATCACGGTGACGTCGATATTTTCCGGCGACAGGCTGATGCGCAGGGCTTCGAACAGGTAGCGCAAGCCGGCCTTGGACGCGCCGTAGGCTTCGGCGCGCGGCATCGGCAGGTAGGTCACGGCGCTGGCCACGCCCACCAGGTGCGGCGTGTGCCCGGCACGCAACAGCGGCAACGCCGCTTCGATGCAGTAACTGCTGGCGAGCAGGTTGGTGCGCACCACGTGCTCGATGATCGATGAGTCAAATTGATTGGCGTCGACATATTCACAGGTGCCGGCATTCAGAATCACGGTGTCGAGGGCGCCCCAGACCACGCCGATATGCTCGCCGATCTCGCGCACGGTCTGGCTGTTGGTCAGGTCGCCGGCCACCACCAGCACTTGCCCCGGAAAGCGTTGCGCGAGTGCCTCCAGCGGGCCTTGGGTGCGTGAGCTCAAGGCCACGTGGGCGCCGCTGTTGAGCAACTCCACAGCCAGTGAAGCGCCGATGCCACTGCTGGCGCCGGTCAGCCAATATCGGCGAGGCGGTGTAAGGCTCATCCCATTCTCCTTTTTAGCCAACTGACAACCCGGCCGAGGACTGGCAGGTGTTCGTAAAGCAGTGCGCCGGCATCGAAATAGTCGCGATGGCGGTAAACCTTGTCGCGCCACATCAGGTGCGAGCAGCCTTCCACACGGATCAACTTGCCGTTGGCCAGGTGCGGGTGGCAGAAGCTCATTTTCCAGCGCAGGTAGCCTTCGCCTTCGGCCACCTGGTCGAAGCCGTGAAAGTCGAAACGCAGTTGGCTGACGTTGCTGTACAGCTCGGCGAAGTAGGTGCGCAGCGCCGGCAGCCCATGCACCTCGTGCAGCGGGTCGGTGAAAGCGATGTCTTTGCTGTACAGGCTGTCGAGCAGGTGCAGGTTGTGCTTGTCCAGCGTGGAAAAGGCCTGGGCGAAGCGGCGCAGGAAGTCACTCATGTTAAGCCCCCATGGCCTGACGCGATGGCAGGCTGCGGAAAGCCGCCAGGGCGCGTTCGCGAGATTTTTTCAGGTCGACAATCGAGCGCGGGTAGTCGGCCACCCCGAACAATCCGCCGACCGCCTCGGGGTTGTGCACTTCCTTTTTATTCAGCGCGGCCAGTTCGGGCAGCCAATGCTTGATAAACACGCCTTCGCCGTCGAATTTTTCCGACTGGCTCAAGGGGCTGAAAATCCGGAAATACGGCGCCGAATCGGTGCCCGTGGACGAACTCCACTGCCAGCCACCGTTGTTGGCCGCCAGGTCGCCGTCGATCAGGTGGCGCATAAAGAAGCGCTCGCCTTCGCGCCAGTCGATCAGCAGGTTTTTGGTCAGGAACATCGCCACCACCATGCGCAGGCGGTTGTGCATCCAGCCCGTTTCCAGCAGTTGGCGCATGGCCGCGTCAATGATCGGCAGGCCGGTGCGGGCTTCTTGCCACGCCGCGAGGTCCTTGGGCGCGTGGCGCCAGGCCACTGCTTCGGTTTCGGGGCGAAACGCACGGTGGCGGGACACCCGTGGGTAGCCCACCAGGATGTGCTTGTAGAACTCGCGCCACAGCAGTTCGTTGATCCAGGTGATCGTGCCGATGTCACCGCTTTCGAACTCGCCCTGGTTGGTGTGCAATGCGGCGTGCAGGCACTGGCGCGGCGAAACCACACCGGCTGCGAGGTAGGCGGAAAGCTGGCTGGTGCCGGGCTTGGCAGGGAAGTCGCGCTCGTCCTTGTAGTAGCTGATTTGCTGGTCGGCAAAAGCGTCCAGGCGGCGACGGGCTTCGTCTTCGCCGGCGGGCCAGAGGGCGCGCAAGGTGTCGCTGGGTCGCTTGAATCCTTCGACCTGTTCGGGGATCTGATCGCTTTTGAGGTCCAGTTTCTGCTGGGCCTTTGGCGTTGCCACAAGGCGCGGCAGGGCGCTGTGCAGGCGGCTGTAGCAAACTTTGCGGAACTGGCTGAACACTTGGAAGTAAGTGCCGGTCTTGGTCAGCACGCTGCCGGGTTGGAAAAACAGTTGGTCCAGGTAGCTGTGGAACCTCACGCCGTCAGCTTCCAGGGCCTGGGCCACGGCGTTATCGCGACGGCTTTCATGGATGCCGTATTCCTCATTGACGTGCACCGACGCCACCGACAGCTCCCGGCACAGTTCGCTGAGCACGGCGGGCGCCTTATCCCAAGTCGCGGCGGTGCGGATCAGCAACGGGATATTCAGTTCACCCAGCGCCTGGCTCAGGTGCTGCAAGTTGCGCAGCCAGAAATCGACTTTGCACGGCGCATCATCGTGAGCCAGCCATTGCTGCGGGGTGATGAGGTACACGGCGGCAACCGGGCCTCGCTGGCTCGCGGCGGCCAGTGCGGTGTTGTCGTGTAGGCGCAGGTCGGTGCGCAGCCAGATCAAGTGCATTTAAAGAAGTCCACGCTGGATCAGTATCTGGTGGGCCGACAACGGGTCTTCGGCCACGAACAATTCAGGGGTATCACGGGTTAATACGGTCAACTCGGCCTGATGGATGCATACCGTTGGTCCGACGATTAGCTTTGGGCAGCCAACGCCACCCAGAAGTTTTGCGAGTGCCGACAAATGGAGGGCTTTGCTCGAATACAGCAGCACCGCACGCGGTTGCAGGTGTTCCACCGCCAGGGCCAATTCGCCGGCCGGCAGCGGCCAGTCGAAGACTTCCACCGGGCAGTCGGCGCTGCTGGCCAGCCACGCGCTGAGCCACAGGTGTGGTTCCAGGGGCAGGTCGGAATGATTGATCAACAGCAGCGGCGCGCCGTGCAGCTGGCGATTGTTGTGGTAAATGCGCGCGCCGAACTTGCTGCGCAGCCAGGACAGGAAGAACACCCGCTCCATCTGCGCGCCGAACTGGCCTTGCCAGCGTTGTTCCAGCGCCTGCAACAGCGGCACCAGCAGTTGCTCGCACAGGGTGCGCGGCGGATACAGCGCCATCGCCTGGTTAAAGGCGTCGTCGACGCGGCGTTCGGCCAGCTCGCTGACGGCCTGCACCAGGTTCTGGCGCAGGGTGTGCCATTCGTTTTCGACGGCGTCGGGGCTCGCTTGCGCAGAATCGATCAGGTTTTTCACCTGGCTGACCGGCACGCCACGATTGAGCCAGGTGAGGATGGTGTGGATGCGTTGCACGTGTTCAGCGCTGAACAACCGATGGCCCTTGGGCGTGCGCTGCGGCACGATCAGGCCGTAACGGCGCTCCCAGGCGCGCAAGGTCACCGCGTTGACGCCGGTCTGGCGCGCCACTTCGCGGATCGGCAGCCAGCCGTCTTCAAGGGCTTGGGCGATGTCTTCGCCGGGTTCGTCTTGCAGGGCAATTTCCATAACGCTTTTCATGGGTTAGATCGCGTTTCGCAGGCTGAGGTTTTCCGGGTGCGGTTGCAGGTAGGCCTGTTGCGCGATGTAGCGATCCGGGTGTTGGCGAAAGTGGTGTTTGAGCAGGGTCAACGGCACCACCAGGGGCACGATGCCGTGGCGGTATTGGCCGATGACGGTTTGCATTTCCTGTTTGTCGTCGGCGCTGATGGCCTGCTTGAGGTAGCCGCTGATGTGTTGCAGCACATTGGTGTGGGTGCCGCGGGTGGCGCACTTCTTCAGGCCGGTCATCAGCTCGCTGAAATAACCGCTGGCCAACGCCTCAAGGTCGACGCCCTTGCCCATGCTGCCTAATAGGTGGCCGAGGCTTTTGTAATGCGCCGGGCTGTGGGCCATCAGCAGGTATTTGTAACGCGAGTGGAAAGCCAGCAGGCAGTGGCGGGTCAGGCCCTCTGCCAGCAGTTGTTGCCAGCTGGCGTAGACGAATACACGGGTCAGGAAGTTTTCCCGCAACACCGGGTCATTCAGCCGACCGTCTTCTTCCACCGGCAGGTTGGGGTGACGCGCGCAAAACGCCTGGGCATAGATGCCGCGCCCGCCGCCGTCCACCGGTGTGCCGTTTTCGCGATAGACCTTGACCCGCTCCAGGCCGCACGACGGCGACTTCTGCATAAAGATGTAGCCGCACAGGTCGGTGTGTTCCAGGGCCATTTGTTGGCCGTAGTCGTCCAGGGGCTGGGTAACATTGAGCTCGCGGTGCACGGAGCCGACGGCTTGCGGGTGATCGGGGTCGCCGACCAGGCGGATCGGTTCGCGGGGGATGCCCAGGCCGATCGCGACTTCGGGGCACAGCGGTACGAAGTCGAAATAGTCGGCAAGGGTCTTGCTGCAGAGCTGGGATTGTTTATGCCCGCCGTTGAAGCGCACGTTCTCGCCCAGGAGACAGGCGCTGATAGCGATCTTCGGTTTTGTCGTGTTGGGCATGGCCAAACCTCTGCAAGATTCCTGTACAAACTTAAAAGTCCGTACAACTAAATCTCATCATAGGTTTGATGCTGTACAAGTCAAATATTTTGTACAAGTATTTTGCGGGGAGACTATTTCCAGCCGATCTTCCAGTCCTCGGCGCTTTGCAGGGTTTGCCAGGGCAGGCGTTCACCGCGCCGGGTCATCACGGCTTGCAGTTCGATTTCCAGCACGGTGCCTTCTTCGTCACGAAACAGTTCGGTGACCAGGAAGTGTTTTTCTTTGTTTCGAGGCTGCGCTGCTGTCCACTTCGACAGCAGCAACTTGGCGGGATTAATGCGGTTCATTGCAAATGCTCGATCAAGCGTCGCGCGGCTTCCTGGCCACTGAGCCAGGCGCCTTCGACGCGGCCCGACAGGCACCAGTCGCCACACACGTACAGGCCCAGGTCGGCGTCGGCCAGCACGCCGAATTCGTGGGCGCTGGACGGTCGTGCGTAGAGCCAGCGGTGCGCCAGGCTGAACGATGGCGCCGGCATGGCGCTGTGCAGCAATTCGGCGAAGGCGCCGTGCAGGTGTTCGATCACCGCTTCCCTGGACAGGTCCAGGTGCGCCTTGCTCCAGGCGCTGGTGGCGTGCAGCACCCAGGTGTCGAGGGTGGTGTCGCGCCCCGGCTTGCTGCGGTTGCGCGCCAGCCAGTCGAGCGGGCTGTCTTGCACGAAGCAGCCTTCCATCGGTGTATCCAGGGGCTTGTCGAAGGCCAGCGCGATAGCCCAGGTCGGGTCCATCTTCACACCGGCTGCGGCACTCGCCAGCTTGGGCGCGGCAGCCAGCAGGGCGGTGGCCTGGGGCGCAGGCGTGGCGATGATCACGTGGCTGAACGGGCCGTGATTGCCGCCGTCGGCGTCGAGCAGGTTCCAGTGCTGTTTGCCTTGGAACACCTCGGTGATCCGGCAACCGAACTCCACCGGCAGGTCGTCGAGCACGGCGCGGGTGATGGCACTCATGCGCGGCGTGCCGACCCAGCGGATCTGTTCATCGGGTGACGGCGTGAGTTGGCCGGACTTGAAGTTGTACAGCTGTGGCTTCCATTGCTCGGCCCAACCATGGCTTTGCCAGCGCTGCACTTCGTTGACGAAGCGCCGGTCGCGGGCGGTGAAGTATTGAGCGCCCATGTCCAGCGCACCGGCATCACTGCGCTTGCTGGACATGCGGCCACCACTGCCGCGGCTTTTATCGAAGAGTTGTACAACGTGCCCCGCGTCTTTCAACGCTCGGGCGGCGGAGAGACCGGCGATGCCGGTGCCGATGATCGCGATGGGAACAGTCATGGGAGGCCTCGTTTTACCGTTGGGTACAGACTACGCCGACACCAATAGCTGTACAATATTGTTTTTTGGTATAAGTTTTGGCGTGCCTGATCGTGTGGGGTGACCTATGGTTAAAGCTGAGGCTTAAACCAACGTTACGCCCCTGATTATTAAATTGATCCCTGCTTATAAAATAGACCAGTGATCAGCAGCGAACGTTACATGAGGAGCATCCCATGCATATTTTGCTGACCGGCGGTACCGGCTTGATCGGTCGCCAGCTCTGCCAACACTGGCTCGCCCAGGGCCATCGGCTGACGGTATGGAGCCGTCATCCGGAAACCGTCGCCAAAGTGTGCGGCGCTCAGGTGCTGGGCGTCGGCCGCTTACAAGAGGTTATCGGCCCGGTGGATGCGGTCATTAACCTGGCCGGCGCGCCTATTGCCGACCGCCCCTGGACCCACAAACGCAAGGCGCTGTTGTGGAGCAGCCGCATCAGCCTCACCGAAACCTTGCTGGCGTGGCTGGAAACCCATGAGCAGAAGCCGTCTGTATTGATTTCGGGTTCGGCAGTCGGCTGGTATGGCGACGGCGGCGAGCGCGAGTTGACCGAAGCCAGTGGCCCGGTGCAGGACGATTTCCCCAGCCAGTTGTGCATCGCCTGGGAAGAAACCGCCCAGCGTGCCGAAGCCCTGGGCATACGCGTGGTGCTGGTGCGCACGGGGTTGGTGCTGGCGGCCGAGGGCGGCTTTTTGTCGCGCCTGTTGCTGCCGTTCAAGCTGGCGCTGGGCGGGCCGATCGGCAATGGTCGGCAGTGGATGCCGTGGGTGCATATCAAGGATCAAATCGCCCTGATTGATTTTCTTCTGCACAAGAGCGACGCCAGCGGTCCTTATAATGCCTGCGCGCCACACCCGGTACGCAACCGCGAGTTTGCCAAGACGTTGGGCCAGGTGCTGCATCGCCCTGCGTTCATGCCGATGCCGGCCTTCGCGTTGAAGGTGGGCCTGGGTGAGTTGTCCGGCCTGTTGCTGGGCGGCCAGAAAGCATTGCCCGAACGCCTGTTGGCGGCCGGTTTCACTTTCCAGTTCACTGAGTTGCATGCGGCTTTGGACGACTTGTCCAGCCGCCTCTAAGAGATAGGATGTTGCATGACGGATCACGCGTTGTTACTGGTCAACCTGGGTTCACCGGCCTCCACTTCGGTGGCCGATGTGCGCAGCTACCTCAATCAGTTTCTGATGGACCCTTATGTGATCGACCTGCCGTGGCCGGTGCGGCGCTTGCTGGTGTCGCTGATCCTGATCAAGCGCCCCGAGCAGTCGGCCCATGCCTATGCCTCGATCTGGTGGGAAGACGGTTCGCCGCTGGTGGTGCTCAGCCGTCGCCTGCAACAGCAGATGACCGCGCAATGGACCCAAGGCCCGGTGGAATTGGCGATGCGCTACGGCGAGCCGTCGATTGAAACGACCCTGACGCGCCTGGCTGCCCAAGGTATCAAGAAGGTCACCCTGGCGCCGTTGTATCCGCAGTTTGCCGACAGCACCGTGACCACGGTGATTGAGGAGGCCAAGCGGGTGGTGCGCGATAAAAAGCTCAACGTGCAATTCTCGATCCTGCAGCCGTTTTACGACCAGCCGGAATACCTCGACGCCCTGGTGACGAGCGCCCGGTCTTATGTGGAGCAGGATTACGATCACTTGCTGCTGAGTTTCCACGGCTTGCCCGAACGCCATCTGAAAAAGCTCGACCCTACCGGCGATCATTGCTTCAAGGATGCCGACTGCTGCAAGAACGCGTCGGCTGAGGTGCTCGCCACCTGCTACCGCGCGCAGTGCTTCAGCGTTGCCCGGGATTTTGCCGAGCGCCTGGGACTGCCGGACGGTAAATGGTCGGTGGCCTTCCAGTCGCGCCTGGGCCGGGCGAAGTGGATCGAACCCTACACCGAAGCGCGCCTTGAGGCCCTGGCGCAGCAAGGGGTGAAAAAGCTGTTGGTTATGTGCCCGGCGTTTGTCGCCGATTGCATCGAGACCCTCGAAGAGATTGGCGATCGCGGCCTGGAGCAATTCCGCGAAGCGGGGGGCGAGGAGTTGGTGCTGGTGCCGTGCTTGAATGACGCCCCGCAGTGGGCGGCAGCGCTCAACACATTGTGCGAAAGAGCGCCTGTTGCACTGTAATCGCGCCTTGCGGTGATCCAAATATGGGAGCGGGCTTGCTGTGGCGAGCAAGCTTGCTTGCACAGGGGCGCGAGGCGCCCTAAAAAGCGGGCGACTGCTACGCAGTCGAGCGGGAGCAAGCTCCCTCGCCACAGGGTTGATTGGATTTACAGGTTAAGGGTCAGGCTGACGGTGAGGTTGCGCGGCTCACCGGGGTTGACCCAGTAATTGCTGTACGAACGCTCGTAGTATTTCTCATCAAACAGATTGTTGAGGTTCAGGCCCACGGTGACATTTTCTGTGGCCTTGTAATGCGCGAGCAAATCCACGGTGTGATAGGCGGGCAGTTCAAAGCTGCCGCCGGCCTCACCGGAGCGATCCCCCACATACGTGAACGCTGCGCCCAGGTCTGAGCCGCGCAACGCACCCTCCTGAAACTCATACACCCCCAGCAGGCTGCCGCTGCGCTTGGCCACGCCGAGAATCCGGCTGCCGGCCGGAATAGTTTTATCGCCCTTGGTCACCTCGGCATCAATGTAGGCAAAGGCGCCGATCACGCGCACGGCGTCCGTCACTTGCCCGGTCAATTGCAGGTCAAAACCCTGACTGCGCGCTTTGCCCATGGCGCGGTCGGTGTCGGTCGCCGGGTCGCGGGCCAGCACGTTTTCCTTTTCGATATGGAACACGGCGAGGGTGGCGCTGAGACGATCGTCGAACAGCTCGCTCTTGATCCCCACTTCATACCCCACGCCTTCTTCCGGCTTGAAGGATTTGCCGCCGGCGTCCAGGCCGTTGTTGGGCTTGAACGAGGTGGACGCGTTGGCGAATACGCCGACTTGCGGCGTCAGTTGGTAGAGCAAACCGGCGCGCTGGGTCAAAGCGTCGTGGGTTTGCCGGCTCTTGGCGTGGTTGCGCGCGTAGTCGTCGGTGCTTTGCTCGAAGTGCTCGAAGCGCGCACCGATCATGCCGCGCAGGCGGTCGGTGAAGATGATCTGATCTTGAAGGTTCAGCGCCTGGCTTTTGACCTGCTCGAAGAAGTCAGTGCCCGTAGGCTTGCCATTGGGTTTGGGCTGGCCGTAGACCGGGTTGTAGATGTCGATGGCGTAGGCGCCGCCGGGAATGGTGGTCACGCGTTCCTTCTTGCGGTAGTCCTCGTACTCGGTGCCGATCAGCAGTTCATGTTGCCAACTGCCAATGTCGAACAGGCCGCGCAGTTCCAACTGGGTGATGCTGTCGTGCCAACCGGTGGAGCGCTCGCGGTAGCGGCGGTTGACGGTGTGGCCGTCGGTATTCAGCGCGCGGCTTTCCGAGGCGTCGCCCCATAGGCTGCCTTGCTTGTAGTGGCTGGCCAGGCGCAGTTTCCAGGCGTCGTTGAGGTGATGTTCGAGGGTGGCCTGGAGGCGGTTGTTGTGGTTGCGGATATCGCCGTCGTTGGGCTCGCCCAGGAAGGTTGAACGGGACATGCCGCCCCAGTGATTATTGGGGGCGACGATGCCACGGTCGAAGATGGAGCGATGGCGCACGAATTCGCTTTCTACGAGAAGGCTGGTGTCCGGGTTCAGTTGCCAACTGAATGACGGCGCGACAAACACCCGCTTGCTCCCGACGTGATCGCGGAAGCTGTTGTTGTCTTCCACCGCGAGGTTCACCCGCGACAGCACGCGGCCTTCGCTGTCCAGCGGGGTGTTGACGTCGACGGCGGTGCGATAGCGGTCCCAACTGCCAGCGCTGGTCTGCACGGTGGTAAAGGCCTCGGCCTGGGGTTTCTTGGTGACGATGTTCACCGTACCGCCGGGATCACCACGCCCGTACAAACTGGCAGCGGGCCCCTTGAGCACTTCGATGCGCTCGATATTCGCCGCGTCCGGCGTGCTTGGGTAGCCACGGTTGGCGCTGAAGCCGTCCTGGTAAAACTCAGACGTGGTGAAGCCGCGCACGCTGTATTCGTAGAGGGTCAGCCCGCCGAAGTTGTTTTGCCTGGACACGCCGCCGGCAAACTCCAGAGCGCGTTCCACGCTGGTACTGCCCAGGTCCTTGAGCACTGTGGCGGGAATCACGCTGATGGATTGTGGGATGTCGCGCAGGGCGGTGTCAGTTTTGGTCGCGCTGGCGGAGCGGGTGGCGCGATAGCCTGTGACCGGGCCGGTGGCGGACTCATAGGCGTCGGTGGTGACGCTGATGGCGTCCAGTTCAACGGTGGTTTCTTCAGCGTGGGCGGGGTCGAGCAGCAAACCCAGGGCCAGGCCAGCCAAGGGGGCGAACTTTCGAGACGGCATGTTTGAGCGTTCCAATAGCGATATTGAAACAATATAACATGACTAATGAGAATGGCTTTGCTTTGAAATATCAGCTTACAGGTACCCGCGAACGGGTACCTCAACGGCGCCGCTTATTCCTCTTCTTTCACCGGCGCCGGCGGTGGGCGCAGGCCGATTTCAGCCGACAGCTTGATCTCTTTGCCGTTGCGCATCACCTGGATCGTCACCTTGCCGGTCGGCTTGATCCGCGCCACTTGGTTCATCGACTTGCGGCCATCACCCGCCGGTTCACCGTCGATGCTGAGGATCACATCGCCCAGTTGCAGGCCGGCTTTCTGCGCCGGGCCGTCGCGGAAGATCCCCGCCACCACGATGCCAGGACGCCCGGTCAAACCAAACGACTCGGCCAGCTCCTTGGTCAGCGGCTGTACTTCGATCCCCAGCCAGCCACGAATCACCTGGCCGTGCTCGATGATCGACTTCATCACTTCCATGGCGAGTTTCACCGGGATCGCAAAACCGATGCCCTGGGAGCCGCCGGACTTGGAGAAAATTGCGGTGTTGATGCCGGTCAGGTTGCCATTGGCATCCACCAGCGCGCCGCCGGAGTTGCCCGGGTTGATCGCCGCGTCGGTCTGAATGAAGTCTTCGTAGCTGTTGAGGCCCAACTGATTGCGCCCGGTGGCGCTGATGATGCCCATGGTGACCGTCTGGCCAACGCCGAACGGGTTGCCGATCGCCAGCGCCACGTCACCCACGCGCAGCCCTTCGGAGCGGCCAATGGTGATGGCGGGGAGGTTTTTCAGATCGATCTTCAATACGGCGAGGTCGGTCTCCGGGTCGCTGCCGACGACGCGCGCCAGGGTTTCACGGCCGTCACGCAGGGCCACCACAATCTGGTCGGCGCCGGTGGTCACGTGGTTATTGGTGAGGATGTAACCTTCGGGGCTCATGATCACCCCGGAGCCGAGGCTGGATTCCATGCGGCGCTGCTTGGGCCCGTTGTCGCCGAAATAGCGGCGAAATTGCGGGTCTTCAAACAGCGGATGCGCCGGTTTGTTGATGACTTTAGTGGTGTACAGGTTGACCACCGCCGGTGCGGCGATCACCACGGCATCGGCGTAGGTCACCGGGCCTTGCACCACCGCGTTGGTTTGCGGGGCCTGTTGCAGGTTCACATCAAGGCTCGGTAAGCCCACCCACTGGGGGTAACGCTGAATAATCAGCGTCGCGATCAGCACGCCAGCCAACAATGGCCATCCAAAAAAACGCAGTGCCTTGAGCATCAAGTAAGTCCTGACAGGTTGCAGGGGGCGGGAGAGCGCCCATAATGTCGCGCATTATACGAGGCTGCGAGCGCCTCTGAACGGGATATTTAGGAGTCTTTTATGGCCGTCGCCCTGAGCACCCTTGTCGAGGAAGCGGACCGCTACCTCGGCAGCGCAAAAATTGCCGATTATTGCCCCAATGGCCTGCAAGTCGAGGGGCGCCCGCAGGTGATGCGTATCGTCAGCGGCGTGACCGCCAGCCAGGCATTGCTGGACGCCGCCGTCGAAGCCCAAGCCGATCTGGTGCTGGTGCACCATGGTTATTTCTGGAAGGGCGAGAACCCGTGCATCACCGGCATGAAGCAGCGTCGCCTGAAAACCCTGCTCAAGCACGACATCAGCCTGCTGGCCTACCACCTGCCGTTGGACCTGCATGCGGACGTCGGCAATAACGTGCAACTGGCTCGCCAACTGGACATCACCGTCGAAGGCCCGCTGGACCCGGACAACCTCAAGGTCGTCGGCCTGGTCGGCTCCCTCGCCGAGCCCCTGTCACCCCGCGACTTCGCCAGGCGTGTGCAGGAAGTCATGGGCCGTGAGCCGCTGCTGATCGAAGGCAGCGAGATGATCCGCCGCGTCGGCTGGTGCACCGGCGGTGGCCAGGGCTACATCGACAACGCGATTGCGGCGGGCGTCGACCTGTTCCTGAGTGGCGAAGCCTCCGAGCAAACCTTCCACAGCGCGCGCGAAAACGACATCAGCTTTATCGCCGCCGGCCATCACGCCACGGAGCGCTACGGCGTGCAGGCGCTGGGTGATTACCTGGCACGACGCTTCGCGCTGGAGCACCTGTTCATCGACTGCCCCAACCCGATCTGAGGGCCAAACCTCGAGGCATATCCATATACCGTTTCGATCTAGCCGGCGCCCTGAATAGAAGAAGGTGCTGTGCTAGCATGCCCCGCTCGAACACGGCCCGCAGGCCGTCCATAAGATCGTTTTTCCGTGAGTAGCCATGGTCGACAAACTGACGCATCTGAAACAGCTGGAGGCGGAAAGCATCCACATCATCCGCGAGGTCGCCGCCGAGTTCGATAACCCGGTGATGCTCTACTCGATCGGTAAAGACTCCGCCGTGATGCTGCACCTGGCACGCAAGGCCTTCTTCCCGGGCAAACTGCCGTTTCCGGTGATGCACGTCGACACCCAGTGGAAATTCCAGGAAATGTACAAGTTCCGCGACCGCATGGTTGAAGAACTCGGCCTGGACCTGATCACCCACGTCAACCCGGACGGTGTGGCGCAGGGCATCAACCCATTCACCCACGGCAGCGCCAAGCACACCGACATCATGAAGACCGAAGGCCTCAAGCAGGCCTTGGACAAGTATGGTTTCGACGCAGCGTTCGGCGGTGCCCGTCGTGATGAAGAGAAATCCCGCGCCAAAGAGCGCGTGTACTCGTTCCGCGACAGCAAGCACCGCTGGGACCCGAAAAACCAGCGTCCGGAGCTGTGGAACGTCTACAACGGCAACGTCAACAAGGGTGAGTCGATCCGTGTGTTCCCGCTGTCCAACTGGACCGAGCTGGACATCTGGCAGTACATCTACCTGGAAGGCATCCCGATTGTGCCGCTGTACTTCGCCGCCGAGCGCGACGTGATCGAGAAAAACGGCACGTTGATCATGATCGACGACGACCGCATCCTCGAGCACCTGTCCGACGAAGACAAAGCCCGAATCGTCAAAAAGAAAGTACGTTTCCGTACCCTTGGCTGCTACCCGTTGACGGGCGCGGTGGAGTCCGAGGCCGAAAGCCTCACGGACATCATTCAGGAAATGCTCCTGACGCGAACTTCCGAGCGCCAGGGCCGGGTCATCGACCATGATGGCGCAGGCTCAATGGAAGATAAAAAACGTCAAGGCTATTTCTAAGGGGCTGTCATGTCGCATCAATCTGATTTGATCAGCGAGGACATCCTCGCCTACCTGGGCCAGCACGAGCGCAAGGAAATGTTGCGCTTCCTGACCTGCGGCAACGTCGACGACGGCAAGAGCACCCTGATCGGGCGCCTGCTGCACGACTCCAAGATGATCTACGAAGATCACCTGGAAGCCATCACCCGCGATTCGAAAAAATCCGGCACCACCGGTGACGACATCGACCTGGCCTTGCTGGTCGACGGTCTGCAGGCCGAGCGAGAGCAGGGCATCACCATCGATGTCGCCTACCGCTACTTCTCCACCGCCAAGCGCAAATTCATCATCGCCGACACCCCCGGCCATGAGCAGTACACCCGCAATATGGCCACTGGTGCGTCCACCTGTGACCTGGCGATCATCCTGATCGACGCCCGCTACGGCGTGCAGACCCAGACGCGTCGACACAGCTTCATTGCTTCGTTGCTGGGCATCAAGCACATCGTGGTGGCCGTCAACAAGATGGACATCAATGGCTTTGACCAAAGCGTGTTCGAGTCGATCAAGGCCGATTACCTGAAGTTCGCCGACGGTATCGCGTTCAAGCCGAGCACCATGGCCTTTGTGCCGATGTCGGCGCTCAAGGGCGACAACGTGGTGAACAAGAGCGAGCGTTCGCCCTGGTACACCGGCCAGTCGCTGATGGAGATTCTCGAAACCGTCGAGATCGCCAACGACCGTAACTACACCGACCTGCGTTTCCCGGTGCAGTACGTCAACCGTCCGAACCTGAACTTCCGAGGCTTCGCCGGCACTCTGGCCAGCGGCATTGTGCACAAGGGCGACGAAGTCGTGGTGCTGCCGTCGGGCAAGAGCAGCCGCGTCAAATCCATCGTCACCTTCGACGGTGAACTGGAGCACGCCGGCCCAGGCCAGGCCGTGACCCTGACCATGGAAGACGAGATCGACATCTCCCGTGGCGACCTGCTGGTGCATGCCGATAATGTGCCGCAAGTGACCGACGCCTTCGACGCCATGCTGGTGTGGATGGCCGAAGAGCCGATGCTGCCGGGCAAGAAGTACGACATCAAGCGCGCCACCAGCTACGTGCCGGGTTCCATCACCAGCATCGTGCACCGCGTGGATGTGAACACCCTGGCCGAAGGCCCGGCGAGTTCGCTGCAGTTGAACGAGATCGGCCGAGTCAAAGTCAGCCTCGACGCCGCCATCGCCCTGGACGGTTACGCGAGCAACCGCACCACTGGTGCGTTTATCATCATCGATCGTTTGACCAACGGCACTGTGGCTGCAGGCATGATCATCGCGCCGCCCGTGACTCACGGCAGCGCGGCGCAGCATGGCAAGTTGGCTCACGTGGCCACCGAAGAGCGCGCCCAGCGCTTCGGCCAGCAGCCGGCCACCGTGTTGTTCAGCGGCCTGTCCGGCGCGGGCAAGAGCACCTTGGCCTACGCAGTTGAGCGCAAGCTGTTCGACATGGGCCGTGCGGTGTTCGTACTGGACGGCCAGAACCTGCGCCACGACCTGAACAAAGGGCTGCCGCAGGACCGTGTCGGGCGTACCGAGAACTGGCGTCGTGCCGCCCACGTGGCGCGCCAGTTCAACGAAGCCGGCCTGTTGACCCTGGCTGCGTTTGTTGCCCCGGATGCTGAAGGGCGCGAACAGGCCAAGGCACTGATCGGCAGCGATCGTTTGCTGACCGTGTACGTTCAGGCGTCGCCGCTGGTGTGCGCCGAGCGTGACCCGCAAGGCTTGTACGCGGCTGGTGGGGATAACATCCCTGGCGAGTCGTTCCCGTACGACGTGCCGTTGAATGCCGATCTGGTGATCGACACCCAGGCGTTGTCGCTGGAAGACAGCGTCAAGCAAGTGCTGGAGCTGTTGCGTCAACGCGGCGCGATCTAAGCTTCACGCGCACTAAAAAGCCCGCCACCGATCACTCGGTGGCGGGCTTTTGCGTTGTGGGTGTTGTGATCGTTCCCACGCTCCGCGTGGGAATGCATCCTGTGACGCTCCGCGTCACGACCTTCAAAAGCGGACGCGAAGCGTCCCGGGCGGCATGCCCACGCAGAGCGTGGGAACGATCATTTACCGGCGGTCTGGGAAGTCGGTGTGGAGCTTTTCCAGTAACCCATCCTTCTCTTCCCACAACCCATTGATCCACCCCTGGAACGCCAACCGATATTCCCCATCCTGCTCATAATTCTTGCCAATAAACTCGGCCGGAATCTGCACCTCTTCAAACTGCACCACCACGTCCTTCACATTTCCGCACAGCAAGTCCCAATAACCTGGGCGCCCGGCTGGGTAGTGAATGGTCACGTTCACCAGTGACTTCAACTGCTCACCCATGGCATCCAGCACAAACGCAATGCCGCCTGCCTTGGGTTTGAGCAAGTAGCGAAACGGTGAGTTTTGCTGCGCATGCTTGCCAGGGGTAAACCGCGTGCCCTCGGCAAAGTTGAAAATGCCCACCGGGTTGGCGCGAAACTTCGCACAGGTCTTGCGGGTGGTTTCCAGGTCTTTGCCTTTCTTCTCCGGGTGTTTCTCCAGATACGCCTTGGTGTAGCGCTTCATGAACGGAAAGCCCAAGGCCCACCACGCCAGGCCAATCACCGGCACCCAGATCAGCTCCTGCTTGAGGAAGAACTTGAGCGGACGAATTCGCCGGTTGAGCACGTATTGCAGCACCATGATGTCGACCCAGCTCTGGTGATTGCTGGTCACCAGATACGAGTGCTGGTAGTCCAGGCCCTCAAGGCCTTTGAGGTGCCAGCGGGTGCGCCGCACGAGGTTCATCCAGGCCTTGTTGTTGCTGATCCAGGCTTCATGAGTGTGGTTCATCAGCCATTCGCTGAAGCGCTTGGCGAACGGCAATGCCTTGAACAGCGCCACGATAAACAGGAACGAACACAGCAGGATCGTGTTCAGTGCCAGCAACAGCGAAGCAATCACCCCGCGCACGGCGGCAGGTAGAAAATCCAGCATTTAGATATCCATAGGTCGGTTGGCGGCTTGAATCGCAGTCAGCGCGATGGTGTACACGATGTCGTCGATCTGGGCGCCGCGCGGCAGGTCGTTCACCGGTTTGCGCAGGCCCTGGAGCATCGGCCCGAGGCTGACGCAATCGGCGCTGCGTTGTACGGCCTTGTGGGTGGTATTGCCGGTGTTCAGGTCCGGGAACACGAACACCGTGGCCTTGCCGGCCACCGGGCTGTTGGGCGCCAGTTGGCGGGCGACGGTTTCGTTGGCGGCGGCGTCGTATTGCAACGGGCCGTCGATCAGCAGCGAGCTTTGCTGTTCATGGGCGAGCAGGGTGGCTTCGCGGACTTTTTCGACTTCTTCGCCACTGGCTGAATCACCGCTGGAATAGCTGATCATCGCCACCCGTGGAGTGATGCCGAACGCGGCTGCCGAGTCGGCGCTTTGCAGGGCGATTTCCGCCAGCTCCACGGCGCTGGGGTGCGGGTTCATCACGCAGTCGCCGTACACCAGCACCTGCTCGGGGAACAGCATGAAGAATACCGATGAGACCAGGGTGCAGCCCGGCGCCGTCTTGATCAGTTGCAGGGCAGGGCGGATGGTGTTCGCGGTGGAATGGATAACGCCGGAGACCAGGCCGTCCACTTCGTCGAGGGCCAACATCATGGTGGCGATCACTACCGTGTCTTCCAGTTGCTGCTCGGCCATCGGCGCGTTGAGGCTCTTGCTCTTGCGCAGCGCTACCATTGGTTCGACGTAGCGTTGGCGGATCAGGTCCGGGTCGAGAATCTCCAGGCCTTCCGGCAGCTCGATGCCCTGGGCGCGGGCGACCGCCTCCACGTCCGCCGGCTTGGCCAGCAACACGCAACGGGCGATTCCCCGGGCCTGGCAGATGGCGGCGGCTTGCACAGTCAGCGGCTCGCTGCCCTCGGGCAACACGATGCGCTTGTTGGCGGCCTGGGCGCGTTGGATCAGTTGATAGCGGAACACCGCCGGCGACAGGCGCATTTCCCGTGGCGTGCCGCAGCGCTGATGCAGCCAGCGCGCATCGAGGTGGCTGGCGACGAAATCGGTGATGATTTCCGCGCGCTCACGGTCATCGATGGGGATTTCCTTGTTCAGGCTGTTGAGCAGGTTGGCGGTGTCGTAGGAGCCGGTGCTCACCGACAGCACTGGCAGCCCGGCCTGGAACGCGCCCCGGCACAGGTCCATGATGCGCGGGTCGGGCAGGGTATCGCTGGTCAGCAGCAGGCCCGCCAGTGGCACGCCGTTGATCGCGGCCAGGCTGACGGCGAGGATGATGTCGTCGCGGTCGCCTGGGGTCACTACCAGTACGCCGGGCTTGAGCAGCTCCACGGTGTTGCGCATGGTGCGGGCGCAAATGATGATCTTGGTCATGCGCCGGCTTTCGTAATCGCCGGCGTTGAGGATCTGCGCGCCCATCAGGTCAGCCACGTCGCGGGTGCGCGGCGCGTTGAGTTCCGGCTGATAGGGGATGCAGCCGAGCAGGCGGAAATCACCGCTGCGCAGCAACGGCGAATGTTCCTTGAGGCGCGCCGAGAAGGCTTCCATGCTTTCGTCGGTGCGTACCTTGTTGAGGATCACGCCCAGCACTTTCGGATCTTTGGGGCCGCCGAACAGCTGGGCCTGCAATTCCACGCGGCCGGAGAGTTCAGTGAGCACTTCGTTTTCCGGGGCCGAGACCAGGATCACTTCCGCATCCAGGCTCTTGGCCAGGTGCAGGTTGACCCGGGCCGCATAGCTGGCGCTGCGGGTCGGCACCATGCCTTCGACGATCAGCACGTCCTTGCCCACGGCGGCCTGCTGGTAAAGGGTGATGATTTCTTCGAGCAATTCGTCGAGCTGGCCGTCGCCGAGCATGCGCTCTACATGCGCCAGGCCCAGGGGCTGTGGTGGTTTCAGGCCGTGGGTGCGGGCCACCAGTTCGGTGGAGCGCTCGGGGCCGGTATCGCCTGGGTGTGGCTGGGCAATCGGCTTGAAAAACCCGACTTTCAGCCCGGCCCGTTCAAGTGTGCGCACCAGCCCAAGGCTGATGGAGGTCAGACCCACACCAAAATCGGTGGGCGCGATAAAAAAAGTCTGCATGCGAATTCTCTGGAGGTGCATGGCTTCGGTGGCGCTCTATGGTTGAGCGTCTACCGGGAATCAGGCGCCAAGGTTATCGTTATTCGCGCTCCTGCGCACACCAGCCGCAGGCAAAGGGCTGGCCTATTTTTTCAAGGCGTTGCGTGGGATCGAGTACCCAGGCGCGGGACTGCCATGGCGGTTGGTGGCGCAGGTGCTGGGTGTGGCCGCAGGACAGCTCGGCAATCCAGTGCTGCTCGTCGTCCAGGCGGAATCCGATGATGAAAGAGACCGTTGATCGGTCCCGTCCGTCCGGGTTCTGTTCGCTTTCGGGCAAATCCTTGTTTAGACTTGTCCGTTCTTCATTCTTATGCAAAAGGTCTCGCCCCATGACGATCGCCGCTAACAAGGCAGTCTCCATCGACTATACCCTGACCAACGACGCTGGTGAGGTCATCGACAGCTCCGCCGGCGGCGCGCCGCTGGTCTACCTGCAAGGCGCAGGTAACATTATCCCTGGCCTGGAAAAGGCTCTGGAAGGCAAGGTTGTTGGTGATGAACTGACCGTTGCCGTAGAACCTGAAGATGCCTACGGCGAATACTCTGCCGAACTGGTCAGCACTCTGAGCCGCAGCATGTTCGAAGGTGTCGACGAGCTGGAAGTGGGCATGCAGTTCCACGCATCCGCGCCGGACGGCCAAATGCAGATCGTCACCATCCGTGACCTGGACGGCGACGACGTTACCGTCGACGGCAACCACCCACTGGCTGGCCAGCGTCTGAACTTCCAAGTGAAGATCGTTGCCATTCGCGATGCTTCCCAAGAAGAAGTAGCTCACGGCCACGTTCACGGTGAAGGCGGTCATCACCACTGATTGATGCGTTAATCAGCTGGTAGCAAAAACGCCCCGACTGGTTCGGGGCGTTTTTTTTGCTCGAAAGCAAGTCGAGCGCTGCCTTTGTGGCGAGCGGGCTTTTGTGGCAGTTGGGCTTGTTGTGGCGAGCGGGCTTACTGTGGCGAGCGGGCTTGCCCCGCGTTGGGTGGCGAAGCCGCCCTAAAACCTGCTGCCGCGGTATGCCTGACACACCGCAGTGGTCTTATTGGGGTTGCTTCCAGCCCAACGCGGGGCAAGCCCGCTCGCCACAACAAGCCTATCTGCCACAACAAGCCTGCTCATCACATAAACCGCACAAACAAAAATGCCCCGGACCTTTCGGTACGGGGCATTTCTTAACTGTTACGCAACCTGAGTCACGTTGCAGTTGTTACCACTTAGGCTGCAGCAGCGACGCTCAGAGCCTTGATGTGGCCATTCAGGCGGCTCTTATGGCGAGCGGCCTTGTTCTTGTGGATGATGCCTTTATCGGCCATACGGTCGATAACTGGCACAGCCAGAACGTAAGCAGCTTGGGCTTTTTCAGCGTCTTTGGTGTCGATGGCTTTAACTACATTCTTGATGTAGGTGCGAACCATGGAACGCAGGCTGGCGTTGTGGCTGCGACGCTTCTCAGCCTGTTTTGCACGTTTTTTGGCGGAAGGTGTGTTGGCCACCGTCGAGCTCCTCGAAAGACTTTTTAGGAAATAGCAAACAAAATAGGCCGCGAATCATGCCGATGACTTGATGGGTTGTCAAGGGCGGCTGATGCGAACTGCTGAGTGGTCGATCTGAAGAGGCGGGTGATTTATTTCCGGCGCTTGACCTGTAAACTCGCGAGCTTTGGCTCTGTGCTGTTGCAGGCGCGCAGTATCGCATAAGTAGGCGCACAGTTCGCCTGCTCATTATCTAAAGGCGCAAACTCTTTCAATGAATCTGCTCAAATCGTTGGCTGCCGTCAGCTCTATCACGATGATCTCCCGGGTTTTGGGGTTTGTGCGTGACACCCTGCTGGCGCGTATTTTTGGCGCCAGCATGGCCACGGATGCCTTCTTTATTGCCTTTAAATTGCCCAACCTGCTGCGGCGCATCTTCGCCGAGGGCGCGTTTTCCCAGGCCTTCGTGCCGATCCTGGCCGAGTACAAGACCCAGCAAGGCGAGGAAGCTACCCGTACCTTTATTGCCTACGTCTCGGGTCTGCTGACCCTGGTGCTGATGCTGGTGACCATCGTCGGCATGCTCGCCGCGCCCTGGGTGATCTGGGCCACCGCCCCCGGTTTTGTCAATACTCCGGAAAAATTCGCGCTGACCACTGATCTGTTACGGGTGACCTTTCCTTATATATTGCTGATTTCCCTGTCGTCCTTCGCCGGGGCGATCCTTAATACATGGAACCGTTTCTCGGTGCCGGCGTTCGTGCCGACCCTGCTTAACGTCAGCATGATTATTTTCGCGCTGTTCCTCACGCCGTATTTCGATCCGCCGGTCATGGCCCTCGGCTGGGCCGTGCTGGCCGGTGGCCTGGCGCAATTGCTCTACCAGCTGCCGCACCTGAAGAAGATCGGCATGCTCGTACTGCCGCGCCTGAACCTCAAGGACACCGGCGTCTGGCGGGTGATGCGCAACATGTTGCCGGCGATCCTCGGGGTCTCGGTCAGCCAGATCTCGCTGATCATCAACACCGCGTTCGCCTCGCTGCTGGTCTCAGGCTCGGTATCGTGGATGTACTACGCCGACCGCCTGATGGAGCTGCCGTCCGGTGTGCTCGGCGTGGCGCTGGGCACGATTTTGCTGCCAACCCTGGCGCGTACCTACGCGAGCAAGGATCGCCAGGAATATTCGCGCATCCTCGATTGGGGCCTACGCCTGTGCTTCGTGCTGGTATTGCCTTGCTCCCTGGCCCTGGGGATCCTGGCTGAGCCGCTGACGGTGTCGCTGTTCCAGTACGGGCAATTCGACGCGCATGACGCATTGATGACCCAGCATGCGCTGGTCGCTTACTCCGTCGGCCTGCTCGGGATCATCGTGATCAAAGTGCTGGCACCCGGTTTTTACGCCCAGCAAAACATCCGCACCCCGGTGAAAATCGCGATTTTCACGCTGGTCGTCACGCAACTGCTCAACCTGGTGTTTATCGGCCCGCTGGCCCACGCGGGGCTTGCCTTGGCCATCAGCGTCGGCGCGTGCATCAATGCTGGCCTGTTGTTCTATCAACTGCGCAAGCAGCAGATGTTCCAGCCGCAGCCGGGCTGGGGCATGTTTGCCCTCAAACTGCTGGTGGCGGTGGCGATGATGTCGGCGGTGCTGCTCGGCTTGATGCACTTCATGCCTGCCTGGGATCAAGGCCATATGCTGGAGCGCTTCATGCGCCTGGGCGTGCTGGTCGCCGCCGGGGTGGTGGTGTACTTCGGGATGTTGCTACTGCAGGGCTTCCGCCTGCGGGATTTCAATCGAAAGTCGCTGGAGTAGTGCCCTGTCTCGTCAAAACAGGTTCTGTATTTGCGAGGCAGCACACAAGAGACTTTACCGCGATAAAACAGGTGTTTTATCGATTCGATCCATTTGCCCTGCGCTGTTGCCTGTCGTCCGGGGCCGGGTGTGGTTATAATCGACCACTTTATGAGCAAGAAGCGCGTTATGCAGCTGGTTCGAGGTCTCCACAACCTGCGCCCCCAGCATCGGGGCTGCGTCGCCACTATTGGCAATTTTGACGGTGTTCACCGTGGCCACCAGGCTATCCTGGCTCGGCTGCGCGAGCGCGCGGTCGAGTTGGGCGTACCCAGCTGTGTGGTGATATTTGAGCCACAGCCGCGGGAATTTTTCACCCCGGAAACGGCGCCCGCGCGCCTTGCCCGCCTGCGTGACAAGCTGCAACTGTTGGCTGAAGAAGGCGTGGACCGTGTGCTCTGCCTGGCCTTCAACCAACGTTTGCGCAGCCTCAGCGCCGCCGAGTTCGTCGACCGTATCCTGGTGGATGGCCTGGGCGTACAGCATTTGGAGGTCGGCGACGACTTCCGTTTTGGATGTGACCGGGTAGGTGATTTCGATTTCCTGCAACACGCCGGGATCACACAAGGTTTTACCGTCGAAGCCGCGCAAACCGTCGAACTGGACGGCCTGCGCGTGAGCAGTACCCAAGTGCGTAACGCCTTGGCCGCTGCCGACTTCGCCTTGGCCGAGCGCTTGCTCGGTCGCCCGTTCCGCATCGCCGGGCGGGTACTGCACGGGCAGAAGCTGGCGCGCCAATTGGGCACGCCAACCGCCAACGTGCAACTCAAGCGCCGTCGTGTGCCGCTGACCGGGGTTTACCTGGTGAGTGTCGATATCGACGGCCAACCGTGGCCGGGAGTCGCCAATATAGGCGTCAGGCCCACGGTTGCAGGTGATGGCAAGGCCCACCTGGAAGTTCACCTTTTGGATTTTGCCGGGGATTTGTATGACCGGCGTTTGACGGTGGTATTCCACCAGAAGCTGCGTGAAGAGCAGCGATTCGCCTCCCTTGAGGCGTTGAAAACGGCGATCAATGCGGATGTCGCCGCCGCCCGTGCACTAGCCGCACCTAGCGCCCATCGCTAACCGAAGAGCCTTAAATGACCGACTATAAAGCCACGCTAAACCTTCCGGACACCGCCTTCCCAATGAAGGCCGGCCTGCCACAGCGCGAACCGCAGATCCTGCAGCGCTGGGACAGTATTGGCCTGTACGGAAAGTTGCGCGAAATTGGCAAGGATCGTCCGAAATTCGTCCTGCACGACGGCCCTCCTTATGCCAACGGCACGATTCACATCGGTCATGCGCTGAACAAAATTCTCAAGGACATGATCATCCGCTCGAAAACCCTTTCGGGCTTCGACGCACCTTATGTCCCAGGTTGGGATTGCCACGGCCTGCCGATCGAACACAAAGTCGAAGTGACCTACGGCAAGAACCTGGGCGCCGATAAAACCCGCGAACTGTGCCGTGCCTACGCCACCGAGCAGATCGAAGGGCAGAAGTCCGAATTCATCCGCCTGGGTGTGTTGGGCGACTGGGCCAACCCGTACAAGACCATGGACTTCAAGAACGAGGCCGGTGAAATCCGCGCCCTGGCTGAAATCGTCAAGGGCGGCTTCGTGTTCAAGGGCCTCAAGCCCGTGAACTGGTGCTTCGACTGCGGTTCGGCCCTGGCTGAAGCGGAAGTCGAGTACGAAGAAAAGAAGTCTTCGACCATCGACGTCGCGTTCCCGATCGCCGACGAGGCCAAGTTGGCCGAGGCCTTTGGCCTGGCGAGCCTGCCCAAGCCGGCGACTATCGTGATCTGGACCACCACGCCGTGGACCATCCCGGCCAACCAGGCGCTGAACGTACACCCGGAATTCACCTACGCCCTGGTGGACGTCGGTGACCGCCTGCTGGTGCTGGCCGAGGAAATGGTCGAGGCCTGCCTGGCGCGTTACGAGCTGCAAGGTTCGGTAATCGCCACCACCACCGGTTCCGCGTTGGAACTGATCAACTTCCGTCACCCGTTCTATGACCGCCTGTCGCCGGTGTACCTGGCTGACTACGTCGAATTGGGTTCGGGTACCGGTGTGGTGCACTGTTCGCCTGCCTATGGCGTCGACGACTTCCTGATCTGTAAGAAATACGGCCTGGTCAACGATGACATCATCAGCCCGGTGCAGAGCAATGGGGTTTACTCGCCATCGCTGGAGTTCTTCGGTGGCCAGTTCATCTTCAAGGCCGACCAGCCGATCATCGACAAGCTGCGTGAAGTCGGTGCGTTGCTGCACACCGAAACCATCAAGCACAGCTACATGCACTGCTGGCGCCACAAGACCCCGCTGATCTACCGCGCCACTGCGCAGTGGTTTATCGGCATGGACAAACAACCGACCCGCGGCGACACCCTGCGTAACCGCGCGATCAAAGCCATCGAAGAAACCAAGTTCGTCCCGGCCTGGGGCCAGGCGCGCCTGCACTCTATGATCGCCAACCGTCCGGACTGGTGCATCTCCCGCCAGCGTAACTGGGGCGTGCCGATCCCGTTCTTCCTCAACAAGGAAAGCGGCGAGCTGCACCCGCGTACCGTCGAACTGATGGAAACCGTGGCCCAGCGCGTTGAACAGGAAGGCATCGAGGCCTGGTTCAAGCTGGACGCCGCCGAGCTGCTGGGCGACGACGCGCCGCTGTACGACAAGATCAGCGACACCCTCGACGTGTGGTTCGATTCGGGTACCACCCATTGGCACGTACTGCGCGGCTCGCACCCGATGGGCCACGAGACCGGCCCGCGTGCCGACCTGTACCTGGAAGGTTCGGACCAACACCGCGGCTGGTTCCACTCGTCGTTGCTGACCGGTTGCGCCATCGACAACCAGGCACCGTACCGCGAACTGCTGACCCACGGCTTTACCGTCGACGAGACGGGCCGCAAGATGTCCAAGTCGCTGAAGAACGTGATCGAGCCGAAAAAGATCAACGAAACCTTGGGCGCCGACATCATGCGTCTGTGGGTAGCTTCTACCGATTACTCGGGCGAAATCGCGGTGTCGGATCAGATCCTGGCACGCAGCGCCGATGCCTACCGTCGTATTCGCAATACCGCACGCTTCATGCTGTCGAACCTGACCGGCTTCGATCCGGCCACCGACATCCTGCCGGCCGAAGACATGCTCGCCCTGGACCGTTGGGCGGTGGACCGTGCCCTGTTGCTGCAGCGCGAATTGCAGGAACACTACGGCGAATACCGCTTCTGGAATGTGTACTCGAAGATCCACAACTTCTGCGTGCAGGAACTGGGTGGTTTCTACCTCGACATCATCAAGGATCGCCAGTACACCACCGGCGCCAACAGCAAGGCGCGCCGTTCGGCGCAGACTGCGCTTTACCACATCTCCGAAGCGCTGGTGCGCTGGATCGCGCCGATCCTGGCCTTCACCGCAGACGAACTGTGGGAGTACCTGCCAGGCGAGCGTAACGAATCGGTGATGCTCAACACCTGGTACGAGGGCCTGACTGAATTGCCGGCCGACTTCGAACTGGGTCGCGAGTACTGGGAAGGCGTGATGACAGTGAAAGTTGCCGTGAACAAGGAGTTGGAGGTGCAGCGCGCGGCCAAGGCCGTCGGTGGCAACCTGCAGGCCGAAGTCACCCTGTTTGCCGAGGAAGGCCTGACCGCCGACCTGGCCAAGCTGAGCAACGAACTGCGCTTCGTATTGATCACCTCGACCGCGAGCCTGGCACCGTTCGCCCAGGCCCCGGCTGATGCCGTCGCCACCGAAGTGCCAGGCCTCAAGCTTAAAGTGGTCAAGTCTTCGTTCGCCAAGTGCGCCCGTTGCTGGCACTGCCGTGAAGACGTCGGCGTGAACCCGGAGCATCCGGAAATCTGCGGTCGCTGCGTCGATAACATCAGCGGTGCTGGCGAGGTTCGCCACTATGCCTAATGCAGTCGGTCGTTTTGGACGTCTGGGCTGGCTCGTGCTGAGTTTGCTGGTCCTGGTCATTGACCAGGTCAGCAAGGCTCACTTCGAGGGCACCCTGGAGATGTTCCAGCAAATCGTGGTGATCCCGGATTACTTCAGCTGGACCCTGGCCTACAACACTGGCGCCGCTTTCAGCTTCCTTGCTGACAGTGGCGGCTGGCAGCGCTGGCTGTTCGCTCTGATCGCCGTGGTGGTCAGTGCGGTGTTGGTAGTCTGGCTCAAGCGACTGGGTCGCGATGACACGTGGTTGGCTATCGCCTTGGCCCTGGTGCTGGGCGGTGCATTGGGCAACCTGTACGACCGCATTGCCCTGGGCCATGTGATCGACTTTATTCTGGTGCATTGGCAGAACCGCTGGTACTTCCCGGCGTTCAACTTTGCCGACAGCGCCATCACCGTCGGTGCAATCATGCTGGCGTTGGATATGTTCAAAAGTAAGAAAACCGGAGAGACCGTCAATGACTGATCAGGTATTGGCTGAGCAACGCATCGGCCAGAACACGGAAGTCACCTTGCATTTCGCACTACGCCTGGAAAATGGCGACACGGTCGACAGCACGTTCGACAAGGCCCCGGCAACCTTCAAGGTCGGCGACGGCAACCTGCTGCCGGGTTTCGAAGCGGCCCTGTTCGGCTTCAAGGCCGGCGACAAGCGTACCCTGCAGATCCTGCCGGAAAACGCCTTTGGCCAGCCCAACCCACAAAATGTGCAGGTCATCCCGCGCTCGCAGTTCCAGGACATGGAGCTGTCGGAGGGCTTGCTGGTGATCTTCAATGATGCGGCGAATACCGAACTGCCTGGTGTGGTCAAAACCTTCGATGACGCGCAAGTGACCATCGACTTCAACCACCCTCTGGCCGGTAAAACCTTGACGTTTGACGTTGAAATTTTTGACGTTAAAGCGATCTAAACGACGACTCCGGCCTACTGTAGGTCGGGGCTTGTTGTGGCGAGGGAGCTTGCTCCCACTGGAGTGCGCAGTACTCCCAAACCGTTCACCGAGTTGCATCTTATGTGACTCGATCGCGCAGTTTGGGGTTGTTTCGCAACCCAGCGGGAGCAAGCTCCCTCGCCACACAAGCTCGCTCCTACACGGCAAGACACGAGGCACAGCATGCAAATCAAACTCGCCAACCCCCGTGGCTTCTGCGCCGGTGTGGACCGGGCGATCGAAATCGTCAACCGCGCCCTGGAAGTCTTCGGCCCGCCGATTTACGTGCGTCATGAAGTCGTCCACAACAAATTCGTGGTCGAAGACCTGCGCAGTCGCGGTGCCATCTTCGTTGAAGAACTGGACCAGGTGCCGGACGACGTCATCGTCATCTTCAGCGCCCACGGTGTTTCCCAGGCGGTACGCACCGAAGCCGCCGGCCGTGGCCTTAAAGTGTTCGACGCGACCTGCCCGCTGGTGACCAAGGTGCACATCGAAGTCGCGCGCTACAGCCGTGACGGCCGTGAATGCATCCTGATCGGCCACGCTGGCCACCCGGAAGTCGAAGGCACCATGGGCCAGTACGACGCCAGCAATGGCGGCGCGATCTACCTGGTGGAAGATGAGAAAGACGTGGCCGCGCTGCAGGTGCACAACCCTGAAAAGCTGGCGTTCGTGACTCAGACTACCTTGTCCATGGATGACACCAGTCGAGTTATCGATGCCCTGCGCACGCGCTTCCCGGCCATCGGCGGCCCACGCAAGGACGACATTTGCTACGCCACCCAAAACCGTCAAGATGCGGTCAAGCAACTTGCGGACGAGTGCGACGTGGTATTGGTCGTCGGCAGCCCTAACAGCTCCAACTCCAACCGCTTGCGCGAACTGGCTGAACGCATGGCGACGCCGGCGTACCTGATCGACGGCGCCGAAGACATGCAGCGCAGCTGGTTCGACGGTGTCGAACGCATCGGCATCACGGCGGGCGCCTCGGCTCCCGAAGTACTGGTGCGCGGCGTGATCCAGCAACTGCAGGCATGGGGGGCCACCGGTGCCGATGAGTTGGCCGGGCGCGAAGAGAACATTACTTTCTCCATGCCCAAGGAGCTGCGGGTTCGCTCGCTGCTCTGATACCCAGGGTAGCGGAGTAACCCCGGCATAATGCCTGCTCGGTCTTATCACTGCGCAGGCTGACGCGCCCGCTGGGGGCCAGCACTACCTGAAACAGGCTTTGCGGCTGATCCGTGGCGCACACATGCAGGGTGCCAGCCCGAAATCCTCCTCCTGCAAACACCGGCTCGCCCAACCCGCTGAAGCGCACCTGGCGCTTGACCGGTCCGTTGCCCATGATCGGTACATGTCCAGTATCCTGGTGCTCCAACAGAACCGGATTGTCGTCGTCCAGATATCCGCGTCCGCTCACGTCCACGATCACTCGCCATCCCAGGCTCCAGTCGTCGCGCAATGCATGAATGACGACCGCCCGGTTACGTGCGATGGCTTCGGTGCGTGCATAGCGCAGGCCGCCAACTAAAGACTGCGCTGCATTTTGTCGCTGCTGCGATTCAAGCAAACCCTTGAAGCTGGGCACTGCCAGATGGGCCAGAATGCCGCTCACAAGCAACCCGAGCAGCAGTTCGATGAGAGTAAAGCCTCGTTGTGTCATGTGCCGTCCCTCCTTGGACGCGTTTTATATTCAGATGGTAGACATAGGTATAGCGCCCAGCCTGGGGGCTGAATGATGGCCTTTATGTCCAAAGTATTTCCCTTTGTTCCCGGAGCAGCGCGGGCCAAAAACCGGCGCTAGTCTTGGGCCGCACAGCAGGTTTTTCCTGCTTTTTTTCGGCCCTCGACACGGATGACGACGGTAATGCTTGCCTGCCCGAATACTTTTTTGAGCCCCATTTTCCCACGGTTCCAAGTCGGCATGACCCTGATCGAGGTGTTGGTGGCCGTGGTGATTCTCTCGATCGGCCTGTTGGGCGCCACGGTGGTCCAGCTCAATGCGCTCAAGTACACCGACAGCGCCCGGATGACCAGCCAGGCCAGTTTTATCGCTTACGACATGCTGGACCGGATTCGCGCCAATGCAGGCGCCGACTACGCGTGGGGAAGATCTGACCGCGCGCCGCCTGTGACCTCGACTGCCAGCGTGCGTGACCTCGACCTGCATGATTTCGAGGCCAATATCATCGGGTTTGCCGGGGAGAGCGCCAAAGGCTCGGTGGCCATTCGCGCCAATGAGGTAACGGTCAGCATCAGTTGGGATGACGCCAGGGGCACGAACACCCGTGGGGCACGGGAAACCTTCACCCTGACCAGTCGCATCACCAATGAATCGGGGGTGATGCAATGAAACGGCCTGCACGGGGTTTCAGTTTGCTGGAGCTATTGCTGGCATTGGCCGTTGGGCTGGTGCTGACGCTCGGGGTCAGCCAGGTCGCGATCAGTGCGCGAATAACGCAGGCCAGTCAGCAGGCGGCCATGGTGCTGCAGGACGACGCGCGGTTTGTGCTCGGCAAGTTGATTCAGGACATTCGTCTGGCGGGCATGTTTGGCTGCCAGGCCACGGCGTTTATCGAGAATGCGCCATTGGCTTTTGATCGACCGATCAGTTGGGGCGCTGCGGGCAACGCCAGGTCTCTGACCCTGGTCACTGCTTATATTGCAGAGGGCGGCGGCAGGCCGGATTGGACGGTGTTGTCCGATTGTTCCGGTGCTGCCCAGGCCTATTCGGGGGCCTCACCGCCCGCTGCGCCAGGGCAGATACAGTTTGCGATACGCCAACTCACCTACACCTTCGAGTCGGGCCAGTTGAAAGTCAGCACACCTGCAGCCCCGGCCAGGGCGGTGCTGGTGGATAACGTACAGGCGTTCGATTTCAGTTTTGGTGTGGCGGCCATGCCTGGGTCGACTCACGTGGTGCGTTATGACCCGAGCCCCCCCGACGAATCACTGATACGCAGCGTACGCATCTTGCTGACGCTGCAAGACCCGACCGGACGAGTGAAAAATCAAACCTGGAGCGTCGTTGCGGCGCTGCGTAACCGGCTGGGGTAGGGGGTCATGATGCTTGATCACGTTATTCGTCTTCGGCAGGCGGGCATGGTGCTGTTGATCAGCCTGGTGTTCCTGCTGTTGTTATCACTGATTGGCCTGTCTTCGATACGAGGCGCTGTGTCCCAGCAGAAAATCGCCGGCAGTGTCCTGCACCGCAACCAGTCACTTCAAAGTGCCGAAACCGGCCTCAGGCTGGGGGAGTTGACTGTGCTGCGGGCGGGCAGTGCATGGCCAGCGTGCCCGTCGATCATTACATGTGCGCCGCCGGGGGAGTCGTCTTCAGTGGCTGGCGCCGGGACTCACCCTGTTTCGGCGGTGACGTGGGTCGCCATGGGTGGCGGTCTCTACGCTATTCAAGCACTGGGGCCCGCGCTGGGGCTGGTTCATTTGCCACCTGGAATGCCAGCGACGCTGTATCGGATTACGGCGGTGGGGCTCAGTGGTCAATCGCGCACCGTGCTTGAGGCGATGTATGCGGGGGTAGAGGAAGAAGGGCGTTCGCGGTATCAGCGTGTTTTGTGGCGGCAACTGTATTAAGGAGCAGTGCAATGGGCATGGATAGCCGGGGTTTTACCCTGATCGAGTTACTGATTGCCGTGGCGATCGTCGCGTTGCTGGCCGGGATTGCCTACCCGGGTTACACCGGCCACGTAAAAAAAGCCTATCGCGCGGAAATTGTGGTGTTGCTGACCGAGCAAGCTCAGCACCTGGAGCGTTTTTACACGAGGAACGGCACTTTTATTGATACAAGCGGCGTCAGTGCTGGCAATGATCGCTATAGAATCACCGCTGCATTGAGCCCTCAGGACTTCAGTCTGCTGGCTACACCTGCCGTCGACGCAGTCATGGCGGGTGACCCTTGCGGAGCGTTCAGCCTGGCCAGTACCGGCGCGCGGACCAATCCGGGCGCGGCGCCTGAAATGTCGCGCCAAGCGTGCTGGGGGCAATGATGCGAGTGCTGGATGATTGGGCGCCGCGCGCGCTTTTCCCTTTTTATCGGCTGGATCAAATGATGGCTAAGCAGCAAGTAGTGATTGTCGGTGGCGGAGTCATCGGGTTGTTGACGGCGTTCAACCTTGCGACCCAGGGGCAGGCGGTCGTGCTGCTGGAGCGTGCAGGGCTGGGGCAGGAGTCATCCTGGGCGGGCGGCGGCATTGTTTCGCCGTTGTATCCGTGGCGCTACAGCCCTGCGGTCACTGCGTTGGCTCATTGGTCGCAGGATTTTTATCCGCAACTGGCAGAACGTTTGTTTGCAGCCACTGGCGTTGATCCGGAAGTTCACACCACGGGCCTCTACTGGCTTGACCTGGATGACGAAGCCGAAGCGCTGGCCTGGGCTGTGCGCGAAGGCCGGCCATTGAGCAAGGTGGATGTCTCTGCCGCCCATGATGCGGTTCCGGTGCTGGGAGGCGGTTACTCCCAGGCCATCTACATGGCGAATGTGGCCAACGTGCGCAACCCGCGCCTGGTCAAATCCCTCAAGGCGGCGCTGTTGGCGCTCCCAGGTGTGACGATTCACGAGCAGTGCGAAGTAGACGGGTTTGTTCTGGAAGGCGACAACGTAGTGGGTGTGACTACTGCTACAGGACCGATCCTCGGTGATCAGGTCGTGCTCGCGGCAGGTGCCTGGAGTGGGGAGTTGCTGGGTAAGCTGGGCCTGTCGCTGCCCTTGGAGCCGGTTAAAGGCCAGATGATTCTGTACAAGTGTGCGTCGGATTTTTTATCGAGCATGGTCCTGGCCAAGGGGCGTTATGCAATCCCCCGGCGCGACGGGCACATTCTGATTGGCAGCACCCTGGAGCATGAAGGCTTCGACAAGACGCCGACCGAATCGGCGCTGGAAAGCCTCAAGGCTTCGGCCGTGGAGTTGATTCCCGCCCTGGCGGATGCCGAGGTGGTAGGCCACTGGGCCGGTTTGCGGCCCGGTTCGCCGGAAGGTATTCCCTACATCGGCGAAGTGCCTGGTTTTAAAGGGCTGTGGCTCAACTGCGGGCATTATCGCAATGGCCTGGTGCTCGCGCCGGCATCCTGCCAGTTGTTCGCCGATCTGTTACTTGGGCGCGCGCCGATCATTGACCCTGCACCCTATGCGCCAGAAGGCCGGTTCAACGCTGGATAGACTTCGGACCCTGTTCCAGATGCGCCTGGGTGCAATACCAGTCCTGGCGTGAGCTCAGGGCGCGATCTTGCGGCAGGTGCACGCCGCAATGGGCGCAGCGCACCATCAAGGCTGCGTCAGGCTCGCCTTGCCGTTGTTGCCGGGCAGCAGGGCTTTTGAATTTGCGCCAGAACCATACCGCGGCAGCAATGACGGCAATCCAGAACAGTAGACGAAGCATGATGGGTGGTTTCTCGACAGGGAATACGCCAGTTTAGCCAAGGACGTGTCGGGCGCACAGCGCAATAAATACTCGCCCACAAAAAAGAGAGCCCCTGAGGGCTCCCTTTTTGCGTAGCGTCGAACGATCAGTCAAATACACCGAAGGTCATGTAGCTGAACCACGAGCGGTCCTGGTTGTTGCCCAGGGCTTGAGGTTCTTCCTCTTCGATCACGTCGCCGTTCTCGTCATGCGGTTTGAGGTCCGAAGGAATCGCTTCCTTGGCATCCTGGAACTGCTTGATCACGTCCTGGTTGGCGCGGGTTTCGCCCGGCGGCAACGGTGGACGGGATTCGATCAGGCCCAGGGTGTACTTGCTCAGCCACGAACGGTTGTCCGCTTCGGCAACCTGAGGCACGAACTGGCCGTCTTTCAGGCTTGGGTGGTCCGGGTAGTTGAGCTTCAGCGTTTCCAGGCTGGTGGTCGCCAGGGCGTCCAGGTGCAGGCGCTGGTAAGCCTCGGTCATCACCGCCAGGCCGTCACCCACGGAAGGGGTTTCCTGGAAGTTCTCCACTACATAACGGCCACGGTTGGCGGCTGCTACATACGCCTGACGGGTCAGGTAGTAGTGGGCTACGTGAATTTCGTAGGAAGCCAGCAGGTTGCGCAGATAGATCATGCGCTGCTTGGCGTCCGGCGCGTAGCGGCTGTTGGGGTAGCGGCTGGTCAGCTGCGCGAACTCGTTGTAGGAGTCGCGGGCAGCGCCAGGATCACGCTTGGTCATGTCCAGCGGCAGGAAGCGCGCCAGCAGGCCAACGTCCTGGTCAAAGGAGGTCAGGCCTTTGAGGTAGTAGGCGTAGTCGACGTTCGGGTGCTGCGGGTGCAGGCGGATAAAACGCTCTGCGGCGGACTTGGCAGCTTCCGGCTCGGCGTTCTTGTAGTTCGCGTAGATCAGCTCAAGCTGTGCCTGGTCGGCGTAGCGCCCGAACGGATAACGCGACTCCAATGCCTTCAGCTTCGCTGTGGCGCTGGTGTAGCTATTATTGTCCAGGTCTGTCTGAGCTTGTTGGTACAGCTCGACTTCGCTCAGGTTTTCGTCGACGACGTCCTTGGTTGACGAGCAAGCAGCAGTCATGGCGAGGATGGCGATCAGCAGCAGGTGTTTCACTTGCATGGCGGCTTGCGTCCCTATGACGGCCGCTGTCTTGGGCGGGGCCGTCCTGTTATGATGAGCGCCCCGTTGAAAGCCTCGGGGCAAAAGACGCCGTATTTAACCACAAGCGCGCAGCCGAAACCAAAGGCTGTGCCACGCCTAGTCTGAGCATGTCCGATAAAATTGAACTTCGCGCAGAGGTGCCGTCCGAATTGGGCGGCCAACGCCTCGATCAAGTCGCCGCACAATTATTCGCTGAGCACTCGCGCTCGCGCCTTTCCGCCTGGATCAAAGACGGCCGCCTGACTGTGGATGGAGCGGTTATCCGCCCGCGAGACATAGTGCATGGCGGTGCGATTCTTGAGCTGACTGCAGAGCAGGAAGCCCAGGGAGAATGGATCGCCCAGGACATTGAGCTGGATATCGTCTATGAAGACGATGACATCCTGGTGATCAACAAACCCGCAGGCCTGGTGGTTCACCCGGCAGCCGGGCACGCTGATGGCACCTTGCTCAATGCCCTGTTGCACCATGTGCCGGACATCATCAATGTCCCGCGCTGCGGCATCGTGCACCGTCTGGACAAGGACACCACCGGCTTGATGGTGGTGGCCAAGACCATTCAAGCGCAGACGCAGTTGGTCACACAGTTGCAGAGCCGCAGCGTCAGCCGGATCTACGAATGCATCGTGATCGGTGTGGTGGTGGCGGGTGGCAAGATCAACGCGCCGATCGGTCGCCACGGCCAGCAGCGCCAGCGTATGGCGGTGATGGAGGGCGGTAAGCAGGCCGTCAGCCACTACCGTGTGCTGGAGCGTTTCCGTTCCCACACTCACGTGCGGGTCAAACTGGAAACCGGTCGTACGCACCAGATTCGCGTGCATATGGCCCACATCAACTTCCCGTTGGTCGGAGATCCGGCCTACGGCGGTCGCTTCCGTATTCCGCCTGCGGCCAGTATGACCATGGTTGAATCGCTGAAATCCTTCCCGCGCCAGGCACTGCATGCACGTTTCCTGGAACTGGATCATCCGACGAGCGGTAAGCGGATGAGCTGGGAATCGCCTCTGCCAGACGATCTGGTCTGGTTGTTGTCGCTGCTCAAGCAGGATCGCGAGGCGTTTGTCGGGTGAATGACTGGCTGATTCCTGACTGGCCCGCGCCGGCTCAGGTCAAAGCCTGCGTCACCACCCGTGCGGGCGGCGTCAGCTTGGCGCCGTTCGACAGCCTCAACCTGGGCGATCATGTCGAGGACGACCTTGCGGCCGTCCTTGAGAATCGCCGTCGTCTCAGCGATGCCTTCACTATTGAACCGGCCTGGCTGCGCCAAGTCCACGGTGTCAACGTGGTCGAAGCCGATCCTGGCCGTATTGCCGAAGCCGATGGCAGTTGGACCAGCACCCCTGGCGTCGCCTGTACGTCCATGACTGCCGATTGCCTGCCTGCGCTGTTCTGCAATCTTGCCGGCACCCGTGTCGCTGCTGCCCATGCCGGCTGGCGTGGCCTGGCGGCTGGGGTATTGGAGGCGGCTTTTGAAAGCCTGGAAACCGAGCCTGCCGAGGTACTGGTCTGGCTGGGCCCGGCGATTGGCCCGCAAGCCTTTGAAGTTGGCCCGGAGGTGCGTGAAGCCTTCATGCAGCAGTTGCCTATCACCGCCGAAGCGTTTGTGCCAAGTCGCAATCCCGGCAAGTTCATGGCTGACATCTACCAGCTGGCCCGCCTGCGCTTGGCAGCACGGGGTATCACGGCGGTTTACGGTGGCGGTTTCTGCACCGTGACTGATCCACGCTTCTTTTCTTACCGCCGCACTCCGCGCACCGGTCGGTTTGCCTCCCTTATCTGGCTTGAGCGCTAGACTGTTCTGATCTGCGTCAACGCTCTATCGCTTGAATCTCCCAGAATCGACCACATCTATAGAGCTATCTGGCAGGTTTCTTCATTCAGGATGTGTTTCTCGCGAGCAAGCTCGCTCCTACATAGCTCCGGCCTGCTCAAAAGGAAGGTGACTAATGCGTATTGATCGTTTAACCAGCAAATTACAGTTGGCCTTATCGGACTCCCAATCCCTGGCGGTCGGCCTCGACCACCCGGCGATTGAGCCTGCGCACTTGATGCAGGCGCTCCTGGAACAGCAAGGTGGTTCTATCAAGCCCTTGCTGATGCAGGTGGGCTTTGATGTAACCAGCCTGCGCAAGGAGTTGAGCAAAGAGCTCGACCAACTGCCGAAAATCCAAAATCCTACCGGCGACGTGAACATGTCCCAGGACTTGGCGCGCCTGCTGAATCAGGCCGACCGTCTGGCCCAGCAGAAAGGTGACCAGTTCATCTCCAGCGAGCTGGTGCTGCTCGCCGCCATGGACGAAAACAGCAAGCTTGGCAAGTTGTTGCTGGGCCAGGGCGTCAGCAAGAAGGCCCTGGAAAATGCCATCAACAACCTGCGTGGCGGCGATGCGGTAAACGACCCCAATCACGAGGAGTCGCGCCAGGCCCTGGATAAATACACCGTCGACCTGACCAAGCTCGCCGAAGAAGGCAAGCTTGACCCAGTGATTGGCCGTGACGACGAAATCCGTCGCACCATCCAGGTCCTGCAGCGTCGCACCAAGAACAACCCGGTGCTGATCGGTGAGCCAGGCGTGGGTAAAACCGCGATTGCCGAGGGCTTGGCCCAGCGCATCATCAACGGTGAAGTGCCGGACGGCCTGAAGGGCAAGCGTCTGCTGTCCTTGGACATGGGCTCGCTGATTGCCGGTGCCAAATTCCGTGGCGAGTTCGAAGAGCGCCTGAAATCCCTGCTTAACGAACTGTCGAAGCAGGAAGGGCAGATCATTCTGTTTATCGACGAACTGCACACCATGGTTGGCGCCGGTAAAGGCGAGGGCTCCATGGACGCTGGCAACATGCTCAAGCCGGCGTTGGCGCGGGGCGAGTTGCACTGCGTCGGTGCCACCACGCTGAACGAATACCGTCAGTACATTGAAAAAGACGCGGCCCTTGAGCGACGTTTCCAGAAAGTGCTGGTGGAAGAGCCGAGCGAAGAAGACACCATCGCGATCCTGCGTGGCCTGAAAGAGCGCTATGAGGTCCACCATAGGGTGGCGATCACTGACGGCGCGATCATTGCGGCGGCCAAACTGAGCCATCGCTATATCACCGACCGGCAGCTGCCCGACAAGGCCATCGACCTGATAGACGAAGCGGCCAGCCGCATTCGCATGGAAATCGATTCCAAGCCGGAAGTGCTCGATCGTTTGGATCGGCGTCTGATTCAACTGAAAGTCGAATCACAGGCCCTGAAGAAAGAAGAGGACGAAGCAGCGAAGAAACGCCTGGAAAAACTCCAGGAAGAAATCCTCCGCCTGGAACGCGAGTACTCGGACCTGGAAGAAATCTGGACCTCGGAAAAAGCCGAAGTACAGGGTTCTGCGCAGATCCAGCAAAAGATCGAGCAGTCGCGCCAGGAATTGGAAGCGGCGCGGCGTAAAGGCGACCTGAACCGCATGGCTGAGTTGCAGTACGGGGTGATCCCGGACCTGGAGCGCAGCCTGCAGATGGTCGACCAGCACGGCAAAAGCGAGAACCAGTTGCTGCGCAGCAAGGTGACCGAGGAAGAAATTGCCGAAGTTGTCTCCAAGTGGACCGGTATTCCAGTGTCGAAAATGCTCGAAGGCGAGCGCGACAAGCTGATGAAGATGGAAAGCCTGTTGCACCAGCGCGTGATCGGTCAGGAAGAGGCGGTGGTGGCGGTGTCGAACGCGGTGCGGCGTTCCCGCGCCGGGTTGTCCGACCCGAACCGTCCGAGCGGCTCGTTCATGTTCCTCGGCCCGACCGGCGTGGGTAAGACCGAGCTGTGCAAGGCCCTGGCCGAGTTCCTCTTCGATACCGAAGAGGCGATGGTACGGATCGATATGTCCGAATTCATGGAGAAACACTCGGTGGCTCGCCTGATCGGTGCTCCACCAGGCTATGTAGGCTATGAGGAGGGCGGTTACCTGACCGAGGCCGTGCGGCGCAAGCCTTACTCGGTGATCCTGCTGGACGAGGTCGAGAAGGCCCACCCGGATGTGTTCAACATCTTGCTACAGGTGCTGGAAGATGGCCGTCTGACGGACAGTCACGGGCGCACCGTGGACTTCCGTAATACGGTGATCGTGATGACCTCCAACCTGGGTTCGGCGCAGATCCAGGAGTTGGTGGGTGATCGTGAAGGCCAACGCGCTGCTGTAATGGATGCGCTGACCTCGCACTTCCGTCCGGAATTTATCAACCGGGTCGACGAAGTGGTGATCTTCGAGCCATTGGCACGGGATCAGATCGCGGGCATCACCGAGATCCAGTTGGGTCGCCTGCGCAGCCGCCTGGCCGAGCGCGAGTTGTCACTGGAGTTGAGCCGCGAGGCGTTGGACAAGCTGATCGCAGTCGGTTACGACCCGGTGTATGGCGCACGGCCGTTGAAGCGTGCGATCCAGCGCTGGATCGAGAACCCGCTGGCGCAGTTGATCCTGTCGGGCAGCTTTATGCCGGGGACCAGCGTTACGGCCACGGTGGAAAACGACGAAATCGTCTTCCACTAAGTCCAGTCTGTATGGCTATAAAGAGAAGGCCCCGCATTGCGGGGCCTTTTTTTTCGATAGGGCGTTGAACTGTAAGGCAAAGGCTTGTAAAGTGCCCCCCGCAGGAACGTCAGCCCACGGGTTTCTTCTCCCCAAGGAGAAATCAGAAAGAAGCGCAAATCATTGTCTTAAAAGCAATTTAAAGGGTTGACAGGGGTTTTTAAGATTGTAGAATAGCGCGCCTCGGAGACACGAACGTAGCGATACGGACGGATCAACGAGAAGCTTACATCGCAGTAAAAGTTGTACATTTGAAATATGTAGTTCCGTGATAGCTCAGTCGGTAGAGCAAATGACTGTTAATCATTGGGTCCCAGGTTCGAGTCCTGGTCACGGAGCCAATTTCAAAACCGGGGTATAGCGCAGTCCGGTAGCGCGCCTGCTTTGGGAGCAGGATGTCAGGAGTTCGAATCCCCTTACCCCGACCATATTTGGGTCGTTAGCTCAGTTGGTAGAGCAGTTGGCTTTTAACCAATTGGTCGTAGGTTCGAATCCCACACGACCCACCATTTTTGAGACCAGTTAACGCTGGAATCGAATCTTAAGATCAGATGCCAAAAGCGCTGATCGAAGAAGGCGACTGAAAGGTCGCCTTTTTTTTCCGGGGTATAGCGCAGTCCGGTAGCGCGCCTGCTTTGGGAGCAGGATGTCAGGAGTTCGAATCCCCTTACCCCGACCATATTAAAAATCCTCGTATCGAAAGATACGGGGATTTTTTTTGCCTGCGCGAAACTTGAAAACGCAGTAAATCAAATGTGGGAGGGGGCTTGCTCCCGATTGCGATGTGTCAGTTACTAAATAGCTGACTGACCCACCGCTATCGGGAGCAAGCCCCCTCCCACATTGACCGAGACCCTTCAGGGGGCCGCGTTTTAGTGCAGTTTCAGGCGTGGCTCGGTCCCGCGTCCGATCTTGCTGCCCAGCATCAGCATCGCCGTACGGAAGAAGCCATACAGCGCCATCTGGTGCATGCGGTACAGCGACACATAGAACATCCGCGCCAGCCAGCCCTCCAGCATCACACTGCCGGTCAGGTTACCCATCAAGTTACCTACCGCCGAAAAACGCGACAGCGAGATCAGTGAGCCGTAGTCGGTGTACTTGTACGATGGCAAATCCTTGCCCTCGATGCGCAACTTCAGCGACTTGGCCAGCAACGATGCCTGCTGGTGTGCAGCCTGGGCCCGTGGCGGTACATTGCGGTCGGTGCCCGGTTGCGGGCAGGCGGCGCAATCACCGAAGGCGAAGATGCTCTCGTCACGGGTGGTCTGCAGTGTCGGCAGCACTTGGAGTTGGTTGATGCGGTTGGTTTCCAGCCCATCAATGTCCTTGAGGAAACCCGGCGCGCGAATACCGGCAGCCCACACCTTGAGGCTGGCGGGGATGACCTGGCCGCTGCTGGTGATCAGCGCGTCGGCCGTCACTTCGCTGACGGCCGAGTTGGTCAGCACGGTTACCCCGAGTTTCTCCAGGGTTTTATGCACAGGCCCGCCGATACGTTCCGGCAGGGCAGGCAGCACCCGTGGCCCGGCTTCGATCAGGGTGATGTGCATGTTTTCCGGCTTGATGCGGTCCAGGCCATAGGCCGCCAGTTCATGGGCGGCGTTATGCAGCTCGGCGGCCAGTTCAACACCGGTGGCACCGGCGCCGACGATCGCGACGCTGATCTGCTCAACCACATCGGTCTGCCCGGCGTGGGCGCGCAGGTAGTGGTTGAGCAATTGTTGGTGGAAGCGCTCGGCTTGTTTGCGGGTGTCGAGGAACAGGCAGTGCTGCGCCGCGCCCTCGGTGCCGAAATCGTTGGTGGTGCTGCCGACCGCGATCACCAGGCTGTCATAGCCCAGCACGCGCTCAGGTACCAACTCGCGGCCTTCTTCGTCCAGGGTCGCGGCCAGCTGGATTTTCTTCTGTTCACGGTCGAGCCCGCTCATGCGCCCCAGCTGGAACTCGAAGTGGTTCCATTTGGCCTGGGCGACGTAGTTGAGTTCGTCTTCCGATGAATTCAGGGAGCCGGCGGCCACTTCGTGCAGCAGCGGTTTCCAGATATGGGTGAGGTTGGCATCTACCAGCGTGATGCTGGCGGTGCCGCGCTTGCCCAGAGTCTTACCCAGGCGGGTAGCCAACTCCAGGCCGCCGGCGCCGCCGCCGACGATAATAATACGATGGGTCATGGGGATATCTCGCAAGGCTAAAAGAAATCGGAGCAGTTACCCCCGCGAGCGCCAGGCAGCTCATAGCGTCAGGTAACTCAAAAGGCGGCTCAGCAAACCGAGGCCGATTACCACTACTAGCACCACACCAAGGAGCAGCCACGGCCGGAAAGGCTTGCGCTCGACTTGGTTCTGGGAGAGTTGCAGGTACTCTTCGACATGCTGTTGGTCATCGGGGTTCAGGCGGCTGGTCATATAAGGCCTCGTCGGATAGACGTTGCAAAAGGGCACCACGTTACAGTCAGGGGATGGCGGTATCGCCACAAGCGTAGCCTGTGCCCGCGTCACAGGCTGATGCCCACGTCGAATACTATGCTGCGGCCCAGGTTGTTGCGCAAGAAATCCGGTGCGTCGGGGTGGGCGAATAGCACCCGTGCAAAGGTCGGCCCTACCAGCGACAGCGAGCGCCAGCCCTGGCGCAGGTATTCGGTGGGCGGCGGGAAATGGCTGTTGAGGTCGAGCACTTCACGCTTGAGGCTGGTGAAGGCGACGATATCCAACTCGCCCAGGTCCATCCCGCGCTCTTTGTAATTGTGGGCCTTCTTGCGCAATGTGGGTGCCAGGCGCAGCAGGAACTCATGGGCCGGAATCCGCCTTGGCTTGGCTTCGCGCCGTACCAGTTGGCTCAGGGAGAATGCACTGCGCCGACGCAGCAATTCATCGCGCCATTCGTCGTTCAGGCGCCGCCCCTCATCCAGCACGAAAAACACCTCGAAACTGGCATCACGAAACAGCACGTCTGGCGGCTCTTGCCCGGCAGCGTGAAACTCCTCGGCGCGGTAGGGCACGTTCAGGCCTTGCAGCAGGCGCTGGCAGACCCAACGCTCACGCTCCCATTTGCGGGCATTGGACAGGAATGCGTTGGCTTGTTCGGCTGCCACGGTGAGCAGGCGCAAATAATCTGAGTCATCCATGCTTGCAGCTTAGCGTTCAAATGATGACGGCAGGAAGTCCCGCCGCAAAAGGTCGGTGTAGACTGGCCACTCGACCGTTATGCCGAGCATGAGGAGTACACAGTGAAGTTTTTTGCGGTGCTGTTGTTGAGCCTGTTGCCCGTGTGGGCCCAGGCGGTTGAAGTGGGTGATCGCCTGGCGCCCTGGACGCTGCTGGATCAGTTCGACCAGGCCTATACCCTGAATGACCAGGCGCAGATCCTTCTGGTCGTCCGCAGCATGGACGCCGCCAAGCAGGTGGACGCGGCGCTGCAAGGCCAACCCAAAGGCTATCTCGAAGCACGGCACGCGGTGTTTGTCGCGGACATCCAGCGCATGCCGCGACTGGTTGCCAAGTTGTTCGCCGTGCCGGCAATGCAGGCCTACAACTATCGGGTCATGCTGGACCGTGACGCGCGTATCGCCCCGCGTTATCCCGCGCCTGTGGATAAAGTGTTGTGGCTGCAACTGGATAACGGCCGACTGGTCGCGCAACACGAATACAGCTCTGCCACGGAACTGCGCGAGGCCCTGGAGCAGGTGAAGCCGTGATCAGTGCCGCGGTGCTGGCGCCGGAAACCCTCAGTATCGGCTGGCTGTTATATGCCCCGGTGCTTATGTGGGCGATCCTGCGCTCGCCGTGGGTCGAGCTGTTTGCCGACCGGCGGCGTCAGCATTTGCTGTTTGGCACGGTGTTCGCGTTGTTCATGTTGTGGTTGGTGCGGCGGGATTTCGATACGGGCGTTTCCTACCACTCTATCGGTATGACGGCGGTGACCCTGCTGCTCGACTGGCCACTGGCAGTCGTCGGTGGGTTTGCCGCCCAGTTGGGCTTGATGGCGATGGGGCGTCAGGATCTGGCCGCTCTCGGCGTCAATGGCCTGCTGTTGATCGCGCTGCCCGTGTTGATCACCGAAGGCTGTGCGCTGTTGGTGGAGCGTGCGCAGCCGCGCAATCCCTTCGTGTACATCTTCTGTTCGGGTTTTTTTGCCGCCGCGCTGTCGGCCTTGCTCTGCCTGCTGTTCGGGCTGGGTTTGCTGTGGTTCGACGGTCGTTTTGCGATGCCGGAGTGGCTGGAGGATTTTGTCGGCTATCTGTGGCTGATCATCTTCCCCGAGGCTTTTATCAACGGCATGGTGATCAGCGCCCTGGTGGTGTTTTGCCCGGAATGGCTGGAGACCTTTAACCGCACCCGCTACCTCTCGGCGCCCTGGAAGGACGACGATTCGCAGACTTGATATAGATCAAATCCCGCACAGCCTGGCAGGCTCATGCTCTGCGAAACTTTGATGAGCAAGATGGGAGCACGGATCATGAGTGTGTATGAGTGGGCACGGCAGGAGTTGCGCAGAAGCCAGGACGCGGCACAGGAAATTGGTTTTGACCCGGGCTTGAGCCTGCGCGCCATGCTCAGTGCGGTGGTGCAGCAGAGCAAGGGTGTGCGCACTTTTGAAGACCTGGCCGACGAGTTGCTATACCTTGCAGAAAACCTCGACGACCAGCAGGAACACGCTTTTATGCGGCCTTAGTGTTTGGGCTGAAAATCTTCGGAGAACAGTTCGTCTTCGGCATCCGGGCTGACGGGAATCTTGTGTTCCTCCGCGGCCCATGCGCCCAGGTCGATGAGTTTGCAACGGTCCGAGCAGAACGGCCGGTTGGGGTTGGTCGCTTTCCATTCCACGGGTGCGCCGCAGGTTGGGCATTCGACGGTCAAGGGTTGGCTCATGATCGGCCTCCACGCAAAGTAAGGTAAAAGTGGTGCAGTCGCTCGACCTCGCTGTGCAGCCAGGCGAGGTCTTTGTCGTTGACCAGTACGTCATCGGCATGGTTCAGGCGGTCTTCGCGGCTGGACTGCGCCTTGAGGATTGCCTGCACCTGCTGCTCGCTGATGCCGTCGCGCTGCAGGGTACGCTGAATTTGCAGCGATTGCGGCACGTCGATCACCAGGATGCGCTGGGTCATGCTGTACTGGCCGGACTCGATCAGCAGTGGCGACACTAGAATCGCGTAAGGCGACCGGGCACGTGCCAGGTGGCTAACAATCTCCTCGCCAATCAACGGGTGCAGCAAGGCTTCGAGCCAGCGGCGCTCTTCGGGCACTTCAAAGATCCGCTTGCGTAATGCCGCCCGGTCCAATTGGCCGTCCGGCAGCAGCACGCCCGCACCAAAATGCTCGGCGATGCGTGCCAGCGCCGGCCTGCCAGGCTCGACCACCCAGCGGGCGGCGTGATCGGCGTCCACCAGGTCGATGCCAAGGTCGATAAAGTGCTGGGCCGCCGCGCTTTTGCCGCTGCCGATGCCGCCCGTGAGGCCAAGAATCCAGGGTGTTGCAACAGAAGTGGTCATCTGAAACCGACAGACTGCAAATAGAAGTCGGTTATTTGACCACCCCAGAGCAGTGCAATCCAGCCGGCAATTGCCAAATACGGACCAAACGGCATGGGCGCCGAGGCTTCGGTCTTGCGCACGCGCATCAGGATCAGCCCGACAAACACGCCCGCCAACGAAGAGATCAGCAATGTCACCGGCAGGATTTGCCAACCGCCCCAGGCACCGAACAACGCCAATAACTTGAAGTCACCATGGCCCATGCCGTCCTTGCCGGTCACCAGCTTGAACAGCCAGAACACCGTCCACAGGCTCATATACCCAATCACTGCGCCCCATAAAGCGTCGGGCAGGGTCATCAGCAGATCGAAGCTGTTGAGGATCAGCCCCAGCCACAGCAGGGGCAGTACCAGTACGTCCGGCAGCAGTTGATGGTCCGCATCGATCAGGCTCATCGCCAGCAAGCCCCAACTCAACAGCATCACGGCGCCCGCCTGCCAGCCAAAGCCGAAATGCCAGGCCACGACGGCCGAGATCAACCCGCACGCCAGTTCGGTGAAGGGGTAGCGCGCACTGATCGGCTCATCGCAATGGGCACAGCGGCCCCTGAGCATCAGGTAGCTGAGCAGCGGGATATTTTCCCAGGGGCGAATCGGGTGATTGCAGTGTGGGCAACAGGAGTTGGGGCGCATCAGGTTATAAGCCGGCCCGGCGGGGTCGGCAGGTGTGCCGAGCACTTCATGGGCCTGCGCACGCCATTCACGCTCGAGCATTTTCGGCAGGCGCCACACCAGCACGTTGAGGAAACTGCCGACGATCAGGCCCAGCACCAGCGCCACGGCAACAAAGGCCCAGGGGTGTTCGCTCAACAGCAGGTTCAAAAGGCCGTACCGAGTTGGAAAACCGGCAGGTACATGGCAATCACCAGCGCCCCGACAATGCCCCCCAGGACCACCATGATCAGCGGCTCCATCAGGCTGGTGAGGTTATCGACCAGGTTATCGACGTCCGCTTCATAGTGGCTCGCGACCTTTTCCAGCATGCTGTCCAGCGTGCCTGACTCTTCGCCGATTGCCGTCATCTGGATCGCCATTCCTGGAAAAAGGCCGCTGCTGACCATGGATTGATTCAATTGCATGCCTGTAGATACATCATGGCGCATATGCTCGATAGCCTGTTTGAACAGCCCATTGCCGGCGGCACCGGCCACTGAGTCCAGTGCCTGCACCAGCGGTACTCCGGCCGCGAAAGTGGTTGAAAGCGTGCGGGCGTATCGCGCCACTGCCGATTTTTTCAGCAGTGTGCCTGCCAAGGGGGTTTTCAACAAACCGGCATCCAGCCAATGACGAAACCCGGGGGACGCACGATAGGCCTGGCGCAGCCCTGCATATCCTGCCACCAGCCCGAGCGCCAGCATCCACCAGGCTTGCTGCATGAACTCCGACAGGGCGATGACATACAGTGTGAAGCCTGGCAGTTTGCCGTCGACCCCGGCAAACAGGTTCTGAAACTGCGGCACCACGTGGATCAGCAGCAGGCTGCTGACGAGGCTGGCGACAATCAGGACTGCAAGAGGGTAGGTCATGGCTTTCTTGATTCTGGCTTTGAGCTGTTCACTCTTTTCCAGGTGGATCGCCACTCGCTCCAACAGGGTTTCCAGTGCACCAGCCTGCTCGCCGGCGGCAATCAGGTTGCAGTACAAATCATCGAAGTAGCGCGGCTGTTTGCGCAGCGCTACCGCAAGGTTGTTGCCTGCGCCGATCTCCTGTTTCAACCCCATTACCAACAGTTGCATAGACCGGTTGTCGAAGCCTTCGCTGATGATATCGAAGGCTTGCAACAGCGGAATACCGGCCTTCAACAACGTCGCCAACTGGCGGGTGAACAGGGCGATATCAGCGGGTTTGATCGACGCACTGAAGCTTGGCAGCCCTGGGAGTTTCTTGCGTACACGGCCCGGACTGATCCCTTGCTGGCGCAGTTGCGCTTTGATCAGCGCGAGGTTGTGGCCGGTGGTTTGCCCGGACACCCTGCGCCCTTTGCGGTTGATGCCTTCCCAGGCGTAGAGGGTTGATGCGTTGTTCATGTCTCGGGTCCGCACTCAGGTAGTCGAAGATTTATAGCTTAGTCAGATGACGGATTTCGACAGGCTGGCAGTGAGCGATAAAATGTCAGATTGTGCGTCTTGTGCGCGATTGGCCGCTCGCGGGTGAGTACACTGGCGCGGTTGTGAAATACGAGGCGCAGGACGCGCCTTGTCATGGGTTTTATTCTGGAGAGTGAATGTGATGCGTCAGAAAGGCTTTACCTTGATCGAATTGTTGATCGTCGTGGCAATCATCGGCATTTTGGCCACCATCGGCTTGCCCATGTACACCACCCACCAGGCCAAGGCCAAGTTCACGGCGGGGTTGGCTGAAATCACGGCGTTGAAGGCCGGCTACGAAGACACCTTCAACCAGGGCACCGTACCCACCGTGACATTGATTGGCGGCACCAGCCCTACCGCCAACTGCAAGATCGATGTGGCAGGGGATGTCGCCACCGGCGCGGGCTCCATCAGTTGTGAAATACTCGACGCTCCGGCGCCGGTATTGGGCAAGACCATTACCCTGACGCGCAACGCCACCACCGGGTGGAAATGCGCGACCACCGCTGACCCGAAATACGTCGCCAAGGGTTGCGGCGCCGACGGGGCATAACTGCCAAACCCTCCACACGGACGTAAAGGTGGCCGATGTCGGTATCCCTGCAGCAGCGCGGCAATATTTTCCTGGTGGCGGCTGCGTGCCTGCTGGTGATTGGGGTTTGCGCGCCTTTCAGCGGTCACGATGTGCAAAGGGTGGTGCAGATTGCCTTGGGCGTGTGCGCGGTGCTGTATGGGCTGTCGGTCTCGCCGATTGAGCGGTGGGTGGACCGGCCCACCGCTTCAGGCCTGTGCCTGGTTATCCTGCTGGGCCTGCTGTCTTCGGCGCTGGCCCACCAGCCGCTCTGGGCGTTTGCCGAGGTGGCGCTGTTTATCAGTTGTGGGGCAATTGCCGTGGCATTTGCCTCGCTTCGACGTCACGGCGCTGCGCCACTGGATCGCGTTTTGATCCTGATTGTGGTGCTGTTATGCATGATCAAATCGATCCAGTACCTGTATGCGGCGGGGCTGGCCTTTACCAGCGGCCAGCAGTTGCTGGACCCTGATCTGCTGCTTTCCGGGTTCTCCAACAAACGCTTCTACGGCCAATTCCAGACCTTCACCCTGCCATTGCTGGCGCTTCCCTTGCTGATACCCAACGTCACCCGCTCAGTGCGAGGTGCGGCGTTTGCCTTGTTGTGCGTCTGGTGGCTGATCGCAATCAGCGGTGGCACTCGCGGCACATGGCTCGGCATGGCGGTGGCGGGCGCGGTGCTGGCGCTGCTGGGGCCTTGGGGGCGACGCTGGTTGGCCTGCCAGCTGGCGGCGGTATGTGGCGGGCTGTTGCTGTATTGGCTGTTTTTCACGGTGTTGGCTGGGGGGCTGGGGATTGAGGTCAGCAATGGCGCCAGCGATCGCCTCACCACCTCGCTGTCGGGACGAGGTCCGATCTGGTGGCAGGCTTGGCACATGATCGTCGAGCGCCCGTGGCTGGGATTCGGGCCGATGCACTTTGCCGATATACCCAATGCCATTGCTGCCCATCCACACCAGGCAGTGCTGCAATGGGCGAGCGAATGGGGAGTGCCGTCGGCACTGTGTGTTGCCATATTGGCAGGGCGGGCCGCCTGGGCCACGGTCAGCGTGGTGCGCGAGCGAGCGCTGTCCGACGAACGCGCGGATCTGCTGCGCTTATGCCTGTTTGCGGCGTTGATCGGTGCGATGACGCAATCAATGGTGGATGGCGTGATCGTGATGCCCAACTCGCAGGTCTGGCTGGCACTCGTGGTGGGCTGGCTGATGGCGCTGCATAGGTGGCGGGCGCCGGCTGCTGCTGCGTTACCGTTGGCCTGGGGGAGCTGGAAAACACTCGGTGTGCTGGCCGTCGGTCTGCTGGTGTTTTTCGTGATTCGTGATGTGTCCCATCTCGCGCAAGCCCAGCAACGCTATCTGGGCGACGGCAGCCAGCACCTGCAGCCACGCTTCTGGGCGCAAGGGGTCATTGCCCTGCAAAGTCCATGAGTTGCCGGACGCCCGATGCGGTGCTAGCTTTAGCCCACCGCCCGTGTAGCTCAGCCGGTAGAGCAGCGCACTCGTAACGCGAAGGTCGCAGGTTCGTTTCCTGTCTCGGGCACAAAGGCAACACTGTTTCAAAGGCAACGTTTTCAGATGATCCCAGAATGGTTCTGAAGGCCAGACGAGTCGGCATTCGTGCCCGCTCTTTTGTATCTGCGCAACCTTGATGACCCAGATGCATCCCCATTCCTCGATCTAAGAGAACAACATGACCACAATTGAAAAGACCCAGGAAGTTCGGCACCAAGAAGCGCTCGACAAATACATCGAGCAGACGCCGCAGCTGAAAGAAGAGATCAAGGACCTGCCCGCCGATGATCAGCGTGATCAGATCCAGTGGGCATTCGAGGACGAGGCCGAGAGCCAGGGCCTGCAGCCTTGGGAGCTGACCCTCAAATACACCTCGACACCGGAAGAGTTCGAAGCGGCGCGCCTGGTGTTGCACAAAGAGGCGGCCGAGGTGCTGGGCGTCGAATGGGACGAGTACTGCGAGATGAATAATCTGGTCGTTTAAGCACTAAAGTTGGAGCGTGCTTGTTGTGGCGAGGGAGCTTGCTCCCGCTGGAGTGCGAAGCACTCCCGGAAAGGCGGCGCAGGCGTTTCTGATGCACCTCGCTGCCTTTTATGAGGGCTGCTTCGCAGCCCAGCGGGAGCAAGCGCCCTCGCCACACAAGCCGGCTCCTACATAAACACTTCAGATACTCAGCCGCATCGACAAGTCCACCGCCTTCACATCCTTGGTCATCGCGCCAATGGAGATGTAGTCCACCCCGGTTTCCGCAATCGGCAGCAGGGTGGTTTCATTGATTCCGCCGCTGGCTTCCAGCTTGGCCTTGCCGCCGTTCAGGCGCACGGCTTCACGCATATCATCCAGGCTCAGTTCGTCGAGCATGATGATGTCGGCGCCCGCCGCCAGTGCTTCGCGCAATTCGTCCAGGCTTTCCACTTCGATTTCCACCGGTTTGCCGGGGGCAATCTTGTGCGCGGCTGCAATCGCCTGGGCAATGCCGCCGCAGGCAGCAATATGGTTTTCCTTGATCAGGAACGCGTCATACAAACCGATGCGGTGGTTATGGCAACCACCGCAGGTCACCGCGTACTTCTGAGCCAGGCGCAGGCCCGGCAGGGTTTTGCGGGTGTCGAGCAGCTTGACCTGGGTGCTTGCGACAAAGTCCGCCAGGTATTGGGCGCGAGTGGCCACGCCTGAGAGCAGCTGCATGAAGTTCAGCGCGCAGCGCTCGCCGCTGAGCAGAGAACGCGCCGGGCCTTCGAGGTGGAACAGCGCCTGGTTGGGGCTGACACGTTCACCGTCGGCGACCTGCCAATGCACGGCGACGCGAGGGTCGAGTTGGCGGAACACCGCGTCCACCCACGCTGTACCACTGATGACCGCCGCATCGCGGGTGATGATCGTCGCCTTGGCCAGCCGTTCGGCCGGGATCAATTGCGCGGTGATGTCGCCACTGCCGATGTCTTCCAGCAGTGCGCGGCGCACGTTGGCTTCGATTTCGGCGGTGAGGTCGGCGAGACGGAGATTCGGCATAACAGGCTCCACAAACAAAGTGCGCCGATTATAGGGGCAGCGTGCGTTTGAACCCAGTGACCTGCACATTTACCGCCCAATGACAGAGTTTGCTGGCGCAACTGCCCCCATTTGCAAGATAATCCTGCGCCTTGCAATTGGCGTCATAGCTTTGACGTCCTGGTGATAACCGGATTCCCGCAGTGCCCAATCGGCCCTGTACCCGATCGTTCCCCAACCCACACCGCCGTTTCAGGAGGCCAGGATGCACAATGACGGAAAGGTGGTGCCTATCAACAAGGCACACGCTACGCCATCGCCGCTCGCGCGCCTGCCGGTGGTGTTGCTGCAGGTTCGCGACAAGGCTGCCCAACAGTTGCAGCAGGGGCTGCAGGACCTGTTCGATAACGCCGACGACACCCTGTTCGAAATGGCCGACAAGGCCCGCAACAACGTTGATCACCCTATCTTCTTTGAAGCCATGCGCGATTTGCGCCTCAAGCGCAAAAATTTCGAACGTGTATTCATGGAGCAATTGTTCGATGCGTTCGCGAACCTGGGGCAGGCGGGGTGCGGTGATCGGCAACTGGTGCCGGTGGTGTCCTACGAGGCGGTGTCGGGCGCGTCCAGTGACGATCTGGAAAAAGCCCTGGCGCTGGAGGCGATGCTCGGCCGGGTGCGTCACCGTGATGGCCTGGCCCTGGGGCAATTGAACGCCCGCCTGAGTGCCTTGCTCGACAAACGCCTGGATGACCGCGACAACCCTCTGGGGCCGGCATTGTTGTGCGAATTTTTCCTGCGGGCGGGGCGCAGCCTCGGGGTCGAAATCCGCGTCAAGCTGATCATGCTCAAGCTGTTTGAGAAATATGTGCTCAGCGACGCCGACCAACTGTACGGCGAGGCCAATCAATTGCTGGTCGCCACCGGCGTGTTGCCTGAGCTCAAGGCGGCGCCGTCCCGTCGCCCCGGCGGGCGTATGGCGCGCGAGCATCAGCCTGAAGACAGCTTGCCGGCAGCCGAACAGCTGGTCGACGAAAACGGCCAACAAGCCTTCGCCGCTCTGCAGGAACTGCTGGCAGCCGTGCGTGGCAGCGTGGCGCCCACCCTGGAAGCCAGTGCTGAACCGCAGCCGATTGCCACCCGCGACCTGCTGCGCCTGCTGTCCCATTTGCAGCAATATGTGCCCGAGCCGGACGCCGAGGACGATTTCGACCTGCGCAACCAGCTCGAACAGCTGCTCACTCGGGTCAGCGTCAAGAGTGGCAAATCCCGCGTGGTGGAAGACGCCGACGAAGACGTGATCAACATGATCGCCCTGCTGTTCGAGTTCATGCTCAATGACCGCGCGGTACCCGACGCCTTCAAGGCGTTGATTGCCCGCCTGCAGATCCCGTTGCTGAAAGTGGCGGTGCTGGACAAGAGTTTTTTCAGTCGTGCCGCCCATCCGGCGCGACGGTTGCTCAATGAAATCGCCTACGCCGCCATGGGCTGGAGCCCGCGCGAGGATTACCAATGCGACAGCCTCTACCTGCGCATCGAGCAGGTGGTGCAGCGTTTGCTGAATGAGTTTGTCGAAGACCCGCTGATCTTTTCTCAACTGTTGACGGAGTTCAGCGCATTTACCGCAGATGAGCACCACCGCAGTGAGTTGCTTGAGCAGCACACCCGTGACGCGCAAGCGGGGCACGTACGTACCGAAGCTGCCCGACAGCGGGTGGCGGACGTGCTTTACCGACGGCTGCAAGGCAAGGTATTGCCACGAGCCGTGGTGCAGTTTTTGCAGCAGGCCTGGAGCCAGGTTTTACTGCTGGCCAGCCTCAAGCACGGCGAGCAGTCGGTGCAATGGCAGGCTGGGCTGCGCACCATGGACGAGTTGATCTGGAGCGTAGGCCTGCAGCAAGACACCGAGGCCGGGCGGCACCTGCTGGAGCAGTTACCCGGGTTGCTCACGGCGCTGCGCGACGGTTTGACCAGCGCAGCGTTCGACCCCTTCAGTACCCGTGAATTTTTTGTGCGGCTGCAGGCCCTGCATGTCCAGCCGCCCGAGGGTGCCGAGGCGTTGATCGAAGTGCGCGAGCCGTTTGTGCTCAACCCCGGGTTGCCCGATGCAGCCGAAGACCTGCCGGCGGATGATCCCGACCTGCGCAACGTTCGCCAACTGCGTATTGGTAGCTGGGTTGAGTTCCAGGAAAAACAGGAAGCCCGCGTGCGTTGCAAGCTGACGGCGATCATGGCACCGGCCGAGCACTATATTTTCGTCAACCGCATGGGGCTCAAAGTCCTGGAGAAAAGTGCCGGCCAGCTGGCGCTCGCGTTCAAGCGCGGTGCGTTGCACGTACTCGATGATGGCCTTTTGTTTGAGCGTGCGTTGGCTGCGGTGACTGGGAAACTGCGTCAACTCAATCGCGGCAAGTGATCGCAACCACAGGGCTGAACGCGGCATACTGGTAACACCTAGTCACGTTCAAGGATCCGGTATGCAGTTGGACCCCACCAGCGGTTGGTGCAAGGGCATTCGTCATTGCCCTTCGCCCAACTTCAACGCGCGCCCTGCAGGCGAAATTTCACTGTTGGTGGTGCATAACATCAGCTTGCCTCCGGCGCAGTTCGCGACCGGCAAGGTGCAGGAGTTTTTCCAGAATCGCCTGGATGTCACGGAACATCCCTACTTTGAAGGGATTGCCGACTTACGCGTGTCTGCGCATTTTCTGATTGAGCGCGACGGTACGGTGACGCAATTTGTGTCGTGCATTGACCGCGCCTGGCATGCCGGGGTCTCGCACTTCGAGGGGCGTGAGACCTGCAATGACTTTTCTGTTGGGATCGAGCTGGAAGGTACGGATGACCTGCCGTTCACCGATGCCCAGTACGCCTCGCTGATCGACCTGACACGCCAGTTGCTGGCGACTTACCCAGGCATTACCCGTCAGCGTATTTGTGGCCACAGCGATATCGCGCCGGGGCGCAAGACCGACCCCGGCCCCGCTTTTGATTGGACGCGCTTTCGTAGCGCCCTGCAGGATGGAGGACACGCACAATGAGTTTCCTGGTGTTGGTGCTGGCAGTCTGGATCGAGAAATTCTCGGCGTTGCGCCAGCGGTTGCAACGCGACGGCGGTTGGCTGCGTGAGCTGGCCAAGTTGGAATCTAGCCCGCGTACGGGCAAACAGCCCTGGTTGATTCTTGCGCTGCTGGTGTTGTTGCCGGTGGCCTTGCTGGCGTTGTTGCTGCTGGTGCTGGAACCGGTGGCTTACGGCCTGCTGGCGCTGCCGGTGCACCTGCTGGTGGTGATCTACAGCCTGGGGCGTGGCGATCTACTGGCCGGGCTCGGACCGTTTCGCGATGCCTGGCGCCGTGGCGATCTGCAGGCCGCTGAACATGTGGCCGAACGTGACCTGAAAATTGGCGCCGACAGTGGTGAGCAATTACTTGAGCGCGTTCAGGCGCATCTGCTGTGGCAGGCCTACCAAAGCTTTTTTGCGGTGATTTTCTGGTATTTCCTGTTGGGCCCTGTCGCGGCCCTGGCTTATCGCCTGCTGGCACTGGCCAGTGAACATAGCCAGAACCCCCTGGTAGCCGAGCGCGCCGGGCAGCTGCGCCATGCCTTTGATTGGCTGCCGGTGCGCTTGCTGGCGGCCAGCTTTGCCCTGGTGGGCAACTTTGTCGCGGTCAGCCGGGTAATGCTTCATGAACTGTTGAGCTGGGACATCAGCGCCGCGCAACTGATGGAAAAGGTTGGCCTGGTCGCCGCCGAAATCCCGCCGCCAGCGGTGGGGCCTGACGGCATCAACAGCCTCGATCGCCTGTGGGAACTGCTGCTGCGTGCGGCGGTGCTGTGGTATGCCGGGTTCGCCATCTGGACGGTGCTGCCGTGACTGTGTAGGCGCCGACTTGCCGGCGGTGCCATCGCCAGCAAGCCGGCGCCTACGTCGTTAACTTTACGTTACAAAACTCCCTTTCAATTTGAGCTATATAGACAGAGCGCCAAATAATGGCTTTGTGCCGCCGCCCTGCGCCTCAAATAAAAATAATAGAAAGGGAGTTCACCTGTGAAGAGCTTGCTCTATCCCGCCGTCGCGCTGATGAACCGCCTGAGCTTCGGCATGAAGTTCAGTTTGATCAGCGTGCTGTTCCTGCTGCCCATGCTGGTGACCAACTATTTCCTGGTGCGCGATTCATGGCGTGAGTTCCAGGGCACTCGCATCGAACTGCAAAGCCTCGATCTACTCGGCAGCAGCCTGGCCCTGCGGCGCGATCTGGAAACCCTCAACAACCAGGTGCAGATCAACGCGACCCTCGGCCAATCCGGCAAGGCCGGCGACCTCGAAGGCAAGATCAGCGCGCTGGAGCAAAGTGTGCTGTCACGCCTGCAAAGCCTCAGTGCGATGACCACCGACCCCGAGCAAATCGTCGCCTTTGACGCCAAGCGTGACGAGTTGATTGCCGCCTTCAAGGCCCAGCAACAGGAGTCTTCCTTACTGAGTAAAAGCGCGTTGATCGGCAAGTTGCTCAACAAGGCCCAGATGCTCAGCCAGATCATCGCCAGCCAGTCCGGCTTGAGCCGCGACCCGCAGAGCGATTTGCGCCAACTCAGTGAGCTGGTCACCGGCATCACCCCGCAAGTCACGCAAACGCTCGGGGAAGGGCGGGCGATGGGCGCGTATTCCCTCGGCCAGGGCTTCCTCAATTCCTCTTCCAGCACCCGGTTTGACGAACTGCTGCAGCAATTGGAAAAACTCCAGGCCGAATACGCCTTGAAACTGCAGGACGCCCTCGGCGCCAGCAAAGCCGCCCATGCCGCGCTCGACAGTTTGGCCAAGGCCAGCAACGCCAGCCTCAAGCAAGGCAGTGAGTTGTTTGAGGAACAGGTCGTAATGGCTGAAACCCTCGACGCACCGTGGCAGGATTTCTACGAGGATGTGAGCAAACTGATGGCCCACACCTACCAGCTCGACGAGGCGACCCTGACGTTCCTCGAGCAGCAGTTGGAGCAACGGCTGGCGCAAAATCGCACACACATGGTGGTGTTGGTTTCGGCGCTGGCGGCGGTATTTTTGCTGATCTTCTACTTGTACGCTGGCTTCTATGCGTCCACCCGTACCACCCTGCGGCGCTTGGGGGCGATGATGGACAAGGTGGCCGCGGGTGACATGACCGTGAGTTTTGTGGCCCAGAGTCGCGACGAACTCGGCGACCTGGGCCAGGTGTTCAATGGCACCGTGGCCAAGATCCATGACCTGATCGAGCGCGTCGGGCACACCGTCAGCCAGGTCGAGCTGCAAGCGAGCCAGGTGGAAGTGGTCTCGGCGCAGAGCAACCAGGCGGTTTCCGGCCAGCGCAGCCAGATTGAGCAGGTGGCGACCGCCATGAACCAGATGTCTTCCACCGCACAGGAGGTGGCGCGCAGCGCGGCGGCAGCGGTCAGCAGCGCACACAGCGTCAACGATGAAACCGTCAACGGCCGTGGCCTGGTGCAGTCCCAGCAAGGCAGCATCGTGCGTCTGGCCTCGGGAATTGATGAGTCGGTGCGCGTGATCAACCAGTTGGCCACCGACAGTCAGTCCATCAGCAGCGTGCTGGAAGTGATCAAGAGCATCGCCGAACAAACCAATCTGCTGGCGCTGAATGCCGCAATCGAAGCCGCTCGCGCCGGTGAGCAGGGGCGCGGGTTTGCCGTTGTGGCCGATGAGGTGCGCACCCTGGCCCGGCGCACCCAGCATTCCACCGAAGAAATCGAACAGATGATCAGCCGCTTGCACAGCGGGGTCGGCGCAGCGGTGAAGGCCATGGGCATCAGCCACGAAATGGCGAATGGCACCGTGGGCCAGTCGGAAAAGGTCCAACAAGCCCTGGAAAACATCCTCGGTGCCGTGGGCATGATCGTCGATCAGAACCAGCAGATCGCCGCCGCGGTTGAGCAACAAACCGCAGTCGCCCACGATATCGATCAGAACATCGTCGAAATCCATCGGGCCGGTGAGCATGCGGCACAGGGTGCCCATCAAACCGAGGCGGCCAGCCGGCTGTTGTCGTTGCAGGTGATTGAATTGAAGCAGTTGATTGGCGCGTTTCGCGTGTAAGACCCGGCCGTAGGATTAGCCGTTTAGCGGTGTGGTGCTTGTCTTGATTTTCTTGCGTGACTTCTTTGGTGACGTGAATGGGTGAGAATTTGTTTCATCCAACCACGGTTCACGGGAGGCACGACGATGACGGCTGCCATTGGCATCAAAGGGCACTGCGCCCATTGCGATATCACCTTTGAGCTCAAGCCTTGGCAATTGAATGCCATCGCCATTCATGAACCCTTCGACTGCCCTTACTGCCAGAGGATTGTGCAGTTGGACTGCCCCAGGCAGTTGCGCCAGTTCAAGTCGCTGAATCGCTGGGTACTGGTGCGACCGAGCATGGTGGTGCTGACCTGCGTGGCGCTGATCGTGGCGCTGGTAGCGGAGTGGACAGGACTGATCAGTGTCGTCGGGCAGCTGAATGTTTCACTGGTGACGGTGCTGATTCATTTCCTGGTGTTGCGTTACGCCCGTCAACGGCAGCGGATGACCCTCGACCTGCAAGGGGTCCACCCAACCAACGCACTACCAATTGAACAGCTCGCACGCATTGCGTGTGCTCGTCTCGGCCAGCAATGACGGGCTGATGCCCATGCGCTCGGCCAGGGCGGTGCAGATATCGGGCAGGTGTTGCGGGCTATTGCGCTGGCCGGGGTACATGGCGGGCGCCATGTCTGGCGCATCGGTTTCCAGCACCACTGCTTCCAGCGGCAATTGGGCCAGCACCTTGTGCATGCGCAGGGCCTGGGGCCAGGTGGCGGCACCGCCCAGGCCGAGTTTGAAACCGAGCTTAATGTACTCGTGTGCTTCTTCCCGGCTGCCAGCAAAGGCATGGATGATGCCGGCGCGTGGCAGGCGGATGCGCTTGAGGGTGGCGATCACGGCGGCGTGGCTGCGGCGGACGTGCAGCAAGGCCGGCAGCTGGAAGTCCACGGCCAGTTTCAGTTGGGCCTCAAACAGCGCCTGTTGTCGGTCGCGGTCCAGGTCTTCTATAAAGTAATCCAGGCCGATCTCGCCGACGGCGCAGAGTTGCCGATGGCCGTGCAGACGGGTCAGCCAGTCACCCAGTTCGGTCAGGTCAGCAGGGCGATGGTCATCGAGGTACACCGGGTGCAGGCCGAAGGCGGCGAACAAACCGTCATCTTCTTGCACCAGATCCCACAACCGTTGCCAGTTCTGCTGATACACACCCAACACCACCATGCGCGTCACACCCAACTGGCGGCTGCGCGCGAGGACGTCGAGGCGGTCGCTGTCGAAATCCGCGAAGTCCAGGTGGGTGTGGGTGTCGATCAGCTCCACGCTCAGGCCTCGTGAATGCGCTGCTTGAAGGTCCGGCCGATGGCGTGCACGCCCGGTTGGTAGTGCTCGTCTTCAATGGCGGCCAGGGCCAGGCGCAGTGCGGTGTCGGCGATCAGTTGATGTTGCTGGGCCATGGCGTTGACCGGCAGCGGCAGGAAGTCCAGCAACTGTGTGTCACCAAACGTGCCCAGGCGCAGTGGCCGGGACCTGAGCGGGAAGTCGTGCAGTGCGTCGAACACGCCTTGCAGCAGCACGTAGGAAGTGGTCACCAGCGCGTCAGGCAAATGCCCCAGTTGATGTAGAAGTTGCTCCATCAACTGTCGGCCACAGTCACGGCTGAAGGCATCGCCCTGTTCGACGATCACTTCACCGGTGAAGCCTTGCAGCGCCTCACGGAATCCGGCGGCACGCTCCTGGCTGATGCTCAGCTCTGGGCGTGCACCAATCAGCACGATTTGCTTGGGCAACGGCTGCAACAGGCTGCTGGTCAATTGCTGGCAGGCCCGGCGGTCGTCGCTGACCACCGAGCAGAACTGCTCAGCCTCCATCACCCGGTCGATGGCAATCACCGGCAAACCCTTGGCTTGCAGCTCGCGGTAGCTGTCGTCGCTGGCTGGCAGGCAACTGGCGACAAACAGCGCATCACAGCGCCGCGCGCGGAACAGTTGCAGCAGTTGGCGCTCGCTGTCGGCCTCATCGTCGGAGCTGGCGATCAGCAATTGGTAGCCACGCGCCCGTGCACCTTGTTCCAATAGCTTGGCAATCCGTGCGTAACTGGGGTTTTCCAGGTCGGGCAGGATAAAGCCCAGCGTGCGGGTATGTCGACTACGCAGCCCTGCGGCCTGGGGGTTGGGCGTAAAACCATGGGCGTCGACCACCGCGCGCACCCGCTCGACGGTTGCGCTGCTGATGCGTTGCTGTGCGGCTTTGCCATTGATGACGTAGCTGGCGGTGGTCACGGACACACCGGCGAGACGTGCGATATCACTGAGTTTCAAACCGGGATTTCCTTGTTTTTTAGAGCATGCCCCGACATTTTGTCCAATCGTAACCGATTACTGCAGACGACCCATGTGTCGGCACAAGCGCCAAGTGGTCCTTCAAGGATGCGCAATTAACGCGTAATCTGCCATAAATTCTAGATTAAACGTTTCAGCAGGCGTATTTTTACGATGTTCGCTACTGAGTAGCTACTGCCAATTGACTGCTCAGTCAGTGACTCGTGAACGACTTTATACGGATTTATTCAAAACAATACCTAGTGCGACACGCGCACTAACTAGGAGAACGGCATGCTTGAGCTCACTCATGAGCAGATATCCATGGGCCAGACGGCTGTGGATAAATCTGCTGCCTTGCACCTGCTCGCTGACAAATTGGTGGCCGATGGCCTGGTCGCCGAGGGTTACCTCAGCGGTCTGCAAGCCCGTGAAGCCCAAGGCTCGACCTTTCTCGGCCAAGGTATTGCGATCCCCCACGGCACCCCGCAAACCCGCGACCAAGTCTTCACCACCGGCGTGCGCCTGCTGCAGTTCCCTGAAGGGGTGGACTGGGGCGACGGCCAGATCGTCTACCTGGCCATTGGCATTGCCGCCAAATCCGATGAACACCTTCGCCTGCTGCAGTTGCTGACGCGCGCCCTCGGTGAGACCGACCTGGGCCAGGCGCTGCGCCGCGCCAACTCCGCCGAAGCGCTGCTGAAACTGTTGCAGGGCGCGCCACAAGAGCTGGCGCTGGACGCACAGATGATTGGCCTGGGCGTGTCCGCTGATGATTTTGAAGAGCTGGTTTGGCGCGGCGCACGCCTGCTGCGCCAGGCCGACTGCGTGAGTAACGGGTTTGCCGCCGTACTGCAGCAAGTTGATGCGCTGCCACTGGGCGATGGCCTGTGGTGGCTGCACAGCGAGCAGACGGTGAAGCGCCCGGGCCTGGCGTTTGTCACGCCGGACAAACCCATGCGTTACCTCGGTCAACCGCTCAATGGCCTGTTTTGCCTGGCCAGCCTCGGCGAAGCGCACCAGACCTTGCTCGAACGCTTGTGCGCCTTGTTGATTGAAGGCCGCGGCCAGGAACTTGGCCGCGCCACCAGCAGCCGCGCGGTGCTCGAAGTGCTCGGCGGCGAACTGCCGCCCGACTGGCCCAGCGCGCGTGTCACCCTGGCCAACGCCCACGGCCTGCACGCGCGGCCGGCGAAGATCCTGGCGCAGTTGGCGAAAAGTTTTGACGGCGACATTCGCGTGCGCATCGTCGATGGCCCGGTGGGCGCCGTGTCGGTCAAAAGCCTGAGCAAACTGTTGAGCCTCGGCGCCCGTCGCGGCCAGGTGCTGGAGTTTGTCGCCGAGCCCACGGTGGCCGGTGATGCACTGCCGGCCTTGCTCGCAGCCGTGGAAGAAGGCCTCGGCGAAGACGTCGAACCGTTGCCGACCGTCAGCGCACAGCCCGAAATCCTTGATATTGAACCGGTGATCAGCGCACCCGTGGCCGGCAGTCAGGTCCAGGCCATCGCCGCCGCACCGGGCATCGCCATCGGCCCGGCGCATATTCAGGTGCTGCAACCGTTCGAATACCCGCTGCGCGGCGAGTCCTCGGTCATCGAGCGCCAGCGCCTGCACGCCTCACTGACTGAGGTGCGCAGCGATATTCAGGGCCTGATCGAACGCAGCCAATCCAAGGCGATTCGCGAGATTTTCATCACCCACCAGGAAATGCTCGACGACCCGGAACTGACTGACGAGGTCGATACCCGCCTCAAGCAAGGCGAAAGCGCCGAAGCCGCGTGGATGAGCGTGATCGAAGCCGCCGCCAAACAGCAGGAGTCGTTGCAGGACGCCTTGCTCGCCGAGCGTGCCGCCGACCTGCGCGACATCGGCCGCCGCGTGCTGGCGCAACTGTGTGGCGTCGAAACCGCCCAGGAGCCCACCGAACCTTACATCCTGGTGATGGACGAAGTCGGCCCCTCGGACGTTGCACGCCTGGACCCGGCGCGCGTCGCCGGCATCCTCACCGCCCGTGGTGGCGCGACCGCCCACAGTGCCATCGTCGCCCGTGCGCTGGGGATTCCTGCGTTGGTGGGTGCCGGCCCGGCCGTGTTGCTGCTGGCTGCCGGCACGCCGCTGTTGCTCGACGGCCAACGTGGTCGCCTGCATGTCGACCCGGACGCAGCCATCCTGCAACGTGCCACCGTCGAGCGCGATACCCGCGAACAACGCCTGCAAGCCGCGTCGGCCCAGCGCCACGAACCGGCCGTGACCCGCGACGGTCACGCCGTGGAAGTGTTCGCCAATATCGGTGAAAGCGCCGGTGTGGCGAAAGCGGTGGAGCAGGGCGCCGAAGGCATTGGTTTGCTGCGTACCGAATTGATTTTCATGGCCCACCCGCAAGCGCCGGACGAAGCCACCCAGGAAGCCGAATACCGCCGCGTGCTCGACGGCCTCGACGGTCGTCCGCTGGTGGTACGCACCCTCGATGTAGGCGGCGATAAACCGCTGCCCTATTGGCCGATCGCCGAGGAAGAAAACCCCTTTCTCGGCGTGCGCGGCATTCGCCTCACGCTGCAACGCCCGCAGATCATGGAAGCGCAATTGCGTGCGCTGCTGCGTTCGGCCGACAACCGCCCGCTGCGCATCATGTTCCCCATGGTTGGCAGCGTCGATGAATGGCGCGCCGCGCGGGACATGACCGAGCGCCTGCGCCTGGAAATCCCGGTGGCGGACCTGCAACTGGGGATCATGATCGAAGTGCCGTCGGCCGCATTGCTCGCGCCGGTCCTCGCCAAGGAAGTGGATTTCTTCAGCGTCGGCACCAACGACCTGACCCAGTACACCCTGGCCATCGACCGTGGTCACCCAACCCTGTCCGCCCAGGCCGATGGCCTGCACCCGGCGGTGTTGCAACTGATCGACATCACCGTGCGCGCCGCCCATGCCCATGGCAAATGGGTGGGTGTGTGTGGCGAGTTGGCCGCCGACCCGTTGGCGGTACCGGTGCTGATCGGCCTGGGTGTGGATGAGTTGAGCGTGTCGGCCCGCAGCATTCCTGAAGTGAAGGCGCGGGTGCGTGAATTCAGTCTGAGCGAGGCCCAGGGCCTGGCGCAAAAAGCACTCGCGGTGGGTTCGCCCGCCGAAGTGCGAGCCCTTGTGGAGGCCGTGTAAATGGCAAGGATTCTGACCCTGACGCTGAACCCGGCGTTGGACCTCACGGTGCGCCTGGCGCGCCTGGAACCGGGTGAAGTCAATCGCAGCGACGCGATGCTGACCCACGCGGCCGGCAAGGGTGTGAATGTCGCCCAGGTGCTGGCCGACCTCGGCCATCAAGTCACCGTGGGTGGTTTTCTCGGTGAGGACAATCCTCAAGCGTTTGAGGCGTTGATCGCCCGCCGCGGGTTTGTCGACGCGTTCATTCGTGTACCGGGCGAAACCCGCAGCAATATCAAGATCGCGGAAAACGACGGCCGGGTCACCGACGTGAATGCACCGGGGCCGTTGGTCAGCGTTCATGCGCAGCAAGCGTTGCTCGATCAACTGGCGCGCATTGCGCCTGGTCACGATGCGGTAGTGGTCGCCGGCAGCTTGCCGCGCGGCGTCAGCCCGCAGTGGTTTCAGGGCTTGCTGGTGTTACTGAAAAACCTCGGGTTGAAAGTCGCCCTGGACACCAGCGGTGAAGCCTTGCGCGCCGGTTTGAAAGCCGGTCCGTGGTTGATCAAGCCCAATACCGAAGAACTCGCCGACGCCCTCGACTGCCCCACGGACTCCATCGCGCAACAGGCCCTGGCAGCCGAGCGTTTACACGAGCAAGGCGTGGAGCATGTGGTGGTGTCCCACGGTGCCGACGGCGTGAACTGGTTCAGCCCGGGCACGGCGCTGCATGCCACGCCGCCGAAGGTCAGTGTGGCGAGCACCGTGGGTGCCGGCGATTCGCTGCTGGCCGGGATACTCCACGGTTTGCTCAGTTTCGATGTGCCCGAAACCACCTTGCGCCGCGCCACGGCGATTGCCGCGATGGCGGTCACGCAGATCGGTTTTGGGATCAACGATGACGCGCAGTTGGCGCGTCTCGAAAGCGGCGTCCATGTGCGCGCGCTGACCGAACAATAAGAGGGTTTGTGATGAAGTTAGCCATTGTTACCGCCTGCCCGAACGGCATGGTCACCAGTGTGCTGTGCGCCCGCTTGTTGGACGCTGCCGCGCAGCGCCAGGGCTGGAGCACCAGTGTCGAAGTGGTGGACGTGCAGCGCCCGGAGCGCCAGTTGTCCCAGGCCACCATTGACGACGCCGAATGGGTGTTGCTGGTCAGCAGCACGCCGGTGGATATGCAGCGGTTTGTCGGCAAGCGGGTGTTCCAGACGACGCCGGCCCAGGCACTGGCGGATGTCGAAGCCGTACTGCGTCGCGGCGCCGAAGACGCTCAGGTGTATGTCGCCAGCGCAGCACCGGTTGCGGCGAAGAACACCCCGCGTATCGTCGCTATTACCGCCTGCCCGACGGGCGTTGCCCACACCTTCATGGCCGCCGAAGCCTTGCAGCAAACCGCCAAGCGCCTGGGTTATGACTTGCAGGTCGAGACTCAGGGTTCGGTCGGCGCACGTACGCCGTTGAGCCCACAAGCCATCGCCGATGCCGACGTCGTGCTGCTGGCGGCGGACATCGAAGTCGCCACTGAACGCTTCGCCGGCAAGAAGATTTACCGCTGCGGCACCGGCATCGCTCTCAAGCAATCCGAGGCGACCCTCAACAAGGCCCTGGCCGAGGGCTCGGTGGAAAGCGCGGCCAGCGGAGCAGTGGCCAAGAAAGAAAAAACCGGCGTCTACAAACACCTGCTCACCGGTGTGTCGTTCATGTTGCCGATGGTGGTGGCGGGCGGTTTGTTGATCGCGTTGTCGTTCGTGTTCGGCATCCATGCCTTCGAAGAAAAAGGCACCTTGGCGGCCGCGCTGAAAACCGTCGGCGACCAGGCCTTCATGCTGATGGTGCCGCTGCTGGCGGGTTACATCGCCTACTCGATTGCCGACCGTCCGGGCCTCGCGCCCGGCATGATCGGCGGTTTGCTGGCCGGTACCTTGGGCGCCGGGTTTATCGGCGGGATTCTTGCGGGTTTTCTTGCCGGCTACTGCGTCAAGCTGATCACCCGAGCGATTCGTTTGCCGCAGAGCCTGGAGGCGCTCAAGCCGATCCTGATCATCCCGTTGCTGGCGAGCTTGTTCACCGGCCTGGCGATGATTTATCTGGTGGGCCCACCGGTGGCGCGCTTGCTCACCGGCTTGACCGACTTCCTCAGCACCATGGGCACCACCAACGCGGTGCTGCTGGGCATCCTGCTGGGCGGCATGATGTGCGTTGACCTGGGCGGGCCGATCAACAAGGCGGCGTATGCGTTCTCCGTCGGCCTGCTGGCGGCGTCGAGCGGTGCACCGATGGCCGCGACCATGGCTGCCGGTATGGTGCCGCCCATCGGCATGGGCATTGCCACCTTCCTGGCTCGGCGCAAGTTCGCCCAGACCGAACGCGAAGCCGGCAAGGCCGCGATGATCCTGGGCCTGTGCTTTATCTCCGAAGGCGCGATTCCGTTCGCCGCCAAGGACCCGCTGCGGGTGATTCCGGCGAGCATCGCCGGCGGCGCGCTGACCGGTGCCTTGTCGATGTACTTCGGCTGCAAACTGGCGGCACCCCATGGCGGCCTGTTTGTGCTGGTGATCCCGAATGCGATGAATCACGCGCTGCTGTACTTGCTGGCGATTGTCGCCGGTAGCTTGTTGACTGGAGTGGTGTACGCGCTGATCAAACGTCCGGAAGCCGCAGACCTGGCCGTCGCCCCCGCCTGATCCCTTGTAGGAGGGATCGCTGGCAGGTGTCATCTGGCTTTCATCCCTGCGTGCTTAAGTGGCCTTTTTGATACTCAAGAGGGCATTTGCATGAGCCACTTCGATCTCGGCCGTCGCCGCGTGATGCAAGCCGTCGGCGCCGGCCTGTTGCTGCCGGGCCTGGCACCGGCTGTCATCGCTTCCGTGCAAGACCGGCCGCAACTCACCGATGGTGTGCAGTCCGGCGACTTGCTTGGCGACCGTGCGATGATCTGGAGCCGCAGCGACCGCCCGGCACGGATGGTGGTGGAGTGGGACACCCGCAGCGTGTTCAGCAACCCGCGCAAATTTGTCTCGCCGCTGGCTGACAGCCGTACCGACTTTACCGCCCGGGTCGAACTCACCGGGCTGCCCGCCGACCAGGCGATCTTCTACCGCGTGCACTTCGAAGATGCCCAGACCGGCGTCGCCAGCGAACCCTGGTTCGGCCACCTGCGCAGAGTGCCGCAACAACGCCGTGACATCCGCTTTGTGTGGAGTGGCGTTACCGTCGGCCAAGGCTTCGGCATCAACCCGGACATCGGCGGCATGCGCATCTACGAAGCCATGCGTTTGCGCCTGCCGGACTTTTTTATCCACAGCGGCGACACCATCTACGCCGACGGCCCGGTGCCGGCCCAATTGACCACCGAAGGCGGGCGTATCTGGCGCAATATCACCACCGAAGCCAAGAGCAAAGTCGCCGAAACCCTCGACGAATATCGCGGTAATTACCGCTACAACCTGCTGGATGAAAACGTGCGCCGCTTCAACGCCGAGGTGCCGCAGATATGGCAGTGGGACGATCATGAAGTGGTGAATAACTGGTCGCCGAGCAAGCAGCTCGACGAGCGTTACCAGACCAAAGACATCAACACCCTGGTCGGTCGCGCGCGCCAGGCGTGGCTTGAGTATTCGCCGATGCGCCGGCAAAGCGCCGATGGCGGCGGGCGGATTTACCGCAAGCTCAGCTACGGCCCGTTGCTGGACGTGTTTGTACTCGACATGCGCAGTTATCGCGGCGGCAACGATGACAACCTGGGCGGCGAGAAACCCTTCCTCGGTCGCGAACAATTGGACTGGCTCAAGCGTGAGCTCAAGGGCTCCACGGCGCAGTGGAAGGTGATTGCTGCCGACATGCCTATCGGCCTGGGTGTGCCCGATGGCGAAGTCAGCCCCGGCGTGCCGCGTTGGGAAGCCATCGCCAACGGCGACGGCGGCCCTGCGCAAGGCCGCGAGCTGGAAATCGCCGAGCTGTTGACCTTCCTGCGCGCGCAGCAGGTGCGTAACCATGTGTGGCTGACGGCGGATGTGCACTACTGCGCAGCGCATCACTATCACCCGGACCGAGCGGCGTTTCAGGATTTTGAGCCGTTCTGGGAGTTTGTCGCAGGCCCCTTGAATGCAGGGAGTTTTGGGCCTAATCCGCTGGATAAAACCTTTGGCCCGCAAGTGGTGTTCGAAAAGGCCCCGCCTGCGCAAAACACCTCACCGTTTGCCGGGTTTCAGTTTTTTGGCGAGGTGCAGATTGATGGGCAGACGGCGGAGTTGACCGTTATTTTGCGCGACCTGGACGGGGTCTCGGTGTTCGAGCAAAAGCTGCAACCCGTGTAATTTGAAATGTGCTCAACCTGTGGGAGGGGGCTTGCTCCCGATTGCGGAGGATCAGTAACAGATAAGCTGACTGACAGAACGCAATCGGGAGCAAGCCCCCTCCCACATTGATTTTTCAGCGCCTACAGGATCTCAGTAAACGTCGCGCCGATAGCGCCCTTGCTCAATCAAGCGCTCCACCATCTCGCTGCCCAGCACATCGTGCAGCGCCTGATCCACCCCGGCTGCCATCCCCTGCAAACTCCCGCACACATAAATTGCCGCGCCGTCCGCCAGCCATCGACGCAGCACCTCGGCCGATTCGCGCAGGCGGTCCTGCACGTAGATCTTCTCTTCCTGATCGCGGGAGAACGCCAGGTCCAGCAGCGCCAGATCGCCACTGGCCAACCAGCCTTGCAGTTCGTCCTGGCACAGGTAGTCGTGGGCGATATTGCGTTCGCCGAACAACAGCCAGTTGCGCTGCTGACCCTCGGTAATCCGCGCCTTGAGCAAGCTGCGCAAACCGGCCAGGCCGGTGCCGTTGCCGAGCAGAATCAGCGGTACCGGCGCAGCAGGCAGGTGGAAGCCACTGTTGCGCCGCAACCGCAGGCTGATGCTTGAGGCGATGGCCGCGTATTCGGTGAGCCAGCCGGAGCCTAGGCCCAGGCTGCCGTTCGGGTGGCGCTCCTGGCGCACGATCAGTTCCAGCACGCCGTCGCTGGCAATCGAGGCGATGGAGTATTCGCGCATGCCCAGGGGCGCCAGCGCGTTGACCAGCGCCTGGGCATGCAGGCCGACCAGGTGAGCGCGGTTGTCTGGCAGTTGGCGGGTCGCCAGCGCCTGGTTGAGGGTGTGTGCCAGGCCATCGATCAGCACGCCGTCGCTGCCGGACAGGCCCAGGCCATTCAGCAACTGTTCGATGGCCCACGGGCAGTTGCGCGGCAGGATCTCCACCAGGTCACCGGCCAGCCAGCTCTGGGGCGACGGTGGGGTCAGGCCCAGCAGGTAGACCGCCGAACCCGTACTGTTCAGGTTGAGCAGGGTGCGCTGGTGCAAGGTCCAGTTTTCGTACTGCGCAGTCGGCCATGCCGCTGCCGGCGCGTGGCCGGTGAGTTCACCCAATTGCTGTTGCCACTGCAGCAGCGCAACGGTGTCGCCACTGTCGACTTCCACCGGAGCAAACAACGGGGTACCGCCCTGGCGGGTCAGCCAGAAATGCAGGCGCCGGGCAAAGCCACAGAAGTGTTCGTACTGGCGATCACCCAGGGCCAGTACCGAGTAGTTCAAGCCTTTGAGGGACAGGTCCTGGCCGAGCACGCTGCGCTCGAAACCACGGGCGCTGTCGGGCGCTTCGCCGTCGCCGAAGGTGCTGACCACAAACAGCGCATGTTCCGACTGGCGCAGATCATCCTGACTGACGCTGCCCAGCGGCTGTACCTTCACTGGCAATCCAGCGGCCTGCAACTGCCCGGCGGTCTGCCAGGCCAACTGTTCGGCAAAACCACTCTGGCTGGCGAAACCTATCAGCCAGGCCGGTGCATCGCTGTGGTTGGCGCCCAGGCCTTTACGCGCATCGCGCACCTGGCGTTTTTTACGGCGGCGGTCGAGGTACAGCAACCAGCCGGTGATAAAGAACAACGGCATGCACAGCGCGCTGACGGTGAGGATGATCCGGCCGATCAGGCCGAAGTAGCTGCCGGTGTGCAGCGCGTAAATGCTCGTCAGTAGTTGGGACTTGAGGCTCTTGCTGGCGTACGGGTCATGGGATTTGACCTCGCCGGTGGCCGGGTCCAGGTTGATCTGGTTGAGCGCCCGGTCATGGGGCGAGTTCGCCAGCAGGTAATAAACGATGGCCGGCTGCCCGGCGACCGCCGGCATGCGGATGTTGTAGGCGTTCAAGCCAGGGCCGGCGTTGCTGTAGATGCTGCTCCAGATCGCATCATAGTTTGCCACCGCCGCCGGCCCTTCAGGCGCCGGGCCGCGCTTGCGCACCCGTTCATTTTGCGGGGCGTCGGAGAGCAATTTAGTCAGGCCCTGGCTGTACCATTCATAGGACCACGACAAGCCGGTCAGCGCCGCCAGCAGGTAAAAAAGCAGGCACCAGGTGCCGAACACCGAATGCAAATCCCAGTTGAAGCTGCGGCCCTTCTTGCGCCAGTCGAGGGTCAGCCAGGCGCGCCAGCTCGCCACTTGGCGCGGCCAGCGCAAGTACAGGCCGGAGAGGCAGAAGAACAACAGGATCAGCGTGCAGGCGCCGGTGATTTGCCGACCGGTTTCGCCCATGGCGAGGAAACGGTGCAGTTGCAAGATAAAGCCGAACACGTCCTGGCCGACCACGTCGCCCATGTAGTCGCCGGTGTAGGGGTCGAAGTAACGCATCTGGCCACGCCGTTCTCCTGGCGGCGGGGTAAAGAACACGCGCGCGGCATTCCCGCTTTCGCTTTCCACCCACAGCATGGAGACGGTCTTGCCTTCGGTGGCTTCCAGCTTGCGCACCAGTTCGGCGGGCGGCAGTACCCCGGCTTCGCGTTTCTCCACGCTGAGCACCGTTGGGTTGAGCGCCTGCAGGATTTCATCCTGAAACGACACCGCAGCCCCGGTAATCCCCATCAAGGCCAACACCAGCCCGGCCGTAATGCCGAAGAACCAATGCAACTGGAACAGGGTTTTCTTCAACACGTCGACCGGCCTCGTCTATCTGGATGTGAATGCTACGGCGCGCATTATGCCGTGAGTTGTCGAGAAACATTCTTTTTTACACAAAAAAAAGCCCACGACAGGTCGTGGGCTTTTTCTTGTAGCTGGCAGCTTAACGCTTGCCGCTGCTATTAAACGTAAAACGACTTCAATGGCGGGAAGCCATTGAACTCAACCGCGCTGTAGCTGGTGGTGTAGGCACCGGTCGACAACCAGTACATCCGGTCACCAATCGCAAGGTTCAGCGGCAGGCCGTACTTGTAGTTTTCGTACATGATGTCGGCGCTGTCGCAGGTAGGACCGGCGATGACCACTTCTTCCATCTCGCCTTTTTTCTCGGTCCAGATCGGGAACTTGATGGCTTCGTCCATGGTTTCGATCAGGCCGGAGAACTTGCCCACATCCGTGTACACCCAACGCTCGACGGCGGTGCGCGATTTACGTGCCACCAGTACCACTTCACTGACCAGGATGCCGGCGTTGGCGATCAACGAACGGCCTGGCTCCAGGATGATTTCCGGCAGGTCGTCGCCGAAATCTTCCTTGAGGAAGCGGATGATTTCCTGCGCGTAGGTTTCCAGGCTGTTGGTGCGGGTGATGTAGTTGGCCGGGAAGCCGCCACCCATGTTGATCAGCTTGAGGTGGATGCCGTCTTCTTCCTTCAGGCGTTCGAAGATCACTTTGACCTTGGCGATTGCCGCGTCCCACACGCTGATATCGCGCTGTTGCGAGCCGACGTGGAAGGAAATGCCGTACGGCACCAGGCCCAGGTCACGGGCGAGGATCAGCAGGTCCATGGCCATGTCGGTCTGGCAGCCGAATTTGCGCGACAGAGGCCAGTCAGCCGTGGTCGAGCCTTCGGTGAGGATGCGCACATACACTTTCGAGCCCGGCGCGGCCTTGGCGATGTTGCGCAGGTCGGCTTCGGAGTCGGTGGAGAACAGGCGCACGCCCTTCTCATAGAAGTAGCGGATGTCCTTGGATTTCTTGATGGTGTTGCCGTAGCTGATACGGTCGGCGCTGACGCCGCGATCCATGACCTTGTCCAGCTCGTAGATCGAGGCGATGTCGAAGCTCGAACCCTTGTCTTTCAACAGGTCGATGATTTCGACGGCAGGGTTGGCCTTGACCGCGTAATAGACTTTGGCGAATTCGAAACCGGCGCGCAGGTCATCGTAGGCCTGGCTGATCATCGCGGTGTCGATCACCACGAACGGGGTTTCTTGCTTGTCGGCGAACGCCTTCATTTTGTCAAAAGTGGCGCGCGCGAAATAATCTTCGACGTTGATCGACATGCTGGGAACTCCTAAGGGCAAACTAAATTGATCAATGGGTGCAAATGAACGTCCTCCGTATCCCCACTTTGGTTCGCCTACTTCCCAAGGCATGTCGCCGAAAGCAAAAAGGCCATGGGATCACCTGCGTCCCTTGGCCTTGCTGTCTCGTCGTCAGTACTTGAGCCGGATGGATCGTTTCCAGCATGGACGTTCGGCGCGAACTTTAGGGCGTGAGGGGCTCGAGATCAACTAAAAATGTCGCGTTTTTGCACGCGTTCGTCGCGGGACCGCGTACAGCTACTTATGTAACCGACCGGTGTGACGGATTGATGTTCCCCGGATGGGGCAATTCAGGGGTAATTGCTGACACGCTGGAGATCCAAATGTGGAAGGGGGCTTGCTCCCGATTGTGGTGTATCAGCTACAAGTGAGCTGACTGAAACACTGCAATCGGGAGCAAGCCCCCTCCCACATTTTGAACTGAGTGGTGTCAGATCAAGCCAGTGCGGTTTCCGCAGGGGAAACAATACTGGTCTTGCCCCCACGCGACTTACCGGAACTCAGGTACTCGGCAATCGACTCCTGAGTCACTTCACCCAGGAACACTCGCTCCGCATCCATCACCGGCAGCCACGAGCGGTTGAACTCGTACATGCGCGACAGCAGGATGCGCAAATGCTCGTCGTAAGCCGCCGTGGCGTTGAATTCGCGCAGGTATTGGCCACATGTACCGGTCTGACGGTGCAGGTCGCGACGTCGTACATAACCCAGCGCCTTGTTCTCTGCGCAGGTGACTACCACATAGCGACGGTCGAGTTCGTCCATCTGCTCCAGGGCGTCGGCCACCGGGGTTTCCGGGCTGACTGACGGGGCGTTGTCCGCCGCGTCCTCGGCTTTCACCAGCAGCAGGCGCTTGAGGGTGCTGTCCTGGCCCACAAAGTTGCTGACGAACTCGTCGGCCGGGTGTGCCAGCAGCGTGTCCGGATGGTCGATCTGCAGCAGCTTGCCGGCGCGGAAGATCGCGATCTTGTCACCCAGCTTGATGGCTTCGTCGATGTCGTGGCTGACCATGATCACGGTCTTGTTCAACGCGCGTTGCATCTCGAAGAATTCGTTCTGGATCATCTCGCGGTTGATCGGGTCGACCGCGCCGAACGGCTCGTCCATCAGCAGCAGTGGCGCATCGGCCGCCAGGGCACGGATTACGCCGATACGCTGTTGCTGGCCACCGGACAGTTCTCGCGGGTAGCGGTGCAGGTACTGCTTGGGCTCCAGCTTGATCATGCTCATCAATTCGCGGGCGCGGTCGTGGCATTTCTGCTTGTCCCAGCCGAGCAGCTTGGGCACGACCACGATGTTTTCCTCGATGGTCATGTTCGGGAACAGGCCAATCTGCTGGATCACATAACCGATGTTGCGACGCAGGGTCACTTCGTCGAGGTCGGTGGTGTCTTCGCCGTTGATCAGGATCTTGCCCGAGGTGGGCTTGATCAGGCGGTTGATCATTTTCAGCGTGGTGCTCTTGCCGCAGCCCGACGGGCCGAGGAATACGCAAATCTCGCCTTCGTTGACGGTCAGGCTTACGTCGTTCACGGCGGAAACTGTCTTGCCGTTGCTTTGAAAAGTCTTGGTCAGGTTTTGAAGTTCGATCATTTGAGCAGTCCTTTTGGAGTCAGCGAGCGTTGCAGCCATTGCAAAAGCAGGTCGGCGAAGATGGCCAGGAGACTGACCAGTACGGCGCCAACGATCAGCATCGACATGTCGCTGCGGCTGATGGAAGCCAGAATAAGTACACCCAGGCCACCGGCGCCGATGGTGGCTGCGATGGTCATTACGCCGATGTTCATCACCACGGCGGTGCGCACACCGGCGAGGATCACCGGCACGGCGATGGGCAGTTCGACCATGCGCAGGCGCTGGCCGAAGGTCATGCCGATGCCTTTGGCGGCCTCGCGTATGCCCGGTTCAACACCGGTGAGGGCCAGGTAGGTGTTACGCATGATCGGCAGCAGGGAGTAGAGGAACACTGCGGTGATCGCCGGCATCGGCCCCAGGCCCTGGCCGAATTTGGAGTAGAACGGTAGCAGCAGGCCGAACAGGGCGATGGACGGTACGGTCAGCAGCACCGTGGCGCTGGCTTGCAGCGGGCCGGCCAGGGTCGGGAAGCGCGTCATCAGCACGCCCAGTGGCACGCCGACGACGATTGCCAGGATCACTGCAATACCGACCAGCGTGATGTGCTGCCCGGTCAATTGCAGGACTTGGGCCCAATCAAGATGGGAAAAGGCGTTCAGAAATTCCATGTCTTCTCCTCTTAGTTGAGTGGGTGCTGACGCAGGAAATCTGCGGCAACAGCGGACGGGCTTTCATGGTCGACGTCGACCCGCGCGTTCAGCTCTCGCATGGTTTTGTCATCGAACAAGGCGGCCAGTGGCTTGAGGTCAGCCTCCAGCTGCGGGTGCGCGTCCAGATAAACCTGACGCACCACCGGTGCGGCGGTGTAGTCCGGGAAGTAGTGCTTGTCGTCTTCCAGCAGCTTCAATTTGAAGGCATTCAGGCGGCCGTCGGTGGTGTAGACCAAACCGGCAAACACTTGGCCATTACGCAAGGCGGTGTAGACCAGGCCAGCATCCATCTGCCGCGTGTTTTTGCGGGTCAGGTTCATGTCATACAGCTTGACCATGCCGCCCATACCGTCGGAACGGTTGGCGAACTCGGTGTCCAGGGCCACCAGGCGCGTGCCTTTGGTTTTTTCGGCCAGGGCTTGGGTCAGGTCGCTGATGCTGTTGATCTGCGGGAATTCCTTGGCCACGTTCTCGGGCAAGGCCAGCGCGTAGGTGTTACTGAATTTCGACGGCGACAGCCAGACCAGTCCTTTTTTAGCGTCGAGTTCTTTCACCCGAGCGTAGGACTGCTCACTGTCGAGCTTCTCATCGACATGGTTGTAAGCCACCAGCGACACACCGGTGTATTCCCAGATCAAATCCAGTTGCCCGCTTTCCTGGGCACTGCGCGCCAGGTTGCTGCCCAGGCCGCCGGTCACGCGGGTGTCATAACCCTTGGTGCGCAGGTACTGGGAGGTGATTTCGGCGAGCAGGGTCTGTTCGGTGAACACCCGGGCGCCGATGCGGATCACCGGTTTTTCAGCGGCTTGCGCAATGCCTGCAAACAGCAGGACGCAGCTCAATATCAGAGTCAGTTTTTTCATGTGATTTCCTTTGCCAAGCCTTAAGACGGACGCAGCCCGCGTTCCAGCCAGAGGCGGCTGGCCATGGTCACCAGACCGTCAAGCAGCAATGCCAGCAACGCGGTGCACGCGGCGCCGAGCAGCAATTGCGGCTGATTGTTCAGGGCGATGCCGGGGAAAATCAGGCTGCCCAGGCTGTTGGCGCCAATCAGGAAGGCCAGCGGGGCGGTACCGACGTTGATCGCCAGGGCCACGCGCACACCGCCGATGATGATCGGCACGGCGTTCGGCAGTTCGACGCGAAACAACACTTGGCGCGGTGTCATGCCGATGCCGGTGGCGGCTTCTTTCAGCGAGCCTTGTACGTTTTTCAGGCCTTCGTAGGTGTTGCGCACGATGGGCAACAAGGAGGCGAGGAACAGGGCGAAGATCGCCGGGCCGCTGCCGATGCCGAGGACGCCGAGGGCGATGGCCAGTACGGCCAGGGGAGGGACGGTGTTGCCGATGTTGAAGATCTGCATGAAGCGTTCTGCGCGCCCGACCATGTTCGGTCGGCTAAGCAGGATACCGGCGGGGATGCCCACAATCAGGGCGGCCAGCATGGAAACCAGGACCAGAATCAGATGAGCTTGCAGGTAAAACAACAAATCGTCGCGGTACAGTTCGATCGTGTTGATGCCGATCCAGTGGACCAGCAGGGCCAGGAGAGCGACGACAACCACTCCTCCTATCAGCCCTTTGCCATAGCGAATAGCCACAGGCGGACTCCTTTTTTCTTTTGTCGGCGAACACATTTCCGGGCGGCAATGCCATGCCTGGCTGCCTCTGAATGTGGTCGCGAAAAGCAGCTCGCCAATACCGGCAACGCGGTATCAAATCGAGCCATGAGCGCAGCCTCGTCAGGCTAACTTGCTGATTTATCAGCCCCTGTTACGAGTGCGGTAGCAGGGGAGTGGACGTCTCTACCTTTTAAAAGGTTCCACACTTGGCAGCATTTAGCCACCCCCAATGGGGTGAACGGTGGTCCGGCGTGCCCGGTTTGCGCTATACTCGCCGCCCTTTTTTGACTCACCTGCCAGGCGATTTCCCATGACCCACCAGGCCGCCGAAGTCGCGAAACGCCGCACTTTCGCCATTATTTCCCACCCCGATGCCGGTAAAACCACCATCACCGAAAAGCTCCTGCTGATGGGCAAGGCGATCGCAGTGGCCGGCACGGTGAAATCCCGCAAATCCGACCGCCATGCCACCTCCGACTGGATGGAAATGGAAAAACAACGGGGTATTTCCATTACCACGTCCGTCATGCAATTCCCGTATCGCGACCACATGGTCAACCTGCTCGACACTCCGGGCCACGAAGACTTCTCCGAAGACACCTACCGCACCCTGACCGCGGTGGACTCGGCCTTGATGGTCCTCGACGGCGGTAAGGGCGTTGAGCCACGTACCATCGCGCTGATGGACGTCTGCCGTCTGCGCGACACGCCGATTATCAGCTTCATCAACAAACTCGACCGCGACATCCGCGACCCCATCGAGTTGCTCGACGAAATCGAAGCCGTCCTGAAGATCAAGGCTGCGCCGATCACCTGGCCGATTGGTTGCTACCGCGACTTCAAGGGCGTGTACCACCTGGCTGACGACTACATCCTTGTCTACACCGCCGGCCACGGCCACGAACGCACCGATGTGAAAATCATCGAGAAGCTCGACTCCGACGAAGCCCGCGCCCACCTGGGTGACGAGTACGACCGTTTTGTCGACCAGCTGGAACTGGTGCAGGGCGCCTGCCACGAATTCAACCAGCAGGAATTCCTCGACGGCCAACTGACCCCGGTGTTCTTCGGTACCGCCCTGGGCAACTTCGGTGTCGACCACGTGCTCGACGCCGTCGTGAACTGGGCGCCAAAGCCTCTGGCCCGCGTCGCCAACGAGCGCACTGTGGAACCGGTGGAAGAGAAATTCGCCGGCTTCGTGTTCAAGATCCAGGCGAACATGGACCCGAAACACCGCGACCGCATCGCCTTCATGCGCATCTGCTCCGGCAAATACGAAAAAGGCATGAAGATGCGCCACGTGCGCACCGGCAAGGACGTGCGCATCGGCGACGCCCTGACGTTCTTCTCCTCCGAGCGTGAGCAGCTCGAAGAAGCCTACGCCGGCGACATCATCGGTTTGCACAACCACGGCACCATCCAGATCGGCGACACCTTCACCGAAGGCGAAGTACTCGGCTTCACCGGTATCCCGCACTTCGCCCCGGAACTGTTCCGCCGCGTACGCCTGCGTGACCCGCTGAAATCCAAGCAACTGCGCCAGGGCCTGCAGCAACTGGCGGAAGAGGGCGCCACCCAGGTGTTCTTCCCCGAGCGCAGCAACGACATCATCCTCGGCGCTGTCGGTGTACTGCAGTTCGATGTGGTCGCCAGCCGCTTGAAAGAGGAATACAAGGTGGAATGCTCCTACGAGCCGATCACCGTTTATTCCGCGCGCTGGATTGAGTGCAGTGACAAGAAGAAGTTGGAAGAATTCTCCAACAAGGCCGTGGAAAACCTCGCGGTGGACGGCGGTGGTCACCTGACCTACCTCGCCCCGACCCGGGTTAACCTGGCGCTGATGGAAGAGCGGTGGCCGGATGTGAAGTTCCGCGCGACTCGCGAACACCATTAAGGTCTGAGCGATAGACGAAAGGGCGAAGCTATGATGGCTTCGCCCTTTTTTGTGGCGAAAAGTGCGTTTCACCTTTATCTCAAAGAGCAATAAAGGCCGCTTCCTAGTCCGTCTCAACTATCGAGTTCGGGTGTGGGCAACGTTGTTTTGCAAACCACCACAGAGTGACCACCCCAAGAAGGGTTGTCAGCACGGCCAGACTGAGGATTACCTGCTGCGTGCCCAAAGACGTAGCCAGCAATGCCACCAGCAAACCAGCCAATGGCTGCGACATGTTGTTCAGCAACGTGATCGCGCCCACGGTCTTGCCGAAGTCCTGAGGTGGAATCACCCGCTGCCGAATAGTGCGCATGTATACGTTGAACATTTTATCGAAGCCGACAATCAACAAAAAACCGACCACATAACCGATCAAGTTCGGACTCAGAGCGCTAATGAATGCTCCTATGGCAATCAGTGAGTAGCCAATAAGCCCCAAGACCCGCAAAGGCAGTTCCACCCGAGCGAGAAAAAACAGGATCAGGATAGTTGTCACTGCTCCAGCCGCTTGCAGCCCTGCATAGTCATCCTTGCCAGCGCCGTACTCGCCGATCACCATGGCCGCCGAGGTGGCCAAGGTGACACCGACGATCAGATTGACTCCTATCGCGAGAGCGATGATTTTTTTCAACTCGGCCACATTACGGATATGCCCGAAAGCGATCCGCAAAGGCTGCAACCAGATGTCTTTGTGCTGCTCGAACACCGGTAACGTAATTCGACTGAAGCGTTGCCACACCAGCATGCTCAGGTCTGCCAGCAGGAACAGCCCGGCGATCCAAAGCACCACCCAGTGCCAAGCCCATACCTCCAGCACCAGCGCCGCCACCAGTGGCCCAAGCACCAGGCCGGTTTGGTCGGCGATCTGGGAATAGGACAGCGTCTTGGTGTAACTGTAGTGCTGAAAGATGGACGGCATCAGCACTTCGCGGGCCATTATGCCTTGCGTGGTCAACACTCCGCATAATGCTGACAGCACCACTAACCAAGCGATGCCACCCACTACTTCGTAGAACACCATCGCCAGCACACAAAGCAATGCCCGATAGATCTGACTGCCATGCAGGATCCTGATAGGCGAGTACTTGTCGCACAGGGCACCGCACAACGGAAACGCGAGAAATCGCGGTAGCGATTCGACGAAAAATGCCAGCCCGGCCCAGGATGCGCTGTTGGTGGTCTGGAACACCACCAGCGGAACCATAAACAACAGGATTTGATCCGCCAGCCTCGATAGAAAAAGCGAGGTGAAAAAGGCGAGATAATCCTTACGCATAAACACCTCCTGCGAGTAAGTGGCCTGGGGTGGCATTTGGAAAAAACATCAGTAGGCCGATCCCAAGGGGTCATTGAGATTATGGCGCTCGTCGCCCCGCAGTGGCGGATTGAAGACGCTGACCACAATCAAGTCATGTTCCTTGCCGCCACGCAGGAAATGCCGATCATGCTGATCAAGCACATACAAGTCTCCCGGCCGAATCGAAAAGATATTTCCTTGCATGTCTTCGACTTCGCCTTCTCCGGCGATGCAATAGCACGCTTCCAGGTGATTTCGGTACTGCAGCAGCGACTCTGTGCCCGCGCGGACAACGGTGTGGCATAGCGTGAAGCCCATGGCATCGCGTTCAGTGAGCAGGCGGTGGCTGGTGCCCGCGCCCCATTCGACGAAGTAAGGGGTTTTCTCGATGTCGGATTTATTGCGGACAAACATGTGACACCTCTCTGGAACAGCCGATTGGAAATAAATCAGTTCTTTAGCGCGTCTGCAGGGAGGGGCCGGAGGATGGCATCTCCGGAGGCCAACATTGCTGCGCTCCATGCAACGTCTCGGTGCGCGGCCATAGTCTGGATATCACGCCAGTGGCGCTGAAGCGGGTTGCTTGCCATCAGGGACGAGACGCCGAGTCTTTCCACCAACCGGCGTACAACCTGCACGCACTGTTCCGCCAGATAGGCGCGATCGCGCTTGAGCTGCAACAACTCTTGCGCATTTAGCGCACGGTCATTGATACCTGCGTTGTGCAGCCAGGTGATCAGCGAGTCGTACAACTGCGTGGCGCTGTGTAGTTGCGCAGCCGAGTGAGCCGCCTGTTCAGCGATCCGAGGATCGCATTGCGTTAACGAACTGCGGAACCCAGCTACAAACACGGTAAATGCGCCCTCGGCACATCCCAGCAGTGGGCCGATGATCGAGGTGGTGAGGTAAGGCGCGAGGGGTAATCGATCTATGTAATCGCAGGCAGGCGCACGCGGCGCCTGCGCAAATATATCGTGCAACGCGAACACGCGATCATGGGGCACTAACAACTGATGGGTCAGTACGTCGTGAGAACCCGTTGCAACCATACCGCAGCTGTCCCAACTGTTAAGCCTCTCAACTTCATTGGCGGCGATCAGCACTAGAAAGCGCGGATTGTGAGTATCCGAGTGGTTAGTGCTGGGAGCGTTGAGCATCAACCAAGTGGCGTCCTCGATGCCAGAGCTGAAGCGCCACCGTCCGTTGACCCGTGCGCCTGCGGACTCAAAGGACAGCAAACTCTCGGCACAAGGGGAGGCTGAGGCGAATAGTTGTTTCGGCCAATCGTTGTATAACTGGTTTATGCAAGTGGCGGGTAGTCTCCTGGCGATTGAACCGTGACCGCCTACTAACGCCATTATCCAGCCGGTAGATGCACATGCCCGAGCGGCAATGCGTGCACTTTCCACAAGTGTGGGCCAGTGTCCGGAGCTTGTGACTGGCGCACGCGGTGACAACAGATCCAGCCAGCCTTCAGCAAACAATTCGTCGAATGTGCTGCTACTCAGGCGCATAGCGAGTTCGGCCGCAGCGGCCCGCTCGCGCCATCTTGGCAGATGCTCAACTGCCCGCAGGCATAACGAGGGCAATGCGTCGCGGTGGAACGGTTGCTCAGAAACATTAAACATGGCCTGGCCCCGTATCACCGTTTTGCAGGGAGGTCACGGCGCCAATACGCGAACCTTCAAAGCAGAAACTCGATGGTTGAACCACTGGCCCCAGAAGATCTAGAAACCGCGTCACCTGATGCGGGTCGTTCGAGGCGACGAACTCACAGAAGTTGCTGCTGCTCCACAGCAGGTGCACACAGGTGAAGTGGGCCGACAGGGCGCACACGAGTTCGTCCAGTGTGACTTGCCCGTTTTGCATTTGCTCAAGCATCTGCTGGCGTTTCCAGCGGATTTCTTCCTCGCTGAAGTAGCGGGTCTTGAACTGCTCGTCTTTGATCTTCTCCCGCCGCAAATACTCCTTCGGATCGGGGTGGTTGAACTTTTCCAGGAAAAACACCAGCCCGTCAGGCTTGAGAAATTGCTTGATATGGGAGATTTGGCCGTTGCGGTCGCGGGTATAGAACTGGAATGCGGCCATCTCATAAATGAAGTCGAAACCCTTGCTGAAGCAATCGTATTCGGGGGCTTGCAGCAGGGCTGGCGTTACCCTGAATACCGACTGTGGATAGAACCACGATAGCGTCGGGTCGGCATGCCGTTCGAAGGCTATCTGATTGGCCCGGTTTGGTGACGAGGTGAAGCTGCGGATCAGGCCCTGGGAGTGGCCAGCAATAGCACGGCCGTTACTGCCATCAAAGGCGTCAACTTCAAACAGGCTGAAGGTCCGACCTGTTTCTCCGGTATTGACCTGAGCCATGCGGGTCATTGCTACCCCGACCCTGGATAATTCTTCGAGGATGTACGGCACGCTGGCCAGGAAGTGGGAGAACAACGGTCCTGATCCCTCAATTAGCCTGTCGTGGTAATCAAGGACGTTGGGGTCGTTGATTTCGGACCGCAGATGACTATCAAGTGACTGCGAGGGCACTTGGCTTGCACCCGTCGCCAGGCTGTGGAAGTGTCCAGCGAGTTTCAGCATTGCACTTTGTTGCAGATCACGATCGAGGCCAGGGTGATCCATGGGATTGAGGGACGTTTTCATGGCAAAGCTCCTACTATCAGATCAGTCCTTTGGCGGTGAACTTTCCCGATTCGGTTTTTGGCAGGGCCTTCAGGAATACGCACTGAGTCGGGACCATGTGCCAGTCCAGATGCTTCTTGCAGTGCTCGATCAGCGTCTGTCCGCTGGTCTGACCATGATCGACATCAAGCACGATATAAGCTCTGGGCACATGTCCGGCCCACTCGTCAGCGACCGGGACCACCAGCACTTCGGCGACCGCCGGATGCATCGCTAGACATTGCTCAATCTCCCGTGGGTTGACGTTCCAGATATTGCGCGAGAAAACATCGTCCTTGCGGGCGACATAGTAGAGATAGCCTTCGACGTCCTGCCTGAACAGATCGCCTGTGCGATACAGCCGTGAATGACCGAACGCATCATGAATAAAGGCACTGGCATTCGCTTCGGGCATGTTCCAGTACTCAAGCATCAGGTAATCGCTAGCCACCAGCAGCTCACCAACTTGTCCGGGCTGGTTGATAATTCGCCCCTGTTCGTCCACCAAGTGCACGCTGACGCCGGGTAAGGGCTTGCCTACCGACATCGGGCGCTGGTCAATTTCTTCGGGGCGCAGGTAGCTCACGCGCTTGCATTCAGTAAGCCCGTAGTTGGAAAAAATCTGCACCCTTGGGAGCGCTTGGCGAATTCGTTGGATGTGACGGGTGTGAAGGGGCTGCCCGCTGCTGGAGATGTAACGCAAGCCTGGCACCCGCGCCTGCCAGTGCGGACCCGTATTGGCCAATAGGAAGAATACCGGGGGAAACACGTGCATCGCCGTAACTGACTCGCGTTCGACGACCGCTAGCACGTCCTCTGCACTGCCGGCAGGTCGGCTCTCAATGACACTGGTGGCCCCAGCGTAAAGTGGCATCATTACGTTGTAGACGCCGTAATCGGATGCCAGCGTCGAGTAACTGAGGATACGGTCGTCTGGAGTGTTTTGCAGGTACGCAGTGACTTGGCGGCAGGCCGCCGACATGATGCGGTGATTGACTAACACACCTTTCGGATTAGAGGTAGAGCCCGAGGTGTAGAAGATCGATGTAGGCCGCTCAGGATCATCGGCCAACGGTCGGACAATGACATCCGTTCTGTCATTGTGTGCTGCGATGGCATCGGCAAGTTGGATGGCGCGAGGCACAGCTATCTGGGCAGGGGCGGTGAGTAAAACCCGCTCTAGTCCCGCCTCGTCTATCAGGCCCTGCAAGTCATCAGTGCAGTCAGTGATCAGCACTCGGGCGCCAGAGTGCTTGAGTTGGTGGATCAGCTTGGTGCGGCTGAGAGTGTGATGAGTCGCTGCGGTGATCACGCCAGTTTGCAGCATGCCGAGGTAGCTGGCGATCAAATCAATGGACATCTGCGCGTACATGCCCACCCGGTCGCCGGGGGCGAGCCCGAGCGTTGAAAGCGTCGAGGCCATGTCATTCGCCCGTTGTTGCAGTTCCTTATATGTAGTTGCCTGCCCGTCCAGGATGATGGCGGGTTTGGTCGAGTATCTCGTGGCGTTGTTGGCGATGACCTGATGGAAAAGCTGCATTCCCCAATCTCCACTCAAGCAGAACGGTACGAAGTTATTTGCGCTTTTGCGCGCACACTGAGACATAAGTCCCTTGCCATGTATAAGGCTCGATGGGCAAGTTTTCAGAGCTGCTAAGTGGCCAGCTTTGTTTATCAAAACAATGATTGAAGGCAAATATGTCAAAGTCACCCAGCCAAGCGTCGAAAAAACCTTCGCTGTCTTGGGTAGATAGTCCAGCCTCCTTGTCCCATATGAAAGGTTCTCCGGTAGCCTGAAAAAAGCGAGTCAGGTCTGACAAGATATCCAGAAAAACATATCCGCCTGGTTTTACTGAGTTAATTATTTTGGGCATTACCTGCTTAAGTTCATCTTTGGTAAAGCAATGAAGAACCTCGGAGCATACAACCACGTCGTAGCCTTCATGTACGGGTACGTAGGTTAATATATCGGACTGCTGGAATTTCAGATCCTTTAACCAAGGATTAAGCTTGCGACTGTGTACAGTGCTGTCGACGATGTCCACGCCGCTTACGCTGTAGCCCTTGCGTGCCAAGGCAGTGAGGTTGCGACCGTCTCCGCAGCCAAGCTCAAGAGCGCTGCCGCATCCATTGGGAAGGGTGGATAGAAACTGCTTGAATTCACTTCGTGGCTCGCCGAATAGAGTGCCGGTTTCACAGGTACTGTATTCGCTGTCGTACCATTTTTTCAGGAGGGAGCTATCCACCGTTTTCATAGTTTCTCTTCCAACGTTATATATGAGTGTACAACGACTTGCCGAATGGAAAAAGCATGGGGGAATCCATTTGATTATGGGCATTCGATTTGCCCCGGGGTTTACTTGAATAAACTGATGACGGAGTTGAGCTGTTCGCCAGGCTTGTTTTCTGGCCTAGGTGAAGTTAAGCTATTGAATTAAATAACTTCCGTCATTGAGCAATGTTTCTTATATGTAAGATGTCAGGGGGTGATTAAAAAAACAAGCGTTTGTGTCATGTGATCTGATTTTTCGGAAAGTTCCTTCAGAAAAGTCTTTTTATTAGTGGGGATGTTTAATTTTTACTTATTTTTATATTGCTAAGTAATTGTCTTTGCTCTTTATCATGACAACCCCAAAGTCGGCTCCCACATTTTTTGATCACCACAAGGCTGAGGATTGGGGAGAACCTCGCATCAGGTCTAGCGTTTACCCACCGACTTTAAAGGAGACCAACGTGCAAAATGTGCAACGCCTCTCCTCCTAATCAACTCCGGTAGTTGGCAGCCGCAAGCCCAGTCCGCCTCCAAGGAAGAAGCGGAAAACCCCTACAACGAAGGGGAGGACAGTGAAACCTACGACGACTGCGATACCTGAGGCCTGGCGCAAACCCGGCATTGGGACTAGCGTCAACGCTGGCGGCGGTAAACAGCTGTCGTGCGGGATTTACCTACTGACTGGACGGAATCAACCATGAGTATTTTTCAACGAGTAGTGTTGTTGATAAAGGTGCTGGTGTTGTTGTCGCTGGGGATGTCGACGGCCTGGGCGCATAACCCGGTGCATGGTAGCCAGGCGGGCTTTTCGGCGGTGCAGGCGACGCAGGGTGTGGGGTTGCAACTGGCCAAGTCGGAGTCCGAGGGCGGCGATAAGGACCAGGGCGGCAGCAATGACGATGATGACTCCACCACTGACGAACCGGACAGCGATGATCCTGCTGATGATGACGGCGATAGCCAGACGTAGATCGCAGGCAAAAGAAAGCCCCTCCTGCCAGGCTGATGCGCAACCTGGCGGGAAGGGCTGTGAAACTCATTACCACTGCTGCTGATCGTTCCCACGCTCTGCGTGGGAATGCATCCTGTGACGCTCCGCGTCACCAACGCGCAAGACCTGAGCCTTGCGCCGATGGCGGGACGCGGAGCGTCCCAGGCGGCGTTCCCACGCAGAGCGTGGGAACGATCTTCACGCGACGAATTGCTCCGCGTAGTGGCACGCCACCTGGCGGTTATCCAACGGCCGCAGCTGCGGCTCTTCGCTGCTGCAACGCGCTGTCGCATACGGGCAGCGCTTGTGGAAAGCGCAGCCCGACGGCGGGTTCAGCGGGTTGGGCAGTTCGCCGACAATCTTGATCTTCGGCTTGTTCGGGTCCGGGTGAATGGTCGGGGTCGCCGACAGCAGTGCCTGGGTGTACGGGTGCAAGGGACGCGCATAGATGTCGTCCTTGGGGCCCACTTCAACAGGGCGACCGAGGTACATCACCATCACATCATCGGCAACGTGTTGCACCACCGCGAGGTTGTGGGAAATGAACACGTACGCCGTGTTGAATTCCTGCTGCAAATCCATGAACAGGTTCAGCACCTGAGCCTGGATCGACACGTCCAGTGCCGAGGTCGGCTCATCCGCCACCAGCACTTTGGGTTGCAGCATCATCGCGCGGGCCAAGGCGATCCGCTGGCGCTGGCCACCGGAGAACATGTGCGGGTAGCGCTGATAATGCTCGGGGCGCAGGCCCACCTGCTTCATCATTGCTTGCACTTTTTCGCGGCGTTCGGCGGCGGACAGGTTGGTGTTGATCAGCAGCGGCTCGCCGAGTTGATCACCGACCTTCTGGCGCGGGTTCAACGAGGCGTACGGGCTCTGGAACACCATCTGCACGTCTTTGCGCAATTGCTTGCGCTGGGCCTTGTTGGCGCCGGTGACTTCCTGGCCGGCGATTTTCAGGGACCCCGACGAAGGCTCTTCGATCAGCGTCAGCGCGCGGGCCAGGGTGGATTTGCCGCAACCCGACTCGCCTACGACGGCGAGGGTCTTGCCGGCTTCCAGCTCGAAAGACACACCATTAAGGGCGCGCACGGTAGCGTGGCCCTTGAACAGGCCACGGGACACTTCGTAGTGACGGGTGAGGTCGCGGGCGGTAAGAACGACGGCCATTACGCCACCTCCTGGTTCAAGGGGTAGAAGCAGCGCGCAAGGCTGTAGGCTTTAGGGTCCAGGCCGGGGCGGGTCTGGCGGCAGCTGTCTTGCACATACGGGCAACGCGGTGACAGCAGGCAACCCTGCGGGCGGTCATAACGACCGGGCACGATGCCGGGCAGGGTGGCCAGGCGTTCGGCGCCGAGGCTGTGCTCCGGGATCGCCTTGAGCAGCGCTTCGCTGTAGGGATGTGCCGGCACGTCGAAAAGTTGCGGCACCTGGCCGACTTCCACGGCCTGGCCGGCGTACATCACGCACACGCGCTGGGCCGTTTCGGCAACCACTGCGAGGTCGTGCGTGATCAGCACCAGGCCCATGTTTTGTTCTTTCTGCAGGGCCAGCAGCAGGTCCATGATCTGCGCTTGAATGGTCACGTCCAACGCGGTGGTCGGTTCGTCGGCGATCAGCAGTTTCGGCTCGCCGGCGATGGCCATGGCGATGGCCACACGCTGGCTCATACCGCCGGACAGCTGGTGCGGGTAAGCATCCATACGGCTGGCAGCGCCTGGGATCTCGACCTTTTCCAACAGTTCGATGGCACGCTTGCGCGCTTGTTTGCCGGACATTTTCAGGTGCAGGCGCAGCACTTCTTCAATCTGGAAACCCACGGTATAGCTGGGGTTCAGCGCGGTCATCGGGTCCTGGAATACCATCGCCAGGTCTTTGCCGACGATCTGGCGACGCTGGCGATTGCTCAGCTTGAGCATGTCCTTGCCATCGAAGTTCAGGGCGTCGGCGGTGACGATGCCGGGGTGCTCGATCAGGCCCATCAGCGCCATCATGGTCACGGATTTACCCGAACCCGACTCGCCAACGATCGCCAGTACTTCGCCTTTGTCGACAGAGATGTCGAGGCCATCGACCACCGGCACGGCAGTCTTGTCGCCGAAGCGGACGTTGAGATTCTTGATTTCTAACAGTGACATGGGAATCTCCTCAGGCGGCGTTCTTGAGTTTCGGGTCCAGCGCATCGCGCAGGCCGTCACCCATCAAGTTGATTGCCAGCACGCTGAGCAAAATGGTCAAACCCGGCAGGCTGACGACCCACCATGCGCGTTCGATGTAGTCGCGGGCCGAAGCCAGCATGGTGCCCCACTCAGGCGTTGGCGGTTGTACGCCAAGGCCCAGGAAGCCCAGGGCCGCGGCATCAAGGATCGCCGAAGAGAAACTCAGGGTGGCCTGAACGATCAGCGGTGCCATGCAGTTAGGCAGCACGGTGATGAACATCAGGCGGGGCAGGCCGGCGCCGGCGAGGCGGGCGGCGGTCACGTAGTCGCGGTTCAGTTCGCCCATCACCGCAGCGCGGGTCAGACGGACATAGGACGGCAGCGAGACGATTGCGATGGCGATCACGGTGTTGATCAGGCCAGGGCCGAGGATCGCGACGATGGCAACAGCCAGCAGCAGCGATGGCAGGGCCAGCATGATGTCCATCAGACGCATGATGGTCGGGCCGAGCAGACGCGGGAAGAACCCGGCGAACAGGCCCAGCAGGATGCCCGGGATCAGCGACATCACTACCGACGACAAGCCGATCAGCAACGAGAGGCGGGAGCCCTGGATCAGGCGCGAGAGCAAGTCACGGCCCAGTTCGTCGGTGCCGAGCAGGAACTGGATCTGCCCGCCTTCCAGCCACGACGGCGGGGTCAGCAGGAAGTCGCGGTATTGCTCGCTCGGGTTATGCGGCGCAACCCACGGCGCGAAGAGCGCGCAGAACACCACCAGCAGCATGAACATCAGGCCGGCAACGGCGCCTTTGTTCTTGGAAAAGGCTTGCCAGAATTCTTTGTACGGGGACGGGTACAGCAGGCTTTGATCGACTGCTGACACTGGAGTAGGTGTGGTCATGGTCATGATCTCAGCGCTGGTGACGGATGCGTGGGTTGGCGAAGCCGTAGAGGATATCCACCACGAAGTTCACCACGATCACCAGGCAGGCGATCAGCAGAATGCCGTTTTGCACCACCGGGTAGTCCCGCGCGCCAATGGCTTCGATCAGCCATTTGCCGATGCCGGGCCACGAGAAGATGGTTTCGGTCAATACCGCACCGGCCAGCAAGGTGCCGACTTGCAGGCCGACCACGGTGAGGACCGGGATCAGCGCGTTACGCAGGCCGTGGACGAAGACGACGCGCGCCGGCGACAGGCCTTTGGCCTTGGCGGTGCGGATGTAGTCTTCGCGCAGCACTTCGAGCATCGACGAACGGGTCATCCGCGCGATCACTGCCAGCGGGATGGTGCCGAGCACGATGGCCGGCAGGATCAGGTGGTGCAGGGCATCCCAGAAGGCGTCCGGCTCGTCAGCCAGCAGGGTGTCGATCAGCATGAAGCCGGTGCGCGGCTCGATGTCATAGAGCAGGTCGATACGCCCGGAGACCGGGGTCCAGCCCAGGCTCACCGAGAAGAACATGATCAGGATCAGGCCCCACCAGAAGATTGGCATCGAATATCCCGCAAGGGAGATGCCCATCACCCCATGGTCGAACAGGGATCCTCGCTTGAGTGCCGCGATCACCCCGGCCAACAGGCCCAGGATACCGGCGAACAACAGGGCGGCCATGGACAGTTCCAGGGTCGCGGGGAAGAGCGCGGTGAATTCGCTCCACACGCTGGTACGCGTACGCAACGATTCGCCAAGGTCGCCCTGGGCGAGCTTGCCGATGTAGTCCAGGTATTGCGCATACAGCGGCTTGTTAAGGCCAAGGCGTTCCATTGCCTGAGCGTGCATCTCGGGGTCGACGCGCCGTTCGCCCATCATGACTTCTACGGGGTCGCCTGGAATCATGCGAATCAACGCAAACGTCAGCAACGTGATGCCGAAAAACGTGGGGATCAATAACCCCAGTCGGCGGGCAATAAAACTAAACATCTTGTTGTGTACCTCAATCAGCCGGTTAGGCAGGTTCGGCACCGTCAATATCGACGGTGCCGAGCGTTTCTCTTATTTACTTCACCTGGGTGGTGGCGAAGTTATTTGTACCTAGAGGGCTTTGGGTAAAGCCTTCTACGTTTTTGCGCATGGCGGTGAACAGTTTCGGGTAAGCCATGGGAAGCCATGGTTGGTCCTTGTCGAAAACGTCCTGTGCTTGTTCATAGAGCGCAGCCCGTGCCGCCGGTTCCTCGATTGCGCGGGCCTTGTCGATCAAGGCTTGAAACTCCTCGTTACACCAGCGGGCGTAGTTTTCGCCGTTTTTGGCGGCATCGCAACTCAGGTTGGGCGTGAGGAAGTTATCCGGGTCGCCGTTATCACCGACCCAGCCTGCGGAAACCATGTCGTGCTCACCGGCTTTGGCGCGCTTGAGCATTTCGCCCCATTCCATGACCTTGATGTTGACATTCAGGCCAACCTGGGCCAGATCCGCCTGCATACGCTGGGCGCCCATCATTGGGTTGGGGTTGGTCGGGCCGCCGTTGGCGCGAGTGAACAGGGTGAACTCAGTGCCTTCCGGTACGCCGGCTTCCTTGAGCAGGGCGCGGGCCTTGTCCAGGTCACGTGGCGGGTTTTTCAGTTTGTCGCTGAAGCCCAGTAGCGTTGGTGGATACGGGCCGGTGCCGACGACTGCGTTGCCTTCGCCAAACAATGCTTTGGTATAGCCGGCCTTGTCGAATGCGATGTTGATCGCGTGACGTACCCGCGCGTCGCTCATGTACTTGTGGGTGGTGTTCAGGGCGGTGTAGCTGGTGGTCATCGCCGCCAGTTCATCGATCTTCAGGTTCGGGTCTTTCTTGATGCTTGGGATGTCATCCGGCTTGGGAAACAGCGCGATCTGGCACTCGTTGGCTTTCAGCTTCTGCAGGCGCACATTGTTGTCGGCGGTAATTGCCAGGATCAACGGGTCTACCTGCGGCTTGCCACGGAAGTAGTCCGGGTTGGCCTTGAAGCGTGCCTGAGCGTCTTTCTGATAACGGATAAAGATGAAGGGGCCGGTGCCGATCGGCTTGGCGTTCAGGTCTTCGGTCTTGCCGGACTTGAGCAGCTGGTCGGCGTATTCCTTGGAATGGATCGAAGAGAAGGCCATGCCCAGGTCGGCCAGGAACGGTGCTTCACGGCGCGTCAGGGTGAAGACCACAGTGTGATCGTCGGTCTTCTCTACGCTCTTGAGCAGTTCCTTGAAGCCCATGCTTTCAAAGTACGGGTAGCCCACGTTGGACTTGTTGTGCCACGGGTGTTTCGGGTCCAGCTGGCGCTGGAAACTCCAAAGCACGTCGTCGGCGTTCAGGTTGCGCGTGGGTTTGAAGTAGTCGGTGGTGTGGAACTTGATGTCGTCACGCAGGTGAAAGGTGTAGGTCAGGCCATCGGCGCTGATTTCCGGCAGGTCTTTGGCGAGCGCCGGGATCACTTCGGTGGTGCCTGGCTTGAAGTCCACCAGGCGGTTGAACATGGTTTCAGCGGCGGCGTCAGCGGTGACGGCCGTGGTGTAAAGGACCGGGTCGAAACCTTCCGGGCTGGCTTCGGTGCAGACCACCAGCGGTTTGGCCGAAACGCCGATCGCTACGCTCAACAGCGCAGCGGCAATGGCGGCTTGTAGCGGGAGCATTTTCATTCGGAGCCCTCTGCAATCGATGGGACCAGACAAGCGTAGACGGCAGGCTCTTCGTGAGCCCGCCGTTTACCTGGTGCTAATTAGAGAATGTTGAACGGGATGGTGGTGACCAGACGGAATTCCTTGATGCTGCCGTCGGACTGGAACTCGCTGCCGCGGTGCTCAACGTAGGTTGCACGCACAGTGGTGGCCTTGAGTGGGCCGCTCTGAATTGCGTACGAGCTGCCAACGCCGTATTCCTGGTGCTTCTCGCCGTCCTGAACCTGGATACCGTCGTAACCTTTGCCGACCACACCGCGGTTGCCGGTGTAGTGGGTGCCGTCGATGCCCCAGCCGCGTGCCGAGTAGATGTTGAACTTCAGGCCCGGTACACCGTATTCGGCCATGTTGAGGCCATAGGCGATCTGGAAGGATTTCTCGTTCGGGCCGTTGAAGTCGGACGTCAGGGAGTTGGCCAGGTAGATACCGTTGGTTTCGTGCAGGTAGTCGAAGTACTCGTTACCGTTTACGGCCTGGTAGGCGAAGGTCAGGCTGTGGGCTTGGTGCGCCAGGCCCAGGGACAGGGAGTAGGTATCGTTGTCGATATCCCCCATCAGTTTTTTGCCTTCATCGACGGTTTTGTAGTAGTTGAAACCGGTGGTCAGGGCCAGTTGCTGGCTGTCACCCAGCTCGTGGGTGGCGCCGAAATAGTACTGGTTCCAGAAGTCCTTGACGTTGGCACCGAAGAAGCTGGTCTTCAGGCTTTTGAACGGCTGGTAGTTGGCGCCCAAGGTGTAGACCTTGTCGGTTTCTACGCCTTTGGCACCGGCGCTGTTGTACTCGCTACGGAATTTGGACAGGCTCTGTTCGGTCCGTGGCGAAACGCGGTCAAATACGCCGCCTTGGAAAGACAGGTTGCTGAACTCTTCGCTGTTGAAGCTCACACCTTGGAAGCTCGACGGCAGGGCACGGTTGCCGATGGTGTCAACAATTGGCGTGCTGAAGTTCTGGCGACCGGCAGTCAAGGTGGTGTTCGAGGCACGGAACTGCACGTTGGCCAGGCCCAGTTTGCTCCACTGGTCTACGGCATTGCCGTTAGAGTCAGCCAGGGTACGGTTGGAGCCGCCCTTGATATCGCGTTTGCTGCGGTCCAGGACCAGCGCGTTGTAAAGCGCTACTTCGGCCTTTACGCCTACTGTGCCCTGAGTGAAGCCCGAGTTGGCGTTGATGATGGTGCCCTGGACCCAATTGGTACGGTTCCGGTCGGTCAGGGTCTGGCCATGTTTTTGATATTTCCAGCTGCCGCCACGGTAAAGGCTTTCGTGGGCGTACCAGTTACGCGTCGTGCCGCCCAAGGTGAAATCTTCGATAAAACCTTTGGCCTCGCTTTGGGCGCTGGCGCCGGCCAGTGTGGTCGGAACGAAGTCCTGGCTGACGGGTTCAGCATAGGCAGTCGCCGTGATGGTGCTGATGGCCAGGGCCAGAAGCGCTTTGCTGCTCAGTTTCATGGGTGAAGCTCCTTTGGTTCTCTTTTTAATGCCGGTCTTATTCGGTGAACCGGCTATTGGGTGTGTAACTCTTTCAAGCCATCGCAAACGTTTGCTGTAGGAAAAATCCCAAAACATGGCTGCACGTTTGCGAGAGAGCCAACTTCGCTCTTTGCAATCCGGTTATTTTCTTATGGGGTAATACTGACGCCCGAGAACACGTTGCGGCCGAAGGGGCTCACTTTGAAACCTTCGACTTTGGCGCTTAACGGCTGGTTGACCGTCGAGTGGGCGACGGGCGTGATCGGCACCTGTGCTTTAAGCAGCTGCTGCGCCTGTTTGTACAGAACAGTCCTTTGTTCGCGGTCGGTGACGACCTTGGCTTGCTTGATCAGCTTGTCGTACGCCGGGTCACACCACATGGAGTAGTTGTTCCCGCCGATGGCGTCGCAGCTGTAGAGGGTGCCCAGCCAGTTGTCCGGGTCACCGTTGTCACCTGTCCAGCCGATGAGGCTGATATCGTGCTCACCGTTCTTGGTGCGCTTGATGTACTCGCCCCACTCGTAGCTGACGATCTTCACTTTCAGGCCGATCTTGGCCCAATCGTTTTGCAGCATCTCGGCCATCAGCTTGGCGTTGGGGTTGTACGGACGTTGCACCGGCATCGCCCACAGGGTGATCTCGGTGCCTTCCTTCACGCCGGCGGCCTTGAGTAATTCCTTGGCTTTTTCCGGGTTGTAGGCGGCGTCCTTGATGCTCTCGTCGTAGGACCACTGGGTCGGCGGCATGGCGTTGACCGCCAGTTGCCCCGCGCCCTGGTATACGGCGTTCAGAATGCTCTGCTTGTTCACCGCCATGTCCAGCGCCTGGCGCACTTCAAGCTGGTCGAACGGCTTGTGGCGTACGTTGTAGGCGATGTAGCCGAGGTTGAAGCCTGGCTTGGTCAGCAGTTGCAGGTTCTTGTCGGCCTTGAGCGCGTCGACATCCGCAGGGCGTGGATGCAGGGTGATCTGGCATTCGCCGGCCTTGAGCTTCTGCACGCGCACCGACGCGTCGGTGTTGATCGCGAAAATCAGCTGGTCGAGTTTGACGCGGCTCGGGTCCCAATACTGTTTGTTGCCTGCATAACGGATCTGCGAGTCTTTCTGATAGCGCTGGAACACGAACGGGCCAGTGCCGATCGGCTTCTGGTTGATGTCGCTTGGTTTGCCGTCCTTGAGCAACTGCTCGGCGTACTCGGCCGACAGAATCGAGGCAAAGCTCATGGCGATGTTCTGCACGAACGCGGCGTCGACCGTGTTCAGGGTCATCACCACGGTGTACGGGCCGGTTTTCTCGACCTTGGCGATGTTCTTGTTCAGGCTCATCCCGTTGAAGTACGGAAACTCGGTGGGGTAGGCCTTGCGAAACGGGTACTCGGGGTCAAGCATTCGGTTGAAGGTGAACAGCACGTCATCGGCGTTGAAGTCGCGCGTCGGCTTGAATTCCTTGTTGCTGTGGAATTTCACCCCTTCACGCAGGTGAAAGGTGTACGTCAGGCCATCTTCGGAAATATCCCACTTGGTTGCCAAACCAGGTACGACGTTGGTCTCGCCCTTTTCAAACTCAACCAGGCGGTTGTACAGCGGCTCGGCCGCGTCGTTGTCGGTGGCGGTGGTGTATTGCGCGGTGTCAAACCCTGCCGGGCTGCCTTCGGAGCAGAACACCAGGCTCTTCTTTTCGGCGGCCTGGCCCATCGTGGCCACAGCCAGCAGGCTGGTGCCAAAAATTGCGGATAGAACAGTGGTATGGCGCATGACGATCCCGATCCTTGTTTGTAGTTGTCATCAGCGAGCAATCACTCAGGCTTTCGGCCGAGGTGACAACGCTGATCCCACACACAGCAAGTGCCTTGCAGATTGATGCCTCTGCTGTCCTACGACGTTAGGGGTCGTTGGCCTCGCAGTAAATGCGTCAAATCTGACTGACCTTGTAGGTAACGGCGCCGCGAATCGCAGTTCGATGCTGTAGGAAAGCAACGAGCGCGAATGTGGTCTGATTCCTACGGTCTTGGCAGATGTAATAACGGCGACGTTATGAAACGTCGCCGCTATTGATCCTTACTTGCCGCTTACGCTCACGCCGTAGAAGGAGTTCAAGCCAAACGGGCTGATCTTGAAGTCCTGCACGGTGTTGCGCATGGGTTGATACACCGTCGAGTGCGCGATAGGTGTCATCGGGACTGCATCTTTGAGGATATGTTGCGCCTGCTTGTACAGCTCGGTGCGTTTGGCGACATCCGATGTGGCCTTGGCTTCTTTCACGATGCCGTCGAATTTCTTGTCGCACCATTTGGAGAAGTTGTTACCTGCCAGCGAGTCGCAGCCGAACAGCACGTTCAGCCAGTTGTCCGGGTCACCATTGTCGCCGCTCCAGCCAATGATCATGGCCTGGTTCTCGCCGCCTTTGGAACGCTTGATGTACTCGCCCCACTCGTAGCTGACGATGTTGACCTTCAGGCCGATCTGTTTCCAGTCGTTCTGCAGCATCTCGGCCATCAGCTTGGCGTTCGGGTTGTACGGACGCTGTACCGGCATCGCCCACAGGGTGATCTCGGTGCCTTCCTTGACGCCGGCTTCCTTGAGCAAAGCCTTGGCTTTGGTCACGTCGTGCGGGGCATCCTTGATGGTGGTGTCGTAGGACCACTGGGTTGGCGGCATGGCGTTGACGGCCAGTTGGCCTGCACCCTGGTAAACCGAGTCGATGATCTGCTGCTTGTTCACCGACATGTCGAGGGCTTCACGCACCCGGATGTCCGACAGCGGGTTAGGCGCGGTCTGGCCCTTGAGGACCGGCATCACGTTGTAGGCGATGTAACCCAGGTTGAAACCCGCCTGGTGCGGCAGTTTCAGGTCCTTGTCTTCACCCAGCGCCTTCAGGTCGGCCGGACGTGGGAACAGAGTGACCTGGCATTCGTTTTTCTTCAGCTTCTGGATACGCACCGACGGGTCGGTGGTGATGGCGAAGATCAGGTTGTCGATCTTCACGTCGGAAGGATTCCAGTAATCCTTGTTGCCGGTGTAACGGATGTTGGAGTCTTTCTGGTAGCTCTTGAACACGAACGGACCAGTGCCGATTGGCTTCTGGTTGATGTCCTGTGCCTTGCCGTCCTTCAACAGCTGGGCGGCGTATTCGGCCGACTGGATGGAGGCAAAGCTCATTGCCAGGTTCTGGATGAAAGCGGCGTCCACGGTGCCAAGGGTGAACTTGACGGTATGGGCATCGACTTTCTCGATGTTCTTGATGTTGGTGTCCATCCCCATGTCCGTGAAGTACGGGAACTCGGTGGGGTAGGCCTTACGGAACGGATCGTCTTTATTGATCATCCGGTTGAAGGTGAACAGTACGTCGTCAGCCGAAAATTCACGAGTTGGCTTGAAGTACGGGGTGGTGTGGAACTTGACGCCTTCACGAAGGTGGAACGTGTACGTCAGGCCATCCGGGGAAACCTCCCAGGTAGTGGCCAGCCCAGGAACAACAGCGGTGCCGCCGCGCTCAAACTGGGTCAGACGGTTGAACATGGTCTCGGCCGAAGCATCGAAGTCTGTTCCGGTGGTGTACTGGCCTGGGTCAAAACCGGCCGGGCTCCCTTCGGAGCAGAACACCAGGTTGCTCGCCGCCTGGGCGAAAGGTGCAGCAGCCATTAAACCGGCGCTGACTAATAACGGAATGACTGCGTGTTTGAACATGTTGGCCTCATGATTTGTTGTCATTTTTGGTAGTGAGGGCGACCTCGTGAGTCGACCTGCGGATACTTATGCAGGGGCCATACCCATTGCAAGATGCTGAACCGTTGCAAGGCTGAAAGAGTGGTACGAGCGTACAAGAATGTCGCAATTATGAAAGTTTCGACATAATTGCGCATATTTGGAGGGTTTTTTCGGTGCAGAGGATGCACCAAAGAGCCCCGTCCGAGGCCTCTAGTGCACCCGGTTGGGGCGCGGCTGTTACTTATCTAGACTCACGCCGTAGAACGGCGTCAGGCCAAATGGACTGATTTTGAAATCCTGTACTTCCTTTCGGAGGGGTTGGAAAACCGTCGAGTTCGCAATAGGCGTTATAGGTACTTGTTCTTTAAGAATTTTCTGTGCTTGTTGATACCACTTGATGCGTTGCTCGCGGTCGCTGCTGACCTTGGCTTGCTGCACCAAATTGTCGTAGGCCGGGTTACACCATTTGGCGTAGTTGCTGCCCTTGACCGCGGCACAACTGTAGAGCACGCCGAGCCAGTTATCCGGGTCGCCGTTGTCGCCGGTCCAGCCATAGATCATCGCGTCGTGCTCGCCATTTTTGGCGCGCTTGATGTATTCGCCCCATTCGTAGCTGACGATGTTGGCCTTGATGCCGACCTTTTCCCAATCCTGTTGGATCATTTGTGCGGACATGCGCGCGTTGGGGTTGGAGGCGCGCTGAACCGTCATCGCCCACAGGTTGATGGTAGTACCTGGTGCAACCCCTGCTTCTTTTAGTAGCGCCCGGGCCTTGGCCGGGTCGTGAGGTGCGTCCTTGATTGTTGGGTCATAAGACCACTGCGCTGGAGGCAGCGCGTTCTGCGCCAATTGTCCGGCGCTTTGGTATACCGCCTTGATAATCGCCGGCTTGTCGATGGCCATATCCAGGGCCTGGCGCACCTTGAGCTGATCCAGCGGCGGGTGCGTCACGTTGTAAGCGAGAAAGCCCAGGTTGAACCCGGCCTGTTGCAGCACGCGCAGGTTTGGGTCTTGCTTCATCACTTCGATGTCGGACGGGCGTGGGTAACCGCTGACCTGGCATTCGCCGGCCTTGAGTTTCTGCAGGCGCGCAGCGGCATCCGGGGTGATTGCGAACACCAGGTTGTCGAGCTTCACATCCTCGGGCTTCCAATACTGTTTGTTGGCGCTGTAGCGAATCAGCGAGTCCTTCTGGTAGCGCTTGAACACAAACGGCCCGGTGCCGATCGGCTTCTGGTTGATGTCGGCGGCCTTGCCTTCCTTCAACAATTGCGCGGCGTATTCGGCGGACTGTACGGAAGCGAAACTCATGGCCAGGTTCTGCACGAACGAGGCGTCGATGTTGTTCAGGTTGAAGCGCACGGTGTGGTCGTCGAGCTTGTCGACGCGCTTGATCGTAGTGTTCAAGCCCATGTCGGTGAAGTACGGCGACTCGGACGGGTAGGCCTTGCGGAACGGGCTCTCGGCATCCAGCAAGCGATTAAAGGTGAACAGCACGTCATCCGCGTTGAAGTCGCGGGTAGGGGTGAAGTACTCGGTGGTGTGGAACTTGACGCCATCACGCAGGTGGAAGGTGTAGGTCAGGCCGTCTTTGGACACATCCCAACGCGTAGCCAGGCCCGGTTCGACTTCGGTGCCGCCGCGCTTGAACTGCGTCAGGCGGTTGAACACGGTTTCGGCGGAGGCGTCAAAATCGGTGCCGCTGGTGTACTGGCTGGGGTCGAAGCCGGCGGGGCTGGCTTCGGAGCAGTAGACCAGGGTGCTGGCGGCGTGGGCCATTGGCATAAAGGCCAATAGGCCGGCGGCGAGGAGCAGCGGTTTTAAGGTGATTCTTTCCATGGAGACCCCTGAAGTGGCAGGCATATAAAAGCTGCCCAAACGAAAACGGCGGTAACCGAGGTTACCGCCGTTCAGGGGGGGCAGGTAGGGGGTAGCGCTTATCTGTCCAGCTTAGGTGTAATCTCCATACGTATAGGTGCAGATTTTTCTATGACATAACGGTTACCGTCAATTTCATTGCCGCTGCGTATAGTTATAGTCCTTGATGCTTTTGTATTGAGGTCAGTAATAGTTTCAATCTCTCCATTTTTGTCGAGAAGTCTGCGGATTAAAAAGTCGGATTTTGCTGTGACGGATACTTCATTGTTGACGGGGTCAAAGTTTATATAGTAGTGCGGGTCGCGCCCGGTACCGAAGACCGTGTCTTTGAATCGAGGTGTACTAAATTCCTCTGGAACAGGGCCGAGTAGCCATTGATGAGAAACTTCAGAAACTCGTAATCTTAGCTCAGGATCAGGCATGAATTTCTCAATGAGTTCGATATTTTTTTGTTTAATTGCATCGATCTCTTCTTGTGACGCTAAACTACCTTTTAAGCGTCCGTAATCTCTTATGTCTGCGCCGACGTCAATTTCCAATTTGCTGCCGTCGGGTTTTTCTAATGTGAATTTGCTGCGATTTAAATCGTCAATAAATTGAGCGCTATAATCGTTCGTGCCGAAGTTCGAGTTGATGTCGTTCGGCGGCAGTGTAGCCCGGGCTGGGTTCTCTTCAGTTGTCCAGGAAATTTGCGGAACAACTTCACCGTCTTCTGTTATGGCAACGCCATAGGTGTAAGGGTAGCGTTCATCGAAATTTAGATATTCGTCGAATTTTTCGGCCCCTTTCATTTTCGATCCATTTAGCTCAATGAGATGATCCGAAACTTTTGGTGGGAGCTTGAGTTCGTTACTTGGGGTTGGCGAAACGGGACGCTGCCACGGCCACTTCACGCCGCCATCCGCCGCACCTCGTGCCCATTCCCCATTGCGCCCCGGATTAACACGCATCACCGCCCTTCCGGTAGTGGGGTTAATGATCGATGCAAACCTATCGCCCGTCTTGTAATCACCTTTGAGTTCGAACACTGCGCTTTTTCCCGTTTCATCGGTATAGCGAACGAACTGGCGGTAGACACCGGTCGTGTCTTGGGTCCGATAAACGCCTAATGCATCAGGCGTGACATTTTTGATCAAGTCCTCGCCATTTGTCAGAGCATGCTCGCTCATTTTGATGAGGCTCGGCGCTGGCGGTCGTGGTGGCGTTATACCGGGCGTGCCGTTTGGCAGCGGATTAGGGCGAGAAGGGCCCGGTGTGGGTTGATTGGCCTCAGGTAAGGCGGGTGTTTCGTCACGCGGCAGCAAATCATCTTCAGGCACTTCGAACGGGTCCTTCGCCTTGCCCGGCGAGGCAGTGACCGAGAACAACGTATTCAGCGTGCCATCAAAGGTCTTCAAGGCGCCGTCCTTGCGCTCCGCCTGGGTGTCACCCGAAACGGTCTTTTGCGCTCCCAGGGCTGTTTCAGTGAGGCCGGTGCCGACAGCGGCAACAGCGAGGGGCCATCCAAGGGGCGCCAACTTGGCCAAGAGTCCCGCACCTGCCGAAATGTCATTGAGCCACGTATCCCGGGTGACTTCACTGTTGGATTTAATGGCAGTGTCGGCATCGCTGACCATGCGCTCCTTCGCGTCGCTCTTCAGGTGGCTAAAGATGTCGCCCGCAACGTTTACGTTGCCACGTTCAATGGTTTTGCCTACCTCGCTTTCCCAGTCTCCGCTGGCGAGATGGGCGAGTGAGGAGTCGACCCCCGACTTGCCCAGGAACGTGGCGCCGTCCTGACGGTTGTACAAGGAAAAGTGTGAAGCCAGGGCTTCGCGCTTTTGTGGATCCCTGGCTTGAGTGACCACCCAATCGTCCATTTTCTTGAGCGAGTCGAAGCGTAAAAACGCGGGGGTAGCGCTCGGAATATAGAGAATCTGCCTACCGTCTCGACGGTTGTTTTCGTAATTGCCTTGGCCATCATCGTAATCAGCAAATCGAATGATGTCGCTTGGCCAGCCGTTGATATCGAAGGTATGCGCCCGAAGCTTGCCCTGTGTTGAAGTCTCTGCCTGCAATTGTTCAAGCGTCACGGGGGCGTTTTCATCAATGGCAATATTGGAGGCAGCCCCCATCACCAATTTATAGTCATCGCGGGTGAATTTCTGTTCCTCAGGCTGCAGTTTTTGTTCTGCGGGCGATTTTGCCTCAAAGCCCTTCAATTGCTGGCGCGCCTGATTAACGAATTCGCCTTTTGCCAGCGTGCGGAAATCGCTGTCGTGGGTGTTCCAGAAGTCGTTGATCTTTTGCGTGACAATGCCCTGAAAGTTAGCGGCCGATACACCCCGCATAAAGACCGAAGGGTCGAGAGGAAACTCGTTGTGTTTGCCATAGCCCTTGGTTGGGCTTTGGCCGGGTCCTTCAGTATAAATACCGCCGTTATTGTCCAGCTCTCCGGGAAGCCTGTCGTGCTCCGAGAAGTTGCGTATGACAGCCTCAGTAAGCGTCTCTGACTTAGTCGGCTCGCCCGAGAAAAACCAACCTGAACGGCCGGCGTCGGGGTGAGGGCTTTGTGCAGCGCCTCCCTGCAAAAGCCAAAGTTTGTCGGCGTCCACATTCTTTTGGTCAGGCAAGGCTTGCTTGATGATGTCCTCTGCCAAGCCTTTTGCCAGACTTTTTATGTTCGGAATCGCCTGCGTTACAGCGGTTGCCAGTTTTGAAAAGGCCAGTTTTTGAGGGGCTTCGGTATAGACCTTTTCGGCATTGCCTCGCTGTACTTCAAGGGCGTGTGCCGATTGCCTTTCGTTTGGCACAGCGTTGAAGGTTTTCTGGTTGTTCAACTGGTCTATGCGCTGCCTGCTCTGGGCCACGTTGGCAGGTGTGGGCTCAGCATAAAACTTGGCGACCACCTTCATGGACGTCGCCGTCCCTTTCGAGGTAAACGACACCGACAGGGACTGATCGGGTGTGGGCGCGATGACTTTCGCGACCTCCAGAAGAGGCCCCGAGATTTGTCTCCAGCCCGAGTTGTCGGTCAGTGAAAACTGTTTCGTTTGGCCATTGACGGAGGCTGACATCGCGCCGGTGGACGGCACGATTGTCAAGGTGGCGAGGTCTATTCCCTGCTCGTTCAGCCAATGCTGAACCACGGGCTGCTCCAGGTGTTTTTCATAGAGCCCGAGCCACTGGCCCAGGACGGTATCTGGCGGAATCGTGACCAACCCCGCGTTGCCTCCGCTCACCTTCTTTTGCCATTCGTTGGTGAAAAACTGCACCAGTTGTGAATCACCGGGAGCATCAGGGGTGGCGGCGTGCCGCTGATAAATGCCGGCCAGGGTCTGTTGTTGTTCGCTCAGCGCATTTTCTCCGCGTACGGAGGAGGACCTGTACGGATCTGTCGGCGCAGCCGGAGGGAACGTGTGAGTGCGTTCGAGTTCTTTGACCGTCGCCTCTTCCAGGGCTGATACGCCATAAAAAGACGCCACTTTTCTCAGTTCCGCGGTGTCGAGAAAGGCTTCCTTGTAGTGAACGGAATCACCACTGCCGTTGCTTACCACCTTGCTCGCCGCTAATAGGGGGCCGGCTACGCTGGACCATCCGGAACTGTCGTTGGGGGTGAACGTGACGCGCTGATGATTGATCGCGACCGAGAGGGAGCCAGTGTCTGGAAGAATGACGATGCTTGCAGGCGCAATCCCCTTTTCCTTTATCCAGTCTTGAAACTCAGGGTTTTTCAGTGCGATAGCCAATTGGGTTCGCCACTGACCGAATGTGGATGAGGGGGGGATTTGCACCGATGCTTGCGGATCATCCTTTGTCGCGCGCATTGCACTGATCAGGTTTTGTACCAACTGGCTGTCGCCCAGGGCGCGACTGTCGGGTGGCGTCTTGGCCGTAAGTGGGGCGTTTGAGTCAGGCCGAACAGCGAACCGATTGTGTGGAGGCAGTTGGATGTGGGTAGGGGAGGCTGTGACTGTCATCGATCGAGTTCTCGCTGGTGGTTTGAATACCTGCCCGCAGCGCACTCCTTGCAAGTCTGGGAGGGGTGTAGGTAGGTGTCGAAAACCGGGCGATCGATTCCACGAAGACTGTATTAAACGATGGCAGCATATTGCGAAATGGCCGATCAGGCGTGTACCCGATTCGGCTTGCATTCAGGCGAAAAAAAAACGGCGCGCCTGTTCAGGCTGCGCCGTTGCGGTTCGGGGTGAGCGGCGTTAATGGGTAAGCGCGGAGTCCGCTGGAGCGTTATGTGCAAACCGGTTCGTGACTAGACCGTCAGCGCGTCGATATTGTAATCGAGGTGAATGTCACCGGAGGGTTGGGGGGTGTTGGAGCCGTGCTCGAATTTCAACGAGGGCGGTGGCGTGTGTGGGGGCTGACTGACCAGGCTTGAGCTGCCTTTAAGAGACGGGCTTACGGACACTCCGACACTGTCGGTCAATTCAGCAATACACGGGACACCAAGGTCAGTATTCATATGGGATTTTCCGACGATGGCCACGAACTTTCCTCCGGGCGGGGTTCGCTCGATGATTTTCACCGCGTGATAATTGAACTCTTTAAGGCGGTCCTCTACTCCCTGTGCATGCGTGTATATATGCATTCTATCGTCTGTACGCCATGTCAATTGCTGGTGTTCGAGGCCTATGACTTTTATCCCATGTTTGTCTGCTTCGTTTATGACGTCCAGCAGCGTCGGGCCGCCGGTGTAGTCGGCGCTGTAAGCGTGTGGACCAAAGTAAGGGGCGTCCGAAGGGAGCAGCGCCGCGTCGGCAATGTTGGAAGAGCCTTGAATAAACGGAGCACCCTCGACATAAAGGGTTGAGACGCCACTCGCCTTGAAGTGTTTCATCTTATCGATGACCAACTGATAGGCGGAAGGCTCATCATGCATTTCGCCGATGACCAAACCCCGCACTCCCGGTTGGGACAGCGTGCTTTGAATGGCCGATTCCGGTGTGCTGTTGATAGTCATCACGGGGAGTTCAGGCCGCGTCGGCATACCGTTTGTTGCCAGATTGTCGTAGAAAATGTCCATATCACGCCTGAACCAGCGCCTGATTTGCCCGATAGCGGCTGCGCCATCGTTGATGTCATTGATCGCATTGCCTGCGAGAACTCGATCCATATAGACGCTGTCTGTGGGTGGCAAAGACCGGCCTAGGTGTCGCCTGCCCCCCAGTATGTCATTCGAGCCCCATTTCCCATCAGGTTTGGCATGTACAGTCATGACCGGCTTGCGTGTATCAGGATCAATGATCTGCACATAGTTGTTTTTAAGCCTGAAGTTCCCTCTGATCTCATACACCTGGGGAACACCGGTTGCATCGGTATAGCGGACGAACCAGTAGTCGTTGCCGGTGGTTTCATCCTTGAGTTGGTAGATGCCCTTCGAGTTGCGCACGGCATTTTCAATCAGCTGCTCGCCGTTCGGCACCGCGTATTGGCTGATGTTCCCTGCTTGGCTGGGGCTCAGCCGGTTAACTCCAGGTTCTGTTGGCGGCGCTCCATCCACTTTTCCTGTCTCGGGCTTATCTTCAGACTCTTCCTCCTTTGGAACGATGACATCATCAGTACTGCTGGAAGCCTTTGGTACGCGTACCAATTCAAAGTCTTTCGTCTGCGCATTATATGTCCAGCTGTAATGTTGGATTGCGGCGGAGTCAACGATCGCGTCGGCCTCACCCAGTAAGGGCTCTGCTGCTATTAGCGCCACTTCATGCACCAGTTGCAGGCTTGATAAAACGGCTGCGGCATTGCCGCCAACGCGGTCGTCGGCTTTCATGCCATAGATGGAATCATGGACGCCGAAGACAATGTTGCCCGCGTTACCGACGACGGGTACGTAACCGAAGGTATTGCCCCACAAGTCTTTCGCGGCCTTCCAGTTTTGCTGCGAGGATCCAAACACCTCAGTTTGGTCGGACCATACTGCATTGTTTGCGTTCAGAGCCTGGTAGTGGGAGGCAATACCGCTCTCCAGGTCGCCATGTTTCAATTGATAATCCGAGTCACGCGACAGGGTGTAATTAAATAACTCTCGAACGGGTATGGATTGATCTGAAAAGGCGTTGTAGTACCCTGGGAATCTGGATTTGTTATCTTGAATCAGACAGTCGAGGACATACCCAGCCCGCGGCCAATGAGCGTCTTTGCCTCCTTGTCTATTGCTCGCATTAAAACTGCGTAGTACATGTTCACGGTTGTCTTTAGCCCAACTTGCAAACGCGTCATCGCCGTTTATTTCACGAACAGAGCCGTTCCTCAAATCAACCATCAAACCCTTATTGGGTCTATGCTCATAATCGCCGTTATACGGGGTGTAAGGAATAAAGGCATACCCGGCCAATGGGTAGCCGTACAGGTTGGGGATAATGACTTGCCCGTTATTATCCAGTGTGCGATTGACTGCTTCTTGACCGGCAGGGCTTAACGTTTCAATGCTGTCCTCATTGTCACGAAGGTTTTGCAGGGTGGCCCGTATTACATAGGCGTCTGCTTTTCCCGAGCGTTGCGCTACTGCTCCCGACGCCACCCGCATTGGCTTGGCTATTTCAGCTTCCCAATGATTTTGAAGTTTCTCGCCAAGCGATTCCAGATCCTTAACCTTGCTTCGATCTTGAGACTCGATATGCATGAAATTGAAATTGATCGGACCACCGCGCTGCACTTTGTCGTGCGCGAGGGCACCCGCTGCAATTTCCCATGCAAAGTAGGTGCGTTTGTCGGTGTGGGTCAGTACGTCGGGTTTGCCCATTCCTGTGTAGGAGGTGAACGTCACCGTGATTTTTTCATGCGGGTCGTAGCCTGCTGCCAACAAACCAGCACTGAAGTACCCTGCGGGTTCCGTTAAGAGGCGCGCGTTCTGGAATTTAACGTTTCTTGCGCCTTCGTTGCCGCTTTCTATATCCCCGATATGGTTTTTTACACGTTTGGCAAAGGCATCGATATGCTGCAACCGCTCTTCGACGGTATACCCGGTTGTGGGCGGCGAAATGGTGTCTGACCCATAAATTGTGGCCCTGGCGGAATAGAGTTCAGAATCAGGACTCGCGACCGGAGCCGGTTTTTGTCGAGGATCAACCTTTTTATCGTTTGAATTATCCTCGGTGGGCGGGATTTGCTCGGTGTGCCGATGGTAGATGTCGGCCACGGCTTGTCGCTGCTTGTGCAGCGCATAGTCTCCGTATTCGGGGTGATGCCTGGGTTGAAATATTTGCCCAGGCTCAGCGTTGGTGTGAGTGCTTGCGGTTTCTTTATGGATCATCCGCTCCATCACTGGCGAGCCATAGAATGACGCCACTTTTCGCACTTCAACCGTGTCGCGAAAGGCGTCGTTGTAGTGGATGGGATCACCGCTGCCGCCGGCTATCACCTCACCTGCCGCCAATACAGGTGCCGCTACGCTGGACCATCCGGAACTGTCGTTGGGGGTGAACGTGACGCGCCGATGATTGATCGCGACCGAGATGGAGTCGGTGTCTGGAAAAATGACGATGCTTCCAGGCGCAATCCTAGTGTCCTTTATCCAGTCTTGAAATTCGGGGTTTTTCAGCGCGAAAGCCAATTGGGTTCGCCACTGACCGAGTGTGGAAGAGGGGGGGATTTGCACAGGTTCCTGCTGATAATCCTTTCTCTTATTCATTGCACTGATCATGTTTTGTGTCAGTTGGTTGTCGCCCAGGGCGCGACTGTCGGGTGGCGTATTGGCCGTGAGTGGCGTGTTTGAGTCAGGCCGAATAGCGGACTGGTTGTGTTGAGGCAACGGGAGGTGCGCAGCGGAGGCTGTGATTGTCATTGTCATCGATCAAGTTCTCAGTGGTGGTTTGAATACCTGCCCGCAGCGCACTCCTTGCAAGTCTGGGAGGGGTGTAGGTAGGTGTCGAAAACCGAGGGGTTGATTCCACTGAGACGCTCTTAATAGATGGCCGAATATTGCGAAATGGCCGATCAGGCGCGTGCCCGATTCGGCTTGCTTTCAGGCGAAAAAAAACGGCGCAGCCTGTTCAGGCTGCGCCGTTGCTATAGAGGGGAGCGACGTTACGGGGTCACTTCAATCACGCCGTCTGCCGACATCGATACCTGGCTGGTACCCGCTTCAACTTCCGGCGTCGGTGCTGAATCCATCGCTGCGGCTTTCATCATCATCCCGCCGCGTGCGTAAGGCTGTGGATAACCATTGGTGTTGAAGTTCAGGTTGACGATTTTGTAACCCTTGCCGCCCAGCGCGTCGGTGGCCAGTTGCGCGCGTGCCTTGAATGCGGCGACCGCTTCCTTGAGCAGGGCATCTTCGCTGGCCTTGCGGGTCGAGTTGGCGATGGCAAAATCCATGCTGTCCATTTTCAGGTTGGTCAGCATCTCGCCGGTGAGCTTGGACAGCGCAGCAAAGTCTGAGCTTTCCATGCGCAGTTCAGCGCGTTCACGCCAGCCGGTGATCTTCTGGTTCTTGTTGTCGTAGATCGGGTAGCTGTTGCGGCTGCCCTGGCGCAGGGTCACGTCTTTGACTTCACGCGCCTGGGCCAGGGCCTTGTTCATGGTGGTGGTGATTTCGGCGGCCAGCTTGCCCGGGTCGGTGTTTTGGGACTCGGTGTAGAGCGTGACGATCATTTGATCGCGGGCCACTTCCTGGCTGACTTCGGCGCGCAGGGAGATCTGGTTGTAATGCAGTTCATCGGCAGCCACGGCTGGCAGGCTGGCGAGGGTGGCGGCGCCGAGAGAGAGAACGGCAGCACTGCGAATGAAACGTGACATGGAAGCTCCTTGAGGGTTGTTCGTATCGGTATGACTGTAGACGGTGGTGTCGGGTTCTTCGGGTTTACGAATTAGAAAAAAAGAGTCAAGCGACAAGCTGCAAGCTGAAAACGCGCGCTTTCTTGCCGCTTTTAGCGTGCGGCTTGAACCTGCGACGCCCCTGCGTCAAAGAGCCACACACCCCATGCCCGAGGCGCCGCTTCGTTTATACTCCTGCCGATCCGCCTGCAGCGCTCACCGGGAGAGCTCATGCTCGCCGCCGTAAAACTGACTTCCGCCACCCGCCAGAACCTCTGGCGCCTGACGTTCATTCGCACCTTGGTGCTGGCCGCGCAGGCCGGCTCCGTCGGGCTCGCCTATTGGTTCGACCTGTTGCCGCTGCCGTGGGTGCAACTGGCGGTGACGCTCGGGTTTTCCATCGTGCTGTGTGCGTTTACCGCTATCCGGCTGCGCACCACCTGGCCGGTGACCGAGCTGGAATACGCCCTGCAATTGGCCTGCGACCTGTTCATCCACAGTGTGTTGCTTTACTTCTCAGGTGGTTCCACCAATCCCTTCGTTTCTTATTATCTGGTGCCACTGACCATCGCGGCCGTGACCTTGCCGTGGCGTTACTCGGTGGTGCTGTCGGGCATTGCCCTGACCCTCTACACCCTGCTGCTGGCGCAGTTCTATCCGTTGCAGACCTTTCCCATCGCCCGCGAAAACCTGCAGATCTACGGGATGTGGTTGAGCTTCGCCCTGTCCGCTGCGGTCATCACCTTCTTCGCCGCGCGCATGGCCGAAGAGCTGCGCCGTCAGGAAGAACTGCGCGCCATCCGCCGTGAAGAAGGCTTGCGCGACCAGCAGCTGCTGGCCGTCGCCACCCAGGCTGCCGGCGCGGCCCATGAGCTGGGTACGCCGCTGGCGACCATGAGTGTGCTGCTCAATGAAATGATCCAGGACCACCACGATCCGGCCCTGCAGGATGACCTCGGCGTGCTGCAGGAGCAGGTCAAGCAGTGCAAGATCACCCTGCAACAGCTGGTGCGCGCCGCCGAAGCCAATCGCCGCCTGGCGGTGGAGATGCAGGACGTCACGCAGTGGCTCGACGAAGCCCTGAACCGCTGGCACCTGATGCGCCCCGAAGCGAGTTACCGTTTCCACCTGCTGGGCCAGGGCAGCGTGCCGCGCTTGGCGCCGCCGCCGGACCTGACCCAGGCGTTGCTCAACCTGTTGAACAACGCCGCCGATGCCTGCCCCGAAGGGCTCGAAGTGCAGTTGGACTGGGATGTGGAAAACCTCACGATCAGCATTCGTGACCACGGCGCAGGCGTGCCGCTGGCCATTGCCGAGCAAATCGGCAAGCCCTTCTTTACCACCAAAGGCAAAGGCTTCGGCCTCGGCCTGTTTTTGAGCAAGGCCAGCGTGACCCGCGCGGGCGGCTCAGTGAAGCTCTATAGTCATGAGGAAGGCGGCACGCTCACCGAGCTGCGCCTGCCCCGTGTCGCACGAGGAGATATCGATGAGTGACGAGATCCAAGTCGAAGGCGAAGAACTGCCGCACCTGTTGCTGGTAGATGACGACGCTACCTTTACCCGCGTGATGGCGCGCGCTATGAGCCGTCGCGGTTTTCGCGTCAGCACCGCAGGCTCGGCCGAAGAAGGCCTGACCATCGCCCAGGCCGATCTGCCGGACTACGCCGCGCTCGACCTGAAAATGGACGGTGATTCGGGCTTGGTGCTGTTGCCCAAGCTGCTGGAACTCGATCCGGAAATGCGCGTGGTAATCCTCACGGGTTACTCCAGCATCGCCACCGCCGTCGAGGCCATCAAGCGCGGCGCCTGCAACTACCTGTGCAAGCCTGCCGACGCTGACGACGTGCTCGCCGCGTTGCTTTCCGAGCACGCCGACCTCGACACCCTGGTGCCGGAAAACCCAATGTCGGTGGACCGCCTGCAGTGGGAACACATCCAGCGCGTGCTGACCGAGCACGAAGGCAATATCTCCGCGACCGCTCGTGCCCTCGGCATGCACCGTCGCACCCTGCAACGCAAACTGCAGAAGCGCCCGGTACGCCGCTGAACGCCGGCTGAACAAACTGCTTCAGGCCGCACGGAGCCTTGAACCGATCGTCTATGATCGGTTCAAACGCCTGTCATCTTTTTCCTGTCGAGCCTGAACGATGAATCAGAACGCTGAGTATTCCGCGGTCAACGATACGGTGCGTGGGCAATTCTTCCGCCGAACCTGGGCGATGATCACGCCGTATTGGCGCAGTGAAGAGAAGGGCAAGGCTTGGTTGTTGCTGGCCGCAGTGATTGGCCTGTCGCTGTTCAGCGTGGCGATCTCCGTTTGGATCAACCACTGGTACAAGGATTTCTACAACGCGCTGGAGCACAAGGACACGGCGGCCTTCTGGCAATTGATCGGCTATTTCGGCGGCATCGCCGCCGTGGCGATTCTCGGCGCGGTGTATCGCCTGTACCTGACCCAGATGCTGACCATCCGCTGGCGTGCGTGGCTCACCGAAAAGCACTTCGCGCGCTGGCTTGCCGACAAGAATTACTACCAGCTGGAGCAGGGCGGCTACACCGACAACCCGGACCAGCGGATTTCCGAAGACCTCAACACCTTCACCTCCAGCACCTTGAACCTCGGGCTGGGGCTGCTGCGCAACGTGGTCAGCCTGGTGTCGTTCTCGATCATCCTGTGGGGTGTATCGGGCAGCATCGAGGTGTTTGGCGTCACGATTCCCGGCTACATGTTCTGGTGTGCATTGCTCTATGCCGCCGTGGGCAGTTGGCTGACGCACCTGATCGGTCGTCGCCTGATCGGGCTGAGCAACCAACAACAACGTTTCGAAGCGGACCTTCGCTTCTCCATGGTGCGCGTGCGCGAGAACGCCGAGAGCATCGCCCTGTACAACGGCGAGCCTAACGAAAACCAGCGCTTGAGCGAGCGCTTCGGCAAGGTCTGGCATAACTTCTGGGACATCATGAAAGTGTCCAAGCGCCTGACCTTTTTCACCGCCGGTTACAGCCAGATCGCGATTATCTTCCCGTTTATCGTCGCCGCGCCGCGCTACTTTACCGGCAAGATCGAGCTGGGTGAGCTGATGCAAATCAACTCGGCATTCAGCAACGTGCAGGATAACTTCAGCTGGTTTATCAGCGCCTATACGGAGCTGGCCAGCTGGCGCGCGACCAGTGATCGTCTGCTGAGCTTCAGTCAGGCCATGAGCGACAACGAGCAGCGACCTGCGGCCATCGATGTACGTCCGGAAGGCGAACGCCTGGTGGTGCAGGGCCTGGGCATGGACCTGGCGGATGGTCGCCACTTGCTCACCGATGCCGACATGACCGTAGAACCGGGCCAGCGGCTGATGCTCAGCGGGCGTTCCGGCAGCGGCAAAAGCACCTTGCTGCGTGCGATGGGCCACCTCTGGCCGGCGGGTCACGGCAGCATTCGGCTACCGGCGGCGCGTTATCTGTTCCTGCCGCAGAAGCCTTACCTGCCGATCGGTACCCTCAAGGCCGCATTGAGCTATCCACAGGACGACAGCGCCTACCCGGCGGAACGTTATGCACAGGTCCTGGAAACCTGCCGCCTGCCGCACCTGGTCAGCCGTCTGGATGAGGCCAACCACTGGCAACGCATGCTCTCGCCAGGTGAGCAGCAGCGCCTGGCCTTTGCCCGCGCGTTGTTGTTCGCGCCGCAATGGCTGTACATGGACGAAGCCACCTCGGCCATGGACGAAGAAGATGAGGCGACGTTGTACCAGGCACTGATCGATGAACTGCCTGGGCTGAGCATCGTCAGCGTCGGCCACCGCAGCAGCCTCAAGCGCTTCCATGGGCGGCATGTGCGGATCGAAAGCGGACGCCTACTGGAGCAGGAGGTTTAACACTCTGGTGAGTGGGCTTGCCCTTATGCCGATCAGGTAAAAGCAAGCACTGTACCTGTGGCGAGGGAGCTTGCTCCCGCTCGGCTGCGCAGCAGTCGTAAACCCTGACTGCGCGGTCGTACTGAAGAAAAGCGGGGCCGCTTCGCAGCCCAACGGGAGCAAGCTCCCTCGCCACAATAAGCCCGCTTGCCACAATGGGGTGAGTCGCCCGTTTCAGGGCAACAAAAAGCCCGGCTGATCATCGATCAGCCGGGCTTTTTGTTGCCCTGAAAATAACTTACTTCTTCAAGCCGTAATGCTCATCCAGCATGCCAGGGGCGTTCGGCGTTTTTGGCGCATAGTCCCGTGGTGGCTCCTGGTTTTCCCGGGGCGGGGTCAGGCGTTCCCGTGGGGTTTGCGGTGCATCGGAATGCAACGCGGCCAGCAGGCGCTGACGGGTGATGTCGTCGAGGGCCAGGCGGTTAGCGCCATCGGCGAGGTGATCCTGTACTTCCTGGTAGCTCTGAGTGAGCTTCTTGACCAGGGTCGCGGTGCTGTTGAAGTGGGTAACAACCTCGTTCTGATAACTGTCAAAACGTTCCTGAATGTCATCCAGCTGACGCTGCGTGCGGTTAGGCGCGGCGTTCGGCAGCAGGCGAGCAACCAGGAATCCAATGGCGACACCGGCAACCAGGGCAAGAGTCGGCAACAACCAAACTAAGAGCGAGTGTTCCACGAGTCCTTCCTCTATAAACGGCTTTGCTTTACGTTAACGGCTCAGACCTGCGCTGTATACCGCGATTAAGCTCGCAATGATGCCATGCACAGACTTTTAGCTAGACGAGTCGACCCCTAGAGAGGTCACGGAGTTCATTCCTTGCTCATGCGTGAAACCCCTGTTTTGATCGATGGCCCGGTAGGCCAATTGGAAGCCTTGTACCTGGATCACCCCGAGCCACGTGGCCTGGCGCTGATCTGCCACCCTAACCCGGTGCAGGGCGGGACCATGCTCAATAAAGTTGTATCGACCCTGCAGCGCACCGCGCGCGATGCCGGCCTGATCACGTTACGTTTCAATTACCGTGGCGTCGGTGCCAGCGCCGGTACACACGACATGGCCACCGGTGAAGTGGATGACGCCGAAGCGGCCGCCACCTGGCTGCGGGAAAAACACCCCGACCTGCCGATCACCCTGCTCGGGTTTTCCTTCGGTGGCTATGTGGCCGCCAGCCTCGGTGGCCGTCTGGAAGCCAAGGGTGAAAAGCTTGCGCACCTGTTCATGGTGGCCGCCGCCGTGATGCGCCTGCGCGATACCGACGTGCTGCCCCAAGACTGCCCGTTGACCCTGATCCAGCCGGAAACCGACGAAGTGGTCGACCCACAGGCCGTCTACGACTGGTCCGCCGCCCTGAAACGCCCCCATGAGCTGCTGAAAGTGGCAGAATGCGGACACTTTTTTCATGGCAAGCTGACCGATCTCAAGGATCTGGTACTGCCGCGCCTCTCGAATTGATAGCAGTCTGATAAGCGATTACCCATGACGACTCGTACCCGCATCCTCACCGGCATCACCACCACCGGCACGCCGCACCTGGGCAACTACGCCGGTGCGATCCGCCCGGCGATCCTGGCCAGCCAGGACGCCAATGCTGATTCCTTTTACTTCCTGGCCGACTACCACGCGCTGATCAAGTGCGATGACCCGCAGCGCATCCAGCGCTCGCGTATGGAAATCGCCGCGACCTGGCTGGCCGGTGGCCTGGATGTGAACCGGGTGACGTTTTATCGCCAGTCCGACATCCCGGAGATCCCCGAGCTGACCTGGCTGCTGACGTGCGTTGCCGCCAAGGGCCTGCTCAACCGCGCCCACGCCTACAAGGCCTCGGTGGACAAGAACGTGGAAACCGGCGAAGACCCGGATGCGGGTATCACCATGGGCCTGTACAGCTACCCGGTACTGATGGCGGCGGACATTTTGATGTTCAACGCACACAAGGTGCCGGTCGGTCGTGACCAGATCCAGCACGTGGAAATGGCTCGCGACATCGGCCAGCGCTTCAACCACCTGTTCGGCAACGGTAAAGAATTCTTCACCATGCCCGAGGCGTTGATCGAAGAAAGCGTCGCGACCTTGCCGGGCCTGGATGGCCGCAAAATGTCGAAAAGCTACGACAACACCATCCCGTTGTTCACCAGCGCCAAGGAGATGAAAGACACCGTCTCGCGGATCGTCACCGACTCCCGCGCGCCCGGCGAAGCGAAAGACCCGGACAACTCGCACCTGTTCACCCTGTACCAGGCGTTTGCCACCAAGGCTCAGCAAGAAGAATTCCGCGGCGAGCTGCTGCAGGGTCTGGGTTGGGGCGAAGCGAAGAACCGTCTGTTCCAACTGCTGGACGGCCAATTGGGCGAGGCGCGCGAGCGTTATCACCAACTGATGTCACGCCCTTCGGACATGGAAGACCTGCTGCTGATCGGCGCCAAGAAGGCCCGCGCCGTGGCGGCGCCTTTCCTCGCCGAGTTGCGCGAAGCGGTGGGCCTGCGTTCGTTCGTCAACCAGGCAGTAGCGCCGGTCAGTGCCAAGAAGAAAGCCGCGAAAGCCGCGCGTTTTGTGAGTTTTCGTGAAGACGACGGCAGCTTCCGCTTCCGCCTGCTGGCCGCTGATGGCGAGCAATTGCTGTTGTCGCGCAATTTTGCCGACGGTAAAGCCGCCGGCGCGGTGACCAAGCAACTGCAAAGCGGTGACGCGTTGGACGTACGCACTGAAGCCCTGAGCTTCAGCGTATGGCTGGACGGCGCCGCAGTGGCCGACAGCGCCCCATTCGCCGACGATGCGTCGCGTGATGCCGCCATCGCCGCCTTGCGCGTCGCGCTGACCCCCCTCGAGGATTAACCCGACCAAGGGTTGATTGCCATTATCCAGGGCCGTCGTTACAGTGACGGCCCGTTTTTGTTGCCTTGCTAACGAAATTATGACGCCCCTAGAACGATATCAAGCTGATCTGAAACGCCCTGAATTCTTCCATGACGCTGCCCAGGAAAACGCGGTGCGTCATTTGCAACGCCTGTATGACGACCTGGTCGCGGCTTCGCAAAGCAAGCCAGGGATGTTCAGCAAGCTGTTTGGCAAGAAAGACCACACACCGGTCAAAGGCCTGTACTTCTGGGGTGGCGTGGGCCGTGGCAAGACCTACCTGGTGGACACCTTCTTCGAAGCGCTGCCGTTCAAGGAAAAGGTTCGGACGCACTTCCACCGCTTCATGAAGCGCGTACACGAAGAGATGAAGACCCTGCCGGGCGAGAAAAACCCGCTGACGATCATCGCCAAGCGCTTCTCCGACGAAGCGCGGGTGATCTGCTTCGATGAGTTCTTCGTGTCCGACATCACCGACGCCATGATTCTCGGTACCCTGATGGAAGAGCTGTTCAAGAACGGCGTGACCCTGGTCGCCACCTCGAACATCGTGCCTGACGGTTTGTACAAGGACGGCCTGCAACGCGCGCGCTTCCTGCCGGCCATCGCGCTGATCAAGCTGCACACCGACATCGTCAACGTCGACAGCGGCGTCGACTACCGCCTGCGTCACCTTGAGCAAGCGGAGCTGTTTCACTTCCCGCTGAACGAAGCGGCGCACGAAAGCCTGCGCAAAAGCTTCCGCGCCCTGACGCCGGAATGCACCCAGTCCGTCGAAAACGACAAGCTGATGATCGAAAACCGCGAGATTATCGCCCTGCGTACTTGCGATGACGTGGCCTGGTTCGAATTCCGCCAACTGTGCGACGGCCCGCGCAGCCAGAACGACTACATCGAGTTGGGCAAGATCTTCCACGCGGTGATCCTGAGCGGCGTCGAGCAGATGAGCGTCACCACAGACGACATCGCGCGACGCTTCATCAACATGGTCGACGAGTTCTATGACCGCAACGTCAAGCTGATCATCTCGGCGGAAGTCGAGCTCAAGGACCTCTACACCGGCGGTCGCTTGAACTTCGAATTCCAGCGTACGTTGAGCCGCTTGCTGGAAATGCAATCCCACGAGTTCCTGTCGCGCGGGCACAAACCCTAAGCACATCTTCCAGCCAGCGCCGTTGATCGTTCCCACGATCCGCGTGGGAATGCATCCCGTGACGCTCTGCGTCACACTCGTGCGCCGAATGGCGGGACGCGGAGCGTCCCAGGCGGCATTCCCACGCAGAGCGTGGGAACGATCATTCAGGCAGCCTGCTGGAACTGCTGCCGGTACTGGTTAGGCGACAGCTCGGTGTGCTGCCGGAACAACCGCGCAAAGAAACTCGCATCGTCGTAACCCACCTCATAACTGATGGTCTTGATGCTCTTGCGGCTGCCCGAGAGCAGGCCCTTGGCGGTCTCGATGCGCAGGCGCTGCAGGTAATGCAGTGGCTTGTCGCCGGTGGCGGTCTGGAAACGGCGCATGAAGTTGCGGATGCTCATGCCGTGTTCGCGGGCGACGTCTTCGAAGCGGAACTTGTCGGCGAAGTGCTCTTCTAGCCAGTGCTGGATCTGCAGGATGATCACGTCCTGGTGCAGCTTCTGCCCGCCAAAACCAATGCGCCCCGGCGCGTAGTTGCGCTGCACTTCGTAGAGGATGTCGCGGGCCACGGCCTGGGCGATGTTGGCGCCGCAGAAGCGTTCGATCAGGTAGATATAGAGGTCGCAGGCCGAAGTGGTGCCGCCGGCACAGTACAGGTTGTCGGCGTCGGTGAGGTGCTTGTCCTGGTTGAGCTGAACCTTGGGGAAGCGCTCGCTGAAGGCGTTGAAGAAACGCCAGTAGGTGGTCGCCTCCTTGCCATCGAGCAGCCCGGCCTCGGCCAGCCAGAACACCCCGGTGGCTTCGCCGCAGAGCACGGCACCGCGTGCGTGTTGCTCGCGCAGCCACGGCAGCACTTGCGGGTAGCGCGTGCACAGGGCCTCGAAGTCATCCCAGAAGGCCGGTAAGACGATGATGTCGGCGTCTTCCAGGCCGCCGTCCACCGGCATGATCACATCACTGAAGCTGCAGACCGATTGCCCGTCGGGGCTGACCAGGCGCGTTTCGAACGCCGGAGTCAGGCCCAGGCCTTGTTGCTTGCCGTAACGCAGGCTGGCGAGGTGGAAGAAATCCTTGGCTTGCATGAGGGTTGAAGCGAATACCCGATCAATGGCCAAAATGCTGACGCGCCGCAAGGGCGTGGAGATTTGGTTAGACATAATTTCATTTATTCTTATAGGGGAAAGTGGTCACCAGACGGCTGGATCGTCTTATTTTTTGTCGCATGTGTCCAGTGTCCCGTGACGCCTTCGCGGCATAGGCTCTGTGGGCTCGTCTTTGTCCGACAATCCACGCAGGTGACCCATGATCCCCAGAACGTTGTTCAGCCCGGAGCACGAACTCTTCCGCCATAGCGTGCGCACTTTCCTCGAAAAAGACGCCGCGCCGTTTCACGGGCAATGGGAGAAGCAGGGCTATATCGATCGCAAGCTTTGGAGTAAAGCGGGCGAGGCGGGGATGCTGTGCTCCCATCTGCCAGAGGAATACGGCGGCCTGGGCGCGGACTTCCTCTACAGCACGGTGGTGATTGAGGAGATCAGCCGACTGGGGCTGACCGGCATCGGTTTCTCCCTGCATTCGGACATCGTTGCGCCGTACATCCTGCATTACGGCAGTGAAGCGCTGAAACACAAGTACCTGCCCAAATTGATCTCCGGCGAGATGGTCACGGCCATTGCGATGACCGAGCCGGGGGCCGGGTCCGACCTGCAAGGGGTCAAGACGACTGCCGTGCTCGACGGCGATGAGTATGTGATCAACGGCTCCAAGACCTTTATCACCAACGGCTTTCTCGCCGAGTTGGTGATCGTGGTCGCCAAGACCGATCCCAAGGCCGGTGCAAAGGGCACCAGCCTGTTTCTGGTTGAAGCCGACACGCCGGGCTTCGACAAGGGTAAGCGTCTGGAGAAGGTGGGCATGAAGGCCCAGGACACGTCGGAGCTGTTCTTCCAGGACGTGCGCGTGCCCAAGGACAACTTGCTGGGTCAGGCGGGCATGGGCTTCGCGTACCTGATGCAGGAGCTGCCCCAGGAGCGCTTGACCGTGGCGATTGGCGCGCTGTCGTCAGCCGAGGCGGCGTTGCAGTGGACCTTGGATTACACCCGCGAGCGCAAAGCGTTTGGCAAGGCGATTGCCGATTTCCAGAACACCCGGTTCAAGCTGGCCGAGATGGCGACCGAGATCCAGATTGGCCGCGTGTTCGTCGACAAGTGCTTGGCGTTGCATCTGGAGGGCAAGCTGGATGTGCCCACGGCGGCGATGGCCAAGTACTGGGCCACGGACCTGCAATGCAAGGTGCTCGACGATTGCGTGCAGTTGCACGGAGGCTACGGCTTCATGTGGGAATACCCGATTGCCAGGGCCTGGGCAGATGCGCGCGTGCAACGGATTTATGCGGGGACCAACGAGATCATGAAGGAGATTATTGCGCGGGCGCTTTAGCGCCGGAGTTGAAGGGCTTTTGTGGCGAGCGGGCTTGCCCTGAAGCCGCTCAGTTAAGGGCGGGCACTGAACCTGTGGCGAGGGAGCTTGTCGGATCGCCGCACCGTCCCGTTGGGCCGCGAAGCAGCCCCAAAGATGGGACTGCTACGCAGTCCAACGGGACGGTGCGGCGATCCGACAAGCTCCCTAGCCACAGGGTATGTGTCAGCCTGTCCAGTCAATCAAGGTGCAGGATTTGGATGATCCTTCTGAATCGCCTCAATCCCGTCCAGCACCTCTTTCGATAACTTCAGATCAGCACTGGCAATGTTGCTGTCCAGCTGCTCCAGGCTCGTCGCGCCAATAATGTTGCTGGTCACGAACGGCTGCTGCGTCACGAACGCCAGGGCCATCTGCGCCGGGTCCAGGCCATGCTCGCGCGCCAGTGCGACATAACGGCTGCAGGCTGCTTCCGACTGCGGGTTGAAGTAGCGGCTGAAGCGGCTGTATTCCGTCAGGCGCGCTTTTGCCGGGCGTGCACCGCCTTCGTACTTGCCGCTGAGCATGCCGAACGCCAGAGGCGAGTAGGCCAGCAGCCCGCACTGTTCGCGAATGGCGATTTCCGCCAGGCCCACTTCGAAGCTGCGGTTGAGCAGGTTGTAGGGGTTCTGGATCGACACCGCGCGGGTCCAGCCACGGGCTTCGGCCAGGGCCAGGAACTTCATGGTGCCCCACGGCGTTTCGTTGGACAGGCCGATGTGGCGGATCTTGCCGGCCTTCACCTGTTCGTCCAGCGCTTCGAGGGTTTCCTCCAGCGGGGTCAGGTCGTCTTCGTCCTTGTGCTTGTAGCTCAGTTGGCCAAAGAAGTTGGTGCTGCGTTCCGGCCAGTGCAACTGGTAGAGGTCGATCCAGTCGGTTTGCAGGCGCTTGAGGCTGGCATCCAGGGCTTCGACGATGTGCTTGCGGTTGTGCCGCAGGTGGCCATCGCGGATGTAATCGATGGTGTTGCCGGGGCCGGCGATCTTGCTGGCGAGGATCCAGTCGGCACGGTCGCCCCGGCTCTTGAAGTAATTGCCGATATAACGCTCAGTGGTGGCATAGGTGTCGGCCTTGGGCGGTACCGGGTACATTTCTGCGGTATCGAGGAAGTTGATCCCCGCGGCCTTGGCCCTTTCGATCTGTGCGAAGGCCTCTGCCTCGCTGTTCTGCTCGCCCCAAGTCATGGTGCCCAAGGCTATCGCGCTCACGTTCAGATCGGTTCGGCCCAGCTGTCGATAATCCATCGGGTACTCCTTCAGGGAAAACAATCATAAAAGCAGGTTGAATTTTTTTTCGCAATCTGCATAATTGCCCACCTCTTTCTGCAGTGGAAGTGATGCGCCGCCTGCCGAAGAATCTTGCCGTTGAACGGACGCGCCGACCCGAGCCCCCGATAGCGTCTGTATCCGGCTGCCTTTGACTTGTCAAAGTACGCACTATTCAGTAAGATCCGCCGTCTAATTTACAGGGCGGCCCCTGAGGCTATTAAAGAATGACAACTTTTACTGCAAAACCGGAAACAGTTCAGCGCGACTGGTTTGTCGTCGACGCCGCTGGTCAGACTCTGGGTCGTCTGGCCACTGAAGTCGCCAGCCGTCTGCGTGGCAAGCACAAGCCTGAATACACCCCTCACGTTGACACCGGTGACTACATCGTGATCATCAACGCTGAGCAGGTACGTGTTACCGGCAACAAAGCGCAAGACAAAATGTACTACCGTCACTCCGGTTTCCCAGGCGGCATCAAGTCTTCCAATTTCGAAGGCCTGATCGCTAAGAAGCCTGAGGCCCCGATTGAAATCGCGGTTAAAGGCATGCTGCCGAAGGGCCCACTGGGTCGCGATATGTTTCGCAAGCTGAAAGTCTATGCGGGCGCTGCTCACCCTCATGCTGCTCAGCAGCCCCAAGAACTGAAGTTTTAACGGAATAGTTCATTATGTCGGCGACTCAAAATTACGGCACTGGCCGTCGCAAAACCGCAACCGCACGCGTTTTCCTGCGTCCGGGCACTGGTAACATCTCGATCAACAACCGCACTCTGGAAAACTTCTTCGGCCGCGAAACTGCCCGCATGGTAGTTCGTCAGCCGCTGGAATTGACCGAGACAGTTGAAAAGTTCGACATCTACGTCACCGTTATCGGTGGCGGTGTAAGTGGTCAAGCTGGCGCAATCCGCCACGGTATCACTCGCGCTCTGATGCAGTACGACGAAACCCTGCGTGGCGCTCTGCGCAAAGCTGGCTTCGTGACTCGTGATGCCCGTGAAGTTGAACGTAAGAAAGTCGGTCTGCGTAAAGCGCGTAAGCGTCCGCAGTACTCGAAGCGTTAATTCGCTTTACGTTCCACAAAAACGCCCAGCTCCTCACGGAGCTGGGCGTTTTTTATTGCCTGCGATTATTCACAAATTTCGCCGTGACAACTTGCCACATCCGTAGACCCCCTATACTACAAGGCCTGGAGCTGGAGGCCCGGGCAATTCCCTTGTCAGACGTGGGGCTTTTCATTACCATTCGGCAAAATTTTTATAAGTTCAGATTTAATACTTAGTAGACGCCTGATTTAACAGGCCAAAAAAGCTGATGGGAGAGGACTGAATGAGCAATGACGGCGTGAATGCAGGCCGGCGTCGCTTCTTGGTAGCAGCCACATCCGTGGTGGGTGCTGCAGGAGCGGTGGGGGCTGCGGTCCCGTTCGTGGGGTCATGGTTTCCCAGTGCCAAGGCGAAAGCCGCAGGTGCACCGGTGAAGGTGAATATCAGCAAGATCGAGCCAGGTCAGCAGATGATTGCTGAGTGGCGTGGTCAGCCGGTATTCATTGTTCGTCGTACAGAGGAAATCCTGGGAAATCTGAAAAAGATCGAAGGCCAGTTGTCTGACCCTACATCTGAGAAATCCGACCAACCCGCCTACGCCAAAAACGAAGCACGTTCGATCAAGCCAGAGATTCTGCTGCTGGTCGGTCTCTGCACCCACCTCGGATGCTCGCCTACCTTCCGACCGGAAGTCGCGCCAGTTGACCTGGGCAAGGACTGGGTCGGCGGTTATTTCTGCCCTTGCCACGGCTCGCACTATGACCTGGCGGGCCGCGTCTACAAATCGCAACCAGCTCCGTTGAACCTGCCCGTGCCTCCGCATAACTACGAATCTGACGACATCATTGTCATTGGCCTCGACAAGGAGAACGCGTGATGAGCAAGTTCATGGATTGGGTAGATGCGCGCTTCCCCGCTACGAAAATGTGGGAAGACCATCTCAGCAAGTATTACGCACCAAAGAACTTTAACTTCTTCTACTTCTTCGGCTCCCTGGCACTGCTGGTGCTGGTCAACCAGATCGTCACCGGCGTCTGGCTGACGATGAGCTATACACCCTCGGCGGAAGAAGCGTTCGCTTCCGTCGAATACATCATGCGTGACGTCGAATACGGCTCGATCCTGCGCCTGCTGCACTCCACCGGCGCGTCAGCGTTCTTTATCGTCGTCTACCTGCACATGTTCCGTGGCTTGCTCTACGGTTCGTACCAGAAGCCCCGCGAGCTGGTGTGGGTCTTCGGCATGCTGATCTACCTGGCGCTGATGGCCGAAGCCTTCATGGGTTACCTGCTGCCGTGGGGCCAGATGTCCTACTGGGGCGCCCAGGTGATCATCTCGCTGTTTGGTGCGATTCCGGTGATCGGCAACGACCTGACGCAGTGGATCCGCGGTGACTACCTGATCTCCGGTATCACCCTGAATCGCTTCTTCGCCTTGCACGTCGTGGCCCTGCCGATCGTGATTCTCGGCCTGGTGGTGCTGCACATCCTGGCGCTGCACGAAGTGGGTTCCAACAACCCGGATGGTGTGGACATCAAGAAGCACAAGGACGAGAACGGCATCCCTCTGGATGGCATTCCGTTCCACCCGTACTACACCGTGAAAGACATTGTCGGTGTTGTCGTGTTCCTGTTCGTGTTCTGCTCGATCGTGTTCTTTTTCCCGGAGATGGGTGGTTATTTCCTGGAGAAGCCTAACTTCGAACAGGCCAACGCCTTCAAGACCCCTGAGCACATTGCTCCTGTCTGGTACTTCACGCCGTTCTACGCGATCTTGCGGGCGATCCCCGACAAGCTCATGGGCGTCATCGCCATGGGCGGGGCCATCGCGGTGCTGTTCGTGCTGCCGTGGCTCGACCGAAGCCCGGTCAAGTCCATGCGCTACAAGGGCTGGCTGAGCAAGATCTGGCTGTGGGTGTTCTGCATCTCGTTCGTGATCCTGGGCGTGCTGGGCGTATTGGCACCGACTCCTGAGCGTACGTTGCTGTCACAGGTCTGCACCTTCCTGTACTTCGCCTACTTCATTCTGATGCCGTTCTACACCCGGCTTGAGAAGACCAAACCGGTACCGGAAAGGGTGACTGGCTGATGAAAAAATTATTCGTTGCATTGATACTTGCGGCCCTGCCGCTACTGTCCTTCGCTGCCGAGCACGGCCCGGAACTGGAAAAAGTCGATATCGACGTTTCAGACAAGGCCGCCCTGCAAGACGGCGCGCGTACGTTCGCCAACTACTGCATGGGTTGCCACAGCGCTAAGTTCCAGCGTTATGAGCGTGTTGCCGATGACCTGGGCATCCCCCACGAGGTCATGCTGGAGAAGCTGGTGTTCACCGGCGCCAAGATTGGCGACCACATGAACATCGGCATGAAGCCGGCTGACGCCAAGGCCTGGTTCGGTGCTGCACCGCCCGACCTGACCCTGGTGGCACGTGTTCGCGGCACCGACTGGCTCTACGGTTACCTCAAGTCGTTCTACGAAGACCCGTCGCGTCCATGGGGCGTGAACAACAAAGTGTTCCCGAACGTCGGTATGCCTAACGTTCTGGTCGGCCTGCAAGGCAAGCAAGTGGTAGGATGCAAGCAGGTTCAGGTCGTGGAAGACGGCAAGAAGCAATACGATCCGTTGACCGGCACGCCGTTGACTCATGAAGCGTGCGATCAACTGAAGATAGACACCCCCGGTGCCTTGAATGACGAGCAGTTCGACGACAAGGTCAAGAACCTTGTGACCTTCCTGGCCTACTCGGCCAACCCGGTCAAACTGCAGCATCAGCGTATCGGTACTTATGTCTTGCTGTACCTGGCTTTCTTCTTCGTATTCGCTTATCTGCTCAAACGCGAATACTGGAAAGATGTGCATTGATCCAACCGTAAGCAATTGCTGTTAATCTTGCGCGCCCAGCGGCATCTCTGAACACGTAGCGACGGGTAAAACCTGTCGTTGCAGAGATGCTCTCTGGGCGCGCTCGTTTTTGAGCTTTCGATAATTTCAACAAGCGAGGAGGACCGCCATGGGCGTGACCAACCGGTTGGCCTGTTACTCCGACCCCGCCGACCACTATTCCCACCGAGTACGCATCGTGCTCGCAGAGAAGGGTGTCAGCGCCGAGATCATCAGTGTGGAGGCGGGTCGTCATCCGCCAAAACTGATCGAAGTGAACCCTTACGGCAGCTTGCCCACCCTGGTCGATCGTGACCTAGCGTTGTGGGAGTCAACCGTGGTGATGGAATACCTGGATGAGCGTTACCCTCATCCACCTTTGCTGCCGGTGTATCCGGTGGCGCGTGCCAACAGCCGCCTGCTGATCCATCGGATCCAGCGTGACTGGTGTGGGCTGGTGGATGTGATTCTGGATTCGCGCAGCAAAGAGGCAGCCCGTGTCGTGGCGCGCAAGGAATTGCGCGAGAGCCTGACCGGCGTTTCGCCGCTGTTCGCCGACAAACCTTTTTTCCTCAGCGAGGAACAAAGCTTGGTCGATTGCTGCCTATTACCCATACTCTGGCGCTTGCCGATTCTGGGCATTGAACTGCCACGGCCGGCCAAGCCGTTGCTTGATTACATGGAGCGCCAGTTTGCGCGTGAGGCTTTCCAGGCGAGTCTGTCTGGCGTCGAACGCGATATGCGCTAAGGCTTAAGGAGCCGCTGATGAACTCCAGTCGACCCTACCTGGTCCGCGCGCTCTATGAGTGGATTGTGGACAACGATTGCACCCCGCACATGCTGGTCAATTCGGAATTTGCTGCGGTTCAGGTACCGCAGGGTTTTGCCAGTGACGGGCAGATCGTGCTGAACGTTTCACCCAGTGCCGTGCGCCACCTGCACATGGACAACGAAGCCGTAAGCTTCGAAGGGCGTTTCGGCGGTGTGCCGCATACGCTGTACGTGCCGATCGGTGCAATCCTCGGGATCTATGCCCGGGAAAATGGCCAAGGCATGGTGTTTGATCTGGAGTCGCCTTTCGAGGATGACGAAGCGATCGAAAACGAAGATGGCGATGCTGTGCCGCCACCGGATTCCGAGCCACCGCGCCCAAGCGGTCGGCCGAGCCTGAAAGTGGTGAAGTAAGCGGCTTTCGCCCTCGGGCAAGCCTGAAAAATGCCTCGGCGGTTGCCGGGGCATTTTTTTGCCTGCCGGTTATGGATGAAAGTCATGCCAGGGACGGTGATCGTACAACCGCCATGGGCTATGATGTGTCCTCAGTTCACCGAGAAAGATGACCCCCCCATGGAAAACGCCAACACCGCCCCTCGTCTTCCCCGCAAGCGCCGCAGCCTTGCCCAGGAACTGGTCACGGTGTTGTCCGAGCAAATCCGCGACGGCCAACTCAAACGCGGCGACAAACTGCCCACCGAGTCGGCGATCATGGACGCCCATGGGGTCAGTCGCACCGTGGTACGTGAGGCCATCTCGCGCCTGCAGGCGGCGGGGCAGGTGGAAACCCGCCACGGCATCGGCACGTTCGTGCTGGATACACCAAGCCCCAGCGGCTTCCGCATCGACCCTGCCACGGTAGTGACCTTGCGCGACGTGCTGGCCATCCTGGAGCTGCGTATCAGCCTGGAAGTGGAATCCGCCGGCCTCGCCGCGTTACGTCGCAGCAATGAGCAATTGGCAGCCATGCGCGCGGCACTCGATGCCCTGAATGAAAGCGCGGCGCATGCCGGCGATGCGGTGGCGTCAGACTTTGCGTTCCACCTGGAAATTGCGCTGTCCACCGGCAACCGCTACTTCACCGACATCATGACCCACCTGGGCACCAGCATCATTCCGCGTACCCGCCTGAACTCGGCGCGCCTGGCCCATGATGACCAGCAGCACTACATGGGGCGCCTGAGCCGCGAACACGAAGAGATTTATGAGGCGATTGCTCGTCAGGATTCGGACGCGGCGCGGGCGGCTATGCGCTTGCACCTGACGAATAGCCGCGAGCGGCTGCGCCATGCGCATGAAGAGGCAGAGGCGCAGCGGGGTTAAATCGGGTGTCACGGCGGGACTTTTACCTCTAATGGCTCCGAGTATCAGTCTCCCGATTCGGCGCGTATTTGGTATCGGATCTCCACCGTGCTGTTTGCGTAGTCTTTCAGGTCATCCGAAGACAGGTAGAGCTTGTCCTCCTCATTGAAGTTCGGCGTAACTGTCAGAAATCACAGTCGCGCCGAATGGCCGTCAAGGCAACGGCGTATTCGGCTTGTAGTCCTTCAACAGCAAATACGTACTCCACCCCCACCAATCATTTGTCCAGTGCTTGTCGTTCAGGTCATTCACGTCCTTGCGCCGCAGCACCTTGCCACCCTCCATCTTGAACAGCGGTGAGAAGTTATTCGCCGGGTTCTGCGCTGCATTCAAGTCCGGCACATACAGCGGCGCCTTGAAGGTGGCCGGGGAGGGCGCGGCGCCGCTGATAAAGGCCTCGAATACTTCATCCGCCGAGGCCTGGACCGCGCGTTTGACCTGCCCGCGATTGGCCGCGTCGAGGGTGTCGAAGTAGCGTTTATCCCCGTACGCGTGCCATTGATCCCCCAGGGCGTTGCGCACCTTGAGCCCGAACTTGCTGTCTTCATCGTGCATGAAGCGGCTGATCAGCGAGCCCAGTTCCCCAGGCGTCACCACGCCTGCCAACTGTTTGCGCGGCACCCGCAGGTGGCCGGCGGAGAACAGGTCGGTCAAGAAGTGGTCGGCAAAACTGTTCATGGCATACGCCAGCTCAAGTGCCTGGTCGGTGCCGATTTGATGGGCCACGACGGCTTGTTGCAGTGCCGCCGCATGGCCTGCCAGGTACGCTGAAAGCGCCCATTCGCCGAAGTGGTCGGCATTGTCCGCCGCCAACTTCAAGTAACGCCCCAGTGGAATCAGCGCTGAAACCGCACTGCCGCCGCCAGTGATGCGGTTCCACTCCTCGGACAACGTATCACCGAGCGCATCGTAAGCGTCATGGGGTTGTTTGCCGTCCTTGATCGCCTGGTTGACCGCGTTGATCTCCTTTTGCATCACCGCAAGGATCTTGTGCGCTTCTTCCCGCGAGGCGGGCAGCACCGCCAGCGAGTTGAAGGCTGCGGTAAAACGTTGTCCGCGGTCGGCAGCGGAGGCGCCGTCGCTGATGGGCTGGCCGGGGATGCCGTAGAAGTCGCCACCCAGGGCAATCACCTGGCCGTAAGTCAGGGCTAGGCCGTTGGGCAGGTGCAGTTCGACTTGTCGTGCGGGAATCGCCGGTGCGTCTTTGGTGAAGCGCAACAGCGTGTCGTCGCCGATAGCGGTGTGTTCGCCGCCTTCGAAGCGCAGGGTGGGAGGTTTTTTTTCGGGTGCCGCGAGTTCAAGACCTGACATGTTAGCTCCTTGCTATGTCGTAGGAATCTTCCTTGGTAACTGTATGTATATACAGTCATGTCGAGCATAGAGGAAAAACTTCCTACGTCAAGAACGCTTGTCTCAACACTCTGCGGGATGAAGGTCGATGAATTGCAGTTGACGAATCTTTTTATAGTTGTACGATGACGTACGACATCACCAATACCAACAACAATCTTTCGACAGAAAGTCTTCGCCCAGGGTGTTCGAATAATGAATCCACAAGAACTGAAGTCCATCCTCTCCCACGGTCTGCTGTCTTTCCCCGTGACCGATTTCAACGCCCAGGGTGACTTCCACCAGGCGGGCTACATCAAGCGCCTGGAATGGCTGGCCCCATACGGCGCCACCGCCTTGTTCGCCGCTGGCGGCACCGGTGAGTTTTTCTCCCTGGCGGCCAGCGAATATTCGCAAGTGGTAAAGACCGCCGTTGATACCTGCGCCACCAGCGTGCCGATCCTTGCCGGTGTCGGCGGTGCGACGCGCCAGGCCATCGAATACGCCCAGGAAGCCGAACGCCTCGGCGCCAAAGGCCTGTTGCTGCTGCCGCACTACCTCACCGAAGCCAGCCAGGACGGCGTTGCTGCCCACGTTGAAGCCGTGTGCAAGTCCGTAAAAATCGGCGTGGTGGTCTACAACCGTAACGTCTGCCGCCTGACCGCGCCGCTGCTGGAACGCCTGGCCGAACGCTGCCCGAACCTGATCGGCTACAAGGACGGCCTGGGCGACATCGAGTTGATGGTGTCGATCCGCCGTCGCCTGGGCGACCGTTTCAGCTACCTCGGCGGCCTGCCGACTGCAGAGGTTTACGCCGCTGCCTACAAGGCCCTGGGCGTGCCGGTGTACTCCTCGGCGGTGTTCAACTTCATCCCGAAAACCGCGATGGACTTCTACCACGCCATTGCCCGCGAAGATCACGCCACCGTCGGCAAGATCATCGATGACTTCTTCCTGCCGTACCTCGACATCCGTAACCGCAAGGCCGGCTACGCCGTGAGCATCGTCAAGGCGGGCGCGAAAATCGTCGGCTACGACGCAGGCCCGGTGCGCACGCCGCTGACCGAGCTGCTGCCGGAAGAGTACGAAGCCCTGGCCGCGCTGATCGACAAGCAAGGTCCGCAATAACTTATCTATAAGGCCGTTGAGAGATCAGCGGCCTTTTGCGTCAGGAGAAGATTCGTGTCCCAAGCCAAGCGTTTTGAAAACTACATCAACGGCCAATGGGTGGCCGGCGCCGACTACTGCGTCAACATCAACCCGTCGGAGTTGTCCGATGTCATTGGCGAATACGCCAAGGCGGATGTCGCCCAGGTCAACGCTGCCATTGACGCAGCCCGCGCCGCATTTCCTGCCTGGTCCACCTCCGGTATCCAGGCCCGTCACGACTCGCTGGACAAAGTCGGCAGCGAAATCCTCGCCCGTCGCGAAGAACTCGGCACCCTGTTGGCCCGTGAAGAGGGCAAGACCCTGCCCGAAGCCATCGGCGAAGTGACCCGCGCCGGCAACATCTTCAAGTTCTTCGCCGGTGAATGCCTGCGTTTGTCCGGTGATTACGTGCCGTCGGTGCGCCCGGGCGTCAACGTGGAAGTCACCCGCGAAGCCCTGGGTGTGGTCGGTTTGATCACCCCGTGGAACTTCCCGATTGCCATCCCCGCCTGGAAAATCGCCCCGGCCCTGGCCTACGGCAACTGCGTGGTGATCAAGCCGGCTGAACTGGTACCCGGTTGCGCCTGGGCGCTGGCGGAAATTATCTCCCGCGCCGGTTTCCCGGCCGGCGTGTTCAACCTGGTGATGGGCAGCGGTCGTGTGGTTGGCGATGTGCTGGTCAACAGCCTGAAAGTCGACGGCATCAGCTTCACCGGTTCCGTGGGTGTAGGGCGCCAGATCGCAGTCAGCTGTGTGTCGCGCCAGGCCAAAGTGCAGTTGGAAATGGGCGGCAAGAACCCGCAGATCATCCTTGATGACGCCGACCTCAAGCAAGCTGTCGAGCTGTCGGTACAGAGCGCGTTTTACTCCACCGGTCAGCGTTGCACCGCGTCGAGCCGCTTGATCGTCACTGCCGGTATTCACGACCAGTTCGTGGCGGCCATGGCCGAGCGCATGAAGTCGATCAAGGTCGGCCACGCGCTGAAAAGCGGCACCGACATCGGCCCGGTCGTTTCCCAGGCCCAGTTGGACCAGGACATGAAATACATCGACATCGGCCAAAGCGAAGGTGCGCGGCTGGTGAGCGGTGGCGGCCTGGTGACCTGCGACACCGAAGGCTACTACCTGGCGCCGACGCTGTTTGCCGACAGTGAAGCCGAGATGCGCATCAGCCGTGAAGAAATTTTCGGCCCGGTGGCCAACGTCGTACGGGTTGCCGACTACGAGGCAGCGCTGGCCATGGCCAACGACACCGAGTTCGGCTTGTCGGCGGGTATCGCCACCACCTCATTGAAATACGCCAACCACTTCAAGCGTCATTCCCAGGCCGGGATGGTGATGGTCAACCTGCCGACCGCCGGTGTGGACTATCACGTTCCGTTCGGTGGCCGTAAGGGCTCATCCTATGGGTCGCGTGAGCAAGGTCGCTATGCGCAAGAGTTCTACACCGTGGTGAAAACCAGCTACATCGGTTCGTAAGACGCAACACCCCTGTTATGGGGGCTGTCTTTCTGTAGGAGCGAGGCGGGCGGCTAGCCCTTGCGCGCTCCTACAGGGGCAGCACCAGGCAACACAAAACAATTACCCGCAAAAAAAATAATTAGTGGGAGTACTTCTACATGCAAGCGACCAAGCCGACCCATGTCCGCTATTTGATCCTGCTCATGCTGTTCCTGGTGACCACGATCAACTATGCCGACCGGGCCACTATCGCAATCGCGGGCTCCAGCCTGCAAAAAGACCTCGGCATCGACGCGGTCACCCTCGGTTATATCTTCTCCGCATTCGGTTGGGCCTACGTGGCCGGGCAAATCCCCGGCGGCTGGCTGCTGGACCGGTTCGGTTCGAAAAAAGTCTATGCCCTGAGCATCTTCACCTGGTCGCTGTTCACCGTGCTGCAAGGCTATGTCGGTGAGTTTGGTGTCTCCACTGCTGTTGTCGCGCTGTTTATGCTGCGCTTTATGGTGGGCCTGGCTGAGGCGCCTTCGTTTCCCGGAAATGCCCGTATTGTTGCGGCGTGGTTTCCTACGGCCGAACGCGGTACTGCCTCGGCCATCTTCAACTCGGCGCAATACTTCGCCACTGTGTTGTTCGCGCCTTTGATGGGCTGGATCGTCTACAGCTTTGGCTGGCAGCACGTGTTTATCGTGATGGGCGTGATCGGCATTGTGTTCTCGCTGATCTGGCTGAAAGTTATCCACAGCCCACGCCAGCACCCGATGATCAACGAAGCCGAGTTCAATCACATTGCAGCCAATGGCGCGATGGTCGATATGGATCAGGACAAGGGCAAGGGTCAGAAAACCGACGGTCCGAAGTGGGATTACATCCGCCAACTGCTGACCAACCGCATGATGCTCGGCGTGTACCTGGGGCAGTACTGCATCAACGGCATTACCTACTTCTTCCTAACCTGGTTCCCGGTGTACCTGGTGCAGGACCGTGGCATGACCATCCTCAAGGCCGGTTTCATTGCCTCGTTGCCGGCGATTTGCGGGTTTATCGGCGGCGTGCTCGGCGGGGTGATTTCCGACTATCTGCTGCGCAAGGGCCATTCCCTGACGTTCGCCCGCAAGGCGCCGATCATCGCTGGCCTGCTGGTTTCCAGCAGCATCATTGCGTGTAACTACGTTGACGTTGAATGGATGGTAGTGGGCTTCATGGCTTTGGCCTTCTTCGGCAAGGGCGTTGGCGCACTGGGTTGGGCGGTGGTGTCCGACACTTCGCCGAAACAAATCGCTGGTCTCAGTGGCGGCTTGTTCAACACCTTCGGTAACCTGGCGTCGATTACCACGCCGATTGTCATCGGCTACATCATCAGCACCACCGGCTCGTTCAAGTGGGCCCTGGTGTTCGTCGGCGCCAACGCGCTGGTGGCGGTGTTCAGTTACCTGGTGATTGTCGGCCCGATCAAGCGCGTGGTGCTCAAAGAGCCACCCAGCCAAGGCCCTGAGCTGACCAACCTTACCGAAGCGCATTCCTGAGGGGCCTTGTGATGCAGTTGATTGAACATGCCGACTCGCCGCGCTCCATTCGTTTGCACGAGCGGGACAACGTAGTGATCGTGGTCAATGACCAGGGCGTACCGGCCGGGACCGAGTTTCCGGACGGCCTGGTGACCGTGGACTTCATCCCACAGAGCCACAAGGTGACGCTGGAAGATATCCCTGAAGGCGGTCAGATTATTCGCTACGGCCAGACCATTGGTTACGCCCTGGCGCCGATTCCGCGCGGCAGTTGGGTGCAGGAAGATCAACTGCGCATGCCCACCGCGCCACCGCTGGACAGTTTGCCGCTTTCCACTGAAGTGCCTGAAGCCCAGGCACCTTTGGAGGGGTTCACGTTCGAGGGTTACCGCAATGCCGACGGCACAGTCGGTACGCGTAATATCCTCGGCATTACCACCACGGTGCAGTGCGTCACCGGGGTGCTGGACCATGCGGTCAAGCGCATCAAGGACGAATTGCTGCCCAAGTACCCGCACGTCGATGACGTGGTGGCGCTGACCCACAGCTACGGCTGCGGGGTGGCAATCACTGCGACGGATGCCTACATTCCGATCCGTACCGTGCGCAACCTGGCGCGCAACCCGAACCTGGGCGGCGAAGCGTTGGTGATCAGCCTGGGCTGCGAGAAATTGCAGGCCGGGCAGGTAATGCACGACAACGACAGCTCCGTCGATCTGAGCGAGCCGTGGCTGTATCGGCTGCAGGATTCCAGTCACGGCTTTACCGAGATGATCGAGCAGATCATGGGGCTCGCTGAGGTCCGCTTGAAAAAACTCGACCAGCGCCGCCGGGAAACCGTGCCGGCGTCCGAGCTGATCCTGGGCATGCAGTGCGGCGGCAGTGATGCGTTTTCCGGGATCACCGCCAACCCAGCGTTGGGGTATGCCTCGGATTTGTTGTTGCGGGCGGGGGCGACGGTGATGTTTTCCGAAGTCACTGAAGTGCGTGACGCCATCTACCTGCTGACTTCTCGCGCAGAGACGAAGGAAGTAGCTGAAGAGCTGGTCAGGGAAATGGACTGGTACGACCGTTACCTGGCCAAGGGCGAGGCGGATCGCAGTGCTAACACCACGCCGGGGAACAAGAAGGGCGGGTTGTCGAACATTGTCGAGAAGTCCCTGGGCTCCATCGTCAAGTCCGGCAGCAGCGCGATCAACGGGGTGCTCGGCCCGGGTGAGCGTTTCAAGGGCAAGGGACTGATCTTTTGCGCGACGCCGGCCAGTGATTTTGTGTGTGGCACCTTGCAACTGGCGGCAGGGATGAACCTGCATGTGTTCACCACCGGGCGTGGTACGCCTTACGGGCTGGCCATGGCGCCGGTGGTGAAGGTGTCGACGCGTACGGAGTTGGCGCAGCGCTGGCCGGACCTCATCGATATTGACGCCGGGCGCATTGCCACCGGGCGCGCGACCATCGAGGAGCTGGGCTGGGAGTTGTTTCACTTCTACCTGGATGTGGCCAGCGGTAAGAAGCAGACGTGGGCAGAGAAGCACAAGCTGCATAACGACATCACGTTGTTCAACCCTGCGCCCATCACCTGAGACCGCAATGAACGGTGACAAACGGGCTTGTTGTGGCGAGCGGGCTTGCCCCGCGTTGGGGTGCGAAGCGCCCCCAGTTAAAGACGACTGCGGTTTACCAGATACTCCTCGGCGTCTGGTTTTGGGGCCGCTTCGCAGCCCAACGCGGGGCAAGCCCGCTCGCCACAGAGGTCGGCGTTTCAAGTGGTAGACCAGACGAAGCGGTCTGCACTGGCTTATCATGAGCGTCCTGATCACAGGCTCAAGGTTTAACCGGCATGCTGGCTATCTTCCTCACCACCCTCACCATCACCGCGCCGGTGTTTGCCATGCTGTTCCTCGGTGTGCTGCTCAAGCGCATCAACTGGATCAACGACAACTTTATCCACACAGCCTCGTCCCTGGTGTTCAACGTCACCATGCCGGCGCTGCTGTTTCTCGGCATCCTCCATGCCGACCTGCATTCGGCGCTCAAGCCGGGATTGCTGATCTACTTTTCCGTCGCCACGCTACTCAGTTTTGCGCTGGCGTGGGGCTGGGCGATCTTTCGCTGCAAGCGCGAAGACCGTGGCATCTACACCCAGGGTGCCTTTCGCGGCAACAACGGCGTGATCGGCCTGGCGCTGGCCGCCAGCATGTACGGCGACTACGGCATCTCGCTGGGGGCGATCCTCGCGGCACTGGTGATCCTGTTCTACAACACGCTGTCGACCATTGTGCTGGCGGTCTACAGCCCGGTGATCAAGTCCGACCCGTGGAGCATTTTCAAAAGTGTGGTGGCCAACCCGCTGATCATCAGCGTGGTGGTTGCCGCGCCGTTCGCCTACTTCCAGATCGGCCTGCCGGGCTGGCTGGAGAAATCTGCGCAGTACCTGGCGGACACCACATTGCCGTTGGCGCTGATCTGTATTGGCGGCACGTTGTCCCTGGCGGCGTTGCGCAAGAGCGGCAACATGGCGCTGAGCGCGAGTCTGATGAAGATGGTCTGGCTGCCGGTGGCCGCCACGCTGGGCGCCTGGCTGCTCGGGTTCCGGGGGCCGGAGTTGGGGATTCTGTTTCTGTACTTCGGTGCACCTACCGCTGCGGCGAGCTTTGTGATGGCCAGGGCGGCAGAGGGCAATCATGAGCTGGCGGCGGCGATTATCGTGATCACTACCTTGATGGCGGCGGTGACCACGAATATCGGGATTTTTGTGTTACAGGCGGGGGGCTGGGTGTAGGAGCGAGCTTGCTCGCGAAAAACCTGAGAGCGCCTCGTTTATTCAGGTTGCCCGCTTAATCGTTGACGATTTTCGCTCCTACTCGGCCTGGTAGGTATCGATCACTTCCTGTGCGGCTCGAAACGCGTCAATTGCCGCCGGCACACCGGCATACACCGCGCAATGCAGCAGTGCTTCGCGAATCTCTTCCACGGTGCAGCCATTGTTCAGCGCGCCACGCACGTGGCCCTTGAGTTCCTGTGGGCATTTGAGGGCTGTGAGGGCGGCGAGGGTGATCAGGCTGCGCGTCTTTAGCGGCAGGCCTTCGCGGTTCCATACGCTGCCCCACGCATGCTCGTTGACGAAGTCCTGCAGCGGCTGGGTGAACTCGGTGGCATTGCCCAGGGCGCGGTCGACGAATACATCGCCCATCACCTGACGACGCATTTCAACCCCGGGTTTTTTCTGATCGGTCATTGCGATTCCCTCTTGTGTTGGCGGCGCCAGGCTCGCAGCGAACTGAACAACAGGAAAGCCACCAGCGCCGGCAGGACGTAATACAGCATCAGTTGTTCAAGCTTGTTGGCCAGGGGCATGCCGGTAGTGAATGCCATCACATGCAGCCCATACGCCAGGTACAACCCCAGCAGCACCAGGCCTTCGGCGCGGGTCACGCGGTAGCCGGTGTAAAACACCGGCAGGCACAACACCACCACGCCGAGCATCACCGGCAGGTCGAAATCCAGGGCATTGGGTGACACCGACAGCGGTGAGGGCGCGAGCAGGGCAGTCAGCCCCAGCACCCCCAGCAGGTTGAACAGGTTGCTGCCGATCACGTTGCCCACGGCAATCTCCCGCTCGCCGCGCAGGGCAGCAATCAGCGACGTGGCGAGGCAGGGCAGGGAGGTGCCGACGCCGATCAGGGTCAGGCCGATGATGCGTTCCGACAGGCCCAGGTCGCTTGCCACGTCCACCGCCGCCCCCAATAACAAATGCCCGGCCAGCACCAGCACCAGCAACCCGCCGAGCATCAGCAGCACACTGCTCAGCCAGGGCGCCCTGGCCACGGTGTCCAGTGTGCGCGGGCGGCGTGAATGGCGGGTCTGGTAGTGCAGCACTCCGAGGTAGGCCATGAGCGCAACCAGCAGCAGCAAGCCATCGACGGGTGTCAGCTCTTCATTGGCTGCCAGCGTAAACACCAGTAGCCCGGCGAGGATCATCACCGGGATATCCAGGCGCACCAGTTGCCGCGAGACGCGCAGCGGAATGATCAGCGCCGACAGGCCCAGGGTCACGAGGATGTTGAAGATACTGCTGCCGATCACACTGCCCACAGCGATATCGGTATTGCCGGCCAGGGTGGCTTGCAGGCTGACGGTCATCTGCGGTGCGCTGCTGCCGAAGGCGACAATCGTCAGGCCGATGATCAACGGGCGAACCTTGAGGCTGGCCGCCAGGCGCACGGCAGCGCGCACCAGGATTTCGGCGCCGACGATCAGCAGCACCAGGCCGCTGATCAATTCGATCAGGCTCCAGGGCGAGAGGGCGGTTAATCCGAAAATGGCGAGGGCTCCGTCAGTTGCTCAGGGCTTGCACGCGAACCCGCGCGGTCCCGCTGCGCAGCATACCCAACTGCTCGGCAGCCTTGCGTGAAAGATCAATCAAGCGCCCACGGGTGTGCGGGCCGCGATCATTGATGCGCACCACCACCGATTTGTCGTTGTCGAGATTCGTCACTTTGACCTGGGTACCAAAAGGCAGGCGCCGATGGGCAGCGGTCAGAGCGTTCTGGTTGAAGGGTTCACCGCTGGCAGTCCTTTTGCCGTGGTGCTTGGCCCCGTAGTAGGAGGCGGTACCGGTTTCGTCGTAGCCGTTGGGGTCGATGAGGCCGCTGGCGCAACCGGCCAACAGGGAGAACAGGGCCAGGAGGCCGAGTAGACGCTTCATTCAAGATTTCCCCGAAAAAGTGATCGTTCCCACGCACCGCGTGGAAATACGGCCCGTGACGCTCCGCGTCACAACAGCGGACGCAGAGCGTCCATTGAGGCGTTCCCACGCGGAGCGTGGGAACGATCATGCGTCGTGAGTCAGCCTTCGAGCTTGCTTTTCAGCAGTTCGTTCACCTGTTGCGGGTTGGCCTTGCCTTTGGAGGCCTTCATCGCTTGGCCGACAAAAAAGCCGAACATCTTGCCGCGTTTGGCTTCGTCTGCCGCGCGGTATTGCTCGACCTGTTCGGCGTTGGCCGCCAGCATCTCATCGAGTACGGCCGAAATGGCGCCGCTGTCGGTGACTTGCTTGAGACCGCGCTTGTCGATGATCTCGTCCGCGCTGCCTTCACCGCTGGCCATGGCCTCAAACACGGTCTTGGCAATTTTGCCGGAGATGGTGTTGTCCTTGATGCGCAGCAGCATGCCGCCCAATTGCTCGGCGGTGACCGGGGCTTCGTCGATTTCCAGGCCCTGTTTGTTCAACAGGCTACCTAGCTCAACCATTACCCAGTTGGCTGCCAGTTTGGCGTCACCGGCGATGCTCACGACTTTTTCGAAGTAGTCGGCTTGCTCACGGCTCGACGCCAGTACGCTGGCGTCGTAGACCGACAGGCCGAACTGCGCCTGGAAACGCTCGCGTTTTTGCGGTGGCAATTCCGGCAGGGTGGCGCGCACGTCATTGAGGAACGAATCCTCGATGACCACCGGCAACAGGTCCGGGTCGGGGAAGTAACGGTAGTCGTTGGCTTCCTCTTTGCTGCGCATGGCGCGGGTTTCGTCTTTGTTCGGGTCGTACAGGCGCGTTTGCTGGATCACCTTGCCGCCGTCTTCGATCAGTTCGATCTGGCGACGCACTTCGGTGTTGATCGCCTTCTCGATGAAACGGAACGAGTTGACGTTCTTGATCTCGCAGCGGGTGCCGTACTCGACCTGGCCTTTTGGCCGCACCGACACGTTGCAGTCGCAACGCAGCGAGCCTTCGGCCATGTTGCCGTCGCAGATGCCCAGGTAGCGCACCAGCGCGTGGATCGTCTTGACGTAAGCTACGGCTTCCTTGGCGCTGCGCATGTCCGGCTCGGAAACGATCTCCAGCAGCGGGGTACCGGCGCGGTTCAGGTCGATACCGGTGGCACCGTTGAATTCTTCATGCAGGCTTTTGCCGGCATCTTCTTCAAGGTGCGCGCGGGTCACGCCGACACGTTTGATGGTGCCGTCTTCCAGGGGGATATCCAGGTAGCCCTTGCCGACAATCGGCAATTCCATCTGGCTGATCTGGTAACCCTTGGGCAGGTCCGGGTAGAAGTAGTTCTTGCGGGCGAACACGTTGTGCTGGCCGATCTCGGCGTCAATCGCCAGGCCGAACATCACCGCCATGCGCACCGCTTCCTGGTTCAGCACCGGCAGCACGCCGGGCATGCCCAGGTCTACGAGGCTGGCCTGGGTGTTGGGCTCGGAGCCGAACGTGGTGGCGCTACCGGAGAAAATCTTCGATTGGGTGGCGAGCTGGGTATGAATCTCCAGCCCGATCACGACTTCCCATTGCATAGTGTTCTCCTCAGAAGCCGGTAGGGGTGCGAGTGTGCCAGTCAGTGTTCAACTGGTACTGGTGCGCCACATTGAGCAGGCGGCCTTCCTGGAAATACGGGGCGAGCAATTGCACGCCGACCGGCAGGCCATCGACGAAACCGGCAGGCATGGACAAGCCCGGCAAGCCCGCGAGGTTGGCGGTGATGGTGTACAGGTCTTCCAGGTACTCGGCGATCGGGTCTCCGGTCTTGGCGCCGATCTTCCAGGCCGGGTTCGGCGTGGTTGGGCCAAGGATCACGTCGACTTCTTCAAAGGCAGCCATGAAGTCGTTCTTGATCAGGCGACGGATCTTTTGCGCCTTGAGGTAGTACGCGTCGTAGTAACCGGCCGACAGGGCGTAGGCACCGACCATGATCCGGCGTTGCACTTCGGCACCAAAGCCTTCGCCACGGGAGCGCTTGTACAGGTCGGTCAGGTCTTTCGGGTTCTCGCAGCGATAGCCGAAACGCACGCCGTCGAAGCGCGACAGGTTGGAGGAGGCTTCGGCCGGCGCGATCACGTAGTACGCAGGAATCGCGTGCTGGTTGTTCGGCAGGCTGATTTCCTTGATCACGGCGCCGAGCTTTTCCAGCTCTTTGACGCTGTTGTGCACGAGTTCGGCGATACGCGGGTCGAGGCCAGGGCTGAAATACTCTTTAGGCACGCCGATGCGCAGGCCTTTGATCGAGGTATTCAGGCTGGCGCTGTAGTCCGGCACCGGCTCGTCGATGCTGGTGGAGTCCTGTTTATCGAACCCTGCCATGCCTTGTAATAATATTGCGCAGTCTTCAGCCGTGCGTGCCAGGGGGCCGCCCTGATCGAGGCTCGACGCGTAAGCGATCATGCCCCAACGGGAAACGCGACCGTAGGTCGGCTTCAGCCCGGTGAGGTTGGTGAACGCGGCTGGCTGGCGGATCGAACCGCCGGTGTCGGTGGCCGTAGCGGCCGGCAGGAAGCGCGCGGCAACGGCCGCAGCCGAACCGCCCGAGGAACCGCCCGGCACGTGTTCAAGGTTCCATGGGTTTTTCACTGCGCCGTAGTAGCTCGACTCGTTGGCCGAGCCCATGGCGAACTCATCCATGTTGGTCTTGCCCAGGGTCACGGCCCCGGCAGCGGCCAGTTTGGCGACCACTGTGGCGTCGTAGGGCGCCTTGAAGTTGTCGAGCATCTTCGAGCCGCAGCTGGTGCGAATGCCCTGGGTGCAGAACAGGTCCTTGTGGGCGATCGGTGCGCCCAGCAGCGCGCCGTTCTCACCGCTGGCGCGACGGGCGTCGGCGGCCTTGGCCTGGCTCAGGGCCAGCTCTTCGGTGAGGCTGATGAAGCTGTTGACCTTGGGATCGAGCGCGTTGATACGCGCCAGCAGGGTCTTGGTCAGCTCTTCGGAAGAAAACTTTTTATCGGCGAGACCGCGGGCGATCTCGGCCAGAGTCATGTGATGCATTGCAGGCTCTTTCCCTTTAGTCGATGACTTTCGGAACCAGGTACAGGCCGTTTTCGACCGCTGGCGCGATGGACTGATAGGCCTCGCGATTATTAACTTCGGTCACGACGTCTGCGCGCAGGCGCTGGTTGGCTTCCAGCGGGTGAGCCAGGGGCTCGATGCCGTCGGTATTCACGGCCTGCATTTGGTCGGCCAGCCCGAGAATGCTGTTCAGGGCTGCGGTGGTCTGTGGAAGATCGGCTTCAACAAGGTCCAAATGGGCCAGGTGAGCGATTTTTTCCACGTCGGAGCGTTCAAGCGCCATGGGATTCTCCAGTGGAAAACAGAACGGAGGGCGTCCGTGTGTTAGATTGTAGGAACACTACCGCATTTCTACGGTCATATGGCCGCGATTGTGGGGGTTGGTGCACAGAAAGTCGGCCAATTTAGCACATTGGCGCCTTGCCCAAAATCCCTGTCGTTGTTAGAGTTTGCCGCACTTTTTTACCCACGCGTTGCCTAGGGTCCTTTCCCCATGTTCAAGAAACTGCGTGGCATGTTTTCCAGCGATCTTTCCATTGACCTGGGCACTGCCAACACCCTTATTTACGTGCGCGAGCGCGGAATCGTCCTGAATGAGCCATCGGTTGTGGCTATTCGGACCCATGGTAATCAGAAAAGTGTCGTTGCCGTTGGCACCGAGGCCAAGCGTATGCTTGGCCGAACACCAGGCAATATTGCTGCCATTCGTCCGATGAAAGACGGCGTGATCGCCGACTTCAGTGTCTGCGAGAAGATGCTGCAGTACTTCATCAACAAGGTTCACGAAAACAGCTTTCTGCAGCCCAGCCCTCGTGTGCTGATCTGCGTTCCGTGCAAGTCCACCCAGGTGGAGCGTCGTGCCATCCGTGAATCGGCCCTTGGTGCCGGTGCCCGTGAAGTGTTCCTGATCGAAGAGCCAATGGCTGCTGCGATCGGTGCCGGCCTGCCGGTAGAAGAAGCGCGCGGTTCGATGGTGGTGGATATCGGTGGTGGTACTACCGAGATCGCCCTGATTTCCCTGAACGGTGTGGTGTATGCCGAATCCGTACGCGTAGGCGGCGACCGCTTCGACGAAGCGATCATCACTTATGTACGTCGTAACTACGGCAGCCTGATCGGCGAATCCACTGCCGAGCGCATCAAGCAGGAAATCGGTACCGCTTACCCGGGCGGCGAAGTTCGCGAAGTCGATGTTCGCGGTCGCAACCTGGCCGAAGGCGTTCCACGTGCCTTCACCCTGAACTCCAATGAAGTGCTGGAAGCTCTGCAAGAGTCGCTGGCGACCATCGTTCAGGCTGTGAAGAGCGCTCTGGAGCAATCGCCGCCGGAACTGGCTTCCGATATCGCCGAGCGTGGCCTGGTACTGACCGGTGGTGGTGCCTTGCTGCGCGACCTCGACAAGTTGCTGGCCCAGGAAACCGGTCTGCCGGTGATCGTCGCCGAAGACCCGCTGACCTGCGTCGCCCGTGGTGGTGGCCGTGCACTGGAAATGATGGATAAACACACCATGGACCTGCTCTCCAGCGAATAAGTGTTTGCTGGTTTGCCCATGTTTCGCCCGCAGGCAGCACTTTGCAGTGCTGCCTGTTGGCGTTTATCTTCTTCAATCTGCATCCAGGCCGGTTAGATGCCGTATGAATAAAGAGAACATTTGCCTGGGAGGAGCGGCCTATTAAACCGCTTTTCGCCAAAGGCCCCTCATTGGGCGTGCGCTTATTGGTGCTGGTCGTGCTTTCGGTCGCGCTGATGGTGGTCGATGCCCGCTTTGCACTGCTCAAGCCTGTGCGTAGCCAAATGTCGCTGGTGTTGATGCAGACCTACTGGATCACCGACCTTCCGCAACGTCTCTACCAGGGCGTGGCCAGCCAATTCGGCAGCCGCACCGAGCTGGTCGCCGAGAACGAAAAACTCAAGACTGAAAACCTGCTGCTGCAGGGGCGCATGCAAAAGCTTGCGGCCCTCACAGAGCAGAACGTTCGGCTGCGCGAGTTGCTCAACTCTTCCGCGCTGGTCAACGAGAAGGTCGAAGTGGCCGAGTTGATCGGCATGGACCCCAACCCCTTTACCCACCGCATCATCATCAACAAGGGTGAGCGCGACGGTGTGGTTCTCGGCCAGCCGGTACTCGATGCCCGAGGGCTGATGGGCCAGGTGGTCGAGCTGATGCCCTACACCTCGCGGGTATTGCTGTTGACGGACACGACCCACAGCATTCCGGTGCAGGTCAACCGCAACGGCTTGCGTGCGATTGCCAGCGGCACCGGTAATCCGGAACGTCTGGAATTACGTCACGTAGCCGATACTGCGGACATCAAGGAAGGCGACCTGCTGGTCAGCTCCGGCCTGGGCCAGCGCTTCCCGGCGGGTTACCCGGTGGCGACGGTCAAGGAAGTGATCCACGATTCCGGCCAGCCGTTCGCTATCGTGCGTGCTGTGCCCACCGCCGCACTCAACCGCAGCCGCTATCTGCTGCTGGTGTTCAGCGACAACCGCACCCCGGAAGAGCGCGCCAACGCAGCCGCCCAGGCCCAGGAAGCGGAAGACAAGCAAAACGGCACTGCGCCGATCATTCCCGCCAAAGTGCCTAAACCTGCGCCTGCAACGCCCGCGACACCGGCGGCCACAGTCCCAGCGGCAGCCGCGCCAGTGGCCACACCGATCAAACCGGCCGTTCACAGCGCCCGCCCGGTGAAACCGGTTGCGACCAAGCCGCCGGCCGCCACGCCGGCCGCCACGCCTGCTACCACGACGCCCGCAGTGAAGCCGCCGGCTGCTGCGCCGGCAACCACGCGGCAGAGGGAGGAATAATGGCCGGTACTCATTCAGGTAATGGCTGGCTCGTCTGGCTGACCTTCGCCATCGGCTTGCTGCTCAGCGTTTCGCCGCTGCCGCAATTCATGGAAATCCTGCGTCCGCTGTGGCTGGCCTTGCTGCTGGCGTTCTGGTCGCTGAACCTGCCGCACAAGGTGGGCATGGTCACGGCCATGTTCCTGGGCTTGGCGGAAGATGTGCTCTATGGCACCTTGCTGGGCCAGAACGCGTTGATCCTCACCTTGATTACCTTCCTGGTGCTGTCGTTGCAGCAGCGTCTGCGCATGTTCCCGATGTGGCAACAGTGCCTGGTGATCCTGGTGATCTTCGGCCTGGCGCAGTTGGTGCAGTTGTGGCTCAGTGCCCTCACCGGTAACCGACAGCCGACTCTTGCGCTGGTGTTGCCGGCCCTGGTCAGTGCGCTGCTGTGGCCATGGGTCAGTTTCGGTCTGCGTGGGTTAAGTCGTCGTTATAAAATCAATTGAATGGATTGCGAGGCTCTGCCTGGTTATCGAACCCTACAGGGAGAGTCTGCAATGAATTCGCTTTATCTGGCCTCGGGCTCCCCCAGGCGGCGTGAACTGCTGACCCAGATTGGTGTGCCCTTCACCGTGGTCAGCGTCGCCATTGATGAAACTCCCCTTACTAATGAATCCGCCGTTTCCTACGTCGAGCGCCTTGCGCGCGGCAAGGCGGCGGCGGGTTTTACTGCGCTTGAGCAAACCTCGGACGCCTGCGTGCTGGGCGCCGACACGGCGGTGATTGTCGACGGCCAGATTCTTGGCAAGCCGGTGGACCAGGCGGATGCGCTGGCGATGTTGATGGCCCTGGCGGGGCGTGAGCATGAAGTCCTTACTGCCATTGCCCTGACTGATGGCCTGCACTCTGAAACTCGATGTGTAAGCAGTCGCGTACATTTTCGTGGGATTTCTGTCGAAGAGGCTACAACCTACTGGCACAGTGGCGAACCCCAGGACAAGGCAGGCGGCTATGCTATCCAGGGGCTCGGGTCGGTATTTGTCGCCGGGCTCAATGGCAGTTATTCCGCTGTGGTAGGCCTGCCCGTGTGCGAAACCGCGCAACTGCTCGCCCAATTCGGCATACCCTGTTGGCAAAACCTTACCGTGCGCTGAACGCCTTACTCCAGCGCCAAGCCTTAAGCGATCGGTCACTATTGTGAAAACGCCTGAACGAGACCCAGCCATGAGTGAAGAGATTCTGATCAATATCACGCCGATGGAATCGCGCGTGGCGGTGGTAGAGAACGGTGTTCTGCAAGAAGTGCACGTCGAGCGCACCCAGAAGCGCGGCATTGTCGGCAATATCTATAAAGGCAAGGTGGTGCGCGTATTGCCGGGCATGCAAGCGGCTTTTGTCGACATCGGCCTGGACCGTGCGGCGTTTATCCATGCTTCGGAAATTTCTCTGCGCGAAGGCCCGGCGGTCGAAAGCATCAGCGCCCTGGTGCATGAGGGGCAGAGCCTGGTGGTGCAAGTCACCAAGGACCCCATCGGTTCCAAGGGCGCACGGCTGACCACACAACTGTCGATTCCTTCGCGCTACCTCGTGTACATGCCGCGCACGGCCCATGTCGGTATTTCCCTGAAAATCGAAGATGAAGCCGAGCGTGAGCGCCTGAAAAAGGTGGTCAGCGACTGCGTGGCCGCCGAGGGCATCAAGGAAGCCGGCGGTTTTATCCTGCGCACAGCCGCCGAAGGCGCCGGTGCCGATGAAATCCTCATGGACATCCGCTACCTGCGGCGCCTGTGGGATCAGATCGGCGCACAGATCAAGACCATTGGCGCGCCAAGCGTCATCTATGAGGACCTGGGCCTGGCCCTGCGTACCCTGCGCGACCTGGTCAGCCCGAAGATCGAGAAAATTCGTATCGACTCGCGGGAAACCTTCCAGCGCACCACGCAATTTGTCGCCGAACTGATGCCGGAAATTGCCGACCGCCTGGAGCATTACCCGGGTGAGCGGCCGATCTTCGACCTCTATGGCGTCGAAGACGAAATCCAGAAAGCCCTGGACCGCAAAGTGCCGCTCAAGTCCGGCGGCTATCTGGTCGTGGACCCGGCGGAAGCGATGACCACCATCGACGTCAACACCGGTGCGTTTGTCGGCCATCGCAACCTCGAAGAAACCATCTTCAAGACCAACCTCGAAGCAGCCACGGCGATTGCCCGGCAACTGCGCCTGCGCAACCTGGGCGGCATCATCATCATCGACTTCATCGACATGGAAGACGAAGAGCACCAGCGCCAGGTGCTGCGGACCCTCGAGAAGCAGTTGGAACGTGATCACGCCAAGACCAATATCATCGGTATCACCGAGCTCGGCCTGGTGCAGATGACCCGCAAGCGTACCCGTGAAAGTCTGGAACAGGTGCTGTGCGAGCCGTGCAGCAGTTGCCAGGGACGCGGCAAGTTGAAGACCCCGGAAACCGTTTGCTACGAGATTTTCCGGGAAATCCTGCGGGAGGCACGTGCCTACCAGGCCGAAGGTTATAGAGTGTTGGCCAACCAGAAAGTGGTCGACCGGTTGCTGGATGAAGAGTCCGGTAATGTTGCCGAACTGGAGGGGTTTATCGGGCGCACGATTCGCTTCCAGGTCGAAACCATGTATTCCCAGGAACAATACGACGTGGTGCTGCTCTGATCCTCATTCGCTTTCTTTTGTTGATCCCGGCAGACCTTGATCTGCCGTCCGACTACTGTCTTGAGGGTCGCCTGACATGGAGCGTCTAATACGCTTTTTTGCCGCTTTGACCCGTTGGGGCCTGGGCCTGTGCGCCTTGCTGCTGGTATTGGCAGCCGTATACGTGAGCCTGGGTCGTGAATTGACGCCGCTGGTGGCCGAATACCGTGCTGAAGTCGAAGCCAAGGCCCAGGCTGCGGTGGGTATGCCGCTGCACATCGGCAGCCTGGAAGGGCGCTGGAGCGGTTTCGCGCCGGTGTTGCTGGCCCACGACGTGATGGTCGGCCAGGGCAGCAGTGCCTTGCGCCTGGACCAAGTCGAAGTGGTGCCGGATATCTGGGCCAGCCTCATGGCTCGCGAAGTACGGATTGCGCACCTGGAAGTCAGCGGACTGCAATTGAGCGTCAAGGAAGACAAGGACGGCCATTGGGCGCTGCAAGGGTTGCCGGTGCAAGATGACCAGCCGCTGGACCCGCAGCAGTTGCTCGAGCGCATGCAAATGGTCAAGCGTGTGTCGTTGCTCGATAGCCAAGTGACCCTGCAGCCGTTCGAGCAGGCACCGCTGACCCTGACTTACGTAGGCCTGAGCCTTCACACCGGCTCTAGCCGTCAACGCCTGGATGCCCGCCTGACCCTGCCCGATGGCCAGCCCCTGGCCCTGAGCCTGCAAAGCCGCATTCGCGCGAGCCAATGGAAAGACGGCGAAGTCCAGGCCTACCTGAGCCTGCCCCAGAGTGATTGGGCCAAATGGATGCCGGCCAGGCTGACTCAGCAATGGAAACTCACGCAGTTCAAGGCCGGCGGCGAATTCTGGCTGACCTGGGCCAAGGGCACTGTGCAAAGTGCCGTGGTGCGCCTCAACTCACCGCAAGTGAAGGGCAGCTACGCCGACCGCAAGCCCGTGAGTATCGAAAATCTCGCGCTGACCGCTTACCTGCAACGCAGTGAAACGGGCCTGAAGGTGCTATTCGATACGCTGGCGATGAACCTTGGGGAGACCCGCTGGGAATCGCGCCTGCAATTGCAACAGAGCCTGGCCACCGATAAGGCGCAGGAAATCTGGAAACTACAGGCCGATCGCCTGGACCTCACGCCGATTACGCCGCTGCTGAATGCCCTGGCGCCATTGCCGGAAGGCTTCGCCAAAACCATCGAACACCTCAAGGCCACTGGCTTGCTGCGCAATGTGCTGGTGGATTTCCGTCCGCAGGACACCACCGATCAGAAAGTCAGCTTTGCTGCCAACCTGGAGCGCGTGGGTTTTGATGCGTATTTTGGCGCGCCCGCTGCGCGGAATGTGTCCGGCAGCATCAGCGGTGACTTGGGCCATGGCGAGTTGCGCATGGACAGCAAGGACTTTTCCCTACACCTCGATCCTATCTTCGCCAAGCCCTGGCAGTACATCCAGGCCAATGCGCGGCTGACCTGGAAGCTGGATAAAGAAGGTTTCACCCTGATCGCCCCCTATATCAAAGTGCTGGGTGAGGAAGGCAAGGTGGCCGCCGACTTCCTGATTCGCCTGCATTTCGACCATAGCCAGGAAGACTACATGGACCTGCGTGTCGGCATGGTCGACGGCGACGGGCGTTTCACCCCTAAATACTTGCCTGCGGTGCTGAGCCCTGCTCTCGACGAATGGCTGCGCACCGCGATTCTCAAGGGCGCGGTCGATCAAGGCTTCTTCCAGTACCAGGGCTCGTTGGATCACGACGCGCTGCCGGCATCGCGCAATATCAGCCTGTTCTTCAAGGTGCATGACGCCGAACTGGCGTTCCAGCCGGGCTGGCCGCATGTGAGCAAGGTCAACGGCGAAGTGTTTGTCGAGGAAAGCGGCGTACGCATCCTGGCCAGCAAGGGCCAGTTGCTCGACACCAAGGTCAAGGACGTCTACGTCAATATTCCTCACGCGCCTGCGGGCAAGGACAGCCACCTGTTGCTCACCGGTGAGTTTTCGGGTGGTTTGGGTGATGGCCTGAAAATCCTTCAGGAAGCCCCGATAGGGACTGCGTCGACCTTCGCCGGTTGGAAAGGTGATGGCGACCTGCAAGGCAAGCTCGACCTGGATGTTCCGCTGGTCAAGGGCACAGAACCGAAGATTGTGGTGGACTTCCAGACCGACAAGGCCCGTCTGCAATTGGCCGAGCCGACTCTTGACTTGAACCAGCTCAAGGGCGAATTCCGGTTTGACAGTGCCAAGGGGTTGAGCGGCCAGAACATCACCGCCCAGGCGTTCGACCGGCCGATCACCGCGCAGATCTTTGCCGATGGCAAGCCGGGCAACATCAGCACTCGCGTTATCGCAAAGGGCCAAGTCACGGTCAAGCGGCTGACGGACTGGTTGAAAGTAGGCCAACCGCTGCCGGTGTCCGGTGATATTCCGTACCAATTGCAACTCAATCTGGACGGCGCCGACAGTCAGTTGATGGTCAGCTCCAATCTGAAAGGAGTCGCCGTGGACCTGCCGGCGCCGTTCGGCATGCCGACCAGCCAGGGCCGTGACAGTGTGTTCCGCATGACCTTGCAGGGCGCCGAGCGTCGTTATTGGTTTGATTACGGCGAGCTGGCGAACTTCACCTTTGCGGCGCCGCCGGACAAACTCAATGACGGTCGCGGCGAGCTGTTCCTCGGCGATGGCGACGCGGTGCTGCCCGGTGGCAAGGGCTTGCGCATTCGTGGAGTGCTCTCGGAGCTGGACATTGATCCGTGGAAAAAGCTGGTGAGCCAGTACGCCGGCAATGACCCGGGCGGCAGCGCCAAACAACTGCTGAGCGGTGCTGATTTCAAGGTGGGCAAGCTGACCGGCTTTGGCAAGCAGTTTGACCAGGTCAACTTGCAACTCGACCGCAAACCCACCGCGTGGGGCCTGCAACTCGACAGCCAGCAAGCCAAAGGCACGGTAAACCTGCCTGATGCCAAGGGCGCGCCGATTGCCATCAACCTGCAATACGTGAAACTACCGGCCGTGGACCCGACCGTACAGGCAGACGAAAACGCGCCGGACCCACTGGCTGATATCGATCCTAAGGACATTCCGGCGCTGGATATCAGCATCGATCAACTGTTCCAGGGGCCGGACTTGGTGGGGGCCTGGTCGCTGAAAGTCCGGCCAACCGCCAAGGGCATGGCCTTCAACAATCTGGATCTGGGCCTCAAGGGCCTTCAGCTCAAGGGCGCGGGCGGTTGGGAAGGCGCGCCGGGTGACAGCAGCAGTTGGTACAAGGGGCGCCTGGACGGCAAGAACATCGCTGATGTGCTCAAGGGGTGGGGCTTTGCACCGACTGTCACCAGCGAAGACTTCCATCTGGATGTGGACGGCCGCTGGCCGGGTTCGCCCGCCTGGGTCGGGCCCAAGCGCTTCTCCGGCAGCCTGGATGCAGCCTTCCGCAAAGGTCAATTTGTTGAAGTGGAAGGGGGCGCCCAGGCGTTGCGGGTGTTCGGCCTGCTGAACTTCAACTCCATCGGTCGCCGGCTGCGCCTGGACTTCTCCGACTTGCTTGGCAAGGGCTTGAGCTATGACCGGGTCAAAGGTTTGCTGGCCGCCAGCAACGGAGTGTTTGTGACCCGTGAGCCGATCATCCTGACCGGGCCTTCGAGCAACCTGGAGCTTAATGGCACCCTGGACCTGGTGGCTGATCGTGTTAACGCCAAGCTGTTGGTGACCCTGCCGGTCACCAACAACCTGCCGATCGCTGCGCTGATTGTCGGTGCGCCGGCCATTGGTGGCGCTTTGTTCTTGATCGATAAATTGATCGGTGACCGTGTCTCGCGCTTTGCCAGCGTGCAATACAAAGTGGAAGGGCCGTGGAAAGACCCGAAAATCACCTTCGACAAGCCATTCGAAAAGCCTAACTGAGGTTTTCTGGAGTAGCCTGAGACTATTCGTTTACGGAGTATCGGCCCATGTCCTTTGCGGTAATTCAGATGGTCAGCCAGAGCGATGTGCTGGCCAACCTGGCCCAGGCCCGGCGCTTGCTCGAGCAAGCGGCACAGGGCGGTGCGAAACTGGCGGTGCTGCCGGAAAACTTTGCCGCCATGGGCCGCCGTGACGTGGCCGATATCGGGCGTGCCGAGGCGTTGGGCGAAGGCCCGATCCTGCCATGGTTGAAACAGACCGCCCGCGACCTCACCTTATGGATAGTGGCCGGCACTTTGCCGTTACCGCCCAAGGATCAACCGAACGCCAAGTCCAATGCCTGCTCGCTGCTGGTGGATGACAGGGGCGAGATCGTCGCCCGCTACGACAAGCTGCACCTGTTCGATGTCGACGTGGCGGACGCTCGGGGTCGCTATCGGGAATCCGATGACTATGCTTTCGGGGGCAACGTGGTGGTGGCGGATACGCCGGTCGGGCGCTTGGGCCTGACGGTGTGCTATGACCTGCGCTTCCCGGAGTTGTACAGCGAATTGCGTGCGGCGGGGGCTGAATTGATTACCGCGCCCTCGGCGTTTACCGCGGTGACCGGCGCCGCGCATTGGGACGTGCTGATTCGTGCGCGGGCCATCGAGACCCAGTGTTACCTGCTGGCGGCCGCCCAGGGCGGTGTGCACCCGGGGCCACGGGAAACCTATGGTCGTGCGGCAATTGTCGACCCTTGGGGGCGCGTGCTGACACAACAGGATCAAGGCGAAGCGGTGTTGCTGGCCGAACGCGATAGCAGTGAACAGGCGTCGATACGGGCGCGCATGCCGGTGGTCAACCACCGGCGCTTTTTCTCGCAGGGCGCGCGGCGACCTGCTTCAGAACGATGAATTTAAGGCCAAACCTATGAGCGAGTTGTTGTCCTCAGTCAGTGAACACCTCCTGGCACCCGGTGGCGTGACCATCGAAAGCTTGCAAACCGTGCTCGGTGATCTGGCCGGGCCAGGTATTGACGCGGCCGACCTGTATTTCCAGGGGCAGATTTCCGAGTCCTGGGCCCTGGAAGACGGCATCGTCAAGGAAGGCAGCTTCAACCTCGATCAGGGTGTGGGCGTGCGGGCGCAATCCGGTGAAAAAACCGGATTTGCCTACAGCAACGCGATCACGCTTGAAGCCCTGGGCCTGGCAGCTCGTGCTGCGCGGTCGATTTCCCGCGCGGGGCAGAACGGCACGGTTCAGGCGTTCACCACCCAGGACGTGGCGCAGCTTTACGGGCCAGACAACCCGCTGGAAGTGATGAGCCGCGCTGAAAAGGTCGATTTGCTCAAGCGTGTCGACGCGGCCACCCGTGCCCTGGACACGCGTATCCAGCAGGTCACCGTGAGCATGGCGGGTGTGTGGGAGCGCATCCTGGTGGCGTCCACCGATGGCAGCCTGGCGGCGGATGTGCGTCCGCTGGTGCGCTTCAACGTCAGCGTGATCGTCGAGCAGAACGGTCGCCGCGAGCGCGGCGGCCATGGTGGCGGCGGGCGTACCGACTACCGTTATTTCCTCGCCGACGACCGCGCCATGGGCTATGCCCGTGAAGCGCTGCGCCAGGCGCTGGTTAACCTGGAAGCCATTCCGGCGCCCGCCGGTACCTTGCCGGTAGTGTTGGGTTCGGGTTGGTCGGGCGTATTGCTCCACGAAGCCGTGGGCCATGGCCTGGAAGGCGACTTCAACCGCAAGGGCAGTTCGGCCTACAGCGGGCGCATGGGCGAGATGGTTGCGTCCAAGCTGTGCACCATCGTCGATGACGGCACCCTGGCCGGTCGCCGTGGCTCGCTGACCGTCGATGACGAAGGCACGCCGACCGAGTGCACCACGCTGATCGAAAACGGCGTACTCAAGGGCTACATGCAAGACAAGCTCAATGCCCGCCTGATGGGCGTGGCGCGGACCGGCAACGGCCGTCGCGAGTCCTACGCACACCTGCCGATGCCGCGCATGACCAACACCTACATGCTCGGTGGCGAAAGCGACCCGGCGGAAATCATCGCCTCGGTGAAACGCGGTATCTACTGCGCCAACCTCGGCGGCGGCCAGGTGGATATCACCAGCGGCAAATTCGTGTTCTCCACCAGCGAGGCGTACCTGATCGAAGACGGCAAGATTACCGCGCCGGTCAAAGGGGCGACGTTGATTGGTAACGGTCCGGAGGCGATGAGCAAGGTATCGATGGTGGGTAACGACCTGTCGCTGGACAGCGGCGTGGGTACGTGCGGCAAGGACGGGCAGTCGGTACCTGTGGGTGTCGGCCAGCCTACCTTGAAAATTGATGCGATCACCGTGGGTGGCACGGGGTCGTAAGCGGTGGAGCTTCGGGTGGCGGAGACCGCCACCCGGGGAAGGGGATCAGCGCAGTCCGCGCTGAGCCTCGTCCAGCTCACGGATGTACTTGAAGATTTTTCGGCTGGTGGCCGGAGCCTTGTTTTGCGCCAGTTCGTGCTGGGCCTGACGGATCAGGGAGCGCAGTTGCTGGCGGTCCGCGTCCGGATAGTCCAATACGAATTTCTCCAGAACGGCATCGTCGCCGCCGATCAAACGGTCACGCCAACGCTCCAGGTTATGGAAGCGTTCGTTGTACTGGCGAGTGGAGGCATCGAGTTGATCGAGCAAGGTCAGAATGGCGTCAGTGTCCTGGTCGCGCATCAATTTGCCGATAAACATGATGTGCCGTTTACGCGCGATATTCGCGGTGTGCTTAGGCGCATCCGCCAAAGCCCGGCGCATTTCGTCGGTCAGTGGCAGTTTTGCAACCAAATCCGGCTTGAGCGTTGTAAGGCGCTCGCCAAGGTCAACCAGAGCATGCAGCTCACGTTTGACCTGGGTTTTGCTTTTCTCCCCATCGAGGGAGTCGTCGTAAGAATCAACCATGGTGGCAGTCCGCAAAGAAACGCCGCCATGATAACCAGTCGGGGGCCACTTGTCCGGCCCGGTCGCTCGATGGCCTTAACCGAAAGCAGAATTTGAGTGGAGAAAACCATGAGTGCAGCCCAAAGCGTCGGTCCGCAAGCGTTACCGGCACTGCAGGAACAAGTCGAGCAGATCCTTGCCGAGGCCAAGCGTCAGGGTGCCAGTGCCTGTGAAGTAGCGGTGTCGCTGGAGCAGGGGCTGTCGACGTCGGTGCGTCAGCGGGAAGTCGAAACCGTTGAATTCAACCGCGACCAGGGGTTTGGCATCACCTTGTACGTCGGGCAGCGCAAAGGTTCGGCCAGCACGTCGGCCAGTGGCCCGGAAGCGATTCGCGAGACGGTTGCCGCCGCATTGGCGATTGCCAAGCACACCTCCGAGGATGAAAGTTCAGGCTTGGCCGACAAGGCGCTGATGGCCAAAGACCTGAATGATTTCGACCTGTTCCATGCCTGGGATATCACCCCGGAGCAAGCCATCGAGCAGGCACTTATCTGCGAAGCAGCGGCGTTCGATGCCGATGCCCGCATCAAGAACGCCGATGGCACCACGTTAAGCACCCATCAAGGTTGCCGCGTCTATGGCAACAGCCATGGTTTTATCGGCGGTTATGCCTCCACTCGTCACAGCCTGAGTTGCGTGATGATCGCCGAAGCCGACGGTCAGATGCAGCGCGACTATTGGTACGACGTGAACCGTAAAGGTGAGTTGCTGGCAGCCCCGGCCAGCATTGGCCAGCGTGCCGCGCAACGTGCCGCGAGCCGCCTGGGCGCGCGCCCGGTGCCGACATGTGAAGTGCCGGTGCTGTTTTCTGCGGAACTGGCCGGTGGATTGTTCGGCAGCTTTCTGGGGGCGATTTCCGGCGGCAACCTGTATCGCAAGTCATCGTTCCTTGAGGGTGCAATCGGCCAGAAGCTGTTCCCGGAATGGCTGACCATCGATGAGCGTCCGCACCTGATGCGCGCCATGGGCAGCTCGTCGTTCGACGGTGATGGCCTGGCGACCTATGCCAAGCCGTTCGTCGAGAAGGGTGAGTTGGTGTCGTACGTATTGGGCACTTACGCCGGTCGCAAACTCGGTCTGCCCAGCACCGCCAACTCCGGCGGCGTGCATAACCTGTTCGTCACCCATGGTGATGAGGACCAGGCGGCGCTGTTGCGGCGCATGGGGCGCGGTCTGCTGGTCACCGAGTTGATGGGCCATGGCTTGAACATGGTCACGGGCGATTACTCGCGTGGTGCAGCGGGTTTCTGGGTGGAAAACGGCGAGATTCAGTTCGCCGTCCAGGAAGTGACCATTGCGGGCAATATGCGCGATATGTTCAAGCAGATCGTTGCGGTGGGTAACGACCTGGAACTGCGTAGCAATATTCGCACAGGTTCGGTCTTGATCGAGCGTATGACAGTCGCTGGCAGTTAATCCTTCCGACGCTTCACAAAAAGGCGCGCCATCCCACGGATGGCGCGCCTTTTTTATGCCTGTGTTGCAGGGGGATTAACGAGTCGCCCTTGTTTTGATTCTCAATATCATTTAATAATAAATATCATTACCGAATGAGTGTGGATCATGAGTTCTGTCCTGCATGAGGATCCTTACCTGGAGAGCTGGCGCTGGATGAGTCGTCAGATTCGCTGTGGCCTCGATCCCAATGAACCTCGCCTGATCGAACATTACCTCAACGAGGGTCGATACCTGGCGTGCTGCACCGCGACCCATCCGTGGACGATCGCTGAAACTTCATTCCGCCTGCTTATCGACACCGCCAGCGATATCGCCTTGCCGTGGCATTGGCGATCCATGTGCCTGGATCAGGCCTGGCGCCCGTTGCGCGACCTGGAAAAACTTTCCCAGTGTGCCTGCCGCCTCAAGCGCTGGCAGACCTTTGCCTGGCAATTGGCGACCTGCGAATTGCTGCCTTCCATTTCCGTTTCTGACCTGGTGCAAGGATCTTCCGATGATTAGGGTCTGCCATCACTTATTTCCTGTGCCGCGCCGGGCCTGCAATCGCGCAGGGCAAGGCGTGAGGAGCGCGGTTTGGTCGTTCCAAATAAGCTCCGAGCAACGCAGCCCTGCGCGATTGCAGGCCCGGCCCTTCGGGTTGTGTCTGAAAGCGGGCCAGGCTGCGTTGCAGTCCTTGGCAAGGGAACAACCATTACCAGCGGACTACGCCTTGCCTGGCCCGCTTTCAGACCTCAACGCGACACAGGAAATAAGTGATGGCAGACCCTAACACCCGTATCGAACGCGACAGCATGGGCGAACTGCAAGTCCCCGCCGAGGCCTTGTACGGTGCGCAAACCCAGCGCGCGGTGAACAACTTCCCGATCAGCCATCAACGCATGCCGGCGCAATTCATTCGCGCGCTGATCCTGGCAAAGGCGGCTGCGGCCAAGGTCAACGTCGACCTCAAGCAGATCAGCGAAGGGCAGGGCAGGGCTATCGTCGACGCCGCTCAAGGTTTGCTGGAAGGCGACTATATGCAGCACTTCCCGGTGGATATCTTCCAGACCGGTTCCGGCACCAGCTCCAACATGAACGCCAATGAAGTGATTGCGACCCTCGCCAGCCGTGTGCTGGGCGAGGCGGTGAACCCTAACGACCACGTCAACTGTGGGCAGAGCAGCAACGACATCATCCCGACCACCATCCACGTCAGCGCAGCGTTGGTGTTGCATGAACAAACACTGCCGGCTCTGCTGCACCTGGTGCAGGTCATCGAGCAGAAGGCCGAAGAGGTTCACCCGTTCATCAAGACCGGTCGTACCCACCTGATGGACGCCATGCCAGTGCGCATGAGCCAGGTGCTCAATGGCTGGGCGCAGCAGCTCAAGGCCAATATAGGCCACTTGCAAGACCTGCTGCCGAGCCTGCAGGCGCTGGCCCAGGGTGGTACGGCGGTGGGGACCGGGATCAATGCACATCCGGAATTTGCTGCACGCTTCAGCCAGCAACTGAGCAAGCTGACCAACGTGACATTCACGCCAGGCAAGAATCTGTTCGCATTGATCGGCTCCCAGGACACCGCCGTCGCCGTCTCCGGCCAGTTGAAAGCCACTGCTGTTTCGCTGATGAAAATCGCCAACGACTTGCGCTGGATGAACTCCGGCCCACTGGCCGGCCTCGGCGAAATCGAGCTGGAAGCCCTGCAACCTGGCTCGTCGATCATGCCGGGCAAGGTCAACCCGGTGATCCCCGAAGCGACGGCCATGGTCGCTGCACAGGTCATCGGTAATGACACGGTGATCACCGTTGCCGGCCAGTCGGGCAACTTTGAACTGAATGTGATGCTGCCGATCATCGCCCAGAACCTGCTCAGCAGCCTCGAACTGCTGGCCAATTCCAGCCGTTTGCTCGCGGACAAGGCCATTGCCAGCTTCAAGGTCAACGAAGCCAAGCTCAAGGAAGCGCTGTCGCGCAACCCGATCCTGGTCACCGCACTCAACCCGATCATTGGTTACCAAAAGGCTGCTGAAATCGCCAAGAAGGCCTATCAGCAAGGCCGTCCGGTGATTGAAGTCGCCCTCGAGCACACCGACTTGTCCCGCAGCCAACTGGAGATCCTTTTGGACCCGGAAAAGCTCACGGCCGGCGGCGTGTAATCACCGAACCTGCTTTGGAGGCTCACCATGGAGCATTGGAAACGCACGATCGAACGGGCCAATCGCTGCTTTATGCAGGGCGAACTGGTTGACGCTCGCGAGGCTTACTTACAAGCCCTGGCCCTGGCGCAAGTGTTGTTCGAGCGCTGGGCGGATGCCGACGAAGCAGTGGCGGCTTGCGTCATTTCCCATCACAACCTGGCGGACCTGCACCTGCGCCTGAATCAGCCAGAGGAAAGCGCTGAATACCTCTGTGCCATTCACCAGCGCCTGCTGCAGACCATGCAGGACCCGCGGCTGAGCCCGCAATTGCGCGAAGCGGCCCTGCGTCAGAGCAGCAAAACCTACGTCGAACTGTTGAATTTCATCAGCGATCACGGCGAGTACCCACGTACCCATCGCTTGCTGGGTGGTACGGCGGCGCACCCGGATGTGGCGACCCGCAACAGTCCTTATTACGGAGCACATTGATATGACCTACACCTTGCCTGACTTGCCTTACGCCTACGATGCCCTGGAACCGCATATCGATGCGCAAACCATGGAAATCCACTACACCAAGCATCACCAGACCTACATCAATAACCTCAACGCCGCTATAGAGGGGACTGAATTCGTCGGTTGGCCGATTGAAAAACTGGTCTCCAGCGTCCAGCAACTGCCGGAAAAACTGCGTGCCGCTGTGATCAACCAAGGTGGCGGCCACGCCAACCACTCGTTGTTCTGGGCCGTGATGTCGCCCAAAGGTGGTGGCAAGCCTGAGGGTGCGCTGGGCAAGGCTGTCGACGAGCAACTGGGCGGTTTCGGCAGCTTCAAGGAAGCGTTCACCAAAGCCGCGTTGACCCGGTTCGGCAGTGGTTGGGCGTGGCTTAGCGTTACCCCGCAAAAGACCCTTGTGGTGGAAAGCAGCGGCAACCAGGACAGCCCATTGATGAGCGGCAACACGCCGATCCTTGGCCTGGACGTGTGGGAGCATGCCTATTATCTGCTCTACCAGAACCGTCGCCCTGAATACATCAATGCCTTCTACAGTGTTATCAACTGGCCGGAAGTCGCCGCACGTTATCAGGCTGCCGTAGCCTGATATTCACCTCCACAACAAGATCTAAGGCCGACTATGGGCACTGAAATACTGGCGATCAGCAGCGGGCGAATGTTTCGTTATGCGTTTGGCTCGCTGCTGCTGTTGGCAGGTACTGCATTGCTGGTGGCTCACGGGCTGGCCTGGCTGAACTTGGAGCCGCGTATCCTGCGAGCCCTGCAGGGCGGGGCGATCTGCGCGCTCGGCACGGCGTTGGGTGCGGTGCCGGTGTTGGTCATCCGGCGGATGCCGCTGGCGTTGAGCGATACGTTGCTGGGCTTTGGGGCTGGAGTGATGTTGGCGGCGACGGCGTTTTCGCTGATCGTGCCGGGCATTGCCGCCGCTGAAAGCCTGGGGCTCTCGCCTTGGGGCGCCAGTGGCTTGATCAGCTTTGGCATCATGCTGGGGGCTTTTGGGCTGTATCTGGTTGACCGCAAAGTGTCCGGCGCCAGCCCGGAGATGTTGGTGGGCACATCGGATAAACCGGTGATCCCGCCACGTATCTGGCTGTTCGTGTTTGCCATCATTGCCCACAACATCCCGGAAGGCATGGCGGTGGGCGTTTCGGCAGGCGGTGGAATGCCGGATGCCGACAGCTTGGCCATGGGCATTGCGTTGCAGGATGTGCCCGAAGGCCTGGTGATCGCGCTGGTATTGGCCGGGGCAGGGATGTCGCGGTTCAAAGCCTTCCTGATAGGCGCTGCCTCAGGTTTGGTCGAACCAGTATTTGCTGTGCTCTGTGCCTGGTTGGTGAGCCTGGCCGAAGTGCTGTTGCCCTTGGGGCTGGCGCTGGCTGCTGGGGCGATGTTGCTGGTGGTGACTCATGAAGTGATCCCGGAATCGCGGCGCAATGGTCACGAAAAGCTCGCCAGCCTGGGACTGTGCATCGGGTTTTGTTTGATGATGGTGATGGATACTGCGTTGGGGTAGAGCCTGTCTACTGTAGGAGCGAGCTTGCTCGCGAAAAACGTCCAGGCGCCGCGTTAAACCAGCATGCCCGCATAATCGTTGACGTTCTTCGCAAGCAAGCTCGCTCCTACAGCAGGTTGCTTATTCGCCTTCGTCGAAGAAGTTATTGATCAACTTCACCAAGGCGTCCATCGCCTCCTGCTCCTGCTCGCCTTCCGTCTTCAAGTGAATATTCGTGCCCTTGCCGGCAGCCAGCATCATCATGGCCATGATGCTTTTGCCATCGACCATCGACTCCGGAGTACGTCCGGCTCGAATCTGGCAGGGGAACTGCCCGGCAACGCCGACGAACTTGGCAGAGGCCCGGGCGTGCAAGCCCAGTTTGTTGATTATTTCAATTTCCAGAGCGGGCATCGCGAGGGTGTTCCTTTCAGCTAAGGTCGCGGTGGCGAACCTGGACGTTCTTGAGGGTTTGTTGCAGCACCTGGCCCAGGCGTTCGGTCAAGTAGACGGAACGGTGGTGGCCGCCGGTGCAGCCGATGGCAATGGTGACATAGGCCCGATTGCTCGCGGCAAAGCGCGGCAACCATTTGAGCAGGTAGCTGGAAATGTCCTGGAACATCTCCTCGACATCCGGTTGTGCCGCCAGGTACTCGGCCACAGGCTGATCCAGCCCGGACTGTTCACGCAGCTCCGGTTTCCAGTAAGGGTTGGGCAGGCAGCGCACGTCGAACACCAAGTCGGCATCGACCGGCATGCCACGCTTGAAGCCAAACGACTCGACGAGAAACGCCGTGCCAGGCTCCGGCTGGTTCAGCAGGCGCAGCTTGATGGCATCGCGCAGCTGATACAGGTTCAGGCTGGTGGTGTTGATCTTGAGGTCGGCGAGATCAATGATCGGCCCGAGCAGCTTGGTCTCATCCTCGATAGCTTCAGCCAGCGAGCGGTGGGGGCTGCTGAGGGGGTGGCGTCGACGGGTTTCGGAGAAACGCTTGAGCAGGGTCTCTTCATCCGCATCCAGGTACAGCACGTCGCAATGAATATGCTTGGCGCGTACTTCCTCAAGCAGTTCCGGGAAGCGCGAGAGGTGGCTGGGCAGGTTGCGGGCGTCAATAGACACAGCGACCAGAGGTTGCGCGAGTTCGGTGTGGATCAGGGCACGTTCCGCCAGCTCCGGCAGCAGGCCGGCGGGCAGGTTGTCGATGCAATAGAAGCCGCTATCCTCAAGAACATTGAGGGCGGTGCTTTTACCTGAGCCGGAGCGGCCGCTGACGATGATCAAACGCATGATTACTGCCCGTTTTGTTCGTCCAGGACAACCTGATACAGCGCCTCGTTGCTGCTGGCACTGCGCAGTTTGTCGCGTACTTCCTTGCGGTCGAGCATGCTGGCGATCTGCCGGAGCAGTTCCAGGTGCGCATCGGTGGCGGCTTGCGGGACCAGCAGAACGAACAGCAGGTCGACCGGGGCACCGTCGATGGCGTCGAAATCGATGGGGGCGTCCAGGTGCAGCAGGGCGCTGACCGGAGACTCACAGCCTTGCAGGCGGCAGTGAGGAATAGCGATGCCGTTGCCAAAACCGGTCGAGCCGAGTTTTTCACGGGCGATCAGCGCCTCGTACACAGCTTGCGTATCCAGTTCGGGCACTTCGCGGCCGATTAGGTTGGCAATTTGTTCGAGGGCGCGCTTTTTACTGCCGCCCGGCACGTTCACAAGGGAGCGGCCGGGGGTCAGGATGGTTTCAAGTCGGATCATGGGTGGGGAGTGTTAGCGGCCGGTGCCTTGAAGGAGGCTCTGCTGCTTTTCCTTATGCTTTTTGATTTGGCGATCCAGCTTGTCGGTCAGGTCGTCGATGGCGGCATACATATCTGAATGCTCGGCATTGGCGACAACTTCCCCGCCGGGTATACGCAAGGTGGCTTCGATTTTCTGCTTCAGCTTTTCGACAGTCATAATGACTTGCACGTTGGTGATCTTGTCGAAATGCCCCTCAATTCGTTTGAGTTTTTCGCCGATATAGGCGCGCAGCGGTTCGGTCACTTCCAGTTGGTGTCCACTGATATTAACTTGCATACAGCTTCTCCTTCGTTGCCAGTGCATAAAGCGACAGGCAGAAATGCCTGCCACTGGAACGCTATGGCCCGCCCGTCACATCAAACGCTTACGCTCGCTGGAAGGCGCGATCCCTAGGGACTCGCGGTACTTGGCGACGGTTCGACGGGCGACCTGAATGCCTTGTGCCTCCAGTAAACCAGCGATCTTGCTGTCACTCAACGGCTTTTTCTGATTTTCCGCGGCAACCAGTTTTTTGATGATCGCGCGGATCGCCGTTGACGAGCATTCGCCGCCTTCGGAGGTGCTTACATGGCTGGAGAAAAAGTATTTCAACTCATAAATACCCCGTGGGGTATGCATGAATTTTTGCGTGGTCACCCGGGAAATCGTCGATTCGTGCATGCCTACCGCTTCGGCGATATCGTGCAGAACGAGGGGTTTCATCGCTTCGTCACCGTATTCCAGGAAGCCGCGCTGGTGCTCGACGATCTGGGTGGCCACTTTCATCAGGGTTTCGTTGCGGCTTTGCAGGCTCTTGATGAACCAGCGGGCCTCTTGCAACTGGTTGCGCATGAAGGTGTTGTCGGCGCTGGTGTCAGCGCGGCGTACAAAGCCGGCGTATTGCGGGTTGACTCGCAGGCGTGGCACCGATTCCTGGTTCAACTCCACCAGCCACCGCTCGTTGTCCTTGCGCACAATCACATCAGGCACGACGTATTCGGCTTCGCTGGACTCGATTTGTGAGCCCGGACGAGGGTTGAGGCTCTGTACCAGCTCGATGACCTGACGCAGGTCGTCTTCCTTGAGCTTCATGCGGCGCATCAGCTGGCTGTAGTCGCGACTGCCCAGCAGGTCGATGTAGTCGGTGACCAGGCGTTGGGCTTCGGCGAGCCAAGGGGTCTTGGCGGGCAGTTGGCGCAGTTGCAGCAGCAAGCACTCACTGAGGTTGCGCGCACCAATGCCGGCGGGCTCGAACTGCTGGATGCGGTGCAGGACGGCTTCGATCTCGTCGAGCTCGATGTCCAGTTCCGGGTCAAACGCTTCAAGAATCTCTTCAAGCGTCTCGTCCAGGTAACCCTGATTATTGATGCAGTCGATCAGGGTTACGGCGATCAGGCGATCGGTGTCGGACATCGGCGCCAGGTTCAATTGCCACAGCAAATGGCTCTGCAGGCTCTCGCCGACGGAGGTTCGGGTGGTGAAGTCCCACTCGTCATCATCGTTGCTGGGCAGGCTGCTGGCGCTGGTCTGGTAAACGTCTTCCCAGGCGGTGTCCACGGGGAGTTCGTTGGGAATGCGCTCGTTCCATTCACCTTCCTCAAGGTTATCCACCGTGGGGGCGGTTTCCTGGTAGGAGGGTTCCTGTACGTCGGGGTTGGGTTTTTGCTCGATGTTGTCGGCAAGCGGGTCTGCATTATCGAAGTCGTCGCCTTCTTCCTGGCGCTCGAGCATCGGATTGGACTCCAGGGCCTCCTGGATTTCCTGTTGCAGGTCCAGGGTCGACAATTGGAGGAGGCGGATGGCCTGTTGCAGCTGCGGTGTCATCGTCAGCTGCTGGCCCATTCTCAGGACTAGCGATGGTTTCATGGCAGGGGCTTAACACCTTATTCGCCGGCGCAATGCGCCATCCACGACAGGGCGCGTGAGCGCCAAACATAAGCAAATTATATGCCTGATGTCGGGGGCTTTGCCTAGAGCGCGGTAACAATAAAAATCCGGAGGTTTTTATTGACTCCCGCGCATCTTGGCAAACGGCCTTGACACCAAGGTGCTTACAGGCGGAACTCGTGGCCCAGGTACACTTCCTTGACCAGTTCATTGGCCAGGATAGTGGCGGAATCACCTTCGGCGATCAGCTGGCCATCGTTGACGATATAGGCGGTTTCACAGATATCGAGGGTCTCACGGACGTTGTGGTCGGTGATCAGTACGCCGATGCCCTTGGCCTTGAGGTGGTGGATGATCTGTTTGATATCGCCGACCGAGATTGGATCGACGCCGGCAAACGGTTCGTCCAGCAGGATGAACTTCGGCGCGGTGGCCAGGGCGCGTGCGATCTCCACACGACGACGTTCACCACCGGACAGGCTCATGCCCAGGTTGTCGCGAATGTGGTTGATGTGGAATTCCTGCAGCAGGCTTTCCAGCTCCGCGCGACGGCCGTCACGGTCGAGTTCCTTGCGGGTCTCGAGGATCGCCATGATGTTGTCGGCGACTGACAGTTTGCGGAAGATCGACGCTTCCTGGGGAAGATAGCCGATACCTGCGCGCGCACGGCCGTGCATCGGCTGGTGGCTCACGTCCAGGTCGTCGATCAGAACGCGACCCTGATCCGCCTGGACCAGGCCGACGATCATATAGAAGCAGGTGGTCTTGCCGGCGCCGTTGGGACCGAGCAGGCCGACGATCTGGCCGCTGTCGATCGACAGGCTGACGTCGCGCACGACCTGACGGCTTTTATAGGCCTTGGCCAGATGCTGGGCTTTCAGGGTTGCCATTACTCGGCCTTCTTCTTCGGCTGGATAACCATGTCGATGCGTGGGCGTGGTGTGACCTTGGTGCCATTGGCGCGACCGGCTTGTGCGACCTGTGTATTGGTGTTGTAGACGATCTTCTCGCCTTCGGTAGAGTTACCGTCGGCACTCAGCACCTTGGCCTGGTCGATCAGCACAATGCGGTTTTGCTGGGCATGATACTGGATAGTCTTGCCGTAGCCCTTCATCGGGCCAGGATCTTTAGCCGCTTGTTGCTGTTCGAAGTAGGCCAGGTTGCCTACCGAGGTCACGACATCAATGTCGCCGGCCGGGGTGCGAGTTAGCGTCACTGTGTTGCCGGTGATCTTCATCGAACCTTGAGTAATGATCACGCCACCGGTGTAGGTCGCGACACCTTGCTTGTCATCCAACTGCGCATCGTCAGCCGAAATGTGGATCGGTTGCTGGCTATCGTTCGGCAGAGCCCAGGCGCTCACGCTTCCCAGTGCTGCGCCCAGACCGAGCAAAATAGGGAGAGTTTTAACGAGCCTCATACTGTCCTCTTACGTTCGATAGCAGGTGTATCCTGCTTTCTTTCAAATACGCTTTCATTCCCTTGCCAGTCGATACACCGCCAGCGCCGTCGATTCTAACGTCTTGCTCGGTCTGCGCATATTGCTTCTGTGGGAATACGGTCATGCGACTGCTGGTGATAATGGTGTCTCGGTTCTGTGCGTCAGTACGTGCGACGCGCACCGAGTCGATCAGTTCCACTTCGGTGCCGTCCGGATTGACCTCGCCACGCTTGCTGGTGACGTGCCACGGAAATTCAGTGCCGCGGTACAGGTTCAGGTCCGGGTTGGTCAGCAGGGTGACTTCGGAGGCCTTTAAATGCTCGACCTTGTCCGATGTCATTTCGTACTGCACCTTGCCATCGGGCAGGAACTGCACGCTGTAGGCGTTGGTCGCGTAATAGTCGATAGCGCCCTGGTCAACCTGCGCAACAGGCTGGTCGAGAAAGCGCTCCGGGCTGATATTCCAGTAGCCCACCGCGAGGAACAGCGCGGCGATGACTCCGAATAGCAGGAAGTTGCGAATCTTTTTGCTCAGCATAAAACGCTCTATAGGTAGGCGGCGTGGGCCGCTTCAAGGCGGCCCTGGGCCCGCAGGATCAACTCGCAGAACTCGCGGGCGGCGCCTTCGCCGCCACGGGCCGTGGTGATGCCATGGGCGTGCTCGCGAACAAACGCCGCCGCATTGGCGACGGCCATGCCCAGTCCCACGCGGCGGATCACCGGCAGGTCGGGCAGGTCGTCGCCCAGGTAGGCGACCTGCTCATAGCTTAGGTTGAGTTGGCCAAGAAGCTCGTCCAGAACCACCAGTTTATCCTCACGGCCTTGATACAGGTGAGGAATCCCCAGGTTTTGTGCGCGGCGTTCCACAACAGGCGTTTTTCGACCGCTGATAATGGCGGTTTGCACGCCCGCCGCCATCAGCATCTTGATGCCCTGGCCGTCGAGGGTGTTGAACGTCTTGAATTCGCTGCCGTCTTCGAGGAAATACAGGCGGCCATCGGTCAGCACGCCGTCTACGTCGAAAATCGCCAGCTTGATGTTTTTGCCGCGTTGCAACAGGTCGCTGGTCATCTACATCACTCCCGCACGCAGCAAGTCGTGCATGTTCAGGGCGCCAATCGGGCGGTCGTCGCTATTGACCACCACCAGGGCGCCAATCTTGTGGTCTTCCATGATCTTCAACGCTTCGGCTGCCAACATTTCGGGGCGGGCGGTCTTGCCGTGAGGCGTCATCACCGCATCAATGGTGGCGGTGTGGATGTCGATGGTGCGGTCCAGGGTGCGGCGCAGGTCACCGTCAGTGAACACGCCTGCCAGGCGCCCGTCCGCTTCCAGGATCACGGTCATGCCCAGGCCCTTGCGGGTCATTTCCATCAGCGCGTCCTTGAGCAAGGTGCCGCGTTGGACGTGGGGCAATTCATCGCCGGAATGCATGACGTTTTCCACTTTCAGCAGCAGGCGGCGGCCCAGGGCGCCGCCGGGGTGGGAAAACGCGAAGTCTTCCGCAGTAAAGCCGCGGGCTTCCAGCAGCGCCACCGCCAATGCATCGCCCATGACCAGGGCTGCGGTGGTGGAGGAGGTTGGCGCCAGGTTCAGCGGGCAAGCTTCGTGGGTCACGTGAACGTTCAGGTTCACTTCGGCGGCCTTGGCCAGCGTCGATTCCGGGTTGCCGGTGACGCTGATCATCTTGATGCCAAGACGTTTGATCAGCGGCAGCAGGGTCACGATTTCGTTGGTCGTGCCGGAATTGGACAGTGCCAGGATGATGTCATCCTTGGTGATCATGCCCATGTCGCCGTGGCTGGCTTCGGCCGGGTGCACGAAAAATGCGGTTGTCCCGGTGCTCGCCAGGGTGGCGGCGATCTTGTTGCCGACGTGACCGGACTTGCCCATGCCGACCACGACAACGCGGCCCGTGCTGGCCAGAATCATCTCGCAGGCGCGCACGAAATCCGCGTCGATATGGGCCAGCAAGCCTTCTACGGCTTCGAGCTCGAGGCGGATGGTGCGTTGTGCGGATTGGATAAGGTCGCTGGATTGGCTCATGTCTGAAATCGTATAGCCTGACGAAAAGTCGGCGATTATAGCGGTAATGAACAATTCCCTCACGCAAGTTCGTCAGGCTTTATTCGACAGGTGTCTGAGATTCCATTCTCGGTAACATAGTCAGCAACGTTTTTTCCCTGTCCACAATCTGAACAAGCGCTGTTCCGGCCTTGGGGGCTCTGCACCACCAGTGATATAGTTCGCCGCCAGTTCGGTCCGCCCAGCCCATGCGTCCAGTTATATTGCGCAACCGTGCAAACGTTTGTGACCAACATGGTGTCTGAGTGAGAGGCTGCATCCCAAGGAGTTTAGATGAGTGCCGATAACGCCTACGCGGTCGAGCTGAAGGGCCTTACCTTCAAGCGCGGGACGCGCAGCATCTTCAATAACGTCGATATTCGCATTCCCCGCGGCAAAGTCACGGGCATTATGGGGCCTTCCGGTTGCGGCAAGACCACCCTGTTGCGCCTGATGGGCATGCAATTGCGCCCCAGCGCCGGCGAAGTGTGGGTCAATGGCCAGAACCTGCCGACGCTGTCGCGCAGCGATCTGTTCGATGCGCGCAAGCATATGGGCGTGCTGTTCCAGAGCGGTGCGCTGTTCACCGACCTGGATGTTTTCGAGAACGTAGCCTTCCCGCTGCGGGTGCATACCCAGCTGTCCGATGAAATGATTCGGGACATTGTGTTGCTGAAACTGCAGGCTGTTGGCCTTCGCGGCGCCATCGACCTGATGCCCGACGAATTGTCCGGCGGCATGAAGCGCCGTGTTGCCCTGGCGCGCGCCATCGCCCTTGATCCGCAGATTCTCATGTACGACGAACCCTTCGTGGGCCAGGACCCGATCGCCATGGGCGTGCTGGTGCGCCTGATCCGCCTGCTCAACGATGCGCTGGGGATCACCAGTATCGTCGTCTCCCACGACCTGGCTGAGACCGCGAGTATTGCCGACTACCTTTATGTAGTGGGCGATGGCCAGGTGCTGGGGCAGGGTACGCCTGAAGAACTGATGAACGCTGACAACCCGCGCATTCGCCAATTCATGACCGGCGATCCCGATGGCCCGGTGCCTTTTCATTTTCCGGCAGCGGACTACCGCTCAGATCTTCTGGGGAAGCGCTGATGCGCAAGACATCTTTACTCGAGAAGGTTCGCCTTTTCGGTCGCTCCGGTATCGACATGGTCGAAGTGCTGGGCCGTTCGACGATTTTCCTGTTCCATGCCTTGCTGGGGCGCGGTGGCATTGGTGGCGGTTTTGGCCTGCTGCTCAAGCAACTGCACTCGGTAGGTGTGATGTCCCTGGTGATCATCGTGGTCTCCGGGATATTCATCGGCATGGTGTTGGCACTGCAGGGGTTTAACATTCTCTCCAGCTACGGTTCGGAGCAGGCAGTCGGGCAGATGGTCGCCCTGACGCTGTTGCGCGAACTGGGGCCGGTGGTGGCTGCGTTGCTGTTCGCCGGGCGCGCCGGTTCTGCGCTGACCGCTGAAATCGGCAACATGAAGTCCACCGAGCAGTTGTCCAGCCTGGAAATGATCGGTGTTGACCCCCTCAAGTACATTGTTGCGCCGCGCCTGTGGGCCGGCTTCATTTCCCTGCCGCTGCTGGCGATGATTTTCAGCGTGGTGGGTATCTGGGGCGGTTCTTGGGTGGCGGTGGACTGGTTGGGCGTCTATGAAGGATCCTACTGGGGCAACATGCAAAACAGCGTGACGTTCAGCGGTGACGTGCTCAATGGCGTCATAAAGAGCATCGTCTTCGCCTTTGTAGTGACCTGGATCGCCGTATTCCAAGGCTATGACTGTGAGCCCACTTCAGAAGGGATCAGTCGCGCCACCACCAAGACCGTTGTGTACGCCTCGCTGGCGATACTGGGCCTTGACTTCATTTTGACCGCCTTGATGTTTGGAGATTTCTGATGCAAAACCGCACTGTGGAAATCGGTGTCGGCCTTTTCTTGCTGGCTGGCATCCTGGCTTTACTGTTGCTGGCCCTGCGAGTCAGTGGCCTTTCGGCCAGCCCCACCGCCGATACTTATAAACTTTACGCGTACTTCGACAATATCGCCGGTTTGACTGTCAGAGCTAAAGTGACCATGGCCGGTGTAACCATCGGCAAGGTCACGGCAATCGATCTGGATCGCGACAGCTTCACCGGCCGGGTGACGATGCAACTGGACAAGAAGGTAGATAACCTGCCGACCGACTCCACTGCATCTATCCTCACTGCGGGTCTGCTGGGCGAGAAGTACATCGGTGTCAGCGTTGGCGGGGAAACAGCCCTGCTCAAGGATGGTTCGACCATTCACGACACGCAGTCGTCGCTGGTGCTTGAGGACCTGATCGGTAAATTCCTGCTCAATACGGTCAATAAAGACGCCAAATGAGGAATCTGTTCATGATCTCTACCTTGCGACGTGGTCTGCTGGTACTGCTTGCAGCGCTGCCAATGATGGCCAACGCGGCAGGTTCTGCGCACGAACTGGTGCAGGATACGACCAGCAGAATGTTGGCTGACCTGACGGCCAATAAAGAGCAGTACAAGCAGGACCCGAGTCAATTTTACGAAGCGCTGAACACGATTGTCGGCCCTGTGGTGGATGCCGAAGGCATCTCCAAGAGCATCATGACCGTGAAGTATTCGCGCAAGGCAACGCCTGCGCAGATGCAGACTTTCCAGGAGAACTTCAAAAAGGGCCTGTTCCAGTTCTACGGCAACGCCCTGCTGGAGTACAACAATCAGGGTATTACCGTCGATGCGCCGAAGGACGAGTCCGGCGATCGCACCAGCGTTGGCATGACCGTCAAAGGCACCAACGGCGCCGTCTACCCTGTGCAGTACACCCTGGAGAAGATCAGCGGCGAGTGGAAGCTTCGTAACGTGATCATCAACGGCATCAACATCGGCAAGCTGTTCCGCGACCAATTCGCTGACGCGATGCAGCGCAATGGCAATGATCTGGACAAGACCATCAATGGTTGGGCCGGTGAAGTGGCCAAGGCCAAGCAAGAAACCGATAAAGCAGCCGGGAAGCCCGCTCAATGACCGGATCAGCTGTTCGTCTCGGCGATGCCGGCGAGTTGCTGCTCAGTGGTGTGCTGGACTACCGCTCCGGGCCTGACCTGCGCAAGCAGGGCCAAGCGCTGATCCAGTCCAGCAGCGCACCTACGGTCGTGGTGGATTGCTCGGCGGTGACCAAGTCCAGCAGTGTCGGTTTGTCGTTGCTGTTGTGCTTCATGCGTGATGCCGAAGCGGCCAAAAAGCCGGTCAGCATCCGCGCGTTGCCTGAAGATATGCGCGAAATTGCCGAGGTTTCTGGGCTGACCGAGCTGTTGGCGCATCCTTAATACACATTATTAGAGAAGCCCCCCGTCAGAGTCCTGCTATGCGGGGTTCGCAGGCGCGGGGCTTTTTTGTATGATGTGCGACCCGTGCGCACTGGGCGCCGATAGAGGTTGAGCATGCAGGCCCTAGAAGTTAAAAGCTTCCTTGAAGGAAAGCTGCCGGAAACGAACGTAGAAGTTGAAGGCGAAGGCTGCAATTTCCAGCTGAACGTGATTAGCGATGAACTGGCGGCATTGAGCCCGGTCAAGCGTCAACAGCAGATCTATGCCCATTTGAACCCGTGGATCACCGATGGCAGCATCCACGCGGTCACTATGAAATTTTTCAGCCGCGCGGCCTGGGCCGAGCGCACCTGAGCCCCCAAGGCGTCGAGATTCTTATGGATAAATTGATTATTACCGGCGGTGCCCGCCTTGATGGCGAGATCCGCATTTCCGGTGCGAAAAACTCCGCCTTGCCGATCCTGGCAGCGACCCTGCTGTGCGATGGCCCTGTGACTGTGGCCAACCTGCCGCACCTGCACGACATCACTACCATGATCGAGCTGTTCGGTCGCATGGGCATCGAGCCGGTGATCGACGAGAAACTCTCGGTCGAAATCGACCCGCGCACCATCAAGACCCTGATCGCTCCGTACGAACTGGTGAAAACCATGCGTGCCTCGATCCTGGTGCTTGGCCCGATGGTTGCCCGTTTCGGCGAAGCCGAAGTCGCACTGCCTGGCGGTTGCGCCATTGGCTCGCGTCCGGTGGACCTGCACATCCGTGGCCTGGAAGCCATGGGCGCGACCATCGACGTCGAGGGCGGCTACATCAAGGCCAAGGCGCCGGAAGGCGGCCTGCGTGGCGCCAACTTCTTCTTTGATACCGTCAGCGTGACGGGTACCGAGAACATCATGATGGCTGCCGCGTTGGCCAACGGTCGCAGCGTGCTGCAAAACGCCGCGCGCGAACCGGAAGTGGTCGACCTGGCCAACTTCCTGATCGCCATGGGCGCCAACATCACCGGCGCCGGCACTGACACCATCACTATCGAAGGCGTGAAGCGCCTGCACTCGGCCACCTACAAGGTGATGCCGGACCGCATCGAGACTGGCACCTACCTGGTTGCCGCCGCCGTGACCGGTGGCCGCGTCAAGGTCAAGGACACCGATCCGACCATCCTTGAGTCCGTTCTGGAAAAACTCAAGGAAGCCGGCGCAGAAATCACCACAGGTGAAGACTGGATCGAGCTGAACATGCACGGCAAGCGGCCAAAAGCCGTTAACGTGCGTACCGCTCCGTACCCGGCGTTCCCGACCGACATGCAAGCGCAGTTCGTCTCCCTGAACGCGATTGCCGAAGGCACCGGTGCCGTGATCGAGACCATCTTCGAAAACCGCTTCATGCACGTGTACGAACTGCACCGCATGGGCGCCAAGATCCAGGTCGAAGGCAACACTGCTATCGTGACCGGTATCGAGAAACTCAAGGGCGCCCCAGTAATGGCCACCGACCTGCGTGCCTCGGCCAGCCTGGTAATCTCGGCGCTGTGTGCTGACGGCGACACTTTGATCGACCGCATCTACCACATCGACCGTGGGTATGAGTGCATCGAAGAAAAACTGCAGATGCTCGGCGCGAAAATCCGCCGCGTACCGGGCTAGTCCCAGTAGTTGCAAACACTGTCACTGTGGCGAGCGGGCTTGCCCCGCGTTGGACTGCGTAGCAGTCCCGTTTTTGGGGTCGCTACGCAACCCAACGCGGGGCAAGCCCGCTCGCCACGGAAAGGTGTTTTGCTGTTAACTGAGTGTGTCCCTGCTGAATTTGTTTCAAATCGAGGCTGTAATGGCCTCGGTCTGTGTCTGGCGCCGATTGCGACCAGACAGCAATAGCCTGATGAAGGACTGACGTTTCCCATGTTGACTATCGCACTGTCCAAGGGCCGCATCCTTGACGACACATTGCCGCTTCTGGCTGAAGCGGGCATCGTGCCGACCGAGAGTCCGGACAAGAGCCGCAAGCTGATCATCCCCACGACCCAGGACGACGTTCGCCTGCTGATCGTGCGGGCTACCGACGTGCCGACCTACGTTGAACATGGCGCCGCCGACCTCGGTGTCGCCGGTAAAGACGTGCTGATGGAATACGGTGGCCAGGGCCTGTACGAGCCGCTGGACCTGCGTATCGCCCTGTGCAAGCTGATGACTGCCGGCCGTGTCGGTGATGTCGAACCCAAGGGCCGTCTGCGGGTTGCCACCAAGTTCGTCAACGTCGCTAAACGCTACTACGCCGAACAAGGCCGTCAGGTCGACATCATCAAGCTCTACGGCTCGATGGAGCTGGCGCCGCTGATCGGCCTGGCCGACAAGATCATCGACGTGGTCGACACCGGCAACACCCTGCGCGCCAACGGCCTGGAACCTCAGGATTTCATCGCCGACATCAGCTCCCGCCTGATCGTCAACAAAGCTTCGATGAAAATGCAGCACGCCCGTATCCAGGCGTTGATCGACACCCTGCGCAAGGCAGTGGAGTCTCGACACCGCGGTTGACTCACCTGCGCGGCCTTAGGTCGCGCCCGTCTATCCGCCTCATAGCCAGAATTCTCAGGTGCCCAAGCGGAGCGAACGGTAGTTTAGGGCGCCTGAGTTTTTTGCCAATCCTATGAGGCCCTCGCTATGACCACGTCCACTGCAATTGCCCGACTCAACGCTGCCGACCCGGATTTCGCCGATCATCTGGATCATCTGCTGAGCTGGGAAAGCGTGTCCGACGATTCGGTCAACCAGCGGGTGCTCGACATCATCAAGGCTGTGCGCGAGCGCGGTGACGCAGCCCTGGTGGATTTCACCCGCCAATTCGACGGCCTCGACGTGGCGTCCATGTCGGACCTGATCCTGCCGCGCGAACGCCTGGAGCTGGCGCTGACACGCATCACTGCACCTCAGCGCGAAGCCCTGGAAGTCGCCGCAGCACGCGTGCGTAGCTACCACGAAAAACAGAAACAGGACTCCTGGAGCTACACCGAGGCCGACGGCACCGTGCTGGGCCAGAAGGTCACGCCGCTGGACCGTGCCGGCCTCTATGTGCCAGGTGGTAAAGCCTCGTACCCGTCGTCGGTACTGATGAACGCGATCCCCGCCAAAGTGGCCGGCGTGACCGAAGTGGTCATGGTGGTACCGACTCCGCGCGGTGAGATCAACGAACTGGTACTGGCCGCTGCCTGCATCGCCGGCGTCGACCGCGTGTTCACCATCGGTGGTGCTCAAGCCGTTGCGGCCCTGGCCTATGGCACCGAAAGCGTGCCGAAGGTCGACAAGGTGGTCGGCCCGGGTAACATCTACGTCGCCACTGCCAAGCGCCATGTGTTTGGCCAGGTCGGTATCGACATGATTGCGGGCCCCTCGGAAATCCTCGTGGTGTGCGATGGCCAGACCGACCCGGACTGGATCGCCATGGACCTGTTCTCCCAGGCAGAGCACGACGAAGATGCCCAAGCGATCCTGGTCAGCCCGGATGCCGAATTCCTCGACAAGGTCGCCGCCAGCATCGATAAGTTGATGCCGACCATGGAGCGCGCCGAGATCATCGAGAAGTCGATCAATGGTCGTGGCGCGCTGATCCTGGTGCGTGACATGGAGCAGGCCATCGAAGTGGCCAACCGCATCGCGCCGGAACACCTGGAATTGTCCGTAGCCGACCCACAAGCCTGGCTGCCGTCGATTCGTCACGCTGGCGCGATCTTCATGGGCCGCCACACCAGCGAAGCGCTGGGCGACTACTGCGCCGGTCCGAACCACGTGTTGCCAACGTCGGGCACCGCGCGATTCTCCTCGCCGCTGGGCGTGTACGACTTCCAGAAGCGTTCGTCGATCATCTTCTGCTCGCCCCAAGGCGCGTCGGAGCTGGGCAAGACCGCTTCCGTGCTGGCCCGTGGCGAGTCGCTGACCGCCCACGCCCGCAGTGCCGAATACCGCATTCTTGACGACAAGAAAGGAAATTGAGATGAGCAAATTCTGGAGCCCCTTCGTCAAGGACCTCGTGCCTTACGTGCCCGGCGAGCAACCCAAGCTGACCAAACTGGTCAAGCTCAACACCAATGAAAACCCCTACGGCCCATCGCCGAAGGCGTTGGCGGCGATGCAGGCGGAGTTGAACGACAACCTGCGCCTGTACCCGGACCCCAACAGCGACCTGCTCAAGCAAGCGGTGGCCAAGTATTACGGGATCGACGCCGGCAAGGTATTCCTCGGCAACGGTTCGGACGAGGTCCTGGCGCACATCTTCCACGGCCTTTTCCAGCACGACCTGCCGCTGCTGTTCCCGGATATCAGCTACAGCTTCTATCCGGTGTACTGCGGCCTCTACGGCATCAAATCCGACCCGGTGCCGCTGGATGAGCAATTCCAGATCCGCGTGTCGGACTACGCCAAGCCCAACGGCGGGATCATCTTCCCCAACCCGAACGCGCCGACCGGCTGTGTACTGGCGCTGGAAGCGGTGGAGCAGATCCTCAAGGCCAGCCCGGATTCGGTTGTGGTGGTTGATGAGGCTTACATCGACTTCGGCGGCGAAACCGCCATCAGCCTGGTGGACCGTTATCCAAATCTGCTGGTCACCCAGACCCTGTCAAAATCGCGCTCACTCGCCGGTTTGCGGGTTGGCTTGGCGGTGGGTCACCCTGACCTGATAGAGGCGCTGGAGCGGGTCAAGAACAGCTTCAACTCCTACCCGCTGGATCGCCTGGCGATTGTCGGCGCGGCGGCCGCATTTGAAGATCGTGAGCACTTCGAGAAGACTTGCCGATGGGTGATCGACAGCCGTGAAAAGGTTGTGGCGCAATTGGAGGCCAAAGGTTTTGAAGTGCTGCCGTCGGCAGCCAACTTCATCTTTGCCCGTCACCCACGGCATGATGCCGCCGGGTTGGCAGCCAAATTGCGGGAGCAAGGGGTAATTGTTCGGCACTTCAAGCAGGAGCGGATTGCCCAGTTCCTGCGGATCAGCATCGGCACGCCTGAGCAGAATCAGGCGTTGATCGATGCGTTGGGCGAGCTCTAAGCGTTGATCCTTCCCACGCTCCGCGTGGGAAGGATCGTTTTAGAGCAGAGGCTCGTCAGGCTTCTTGTTCTTCCAGCCGTCATTGCCCGGCAGCAGCAGGTTCAAACCAATCGCTACCACTGCACATAGGGCGATGCCCTTCAGGCCAAAGTCATCCGGGCCAGTGCCGGTGCCGACCAGCACACCGCCAATCCCGAACACCAGGGTCACCGACACAATCACCAGATTGCGCGCTTCGCCCAGGTCGATCTTGTGGCGAATCAACGTATTCATCCCTACCGCGGCAATCGAGCCGAACAGCAGGCACAGAATCCCGCCCATCACCGGCACCGGAATGCTTTGAAGTAGCGCACCGAACTTGCCGACAAACGCCAGGCTGATGGCAAACACTGCCGCCCAGGTCATGATTTTCGGGTTGTAGTTCTTGGTCAGCATCACTGCGCCCGTCACTTCGGCGTAAGTGGTGTTCGGCGGGCCGCCAAACAGGCCGGCAGCCGTGGTGGCAATGCCGTCACCCAGCAATGTGCGGTGCAGGCCAGGCTTCTTCAGGTAGTCGCGACCGGTCACGCTGCCCACCGCAATCACACCGCCGATATGCTCGATCGCCGGGGCCAGGGCCACCGGGACGATAAACAGGATCGCCTGCCAGTTAAATTCCGGCGCGGTGAAGTGGGGGATGGCGAACCAGGGCGCTGCGGCGATCTTCGCAGTGTCGACCACGCCAAAGTAGAACGCCATGGCAAACCCCACCAGCACGCCGGAGATGATCGGCACCAGGCGGAAAATGCCTTTGCCGAACACGGCCACGATCAGTGTGGTCAGTAAGGCGGGCATCGAGATCAGCATCGCCGTCTGGTAATGAATCAGCTCGGCGCCATCGCCGGATTTACCCATGGCCATGTTGGCGGCTATCGGCGCCATGGCCAGGCCGATGGAAATAATCACCGGCCCGATCACCACGGGCGGCAGCAGCCGGTCGATGAAACCGGTGCCCTTGATCTTCACCGCCAAGCCCAAGAACGTATAAACAAAACCGGCCGCCATCACGCCGCCCATGGTCGCCGCGAGGCCGAACTGGCCCTTGGCGAGAATGATCGGGGTGATAAACGCAAAGCTCGACGCCAGGAACACCGGCACCTGCCGCCCGGTCACCACCTGGAACAACAGCGTTCCCAGGCCTGCGGTGAACAGTGCGACGTTTGGATCAAGACCTGTGATCAGTGGCATCAACACCAGCGCGCCAAATGCCACGAAGAGCATTTGTGCGCCAGACAGGATCTGGCGCCAAAGCGGGTCGTTGAACTCATCCTGCATGCTCACGCGTCCTTCTGCTTGGTACCGAAGATCTTGTCGCCGGCATCGCCCAGGCCCGGGATGATGTAGCCGTGTTCGTTCAGGCGTTCGTCGATGGACGCGGTGTAGATCAGCACGTCCGGGTGAGCCTTCTCGACGGCAGCGATGCCTTCGGGTGCGGCGACCAGCACCATGGCGCGGATGTCCTTGCAACCGGCTTTTTTCAGCAGGTCGATGGTGGCAACCATGGAGCTGCCGGTGGCGAGCATCGGGTCGATGATCATCGCCAGGCGCTCGTTGATTTCCGGCACCAGTTTTTCCAGGTAGGTGTGGGCCTGCAGGGTTTCTTCGTTGCGTGCCACGCCAACAGCGCTGACCTTGGCGCCCGGGATCAGGCTGAGTACGCCTTCGAGCATGCCGATACCGGCCCGCAGGATCGGCACCACGGTAATCTTCTTGCCGGCGATTTTCTCGACCTGGACGGGCCCGGCCCAGCCTGGGATCTCGTAGCTCTCCAGGGGCAAATCTTTGGTGGCTTCGTAAGTGAGCAACGCTCCGACTTCCTGAGCAAGCTCACGGAAATTCTTCGTGCTAATGTCGGCACGGCGCATAAGGCCGAGTTTGTGTCGGATCAGCGGGTGGCGGATCTCGCGAATGGGCATGGGAAAGGCTCCGGCGGCGGGCAAAAAAACCGGCCTAGATTAATCTATCCGAGGGTGTTGTCCTATAGACATCTAGTACGTTAGTCCATTAAGGCTTGAACGTTGCGCCTCACATGCGTACCTTTGCCCGCTTTTCTTGCCACAGCACCCCTTGGAGAGCGCCATGTCCGCTGATCTCGAGCATATCCGTCAAATCATGCGCGAGGCTGACTGCCTGTACACCGAAGCGCAAGTCGAAGAAGCGATCGCCAAGGTTGGCGCACACATCTCCCGCGAAATGGCCGACACCAACCCGGTGGTCTTCTGCGTGATGAACGGTGGCCTGATTTTCGCCGGCAAACTGCTGACCCACCTGCAATTCCCGCTGGAAGCGTCCTACCTGCACGCCACCCGCTATCGCAACGAAACCACCGGCGGCGACCTGTTCTGGAAGGCCAAGCCGGAAGTCTCGTTCATCGACCGCGACGTGCTGATCGTCGACGACATCCTCGACGAAGGCCACACCCTGGGTGCGATCATCGACTTCTGCAAACACGCCGGCGCGCGCAAAGTGCACACCGCCGTGCTAATCGACAAAGACCACGACCGCAAGGCGCGTCCTGAGTTGAAAGCCGATTTTGTCGGCTTGCCGTGCATCGACCGTTATATCTTCGGTTACGGCATGGACTACAAAGGCTACTGGCGCAACGCCAATGGGATCTACGCCGTTAAAGGGATGTAATGCATGACCCGCTTTCTTGATCAGACGCTGTTTGCCGAGTTGGCCGAGAAAGCGGCCGCCAGCCCTCGTGGGCGGCACCACTACAACTTCCATCAGATGGAAGAGCCGTGCCATCGCATGGCTGTGGGTTTGCAACCCAGCACGTATGTGCCACCCCATCGACACCTGAGCACCGACAAGGCGGAAACCCTGCTGGTGCTCAAGGGAAGCCTGGGCCTGCTGATCTTCAACGAGACCGGTGAAGTGCTTACCAAGCGTGTGTTGCAGGCGGGCGGCGAGTGCCAGGGCGTCGATTTACCGCCGGGCGTTTTTCATGGCCTGGTGGTGCTGGAACCCGACACCCTGATGTTCGAATGCAAGGCCGGGCCGTATCGCCCGGTGGGTGAGGGCGAGCTGGCCAGTTGGGCGCCGCGCGAAGGCGATGCCGAAGTGGCCGAGTATCAGCGCTGGATGCTTGCCCAGTTCGATTGAGCTACAGTGCTGGGCCATCTCTCACGGAGCGGCCCATGAGCCTGTTGATACGCACCTGCGCTGCCCTGGCGTTGACCCTCAGTCTGCCTCTGGCTGCTGCCCCTGCACCGATGCATAGCCAATTCCTGCCGCCGGACGACCTGACCCTGCGCGCCGAAGTCCCCGACCAGCAACAACTGCTGCAAGTCACCGAATACGCGGTGGTGGTGGGCAACCAGCGTCAATCCAGCCAGCAACCGATCCCGGTCACCTCGCCGTTGATGATTCGCCTCAAGGGCAAGTCCCTTAGCAAAGGCGCGACCATCGCCCAGGTGGTGCTCAACTTCGACGCCGAAAGCAAAAGCCTGAAAAAGCCGGCCTACGATGACAAAAGCAAGACCCTGACCTTGTCGTACCCGGTGGCCCAATACCGCGTGATCGTCGACCTGCTGCGCAATGACACGGTGTATGTGCAGTTCCTAAGCTATGCCAACGGGCATATCTGGGCGGATTTGCATACCGGTGCGGTCCGAGCGCGGTAACAAGAACACTAACTAGCCCAATGTGGGAGGGGGCTTGCTCCCGATGGCGGTGGATCAGTCAATTAGATGTCGACTGACACACCGCCATCGGGAGCAAGCCCCCTCCCACAGTGTTTCTCAGTGCTTTCGAAGCCGGCGCCTCGCAGGTAGACTTCAACCCCCCGTGTAAATGTCTGCAGGCTGGAGTCGGTAATGCGTAAAGATAAGAAACAGGTGATTGGTGACGAGATCGGCGACGATCAAATCAAGTTGTTCCTGGACTTCGAGCCGGTCGACGCGACTTCACCGTCCCTGCACAAGCTGACCAAGGCCTACCGTGGCCTACGTATCGACGACTTCGAGCGCTTCCTGGGCTTCTTCAAGGAAGCCGGCCTGGACCTCGACGGCAAGGACGAGCATGGCCAGACCTTTGTCGACCTGATCAAGGACCAGCGCAACGCCGCCGAGTACATTGAGCTGATCGATAACGCCCGCGGCTGATCGCAGGCGAAAAAAAGCCCCGCTTCTCAGATCGAGAAGCGGGGCTTTTTTATCTCGAGGCCTTAAGCGTAGCTTTCGGTCTCGCTGCTCTGCTCAACCAATTCCAGGCTGATGTTGTTCTGCGTGTTGATCTTGCGGTACAGCTCGGCATCGGTCTCCAGAATCTTTTCCCGCGCCGGGAAGATCTCGTGCAGCTTGGCCGCCCACTCGCCGGCAGTCTTCTGCGGGAAGCAGCGCTCGATCAGTTCCAGCATGATCGAAACAGTCACCGAAGCGCCCGGTGAAGCGCCCAGTAGCGCCGCCAGCGAACCGTCTTTGGCTGCGACCAGCTCGGTGCCGAATTGCAGCACGCCGCCTTTTTTCGGGTCTTTCTTGATGATCTGCACCCGTTGGCCGGCCACTTCCAGGCGCCAGTCTTCGGCTTTCGCTTGCGGGTAGAAACGGCGCAGGGATTCCAGGCGCTGCTCCATCGACTGACGGACTTCGCTGACCAGGTACTTGGTCAGGTCCATGTTGTCGCGGGCCACGGCCAGCATCGGGCCGATGTTGCCAGCGCGAATCGACAGTGGCAGGTCGAGGAATGAGCCGTGCTTGAGGAACTTGGTGGTGAAGCCGGCGTAAGGCCCGAACAGCAGGGACTTCTTGCCGTCGACAACGCGGGTGTCCAGGTGCGGCACCGACATCGGTGGCGAACCCACTGCCGCCTGGCTGTAGACCTTCGCCTGGTGGTGCTTGACCACTTCCGGGTTATCGCAACGCAGCCACTGGCCGCTGACCGGGAAGCCGCCAAAGCCTTTGCTTTCTTCAATACCCGAGGCTTGCAGCAGTGGCAGGGCCGCGCCGCCGGCGCCGAGGAAGACGAACTTGGCGTCCACGTCACGGCTGTTGCCGCTGTTGACGTCCTTGATGCTCACGGTCCAGCCGGCACCGTTACGCTTGAGGCCGGTCACGCGCTTGCTGTACTTGACCTGGGCGTCTGCCGAGCTGGTCAGGTGGCCGAGCAGTTGATTGGTCAGGGCGCCGAAGTTGACGTCGGTGCCGTTCATTACGCGGGTGGCAGCGATTTTCTCTTCGAGCGGGCGACCAGGCATCATCAGTGGCATCCACTCGGCCATCTCGCTGCGGTCTTCGGTGTAGTGCATGTCCGAAAACGCATGGTGCTGGCTGAGGGTTTCAAAGCGCTTCTTGAGGAACGACACACCTTTTTCGCCCTGCACGAAGCTCAGGTGCGGTACCGGGCTGATAAAGGACTTGGACGAGCCAAAGGTGCCTTTTTTGGTCAGGTACGCCCAAAACTGCTTCGACACCTCGAACTGGGTGTTGATGTGCACGGCTTTCTTGATGTCGATGGAGCCATCGGTGGCCTGGGGTGTGTAGTTCAGCTCACACAGCCCGGCGTGGCCGGTACCGGCGTTGTTCCACGGGTTGGAACTCTCCGCGGCACCCGAATCCATCAGCTCAACGACTTCCAGCTTGAGGCCGGGGTCGAGCTCCTTGAGCAGTACGGCCAGGGTGGCGCTCATGATGCCGGCCCCTACCAGTACTACGTCGACTGCTTCGTTATGCGCCATTTAACGCGTCTCCAAAATCTGCAGCACCAAATTGTCGGCATGGCTGCCAGGAGTGACGGGGCGGTTCACGTGTTGCCCCAGGTTACCCATGGCCAGGATCGCCATGTCCGATTCGCAATTCTTTGCAACTTCAGCGCACGCTTCCTGCCGGGCCTAATCTGCCTATGAACGCATTCATGGGCGCCTGTGGCAATTCGACTTATGGTCAACGCGTGCGATTCGTGCAATCAATCCGTAGCGGACAGGCTCAAGCTCCGGTTTTTGAGGAGTACTCGGTCCTGTATGGTTGGGCTGTTCCAGACGCTGATGGTGCTTGTACAAACGCCAAACTATTCATTTGCTCGCCACACTCTTGTGAAGTTGTGAAAACCCGTTTTTTCACGCTCTTTTGAAGACGTGAACCTCAAAAAAGGGCTGCCCCAGCCTGGCACCTGGCCCGAAAACCTTGCCGTTACACGGCAAAACGGGCAAACAACTCAAGTGGCCGAGCGCAATGGCAGCTCTGGCAGATTCGGTAAAGGAGGGTGGTTTGCAAAAAAACAGCAAGCGCGCCAGCTTCACTCGATCTGTGTGGGCGGCTCTCTGTGGGCGATCTGGGGGCTAATACCGAGGCATTAACGATGCTGCGAGGCCCGATCAGGAGACGTCCTTATAATCGGGGGGAGATTGTAGCGAAGAACGCCAAGGAAATGGGCGTGTTTTATGACTTTTATTAGTGCTGCAGTCAGGAGGCCAACGCATGCCGGGTATGTGCGTGCATAACCTGTGGGCTGACCCGTGCGCTGGCAGGCAGCGGGCGGTGCATCCAGCTCAGGCGAATCTCCGCGACTTCCACCCAGCCTTCGCCGACAGGCGGCAGGCAGCACTCTTTGAACGCCAGGCAATGGCCATTGGCATCGAGCAGGGCGAAGTGGCGATGACGGGCGTGTGGCATGAACAACGATTTAAGAAGGCGCATGGCTGTGTACCGGTTGCGTTACATGCTTGAAGGTTGCCAGTCTGCCATGACATTCGAATGACGAATTTATGCGAAATTGTAATTTCACCCGCACTTCAGGCCGCGTTCAGGATTGCTGGTGAGTGTCGCGCGTGCACCGTTATACTGGCGGCCTGTCTGCACCCAGTCCTGGAGAAATGAGTATGTTGCAACGCCTGTTGTTCGGTTTGATCACTGTGACCAGTTTGGCCCTGGTTGGCTGCGCCAACAGCCCGCAACAACTGAGCCCGCAACCGAAGATCACCACGCAACTGGCGCCAGTGGGTCATGGCCAGCCGGTGTCGGTGCGCGTGGTCGATGGTCGTCCGTCGCCTACCCTGGGCTCCCGTGGCGGCCTGTACCCGGAGACTGCCCTGGTGTCGGTGAACGCTGCCGACGTACTGCCCAAGCTGCAAGCGCAGGCTGAAGCCGCCGTGCGCCTGCTGGGCTTCACCCCGGCCAACTCGCCGGGCGCCCCTCAGCTGACCATCACCCTGGCCGAACTGAAATACCAGTCGCCCAAAGACGGCCTGTATGTGACCGAGGCTTCCATCGGCGCGACCTTCAAGTCCGACGTTTCGGCAGGCACTCGTCGCTACAGCGGCCGCTACGGCGCGTCCCTGAATCAGCGCTTCGGCATGTCGCCGAACCAGGAAACCAACACCAAGCTGGTCAGCGACGTACTGAGTGACGCCCTGACCCGCCTGTTCAAGGATCCAAGCATCGGCCAATTGCTCAGCGCGCAATAAGCGCCGATAAAAAACCGGGCTCAGCGATGAGCCCGGTTTTTTTGTGTCTGCAAATTTTACGCTGCGGTGTCGATACAGAAGTCCAGCAGGCTCACTCCCGTCAGCAAATCGGTTTCCGGCAAGTCCGCATGCTGGTGCCCGCCCAGAGCGCAATACACCAACCAGTGGCGATCCTGCACATTGAACGCCAGGCCGCCGATCAGCGCCTCTTGCTCATCACTTTGGACGATCAGATACAGCCGATCCTGGTTTTGCGCGTGCAACATGACAAGCTCCCGAGCGTTTGAAGGGCAACAGAGTGGCTTGTTAAGGTGACGTTCAGGTGACGCTGTAAATTACTGGATACATTAGCCGTCCATGGGGAATGGAACATTTCAGGCGCAGGAGGCGACTATCGTTCAGGTGTGTATCTGAACCGATACCCGGAGGCTGATTCACCGAGGTTTGCGATGGCGCTGCCCGCACTGCTGATTAACGCTCTTGCCCTATTGGTGGCCTGCCCGGGTGCAGCGCTGCTGTTTATCACCCGCCTTCGCGAACAACGCGCGATGGCCGAACTTGCCGCGCAAAGCGAAAATCGCGCGATCGACCAACCGATGTTGTTTCTGGATGTGCGCACCGAACGGTCGCATCGTTTGGCTTACCGCATTGGGTTTGCCTGCCTCGGGCTGGCGCTGGCCATGTCCTGGCTCAGCACCCGCCTTTAAGAGCACCGCACGTTTACAGCGGAATTCCTGCCTTTACCCGATACTGGTTGCGCACTGGCGTTGCATATTGCACCACCAGGAACGGCCGGTGTTCGGCCGGGGATTCGTTCAGGCGTCGTTCCCACTCTGCCTTCGCCTTGACCAGCTCATTGGCCGGGAATACGTCAGCCGCCTTCGGTACCTGCAGTTGCGGGTCGGCATCGCTCCACTGTTCATACGCCAGGTAATGCACCGGGAACAACCGGTAACCGCCGAGAATCTGCCGGTCCATTTCCACGGCCAGCACCTTGGTGTCTTCGAAGCGCTCGGTGATCGGCGGCGCAAAGTTGATGTGGACCCGGCCCTTGTAGCCGGTAATGCCCAGCGCAATGCTCACATCGTCTTCGCCCGGTGCCTTGGTATAGATGCCGGTCGTGGCGCGGATGTACAGCTCGCGCGCCTTGGCTGAATCGCAAGGGTCGTACTCGTAGCTGATGGACACCGGCGTCAGGTTCAGCGACTGGATCACCTCGGCAAACGGCTCATCCTTGCGGCTGACGTGGAACATCTTGAGGATCGCTGATTCGGTGCGGTCATCCCCATCCTTGGCGCGGCCTTCTGCCTGGGCGATCCAGATCGACTGGCAGTCGTTGCGGATCGAATGGTTGATGTAGGCCGACAGCAGGTTATACGCCGCCATCTTCTCCTTTCGCCCGGTGATCGAGCGGTGCACGATAAAGCTCTTGTTCAAGCGCATCAGGTCGCTTACAAACGGCTTTTGCAGCAGGTTGTCGCCAATGGCGATGCGCGGCGTCGGCAGGCCGGCGTGGTAGACGGCGTAGTTGACGAAGGCCGGGTCCATCACGATATCGCGATGGTTGGCCAGGAATACGTAGGCGGTGCCCGACTTGAGCTGTTCTACACCGGTATAGGTCACGCCGTCGGTCGCCCGATCAATCGTGTGGTCGACGTAGTACTCGACTTTGTCCTGCAGCGTGGCCACGGTGGTGACGCCGGCAAACTCGCGGCGCAGCTTGCGCGCGATCATCGGCTTAAGCAGCCAGCCCAGGGCGCCGGCGAAGCGCGGGAAGCGAAAGTGGGTCAGGATGTCCAGAAAGGCCTTGTCACTGAACAGCCGGTCCAGCACTGCCGGGACTTCGCTGTCGTTGTAAGGTCGGATGGTATCGAATTGGCCCATCATGCTCTCTTGTTAGAAACGGCTAGGGTAAGTAAAGGTTTGGATCGAAAAAAGTCAGGGCGCGGTCTGAACAAACGGCGCAGACGCGAATAGCCCTGCTAATAGACCGGCGATTATACGCACAAGTCACCTGGGAGACCGCGATGGAAGAGGAGTCGTACGAATGTCCTTATTGTGGAGAGGTGGTCACGGCGTTGCTGGACCTGTCCGGTGGCGATCAGGAATATATAGAAGACTGTCCGGTATGTTGCCGGCCGATTAATTTCGACCTGCAGGTGCACGAAGACGAATGGATGCTCTACGTGCGCGGCGAGAACGAATAACAGGTACGCCCATGCAGCGAATCTATGAACCGGAAAACCTGATGGAAGGCGAGTTGCTCCAGCAGATGCTCGCCAGCGAGGGTATCGACGCGCACTTGGTGGGGCGCCATTTACTTGGTGGTACCGGCGAGTTGCCGATCTTCGGCTTGTTGGGGCTGGAGGTGGATAACGACCAGGCAGCGTATGCCCGCGAGCTGATTACCGCCTACAACGGTGCGCAGCCGTTGCCCGGCGAAGAACCCGACAGCTTCCCTGACGTGTTGGTCTGTTAGGCTGTCGGTCGGTTTATCCAAGAGTCGTGTTGCCCCATGTGTGGACGTTATGCCCTGTTTCGCTGGAACCCTACTTTTGCTGCCTTGCCGGGCTTTCCGGCCGATCAGCAGGCCCAGTGGAACATCTCCCCGACTGATTCGGTGCTGATCCAGCGCGTCACCGACGGCCAGCGCACCCTCGCGCGGGCCCGCTGGGGCCTGACGCCACCGTGGCTGACGGACCTTTCCCGCACCCCGGCGCATGCCCGTGCGGAAACCCTCGCCGAGCAACCGATGTTTCGTGAGGCCTTTCGCCAGCGCCGTTGCCTGCTGCCGGCCAATGGTTTTTACGAATGGCGCGGCACCCAGCGCAAGCGCCCGTACTGGCTGACGCCAGGGGAGGGCTCGACCCTGTTTTTTGCGGCGATCTGGGAAGCGTATCCGGTGCAGGAACAGGTGTGGCTGAGCACCGCGGTGGTGACCCAGGCAGCGCAGAGTCAGCGGCGGCCGTTGATTCTGGATGTGGTGGGCCAAGAGGCCTGGCTTAATCCTGAGACGCCGCTGCATGTGTTGCAGGGCCTGTTGGCCGGTGAGCCCATCGCGTTGCGCGAGCGGGTCCTGGCCAATATGGTCAATGATCCCAAGCTCAATGGGCCGGAGTGCCTGACCCCGGCTTAAACCTTGCCAGGTCCTGTGGGATGTATCCGAAATTTAGCGGTTGCACGTCTGTTGTATCTGGCGCAGATACACATCACCGCCTACGATACGCGCCATGTTTTCAAGGCGTCTTTTCAGGGCATCTTTTCAGGGAGAGTTTGGTGATGAAAAAATCATTGGCCGTAAGTGTATTGGCAGCAGCAATGCTGCTGGCCGGGTGTCAGTCGGTCAACACCACCAGCGGCGGCGCCGTTGGGGTGGAGCGCAAGCAGTACATGTTCAGCATGCTGTCGAGTCAGGAAGTTGACCAGATGTATGCCCAGTCCTACCAGCAGACCCTGGGGGAGGCCAGTGGCAAAGGTATGTTGGACAAGACCAGCGCCAACGCCAAGCGCGTGCAGGCCATCGCCAACCGCTTGATCGCCCAGGCGCCCACGTTCCGTCCCGACGCGGCGCAGTGGAAGTGGGAAGTGAACCTGATCAAGAGCGATGAGATGAACGCCAACTGCGGGCCTGGCGGCAAGATCTTCGTGTACAGCGCGTTGATCGACAACCTCAAGCTCACCGATGACGAATTGGCGGCGGTGATGGGCCATGAAATCGCCCACGCCTTGCGTGAGCATGGCCGTGAAGCCATGTCCAAGGCCTACGGCATCGAGATGGCCAAGCAGGGCGCGGGTGCATTGTTCGGCCTGGGTCAGGACAGCCTGGCGCTGGCCGATACCGTGGCCAACTACGGCATGACCTTGCCCAACAGTCGCAGCAATGAAAACGAAGCGGACCTGATCGGCCTGGAACTGTCGGCACGTGCCGGCTACAACCCGAACGCGGCGATCACGTTGTGGAACAAGATGGCCAAGGCTTCGGAAGGCGCGCCACCGGAGTTCATGAGCACTCACCCAGCCTCCGATAGCCGGATCGCCTCGTTGCAGGCGGCGATTCCGAAGGTGATGCCGCTCTACCAGCAGGCCAAGAAATCCTGAGACCCTGATCGTTCCCACGCTCTGCGTGGGAATGCATCCAGTGACGCTCTGCGTCGCGCTTTCAAGGGCAGACGCAGAGCTTCCAGGGCGGCATTCCCACGCAGAGCGTGGGAACGATCATTGGGCTAGATCCAGCCGCTGCTTTGCATGGCTTTGTAGACAGCCACGATCGCCAGTACAAAAAACGCCGTGGCCGCCAGTCGACGAATCAGCGTCAACGGTAGTTTTTCCGCCGCGAAATTCCCCGCCAATACCACCGGCACGTTGGCAATCAGCATGCCCAGCGTGGTGCCGATAATCACCAGCCACAACTCCGGGTACTGCGCCGCGAGCATCACCGTGGCGATCTGTGTCTTGTCACCGATTTCCGCCAGGAAGAACGCAATCAGCGTGGTCAGGAACGGCCCGAACTTGCGCGTGGTGCTGGCCTCGTCATCGTCAAGTTTGTCCGGTACCAGGGTCCACAACGCGGTGGCGCAGAAGCTCGCCGCGAGGATCCAGTGCAACACCGCATCCGAGAAGAAACTGCCAAACCAGGCACCCACGGCACCGGCGGCCGCATGGTTGGCCAGGGTCGCGGCAACGATGCCGGCGATGATCGGCCAGGGCTTGCGAAAGCGAGCAGCGAGAATGAGCGCGAGCAGTTGCGTCTTGTCGCCGATTTCGGCCAAGGCAACGATTGCGGTAGGAACGAGTAGTGAATCCAGCATCAGGTAGGTTTCCAGGGGCGGGTCGACACGGCTATGACACGTACAGCCTTCCCGCCCCGGGTAAGGTGTTCGTGTCATAGGTCTTGTCAAACCCCGGTCCGTCTGTGCGGACTCCTGGGTCGCATACGCCATGGTCTGTTGACCAAGTATGTTGACGTATGCCGGACGAGCGTGGGGCTCGTGGGAGACTACTCCCCTAGGACGGAGCGGATTCTGCCTAGGCAAAATCCATTCGGCAAGCCTTCTTTTTCAAACACCCTCAGCCGCGCTTGGCACGGTAAATGCGAAAACCATTGCCTTCGGCCTTGACCGCACACACACCCAAGTGCTCTTCGATCAGCGGCTGGTACTTCAGGAAGCTGTTGGCGACCAGGCGAAGTTCGCCGCCTTTTGCCAGGTGTTTCGCCGCTTTTCGCAGCAGGTTCTCGGTAGCGAAATAATCGGTATGCACGCCGACATGGAACGGCGGGTTGCTCAAAATTGCATTCAAACCCATCGGCGCGGCGTCGATGCCGTCACCGGTCAATACCTCGGCTTCCAGGCCATTCGCGGCCAGGGTCAGGCGGCTGCTGGCGGCGGCAAACGCGTCGACATCCAGCATCGTCACTGTGTTGTGTGGGTAGCGACGTTTCACCGCTGCGCCCAGTACGCCGGCGCCACAGCCGAAGTCCAGCAGATGGCCGCTCGGCAGTTTGTCCAGATGCTCCAGCAGCAACTCGGTGCCGCGATCCAGGCGACCGTGGCTGAACACGCCGGGCAGGCTCACCACCTTCAGCGGCCCTTCGGCCAGCGGCACCTCGAACGCCTGGGCGAGGCTCTCCAGCTCGACCGCTTGCGGGGCGTTGGCCACGGTGACTTGCCACAGCTGGCAATGCCGCGCGTTATCGAGCTTGCGCGGTTTCCCGAACGGTATCATCTGCTTGGCGGCGCTTTCGATACCGCCTTTTTTCTCCCCTACCAGAAACAGCTCGACGCCGGGCAGGCGCGCGGCCACGGCGTTGAGCAGGTAGTCGGTGAGGTCCTTGGACTTGGGCAGGAAGATCACTGCCGCATCGAACTCACGCTCCGGCACATTCACGCCGAACTGGCTGCGCTCGGGGAAACGTGCCTCGAGCGCAGCCTGGTCACCGGCATGCCAGCACCAGCCGTGGGCGTTGGGCAGGCGACCGAGCAGGTCGTCGGCCGGCAAGCCCACCAGCAACAGGTTGCCTTGAAAAAGTTCGGCCTGACGAAGCAGTACTTCACTGCGCGGATCCATGGTCTGCTCCTTGAAAAGGGGCGCAGTTTATCAACTGACGACGCGCAGCGGGGCGCCACTGAAAAAGCCCCGAGCGTTTTCAGCCAGTTGGCCGACGATCCGCTGCCGTGCTTCACGGCTGCCCCAGGCGTTGTGGGGCGTGACGATCAGTCGAGGAATGTCGCCGGCCAGCAGCGGGTTGCCGTTCACGGGCGGCTCCACACTCAGCACATCGGTAGCCGCGCCGCCCAAATGGCCGCTGCGCAAGGCGTCGGCCAGGGCCTGTTCGTTGATCAAACCACCGCGTGCGGTGTTGACGATAAATGCGTTGGGCTTGAGCAGCGCCAGTTCGCGGGCGCCGATAAAGTCGCGGGTGTGCTCGTTGAGCGGGCAGTGCAACGTCAACGCGTCAACCTGCGCCAGCAATTCATCCAGCGGCACACGGTCGGCACGGGCAGGGCGCCCGGGAATCGCGCCGAGTAGCACGCGCATACCGAAGGCTTCGGCCAGGCGCGCGACGGCACTGCCCAGTTCGCCATGGCCCAGCAGGCCGAGGGTTTTGCCTTCCAGTTCGACGATGGGGTGGTCCAGCAGGCAGAACTGCTTTGCTTCTTGCCACTTACCGGCGCTCACGTCCCGCTGATAATCCTTCAAACGCGTCGCCAGGTTGAGCAACAGCATAATGGTGTGCTGCGCCACCGACGGCGTGCCGTAGCCCTGGCAGTTGCTCACGGTGATGCCATGTGCGCGGGCGGCTTCGAGGTCGACGTTGTTGGTGCCGGTGGCGGACACCAGAATCAGCTTGAGTTCCGGGCAGGCCGCCAGGGTTTCGGTGTTGAGCGCGATCTTGTTGCTGATCGCCACCTGGGCGCCTTGCAGGCGTTCGACCACATTCTGCGGCGTGGTCTGCTCAAACAGTTGCAGGTCGCTGAAGCTGTTGCGCAACTCGCTGAGGTCAAGGTCCCCCAGGTCCAGGGACGGGTGATCAAGGAAGACGGCGCGGCGATTGTTCGTCATCAACTGTACCTTTTGCGACAGGGTTCGAAGGCGTAACCTGCCGAGCCTATCAGATGAAATAATCCGTTACTTAATGGAGTGAGTATGTACGCCGCCGAGTTTTTGACAGTAGCCCTGATTCACTTGTTGGCGGTGGCCAGCCCCGGCCCGGATTTCGCGGTAGTAGTACGTGAAAGCGTGACCCATGGCCGCCGCGCCGGCACCTGGACCGCACTGGGCGTGGGCTCGGCGATTTTCCTGCATGTGGGTTATTCGCTGCTGGGCATCGGCCTGATCGTGTCCCAGTCCATCGTGCTGTTCAACGCGCTGAAATGGGCGGCGGCCGCGTACCTGCTGTACATCGGCTTCAAAGCCCTGCGCGCGCAGCCGGCCAAGCCTGCCGTAGAAGGCGAATTGCACCGCGAAGTGGGCGAACGCACTCCTCGCGGCGCGTTTACCGCGGGCTTCGTGACCAACGGCTTGAACCCCAAGGCCACGCTGTTCTTCCTGTCGCTGTTTACCGTAGTGATCAACCCGCACACGCCGCTGGCGATCCAGGCTGGTTACGGCGTGTACCTGGCGGTGGCGACGGCGTTGTGGTTCTGCCTGGTGGCGATGTTGTTCAGCCAGCAGCGGGTGCGTGCAGGTTTTGCGCGGATGGGGCATTGGTTTGATCGGACCATGGGGGCGGTCCTGATTGCCATCGGCGTGAAACTGGCGTTTACCAGCATGAAATAAGCCGAATACTGGCGCAAAGCTAGCATTCACTGGGCTCTGCAAATCATTCCTTTGGCTGATTTGGCTGAAACATAACGTCTCTACAGTGCAGGTCTTCAAGCCAAGACCGTGCAGTCATAAAAAGGGATTCGTATGTTGCAGACCCGTGTTATCCCCCCCGCCGAAGGTGCTTACCAATACCCGCTGTTGATCAAGCGCCTGTTGATGTCCGGGACCCGTTACGAGAAGACCCGGGAAATCGTCTATCGCGACAAACTGCGCTACACCTACCCGACGCTGATCGAGCGGGTCGCGCGCCTGGCCAATGTGCTCACCGAAGCCGGGGTCAAGGCCGGTGACACCGTGGCGGTGATGGATTGGGACAGTCATCGTTACCTGGAATGCATGTTTGCTATCCCGATGATCGGCGCGGTGATCCACACCATCAACGTGCGCCTGTCGCCGGAACAGATTCTCTACACCATGAACCATGCCGAGGACCGCTTTGTGCTGGTCAACAGCGAGTTCGTGGGGCTCTACCAGGCGATCGCCGGGCAACTCACCACTGTCGACAAGACCCTGCTGCTCACCGACGGCGACTCCAAGACCGCCGAGCTACCCAACCTGGTGGGCGAGTACGAAACCCTGCTGGCCGCGGCCAGCCCGAAGTACGACTTCCAGGATTTTGACGAAAATTCCGTCGCCACTACCTTCTACACCACCGGCACCACCGGCAATCCCAAGGGCGTGTACTTCACCCATCGCCAACTGGTGCTGCACACCATCGGCGTGGCGACCATCATGGGCAGCATCGACAGCGTGCGGCTGCTGGGCACCAACGACGTGTATATGCCGATCACGCCGATGTTCCACGTACACGCCTGGGGCCTGCCGTATGTGGCGACTATGCTCGGGCTGAAACAGGTCTACCCCGGCCGTTACGACCCGGAATACCTGGTGGAGTTGTGGCGCAAGGAGAAGGTCACCTTTTCACACTGCGTGCCGACCATCCTGCAAATGGTGCTCAACGCCAAGGCCGCCCAGGACGTGGATTTTGGCGGCTGGAAAATCGTCATCGGCGGCAGCGCCCTCAATCGCTCGCTGTATGAAGCGTCCAAGGCGCGTGGTATTCAGCTGACCGCCGCGTATGGCATGTCCGAGACCGGGCCGCTGGTTTCTTGCGCCCACCTCAACGAAGAGTTGATGGCGGGCACCGAGGACGAACGCACCACTTACCGCATCAAGGCCGGCGTGCCTGGACCGCTGGTGGAGGCAGCGATCATCGACGGCGACGGCAATTTCCTGCCCGCCGATGGCGAGTCCCAGGGCGAACTGGTGCTACGCGCGCCGTGGCTGACCGAGGGCTATTACAAAGAGCCGCAAAAGGGCGCCGAGTTGTGGGAAGGCGGCTGGATGCACACCGGCGACGTGGCCACGCTGGATGCCTTCGGCGTGATCGATATTCGCGACCGCATCAAGGATGTGATCAAGACCGGTGGCGAGTGGATTTCCTCCCTGGCCCTCGAAGACCTGGTCAGCCGCCACCCGGCGGTACGCGAAGTAGCGGTGGTGGGCATCGCCGACCCGCAGTGGGGCGAGCGCCCGTTTGCCTTGCTGGTAGTGCGTGATGGCCATGTGATAGGAGCCCGTGAGCTCAAGGAACACCTCAAGCCGTTCGTTGAATTGGGCCATTTGAGCAAGTGGGCGATTCCGAGCCAGATCGCCGTTGTTACTGAAATTCCCAAGACCAGTGTAGGAAAACTCGACAAAAAACGTATCCGCGTTGACATCATCGAATGGCAAGCCAACAACAGCACCTTCCTGTCGACCCTCTGAGCTGATTTGCCGTGCCCAAATAGCACGGCAATGCTCTACTTCAAGCCTTTACTTGTGATTTGCCAATTTTCAGCCATCCTTCCCGCGTCGGCCTTCGCCGACATGGCGAAAGGGCTGTGGCAGACGGGTTGGTGATGCAAATCACACTTTAGAGGGATCAAGCGGTACCCCCTGCTGGCTATAGTCCCTCCCAGAGTTTTTCAAGGATGCGTCGCTTCGGGCCATGGAGGTTCAGTTGCCAGGCGGCATTGGAATCGTTGTATTCCGGCCGTTACAAGCATCACAGAAAGAACTCACTGCCATAACAATAATGCACATGGAGTAGCGTCGATGACCTCAGTAAACCAGTTCTGGCGCCGGGCAAGACTGCCCCTGGCCGTCAGTCTCGCCTCTACGCTCGCCGGGCCCGCATTCGGCGTCAGTTTCAATATCGGTGAAATCGAAGGGAGCTTTGACTCGTCGCTTTCTGTGGGAGCCAGTTGGTCTACGGCCAAGCCCAACAGTGACTTGATCGGTGCCAACAACGGCGGCAAGGGCTTGTCCCAAACGTCTGATGACGGCCACTTGAACTTCAAGCGCGGTGAGACGTTCTCGAAGATCTTCAAGGGCATTCATGACCTGGAACTGAAATACGGCGATACCGGCGTCTTTGTGCGCGGCAAATACTGGTACGACTTTGAGTTGAAAGACGAAAGTCGTCAGTTCAAGGACATCAGCGACAACAACCGCAAAGAGGGCGCCAAGTCCTCCGGCGGGCAGATTCTCGATGCGTTCATCTATCACAACTACTCGATTGCCGATCAGCCAGGCAACGTGCGCTTCGGTAAGCAGGTAGTGAGCTGGGGTGAAAGTACCTTCATCGGTGGCGGTATCAACTCCATCAACCCGATCGATGTGTCGGCGTTCCGTCGTCCGGGGGCTGAAATCAAGGAAGGCTTGATTCCGGTCAACATGTTCTATGTGTCGCAAACCCTGACCGATAACTTGTCGGCAGAGGCGTTTTATCAGTTGGAATGGGATCAGACCGTTACCGATAACTGCGGGACGTTCTTCTCGCAGCCGGACGTGATTTCAGATGGCTGCGATAACAACCTGCGGGTACTGAACAAGCGCTCGACCATTCCGGGTGCTGCCTTGCCGACGTTGAATGCCCTGGGTGTGGACGTCAACAGTGAAGGCGTGCTGGTGCGTCGCGGTCCGGATCGTGATGCCCGCGACAGTGGCCAGTTCGGCGTGGCCATGCACTACAACTTCGAACCGCTGGACACTGAGTTCGGCGCGTACTTCATGAATTACCATAGCCGTGCGCCGATCTTCAGCGCACAGGGCGCGCCATCGTCGGCGTATACCCGTCCACTGGGGCCGCTGGCCGCATTGCGTCCGTTGATCGTGGCCGGTAGTTCGAACTACTTCGTCGAGTATCCGGAAGACATCCGTCTCTATGGTTTGAGTTTTTCCACCACGCTGCCTACCGGCACCGCATGGAGCGGTGAGTTGAGCTACCGGCCGAATGCGCCTGTGCAACTGAGCACCACTGACATTCTTTACGCCGGTGTCACGCCGATTCCGGGCTTTGGCAATGCGTCCGTGCTCAAAGGCTCGCCGGGCCAGGACCTGCATGGCTACAACCGTAAGGAAGTGACCCAGTTCCAGACCACCTTCACGCACTTCTTCGATCAGGTCATGGGCGCCAGCCGCCTGACAACGGTGGGTGAAATTGGCGTGACCCATGTGGGCGGCCTGGAAAGCAAGTCAGAAGCTCGTTATGGCCGTGATCCGGTGTTTGGCCCAGGCAGCCTGCCGGGTGGGTTCTGCAACGCCCTCAACAACTCGACGGCCAACGGCGCAGGTCTGGCCAACGCCTCCGGCCTGAACACTAACTGCAACAACGACGGTTACACCACCGCAACGTCCTGGGGCTACCGTGCTCGTGCCATCTGGGAATACCCGGATGTATTTGCTGGCGTCAACTTCAAGCCTAACGTGGCTTGGTCCCATGACGTCAAAGGTTACTCGCCAGGCCCTGGCGGCAACTTCGAGGAAGGTCGCAAAGCTGTCAGCCTGGGGCTGGATGCCGAATACCAGAACACCTACACCGCCAGCCTGGCCTACACCAACTTCTTTGGTGGCAAGTTCAGCACGGTGGATGACCGCGACTTCGTCGCTTTGAGCTTCGGCGCCAACTTCTAAGCACACTGCATTTCAGGAAGACCAGAACATGAAAATAACCAAAAATCTGTTGCAGGCGGGTGTGCTGGGGCTGTCGCTAATGGCGGGAAGCGTCATGGCGGCAGTGTCGGCGGATGAAGCCGCCAAGCTGGGCACAACCCTGACCCCGATGGGCGCTGAAATGGCCGGTAACGCAGCAGGCACCATTCCTAAATGGTCGCCGCTGCCCACCAACGCCGGCGCCGTCGATGCCCGTGGGTTCCTGGCCAACCCATACGCCAGTGAACAACCCCAATTCACCATTACTGCGCAGAACGTCGAGCAGTACAAAGACAAACTGGCCCCTGGGCAGTACGCGATGTTCAAGCGTTACCCGGAAACCTTCAAGATGCCGGTCTACCCGAGCCATCGCGGCGCTACCGTGCCGGCCGATGTGTTCGCGGCCATCAAGAAAAACGCCACCACCACCAACCTGGTGTCCGGCGGCAACGGCCTGGAAAACTTCGAAACCGCCGTACCGTTCCCGATTCCCAAAAGCGGCGTCGAGGTTATCTGGAACCACATCACCCGCTATCGCGGCGGCAGCGTGACTCGCCTGGTCACCCAGGCCACGCCGCAAACCAACGGTTCGTTCAGCCTGGTGTATTTCAAAGACCAGTTCGTGTTCCGCGACAAAATGAAGGATTTCGATCCGAAAAACCCGGGCAACGTGTTGTTCTACTTCAAGCAGCAAGTGACCGCGCCGGCGCGTCTGGCCGGTGGTGTGCTGCTGGTGCACGAAACCCTGGACCAGGTGAAAGAGCCGCGTTCGGCGTGGGTCTACAACGCCGGCCAGCGCCGTGTGCGTCGGGCGCCGCAAGTGTCCTATGACGGGCCGGGTACTGCCGCCGATGGCCTGCGTACGTCCGACAACCTCGACATGTACAACGGTGCCCCGGACCGTTACGACTGGAAGCTGGAAGGCAAGAAAGAAATCTACATCGCCTCCAACAGCTACAAGATCGACGATCCGAAGCTCAAGTACGCCGACATCATCAAGGCTGGCCATATCAACCAGGACCTCGCACGTTACGAGCTGCGCCGCGTCTGGCACGTGGTCGCGACCTTGAAGGAAGGCCAACGCCACATCTATGCCAAGCGTGACTTCTTCATCGACGAAGACACCTGGCAAGCCGCCGTGATCGATCACTACGACGGTCGTGGCCAGCTCTGGCGCGTCGCCGAGGCCCATGGCGAGAACTACTACGACAAACAAGTGCCGTGGTACGCGATCGAAACCCTCTACGACCTGCAGTCCGGCCGCTACCTGGCCCTTGGCATGAAGAACGAAGAGAAGCAGGCGTATGACTTCGGCTTCACCGCCACCACCAGCGACTTCACCCCCGCGGCCCTGCGCCAGGACGGTGTTCGCTAAGCTGCACGAGTGACTCAATGTGGGAGGGGGCTTTGCTCCCGATAGCGGTGTGACAGTCAGCGCATGCATTGACTGATCCGCCTCTATCGGGAGCAAGCCCCCTCCCACTTTTTGTTTGTGGCGATATTTCTTGTCTCAGTTCTTTTTCAGGCAAATGTTGCAAAGATCTACAAACCCGCCGCTTTTACCGCTAGTCTGCGGACATCTGCAATGCCGACAACAGCCTTCTACAAGAGCCCGGCGATGACTGATCTGTCCCGAATCCAAGGGCCTGCCAGTAGGGTAGTCCCGACCCTGGAAGGTCGCTTCTACAGGCCTCCGCTGCCTGACGGCTACGTGCTGCGCCCCCGCCTGTGTGAACGGCTGAGCGCCGGCCTGGAAGGGCGGTTGCTGCTGGTCAGCGCACCGGCTGGGTTCGGCAAGAGTTCGTTGGCGGTGGAGTTCTGCCAGGGCCTGCCGGCTCACTGGCAAAGCCTGTGGCTGGGCCTGAGCCCACGGGACAACGACCCGGGGCGTTTTCTCGAGCGCCTGCTCGATGGTCTTCAACAATACTTCCCGCAAATCGGCGCCCAATCCCTGGGCCTGCTGAAGATGCGTCAGCGTCATCAACCCTTCGCCTTTGAAGAATGGCTCGACGGCCTGCTCGATGAGCTGACGGTGCATTTGTCCACCCGTGCACCGCTGCTGCTGGTGCTGGATGACTACCATCTGGCCCAGGGCCCGGTGCTTGATCGTTGCCTGCAATTTTTCCTCAATCATTTGCCCGACGGCTTGTTGGTACTGGTCACCAGCCGCCAGCGCCCGGACTGGCATCTGGCGCGCTTGCGGTTGTCACGGCACTTGCTGGAGTTGCACGAGCAAGACCTGCGCCTGACCCATGCCGAATCCCAGGCGTTGCTGGATCGTCACAGCAGTTCCTTGAGTGGTGAAGCCCTCGACAACCTGATCCGCCGCAGCGAAGGCTGGGTGGCCGGCCTGCGCTTTTGGCTGCTGGCGGCTTCCGAAGCCGGCAACGAGGGCGCCTTGCCGCAAAGCCTGCACGGTGGGGAAGGGCTGATCCGCGACTACCTGCTGGAAGAAGTGATCGACTGCCTGCCGCCCGAGGTGCAGGCGTTCCTGTTCGACACCGCTCCCCAAGACCGCTTCTGCAGCGAGTTGTGCGATGCCGTGCGCGAAGCCCATGACAGCGCCGAGATCCTGCGTTACCTGCAAGCCCACCAGGTGTTTCTGGTGCCCTTGGACGAGCAGGGGCATTGGTACCGTTATCATCATTTGTTCTCCGATCTGCTGCGCACCCGCCGCGCGAGCAGCAATGTATTGCCGGCCGCCAGCCTGCACCTGCGCGCGTGCCGTTGGTTCAACGCCCAGGGCTTGATCGATGAAGCGGTGGAGCAGGCGTTGCGCGCCGGCCATCTCGATGTGGCGGCGAACCTGGTGCAGAACCTGTCCGAAGAACAACTGCTGGCCGAGCAGAATGTCGGCATGCTGCTTCGCTGGAAGATGGACTTGCCCGACAGCTTGCTGATCAGCACGCCGCGGTTGATCGTGCTCTACAGCTGGGCCTTGGGGCTCGCCTGCCAGTTGGATGCGGCGGAAGAGTTGTCCGGCTACCTCAGTCGTTTCCTGCCCGCACCCTCGGCCACTGCGCAAAAGTCGATGCTGGCCCAATGGCTGGCGTTGAGCGGGATTATCGCCCGTGGCCGGGGTGATCGCGAATTGACCCAGCGCTATTGCAGCGAGGCCTTGGAGAGCCTGCCGCAGCGCCGTTACGGGCAGCGGCTGATGTGCCTGTCGACCCTGTCCAACCTGGCTATCGTCGATGCTGACCTGTGGCGCGCCCGTGGCCTGAACCGTGAATCACTGGAGCTGGCGCAGCGCGTCGGCAACCCGCTGTTTGAAGCCCTGGCCCACTACGACCGTGCGCGTGTGTTGCAGGCGCGCGGCGAAATCCTGCGGTCGCTCGATGAAGTGCGCCAAGGCTTGCAACGCTTGCACGGCCTCGCGCCCCAGCGGTTGTACGCCGTGCGTGCGCGACTGTCGCTTTACGAAGGCTATTTGCTGCTGGTGCGCAATCAGCCCGAAGCCGGTATGGAACGCCTGCGCGCCGGCCTCACCGAAGCCCGCGCCTGCCGCGATATCAGCGTACTGATCGGCCATTGCGTGATCGCCAACTTCGAAGGGCGCCGTAACGACTTCGCCAAAGCCTTCGCCGAACTCGCCGAAGCCGAACGCTTGATGCATATCTGGGATGTGCCGCCGATCTACTACCTGGCGATGATTACCCTGATCAAATGCGAACTGTGGCTGGCTCAAGGCCGCACCGACCTGGCGGATGCCTGGCTGACGCGCCTGGGGCAGACTTATCACGGCAAACAGGCCGCCGCTGCACCGGAATTCCACCCGCACTTGCCGCAACATATCGGGCTGCAACAAGCCGCACTCGATGCCGTCCGCCATCAGCCCCAGGCGGCGCTGGAGCGGCTCGAAGACCTGGCGCAACAGGCCCACAACAGCGGGCGCCAGATGATTGCCCTGATGGCGCTGACCCAGCAGGCGCAGTTGCTGCTGGAGTGCGGTCAGGAAGCCAAGGCGCGGCCGGTACTGGCCCGGGCCTTTGAAGCGGGCGCCGGAGGTGCGTTGCAGCCGTTCCAGCGCTTGTTGGAGGGGTATCCGGACTGGATGCGCGAGCAATTGGGCAAAGACCCGCAGGGTCTGCTGCACCAGAGTCTGCTCGCGCTTCTCCCCGCGGTGGTGACGCCCGAGGTCGCGACCACCCACGAAACCCTGAGCACGCGCGAGTTGGCGGTCCTGCAACTGATCGCCCAAGGCTGCTCAAACCAGGAAATCAGCAACCAGCTGTTTATCTCCCTGCACACCGTCAAGACCCACGCCAGCCACATCAACAGCAAACTTGGGGTGGAGCGACGCACCCAGGCCGTGGCGCGAGCCAAGGCGATGGGCTTGCTGGCGTGATTGCCAGGCGGTTTACGGTGCAGTCGGGCACTGGCTGGCTGAGCTGTCGACCGCCTGGCTGATTTGCGCTGCAAAGCGCTTGAGATTGTTTTGATGGGCGAGCACCACGTTGTCGATGCTCAGCCCGGCGGGCGACTGCAACGTGGTCCGGCAGGTCAGCGGCGGGCGCTCGGTGCCACCGGCCGGCCGTAGGCGCCATTTGACGTCGAGCAGCGCGTACTGGCCGGGCACGGAGTCAAAGCGCTGCACTTCAAGACGCAACAACATCGATTGCCGAGGGTTGCTGTTGGCCAATTGGTCCACCAGCGCACTCCTCAACTCATCCGCGAGGCTCGCGGCCCACCACTGGGTTTCCAGGATCGCCACGCCACTGTCGCCCTGGCGGATCACAATCTGCGGTCGGTCGACTTGGGGTGGAACGGTGATGCTTTCAATCCGGAGGGTGCCCGCGCCGGCTCCAGTGGCCGTATTCCAATGCGCCGGCGTCAGCGTATGAAAGGTAATCGGTGTACTGCTGCACGCCGTCAGCAACAGCAGCATGCCGACCCATGTGATTTTCAACGGAAACGTCATGGCGCTTGCTCCAGGGGTCATTTGCGCGGTGGTCCTTGCAGGTCCAGGGGCGCGGCGTTGTCGGGGCGGCCGCGAATCAGCGATTCCGGGTGACGGCCCAGGTAGTCCGACAGCTCGCGCAGGGAGCGCGACATGCGGCCCAGTTCATCCAGGGTCTGGGTCAGCTGTTCGCGCTGCGGTGAGTCCTCGGCCAGGGTCGAACTGGCCGATTGCAGCGTCTTGCTCACGTCAGCCAAGGTGTTCTGAACGCCGGGCAGGGTTTTGGCGTTGAATTGGGTCAGTCCTTTGCGCAGCTCGACAAGGTTGCTGTCGAGGTTGCCGGCAATGCGTTCGATCGGCAGTTGGTTGATCTTGTTGACGATGTTTTCGAGTTTTTCCTGTAGCTGCTCCAGGTTGCCGGGAATGGTTGGAATGCTGACGGGGCGCAGGCTGGGGTCAAATTTGACCTTGTCGGCTTTCGGGTAGAAGTCCAGCGCGATGTATAACTGGCCGGTCAGCAAGTTGCCACTGCGCGCCTGGGCTCGCAGGCCATTTTCGATGAACGAGCCGATCAGCTGTACGCCGGCGGCCTCATCGTTGGGGTCATGGTTCATGACCTTGAGCAGTTTGGTGTGGGCCTGCCCGAGCAACTGTGGATAGATCACGATGCCGACGTTGAGCGGGAAGCTGCGTTTCTTGGCGTCGAAGTCCAGGTTGATCGATACCACTTTGCCAAACTCGACGCCTAGGAACTCAACCGGCGCCCCGACCTTGAGCCCGCGCAATGCCTGATCGAATCGCAGGGCCATGTATTGCCCCTCGCCATTGGGTGGGGCGAGGGCGCTGTCTTGGTCGTCGAAGAGCTCAAAGGTACGTGCTTCGTCGGCCGGTTTGTCGTTCGGGCTGTACGGCGGCGCCCTAAAGGCGATGCCACCCACTAGCATGGACGAGAGCGATTCGGTCTTCAGCGCGAAGCCATTGGCGCCCACGCTCAGGTCAATCCCGCTGGCGTTCCAGAAGCGCGTGTTTTCGGTGACATAGGCGTCATTGGGCGCATGCACGAACACCTCGACATTGACGCCCTTGCCCTCGGCATCCAGCTCGTAGGCCACCACTTGGCCGACCTCGATTTTTCGGTAGTACACCGGTGAGCCAATATCCAGCGAACCGAGGGTCTGCGTGTGCAGCGTGAAACGCTTGCCCGGTTCGCCGTAGGTGATGGGAGGCGGGTTTTCGAGGCCTTTGAACTGCTTGGCGCGTGTCTCGGATTGGCCGATGTCGGCACCGATGTAGTCGCCGGAGAGCAGGGTGTCGATGCCGGATACGCCGCCGGCGCCGATACGCGGGCGCACCACCCAGAACTGTGAGTCGGCGCGGGTGAAACTTTCGGCCTGCTTGGCCAGTTGAACGGTAGCGTTGACGCTTTTCTGGTCGTCACTCAAGGCGACATCGGTCACCTGGCCAATCACCACGTTGCGGTACTTGACCTCGGTTTTATTCGCGGTCAAGCCGCTGCCGGTCTTGAAATTGAGGGTGATGGTCGGGCCCTGCTGGAGGATGCTGTGTACCACCAGCGAAATCCCCACCAGCACCGCGACGATCGGCACGATCCACACCAGCGAAACGCTGAAGCGCCGTGTCTTGATCGCAGGTGACCCTGGGGCTTGCGGGGTGTCAGTGGGATGTGACGTCATCCGAGGTCTCCTTGTTGTGTGGGGTTTCCCAGATCAGCCTCGGATCGAAGCTCATGGCGGCCAGCATGGTAAACACCACCACCAGGCCGAAAAACAGGATGCCCAGGCGCGGCTCGATGGTGCCCAGGGCCTGGAACTTCACCAGCGCGGCCACCAGCGCGACCACGATGACATCCAGCATGGACCAGTAGCCAATCAGCTCGACGAACCGGAACAGCTTTGAACGTTCCTTGCGTGCCCAAAGGCTATTGCGCTGCACGGTGACCAGCAGCAGGGTCAGGGACACAAACTTGATGCCGGGCACTGCGATGCTGGCGATGAAAATAATCAGCGCAATGTCCCAGGCGCCATGCTGCCAGAACTCCAGCACCCCGCTCATGATGGTGCTGTCTGCCCCCGAGCCGAGCATGGTGGTGTTCATCACCGGCAGGAGATTGGCCGGCACATAGAGCGCCAGCGCGGTGAGCATGTAGGCCCAGGTGCGCGTCAGTGAACTGACCTTGCGCCGGTGCAAGGGCGCGCCACAGCGCTCGCATTCGGTCGGCCCGGCGCGCATGTCGCAGGACAATCCGCAGCTGTGACAGAGGCACAGAGCGAGCTCGCTGGCCGTCGGCGGTGTGTTCATACGGTGTCCCACAGGTCACGCACATCACGCCCGGCAATGCGGATCAGCAACAGGCTGAGCACGGCCAGGGCAAACAGGCCGGTGCCGGGTATCACATCAAGCATGCCGGCCAGCTTGAACACCGCCACCATCGCACCGAGCAGGCACACCTCCAGCATGCTCCAGGGCCTGAGCGCCTCCAGCCAACGCATGCACAATCGGAACGCCGGTGAGCGCTTGCCCGAGAGGGCAAAACTCAAGACCCACATCAATAGCAGCAACTGGAAAACCGGCGCGATGATGATGGAAATGGCCGCCACCAACGCTATAAACGTGATTGGCCCCAGGCTCAGCGCTACCACCGAGTCCCATAACGTGGCGCTGCTTTTCAGGCCTTGCAGGCTGATACTCATCACGGGATAGAAGTTGGCGAAGGTCCACAGCACCGCAGCCGTCAGCGTCAGGGCGAGGCGCTGTTGCACCGACAGGCCGTTGTAGCGCTGGAGCACGCCTGCGCAACGTAGGCAGAGGGCTTTTTGATGTCTGGCGAGCGTGACTTTTTCGTACACGCAGTCGCAGTGCTCGCAGATGATCAGTTGATTCGCCATGGGGATCGCTCCAACGCGGCACAGTTGCGGTGGCATGGATTGTTTTTCGATGGCGTGGGCAAGCTTAGCAGTCGGTGCTCTTCAGGTCTGGCGCCTCGTCAACCATACTGTGCGGAATATGCCATAGAGCCCGCAGGAGCACCGATGAATATTGAAAAAACCGCGCTGATCCGCGAAACCTTTCCGGTCGGCCCGTTGCAGTGCAACTGCACGATCATTGGCGACCCCATCACCAAAAAGGCCATTGTGGTCGACCCGGGTGGCAACCATGAATTGATCCTGGCACGTCTCGATGCGCTGGGCCTGAAAGTGGTGAGCATCATCCACACCCATGCCCATCTCGATCACTTCCTTGCCTCGGGACAATTGAAGGAAAAGACGGGTGCCACCCTGCACCTGCACAAGGAAGACCAGTTTCTCTGGGATAACCTGGAGATGCAGTGCCAGATGTTTGGTGTGCCCTACACCCCGGTGCCGTCGCCGGATCACTGGCTGGCCGATGATGAGGAGCTGGCCTGTGGGTGTGGCGTGGCGTTGCATACGCCGGGTCACACGCCGGGTTCGATGAGTTTCTGGTTCTCCGATGCCAAGCTGCTGATCGCGGGGGACACGCTGTTTCGGCGCGGCGTGGGGCGTACGGATTTGTGGGGTGGGGACCAGGCGACGATCGTGCGTTCGATCAAACAGCGGCTGTACACGCTGGACGAGGACGCAATTGTGGTGACCGGTCACGGGCCAGACACGCTGCTGGGGGATGAGATGCGCGAGAACCCGTTCGTACGGGCGTGATGGGGCATGGGGAATGGTCGGTGCTGTTGTATCTGGAGACACGTTGCAGCACAAACACAGGTTGCGTTCAGTGTGTGTCTGCTACCGTTTCTGCAGTGGTCATTGTCGCCAACCTTTTGTTACAGCGCGGCGCGCGGCCATGGAATTTTTACCGTTTGTCGCGTTCAAAACTCGGCACAGGTCCATTGCCAATGTCCTCTGCACCACAGAATGCAAAAGTAGGAGCTCCCTTCATGTTCACTCCACGTCGTCTGCTTGTTGTCGCTACCGCCGTAGCCCTGTTGTCCGGCTGCGCTTCACCTAATCCTTATGACGGCAGCAGCCAGGGACAGGCGAATAATGAATCCGGTGGTATGAGCAAGACCGCCAAGTACGGTGGCCTGGGTGCCCTGGCCGGTGCATTGGCCGGTGCGGCCATCGACCATAACAACCGTGGCAAGGGCGCGCTGATCGGTGCGGCTGTCGCGGGTATTGGCGCGGCGGGTTACGGCTACTACGCCGACAAGCAGGAGGCCGAGCTGCGAGCCAAAATGGCCAATACCGGCGTCGAGGTGCAGCGCCAGGGTGACCAGATCAAGCTGATCATGCCGGGCAATATCACCTTTGCCACCAACTCGGCTGATATCTCCGGCAGCTTCTACACGCCGCTGAACAACCTGGCCAACTCGCTCAAGCAGTTCAACCAGAACACCATCCAGATTGTCGGCTACACCGACAGCACGGGCGGCCGTCAATTGAACATGGACCTGTCGCAGCGTCGCGCTCAGAGCGTGGCCAACTACCTGACTTCGCAAGGCGTTAGCCCGACCAACCTGAGCGCACGCGGTGCTGGCCCGGATAACCCGATTGCCAGCAACGCCGACGTCAATGGTCGCGCCCAGAACCGTCGCGTAGAAGTCAACCTTGGCCCGATCCCAGGCCAGCAGTACGGCCAGCCAGCCGCGCAGCAGCAGGCGCCTCAGCAGAACAATCAGTTCCAGGGCAACCCGTACTCGCAGTACCAGTAAACGCTGGCCACTAAAAAGGGCGCCGTGCAGTCAAATGCACGGCGCCCTTTTTATGGCTGCCCGTTTACATCAGTCGATGTATTCGAACACCTTCACGATCTTCTGCACGCCCGACACACCCTGTACCAGGTTGGCCGCACGGGTTGCTTCTGTCTGGGTCAGCAGGCCCATCAAGTAGACGATACCGTTGTCGGTGACGACTTTGATCCGCGAGCCGGGAATCGCGTTGTCAGTCAGCATCTGCGCCTTGATCTTGGTGGTCAGCAATGCGTCGTTGCTGATGGCCAGCAGGGTGATCGGGTCCATCACCTGCAATTCGTTATGGACTTTCTTGACGCGTTGAACAGCCGAGGCGGCTTGTTCAGCCTGGGCCTTTAGGTCTGCGCGCGGGGTTTGGCCGGCGAGCAGTACCACGCCGTTGAAGCTGGTTACGACGATGCGAGACGCGCCATTGCCCAGATCCTGTGCGGCCTTGGCGACGTTCACCTCGACCTTAGTTTCGATCAGCGAGTCGTCGATCTTGCTGCCGAAGGTGCGGGTACCCTTGTCATCCTGGATGGGGGTGTCACGTGTCGCGGTGATGGCTGTGCTGCAACCGCTGATGCCGAGGCACAGCGCAATAGCCAATAGACTGAGACTTTTAACGGTCATTCTTCACTCCCGAACAGTTGGCTGTCGATCAGATCGCACAGGCAGTGGATCGCCAGCAGATGGACTTCCTGAATACGTGCAGTGACATTGGCCGGGACGCGAATCTCCACATCCTCGGGCAGCAGCAGCGAGGCCATGCCGCCGCCGTCGCGTCCGGTCAATGCTACGACAATCATTTCGCGATCATGTGCGGCCTGGATCGCCTGAATAATATTCGCCGAGTTGCCGCTGGTGGAAATCGCCAGCAACACGTCACCCGGTTGGCCGAGGGCGCGGATCTGCTTGGAGAAGATCTCGTTGTAGCTGTAGTCGTTGGCGATCGAGGTGATCGTCGACGAATCGGTGGTCAGGGCGATAGCCGGCAGGCTCGGGCGCTCGCGCTCGAAACGGTTGAGCAGCTCGGACGAGAAATGCTGGGCATCGCCGGCCGAACCGCCGTTACCGCACGAAAGCATTTTGCCCTCGTTGAGCAAGGCATTGACCATGACCTGACTGGCTTGCTCGATGTGCGGTGCAAGTACGTCCATCGCCTGTTGCTTGGTGTCGATGCTGGCCTGGAAAAGCTGGCGAATTCGGGATTGCATGTCCATCTGTGTGACCTTAAGTAGCGCGGCTGTATGGCACAGGAATGTGCAGCCCGCAAAGCAAAGAGCAAAAGTGTGTGGTGAAAATGTCCGGCGAATCAGCTGTCGAAGGCATCTTTGAGCCAGTTCAGATCAGCTTTTCCAGACGGTTTGCTTTCTATGGCAACCACATCGAAACGGCAGGGGGAATCAGCCCAGCGATGCTCCTTGAGCAGGAAAAACTGCGCGGCGAGTATCAGCTTCTGACGCTTGCGCCCGTCAATACTGGCGAGCGCGCCACCCCATTGTGCGTGTTTTCTGTAGCGGACTTCGACGAATACTACTGTATCGCCGTCAAGCATGACCAGATCAAGCTCGCCGCGTTTACACAACCAGTTCTGCGCCAGAAGGCGCAGACCCTGTTGCTGCAGGTATTTCAGAGCTTGAAGTTCGGCATCCTTGCCGCTTTGTGCGCTGGACCGCTCGGGCATCAGCGTGGGGTATCGGGCAGGCGCTGGACCTCGCCGCTGACGAACTTGGCCCATGGCAGCTGGCGATCAACGCGCTGATTGGGGCTGATGCCCAGGCTGCCGGAGAGGCCATCAACGCGTGTATCCGGCAGCGCCTTGAGCTGGCCCAGGCGTGGCGCCAGGCGGTAGGCGTCGACGCCCATCGCATACAGGCGGCCGAGGCTGCCATTGGCTTGTGGCCATTGTGCGGCAACCTGGTTGCGCAGTGGATCGGTGGTGTTGAGCAGCCAAGGGGTTTCGCAGAACATGACGTTGGTCATGTCCAGGTACTGGTTCTTGTCGCCGCTGGCGCTGAACACGTGGGACGTCGCATACACTGGCACATCACCGGCGTACTGGAAGTTCAGGGTTGGCTTGATCTGCTGGGCCAGTTGCGGGGTAACGGCCAGGAAGATGAACTCGATGTCCTGGCGACGCGAAGGTTGTGCGGCAACGTCGGTGCCCACGGTGCTTTGCAGGCTCTTGGCGCGGCCTTCACTTTTACGCAGCTGGAACAGATCGGCAATCTGCTGGGCGAGGGCAACCGGCTGATCGACGTACTCGACGCCCATAACGGTGCCGCCATTGGCTTCCCAATCCTGACGGAAAGCCTTGTAGACACGCTCACCCCATTCGCCACGCGGCACCATGGCGGCGGCGCGGTGCAGGCCGTCGGCTCGGGCGCGGCGCGAAACTTCGCGGGCTTCGTCCTCAGCGGCCAGGCCAAACTGGAACAGCTGTGCCGGGCTTTGATCGGTTTCGCTGTAGTTCAGCGCCAGGGTGGTAATCGGTAATTGCGCACGGGCGCTGAGCTGTTTGACCAGCGGCTTCTCCAGTGGGCCTACGACCAGTTGTACGCCGGCGGCCTGGGCCTTGGCGTAGAAGTCATCGATGGAGGTCAGGCGCGAGCTGTCGTAGAACTCGATGACCGGCGGCTTCTGTCCGGCTTGTTCAGCCTGGTAGTGCGCGGCCATGAAGCCTTCGCGCAGCGCCTTGGCGACGGAGGCCAGCGGGCCGTCCTGTGGCAGTAGCAGGGCAATCTTGTTCAGGGGCTGGCTGGCCAGCTCCTTGAGCTTGGTCAGCGGCGTTGGCAGTTGCACAGCCGCCGGGTGGCTCGGGTTCTGCGCGCGCCAGGCGTCGATTGCGGCTTGTTGTTGCTCCAGTGTGCCGGCGCCCTTGACCGCCTTGGCGAGTGTGATCCAGCCGTCCAGCGTCGTATTGCCACTGGCTTGCAGCTGTTCGGCCGGCAGTGCGGCAATCAATGCCCAGATGGCTTCGTGATTGCTGTTGGCGGCATCACCACTGAGCAGCGGCGCCATGGCGACACGCTCACGGGCGGCTGCCAGGGTCTGGCCATCAGCTTCATAAGCGCGGGCATGTACGGTGCCGGTGCGGATCTGCTGTTCTGGCGGCAGGTCCTTCAGGCTCTGCAGGCTTGGGTGGTTCAGGGCCGTCAACGCAGCCTTGGGCTGGTTGCGCGCCATGGCGAGTTCGGCAGCCAGGGTGCTGGCAAAGATTTGCGCCGCCGGCTTGAGGACATCCAGGGGCACCTGCGCAAGAATCTGCGACGAACGGCCCGGGTTGTTCTGGTGGTAGGCCATGTCAGCCGCACTCAGGCGCAGCAATGCGGCCTTTTCTGGCGTTTTGGCGGTGGTGGCCTGTTCGAGCAGTTGCTCGATACTGGCGTCCGGGGTCCGTGGGAGGTCGCCAAGGCTGGACGAGGGCGAGCTGGCACACGCGGCCAACAAGGCGGCGAGGCAGAGGGCGGAGAGCAGCCGCAGGCAAGCGATCATGTAAGTGTTCCTGATACCGATCAAATTAGCGTGGAATTGTACCCAAGCACTGGCCCAGGCGCGATGTTACTGGCGTGAAACCGTCAATTTAGGTCGTGCAAATGTTGCGGGTGACCCTGAGCGGCAGAAAAGGCATCCGCCTTGATGGCATATTTTCAAGGCGCCTGCGGCTACAATGTAGCTTTTGCCAACTATCGAGGTGTGCGCTTTGACTGCTCCAGGTCCTTTGAATTCCACTGCAGGCTCGCTTTTTGTCGTGGCGACGCCCATTGGCAACCTGGACGACATCAGTGCCCGGGCGCTGAAAGTGCTGCGCGACGTTAAATTGATAGCGGCTGAAGATACTCGGCACTCCCAGCGTTTGATGCAGCACTTTGGTATCAGCACGCCATTGGCCGCGTGCCACGAGCACAACGAGCGCGAAGAAGGCAGCCGTTTTATCACGCGCCTGTTGGCGGGTGATGACGTGGCGCTGATCTCCGATGCTGGTACCCCGTTGATCTCTGATCCTGGCTACCACTTGGTCCGCCAGGCGCGTGCCGCTGGTATCAATGTAGTGCCTGTTCCGGGAGCGTGCGCGCTGATTGCTGCATTGTCGGCGGCGGGCCTGCCGTCGGACCGCTTTATTTTCGAGGGTTTCCTGCCAGCCAAGGCGGTAGGGCGCCGCGCGCGGCTGCAAGCTGTAAAGGAAGAACCCCGCACTTTGATCTTCTATGAGGCCCCTCATCGCATCCTGGAGTGCTTGCAGGACATGGAGCTGGTATTTGGTGGCGAGCGCCTGGCGCTGCTGGCGCGGGAGATCACCAAGACCTTCGAAACCCTCAAGGGCCTGCCCCTGGAAGAGCTGCGCGCATTTGTAGAGGGCGACAGCAATCAGCAGCGCGGCGAATGCGTAGTGCTGGTGGCAGGGTGGACGGCGCCAGAGGCTGAAGACGCGGTCGGCAGCGAGGCCATGCGTATTCTGGATCTGCTGCTCAAGGAGATGCCACTCAAGCGCGCAGCAGCGCTGGCAGCTGAAATTACCGGGTTGCGTAAGAACGTGCTGTATCAAGTCGCGCTGGATAAACAGAAAGCCGAATAGTTCCGGGGTTAAACCGGTATTCCGTCTGAACGTGATGGCAATGCAGCGCTTTTAATACTTGTCCTCAGCCCGCCGTGCCGTTAACCTTCGCGGCGGAGAGTCGATTGGACAGTCGCTGCCCTCTATGAAAATTAGGGGGGGGAGGAAAGTCCGGGCTCCATAGGGCGAAGTGCCAGGTAATGCCTGGGAGGCGTGAGCCTACGGAAAGTGCCACAGAAAATAACCGCCTAAGCACTTCGGTGCCGGTAAGGGTGAAAAGGTGCGGTAAGAGCGCACCGCACGACTGGCAACAGTTCGTGGCTAGGTAAACCCCACTTGGAGCAAGACCAAATAGGGTCCCAAGGCGTGGCCCGCGCTGGGACCGGGTAGGTTGCTAAAGATGTCCAGTGATGGCCATCGTAGACGAATGACTGTTCAAGACAGAACCCGGCTTATAGATCGACTCTCCACCTTTTTTCCTTCTGTCCGAATCTCGGGCAGAAACCCGGTAGTAACGCAAGAATCCCTTCCTGCCGAATCATTGGCAGATGCATCTTCGTAATACCAAAAAAATCTTACTCTTAATAAATCACTTTAAGTTTGAGCCATAGCTCTTTGAGCTATTTGTGCTTGTTGGGTCAAAAATACCGCCGAACTCGTGTTTCTCCTCCCTTTGCGCTCCTAAATCTCCGTTCTGTAAGGCTTTTCCTTTAATCCGCGCCTTGACGGTGTGGTGGGCGCATTCCTATAGTGTGCGCAAGTGGCGGAAAGTGGCACAAAGTGGGTTTTTTGAACGTAAAACGCTAAAATTTGGAGAAACGCATCTGTGTTTCGCGGAGCTAACGCTATAAGTCTCGATGCAAAAGGCCGTCTCGCCATGCCGAGCCGGTATCGTGACGAGCTCATTTCGCGAAGTTCCGGACAGTTAATCATCACCATTGATGCCGTTGACCCTTGTTTATGCGTTTACCCCCTCGATGAGTGGGAGTTGATCGAAACCAAGTTGCGCGCCCTGCCTTCGTTGCGTGAAGAAAACCGCCGCCTGCAGCGTTTGCTGATTGGTAATGCTGTCGACCTCGAACTCGATGGCAGTGGTCGTTTCCTCGTGCCGCCGCGTCTGCGCGAGTACGCCAAGCTGGACAAGCGCGCAATGCTGGTCGGCCAACTGAACAAGTTCCAATTGTGGGACGAAGATGCCTGGGATGCTGTTTCTGCAGCTGACCTGGCTGCTATTCAACAACCGGGCGCTATGCCTGATGAACTGCGTGATTTGATCCTGTGACTATTGATAGCGGCTTTAACCACATCACCGTACTGCTTGACGAAGCCGTTGAGGCTCTCGCCGTACGCGCGGATGGCTGCTATTTGGATGGCACCTTCGGCAGGGGCGGGCACAGTCGGTTGATACTCAGTCAGCTCGGTTCCGACGGCAAACTCCTCGGGTTCGACAAAGATCCCCAAGCGATTGCCACCGGGCAAGCGCTAGCGGCCGAAGACGGCCGCTTTGTCGTTGTGCAGCGCAGCTTTGCCGAGCTGGGTGCCGAAGTGGCCGAGCGCGGCATGGCGGGCAAGGTGGCCGGGGTTTTGCTCGACCTGGGCGTTTCTTCGCCACAGCTGGATGACCCTGAGCGTGGTTTCAGTTTCATGAACGACGGCCCCCTCGACATGCGCATGGATCCCACCCGAGGCATCAGCGCAGCCCAGTTCATCGCCACCGCGCCCCATGAAGAAATCACCCGTGTCTTCAAGGAATACGGCGAAGAACGCTTCGCCGGCCGCATGGCCCGTGCCGTGGTCGAGCGCCGCGAAATCCAGCCGTTCGAGCGCACTGCCGACCTTGCTGAGGTGCTGAAAGTCGCCAACCCTGCGTGGGAAAAAGGCAAGAACCCGGCCACCCGTGCGTTCCAGGGCCTGCGTATTCACGTCAACAACGAACTGGGCGATCTTGAAGCCGGCCTCGAAGCCGCGCTGGAAGCCCTGGAAGTGGGCGGTCGCCTGGTGGTGATCAGCTTCCACTCCCTGGAAGATCGGATCGTCAAACTGTTCATGCGTCGCCTGGTCAAGGGCGAGTCCGACAACCTGCCGCGCAACCTGCCGGTGCGTTTCGAAGCCTTTGTGCCGAAAATCAAAATTCATGGCAAACCGCAGTTCGCTTCCGAAGCTGAACTCAAGGCCAACCCACGTTCCCGTAGCGCCGTCATGCGCGTCGCGGAGAAGCTGCGGTGAGCAAGCTTTTCGCCAAGCCCCTGCCGGGCGGCAGCTTCTTTATGTTGCTGCTGTTTGTCGGCGTACTGGTGTCCGCGATTGCGGTGTCTTACAGCGCCCACTTCAACCGTCAGTTGCTCAACACCCTGTACGGGGAGTTGAGCGTGCGTGACAAGGCGCAAGCGGAGTGGGGCCGGCTGATTCTGGAGCAAAGCACCTGGACGGCGCATAGCCGCATCGAAGTGCTGGCCACCGAACAGCTGAAGATGCATATTCCCGGCGCAGCCGAAGTTCGCATGGTGGCGCCATGATGAAACTCGAAGGCGCGCTCTACCCATGGCGTTTCCGCCTGATGATCGGCTTACTGGCAGTGATGGTGGGCGCGATCGTCTGGCGGATTATTGACCTGCAAGTGGTTGACCGTGACTTCCTGATCGGCCAGGGCGATGCCCGCAGCCTGCGTCATATCCCGATTCCTGCGCACCGCGGCCTGATCACCGACCGTAACGGCGAGCCGCTGGCCGTCAGTACGCCGGTGACCACCCTGTGGGCCAACGCCAAGGAGTTGCAGGTTGCCAAGGACAAATGGCCGGAACTCGCCGCCGCCCTGGGGCAGGATCCGAAAGCCTTGTCCGAACGCCTGGAAGCCCAGGCCAATAAAGAATTCATCTACCTGGTGCGCGGCCTGACTCCCGAGCAGGGCCAGCAGGTGCTCGACCTTAAAATCCCCGGTGTCTACGGCATCGAGGAATTCCGTCGTTTCTACCCGGCCGGCGAAACCACCGCACATATGGTTGGCTTTACCGACATCGACGACCATGGCCGCGAAGGTGTGGAGCTGGCCTACGATGAATGGCTGGCCGGGGTTCCCGGCAAGCGACAGGTCATCAAGGATCGGCGCGGCAGACTGATCAAGGATGTCCAGGTCACCAAAAACGCCAAGGCCGGTAAGCCCTTGGCGTTGTCGATTGACCTGCGCCTGCAATACCTGGCCAACCGCGAACTGCGCAACGCGATCATCGAGAACGGCGCCAAGGCCGGCAGCCTGGTGATCATGGACGTGAAGACCGGTGAGATCCTCGCCATGGTCAACCAGCCGACCTACAACCCGAACAACCGTCGCAACCTGCAGCCGGCGATGATGCGCAACCGCGCAATGATCGACGTGTTCGAACCGGGTTCGACCATGAAAGCCATCTCCATGAGTGCCGCCCTGGAAACCGGACGCTGGAAGCCCAGCGACAAGGTCGACGTGTACCCAGGCACCCTGCAGTTGGGCAAATACACCATTCGTGACGTGTCCCGCACCGAAGGTCCGGTGCTGGATCTGACAGGTATCCTGATCAACTCCAGTAACGTGGGCATGAGTAAGGTTGCCTTCGATATCGGCGGCGAAACCATCTACCACCTGGCGCAAAAAATCGGCCTGGGCCAACCCACCGGTCTGGATTTTCCGGGCGAGCGTGTGGGTAACCTGCCGAACTACCGCGACTGGAAAAAAGCCGAGACCGCGACGCTTTCCTATGGTTACGGCCTGTCGGTGACCGCGATCCAATTGGCCCACGCGTTCTCCGTGCTGGCCAACAACGGGCGCATGGTGCCGCTGAGCCTGATCCACGTCGACGAAGCACCGAAAGCGACCCAGGTGCTTCCGGAAAACGTCGCCAAGACCATGCAAGGCATGTTGCAACAAGTGATCGAAGCGCCACGCGGCGTATTCCGTGCCCAGGTGCCGGCGTATCACGTGGCAGGCAAGTCCGGTACCGCACGTAAAACTTCGGTGGGCACCAAGGGCTACGCCGAGAACTCGTACCGCTCGCTGTTCGCCGGCTTCGGCCCGATGAGCGACCCGCGTTACGCGATCGTCGTAGTGATTGATGAGCCGAGCAAAGCCGGTTACTTCGGTGGCCTGGTTTCGGCGCCCGTGTTCAGCAAAGTGATGTCCGGCACCCTGCGCCTGATGAACATCACGCCGGACAACCTGCCGCCGACCCAACAAGCGAACGCCGGACCACCGGCCGCTGCTGTAAAAGCCAATGGAGGGCGCGGCTGATGTCTCTTAGCCTGAACAAGATTTTTGCCCATGCCGGTCGCGATCTGCTGATCCGCGAGTTGAGCCTGGACAGCCGTAATGTGCGCGCCGGTGACCTGTTCCTGGCAGTGCCGGGCGGCAAGTACGATGGCCGTGCGCACATTGCCGATGCCTTGCAACGTGGTGCCGCTGCTGTCGCGTATGAAGTGGACGGCGCCACCGTGCTACCGATCACTGACGTGCCGTTGATTCCCGTCAAAGGCCTGGCCGCACAGCTTTCGGACATCGCGGGGCGCTTCTATGGCGACCCGAGCCGTCACCTGAACCTGATTGGCGTTACCGGCACCAATGGCAAGACCAGCGTGACGCAATTGGTTGCCCAGGCCCTGGACCTGCTCGGCCAGCACTGCGGCATTGTCGGCACCCTGGGTACCGGCTTCTATGGCGCGCTGCAAAGCGGCCTGCACACCACACCGAATCCTATCGTCGTGCAAGCGACCCTGGCTGACCTGAAAAAAGCCGGTGCCAAGGCGGTTGCCATGGAAGTCTCGTCCCACGGCCTGGACCAGGGTCGCGTGACTGCCCTGGCGTTTGACGTGGCGGTGATGACCAACCTGTCCCGAGATCACCTCGACTACCACGGCACCATGGAAGCGTACGCCGCTGCCAAGGCCAAGCTGTTTGCCTGGAATGACCTGAAGTGCCGGGTGGTGAACCTGGACGACGCTTTCGGCCGACAACTGGCGGCCCAGGACAGCGAAGCGCGTTTGATCAGCTACAGCCTGGAAGACTCCAGTGCGTACCTGTATTGCCGCGAAGCCCAATTTAATGACGAAGGCGTGCGCGCCACGTTGGTGACGCCTCAGGGCGAACATCATTTGCGCAGCACGCTGCTCGGTCGTTTCAACCTGAGCAATGTGCTGGCCGCTGTCGGTGCGTTGCTTGGCCTGGATTACGCCCTCGATGAAATCCTGCGTGTGCTGCCGAAGCTGGAAGGCCCGGTCGGTCGCATGCAACGTCTCGGCGGCGGTACGCAGCCGCTGGTAGTGGTCGATTACGCTCACACCCCGGATGCGCTGGAAAAAGTCCTGTTGGCCCTGCGCCCGCACGCCAAGGGCAAGTTGCTGTGCCTGTTCGGCTGCGGCGGTGATCGCGATCGCGGCAAGCGTCCGTTGATGGCCGAAATCGTCGAGCGCCTGGCGGATGGCGTGCTCGTCACCGACGACAACCCGCGCAGCGAAATGCCGAGCCAGATTTTCGACGACATTCGTGCCGGCTTCAAAGATGCGTCCAAGGTTACCTTCGTCGCCGGTCGTGGCGCGGCCATTGCCCAATTGATCGCCAGCGCCAGCGCTGATGACGTTGTGGTGCTGGCCGGCAAAGGCCACGAGGACTACCAGGAAATCAACGGCGAACGCCACGCGTTCTCCGACTTGGTCGAGGCTGATCACGCCTTGACCACCTGGGAGGTCGCCCATGCTTAAAGCGATGACCTTCAGTGAACTGTCCCAGGCCCTGTCGGCCCGTGTGCTGTCGAGCGATTGCAGCTTTGACGGCGTGAGTATCGACAGCCGCGCGATCAAGCCGGGGCAATTGTTTGTCGCCTTGGCGGGCCCGCGTTTTGACGGCCACGACTACCTGAATGAAGTCGCCGCCAAAGGCGCCGTCGGCGCCCTGGTGCAACGCGCAGTGGCTGACGCTACCTTGCCGCAATTGCTGGTCGCCGACACCCGTTTGGCCTTGGGGCAACTCGGTGCGCTGAACCGTGCCGCTTTCAACAAGCCGGTTGCAGCCATCACCGGCTCCAGCGGCAAAACCACGGTCAAGGAATTGCTCGCCGGTGTCCTGCGCACGCGCGGTCCCGTGCTGGCGACCCGTGGCAACCTGAATAATGATTTCGGCGCACCGCTGACCCTGCTCGAACTGGCCCCGGAACACACGGCGGCTGTCATCGAACTGGGTGCTTCGCGCGTCGGCGAAATCGCCTACACCGTGGCGCTGACCAAGCCCCACGTTGCGATCATCAACAACGCCGGTACCGCCCATGTTGGCGAGTTCGGCGGCCCGGAAAAAATCGTCGAAGCCAAGGGCGAAATCCTTGAAGGCCTCGATGCCTCGGGCACCGCTGTATTGAATCTTGATGACAAGGCCTTCGAGACCTGGCGTGTACGCGCCGCCGGTCGCAAGGTCCTGACGTTTGCCGTGCTGAATGCGGCGGCCGATTTCCACGCATCCGACATCACCGTCGACGCCCGTGGTTGCCCGTCCTTCACCTTGCACACCCCGCAGGGTAGCGAGCATGTGCAGTTGAACTTGCTGGGTAACCATAACGTCGCCAACGCCCTGGCCGCGGCCGCTGCTGCACAAGCCCTGGGCGTATCGTTGTTCGGTATCGCCACCGGCCTGGGCGCAGTGCAACCCGTTAAAGGCCGCACCGTTGCGCAACTGGCTACCAACGGCATGCGTGTGATCGACGACACCTACAACGCCAACCAGTCCTCGGTCTGCGCCGCCATTGATCTGCTCAAAGGCTTCGACGGTCGCAAGGTGCTGGTGCTGGGCGATATCGCCGAACTGGGCGACTGGGCCGAACAGTCCCATCGCGAAGTCGGCGCCTACGCCAGCGGCAAAGTCGACGCCCTCTACGCTGTTGGCGCGAACATGGCCCACGCCGTCAACGCCTTCGGCCCCGGTGCGCGGCATTTCGCGACCCAGGCTGAGCTGATCCAGGCACTGGGCGCGGTTGAACAAGACAAACACACAACCATTTTGATCAAGGGATCGCGCAGCGCGGTGATGGAAAACGTCGTCGCGGCCTTGTGTGGCTCAAGTACGGAGAAACATTAATGCTGCTGCTGCTGGCTGAGTATCTGCAACAGTTCCACAAAGGCTTCGCGGTCTTTCAGTACCTGACCCTGCGCGGGATTCTGGGCGTGCTGACCGCGCTGTCTCTGTCACTGTTCTTGGGGCCGTGGATGATCCGCACCCTGCAGAACCTGCAAATTGGTCAATCGGTTCGCAATGACGGCCCGCAGTCGCACCTGGCCAAATCCGGCACTCCGACCATGGGCGGCGCGCTGATCCTGTCGTCCATCGGCATCAGCACCTTGCTCTGGGCTGACCTGCATAACCGCTATGTCTGGGTAGTGCTGCTGGTGACCCTGCTGTTCGGTGCTATCGGCTGGGTGGATGACTACCGCAAAGTGATCGAGAAAAACTCCAAGGGGCTGCCTAGCCGCTGGAAGTATTTCTGGCAGTCGGTGTTCGGCCTGGGCGCAGCGATTTTCCTCTACACCACCGCCCCGAGTGCGGTGGAAACCACCTTGATCATCCCGATGCTCAAGGACGTGAGCATTCCGTTGGGTGTCGGCTTCGTGGTGCTGACCTACTTCGTGATTGTCGGTTCGAGCAACGCGGTGAACCTGACCGATGGCCTCGATGGCCTGGCGATCATGCCGACGGTGATGGTGGGCGGCGCGCTTGGCATCTTCTGCTACCTGTCGGGTAACGTGAAATTCGCTGAATACCTGCTGATCCCTTATGTGCCGGGCGCGGGTGAGCTGATCGTGTTCTGCGGCGCGCTGATCGGTGCCGGCCTGGGTTTCCTGTGGTTCAACACCTATCCCGCACAAGTCTTCATGGGCGACGTTGGCGCGTTGGCGCTGGGCGCAGCCCTGGGCACCATCGCAGTGATCGTTCGCCAGGAAATCGTGCTGTTCATCATGGGCGGTGTGTTCGTGATGGAAACCCTGTCGGTGGTCATCCAGGTGGCTTCCTTCAAATTGACCGGGCGCCGCGTATTCCGCATGGCGCCGATTCACCACCACTTTGAACTCAAGGGCTGGCCCGAGCCACGCGTGATTGTCCGTTTCTGGATCATCACCGTGATTCTGGTACTGGTTGGCCTTGCCACCCTGAAACTGAGGTAGAAACGAGTGTCCCTGATCGCTTCAGACCACTTCCGCATCGTTGTCGGCCTCGGCAAGAGCGGCATGTCCCTGGTTCGCTTCCTGGCGAACCGGGGCACGTCGTTTGCCGTGGCCGATACGCGGGAAAATCCACCGGAGCTGGTCACGCTGCGCCGTGACTACCCGCACGTGGAAGTGCGTTGTGGCGAGTTGGATGTCGAGTTTCTGTGCCGTGCCGATGAGCTCTACGTGAGCCCCGGCCTGGCCCTGGCGACACCCGCCCTGCAAGCCGCAGCGGCGCGTGGCGTGAAGCTGTCCGGGGATATCGACCTGTTCGCGCGTAACGCCAAGGCGCCGATCGTGGCCATCAGCGGTTCCAACGCGAAAAGCACCGTGACCACCCTGGTCGGCGAGATGGCGGTTGCGGCTGGCAAGCGCGTCGCGGTAGGCGGCAATCTCGGTACGCCGGCGCTGGATTTGCTCAGCGACGACGTCGAGCTTTACGTGATGGAGCTGTCGAGCTTCCAGCTGGAAACCACCCACGACCTGGGTGCCGAAGTGGCCACCGTATTGAACGTCAGCGAAGACCACATGGACCGCTACAGTGGCCTGCCGGCTTACCACCTTGCCAAGCACCGGATCTTCCGGGGCGCGAAGCAAGTGGTGGTTAACCGCCAGGATGCCCTGAGCCGTCCGCTGATGGGCGAGGGCCTGCCGTGCTGGACCTTCGGCCTGGGCAAACCTGATTTCAAAGCTTTCGGTATTCGTGAAGAAAATGGCGAGAAATACCTGGCCTTCGAATTCCAGAACCTGATGCCGGTGCGCGAACTGAAAATCCGTGGCGCGCATAACCAGTCCAACGCCCTGGCGGCCTTGGCGCTGGGGCATGCCGTCGGCTTGCCGTTCGACGCCATGCTCTCGAGCCTGCGCACCTTCGGCGGCCTTGAGCATCGCTGCCAGTGGGTACGCGACCTCAATGGCGTCAGCTATTACAACGATTCCAAAGCCACCAACGTCGGTGCCGCATTGGCCGCCATCGAAGGCCTCGGTGCCGATATCGATGGCAAGCTGGTGCTGATCGCCGGTGGTGATGGCAAGGGTGCCGATTTCAAAGACCTTAAAGGTCCGGTAGCCGCGCATTGCCGCGCTGTTGTGCTGATGGGCCGCGACTCCGATCTGATCGCCGCGGCCCTGGGCGACGGCGTGCCGCAAGTACGCGCCACCTCACTGGACGACGCTATCGCCCACTGCAAAGCCCTGGCCCAGCCTGGCGATGCGGTGTTGCTGTCGCCAGCGTGCGCCAGTTTCGACATGTTCAAGAACTACGAAGAGCGCGGCCAGTTGTTCGCCCGCGCCGTGGAGGACTTGGCATGAGCATCGACTTCAGAAACATCATCAAGCCGTACCCGTCGCCGATCATAACCGGGCGCGGTATCGACCTCGATTTCCCAATGCTTGCCGGTTGCCTGGCACTGCTGGGCCTGGGCCTGGTGATGATCACCTCGGCGTCGTCCGAAGTGGCCGCCGTGCAATCGGGCAACACCCTGTACATGATGATTCGTCACCTGGTTTACCTGGTGATCGGCCTCGGCGCGTGCATCGTGACCATGATGATCCCGATCGCCACCTGGCAACGTCTGGGTTGGCTGATGCTGATCGGTGCGTTCGGCTTGCTGATCATGGTGATCCTGCCGGGCATCGGCCGCGAGGTGAACGGTTCGATGCGCTGGATCGGCTTCGGTGCATTCAACGTGCAGCCGTCGGAGATCGCCAAGGTGTTCGTGGTGATCTACCTCGCCGGCTACCTGGTGCGTCGTCAGAAAGAAGTGCGCGAAAGCTGGATGGGCTTTTTCAAGCCGTTCATCGTACTGCTGCCCATGGCCGGTCTGTTGCTGATGGAGCCCGACTTCGGTGCCACCGTCGTGATGATGGGCGCTGCGGCGGCGATGCTGTTCCTCGGCGGCGTGGGCCTGTTTCGCTTCACCTTGATGGTGGTGCTGGCAGTGGCTGCGGTGACTGTGTTGGTGCAGGCGCAACCCTACCGGATGGCCCGTCTGATTACCTTCACCGACCCGTGGTCCGACCAGTTCGGCTCCGGCTACCAGTTGACCCAAGCGTTGATCGCCTTCGGTCGCGGCGAGTGGCTGGGCGTGGGCCTGGGCAACAGCGTGCAGAAGCAGTTCTACCTGCCGGAAGCGCACACCGACTTCGTGTTCTCGGTACTCGCCGAAGAGCTCGGCGTGGTTGGTTCGCTGTGCACCGTCGCGCTGTTCGTGTTCGTGTGTGTACGCGGCATGTACATCGGCTTGTGGGCCGAGCGGGCCAAACAGTATTTCGCCGCGTACGTGGCGTACGGCTTGTCGTTCCTGTGGATCGGCCAGTTCCTGATCAACATCGGGGTGAACGTCGGCCTGCTGCCGACCAAGGGCCTGACCTTACCGTTCCTCAGTTACGGCGGCAGTTCGTTGGTGATTTGCTGCGCCTGTCTCGGTTTGTTACTGCGCATCGAGTGGGAGAGTCGAACCCACCTGGGCAGCGAAGAGATGGAGTTCAGCGAAAGCGACTTCGCCGAGGAGCCTCCCCATGGGCGCTAACGTGCTGATCATGGCGGGCGGCACCGGGGGCCACGTGTTCCCGGCCCTGGCCTGCGCGCGTGAATTCCAGAACCGTGGCTACACCGTGCACTGGCTGGGTACGCCGCGCGGTATCGAAAACGATCTGGTACCGAATGCTGGCTTGCCGCTGCATTTGATCAACGTCACCGGCCTGCGCGGCAAGGGCAAGTTGTCCCTGCTCAAGGCGCCGTTTGTGTTGCTCAAGGCAGTGTGGCAAGCCCGTAAAGTTATTCGTGAACTGAAGCCTGTGTGTGTGCTCGGTTTTGGCGGTTATGTGACTGGGCCTGGTGGTGTCGCCGCCAAGCTCGCGGGCGTGCCGGTGATCGTGCACGAGCAGAACGCCGTCGCCGGGACCGCCAACCGCCTGCTGGTGCCCTTGGCCGCTCGGGTGTGTGAAGCGTTCCCCAATACCTTCAGTGCATCGGATAAACGTCGCACCACCGGCAACCCGGTGCGCACCGAACTGTTTATGGACATCGCGCGTCAGGCATTGGCCGGGCGCAAGGCGCACTTGCTGATCCTGGGTGGAAGCCTGGGCGCCGAGCCGCTGAACAAATTGCTGCCGGAAGCGGTGGCGCAACTCCCTGTGGAATTGCGCCCGGAGATCTTCCACCAGGCCGGCAAGAATCACGATGAAATGACCGCAGCCCGCTATCGCGAGGCCGGGGTCGAGGCGAACGTACAGCCCTTCATCAAAGACATGGCCCATGCCTATGGCTGGGCCGACCTGGTGGTCTGCCGCGCGGGTGCGCTGACCGTCAGTGAACTGGCCGCCGCCGGTCTGCCGTCCTTGCTGGTGCCTTTGCCCCACGCGATCGACGATCACCAGACCCGCAACGCCGAATATTTGGCCGGGGAGGGCGCTGCCTTCCTGCTGCCGCAAAGAACGACTGGCGCCGCCGATTTGGCCGCACGCCTGACCGAGGTTTTGATGCAACCGGAACGACTCAACAGCATGGCGAGCACCGCAAGCCGCCTGGCCAAACCTGACGCAACCCGCACCGTGGTCGATATCTGCCTGGAGGTGGCCCATGGTTGAGAATCAGAAAGCCATGCCGCAACCCGAGATGCGCCGCATCCGTCGTATCCATTTCGTCGGTATCGGCGGCGTGGGTATGTGCGGCATTGCCGAAGTGCTGCTGAACCTGGGCTACCAGGTGTCCGGCTCTGACTTGAAAGAGTCGCCGGTCACTGACCGCCTGAAGTCTTTTGGCGCACAGATCTTTATCGGCCACCGTGCCGAGAACGCTGCTGAAGCCGACGTGCTGGTGGTGTCCAGCGCCGTGAACACCTCCAATCCGGAAGTGGCCACCGCGCTTGAGCGGCGTATTCCCGTAGTGCCTCGCGCCGAGATGCTGGCCGAGCTGATGCGCTATCGCCACGGCATCGCCGTCGCCGGTACACACGGCAAGACCACCACCACCAGCCTGATCGCCTCGGTGTTCGCCGCTGGCGGCCTGGACCCGACCTTCGTGATCGGTGGCCGCCTGAATGCAGCCGGTACCAACGCCCAGCTCGGCACCAGCCGCTACCTGATCGCCGAAGCCGATGAAAGTGACGCCAGCTTCCTGCATCTGCAGCCACTGGTTGCTGTGGTCACCAACATCGACGAAGACCACATGGCGACCTACGACGGTGACTTCAACAAGTTGAAGAAAACCTTCGTCGAGTTCCTGCACAACCTGCCGTTCTACGGTTTGGCCGTGGTGTGCCTGGACGACCCGGTCGTGCGCGAGATCCTGCCGCTGGTCAAGCGTCCGACCGTGACCTACGGCTTCAGCGAAGACGCCGACGTGCGCGCGATCAATGTACGTCAGGAAGGCATGCAGACCTTCTTCACCGTGCTGCGCCCCGACCGCGAGCCGCTGGACGTCTCGGTGAACATGCCGGGCAACCACAACGTGCTCAACTCCCTGGCAACCATTTGCATCGCCTCCGATGAAGGCGTCAGCGATGAAGCCATCGTTGAAGGCCTGTCGCGTTTTGCCGGTGTGGGCCGTCGCTTCCAGGTCTACGGCCAGTTGCCGGTAGAAGGTGGTGAGGTAATGCTGGTGGACGACTACGGTCACCACCCGACCGAAGTCGCTGCCGTGATCAAGGCCGTGCGCGGTGGCTGGCCGGAGCGCCGTCTGGTGATGGTCTACCAGCCGCACCGCTACAGCCGTACCCGCGACCTGTACGACGATTTCGTTAATGTATTGGCCGATGCCAACGTACTGCTGCTGATGGAAGTCTACCCGGCCGGTGAAGAACCGATCCCGGGCGCCGACAGCCGCAAGCTGTGCAACAGCATCCGTCAGCGTGGCCAGTTGGACCCGATCTACATCGAACGGGGTGTGGACCTGGCGCCGATCGTCAAGCCGCTGCTGCGCGCCGGTGACATCCTGCTGTGCCAGGGTGCCGGTGATATCGGCGGCCTTGCCCCTAAATTGCTGGCGAGTCCCTTGTTCGTAAAGAAAGAGCTTGCCGCTGCACAGGGGAAGTCGAAATGACCACTGACTACGGCTCCCTGTTCTCTACTATCCAGCCCGCTGACTTCGGTCGCGTGGCCGTGCTGTTCGGCGGCAAGAGCGCCGAACGCGAAGTGTCGCTCAAGTCTGGCAATGCCGTGCTCGAAGCACTGCAAAGCGCCGGCGTGAACGCGTTCGGTATCGACGTGGGCGATGACTTCCTCGCCCGTCTGCTGGCCGAGAAGATCGACCGCGCCTTCATCATTCTTCACGGCCGTGGCGGTGAAGACGGCAGCATGCAGGGCTTGTTGGAATGCGCAGGGATTCCCTACACCGGCAGCGGCATCCTTGCCTCGGCACTGGCCATGGACAAGCTGCGCACCAAGCAGGTTTGGCACAGCCTGGGGATTCCAACCCCACGTCACAGCGTTCTGTGCAGCGAAGACGATTGTATTTCTGCGGCCAAGGAACTGGGCCTGCCTTTGATCGTCAAACCAGCCCATGAAGGCTCCAGTATCGGCATGGCCAAAGTGAACTCGGCCGCTGAATTGATCGACGCATGGAAAGCGGCAAGTACCTACGATTCGCAAGTGTTGGTGGAACAGTGGATCCAGGGTCCCGAGTACACCATCGCCACCCTGCGTGGCCAGGTATTGCCGCCTATCGCATTGGGCACCCCCCACACCTTTTACGACTACGACGCCAAGTACGTGGCCTCCGATACCCAGTACCGGATCCCGTGTGGCCTTGACGCAACCAAGGAACAGGAATTGATGGACCTCACGGCGAAAGCCTGTGAGGCGCTGGGTATCGCCGGTTGGGCGCGGGCAGACGTGATGCAGGATGACCAAGGGGATTTCTGGTTCCTTGAAGTCAACACCGCACCGGGCATGACCGATCACAGCCTGGTACCTATGGCCGCTCGCGCAGCGGGCCTGGATTTCCAGCAACTGGTGCTGGCGATCCTTGCCGCAAGTACTGCCGGTGAAGAAAGGGAACGAGGCTAAGCATGAAAGGCGCATCGCTTCGTCATCAGCCCCCACAAGCACCCGGCCGCAAGCCGGTGCCACGGGGCGCCAGTCGAATGGTGGCTAAAGAGCCGATGTCGGCGCGCCTGCCGAAAGCCAATTTTGGTTTTCTCAAGGCCTTGTTCTGGCCGGTGCTGTTGGTGGTGTTGGGCTTCGGCACGTATGAAGGTGCACAGCGTCTGCTGCCGTATGCCGACCGCCCGATCACCAAGATCAGCGTGCAGGGCGACTTGAGCTACATCAGCCAGCAAGCGGTACAGCAGCGCATCGGTCCGTTCCTGGCCGCGAGTTTCTTCACCATCGACCTGGCCGGTATGCGCCGGGAGCTGGAGCAGATGCCGTGGATCGCCCACGCCGAAGTCCGCCGCGTATGGCCGGACCAGGTGACGATCCGCCTGGAAGAACAACTGCCCGTGGCCCGTTGGGGCGACGAAGCGCTGTTGAACAACCAGGGCCAGGCGTTCACCCCGCGTGAGCTGGCCAACTATGAGCACCTGCCGCAGCTGTTTGGGCCGCAGCGGGCGCAACAGCAAGTGATGCAGCAGTACCAGGCCTTGAGCCAGATGCTGCGGCCACTGGGCTTCTCCATTGCACGCCTGGAATTGCGTGAGCGGGGCAGCTGGTTTTTGACGACCGGGGCAGGCAGTTCCGGCCCGGGCATTGAGTTGTTGCTGGGACGCGACCGCTTGGTGGAAAAGATGCGCCGTTTCATTGCCATCTATGACAAGACCTTGAAAGAACAGATTACGAACATTGCGAGCGTCGACCTGCGTTACGCCAACGGCCTTGCCGTCGGCTGGCGTGAACCGGCTGCGCCCACGGCAGCGCAACCCGCTGTCGCGAAGAATTAAGAAGAGGCAGGACCCATGGCAAACGTGCAAAGCGGCAAAATGATCGTCGGTCTCGATATCGGCACCTCCAAGGTGGTGGCGCTGGTGGGCGAGGTCGGGGAAGACGGCACGATCGAAATCGTCGGTATTGGCACGCATCCGTCCCGGGGCCTGAAGAAGGGCGTGGTGGTGAATATCGAGTCCACCGTGCAATCGATCCAGCGCGCTATCGAAGAAGCGCAGCTGATGGCCGGTTGCCGGATTCACTCGGCGTTCGTCGGCGTGGCCGGCAACCATATCCGCAGCCTGAACTCCCACGGCATCGTGGCGATCCGTGACCGCGAAGTCAGCGCGGCTGACCTTGAGCGCGTCCTCGACGCCGCCCAGGCCGTGGCGATCCCGGCTGACCAGCGCGTGCTGCACACCTTGCCGCAGGACTACGTGATCGATAACCAGGAAGGCGTTCGCGAGCCCCTGGGCATGTCGGGCGTACGTCTGGAAGCCAAGGTCCACGTGGTGACCTGCGCCGTCAACGCCGCACAGAACATTGAGAAATGCGTGCGCCGCTGCGGCCTGGAAATCGACGACATCATTCTTGAGCAGCTTGCTTCTGCGTATTCGGTACTGACCGACGACGAAAAAGAGCTGGGCGTGTGCCTGGTGGACATCGGCGGCGGCACCACCGACATCGCGATCTTCACCGAGGGTGCGATCCGTCACACCGCTGTGATCCCGATTGCCGGCGACCAGGTCACCAACGACATCGCGATGGCGCTGCGTACACCGACCCAGTACGCCGAAGAAATCAAGATCCGCTACGCCTGCGCCCTGGCCAAACTGGCCGGTGCCGGTGAAACCATCAAGGTGCCAAGCGTGGGCGACCGTCCACCGCGCGAACTGTCGCGCCAGGCCCTGGCCGAAGTGGTCGAGCCGCGCTACGACGAACTGTTCACCCTGATCCAGGCTGAACTGCGCCGCAGTGGCTACGAAGATTTGATCCCGGCAGGCATCGTGCTGACCGGTGGCACCTCGAAGATGGAAGGCGCGGTCGAACTGGCCGAGGAAATCTTCCACATGCCGGTCCGCCTGGGCGTGCCCCATGGCGTGAAAGGCCTGGGTGATGTGGTGCGCAACCCGATTTATTCCACCGGTGTGGGCTTGCTGTTGTACGGGCTGCAAAAGCAGACCGACGGCATTTCCCTGTCGGGCCCAAGCAACCGTGACAGCTACCGCAGCGACGACGAAGCCAAAGCGCCGTTGTTCGAGCGTCTGCAGGCTTGGGTAAAAGGCAATTTCTAAAGATTTACCGCAACACCGCAGTAAGCAGTAGGCGAAAAAACTAGAGAAAACGAAAGGAGAGGGAACATGTTCGAACTCGTAGACAACATCCCCGCAAGCCCGGTCATCAAAGTGATCGGTGTCGGCGGTGGCGGCGGCAACGCTGTCAACCATATGGTCAAGAGCAACATTGAAGGCGTTGAATTCATCTGCGCCAACACTGATGCCCAGGCGCTGAAAAGCATCGGCGCGCGGACCATCCTGCAATTGGGCACAGCCGTGACCAAGGGCCTCGGCGCTGGCGCCAATCCGGAAGTCGGCCGTCAAGCCGCCCTGGAAGACCGCGAGCGTATTGCTGAAGTGCTGCAAGGCACCAACATGGTGTTTATCACCACCGGCATGGGCGGCGGTACCGGTACCGGTGCAGCACCAATCATTGCCGAAGTGGCCAAGGAAATGGGTATTCTGACGGTTGCTGTCGTGACCCGTCCGTTCCCGTTCGAAGGTCGCAAGCGCATGCAGATCGCCGACGAAGGCATCCGTCTGCTGTCGGAAAGCGTCGACTCGTTGATCACCATCCCCAACGAGAAGCTGCTGACCATCCTGGGCAAGGACGCGAGCCTGCTGTCCGCATTTGCCAAGGCTGACGATGTACTGGCCGGTGCCGTTCGCGGTATCTCCGACATCATCAAGCGTCCGGGCATGATCAACGTCGACTTTGCCGACGTACGCACCGTGATGAGCGAAATGGGCATGGCAATGATGGGCACTGGCTGCGCCAGCGGTCCTAACCGTGCACGTGAAGCCACCGAAGCGGCCATCCGCAACCCATTGCTGGAAGACGTGAACCTGCAAGGCGCACGCGGCATCCTGGTGAACATCACCGCCGGTCCTGACCTGTCCCTGGGTGAGTACTCCGACGTGGGTAGCATCATCGAAGCCTTCGCTTCCGAGCACGCGATGGTCAAAGTCGGTACTGTTATCGATCCGGACATGCGCGACGAACTGCACGTGACCGTGGTTGCTACCGGCCTGGGCGCAAAAATCGAGAAGCCTGTAAAGGTCATCGACAATACCGTTCACACCGGCCACAACAGCCAATCGGCTGCCGCTCCAGCGCCTTCGCGCCAGGAACTGCCGTCGGTGAACTACCGTGACCTGGACCGTCCGACCGTGATGCGCAACCAGGCTCAGGCCGGTGCTGCGGCGTCCCGTAGCCCGAATCCGCAAGATGATCTGGACTACCTGGACATCCCGGCATTCCTGCGTCGTCAGGCCGATTAATGGAATGTATCAGGGCTATGAAGGTGATTGGTGTTCAGCAAAGGTCTGGTCTGCTATTATCGCCAGCCTTTGTTGATACCAGTTCGCAATTTGCGCTGAAGCGGTCCAAGCCATGATTAAACAACGCACCCTGAAGAATATTATTCGTGCCACAGGTGTAGGTCTGCACTCCGGGGAGAAGGTATACCTGACCCTCAAACCTGCACCTGTCGACACCGGCATTGTGTTTGTTCGTGCCGACCTGGACCCTGTGGTGCAGATTCCTGCTCGCGCGGAAAACGTTGGCGAAACCACTATGTCGACCACACTGGTCAACGGTGACGTCAAAGTGGACACGGTGGAGCACTTGCTCTCGGCCATGGCCGGCCTGGGCATCGATAACGCCTACGTCGAGCTCTCCGCGTCCGAAGTCCCTATCATGGATGGCAGCGCTGGACCCTTCGTATTCTTGATTCAATCTGCCGGCCTGGAAGAACAGGACGCAGCCAAGAAGTTCATACGCATTCTGCGGGAAGTGACAGTAGAAGACGGCGACAAGCGCGCCACCTTCGTCCCGTTCGAAGGCTTTAAAGTGAGCTTTGAGATCGATTTCGATCACCCGGTATTCCGTGACCGCACCCAAAGTGCAAGCGTGGATTTTTCCAGCACTTCGTTCGTAAAAGAAGTCAGCCGCGCCCGTACGTTTGGTTTCATGAGTGACATCGAGTACCTGCGCAAGCACAACCTCGCACTCGGCGGCAGCGTTGAAAACGCCATTGTGGTCGACGCGGATGGTGTACTGAACGAAGACGGCCTTCGCTATGAAGACGAATTCGTGAAGCACAAGATCCTCGATGCAATCGGTGACCTCTACCTGCTGGGCAATAGCCTGATAGGCGAGTTCAAAGGCTTCAAGTCGGGCCACGCCCTTAACAACCAGCTGCTGCGCAAGTTGATTGAGCAGACAGACGCTTGGGAAGTTGTGACCTTCGAAGATGCCAGCACCGCACCGATCTCTTACATGCGTCCCGTTGCGGCGGTGTAAGTAACACTCTCTTTCTTTAGTTTTGAAAGGCTGCCTTCGGGTGGCCTTTTTTTATACCTGTCGTTCCCACTCGGAGTGTCGATCGTTCCCACGCTGTGCGTGGGAATGCTGCCAGGGACGCTCCGCGTCCCACCCGGCCGCGCAAGACTCAAGTCCTGCGATCATCTCATTCACAATTCAAAGAGTCGCAGCATCAACGATGCGGTTGCGCCCCGTGTGCTTGGCCTCATACAACGCCTGATCAGCACTCAGCAGCAAGTCCTCCAACGCCATGCGGCTGCGCTTGTCCCAGGTGTTCATGCCGATGCTAACGGTGATTGGCCGCTCATCCCCTGCCACCCGTGGCAAATGCTCGACGCCGCTGCGGATATGCTCGGCGATCACCGCTGCGCCCTTGGCATCGGTATCCGGTAACACCACTGCAAACTCTTCCCCGCCATAACGGGCGGCCAGGTCGGCCGGGCGACGGATATTGCTGCCGATCACCTGCGCCACGTTGCGCAATGCTTCGTCGCCGCCCTGATGGCCATGGCGGTCGTTGAAGGCCTTGAAGTGATCCACATCGATCATCAGCAGCGTCAATGGTTCGGTCGAGCGTTGGGCACGGTCCCATTCCAGGCGCAGGCGTTGGTCCAGGATGCGTCGGTTGGCCAGGCCGGTGAGGGCATCGGTGGCTGCCAGTTCTGACAGTATGCGTTCAGCGCGAAAGCGCCGTCGCAGTTCCCGGCGCAGCATCCAGGTCAGCCACAGCAGGCCAATGCAAAGCACGCCCGTGGCGCCACCTGTGAGCTGCGCCGCGCGTTTCCAGGGGGCGAATACATCCTCACTGGACAACGCCACCACCACAATCAGCGGCAGCGACCCGACATTCGTGAAGGTATACAGGCGCTCCTTGCCGCTGATGGCTGAGATGGCTTGAAAGCTGCCGCTGCCTTCGCGCAGCATCCGCTTGAAGTTGGGACGCTCACTCAGGTCCTTATCGATCATGTCGCGCTCCATCAGCGGCTGCTGGGCCAGGAGAATGCCTTGGTTGTTCAGCAGGTTGATCGAGCTGCCATTGCCGATGGTCAGGCTGTTGAACAACTGATCGAAGTACGCCAGGCGCATGGTTGCCACCGCAACCCCGGCGAACTCGCCGTTGGGCCCGGTGACACGCCGACTGAAAGCCATGCGCCACACTTGCTCACAGTCACAGTGGATTTTGAACGGGCGGCTGATGAACAGCGCGGGCTGCCCAGCCTTGATATGCGCCTGGAAATAGTCACGGTTGGAGAAATTGCGCGCTGTGGGCTGCAGCGTCGAAGAGTCAGCGATCACGTCGCCTTCGGCGTCCAACAGCAAGACCTCGCCCTTGAAAGGCGCTGCCGTAGACTGGTCAAACTGCACCAAATGCTGGATGTCTGCGGACACCTGGGACAAATCCTGGCGCTGCTTGGCCGCGATAAGGCCCTGCAGGGCAAGGTCATAGAGCTCGACGTTACGCAGCACATCGGCATTGATCAGCTGCGTGATATTGGTCGTGGAGCGCTTTGCGGCCTGCAAGGTGCTGGCGTGTTCGCGAATCAGCAGTGCCGCGACGATGATGACAATGAGGGCGACAGTGAGGCCACTGCCCAGAATCAGTAGAAGCTCCGGGCGTGCAGGGATGTTCTTAGGGCGTCGTGAACTCATCAGGCTGACTTCATCGGTGGCGATGCTGGCAGTTTAGTTCTATGCACTCAAAATTGAACTGTCGACGAGAAAGAAAAGGTCTGCGATCAGAACACGTTGATCGGATAGTCCACGATCACCCGGTATTCATCCACGTCCCGGTCCACCGCCGAGTAGCCATTGCTGCCCCGGTTGGTCGCCCATTGCAGGCGCACCGCCAGGTCCTTGGCCTTGCCACCTTGCACCACGTACTTCAGGTCGATATCCCGTTCCCAGTGCTTGGCATTCTTGCCGTCGGCGCTGTACCAGGCGCTGTAGCCACGGCTTTGCGGGTCGACCTTGGTCAGGTCGGTCTTGCCGCTGATGTACGACACCGCCGAGGTCAGGCCGGGCATGCCGAGGCCTGCGAAGTCGTAGGCGTACTTGAGCTTCCACGAGCGTTCGTTGGGGCCGTTGAAGTCCGAGTATTGCTGGGAGTTATCCAGGTACACGCTGTCGCCCTGGGCGATGTAGTCGAACGGCGTATTGCCGTTGACCCGCTGGTACGCGGCGGTGACGCTGTGGTTGCCCACGCCCACGGTGAAATGCAGGCTGTAGGTGTTGTTGTCGATATCCCCCAGCAACGACTGCCCGGTGTCCTGGGTGTGGTAGTAATGCAGGCCCGGGTTGAGGCTGACCAAGTAGTTGAGCGCGTAGGTGTAGTCCAGGTCGTAGTAGTACTGGTGCCACACGTCCTTGAGTTCGGAGGCGTACAGGTTGCTGGTCAGCCCCGGGATGCCGCTGAACGAAACACCGGCCCAGTCCATGTGCTGGCTGTCGGTATTGCTCGGCAAGGCGCCGTAGCTGGTGCCGATGCGTCGGTGGCCGCTCTGGTTGTAGAGCTTGGTGAAACTGGCCTGGCCGCCTTCGAGCATCCAGCCTTCAAAACTGTGGTTGGTCAGGCTCACGCCACGAAAGGTCTGCGGCAGCATGCGTGTCATGCCGCCGGCGATTACCGGGTTGTTGAGGAACAGGTCGCCGGCTTTCAGCTCAGTGTCGAAGGCGCGCATCTTCAAGGTGCCGCCTGCAGTAGAAAACGATCCCGGTGCTTTGCCGCTGCCTTCGCTATTGCCGTAGGGAAGGATGCTGGAACCGTCGGTCCCGCCACCGCCGTCGAGCTTTAGGCCGAGCATGGCGTGGGCGTCCAGGCCGAAACCGACTGTGCCCTGGGTGTAACCGGATTCGAAGGTGCCGAGAAAACCCTGGCCCCATTCCTTGCTGTCATCGGTGTGGATGTCGCGACGGTCGCGGTTCATGTAGTAATTGCGGGTGTTGATGTTGAGGTGGGAACCTTCGACGAAGCCGTCGGCGGGGGTGGAGTCTGCCGCGTGGGCAATAGGGGCGATCGTTGCTGCAATCGCGAGGAATAGCGGGGTGAACGTCAGCGAGTTCTTCACCGGTGGAGCTCCTTTGGTCTATCGAAAACGGCCAATGTCGTGGGGGTGTGCCTGTCCTTTTTTTACGGCAAAAAAAAGCCGCTGAAGTCAGCGGCTTTAAGACAGATTCCCAGTGTAGAGCCCTGGAAATAAGTCGAGGGGAATTCGGGTAAGCGGGTCAGCTGTCTTTGCCGTCGCGCTCATCGATGCGTCAAATTAACGCAGGCGAGCGGTACGGTACAGAGTGTAACAAGATAATGACTGTTGCCCAAATCGCAACAGTCGCCCGATCGTTTCCGCACCCTGCGCTGATCGTTCCCACGCTCTGCGTGGGAATGCATCCCGTGACGCTCTGCGTCACCATTGCGCAAGACTCCAGCCTTGCGACAGTACCTGGACGCGGAGCGTCCGGGGCGGCATTCCCACGCGGAGCGTGGGAACGATCAATTAGACCGGCAGGGTGATGCCGAAGGTATTGCCGCCGTGCTCACTGCGCACGAACACATTACCGCCGTGCATCAACGCAATCGCCTTGACGATGGCCAGTCCCAATCCATGGTTGGCCCCACTGTTGCTGCGCGAGGCGTCCACCCGATAGAAGCGCTCAAACAGCCGTGGCAAGTGCTCGCTGGCAATTTCGTCGCCGGGGTTGGTCACGCCGATCGCCACCTGGTGCTCCTGTACCTCAATGTTCACTTCGATGACTTGCCCCGGCGGGGTGTGCTGCACCGCATTGCTCAGCAGGTTGATCAGCGCGCGGCGCAGGTGGGCTTTTTCGATCTGTACCTGGGCATCGCCGCGCACCTGCACTTTGACCTGGGCGTCTTCGAGGATGAAGTCCAGGTAGTCCAGGGTGGTCGCGACTTCATCGGCCAGTGAGCTTTCGATCAGCTTGGTGGCCTTGCTGCCCTGGTCGGCGCTGGCGAGGAACAGCATGTCGTTGATGATCGAGCGCAGGCGTTCCAGCTCTTCGAGATTGGATTGCAGCACTTCGAAATAATGCTCTGCTGAACGCCCGCGCGTCAGGGCCACCTGGGTCTGGCCGATCAGGTTGGTCAGGGGCGAGCGCAGTTCGTGGGCCACGTCTGCATTAAAAGATTCCAGGCGCGAGTAGGCTTGTTCCACCCGGTCGAGGGTGGCGTTGAACGAGTTGACGAACTGGCTCAGTTCCGGCGGCAACGGCGACAGTTGAAGGCGCCCGGAGAGTTTGGGCGGTGCAAGTTTCTGTGCCTCGTCCGAAAGCTTGCCCAGCGGCTTGAGGCCGATGCGCGAGACCCAGAACCCCAGCAGTGCGGCCAGGATCACGCCGACCAGTGCCAGGCTGACCAACGCCACCAGCAAGTGATGTTGGGTCGCGCGGAAGTTCTCGGTGTCGATGGCGATCATGAAGCGCAACGGCGGGCGTTGGTCCTTGGCTGGGAATTGGCTCACCAGTACCTTGAACGGGTAGTCATGGCCTGGCAACCGCAGGTCGCGTTTCCCCGTGGGGCCTTCGGCAAAGGCACGGATCTGCGCGTCCGGATTGCCGTATTCGTAGTCCGGGTCGCTGCTCACCACCCAAAACCGAATGCGTTTGTCTTCCTCACCCAGTAACTTGAGTTTGGCCTTGATCTTCACCCAGTGGTCCGGCGTGCCGAAACGCGTCACTGAAGACTCCAGCACACTGTAACGCGCATCCAGCTCCACCCCCGGCAACAAGCCCAGGCCCCGGTCCACCTGCTGGTACAACGCGCCGCCGATCAACAGGAAGATCAACGCCGCCACCAGGGTGAACATGCCGCTGAGGCGCAGGGCAATGGAGTTAGCCACCACTTTGGTTCTCCAGCATGCGGTTTTCCAGCACGTAGCCCATGCCGCGAATAGTGTGCAGCAGCTTCTGTTCGAACGGCCCGTCGAGCTTGGCCCGCAGGCGTTTGATCGCCACTTCCACCACGTTGGCATCACTGTCGAAATTGATGTCCCAGACCATCTCGGCAATCGCTGTCTTCGACAGTATCTCGCCCTGGCGCCGTGCCAACACACTGAGCAACGAGAACTCCTTGGCGGTCAGGTCGAGGCGCACGCCATTGCGGCTGGCCTTGCGGCTGATCAGGTCGATCCACAGGTCGGCCACCGTCACCTGCACCGGTTCATGGCCGCCGCTGCGGCGGGTCAGGGCCTGTAGGCGCGCGACCAGTTCCAGAAAGGAAAACGGTTTGCCGAGGTAATCGTCAGCGCCCTCACGCAGGCCGCGAATACGGTCTTCCACGCGCTCGCGGGCGGTGAGCATGATCACCGGCGTCTGCTTGCGCGCACGCAGGGCCCGCAGCACACCGAAGCCGTCGAGGCCGGGCAGCATCACGTCGAGCACGATCACCGCGTAATCGTTCTCCAACGCGAGGTGCAAGCCCTCGACGCCTTCGCGCGCCACATCGACGGTGTAGCCTTGCTCCGTCAGACCGCGGTGCAGGTAGTCTGCGGTTTTTTCTTCATCTTCAATAATCAGGACGCGCATGAGCCTTTTTTCCAGGGCGGGGCCTCAGCCTCAGTGTGTGGTCGCCAGCTCGGGAGCCGGTTTGGGTCTATGGAAAAATTTCTCGAGGTATAAGTATATGACCGGCGTGGTGAACAGCGTCAGCGCCTGGCTCACCAGCAGCCCGCCGACCACCGCAATGCCCAGTGGCTGGCGCAGTTCGGCGCCGGGGCCTGAGCCCAGCATCAGCGGCACCGCGCCCAGCAGCGCGGCGAGGGTGGTCATGATGATCGGCCGGAACCGCGTGACACAGGCTTCGTAGATCGCGTCCTGCGGCGACATGCCTCTGACCCGTTGGGCCTCCAGGGCGAAGTCGATCATCAGGATGCCGTTCTTCTTCACGATCCCGATCAGCAACACCAGGCCGATCAGCGCCATGATCGAAAAGTCCTGGCCCAGCAGCCACAGCATGATCAAGGCGCCCAACCCGGCCGACGGCAAGGTGGAGATGATCGTCAGTGGGTGCACGAAGCTCTCGTATAACACGCCGAGGATGATGTAGACGGCCACGAGTGCTGCGAGGATCAGCCACGGTTGGCTGGCCAGCGAACTCTGGAACGCCTGGGCCGCACCCTGGAAGTTGCCGATGATGCTGGCGGGCATGCCGATTTCATTCTTCGCCTGGTTGAGCATGATCACCGCATCGCCCAACGCCACGCCGGGGGCGAGGTTGAACGACAGGTTGGCGGCCGGGAACATGCCGTCATGGCTGATGGACAATGGCCCCACGGTAGGCGCATCGACCTTGGCCACCGCCGACAGCGGCACCATCTCGTTGGTCAGCGGCGAGCGCAGGTAGAAGTAGTTCAGGCTCTCGGCCTTGCCGCGTTGCTGAGTGTCCAGCTCCAGCACCACCTGGTACTGGTTGATCTCGGTCTGGAACTCGTTGATCTGGCGCTGGCCGAAGGCGTCGTACAGCGCCTGGTCGACATCGGTGGCGGTCAGGCCGAAACGTGCAGCGGCCTGACGGTCGATGCTGATGTGGGTGATGCTGCCGCCCAGTTGCAGGTCGTTGGACAGGTCGCGGAACGCGGGGTTGGCGCGCAGTTTTTCGGTGAGACGCTGAGTCCAGGTATTCAGCGTCGGGCCGTCGTTGCTCTTGAGCACATATTGGTACTGGGCGCGGCTCGGGCCGGAGCTCAGGTTGATGTCCTGGCCGGCGCGCAGGTACAGCACGATGCCGGGCACCTTCGCCAGCTTGGGCCGGATACGGTCGATGAATTGGCTGGCCGACACGTCGCGATCACCCCGATCTTTCAAGGCGATCCAGAAGCGGCCGTTGGCGATGGTCTGGTTACTGCCGGTGACGCCCACCGAATGGGAAAACGCCGCCACCGCGGGGTCGTCCTTGACGATCTCGGCCAGGGCCTTGTGTTTGGCGACCATGTCCGGGTATGACACGTCGGCTGCTGCTTCGCTGGTGCCGAGTACAAAGCCGGTGTCTTGCACCGGGAAGAAACCCTTGGGAATAAACACATACCCGACCACCGCGAGCGCCAGGGTGACCACGAAGATCGCGAGCATGCTGCGTTGATGGGCCAGGGCGCGGCGCAAGTTGCGCGCATAGCTGGCGAGCAGGCGTTCGCTGAAACCGGGTTTGTCGTGGGCGTGATGGGTCGGTGCACGCATGAAGAGCGCCGCCAGGGTGGGTGCGAGGGTCAGCGAGACCACCACCGAAATCAGGATGGTCGACGTCGCCGTCAGGGCAAATTCCTTGAACAACCGCCCGACCACGCCGCCCATGAACAGCAGCGGAATAAACGCCGCCACCAGCGAGAAGCTGATGGACACCACGGTAAAACCAATCTCGCCAGCGCCCTTGATTGCCGCTTCGCGCTTGCCCAGGCCGGCTTCCAGGTGGCGGTGAATGTTCTCCACCACCACGATGGCATCATCCACCACAAACCCCACGGCGATCACGATCGCCACCAGGGTCAGGTTGTTCAGGCTGAAGCCCATCACGTACATCAAGGCGAAGCTGGCGACCAACGACACACCGAGCACACTGGACACAATCAGCGTCGCCGACAACTGGCGCAGGAACAGCGCCATCACCGCCACCACCAGCAACACGGCGATCAGCAGGGTGACTTCCACTTCATGCAGGGAGGCGCGGATGGTCTTGGTGCGGTCGGTCAACACGCTGACCTGCACCGAGGCCGGCAGCATGGCCTGCAGGCGCGGCAGTTCCGATTGAATGCGGTCAACGGTTTCGACGATGTTCGCGCCGGGTTGGCGCGAAATCACCAGGTTGACCCCGGGCGTATCGCCGGACCATGCCTGCACGTAGGCGTTTTCCGAACCGTTGATGACTTTGGCGACGTCGCGCAGTTGAACCGGTGCGCCGTTCTTGTAGGACACGATCAGCTGGGCGTAGTCCTCAGGATGAAACAACTGGTCGTTGGTCGACAGGGTCGACACGCTGTTCTCGCCGTAGATCGCACCCTTGGCCAGGTTCAGGCTCGATTGCTGGATGGCCAGGCGAATGTCGGCCAGGGTCAGGCCGATGGCTGCGAGTTTGTCGGGAGAGGCCTGCACGCGAATCGCCGGGCGTTGCTGGCCGGTGATGTTGATCTGGCCGACGCCTTCGATCTGGCTGATCTGCCGGGCCAACAGCGTTTCCACATAGTCGCTCAACTCGGTGCTGGGCATGCTGTCGGAGCTGACGCTGAGGATCAGCACCGGGCTGTCTGCCGGGTTGACCTTCTTCCAGGTCGGCAGGCTTGGCATGTCGCTGGGCAGTTTGCCGGACGCGGTATTGATCGCCGCCTGTACTTCCTGGGCGGCGGTGTCGATGCTCTTGTCGAGGGTGAATTGCAGGGTCAGTTGGGTTGAGCCCAAGGCGCTGCTGGAGGTCATCTGGGTCATACCGGGGATGGCGCTGAATTGCACCTCCAACGGCGTTGCCACGGAAGACGCCATGGTGTCCGGGCTGGCGCCGGGCAGTTGCGCGGTGACCTGGATCGTCGGAAATTCCGCTTCCGGTAGTGGGGCGATGGCCAGACGCGGGAAGGCAATCAGCCCGAGCAGCACCAGGGCGAAGGTCAGCAGCAGGGTCGCGACCGGGTGGTCGACGCACCAGGCCGACGGTGAACGGCTGCTGTTCATGGCTGCACCTTGGCGTCGACGGTCTGGATCACCTGCGGCGGCTCCTTGAGCACGTCCACCTGGGCGCCCGCCTTGAGCCGCGACTGGCCATCGCTGACCAGCACATCGCCGGCCTGGACGCCCTTGATGATGTTCACGTCGCTGTTTTGATACATCACTTGCACCGGCACCACGTCCACCCTGTCACCGTTGACCCGGTACACGAAGTGCGAATCCAGGCCGCGCTGCACCACGGTGGGTGGCACCACCAGGGCGTTCTTGTCGAGGGCGGTCTGGATCTTGATGGTCACCAGTTGCCCTGGCCACAGGCGCTGCGAGGCGTTGTTGAACTCGGCCTTGGCACGCAGGGTGCCGGTGGTGGAACTGATTTGGTTGTCGATCAGGCTCAAGTGGCCTTCACCGAGCAAATCGCCGGTCTGGCCGTCGGTGTCGGCGCCCATGTAGGCATCGACGCTGGCCTTTGTCGGCGCTGCAATCAGGCCTTGCAGGGTTGGGAGCATCTGTTGCGGCAGGGAGAATTCGACGGCAATCGGGTCGATCTGGGTGACCGAGAACAGGCCCTGGGTATCGCTCGTGCGCAGGAAGTTGCCTTCATCCAGTGTGCGAATGCCGACGCGGCCGCTGACTGGCGAGCGAATCTGCGTGTAGGAAAGCTGTACCTGGGCTGCGTCGATGGCCGCCTGATTGCCCTGCGCGGTGGCCTTGAGCTGGTTGACCAGGGCTTGCTGCTGGTCGTACGTCTGTTTGGACACGCCGTCGTCGACGCTCAGTTCCTTGTAGCGCTTGAGGTTGATCAGCGCCACTTGCAACTGCGCCTGGTTTTCCCCCAATTGCGCCTTGGCCTGGTCGAGGCTGGCGCGGATCGAGCGATCATCGATGGTTGCCAACAGATCCCCGGTCTTGACCAACTGGCCTTCCTTGACCAGCAGTTTGGTGAGGATGCCGTCAACCTGCGGGCGAATCACCACATTGTGCAGCGACAGCACCGTTCCTATGCCGCTGACAAAACGCGGGATGTCCTGTTGCGCCACGCTCACCACCCGCACCGGAATCGCCGTCGGCACCGCCAGTTTGGTCTTGGCCGGGCGGGTCAGTGCCCAGGCTGCAATCGCCAGCACCACGAGGACACCCACGATCAGGGCGGTTTTTCGTTGAATTTGCATGGGAAGACGCCATAGGCGCAGCTGCAAGTTTCAAGCTGCAAGTTGAAGTTTGGATGAGTGCTTTATAGCGTTGTAACCCAGTCAGAATCGTGACCGCTAACTGACAGCCGTGACAGCTGGCGCTTTTCACTTGCCGCTTGAAGCTTACCGCTTGAAGCCCCGGCCCCGGTATACTCCCGTTTTTACACAAACAGCTGCGCCGGAGCCCTTATGACTTCCCCGACACAACCCCCTGTTGAAGCGGCCGACCTCGTCGATCCGGCCAGCGCCGAGAACGTTGAAAAAGCCGAGATCCAGGCGTTCAAGTTTCCCTTCAAACCGGGTGAACTGGCCGGGGCCAAAGACGCCGCACAGCCTTGGTACAAGAACGGCGCCAAGAACGGCCACACCAAGTCACCGGGGATGGCGCCGCCGGGCACTCGCCGTTCAATGGGTAAACGCTGAGAGTAACAAGTCGCACGCCGTGTCGACTTTTGCCTACAAGGCTGGCTGATATTTCTGCTTGTAGGTCCGCGTCCATTTCTTGAAAGCTTGCACCGCATTGGCTCCATCCCGCTTGTTTCTCAGAGAGGATGGGGCGCGATGAGGCTGGTTTTCTGGAAAGGACGTCCCTGTGACCTTGATACACCTCTGTGTGGCGCTTGCCTTATTGCTGTTGGGCGGTGTTTTTTGCACTGCCGCTGCAGATGATCAAACCCGCCACGAAATTCGTTTCGCCGTCGCGGCGCTGTTCCCGCCTTTCCAGAGCCGCAATCAGCAGGGGCAACTGGTGGGGCTCAATATTGAGCTGGGCAACGCCTTGTGCCAGCAGCTCAACGTGCGGTGTACCTGGGTCGATCAGGTGCTCGTCGAAGACATCCCGGCGCTCGAAGCCCGGCATTTCGATGCAATCATGGGCATGGCCCCGACATCGAGACGACGGCAATGGGTGAACTTCACCGATGACCTCTATCCCTTCACCACGCGCCTGGTCGCGCGCAGAACCTCCGGCTTGATGCCGAACGTACGCTCGCTCAAAGGCAAGCGCGTCGGGGTGTTGCTGGCGAGCAATCGCGAAGCCTTTGCCTTGTCCAAGTGGGCGCCCAAGGGCGTTATCGTCAAGAGCTTCTGGCTCAACGACCAACTGGTGCGCAGCCTGGTGGCAGGCGATATCGACGCCACCTTGCAAGGTACTGTAGAAATTCGTGAAGCACTGCTCGACACCGCCGACGGCCAGGATTTCGATTTCCTCGGGCCCCCGGTTTTGGCACACCTATTGGGTAATAGCGTGGCGATCGCGGTACGCAAACCCGATACCGCGTTGCGCGATGATCTCAACCGCGCCCTTGAACAATTGATGCAAAACGGCGAACACCAGCGGATCCTCCAGCGCTACAGCCTGGACACATCACCCTCCATGCCGTGATCGCAAATTAATTGCGCATGACGTGAGCTGGATCAGTGTTTGCCCCATGGGGGCGCTTCGAGTCGACGCCCTGTCGACTAAGCCTGACGCCCGCAGGACGGGGGCAGCGGACCGCGTCTACGCACGGCTGCGGGCGGGCAAGCGGCGCAGATGGCCGGTGATCGGCATGGGCGTAAAGCTGACGGCCGGGCTTGGCTGGAACCTGTGGCGAGGGAGCTTATGCCGCGCGCAGCGAAATAAACGCATAGTTGGCCGGCACCTCGGTGGCGATCTGCGCCCCGGCATCCAGCAACTGCTCCGCGATGTCTATGCCGGACACATGAAACACCCACTCATTGGCCACGGACGGCCGATCAACCGCCAACTCGATCGCCTGGGCAAATGCGTGCATGTCGGGTAGGTACGCGGTAAAGCCATCGCCCTTGAGCGCGGTGGTGCGAATCCCCAGCAAGGCGCACACCGCCTCCTTGGTCTGCACGTCGTCACGGTCGGCCTGGCGCGAACGGCGGATCAATTCAACCAGTTCCTGATCCATCAATTCACCCCCCACGATTAACGCCGGGCCCTGTTCCCACGATTCCTGCGGGCATTCCTTGGCTGCGGGGTTCAGCGGGATATGCGGGTTGATCTCCATCGGGTAGATGCGACACACCAGTGGCCGACGCTCATAGATGCCACAGCGGTTGTCTTCGTCAAGATTCCGGCAGCGTCCGGGGTTGTAGGCGGCGAAGGTGATTGCCACAAACGCCTGGGTGTTTCCGCTGGGTACCACCACCGAGCGGCGTTCGGCGTGCTCGCGTTGTTGCAGGGGCAGGCCCAGGCCATTGTCGAGAAAACCCTCCACCAGCACGATGACGTTTCCGCCGTCAGCCGCCCACTGGCGGGCTTCGTGGAGGGTCAGGGGTACATGGTGGTCGGAGCAGCATTTGCCGCAACCTACGCAGGAAAAGTGAGTATTCATGGAGGATCTGTCACCAGGCAGGGTCAGAGGGCACGCTTGAACGGTGACGGGTTTTTACCTCTGTCCAGCGTTCAGGCTCTCTGGAAGCAAGTTATGCGCCAGTGACTGTCAGGCCTCGGTGATCACATCGCGCAACACAAAGACCATGCCTGCACTTTCGTAGAGTTGCCGGGCGCGCAGGTTGCTTTCCAGCACCTTGAGGTCGACATAGGGTTCGCCGCGCTGCTTGAACACCTGAAAGCTGTGCAGTAACAAGGCGCGGCCCAGCCCTTGGCCCTGTGCGCACGGGTGGACGCAGAGGTTTTTGATAAAGGCGCTGGTCCAGCATTGGGCCACGCCGAGAATGCCGTCGCCGTTGCTGGCCACCAGGCATAGCGTGGGGTCGAACTCGGCATCGGTGATGAACTGGTGTTGCCAGGTTTGCAGGTTGGCGACGCGGCCACCGCCCTGTTCCTGGGTCATGCGCAACACGGCATGAATCGCCGGGGCCAGTTCATTGCGGTAATGATCCAGCCGAGTATCGGCCGGCCACTGCGGTGCGGGCAGGCTGGCGGTGAGGTCGCGGCGCAGCAGCTGGAAATACTCTGCCACCGGTTACAGGCCTTGTTGCGCCACGGTCTGGGCGGCGACGACCAGGCATTTGGTCAGTTCTGGCGAAGAGAATTTGGTCAATACCGCATTGGCGCCGGCCACGCGGGCTTTTTCGCTGTTCATCGCGCTGTCCAGGGAGGTGTGCAACAGCACGTAAAGGTCCTGGAAGTCCGGGGTTTCGCGCAGAGTGCGGGTCAGGGCGTAACCGTCCATCTCGGACATTTCGATGTCGGACACCACCACATTGATCTGCTCGGCGGTGCCTTGTAGCTCCAGCAACACGTCGATGGCCTCTTTGGCGCTGCGCGCGGTGTGGCACGTCAGGCCGAGGTTGCGCAGGGTGTGCACCGATTGCTGCAGGGCGACCTGGCTGTCATCCACCACCAGAATCCGCGCATGGCCGAGCACTTCGGCCTCTTCCATGGTCAGGTCGGTCGGTGCCACTTCAATCGGCGCCGGCGCGATACCGTGGATGACCTTCTCGATATCCAGTACCTGCACCAGTCCGCCTTCGACCTGGGTCACCCCGGTGATAAACGAACGGTTGCCGCCGGAGCCGAAGGGCGGCGGGCGGATATCGGTGGTCAGGCAATGCACAATCTTGCTGACCGCCTGCACATGCAGGCCCTGTTTGGAACGGCTGACATCGGTGACGATCAGGCAGCCGCCGTTCGGGTCCGCCAGGGGCATTTCGCCCAAGGCACGGCTGAGGTCGATCACCGCCAACGAGGCGCCGCGCAGGGTGGCAATCCCTTTGACGTGGGGATGGGACTCCGGCAGCTTGGTCAGCGGCGGGCAGGGGATGATTTCGCTGACTTTCAGCAGGTTGATGGCCATCAGCTTGCCGCTGCGCAAGGTAAAGAGCAGAAGCGAGAGTGAGTCTGCGCGGGCTTTGGTGGTGGACATAAAAACCTTCTGTGGATCAGGGATGACGATCTTCTATTGAGGTTATCGACCTCGACGGCCCAGGCTTTAACCGGTTGTGGCGAGCGAGCTTGCTCGCGCTGGAGTGCGCAGCGCTCCCAGGTTTTTTGGGGCCGCTTCGCAGCCCAGCGCGAGCAAGCCACAGAAAACCCACACCTGCCTTTGTTTGTGTCTGGTCTTAGCCCTTCCACACCTGCGGGTTCACCAGATCCTGCGGCCGCTGGCCCAGCAGGGCGCTGCGCAGGTTCTCCAGGGCGCGGTTGGCCATGGCTTCGCGGGTTTCGTTCGTCGCCGAGCCGATATGCGGCAGGGTCACGGCATTGCTCAGTTGGAACAGCGGCGACTCGGCCAATGGCTCCTGCTCGTACACATCCAGCCCGGCGCCGCGAATTTTTTGGGTTTGCAGGGCTTCGATCAGCGCCGGTTCGTCGACCACCGGGCCACGGGAAATATTGATCAGGATCGCGCTGGACTTCATCAGCCCCAGCTCGCGGGTACTGATCAGGTGGCGGGTCTTGTCGCTCAACGGCACCACCAGGCAGACGAAATCCGCCTCGGCCAGCAACTGGTCCAGGCTGCGGAACTGCGCGCCCAACGCCTGTTCCAGCTCAGTCTTGCGGCTGTTGCCGGTGTACAGAATCGGCATGTTGAAACCCAGGCGCCCGCGACGGGCCACGGCTGCGCCGATATTGCCCATGCCGACGATGCCCAGGGTCTTGCCGTGCACATCGCAGCCGAACAACGGTGCACCCACGCTGGCTTTCCACTGGCCGGCCTTGGTCCAGGCGTCCAACTCGGCCACGCGACGCGCGCTGCTCATCAGCAGGGCGAAGGCCAGGTCAGCGGTGCTTTCGGTGAGGACGTCGGGGGTGTTGGTCAGCATGATCCCGCGCTCGTTGAAGTACGGCACGTCGTAGTTGTCGTAACCCACCGAGACGCTGGAGACCACTTCCAGCTTGCTCGCGCCTTCGAGCTGTGCGCGGCCCAGCTTGCGACCCACGCCAATCAAACCGTGGGCGTGGGGCAGCGCTTCGTTGAACTGCGCGTTGATGTCACCCAGTTTGGGGTTGGGCGCGATCACCTCGAAATCCTGTTGCAGGCGTTCGATCATTTCCGGGGTGACACGGCTGAAAGCGAGGACAGTCTTTTTCATTGCAGGCGGGCTCATCGACTACGGAAGAATGCTAAGCAACCTAACATTTATCCCCTCAACACAACACCACTGTAGGAGCGAGCAAGCTCGCTCCTACAGATGTCTTCAGTTCGCCAACCGCGCCCCGCTGAGGCTGCCACTCAATTCATACGCCACCAATTCCGCCTGATGCGCCGCCAGGATCTCCGGTAGCGAACCGCGCAGGTATTCCACCCAGGTCTTGATCTTCGCATCCAGGTACTGGCGTGACGGGTAGATGGCGTACAGGTTCAGCTCCTGGGAGCGGTAGGTGGGCATGACCCGCACCAGCGTGCCGTTGCGCAGGCCTTCGATCGCGGCGTACACCGGCAGCAGACCGACGCCCATGCCGCTGGTGATCGCGGTTTTCATCGCATCGGCCGAGTTCACCAGGAACGGCGAGGTGTTGATGGCCACGCTTTCCTGGCCTTCGGGGCCGTTGAAGGTCCATTTGTCCAGCTGGATCACCGGGCTGACCAGGCGCAGGCAGGCGTGGTTGAGCAAGTCATGGGGGCGCTGGGCGCAGCCTTTGGCCTTGACGTAATCCGGCGAGGCGCAGGCGATGCTGTAGGTGATGCCCAGGCGTTGGGACACAAACCCTGAATCCGGCAATTCACTGGCCAGCACGATGGACACGTCGTAGCCCTCGTCGAGCAAGTCCGGCACACGGTTGGCCAGGGTCAAGTCGAACGTCACGTCCGGGTGGGTGCGGCGGTAGCGGGCAATCGCGTCGATGACGAAATGCTGGCCGATACCGGTCATGGTGTGCACTTTCAACTGCCCGGAGGGGCGCGCGTGGGCGTCGCTGGCTTCGGCCTCGGCTTCTTCGACGTAGGCCAGGATCTGCTCGCAGCGCAGCAAGTAACGTTTGCCGGCTTCGGTCAGCGCAATGCGGCGGGTGGTGCGATTGAGCAAGCGGGTTTGCAGATGGGCCTCCAGGGTGGAGACCGCGCGCGAGATATTGGCAGTGGTGGTGTCCAGTTGCACGGCGGCGGCAGTGAAGCTGCCGGCTTCGGCGACGCAACTGAAAGCGCGCATGTTTTGCAAAGTGTCCATGGAGTGTTCTCAGGGGAGATAACAAATTGTGACAGAAAGTTACGCCGTCCAGTGATCCCTACCAACGGATTATCGCCTGAACGGTAACAAAGATTCACAGGAATACCAGCTTATCGCCATTCCTCTCGCCGCCTAGAATTGCGCCACCTTCCCCGCAACACCCACCTCAGGAATTCGCAGCAGTGCCGCGTCGCATCAGCAGAGAGCTGAAGACTCTCAGTGTTTGGGCTTTATCGTTAGCAATCAGCGGCTGCATCGGAACCGCAGGCATCGCCCCACAGGGCCAGGCCCTGAACGCCAATCACCTGGCCACCGACGAAGCAATCCAGAGCGCCGCCCAGGACGCTCACTGGCCCACCGCCCAATGGTGGCAAGCCTACGGCGACCCCCAACTCAACCGCTGGGTCCAACTCGCCACTCACGACAGCCCGAGCATGGCCATGGCCGCCGCGCGGGTGCGTGAAGCGCGGGCCATGGCCGGGGTGGCCGAGTCGGCCGAGTCGTTGCAGATCAACAGCGACACCACTCTCAAGCGCCATAACTGGCCGAAGGATCAGTTCTACGGCCCGGGCGAGCTGAGCGGCGCCAATACTTGGGACAACAATGCTTCCCTGGGCTTCAGCTACGCCCTCGACCTGTGGGGCCGCGAAAGCAACGCCACCGAGCGTGCGGTCGACCTGGCACACATGAGCGCCGCCGAAGCGCGCCAGGCCCAGCTCGAACTGCAGAACAACGTGGTGCGCGCCTATATCCAGCTGTCATTGCATTACGCCAACCGCGATATCGTCGCGGCCACGTTGGCCCAGCAACAGCAGATTCTCGACCTGGCCAACAAGCGCCTGGACGCAGGGATCGGCACGCATTTCGACGTCAGCCAGGCCGAGACCCCGTTGCCGGAAACCCATCGCCAACTCGACGCGCTCGACGAAGAAATCGCCCTGAGCCGTAACCAGCTGGCGGCTTTGGCCGGCAAGGGGCCGGGGGAGGGCGCACCACTGCAGCGGCCGACCTTATCCCTCGCCGCGCCGCTGAAACTGCCATCGAGCCTGCCCGCGCAATTGCTCGGCCAACGCCCGGACGTAGTCGCCAGCCGCTGGCAGGTCGCGGCACAAGCCCGTGGCATTGATGTGGCGCATGCCGGCTTCTACCCCAACGTCGACCTGGTCGGCAGCCTCGGCTACATGGCCACCGGCGGCGGCATGCTGGGGTTTCTGGCCGGCAAGAAATTCAACTACAACGTCGGCCCGGCGATCACCCTGCCGATCTTCGACGGCGGCCGATTGCGCGCGGAGCTGGGTGAAGCCAGCGCCGGTTATGACATCGCCGTGGCGCGCTACAACCAGACCCTGATTAATGCGCTCAAGGGCATCAGCGACCAGTTGATCCGCCGCGAGTCGATGGACAAGCAGTCGTTGTTCGCCGCGCAATCGGTAGCCTCGGCGCAGAAAACCTACGACATCGCGATGATCGCCTACCAGCGCGGCCTCACCGACTACCTCAATGTGCTGAACGCCCAGACTCTGCTGTTCCGCCAGCAGCAGATCGAGCAACAGGTGCAGGCCGCGCGCCTGAGCGCCCATGCCGAACTGGTGACTGCCCTGGGTGGTGGCCTCGGTGCGGGCAACGACGTGCCGCAGGATACCAGGACCCTCCCGAGCAAGACCCCGGCGGCGCTCGCCGTGTTTGATCACTGAGTAGGATTTCATGACTCCCTTGCCTGCACCGCTGCGCTGGTTGCACTCCCTTGAGTGGCGCCGTGGTTTTTTCGACTGGGCACGCAGCGACGGCGTGACCTGGGTGTACATCTTCAAAGTACTGATCGCCGCGTTCCTCACGCTGTGGCTGGCGATGCGCCTGGAGCTGCCGCAACCGCGCACCGCGATGATCACCGTATTTATCGTGATGCAACCGCAGAGCGGCCAGGTGTTTGCCAAGAGCTTCTATCGCTTCCTCGGCACGCTGACGGGGTCGGCGGTGATGGTGCTGCTGATCGCCTTGTTTGCGCAGAACACCGAGCTGTTTCTAGGGGCACTGGCGATCTGGGTGGGGATTTGCACCGCCGGTGCGACGCGCAACCGCAACTTTCGCGCCTATGGTTTTGTGCTGGCGGGGTATACGGCGGCGATGGTCGGCTTGCCTGCCCTGGCGCATCCGGACGGCGCCTTTATGGCCGCCGTGTGGCGGGTGTTGGAAATCTCCCTGGGGATTCTGTGCGCCACGCTGGTCAGCGCCGCGATCCTGCCGCAGACCTCCAGCGCCGCCATGCGCAACGCGCTGTATCAACGCTTTGGCGTGTTCGCACTGTTCGTCACCGACGGCCTGCGGGGGCGCAGCCAGCGCGAAGATTTTGAAAGCAGCAACGTACGCTTTATCGCCCAGGCCGTGGGCCTGGAAGGGCTGCGCAGCGTCACTGTGTTTGAAGACCCGCACATGCGCCGACGCAACGGCCGGCTCAGTCGCCTCAACAGCGAGTTCATGAGCATCACCACGCGCTTCAATGCCTTGCACCAGTTGCTTGAACGCCTGCGCACCGATGCCGCAGACCCTGTGGTCGCCGCGATCAAACCCGGCCTGCAGGACCTGGCCGAACTGCTCGACGGTTTCTCCGGCCGCGCCCTGACCAGCCCCGACGCTGCGCGCCTAGTCAACCAACTCAGCGCCTACAAGGACGGCCTGCCCGCCAAGGTGCGCAGCCTGCGCACGACCTTCCAGGAGGGCAACCCGAGCGAAGCCGAGCAGCTGGATTTCCATACCGCCTACGAGCTGCTTTACCGCTTTGTCGACGACCTGCACAACTACGCGCAAACCCACGCTTCCCTGGCCGATCACAGCCATGCGCGCGAACAGTGGGACGAGACCTTTAGCCCCAAGACCAACTGGCTGGCCTGCGCCGCCTCGGGAATTCGCGCCTCGTTCATCCTGATCGTGCTCGGCAGTTACTGGGTGGCCACGGCGTGGCCGAGCGGTGCCACCATGACCCTGATCGCAGCGGCCACCGTCGGTTTGTCCGCTGCCACGCCGAATCCCAAGCGTATGGCGTTCCAGATGGCCTGCGGTACGTTGATCGGCGCGCTGGTGGGTTTCGTGGAGATGTTTTTCGTATTCCCCTGGATCGATGGCTTCCCACTGCTGTGCGTGATGCTCGCCCCGGTGATCATCCTCGGCGCCTTCCTCGCCTCGCGTCCGCAATACGCCGGGGTGGGCGTCGGCCTGCTGATCTTCTTCAGCACCGGCTCGGTGCCCGACAACCTCACCGTCTACAACCCCTACGCCTTCATCAACGACTACATCGCGATGATCATCGGCATGCTGGTGTGCGCGGCGGCGGGGGCGATCATCCTGCCGCCCAACAGCCGGTGGCTGTGGCGACGCCTGGAGCAAGACCTGCGCGAACAAGTGGTGTACGCGATCAGCGGCAAGCTCAAGGGGCTGGCGTCGAGTTTCGAAAGCCGCACCCGCGACCTGCTGCACCAGGCCTACGGCCTCGCCGTCGGCCAGCCACAGGTGCAGCGCGACCTGCTGCGCTGGATGTTCGTGGTGCTGGAAGTCGGCCACGCGATCATCGAGCTGCGCAAGGAACAGGCGATTTTGCCGGTGCACCCTGCCTATGCCGAATCCCAGCCCTGGCGCCAGGCGATCCGGGTGATGGGCCGCTCGTTGGTGCGGCTGTTCCTGCAGCCCAGGGCGAGCAACCTGGAGCGCGGGCTGATCGCCGTCGACCATGCGATCAGCCGTGTACAGGCCACCGACGAACCCTTCGCCCCGCACTTCGACACCTCGGCCCTGCGCCGGGTGAAAAGCTACCTGCACTTTATCCGCACCTCGCTGCTGGACCCGCAATCGCCACTGGCGGCCCTCAAAGGAGCCCCGCATGCCTCGTGAAATCGCCTTCCACGGTATTTACATGCCGACCATGACCCTGATGTTTTTGCTCGCGGCAGGGCTGGCCTGGGCCCTGGACCGCTTCCTGGCCGGGTTCGACCTGTACCGTTTTTTCTGGCACCCGGCGTTGCTGCGCCTGAGCCTGTTCGTTTGCCTGTTCGGCGCCCTGGCGCTGACCGTCTACCGTTGAGAATGCCCCGATGAAAAAGTTTTTCAGCCTGCTCGCCACCTTGCTGGTACTGGCTTTGGCGATCTGGATGGGCCGCACGCTGTGGGTGCACTACATGGAAACGCCCTGGACCCGCGACGGCCGTGTACGCGCCGACATCATCAACGTTGCTGCCGACGTCACCGGTGAAGTGGTTGATGTGCCGGTGCGTGACAACCAGTTGGTGAAAAAGGGCGACCTGCTGATGCAGATAGACCCCGAGCACTACCGCATCGCGGTCAAGCAGGCGCAATCATTGGTTGCGTCGCGTAAAGCCACCTGGGAAATGCGCAAGGTCAACGCCCACCGCCGCGCCGACCTCGATGCCCTGGTCATCTCCAGGGAAAACCGCGACGACGCCAGCAACATCGCCGACTCGGCCCTGGCCGATTACCAGCACGCGCTGGCGCAACTGGAAGCGGCCGAACTCAATCTCAAGCGCACCCAAGTGCTGGCGGCGGTCGACGGTTATGTCACCAACCTCAACGTGCACCGTGGCGACTACGCGCGTATCGGCGAAGCCAAGATGGCCGTGGTCGATATGAACTCGTTCTGGGTCTACGGCTTCTTCGAAGAAACCAAACTGCCCCACGTCAAAGTCGGGGATAAAGCCGACATGCAATTGATGAGTGGCGAGACCCTCAAGGGTCACGTAGAAAGCATCTCGCGCGGCATCTACGACCGCGACAACCCCGAGAGCCGCGAGCTGATTGCCGATGTGAACCCGACGTTCAATTGGGTGCGTTTGGCCCAGCGCGTGCCGGTGCGGATTCATATTGATGAAGTGCCGGAGGGCGTGATGTTGGCGGCTGGCATCACCTGCACCGTTATCGTCAACCAAACGCCGAACTGAACTGTGGGAGGGAGCAAGCCCCCTCCCACATTTGACCGAGTTAAGCCTTGATAAAGGTCTCATGCAGGTGACGCCACAGCAGCGCACCACTGGCCTGTTTTTCGAACACTACCGTGGCACGCCGATCCGTCTGCGTGCCGCTGTTATCAATCTGATGCTCGCGGTATGTGACGGTGGCGCCACGCGCATGTCGGTCGATGCCGGTCATTTCACTCAAGGTGATTTTCAATCCCGGCCGCATGCCACCCAAGCGAGTGAACAGGGCATTGACCCCCGCCGTATTGACCCGCGTGCCGGTGGCGGGCGCAATCATGCTGAACTCCGGCGAGAAGCGGGCCAGCAGATTCTGCAGGGTGCCTTCAGGCGCAACCCCGGCAAACCATTGCTCGATCTCGACATGGGTCTGGATCACTTCTTCGAAAAAGTCGCTGTAGTCGATCATTGGTGAGTCTCGCTGGCAGGGTGGAGCAGTGCCCGTACTCTGGAAGCCTCCAGGCGCAGCACTGCGAAAAGAGGCAGCAGTGTCAGGGCTGCTGCCATCGTGAAGGTTATGGCGAAGGAATCCAAGGCCGACAACAGTCCACTCAGTTGCGTTGCTATCTTCTCTGAACCACTGCGACAGTTTTTAGTGTTCACATAAAAGGACATTTGCCATGCCTGCTCGACGAACCGTTCCAGATAAAGAGTTCACCGCTCCCGGCTATCTGCCGGGCGATATCTATCACCTTGTGCTGTTCGCCTATAAGCCTTCAGTCACACCGGCACAACGCCAGGCAATCATCACCCGGTTTTTGACCATGATTGACCGCTGTGTGCGCGATAAAAAGCCCTATATCGTCTCGATCGACAGTGGGCTGCCTAATGGATTCGAAGGGCAAGAGAAGGGTTTTGAGCAAGCATTTGTCGTGCGCTTTCGTTCAGAAGGTGACCGTAACTTTTATGTCGGAACGCCAAAGGTGACCCATCCAGACTACTACGACCCAGTGCATCATCAGTTCAAGGATTTTGTTGGGCCATTGCTCGGTAATGTCCTGGTCTACGATTTCCGTGCGGGTTCACAGGAGCCGATTGTGCCGATTCCAGAGCCCATTCCTCGAAGCCGGTAGCCGGTGTTAAAGGTTTCTGCTCAGCCCAAAACGGTTTTTCAATACCCTCTCCAGGAGTGCCTTGGGCAGCAAGGTGGCAATTAACGGCAGGGCCCGACTGCCATTGCCCGAGCGCAACAGGCGTGGAGGCCGAGATTGCTGGACGGCCTTGAGTACATCCGCCGCAAACACGCTGGCGGGGGTCGGCTTGTCCTGTGAGGCCTGGCTGCGCGCGCGAATGCCGTCGCGCAACGGCCACCACGGCGACTGTTCATTGATCAACAGCTCAGCCTGGGCGCCGGCGTTTTTCGCAAAACTCGTATCGATTGCCCCCGGTTGTACTTCCATTACCCGCACGCCAAACGGTGCAAGTTCCATACGCAGCGCATCGCTCAATGCATGCACGGCCGCTTTTGACGCGCAGTAGGCGCCAGCAAACGGCGTCACCAGCACACCGGAAACGCTGCCGATATTCACCACCAGGCCTTTGCTGCGCCGCAGGGCCGGGAACAACGCCTGGGTCACGCCGACGATAGAGAACACATTGGTCTCGAATTGGCGCTGCATCGCCTCGGTGCCGCCGTCGAGCAATGGCCCCATGGCGCCATAACCGGCGTTGTTGATCAGCACATCCAGTTCGCCCCACTGCTCGGCCAGGTGCTGCAAGGCAGCGCTGTCGTTGACATCCAGTTTCACCGCGTTGAAGCCGGCGGCGGATAAGTGGGCGACATCTTCCGGACGGCGGGCGCTGGCCCACACCTCATAGCCGGCAGATTTAAACGCATCAGCCAGGGCACGGCCGATGCCGCTGGAGCAACCGGTGATCAGTACGTTGGGCATCAATCAATCCTTTGTCAGTCCGAGAAACTGCCTTGCAGGTGCTCGGCGCGAAATTCCAGGGTTTGCGGGCGGTAGCCGGGGCGTAGTGGTGGGGTGGGCAGGCAATCGTCCCAGGTCGCGCCGGCCTGCAGTTCGCCGGGGCCACGGTAGCGCGGGGCGGCGTAGACGTTGTCGGCGAGGTTGACCGTGTCACCCGGCGCATAGGCGGCGACGCGCCAGCGCAGTTCGGTCAGCGGTACGTCGTTGCCGTTGTTCAGGGTCAGCTTCAGCGGGCGGTCGGCAGGGCATTCTTCGGGCGCGTAGACGATGCGCAACTCCAGGCGTGCCAGTTGCGAGGCTTCGCGGTTGTCCAGCCACACCACCCACACGCCCACCAGGCCAAGCCCGAGGGCGGCGGCGAGCGACACCGGCAAGGCTTTGGCCGGGTAGCGCAGCAGCAGGACCAGCCAGGTGATAATCAGTAGAACGCCGAAGAACATGGAGACCACCTCGAATAGGGAACGAGCATCCTAACTTAAGCGTAGGTGGGATTGGCTACCTTGAGGTCTGTGTTGGCTGGGCTGACGCCTTCGGGAGCAAGCCCCCTCCCACAGTTTGACCGCATTCCAAGGATGTACCCGGTCAAAAATGTGGGAGGGGGCTTGCTCCCGATGAGGCCCTCACAGTCACCGCAAGGCCAAACAAAAAGCCCCCATCCAACCCGCTGCGGATAGGGGACGCAGTCGGCTGGACGGGGGCTTCTTCTACGACTGTTTTACTGCGCGATAGTTTTCACCGACACACCACGCTCAACCGGCGTGGAGCGCCCGTAGATATCTTCAAACCGCTCGATATCGTCTTCGCCCAAATAGCTGCCCGATTGTACTTCGATGATCTCCAGCGGGATCTTGCCCGGGTTGCGCAGGCGGTGCACCGAGGCAATCGGGATGTAGGTGGACTGGTTTTCGCAGAGCAGGAACACGTTCTCGTCACAGGTGACTTCGGCGGTGCCGCTGACCACGATCCAGTGTTCGGCGCGGTGGTGGTGCATCTGCAGTGACAGGCACGCGCCCGGCTTGACCGAGATGTGCTTGACCTGGAAACGCCCGCCCATGTCCACCGAGTCGTAGGAGCCCCACGGACGATAGACCTCGCAGTGGTTCTGGGTTTCGCTGCGGCCCTGTTCGTTGAGCGTGGCGACCATCTGCTTGACGCCCTGGACCTTGTCCTTGTGGGCAATCATCATCGCGTCCTTGGTTTCCACCACCACGATGTTTTCCAGGCCGATCACCGACACCAGCTTGCCGTTGCCGTGGATCATGCAGTTCTTGCTGTCCTGGATCACCACGTCGCCCTTGGTGACGTTGCCGTTGGCGTCTTTATCGTTGACCGCCCACAGCGACGCCCAGCAACCCACGTCGCTCCAACCGGCACTCAGCGGCACCACGCAGGCGCGCTGGGTTTTTTCCATCACGGCGTAGTCGATGGAATTGTCCGGGCAGCAGGCGAAGGTGGCTTCTTCGAAGGTCACGGTGTCGGCATCTTGCTCGCTGCGTTCCAGGGTCAGCACGCATGTGTCGTAGATGTCCGGATCGTGCTTTTTCAGCTCTTCGAGGAAGCGGCTGGCGCGGAACAGAAACATACCGCTGTTCCAGAAGTAGCCACCGCTTTTGACGAACTCGACGGCGCGTTTTTCATCGGGTTTTTCCACGAACTGTTGCACGCGGCTCACGCCTTCAGGCAGCAGCGAATCGTTGCCGGATTTGATGTAGCCATAACCGGTTTCCGGACGGGTTGCCGGCACACCGAACAGCACCATCTCGCCGCGCTCGGCGGCCACGGTGGCCAGGGCCAGCGCGCGTTGCAGGGCTTTCTGGTCGTCGATCACGTGGTCGGCGGGCAGCACCAACATCAGCTCGTCGCGGCCTTCATTGACCAGCATCATCGCAGTCAAGGCCACGGCCGGCGCGGTGTTGCGGCCGAAGGGTTCCATCAGGATGCGTTGGCATTCCAGCTTACGGGTGCTCAGCTGTTCGTTGACGATGAAGCGGTGGTCTTTGTTGCAGACCACGATCGGGGAGTCCATGCCGTCGAACACCAGGCGTTCCAGGGTTTGCTGGAACAGCGTGTGCTCGCCGGTCAGGGCCAGGAATTGTTTCGGGAACTGTTTACGGGAAAGCGGCCAAAGACGTGAGCCGCTACCACCGGAAAGGATTACTGGGATCATGCTGTTTCTCCTTGAATCGATTTGGGTCAGAGCTACGAAGGTTTGTCGTTTCACTCTTGTTTTTGTCTCGTGTCTCAAATTGAACGCATAACCCTTGTAGGAGCCCGGCTTGCCGGCGATGGCGGCCTTGAGGGCGCTATCGCCGGCAAGCCGGACTCCTACAGGGAGTGGTTCAACTTGAGAAAGTCATTAGCGCGTCGACACAGGGCGTTTTACCCAGACTGGCGAAATGTTCGAACCGGAACCGGTCACGTACAGCACCGCCGCTTCACCGCGTTCCAGGGCAACCGGCTTCACGTCGCCGACTTTCTTGTCGCCGTCGTACAGCGCCAGGCTGACTTTGACCGGGTTGATTTCGCGTTCGCCACGGCCTTTGGCGGCCACCGACTTGACCACGTCAGTCTTGCCGTCGGCGGTTTTCAGGGTCAGGGCCTTGTCGCTGAGGTTCTGCACGCGCACCAGGGATTTCTGCTTGTTCTTAAACGGCGGCTCTTCGATCAGTTGCGGCTGGCCGCTGCCGTTGTTGACGAGGGTGTAGTAGTGATCGGCGGCGAGTTTCACCGGCACGGTCTGGCTGCCGACCTTGGCGCTGTAGTCGCCGCCCGGCATGAAGCTGAAGTCACTGCTGGCCAACGGCGCCACTTCGCTGAGGTTGGTGCTGCCAACCGTCGCGCTGACTTCCTGGTTGGAGGCGTTGTAGACACGCACGAAGCTGGAGCCTTTTGGTGCGACAGGGCCGTACAGGGCGGCGTCACCGGCGAAGGCAGACATCGAAACAACGCTCATGCCGGCAACCAGGGCCAGGGTCTTGGCGAGACGACGAGGAGTAGTAGTGAAAGTCATGTGAGTTACCTCTCTTTCAGTTTTGCGCCCGGTCGGGCGTCTCGGATTTTTGATTTTTTGCTGGGGTGTTCAGAGCCATGTTTTGTTGGCGCGAACCGGCTTGTTTAAGTTGCGCAACCCACTGCGGGTCGGCATCACCGATTTCGTTGTTCACGGGCAGATAGCGTTCAGGAAATTCCCAGATCAGCACCTGCGGCGGGCTGTTCTTGAAGTCATCGCTTTTGAGATAGCTGAGCATCGGCAGGATCGGGCCGTGGCCATCTTCGGAATAGTTGATGACGTCGCTGCCCAGGGCTTGCTTGAGCGCGCCGACGAAGTTCCAGTTGGGGTTGGCGCTGTAGCTGGTGCCCACCAGTGCCACCGGGGTTTCGCTGTCGGTGAACAGCGCGTCGTCGCCTTTGCTTTCAGCCAGGTGCGTGACACGTTTTTCCAGCGGTTCTTTGGGCGGCATCAGGTTTTCGAACAGCGGGTCCAACGGCAGGAACAGACGCAGGTCGCCGTTGTGCGGCTCGGTTTTCTCGGCTTCGGTGACAAAGCGCTGCGGCTCGCCGCTGAGCGGGGTCTTGTCGGCGATGCCCTTGGCCAGTTGTTTGGCGGCGATTTCAGCGCCGTCCGGGGTCCAGTGGGTGTCGGTGCGCAGGAACACTTGCTTGCCGCCCAGCTTGGCCTGTTGCAACGGGCCAAGCAGGTCGGGGGCGAGGATCTTGTCGGCAGCGACACGGGCGTGGAAGTCCTCGTACAGGTTGGCGTGGATGCTCGCCGGTTTCACGTCACCCAGGTGTTCCGGGTACAGGCGCACCTTGGCCGGCACAATCGCCATCACCAGTTGAATGCCTTGGGCCTTGAGCTTCTGGCGCACGCCTTCGACCAGGGCGTAGTTGCCCTGCAGGTTCTGGTCTTCGTTGACGGCCGGGTTGAACTCTTCGTCGCTGTACAACCAGTGATCGCGGCCCAGCACTACGCCAGGGCGACCTTCATTGAACAGCTTGTAGTCCAGCGCGGCCCACAAGTTGGTGCCGATACGCTTGATCGGGAACTCGTCGTCGTAGTGCGTCTCGACGGCCTTGGTCCAGCGGCCGTTGAGCACGGTCGCGTCGGCGTTGGTGCTGAAGCCGAAGAAGCTGCGCACCGACCAGGCGCCCAGGGCCATCAGCACCACCAGGAACAGGCTGATATAGAGGACGCGGAATGAATGGGTCATGGTCGGCTCCCTCAGAATTGGAAGTAAAGGAACGGCGAGAAACTCTGCGCCGACAGTTTGAGAATCGACGCCACGAACAGCAGCAGCACCGCAGTGCGCATGGCGTAGCGTGGCCAGTCAGCGGTCCAGTAGGCCGGTTGCACGGCAGCGTCCTGGCCAACGGTGAAGCCTGGCTGATGGATGCTGTCCGGGTTGTCGCCGGGCACGGCCTTGATCAGGCTCGGGTCGGCCGGCTTGGCTTTTTCGGCAGGGCGGTTGGTGTAGAAGTCGCGCAGGCCAAAGAACGCCAGGGTTGCGTACGCCACCACCAGGGTCGCGACTTGCAAGCCGGTGAGGTTGGCGCGGTTGAGTTCCGACAGCGACCACTCGCCAAAGCTGAACATCGCACCGTACATACGGCCGGCGACGTGAAGGTTTTCGGAACGGAAGATCACCCAGCCCATCACCACCAGCAAGAAGGTGAAGGCCCAGCGCACCGGGTTGAAGCTGCGCGGCGAGGTGTTGAGGCCGACGGCTTTTTCAATCGCCAGCCACATGCCGTGCCAGGCGCCCCACACGATGTAAGTGATGTTCGCACCGTGCCACAGGCCACCGAGCAGCATGGTCAGGAACAGGTTGCGGTAGGTGGTCAGCGTGCCTTTACGGTTGCCGCCCAGGGTGATGTACAGGTAGTCACGCAGCCAGGTGGACAGGCTGATGTGCCAGCGCCGCCAGAACTCGGTGATCGACTGGCTGATGTACGGCTGCTTGAAGTTTTCCATGAAGCGGAAACCCATCATCAAGCCCAGGCCGATGGCCATGTCGCTGTAGCCGGAGAAGTCGAAGTACAACTGCGCGGTGTAGGCCAGCGCGCCGAGCCAGGCATCGCCGGTGGTGGGGTTTTGCAGGGCGAAACAGTGGTCGGCCACCACCGCCAGGGTGTCGGCGATGAAGACCTTCTTGATGAAACCCTGCATGAACCGCGTGCAGCCCTCGGAGAACTTGTCGAGGGTGTGGGTGCGGTTGTTGAACTGGTCGGCCAGGTCGCGAAAACGCAATACAGGGCCGGCAATCAGGTGCGGGAAGATCGCCACGAACGCCGCAAAGTCGATGAGGTTGCGGGTGGCCGGGGTGTCGCCGCGGTACACGTCGATGATGTAGCTGATGGACTCGAAAATGTAGAACGAGATCCCGATCGGCAACAGCACGTGGGTGAGGATAAAGGGCTCCAGGCCCGCCGACTTCATCATCACGTTGATGCTGTCGACGCCGAAGTTGGCGTACTTGAAGTAGCCGAGGATGCACAGGTCGACCACCACGCCGAGCAGCAGCCAGCGCTGTGCCGGCTTGGTGCGCACGCCCGCCGCACCGACCTTGAGGCCGATCCAGTAATTCCACAGCGTGACGGCGGCGAACAGCGCCAGGAAGTCCACTCGCCACCAGGCGTAGAACACATAGCTGGCCAGTAGCAGCAGCAGGTTGCGATAGCGTTGCCCGCTCAAGTAGTACAAGCCGAGAAAGATCGGCAAGAACAGAAACAGGAACACATTGGACGAGAAAACCATCCCGATCTCTCCATGTTTAACCAACAGTCAAGGGCCGAAGCCCCCCCAAACCCCCCCAGGAATTCGGGAGGAGGTTGTATTGCATTGCTCAAATGTGGGAGGGGGCTTGCTCCCGATTGCGGTGAATCAGTCACCGGATGCATCAACTGACACACCGCTATCGGGAGCAAGCCCCCTCCCACATTTGTTAACCGCGTTTCGTCAGCTGCCTTTGTTGCCTTTTTCATGCGCCGGGTCGTAGACCTTGGTCAGGTCACCCCCCAGCCGGAACGTCTTGAACGGCTGCATCCCGTGCTTGCGCTCGATCACTTCCGGGGTGCAGGTGTAGAGGCTGCAGAAGGGTTCGAGCCAGGCAAATTTCATGTCCTCCTTGAGGTCTTTCATGTCCTGCTCTTTGCCATTCTTCTTCTCGAAGATTTCCGGGTCTTTGACCCCGGCCAGCACGTTGTCACCCAGGCGCTTGAGCGCGCCGTTGTTTTCCTGGCGCAGGTCAACACCGTTGACCAGGGCAAAACTGGCGATCATCGACAGCGGCGGCAGGGCGTAGTTGTGATACGACAAGGCGCGTTGTTGACGCTTCAATTCGTTCGGCAGGAAGCCCTGGGCGTCGACCTGATTGGCGCCGACCTTGTATTCCTTCACGGCCCAGTCAAACAGGTCGCGACGGTTGGTGGCGATGGAGGTTGCCATCACCGACCAGGCGGCCCAGTAGGAGTGATTGTTGGTTTTTTCCAGCGGCAGGTTGTCCCAGTCGCTGACCACCTGATCGCCCATTTTGCTGAACCAGGCCTCGATCAACTGCGCTTCCTGCTGATGGTTGGCCAACGGGTGCGACTCGGAGAACTTCAGGCGTACATAAGCCGAGGCCATACTGCCCAGCGCCCATTTGCGCATGGACTTGCCGGTGTGGTTGAAGTCCTTGGACATCAACGCATCCGCCTTGGCCCAGCTCGTAAGCCAGGTCAAGGTGCATTCCAACTGCTCCGGGCGACCGTCGCGCATGAACTGCATCACGCGCTTGCTGGTGTCTTTTTCCAGCTTGGTGATGTCGGCGGTGCTGTCGCGGAAGGCTTTTTCCGATTGCACGTTCAGCGTGGAGCGGGCCTTGTCCGAACCTTCGTACTTGCTGCGAAATTGCAGCGAGCCGGTGTACGGCGCCGGCATGGCGTCGCAGTCATTCTTGAAGTCGCCGGTCTTGAACGCTTCCACCGGGGCGAAATAACCCTGGGGTGGACGCAGTGGCGCGGCGGCGTTGACTGAACCTGCGAACATCGCCAGGCCCAGCAGCGTTGGAATCAATAACTTCTGCATAAGTAACCTCATTGCCCTGTCGAGGCAGTCTGTTGACCACCCGCCGGGAATACGTTGCGTGTGCAAATTTTCGCTTCGACTTTCTGCGCGGCAGCGCCCGCTTCAGGGCCCTGCACTTCCACGGCCAGCAAGTTCTGCGAGGCCCAGTCTTCATCGGTGCGCAGTTCAAAGGCGAAACGCCCGTCTGTATCGGATGTTTCGGGTTTATCGATCTTGATGTCCTCGTGGCGCCCGTTCATGTACCAGAGGGTGGCTTGCAAGGTTTTCACCGACGGATCGGCGAAGCGGATATCAACCTGATGGTTGGCGTTGCGCAGGTCTTTGTTCGAACTGTTGACCATCAATTCGTTCTTGCCGGGTTTGAGAGTGGTGCTGGCGGTCATCTGTGCGGTCTTGCCTTCACAGCCGTTGTCCAGCAGCGACATCATCTGCCGGTAGATGGTCTCTTGGTCCAGGCGGTACAGCGGCGAGAACTCCCAGATCAAAATCTTTGGCGGGGTCTTCTGGAATTCTTCGCTGCCCAGGTACTGGATCATCGAGCCTTCCAGGCCACCGCCAGGGAAGGCGACGTTAAGGATGTCGGCACCGATTTCCTGCTCGAGGAAGCCGGCAAAGTTGTAGTTCTTGCCGCTGTGGCTGGTGCCGACCAGGGTAATCTGCGGGTTGCCCGAATCACTGAACAAATCGCCGTCGCCCGCTTCGCCCTTGGGCTCGGTGGTGAACTGGTCCATGTACTGGATCGCGTAGCTGGTGCCGCACAATTGCCCGGCCATGTTGTGCAGGGTGCCGGTCTTGCCCATGCGCCCGGACAGTTTGGTCTCGAATTCACGCTTGGGGATGTCGGCGAATTCAGGCATCGCACGCACTTTGGCGCCGACGATTTTCGCGGTGCGCTGGGCGCCGTATGGGGTCCAGTGCTGGTCGCCACGGAAGTAGAAATCGTGGGCGGGCAATTCGTCCGGTAGCTGCTCATTGGTCAACGGCGACAGGTCCGGCACCACATAACCCATCTTGGCGAAACGGCCGAGCATGGTCTTGTAGTTACCCAGGGCCTTGTCGAAATCGAACTTGGCTTTCTCCTCGGGATTGAGCTTGTTGCGGTTCACCAGGCCACGGGTCGGCTGGTAGACCACCACCAGTTCCACGCCCTTGGCCTTGAACGCATCGTGCAGCTGTTGCATGCGCTTGTAGCCGGCGGGGGAGGTGTCGAATTCGGTGCGCAGGTCTTCCTGGGTACGGAACAGCCAGTCGCCCTGGGCTTGCACCAGGGTGGTGAAGTTCTGCTGGTAGCGTGTGGTGTAGTTCTTCGCGTCATGGGCGGCCGGGCACAGGCTGCAGCACGGTTCGGCGCTGAAGGTCGGTGGCTTTACTTCGTCGGCGCGTACGCCCTGGCTGGCCGCGAGCAGGCCGAGGGTCAGACCCGAGAGGCTCAGCAGTTTGATCATGTGTGGGTGCATAAGGGTCATCCTCAGTCCTGCATTTCGGTCTGGCGTTCGACAGGGTCGATCAGCACGGCTTTCTGCTGGCGTACCAGCAGGTCGAGAATTTCTTCCTGGCGGTCGCCCAGGATGCCGTTGAAGCTGATACCGCTGGATTTGGTCGGCGCCAGCATCGACACGCGGTACAGCTCGACACTCAACGGCGAGTCGATGGACAGCGGCCCGCTGCCGTTTCCGGCCAGCTCGCCACCTACAACGATCAGCGAGACCTTGGCGTCGAACGGGTCGAGGGCGATGTCGCGGTCGGTGTCGGTCAAATCCTTGATGTGGCCGTAGACGCCGGTCAGGCCGTTGGCCATCGAGGTGTTTTCGTACAGGCGAATGTTCACGCTGTTACGAATCCGGATGCCGTGGCGACGGTTGGCGATCACTTTGTTGCCCCACAGCAGGTTGTCACCGCTCTCATAGAGGGTGATGCCGTCGGTGTGGTTGCGGTAGATCTCGTTGTCGGCGATCAGGTTGTTCACGCTGTTACGGTCGATCACCAGGCCCGAGAGCTTGTTGTCGTAGCTGCGGTTGTTGAAGATGAAGCTGTCGTTCACTTCCCGGGAAATGATGATGCCGTGCTTCTTCTTGGTGCCGTAGACGGTGTTGTCCGCGATGATCAGGCCGTGGGAACGGTCATGGGGGTCAATGCCGTAGACGATGTTGTCTTTGTAGGTATTGCCCTTGACCACAAAGCCTTCGGTCTCGTAGCAGTAGAAGCCGTACCACATGTCCGAGAACTCGGAATTGATGATCCAGCCAGTCGGCTCGGAGCGCTTGAGCACCTTGGCCATGTTCGGCGTGTACTGGGAAATACTCACCCCGTACGACTTACTGTTGGCGTAGCCGAAACTGGCCATCTTGGTGTTGGAGATGTAGGTCTCGGTACCGCCCCAGGCCAGCAGGAACGGACGGAATTCCTTGGGTGACTGGAAGGTCGCCGGGCCGTTGGCCTTTTCGCGCCAGCCAGTGATTTTGGTGTCACGCACAAACAGTTGGCCGTCGTTGATCAGGAACGAACCGGCTTCCTGGGACAGGCGCAGTTCTTGGGTCTGCTTGTCGATTTCCAGGATGCCTTTACGCCCGACCACAATCGGCAGCTTGGCCAGGAACACACCCGGCGAGGTTTCGCTCAGGTACTGCTTCGGCACTTTCTTCAGCAGGTCCTTGAGGTTCATGTAGCCGTCGTCGATAAAGATCGCCTGGGGAATGCCGTGCTGGCGCACCACCCATTCGGCCATCTTGTTGTCGCCGCCGATGAAGTCCTTCAGGGCGTCTTCCTGCATCATGCGGCGGATGCTGATTTTGCCGGGCTTGGTGCGTACGATCTTTTTTTCGATTGCTGCGCCGGTGTAGCCCGACAGGTCCGGCAGGGCGGGCTTGGGCAGTTCCAGCGGCGCGGTCGGCGGGCTGGAAATGGTGTAGGTCTTGGCCTGTTGCAGTTCTTTGGCGATGGTCGGCGCCTTGACCTGCTGCGCGGTATCGGCGAAGGCTGTGGCACTGGCCATCAGCATCGCGGTCACCAGCAAGCGTCTGCCGTTGAAGGGGTGAGCAATCATTGAGAGGGCTCCCATCAGAACTTCCAAATCACGTCGACAAAGGCGCGATGCATATACGAGTCAACCTGGCTGCCATAGGCATCGCCTGGCTTGAACACGCCGGCACGGAAGCGCACCAGGGCCGACGGTTCGTCGATCGACTGGCTGAGCGCGGCCGGCAGCAGGCCTTTCTTGAAGTACTTGGTGACCACCAGGTCCATCTCCTGGCCCAGGTCCTTCTTGCCATCTTCAAGGGGCAGGGAGGTGCTGGACAGGATCGCGCCGGTCACGTCATCGGTGTTGTTCTGCACGGCATCGATGCCGTTGCTGCCCACTGGCTTGTTGCCGTCGACACGCCAGAACTTGTGGTACACGAGGCTTGCGTCGTAGTCCTCGCGCAGTTGCCAGGAACCGAACAGGCTCATGGACTGCATGTTGTTCATCTCGCCGCGAAACGCTTCGCCGAAGCGGTGCACGCGGGACTGGGTGCCGGTCCAGTTCGAACGGTTGCTTTGCAGGCCGTTCTGTTCGTATTCGGCGCTGGCGCGGGAGTACGCCGCACCCACCTGCCACTGCGGGTCGAGGCGCAGGCGCACACCGATGTCGGTGGCCCAGCCATTCACGTCATCGCTGCTCTTGGCATTGGTGGGGCGAGTGCCGTCGGCGTTCAAGGCGTTGACCGTGTTGCGGTCGCCCTGCATGCCGGTGAGGCTTGCCCAGTAGTTGACGGTGTTGGTGTTGCGCCAGTTGTAGGCGTCGCTGCTGGCTTCGATGCCGAGCCAGGTCAGGTCGCCGTTCTCGCGTTTGTCCAACGGGTCGCTGGCCACACCCGGCTCGGCGTAGTCGAGCTTGCCGTCGTCATGGGTGTGGTGGGCGCGCAGGCCGATCCACTGCCCCGGCGTCCACTGGTAGGCGGCGTCGGCGTAGAGGTGCTGACGGTCCTTGTCCTTGGGCGACAGTTCCTTGAGGTCGGTGCGGTATTCGCTGAAGCGTTCAGCGACGCCGACATTGGCTTTGAGCAACGTGGTGTCGAAGGTCCAGTTCAGCGCTTCGATGTTGGTGTCGCGCCATTGGCCGTCGTCATTGCGCAGGCGCTGGCGGCCGAGCTTGAGGATCTCGCCGGGGTACGGCGTGAAGCCGCCGTAGCCGACCCAGAACTCGCGCAGGGCCAGGTAGTTTTTCTTGGTCTTGCGGTCGTCGCTGCTCGATTGCTCGTTGGTGTCATCGGAGGACTGTTGCAGGGTGTCCGTCTCGATGATGTCGCTCGAGGCAACTGCCTGGCCCATGGCGTAGGCGCTCCAGTTGCCGCTTTCGCCGTAGATCCAAGGGCGCAGGTCGAGACCGATGCCGTTGACGTCGCCGCCTTTCTGGGTGCCCAGGTCGCGGTCATCTTCGGACTGGCCGGTGATTTTCACGTCCAGGCCAAAGTTCTTGGTTTCAGTCAGCGCGGCCAGGGTCGGGCACGACCACAGCAGGGCGAAGGTCAGGCCAATACCGCCCTGCACGAATGGATTGAGCTTCATAGGGATTCCTCGCCGTCTTCTTCTTCCAGGGCATGCAGTTGCAGCGTGCTTTGGGCCAGGGTGCCGCGAGTGGCCAGTTCCTGTTGCACCAGGCGTTGGCCTTCGGCGCGTTGTTCTGGCGTCAGCGGGGCTTCGAGCTGCGTGGCCAAGTCGATGGCCTCTGGCGTTTCCTGGGCTTTAGCCAACTGGCTGAAGACATAGGCGTTCAATGGGTCGGGCTTGGTGCCCTTGCCTTGGGAAAACAGTTGAGCGATGGCGAAGTCGGCGCTGTTCTGGCCGTTGCGCGCTGCGGTCAGCAAGTGGTCCAGGGCTTTTTGTGAGTAGACCTGGCCGAGGTAGCCACGGCGGTAGATCTGGCCGAGGTAGTAATCGGCAGCCACTTCACGGCCCACGGCTTTTTGGAAGTGGGCCTCGGCTGCCTTGGCGTCCGCCGGCACCCATTTGCCTTCGTAGTAGAGCTTGCCCAGCAACAGCTCGGCGCGCGGCTGGTCGGCGGCGCGGCCGTTGTCGAGGTACTTCATCATCTGATCGACGTCACCCAGTTCGGGGAAGTCGTAGAGCAGTTGCGCCAGGCTGACCCAGGAAGCGGGGTAGCCCGGGGCGATTTTTTCCAGCAGGGCCTGGGCGGTTTTTTCGTCGGTCTTGCCGAGGGAGGCATCACCGAGCACGCGGGCTACGCTGTCGACGCGCTGGGCGGTGACGGTGCCATGGCTGTAGCCTGCTTCCATCTGCTTGATCAGTTCGGCCTGTTGCTCTGGCTGCGCTTTTTTCTGGTAGACCGTTGCCAGTTCGACGTAGCAGATATCGGTGCTGTTCAGCGCGGCCTTGCAGATGCGCTCGACATCATCCAAGTGCTGGTCGTAGGTGTCCTGGGTGCGATAGAGCAGCACCTGGGCCAGGCCGGCTTCCGGGTAACCCGCAGCCTGCCACTTGCTGATCTGCTGCTGGGCGTTGACGTTCGGGAAGCTGTGGGGATATTGCAGGTACAACATCGCCAGCGGGATCAGGGTGTTGCCTTCGCCATTGGCAAAGGCTTTTTTCAGCAGGCCTTCGGCTTCATGGTGTTCGGCTTCGGTGGAGCCAGGCTTGGCCACCAGCAGGCGACCCAGGCGAGCCTGGGCGCGCGGCGAAATATCCGCCGCTGCTCGGTAAGTGGCCTCGGCCTGTTTGATTTGCGCCGGATCGCGGGTGCCTACCTGGATATCGGCCAGGCCCACCTGGGCCTCGCTGTAACCCAGGTCTGCCAGTTGCTGGTAATTCTGCTGAGCAGTGACGGTGTCGCCACGCTTGAGGGCTTCATTGGCCAGGCGTTGGTCGGGCAGGCCGGCGCAACCGGCGAGGGCGATGGCCAGCGCCAGGGGCACCGGCAGGTTTCGAAGGGCGCTCATGATTAAAGACCCGCAGCCATGGCTTTATCGATCAGCCAGTTCAGGGACGGGCCACGGTCGCTGGTGACTTCCACCGGGCGACCGGCGTAGGCGCTGTCCAGCGGTGCGTCGGGCTTGATCTGCACGCGGATGTCGGAGGACAGGTCGGCGCTGTTCAGGCTGGTGCTGCTGACGATGGTGCCGGTGCGCAGCTGTTCTTCGTCGGCCACCTGGAAGCTCACCGGGGTACCTGGGCGCACGTCGCCGAACTGGCGATAGCTGAAGCGGGCTTCCACGTTGGCCTGGGCACCGCGTGGCACCAGTTGGAAGATCACGTCGCCTTTGCTGGCGTACTGACCGTCGGCGACCATTTGCTGGGCGACGATGCAATCGCAAGGCGAAGTCAGTGTGCCGGTCATTTGCTTGCCAAACAGTTCTTCAACCTTGGCCGGTTGCAGCTGGTCTTCGTCCAGGTGGCCCTTGAGCACGTCGAGCATGCTGGTGCTGAAGGTCGCGAGTGGCGCGCCTTTGGCGGCGACCGCGTCACCTTTGAGCAGGCTTTGCACGGTGCCGTCGCGTGGCATGGTCACGTTCATGCCGGGCACGCTGACCAGGCCAGCCTGGGCGTGGCTGACGAAGTACATGCCGTACACCGATTTGAAGACGAAACCGAAGGCTGCCAGGCCGACCAGGAAGATCGCCAGGCTGAACGTCACGGCGCGCAGGCGGCCGAAAGCGCTCATGTTGCTGCCGCCGTCCTTGACCTTGCGCGCCTTGGTGAAGTTGTCACGTTGCAGGGTCGCGAGTACGTCGCCCATGGTCACGATGTCACCCGACAGGTGCGAAGTGATCAGGTGGCGCAGGGTGGAGATGTCCTGGGCGTCGAGGTTCTGGAACTGGCAACCGGTACGGCCGCTCTGACGGTCGTAGGAGCGAATCTGCAGCTCCACGTCCATCGCCAGGCCAAGGTTATCGATGACGAACTGCAGGCGACCCTTGTGCACTTCGCCCACTGTCAGTGGCTGGGTCGCGGTGAACGCCAGGCCGCCGGCGGACAGGTCGATCACCCGTGCTTCGGTCTGGGTGCGGTCTGTGTTGAAGAAGCGCAGCTTGGCCGGGATTTTGACCCGGGCGTGTTGGCGCTGGGCTTCGGATTCGTGGACAACGTTGGCGTTTACTTGGCTGTTCATCAGGGCAATTTCCTATAGTTAATTCAGGCTTGGCAGGGTCAGACCATCATCAGCAACACGGCGACGAAAATGCTGCCGGCGGAGAAGGTCATGGTCCGAGACGACCAGGTGTTGAACCAACGTTGAAAGCTGGCCAAATCGCGGGTCAGTTTGGTGTCCTGGCGGGTCCAGGACTGTTGATCAAGGCGGAAGAACACGTAGATCTTCACCAGCGCGCCCATGATCTGGTTGTAATACAGAATCACCGGGTAGGCCGGGCCGATCCGGTGGCCGGAGCACGACAGCAGCAGGGTCAGGATCAGGCGGGTGATGCCGATCCACAGCAGGTACGCGAGGATGAAGGCGCCGCCGTACTTGAAGGTGGCGATGATGGCCACGGTCAGGCCGAGCAAGGAGGTCCACATCGACACGCGCTGGTCGAACAGCACCACGCTGGTGAACAGGCCCAACCGGCGCACGCCCAGGCCCAGTGCTCGGGAGTTCTGGCGCAGGTTGTTGCCGTACCAGCGGAACATCAGCTTGCGGCTGGCCTTGATAAAGCTCTTTTCCGGCGGGTGTTCCACGGTGTTGATCGCCGCATCCGGCACGTAGAAGGTGTCGTAGCCGAGGCGCATCAGGCTGAACCAGCTGGACTTGTCGTCACCGGTCAAAAACTTGAAGCGGCCCAGGCGCCAGTGTTGCAGCGAGTCGCTTTCCACATCGGCGATAAAGCCCGGGTCGGTGACCACGTTGGCACGGAACACCGACATACGCCCGGTCATGGTCAGCACGCGCTTGGACAGGGCCATGGAGCACATGTTGATGTGGCGCTGGGCGAAACGCAGTTTGTGCCATTCGCTCATGATGTAGCCGCCGCGCACTTCGCAGAACTCGTTGGTGGTCAGGCCGCCGACATTGTCGAACAGCTGGAACCACGGCACGGTCTTGCGAACCACGCCCTCGGCGAGCACGGTGTCGCCGTCGATCACGGCGACGACTGCGCGGTCATCCGGCAGGTGGCGGGAGATCGCGCGGAAACCGAAGGCCAGGCCATCGCGCTTGCCGGTACCGGCGATGCGCACGAAGTCGAGTTTCACATGCTCCGGCGGGTTCATGCGTTCCCACAGGCTCTTGACCAGCAGCTCGTCGGACATTTCCACCAGCGAGCACACGACGGTGGTGGGGAAGCCGCATTCGATCGCTTCGCGAATCACCGAGCTGTAGACCTGCGCGGTGGTCAGCGCATCGATGCGAAAGCTGGTGACCATCAGGAACACATGGGACGGGTCCGCTGCCTTGCCCAGCTTGCGCACTTTGCGCCGCAGGTGCGGGTAGACCACGTACAGGAACAGCATGCCGCGAAAGAAATGCGTAGCACCCATCGAGTAGCGCCAGATACCGACGGCGCCAATCAGGAAAATAAAATTCTTCGACTCGGAGTCGAACGTACTCGCCGGCAACAACGCGGCGAGTCCCATCAGCAGGCTCAGGAAGAACAGCCAGCCGGCGGATTGGAGGAGTACGTGTTTTAACTTGGACATAAGCGTCATCCGAAGGTGAAGAAGGCTTCAAGCTGCAAGCGCTGGGGATCAGGACACTTGCAGCTCGAAACTTGCCGTTGCTGTTACCAGCAAATGCCTTCGGTACGACCGCTCACGCTGGTGGCCTTGGACATGAAGCCCACCAGGTCGACCACTTGCTTGCCTTCCGGTGCGTTGTGCGCCAGGGCACGGAATTTCTCGTCACGGTTGCCGAGGATGATCACGTCGGAGTTGTTGATCACATCATCGAAGTCCGAGTTGAGCAGGGACGACACATGAGGGATCTTGCTTTCGATGTAGTCCTTGTTCGCACCGTGCACACGGGCGTACTCGACGTTGCTGTCGTAGATGCTCAGGTCGTAACCCTTGCCGATCAGCATTTCTGCCAGTTCCACCAGTGGGCTTTCGCGCAGGTCATCGGTACCGGCCTTGAAGCTCAGGCCCAGCAACGCGACTTTGCGCTTGTCGTGGCTTTCGACGATGTCGAAGGCGTTCTGCACCTGGGACTCGTTGCTGCGCATCAGCGAGTTGAGCAGCGGCGCTTCCACGTCCAGCGTGCTGGCGCGGTAGGTCAGGGCACGCACGTCTTTTGGCAGGCACGAGCCGCCGAACGCGAAGCCTGGGCGCATGTAGTACTGGGACAGATTGAGGGTCTTGTCCTGGCACACCACTTCCATCACTTCGCGACCATCGACGCCGACCGCCTTGGCGATGTTGCCGATCTCGTTGGCGAAGGTCACCTTGGTGGCGTGCCACACGTTGCAGGTGTACTTGATCATTTCGGCGACAGCGATGTCCTTGCGGATGATCGGGGCGTCGAGTTCTTCGTACAGCGACTGCAGGACATCGCCGGAGGCTGTGTCGAATTCGCCGATGACGGTCATCGGTGGCAGGTCGTAGTCGGCGATGGCGGTGGATTCACGCAGGAATTCCGGGTTGACCGCGACGCCGAAGTCGACGCCGGCTTTCTTGCCGGAGCAGTCTTCGAGGATCGGGATCACCACGTTGGCGACAGTGCCTGGCAATACGGTGCTGCGCACCACGATGGTGTGGCGGGTGGCCTTGTCACGCAGGACAAAACCGATCTCGCGGCACACCGCTTCGATGTAGTTGAGTTCCAAGTCGCCGTTCTTCTTGCTCGGCGTGCCGACGCAAATCATCGACAGGTCGGTGTCACGAATCGCTTCGGCGAAGTTGGTCGTGCCGCGCAGCCGGCCGGTCTCAATACCCTGGCTCAACAGTTCGCCCAGACCCGGTTCAACAATCGGCGATTTGCCAGCGTTGATCAGGTCGATCTTTTCCTTGGAGATGTCTACGCCGACCACTTCATGGCCACGAGCAGACAGGCAACCGGCGCAGACTGCGCCAACGTAACCCAAACCAAATATGCTGATGCGCATCGCATTTACCTCTTTGTCATTGAAGACGGTGTTAATCATGCCAATAGATGGCCGGAGTTCATGTTTGCAAGCGTCACTGATGCCGCGAAAGTTAGGCGAATAGACGCCGACTTGCCGCGTGCAGGCATGTTGAATAACGAGTGACTAACGATTGCACTCAAGTTGTGCGCAACGTGGCCTTATTATTGGGGCCTGCCCTGAAATGCAGCCAGCCTTCTTGGGAGAAGGGCTTGGCGCCAGTGCCGCAGGGCCTTGATAGAGGCAATAAGCCTTTAAATATCAATACCTTGGGTTGTCTCACTGACCAATTAGGGTAAGCACAGCCTTGGCCTTATAGTGTGTGGCAATTCATCCTTGTCGCCGCTCTTAACTAGTGGGTTGGTAATGTGACCTCTGAGTCAAAGTTAATTGTGACAACTTCGCTACTTCCGTTGGTCGCCATGTAAGTCATCTCTTACGTAAACAGAGAATTCCGTTACCGGTGGTATGAGCAGTGCTTTAGGACGAAGTTCCTGGCCGCTCATCCTGTTTCCGGAAATTTCTTGAAATATCAGAAAAGATGGCACTGGTACTACAGTGATAGCACTTGCTATTTGGGCCAGTAGTTATAGGGAGTTGGCGCGATAAGATAGTTTTGTGCCACTAGTGCTTTAAAAAAGTGGTGCCACTACGAAAAAAAATGATGAATGTCGAGTGAAATAATTGTTAGGGATACGTCATGATATTTTTTGACGCCAAACAATTGACGAGTCTTGATGTGAAATGCAGGAAAAAATGTGGGAGGGGCGGTGCGACGATTCGACTTGCTCCCGATAGCGGTGTGTCAGTCATTTATAAATCGACTGAACCACCGCCATCGGGAGCAAGTCGAATCGTCGCACCGCCCCTCCCACATTTGGATTTCATTGTCTGAAAGAGGCTGGTACGGCCTTATTCCGGTGCGTGATCGCGCAGAAACACCAGGTTGTCCGGTTTGGACTGCTCTGCATTGAAGCGATAACCCTGCACATCAAACTGCTTGAGCTTGGCGGGGTCGTTGATGCGCTCTTCAATCACAAAGCGGCTCATCATGCCCCGGGCCTTCTTGGCGTAGAAGCTGATGATCTTGTACTGGCCGTTTTTCAGGTCTTTGAACTCGGTGTTGATGATCCGCGCCTTCAGGGCCGTGCGCTTGACCGCCGAGAAGTATTCGTTGGACGCCAAATTGAGCAGCAGGTCGTCGCCTTGTTCGGCCAAAGCCTCATTAAGCCACTCGCTGATACGGGTGCCCCAGAAGGCGTACAGGTCCTTGCCACGGGCGTTGGCCAGTTTGGTGCCCATCTCCAGGCGGTACGGCATCATCAGGTCCAGGGGGCGCAGCAGGCCGTACAGGCCCGAGAGCATGCGCAGGTGGTCCTGGGCGTAGCTGAAGTCGGCGTCGCTGAAGGTCTCGGCATTCAGGCCGGTGTAGACGTCGCCCTTGAATGCCAGCAACGCCTGCTTGGCGTTGGCCGGGGTGAACGCCGGGGTCCAACTGCCGAAACGGGCGGCGTTGAGGCCGCCGATCTTGTCGGACACGTGCATCAATTCGCTGATTTGCGCCGGGCTCAGGTCGCGCAGTTGCTCTATCAGCTCTTGGGAGTGGTCGAGGTAGTGCGGCTGGGTGAAGCGCGGGGTTGCCGGCTTGGACTCGAAGTCGAGGGTTTTGGCGGGGGAAATCACCATCAGCATGAAGTTGGCTCCTGTAATCGTGGGGGGATTGTAGGGGGGCTGGGGGTTTGACTCCACCTATGATGGTGATAGGCGTCTGTGGTTTTTGTGTGCATATCCGTTGTTTGGATAACGGCGACTTATGGTTCCGCTCTTACAGCGGGTCACTTTTGGAAAGACCCAAAAGTAACCAAAAGGTCTTCGCCCCACCACTCGGCACCTCGCCTAGGCTCGGTGTGCCCGCACGCAGATTTGAATCCGTGGGTCGCCGCCACGCGCCATCCATGGCGCGGGGCGGCTAACCCGGCGTCCTGCCGGGTTACCCACGGATTCAAACCTGCGTGCGGCCAGCGTGGTTAACGGGGCGCCTAAGATGAAGAACAGATCAAAAGCAGAGCACGGCGGCCTAGTAGCCGACCTGAGTGGTAGAAGCAAAGGCTAGATCAACAGCGGTGTGCTTTTGATGATCGTTCCCACGCTCCGCGTGGGAATGCATCCCGTGACGCTCCGCGTCGCCTAGCGCAAGGCTTGAGATAGGCGCCGATATCTGGACGCGGAGCGTCCGGGCGGCATTCCCACGCAGAGCGTGGGAACGATCATCGACTACCAGGCCGCCGTGCTCTGCTTTTGATCTGCTGTTGATCTTGATCTTAGGCGCCCCGTTAAACCACGCTGGCCGAACGCAGGTATTACGGAGCGGGTAAACCGGCAGGACGCCGGTTTAGCCGCGACGGGGCAGGGACGCCCCGTCGCGGCGGCCCGCTTCGTAATGCCGGAGTGAGGGCACACCGAGCCTAGGCGAGGTGCCGAGTGGTGGGGCAAGAGCCCTTTTGATTACTTTTGGCTGGGCCGGCATTCCGGGCTCTTTTCCAAAAGTGACCCGCCGTAAGGGCGGAACCCTAATCAGCCGTTACCGAATTAACGGATATACACACCTACCCCAAGAGCCCCCCCATGCGATCAGCTATAGTGCCGGTCGACTCTGGAAAGGAAGACCCGTTGTGCGAATTGCGCTTTTATTGTCGGCTTGCCTGCTGTGCCTGAGTGCCCAGGCGGCGCCGGTGGATGTGGCGAGCCTGGACCGTGGCACCTGGCCCGAAAAACTCAGCAGCCCTGCGCTGTTCGACGTGGCCTCGCGCGCGGAAATCCTGATGTTCGCCCACAGCCTCATCGCCAGCGAAGCTCAGGATGAAACGGCGCTCAAGCAGCGCCTCGGGTTGAAGATCATCAATTTGGCCGCCATCGACGACCTGCGCCGCCAGCTCTGGCAGCGCCTGCTGGAGAACTACACCTTCGCCCAGCAGAGCTGCGAGGAAGACGCCTCGTTCTGCTACCTGGTGGAGAGCATGGACGACCTGCGCGAGCAGGCGGGCAAGTTCGAGGTCAGTGAAAAATCCTTCTATATAGGCTGGGCCAGCCCGAGCCATGTGTTTCATGAACGCTACCTGGACGAGTTGTTGCGCAAGGCCGCGCTCTTTCCACAGATCACCAGCGAGATCGCGCGTTTCGGCGACCACGAGCGCAATGGCGACGAACTCAACGACCGGCTATTCCTGCTGACCTTCGACGGTGGCCCGGCACCGGTCAGCGGCAATACCGACTGGCTCACCGATTACCTGCGCAAGCAGAAAATGAACGCGACCTTCTTTGCCCTCGGCAGCAGCCTGCAAACCCGTGTGGAGCGCAGTTCCGCCAGCGATGTGCAGGCGCTGTACCAAGGCCAGTGCGTGGGCACCCAGGGTTGGCAGTACCGTTCCCATAGCCATTGGGTCGACTGGCAAAGCTCTATCACCCGCAGCGCCGCGCTGGCGCAGAATCTGATGCCGGAAAACTACGTGCCGCTGTTTCGCCCGCCGTATGGCCAGCGTCGAGCGGACAGTCAGGGGTTTTTCCAGTCCCAGGGGTTGCAGGTGGCGTTGTGGGATATCGATTCCCAGGACGAGCCGGGCAAACTCAAGGCTGACGAGTCGGCGCAACGGGTGCTCACGCTGATGCTGTTGTGGCGCAAAGGGGTGATTGTGTTTCACGACACCCAGGACAAGGCGCGGGTGGCATTGCCTCTTTTATTGCAGGCAACGGCGCAAAGCGGGCTGGGTTGGCAGGACTGCCGGGAGGCGTTTCGCTGAAAACAGTGAAGTGCCCGTTCCTGTTGGGGATGCGGCATTTTCGGGGTGATTTTGTGTGGCATTTCGAAGCAGGCGGACTTCCGACTTTAACGGGGTACCTGGCACTCGGCTAGTGCTATTCGTCATCCTGAAAAATAAACTTCAAAAAAGCGTCAAAGTGCTTTTTCCTGTCATGGGTTATGCGGTATTACGAAGTCAGATCGCCGAACCCTGCAACACAGGTGGCGTCTTCCAAGACTCCTCATGTGGGCACTGCGCTTGACGTCACTCAGGTGCAGTCGGTGGTCGAATCGAGGCGCAGCACTGTTGTGGTATTGCGTCGACTGGCTCCCACAAAGGTGACCGAGTATGGATGATCATGGACGTAACCCTTCTTCCGACCAGCCAATCCTTTATGTGCTTGATACCAACGTACTGATCCACGATCCAAACGCACTGCTTAACTTCGAAGAACACCACGTCGCTATCCCGATGATCGTGCTTGAGGAGCTCGACAAACTCAAAAGCGGGCACCACAGCGTGGCTGCCGAATGCCGCCAGGCCATTCGCCTGATCGACAAGACCCTGGGCGAAGCGTCACCCGAGGACGTTGAGGTCGGCGTGCCGATCCAGCGTGGCAAAAGCGGGCCCAAGGGCTTGCTGTCGATCCTGATGAACAAGCGCAGCGAGCCCAACAGCCTGTTGCCGGAAAACCTGAACGACAACAAAATCATCAACCAATTGATCGACCTGCATGCGCGCGACAAGGACCTGCGCCTGGTGCTCGTGACCAAAGACATCAATATGCGCCTCAAGGCACGAGCGTGTGGGATCGCTGCCGAGGACTACAGTACCGACCAACTGGTCGACGACGTGTCGATGCTGTCCCGTGGGTATCACACTGTGACAGGCTCGTTCTGGGACCTCGTCAGCAAAGTCGAAACCCGTCAGGACCACGGCCGCACCTGGCACCAGGTCCAGCTGATCGATAACCTGCCAGCCGTGCACATCAATGAATTCATCATCGACGAACAGGGTTTTGTGGGCTGGATCAAAGAGATCCAGGTCGACAAGCTGCTGATTCTCGACCTGCATCAGGAACCCCTGTTGCACCAGGAAGCCTGGGGCCTGAAACCGCGTGACATCTACCAAAGCCTGGCGCTGTACGCGCTGCTCGACCCGGACATCCACCTGGTCAACCTGACCGGCGCTGCAGGCTCGGGGAAAACCATCCTCGCCCTGGCTGCCGCCATCGAGCAGACCATGGTGACCAAGCGTTATCGCCGCATCATCGCCACCCGCAGCGTGCAGGGCCTGGACCAGGAAATCGGTTTCCTGCCCGGCACCGAAGCGGAAAAAATGGAGCCGTGGCTGGGGGCGATCACCGACAACCTCGAAGCCTTGCACATGGATGACGAAAACACCCATGGCAGCGTCGACTACATCCTCAGCAAAGTGCCGTTGCAGTTCAAATCCCTCAACTACATCCGGGGTCGCAGCTTCCAGCAAAGCCTGATTTTGATCGATGAATGCCAGAACCTCACGCCGCACCAGATGAAAACCATCATCACCCGTGCCGGCGCCGGTTCCAAAGTGGTGTGCCTGGGCAACCTGGCACAGATCGACACCCCTTACCTGTCCGCGACCAGCTCCGGGCTGACTTACCTGACGGAACGCTTCAAAGACTTCCCGAACGGCGTGCATATCGCGCTGCAAGGGGTACCTCGTTCGATTCTGGCCGAATACGCAGAATCTCACCTGTAAACGCGGTCATTGTGGGAGGGGGCTTGCTCCCGATGGCGGTTTGTCAGTCAACAAACATGTTGAATGTACCGCTATCGGGAGCAAGCCTCCTCCCACATTTGTTATGCGTTGGGTTTACAATCGCTGCTCCTGATCAGGAGTATCCCTGTGCTGACTCATCTCGATTCCCAAGGTCGCGCCCATATGGTCGACGTCACTGACAAGTCCGTGACGTTCCGTGAAGCGGTGGCCGAGGCGCGGGTGCGCATGTTGCCCGACACCTTGAAAATGATTGTCGACGGCGCCCACCCCAAGGGCGACGTGTTTGCCGTGGCCCGCATCGCCGGTATCCAGGCCGCGAAAAAAACCAGTGATTTGATCCCCCTGTGCCATCCGTTGATGTTGACGGGCGTCAAGGTCGAGCTCAGCGCCGAGGGTGCAGACTCTGTGCACATCGTGGCGCGCTGCAAACTCTCCGGCCAGACTGGCGTGGAGATGGAAGCGCTGACAGCTGCCAGTGTCGCTGCGCTGACGATCTACGACATGTGCAAGGCCGTGGACCGTGGCATGACCATCGAAAGTATTCGCCTGCTGGAAAAGCTCGGCGGGAAGAGTGGACATTTCAAGGCGGATGAACAATGAGCATCACTGTGCTGTTTTTTGCGCGTTATCGTGAAGCCGTGGACCTGGACTCGCTGGAGGTTGAAGGCGAATTCGCCACGGTCGAGGCTGTGCGACAGGCATTGGCGGGCGACCCCGGCTTTGACGTGCTGAATGAAAAGGGCCTGATGTGCGCCCGTAACGAAGCGCTGTGCTCGCTGGACGAGCCGCTCGTCGACGGCGATGAAGTCGCGTTTTTTCCGCCAGTGACCGGAGGCTGAGCATGGCCATTCGTGTGCAGGTTCAGGCCTTTGATCCCGGCGCCGAAGTCAACGCCATGCACGCGTCCAATGTCGGTGTGGGCGCGGTGGTGAGTTTTGTCGGCTATGTACGGGACTTCAATGAAGGCCGTGAAGTAGCGGGGATGTTCCTTGAGCACTATCCGGGCATGACTGAAAAGGCCCTGGCCAAGATCACTTTGGAGGCCGAGCAACGCTGGCCGCTGCTCAAGCTGGAAGTACTGCACCGTATCGGCGCCCTGGAACCGGGCGAGCCGATCGTGTTTGTCGCTGCGGCCAGCGCCCATCGCCAGGCAGCGTTTGATGCCTGCGCGTTTGTGATGGACTACCTGAAGACCCGGGCGCCGTTCTGGAAGAAAGAAAACACCCCCGAAGGCTCACGCTGGGTGGAAGGGCGCGATAGCGATCACGCGGCCGCCGACCGCTGGAAATAACCACCCTGTGGCGAGGGAGCTTGCTCCCGTTGGGCTGCGCAGCGGCCCTAATAATCCAGGGAGCGCTGCGCACTCCAGCGCGGGCAAGCTCGCTCGCCACAATAAGCGTCACGCTTCGCGTCATGACCGTCAACGGCGGACGCAGAGCGTCCAAAGTGGCATTCCCACGCAGAGCGTGGGAACGATCGGACTGCGTTTCAGCTTAGGGACGCTGGCGCTCGACAGGGCGCAACAGATGCGTCGGCGGTGTCTCGCAGCTGATCTTGCGGCCCAGCAGCGTCTCGATCGACGGCAACTGATACGAGTCATCTTCCCCGGCAAAGCTGATCGACACACCCGCAGCCCCGGCCCGGCCCGTACGGCCAATACGGTGTACGTAGTCGTCCGGCATTTCCGGCAGGGTGAAGTTGATCACGTGGCTGATGCCGTCGATGTGAATCCCGCGCCCGGCCACGTCGGTGGCCACCAGCACACGAATCTTGCCTTCGCGAAAGCCTTCCAGGGTCTTGATGCGCTTGTGCTGCGGCACATCACCCGACAGTTGCGCTGCGTTGACGCCATCGCGCACCAGGCGCTCTTCGATGCGGCGCACTTCGTCCTTGCGGTTGGCAAACACCATCACGCGTTCCCAACCGTTATCGTTGATCAGGTTGTAGAGCAGCTTGTACTTGTCGGCACCGGCCACGGCGTAGATGTGCTGTTCAACGTTTTCGCTGGCGACATTCAGCGCTTCGATCTCGACGATGGACGGCTCGGTGGTCCACTGCTTGGCGAGGTTCATCACGTCTTCGGTGAAGGTCGCGGAGAACAGCAGGGTCTGACGCTCGTTTTTCGGCGGGGTCTGGCGAATGATCTGACGCACTTGCGGGATAAAGCCCATGTCGAGCATGCGGTCGGCTTCGTCCAGCACCATCACTTCGACCATGTCCAAGTGCACGTCGCCGCGCTGGTTGAAGTCGAGCAGGCGGCCTGGCGTGGCGACGAGGATGTCGCAATGCCGGGCTTCGAGGTGCTTGAGCTGTTTGTCGAAGTCCATGCCGCCGACAAACGTCATGACGTTGAGGCCGGTGTATTTGGTCAGGTCGGCAGCGTCCTTGGCGATCTGCACCACCAGCTCGCGGGTCGGCGCAATGATCAGCGCGCGCGGTTCACCCATGTAGCGTTCTTTGGGCGGCGGCGTTTGCAGTAACTGGGTGATGATCGAGATCAGGAACGCGGCGGTCTTGCCGGTACCGGTCTGGGCCCGGCCGATGGCGTCTTTGCCTGCCAGGGTAAAGCCCAGTACCTGTGCCTGGATCGGCGTGCAGTACGGGAAGCCCAGGTCCTGGATGGCGTGCATCAGTTCCGGGGAGAGTTTGAAATCGTGGAAGCGGGTTTTGCCTTCCTGGGGCTCGACGACGAAGTCTTCGAGTGTCCACGGGGTGACGGGCGGCTTGGGCGCACGTTCGCGGCGTGGTGCTTTTGGCTGAGCGGGCGCGGGAGCCGCCTCAGCAGGTATTGCCTGTTCAGGCGGTGTCACCGTCGGCGTCTTCGGCTGGGCGACAGGTGCGGTCCGTTCGGGCTGTTTACCGTCATTGCGGTTGCCGGGCTTGGGCACAGGAGCACTGGGAACAGGCGCGAGCGGCTCAGCCTCGCTTTTGCCGAACATCTTCTTAAGTGCTTTGAGCACGGTGATCTCATTAATTGGTTAAGGAATGTACGCCGGCCAGTGTAATGCAAGAACCGGGCGCGGCGTAGTGCGTCTGTCATACGGCTACATAATCGCGGGTATTCAGCGTAGACGGTCGGTCAGCCAAGCACCGATATCGTGTATCTCCTGGGGTAACACTTCGTGGCCCATTGGGTATTCCTGCCATGTCGCGGTGACATTACGGACCTTCAGGTGCTCATAGGCGCTGCGGCCCATGGCATTTTGCACCACGTCGTCGTATTGGCCGTGCAGGCAGAGGACGGGAATGCGTTGCTGGCTGGCGGACAACTCCAGCTCGTAATCGAAAGTGGGTGCATAGGTGGAGAGGGCAATTACGCCACCCAGCGAGCCCTGCCATTTAAGGAAGGCGGTGTGGAACACCACGGCGCCCCCTTGGGAAAAGCCGGCGAGGAAAATTCGCGAGGCGTCTATTCCGCCGCTTTTCTGGTCCTGTATCAAATTCGTGAGCATTTTTGCCGACTCGTCGAGCTCCTCGAGGCTGATCGAGCGCGCCGGGCTCATGGCCTTGATGTCGTACCAGCTGGGCATCTCGTAACCGCCGTTGATCGTCACCGGACGCGTCGGCGCCTGGGGTAAAACGAAACGAGTGGTCAGCAAGCTTTCCTGCAACGCTTCGGCTACCGGCATGAAGTCGTAGCGATCGGCACCCAGGCCATGCAACCAGATAACGCAGGCGTCTGCGGGCTTGGCGGGCTGAAGAATCAAGGGTTCGGTCATATCTGCTCCATATATGTGCGCACGCTCCGATTGGGTGCGTCGGAACGGTGCGCGACTGGTTGATCTGTTAAGAAGATGTCGCACGGTTGAATCTTTTGCTGTTGACCATGGGCTGAAACGACTCAGTCGCCACTCTGGTACGGCGCTTGCTATGCACAAAGCGATGTCAGGTCTCTCTCACGGCGGTAACACTATCAGTGACTGCCGCTTGTGGGATAGCAACTGGACTTATAGCGACAGCCTCAAACCGCTTGACCCCAAAAAAAGCCAACACGGGTCAAGATCGCCTCAAAAGGGTGCGGTGGGGTTCGAGCACAGGCACAACAAGAGCAACTGGAGGTTTGAATGAAGGTATTGAAATCCACCCTGGCCATCGTAACTGCGGCCGCTGTACTGGGTGTCAGTGGTTTCGCCCAAGCCGGCGCCACTCTGGATGCCGTGCAGAAGAAAGGCTTTGTGCAATGTGGCGTGAGTGACGGTTTGCCGGGTTTCTCGGTGCCGGATGCCAGCGGCAAGATCCTCGGGATCGACGCTGACGTTTGCCGCGCTGTGGCCGCCGCCGTTTTCGGTGACGCAACCAAGGTCAAATTCAGCCAGTTGAACGCCAAGGAGCGTTTCACCGCGCTTCAGTCCGGCGAAGTCGACATCCTGTCGCGCAACACCACCATGACCAGTTCCCGCGATGCGGGCATGGGCCTGAAATTCCCGGGTTTCATTACCTACTACGACGGTATCGGCTTCCTGGTTAACAACAAGCTCGGCGTGAAAAGTGCCAAGGAACTGGACGGTGCAACCATCTGCATCCAGGCCGGTACCACCACTGAGCTGAACGTTTCCGACTACTTCCGTGGCAACAACCTCAAGTACACCCCGATCACCTTCGACACCTCCGATGAAAGCGCCAAGTCGCTGGAATCCGGTCGTTGCGACGTGCTGACCTCCGACAAGTCCCAACTGTTCGCCCAGCGCAGCAAGCTGGCCGCGCCGAAGGACTACGTGGTTCTGCCGGAAACCATTTCCAAGGAACCGCTGGGCCCGGTCGTACGTAACGGTGACGACGAGTGGCTGGCCATCGTGCGCTGGGTTGGCTACGCCATGCTCAACGCTGAAGAAGCCGGTATTACTTCCAAAAACGTTGAAGCTGAAGCCAAGTCCACCAAGAACCCGGACGTTGCTCGTCTGCTCGGTGCTGACGGCGAATACGGCAAAGACCTGAAAGTGAAGAAAGACTGGGTCGTACAGATCGTCAAGCAAGTCGGTAACTACGGCGAAGTGTTCGAGCGCAACCTGGGCAAGAGCACCCCGCTGGAAATCGACCGTGGCCTGAACGCTCTGTGGAACGCCGGCGGCATTCAATACGCACCGCCTGTGCGCTGATCGCTGATGGTTCTTTCACCCGGTGGGCCAACCGCCGGGTGATGTTCTGTTCCATTATTTCCGGGGCACTTCATGCAAAATCAAATCGGCGCACCCAAGCAGAAGCTCAGCTTCAGCGATCCCAAAGTGCGTGCGTGGCTCTTCCAGATCATCACGATTGTGGCGGTGGTCTCGCTGGGCTGGTACCTCTTCAACAACACCCAGACCAACCTTCAGCACCGAGGCATTACCTCGGGTTTCGACTTTCTTGAGCGCAGTGCCGGCTTCGGCATCGCTCAGCATTTGATCGACTACACCGAATCGGACAGCTATGCCCGAGTCTTTGTGATCGGCCTGCTCAATACCTTGCTGGTGACCGTGATCGGCGTGGTCCTGGCGACCCTGCTCGGCTTCATCATCGGCGTGGCGCGCTTGTCGCCGAACTGGATGATCAGCAAGCTGGCGACTGTGTATGTGGAAGTGTTCCGCAACATCCCGCCGCTGCTGCAAATCCTGTTCTGGTACTTCGCGGTGTTCCTGACCATGCCGGGGCCGCGCAACAGCCATAACTTCGGCGACACCTTCTTTGTCAGCAGCCGAGGCCTGAACATGCCGGCAGCGCTTGCCGCTGACGGGTTCTGGGCGTTTGTGGCCAGTGTGGTTGTTGCCATTGTCGCGATCGTATTGATGACCCGCTGGGCCAACAAGCGCTTTGAAGCGACCGGCGTACCTTTCCACAAGTTCTGGGCGGGCCTGGCGCTGCTCATCGTGATCCCTGCGTTGTGCGCCTTGATCTTCGGCGCGCCGCTGCACTGGGAAATGCCCAAGCTGCAAGGCTTCAACTTCGTCGGCGGCTGGGTGCTGATTCCCGAACTGCTGGCGCTGACCCTGGCGCTTACCGTGTACACGGCAGCGTTTATTGCCGAGATCGTGCGGTCGGGCATCAAGTCCGTCAGCCACGGCCAGACCGAAGCCGCGCGTTCCCTGGGCCTGCGCCCTGGGCCGACGCTGCGCAAGGTCATCATTCCGCAAGCCCTGCGGGTGATCATTCCGCCGCTGACCAGCCAATACCTGAACCTGGCGAAAAACTCTTCGCTGGCCGCCGGTATCGGTTACCCGGAAATGGTTTCGCTGTTTGCCGGCACGGTGCTCAACCAGACCGGCCAGGCCATCGAAGTCATTGCCATCACCATGAGCGTGTACCTGGCGATCAGCATCAGCATTTCCCTGCTGATGAACTGGTACAACAAGCGCATTGCGCTGATCGAGCGGTGAGGAAACGCCCATGAGTTCTCATATTTTCAAACCTGACATGCCGCCGCCGAACAAAGTGTTCGGCCCGATGGCGTGGATGCGCGCCAACCTGTTCTCCAGCTGGCTCAACACCCTGCTGACGTTGCTGGCGTTTTACCTGGTCTACCTGGTGGTGCCACCGATCCTGCACTGGGCCATCCTCGATGCCAACTGGGTCGGAACGACTCGCGCGGATTGCACCAAGGAAGGCGCGTGCTGGGTGTTCATCCAACAGCGTTTCGGGCAGTTCATGTACGGCTACTACCCCGGCGACCTGCGCTGGCGTGTGGACCTGACCGTGTGGCTGGCCATTGTTGGCGTGGCGCCGTTGTTCATCTCGCGTTTTCAACGCAAGGCGATCTACGGCCTGAGCTTCCTGGTGTTGTACCCGATCATCGCCTTCTGCCTGCTGCATGGCGGGGTGTTCGGCCTGACCAACGTTGCCACCAGCCAATGGGGCGGCCTGATGCTGACCCTGGTGATCGCCACCGTCGGTATCGCCGGCGCCTTGCCGCTGGGCATCGTGCTGGCGTTGGGGCGGCGTTCGAACATGCCGGCGATTCGTGTGGTCTGCGTGACCTTCATCGAGTTCTGGCGTGGCGTGCCGTTGATCACCGTGCTGTTCATGTCGTCGGTGATGCTGCCGTTGTTCCTGCCCGAAGGCATGGGCATCGACAAGTTGCTGCGGGCGTTGATCGGCGTGATCCTGTTCCAGTCGGCCTACGTGGCTGAAGTGGTGCGCGGTGGCCTGCAGGCGATTCCCAAGGGGCAGTACGAAGCGGCCGCAGCGATGGGCCTGGGTTACTGGCGCAGCATGGGCCTGGTGATTCTGCCGCAAGCCCTGAAGATGGTGATCCCGGGCATCGTCAACACGTTTATCGCGTTGTTCAAGGACACCAGCCTTGTGATCATCATCGGCCTGTTCGACCTGCTCAACAGCGTCAAGCAAGCCGCCGCCGACCCTAAATGGTTGGGCATGGCCACCGAAGGCTATGTGTTTGCCGCCCTGGTGTTCTGGATTTTCTGTTTTGGTATGTCGCGCTATTCCATTCATTTGGAACACAAGCTCGACACAGGCCACAAGCGTTAGGAGTTGTTGTTATGAGCGAAGCGATCAAACAGCCTGTGAGCCCTGAAGGCATTATCCAGATGCAGGGCGTCAACAAGTGGTACGGCCAGTTCCACGTGTTGAAAGACATCAACCTCGACGTTAAACAGGGCGAGCGTATCGTGCTGTGCGGCCCGTCGGGTTCGGGCAAGTCCACCACCATCCGCTGCCTCAACCGTCTGGAAGAGCACCAGCAGGGCCGCATCGTGGTCGATGGCGTGGAGCTGACCAACGACCTCAAGCAGATCGAAACGGTACGCCGTGAAGTCGGCATGGTGTTCCAGCACTTCAACCTGTTCCCGCACCTGACCATCCTGCAGAACTGCACGCTGGCACCGATGTGGGTACGCAAGATGCCCAAGCGCAAGGCCGAAGAAATCGCCATGCATTACCTGGAGCGCGTGCGCATCCCGGAGCAGGCCCACAAGTTCCCGGGGCAACTGTCCGGCGGCCAGCAACAGCGTGTGGCCATCGCCCGTGCCCTGTGCATGAAACCGAAAATCATGCTGTTCGATGAGCCAACCTCGGCCCTCGACCCGGAGATGGTGAAGGAAGTACTCGACACCATGATCGGCCTGGCCGAAGACGGCATGACCATGTTGTGCGTGACCCACGAAATGGGCTTCGCCCGCACCGTGGCCAACCGCGTGATCTTCATGGACAAGGGCGAAATCGTGGAGCAGGCGGCGCCGAATGACTTCTTCGATAATCCGCAGAATGATCGGACCAAGTTGTTCTTGAGCCAGATTTTGCATTGATCGATGGGTGATGTTTAAAAATAAACCCGGCCTGGTGCCGGGTTTGTTTTTTGTGCTCGGTCAGGGCGTCGTCAGGGTTTCGTACTCTTTATGGACCGTATTCGTGGAGTTACGCAGATCTGCGCCTTCACTGAGTATTTTTGCCTCGACCAGCAAGTGTGGATGCCGCTCGAGCAAGCGCATCAGGATCACCAGGGACTTGGGTGGTAATACCTCGCCGCGTTCGTAGCGAGAAAACGCGTTATGGCCGCCACCCGACAGCAGTTGCACCGTTTCCTTTTGTGAGAGGTGCAGCTTGCGGCGTATACGTTTCATCTCTGTGCCGATCATTTGCCTGAAGGTGTGGACTATCTCATCACACAGGTTCGAATAGCGTTCTGCATCTTCAGGATCGAGGATGACTTCCCCGCATGACTGACATTCCAGCCCAGACAAGTTGTCTATACGGCGCAATAAGCCTTTGACCTCCATTGTCTCGCTACGTCCTGAAAAGTGAAGCATCCCGTCAGGTCTTCCACAGCTATAGCATTGCTCTGTTTTCATGGGTTTTTCTCCTTGAAGGAGATCACCGGAGGTTGACCGCCCGGGCGGTAAGTCACCTTGATGTAGATCTCCAAACCGTGCGAGGAAACGTGGTAGACATCCTGCCAGGTGCGATAGTCGCTATAACTCGTCATTGACTTGTACAGCATCGTTTTTTTCAGCTCGTAGATGACTGCCTGCATCTCTTCCACATCCATGCCAAGGTCTTTTGCGCACAGTCGCGCTGTACTGGTGAAAGCCTTGTAGCCAAGCCGCCTCACATCCGCCTTTATCACCGCCAAATCGTAATGAGGTGTGTACTTTTCCATAAGACACCTGAGTCCAATAATTACCCTCTAAGGGTAATTTTACCAATCGAAAATACTGCTCCTTTGCCTGCCTAAGAACCCTAGTGCGTTGCCTTTGTAGGTGAGTCCGAATAGGCTGTAGGAAAATTCATCCTATGATTGGACGAAAGCGCAAATCCGATGACAGACATCGCCCCCCTGATCAAACGCTCCCTGGTCGACCAGGCCCTGGAGCAGATGCGCCAACGCATCACCCAAGGTGCTTGGGCCATCGGCGAGCGCCTGCCCACCGAGCCCGAGCTGTCCGCCGAGTTGGGCATCAGCCGCAATACCGTGCGCGAGGCGATGCGTGTATTGGCGTTCTCCGGCTTGATCGAAATCCGCCAGGGCGACGGCAGTTACCTGCGCTCGATGACCGACCCACTGGGCGCAATGCGAGCGCTGTCCCATTGCACCCTGGAGCAGGCACAGGAGACGCGGCAGATTCTGGAAGTGGAGGCCATCGGCCTCGCCGCGCTGCGCCGCACCGAGCAAGACCTCAACGATTTGCGCCAGGCACTCAACCTCAGCGCCGAGCTGTATCACGGTGAACTGGAGGCCTATATCAGCGCCGACCTGGTGTTCCACAAACACTTGGTCGACGCCGCGCACAACCCGGCCTTGAGCGAGCTGTACCATTATTTTTCCAGCATCGTCGGCGCCCTGTTGCGCCAGACCCTGAACATTTCGCCGCGTCGCCAGGCCGTGTTCGACCTGCATATCGCCCTGCTCGAAGCCGTGGAGCAGCAGGACCCGGAGCGCGCCAAATCCCTCTGCCGGCAGTTGATCAATGAACCCTGAAACCAAGCGTACGACCGAACTCGAAGAACTGTTGATCGACGCCGAAGCCGACGACGATGTCGTGCAGCACAGTCCGCCGCTCGTCACGCGGCCGTGGCTGTTGCTGCTGGGCCTGATCCTTGTGGCGTTGAACCTGCGCCCGGCGCTGTCGAGCCTGTCGCCGTTGCTGGCCGAGGTTTCCAATAGCCTCGGCTTGTCGGCCGCCAAGGCCGGTCTGCTGACCACCTTGCCAGTGCTCTGCCTGGGCCTGTTCGCGCCGATGGCGCCGATCCTGGCGCGGCGCTTCGGTGCCGAGCGGGTGGTGCTGGGGATTCTGCTGACGTTGGCTGGCGGGATCATTCTGCGCAGTTCGTTCGGTGAAGTCGGCCTGTTTGCCGGCAGTCTGCTTGCCGGTGCGAGCATCGGCATCATCGGCGTGTTGCTGCCGGGTATCGTCAAGCGCGACTTCGCCAAACAGGCGGGCGCCATGACCGGCGTCTACACCATGGCGTTGTGCCTGGGGGCGGCGCTGGCGGCGGGTTCCACGGTGCCGTTGAGTCGTTACTTCGGCGACAGCTGGAACATCGGCCTGGGCTTCTGGATGCTGCCGGCAGTGGTGGCGGCGCTGTTCTGGTTGCCGCAGGTGGGGCACAAACACGGCGCCCATCGAGTTGCCTACCGCGTGAAAGGTTTACTGCGCGATCCGTTGGCCTGGCAGGTGACCTTGTACATGGGGCTGCAATCGTCCCTGGCCTACATCGTGTTCGGTTGGTTGCCGTCGATCCTGATCGGCCGCGGCCTCACGGCGACCCAGGCGGGGTTGGTGCTCTCCGGCTCGGTCATCGTGCAACTGGCCAGTTCCCTCGCTGCGCCCTGGTTGGCCACGCGCGGCAAGGACCAGCGCCTGGCGATCGTGGTGGTGATGCTGCTGACCCTCGGCGGGTTGTTCGGTTGCCTGTATGCACCGCTGGACGGTTTGTGGGGCTGGGCGATCCTGCTGGGCCTGGGCCAGGGCGGCACGTTCAGCCTGGCGCTGACCTTGATCGTGCTGCGCTCGCGCGACGCCCACGTGGCCGCCAACCTGTCGAGCATGGCCCAAGGGGTTGGTTACACCCTGGCGTCCCTCGGGCCGTTTGCGGTCGGGCTGGTGCATGACTGGACCGGCGGCTGGGGCGCCGTCGGCTGGATCTTCGCGGTGATCGGCGTGGGCGCCATCGTCGCCGGGCTCGGCGCGGGTCGGGCGCTGTACGTGGGCGTCAGCAGCGAGAAGGTCTAGGGGGGCGTTCTCAATCTGTTTCCCCGCCGCGGGGAAACTAATTGAGAACGCCCCTAGAGATACACCACTTCCAGCGTGCCGGAGCCATCCATGCGAATGTCGGTGCTCAAGTCCAGTTCCTGCCTGGCGTTGATCACCGCTTCCAGTGTCAGCGTGCTGGTCAGGGTCTGGATGGCCGAAGGGCCGGCGGTGCTGCCTTCTGTATCGGTAAAACCCAGCAGGCTTTTGGAACCGATGTCGATCGGGTTGCGGTTGGACGTACGCCAGGCCAGGCCGCCCGTGGTGGACTCGGTGCCGTAGAGGTCCGGCAGTGTATCGGCCACGGTTTGCGTCGGGTCGAAACTGAGCGAATACACGCCAACCTTGTTGCCGCTGCTGTCCAGTCCCAATCCGTAATAAATCTCGCTGTTGACGTGGGCCGTGCCGTCGCGGTTGTCGCGCATGCGCAAGGCATAGCGTGCGGCGCCATTGCAATTGACGGTCAGGGTCAGGGATTTGACTGGCAGCCGCGTGCCGCTCGCCAGGTTGAGGTCTTGCTGGGAGATCTTGCCGAAGTCGACCAACCCGCCAGCGGACAAGATTGGGGTACAGGCCACCGGGGTGATCAGGCCGTTGACGTTCAGGTCGACCGTGGAGGCCGCCATCGCCAGAGGGCTCAGGGCCAGGGTCAGGACGATCAGTGATGTGTTCATCGTGGGCTCCGATAAGCAGGTTAGAGGTAGATGATTTCCAGTGTGGCCGAGCCGTTGAGTCTGATCTCGCTGCTCAGGTCCAACTGCTGGAGGGGCGCTAGAATGGCCTTCACATTCAGCAGCGCATTCAGGCTTTGCAAGGCTGTGGGGCCAAGGGTGCTGCCGGCACTGTCGGTAAATCCCAGGTAGCTGCGGGCGGCAAGCGGGATGGGATTGGTATTGGCGCTGCTCCAGGCCACGCCTGCTGTGGTGGAGTCGGTGCGATACAGCTGTGGCAGGTTGTCGGCGCTGGTTTGGGTCGGGTCGACGCTCACGTAGTAGCGGCCGATCTTTTGCGAGCGCGCGTCCAGCCCCAGCCCGTACGCCGTTTCATCGGTGCCGCCGGTGGCGGAGCCCTGGCGATTGTCCTGCATGAGCAAGGCAAAATGAGTCGGCCCGTCACAGTTCACGGTCAGGGCCAATGGTTTGTCCGCCAGGGGCGTGTCCCTGTCGGCGTTCAGCGCGTTGACCGACAGCCTGCCAAAGTCCACTTTGCCGTTATTGGACAGGCTTAGCGTGCACGCCGCCGGGGCGAAACGCGCCAGCAGCTGCAGTTCCCGGGAGCGGCCAGTGACGGGCGCATCGACCCAACCGGAAGCTTGCCAGGTGACGGCATCGCGAACGCGAGCGGCGCCTTCCTCGGCCCAGGCATTGACCACCACCTGCACGGAAAAACTGCGCCCGTTGGCGGGTTGGCCGTTTTGCATCGGCACGATGCCGTGGTCGGCGCGCCAGTTCAGGCTCGAACCCGAGGCACTCGGGGCTTGTCCGTTACCAGCCATAAGGCCTAGCTCCACGGCGCGGCCATCGAGCACACCCTCGCGCACCTGGAGCTGGTAGCTGCCCTGTTCGGTAAAGCGCAGTCGTTCGGCCCCCAAGGCCAAACCTCGATAGAACAGGCTCATATCAGCGGGTTGCGGGCAGTTAAGAGACACGCTCAGGCGCCGTTCGCCCAGCAGTCGCTCTGGCCCGGGGGGTTGGGTAATGGCCCGGTTCATCAAGCCAAAGTCCAGGCTCGATGCGCTCAGGTCCAGGCGGCAGTCGTCCTGGGCCTGGGCAGTGCCTATGCCCGACAGCACGAGCGCTATCGCAGGCAGCAGGTAATCAAGGTTCATGGCGGGTTTCCTAAAGGCGTTGGGCACTGGGCCGGGGCGGTTTCGAAATACACCTGCGGGTCGGCTTTTTTCGGTAACTCAAAGTGCAATCGGCAGCGGGGCTGTCCGGGCGCCTTGATCCACAAGGTCGGCTGATCGAGCACATTCGGCAGGAACACCTGGTTGCCTTCCTGGACCAGCGTGACGAACTCCCCGTTGCCGGTGGTGACCGTCGCCCCACGCGGCACTGGCCGGTCCAGGGTCAACAAGGCCCGCCGCGTCATGGCCACGCCGAATTCGAGCCGGTCCACCGCGCCGCGCCCTGCCGAGACCACGGCCAGGCCATTGCTGATGTCGGCATTGCGTGGCAGTGAGCGCGTTTGCACCTCCACGGGGCTGCGGCCGTAGGCGCTGATCTGCGGCACCACGGCCTGGCCTTGCCAGTCGGTCCATACGGGGCCGCTGGGGGTACTGACCTTGACGCCGGCCATTTCGCCCACCGACAGCAGCGCAAAGGTGTCGCGCACCGGGTAGGGCGAGAAGGTCACGCCGTCGCCGTGCAGCACCACCCCGCCGCGGGCCCCGCCCTGGTAGCTGGAGCGTTCGTCGTCGGAGCGGGTGTAGTTGAAATCCAACTGGCTGTAGAACGGCAGGGCCGAGAACCCCAGGGACGACTCCACCTCGCGGTCACGGCTGTCATGTTCAACCCCGACCCGATAGGCCAATTGGTCGTTGATCTGCTCGTTGACGCCCATGCCGATACGGTGTTCGCCACCGGAGTTGCGCACCCAGGCCCGGCCACGACGGCTCTCGCCAAGCGGCAGGCTGATGTTCAGGTACACGGCGTCATCGTTGTACTGACGACCGCCCATCTGCCATTCGGCGGTGGCGGAAATGGAGACGCCGCCCACCTGAGTGCCCCAGGACGCCAGCGCGCGACTGCTGCTCTCGCCGGAAAATGAGGAGGAGCGAGAAGCCCCGGCGCTGAACGCTCCCAGCCATGGATGAGACCAGGAAGCCGTGGCGCTTTGTTGGTCGCGGTACCGGGAGCGTTGTTGCTCACGGGTGTCGGTGGTGTAGGTTGAGTCGGAGAGTTCGCGGTAGCCCTCGGTTCGCCAGGAATTGGCGGCACTGATTGCCCAGCGCTCACCCAGTTGTTGGCTCCACGACAGGTCTGTCTGCAGGCCGCGCTTGTGATCCTGATGAGTGGCCTCGGCGGCCACTACCGCCAGTTGCAACTGGCTGTCCTGCCAGGGCAAAAGCCCCAGGTTCAGGCCGGCCGAGCGATAGTCTTCGGCGGCCAGCAGTCCGCTGCCCAGGGTGACCAGCGGATGCGGCACCGTCGTCCACCCCGCACTGACCACCCAGGGTTCTGCGCCATTACTGTCGCCTGTAGTGCGCACCCGGCCGGCCGCCACTGAATAACCCGGCGCCGGCAAGCCCAGCCCCAGCATGGCTGCGGGCACGATGAAACGGCGCTCGTCGCCGGAAACTTCCTTGACCGTTACCTCCACATCGGAGCGCCCGTTCAGGCGCGGTACATTGCTCAGCGAAAACGGCCCGGCGGGCACCACGGTGGAGTGGATCAGTACACCGTTCTGCCGTACCTCCACCTGGGCCGGGCCGTTGGCGATACCGTCGACAGTCGCGCCTTGGTTCTGGTCTTGCAGGGCCTGCTCGGTGAGCACCTGCACGCCGTTGATCTGGGCCCCCGCCAGCACCGGGTTATAGAGGTTGATCTGCCCGGCCTGCAACACCGCCTGTTGGCTGGCGAAGGTGCGTTGGGCGTAGGCGTCCAGGTGGGTGCTGCGCGAACTGCCGGCTTGCCAGGTCTGCACCTGGCGGCTGCGCACGATCCAGTCACCGGCGTTGAAGCCGACCTCGGTATTGGCCGAGCCGAATCGACTGGTGTTGTCACCCAACTGGTTGTACAGCCCGGTCACGTCGTAGTTGAGCAAGGCCGCCAGGCCGCCGGTGCTGTAGCCGGAAATATCCTGGGTTGCGGGACGCAACGCCTGGGTCGGGACCACCAGCGACAGGCTCAGGCTGGCCGGGTCTGGCTCGATCACGGTTTGCGGGTATTGCTCGATAAACCCGTGACAGTCACCGAGGCTGCGTGGCGGTACCACCAACTGACCAGCGTCCAGCAGGGCGGGGTCAAAGCACAGCCCGCCTTGTGCGTCGAAGGCCACGTCGACACGGCCTCGCCGCTGACCGTTGACCGTCAGGTTGACGGTGTGACGTCCGCTGGCAAAGCGCGGTGCCTCCAGCAGAATGCTGGCCAATTGCGGATCAATGCCGCGCTGGTGCAGGGTCTGCAGGTCAAAGGAACCTGTTGCCGGCGCGTCGTCGGCCCAGGCCTGGTTGGCCAGCAGGACATGGCTGACGGCCCAGGCGACGCCGCCCAGGTGAGCGAGTGACCGGCGAGGTGAAACGCCGGGCACAGCGTTGCCGTCACGGTAATTGATGACTGTGTCCACACAAATACACTCTGGTAATGGGCGTCCGAGGCTTGATTTCCTATCGCGCCAGGCCGTCTTCCCGGTGACCTTCAGGGGGTGGCCACTTCGTTTTGTATTGGCGTCGGGGCTTCCTTCGACGCCGTTGGGTCAAGGCGTAATGGGCGCCTCGTGGGGGGCGACGGCGAAGCCATACACCGTCGCCGGTTGCAGGCGCACCGAGGTCGCTGAGGCGCCCTGGGCCGTGACCGTCAGGGTTTCTCCCGGCAGCACATAGGTGCGCGGTAGCATGGCCGAGCCTTTGCCGGGCAGTAGCCGCAACTCCTGGGCCAGGCGTACCACGTAAGGCGTGGGGTTACGCACGCTGAGCTGGTCGTTTTCCAGGTGCCAGCTCAGGCCCAGCCACGGCGTACGATTGCGCGCCAGACCCTTGGGATGCAGGATCACCGGCAGGTTCTGCCGCACCGTGACGCCCACCTGCGCGCGCCCGGCGTCGGCGCCGCTACGTTGCTGGGGCATGCCTTCGAAAATCACCCGCTTGAGGCGCTGGGTCTCCAAGGGCTCGGTCGATTGCAGGATGAACCGCACCAGCTGACTCTTGCCGGCCTCCACCCGTGCCAGGGGCGGGGTAACGACCAGCAGCCGTTGCGTGTCTTTGTCCTCGGGAATGTCTTCGAGGGTCACATGCAACAGGGCCAGTTTGCTGTCGGTATTGGTCACGGATACGGCGGCTTCGCCCTCCGCTTCGTAGACGATCACCACCGAGGTGTCCGGCACCATACCGTCGGCCAGCGCGGTGGTGGCGCCGCACCAGAGCGCGACGCCAGCACAGCCGGCGCGTATCCAGGAAACATGCATCATCATCTGAGGGCTCTTTCAATAAGGGGTTACAGGTATTTGAGGTCCAGGGTGATCGAACCTTGCAAAGGCACTTCTTCCTTCAGCGTCAGGCTATTGGCCGGGCTGATGGCGGTTTCCACCCGCAGGCTGGCGACCAGTTGCTTGATGGGCTCGGGCTGCTGGGCGTCGACGCGGGCAAAACCCATGTATTTTTTCGGGTAGGCATTGGGTTCCGGGTGCCATGTGCTACCGCTGTCCGAAGAGCTAATGACCAGCAGGGTGACGCCGTCGCCCACTGGCCCGCGCACCGACAAGCCCACCGATCCGAGGCGCTCCGCTGGCGCGTGAATGTTCATGCCCAACCCGTAGAGAACATCGGGCGCCACGGAGGAGTTGGGCTGATTGTCGAGACCCACCAGGGCGAACAGGGTCGGGCCTTCACAGTTGATGCTCAGGTCCATTTGCTGACTGGGCAGCAGAGTGACCTGAGTCTGGTTAAGGGACTGCGCGAGGATCTTGCCGAAATCGATCAGGCCGCTGTCGGACAGCAAAACACTGCAGGCTTGAGGCGTAATCAAGCCGGTCACGCCCAGATCCACGGTGGACCCAGCGAAGGCCGGTGTCAGGTTCAGGGCGAGCAGCGTGAGCGCCCATGGCGGGATCGTTGTGTTCATCGCGTAGGAATCACTGTGGGAAAGCACGGTATCAAGGGCGCACGGCAAGGGCGCTGGGTGCGTAAAGCGTCTGGAACGTGTACGTGCAGGCGTTGTTCGAGGTCGCCCGGTGGTCTTGCGACTCGCTCATCTGGGCGGGCGCACCACCGGGCAAGGTCGGGCTTACCAGTACTTCACTTGCAGGGTGGCGTGACCGTCGATGGGCACGTCATCCACCAAGGTCAGCTCGGTGGCGGGTACCAGGGTGGTGAAGGCGCTCAGCCGCGCGGTCAACACCCTGAGGGCGATCGGGGCATCGAGATCGCTCGCTAGGGCGAAGGCCGTCAGCCCGGCATGTCCCAGGTACGTCGAAGGGCGCCAGGAGGCACCGCCGTTGCTGGACATAATGGTGCGCACCGGCACCCTGTCGGCCATTGCATCCAGCAGGATGAACGCCACGCTGCCCAACATTTGATCATCGTTGACCATGCCCAGGCCATGGCTGGACGGGCGGATGGCCGAGGTGCCGGGGCGGTTGTCGACGGTGGTCAGGGTGAACAGGGTTTCTGCTTCGCAGATGATCTCCAGTTGCAGGTTGGCGGTCTCCAGGCGAGTCGGTACGTCGGGGTTCAGGTCCTTTACGGTAAGTTTGCCGTGGTCGACGATGCCACCACTGGACAGGCTAGGCTCGCAAGAACTGGGTGTGATCAGGCCGCTGACGGTCAAGTCGGTGGCGCTGGAAGCAAAAGCGCCAGGCGCGCTGGCCATCACCACGATTGCAGTGAGGCAGGTTAGGGCACGAGTCATGGTTGGCACATCCTGTGGGGTGACGGCGGCTTACAGGTACAGCAATTCAAGGGTGGCGGAGCCATCGATCAGCACGTCATTGTCCAGGTTCATGCCCCGGATGGGGGAGATCATGGTCTCGATGAGAAGGTCCGTGGTCAGCGTCTTGATCAGCATGGGTGCCCACGGGCCACTGGACTGGTCGCTGAAGGCAATGTGCTTCGTAACGGCCCAGGGTTCCCCATCGCCGGATCCCCAGGTGTTGCCGCCGTCGCGTGAAAGAATCGGCAGCACCGCTGATCCGTCGGCCTGTGAGTTCGAGGTATCGAGCAAGTACGAGCCGATTTTTTTGCCGTCGATCATGCCCAGCCCATAGTAGGAGTTAGAGTCGATTGAGCCGGTGCTGTTGTCGATGCCTTTAAGGGCAAACAGGGCGGGGGCCAGGCACTCGACGCTCAGCTGCAAGGTGCGTTTGAACGTGGTGTATCCGTCGGGTTTGAGATCGTTGACCGAAATCTTTCCGAGGTCGACAACACCGGTGTTGGACAGGAGGGGTTCGCAGGCGCTTGGCGTGATCAGGCCTGTGACGGTGAGGTCGATGCTGCTGGCGGCATACGCCTGGGGCAAGGCGGTCAGCAGCAGTGAGATGACGACGAGTCGGGAGCAAGGGTTCATGGCGAAAATCCTGGGCGGCGCGCTGTGCGCCTGGTCAATAAGCGGTGATTTACAGGTACTTCACTTCGAGGGTGGCGGAGCCAGCGAGTGGGACTTCATTGCTCAGGTCCAAGCGGCTGGAGGGGGCAATCTGGGTATACACAAGCATGTCGGTGCGCAGGTCCTTAATGGGATCCGGTCTCCTGTTGGAACCTATGCCTATGCCAAAGCCTGCCAGGGTGCCAACTGACCACGCGGCTCTGTCGATGTCTTGCCAGGTTGTGCCGCCATCACTGGACTCCATCGGGTAAGTGGTTTGCTCGTCTGCCACGACATTGCGGAACTCAAGGTTGTAGCTACCAATTTTTTGCGTGTTGTTGATCAGGCCCAGGCCATAACCCGTCGGAAGGTAGGACGAAGGATTATTGTCAATGCCATTCAACGCAAACAAGATCTGCGAACCGCAGCTCACGGTCAGTTGTAAGGTGGCTATGGGCAGGTCGGTGGGGGAATTTGGGTTCGGGTCGAGGTCCTTGGCCGAGATCTTGCCGTGGTCTACCACACCGCCGCCCGACAACGCGGGCGTGCAGGCACTCGGGGTAATCAGGCCTGTGACGGTCAGTTCCGTCGTGCTTGCGGCAACGGCCGAGCCTTGGTGGGCGACCGCGAGAATGATGGCGAGTGCTGCTAGGGACTTATTCATGTGGAGGGGTTCCGGTGCAAGGCTGACTGACTGTGGTTCAAGGGCAGCCGTCATGGGTGTTGCGACCACGTGAATGGTCGTACGGGCCCTTTTGGGGTGTGGCGAAGTTATCGAGAGTGAGTGCTAGGGGACATACAACAATTACGAGATCGGGCGGAGGTTGCACAGGGATAATCGTTCATGTTGGAACGGGCTGTTGTTCGCGTCGGACGCATGAAGTTTTCGTAGTTTTTGTATCGTCCAAAGCCGTTCACTCGACTATTTTTCAAGCACCTTTTTCTGTCATAAAAAATTCAAAAACGTAGTTCAGAGTGGCGCGTCCTGTCGGCCAAGGCTGGGCTGTTTCCTGCGCGCATGCCGTGCCCTTCAGGCTCGTTCTTTACGGTAAGTTGAGGTAGTCATGTCATCGGGCATTCCCCCAGGCGACGGCGGTGGGGATGAGTCGCTGCTGTCGACCACCTCGCCCGCCTACTGGCAACGGCTCAAGGTATTGGTCGTCGACGACCACCCTGCCTATTGCCTGCTGATGGGAGGGATCCTCAACCAACTGGGCCTGGGCCATGAGGTATGCAGGGATGGGCGGGCTGCGCTCGCCGCCATGGACGTGCAGCACTTTGATCTGATCCTGACTGACTGTCAGATGCCCGTCGTGGATGGCTATGCCATGACCCGTGAAATTCGGTGTCGGGAACGTGAGGCGCTGTCTGCACGAATACCCATCATTGCCTTGACATCGAACCTGGGCCCGAACGAAGCCCGCCTGTGCCTGGAGGCCGGCATGGACGCCTGGCTGATCAAGCCCCTGACCTTTGCACAGTTGCGCAACGTCCTGGTTTATTGGTTGGCGGATGCCGATGTGCGTGTGCCCAAGCAGGGTGGGGAGGCGCACGCCAGGGTCGTGCAAAAAAGAGGCTGGCCAACACGTGCCGTGCTGGTGCAGATGTTCGGTGGTAACGAGGTCGTGGAAAGCATGCTGCGCAGTTTGGTACATGAGGCACAGCAAGACCTGCGAGCGCTTTCGAGTGCGATGGTGCGCCTCGATGGTGTTGCGACCAGTCAGCACTTGCATCGGCTGATTGGCAGCGTCGCGTTCCTGGGCGTCACCTCCATGGAAAAGCGTGGGATCCGGCTGATGACGGTGGTGAGCATCGATGGAGTGGCCCTGCATGCCCGCGCCCTGGTGCAACTGCGTCAGGACCTGGTGCGTTATCTGGCGTACTTGTCGACGTTATGAGGCGAGCAGATTTCGGCGGAAGTGAAGGAATTTTGCGGTCTGATATGTAGGTTGTTTCTGACGGTTTGTTCTGCTTTTTTTGTAGGCGTTAATCTTGGTTGCAAAGATTGTTGGGGTATCTGCCATTGCCTGTTTTATTGGCGGTTGTTGCAGGCCACATCCAGCGGTACTTTGCGCAGGTCAATTTGCCATCACGGTGGTTCTAATGCTTCGCGTAATAATTGCTGACGATCATCCGATTGTGCGTATCGGCCAAAAAGTAGTGATCGAGGCGAATGGCAAGTGCAAGGTGGTCGGCGAGGCCGATGGCCCCGATCAACTGCTGGCCTTGCTCGACAGTACACCTTGCGATCTGCTGGTGACCGACTTCGCCATGCCCGGCAACCAGCAGGCCGATGGTTATGGCCTGTTGAGCCTGATGCATCGCAAGTACCCGGAATTGCCGGTGATCCTGGTGACCATGTTCGCCAACGTCGCCACCCTGCGTGCCTCTTTCGCCCATGGGGCGCGGGCGATCGTCGCCAAAAGCGCCTCGGCCAGGGAGCTGCCCCAGGCGATCAGGGCGGTGAGCGAGGGCCAGACCTTTGTCAGCGAATGCCTGCGGGTGCAACTGGTGGAAGCCGGCACCGGCGACCAGCAGGCGGTGCCGCAGTTGTCCGGCAAAGAGCGCGAAGTGGTGCGCATGCTCGCCAGTGGCATGACCGTCAGCCAGATCGCCGCGCAGGTCAATCGCAGCATCTCGACCATCAGCAAGCAGAAAAGCACCGCCATGAACCGGTTGTGCATCTCCACCGATGTGGATTTGTTTGCCTATGCTCGCAGCAGTGGCATGGTGCCGTGACCGCGGTATTTGCGCGGCGAATGTCAGTAGCCTTGTCGGCGCGGGAGGCTTATCGTGCCTACCTTTCTGACGCCAGCGGAGCCTGCCCATGAGTGATGCCCATAACGCCCTGATCACCGAGTTCTACAGCGCATTTCAGCGTCTGGATGCCGAGGCCATGAGCGCCTGCTACACCGACGATGTGGTGTTCAGCGACCCGGCGTTCGGCGAGCTGCGGGGCCGTGATGCCGGGGATATGTGGCGCATGCTGACATCGCGCGCCAAGGACTTTTCCCTGACGTTCGACCATGTGCGCAGCGATGAAACCACCGGCAGCGCGCATTGGGTGGCGACGTACCTGTTCAGCGCAACCGGCAATACGGTGGTCAATGATATCGGGGCGCGGTTCGTGTTTCGCGATGGCAAGATCTGCGAGCACCACGACCACTTCGACCTGTGGCGTTGGTCGCGCCAGGCGTTGGGCCTCAAGGGTCTGTTGCTGGGCTGGTCGCCGGCGCTGAAAAACGCCGTGCGTGCCCAGGCGCTCAAAGGCCTGAGGGCATTTCAGGCCAGTCGTTGATAAGATTGGCACTCCTTCTGGTTTGCCGAATCGACCCGTGACTGATCCTTCTGAACCCAAACCCTGGTTTGTCTACCTGGTGCGTGCCGCCAATGGTTCACTCTATTGCGGCATCAGCAATGACCCGGTGCGCCGGTTTGCCTCCCACCAAAGTGGCAAGGGCGCGCGGTTTTTTTTATCCAGCCCGGCTGTTGCGCTGGTGTACACCGAGCAATGCGCGAGCAAGGGTGAGGCGCTGCGCCAGGAGCGGCTGATCAAGAAGCTGAAGAAGAGCGCCAAGGAATGTCTGGCGGCGAGTGCTTCATTGATTTGACTGATGGGTTCCCATCGTCCCCACACGCGGTTTAGCAGGCTAAGCTACTGACTCATTTAATTGAGCGGAGCCTGGCATGTCTGAGTTGATCCTCCACCACTACCCGCAGTCCCCCTTCGCTGAAAAAGCCCGTCTGCTGCTGGGTTTCAAGGGCTTGTCGTGGCACTCCGTACAGATCCCGCCGATGTTGCCCAAGCCTGACCTGACGGCATTGACGGGTGGCTATCGCAAGACGCCAGTGTTGCAGGTGGGCGCCGATATCTATTGCGACACCGCACTGATTGCTCGGCGACTGGAGCAGGAAAAATCCACCCCGGCACTGTTTCCGCTCGGCCAGGAAATGAACACGCAGGCCTTCGCCTTCTGGGCCGACAACGTGGTGTTTCACCATACTGTCAGCCTGGTATTTCAACCTGAATCCGCCGCCGTGCGCTTCGCCAGACTGCCGCCGGAGATCATGAAGGCGTTTGTCGCTGACCGCGTCGCACTGTTCAGCGGCGGCACCGCGAGCAAGGTGCCCATCGAACTGGCCAGGCATCAATGGCCGGCGCTGATGCTGCGCCTGGAGCAGCAGTTGCAGCATCAATCGGGGGATTTCCTGTTTGGCGAACCGTCGATTGCCGACTTTGCCATGGCCCACCCTTTATGGTTTCTCAAGGCCACCCCGGTGACTTCGCCGCTGGTGGATGAGTATCCCGCCGTCGCGGCCTGGCTTACTCGGGTGTTGGGTTTTGGTCATGGCACCTCAAACGAGATGAGCGCAGAGCAAGCGCTGGAGATCGCCCGCAATGCCACGCCCGCCGCCTTACCGGACGAAGTCTTTGCAGACCCCAACGGCTTCAAGTCGGGTCAGCAGGTGACTATTACAGCCACTGACTACGGCACCGACCCGGTGGCCGGAGAATTGCTGTTTGCCGGCCGCGAAGAGCTGATCCTGCGCCGTACCGACGAGCGCGGCGGCACGGTGCATGTGCACTTCCCGCGCATGGGTTTTCGCATTCAGGCGCAATAACCTTCACCTTTGATGATCGTTCCCACGCAGAGCGTGGGAACGATCAGTGGTGTTTTTAGAATTATTTTCAAAACAAGGTGAGGTAAATCGTCGGCCCAACCGTGTAGTGTTTGAAACTGCGATCTATTCGCATTAACAGCGTTTTCTACACGGGTTCTCACAGCATGAAGTCGATGGCGGGCGGTTTGGTTAAACAGTGGCTGGGAGCCTCGGTATTGGCAGTGTCGGGGCTGGCGTTGCTGCCCTTGAGCGTGGCGCATGCGCAGGAGCAGCAAAGCGCCCAGTACAACTTTGCCCTGGCAGCCAAACCGCTGCCCCAAGCCCTGAGCGATTTCAGCCGGGTCACGGGGATCAGTGTGATCTACACCGATGAAGCGCCCTATGGCCTCAGCGCCCCGGCGGTCAGCGGGCAGATGAGCGCGACCCAGGCCCTGCAACGCCTGCTCGGCAACTCGGGCTTTACCTTCCGCCAGATCGACGCCCGCACCCTGGCCCTGGAACCCGTGCCCACTGAGGGCGCGATCAACCTGGGGGCGACCACCATCAGCGGTGTCGGCCAAACCCAGGACAGCACCAGCTACCAGCCACCGCCCACCAGCTCGGTGATGCGTTCCCGTGGCCTGCTGCTGGAAACGCCGCAAACCGTCAACGTGGTGCCCGCCCAGGTATTGCGCGACCAACAGCCGCGCAACCTGGACGACGCCCTGGCCAACATCAGCGGCATCACCCAGGCCAACACCCTCGGCAGCACCCAGGACGCAGTGATGCTGCGCGGGTTTGGCGACAACCGTAACGGCTCGATCATGCAGGACGGCATGCCTGTGGTGCAGGGCCGCGCGCTGAACTCCACCGCCGAGCGCGTTGAAGTGCTCAAGGGTCCATCGTCGCTGCTGTATGGCATTCAGGACCCGGGCGGCGTGGTCAATATTGTCAGCAAAAAGCCCGAGCTGACGCAATCCACCAGCCTCACCGTGCGCGGCTCGACTTTCGGCGACGGCAAGAACGGCAGCGGCGGCAACCTCGACACCACCGGCCCCATCGGTGACAGCGGCCTGGCCTATCGCCTGATCGTCGACCACGAAGATGAAGACTACTGGCGCAACTACGGCACGCACCGCGAGAGCATGATCGCGCCGTCGCTGGCGTGGTATGGCGATACCACCAAAGTGGTCTTCGCCTACGAGCACCGGGAATTTCTCTCGCCGTTCGACCGGGGCACTGCCATCGACCCCAAGACCAACCACCCGTTGGACATCCCCGCTACCCGTCGCCTGGATGAGCCGTTCAACAACATGGAAGGCCGCTCCGACCTGTACCGTTTCGAAGCCGACCACGACCTGAATGACGACTGGAAAGCGCACTTCGGCTACAGCTGGAACCGCGAAACCTACGACGCCAGCCAAGTGCGCGTCGCTTCGGTCAACGCCGACGGCACCCTGACCCGCAGCATGGACGGCACGCGCGGTGCGTTGACCACCGACCGCTTCGCCACTGCGAGCCTGGAAGGCAAGGTGATGGCCGGCGGTATGCAGCATGACCTGGTGTTCGGGCTGGACGACGAGTACCGCAAGGTCTACCGCGCCGACCTGATTCGCCAGACGCAACGCAGCGCCTTCAGCTACGTCAATCCGGTGTATGGCAAGGATGTGGAAGGCACCACCGTCAGCCCCAAGGACAGTGCCCAGACCGACCTGCTGCGCAGTGATTCGCTGTTCTTCCAGGACGCGATTCACCTGACCGACCAGTGGATCCTTGTGGGCGGCGCGCGCTACCAGATGTACGACCAATACGCGGGCAAGGGCGTGCCGTTCAAGGCCAACACCGACGGCAATGGCCAGAAGTGGGTGCCGCGTGCCGGCCTGGTGTACCGCTACACCGATGAATTGTCGTTCTACGGCAGCTACACCGAATCTTTCAAACCCAACTCCACCATCGCTCCACTGAACGATGGCAGCGTGCTCCAGGGCGATTTGCAACCGGAAGAATCCAAGTCCTGGGAGTTGGGCGCCAAGCTCGACATGCCGGGGCGCATCACCGCCAGCGCTGCGCTGTTTGATATCACCAAGCGCAACGTGCTGGTGTCCGTCGGTACGGGCGTGGACACGGTCTACAGCGTGGCCGGCGAAGTGCGTTCCCGTGGCCTGGAACTGGATGCCACCGGCCAGCTTACCGACCAATGGAGCCTGATCGGCAGCTATGCCTACACCGATGCCGAAGTCACCAAAGACCCGGCCCTGGAAGGCAAGCGCTTGCAGAACGTGGCCAAGCACACCGGCTCGCTGTCGGCGGTGTATGACTTCGGCAATATTTTCGGCGGTGATGGTCTTCGTGTCGGTGCCGGTGCGCGGTATGTGGGCCAGCGCGAAGGCGATGCGACTAACAGCTTCAACCTGCCGGGTTACACCGTGGCGGATGCGTTCGCCACCTACAACACCAAAATTGAAGGGCAGAAGGTCAAGTTTCAGCTCAACGTGAAGAACCTGTTTGACCGCACCTACTACACCTCGGCGGCCAGCCGGGTGTTTGTGTCGATGGGGGACGCGCGGCAGGTGTCGGTGTCGAGCACGCTGGAGTTCTAAAAGCCTGGCGCGCTCCCTGTGACGAGCGGGCTTGTTGTGGCAGGCAGGCTTATTGAAGTGAGCGAGCGTGTTGTGGCGAGCGGGGCTGTTGTGGCGAGCGGGCTTGTCGTGGCGAGCGGGCTTGCCCCGCGTTGGGTGGCGAAGCCGCCCTAAAACCTGCCACCTCGGTATGCCTGACACACTGCGGTGTTCTTATTGGGGCTGCTACGCAGCCCAACGCGGGGCAAGCCCGCTCGCCACAGTAAGCCCGCTCGCCACAACAAGCCGGTCTGCCACAACAGCCCCGCTCGCCACAGGTGCCCCGAACTGTTAGCGTTGCCGCCATTGAAGACTTGCAGGAACAGTACACAGATGCACGTTGGAAGATGGTTACACACCCGCACGATGCTGGTTGGCTTGAGCTTTTTACTGGGGGGCTGCGCAAGTGTTTCGCAGACCTCCACCCCGGCAACCCTGGACCACCTGCTGGCCGATCCGGCGCTGAATGGCGCGACGGTCTCCGTGATGGTGCGCGACGCCCGCAGCGGCAGCACCCTCTATCAACACAACCCGCGCACGCGGTTGATCCCCGCCTCCAACCTCAAGCTGCTGACCACCGCCGCAGCGATGGACGTGCTGGGCCCGCAGTATCGCTTTTCCACGCAACTGTTGAGCAGCGGCACCCAACAGGGCGAACGCCTGACCGGCAATCTGTACCTGCGCGGCCTCGGCGACCCGACCACGCAGTTCGCCGATTACCAGGCATTGGCCGCGCAACTGGCGAGCCAGGGCGTGCGTCAGGTGTCGGGCGACCTGGTGTTCGACGACAGCTGGTTCGATGCCGAGCGCCTGGGCGTGGACTGGGCTCAGGATGACGAAAGCACCTACTACGGCGCGCAGATCTCGGCGCTGACCGTGTCGCCGAATTCGGATTTTGATGCGGGCACATTGCTGGTCACGGCCAAGGCACCTTTGGCGGTCGGTCAGCCAGTGAGTGTGGTGATCAGTCCGTCCACCGATTACGTGCAACTCAGCAACCGCGCGGTGAGCGGGCCGGGCAACAGCTACGGGATTACGCGCCAGCACGGCACCAACCTGCTGCAACTCACCGGCGCGCTGGCACCGGGCAAACAAAGCCGGCAGTGGGTGAGTGTGTGGGAGCCGACGCAATTGGTGGCCAACCTGTTTGAACAGGCGTTGGCGCAGCAGGGCATCCAGGTGCTGGGCCGACGTGTGATCGGCGGTGTCAGTCCGGTCACGGCCAGGGTGTTGGCAGAGCATCAATCGGCGCCGTTGCAGGAACTGATCACGCCGCTGCTCAAGCTCTCGAACAACAACATGTCCGAAGCCTTGCTCAAGGCCATGGGGCGCAAGACAGCGAATGTGGGCACGGCGCAGGCGGGTGTGGCGGCGGTGGCGGGCTTTATGAAACGCCAGGGCCTGGACCCGGCGACGCTGAACCAGGTGGACGGCTCAGGCTTGTCGCGGCGCAACCTGGTGTCTTCGCAGAACCTGACTGACCTGTTGCTGGCGACGGCCAGGCAGCCCTGGTTCGACGCCTGGTACAACGCTTTGCCGATTGCCGGCAACGCGGACCGTATGACCGGCGGCAGCCTGCGCTATCGTCTGCGCGGCACGGCCGCTGAAAACAACCTGCATGCCAAGACCGGGTCGATGGGCGGCGTGTCGTCGTTGAGCGGCTACATCACCGATGCCCAGGGACGGCGCCTGGTGTTTTCCATCCTCAGCAACAACTACCTGAGCGACGCGGCGCCGATCCGTGCCCTGGAAAATCGCCTGGCAGTTGCCCTGACTCAATGGCACGACTGATTCAGGGCTGATAACCCATGCGCCAACTCACGGCCCGGGTCGCTGCCAGCAAGTGCTGCGCCGCCGGGCCATCTTCGTCGGCTTGGAACAGCGAGGTGGGGCCGACCACGGTCATCACCGCCGCCACTTGACCGACTGCGTTGAACACCGGCGCAGACAGCGCGTCCACCCCCGGCATCAGCAGTCCATGCACAAAGTGCAGGCCACGGCTGCGGATCTTTTCGCACGCGGTGGCGTAGGCGTGATCGTCCGCCAGGGCGTGGGCGATGCCGGCCTGAACCTCGCGTTCGCGCAACTCCACGGTTTCCCGCGAGGGCAGGAACGCGCTGAACACCAGCCCGGTGGACGAGCTGAGCAGCGGTAGCACCGAACCCAGCTGGGTCACGACCGTGATCGCGCGCACCGCCGGCTCAATGTGCACCACGGTCGCGCCCTGGTTGCCCCATACCGCCAGAAAGCAGGTTTCATTCAATTCATCGCGCAGCTCTGCCAGGGGCAGGGCGCCGACTTTCAACACGTCCATGCTGCCTAGCGCCGCCAAACCCACGCGCAACGCCTCGCGGCCCAGGCCGTAATGGTTGGTGGCAGTGTTCTGTTCGGCAAAACCGGAGGCAATCAGCGCCTGGAGGTAGCGGTGCACCTTGCTCGCCGGCATCTGCACATGCTCGGCCAGACGCGACAGCGACGTGGCCGGGGACAGTTCGGCGAGTGCCTTGAGGATATCGGTGCCCACTTCGGCCGAGCGGACTTTCTGTTTACCGGTGTCGCGGGGCTTTTCCATGGAGGGGCGAGAATCCGAGAGATGAATGGGCGTCTTTATAGCTTGACGGTCGATAGTGATCAAATTACGTTATGCGTAACTGGATTACGATAAAAACAACTTCCGTACAGAGGATGATCCATGAACCTCGAATACCAATCGGGCTTCGGCAATGAATTCGCCAGCGAAGCCTTGCCCGGCGCACTGCCCGTCGGCCAGAACTCCCCGCAAAAAGCGCCCTACGGCCTGTACACCGAACTGTTCTCCGGCACGGCCTTTACCATGGTACGCAGCGAAGCTCGCCGTACCTGGCTGTATCGCATCCAGCCGTCGGCCAATCACCCGGCGTTCATCAAGCTGGAGCGGCAATTGGCTGGTGGACCGTTAGGCGCGGTGACGCCGAATCGCTTGCGCTGGAATCCTCTGGATATTCCGAGTGAGCCGACCGACTTTATCGACGGGCTCGTAGGCATGGTCGCCAACTCGGGGTCCGAAAAACCCTCAGGCATCAGCATCTACAACTACCGCGCCAACCAGTCCATGCAGCGCGTGTTCTTCAACGCCGATGGCGAACTGTTGATCGTCCCTGAGCAGGGCCGCCTGCGCATCGCCACCGAGTTGGGCGTGCTGGAGGTCGAGCCGATGGAAATCGTCGTGCTGCCCCGTGGCCTCAAGTTCCGTGTCGAACTGCTGGACACCCAAGCGCGCGGCTATGTCGCCGAAAACCACGGCGCCCCACTGCGCCTGCCGGACTTGGGCCCGATTGGCAGCAACGGCCTGGCCAACCCGCGTGACTTCCTCACGCCGGTCGCCCACTACGAAGACCTCAAGCAGCCCACCACCCAGGTACAGAAATTTCTCGGCGAGTTGTGGGCCTGCGAGCTGGACCATTCACCGCTGAACGTGGTGGCCTGGCACGGCAACAACGTGCCGTACAAATACGATCTGCGCCGCTTCAATACCATTGGCACCGTGAGTTTCGATCACCCGGACCCGTCGATCTTCACCGTATTGACCTCGCCCACCAGCGTGCACGGCCTGGCTAACCTCGACTTCGTGATTTTCCCGCCGCGCTGGATGGTGGCTGAGAACACCTTCCGTCCGCCGTGGTTCCACCGCAACTTGATGAACGAATACATGGGCCTGATCCAGGGCGCCTACGACGCCAAGGCCGAAGGCTTCCTGCCTGGTGGCGCATCGCTGCACAGTTGCATGAGCGCCCACGGCCCGGACGGCGAGACCTGCACCAAGGCCATCAACGTAGACCTGGCGCCGCACAAGATCGATAACACCATGGCCTTCATGTTCGAGACCAGCCAAGTGCTGCGCCCGACACAGTTCGCCCTGGAATGCCCGCAACTGCAAAACACTTACGACGCGTGCTGGGCCTCGCTGCCCGCCACCTTCAACCCGAACCGGAGATAACCCATGACTCAGCCCACTTTTACCCGCAGCTGGGTGGCCTGCGCCAACGGTCACCGTGATTTCCCCCTGCAAAACCTGCCGCTGGGCGTATTCAGCATCAAGGGTTCGGCACCGCGCAGCGGCGTGGCGATTGGTGACTATATTCTCGACCTGCACGCGGCCCTGGATGCGTTTGAGGGTGAGGCACGCCGTGCCGTCGACGCCACCGCTGGCGGTCAGTTGAATGCGTTTTTCGAACTCGGCCGTGGCCCGCGTGTTGCCCTGCGCGAACGTCTGCTGGAATTGCTCGCTGAAGGCAGCCAATTGCAAGCGCGTGAGGCCGAGGTGCTGCACCTCGCCGCCGATTGCCAGATGCATTTACCCGCGAGGATTAATGATTACACCGACTTCTATGTCGGCATCGAGCACGCGCAAAACGTCGGCAAACTGTTCCGTCCGGATAACCCCTTGCTGCCCAACTACAAGTACGTGCCGATCGGTTATCACGGCCGTGCGTCGACCATTCGCCCGTCCGGCACCGAGGTGCGCCGTCCCAAAGGCCAGACCTTGCCTGCGGGCCAGACCGAGCCAACGTTTGGCCCGTGCGCACGGTTGGACTACGAGCTGGAGCTGGGCATCTGGATTGGCCAGGGCAATGCCATGGGCGATTCGATTGCAATTGGTGATGCGGCCGAGCATATCGCCGGTTTCTGCCTGCTTAACGACTGGTCGGCGCGGGATATCCAGGCCTGGGAATACCAGCCACTGGGCCCGTTTTTGTCGAAGAGCTTCATCACCAGCATCTCGCCGTGGGTGGTGACGGCCGAAGCGTTGGAACCGTTCCGCAAGCCACAACCGGCGCGCCCCGAGGGTGATCCGCAACCGTTGCCGTACCTGCTGGATAACCGTGATCAGAAAGCGGGCGCCTTCGATATCGAACTGGAAGTGCTGTTGACCACAGCATCGATGCGCGAACAGAACCTGCCGGCCCACCGTCTGGCGCTGAGCAACAGCCTGCATATGTACTGGACTGTTGCGCAATTGGTTGCACACCACAGCGTCAACGGTTGCCAGTTGCAAGCCGGTGATCTGTTCGGTACAGGCACCTTGTCCGGGCCGCAACCTGGGCAGTTCGGCAGCCTGCTGGAGATTACCGAAGGCGGCAAAAAGGCGATTGAATTGGCGTCCGGCGAGGTGCGTAAATTCCTCGAGGACGGTGATGAAATCATCCTGCGCGCTCGCTGCAGCCGCGACGGCTTTGCCTCCATCGGCTTCGGCGAATGCCGTGGCACTGTGGTCGCGGCGCGTTAAGAGGGCAGGGCGATGCAACTCTATACCTACTACCGTTCAACCTCGTCGTACCGGGTGCGTATTGCCCTGGCGCTGAAGGGGCTGGATTTCACCGCCATACCGGTCAACCTGCTGGTGCCGGCAGGCGGCGCGAACCGCCAGCCCGAGTACCTGGCAATTAACCCGCAAGGGCGCGTCCCGGCCCTGCGTACCGATAACGGCGAGCTGTTGATTCAGTCACCGGCGATCATCGAATACCTGGAGGAACGTTATCCACAGGCACCGCTGCTGTCCAAAGACCTGGCAACCCGCGCCCATGAGCGCGCGGTGGCGTCGATCATCGGCTGCGATATTCACCCGCTGCACAACTCCAGCACCCAGAACCTGCTGCGCCAGTGGGGGCATGATGAGGCGCAGGTGCTGGAGTGGATCGGCCATTGGATCAGCCAGGGCCTGGGGGCGGTGGAGCAGTTGATAGGCGACGAGGGCTTCTGCTTTGGCGAGCAGCCGGGGATGGCGGATGCGTTTCTGATTCCCCAGTTGTACGCGGCCGAGCGTTTCAAGGTGCCGTTGGCGGCGTACTCGCGCATTGGGCGGGTTGCGGCGTTGGCGGCGCAGCACCCGGCGTTCATCCAGGCCCACCCTGCCAACCAACC
>NZ_LFMW01000006.1 GCF_001050345.1 Pseudomonas fildesensis | reverse complement strand
CAGATCTCGTCGAAGTCCAGCTCGGCGCCGGCTTGTTCCTGGACCAGGCGTGCGAGCATTTCGCTCAGCAGTTCATCACTCGTGTCGTGCGCCCAGCGATTTTCCTCTTCATCGTAGTCGAAGTGAAAACCACCGGACCGCGCCGCCAGCCACAGCTGACGCAACGGCTCCTGGCGGCTGAAGATCAACTGAGTGCCGTTCTCGAACTTGACGGTCAGCACGCCGGCCGAGTTTTCCAGGTCGAGGTCCAGGCCGCTCTCATCGAAAATATCTTCCAGCGCCTGCTGGGTCGAATCCACCAGGTCGTGAAAACGGGCTTCGGTCAAACTCATTGTGGCAACCTCAAAAGTGTCTGGTTTTGCTCAAGCGCCGCACAATACGGACGAGCCCCGCCGATTGCAAAGGATACCGAGTTCATTACCGATGGAGGTACGAAATATCCCCAGCAAGCGTAGCCCGGTTCGCGCCCACGTCAGCAAACCCCCGCCGGACGGGTATTCCGGCGCATAGGCAAGCCGGCAGGTGGTCGGTATACTCGGGCGCAATTAATGCATATTCAAGGATTTCGCCATGAAGCGCCTGATCTCTTCCCTTGCTGCGCTCGTCGCGGTCGCTTGCCTCGTTAGTGCCTGTGGTCAAAAAGGCCCGCTGTACCTGCCCGATGACAGCAAAGATCCGAACGAACAGGCGCAATCGTCGCAGAAGCCACAAAAAGCGCACAAGCACGACACTTACTAAGGGAAAATCATGGACGCTTTTAACTACCGGGACGGCGAGCTGTTCGCGGAAGGCGTGGCGCTGTCCGCGATTGCCGAGCGCTTTGGTACCCCGACCTATGTGTACTCACGCGCGCACATCGAAGCTCAATACCGCTCGTTCACCGACCCGCTCAATGGCGTGCCGCACCTGGTGTGCTATGCGGTGAAAGCCAACTCCAACCTGGGCGTGCTCAATGTCCTGGCGCGTCTGGGCGCCGGTTTCGACATCGTGTCCCGTGGCGAACTGGAGCGGGTACTGGCCGCCGGCGGCCAGGCTGACAAGATTGTGTTCTCCGGCGTCGGCAAGAGCCGCGAAGACATGCGCCGCGCCCTGGAAGTCGGCGTGCGTTGCTTCAACGTCGAGTCCACCGACGAGCTGGAGCGCCTGCAAGTCGTGGCCGCCGAAATGGGCGTTCGCGCGCCGATCTCCCTGCGCGTCAACCCGGACGTCGACGCCGGCACCCACCCGTACATTTCTACCGGTCTCAAAGAGAACAAGTTCGGCATCGCCATCGCCGACGCCGAGGACGTATACATCCGCGCCGCCCAACTGCCGAACCTGGAAGTGCTGGGTGTCGACTGCCATATCGGCTCGCAACTGACCACCCTGCCCCCGTTCCTCGATGCCCTCGACCGCCTGCTGGCGTTGATTGACCGCCTGGGCGAGTGCGGCATTTACCTGCACCACATCGACCTCGGTGGTGGCGTGGGCGTGTGTTATCGCGATGAAGAGCCGCCGCTGATTGCCGACTACATCAATGCCGTGCGCGAGCGCACCGAAGGCCGCGACCTGACGCTGATGTTCGAGCCGGGCCGGTATATCGTCGCCAATGCCGGCGTGCTGCTGACCCAGGTCGAGTACCTCAAGCACACCGAGCACAAGGATTTCGCCATCGTCGATGCGGCGATGAACGACCTGATCCGCCCGGCGCTGTACCAGGCCTGGATGAATGTCACCGCCGTGACACCTCGCGACAGCGAAGCCCGTGCCTATGACATCGTCGGCCCGATCTGTGAAACCGGCGACTTCCTGGCCAAGGATCGTCAACTGGCCCTGGAAGAAGGCGACCTGCTGGCCATTCATTCGGCCGGTGCCTACGGGTTTGTCATGAGTTCCAACTACAACACCCGCGGGCGTACCGCCGAGGTGCTGGTGGACGGTGATCAAGCGTTTGAAGTGCGTCGCCGCGAGACGGTAGCCGAGTTGTATGCTGGCGAAAGCCTGCTGCCGGAGTAAGCCATGCTGCTGCGTTTTACCAAGATGCACGGGCTGGGCAATGATTTCATGGTCCTTGACCTGGTCAGCCAGCACGCACACATCCTGCCCAAACACGCTAAACAGTGGGGCGACCGTCATACCGGCATCGGCTTCGACCAGTTGCTGATCGTCGAGGCGCCGAGCAACCCTGAGGTGGATTTCCGTTACCGGATCTTCAACTCCGACGGCTCCGAAGTGGAACAGTGCGGCAACGGTGCGCGCTGCTTCGCACGCTTTGTGCTCGACAAGCGCCTGACCGCCAAGCGCCAGATTCGCGTCGAGACCAAGAGCGGCGTGATCGAACTGGACATTCGCAGCGACGGCCAGATCAGCGTCAACATGGGCGCGCCACGCCTGGTGCCGGCGGATATTCCGTTCCAGGCCACCGAGCAAGCCACGAACTACGCCGTTGAAGTCGACGGCAAGACTGTCGAGCTGGCCGCCGTGTCCATGGGCAACCCCCATGCCGTGCTGCGAGTCAACGACATCAATAACGCGCCGGTGCATGAGCTGGGGCCGAAGATCGAACATCACCCGCGCTTTCCGGCACGGGTCAATGTGGGCTTCCTGCAGGTGATCGACCGTTCCCGCGCGCAACTGCGTGTGTGGGAGCGCGGCGCCGGCGAAACCCAGGCCTGCGGTACCGGCGCTTGCGCCGCTGCCGTGGCCGCGATCAGCCAGGGGTGGATGGATTCGCCGCTGCTGATCGACCTGCCCGGCGGACGTTTGTCCATCGAATGGGCAGGCCCTGGCCACCCGGTGATGATGACCGGGCCGGCCACGCGCGTATACGAAGGACAGGTCCGTCTATGAGTGAGCAAAGCTAATGACCGATAAGCCTCAAGTACCCGCACAAGCTACCCCGAGCGAAAGTCTGGAGGCCGCTGCTGTCGCGGCGTACCTTGAGGCTAATCCGGACTTCTTCGTCGAGCATGAAGAACTGCTGCCAGCGCTGCGCATCCCCCACCAGCGCGGCGATACCGTGTCGCTGGTGGAGCGACAGATGAAGATCCTGCGCGAGCGCAATATCGAAATGCGCCACCGGCTCTCGCATCTGATGGACGTAGCCCGTGACAACGATCGCCTGTTCGACAAGACCCGCCGCCTGATCCTGACCCTGATGGATGCCACCAGCCTGGAAGAAACGGTGATCGCCGTGGAAGACAGTCTGCGCCAGGATTTCCAGGTGCCTTTTGTCAGCCTGATCCTGTTCAGCGACAACCCGATGCCGGTGGGGCGCTGGGTCAGCGGTAGAGACGCACAGACGGCGATTGGCGGTCTGCTCTCCGAAGGCAAAACCATCAGCGGCACCTTGCGCGAGCATGAACTGGACTTTTTGTTTGGCGCCGAACAGCGCCAGCAAATCGGCTCCACCGCCGTAGTTGCCCTCAGCCACCAAGGCCTGCACGGCGTACTGGCCATCGCCAGCCGTGATCCACAGCATTACAAAAGCTCGGTGGGCACGCTGTTCCTGACTTACATCGCCGAAGTGCTCGGCCGCGTACTGCCGCGCTTCACCACTGCCCTGCGCGCGGTGCGCTAGCCATGGAACGGCAACTGGACGCTTACTGCGCTCACCTGCGCAGCGAGCGCCAGGTGTCGCCCCATACCCTGGAAGCCTACCGGCGGGACTTGAACAAGGTCCTGGCCTGGTGCGAAAAACAGCAGATCTCCAGCTGGAAGACCCTGGATATCCAGAGCCTGCGCAGCCTGATCGCCCGCCTGCACCAGCAAGGCCAATCCTCACGCAGCCTGGCGCGCTTGCTGTCGGCGGTGCGCGGCCTCTACCACTACCTGAACCGCGAAGGCCTGTGCGACCACGACCCGGCCAATGGCCTGGCCCCGCCCAAGGGCGAACGACGCCTGCCCAAGACCCTCGACACCGACCGCGCCCTGCAACTGCTGGACGGCGCTGTCGAGGATGACTTCCTGGCCCATCGCGACCAGGCGATCCTTGAGCTGTTCTATTCTTCGGGCCTGCGCCTGTCGGAACTGACCGGCCTGAATCTCGATCAACTGGACCTCGCGGACGGCCTGGTGCAAGTGCTCGGCAAAGGCAGCAAGACCCGCGTGTTGCCGGTGGGCCGCAAAGCCCGTGAAGCGTTACAGCTATGGCTGCCGCTGCGCCTGTTGACCAACCCGGCAGACGATGCGGTGTTTGTCAGCCAGCAAGGTCGGCGCCTGGGGCCACGGGCGATTCAGCTACGGGTCAAGGCTGCCGGCGAGCGCGAGCTGGGGCAAAACCTGCACCCGCACATGCTGCGGCACTCCTTTGCCAGCCATATGCTCGAATCATCCCAGGACCTGCGCGCGGTGCAGGAACTGCTCGGCCATTCCGACATCAAGACCACACAGATCTATACCCATCTGGACTTCCAACACCTGGCAACGGTGTATGACAGCGCCCATCCACGGGCCAAACGCATCAAGGGCGGCGACTCATGAGCATCAAGCTGATCACCTTCGACCTGGACGACACCCTCTGGGACAACGTACCCGTCATCGTCAGCGCCGAAGCGTCGATGCGCGAATGGCTGGCGACCCACGCGGCCAAAGTGGGCGACTTGCCCCTGGAGCATTTCGCCAGCCTTCGCCAGCAGGTGCTGCAACGTCATCCCGAGCTCAAAAACCGCATCAGCCTCCTGCGCCATCGCGTATTGATGCACGCCTTTGAAGAGGCAGGCTATCCGCAGCCTGAAGCGACGCAGATGGCGGATGTGTGCTTTGAAGCATTCATACACGCGCGTCACCAGCTCACCGTGTTCCCCGAAGCCGAGCCCATGCTGCATGCACTGCGCCAGCACTTCCTGCTGGGCGTGATCACCAACGGTAATGCGGATGTGCAGCGCGTCGGCCTGGCGGACTATTTCCACTTCGCCCTGCGCGCCGAAGACATCGGCATCGCCAAACCGGATGCACGATTGTTTGAGGAAGCGTTACAGCGCGGTGGCGTGGACGCCAGTGCGGCGGTGCATGTGGGCGATCACCCGGGGGATGACATCGCCGGGGCGCAACAGGCCGGGCTGCGTGCGGTGTGGTTCAACCCGACGGGCAAGGCCTGGGAGGCGGATAAACGCCCGGATGCGCAGATTAGTAGCCTGAAGGAATTGCCGAAGCTGCTGGCAAGCTGGAAATAATCCCCTGTAGCAGCCATGAAAAAGCCCGCAGCGACGGCGGGCTTTTTCAGCAAGCAGGTGGTTGACCTTAGATAGGTCGGCTGCCGTACTTGTTATCGGGCTTCTTCGGTGGATCTGCCACCACGTTGGCCTCAACTTCCTGCACTCTGCCGCCTTTAGCGAGGAATTCTTCCATCGCACGGGCCAGCGCATCGCGCTCTTTGTTCTTGGCTTCAACGCTCGGCAGTTCGTCTACCGAAACAGCGGCCTTGGCCTTGCCTTTGGCTGCTTTGGCAGGCGTATCGTCGCCACCGTCATCGCCTTCGTCAGGAGCGTCTTCCGCTACCGCTTCAAGTTCTTCGGTATCGTCTTCATCACCGACTTCCAGTTCGTCGTTTTCCAGATCATCGTCGCTCATGTTCTACCTCATGACTTGCGAAAAGCAGATTAGTTATAGCCCAGCTTCACCCTCTGTCGAGTGCGCCGGAAAAAAATCAACATCCACTGGATAACCAGTGGCTTATGCCCCATCACCGTGCAAGGTGGCGAGGACTTTACGAGCACCGCCCTGATCACGGTGCTCGCCCAGATAAATACCTTGCCAGGTCCCCATCGCCAAGCGGCCGGCCTTGACCGGCAAACTCAGCTGGCAGCCCAGGAGACTGGCCTTAAAGTGCGCCGGCAGATCATCCGGTCCTTCGTCGTCATGTTCATATCCCGCCCGACCTTGCGGCACCAGCGCATTGAAAAAACGTTCGAAGTCACGACGAACCGCCGGATCGGCATTCTCGTTGACAGTCAACGAGGCCGAGGTGTGCTGCAGCCACAGGTGCAACAGGCCCACACGACAGGCCTTTAATTCAGGCAAGCCGGCAAGCAACTCGTCGGTCACCAGATGAAAGCCCCGGGGCTTGGCCCGCAGGGTTATCAGGTTCTGTTGCCACATACAGTTCTCCGCCCATCGGCGCGCATTCTAGCGCGCTCAGGGAAAAAACAAAGTGCCGAATACGCCTACATGCCTGTAAGACATTCGCACGCTGAAAAGTGCCGCGTGCGCACCATCACAAACTGGGCGCAAAAACCGGCACAGCTTGCTATGACAGACAAACGCCAGACAAAAAAATGCCCGGCAAGCCGGGCATCTTTTTTACGCGTACTTACAAGTTGTAACCGCGTTCGTTGTGTTGCGCCAGGTCGAGGCCGACAGCCTCTTCCTCTTCGGTCACCCGCAGACCCATGACCATGTCCAGCACCTTGAGGATGATGTAGGTCACGATGGCGGTGTAGATCACAGTGAAGCCGACGCCTTTGCACTGAATCCAGACTTGCGCAGCGATGTCAGTCACAGTGCCGAAGCCGCCCAGAGCAGGGGCTGCGAATACACCGGTGAGGATCGCACCGACGATACCGCCGATACCGTGCACGCCGAACGCGTCCAGGGAGTCGTCGTAGCCCAGCTTGCGCTTGAGGCTGGTAGCGCAGAAGAAGCAAACCACACCCGCGACCAGGCCGATCACCAGGGCGCCCATTGGGCCCACTGTGCCAGCAGCCGGGGTGACCGCAACCAGGCCGGCCACCACACCCGAGGCAATGCCCAGAGCGCTTGGCTTACCGTGAGTGATCCACTCGGCGAACATCCAGCCCAGCGCAGCAGCAGCAGTAGCGATCTGAGTCACCAGCATCGCCATGCCGGCAGTACCGTTGGCCGCAGCAGCGGAACCAGCGTTGAAGCCGAACCAGCCGATCCACAGCATGGCCGCACCCACCAGGGTGTAACCGAGGTTGTGAGGCGCCATCGGGGTGGTCGGGAAGCCTTTACGCTTGCCGAGCACGATGCACGCTACCAGGCCAGCCACACCGGCGTTGATGTGCACAACGGTGCCGCCGGCGAAGTCCAGCACGCCCCAGTCCCACAGCAGGCCACCGTTGCCGCTCCAGACCATGTGCGCGATTGGCGCATAGACCAGGGTGAACCAGATGGCCATGAAGATCAGCATCGCGGAGAACTTCATGCGCTCGGCGAACGCACCGACAATCAGTGCCGGGGTGATGATGGCGAAGGTCATCTGGAAGGTGATGAACACTGCTTCCGGGAACAAAGCCGCAGGGCCAGTGATGCTGGCCGGGGTGACACCCGCCAGGAACGCCTTGCCCATGCCGCCGAAGAAGGAGTTGAAGTTGACCACACCCTGTTCCATCCCGGTCGTATCGAACGCGATGCTGTAACCGTAGACAACCCACAGGATGCTGATCAGGCCAGTGATGGCGAAGCACTGCATCATCACCGACAGAATATTTTTGGAGCGGACCATGCCGCCGTAGAACAGCGCCAGGCCAGGGATAGTCATGAACAGCACCAGCGCGGTGGCTGTCAGCATCCAAGCAGTGTCGCCGGAATTGAGGACTGGAGCCGCCACTTCGTCTGCCGCCATAGCCAGGCTGGGCATTACGATGGACAACAGGGCTCCGAGCCCTGCGATTTTACGCAGAGTCATAGTGTTTTCTCCTGGGGCGTTGGGGTTTGGCGGCTTAGATTGCGTCGGTATCGGTTTCGCCGGTACGGATGCGAATAGCCTGTTCCAGATTGACCACGAAGATCTTGCCGTCACCGATCTTGCCGGTGTTGGCGGCCTTGGTTATCGCCTCGATAACCCGGTCAAGATCCTTGTCGTCAATGGCGACATCAATCTTCACCTTCGGCAGGAAATCGACCACGTATTCCGCGCCGCGATACAGCTCGGTGTGACCCTTCTGCCGACCGAAGCCTTTGACCTCAGTAACGGTAATGCCCTGCACGCCGATCTCGGACAACGACTCGCGTACATCGTCCAATTTGAACGGCTTGATGATGGCAGTGACTAGCTTCATGAAAACTCTCTCCCGAATTGGTGGACTTGCCCCAGGAAAACAAACCCGTCTCAAGTCTAAGCGCAGTGCCTGGCTTTGTAACGCGTCGTCGCCTCGGCATTTACCGTTGCGACGCCAGCGAACCACTGGTGACGAAACCTGTACCCCTGATCCGTCGGCGCACTGCATTCGTCACAGCGACTGCATCAGTGCATGGGTCATGATCGTCTAAGCAGAAACCTTGCCAGCTCCGTAAAAATCACTGAAATCAGTCCTTTGTTCACTTATGCCCACCTGCGGGCGCCCTTGACGAATGTAATGCGCACGAAAACAGTGCGTCACCGCCCAACCCCATGCGCGAAAAGCGTGCGTCTGCGGCCGTGAAAAGACTATAGACGCTGCGTGATACACTGCCCGCCAACAGTTTTCCGGAATGTTTCCCATGCTCGCGCCCAAAGACCTCCTCGACGCCCTGAGCGGCCACGCCTCTCGCCTGTTCAGCGGCGACACCCCGCTGCCCCGCAATGAAATCGAAAGCCAGTTCAAGGCGCTGTTGCAAAGTGGCTTCAGCAAGCTTGACCTGGTCAGCCGGGAAGAATTCGATAGCCAGATGGTCGTGCTGGCCCGCACGCGTGCGCGGTTGGAGAGCCTGGAGGCGAAGGTGGAGGAGCTGGAAGCGCGGTTGAGTCCACCAGCCGAGTAACGCCCACCGTTGTAGGAGCGAGCTTGCTCGCGAAGAACCCGAAAGCGCCGCGTTCATTCAGAATGCCCGCGTTATCGTTGACTATTTTCGCGAGCAAGGGCTAGCCGCCCGCCTCGCTCCTACAGATAGCCCCCTACAGGCAGTCACGTTCTGTAAAACCTCCCCGCCTCGATTTTCCCCACCTCGTCTACCCTTGAAAAACCCGCAGGAAGCGGCCCTCCACTCAAGGAACGAGCATGTCCCTCGCCATCGTCCACAGCCGCGCCCAGATCGGCGTTGAAGCCCCTGCCGTCACCGTCGAAGTGCACATGGCCAATGGTCTGCCTTCGCTGACGCTGGTGGGTTTGCCCGAAACCGCGGTCAGGGAAAGCAAGGACCGCGTGCGTAGCGCCATTCTCAATTCCGCGCTGCAATACCCCGCCCGCCGCATCACCCTCAATCTCGCGCCCGCCGACCTGCCCAAGGACGGCGGGCGTTTTGATTTGGCGATTGCCCTGGGGATTCTGGCGGCCAGTGTGCAGGTGCCGGCATTGATGCTTGATGACGTGGAATGCCTGGGGGAATTGGCGCTGTCCGGCGAAGTCCGCGCTGTGAAAGGTGTGCTGCCGGCGGCGCTGGCAGCGCGCAAGGCCGGACGCACCCTGATAGTGCCGCGGGCGAATGCCGAGGAGGCGTGCCTGGCTTCCGGGTTGAAGGTGATCGCCGTGGACCACCTGCTGCAGGTGGTGGCGCACCTGAATGGGCACGTACCGATTGAGCCTTACAAATCTGATGGTTTGCAGTACCTGAACAAACCCTACCCGGACCTGAGCGAGGTGCAAGGGCAGCTGGCGGCGAAGCGGGCGTTGCTGATCGCGGCGGCCGGCGCTCACAACCTGCTTTTCAGCGGCCCGCCGGGCACCGGCAAAACCTTGCTCGCCAGCCGCCTGCCCGGTTTGCTGCCGCCTTTGAGCGAGCAGGAAGCACTGGAGGTCGCGGCGATTCAATCGGTGGTCAGCCTCGCGCCGTTGAGCCACTGGCCCCATCGACCGTTTCGCCAGCCGCATCATTCGGCGTCCGGCCCGGCATTGGTAGGCGGCGGGTCGAAGCCACAACCGGGGGAAATCACCCTGGCGCATCACGGGGTGTTGTTTCTGGATGAGTTGCCGGAATTTGATCGCAAGGTGCTGGAGGTTTTGCGTGAGCCGCTGGAGACTGGTAGATGGTATTCTCACACTTTTCCAAACGTCACAGGAAGCCCGGAATGCCTACTGCCTACGCTTATATCCGCTACTCATCCAAGGCCCAAGGCGAAGCCGGTAGGGACTCCGTAGACCGTCAAATGGCTTCAATCCAAGCTATTACAAAGCAACAAGGTATTGAGTTGCCGCCCGAGAATATCTACTCGGATACGGGCATATCTGCACACGATGGAAGCAACAAACGAAAAGGAAAACTAAAAGAACTCATTGATATGATTAGCGATATGCATATCAAAGAGGGCGATTATATATTCGTTGAAAGTATCGACCGGCTTAGTCGCCAAAGGCTTCTACAAGCGAAAGAATTAGTCAATGGCATCCTTGAAAAAGGGGTTATTTTAATAACCACCATTGACGGTCAACGATATGAAAAACCAAACGAAACAAACCGTATTGATGACTTACAGCAAGATATTCTTTTAAGTGTTATCGCAAAGCGAGCATACGAAGAAAGCAACACAAAATCAGTTCGCAGAAAATCCGCATGGAATAGGGCCAAGAAATTAGCCGAAGAAGAAAAAGTCATTTTTAACGCTCATAATCCACCCTATGGCATTCGATACAATACAGAACTTAACTGCTTTGAAATCGAGGAAGAAGAAGCTCAGGAAATAAGAGATTTCTTTGAAAGTTTGAAGTATGTTGGCGTGTCATTGTCAATTAAAAAGCTCAACGCTTATTCAAAACGGAAATGGTCAAGTAGAAATATAAAGCACCTAATAGATACAAAATATGTTCTCGGTGCCTACATGGCTCAACGAAGAGACGAAAACAAAAAGAAAGTATTTGAGCGATACATTGAAAATTATTACCCCCAAATTGTTTCATATGAACTATTTAATGAAGCAATAGCTGCAATGAAAAACAGAGCACAGAGAAAAAACTACGGCAACCAAAGTGTTGGGAGCTTGAACATTTTCCGCCACAGCATCAAATGTGAATATTGCCAAGCGTCCATGTTGTTTGAAAAACAAACAAACCCAAAAGGTATTGTTTATCCGTATTTCCAATGCTACACACGCAAAGAATTAAAAAATGGATGTGACCAGCCACGCTTTCGTTTTGATTTGGCTTTTGGGTTATTTCTTGAACTCATATATCAATCAACAACAGATGAAGACTTCAACGTTCACCCATGGCAAAACGAAGCCCCAAATCCTGAACTTCAACATGAATGGATAACTCGCGAAAGCGGGATGAGGTATCGACTCCCAACACAGGAAGATATTGATGAAGAAGAACGAGTAGAAAACTTTAAAGAACTACTAATTAAACTCCTTTCAAACAGAGAAAACCAAACCAAAGACAACAAGAAAATTGTCGAACTGAATAACTTTTTACTTGAACAAAAAAGTTACAGAGAAAACCTAATGAAATCTTTTGCTGGTTTCACCAGCGGAGTTATCCCAAAAGAATTCTTAGAGGTAGTTAGCAAAACAGAAGCAAACATCAACGATATTGAACAAAACCTTGCAGAACTACAAACACAAATAAACATCAAGAAAACCACTATAAACATTTACTCGGAAAACGACATAGTTGATTTATACAAAACAGAAGATGGCCGATTAAAAATAAATCAATTCTTTGTTGCTAACGACATCACCTTCAAATTTAACTTCGACAAAACCACAAGAACTTTGTTTGCTAAGATTTTCCAGAGTGATTTTGAAATTGACCGCATAGCGAAACAGTTCAGCCTACATAATCCACTTAAAGAATTCGGTATCAACAATCTCAACGAATACTTTAATTGAAGCCATCACAATGAAAGTAGGCTGCCTAATCAAGTGGCCTTTTTTGTTCTCGCTTGAAAATAAAATAATACATGGTAACTTGTAGTTAAATAACTCAATCACTGAAAGTATGAGTATTTATCAACCAGTTGATGGTAATTTCACACTTTCACTTCGTGAAAGCCGCTACGCTTGCGAAATGACCACTGGTGCCTAGTCGGCAGGACAGAAACAAAAGCAACGGCAACACCTACTGTTCAACAAGAAAATTCTCACCATTTACAATGGCTCTAATTTCTCTTGTAGAACAATTTGCGAAGACTCCGCACCCTTTAGGGTCGTAGCCTTACGCAGTCACCAGCGGCCTTGTGGGCCTTCTGAGTGACAAAGACAACTCAGTTCACCTACCCGGTGAACATCGATCAGGAGCAAGATGTCCAAAACCAAAAGTATGATCTGGAAAAGATTAAATTTCACCAGTGGTAACCGTGTTAAGAAAACCCCCGGTATCAATCAACTTAAATCATCACTTGAACATTCTTTAAGGATTGTTCAAAAAAATGACCTTGAATTTAACAAAGACCTTATTGAAAAGAACATTGTTTTTTTCAATAACAAACTTACAAGAATGGATAAACTTTCGATTGATGACCGAAAGGAAATATTCATATCCATATACGCCCCACTCACTGAGCAAAAACAAAATAATGGGCAATTATCCGAAGTTAATTGTGAGCTGTCAAAATACGCTTATAAGTTAAAGGCACTTATCAAAAAAAATGAAGATAGTGAATTAACATCGTTCCTTCAAGCCTTGCTTCACAACCCAGAAGCTGTCGATATTGATTCTTCAAATGTTATTGACAAAATGAATATTCAACGCAAGAAGCAAAAGATTTCTTGTGTCAACAACTACATAGAATTAAAAAACAAATCTGTCGAATTGAATAAATCGGATGATGATTTCAGTTTGAAAAAAACTGTTATTCAAGAAGCATTCTGGAAATTCCCGTTCAACCAATGCGTGGACAATGTAAAACCTACTGATTACATGAATATAATCAATAACTTTTACAAAGAGCATCTGCCTGATTACCCAGTTAAATTAATCGTTTTTCATGGTGATGAAATCACCAATCGACATGATGAAAACTTGGGAGTTCACCCACATATATTCATAGATGGAAAAAACAAAAAAACAGGAAAATATGACTTAATCAATGATGAATTTAAAATGGTCAATGACTTTTTGAAAAGTGAGGGAAACCCTGAAATTGAAGGTAGAAAATTTTCCGACGCTCAGACATTAGGAGAAGCCTATCAGAGAATGATATATGCGTTTGTTAATAAGGAGCTTGTTAAAAAGGGTTATGATTTTCAAGTTGATGTATTACCTGAAACAGAAGATAAAAAAATAAGAAGGAAGTTAATCAATGCTGACGCCTCTAAACCAAAGATGTTTAGAACATTCAATTCAATAAATAAAAGCATGGACGAGCTTGCAGCTCTTGAAATCACATTAAAAGAAAAAGCCGAAAACCAAGCCAAGCTTGATAAAGACCTCAAAAGAGTTTTGGGCCTTAGTCAAATATACAAGCAAGAAAATGAAAAATTATCAGGCGACAACAAAAAACTTTATTCAAGAATAGATGATGGCAAACAAGAAGCTATTGTCATTGATAGCAATATCAAAGCAATGAGAAAAACCGAAAATGATTTAGCCACTTCAATAAATTCAAAGACTGATGAAATAAAAGAGCTTGATATTCTCATCGAAGACAAAAGAACTTATTACGAGAAGCTTAGCGACGCTTTTAAATCTGTCCGAAACTTTGTTGAAGCTTGTATTCATCGCAGCATACGCTACGAAACTACCAAACCAAATCAATCGCAACTAGATAACGTTAATAATGAATTAAAGATAATGCATAAAGAACTTCCTTCGCCAGAAGGTCAAAAGTTAATCAATGAATATCTTGATATACAAGAAGCTGAACTTCATAAAAATGACATCCCTGTTAAATTTGAAGGCGGTTTTTTAGATAGAAAATCAAACAGGTTAGCCAAAATAAGGACGTAATCTTTTAAGTCTAGATACAAGACAAACAGAATTTTTAATTCTGTTTTTTATTAGCCTGCTGCTAATTTCTAAAATGAAAAAAGCGATTCTGGATGGTAAGAGCAAAGCCGCGATTTGACTTTATCCAACAAAATGATACAACATTAAAAGGTGAAGCCCTAATGTGATTAGCATTAAGGCTTCGGCGTTGATACTGTTAACGGCAGTTTCAACTTGTAATTAAAGTTATAGCATATAATTTTAACCTTTCAAGTCTCTCCTGCCGTAAAAATCAAATCCTAATAATAAATTTCAGTATTAACACATGTAAGCAATGTTGGAAATTCAGGTGATTGTTCCGTTGCGTAGCCTAAGAGAAATAGAATGGGGATATTGGAAATTTCTCAACCCGCCAGCCATAGAGATATGTTGAACAGGGTTCCAATATGGTGTTGATATAGCCATCAAGTGTTCAAAGTTTAAACTGAGTATCACAGATTTAAACCCCGAGCTAAAATAAGCGTAATCGGGCAAAGCTCAACTGTTTTCAGTTATTGAAGATAGGAAGACCAGCTTTGCCCGAGCTTTATTCTGGTAAGAATAAAAGCGAAGGGCAAGGCTGGAATTAAAAAGATATCACACACACGTACGTACCTACACACCCACACACACGTACCTGCACACCTACACCTACACCTACCTACACACTCACACCTCTACGAGATTACATCGCTAAAACACTCGAAACACCCGAAATTTAGGTGGTTTATTAGGGCGGGAGTAGTAAGACACCTATGCAACTAATTACGCTTCGTAAGCACGCATTTTAAATAACATCTTTTGGTAGCAAAACTTTCGAAAATTTTAAACTCGTTATTTTGCCGTTTTTAGAGGACTCACCATCATCCTCGTATATTAATATCTACACGCAAAAATACGCTGTTTTTGGCCTGTTTCCGTTAACGCACCAAAAAATGCATTTGTTTTTTTATGAGTTTTTTATGTAGTTTTTTGAGTTTTCATTTTCTTGGACAGCCGTTTCTTGGCTTAAAATCAATGAAAACCACTGTCAATAGCAAAATGAAAATAAATTTAAGGTCGAACCTTATTAGTCAAATAGGGTTGGACCTTAATCAATGCAATCATCTGCTCATTTTTCAAACTTGAACAAGTTCAAGCTTTCAAAATGACCTTGCTTATCTATGCTTATGATTTGCACCACTTTCAGCGATTAACATTCCAACGATACGAGCCCCCCAAGTAATTACCAGAAGACCGACGACTATAAAAAACAATGTCCACATTCCTTTGAATGCACTGGCTAATAATGCAAATGGCACTACTGCTCCCCCAAGCAATACCATGCCAAGAATCGCCCAGAAACCACCCCATAGGAACCATGTAGTCAAAAGGCTAATGAGAAAACTCAGGAGGCCGAAAACATATGAAAAAATGTATATCGTTGCACCAGTAAAAACCCGAAGTCTTTTAAAGATTGAAAGTGGCAACAACACAAACAAAATCAACCCTATGCATATCCATCCTACTGATATTAACGGCGGAATTATTTGTTCGTAAGCTCTGGTTATACCTGCAAAAAATAAGAACGGTAAAGCCAGCAATCCTAGAAAAACGGCAATCCCGAACGCAATGCTCCCAGCTTTTGATAAAAATCCCATACAACCTCCTGTTGGCAAAATGCCATTCTCAGTCCAATCAGGAACAAAAATCCATTACTAAAAATTGTGTGGAATAACCCCCTACCATTCGAGTCCGGGCACATTGTGATTTCCCGGGCGCGCGACCGTGTGAGTTTCCCGGCGCGCTTTCAACTGGTGGCGGCGATGAACCCCTGCCCTTGCGGCTACCTGGGCGATCCCTGCGCGCGCTGCCGCTGCACGCCGGAGCAAATTCAGCGCTATCGCAACAAACTCTCGGGGCCGCTGCTGGATCGTATCGACCTGCACCTGACGGTCGCCCGGGAAGTCACTGCCCTTAATCCGGTCCGGCAGGCCGGCGACGACACGCCTACCGCGTCGGCGCTGGTTGCCGAGGCTCGGGAGCGTCAGCAACAGCGCCAAGGTTGCGCCAATGCCTTCCTTGACCTGCCGGGTTTGCGCCAGCATTGCGCACTGTCCAAGCCTGACGAAGCCTGGCTGGAACGCGCCTGCGAGCGACTAACCCTATCCCTTCGAGCAGCGCACCGCCTGCTCAAAGTCGCCCGCACCCTGGCGGATCTGGAGCGCGCAGACATGATCGGTCGCAACCACATTGCAGAAGCCCTGCAATATCGGCCATCGGCATCCAGTCAGGTCGATTGCGCAGGCGGACCCCATTAGTCATGGCTTGGCATTTTGCGCCCTGCGGCTTGGCAGGCGGCCGTTCAGCAGCACGTAGGCGGCCAAACCGATCAGCAACCCCCAAAACGCACCACCGATCCCCAACAGAGTGATATTTGCGGCGCATGCCAAAAAGGTGATCAGGGAGGCTTCACGGGACTTGATTTCAGCCATGGCGTTGGCGAGGCTCGCGCCGATGGTGCCGAGCAGGGCCAACCCGGCCAGCGCAGTAATGAAACCCGCCGGGAACGCAATGAATACGGCGGCGAGGGTCACCCCGAAAACCCCAATAACGATGTAGAACACGCCAGCAGCAACCCCCGCGATCCAACGCTTGGACGGGTCCTGCGAGGCCTCCTTGCCCGTGCAGATAGCGGCGGTGATGGCGGCGACGTTGAATGCGTGAGAACCGAACGGTGCCATTAACAACGAGCCCAGCCCGGTCACGGTCAGGATGGGGTTGGCGCTGGTCTTGAAGCCATCATTGCGCAACACCAGCATCCCAGGCATGTACTGGCCCGTCAGGGTGATCAGAAACAGCGGCAGAGCCACACTGAGCAGCGCATTGATCGAGAACTCAGGCCGGGTGAATACCGGCGCCGCCAATTGCAGGGACAGTCCCGACAAATCCACGCGGCCCTGCACCAGCAGAAATACCAACCCCAGCACCAGAATGCCGACGACGGCGTAGCGCGCGGTAAACCGCTTGAGTACGACATAAGCGGCAATCAACAACCCGACCAGGACAGGGTCCAGGCTCATGCCACCAAACGCGCCGATGCCGAACTGCAGCAGAATGCCAGCCAGCATGGCCGCAGCGATGCCCGGCGGAATCAGCCGAATGACTTTGTCAAAGAAGCCGGACAGCCCCAGCAGCACAAACGCAGCGGCTGAAATGATGTAAGCGCCGACCGCCTCGGCATAGGGCGTGGTAGAGAGGGCGACCACCAGAAACGCCGCGGCGGGGGTCGACCACGCGGTGATGATCGGCTCACGGCTCACCCAACTGAGAAACAGCCCGGTCACTCCAACGCCAATTGAAATCGACCAGACCCACGATGCTGTCAGTTCGGGACTGAGCCCGGCCACTTTGGCAGCCTGAAACACCAGAATAAACGTGCCGCCATAATTGACGATGACTGAAATCAGCCCCGCAACCACGGGTGGGAAAAGGTCGCGCAGGCGCAGCGACGATGGCGATACCAGAGAAGACATGGGTGCGTTGCTCCTTGCAATACGAGGTATTGAGCCTCGCCTGATGGGTCAGTTACCGGGGAAAAAGCCTGGGACACAGGGCCAAGCCTACGGCTAGACTGGCCTGCTGTTACAGACCAATTCCTCCAAATGGGGCAGACCGCATGGCGAAAACCTTCGAGCTGGAAACGCTGCAGATGCGGCTCAACGAGGCTGAGTTTCAACTGCTGGATCTGCACCAGCGCATTCAGCGCGCACTGCGTGCCCTTATCCTCGACGGAGCGCTTACGCCCGGCCTGAAGCTACCCGCGACGCGAGTACTGGCCAAGTCATTGGGGATTGCCCGCGATACGGTGGAGAACGCCTACGTGCAGTTGCACCGCGATGGTTTTATCGTACGGCGTGAGGGCTCCGGCAGTTATGTGTGCGAGGCCGTAGGTGCCGAATTGCGCGGCGCCTCCCGCCGACGCATCAAGGCGCAGGAAGTCAAAAGCAGCCAGGCGATAACCGGCGCCGGCTTGAGCCAGCGGGGGCGGATGATCCTCGACAGCGGTGGCGTGTGCGACCAACAGGTGATCAAGGCATTCGCCACTGGCCTGCCCGAAACCCGGTCCTTCCCGACCGACGTCTGGGAGCGCCTGCAACGCCAGGTGATGAAAGACTATCGCAGCAGCGTGCTATTGCACGGCGACCCGCAAGGGGCCGAGCCGCTACGCAACGCCATCGCCACCTACTTGAACCTCGAACGTGGGGCCAAGTGCTCCCCCGATCAGGTCGTGGTGCTGAGCAGTACTCGGCAGGCCCTGTTTCTGTGTGCGCAGTTGCTGGTGGACGTCGGCAAACCGATCCTGCTGGAGAATCCGGGTTACTTTGGCGCCAGGAAAGCCTTTGAAACCGCCGAGACCAAGGTAGTGCCCATCGATGTCGATGATCAGGGCATACGCACCGACTTGCTACACGCCGACCGCAGCGGCGCCAATTGCGTGTATGTCACGCCCTCTCATCAATACCCGACCGGCGCCACGTTGACGCTGGAACGGCGCCTTGAATTGATCAACTGGGCCGCGGAAAAAGGCAAATGGATCATCGAGGATGACTACGACAGCGAGTTTCACTACGACGGCAAACCCACTGCCTGCGTGCAGGGCCTGGACAAGTATCAGCGCACGCTTTACATCGGCACCTTCAGCAAGACCCTCTACCCCGGCCTGCGCATGGGCTACATGGTGCTGCCCCATGAACTGACCAAAGCCTTCACCTACGCCCGCAGCATGATGGACGGCCACACGCCGCAAATCCTGCAACTGACACTGGCGCGCTTTATGGAGGACGGTCACTACAATGCCCATGTACGCGCGATGCGCAAACTGTACGCCGGGCGCCAAGCCATCACGCTCGACGCCATCGGCAAGCACCTGGGTGATGTCGTTACGGCATGCCGGCCGCAGGGAGGGCTGCAAATTCCTTGTGTGTTGCACGATGGCTGGTCGGAAGAAAAAACCATCCGCCAGGCCGCCAGCGCAGGCGTGCAACTGTCCGGCCTCAGCCGGCTGTATGCCGGTGACGAAAAGAAACAGGGCTGGCTATTGGGCTACTCGTCCTTGACCGCTCATGAAATCGAAACCGCCATGCTGCGCTTGGCAAACGCGCTCAAAACCCGCTAGACCATGGGCCGCAGGGCGCCTGCTCAGTAGCATGCGCCCTTGTGTCGCTTTCAGCGAAACCGGTCTACTTCATGCCGCAAGCCTGCAGCCAGGGTCTCCAGCTCCTTGGCGGTAATCGCCAGGTTCGACACCACTTCACGCTGCTCGCTGTTGGCCAGCGCAATGCTCTGCAAGTTGCTACTCAGCAAGGTCGCGGTGCTGCTCTGCTCCTGGGTAGCGGTGGTGATTGCGGCGAATTGCTGACCGGCCGAGCGGCTTTGCTCGTCGATACGCGCCAGGGCCGAGGCCACGTCGGCGTTACGCGACAGGCCTTCCTGCATCAGCACGTTGCCTTGCTCCATGGTGCTGATGGCGTTGCCGGTTTCCTGCTGAATGCTTTGGATCATCCCGGAAATTTCATCGGTCGCCTGACGGGTGCGCGACGCCAGGTTGCGCACTTCATCCGCCACCACGGCAAAGCCTCGGCCTTGCTCACCGGCCCGTGCGGCTTCAATAGCGGCGTTCAGCGCCAGCAAGTTGGTCTGTTCGGCGATCGAGGTGATCACGCCGACGATCCCGCCGATTTCCTGGGAGCGCTGGCCCAGGGTATTGATCACCGCGGCCGTGCTGTTCAACGAGGTGGCGATGTGTTCCAGGGACGACGACGCGTCTTGCATCGAGGTGCGGCCGATACGGGTCTGCTGGGCGTTTTCCTGGGCCAGGCGCTCGGTAGCGCCCATGTTGTCGGCGATGTTCAGCGAGGTGGCGCTGAACTCTTCCACCGCACCGGCCATGCTGGTGATTTCGCCGGATTGCTGCTCCATGCCTTCATAGGCACCCCCGGACAAACCGGACAACGCCTGGGCACGGCTGTTGACCTCTTCGGCCGCCTTGCGGATATGCGAGACCATGGTCGACAGCGCTTCACCCATCTGGTTGAAGCTGCGGGCCAACTGGCCAATTTCGTCATGGCTGGACACGTTGAGGCGCGCGCTCAGGTCACCCGCGCCCAAGGCTTCGGCCTGGCGCACCAGGTCGCTCAATGGCGCCAGTTTGCTGCGCAACAGCCACACGGTGGCGCCCACCGCCAGCAACATCGCCAGCACGCTGCCGATCACCAGGCGGATGCCGACCGCCCAAGTCACGGAGCGAATCTCGGCCTTGGGCATGCTCGCCACCACCGCCCACGGCCCGCCTTCAAACGGCACCGAGACGCTGTAGAAGTCTTCGTTCTTGTCGCTCCAGAAGCGGCCTTTGCCGGGCTTTTTAGCCAGGTCGAGCATCACCGGGATCGACTGATCCAGCGCCTGCACGCCCGCCGGCGGTACCAGCCAGCGTTTCTGTTCGTCCAACAGGGCAAGGGAGCCGGTCTGGCCGATGCGGAAGCGCTTGAGGTTTTCGAACTGTGTGTTCTGGGCGTCGGTGTAGTCAAAACCGATGAACAGTACGGCGATGACTTTACCGCTGCTGTCACGTACCGGGCTGTACTGGGTCATGTAGGAACGGTCGAACAATACGGCCCGACCGATATAGGTCTGCCCACCGACCACGCGCTGGTAAGCCGGGCCCTGGCGGTCAAGCACAGTGCCGATGGCTCGGTTGCCATCCTGCTTGGTCAAGGAGGTGCTGATGCGGATGAAGTCGTCGCCGCTGCGCACGAATACCGTGGCCACGCCGCCGGACATCTGCTTGAACTCATCCACTTCATCGAAGTTGTTGTTCAGCGCCTCACTGCCCAGGTACAGGCTGGGCGTCTGCACACCGGCCACCGTCACGGGTTGGTCCGCGTGCACACTCAAACCCGCGCCGAAGCGCTTTTCAAACAGCCCGCTCAAACGCTGAGTACTCTCGCGCAAGGTGCTGTGGAAGGTATTGAGTTGGTCGGCGAGCAGGCGCGCCTCGCTGGCCAGGTGTTCTTCCCGGGTGTCGAGGTTGGCGGAGTCGAGGGAACGCAAGGCGAAAACAGTGCTGCCACTGATGACGACAGCCAAAATTGCGGCTAATGCGAGGCCTAACTGCGAGGCAATCCGGGCGCGAGGTTGAGACATGAAAGCTCCTGGCCGAGGCCAGGATCATCCTGATCTCATAGCGTTGCTCGGCGAATTATCTGGTGGGAAACGTTGGTGCACGTTGGTTCCAACACACCTGCTTCGGCGGGGTTTGCCAATACTTGAGCTATTCGCAGAGGTATCACGCAAACGATTGCCGAACAGCGCTGAACAGATTCAATCGAGACGCTCTACCGCAGGCAATACCATGGCCTGCACTTCGCTTTGCAGAAAGTCGGCCAATCGGCGCAAACGCTCACCGCCAGGGCGGGTTTTCGGCCACACCAGGTAGTAATTTTCCCCGCTGGCCACAGCGGTTGGCCACGGCAGGCTCAGCCGTCCCTGGGCCACGTCTTCGGCCACCATCAGCAGATCGCCCATGGACACGCCGTAGCCCCGCGCGGCGGCAATCATGCCCAACTCCAGGGTATCGAACACCTGCCCGCCCTTGAGTGACACCTGTGACGACAGCCCCATGCGCTCCAGCCAATTGCGCCAGTCGCGGCGATCAGGCGTGGGGTGCAGCAGTTCGGCGCTCGCCAGGCGGTTGACGTCCCACGGGCCGTCACTCAGCAGGTTCGGGGCGCCTACCGGGATCAGCAGCTCCGGGAACAGGTAACTGGCCTCCCAATCCGCCGGAAAGTGCCCGTAGCTCAGTAACACCGCGCAATCGAAAGGCTCCTGGTTGAAGTCCACTTCATCCACGCTCATCCACGCGCTGGTCAGTTGCACCTCGTTGCCCGGCTTTAACGCCCGGAAGCGACTGAGTCGTGCCAGCAACCAGCGCATGGTCAAGGTGGACGGCGCCTTCATGCGCAGAATGTCGTCCTCGGCGTTCAGGGTATGGCAGGCCCGCTCCAACGCAGCGAACCCCTCGCGCACACCGGGCAATAGAAGGCGCGCGGCTTCGGTGAGTTGCAGGTTGCGGCCGCTGCGCTGGAACAGACGGCAGGCAAAATGCTCTTCGAGGGTGCGAATATGCCGGCTGACCGCGCTTTGCGTAATCGAAAGCTCCTCCGCCGCACGGGTGAAAGAGTTGTGCCGGGAAGCCGCTTCAAATGCACGCAGGGCATAAAGCGGAGGAAGACGACGAGACATTGGGAAAGCTCCGACAGCGCAATGCTGAAACCCTACCAGAATCAAACCAGCATGAGTTTTAATCATGCGAACGATCGCTTTTATCCCTTTGTGCAATGCGCTGAGAGCGCCGAGAATCAACCCTTCCCCAACCCTCTGACTTTTTGAGCGTGATGATCATGCAGCATCCGGCACGTACCGAACTCTGGGCCATTCTGCGGCTGTCAGGACCGTTGATTGCCTCACAGTTGGCACACATGCTGATGGTGCTGACCGACACCCTGATGATGGCCCGCCTGAGCCCCGAAGCCTTGGCCGGTGGCGGCCTGGGCGCGGCGAGTTATTCGTTCGTGGCGATTTTCTGCATCGGCGTGATTGCCGCCGTGGGCACCCTGGTTGCGATCCGTCATGGCGCGGGCGACATCGAAGGCGCCACCCGCCTGACCCAGGCCGGGCTTTGGCTGGCCTGGCTGATGGCGTTCGCAGCGGCCTTGTTGCTGTGGAACCTCAAGCCGGTACTGCTGATGTTTGGCCAGACCGAAACCAACGTGCACTCGGCGGGGCAATTCCTGACGATGCTGCCGTTCGCCCTGCCCGGCTACCTGAGTTTCATGGCCTTGCGCGGCTTCACCAGCGCCATCGGCAAGGCCACTCCGGTGATGGTCATCAGCCTCGCCGGCACGGTGATCAATTACCTGCTCAACCATGCGCTGATCGAAGGCATGTTCGGTCTGCCGAAACTCGGTTTGATGGGCATCGGCCTGGTCACGGCGATTGTCGCCAACAGCATGGCGCTGGCGTTGATGTGGTACATCCGCAGTAACCGGGCCTATGCGGCATATCCGCTCAGTACTGGCCTGCTGCGTCTCAACACCCAGTATCTGCGCGAGCTGTGGCGCCTGGGCCTGCCGATTGGCGGCACTTATGCAGTGGAAGTCGGGCTGTTCGCCTTTGCAGCGCTGTGCATGGGGACCATGGGCAGTACGCAATTGGCGGCGCATCAGATCGCGCTGCAAATCGTCTCGGTGGCGTTCATGGTGCCGGCGGGGATGTCGTACGCGGTGACCATGCGCATCGGCCAGCATTACGGCGCCGGGCAGTTGCTGCAGGCGCGCATGGCCGGTCGTGTTGGTATCAGCTTTGGCGCCACGGTGATGTTAGGATTTGCCGTCGTGTTCTGGTTGTTTTCCGACCCGCTGATCGGCCTGTTCCTCGACCATAACGACCCGGCCTTCCACGACGTGATCGTGCTGGCCGTCAGCTTGTTGGCCGTCGCGGCCTGGTTCGAACTGTTCGATGGCGTGCAGACCATCGCCATGGGCTGCATCCGTGGCCTCAAAGACGCCAAGACTACCTTCCTGGTGGGGCTCGGTTGCTACTGGCTGATCGGCGCGCCATCCGCCTGGTTGATGGCCTTCACCTTGGGTTGGGGGCCGACTGGCGTGTGGTGGGGCCTGGCGCTGGGCCTGGCTTGCGCGGCAGTGAGCCTGACCTGGGCGTTTGAAGCGAAGATGAAGCGGATGATTCGCCAGGAGCCTGAAACTCAAAGCGCATTCCGAGTTGCGCAAACGGAGTAAGGGCCTTACTCGGCCAAAAACTGTGGGAGGAGCAAGCCGAATCGTCGCACCGCCCCTCCCACATTTCTAATTGGGTTTGCAACGCTAGATTGCGCAACCCGTCAGGCCTTGCTGACCTTTGCCAAACGTCAGGTATTCCACCAACTCCGGCAAGGGCAGCGGCTTGCTGATCAAGTAACCCTGGGCCTGATCGCAGCCGAACAACCTCAGCAGCGCCAGCTGTTCCGCAGTTTCCACCCCCTCGGCCACCACTTCCAGGTTGAGGTTGTGGGCCAGATTGATCATGGCGTGGACCAGCTTGCGGTTCTCTTCGCGCTCTTCCATACCGCCGACAAAGCTCTTGTCGATCTTCAACAAGGCAATCGGCAGGCTGTTGAGGTGCACGAACGATGAAAAACCGGTGCCGAAGTCATCCAGGGAAAACCGTACGCCGAGACGACCGAGCGCATCCATGGTCTGCTTGACCAAGTCACTGCGGCGCATCACGGCGGTTTCAGTCAGCTCGAACTCCAGCCATTGCGCGTCCACACCCCGCTCGGCGATCAGGCGGCTGAGCGTCGTGAGCAACTGGCTGTCCTGGAACTGGCGAAACGACAGGTTAACCGCCATGTGCAACGGCGGCAGACCGCGTTCGCGCAGGTCTTGCATGTCGCGCAGGGCCCGGGAAATCACCCAGTACCCCAACGGCACAATCAGGCCGCTCTGTTCGGCGAGGGGCACGAACTCGCTGGGCGGCAACAGGCCGCGCTCGCCGTGACGCCAGCGCACCAGGGCTTCCAGGCCGACGATATGCCCATCGTCCAGGTCCAGGCGCGGCTGGTAATGCAGCTCCAGCTCATCGCGACGCAACGCACGGCGCAGCTCACTTTCCAGGTCGGCCAGGCTGCGCGCGTTGCGGTTGATGCGTTCGTTGAAGATGTGAAAGGTGCAGCCCTGGGTGCTCTTGGCTTGCTGCATGGCGATGTGGGCGTGCCACATCAGTGGGTCGGCGCCGGCACGGGCGCGGGCATGTGCCACGCCAAGGCTGCAGCCGATCAGCAGGCTTTCGCCGTCCACCCAGTAGGGTTCGGACATGGCTTCGGTGATGCGTTCGGCCATCCACTCGGCACGCTGAGGTGCGCGGCGGGTGTCGATCAGCAAAGCAAATTCATCACTGCCCAGGCGCGCCAATTGGTCGCCGGCTTCGAGCTGGCTCTTGAGCCGCGAGACCACTTGCAGGATCAGCCGGTCGCCGGCCTGGTGGCCAAGGGCATCGTTGGCGTGGCGGAAGTTATCGAGGTCGAGGTGGCCGAGGGCCAAACCGCGCCCTTCATTTTCAGCCAGCCGCGCCGTCAGCAACGTCTGGAAGCCCTGGCGGTTGGCGATACCGGTAAGCGGGTCCTGCTCGGCCAGGCGTTGCAGGGTATTTTCCAGCACGCCGCGCTCACGCACATGGCGCAGACAGCGGCGTAAAGTGTCGGCGTCCAATACGTCAAGGACCAGCCAGTCACTGACGCCCAGCGGTGAAACCAGCGGCTCCTGCTCCAGCAGCAACACGCACGGCAAGCTGCAACGGCCAGCGCCGGGCTGCAGGCTGGGCGTGGTCAACAGCACGGCATTGTGGTCGTCATCGAACAGACGACTCACCGAGTCCCAGTTGGGCGCGCTGATCAGCACAGCCCCATCGCCCATCGGCGCCAGGCACTCGCGCAACAACGCTGCCCACGCTGGCTCATCGGCCAGTAGCAGCAAACGCAAGGGTTCGACAGGCGTAGACAAGCTAGCTCCCTAGACTCTGCAAAATTTCGTTGGCGGCGGGCATTATGACGCGCGACCTGATGGTGACCAATGATAGGGGTTATCAAATACGCAAGCTGTAAACATTAGTCATAGCTAATCACATTAAGCCCCCCACATCCTGCGGCAAAGTATCAAAACCGGCAAATTTAGATCGAGTGGTACGTCACACCGTCGATCCAAGGCAGCAGAATCTTGCCAGCCTGTTAAAATGCCCGCCCTTTTGAACAACGACTCCCTGAACTCTGTATGTCCCGACTCAATCCCCGGCAGCAAGAAGCCGTGAACTACGTCGGCGGCCCTCTATTGGTGCTCGCCGGTGCAGGTTCCGGCAAGACCAGCGTGATCACCCGCAAGATCGCGCACCTGATCCAGAGCTGCGGCATCCGCGCTCAGTACATCGTCGCCATGACCTTTACCAACAAGGCGGCGCGGGAAATGAAAGAGCGTGTCGGCACCCTGCTCAAGGGTGGCGAAGGCCGCGGCCTCACGGTGTGTACCTTCCACAACCTGGGGCTGAACATCATCCGCAAGGAGCATGTGCGGCTGGGCTACAAGCCGGGCTTCTCGATCTTCGACGAGACCGACGTCAAGGCGCTGATGACCGACATCATGCAGAAGGAATACGCGGGCGACGACGGCGTCGACGAGATCAAGAACATGATCGGCTCGTGGAAAAACGAGCTGATCCTGCCCGCCGAAGCCCTGGAAGCCGCGCGCAACCCCAAGGAACAGACCGCCGCCATCGTCTACACCCACTACCAGCGCACGCTCAAGGCGTTCAACGCGGTGGACTTCGACGACCTGATCCTGCTGCCAGTCAAACTGTTCCAGGAACACAAAGATATCCTCGAAAAGTGGCAGAACAAGGTGCGCTACCTGCTGGTGGACGAATACCAGGACACCAACGCCAGCCAATATTTGCTGGTGAAGTTGCTGATCGGTACGCGCAACCAGTTCACCGTGGTAGGCGACGACGACCAGTCGATCTACGCCTGGCGTGGCGCCCGCCCGGAAAACCTGATGCTGCTCAAGGATGACTACCCGTCCCTGAAAGTGGTGATGCTGGAGCAGAACTACCGCTCCACCAGCCGCATCCTGCGCTGCGCCAACGTGCTGATCTCGAACAACCCTCACGAGTTTGAAAAACAACTGTGGAGTGAGATGGGCCACGGCGATGAGATCCGCGTGATCCGCTGCCGCAACGAAGACGCCGAAGCCGAGCGCGTGGCCGTCGAATTGCTGACCCTGCACCTGCGTACCGACAGGCCCTACAGCGATTTTGCGATCCTGTATCGCGGTAACTATCAGGCCAAGCTGATCGAGCTAAAGCTGCAGCACCACCAGATTCCGTATCGCTTATCGGGAGGCAACAGCTTTTTCGGACGCCAGGAAGTGAAAGACCTGATGGCCTACTTCCGGCTGATCGTGAACCCGGACGACGACAACGCCTTCCTGCGGGTGATCAACGTGCCGCGACGTGAAATCGGCTCGACCACCCTGGAAAAACTCGGCAACTACGCCACCGAACGCAAGATTTCGATGTACGCCGCCACCGACGAAATCGGCCTGGGCGAACACCTGGACACGCGCTTCACCGATCGCCTGGCGCGCTTCAAGCGCTTCATGGACAAGGTGCGCGAGCAATGCTCCGGCGAAGACCCGATCAGCGCCCTGCGCAGCATGGTCATGGACATCGACTATGAAAACTGGCTGCGCACCAACAGTTCCAGCGACAAGGCTGCGGATTACCGCATGGGCAACGTCTGGTTCCTGATCGAAGCGCTGAAGAACACCCTGGAAAAAGACGAAGACGGCGAGATGACCGTCGAAGACGCCATCGGCAAGCTGGTGCTGCGCGACATGCTCGAGCGCCAGCAGGAAGAGGAAGACGGCGCCGAAGGTGTGCAAATGATGACCTTGCATGCGTCCAAGGGCCTGGAATTCCCCTACGTGTTCATCATGGGCATGGAAGAGGAAATCCTCCCGCACCGTTCCAGCATTGAAGCCGACACCATCGAAGAAGAACGGCGCCTGGCCTACGTGGGCATTACGCGCGCGCGTCAGACCCTGGCCTTCACCTTCGCCGCCAAGCGCAAGCAATACGGTGAAATCATCGATTGTGCCCCCAGCCGGTTCCTCGACGAACTGCCGCCGGACGATCTGGCCTGGGAAGGCAATGACGACACGCCGACCGAGGTGAAGGCCGTTCGCGGCAACACCGCCCTGGCGGATATACGCGCGATGTTAAAGCGCTAGAATCGACTACTTTTTAATCTACTTTTCGGCGCACAGCGCGCCATTAGAGGAAGCTTTCCGTGGAAGCACTGCACAAGAAAATTCGCGAAGAAGGCATCGTGCTTTCCGATCAGGTACTCAAGGTTGACGCCTTTTTGAACCACCAGATCGACCCGGCGCTGATGAAACTGATCGGCGACGAGTTCGCCGCGCTGTTCAAGGATTCGGGGATCACCAAGATCGTCACCATCGAAGCCTCGGGTATCGCCCCGGCGATCATGACCGGCCTGAACCTCGGCGTGCCGGTGATCTTCGCCCGCAAGCAGCAGTCCCTGACCCTGACCGAAAACCTGCTGTCGGCGACGGTGTATTCCTTCACCAAGAAGGTGGAAAGCACCGTGGCGATCTCGCCGCGCCACCTGACCAGCAGCGACCGTGTGCTGATCATTGATGACTTTTTGGCCAACGGTAAGGCGTCCCAGGCGCTGATCTCGATCATCAAGCAGGCCGGCGCGACCGTTGCCGGCTTGGGGATTGTGATCGAGAAGTCGTTCCAGGGCGGGCGTGCCGAACTGGATGCGCAGGGTTATCGGGTTGAGTCGCTGGCGCGCGTACAGTCGCTGGCCGGTGGCGTGGTTACCTTCATCGAATAACCCCCAATGTGGGAGGGGGCTTGCTCCCGATAGCTGAGTGTCAGTCACTGATGTGTTGACTGATACACCGCTATCGGGAGCAAGCCCCCTCCCACATTTGATGGGTGTCGTTTGTCAATGCGCTGTGGATTGGAGTCCGGCGAGCAGCAAGCGCTGATACAGGTCTTCCTTCAAACCCTCCGGCTTATCCAACCGCATCCGTTTCAGATGCTCGGGAAACGCACCCGGCTCCGGTGCATCCAACGCAGCCTTGCCCAACTCCAGCATCTCCGTCAGCTTGAATTTGCTCTTCAGCCAGTTCAACGCCCGCAACAAATCCCGCTCCTCATCCGTGAAGTCACTGCCCAGCGGATACTCCGGAAACAACCGTCGATGCCGTGCCTGAATGCCCTGGAGGCGCTCCGGCGTGTTATCGGCAAAACGCGGGTCCAGCTGGAAATCCTTGGGTAACTTGCCGGCTTTTTGCGCCTGCTCGATCAGGTCATCCTGGAAGCGCGAATCGGTGATATTGAGCAACGCCTCAATCACTTTGGCATCCGTCTGCCCGCGCAAATCGGCAATCCCGTACTCAGTGATGACGATATCCCGCAGGTGCCGTGGAATGGTGCAGTGGCCGTACTCCCAGACGATAGTGGAACTGACCTCCCCCGCTGCTTCGCGCCAGCTGCGCAGGATCAGGATCGAACGCGCGCCTTCCAGCGCATGCCCCTGGGCAACAAAATTGTATTGCCCGCCCACTCCGCTGAGCACGCCACCGCCTTCCAGCTGATCAGCCACACCGGCGCCGAGCAACGTCACTATGATCGCGCTGTTGATAAACCGCGCATCCAGGCGCTGCAAGCGCTTGAGGTCTTCCTGTCCGTACAGCTCGTTGATGTAGCTGATGCGGGTCATGTTGAATTCCAGGCGCTTGGTATGAGCCATTTCCTGCAAGCGCTGGTAAAAACTGCGTGGCCCCAGGAAGAAGCCGCCGTGGATTGAAACACCATCGGGCTGCGCTGCATCGTCGATCAGGCCGGCGTTGGCCTGCTCCTGTGTCGCCACATCCGGGTACACCTTGCGCCGCACAATCCCTGCATCTGCCAGCACCAGCAGGCCGTTGACGAACATTTCGCTGCAGCCGTAGAGGCCACGGGCGAAGGGCTCGACGCCGCCTTCACGGCTAATCAACGGCGCCCACTGGTACACATCGAGGTCGGTCAGCAGCAGTCGATAAGCCTCATTATCGGCCTGGCGCGCCAGCAAGGCGGCGGTCAGCGCATCGCCCATCGAACCGATGCCGATCTGCAGGGTGCCGCCATCGCGCACCAGGGTGCTTGCGTGAAGGCCGATAAAGTGGTCCTGGAAACCCACCGGCATATTCGGCGTGGAGAACAGTGTGGTGCTGTCCTTTTCATCGAGCAGGTAATCGAATGCGTCCATGCCCAACTCGGCGTCGCCGGGCATATAGGGCAAATCACTATGGACCTGGCCGACGATCAGGATGGTCTCCCCGGCATCGCGACGCTTGGCGATCATCGGCAACAGGTCGAGGGTGATGTCGGGGTTGCAGCTCAGGCTCAGGCGATCGGGATGTTCAGCGCTGCTCGCAACCAGCTGCGCCACCAGGTTCAGGCCGGCGGCATTGATATCGCGGGCGGCATGGCTGTAGTTGCTGCTGACGTAATCCTGCTGCGCCGACGTGCTGTGGAGCAGGCTGCCGGGCTGCATGAAGAACTGCTGTACGTGGATATTTTTTGGAAGGCTGTCTTTATGCAGGTCGGTGAGGAAATCCAGCTCGGGATAGTCGCCAAACACGCGCTCGATAAACGGTTCGAGAAAGCGTTTCTGCAAGCCATCGCCCAAGGGCGGGCGGCCCAGGCTCAACGCGGTATAGATCGTCAGCGCCCGCTCCGGCAACTTGGCGATGCGCCGGTACAAGGCATTGGCAAACAGGTTGGGTTTGCCCAGGCCCAGCGGCATGCCCATGTGGATATGCGCCGGTAGCCGCGCCAGTACGTCGTCAACTGCTTGCTCGATTGAACACAACTGCACCATCCGACCCTCCTGAACATTCCATGATTAGGGGTTGGACCGAGCTTGCCGGGTCTTTGCTGCAATGAACAGCCTCGAAACACAAATCTCAGGCACAAAAAAGCCGCTCGTAAGCGGCTTTTTTGACGAAGATCGGCGGGTTAAAGGCCGGACATCTTCTTGATAGCGCCCTTCAGGTCGTCATCCGAGCAATCAGCACACGTGCCCTTTGGCGGCATGGCGTTGATACCCGTGATCGCCTTGGCCAGGATGCCGTCGAGGCCGCCCTGGTGGTCGGCGCGTTCTTTCCAGGCGGCGGTGTCGCCGACTTTCGGCGCGCCCAACAGGCCGGTGCCGTGACAGGCATTGCAGTGTTTGGCGATGATCTCGTCCGGTGTTTTCGCTCCGCCGCCGCCGCCCGCTGCTACGGCGACTTCCATGCCTTTGCACTCCTGGCCCTGGACGCATACCTGGCCCACAGGCTCCAGGCGTTTGGCAATGTCATCATTGGTCGCAGCTTGAGCGCTGACAGCCCATAGGGCCAGTACGGTTGCTGGTACAGCCAGCATTTTCATAATTAGGTTCACGCGTTCACCCTCAATGGTGGCTATTCACGCCTGCGGCCACGGTTTCGCAGGCGGCGAAAGTATAACGGTTAGCCCGCCTGGCTGAAACAACCCTATTAAATAAAGGGAGATTCAGTCTCGCGGAATACTGCTCGGGTGTCTCTGCAACGCTGGCAGGACGCCTCTATTCTTAAAAGTTCGCGGGTGTGGCTGCGCTGATTAGTCGCGCCGGCACATCGAACGGATTGCGAAAACGATGAGGCTTGGTGCTTTCAAAGTAGTAGCTATCGCCGGTTTCGAGCACAAAAGTTTCAAGACCGACCACCAATTCCAAACGGCCTTCCACCAAAATCCCGGTTTCCTCGCCTTCGTGGGTGAGCATTTCTTCGCCGGTGTCGGCGCCAGGCGGGTAGATTTCGTTGAGAAACGCGATTGCCCGGCTGGGGTGCGCGCGGCCCACCAGCTTCATGGTCACGGCGCCGTCAGAGATGTCGATCAGCTCATTGGCTTTATAGACGATCTGCGTCGGTATTTCCTGGAGGATCTCCTCGGAAAAGAACTCGACCATCGACATAGGGATGCCGCCCAGCACCTTGCGCAAGGAGCTGATGGAGGGGCTGACACTGTTTTTTTCGATCATCGAAATGGTGCTGTTGGTGACACCCGCACGCTTGGCGAGCTCGCGCTGGGAAAGACCCTTCAGTTTACGGATGGATTGCAGTCGTTCGCCGACGTCCAATGCAGGTGCCTCCTAGGATTCAGGCTTTGTTGTAATTGAGCGTTATCATGGCGACAGCGTTCAGTATTTACAACACTTGGGCCTAAATCCCAGGCAGCTGCGTTCGTCTGTGGCAATCAAGCGCCGGAATAGAGCCTTGGCACCCGGCGCAGGTTGCAGAATATCTGGTAGGGAATGGTCTCGGCGGCCGTCGCGACATCACTGGCAAGGATGTTTTGGCCCCACAGCTCCACGGTGGAACCGAGGCCCGCCTGAGGGATGTCGGTGAGGTCGACGCACAGCATGTCCATGGACACACGCCCCAGCAGTTGGCTGCGTTGGCCTGCCACCAGCACCGGCGTGCCGGTCGGCGCGTGGCGGGGATAGCCGTCGGCATAACCCATGGCAACCACGCCGATGCGCATCGGTTTGGGCGTGATGAACTTGGCGCCGTAGCCCACCGGCTCACCGACCGGCAGTTCGCGTACGCAGATGACTTTTGATTCCAGGGTCATCACCGGCTGCAAACGCGCAGCAATGGCCTGATCCTCGCCAAACGGCGTGGCGCCGTAGAGCATGATCCCGGGGCGCACCCAGTCGCTCGAAACACTCGGCCAGCCCATCACCGACGGCGAGTTGCGCAGGCTGACCTCGGCTGACAAACCCTGGCGCGCCGCTTCAAACACCGCCACTTGCTCGTTGCTGCTCACGCAGTCCAGCTCATCGGCGCGGGCGAAGTGGCTCATCAGCACGATCTTCGCCACTTTGCCGCTGGCCAGCAGGCGCTGGTACGCCTCGTGGTAATCCTTGGGGTGCAGGCCGACGCGATGCATGCCCGAATCGAGCTTGAGCCACACGGTCAGCGGGCTGCTCAGCTTCGCCTGTTCAATCGCCTCCAACTGCCACAACGAATGCACCACACACCAGAAGTCATGCTCGATGATCAGCGGCAGCTCGTCGGCTTCGAAAAACCCTTCCAGCAGCAGCACCGGCGCGCGGATACCGGCGGCACGCAGTTCCAGCGCTTCCTCGATGCAGGCCACGGCAAAGCCGTCGGCTTCGGCTTCCAGCGCCTGGGCCACACGCACGGCACCATGCCCGTAGGCGTCGGCCTTGACCACTGCAAGGGCTTTGGCCCCGGTGACGTCACGGGCCAATTGGTAGTTGTGACGCAGGGCTTGGAGGTCGATCAGGGCACGGGCAGGACGCATGGCGGCAGGCTTCTAGGCGGCAGAGTGAAGAAAAACCGGCGCCGACCAACAGCGTCGGCACCGGGAGAGGGATCGTTGTTTAAGGCAGCGCGGCCACGACGGACAGCTCTACCAGAATTTCCGGTTCGCACAGCTTCGCTTCAACCGTGGCACGGGCCGGGGCGACGCCTTTGGGCAGCCACTTGTCCCACACCGCGTTCATGCCGGCGAAATCGGCGTCGATGTCTTTCAGATAAATCGTCACCGACAGCAGTTTGCTCTTGTCTGTACCGGCGAGGTCCAGCAGCCGTTCGATATTGGCCAGGGCTTCACGGGTCTGCTGTTCAATCCCGGCGTTCATGTCGTCGCCGACTTGCCCGGCCAGGTACACGGTACCGCTGTGGACAACGATCTGGCTCATGCGCTCATTGGTGAGCTGGCGTTGGATTGACATGTTGTGCGGACTCCTGGTGGTTGCCATAACGGGAAATATCGAGGCCTTCGGCGCTGATTTGTGGCGTCCTTGAAGCCATCAGGTCGGCCAGCAAGCGGCCGGAGCCACAGGCCATGGTCCAGCCGAGCGTGCCGTGACCGGTGTTCAGGAACAAGTTCTTGAACGGGGTGGCACCGACAATCGGCGTGCCGTCGGGGGTGGTCGGGCGCAGGCCGGTCCAGAATGTGGCTTCGGTCAGATCGCCGCCCTGAGGATAAAGGTCGTTGACGATCATCTCCAGGGTTTCACGCCGACGCGGGTTCAGCGACAGGTCAAAACCGGCTATTTCAGCCATGCCACCGACGCGGATGCGATCGTCGAAACGGGTGATCGCAACCTTGTAGGTCTCGTCGAGAATAGTCGAGGTCGGCGCCATCGCCGGGTTAGTGATTGGCACCGTCAGGGAATAACCCTTGAGCGGGTACACCGGCGCTTTTATCCCCAGCGGCTTGAGCAACTTCGGCGAGTAACTGCCGAGGGCCAGCACGTAGCGGTCGGCGGTTTCCAGCTTGCCGTCGATCCACACGCCGTTGATGCGATCACCGGCATAGTCGAGGCGCTGGATGTCCTGTTCGAAACGGAACTCCACGCCTAACTGCTTGCACATATCGGCCAGGCGAGTGGTGAACATCTGACAATCGCCGGTCTGGTCGTTCGGCAGGCGCAGAGCGCCGGCGAGGATATCGGTGACGCTGGCCAGGGCGGGTTCAACGCGGGCGATGCCGGCGCGGTCGAGCAATTCGAACGGCACGCCGGACTCTTTCAGCACGGCGATGTCTTTGGCGGCACCATCGAGTTGGGCCTGGGTGCGGAACAGCTGCGTGGTACCGAGGCTGCGGCCTTCGTAGGCAATACCGGTTTCAGCACGCAGTTCGTCAAGGCAGTCGCGGCTGTACTCGGACAGACGCACCATGCGCTCCTTGTTCACCGCATAGCGGCTGGCGGTGCAGTTGCGCAGCATCTGCGCCATCCACAGGTATTGATCGATATCGGCCGTGGCTTTGATCGCCAGTGGCGCGTGGCGTTGCAGCAGCCACTTGATGGCCTTGAGCGGCACACCCGGCGCGGCCCATGGCGACGCATAGCCAGGGGAAACCTGGCCGGCGTTGGCGAAACTGGTCTCCATGGCAGCCGCCGGCTGACGGTCGACCACGACCACCTCAAACCCGGCCCGCGCCAAATAGTACGCACTGGTCACACCAATGACGCCGCTACCCAAGACCAGAACGCGCATTTTTATATCCTCATCGCGGGCTTGGCCGCTGACGTGTGTTGTTCGAGCAATGATGTACGCAGTATAAAAAGCAATCGCCAGTGCATTTCACTATATAAGTGCCTATATTTGGCGACAGTTCTCGGCAAAAACCCTTTTCACAGAGGCGTATCCCCTATGCGTACCAACACCCAGACCAAGCGGGAGCTGGACAAGATCGACCGCAACATCCTGCGCATCCTGCAAACCGACGGGCGTATCTCGTTCACCGAGCTTGGGGAAAAGGTCGGGCTGTCGACCACGCCGTGTACCGAGCGGGTGCGTCGCCTGGAGCGCGAAGGGATCATCATGGGCTACAACGCGCGGCTCAATCCACAGCATTTGAAGGGGAGTTTGCTGGTATTTGTCGAGATCAGCCTGGATTACAAATCCGGCGACACCTTTGAAGAATTCCGCCGCGCCGTGCTGAAACTGCCCCATGTGCTGGAGTGTCACCTGGTGTCCGGGGACTTCGATTACCTGGTGAAAGCGCGGATTTCCGAGATGGCGTCGTACCGTAAATTGCTCGGCGATATCCTGCTCAAACTGCCCCATGTGCGGGAGTCCAAGAGCTATATCGTGATGGAAGAGGTGAAGGAAAGCCTGAACCTGCCGATCCCGGACTAACTGACACAACTCAGTCAAATGTGGGAGGGGGCTTGCTCCCGATTGCAGTCTGTCAGTAACCAGGCGTACTGACTGATCCACTGCCATCGGGAGCAAGCCCCCTCCCACATTTTGACCGAGTACGCCTGCTAGACCAGCACCTGCCGGGTGCTCGCCATGTACTCGTGAATCTGCTTTTCCACTCGCGGGTGGATCAGTTCTACGGGGCCTCGCCCGTTGGGGCACGGCAAGGTCTTTGTGGTGCCGAAAAGCCGACAGATCAACGGCCGCTCGCCATACACCGTGCAACCGTTGGGGCCAAGGTGCACGCAGTTCAGCTCGTCCATGGCCGCATCCTGCTCGGCAGCGGTCTTGCGGGGCAGGCGCGACATTTCCTCGGGCGAAGTGGTCACTGGCCCACAGCAGTCGTGGCAACCGGGGACGCACTCGAACGAAGGAATCTGTCGGCGCAGCGCACTGATTTTCTGACTGTTGCAACTCATCGAAACACGTACCAAACGGCGAATAGGCGTGGATTCTGCCGCAAAAGGCCGCGATGAGACAGCTTCGTCCGACCGCTGTATCCTGCGTCAAATTTTCCAAACAGGGATGCTCCCCATGACTGCCAGCGCCCGGCACACCGCTTCCTACTACGCCGCAAGCAGCGTGCCGCAACCCGATTACCCGGCGTTGACGGGCGATGTGAGCGCCGACGTGTGCGTGATCGGCGGCGGTTTTTCCGGGCTCAACACCGCCCTGGAGCTGGCCGAGCGCGGCTTCAGCGTGGTGCTGCTGGAAGCGCGCAAGATCGCCTGGGGCGCCAGCGGGCGTAATGGCGGCCAGTTGATTCGCGGCGTCGGCCATGGCCTGGACCAGTTCGCTAATGTGATCGGCAGCGACGGCGTGCACCAGATGAAGCTGATGGGCCTGGAAGCCGTGGAGATCGTGCGCGAGCGTGTCGAGCGCTTCCAGATCCCCTGCGACCTGACCTGGGGTTACTGCGACCTCGCCAACAAACCCCACGACCTGCAGGGGCTGGCCGAAGACGCCGAAGAACTGCGCAGCCTTGGCTACCGCCACGAAGTACGCCTGTTGCAAGCCAACGAGATGAGCAGCGTGATCGGCTCCGACCGCTATGTGGGCGGCATGATCGACATGGGCTCGGGCCACCTGCACCCGCTGAACCTGGCCCTTGGCGAGGCAGCCGCCGCGCAAAAATTGGGCGTGAAGCTGTTCGAGCAATCCGAAGTTACGCGCATCGACTACGGCCCCGAGGTCAACGTACACACCGCGCACGGTCATGTGCGCGCCAAGACCCTGGTGCTGGCCTGCAATGCCTATCTCAATGGCCTGAACCCGCAGCTAAGCGGCAAAGTACTGCCCGCCGGCAGCTACATCATCGCCACCGAACCCTTGACCGAAGCCCAGGCCGCCAACCTGCTGCCACAGAACATGGCGGTGTGTGATCAGCGTGTGACGGTGGATTACTTCCGGTTGTCCGCCGACCGCCGCCTGTTGTTCGGCGGTGCCTGCCACTATTCGGGGCGCGATCCCCAGGACATCGGCGCCTACATGCGGCCGAAGATGTTGCAGGTATTCCCACAGCTGGCCGACGTGAAGATCGACTACCAGTGGGGTGGCATGATCGGCATCGGCGCCAACCGTCTGCCGCAGATTGGCCGTTTGCCGGATCAACCCAACGTGTATTACGCCCAGGCCTACGCGGGCCACGGCCTCAACGCCACGCACCTGGCGGGCAAACTGTTGGCCGAAGCCATCAGCGGCCAGCAGCAGGGGCGCTTCGATCTGTTCGCCCAGGTGCCACACATCACCTTCCCCGGCGGCAAACACCTGCGTTCGCCGCTGCTGGCGCTGGGGATGCTCTGGCACCGCCTCAAAGAGCTGGTGTGATCAATCGCGCCAGAACGGCTTCAAGCCCTCCTGGCGCGCCTGCTCTGCGGTCAGCCCGATGTCCTGAAGCTGCTCACGCGTGAGGTTCAGCAACGCCTTGCGGGTGTGGCGACGATGCCAGAACAGGCTCCAGCGGTCGCCAGCGGGCGCTGACATTGCCCGCCCCTGCGCCGCTTCCAGTTCCTGACTGTGTAACGTCAGCCGCACATCGCTCATGCCGTTCATTTTGCTGCCCCTCATTTGCCTGTTGCCATGAGTGACTAGAATGGACGAGTGGGCAAAACCATTACAGATTCAACCAGGCTTTATTAAATCCATACAGATACTGCCTATGCGCGGCTGAATCCTGTATTTTCCTGGTATCTGTACTGGTCCCCTGGGAGCGACCGCCATGACGCTTTACGTCAACCTCGCCGAATTGCTGGGCACCCGCATTGAGCAGGGCTTCTATCGCCCCGGCGATCGACTGCCGTCTGTGCGAGCCTTGAGCGTGGAACACGGGGTCAGCCTGAGCACCGTGCAGCAGGCTTATCGGTTACTGGAAGACAACGGCCTGGCGATGCCCAAACCAAAATCCGGCTACTTTGTACCCGTCAGCCGTGAGCTGCCGGCCCTGCCCGAGATAGGCCGCCCCGCCCAGCGCCCGGTAGAAATTTCCCAATGGGACCAGGTGCTCGAACTGATTCTCGCAGTGCCGCGCAAAAACGTCATACAGATGGGCCGTGGCATGCCGGATGTACTCTCCCCGACCATGAAGCCCTTGCTGCGCAGCCTGGCCCGCGTGAGCCGGCGCCAGGATCTGCCGGGACTGTATTACGACAATATCCTCGGCTGTATGGAGTTGCGTGAGCAAATCGCCCGACTGTCATTGGATTCGGGCTGCCAGCTCACCGCCGAAGACATTGTGATCACCACCGGTTGCCATGAGGCGCTGTCGGCCAGCATCCGCGCGATTTGCGAACCGGGCGATATCGTGGCGGTGGACTCGCCAAGCTTCCACGGCGCCATGCAGACCCTCAAGGGCCTGGGCATGAAAGCCCTGGAAATCCCCACCGACCCGCTCACCGGCATCAGCCTCGAAGCGCTGGAACTGGCGCTGGAACAGTGGCCGATCAAGGTCATTCAGCTGACGCCCAACTGCAACAACCCCCTGGGCTACATCATGCCGGAGGCACGAAAGCGGGCGCTGTTGACCCTGGCCCAACGCTTTGACGTGGCGGTCATCGAAGACGATGTGTATGGCGAACTGGCCTACAGCTACCCGCGCCCTCGCACCATCAAATCCTTCGACGAAGATGGCCGTGTGCTGCTGTGCAGTTCGTTCTCGAAAACCCTGGCGCCGGGCCTGCGCATTGGCTGGGTCGCGCCGGGGCGGTACCTGGAGCGGGTGCTGCATATGAAATACATCAGCACCGGCTCCACCGCCACCCAGCCGCAGATCGCGATTGCCGAATTCCTCAAGGGCGGCCATTTCGAACCGCATTTACGGCGGATGCGTACGCAATACCAGCGCAATCGCGACTTGATGCTCGACTGGGTCAGCCGCTATTTCCCGGCGGGCACCCGCGCCAGCCGCCCCCAAGGCAGTTTCATGCTGTGGGTGGAACTGCCGGAGGGCTTCGACACCCTCAAGCTCAACCGTGTGCTGGTGGAACAAGGCGTACAGATCGCGGTAGGCAGCATCTTTTCCGCTTCCGGCAAATACCGGAACTGCCTGCGCATGAACTACGCTGCCAAGCCCACCCCGCAGATTGAAGAAGCCGTGCGCAAGGTCGGGGCTGCCGCGAGCAAAATGCTGGCCGAGGCAGCCGACTGACCTTTCCCGGGAAATAGCCGTCCTATGTCGACAACCGCCCTGATCCGGAAGCAGCGCCCTTGAAGATTCGACGGCTTTTACCGTTTTTCCTGTTGGGCGCCCTCACGCTGGGAGGTTGCGCCACGGTGAGTTCGCCGCGCATCCCCAGCGACGCGCTGCCGGCGACGGACTCATCGTTCGGCCGTTCGATCCAGGCCCAGGCCGCGCCCTATCAAGGGCGCTCCGGCTTTCGCCTGCTGCCCAACAGCAGCGAAGCCTTCATGGCCCGCGCCGAGCTGATCCGCAACGCCCAAAGCAGCCTCGACCTGCAGTACTACATCGTGCATGACGGCATCAGCACTCGCATGCTGGTGGATGAGCTGCTCAAGGCCGCCGACCGGGGCGTGCGCGTGCGCATCCTGCTGGACGACACCGCCAGCGACGGCCTCGACCAGATCATCGCCACCCTCGCCGCCCACCCCAAGATCGAGATTCGCCTGTTCAACCCGCTGCACCTGGGGCGCAGCACCGGCGTCACGCGCGCCATGGGCCGCTTGTTCAACCTGTCGCTGCAACATCGGCGCATGCACAACAAGCTGTGGCTGGCGGACAACAGCGTGGCCATCGTCGGTGGGCGCAACCTGGGGGATGAGTATTTCGACGCCGAGCCGAACCTGAACTTCACCGATATCGACATGCTCAGCGTCGGGCCGGTCGCCGAGCAGTTGGGCCACAGCTTTGACCAGTACTGGAATAGCGCCCTGAGCAAGCCCATTGATGACTTTGTCTCCACTGCGCCGTCAAAAGGCGACCTGGCCGCCGCACGCGTGCATCTGGAAGCGTCGCTGGCCGAGTCGCGCCAGCAGAACCACGCGCTGTACAACCGCCTACGCACCTACCAAACCCAACCGCGCATGGACATCTGGCGGCGCGAGCTGATCTGGGCCTGGAACCAGGCGCTGTGGGACGCGCCGAGCAAAGTGCTGGCCAAGGCCGACCCAGACCCTCGCTTGCTGCTCACCACCCAACTGGCGCCGGAGCTGGAAGGCGTCAGCCATGAGTTGATAATGATCTCGGCGTACTTCGTACCGGGGCAGCCGGGGCTGGTGTACCTCACCGGGCGCGCCGATGCAGGCGTGTCGGTCAGCCTGCTGACCAACGCCCTCGAAGCCACCGACGTACCGGCCGTGCACGGCGGCTATGCACCGTATCGCAAGGCGCTGCTGGAGCATGGCGTGAAGCTCTACGAGTTGCGCCGTCAACCGGGCGACCCCAGTGCAGGCAGCGGGCCGCACTTGTTTCGCCGTGGAACGTTCCGGGGCTCGGACTCCAGCTTGCACAGCAAGGCGATGATCTTTGATCGGGAGAAGTCGTTTATCGGCTCGTTCAACTTCGACCCGCGGTCGGTGCTGTGGAACACCGAAGTCGGCGTGCTGGTGGACAGCCCCGAACTGGCGGAGCACGTGCGCAACCTGGCGCTGCAAGGCATGGCGCCGGCCTTGAGCTATGAGGCGAAATTGCAGGACGGCAATGTGGTGTGGGTGACCGAGGACAACGGCCAATTGCACACCCTGACCGAGGAGCCGGGCAGTTGGTGGCGACGGTTCAATGCCTGGTTCGCCACGTCGGTCGGCCTGGAACGCATGCTCTGAAAACCCCCTGTAGGCGCCGGCTTGCCGGCGCCTACAGTGCCTGCATTTCAGGTCAGGCTGGCTGTGCTGAGCCGAATGCGCCCTGGCGCAGCAATATCACCACGAGGCCCAGCGCACCGGCCGCCATCAGCAACGGCAGCGCATGCCCGCTGATCCACTGGCTGCCCGCGCCGGCCACCAGCGGTCCGATAAGGCAACCAATGCCCCACAGCTGCGCCACATGGGCATTGGCGCGTACCAACGCGTCGTCGCGGTAGCGCTCGCCGATCAGGATCAACGACAAGGTGAATAACCCTCCGGCACTGGCGCCGAACACCACCCACACCGGCCAGATCAGCAACGAATGCAGCGTCAGAGGAATCGCCAGGCTCGACGCCAGCAACAGCAGCGCACAGCTCAAAAACAACGTGCGTCGCGGCAGGTAATCGGCCAGTGCCCCGATGGGCAATTGCAACAGTGCATCACCCACCACCACCGTGCTGACCATCGCCAAGGCGATCTCAGCGGTAAAGCCCTGCTGCAGGCAATACACCGGCAGCAGCGTCAGAATCATCGCCTCGAACGCGGCGAACAGCGCCACTGCCCAGGCAATCGCCGGCAGGCTCAGGCAGAAACGCCACAGGTCGCCAAAGGTCACGCTGAACGACTCGGCAGTCGGTGCCCCGGAACGCCCCAACAGCAACAAGGGCGCCACCATCAAGAGGCACACGCCGACCCAGATCCCGTAGTCATGGTCGGTGCCAATCAATCCCAACAGCAATGGCCCCGACAGTTGGCTCAAGGCATAACTACAGCCATACAGCGCCACCAGGCGGCCGCGCCACTGCTCCACCACTAACTGGTTGATCCAGCTTTCGCCCAGGATAAACACGATGGTCAGGATCACCCCGATCATCAGGCGCAACACCAGCCACACAGGGTAGCTGGGCAGGATCGCCAGCAAGCCGATGGACACCGCCCCGGCCCACAGGCACAGGCGCATCAGGTTGGCGGTGCCTAGCCAGGACGCCAGCCGGCTGGAGACCTTCGCCCCCAACAGCACGCCGAAAGCCGGCATCGCGGCCATCACCCCGATGGCGAAGCTGCCGTAGCCCCAGCTCTCAAGGCGCAGGGACACCAGCGGCATACTGACGCCCAGGGCCAGGCCGACGCTGAGTACAGAGGCCAGGACGGCGAAATAAGTCGCCCAACGCATTTCCACGCTCCTGTGGATAACTATTTTCAGGGTTGTAAACGAACTGTAGGAGCGAGTTTGCTCACGAAGAACTCAAAGACACCGCGTTCAACCAGACAGCACGCGTTATCGTTGGCGTTTTTCGCGAGCACGCTCGCTCCTACAGGGGACCTACGGTGTTGCTTACAGCTTGATCCAGGTCGCCTTCAGCTCGGTGTACTTGTCGAACGCATGCAGCGACTTGTCGCGACCGTTGCCCGACTGCTTGAAGCCACCAAACGGTGCGGTCATGTCGCCGCCGTCGTATTGGTTGACCCACACGCTACCGGCACGCAGGGCCTTGGCGGTCAGGTGCGCCTTGGAGATATCCGCCGTCCACACCGCTGCGGCCAGGCCGTATTGGGTGTCGTTGGCGATGGCGATCGCTTCTTCGGCGCTGTCGAAAGTGATCACCGACAAGACCGGGCCAAAGATCTCTTCCTGGGCGATCTTCATGGCGTTGGTCACACCGTCGAAAATCGTCGGCTCGACGTAGGTGCCGCCGGTCTCTTCCAGCGTGCGCTTGCCACCGGCCACCAGCTTGGCGCCATCAGCATGGCCGGCTTCGATGTACGAAAGCACGGTGTTCATCTGCTGGGTGTCCACCAGCGCGCCGACAGTGGTGGCCGGGTCCAACGGGTTGCCTGGCTTCCAGCCTTTGAGGGCCTCGATCACCATCGGCAGGAATTTATCCTTGATCGAACGCTCCACCAGCAGGCGCGAACCGGCAGTGCAGACTTCGCCCTGGTTGAAGGCGATGGCGCCGGCAGCGGATTCGGCAGCGGCTTGCAGGTCTGGCGCGTCGGCGAACACGATGTTCGGGCTCTTGCCGCCCGCTTCCAGCCACACGCGCTTCATGTTCGATTCGCCGGAGCGGATCAACAGCTGCTTGGCGATTTTGGTAGAACCGGTGAACACCAGGGTGTCGACGTCCATGTGCAGCGCCAGAGCGTTACCCACGGTGTGGCCGTAGCCCGGCAGCACGTTGAACACGCCTTTTGGAATACCGGCCTCAACGGCCAAGGCCGCGATGCGGATGGCGGTCAGCGGGGATTTTTCAGAAGGTTTCAGAATGACGGAATTACCGGTAGACAGCGCCGGTCCCAGCTTCCAGCAGGCCATCATCAACGGGAAGTTCCACGGCACGATGGCGCTTACTACGCCCACTGGCTCGCGGGTCACCAGACCCAGCTGATCATGGGGAGTGGCGGCGACTTCGTCGTAGATCTTGTCGATCGCCTCGCCGCTCCAGCTCAGGGCGTTTGCCGCGCCGGGGACGTCGATGCCAAGGGAGTCGCTGATCGGCTTGCCCATGTCCAGGGTTTCCAGCAGCGCCAGCTCTTCGGCATTGGCCTTGAGCAGCGCAGCAAAACGAATCATGGTGGCTTTGCGCTTGGCCGGCGCGAGACGCGACCAGACACCGGAATTAAAGGTGGCGCGCGCATTTTCCACGGCGCGCTGGGCGTCGGCGGCGTCACAGCTGGCAACGGTGGCCAGCAGGCGGCCATCGACTGGGCTGATGCATTCGAACGTGTCACCGGAAACAGCAGCGGTGTATTCGCCATTGATATAGGCGCGGCCTTCGATCTTCAGATCCTTGGCGCGTTGTTCCCAGTCGGCACGGGTCAGGGTGGTCATGCGAGTGTCCTCCTCTTATTGAATACAAGGGCCAGGCGATGTCCCCCGGCAGCCTCAAAGAATTCTTGCCCGGCCAGCCATCTGTTCGGCTCAAGGCAGCTGCCACCCTAAACCAGCCGCCAGGGATGTTTCAATATATTTGACATAACGGCGGTAAACGCCCTTGCGATGTTCATTTTAATAAACATAGACTTTGGGCTCTCCAACCGCAGGCCAGACGGGACACGCACATGAGCATCCAGGACATCGTCGACTTCAGCCAAGCCAACACCGCCCCAGACCGCTACCGCCCTGCTGCGGAAAAAATCCTCAAAGGTGATCCCGAGCAAACGGTCTACAACCACTACAACAGCCCATGCGGCCAAATGAGCGCTGGCGTCTGGGAAGGCGAAGTCGGGCAGTGGAGGGTCAACTACACCGAACATGAATACTGCGAGATTGTGCAGGGCGTTTCCGTATTGCGTGATGCCGACGGCAACGCCAAGACCTTGCGCGCCGGCGACCGCTTCGTGATTCCCGCCGGGTTCAGCGGTACCTGGGAAGTGCTGGAGACGTGCCGCAAGATCTACGTGGTGTTCGAGCAGAAAGCCTGATCAGCAAGTCACAGGCAAAAAAAAGCCCGCATCGTGAGTTTGTTGATCGTTCCCATGCTCCGCGTGGGAATGCATCCTATGACGCTCTGCGTCACCCATGCGCAAGTGTCGGACTTTGCGCCGACAGCGGGACGCGGAGCGTCCGGGGCGGCATTCCCACGCAGAGCGGGGGAACGATCAGGCAGCTTGGTCAGCAAGTCACAGGCAAAAAAAAGCCCGCATCGTGAGATACGGGCTTTTTTTCACAATGAAGAAAATCAATTACTTGATTTTGCCTTCTTTGTAGATCACGTGCTTGCGAACGCGCGGGTCGAACATTTTCTTTTCGAGCTTGTCCGGGGTAGTACGCTTGTTCTTGTCGGTAGTGTAGAAGTGACCAGTACCGGCGCTAGAGATCATTCGAATCAATTCACGCATGATAGAGCTCCTTAGATCTTGCCAGCGCGGATTTCGGCCAGCACGACAGTGATGCCACGCTTGTCGATGATACGCATGCCTTTGGCAGATACGCGCAGGCGCACAAAACGTTTCTCTTCTTCAACCCAGAAGCGGTGATGCTGCAGGTTCGGCAGGAAACGACGACGGGTTTTGTTATTTGCGTGGGAAATGTTATTCCCAGTCACCGGACCCTTACCGGTAACTTGACAGACTCTCGACATGCCTCAGCCCTCTAAAACCACATGCCCAACCCGGCATGGGTTGGCCGCTTAATCTCTCAGTCATTTGGCGCCAGGCGCCGCGTTTCTTTAGGGTCTTACCGGCTACACCTACAAGCGAAGGAACCGGGCCCCTAGAAAAGAGCGCTGCTTTATACCAGAAAGACCCAAGTGCAACAACAGCCCGTGTGTTTTTACCGAAGTAAATCCCGGCCATTGTCGCCTGAACCGTTGCCAGGAGGGGCCGCCGTAACAGCCGACCGCTCGTCGCACAGAATCATTTACAGCGCCCGCAGGCACCAAGAAGTGCACGGCGAAACGCGCTGAGGCGCCATCAAAACAGCATTTGAGCCAAAAGCACAGGCAAAAATGGGCTAGTCATTTATCAATCAGACCTCTACGGTAGGACTTTTCCAGACTGCACTTGCAGATGGGCCTTCGATTTGCAAAGGAAACCGAACATGCGCCTCGCTGCCCTACCGCTATTGCTAGCCCCCTTGTTTATCGCGCCATCGGCCCAAGCGGCCACCAGTTTGAGCGTTTGCACCGAGGCCAGCCCCGAAGGGTTCGATGTGGTGCAATACAACTCGCTGACCACCACCAACGCCTCGGCCGACGTGCTGATGAACCGCCTTGTGGACTATGACGCCGCCAGCGGCAAGCTGGTACCGAGCCTGGCGGACAGCTGGGAAGTCTCGCCGGATGGCCTGACCTACACGTTCAAGCTGCACCCGGCCGTGAAATTCCATCGCACCGAATATTTCACCCCCAGCCGCAGCCTGACAGCCGAAGACGTACGCTTCAGCTTCGACCGCATGCTCGACCCGGCCAACCCATGGCACAAGATCGCCCAGAGCGGCTTCCCCCACGCCCAGTCCCTGCAATTGCCGGCACTGGTGAAAAAAATCGACGCCCTCGACCCGCTGACCGTGCGCTTCACACTTGATCACGCCGACTCCACCTTCCTCGCGGCCCTGAGCATGGGCTTTGCGTCGATCTACCCGGCCGAATACGCCGACAAGCTGCTCAAGGCCGGCACCCCGGAGAAGCTCAACAGCCAACCGATCGGCACCGGCCCGTTCATCTTCACACGCTTCCAGAAAGATGCCGTGATTCGTTACAAGGCCAACCCCGATTACTTCGCCGGCAAACCGGCTGTGGATAACTTGATCTTCGCGATCACCCCGGACGCGAACGTTCGGCTGCAGAAACTGCGCCGCGATGAATGCCAGGTCGCCCTGTCACCTAAACCCCTGGATGTGGGTGAGGCCGAGAAAGATCCCACGCTCAAGGTGGAAAAAACCGCAGCCTTCATGACCGCCTTCGTTGCGATCAACAGCCAGCACCCGCCTCTGGACAAGCCTGAAGTGCGCCAGGCGATCAACCTGGCCTTCGACAAGGCGAGCTATCTCAAGGCCGTGTTTGAAGGTACCGCCGAAGCCGCCAACGGTCCCTTCCCGCCCAACACCTGGAGCTACGCCAGGGACCTGCCGGGTTATCCACAGGACCTCGCCAAAGCCAAGGCTTTGCTGGACCGTGCGGGGCTCAAGGACGGTTTCAAGACCACAATCTGGACCCGCCCGACAGGCAGCCTGCTGAACCCCAACCCGAACCTCGGCGCGCAACTGTTGCAGGCCGACCTGGCCAAGGTCGGCATCCAGGCCGAGATCCGCGTGATCGAATGGGGCGAGCTGATTCGGCGCGCCAAGGCCGGTGAGCATGACCTGCTGTTCATGGGCTGGGCCGGCGACAACGGCGACCCGGATAACTTCCTGACCCCGCAGTTCTCCTGCGCGGCGGTGAAGTCCGGCACCAACTTCGCCCGCTACTGCGACCCCGCCCTGGATAAACTGATCAGCGCCGGCAAGACCACCAGCGAACAAGGGGTGCGCAGCAAGCTGTATCAACAGGCCCAGGCGCAGATCCAGCAACAGGCGCTGTGGTTGCCGCTGGCACACCCGACGGCGTTTGCCCTGACGCGCAACAATGTCGAGGGGTATCAGGTAAGTCCGTTTGGTCGGCAGGATTTCTCGAAAGTCAGCGTCAAGCCCTGAGCTGCAAGCTGCAAGCTGCAAGCCCACGTGAGGCTTGCAGCTTGAAACTTACTGCTGCTCTCCTCCTACATCCATCCGTATTCGGCCATCGACAACGGATCGCCATCCCCCACGATGATGTGATCCAGCACCCGCACATCCACCACTTCCAGGGCCTTTTGCAGCAACCTGGTCAATTTTCGATCAGCAGCGCTCGGCTCCACGCTTCCCGAAGGATGGTTGTGACACAGGATCAGCGCCGCGGCGTTGTACGCCAGTGCGCGCTTGACCACTTGCCGTGGGTAAACCATAGCGCCGTCGATGGTGCCCTGGAACAACGCCTCGAACCCCAGCACTCGATGCTTTGAATCGAGAAACAGACAACCGAACGTCTCGTGAGGCTCATGACGCAATAGGGCTTTGAGGTAATCGCGCACGGCCACCGGGCTTTCCAGTACCGAGTTACTGCGCAGGCGCTCGGCCATATGCCGCCGAGACATTTCCAGTACCGCCTGCAACTGCGCAAACTTCGCTGGCCCCAACCCCAGTTGCTGGTTGAACAGCGCCTGGCTGGCCTCCAGCAGCGGGCGCAGGCCACCGAATTGCACCAGCAGGTGGCGCGCCAGGTCTACCGCGCTTTTGCCGGAAACCCCGGTACGCAGGAAAATCGCCAACAGTTCGGCATCCGACAGACTCGCCGCCCCCCACTCCAAAAGCTTCTCTCGCGGCCGCTCTGCCGCCGGCCAATCGCGAATACTCATCCCACCTCCGTGTGTACGTGCGCCGCTGTTGCCGGGCGGACGCTGTGTTATCGTAGGCCCTCTTTTTTGCATGCGATTTCACCTGGGGAGGGGGCATCGCACGCGTCACTGAACTGGCATCACTGAACTGGAAAGGCAAACCAATGCAGCGTCTGTATCGGAAACGCATCGTTCTCGGCGTCGGCGGCGGCATTGCCGCCTACAAGAGCGCAGAACTGGTTCGCAGGCTCCTCGACCAGGGCGCTGAAGTGCGCGTGGTCATGACCCGTGGCGGCAGTGAGTTCATCACCCCGCTGACCATGCAAGCCTTGTCCGGCCACCCCGTTCACCTCGACCTGCTGGACCCGGCGGCCGAAGCTGCCATGGGCCATATCGAGCTGGCCAAATGGGCCGACCTGGTACTGATCGCCCCGGCCACCGCCGACCTGATCGCCCGCCTGGCCCAAGGCATCGCCGATGACCTGCTGACCACCCTGGTACTGGCCACCGACGCCACTGTTGCCATCGCCCCGGCCATGAACCAGGCCATGTGGCGCGACCCGGCCACCCAGGCCAACACCCAACTCCTGCAAAGCCGTGGCCTCAAGGTGTTCGGCCCGGCCTCCGGCAGCCAGGCCTGCGGCGACGTCGGCATGGGCCGCATGCTCGAAGCCACCGACCTTGCGCTGTGCGCCGCCGAGTGCTTCCAGCACCTGGCCCTGACCGGCAAGCACGTGCTGATCACTGCGGGGCCGACCCAGGAAAACATCGACCCGGTGCGTTACATCACCAACCATAGCTCAGGAAAAATGGGCTTTGCCTTGGCAGAAGCGGCGGTCGAGGCAGGCGCACGCGTCACCCTGATCACCGGCCCGGTGCATTTGCCGACCCCCGATCGCGTCACGCGAATCGACGTAGTCAGCGCCAGGGACATGCTGGCGGCCTGTGAGGCAGCCATTCCATGCGACCTGTTTATCGCCTCGGCAGCGGTTGCGGATTACCGGCCGGAAGTTGTCGCCCCGCAAAAACTCAAGAAAGACCCTACAAGCGGCGACGGCTTGCTCCTGCAAATGGTGCGCAACCCCGACATTCTGGCAACCATCGCCACCCGTCCGGACCGTCCGTTCAGCGTCGGCTTTGCCGCCGAAACCGAGCACTTGCTGGACTACGCCGCACGCAAACTGAAAGACAAAAACCTCGATTTGATCGTTGCCAATGATGTTGCCAACCCGAGCATCGGCTTCAACAGCGAGGAAAATGCCATCAGCGTGATCGACCGCGAGTTGCACGCCACCGTTTTCGCCCAGACCAGCAAAGGCAAGATTGCCCGCCAACTGATCTCTTTTATCGCCCAACGGCTGAACCAGGTTTAATTTCCATGCACGCTTTGCAAGCCAAGATTCTCGACCCCCGCATCGGCACCGACTTCCCACTTCCGGCCTACGCCACTCCAGGCTCCGCCGGCCTGGACCTGCGCGCCATGCTCAAGGAAGACACGATCCTCGAACCGGGCCAGACTCTCCTCATCCCCACCGGCCTGTCGATCTACGTCGGCGACCCGGGCCTGGCGGCGTTGATCCTGCCGCGCTCCGGCCTGGGCCACAAACACGGCATCGTGCTCGGCAACCTGGTGGGCCTGATCGACTCGGACTACCAGGGCGAGCTGATGGTGTCGTGCTGGAACCGTGGCCAGACCGCCTTCAACATCGCCGTCGGCGAGCGCATCGCCCAACTGGTACTGGTGCCGGTGGTGCAGGCGCACTTCGAACTGGTGCAGGAATTCGACGAAACCCAGCGCGGCGCAGGCGGCTTTGGGCATTCAGGCAGTCACTGACCAAGCTGAACCTGGCCGGATGAATGCTTTCGTCCGGCCAGACGCCACCGCATGGCTTTTCAGGATGAAGAATGCGCGGACCTATCAGCGGTATTTCACTAGCAAAATCAAAGTATTACGCGGACAACAGTACAGCGCCCGAGCGCCGATGGCACTTTTGCACCACGAACTCTATGCCGAAAACGCCGTCATACCCTTCAGTTCAAGCCTGCCGGTCAGCCACTTTAAGGCCAGCCTTGCCCACATCAGATGGAGTTTCCCCCGCGATGAGTACCGCAGCCCGAGTAGCCCCGACCTTTCCCGACAGCATCTTTCGCGCCTACGACATTCGTGGTGTCGTGCCCAAGACCCTGACCGCCGAAACCGCCTACTGGATTGGCCGTGCCATTGGCTCCCAAAGCCTGGCCCAGGATGAGCCCAACGTATCGGTAGGCCGTGACGGCCGCCTGTCCGGCCCCGAGCTGGTAGAACAACTGATTCAGGGCCTGGCCGACAGCGGCTGTCATGTCAGCGATGTCGGCCTGGTGCCAACACCTGCGCTGTACTACGCCGCCAACGTACTGGCGGGCAAATCCGGGGTAATGCTCACCGGCAGCCATAACCCGTCGGACTACAACGGCTTCAAGATCGTCATCGCTGGCGACACGCTGGCCAACGAACAGATCCAGGCCCTGCACACGCGCCTCAAGACCAACGACTTGACCAGCGGTACCGGCAGCATCACCAAGGTCGACATCCTTCAGCGCTACTCCGACGAAATCACCGGCGACATCAAACTCGCGCGCCGCCTGAAAGTGGTAGTGGACTGCGGCAACGGCGCCGCCGGCGTGATCGCCCCGCAACTGCTCGAAGCCTTGAACTGTGAAGTGATTCCGCTGTTCTGCGACGTTGACGGCCACTTCCCCAACCATCACCCGGACCCAGGCAAACCTGAGAACCTGGTGGACCTGATCGCCAAGGTCAAGGAAACCGGCGCCGACGTTGGCCTTGCCTTCGACGGCGACGGCGACCGCGTGGGCGTGGTGACCGAAACCGGCGAGATCGTGTTCCCGGACCGCCTGTTGATGCTGTTTGCCCGCGACGTCGTGGCGCGCAACCCAGGTGCCGAGATCATCTTCGACGTCAAATGCACCCGCCGCCTGACGCCGCTGATCAAGGAATACGGCGGTCGTCCGCTAATGTGGAAGACCGGTCACTCGTTGATCAAAAAGAAAATGAAGGAAACCGGCGCCCTGTTGGCCGGCGAAATGAGCGGCCACGTGTTCTTCAAGGAACGCTGGTTCGGTTTTGACGACGGCATTTACAGCGCCGCCCGTCTGCTGGAGATCCTCAGCAAGGAAAAATCCACCGCAGAAGATCTGTTTCAGACCTTCCCGAATGATATTTCTACGCCTGAGATCAATATCCATGTGACCGAGGAGAGCAAATTCAGCATCATTGACGCATTGCACGATGCGCAATGGGGTGAAGGCGCCAACCTGACCACCATTGATGGTGTGCGAGTCGATTACGCCAAAGGCTGGGGCCTGGTTCGCGCGTCCAACACCACACCGGTGCTGGTCCTGCGTTTCGAGGCGGATACCGAGGCTGAGTTGCAGCGCATCAAGGACGTATTCCACGCCCAGTTGAAACGTGTTGCCCCTGATCTCCAATTACCGTTCTGATTTTTTGCACCGGAGCCCTGAATGACCCTCGAACGCGAAGCCGCTGCCAACACCGCCAAGGTCCTTTCCGAAGCGTTGCCCTACATTCGACGCTACGTCGGCAAGACGTTGGTGATCAAGTACGGCGGCAATGCCATGGAAAGCGAAGAGCTGAAAACCGGCTTCGCCCGCGACATCGTGTTGATGAAAGCCGTGGGGATCAACCCGGTCGTTGTTCACGGTGGTGGCCCGCAAATCGGCGACCTGCTCAAGCGCTTGTCGATCGAGAGTCACTTCATCGATGGCATGCGCGTCACTGACGCGCAGACCATGGACGTAGTGGAGATGGTCCTTGGCGGCCAGGTGAACAAGGACATCGTCAACCTGATCAACCGCCACGGCGGCAGCGCCATTGGCCTGACCGGCAAGGACGCCGAGCTGATCCGCGCGAAAAAACTGACCGTGACCCGTCAGACGCCGGAAATGACCCAGCCGGAAATCATCGACATCGGCCAAGTGGGCGAAGTGATCGGCATCAACACCGACCTGCTGAACCTGCTGGTCAAGGGCGACTTCATCCCGGTGATCGCGCCGATCGGCGTGGGCGCCAATGGCGAGTCCTACAACATCAACGCCGACCTGGTGGCCGGCAAGGTCGCTGAAGCGCTGAAGGCTGAAAAGCTGATGCTGCTGACGAACATCGCCGGGCTGATGGACAAGGAAGGCAAGGTGTTGACCGGCCTGACCACCCAACAAGTGGACGAGCTGATCGCCGACGGCACCATCTACGGCGGCATGCTGCCGAAGATCCGTTGCGCACTGGAAGCGGTGCAAGGCGGCGTCGGTAGCTCGCTGATCCTTGATGGTCGCGTACCGAATGCGATCCTGCTGGAAATCTTCACCGACACCGGTGTGGGCACGCTGATCAGCAACCGCAAGCGTCCTTAAAGCGCCCTAAAACAAAAGGCCCCGTTCAATGTGATTGAACGGGGCCTTTTTATTGTTCGGCAATTATTGAACGCCGAACTGCTCGCGGTACGCCTTGACCGCCGGAAGGTGTTGCTTGAGCTGCGGGTCGTCTTCCAGGAACTGCAACACCTGGTTCAACGACACGATGCTCACCACTGGAATGCCGAAATCACGTTCCACTTCCTGGATGGCCGACAATTCACCGTTGCCGCGCTCCTGGCGATTCAGCGCGATCAGCACGCCGGCAGCCTTGGCGCCGTCCTGGGAAGCGATGATCTGCATCACTTCACGGATGGCGGTGCCGGCAGTGATCACGTCGTCGATGATCAGCACGTTACCGGTGAGCGGTGCGCCCACCAGGCTGCCGCCTTCGCCATGGGCCTTGGCCTCTTTACGGTTGAAACACCACGGCAGATCCTGCCCGTGATGTTCAGCCAGGGCCACGGCGGTCGTGGCGGCCAGGGGGATGCCCTTGTAGGCCGGGCCGAACAGCACGTCGAAGGAAATACCGCTTTCAACGATGGCTGCCGCGTAGAAACGACCCAGCTGAGCCAGGGCCGAACCCGAGTTGAACAAGCCTGCATTGAAGAAGTACGGGCTGGTGCGCCCGGACTTGAGGGTGAACTCACCGAAGCGCAAAACGCCGCGATCGATGGCAAAACGAATGAAATCGCGTTGATACGCCTGCATGAAAAAAGCCTCAGATACCACGGATTTAGCTAATTAGGTAGACGGCGTGTATCATACACGCACGCGATTTTTGGGGCCATTTATGCGGATCATCAGTGTGAACGTCAATGGTATTCAGGCTGCAGTCGAGCGTGGTTTGCTCAGTTGGCTGCAAGCACAGAATGCCGACGTCATCTGCCTGCAGGACACCCGCGCCTCCGCCTTTGAACTGGACGACCCAGCCTTCCAACTGGATGGCTACTTCCTTTATGCCTGCGATGCCGAAGTGCCCACCCAAGGTGGCGTGGCTTTGTACTCGCGGTTGCAACCCAAGGCGGTCATCAGCGGCCTCGGCTTCGAGACAGCCGACCGCTACGGGCGCTACCTGCAAGCCGATTTCGATAAGGTCAGCATCGCGACCTTGCTGCTCCCTTCGGGGCAGAACGGCGATGAAGACTTGAACCAAAAGTTCAAGCTAATGGACGATTTCGCCCGTTACCTGGATAAACAGCGACGCAAACGTCGCGAGTACATTTATTGTGGCTCGCTGTACGTGGCGCAACAGAAGCTGGATATCAAGAACTGGCGCGACAGCCAGCAATCCCCGGGCTTCCTGGCGCCGGAACGTGCCTGGATGGACGAGATTGTCGGCAACATGGGCTATGTCGATGCCCTGCGCGAAGTCAGCCGCGAAGGCGACCAGTACAGCTGGTGGCCGGACAACGAACAAGCCGAGATGCTCAACCTGGGCTGGCGCTTCGACTACCAGTTGCTGACCCCAGGTCTGCGCCGGTTTGTTCGCAGCGCACGCTTGCCGCGCCAGCCACGCTTCTCGCAGCACGCGCCGCTGATCGTGGACTACGACTGGACACTGACCATCTGAGGTCTTTTTCCAGGTACAAAAAAACCGACATCACTGTCGGTTTTTTTGTGGGCGCTCATTATTTGATCAGGCGCCAGGTCCACGGATAACGGTAAGCGGTGCCGTTGTTGGCCTTGATACCCCCAATGATCGTCAGCACCAGCGCCGCAACCACCAGAATCAACATCAACAGAAAGCCAATCACCACAAACCCCAGCACCATGCAGACCAACCAGGCGATGGCCACGGTGATCTGGAAGTTCAGCGCCTCCTTGCCCTGATCATCGATGAGCGGGTCCATGTCCTTCTTGATTTGCCACAGGATCAACGGCCCCAGCAGGCTGCCGAAAGGGAATACCAACCCTAGAAACGCCGCGAAGTGACACAACATGGCCCACTGCCGCACTTCCTTGGACGGTGCCGGGACCGGCAATTGACTGTCATTCATGGCGTTGCTCCTTGAGGCCGACTCAGTCAGCCAGTGCGGCGTTCTGCAGTTCGAAGATTTCGGTCATGCCTTTCTGGGCCAGGGCCAGCATGGCATTCAGGTCAGCTGGCTGGAACGGTGCGCCTTCGGCGGTGCCCTGCACTTCGATGAAGCCACCGGTGTTGGTCATCACTACGTTCAGGTCGGTCTCGGCAGCCGAGTCTTCCAGGTAGTCCAGGTCCAGCACAGGCTCGCCCTGGTACATGCCCACCGACACAGCAGCGATCATCGGCTTGAGCGGGTCGCCGGCTTTCAGGCCGCCACGTTTCTTGATCACTTTCAGCGCGTCAACCAGGGCCACCATGGCACCGGTGATGGACGCGGTACGGGTGCCGCCGTCGGCCTGGATCACGTCGCAGTCGACGTACAGGGTCACGTCGCCCAGCTTGGACATGTCCAGGGCGGCGCGCAGGGAGCGGCCGATCAGACGCTGGATTTCCAGGGTACGGCCGCCTTGCTTGCCACGGCTGGCTTCACGCTGGTTACGCTCGCCGGTGGCGCGCGGCAACATGCCGTATTCGGCGGTCAACCAACCCTGGCCCTGGCCCTTGAGGAAACGCGGCACGCCGTTTTCGACGCTGACGGTGCAGATCACCTTGGTATCGCCAAACTCGACCAGTACGGATCCCTCGGCGTGTTTGGTGTAGTTGCGGGTGATGCGGATCGAGCGGAGCTGATCGGCAGCGCGACCACTTGGACGTTTCATAGGGGATACCTGTACTGAGGACGAAAAACTGCCGAGCATTATAGAGCCGCGAGCCGATTCGGGGCACTTCTAAAAATCCGGTTACGAAAGACCGGCTTGTCGCGCTTTGTTAACGCCAGCGTTTGGGGCCTCCCGCCCCACTGCGCTACACTCCTGCGCCTTCGCAGCCTGTCGGCTTCAATTTACCCATCAGCCCGCTTTTGCGGGACTGCAACGCGAGGTACCTCCATGGTGCACAGCATGACCGCCTTCGCCCGCGTCGAAAAAGCCGGCGCCCAAGGCACCCTGAGCTGGGAACTGCGCTCGGTCAACAGCCGTTACCTGGAGCCGCACCTGCGCCTGCCGGAATCGTTCCGCGACCTCGAAGGCGCCGTCCGTGAAGCCCTGCGCCAGGGTATTTCTCGCGGCAAGCTGGAATGCACCCTGCGATTTACCGAAGAAACCACCGGCAAACCGCTGCAGGTCGACCGCGACCGCGCCGCGCAACTCGTCGCCGCCGCCGAAACCATTGCCAGCCTGATCAAGCAGCCTGCAGCGCTGAACCCACTGGAAGTACTGGCCTGGCCCGGCGTGCTGGTGGCCGACGCGAGCGACCCGCAAGCTCTCAACGCCGAAGCTCTCGCCCTGTTCACACAGGGTTTGAAGGAGCTCAAGGCCGGCCGCGAGCGCGAAGGCGCCGAGCTGGCCCGCCTGATCAACGAGCGCCTGACCTCGATCGAAGCAGATGTGGTCACGTTACGCGAGCTGGTGCCGCAGATGCTTGCCACCCAGCGCCAAAAGGTCCTCGACCGTTTCGCCGACATGAAGGCCGACCTCGACCCGGTACGCCTGGAGCAGGAAATGGTCCTGCTGGCGCAAAAGAGTGATGTCGCTGAAGAGCTCGACCGTCTAAGCACCCACATCCTCGAAGTGCGCCGTGTGCTCAAGTCCGGCGGTGCCGCCGGTCGGCGCCTGGACTTCCTGATGCAGGAACTCAACCGCGAAGCCAATACACTGGGTTCCAAGGCGTTTGATCCGCGCAGCACCACCGCGGCGGTCAACCTCAAAGTGTTGATCGAGCAAATGCGCGAACAAGTACAGAATATTGAGTAAGGCAACCTCCATGACCCACAGCACCGGCACCCTTTACATCATTTCCGCCCCCTCGGGCGCGGGCAAGAGCAGCCTGGTCAAGGCCTTGACTGACGCTGACGAGCAGATCCGCATCTCCGTCTCCCACACCACCCGCGCCATGCGCCCGGGTGAGGTGAACGGCGTGCACTACCACTTCGTGGAGCGCACCGAGTTCGTCAAGATGATCGAACATGGTGACTTCCTGGAGCGCGCCGAAGTGTTCGGCAACCTCTACGGCACCTCGCAAAGCCACCTGCAGCAGACCCTGGACGAAGGCCACGACCTGATCCTGGAGATCGACTGGCAGGGCGCCGAGCAAGTGCGCCAGTTGATGCCCAAGGCGCGTTCGATCTTCATCCTGCCGCCATCCCTGGAAGCCCTGCACCAGCGCCTGACCAACCGTGGCCAGGACAGCGACGAGATCATCGAAGGCCGCATGCGTGAAGCCGTCAGTGAAATGAGCCACTACGTCGACTACGACTACCTGATCATCAATGACGATTTTGCCCACGCCCTGGACGACTTGAAGGCGATTTTCCGCACCAATCAGCTCCAGCAAAAGCGCCAACAGCAGCGTTTCGGTAAATTACTCGCCGAATTGCTCGGCTGATTGGCGCTTCCCAAAACCGCTGTAAGGGCTTTACATTGGCACTTGCAGCGGTTTTCAGGGAACTTGGAAAAATCAGCGCTTCCCTAAACGCTGGTGATTTTTTAAACTGTTCAGTCCGCTCGCCCAACCGGGCAGCGCGCATCTTGCATCCGCTCCGAGGAATATCATGGCCCGCGTAACCGTTGAAGACTGCCTAGACCACGTGGCAAACCGCTTTGAGCTGGTCATGCTCTCTACCAAGCGTGCCCGTCAACTGGCCACTGGCGGCAAAGAGCCCCTGGTCCAGTGGGAAAACGACAAGCCTACCGTTGTAGCCCTGCGTGAAATCGCTGAAGGCCTGATGAGCTACGAGTTCATCGCCAACGCCGAAATCGTTGAAGACGAACCGCTGTTTGCAGCGTTCGAGGACGAGTCCAACGAGGCCGTCTAAGCCTATGCCTGGTCGACGTAGCACGGCGCGGGGTCACAGCCAACGGCAGGAGTTAACACTTTGCCGAGCATAGACGCCCTCGCCGATCGCTTATCGACCTACCTCGGCCCAGACCAGGTCAACCTGGTCCGCCGAGCGTATTTCTACGCCGAACAAGCCCACGACGGCCAACGCCGCCGTAGCGGCGAGGCGTATGTCACCCATCCTCTTGCGGTGGCAAATATTCTGGCCGACATGCACATGGACCATCAGAGCCTGATGGCTGCGATGCTGCATGACGTGATCGAAGACACCGGCATCGCCAAGGAAGCGCTCAGTGCGCAATTTGGCGAAACCGTGGCCGAACTGGTCGACGGGGTCAGCAAACTGACCCAAATGAACTTCGAGACCAAGGCCGAAGCCCAGGCGGAAAACTTCCAGAAAATGGCCATGGCCATGGCCCGCGATATCCGGGTGATTCTGGTCAAGCTGGCCGACCGGCTGCACAACATGCGCACGCTGGAAGTGCTGTCCGGCGAAAAACGCCGGCGCATTGCCAAGGAAACCCTGGAAATCTACGCGCCCATCGCCAACCGGCTGGGCATGCATGCCATTCGTATCGAGTTCGAAGACCTCGGTTTCAAGGCCATGCACCCGATGCGTTCGGCGCGTATTTACCAGGCGGTCAAGCGCGCCCGCGGCAACCGCAAGGAAATCGTCAACAAGATCGAAGAGTCCCTGAGCCATTGCCTGGCGATTGACGAGATCGAGGGCGAGGTCAGCGGCCGGCAGAAGCACATCTACGGCATCTACAAGAAGATGCGCGGCAAGCGTCGAGCCTTCAACGAGATCATGGACGTGTACGCGTTCCGGATCATCGTCGACAAGGTCGACACCTGCTACCGCGTGCTGGGCGCTGTACATAATTTGTACAAACCCCTGCCGGGCCGCTTCAAGGACTACATCGCCATTCCCAAGGCCAATGGCTATCAGTCGCTGCATACCACGCTGTTCGGTATGCACGGGGTGCCGATCGAAATCCAGATCCGCACGCGGGAAATGGAAGAGATGGCCAACAACGGCATCGCCGCCCACTGGCTGTACAAATCCAGCGGCGACGAACAGCCAAAAGGCACACATGCCCGCGCCCGCCAGTGGGTCAAAGGCGTGCTGGAAATGCAGCAACGTGCCGGCAACTCCCTGGAATTCATCGAAAGCGTGAAGATCGACCTGTTCCCGGACGAGGTCTACGTGTTCACGCCCAAGGGCCGGATCATGGAGCTGCCCAAAGGCTCCACGGCGGTCGACTTTGCCTACGCGGTGCACACCGATGTCGGCAACAGCTGCATCGCCTGCCGGATCAACCGTCGCCTGGCCCCGCTGTCCGAACCGCTGCAAAGCGGCTCGACGGTGGAGATCGTCAGCGCACCGGGCGCCCGCCCGAACCCGGCGTGGCTTAACTTTGTGGTCACCGGCAAGGCGCGCACTCACATCCGTCACGCGTTGAAACTGCAGCGCCGTTCCGAGTCCATCAGCCTCGGCGAACGCCTGCTGAACAAGGTGCTCAACGGTTTCGACAGCGCCCTGGAAAAGATCCCGGAGGAGCGCGTGCAAGCGATGCTCCACGAGTACCGCCAGGAAACCATCGAAGACCTGCTGGAAGATATCGGCCTGGGTAACCGCATGGCCTACGTGGTCGCCCGCCGCCTGCTGGGCGAAGGCGAACAGTTGCCAAGCGCCGAAGGCCCGCTGGCGATTCGCGGCACCGAAGGCCTGGTGCTCAGCTACGCCAAGTGCTGCACGCCGATCCCCGGCGACCCGATTGTCGGCCACCTGTCTGCCGGCAAAGGCATGGTCGTGCACCTGGACAACTGCCGCAACATCAGCGAGATCCGCCACAACCCGGAAAAATGCATCCAGCTCTCGTGGGCCAAGGATGTCACCGGCGAATTCAACGTCGAACTGCGGGTCGAGCTGGAACACCAGCGCGGCCTGATCGCCCTGCTGGCCAGCAGCGTCAACGCGGCCGACGGCAATATCGAGAAAATCAGCATGGACGAACGCGATGGTCGCATCAGCGTGGTCCAACTGGTGGTCAGCGTACACGACCGCGTGCACCTGGCCCGCGTGATCAAGAAACTGCGCGCCTTGACCGGGGTCATCCGCATCACCCGTATGCGTGCATAGCTCTTCAAATGAGCCCATCCATTACAAGGAGTCATTCATGACCAAGACTGTTATCACCAGCGACAAGGCCCCGGCCGCGATCGGTACTTACTCCCAGGCGATCAAGGCGGGCAACACCGTCTACATGTCCGGCCAGATCCCGCTGGACCCAAAGACCATGGAACTGGTTGAAGGCTTCGAAGCCCAGACCGTACAGGTCTTCGAAAACCTCAAGTCCGTGGCTGAAGCCGCTGGCGGTTCGTTCAAGGACATCGTCAAGCTGAACATCTTCCTCACCGACCTGAGCCACTTCGCCAAGGTCAACGAGATCATGGGCAAGTACTTCGAACAGCCTTACCCTGCCCGCGCCGCCATCGGCGTTGCTGCCCTGCCAAAGGGTGCGCAGGTTGAGATGGACGCGATTCTGGTCATCGAGTAAAACACCGGCGCAGCCTCCACGGGCTGCGCCGACTTCGTTTTAAAAGGATTTCGTGATGCGCAAAGCGCTTGTAGCCTCTTCGTTGCTCGCCCTGTTGCTCGGCGGCTGTGCCAGCAATCCCGCCGACCTGGATGTGAGCGGCACCTGGGTCAACCAGGTCGCCATCGATGCGGCAGCCAAGGGCGGCCCTTTGCGTGAAGCGTTGCAGAGCTTTGGCCCGAACCTCGAATGGGAGGTCAACACCAAGGCGTCGCAGGCGCGCTACTACAACGGATTTGAAGTCGCCGAAGGCAAGCTGCTCGGTGAAAAATCCGGCGCCTGGAGCGTTGATTTCTACGGCAGCTCCGCCACCGAACTCAAGCGCAAAGGCAAACAACTGCTGCAAGTGGCCAACGATAACGAGCCTGAGCAGCTGTTTGCACGCGCCAAGGACCCCGCTCCGGAGGGCGCGCCACTGGGTGCCAACTTCGAACGGGCGCTGTACGCAGCCTATATGGGCGGCGACTGGAAGATCACTGACGGCTTCGGCAACGGCGCCACGGTGCAGTTCCAGGCGGACGGCAAGGTTGCCGGCTTGCCTGGCGTCGACCGCTACTCGCTATGCCTGGCGGGCGATTGCGCTTCCATGAGCGGCGGCTACGACAGCATCTGGCTGCAACTCAACGGCCAGGGCAACCCCTGGATCTTCGCCCGCAAGGGCAAGCAGCTGGAGATATTCCAGGCGATCAACACCGCGCAGACGGACGAAGTGCCTTCGTTTACGCCCGGGCCGCGACAGTGGTTACTGGAAAAACAGTGATACAGAACAAAGGAGCCCACGGGCTCCTTTTTCTTTAGTCTGCGACATGGTTTTTACCCCTTCCCGGATTGCCCCATGCGCACACTACTTATCTTTAGCCTGATACTCCTGGGCGGTTGCTCCCCCAAACCCCTGGCAACAGACATCAGCGGCCTCTGGATCAACCAAGCGGCCATTGATAGTGCAGCCCAAGGCCGCTCATTACTTCAAGCCATCGGCGCCAATGGGTTGAACCTGGAGTGGAATATCGATACCCGCACCGGCAAGGCCCAGTTCAGCAATGCATTTGAAGCGGCTGACGGCCAGTTGCTGCCAAACGCTTCCGGCAACTGGACAGTCGACTACAACGGCCACGGCACCGACGAACTGCAATCGGACGGTACGCAACTCACTCAGCTGCCTACAAAAAGTTATCCCGGGCAAGTGTTCCGACGGGCTGCACAACCAGCGCCTGCCGGTGCAAGGTGGGGCACGACTTTCAGGCAGGCACTGAACGCAGCCTATATGGCCGGCAAATGGAAAATCATTGAAGGCCCTGGCGCCGGCAACACCGTAGAGTTCACGGCTGACGGGCGCTTGTCAGGCCTGACGCAAAATGATCGTTACGAGTTATGCCTCGGAGGAGGCTGCGCCACGCAAGGCGCAGGCAATGACACCCTGCTTTTAGGCAATGTTTATTCGGGAGACGGTTTTATTTTCGTCCGCTACGGAAAACGGATGGAGTTACTGAAGCAGATCAACCTGTCCCGGCCGGACGAAATCCCGCAACTCACTCCTGGCCCGCGCCAATGGCTGCTGGAAAAGCAGTGATAAAAAAGGAGCCTGAGGCTCCTTTTTCATTTAGCGCTTTCCTTCAAGGATCGCCGCATACCCTTCCCGGTAACTCGCATACGTCGGCACCCAACCCAGCGCCTTGGCCCGTGCATTGCTGCATTGCTTGCTGCCGGCACGGCGCACGCTGGCGTCTTCGGACCATTGCGTCACGCCCAGGTATTCGCGCAGCCAATCCACCACCTCCGCCAACGGCGCTGGCGCATCATCAACGCCGATGTAGATCTTCTCCAACGAACCGCCCAGCTCAACCCGCCGCAACAAAAAGGCCAACAAGCCTGCCGCGTCATCGGCATGAATCCGGTTGCCATATAAAGGTGGATCAATCGCCACGCGATAACCCTGGCGCACCTGGGTCAGCAACCACTCACGGCCCGGGCCGTATATCCCGGTCAACCGCACGATGCTCGCCGGGATACCGCTGTTGAGCGCCACCTGCTCGGCTTCAAGCATCACCTGACCGGAATAACCCTTTGCCTGGGTTTCGGACGTTTCGTCGACCCACTCGCCGTTTAGCTGCCCATAGACGCTGCTGCTGGACACAAACAGCAAATGCTTGGGCGTCTGGCCGTAATCCTCCAGCCACTCCAGCACATATTTCAAACCTTGCACATAAGCCGCGCGATAGCCGGCTTCGTCGTGGTCCGTCGCAGCGGCGCAATACACCAGATAGTCCACCCCGCCAATCGGCCAGGTGTCAGGGCAGTCCTTATTGAACAGATCGCCAGCGATGCCGATCACACCATCGGGCAGGCGCGAAATATCGCGCCGCAGGCCGTAAACCTCCCATTCCGAGGCCAGCAATTGGCTAGCCAGCCGACTACCCACATCGCCGCAACCGGCAATCACAACAGAAGGCACAGACATCACAAAACTCCGCTCTTAAAGGTCTAGATTAGCCCTCACAGATGACCAACGGCCAGAAAAAGGGCAAATAAAGTTACTGTATTACTTCTGTTAACAAGAATTACTTGCAATAATAACGGCCCATTTGTCCTCGACCCCTCCAAGGGTCTGGCAGGACGATCACTCTTTTTTTCCTCTCAGGTCCGGCCAGCATGACACGTAATACAACCCCCGCTTCGCCAACCAAGCCTCACAGCCCATCCCGCGCCTGGCGCGCGATTGCTGCGTTGCTGTTCAGCGTAATGCTGGCACCGACCGCCGCATTCGCCGATGCCACCGCACCCGCTGCTCCGGCTGCCGCCGAGCAGAATGCTGCCACCCCGGCTACTCCCGCCGCCGCGCCAGCCGCCACCGATCCGGCCCAGGTTGCAGACCCTGCCGCCGCCGACGAAACCGGCGTTGTGCTGGAAGAAAACAACACCCTGGGCATGGCCCACGACCTGTCACCTTGGGGCATGTACCAGAACGCCGACATCATCGTGAAGATCGTGATGATCGGCCTGGCCATCGCCTCGATCATCACCTGGACCATCTGGATCGCCAAGGGCTTCGAGCTGCTGGGCGCCAAGCGTCGTCTGCGTACTGAAATCGTCCACCTGAAAAAGGCCACCACCCTCAAGGAAGCGAGCGAAAGCGCGACCAAGAAGGGCACCCTGGCCAACACCCTGGTGCACGATGCGCTGGAAGAAATGCGCCTGTCGGCCAACACCCGCGAAAAAGAAGGTATAAAGGAGCGCGTGGCGTTCCGCCTGGAGCGCTTGGTCGCTGCCTGCGGTCGTAACATGAGCAATGGCACCGGCGTGCTTGCCACCATCGGTTCAACCGCGCCCTTCGTAGGCCTGTTCGGTACCGTGTGGGGCATCATGAACAGCTTTATCGGCATCGCCAAAACCCAGACCACCAACCTCGCCGTTGTGGCCCCCGGCATTGCCGAAGCCCTGCTGGCAACCGCCCTCGGCCTGGTTGCCGCGATTCCTGCGGTGGTGATCTACAACGTCTTCGCCCGTTCGATTGCCGGCTACAAGGCCCAGGTATCGGACGCGTCGGCAGAAGTCCTGCTGCTGGTCAGCCGCGACCTCGATCACTTGCCTAACGAGCGCAGCTCGCAACCGCACATGGTGAAAGTGGGGTAATCGGCCATGGGCCTGCATTTGAATCAAGGCGACGACGAGCTCGTCGAGAACCACGAAATCAACGTCACGCCGTTTATCGACGTGATGCTGGTGCTGCTGATCATCTTCATGGTGGCAGCACCGTTGGCCACCGTGGACATCAAGGTTGACCTGCCCGCCTCCAGCGCCAAGCCGACGCCGCGGCCAGAGAAGCCGATTTTCCTCAGCGTCAAGGCGGACCAACGTCTGTTCCTGGGCGAAGAAGAAGTCAAAACCGAAAGCCTGGGCCCGGTGCTGGATGCCAAGACCCAAGGCAAGAAAGACACGACGATCTTCTTCCAGGCCGACAAAGGCGTGGACTACGGCGACCTGATGAGCGTGATGGATGCCCTGCGGGCAGCCGGCTACCTTAAGGTAGGCCTGGTCGGACTTGAGACGGCAGCCAAGAAATGATCACGACGCGCCACAAACTGACGCGTTATGGCACCAGCCTTGCCGTCGTGCTGGGCGTGCACGCCGTCGCGATTGCTATCGCGCTCCACTGGTCGGCCCCGCGCTCGGTCCAACTGCCACCGGCGGCCATGGTCATCGACCTGGCACCCGCGCCGGCACCACCGCCTCCGGCTCCGCCGAAAGTGGTGACGCCGCCGCAACCGCCCGCACCGGTGGAAGAACTGCCACTGCCGAAGCTGGCTGAAGCGCCCAAGCCGACGATCCAGGTGCCCAAGCCGGTCAAGCCCAAGCCCAAACCTCAGCCGCCCAAGCCTGTGGAGAAGAAGCCCGACCCGCCCAAGGAGAAGCCTTCCGAGGACCCACCGAGCGAATCGCCACAGAACAATGCGCCGGCGGAAAAATCGGCCCAGCCCGTGCCCGGCCCATCGCCCCAACAGGTCGCGGCCAAAGCCTCCTGGGAAGGCACCCTGCTGGCGCACTTGCAGAAGTACAAGAAGTACCCGGCGAGCGCCCAGGCCCGTGGCAAGGAAGGCCTGAACCGCTTGCGCTTCGTGGTCGACGCCGAAGGCAACGTGCTGTCGTACGAGCTGGTGGGGCGCTCCGGCAACGCCGACCTGGACCGTGCAACCCTGGACATGATCCGTCGTGCCCAGCCACTGCCCAAGCCACCGGCCGACATGGTGAAGAGCGGGAGCGTCGAGATCGTCGCACCGTTCGTTTACAACATCGAAAAGCGTCGCCGCTAGAGACATAGCGGGGGCAATGTGGGAGGGGGCTTGCTCCCGATAGCGGTAGATCAGTCGATATCTCTTTGACTGACACACTGCCATCGGGAGCAAGCCCCCTCCCACATTTAATTGCGTACAACCAAAATCTCGCGCATTCCCCGCTCAATCCTCTCCAAAGTTCTGATAACGTGCGTCTATCGATTGCAGCCGGTATGCTTGGCCCGCAACCTCATGGACGCCCGCTATGACTCTTACAGAATTACGCTACATCGTGACCCTCGCCCAAGAGCAGCACTTCGGCCACGCGGCCGAGCGTTGCCATGTCAGCCAGCCGACGCTGTCGGTGGGTGTGAAAAAGCTTGAAGACGAACTCGGTGTGCTGATTTTCGAGCGCAGCAAAAGCGCCGTGCGCCTCACTCCGGTGGGTGAAGGCATCGTTGCCCAGGCTCAGAAGGTCCTTGAGCAGGCACAAAGCATTCGCGAGCTGGCCCAGGCCGGCAAGAACCAGCTGACCGCACCGCTCAAAGTCGGCGCGATCTACACCGTCGGCCCGTACCTGTTCCCGCACCTGATTCCGCAACTGCACCGCGTCGCGCCGCAGATGCCGCTGTACATCGAAGAAAACTTCACCCACGTGCTGCGCGACAAACTGCGCAACGGCGAGCTGGACGCGATCATCATCGCCCTGCCGTTCAACGAAGCCGATGTACTGACCCTGCCGCTCTACGACGAGCCGTTCTACGTGTTGATGCCGGCCTCCCACCCGTGGACGCAGAAAGACACCATCGACGCCGGCCTGCTCAACGACAAGAGCCTGCTGCTGCTCGGTGAGGGCCACTGCTTCCGCGATCAGGTGCTGGAAGCCTGCCCGACCCTGACCAAGGGCAATGACGGCGCCAAGCACACAACCGTGGAATCCAGCTCCCTGGAAACCATTCGCCACATGGTCGCGTCCGGCCTGGGCATTTCGATCCTGCCGCTGTCGGCGGTGGACAGCCATCACTACGCCCCCGGCGTTATTGCAGTACGCCCACTCACGCCGCCGGTGCCGTTCCGTACCGTGGCGATTGCCTGGCGCGCCAGCTTCCCACGGCCGAAAGCGATTGAGATCCTCGCCGACTCGATCCGCCTGTGCTCGGTGGCCAAGCCGCCCGCTGCGAGCTAAGCAACCGTATGACTGAGCTGTCGCAGGTGTCGGTGACGGCACTCAAGGGTGTCGGTGAAGCCATGGCCGAGAAGCTAGCCAAGGTCGGCCTGGAAAACCTCCAGGACGTGCTGTTCCACCTGCCCCTGCGCTATCAGGACCGTACCCGTGTCGTGCCCATCGGCCACTTGCGCCCAGGGCAGGACGCGGTAATCGAAGGCACCGTCAGCGGCGCCGACGTGGTGATGGGCAAACGCCGCAGCCTGGTGGTGCGCCTGCAGGACGGTACGGGCGGCCTGAGCCTGCGCTTCTACCATTTCAGCAATGCGCAAAAGGAAGGCCTCAAGCGTGGCACCCGCGTGCGCTGCTACGGCGAAGCCCGTCCTGGCGCCTCCGGCCTGGAAATCTACCACCCGGAATATCGCGCCATTACCGGCGACGAGCCACCACCGGTCGATACCACCCTCACACCGATCTACCCGCTGACCGAAGGCCTGACCCAGCAGCGCCTGCGCCAACTGTGCATGCAGACCCTGACGATGCTCGGCCCGAAAAGCCTGCCCGACTGGCTACCCGAGGAACTGGCCCGCGACTATCAACTGGCGCCGCTGGACGATGCGATTCGCTATTTGCATCACCCGCCCGCCGATGCCGATGTCGACGAGCTGGCCTTGGGTCATCACTGGGCGCAACACCGCCTGGCCTTCGAAGAGCTGCTGACCCACCAACTGTCCCAGCAACGCCTGCGCGAAAGCATGCGTTCCCTGCGTGCGCCGGCGATGCCCAAGGCCACGCGCCTGCCGGCGCAATACCTGGCCAACCTCGGTTTTGCGCCAACCGGTGCCCAGCAGCGGGTCGGCAATGAAATCGCCTACGACCTCAGCCAGCATGAACCCATGCTGCGGCTGATCCAGGGCGACGTGGGCGCGGGCAAAACCGTAGTCGCCGCCCTCGCCGCCTTGCAGGCGCTGGAAGCCGGTTACCAGGTGGCGCTGATGGCGCCGACGGAGATCCTCGCCGAACAGCACTTCATCACCTTCAAACGTTGGCTCGAACCCCTGGGCCTGGAAGTGGCGTGGCTGGCCGGCAAGCTCAAGGGCAAGGTCCGCGCGGCGGCGCTGGAACAGATCGCCGGCGGCGCACCGATGGTGGTGGGCACCCACGCGCTGTTCCAGGACGAAGTGAAGTTCAAGAACCTGGCCCTGGTGATCATCGACGAACAGCACCGCTTCGGTGTGCAACAGCGCCTGGCCCTACGCCAGAAAGGCGTGGGCGGCCGCATGAATCCGCACCAGTTGATCATGACTGCCACCCCGATCCCGCGCACCCTGGCCATGAGCGCCTACGCCGACCTCGACACCTCGATCCTCGACGAACTGCCGCCCGGCCGTACTCCCGTCAACACCGTGCTGGTCACCGATACCCGGCGTGTGGAAGTGATCGAGCGCGTGCGCGGCGCCTGTGCCGAAGGGCGCCAGGCCTATTGGGTGTGCACGCTGATCGAAGAGTCCGAAGAGCTGACCTGCCAGGCCGCTGAAACCACCTATGAAGACCTCACCAGTGCCCTTGGCGAGCTGAAGGTCGGGCTGATCCACGGCCGCATGAAGCCAGCGGAGAAAGCCGCGGTGATGGCCGAGTTCAAGGCCGGCAACCTGCAACTGCTGGTGGCCACCACGGTGATCGAAGTCGGGGTAGACGTGCCCAACGCCAGCCTGATGATCATCGAAAATCCGGAGCGCCTCGGCCTGGCGCAACTGCACCAATTGCGTGGCCGCGTCGGCCGGGGCAGCGCCGCCAGCCACTGCGTGCTGCTGTACCACCCGCCGCTGTCGCAGATCGGCCGTCAGCGCCTGGGCATCATGCGCGAGACCAACGATGGTTTTGTCATCGCCGAAAAAGACCTCGAATTGCGCGGCCCCGGCGAAATGCTCGGCACCCGCCAGACCGGCCTGCTGCAATTCAAGGTCGCCGACCTGATGCGCGACGCCGACCTGCTGCCCGCCGTGCGTGATGCGGCGCAAGCACTGCTTGAGCGCTGGCCCGATCATGTCAGCCCGCTGCTGGATCGCTGGCTCAGGCACGGCCAGCAATACGGCCAGGTCTGATCCGCTCCGCACCCGGCGCATCCCTGTAGGATCGGCGTACGACAGCCGACCACGTCACAAACCACAGTTAGTCGACCAACACCTGTAACAAGCTGGTTATACTCCAACGACTGTAGGAAATTGGATCAGGCCATGTCAGAAGTTGCCCTCGCCACAGCCCCGCTCACCGCTCCGCCGGTCATTCGGGCCCTGCTCGCAAAGCTCGCCATCAGCTACACGGAAGTTGCCGAACATACTGGCCTGAACCCTGCACGAAAGATCCAGGCGGTGCTGCTGGAAGATGCGGTGGGCGCACTCATGGTGCTGTTCCCCCAGAGCCAGTTGCTCGACCTCAACCGCCTCGCCGAACTGACCGGCCGCCGCCTCACGGCCGTGTCACCCGATCGCGTCGCGCGCATGCTGGGCAAACATGACCTGAGCCTGCTGCCGGGCCTGCCGCCACTGACCAGTTCGCCATGCCTGTACGAAGGCAGCCTGCTCAACGAGCCGAGCTTGCTGGTGCATTCGGGCCAGGCCGGGCTGCTGCTGGAAATCTCCAGCGACGCCTTCAAGACCATGCTCACCAAGGCCAGCGCCGCGCAATTCGGCGAGCCGCTGAGCAATATCCGCCCCAACCTCGACCGCCCCAATGATGACCGCGAGGAAATCACCCAGGCAATGCAGGCGTTTACCGCTCGCCGTATCCAGCAACGCCTGGAAGCGACCATCGAGATTCCACCGCTGGCCGACACCGCGCAGAAGATCATCAAGCTGCGCGTCGACCCCAATGCCACCATCGACGACATCACCGGCGTCGTGGAAACCGACCCAGCCCTGGCCGCCCAAGTGGTGAGCTGGGCCGCGTCGCCGTACTACGCATCGCCGGGCAAGATTCGCTCAGTGGAAGACGCCATCGTGCGCGTGCTGGGTTTTGACCTGGTGATCAACCTGGCACTGGGCCTGGCCCTCGGCAAGACCCTGAGCCTGCCCAAGGACCACCCACACCAGGCCACGCCTTACTGGCACCAATCGATCTACACCGCTGCCGTCATCGAAGGGCTGACCCGTGCCATGCCGCGCGCCCAGCGCCCGGAAGCCGGTCTGACTTACCTGGCGGGCTTGCTGCACAACTTCGGTTACCTGCTCCTGGCCCACGTGTTCCCGCCGCACTTCTCACTGATTTGCCGGCACCTGGAGGTCAACCCTCACCTGTGCCACAGCTATGTCGAGCAACACTTGCTGGGCATCAGCCGCGAGCAAATCGGCGCCTGGCTGATGCGCTACTGGGACATGCCGGACGAACTGTGCACCGCCCTGCGCTTCCAGCACGACCCAACCTACGACGGCCAATACGCCGAATACCCGAACCTGGTGTGCCTGGCCGTGCGCCTGCTGCGCAGCCGTGGCATCGGCTCTGGACCGGATGAAGCGATTCCTGACGAGTTGCTTGAGCGTTTGGGGCTGAGCAGGGACAAGGCTGAGGACGTGGTCGCCAAGGTGCTGGATGCTGAGGTGCTGTTGCGCGAGCTGGCTTCGCAGTTCAGCTAGACCTGAAACTGATCGTTCCCACGTTCTGCGTGGGAATGCATCCTGGGACGCTCCGCGTCGCGACTTTAAGAGCGGACGCAGAGCGTCCAAAGCGGCATTCCCACGCAGAGCGTGGGAACGATCAGACGCTCTGCGTGGGAACGATCAGAGTTAGCCCTTCTTTTTCTTCGGCTTCAAATACTTGGTCAATCCCTGGAACCAGATCACCAGCGCCGGGTTGCCCTTGATCTGGATCGACTTGTCCTGAATTCCTGTCATGAACGCCAGTTGCTTGTTCTTCGCCTGCATCGTGGCGAAGCCGTAGGCGGCGTCTTTAAAGGCAATGGCGAAGGCCGGCGCAGGATGGACACCCGAGCGGCTGGTGATGCGCTGGTCTTTGACGATGAAGTGACGGGCAACCTTGCCGTCGAGGGTCTGCAACTGGAACGCCAGGTCTTTGTCACCCAGTTGTTGCTGGAAGGCAGGATTGGTGCGGCTGGCTTTGCCCATCATCAGGCCCAGCACCCAGAGGAGAAGACGAAATTTCATGCACACGGCCTCGGTCTAATTATTGAGTGGCCGCAGCAGTGTAACGATTTGCAAGCGGAACGCCACCGATCTCGTACTTTTAGCGGGAGATCGGCAGGCGTTTAACGCTTATAGCAACATGTTACTCAGACGTTAGGGCAAGGTACCGGTGCCCAGTCAGCCAGGTTCGGATCGCGGCAAGTGCCTTCGATCTGTGCCTTGCCAGCGCTGGCGACCTGCTTGCTTTCAGCTTGCTTGGTCTGGGCGGTCTGGATAGTTTTTTCGGTGGCGACCGCTTCTTTCGGCACAACCGGCAGCGGCGGACGCTTGGTCACGACTTTGGCGGTCGACTTGCCTTTCTTGGCCGGTACGACAGCCGGAGTGACATCCGCTGTAGCAACAGTGACGACGTCGTTACGCTGCACGCCCACTTGTTGCAGGTCTTTCTCGTAGGCCTGGGTGTAATTGTTCAGGTCTTCGCTGGCCTTGCCGTTGACTGCAACGATCAGGTCATTCGACTCTTTCAGGCCCGACACGATTTCCGCCAGGCGTTTACGGCCTTCGGTGTCGTTGACGGTCTTGGCCTTGCGGTCGGCCACCAGCTTGGTGAACGCGCTCTGGTAGCACTGCTGGGACGCTTTGGCGTACGCAGTGCTGCGGTCGATGTCGGAGGCGCTTTTGTTGACGTCAGCTGCGTAGGACGCAATGCGCTGGTTGTCATCGCTGATCTGCTTCTGACGCTCGGTGTAGTAACCCGCAGCGCCACCCGCCAGGGCGCCGCCTGCGGCGCCAATAGCGACGTTACGGCCACGTTTGTCCTTGTCGCCGGTCAGGGCGCCCAGCAGTGCACCGCCGGCAGCGCCGATGGCCGCGCCGGTGACGACCGACTTGGTCATGTCCGAATCGGTCGCACGCAGGTGCTGCACCGGCTCGTAGCAGTTCGGGTAGTACTCGACCTTGGTGCTTGACGCGACCTTGGAAGCCGGCGACGTGGCGCAGCCGGTGAGTACGGTACTGAAACCGGCCGCAATCAGCAGCAAGTGACGCTTGGAAACCGCCTTACGTGAAAAAAGCATAGGTGTGTTCTCTTTTAAGTTTGACTTGCCCAGCACGGCCCACCGCCGCCTGAGTCCCTTCCAAGCTCGCTTTACAGCCAACGATCAAGACCGCTGAGCGCTCGCTGCGAGCAATTCCTTCAAGATCGTTGCCGGGTCGGCCCGCTGTTGCTTGCGGTAGTTGCCGACATGACGAACGAACAATGTCGCGCGCGTCACCAGGCTTTTTCCGAGCACTGGCTTGCGATCCAACTCTTCCTTGATTCGTTGAAACTGCGCCTGGATCACCGCATCGGTGTAACGCGTGCCGGTGGCCAGGTTGTCGATATAAATCGCCACCGCGCCGTCGAGGGCGCTGCGTCCGTTGGTGATGGCCATGTCAAACAGTTGCGCGCTGGCGTCGTCCTTGTTGTCGACGGCTTGCTGGCGACTCTTCTGCAAATTGGTCAGGCGGATGTTGTAGTTATTGATGGTCTCGGCCACCAGGGCCGCCGACTGGATCAGGTTCCCGGCCGCTTCTTCGCGTTGCTGGGCGATGAGCGAGACGTTGCGCTTGAGCTCTTCGTTGACCATCCCCAGTTCGGCTTGCAGGCGTGGGTCGACGCTGGCGGCGATGATGCTGTCGAGGCGTTTGGTCGGGTCCTGGGCGTCGTCGATGGCGTCGGTCAGCGAGGCCAGGCGGCCTTCTTTCTGCCACTGCGCAAACAGCTCCTTGTAACGCGAACGCGGTGCCGACAACGCGCCAATCGCCACGCGGAAACCGGTGGTCTCGTTGCTCTGCTCGGTGCCATCGGCGGCGAACAACGGGTACTCGCGGCGCATGCCGGTGAACAGCGTGCCCTCGCCTTCCAGGTAGTTGCCGCCCTTGACCACAAAGCCGCCGTAGGTGCCCTGGCGGCGCCCGGCGTGCACCAGCTGGAAGGATTCCTGGACCATTTCCGCCGCGTTACCGATCACGTCGAACAAGCCAATCGGGTTGGGCAACTTGGTGCCGATGGGCATCAAGCGCGCAGCCTGGCCAGTGCCGCCGGCGACCTGGTTGAACACTGCGTAATCACCGAGCGGGCCGTCGCTTTCGCTGCCTTCAACGCGCCGTGGAAACAGACGCCCCTCCAGGTCCTGACGGCTGACCGCCTGGCCACCGCGCGCGGCAAATTCCCATTCCACTTCGGTGGGCAGGCGCACAAAGCCCAGGCCGCCGTCGTCCGCCGACGAACCACGGCCGCTGACCGGTAGCAATTCGCGGTGGTATTTCATCAGCCAGGCGCTGTAAACCGCCGAGAAGCGCTCGGCTTCGAAGCGCGATAGTTTCACCTTGGGCAACCGCCCGGCCATGCCGGTGGGCGCATCGCACGCAGGCGCCGGTTCACCACTGGCCAGCGACTGCGCCTGGGACATCACTTGCGCGTATTGGCGTGCCGTCACTTCGTACTTGCCGATGAAGTACAGCATGGGCTTGAGCGGGGTCTTGGCGTCGGTCTTCGGCATCAGCGGCGCGATGACTTTGTTCCAGTCCCTGGGCAAGTCCTTGAGGGTGAACTGACCGTTGATAAAGTCGCGGCGGTAGCCGGAAATAAACGACTGCTGATAGCCCGCCTCGCCTTCGGCGAAGGGGTAGCCGAGACTGATCTCACGGTCATCCAGCGTGCCCTGCGCCAGCACATAGGCGTAGCGGAACACCATGTTGCCTTCGCAGGGCAGCGGCAGGCTGACGTCGTCCGGCAGCGGCTTTGGGTTGTCGAGTTTGTCGCTTGCTTCATCAGCCCAAGCCATCGAGGCCAGGCTCAGCGCCACGGCGGCGCCCAGTAACTTATACATCTCTGATTCCTTCAGAAGCCTGGATACGCGCCACTCGCCAACCCCCACAGGCCGCCGCCACGGCGCTGACGCCGAGGACTGCAACCAGGGCCAGGCCGTAATGACGCGCCAGCAGGTGACTGGCGTGTTCGCCCGGCACCTGCACGAATAATTGATTCAAACCCGCCTCGGCCAGGCCATACAGTCCGGCACTGAGCACAGCGGCAACACCTGCGCTGTACAGCGCCTGCACCACCACGAACAGCAACAGCGCACCGGTGGAAAAGCCCAGCAGACGCAACACCGACAACTCCCGACGCTTACGCGCCACGGCGGCCAACGCTCCGGCGAAGATCGCCGCAAACGCCCCGGTCAAGGCCAACCCGGCGATGATCCAAAATACGAGAGACAGGTTGCGGCTCAACGACTGCACCTGAGCGATGCTCAACGCCTGGGTCGACACCAGCAGATTCTGCCCGGCGAAATACACTCGCAGCGGCTCCACATCGGTGAGGCTGCGCGCATACAAGCGAAACGCTGGATACACCCGCTGCTCGCTCACGCCCACCGCGTCACCGTCCCAACCCAGCGCCGGCACAGCGCGGCCGTCGCGATAATCTTCCGCCGCTTCCAGCAGGCTCAACGCTGCAAACAAACCGTCGCGGGCGAAGGCTTCCAGCGGCAATACCGCCAGCACCTGCACCCGTGTGCGCTGGGCCTCGATGCGCCCCGCTACCTGCCGCGCAAAACTGGTTTCCAGCCAATCCCCCGGCCGCGCCGCGAGCTTCTCGGCAGCGGTATGGCTCAGCACGATCTGGTCCAGGCCCCGAGGCATCGGCAGGCCGGCGAGCAACGGATCACCCGGCGCGGTCGGCAACATTTCCAGGCTCAACGTGCCCACCTGCGCCGTCGCCGCAATCTGCCGCGTGCGCGGTATCGCAAACGCCACATCACTGCGCCGGCCAAGCTGCTCGACCAACGCACTGCTAAATCGACCACCGCCCAACGGAATAATTTCACGGGTAGCGGGGTCAGTCTCCAAACGTTCGGTCAAACTGCTGACCAGTCCAAATTTCAGGCCAAATAACACCAGCAACGGGGCGATGACAGCGACCAGCGCCAGCACCGAACAGGCCGACAGCCAGGCGTCGTTGCGGTAATCCTGCCAGGCCAGGGAAGCCACCAGAGGGATACGCATCAGCCGGCCTCCCCGAGGGTCGCGGTGACGCCGCCGTCGGTGTCGCGACGGCAACTGATGCGCCGTACCTGCAAACCACTGGCGCGGGCCAGCGGCTCGTCATGGGTGGCGATCACACAGGCGGCGCGGTGTTCGCGGGCCTGAGCCAGCAGCGCCTGCATCACCCGCTCGGCATTGAGAGGGTCGAGGGACGCGGTCGGCTCATCCGCTAACACCAGTTGCGGCGCATGGGCCAGCGCACGGGCGCAACTCACGCGCTGGCGCTGGCCCACTGACAACGCAGCCGGCTTCTTGGCCAGCTGATCGCTGATTTCCAGCTGCTCGGCCAGACGCGCCACGCTGCCATCGTCTTTCAAGCCGAGCAGTTGCCGGGACAAGGCGATGTTGCTGCGCACATCGAGAAAGCCCAGCAGCCCGCCGGTTTGCAGCACATAGCCCAGGTGACGGCTGCGCAGTTCGGCCAATGCGGTTTGCTTGTCGGCACGCCACAGCTCGCCGATATCGGTGTGATTGAAGTCGAATTGGCCCACCTGATCCGGCGCCAACACCAGCGCCAGCAGGTCGAGCAAGGTGCTTTTACCGCAGCCACTCGGCCCGACAATCGCCAGTTGCTCACCCGCGCACAGCGTGAGCGCCGGAATCACCAGGCTATAGCGCTGGCTACCGAGGCCCCGGCTCTTGTGCACCGCGCTCAGGTTCAGCATTACGGCAGCGTCGACAACGGCACGCGGTACAACGCATCGCCCGGTTCTGCATCGCCGAAACGGACCCAGTTGGCCACATCATTGTGGAAGGTTTCATAGAGGCGGATTTTCGAATCCAGCTCGTCGATAAAGTCTTCCTGCTCGGCCACGCTCAACGACAACCACAAATCCTGGGTCATGTTCAGCGACTTGCTGCGGTACGGCAGGCCTTCCAGGTATTCGCCGAGGATACCGCCGTCGGCCAGATTGCCACCCTTGCGCAGCGCCTGCGGGTCTCGGCTCATATAAGCCGAAGCGCTGGCGATTTCCTGGAAGAAATCCTTGGGAGAGGTCTGGGTTTTACGCGCGGCGTCGACGATCAGTTTCAGCGACTGCTGCAAATCGTTGAGCTGCAACTTGGTCAGCATCACGCACACCTGGAACGCCGGCAGCGCCGGGTTGGTCAGGTCGCGGTCGGCGGTCCAGGCACTGACGAGCTGCGGCGCCTGGCTCGCGGTTTTGCGGCCGAGGAAGTCCATGTGCATCGCGTAGCCAACCGCTGTGGACTTGTCCGCCAGGCTCGGCGCTGAACTCAGCAACGGCACGGGTTGCGGGGTGTTGCTGCGCACCTGGTGTACGAGATTGGCGAATACGCTGCCAATCTCATCCACACGCTCACCCAACTTGCGCACATCGCCACCGGGCACCGGCGTGTACAGGTCGCCGATCTGCGGGTTGGCGTCGGCGGTGAGGATGCGGTATTGGCTTTCGGCACCGGCGTGGGTTTTCTTGCCAGCGTCGGTGCGCAGGTGCAGGGCGTAGATCTTGATCTGCTTGCCCAGCGCCGCCTGGCGCACTTCGGCTTCGTTCATCTGGGTGGCGGCGAACGGGTCGTTCTTGCGCAGCGCACCGGCGTCGGTGACCAGCAGGATCAGGCGCCCGCCGTAACCGGACCAGTCCATGCCGTCCACGGCCTGCATTACCCCGGCAAACGCGTCTTCGTTGAACGAATGGCTGGACACGGTGGACGCTTTCACCTCGCGCGCTATGTCGAGGAAGCGTTGCGGGTCGCGGCCCTGGTCGAGGCTAATCAGGGTCTTGGCGACGTATTCCAGGCCAGGGGTTTTCTTGACGCTGCTGCGAAAACCCACCAGGCCGAAGCTCACGCTGTCCAGCTCGCCGCGTTCGGCGATGCGGGTTTGCAGCTCGTGCACCACATCACGAATCTGGTCGATGTAGGGCTGCATGGAAACGGTGGTGTCCACGACCAGCACCACGGCGGTGCGGAAAGCGTCGGCATTGGCGTTGATCACCGGCGTCGAGGGCTTGGCGACCGCGCTGCTGCCGGGGTCAATGGACGCGACATTGAGCAACTGCACCGGCTGGCCGTTTTCGTCGAAGCTCTCTTTGGAATCGAAGATCGGCAGCAGGTAGAACTGATTCTGCGGCACTGCACTGGCAGTCGGTTCCAGGGCCAGGACCTGGCCGTTGTCTTCGCTGTTTTTCTGCGCCTTGGCCAACACGCCTTTGGCGGCGGCAGGATCAGCGAGCAGCTTTTCCACCTCGCTGGATTGGCGCAGGAACATCACCGGGGCACGCCCTGAACGCTCGGTGAACTTGAGCACCAGGCTCTGTTTCCAATCGCTGACCTGGGACGCCGGCAACCAGCCGTCGCTGCGCCCATCGGTGGCGGTGCCGACGCGTACCCACGGGCTGCCGTCGACGTCTTTGCGCTGATACACATAGAGCACGGAAAACGCCGGCAGGGCTTTGCCGGGCGCGCTGCCCGCATCGCTGGACAGCTTGGCGCCGGGCTTGCTGAGAACGCGCTGGAACAGGGTTTTCTTACCGGCCATCAACAATGGACGTTGACCGCCATCCGCCTCCGCTACCACTGCGGCTGGCGTTACCTTGGGCACGACAGCCGCAGGCGGTTTGACAGGCTCATCGCTACCGCTCAACCACCAGTAACTGCCGCCACCGATCGCCAGCGCAACGGCGACCGCTACAGCAGCCAGCGCCAGCACCGGGCCACGGCGCTGCTCGGATACGGCGCTGTGTTGCGTCGGCGTCACCACCGGTTGGCGTACCGGTTGCGGCTGGGGTTTGTCGGTCGGAATGTCGATGGTGACCGGGGTCATGCCCGCCAGATCAAAGCTCAGCGGGATCGGCAACGGCCGTACCCGCGTGGCTTCCGGCGAGTCCACCGGCAGTTGGTCCAGCGCCAGCAGCAACGCCGCCGCATCCGGGAAACGCTCCGCCGGGTCCTTGGCCAACAGCTTACGCAGTACGCCCTGATAACGCCCGTGGTGCACCGGCAATTCCGGCAACGGTTCAGTCAGGTGCGCCAACGCTGTAGAGAGCGCATCGGTGCCGTTATACGGCAGCTTGCCGACCAAAATTTCGTAGAGCACCACGCCCAGCGCATACAGGTCGGCGCGGCCATCGATCTCCTGGCCCCGCGCCTGTTCCGGGCTCATGTAGCTCGGCGTGCCCACGGCAAAACCCGCCTGGGTGAACTGGGTGCGATCATCCAGCGACTTGGCGATACCGAAGTCCGACAGCACGGCCGTGCCGTCGGCGCGGAAAAGAATGTTCGCCGGCTTGACGTCGCGGTGCACCAGCCCTTGGGCATGCGCATAACCCAAGGCCGAGGCGATCTGGCGGATCAGCGTGAGGCCCTGCTCCGGCGTCAGGCCGGCGGCAATGCGTTCCTTGAGCGTGCCGTTGGGCAGGTATTCCATAGCCATGTAATACAGCTCACCGACATTGCCGATGTCATGGATGGTCACCGTGTGCGGGTGCGACAAACGCGCCAGGGTCTTGCCCTCGCGCAGGAAGCGCTCGCAGAAGCTCGGGTCGGCTGCCAGCGCGGCGGCCATTACCTTCAGCGCCACCTTGCGCTCCAGCGAGCGCTGGGTCGCCAGGTACACGCTGGCCATGGCGCCTTCGCCAATTTCGCCGTCGATGTCATAACCCGGAATCACGATGTTCATGGCGATACCTTCACGACGATGGCGGTGATGTTGTCCGGCGCGCCCCGGTTAAGCCCCAGGTGCACCAGGCTACGCACGATTTCATCCGGCGCGTTGTGACTGAGCACTTCGCGGATCTCATGGTCTTCGACGGTTTTGTTCAAGCCATCGCTGCACAGCAGGTAGCTGTCACCGGGGGCGATCAGCAGGTCGACGACTGCCAACTCAAGTTGCGCTTCCACGCCAATCGCGCGGGTGACGATATTGGCGCGCGGGTGCACGCGCGCTTCGGCTTCGCTGAGCAGGCCGCTGTCCTGCAGGTCCTGTACGTAGCTGTGGTCGCGGGAAATGCCTTCGAGCACGCCATCGCGCAGGCGGTACAGGCGACTGTCGCCGGCCCACAGGCACACGCCGCGCAAACCTCGGGCGGCGAGCACCACCACGGTGCTGCCCATCATGGTCACACCACGGTTGGCGGTTTCTTCACGCACGGCGGCGTTGATACGGCTCAGGTCGTTGCGCAGGGCCGCCGCGTACTCGTCGAGGGAACGGCCCACGGGCACACTGCGCAGGCTGTCGACGATCAGGCTGCTGACGTAATCCCCCGCCGCATGCCCGCCCATACCGTCGGCCACCACCCACAGGCGGTTTTCCGGCAGGTCCAGGCAGGCGTCTTCGTTGACCTGGCGAACCATGCCCACATGACTTTTGCTCGCGGATTTGTACGTCGACCCCATCTACACCACACCTTCTTGTCCGAGCAAAAACTGCGCAAAATCGCCAGCGGCAGGCAAGCCCTGACACCGCAATAAACCAGGGGAAATCGTCTGCGAGCCACGGCCCCACCAAAGACTTGCGCCGTCGCAGGCCTGTTCGGCGAGTGCGGCCATACGCTGATGGGGCACGCTGGCCGCCACGCGCTGCAGGCCGGCGAAACGGCTGTCCACCGCACGCGGTTCAGTCGCCGGCAAGCCCAGGGCGTCGAGGCCATCGTTGAAATCTTCAAAGCTGGCGCGGGCATCCAGAGTGCTGAGCAACAGCTCTTCGGCCTGCTCGAACCAGCTGTCCGGCCCGCCCACCAGGGAGGCGGGATTGGTGTCGTGATCGAGCAAGCTGACCACCGCCAGCGGGAAGTACCGCCCAACCCGATCAATGCTCGGCATCACCACGCCCGCCGCCGCGTCCGGCCCGCACACACCCGGCGCCAGCACAAAGCGCCACAGCGGGCTGACCAGGTATACGTTGAGCCAATCGGCGCCGAGGCGGTGTTGACTGGCAAGCAAACCCGCCGCCAGCCAGCTGTCCCACGGGCCAACAAAACTCTGGGGCAAGGCGCGGCTGACAAAATCACCGCGGCTGGCCAACTTGCCGTAGAAACCCAGCGTCGTCATAGCCGCTCCGGCAGGCTGAAGCCACTGAGCACGCGGCTCTTGAACGGGTTGAAGGCACTGTTGGCGCGTAGCTCATAGGCGATGCTCGCGCCGTCGACCCGCAGGCGCAGGTTGAAGCGATCCGGCGAGTTACCCGCCGTGAGGTCCGATTGTTCCAGCAGGCGGAACCAGGCCCACGGGCCTTCCAGGGTCACGCCGGAACGCCCGCTGGCCGATGGCGGCATGATCGAAATACGCACCACGCCAATGCTGCCAGGGTTCGGCCATTGCATCGCCACCGGGCGGCTCGGGCCGTGGTCGTAGCTCAATTGCTGGCCGTCGAGGTCGAGCAGGAACTGGGTGATGGTCGGGTCCATCGACACCGGCTTGAGTTCGAAACGCACGATCGGCTGCGTGCCCCCCGATCTAAAGAACGCGTCACGAATAGCCGCCGCGCGCTGGAAGGTTTGCAGCACGCCAGGGCCAATCCCGAGCTTCTGCGCGGCGCCCGGCTGCCAGCGCCAGGTCTGTGCGGACGTATCGACATAAGGCTGCAGGTATTTGCGGAAATAGTTGTCCATCACCCCGCCCACACCGAAGAACTGACCGAAGTCATCCAGGGTGGCGTCCCGCGAACTGCCGGGCGACATCGGGTAACGCCCGGCCAGGGACTGGCGGTACACGTTGACCACTTCGCTGACCCAGGCCGCGTTCAGCTGGTTGCGCACCCCGCCCATCATGCTGTTGGTGGTGGAATTGACCACCGACTTGACCATGCCCTGCACCAGCGGCGGCTGGCGTTCGGCATTCAGGCTGACCCGCGTGGCCGCAGCCGCTGCCTGGTTCTTTGCCTCGCCGAGCAAGGCATCACCACTGGCGCCGACCATGGCGCTGACCTGCACATACAGCGCGTTCATGTCGGCCAGCAGGCCGTCGATGGCCGCTGGTTCGCCTTCGTTCTTGCTGACGATGCTGTTGAGTTCGGCAAAGTGCGCGGTCACCGGATCGTCCGCTGCTTGCGGAGCATTGGCGGTCGGTTGCTCCTGACCGAGCAGGCTGCCGAGGCGCTCCTTGAGTTTGTCGACACCGCCTTCCACCGGCACGCCCTTGGCGGCCAATTGGCGTTCTTCAGCTTGCAGATCGGTTTCCTTGGCCACCGCCACCAGCAGCTTTTTCAGCGGCGAAGTCGGGCCGGAAATCACCCGCAGCACGTCGGCGGCCTGGGCCACACTGGTGATTGGCACAAAGTCGATGTCGGCGAGCAAGGCGTCCCACTGACGCTGGTAGTCCTGGAAATACTGGCGGCGCACATCGGCGGCCAGGCTTACCACGTTCTGTTGATCGGCCTGTTCATGGCCCAATACCCATTGCTCTTCAGCGAGGGTGCCGGTCTGGTTCAGGCTGCTCAGAAGGAACGCCTGGCGATAACCCTTGGCGGTGAAAAACCCACTCAACGGCTCACCCAACGGCTTGCCACTCTTGCGGCTGAACACCAGAGCGGCGTCACGGCCAGCGGCTTCGTTGAGGCGAAAGTCAGGGATGCCTTCAGGCAGTTTCTGGCGCTTGACGCGGTCGTACACGCGCTGGGCCACCGGCAGTTGTTGCAGCTGGCGACGCAGGTCATCGATCAAGCGCGGGTCGAGGCGCGCGTTCGGCGGATGGCGTTCGAACAGCGCCTGCAAGTGCCCGGTCAACGCCTGGCGCTGATCGGCCGGGAGGTCGCGTGGCAGGTTACGGTCCCAATCGAGGGCGATCCAGGCCTTGATGAAGTCCGGGTCGTAATGCTCGGCATCGGCCAGCATCAGGTAAGCCTTGAGACCTTCGTAAAGGAAGTCGGAATTACCGCCGCCGTGCAGTTGCTCTTCGATGCGCGTCACCAGGCGTGGCGCGAATACAGCGATCAACAGCTTGCGATAGACGCTGGCAGACTCGGCTTCGAGCATATCGCCCTGGTACAAGCCCAGGCCCTCGGACCAACTGGGCGAATCACCCGCCAGGTTCTTCACGGCGTTGAGCAACGGCAGCACGGCGAGCACTTCACGCTGCGCCGGGCTCAGGTTTTGTACAGTCTGGCCCAGTGGCGCAACCTTTTGGTCGACCTGGGCGATATACGCCTGGTTGGCGCGATAACTCACCCACCACAGGCTGCTGACCACGACCACCAGGGCCACGGTGGCAGCCAATACGCCGCGAGCAAGCCATTTACGGCGACGCTCAACCTTCGGGTTCACACCCACCAGCCCACGCTCGGCAAAAGCCACAGCGGTGAACAGTTTTTCGATGAAGTAACTGCGCCCGGTGCCGCTCTGGCGCGCCAGGTGCTGGCGGTCCAGGTTCATGCTCTGGGCCATGGCGCCGATCAAGCGATCAATCGGGCTGCCTTCCTGGGTGCCGCTGGTGAAGTACACACCGCGCAGCAACACGCGCTCTTCAAAGGCGTTGGGCTTGAACACGCCTTCGAGGAAGCTTTGCAGGCAATCCTTCAATGCGCCGAACTGCTGCGCGAAGCCGTAGATCAGGTCGCGCCGCGCCGGGTCGCGCTCCTGTTGCAGGCGCTCCACCAGGCGTTCGTTGAGGCGTTGTTCCAGGCCGGCGAATTCGCTTTGCAGGTGCGCCAGCGGGCTGTCGCTGTTTTTGCCGTCGTCCAGGGCAAAGGTCATGCCCCACACCTGGGCGCGGTCTTCCTTGCTCAGGTTGTCGAAGAACTCCATGAAGCCCGGCACCAGGTCGAGCTTGGTCAGCATCAGGTAGATCGGGAAACGCACGCCCAGTTGGGTGTACAGCTCCTGGATGCGCAGGCGGATGGCGGCCGCATGGGCGGCGCGTTCGGCATCGCTGCCCAGCAGTAAATCCGACAGGCTGATGGCGATGAAGGCACCATCAATCGGACGGCGCGAGCGTTGTTTTTTCAGCAGGTCGAGGAAGCCCAGCCAGGCGGCTTTGTCCACCGTGGAGTTGCTGTCCTGGGTGGTGTAACGGCCAGCGGTGTCGAGCAAAACTGCCTGATCGGTAAACCACCAATCGCAGTTGCGCGTACCGCCCACGCCACGCACCGCGCCGGCGCCCAACTGAGCCGCCAGCGGAAAGTGCAGCCCGGAATTGACCAGCGCAGTGGTCTTGCCCGAGCCCGGAGGGCCGATGATCACGTACCACGGCAGCTCGTAGAGGTTGCGGCGTTCATCACCGCCCAGCTTGGCTTTTTTCAGCAGCGCAAGCGCTTCGTCCATGCGTTGGCGCAGGGTCGACAACTCTTCGGCAGTGGCCACGTTGTTGGGGTCGGCCGGGGTTTGTGCCGCCAGGCTGCGCATGACTTCGGCGGCCTGTCGCCGCGCCTGGATAATGCGGAACACGCGGTAGGCGAGCCACACCGCGAACACCAGGATGATCAGCGCCCAACGGCGCCCTTCCGGCACCAGCACGTCGAGCAAAGGCCCGACAAACCAGATGATCAGGCTCAGGGCGATCAGGCCCAGCACGGGGATCACCCAGCGAATCATAAAACTGAAAAACGCCTTCACTCGACGCCCTCCGCCAATACGGTGATTTCAACCCGACGATTGCGGGCACGGCCTTCTGCGGTGGCGTTGGTGGCCACCGGCGTGGTGTCGCTTCTGCCCTCAGCGCTGAAGCGGTCGGCCTGGCCGGTCTTGGCCGCCAGAATCTCCAGCACCGACTTGGCCCGCGCCTCGGACAAGGCCCAATTGGACGGGAAACGCAGCGTGGCAATCGGGCGGTTGTCGCTGTGCCCGGTGACGCGCACCTGGCCCTTGACCTTGCGGATAGCATCGGCGATGCGCAGCATCAGTGGCTGGTAGTCATCGACGATGCTGGAGCTGGCGGACGCAAACAGTTCATCACCGCGAATGGTCACGACGGACCGGTCGACCTTGTCTTCAACGGCAACACGGCCGGCCTTGATGTCTTCCACCAGGAAGCCCGCCAGGCGCGGCCGCTCGATGACTTTGGGCTGCGCCACCGGACGGTCGATGGCCTGCACCGGGATCTCACCCAAGGCATGGATATTCTTGAACACCGGTTCGGCGTCCGAGGCCAGCTTCATGCGCAGGCCAAACAGCAACGCCAACAGCAGCGCCAGGCCAATGGCCACGGCGATCCACGGCGGCATGAACTGCGCCAGGCGATCACGCGCCACGGTCACGCCGCGCCAGTGCGGCGACAGCTCACGCTCGTGCTCGCCACGGGCACTGCGAATTGCCGCAGCGGTACGTTCACGTAACGCTTCCAACTGACTGCGACCGTCATTCATCACGCGGTAGCGGCCTTCAAAACCCAGGCACATGCACAGGTAAAACAGCTCCAGCAGGTACAGGCGCTCCCGTGGGCTTTGCAGGCAGTGGTCGAGCAACTGGAAGACTTTTTCGCCGCCCCAGGCTTCGTTGTGCACGGTGATCAACAGGCTCTGCTTGCCCCAGTCGCTGGTGCTGCCCCACGGCGTGCTCAACACGGCTTCATCAAGAGCGGTGCACAGCGCGTAACGCGCCAGCAGCACTTCGTTGCGCGCCACACCGGCGGCTTCGGCGCGCTCTTCGAACTGGCGCAGGTAGGCCAGCAACTGCGCGCGCAGGCTGGCCGGCGCCGGATGGGCAATGGTGTTGCGCAGGCGCGTCAACAGCGCCAACAGCGGTCCGGCGGCGCTTTCCAGCGGGTTCAGGCCCTGGCTTTTGCCGGTGAGGATCGGCGCGGCAGGCATCGACAGCGGTGCCGGTTCGGCACGCGCAGGCGCAGGCTCTCGGCCGCCTGGTCGCGGCATGAACTGGGTGCGGTCATCATCATTGGGGTGCATCGCGGATTATCCTCGGATCGCCCAGAAGGCCAGGTTCAAGCCCGGGAACTGCCCGGCGATGTGGAAGGCAAAACCGCCGGAATTGCTCAGCTGCTGCCAGTGCTCGCTGCCCCGGTCCAGTTCGTAATAGGTGGAGCCTGCGTGGTAGGGAATCTGGCGAGGCGCCACTGGCAGCGGCAGCAGGCTGATGCCCGGCAGTTGCAGGTTGACCATGTCGCGGATGTGCTCCACCGAGCCGACCTTGCTCTGCTGGCCGAAGCGCGCGCGCAGGGTTTCGCCGGGCACATCGGCACGCACCACGAGGATGAAACTGGCGCTGTCGAGCAGGGTCTTGTCGGCCAACATGGCCACGTGAACGCCATAGGCTTTCTCGACAATCGGGATCGGCGTGGCTTTGCTGTCGATCAGCATCGACAGCGCTTCACGCAGCGCCTGCATCACCGGAGCGAAGCTCAGGACCAGGTCGTCGTGCTGGTATTGCGGGTATTCCTGGGGGCGTCGGCCCGAGGTGGAGAAGGTCGAAAACTCACCGGCCAGGCTTACCAGTTCGCTGAAGAAGCGCTCCGGGTGCAGCGGGCTCAACTGGCTGAAATGCTGGATCAACGGCTGGGCGCGATTGACCAGTTGCAGCAGCATGAAATCGGCAATCTCCGACGCGCCACCGGCGCCCGAGGCCACCACGCGGCCGGCCAGGGCTTCGCCGCGCTGGTGCAGCAGGCCGAGCAGTTCGCTGCGAAAGGCCGTCAGCGGTTTGCTCGCGGCCACGTCTAAAACGGGTGGGATGTAGGTGTCGTCAAGCACCAGCGCGCGGTCGGCGCGTTTTTCCTTGATGCGCACCAGGCCGATGGCGGCGTAATCGCTGATGCCGTCCTGCGCTGTCAGCAGGCGCAGCGCCCGCGAACCCACGGCGACCGGCGCGCGGTTTTCGAACGGCGCGTTGTCGTCGCGCACTTCGCGTACCTGGCTTACATAACGCGCGGCGCCAAGGTCTTCGCCGTCGTCGACGGTGTCGCGGGCGCCAGCGCGCTTGAGCGGCAAGGCCAGGTACACCAGGCCGTCGCGCAGGTTGTCGTCGATGTTCAGCGGGCTCGGCGCCAGGTCATCCTGGGGGATATTGAACGGCGTGCCGTCGGGCAACAGGCCGCGCGCCGACACGATCGCCAGCTTGCCCTGGGCCAGCAGGCCCTGGTCGATCAGCAACTCGGAAAAGCCCCAGGCGCCGGCGGACAACGGGCGGCTGCGGGCGTCGATCAGGTTTTCCAGGTAACGGTCATGCTGCTGGAAGTGCTGCGTTCCGATGAACATGCCTTCCGACCAGACCACGCGATTGTTCCAGGACATGGGAGCTCCGATTGCTTCTTATTGGGCAGGGCTGGATGGGGAAACCACGACGTCCGCACTCACCGCGCGCACATCGAGGCTGATCTGGTATTCGGTGTATTGGCGCGCCGGCACGTTGATCACCGTGCGCCATTGCGCGCGGTCCAACTCTCGGTAACCCACCAACAGCCCGATCTGGCGGGTGGACGGGTCGAGGTCGCGCTGCACGCTCAGTTGCTGGCCGGGCTGGACCATCACTTCGTCCTGGTCGAGCAGGTCCAGCCCGAGGGTGGACTGCGCGCGGTCAGCGAGGGCGAAGTAATCGGCGCGGCCGAAGGTGGCGGCGTTTTTCAGTTCGAAGATGCGCACGCGCACAGGGGCGGCCTGGCCGTTGGCGCCGGGGTTAAGCCCGGCAATCGCGTGGAAGTGCAGCTCGACGGCGGCGGTGTTTGCCTCGGCATCGCCAGCCGCTTCGGGTTTGACGGCATCCTTGGCACACGCCGTCAGCAGCAGCGCGGTGGCCACTGCGAGTAAAAACCTGGGAATCATCCTGCGTCCTCAATGACGTACTTAGCTATCCGTTGATCCTTTGTCGCGTCGCTGTCAGCGTCGCTGTCGTGCGCTGTGCTCTTCGTAGGCCCGGCTGAATTCGCGGCCAAACAGGTCCTGGAAATCTTCCTGGGCCTCGCGGGAAATATTGCTGTAGAGCTCAGTGAACTGCTGCCAGTACTGGGCCTGGCGCGAGCCGTTGAAAATGCTCGAGAGCCCGCCGGGTTTGCCCATGCGCTCTTCCAACTGCGCCGGTTCGAAACGCATCAGCAGGTGCTTGATCGCCGCTTCCACGCCGGCCATCACCGCCAGTTGGTGGGCGCGCAGGTCGTCGAAACTGTCGCGCACTGCAATGTCCGGTGCCATAAACGCTTGGTTGCCATGGCGAAGCAGCAGCAGTAACGCTTCGTCGGCATTCGGGGCGAATTTCAACGGATTGTTTTCAGCAGGCTGAATCATGGTTTGCTGCATGCGGAACTCGCCCTTGAGGCTGGCACGGGCGCGCAACACGTCGATCAGGCCTTCGACCATCAGCCGGTAGCTGCGGCCGATGCTTTCCATCTGGGCTTCGGCCTGGGCCTTGTCCAGGCGCAGTTGGTCGAGGCCGGCGCCACGCAGGAAGGCTTGCAAGAGATCGGGCTGTTGGGTGTCGGCCACGGGGAGCGAAGGCTCGACCACGGGTGGCGGTTGGATAACGGGCGCCGGTGGTGGCGGCGGTGCGCCAATGGCCGGTGCGGGTGTGTCGCCCAGCAGGTCCCAGTCCTCGGGTATCACCGAGCTCGCTACCACGGGTTTTTCGACCACGGGCACAGCCACCGGGGTCGGCGGGCGGAAATCGTGTTGCTCGGAGGGCACGTGGTCCGGCACGGTCGGCGGCGGCACGGCGGTGGGGCTGAGGAAGTCGAACAGGTCCGGCATGGTTTCCATCGACGAGGCACCCTGGAACTGCGGCGCGATCACCGGTGTCGCTGCCGGCGCACTCACAACGGCGCCCATCAGCGCTTCAAAGCTGTTCGGCGAATCACCGGCAAAGGGCCGGCTATCAACGGCTTGCACATTGAAATCGATGCGCACCTGGATCTCGTAATCGCCGATGCGGATCAACTCGCCATCTTGCAGCGGTTCGCTGTTACCCCGGCGCAAACGAATGCCGGCGCTAACCAACTCCACACCGTTGGTGCTGTTATCGGTTAAATAATACCGGCCATCCTTGTATTGAATAACGCAGTGTTGCGAGGAGACCAGACGCTCAGGATCAGGCAATACCCAGTCATTTTCCGAACTGCGGCCGATCGCCATCGAGCCCTGGTTCATGGACTTTTCCGAGCATTGCCCGGGGGTAATCTTGTGATAACTAGTGATAGTCAAACACAGCGACATCTCGCCTCCTTGCTGATACTTCGCGCGCAGTCGGTTCCCGGGGCAGCGTTTCCCGAGACATCCCCACCCAATGGTGAAAACGACCTTCACACCTGCTTTTACCAGCGTGATCGCTGATGTTAACCGGGCCCCATGACAAAAATCCTTCCCCTGCGTGCCACTCGACCCACCAGTCGCGCAGGGTGTTAAGCACCGCACATCTGTCACAGAGCGCGAATAGCTTACCTTGACAAGGCGTAACTACTACACCAAAAATGCACAACTTCTTGAATACCAGTAATGGCACAGTAGTGGCATCTTGCTTATATAACCAAGAAAACATGCACAGTTCCTCGCGCAACTAATGCATGCATTGCCCGCCATCTAACGGGCTGATAGGGAGATCAATTTCAGTGGATGTGCCGTTGCTGCTCACCGCCGTTTCCGCGACTTCGCCGTGTGGCGAAGATATGGAATATGACGCGGACTTTCTCCACCTGGAGCGTGCCGCCAAGGGCCAACCCGAGCGCAGCATGGGCGACTCGATCCTGCCTGCCGAACCGCCGGAATGGCGCAGCGTCCAGCAGCAAAGCCTCGACTTGCTGCAGCGCAGCAAAGACCTGCGTATCACCCATTTTCTGCTGCAAAGCTCGCTCGCCCTGCAGGGTGTCGCCGGGCTGGCCGAAGTGCTCACGCTGATCAATGCGTTGCTGCGCGAATACTGGGCCGAGCTGCACCCGCGCCTGGATGCCGACGACAACAACGACCCCACCGTGCGCATCAACGCCCTGTCCGGCTTGACCAGCGACGCGACCATTCGCCTGCTGCGCGAAAGCATTCTCACGCGTTCGCGCACCTTCGGCCCCGTGAGCCTGCGCGCAGCGCTGAACGCCAGCGGCCTGATGAGCTTTCCCGATGAACAACTCGGCGCCCAGCAGCTGAACGCAGCGTTCCTCGACAGCGACCCCGAGCAACTGCACGCCACCCGCGACGCCTTGAGCGCCGCACGTGGCGCCTGCGAAGCCATCGAACAACAGGTCAGCGACCAGGTCGGTTCGGCCCAGGGCGTCGACCTCAGCCTGTTGAAGCAACCGCTCAAACAGGCGCTGCAAATCCTCAGTCAATTTGTTCCGAACAGTGAAACCAGCAGCGAACCCGAGGCCGTCAGTGAAGACACAGCCCCCTCGGTCGATTTCGCCGCTGCCCCCGCCGCACCCCGCCCGAGCGGCGACATCGCCAACCGCGATGAGGTGCTGCGCAGCCTCGACAAGATCCTTGCGTACTACACCCGACACGAGCCTTCGAGCCCGCTGCCAGTGCTGTTGAACCGGGCGAAGAATCTGGTGCACGCCGACTTCGCGGCCATCGTGCGCAACCTGATTCCCGACGGCATGTCCCAATTTGAAAACCTGCGTGGCCCGGACGGCGAGTAAGCCGCCCGATTGCGCAGTAACAACACCGTCGCTCAAGCGACCAGGAGCAGCAACGTGGCGAAGCAAAGTTCTCAGAAATTCATCGCGCGCAACCGCGCGCCTCGAGTGCAGATCGAGTACGACGTCGAGCTTTACGGCGCCGAGAAAAAGGTCCAGCTGCCCTTCGTGATGGGTGTGATGGCCGACCTCGCCGGCAAGCCTGCCGAGCCACTGGCGCCCGTGGCTGACCGCAAGTTCCTTGAAGTGGACGTCGACAACTTCGACTCGCGCCTCAAGGCCATGCAGCCACGCGTGGCGTTCCACGTACCGAACGAGCTGACCGGCGAAGGCAACCTGAGCCTGGACATCACCTTCGAAAGCATGGACGACTTCAGCCCGGCCGCCGTGGCCCGCAAGGTCGACTCGCTGAAGCAACTGCTCGAAGCCCGCACCCAGCTGGCCAACCTGCTGACCTACATGGACGGCAAGACCGGCGCTGAAGAAATCATCATGAAGGCGATCAAGGACCCGGCATTGCTCCAGGCACTTGCCAGCGCGCCGAAGCCTGCAGGGGACCAGTAATCATGACCGAGAATACCGCCCGCGAAGGCGTCCAGAGCCTGGGCGCCACTGAAGAGACCAGCGAGTTCGCATCCTTGTTGATGCAGGAATTCAAGCCCAAGACCGAGCGTGCCCGCGAAGCCGTGGAAACCGCCGTGCGCACCTTGGCCGAACAGGCTTTGGCGCAAACGGACCTGGTGTCCAACGACGCGATCAAGTCGATCGAATCGATCATCGCCGCCATCGACGCCAAGCTCACCGCCCAGGTCAACCAGATCATTCACCACCCGGACTTCCAGCAGCTGGAAAGCGCCTGGCGTGGCCTGCACTACCTGGTCAACAACACCGAGAGCGATGAGCAGCTGAAGATTCGCGTGCTCAACATTGCAAAGCCCGAACTGCACAAGACCCTGAAGAAATTCAAGGGTACCGCGTGGGACCAGAGCCCGATCTTCAAGAAGATGTACGAAGAAGAATACGGCCAGTTCGGCGGCGAACCGTACGGTTGCCTGGTAGGCGATTACTACTTCGACCAGTCGCCTCCCGACGTCGAGCTGCTGGGCGAGCTGTCGAAAGTCTGCGCCGCCATGCACTCGCCGTTCATCGCTGCCGCCTCGCCGACTGTGATGGGCATGGGCTCGTGGCAGGAACTGTCGAACCCGCGCGACCTGACCAAGATCTTCACCACCCCGGAATACGCCGGCTGGCGCTCGCTGCGTGAATCGGAAGACTCGCGCTACATCGGCCTGACCATGCCGCGCTTCCTGGCGCGCCTGCCGTACGGCGCCAAGACCGACCCGGTGGAAGCCTTCGCCTTCGAAGAAAACACCGACGGCGCCGACAGCTCCAAGTACACCTGGGCCAACGCCGCCTACGCGATGGCAGTGAACATCAACCGTTCGTTCAAACTCTACGGCTGGTGCTCGCGCATCCGTGGCGTGGAATCCGGCGGTGAAGTGGAAAACCTGCCGGCGCACACGTTCCCTACCGATGACGGTGGCGTGGACATGAAGTGCCCGACCGAAATCGCCATCAGCGACCGCCGTGAAGCGGAACTGGCGAAGAACGGTTTCATGCCGCTGCTGCACAAGAAAAACACTGACTTCGCCGCGTTCATTGGCGCGCAGTCGTTGCAGAAACCGGCCGAATACGACGACCCGGACGCCACCGCAAACGCCAACCTGGCCGCGCGCCTGCCGTACCTGTTCGCCACCTGCCGTTTCGCGCATTACTTGAAGTGCATCGTGCGCGACAAGATCGGTTCCTTCAAAGAGAAGGACGAGATGCAGCGCTGGTTGCAGGACTGGATCCTCAACTACGTCGACGGCGACCCGGCGCACTCCACCGAAACCACCAAGGCCCAGCACCCGTTGGCTGCCGCCGAAGTGATCGTGGAAGACGTCGAAGGCAACCCGGGTTACTACAACTCGAAGTTCTACCTGCGCCCGCACTACCAGCTCGAAGGGCTGACCGTGTCGCTGCGCCTGGTATCGAAGCTGCCTTCGGCCAAAAGCGCCTAAGTAACTCGCTCGTTCCCACGCTCCGCGTGGGAATGCCGCCCGGGACGCTCCGCGTCCCAGTGACGCAGAGCGTCACACGATGCGTTACCACGCAGAGCGTGGGAACGATCACCCACTTCAGTGGCCCGTGCCACACAGGGAGAAAACATGGCTGTTGATATTTTCATCAAGATCGGCGACATCAAGGGCGAGTCCATGGACAAAGCCCACAAGGACGAAATTGACGTATTGAACTGGAGCTGGGGCATGGCCCAGTCCGGCAACATGCATGTCGGCGGTGGCGGCGGCGCGGGCAAGGTGAATATCCAGGACCTGTCGCTGACCAAGTACGTCGACAAGGCCTCGCCAAACCTGATGATGCACTGCGCCAGCGGCAAGCACATCGACAAGGTCAAGCTGACCGTGCGCAAGGCCGGCGGCGAAAGCCAGGTCGAGTACATGGTAATCAACCTGGAAGAAGTGCTGGTCACGTCCCTGAGCACCGGCGGCTCGGGCAGCGATGATCGCCTGACCGAAAACGTCACCCTGAACTTTGCCCAGGTGATGGTCGACTACCAGCCGCAGAAAGCCGACGGCACCAAAGACGGCGGTCCGATCAAGTTTGGCTGGAATATCCGGTCCAACACCAAGCGTTGATCCGATACACCTCTGGCGCCATGCGCCGGAGGTTTGGTGCTTGCTCGCATTCGACCTCTTCCTCTTCGGTATCTGAGTCATGGCCAAACCTTCGTTCATCAATTTGTGGAAAGCGTATTCCGATCTTCTGGTTACGCATCCAAAAGCAGACCCTTGCAATGGTCCCTGGGCCAATCAATGCGCTATCCGCATGAGTCTGGTGCTCAACGCCGAGCTGACCATCAAGGTCAACAAATCTACCTATACCGAGCCCAAGTGTGCCCATGAACACGCCAGGGGTGCCGAGTCGTTGGCTAATTGGCTGTGGAAAAGGCATCTGGGACGACCCGCCATTTTGGGTAACACCGCCGAAGACCGTCGCACGCTGATGGGCAAAACCGGGCTCATCTTTTTCAAGGATTGTTTCCAGCAATCAGGCGAGTCCCTGGATAACCGTACCGGCGATCATATTGATCTATGGAACCGAGGAATAACCCAAACTGGCGATCTCTTTTTCCGCTCCAGAGCTGTCTGGTTTTGGGAGCTCACATAATGAAAAAACCACTACTCACCCTCTGCCTGACCATGAATTTGATCAGTCTGAGCGCTTGCGCCGAACATGCCGAGAATCCAGCGACCGAGGCCGTCTTCGTCGGGCAACAGCTCAAGCTGATTGATGAACAGGGCCAATGCACGCTGGTCAAGCCAGACCAAAACCACATAAAGCTGGACATGGCGTGGCCTTGCAGCTTCAGCCTGGATAGACAGCAAAAACTGCGCGTAGAGACCTTCAACGACATTCCGATTTTTGCGGTCTGGCATAGCGAGCATATGCCTGCGCCGAGCCGCGACTGCCTCAGCAAGATGCAAGCTATTCGTCAGTCTCAAGGGCTGTTTGAGGCGGCCCCCGTTAGTACATTTGCATCCTGCGGCTCGGGTGGCGACCAAAAAATGTATGTGGCGCCCTTTACGTGGTAACCGAAATCGCCACCCGCGACCGTCTGCAACCATCCCTGCTGGACCGGTTGACCGACGACGACCCGACCAATCCCAAGGAAAGCGCCGACAAACGCGTGCTGTCCCTGACCCAATTGAAAGCCTCGGTTTTGCGTGACCTGGCGTGGTTGCTCAATACCACGTCGTTGCTCGATGCCGATGCCACGCTGCACACCCCGGCCGGTACCTCGGTGATCAACTACGGCCTGCCGGCCCTGGCGGGCAATAGCGCGTCCAGTGTGGATATCAAGGCCCTGGAAGCCCTGATCTATCAGGCGATCGCCACTTTTGAACCGCGCATTTTGCGCCATACCTTGCGCGTGAAAGCGCGCGTCGGCCACGGTGAAATGAACCACAACGCGCTGAGTTTCGAGATCGAAGGCGACCTGTGGGCACAGCCGGTGCCCTTGCGCCTATTGCTGCAAACCGACCTGGACCTTGAGTCCGGCCACGTACGCGTCGTGAATGCCGACCAGCGGAGGCGCCCGTGAACCCGCGCCTGCTGGAGCTGTACAACCAGGAACTGCATCACGTGCGCGAAAGCGCCGCCGAGTTCGCCAAGGAATACCCGAAGATCGCCAGTCGGCTGACCCTGTCCGGCATGGACTGCGCCGACCCCTACGTCGAACGCCTGCTCGAAGGTTTTGCCTACCTCACGGCCCGCGTGCAGCTCAAGCTCGACGCCGAGTACCCGACCTTCACCCACAACCTGCTGGAAATCGCCTACCCGCACTACCTGGCGCCAACCCCGTCGATGACGGTGGTGCAATTGCAGACCGACCCTGATGAGGGCTCCCTCGCCAGCGGCTTCCCCCTGCCCCGCGATACCGTACTGCGTGCCGCCCTGGGCCGCGAAACCCAGACCTGCTGCGAGTACCGCACCGCACACCCGGTGACGTTGTGGCCGTTGCAGGTCAGCGGCGCCGAGTACTTCGGCAACCCCGCCGCCGTGCTCGGACGCCTGGCGGCCAGCGAGCCGAAAGCCAAGGCCGGGTTGCGCCTGACCCTGCGCACCGGCGCAGAATTACCCTTCAACAGCCTCGAGCTGGACAACCTGCCGCTGTACCTCAGCGGCGCCGATGAGCAACCGTTCCGCCTCTACGAACAATTGCTGGGCAACGCCTGCGCGGTGTTTGCGCGCAAGCCCGGTGGTGATTGGGTTGAACGCCTGCCGCAGGACGCGCTGCGCTCGCGGGGGTTTGACGATGCCGACGCCGCCATGCCGGTGGTGGCGCGGGCGTTCCAGGGCTATCGGCTGTTGCAGGAATACTTCGCCCTGCCCCACCGCTTCCTGTTCGTCGAGTTCGCCGAACTGAGCCGCGCAGTCAAACGCTGCGACGGCCAGGAACTGGAGCTGATCGTGCTGTTCGACCGCCACGAACCGAGCCTGGAAGGCAGCGTCGGCGCCGCGCAATTCCTGCCGTTCTGCACGCCGGCGATCAACCTGTTCCCCAAGCGCGTCGACCGTATTCACTTGTCCGACCGGGTCAACGAACACCATGTAATCGCCGACCGCACGCGGCCGATGGATTTCGAGATTCACTCGCTGAGCGGCATCACCGGCCACGGCACGGGGCCGGAGCAGCCGTTCCTGCCGTTCTATGCTGTACGCGATCCGTCACGTTACGGCCGCGACCAGGCGTACTACACGGTGCGCCGCGAGCCGCGCGTGCTGTCCAGCGACCAACGTCGAAACGGCCCGCGCTCAACCTATGTGGGCAGCGAAACATTCGTCAGCCTGGTAGACAGCCGGCAAGCGCCCTACCGCCACGACCTGCGCCAACTCGGCGTGACTGCGCTGTGCACCAACCGCGATTTGCCGCTGTTCATGGGCGTGGGCAACGGCAAGACCGACTTCACCCTCGCCGACAGCGCGCCGATATTGGCCGTGCGCTGCGTCGCCGGCCCGAGCCGCCCGCGCGCCAGCCATGCCCACGACGCCAAGGCCTGGCGCCTGATCAGCCAGTTGTCGCTCAACTATTTGTCCCTGAGCGAACAGGGCCAGGGCGCGGCCGCCTTGCGCGAATTGCTGCGCCTGTACGGCGACAGCAACGACGCCGCCCTGCAATTGCAGATCGAAGGCCTGCGCGAGGTCAGCAGCAAAGCGGTCACCCGCCGTCTGCCGATGCCCGGCCCGATTGTGTTTGGCCGTGGCCTGGAAATTACCCTGGAATTTGATGAAAACGCGTTTCGCGGTACCGGCGTGTTCCTGCTCGGTGCGGTGCTGGAGCGCTTCCTGGCACGTTACGTGTCGATCAACAGTTTTACCGAGACGGTGATCCGTACCACCGAACGCGGCGAGATCATGCGATGGAAAGCCAAGCCCGGGCGTCGTCCGACCCTGTGAGTACCCTCGATGCGATGCATCAGGAGCCCTGGGAATATGACTTCTTCCAGGCGCTGCGGCGTATCGAGTGCGAATCGCCGGACCTGCCGCGCCTGGGCCATTCCCTGCGCCTGGCGGATGACCCGTTGCGCCTCGGGCAACAGGCCGATTGCACCTTCGCCCCGGCGACTCTCGCGTCCGTCGATCCTGGCGGTGACGGCAAGCCCGCGCGTCTCGAACAGTTTTTCTTCGGCCTCGGCGGCCCCAACGGCCCGTTGCCACTGCACATCACCGAGTACGTGCGTGAGCGCCAGCGCAACAACGCCGACAGCACCAGCAAGCAGTTCCTGGATGTGTTCCATCATCGCCTGCTGAGCCTGTTTTATCGCGCGTGGGCCGAGGCGCGGCCGACGGTCAGCCACGACCGCCCGGACGATGATTACTGGTCCGCACGCCTCGCTGCCTTGAGTGGCCGGGGCATGCCCAGCCTGCTCAATCAGGGCCTGATCCCGGACACGGCGAAGCTGCATTACAGCGGCCACCTGTCGGCGCAAACCCGCTACCCGGATGGTTTGAAGGCGATTCTCGGCGAGTATTTCGGCCTGCCGGTGGAGATCGAAGAGTACGTCGGCCAATGGCTGGAACTGCCCGAACGCAGCCGCGTGAGTGTCAGCGCCAACCAGCTGGGCGTGGACTTCTGCCTGGGCAGCCATGTGTGGGATCGCCAGCATAAATTTCGTATCCGCCTGGGTCCGCTCAAGCTCGATGACTACATGGGCATGCTGCCCGGCCACTCGCCGTTCAACGAGCTGGTGGCGTGGGTGGCCGAGTACCTGGGCCATGAACTGGACTGGGATTTGAACCTGGTTCTGCAACAACCTGAAGTCCCGAAACTGCAGCTTAACGGCCAGTTTCGCCTGGGCTTTAACACGTGGCTCGGCCAACCCGCGCACGACGCCAACGACCTAATCCTGGCCCGGCATTACGCCGATCACGCCACCACCTCAAGGAATCCAGAGCATGGGTGAAATCAGTCGCGCCGCACTGTTCGGCAAACTCAACAGCGTGGCCTACAAGGCCATCGAAGCCGCCACCGTGTTCTGCAAGCTGCGGGGCAACCCGTATGTGGAACTGGCCCACTGGTTTCACCAGTTGCTGCAACTGCAGGACTCGGACCTGCACCGCATCATCCGCCAGTTCAACGTCGAGCCGGCGCGCCTGGCCCGCGACCTGACCGAAGCCCTGGACCGCCTGCCGCGCGGCTCGACCTCGATCACCGACCTGTCGTCCCATGTGGAAGAAGCCGTGGAGCGCGGCTGGGTGTATGGCAGCCTGATGTTCGGCGAAAGCCAGGTGCGCACCGGCTACCTGGTGCTGGGTATTCTCAAGACCCCAAGCCTGCGCCACGCGCTGTTGGGTTTGTCGTCGGAGTTCGACAAGATCAAGGCCGAGGCCCTGAGCGAACGCTTTGACGAATACGTCGGCGACTCGCCCGAAAATGCCTTGAGTGCCAGCGACGGTTTCAACGCCGGCGCCGTGCCGGGCGAAGCCAGCGGTGCCATGGCGCCGAGCGCGATGGGCAAGCAGGAAGCGCTCAAGCGTTTCACCGTCGACCTGACCGAACAGGCGCGCAGCGGCAAGCTCGACCCGATCGTCGGCCGTGACGAAGAGATCCGCCAGCTGGTGGACATCCTGATGCGTCGTCGCCAGAACAACCCGATCCTCACCGGTGAAGCCGGCGTGGGCAAGACCGCCGTGGTCGAAGGTTTCGCCCTGCGCATCGTCGCCGGCGACGTGCCGCCTGCGTTGAAGGACGTGGAACTGCGCAGCCTCGATGTGGGCCTGCTGCAAGCCGGCGCCAGTATGAAAGGCGAGTTCGAACAGCGCCTGCGCCAGGTCATCGAAGACGTCCAGGCGTCGCCCAAGCCGATCATCCTGTTTATCGACGAAGCCCACACCCTGGTGGGTGCCGGTGGCGCCGCCGGGACCGGTGACGCGGCCAACTTGCTCAAACCCGCGCTGGCCCGTGGCACCCTGCGGACCGTGGCTGCCACCACCTGGGCCGAGTACAAAAAGCACATCGAAAAAGACCCGGCCCTGACCCGCCGCTTCCAGGTGGTGCAAGTCGCCGAGCCGTCGGAAGACAAGGCGCTGCTGATGATGCGCGGCGTGGCTTCGACCATGGAGAAGCACCACCAGGTGCAGATCCTCGATGAAGCGCTGGAGGCTTCGGTGAAGCTGTCCCACCGCTACATCCCGGCGCGTCAGTTGCCAGACAAATCCGTGAGCCTGCTGGACACCGCCTGCGCCCGCGTCGCCATCAGCCTGCATGCGGTGCCGGCCGAAGTGGACGACAGCCGCCGCCGCATCGAAGCCCTGGAAACCGAGCTGCAAATCATCGCCCGCGAGCATGCCATCGGCATCGCGATTGGCGCGCGTCAGAGCAACAGCGAGGCCTTGTTGAGTGCCGAGCGCGAGCGCCTGGCGACGCTTGAAAGCCGCTGGGCCGAAGAGAAAACCCTGGTGGATGAGCTGCTCGCCACCCGTGCGACCTTGCGCGAAAAAGCCGGCGCCGTAGACAGTGGGGACGACGCCTTGCGTGAGCAACTGGTCGACCTGCAGCAGCGCCTCAGCGCCCTGCAAGGTGAAACGCCGCTGATTTTGCCGACCGTGGATTACCAGGCCGTGGCCTCGGTGGTCGCCGACTGGACCGGCATCCCGGTGGGCCGCATGGCGCGCAATGAATTGGAGACGGTGCTCAACCTCGACCAGCACCTGAAAAAACGCATCATCGGCCAGGACCATGCCTTGCAGATGATCGCCAAGCGCATCCAGACCTCCCGCGCCGGCCTCGATAACCCGAGCAAGCCGATTGGTGTGTTCATGCTGGCCGGCACGTCGGGTGTGGGCAAGACCGAAACCGCCCTGGCCCTGGCTGAAGCCATGTACGGCGGTGAGCAGAACGTGATCACCATCAACATGAGCGAGTTCCAGGAAGCCCACACCGTGTCGACCCTCAAGGGCGCGCCACCGGGCTATATCGGCTACGGCGAAGGCGGCGTGCTGACCGAAGCGGTGCGACGCAAACCCTACAGCGTGGTGCTGCTGGACGAGGTAGAAAAAGCCCACCCGGACGTGCATGAGATCTTCTTCCAAGTGTTCGACAAGGGCGTGATGGAAGACGGCGAAGGCCGGGTGATCGACTTCAAGAACACCCTGATCCTGCTGACCACCAACGCCGGTACCGAGCTGATTTCCCGCGTCTGCAAAGACCCGGCGAACATCCCCGAGCCGGAAGAAATCGCCAAGGCCCTGCGCCAGCCGCTGCTGGAAATCTTCCCGCCGGCATTGCTCGGCCGCCTGGTGACTATTCCCTACTACCCGCTGAGCGACGAGATGCTCAAGGCGATCACCCGCCTGCAACTCAACCGCATCAAGAAGCGCGTGGAGAATACGCACAAGGTCGCTTTCGACTACGACGATGCGGTGGTCGACCTGATCGTCTCGCGCTGCACCGAAACCGAAAGCGGCGGGCGCATGATCGACACTATTTTGACCAACAGCCTGCTGCCGGACATGAGCCGTGAATTCCTCACGCGCATGCTCGAAGGCAAGGCGCTGGCGGGTGTGCGGATCAGCAGTCGGGATAACGAGCTGCATTACGACTTCAGCGATTGACCTGAAGGAACACGGCTCAAATGTGGGAGGGGGCTTGCTCCCGATAGCGGTGCACCAGTCACCCAATGTATCAACTGACACACTGCTATCGGGAGCAAGCCCCCTCCCACATTTTTGAACCGGCGCCTTCAGTTATTTAGTCATTTACGGATTAACCGATGCTTTTTAACCAAGCCTCACGCCTGGCCAAAATCACCAGCCCCCTCGGGCCGGATGTGCTGCTGCTCAATCAAATGAACGGTGGCGAAGAGTTGGGGCGGCTGTTCACTTATGATCTGCAACTGACGTCCCTGGACGCCAACATCGACCTCAACCAGTTGCTCGGCAAGCCAATGAGCGTGGGCGTGCAACTGGCGGATGGCGGCGAGCGGCACTTCCACGGCATCGTCGCGCAGTGCAGCCAGAGCATCGACCAGGGCCAGTTCGCCAGTTACCAGGTGACGCTGCGCCCGTGGCTGTGGCTGCTGAGCCGCACCTCGGACTGCCGGATTTTCCAGAACCTGAGCATCCCGCAGATCATCAAGCAGGTGTTCCGCGACCTGGGTTTTTCCGACTTCGAAGACGCCCTGAGCCGGCCGTATCGCGAGTGGGAATACTGCGTGCAGTACCGCGAGAACAGCTTCGATTTCGTCAGCCGCTTGATGGAGCAGGAAGGTATCTACTACTTCTTCCGCCACGAGCAGGACCGCCATGTGCTGGTACTGGCCGACGCCTATGGCGCCCACACCACCGTGCCGGGCTACGCGTCGATCCCGTACTACCCCAGGGACGAACAGCAGCGCGAACGCGACCACATGCACGACTGGCACCTGGCGCAGCAAGTGCAGCCGGGCTCGCTTGAACTCAACGACTACGACTTCCAGCGCCCCAGCGCCAGCATCGACGTGCGCTCGGCCATGCCGCGCCCGCATACCGCCGGCGACTACCCGCTGTACGACTACCCCGGCACCTACGTGCAAAGCGCAGACGGCGAACACTACGCGCGCACCCGCATCGAAGCCCTGCAAACCCTGCATGAACAGATCGACTTCAGCGGCAATGCCCGAGGCCTGGGTTCGGGTCATCTGTTCAGCCTCACCGGCTTCAGCCGCCAGGACCAGAACCGCGAGTACCTGATCGTCGGCATCCGCTACAACATCGTCCAGGAAAGCCTGGAGAGCGGTGGCGGTTCAGGCTCGGCACAGTACGAAAGCAGCCTCACCTGCATCGACGCCCAGCAAAGCTTCCGCCCGCTGGCCAACACCTATCGCCCCATCGTCAAAGGCCCGCAGACCGCCCTGGTGGTCGGCCCCAAAGGCGAGGAAATCTGGACCGACCAGTACGGCCGCGTGAAGGTGCACTTCTACTGGGACCGTCATGACCAGTCCAACGAAAACAGCTCGTGCTGGATACGTGTGTCGCAGTCGTGGGCCGGGAAAAACTGGGGCTCGATGCAGATTCCGCGGATCGGTCAGGAAGTGATTGTGAGCTTTCTGGAAGGGGATCCGGACCGGCCGATCATTACGGGACGGGTGTACAACGCGGAGCAGACGGTGCCTTACGACTTGCCGGAAAACGCGACCCAGAGCGGGATGAAGAGTCGTTCGAGCAAGGGCGGCACGCCGGCCAACTTCAATGAAATCCGCATGGAGGACAAGAAGGGGTTGGAGCAGTTGTATATCCATGCCGAGAGGAATCAGGACATCGTGGTGGAGGTGGATGAGAGCCACTCGGTGGGGCATGACAGGAACAAGAGCATTGGGCACAACGAGACGGTGACGATTGGCAATAACCGCCTGCGCATCGTTAAGCAGGAAGACATCCTCTCGGTGGGCCAGAAGAAGACCGATAGCATCAGCCAGAGCTACGTCATTGAAGTGGGTGAAAACCTGCGCCTGGTCTGCGGCGAAAGCATCCTGGAGTTGAACGCCAGCGGGCAAATCAACCTCACCGGCGTGCAAATCAGCTTCTACGCCAGCGGCGATGCCGAGTTCAACACCGGCGGCGTGCTGCACTTGAACAACGGCGGCGGGCCCGGCGCCACACCCGATGGCCAGGGCAAAAAAGCCAGCATCGACGCCAATATCAAAGCCGCGTTCCCCGCGCCCAAAAGCTCCTGACGAGACCTGTTTTCCATGACGTACCGAATCAACGAATTCCAGTTTCAACTGCCGGCCAGCGAGTTGCAGGACGCGACGATCAACATCCTCAAGTTCCCCGAGCTGGGTACTTCCCTGATCGTCAGCCGCAGCCTTCTCGCCGAGGGAGAAACCCTGCACAGCAACTTCGACGACCAGCTCAAGCGCCTGGAAAAACAGGTGCAGGACTTGCGCTACCAACCGGGCGTCGACGTGCGTCTGGGCGCCGCGCAAGAGGTCGAAGGCATCGAGCTGCGAAGCCAGTTCAACAAGGGCAATGACAAGGTGTTTCAGTACCAGCTGGCCTTGGTGATACCGGGCACACGCAAGATGCTCGCGTTGAGTTATGTGAAGGCGGATACGCTGGGGGATGCCGAGGCAGCGCATTGGGCGACGATTAAAAATTCGTTGTCGTTCGACGTGCCACAGTGACGAAACCTCTGGATGTCTGACGCCCTGCTCTGGGCCGCACGGTTGGGGGATGGCTTGTCCCATACCTCAGTGATGGCCGATATCCTTGGCGGCGTGCTCGAAGTCGCCGCTAACGTGGCGATCACTGCGTTGGCCACGGCTGCCGTGGTAGCGGCGACCGGGATCACCGTAGCGACGGGTGGGCTTGGCGCGTGCGTGTTGGGCGCCGTCGTCGGCGTTATTGTCGGCGTCGCCATGAGCAAGACCGGTGCTGACAAAGGGCTGAGCGCCATGTGCGAGGGTATCGGCAACGCGCTGTTCCCTCCCGCAGTCATGGCAACGATAGTCAGCGGGTCGACAAACACCCTGATCAACTCAATACCTGCGGCGCGAGCCGCCGGTGCCGTACCGTCCCACGTTGCCCCGGCGGGCACCGAAAACGAAGCGCCTGCCCCCGCGTCTGACGATGCCGAAGAACCAGGCTACCTGGATATGGCCAAAGGTTTTTTCTCCCAGATGTGGCGCCCCACTGTCGCCACCCCCGCACCAGGTGCCGTTCCCAAACCCCTGGATCTGGTGACCTGCACCAAACATCCACCGATGCCACCGCAGTTTCTTGCAGAAGGATCGGAAAAGGTCACGGTCAACGGCCAGCCGGCTGTGCGCAGCGGCGACCGCAGCACGTGTGATGCGACGGTTGTGTCAGCGGGACTTATTTCGCCAAACGTGACCATCGGCGGTGGTTCAGTGGTGATACGCGAGATTCGCAGCGGCAAGACACCGGGAGTGGGCCTGGCTGTGACCGCACTGATGATGCTCAAGGGTGGCAAGGGCAAGTTTCTGAGTAATCTGCCCTGCATGCTGCTGGCGGGCGTCAACTCATTCGTCGTCAGTCAAGCCATGGGCGCCTTGGCCAATGCGGCCATGGGCTCATCCAACCCCGTGCATGCCAGCACCGGGGCCAAGGTGCTGGGCGGCCCGGAAGAGCTGGACTTTGCCCTGCCCGGCATCATGCCGATCGATTGGCAGCGGTTCTACAACAGCCGGGACGAACGCCGCGATGGTCTGTTCGGGGCTGGCTGGAGCGTGTCCTATGAGGTCAGCGTCCAGCTTCTCCCCCACCCGGAGGGTGGTGAGCAACTGCTATACATCGACGAGCAGGGGCGGCGCATAAACATGGGGTTCATTCCCTTGGGCGGCGCGGTGTTCAGTGCTGGCGAGGGGCTGAGCGTGCGACGCCACCTAAGTGGCCAACTGCTGATCGAAAGTGCTGATGGCTTGTATCGACTGTTCGAACCAGCGCCGCAGGATACTTCGCTGCTACGCCTGAGCCAGCTGGGCGATCGCAATGACAACCGTATTTACCTGGACTATGACGACAACGGCCGGCTGCGGCAGCTGCGAGACACCTTCGATCTGGTTAAGGTCGAACTGAATTACGACGCCACCTGGCCAAGCCGTGTCAGTCATATCGAGCGGCTGTACCCTGATCAGCACCGCGAAGTGCTGATGCATTACGCCTACGACAGCTGCGGCGACCTGGCGGCCGTGCGCCAGTCCGACGGGCAGGTGAAACGCCGGTTTGCCTATGACGCCGGCCGGCGCATGACCGAGCATCAATTACCTACCGGGCTGCGCTGTTTCTACCAGTGGGCATGGGTGGATGAACGCGAATGGCGCGTGGTTCGGCACTGGACGGATAGCGGCGATGCCTACCGATTCGACTATGAGCTGGACAGCGGTATCACCCGTATCATCGACGGGTTGGAGCGCGTCAGCACCCGTCGCTGGGATGCACGGCACCAGATCATCGAGTCCATCGATGCGCTGGGACGTACCTGGGCGTTCCAATGGAATGCTGAAAGCCAACTGCTGGGCGCGACCGACCCAAGCGGTGGGCAATACCAGTTCAGCTACGATGAAGCCGGTAATCTGAGCGAGACCACCGACCCGCTGGAGCGCAGTGAATCAACCCTGTGGCTGGAACATTGGGCGCTGCCGCTGGTGGAGACCGACGCCACCGGCAACGCCTGGCAGTACCGGTATGACTCGCGTGGCAATTGCATCGGCGAAACTGATCCGCTGGGCCACGTGACGACTTATCGCCACGACGCTCACGGACAAGTCCTGGAAATTATCGATGCCCGTGGTGCAAGCAAAACCTTGCGCTGGACGCCCTTGGGTCAACTCAGCGAGCACACCGACTGTTCCGGCCTGACGACCCGCTTGAGTTACTGCAAGCGTGGGCTGCTGCTAAGCAGTACCGACGCCCTCGGCGAGCGCACGAGCTTCGCTTATGACGATCAGGGGCGACTGACCAGCAAACAGTTGCCAGATGGCCGCAGTGAGCACTATCAGCGTGACGCCAGTGGGCAATTGGTCAGTTACAGCGACCCCGCCGGTCATACCACGCACTTCCAACACTCTCCAAGCGGCCTGTTGCGCCAGCGTACGGACGCCCACGGCCGCCGTGTGGAGCTGAGTCATGATGCCTACGGTCGCCTGCTGGACCTGACCAACGAGAACGGCGAGCGCTATCGCTTCGACTGGGATGCTGGCGATCGACTGACCCTGGAGCAGCGCCTGGACGGCACGCTCAAGCGCTATGACTACGATCCACTGGATAATGTCACTCGCGTGGAGACGGTTGCATCGCCTGGCGCCGAAGACTCCATCACTCACGACTTGGAGCGAGACGCTGCCGGGCGACTGATCACGAAAACCACCGCCGATGGGCGTACCGAATATAGCTATGACGAACAGGATCAGGTCACAGCCATCTCCTTCACCGGCCATGACGGCGAGCAACAAAGCCTGGAGTTCGGGTACGACGCCCTCGGCCAGCTGATTCTTGAACAGAGTACCGGCGGCCGCCTGGAACACCACTACGACGAGTTGGGCCACCTGATACAGACGCAGCTTCCCGATGGCCGCTGGCTCAACCGATTGCGCTACGGAAGTGGCCACCTGCATCAGATAAACCTGGATGGCCAGGTGATCAGTGATTTCGAGCGTGATCGGCTGCACCGCGAAGTCGTGCGTACCCAGGGACGTATCAGCACCCGCAGCGAATACGATCGTTGCGGCCGGATTCGTGTTCGCCAGCGTCGGCAACAGGGCCAATCGGTACTGCTACCAGCGGGACAAACCCGATACGGCTATGACACCAGCGATCAATTGGTGGAGCGCGTTGACAGCCAACCAGGCGCAACGCACCGCCAACTCCTGCATTACGACGCTACCGGACGTATTCTCGCCAGCCAGGACAGCCTTCAGGGCCAGCGGGAAGCCTTCGCCTATGATCCAGCCGCCAATTTATTGGACGGCACGGGGCGCGTGGCCCACAACCAGTTACTGACCTATCGCGACAAGCGCTACCGTCACGATGGTTTCGGCCGGGTAGTTGAAAAACGCAGCGCTCGGCGCGGTACCCAGCGCTTGAGCTATGACGCTGAGCAACGCCTGGCCCAGGTACACAATGACGACGGTTCTGTGGTCAAGATGACTTACGACCCGCTCGGTCGACGCATCGCCAAGACCACCTTCGACCGCCAGGGTACGCAGCAGAGCCAGACCCGTTTCACCTGGGATGCGATGCAACTGCTGCAGGAGCACCACGGCCCGCAGACCAGCCTCTATCTCTATGCCGATGAAGGTTATGAGCCCCTGGCCAGGATTGATGGTCTGGGTGACCAGCAAAAGGTGCGCTACTACCACAACGACCTCAACGGCCTGCCCGAGCAACTCTCGGAAAGCGACGGCCATATGGTGTGGAACGCGCGTTACGAAGTCTGGGGCAATACCGTCGAGGAAGTGCGCGAACCCTATTACATCGAAGAGCAGAACCTACGGTTCCAGGGTCAGTACCTGGACCGGGAGACTGGACTGCACTACAACACCCTGCGCTTTTATGACCCAGACATCGGGCGCTTCACTACGCCCGATCCAATCGGTCTGGCGGGCGGCCTTAACCTCTACCAATACGCGCCCAACCCGGTGAGCTGGATCGACCCCTTGGGCCTGATGAAATGCTCAAGCCCACCCAAGGGCCGCAAGGTCAATCGCACAGTGTATCGATTCGAGGAGCCTGGGCGCATCGGTACGACCTGGCAGGCACATAAGTGGAATGTGGAGTCCCGACACCGGTACACGGCCAAGGGACTGGGTGGCGTGTATGGCGCCAACTCGCGGAAGACCGCATTGGGCGAAGTTAGCCATTGGGGCGTGGACCTGTCCTCGCGGGTACTGGTCAGCAAAAAGGTGCAGTTAAACAACGTGCTGGACTTAACGCGCGCCGACGTACGCAAACAATTAGGCGTATCACTCAAAAGCATTACGGGTAACAAATACACCGAAACTCACCAGATCGGCAGTTGGGCAAAAGCCAATGGCTATGATGGGATTCTTGCCCCATCCGCGCGAAACCCGACCGGCAGCAACTTAATATCATTTGCAGGGTTCTGATCATGCCACTTGAAGATGAATACCCCGGCGATGCCGATTGGCAAAGTACGGTAGAGCTGTACAAAGAAGACTATCTCGACGAAGACGCACACACCCTGGCGCAAGCATTGGGTGGCGACCTGGACTTGGCCGTTGTGCTGCGTGGCAGGCGTGGGCTCAAGGAAGGGCTGTGGTGGATCGAGCGCAAAGTTCCTGCCCTCGACAACGTACGGCCTGTCGACTGCCTTGAGGATCCGCGGCTGATCAGGCGCCTGCGAACAGCTTTGATGAGCATGCCGTAACCAGACGGGGGTAGCTGACTGACTATGGAAAGTCTCAATAGAATCGACACGTCCCTGGGCACCGCGCATGTCTGACGCACTCTGGGCCGCCCGCATGGGCGATGCACTGTCCCACACCTCGATGATGGCCGACATCCTTGGCGGTGTGCTGGAGGTGGCGGCCAATATCGCGATCACCGCCTTGGCGACCGCGGCCGTGGTCGCGGCCACCGGCATTACCGTCGCCACTGGCGGGCTGGGTTGCTTCCTGCTGGGCGCGGTGGTGGGCACGATTGTCGGCCTGGCCATGAGCAAGACGGGGGCAGACAAAGGTCTGACGAATTTATGCGATAGCTTCAGCAATGCGCTGTTCCCGCCCACGGTGCAGGCGAACATTCTCACGGGTTCCACCGACACCCTCACCAACAACATCCCCGCCGCCCGTGCCGCCGGGGCGATCAGCTCCCACGTCGCGCCGGCCGGTACCGAGTTGGAAGCGCCCGAGCCTGAGCCAGAAGCCAGCTACCTGGACATGGCCGAGAGTTTCTTCTCACAGATGTGGCGCCCTACAGTTGCAACCCCCGCTCCCGGCGCCGTGCCAAAACCACTGGACCTGGTGGTGTGCATGAAGCATCCACCTATGCCACCGCAGTTTCTTGCCGAGGGGTCGGACAAGGTCACGATCAACGGCCAGCCGGCGGTACGCAGCGGTGATCGCAGTACGTGCGATGCGACCGTGGTGTCGTCCGGGTTGATTTCATCCAACGTGACCATCGGCGGCGGCTCGGTGGTGGTGCGCGAGATTCGCAGCGGCAAGACCCCGGGTGTGGGGCTGGCGGTGACGGCGTTGTTGATGCTCAAGGGTGGCAAGGGCAAGTTCTTCAGCAAGCTGCCGTGCATGTTGATCGGCGGCGCGACCTCGATGGCCGTGAGCAGTGCGATGGGGGCGATGGCCAATGCGGCCATGGGCTCGTCGAACCCGGTGCATGCGGCCACCGGTGCCAAGGTGTTGGGCGGCGATGATGAGCTGGATTTCGTACTACCTGGCATTCTGCCGATTGATTGGCAACGTTTCTACAACAGTCGCGACGAACGCGCCGGCAGTCTGTTCGGCACGGGCTGGAGCGTGCCCTATGAGGTGTGTGTCGAAGTCCACCCTCATCCCGAAGGCGGCGAAACGCTGGTGTACACCGACGAGCAGGGGCGCCCTATCGACATGGGCTCCATTCCTCTGGGCGGGGCGGTGTTCAGCGCCGGTGAGGGGCTCGCCGTGCGCAGGCACCTCAACGGGCAATTGCTGATTGAAAGCGACGATGGTCTGTACCGCTTGTTCGAACCTTCTGCGACCAATACAGCGTTGCTACGCCTGATTCAACTCGGTGACCGCAACGACAACCGTATCCATATCGACTATGACGAGGCCGGGCGCCTGGTAAGGCTGCGCGACACCTTCGATCTGGTGCAGGTCGAACTGACCCGCGACCGCGACCACGTGGCCCAGATCGAACGCCTGTACCCCGATAAACGCCGCGAAGTACTCGTCAGTTACGGCTACGACGCTATTGGCAACCTTGCAGAGGTACGCGATGCCACCGGCCAGGTGCAGCGGCGCTTCCGCTATGACAGTGGTCGGCGCATGGTGGAGCATCAGTTGCCCACCGGTTTGCGTTGCTTCTACGAATGGGCGTTGGTTGAAGGCGTGGAATGGCGTGTGGTCCGGCACTGGACCGATGAGGGCGACGCATACCAGTTCGACTATGACCTGAACGCGGGTCTCACTCGTATCACCGACAGTTTGCAGCGCGTCAACAAGCGGCACTGGAACACACAGCACCAGATCATTCGATACAGCGATAACCTCGGGCAAACCTGGCTGTTCGAGTGGAACGACGAACGTCAGTTGCTCAGCGCCACCGACCCGCAGGGTGGTCGCTATGAATACAGCTACGACGAAGCCGGCAACCTGATCGGCGAAACCGACCCGCTTGGCCGCAGCGACGCCACCTTGTGGCTAGAACACTGGGCATTGCCGCTGGTGGAAACCGACGCCGCCGATAACAGCTGGCAGTATCGCTACGACCCGCGCGGTAACTGTATTGCCGAAACCGATCCGCTGGGCTACGTCAACCGTTACCGCTATGACGACCATGGGCAGGTCGTGGAGATCATCGACGCCACCGGCAAAAGCAAAAAGCTGCGCTGGAACCCGTTCGGGCAACTGGTTGAGCATATTGACTGCTCGGGTTACCCGACGCGTTTCAGCTACGACGAACGCGGTTATTTGCAAGTCATCACCGATGCGCTGGGCGAGCGTACTCAGTTCAGCTACGACGTTCAGGGGCGCCTGCTCAGCAGCCAACTGCCGGACGGTCGTACCGAGCAGTACCAACGCGATGTCAGCGGCCAACTGGTGGGTTACACCGACCCGGCCGGCCACACCACGCTCTACCAGCACAACCATCGTGGCCAGGTGCGTCAGCGTACCGATGCCCACGGTCGTCAGGTGCAATTCGGCTACGACAACTACGGACGCCTGCAAGCGCTGATCAACGAGAACGGCGAACGTTATCGGTTTGCCTGGGATGCCGGGGATCGGTTGACCGAGCAACAAGACCTCGACGGCAGCGCCAAGCGTTACGACTACGACCGGCTGGACAACATCACGACGGTGACGGCCGTTGCAGCGCCTTATGGCAATGGCTTGGCGGTGGTTCCCGAGATGCCACCGGCGCCCATCGTTCATCAACTTGAGCGCGATGCGGTAGGCCGACTGATTGCGAAAGTCACCGACGATGGCCGCACCGACTACAGCTACGATGCGCTGGACCAACTGACGGCAGTCACCTTCACCGACTTGCAGGGCAATGCCCAAGCCCTGGGCTTTGCTTACGACGCCCTTGGCCAATTGCTTGCCGAACAGAGTTCAGCGGGCAACCTGCAACACCACTACGACGAACTCGGCAACCTGATCCAGACCCAACTGCCGGACGGCCGCTGGCTCAATCGCCTGTACTACGGCAGCGGCCACCTGCACCAGATCAACCTCGACGGCCAGGTCATCAGCGACTTCGAGCGCGACCGCCTGCATCGCGAAGTGCTGCGCACCCAAGGCCAGCTCAGTACCCGCAGCGAATACGACCGCAGCGGCCGCCTGCGCTCACGCCAACGACGCCACGCCAGCCAGCCGTCGTTGATGCCGGCAGCCGCGCAAAAGCAGTTCGAGTACGACCCCGCCGACAACCTGATCGGCAAACTCGACCAACAGCCCGCAGCACAACACCGCCAACTGCTGCACTACGACGCCACTGGCCGCATCATCGCCAGCCAGGACAGCCTGCATGGCCAGCGCGAAACCTTCGCCTACGACGCCGCCGCCAACCTGCTGGACGGCCCGCAACCCGGTGCCGGGCTGGTGGTGCACAACAAGCTGCTGACTTATCAAGACAAGCGTTATCGCTACGACGCGTTTGGCCGGATGATCGAAAAGCGCAGCGCCAAACGCGGCGTGCAGCGCTTTGCCTATGACGCCGAAAGCCGGCTGATTGAAGTGCGTAATGAAAATGGCAGCGTGGTCAGGATGACCTATGACCCACTGGGCCGGCGCATTGAAAAAACCGAGCACGGCAGTGATGGATATCCGCTAGGGGAAACCCGATTTACCTGGGACGGCTTGCAGTTGTTGCAGGAGCATAAACACAGCCAAACGAGCCTTTATATTTACGAAGGTGAAGGCTATGAGCCGTTGGCGCGAGTCGACGGCACAGGGCCGTTGCAAAAGATTCGCTACTACCACAATGACCTCAACGGTTTGCCTGAACAGCTGACCGAGGCTGATGGGCACACCCTGTGGCAGGCGACTTATCGGGTGTGGGGCAATACGCTTGAAGAGGTGCGCGAGCCGTATTACATCGAAGAGCAGAACCTGCGGTTTCAGGGACAGTATCTGGATCGGGAGACGGGGCTGCATTTCAATACGTTCAGGTTTTATGATCCGGATGTGGGAAGGTTCACTACACCTGATCCGATTGGGTTGGCGGGCGGCATCAATACTTACCTCTATGCCGACAACCCCTTTGGTTGGATTGACCCATTAGGACTTACGTGTGGAGGCAGTGGAAAAGTACACGGCAACAGCCATGCAAGCAAAAATCCTAATCACGCCTATGTCATCGTTGATACGAAAACAGGGCGAATGATGAAGCCGGGAATCAGCGGGCGTCCGCTAAATAAAAATGGCACATCACCTCGTGCCAACCAGCAGGTCAATGTGCTGAATAAACCTCAAGCTGGGCGTTACAAGGCAGTGATCGTCGAAAAGAACAAGACACGACTTCAAGTCAAAGCTACCGAGCAGAAGATCACGGACAAACATGCGGCGAGAAATAACGGCAACATGCCTTCACCGATCCACAAAAACCCGCTACCGCAGGTTGACACAAGAGATGGCTACCTTAAATTGTACGGTATGCCTGATAACCGTTAGTTTTTCGAAGTGAACAATGCAATGAATCTAAATATACTTACGCTGCAAGAAAGTGATGCATCCGTTCTGACAGAGGGTGTTCGCATACGTCAAATTGGCCATCACATCACCCAAATATTCATGACATTGTTGCCTAAGGTAGAGATAAACGGCAGCAGTAAAATAGTAGTTTCACTGGGGCCACGTGGCGACGAAGATCTATTTGATAATGTCTTAGGCGTGACAAATATCTTTATAGAAAACTTCGACTTCAAACAATTCTTCTCTCTGGATCGATTTAATCAGGACAAACAACTTCTGGAGAAGTTACGCCATGCACTCGTTGCTATTGCAATGCGAAAAGAAAGTAACCACGCAACTGTCGAGATCATAAACTCGACTGCTGAAGCGGTACTGAAAATGCATTTTGAGCTAGAGACTCCAATTAAAAAGCTGTCAAAAACCAGCAAAGATAAAAAACATAAAATAAACGTTTACAGGCTGCTCAACGCGAAAGTCGGTGAAGGTTGGTATTGCGAAGAACATAGTCCAACAAAGAATAAAATCTGGATGCATGAAATCCCCGGCTTTATTGACCGAAGTGATTTATTTAAAAGTGCAGAAATCAATGAACATGGCTACCAGATCAAAAATCGCCTAGGCAAAGTAGTTTTTGAAATTACTCTCTGACAAAGTACAACCCTATTTATGCGTTGTTTTTTAGCTTTCCAAAGTGAGCAGAACAAAAGGGGGTGGGGGTTTTAATTCAAATAAATCTGTCCCCTTTACCTCGTAATAAGATTTTGAGGAAAGTCGACTTATGAATTACTTCAAACTCAATCCGAATGTCGCCAGTAAAAAGTGGGAAGGTTATGTCAACCTCGGAGAGCTTATTTACAAGGGAGAGGAAGTAGACGACGTTGAGCTGTCCAATAGCCGAAAGCCCTGCACAATGAGGCCTCTGCACTACGACATTCTTGCCGCCGGAAAAACCGCCCCGGTCAATACCATTGGAGCTGATTTTTTTGTATTCGATGAGTCTCTTGAGGGTCTGGATAACCTGGCGGCTGAGAACGTGCAATATCTGCCTATCACTCACGAAAGCCAAAAAGTACGTTACCGACTCTTGCATGCCTACCATCATGTTGATTGCGTCGATTGGGCATTATCCAAATACGAAGCGTGGCCCGAAGAGCATGTGGTCAAGGAATGGCAGAATCCAAGAGGTCGTTTCTTTTTCGAACCAGTGCTGATCGCAGAAAAACTCCCTGAAACTGCTGAGGTCTTTCGTTTGGAAGGCTGGGGGGGAGCGTTCAACATCATCATTGGCGAAGCGTACAAAGAGAAGTTGCTCGCCCTTGATTTCGATCACTCTTTTTTGGAGTTTCACCTCATCACGCTCGTATGATGGAAAGGTCTTCACACATTCGCATCAACAGGTGTGGCTCCCGTCTCGAGTTTCCGTCAAGAAGCTGGACTTGGGTCGCAAGTGAGAAATCAAAACAATCCAGATTTTGAGTGGGATGCGGTAGACCGTCTGCGGCAACAGCAAGACCTCGACCACAGTCGGCGCTGCTATACCTATGACCCGCTGGATAACGTCGTCGCCGTGGGTTACCGCCGGGTAGCGAAACCGATCCGCTGGGCCACATCACCCGCTACCGTTATGACGTCCACGGCCAGGTCGTGGAAATCATTGATGCCACCGGCAAAAGTAAAAAGCTGCGCTGGAACCCGTTCGGGCAACTGGTCGAGCATGTCGATTGCTCGGGTTACCCAACGCGCTTTCACTACGACGAGCGGGGCTATTTGCAGGTCATTCAGAAAGCCCCCACAAAAAATGGGCACCCAACCCAGTCGGCGTGCCCATTTTTCCTACCACCCCGCCTACCTTCAAGACGGTACCGCTATTACGGGTTGACGCTGTCTTTGAGCGACTTGCCCGGCTTGAACGCAACGGTGTTGCTGGCCTTGATTTTCACAGGCTCACCGGTTTGCGGGTTTTTGCCGGTGCGGGCGCCGCGGTGGCGTTGCAGGAAGGTGCCGAAGCCAACCAGGGTGACGCTGTCTTTGCGGTGCAGGGCGCCGGTGATTTCTTCGAGAACGGCGTTGAGGACACGGTTGGCCTGTTCTTTGGTGAGATCCGCTTTTTCAGCGATGGCGGCTGCGAGTTCTGGTTTACGCATATGTGAAGCCTCTTTGACGGTTTTTTGTTGTTATGTCCGTGCTGCTCTCTATTGGAGCAGCGCCCAAGGCGCCGCAGGCTCTACTCTGCGGCAGACGGGAGTGAGGATGGCATGCCCTCGGACGCCGCGCCAGTCTCGCGGCGACCTTTCTAGGGGGAAAAACGTGCTTATTCCGACAGAACGGCCGGTATTTACGCCAGCAACGGCGGAAGTTCTTTGTTCAGGGCCAGTTTCTCCATCACGGCGCTGCCGGTCAGCGCGTAACCCAGCAGGCGGCCGCTGGCGTCGCGGCACAAGGCCTTGATGTCTGCGCCCTGCCCTTCGACGCTCCACACGCCTTCGGTGCCCCTTGGCGGAGGCGAAACGACAAGTGGGCATACCGGGGTTTTGACGGTGACCGGCATCGGTCCGTAGCTGACAGCCGTCGCGTTGCCGGCCAGGGTCTGGGCCAGGGCGCGGGCGCAGGTCATCAGCGGCATCACGTACAGCAGGTTGAGGCCGTCGACCTCGGCGCAGTCGCCCAGGGCGTAGATGTTGGCGTGGGAGGTCTTGAGGTGACGATCGACCATGACGCCACGGTTGATCTGCAGGCCGGCGGCAGCGGCCAGGTCGACACGCGGACGCAGGCCAATAGCCGAGACCACCAGGTCGCACTGGATCACTTCGCCGTCCGACAGGTGGGCTTCAAGGCCGTCCGCGTTGCGTTGCAGGCGATTGAGCACCGGGCCCAGGTGGAAGCGCGCGCCAAGGCCTTCCAGCCCGGCCTGCACCGCGGCGGCCGCCGCAGGGTGCAGCAGCGTCGGCATGACTTGCTCGCACGGCGCCACCAGGTCGATTTCATAGCCGCCGAGGATCAGGTCGTTGGCGAACTCGCAGCCGATCAGCCCGGCGCCGAGCAGCAGCACGCGGCGTTTGCCAGCGGCAGCCGCGCGAAAGCGTGCGTAGTCTTCAAGGTCGTTGATCGGGAAAATCAGCTCAGCGGCGTCGCCTTCGACCGGCACACGCACGGTTTCCGCGCCCCAGGCCAGGATCAGGTCGCGGTAGGCCACCGCTTCTTCGCCGATCCACAGGCGCTTGTGGCCCGGGTCGATGCCACTGATGCGGGTGTGGGTGCGCACTTCGGCCTTGAGTTGCTCGGCCATGGCGCCCGGTTCAGCCATGCTCAGGCCATCGGCTTCCTTGTTCTTGCCAAAGCCGGTGGAGAGCATGGGCTTGGAGTAGGAACGCCCGTCATCCGCGGTGATCAGCAGTAATGGGGTCTCGCTGTCGAGCTTGCGAAACTCCCGGGCCACGTTGTAACCGGCCAACCCTGTGCCGATGATCACTACAGGTGCGCTCATTCCTTTCTCCTTGTAATACGTTTCTGAAACTGAAAATCAGCCGATTTCGATCATTTCGAAATCCATTTTTCCGACGCCGCAGTCTGGGCACAGCCAGTCTTCCGGAACGTCCTGCCACAGGGTACCCGGCGCGATTCCGTCATCCGGCCAACCGTCTGCTTCGTTGTAGATCAGGCCACACACTACACATTGCCACTTCTTCATTTACTTACTTCCTCAGGGTCCAGGCATCTTGGCCGACGGTCGATAGATCCAGCGTTGCCATGCGGCTCAGGGCGTTTTGTACTGATCGGGGCTTGCAGATGCAAGCACGATCGACGCGAGGCGCCGGTTCAGCCCGGCAAAAGTTGAGGGCACCATGGTAAGCTCGCCGCCTCTTTTGCTGCCAATACTGACTCACCGTGCCGCACTCAATCGCCCTTCCCGATGCTTGCCAATGGCTGACCCAGAGCCTTCTGACCCCTGCGCCCACGCCCCTGACCCTCAATTGGCTGTTCGATGAGGGCTCGCTGACGCGCCGGCTGACGCGGCTGTCCGACGACGGTTTCAGCGTGACACCGCTGTTCGAAGGCTGGCAGCCGCTGCGGGACGATGAATGCGCGGCGCTGGGCCTGGCCCCGGCCAGCATCGGCTGGGTGCGCGAGGTGTATTTGCGTGGGAATGGCCAGCCGTGGGTGTTTGCCCGCAGCGTGGCATCGCGTAGCGCCTTGCAGGGTGACGGCTTGCACATGGATGAGTTGGGCAGCCGCTCGCTGGGCGAATTGCTGTTCTGCGACCACGCGTTCACCCGCCAGGCGATCGAGGTCTGCCATTACCCACGCCAATGGCTGCCCACGGCGGACCAGGCTGACGAGTTGTGGGGACGCCGATCGCGCTTTGATCGCGGCCAGTTAAGCGTGCTGGTAGCCGAAATCTTCCTGCCGACCCTGTGGCACGCGGTGCAAGACCATCCGGAGAACTGCTGATGTATCAACGTCTGCTCAAATCCTTGAACCGCCTGAACCCCAGGGCCTGGGATTTCATTCAGTTGACGCGCATGGACAAGCCCATCGGCATTTACCTGCTGCTGTGGCCGACGCTGTGGGCGCTGTGGATTGCCGGCAAGGGTTCGCCGTCCTTGATCAATATCGTGATTTTCGTACTGGGCGTGGTGCTGACCCGCGCCGGCGGCTGCGTGATCAATGACTGGGCCGACCGCAAGGTTGACGGCCATGTAAAGCGCACCGAACAGCGCCCGCTGGTGAGCGGCAAGATCAGTTCGAAAGAGGCGCTGGTGTTTTTTGCGGTGCTGATGGGCATCAGTTTCCTGCTGGTGCTGCTCACCAATGCCACGACGATCTGGCTGTCGTTGGGCGGCCTGGCGCTGGCGGCGAGCTACCCGTTCATGAAGCGCTACACCTATTACCCGCAGGTGGTGCTGGGCGCGGCGTTTTCCTGGGGGATGCCGATGGCGTTCACCGCCGAGACCGGCAGTCTGCCTGCCGCTGCGTGGTTGCTGTATATCGCCAACCTGTTGTGGACCGTGGGCTACGACACCTATTACGCCATGACCGACCGCGACGACGACTTGAAGATCGGGGTTAAATCCACCGCCATCCTGTTCGGCGATGCCGACCGCGTGATTATCCTCACGCTGCAAGGCCTGGCGCTGGTGTGCCTGTTGCTGGCGGGCTTGCGATTCGAGCTGGGCGGCTGGTTTCACCTGGGATTGCTGGCGGCGGCAGGTTGCTTTGCCTGGGAGTTCTGGTACACCCGCGACAGGGATCGCATGAAGTGCTTCAAGGCGTTTTTGCACAACCATTGGGCGGGGCTGGCGATTTTTGTCGGGATTGTGGCGGATTACGGGTTTCGGTGAACTCGGCACTCGCACGCGACCTTATGGCAAGCGGGCTTCTTGTGGCGAGCGGGCTTGCCCCGCGTTGGGGCGCGAAGCGGCCCCTATCAGGACCGCCGCGCTACGTCAGAGAGACCGAGGTGTCAGGTTTCGGGGCTGCTTCGCAGCCCAACGCGGGGCAAGCCCGCTCGCCACAACAAGCCCGCTCGCTACAGATGTGCCCCAGTGTTCAGCAATTGATCAAGGTTTGGCGATCTTCCATGCGCCGTCCATTTTGCCGTCACCGGTAGCATCACCGGCCTTTTTGTCCATGATGAAGGTGTAGACCGGTTTTCCGCCGTAAGCCCACTGACTGGTCTGGTCGTCACGGGTGATCACCGTCCACTTGCCCATCGACTTGTCGGTGGATTCAGCTTTCAACGGCGGCCAGTTAGTCGCGCATTTGTCATTACACATGGATTTGCCGTCGGCATCCTTGGCAAAGGTATAGAGCGTCATTTCCTTGTGATCCACCAACATCCCGTCTTTAGTCATCGCCGGTTCCGCCGCAAACGCCAGGGTCGGCAGCGTCAATGCGGCCGTTACCAGCAGGGTTTTCCAGGAAAAAGTACTGTAAGTCATCGGAACCTTCCTTTTGTGGTTGTCAGGATTCGGACCCAAAGCGTAGCCCAGAGAGGCGCGAATTGCCCAAGCGGCTAAATTACTGTCACACGACTGCAATAATTCCGTTATCTAATGCGGCGCAAGACAGTTAAATGACAAGAGGATTTTAGGCATGGTTGGCAGGAGCATTCTGATCGTTGACGACGAAGCGCCCATTCGCGAGATGATCGCCGTCGCGTTGGAAATGGCCGGCTATGACTGCCTGGAGGCAGAAAACTCCCAGCAGGCCCATGCCATTATCGTCGACCGCAAGCCGGACCTGATCCTGCTGGACTGGATGCTGCCCGGCACCTCCGGCATCGAACTGGCCCGCCGCCTCAAGCGTGACGAGCTGACCGGGGATATCCCGATCATCATGCTCACGGCCAAGGGTGAGGAGGACAACAAGATCCAGGGCCTGGAAGTCGGCGCCGATGACTACATCACCAAGCCCTTTTCCCCACGGGAACTGGTCGCTCGTCTGAAAGCCGTACTGCGTCGCGCCGGCCCGACTGATGGCGAAGCGCCAATCGAAGTCGGCGGCCTGCTGCTGGACCCGATCAGCCACCGCGTGACCATCGACGGCAAGCCGGCCGAGATGGGCCCGACCGAATACCGCCTGCTGCAATTTTTCATGACCCACCAGGAACGGGCCTACACCCGTGGCCAGCTGCTGGACCAGGTGTGGGGCGGCAACGTGTACGTGGAAGAGCGCACTGTGGACGTACACATCCGTCGCCTGCGCAAAGCCTTGGGCGATGCCTACGAGAATCTGGTACAAACCGTGCGCGGCACCGGCTACCGGTTTTCAACCAAGGGCTGAGCCAGCCGGTTTCTGAAACTAAGAGCCTGACTTAACAGCTGACAAGGACGCATGTTCAAGTGAATCAAAACTGGCATGGCACCCTGATCCGCCACATGCTTCTGTTGATCACCGGCTGCCTGCTGGTGGGCCTGGTCAGCGGCTACTATGGCTGGAGCCTGGCCGTCGGCATCGCGCTGTACCTGGGCTGGACCCTCAAGCAATTGCTGCGCTTGCATGAATGGCTGCGCCAGCACAAACCCGACGAAGCTCCCCCCGATGGCTACGGCCTGTGGGGCGAAGTATTCGACAGCATCTACCACCTGCAACGCCGCGACCAACGGGTACGCGGGCGCCTGCAAGCGGTGATCGACCGCGTGCAGGAGTCCACCGCTGCGCTCAAAGACGCGGTGATCATGCTCGACAGCGACGGCAACCTGGAATGGTGGAACCGCGCCGCCGAGACCCTGCTGGGCCTCAAGACACCCCAGGACAGCGGCCAGCCGGTGACCAACCTGGTGCGTCACCCGCGCTTCAAGGAATACTTCGAGCAGAACAACTACGAAGAAGCGCTGGAAATCCCCTCGCCCACCAACGACCGCGTGCGCATCCAGCTGTACCTGACGCGCTACGGCAACAACGAACACCTGATGCTGGTACGCGACGTGACCCGCATCCACCAGTTGGAACAGATGCGCAAAGACTTCGTCGCCAACGTGTCCCACGAACTGCGCACGCCGTTGACGGTGATTTGCGGCTACCTGGAGACGCTGCTGGACAACGTCGATGAGATCAACCCGCGCTGGAGCCGCGCCCTGCAGCAAATGCAGCAGCAAGGTTCGCGCATGCAGACCCTGCTCAACGACCTGCTGCTGTTGGCCAAGCTGGAAGCCACCGACTACCCCTCGGACAATCACCCGGTGCCGGTGCAAAGCCTGCTTCAAACGATCAAGAACGACGCCCAGGCCCTCTCCGGCCAGCGCGGGCAGCAAATCACCCTGGAAGCCGACCCGTCGATATTGCTCAAAGGCAGCGAGGGCGAGTTGCGCAGCGCGTTTTCCAACCTGGTGTTCAATGCCGTGAAATACACCCAGGACAAGGGCAATATACGCATCCGCTGGTGGGCTGATGAACACGGCGCGCACCTGAGTGTGCAGGACTCCGGCATCGGCATCGACGCCAAGCACCTACCGCGCCTGACCGAGCGTTTCTACCGCGTCGACTCCAGCCGCAACTCCAACACCGGCGGCACCGGGCTCGGCCTGGCCATCGTCAAGCATGTACTGCTGCGCCACCGCGCACGGCTGGAAATCAGCAGCGTGCTGGGCCATGGCAGCACCTTTACCTGCCATTTCCCGCCGACGCAGGTAACCCGTTCGCGGATGGTCGATCAGGCCACCTAGCGCCCCGCCCGGCAGCAACCACTAGGCAAGCGCCGCGTCAGCCGCTACATTGGCTGACTTGCGCCTGCCTTTCAGGCCCTCCTGTCCCCCCTTATTGAACACACGGAACCCGCAAAACCCCATCATGGACCCTTCCCCTGGCATCACCCTGGCCACACTCTTCGCCGATTTCGGCATGATTCTTTTTGCACTTGTCCTGGTACTGCTCAACGGTTTCTTCGTTGCGGCGGAATTCGCCATGGTCAAACTGCGCTCCACCCGGGTCGAGGCTATCGCCCACACCAACGGCTGGCGCGGGCAGATCCTGCGTACCGTGCACAGCCAGCTCGACGCCTACCTGTCGGCCTGCCAGCTGGGTATCACGCTCGCCTCCCTGGGCCTGGGCTGGGTCGGTGAGCCGGCCTTTGCGCACATCCTCGAGCCGTTGCTGGGCGCCGCGGGCGTCGAGTCGCCGGAAGTGATCAAGGGTGTGTCGTTCTTTGCCGCGTTCTTCGTGATTTCCTACCTGCACATCGTGGTCGGTGAACTGGCGCCCAAATCCTGGGCCATTCGCAAACCCGAGTTGCTGTCGCTGTGGACGGCGGTGCCGCTGTACCTGTTCTACTGGGCCATGTACCCGGCGATCTACCTGCTCAACGCCAGCGCCAACGCTATCCTGCGCATCGCCGGCCAGGGCGAGCCCGGCCCGCACCACGAGCACCATTACAGCCGCGAAGAACTCAAGCTTATCCTGCACTCCAGCCGCGGCCAGGACCCGAGCGACCAAGGCATGCGCGTGCTGGCCTCGGCCGTGGAAATGGGCGAACTGGAAGTGGTGGACTGGGCCAACTCCCGCGAAGACCTGGTGACCCTGGACTTCAACGCCCCCCTCAAGGAAATCCTTGCGCTGTTCCGTCGCCACAAATTCAGCCGTTACCCGGTGTATGACGCGGTGCGCAACGAGTTCGTCGGCCTGCTGCACATCAAGGATTTGCTGCTGGAACTGGCGGCACTCGACCACATCCCCGAGTCGTTCAACCTGGCCGAGCTGACCCGCCCGCTGGAGCGCGTGTCGCGGCATATGCCGTTGTCGCAGTTGCTGGAGCAGTTCCGCAAAGGCGGCGCGCACTTCGCCCTGGTGGAAGAAGCCGACGGCAATATCATCGGCTACCTCACCATGGAAGATGTGCTGGAAGTGCTGGTGGGCGATATCCAGGACGAACACCGCAAGGCCGAGCGGGGCATCCTGGCCTATCAACCGGGCAAGCTGCTGGTGCGTGGTGATACACCGCTGTTCAAGGTGGAGCGCCTGCTGGGCGTCGACCTGGACCACATCGAAGCCGAAACCCTGGCCGGGCTGATCTACGACACGTTGAAACGCGTGCCGGAAGAGGAAGAAGTGATGGAGGTTGAAGGCCTGCGGATCATCATCAAGAAGATGAAAGGGCCAAAGATCGTGCTGGCCAAGGTCTTGCTGCTGGACTGACCCTCAATTGCCCAATGCAAAATTGGGCAACGTGCCGACCGGCTGGTCGAACTCGTAAGGGATCGATACCAGCCCGGCCTTGGTACTCTGCTGCACCACAAAGTGCAGATGCGGCCCGCTGCTGTTGCCGGTATTGCCCGACAACGCCAGCGCACTGCCCACCCTCACCCGCTGCCCTGGCCTGACGCTGACCGAGCCCTGCTTGAGGTGCAGGTACACACCCTGGGTGCCGTCATCGTGCTGCACACGTACGAAATTCCCTGAAGCATCGCTGCCGCGGCCGGCCTGGCTGTTCTCGGTCTTCACCACAACCCCGCTGCGCGCCGCGATGATCGGCGTGCCTTCAGGCATGGCGATGTCCATGGCGTAGCGGCTTTTGGCATCCGTGTGGCTGAAGCTGCCCCTAGGGCCTTGGGTCAGGCGGAACGGCCCGCCCCGCCAGGGCAAGGGGTAGCGGTAGGCCTGCTGTGGGTAACGGGGTCTTGGCTTGTCGAGTACCGGCGGTTGCATACGCTCGAGCCTGCGCTCCCGGATCACGAACGCCTGGGCACCGGGGGTTTGCCGGTCGCTGAAGAGCACAACGCCATTGGCATCGGTGGATTTGTAGAGGGTCATGGCGAGAGTCGACGTGGCGACTGTGGCCAACATGCAGAACAGCAACAGGCGAAGGAGCATGGCGCAAACCTGCCGGGATGACTGAACGGCAGGCTAACAACGGTTGATGACAACTCTGAGTGAGGTCAGGCAGGCAGTGCTGTAAGGCAAATATCGACGTCCATTCGCGCTGCGGCCGATAAATTGACCAAAGCATCCAGCGAGAACTTATCGATCTTGCCGTTGAGTACGTCGTTAAGACGGGGCTGGCTGATACCGAGCCTTTGCGCCGCCTCTTTCTGGGAAAGCTCCCAACTGCGGATGGTCTTGCACAGCGCCAGCAGCAACTTTGAGCGCAAACGCATATTGGCGGCTTGCTGAGGAGTGTCCTCCAGAGCATCCCAGATACTGCTGAAACGTTCGGTGTGAATCTTTTGGTCTGTCATGGGCTTAGCCTAATTCCTGCAATCCGGCACGCGCCAGTTCGATATCCCGCACTTCGGTTTTCTGTGTGGTCTTGCGCAGCGCATGCAGCACATAAACAGCCTCAGGCCGATTAACCACATAGAAAACTCGAAACGCTCCCGATTCCTCAGTAATTCGAATCTCACTGACGCCCCTTCCAATCGTTTTCATGGGTTTGCAATCAAAAGGCTGCTCGCCCTGCTGCAAGAGATCCAACTGAAAACCGGCTGCCCTTCTGGCATCCAGAGGAAACGCTTTGAGATCCTTGAGCGAGCTTCCTAGAAACACCACATCCTTGTGCCTTGGCATTCACTTCTCCTTTCCTGGAAAGAAAAAGCGTAATCGACGATTCAGCCAGAGGCGGTGGAGGTTTGTTTCAAGGCATAGCAAAGGCTCGATAACACGGATGCGTTACCGAGAGACTATATCGAAACAGATATAAATCAAGCCAGGCATCGGGAATCAGACAGTCGGTCGATTCCCGATATTCAGGCGATCACGCACCCGGTACAAAGTGCTTCTGCGCCGTGCCGCGCGCGATCAGGCGGGAGATGTAGTCGAGCTTCTGCGCATCCTGGTCGATAAACCGGAAGGTCAGTTGCAGCCAGTCGCTGTCGGGCCTGGGCTCGAAGGCGACGATGGCGTGCAGGTAGCCGTTGAGGCGGGCGACTTCGGCGTTGTCGCCTTGCTCAAGGTCGAGCACGGCGCTTTCCAATACCTGAGGCAGGACTTCACCGCGACGCACCACCAGCAGCGCTTCCTTGATGCTCAGCGCCTTGATCACGCATTGCTGGGTGCCGCTGGACAGGCGCAACTGGCCCTGCCCGCGACCGCCAGCCGGCGAGGCAGCAGGAGCCGCCTGCACGGGCGGGCTGTTGAGCAGGCCTCTGCTCGGCGCAGCCGCCACCGTTGCCGGCTTGACCGCTTCGGGCCGGCCGCCGGTCAGGGCGCTCAGGGAATCGTTGCCGAAGGCTGAGTTCATCTTGGTCGGTGCGCTGGCGACCAGCGCGTCAAGGCGGCCGACCTTGTGCAGGGCCTGTTTGACCTTGCTCAAGAGTTGTTCGTTGGTAAACGGCTTGCTGACATAGCCGGACACCCCGGCCTGGATCGCCTGAACCACGTTTTCCTTGTCGCCACGGCTGGTCACCATCACGAACGGCATGGCCTTCAGATGCGCCTGCTCACGGCACCAGGTCAACAGCTCCAGCCCGGACATCTCCGGCATTTCCCAGTCGCACAGCACCAGGTCGAAGGTTTCGCGCATCAGGATGGCCTGGGCCTTTTTGCCGTTCACCGCATCTTCGATCTTGATCCCCGGGAAGTAATTGCGCAGGCACTTCTTCACGAGGTCGCGAATAAACGAGGCGTCATCCACCACCAACACACTGACTTTACTCATCGACCCTTTATCCTATAAAAACCGCGGCACGCAGAACGCCTGACTGATGGCATTTTGCCAAAACTCTGTAGTCACGTCGGGACTTTATGCCGACGATCACATAAATAATTCAGTTGCCACAAACGAAAACGCCCGACCAAAGGCCGGGCGTTAATTTCTCGGGCAACTTACTTATCGTCAGGATTGACCGGAACATTAGGGATTTGATCGACTGAGCCTTCAACTTCAGCCTTCATGCGCTTGAGGCCCATGTGCCGCACGTCGGTACCGCGCACCAGATAAATCACCAGTTCCGAGATATTGCGCGCGTGGTCGCCGATCCGTTCCAGGGAGCGCAGCACCCAGATAATGCTCAAGACCCGCGAGATAGAGCGCGGGTCTTCCATCATGTAGGTCGCCAGCTCGCGCAGCGCGGTCTTGTACTCGCGGTCGATGATCTTGTCGTACTGGGCCACCGACAACGCCAGTTCGGCGTCGAAGCGGGCAAACGCGTCTAGGGCATCGCGCACCATGTTGCGTACCTGGTCGCCGATGTGGCGCACTTCTACGTAACCGCGCGGCGCTTCGCCTTCTTCGCACAGTTGAATGGCGCGTCGGGCGATCTTGGTGGCTTCGTCGCCGATGCGCTCCAGGTCGATCACCGACTTGGAGATGCTGATGATCAAACGCAAGTCGGAAGCCGCCGGCTGGCGACGGGCAAGAATGCGCAGGCATTCTTCGTCGATGTTGCGTTCCATCTGGTTGATCTGGTCATCGATCTCGCGCACTTGCTGGGCCAGGCCCGAGTCGGCCTCGATCAGCGCGGTGACGGCGTCGTTGACTTGTTTTTCCACCAGACCGCCCATCGCCAGGAGGTGGCTGCGCACTTCCTCAAGCTCGGCGTTGAACTGCGCGGAGATGTGATGGGTTAAGCCTTCCTTCGAAATCATGGTTTTGCTCCACAAAAGCTGTATGCCGCAAGCTACAAGCTGCAAGTTGATATGTGTCGTTGCATTGAACTGCTTTTACTTGCCGCTTGAAGCTTGCGGCTCGCAGCTGCTCCAACTAGCCATAACGACCGGTGATGTAGTCTTCGGTCTGCTTCTTCGCCGGATTGGTGAACAGGGTGTCGGTATCGCCGAATTCCACCAGCTTGCCCATGTACATGAACGCGGTGTAGTCGGAAACCCGCGCCGCCTGTTGCATGTTGTGGGTCACGATGACGATGGTGAACTTGGATTTGAGCTCGTAGATCAGCTCTTCCACTTTCAGCGTCGAGATCGGGTCGAGTGCCGAGCAGGGTTCGTCGAGCAGCAGCACTTCCGGTTCCACGGCGATGGTGCGGGCGATCACCAGACGCTGTTGCTGGCCGCCGGACAGGCCGAGGGCCGATTCGTGCAGGCGGTCCTTGACCTCGTCCCACAGCGCCGCGCCCTTGAGGGCCCACTCGACCGCTTCGTCGAGGATGCGCTTCTTGTTGATGCCCTGGATGCGCAGGCCGTAGACCACATTTTCATAGATGGTCTTGGGGAACGGGTTGGGCTTCTGGAACACCATGCCCACGCGGCGACGCAGTTCGGCCACGTCTTCGCCCTTGCGGTAGATGTTGGTGCCGTAGAGGTTGATGGCGCCCTCTACACGGCAACCGTCCACCAGGTCGTTCATGCGGTTGAAGGTGCGCAGCAATGTGGACTTGCCGCAGCCGGACGGGCCGATAAAGGCGGTCACGCGCTGCTTGGGGATGTTCATGCTGACGTCGAACAGCGCCTGCTTTTCACCGTAGTACAGGCTCAGGCCCGGCACTTCGATGGCCACGGTTTCCTGGGCCAGGCTCAGGCTCTGCTTGTCGCGACCCAGGGCAGACATGTTGATGCCGTGGGAATGGGTTTCGTGTTGCATGGTCTCACTCCGTTCGTAGCTGCCAGCTTCTAGCTGCAAGCTGCAAGATTTGAGCAAAAGCGGCTTGTAGCTTGCCGCTTGTGGCTAATAGCTTTAGCTGTCCAACGCTTTGTATTTTTCGCGCAGGTGGTTACGAATCCACACCGCCGACAGGTTGAGCGTGGCAATCACCAGCACCAGCAACAAGGCAGTGGCGTACACCAGCGGCCGTGCAGCCTCGACGTTGGGGCTCTGGAAGCCGACGTCATAAATATGGAAGCCCAGGTGCATGATCTTCTGGTCCAGGTGCAGGTACGGGTAGTTACCGTCCAGCGGCAGCGACGGCGCCAGTTTCACCACACCCACCAGCATCAGCGGCGCCACTTCACCGGCGGCGCGGGCCACGGCGAGGATCATGCCGGTCATCATCGCCGGGCTGGCCATCGGCAGCACGATCTTCCACAGCGTTTCCGCCTTGGTCGCGCCGAGTGCCAGGGAGCCTTCGCGCACGGTGCGGGGAATCCGCGCCAGGCCTTCTTCGGTGGCCACGATCACCACCGGCACCGCCAGCAGCGCAAGGGTCAGCGACGCCCAGAGCAGGCCCGGCGTACCGAACGTCGGGGCTGGGAGGGCTTCGGCGAAGAACAAGCGGTCAACCGAACCACCCAATACATACACGAAGAAACCCAGGCCGAACACGCCGTAAACAATGGCCGGAACGCCCGCCAGGTTGTTCACCGCGATACGGATAATCCGGGTCAGGGCGTTCTGCTTGGCGTATTCACGCAGGTACACCGCCGCCAGCACGCCGAACGGGGTCACGATCATTGCCATGATCAGGGTCATCATCACGGTGCCGAAGATCGCCGGGAAGATCCCGCCTTCGGTGTTGGCTTCCCGTGGGTCATCGCTGAGGAATTCCCAGATCTTGCTGAAGTAGAACCCGACCTTGGTCATGTAGCCCATGGCGTTCGGCTGGTAGGCGTGCACCACTTTGCCGATGCCGATTTCCACTTCCTTGCCGTTCGCATCACGCGCCGTCAGGGCATCACGGTTGAATTGGGCGTGCAGGTCAGACAGGCGCGCTTCGATGTCCTGGTAGCGCGCATTCAGTTCGGCGCGGTCGGCGTCCATGTCGGCCTGGGCGGCGGCATCGAGCTTGCCTTCCAGTTCGAGCTTGCGACCGTGCAGGCGGATGCGCTCCAAACCGGCGTTGATCGCACCGATGTCGCTTTTTTCCAGGCTTTTGAGCTGGGCGGCCAACGTGTTGACGCGCTCGACGCGGGCCTGCAGCTCCGGCCATGCGGCCTCGCCTTCGGCGATGACCTTGCCGTCCTGCTTGACGTTGACCAGGGTGCCGTAGAAGTTACCCCACTCGCGACGCTCGATGGCCATCAGTTGCACAGGCGTGGTCTGGTCCTTCAGCCATTCGCCGACGATCCAGGTGAAGTCATTGCCGTTCAGGTCCCGGTTGCCGACCTTGATCAGCTCGCGGGTCATGAATTCCGGGCCCTGGGCGGGCACCGGCAGGCCGGCGCTTTTCAGGCGCTCGCGGGGCACTTCTTCCTTCTGCACCACTTCGCCGATGACGATATGGTTTTCCTGGCCCGGCACGGTGTAGTTGGCCTGGATCAGGTCGGCCGGCCAGAAGTGGCCCAAACCACGCACCGCAATCACAGCCAGCAAACCAAGGGTCATGATGACCGCGATGGACACCGCACCACCGCTGATCCAGACGCCGGGGGCGCCGCTCTTGAACCATCCATTCAGGGAGTTCTGTTTCACAGACTTCTACCTTTCTTAAAGCGACGAGTATTTCTTGCGCAGACGCTGACGAATCAGCTCGGCGAGGGTGTTCATGATGAAGGTGAACATCAGCAGCACCAGCGCCGAGAGGAACAGCACGCGGTAGTGACTACCGCCCACTTCCGACTCGGGCATTTCCACCGCGACGTTGGCCGCGAGCGTTCGCAGGCCTTCGAACAGGTTCATCTCCATTACCGGGGTGTTACCGGTGGCCATCAGCACGATCATGGTCTCGCCGACGGCGCGGCCCATGCCGATCATCAGCGCCGAGAAAATCCCCGGGCTGGCGGTCAGGATGACCACGCGCGTCATGGTCTGCCACGGCGTGGCGCCCAGGGCCAGGGAGCCCAGGGTCAGGCCGCGCGGCACGCTGAACACGGCGTCTTCGGCGATGGAGTAGATGTTCGGGATCACCGCGAACCCCATGGCCAGGCCGACGACGAGGGCGTTGCGCTGGTCGTAGGTGATGCCCAGGTCATGGGAGATCCACATGCGCATGTCGCCGCCGAAGAACCAGGTTTCCAGGTACGGGCTCATGTACAGCGAGAGCCAGCCCACGAACAGGATCACCGGGATCAGGATCGCGCTTTCCCAGCCATCGGGAACCCGCAGGCGGATCGACTCGGGCAGGCGACTGAACACAAAACCGGCCACCAGGATGCCAATCGGCAACAGCATCAGCAGGCTGAAAATCCCCGGCAGGTGCCCTTCGACATACGGCGCCAGGAACAGGCCGGCGAAGAACCCGAGGATCACCGTCGGCATCGCTTCCATCAATTCGATCACCGGCTTGACCTTGCGGCGCAGACTCGGGGCCATGAAGTAAGCGGTGTAGATCGCAGCGGCAACGGCCAGTGGCGCGGCCAGCAGCATGGCGTAGAACGCGGCTTTCAGCGTACCGAAGGTCAGCGGCGCCAGGCTCATCTTGGGTTCGAAGTCGGTGTTGGCGGCAGTCGATTGCCAGACGTATTTAGGCTCGTCGTAGTTTTCGTACCAGACCTTGCTCCACAGCGCGCTCCAGGAGACTTCCGGGTGCGGGTTGTCGAGCAGCAACGGTTGCAGCTTGCCGCCGGCTTCGACCATCACACGGTTGGCCCGTGGCGACAGGCCGAATACGCCCTGGCCGTCGACTACCGGGTCCACCAGCAGGGTGCGGTGGGCGGTGCTGTGGAACACGCCGAACTGGCCGGAAGCGTCGAGGGCGGTGAAGCCTTTGCGACGTTGTTCGGCAGTGATCTCAACAATCGGCGTAGTGCCCATCTGGAAGGTGCGGATCTGCTTGAGGTGCTGCTCGCCATCCGGGTCACGGGCCATGAACCACTGGGCCAGGCCACCCTTGGAGTTACCGATGATCAACGAGATACCGCCCACCAGTTGAGTGCTGGCGGTGATTTCGGCGTTGCCGTCTTCAAGCAATTTGTAGCGGCCGTTGAGGCTCTTGTCGCGCAGGCTGAACACGTCAGCGAGGGCACGACCGTTGATCACGTACAGCCACTGCTGGCGAGGGTCGATGAAGATCGCCTTCACCGGCTCGGTCATTTGCGGCAGCTCGACACGCTTCTGCTCGCTGGTGACTTCGCCGGTCATCATGTTTTCTTCGCGGCTCAGGGCCAGCACGTTCAAGTGCGAACCGGCCGAGCCGGCAATCACCAGCGACGAATCGGTCGCGTTGAGGGCGACGTGCTCCAGCGGGCGACCGGCGTCATCCAGGACGATCGGTGTTTCACCGTAAGGGTATTCGATGGCAGGAGAGATGGTCTTCTTGCCGTCCGGGTAGGACACCTTATAGGTGTGGCGGAATACCAGGGACTGGCCATTGGACAAGCCGAGGATGACCAGCGGGCTGCCCGGCTGGTCTACACCGATGGACACGACACTCGTACCGGCTGGCAGCGGCAGATCGACACGCTTGAGTTCAGCACCGGTATCCACACTGAAGAACAACGCCTGGCCCTTGTCGGAAACCCGCATGGCGACCTGGTTCTGTTCTTCAAGGGAGATCATCAGCGGCTTGCCAGCGTCCTGCAGCCAGGCCGGTGTCAGTGCGTCTTCCTTGGTCAACGAGGCGCCCTGGAACAGTGGCGCGACCACGTAGGCGAGAAAGAAGAAGATCAAGGTGATGGCGCCGAGGACGGCGAGACCGCCGATCAGCACGTACCAACGGGTCAGGCGATCTTTCAGCGCACGGATGCGGCGCTTGCGTTGCAGCTCAGGCGTATTGAAATCAATGCGCTTGGGGGGAGAAGTCGTCGTCATGGTGGAATTGGCCAGATCATTCATGCGCACACCCTAGCGGTCCTGTATGACAGAAAGATGACAATGCAGTGACGCAAGAAATTCGCCGCGTAGCAGCGCTAGCAGCGAACAAAAATTAGAGATGCGGGAACCGGCACACCGGCTCCCGCAGAGGCAATCAGTTGCCTTCTTTCAGACCCAGGTCAGCCAGGGCCTTGGCGGCAACTTTGGCTGGCAGTGGGATGTAACCGTCTTTCACTACAACTTCCTGGCCCTGTTTGGACAGAACCAGTTTCACGAACTCAGCTTCCAGCGGGGCCAGAGGCTTGTTCGGGGCTTTGTTGACGTAAACGTAGAGGAAGCGCGACAGCGGGTATTTGCCGTTCAGGGCGTTTTCTTCGCTGTCTTCGATGAACTCAGTGGTGCCTTTCTTGGCCAGGGCCACGGTCTTCACGCTGGCGGTCTTGTAGCCGATGCCCGAATAACCGATGCCGTTCAGCGAGGAGCTGATCGACTGCACGACCGAAGCCGAGCCAGGTTGTTCGTTCACGTTAGGCTTGTAGTCGCCTTTGCACAGGGCTTCTTCTTTGAAGTAGCCGTAGGTACCGGATACCGAGTTACGACCGAACAGCTGCACTGGCTTGTTGGCCAGGTCGCCGGTCACACCCAGGTCGCCCCAGGTTTTCACGTCGGCTTTGCCACCGCACAGGCGAGTCGAGGAGAAGACCGCGTCGACTTGTTCCATGGTCAGGTGCTGGATCGGGTTGTCCTTGTGCACGAACACGGCCAGGGCATCCACGGCAACCGGGATAGCGGTTGGCTTGTAGCCGTACTTCTGCTCGAAGGCCGCCAGTTCGGTGTCCTTCATCTTGCGGCTCATCGGGCCCAGGTTGGAGGTGCCTTCAGTCAGCGCAGGTGGCGCGGTGGCGGAGCCGGCAGCTTGAATCTGGATGTTGACGTTCGGGTATTCCTTTTTGTAACCCTCAGCCCACAAGGTCATCAGGTTGGCCAGGGTATCGGAACCGACGCTGGACAAGTTGCCCGACACACCAGTGGTCTTCACGTAAGCCGGAATTGCCGGGTCAACACCAGCGGCCACCGCATTGGCGGTCGCAACGCCAGCAGCGACAAAAGTCATAGCCGCCATCAAACGCTTCAGTTTCATGCCTTGCTCCTAGCAGATAGGGATAGTTGGGTCGGGCCCAAGTATCGGTAGGCCGTGTGAACACTCTATGTCTGGAATGTGACAGTTAGATGAAAGGCCACTATTCACTGGAGAAAGAGGGGCTTCGGGGAAAGGCCAGGAAATGCAGGGGGTTTGCGAGAGGGTTGCAGCGGCTTTTGGAAACGCTCTGTAATCGTTGTAGAGCACAAAACCTGTGGCGAGCGAGCTTGCTCGCGTTGGAGTGCGCAGCGCTCCCGCTTTTTTTGGGGCCGCTGCGCAGCCCAACGGGAGCAAGCTCCCTCGCCACAGGGTTATCGGCAGGTGCTCAAAGAAGTATCAGCGACCGCGCTTCCACAGATACCCACCCACCACCATCCCCATCACACACAGGACAGCAACGTAATAGGACGGGCCCATCGGGCTTTCCTTCATCAGCAGGGACACCGCCAGCGGCGTCAGGCCGCCGAACACGGCGTAGGCCACGTTGTAGGAAAACGACAAGCCACTGAAGCGCACCACTGGCGGGAAGGCTTTGACCATTACATAAGGCACCACACCGATAGTGCCTACAAACAAACCGGTCAAGGCGTACAGCGGAAACAGCCAGTCAGGATGATTAAAGAGGCTGTGATAAAGCGTCCAGGAAGTCGCCAGCAACAGTGCGCAACCGGCGACCAATATGCGGCCGGCACCGAAGCGGTCGGCCAGGGCGCCGGAGGCGATACAGCCCAGGCTCAGGGTGACGATGGCCAGGCTGTTGGCTTGCAGCGCAACGGTGGGGCTGAAGTGGTAGATGGTTTGCAGCACGGTCGGGGTCATCAGGATAACCACCACAACACCGGCCGAGAGCAGCCAGGTCAGCAGCATCGACAGCACGATGGCGCCGCGGTGGTCGCGCAGCACGGCGCGCAACGGCAGCTCAGCGGCCAGGGTCTTGCGTTGCTGCATCTCGGCGAAGATCGGTGTTTCATGCAGCCAGCGGCGCAGGTACACCGACAGCAGGCCGAACACACCACCCAGCAGGAACGGGATGCGCCACGCGTAATCCGAAACCTGCTCCGGGCTGTAGAGTGTGTTGATCGCAGTGGCAACCAGCGAACCCAGCAGGATGCCGGCGGTGAGGCCGCTGGTCAGGGTGCCGCAGGCGTAGCCGATGTGGCGCGGTGGTACGTGCTCGGAGACGAACACCCAGGCGCCCGGTACTTCGCCACCAATCGCCGCGCCCTGGATGACGCGCATCAGCAGCAACAGGATCGGCGCCCACAGGCCGATCTGCGCGTAGGTCGGCAGCAGGCCCATGATCAGGGTCGGCACGGCCATCATGAAGATGCTCAGGGTGAACATTTTCTTGCGTCCGAGCAGGTCACCGAAGTGCGCCATGATGATGCCGCCCAGGGGGCGTGCGAGGTAACCGGCGGCAAAAATGCCGAAGGTCTGCATCATGCGCAGCCACTCGGGCATGTCAGCGGGGAAGAACAGTTTTCCGACCACGGTGGCAAAAAACACGAAAATGATGAAATCATAAAATTCCAGCGCCCCGCCCAAGGCAGACAGCGACAGGGTTTTGTAGTCGTTGCGGGTCAGCGGGCGCGACGGTTGCGCACTGCTTGCGGGCACGGAGGACATGGCAAGGCTTCTCTTATTAGTCAGAACGGCAGATCCGGGGGACTGGCTGAGCCAGGACGGGTTGGGCAAGATAGCAAATCGCCTGGAAAAGCACAGCGCTGTCCTGTTAACAGTTCCAGTGGGTGAATTATTCCAGGTGCGCACGCATTACCCGCAAAGCAGAAGCACAGTTGCTGGAAAAAGCCCCGATACAGCCGCGATTTGCCGACCAAATGAGCGCCGGGAGGTCGTCGTGGCGTCAGGGTCTCGATATACTCGGCCCTTGCAAGCACCAGACCCGCTGTCTTGAGGGGCTGCTGTGCCAAAACGCTGTTGGGTGCCACCCAGCCGGTTTGGCAGAGTTTCCCTTTAGTGCGCCTTACGAGAAACGAGTCGAACGGAGTATGTTTGTGCTGAAACGTTTTTCCACCAGTCGGCTATCCACTTTGCATCACCTATAAAAAGCGTCACGGGTCAGAGGCACCCCCGGCATGATCGAACTCGAACAAGAAGATCCTATCCCGCAAGGCGATCTCGCCCTGCAAATCACCGCGCTCCCGCGTGAAACCAACGGCTTCGGCGATATCTTCGGCGGCTGGCTGGTCGAACAGATGGACCTGGCCGGCACGGCAATGGCCAGCAAGGTCGCCGGTGGCCGTGTTGCCACCGTGGCCATCGATCGCATGGCGTTCCTGGTGCCAGTGGCGGTGGGCGCGCAATTGTCGTTCTACACCCAGGCCCTGGAAATCGGCCGCAGCTCGATCCAGATGATGGTCGAAGTGTGGAGCGATGACCCGCTGTCCAGCGAATGGCGCAAGGTCACCGAGGCGGTATTCGTGTTCGTTGCCATCGATGGCAGCGGTCGTACCCGGTCGGTGCCGTCGCGGGCGCGTTAAACCTCGCCGGGTTTTGACGGTCAATTGCCTCATTGCCTGCCATAAAGAGTGCTTTGCATGACTACGCCCCACGTTGAAACCGTGAAAATCGACGAGCTGGACTGCTGGCGCATCCGCCACAACGGCGCCGAATTGATGGTGGCCCAGCAGGGCGCGCATATCTTCAGTTACCAGCGTAAGGGCGAGCAGCCGCTGATCTGGCCTAATAAAGAGGCGGTGTTCAAGCAGGGCAAAGGCATCCGCACCGGTGTGCCGGTGTGCTGGCCGTGGTTTGGCGTGTTCGACCGCAACCCGCAAAGCGTGAAAGCGATGCGCCAGAGTGACCAGCCGGCCGGTGCCCACGGTTTCGTGCGCACGGCGACCTGGGAATTGGCCGCGGCCGAGCTGGAAGGCGAGTCATTGCGCGTCGATCTGGTGCTGCCGGTCCCGGCAAACGGCTTCCCCGGCTGGCCACATCAAGTCGACCTGAAGCTAAGCCTGCTGCTGGACGATCAACTGCATATCCGCCTGACCAGCCACAACCGTGGCACCGACACCGTGACCCTCAGCCAGGCGCTGCACACCTACTTCGCCGTAAGCGATGTGCGCAACGTGCAAGTCGAAGGCCTCGACGGTTTGGCGTATATCGATACCGCCGATGGCTGGAGCAACCAACAGCAAGCCGGGCTCCTGCACTTCACCGCCGAGACCGACCGCATCTACCTCGACACTCCGGCGCAACTGGACATCGTCGATAACGACTGGCAGCGCCGCATTCAGCTCACCAGCGAAGGCTCGAAGTCGACCGTGATCTGGAACCCCTGGACCGAACGCGCCAAGGCTTTCGACGATATGGCCGACGACGGCTGGCAGGGCATGTTGTGCATCGAGACGGCCAACGTACTGGATGACGTGGTTGAACTGGCGCCGGGCGAGAGCCACACGCTGGGCGTGAGCATCTCCGCAATCGCCTTGTAACCCTGTAGGGACAGGCTTACCGGCGATGGCGGCCCTGAGAGCAGCGATAAATTCACTGGCCTCATCGCCGGCAAGCCTGCTCCAGGTTTAGCGGTCGGTTTAGAGATCCGACTCCTTCACCACCCGCACCTTCCCCGCTTCCAGCGCATAGGCAGCATCGGCCAGTTCATTGTTGACCTTCTCCACCTTCAGCGTGCCCGTGACCCACAGCGGCGTGTAGATATCGTCCAGCTTCAGCCCCTTGGGATAGCGCACCAGCACCAACTGATTCGGCGGCGGTGGCGGCACATGGATGCAGGCGCCAGGGTATGGCACCAGGAAAAACAGCGTGCTGCGCCCCTTGGCATCGGTTTCCAATGGCACCGGGTAGCCGCCAATGCGGATGTTCTTGCCGTTCATGGCGGCCACGGTCTTGGTGGAATACATCACCGCCGGCAGCCCCTTGCTCTGCTTCAAGCCACCTTTATCGGTGAAGGTGCCCTGGGCTTCGGGGGAGTTGTGGTCGATTTCCGGCATCGTTTCGAGGGCTTTCTGGTCCGACAGCGGCATCAGGTCGAGCCAGTCGGTTTCCGGCAGTTCGCCAGCGTGAACCAGGCCTGGGCCCAGCAAGAGGAGAGTCAAAAGAAGGCGGCGCATGGAGGGGCTCGACAAGGTAAACAGTGTCGGCATTCTAGCCCTCCGCGCCTGCGCAGCGCAGAGGACTTTGTCGCCTGATTACTTCTTTTTGATCAGGCCGTAGATCACCAGCAACACGATCGCGCCGACCAATGCACCGAGGAAGCCTGCACCCTGGCCAGCCTGGTAGATACCCAGTGCCTGACCGCCGTAGGTCGCGGCCAGGGAGCCGGCGATACCCAGCAGGATGGTCATGATCCAGCCCATGTTGTCGTCGCCTGGCTTGAGGAAACGCGCGAGCAGACCGACGATCAAGCCGATAAAGATGGTTCCGATGATACCCATGGCATTTCCCTCTGATTGAATGTGAGTCATGACCAAGCCTAGTCAGGCTTTGCCATCCTGCAATGAGAGAGCGGGCGGCAACCAATGGTTCCCGCCGGCCCCTGGGTTATTGCTCGGCGATCAGCGCTTCGACCTTGAGGATCTGCGCCTGGAGGGTTGCACGGTCCTTGCAGCGCAGGTTGGCGTGGCCGACCTTGCGCCCGGCCTTGAAGGCCTTGCCGTAGTGATGCAAGTGGCAGTCATCGATCGCGATCACCTGCTCAACCGGCGGTACCACGCCGATGAAGTTGAGCATGGCGCTCTCGCCGACCTTGGCCGTGGAGCCCAGCGGCAAGCCCGCGACCGCCCGCAGGTGGTTTTCGAACTGGCTGCACTCGGCGCCTTCGGTGGTCCAGTGCCCGGAGTTGTGCACGCGCGGGGCGATTTCGTTGGCTTTGAGGCCGCCGTCGACTTCAAAGAACTCGAACGCCATCACGCCGACGTAATCGAGTTGCTTGAGCACGCGGCTGGAATAGTCTTCCGCCAGCGCCTGCAGCGGGTGGTCGGTGCTGGCCACGGACAGTTTGAGGATCCCGCTGTCGTGGGTGTTGTGCACCAACGGGTAGAAGCGGGTTTCGCCATCACGGGCACGCACGGCGATCAGCGAGACCTCGCCGGTGAACGGCACGAAGCCTTCCAGCAGGCAGGCAACGCTGCCCAGCTCGGCAAACGTACCGACCACGTCGGCAGCGGTGCGCAGCACTTTCTGGCCCTTGCCGTCGTAACCCAAGGTGCGGGTTTTCAGCACGGCCGGCAGGCCGATGCTGGCGACTGCGGCGTCCAGGTCCGCCTGGGACTGGATGTCGGCGAAGGCCGGGGTCGGGATGCCCAGATCCTTGAACATGCTCTTCTCGAACCAGCGATCACGAGCGATGCGCAAGGCTTCGGCGCTCGGGTATACCGGTACGAACTGCGACAGGAAGGCCACGGTTTCGGCCGGGACACTTTCGAACTCGAAGGTCACCAGGTCGACTTCGTCCGCCAGCTGGCGCAGGTGGTCCGGGTCGCTGTAGTCAGCACGCAGGTGCTCACCCAGGGCCGCCGCGCAGGCGTCGGGCGCAGGATCAAGGAAAGCGAAGTTCATCCCCAGCGGGGTTCCCGCCAGGGCCAGCATGCGGCCCAGTTGGCCGCCACCGATTACACCGATTTTCATCGTCAACAACCTCAGGCGATACGTGGGTCTGGATTGTCCAGCACGCTGTCTGTCTGCTCAGCACGGAATTTTTTCAGCACCGCGTGGAACTGCGGGTGCTTGGCGCCCAGGATGCTGGCGGACAACAGCGCGGCGTTGATCGCGCCGGCCTTGCCGATCGCCAGGGTCGCCACCGGAATACCGGCCGGCATCTGCACGATGGACAACAGCGAATCCACGCCCGAGAGCATTGACGACTGCACCGGCACACCGAGCACCGGGAGGTGGGTCTTGGCCGCACACATGCCTGGCAGGTGCGCTGCACCGCCGGCACCGGCGATGATCACCTCGATGCCACGGGATTCTGCTTCATCGGCATACTGGAACAGCAAATCCGGGGTGCGGTGGGCAGAGACCACTTTCACTTCATACGGAATGCCGAGTTTTTCCAGCATATCGGCGGTGTGGCTAAGGGTGGACCAATCGGACTTGGAGCCCATGATCACGCCAACCAATGCACTCATCGTCGTGCCTCTTCTCTCTGGGCGCCCGCAGGCGCGTCAAAAAACAACAAGCCACGCGGGAAATCCGGCGTGGCTTGTTGTACGAATCAAGGCCGGTTGGACCGGCCGAAGGCCGCGCAGTATACCGTAATAACGCAGATAAACAGCCCCTGGGATGACCATCTGTCTAGCGGGGTAAAGTGGCGGTTTTATTGACTTAAGAGTCAGTCCCAGGCGCCGCGATTTCTGTAGGAGGGGCTTGCTCCCGATAGTGATGTGTCAGTGACATATCAGTGCCTGACACGCCGCTATCGGGAGCAAGCCCCCTCCCACATTTGGTCGGTGTCGGGCTCAGGTATTCTGCGCCGCGCCACCTTCCAACTTGCGCCACAACAACCGCACGTTCGCCTTGCGCACCAAGGCACACCGATACAGGCGAATCTCCAGCGGCACATGCCATTGCGGCCCGCCGCACACTACCAGTTCGCCTCGCGCGAGTTCGGCACGCACGCTCAGTTGCGGCACCCAGGCGATGCCCAGGCCTTCCAGGGCCATGCTCTTGAGGCTGTCGGCCATGGCGGTTTCGTAAACCGTGGTAAAGCGCAGGGCGCGCTGGCGCAATAGCAAATGCACCGAGCGGCCAAGGAAGGCGCCGGCGCTGTAGGCCAACAGCGGCACACTGCCTTCGCCTTCCAGGTCGAACAGCGGCTTGCCGTCGGCATCGGCGGCGCACACCGGGAGCATTTCGGTGTTACCCAGGTGCAGCGAGGGGAAAATTTCCGGGTCCATCTGCATCGCGGCGTCCGGATCGTAGAACGCCAACATCAGGTCGCAGCCGCCTTCGCGCAGGGCGTGCACGGCGTCACCGACGTTAGTGGCGACCAGCCGTGTGGCGATGTTCAGCCCTTCGTTGCGCAGTTGCGCGATCCAGCGGGGGAAGAAGCCCAGTGCCAGGGAGTGTGCAGCGGCCACTTGCATGACTTCGCCCTGCCCGCCTTCCAAGTGATGCAAATGGCGCAGAACTTCACCCAACTGCTCGACCACCGTGCGCGCGGTGACCAGAAACAGCTGCCCCGCCGCCGTCAATTCCACCGGCGTGCGCGAGCGGTTGACCAGGGTCAGGCCCAGCGCGGCTTCCAGGCTGCGGATGCGGCGGCTGAAGGCGGGCTGGGTGACAAAACGTCGCTCGGCCGCCTGGGAAAAGCTGCGGGTAGCCGCCAAAGCGCTGAAGTCTTCCAGCCATTTGCTCTCAAGGTTCATCACTTCCTCCCACGGGTACGCACCATTTTGGCACACACGCCCGTCATGATAGCTGGGTCACACCTACATTATGCCGTTTATGCATAGCCCAGTGCTTAACAGCATTGGCCCAAAAACGCCCACAAGCCTAGCATTCGCAGCGTTCCGGCCTGTTCCGGGTCCATATCGAGATGATTTCCGTCATGTCCTCCGCTGCATCATTCCGCTCAGAAAAAGACCTGCTTGGCGTACTCGACGTACCTGCTCAAGCGTATTACGGCATCCAGACCCTGCGAGCCGTGAATAACTTCCGCCTCTCGGGCGTTCCGATTTCGCATTACCCGAAATTGGTGGTCGGCCTGGCAATGGTCAAGCAAGCAGCCGCTGACGCCAACCGCGAGTTGGGCCAGCTCAGCGAAGCCAAGCACGCTGCCATCAGCGAAGCCTGTGCCCACCTGATCCGCGGCGACTTCCACGAAGAGTTCGTGGTGGACATGATTCAAGGCGGCGCCGGCACTTCAACCAACATGAATGCCAACGAAGTCATCGCCAACATCGCGTTGGAGGCCATGGGCCACAACAAGGGCGAGTACCAGTACCTGCACCCCAACAACGACGTAAACATGGCGCAGTCGACTAACGACGCCTACCCGACCGCGATCCGCCTGGGTCTGCTGCTGGGCCATGACGCGCTGCTCGCCAGCCTCGACAGCCTGATCCAGGCGTTCGCCGCCAAGGGCGTCGAGTTCGGCCATGTGCTGAAAATGGGCCGTACCCAACTGCAAGACGCCGTGCCGATGACCCTCGGCCAGGAATTCCGCGCCTTCGCCACCACCCTCGGTGAAGACCTGGCCCGCCTGAAAACACTGGCGCCAGAACTGCTGACCGAAGTGAACCTGGGCGGCACCGCCATCGGCACCGGCATCAACGCCGACCCGCGTTACCAGGCCCTGGCCGTACAACGCCTGGCCACCATCAGCGGCCAGCCGCTGGTACCGGCGGCCGACCTGATCGAAGCCACTTCCGACATGGGCGCCTTCGTGCTGTTCTCCGGCATGCTCAAGCGCACCGCCGTGAAGCTGTCGAAGATCTGCAACGACCTGCGCCTGCTGTCCAGCGGCCCACGCACCGGCATCAACGAGATTAACCTGCCGGCCCGCCAGCCAGGCAGCTCGATCATGCCCGGCAAGGTCAACCCGGTCATCCCGGAAGCCGTGAATCAGGTGGCATTCCAGATCATCGGCAACGACTTGGCACTGACCATCGCGGCCGAAGGCGGCCAACTGCAACTGAACGTGATGGAGCCGCTGATCGCCTACAAGATCTTTGACTCGATCCGCCTGCTGCAACGCGCCATGGACATGTTGCGCGAGCACTGCATCGTCGGCATCACCGCCAACGAAGCGCGCTGCCGCGAACTGGTGGAGCACTCCATCGGCCTGGTCACCGCACTGAACCCGTACATCGGCTATGAAAACGCCACCCGCATTGCGCGTATCGCCCTTGAAAGCGGCCGCGGCGTGCTGGAACTGGTGCGCGAAGAAGGCTTGCTCGACGACGCCATGCTCGACGACATCCTGCGCCCCGAAAACATGATTGCCCCACGTTTGGTCCCGCTGAAGGCCTAAGCGTTTGTTGCACCGCTCACCAGGTTGAGGGACTAGACACCTCTCACCTTTTGAGGGCCTGAAGGCTCGTTCTTCAGGCCCTTTTTTTTGCCTCAAGGTTGTGAAATGACGCCCATAAAAAATCCAATATCGCCCTGCAAACCCACCTTGCCTGTCACCGCGTGGCTGAAACCTTTAATCAGCCCGGGCAGACGGATCACGTTCGCCTAGGTATAGTGCCGCCCCTCTTCGCGTCTGCGGCTCTCGGTAACGAGGCCCGGGTACCACGCGAAAGCGCATGAATAACAACACCCGCAAAAGGATTGGGGTCGAACTGCCGCGCACTGCCTGGTGCTATGCGGTGAGGTCGCGCCATCCTGCGTTTGCCATTAGAAAAATCAGCGAGGAACACTCCATGCTCGAAGTCATCAACGACTTCCTCTCAGGGAAAGTACTGATCGTGCTCATTGTCGGGCTCGGCGGTTATTTCACGATCCGCTCGCGTTTCGTTCAATTGCGTCACTTTTTCCACATGTTCTCGGTGTTTCGCGACAGCCTGAAGAGCAGCGCCGGCCAACTCAGTTCGTTCCAGGCGCTGATGCTCAGCCTGGCCGGGCGTGTGGGTGCCGGTAACATTGCCGGTGTTGGTATTGCCGTGACCCTGGGCGGCCCCGGTGCCGTGTTCTGGATGTGGGTCACCGCCTTGGTGGGCATGTCTTCGAGCTTTATCGAATGCTCCCTCGGCCAGCTGTACAAGCGTACCGATGCTGAAGGCACCTACCGTGGCGGCCCGGCCTATTACATCCAGCACGGCCTGCAAAAACGCTGGCTGGGTATGGTCATGGCGTTCCTGTTGCTGGTGACCTTCGGCTTCGCGTTCAACGGCCTGCAAGCTCATGCCGTGACCCACTCGCTGAACAACGCCTTCGGCCTCGACACCACCTACACCGGCCTGGCGCTGGCGGTATTGCTGGGCCTGGTGTTCATCGGCGGGATCAAGCGCATCGCCTCGATCGCCGACCTGCTGGTGCCGGTCAAGACCCTGGTCTACATCGCCGTGACCCTCTATGTGATCGTGCTGCAGTTCGACCACGTACCTGCCATGCTCGCGACCATCGTCAAGAGCGCGTTCGGCCTCGACCCAGCCTTCGGCGGCCTGGTGGGCAGCGCGATTATCATGGGTGTGAAGCGCGGCGTGTTCGCCAACGAAGCCGGTTTGGGCAGTGCGCCTAACGTGGCGGCGGTGGCGGCGGTAGAACACCCGATCGCCCAAGGCGTGGTGCAAGCGTTCAGCGTGTTCCTCGACACCTTCGTGATCTGCACCTGCACCGCGTTGCTGATCCTGCTTTCCGGCTTCTACACCCCGGGCTTTGAAGGCGACGGCATTGCCCTGACCCAGAACTCCCTGGCAGCGGTAGTGGGCGACTGGGGCCGCATGTTCATCTCGGTGGCCCTGGCGTTGTTCGTGTTCACCTCGATCATGTACAACTACTACCTCGGCGAGAGCAACCTGCGCTTTTTGGTCGGCAACAACCGCAAGGTGCTGATCGGCTACCGCGCCCTGGTGCTGGTGCTGATTTTCTGGGGTTCGATCGAGAACCTCGGCACCGTGTTCGCCTTTGCCGACATCACCATGACCATGCTCGCCTTCGTCAACCTGTTCGCCCTGGCGTTCCTGTTCAAGATCGCCATGCGCATCCTGAACGACTACGACAACCAGCGCGCGGCGGGCATCAAGACCCCGGTGTTCGATTCCAGCCAGTTCCCTGACCTTGACCTGGACCGCAAGGCCTGGCCGGCCAATCCGGTGAAGCCTGAGCCAGCAACTCAAGCATCGGCTGAACTGAACGCTCAAGCGCAACGCTAAGCGTAGTAAGCCTAGATAGATGACACGCCGCCCGGCCTTGGGCATTCTCTGGGCCCGGCGGCGTTTTTCGTTCAGGAGAATTCTCGATGTCCAAAGCTAACAACATCATGGTGCTCTACACCGGCGGCACCATCGGCATGCAGGCCAGCGCCAACGGCCTGGCGCCCGCATCCGGCTTCGAAGCGCGCATGCGCGAACAGCTTGCCGATGCGCAAGTGCCCGCCTGGCGCTTCCGCGAAATGTCCCCGCTGATCGACAGCGCCAACATGACCCCGGCCTACTGGCAGCGCCTGCGCACCGCCGTGGTGGAAGCTGTAGATGAAGGCTGCGATGCGGTGCTGATCCTGCACGGCACCGACACCCTGGCCTACAGCGCGGCGGCCATGAGCTTCCAACTGCTCGGCCTGCCGGCGCCGGTGGTGTTCACCGGCTCGATGCTCCCCGCCGGCGTGCCGGACAGCGATGCCTGGGAAAACGTCAGCGGCGCGCTGGTAGCGCTGGGCGAAGGCCTGGCACCCGGCGTGCATCTGTACTTCCACGGTGCGCTGATGGCGCCGACTCGCTGCGCGAAAATTCGCAGCTACGGTCGCAATCCCTTTGCCGCCTTGCAACGCACCGGCGGCGCAGCCAAGGCGGATAACCTTCCCGCCGCGCTGGATTACCGCCACGACAAGGCCCCGGCCAATGTCGGCGTGCTGCCGCTGGTACCGGGCATCGCCGCCGCGCAGCTGGATGCGTTGATCGACAGCGGCCTGCAGGCGCTGGTGCTGGAATGCTTCGGCAGCGGCACCGGGCCAAGCGATAATCCGGCGTTCCTCGCCAGCCTCCAGCGCGCGCAGGATCAAAGCGTGGTGGTGGTCGCGATCACCCAATGCCATGAAGGCGGCGTGGAACTGGACGTGTACGAAGCCGGCAGCCGTCTGCGCGGCGTCGGCGTGCTGTCCGGTGGCGGCATGACCCGTGAAGCCGTGTTCGGTAAGTTGCAGGCCCTGTTCGGTGCCGGCCTCGCGACCAACGAAGTCCGCCGCCTGGTGGAACTGGACCTGTGCGGTGAGCTGGCCTGAATCGCACCGCAAAACCTGAGTAAAAAAACCGGCCAACTACATAGTTAGCCTCCTTCCTGCCTTGCCGCTTTCTAGCATGCCGAAGCTGTTCTTCCGGCAGCGTCCATGAAATGGCAAGGCAGGAACCCATGAGTCAACAAACGTCTACCCCCCAGCACAGCACCACCGATACGCTGATCACTCAACTCTGCGTCGGCCCCGCATTCAGGGAAGCAGCCAGCGCATTGCTGCGGCGCTCGTTGCAAGAACTCTACCCGGAGCAGGGCATCGACCCGGACATCGCCATGGTCGGCACACCGGCGTGGGACGTTGTCGACGACGAAATCGTCGCCAGCCCCACCGGGTACCAACACCTTACCGACATCCTCACCAACCAGGCCGTCTCGGGCGAACCCACGCTCTATATCGAAGGCGTACACTTCCTCGTTCAGCAGAAAAACCAGCAACCCTCTGCCCACCTGCCTGTGCGCATCACGCAAATCGCCACCCTGATCAACCTGCTGGCGCCCCTGATGCTCACCGCCTATCAGGAACAACAAGTGGCGTTCTGGAACGCCAGCAATGGCAATTCCGGCCCCCACTGGCAAGCCCTGTCCAGCACGCTGCGGTCGCTGTGGAATGTAACCCGTGTCGAAGGGTGGGACGAGCAGGACTGTGCCATGGCCCGCACGCTGTACGCCGCGCCTGAACTGACGCGCCGCCAGGTCGGCGACGACTTCGCCAGCCGCGCCTACCTGGTGGACGTTGATCAGGTCGACGGCGCAACCGTCACCCACTTTGGCGTGCTGTCGATCGCCGTGCTGATCGGCAGCTATGAAGGGGAGACCCATATCCTCACCTACTCGCTGCTCAACGGTTACGAAAAGTTCACCTCGCTGGAGCAACTGGGCCAGAGCTTGCCCGACCACCTCAACCGCCATTCGCGCCCCCATATCCAGTGGCGGCTGTTCGAACCCACCGGGCATTTTTTCGAACACCAGGCTTGCACGGTAATTGCCCAACAGCTCGCCTTCATTGGGGAAATCGACTTTCAGCAACTGAGACGCACCGACCCCAGCGAGTCCTCACTCAATCTGCCACCGGCCACCAAAGAGCTGGTGGGTGAAAAGCAACCCGACCTCACACCCTATCTCAACGCCCTCCCTTCTTGGCTGACGTCCGCCTCCACTACCGACATGAGTCTCTACGCACGCTATCTGAAAGACCTCGCCGCCCTACACAGCCTCAACGCCGGCAAGTCCTATGACGACGACATCCCGCACATCCAAACCTATGCGCTGGACAAGCTGCGCGCCGAAATGCTCAAGGAGCACACCGACGCGGCGAACCTGCGCTTGGATAACATCGAGGTTCAGGTGCGCAGCCTGATTGTCTGGGGCAGTTTCACCGTGCCGGGCAAAGTAGACACCACCACCTTCAGCCTGGCCGACCTGGCCCTGCAAAACCTGATCAGCCTGCCCCTCGGCGACAAAAGTATTCGCCTGCGCAACGGCGGCGCCCTGCCTGAGTGGCTAACCGTGGCGTACATCGAAACCCTGATCCGCCGGGTGGACATCGGCAAACACTATCCGGCCCTGGCCAAAAGCAAGTTGCTCGACAACCCCCTCGAATCCACCCGCCGCCAGGGCCTGTACAGCAGCCATTTACGTATCCAACTGCCGCTGCAGGCGTTGCAATACAAAATTAACCAACAAGCCGGGGTCGACGAGCTGGGATATCGCTACGTCGCTGCCGTACTAGCGCCAGAGACGACGGACCGCCAGGTCGATGGGCACAGCATCGTCCTTCGCCCCCTGGCCTTCGCACCGAAAAACCGCAGCGCAGGCACGCAAGACGTGGTGGCCAACATATTTGTGATTGGCCCCCAAGACCAGAGCGCCGGGCCCTGCCTGTTGTATCGCCCGATGGCAGAGCTGCAACTGCTGCAATACCCGTCACCGGCCGACCTGCTGTATGCGATCCGCCAATCGCAACATCTGCGCGACTCGGTCCTGGCCTGGCTGCCGGACAGCGTGCGCGACGACTATGCCCGCTACGCGTTCCCCGGCGAACTGCCCTCGCCCTGGGCGGTCGTGGAGCTGCTGGTGGACCCGGTCAAACTCTATACGATGAGCGGCCCCATGGACCTGGGCACGCAAGTGCTCAGCGGTGACCTGCCCGGCGAGCTGTTCAAGGCCAACGCCAACGCGCTGATCACGCTGGCGGACCGTCAGTCGGCGTCGAACGCCGAAAGCCGCTGGGCGTCGTTCAAGCAGGCGGGCTGGCTGATATTTAACGCGGCACTGCCGTTTTTGGGCCGAACCGTGAACACCGCCGCCTGGATCTGGCAGATCCTGGATCAACTGCAAGCGGTTACCGACGCACAGCAGCAGAAGGACAAACCGGCTGAATGGTCCGCTCTGGCGGGGTTGTTACTCAACCTGGGCATGTTTCTGACCCTGCACATCGCCAGCCGCAACGCGCCGTCAGACCCCCGCTTGACCAAGGAAGAGCCCGCCCCGAAACCTCCCGCCGAGCCCGAGGTGATCGCCAAGCCCGTGACGGTCAAACAGCTGGCCAACCTGTCGGCACCTGAACTGCCCGGCAATCACCCGCATGCACTGCACACGCTTGCCGCGATCAATCGCAGTGCCAACGACTTGGGCAGTCTGCTGGACAGTTTCAAAGTCGAAAACCCGGGGGTGCGCAACAAAGCCTCGTCGCGCACCGGCCCCCAACGTCACCTCTACCCGCTACTCGGTAAATGGTACGCACAAGTCGGTGAGCGCTGGTTCGAAGTGACGGTGGACGAGAATGACGAAGTGCAGATCGCCGATTCCAAGCAACCCATGCGCAACGGCCCCTTTCTGATCGGCAATCTCAAGGGCGAGTGGTTCATCGATACCCGGCTGCGCCTGCGTGGCGGCGGCTCAAAAAGCCTGGAGCGCAGAGCCAGGGCTGAAGCCGACCGCAAGGCAAGCCAACTGCGCAGCCCGATCACCACCTTTGAGCAACAGAAAAAAACCGCCCAGGAAACCCTGCAAAAAGCTCATCAAGCATTGGTTGACGCCCCGTCCACCTCGGCCCAGGCCGCGCAAAGGGCCTACCTCAATCAACTGGATGTCCAGCGCACGGACTACGAAACAGCCCTGCAAAACCTGAAAAAGTTAAATGTGGTTGCCCCAACGCCTGACTACCTGCACCGCGCCGTGGGGTATATCAAAGCTCAACTGAACCTCAGCTGGACCGGCCTCAACGAGGTGCTGAAAGCCTTTACTCCCAAATTACGCACAACCCTGGACCACATCGCGAAGCAGGCCGTCAATGCACACGTGCGGAACATCCCCGATGCGCTCGAAATGAGCGAAACGCTGCGCGGCATGGTTGGGCGCCTGGATTACTTCGAAACGCGATTCAACGAACTGCGTGACCTGCCCGGCGAAGGCCTGCGCCTGATAAAGGACACCAAAAGCCTGCTACCCGCCTACAGCAGCGGCGACCTCAAGGCTTTGCAAGTCACCCTGGCCCGCAACCTGTGCCTGCGCGAAAACACCACCCTCAGCGCACCGCTGGCGTGGACGGCCATCGACCATATCGTCGATGCCTGCGACATTGCCATCCAGGCCCTGCGCGACACCTTGAGCGAGTACACAGACAAGCGGATCGACGAACAGATCGAGACCCTGAGCAGCCTGATCGAACAGTTCACGGTGCTGGGCGAGCGTCTGCAGGACTTCCCCACTGAGTTCCCCAGCGTCTCGCAGGCGGTACCCCTGACCCACCTGCGCGACCATCTCGGCGAGTACACACACCGGGCCAGTGTTCACCTTGCGCAATTAGCCGGCCGACGCAGCACGCTGAGAGCCACCCCCAGCCTGCCGCCCACACCTCCACGCCCGCAGAAAAAATTCATCCGCACCCGTTACCACGGCATGGTGGTGGGAGAGCCGCAATTGTCCGCCACGGGCCAGGACACCGGGCTGGTGGATGTTCGCTCGCCCCTGTCCAACACCGTGGTGGCCACGTTTCACGAGAAACCGGACGGCTTTTGGGTGCAGCGGGCCAGGAGCGAACAAGCGGTGAGCACACCCATCGACCTGCAAACCAGCGTGGATGCAGGGCAGGAACTGCTCGACGGCTTACAGGACTTCAAACAACGGGTCACCGGGCTGGCCAATCAAGCCCAGCGCACGCCCATCGGCATCGAGTACCTGTACCATCAACACGCCCAGCGCCTGGAGCAAGCCACGCGCAGTATCGAGGAAGCCCTGACCCAGAAGAACCTCGCGCAAGACGACGTGACCCTGGCCAGCACCGTCAAAAAGTCACTCAGCGAAGCCGCCACCACCCTCTATCAACAATCCATCGATAACGTGCTGAGAATGACCCAGCAGCACCCGCCCACCCCCTCCGGCGTACAATGGCTCAAGGCCCGCAATGCGATAACCATCAAAAAAACCGTCAGCCGACGGCGCGTCAAGTCCGCCAAACCGGATTACCTCGACGAGTACACCATCACCGAGCGCAGCACCCATAAGGTGCTGTGGTATGCACACTTCCACTACTCAGCCGACTGGACAACACCCAGGTCGTTTATCAACGCGCGCCTCAAGACACCGCAGGAGCACAGCCTGGGTGCGGCGGCCGACACCACCAAGGGCCTGAACAGCGCACAACGCGTGGCGTTCCACCGCAGCGAGATCAACGAGAGTCAGGCCCGAACCTATTTTTTAAACTGACCTGACGCAGGGTCGACGGCACACAACTTGCTCCCTGACTGCACCTGAAACGTTGGAGCCGTCGATGCTGCACGCTCATCTCACCACCCTCAATGCCGTGTCGCTGGTGCTCAAAACCTTCAAGACTGAAGGCCTGCCCAGCGAGGCCTTACTCGCGGGCAGTGGCATCTGCGCAGCGGACTTGAGCCGTGCCGACACGCGCATCACCACCAATCAGGAAATGCGCGTGTGCGCCAATGCCGTGGCGCTGCGTCGTGATGTTGGCCTCGAACTGGGCCAACAGATGCATGTATCGGCCTACGGCATGCTCGGTTACGCCCTGCTGACCAGTGCCACCTTCGGTGACGCTCTACGCTTGGCGCTGCGTTATCCGGCGCTGCTGGGAACACTTTTCGAGCTGAGTCTTGAGGAGGACGGTGAGCGCCTCTGGTTCACCGCCAGTGACTACCGTGAAAACCCAGCGCTTGAGATGTTCAACGTCGAACTGTGCCTGGCATCGCTCAAGGTGATCTGCGACGACCTGCTCAGCCAGCCCCTGCCGCTGCTCGCCGCGCGCTTTGAACACAGCGCGCCGGATTATCACGCGCGCTACAGCGAATGCTTCGCCTGCCCGCTGCACTTTGAAGCCAGCGCCAACGCGTTCGCCTTCGACAAGCGCTGGCTGGACCAACCGCTGCCGCTGGCCGACGCGGTCACGCACCAGGCCATGGCCGAGCGTTGCCGCAAACAGAACCTGGAGTTCACCGGACGTCAGGCGTGGCTGGGCAGGATTCGCCAGTTGCTCATCGCCCAACTCAACGCCGCGCCCGGCCTGGAAGGCTTGGCCGCGCAGATGAACTGTTCGGCGCGTACCTTGCGCCGGCACCTGCATGACCTGGGCTGCAGCTATCAGGAACTACTCGACGAGCTGCGCTTCGAGCGGGCCAAGCAGCTGCTGGCTGAGGACCAGTGGCCAATCTACCGGATTGCCGAGCAGTTGGGCTTCAGTGAGACCGCGAGTTTTCGCCATGCGTTTGTGCGGTGGAGCGGTGTGGCGCCCAGTCAGTTTCGTCCTTGACCTGCACTGCGGTGATGCCATCGCGAGCAAGCCTGCTCCCACATGGGGCGAATTGCGGACAGAGAATTTGGCCGTATTAATCCCCTTTTGGCCGCTCCTGCCGTTCTCATAAACCGCGCCCGCCGCAAGACTGCATCCACCGATACAGCCTGCGGAGAACAAAAAATGCTGACGATCTACTCGGACGATCACCACCTGCACCACGGCCGCTGTGAACTGATGGACGGGCAACTGATGCCCTGCTTTGAGATGCCCTCACGCGCCGACCACGTACTGCAACGGGTCAAGGACCGCGAACTGGGCCCGGTCCACGCCCCGCAGGACTTCGGCCTGACACCCCTGCAACGTATCCACAGCCGCGACTACCTCGATTTCTTCCAGGGCGCCTGGCAACGCTGCACCGCATTCAACCAGAACGGCGACCTGCTGCCCTATACCTGGCCCGCCCGCACCTTGCGCCGCGTATTGCCCACCAGCCTGCACGGCCAACTGGGTTACTACAGCTTCGACGGCGGCGCCCCGATCACCGCCGGCACCTGGCAAGCGGCCTACAGTGCAGCGCAAGTTGCCCTCACCGCCCAGGCTGCAATCCAACAGGGTGCCTACAGTGCCTTCGCCCTGTGTCGACCGCCGGGACACCACGCCGCCAGTGATTTGATGGGCGGTTATTGCTACCTCAACAACGCCGCCATCGCAGCCCAGGCCTTCCTCGACCAGGGCCACAAAAAAGTCGCGATCCTTGATGTGGATTACCACCACGGCAACGGCACCCAGTCGATTTTCTATGAGCGCAGCGACGTGCTGTTTACCTCGATCCACGGCCACCCCGAGGCGGAGTTTCCGTTTTTCCTGGGCTATGCCGACGAGTTGGGCGACGGCGCCGGGGAAGGCTTCAACTTCAATTACCCACTGCCGGCAGGCGCAGGCTGGGAGCGCTGGAGCGCAGCGCTGGAAGAGGCCTGCACAGAGATTGAGTGCTACGGCACCGACATCATCGTCGTGTCCCTGGGCGTGGACACGTTCAAGGACGACCCCATCTCACAATTCAAACTCGACAGCCCGGACTACCTGGCGATGGGTGCTCGCATCGCCCGCCTGGGCAAACCGACGCTGTTTGTGATGGAAGGCGGTTACGCAGTGGAAGAAATCGGCATCAATGCCGTCAACGTTCTCGAAGGTTTTGAGGGGTCCATCCAATGAACATGCTCAAGTCGCTCGTCCTCTGCGCGGCCGTTATCGGCGGTGCGGCCCACGCCGAAGAGAAAACCCTGCGGGTCTACAACTGGTTCGACTACATCACGCCCAAGGCGCTGGAAGACTTCAAGGCGCAGCACCCGCAGGTCAAACTGGTGTACGACATCTTCGACACCAACGAAGCCCTGGAAGCCAAGCTGCTCACCGGCAACTCCGGCTATGACGTGGTGGTGCCGTCCAATGTGTTCCTCGCCAAGCAGATCGAAGCCAGCGTGTTCCAGCCTCTGGACCGCAGCCAGCTGCCGAACTGGAACCACCTCGATCCCAAGCTGATGAAGCTGATCGAAGCCAACGACCCCGGCAATAAATTCGCCGTGCCCTACATGTACGGCACCATCCTGATCGGCTTCAACCCGGACAAGGTCAAGGCCGCGCTGGGCGCCGATGCGCCGGTGGACAGCTGGGACCTGATCTTCAAGGAAGAGAACATCAGCAAACTCAAGCAATGCGGCGTCGCGCTGCTGGATTCACCGTCCGAGATCCTGCCCCTGGCCCTGCAATACCTCGGCCTGGACCCCAACAGCAGCAACCCCAAGGACTATGTAAAAGCCGAAGCGCTGCTGATGAAGATCCGCCCCTACATCACCTACTTTCATTCCTCCAAGTACATGGCCGATATCGCCAACGGTGACATCTGCGTCGCCGTCGGTTACTCCGGCAGCTTCTCCCAGGCCGCCAACCGCGCCAAGGAAGCCAAGAACGGCGTGACCGTGGACATGCGCCTGCCCAAAGAGGGCGCGCCGATCTGGTTCGACATGCTCGCCATTCCCAAGGGCGCAAAGAACCCGCAGGACGCCTACACCTTTATCAACTACCTGCTGCAACCGCAGGTGATCGCGCCGATCAGCGACTTTGTCGGTTACCCCAACCCCAACAAGGACGCCACCGAGCAGGTTGATCCGTCGATTCGCAACAACCCCAACCTGTACCCGACCGAGGCGGCGATGGCCACGCTCTACACGTTGAAGCCCCTGGGCCGTGACGCCGAGCGCGCCAGGACGCGGGCCTGGACCAAGATCAAGTCGGGTACCTGAATAACACCTCCCGAAGGGGCCGCCCCCTAACGTGGTCGAGGTCTTGAGCGGCATTCAGCAGCCACCCTCACCGGACCGGAGGAGACATGCACCACGGCCCGTCGACTAACCTCTCCAGGCTTTACGCAACCGCGTCAGCGCCTGGCTGATCGCCGCCTCGGGCACTGCGGCAAACCCCAGCACCAACCCGGCGCGCTGATCGGGTGAAGTGCTGGAGTCGGGCAGCCAATAATGGCTCAGGCCATTGACCTCGACCGCAACAGTGCGGGCCTGTGCCACCAATTGCTGCTCACGGGCGAGGCTCTCCACCCGTACGGTGAGGTGCAGGCCTGCCGCCACATTCGGCAGGCTGCCCACGCCCGGTAACTCGCTTGGCCAGCCACTCAGCAGCGCGTCACGCCGGCTGAGCGCGGCGCGGCGCATGCGCCGGATATGCCGCTGAAAGTGCCCCGCCGCCATGAACTCCGCCATCACGGCCTGGGTGCTGATCTCCGAGTGCCGTACATCCACGGCGCGACGCTGGGCGAACACGTCCACCAGCGCAGGCGGCAACACCAGGTAGCCCAGGCGCAGCGCCGGGAAGGCGACTTTGCCGAAGGTGCCCACATACAACACGCGCCCGCTGCGATCCAACGCCGCCAGCGGGGACAGCGGCGCGCCGCTGTAGCGGTACTCGCCGTCATAGTCGTCCTCGATGATCCAGCCACCGCTGCGCTCGGCCCAGGCCAGCAACTCCAGGCGCCGAGCCAGGCTCATGACCACGCCCAACGGGTACTGATGGGACGGGGTGACATAGGCCAGGCGACAATCCTTGAGACGGTTCAACACGTTGCAGTCGATGCCCTCCGCGTCTACCGCCACGCCATGCAAACGGCCACCGGCGAGCGCGAAGGCATGGCCGGCTGCGCGGTACCCCGGATTTTCAATCGCCACGCCATCGCCGGGCGCCACCAGCAGCTGTGCACAAAGGCTAATCGCCTGCTGCGCGCCACTGGTGATCACAATTTGCTCAGCGGTGCATTGCATCCCACGCGAACTGCGCAAATAGGCGGCGATCAGCCCGCGCAATCGCGGGTCTCCTGCGGGGTGGCCGTAACACAGCAGTTCGAAGTCGGGCTTGCGCCAGAAAGCCGCATTCAGCTTGGCCCACACGTCAAACGGGAACAGATCAAACGCCGGAACCCCCACCCTAAAGGCCCGCGGTGGGCCCGTGGGTGGCAGGGGCAAATGGTTGTTTTCAAGACGCTCGATGGCGGCGCTGTGGATAACTTTGTCGGACGAAATACCGTCCTTATTTGCTGATTTTGTGGATAACCCTGGGGATAAGACTGTTGAAAACCCTGTGGACAGTTTTGTGGATAGTTTTTTTGCCGGCGCCAGGGTTTGTGGCAATTGCGCCACATAGGTCCCGTCGCCTACCCGCGCCTCGATAAAACCTTCGGCATACAACTGGTCATACGCGCGTACCACACTGTTGCGGGAAATCCCCAGTGCGGCGGCCAGGTCGCGACTGGCCGGCAGCCGCGTACCGCTGACCAGGCGACCGTCGAGCACGCGCTGGCGCAGCGCCTGGTACAGCTGACGCGTCAAGCCCTGGCGGCGATCCAGTTCAATGCCGGCGGGGTTGAACGACAGCGGCGGCGCTAACGGGGACATGGCACTCGCTCCAACATTGGACCTATGAAATAAGCCATTGATGGCTCTTACAACGGACCATTAGCCTGCCTAGGATGCAGGCATTCGCCAAGGAATATTTTCATGTACACACCGCGCGCCTTTGCCCTCGACGATTTGCCCGAACTCCATCAACTGATCCAGCACACCCGCCTGGCGCAGTTGGTGACCGTGAGTGAGCAAGGCCTGCTGGCCAGCCACTTGCCGCTGCTGCTCAACCCGGATGAGGGCCCTAACGGCATGCTCTACGGGCACCTGGCCAAGGCCAATCCCCAGTGGCGAGACCTGCAAAACGGCAGCGAAGCGCTGGTGATTTTTGCCGGCGCCGAAGCCTACATCAGCCCGGCGTTCTACCCGGCCAAGGCCGAGCACGGCAAAGTGGTGCCCACCTGGAACTACCTGGCGGTGCATGCCTACGGCAAGGCCGAGGTGTTTACCGACGCAAAGCGCCTGCTCAGCGTGGTCAGCGCCCTCACCGACCGCCACGAAGGTAGCCGCGCCCAGCCATGGAAAGTCAGCGACGCGCCGGCCGACTACATTGAAGGCATGCTCAAGGCCATTGTCGGTTTTTCCCTGCCGATCGAACGCCTGATCGGCAAACGCAAACTCAGCCAGAACCGCAGCCCGGCAGACATCGCCGGCGTGCGCGAGAGCCTGGCCACCAGCCTCGATGTGCGTGACCAGACCCTCGCCCGCTTTATTCCTCAAGGAGCTTCAGAATGAGCCAGATCGACATCCGCCAGGTCACCGCCGCCGACCACGCCGCCTGGCTGCCCTTGTGGCACGCGTATTTGACGTTCTACAACACCGAGTTGCCGGACGCCGTCAGCCAGAGCACCTGGCAACGCCTGATCGACGCCAACGAGCCGACCCATTCCGCCCTGGCCTGGCAGGACGGCAAGGCGGTGGGCATGGTCAACTTCATCTATCACCGTTCCAATTGGAGCATCGAGAACTCCTGCTACCTGCAGGACCTGCTGGTCGACCCGGCCCAACGCGGCACCGGGGTTGGCCGCAAACTGATCGAATTCGTCTACGCCACGGCCAAGGCCGACGGTTGCTGCAAGGTTCATTGGCTGACCCACGAAACCAACGCCACCGCGATCCAGCTGTATGAACGCATCGCCGAACGCCCGGGTTTCATCCAATTTCGCAAAGGTCTTTAAGGAGCGCAGCATGTCCACTTCCCTCGCCGACTGGAAAGGCGTCCCGGCGCCTACCGCGCAACTGCTCGAAGGGCGTTTTATCCGCCTGGAAAAACTCGACACGGCCCGCCACGCGGACGGCCTCTGGCAAGCCCTGGAAGGCCCCGGTGCCGACCCCAAGCTGTGGGACTATTTGCCGTACGGCCCGTTTGCCGACCGCGCCGCTTTCGATGTTTGGCTTAACAAACATGCCCGCAACAGCGACCCGTATTTCTTCAGCGTGATCGACCGCGCCAGCGGCGACGTGCAAGGCATCTTCAGCCTGATGTCGATCTTCCCCGAGCATGGCCGCATCGAAATCGGCCACGTCACCTTCGGCGCCTCAATGCAGCGCTCGCCGAAAAGCACCGAGGCGGTGTACCTGCTCGCCAAGTACGCGTTCGACCAAGGCAACCGACGGCTGGAATGGAAGTGCAACAACGCCAATGGCCGCTCCAAGTACGCGGCGGAGCGGTTGGGCTTCAGTTTTGAAGGGGTGTTCCGCCAGCATATGGTGGTCAAGGGGAATAACCGGGATACCGCGTGGTACTCGATTCTCGACTCGGAATGGCCGGCGATTGGGGCGGGGTTTGAGGCGTGGTTGTCGGAGGCCAACCAGGCCGATGACGGGCAGGTGAAAAGCCTGGCGCAGTGCCGCCGCCAGGCGCTTTAAGCCTTAACGCAGCTTCTGGGCCAGCACCGCAATGTGCTCTGGCCCGATCCCGCAGCAACCGCCCAAGTGGCTGGCGCCCCGAGCCTGCCAATCGGCGGCCCAATGCAGGTAACCCGGCGGGTCGAGATCCTCGCGCAGCGGGTCCAGGCCATCGTTGGCTGTGGCCTCCTTGGGTTGCGGCGGGAAAGCGTTGGCGTAGGCACCGATCTGAATCGCCACCCCCAGGCGCTCGAAGGTTTGGCGCGCCGTATCAATGGCCGCGCCAATCACTTCCGGCTGGCTGCAGTTGAACAGCAACACCTGCACCCCCAACTGCGCCGCCGCTTCTGCCGCGTCTGCCACCGGCTCGCCGGAGCGCAGGCGTGGCACCTCGTCGGTGTCTTCGTCTTTCAAAGTAAACGACAACCAGAACGGTTTGCCGTCCTTCGGCAGGCCGGCATGAATGGCGCGTGCCTCGACAATCGAGCTCTGGGTTTCCGCCAGCCACAGGTCGACATGAGGCGCCAGGCCGTTCACCAGCGGGGTCAGCAGTTCGGTGACCCGATCCGCCTCAAACAAATCCGGCCGATAAGAACCAAACAGCGGCGGCAATGAGCCCGCCACACGTACCGTCCGGCCTGAAGCCTGCACCGCACGCCGCGCCAACTCCCCGGCCAGCGCTGCCAGCGCTTGGCCCTCGGCGGCAAACCGCGCCTCGCCAATATGAAACGGTACAACGGCGTAGCTGTTGCTGGTGATCACAGTGGCGCCGCTCTCGATGTAAGCCGCATGCACCGCCTCCACCGCCTGCGGCGCTTCGCTCAAAGCCAATGCCGACCACTCCGGCTGCCTGAACGGCGCGCCTCGGCGTTGCAGTTCGCGGCCCATGCCACCATCGAGGATTACTGCGTTTACTGCGGCCATATGCTTTTTACTCATAAGCTTATGAAAATAACTCACTATCAGAGTCGTTCTTATAACTATTTAATGCGTACCATCAGGTTAATAACAACCTCTTTTTTATTCGGGTGTCGATTGTGAAATGTAAACCGCTGCTGGCCTTGGGCCTGACGATTCTGGCTGCCTCTACCCAAGCCTTCGGCGGCGCGACCCTCGACCGCGTGGAACACAAGAAAGAACTGGTGGGGGTGCTGATGGAAAGCTACCCGCCATTCTCGTTCCTCAATGAGCAGAACCAACTCGACGGTTTCGACGTCGACGTGGCCAAGGCGGTGGCGCAAAAGCTCGGCGTGAAGCTGCGCCTGGAAACGCCGTCCTGGGACGTGATTGCCGCAGGCCGCTGGAGCGGGCGCTATGACATTTGCATCTGCTCCATGACCCCGAGCAAGGCCCGCGCCGAGGTGTTTGACTTCCCGGTTGAGTATTACGCCTCGCCAGCGGTGATCGTGGTGAATGCCAAGGATGACCGCATCCACGGCGCCAAGGACCTGAGCGGCAAAAAAGTCGGCCTCACCAGCGCTTCCAGCTATGAAAGCTACCTGAACAAAAACCTGGTGATCGAAGGCGCTGAAGACACGCAGTTGCAGTACCCGTTCGAGGACGTGCAGATCGCACCGTACGACACCGATAACGTCGCCTTCCAGGACCTGGGCCTGGGCGCCGGCGTGCGCCTGGACGCGATCCTTACTAACCTGGTCACCGCCCAACCGCGCCTGACTCAGGACAAACGCTTCAAGCTCGCCGGCGAGCCGCTGTACTCCGAGCCCAACTCGGTGGCGATCGAAAAAGGCGACCCGCAGTGGGACGCCAAGGTGCGCGAAGTCTTTGCCCAGCTGAAACAGGACGGCACCTTGAGCACGCTGTCGCAAAAATGGATCGGCGCCGACATCAGCCAATGACCGCGTTCCCCACACCTCCCAAGCCGCCGATGAGCGCATCGCGGCTACAGCGACTGTTTGGCTTTCGCACGCGCCTGTACCTGACCTGGGCCGCACTGTTTTGCCTGTTCGCCAGCTTCTTCCTGAGCTTTGACCTGAAGTTTTCGATCATCCTCGACAAGCTGCCCAACCTGGTGGGCGTGCACCTGGCGCCCAACGGGTTTCTGCAAGGCGCGGCGTTGACGCTGTTTTTGTGCCTGTGTTCGATGCTGGCGTCGTCGGTACTGGGTTTTGTTACCGCGCTGGGACGCCTGTCGCAAAGCGCCGTGGCCTTCGGCATCGCCAGTTTTTACGCCTCGTTCTTTCGCGGCACACCGTTGTTGATCCAGATCCTGCTGATCTACCTCGGCCTGCCCCAACTCGGCCTGGTACCGGGCGCCATCGTCGCCGGGATCATCGCGCTGTCATTGAACTACGGCGCCTACCTGAGCGAAATCTTCCGCGCCGGCATCCTCGGCGTGCCCCACGGCCAACGCGAAGCGGCCCTGGCCCTGGGCATGCGCGACAGCGCGATCTTCTGGCACATCACCCTGCTCCAGGCCATGCGCACCATCATTCCGCCCGCCACCAACCAGTTCATTTCCATGCTCAAGGACTCGTCCCTGATCTCGGTGATGGGCGTGTGGGAAGTGATGTTCCTGGCGCAGTCTTACGGCCGATCGAGCTATCGGTACATCGAAATGCTCACCACAGCGGCGATCATTTACTGGGTGATGTCCCTCGGGCTGGAACTGATCCAGGCACGCATGGAGCGGTATTACGGCAAGGGGCATGTGCGGCGCGGATGACGGTCAGCGTCACTTGCGGCGCACCTTGACCACGCCCATCTGCAAGCCGAAGGGACGGAACACCGCATTCAGCGACTTCAGCGTCTGATTGCCCTCGCCATGTTCGATATGCACCAGGGTACGCACGGAGATTTTGCACATTTTGGCGAACTGGCTTTGGTGCAGGCCGGTGACTTCGGTGCGCAGGCGGCGTACGGCGTCGCCTATTTCAAGCGAGCCGTCAGTTAACCCTTGTTCAATGCTCTCGATTAACAAGGCACGAGCATCCATGCTAGTGGTCATCTCAGCCCCCACTCTTGGAGGCGCAGGTCCAATTTTCCCAGCGGAATGTGACGATGATTCAGGGTGACTGAAGGTATGCCGCCAGCGACCAAAATGTCCGGCAAAGCTCGCAGATGGTCGGCGTCTTTTCGTAAGCGCTCGAAAGCCTCCTCTGGGTCAACAATCCCTGCGAGCGCATCACATACGCCCCGCCAATTTATCGCCCCCCCCGCCTCCAATGGCTCGGGCCACCTGGTTGTTCGAACAATTCCCTCAGCGTCCATGACCATTGGAGCCAAATCGTAAATTGGCGCCAGGCGCAAAGACGATTGCCCTCGGATTACCGACGTGTTGCGACCGTGGTTATCCGAATTACCCAACACCTTGTTGAGCAAGTCTCGTCGCAAATACTCCGCTACAAGATCAGCCACCTGATCCTTCTGCCCGACAACGATCCATTGACTGACTAAAAGCTGGATCACCTCTACATGCGACATTTCAGCGCCCGGAATAAGCACGTTCGCCATTGAGTAGATTGATTCGACAGCCAATCTCTCGACACCTCGCTCCGTCACCTTGCGATCAAACCGGTGCATCCACAGACTGGGCTTCTCCGCCTCTTCCAGTGCAAGCCCCTGAGCGGCAACTGTTTCTATCCCAAGGCTCTGAAGAGCCTTGTAGTAGTGAAATTCACTTCTGAGGATATCTTGGTCGGTCTGTGTAGCCTTGTTACGCGCGAACTTGATGAACCAATGCTGGATAACGTCAGCGTCATCCAATATGGCATCCGGATACAGGAGGCCCTTGCCATCTTCAGCCATCAGTAATTTCGGAGCCTCGCCACCGGCCCCACTTGCACCACCAATTGCTGCCCCTCGCTCGTAGGCATAATCCAAAAAAGCATGGTCCCGAATAACCACTTCCTGTCGGGAAAAGCCAATAGGGTTTCCGGCACCTAACGCCTCGGCGGACTCTTTTATGCGCATGTTGCCTATAGGTGCTGGCGTGCTATGCCCTAGCAAGAAAAGATCAGAGTCGACGTCATCTGGCTTTTTACGGCCAACGCGAGCCATGAGAAAACGCTTCGCAGCGCCTGCCGGCGCGATATCGTGCAAAAAGGCAGGTGCTGCCTTGAGAAAATTAATCTCCCAATCCAGCGGATACCTTGCACTCACCGCCTTGGAAAACGGCAGTTGAAGGTCTTCCAGGTTTTCGACGAGATACCCGCTCTTGTAAGCAAACTTACAGGCACCCTTGAACCCCTTTTGCGGCTCGAGAAACTCCAGGCCCATAGCGTCATGCCAATCGCCGGCGACAAAGACCTGGAGCGTCATTTGATAGGGAGTGTTCATTTGCAATTTAATGCACCCACAGGGAAGTTTTAACGGTACTTACGCAATATAGTGCATTCACGGGTGAGCCTGGGGTTAAATTTACGCATTAAAATGCATATATATCGAGATCGGTGATCGAAAAACGCAATAAAGTGCAGATAACCTAGGCCATCATCTCCCCATCGCCTCGCGCTCGCCATCATTTTATTGGCCAGCATCGGCTTCGTCGAAGCGGCCCAGGCCCCATCGAAAACCCTGCAGATCGACACCCCAACCACCACCGGGCAAACCCTGGGCGGCAGTGATTCGTTGACCACGTCGGCGCCCGGCAGCATCACCACGCCCGGCGTGGCGGTGGGCCTCAAGGACGGCACCATCAGCGACAGCAACAGCCTGGCCCTGGATATGGGTGGCGACGAGCTCCGCAGCAACAGCCGCAGCCACGCCTTGATCGGCCAATGGCAGATGAGTTTTTAATCGCCCTCGACTCAGCGATAACTCCCGCAAACCAGGGGGCGATAGCCTGACAGTTATCGCCCCGCCATCCCGCTAAATTCCCGGCCTCATACATCAGAGGTTGGGATTTCATGCCCTTTACACACCGTAGACTCTCACTGTTCATGGCCATTGCGATCAGTGCCATCAGCCTTCAACACGCGCATGCGCTCGGCGATATCGAATACACGCCGTACACCTTTGAACCCTCTGTGCCCGAGGTCGAAGTGGCCTCTATCGACGGTTACCTCACCCCGCTGGCCACCACCCACAACGGCCTGCAAGTCGCCAAGGTCCTGGACCCCGTGCTGAACCGCTTACTGGAATCCGGCGAGCTGACCTCCGAGCAGATCAAGGCGCTGGAAAAATACGCTGACGAGCTTGCCCAGCGGCCCGGCGGAATCGGCGCGGCCCTCGAACAATTGGCCGGCAGCCAGAATGCCAACCTGGCCGCCGCCACCCAAAACACCGCCCAGCTCCTCAGCAATCAATTGCTCTCGACCCTGCGCACACTGCCCTCCGACGACGAAGGCCACTTCTGGGTGCAAGGCCTGGGCAACGATGGCCGCCTCGACAAACAAGGCGGCAGCGCCGGCTTGAAATACGGCACCCAAGGCTTGCTGATGGGCGCCGACTGGGCGCTGGACCACGCCTGGCGTGTCGGGGTGATGGGCGGCAAATCCACCAGCCACTTTGATGCCCAACGCTTCGCCGCCGACCTCGACAGCTGGCACCTGGGCGGTTACGCCGTGCGCCAGGACGGCCCACTCGGCTTACGCCTGGGGGCGATCTACAGCAGCCATGCCGGGCAGAACAAACGCAGCATCGACATGCCGGGTTACAAGGAACAGCTCAAAGGCGATTACAACGCACAAAGCCAGACCGCCTTCGCGGAAGCGGCCTATCAACTGGGCTATACGGCATTAAACGCTGAGCCATTCGCCAGCCTCGGCTACCAGCGCTACCAACGCGGCAGCTTCAAAGAGAAAGGTGGCCTAGCGGCGCTGAATGTGGGCACGCAAACCCAGCAAAACCTCAGCACTACGTTCGGCCTTCGCCTGAATACGCTGTTCAGGTTCGACAACCAAATGAGCCTGACGCCCCACCTGAGCGCGGGTTGGAAACACCTTTATGGCGCAGTGGACAGCCAGGTCCGACAGTCTTATCGGTATGCGCCAGGGCTCATCAATGAGTTCTCCATCAACGGCACCGCACTGGACCGCGATAGCGTCAATGTGCAGACGGGGCTGGACCTTGCCCTGTCGACGCAACACACCGTAGGCCTCACCTACACCGGCGATTACGGCACCCAAAGCCGTAGCCAGGGCCTGATGGCACAGTGGCAAACTCGCTTCTAATCGCAGCAAACTGAGGAAGTTTCTCGCTCACCATGGGCGGTAATCCTGACAGTCGCGGGCTACGTTACTGGCTACATTCCGGTCTCCTACACACGTGAGGCCGGAACCATGTCTTCGATATTCCCGTACATTCCTTCCGTCGGCGCCCTGATCGGGGATGGCATACGCGCAATGGCGCAAACCACTTCGCAAGCGCCCACCCCTCCCCCCACGCACTTACCACCCCGCGATGCGCCAGCCAATCAGAACGATATCGCCACCGCGCTGAAAGGGGTCTTTGACGGACAGCCAGAGGTCACAACCCATGCCAGGTTCAGCTCGGTGTCCATCACCCTGAACAATGGCAAGGGCCTGGATATCGACAACGCCGCAAAACTGATCTCGTCTACCCCACCTACGGGTGTAGCGACTTCTTTGCGCGGCATTGAGATCCTCAACAGCGCAACCGCAAAGACTGTCGGTGAGAAAAACGGGCTCGCCAGCTCCGGCCTGGTACCGGTGTGGCTGGAAAACCACGGCAGCATCACCGGCAAAAACGGTGCGGGCGTGAAGCTGGACGGTCAACAGGATGACGAAGTGATCAATGCGGGCCTGATCGCCGGCAGCCAGGGGTTGGCATTGGACTTGGGCGGCGGTAATGACGTGCTGATCGTCAAAAACGGTGGCCGCTTCGAGGGTTCGGTTGACGGCGGCAGCGGCACCAACCAAGTCATCCTCGACGATACCCAGGGCGGCCACTTCGACGGTGCCAGTCAGATGCAGCACCTGTGGGTGAGCAGCGGCACCTGGACCCTCACCGGCGCAGTAGCTGCCAACCAGCAAGGTTCGGTCTACAGCGGCGCTACGTTGATCAATCAAAGCAAAATCGGCGGCTCCATGACCGTCGAGCCCGGCGCTACCTACTCCGGCGGCACGGTCACCAACCTAGACGTCGCGGGCACGCTGCAACTGGACCCTGCCGCGCACATCGAAAATGACCTGCGCATGCAAAAGGGCTCGACCCTGGCGTTCAGCCTCAATCCTTTGAAGGTCGGCAATACCGCCCATCTAGACGGCGCCACGCTGAGCATCCAGATAGACAACGAAAACGACCCGCGCCTCTCGCAGCCCCTGTCCATCATTGACGCCAAACAGATCGACGGCCAATTTGCCGGCGTCACCAGCAACCTGAAAACCCTGACTCCGGAACTGACCTACAGCCCTGGCGGCGTCTTCGTCACCTTCAAACGCAACGAACCCACCGTCGCCTGATCATCAAATCGCGGGCGAAAAAAAGGGGGGCACCTGCCCCCCCGAGGATTAAACGGTAGTGTCGAAGGCTAGGATCAGCCTTCGATTTCAATCAGGATTTCGCCCGGATTGACCCGGTCGCCCTTGGCTACATGAACAGCGGTCACTCTGCCGGCGATCGCTGCCTGCACTTCGGTTTCCATCTTCATGGCTTCGGTAATCAGCACAGCCTGGCCGGCCTTGACCATGTCGCCTTCCTTGACCAGCACGTCGACGATATTGCCCGGCATTGCCGTGCTGACATGGCCCGGCTCCGTGGCCTGCTTGCGCTTGCTGCTGCCGCCGCCGACAAACTCGTTGAGCGGTTCGAACACCACTTCTTCCGGCATGCCGTCGATGGACAGGTAGAAGTGCCGCTTGCCTTCGGCCTTCACGCCGACACCGGTGATATCCACGCGGTAGCTTTCGCCGTGCACGTCGATGACGAACTCGGTCGGTACGCCTTCGCCACCGGCACGCACTACGCCGCCGGCTTCTGGAATCGGCAACAGCACTTCAGGCGCCAGGGTGCCGGCATCGCGTTCTTCGAGGAACTTGCGGCCGATGTCCGGGAACATGGCGTAGGTCAGCACGTCTTCTTCAGACTTGGCCAACGCGCCGATTTCGCCGCGCAACTTGGTCATTTCCGGCTTGAGCAAGTCGGCTGGGCGTATGTCGATCACCTCTTCACTACCGATGGCCTGACGACGCAGTTTCTCGTTCACCGTGCCCGGCGCCTTGCCGTAGCCGCCTTGCAGGTAAAGCTTCACTTCGTTGGTGATGGTCTTGTAGCGCTCACCGGCCAGCACGTTGAAAAACGCCTGGGTGCCGACGATTTGCGACGTCGGGGTGACCAGCGGCGGGAAGCCGAGGTCTTCACGCACCCGCGGGATTTCGGCGAGCACTTCGCTCATGCGGTTGAGTGCGCCCTGCTCTTTCAGCTGGTTGGCCAGGTTGGAAATCATCCCGCCCGGTACCTGGTTGACTTGCACACGGGTGTCGACAGCGGTGAATTCGCTTTCGAACTGGTGGTACTTCTTGCGCACGGCGTAGAAGTACAGGCCGATCTCTTGCAGCAGTTCCAGGTTCAGGCCGGTGTCGAATTCGCTGCCTTTAAGGGCGGCGACCATCGACTCGGTACCGGGGTGGCTGGTGCCCCAGGCGAAGCTGGAGATCGCGGTGTCGATGTGGTCGGCACCGTTTTCGATGGCCTTGAGTTGGCACATCGCGGCCAAACCGGCAGTGTCATGCGAGTGAATGAACACCGGCAGGCTCTGCTCGGTTTTCAGCGCCTTGACCAGTTCGCCGGTGGCGTACGGGGTCAGCAGGCCGGCCATGTCCTTGATCGCTACCGAGTCGCAACCCATGGACTCCATTTGCTTGGCCTGGGCCACAAACGCGTCGATGGTGTGCACTGGGCTTGTGGTGTAGGCGATGGTGCCCTGGGCGTGTTTGCCGGCAGCCTTGACCGCTTCGATGGCCACGCGCAGGTTACGTACGTCGTTCATCGCGTCGAAGATGCGGAACACGTCGATGCCGTTAACGGCGGCCTTGGCGACGAAGGCTTTGACCACGTCGTCGCTGTAGTGGCGGTAGCCCAGCAGGTTCTGGCCGCGCAGCAACATTTGCAAGCGGGTGTTGGGCAACGCGGCGCGCAGTTGGCGCAGGCGCTCCCACGGGTCTTCTTTCAGGAAGCGCACGCAGGCATCAAAGGTCGCGCCGCCCCAGACTTCCAGGGACCAGTAGCCGACTTTGTCGAGCTTGTCGCAGATCGGCAGCATGTCCTCGGTGCGCATGCGGGTCGCCAGCAACGATTGGTGAGCGTCGCGCAGGATGGTGTCGGTGACAAAAATTTTCTTGGACATTGTTCTATTCCTCACAGGCCTGCGTGGGCGGCGATGGCGGCGGCGATGGCCAGGGCCAGCTCTTCGGGTTTGCGCTTGATCGAGTAGTTGGTCAGCTCAGGGTGGCTTTCCACAAAGCTTGTATTAAATTGGCCGCTGCGGAATTCCGGGTTGCGCAGGATTTCCTGGTAGTAGGCGGCAGTGGTCTTCACGCCTTGCAGGCGCATGTCGTCCAGGGCACGCAGGCCGCGGTCCATGGCTTCTTCCCAGGTCAACGCCCACACCACCAGTTTCAGGCACATGGAGTCGTAGAACGGCGGGATGGTGTAGCCGGTATAGATCGCCGTGTCGGTACGCACGCCGGGGCCGCCGGGCGCGTAGTAACGGGTGATCTTGCCGAAGCTCGGCAGGAAGTTGTTCTTCGGGTCTTCGGCGTTGATACGGAACTGCAACGCAAAACCACGGTGCTGGATATCTTCCTGCTTCACCGACAGCGGTAGCCCCGAGGCGATGCGAATCTGCTCGCGGACGATGTCGATCCCGGTGATTTCTTCGGTGATGGTGTGTTCCACCTGCACCCGGGTGTTCATCTCCATGAAGTACACCTCGCCCTCGGCGAGCAGGAACTCCACGGTGCCGGCGTTCTCGTAACCCACCGCCTTGGCCGCGCGCACCGACAGGTCGCCGATGTAGGCGCGCTGTTCAGGGGTCAGCTGGGGGCTTGGGGCGATTTCGATGAGCTTCTGGTTGCGGCGCTGGATCGAGCAGTCGCGCTCGAACAAATGCACCACGTTGCCGAAGCTGTCACCGAGGATCTGCGCCTCAATGTGCTTGGGATTGACGATGCATTTTTCCAGGAACACTTCCGCCGAACCGAACGCCTTGGTGGCTTCGGAAATGACGCGGGGGAAGGCTTGTTCGAGTTCTTCGCGGCTGTTGCAACGGCGGATACCACGACCGCCACCACCGGAGGTGGCCTTGAGCATCACCGGGTAACCAATGCGGTCGCCTTCGATGAGCGCTTCGGCGATATCGGCGACGTTGCCTTCAGTGCCGGGGGTAACCGGCACGCCGGCCTTGATCATGCTGCGGCGGGCTTCGGTCTTGTCGCCCATGCGACGAATCACTTCAGCCGACGGGCCAATGAACTTGATCCCACGTTCGGCGCAGATATCCGCCAGCTCGGCGTTTTCCGACAGGAAACCGTAGCCGGGGTGCAGCGCGTCACAACCGGTTTCCACGGCGAGGTTCACCAGCTTGCGCGGGTTCAGGTAACCGGCCAGGGACTCGGCACCAATACTGTGGGCTTCGTCGGCACGCTTGACGTGCAACGCATGGCGGTCGGCGTCCGAGTAAACCGCGACCGAGCGAATGCCCATCTCGGCGCAGGCACGCACGATTCGTACGGCAATCTCACCACGGTTGGCGATCAGGATCTTTTTTATCACTTGGAAATTCCCTTGAGCCGATTGCTGCGTTCTTCGACCCGCTGGAGCCGGGTCGGCGCGTGACCAAATGTTTCAAGCCAGTCGCAAACACACACTAAGCCCGTGGAGGGATTAACAAAAATCAATAATTATTGGGACGTGCATAAGTAAAGACTTATAGTTGGCCGGACGGCCTGGAGCGAGAGGATGTAAAAATGCGTAAGTCATTGATGCGACTGACATTGCGTCAATTGCAGATCTTCCATGAGGTCTGCGATTTGCGCTCCTACAGCCGCGCAGCTGAGGAAATGTCTCTCACACAGCCGGCTGTCAGCCTACAAATTCGCCAGCTGGAAGACCTGATCGGCCAGCCTCTTTTCGATTACGTCGGCAAAAAGCTCTACATGACTGAGGCCGCCGAAGCCCTGCAAAGGGCGAGTCGGGATATTTTCGGGCGCCTGGAAAACCTCGATATGCAGCTGTCGGACATGCAGGGCTCGCTGCAGGGCCAGCTGAAACTGGCGGTGGAATCCAGCGCCAAGTACTTCGTGCCGCACCTGTTTGCCGCCTTCAAGCGCCAGCACCCGGAGGTGCAGCTGAACCTCACGGTGGTCAACCGCGCCCAGGTGATTCGCAGGCTCTCCGACAACCGCGATGACCTGGTGATCATGTCCATGGTGCCCCAGGACATGGGCCTGGAATTCCTGCCGTTTCTCAACAACCCGATCGTCGCCGTGGCGCCACCGGATCACCCCTTGAGCCTGCAAGGGCCGCTGCGCCTGCAAGACCTTGAGCCTTACACCCTGGTAATACGCGAACCGGGTTCCGGCACGCGGCTGGCCTGCGAGGAGTACTTCAAGGAGAAACGCGTGCACTTCACCCAGACCGTGGAAGCGGCCTCGGCCGAGGCGCAGCGTGAGTGCGTGAACGCAGGGTTGGGCCTTGCCTTGCTGACGCGCCACGCGGTCAACCTGGACCTGGCCACCGGCGGGCTCAAAGAGCTGCCGGTGGAGGAACTGCCGCTGTACCGCAGTTGGTGCCTGGTGCAAGCCAAGGCCAAACGCCTGTCACCGGTGGCCCATGCGTTCCTGGGTTTTATCCGCAGCGAGCGGGTGCAGATCAGCGCGCTGGCTGAGCGCTTCGCTGGGCAGCCAAGGGTGCCTGCCAGTGGAGTTCCGGGTAGTCAGTGATGCTCTGGAGCAATTGGCGCTGGTCGCAGCGGTCTTCAATTGCGCGCCGGAACGCCATGCGGCGCTGGTCTTCCTGCTGACGACGGGTCTTGACGGAGCTGTTGCTGTCTTCAAAGTGCCGGGCCATTTGGAGTCTCCCAATGCGATTACGGGGAGTTCAGGATGGGCGTGGGGGATGACGGTTTGGCGGCGCGGGGGTTACAGGACGATGAATATTGTCTGTTGGGTGAGGGGGCTTGTTGTGCTGATTGGGGCTTTCTGTGGCGAGGGGGCTTGTCCCCCGTTGGGCTGCGAAGCCGCCCCAATAAGACCACCTCGGTGCGTCTGGCATACCGCGTTGGCAGGTTTTAGGGCCGCTTCGCAGCCCAACGGGGGACAAGCCCCCTCGCCACAGAAAGCCCGCTCACCACAACAAGCCTCCTCACCAAAGAAAGCCCGCCAGCCACAATCCAAGATCAGTCGTCGAGGGCTTTGACGGACTTGGGCGACAACCGAAGGCTGCGCAAGCTGCGCTTCACGCTCTTGAGGTGGTTAACCAGGCTCGGCCCGCGCGCCATGGCCACGCCCATCGCCAACACGTCGATCACCACCAGGTGGGCGATGCGCGAAGTCA
>NZ_LFMW01000005.1 GCF_001050345.1 Pseudomonas fildesensis | reverse complement strand
CGAACCTGAACTTCAACGGCACGGCTAACTTCACGTACACCGCGACCGACAGCGGCAACGCTGACGGCACTAACCCGCTGACCTCGCCAGCCGCCACCGGCAGCATCACCGTGACCGCGGTCAACGATGCGCCAGTAGCCGTTGCGACCACCGGCAGCGGTGCTGAAGACCCAACTGTAGGCATCGCGGTCAAGTTGAGCGCGACCGACGTGGATGGCCTGGCGAACGTGAAATCGTTCACCGTCGGCACCTCGACCAACGGCACGTTCTTCACCGATGCGGCCATGACCAAACCGGTTACCGGTAGCATCGCGGCTACCAACGGTGAGGCGACGGTGTACTTCAAGCCGAACCTGAACTTCAACGGCACCGCGAACTTCACCTACACCGCGACTGATAGCGGCAACGCAGACGGCACTAACCCGCTGACCTCGCCAGCCGCCACCGGCAGCATCACCGTGACTCCGGTCAACGATGCGCCAGTAGCAGTAGCAACCACCGGCAGCGGCGCGGAAGACCCAACCGTGGGTATCGCGGTCAAGCTCTCCGCCACCGACGTGGACGGCCTGGCGAACGTTAAATCGTTCACCGTGGGCACGCCTACCAATGGCACGTTCTTCACTGACGCCGCCATGACCAAGCCGGTGACTGGCAGCATCGCGGCCACCAACGGTGAGGCGACGGTTTACTTCAAGCCGAACCTGAACTTCAACGGCACCGCCAACTTCAGCTACACCGCCACCGACAGCGGCAACGCCGACGGCACTAACCCGCTGACCTCGGCAGCCGCCAACGGCACTATCACCGTGACGGCGGTCAACGACGCACCCACCCTGGACCTCAGCACGGCAGACGGTACCCTCATCACCAGCTACAACGCGGCCTACACCGAGCGCGGCACCAGCGGCGTGGCGATTACCGGCAAAGTGCTTATCGGTGACGTCGACAGCACCCAGATGCAAAGTGCGAGCATCACCCTGAAAAACGCCAGTGTGGGCGACCAGCTCAGTTCGAGCCTGGTCAACGTCGGCGGTACCTACAACGGCATCACCGTGACCAAGGTCGGTACCGACGTCAGTGGCAAAATCGTACTGACACTGTCCGGTGCTGCTGACTCTGCCACCTACAAGACCCTGCTGGAATCGTTCCAGTACTCCAGCACCAGCAAGTATCCGGCTACGGGTGATCGCACCATCGAGATCTCGGTGAAGGACAACGAAGGTGGCAACAGCCTCAGTTCCACAGTGGCTACCAGCACCATCACCGTTGCCCCTCAAACCTACGTGGTCACGGAAGGCGGCGGTGCTGCCGATGTCATCAACCTGAGCAGCTCCGCGGTCAACAACGTGGTGGTGGGTGACAAAGGCGGCATCGTCACACCAGGCAGCAACTACAACATCGCCTTCCTCGTCGATACGTCGGGCAGTATCGGCTCCGCCGCCATGAAGTCGATCAAGGCTCAGTTGACGAGTGTGTTCGATACCTTGATCGCCAATGCCGGCGGTAAAGAATCGGGCATCGTGAAGGTGTTGCTGGTCGATTTCGATACTCGGGTGCAATCGCAGGTCTCGGTCGACCTGTCGGACAAGGTTGCCGCCAAAGCGGCCTTGCAGGCGGTATTGACGCAGATGACGTCCAATTCGAGCGACATGACCAACTATCAGGATGCGTTCAACGCCGCCACCAACTGGTTCAAGAGCAGCGACGCCACGAGCAATGTGGGTGCAAAAAACCTGACGTACTTCATTACCGATGGCGAGCCGAATGTGTACACCAGCGTGCAGGGCAACCCTGGCCTGGGCTCGACCAGCTTTTTCGGTTCTACCGTTTACTTTGATAACGTGGTCAACAGCTCCAACTACATCCTGGGCCAAACCAAAGCGGTCTACGCAACGGTCAATGGCGGGTCGCAGATGATTGTCGATGGAACGGGTAAGGTCTATTCCTACGATGTTTGGGGCCGTCAGACGTTTGAAGGCACGGTAGTGGCCAGCAGCAACGGCGGCTTTGACGTTGCGGCGGTCTACAACAACTCCAACACCGCGTTGAACAACGCCAAGACGGCCTACTCCGATCTGGTCAACGCGGTCTCGGGCAAGGTTACCGTCGAGGCGATCGGCCTGGGTTCGGACATTGATAGCAAGGTGCTCGCGCAGTTCGATAGCGACAATAAAGTCGCCACGATCGACACCGCGAAGCTGGCAGATGCCATCACCGGTCACACAGCCGATACCGGCGCCGACAGCATCACGGGTGGTTCGGGCAACGACATCCTGTTCGGTGACCTGATCAGCTACAACGGCCAGGAGGGCAGCGCTGCACTCAAGGCGTTTGCGGCCGAAAAACTGTCTACCACGGTTGACCAGATCGATGATCGTACCTTGCACCAGTACATCACTGAGCACGTGCAGGACGTCGGCGCTTTGGCCAGCGCGTCGAACATCTACGGGACCAAGGATGGCGGCGACAACCTGCTCGGGAATGCCGGCGACGACATTCTGTTCGGCCAGGGCGGTAACGATACGCTCTCCGGCGGTGCGGGTAATGACATCCTGGTGGGCGGCAGGGGCGATGACATCCTCACCGGCGGCGCAGGCGCTGATACCTTCGTGTGGCTCAAAGGGGATATCAACACCACCGGTGGCTTCGACAAGATCACTGACTTCAAGCACGGCGAAGGCGACAAGCTGGACCTGTCCGATTTGCTGCAAGGCAATAACGACAACAACCTGTCGAGCTACCTGAAGTTGACCACCGATACGTCGGGCAACTCGACACTGAGCGTGAGCAGCACCGGTTCGTTCACCGCGAATGGCGGCACGGCCGATGTTACGATCAAGGTCGATGGCGCCAACTGGGGCAATGGCAGCGCCGCGATCAATAGCCTGATCGCCGGTGGCGACCTGACCGTCAAGCATCACGACTGATCACTCAGGTGCGCCAATCTTTCGGGATTGGCGCCCTGTGGGCATCAGCTTCGGGAAAATGTGTGTAATCTCTGTGGGAACCGTGTGCGGCGCCTGCAGGGATTTTTTATTGGGAGAACGCTGATGTTCTACGTGCAACGCGATCAATACAACGCTTTGGTTCGCGTCGAGGCGCAGGCCTTCGCCGAGGCTACCGAGACCCTACCGGCTGACCACCACGAAATTCAGGCGTGGTTTGCCACGGATGCGATCGACAACGGCCTCAAGCAGCTCAAGAACAGTGACCTTGAGATGATTCGAGTGCTCGATGACTTGATCCAGGTGCTGACAGCCAAGGGTGTGATCCGCATCACTGACCTGCCGCCCGCAGCGCAGGCCAAGTTTATGGAGCGTACCCAGGCACGGACGGCGCTGGGCGGGTTGAGTGAGCTGATCGACGACGATGAACACGGTTTGATCTGATGCTTGCGCACCTCCTTCACGGCATGACCGTCAAGGAGGCGTGATCACTCAGTGCTCCACTTCCAGGGCGCCGGTTCACCGACCAGTTGGCCTTGCACCCCTTCAATGCCCATCTCGCGAATCACTCGCAACTCACCCTCCGTTTCCACTCGCTCGGCAATCAACGGCAAGTCAATGCTGTGGGCGGCGCGTTGGATGGCCTCGATAAAAAAGCGCTTGTGGCTTTCCTGATCAATGGCGCGGATGTAGCTGCCATCGATTTTGAGGTACGCCAGGCCCAGGTTGGCCAGGTTGCCAATCATGCTGAAACGACCGCCAAACCGCTGCAGGCCAAGGCTGTAGCCCAGGCTGCGCATACGCCGGGTGAGACGCTCCAGCTCGGTTTGCTCGGGCACTTGCTCTTCGCCGATCTCCAGCGTCAGGCGCAGCCCCAGTGCCGGGTGCTGAGCCAACCGTTCGAACACCCGCTCCAGGGCTTGCGGGTCATTCAAGGTGGCTGCCGAGAGGTTCAGAGCCAACGATTGGTTGTGCTGCGCCAGGTGTTTGATCACAAGGTCGAGCATCAGTTGATCGAGGCGCGCCGTCCAGCCGAAGCGCTCCAGCCAGGGCAGGAAGTGGCCTGCCGCAATGGTCTGGTCCTGGTTGTCGAGCAGGCGTGACAGCACCTTGTAATGCATCACCTGACGAGTATCGCTACTGCTTACCACCGCCTGGAAAAACAAGTGGAAGCGCCCTTGATTCAGCGCATCGTCGAGCAGTGTGTGCCAGCTGTGCGGGTCATCGCTGACGGTGCCCGGGGTCCGGTGTTCCAGGCATACCCAGCTCTGGACGACACTGGCTTCAGCCTGGGCGAGGGCCTGGTCGGCCAGCTTCAGCAGGTCTGCGGAGGCATCGCCCGGGTTGTAAGGGGCCAGGCCGATGTAAGCCACGATTGGCATGTCGGTGGCGCCTGTTTCGTGCAGGCTCTGCAAGGTCGTTTCCAGCGCCTGGGCCAATTGCAGCGCTTCATCACGCACCAGGCCTGGCGCAAGCACCGCGAACTCGCCGCCACGGCTGCGAGTGATCAGGTTTTGGGTTTCGGGGTATTTGGCGCAGGTGCGCACCAGTTGCTGGCTGATGGCTTGCAACAGCTGGTCGGTACGTTGCCCGCCCAGGCGCTGGTTGAGGCCGGCCAGGTCGTTGACGCGCAGGATCAGCAGGTAGCCTGAACTGGCTTCCTCCAGGTTGCTGACGCGGGATTGGAGTTGCATCTCGAAATAACGACGGTTAGCCAGCCCGGTCAGGCTGTCCTGGTAGGACTCCACGCGCAGCTTCTCGCTGCGCTCGGTCTGCTCATGGAACAACGCCTTGAGCTTCTCGACCATCTGGTTCATGGCCTGCACCACGCGTCGCAGTTCGGGAGTGCGGGGCAGGTCGGGCAAGCTAATGAATTCGCGCCGCGCGATGGCGTGGGACTGCTCGACCATATAGTCCAGTGGCTTGAGCTGACGTCGCAGCAACAGCGCGCCCAGCACCGCACTCACCGCTCCGCACACCAGCAACCAAGCCAGGCTGCCCAACGCGCTCTGCCACAGTTTGGCCAAGGCGAACATCGGGTGGCTGACCACCTCGACCCGTGCAGCCTGCTGCCAGCCGCGGCTGACGATAGCGTCGCCGCCGGCCGGCGCAAGGCCGATCATCTTCACGAACCAGGCCGGTACGCTACTGGCATCCGGCTCGGCGGCACGCTCCACCAGCACCTGGTTATTGCTCAGGTCCACCACGCGAATGCTCGCGTAATAGCCACTGTCGAAGATCGAACTGACCATCAGCTCAGTCATCGCCGGGTCGTCAATGTTCGGGGTCAGCGACAGCGCCAGTGCGGTGGCCGCGTCCTGGGCGTGGGAGCGCAACTGGTTGACGTACTGGGTACGCGAACTTTCCAGGCTGACCATGAAGCTACCGCTGAAGGCGACCACTAGAAACACGCAGATAGCGATCAGCAATTGTTTGAACAGTGACATCGTAGCTCCTGTTAATTATCCGAACTGGCCGGAAAACCTTCGGCGGTCATTTTCTTCAACACGTCCTGCCAGCGAGACAGACGTTTGGTGTCGCCGACTTTCTTGTTGCCCGCCGCGCCGGTCAGCCACAGCCCTTCGCCGTTGAAAGCATAGACGGGCAGCAAGTCCGGGCGCTGGCTGGCAGGCAAAATGGGGTCCATCAGGCTGTCCAGCACCAAGGGCATCGCTTCGGGCTTTGCATAGTAAGTCAGTACCATATGCGCGCGATTCTGGCGCAAGGCCTTGACGTAGGTTATGCGCAGCTTCTCTGCCGGGACGCCCAGGTGACGCAGGCTGAAGTATTTGGCGATGGCGTAGTCTTCACAGTCACCGGCGCCTTTCCAGAGGGATTGAATGGGCGTCGCCCAATAATCAGTCTCGTGCCACAGGTCTGTGTCTTCTTCATAGCGTAACTGGCGGTTGAAGAACAAGTTGACCACGTTAAGTTGCTCAGTCTCGCTGACCTGCTTTTGTGTCGCCAGCAATTGCTGCCAGGCATCGATGCGCTGGCGCCCGGCGCCCAGCGGCCCGTAAAGCGATTCGGCGCGGCGGCTGATCTGGCTGAAATCCCAATCGGCGAGCAAATTGCCCAGCAGCCCGCCGCCCAGCAACAGCGTGATGGCTAAACCGTAGAGGATTCGAGGGAGTCTAAAGCGTAACGCCACCGCGATTACCCAGGCTTTCAGCATTGAAGGTGCGGCAATGGTGCGGTGATACCGGGTAAAAAACAATGGCACGATGAAATCACTGGGTACCCAATTACGCTTATTGGCTGTCAGTAAATTGGCTATTTTCCGCTCGTCTGAAAGCTCGACTGCAATATCATCAAAATAATGACACTTTCTTATGTCTGTCACAGAATGTGGCAACGAACGCGCCTACAAAAAGACCTGCGGTAAGCCGTATCTGCCGACCTCTCACGTCTTTAACCGCGCCGTGAAGGAGTTTCGGCCATGAGCCGTACCGATGATCTTTTCGCCCCGTTCGGCACGAGCGTGACCCGCGACCCCAAGGTGCGGAAGGCTCGGGTGCACTTTTTCGGCACCCTCCCGTTTGACGATGGCACCCGTGTGAACCTGAAAGACGGCTCGCGCTTTCCCGGCCCTGGCCCGTCTCTCTACGGGCAGCCTCAGCTTGATGCCCTGACCGGGCCCCGCCCGAACGTGGTGGCGCTGGTATCGATCAATGGTGGCGTCGGCCGCAGTACGCTGGCCACGGCGTTGAGCAGTGGCTTGCAGCGCCTGGGTGAGTCGGTGGTGGCGTTGGACCTGGACCCTCAGAACGCTCTGCGCCAGCACTTCGGTGTGGACCATGAGTTACTTGGCGTCGGCCGTGCCAGCCTGTTCAACGCGCGATGGGAAACTATCCTGCAAGCGGGGTTCGCCGGTTGCCAGGTGATCCCCTTTGGCGATACCGATTTCCAGCAGAAAGAAAACCTGCAGCGTTGGCTCACCCGCGAGCCGAAGTGGCTGGCGCAGCACCTGTCGGCACTGGGGTTAAGTGAACGCCACATCGTGATCGTCGATACACCCGCCGGTAATAGCATCTATCTCCATCAAGCGTTGAGCGTGGCCGATATCGTCCTGGTCGTCGCCCAACCGAACGCTGCCTGCCTTGGCACGCTGGACCAATTGGATGCGGTGCTGGCGCCCTACCTTGAGCGTGAGCGTGCGCCACGCTGCCACTTCGTGATCAATCAGTTGGATGAAAACTCGGCGTTTTGCCTGGACATGGTCGACGCGTTCAAGCTGCGCCTGGGTGAAAAGCCGTTGGAAGTTGTGCACAGCGATCCTTTAATCGCCGAAGCGTTGGCCTTTGCAACGGACCCGTTGGATAACATCGCCGCGAGTCTGGCCTACGACGATATCAACGACCTGTGCCGGTTATTGATCGCCCGGAAAAAGTGCCCGTAAATCGCGGTTTATATGCTTATCGCCAGATGCTTATGCACAATCGGCAGGTAGATGTTGTCACGAAATAGCCGTTTTGTGGCGCGGCTCTCATCACGCTGCAACTGCCTGTTTTGCGTGCGTTTTATGGTGTGAACAAAAAATAACCAGTGCGGCTTTTGGCCTGTAGCGTTGATGAATACAGCTTCCGTAAAGATTTCATCAACAGAGTTATCCACAGGACACGCGTAGGAAGTTTCGCCCCTTAATCGCGCTCGGCCAGCAGCATCAAGTTGCGGGGGGTGAGTGTGGGTTCGCAGAAGGTGCCTATCTCGACCTTGTAGCCTTGTTCTAATAAAAACAGCGCCCGATCCAGCACCAGCCATACCTCCAGCGGGCGTCGAAACAGCCCTCGCACCAACTCCAGGTTTCTGACCTCGGCCAGGCGGCGCCAGCCGTATGCCTCCAACGCCATCCAATCCTGTTCGCCTGTGGATAAACCTTTGAGGCTCGCCAGTTCCCGGCAATAGTCGACGAAGGGTTTATCCAGCCAACTGGCGGGCAGCGACGGCGTGGGCAGGTACTCGTCGCAGCCGCGCAATTGTCGTTGCAACTGATCGAAGCCCAGGCGCCTGGCCATGGATCGGTCCCGCTGCTGGCGCACGCGGGTACCGGCGGTGACGGTTTCACTGAGTGGCAGGCCAAGGTCGTCAATCGACAGCTGCAAGTGCGACGCGCGACCGGCGGCGGACAGCGCCTGGTAGCTGTCGGCGCTGATGCGGTTGTAACAGCAGGGCGCCAGCGCCAGTTGCTTGCAACCGGCGGCGCTGGCTACTTGCAGCAAGCGTGCGTGCAGGTCGCCGCAGGCATGCAGCGCGACGGGTGTGTGCTCGGGGCTGATCGCCACGGTTGCCATCACGTCTTGCAGGCGATGAGTGACGGGCAGTCGATGGTGGTCGCTCAATGCCTGGCCGGAGGCGATAAGGGCCGGGTCGTATTCCAGGCAGGTCAGTTGTTGCCCGTTTTGCAGCAGGCGGCGGCCGAGGTGGCCTTTGCCGGCGCACCAGTCCAGCCAGTGCCCGGGCGTTTGGACAAAGTGCAGGGCGGCGCCGAAGGCTTCGATCTGCTGCCATTTGCGACCGGGCACGTCGACGTTCAGGCGATGGCGAGGAGGTTCCAGGGGCTGTGTCGGTAACTTATCCACAGCGCTGATCTGTAGCGCTTGCGCGGCAAGCTGTGGAAAAGGCGAGGGGGCGGGCAAATCATGGGGCTGGTTGTGGCTGTTTTCTGCATCGGCCAACGAGCGTTGGCGCAGCCACGCGGCCAGCTCGGGGTGCTTGGTTTCCCAGGGCAGTTGGCGATGAGTGAAGGGCCGTGGTCGCCACAGCCCTTGGTGCTCGATAAGGAACGCATCCAACGTGTGGAAGCGTGCCTCAGCGTCCTTGGCAGGCATCGACGCGCAGCCAGCGTTCCAGCAGTTTGAAGCCGCGCACCAGGATGTAGGCCATCAACAGGTAGAACAGGCCGGCGGCGAAGAAAATCTCAACCGGCAGGTAGGTGCGCGCGATGATGGTCCGCGCCATGCCGGTCAGTTCCAGCAGGGTCACGGTGCTGGCCAGGGCGCTGGCCTTGAGCATCAGGATCACTTCGTTGCTGTAGGCCGGCAGGCCGATGCGCGAGGCGCGCGGCAGGATGATGTAGAACAGCGTCTTGGGCTTGGACATGCCCAGTGCGCGCGCCGCTTCGATTTCACCCGGCGGAATGGCCTGGATCGCGCCGCGCAGGATCTCGGCGATATAGGCAGCGGTGTGCAGGGTCATGGTGGCCGTGGCGCACCAGAACGGATCGCGCAGGTAGGGCCACATGAAGCTGTTGCGCACCGCATCGAACTGCGCCAGGCCGTAGTAGACCAGAAACAGTTGCACCAGCAACGGCGTGCCACGGAAGAAGAAAATATAGCCGTAGGGCAGGGCGCGTACGTACCAAAGACGTGAGGAGCGCGCGATACCGAGTGGAATCGCCAGCAGCAGGCCGGCGATTACCGCAATGGCCACCAGCTCCAGGGTCAGGGTCGCGCCCTGGGCCAATCTGGGTAGCCACTTGATAATCACGGCCCAGTTCAGGCCCAGGTCGAAATGCGCCAGCCAACTGTAGTCACCGCTCATTGGGTGCTCCTTGCAAAGCCGCGGGCGGCGCGTTTTTCCAGGAAGTACATACCGGTCATGGCCAGGACGGTGAGGCCCAGGTACATGAACGCCGCCACCATGAAGAAGGTGAACGGCTGCTTGGTAACGGTCACGCCGATCTGCGCGTGGCGCATGATTTCTTCAAGGCCGATCACTGACACCAGCGCAGTGTCTTTCATCAGGATCATGAACAGGTTACCCAGGCCGGGCAGGGCGATGCGCCACATCTGCGGCATGATCAGCCGGGTGAAAATCCGAAACTTCGACAGCCCCAGCGCTACACCGGCTTCGCGGTGGCCCTTGGGAATGGCGAGGATCGCGCCACGGAACACTTCCGTGGCGTAGGCGCCAAAGCACAGGCCCAGGGCGATGACCCCGGCGGCAAAGGCGCTGAGCGACAGGTCGGGGATACCAAAAAACTCCCCGAGCGCACGCATCAGATTGACCGTGCCGAAATAAATCAGCAGCACCCATAGCAGTTCGGGAATACCTCGAACAAGGGTCGAGTAGGTTCCGCCCAGCCATTGCAGTAGCTTGTACGGTGAGGTCTTGGCCAAGGCACCGGCCAGGCCGAGTACCAGCCCCAGGCACAGGGCCGTGAGCGCCAGTTTGACGGTCATCAGCGCGCCGGCGGCGAGCGCCGGGCCGAATCCGTAGAGATCGAAATTCATGGTGTTTTCATATCGCAGCAGGCATTGCTGAAAGCCGACGCGCTAACGCGAGCGCGCCGGGCAGGCCGTTCAGATCATTCGATGCTGAACGGGAAGTACTTGTCGTTGATTTTTTTGTAGGTGCCGTCGGCCTTGATCTCTGCCAGGGCTTTGTTCAGGCGCTCGCGCAGCGGGTCGCCCTTGCGGACGGCGATGCCGATCTTGTCGCTTTCTACCACCGGGTCGCCTTTGAATTCGTAGGCCAAACCGTCTTTGCTCTTGAGCCATTCGTACTGCACGTACTTGTCGGCGAGCATCCCGTCCAAGCGGCCGGAGGTCAGGTCGAGGTAGGCGTTTTCCTGGGTGTCGTAGAGCTTGGCAGTGGTGTCGGGCAGCTTGTCTTCGAGGTAAGTACCGGCCAGCGTCGCGCGTTGTGCACCGATGATCTTGCCTTTCAGGTAACCCGCGTCGGTCTTGAAGTCCGCCGTGGCTTTAGGCGCGATGAACTGCAGCTTGTTGGAGTAGTACGGGTCGGTGAAGTCGACGGCCTGCTTGCGTTCATCGGTGATGGACAGCGAGGACACCAGGAAGTCGAACTTCTTGGCGTTCAGGGCCGGGATGATGCCGTCCCAGTCGGACACATACACTTCGCACTTCTCGACTTTCATCTTGGCGCACAGGGCGTCGCCGATGTCTTTGTCGAAGCCGACCACGTTGCCGCTGGCGTCTTTATTGTTGAACGGCGGGTAAGCCGCCTCAATCCCCATGGTCAGGGTTTCTGCCATGGCCGTGGCGCTGAACGCCATCGAAACGGCCGCGGCCAGAAGGAATTTTTTATAGTTCTGCATGCAGGTTGCTCCGTTAACGGTTGCTGGACATGAATTGTTTGCAGCGCGCCGAAAGCGGGTTTTCAAACACCTGCTGTGGCGATCCTTGCTCTTCGATCAGGCCTTGGTGCAGGAACACCACTTCACTGGAAACCTGACGGGCGAAGCCCATTTCATGGGTGACCAGCAGCATGGTGCGGCCTTCCTCGGCCAGCGCGCGGATCACATTAAGTACTTCCTGAACCATTTCCGGGTCAAGGGCCGAAGTGGGCTCGTCGAACAGGATGACTTTGGGTTGCATCGCCAGGGTGCGTGCAATCGCAGCCCGTTGTTGCTGGCCGCCGGACAATTGCGCCGGGTAAGCGTGGCGCTTGTCGCTGATGCCGACCTTGGCCAGCAGGGCTTCGGCCACTTCTATCGCCTCGGCCTTGCTCTGGCCGAGCACACGGCGGGGAGCCTCGATGATGTTGTCGAGGATGCTCATGTGCGGCCACAGGTTAAAGTTTTGAAACACAAAACCGATTTCGCTGCGCAGGCGATTGATCTGCTTGCCGTCGGCAGCCATCAGTTCGCCGTTTTTTGCGGCCTTCAGTTTGAGTTCTTCGCCGGCCACCAGAATCTGCCCCTGGTGCGGGTTCTCCAGCAGGTTGATGCAGCGCAGGAACGTGGACTTGCCGGAACCGGAGGAACCCAGGATCGAGATCACATCGCCGTCGCGAGCGGTCAGCGAGATACCTTTGAGTACCTCCAGCTCACCATAGCGTTTATGCAAGTTGCGGATTTCAAGCGCGGGCGTGGCCTCAGCCATGTGGGGTCCTCATTGTGTTCGTTGCGTTCGACGCTGTTGGGCCGCCTTCCTGGCGAGGCGCCAAGCTAGCATAGCGTCTGGATGACAGCCAACAGCGCTACGGACGGTTAACCGGGGCTCTGCGGCAGGGTGTCGCATCGGCGCAGCCGCGTGTCGCGCTATCAACAACCGAACAGCCGTTTACACCCGAAAACCCGCAGGCTTTGCGTAAAAAAGGGCGCGATGGTGCCAGCTTTGGTCGGGTGTTGGAAGGGTTAACCGGGCAAACGGCGCGTATCAGCCCTTATATGAGGCGTTACGTACTTTTTGTGTGTGTTTTTGGTGCACGAGTTCGTCTTGAGAGTGGGTCGCTCGGTAACGCTATAGCGGAATGCCATTGTTCTCAATGACTTGCAGTGACTGTTGAATTGTCCTACAGCCCGCGTCAATCGCGGCTTTGTAACATTTTGGCGCAAATCTTGCGTAAAAAATAAAGAACGCCCCGTTGGTTTCTCTTCACGAAAAAGAGCGAAGGTCGGGCGAACCGTTTACGCAATTCCTCGCAAAGGTGTGTCAATGAGTAGTACGCAAAGCTCCAATGACCTCGAACAGGGGCTCAAACCGCGTCACGTCACCATGCTGTCGATTGCCGGCGTTATTGGTGCCGGTTTGTTTGTCGGCTCCGGCCACGCGATTGCCGCCGCAGGCCCTGCCGTACTGCTGGCCTACGCCGCTGCCGGTACGCTGGTGGTATTGGTGATGCGCATGCTGGCCGAAATGGCCGTGGCCTCGCCCGACACCGGTTCGTTCTCCACCTATGCCGACCGCGCGATCGGCCATTGGGCCGGTTTTACCATCGGCTGGTTGTACTGGTGGTTCTGGGTGTTGGTGATTCCCCTGGAAGCCAACGCCGCCGCGACCATTCTCCATGCCTGGTTCCCGGGTGTGGCCATCTGGGCGTTTACGCTGATCATCACCTTGCTGCTGACAGCGACCAACCTGTTCAGCGTGAAGCACTACGGTGAGTTCGAGTTCTGGTTCGCGCTGATCAAAGTCGTGGCAATCGTGGCGTTTGTCATTCTCGGCCTGGCTGCGATTTTCGGCTTCCTGCCGACCAGTCAGGTCAGCGGCGTTTCCCACCTGTTCGACACCCAAGGCTTTATGCCGAACGGCATGGGTGCTGTATTGGCGGCGATCCTGACCACCATGTTCTCGTTCATGGGCACCGAGATCGTCACCATTGCGGCGGCTGAATCGAAGAACCCTGGCCAGCAAATCACCAAGGCCACCAACTCGGTGATCTGGCGGATTGGTTTGTTCTACCTGCTGTCGATCTTCATCGTTGTGTCGCTGGTGCCTTGGAATGATCCGACCCTGGCTGCCGTAGGTTCCTACCAGACCGTGCTGGAACGCATGGGCATCCCGAATGCCAAGCTGATTGTCGATCTGGTGGTTCTGGTTGCCGTGACCAGCTGCCTGAACTCGGCGCTGTACACCGCCTCGCGCATGCTGTTCTCCCTCGGCCGTCGCGGTGATGCCCCGGCAGTGGCCAAGCGCACCAACAAGAGCGGCACGCCTTACTGGGCGGTGATGCTGTCTACCGGCGCGGCGTTCCTGGCGGTATTCGCCAACTACGTGGCACCGGCGGCTGTGTTCGAATTCCTGCTGGCCAGCTCCGGCGCCATTGCGTTGCTGGTGTACCTGGTGATCGCGGTGTCGCAACTGCGCATGCGCCAGAAGCGCACGGAAGCGGGCGAGAAGATTGTCTTCAAGATGTGGCTGTTCCCGGGCCTCACCTACGCGGTGATGGTGTTCATCGTGGGCACGTTGACCATCATGCTGTTCCAGGAAGCGCACCGGGTCGAGATCATCGCGACCGGGGTGCTGAGCTTGCTGGTGGTGGCGGCGGGGTTGTTTGTGTCGAGCCGTCGCAAGGCGCAGAGAGCAGGCGCTGCGGTGCTTAACTAAGCCGCCGTTCACTGTAGGAGCCGGCTTGCCGGCGATAGCGTCCTTGAGGGCTCCATCGCCGGCAAGCCGGCTCCTACAGTTCAGGGTTGTGGCCGCTCAGGGTTGTAACAGTTCTTGCGAGGCCGCGACGTAATCCGCCTGGAACTGCGGCGACTCAATCCACGCCAGCGCGGCCGCTTCGTCATCGGAATCCGTGGCCCACTGCCGATATTCGATCAGTGCCGCAAGGATAAAGTCGGTGGCTTCTTCTTCGCCTTCCTGCTCCAGCACCAGCGCCAACAGCGGGTGCGCCAGGAACACCGCACACAGCGCCTGTTGGCTGGTCTCGCCGGCGGTGCGCATCTCGACGAACAGCTCGGTCAAATCCACCGATTCAAGATCAATACGGCTGTCATCCCCGGCAAACGCATCCGGCTTGATCGCGACGGCGCGCTGGGTACGGTTCTGCTTGGCCTTGGCCTTTGCCCGGTGGGCACGTTTTTGCTGCTTGTTCGGCGAGGCCATGGGCTCACGTCCTTGGTTCAGGATCTGGGTGGGGTATTGAAGCGCAGGTTGGGGCAAATCCCAAGGGTATCCGCAGCTAATTCGCCGTTTTGAAGCCACGCCAATGCAATCGGCCACAATCGATCCTGATACTCGCTGCGAAAGAACGCGAAATGTCCGACCTGCTTTTCACCAATATCTTCAGGCGCGATCCGCAGATGAGTGCGTTCGCTGCTGTCGAAGTAACCCAGCAAGCGCTCAATCGCCGGGACGGTGCCGAATGGATCATCGGTAATGCTGATTGCCAGCATCTGCGCCTTCACCCGACTGAATGGCAAACCCTCCAAGGTTCGCCCGCTGGGCCGCGTCTCATAGCTGGGCGTCGGCGTGCTCCAATCCCGCACCACGCCTGCCGGCGTGTCCTCCAGCCAGCCCAGCCGCCTGCCGGGGAAATACCCGAACAGCGCCGTCACCAGCGGCATCACCACATGCCACTTGCCAAACATCCGCCAGCGCCCGCTTGCCTCGTAATCGCGCCAGTAGGCGAACTGTGCGCCCACCGTCACGACCCGCCGAACCACCGCTCCCGATGCACCCAACCCTGTCGCACAACCGCCGAAGCTGTGACCGACCACATCAATCGGCTGTCCCGGAAACTCGCGCTGCGCCCGTTGCAACATCGCCTCGAAATCGAGGGTGCCCCAATCCGACCACGAGGCCTTGAAGCCTCGCAGTGAGCCGCTGCGGGACTCGCCGATGCCGCGGTAGTCGTAGGTGATGACATCGAAGCCGTTGGCGAACAGGTAGTCGGCGAAGCGTGAATAGTGGCGGCAGCGCACGGAGGTGGCGGCGTTGATGATGACGACAGCGCGTTCGAGATCGGTGCGCAGATGGCGCCAGGTAAAGCCGCCAAGGGGATATCCGTCGGCGGCAACTTCTTTGAAAGATGAGTTATGGGGTGTATTCAAAAGTGTTCTGGGTATAAGCGAAGAATGAGTATCCATAATCATTTTTCTCAACCTGCATTCACCGGCTCTGCCATTCGATTCGATAGATCTTTCCGGCGGGAAAGTTTGTCTAGAGTTTGTCTAGAGTTTGTCTAGGCGTCGGAGCTTTTGATGGGTTTGAGAATCCAGCGTCCTTTATGCAACCCCCCCGACTTTTCAATGGTTTGGTCGCGCGTCGACATGGCATTGAGCAGGTTGCGAAATTTGTTCTGTTTCTGCTTTTCGTCTAAAACACCGGAAAGTTTGTCTAGGATGAGCGTTACCAACTCTTCCCGCGTAGCTGAGCCGTAGTGCTTCAGGTAGTCGAGGATCATCGCTTTGTAATGGGCATCGTCAAACGCCCGGTTACGAATGTAATCACTCTTGGTGCCCGTGTTGTGAGCGATTTGTGCAGCGGTGTAATAGTTGGGTTTTCGCCCTTCGATGAGGCCTTGTTTGCGAAGCAGTGCGGCGGCATCGTCGGTGATTGCCTGCTTCTTCTGCACTCGGTCCAGCAGCATCACCGTGGTCAATGGCAAATCCTGATGCTCAAATAAAAGTCGGGTGTAGTTCTCGTCGATGACGTGGCCGTAGATTTCCAGCACCACTTTTTGGGCCTCGGACTTGCTGTAGTCCGGCAGGGGGAAATAACGGCTGCGCTGGGACAGCGTCATGGTACGGATGCCGAAACCCATGGTGTCGATCATGTTGAGGCTGACCATCGCCTGAGTCAGCCAAGGATTGCGGTAACGGCTAGGTGTCTGTTCGCCGCTGAAGTAATCCTCAGGCGTGCCCTCGAAAAAACCACCGGCACTTTCGAAGGTCAGGCGATCAACCCGCTCAGTGACGATTATCCGTGAACGGCGCTGGTAGTCCTGGTGGGCAATGCAGTTATGCAGGGCCTCGAGAATGACGCGGGTGTCATACTTGCTGACTTCTGTGGCCAGTAATTGATTTTGCGGGAACAGCTTGTAGCTGATGTTGCGGATGCGGTGTAGCACCTGCGTAGTTGCTAAAAGGAACGGTGGGGAGAAGTGCTCGTACGCCTGCTCCTCGCCGCTCAGTTTCCAGGTGATTTGTGCCAGGGTAGGCAAAAAATGGCTGGATTGGGGTTTGCCAAGCAATAAGAGCGCAGTGTGAGTGATCTGCCCCTGGATAGTTATTTTGGCCTTGTCCAGGAATGTCGCGGTATCCCAGTCAGGTATCTCGGCTGCAAATGGTGCGTTGCGGTACTTTTCGGAAAACTTCTCCCGCGCAATGACTAGCGCCCGCTCATCCAGGTCGGCAATCGTGGCTGCTTGCACCGTCTCGGCGGACCAGTCCCGCAGGTCTATCGGTTCGTTGATGATTGCCGCCAATCGTTCCGCGCGCATTTCAACCAACGCGTCATCCAGCCGTTGCCATGCTTTGTCGTGTGCGTAGACCGGAAGTCGGGGTGGGTGCTTTGGAATATGAAACACCCAAACGGTTTTGGCGGTATCGGTGGTAGTGAAGCTGTCGACCCGGAAGCTCTCTGAGTCGAGATTGCTGCAGCGACCGAGTAAGCGTTGGCGGATATTCTGCGGCGTGTAATCGTGAAACTGCTGAATGCCGACAATGCGCAGCGACGAGTCTTCGACACCCACTACCAAATGACCCCCTTCCATGTTGGCAATGGCAGATAGATAGCTGGCGATATCTTCACTTTTGCGTCCGGTGACTGCATGAGCCAGGTTCTTGAACTCCTTCCACTCGCAGGCGGCATTTTCCTTTGGGAAATGCTCACGCAGATACTGTTGAAGGGCCGCTTCGTTCATGGGGTATTCCTGGGGTGGCAAGTCGTCAGGATGCCAGCAAACGATGATTGAGGCATCCCTTGGTGCAGTGAACCTGTGACGACTTAGCCAGCGTGCCAGTACTTACGCTCTCTCGGCGGGTTCATTGCTCGACGTCGGCCGCGTAGATGCATAGGCTTGCACCTTTGCGGCCCGCCAGAGCGTCTTCATGACCCGCGACACCCTCGAACACAACCAGGCCCCGGTCTACTTCGCTGCCGTCTTCCTGGCTGCCGCCTTCGGCCTGCTCGCGCCCTCATCGGCCCATGGCCTCAGTGTGCTGGTCACGCCGGCCATCGCGGTGCTGATGTACGCGATGTTCCTGCAGATCCCGTTTCTGGACCTGCGCCAGGGCTTGGGCAACAAGCGCTTTCTGTCGGCATTGCTGCTGGCCAATTTCATTCTGGTGCCGTTGCTGGTGTGGGCCTTGACGCGCGGCCTGGTAGAGCGCCCGGCGTTGCTGGTAGGTGCGTTGCTGGTGTTGTTGACGCCGTGCATCGACTACGTGGTGGTGTTTACCCATATCGGCAAGGGTGATTCACGGTTGATGCTTGCGGCAACGCCGGTGTTGCTGCTGGTGCAGTTGGTGCTGTTGCCGGTGTACCTGGGTTTGATGCTGGGGGCGCAGTCCGAGGTGGTGGTGGCGGCGGGGCCGTTTGTCGAGGCGTTTTTGTTGCTGATCGTGGTGCCGATGCTGCTGGCGGTGATCACCACGTCGCTGGCGCGGCGATCTTCGCTCATCAGCGCCTGGAACAACGCCTGGGCCTGGTTACCCGTGCCGGCGATGGCGCTGGTGTTGTTTGTGGTGATTGGCTCGCAAATCACGTCGGTAGTGCGGGATATCAAGCTGCTGCTGCCGGTGATTCCGGTCTACGTGGCTTTCCTGCTGCTGGCGCCGTTGATGGGGATGTTCGCCGCGCGGCTTTTCGCGCTGCCAGCGGTCACGGCGCGGGCGGTGACGTTCAGCGCATCGACGCGCAACTCGCTGGTGGTGCTGCCCCTGGCGCTGGCCTTGCCTGAAGACGTGCGCGGGTTGGCCGCAACCGCGGTGATCCTGCAAACCCTGGTCGAGCTGGTGGGTGAGCTGATTTACGTCCGCCTGATCCCGGCGTTGGTATGGCGCACTGGTCGGTAAAAGCGTGAATGTTCAGGTTTGTTCAGGCGTTATTCAGGGGCGCGTTCGGCACCATAAGTCAGCGCTCCCCACCTGACAGGTCTACCGATGGATCACCGCAACCGTTTTCGCCTGGAATCCCTGGGTATTTTTCTGATCGCCTTGTTGCTGTTTACCTGGGGCATCTGGGATCAGCAGCCCCAGGGGTTTGACGGGCGCTGGGCGCTGTTCCTACAGGAGATGTTCCGTCATGGCGCGAGTCTTTTCCCTACCACCTACGGCCAGCCTTACGCGGACTATCCCGGTACCGCGACATTCCTCAGTTTTCTAGCAGCCCGGTTGTTCGGCGCCCCCAACCACCTGGCGAACATCCTGCCCACGGCGCTTGCGTCTGCCGGGGTGGTCGCCGTGATCTATCGCTTGCTGGTCACGTCCAGCCGCCAGTGGGCGCTGCTCACGGTGCTGCTGACCTTGCTCACCACCCAACTGCTCGAAAAGTCGCGCTCGGTGTGCCTGGATCAGATGGTGTCGCTGCTATGCGTAGGCAGTTTCTACCTGCTGCACAGTGGTGAGCGCCTCGGCTCGCGGCTGCGGCAGTTTGCGGTGTTCCCGTTGTTTATCCTGGGTTTTGCGATTCGCGGGCCGCTGGGGTTGATCGAGGTTTGTGGCGTGGTGTGCGTGTATTGGGCGCTGGGCCGCCCAGGAGAGCGCGTCAGGCAGGTGCTGATCCACGGTGTTGCCGGCTTGCTGCTGTTGGCGGCGTGCTGGTGGCTGTTGATGACGCTGGCGCGGATCAGCGGTGGCGATGCGTTTGCCGGTGAAGTGTTCAAGATGCAGGTCGGCGGGCGCCTCGATGAGATTGGCGAGCCGTTCTATTTCTACTTCCAGCTGAGTTTGTACCGTTACTTCCCCGTGGTGCCGTTGGCGTTGGTGACGCTGGTTGCGTTGCGGCATCGCTGGTCGGAGCGACAGCTCAATGACGACATCCAATTTGTGGCGCGGCTCGGAGCCTGCGGCTTGATGGTTTTGCTTGGGCTGTCGGTGCCGCACTTCAAGCGCGCTTATTACATCCTGCCCATGGTGCCGCTGTTTGCGGCTGTCGCCGCCTACGGGCTGCTGCATGCGCAACGCGGGTTGGTGGGCGTGCGCCGCTGTTACGAAGGGCTTGTCGCGGCGCTGCCGATGCTATGTGTGGTTGTAGTCTTTGTCTGTCGGCAGGGGTGGCAGAAGCACGGTTACTGGCCTGACGTTTCGTTGCCGCTGCTGATTGGCGGGCTGGTGGTCCTGCAGTTGGCAGCGTTGATCGCCTGGCGTCGGGCAGGGCGGTTGGTGTGGCTCAGCGCGATCGCCCTGGCGGCGCAGTGGGTGTTGCTGGTGACGGTGGTGGAGCCGGCCAAGGACCTGCAGTTCGACACCCGGCAGTTTGTCGGCCAGGTGGAAGCGCTTCGCGCTGCGCAGCCTGGACCGTTGGTGTTTGTCGACCTCGGCCGGGACACCTGGGCGGTGCGTTACATGATGAACCTGGATCACGACGAGCAGCCGCTGTTTGTCGGGCGCAATGAGCTTCAGCAGTTGAATGCACTGCCAAGGCCGTCATGGGTGATTGTGGCGCGTAAGGAGACTGCGTTGTTGGAGGGGACGTCGGTGGAGCATCTGGCACCGATGTTCAACGGGCGGTTGAATGACAATCCGATGTTGGTGTTTTTGCTCAAGTGATTTGTGTGGAGGCCGCTGCGATGGCGATCGCTTTTTTCTAGCAGGTCGAAACATTATCTCGAAAGGCCAGCCGCCGAGCCCTTATGGAATAAGGCATGAGGGAGCGGCCAGCAGATTCATCATCTCGAAATCACAACTCGGATAAGTCAAATCACAGACAACAAAAAACCCGCACTAGGCGGGTTTCTTGTGTGTTTCAGATGACGTTTGCACCACCTGAAACTAATTAGTGGTGCCCAGAGACGGAATCGAACCGCCGACACGGGGATTTTCAATCCCCTGCTCTACCGACTGAGCTATCTGGGCAACGGGGCGCATTAAACTGGTTTTTCAGGGGGTCGTCAAGCAAGTTTTCAAAAAATATTTAATTATTACCGTCGCTTACGGGCCAACCCCGAAATTTGATCAATTATTCAGCAGGTGGCACGTAGCCGTCGGCCTTGGCGTATTCCTCGCCGGAAAAGAACTTGTCCATCTCGCCCTGCAGGTATTTGCGGTCTTCGGCGTTCATCATGTTCAGGCGTTTTTCGTTGATCAGCAGGGTCTGGTGTTTCTGCCAGTCGGCCCAGGCTTTGGCGGAGACGTGATCGAAAATGTCCTGGCCCTTGGCACCCGGGAAAGGGGCGCGCTCCAGGGCAGGCAATTCTTCGTGGTACTTGCGGCAGACGATGGTGCGGGTCATGACGAAACTCCTGCGTTCAATACTTCAGCCGCGCGCTTCAGCAGTTTTTTGACCGGGGCGGCAAGGCCCAGGCGCGGCGGGGTGGCGAGGTTATACCAGAGCCAGTCGGCCTCGGCCACGTGATGGGCGGATTCCTCGACCTGGACCAGCCAGGGTTCGATGGCTAGCTGGAAGTGGCTGAAGGTATGGATCAGCCCCGGCAATGCCTGTTGCTCGCCCAGTTCGAGTGCGTGCTGATGGGCGAGGTGTTCCAGGTCTTCGAGGTCGTCCAGCTCCGGCAAACTCCACAAACCGCCCCACAGGCCCGTAGAAGGGCGACGGTAAAGCAGAATTGCGCCCTCGGCGTTGGCCAGCAGCGGCATCAGCGTGCGCTTCTGTGGGATGGTCTTGCGCGGCTTGGGGATCGGGTAGCGGGTCTCCAGGCCGAGCATGTGGGCTTCGCAGCCTTTTTCCAGTGGGCACAGCAGGCAGCTGGGTTTGCTGCGAGTGCAGAGGGTGGCGCCCATGTCCATCATCGCCTGGGTGTAGGCGTTGACGCGATCATGGGGTGTGAAGCGTTCTGCGGTGGCCCATAGCTGCTTGGCCACCTTGGGTTCGCCCGGATAGCCCTCCTGCGCCGTAAATCGTGCCAGCACGCGCTTGACGTTGCCGTCGAGGATCGGTGCGCGCAGGCCCATGCTCAGGCTCGCAATCGCGCCGGCGGTGGACAGGCCGATGCCGGGCAGTTCGGTGAGTTTTTCGACATCGCGGGGAAATTCGCCGCCGTACTCGGCCACGACAATCTTTGCGGTCTTCTGCAGGTTGCGGGCGCGGGTGTAGTACCCCAGGCCGGTCCACAGGTGCAGCACTTCGTCTTCCGGCGCTGCGGCCAGGGCTTCAACCGTTGGCAAGGACGCCATGAAACGGTCGAAGTAATTGAGCACGGTGCTGACCTGGGTCTGTTGCAGCATGATCTCCGATACCCACACGCGGTAAGGCGTGATGCCCTGTTGCCAGGGCAGGTCATGCCGGCCGTGGCGGTCGTACCAGTCGAGCACCGCCGTTGAAAACTGCTCGTTTCTCATCGTTTGAACAGGCCTTTCAAAGCGTCTTTCAACTGCGGATTAACTTTGTCGAGCTTCTCTTCCAGCTTCTCGCTGAGCTTGTTGCCCGCCGCCTTGATCGCGACCTGGCTCAAGCCGTCCTTGTCCAGTCGGCACGCCTTGGCGCCCAGTTCCAGCGGGCCACGGCAGCGCAGTGGGACTTCGATGTTCTGGAAGTTGGCGCCTACTTCACAGGCCGGGTCCGGCGTATCACGCTTGTCGCCCTCTACGATGATGCCGACGCGGTAATCCATGCCCAGCACGCGCAGATCGACGTCGCCGTTGCCGTTGACCGTTAGGCCTGGGATGCGCACTTTCAGGTCGGGGTTATTGGCCACGCCGTTGCGCAAGGTCAGGTTGCCTCGCAGTTCCTGGAATGGCGTGTCCTTGCCCTGGGGTGTGCTGCTCAAGGTCTTGCGGTTGAGCAGGGCGATGCCGGTGCAGAGTTGCTGTTCAAGGTTGGCGTTGAGCAGCACACCATTGTTGATCACAAAGCTGGCGGTGCCGTTGAGGCTGTCGATCAGCGCCTTTTGGCTATTACCACGGCCGCTGAGATTGCTGTCGAGGGTGATCTGGCCCTTCACCGGCGGTGTTTGCCCCTGGGCTTGCAGGATGCGTTCGACTGACACCTGCTTGATACGGGTTTGCAGCGCCAGCACCGGAATATCCTGGCGTACATCGAGTGTGCCGTTGGCCTGGAAGGTGCCGTTGTAGAGACCGCCGCTGAGGGTGTCGAGCTTGAGCTGGCCGTCGATGCCGGTGGCCTTGAGCGCTGCATTCTGGATCGGCAGCTTGCTCAGGGTCAGTTGGCCGAAGGCCAGGTCGGCGTCTACGTCGAGTGTGCGCAAGCGGGTCAATGGCAGCAGCTTGTCGGTGCTCCAGGCGCCTTTGGTCGGTGCGTCCGGCAACGGTGTGGTGCCACCGGCGGCCATGGCCCCGGCTTCGCTGTTCTGCACTTCGGCCTGGCGTGCGGCGGTCGCACCCTTGGCGGATTCGGACTTGGCCGGCAGGTAGTTGTCGGCGTTGAAGGTGTCGCCCTTGAGCTGCACGCGCAGCGACTGTTTGGCGAAATCGTCCACGGCGAGGCGACCGGTGAAGGTGCTGCCGTCGAGTTTCAGGTTCAGGTCTTCCAGCGCCATGCTGGTGGGCGTGCCTTTGAGGCGGCTGACCAGCTCGACTTTGCTCAGGCTGCCCTCGGCCATCGGTGGCAGCGGGCTGCCGATGCTGTCGAGGAACTTGGCCAGGTCAAACTGGGCGATGGACAGGGCGCCGCTGATCTGTGGCGTCTTGTCCAGGTCGTTGACCTTCAGTTCACCCAGTGCGCGCAACTGGTTGGCCGAGAGTTTCAAGTTGGTCCACTCGGCAATGTTCGCCGCCAGGTCCACCAGCAGTTGACCCTGGGTGGAGAATGTCACGGTCTTGCCTTGCAGCGGCTCGCCGGTGGCTTCACCGCTGAGCTTCATGTCTTCGAACTGGTAACGCTTGAGGGCGCGCTGAATGCGCAAGTTGCCGTTCAGCTCGGTCTTGACGCGCATCACCGGCTGGTTGCTGCCGAAGAAGGCGGTGAGTTTCAGCGGAATGCTCGCACCGTCGTGTATGGCGCCTGCGCTCAGTTGAATGCTTTCGGCGCTGAACTGCTTGCCGGTTTGCTCATCGTTGTATTCGATGCGGGCGTTGTTGATCGTCAGGCTGTCGATATCCAGGCGGATGGGCTGCGGCGGTTTTTCCGCCTTGGGCTCGGTTGCCGGTTCCGCCGGGACGGGGGCGGGGGTGTCCGTGGTCGCCACCGGCGCGTTCTTGCCGATGTCTTCCCAGTTGCCATGGCCTTGCTTGTCGCGGTTCAGGCGCAGGTTCAGGCCTTCGACACGCACATCGCTCATCTGCACTTCGCGGCGCAGCAGCGGCAGGACGCGCACTGACAGGCCGAGCATCTGCAGGTCGGCGAACGGTTGCGTCGGGGTGGTCAGGGTCGCAACACTGGCCTCGTGCAATTCCAGGCCCAGCCACGGGAACAGGCTCCAGCCGATGTCGCCATTGAGCGTCAGCTCGATGTGGGCCTTGTCGCGGGCAATCTGGCGAATCTCGTCTTTATAGTCGTTGGGATCGAAGAGATGGGTCAGGGCAAAGCCCAGAGCCACAATGATCAGCAACAGCCCGAGAAGTACCAGACCCAGGATTTTGCCGAACGCTTTCATGGGCGAGTCCTTGTATGTCGATTTTGAAAAATTAGCCGCAGAGTATAACGCCCGAAGCCTCGCGTCAGTTCACGGATCGTTACATTGTATCCAGCGCAAGCCAAACAGGATTTTGGCGTCAAAAAAACAAATATTGCCAAAAGGTGATGGCATTTTGGTTTTTCTGTCACTTACAGATGCTAATCTTCGCGGGTTCGTCCGCCTTCTGCGACTTAACGTCGCGCCTAAATGGAGCTTCACTCTACAAAAAACGGCCACGCTCTGCGTGCAAGGCCGAGGGAGAGAGCGCCTGACGGACGCATACTAATAACTGGGGGAAACACCAATGAGCACTAGCACTGCGGCCGGTCAAACCGACGCACAGCCTGCGTTCCTGTCCAAAGAACGCATTATCGCCAAGCCCGGGTTCAACCGCTGGCTGGTTCCACCGGCCGCCCTGGCCATCCATCTATGCATCGGCATGGCCTACGGTTTCTCCGTGTTCTGGCTGCCGCTGTCCAAAGCGCTGGGTATCACCAAGCCGGTTGCCTGCGCGCCGGACATGGGTTTCATCGCCCAAGTCTTCTCGTCCCAATGCGACTGGCCCATCTCCATGCTGGGCTGGATCTACACCCTGTTCTTCATCTTCCTGGGCTGCTCGGCAGCGATCTGGGGTGGCTGGCTGGAACATGCCGGGCCACGCAAGGCTGGCGTTGTATCGGCCCTGTGCTGGTGTGGCGGTCTGCTGATCTCGGCGTTGGGGATCTATAGCCACCAGATATGGCTGATGTGGATCGGTTCCGGGGTCATTGGCGGTATCGGCCTGGGCCTGGGCTACATCTCGCCGGTGTCGACTCTGATCAAGTGGTTCCCGGACAAGCGTGGCATGGCCACCGGCATGGCGATCATGGGCTTCGGTGGCGGCGCGATGGTAGGTGCACCCCTGGCCGCAGCATTGATGGGTCACTTCGCTTCGCCGACCAGCGTAGGCGTGTGGCAGAGCTTCCTGGTGATGGCCGCGATTTACTTCGTGTTCATGATCGGCGGCGCCCTGTCGTACCGCGTTCCGCCGACCGGCTGGAAGCCTGAGGGCTGGACTGCGCCGGCGAAAAAAGCCAGCAACGCGATGATCACCCACCGTCACGTCCACGTGAACGTGGCGTGGAAAACCCCGCAATTCCGCCTGGTGTGGCTGGTGCTGTGCCTGAACGTGTCGGCCGGTATCGGCATCCTCGGCATGGCTTCGCCGCTGCTGCAGGAAGTGTTCGGCGGCAAGCTGTTGGGTGTTGATGTACCGTTTGGCCAGCTGGATGCCGGTCAATTGGCGTCCATCGCTGCCATCGCTGCGGGTTTCACCGGTCTGTTGAGCCTGTTCAACATCGGTGGCCGGTTCTTCTGGGCTTCGTTCTCCGACTACCTGGGCCGTAAAAATACCTACTTCGTATTCTTCGCCATGGGCTTCGCGCTCTACGCGCTGATCCCGAACCTGGGACACCTGGGCAACGTGGCACTGTTTGTAGCGGCGTTCTGCATCATCCTGTCGATGTACGGCGGTGGTTTTGCGACCGTTCCGGCGTACCTGGCCGACCTGTTCGGTACTCAGATGGTCGGCGCGATCCACGGTCGCCTGCTGACCGCCTGGGCTGCGGCGGGCGTGTTGGGCCCGGTGCTGGTGAACTACCTGCGTGAATACCAGTTGAGCATCGGCGTTGAACGCGCTGCCGCTTACGACATCACCTTGTACATCCTCGCAGGCCTCTTGGTGCTGGGTTTCATCTGCAACCTGCTGGTTCGTCCGGTGGCCGACAAGTACTTCATGACCGACGCGGAACTTGCTGCCGAACAGGCGCTGGGCCATGACAAAGGCGCTGATGCCTCCACTTCGCTGGAGTGGAAAGCAGCGTCCGGCACCGTGCCGTTGGCGATTGCAGCCTGGCTGGTGGTGGGTATTCCGTTGGCGTGGGGGGTGTGGGTGACCCTGCAGAAGACGGCGGTACTGTTCCACTAACATTGCGTCACCCTTGTGGGAGCGGGCTTGTTGCTGTGAGCTGGCTTGTTGTGGCGAGCGGGCTTGTTGTGGCGAGCGGGCTTGCCCCGCGTTGGGTCGCGAAGCGACCCCCATTAGCGCCGCCGCGCTCTTTAGTCAGAGCGCGATATCCGGTTTCGGGGCTGCTTCGCAGCCCAACGCGGGGCAAGCCCGCTCGCCACACAAGCCCTCTCCCACACTTGTATGCACATGTCTATCTCCGACATTCCTCGCTTCAACTCGTCAGTCTTATCCCCTTCGATGTTTCTGTTTAGCGTCCGCGCCCCTATAATGGCTGCCTTTTTCGCCCAATGATTTTGCGGAGCTGGTGATGGCCGAACGTAAGGCGTCCGTCGAGCGCGACACTCTGGAAACCCAGATCAAAGCCTCGATCAACCTGGATGGCACCGGAAAGGCCCGATTTGATATCGGTGTTCCTTTTCTTGAGCACATGCTGGACCAGATCGCCCGTCACGGGCTGATCGACCTGGATATCGTCAGCAAGGGCGACCTGCATATCGACGACCACCACACTGTGGAAGACGTCGGCATCACGCTCGGGCAGGCGTTTGCCAAGGCCATTGGCGACAAAAAAGGCATCCGTCGCTACGGCCACGCCTATGTCCCTCTGGATGAAGCGCTGTCGCGTGTGGTCATCGACTTCTCCGGCCGCCCAGGCCTGCAGATGCACGTGCCCTACACCCGCGCCACCGTGGGCGGCTTCGATGTCGACCTGTTCCAGGAATTCTTCCAGGGCTTCGTCAACCACGCACTCGTCAGCCTGCACATCGACAACCTGCGCGGCACCAACACCCACCACCAGATCGAAACCGTGTTCAAGGCTTTCGGCCGCGCGCTGCGCATGGCGGTGGAGCTGGACGACCGCATGGCCGGGCAAATGCCCTCGACCAAGGGCGTCCTGTAATGCAGACGGTCGCGGTTATCGATTACGGCATGGGTAACCTGCACTCGGTGGCCAAGGCCCTCGAGCACGTAGGTGCTGGCAAGGTGCTGATCACCAGCGACGCCAACGTGATTCGCGAAGCTGACCGGGTGGTATTTCCCGGCGTTGGCGCGATCCGCGATTGCATGGCCGAAATTCGTCGTCTGGGCTTTGACAGCCTGGTGCGTGAAGTCAGCCGGGACCGCCCGTTCCTCGGCATCTGCGTGGGCATGCAAGCCTTGCTCGACAGCAGTGAAGAGAACGGCGGCGTCGACTGCATTGGCCTGTTTCCCGGCCAGGTGAAGTTCTTCGGCAAGGACCTGCATGAAGACGGCGAACATCTGAAAGTCCCGCACATGGGCTGGAACGAAGTGCGCCGCAGCGTGGATCACCCGCTGTGGCACGAAATTCCGGACATGGCGCGCTTCTACTTTGTGCACAGCTACTACATCGCCGCCGGTAACCCGCGCCAGGTGGTGGGTGGCGGGCACTACGGCGTCGACTTCGCCGCAGCGCTGGCCGACGGTTCGCGCTTTGCCGTGCAGTTCCACCCGGAGAAAAGCCATACCCATGGCCTGCAATTGCTGCAGAACTTCGCCGCGTGGGATGGTCGCTGGTAAATGGCCAAGAAAGCCAAGCCGCCGATCTTGAACCTCACTCCCCAGCAGGAGAGTGAGGCTACCGACAAGATCAAGCGCTTCATGGAAGACCGCTTCGAGCTCAAGCTGGGCTCGTTCGAAGTCGCCGAGATTCTTGAGTTGTTCACCACCGAAGTAGCGCCGCACTATTACAACAGGGCGATTTTCGATGTGCAGACGCACCTTAAAGAAAGGTTCGAAAGCATCGAAAGCGACCTGTGGGCTTTAGAAAAAAGCAGCTGAAAGCCTCAAGCTGCAAGACTTAATACGCGTGCTTGCTTGCAGCTTATAGCTCGCAGCTTGCAGCTCTTTGACGAAGGAAAAGCATGCTAATTATCCCCGCTATCGATCTCAAGGACGGCGCCTGCGTACGTCTGCGCCAGGGCCGCATGGAAGATTCCACTGTGTTCTCCGATGACCCAGTGAGCATGGCCGCCAAATGGGTGGAAGGGGGTTGCCGTCGTCTGCATCTGGTGGACTTGAACGGCGCCTTCGAAGGCCAGCCGGTCAATGGCGAGGTGGTCACCGCGATCGCCAAGCGCTACCCGAACCTGCCGATCCAGATCGGTGGCGGTATCCGCTCCCTGGAAACCATCGAGCACTACGTGAAAGCCGGCGTGAGCTACGTGATCATCGGCACCAAGGCCGTGAAAGACCCAGCCTTCGTGGCCGAGGCTTGCCGCGCGTTCCCAGGCAAGGTCATCGTGGGTCTGGATGCTAAAGATGGTTTTGTCGCCACCGACGGCTGGGCTGAAATCAGCACCATTCAGGTGATCGACCTGGCCAAGCAGTTCGAAGCCGACGGCGTGTCCGCCATCGTTTATACCGACATCGCCAAAGACGGCATGATGCAGGGCTGCAACGTACCGTTCACCGCTGCGCTGGCCGCTGCCACCAGGATCCCGGTGATCGCTTCCGGCGGTATCCACAACCTGGGCGATATCAAGTCGCTGCTGGACGCCAAGGCTCCAGGCATCATCGGCGCCATCACCGGCCGCGCGATCTACGAAGGTACCCTGGACGTCGCCGAAGCCCAGGCTTACTGCGATGCCTACAACGGCTGAGGACTGACCATGGCGCTGGCCAAACGCATCATCCCTTGCCTGGACGTTGACAACGGTCGCGTGGTCAAGGGCGTCAAGTTCGAGAACATCCGTGACGCCGGCGACCCGGTGGAAATCGCCCGTCGCTACGATGAGCAAGGTGCCGACGAGATTACCTTTCTCGACATCACCGCCAGCGTCGACGGCCGCGACACCACGCTGCATACCGTCGAGCGCATGGCCAGCCAGGTGTTTATCCCGCTGACCGTGGGCGGTGGCGTGCGCACCGTGCAAGACATCCGTAACCTGCTCAATGCCGGCGCGGACAAGGTCTCGATCAACACGGCCGCGGTGTTCAACCCAGAGTTCGTTGGCGAAGCCGCGCAGCATTTCGGTTCGCAATGCATCGTGGTCGCCATCGACGCCAAGAAAGTCTCCGGCCCGGGCGAAACCCCGCGCTGGGAGATCTTCACCCACGGCGGTCGCAAGCCGACCGGCCTGGACGCGGTGGAGTGGGCGATGAAGATGGAAGGCCTGGGCGCCGGTGAGATCCTGCTGACCAGCATGGACCAGGACGGCATGAAGAACGGCTTCGACCTGGGCGTGACCCGTGCCATCAGCGATGCGCTGGGGATTCCGGTGATTGCGTCCGGCGGCGTCGGCAACCTGCAGCACCTGGCCGACGGCGTGATCGAAGGCCACGCCAGCGCGGTGCTGGCGGCGAGTATTTTCCACTTTGGCGAGTACACCGTTCCCGAGGCGAAGGCCTACATGGCTGCGCGCGGTATCGTGGTTCGTTAAACGCTGCTGGACACCATGGCAGGCGCGCGGCACTCTCTGCGCTTGCCATGGATTCCGGTAACTTTCATGTTCAAACACCTGCTGCTCGCCTTCGCCAGTACCTCCATGCTGATGGTCGGTGCTGCTCAAGCCGAAGAGCCGTCTGACGCCGCCGTGGTGTTGCTGACGGAAAACTTCCCGCCCTACAACATGGCGAAAAACGGCAAGAACTTCGCCAAGGACGAGAACATCGAAGGCATCGCCGTGGACATCGTGCGCGAAACCTTCAAGCGTGCCGGCATTTCCTACAACCTCACCCTGCGTTTCCCCTGGGAGCGAATCTACAAGCTCGCCCTGGAAAAACCTGGCTACGGTGTATTCGTGATGGCGCGCCTGCCGGATCGCGAAGCGTTGTTCAAATGGGTCGGGCCCATCGGGCCGGATGATTGGGTGATGCTGGCCAAGGCCGACAGCAAGATCCAGCTCGACGACCTGCAGCACGCCAGCGGCTACAAAATTGGCGCCTACAAGGGCGACGCGATTGCCGAGACCCTCGAGAAGCAGGGACTCAATCCGGTTGTGGTACTGCGTGACCAGGATAATGCGCAGAAGCTCGTGGACGGCCAGATCGACCTCTGGGCCACCGGCGATCCGGCCGGGCGCTATCTGGCGCGCCAGGTGGGCGTGACCGGGCTCAAGACGGTCCTGCGCTTCAACAGTGCCCAGCTCTACCTCGCGCTGAACAAAGACGTGCCGGACGAGTTGGTAGCCAAGCTTCAGGCTGCGCTGGACCAACTGCGTAAAGATGGCGTCGTCGACGAGATCATGGCGAAGTATCTGTAACCGGCAGGAACACCTGTAGGCGCTGGCAAGCCAGCTGCTACAGGGTGTAGTCGCCGTATTCTCTAGCGGTATTGGCCGCTCTTGCCATGCGCGGCCATCGCCTGATTGCTGCGCACGCTGATCATCAACTTGATATCAATCCACTCGATGCCCTGAGCCTTGAGCTTGGGCAGCTCGCGCTCCAGCACCGCCAGCGTCTGTGGGTACGGGTGGCCGATCATCACGGCTGACCCCTGCTTGTGGGCCAGCTTGATCGCAGTCTGCAATTGCGTGGTGATTGCCGCTTCGGTGCGCTCGTCATCGAGGAACACATCCCGTGAGACGCTTGCCAGGCCGATCTTCTGCGCCTCGGCGGCCGCGACGGTTTGCGCGCTGGTGCGGCTGTCGACGAAGAACTTGTGGCGCCGCTGCAACTCGTTCATCAACCAGGCCATAGCGACCGGTTGCGCGGTCATTCGGCTGCCCATGTGGTTGTTGATGCCGGCGGCGTAGGGCACGGCCTGAAACGCAGCGTCCAGGCGTTTGCCGAGTTCTTCGATAGGCAGCTCGGGGTGCCAGGCGAACGGGCCGGTGGCGGGGTCCATGGGCATGTGCAGGATCACGATCTTGCCGGCCTTGTGCGCTTCGCGGGCGAATTCGGCGGCGTGGGGTGTGTCGGGCATGATCGCCGTCGTCACCGGGCCGGGTAATGCGAGCACACGACGATCCCTGGGCAGGTTTTGCCCGAGGTCGTCGATGATGAGGGTCAGGTAGGCTTTGTGAGGCTCGCTGGCAGGAGTCGCTTGGGCGACACCTGCCAGGCTGCACAGCAGCGCGATGATCAGGGCAAAACGCATATCAACGGCTGCGGGTGATGCTCAAGCCCTTTAGCAGGCTGAGCGCCTGGGCCAGCTGGTAATCATCGTCCTGCGGCATCGGCTTGGCTTTCGCGCTGCTGCCGGTCGGCTGGTCGGCGCCGCCGTTGCCATTGCCCAGGTGGCCTTGCAGGTCCGCTTCCTTGTAGTACTCGCTGTCGATCTCGTTGGTGATCTTGGCTTTGCGTACTTCAATGTCAGGGACGATGCCCTGAGCCTGGATCGAACGGCCATTGGGCGTGTAGTACAACGCCGTGGTGATCTTCAGTGCGCGCTCGTTGTTCAACGGCAACACGGTTTGCACCGAGCCTTTGCCGAAGCTGGTGGTGCCCATCAGCACGCCGCGCTTCTGGTCTTGCAGGGCGCCGGCGACGATCTCCGAAGCCGAGGCGCTGCCGCCGTTGATCAGCACGGCCAGCGGGACGTTTTCGCTGAGGTCGTTGCCGGTGGCCGAGAAACGCAGCTCGGAGTTGGCGATACGGCCTTTGGTGTAGACGATCAGGCCTTTGGTGATGAAGTGGTCGACCACTTCCACCGCCGATTGCAGCACGCCGCCCGGGTTGTTACGCAGGTCGAGCACGATGCCGTTGAGTTTTTTGCCGTTGTCCTTGCGCAGCTTGGCCAGTGCCTTGGCCACTTCGTCGCCGGTCTTGACCTGGAACTGGGTGATACGGATATAGCCGTAGCCTGATTCCAGCAGCTGGCTCTTCACGCTCTTGACCACGATGGTTGCGCGGGTCAGCGTTACGTCAAACGGGTTGCCACCGTCGCGCACCAGGGTCAGGGTGATTTTCTGACCGATCTTGCCGCGCATTTTGTCGACGGCTTCGGTCATGGTCTGACCACGGGTTGGTTGGCCATTGATCTTGACGATAAAGTCACCGGCCTGGATGCCGGCCTTTGACGCGGGGGTGTCATCGATCGGCGAGACGACCTTGATGTTACCGTCCTCGGCACCGACTTCAATGCCCAGGCCGCCGAATTCACCGCTGGTGCTTTCCTGCAGCTCGGCGAAATCTTCCGGCCCCAGGTAGGCGGAGTGCGGGTCGAGGTTGCTGAGCATGCCCTTTATGGCATTTTCCAGCAGGGTCTTATCGTCTACGGGTTCGACATAGGCTGCCTTGATCCGGTCCATGACCTCGGCAAAGGTGCGCAGCTCGTCCAGCGGCAACGGCGCCTTGGTGGTCACGGCCGTGGTCGCGGACGTGGCGGCGGGTGCAGCCGCAGCGGCCGGGTCGGCGAAAGCCAGAGGCGCGCCGATCACCAGGGCGATCGTCAGGGCCAGCGAAGTGAGGCGGGACAAATGCAGCATGTCGAACGAACTCCTAATGTATTACAGGTCGTGTTGACGATTAATGATGGTCGCGTTGGAGTTGTGAGTGTGCCAGGCAAGGCGCGCTCACAGCTTTAACCCGAAGGGCCGCGCCACGGAAGGCGCATCGTTACTCGTCGTTCATTTTGGACATACACATTTAATTCCTCATGCCGGACTTGCGCCTTCCGGGGCGCGGCGCGGCTGTCATTAACCGTCAACACGACCTGTCAGACCCTATCCTTGGGTGCGGCACCATTGTGCAGGGTCGCTCGGGCGGCCCTGCTGACGAATAGCGAAGTACAGCGCCGGGGTGTCCTGGCCACCACTGTTACCGACAGTGGAGATGGATTCACCGGCTTTTACAACATCACCTGCCGACTTGAGTAAAGTCTGATTGTGGCCGTAAAGGCTCAAATAGCCATTACCGTGGTCAAGAATCACCAGCAAGCCGGCGCCACGCAGCCAATCGGCAAACACCACGCGCCCGCCGTGAACGGCATGCACCTGGCTGCCTGCGGAGGCGCTGATCATCACGCCGTCCCACTTGGCGCGGGTGTCATCGCCACGGGTTTCACCAAAGCGTGCCAGTAGTCGACCATCAACTGGCCATGGAAGTTTGCCGCGGGCTGAAGCAAAAGGGCCGCCGAAGGACTCGCCGGCGCTGGAAACCAGCGGGCCAGGGGCTGCATGCGCCGGTTTACGCGGTGCCGGAGCGTCAGTCGTGGCTGCCAGTTCGGCCTCACGCTGACGCTTTTTTTCGGCTTCCTGCTGGGCGATCAGCGCTTTCTGGCGCGCTTCTTCGGCCTCACGTGCCTGGCGGGCCAGGGTTTCTTCGATGGTTTTGAGGACTTTGCCGAGGTCGGCCTGGTCCTGCTCGCGGGCTTGCAACTTGGCGTCGCGGGCTTTCACGTCGTCATTGAGCTTGGCCAGGGCCAACTGGCGTTCCTTGCGTACCTGGTCGAGCTGGTCGCGCTGGGTGTCGAGGGCGCTTTTCTGGTCGAGCAGTTGCGACTGCTGGTCGGCGATTTCCTGTTCGACATTCGCCAGCTGGCGCAGGGTTTCGTTGAAACCCTTCAATTGCGCCAGGCGTGCCTGGCTCAAGTAGTCGTAATAGGTGAGGGTGCGCGCGAATTTTTCCGGGTTCTGCTGGTTGAGCAACAGCTTGAGGTATTCCTGGCGGCCGCTCTGGTAGGCGGCGCGGGCCTGGATCGCGATCAGGCGTTGCTGTTCAACGCGTGCGCTCTGGAGTTTTTTTTTCTCAGCGTCGAGTCGCTCCAGTTCCGACTCGCTCTTCTTTAATTCTTTTTGCAGCTCCTGGACCTGCTTCTCGAGCTTGCCCATTTCGGTTTCCGTGCCGCGCAGGTCTTTCTGCACCCCGGATTTTTCTTCCTGGAGCTTGCCGAGCAGTTTTTTCAGCTCGGTAATGTCCTGACGCGTAGCGTCCAACTGTTGTTGGGTTTGTGCGCGCTCATCGGCAAACGCCGGTTGGAGCAGGCAGACAAGAGCGAGGGTAATCAAGGCGCGAAGCATAGAGGCGGGCGACACCAGGGAAATGGACGGCCTAGTATGCCCGCCAAGCGCCGCAAAAAAAACGCCTCAAAGCCAACTGCTTTGAGGCGTTCGTCTTAAAAAGCCGTTTAGGGCGATTTAATCGTTTGGTTTAGCGGTTAAACCGAGCATTCCCACGCAGAGCGTGGGAACGATCATCAAACCAGAATCGAAGTACCAGTCATCTCCACCGGCTTCTCCAGCCCCATCAGCATCAACATGGTCGGCGCCACATCCGCCAGCACGCCGCCAGCACGCACTTTCAGGTCGCGCTTGCCGACGTAGATGAACGGCACCGGCTCGGTAGTGTGGGCGGTGTGCGCCTGGCCGGTGGATTCGTCGGACATCTGCTCGCAGTTGCCGTGGTCGGCGGTGATCAGGGCTTCGCCGCCGACTTTTTCCAGGGCGTCGACGATGCGGCCGACGCACAGGTCCAGGCATTCCACGGCCTTGGTGGCGGCTTCCAGGTTGCCGCTGTGGCCGACCATGTCGCCGTTGGCGTAGTTGACCACGATCACGTCATAACGCTGGTTGACGATGGCGTCGACGATCTTGTCGGTGACTTCCGGCGCGCTCATTTCCGGTTGCAGGTCGTAGGTGGCGACTTTTGGCGAAGGGATCAGGATGCGCTCTTCGCCGGGGAACGGTTCTTCACGCCCGCCCGAGAAGAAGAAAGTCACGTGGGCGTACTTTTCGGTTTCGGCAATGCGCAGTTGAGTCTTGCCGTTTTTCGCCAGGTAGTCGCCCAGCACGTTTTCCAGGCTGCCGGCTGCAAACGCGGCGGGGGCCGGGATGCTGGCGGCGTATTGGGTCAGGCCTACGTATTGGACTTTTGGCTGGCGCGCGCGCTCGAATTCCTTGAAGCCGTCTTCGACAAACACGCGGCTCAGTTCGCGGGCACGGTCGGCGCGGAAGTTCATGAAAACCACGGCGTCGCCGTCTTCGACTTTCACCGGCTCGCCGATGGTGGTGGCTTTGACGAACTCATCGCTCTCGCCACGGGCGTAGGCGGCTTCCAGGCCTTCCTGGGCGGTGGCGGCGTTGAATTCGGCCTGGCCGTCGACGATCAGGTTGTAGGCCTGGGACACGCGGTCCCAACGGTTGTCGCGGTCCATGGCGAAGTAGCGGCCGACCAGGCTGGCGATGCGGCCCTTGCCGAGGGTCTTGAAGGTCTCGTCCAGCAGTTCGATGGACGACTGCGCGCTTTTCGGCGGAGTGTCGCGGCCGTCGAGGAAGGCGTGCAGGTAAATCTTGTCGGCGCCGCGCTTGAAGGCCAGTTCGGCCATGGCGATCAGGTGGTCCTGGTGGCTGTGTACGCCGCCGTCGGACAGCAGGCCCATGAAGTGCACGGCCTTGCCGGCAGCGACTGCTTTATCCACCGCCGCGCAGATGGTCGGGTTCTCGAAGAACTCGCCGTCGCGGATCGATTTGGTCACGCGTGTGAAGTCTTGATAGACCACTCGTCCGGCGCCGAGATTCATGTGGCCGACTTCCGAGTTGCCCATCTGGCCGTCCGGCAGGCCCACGTCCATGCCGGAACCGGAGATCAGGCCGTTGGGTACGGTGGCGGTCAGGCGGTCGAGTACGGGCTTCTTGGCCGCCCACACGGCGTTGTCGTGGTGGCTTTCACTGTGTCCGAAGCCATCGAGAATTATCAGGACCAAAGGTTTAGGCGTAGTAGTCATAGATCCTCTCGCGGCGGTAATAAAGGAAGGCAATTAAAAAGGGAGTGGCAGTTTAAAGCGAAGTTCCGACCACGTCACCGCTTTACGGGGGTTGGCCGACCATGGCGGCTGTGTATACTTACCGCCATTTTAACGCCCTGGAACCTCCTTGATGGTTGATCACCTGATTGCATTTGCCACTGCCCACTATCTGCTCGCGGGTGCCTTCGTCATCCTGCTGGCGCTGCTGATCGCTCATGAGTTGAGCCGCGGTGGCCGCAGCCTGAGCACGTCGGAGCTGACCGCACTGGTCAACAAGGATGAGGCCGTTGTCGTGGATATCCGCCCAGCCAAGGATTTTGCCGCTGGCCATATCGTCGGTGCCCTGAACATTCCACAGGACAAGCTGATCGCGCGCCTGGCCGAGTTGGAAAAGTACAAGGCCAAGACCATTATTCTGGTCGACGCTCAAGGCCAGCACGCCGGCACCCACGCCCGCGAAATGCTCAAGACCGGTTTCATCGCCGCCAAACTGTCCGGCGGCATCAGCAGCTGGCGCGGCGATAACCTGCCGCTGGTGAAGTGATATGAGCCAGGTTGTCGTGTATTCCAGCGATTGGTGCCCTTACTGCATGCGGGCCAAAGCCTTGCTGGAGAAGAAGGGCGTTGCCTTCGAAGAGATCAAGGTCGACGGCAAGCCCCAGGTGCGCGCCGAAATGGCCCAGAAGGCGGGGCGCACGTCGGTGCCGCAGATCTGGATCGGCGCCAAGCACATCGGTGGATGCGACGACCTGTTCGCCCTGGAGCGCGCCGGTAAATTGGATGCGCTGCTTCACGTCTGACTCCTAAACCCTAAAAGACCCCAAGATCAAGAAGGATCTGCGATGACTGACCAACAGAACACCGAAGCGGCAGCAGAAGAGGCTCAAGGCCCACAATTTTCCCTGCAGCGTATCTACGTGCGTGACCTGTCGTTCGAAGCGCCGAAAAGCCCGGCCATCTTCCGCCAGGAATGGACCCCAAGCGTTGCGCTGGACCTGAACACCCGTCAAAAGGCACTGGAAGGCGACTTCCACGAAGTTGTGCTGACCCTGTCGGTCACCGTCAAGAACGGCGAAGAAGTAGCCTTCATTGCTGAAGTGCAACAGGCCGGTATCTTCCTGATCCAGGGCCTGGACGAAGCGTCCATGAGCCACACCCTGGGTGCGTTCTGCCCGAACATCCTGTTCCCGTACGCCCGTGAGACCCTGGACAGCCTGGTCACCCGTGGCTCGTTCCCGGCGCTGATGCTGGCTCCGGTGAACTTCGATGCCCTGTATGCGCAAGAGCTGCAGCGCATGCAACAGGAAGGCGCACCGACGGTTCAGTAATTTCGAACCCGACGCAGAACCCAATGTGGGAGGGGGCTTGCTCCCGATAGCGGTGGATCAGTCACATAGATGTCGACTGACACTCCGCCATCGGGGGCAAGCCCCCTCCCACATTTGCTATGTGTGTTACTTGAAGCCGAGTTGGCGCCAGCCTTCGTAAACCGCGACGGCTACGGTGTTGGACAGGTTCAGGCTGCGGCAGCCCTCGCGCATCGGCAAGCGCAGGCGATGGCCGTCGGGCAGGGCGTCGAGCACGTCGGCCGGCAGGCCACGGCTTTCCGGGCCGAACAGGAAGGCATCGCCTTCGGCAAAGCTGGCATCATGGAACGGCCGCGAGCCCTTGGTGGTGAACGCGAACAGTCGTGGGTGGCCAAGGCTTTCCAGGCAACTGGCAAGGTCGGCGTGGCGCTGGAGCGTGGCGTACTCGTGATAGTCCAGCCCGGCACGTCGCAGGCGCTTGTCGTCCATGTCGAAGCCCAGGGGCTCGATCAAATGCAGGTGGCAGCCACTGTTGGCGCACAGCCTGATAACGTTGCCGGTATTCGGCGGAATTTCTGGTTGAAAAAGGATGACGTGAAACATGCACGGCTCCGAAGGCAAAGATGCGCTGCATTCTACCCCTGAAGAAGACCCCAGGCCGAAGCTATTGCCACGGGTTTTAGGCTCGTTGGCGATTGTCGGCTTGATGGTGGGCCTGATGATCGGCCGCCTGACTACGCCAGACCCGGTTGAGCTGCAGCAGGTCGAGCCTGCCGCTGATGGCGTGGTGGTGTGGTTCAACAGCGAACCCAAGCTGCATGGCGAACATGTCGACGGCACTGTGGCGCTGTTGTTCGATGCACAGGGCAAGGCCGCCGGTGGGCAACTCAAGGTCAATGACAAGGATGTGAACTGGCACATCCGCAAGACCGATGGCGGCTTGCTGCTGAACCTGGTGGCGGCTCGGCCATTGCGCGGGGAATGGAAAGGGGAGAAGGTCGAAGGTCGCTGGCGGCTGGAGATCCATCTCCAAGAGCAATAAAAGAGGGAATCCCCGGCCTGCCTGTACCAAGGTTCCCAAAACGGGCTGGGGCTATGGGCGCTGTGCCGCATAAGCCCCGGGTATAAAGAAGGGAGTTCCCGCCTGCCTGTACCAGGGCTCCCAAAACGGGGTGAAGCCGTAAAGCGCTTCGGTGTTAAAGAGGGAGTCCTCGGCCTGCCTGTACCGAGGTTCCCCAAAGCGGTGTGGAGCGCGACGCTGTTCGCATCAAGCACCCCGGTGTAAAGAGGGGATTCTCGGCCTGCCTGTACCAAGGTCCCCGAAACTGGGTAGTACAAGGGTTATTGCAGGGCGCGTGCCAGAGTCGCCAAGTTGTGCAAAAAAAATCTCCAGAAAGCGCAAAGCCCCGGAATACGGGGCTTTGGTGTTTTCGGCTTTCAGATATTTTTCTGTGAGGCTGATATTTCAGGGCTTGGATCGGTGCTCGATGCCGGTTCGTGGTGCATTGAAGCGGTGCACTGTCCTGAAACTTAGTGGAGATCCAAATGTGGGAGGGGGCTTGCTCCCGATAGCAGTGTGTCAGTCAACAGATGTGTCACTGATACACCGATATCGGGAGCAAGCCCCCTCCCACATTGGATTTTCAGTGGATCAGGGATTTTTGATCAGGCGTCATCGCCCTCGTCATCATCCCCGCCATCAACCTTCATCCCCAACTCCTTGATCTTGCGAGTCAGGGTGTTGCGGCCCCAACCCAGCAGCACGGCGGCATCGCGACGGCGACCGGCGGTGTGCTTGAGCGCGGTTTCGATCATGATCCGCTCGAAGGCCGGCACGGCGCTGTCCAGCAGGTTCGACTGGCCGCGTGCCAGGGCCTGGTCGGCCCATTGGCGCAGTGCCTGTTCCCAGTTGGTCACGGGTGCCGAATCCTGCGGCAGGCTCAACAGTTCCGGCGGCAGGTCGCTGATATGCACTTCGCGGCCGGACGCCATCACCGTAATCCAGCGGCAAGTGTTCTCCAGTTGGCGCACGTTGCCGGGCCACGGCAGGTTCTTCAGGTATTCCTCGGTCTCGCTTTTCAGCAGCTTCGGCTCGACGGCCAGCTCCTGGGCGGCGCGGCTGAGGAAGTGGCGAGCAAGCGTCGGGATGTCTTCGCGGCGGTCCGACATGCGTGGGATGTGGATGCGGATCACGTTGAGGCGGTGGAACAAGTCCTCACGGAATTTGCCCGCGTGCACCAGGGTTTCGAGATTCTGGTGGGTCGCAGCGATGATGCGCACGTCGACCTTGACCGGCGTGTGGCCGCCGACGCGATAGAACTCGCCGTCCGCCAGCACGCGCAACAGGCGGGTTTGGGTGTCGGCCGGCATGTCGCCGATTTCGTCGAGGAACAGCGTGCCGCCGTCAGCCTGTTCAAACCGGCCGCGCCGCAGGTTGGCCGCGCCGGTAAACGCGCCTTTCTCATGTCCGAACAGCTCGGACTCCATCAAATCCTTCGGAATCGCCGCCATGTTCAGCGCGATAAACGGCGACGCTGCGCGTGGGCTGTGACGGTGCAGGGCGTGGGCCACCAGCTCTTTACCGGTACCGGATTCGCCATTGATCAACACGGTGATGTTGGAGTGGCTCAAGCGCCCGATGGCGCGAAACACTTCCTGCATCGCCGGTGCTTCACCGATGATTTCCGGGGTGCGGGTCAGGGCTGGTGGGGCTTCCTGGTTTTGCTGTTCCTGGGCGTGCTGGTTGGCGCGCTTGACCAGCGCCACCGCCTCGTCCACGTCGAACGGCTTGGGCAGGTATTCAAAGGCGCCGCCCTGGTAGGACGCGACAGCGCTGTCCAGGTCCGAGTGCGCGGTCATGATGATCACCGGCAGGCGCGGGTGCTGCTCGCGAATCCGCGCCAGCAGGTCCAGGCCACTGGCGCCGGGCATGCGGATGTCGGAGATGATTACGTCGGGCTGCTGGCGCGCCAGGCGGCTCATTACCCCATCGGCGCTGTCGAAGCTCTGGGTGGTCATGCCTTCCTGTTGCAAGGCTTTCTCGAGGACCCAGCGGATAGAACGGTCGTCATCGACGATCCACACAGTTTCACTACGGCTCATGTCGATGGGGCTCCTTGTTCCAGAGGCAGAAAGATCGAGAAGGTGGTGTGGCCAGGATGGCTCTCACATTCGATCAGACCCTGGTGCTGGCTGATGATGTTCTGGGTAATGGCCAGGCCCAGCCCGGTACCGTCCGGGCGGCCGCTGACCATGGGAAAGAAAATGGTTTCCTGGAGTTCCGCAGGAATGCCCGGGCCGTTGTCGATGATCTCGACCTTGGTCACCAGGCGATGGCGCACATGGCCGATGGTGAACTGACGCAGGGCACGGGTGCGCAGGCTGATACGGCCAAGGCGCAGCTCGTTCTGGCTGCTGATGGCCTGCATGGCGTTGCGCACGATATTGAGCACCGCCTGGATCATCTGTTCGCGGTCGATCAAGACGTCGGGGATGCTCGGGTCGTAGTCGCGAACCAAGGTGATGCAGCCTTGGCTTTCGGCCTCGACCAGGTGGCAGACGCGCTCCAGCACTTCGTGCACGTTGGTCATCGCCAGCGACGGCAGCTTGTTGGAGCCGAGCATGCGGTCGACCAGGTTACGCAGGCGGTCGGCCTCTTCGATGATGACGTTGGTGTAGTCCTTGAGGTTCTCGTCCGGCAGTTCGCGGGCGAGCAGTTGCGCCGCGCCACGAATCCCGCCGAGGGGGTTCTTGATCTCATGGGCCAGGCCGCGCACCAGCATCTTGCTGGTTTCCTGCTTGGACAGCTGCGCTTCTTCCTTGGTGATCCGCAGCAGGCGGTCACGGGGGTGCACTTCGAGCAGCAGCAGGGTGCTGCCGTTGCTCAGGATCGGGGTCACGGCGTAGTCGACGGTCAGCGTCTGCCCGGTCAGGGCGGTGAGCATCGCCTCGCGCTTGGTGAACGGGTGTGCCTGCTCCACGGCCTGGCGCAACGAGCTCAGGGCTTCGGCCGACTCGGTGAACAATTCGCTGATGAACTGCCCATGGCTGCGCTGGCCGCTGATGGCCAGGAGCATCTCCGCCGCCGGGTTCATGTACTCAAGGCGCAGGTCGTCATTGAGCAGAATGGTCGCGGTGGTCAGGTTGTCGAGTAACAAACGGTGCAGTGCATCGCTAATGGTCATCAGGACCTCTTTTGGAGCAAGGCGCGGGCTTGAGGCGCACGCTGATAAAAGGAAACTGCAAAAAACAAACCAAGGCTCCGAAAAGAAGCGTTAAAGCCATGAAATAGGTATTTCAGGCTCGAAACTGTGGCGTTCTGCCTGCTTCATCGGGAAGTTTCGAACCAAAATGGGTTGGGTAGGTGGGAAGGGTGCGATGTGTTGCACCAATATAGTGCGAATTTGTGAAGGTTGTTCAGGAAGTGGCGGAATCGTTTTCGGCGCGCTCGAAAACGATTCTGGCGAAGGGGGCGGTATCAGTGTGGCTGTGACAGTGGCATGTCCGGGGTACCGGCGTAAAACACCAAAAGCTCGACTGGCGTGTTGCCGGTGGTGCCGCGATGGACTGTACCGACCATCTCGGCCAGGGTTTGCCCTGGTTTCAGCGTGCGAACCAGTCCGCCCGAGCGGGTTTCAACGGTCAGTTCCCCCGATACGATATACGCGGCGTTAGGCATTGGATGGCTGTGCCAGGGCAGTTGCGTATTTGCCGGTATCCTGAGGCGTAATAGCGTGAGTTGCGGCGCGCCGGAAGGGTAGGCTGTGTAGGGCGCGCCATCCCATGACGCGCTGCTCTGCAGCAGTAGCTCCTTGTCGACCTGCGCGGTGTCTTTCAGCGGGCTGCTGCAGCCGAGCGCACACAAGCAGGCCGCTGTCGCGATCAAGTGTTTGAGGGCGTCCATGGTTCCATCCTGTTCGGTAAGTGGCCGGTCAGGCTACGTTTACCGTTCGAGGCGAAGATGCCGGACGGTGCCTCAAATCAAGTAGTCCCGATACTTTATTGAGTGGATGGCGTCTGGATGCACAGTTCAGCGGTCGCGCGGATCGTTGCGATCTGCTGTAGTGGGTCGTGAAGCGGTTTGTGGACGGCCGTGGCCAACCACTGCGAGCATTGGGGGTTGCTGCGTTCGGGGCTGAAGTCCGCCAGTTGCTGCAGCAGACGTTTTTGCAACTGGTCCAGCTGTGGGCGAATCTGCCCAACCAAGTCCGGACGCGGGTCGTCGGGCGCCTTGCCCTGGAATTGCCAGTCGGACAGGCGGGTGTACTGCACCATTTTATTCGCCTCGATCTGCGCCGAAAAAAATTGCTCGGCAGCGGCAGGGTCCAGTTTGTAGCCTGGTGCCTGGGCGACGACGCTGGCGATCACCTCTTGTTCGCGTTTCTTGTCCTCTACGGGTTTTTTGCTATCCCATTTGCTCAGGGCCACCTGATCGGCAATCGCCAGGCGTTCGGCGATGCTGTTGAGCAACGGTTCGAGGGTGGGTGGTGCAGCGTTGGCCGTGGCAGTGGCGAACAGCAAGGCAAGTACGAGTCGATGTTTCAAAGGCAATCCCCTGTAGGCGCTGGCTTGCCAGCGATGGACGTTAACGATAGCGCGGTTTTCCAGAATGAACGCGGCGCCTGTGCGTTTTTTCGCCAGCAAGCCGGCTCCTGCAGGGGATATATTTCGCGCAAAAAAAAAGACCTCCCGAAGGAGGCCTTTTTCATCACGCCACGTTAAGTAGCGCTACCGGATCAGCAGCTGTAGTACAGCTCGTATTCCAGTGGGTGTACGAAGGTGCGAACCTTGATTTCTTCTGCGCTTTTCAGCTCGATGTACGCATCGATAAAGTCGTCGCTGAACACGCCGCCTTTGGTCAGGAACGCACGGCCCTTGTCCAGCTCTTCCAGGGCTTCTTTCAGGCTGCCGCACACTTGTGGGATCTCTTTGGCCTCTTCAGGCGGCAGGTCGTACAAGTTTTTGTCGGCGGCGTCGCCAGGGTGGATCTTGTTCTGGATACCGTCCAGGCCGGCCATTACCAGCGCAGCGAAGGCCAGGTACGGGTTGGCTGCCGGATCCGGGAAGCGGGCTTCGATACGGCGAGCACGAGGGCTGGACACGTAGGGAATGCGGATCGACGCGGAGCGGTTGCGAGCCGAGTAGGCCAGCATTACCGGCGCTTCGAAACCTGGGACCAGACGCTTGTAGGAGTTGGTCGACGGGTTGGTGAAGCCGTTCAGCGCCTTACCGTGCTTGATGATGCCGCCGATGAAGTACAGGGCGGTGTCGGACAGGCCGGCATAACCTTCGCCAGCGAAGGTGTTCTTGCCATCTTTGGCGATGGACAGGTGAACGTGCATACCCGAACCGTTATCGCCGTACAGAGGCTTAGGCATGAAGGTAGCGGTACGGCCGTAAGCAACGGCAGTGTTGTGTACGCAGTACTTCAGGGTCTGAACTTCGTCAGCCTTGGCGACCAGGGTGTTGAACTTCACACCGATTTCGTTCTGGCCGGCAGTCGCCACTTCGTGGTGATGCACTTCGATGACCAGGCCCATGTCTTCCATGGCGTTGCACATGGAGGTACGGATTTCGTGGTCATGGTCGAATGGCGGAACTGGGAAGTAGCCACCTTTGATACCTGGACGGTGGCCATGGTTGCCGCCTTCCACGTCCTGGTCGGACATCCACGAACCTTGTTCGGAATAGATCTTGAACATGGAGCCGGAGATGTCGGACTTGAACTTCACTTGGTCAAAGATGAAGAATTCTGGCTCGGGACCTACGAATACGGTGTCACCGATACCGGTCGACTTCAGGTATTCCTCGGCGCGCTTGGCGATCGCACGCGGGTCGCGGTCGTAGCCTTGCATGGTCGAAGGCTCGATCACGTCGCAGACGATGATCAGGGTAGGCTCTTCGGTGAACGGGTCCAGCACGGCAGTGCTGTCGTCCGGCATCAGGATCATGTCGGAAGCTTCGATGCCTTTCCAGCCGGCAATGGAGGAACCGTCGAACATTTTGCCTTCTTCGAAGAAAGCATCATCCAGCGCGTCGCGAGCCGGCATGGTCACGTGGTGCTGAGTGCCTTTTGTGTCCGTGAAGCGCAGATCAATCCATTTAACGTCATGATCTTTGATGAGTTGAACCGACTTCGACATGGTGTCCTCCGGGTGGCTTCGGGCTGGTAGTGGAGTTAGCCCTTAGAATGTGGGTGATGCCGGCGCGGATACTCCGCCAAGGCAACCTGCCTCACAAGAGAGCAAATTGCATGCCAGTGCGCCAACATGGCCTTTTTGCCTCAAAATGGCCCCTATAACAGTGCAATCAGCCGAAACGGAATAAATTACGCACTGCAATGTAGCGCCAATTCATGAAAGTGACCTGTTTTGGTGCGCCAAAGGTGTGATGCATATTAACTGGTTAAACCTTGAGCGATTTCCGCTATAATCCGCGCCCCCCTTTTTCGGCAGGCCCTGCGCGCGCTGTTTCCATGAAATTAATCGTTAAAGTCTTCCCCGAGATCATCATCAAGAGCCGACCGGTACGGATGCGTTTCATCCGTCAATTGGCCAAGAACATCCGTGCCGTGCTCCGCGATCTGGACCCGGCTGTGGTGGTGAATGGCGTGTGGGACAATCTCGAGCTGGAAACCCGTGTCACCGACGCCAAAGCCTTGAAGGACATGACCGAGCGCCTGAGCTGCATGCCGGGCATCGCGCATTTCCTGCAGGTGGACGAGTACCCGTTGGGCGACTTCGACGACATCACCGAAAAGTGCAAACTGCACTTCGGCGGTGAGCTTGAGGGGAAGATTTTTTCGGTGCGTTGCAAGCGTGGCGGCAAGCACCCGTTCAGCTCCATGGACGTCGAGAAATACGTCGGCAGCAAGCTGCGTCGCGAGTGCGGCGCCGCCGGAATTTCCCTGAAAGCGCCGCAAATTGAAGTGCGCATGGAAATTCGCGACCAACGGTTGTTTGTGATCCACGGCCAGCACGACAGCATCGGCGGCTACCCGCTGGGCGCCCTGGAACAGACCCTGGTACTGATGTCCGGCGGTTTCGATTCCACAGTGGCGGCCTACCAGATCATGCGCCGCGGCCTGATGAGCCACTTCTGCTTCTTTAACCTGGGCGGGCGTGCACATGAATTGGGCGTGATGGAAGTCGCGCACTTTATCTGGAAGAAGTACGGCAGCTCCCAACGTGTGCTGTTTGTGAGCGTGCCGTTCGAGGAAGTGCTGGGCGAAATTCTCGGTAAAGTCGATAACAGTCATATGGGCGTAGTATTGAAGCGTATGATGTTGCGCGCTGCGTCCCGAATTGCCGATCAATTGCAGATCGACGCGCTGGTGACCGGTGAAGCGATCTCCCAGGTTTCCAGCCAGACGCTGCCGAACCTGTCGCTGATCGACTGCGTAACCGAAAAGCTGGTGTTGCGCCCGCTGATCGCCAGCCACAAACAGGACATCATCGACCTGGCAGAAGAAATCGGCACTGCCGACTTTGCCAAGCATATGCCTGAGTACTGCGGGGTCATCTCGGTGAACCCCAAGACCCACGCCAAGCGCAACCGCGTGGAGTATGAAGAACAACAGTTTGACATGGCGATTCTCGAGCGAGCGCTTGCGAACGCCAAAATGGTGCCAATCGATCGCGTGATCGACGAATTGGGCCAGGATGTACAGATCGAAGAGGTCAGCGAAGCCCTGGCGGGCCAGATCATTGTCGACATCCGTCACCCGGATGCCGCTGAAGATGAGCCGCTGGAAATTGCTGGCATCGACGTACAAGCGCTGCCGTTCTATGCATTGAACGCGCGTTTCAAGGAACTGGATGACAGCCGTCAGTACCTGCTGTATTGCGACAAAGGCGTGATGAGTCGCCTGCATGCCCACCATTTGCTCAGTGAGGGGCATGCCAATGTGCGCGTTTATCGACCGAGCTAAGAGCCCGGGGCTGTTTGCCTGTGGCCTGCGTCACCGGCCCCCCGACTCTGCCGTCAAGCTGTAACGGCAAGGCCTGACTCTACTGTTAATCGCTGCCACGACCTGTCAGCACACCGAATCCTCTGATCGAGATACACAAGTGATCGAAAATCTACGTAACATCGCCATCATTGCTCACGTTGACCATGGTAAAACCACCCTGGTAGACAAACTCTTGCGTCAATCCGGCACCCTGGAGCGCAACGAGCTCAACGACGAGCGCGTGATGGACTCCAACGACCAGGAAAAAGAGCGCGGTATTACCATCCTGGCTAAAAACACCGCTATCAACTGGAACGGCTACCACATCAACATCGTGGACACCCCGGGCCACGCCGACTTCGGCGGCGAAGTAGAACGCGTAATGTCGATGGTTGACTCCGTTCTGCTGCTGGTTGATGCCCAAGACGGCCCTATGCCGCAAACCCGTTTCGTGACCAAGAAGGCTTTCGAAGCCGGCCTGCGTCCAATCGTGGTAATCAACAAGGTTGACCGTCCGGGCGCACGTCCGGACTGGGTTCTGGACCAGATTTTCGACCTGTTCGACAACCTGGGCGCTACCGAAGAACAGCTGGACTTCAAAGTCGTCTACGCCTCGGCCCTGAACGGTATTGCCGGTCTGGAACATACCGACATGGCTGAAGACATGACCCCGCTGTACCAGTCGATTGTCGACAACGTACCGGCGCCGGCTGTTGACCGTGATGGTCCGTTCCAGATGCAAATCTCCGCACTGGACTACAACAGCTTCCTGGGTGTTATCGGCGTTGGCCGTATCGCTCGTGGTCGCGTCAAGCCAAACACCCCGGTTGTTGCTATCGGCGCCGACGGCAAGAAGCGTACCGGTCGTATCCTGAAGTTGATGGGTCACCACGGTCTGCACCGTATCGACGTTGAAGAAGCTTCTGCCGGCGACATCGTCTGCGTCAGCGGCTTCGACCAGCTGTTCATCTCCGACACTCTGTGCGACCCACTGAACGTCGAAGCGATGAAGCCGCTGACCGTTGACGAACCAACCGTTTCGATGACCTTCCAGGTAAACGACTCGCCTTTCTGCGGTAAAGAAGGCAAGTTCGTGACCAGCCGGAACATCAAAGAGCGTCTGGACAAAGAACTGCTCTACAACGTTGCCCTGCGCGTTGAAGAAGGCGACACCGCTGACAAGTTCAAAGTCTCCGGCCGTGGTGAGCTGCACCTCTCGGTACTGATCGAAACCATGCGTCGCGAAGGCTTCGAAATGGGTGTTGGTCGTCCGGAAGTGATCATCCGCATGGTTGACGGCGTTAAGCACGAACCGTACGAAAACGTGACCATCGACCTGCCGGAAGAATCCCAGGGCGCGATCATGGAACAGATCGGTATCCGTAAAGGCGACCTGACCAACATGGTTCCGGATGGCAAGGGCCGTGTGCGCCTTGAGTACAACATCCCGGCACGTGGCTTGATCGGTTTCCGTAACGAGTTCCTGACCCTGACCTCCGGTGCAGGCATCCTGACCTCGATCTTCGACCGTTACGACGTAATGAAGTCCGGCGACATGTCCGGCCGTCAGAACGGCGTGCTGGTTTCGGTTGCTACCGGTAAGGCTCTGACTTACTCGCTGGAAACCCTGCAAGCTCGCGGCAAGCTGTTCCTGGGTCACGGTGAAGACGTGTACGAAGGTCAAATCGTCGGCATCAACAGCCGCGACAACGACCTGGGCGTTAACCCAACCAAAGGCAAGAAGCTCGACAACATGCGTGCTTCGGGTAAAGACGAAACCATCGCTCTGGTTCCGCCTATCCGCTTCACCCTGGAGCAGGCTCTGGAATTCGTTCAAGAAGACGAATTGTGCGAAGTCACTCCTAAGTCCATCCGTCTTCGTAAGAAGATCCTGGGCGAAAGCGAGCGTACCCGCGCTGCGAAGAAATCCGGTAACTAAGTCGTTTAGTTAGCTGGCAAAAAAAACGCCCCCGGCCTTACGGTCGGGGGCGTTTTTTTATGCCTGCAGGTTTTGTGTTGATCGTTCCCACGCTTTGCGTGGGAATGCCTCTTGGGACGCTCTGCGTCGGGCTTTCAAGGGCGGACGCGGAGCGTCCAGGGCTGCATTCCCACGCGGAGCGTGGGAACGATCAAGGGCGGGTCAGAACTTATCGAGGGTCTTGAACTTGGTCTCGCGCACCACTTCCTTCGGCTTATACGCGCAATACCCCGGCCGCGGTCCGATTTTCGGGTGGTTGCGGCAGGTATCCGGGCGCTTGTCATAAATAGTGCAGAAGCGCGTCTTACGATCCAGGTACAGGCAGTCGTTGTTGCTCATGCGCTGCAGGGTAAAAATCTCGGATTTTGAGTTGAAGCGCTCGACGATGCCTTCCTTCTGCAAACGCTTGGCAATGTTCTTCGGCGGGTCGCCGCGCTCGAACTCATCAACGATGCCAATGCGGATCAGGTCCTTGATCTTCACCTCGACCGGCAGTGTGCAACAGCTGGACACGCAGCCACCGCACATGTGGGCGAAATATTTCTGCCAAGTCTCGAGACGGTCGAGTTCCGCGGCGGCGATCAGTTGAGGCTTCATCAGGGTTCCAAGGTGGGGCGGTATCCGGGCGCGCGATCATACCGGGATTGGTGGTTTTTTGAACAATATTTTGCAGGTTTCAGCTCAAAGGGTTCTGCACGGGGTGAACGGGCACGGCCCCTGCATCAATTTCCCGCAAACGTGAATGAGTTAAAAAACTGCCGAACCAGAGCGCCCACGGTCTGTCAGACCGACTAGGCTCTAGCAACTCCTTCAATCTCGCCCGAGGTCGCACCGATGTCTCAGGAACCGCTTGCACGAGAAGCAGAGGTAGCCGCGTTTCGCGATGCTGTCTTGACCAAACTCACTTATGCGGTGGGTAAAGACCCCGACCACGCCTTCGACCATGACTGGTTCGAAGCCATTGCCCTGGCCGCGCGCGACCAGATGGTCGACCACTGGATGGACCATACACGGCGTATCTACCGCAAAGGCCAGAAGCGGGTTTACTACCTGTCCCTCGAATTTCTTATCGGCCGCTTGCTCTATGACAGCCTGAGCAACCTCGGCGTGCTCGAGATCGCTCGCGAAGCACTGTCCGAACTGGGCGTCGACCTTGAACGCATCCGCCTGCTGGAGCCCGATGCGGCCCTCGGCAACGGTGGCCTGGGCCGTCTGGCCGCGTGTTTTATGGAAAGCATGTCGACCCTTGGCATTGCCGGCCACGGTTATGGCATCCGTTATGAGCACGGCCTGTTCCGCCAGGCGATTGTCGATGGTTGGCAGCAGGAACAGACCGAACGCTGGCTGGATTTCGGCAACCCGTGGGAGTTCGAGCGGGCCGAAGTGATTTACCCGATCGGTTTTGGCGGCAGCGTCGAAACCCTGCCCGATGCTGCCGGCAAGCTGATTCAGGTGTGGACGCCCAATGAAACCGTGCGTGCGGTGGCCTACGACACCCCGGTAGTCGGCTGGCGCGGTGCCAGCGTCAACACCCTGCGCCTGTGGCGTGCACGGGCGGTGGAAGACCTGCACCTGGAGCGCTTCAACGCCGGTGACCACTTGGGCGCTGTCGCCGAAGTGGCCCGCGCCGAGAGCATCTCCCGCGTGCTTTACCCGGCCGACAGCACCGAAGCGGGGCAGGAATTGCGCCTGCGCCAGGAGTATTTCTTCGTCTCCGCGTCGTTGCAGGATTTGCTGCGCCGCCACAAGAACATGCACGGCTCGGTACTGAGCCTGGGCGAACACGCTGCGATCCAGCTCAACGACACCCACCCGTCCATCGCGGTGGCCGAGTTGATGCGTCAGTTGGTCGACCTGCACGACATTCCCTGGGAAGCGGCGTGGGACGTCACCGTCGAGACCCTGTCGTACACCAACCACACCCTCTTGCCCGAAGCCCTGGAAACCTGGCCGGTCGGCCTGATGGAACGCATGCTGCCCCGGCACATGCAGATCATCTACCTGATCAACGCCCAGCACATCGATTCGCTGCGGGCCAAGGGCATCCACGACTTCGACGTGCTGCGCGCCGTGTCGCTGATCGAAGAAGACAACGGCCGCCGCGTGCGCATGGGCAACCTGGCGTTCCTCGGCTCCCATAGTGTCAACGGCGTGTCCGGCCTGCACACCCAGCTGATGCGCAGCACAGTGTTCTCCGAAATGCACAAGCTCTACCCGGAGCGCATCAACAACAAAACCAACGGCATCACCTTCCGTCGCTGGCTGTTCCAGGCCAACCCCAAGCTCACCGATATGTTGGTGGACGCGTTGGGCCCGGACATTCTCGACAACATGGAAACCCGCCTGACGGAGCTGGAAACCTTCGCCGAGAAGCAAGCCTTCCGCAAAGCCTTCGCTGATCAACGCCTGCACAGCAAGCGCGCACTCGCGGAGATCATCCACGAGCGCCTGGGCATTTCGGTCAACCCGGCGGCGATGTTCGACGTGCAGGTCAAGCGCATCCACGAATACAAACGCCAGTTGCTGAACCTGCTGCACACCGTCGCGCTGTACCAGGCGATCCGTGCCGAGCCGGGCACCGACTGGGTGCCGCGCGTGAAAATCTTCTCGGGCAAGGCGGCGGCCAGCTATCACCAGGCCAAGTTGATCATCAAGTTGACCAACGACATCGCCCGCACCGTGAACAACGACCCGACCGTGCGCGGTTTGCTCAAGGTGGTGTTTCTGCCCAACTACAACGTCAGCCTGGCGGAAAGCATCATTCCGGCGGCGGATTTGTCGGAGCAGATTTCCACCGCCGGCTTCGAAGCATCGGGCACCAGTAACATGAAGTTCGGCCTCAACGGCGCGCTGACCATCGGCACCATGGACGGCGCCAATGTGGAGATGCACGAGCTTGTCGGCGCTGATCACATGTTTATCTTCGGCCTCAGCGCCCAGCAAGTGGAAGCCCGCAAGCACGCCGGCGAGTTCCATGCGGGGCCGGAAATCGCCGCGTCCCATCGTTTGAGCGATGTACTGCAAGCGATCCGTGGCGGGGTGTTCTCGCCGGATGATCCGGGCCGCTATGTGGGGTTGATCGACGGGCTGATCGACTACGACCGCTTCCTGGTGTGTGCCGACTTCGATTCCTACTGGGACGCCCAGGCCAGGGTCGAGGCGCATTGGCACGACTCGAAGGCGTGGTGGCGTTCGGCGGTGCTCAATACGGCGCGTATGGGCTGGTTCTCCTCGGACCGGACCATCCGGGAATACGCGACGGAGATCTGGAAAGCGCTCGACTAACCAGCGCAGTACCAAAATGTGAGGGGGCTTGCTCCCGATAGCGGAGTGTCAGTTTGCAGATATGTCGACTGGCACACCGCTATCGGGAGCAAGCCCCCTCCCACATTGGGTCTGCGTAGATATACTAGGCGCCGGTTTGCTTAGGGATATCGACCATGCAATGGATTTTCATGCTGATTGGGCTGGTGCTCGGCTGGGCGCTCGATGAGTCGTTCAGTGATGCGGGCATCGGTGCGCTGCTGGGGTTGGGCATTGGCCAGGCGATCCGTCTGTCGATGCTGGCTTCACGTGCGGATGAACAAAGCCGTCAGTTGGAGACCACGCAGAAGGCGCTGATCGCGCTGGGCGAGCGCCTGCGGCAATTGGAAGTGCCCCCTACGCCGACGGCCAGTGTCACAGTCGAACCGTCCATCCCTGAGCCGACACCTGTCGCCAAGGCGCCCGAACTTGTTTGGGAACTGCCTGCCGAATTGGCGCCCGTCGCCAGGGTTGCCGAGCTGAGCCAGCCGCTGCCTGAAGATGTCTGGAAGCCTGCCGATAAACCCCGCCCGGCTGAACCTGTTGCCCCCCGTGGCCCCAACCTGATCGAGCGCGCCATCAGCGGCGCGCGCAATTGGCTGTTCGGCGGCAACACTGTGCTGCGCGTTGGCGTTGTGCTGTTGTTTCTCGGCCTGGCGTTCCTGCTGCGCTACGCCACCGAAGGCATGGTAGTGCCGATCGAACTGCGTTACGCCGGCGTGGCCGCTGCCGCCGTCGGCCTGCTGGGCCTGGGCTGGTGGTTACGCTTGCGCAACAGCAATTACGGTTTGATGCTGCAAGGCACCGGGATCGCGGTACTGTACCTGACGGTGTTCGCCGCGATGCGCCTGCACCCGTTGATCGACCCTGGCGCGGCGTTGGGCCTGCTGGTGGCGGTCACGGTGTTTTCGGCGATCCTTGCGATCACCCAGGATGCCCTCGGGTTGGCCTGCGCCGCCGCCCTCGGCGGTTTTGCCGCGCCAATCCTCACGTCAACCGGCGCCGGCAACCCTGTGGCGCTGTTTAGTTATTTCGCCCTGCTCAATGCGGGCATCCTTGCCATCGCCTGGTTCAAGGCCTGGCGCTTGCTCAACCTGATCGGCTTTGTCGGCACCTTCGGCATCGGCTTTGCCTGGGGCATGCGCTCGTACACCCCGGAACTGCTGTGGAGTACCGAGCCATTCCTGATTCTGTTTTTCCTGATGTACCTGGCCATCGGGCTGTTGTTCGCCCGGCGCAAGTTGCTGGAAATGAACGACGCGCCCGAAGACGACAGCCGGGGCGCGCTGCTGCGCTGGTCGGCGGCCAAGGGTGACTATGTCGACGGCAGCATGCTGTTTGGCCCGCCGCTGGTGGGCTTTGGCTTGCAGTTCGCCTTGGTCCAGCACCTGGAATTTGCCGCTGCGTTCAGTGCGCTGGGGCTGGGCATTATCTACATGGGTCTGGCGCGCCTGCTGAGTGGCGGGCGGGCCTTGCTGCTGGCGGAAACCTGCCTGGCCTTGGGCGTGATCTTCGCCAGCCTGGCGATTCCCCTCGGCCTCGACGCGCGCTGGACCGCAGCTGCGTGGGCGGTGGAGGGCGCCGGGATCTTTTGGCTGGGCTTGCTCCAGCAGCGGCCGTTGGCGCGGGTGTTTGGCCTGTTGTTGCAGTTGGGCTCGGCGCTGGCATTCCTCAGTGAACTGCGCGTCGGCGAACTCACCTTGCTCGACGGTGCGCCATTGGGCGCGCTGCTGCTGGGCGCGGCGTTGCTGTTCAGCTTCGATCAGTTGCGCAAGGCGTCGACGGAGCAGGCGGCCGACTGGGAGCGCAAAGGCCTGCCGCTATTGGCGAGTCTCGGCCTGACCTTTCTGTACTTGCTTGCGCCGTTGCTGTTGCTGACCCAAGGCACCGCCATCAGTTGGGCAATCGCCGGGCTGGTGACCCTCTTCATCGGCCTGCGCATCGGCTCGCGTACCTTCCTGTTCACCGCGTTTGCGGTGCAGCTGCTGGGCGGCGCGTTGTTCTTGCTGCGCCTGCAAGGCGGTGACGGCGCGGCGGTGTTCAGCGCCGGTTGGAGCGGTTTGCTTAGCGCTTCGCTGATCGGCCTGGCGTTGATCGGCGGCATGCTGCTGGCGGCACGCGACGACATGGTGCGCAGCGATGTGCGGCTACTACGCGGGTTGTCGGTGGTGCTGCTCGCCGGCCTGGCGTTGATCAACCTGGCGGTGCTGTTTGTGTTGCCATGGGAGAGCGCCAGCGGCGTGTGGGCGGCCAGCGGTGTGTTGATCATCTGGCTGAGCCTGTACCTGCAACAGCGCGTCAGTTTTGTGTTTGGTCTGCTGCTGCAAGTGCTTGGCGGCGCCTCGTTCCTGGTGGCGGTGCCGGAACTGCTCGGGCCGTTGACCGGTGAAGGTTTGCGCCCGCTGGGCCATAGCGGTTTCTGGACGCCGATGGTGCTGGGCCTGGCCGCCCTGGTCGGCGCCTGGCGTTTGCAGCGCGAGCCTCATGCGCCGCTGTTTGCCGTGCTCAAACTGCAACGCCTGTCCGACCTGCTGCTGGTGTGGGGCGCGGCCTGGTGGGCGTTGGCGTTGATCGGCGAAGTGCTGCGGTTTATCCCGCAGGCATTGCAGGGAACGTTCCTGCTCGGCATCGCGGCGCTGAGCGTGGCGATCTGGGCATTGCTCGTGGTACGCCTGCGCTGGGCGTCGCTGGGCATGCTCTGCACCGTGCTGATGCCGGCGGCGGGCGTCGTGTTGCTGGTGTCGGCCCATGACTATTACCACCCGGCGGCGCAGTTCGGCTGGCTGGCATGGTTGGCCGTGTTTGTCGTGCACTTCATCGCGCTGCGGCGTTTGGCGGCGGTGGTTCCGGCCAAGGCGCTGACCGTTGCCCATGTGCTCGGTTGCTGGATGCTGATCGGCGTGCTGGCGCTGGAGTTGCGTTACGGCCTGTTGTTGCTGTCGAGCGAGTACAACGCCTGGCGCTGGCTGGGTTGGGCGATTCTGCCGAGTCTGTACCTCGTGCTGGCCGCTGCGCCACGCAGTTGGCCATGGCCGGTGTCGGCGTATCTGCGTGAATACCGCGTGTTGGCGGCGCTGCCACTGGCGGTGCTGATGCTCGGCTGGTTTTGGCTGGCCAATATCTTCAGCGACGGTACGGCCAACCCGCTGCCGTATGTGCCGCTGCTCAACCCGCTGGACCTGGGGCTGCTGTTTGCACTGCTTGGGGTGTATTTGTGGTCGAGCAGCGTGGCGCCGCAGCGTGGGCCGCGTGTTGAGCTGATCGCCCAGGGTGTGGCGGGTGTCTCGCTGTTTGCCTTCTTTACCGCGCTGGTGATGCGCACGGCTCACCATTGGGGTGGCGTGCCGTTCCAGCTGGACGCGTTGCTGGAATCGATGCTGGTGCAGGCCGGTCTGTCCATCGTCTGGACCCTGATCGCCCTCGGCCTGATGATCGGCGGGCACCTGCGTCATCGTCGCGAGGTGTGGCTGATCGGTGCGGCGCTGATTGCCGTGGTGGTGGCCAAGCTGTTCTTTGTCGAACTGAGTAACCGTGGCGGCCTGGCGCGGATCGTCTCGTTTATCGGTGTAGGCGGGCTGTTGCTGGTGGTGGGTTACTTCGCACCGCTGCCGCCCAAGCGTGCTGAACCTGTGTTGGAAACTGAAGGAGCATCCTCTTGATCGGTAAGTTGAGCGTGGCTGTCGTCGGCCTGTGTACGACGTTGTTTGTGTGGGCGCAGGAAGCGCCGGCCGACTTCACCACCCAAGTACCGCTGAGCGTCAGCGGCAACGGCCCGTGGTATCGCCTGGAGTTACCGTTGGCGGTGCAACTCAGCGCGCGCCAGGCCGACCTCAGTGATGTGCGGGTATTCAACGCCGCCGGCGAACCTCAGGCCTACGCGTTGTCGCGCCAGTCATCGCAACGCACCGAAAGCCGCAACGTGGTCGACGTGAAGTGGTTCCCGCTGTACGCCGCGGACACTCGCGAAACGGTGCCCGGCGTGGTGCTGAAGGCCACGGCGGAAGGCACGCTGCTGGAAGTCCGCCCGGCCGCTGCCTCCCAGGCCGGCAAGCAGGTGCTGCGCGGCTGGGTGCTGGATGCCAGCGCGATCAAGGCGCCGTTGCAGCAACTGAGCCTCGACTGGAGCCGCGAACAAGATGGCTTCCAGCGTTTCAGCATTGAAGCCAGCGACGACTTGCAGCACTGGGAATCCTGGGGCGACGGGCAAGTGGCGCGTTTGTCGTTTGCCGATCAGCGGGTCGAGCAACATGACGTCGGCCTGCCGGGGCAATCGGCGCGCTACCTGCGCTTGGTGTGGCAGGGGCAGGCGGCGCCGGTGCTGACTTCCGCCAAGTTGATGAGCGCCACCAGCAGCCTGTCGACGCCGCTGGTGTGGTCACAACCGTTGACGGGCACGCGGCTCAAGGCCGGCGAATACAGTTGGCAGTTGCCGACGGGATTGAGCGTCGAACGTTTGCGCGTCGAACTGAAGCAGCCCAACACGCTGGCGCCCGTGACCTTGTCGGGGCGGCGCGAGAGCAATCAAGCCTGGCAGCCGTTGAGTAATGCCTTGCTGTATCGCCTGAGCCAGAACGGCCAGGACGTGGTGCAGGATGAAGTGCAGTTGCCGGGCCAGGTGGTTACCGAGCTCAAGTTGCAGGTCGATGAGCGCGGCGGTGGCCTGGGTGTTGAAGCGCCGGCCCTGCGTTTTGCCGTGCGCGCCACGCAGTTAGTGTTCCTGGCGCGAGGCGAACCGCCATTTACCCTGGCGCTGGGCAATGCGTCGGCCAAGGCGGCGAACCTGCCGCTGTCGACCCTGATTCCTGACTACAGCGCCGAGCGTCTCAACACGTTAGGGCTGGCCAGGGTAGCGGGGGAAGTGGCGGTCACGTCGCCTGCGGTCACAGCTGCTGTTGATACCGGGTCGAACTGGAAAAAATTCGGGCTATGGGCGGTGTTACTGCTTGGTGTGGCGGCCCTGGGGGCCATGGCCTACAGTTTGCTGCGCAAGCCGCCGGTGGCACGTTAAATAAAGTCCATGAACTCTATTGGGTTTATATCCTCTGATAGGAGGAAATACGCCCCGACTCGCGTTAAACTGCGCGGGTTTTTAGCCCCCCCCCATTCATCGGAGCCTTCCATGTCCCGCGTTACCCTGAGTCGCTATTTGATCGAGCAGACCCGCAGCAACAACACGCCTGCTGATCTGCGCTTCCTTATCGAAGTGGTGGCGCGTGCTTGCAAGGAAATCAGCCACGCCGTGTCCAAAGGCGCACTGGGTGGTGTCCTGGGCAGCATGGGCACTGAAAACGTCCAAGGCGAAGTGCAGAAGAAGCTCGACGTGATCTCCAACGAGATCCTGCTCGAAGCCAACGAGTGGGGCGGCCACCTGGCCGGCATGGCGTCCGAAGAAATGGACAATGCCTACCAGATCCCGGGCAAGTACCCGAAAGGCGCCTACCTGCTGGTGTTCGACCCATTGGACGGTTCGTCCAACATCGACATCAACGCACCGGTCGGCACCATCTTCTCGGTACTGCGTTGCCCGAACGAATACCTGAGCCAGAACGAAGCCTTGAACGAAAAGGCCTTCCTGCAGCCAGGCACCGAGCAGGTCGCAGCCGGTTACGCGATCTACGGCCCGCAGACCATGCTGGTGCTGACCCTGGGCGATGGCGTCAAAGGCTTTACCCTGGACCGCGAAATGGGCAGCTTCGTGCTGACCCACGAAGACATCACGATTCCGGTTTCCACCCAGGAATTTGCGATCAACATGTCTAACCAGCGTCACTGGGAAGAACCGGTCACCCGCTATGTGGGCGAGTTGATGGCTGGCGAAGAAGGCCCGTTGAAGAAGAACTTCAACATGCGTTGGGTCGCTGCGATGGTAGCCGACGTACACCGCATCCTGACCCGTGGTGGCTTGTTCATGTACCCGCGCGACGCCCGTGAGCCGTCCAAGCCTGGCAAGCTGCGCCTGATGTACGAAGCCAACCCGATGTCGTTCCTGGTTGAACAGGCGGGCGGTGTGTCCACCGACGGCCACCAGCGCATCCTCGACATCCAGCCGGAAGGCCTGCACCAGCGTGTTGCGGTGTTCCTGGGCTCCAAGGAAGAGGTTGAGCGTGTGACGGGCTATCACAAGAAGTAATGACTTGCGGATACTCCTTGTGGTGAGCGGGCTTGCCCTGATGCTGTTCAGTTAAGCAGTAGAAAGAGCGAAAAATAACCTGTGGCGAGGGAGCTTGTTGGACCGCCGCACCGTCCCGTCGGACTGCGTAGCGGTCCCATCTTTGGGGCCGCTTCGCGGCCCTACGGGAGCAAGCTCCCTCGCCACAATAAGCTCGCTTGTCACAGGCATCGCGGTAACTGAAAAAGCCCCGAAACGTTTCAGCGTTTTCGGGGCTTTTTTTGTTTTCGTTCGTCGGGAACCAGACACCTCTTTTCCCTTCTAAGCTTCTGGCAGATACCCTAGCTGCTTCGTCCCTCCAGGAGTTTTTCCATGTCGTTACGCCGTCTCGCTTTGCTGGCTTTTTGCGTGCTGCTGGCCGCTTGCAGCAAGGTCACCCAAGAAAACTACGCGAAGTTGTCGGCTGGCATGGCCAAGGTTGAGGTGGAGTCGCTGTTGGGTAAGCCGACCGATTGTTCCGGCGCGCTGGGCATGTCCAGCTGCACCTGGGGCGATAAAAACAGCTTTATCAGCGTTCAATATGCCGGTGACAAAGTTCTGATGTTTTCCGGGCAAGGCCTGAAGTAAACCGGGGCGCGAGCCTGCGGGAGAAGAAGAATGATGCGTTTTGTTTTGTTCCTTTGCGCCAGCCTGTTTTTGGCGGGCTGCGCCAGCCATTCTGGCGATGATCTGCAACCCAAGACCGTTGGCAGCGTCAACCTCAAGCGTTACCAGGGCACCTGGTATGAGTTGGCCCGATTGCCGATGTACTTCCAGCGCAACTGCGCACAGTCCGAAGCCCGCTACACTTTGCTGTCCGATGGCGATATGTCGGTGTTCAACCGCTGCCTGACGCCGGACTGGAAGTGGCAGGAAGCCAAGGGCACGGCTACGCCGCAAGTGCCGGGCAAGACCGACAAGCTCTGGGTTGAATTCAATAACTGGTTTACCGCACTGTTGCCGGGCGTCGCCAAGGGCGATTACTGGGTGTTGTACGTCAGCGATGACTACAAGACAGCACTCGTGGGCAGCCCGAGCCGACGCTATATGTGGATTTTGTCACGCACGCCGACGGTCAGCGCCGACACCCGCGAAGACCTGCTGAGCAGGGCGCGGCAGCAGGGGTATGACACCACGCGTTTGATCTGGCGTACGTCGGACAAACAGATGGCAAAAACCTCTCAGTAGTGGGGCGCGGAGCGTGCCCGGCTGCATTCCCACGCTGAATGTGGGAGGGGCGGTGCGACGATTCGACTTGCTCCCGATAGCGGTATTTCAGTCATTAATGTATCGACTGATCCACCACCATCGGGAGCAAGCCCCCTCCCACGGTTTTAACCGAGTAAATCCTTCAAAACTTGGGTGAACGCCCGGCAGCTTTCTTCTTCGCCGGCATGATGCCCGTCCCGCACCACCCACTTCCCGTTGACCAGCACGTCGCGTACCTGCCGATCACCACCGGCAAACAACCAGCGATTGAGAATTCCGTCCTCGGTGGCCGTCGCCAGGTAGGGATCGTTGCCGTCCAGCACCAGCCAATCGGCACGCTTGCCTACTTCCAATCGACCAATCGGCTGCCCCAGCGCCTGGGCACCACCGTCCAGCGCAGCATCGAACAGCGTGCGGCCGACCATCGGCTGGTCACTGCGATACAAGCGATTACGCCGCTGATCGCGCAATCGCTGGCCGTATTCCAGCCAGCGCAATTCTTCCACCACGCTCAGCGACACATGGCTGTCGGAACCGATGCCCATGCGCCCACCCTGGGCGAGGAATTCCACCGCCGGGAAAACTCCGTCGCCAAGGTTGGCCTCCGTGGTCAGGCACAACCCGGCAATCGCCCGGCTCTTGGCCATGCGCGTGACTTCGTCTGCATCGGCATGAGTGGCATGCACCAGGCACCAGCGTTCATCCACTGCTACGTTGTCATACAGCCATTGCAGCGGGCGCTTGCCGCTCCAGGCCAGACAGTCGTCGACTTCTTTCTGCTGCTCGGCGATGTGGATATGCACCGGGCACGTCTTGTCGCTGGCAGCCAGCACTTCATTGATTTGTTGTGGCGTAACGGCGCGCAGGGAGTGGAAGCACAGGCCCAACTGCTGGGCCGGCTGCGCCGCGAGGATCGGCTGCAAGCGCGCCTGCAGGTCCAGATAGTTTTCAGTGCTGTTGATAAACCGTCGCTGTCCTTCATTGGGTGCCTGGCCGCCAAACCCTGAGTGGGTGTAAAGCACCGGCACCAACGTCAGGCCTATCCCGCTGCTGACGGCAGCCTGGCTGATCTGGCGCGACAGCTCCGCGCGGTCGGCATACGGCTGGCCGCTGACATCGTGGTGCACGTAATGAAATTCGGCGACCGAGGTGTAGCCGGCCTTGAGCATCTCGATATACAGCTGGCGCGCGATGACCTGCAGTTGGTCCGGGTTGATCTTGCCGACCATGCGGTACATCAGGTCGCGCCACGTCCAGAAGCTGTCATTCGGGTTGCCGGCCACTTCGGCCAGGCCTGCCATGGCGCGCTGGAATGCGTGGGAATGCAGGTTCGGCATGCCCGCCAGCACCGGGCCTCTCAGCCGTTCGGCGCCGTCTGCACTGGCATTGGCCTCTACGTGGGTCAGCGCGCCATCGGCGCTGACTTCAAGACGTACATCGTTGGCCCATCCATTAGGCAGCAGCGCGCGTTCGGCAAAGAAAGCGGACATGATCAAGGCACCCCGGTCGTGTGTTTATTTGTATATACATATACAGACGTTTGCCTGCTCGGTAAACTCCGGCAATCTATGCATCTTTCCCCCCTGCAAGGATTCCCTGTGCCGACTCCGCCCGCCAAGTCTTCACTGGCTGCCCACATGGACGAAAGTCCGGCGCCCTTGTACGCCCGCGTCAAACAGATGATCAGCCAGCAGATCCTCAGCGGCAACTGGCCGCCCCATTACCGCGTGCCGTCGGAGAGCGAGCTGGTCAGCCAGCTGGGTTTTAGCCGCATGACCATCAACCGCGCCCTGCGCGAGCTCACCGCCGAAGGTTTGCTGGTGCGTATGCAAGGCGTCGGCACGTTCGTCGCCGAGCCCAAGAGCCAGTCGGCGCTGTTTGAAGTGCACAATATTGCCGATGAGATCGCCTCCCGCGGTCATCGTCATACGTGCCAGGTCATCACCCTGGGCGAAGAGGCCGCGGGTTCCGAGCGCGCCGTCGCCCTGGAAATGCGCGAAGGCGGGCGTGTGTTCCACTCGCTGATCGTGCACTTCGAAAACGATATTCCTGTGCAAATCGAAGACCGTTTCGTCAACGCCCTGGTCGCGCCGGAATACCTGCAGCAGGATTTTACCCAGCAAACCCCCTATGCCTATCTCAACCAGGTCGCGCCGCTTACCGAGGGCGAGCATGTGGTTGAAGCGATCCTCGCCGACGCCGCCGAGTGCAAGCTGTTGCAGATCGAGCCGAGCGAGCCGTGCCTGTTGATTCGCCGACGCACCTGGTCCGGCCGCCAGCCGGTGACCGCCGCGCGTTTGATCCACCCCGGTTCCCGACATAGCCTGGAAGGACGTTTCAGTAAATGAGTGAAGTGAAAGTCTGGCGCGCCGCCGATTACGTGCGCATGCCATGGAAAAACGGCGGCGGCAGCACTGAAGAAATCAGCCGGGATGCCGGCGATGGCCTGGATGGTTTTGGCTGGCGCCTGTCGATTGCCGATATCGGTGAGTCGGGCGGGTTTTCCACCTTCGCCGGCTACCAGCGCGTGATCACCGTGATCAAAGGCGCGGGCATGGTGTTGACCGTGGACGGCGAAGAGCAGCGCGGCCTGTTACCGCTGCAGCCGTTCGCCTTCAAGGGCGACAGCCAGGTGGCGTGCCGTTTGATCACCGGGCCGATCCGTGATTTCAACCTGATCTATTCCCCCCAGCGTTACCACGCGCGCTTGCAGTGGGTAGACGGTGTGCAGCGCCTTTTCAGTTCGGCGCAGACCGTGCTGGTGTTCAGCGTGGCGGATGAAGTGAAGGTGCTGGGCGAGAAGCTCGGCCATCATGACTGCCTGCAAGTGGGCGGTAACACTGGCTTGCTGGATATCACCGTCACTGGCCGCAGCTGCATTATCGAACTGACCGCACGCGATTAAAAAATGTGGGTTCACAAGATCTGTTTCCAACCCCGCACCAAATTGTTACCGAATGCCCCAGCGTGGCGCAAAACCACGCGTTGGTGACAAGCCTCCCCGCATCAAAACTCCCTCGTAAGAAAATTCATCAAGCCGCGAAGCCTTAGTTTTCAAGGCTCGTACGCGCTTTCAAAAAAATCAAAACACCTCGTCCAGAAAGTTGGCCGCTTGATTGCATATGCTTGTATGTACAAGTAAAGATGTGTGCGTAAGAGTCGCCTTCGCACCATCAATGTTCGCGCATCGTGCCGAGGAGTCCCGCAGTGACCGATTTTTCGAAAGCTAAGCCTACAAAATACCGTGACGTCGAAATCCGTGCCGCCCGTGGTAACACGCTCACCGCCAAAAGCTGGCTGACTGAAGCGCCGCTGCGCATGTTGATGAACAATCTCGACCCGCAAGTGGCCGAGAACCCGAAAGAATTGGTGGTGTACGGCGGTATCGGCCGTGCGGCGCGTAACTGGGAGTGCTACGACCAGATCGTCGAGAGCCTCACCAACCTGAACGACGACGAAACCCTGCTGGTGCAATCCGGCAAACCGGTTGGCGTGTTCAAGACCCACAGCAACGCCCCGCGTGTACTGATCGCCAACTCCAACCTGGTGCCGCATTGGGCCAGTTGGGAACACTTCAACGAACTGGATGCCAAGGGCCTGGCCATGTACGGCCAGATGACCGCCGGCAGCTGGATCTACATCGGCAGCCAGGGCATCGTCCAGGGCACTTACGAAACCTTCGTTGAAGCCGGTCGCCAGCACTACGATTCAAACCTCAAGGGCCGTTGGGTCCTCACCGCCGGCCTCGGCGGCATGGGCGGTGCCCAGCCGCTGGCCGCAACCCTCGCCGGTGCATGCTCGCTGAACATCGAATGCCAGCAGGTCAGCATCGATTTCCGCCTGAGCAGCCGCTACGTCGACGAGCAAGCCACTGACCTCGACGACGCTCTGGCCCGCATCGCCAAATACACCCAGGAAGGCAAGGCGATCTCCATTGCCCTGCTGGGTAACGCCGCCGAAATCCTCCCGGAACTGGTTAAGCGCGGCGTGCGCCCAGACATGGTCACCGACCAGACCAGCGCCCACGACCCGCTCAATGGCTACCTGCCGGCCGGCTGGACCTGGGACGAATACCGCGCCCGCGCCAAGACCGAACCGGCGGCGGTGATCAAGGCCGCCAAGCAGTCGATGGCCGTGCACGTGCAGGCGATGCTGGACTTCCAGAAAATGGGCGTTCCAACCTTCGACTATGGCAACAACATCCGCCAAATGGCGCAGGAAGAAGGCGTGGAAAACGCATTCGACTTCCCGGGCTTCGTACCGGCGTACATCCGCCCGCTCTTCTGCCGTGGCATCGGCCCGTTCCGTTGGGCTGCGCTGTCGGGCGACCCGCAAGACATCTACAAGACCGACGCCAAAGTCAAAGAGTTGATCCCCGACGACGCCCACCTGCACAACTGGCTGGACATGGCGCGCGAACGCATCAGCTTCCAGGGCTTGCCGGCGCGTATCTGCTGGGTAGGCCTGGGCCAGCGCGCCAAGCTGGGCCTGGCGTTCAACGAAATGGTGCGCAGCGGCGAGTTGTCGGCACCGGTGGTAATCGGCCGTGACCACCTCGACTCCGGCTCGGTCGCCAGCCCGAACCGCGAAACCGAGTCCATGCAGGACGGCTCCGACGCTGTGTCCGACTGGCCGCTGCTGAACGCCTTGCTCAACACCGCGAGCGGCGCGACCTGGGTCTCGCTGCACCACGGCGGCGGCGTGGGCATGGGCTTCTCCCAGCACTCCGGCATGGTCATCGTCTGCGACGGTACCGACGAAGCGGCCGAGCGGATTGCCCGCGTGCTGCACAACGACCCGGCTACCGGGGTGATGCGTCACGCCGACGCCGGTTACCAGATCGCGATCGATTGCGCCAAGGAGCAGGGTCTCAATCTCCCGATGATCAACGGCTGACACCTGTAGGCGCCGGCTTGTTGTGGCGAGCAAGCTTGCTTGCGCTGGGGTGCGAAGCGCCCCCAAAAAAGCCAGCGGCTGCTGCGCACTCGAGCGGGAGCAAGCGCCCTCGCCACAGCAAGCTGGCTCCTAAAAGGTTTGTGTACGAACAATCCATCAGAGGTTGAAAGTAAATGGCTGACGCACGTGCAAGCACCACCCCGTTGATCGAGAAACGTTCGATCGACTACATCCCGGAAGCGGAAAGACACGGTCGTCTATTGAGCCAGTTCACCCTGTGGATGGGTGCCAACCTGCAAATCACCGCGATTGTCACCGGGGCCCTGGCCGTGGTGTTGGGCGGTGACGTGTTCTGGTCGTTGATCGGTCTGTTGATCGGCCAACTGCTCGGCGGCGGCGTCATGGCGTTGCATGCGGCGCAAGGGCCCAAGCTGGGCCTGCCGCAGATGATCTCCAGCCGCGTACAGTTCGGGGTTTATGGCGCGGCCATCCCGATCGTGCTGGTCTGCTTGATGTACCTCGGTTTTACCGCAACGGGCACCGTGCTTTCCGGCCAGGCGTTGGGCCAGTTGTTGGGTGTCAGCGACAGCTTCGGCATCCTTGTGTTTGCCAGTGTCATCGTGCTGGTCACGGTGCTCGGTTACCGGGTGATCCATTTCATCGGCCGAGTCGCCAGCGTCATTGGCGTGATTGCCTTTGTCTACCTGTTCAGTCGTCTGATGAGCCAGACCGACGTTGGCGCACTCCTGCAAATCCGCCACTTCAGTTGGAGCAGCTTTTTGCTCGCGGTGTCGCTCGCGGCATCCTGGCAAATCGCCTTCGGCCCTTACGTGGCTGACTATTCACGCTACCTGCCGAGCAAGACGTCCTCGGTGAAAACTTTCCTGGCCGCGGGTGCGGGGTCGGTCATTGGCGCACAGGTGGCGATGATCCTCGGCGTGTTTGCCGCCGCCATGTCCAACGGGCAATTCGCCGGGCACGAAGTAGCCTACATCGTGGGGTTGGGGGGTACGGGAGCCACCGCTGCGCTGCTGTACTTCAGCATCGCGTTTGGCAAGGTCACCATCTCCACGCTGAACTCCTACGGCAGCTTCATGTGCATCGCGACCATCATCAGCGGCTTTCGTGGTCGCCTGGAGGTCACACGCTTACAGCGTCTGGTGTTCGTGCTGGTCATCGTCGGTACGGCGACCCTGATCGCGTTGCTCGGCCAGCACTCGTTCCTCGGTGCGTTCAAGTCTTTCATCCTGTTCCTGCTGGCGTTTTTTACGCCATGGAGTGCGATCAACCTGGTGGACTACTACTGCATTACCCGCGAGCGCTATGACGTGCCGGCGCTGGCCGATCCGAAGGGCCGCTATGGCCGTTGGAACCCGCTCGGTATCAGCGTCTACGTCTTCGGTGTGCTGGTGCAATTGCCGTTCATCTCCACCAAGTTCTACACCGGCCCGCTGGTGGCCGCCCTGGGTGAAGTGGATATTTCCTGGATCATCGGTCTGGTACTTCCCGCAGCCCTGTATTACGTGTGTGCGAAAAAATGGCACGGCAGCGTGCCCGATCAACTGATTCTGCCGGTCGAGCAGGACAGCGCGGTACAACCTGAAACGAGCGGTGCCAGTCGCGCTGCGGCGCAGGCCTGATTGGACGTGGACAGGGCAGGATGCCTCTTGACTGCCGTAAGCCCATTCATGATTAGGAGCGTCACACAATGAAATCGAACAAGACCCTGCTGACCACAGTGCTTTCCATGGGCTTGCTGGCCAGTGCCGGCGCCCAGGCGGCAGGCTGGTGCGAGTCCGGTAAACCGGTGAAATTCGCCGGTTTGAACTGGGAAAGCGGCATGTTGCTCACCGACATCCTGCAAACCGTCCTCGAAAAAGGCTACGACTGCAAAACCGACAGCTTGCCGGGTAACTCCATCACCATGGAAAACGCCCTGGGCAGCAACGACATCCAGGTGTTTGCCGAAGAATGGGTCGGCCGCAGCGAAGTCTGGAACAAGGCCGAGAAGGCCGGCAAAGTCGTCGGCGTCGGTGCCCCAGTGGTGGGTGCTATCGAAGGCTGGTACGTGCCGCGTTACGTGATTGAGGGCGACGCCAAGCGCAAGCTGGAAGCCAAGGCACCGGACCTGAAAACCATCGCCGACCTGGCCAAGTACGCCTCGGTGTTCAGGGACCAGGAAGAGCCCTCCAAGGGCCGTTTCTACAACTGCCCGGCCGGTTGGACCTGTGAGCTGGACAACAGCGAAATGCTGAAAAGCTACGGCCTGGAAAGCACCTACACCAACTTCCGTCCAGGCACCGGCCCGGCACTGGATGCGGCGGTGTTGTCGAGCTACAAGCGTGGCGAGCCGATCCTGTTCTATTACTGGTCGCCCACCCCGCTGATGGGCCAGGTTGACCTGGTCAAGCTGGAAGAAAAACCCGGTGTGGATAAAAGCGTGAGCATCAAGGTCGGCCTGTCCAAGACCTTCCACGATCAAGCCCCTGAACTGGTGGCGATGCTGGAAAAGGTCAACCTGCCGATCGACCTGCTGAACCAGAACCTCGGTCGCATGGCCAAAGAGCGGATTGAATCGCCAAAACTGGCGAAAATTTTCCTCAAGGAACATCCTGAAGTCTGGCACGCATGGGTGAGCGCAGACGCAGCCAAGAAAATCGACGCGGCCTTGTAGGTTGAGCGTTCCCGGTTGCCCCCACAGGCAACCGGGCGCCCGGCCACAACCCACTGGATCGAGAGCACGCTATGTTTCCTGAGAGTTTTACGTTTTCCATTGCCGACTGGGTCAACGGTTGGGTGGATTCGCTGGTCACCAACTACGGCGATGTGTTCCGGCACATCTCCGACACCCTGCTATGGGCCATCGTCAACCTGGAAGGCATGCTGCGCGCGGCGCCCTGGTGGCTGATGCTGGCCATCGTCGGCGGCGTTGCCTGGCACGCCACCCGCAAGCTGGTGACCACGGCGGTGATCGTCGGCCTGTTGTTCCTGGTAGGTGCTGTTGGCCTGTGGGACAAGCTGATGCAGACCCTCGCGCTAATGATGGTCGCCACGGTGATCTCGGTGCTGATCGGCATCCCCTTGGGCATTCTGTCGGCGCGCAGCAATCGTCTGCGCTCGGTGCTGATGCCGCTGCTCGACATCATGCAAACCATGCCGAGCTTCGTGTACCTGATCCCGGTGCTGATGCTGTTCGGCCTGGGCAAGGTCCCGGCGATTTTCGCCACGGTGATCTACGCCGCCCCCCCTTTGATTCGCCTCACCGACTTAGGGATTCGCCAGGTCGACGGCGAAGTCATGGAAGCCATCAATGCCTTTGGTGCCAACCGTTGGCAGCAACTGTTCGGCGTGCAACTGCCGCTGGCGCTGCCCAGCATCATGGCCGGTATCAACCAGACCACCATGATGGCGCTGTCGATGGTGGTGATCGCCTCGATGATCGGCGCCCGTGGCTTGGGTGAAGACGTACTCGTCGGCATCCAGACCCTCAACGTTGGCCGTGGCCTCGAAGCCGGGCTGGCGATTGTGATTCTCGCAGTGGTCATCGACCGCATTACCCAGGCCTATGGTCGTCCACGGCATGAGGCGAGCAAATGACTACCGTCAGCAAAATCGAAGTCAAAAACGTATTCAAGATCTTCGGCAACCGCTCCAGGGAAGCGCTGGCCATGGTCGGGCAAGGCAAGACCAAGGACCAGGTGCTGGCCGAAACCGGTTGCGTGGTCGGCGTCAACGACCTGTCCCTGAGCATCGCTACCGGCGAGATCTTCGTGATCATGGGCTTGTCGGGCTCCGGCAAATCCACGCTGGTGCGCCACTTCAACCGCCTGATCGATCCTACCAGTGGCGCGATCCTGGTGGACGGCGAAGACATCCTGCAACTGGACATGGACGCCCTGCGCCAATTCCGTCGGCACAAGATCAGCATGGTGTTCCAGAGCTTCGGCCTGTTGCCCCACAAGAGCGTGCTCGACAACGTTGCCTACGGCCTCAAAGTGCGCGGCGAAACCAAGCAGGTCTGCGCCGAGCGCGCGCTGCACTGGATCGAAACCGTGGGCCTCAAAGGCTACGAAAACAAGTACCCGCACCAGCTCTCCGGTGGCATGCGCCAGCGCGTCGGCCTGGCCCGCGCCCTGGCGGCCGACACCGACATCATCCTGATGGATGAAGCGTTCAGCGCCCTCGACCCGCTGATCCGCGCCGAGATGCAGGACCAGTTGCTGGAGCTGCAAAAGACCCTGCACAAAACCATCGTGTTCATCACTCACGACCTCGACGAGGCCGTGCGCATTGGCAACCGCATTGCGATTCTCAAGGACGGCAAGCTGATCCAGGTCGGCACCCCTCGGGAGATCCTGCATTCGCCGGCGGATGAGTATGTGGATCGGTTCGTTCAGCGGCGCGCGGCGGTGGTTTGAATGATCGTTCCCACGCTCTGCGTGGGAATGCATCCCGTGACGCTCCGCGTCACCCGTGCGCAGCTCTTGAGCCTTGCACCCACAGCGGGACGCGGAGCGTCCCAGACGGCATTCCCACGCAGAGCGTGGGAACGATCAACGGTTTGTATGAAGAGGTCAACAATGTCCCAGGCTGCAAAAATCATCATTGCCGACGCCCCGTTGCGTTGGCAGGACGTGGTCGCCGTGGCCCGTCACGGCGCGGTGCTCGAACTCTCGGGCCAGGCCTGGGCGCGTATCGACAATGCCCAGGCCATCGTGCAGCGCATCGTCACCCGCGGCGAGCGCGCCTATGGGGTCAACACCGGCCTGGGCGCGCTGTGCAACGTGTCGCTCAAGGGCGAGCAACTCAGCCAGTTGTCACGCAACACTCTGCTCAGCCATGCCTGCGGCGTCGGCCCGGTACTCAGCGACGAACAGACCCGCGCAATCATGTGCGCCGCGATCATCAACTACAGCCACGGCAAATCCGGCCTGCATCCACAGGTGGTGCATTCGCTGCTGGCGCTGCTCAATCACGGGATCACGCCGCAAGTGCCGTCCCAGGGTTCGGTGGGTTACCTGACCCATATGTCCCATGTTGGCGTGGCCTTGCTCGGCGTCGGCACTGTGAGCTATCGCGGCCAGATCGTCCCGGCTCAACAGGCCCTGAGCGAAGAAGGTTTGCAGCCGGTGGTGCTCGGCGCCAAGGACGGCCTGTGCCTGGTCAACGGCACGCCGTGCATGACCGGCCTGAGTTGCCTGGCCCTGGCCGATGCGCACCATTTGCTGCAATGGGCGGACGTGATCGGCGCCATGAGCTTCGAGGCCCAGCGCGGTCAGATCGACGCTTTCGACGAAGAAATCATCGCCCTCAAACCGCATCCAGGCATGCAGCACGTCGGCATCAACCTACGCGCGTTGCTCGACGGCAGTGAAGTGATCGCCAGCAGTAAAGGCCTTCGCACCCAGGACGCCTTGAGCCTGCGCTCGATCCCGCAGATCCACGGCGCGGCGCGCGATCAGGTTGAACACGCGACCCGCCAGATCGAGACCGAACTCAACAGCGCTACCGACAACCCACTGGTGCTCGGTACGCCGGATGACTACCGCGTGGTGTCCCAGGCCAATCCGCACGGGCAGTCGGTGGCGTTGGCGGCCGACATGCTGGCCATCGCCATGGCCGAGATCGGCTCCGTAGCCGAGCGCCGCCTGGATCGCCTGATCAACCCCCACGTCAGCGGCTTGCCGGCGTTCCTGGTCAGCAACCCTGGGGTCAACTCCGGGATGATGATCGTGCAATACGTCGCCGCGTCGCTGTGCGGGCAAAACCGCCAACTGGCGCAACCGGCAGTGCTCGACAACTTCGTCACCTCGGGCCTGCAGGAAGACCACCTGAGCATGGGCACCAACGCCGCGCTCAAGCTGCATCAGCTATTGGCCAACGTGACCCAGATCCTCGCCATCGAATACCTGCTGGCGGCCCAGGCCTTCGAGTTTCTCAAGGACCAACGCTTTGGCGCAGGCACCGACAGTGCCTGGCGCTTGTTGCGTGAAGTCGTCCCGGCCTATGAGCAGGACCGCTGGCTGGCGCCGGATATCGCGACCACGGCCGCGCTGCTCCAGGACACCGCTTTGCTGCACTCAGCAATCCCCCATTTGCACTGAACACTTATTCAAAAGAACAATTCAAGAAGGAGCATGAATGTGAACGCGCTAAACCTGATTCCAGGCCAACTGAGCCTTGCCCAACTGCGAGCCATCTACCAGCAGCCGGTAACCCTTAGTCTGGATGACAGTGCCTCGGCCCAGATCGAAGCCAGTGTTGCCTGCGTGGAGCAGATTCTCGCCGAGAACCGCACCGCCTACGGCATCAACACCGGTTTTGGCCTGCTGGCCTCGACCCGCATCGCAAGCGAAGACCTGGAAAACCTCCAGCGTTCCCTGGTGCTTTCCCACGCCGCTGGCGTCGGTGAGCCGATCAGCGATGCGCTGGTGCGGCTGGTCATGGTGCTCAAGGTCAACAGCCTGAGCCGTGGGTTCTCCGGGATTCGTCGCCAGGTGATCGACGCGCTGATCGCGCTGATCAACGCCGAGGTCTACCCGCATATTCCTTTGAAAGGTTCGGTCGGTGCTTCCGGTGACCTGGCGCCATTGGCCCACATGTCCCTGGTGCTGCTCGGCGAAGGCAAGGCGCGCTACAAAGGCGAATGGCTGGAAGCTGTCGACGCGCTGAAAGTCGCCGGCCTGACGCCGCTGACCCTCGCCGCCAAAGAAGGCCTGGCATTGCTCAACGGCACCCAGGTGTCCACCGCGTACGCCCTGCGTGGCCTGTTCGAAGGCGAAGACCTGTTCGCCGCCGCCGTGGCCTGTGGCGGCCTCACCGTGGAAGCGGTGCTGGGCTCGCGCTCGCCGTTCGACGCACGCATTCACGCCGCTCGCGGCCAACGTGGGCAGATCGATTCGGCTGCGGCCTATCGTGACCTGCTCGGCGAAAGCAGCCAGGTGTCCCAGTCGCACCAGAACTGCGACAAGGTGCAAGACCCGTACTCCCTGCGCTGCCAGCCACAAGTCATGGGCGCCTGCCTGACCCAGTTCCGCCAGGCTGCCGAAGTGCTGGTGGTCGAAGCCAATGCCGTGTCGGATAACCCGCTGGTATTTGCCGCCGAAGGCGATGTGATCTCGGGCGGTAACTTCCACGCCGAACCGGTGGCCATGGCCGCCGACAACATGGCGTTGGCCATCGCTGAAATCGGCTCCCTGAGCGAGCGTCGTATCTCGCTGATGATGGACAAGCACATGTCGCAACTGCCGCCGTTCCTGGTGGGCAATGGCGGCGTGAACTCCGGTTTCATGATCGCCCAGGTGACCGCAGCCGCACTCGCCAGCGAGAACAAGGCGTTGGCTCATCCCCATAGCGTCGACAGCCTGCCGACATCGGCCAACCAGGAAGACCATGTGTCGATGGCGCCGGCAGCGGGCAAGCGCCTATGGGAAATGGCCGAGAACACCCGTGGCATTTTGGCCGTTGAATGGCTCGCCGCGTGCCAGGGCCTGGACCTGCGCGATGGTTTGAAAACCTCGCCGAAGCTGGAAAAGGCACGCGGCATCCTGCGCACCAAAGTGGCGTTCTACGACAAAGACCGCTTCTTCGCCCCGGACATCATCGCTGCCAGCGAACTGCTTGCCAGCCGCTGCCTGAATGAGCTGGTGCCGGCCACGTTGCTGCCGAGCCTGTAAGCGGTTCAGAGGACGGCATGGCTCTCTGTGGCGAGCGAGCTTGCTCGCGCTGGGCTGCGCAGCAGCCCCAAAAAAGGCCGCGAGCGCTTCGCACTCGAGCGCGAGCAAGCTCGCTCGCCACAAAAGCGCGCCGTTCGCAGGCGTTCAACTTTCTCAGGATAAAAATAATTAGGGACGAGAAATGCACCAGCAAGAAAAGGGTTTGAAACGCGGGCTCTCAGCCCGACATATTCGCTTCATGGCACTCGGTTCCGCCATCGGTACCGGGCTGTTTTACGGTTCCGCCTCTGCCATCCAGATGGCCGGCCCCGCCGTGCTGCTCGCCTACCTGATCGGCGGCGCCGCCGTGTTCATGGTGATGCGCGCCCTCGGCGAAATGGCTGTGCACGATCCGGTGGCCGGCTCCTTCAGCCAGTACGCCAGCACCTACTTGGGCCCCATGGCCGGGTTTATCCTCGGCTGGACCTACGCATTTGAAATGATCATCGTCTGCCTCGCCGACGTCACCGCCTTCGGCATCTACATGGGCTTCTGGTTTCCCGAGGTCGCGCGTTGGGTCTGGGTGCTCGGCATCGTGTTTTTGATCGGCGGCCTGAACCTGTGCAGCGTCAAAGTTTTTGGCGAGATGGAGTTCTGGCTGTCACTGCTCAAGGTCGGCGCCATCGTCGCGATGATCCTCGGCGGCTTCGGCATCATGCTGTTTGGCATCCATTCGGCGGGCGACACCCAGGCCAGCGGCCTCAGCAACCTGTGGGCCCACGGCGGCTTCATGCCCAACGGCATCGGCGGCCTGATCGCCTCGTTCGCAGTGGTGATGTTTGCGTTTGGCGGCATCGAAATCATCGGCATCACCGCCGGTGAAGCCAAGGACCCGCAGTGCGTGATCCCCAAGGCGATCAACGCTGTGCCGCTGCGCATCCTGCTGTTCTACGTGCTGACGCTGTTCGTGCTGATGGCTATTTACCCGTGGCCGCAGATCGGCAGCCAAGGCAGCCCGTTTGTGCAGATCTTCAGCAACCTGGGGATCGGCTCTGCGGCGACCATCCTGAATATTGTGGTGATCTCGGCGGCGGTCTCGGCGATCAACAGTGACATCTTCGGCGCCGGCCGCATGATGTACGGCCTGGCCCAGCAAGGGCAGGCGCCCAAGGGTTTTGCCCAGCTCTCCAAGCAAGGCGTGCCGTGGATGACCGTGGTGGTCATGGGCGCCGCGCTGCTCGGCGGCGTGGTGCTCAATTACCTGATCCCGGAAAACGTGTTCCTGGTGATCGCCTCGATTGCCACCTTCGCCACCGTGTGGGTGTGGCTGATGATTCTGTTCACCCAGGTCGCCATGCGCCGTTCGATGACCAAGGCGCAGGTTGCCGAGCTGAAATTCCCGGTACCGTTCTGGCCTTACGCCCCTGCGGCGGCCATTGTCTTCATGCTGTTCGTGTTTGGCGTGCTGGGGTACTTCCCGGACACCCAGGCCGCCTTGATGGTCGGCGCGGGTTGGATCGCGCTGCTGGTCATCGCCTACCTGCTGTGGGTCAAGCCTGCAGCCGGGCAAGCAGCCAGGGTCCATCACGAACCGTCTTTGTCTCATCGATAACTTTAGGGAGGCGTTGATGAAAACGCTTTGGCAACACTGCCACGTCGCAACCATGGCCCACGGCAAATACTCGATCATCGAGGATGCCGCTTTGGTGACTGCCGGTTCGCTCATCGAGTGGATCGGTCCGCGCAGCCAAGTGCCCACGGCGGATTACGCCCAGGTCTACGACCTGCAAGGCGCGTGGGTCACCCCCGGGTTGATCGACTGCCACACCCACACGGTGTTTGGCGGCAATCGTAGCGGCGAATTCGAGCAGCGCCTCGAAGGCGTGAGCTACGCCGAGATCGCGGCCAAGGGTGGCGGTATTGCCAGCACCGTGCGCGCCACTCGCGCTGCCAGCGAGGATGAACTGTTCGCCAGCGCTCACAAGCGCCTGCGCAGTTTGCTGCGTGACGGTGTGACTACGGTGGAGATCAAATCCGGCTACGGCCTCGACCTCGCCAGCGAGCGCAAATTGCTGCGGGTGATTCGTCGCCTCGGTGATGCGCTGCCGGTCAGCGTGCGTGCCACGTGTCTTGCGGCCCACGCGTTGCCGCCGGAGTACAAGGACCGCGCCGACGATTACATTGATCACATCTGCACTGAGATGCTGCCGGCCCTGGCGGCGGAAGGGCTGGTGGACGCGGTGGATGCGTTCTGCGAATACCTGGCGTTTTCCCCGGAGCAAGTGGAGCGCGTATTCAAGGTCGCGCAACAACTCGGCCTGCCGGTGAAGCTGCACGCCGAACAGTTGTCGTCGCTGCACGGCTCCAGCCTGGCCGCGCGTTACCACGCGCTGTCGGCGGACCACCTGGAATTCATGACCGAAGAAGACGCCATCGCCATGGCCGCGTCCGGCACTGTCGCGGTATTGCTGCCCGGCGCGTTCTACTTCCTGCGTGAAACCCAGTTGCCGCCGATGGACGCCCTGCGCAAGCACGGCGTGAAGATCGCCATCGCCAGCGACCTCAACCCCGGCACCTCGCCGGCGTTGTCGGTGCGCCTGATGCTGAACATGGCCTGCACCCTGTTCCGTATGACCCCGGAAGAAGCTCTCGCCGGCGCCACGCAACACGCGGCCACCGCGCTGGGCATGGGCGACACGCACGGCTCCCTGGAAGTGGGCAAGGTCGCTGACTTTGTCGCCTGGCAGATTGATCGCCCCGCCGACCTCGCCTACTGGCTGGGTGGCGAGCTGGATAAACGCGTCGTGCGCCACGGTGTCGACGTCACTGTTTAAGGCTGCCTTTGTGAACGAGGAGTATCACTGTGGATAAGGTTCTGAACTTCAAACAAGGCCGCGTACCGCTGCTGATCAGCATGCCCCACGCCGGCCTGCGCCTGACGCCTGCGGTGGAAGCCGGGTTGATCCCCGAGGCGCAAAGCTTGCCGGACACCGACTGGCACATCCCTACGCTGTATGACTTTGCCGACGCGCTGGGTGCCAGCACCCTGGCGGCGGAATATTCGCGGTTTGTCATCGACCTGAACCGGCCGTCCGACGACAAGCCGCTGTACGTCGGCGCGACCACTGGCCTCTACCCGGCGACGCTGTTCGACGGCGTGCCGTTGTTCCGGGAAGGGCTGGAGCCGAGCGAGGCAGAGCGCGCCAGTTACCTGCAAAAAGTCTGGGGCCCATACCACCGCACGCTGCAAGAGGAGCTGGCGCGGCTCAAGGCCGAGTTCGGTTATGCGCTGCTGTTTGATGCACACTCGATTCGCTCGGTGATCCCGCACCTGTTCGACGGCAAACTGCCGGACTTCAACCTCGGCACCTTCAACGGCGCCGCTTGCGACCCTGAGCTGGCCAGCCAACTGGAAGCCATCTGCGCCAGTCATCCGCAGTACACCCACGTCCTCAACGGGCGCTTCAAGGGCGGCCATATCACCCGGCATTACGGCAACCCGGCTCAGGATATCCACGCCGTGCAGTTGGAGTTGTGCCAGAGCGCGTATATGGAAGAGTTCGAGCCGTTCCGTTATCGCAAGGATTTGGCCGAGCCGACGCGGGTGGTGTTGAAGCAATTGCTGGAAGGGCTTTTGTCTTGGGGGCAAGCGCATTACCGATGATTTGCGGCGTTGCTGAAATAGTTATCGGGAGCAAGCCCCCTCCCACATAGGGCCGCGTTCATCCTGACGAAACGCGGTCGAATGTGGGAGGGGGCTTGCCCCCGATGGCGGCCTCACGGTCGCCCCAGTGCAACTGCCGGTCGCCACAGGTCGTGTTAATCGAGATCCCGCTGGGTAAGGTTGTGGGTACGGCGCGTCAGACGCCACCCCCCACAATAAAAGCTGCCGAGTGAGACCTCTTTCATGAAAAGACTGTTCAACCGTTCCCTGTTGATGTTCACCGGCGCCGCATTGCTCAGCGCGCAAGTCCTGGCGGCTGAACCGGCCTCCTGCAAAACCGTGCGCATGGGCGTAGTCAGTTGGACCGACGTGGTCGCGACCTCCGGCATGGCCGACGTGCTGCTCAATGGCCTCGGCTACGACAGCAAACAGACCAGCGCCGTGCAGCAGATCATCTTTGCCGGCATCCGCGACAAACGCCTGGATATTTTCCTCGGCTACTGGAAACCGGCGATGGATAACAACATCGCGCCGTTCCTGGCCGCCAAGCAGGTCAGGGTCTTCAGTACGCCCAGCCTGTCCGACGCCCAGGCCACACTGGCGGTGCCGCAATACGTGGCGGATGCCGGCCTGAAAACCTTCGCCGACATCGCTCGCTTCAAGGACCCACTGGGCGGCAAGATCTACGGCATCGAGCCCGGCAGCGGCGCGAACACCGATATCCAGAAAATGATCGACACCAACCACTTCGGCCTGGGCGGTTTCAAGCTGGTGGCCTCCGGCGAAGCAGGAATGCTGGCTGCCGTGCAACGCGCGGTGAATCGCAAGGAGTTTGTGGTCTTCGTCGGTTGGACCCCGCACCCGATGAACATCAACATGAAAATGGCCTACCTCACCGGCAGTGAGGATGTGTTCGGCGCCGACGAAGGCCGGGCCACGGTCTCGACCGTCACCGCACCGGACTTTGCCGAGCGCTGCCCCAACGCCAACCGATTGTTGGAAAACCTCACCTTCACCGCCGCCCAGGAAAGCCAGTTGATGGTGCCGATCATGGAGCGCCAGTCGCCTCAGGACGTGGCCAAGCAATGGCTGCGCGATCACCCTGAGGATTTGCAGCGCTGGCTGGCCGGGGTCGCGGCGTTTGATGGCGGTGATGGTGTCGCGGCCGTACAAGCCAGCCTAAAACCCTAAGCCAAGCGAAGATTCCAATGTGGGAGGGGGCTTGCTCCCGATAGCGCCGTTTCAGGCAACTAATTAAGTGACTGACACACCGCAATCGGGAGCAAGCCCCCTCCCACATTGGAATCTCCATCATTAAGGATAATTGCGTATGTACCCAATATCCCCGCAGCTAGCAGCCTTCGTCGCCAAGACCGAATCTTTCACCAGCACCGACTCATCGCTGGCAGGATTGCGCCAAAGCTACAACCGCATGTGCCAGACCTTCACTGCGCCGCCACCTGAAGGGTTGCAGGTCTCGGACTTTGCCCTGGGCGGCTTAGGTGTGCGCAGCTATCTACCCACAACGCCCACTCCGCCCGAAGGCTGGCCATGCCTCCTTTATATGCACGGCGGTGGCTGGGTGGTCGGTGGGCTGGATTCCCATGACTTCATCTGCTTCGAGTTGGCCACCGCGCTGCAGGTACTGGTGATCGCCATTGATTATCGGCTGGCGCCTGAACATCCGTTTCCGGCGGCCTACGCCGATTGCCGCGCCGTGTGGCAGGCGGTCCAGGCTGGGGAGGGGCCGCACGCCATTAACCTGAAGCGTTTAGTAGTGGCCGGTGACAGCGCGGGCGGCAATCTGGCGGCGGCGTTGTGTTTGGGCTTGCGGGACGACGGGCAACCGCTGCCGAACGCCCAAGTACTGATTTACCCGGGATTGGGTGGGCCGGCCGACTTGCCATCGCGCCGCGACTGCATGGACGCGCCTCTGCTCAGCACCGCCGACACCGACAGCTACCTGGCGCTCTACCTGCTGGGCGCGGGAAAACCGTCGCCCTACGCCATGCCACTGCTGGCCGAGGATTTCAGCGGTTTACCCAAGGCGTTCATCGCCGTGGCACAGTTCGACCCGCTACGCGACGACGGCAGGCTTTACGCCGAACGCTTGCAAGCGGGGGGCGTTGACGTGCTGCTGTACCCCGGTAAAGGTTTGATCCACGGCTGTTTACGGGCGCGGGGTGCGGTGGCGGAGGTCGATCAGCTGTACGACGCTCTGCTGCGTTACCTGCATGGCGAACTGCTGACACAGGTCTAAATGCTCAAGGGCATGCTCATTGCACAATTCGGGTTTATGATGCCAGACGGCAAAATAATAGACGTCCCCCCAGGGATGAACCCGACCCCTTACGGAGCGCGCAATGCAGACTTGGTACCCGCAGATCAAACCCTACGCCCGGCACGATCTGGCCGTCGATGAAACCCACACGCTGTACGTCGATGAAAGTGGCTCCCGCGAAGGCTTGCCTGTCGTATTCATCCACGGTGGCCCTGGCGCCGGTTGCGACGCCAACAGCCGCTGCTATTTTGATCCGAACCTGTACCGCATCGTCACCTTCGACCAGCGCGGCTGCGGTCGCTCCACCCCCCGCGCCAGCCTCGAAAACAACACCACCTGGGACCTGGTCGCCGACCTTGAGCGCATCCGCGAACACCTGGGCATCGACAAATGGGTGTTGTTCGGCGGCTCCTGGGGTTCCACCCTGGCCCTGGCCTATGCGCAAACCCACCCCGAGCGCGTGCATGGCCTGATCGTGCGCGGCATCTTCCTGGCGCGCCCGCAGGACATTAAATGGTTCTATCAGGAAGGCGCCAGCCGGATGTTCCCGGATTACTGGCAGGACTACCTGGCGCCGATCCCCCAGGATGAACGTCACGACCTGCTCACTGCCTACCACAAGCGCCTGACCGGCAACGACCAGATCGCCCAGATGCACGCCGCCAAAGCCTGGTCTACCTGGGAAGGCCGTATGTTGGGCCTGTGCCCGAGCCCGCAGTTGATCGAGCGTTTTGCCGAGCCCCAGCGTGCGCTGTCGATTGCACGCATTGAGTGCCACTATTTCACCAACAATTCTTTCCTGGAACCCAACCAGCTGATCCGCGACATGCACAAGATCGCCCATCTGCCTGGCGTAATCATCCACGGCCGCTACGATATGATCTGCCCCCTGGATAATGCCTGGGAGCTGCATCAGGCGTGGCCGAACAGTGAACTGCAGGTCATCCGCGAGGCGGGCCACGCGGCGTCCGAGCCCGGTATTACCGATGCGCTGGTGCGTGCGACCGGCGAGCTGGCACGGCGCCTGCTTGATCTGCCGCCTGAAGAAGCATGAAGGGTCTGTTGCAGCGGGTGCGTGGCGCCCGGGTAGAAGTGGCAGGAGAAATTGTCGGGGCGATTGACCAGGGTTTGCTGGTGCTGGTGGCCGTTGAGCCTTCAGATACACCCGAGAGCGCCGACAAACTGCTGCACAAGCTGCTTAACTACCGGGTGTTCAGCGACGACGAGGGCAAAATGAACTTGTCGTTGAAGGATATCGGCGGCGGTTTGCTGCTGGTGTCACAGTTCACCCTGGCGGCGGATACAAAAAGCGGGCTGCGGCCAAGCTTCTCTACAGCGGCCCCTCCGGCGTTGGGAGCGGCGCTTTTTGAACACTTGCTGTTACAAGCGCAACAATTGCATGGCAAGGTGGCGTCCGGGCGTTTTGGCGCCGATATGCAGGTGCATTTGGTCAATGATGGCCCTGTGACCTTCCTCTTACAGACATGAATGTATTAAAAACGACTTTAATGCTTAAAAACGCAGGGTTTCACTACAAATACTTGGTTGTCCCTGATGCGTTGTATCGCGGGCTACTAGATAATCGCGCGCTACGGGGATCAGCGTTGTTTGGTCCATTTTTGACTTAGGTAGAGACTTGTCCGATAGCCATTGGGGAATCATTTAGCCCCAGGGGAGTCGGAACAATGCTCGCCAACCTGGCATATAGATAGCTGGCCGTTGGTTTTTTGATCTGTTTTCGGCGAGGGTTGCTCGTGATTGTTAGTCCCTGTAATGCACCAAAATTGTCTGCCAAACGGTTACGAAACGTACTGGTAACGGGCTCTGCCCTGTTTTGCCTGTTCGGCGCGGGTCAACTGTGGGCATTCAGTCTGGATGATGTGTCGGCCAAGGCAAAAGAGCTGGCCGGGCAGAAATACGAAGCTCCGCGCAGCAATCTGCCGAACGAATTCCGCGAAATGAAATTCGCCGATTACCAGAAGATTCGTTTCCGCAACGAAAAAGCCGAGTGGGCCGATCAAAATACCCCGTTCAAGCTGTCCTTCTATCACCAGGGTATGCACTTCGATACACCGGTGAAAATCAACGAAGTCACCGCTGACAGCGTCAATGAAATCAAATACGACCCGACTCGCTTCGATTTCGGCGACGTCAAATTTGATCCCAAGGCCACCGAACAGTTGGGTTATGCCGGCTTCCGTGTCCTGTATCCGATCAACAAGGGCGACAAGCAAGACGAAATCATGACCATGCTCGGCGCCAGCTACTTCCGCGTCGTCGGCAAGGACCAGGTCTATGGCCTGTCCGCCCGTGGCATGGCGATCGATACCGCGCTGCCGTCCGGTGAAGAGTTCCCACGGTTTACCGAGTTCTGGATCGAGCGTCCGAAGCCGGGTGACAAGCACCTGGTGATCTTCGCCCTGCTGGATTCGCCGCGCGCCACCGCTGCCTATCGCCTGATCCTGCGTCCGGGCACCGACACCGTGGTCGACGTCAAATCCCAGATGTTCCTGCGCGACAAGGTCAGCAAGCTGGGCGTTGCCCCGTTGACCTCGATGTTCCTGTTCGGCGCCAACCAGCCGTCCAAGGTGCTCAACTACCGTCGCGAGCTGCACGATTCGAGCGGCCTGTCGATTCATGCCGGTAACGGCGAGTGGATCTGGCGCCCGCTGAACAACCCTAAACACTTGTCGGTCAGCAACTTCACCGTAGAGAACCCGCGTGGTTTCGGCCTGCTGCAACGCGGCCGCAACTTCAGCCACTACGAAGACCTGGACGACAACTACGACAAGCGCCCAAGCGCCTGGATCGAGCCTGAAGGTGACTGGGGCAAGGGTTCCGTCGACCTGGTCGAGATCCCGACCGCCGACGAAACCAACGACAACATCGTTGCCTTCTGGAGCCCGGCCGAACTGCCTAAAGTCGGTGAGCCGCTTGACGTCGCCTACCGCCTGCACTGGACCCTGGACGACGCTGCGTTCCATTCGCCGGAAAGCGCCTGGGTCAAGCAGACCCTGCGTTCCACGGGTGACGTGAAGCAATCCAACCTGATCCGTCAGCCGGATGGCAGCGTGGCTTACCTGGTGGACTTCGAGGGCCCGTCCCTGAAGAAACTGCTGCCGGACGCCCCGGTGCGCAGCCAGGTGAGCGTGGGTGACAACGCTGAACTGGTTGAGAACAGCGTGCGCTACAACGAACACACCAAAGGCTGGCGCCTGACCCTGCGCATGAAGATCAAGGACGCCGGCAAGCCAACCGAAATGCGCGCGGCCCTGGTGCAAGACATCGTGCAGCCGGAGCCGGAGCAGGTTTCGACCCAAGTGCTCAAGGCCGACAAGGTTTTGGCCAAGCAACACGAGAAACAGGCCAAGAAAGACGCGAAAGACAAGGAAGCCAAGCAGCCAGAAGCTGCCCCAGCCACACCGGAGCCGATCAAGACAGAGCAAGTCCTGACCGAAACCTGGAGCTATCAGTTGCCTGCCGATGAGTAATTCTCAAGTCCAGCCAGAGACTCTGTCCGAGTACCTGGCGCATCTTCCGATGACCGCTGAGCAGCGCGCCGAACTGGCGGGTTGCTCATCCTTCACCGAACTGCACGAACGCTTGTCGTCCTCGACGTTCGACGCGCCCACCGACGCCGCCCAGGCGTCGGTCGGCCGCCGGTTGACCCTCGGCACGGCCGAAGAACTGCAGGACGCCGAGATGCTGGCGCTCGACGCCAGTGGTCGCGTGTGCCTCAAGGCCACGCCGCCGATTCGTCGGACCAAGGTCGTGCCGGAGCCATGGCGCACCAATATCCTGGTGCGCGGTTGGCGCCGGATGACCGGTCGCACCAACCCGCCAAAGCCGCCGAAAGATGATCGTGTGTTGCCGGCTGCGCGCTGGCGCACCGTCGGTTCGATCCGCCGTTATATCCTGCTGGTGCTGATGCTCGGCCAAACCATCGTTGCCGGCTGGTACATGAAAGGCATCATGCCGTACCAGGGCTGGTCGCTGGTCGACTTCGACGAGGTTCGCAACCAGACCCTGTTGCAAACCGCTACCCAGGTACTGCCTTACGCCCTGCAAACCAGCATCCTGATCATGTTCGGGATCTTGTTCTGCTGGGTTTCGGCCGGTTTCTGGACCGCGCTGATGGGCTTCCTCGAACTGCTTACCGGTCACGATAAATACCGGATTTCCGGTAAAAGTGCCGGCGACGAACCGATTCCTAAGGACGCGCGCACCGCACTGGTGATGCCGATCTGCAACGAAGACGTGCCGCGGGTATTCGCCGGTCTGCGCGCGACGTTCGAGTCGGTGGCCGCTACCGGTGACCTGGACCGCTTCGATTTCTTCGTCCTCAGTGACAGTAACGACGCCGACATCTGCATCGCCGAGCAGCAAGCCTGGCTCGACGTTTGCCGCGAAGCCGGTGGCTTCGGCAAGATCTTCTATCGCCGCCGTCGCCGTCGCGTCAAACGCAAGAGCGGCAACCTCGACGACTTCTGCCGTCGTTGGGGCGGTGACTATAAATACATGGTCGTTCTCGACGCCGACAGCGTCATGAGCGGCGAATGCCTGACCAGCCTGGTGCGCTTGATGGAAGCCACGCCGGATGCGGGCATCATCCAGACCGCGCCGCGTGCGTCGGGCATGGACACCCTGTATGCACGCATGCAGCAGTTCGCCACCCGCGTATACGGCCCGCTGTTCACGGCCGGCCTGCACTTCTGGCAGTTGGGTGAATCCCACTACTGGGGTCACAACGCAATCATCCGCATGAAACCGTTTATCGAGCACTGCGCCCTCGCGCCGTTGCCAGGTAAAGGCGCATTTGCCGGTGCGATTCTGTCCCACGACTTTGTTGAAGCAGCGCTGATGCGCCGTGCCGGCTGGGGCGTGTGGATTGCCTACGACTTGCCGGGCAGCTACGAAGAACTGCCGCCGAACCTGCTGGACGAACTCAAGCGTGACCGTCGCTGGTGCCACGGCAACCTGATGAACTTCCGCCTGTTCCTGGTTAAAGGCATGCACCCGGTGCACCGCGCGGTGTTCCTGACGGGCGTGATGTCTTACCTGTCGGCGCCGTTGTGGTTCTTCTTCCTGGTGCTGTCGACAGCCTTGCTGGCGGTAAACACCTTGATGGAGCCGCAGTACTTCATGGCGCCACGCCAGTTGTACCCGCTGTGGCCGCAATGGCATCCGGACAAGGCGGTGGCGCTGTTCTCCACCACCATCGTGCTGCTGTTCCTGCCTAAATTGCTGAGCATCATCCTGATTTGGGCCAAGGGCGCGAAAGAGTTCGGCGGCAAGTTCAAGGTGACCTTGTCGATGCTGCTGGAGATGCTGTTCTCCATGCTGCTGGCGCCGGTGCGGATGATTTTCCACACGCGTTTCGTACTCGCCGCGTTCCTCGGCTGGGCGGCGACCTGGAATTCGCCACAGCGTGACGACGACTCCACGCCATGGAGCGAGGCGGTCAAGCGCCACGGTCCGCAAACCCTGCTCGGCTTCCTCTGGGCGCTGTTGGTGGTGTGGTTGAACCCGAGCTTCCTGTGGTGGCTGATTCCGATTGTCGGTTCGCTGATGCTGTCGATCCCGGTGTCGGTGATTTCCAGCCGGGTCAAGCTGGGCCTCAAGTCGCGCGACGAGAGCCTGTTCCTGATCCCTGAGGAATACAACCCGCCGCAAGCGCTGCTGTCGACCGAGAAGTACACCCACGAAAACCGTTGGCACGCCCTCAATGACGGGTTTGTGCGTTCGGTGGTCGACCCGCAGCAGAACGCCCTGGCCTGCGCCTTGGCGACCTCGCGGCATGGTCAGGCGGAGCCGATTGAATGGCTGCGTACCGACCGTATTCGCCATGCGTTGAAAGTCGGCCCTGCCGGCCTTAACAACGGCGAGCGTCTGGCGCTGCTCAGCGACCCGGTCGCGCTGGCCCGTTTGCATGAACAGGTCTGGAGCGAAGGTCACCCTGAGTGGCTGGCGGCCTGGCGTGAGTCGATCAAATCCGACCCTCACGCGCCGTTGCTGCCGTTGCAACCGCTGTCGTCCCAGGCCCAACCGGCCTGATTCAGACGCCCCCGAGGGCTCACCTCGGGGGCGTTCGTAGCGCTGATCCTACAGCGTTTACAGCTTCTTCCTTTTAGTCCTAACTCCTTGTTATTTCGAAACAAAAGACCCTCGTTCGAGGCGTATTTCCGTGCCCGCTGCTGAGTTAGCATCGCCCCCCAAATTTGACTCGGTCACGGAGGATTCATGATCAAAAAGTATGGTTCGGCATTGCTGATCGGCGCTGTCGCATTGATTTACGGAGGCCTGGTGCAGGCTGGCGCGATTGACGACGCTGTTCGGCGTGGGGTGCTGAAGGTGGGCACCACGCCCACCTACGTCCCCTTCGAAATGACCGATAAACAGGGGCGCATCGTCGGCTTTGAGATTGACCTGCTTCATGCAATGAGCCGCGCCTTGGGCGTGGAGCTTGAACTGGTCGCGGTGCCTTACACCGAGTTACTGTCAGGGTTGATGGCGAAGAAGTTTGATTTGATCGGCAGCGGCATGACGGTGACGCAGGAGCGCAACTTGAAGCTCAATTTCAGCGACTCCTTTATCGTGGTTGGGCAAACCGTGCTGCTGCATCCGAGGCTGGCTGGCAAGGTCGAAAGCATCGAGGACCTGGATGACGCGAGCTACCGCATTGCCGCCACTGAAGGCACCACCGGGGAAGCCGCAGCGCGACGGTTTCTGGGGAATGCTCGGTTAAGCAGTTTCGCAACGCCGGAGGAGGGGGTGCAGCGGGTGGTGATTGGCGCGGCCGACGCCTTTATCCATGACGCGCCCTACAACCTGATCGCCATCGCCAAGCCTGAAAACAGCTCCCTTCTGTCACTGGAACAGCCCTTCACCTACGAACCGCTGGCGTTTGGCCTGAAAAAAGGCGACTACGACAGCCTCAACTGGATCAACCATTTCCTTAACCAGGTGGCCCAGGACGGGACCTACGATCGCCTGTACGACAAGTGGTTCAAGGACACCGCCTGGATGGCTGAAGTCGACTGAAAGTCATAACTGCTTACACATCAATCAAGTGTCGCGAGGTGTCTGCGCGTGTGCTTCGCCGCACCGTTGTAGGGCTTTTCTGACATACCCCGACAACAAATGCCGGTGAAACCTTTGTGACGGGCAGCGAGTGGGTTAGGATCGCACCCCGAAATGGTGCAGCCCTTTTTGCGCGCCGACCTCATACGAATCGTTCAGGGGACTTGATGATGAAAAAGTATCTTTCGATGCTGCTGCTAGGCGTCACCGCGCTGGTTGCCGCGACTGCGGCACAGGCGGGCGCCATCGATGAGGCGGTCAAGCGCGGCACGCTGAAAGTCGGCATGGACCCGACCTACATGCCGTTCGAAATGACCGACAAACGCGGTGAAATCATCGGCTTCGAAGTCGACATCCTCAAGGCAATGGCCAAGTCCATGGGCGTCAAGCTGGAACTGGTTTCCACCGGCTACGACGGCATCATCCCGGCCTTCCTCACCGGCAAGTTCGACATGATCGGCAGCGGCATGACCCTGACCCAGGAACGCAACCTGCGCCTGAACTTCAGCGAACCCTTCATTGTGGTCGGTCAGACCTTGCTGATCCGCAAGGATTTGGAAGGCACCATCAAGTCCTACAAAGACCTGAACGACGAGAAGTACCGCCTGACCTCCAAGCTTGGTACCACCGGTGAGATGGTCGCCAAGAAGCTGATCTCCAAGGCCAAGTACCACGGCTACGACAACGAGCAGGAAGGCGTGCTGGACGTGGTCAATGGCAAGGCCGATGCCTTTGTGTATGACGCGCCGTACAACGTGGTTGCCGAGAAAAAAGTCGGTAACGGCAAGCTGGTATTCCTGGAAGAACCGTTCACCTTTGAGCCGTTGGCGTTTGGCCTGAAAAAAGGCGATTACGACAGCCTCAACTTCATCAACAACTTTCTGCACCAGATCCGTAACGACGGCACCTACGATCGCATCCATGACAAGTGGTTCAAGAGCTCCGAGTGGCTCAAGGACATGGAATAAGAGCTGCTGTGGCAAGGGAGGCCGCCTAGCCTCGATCGTTCCCACGCGCTGCGTGGGAATGCAGCCCGTGACGCTCCGCGTCAAAAAGCGGACGCAGAGCGTCCAGTGAGGCATTCCCACGCAGAGCGTAGGAACGATCTCAATCAATCCCGGAACTCGCAATGAAACAGAAAAAAGCCCAATGGCCCTGGCACCTGCTGACCATGGTCGTGCTGGTCGGTCTGGCTGGCGCCTTGTACTACGCCACTTCGTTGATGTCCTACGAATGGCGCTGGAACCGCGTGCCGCAGTACTTCGCCTACGAAGCCGAAACGTCCCAGCGTGCGGCGGATATTTCCACTGTCGTTGAGCTGGTGCGCAAAGGCGATGTGGCCGAAGTTACCCTGCGCAACGACTCGGGCGTCGAGCAAACGCTGAGCGTGGCTGGCAACAGCCTGCAAGTGGCACGCGGTGACGATGTGGCCGAAGGCGATGTAGTCGGCGTGACCCGCCATTGGGCGCTGGGGCCGCTGATGTGGGGGTTGTGGACCACGCTGTGGCTGTCGGTGGTGTCGGGGATTCTCGGCTTGGCGATTGGCCTGGCCACGGGTTTGTGTCGGCTGTCCAGCAACCCGACCTTGCGCGATCTGTCGACGATCTACGTCGAACTGGTGCGCGGTACGCCGCTGTTGGTGCAGATCTTCATTTTCTATTTCTTTATTGGCACGGTGCTCAACCTGTCCCGGGAATTTGCCGGGATCGCGGCACTGTCGCTGTTCACCGGTGCCTATGTGGCGGAAATCGTCCGCGCCGGCGTGCAGTCCATCACCCGTGGTCAAAACGAAGCCGCGCGTTCACTGGGCCTGAGTGCCAGCCAGTCGATGCGCCATGTGGTATTGCCGCAAGCGTTCAAACGCGTGCTGCCACCGCTGGCCGGGCAATTTATCAGCCTGGTGAAAGACACTTCGCTGGTGTCGGTGATCGCCATTACCGAATTGCTCAAGAGCGGCCGCGAAGTGATCACCACCTCGTTTTCGCCATTTGAAATCCTGTTCTGTGTCGCAGGCCTGTACCTGCTGATCAACCTGCCGCTGTCGAAAATGGCCAGCCGGCTTGAGCGGAGGCTCGCGCAAAGTGATTGAAGTCCGCGATCTGGTAAAAGTCTTCGACACCCGTGGGCACGTGGTGCGCGCGGTGGACCACGTCACCACCCAGGTGGCCAAGGGCGAAGTGTTGGTGGTGATCGGCCCGTCCGGTTCCGGCAAGTCGACCTTCCTGCGCTGCCTCAACGGCCTGGAAGAGTTCGACTCGGGCTCCGTGAGCATCGACGGCCTGCAACTGGCCGACCCGAAAACCGATGTGAACGCCTATCGCCGTGAAGTCGGCATGGTGTTCCAGCACTTCAATCTGTTCCCCCATATGACCGTGCTGGAAAACCTCTGCCTGGCGCAAAAAGTCGTGCGCAAGCGTGGCAAAAAGGATCGCGAAGCCAAGGCCATGGCGCTGCTGGAAAAGGTCGGCATTGCGCAGAAGGCTAACGAGTTCCCGTCACGTTTATCCGGCGGCCAGCAGCAGCGCGTGGCGATTGCCCGTGCGCTGGCGATGGAGCCCAAGGTGATGTTGTTCGATGAGCCCACCTCGGCCCTCGACCCGGAAATGGTCGGCGAAGTGCTGGATGTGATGAAGACCCTGGCCCTGGAAGGCATGACCATGGTCTGTGTCACCCACGAAATGGGCTTTGCCCGTGAGGTGGCCGACCGGGTGCTGTTCTTCGACCACGGCAAGCTGCTCGAAGACGCCGCCCCGGCCGAATTCTTCGCTGCGCCCAAAGACCCTCGGGCCCAGGCGTTCCTGCGCCAGGTCCTGTAATAAAAGCACTTATTGTGGCGAGCGAGCTTGCTCGCGCTGGGGCGTGTAGCGGCCCTGAAACCTGCCAACAGCGCGCTGTCTGGAAAGTCGCGGTGAGCTTATTGGGGCTGCTTCGCAGCCCAGCGCGAGCAAGCTCGCTCGCCACAAAAAAACGCTGTGGCCACAAAGGCGCGTGCTGTGAGCCTCAGAGTCGGAACCTGCCGACCAGCGTCTGCAAATCCATGCTCAACCTCATCAATTGAACGCTCGCCGCCGCCGTTTCTTCACTGGCGGCCGCGGTGTGTTCCGACACATCCCGCACCTTCAACACACTGCGATTGATCTCCTCGGCCACCGCGCTTTGCTGCTCGGCGGCGGCGGCGATCTGCGGGTTCATTTCCTGGATGATCGACACCGTCCGGGCAATGGCCGCCAGTGCGTCACCGGCATCGCGGGTCAGGCCGACGCTGTTGTCGGTGAGGCTGCGGCTGCTGTCCATGATGTCCGCCACTTGCTGGGTGCCGGCATGCAGGCCGAGGATCAGCCCTTCGATTTCTTCCGCGGAGTCCTGGGTGCGTTGGGCCAGGCTGCGGACCTCGTCGGCCACCACGGCAAACCCTTCGCCAGCGCTGCCCGCGCGAGCCGCTTCGATGGCGGCATTCAACGCCAGCAGGTTCGTCTGCTGGGACACTGACTTGATCACGTCCAGCACGCTGCCGATCTTCTGGCTCTCCTGCTGCAACGTGAGCATCGCCCGGCTGGAGAGGGCCATTTCGCTGGCCAGATAGCCGATCTGTTCAATGGCCTGCGCGACGACCTTGTCACCGGCGCTGGCTTGTTTATTCGCCTCATTGGCCGCGAGCGACGCGTGTTCGGCATGCCGGGCGACTTCGTGGGCCGTGGCGAGCATTTCGTTCATGGCGGTGGCGACCTGGTCGGTTTCGTGTTTCTGCCGGTTGACCCCGGCGCGCGTCTGTTCGGTCACGGTCGATAGCTGCCCGGCCGCACTGGCGATCTGCCGGGCGCTGTCACCAATGCCGCTGATCAGGCTGCGCAGGTTGCGGGTCATCAGTTGCATGCTTTGTTGCAATTGGCCCACCTCATCCCGGCGCTCCACCTCGGCGCCGGGGCTGAGATCACCCCCGGCGATACGGTTGGCGACGGACAGCACCTGGCGCAACGGCACGGCAATCTGCCGGGCGATCCACCAAGCGGCCAGTGAGCCGAGCAGCAGTGCGGTGAGCGTGACGCTGACGAGCAGCGTACGGGTGTGATCCGCCTCGCGGTCGCGCTTGAAAATCTGACCCTGGCTGACCCGGTCGCTGTGCTCCAGCAACTGGTTGAGCTGTTGTTCAAAGTGGTTCTGCGCGGTTTCGGTGGTGACTTGAGCGTCCTTGAGTTTTATCAGCTGCACCCGGTAGCTCGCCAGTTCGGCTTTGAGCCGTGATGCATCCACGGGCAGGCTCGTGACGGCGGCCTGAGCGATGTCCATGGCGTCGAGGGTCTGGCCGACCGCTTCGGCATAGGCTTGCAGCGACTCGGCAGCCCAGGCGGGGCTCTGGGTGCGATCCTCGGCGTGCTCCATGGCCTGACGCAGGTTGTCGATGGCGTCGAGGGCTTTCGGGTCGCGCTGGTCAGGCAGTTCGAGGGCCAGTTGATCGAGAATGTCGTTGGCCTGGAGGGCAATGCTCCTGAGCGGAGGTCGGGTGTTTTCCCGTTGTTCGATCAGCGGAGGCAAGTCCACGAGTGCTCTTTTGAAACTCGCCACCTGCTGTTCCGCGTCCTGAATGCGTTGCACGTCGGCCGGGTCCACAAGGTGATCCGAAAGGTAGCGCAGGTGCTGGTCGATTTTCTCGATCTGCGTGGCCATGTTGCCCAGGCTGGCACGGTCCGTCAGGGTTCGGTAAACGATACGTTCCGCGCGCATCGCTTCAGCGGCGGCCGTCAGTTGCCCCAGCACCGTCAAATTGTTCGAACGGAACAGCGCAGTATTCAGGGCTTGCCAGCCGGTCACGGCGATGATGATGCTGAGGACCAGTACTTGGCCGAAACCCAGCACGAGCTTCATACGGACGCTGGCGTTGACCAGCAAGCGGGTCAGCCGAGAAAACATGGTGAGCCTCCACAGTCGAGAGAGCACTTCGCAATCAAGGAAACGCTATATCGATTCGGAGAGAGTGCGGGCTGATAACTGTGTAGGAAATTTCACAAGTTGCCGAAGTGCGGCGGCCTCGATTGGCCGCCGCGAAGGGCGGGTCAGATGCGGAAGCGCCCCACCAGGGTCTGCAAGTAGATGCCCAAGCGTGCGAGTTCGGCGCTGGACGCGGCGGTTTCTTCACTGGCGGCAGAGGTTTGTTCAGACACATCACGCACGTTCAGCACGCTGCGGTTTATCTCTTCGGCCACTGCGCTCTGTTGTTCGGCGGCGGTGGCGATCTGCGAGTTCATCGCCTGGATGGTCGAGACCGTGCGGGTGATATTGCCCAGCGCGTTGCCGACCCGGCGGGTCAGCTCGACGCTGCTGTCGGTCAGCCCACGGCTGTTGTCCATGATGGTCGCTACCTGCTGGGTGCCGCTTTGCAGGCCAACGATCAACTCTTCGATCTCTTCGGTGGACTTCTGGGTGCGCTGGGCCAGGCTGCGCACCTCGTCGGCAACCACCGCGAAACCGCGCCCGGCTTCACCGGCACGTGCGGCTTCAATGGCGGCGTTCAGGGCCAGCAGGTTGGTTTGCTGGGCCACGGATTTGATCACGTCGAGCACGCTGCCGATCTTATCGCTTTCGCGCTTGAGATGACCCATGGCTTCGGTCGAGTTGCCGACCTCAGCGGCCAGGCGCTCGATCTGTGCGATGGCTTCACCCACTACCTTGTCGCCTTCGCGGGCCTGCTGGTCAGCGGCCACGGCAGCTTCCGAGGCTTCCTCGGCATTGCGCGCCACTTCCTGCACGGTCGCGGCCATCTCGTTCATGGCGGTGGCCACTTGGTCGGTCTCGACCTTCTGGCTGTTGACCCCGGCGCTGGTCTGTTCGGTCACGGCCGACAGTTGCTCGGCGGCGCTGGCGATCTGGGTGACGCCTTCGCTGATGCCACCGATCAACTCGCGCAGGCCGACGGTCATGCTTTGCATGGCGCGTTGCAGCTGGCCCAGCTCGTCCTGGCGCTCGGACTTCAGGTTGTGGCTCAGGTCGCCCGAGGCGACGCGTTCAGCCACTTGGAGGGTCTGGTTCAGCGGGATGATGATTTGACGGGTGATGGCCCAGGCGGCGACCAGGCCAAAGATCAGCGCCAGCACGGTGGACAGCAGCAACAATTGTTTGGCGTGTGCGGTGTCGGTATCGCGCACCACGGTTTGGGAGGTGGTGAGTTTGTCGGCGTTGCCGAGCAGTATGTCGCCTTGGGCAATCATGGCCTTGAGCGCTGCTGCGCTGGCGACCTGGGAGTCCCGGTACTGGCTGACGGCGGCGCGGTAGGCTTGCAGCGACACGCCGGCCTGCTGCAGGTTGGCCTGGTACTGCTCCGGCAATTGGCCTTGCAGTTCGGTGATTCTCTTCAGGGCATTGTCGATGGCATCGAGGGCGGGTTTTTCGGCTTCGACCTTGCCGCTGTAGGTGTAGCCGCGCACCTGGAAGCGCGACTGCTGGATCAGCTTGCTCAGGTCGACCACGCTGTTGAACTGGGTGACGCTGTCACCTTGCAGCAGGGATTTCTCGACTTCGCCCACCTTGAGCACCGCATTGTCGGCGGTATCACCCAGCTTGCTGCGGGCGTTTTCGCGGTTGGCGCCGGCTTGAACCATGTCGTTGAACGCGCGTTTGTATTGGTCTACCGCCGCAAGCTGCTCGTCGATCAGGGTGACGTCAGCCGGTTGTTCGATAAGCGTACGGGCAGTCTTGAGGCCATTGTCCAGCTGCGTCAGCAGGTCGTTGACGGCGCTCGGGCCTTGTTCTCCACGGCGCATTTCATAGTCCAGGCGCGCCAGGCGCAGGTCTTTGGTCAGCCCGTTGAGGCTGGAGATATACCCCAACTTGTCACCGCGACTGATCACATCGCCCAGGCCGGTCCAGCCGGTGAAGGTGATCATTAACGTCAGGAACAACACCAGGCCAAAGCCTACGGCCAGTTTGGTTTTGACGCTGACATTCCCCAGCTTTTCGGCTAACCAACGATACATGCTGCGAACTCCCCTGGAGCAAGGCTTGAACTTATTCCGGGGTTATCGGCTGTCAAAGAAATATCTGAAGGAAATGCAAACTTTGTGGCGAGCGGGCTTGCCCCGCGTTGGGGGGCGAAGCCGCCCCAATAAACTCACCACGTTGCTTCAGGCAGAATCGCGGCGTTTGGTTTGGGGGCCGCTTCGCAGCCCAACGCGGGGCAAGCCCGCTCGCCACAGAAAGGTCCTTCAGCCAGCAAGGTTGGTCGGCTAGAAAAGACGGGCGAGCAGGGCGGTGACGGCGGTTTCGACGCGCAGGATGCGTGCGCCGAGTTGTACCGGCTGCAAGCCGGCTTTGGCCAGCAGGTCAACTTCGTAAGGGATCCAGCCGCCTTCCGGACCAATAGCCAGGGTGACCGGTTCATCCAGCCCGCGCGGGCAGGGTGGGTAATCGCCGGGGTGGCCGATTAGGCCCAGGGTGCCTGCGGTCATGGCCGGCAGGCGATCTTCTACGAACGGCTTGAAACGTTTTTCGATGACGATCTCCGGAAGCACGGTGTCCCGCGCCTGTTCGAGGCCGAGGATCAACTGCTCGCGAATCGCCTCGGGTTCCAGGAACGGGGTTTGCCAGAAGCTCTTTTCCACCCGGTAGCTGTTGACCAGCACCACTTTTGGCACGCCCATGGCCGCCACGGTCTGCAACACGCGGCGCAGCATTTTCGGGCGCGGCAGGGCCAGCAACAGGGTCAGCGGCAGTTTGGCTGGGGGCGGCTGGTCGAAGCTGACCTGCAGCTCGGCCTCGCTGGCTTCCAGGCGCAGTAGTTGCGCGCTGCCCATCAGCCCGCCAATGCACCCCACGCGCAGGCTGTCGCCTACGGCGGCGCGGTGGACTTCCTGCATATGCACCAGCCGCCGATCACGCAAGATCACCCGGTCGGCCGCGATAAAGTCAGCCTCTTCAAGCAACAGCAGGTTCACGGCTGGGTCGCTGGCGGCTGTTCGTCGTCGGCGGGTTGGTCATCCGGGTGCTCGCCACGCTTGCTGATCAGGCCGCTGAACAGGATGCCGACCTCGAACAGCATCCACATCGGCACGGCCAGCAGGGTCTGGGAGAAGATGTCCGGCGGGGTCAGGATCATACCGACCACAAAGCAGCCGATGATCACGTACGGTCGGATCTTCTTCAGGTACTGAACGTTGACCACGCCGATCCACACCAGCAGCACCACGGCCACGGGAATTTCGAAGGCCACGCCAAAGGCGAAGAACAGTGTCATCACGAAGTCGAGGTAGCTGGTGATGTCGGTCATCATTTCCACGCCGGCCGGGGTGGCGGCGGCGAAAAACTTGAAGATCAGCGGGAACACCAGGAAGTAGGCGAAGGCCATGCCGGTGTAAAAAAGCAGGATGCTCGACACTAACAACGGTACGGCGATGCGCTTCTCATGCTTGTACAGGCCAGGCGCGATAAAGCCCCAGATCTGATGCAGGATCACCGGGATCGCCAGGAACAGCGAGACCATCATCGTCAGCTTCAATGGCGTCAGGAACGGCGACGACACGTCGGTGGCGATCATCGTCGCGCCTACCGGCAGGTACTGGCGCAAGGGCGTTGAGACGAAGGTGTAGATCTGCTGGGTAAAGGCGAACAGCCCGGCAAAGATCACGAAGATCGCCGCCACGCAACGCAGCAGGCGGGTACGCAGCTCGGTGAGGTGCGAGACCAGCGGCATATGCTGGTCGTTTTCCGGTTTATCAGCGCTCATGGGGCTCGCGGCGGCAATGTAGGGTCATGGGGAGCGGGCGACGCAACGGGCGCCGGCGCTGGCTCTGTCGGGGTGGGCACGGTAGGCGCAGGGGTGACGGGTGTGGCGTCGGCCACGGGCGTCGGCGCGATGCTGTGCTCGGCCACAGGTTCCACCGGTTTGGCCGGTTCCTGCACCGGGCTCAGAATCTTCCGCGCTTCCTGCTCCAACGATAAAATATGCTCGTTGTGCAGTTGTCGGCGGATCTCGTCGGCGCCGATTTCCCGTTCAACTTCCTGTTTGATGGCGTTGAAACTGCGCTTCAGGCGCCCGATCCACAGGCCGGCCGTGCGTGCGGCACCGGGCAGGCGTTCCGGCCCCAGTACCAGCAAGGCCACGAGGCCGACGAGGAGCAGTTCAGAGAAGCTGATACCAAACATTATTCAGTGCTCACGAGTCTTTGCGGATCGGCTCTTCGACTTTCTCAGCCTGCACGTCGAAGGTGCGACGCTCGGTGATCGGCTGGGCGGCCTGCGGGTGCACAGGCTGGGCCGGCGGTACTGGGTTGGCAGCAGGGTCAGCGGGTTTTTCGTCATCGTTCATGGCTTTACGGAAACCCTTGATCGACTCGCCCACGTCGGTGCCGAGGTTTTTGAGTTTCTTGGTGCCGAACACCAAAACCACCACCACCAGAATGACGATCCAGTGTTTCCAGTCAAAAATGCCCATGCTGCAAATCCTCAGTAATAGTTATTCAGGCGGACGGGCGCGAGGCCTTTTCGGCATGCCCGGACAAGCCGAAGCGACGGTCCAGTTCATCCAGCACAGCCTGTGGGTGCTGCCCCAGTTGGGCGAGCATTACCATGCTATGGAACCACAAGTCGGCGGTTTCGTAGATTACATCGCTGTAATCGCCGCTGATTTCGGCATCCTTGGCCGCGATGATGGTCTCGACGGATTCTTCGCCGAGTTTTTCAAGGATCTTGTTCAGGCCCTTGTGGTACAGGCTGGCGACGTAGGAGCTGTCGGCGTCCGCACCTTTGCGGTCTTCCAGCACCTGGGCCACGCGGTTCAGGGTATCGCTCATGTTCAGTGTCCTGCCGAGTAAATGGCGTGCGGGTCTTTGAGCACCGGCTCCACAACCTTCCATTCGCCGTTTTCGAATACGCGATAGAAGCAGCTGTGACGGCCGGTGTGGCAGGCGATATCGCCGATCTGCTCGACCTTGAGGATCACCACATCGGCGTCACAGTCGATGCGCATTTCGTGCAGGTTTTGCACGTGCCCCGACTCTTCGCCCTTGCGCCACAGTTTGCCACGCGAACGTGACCAGTAAATGGCGCGCTGCTCAGTGGCGGTGAGGCTCAGGGCCTCGCGGTTCATCCAGGCCATCATCAGCACGCGCCCGGTCTTGTAGTCCTGGGCAATGGCCGGCACCAGGCCGTCACTGTCCCACTTGATCTCGTCCAGCCAGTCTTTCATCTTCGGCTCCGGCAATTTGCGACAGTGTATAACCGGATTGGCTATCGACGCACGATCAGATAGATACCCACGGCGACCATGATGCCTGCCGGCCAGTGGCCCAGTTGATTCAGCGGCCCACCGATGGCCAGCATCACGCCGCCGACCAGATGCGCGGCGCCTAACAGACGCAGGAACCAGTCATCCTTGCGTTTCTGCCACGGCGGTGCGGGGTCCTTGGCGTGCGGTTGCGACATCCTCTCGAGCAAATCGCGGGTCATGTTGGCCAGGTGCGGCAGCTGTTCCACCTGGCTTTGCAGGTTGCCGAACAGCGTTTTCGGGCTGACACGCTCACGCATCCAGCGTTCGAGGAACGGCTGCGCGGTGTTCCACAGGTCGAGGTCCGGGTACAGCTGACGGCCAAGGCCTTCGATGTTGAGCAGGGTTTTCTGCAACAGCACCAGTTGCGGCTGCACTTCCATATTGAAGCGCCGCGCGGTCTGGAACAGACGCATCAGCACCTGGCCGAAGGAAATATCTTTTAACGGTTTTTCAAAGATTGGCTCGCACACGGTGCGGATCGCGGCTTCGAATTCGTTGAGCTTGGTTTCCGCCGGCACCCAGCCCGAATCGATGTGCAACTGCGCCACGCGGCGGTAGTCGCGCTTGAAGAAGGCGAACAGGTTGCGCGCCAGGTAATCCTGGTCTTGCGGGGTCAGGCTACCGACGATGCCGCAGTCGATCGCAATGTACTGCGGGCTCCACGGGTTGACGGTGCTGACGAAGATGTTGCCCGGGTGCATGTCGGCGTGGAAGAAGCTGTCGCGGAACACCTGGGTGAAGAAGATCTCCACGCCGCGCTCGGCGAGCATTTTCATGTCGGTGCGCTGATCGGCCAGGGTCGCAAGGTCGGTGACCTGCACGCCGTAGATGCGCTCCATCACCAGCACTTTCGGCCGGCACCAGTCCCAGTAAACCTGCGGCACGTACAGCAGAGGCGAGCCTTCGAAATTGCGTTTGAGCTGGCTGGCGTTGGCCGCTTCGCGCAGCAGGTCGAGTTCGTCGTAGATAGTTTTTTCGTAGTCGGCGACCACGTCCACCGGGTGCAGCAGGCGCGCGTCGGCGGAGAAGCGCTCGGCGGCGCGGGCGAGAATGAACAGCCACGCAAGGTCCTGGCCGATGATCGGCTTGAGGCCCGGACGGATCACCTTCACCACCACTTCTTCGCCGGTCTTCAACTGCGCCGCGTGCACTTGCGCCACGGAGGCGGAGGCTAGTGGTTCGACGTCGAAGCGGCTGAATACCTCGCTGATCTTTTTGCCCAGCTGCTCTTCGATCAGCTTCATCGACTGCTGGGAATCAAACGGCGGCACGCGGTCCTGCAGCAGCATCAACTCGTCGGCGATGTCTTCCGGCAACAGGTCGCGACGGGTGGAGAGGATCTGCCCGAACTTGATAAAGATCGGCCCCAGGTCTTGCAAGGCCATGCGCAGGCGCGCGCCACGGCTCAGCTCCAGCGGTTTGCGCGGGAACCAGCGCCACGGCAGCACATAGCGCACCGCCAGTAGGAACCACGGCAAGGGCAGGGCGAACAGCAGGTCATCGAGGCGATAGCGGATTACGACGCGCTGGATACGAAACAAACGGCGGACGGCGAGAAGCTTCATGCGTTATCGCTTGGATCAAGGGAACGGCTCAGGCGCTCGAAGCGCGCCTCAAGGCGTTCCAGGTCGATTTTGGCCTTGTCGAGTTCGCGAAAGCGCGCTTGCGCTTCTCGTTCTCCGACTAGGGTGCGCGATTCTTCGCTCAGGTATTCGGCGAGGTTCTGGTTGAGGCTGGCGAACCCTTGCTGGTACCAGCGCGTGCGGCTGCGCAGGTGCCCGCTGATCAACTGGGTGGCGACGGGGCCGATCCAGCGGGACAGCTCGTATTCCCAGTCCAGTTCCAGGTCTTGCAGCACGGCGGCCAGGTCCATCAGCACTGCGCTGTCGCCTTCCAGGTGCACTTCAGGGCCGTGGAGGATGGCGGTCTTGTTGCGGCTCAACGCCAGGTGCAACAGGCTCGATGCCGGCGCGCGCAGGGTGCAGTCGGCGTCGGCGGCCCATTGACTGGCGAGCAGCAGGCCTTCATCGCTGGGCAGGATAAACAGCTGCAAGGCGGGGCTGGTGCAGTCCACGGCGATGACTTTGCCGTTCAGGTGCGCGAGCCGCGCCAGGGCGGTGCTGTCCAGGCGCAGCACACGGTTGAGGCCGTGTTCGACGCTGGCGAGAAGACCTGCGAACAGCATCAGGGCTTGATGCCGCGATGCAGGGCGACGATGCCTGAAGTCATGTTGTGGTAGGTCACGCGGTCAAAACCGGCTTCCACCATCATCGACTTCAGGGTTTCCTGGTCGGGATGCATGCGGATCGATTCGGCCAGGTAGCGGTAGCTTTCGGCGTCATTGGTGATCAGCTTGCCCATCAGCGGCATGAAGGCGAACGAGTAGGTGTCGTAGACCTTGGACATCAGCGCGTTGGTCGGCTTGGAGAACTCCAGCACCAACAGGCGGCCACCCGGCTTGAGCACGCGCAGCATCGAGCGGATCGCGTCTTCTTTATGGGTGACGTTGCGCAGGCCGAAGGCGATGGTCACGCAGTCGAAATGGTTGTCGGGGAACGGCAGCTTTTCAGCGTCGGCCTGGACGAATTCGATATTGCCGGCCACGCCTTTGTCGAGCAGGCGATCGCGGCCGACCTTGAGCATCGAGCCGTTGATGTCTGCCAATACAACCTGGCCGGTAGGGCCGACGAGTTTGGAGAACTTGGCCGCGAGGTCGCCCGTACCGCCGGCGATGTCCAGCACGCGGTTGCCGGTGCGTACGCCCGACAACTCGATGGTAAAGCGCTTCCACAGGCGGTGCATGCCGCCGGAGAGCACGTCGTTCATCAGGTCGTACTTGGCGGCTACGGAGTGGAACACCTCAGCGACTTTTTCCGCTTTCTGGCTTTCCGGGACGTTCTTGAAGCCGAAGTGAGTGGTGGGTTCGGCATCGCTGCCTTTGCGCTGATCAGTCATATCGCTGTCACCAAAAGAGAATGCGAGACATGATAATCCCCAAGGCCTGCTTTGTCTTGGCAAGGCTGAAGGTAAGATACGCGGTCACCGAGACCTTTTGCCGCAGTGCGGGTCTTCAAGTCGCTATAAAGAGGAGTCATTGCAATGGCCCGTATTACCGTTGAACGTGCACATTCCCTGGGTAAAGAAGGGGCACGGGAGAAGGCAGACAAGTTGGCGCAAAAACTTAAAGAGCAATATGGCCTGGAGCCTTCGTGGTCCGGCGACACCTTGAACCTCAAGCGGTCAGGGGTTAAAGGTACGGTGTTAGTGGCGGATGCTTCGCTGCGCATCGATGTTGAATTGGGCCTGTTGATGTCGGCCATGAGTGGCACGATCAAGTCCGAAATCGAGAAGGCCCTGGATAAGGCGCTGGCTTGATCCGACAGTTCTTAGGGTGCCGATTCTAATTTTTCAACCTACTTTGTGCCCAAGCCCTCAACTCCTGCGGGCCGTTCCTCCCCCCTTTTTTGCGTGAGGTGCACCATGGCCAAAGTTATCTTGAAGAAAAAAATCGACACCCAGACCACCGCCCTGAGTGACGTTAAAACCTACGCCCGCAAGATCTGGCTGGCAGGTCTTGGTGCCTACGCCAAGGTCGGAAGCGAGGGCGGCGAGTACTTCAAAGCGCTGGTTAAGAGCGGTCAACATGTTGAAAGTAAAGGCAAAAAAGTTGCCATTGAACAACTTGATGCTGCCAACAGTCAGATTGACCAAGTAAAGAGTAATGTCTCCTCCGTCAAAGGTCTGGTAGAAGTTCAGCTGGATAAAGTTGAAAAAGCTTTTGACACGCGTGTTGCAAGTGCCTTGAATCGAATCGGCATTGCGTCTAAACATGACGTGGAGACACTCTCTGCTAAGCTCGAAGAGCTGACGGCATTGCTCGAACGTGTCGCGCGTAAACACTAAGGAGACATCGGGATGGCTGTTAAAAAGACTACTCAGAAAGAAGGCAGCTCGTGGGTCGGGGAAGTTGAAAAATATTCCCGTAAGATCTGGCTTGCTGGTTTAGGCGTGTACTCGAAGGTTAGCAGTGACGGCGGTAAATACTTCGAGACTTTGGTCAAGGACGGCGAGAAGGCCGAGAAGTTGACCAAAAGCACGGTTGGTAAAAAAGTTGAAGCGGCCAAGGCAACTGCCGGTTCCGCCAAGTCGACTATTTCTGACACCTGGGGCAAGTTGGAAGAGACTTTCGACAAACGCCTCAACAGTGCCATTGCGCGACTGGGCGTGCCTAGCAAAGCTGAATTGAAGACGCTGCACAGCAAGGTCGATACCCTGACCAAGCAAATCGAAAAACTCACCGGCGCCAAAGTCGCTCCGGCGAAGGCCGCAGCTGCCAAGCCTGTCGCCAAGCCTGCTGCTAAAACCGCTGCCGCCAAACCGGCTGCGAAAACTGCCGCCAAGCCACTGGTGAAAGCGGCTGCCAAACCTGCTGCCAAGGCTCCAGCCAAAGCCGTCGCTAAACCGGCTGCCAAGCCCGCGGCGAAAACCGCAGCTGCCAAACCGGCCGCCAAGCCTGCCGCTAAACCCGTGGCGGCTAAAACCGCCGCCAAACCTGCGGCTAAACCTGCAGCCAAGGCAGTCGCGAAACCAGCAGCGAAACCCGCTGCCAAGCCCGCGGCCAAAACCGCTGCCGCGAAGCCCGCTGCCAAGCCAGCCGCTGCGAAACCTGCAGCCAAGCCAGCCGCTGCGAAAAAGCCCGCTGTAGCGAAGAAACCAGCAGCGCCAAAGCCAGCCATTGCCGCCAAGCCTGCCACCCCGGCGCCTGCAGTTTCGAGCGCCAACTCGGTCTCCGCGCCAACGCCTGCTGCTGCCCCGACTGCAACGCCTGCGACCCCGGCGCCATCCAGTCAGTCCTGATTTTCCGGGACGTACAAAAAATGCCCGGCCTGCAAAGGTCGGGCATTTTTTTGCGCGATCACAACCTGGGCGCTGCCCAAGGGCCTGTCAGTTGTAAGTGATCGAAACGGTGACAGCGCTGGCCAGGGTGCCTTGGGTGATCGCGGCGCCGGTCTTATGGTACGACGCTCGAAGCGGTATCACCGCCCTGTTGCTACTCGTCGCAATCGTACGACTGCGCTGGGCAGCGGTGCCGTTAGCAGGGATGGTATAAAGGGTGGGCGCCCGGTGTAGCAGCCAAAGGGCAGTGCCGCCCGATGTACCTGTGTTGGCAAACAGCGCGGCATTCCCTGCGGACGGTGGGCCGGTGAACAGGAAAATTACGTTGCGAAGGTCCGATTCGCAGTCGGCAGAGATGTCGAAATCGAACGATCCGGCGCTGGGGCTCGCACCAAAGTCTGAAATCTTGATGGGCGGTAGTGTGATTGTGCGATTCAAGTCGCCGGCGGCCAGGTTACACGTGCCGGCGTTGACCACACCGGCAAAGCGCAGGGTACCCGTGGTAGCGGCCTGCACCGCATTGGCGGCCAGGCTCGCCGTGATTGCCAGCAGTATCGGCAGGGTTCGGATGCTCATTCAATGATCCTCAAGGTTTCAGTTGTAGGTAATGTTGACCGTTGCGGTGCTGACTAACGTGCCTTGGGTGACCGTGCCAGTTCTGTGATAGGCAGCGCCGAGTGGCAGGACTGCACGGTTGCCGGAAACAACCAGCGTGCGCGTGTGGCTGGTGTTGTTCGCGCCAATGTTCTGGTTAGCCCCGTTGATGCGTGAATACAGCCACAGACCGACATTGCCGGCAGTGCCCGTATTGGCGAAGAGCACGGCGTTTCCTGCGGCGGGTGTACCGGAAAAACGGTAGGTGACGTTCGTAGCACCGGTGCAATTGGCCGTCAGCTCGAAATTGTATGCGCCTGCGGAGACGGCGTTTCTTAAGTCACCGACGCGTATCGGAGGGAGTGTAATGGTGCGGTTGACGTCACCTGCCGCGAGGTCGCACGTGGTGGCGGGGCTGACGAAGCGTATCGGGCTGGTGATGCTCAGCCGAAAGGTACCCACGGGGGGGCCGGCATTCCGCATGGTGGATTGCCAGATGATTGCGGCAGGCACTGTCCCGCCTGTAATCGGCCCGATTTTGTAGAAGACCGCTTCCGCATTCGTGTAGATGGGATGCCTTCCGGCGAATAGAGTGGCTTGAACAGTCTGGAACGCATAGAAACTGGTCCCTGGGCGGGCGTCGGTGATGGTTATACGAATGCCAACGCCTGGCGCTTCGGTGCGATAGGCATACGGGTAGGTCGTTTCCTGCATCCCGCTGTAACGCCCGTAAAGCGATATCAGGGTGGGGGTGTCGCAATTCATGTAACGGGCAGGAACAACGTTGCTGAAGGGCCGGCGGATGATTTCAGCTCCCACAGGAAGGCTGTCGGGTACGGTGATAACGGCCGGCAGAGTGAGGCCATGTTCTGAGTTCATGTAAGTGTCGCACGCGGCTTGAGCTGCGATGGGCACCCCAAATACCAGCAGTGCGGAAATGAATCTAATAGAGTGCTTCATCATGAGTCCCATACGGAAATAGGGCGTTTGTAGGCAAGGAATGCGGCGTGCCCGACCGGACAGCGCCGCATCAACCCCTTAGATAGGCGAACTGCGCTCGTCGGATGGCGGCACTGCCTCTGCCGCAATGGGTGCGTCGGCCTGACAAGTACCTGCGTTCAGATGCCGCAAGCGGTTGGCGCCATCGGCATCCGGTTGTGCGCTTGAGTCGTAGTGGAACCGGCAGGTAGCGTTAGTAGTTGAGCCCCACTTCACGGTGAGTTGCCCCTGTGGGTGAGACACGCGGACAAACGCTTTACCGCCCTGGCCAACTATCCCGACGCTCGCGCCGTCCTCATCGAATACATCCGAACCGAATGGCAGCAGGCTGCCGTCCTCGCGCAGCGCCGTAATCAACAGGGCCTGGCCGCTGACCGTCTCAAATTGCAGCTTCACCACCGAACCCGCGCGCGGCGCCACATTTTGCGAAGCCGTCTTGAGCTCCACGTCGACGGACAAGTCCTTGGGGTCCAACTCGACGACGTTTTGTCGATAAGGGGTGAGGTGTGGCACCACGGCATAGCCACTCTTGCCGACTTGTGCACTGTGGTTGCCATTGATTCGCGCGCCCTCGGCTTCGGGTGCCTGGACGATGCCGAGGGTATCGCCCAGCTCCGGGGCGAAGGTCACGCCGCCGGCGTGAGCGACAATACCTCCCGTCACGCCAAATGAAGCTGAGCGGTAGTCGTTGCTCTGTCCATAACCGGCAGACAGCACGGCATGGTTTGCCTGGTATTTCACGTCCGCACTCGTTGAATTACCGCTGCCGTGCGCCCGGCTGGCCCCCAGGCCGTAGCTGAACTCATTGCGCTCGCCGAGGCTGCCGCCCAACGTGACGCGCTCGCCGCTGCTTTGATCGCCGCGGTACGCCATGGTGGTCAGGGTCGGCGAGCGTGCGTCGCTGCCCAGCGGCAGGCTCAAGGTAAAGTCAACTTGCTTGTCGACCCGGTCACTCAGCAGGTCACGGGTACGCTGTGCGCTGACGGTGTAGTGAAGCCCCTTCCAACTGTTGCTGTAACCCGCGGTGAAGGTCAGGTTGCCATTTGTACGGTTCCAGTAATTCTGCCGGGAGCCGGTCAGGTACATCGAGCCTTTACCCAGGCTCTGGTTGAGGCTGATGTCCATCCTGTCGCGCACGCGCGATACGTTGTCCAGGCTCAGACCGTCGATGGCGAGGTCGCGAACGCGCGCGGCATCGCCCACATTCAGGAACCCTTCGGTGGAGTAACGGTACGCCCCCAGGGCAAAGTGGGTGCCGGTGTCCGCGAAGTTCTTGCTGTAGCGCACCTGCACGCTTTGCCCCTCACGTGTACCGTGACCCGGCAACTGGGCGTTCGAGTGGGTCAGGTCAAAAGATAACGCACCGAGTGGGGTATTGAACGCCGTGCCCAGCAACTGCGACTGGTAGTCGTCGCCGACCACCGCGCCGGTGTACCCGGTCAGCAGGTTGTTCAGGCCGTGCTGGTAAGTTGCCTGCATCAGCGTGGGTGGATGCCGCAGGCCAATTTCATCCAGTTGGCCAATGCTCAACGAGTAGCGGCTGTAGCCGGGACGCAGCAGGTTGGCGTTGGCGGCGAACGGTACGATGAACTCACGCTGGCGACCATCGGCCTCGGTGACCGTGACGGTCAGGTCACCGCCGTAGCCGGTGGGGAACAAATCGTTGAGAACGAAAGGGCCAGGGGCCACCGACACTTCATCCAATAGCACGCCGCGCTGACGCACGGTGACACGTGCGTTGGTCTCTGCGAAGCCTCGCACAACCGGCGCAAAACCGGTCTGGGAGTCGGGCAACATCCGGTCGTCGCTGAACAGGCTTGCGCCGCGCAGGCGCACGCTGTCGAACAGTTCGCCAGGGGTGTAGATCTCGCCCACCATCAACTGTGACTGCAGCTTGCTCAGTTCGCGCTGCACATAGGTGGCGCTGCTTTGATAGCCGGACCCTGAAGTGGATTGGCTGTAGCTGCCATTGTGGCGCCAGTGCCAGTCACCCAGATTGAGCCCGGTGTTGAGGCCCAGGTAGTTGGAGCCGAGCGAGCGACCATTGGCCTGGGTAGCAAAGGTATTGGCGTTGTAGCGCACAAAGGCGGCATCGATTCCTCCGTCCCAATGCTGCGGGTCGACATAGCCGCGCACCTTGCGCGCCAGGTAAATCTGCGGAACCTGCAAGTCCAGGCGGTTTTCGCCTGGGTCAAACTGGCTGTTTGCGCCTGGCAAGTAGCCTGCAATATCGGCGCAATTGTCGAATGCAGACGAGGGTGTTTCACCGGCTTCAGCGGACTGCTGTTCGACAGTGTCCAGGTCGATGCCAAACCTGAGTAGCGCGTCACGCTCCAGGCACAGCTGCGCTGCCTTTTGGCCATTGACCGCGACGAAGGTCAAGGTTTCGCGCCCGATCCACTGGCCGTTGAGGTGGACGTCAGTGCGGTAGCTGCCGGGCAGTACGACGTTACCCTGGCTGAATTTTGAAATATCGACCTGCAGGCCGGCCGCTCTATCCGGAAAGAAAGCCGGGTTGAACTCGACCTGCTCGGCACTGTGGGCGCCCATGGCATAGGCACCACTCACCAGCAGCAGGCTACGTACCATCGGTTTCAAGCGATGACGTGGCAGGGACCCGCTACTTACCCTGGCTCGCGTGTTCAAACTCATGTTTACCATTCTCACAAAAAGGGTACTGTCCGAATTTCGGCATAGAGAGTCCCTGCCCTGAAAAAAGGGCATCGACCGAAGGTGTGTGGTGCGGCGCTGGCTGGATGCCGGAAAGCTACGGTGGACGGCAGAGTGTCCGGGCTGTCATGGGGAAACCTTGGCGCTGTGAGGAACCTTTACGCCAAAGTCGTCGAGCGCCTGGAACTCTATGGTTACCGGGGTGTTCAGCGGTGTTTCGAGGCGGGGAAACTCAAAGCGGTTGCGACCGCCTGGGGGCACCATATTCTCAGCGCCTGAGGCCGCCGGTTCGCGGACATGACGCTGCCCTGCCGCCAGCACGTCGATCTGCTCGAACGTCACGTGATACGGGGTCGGGTTGTGGACTTCCAGTGCCAGGCCCTGCTCGGTCGAGACGCGCCGCCAGTTCAGTTTTCCAGGCGCGGCCTCGACGCTGTAGGGAAGGCTCTGCGGGCGGAAAAACAACTTGATCCGGGAGCGGAATGCGAGTTGCAACTGGTTGCCCTGTTGGGCGTCCTGCGACTGTGAGGGCACCTCCAGCAAGTTGAACCAGAACAGGCTTTCCTGCGTTGACGGCAAGGTTTCGCCCGTAAAGGCCAGGCGCACTACCTGTTGTTTTCCCGGCTCCATGCGAAAGATCGGCGGCGTGACGACGAAGGGTATGCCTGCCAGATCCGGCGTCGAGTGTTCATCGCCGTCGTCCAGCCACGTCTGGACCAGCACCGGTGTCTGGTTTTTGCTTTCAAGCCTGACCGTCACCTCCTTGTCGTTTTGCGGGTAGACAATTCGAGTGCTGTTGATAACAACGCTCGCCTGTACGGAGACGGCGCCAAACAGCGCAAACATCATTGCCATGAGCCTGGCGGGCAGGTGTGAACTGGACGTCGAATTCATGCAAGGGTCATCCTGCGGATGAAGGGGTAAGGCCTGCCGAATGGCGCACGCGGGCACCAAAGTCGCTGACCGTGGTGAATTCGATTTTGCTCTCGCCGTTGGGGCGATTGCGCAGCAGGGGTAACACAAACAGTTTCACGCCACCGGCCGGCATCAGCAGGCTGTCGTCGGCGGCTTTGTTTGGTGCTTTGCTGAACCGTTTGCTGTCGCTCAGCAAGTCGATCGAGGCGAGGGATATGTGATACGGCGTGGGGTTGCTGGCTTGCAGGGCGAAGCCTTGTTCGTGGGCCACCAGTTTCCATTGCAGTTTTGCCGGGGCGTCGCCGACAGGGTAGGGCAGTGCCTGGGGTCGTAGAAATACGCGCAAGCGGGTGCGGAACGATAACTCGATCTGGTTTTGTTGCGCGGCATCGGTAGAGAGCGGTGGTACTTCCAGAACGTTCAGCCAGAACAGGCTTTCGCGGTCGGTGGGTAATGGTTCGCCGGAATAGCGCAAGCGCAAGGCTTGTTGCTGGTGAGGCTCAATCCGAAAGATCGGAGGCGAAAGGGTGAACGGTGTTTGCGCCGTGGCAGGTGTCGATTGCCGGTCGCCAGTATCCAACCAGGTTTGCACCAGCGCGGGACGGGGGCCCTTATTCTCCAGGCGCACCGTAACCTCCTGCTGTTGAGCAGGGTAGATCACGCGCGTGCCATGAATAATCACGCCTGCATGGGAGGGAAGCGTCGGCAGTGATAAAAATCCGCAAGCGCAGATGGCAAGCGCCAGGCGGGCCATTCTTTTCATAGTCAGAGGGTCTCTTCTCATCAGGAGGGACCTGCGCAGCTAGCGCAGGTCCGTAGCATGCAAGGCTTGACGGTGCAGGCCTGCGGCTCCCTTACTCGGCGTACTCGACTAGAAAGCCGACACGAGTCCTGACCGTACCTTCGGTAGCGGGCGCGCTGGCGTACATTTGCGCGGCCAGGGGGATGACGGCCTGGTTGTCGACAATCACCACGCCTTCGGATTTTTCGGTGTAGACGTTAATCGGGGTGCCACCGCGGTTAGTCACTTCGACCTGTACGTTTTTGGCGTTAGTGGTGTCGGTCGGGTCATCGTAGCCGTCGATGTTCAAGCGTCCGGTTGCTACATCAATGGCCGGGCTGGTCGGGTCAAAGGCAACCATTGCGGTGCGACCGTTGGTGCAACTGCCCTCGCCTGGCGAGCCAATGCGAATGGTGAAGCCGGTCAGGTTGGCGCGTTTACCCGCAGTGTCCAGGCGCGCGGCGGAAACACCGCCCAGGTTAACGTCCTTGACCACGGCGCCAGTGCCCGGCGCTGAACCTTCGATCGTGCAGGTCACGTCGGTCACCAGGCCGCTGAAATTGATGGTGCCATCGTTGGCGTACGCAGAGTGCGATACAGCGGCGGTCAAGGCCAGAGCGGCCGCTATCTTGGATAGAGCGTTGACTTTCATGGTAATCCCAGTGGTGATTTATCGGTGTGGCCCGCCGCAGGTAAAGCGCTGTGCCTGTCTTTTATTTCGAATTCGTCTCGATTGGCGGGCAGCCTTATAGTGGTCTTTTAACGTGAAGAGCATCTATAGAGCGCCAGCGAGTTTTGTCTCGTGATTGTTCGAAAGATTTGTTTTTAAGTGTGGGTGGTTCTAGTTGCATGGCGGAGTTTCTGTAGGAAGGTTCTTATTGCGCGTGGATTTTTCCGTAGGATAGTTCTGAAGAATTACAGCTTATTGTTCTTCTGTATTGATCCATGTGTAAGGCTGGGTATACCGTGATCGCAACAGTAGGGGTTGTTGGTTCGTTGTATAACTTATTCGGGTTTTCTATGCCTGCTTCAACTTCCAATTTACATACTGTCATGCTGTTAGATGACCATGAAATGGTCCGGCAGGGGCTCGAGTTGGGTTTGAGCCAAGAGTCCGACCTCACTGTAATCGGCTCCTTCGGGACGGGAGCACAATTGCTGGAAGCGCTTGCCCGGCGGCCGGCGGATGTGGTGGTAATGGACTTTGTACTGGCGCCCTCTGACAGTGACGGCCTCAACTTGCTCCAGTCGCTGAATAGACGTTTCAGTCAGTGCAGGCCCTTGGTTGTGTGTTCGCACTACACGCCTGCGACCGTCTCATTGTCCTTGAAGGCCGGATGTTGGGGGATCCTTGGGAAAACCCAAAACATGACTGAATTGATTGCGGCGATTCGAACGGTCGCCCAAGGACGGATCTACTTGCAACCTTGTATGGTGCCGGCACTGCAAGGTATGCAATCAATACTTGATGCCACAAATGTAAAGTCGAAAATGGACTTTTCGAGTCCTTTGCAGTTGAACGCCTGCCTCACACCCAAGGAGCAAGAAGTGTTGCGTTGTTTTCTGGATGGGATGTCAGTGAATTCAATTGCGGCAAAATTTTCGCGCAGTGCAAGTACCATTAGTACGCAAAAACAATCGGCTTATCGAAAACTGGGCATAAGGAGCGATAGCGAACTGTTCAAGTTCACTCACCAATTTGGCGAGCCTGGCTGACCCTCAGACCTGGTCGTCCAGATAACGCAGCGCCAGCCGCTCGGTCGCCAGCCGCGCCGGCAACAACAGGTGCGGCGCCACCAGCATCATGATCTGGTACACCACCACCCGCACTTCACCTTCACGGTCGAGAATCCGCTGGTAATCCAGGGAAAACAGCAGGGTCATGGTGATCTGTTCCACCAACTGCCCAAGTGCCTGGGTGTCGCTGACCAATTGCCCCGCCGCCTTCAGCCGTGCCAGCAATGAAGCCAGGGTGCGCTTGAGTGCCGTGAGCAGGTTGCGAATACCCTTGGCGAGTTTTGGCAGACGCCCGGCCAGGTTCGACAGGTCCTGGAACAGAAACCGGTAATGGGCCATACGCTCGACGATCAGGTGCAGGAACAGCCAGTAATCCTGGGCCTCCAGTTGCGCGTCCGCCGGTGGGTCGAGCAGGGGCGCCAGTTCACATTGAAAGCGCTCGAACAGCCCGAGCACCAACGGCTCCTTGCCATGGAAGTGGTAGTAGAGGTTGCCGGGGCTGATCCCCATTTCATTGGCCACCTCCATGGTCGAGACGTTCGGTTCGCCCTTGCGGTTGAACAATTGCAGGGCACATTCAAGGATACGGTCGCGGGTCTTCATCCAGTCTTCTTAATCTGATCGTCGAGCTCAGCGCACCCGCACGTAGGTGCCTGGCGCCGCTTCCATTGGAGGGTAATTCTGGTTGCCCAGGGCGGTGAGGGTTTCGCGTTGTACGCCCGAGCGTTGCTGGATCCACTCCAGCCACTGTGGCCACCAGCTGCCTTCGACGTGGTTGGCGTCGTAGTACCAGGCGCGCGGGTCGCTGCTCAGCTTGGGGTTTTCGACGTAGTTGGCCTTGGGGTTGCCTGGCGGGTTGAGGATGCTCTGAATATGCCCACTGTTGGACAGCACGAAGCGTCGGTCGCCACCGAGCAATTGCGTGGAGCGGTACACCGCGTCCCACGGCGTGATGTGGTCGTTGATCCCGGCCACGCTGAAGCTGTCCACCGTGACCTTCTGCAAGTCGATGGGCGTGCCGCACACCTCCAGGCCGCCGGGATGGCTCAGGGGGTTGTGCTTGAAGAAGTCCAGCAGGTCGCCATGCAGCGCGGCGGGCAAGCGCGTGTTGTCGTTGTTCCAGTACAGGATGTCGAACGCGGGCGGCTCTTTGCCCAGCAAGTAGTTGTTGATCCAGTAATTCCAGATCAAGTCATTGGGGCGCATCCAGGCGAACACCTTGGCCATGTCGCGGCCGTCCAGCACGCCTTGCTGATAGGAGCGGCGCTTGGCGGCTTCGAGGGTTTGCTCGTCGGCGAACAACATGGCGGGGCTGTCGATCTGACTGTCCAGCAGGCTCACCAGGTAACTGGCGCTGGAGATACGCCGCAGTTGGCGCTTGGCTTGCAGATGGCCCTGTAAGGCAGCGATGGTCAAGCCGCCGGCACACGCGCCCATCAGGTTGACTTCGCGGGCGCCGGTGATCGCCCGGCACACGTTGAGCGCTTCCTCCAGCGCCGCGACGTACGTGGACAAGCCCCATTCGCGGTGCCGCACGTCCGGGTTGCGCCAGCTGACCACAAAGGTTTGCAGGCCGTTTTTCAGCGAGTATTGCACAAAGCTGTTGGCCGGGCTCAGGTCGAAAATGTAGTACTTGTTGATTTGCGGCGGCACGATCAGCAGGGGCTTGGCGTACTGCTTTTCGCTCATGGGCTTGTACTGGATCAACTCCAGCAGTTCGTTGCGAAACACCACCGAACCTGGCGTGGTGGCCACTGTCTTGCCGACTTCAAAGGCCTGTTTGCTGACCTGGCGTGGCAGGCCATTGTTGTGCAGCAGGTCGTCGAACAGGTTGCTCACCCCGCGTACCACGCTGTTGCCGCCGGAGTTGAGCAGCTCCTTGATCGCCAGCGGGTTGAGCAGGGTGTTGGAGGGTGAAACCGCATCGTTGAGCAGGGAAAAGGCAAACTGCGCACGGGCCCGGTCGTCAGCGCTCAGCGAGCTGTCTTCAATCCAGTGGCGGGTCTGTTTCTGCCAGCTCAAATAGGCTTGCAGGCTACGCCGGTAGAGCGGGTTGAGGGTCCAGGTGGGATCGACGAAACGGCTGTCGTGGGGGTTGGGTTGATGCACGGTCTCACCCAGCAGCACGCGGCCCAGTTGACCGCCCAGGGCCAGGGCATGGCGGGCGGTATGCACCGGGTTGCGCAGGCCGTGGGCTGCGACGCTGCGCAGGGTCGACAGCAAATCACGACCGCGCAGGCCGGTGATCGCGCTTTGCGCATTGATAAACGCGGCGGGGGTGGGCGCCGGGTTCGTCACGGGTCTTTCTCGCATGAGTCAACACTCCTTCGTCAAACCATCAACGGGCACGCCAATCCAGAACCATAGTCGGTTCTCGGCAAGTTGCGCGGCGGTGCAGTCCTTACATCGCCGGTCGCGGGTGAATCACCGCCCGCAGGCGCTCCTCCTCAAGGAATTTCATGATGATCGGTGCTACAGCTTCTGCCCGGGTGATCAGGAACAGGTGGCCGTCATCGATGATGTGCAACTGAGCGTTGGGAATGCGCCAGGCGAGCATGCGCATGTTGATCAACGGGATCAGCGGGTCGTCGTCCCCTGCCAGCACCAGCGTGGGCTGGCGGATCTTGTGCAGCCAGTGGATGCTGGTCCAGCCCAGCCCGGCGAACAGCTGCCAGTAGTAGCCCAGCTTGCCGACCGAGCGCACTTTGCTCGCGTGTTCGGCGGCGAGTTTCGAGTCGCGGCGAAACGAGCCGCCATAAATCATCGGCGCGATGCGCACCACGTGGGACGGTTGGATGTAGCGCCTGGGGCTTGCCATCAGCCACAGCACCTTCGGCTTGCCCGGCACCATAAAAGCCCCGGCCGCAGTGGCGGCGAGGATCAGCTTCTTGCAGCGCTCCGGGTAGTCATAGGCGAATTGCTGCGCCAGTGCGCCGCCCCACGACACCCCCACCGCGTTCACCTGGCCATAGTCGAGGTAATCGAGCATGCGCGCGGTCAGTTTGGCCAGGCCGGGAAAGCGATACGGCCGCTTGGGCGTGGACGAGCCGCCGACGCCCGGCACATCGAAGGCGATCACTTCCAGGTCCGGGTCCAGTGCCTGGACGAACGGAAACACTAGCTCAAGGTTGGCGCCGATGCCGTTGAAGATCAGCAGCGGCGTCAAGTGAGGCTTGCCCGGTCGTACCGCCGTGCGGATGGCTTGGCCATCCAGGTCGATGGTGCGGAAGATGAACGGTTGCGGCATGCTCAAGCCCTGTGAAGTGTTACAGCTGGAATGCACTCCAAATGTGGGAGGGGGCTTGCTCCCGATGGCAGTGTGTCAGTCAGCACGTCTGATACTGACACACTGCCATCGGGAGCAAGCCCCCTCCCACATTTGATCCCATTTCAATCCAAAAAAAGTGTGTTCTAGCGTTCGTGTACATACGTCCCCGGCGCTGCTTCAGCTGCTGCGTAAGTCTTGTTACCCAAACTCGTCGGCGCCTTCTTCAACTTCCCCGCCCGCTCCGCCTGCCACACCTGCCAATGCAGCCACCAGGAATCGGTGTGCTTGGTCGCATTTTCCTGCCACTCCAGCGCCTTGCCCGCCATGCTGTCGCTGGTCTGGTAACGCGCCTTGGGGTTGCCCGGCGGGTTGAGAATGCTCTGGATATGCCCGCTGCTGGACAGCACAAACTCCACCTTGCCGCCAAACAGCTGCGCCGACTTGTAGCACGACTGCCACGGCGTGATGTGGTCGTTGGTGCCCGCCAGGGAGTAGATGTCGGCGGTGACCTGCTTGAGGTCGATCGGCGTGCCGCACACCTCCAGGGCGTTGGCGCGTACCAGCGGGTTGTTCTTGAACAACTCGATCAGGTCGCCGTGGAAGGCCGCCGGCAAGCGCGTGGTGTCGTTGTTCCAGAACAGGATGTCGAACACCGGCGGCTCGTTGCCCAGCAGGTAGTTATTGACCCAGTAGTTCCAGATCAGGTCGTTGGGGCGCATCCACGCAAACACCTTGGCCATGTCGCGGCCTTCCAGCACTCCGGCCTGGTAGGAATGGCGCTTGGCCGCTTCCAGGGTCTGCTCGTCGACAAACAGCGCCACCTGGGTGTCCAGGGTGGTGTCCAACACGCTCACCAGCAGGGTCAGGGCGTTGACCTTCTTCTCGCCCAGCGCCGCGTAATGGCCGAGCAGGGCGGTACAGGTAATGCCGCCGGAGCAGGCGCCAAGCATGTTGATGTCTTTACTGCCGGTAATCGCCGTGACCACATCGACCGCTTCCTTGAGCGCCTCGATATAGGTCGACAGGCCCCACTCTCGCTGGGCCTTGGTCGGGTTGCGCCAACTGACGATAAAGGTCTGCTGACCGTTACGCAGGCAGAAGCGCGCCAGGCTTTTTTCCGGGCTCAGGTCGAAGACATAGAATTTGTTGATCTGCGGCGGTACCACCAGCAGCGGGCGTTCGTGCACCTGTTCGGTGATCGGCTTGTACTGGATCAGCTCCAGCACGTCATTGCGAAACACCACTGCGCCTTCGGTGGTGCCCAGGCTCTTGCCCACTTCAAAGGCGTCCATGTTGACCTGGCTCGGCATGCCGCCGTTGTGCACCATGTCCTTGGCCAGGTGGGACAGGCCGTCGAGCAGGCTTTTGCCGCCGGTTTCAAAGAAGCGTTTGACCGCCGCCGGGTTGGCAGCGCTGTTGGTCGGGGCCATGGCTTCGGTCATCAGGTTGATCACGAAGTGGCCGCGGCTGATGTCCTGCGCCGACAGGTTGCTGTCGCCGATCCAGTCGTGCAGTTCCTTGCGCCACGCCAGGTAGGTTTGCAGGTAACGTTTGTAGAGCGGGTTCTGGCTCCACGCCGGGTCGTGAAAGCGACGGTCGTCGCCTTCGGGTACCAGCTTCGATTTGCCGAACATCACGTTCTTCAATTCGACGCCAAAGTGGGCGACGTGCTTGACGCTGTGCAACGGTTGCTTGATGGCTTGGGTCAGCACCATCTTCGCCGAGGCCAATAAATCCTTTTTTCGTAACGCGATGATCGGGTTCAGCCCCAGGGTGTTTTCCGAGGCCTGGCGTTTCAAGTCATCGTTATTCTTGTTACTCATCTACGACGCTCCATTGTCCGAAAGACGAGTACCGGGTACCGCTGTGCACCCCATTTCGATACACAACACAAGCCTGGTACTGCGACTCGGGTGACCGTTGATACCGCATCGTCAAATGCAGGGAACTTGCCAGTTCCATTGGTTACCCGAGTTTAATTTTTTTCGCAAGCGGGCCAGTCGTTGGCCGCGAGACAGGGCATTCAAACAGATGAAATTAGAAAATGCCCTCTAAAGAGCGAGAGGCCTGTGCTAGAGCATCAGCCGCACGACTGACTGGCTTGGATCGCGGGTTTTGCCGGCGGCCTTAAGCTCGGCAAGATAATCGGCCCACAGTGCTTCCTGACGCACGGCCAGTTGGTAGAGGTAGTCCCAGGTGAACAGCCCGCTGTCATGGCCGTCGTCGAAGGTCAATTTCAGTGCGTACTGACCGGCCGGTTCTATCTTGGTCAGGCCGACGTTGAGCTTGCCGAATTGCAGGATCGGTTTGCCGTGGCCCTGGACCTCGGCAGAGGGGGAATGCACGCGCAGGAATTCAGCGGGAAGCTGGTAGACCTCGTCGGGGCCGTAGGTCAAGCCGAGGGTCTTGGAGGCTTTGTGCAGGTTTACAGCGGTAGGAAACTTGGCCATATGAGGTGCTCTTGAATAAACCGGCTTAAAAATGTGGGAGGGGGCTTGCCCCCGATTGCAGTGGGGCAGCTATAGATAAGCTGACTGATCCACCGCTATCGGGGGCAAGCCCCCTCCCACATTTGAAGCAAAGCAGTTCTGTGTGAGGCTTACAGAATATACCGCGACAAGTCTTCGTTCTGCGCCAATTCGCCCAGGTGGCTATTGACGTACTCAGCGTCGATCTTGATCGACTCGCCATTCTGCAAACCCGCCATGTCGCCGGCGCTGAAGGACACTTCTTCCAACAAGCGCTCCAGCAGGGTATGCAGGCGACGGGCACCGATGTTCTCGGTCTTCTCGTTGACCTGCCAGGCGATCTCCGCCAGGCGCTTGATACCGTCCGGCAGGAACTCGATGGCCAGGCCTTCGGTTTTCAGCAGCTCACGGTACTGCTCGGTGAGCGAAGCGTGCGGCTCGCTGAGGATGCGCTCGAAGTCGCCCGGCGTCAGTGCCTTGAGCTCCACGCGAATCGGCAGGCGGCCTTGCAGCTCCGGCACCAGGTCGCTTGGCTTGCTCAGGTGGAAAGCACCGGAGGCGATAAACAGGATGTGGTCGGTCTTGACCATGCCCAGCTTGGTGTTGACCGTGCAGCCTTCAATCAACGGCAGCAGGTCGCGTTGTACGCCTTCGCGGGATACATCGACGCCGCCGGAGTTACCGCGCTTGGCCACTTTGTCGATCTCGTCGATAAACACGATGCCGTGCTGCTCGACCGCCTCCAGGGCCTTGGCCTTGAGCTCTTCCTCATTGACCAGGCGCCCGGCTTCTTCGTCACGCACCAGTTTCAGCGCGTCTTTCACCTTGAGCTTGCGGCTTTTCTTCTTGCCCTTGCCCATGTTGGCGAACAGGTTCTGCAACTGGCTGGTCATTTCTTCCATGCCAGGCGGTGCGGAGATGTCGACACCAGAGACTTCGGCGACTTCGATCTCGATTTCCTTGTCGTCCAGCTGGCCTTCACGCAGGCGCTTGCGGAACAGCTGGCGGGTGTTGGAATCCGAGGACGGCGCGGCGTCTTCGTTGAAACCCATGCGTGCCGGTGGCAGCAGGGCGTCGAGGATGCGCTCTTCGGCGGCGTCTTCGGCGCGGTGGCTGACCTTGGTCATTTCCTGTTCGCGCAGCAGTTTCAGCGCGGCATCGGCCAGGTCACGAATGATCGACTCAACGTCACGGCCGACGTAGCCGACTTCGGTGAACTTGGTAGCTTCGACCTTGATGAACGGGGCATTGGCCAGCTTGGCCAGGCGCCGGGCGATCTCGGTTTTACCGACGCCGGTCGGGCCGATCATCAGAATGTTCTTCGGCGTTACTTCAACGCGCAGTTCTTCGGGCAGTTGCATCCGGCGCCAGCGGTTACGCAGCGCGATGGCAACGGCGCGCTTGGCATCGTCCTGGCCGATGATATGGCGATTGAGTTCATGGACGATTTCGCGGGGAGTCATGGACATAGTGTTTGGCGGTCCTCAAGCGGGAATAAGCCTACGGCTTACTCGGCGAGGTCCTGCTCCTCAATGGTCAGATTGTGGTTGGTGAACACGCAGATATCGCCGGCGATACCCAGGGCGGTCTCGACGATTTCCCGGGCCGACAGGTCGGTTTTCTTCAACAGTGCGCTGGCCGCCGCTTGTGCGTAGCCACCGCCGGAACCCATGGCGATCAGGCCGTTCTCGGGCTCAACCACATCGCCGTTACCGGTGATGATCAGGGACGCGTCTTTGTTGGCGACCGCGAGCATGGCTTCGAGACGGCTGAGGGAGCGGTCGGTGCGCCATTCTTTGGCGAGTTCGACGGCGGCGCGTACAAGGTGGCCCTGGTGTTTTTCCAGCTGGCCTTCAAAACGCTCGAAGAGGGTGAAGGCGTCGGCGGTGGCGCCGGCAAAACCTGCGAGAACCTGGCCGTGGTACAGGCGACGCACTTTTTTCGCGTTGCCTTTCATCACGGTATTGCCCAGGGAAACCTGGCCGTCGCCGCCCATGACGACTTTGCCGTGGCGACGTACTGAAACGATGGTGGTCAAGGGGAGAGTCTCCACGCAGCGGGGCGAAAATGCCCTGATGGAACTCATATGGGGGTGGTGGGGGGGATTTCAACCGTAGGGGTTTATGGCGGACGAGTGGTGTTTATCGGTCTGACACACTTTCGAGAACACCCAAAAACCAATGTGGGAGGGGGCTTGCTCCCGATTGCGGTGTATCAGTCGCTGAAAATATTGACTGATCTACCGCTATCGGGGGCAAGCCCCCTCCCACATTTTGATCGGCGTTGAGCGTGAATCAGCGGCTCTGGCGTTGTTGTAACAACAGGTTGCTAAACCCTGCGCCAGCGAGCTGTTTCTGTGCCACGGTCAGCTGTTCGCGGTTGCTGAACGGCCCCACCAGTACGCGGTACCAGGTCGCTTCCTTTACCGTGCCGGATTCCACCGTCACCGCCTGGCCCAGCAGAATGATCTGCGCTCGCACGCGATCCGCATCCGCCTGTTTCGGGAACGAGCCCGCTTGCAGGAAAAACTTGGTCACCGGCGCCGCCTTGGTGGCAGCGACCGGTGGCGGCGGTGGCGGGGTGATCCCGGCCAGTGCAGCCTGGGCCCGTGCGGTGTCGATTTTCGCAGCTTCCGCCGGCGTCACCGGGGTAGTCGGGACTTGCGGCGTCGGCAGGGTTTTCTCCGGCACGGCGTCGGGCGGCACGATCACCTCCGATTCCGGCAGCAGCGTGTAGAAGTCGTATTTGGGCTTCACCGGTGCGGTCGGGCTCGGAGCGGTCTTGTTGGCTTCGGCCATTCTCGAGGCTTTCTGCTGCTCCTGTTTGACGCGTTTGACGTCATCGCCCTGGCCCGGGTCCAGCTTCATCAGGAACACGATAAATGCACCGACCGTGAGGCCGATCGCCATCCATAACCAGCCCGGAATAGGCTTCTTCGCCGGTGCCTGGTAACGGCTCGCGCCGCGCTTGGGTGCAGGTTTTTTCTTGGCAGCCAACTTACATACGCTCCAGAGTTTCCAGGCCCAACAGTTCCAGGCCTTGCTTGAGGGTCCGTCCAGCCAGCGCGGCGAGGCGCAGGCGACTCTGCTTCTGGGCTTCGTCGTCGGCGGTGAGGATCGGGCAGTTCTCGTAGAAGCTGGAGAACAGACCGGCGACTTCGTACAGGTAGGTGCAGAGGATATGCGGCGTGCCTTTCTCGCCGACGCTGTTCAGCACTTCGCCGAACTGCGCCAGCTTGGCCGCCAGTTCCTGCTCCTGTGGTGCCTCAAGGTTGATCTGGCCCTGGACTTCGCTGAAGTCCTTGCCCAGCTTGCGGAACACGCCCGCCACACGGGTGTAGGCATACAACAGGTACGGCGCGGTGTTGCCTTCGAAGTTGAGCATCAGTTCGAAGTTGAAGCTGTAGTCGCTCGTGCGGTGCTTGGACAGGTCGGCGTATTTCACCGCGCCAATCCCCACCACGCGGGCGATGTTGCGCAGGTCGGCGTCGGCCAGTTCCGGGTTCTTTTCCTTCACCAGGTTGTAGGCACGTTCCTGGGCTTCGTTCAGCAGGTCAATCAGCTTCACGGTGCCGCCGTCGCGTGTCTTGAACGGGCGGCCATCGGCGCCGTTCATGGTGCCGAAACCCATGTGTTCCATGTGCATCGGGTGGGTGACGAAACCGGCGCGGCGCGCCACTTCGAACACCTGCTGGAAGTGCAGGGCCTGGCGCTGGTCGACGAAATACAGTGCGCGGTCCGCCTTGAGCACGCCACTGCGGTAGCGCACGGCCGCCAGGTCGGTGGTGGCGTAGAGGTAGCCGCCATCGGCCTTGACGATGATTACCGGCAGCGGGTCGCCGTCGGCGGTCTTGAATTCTTCGAGGAACACGCACTGCGCGCCGTTGCTTTCGACCAGCAGGCCCTTGGACTTGAGGTCGTTGACCACGTTGATCAGGTCGTCGTTGTAGGCGCTTTCGCCCATCACGTCAGCCATGGTCAATTTGACGTTGAGCAGTTCGTAGATTTCCTGGCAGTGGGACAGCGAGATCTCGCGGAAGCGACCCCACAGCGCCAGGCATTCGGCGTCGCCGGCTTGCAGCTGGACCACCAGGCCACGGGCACGGTCGGCGAACTCTTCGGATTCGTCGAAGCGCTTCTTGGCGGCGCGGTAGAAGTTCTCCAGGTCCGACAGCTCGTTGCTGGTGATCGGGTTTTCCTGCAGATAGGCCATGAGCATGCCGAACTGGGTGCCCCAGTCGCCGACGTGGTTCTGGCGGATCACGGTGTCGCCGAGAAATTCCAGCACCCGCGCCACGCCGTCACCGATGATGGTCGAACGCAGGTGGCCGACGTGCATCTCTTTGGCCAGGTTGGGCGCCGACAGGTCGATGACCACGCGCTCCGCCGGGCCGGCCTTGCGCACGCCGATTTTTGCGTCGGCGAGGGCGGCGTCCAGGCGCGAAGCCAGGGCCTGGGTGTTCTGGAAGATATTGATAAAGCCCGGGCCGGCAATTTCGGCCTTGGTGACGCTTTCGTCCGACGGCAGCGCGGCGATGATTTTTTCCGCCAGGTCGCGCGGCTTCATGCCCGCAGGCTTGGCCAGCATCATCGCGATGTTGCTGGCGAAGTCGCCGTGGGTCTTGTCGCGGGTGTTTTCCACCTGGATCGCCGGCGTCAGGCCTTCAGGCAACACACCTTCGTTGACGAGTTGGGTGAGGGCTTGTTGGATCAGCTGGCGAATGGTGTCTTTCATGGTGTTCTCTTTCGACCGCAAGCGGCGGCGCGCGATGCGCAGGTGGAAAAACTGGGTATTATCCGTGGCGAGGGCGGGCTTGCCAACCTTCGTCGGACCTTCACGGACGATTAACCTGTGGCGAGGGAACTTGCTCCCGCTGGAGTGCGAAGCGCTCCCAAAAACCTTGGGGCTGCTGCGCAGCCCAACGGGAGCAAGCTCCCTCGCCACAAGGGTTATCTAATATAAATCGACCGGGTCTACATCCAACGACCATCTCACTTGGCGACCGCCGGGCATTTGCTCCAGCGCAAGTAACCAGCTGCTTAATAGCCGATGCAACGGTGCCCGCGATGTCGCCTGCAAGAGTAGCTGAGCGCGATAACGCCCGGCGCGGCGCTCCATGGGCGCAGGCACCGGGCCGAGCAATTCGATGCCGGTCAGCCCCAGTTCGCCGAGCAAACGTTCGGCGGCGCTGCAGGCTTCATCCAGAAAACCTTCGGCCTGCCCCGGTTTATGGGCCTCGGCGCGCAACAGCGCGAGGTGCGCAAAGGGCGGCAGCCCGGCGGAGCGGCGTTCACTCAAGGCCTGTTCGGCGAAGGCAAAGTAGCCTTGTTCTGTCAGTTGAATCAGCAAAGGGTGGTCGGCCAGGTGCGTCTGGATGATTACCCTGCCCGGTTCTTCGGCACGCCCGGCGCGGCCTGCGACCTGCACGATCAGCTGCGCCATGCGCTCGCTGGCGCGGAAATCCCCGGAGAACAATCCACCGTCGGCATCCAGGATCGACACCAGGGTCACCCGTGGAAAGTGATGCCCTTTGGCGAGCATCTGCGTGCCCACCAAAATGCACGGCTGGCCTTTCTGGATAGTGGCAAACAACTGGTTCATCGCGTCTTTTCGCGAAGTGCTGTCGCGGTCGACCCGCAGCACCGGGTAATCGGGGAACAGAATGCCCAGGCGCTCTTCCGCGCGCTCGGTGCCCGCGCCCACTGGCCGCAGGTCGACTTTGCCGCATTGTGGGCAGTGGCGTGGCACGCGTTCCACATGGCCGCAGTGATGGCAGCGCAACTCGCCGTGGCGCTGGTGTACGGTCATGCGCGCATCGCAGCGCTCGCACTCGGACATCCAGCCGCAGTCATGGCACAGCAGCGTCGGCGCGAAGCCCCGGCGGTTGAGGAACACCAGTACCTGCTGGCCGGCGGCGAGAGTCTGGCCGATGGCTTGCTGCATCGGCCCGGAAATACCGCTGTCCAGCGGACGACTTTTTACGTCCAGGCGCAGGAACCGTGGTTGCTTGGCGCCACCCGCGCGCTCATTTAAGCGTAGGAGCCCGTAACGGCCGGTGTAGGCGTTGTGCAGGCTTTCCAGGGATGGTGTGGCGGAGCCCAGTACAATCGGGATGTCTTCCTGGCGCGCCCGCACCAGCGCCAGGTCGCGGGCGTGGTAGCGCAGGCCTTCCTGCTGTTTATAGGAGCCGTCGTGCTCCTCGTCGATGATGATCAGCCCGGGGTTTTTCATCGGGGTGAACAGCGCCGAACGGGTGCCGATAATAATGTCGGCCTCGCCATCCCGCGCCGCCAGCCAGGACTCCAGGCGCTCACGGTCGTTGACCGCCGAGTGCACCAGGGCGATGCGTGCGTTGAAGCGCTGTTCGAAGCGCGCCAGGGTCTGCGGGCCGAGGTTGATCTCGGGGATCAGCACCAGCGCCTGTTTGCCGGCCTGCAGGGTTTCGCGAATCAACTGCAAATAGACTTCGGTCTTGCCGCTGCCGGTGACGCCGGCCAGCAGGAATGCGTGGAAGCTGTCGAAGCCGGCACGAATGGCTTCATAGGCGGCGTGTTGTTCGGGGTTCAGCGGCAATTCCGGTTGGGCCAGCCAGTGCTCGTGGCGCGGGTCGGGGGCGTGCTTGCGGATTTCCACCTGCACCAGGCCCTTGGCCAGCAGCAGGTCGAGGCTGTCCTTGCTCAGCATCAGCTTGCTTAATAGCTGATGCGCGACGCCATGGGGGTGCTGGGCCAGGGTCGCCAGGGCTTCACGCTGGCGCGGGGCGCGGGCGATTCGCGGGTCGTCGAGGCGTGCGCCGGGCACCGTCGACCAGAAGCGTTCCTGGCGCGCTTCAGCCAGTTCACCCTGACGCAACAGCACCGGTAGCGCCCAACTCAAGGTGTCGCCCAGGCTGTGCTGGTAATACTGGGAGGTCCACAGGCAGAGCTTGAACAGCGCGGGTGGCAGTGGCGGCGTGATATCCAGGATGGCCACGGCCGGTTTGAGTTTTTCGGCAGGCACTTCGCTGTGGTCGGCAACTTCCACCAGGATGCCGATCATCTCCCGGCGCCCGAACGGCACGCGCACGCGCATACCCGGCTGCAATTGCGCCCGCAGCACGCCGGCCGGGGCCCGGTAGTCGAACAGGCGGCGCAGAGGCGAGGGCAGGGCTAGGCGCAAAATGGCGTCGGGCACGCGGGGGGTCTCATATAAAGGCAGGCGGTGGCGCAGGGGCGGGAGCCTAGCAGACAGGGGAAGGCTTGGGGTAGCCGATAGTTTTCTGATGAAAGGGGCTTTTATGTGGGGAAACGGCGGGAGGCGGAGCTTGCGCGATTAAAAAGGTCTGGTAGAATCCGCGGCCTAATTACGTGCGGTATTCGACAATAGTGTCGTGTGGCGGCACGCTAGCCCCGAGGAAGTCTCCATGAAAGCCGATATCCATCCAGCGTACGAAACCATTGCAGTTACCTGCAGCTGCGGCAACAAGTTCGAAACGCGTTCGAACCTGTGCAAGCCACTGGGTACTGACGTATGCAACGAGTGCCACCCGTTCTACACCGGTAAGCAGAAAACTCTGGACACCGGCGGCCGTGTACAGCGCTTCGCAGACCGTTTCGGTGCTTTCGGCAAGAAAGCTCCTGCTGCTGCAGAGTAAGGCTGAAGAGCCTCTTGGGCTTTTCCCAGCTGTTGAAAAAGGCGTCCCTAGCGGGCGCCTTTTTTGTGCCTGCGATTTGGCTGTCGGCTGCGCAGGCCCAGGTGTTTTGCCCCGCGCCGGCGTCCATCGCCCGTGTAGAGGTGCAGCGCGTGGTGGATGGCGACACGGTGCGCCTCAAGGATGGCCGCAGCGTGCGGATGATCGGTCTCAATACCCCGGAAACCGGTAAAAAAGGCCGTGCCGACGAGCCTTTCGCCGTCGCCGCTCGCCAGCGCCTTCAGGCGTTGGTGGCGGCCAGCGACGGTAAGCTCGGCCTGGTGCCGGGCCGCGAGCGCAAGGATCATTACGGCCGCACCCTGGCCCACCTCTATGGCGCCAACGGCGAGAACCTGGAGGCGCAGTTGCTGGCCGAAGGCCTGGGGTTTCAGGTGGGCGTCGCGCCAAATGTCGATCTGGTTGCCTGTCAGCAGGCTGCGGAAAATACAGCCCGCCAGGCGCGGCTGGGGCTCTGGCGGCAATCGCCGGTGCAGACCGTGGCACAACTCAAGCAATCCGGCTTTGCGCTGGTGAGCGGCCGCGTGAGCAAGATCGAACGCAATCGTGGCGGAGTCTGGATTGAGCTGCAGGGCTCACTGGTATTACGTATTGCACCCAACCTCGCCGGTCAATTCGACAGTGCAATGCTCAGTGGTCTGCAAGGTAGCGTTATCGAGGCGCGTGGCTGGGTACAGGATCGGTCTCGACGCGGTGGCTTGAAAAGCGGTCAGGCGCGATGGTTGATGCCGCTGACCGATCCCGGCATGCTCAAATCGACGCTTTGATAAAAATTGTAGACATTTTTTAAGTCGATTGTGAACAGTTAAGCCCTTGTATACCGTGGCTCTTGGCCGAAAGTCGTAGCGCAGGGCCCTTGACACCTGTGACTGCCCAGTCTTGTGGGGACTTTGCGACACGAGTATCCTCGGCGGTCCGTCGACCAACAGTAAAAGCGGAATGCCGATATGTCTGATTTGAAAACTGCCGCTCTCGAATATCATGCCCATCCTCGTCCAGGAAAGCTGAGTGTAGAGCTCACCAAAGCCACTGCCACCGCCCGCGACCTGTCGCTGGCCTACAGCCCTGGCGTTGCCGAGCCCGTACGTGAAATCGCCCGTGACCCTGAGCTGGCGTACAAGTACACCGGCAAAGGCAACCTGGTTGCAGTGATTTCCGATGGCACCGCGATTCTCGGCCTGGGTAACCTCGGCCCATTGGCTTCCAAGCCAGTCATGGAAGGTAAAGGCGTGCTGTTCAAGCGCTTCGCCGGCATCGACGTATTCGACATCGAAGTCGATTCCGAGAGCCCGCAGGCTTTCATCGACACCGTCAAACGCATTTCCATCACCTTCGGTGGCATCAACCTGGAAGACATCAAGGCACCTGAGTGCTTCGAGATCGAAAAGGCCCTGATCGAGCAGTGCGACATTCCGGTATTCCACGATGACCAGCACGGCACCGCGATCGTTACCGCCGCCGGCATGATCAACGCCCTGGAAATCGCAGGCAAAACCCTGGCTGACGCGAAGATCGTCTGCCTGGGTGCCGGCGCTGCGGCCATTTCCTGCATGAAGCTGATCGTGAGCATGGGCGCCAAGCTGGAAAACATCTACATGGTCGACAGCAAGGGCGTGATCCAGTCCGAGCGTACCGACCTGAACCAGTACAAGGCAATGTTTGCCCACCCGTCCTCCAAGCGCACCCTGGCTGATGCCCTTGACGGTGCTGACGTGTTCGTCGGCCTGTCCGGCCCGAACCTGCTGAGCGCTGAAGGCCTGAAGGCCATGGCGGCCAACCCGATCGTGTTCGCCTGCTCCAACCCGGACCCGGAAATCGCGCCGGAACTGGCGCACGCCACCCGTGACGACGTGATCATGGCCACCGGCCGTTCGGACTACCCGAACCAGGTCAACAACGTACTGGGCTTCCCGTTCATCTTCCGTGGCGCTCTGGACGTTCGCGCCAAGCGCATCAACGAAGAGATGAAAGTAGCTGCGGCCAACGCCCTGCGTGAACTGGCCAAGCTGCCTGTGCCTCAGGATGTTTGCGATGCCTACGGTGGCGCCAAACTGGAATTCGGTCGTGAGTACATCATTCCGAAACCAATGGATAAGCGCCTGATCACCCTGATCTCCGACGCCGTGGCCAAAGCCGCAATCGAGACCGGTGTGGCCACCCTGCCGTATCCGAAGAACTACCCGCTGCAAAGCGTGGATGATGTGTTCGGCGGCTAAGCTGTTGTAGCGCACCAACAAAAAGCCCCGGCTCGGTTGAGTCGGGGCTTTTTTGTGGCTGGCGATTCACTTGAGTCTTGTGGAGATCCAAATGTGGGAGGGGGCTTGCTCCCGATAGCGGTGTACCAGTCACAAGATGCATTGACTGACAGTCCGCAATCGGGAGCAAGCCCCCTCCCACAGTTTGAACCTCATTGACTTAAGGTCGCGGTTAGAACAAATCGATCGGCGCCGCCTCATCCGCCGGCAGCGGGCTGCCCGGTGCAACGCCGTTACCCAGCTCGTTGACCGACGGTGGCGTGTCTTCGCTCTTGAACAGCTCGAAGTACGCATTCGGCGTGCTTGGCGATGCGGCACGGCCACTGACCGGGTCGATCCGTAAGCTGAGGATGCCTTCCGGTTCCGGCTGGGTGTGCAGCGGCTTGTCCTTCAGGGCAGCGCCCATGTAGCTCATCCAGATCGGCAGCGCGACGGTGCCACCGAATTCGCGGCGGCCAAGGCTTTCCGGCTGGTCGTAACCGGTCCACACGGTGGTCACGTAGTCGGCGTTGTAGCCGGAGAACCAGGCGTCCTTGGATTCGTTGGTGGTACCGGTCTTGCCGGCGATATCCGCGCGACCGAGGGCCAAGGCGCGGCGACCGGTACCCTTCTTGATTACGTCTTCGAGGATGCTGTTGAGGATATACGTGGTACGGCCATCAACGATGCGCTCGGCCACGGCTGGCGCTTGTGGCTCGGTTGCAGCCGCGCTGGTCGGGGTTGGCGCGGTGCCAGGGGTCGGCTCGATGGTGATGCCGCCGTTGCTCGGTGCAGCGACGCCATCGGTTGCCGCCACGCCGTTGACCACGTCACCCGGCACGCGTGGCGGGTTGGCGGTGAACAGGGTGTCGCCGTTGCGGCTCTCGATCTTGTCGATCAAGTACGGCGTGATCTTGTAGCCGCCGTTGGCAAAGGTGCTCCAGCCGGTGGCGATTTCCATCGGCGTGAGGGTCGCGGTGCCCAGCGCCAGGGACAGGTTCGGCGGCAAGTCCGATTTGGCGAAGCCAAAGCGGGTCATGTAATCGATAGTTTTGCCTACGCCCATCGCCTGCAGCAAGCGGATCGATACCAGGTTACGCGACTTGTACAGCGCCTCGCGGATACGGATCGGGCCGAGGAAGGTGTTGGTGTCGTTCTTCGGGCGCCAGACCTTGTCCAGGTACTCGTCGACAAACACGATCGGTGCATCGTTGACCAGGCTGGCGGCGGTGTAGCCGTTATCCAGCGCGGCGCTGTAGATGAACGGCTTGAAGCTCGAACCTGGCTGGCGCTTGGCCTGGGTAGCGCGGTTGTAGTTGCTCTGCTCGAACGCAAAGCCGCCGACCAGCGCGCGGATTGCACCGTTCTGCGGGTCCAGCGACACCAGGGCGCCCTGGGCGACCGGCACCTGGCTGAATTTGAGGCTGTCATCCTTCTGGCGTTGCACGCGGATCAAGTCACCCACCTGCGCCACGTCTGATGGCTGCTTGGGCATCGGGCCCATGCTGTTGGTGTTCAGGAACGGGCGCGCCCACTTCATGCTGTCCCACGCCACTTGCGCTTCGCCGGTGCGGGTCAGCACCTGCACGCCGTCTTTCTTCACTTGGGTGACGATGGCCGGTTCGAGGCCGCTGATCGGGCGCTGTTTGCCCAGCTCGGTGGTCCAGGCGCTCAGGGTTTTGCCCGGCAGGCGCGATTCAGGGCCACGGTAGCCGTGGCGCTGGTCGTAGGTGATCAGGCCGGAGTGCACTGAAGTGTTGGCGATTTCCTGCGAGTCGCTCGGAATGGTCGTGGTCACGCGGAAGCCTTCGGTGTAGGCCTCGCTGCCATAACGGCCAACCATTTCGGCCCGTGCCATTTCGGCGATATACGGCGCGTTCACTTCCGGCGTCGGCACGTGGTAGCTGGCGTTCAACGGCTCGGACACTGCGCTTTCATAGGCGGCCTGGTCGATCTTGCCGAGCTTGTACATGCGGCCGAGGATCCAGTCGCGGCGTTCTTTGCTGCGCGCCGGGTTGGCCAGGGGGTTGAAGCGTGAAGGGGCCTTGGGCAGGCCGGCAATCATCGCCATCTGCGCCAGGCTGGCGTCGCGAATCGACTTGCCGTAGTACACCTGGGAGGCGGCTTCGATCCCGTAGGCACGGTTGCCGAGGTAGATCTTGTTGACGTACAGCTCAAGGATCTCGTCCTTGGTCAGCTGACGTTCGATCTGCAGGGCCAGCAGAATCTCGGTGGCTTTACGCGAAAAACTGCGCTCGCTGGTGAGGAAGAAGTTCTTCGCCACCTGCATGGTGATAGTGCTGCCACCGGACTGAATGTGTCCGCTTTTTACCAGCTGTGTCGCGGCGCGCACCAAGCTGCTGGGGTCGACGCCGTAGTGGTTGGCGAAATTATCGTCTTCGGCCGACAGCAGCGCGCTGATGAAATTGGGTGGAATGTCGGCGAAACGAATCGGTGTGCGGCGCATTTCGCCGAACTCCGCGATAAGTTTTTCATCGCTGCTGTAGACCCGCAAAGGAATCTGCAACTGGATACTTCTCAGGGCCTCTACGGAGGGCAAACCCGGACTAAGGTAGAGGTAAGCCCCGCTGAGGACGAGCATCAGCCCGCAGACGACGGCGACAATGGAGTACCCGAAAAACTTCAGCAGACGAATCAAGGCTTTTGGATTTCCAGAGAAAAGAATGAGTTAGGCGTCGGGGCATGCATGGCAAACGATGGATCGACCCGAGCTGCAGAAAAAAGCGGGAAAAAACGCTGGGCATTAAAGCATTTTTCGCCTTGGGGCGTCATTGGCGCGGCTTAAACAAGTCGACCGAATGCACGGTTCGCCAGCGGCAATCAGGCGGTATGACAGAGAAAGTTTTGGGGAGTTTTATGAGAAAGGGATTTTTCAGGCGAAAAGTCGACACCGTACTCGGTGTCGACATCAATGATACGGGCATCAGGCTTATAGAATTAGGGCGTTCAGCCAGCGGTTACAGCGTGCAAAGCTATGCCACACAGGCGCTGCCGGCCCATGCGGTGGTCGATGGCACAATGCTCGACCTCGAAGGTATAGGCCAGGCATTACACCAGGCGTTTTCCCGATTGCGCACGTCGGCCAGGCAAGCGGCGATTGCCGTCGCGGGCCCTTCGGTTATCGTACGGGTGATCGACATGGACGCCGGGCTCACCGACGAAGAGATGACCTGGATGATCCAAATGGAGGCCGACCAGTACATTCCTTACCCGTTGGACGAGGTGGCCCTGGACTTTCAGGTACGCGGGCCGTCTGCCCAGGACCCGGCTCGGGTCGAGGTGTTGCTGGCGGCATGCCTTAAGGAGCAGGTCGAGGCCCGCGAGGCGGTTTTGGCCCTGGCCGGGCTGGTGCCGCGGGTGGTGGATGTGGAAGGGTTTGCATTGGAGCGCGCTTGCCGTCAGGATTTCGCCAGCTTCACGCTGGGCCTTCGAGTTGACGGTGCGCAATGGGCCGTGGATGCCCGAGTGATGGGAGTGGCTTGCGGGTTGGCCCTGAGGAGTTTCGCTGGATGACACGAATCAATCTTTTACCTTGGCGCCAGGCGCTGGCGGAACGGCGGCGCAAATATTTCCTGATGCTGCTGCTGGCGTTTGCCTGCGTGGCGCTCGCGGCCGTGTGGCTGGCCGATCAAGTGATCGACCAGGCGATCGACCGGCAGGTGACGCGTAACAATCACGTGGGCAAGGAAGTCACCGTCCTCGACTCGCGTATCAAGACCATTGACGATCTGCAGGAGCAAAGCCAGCAACTGGCGGAGCGCATGAAGGTTGTGCAGGATTTGCACGATGCCCGCCCGGCCAGTGCCCAGCTATTGGATCAGTTGGCCCGCGCGGTGCCCGATGGGGTGCACCTGCATGAAGTCGTGGCCAAAGGCGATACCGTGAGTATCAGCGGCAGTGCTGAATCCAGCCAGGATATCGCCCAGCTCATGCGCCGCCTGGAAGCATCCCAAGGCGGCCACGCCACCCGTCTGCAGCATGTACGGGCGGAAGGCGAGCGGGGCGGCAACGCGTTCCAATTGATGGTGCGCCAGGGAGAGTCCACCGAGGCCCAACCTTGAGCCTGCCCAGGCTCGAATTTTCTGCGATCTCTCACCACGCTGCAAAATGGCCCTTGCCTGGCAGGGTACTGCTCGGCTGCGCGCTGGCCGGGCTGGTACTGGTGGTGGGTGACGTTTTGTACCTGAGCTCGTCACGGGAGCGGTTACAAGCGCTCGAGAAGCAGGAAATGGCCCTGGAGCAGCAACGCCTGGAAAAGGTCGAACGGGTCGCCAGCCTTGAGGCACGAACCCACTCGTTTGAGGTGACGCAACAGCGCTTTGCCGGGCTCTTGCGGTCGTTGTCCGTCGCCTCCGAAGTGCCGGCACTGCTTGAGGACGTTGCCCGGTTAGGGGCTGCCAGCGGTTTGGCCATGGACGGTATCGTCTTGCTGGATGAGCAACCTCGGCCACTGTATATCGAGCAGCCTTTGCAGATGGCTGTCACGGGGGAGTATCACGACCTGGCGACGTTCTTGAGCGCCATGGCTGGGCTGTCGCGACTCGTCACGGTGCATGAGGTTGCGCTTCGAACTGACGGAGAGCTGCTGCGCCTTGATCTAATGGCCAAGACCTATCGGCGCACTTCGCAAGGTGCCCAGCCGGATGAGTCTGGTCCACCCGTCGAGCAAGGGCCGCGCTTTGTCTACGATTCGTCCGGCCTGCGCGATCCGTTCCGGTCGCCCGCGTTGCAGACAAGTCACACGCGAGGCCGGCTGGCCCTCGCGCCCGATCTCACCCGGCCACGAGGCGTGCTTGAAGGTCTCGCCGTCGAGCAGTTCCAAATGGTCGGCACACTGTCCCGAGGGGTGCAGAAATACGCCCTGCTGCGTGCCACGTCAGCTGTGTATCGGCTGGAAGTCGGTGACTATCTGGGCCCGAACCACGGTCGGGTGACCGCCATTTATGACGATCATGTCGAACTGGTCGAGCTGTTCCCGGATGAGCGGGGCGCATGGCTGGAACGCCCGCAAACCCTCCTGCTAAACGTCAACTCATAACGGAATCAAACAATGAAAAGGACTTTCTCGTCCTTCGGTGTGGCGCTATGGATAGCGTTCACGGCACCGATGGCTGTTGCTGTGCCCAATCGTGTCGACCTGATTCAACTGCCGCCGCCTGGCGGTGTATCGCCCGGCGGCTACACCGGCGACAAACTGAATCTCAACTTCCAGAACATCGAGCTACGCGCTGTATTGCAGCAAATAGCCGATATTGCGGGCCTCAATCTCGTCGCCAGTGATGAGGTGCAGGGTTCGATCACCCTGCGGCTAAAGGACGTTCCCTGGGATCAGGCGCTTGACCTGGTGCTGCAAAGCAAAGGGTTGGACAAGAGAGTAAAGGCCGGCGTGTTGCTGGTGGGGCCGGCCGATGAGTTGGCCGCCCGCGAACTACTGACGCTGGAGTCGCAGCGGCAGATGGCCGAGCTGGCGCCTTTGCGCCGCGAACTGCTGCAGGTCAATTACGCCAAGGCGGCGGACCTGGCCAAGCTGTTTCAGTCGGTGACCGGGCTTGAAGGCGTCACCGATGAGCGCGGTTCGGTGGCAGTGGATGATCGCACCAACAACATCATTGCCTACCAGACCACCGAGCGGTTGGCAGAGCTTCGACGAATCGTGGCGCAGTTGGACATCCCGGTGCGCCAGGTGATGATCGAGGCGCGAATCGTCGAGGCCAATGTGGACTACGACAAAAGCCTGGGCGTGCGATGGGGCGGGCGGCTTAATCGTGGCAACTGGGGTGCTGGCGGTATCAGCAAGCCAACGGCTGAAGGCGCGGAGCCGCTGGAAAATCCGCCCAGCTCGCCGTTTGTCGACATGGGCTCTGTCGCTGGCACCTCTGGCCTGGGCATCGCCTTCATCACCGATAACCTGCTGCTGGACCTGGAACTCACCGCCATGGAAAAAACCGGCAATGGGGAAATCGTCTCGCAGCCCAAGGTGGTTACGTCCGACAAGGAAACCGCGCGCATCCTCAAGGGCACCGAGATTCCCTACCAGGAATCCAGCGCCAGTGGTGCAACGTCGGTGTCGTTCAAGGAGGCCTCGCTGTCACTGGAGGTTACCCCGCAAATCACCCCTGATGACTACGTGATCATGGAGGTCAAGGTCACCAAGGATGAGCCCGACTACCTGAACAAACTCAACGACGTACCGCCGATCAAGAAAAACGAGGTGAATGCCAAGGTGCTGGTCAAGGATGGCGAGACCATCGTCATCGGCGGGGTTTTCTCCAATACCCAAAGCAAAGTGGTAGATAAAGTGCCATTTTTGGGCGATGTGCCGTATCTTGGCCGCCTTTTCCGGCGCGATGTGCTGGCGGAGAAAAAATCCGAGCTGCTGGTATTCCTGACTCCGCGTATTATGAATAACCAGGCGATTGCTGTGAGTCGTTGATTCTGTGCGAAATTTGATTCTTGTAGGACCGATGGGGGCTGGAAAAAGCACCATCGGCCGATTGCTGGCCAAAGAGCTGCGCCTGCCATTCAAAGATTCCGACAAGGAAATTGAATTGCGCACGGGTGCCAATATCCCATGGATCTTCGATAAGGAAGGCGAGCTGGGCTTTCGCGACCGCGAGCAGGCAATGATTGCCGAGCTGTGCGGCTGCGATGGCGTGGTATTGGCGACCGGCGGCGGCGCGGTGATGCGCGATGAGAACCGGCGGGCGCTGCATGCCGGTGGTCGGGTGGTGTACCTGCATGCGTCGGTCGAGCAGCAGGTAGGCCGCACGGCCCGCGATCGCAATCGTCCGCTGCTGCGTACCGCCGACCCGGCCAAAACCCTGCGGGATCTGCTGACGCTGCGCGATCCGCTGTATCGGGAAATCGCCGATCTGGTGGTAGAAACCGATGAGCGGCCACCCCGGATGGTGGTGCTCGACATTCTTGAGCGCCTGCAACGGCTGCCACCCCGTTAAAGCGAGGCCCGAAATGCGCTATTCTCGGCGGCGCGCCATCACCCTCTGAGGTGTGGCGTAGAGCCATCAGGCAGCGTCGGATCTCGACGTTGCCGGTCGTCAATACATCTTCAACGCGGGGACACATGCAGACACTTAAGGTCGATCTAGGCGAGCGCAGCTACCCGATCCATATTGGCGAAGGTCTGTTGGACCAGCCCGAGTTGCTCGCACCGCATATTGCCGGGCGGCAAGTGGCGATCATCTCCAACGAAACGGTTGCGCCGCTGTATCTTGAGCGTCTGAGCCGCAGCCTGGCGGCGTACTCGGTGATCTCCGTGATCCTGCCGGATGGCGAAGCCCACAAGAACTGGGAAACCCTGCAACTGATCTTTGATGGCCTGCTGACCGCACGCCATGACCGCCGCACCACCGTGGTCGCCCTGGGTGGTGGCGTGATCGGCGACATGGCCGGTTTTGCCGCCGCCTGCTACCAGCGGGGCGTGGACTTTATCCAGGTGCCGACTACCCTGTTGTCCCAGGTCGATTCGTCGGTGGGCGGCAAGACCGGCATCAACCACCCGCTGGGCAAGAACATGGTGGGTGCGTTTTATCAGCCGCAAGCCGTACTGATCGACACCGCGACCCTCAACACTCTGCCGCCGCGCGAGTTGTCGGCGGGCCTGGCGGAAGTCATCAAGTACGGGCTGATCTGCGATGAGCCCTTCCTGAGCTGGCTGGAAGAACATGTGGACGCCCTGCGCGCCCTCGACCAGGTGGCGCTCACCGAAGCCATTTCACGCTCCTGTGCCGCCAAAGCGCTGGTGGTGAATGCCGACGAGCGGGAGTCCGGTGTACGGGCCACCCTGAACCTGGGCCACACCTTCGGCCATGCGATCGAAACGCACATGGGCTATGGTGTGTGGTTGCATGGGGAGGCCGTAGCGGCTGGCACAGTGATGGCATTGGAGATGTCGCAACGCCTGGGCTGGATCAGCGCCCAGGAGCGGGATCGCGGTATCCGCCTGTTCCAGCGCGCCGGCTTGCCGGTCATCCCACCTGAGGAGATGACCGAGGCGGATTTCCTCGAACATATGGCGATAGACAAGAAAGTGATCGACGGTCGACTGCGACTGGTGTTGCTGCGCCACATGGGCGAAGCGATAGTGACCGACGATTATCCGAAAGAGATTTTACAGGCCACGCTGGGAGCGGATTACCGCGCCCTGGCCCAGCTTAAAGGTTAATAAGATCCCGATGACTAGTTTGCATGCCGACGAGGCGTTCCTCGGCCATTACCAGTTAAGCCACGACCCATTTGCTCCAAGGGTGCCTGGTTTCAAATTTTTCCCTGCCCAGCGCAAGCCGGTGCTCGGGCAGTTGCATCACCTCGCGCGCTATAGCCAGCTGTTGCTGGTGGTGACTGGCCCGTTGGGCAGCGGCAAGACCTTGCTGCGCCAGGCGCTGGTCGCCAGCACTAACAAGCAATCGGTCCAAAGCGTGGTGGTGTCGGCCCGTGGTGCCGGTGATGCTGCGGGCGTTCTGCGCCAGGTTGCCCAAGCGCTGAACGTGTCCAACGCCGAGCCGAGCGCGATCCTCAAGCAAGTGGTGCAACTGGGCCTGACCGGCCAGGAAGTCTACCTGCTGGTGGACGACGCGGAGCAGCTCGACGAATCTGCTCTCGAAGCGCTGCTTGCGCTGGCGGCGGGTACGCCCGAAGGCCGTCCCCATGTGTTCCTGTTCGGTGAGTCGTCGTTGATCGCCGATCTTGAGCAGATCAGTGGCGATCAAGAGCTGTTCCACGTCATCGAATTGCAGCCGTACGAAGAGGAAGAAACCCGCGAATACCTGGCTCAACGCCTCGAAGGCGCCGGGGCCGGCATCGAACTTTTCTCCGCTTCGCAGATCTCTGATATTCACGAAAGCTCCGACGGCTGGCCTGGCACCATCAACCAGGTTGCCCGCGATGCAATGATCGAAGCCATGATTGCCAGCCGCTCTGCGGTGAAGCGTCCAAAGATGGGGTTTACTATGCCTAAGAAGCACGTATTGGCTATTTCCGCCGTTGTGGTGGTCGCTGTCGCCGCCGCCTGGTTGATTCCAGGTCGCAGCAAGGCACCGACCACGGCCGGCGCGCCAACCGAACAGGCGCAGTTGCCACTGGGCAAACCCACGCCGAACGTTGAGTTCGCCAACTCCGGTCAACCGACCAGCCTGCCGATGGTCGGCCAGCCTGTGATGCGCGGCCCACTCGCCGAAGAAGCCGGTGGTATTTCCGAAGGTGACGACGGCGTTCCGGTGGAAGGCTCCAGCGCCACACCGCCGACCGTGACCACGACCGCGCCGCCTGCTGGCGTACCGGCAGGCCAGCCTGCTGCAAAACCAACACCAGCGCCAACACCAGCGCCGACTGTAGCCACCGCCAAGCCTGTCGCGCCAGCGCCAGCCGCCAAGCCAGCCCCGGTAGCCGCCGCCAAGCCTGCTGAAAAACCTGTGGCCGTCGCTAAAGCCGGCGCCTCTGGCAGCAGCTGGTACGCCAGCCAGCCCACCGGTAACTTCGTGGTGCAGATCCTCGGCACCAGCTCCGAAGCCAACGCCCAGGCGTTCGTGAAAGAGCAGGGCGGCGAGTACCGTTATTTCAAGAAAGTGCTCAACGGCAAGCCTCTCTACGTGATCACCTACGGCAACTTCTCCAGCCGTGCAGCCGCCGATTCCGCGATCAAAGCCTTGCCAGCGAAGGTTCAGGCTGGTAAACCTTGGCCTCGCACTGTTGCCAGCGTTCAACAAGAACTCGCAACAACTCGCTGAAGATCCGGCGGCCTTACCCAGGCCGCCCTCCCGGCACCTCAAAAAAGATCGCAAGGCGTGCAGCCCCTCCAGGCCGCGCGCTTTGTGGTGTCTGCGTCATAGTAGCTTTTGAGTCGTAGCGGTCAGAATTAAAAAAGTTTTGACTAGCACAGCATATCGCTTTAAACCTTTCATAAATGCGACATAGATTTGCGACATTTCGTCGCTAAATTTGTGAGCGTCTGTGTCGGTGTGTACAATGACCTCCCTTTTGCCCCCGCTAAGCCGGCGTACGTTCGGCGTGGAAGGTAACCGGTTGAATTGAAAAGAAATTTGCCTCGAAATAAGAGGCAGCCTGGTGAGAAAGTGTCTATGAAAGCAGGTCTGTACCAACCCGATGAATTCAAGGATAACTGCGGTTTTGGCCTGATAGCCCATATGCAGGGCGAGCCCAGTCATACCCTTTTGCAAACGGCCATCGAGGCCCTGACCTGCATGACCCACCGCGGTGGGATCAACGCCGACGGCAAGACCGGTGACGGTTGCGGCTTGCTGATTCAAAAGCCCGACCAGTTCCTGCGCGCTGTCGCCAAGGAGCATTTCGGCGCCGATCTGCCCAAGCAGTACGCCGTGGGCATGGTGTTTTTCAACCAGGACCCTGTGAAAGCCGAAGCCGCTCGCGAGAATATGAACCGCGAGATCCAGGCCGCCGGCCTGCAACTCGTCGGCTGGCGTAAAGTGCCGATCGACACCAGCGTGCTCGGCCGCCTGGCCCTGGAGCGCCTGCCGCAGATCGAACAAGTGTTCATCGCAGGCGACGGCCTGAGCGACCAGGACATGTCGATCAAGCTGTTCACGTCCCGTCGTCGCTCGTCTGTGGCCAACGCCGCCGACGCCGACCACTACATCTGCAGCTTTTCCCACAAGACCATCATTTATAAAGGCCTGATGATGCCGGCGGATTTGACCGCCTTCTATCCAGACCTGAGCGACGAGCGCCTGCAAACCGCAATCTGCGTGTTCCACCAGCGCTTCTCCACCAACACCCTGCCGAAATGGCCGCTGGCCCAGCCATTCCGCTTCCTCGCCCACAACGGCGAGATCAACACCATCACCGGCAACCGTAACTGGGCCGTGGCCCGTCGCACCAAGTTCGCCAACGATTTGATGGACCTCGAAGAGCTCGGCCCGCTGGTCAACCGTGTGGGTTCCGACTCCTCCAGCATGGACAACATGCTCGAACTGATGGTCACCGGCGGCATCGACCTGTTCCGTGGCGTGCGCATGATCATTCCGCCTGCGTGGCAGAACGTCGAAACCATGGACCCGGATCTGCGTGCGTTCTACGAGTACAACTCGATGCACATGGAGCCGTGGGACGGTCCGGCCGGCGTGGTCATGACCGACGGACGCTACGCGGTGTGCCTGCTCGACCGTAACGGTCTGCGCCCGGCGCGTTGGGTCACCACCACCAACGGTTTCATCACCCTCGCGTCGGAAATCGGCGTGTGGAACTACCAGCCGGAAGACGTCATTGCCAAAGGCCGAGTCGGCCCTGGCCAGATCCTGGCCGTGGACACCGAAACCGGGCAGATCCTCGACACCGACGCCATCGACAACCGCTTGAAGTCGCGTCACCCTTACAAGCAATGGCTGCGCAAGAACGCCCTGCGCATCCAGGCGACCATGGAAGACAACGACCACGGCTCGGCTTTCTACGACGTCGACCAGCTCAAGCAGTACATGAAGATGTATCAGGTCACGTTCGAAGAGCGCGACCAGGTGCTGCGCCCGCTCGGCGAGCAAGGCTATGAGGCGGTTGGTTCCATGGGCGATGACACGCCGATGGCCGTGCTGTCCCAGCGTGTGCGCACGCCGTACGACTATTTCCGCCAGCAGTTCGCCCAGGTGACCAACCCACCTATCGACCCGCTGCGCGAAGCCATCGTGATGTCGCTGGAAGTCTGCCTCGGTGCCGAGCGCAACATCTTCCAGGAATCGCCGGAGCACGCTTCTCGCGTGATCCTCAGCTCGCCGGTCATTTCCCCGGCCAAGTGGCGTTCGTTGATGACCCTGGAACGCCCGGGCTTCGACCGCCAGATCATCGACCTGAACTACGACGAGAGCCTCGGCCTTGAAGCCGCAGTGCGTAACGTCGCCGACCAGGCCGAAGAAGCCGTGCGCGCCGGTCGTACCCAGATCGTGCTGACCGACCGCCATATTGCGCCGGGCAAGCTGCCGATCCACGCCTCGCTGGCCACCGGCGCGGTGCACCACCGCCTGACCGAAAAAGGCCTGCGTTGCGACTCCAACATCCTTGTGGAAACCGCTACCGCCCGCGACCCGCACCACTTTGCGGTGCTGATCGGTTTCGGCGCCTCGGCGGTGTACCCGTTCCTCGCGTACGAAGTGCTGGGTGACCTGATCCGTACCGGTGAAGTGCTGGGCGACCTCTATGAGGTGTTCAAGAACTACCGTAAGGGCATCACCAAGGGCCTGCTGAAGATCCTGTCGAAGATGGGTATCTCCACCGTCACCTCGTACCGTGGCGCACAGCTGTTCGAAGCCATCGGCCTGTCGGAAGAAGTGTGCGACCTGAGCTTCCGTGGTGTGCCGAGCCGCATCAAGGGCGCGCGTTTCGTCGACATCGAAGCCGAGCAAAAAGCCCTGGCAGCCGAAGCCTGGAGCGCGCGCAAGCCGATCCAGCAAGGCGGCCTGCTCAAGTTCGTGCACGGTGGCGAGTACCACGCCTACAACCCGGACGTGGTCAGCACCCTGCAAGCCGCTGTGCAGCAGGGTGACTACGCCAAGTTCAAGGAATACACCGCGCTGGTGGATAACCGCCCGGTGTCGATGATTCGCGACCTGTTCAAGGTGAAAACCCTGGACACGCCGCTGGCCATCAGCGAAATCGAGCCGCTGGAATCGATCCTCAAGCGCTTCGACTCCGCCGGTATTTCCCTGGGCGCCTTGTCGCCTGAGGCTCACGAAGCCCTGGCCGAAGCCATGAACCGCCTGGGTGCGCGTTCCAACTCCGGCGAAGGCGGCGAAGACCCGGCGCGCTACGGCACTATCAAGAGCTCGAAAATCAAGCAGGTGGCGACCGGCCGTTTCGGGGTGACCCCGGAATACCTGGTCAACGCCGAAGTGCTGCAGATCAAGGTGGCCCAGGGCGCCAAGCCCGGTGAAGGCGGCCAACTGCCAGGCGGCAAGGTCAACGGTTTGATCGCCAAGCTGCGTTATGCAGTGCCGGGCGTGACACTGATCTCGCCTCCGCCGCACCACGACATCTACTCGATTGAAGATTTGTCGCAGCTGATTTTCGACCTGAAACAAGTCAACCCGCAGGCCCTGGTCTCGGTGAAACTGGTCGCGGAAGCCGGCGTGGGCACCATCGCCGCCGGTGTGGCCAAGGCCTATGCCGACCTGATCACCATCTCCGGCTACGACGGCGGCACCGGCGCTTCGCCGCTGACCTCGATCAAGTACGCCGGTGCACCGTGGGAACTCGGCCTGGCGGAAACCCACCAGACCCTGCGTGGCAACGACCTGCGTGGCAAAGTCCGGGTGCAGACTGACGGCGGCCTGAAAACCGGCCTCGACGTGATCAAGGCCGCGATCCTCGGCGCCGAAAGCTTCGGCTTCGGTACCGCACCGATGATCGCCCTGGGCTGCAAATACCTGCGCATCTGCCACCTGAACAACTGCGCCACCGGCGTCGCGACTCAGAACGAAAAGCTGCGCAAGGATCACTACATCGGCACCGTCGACATGGTGGTGAATTTCTTCACCTACGTCGCCGAAGAAACCCGTGAGTGGCTGGCCAAGCTGGGCGTGCGCTCCCTCGAAGAGCTGATCGGCCGTACCGATCTGCTGGACATTCTCCAGGGCCAGACCGCCAAGCAACAACACCTGGACCTGACGCCGCTGTTGGGCAGCGATCACATCCCGGCAGACAAGCCACAATTCTGCCAGGTGGAGCGCAACCCGCCGTTCGACAAAGGCCTGCTGGCCGAGAAGATGGTCGACATGGCCGGCTCCTCGATCAACGACGCCAGCGGTGGCGAATTCGCCTTGGATATCTGCAACTGCGACCGTTCGATCGGCGCACGCATCTCCGGCGAAATCGCGCGCAAGCACGGCAACCAAGGCATGGCCAAGGCGCCGATCACCTTCCGCTTCAAAGGCACTGCAGGCCAGAGCTTCGGCGTGTGGAACGCCGGTGGCCTGCACATGTACCTGGAAGGTGATGCCAACGACTACGTGGGCAAGGGCATGACCGGCGGCAAGCTGGTGATCGTTCCGCCTGTAGGCAGCGTCTACAAGTCGCAGGAAAGCGCGATCATCGGCAACACCTGCCTGTACGGCGCCACCGGTGGCAAGCTGTTCGCCGCCGGTACTGCCGGTGAGCGTTTCGCCGTGCGTAACTCCGGGGCCCACACTGTGGTGGAAGGCACTGGCGATCACTGCTGCGAGTACATGACCGGGGGCTTTGTCGCGGTATTGGGCAAGACCGGTTACAACTTCGGTTCGGGCATGACGGGTGGTTTCGCCTACGTGCTCGACCAGGACAACACCTTCGTCGACAAGGTCAACCATGAGTTGGTCGAGATCCAGCGGATCAGCGGCGAAGCGATGGAATCCTACCGGAACCACTTGCAGCACGTGCTGGACGAGTACGTTGAGGAGACCGGCAGCGAATGGGGCCGTAACCTCGCCGAGAACCTCGATGATTACCTGCGTCGTTTCTGGCTGGTCAAGCCCAAGGCTGCCAACCTGAAATCGTTGCTTTCCAGCATCCGTGCCAACCCGCAGTGATATGCGCCTGAAGATTTGATGAGGTTTTAACATGGCTGAACGTCTGAATAACGACTTCCAGTTCATCGATGTCGGGCGCAAAGATCCGAAGAAGAAACTGTTGCGTCAACGCAAGAAAGAGTTCGTGGAAATCTACGAACCCTTCAAACCCCAGCACTCGGCCGACCAGGCCCACCGCTGCCTGGGGTGCGGTAACCCGTATTGTGAATGGAAGTGCCCGGTGCATAACTTCATTCCCAACTGGCTCAAATTGGTTGCCGAGGGCAACATCCTCGCCGCTGCCGAGCTGTCGCACCAGACCAACACCCTGCCGGAAGTCTGCGGCCGGGTGTGCCCGCAGGACCGTCTGTGCGAGGGTGCCTGCACCCTTAACGACGGTTTTGGCGCGGTGACCATCGGTTCGGTCGAGAAGTACATCACCGACACCGCGTTCGCCATGGGCTGGCGCCCGGACATGTCCAAGGTCAAGCCGACCGGCAAGCGCGTCGCGATCATCGGTGCGGGCCCGGCGGGCCTGGGCTGTGCTGACGTGTTGGTGCGTGGCGGCGTGACGCCGGTGGTGTTCGACAAGAACCCGGAAATCGGTGGTCTGCTGACCTTCGGCATCCCCGAGTTCAAGCTGGAAAAAACCGTACTGAGCCACCGTCGTGAAGTCTTCACCGGCATGGGTATCGAGTTCCGTCTTAATACCGAAATCGGCAATGACGTGACCATGGAGCAACTGCTCGAAGAATACGATGCCGTGTTCATGGGCATGGGCACCTACACCTACATGAAGGGCGGCTTTGCCGGTGAGGACCTGCCGGGCGTGTACGACGCGCTCGACTTCCTGATCGCCAACGTCAACCGCAACCTGGGCTTTGAAAAGTCGCCGGAAGACTTCGTCGACATGAAAGGCAAGAAGGTCGTGGTGCTGGGCGGTGGTGACACTGCGATGGACTGCAACCGGACGTCGATCCGTCAGGGCGCCAAGTCGGTGACCTGTGCGTATCGCCGTGACGAAGCCAACATGCCCGGCTCGCGCAAAGAGGTGAAGAACGCCAAGGAAGAAGGCGTGAAATTCCTCTACAACCGCCAGCCGATCGCTATCGTCGGTGAAGATCGCGTTGAAGGAGTGAAGGTAGTCGAGACCCGTCTCGGCGAGCCGGACGCCCGTGGCCGTCGCAGCCCCGAGCCGATCCCGGGCTCCGAAGAGATCATCCCGGCCGACGCCGTGGTCATCGCTTTCGGTTTCCGCCCAAGCCCGGCACCGTGGTTCGAGCAGTTCGAAATCCAGACCGACAGCCAGGGCCGCGTTGTAGCCCCGGAACAAGGCCAGTACAAGCACCAGACCAGCAACCCGAAAATCTTCGCCGGTGGCGATATGGTGCGCGGGTCTGACTTGGTGGTAACTGCGATCTTCGAAGGTCGTAACGCCGCCGAAGGCATACTGGATTACCTGGGCGTCTAACCGATAGATCGTTCCCACGCTCTGCGTGGGCATGCCGCCCAGGGCGCTCCACGTCTGCTTCTAGGGGCGTGACGCCGAGCGTCACAGGATGCATTCCCACGCAGAGCGTGGGAACGATCAGCCGCGACAAATTGACCCGATAGACAAAAGGCACGGCACACTCCGTGCCTTTTGCGTCGCGCTCTGAGAAAATGCCCGCACTTTTTTTGCGGATGCCGACATGACTGCCCTCAAGAACGACCGTTTCCTTCGTGCCCTGCTCAAGCAACCCGTAGACGTCACGCCCGTGTGGATGATGCGTCAAGCCGGTCGCTACCTGCCGGAATACCGCGCCAGTCGCGCCCACGCCGGCGACTTCATGAGCCTGTGCATGAACCCGGAGTTCGCCTGCGAAGTCACGATGCAACCGCTGGACCGCTACCCACAACTGGATGCGGCCATCCTCTTCTCCGATATCCTGACCATCCCTGACGCCATGGGCCAAGGCCTGTACTTCGAGACCGGCGAAGGCCCGCGTTTCAAGAAAGTCGTCAGCACCCTGGCCGACATCGAAGCCCTGCCGATCCCCGATCCGCACAAAGACCTCGGTTACGTGATGGACGCCGTCAGCACCATCCGCCGCGAGCTTAACGGTCGCGTGCCGCTGATCGGCTTCTCCGGTAGCCCTTGGACCCTGGCCACCTACATGGTCGAAGGCGGCTCGTCGAAAGACTTCCGCAAGACCAAGGCCATGCTCTACGACAACCCGCAAGCCATGCACCTGTTGCTCGACAAGCTGGCGCAGTCGGTCACCTCCTACCTCAACGGCCAGATCATGGCCGGCGCACAAGCCGTGCAAATCTTCGATACCTGGGGCGGCAACCTGTCGGCCGCGGCGTACCAGGAATTCTCCCTGGCCTACATGCGCAAGATCGTCAGCGGCCTGATCCGCGAACACGAAGGCCGCAAAGTACCGGTCATCATGTTCACCAAGGGTGGCGGCCTGTGGCTGGAAAGCATCGCCGATGCCGGTGCGGATGCACTGGGCCTGGACTGGACCTGCGACCTCGGCGATGCCCGCCGTCGCGTCGGTAATCAGGTTGCGCTGCAAGGCAACATGGACCCGACCGTGCTGTACGCCAAACCGGAAGCGATCCGCACCGAAGTCGGCCGCATCCTGGCCAGCTACGGCAAGGGCACAGGGCACGTCTTCAACCTGGGTCATGGCATTACGCCGGAAGTGAACCCGGACCACGCTGGTGCGTTCCTGCAGGCGGTGCATGAGTTGTCGGCGCAGTATCACGAGTGATCGCTGCCCGATAAAAAACGCCCGGCTTATGCCGGGCGTTTTTGTATGTCATGCCGTTTTGAGCGGCGGTAACTTCGCCAGCTTCAACGCTACCAACAGCGCGCCGATCAACAACGCGACGATAAACGCGCCAATCCCGTTCCACCCGGCGAAGTGCCAGAAGAACCCGCCCGCCGTCCCGGCAACACTTGATCCCACGTAATAACAAAACAGATACAGCGATGACGCCTGCCCCTTGGCCTTGACCGCGCGGCGGCCAATCCAGCTGCTGGCCACCGAGTGGGCGCCAAAGAAGCCGAAGGTGAAGATCAACATGCCCGGCACCACCAGCCACAGCGGGGTGAACAAGGTCAGGGCCATGCCCGCGAGCATCAGCACGATGGTGGCCCACAACACGCGGCGGCGGCCGAGGCGGTCGGCCAGGGAGCCGATTTTCGCCGAGCTGTAGATGCCCGAGAGGTACACCAGCGACAGCAGGCCGACAACGGCCTGGCTCAGGTCATACGGGTCGGCCAGCAAGCGGTAGCCGATGTAGTTGAACATCGTCACGAACGCGCCCATCAGCAGGAAGGCTTCGAGGAACAGCCACGGCAGGCCCGCGTCCTTGAAGTGCATGACAAAGCCGTCCATCAGGCTGCGCGGCTTGAGGCTGCTGGCGCGGAAGTTGCGCGACTCGGGGAGGATCTTCCAGAACACCGTGGCCGCGATCAGCGCCAGGGCGCCGATGATCAGCATCGCGGTGTGCCAGCTGACGAAATCAATCAGCACGCCGATGATCAAGCGCCCGCTCATGCCGCCAATCGCGTTACCGCCGATGTAGAGGCCCATGGCCAGGCCGATGTGCTGCGGGTGGATCTCTTCGCTCAGGTAGGTCATTGCCACGGCGGCCAGGCCGCTCAGTGACAAGCCCACCAATGCGCGCATCAGCAGGATGCCCTCCCAGGAAGGCATCAAGCCGCTCGCGATGGTAGCGAGGGCGGCGCAGAACAACGCGGCGACCATCACTGGCTTGCGCCCCAAGGTGTCGGAAATCGGTCCGGTGATCAACAGGCCCAACGCGAGCATCGCCGTCGCTACAGAGAGAATCAGGCTGCTTTGCGCGGCATTGATGGAAAATTCGTGGGACAGCGCGGGCATCATCGGTTGCACGCAATACAGCAGGGCAAACGTCGCGAAGCCGCCGGAGAACAGCGCCAGCACCGTGCGCATGAACATCGGCGTGCCTTTTTCGATGTACTGCTCGTTGAGCTGGGCTACCACCTCATCCAGGGCGGTAGGCGGGACTTCTTGAGCGTATGGAGCGACAGCAGACTTCACGGGGACCTCGGGGAGGAAGAGCGTGCCAGGACCGGCAATGCAAAAAAGAATATAGCTGCCTAATGATTCTTTCCAATATATTGTTCGACCTGTTTGATAGCTTTTACGACCTAATGGGGCTTGCATGGAATTACGTCACCTGCGGTACTTCATCGCCGTCGCCGAAGAGCTGCATTTTGGTCGCGCGGCGAAGGTGCTTGGCATCTCGCAACCGCCGCTGAGCCAGCAGATCCAGGCGCTGGAGCATGAAGTGGGAGCACGTTTGTTTGAGCGGACCAATCGTCGGGTCGAGCTGAGCGAGGCGGGCCGGTTGTTCCTGCACGAGGCGCGTTTGGTGTTGGCGCAGGTCGACAAGGCGGCGGATGTGGCGCGGCGGGCGCAGTTGGGGGAGTTGGGGGAATTGAAGATAGGGTTCACTTCTTCCGCGCCGTTCAATTCCAGCATCCCCCAGGCGATCTTTGCCTTTCGCCAGGCCTTCCCGGCGGTGCATCTGCATTTGCAGGAAATGAGCAGCACTCAGGTGGCCGAATCGCTGGTAGACGAGTCCATCCAGGTCGGTCTGATGCGCCCGCTGCCGTTGCCGGATTCGTTGAGTGTCGTCGAGTTGATGCGCGAACCTTTGGTGGCCGTATTGAACGCCGGTCATCCGCTGGTGCAGGGCAGCGAGCGCGGGTTGCACCTGGCGCAGTTGGCGCAGGAACCGTTTGTGTTTTTCCCGCGCAGCTACGGCAGCGGCTTGTATGCGCAGTTACTCAACCTGGCGCGCGATGCCGGCTTCAGCCCGCACTTCGCCCAGGAAGCAGGGGAAGCGATGACCATTATCGGTTTGGTGGCGGCGGGGTTGGGGGTGTCGGTGTTGCCGGCGTCTTACCAGCGCATACGGATCGATGGCGTGGTGTATCGCACCTTGCTGGATCAGGAGGCGGTGACGGCGGTATGGCTGGTGCAGCGCAAAGGCGCGCAAACGCCGATGGCGAAAGCGTTTGTGGAGCTGCTGACGCGCAAGGCCGTTCAATAACCTGTGGCGATCCAGCTCCCTGTGGTGAGTTGATTCTTGTGGCGAGCAGGGCTTTTGTGGCGAGCGGGCTTGCCCCGCGTTGGGGGGCGAAGCCGCCCCAAAACCAAACACCCCCATTCTGCCTGAAGCAACGCGGTGAGTTTATTGGGGCGGCTTCGCCCCCCAACGCGGGGCAAGCCCGCTCGCCACAGGTACTGCATCAGTTTGGAAGGTTTCAATTCTGCGGCGAAGTATTCGCTTCATTCACCCCATAGTTACGCAACCCCGCCAAAATATCCCGGTCCAGCATGTTGATCCAACGGTTGTAGTTGCGATGGATCTTGCCGTCCTTGTAGCCCAGGTCGCGGCTGTCGCGGTAGGTGATGGCGTAGCTGTTGCGGGTGTAGCGAATGTCGATTGCCGCGTAGAACTGATTACGCACGGTGATCTCGGCCTGCACTAGTTGCGGGCTGAGGCGTTGCACGGTCCATTCGCGTTTTTGCAGGGCGGCGACGATCACCTGCTTGATTTTTTCTTCGCTGACCTGGGCGTTCGCCGGCAGGTCGTGCTGGGTGTTGAGCACCGGTTTGCTGGTGCAACCGGCGGTGGTCAGCAGGGCCAGGGTGATCAGGGTGGCGCGTAGCAAGGAAGACATTCCGTTTTCTCCAATCAATTAAAAAGTCAGGACCAGCGGCGGAAAATCAGCGACGTGTTGACGCCGCCAAAGGCAAAGTTGTTGTTCATCACGTAGTCGTGGTGCATCTCGCGAAACCCACCCTGCAGGTAATCCAGTTCGCCGCACTGCGGGTCGACTGAATCCAGGTTGAAGGTGTGCACGTACTGGTCGCGGTTCATCATTTCGATGCTGAACCAGGACTCCAGCGCCCCGCAGGCGCCCAACGTGTGACCGAGGAAGCTCTTCTGCGAGCTGATCGGCATACGGCTGCCGAACAGGCTGCTGGTTGCCAGCGTCTCGGCGATATCACCCTGGTCGGTAGCCGTGCCATGGCCGTTGACGTAGCCGATGGCGGACGCCTCTAGCCCGGCGTCTTCCAGGGCCAGCTCCATGGCGCGGCGCATGGTTTTCTGTTCCGGGCGGGTGGTGTGCTGGCCGTCGGCGTTGCTGCCAAAACCGACCAGCTCGGCGTGGATATGCGCACCGCGCGCCAGGGCGTGTTCGAGTTCTTCGAGCACCAGCATGCCGCCGCCTTCGCCGATTACCAGGCCATCACGGCCGCTGTCGTAAGGGCGTGGGCTGGTCTGCGGCGCATCGTTTTTCAGGCTGGTGGCGTAGAGCGCGTCGAACACCATGGCTTCGGTGGGGCACAGCTCTTCGGCGCCGCCGGCGAGCATCAACGGCAGGCGCCCGAACTTGATCGCCTCGTAGGCATAACCGATGCCCTGGCTGCCGCTGGTGCAGGCACTGGACGTCGGGATAAGCCGCCCGGTGAGGCCAAAGAAGATGCTGATATTCGCCGCCGTGGTGTGCGGCATCATGCGCACATACGAGTTGGCGTTGAGCCCCTCGGCCACCGAGTTCAGCAGCATATTGCCGAACGCCTTGATCTCATCGGTGCTGCCGGTGGACGAGCCGCAGGCCACGCCCATGCGCCCGTCCTTGATCGACGCATCACCGAGTAACCCAGCGTCCTTCAGGGCTTGCTCCGCCGCCCACACCGCCAGGCGCGAGACGCGGCCCATGCTGCGCAGTTGCTTGCGCGTCCAGTGCGCGGGCACGACGAAATCGTCGATCGGCCCGGCCAGGCGCGTGTTCAATTCGGTAAAGCGGTCCCACTCGTCCATGCGCCGAATGCCGCTGCGGTTGGCGCGAAAGTTGGCCGCGATGGTGTCCCAATCGCTGCCCAGGGAGGTCATGCCGGCCATGCCGGTTACCACTACGCGCTTCATCAGCACAGGCCTCCGTTCACGGCCAATACCTGGCGCGTGATATAGCCGGCCTCGGCCGACATCAGGAAATTCACCGCACCGGCCACTTCTTCCGGGGTGCCCATGCGCTGCGCGGGGATCATTTTCATCAACTCTTCCACCGGCACGTTTTCATCGAGCATGGCGGTGTCGATCAAACCGGGCGCGACGCAATTGACGGTGATCTTGCGCTTGCCCAGCTCGATGGCCAGGGCCTTGGCGGCGCCGATCAGGCCGGCTTTCGAGGCACTGTAGTTGACCTGGCCACGGTTGCCGATCAACCCGGAAACCGAGGTGATGCACACGATACGCCCGGCGGCGCGACGACGAATCATCGGCATCATCACCGGGTGCAGCACGTTGTAGAAACCGTCGAGGTTGGTGCGCATCACCACGTCCCAATCGTCTTCCGAAAGGGCCGGGAACGCGCCGTCACGGGTCAGGCCGGCATTCAGCACTACGCCGTAGTAGGCGCCGTGTTCTTCCACATCGGCTTCGAGAATTTCCTTGCACTCCGCGCGGTCCGCCACGTCGAATTGCAGGACACGCGCCTTGCGCCCCAGCGCTTGGATCTCGACCTGCACCGCGTCGGCTTCAGCGCGGCCACTGCGGCAATGCAGCACGATGTCATGCCCTGCCTGGGCCAGGCGCAGGGCAATGGCGCGGCCGATGCCACGGCTGGAGCCGGTGACCAGTACGGATTCAGTCATGGCGTTTCGTCCTTCGATTCTTCTAAATAGTTGGCCGCCTGGGGCGGTCGAAATACGTTCAAGCGCGCGCTGGCCCGAATACCGTCCCCGGTGAGGTGGCATTCGAACACACCCATGCCGTTGTCGTCTTCCAGGGAACGCAGGCCGTGGATAACCAGCTCGGCGCCCGCCGGGAAGTGCTCGACGTTGCACTCGAACTTACGTGTGCCCAGCAGGAAGCCCAGTTCCACCGCTTCGCCTTTGCGGCGCGCGCGGCAACCGGCGTAGGCGGCGACGCTTTGCGCCATCAGCTCGATGCCGACCCAGGCCGGCAGGCTGCCGTCAGGGCGATTGAACAGGCCGCCAGGCTTGACGGTGACGCGGGTGTGAATCTGCTCTTCATCGTACGACAGCACCTGGTCGATCAGGATCATGTCGCCTGCATGCGGCAGCAGTTCGGCGAGTGGCCAAGGGATCATGGAGCCTCTCCGATAATCAGGCTGACGTTGTTGCCGCCGAAGGCAAACGAGTTGCTCATCAGGCAGCGTTTTTCCAGAACGTTCCCTGGCAGTGCCCATTGCAACGCGGGCAGCGCCGGGTCAGCTAGGCCATCCCATAGGTGCGGGGGCACCAAACGGTGGGTCAGGCTTAGCCAGCAAAACGCCGCTTCCAGTGCGCCAGCGGCGCCCAGGGTGTGGCCGCTCATGGGTTTGGTCGACGAACAGTCCACGCCACCTGGGAACAGGCTGGCGACGGCGAGGCTTTCCATGGCGTCGTTGTGTTGGGTGGCGGTGCCGTGCAGGTTCAGGTAGCCGATCTGTTCGGGTGCAAGTTGTGCGCTGGCCAGGGCCTTGCGCATCGCCTGCAACGCGCCTTTGCCGGTGGGTTCTGGCGCCGAGATATGGTGCGCATCGCAACTTGCGCCACTGCCCAACAGCGCGATGGGCGCTGCCTCACGGCTCATCAGAAACAGCACCGCCGCTTCGCCGATATTGATGCCGTTGCGGTTCGCCGAAAACGGATTGCAGCGCTCGCTGGACACGGCTTCCAACGAGGTAAAACCGTTGAGCGTCAACTTGCACAAGCTGTCGACGCCGCCGCAGATCACCGCATCGCACACGCCGAGGTCCAGCAGGCGCTGGGCACTCATCAGCGCGCGGGCGCTGGAGGTGCATGCGGTGGAAATCACGTAGGCCGGGCCGCTCAGTTGCAGCCAGTCTGCGAGGAAGTTGGCCGGGGCGCTGAGTTCCTGTTGCTGGTAGTCGTAGTCGCTGGGGAACTGGTTATCGCGCAGGTAGTGGGCAATGCCGTGACTGGCTTCGTCGATGCCCGAGGTGCTGGTGCCCAGCACAACGCCGACCCGCGATGCACCGTAGGTGTGGATCGCCTGGCGCAGCTCATCCTCAATCTGCAGCGCCGCCTCCAGCAGCAACTGGTTATTGCGGCTACTCTGCTGGCCCAACTCGGGCGGGATAGTCGCCAGCTCGCCGTGCACGCCGCCCACCGGCAATATACGCTCCGGCACCCAGCCGCTTTCGGCGCGCATGCCCGAGCAGTCGCCGGCAAACAGGCTGCGGCTGACGTCGGCCTGGCCCCGGCCCAGGGCGCAGATCACGCCCAGCGCATTGAGATAGGCAGTCACCGTGCGGCTCCCAGCGGAGTAATGCGATAGCTCAACGGCTGCCCGATGATGTTCACGCTGAACACTTCTGAAGACTGATAAACGATTTGCCAATGGCCCGGCAGGGTGCGGGTCAGGTCCATCGCCTGGGCACTCGGGTAGAGCGCGCGCACGTCATCCGCCGAGGTCAGGGCAAACAGCAAGGCGGCAAACAGTTCGCGCGCCTGGGGGTTGGGCGGCAACAAGCCGTCGGCTTGCCACTGACCATTGATCAATTTTTGCCGGGCCAGGGGGATGCCCAGCGGGTCCATCATCGACCAGCGAATCCCACCGCTTTCGCGTTGGATCACCAGCAGCCAGTCCTGGCTCTGGCCGTCCATAAGGCGCTGCACGTGCAGTTGCAAGGGCAAGGTCAGGGTCGGGTTTTTTTCAGGCAGCGGCGGTTGGCTGGCGCAGGCGCTCAGCAGCAACAGGCAACTGATCAGCAGCAGGCGGATCATGGTGCGGCGCTCGCCAGGGGTTTGCGTGCCACGCAGTTGACCAGGGTTTCTTCGCGCTGGCCCACCGGCGGCGCCTTGCGCAGGCCCCAGCGCTCCAGCAGGCCGAAATCGCTGGAACGGCTCCACCACAGATACGGGTACGAGACGTTCTGCGCGCCGAACTCAAAGCCCTGCTCGCGGAGCATCTCCAGGTATTCTTCGGCGCTTTTTTGTACGTGCATGGGGTGGCGGAACAGCCAGCGAATTACCCAGGTGTCGATATAGGCCTCGGTGGATTCGGCAAACAGCAGGTAGCCGCCCGGTTTGAGCACACGATAGAACTCTTTCAACGCGCGATGCTGTTCCACCAGGTGATGAAAGGTCTGGTGGCAGAACAGGATATCGACGCTGGCGTCCGGCACGTCGAGCGTGGCACAGTCGCTGCCGATCAGCTCGACAGTCATGCCCTGGCGTGCGGCTTCGGCTTTGCTCAGCGCCAGGCTGTGAGGGTCGGCGTCCAGGCCGATCAGGCGTTCGGGGGCGAATACTTGCTGCAAGTATTGGAATGATTTCCCTTGGCCGCAACCGGCGTCCAACAGCACGGGTGCCTGCGGCAGAGGGTCGGTAAACAAGCTGCGCAAGTCGTTGATCGCCACGCGCAATACATGGTGCTGCCACGTGTGGCTGCGCAGGAACCAGAAGCCGAATTTGGTTTCTTCGACGTAGTTCTTACTTAAGTAATTTTTTTCAAAAGCAGGACTGCTCATGCGACATCCCCAGCGCAAATCTCCGACAACATCCGCAACCGCCGCTTGGGCTCGCTGACAAACGGGTTGCGCTCATCCCAGGCATAACCGGCGAGGATCGAGCTGATCATCCGGCGAATCTCCGGCGAGCTGCCGGGATGGAAAATCACATCCTGGAACGTCCCCGCATACCAGCCTTCGACGTAGCAGCGGAAGGTGTCGACACCGCGTTTTAACGGCTCGGCGAATTCGGTTTGCCAGTCCACGGTCTCGCCTTTGAGCTGGCGGTGCAACACGCCGGCCGCCATGCTCGCCGAACGCATGGCGATGGTCACGCCGGAGGAGAACACCGGGTCGAGGAATTCCGCCGCATTGCCCAGCAGCGCAAAGCCTGGCCCGTGCAGGGTTTTGACGTTGGCCGAGTAGCCGCCGATGGTGCGCGCCGGCGTGTCCCACACGGCGTTTTGCAGTACGCCGGACAGGCTTGGGGTTTCGTCGACAAAGCCGCGCAGGCAGGCGTCGAGGCCGCTGTCGCGGCCGCTGTCGCGGCCGTCAAAATGCTCCTTCGCCGCGACTACACCCACCGAGCAGCGGCCGTTGCTGAACGGGATGGTCCAGAACCAGATATCGCGCTGAGTCGGGTGGGTGGTGATCAGGATCTTGGTGCGGTCGAAGCCTGGGTGCTCGATGCGGTCTTCGACGTGGGTGAACACCGCCTGGCGCAGCGGGAAATTCGACGGTGCTTCCAGGTCCAGCAGGCGCGGCAGCACGCGGCCATAGCCACTGGCGTCGAGCACGAACTTGGCTTTGATGTGGTACTCGCTGCCATTCTCGCGGCGCACATGCAGGTAGCGGCACTCACCGGAAAAGTCCACGCCGACGAGGGTTTGGCCGTAGCGAATGTCCACGCCTTGCAGCGCCGCCTGATCGGCCAGCAACTTGTCGAACTCGCCGCGCTGCACCTGGAAGGTGGTCGGCTTGCCGTTGCTGAACGTGTCACCAAAATCAAACGCGCTGTAGCGCTCGCCCCAGGCAAAGGCCGCGCCGGTTTTCACCTGGAAACCCGCCGCCTGCACGGCGTCGAGCATGCCGGCTTCTTCGATAAAGTCGATGCAGTGCGACAGCAAGCTTTCGCCAATCGAAAAACGCGGGAAATGCTCGCGCTCGATGATCAATACATCATGCCCTTTGCGCTTTAATAGTGCGGCGGCGATGGCCCCGGACGGGCCGGCACCGATCACCACCACCTGGCGGCGTTCCATTTCAACTATGGGCACGAGGGCTCCTTGCCACATTGGCGATAATCACATTCATAAGGCGTGCTTCTGTTGGCCGGCCCAGGGCGCCAGCATAAAGCTGAACGCCAGGCCCAGGCTGACCGAAAGGCCGAAATTACTTACGGCCGGGGTACTCGACACCGCCAGCAGGCCGAACGACAACCAGGTTGTCAGCGCTGCCAGCAGCGTTCCCAAAAGGCTCACCGCCGGGCCGCCGATCTGCTCGCGCATCAAAATCGCGTAGTCGACGCTGATCGCCGTGACCAGCAACAGGCCAAACAGGCTGAACAACGTCAGCGGCTGGCCCAGCCAACCGAGGCTGGCCAGGCTGCACAGCGCGGCCAGCAGCGGCAGGGCGACGATGCGCAAGGCGCCGCCAAAACCAAACGGCAGAATCAGCAACAGCACGATCAGCACGCACGACATCAACTTCAATTCGGCGGCGCTGATCTGCGTGTCGGCGAATACGCGGTTCAAGTCACCAAGCCGATCCACCAGTTGCACCCCCGGCAAATCCAGCGCCTGCACCCGCAGCAGCGCCGGGTTGTTCAAGCCTTGCAGGCTGACCATCGCCGCCACGCCGCCGTCGACCGGGCCGAGCCAGAGCATGCGCCAAGGCTCGGCCAGCGGCCCGACCAGCGCGGCGTCGATGTCTTCGGTGGGCAGCGCTTGCAGCTGCGTCACTTCGGCTTGCAGCGCGTTGGCGGGCACACCGAGGTCCAGCAGCGGTTGCCAATGTTCTGGAAGTTTAGTCAGCGCATCACGCAGCTGTTGCTGCTCGGTGGGTAGGTTGACCAGTTGATTGAGCGCCAGGTAACCCTGGAGCTTGTCCATATTCACCAGTTGGTCCAGGCGATGGCCCAACGCGGCCTGACGTTCGAGCAACTGCTGCTGGTTGTCCGCGCGCACCAGGAAGAACTGGCTGGTGGGCTGGAACCCGGTGATGCGCGCCACGGCCTGCGCCTCTTGCAGCAATTGTGGCGGCGCGCCGATCCACTGGCGGATATCGTTTTTAGTGTTCAACTGCCACAAGCCGCCGGCGCAAAACAGCAGCACCCACACCAGCAGTACCGAGCTCGGCACGCGCTTGAGTAAAGAGGCGCGCATCAGCCACAGGCATTCGGCGATACGCAGTGGCCATTGCGCCGGGCGCAGTTCGACACCCTTGAGCAGCGCCGGCAGCAAGCACACGGCCGACAGATACGCACCGACCAGGCCTGCGGCGGAGAACACGGCGATTTGGGTCAGCGCCGGGAACGGCGTCCAGGCCAGGGCCAGGTAGCCGATGCAACTGGTGGCCAGGCTCAGGCTCAGCCCCGGCAGGGTCAGGCGCAATGCCGGCCAGCTGCGCCAGGGCTGCAGGCTCCAGCTTTTGGACAGGTAATGCAGCGGGTAATCCACCGCCACGCCGATCAGGCTGGAGCCCAGCACCAGCGTCATCACATGCATATGGCCGAACAGCGCCACACAGGCCACGGCGCCGAACAGCATGCCCACCAGTACCGGCACAAACGCCAGCAGCACCCGCCAGCGGCGGAACGCCAGCAACAGCAATAAGAGGATGCCCACGGTCGCGCCGCCGCCCACCCAGGTGATTTCCCGAGTGGCCTGCTGCTGCCCGCTGGCCGCGTAGAGCAAGCCACTGGCGGCGAGCAATTGCGCGCCTTGCTCGCTGGCTTGTGTGCGACTGGCCTGGAGCAAATCCGCCACTTGCAACGGCAGTTTCATGTCGAAGGCATTGCCGGTGGTGCGCGCGCGCAGCAACACCCAGCTTTTGCCGTCGGCATCGGCGATCAACGCGCCGCTGCCGATGTCCAGTTGCACCGAGCCATTTTGCGGCTGGCTGTTCTGGATACGTCCGGTCAGGCCCAGCCAGTCGTCCTGGCTCGGCACCAGGCTGAACCCGGTAAACGGGTCGAACAGTGCTTGCACACGTTGCTGGATGAACGCGTCGGGCTGTTCGATCAGTTGCTCGCGGTCCTTGGCAGAGAGCATCGCCAGCCGCCCGCGCAGTAGTTGCTCGCGCAGCGCCGGCAGGTCGGCCTGCAGGTTCCACTGCACCTTTTCAAACAGGCCACTGGCTTGCCAGCGCTCGCCCAACTGCTGCGCCACGGCCACCGCTTGCTGGCGGTCGGTATGCCCCACCAGCACCAGCATCTCGCGGTTCAGCGGTTCCTGCATGCGTTGTTCGGCCTTCAGCTCCAGGGCGTCCGGCGTGCTGCCCGGCACCAGCTCCATCAGGTTGGCCGACAGCGGTGCACCGTGGCGCCACTGCCAGCCGGCCAAGGCCAGCACGGCCACCAGCAGGATCAGGAACAGGCGCGGCAACAAGCGCTCACTGGGCAAAGTCGTGTTGCTCCACGTCGCTTAACGGCTGGCCGGCAGTGCTGTCCTGCATGCGCAGCACGGTGCTGTCGCCTTGGGTTTCCAGCAGTTCGATTTTCTGCACCAGCTCGCCGCCGTCGATATTGATCTGGGTGAACACCTGCTTGAGCAGCAGAGAGCGCGGGGTCAGTGTGAGCTTCCACTGCTGGGCCTCTCCTTGCAGTTGCAGTTCGAAGTCACGCTGCAAGCCACTGCTGTCGCCCTGGAGCACGGCGAGAAAGAGACGGTTCTGTTCGGCGCCGGCGCTCTTGTTCGGCAGCGGTTGCCAACCGTTGGCGTCGCGGCGGGCAATGCCCTGGGCGCTGATGCGGTAGTCCTGTTGCAGCGGGGTTTTCAGCAGCCAGAGCAGGCCGTGGTCTTTGGCGAGCACGAAGGTGCCTTTGCTGACCAGCGGCTGGGGCAGGGCACGCAGGTGTTTTTCCTGGATGAAACTGCCGTGGATGACGCTGGGCTTGGCCAACTGGTCGCTGAGCTGCTGCAAGTCGAAAGCATGGGCCAGTCCTGGAATGCCGAGTAACAGGATTAACGCGATCCCTGTGGGAGCGGGCTTGCTCGCGAAGAACCTGAGAGCGCCGCGTAGTGTCAGGCGACCCGCGTTATCGTTGACGATCTTCGCGAGCAAGCCCGCTCCCACATTGGATCTCATTTCAAGGGTCTCTCTACGGCGTCGGTGAATACGTTGGGGGAGGCTAATTGCATCTCGCGGCTGGCGATTTCCACCGCCACCTGCACCGTGCTGGCGCGGGTCAAACGTTCGCCGCTGGCGAGGTCGGTGATCAGGTAATTGACCTTCAAGCGGTTCTCCCACTCCACCAGGCTGGCGCGCACGTTGATCGTCTGGCCAAAGGTCGCGCCGCGCACGTAGCGCAGTTGCATGTCGATCACCGGCCAGGCATAGCCGGATTCGAGCATCGCCGTGTAGTTATGGCCGATCTTGTCGAGCAACGCGCAGCGGGCGATTTCCAGGTACTTCACATAGTGCCCGTGCCACACCACGTTCATGGTGTCGACATCGAAAAACGGCACGAGGATTTCAGTGTCGCTGTGCAGCACGCCCTGACTACGCATGCAGCCTCCAGTGTTGCTCGGCGATGCGCTTCAGGCACAGGCGCAGTTCGCCTTCCAGGGCGCGGTCTTCGATGACGGGCGGGAAGTCCTTGGCCAGCTCTTCGTGCATCGCCGCCAACGCCGGTGGCAATGCGCGCGCATCTTCAGCCTGGGCGCGCAGCCACACGCCTTGATTCGCCGCGAGCAAGGTGGCGGCGGCGACCTGTTCGGTCAGCTCCAGCACGCGGATCGCATCGCGGGCGGCGATGGTGCCCATGCTCACCTTGTCCTGGTTGTGGCACTCGGTAGAGCGCGAGAACACGCTGGCCGGCATCGTATTTTTCAGCGCTTCGGCGGTCCAGGCGCTGGTGCCGATCTGCACGGCCTTGAAGCCGTGGTTGATCATCGCGCGGTCGGCCGGGGCGCCCGACAGGTTGCTCGGCAGGCCGTGGTTGTAACGCACGTCCACCAGCAGTGCGAGCTGGCGGTCGAGCAGGTCGGCGACGTTGGCCACCAGGGTCTTGAGGCTGTCCATGGCAAAGGCGATATGCCCGCCGTAGAAGTGCCCGCCATGCAGCACGCGCTCTTCTTCAGCGTCGATGATCGGGTTGTCGTTGGCGCTGTTCAGCTCGATCTCGATAAACGAGCGCAGCCAGTTCAGGCTGTCCGCCAGCACCCCGAGCACATGAGGCGCGCAGCGCAGCGAGTAGCGGTCCTGCAAGCGATGCAGCGGTGCGGTCGGTGCATCAATCGCCAAGTCCTTGCGCAGCCAGGCGGCGACTTGCATCTGCCCAGGGTGCGGCTTGGCGGCGAACAGGCGCTCGTCGAAGTGTTCCGGGTTGCCTTGCAGCGCCACCACGTTCAGCGCGGTGATGCGTGTGGCCAGTTGCAGCAGGTAGTCGGCGCGGGCGAAGGCCAGGCAGGCCAGGCCGGTCATCACGGCGGTCCCGTTCATCAGCGCCAGGGCTTCCTTGGGGCGCAATACCAGCGGCTCCCAGCCCAGTTCATGGTGCACATCGGCGGCCTGGCGCTGCTCGCCACGGAACATCACTTCACGCTCGCCGGACAAGGTCGCAGCCACGTACGACAGCGGCGTCAAATCACCGCTGGCGCCCACCGAGCCTTCTTCCGGGATCAGCGGCAGTACGTCGTGTTCGAGGAACGCATGCAGGCGCTCCAGCAATTCCACGCGCACCCCGGACACGCCGTGGCACAGCGACTGCAAACGCGCCGCCAGCACCGCGCGGGTGGCCTGTGCGTCGAGCAACTTGCCCAGCCCGCAACCGTGGAAGGTGTAGAGGTGACGCGGCAACGCTTCGACGTGCTGCAACGGCACCGCCACCACGCACGAGTCGCCGTAGCCGGTGGTCACGCCGTAGATCACGCCTTCCTTGTCCAGCAGCGAATCGAGGAACTGCGCGCCCTTGGCGATGCGCTGGCGATACGCGGCGTCGTCCTGCAAGCGCGTGGGCGCCTGACGGTTGGCCAGGGCCAACACGTCTTCAATGCGCAAAGCGCGTTCGCCAAACGTTACCGGCTCAAGATGCGTCGTCATCGGTCTTCCAGAAAGGGTAAAAGTTGAACCATTGTTGGGGCGCTTCCAGGCAGAACTGGCCCAGGCGTGCGGCGTAGCGCGCGGTCCACAGGGCAATGACCTGCTCGCGGGTGCTGCGTTTCCATTCGATCAATTGGGTGAACGGCTCGATGCTCAGGCGATAGCGGCCCTGGTGTTTGAGGCACATCAGCAGGTTGACTGGGCATTTGAGCAGGCCTGCCAGCAGCCACGGACCTTGAGGAAACGCGGCGTCATGGCCGAGGAAATCCACGCGCACCGTACGCCCGCCGTGCAGCGGCACGCGGTCGCCGGCAATCGCCAGCCATTCACCTTCGTCCAGGCGCTGGCTGAGCAGCAGCATGGTGGCCGGGTCCAGTTCGCTGACCTGGATCAGGCGCAAATGGGTCGCGCCGGCTTCGCCCAGCAGGCGGTTGAAGCGTTCGGCGTGCTTGGTGTGCACCAGTACGTTCATGGTGACTTGTTCGCCGATCTCTGCCAGCGCGCGGCACACTTCGAGGTTACCCAGGTGCGCGCCGACCAGCATCTGCCCGCGCTCGCCGCGCAGTTGCCCGCGCAGTTGCGCCGGATCGTTGATCTCGATCTGTTCCAGGCGCAGCTTGCCGTTCCACACGTCGAGCTTGTCGAGCAGGGCGTCGGCGAAGGCCATGAACTGGCCGAAGACTTTTTTATGCGTGGGGCGCAGCTCATCACGCCCGCTCCAGTCGGCCAGGCGCTGCTGGTATTGCCAGGCGCTCTGGCGCGCGGTGCGGCCGAACAGGAAGAAGTAGAAAACGATGCTGTACAGCAACGGGCTCAACATTCGGCGGCCGAGTAGCTTGGTGGCCACCGCGGTGAATTTCATCAGCCAGAAGCTGCCGCGCTCCTCGCGGTCGGCCCAGTGTTTGGTGCTGTCGCTCATGCCTGCCACCGCCGCCACAGGATCATCGGCGCGCGCACCAACATGCCGAAAAACAGCCGGGTGTGCATGGCCGAGATGCGTACGTTGTCGCGGAAAAGGCGGAAGTGCGACAGGCCGTCGGCGGGGTAATGCACTTTGGTCGGCAGCCAGCGCATCGGCTGGTTGCGCCAGGCCAAACGCACCAGGATGTCCGAGTCAAAGTCCATGCGGGTGCCGATGTAGGCCGAGTCCATCAGGGCCAGCGTGGGCGCCAGCGGGTACACGCGAAAGCCGCACATAGAGTCGCGAATCTGCAACGAGAGGGTGTTGATCCACACCCACACGTGGGTCAGGTAGCGCGCGTACAGGCGGCCTTTGGGCACGCTCTCGTCGTACTCGGGGTAGCCGCAGATGACCGCGTTGGGGTGTCTGCGTGAGGTGTCGATAAAGGTCTCGACTTCGCGCAGGTCGTGCTGGCCGTCGGCGTCGACTTGCAGGGCATGGGTGAAGCCCAGGCGCGCCGCTTCACGGAAACCCGCCATCACGGCGCCGCCCTTGCCTTGGTTGGTGGGCAGGGTCAGCAGTGTGACGTTATCGAGCGTCGCCAATTGCGCCAGCACCGCTGCGCAGGCCTGACTGCTGCCGTCGTCCACCAACAGGCACGGTAGACCGCTGTTCAGCAGGCTGTGGACCACGGCGGGCACGGCGGCTTCATGGTTATAGACCGGGATCAGGGCGCAGGGGTTATGCATGGCGCGCCTCTCGGACTGACGAAAAACCTTTGGCAAGCGGGCTTCCTGTGGCGAGCGGGCTTGCCCCGCGTTGGGCTGCGCAGCGGCCCCAGTAAGGTAACCGAGGCGTGTCAGACAGAACTCCATCGCAGGTTTTGGGGCCGCTCCGCAGCCCAACGCGGGGCAAGCCCGCTCGCCACAACAAGCCCGCTAACCACAACAAGCCCGGATTCCACAGGAGGTCGGCTCGCCACAAAAGCTTATGCATGCGCCTGCCCCAGCACTATCCGCCCGCTGGAACAGGCTGCAACGCCATTGCGGTAAGCGAAGTACAACTTGCTACGCTCCTGATCGAAGCGCAGATGCAGTTCAATGCGGTCGCCGGGGCGCACCAGTTGCTGGAATTTCAGCACCTCCATGCCGGCAAAGGTCGCCGGCAGGTCGAGCAGTTGCTGGCCCAGGTTGAACGCCCATTCCACCTGCACCACGCCCGGCAGCACCGGGGTGACCGGGAAGTGGCCGCTGAAATACGCCAGGTCCGGTGGGATGCTCAGTTGCAGGGTCCACTCCCCGTTGGCTTCGACTTGCTCCAGCACTTGCGGCGCTTTCGGCCGTGGTGCCAACAGCAACGCTTCGACCTCGGCCTGGGGCAGTTTGCCTTGGCTGGTAAGCGGTAATTGGCGCAGCAAACGCCAGCGACGCGGCAGGGCCAGGGCTTCGCAGTGTTGGCTCAGGTGCTGGCGCAGGGTTTGGGTGACGGTGCGTCGGCCCTGGTTGCGCAGGGCATGCAGGCCGTCGGCGCTCAGCACCACCAGGGCACCGAGGGACGCGCGGTTTTCCTGTACCACGCCCAGGCGGGTATCGGCGACCCAGGCATGCGTCATCAATGCGTGTTCGAGCATGGGCAGGGAGATACGTTTTTCTTCCAGTTTGACGATGCGGTCCAGGCGGCCGAGCAGCTCGAAGCGGCCATCGGCGTGGATGCGCGCAGCGTCGGCGGTCTGTTCGATATGCCCGGGGGGCAGGTAAGGCGAGGCGATGCGCAGCGCACCCTCGGCGTCCTGGCTCAACTCCACATCGGCAAATGGCTGCCACGGTTGTTCGCCCTGGCGCCAGGCGATGCCGCCGGTTTCCGAGCTGCCGAGGATTTCAGTCGGCCATTGTTGCAGGCGGTCGTGAAGGCTTTCGGCAGCCTCGACGGGCAAGGCGCCGCCGGACGAAAACACGCGGGATACTTGGCTCAGCGCCGGCCAATCGAGATTGTCGCCCATGCGCTTGAGCAACGCCGGGCTCGCGACCCAGGCGAACTGCGCGTGTTCGCGGCTGGCGCGCTGCAAATCCTCGGGGAACGCCAGTTGTCGGCGTACAAAGGTGCGGCCCGCGCACAACGGCCACAGCACGCGGAACAGCAAACCGTAGATGTGTTGAGTGGCGACGCTGCCGATGATGCACGCGTCTTTAAGGTCCGCCCCCCACAAGGCTTCCAGCGCCTGGACCTCATTGGCCAGTTGGCGCAGGGTCTTGTCGATACGCTTGGGCTCCCCGCTGGAGCCGGAGGTGCACAGGCTCAGTTGGCAGGTATCCAGATCGAGGGCGGCAGGGCTCAACGGCGCTTGATACAGCGCGTCGAGGTCAGCGGCGTCGATCAGCCAGGCATCGACGGCATCGGCCCAGCGTTGGCGGGTCTGAGGTTGCAGGTCGGCCGGCAGCAGCACGCTGACGCCGGCGCGCCAGGCGCCCAGCAGGGCGATCGCCAACAGGCCGGCGTCTTCAAGGTGCACGGCCAAACGCTGGATGCCACGCGCTTGCAGCCCGGCCGCCAGGCGCAGCGAGTGCTCCAGCAGCTGGGCGTGATTCATCGCAGGCTCGGTGGTGACCCAGCGCTGTTCCAGCGGCTCAAGCAGCAAGTGCTCAAGATTCAACCCTTTCATACGCGGCCTCGAACCCTTTGTCGTACCAGCCATTCCACGGCAAACAACAGCCCCATCAGCCCGTAGGCGATCAGCCCGTTGTACAACGTCCACCAGCTCAGCGGCGCCCACAGGGTGAGGGCGGCAGCGAGCAGGCCATTACACAGAAAAAACACACTCCACACCACGGTGACCTGGCGCGTATACACGATAGCGTTGGGCGCCAGCTCCGGGTCGGTCATGCGCGCCAGGCGTTCGACCATCGGCGGGCCGTATTTCAGGCTCAGGCCAAACAGCGCCAGCATGAAGGCGCTGACCAGGCTGGGGTACCAGCGCAGCAGGTGCGGGTTGTCGAACCAGGCCAGCAGCAGGCAAAACACGATCACTGCCACGGCCATCCAGCGGCTGCCGGGGCGCCGCGCACCGGTGAGAGCGCGCAACAGCCACAGGCTGCCCAGCAGCAGGCCGAATTGCCACGGCGCAAAGTGTTCGGTGCCGTAATACACCGCGAAGGGGTACAGCAGCCCCGCCAGCAACAGGCCAAGGCCGATCAGCCTGCTCATGCGGCGGGCTGGACCAGACGGTATACCGCCTCAACCACGTCGTTCACGGTGCGCACCGCCTTGAACTCTTCGGCGGCGATCTTCTTGCCGGTCTGGCGCTTGATATGGTCGATCAGGTCCACAGCATCGATGCTGTCGATTTCCAGGTCCTGGTACAGGTTGGCGTCGAGGGTGACGCGTTCAGGTTCCAGTTCAAACAGTTCCACCAAGGCATCGCGCAGGGTGTTGAAAATATCGTCACGATTTTGCATGGTCCGGTCTCAAGCTGCCTGTTTGGCCGTGACGAACGCCGCAAGGCTGGTCACGTTGGTGAAGTGATTGCGGGTGTCCTTGGCGTCGGCATCGATCTTGATGCCGTACGTTTTCTGGATCGCCAGGCCCAATTCCAGGGCGTCTACCGAATCCAGGCCCAGGCCTTCGCCGAACAGGGTTTGGTCGCTACCGATATCGTCGACGCTGATGTCTTCCAGGCCGAGGGCCTCGATGATCAGCGCCTTTATTTCGCACTCAAGGCTGTGTTGGTCGCTCATCTTCGGCGAGCTCCTTAATAAAATAATGGTGCAGGTAATCGTTGAGCTTGCGTGAGGCCTGGGGCGCGGGTCCCAGTGTTGCGAACGCCTGTGGTTCTATATCGGCACCCACCCGCAAACTGAAGTGAAAGCGGCATTTTGGGATGCGATACCAGGGTTCGGCCTTGGTCAGGGTGGTGGGGCTGACCTTGATCACCACCGGGGTGATGATTGTCGCACCGCGCAGTGCAATGGCGGCGGCCCCACGATGAAAGGCGGGGGCCGCGCCGGGTGTGGTGCGAGTGCCTTCGGGAAAGATGATCAGGGTCTGGCCTTCGCGCAGGGCGTCCGCGGCGGCGTCGAGCATGTCTGCGCTGCCGTCATTGCTGATATAGCCCGCGTCGCGCACCGGCCCGCGGGTGAACGGGTTCTGAAACAGGCTCTGCTTGATCACGCAGTTGGTCTGGCGCATCAGGCCGATCAGGAACACCACGTCGATCAGCGACGGGTGGTTGGCGATAATCATCTGGCCCGGGCGGCCGAGCTTGTCGGCGCCTTCGACGCTGAAGGTGAGAATGCCCAGGCGCTGCATCATGCGGATAAAAAACCAGAACAACCTACTGATGGTGTGACGGGCGCGGCGCTGGTGTTTTTCGGCGCTGCCCGGTAGGCAACTGAGCAGCGGAAACACCAGCAAACGCAGGCACAGCCCGCCGACGCCGAACAGCGCGAAGCTGGTGGCGGTGGCGAACAGGCGCCAGTAATAGGCCTGCCTTGGCTTGTCGGTCAGGGCTTGCGTCGCCAGTTCCATACACGGTTCTTCCAGGCATGTTGGCAGGCGCCCTGTTCAAGGAGCAGGGTGCGCAGCAGGTTCAGGGCGTGGGGCCACTGGGTTTGAGTGGGTTGGACAGTGCCGGTGGTGAGTTCCAGTTGCCACTCGTCGCCTGGCGTCAGCAGCAGGCCGAGGGCGTAGGGGAAGGGCACGTCAACGATCCAGCTGGCGTAGGCCTCGGGGGGCTGTTCTTCGGTGATCACCAGTAATACCGCCGGGGCGCCTTCGTTGAGCAGGGCGGCGGCTTCGAGCATGCCGTGCTCCAGGCCATCGCCGGCGGCGGCGAGGGCGGTCATCTCACTGGTTTCATTGCGCAGGATCGACCACAGGCCGATCACCGCGTTATGCACCGACAGGCTGAACTGAGTCGGCGACAGTGGCTGGTCGTTGGCCAGGTCGCTGAGGATGTCGAGGGTGCGCGGGGTTTCGCCGTGGCGGGAGATGAACACCAGGGGCAAGTCTTGCAGGCCCTCGGCCAACGGCCAGCCTACGCTGAACGCCATGCGCGCCAGACGGCTCAGGCGGCGGCGTTGCATGGCCGGCAAAAAAGACACGTCGGGGGAGGCATCGCTGGCAGGCAGCTGCACTGGCGCCTGACACCAGGCGTGCCAGTCTTGCGCGCTGTCGAGGCTCGGAGCCCACGCGCGCCATTGGGCGATGTTGAAGTTGATCACTGAGAAGTTATCCCGCCCCTGCGGGCTTCCATGTGCGGCCGTTGGCCCCGAATACCGGGACAGGGAACAATAGCCGAGTGGCGCGCATTATCCCGGTGCTGCGGGGTTCTAGCAAACTTTGGTAAAGAATTGTTCACGGCTGATTACAGTTTGGTGGGAAAGATTTACAGATTGTCCTTCACCGGAGGCCGAGTTGGATTGTCGGACTGTTCTTATTCGTTTGTGTGTGACGTGCCATAGCTGGCCTTTAATGCAGCAGTGCATGGATGAACGAGGTAGCTAACAGGCGCTTTTGCCCTCTACACTCGGACATTCATTGATACACGGAGGTTTTTCCATGCGGCGCGTGGTGTTCAATCAGAAAGGTGGCGTTGGCAAGTCCAGCATCGCCTGCAACCTGGCGGCGGTCAGCGCCAGTGAGGGCTATCGAACCCTGTTGGTGGACCTCGATGCACAGGCCAACTCAACCCAGTACCTCACAGGGTTGACCGGCGATGATATCCCGATGGGCATTGCTGAATTTTTCAAGCAAACCCTGTCGTCCGGGCCGTTTTCCAAGAAAAACCGCGTGGATATCTACGAAACGCCGTTCGATAACCTGCATCTCATCACGGCCACCGCCGAGCTGGCAGATTTGCAGCCCAAGCTCGAGGCCAAGCACAAGATCAACAAGCTGCGAAAGCTGCTGGATGAGCTGAGTGAAGATTACGACCGGATTTACCTGGATACCCCGCCGGCGTTGAATTTTTACGCAGTTTCGGCGTTGATTGCCGCTGATCGTGTGCTTATTCCCTTTGATTGCGACAGCTTTTCGCGCCAGGCGCTGTATGGCCTGCTGGCGGAAATCGAAGAGTTGAAAGAAGACCACAACGAAGGCCTCGAAGTGGAAGGCATCGTGGTCAACCAGTTCCAGGCCCGGGCGAGCCTGCCGCAGCAGATGCTCGACGAGTTGATTGCCGAGGGCTTGCCGGTGCTGCCGGTTTACCTGGCCAGTTCGGTACGCATGCGTGAGTCGCACCAGGAGAGCAAACCGCTGATCCACCTGGACCCACGGCATAAGCTGACGCAGCAATTTGTGGCGCTGCATAACTTGCTGGAAAACGCCTGATCTACAGCGCTACACAAAACCCATGTGGGAGGTCCCACTACCTCGTCGACGTAGCGCTGTCGCGCAGCAAACTGGGACCTCTGTGGCGAGCGGGCTTGTCCCGCGTTGGGGTGCGAAGCGCCCCTGATGAAGACGAATGCGGTGTATCGGGCACTCCTCTGCGCCTGGTTTTGGGGCTGCTGCGCAGCCCAACGCGGGACAAGCCCGCTCGCCACAGTTACGGTGTTTACCCTTAACTGATCGGCATTGGCCGGTGCGGATGTGGGGGTGATCGCTATTTATGTAGCCCCAGGCTTCTGGCAATCGAGTGGAAGGTTAGGTGAGCGTCCGAGGCCTTTCGGCCGGCGCGGTTTCATCCACTTTCAGGAGTGCTTCAATGCTTACCCGTTCATACCGAACCACGCGTGCATCAGGTTTCAATCCGGTTTTACCTCCCCTGAGCCCGCCTTTTATCAGCGCTGACGATGCCGCGCGCTGGGCACATACATTCATTCTTCGTCAGCCTCTCGACAAGGAATACGGCGGCGCAATTCTCAAGCGCGGCGGCCGCTTTTTTGCCACGCAGCCGATCCCCGACAGGGAGATCACATTCGATCATCGAATCCTGCTCCCGACGGATGCAGCCGGTGATTTCATCATGCCCGCAGGTTATACCGGCGAGGCGTATTACCACTCCCATCCGAATAACCCCGAAGAGACCAAGCGTCAGAACCCCAGCTTTACCTCAGATCAGGTTTCGACTCTTCTGAGCTTCTACTCCGTGCCCGACTTGAAGTTCACCATCGAGCATCGTAATACGGCACGCGCGCATTACCTGAGCGGTCCAGACGGTAGTTTGCTCAAGTACGAGAGTAGCGGTTCGAAAGAGGAAAGTGATTTCCACACGTTCTTGATCGACGGCAAGCAGTTTGGATCGCTCCCGAGAGTGTTCGAGTACTTCATCTGGAGGACCGCTCAGGCCGGTGATCTGCGGGTGGTGGTACCCAACGTCGTGTGGGGTGGCGTGAGAGGGCGTATTACTACCGATTGGAAAGTCGGGCGGCCTGCGACCAAAGTACCCGAGATACAGCCGTTTTTTACTCAGGTCTTCGCGCGCGCCGAAGAGGCTGTTCTGGCGGCGAAGGCTCTAACTCAAGGTACACCTGCCGGTCGCACACTTGGCTTTGTGCTCAAACACACGGGAGGCGAAGGTTATGTGGCGACTTATCCCGAGACTGAAACTGTGCCGTTGTTCTCTCCGGCCGGGGTATTCCCTGAACGGGCGCCGGGCAAGTTGAGGCTGCCCTCCAACTTCCGGTTGGAGGCGATTTACTATCGTTCCAAACCATTGGCCGCGGATATTCCGGCCCTGGAATCCTGGTTGTACTCGCTGTTCTTTTCCCCGGCAGAAATGGTTGCAGCCATCGTTCAAGCGCGGGCGACCCTGGAGATACAAAACAAGTCACGTGGCCTGGTCCTCTACCTGTTGGCCGAAGACGGCGCCTGGTTGAGGTTTCAATTACCGGATGCCCAGGCATCCACTGAGCTGGCGAGAGAAACGGCGGCGGGTGTACTCGATGACAACGGTGCCCAGGCCGCGATGCAGGCCGGCACCCTGACCCCGCGTACTTATGTCCGGCGTGCGATCTTGGCGGGGGACCTGTCTGTGGTCCAACCCGGTGATGTCTGGCGTCGGGTTGGCCAGGTCGACAATCGCACCGCATTGCTCACGCCGTTTTATCAGGCGATGCTCAGCCCTGCGTTTCTCTCTGCCAGCGACGCGGCCACTTATGCCCACGAGAAAATCGGAGCCCGGCTTGACCGGCCTTATGGCGGCTACATTCTCAAGGGCGAGGATGGCCGCTTTGTCGTGACCGAGCCGATGGAAAGTCACGCCAACCCCTTTGCATCGGCACTGTTTTTCCCCGCGGGCGACCAAGGCCCGTTGATCCCCCCCGAACCCTACGCGATCCATGCGCGCTACGGTTCTCACACGGCTTTGTCGATGGTTGATCCTGGGTGGGTCGGGCAGCGGCGCTGGACGCGGGAAGATACCGAGATCAACCTGCAAATCTTTTCTGCCGAAGAAATCCGCGCAGTGATCCAGCAGGGGCGTCCGGCGTATTTGTCGGGAGGCGAGGACTGTTTGCTGGCGTACGCGCCGAGCGGTTCTTCCCAGGAGGCGTTGGTTTTTAGCAGCACCGCGCCACAGCCCGGTGGCAGCTCGCTTCAACAGCGGCTGGACCGCGGGCTGACCAAACCTGCGCAATGGGTCGTTGGGTTGGCCGAGTCCGGTGACTTGCGGATTATTCAGGGCAACCGACTGTGGGGGCCGCGCTCCCCGGTGTATTCGGACTGGACCCCGCACTTCACGTATGCGGACAGAGAAGGCCCGCCCGATTTCATCACCTATGGGGCGATTTTTTCCACCGCCGATGCCGCCGCTCGCGATCTTCACATGCGGGTTCATGGGCGTAACCTCGCGGCTCAGTCGTGTTTCGCGTTCATCCTCAAGCATGCGCAACACGAGCAGTACATTGCCACGCAGGTGGTCGGCGTCGATGCGCGTTCCAAGCTGTTTAGGCGCGGTGCGTTGTTTGCGCAGACGGAAAAGGGCTATGTGTTCCCGGAAGGTTTCGCGCTGCGGGGGCTGTTTCGTTCCCAGCAATGGAAAGCCAGTGGACTGGCCAGCGCGAACGCGTGGCTGACGCGGTTTTTCGTCGTACCAGCGGTTTTGTATTCGGCCCTTTACGACGCCCTGCGTTGGGGCGAACTCTACAATGCGGGAGACAACTTGCCCCTGTATTTCTCCACCGAGGAGGGGGCTTTACTGCGCTACCGAATGCCGGGGCCGTTCGCGTTTGGGAGCGGCGGTGCGCTTGAAAAGGAACTAGAGAGCACTCAGGCGGCGCTGGCAAGTGGCGCCAAGACGCCGCTGGACTTTGTGCGGGAATGGGCCAAACGCGGTCAGCTCAATGTGGTGCGTACCAGCCAGTGTTGGGGTGACCTTGGGGCGGTCAGCGAGGGGTGGCAGAGCTATGCGACGATTGTGCGTCGACGCCTGACCCCGATGTTTGCCGAGCCTGACGATGCCGTGCGCCATGTGCGCCGCCTGATCGGCATTGGGCGGCAGCGGGCTTATGGTGGTGTGCTGCTCAGGCTGGGCAATGGGCTGTTTACCGCTACGGAACCGTTGGCCGTGCCCCCTCAAGGCTTTGCGCTCAACTGGATCTACCCCGACCAGGCCGTTGTGAAAGGCCTGTATCCGGAGAACGCGACCCTGGTTGCGCGGTACCGCTCGGTGGTGGAGCGGGAGCTGCCAACGGTGTTGTCTGCGCCGCAGAAGGCGATTTATACCTCCATGGTGCCCACCAGCGTGCTGTCGAACCTGTTGAACCGTGAGGTGCATATCAAGCGCGAGTACCTGATCGGGCCCACTGGCACCTTGCTGAGTTACAGCCTGACGGACTCCGACGAAGAGCAGCGGCTAAAAGTTGAGCTGGCGCCGCTCGATCTGGTCAAGGGCGATGCAGGGGATAACCTCATCGAGCGGCAGATCCGCAACGGCGAGCTGTTGCCCGCTGATTTTGTTTCGCGTGTCGCGAAGGCCGGCGATTTGCGGGTGATTGAGGGGAGCGAGGTCTGGGGACCACCCAGGCGACTGATCGGCGAATTTGTCGCGTTCACTTATCAATCGCCGGGGCTTTTGATTCGCGGCGCCCAAGCTGATCCAGAGTTCAGCCCGATCTTCACCCAGGCTGATGACGCTGTGCGTTCAGTGCTCCCAGAGCCTGGGTTGCGAGAGGGGCTGGCGTTTGGGTATCTGTTTAAATCAACCAAAAAACAACACTACATGGTCACGTTGCCGTTGCAACGGCAGAGCTACGCCCGGTTTGAACAAGTTTTCCCCTACGCTCAGTTGCCTCAAGGTTATGCCATTGAGGGGGTGTATTTGTGTGCCTCCAACGCGGCAATCGCCAAGGCTGACGACACCATGGCGCGCAGCTTTTTTTGGCCACAGGAAATCGCCGACGGGTTGAATTTCGTCAAAAAGCCTGCGAACGGAGGCTACTGGCCGCTGTATCTGCTGTGTGCTGACAATGCCTTGCTCAAGTTTCGTTTTGATGGTCGCGACTCATCGCTGATGTTTTCCAGTGAGGCGGCCAGCCTGCGCAGGAGTTTGCTGGCGGGCTCCCTCAAGGTGCTTGATTATGTTCGCAGCCTGTCGGCCAACGGGATGCTGGATGTCCTGAGGCCGAGCGCGATTTGGGCGAGTCGAGGCCGCATCACCACCGTCTGGCAACCGGGGGCAGAGGCTTTAACCATAGAGGGCTCGCCTGAAATGGTGTGCGGGCCGGTGTGCGCTCATCCTGATGACGCCGCCCGGCACAGTCAGGGTCTGTTTACCGGGTTTACTGGCAAGACCTACCTGGGGGGCGTGCTCAAGGTGGCCACGACTAACGATGTGTGTGCCTTGATACCCCTGGAGGAGGCAGGGAACACGATACTGACCGTCCAAGCGCTGTTTTCCGATGGAGGCGGCGTGACGCTGGTGTCGTCCCATCCATCGGGTTACTACAAGGTCATCGCGGTGCAGTCGTTCTACAAGGCGATGACACCTTTAACGGGAACCGAGGTTTTCGACAGCGCCCTGAGAGAAAACTTCATCGCCGAGGTTGATTTGAAGGCAATGCTCGATACCGTGAAAATCAACGCGCCGTCGGCCCTGGGTTGCTACTTCATCGGCCGGGGCGGGGCGCTGCTCAAGTACCTGCCGACAGACCCCGCGGCAGAACACATGCTGGCTGTTTCGGGGGCCAATCGCTCCGCCTCTCAATTGATCAGCAAACTGAGGGAGAGCGGGAAACTGCTGGTGCTGGAGACCGATGCTTTCTGGACCCGTCTGGGTTCCCTGGGTGATGAGTGGCAAGTGAAAGATGTACAGGCCGAACCTGATCCCGAGAGCATCCTGCTGGGTCGAGACAAGGATGAGCTGTAACTACCGAGAGGGACGCTGTCTGAGCAGGATTAGCGCCTGCGCATCAGCGCGATAAAAAACAACCCGCCAATCGCCTAATGCCGATCAGTTAAGGGTAAGCACTGTAACTGTGGCGATCCGACAAGCTCCCTCGCCACAGGTTATTTTGCGCTCTTTCTACTGCTTAACTGATCGGCATTAGGCATCTCGCCTACTTCATGCCGAACCTGAGGCAGATTCACGTTGGCCAAACAGCCGCGACAACACCAGGCGATCCAGCGCCCAGACCACGATCAACGACGCCCCCACCAGCGGAAAAGCAAGCGCGAGGCCGAGCATGATCACCATCGCGGTTTTCCATTTCGGCAAGTCGTGGCGCAACGGCGGTACACCCAGGCCGCCCTCAGGCCGACGCTTCCACCAGATCACCACACCGCTGACGGCGCTGAGCAGAATCATCAGGCAGATCAGCAATACGATCAGCTGGTTCACCCAGCCGAACATCTTGCCTTCATGCAGCATCACGCCGGTCTCGGTGGCGCGTGCGACGGTGTTGTAGTGTTCCCAGCGCACATCGGCCAGGACCTTGCCGGTGTACTGGTCCACATGCAGGGTCGCGTCATTGCGCGGGTCGTTGGCGAATACCGCGAGGGTGAAGACGCCTTCGGCGGTGGTGGGGAAGGTGATGCTGTAGCCGGGCTCTACCTTGCGCGCGTTGGCCAGGTCGACCACCCGTTGCAGGCGCAAGGTGGGCGCGGCCGGGCCGCTGCTCATCGCACCGTGGTTCATGTGTTCTGCGTGATCGCCAGACATCGGCATCGGCGTGTTTTCCATGGCCCAGGGCACGGTCTGTTGAGTCGCGGTGTTGAGCACGCGCGCCTGCTGGTCGGACTGCGGCACGTTGTTCCACATCGCGGCCGGGAAGGTGTTCCACAGGTCAGCATATTGCTTGCCCCAGAAGCCGGTCCAGGTCATGCCGCTAAGTAGCATCACCAGCAAAAATGCGGCGCCCCAGAAGCCGGCGACGGCGTGCAGGTCGCGCCAGAACACACGTCCACGACTGCTCAAGCGTGGCCACAACACCCCGGCCGATGACTTGCCGCGCGGCCACCACAGGTACAGGCCAGACACCACCAGCATCACGCCCCAACCGGCGGCGAGTTCCACCAGGCGGTCGCCGACGGTGCCGATCATCAGCTCGCCGTGCAGCGCGCGGGCGATGGCTTGCAGGTTGTCTTTCGCGTCCTGCTCGCCGAGTACGAGGCCTCGATACGGGTCGATGAAGACCGTCACTTCGCGGCCGTCGTTACGCATGACGAACTGCGCGCTGCTGGTGGCGTCTGCCGGTGGCAGGTATTTGCTGATGGTGGCTTGGGGGTAGGCGAACTTGGCGCGTTGCAGTTGTTCGTCGGCGCTCAGCGCGTGTTCGGCGGCGGGCACAGTGAGGAGGTTGCCGTACATCAGCGGGTCGAGTTGGGGTTTGAACAGGTAGATGATGCCGGTCACGGCCAGCAGCACCATAAAGGGTGCGACAAACAGCCCGGCGTAAAAATGCCAACGCCAGGCCAGGTTGTAGAAGGAAACTTTTTGAGTGTTCATCAGGCTTTTCTCCGCAAGGCTTGTGATTTTATTAGGTTGTGAACGCCAAACCTGCAGGAGCGCGCCCTTTGTAGCGAGGGAGCTTGCTCCCGCTGGAGTGCGCAGCACTCCCAAACCGGTCCCCGCGGTGCACCTCGGTCGTCTGGTTTTGGGGCTGCTTCGCAACCCAGCGGGAGCAAGCTCCCTCGCCACAAAGGGCGCGCTCCTGCAATGCGTTAAAAGCTCATATCGACTTTAGTCCAGAGTGTGCGCCCCGGCTCCTTGATGGCCTGCGGGTCGCTGGCCGGGTAGCCGAACCCGGCGTTGCCGGCCAGGTTCAGATGCTCGGCGTAGGCTTTGCCGAACAGGTTGTCGACGCCGGTGCTGACCTTGAAGTTTTTGTTGATGCGGTACGCGCCGTTCAGCGAGAACACACCAAAGCCGCCACTCTTGTCGTAGTCCTTGCCGACCACGTTGCCCTTGTTCGGGTCGATACGGTCTTGCGCCGCCACCACCCGCCACAGGGCACCGGCGCTCCAGTCGTCCTCGCTGTAGGTCAGGCCCAGGCGTGCGTCCAGCGGCGGCATTTGCGGCAGCGCCTTGCCGTCGCTGCTGTTCTTGCCCCAGGCGTAGGCGAGGCTCGCATCCGCCTTCCAGTTGCGCGTCAGCTTGTACGCCGCGCCCAATTCGCCGCCCATGATGCGTGCGTCCACATTGCGGGCCTGGGAGGTGGTGCCCATCATTCCCGGCCTGTAGTCGAAGAGGATGAAGTCGCGTACCTGGCCGACGTAACCCGAGGCCCAGGCCTCCAGCTTTTCGGCTTTGTATTGCGCGCCGAAGTCGAGCTGGGTGGTCTTCTCCGGCTTAACACCGTCGAAGGCATTCACCGAACCGACCGCCCCGGTGTTGGGGGAAAACAGTTCCCAGTAATCCGCAAAGCGTTCGGCGTGGCCCAGCCCGGCGTAGACGGTGGTGGGGCTGTCGGCCAGGTCGTGTTCATAGCGCATAAAGCCAGATGGCAGGGTGTCGGCGCGCGTGTCGTCGGCGGTCGGGTTGGGGCGTGCCGTCATTCCGGAGCCGGTGGTTTGGCGCAAGTCCTTGGCCGAGGCACGGTCCAGGCGCGCGCCGGTGATCAGGCGGTCGCGGTCAGTGGCGTACCAGGTCAATTCGCCGAACACGCCGTAGTTGTGGAAGTTGGCGTCCTTGTTGCGCGGCAGGTCCTTGTAGGTGTCGATGCCCATGCTGCTGCGCTGGCGGTGTTCGTTGGTCTGCGCATCCAGGCCGCCGATCAGCTGCACATCGGCCCAGCGCCAGGTGGCTTTGACCCGCGCGCCGAGGGTGCGGCGGTCGACGTTGGAGGCCATGGGCCCGGCCATCATCCCGGTGCCCGACGGTGTGCGCAGGCTGTAGTTGTCCATCACATGGTCGGCGTAGTTGTAGTAGACCTGGGCTTCGACCTTGTCCAGCACCTCACCGATATTGGACTTCTCGAAACGCAGCCCCAGGCTTTCGCGCAGGAACTGCGAGCCGTCCATGCCGCGCCCGGCGTAGCGCGCTTCGCCGTCGCCACGGCCGGCGGTGAGTTCCAACAGCGTATCGGCATCGGGGGTGAAGCCGACGGCGACGTCGCTGTTCCACTTGTCGTAGCGCGACGCAACCGTGTCGTTGTTGCCGTCCTTGTAATCGTCGGCGTGAGCCTGGTTGCCGATCACCCGCACATAGCCCAGCGGCCCGCCGGCGGCGGCATCGATGACCTTGTCGAAGCGCCCGTTGGAGCCAGCCAGCACACTGGCATTGAGCCGAGTGCCCAACTCGCCGAAGTGCTCGGGTTCACGGTCGAACAGGATAGTGCCGGCCGACGCGCCCGGGCCCCAGAGCACGGTTTGCGGGCCCTTGATCACGGTGAGTGTGTCGTAGGTTTCCGGTGAGATATACGAGGTGGGCGCGTCCATCCGGCCAGGGCAGGCGCCGAGCATCATGCTGCCGTTGGTGAGGATATTCAGGCGCGAACCGAACATGCCGCGCAGCACCGGGTCACCATTGGTGCCGCCGTTGCGCACCAGGGCGAAGCCGGGGATGGTCTTGAGGTAGTCGCCGCCGTCGCTGGCGGGCACCGGTTGGCGCGGGTCTTTCGGATGGGTGACCACGGTCAGCGGTGAGCTGGGGGCGATTGCGGTGATCACGGTGGGGCTCAACTCATGCTCGGCGTGCTCATCGGCGTGAGCCTGTGGCATCAATAGCGCGCCGCACAGAACGGCGAACACGGGGGTGCTTCCCAAGCGGGTGTCAGCAGAAAACCTGGACATGACAAGTTCCATCAATAGTCGTAAACAACACGGCCAGCAGCCTGCGGCTGTCTGTTTAACGTCGGCCGGGGTGAAGTAACGGTGCTAAGTGTTTACGCGGCGATGGGCGGCGCGCGGCTGCGGGCGCCGGGGAAGATGCTCTGCCGGGCATGGCCCAGGCGCGGGGCGGGGATGAGGGCGTTAGCGGGTGGCGGGGTGCCGAGGGTGACGTAGGACACGCTGCCGGGCAGTGCCGGGCAACTGAAGAGCAGGCTGCAATAGCCGCACTTTTCCCACAGAACGTGGTGTTCGTCGGGGGCTTTGGTTTGCTTGGGTTCGCCATGGCAGCTGGGCATGTCCATGGACATGCTCATGCTGCTGCCATTGGAAGACATGCCGGCGTGCTGATCCATCGGCATCGCTTGGGAAATCAGCGGACCGATAAAGATCATCAGCATGGCGAACAGGCTGATCCAACTGCCGCGCATCAGGCCCATGGGCCTGCGGCGGTGCGGGGAAAACCTGGCGCGAGGGGCGCCCATCGAGTGTTGGCCTACTGGGCGTGCTTATGCTCGTGGGTGGCCATCGGCGGGACTTTCTGTACCGATACTTCGACGTCGACCTTGCCGGCTTTTTCAAAGTTGAGCGTCAGTGGGAACTGTTTTCCATCGGTCAACAGGCTGCGGTCTTTAATGCCCAGCAACATCACGTGATAGGCCATCGGGGCGAAGGTCAAGTCACCCTTCGCCGGCACGGCAACGCTTGGCACTTGTTGCATCTTCATCAAGTCGCCCTGCATCACATGCTCATGCAGCTCTGCCTTGTCCGCCACCGGCGTCTCGACGCTGAGCAGTCGGTCGGGGGTTTCCCCCTCGTTATGAATCACGAAATATGCCGCGACCGTGGGCGCGTTGGGCGGCAACTCCTGGGACCAGGGGTCACGGACCTTGAGTTCGCCGACGGTGTAGTCCTCGGCATTGGCAGCACTGAACACCGGCAGCAATAACGCAGCCAGAAGCAGGGAAGATTTGAGCATGGCAGTTCTCCAGAACGGTTCTAAACGCAGTTCACTTGCGAAGAAAATCAGACCGTTGGAGAGGCGCGGGGGTTGAGGCTCGGCCATTGCTGGCGCGGGGTGGGGTTTTGCAATGAAGGCGGCGGCAGGCTCTGCACCGACTCGAACCGCGTGACATACAACTGCGGCACATGCCCCGGCAACGCCACCCACGGCGCCGAGCCCGAGCAACACCAGCAATGCTGCATGGTGGAGTGATCATCCTGCTGCGGTGCCGGAATCTCCAGCGTGCCCAGCGCAATCGTCTTCAGGCTGGCGCCATTGGACGAACAGAAACTGCCCCACAGCAATTGCTGCACGGGGTCCTGGGACTGCTGCATCGCACTGGCCAGCGGCATGGCAAAGGCGTTGAACAGCACTGCAAAGCAGGCGATCCAGACGATTGCAAAGCGTTGACGGGCCATGGCGGACAATCCGTAGGGTTAAACGATCAGGTGGGTATTTAGCCTGATCGGGGGGGATAAGTAAAAAGCGGCGGTGTGGTTTGGTGTCGCAGTGGTGTCAGACCGCCGTGGCGTGAAGCTTGAGGCCTAAAGCTTTCATGACTTTCATGATAGTCGCGAACTCGGGATTGCCTGTGCTGGAGAGGGCTTTGTACAGACTTTCTCGTCCCAGGCCAGCGTCGCGGGCTACTTGAGTCATGCCTTGGGCGCGGGCGATGTCGTTGAGCGCTGAACGAATAAGCAAGCCATCACCGGCATCCTCCTCGAAACAGGCTTCAAGATATTCGGCCATGTCCCCGGGGGGCTTGAGGTGTTCTGCCACATCGAAGTCGGTAAATTCAGTCATGGGTCACTTTTTTTCTCCAAATACGATCGTTCCCGCGCCCCACTTCGATCGTTCCCACGCTCTGCGTGGGAATGCCGCCTTGGACGCTCTGCGTCAGCTCTTGAGGCCGTGACGCGGAGCGTCACAGGCTGCATTCCCACGCGGAGCGTTGGAACGACCAATGTTTAATGTCGATGGGCGAGATGCTGAGGTCATTGCTAAAAGCATACGTTTCTTGGCAGTCAGCGGGTTCCGGTGCGTATGTAGGTAACTTCTCGTTGCGCCGTTATGCAGTGCGAATGTGGGGGGGGGGGGCGCGGAAACGTCCGACAGCTCTTTGAGGTTGCCGGTCGGAAACTCAGTCTCTAGTCTCCGTACACCGCTGCAAACGCAGCGGTCGGGCTTCGCGGCCCGGTTTACCAATGCGCAAAAGCGCCATCGTCCCTTTCAGTTGACGCCTTTTTATCGTCTACTGTGCGGCCTATGGCGGCTGTGCGCGGGATACCTTCGGGTATGCCGGGTTCTTTGGTAACCGGTCCGCGAACCTGCGTACAGCTGCCACCCTCCATCGCGTCGCGGCGATCAGTGGCAGCTCCACTTTTACCAAGGAGCTTCACAATGATTAAACCCACCCCAAATCCCCCGGTTCGGCTGTTCACCGTTGCCGACGGAATCAGCACCGAAGACCTGCTGGTCAACCTCAGCGAAACACTCGCCTCGGCCAATGCGCTGAGTTGCGACATTGCCTTTAACCTGGAAGGGGCATCACGCGAAGAATTGCTGGGCGTTGCGCAGTTGATCGAACTGGCGCAGTTACTGGCTGATCGGGTGCACGATGGCGTCGGGCAGCCGACAGCCTCGGTGAGTTAACAGCCTTACACTGATCGTTCCCACGCTCGGCGTGGGAATGCATCCTGTGACGCTCCGCGTCACGACTTCAAGAGCGGACGCAGAGCGTCCAGGGCGGCATTCCCACGCAGAGCGTGGGAACGATCAAACGATCAATCCCCCGGTCCGGCTATTCACCGTTGCCGACGGAATCAGCACCGAAGACCTGCTGGTCAACCTCAGCGAAACACTCGCCTCGGCCAATGCGCTGAGTTGCGACATTGCCTTCAACCTGGAAGGGGCATCACGAGAAGAATTGCTGGGCGTTGCGCAGTTGATCGAACTGGCGCAGTTGCTGGCTGATAGGGTGCACGATGGCATCGGGCAGCCGACAGCCTCGGTGAGTTAACAGCCTGACACTGATCGCTCCCACGCGCAGCAAAGGAATGCATCCTGTGACGCTCCGCGTCACGACTTCAAGAGCGGACGCAGAGCGTCCAGGGCGGCATTCCCACGCAGAGCGTGGGAACGATCAACGTGGGAACGATCAGTGCCATAGGGCCTGTAACACTGCGTCTACTGTCGTGAACTCCCTATCCACCGCAGCCAACACCGGCCGCTTCAACACCAGCACTGGCACCCCACGCTCGCGCGCTACTTCCAGTTTCGGCTCGGTGGCGGTGCTGCCGCTGTTCTTGCTGATCAGCACATCAATCGCGCGCCGTTCAAACAGCGCGCGCTCGTCTTCGATCAAAAACGGCCCACGCGCCCCAATCACTTCACAACGCGCATTCCCGGGATACACATCCAGCGCGCGCAGCGTCCAGAATTGGTCAACGGGGATTTCATCAAGGTGCTGCAACGGCTCGCGGCCCAACGTGAACAACGGCCGCTTGAAGGGTTTCAGCGCCTCAATCAGCTCCGCCCACTCTCCGACCTCGCGCCAATCATCCCCCGGCTGCGGCTGCCACGCCGGGCGACGCAACGCCCAGCAAGGAATGCCGCATAACCGCGCAGCCTGGGCAGCGTTTTGGCTGATCTGTGCCGCATACGGATGCGTAGCATCAAAAATCAGGCTGATATTTTCATCGCGAACAAACTGCGCCAGCCCTTCAAATCCACCGTAGCCGCCGACACGCACTTGGCACGTAAGGTCAGTCGGTACACGGCCAACACCGGCCAGGCTGTAGGTATGCTCCGGGCCCAGTGTGCGGGCGATGGCCAAGGCTTCAGTGACACCGCCCAGCAGCAGGATCCGTTTCATAGCGGTTTAACCACTTCCAGCAACGTAATCGGCAACGCCTGCCGCCACGTGTCGAACTCACCCAGCGGCTGAGCCTGGGCTACGTGGACGCGCGTCAGTTCGCCGCCGTGTTGAGCACGCCAATTCATCAGGGTCATTTCGCTCTGCAAGGTCACGGCGTTGGCCACCAGGCGTCCGCCGGGGCGCAGGTGTTGCCAGCAGGTGTCGAGCACGCCGTCGCGGGTGACGCCGCCGCCGATGAAGATCGCGTCGGGGGCTTCCAGGCCGGCGAGCGCCTGGGGTGCGGTGCCGCGAATCAGTTGCAGGCCGGGTACGCCGAGGGCGTCGCGGTTATGTTCGATCAGGCCCTGGCGGCCTTCATCCGCTTCAATCGCCAACGCGCGGCAACTCGGGTGCGCGCGCATCCATTCGATGCCGATGGAGCCACTGCCCGCGCCCACGTCCCACAGCAATTCGCCGGGCATTGGGGCGAGACGGGCCAGGGTCATGGCGCGCACATCACGTTTGGTCAGTTGGCCGTCATGTTTGAACGCCGAATCCGGCAGACCGGCGAGACGCGACAGACCCTGCGTATTGGCATCGGCCAGACAGTCGATGGCAACCAGGTTCAGGTCGGCGACTGAAGGATCTATCCAACCCTGCGCCAGCCCATCGATACGCCGCTCATCCTCACCCCCCAGGTGCTCAAAGACACTGAGACGACTCGACCCAAACCCGGACTCAGCCAACAGCGCCGCAATCGCCGCCGGGCTCTGCCCGTCATTACTCAACACCAGCACCCGCACGCCACTGGCCAGATGCGCATTCAGCGCCGCCAACGGCCGGGCCACCACGGATAACGTCACCACCTCCTGCAACGGCCAGCCCAACCGCGCCGCTGCCAGGGAAACCGACGACGGCGCCGGCAAAATCAGCAATTCTTCAGCTGCCACTTGCCGCGCCAGGCTGGCGCCAACGCCATAGAACATCGGATCGCCGCTGGCCAGCACGCATACAGGCTCGCCGCGTCTTGCCAGCACCGGTTTCAGGGAAAACGGGCTCGGCCACGGTTGACGCTCACCGCGAATACACACCGGCAACAGGTCCAACTGGCGTTGGCCGCCTATAATCCGGGTGGCGCGCAACAGGGCGTGCCGGGCATTCCTGCCCAGCCCCTTGAAGCCGTCTTCACCGATGCCTACTACCGTCAGCCAGGGCGACATATGAATTCCTTGAACGACATCCGACGGGCAGGCTTTTCATGCCGCCGGACAAAGCAGGCATAATACCGCGCCTTTACCCGTCAACCGGTAGCCCCGTGAACCCAACGCCTGCTCTGAACACCTTGCGCCCCTCGGCTTGTCCGGGGTTGCTGCGTATTGTCCAGGCGTTGGATGGCGGGATTTGCCGGATCAAACTCGCCGGTGGTTCGATCACCAGCAAGCAAGCCGAAGCGGTAGCCGATGCCGCCCGGACCTATGCCGGCGGGGTGATCGAGGCGACGAATCGCGCCAACCTGCAAATTCGCGGGATCGGCGCCGAGCAGGACGCGTTGATCGCGCTGCTGCTGGCCGCAGACTTGGGGCCCAATAATGCCGCCGGCGACGATGTACGCAACCTGATGCTCAGCCCCAGCGCCGGTATCGACCCGCAGATGCTGTTCGACACGCGCCCGCTGGCCGATCAGATTCTCGCCACCCTGCAAAACCATCCGCGCTTCCATGAGCTGTCGGCCAAGTTCGCCGTGCAGCTGGATGGCGGCGAAGCCCTGGCGATGCTCGAACATCACCACGACCTGTGGCTGTCCGCGTTCGAACAGGACGGCGAGACGCTGCTCGCGTTCGGCCTGGCCGGTTGCCCGGGGCTGGATGCGCCGCTGGCGGCCGTGCCCCTGGATCAGGGCCATGCCTTGGTGGTCGCCGTGCTGGAGCTGTTTCTCGACGTCGCTACCCCCGCGCAAACCCGCATGCGGCATTTGCCTGTGGATAACTTCATCGGCCGTCTGAATCTGCCATTGCTGCCGGTCGATCGCTTCAAACGCCCGGCCAGCGGCGCTTTGCTGCACCTGGGGACTTATCCACAGCGTCAAAAAGATCAGGTCTACGTTGCTGCCGTTGCGCCGCTGGGGCGCCTGGACTCACACATGCTCAAGGGCGCAGCCCGGTTAGCCAGTGAGTACGGCGACGGCACGCTGCGTTTCACACCCTGGCAAGGTGTGCTGCTGCCCAACGTCAAAACCCCCAAGGCCGTTACCGAAAGCCTGGAGCAACTGGGCTTCCTCTGCTCAGCCGACCAACCGCTGGCGCGCCTGATCGCCTGCACCGGCTCCAGCGGTTGTGGCAAAGGCCTGGCCGACACCAAGGCCGACGCCGTGCAACTCGCCGCGCTGCACCCCGGCCACGACATCCACTTGTCCGGCTGCCCACGTTCCTGCGCCGCTGCGCACACCGCCCCCGTCACCTTGCTGGCAGTAAGCCCCGGCCACTACGACGTCTATTTTCGCGAGGCAGCCCAGCCCGGTTTCGGCCGGCTGCACGCGCGCACTCTTTCCATTGAAGCGGCGGGCGCCTTGCTGCGCGCTCGCCCACGGAGCAACACCGATGATTGATTACATCCGCGACGGTCAGGAGATCTATCGCAACTCCTTCGCCATTATTCGCGCGGAAGCCAAGTTGGACCGCATCCCGGCCGACCTGGAAAAACTCGCGGTGCGGGTGATTCATGCGTGCGGCATGGTCGACGCGATCGACGGCCTGCAGTTTTCCATCGGTGCGGGCAAGGCTGGGCGCGATGCGCTGGCTGCCGGCGCGCCGATCTTGTGTGATGCACGGATGGTCTCCGAAGGCGTGACCCGCACGCGCCTGCCGGCCAACAACCAAGTGATCTGCACCCTGCGCGACGAAAGCGTGCCGGAGTTAGCGCGGGAGCTGGGCAACACCCGTTCCGCCGCCGCGCTGGAGCTGTGGCGCCCGCACCTGGAAGGCAGCGTGGTGGTGATCGGCAACGCGCCGACTGCTTTGTTCTACCTGCTGGAAATGCTCGATGCGGGCGCGCCGAAACCAGCGTTGATCCTTGGCTTCCCGGTTGGGTTTGTCGGCGCTGCCGAATCCAAGGCGATGCTGGCTGCAGACAGCCGTGGCGTGCCGTTCGTGATCATGCGGGGCCGCCTGGGCGGCAGTGCCATGGCGGCGGCGGCGGTCAACGCGCTGGCCACGGAGGTCGAATAATGCAGGCACGCGGACGTTTGATCGGCCTGGGCGTAGGCCCCGGCGACCCGGAGCTGATCACCCTCAAGGCCCTGCGCCTGCTGCGCGAATCACCGGTGGTGGCGTACTTCGTGGCCAAGGGCAAAAAGGGCAACGCCTTCGGCATCATCGAGGACCACCTGGTGCCACAGCAGACCCTGATGCCGCTGGTGTACCCGGTGACCACCGAAGCGCTGCCGGCGCCGCTGTCGTATGAACAAGTGATCAGCGATTTCTACGACACGGCCAGTGTCGACGTCGCCGCGCACCTGGATGCCGGCCGCGATGTGGCGGTGATCTGCGAAGGCGACCCGTTCTTCTACGGCTCCTACATGTACCTGCATGACCGCCTGGCCGAGCGCTACGAAGCGCAAGTCATTCCGGGTGTGTGCTCGATGCTCGGCGGTGCCTCGGTGCTCGGCGCGCCGTTGGTGTATCGCAATCAGAGCCTGTCGGTGCTGTCGGGTGTGCTGCCTCATGAAGACCTCAAACGACGTCTGGCGGATGCCGACGCGGCGGTGATCATGAAGCTGGGGCGTAACTTCCCCAAGGTGCGCCAGGTGCTGGAAGAGTTGGGCCTGGCCGAGCGCGCGCTGTATGTGGAACGCGCGACCATGGCGAACCAAAAGATCGTGCCGCTGGACCAGGTGGAGCCGATGTCGTCGCCGTACTTCTCGCTGATCATCGTGCCAGGTGAACGGTGGCAAGGTTGATGCGCCCGGCGATTGTCATTCTCGGCCAGGGCAGCCTGGCGACTGCGCGCAGAATCCAGCAGGTTTACCCCGGTGCGGTGATTCACGGGCTGGCCGGGCGGGTTGAGGGCGCAGACCAGGCCTACAGCGAATTCGGCGCGACCCTGCGCCAGCTCTATCAACAAGGTACGCCGCTGATTGCGCTGTGCGCCGCCGGCATCGTGATTCGCACCCTGGCGCCGCTGCTGCTGGAGAAAGGTGAAGAGCCCGCCGTGTTGGCTGTGGCCGAAGACGGCAGTGCGGTCGTGCCGTTGCTCGGCGGGCTGGGTGGCGTGAACGTCATGGCACGGGAGATTGCTGCCGCCCTGGACGTGGCCGCTGCGATCACCACCAGTGGCGAGCTGCGTTTCGGCACCTGCCTGCTTAACCCGCCGGCGGGTTATCAACTGGCCGACCTGGAGTTGGGCAAGCGCTTTGTTTCCGACCTGCTGGCCGGTGAAAGCGTGCGTATCGAAGGCGTCGCGCCGTGGCTGGACCAGGCCAATCTGCCGCAGGATCAGCACGCGCGTTTGGCGATCCATGTGGGCAGTGCCGAGCGCGTGCCGGCCGCAAACGAATTGCTGATTTATCCGCTGAACGTGTGCGTTACGTGCAAGCCCGGCGCGCAATTGGCTGAGCGCGTGCGCACGGCGTTGCACGACGCGGGCATTGCGCTGCAATCCCTCGCCTGTCTGTTGGCCAGCGACACACACATGGCTGCTGCCTCATTGCACGAGGCTGCGTTGGCATTGGGTGTGCCGCTGCGTTTTTCCCGCGTGAAACAGGACGCGGACATCGCGATCAGCGTCGCCGAGCAACCGTTGGATTTGTCGCAGCTGGGGCGCCCGCGTGGCCGCCTCGCGGTGATCGGCCTCGGCCCTGGCGCTGCCGAACTGATGGTGCCGGCGGTGAAGGCCGAACTGGCGCGCTGTACCGATGTGCTGGGGTATGAAACCTATGTGCGCATGGCCGGGCCGTTCCGCGATGACCAAGTGCAACATTGCACCGACAACCGCGAAGAAATGCAGCGCGCCCGCCACGCCTTCGAGCTGGCCGCGCAAGGGCGCTCGGTGGTGGTGGTGTCTTCCGGCGATCCCGGCGTCTTCGCCATGGCTGCGGCGGTGATCGAGGCCTTGCATGAGTCCGACGACCCGGCCTGGCATCAGGTCGACCTGGAAATCCTGCCGGGCGTTTCCGCCTCACTGGCCACCGCCGCCCAGGCGGGCGCGCCGTTGGGGCATGACTTCTGCGTGATGTCACTGTCGGACAACCTCAAACCCTGGTCGATCATCGAAAAGCGCCTGGACCTCGCGTCCCAGGCTGACCTCGCCCTGGCGTTCTACAACCCGATCTCACGTTCGCGGCCGTGGCAACTCGGGCGCGCGCTGGAGATCGTCGCGCAGCACCGCACGGCTGAAACACCGGTGGTGCTGGGCCGCGATATCGGTCGCCCAGGCCAGACGTTGCGCGTGACCACGTTGGGGCAGTTGACGCCTGAGCAGGTCGACATGCGCACCATGGTGCTGATCGGCTCGTCCACCACCTGCACATTCCCGCGTGCCGATGGCGGTACATGGGTGTACACACCGCGTTGGTATGGGGCCAAACCCGCCTCCTGAAAACAGCTTCGCGGCTGCCGGAAAGCTCCGAGTAACGCTGGGTCATTACCTGCCGTTATCCGGGGCTTTTTCTTTTTTTATCGATGAAAACCGGAAGGCCTGGCAGCACGCCCAACAATTGCGGGGCGGCGCTTTGTGGCGTGTGGCTGCAAGCGATGTTTGTCGTCTGGAAAGCCCGCCAGCGGCTGGACTAGTGTGAACACACGCCCCATGTGGGGTGCTTGTGGAGAACTGAAAATGGAGCGACATCACAGAAGGATCAACAGCCTGAAAAGGCGCAAGTTGATTGCCGCCTACAAGTTGCCGGGGGCACCGGGCGCGCGGCCATCCGTGTCCGGCGACAGGGAGGACGACAGCAACGCGGCCGTGGTGAACAACAGCGTGATTTCGTTTGCCGAGGGCCTGTCCGGCTTGAACCGGGAGTACATCCGCAAAAGCTACTTGCTGGCCAGCAGCTACGTCAGCGATGTGTTGAAGATTCATCGAGGTACCGAAAATTGGTACGACGAATTTATCAAGGTGATGATCAGTTTGGGCTGGCTGCCGGTGCGCAGCAGTTTTGAACGTGTTTCAAGCTCGGGCAAGGGCCTGACGGTGCAGTTGGCGGTGCTGAACCTGATCACCGCGATGCTGGCCTCGAGCGCACTGGCGGGGCCGTTGCTGACGGTGCTGCCGAAGCTGGCGGCCGATGCGCTGGAGGCGATGAAGCAGCAACCTGCGTCGTTTGAGCTGTTCAAGCGCACGAGCACCGTGCACCAGGGCGGTGACTTCGGCCTGGCGTCCTGCGCCGAAACCGACGGCGAAGTGATGATGGTGCTGGTGACTTACAGCACCCATGGCGTGAGCAAGCAGGTGGGCCTGCCGTTTCTGGAGTGGGACAGTTCCTCGTTCGAGGCTTTCAGCGGGCAAACCTGCCTGGTGCTGAACACCTCGGTGGTCAACGAAAAGACTATCCAGCTGATGCGCGAGAGCGCGGGCGACAAGGTGCAACTGGCGATCGCCAAATACCGGATTTAAGGCACCAGGTAACCGCGTACCCCGGTAAAGATGATTTGTGCGGCGAGTGCGCACACGAACAAGCCCATCAGCCGGCTGACAATTTGCAAGCCCTGGTCGCCGAGAATGCGTTCGATGCGGTTGGACAGGTACAGCACCACGCCGACCGTGAGGCTGGCCAGGGCGATGCTGAGGATGGCGGTGATCTTGTCATCCCAATGCGGTTGGCTGACCCCCATCACCAGTAGCGCACCGATGGTGCCGGGGCCGACCGTGAGCGGGATGGTCAGCGGCACGATGGTCACGTCCTGCTGCACGTTGTCGGTCTGCACGGCCGACTTGCCCTGAGCCATGCCCAGCGCGGAGATAAACAGCACGCTGCCGGCGCCGATGCGGAACGCGTCCACGGTGATGCCGAACACACTGAAAATCACCCGGCCGAACAGGTAGAGCAACACGCTCGACACCAGTGTCGCCAGCGCCACTTTCCAGGCCAGGCGCCGGCGTTCCTTGCTGGAATAGCCACGGGTCAGGCTGATAAAGCAGGACAGCACGAAGAATGGGCTGTAGAGCACCAGCATCTTCAGGTAAACGCTGAACAACACGTGGAGCATGGGGGGTGGCTCGTTGTGGGGAGATGGGGGTGAGTCTAACAGTCTCAGATGATCGTTCCCACGCTCCGCGTGGGAATGCATCCCGTGACGCTCCGCGTCACTTTCCGGAGGGGACGCAGAGCGTCCGGGGCGGCGTTCCCACGCGGAGCGTGGGAACGATCAGTTTTTCCATAAAGGATGCGGTGAGTGTTTTTGGGGCTGCTTCGCAGCCCAACGCGGGGCAAGCCCGCTCGCCACAATAAGCCCGCTCGCTACAGTAGGTGTGTTCGTCACAGGAGCGTGTTTCAGGACGGGGCGTGTTCCGGGCGTTGCTGACGCTGGGCCACCCAGAATTCCACCAGCTCGCGCAACTGCGACAGCTCCACCGGCTTGGCCATGTGCCCATCCATTCCGGCCTGGCGTGCGCGTTCTTTATGTTCCGAGAGAATGTGTGCCGTCAGCGCCACCACTGGCGTGCGAATGCGTTGGTGGCTGACTTCCCACGCGCGCAATTGCTGGGTGGCGGAGAAGCCATCGAGGATTGGCATTTCACAGTCCATCAGCACCAGGTCGTAGCGCTGGGCTTTCATCGCTTCCAGGGCTTCTTCGCCGTTGCTGGCGGTGTCCGGGTTGAGGTTGAGCTTGCCGAGCATGCCGCGAATCACTTTGGTCGAGATGCTGTTGTCTTCGGCCACCAGGATGCGGAAGTCTGCGGGCACGGTCACTGCCGCCGGTGGGCTGAGGATGGCACGCGGCTGAGCGCCGCCCTTGTTGCGCTGGGTCAGCTCGTCGGCCAGGGTGGTCTTGAGGGTGTAGCCGGCCACGGGTTTGGCGAGGATACGTTTGATCCCGCAATTTCGCGCGATGATCTTGCTCGGCGCGTTGCTGATACCGGTGAGCATGATCAGCAAAATATCGTGGTTCAGGCTCGGGTCTTCCTTGATCTTCGCCGCCAGTTGCATGCCGGTCATGCCGGGCATGTTCTGGTCCAGCAGCACCACGTCGAAATAATCGCGCAAGTGCGCCTTGGTGCGCAGCAGCGCCAGCGCTTCCTTGCCCGAAGGTACGGCGCTGACGTTGAGGCCCCAGGCCGTGCACTGCTGCATCAGCACTTTGCGGCAGGTGTCGTTGTCGTCCACCACCAACACCCGCGCGTTTTTGAGCGGGCCGTCGAGGTCGGAGGTCGGGTGTTCGAGGCGTTCCGGGTCCAGCGGCAGGGTCAGCCACAGGGTGCTGCCCTGTTGGGCGCCGCTCTTGATGCCGAACTCGCCGTTCATCAACAGGATCAATTGGCGTGCGATCACCAGGCCCAGGTGGCCGCTCAAGCGCGTCGCCGACAGGAAGTTCTTGCTGTGCAATTCGCTGTGCAACAACGCGTCACGCTCGGCGGCTTCCATCGGCAGGCCGCTGTCCTGCACGGCAATGCGCAGGCGCGGCTTGCTGCTGCGCTCGTCGAGGGCAACGACGATCAGCACTTCACCTTCATCGGTTTTCTGCAGGGCGTTTTCCAGCAGGCTCAGTATCGCCTGGCGCAGGCGCGTCGGGTCGCCGCTGATCACGCGGGGCACCTGGGGCTGGATAAAGCTGATCAGCTCGACGTTCTGCTGCTCGGCCTTGGCGCGGAAGATACTCAGGCAGTCTTCGATCAGTGCGTTGAGATCGAACTGCACGTCGTCCAGTTCGATCTGCCCGGACTCGAGCTTGGAGATGTCGAGGATCTCGTTGATCAGCGTGAGCAGTTCGTTGCCGGCGCTGTGGATGGTCTGCACATAGTCGCGCTGCTTCACCGACAGGGGCGTCCCCAGCAGCAGCTCGGTCATGCCCAGTACGCCGTTCATGGGGGTGCGGATTTCGTGGCTGATCTTCGCCAGGAACTCGGCCTTGGCGGCGATTTCGGCATTGCTGGCGGCGAGGTCGCGGCTGAGGCTGAAGCGTTTTTCGACAATCGCGCGCTGACGTTCGCCCAGGGCCAGGCTCATCAGCAGGCCGCTGAGGCAGATAAAACCGAGCAGGGTGATGATCAAACCTTGCGGCGCCAGCAGCGTCAGGCCAAGCAGGGCGGGGAGGATGATCAGCGTGCCGAGGTTGAACACCACCATCGCCACCACAAACAGGCGAGCCGGCCGGTAGCCTTTTTGCCAGTGATAGGCCGAGACAAACAGCATGCTCAGGCCGGCCAGCGCCACCAGGGCGTAGGTGATGATGTTCAGCGGCAGAGTGTTGACGAACAACAGCAATAAGCCGCACAGCACGATGAGCAGGATGTCGGCCATCAGCAGCTTGTTCAGCGGGTGCGGGCCCAGCGGCATGAAGAAGCGATAGGCAAACATCAACCCACACGGCGCGGTCAGCAACAGGGCGAGGTAGGCGCCCGGGGTCTGGATCGCGTGCCAGTTCGGCAACCATGGCCCCACCAGATTGAGCAGCAGTGCCAGGCTGAGCATCAACAGCAGTTCGCAGGCCGCCAACCACAGGCTGCTGCGCGAACGGTGGTAGGCGAAGCGGGTGAGGTTGTGCAGGATCAGCATCAACAGGCAGCCGAACAGCAGGCCGTAGATCAGCGTCTGGTTCTGGTCGGCGGCGGCCAGTACGGCCGGCTCCAGAGTGATATAGGGGCGCAGTTCGTGTTCGGAGACCAGGCGCAGGTACACCTCAAGGGGCTTCTGGCTCTGGGGCATCGGCAGCATGAAGTCGCTGCTCGGCAGCGGGCGTTCAGCCTGGGGTTGGCGGGTGCCGGTGCTTTGTTGCTCGACCAGGGTGTCGCCGTCCAGCACATACAGGCTCAGGTGGGACAGGTCCGGGGCGAATACCCGCAGCACTTGTTCGTGCTTGCCGGGTTGCAGCTTGAAACGTACCCACAACGCACCGTCCGGCTCGGCGGCGGTAATCCGGTCCAGTTCGATGGGGCTGAATTGATTGGTGTAGCGCGAGGAGCGGATGTCGCTCAGTTGCAGGTCCGCTTGTTCATCAAGCAATACTGCCCAACCACTGCCTTGCGCAGCGGCCTGGGCCGGGAACAGGCAAAGCAGTGTCAGCAGACTGACAGTAAAACCTATGGCGATCCTGAGCCAGCGCACGGCGAAATCCCTTCGTAGGTTGATGCACGAGTTAACTATGCGCGGGGTGGCATGAGTACGGCAAGGGCCCAGGGCCCTTACCTGACCGAACGGATAGCTACTGACGTGGCGACTTACTGATCCTCGCCACGTTCACGGGCAATGGCGCGATAGCCGATGTCTGTGCGGTAGAAGCAGCCTTTCCAATCGATTTTCGCTGCCAGCTTGTACGCCTGTTGTTGCGCGGCGTCGACACTGGCACCCATCGCGGTGGCGCATAACACACGGCCACCTGCGGTCACGACCTTGCCATCCTTGAGCGCGGTGCCCGCATGGAACACCTTGCCTTCCAGCGTAGCCGCCGCATCCAGGCCTTCAATCACATCGCCCTTGGCGTAGTCGGCAGGGTAACCACCGGCGGCCAGCACAATGCCAACGCTTGGACGTGGGTCCCATTGCGCTTCAACCTTGTCCAGGGCCTGGGCCAGTGCAGCTTCTACCAGCAGCACCAGGCTCGATTGCAGACGCAGCATCACCGGTTGGGTTTCCGGGTCGCCGAAGCGGCAGTTGAACTCGATGACTTTCGGGTTGCCGGCCTTGTCGATCATCAGGCCTGCGTACAGGAAGCCTGTGTAGACGTTGCCTTCGTCGGCCATGCCACGCACAGTCGGCCAGATCACCAGGTCCATCACGCGCTTGTGCACTTCGCTGGTGACCACTGGGGCAGGGGAGTAGGCACCCATGCCGCCGGTGTTCGGGCCGCTGTCGCCGTCGCCGACGCGTTTGTGGTCCTGGCTTGTAGCCATCGGCAAGACGTTCTTGCCATCGACCATCACGATAAAGCTGGCTTCTTCGCCATCGAGGAATTCCTCGATAACAACGCGCGAACCGGCTTCACCAAAGGCATTGCCGGCGAGCATGTCGCGCACGGCGTCTTCGGCTTCCTGCAGGGTCATGGCGACTATCACGCCTTTACCGGCAGCCAGGCCGTCGGCCTTGATCACGATCGGCGCACCTTTTTCACGCAGGTAAGCCAGGGCCGGCTCAATCTCGGTAAAGTTCTGGTAGTCGGCAGTCGGGATCTTGTGGCGTGCCAGGAAATCCTTGGTGAACGCCTTGGAGCCTTCCAGCTGGGCGGCGCCGGCAGTCGGGCCGAAGCAATCCAGGCCACGGCTGCGGAACAGGTCCACGACGCCGGCAACCAACGGCACTTCCGGACCAACGATGGTCAGGGATACGTTTTTCTCGGCGAAGTCGGCGAGCTGCTCAAGGGCCAAGACGTCGATGGCGACGTTTTCGCACTTGGCTTCAATCGCGGTACCGGCGTTGCCGGGCGCCACGAAGACTTTCTGGACGCGCGAGTCCTGGGCAACTTTCCAGGCCAGGGCGTGTTCACGGCCACCGCTGCCAATGATCAAAACATTCATTTCAAAAACCTCAAATTCTGTAGGCGCTGCAGAAGCGCTTTAAATGTAGAGCCGAACCCATGTGGCGAGCGGGCTTGCCCCGCGTTGGCTGCGAAGCGGCCCCAAAACCAAACACTGCGGATTGCCTGGCGTACCGCATCCTTCTTGATTGGGGCTGCTGCGCAGCCCAACGCGGGGCAAGCCCGCTCGCCACAAAAAGCCCGCTGCCACATTTCAATCGAGTTGGATCAGTGACGGAAGTGACGCATGCCGGTGAAGACCATCGCGATGCCGGCTTCATCAGCGGCGGCAATTACTTCAGCATCGCGCATCGAACCACCTGGCTGGATCACGGCAGTTACACCGGCCTTGGCCGCATTGTCCAGGCCATCACGGAACGGGAAGAATGCGTCCGATGCCATGACCGAACCCTGCACCTGCAAGCCAGCATGTTCAGCCTTGATGGCAGCAATACGCGCCGAGTTCACGCGGCTCATCTGGCCGGCGCCGACGCCGATGGTCTGGCGGTTCTTGGCGTAGACGATGGCGTTGGATTTAACGTACTTGGCGACTTTCCAGGCGAAGATCAGGTCGTTGATTTCCTGTTCTGTCGGGGCGCGCTTGGTCACGACTGTAAGGTCTTCGCTGCCGATCATGCCGATGTCGCGGCTCTGTACCAGCAAGCCGCCGTTGACGCGCTTGTAGTCCCAGGCAGCAGCGCGCTCAGCCGACCACTCGCCGCAGGCCAGCAGGCGTACGTTGGCTTTGGCGGCGACGATGGCGCGGGCTTCTTCGCTGACGGAAGGGGCGATGATCACTTCGACGAACTGACGCTCGACGATGGCTTTTGCGGTTTCAGCGTCCAGTTCGCGGTTGAACGCGATGATGCCGCCGAACGCCGACTCGGTGTCGGTGGCGTAGGCCAGTTCGTACGCCTGGCGGATACCGCCTTCAGCGTCCGGGCTCACGGCCACGCCGCACGGGTTGGCGTGCTTGACGATCACGCAGGCCGGCTTGACGAAGCTCTTCACGCATTCCAGCGCGGCGTCAGTGTCGGCCACGTTGTTGTAGGAGAGTTCTTTGCCTTGCAGTTGGGTCGCAGTGGCGATGCCCACTTCGGCAGGCTTGGCTTCCACGTAGAACGCCGCGCTCTGGTGCGGGTTCTCGCCGTAGCGCATTTCCTGGGCCTTGATGAACTGGCTGTTGAAGGTGCGCGGGAACTGGCTGCGGTCTTCTGTGCTGAGGGTTGCAGCCGCCTGGTTCACGGTGCCCATGTAGTTGGCGATCATGCCGTCGTAGGCAGCAGTGTGTTCGAACGCCTTGAGCATCAGGTCGAAGCGCTGGGCGTAGGTCAGGCCACCGGCTTTCAGGCTTTCGAGCACTTGGGCGTAGTCGCTTGCGTTAACCACGATGGCCACGTCTTTGTGGTTTTTCGCGGCGGAGCGAACCATGGTCGGGCCGCCGATATCGATGTTCTCGATAGCGGTCGGCAGGTCGCAGCCTGGCTTGTTGATGGTGGCTTCGAACGGGTAGAGGTTAACGGCCACCAGGTCGATTGGCTTGATGCCGTGCTCGGTCATGATGGCGTCGTCGATACCGCGACGGCCGAGGATGCCGCCGTGGATTTTCGGGTGCAGGGTCTTGACCCGACCGTCCATCATTTCTGCGAAGCCGGTGTAGTCCGCCACTTCCACTGCGGCCACGCCGTTGTCCTGCAGCAGTTTGAAGGTCCCGCCCGTGGAGAGGATTTCCACGCCCAGGGCTTCCAGCTCCCGGGCAAATTCGAGGATCCCGGTCTTGTCGGAAACACTGATCAAGGCACGGCGGATCTGCAGGCGGGTAGTCTGGTCGGTCATTTCAATTTCCATCAAAAGCAAAGGAGTCAGCAAAAAAGGCGACCGGTTTTACGCGGGCGCCTTTCTGGTTTGATTGAATGCTTACAGCAAATCGTATTGCTTGAGCTTTTTGCGCAAGGTGCCACGATTGAGGCCCAGCAGCTCACTGGCTTTGGTCTGGTTGCCCTTGACGTAGTTCATCACGCTTTCGAGCAAGGGCGCCTCGACTTCGGAGAGCACCAGGTTGTACACGTCCGTGACGGAAGCGCCCTCAAGGTGGGCGAAATAATTGTGCAGCGCCTTCTCGACACTCCCGCGAAGGGTCTGGCCTTCTTCGCTCGGCGTGTTGAGGTGCTGTTTCAAATTGACGTTGTCGCTCACGGGTGTTGTTCCACTCACTAAAGTCTCGGTCATCATCGTCATGCGGCCACCCCTTCTCCGTCCCCTGCTCTCAGGCTCTTGTCTCGTTCGGCAAAAAACTCACGAACGGCGGTGACCTGTGCTTGCGTTTCATCCAAACGATTGAACCCGGTGCGAAACTCCCTGGCGCCCGGCAGGGTTGCGAGATACCAACCCACATGCTTGCGAGCAATGCGCACGCCCATCACGTCTCCATAGAAGATGTGCAGGGCAGCCAGATGCTCTAGCAGAATACGTTCCACCTCGATCAACTCCGGTGCCGGCAATACTTCGCCGGTACGCAGAAAATGCTCGATCTCACGAAAAATCCACGGCCGCCCCTGGGCGGCCCGGCCAATCAACAGGCCATCGGCACCGGTAGCGTGAAGCACGCGCCGGGCTTTCTCGGCTGAGTCAATATCGCCATTGGCAAACACCGGCATCGACACTGCCTGCTTGATCGCGGCAATGGTGTCGTACTCGGCTTCACCGGTGTAAAGGTCGGCGCGGGTGCGGCCATGCACCGCCAGCGCTGTAATACCGGCTTGTTCGGCGATTTTCGCCACCGTCAGGCCATTTTTGTTGTCCCGGTCCCAGCCGGTACGAATCTTCAGGGTGACCGGCACATCCACTGCGCCAACAACGGCCTGCAGGATCTCGGCAACCAACTGCTCATCTTTCAACAGCGCGGAACCGGCGGCCTTGTTGCAGACCTTCTTGGCCGGGCAGCCCATGTTGATATCAATGATCTGCGCCCCCAACTCCACGTTGGCCCGGGCCGCATCCGCCAGCATTTGCGCATCACCGCCGGCGATCTGTACCGAGCGGGGCTCGGGATCACCTTCGTGGATCATGCGCATCCGCGATTTGCGGGTGTTCCACAAGCTCATGTCGCTGGTGACCATTTCCGAGACTACTAGACCCGCGCCCAAGCGCTTGCATAGCTGACGAAAGGGCTGGTCAGTGACGCCCGCCATGGGGGCGAGAATCAAGCCGTTCTGCAATGTGTATGGGCCGATGCGTACCGCCGACATAGGACTTCCCTGTTGTGGGGCCGGATCATTAGAGTTCGAAAAAGGGTTGGCATGATACCCGCTCTCGATGACTGGATAAAGGCTGAATTGGATAAAATCTGAACAGTTATTTCTTTATCGCCACCGGTTTGGTTGCCGGCGGCCAAGTCAATAATCCGCCGTCAAACCTCGGTGCGAGACCCGGCTCACTCGGGCGAGTGAAAGCTCAGGCTGTAATTCACGGCTTTATTGCCTGGGTCCAGGATGTCCAGGGAGATATGGATCGGCGTCTGCGAAGGCATTTCGCTCACGCCGGCCAGCTCGCCGCTGAGGTATTCGGCGGGCTTGAAACGACGACTGGCGATCAGGCTGCCGTTCAGATCGGCAAAACGCAGTTCCAGCAGCGGGAACGGTTGGGAAAATGTCGCGCGGTTATACAGGATCGCATCCACCACCAGCGCCCCGGCGAACTCCGGATGGCTGCGCACCACCAGGTTACTGCTCTTGATGTGGGCGATATCGACCCGTGATGGCACTGTGCAGCCCAGTTTTGGGCACAACTCCTGGAACCACGGGCGGTAGGCGTCCTGGCGCGCGAGGTCGTCGAATTGGTACGCGATGTACTGGCCCGCGAGGCCGCCGGCGGCGATCAGCACGAGCAGCAGCCAGATCAGGCGACGGCCCAAACCCGACGGGCGTTTCTGCGCGTAGAGGTGCAGCGGGTCGTCTTCCAGGTCCTGGAGCACATCGTCGTGGGCACTTGCTTCGGCGCGCAGGCGCTTGCGACGGGGCTGCGAGCGTTCTTCGGGTTCCGGTTCGTCCACTGCGTCGGTGACGGTTGTCATCGGTGGGTCGAGTTCGTCATCGTCAGGTGTTGAGCGCAGCAGAGGTTCGTCGTCGGTATCGTCTACGTGGAACGACATGGACGGTTCGGTGCGCTGCCGGTTCGCAGGGGCCTTGGCGGGTTCAGGTTCGTCCTCGGGCTCGGCTTCCAGGGCTTGGGCGCGCTCTTCTGGCGGGTCGCTGAACAGGCTTGCGGCCCATTTTTCTTCCTCGGCCTTGACGGTCTCGCGGCTGGCGCTGAGGGCCTCTTCCTTTTGCCGACGGTCGGCGCCGGGCTGACGGCGATCCGCGCCCAGGGGTTGGGTATGCTGAATCTCGCGGCGTTCCAGCTTGGCCAGTTCCTCGTCCAGGTCCAGGTTGTCGAGGTCCAGCTCTTCGGCCGTCCACTGTTTCTGGCTGATGGCCCGAGGGGCCTCTGGAGCTGGCTCAGCGGCATTCGGCTGCTCAGCTTGCGGCGCAGGCGCATGGGCGCGCTGCTCCAGCAACTGGCGAGCGGCGTTGAACACTTGCAGGCACGAGCCGCAGCGCACCACGCCACGGGCCACGCTCAATTGAGCATGACTGACGCGAAAGCGCGTTTGGCAATGCGGGCACTGGGTGACGAAACTGTCGGTCATGCGGCCATCCGATTCAGGCAAGCGCTCATTTTAGCGCCGACGCCCGCTGATGCGCACCCAGCCGTCACGGTTGGCGATCGGGTCCAGCTCGAAATCCTGCGCATAAGCGGCGGCAACGTCTTCGCCCTGTTCGGCCAGAATGCCCGACAGCGCCAGGCGGCCACCCGGCTTGACCAGGCTCGAAAGCTGCGGCGCCAGGGAAACCAGCGGCCCTGCCAGAATATTCGCGACCAACACATCGGCCTGCACCTGGGGCAATTGTTCCGGCAAGTACAGTGGGAATTTAGCTTCAGGAATGTTGTTGCGCCCGGCGTTATCGCGAGAGGCTTCCAGCGCCTGCACGTCGATATCGGTGCCGACGGCTTCCTTGGCGCCCAGCAGCAGGGCTGCGATCGCCAGAATGCCCGAGCCGCAACCGAAGTCCAGCACGTTGCAGTCCTTCAGGTCCTGGCCATCCAGCCATTCCAGGCACAGTGCTGTGGTTGGGTGGGTGCCGGTACCGAACGCCAGGCCCGGGTCCAGCAGCAGGTTCACTGCCTCTGGTTCAGGGGCGGCATGCCAGCTGGGTACGATCCACAGGCGCTGGCCGAAACGCATAGGCTGGAAGTTGTCCATCCAGCTGCGTTCCCAGTCCTGGTCTTCGATGATTTCGCTGTGATGCTCGGGCAGCGGGCCGCCGGTGAGCAGTTCCATATGGGCCAGCACGGCAGCGGCATCGGTGCCGTCTTCGAACAGGGCCAGCAAATGGGTGTGGGACCACAGCGGCGTGGTGTTCAGCTCGGGTTCGAAGATCGGTTGGTCTTCGGCGTCCATAAAGGTTACCGAGACAGCGCCCACTTCGAGGAAAGCGTCTTCGTAGGTTTCGGCTTGTTCTGGGCTGATGGCGAGACGGACTTGCAGCCAAGGCATGGCGGGCACCTTTGAAAAAATGAGTGTGCAGCGGGGTGGAGCTGCGAAAGCGCGCAAGTTTACGCGACCCCGCGTAATAAGACGACACCACCGACTATATGCAGTGTAGTGGGTGTGCACGGAACCAAATGTGGGAGGGGCTTGCTCCCGATGACGGGGTTTCAGTCGATGCATAAGTTGACTGATCCACCGCAATCGGGAGCAAGCCCCCTCCCACATTTGAACTATGCATAGTTTCGGAATCGAAGGCCCACAAACAACAAAGCCGCCCGAAGGCGGCTTTGTTGGGTGAAACACTTACTGGTTGGCCAGCTTGTGTTCCAGGTAGTGAATATTCACACCACCTTCGCAGAAGCCTTTATCAACAACCAGGTCCCGATGCAGCGGGATGTTGGTCTTGATGCCGTCGACCACGATTTCGTCCAGGGCGTTGCGCATACGGGCCATGGCCTCGTCGCGGGTCGCGCCCCAGGTGATCAGCTTGCCGATCAACGAGTCGTAGTTGGACGGAACCTTGTAGCCGCTGTACAGGTGCGAATCGACGCGAACGCCGTTGCCGCCTGGAGCATGGAAATGCTTGACCAGGCCTGGGCTCGGCATAAAGGTTTTCGGGTCTTCGGCGTTGATCCGGCATTCCAGCGAGTGGCCGTGGATCTTCACGTCGTCCTGGGTGTACGACAGCACATTGCCAGCGGCGATGCTCAGCATCTCCTTGACGATGTCGATACCGGTGACCATTTCCGTAACCGGGTGCTCTACCTGCACACGAGTGTTCATCTCGATGAAGTAGAAGCGGCCGTTCTCGTACAGGAACTCGAAAGTGCCTGCGCCACGGTAGTTGATGTCGATGCACGCCTTGACGCAGCGAGCCAGTACTTCCTCGCGAGCGGTCTCATCCAGGCCCGGTGCCGGAGCTTCTTCCAGTACCTTCTGGTGACGACGTTGCAGCGAGCAATCGCGGTCGCCCAGATGGATGGCGTGGCCCTGGCCGTCGGACAGTACTTGCACTTCCACGTGACGTGGGTTGGTCAGGTACTTTTCCAGGTAGACCATCGGGTTGCCGAACCAGGCACCCGCTTCGGAGCGCGTCTGCTTGGCCGCTTCGATCAGGTCTTCTTCCTTGTGCACCACGCGCATGCCGCGACCACCACCGCCACCGGCGGCCTTGATGATCACCGGGTAACCGACTTCACGACCAATGCGCAGAGCGGTGGCCTCGTCTTCCGGCAGCGGGCCGTCGGAGCCGGGAACGGTGGGTACGCCGGCTGCGATCATGGCGTCCTTGGCCGATACCTTGTCGCCCATCAGGCGAATGGTGTCGGCTTTAGGGCCGATGAAGGCAAACCCGGATTTTTCGACCTGTTCGGCGAAATCGGCGTTTTCCGCGAGGAAGCCGTAGCCCGGGTGGATGCCATCAGCGCCGGTCACTTCTGCCGCGGCGATGATGTTCGAGACTTTCAGGTACGAGTCCGTGGCCAGTGGCGGGCCGATGCAGAGGCTTTCGTCCGCCAGTTTCACGTGCATCAATTCGGTATCGGCCGTCGAGTAAACAGCGACGGTCTTGATGCCCTCTTCCTTACAGGCGCGCAGGATACGCAGCGCGATTTCGCCGCGGTTGGCGATCAGGACTTTTTGCAGTTTCTTCGCAGGTTTCAACATCGAAGGCGCTCCGCGGTTCAAACGATGGTGAACAGCGGCTGGTCGTACTCAACCGGCTGACCGTTTTCTACCAGGATGGATTCGATGACGCCGGCTTTTTCGGCCGTGATGTGGTTCATCATTTTCATCGCTTCAACGATGCAGATGGTGTCGCCCACTTTCACGGTCTTGCCCACTTCAACGAACGCTGGCGAGGTCGGTGCCGGGGTGCGGTAGAAAGTACCGACCATTGGCGACTTGACCACGAAACCGTTCAGCACAGGTGCGGCTGGCGCAGTTGGGGCAGCAGCAACAGGTGCGGCGGCCGGGGCAGCAGCAGGCGCCGGTGCTTGCATCTGTGGCGCGTAGAACTGTTGGGCCGGGGTCTTGCTGTGACGGCTGATCCGTACGGACTCTTCGCCTTCCTTGATTTCCAGCTCGTCGATACCGGATTCTTCCAGCAGTTCGATCAGTTTCTTAACTTTACGGATATCCATGAATCATCAACTCCCAAGGGTCGGTCAGGGGCGCTTGGCCTGTTCTTCAAGCTGTTCCAGGGCGGCCTCCAGGGCCAGTCGGTAACCGCTGGCGCCAAGGCCGCAGATCACTCCTACCGCTACGTCGGAGAAGTAAGAGTGATGGCGGAAAGGTTCGCGTTTGTGCACGTTGGACAAATGCACTTCGATGAATGGGATGCTCACCGCCAGCAGCGCGTCACGTAATGCAACGCTTGTGTGCGTAAAAGCGGCGGGATTGATCAGGATAAAGTCCACACCTTCGCCGCGCGCGGCATGGATGCGATCAATCAATTCGTACTCGGCATTGCTTTGCAGGTAGAGCAAATGGTGGCCGGCCTCACGTGCCCGTCGTTCCAGATCGAGGTTGATCTGATCGAGGGTGACTGCCCCGTAGACCCCCGGTTCGCGGGTGCCGAGCAGGTTCAGGTTGGGTCCGTGAAGAACCAGTAAGGTCGCCATCGGCTGTTCCTTGTTATTGATGTGGGTACGGCAGAACCCGGCGACTATGCCGCAAAGCCTTTGTGACTGTCTAGTTCTATGCAGTAGGCAGCACGATTAGCGAGGATTGCGCAAAATTTGTGACTGGCGCCCGGAATCCGGTCATTGGTAATACGGTCTCGAAATCCATGGAGATCAAATGTGGGAGGGGGCTTGCTCCCGACAGCGGTGTGTCAGTCCCTGGATTATTGGCTGATCCACCGCAATCGGGAGCAAGCCCCCTCCCACATTTGATCGTCCCAAGGCGGGAGATCGGTTAGACGCGGAAGGCTTGTACGGCCGTGTTGAGCTGCCCGCCCAGCACCAGAAGGTGTTCGCCTTGGCTACGCCCCTGGCCAATGCGCAACAGGTTGTCCTCACCCAGTTGGTGAATCCGTTCGCTGTTGTCGCGAATCTCGCTGACGGCACCGCTCTGCTGCGCGGTCACATCGGCGATGCGCACGGCGGTGTCGGAAATGGTCTGGATCGCCCCGACGATTTTATCCAGCGCGCCGTCGGCCGCCTGGGCTTGCTGGGCGGTGGCTTCGGCGTGTTCGACCTGCGCGCGCATGCCTTGCACCGACTGGTGGGCGGCGGTTTGCAGGCTGGCGATCAAACCCTGGATTTCGGTGGTAGCGCCGGCGGTGCGCTGCGCCAACGAGCGCACTTCGTCGGCGACCACGGCAAACCCGCGCCCGGCTTCACCGGCACGCGCGGCTTCGATGGCGGCGTTGAGCGCCAGCAAGTTGGTCTGGTCGGCAATCGAGCGGATCACCGTCAGCACGCCGCCGATGGTGGCGGATTCTTCGGCGAGTTTTTCGATCATCTGCGCGTTCTGCTGCACTTCGCCCACGAGGGCATGCAGCCCGGTCAGGCTCAAGCCGATCACGCGCTGGCCTTGTTCCACCGCCTGGCCCGCACTGCGACTGGCACCGGCCGCCTGGCTGGCATCACCGGCGACTTGCTGGATGGTGGCTTCCAGCTCACCCAACGAGTCACGAATTTGTGCGGTGTCCAAGGCCTGGCGTTCAGCGCCGTCATGCAGGCCGCTGCTCAGCTCGGCCAGGGCGCGGCTGCTGCCGGCGACTTCTTCGGCATTGCCGCGAATGGTGCCGACCAGGTCCACCAGGTAGGCGCGCAAACGGTTCAGAGAGGCTTCGATGTCGTGTAATTCACGGTTGGTTTTACCCAGGGCAATCGGCTGGCTGAAATCGCCTTCGGCCCAGGTCGAGAGGGCCGGTGCCAGGTTGGTCAGCACGCGCGCCAGTTTCCGTTGCAGGGTGTCGATCAGCAGCGCGATCAACAGGATCAGACCAATCATCACCCCTTGTATCAGGCGCACTTCGCCCTGGATCAGCGCGTGTTGGGCGCGCACCACCGGCTCCAGGCCGGCGATGGCCTGTTGCACGGCGGCGATTTTCAGGTGGGTGCCGGCGGCCAGGTCGGCGCGTTGCTGGATCTGCTCGCGGGTGCGCTTGAGCTCGGCGGGGTAGCGGGTCAGCAGGCTGTTGAGTTCGCGCTTGAGGTCGACGCCGGTGTCCTGGGCTTCAGCTTTTTCAGTGTTTTCCAGGCCCATCAAGGCAGAAAAATCATCGGTGTTGGAGTCGGCGCTGGTCTTTACGCCGAGTAACGGCAGTTGTTCAAGTTGATCAGCCTGGGTGCGGATATGGGTGACTTCGCGCTCCACATCGTCCGCCAGTTCCGCGCGCCCGCTGCTCACCAGCTTGTCGCGGGCCAGGGATAGTTTGCCCAAGTGCTGGGACGCCGCCAGCAGCGGCGGCAGGTAGCGCGCGGCTTCAACCGAGTTGACGCCGAGGGCGTACTGGCTCAATTGCTCCAGGTTGGCGCCCAGTTCGCGCTCGGCTTGCAGCAATAGCGCTTGTGGGTCACCGGCCAGTTTGCCGGCGGCCAGCAGGTCGGTTTTGCTGAAGGCATCCAGGTTCGCCAGGCTGGGGCGCAGGTTTTGCGCCAGGTCTGCCGGCAGTTCGTCGAGGTGTTGCAACAGGCTTTCCAGGCTCTGGCTGGCGGCGCTCAAGCGCAGGGCGTCGCCGCTGGCCAGGTAGTCGTCGATGTTGCGCGCGGCCTGGTTCTGAAAGGTCTGCGACAGGCCAAGGTAGCGTTCCATCAGCAGATAAGGCCGTTCCAGCGCCCGTTGCGACCACCAAAGTGTCGCCCCAAGGGCCAGGCACACAGCCACCAGCAGTAGGGTATTGAGATTGGTCAGCAGCTTCAGGCGCATGCGTGGTTTCAACCGACAGCAAAGATAAGTGCCTGAAGTTATTGCGTTTCCGTTACAGGGTTATGACGGAATCGGTGGATTCCTGTGAAAAGATGGCATTTTGCCTTGATGTGCGCGCGGCTTGCACGCGGTTGCGTCCGTCGTGCTTGGCGCGGTACAGCGCTTCGTCTGCCTGGGCGGCCATCATCAGGCTGTCGGAGTCGTCGCACAGCTCCACCAGCCCGGCGCTGAAGGTGCACCACAAATCCTGCGGCTGGGCCGGGTAGTGGATTTCGGCAAAGCGCCCGCGAATTTCATCCAGCACCTTACAGGCCGATTCCAGGTCGGTATCGGGCATCACAATCGCGAATTCTTCACCGCCATAACGACCGATGTAATCGGTCTTGCGCAAACGCTGCTTGAGAAACAGCGCCAGGCTCTTGATCACCCGGTCGCCCATGGGGTGGCCGTGGCTGTCGTTGACCCGCTTGAAGTGGTCGATATCGAGCATGGCAAAGCTCAACGGCTTGTTCTCGCGGCGCGCGCGAAAGCTGCAGTCTTCGAGCAATTGCAGGATGTGGGTGTGGTTGTACAACCCGGTGAGGCTGTCGCGCACCATCCGGGCCTTGAGGTTGCGCGCGCGGGCGGCGCGGTTGCGCACGGTGGTGATCAGGTGGCGCGGCTTGATTGGCTTGGTGAGGAAGTCGTCGCCGCCTTCGCTCATGGCGTCCAGCTGTTTATCCAGATCGTCTTCGGCCGACAGGTAAATGATCGGCACGCTCACATAACGGTCGTTATGGCGGATCACTTTGGCCAGTTCGGTACCGGTGCAGGCGGGCATATACATGTCGAGTATGATCAGGTCGGGCTGGAAATCCGCCAGCTCGGCCATCGCCTGGATCGGCTCGATCAAGGTACGGGTGATGATGCCGGCACTGTTGAGCAGCCGCTCGGTGTGCAGCGCCTGGGCCCGCGAATCGTCGATGATCAGTACTTTATACGGCTCGTATTGAGCGACGCAGGTCAGCACTTCGATCTTTTCCAGCAGGCTCGACGCTTCCAGCGTGCCGGTCAGGAACTCCTGGCCGCCGGCGCGCACGGCGGCCAGTCGGGTCGGGGTGTCGGTTTCATGCAGGCTGAAAAACAGCAGGGGCAGCTTTTGCTCAAGGCCTTCCTGGGCTTCGGCAGCGAGCTTGAGGCCCAGGCCTGCGCCACAGAAATCCACGTCCATGACGATGGCCGACGGCAAGCGCTCGGCCATGGACGCGTGAAACTCCGCCACGCTGTCCAGCGACTGGGCGCTCATACCAAAGAATTCCAGCTGCTTGGCCAGACGCTCGGCCCGGTCGTGATCGGCCAGCATCACGTAGATCGGCTTGCGCAGCGGCGGCAGGAAGGTTTGTTCCAGCTGATCGCCCTGGCGCAGGCCGGTGCGGGACAAGCGCTGCATCAAGCGGTTGAGTTCGGTGATCAAATGGCTGCTCAGGCGGCCGCGATTTTCGTCCACCGCTTTGAGCGACTCGCCGATGTGCTGCGCCAACTCGCCGTGCTCCGGCTGTTCGAAACGCTCGGCAAAGCGCAGCAGGCGCAGGTTGGCTTCGCTGAGTTCGCAGAGGTCGGTGTTCGACCATTCGCTGCGTTGCAGGCGCTGCCAGATCTCAAGAATTTGACGTGCCTGATGAATTACCCGCTGGGCAAAATGCTGCTTGAGACGCTCACGGCTGGGGTCTTCTGGCTCGGTCATATCCTGACTACTAGGTGAGGGTGCATGCTGAGGTCGACTGATGGCTCTATGCTAGCACCTCTTTTCGGTTACATGAGTGTCATACGTCAATTAACTGCGTGTCTCTGATATTCAGTTGTGGACCCATTGGTCGCGCAGTGCAAAAACGTGCATCCTTTATAGCCCATCGCCCCAGGCGTGCGAGTTTGATTAAAAGCCCGCATTGACGGGCACGATGGGGTAGGGTTGCTGTCGGAGTGTTTGAACGCACGCCGCCTTTTGAAGTGCATGAACTCAAGTGATTGAAAGGATATCGCCATGCTGGACTGGAAAAACCGTGCAGGCAGTGCCAAAGGCCCCGCCCCTGAGCCCAAGTCGGCCAACCGCAGCTATTTTCGTACCTTGCTGATGAGCCGGGCCCTGCTCAGCGTGCTCGGCTTGTACCTGTTGGTCACCGGTGCCCTGGGTTGGTACTGGAGCGAAGAACCGGCGCTGTTTCCGGTCCAGCAGAATGCGCAGATTGCCGCCGAGAAAGAAGGCAAGCAGATGGTGGTGGGTTTCACCACTGTCGAAACCCTCAAGACCGTGGTCGGCACATTGCTGAACAAGCCCGGCGGCTACATTTCCAACGACCGTTTCCCGCCAGGCCTGTGGATGGACAATATGCCGAGCTGGGAATATGGCGTGTTGGTGCAGGTGCGCGACCTGACCCGCGCCCTGCGTAAAGACTTCGCTCGCTCCCAGTCGCAGTCGGCTGAAGACGCTGACTTGGCCAAGGCTGAGCCGCGCTTTAACTTCGACAACAAGAGCTGGGTGCTGCCGTCCAGCGAGTCGGAATACCAGGACGGTATCAATTCCTTGAGCCGCTATGAAGCGCGCCTCTCCGACCCGAATCAGCGTGGCGCATTGTTTTATGCGCGTGCCGACAACCTGAATAACTGGCTGGGCGACGTCGCCACCCGTTTGGGTTCGCTGTCGCAGCGCCTGTCGGCCAGCGTCGGCCGGGTCAAACTCAACACCGCACTGAAAACCGAAGCTCTGGCGCCGGGTGAAGTGCCGCAGGTCGATGAAGAAGTGGTGGAAACCCCATGGATGCAGATCGACAACGTGTTCTACGAAGCCCGTGGCCAGGCGTGGGCCTTGTCCCACCTGCTGCGCGCCATTGAAGTAGACTTTGCCGACGTGCTGGCGAAGAAAAACGCCACGGTCAGCGTGCGCCAGATCATTCGTGAGCTGGAAGCCTCGCAGGAGCCCGTGTGGAGCCCGATGATTCTGAACGGCAGCGGCTTTGGCGTACTGGCGAATCACTCGCTGGTGATGGCCAACTACATTTCCCGGGCCAACGCTGCGGTGATCGATTTGCGTCAGCTGCTCAACCAAGGTTAATGATGGACGTTTCTCAACAGGAGGCCGCGCACCGCGCGGCCTCTGATGCCGAACTGATCTGCTGGGTCGACGAGCGCGATAACCTGCTCGGCAACCGGGTCAGGTCCGACCTTCGTCAGCGTGGCCTGATCGGCCGTTGCACCTTTATCTTCCTGTTCAATTCGGCCGGTGAGTTGTGCGTGCACCGGCGCACCCTGAGCAAAGCCATGTACCCCGGTTTCTGGGACACGGCGGCGGGCGGGATGGTCGCGGCGGGTGAGTCCTATGCCTTATCGGCAGCCCGCGAGCTGGAAGAAGAGCTGGGTGTGGGCGGTGTTGAATTGACCGAACACGACCATTTCTACTTCGAAGATGGCGACAGCCGGCTGTGGTGCAAATCCTACTCCGCTGTGTGGGATGGCCCGCTGCGATTGCAGCCCGAAGAAGTCATGGAAGCGCGCTTTTTACCCCTTGATATTGTCCTGCAGGAAGCCGAACTGAAGCCCTATTGCCCGGACGCTCAAGAGGGCTTGCGCCGCTATCTGGCCTTACGTCGCTAAAGTTGCATAAATTGGCGCCATTTGGCCCTTAGCAAGTGGGCTTTTTGTGGTTACACTGCGCGACTTTTCACCCGAACCGCCTTGGCGGGTCGGTAGCGCTGCCCCTGCCTGAGTGGGGCTTCGCGGTCGGCTAACCCCTTCGGGCGCCGATCTGTCTTTGTCCTCCCAAGAGGATTGCCGGTGGCCAAAAAAGCCGCATCCTTCGCCGCCCTTGGTGGCCTGGTATTTTCCACCGACGCAGGTCGACACTGCCCGGACTGTCGTCAGCCCGTGGATTCGTGCACCTGCAAACAGACCCTGATCCCTGAAGGCGACGGTATTGCCCGCGTGCGACGCGAGAGCAAAGGCCGTGGTGGCAAGACGGTGACGACTATCACCGGCGCGCCGCTTGCAGAAGACGCTCTCAGGGAATTAGCCACCACGCTGAAAAAGCGCTGTGGTACCGGTGGCGCGTTGAAAGACGGGGTCATCGAAATCCAGGGCGATCATGTCGAACTGCTGTTGGCCGAGCTGATCAAGCTTGGTTACAAGGCCAAGAAGTCCGGCGGCTGACAGCCTCTTCCCAACCTGTGTCTAAACTCTGTCCTGCGAGTGGGGTCTACCTCCCTTACAGGCAAATCGTCATTTTCATTCTTTAGACTGCGCCAGCCTTACGAAAAGGGTGCGGCGCTCTTCGACTTTATATAGGGGACTTCGATGTCCGTACGACGCACACGCAAAGACGATGGCAGCCAATGGACAGTTGCGGACAGCCGCAGTGTTTACGGGATTCGCCATTGGGGGGCCGGGTATTTCGCGATCAATGAAGCCGGTCGCGTTGAAGTTCGTCCGAACGGCCCGAACAGCACGCCCGTCGACCTGTACGAGCAAGTGGACGAGTTGCGCAAAAGCGGCCTGTCGCTGCCGCTGCTGGTGCGCTTCCCCGACATCCTGCAAGACCGCGTGCGCCAGTTGACCGGTGCCTTCGATGCGAACATCGAACGCCTGGAATACCAGAGCAAATACACTGCGCTGTACCCGATCAAGGTGAACCAGCAGGAAGCGGTGATCGAAAATATCATCGCCACCCAGGACGTCTCTATCGGCCTGGAAGCCGGCTCCAAGCCAGAGCTGCTGGCCGTGCTCGCCCTGGCACCGAAGGGCGGCACCATCGTCTGCAACGGTTATAAAGACCGCGAGTTCATCCGCCTGGCGCTGATGGGCCAGAAGCTCGGCCACAACGTGTTTATCGTGATCGAGAAAGAGTCCGAAGTTGAGCTGGTGATCGAAGAAGCCGCCAACCTCAAGGTCAAGCCACAGGTCGGCCTGCGCGTGCGCCTGTCGTCCCTGGCATCGAGCAAGTGGGCAGACACCGGCGGCGAGAAGTCCAAGTTTGGTTTGTCGGCGGCGCAACTGCTGTCTGTGGTCGAGCGCTTCCGCGCTGCCAGCCTGGACCAGGGTATCCGTCTGCTGCACTTCCACATGGGTTCGCAGATCGCCAACCTGGCCGACTACCAGCACGGGTTCAAGGAAGCCATTCGTTACTACGGCGAATTGCGCAACCTCGGCCTGCCGGTCGACCACATCGATGTAGGCGGCGGCCTGGGCGTGGACTACGACGGGACTCACTCGCGTAACGCCAGCTCGATCAACTACGACATGGACGACTACGCCGGCGTGGTCGTGGGCATGCTCAAGGAATTCTGCGACGCGCAGAGCCTGCCGCACCCGAACATCTTCTCCGAAAGCGGCCGTTCCCTGACCGCCCACCACGCCATGCTGGTGGTGCAAGTCACCGACGTCGAGAAACACAACGACGAAATCCCGGTGATCGAGAACAAGGAAAACCTGCCGGAAACCGTGCAATGGCTGGTGGACCTGCTGGGCCCGACCGACATCGAAATGGTCACCGAAACCTACTGGCGCGCCACGCACTACATGAGTGACGTGGCCACCCAGTACGCCGACGGCAAACTGACCCTGGCGGAAAAGGCACTGGCCGAACAGTGCTACTTCGCCGTGTGCCGCCGCCTGCACAACTCGTTGAAAGCCCGCCAGCGCTCGCACCGCCAGGTGCTGGACGAACTCAACGACAAGCTGGCCGACAAGTACATCTGCAACTTCTCGGTGTTCCAGAGCCTGCCGGACACCTGGGCCATCGGCCAGGTGCTGCCGATCCTGCCGCTGCATCGTCTCGACGAAGAGCCGCTGCGCCGCGCCGTGCTGCAAGACCTGACCTGCGACTCCGACGGCAAGATCAAGCAGTACGTTGACGAGCAGAGCATCGAGACCAGCCTGCCGGTGCACGCCCTGAACGACGGCGAAGACTACCTGCTGGGCATCTTCCTGGTGGGCGCCTACCAGGAAATCCTCGGCGACATGCACAACCTGTTCGGTGACACCGACTCGGTGAACATCTACCAGCGTGAAGACGGTTCGGTGTACAGCGCCGGCATCGAGACCCACGACACCATCGAAGACATGCTGCGCTACGTGCACTTGTCGCCGGAGGAGTTGATGACGCACTACCGTGACAAGTGTGCGAGCGCGAAGATCACGGCGGCGGAGCGGACTCAGTTCCTGGATGCGTTGCGTCTGGGCTTGACCCGTTCGTCCTACCTGTCCTCGTAAAACTGTAGGAGCGAGGCGGGCGGCTAGCCCTTGCTCGCGATGGACGTTAACGATAACGCGGGCTATCTGGATGCCCGCGTTGCCTGGCGGTTTTTCGCGAGCAAGGCTAGCCGTCCGCCTCGCTCCTACAGAAGGGCTGAGCGATGTCGAGCAAATTTCTGCAAGCGGTCACCCTGGCAATCGCCGCCCTGCTGGCGGCGTGCTCTCCGATCAAAGTGCTCAATGCACTGACGCCTTCAAACACCTTCAGCAAAACCTCATCGGTTGCCTACGGCACTGACCCCCGCCAGAAACTCGATATCTACCGCCCCGTCACCGCCTCTCCCAACGCCCCCGTGGTGGTGTTCTTCTATGGCGGCAGCTGGAACAGCGGCTCAAAGGACCAGTACGGTTTTGTCGGCGAGGCCCTGGCCTCACGCGGCATCGTGGTAGTGATCGCGGATTACCGGCTCTACCCGCAAGTACGTTACCCACTCTTCCTTCAGGACAACGCCAAAGCGGTTGCCTGGACCTATCAACATATCGCCGAATACGGCGCCGATCCCGGGCAGCTCTACCTGATGGGCCACAGTTCCGGTGCCTACAACGCCTCGATGCTGGCACTGGATGCGCGTTGGCTGAACGCAGTTGATTTGTCGCCGTCAATGCTCAAGGGCTGGATCGGCCTGGCCGGGCCTTATGACTTCCTGCCGATTGAAAACAAGGACGTGCAACCGGTGTTCTTCTTCCCGAATTCGCCGCCGGAATCCCAGCCGATCAACCACGTCAGCGCCGACGCGCCGCCGAGCCTGTTGATCGCCTCAACGGACGACAACCTGGTCAACCCCACACGCAATACTGGCGGGCTGGCGACCAAGTTGCGCGCAGCACGCGTGCCGGTTGAAGCGTTCTACTTTACCAAGACCAACCACGTAACACTGGTTGCGTCTTTTGCCAAACCGTTGCGCTGGCTGGCTCCGGTACTGGACAAGGTGACGGCTTTTATCAGGTCTACGCCCACTGCAGACTGACATCTCGTCACTATGCTTCTAACCCGGTCCTAAACGATGCGCGTGGGTTCCTTCTCGTCATATCGATCACGCAGGGGTATGCCCATCTCTGCACGCAGGGTGTTTTCAGTGAATGGCCATGGATTCGTGGTGGTTGGAGGTGTCGACGGATCGTTGTCGAAATCAAAAGGCGGGCTGTTGCTTGGAAGCCCCATGGCTTGATATTCGGAGTTTTCCACCCTCAACTGCTTGCCATCAACCATGACCGGGCTTCCATCTTTATTAAAGATCGGCGAATTGCCTGGTATGAATCGACCGGTGGCGCCGTCATAGGCATGACTCATCTCATGGTAGAGGGCGACTAAGGGCGATAGTGCAAAGGCCTTTTCGAAATAGTCGGGAATAAAGCCTATCTCTGCATGTGTGGCAGGTGACCCGGCAACGCCATCTTTTATGAAGCCGAGTTCAGGCCGGTATTTGAATTTTTCATACTCGCTGTCGGGTATGTTGTCTCTGAAGGCATTGGCGAAGCGATAAGAGTTCGTCGCGATCGTACTAGATGGCGTTATGGTCACCGGGCCGCCATTCTCCTCGGCTAGGCGGTCCATTTCCTGAAGCATTAGCTGTCCGACCGGCGACCCTCTGAGTTGCTCAAGATAGTCCTCTGCCCGTTCAGTGAATGCTGCGGGGCCTTCTATTTTGAAGCCTTTTTTACCCGCGCCGCTGTATTCGACAGGGGGCGATTTCACCTGTTCGGGGCTTTGGACTGTATCGGTTTTTTTAGCGTAGATCCGATCCTGAGTGTCATAAGAGTGGACCGAATCCTGGCCCGCACCGGTATAGAAAGTGGTCTGGCGATAGCCCACGAGCTTATCGTTGCCGAGTCCGCCATTTGAAATGGTTTTGCCCGTCCCGGCATACAGTTCGTCATCACCCTGGTCGCCATTGAGGTAAACCTGGCGCAGGTCGGTTTTCTGCGAGGGGTAGCCAGCGTATAACGTGTCGTTGCCTTTGCCGCCCGATAACAAGGCGTTGCCGGTACCTGCGATCATTGTATCGTGGCCATCACCGCCAAAGGCCACCATCTCCCCGGTGCCCAGGCGTATGTAGTCGTTCCCTTTGTCTCCGGTGACCGTACCCAGTCGTCCGTTCGCCGCGATAAAGTCGTCGCCATCGCCACCGTGTAGATGCATTTCGATGTTGATGTGCTCGTCGACGGTAATACGATCATTTCCTCCCTCGGTTTTGATTCTCAGCGAGTGCGCATCGTTGTTCGCAGTCAGTGGGAGTTTGTAGTCTCTGCCATTGATATGCGCGTTGAGCAGGTTGTCTGCGCCAACGGTAATACTGACCTTGTCAGCCTGGTCGGTAGTGGTAATCAGGACTCTACTGACATCCAGGCCCCGCTTTCCTTGATGATCTGTTTTATAGGTTGAAATGTGTTGGATCTTGGCGTTTCCGTCATCGACTAAAACGCTGTAATGCCGGGTGCCATCCGGTTCTGCCGGTAAGTGGGTGGATGGAGAAAGGAGGGGGGATGTTGAGGGAGTCGGGAGTATGTTCATTCACAGATCAACTTTATTTGAAGGACGCTGTTTAACCACAGAGGTATAAATGCTCTGTGGTTTGAATCCCGAAAAAAGCCAAACTGGTTTGTAATAATCTAATCACGACGAGCGCTTTCAGGGTTGGCTGAGCCAGCGGTCCTGCTTGCTAATACGCCAGGCGACGGCCCACAACGTGAGACTGCGTAACGCCATGAATAGCAGGAACGTCAGCCACAGGCCGTGGTTGCCCAAACCTTGCAACGCCCAGGCAATTGGCAGTGTCAGCAACAGCGTCAGCAACATCCCATTGCGCATTTCCCGCGCGCGGGTGGCGCCGATAAACAGGCCGTCCAGCAGGTAACTCCACACCGCAATCAACGGCAGTACCGCGAGATAGGGCAGGTAGAGGTCGGCGGTTTCGCGCACGCTGGGGATATCGGTCTGCATGGCGATAAACAGGTGGCCGGCAACGGTGAACAGCAGGGCAAAGCCGACGCTGGCGATCAGCGACCAACCACCGGCGACTACCAGTGAGCGGCGTAAGGAATGGCGGTCATGGGCGCCGATCGCGTGGCCGCACAGGGCTTCGACCGCGTGGGCCAAGCCATCCAGTGCGTGAGCAGTCAGCAACAGGCCGTTAAGCAGCAGCGCGTTGGCCGCCACTGTGGCATCGCCCAACCGCGCGCCTTGCACGGTGATCATGAAAAACACCGACTGCAACGCGAGGCTGCGGATAAAGATGTCGCGGTTCACTGCCAGCAGCGGGCGCCAGCTTTGCCACAGTTTGAGCGCGGCCCAGGCGATATGGCCGGGGTAGGCGCGCAGGGCCTTTTGCGTGAGGGCCAGGCCGAGCAGGGCGCCGGTCCATTCGGCGATCACGGATGCGCGGGCAGAGCCGACCACACCCCAGTCCAGTCCGAGGACGAACCACAGGTTCAAGGCGATGTTGACCAGGTTGGTGGTCAGCAGAATCGCCAGCGGTGCGCGGGCGTTTTGGGTGCCGAGGAACCAGCCTACAAGTGCATAGCTGGCCAGTGCGGCGGGCAGGCCGAATAAGCGAGTGTGGAAAAACGCCTGGGTCAGTTGATTGAGTTCGGGGGAGGGTTGCATCCATTCCAGCGCCAGATGGCTCAGGGGGATGCCCACCGTGCCCAAAAGCATGGACAGGCCCAGTGCCAGCAACAGGCCTTGCAGCAGGATTTGTCGGAGCGCGGCCCCATCATTGCGCCCGGCGGCCTGGGCGGCGAAACCGGTGGAGCCCATGCGCAAAAAGCCCATGGCCCAGGCGAGAAAGGTATACAGACTGGCCCCGACCGCCACGGCGCCCAGTTGGTGGGCGTGGGGCAGGTGGCCGATGACCATGCTGTCGACCAGGGCCACCAACGGCACCGAGATATTCGACAGGATCATCGGCGCGGCCAGGGCCCAGACGCGGCGGTGGGTGGGACGGTGGCGCCAGTCGGTGAGCAAGATGGACATGCGGGCTCCTTGGGGGAGCGGCATTGTAACTGCGTAACCTGATCGTTCCCACGCTCTGCGTGGGAATGCCGCCTGGAACGCTCCGCGTCCTGCCCTTTGGCGAACGGTTCAAGCCCTGCGCACGGGTGACGCGGAGCGTCACGGGATACCCCACGCGGGCGCGTGGGAACGATCAGTTGCCCGGTGTTTGTGGGATTTGGCTTGGGCTGGGGACCGCTCAGAACCAAACCACCCTCCGTCGGTCAATGTGACCAGCGCCACATCGGTTTTGCCCGCGCTGATATATAGTTCACCCCTCGGTTCCCTCTCACTATGAGTGCCCCATGCTTAACAAAGGACTGTTCCTTGCCTGTGCGCTGGCCCTGCTGAGCGCCTGCGATTCTTCCGATAAACCGGCAGCCCCGACTGCTCCTGCGGCGGCAACATCCGCAGCGCCGAAACCGGCCAGGGCGGCGGTGGATGTGGCGGCGCTGAAGCAGCGTTATGCCGGGCGTGAGCTGAGCGTGGTGGACGTGTCCGAAGTCCAGTTGGATGGGGCAAGTACCTTGTCGGTAAGCTTCTCCATTCCTCTGGACCCGGACCAGAAGTTCGCCGACAAGCTGCATTTGGTGGACAGCAAATCCGGCAAGGTCGATGGCGCCTGGGAACTCTCCGATAACTTGATGGAATTGCGCCTGCGCCATCTGGAGCCGCAGCGCAAACTGGTGCTGACCGTCGATGCGGGGGTGAAGGCCGTCAACGCCAACACGCTCGCCGCCGAGTACATCGCCCGCCTGGAAACCCGCGACCTGCAAGCCACTGTCGGCTTTGCCAGCCGGGGCACGTTATTGCCGACGCGCCTGGCCGAAGGCTTGCCGGTGATCGCGCTGAACGTCGACAAGATCGACGTCGAATTTTTCCGTATCAAGCCCGAGTCTCTGCCGTCGTTCCTGGCGCAGTGGGGGCGTAACACCAGCCTGCAAAGTTATGAATCCCGTGAATTGCTGCCGATGGCCGACCTGGTCTACGGCGGCCGTTTCGATTTGAACCCTGCGCGCAACACCCGCGAAACCCTGTTGCTGCCGATCGCCGGCCTCAAGCAATTGCAGCAGCCGGGCGTGTACCTGGCGGTGATGCGCGCCTCGGGCAGCTACAACTATTCGCAACCGGCCACGCTGTTCACCTTGAGTGATATCGGCCTGTCGGTGCACCGCTACGCCAATCGCCTGGATGTGTTTACCCAGGCGCTGGAAGGCGGCAAGGCGCTGGATGGCGTCGACCTCGAAGTGCTCGATGCTGAGGGCCGCGTGCTGGCCCAAGGCAAGACCGAGAAGGGCGGACACGCTGAGTTGCCGTTGCCGAAAAAGGCCCAGGTGTTGCTCGCCAAGCAGGGTGAACAAACCAGCCTGCTGCGCCTCGACAGCGCCGCCCTCGATCTCGCGGAATTCGATATTGACGGGCAGCCGTCTCATCCGCTGCAATTCTTTGTGTTCGGCCCGCGTGACTTGTATCGCCCCGGTGAAACCGTGCTGCTCAACGCCCTGCTGCGCGACAAGGATGGCAATGCCATCAAGCCGCAACCGGTGAGCGTCGAAGTGCGTCGCCCGGATGAGCAGGTGAGCCGCAAATTCGTATGGGATGCCGATGCGTCTGGCCTCTATCAATATCAACTGCAACTGGCCGGCGAAGCACCGACCGGGCGCTGGCAGTTGGTGTTCGACCTGGGCGATGGCAAACCGCAGTTGTATGAGTTCCTCGTCGAAGACTTCCTGCCCGAGCGCCTGGCGCTTGAACTCAAGGGCAGCGACACGGCGTTGAGCCCGTCGGATAACCCGGTCATTCAGGTCAACGGCCGTTATTTGTACGGCGCGCCGGCGTCGGGCAATCGCGTTAGCGGACAGGTCTATGTGCGGCCGTTGCGCGAGGCGGTCAAGTCGCTGCCGGGCTATCAGTTCGGCTCCGTCACCGAAGAAGAGCTGAGCCAGGATTTTGAGCTGGATGAAAGCGTGCTCGACGCCAAGGGCCAGGAAGCGCTGACCCTGGAAAGCAAATGGGCGGACGCCAAGTCGCCGCTGCAATTAATCGTACAAGCCAGCCTGCAAGAGTCGGGCGGGCGGCCGATCACTCGGCGTCTGGTACAGCCGATCTGGCCGGCCGAGCAACTGCCGGGCCTGCGCGGGTTGTTTGATGGTGCGGAAACCAATGGCGATGGCCCGGCGGAATTCGAAGTGCTGGTGGCCAACCAGGACGGGCAGAAACTCGCCGCGCAAGACCTCAAGGTGCGCCTGGTGCGCGAGCGCCGTGACTACTATTGGAACTACTCCGACAGCGATGGCTGGAGCTATCACTTCAACGAAAAATTCCTCAACCTCGACGAACAGACACTGAACATCAAGGCTGGCGACACCGCCAAGGTCAGCTTCCAGGTGGAGTGGGGCCCGTACCGTGTCGAGGTTGAAGACCCGCAGACCGGTTTGGTCAGCAGCCTGCGTTTCTGGGCCGGCTACCAGGCCCAGGACAACACCGAAGGTGGCGCCGTGCGTCCCGATCAGGTCAAGCTGGCGTTGGACAAACCGGCCTATGGCGACGCTGATACCGCCAACGTCACCGTGACGCCACCGGCTGCGGGTAAGGGCTACCTGATGGTGGAATCTGCTGAAGGCCCGCTGTGGTGGCAAGAAATCGATGTGCCGGCCGAAGGCAAAAGCTTCGCGGTAAAGCTCGACCCGAAATGGTCGCGGCATGATTTGTATGTGAGTGCGCTGGTGATTCGTCCTGGCGAGCGCAAAGCCAATATCACACCAAAACGTGCGGTGGGCCTGCTTCATCTGCCGCTGGATCGCACCCAGCGCAAGCTCGGCCTGACCCTCACCGCGCCGGAAAAAATGCGCCCCAAACAACCGCTGACGGTGAAGATCACCGCAAAAAATGCCGATGGCAGCGTGCCGAAACAGGTGCATGTGCTGCTGGCGGCGGTGGACGTGGGCATCCTCAATATCACCGAATACCCGACACCAGACCCTTACTCCAGCCTGTTCGGCCGCAAGGCCTATGGTGTTGACCAATTTGACATCTACGGGCAGTTGATCGAAGCGGGGCAGGGCCGTCTGGCCAGCCTGGCTTTCGGTGGTGACGCCGCGTTGGCCAAGGGCGGCAAGCGCCCGGACACCAGCGTGACCATCGTCGCCTTGCAGAGCGCGCCGGTGACCTTGAACGATAAAGGCGAGGGCGAAGTCAGCGTCAATATCCCCGACTTCAACGGCGAACTGCGCCTGATGGCCCAGGCCTGGAGCGATGGCCGCTACGGCATGGCCGAAGGCAAAACCGTGATCGCCGCCCCGCTGATTGCCGAGCTGTCTGCGCCGCGTTTCCTCGCAGGCGGCGACCAGACCACCTTGGCGCTGGACCTCTCCAACCTGTCGGGCAAGGCGCAGAAGCTTGACGTGCAAATCAGCGTCGAAGGCCAGTTGGAGCCTGTCGACGCAGCTGGGCACACGGTTGAACTCAAGCAAGGCCAGCGCACCACGCTGCGCATCCCGGTGAAGGCCTGGGGCGGTTTGGGGCAGGGCAAGGTCAAGGTCACGGTCAATGGCCTGGACCTGCCCGGTGAAAACCTGCCGCCGTTCAGCCGCGAATGGACCCTGGGCGTACGTCCGGCCTACCCGGCGTTGCTCAAGCATTACCGCGCTGTGCTCAAGGATCAGCCATGGGGTTTACCGGTAGGTGCGCTTGATCAGTTCGATGCGTCGGGCCGCGAGGCACTGCTGAGTTTGTCGAGTCGGCCGCCGTTGAACCTCGGCGCGCAGATCGCCGCGCTCAAGGCCTACCCTTACGGGTGCCTGGAGCAAACCGCCAGTGGTCTCTATCCGTCGCTATACGCCGACGATGCCTTGCTCAAACGCCTGGGCATCAAGGGCGAGCCGGATGCCGAACGCAAACGCAAGATCGAGCTGGGCATCGAACGCCTGCTGGGCATGCAGCGCTACAACGGCAGCTTTGGTTTGTGGGGCGCGGATGGCGAGGAAGAATATTGGCTGACGGCCTACGTGACGGACTTCCTGCTGCGCGCTCGCGACCAGGGCTTTGCCGTCCCGCCTGAAGTCTTGAAGAAAGCCAGTGAGCGGCTGTTGCGTTATGTGCAGGAGCGCAACCTGATCGAAGTCGACTACAGCGACAACGCCGAGCACACGCGCTTTGCCGTGCAGGCCTACGCCGGTATGGTCCTGGCGCGCAGCCAGCAGGCGCCGTTGGGCGCGTTGCGCAGTATTTTCGAGCGGCGTAGCGACGCGCGTTCCGGGTTGCCGCTGGTGCAGTTGGCCATTGCCCTGCAGAAGATGGGCGACCAGCCGCGGGCTGATCAGGCGCTGTTGGCCGGGTTGGCGGCGCAGCGCAGCGCCAAAGACTGGCTCGCCGATTACGGCAGCCCGCTGCGGGATCAAGCGATGATTCTGGCGTTGCTGGAAGAAAACGATTTGGCCAAGGGCGCGCGTGAAGAGCGCTTGTTTACGCTGTCGGACCAGTTGGCGGCCAGCCCGTACCTGTCGACCCAGGAGCGTAATTCGCTGTTCCTCGCTGGGCGAGGCGGCTTTGCCAAGCCTGAGTCGCCGTGGAAAGTGCTGCTCGACGGCAGCGCCGGCGTGCGTGAGTTGAATAATCAGCAGTCGAGCCTGGAACTGGACGGCAAGCTGCTGTCCGGCGATTTGACCTTGAGCAATCAGGGCGATACGCCGGTGTATCAGCAATTGACGATCTCGGGTTATCCCCAAGTGCCGCCGGCACCGGGCGGCGAAAACCTGAGCATTCGCCGCGAATACCTCGGCATGAATGGCCAGCCGCTGAACCTGCGCAACCTCAACAGCGGCGATCTGGTGCTGGTGCACTTGGCGGTCAGTGCCAAGCAGCGTGTGCCGGATGCGCTGGTGGTGGACCTGCTGCCCGCCGGCCTGGAGCTCGAAAACCAGAACCTGGCGCAAAGTGCCGCCAGCCTGGAGAACGCCAGCAGCCAGGTGAAGGAATGGCGTGAGTCGATGCAGAACGCGTCCCTCAAGCACCAGGAGTTCCGCGATGATCGTTATGTGGCGGCGATGAACCTGGATGGCTATGGCACCACGCACCTGCTGTACCTGGCGCGGGCGGTGACACCGGGGACTTACCGCGTGCCGCCGCCGCAGGTGGAGTCGATGTACCGGCCGAACTGGCAGGCGGTGGGAGAGACGCCGGCGGATATGGTGATTAAGGGCCGCTGAGGTTTAACTGGCGTAACGGGTTCTAAATGTGGGAGGGGGCTTGCTCCCGATGGCTGTGGATCAGTCGATGTATTTTTTGGCTGATAGACCGTCATCGGGAGCAAGCCCCCTACCACAGGGGATTTGGGTGTTTTGGGGTTAGTGGACGATCCAGCTGAGGAGCCAGAGGCCGAGCATTAGCCAGATGACGCCGATGATGATCGAGGCGCGCATGAACGCGCGCACGGCGGAATACAGGAAGAGCAGGCCGATGATCAGGGTGATGATGCTGATGATCGACGTGTCCATGCCCAGCGCCCTGGACATGCCTTCGACAAAATCGCCGCCGGCATTGGACAGCATATTGAACAGCCCGCTGAAGAACTCGACGATGTAGTGGATGATCAAGCCGAGTGTGTGACCCAGCCATCCGAAAAAGTCTGCTTGCATAGGTGTGTCTCGATGAATAAGTGGACGAAATTGCCAGGACTGAGCCTTTGGTCGCGATGGGGCGCGGCTAGTTCCCCGAAGCATAGAGGTTTAGCCGGTTGAATTTGCGTTTTGTTGCGCGTTGTACCCTTGCCAGCTTGCTGTTGGTGATTGCCTTGCTGTGGCTGGCCGACCGCATCTGGCCGTTGCCACTGCCCCAGGATGACCTGGCGCGTGTGGTGCTGGCCGAGGATGGCACGCCGTTGTGGCGGTTTGCCGATGCCAATGGTGTGTGGCGTTATCCGGTGCAGACGAGTGAGGTATCGCCGTACTACCTGGATGCTTTGCTGACGTACGAAGACCGTTGGTTTTATCAGCATCCCGGCGTAAATCCGCTCGCGCTGGTACGGGCGACGTGGCAGAACCTGACTGGCGCGCGGGTGGTGTCCGGCGGCAGCACTTTGTCGATGCAGGTGGCGCGTTTGCTCGATCCGCACTCGCGCACGTTCCACGGCAAGTTGCGCCAACTGTGGCGCACCGCGCAGTTGGAATGGCACTTGTCCAAGGAGCAGATCCTCAACCTGTACCTGAACCGCGCGCCCTTTGGCGGCACGTTGCAGGGCGTGGCGGCGGCGAGTTGGGCCTACCTGGGCAAGTCCCCTCAGCAACTGACCCACGCCGAAGCCGCGTTGCTCGCGGTATTGCCCCAGGCGCCCAGCCGCCTGCGTCCCGACCGTCACCCGCAGCGCGCCCAGCAAGCCCGGGACAAGGTGCTGCGCCGCCTCGCCGAATTCCAGGTCTGGCCGCAATCGGCGGTCGATGAAGCCCTCGAAGAGCCGCTGCTGCTCGCGCCGCGTCTGGAACCGAGCCTGGCGCCCTTGCTTGCCCGCCGCCTGAACCGCCCCGACAGCCCGCCGCTGATCCGCACGACCGTGGATGCCACCCTGCAACGCCGTCTCGAAGACCTGCTGCTGGGCTGGCGCGCGCGGTTGCCGGAACACACCTCGGCCGCGATTCTGGTGGTGGAAGAAGAAACCATGGCCGTGCGCGCCTACCTGGGCTCGGTGGACATCAACGACACCAAGCGTTTTGGCCATGTGGACATGATCAGCGCCCTGCGCTCGCCGGGTTCGACCTTGAAGCCGTTCCTGTATGGCATGGCCCTGGACGAGGGGTTGATTCACTCCGAATCCCTGCTGCAGGACGTGCCCCGGCGTTATGGCGATTACCGACCGGGCAACTTCTCCATGGGGTTTACCGGCGCGGTGCCGGCGAGTACGGCGTTGTCGAGTTCGCTGAACCTGCCGGCGGTGCAATTGCTGGAGGCCTACGGGCCGAAACGGTTTGCCGCCCAGATGCGTATCGGCGGCGTGCCCCTGGCGTTGCCTGCGCTGGCCGAGCCGAACCTGGCGCTGATCCTGGGCGGTGCGGGCAGTCGTCTGGAAGACTTGGTGAGCGGGTATAGCGCCTTCGCCCGGGACGGCAGGAGCGCCACCATTCGATTACAGCCGGACGATACGCTTAGAGAGCGGCCATTACTGTCGCCAGGGGCCGCCTGGATTGTGCGGCGTATCCTCAGCGGCCAGGCCCGCCCCGACCGTGACCCGCGTGCCGAACTGGTGCAGCGGCCGGCGCTGGCCTGGAAAACCGGCACCAGCTATGGCTTTCGGGATGCCTGGGCGATTGGCGTGGGGCCGCGTTACCTGATCGGCGTGTGGATCGGCCGGCCTGACGGCACCCCGGTGCCCGGCCAGTTCGGGTTGGCCTCGGCGGCGCCGTTGATGTTGCAGGTGCACGATGTGCTGACCAACCGCGACAGCCAGCGCGGGATCACCGCGCCGGTTAAGCCCGTGCCGGCTAATGTCGGCGTTGCGGCGATCTGTTGGCCTTTGGGTCAGCCCATGAGCCGCAGTGACCCCAATTGCCGCCGCCAACGCTTCGCCTGGACGCTGGACAACACCACTCCGCCGACCCTGCAGGCTTTGGATCAACCGCTGAGTGTGGGGCTGAAGGAAACCGTGTGGGTCAACGCCAAGGGCCTGCGCGTGGACGCTCATTGCCCGGGCGCGGTCTCCCGGGACATCGCCCTGTGGCCCGCGCCGTTGGAGCCCTGGTTACCCAGGGTGGAACGCCGTGAAGCGCGAATCCCGGCCGCCGACCCGGATTGCCCGCCTCCGGCGCTGGCGGCGTCTTCGCCCTTGTCGATTGTCGGTGTACGCGAAGGCGACCAACTGCGCCTGCCCGCCGCCAGCCAACAATCCCTGCGCCTGAAAATCTCGGCCCTGGGCGGCAGTGGCCGACGGTGGTGGTTCCTCAACGGCGCCCCCCTGGGCGACAGCGCCAACCAAGACAGCGTCAACGCCAGCTTCGAACAGCTCGGCCGCTACCAACTCAGCGTCCTCGACGAAGCCGGCCAAACCGCCCGAATCGAATTCAGCGTCGTCGACTAACCAAGTTGCATACCTCCCTTGTGGCAAGCCCGCTCGCCACAGGGATTAACTTGCCTTCCCCGCTCATCCCCCCGAAGCTATACCCCTTCAGGAGCCCCCGCATGAACCTCGAACACCTCACCGAACGCCTACACCGCATCCGCGATACCAACGACTGGAAGCAGTTCCATAGCCCGAAAAACCTGGCCATGGCCGCCAGTGTGGAAATGGCCGAGCTGGTGGAAATCTTCCAATGGCTCAGCGAAGACCAATCGCGCCAGTTGCCCGCGGATAAACTCGCCCACGCCGGCCAGGAAGTCGGCGATATCGTCCTGTACCTGCTGCTGCTGTGCAGCGAACTGGGCCTGGACATGAACGAGGTGGTGCGCGCCAAATTGGCCGACAGCGAACGGCGGTTTGCCCATGAGTGATCGCCATTTCGACCAGCTTGCCACGCGTTTCGCCGAGAAGATCTACGGCGGCGCGAAGGGCGCGATTCGCCTGGCGGTGCTGCAGGCCGACCTGAGCGAAGCCCTGCCGGACCGCCCGTTGCGCGTGCTGGATATCGGCGCGGGGCTGGGGCATATGTCGCTGTGGCTGGCCGAACGCGGCCATCAAGTGACACTGGCCGAGCCCGCCGAGCCAATGCTCGACGGCGCACGCCAGCGCTTTGCCGATGCGGGGCAGACGGCGACCTTTATTCACGCGCCCTGGCAGGATTTGCTCGGCCAACTCACCGAACCCTACGACCTGGTGCTGTGCCACGCCGTGCTGGAATGGTTGGCCGAGCCCCATGCGATTCTGCCGGTGCTGCACCAACTGACGGTACCTGGCGGTTGGCTGTCTTTGGCGTTCTATAACCGCGATGCGCTGATTTACCGCAACCTGCTCAAAGGCCACTTCCGCAAAATGCGCAAGAACGACATGGCCGGCGAAAAGCAGAGCCTTACGCCGCAACAACCGCTGGACCCGCGCGAGCTGGCGGCGCAACTAGAAGGCCTTTGGCAGGTCGAAAGCCAAAGTGGCGTGCGGGTATTCCACGACTATATGCCGGTGGAATTCCAGGCCCGCGCTGACTTGCAGGAACTTGTGGAGATGGAACTCGCTCACCGTCGTCACCCAAGCTTTGCCGGACTTGGGCGTTATTTGCACTGGATCTGCCGTCCGGTTTAAGCGGCCCAGTCTGCGGAGGTCGAAATGCGTCGTCTCTGTTTAATCCTGTTGTCTGTGGGGCCGCTGTACCTGGGCTTAGCCGCTTGTTCCAGCCCCAACCCTTACGTGGCGGCCTCGGCCCCCATGCCGCCAGCGCCCGCCCAGGCGGCCAACACCTTCGATACCAGCGCCTACCCCGCGCCGGTGCGCGATTACGGCGCCTACCGCAATTGGGCCTGGCGCAACGGCCAGTTGCCAGCGGGCACGGCCTGGGCGGATTCGGCCCAGGTGGCCGAAGCGGTCAGCGGTGCGCTGGACCAGCGCGGCCTGCGCCCTTTGCATGACAACCGGCCGCCAGACCTGCTGGTCAGCGCCGACGTGCGCCTGGAGAAGCGCCTCAAGCAAGTTCAGGACGACTACGGCTACGGTTACGGCGGCTACAACCGCTATGGCAATGGCTACGGCATGTACAACTCGGTGCCGATCGTGCGCACCTATGAAGTGCAGGTCGTGGTGGTGCGCGTCAATCTGTTCGACGCGCGCAGCGGTCAACCGGTGTGGAGCGCCAGTGCTGAAACCGGCAGCCAGGGCAGCCTCAGTGAACGGGGCGATGCATTGCGCCAGGCGGTGCAAAAGGCAATGACGGCGTATCCTCCCAGTTAACAGCTATTCTCATCCAATGCTCGGGTCGCTCTTTGGAGAACAACCATGCTTCGTCGTATCGCAACGCTCGCTTTTGTCGTGCTGCTGGGCGGTTGCCAGACCAGCCAGGTCAACCACGATTTTGATGCCAGCCGGGACTTCGGCGCCTACCGCAGTTGGGCCTGGAAAACCCCGGCCCTGCAATACCGCCCTGATGATCCCCGGATCAAAAGTGACCTCACCGAACAACGCATCCGCCAGGCTGTGGGCGAACAACTTGACCAGCGTGGCCTGCGCCCTGCCGCGCCGGGCGCCAAGGCAGACCTGAACGTACAGGCCTACCTGATCGTCGAAGACCGCCAGCAACAAGTCACCACCAACTACGGCGGCGCCTGGGGTGGGCCGTGGAACGGCTACTGGGGCGCGCCGATGTACAACGAAACGCGCAACATCACCTACAAGGTGGCGACCATCCAGATCGACCTGCTCGACGCCAAAGACGGCAAACTCGTGTGGCGCGGCAGCGACGAGCAGATCATGGCCAGTTCGCCTGAGCCCCAGGACCGCACCAACGCCATCCGCACCACTGTCACCAAAGTCCTCTCCAACTACCCACCCCACTAAAGAGCACCACCAAACCCCTGTGGGAGCGGGCTTGCGCGCGATAGCGCAGCGTCAGTCGATACATCTTTGACTGATACGCCGTCATCGCGAGCAAGCCCGCTCCCACATTTTTTTGTGGCAGGCACAAAATCTCCCCTATACGTTCATGTGGCGACTGGCCAGCGCAGTTCCAAAGCCTTGTCTACACTCCAAATCAACTACGGAGAGTAAGCGCTAAGGAGTGCCTGATGTCTCCCCGACTTCGTTCCAAGCAGCGTGGTGCGATTGGGTTAATGGCGGTTGGAACCCTGGCGATGGCCCTGGTGTTCCTGCTGTTGTCGGTCGACAGCGGACGCCTGTACCTCGAAAAGCGCAAATTGCAGTCCATCGCCGATACCTCGGCGCTCGAAGCCGCCAACCGCGGCGGGCTGTGCAGCCCCACCACCACCGCCAACGACTACGCCAAGCAGAACGCCACGCGCAACGGCTTCACCGTGGTGGCTGGCGACACCAGTCGAGGCTTGGCGGTGACCTGCGGCACGCTGGTGACCAACGCCAACAACATGCGCGTGTTTACCGCCGACGCCACCCAAAGCGATGCGATCCGCGTCGTGGCGACCCGCAGCGTGATGACCGGTATCGCCAGCGGCATCTGGAATATGTTCAGCGGTGGGTCGATCGCGGCGCAAACCGCGTTGAGCGCGACAGCGGTGGCGGCCTTGGCGCCGCCGGTGGCGCAACTGACGATTCGCAGCAACCTAGCGACGGTTGATTCCACCAAATCCCCGATGCTGAATCTGGTCATGGGCAATTTGTTGGGCGGCAGCCTATCGCTCACAGCGGCGGGCTGGAATGGTTTGCTGCAAACCAACGTGAACCTGCTCGGTTATCTGGACCAGTTGGCGATTCAATTGAATGTAACGGCGGGTGATTACGACACGCTGCTGAACACGGCTGTGTCCGCCACCCAATTTATCGACGCTGCGGTGAAGGTTTTGCAGAAAAACGGCGCGGTGGCCACGGCCGTTATCAATGACGTGATTTCACTGAAAACGATCGCTCCAAACACCCCGTTGTTGAAGGTGGGGGACCTCCTGAAAGTCGCCACCGGAACACCGGTCTCCGCCTTGAATTCCAATGTGCAGTTGTTTCAACTACTGGAGACGGTAGCGCAACTGTCCAGCAGCAAGAACGCGGTGAGTGCTGCGGCTCAGTTGAATGTCCCGTTGATAGGGAATGTCTCGATTCAGACCAAAGTGATTGAACCCCCGCAATTGTCGGCCATCGGCAATCCAGCCCTGGCGAAGGCCGGGTTGTCGAAGACTCCGCAGACGGATCAGATTTTTGTGCGCACGGCGCAAGTCCGTACGGTGGTGTCTATTCAGCTACCGGTGCTCAAGACAGTCAATGAACTGACGTCTGCGGTTTCTGCGATAACGACCCCCGTTACCAGCGTCGTGAACAACCTGTTGCACCTGAACCTAGTGGGCCTGTTGGACCCGGTTTTGTGCCTGCTTTTGAAGCCTTGTGACCATACCGATGTTCAGTTGCTGACCGGCCTGGACATCAACATCGAAGTCGCTAGCGCGAAAAGCTATGTCACGGATTTCAGTTGTGCAAGCAATGCGACAAAGTCACTGACCGTTCAGGTCGGCACTGCGCTGGCGGATATATCGGTAGGGAAAGTTGATTCAGCGCAGGCATTTTCTTCGGCTGCGGTAGCCAACGTGTCGCCCGTGGCACTGGTCGATATTGGCGTGCAGACCTGCGCGGGAATATTTGGTTGTGGGCCACGCAAGGCCGGCGTGGGAGGCAGTTTATCGTTATCCGTTGTGCATGCGACCGTGGGAGGCGGCAGTCAAAGCCTGCTGATATCCCCCGTCAATGACATGAATCTGGCCCCAACCTATAAGGCAGTTCCTCCTGCTACAGGTATCGTTAACAGTTTGGTCAACACGCTGGGTGCGTTCCAGGTGACCTACAACCCTCCGCCCGGCAACACACCGAGCGGGGCGCTGTCGAGCGTCTCGGGCTCGCTCACAACCATTACCAATACGCTGATGAGCGCAGTAAAAAACATTCTGTCGCCGGTGCTGGACCCGATTGTGGATGGCTTGCTGAGTGCATTGGGCATCACCTTGGGCAACGCCGAAGTCGGCGCCAACCTCAGTTGCCATATGGGCCGCGCCTACCTGGTGATCTAACCCTCGCTAACGATCGGCAACTCCACACAAAACCTCGCCCCATCCTCCCCATTGACGACGTTCAATCGTCCGCCCATGTTTTCCACAATCCCGTAACTCACCGACAACCCCAACCCTGTCCCCACGCCAATCGGTTTGGTGGTGAAAAATGGCTCGAAAATCCGCTCCAGCAAGCGCGGGTCAATTCCGCCGCCGTTGTCTTCGACCCAGATGCGCACGTGACGGCTGTCGTGCTCGCTGTGCACTGCGATCCACGGCCGCAATTCCGGGTGTTTTTCGCGTTGGCTGAGCAGTGCATCGCGAGCGTTGACCATCAGGTTGATCAGCACCTGCTCCAGTTGGTCGACATAGCCTTTGACCTGTACCGAAAAGTCCGCCGGGCTGATGCGCACGTCCACGCCTTTGCCGCGCAAACCCTCGCTGAGCAGTGACAAGGTACCTTCGACAGCCTGCACCGGGTCAAACGGTTGCTGCTCGATTTCCGAACGTCGGCCAAACACCCGCATATGGTCCACCACCCGCGCCGCGCGCTGTACCTGGGTGTCGATGCGTTGGAGTTTTTCCGTCAGGTAATCAATCTGTACATCACCGTTGCTCAAGCGCTTGAGCACATTGACGATGGCCATGCGCATCACGTTCAGCGGCTGGTTGATCTCATGCGCGAGGCCCGTGGCCATTTCGCCGAGGGTGGCCATTTTGGCGCTTTGGGTCAGTTGCTGCTGCGAGCGACGCACTTCGGTGTTATCGCGGCCTACCGCCTGCACTTCCACCAACGCGCCTTGTTCATCAAACACACCACGGTCCGACCACACCCACCAGGCATGTTCGCGCCCGGGCAGTTGCAGGCTGATTTCGGCGGTGCTCACGGGAAATTCCGGGGTCAGCTGGCTGATGCGATGCACAAAGGCCTGGCGCTGTTCGTCCGAGAGCCAGTCGCCCAAGTGCAGCCCAGGCAGTTGCGCCGGCCGGCATTCCAGGTAGTTGGCCAGCGGCGTATTGCCGAAGGTCAGCGTGAGGTCGGGCCGGTAGCGGCAGATCATCGCAGGGGAGTCTTCCACGAGGAGGCGGTAGCGTTCTTCGCTCTGCTTGATCTGCTCAGCGGCCTGGGTCGCCTCGGTGACATCCAGCCACAGGCCCACCGCTTCCACCGGTAAACCGAGGTCGTCGCGCAGCAGCTTGGCTTCGTCGAGCAGCCAGTGGTAATGGCCTAGTTTGTCGCGAACTCGGTAGCGGCTGCGCACGTTGCCTTCGCGCAGTAACTGGCGGGTGCGCTCGAAGTAGAGGTCGCGGTCTTCGGGGTGGATCAATGACGCCAGGCCTTCGTGGCTGCAGTCGGCGAGTGTCCAGCCCAGCAGCGGCAGCAGGCTGTCGCTGAAAAAGGCCGGGTGCAACGCGCCGCTGACGTAGCGTTGCACGTAGATCACCGCCGGTGAGCTGGCGATCAGGTTATCCAGGCGCGCATGGGCGGCGGCGGCTTGCAGTTGCTGGTTCTTGATGTCGCTGATGTCGAGCATGAAACCGATCCAGCGGCGGCTGTCGCCCACGCCCAGCACCTGGCCTTGTACGCGATACCACACCGGGTTCTGTTCGGTATCGGTGCGCTGCAGGCGCACGCTGGTGAGCAACGGTTTGCCCAACGCCTGTAAATCCTGCAGGCGGCTGTTCAGTTCTTGACGGTCGGCCGGGTGGATCAGCTCCAGCCAGGTGTCCAGCGTCTGGCGGCTCGCACTTTCTTCCAGGCTCAGGCTGCGCAGCAGTTGCGGCGCAAGTTGAATCTCGTGGGTAGCCGGCAGCAACTCCCACCACCCGGTGCCCAGCAGGCCTTGCAAGGCTTCCACCCGTTCAAGCTGTTGATGGTGACGTTGCTCGCGCAGGCGGCTCAGCAGCGGGGCGGCGATGGCTGCGGTGAGGTTCAGCCAGTCGCGGTCGCTGGTGTGTTGCTGGCCGGTGTAGAAGCCGCAGAGTAACCAGGCGGCTACGCCTTGGCCGTCTCGGTACGGCACCAGAAAGCCTTCGGCATTGCCGAACACGCTCTGTAAGCGCGGGTTGTCGCTACGGCCCTGGGCAATGTCCAGGCTGAGTGGGGCGTTGCCATTCACGCTGTCGAGGCTGGTGCCGAGGCGTTGCCCGGTTTGCCACAGGGCGGGGGCGTCGTGAGCGGCGTAATAGCTGTAGATCTGCCAACCCTGGGATTCGTCGTCGAGCAACGCCAACGCGGCACAGGGAATGTGCCAGCGCTGCGCCAGGCTGCACAGGTGTTCGTTGAGCACGTCCGGCAGGCGGCTCAGGCTGCACACCCGTAACTGGTCACTGATGTGGCAGGCCAGTTGGTGGTCCTGTTCGCGCTGTTGGGCCAGTTGTTGGCCGACGAGCAGGTCACTGATGTCGAGCAGGCGCAGGGTCCAGCCTTCGCCGTACGGTTCGATCCCGCCGCGGGTGTGCAGGATGTGGCCGGCGGTGCCCTGGAAGTCCAGGTCGAGGCTGTGGCGCTGCCAATCGGCGGGCAGCCCTTCGACGCTCAGGGCGCTGTTGGCGCACAGCAGGGTATGTAGAAGCGGTTTGGCGTCGCTGCTGAAGTGTTGCGCGAGGTGCGGTCGCAGGCTGCCGGAGATACTGAGCACGCGGCCTTGGTGATCCAGGTGCAGTTGCAGGCCCGTGAAAGCCGTAGCGGGGGCGTCCAGGGCCAAGGCATTGTGGCGCCCCAGTAAACGCCCGAACAGGTTATCCCCCGAGATCAAAAACGAATGCTCGACTGGGCGGTGAGGTGGGTGGGCAGGTTGGGCACAGCACCAATGCCGGGCAGTACCAGCACGGGCAAGACGCCTCTGAGTTTGGCCGACGGGTATTTGATCTGCAGGCTAAGGGTGGTGCCATCGTAGGTCGCGGTGATGTGTTCAGGCAGGAACTGGAAGGTGGTAGGAATCCAGTTCAGTTGGGCTTGCGCCGCGCTTTTGGCACGCAGGATGAGCTGGTTTGGGTAATCCGGCGTAGCGGGGTCCAGTGCTACGCTTCGGCGCACACCTTCAGCGGCCGCGTGGTTGAACGACTGCATCAGCAGCAGCGGCAGGCTGTAGCTGATGAGTCCATAGAACACGGCAAAAAAAATCACAAAGACCACGGCGAATTCGATCGCCACAGCCCCTTTTTGCTTTCCAGGCAGGCCTGTTTTCATGACTGCGTCTACCCTGACGGCTACTGCTTGATATCAGCATAGAATCATTCAGCAAAAAGGGATGTTTTTTACGTGATCCAAAGTGCAGTGGTGCTGCTCTGGCTGGGGGGGTGCGCGGTGCAGGATATGCATCAGCGCCAAATTTCCAACGGGTTGACGCTGGGTGTGGGTTTGCTGGCGTTGATCTATCTGCTCTGGACGGGCAGCACCTGGCTGGGAGCGCCTGCCGGTGACGGTGGTTGGGCGTTTGCGCTGGCCTTGCTGCTGGGTTTGCCGGGCTATGTGCTGGGCCGTTTTGGCGCGGGCGATGTGAAGTTGCTGGCGGCCTTGGCACTGGCCAGCAGTGTCGATCATTTGTTGTGGTCATTGATCGGCGCAGCACTGGTATTGGCGGGCTGGCAGCTTACGCGTCAAGGGTTTAGTGCGCGTGAAGAACGCTCGCCAACACACGTGTCAACAAAACAGCCGTTTGCTCCGTATGTATTGACAGGTTTCGCGTTGATTTCGTTTTGGATCCACTAGTCGACGAAGCCTTCTATTGCTATGTACATAGTCGGAAAGTACGTCTACGTTTATGAAGTGGTTGTACTGGATTTTACGTCAGAACGGATAGGTTACCTTTGGCTTGCCAGGCATGGAGTAGCGTGTGAACAAGCTTACGTCAGCAGTGAAAGTGCTCGTGGTCGACGATCAACCCTTGATCGTGGAAGAGCTCTGTGAATTTCTTGAAAGCAGTGGGTATCGTTGCGTCCCTTGCGAGTCCAGCCAACACGCCTTGAAGCGCTTCAGCGAAGACCCCGAGATCGGCCTGGTGCTGTGCGACCTGCATATGCCGGACATGGACGGCATCGAGCTGGTCCAGGCCATGCAAAAGGTCGCGGGCAAGCAGCGGGCGTTCGAAGCGATCATGCTCACCGGCCGCGCCGATAAGCAGGATGTGATCAAGGCCCTGCGTGCGGGGATTTCGGACTATTACCAGAAGCCGATCAACCTCGATGAATTGCTTGAAGGCCTGCAGCGTCAGGAAGCCGCGCTGGAGGAGCGCAAGAAAGAACTGCAGTTGGGGCACTTGAACCAGAAGCTGCAATACCTTTCCGAATCCATCAATGACTTGTACCAGGACCTTGACAAAGTGCGCCGCAGCCCGGGCGCCGGTGTGTCTGACGGCGATGGCGAGTTGTCGGACGATGAACCCAGGCCGGTGGAAATTCCGACGATCTTCAATCAGCTGTCACCGCGCCAACTGGATGTGGCGCGGTTGGTGGGCAAGGGCCAGACCAACTACCAGATCGCCTGCGAACTGGGCATTACCGAAAACACCGTCAAGCTGTACGTGTCCCAGGTGTTGCGCCTGACCCATATGCACAACCGTACCCAGCTGGCGCTGGCGTTATCGCCGAGCCATTCGGCGATGCGCCAGCGTGTGACCGCACATTGATCCAATGGGGGGCTTACTTCGTATTCCCCCCAACCTTCTGATCAAAAAACTCCGGAATCGGATGCTTGTTGCTGTCCAGCAACCGTTGCAGCGCCTGTTCGCGTTCCGCCGGGGTGGTCTTCTGCGGCGTGCTGGAGGCGACGCGACCGCTCTGTTGCAAGGCCAGCCAGTTTTCAGTTTCAGCCTGTTGAGGCGATGAGGGGCCCGGCTCGATGGCATGAGCCATCAAGGGCAACATCGCCAGGCTGGCGAGATAATGGAATTTCATCATCAGCTCCTTATTTCACGGCCGGCAGCGCATCGCTGACGGCTGCTACTTGGTCTTTGGAGGGGCGTACCGGGGTTGAAGACTTGAGCTTTTGTGCCCGTGCCTGTGCTTCTGTGACCTGTTCCGGGCTCAGTCCGAGTTGGCTGACCACTTGGGCCGCCTGTTTCCAGTTGTCCTGGTAAATCAGCAGCGTCACCAGATTGACCGCCGCCAGTTGATCGGTTTGCTTGAGCTCGATGGCGGTCATGAATTCAAAGCGCGCGTCTTCCAGGCGCAGTTGGTCGAGGTACACCACCCCCAGGTCGTTGCGGATCTTTTCGTCAGTGGGCGCCAGTCGGGCCGCCCGTTGCAGGTGGGCCAAGGCCTGGCCGTTGTCACCCTTGGCCGAGGCCAGTTGGCCAAGGCCGTGTTCACCGTCGGCGGCCAGGCAGGTGCCCAGCAGGCTGCGGTACAACGGCTCGGCTTCGTTGCGCCCCAGCAATCGATAGGCCCGGGCTTTGCGCTGGCGTACCTGGGGCAGGTTGTCGGGCAGGCTTTGCAGGTTGGCCAGGCTGGCGTGCAGCTTGCCCTCGTTGGCCATGTCATCGGCCAGGTTCAGCGCCAATTCCTGCTCCGAGCTCGGCTTGGGGCAACTGCCCGGCGCCAGCAAGTTCGACCACGGCGCCTGGCCGTTGGTGGCACAGCCGCCCAGCATCATCAGGGTCAACGTGGCAATCAGTGCTTTCATGGGGCTTTCCTTAGAGGTTGCTCAGGGCGCGGCCGATCGCGATAAACGCCGGCCCCCCGAGGACGATCAGCAGGGCAGGAAACAGGAACACCATCATCACTACGGACATCTTGGCGGCCATCTTGGAGATGTATTCCTGCAAGCGGGTCAGGCGTCGGTCGTCGAGCAATTGCTTGAGCGCCAACAGTGATTTCATTGCGCCACCGCCCTGGGAAAGCAATTGCTGGAGAATGACGCAGGTGTCGGTGAACTCATCCACCGCTAACAGCCTGGCGGTTTTACTCAGTTCGTCGCCCAGTTCCAGGCCGGAGTCGACCCGGCTCAGCACCAGGCGCAGTTCATGGGTCAAGGCGGGCAGCAGGCGTTGTGCCTCGGTACTCAGGATGCGCAAGGACTGCTCAACCGCCATACCGGATTCAAAGAGAATGCGCAGCAGCGGAATGAAGGTCGACACCTCTCTGGCAATGCGTGCCTGGCGCCGTTTGGCCAGGCTGGCGAGGATACGTTTGGGCATCAGATAACCGATGCCCAAGGCCACCAACGGTGCGATCCATGCAGATTGAACATTGGGAAAAAGCAGCGGCTGAAACACCGTCACCAGCCCCATCAGTAGCAGCGGCACACTCACTTGGAACGCGGCGAACATCGCGCGCTGATTGGCTTTGCGCCACCCGACGCGGTTGAGCAGCGACTGGGTTTCGTGGTCCAGGCTGATCGAGTGTTGCGCAAGGGGGCTGGAACCCAGCCGGCGCAGCCAGTCCGCCCATCGGTCGCCACGCACCGTATGCCCTTGCAACCGTTCGGTTACCAATCGCTCGCGGCGCCGCTGTACCAGCAGATGGTTGGCGACCAGCCCAAGTGCGCCAAGAAACAGCAGGAAACTGATCAACAAGGCCATCTCAAAGGCTCCTCAGCATGCGCCACATCGCCACGCAGCCGAGCACCTGCAGGGTGACGGCGAGATACAACAGGGTCCGGCCGGGGCCGTCGTTCCACATGGTCATGAGGTAGCCGGGGTTAATGGTCATGAAATACCCCACCAGCGCCACCGGCATACCCGCCAGGACGTAGGCGGTCACCCGTGTTTCGCCGGTCATGGCCTTGAGTTGGCGAATACCCTGCTCCCGCTCGCGAATGACTTTGATCAGGTTCTCCAGCAACTCGCTGGCGTTGCCGCCATAGCGGTGGTTGACCTTCAGGCCGAGGGCAAACAGGCGGAACTCGTCCTTCTCGTAGAGTTCGGCAAAGTCATGCGCCGAATCCGGCAGGCTGACGCCCATTTGCACGTTGCGCACGACCCGGCCCATCGCCGCCTTGAGCGGGTCTTCGGCGGTCTCGATACTGCCCAGTACCGCATCCGCCAGGGTGCGGCCGGACTTGAGGCTGCGCACGGTGTGGTCGAGCAATTGCGGCAGTTGCTCGATCATTCGCTGGACGCGGCGTTGATAGCGCCATGCGATGTACAGCCGCAACAGCAAGGGCGGCAGCACGACCATGGCGAGCAAGCCCAGCCAGTCGGCCACCACCAGCCCCAGCAGCGCACCCAGCACCCAGGCGGTCAGCCACAGCCCCAGGCGATCCGTCGGCTTGCCCAGCCCGGCGCGCATGAACATGCGCTCCAGTGCCGTCCAGCCACTGGCGGTTTCCGCTGCCACCGGCTGCCCTTCGCCCAGGCGGTCCAGCACGCGGTCGGTTTTTGTCTTGCTTAGGCTGTACCTGAACAGCCGGAATGACAGGCTCGCCAGGATGACGCCGAGAAGCAGCAGAACAGGTCCTGTCATCACGCCTCCCTGGTTACAGTGGCAACGCCGACTCGCGGCGCAGTTTGTCGCCCGCGGGGTTGAGCGCCTCGCGCTGGAAGCCGAAACCGGTACGCCGGTCGAGGCGGAACAGCGTGTTGGTGACGTAGATGTCATCGCGCACGCCGACCACTTCCACCACCTCGCTCACGCAGCGGCGGCCATCGGGCAGGCGGGTCAACTGGATCACCACATCCAGCGCCGCACAGATCATTTGCCGCAGGGTTTTTTCCGCTACCACGCGGCCGGTCAGGCCCACCAGGGTTTCCAGGCGCAGCAGCGCGTCCTGCGCGTTGTTGGCGTGCACGGTACTCATGGAACCGTCGTGGCCGGTGTTCATGGCGGTCATCACATCGAGCACTTCCACGCCGCGAATTTCGCCGAGGATGATGCGGTCGGGGCGCATCCGCAGGGCGTTGCGGATCAGGTCGCTGGCCTTGACCTCACCATGCCCCTCGGCATTCGGCGGGCGGGTTTCCAGGCGCACCACGTGCGGGTGGCCCAGTTGCAACTCGGCGACGTCTTCGATGGTCACCAGGCGTTCGTGGGGGTTGATCAATTGGCTGAGGATATTGAGCAGCGTGGTCTTCCCGGTGCCGGTACCGCCGCTGATGAGGATGTTGCAGCGCTTGCCCACCGCCTCCTGGAAGAACTCGAGGATGTTCTGGTCGATGGTCTGCATCGCCACCAGGTCGCTGCTTTTGAGCATGTCCTTGCGAAACTTCCGGATCGACAGGCACGGGCCGTCCAGGGCAATCGGCGGGATGATCGCGTTGACCCGGCTACCATCGGGCAGCCGCGCATCCACCATCGGCGAGGATTCATCGAGGCGCCGGCCCAGTGGCGCGAGGATGCGTTGCATCACCCGCTCCACGTGGTGGGCGTCGATAAAACGCAGGTCGCTTTGATGCAGCAAACCATCGCGTTCGATAAACACCCGGTGCGGGCCGTTAACCAGGATTTCGGTCACCGACGGGTCGCGCAGCAGCACTTCCAACGGGCCAAAGCCTGTGAGTTCATCGACGATCTCTTCGGCCAGACGCTCCATTTCATAGCGGGAAATCGCCAGGCGAAGGCGGGTGATGTACTCGGAAACCTTGTCGATGACAAATTGCGCGAGGACTTGGCGCGAGCCTTCCAGCAGGTTGGTGCCGGACTCTTCGATGGCATCGATGATGTAACGGTGCAGCACCAGTTTCAGGCCGTCATGGTCGTTATTGCCGCCGCCGCTAGCGGGGCTGCCGAAGAGCTTTTCGCCGTTCATCTACCCGACCCCAGCAAGCGTTCGAACCAGCGGGTCGAGGGTTTTTCCAGGCCCTCGGAGCGTTTGGCCAGGCGTTCGCCAAGGGTGCGCAGGGCTTGGGTCAGGGGTTCGCGCGAGGCAACGGTAAACAGGCTTTGCCCCTGGTTTTTGGCGTTAAGGCGCACTTCGGGGCTCAGGGGGAGGATGGCGATGCACTCCAGGCCGAAGCTTTTTTCCAGGGCTTCGGTATCGGGCGCAGCACCTTTGATGTAGCGGTCCACCAGCAGTCGCGCGTGGTCGAGCTTCATACCTTTTTCGCGCCACAGGTTCAGCACGGCGAGGTTGCGCCGGCAGTCGATGACGTTCTGGTCGGTGCACCACAACAGCTTGTCGCAATGGCTGACAAAGGTGCGCAGGGCTTCGCTGTCGGCTTGCCCGGTGAGGTTCACCACAATGTGCTGGAAGTGCTGGCGCAAGGCGCTGAGGAGCATGTACAGCTCGGCGGCGCTGGTGTGCTCCAGCGGCTCATTGCTGGCGGCATAGGCGAGGATGCGCAAGCCATCTTCAGCGCTGGCAAAGGCGCTGTTGATCAGCGTGGTATCGAGGCGCCGCAGATGCCGCAGGGCATCGCCGAAATTGAAGGTACTTTCCAGCCCCAGCAGCGCCAGGCTGTCGCCGCACGGCAAGCCCAGGTCGAGCAGCAGGGTTTGCTGGCCACTCTTTTGCACCACCATCGCCAGGTGGCTGGCCACCAGCGCTCCGTCGGCGTTGCCCTGGGTGCCGTAGAGCACGGTCAGGCCGCCGAGGTGCGCATTGGGTGCGGTGGGTGGCAAGCATTTACTCAGGCGTCGCACCAGCCCGGCCACTTCGCTTGAGCGCGAGCCATAGGCGACAAAATCCCGGGCGCCGGCGCGCATGGCGTTGAGTACGAGCTGGTTGTCCATGCCGTCACCCAGGGCGACGATGGCGAGCATCGGCTTGGCTTCCAGCGCGCCTTCGATCAGCGCGCTCTGGGCCACCACGTGTTCGCGGTCGAGGCCGACAAACACCAGGCTGGCGAAGGTCACGTCGACCAGGGCCAGCAGTTCATCCAGGGTGCCGGTGCCCGCGCTGACCACTTGGCCAAGGGGCGCCAGTGCGCCCTGCAGCCATTCCAGGTCGGTGTTGTTGCGGGTGATGGCGAGGAAGGTCTGATTCAGGCTATCGCTCATTGGGAAAGTCCACTGCGACGGTCGAAGTTGCCGTTTTCAAGAAAGAACAGGCGGTACCAGTTGGGGTCGTAGCTGCGCAGTTTTTCGCCGGGCAAAGAGGGCAGTTGCGCGTTGGCGGCCAAGGGTTGAACCAAGTGCGGCGTGACAATCATCAGCAGCTCTTTTTCTTCGCGGCTGATGTTGGAGTCGCGAAAGAACGCGCCGAGGATCGGGATGTCCCCCAGGCCCGGAAACTTGCTGATGGTCGAGCGGTTGTTGGTGCTGATCAGGCCGCTGATCACAAAGCTTTCGCCATCGGCCAGGGATACGCTGGTGTCGGTGCGGCGCACGGTGAGGGCGGGTACCTGGATGCCCTGGATCTGCACGGCGTTGCTGTAGTCCAGCTCGCTGACTTCCGGCGCGACCTTGAGGGTGATGCGGTTGCGGTCGACCACGGTGGGGGTCAGGGTCAGGCGGATGCCGAATTCCTTGTATTCGATGGAGATGGTGTCGCTGCCGGCGCTGGGTACCGGGATCGGCACTTCACCGCCGGCCAGGAAGGTCGCGCTCTGGCCGCTCATGGCAACCAGGCTTGGGCGTGCCAGGGTGTAGGCGAAGCCGCTGCTTTCCAGGGCGTTGATCATGGCCGAGACCCGGCCGCCGCCGAAACCGATATTGAAGTTGGTGCTGCTGATATTCAGGGCGGGGGTCGTCGGCGTCGGGAAGACTAAATTGGGGCTGCCGAACAGGAAGTTTTTACCGGCGCCAAGAATCTGCGTGCTGGCTTCCTTGAGCTTGGTGCGACTGACTTCGACAAACCGAATGTCGGTTTGCACTTGGCTGGGTAGCGTCGGGTCGTCCGAGGGCGACAGTGACAGGCTGGTCAGTGCCGAGGTGGCCTTGCCCTTGACGAACACCATGCTCTGGCGCGGCGTGGCCGAGCAGCCGGTCCACACCATCAGGCTGGTCGCGCCCGTGCCGACGCCGGTCAGCAAAAAGCTGCGGTCGCCGTTGACGCGCACGTCGGCAATTTTCGGATCGCCAATGGCTAAACGGGTAATGGTCACCGGGGATTGCAGTTCTTGTTGCAGGCCTTCACCGACTTCAACCACCGCCGGCAACTGGCCCAGGGTGCTGCAGTTGCCCGGCGCGGCCAGGGCCATGCCGGCCGGCACGCCCGAAAGCATGACGGCGCAGGCGATGTGCGTGAACAGGGGGGCGTAGCGATGGCTCATTCAAGACATCCTTGCTCAATCAGGGGGTTTGTTGGGTCGCTTGGGCGCCACGTATCACTTCAACGCCGCGGCGCACACCGGGTTCCGCGCCGGCTTGTACGATTCTTTTTGGCGGGCCCGCCAAGGCCAGCTGAGTGAATTGATAGAGGTCGCGGTTGGTCGCCGCCAGCTTGTCTGGTGCGTCGCTTTCGCCGGCCCAGTAGCGGCTGAGCAGTTTTTCGTCGGCGCTGCGCACGGCCAGGCGCAAGGCGCCGGCCTGAGACGCGAGCATCAGCCGGCTCAACATCGGCTCGGGCACGGCCAGCACCACGGTGCGTGCGCCAGCCCGGCGTTGCGCGGCCTGAGCTTTTTCTTCGGTGGTGGCGGGGGGCGGTACGGCAGGTTTGCCGTCGTTTGCCAGGCCCAGTTGGTCGCCAACGCTGAGCAAGCGCAGGGCAGGAATGATGATTTGTGCCGATGGCTCGACGTTGCTCGCGTCCTGGCGCAGAAACAGCAATACATCGACGTAATCGCCGGGGCTCAACTGGCCTCCGGCACCGATGACCTCGTCAATGGCGACGGCCAGGGCGCGTTCGTCCGGGCGAATCATGCGGGCGAGGGGGCCGCCGGCGGAGAAGCTTTCTTCATTAAGCCAGGCGCCGGCGCCCAGGCTGCGCAGTGGCATGCGGCCGATGGCCTGGTCGAGGCTGGTCAAGCTGCCAGCGGGCACGGTAAGCAGGTTTTCCAGGACCAGGTCGGCAGCAACGAGAGGCGTGAAGGGCGGTACATCGTGCACCAGGACCACGACGGGTTTACGTGTCTGGTCCTCAACGGCGGCCACGGTTTTTTCAACTGACACCACAGGTTCAGTAGGTGCTGCCACGGGCGCTGCCGGGCGGGTCAACACCAGCCCCCAGTAACCGGCGATCAATGCACCCACCAGCAGCACCCCGGCCAGCATCATGCTGAAACGACTGTTCATTACGGCTCTCCTTTTTCCGTTGCACTGCACCCGCTGTTCCAAACGGGTTAATTCGCAACCTGGCGGCTATGAACATCTAACTATTTCGCTATGTGAAGGTAGTTCAGCTAGGACAAAATGCCATTACCCTGTGGAAAATTTATCCGAACGATCCAAATGGGCTTGGAGAATGCGGGTTTATGGCGTCAGCTTTGCAACTAATACTTTATGATTAATTCGTTCTTACAGTTGTGAGGGTGACGTTTGTTGACAATGCTCTAGTGGCACACCGCAATTACTGCGTAAGCCTGTGATGCCCGCGCCGCATGGTGCGCTAAAGGAGAAGTCCTATGTTCCTTACTCTGGTGATGAAGCTCTACATACAACTTCAATTGTTTGTGCGTCGCAGGGAGGGAGCGACTGCAATTGAGTACGTTATTCTTGTGGCTATTGTTGCGCTGGTTATTCTTGCTGCGGGCACGGGCTTGGGAACCAGTATTACTAATTTCTTTGCGCGGGTCGGGGCCGCAATCGGAACTTGAACCCTTTTGGTTTAAACGTGTGGGCGCCAACCATTGGTTATTGATGCAAACAAGGTAATTTAATGAGCGCCCCTACGCCCTCCCGGCAACAAATCCTGTTAGTGGACGACGAAGAAGACGCGCTGATTGAACTGGCCGAATCCCTCGAAAACGAGGGGTTCGTCTGTTTCACCGCCACCTCCGTAACCTTCGCCCTGCAGGAACTCACCCTGAACCCCGATATCGCCCTGGTCATCACCGACCTGCGCATGCCCGAGGAAAGCGGTATTTCCTTGATCAAGCGCCTGCGCGAACACACCTCACGCCAACACTTGCCAGTGATCGTGATGTCTGGCCATGCCGAGATGGATGACGTCAGCGACATGCTGCGCCTGCAGGTGCTGGACCTGTTTCGCAAACCGATCTACCTGGTGCGGTTGATCGATACGTTGGACAGCCTTTTTCCGCAAAAAGCAGCTATAAGCTTCAAGCTTTAAGCGGCAAGTTGAAGCGCTGAGCCGCTACTTGCCGCTCTCATCAGAGTTGATAACTGAAACTTAAGGTGTAACGCGGCCGCCGATTGAAGCTGTCCAGCGCAATGTCCGACATTGGCTTGGCCGCTTCCAATGCGATGTTGTAGTACTTGTTGTCACCAAAGCGCAGGCCTACGGCCGCCGATGACATGTCATTGCTCTTGACCGGCAGCGCATTGAACCAGGTCTTGGCGCGGTCGAACACGATATAGGGTTGCAGGATCCTCACCCAATCGCCGGCGCGGTTATAGCTGTAGTTGACCTCATAGGCCACGCCCCAACCCTTGTCCCCGGAGCCTTGGTCGTCGGGATAGCCGCGACCGAAGTTTTGCCCGCCGAAGGTGGCGCGTTCGCTGTCGGGCAGGGTGTCGTTGCTCCAATAAAACGCCCCCGACAGCACGCCTTGCCAGTTGTCGAAGAACTTGTCGCTTTGCACGCCGGAGAGGCGCAGGCGGAAGAAGTCCAGGTCGGGTTTGAGCCCCTCGAAATCACTGTGGGTCTTGGCGCCCAGGCCGTTGATGCCCTGATACAGGCCGGCGCTGAGAATGCGCAATTGCCGCGTGTCCGACTTACGCCAATCGCCCTCGAACGCCAGGGCGCGCAGGTTGGTTTCGATGTCGAAACGCTGCGGGTAGCCCACCAGTTGATAGCGCGTGTTTTGGTCCACCGCGTACAGGCGCGCGCCCAGGGTCAGCGACTCGTTGGGTGACGCAATCAGCGGGTGGCTGAGGCCGACGGAGTAGCGGTCGATGGCCTGGTGCGGCTTGAGTTCGAAGCCGCCGTCCAACTGCAGGTTGTTGTTGGGATCGGCGCGATAACGTTCGGCGTTGAGCGTGAGTTGGCTACCCTCGGCGTTGATGAATTGGCTGTAGCCCACGCGATAGTAGTGCTCCTTATCCTCGCCGGGCGGGAACAGGCCGCTGACGCTGAGCTGCTCGCCCATCGACGTCTGGGAGTTGCTGGTGCCAGTGAGCAACGCCTGCAGGCCGCCCCGGCTGTCGTCGGTCATGCTCATGCTGCTGGTGAAGGGCTTGCGGCTTGCCTGGATCTGCATGTGCGTGCCGCCATCGGTGGTACCCGGCGGCGGCACTTGCGCCTGCAGGGTGACGCCCGGGATACGTCCCATCAGCGTGGTATAGCGCTCGAAGGTCTTGCGGGTCAGCGGGCGTTCGGCCAGCAGCTTATTGGCCAGTTTGTCGACGTAGGCCGAGACCGCGCCGATATCGCCACTTTGCTGGTAATCCTTGATATAGCCCTCGACCAGTACCACGCGCACCAGGCCATTTTCGAAGCGCTGGTCGGGCAAGAAGGCGTAGGACAACAGGTAGCCGTCCTGTTGGTAGCGTCGGGTAATGCCACGCGTGGCCTCGATCAGTTGCGCCAGGGTGGTCTCACGGCCAATCAAGGGTTCGAAGACTTTTGCCGTCTCCTGCAGTGGGTAGATCGTGCCGCCCTCGATCTGCAGTTTGCGGATGGTGACTTTGGTGTCCATCAACAGCGGCTGGCCCGCTGTGGGCGGTGCTTCGGGCACCTGGGTTTGCGGCGTGACCGGTCGATAAGCGTCGGCGGGGAGGTTGGGGACCGGCAAGTTGCGAATGGTGTCGTTGCTGTTGAGAAAACTGGGAAGGGTCTCTGCCTGGACGTAAGCACTGAGGGTAAGCAATAACAACGGTGTCAACACGCGCATAGGACACTCCATGGTCAAAACTGCAGCAGCGTTTTGGGCCCGTCGAGTTCTGGGACTCGGTTCGGGAAGGCCCGGCTTTTAACAAAAACTGCGGCCCATAAAAAAGACGAGAGACTCATCGGAATCTCTCGTCTCAACCAAGCGTAGGCGCTGTAGGGGAGGCCGTCTAATCGGCCAGGTGCAATTCTATTTTTTGCCGGTCAGGCCGTTCAATAAACCGCCCAGGCCGCTGGTGCTGGTGCTTGCGCTGCCGCTGGCCCCTACGTTCAAGCCGCCGAGCAGGCCACCGCTGGTGCCGGTGCCGCCGGTGACCAGTCCACCGACCGAGCCCACTGTTGCGCCGACTGTGTTAACCGTACTGCCCAGGGCATTGGTGATCGGGTTGGCATTGGCTGCGGTGAGGTTGGTGCCCAGGCTGCTGACCGCGCCGCCGACTTGAGTCACCAGGCCGTTGACCGGTGCGCCGATACCGGTGGTGGTGCCGATGTTTTGCGTCAGGCTGGCAACACCGGAGGTCACAGGGTTCAGCGCTGCGCCGACGTTAGTGGCCAAGCCTGCGACAGGTGCGGTGGCTGCGGTGTTGGCAACGCCATTGCCGCCGATCAGGGTGCCGAGGGAGGCCACGGTGCCGCCCAGTGCGCCGCCGGTTACTCCGGCTGCACTCACGGTGCCATTGGTGTTGCCCGCATTCAGACCGCTGCCGACGTTGGCGACCAGGCCACCGACCAATTCAGGCAGGCCGGGGGTGGCCGCGCCACTGGCTGGAGCGACATAGCCGCCGGATTTGTCGAGCACGCCGCCGACGCTGGTCAGCGCACCGCCCACGATGTTGGTGACCGGGTTGCCTGTGCCGCCGGCACTGGCGACCTGGCCGCCCAAACCGGTGACGGTGGAGCCGACTTTATCCAGCAGGCCATTGACCGGGCTGCCCAGGCCGGTTGCCTTGCCGAGGTTGCCGGTGGTGTTTTCCACCAGGGACACCACAGGCACCAGCACTTTGCCACCGACTGTGCCGGTGAGTGAACCCAGCGGCCCGGTGGTGCTGGACACGCTGATGGTATCGCCGAGCATGGTCACGGCTTGGCCGACCTTGTCCACCAGGCCGCCTGCTGCACCGCCGACACCGCCGGTCAGGCCGCCGACCACGGGAATCCCGCCGAGGGTAGTTGTCAGGGATTTGCCGGTGTTCGAGACGACGGTGCCCAGGTCGGCAACGCCGTTACCGACGCCAGCGACGGTGATGCCCAGGGAATTGCTGTTAGTGCCCAGGGAGCCCAGGCCGGCGGTGACGCCGGTGCCGATGCTGGTCACGGCATTGCCGGTCGCGGTGACCAGGCCGCCAGCGGTGACGCCAACGACGGGAACGTTGGTCAACGTGTCGCCAAGATCACCGACTGCAGCACCTACGTTACCGACAATGCCGCCGAGCGTGCCGGCAATCTGGCCAGTGACCAGAGGGGGCGTTGTCGAACCGGTGCCACCGCCAGTGCCACCGCCGGTTCCGCCACCTGTGCCACCGCCAGTACCACCGCCGGTTCCGCCACCTGTGCCACCGCCAGTACCACCGCCGGTTCCGCCACCTGTGCCGCCGCCAGTGCCACCGCCGGTACCGCCACCAGTGCCACCGCCAGTGCCGCCACCCGCCGCCGCATCCGGCGAGGACGACGCCACGCTGGATTTATGCCCGCCACCACCGCTGCTGCAACCGCCGAGGCTCATTGCCAGAATAAGGGCCAGCGCGGTACTTGCTTTCCAAAACACTACTTGAGTTTTCATGATTGAGTTCCTTGCACCTGATACAACCTTGGTTGTCTTCAAACAGCTGCTATTTCTTTGGATAGCGATCTGTTTGTCCGTGGGGCTATAACAGGCTTGGCGACTCTTTCACGCAACGCTCAACTTGGTATTAACGATTTATATACAGGTGCATTGGAAGCGCTTAACGACTAATACCAAAGGTATAAAGGGTGGGGTGTATCAGGATATATAGATGAGTTAAATCAATGGATTGAATAAAAAAGCGGACTTAATAAAGTCCGCTATAACTTAAGGTGTATATATACAATTAATCAGCGTAAATCACGCAATTGGCTGCCACTTGCCTGCCATGTGTTCAAGGTCGCCCGTGCCTTTCAAGAGTAATTCGCCACTTGAACCGGCGGCGCTGGTATGCAAAGTAACCTCGCTGGGCAGGCGTACCGGCTTCTTGAACTCAACGTGTATTTCGATATTGGCAGCGGGCAGGTGCTCGCCCAGGGCGGCGAGGGTCCGTGCCTTGTTCCACAGGCCGTGGGCGATGGCCTGGGGGAATCCGAACAATTTGGCGGTCAGCGCGCTCAAGTGGATCGGGTTGTAATCGCCGGACACCCGGGCATAGCGTCGGCCGATATCGGCGGGGGCTTTCCAGCGCGTCAGTTCGCTGACTTGAGTGGGAATGGGCAACCCGTTATCCGCCGCTTCCCCATCAAGCTTCACACCACGGCAGAGCATGCGGCTTTCGGCTTCCCACAGCAGGCCGAGGGAATCTTCAACGGTGGTCACCACGTTAAAGGTTGCCCCCTTGGCGTGGGGCTTGAGGTTTTGCGCGTGCACGGCGATGTTCAGATCACTCACAGCACCCAACGGCCGGTGGATGCGGATACGGTTGCTCAAGTGCACAAGCCCCAACAGTGGGAACGGAAAGCGCTTGTCGGTGAGCAGTTGCATCTGCAAACCGAACGCGAGGATATGCGGGTAGGTCGCCGGCAAGATCGGGCTGTCGGTAAACCCGCACACCTTGCGATACGCTGCCACGTCCTGAGGATTGACGCTCACCCGGCAACGCAACCCCAACTCGGGCAACGTGCTGCCGGTGATCTTGCGCTTGAGCGCCGCGCGCCAGTACAGCGGCAGTAGAAACGGGGTGCTGCCCAACGTCTGCCATTCCATGCTTACGCTCCCAAAAGACTTTGCCCACACACCCGAAGTGCCTGGCCGCTGACCGCACCGGAGCCCGGCTGACCGAGCCAGGCCACGGCTTCGGCAACGTCTTGCGGCAAGCCGCCCTGGCCCAGCGAACTCATGCGCCGCCCGGCCTCACGCAGGGCGAACGGAATATGTGCGGTCATCTGGGTTTCGATAAAACCGGGGGCCACCGCGTTGATACTGATCCCGCGCTCCTTCAACAGCGGCGCCCACGCCTGGGCCAGGCCGATCAGCCCCGCCTTGCTCGCGGCATAGTTGGTTTGCCCGCGGTTGCCGGCAATTCCACTGATGGAGGCCAGCAGCACTATGCGGGCGTTGTCGTGCAGGGTGCCGCTGTCGAGCAGTGCTTTGGTCAGCACTTGCGGGGCGTTGAGATTGACGGCCAGTACGGCGTCCCAGTATTCCGGGGTCATGTTGGCGAGGGTTTTATCGCGCGTGATACCGGCGTTGTGCACCAGGATGTCGAGGCCCTCCGGCAGGTGCTCGATCAACTGGCTGGCGGCGTCTTCGGCGCAGATATCCAGCACGACGGTGCGCGCACTCAGGCGCGCGGCCAGGGCTTCGAGATCGGCCTTGGCCTGTGGCACGTCGAGCAGAATCACTTCGGCGCCGTCGCGTGCCAGGGTTTCGGCGATGGATGCGCCAATGCCGCGGGCGGCACCGGTGACCAGCGCTTTACGCCCGGCCAGAGGGCGCGTCCAGTCTTCGACCGGCGTTGCGCAGGCCTCCAGCCGAACCACCTGGCCGCAGATGTAGGCGCTTTTGGGCGAGAGGAAGAACCGCAGCGCGCCCTCCAACTGGTCCTCGGCACCGTCGCCGACATACAGCAATTGCAACACGCCGCCGCTGCGCAGTTCTTTGGCCAGGGAACGGCTGAACCCTTCCAGGGCCCGCTGTGCGCTGGCGGCAAATGGGTCGCTGAGACCTTCCGGCGCGCGCCCGAGGATGACCAGGTGCGCGCTGTGGTCGAGGTTTTTCAGCAGTGGCTGGAAGAACTCACGCAGTTGTTTGAGCTGGTCGGTGTGCTGCAAGTCACTGGCGTCGAACACCACCGCCTTGAGTTTTGGGCCATGTCCTGGAATCCAGGCAGGCGCGGCCAGCGGCTCGGGGCCGTAGCTGTAAATGGCGTCGGTCAGCTTGTTGCCGAAGGGCAGGATTTTCGCGGCCAGCGGGCCGCCGCCAATCAGCAGTGCACCTTCGACCGGACGCAAGCGCCCGGCTTGCCAGCGTTCCAGGCGTACCGGTGACGGCAGGCCAATGGCGGCGACCAGGCGATGGCCGAGGCTTGAGTTGGCGAAGTCGATATAACGGTCAGACATGGAACGCTCTCCGAAGGCTGGGGTTCAAAGGGTTGACCATCTTGGGGTGGCAGTCGTTCGATTGAGCCTAGGCTAGTCTGAGAGACTCACCCCACAACAGACAGGGAGCTTTTCATGACTCAATTGCGCCGTGTAGCGATCATTGGCGGTAACCGCATTCCTTTCGCCCGTTCCAATGGCCCGTACGCCACGGCGAGCAACCAGGCGATGCTGACCGCCGCCCTGGAGGGCTTGATCGAACGCTACAACCTGCACGGCCTGCGCATCGGCGAGGTGGCTGCCGGTGCGGTGCTCAAGCATTCCCGCGACTTCAACCTGACCCGCGAATGCGTGCTGGGCTCGCGCCTGTCGCCGCAAACCCCGGCCTACGACATCCAGCAGGCCTGCGGCACCGGGCTGGAAGCGGCGTTGCTGGTGGCCAACAAAATTGCCCTGGGCCAGATTGAATGCGCGATTGCCGGCGGAGTGGACACCACCTCCGACGCGCCGATCGGCGTGAATGAAGGGCTGCGCAACATCCTGCTGCAAGCCAACCGCAGCAAATCCATGGCGGATAAATTAAAAGTCCTGTTACAACTTCGTCCGCATCACCTCAAGCCGGAGCTGCCGCGCAACGGCGAACCGCGCACCGGCCTGTCCATGGGCCAGCACTGCGAATTGATGGCGCAGACCTGGCAGATCCCTCGCGCCGAGCAAGACCAGCTTGCCCTGGAAAGTCATCAGAAAATGGCCGCCGCCTATGCCGAAGGCTGGCACAACGACTTGCTCACGCCGTTTCTGGGCCTCACCCGCGACAACAACCTGCGGCCCGACCTGACCCTGGAAAAACTCGCCGCGCTCAAGCCGGCCTTCGAACGTAGCGAAAAAGGCACTCTCACTGCCGGCAACTCCACGCCGCTCACCGATGGTGCGTCGTTGGTACTGCTCGGTAGCGAGGCCTGGGCCCAGGAGCGTGGTTTGCCGATCCTGGCATACCTGCGCGATGGCGAAGCGGCCGCTGTGGACTTCGTCAACGGGGCCGAAGGCCTGCTGATGGCGCCGGTTTACGCCGTGCCACGCCTATTGGCGAGGAATGGTCTGACATTGCAGGACTTTGATTACTACGAGATCCACGAAGCATTCGCTGCCCAGGTGTTGTGCACGCTGAAGGCCTGGGAGGATGCGGACTACTGCAAGACGCGCCTCGGGCTGGACGCGCCGCTGGGCTCGATCGACCGCAGCCGACTTAACGTCAAGGGCAGTTCCCTGGCGGCCGGGCACCCGTTTGCCGCCACCGGCGGGCGTATCGTCGCCAATCTGGCCAAGTTGCTGGACGCGGCGGGCAAGGGGCGCGGGCTGATTTCAATCTGCGCCGCCGGCGGGCAGGGCGTGACGGCGATCATCGAACGTTGATTACGCATTAAATTGGCCTATTGGATGCATTCTGAAGGGGTCAGAGGTCGGTAGCCCCTCCCACCGGCGAGCCGATTGCCGTATAACGAGTGCCACACGCGTGTTTGGTAATACAGGACCCACAATAAAAGCTGATGAAGACTCCTAAACGCATTGAACCCCTGATCGAAGACGGTCTGGTCGACGAAGTGCTGCGCCCACTCATGAGTGGTAAAGAAGCAGCTGTGTATGTGGTGCGCTGCGGCAACGAATTGCGTTGCGCCAAGGTTTACAAGGAGGCAAATAAACGAAGTTTTCGTCAGGCGTCCGAGTACCAGGAAGGCCGAAAGGTCCGCAACAGCCGGCAGGCCCGGGCCATGGCCAAGGGCTCCAAATTCGGCAAGAAAGAAACCGAAGATGCCTGGCAGAACGCCGAAGTGGCGGCGCTGTTTCGTCTGGCCGGCGCGGGCGTTCGTGTGCCCAAGCCCTACGACTTCCTTGAAGGCGTGCTGTTGATGGAACTGGTGGCCGACGAGTACGGCGATGCAGCACCGCGTCTGAACGACGTGACGCTGGAGCCGGACCAGGCGCGCGAATACCACGCCTTCCTGATTTCCCAGATCGTGCTGATGCTGTGTACCGGCCTGGTGCACGGTGACCTGTCCGAGTTCAACGTACTGCTCACGCCGACGGGCCCGGTGATCATCGACCTGCCCCAGGCGGTGGATGCAGCGGGCAACAATCACGCATTCAGCATGCTGGAGCGGGATGTGGGCAACATGGCCTCCTACTTCGGGCGTTTTGCCCCGGAGTTGAAGACCACCAAGTACGCCAAGGAAATGTGGGCGCTGTACGAAGCCGGTACCTTGCACCCGGCCAGCATACTGACCGGCGAGTTCGACGAGCCGGAAGAGCTGGCCGATGTGGACGGTGTGATCCGCGAGATCGAAGCGGCGCGGCTGGATGACGAGCGTCGCCAGGCGATTCGCGCGGCGGATGATGCGCCGGCGACCAAGACGGCCGAAGAACCGCCGCCGCCCTGGATGCAGTGAGCCGCTAACGAAAAATCCGGCCCAGGCCGGATTTTCTGATCGTCCCCACGCGCAGCAATGATCGTTCCCACGCTCTGCGTGGTAATGCAGCCAGGGACGCTCTGCGTCCCAAGAGCGGACGCAGAGCGTCCAGTGAGGCATTCCCACGCAGAGCGTGGGAACGATCATGCTCAGGTGCAGCAGTTTCCCGACGCCAGCTCCTTGAGAATCGGACAATCCGGCCGATGATCGCCCTGGCAGTGCTCCACCAGGTCCTGCAACGTATCGCGCAGCTGGCCCAACTCCAGAATCTTCTGATTCAACTCGTCGATATGCTGGCGCGCCAGGGCTTTCACGTCGGCGCTGGCTCGTTGCCGGTCTTGCCACAGGGTCAGCAGCTTGCCGACCTCTTCCAATGAAAACCCCAAGTCCCGAGAGCGCTTGATAAACGCAAGCGTGTGCAAGTCGTCGGCGCCGTACACGCGGTAGCCGCTGTCGGTGCGGTGGGCGGCTTTCAGCAGGTTGATGGATTCGTAGTAACGAATCATCTTTGCGCTCAGGCCACTTTGGCGGGCGGCTTGGCCGATGTTCATGGTTGTCGATCCTCCAAATCCTTGGGTTTCCAGGTTTTCAACAGTAGCGCATTGCTCACCACGCTGACGCTGGACAGCGCCATTGCCGCGCCAGCCAACACCGGGTTGAGCAGGCCGAACGCCGCCAGGGGAATGCCGATCAAGTTATACACAAAGGCCCAGAACAGGTTCTGGCGGATTTTTGCGTAGGTCTTGCGGCTGATCTCCAGCGCGGCGGGTACCAGGCGTGGATCGCCGCGCATCAGGGTGATACCGGCGGCGTGCATGGCCACGTCGGTGCCGCCGCCCATGGCGATGCCGATATCGGCAGCGGCCAGGGCCGGGGCGTCGTTGATGCCGTCGCCGACCATCGCCACCACGCCGGTTTTTTTCAGTTCGGCGACGGTGGCGGCCTTATCGGCGGGCAAGACCTCGGCGTGTACATCGTCGATGCCCAGCGCTTCGGCGACCACCCGGGCGCTGCCGCGGTTGTCGCCCGTGAGCAGATGGCTGCTGATGTGGCGTGCCTTGAGTTGCGTCACCGCTTCCAGGGCGCCCGGCTTGAGCGTGTCGCCGAAGGCAAACAGCCCCAGCACGCGCGGTTGCGGGCCTTGTTCAATCAGCCAGGACAAGGTGCGGCCTTCGGCCTCCCAGTCTTTGGCGGAGCCGGCCAGGTCGCCTGCGCTCAAGCCGCTTTCTTCCAGCAGGCGACGGTTGCCCAGCGCCAGTTGCCGGCCGTCGAGGGTCCCGGCAATGCCGCGCCCGGTCAGCGATTGGCTGGCGCTCACATCGGCCACGTCCAGATGTTGCTCGCTGCAGGCATCCAGCACCGCCTTGGCCAACGGGTGTTCGCTGCCGCGTTGCAGGGCGCCGGCCTGTTGCAGCAGCAGGGACTCGTTGCCGTCCACCGCCGCCAGATGGGCGATTTTCGGCGTGCCGGAGGTGAGTGTGCCGGTCTTGTCGAAGACCACCGCGCTCACTTCATGGGCGCGTTCCAGCGCTTCGGCGTCCTTGATCAGAATCCCGTGGCGCGCGGCGACACCGGTGCCGGCCATGATCGCAGTCGGCGTGGCCAGGCCCAGGGCGCAAGGGCAGGCGATCACCAGCACGGCGACAGCGTTGATCAGCGCGGTTTCCAGGGGCGCGCCGTACAGCCACCAGCCCACCAGTGTGGCGAGTGCAATCACGAGCACGGCAGGCACAAAGACCTGGCTGACTTTGTCCACCAGCTTCTGGATCGGAGCCTTGGCCGCCTGGGCGTCTTCCACCAGGCGGATGATTCGCGCCAGCACGCTTTCGGCGCCGAGGGCCAGGGTGCGCACCAGCAGGCGGCCTTCGCCGTTGATGGCGCCGCCGGTGACTTTATCGCCCGGCTGTTTCGGCACCGGCAGGCTTTCGCCGCTGATCAACGCCTCGTCGGCGTGGCTTTGGCCTTCCACCACTTCGCCGTCGACCGGGAAGCGTTCGCCGGGTTTGACCAGCACCAAGTCATTGAGCACGAGCGCGCTGATGGCGACGTCTTCTTCGCGGCCGTCCTGCAAGCGAATCGCGCGTTCAGGGCGCAAGGCTTCCAGTGCGCGAATGGCGCTGGCGGTCTGGCGTTTGGCGCGGCTTTCCAGGTATTTACCGAGCAGGATCAGCGCGATGACTACCGCCGAGGCTTCGAAATACAGGTGCGGCATGGTGCCGGCGGGGGCGGTAAGCCATTCATAGATGCTCAAGCCGTAACCGGCGCTGGTGCCGATGGCCACCAGCAAATCCATATTGCCGGCGCCTGCCCGCACGGCTTTCCACGCGGCTATATAGAAGCGCGCACCCAGGATGAATTGCACCGGCGTGGCCAGGGCGAACTGCACCCAGGCCGGGAGCATCCAGTGCACACCGAAGGGTTCCACCAGCATCGGCAGTACCAAGGGCAATGCCAGCAGGATGGCGAACAGCAGAGACCAGCGTTCGCGATGCAGGCGCTGCGCCTGATCGGCGTCGGTCTTGGTTTCGGTTTGTGGCAGGGTCGCGGTATAGCCAGCCTTGTCGACAGCGGCGATCAGTACAGCAGGCTCCATCGGGCCCAGCACTTCGATATGGGCGCGCTCGTTGGCCAGGTTGACGCTGACGCTTTGCACTCCAGGCACTTTGCCCAGCGCGCGCTCGACCCGCCCGGCACAGCTGGCGCAGGTCATGCCGCCGATGGGCAGGTCAAACGTGGTGGTTCCATTCATGGGGCAGTCCTCCAGGAGAAGTTGCCCCAAGGATCAACCTTGACCTGTGGGGAAGGTCAAGCGATTGTTCCTACGCTCTGCGTGGGAATACATCCTGTGACGCTCTGCGTCACCGTTGCGCCGAATTAGAGCCTTGTGCCGGCTGGAGCGTCCCATGAAGCATTTCGTTGCTGCGCGTGGGAAAGATCCCCAGGGGAGGTATTCAGTATTCGAGGGCGGCGGGTTTGAGGTACATGCCCTCAGGCCCTTGGGCGATACGTAACTTGCGTACGTCACCGACCTTCAACGTGATGTTCTGCGCGGGTGGCGCCAGCAGGCCTGGCAGGCAACCTGGCGATTGGCCCGGCAGCAGCTTAAGGCGTAGTGAAACATTGCCAGCGGGCAGGTTGAACGAGGTCGACTGTTCCTGAAACAGGCGCCCGGCCAACTGGTCCTGGATGTACAGGCCGATTTCGCAATTGGTCGGCACTTCCAGGCGTTCGCGGGAAATGATCAGCACCGCATAGTCCTCTGCGGCACTGGCCATGGGCGCAGCGGCAGACAAGCTCATCAGGCCGACAAGGCCAAAAAACGACCAGCGCATGGCGAATTCTCCGAAATTCAAATCGTTGATGGATGCAGCTTGGCCGAGGGCGCGTCTGAATACCAGCCCGGCCGATGTTTTCAGAACTTGACCTTGCCATCATGGCAAGGTCGACACTGCATCCACCCTCACTAAAGGAGTCATGTCATGCAAGTATTTACGGTTGAAGGAATGACCTGCGGCCATTGCGTTAAGGCGGTGACCCAAGCGTTGCAGAGCCAGGACCCGGCGGCCAGCGTGCGGGTGGACCTGGCAGCGAAGGAAGTCGGCGTTGAAAGCAAGCTGTCGTCGGAGGAGGTGATCCGCCTGATCAGCGCAGAAGGCTACGCCGTCAAGCTTGCCTGACGCATTAAAATAGTTAGCGAGCTATCGTGTTCAACGCACCCAAGCGCGGCTAGACTGTCGGGCTGCCGACTCACTTGGGTGCCCGATGAACCTCCGTATAATCCTTATTTTGGGCGCCTTGAGCGCCTTCGCGCCGCTGGCGATTGATTTCTACCTGCCGGGCTTCCCCGCGATGGCCATCGCGTTCGCCACCGATGAAAAACATATCCAGCTGACCCTGGCGGTGTACTTCACCGGCCTGGCCATCGGCCAATTGATCTACGGCCCGCTGGCCGACCGCTTTGGCCGCCGTGTGCCGCTGCTCAGCGGCGTCATCCTGTTTACCCTGGCGTCCTTCGCCTGCGCGTATGCGCCGTCACTCGAATGGCTGATCGGCGCACGTTTTGTACAGGCCCTCGGCGGTTGCGCGGGCATGGTGATTTCCCGCGCGGTGGTCAGCGACAAATGTGATGCCGTGGGCTCTGCCAAGGTATTTTCCCAACTGATGCTGGTGACCGGCCTGGCGCCGATCCTCGCGCCGCTGGCCGGTGGGGTGATGGTCGGGTTGTGGGGCTGGCAGTCGATCTTCATCGCGCTGACCGTGTTCAGTGTGATGGCGGCCATTGCGGTGGCGGTGGGGTTGCCGGAGACCTTTCCGGCCCATCAACCGCGCCAGCCGTTGTCCGGGTCGCTGCGCCGCTATGGCTCGCTGTTGTCAGACCGGGTTTACCTCGGTTACGCCTTGACCGGCGGTATCTCGATTGCCGGCATGTTTGCCTACATCGCCGGGTCACCGTTTGTGTTTATCAAACTGTACGGCGTACCCGCCGAGTATTACGGTTGGCTGTTCGGGTCAAACGCCGCCGGCTTTATCCTGGTGGCACAGCTCAACGCGCGGTTGCTGGCCAAGCGCGGGCCGGTGTTTTTGTTGTCGCGCACGGTATGGGTCTACGTTGTGGCGGCGTTGACGTTGCTGGGCATCGCCGCGTTGCGCACCGAAGCCTTGTGGCCGTTGCTGGTGCCGCTGTTTATCTGCATCGCCAGCCTGGGCTGCATTTTGCCCAACACGTCGGCCTGCGCCATGAGCGGGCAGGGCGCACGGGCCGGCAGTGCTTCAGCGTTGCTCGGTTGCATTCAGTTTGGTGTGGCGGCGGGCGCCGCGTCGCTGGTCGGCGTGTTGCACGATGGCACGGCGATGCCGATGGCGATGGTCATCAGCTTGTGCGGTGTATTGGCGGTGACGATTGCGATGTGGACCCAGCGCCTGCAAAAGGCGAGGGCCTTGCAGGCGCTGGCCTGAAGTACGAGTCAGCCAGCGGCGGAGCGTTGCTGGCCGAGCGGAAAGCGGTGGGGCGCCTGGATGCGGGCTTGCAGGGTGTTGGCAAAAGCTCGGGCCTCGGCCTCACTGCGGAAGGTGAACGCGTCGCCGTCGAGACTGACCTGCCATTTGTTGCCTGGGGATTTTGCTAACGCTTTTATCAGGATCTTCATTGCTGACTTCCTCACGTAAAAAAATCGTGGCAAAGGCGGCCAATATAAACCCGAATACGCTCACAAATATGACAAGGATCAACTCTCTGACTAGCGGTGTCGTCCATTGCTCACAGGAATAACAGACGACACTGACAGACCTTTTCTCAGAACCCTTCCAGCACGATCTTGCCCTTGGCTTTACCGCTCTCCAGCAGCGTGTGGGCGCGGCGCAGGTTTTCTGCGTTGATCACACCGAAGTGCTCGCCCACCGTGGTTTTCAGGGTGCCGGCATCGATCAGCTCGGCCACGCGGTTGAGCAGGTTGTGCTGTTCGATCATGTCCGGCGTCTCGAACATCGAGCGCGTGTACATGAACTCCCAGTGCAGCGACAGGCTCTTGCGTTTGAGTTTGCTCACGTCCAGCGCTTTCGGGTCGTCGATCAGCGCCAGCTTGCCTTGGGGCTGCAGCGCTTCCACCAGTTGGTCCAGGTGATGCTCGGTCTGGGTCAGGCTCGCGACGTGGGTCACTTGCGCGTGGCCGGCGGTTTTCAGCGCTTCACTCAGCGGTTGGCTGTGGTCGATCACCAAGTCGGCGCCCAAGGCCTTGGCCCATGCTTGGGTTTCCGGGCGCGAGGCGGTGCCGATCACTTTCAGCGCGGTGAGCTGGCTGGCGAGTTGGGTCAGGATCGAGCCCACGCCACCGGCGGCGCCGACGATCAGCAAGCTCTGGCCTTGGTCTTCTTTACTCTCACGCACTTGCAGGCGCTCGAACAGCAGTTCCCAGGCGGTGATGGCGGTCAGCGGCAAGGCGGCGGCATCGGCAAAACCCAGGCTCTTGGGCATATGGCCGACAATGCGCTCATCCACGGTGTGCAGTTCGCTGTTGCCGCCCGGACGGACCAGGGAGCCGGCGTAGAACACCTTGTCGCCCGCCTTGAACAGCGTGACTTCGCTGCCGACGGCCTTGACCACACCGGCCACGTCCCAACCCAGCACCTTGGCCGCACCGTTTTCCGGGGCGACGTTCTGGCGGACCTTGGTGTCCACCGGGTTGACCGAGATGGCTTTGACTTCCACCAGCAGGTCGCGCGGGCCGGCGACGGGCTCCGGCAGTTCGATGTCTTGCAGGGATTTTGGATCGTTGATTGGCAGTGATGCGTAGTAGGCAATGGCTTTCATAGGGGCTCCGGAAAACGGCGGTGATCAGGCGAGAAATTTCATTCGCTTGAGTTCGAAATGTTCGATCACGTCAGCGGCCTTGGCGCGGAAACTCTGGATGTGCTCGCTCTGGTCGTGGTCGGCCAGCGCTGCGTCGTCGCTCCAGCGCTCGAGCATGTAGAAGGTCTCGGGGTGTTGCAGGTCCTGATGCAGGTCGTACTGCTGGCAACCGGCTTCGGCGCGGGTGGGTTCCAGCAGGCCGCGCAGCAGGGGTTCGAGGGTGTCTTGTTGGCCGGGTTTGGCGATCAGCGTGGCGATGACGTTAAAAGCAGCAGACATATTCAACTCCTGACACGTGATGAACGGGATGGGCAGATGATTGGCTATTTCCCGTGAAGATAAAAGCCGCTAAAACAGCAGTCTGTTTCAACAATATTTTGATAATGAGTGGGGTAGATGCTGCGTTTCGATGATTTGCAGTTGTTTGTACGCGCGGCGGACCTGGGCAGCCTGTCGGCGGCGGCGCGCGTCATGGACTTGTCGCCTGCGGTGGCGAGTGCCGCGTTGAAGCGCATCGAGCAGCAACTCGGCGCGCGCTTGCTGGCGCGCTCCACCCGTAGCCTGCGCCTGACCGCCGAGGGTGAGGGCTTTCTGGAATATGCGCGCGCGTCACTGAGTTCATTGGACGAAGGGCGGCGCTTATTGGCCAGTGGCCAGGACCATGTCAGCGGTGTGCTGCAACTCTCCGCCCCCTCGGACTTCGGCCGCAACCAGCTGTTGCCGTGGCTCGATGAGTTCCAGCGTGAATACCCGCAACTGACGGTGCGCCTGCTGCTGGGCGATCGCATTGCCGACCTGTTCCGCCAACCGGTGGACATCGCCCTGCGTTATGGCGAGCCCGAGGACTCCAGCCTGATCGCGCTGCCCATCGCGCCGAACAATGTGCGCGTGCTCTGCGCCGCGCCCAGCTACCTTGCACGCCATGGCGAGCCCCGGCATCTGGAGCAACTGGCCCAGCACAATTGCCTGCTGTACATGCTCGGCAGCCGAGTGCATGACCACTGGACCTTTCACGATGGCAAACGCGAAGTCAGCCTGACGGTGAGCGGCGATCGCTTTAGCGACGATGCTGACGTGGTACGGCGCTGGGCGGTGGCAGGCGTGGGCATTGCCTACAAGTCCTGGCTGGATGTAAGCACCGACGTGCTGGCCGGGCGCTTGCGCGTGCTCCTGCCGGAGCTGCGCGGTGAACGAACGCCGCTCAATCTGCTGTGCGCCCACCGCGCGCAGTTGAGTAAACCCATCAACCTGTTGCGGGAAATGCTCGTGTCCCGTTGTGCGACATTGTCCGCGCACTGGTCGGAGCGAGTAACCACCGCGCAGTAGCCTCCACCAAAGCAGGAAATTTCACTCAGACCCTGTCCCTATCCGCGCTGTCAGACGCCGCGGAACCGGCGGCTTGCGCACCTATACTTTGGCGCCAACCGCAGCAGACAAATGATTTAACAGGGAGTGAACCGATGGAACAGGCACCTTGCATCAGTCAGATCGCCAACTTGCTCGCCGAGCCCAAGCGCACCGCAATGCTCTGGGCATTGATGGACGGTTCGGCCAAATCTTCGGAGGAACTGGCCACACTCGCCGGGCTGTCGCCGGCATCGGCCAATGCGCATTTGGCGCGGCTGACCGGCAGCGGTTTGCTGCGGGTCGAGGCCCGTCGTGGCAAACGGCTGTTTCGTGTGGCAGCGGCCGATGTCAGTGTCGCTGTGGACGCCTTGGCCAGTACCACCATGGCCAGTGCGGTGCGCTGTACACCGAATGTCTTACCGGTGGCATTGGTTGCGCCACCGCTGTTGCGCCGTGCCCGCTTGTGCCACGGCCACCTTGGTGGCGAGCTCGCGGCGGGGCTGTACGAGCGAATGATGGAGGTGGGGTGGATCGAGCGCTGTGAGCAGCGCACCGAGGTCACCGTCAAAGGCGCGCAGCAGTTGGCGGGCCTGGGCATTTTTACCCAGGCGCTGTCATTGCCGCTGGTGTGCGACTGTTTCGACTGGAGCCAGCAACAGCCGCACCTGGGCGGCGCGTTGGGGGCCGGGCTGTTGCAACTGTTTTTGCAGTCGAACTGGCTCAGCGTGATCAACGAGTCCAGCGCGTTGCTGGTCAGCGATACCGGGCTGGCGGAAATCAACCGGTTGGCCACGTCCTAGCGATCCTGGTCCAGTTTGGCGTCGTTCAGAGTTTCAGTCAGGTCGCATCCAGCAATCATTGGGAAAAGCCATGCCGCACACTCGCTGAGGGGATTTCCACACAGGAGGTGCGGCATGGGTATGCAAGGCTATAGCGCAGCGGAACGGCTGGAACGGTTGCCCATCAGTGGTTACCACCGAATCATTTTTATCATCATTGCCCTGGCGTTTTTCTTCGACTCCATGGACCTGGCGATGATGACCTTCCTTCTAGGCTCGATCAAAACCGAGTTTGGCCTGAGTACGGCCCAGGCCGGCCTGCTGGCCAGTTCGAGTTTTTTCGGCATGGTGGTGGGCGCGTCTTTATCCGGGATGCTCGCGGATCGTTTTGGCCGCAAGCCTGTGTTCCAGTGGAGCATCGTGCTGTGGGGCATCGCCAGCTACCTGTGTTCCACCGCGCAGACGGTGGAGACGCTGACGCTGTTTCGCATCCTGCTGGGTATCGGCATGGGCATGGAGTTTCCGATTGCGCAGTCGATGCTGTCGGAGTTGATCCCGGCCAAGGGGCGCGGGCGCTATATCGCCTTGATGGATGGCTTCTGGCCGTTGGGTTTTGTGGCGGCGGGTGTGCTGTCCTACTTTTTGCTGCCGGTGATCGGCTGGCGCGACATCTTCCTGGTGTTGGCGGTGCCGGCGGTGTTTGTGTTGGCGATCCGGTTTTTTATTCCGGAGTCGCCGCGCTGGCTGGAACAGGCCGGGCGGCATGAGGCGGCGGACAAGGTGTTGCAGGGCATTGAGCAGAAGGTTCGCGACTCACTGGGCCGCGCCGACCTGCCGGAACCGATTGCGTTGCCACGGGTTGAGAGTGTGCCGGGGACTTTTTTCTCGGCGTTTCAGCAGCTGTGGTCGGCGCAGTATCGCCAACGCACGATGATGATCTGGAGTGTGTGGTTCTTTGCCTTGCTCGGTTTTTACGGGCTGACCTCGTGGCTGAGTGCCCTGTTGCAGCAATCGGGTTTTGCGGTGACCCAGTCGGTGTATTACACCGTGATCATTTCCCTGGGCGGGATTCCCGGCTTTTTGATGGCCGCCTGGCTGGTGGAGCGTTGGGGGCGTAAGCCGGTGTGCGTCGTGACCTTGCTCGGCGGCGCAGTGATGGCGTTTTTCTACGGCCAAGCAGCGGTGTTTGGCGGCAATGTGGGTTTGCTGATCACGTCGGGGCTGTTGATGCAGTTCTTTCTGTTTGGCATGTGGGCGGTGCTGTACACCTACACGCCGGAGCTGTATCCCACCTCGGCGCGTGCGACCGGTTCCGGGTTTGCCTCGGCGATTGGTCGGGTGGGCTCGTTGCTGGGGCCGTTGGTGACCGGGCTGGTGTTCCCGATAACCGGGCAGGGCGGGGTGTTTGCCTTGGGCGCGCTGTGTTTTGCGGTGGCGGCGGTGGTGGTGTGGGTGTTTGGGAAGGAGACGAAGGGTAAGACGCTGGAGGAACTCACCCTGTAGGAACGAGGCTAGCCGCCCGCCTCGCTCCTGCAGTGAAACCGTTCGTTATGGCTTGACCAATCGCGCATCCAGGCTGTTTTGCGCCAGGCGTTTGGCCTGGTCCTGGGTCATGCCCAGCGAGGTGTACAGCGCGTGGAAGTTCTCGGTGACGTAACCGCCGAAGTACGCCGGGTCGTCCGAGTTCACCGTCACCTTCACACCACGCTCAAGCATGTCGAGGATGTTGTGCTGGGCCATGTCGTCGAACACGCAAAGCTTGGTGTTAGACAACGGGCACACAGTCAGCGGGATCTGCTCATCAATGATCCGCTGCATCAGGCGCTCGTCTTCGATGGCGCGCACGCCATGGTCGATGCGCTGGATTTTCAGCAGGTCGATGGCTTCCCAGATGTACTCCGGCGGGCCTTCTTCGCCGGCGTGGGCCACGGTGAGGAAGCCTTCGTGGCGGGCACGGTCGAACACGCGCTGGAACTTGCTCGGCGGGTGACCCATTTCCGAACTGTCCAGGCCCACGGCCACAAACGCGTCGCGGAACGGCAGCGCCTGGTCGAGGGTTTTCTCGGCTTCGGCTTCGCTCAAGTGGCGCAGGAAGCTGAGGATCAGGCCGCTGGTGATGCCCAGCTGTTGCTCACCATCTTTCAGTGCAGCGGCGATGCCGTTGAGCACCACTTCGAACGGCACGCCACGGTCGGTGTGGGTTTGTGGGTCGAAGAAGGGTTCGGTGTGGATCACGTTCTGGGCTTTGCAGCGCAGCAGGTAGGCCCAGGTCAGGTCGTAGAAGTCCTGGGAGGTGCGCAACACATCGGCGCCCTTGTAATACAGGTCGAGAAATTCCTGCAGGTTGTTGAAGGCGTAAGCCTTGCGCAGGGTTTCGACGTCGTTCCACGGCAGCGCAATCTTGTTGCGCTCGGCCAGGGCGAACAGCAACTCAGGCTCCAGCGAGCCTTCCAGGTGCAGGTGCAATTCAGCCTTGGGCAGGGCGTTGAGCCAATCGTACATTTCTAAAATCTCATCAGGTGCAATGGCGGCATTCTACAGGCCATGGCTGAAATAATCGGCAAAACCTGACCAGCAGGAGAGTATTCGTTTTGTTCGCGCAAGGGCTGCGTGAACTAAGGTGTAACGAAACGTTAGCGGCGTAGCGCAGTCTGTACCCCATCAATGACTGATTCACCGTTTGATAAGGCCCGCAATGTTCACATCCCTCAAGCAAGAAAAATACATGCTGCTGGCGCTGATTGCCGCCATCGCCGCCTACCCGCTGGAGCACTGGATGCTGCACAGCGGGCAAATGGTCGCGCTGCTGTCCGGCGTGGCGTTGATCGGCTTTATCGTCGTCGCCTCCATGCGCGTTGCGCACCATGCCGAGCAACTGGCGGAAAAGGTCGGCGACCCCTACGGCACCATGATCCTGACCCTCGCCGCCGTGCTGGTGGAAGTGGTGATCCTGGCGATCATGATGAGCAACGAGCCGTCGCCAACGCTGGTGCGGGACACTATCTACTCGGCGGTGATGCTGGATATCAACGGCATCCTCGGCCTGGCCGCACTGATGGGCGGTATCAAGCACGGCGAACAGTCCTACAACGATGATTCGGCGCGGACCTACAGCGTGATGATCCTCACGGCGATGGGGGTGTCGATGGTGGTGCCGGAATTTATCCCCGAGGCCGACTGGAAAATCTACTCGGCCTTTACCATCGGCGCGATGGTGGTGCTCTACACCTTGTTCCTGAGGATGCAGGTGGGGCCGCACAGTTATTTCTTCAGCTACAGCTACCCGGAAAAACGCCGCAAGACACAGCCGGAAGAAACGGAGGCAGCCCCCGTCAACCTGGCGTTTTCCATCGGTACGTTGGTGTTTGGGGTGATTGTGATTGGCGCGCTGGCCGAGGTGATGTCCAAGACTCTCGACCTGGGCCTGGAAGGTACGGGCGCACCGCCGGTGATCACGGCGATTGTGGTCGCTGCGATTTCTGCGGCACCGGAAATTCTGACCGCGTTGCGCGCAGCCTTGGCTAACCGCATGCAGTCGGTGGTCAACATCGCGTTGGGTGCGTCGTTGTCGACGGTGATCCTGACGGTGCCGGTGATGGAGGCCATGGCGCTCTACACCGGCCAGCCGTTCCAGATGGCGATGACGCCGGTGCAAACGGTGATGGTGTTGATCACGCTGATTGTCAGCGCGATCAACCTCAACGATGGCGAAACCAACGCCATCGAAGGGATGACCCATTTTGTGTTGTTTGCGACCTTTATCATGCTGTCGCTGCTGGGCCTATAAGCACCGCCCCTCCCACATTTTGAACGGTGTCTGGCTTAAGTTCCGGCGATCAGCTGTTTTGCCGCCTGGGTGTGATCGGCGATCAAGCCTTTGAGGTCCAGGCCTTCGACCTGGCCGTCGATCACCCGCCATTTGCCGCCGATCATCACCCGGTCCGCACGGTCGGCGCCGCACAGCAACAGCGCCGAAATCGGATCGTGGCTGCCGGAGAAGCGCAGCTCATCGAGTTTGAACAGCGCCAGGTCGGCCTGTTTGCCGACCGCCAGTTCACCAATATCCTTACGCCCCAACAATTGCGCCGACCCCTTGGTCGCCCAGCCCAGCACGCCTTCGGGGGTGATTTTTTCGGCGCCGTAACGCAGGCGCTGGATGTACAGGGCCTGGCGCGTTTCCAGGATCATGTTCGAGGCATCGTTGGAGGCGGAGCCGTCCACGCCGAGGCCGATGGGCGCGCCGGCAGCGAGCAGGTCGAGGGTCGGGCAAATGCCGGAAGCCAGGCGCATATTCGAGCTTGGGCAGTGGCAGATGCCGGTGCCGGCGGCGCCGAGGCGTGCAATTTCATCCGGGTTGAGGTGGATGCCATGGGCCAGCCAAGTGCGCGGGCCGAGCCAGCCGACACTGTCGAGGTAATCCACGGTGCGCAGGCCGAAGCGTTGCAGGCAGAAGTCTTCTTCGTCGAGGGTTTCCGCCAGGTGGGTGTGCAGGCGCACATCGAGGCTGTTGGCCAGTTCGGCGCTGGCTTGCATGATTTCCGGGGTGACCGAGAACGGCGAGCAGGGCGCCAGGGCGATCTGGATGTGCGCGCCGTCGCCGCGTTCGTGGTACTGGCGAATGAGGCGTTGGCTATCTTCCAGAATCACCGCGCCTTGTTGCACGGTTTGCTGTGGTGGCAGGCCGCCGTCGGCTTCGCCCAGGCTCATGGAACCCCGGGTGAGCATGGCGCGCATGCCGAGTTCGCGCACAGTGTCGACTTGCACGTCGATGGCGTTTTCCAACCCATCGGGAAATAGGTAGTGGTGATCGGCCGCAGTGGTGCAGCCCGAGAGCAGCAATTCGGCCAGGGCGACTTTGGAGGCCAGGGCGAGTTTTTCCGGGGTCAGCCGTGCCCAAACCGGGTACAGGGTTTTCAGCCACGGGAACAACGGCTGATTGACCACCGGTGCCCAGGCGCGGGTCAGGGTTTGATAGAAGTGGTGGTGGGTGTTGATCAACCCGGGAAGCACTACATGCTCGCGGGCGTCGAACACTTGGGCACAGGGCACTGCGGGTTCTCGTCCCCAGCCCAGCACTTCGGTGATCACACCGTCTTGCAGCACCAGGCCACCACGGGCATCGAGGCCATTGGCAGTGAAAATCGCGAGGGGGTTTTTTAACCAGATACGGGTCGCAGGCATTGGCCGGCTCCTCTGAATGATGGGTTCAGGTTTGCCAGCTCAGTGTTGCCCTGTCTGCTGATCCAGGGTTGCCGGTGAAGGCGAGGGGGTAGATTACGTGTTGATCTGGATCTCGTCTATCTGTAGGAAAGTGGACGCGATCAAAATGTGGGAGGGAGCAAGCCCCCTCCCACATTTTGATCGCTGACATTTACCAGGCGATGGTGTCGCCCTTGTAGTCCACGAAATGATGGCCGCCTTTGCCGGTGTAGGCATTCACCTGATCCACCAGGCCACGCACGCTGGTGTCGACGTCGATATGCGCGTTTTCACCGCCCATGTCGGTCTTCACCCAGCCCGGGTGCAGCGACAGAACCGTCAGCTTATGATCACCGAGCTGAGTGATAAAGCTGTTGGTCATCGAGTTGAGTGCGGCCTTGCTGGCCTTGTACAGCGCCAGGTCGGAACCGTCGGGGATTGTCACGCTGCCCAGTACCGAACTCATGAAGGCCAGCACGCCGCTGTCTTTGCGGATCTGTCCGACAAAGCGCTGGGCCAGGTTGATCGGCGCCACGGCGTTGGTGAAAAACAGTTGGCCGACTTCCGCCAGGGTGGCGTGGCCCGGTTCCTGATTGGCCGGGCCTTTGACGCCGGCGTTGACGAACAGCAGGTCGAAGGTGCGGTCCTTGAGGCGCTGGCTCAGGGCGATCACGGCTTGCTGATCGTCCATGTCGAGCTTCTCGATCTGTACCGGGCCAACGGCTTTCAGCGCATCGGCCTTGTTCGGGTCACGGACCGTGGCGGTCACGTCCCAGCCGTCTTGCAGCAGTTGCTTGACCAGGCCAAGGCCCAGCCCGCGCGAGGCGCCGATGATCAGTGCAGTTTTACGCGTAGACATGAAGAGCTTCCTTTTCAGACGCGATTCAGTGAATTGTCGCGAGCAACATTAGCAGTTTCAGCGTTGCAGCAGGATGCGCCCGCGGCTCAGGTCGGCGAGCTGGGTTTGCAGGGTTTCGATATGTGCTTCACCCAGGGCCAGTTGCAGTTCGACGCCATTGGCCGTGAAGGTTTCTTCCACCACCAGCCCGCCGAGTTCGGCGACGCGCAGCTTGACCAGGTTGAGCTCGGAGAACCCACAGTCACATCTCAGCGGCACGCGGCTGATCAACTCGATGCGCTCGGCGGTTTGCAGGCATTTATTCGCGCCGCCGCCGTACGCGCGGGCCAGGCCGCCGGTGCCCAGTTGGATGCCGCCGTACCAGCGAATCACCAGTACCACGACCTGATCAAAACCCTGGGCTTCGATGGCCGCGAGAATCGGTCGCCCGGCAGTGCCGCCGGGTTCGCCATCGTCGTTAGTGCGGTATTGATCGGCCAGTTTCCAGGCCCAGCAGTTGTGCGTGGCGTTCAAGTCACTGTGTTGCTCGATAAACGCCTGGGCTTCCTGCGGGCTGGTGATTGCTGCGGCCAGGGTGATAAAGCGGCTTTTGCGTATTTCTTCACGAAACTCGCAAAGGCCGGTGAGCATGAAAGGCATAAGTCTCTTCTTCAGAGGGCCGGCTTGATGCCACAGCCTTTGAGAATAATGTGGATCAGGTTGGTGCCGGCGTCTTCCATGTCTTGCTTGGTCAACTTGGTGCGACCGGTGACGCGGCAGATCTGGGTGGCGAAGTCGGCGTAGTGCTGGGTGCTGCCCCACAGCAGGAATATCAGGTGCACGGGGTCGATGGGGTCCATTTTGCCGGCGTCGATCCAGGCTTGGAAAACCGCTGCACGACCGCTGAACCACGCGCGGTAGTCCTGGCTGAAATATTCGGTCAGGCATTCGCCGCCACTGATGATCTCCATCGCAAAGATCCGCGAAGCCTGCGGTTGGCGCCGCGAGAATTCCATTTTGATGCGGATGTAGCGGGTGAGCGCCACGGCCGGGTCGTCTTCGGCGGTCAGCGCGTTGAAGGTGCTGTCCCACAGTTCGAGGATATTGCTGAGCACCGCGATATACAGGCCCAGCTTATTGGTGAAGTAGTAGTGCAAGTTGGCTTTCGGCAGCCCTGCACTGGCAGCAATGGTGTTCATGCTGGTGCCCTTGTAGCCATGGCGCGCGAACTCGTCTTCAGCGGCTTGAAGAATCGCTTGTTCGTTCTTTTGCCGAATGCGGCTGGCGGGTTTACCGGCGTGGTTGCTGTGGGCAGGAACTTCGAGGCTCATGGAGGTTTCCGTGCTGATCGATAGAGACGACGTGTGCACAGATAACCCACCCTCAAGCCTCAGACAAGTCCTGATGCAATAAAACCGTCAAAGCGATTCCAGCGTGTCGCTTTCCGGCGCGTGGTTTGCGGCAGCGGTGGTGCCTTTGGCTTCCGGCAACAACAGGCACAACACGATGGCCGTCAGCCCGCCGCTGGTGATGGCCGAGTCGAACAGGTTTTGCACCAGGGTCGGCATCAAGTGCAGCAGGTTGGGTTGGGCGGCGATGCCCAGGCCGACACCAAGCGAGGTGGCGATGATCAGCATGCTGCGTCGGTCAAGTGGCGCCTGGGCGAGAATGCGCACACCGGCGGCGGCCACGCTGCCGAACATCACCAGGGTCGCGCCGCCGAGTACCGGTTTGGGGATTTGCTGCAGCACTGCGCCAACCAGCGGAAACAAGCCGAGGCAAAACAGCACCACGCCTATATATAAGCCGACGTAACGGCTGGCTACGCCGGTGAGTTGGATCACACCGTTGTTCTGAGCAAAGGTCGTGTTGGGGAACGCGCTGAACGTGGCGGCGATCATGCAACTCACGCCGTCTCCCAGTACGCCGCCCTTGAGTCGGCTTATATAAGAAGGGCCGCTGATGGGCTCACGGGCGATCATGCAGTTGGCGGTGAGGTCACCCACCGTTTCGATGCTGCTGATCAGATAAATCAGCGCGATAGGTAGGAAGGCGCTCCAGTCGAAGTTGAAACCGAAGCGAAACGGGATTGGCAGGCTGATCAAGGGCAGATCGGGCAGGGCTTGCGGCACCAGCTTGCCGCTGAACCATGCCGCCAGGCTGCCGAGGGCCAGGCCGATGATGATGGCCGAGAGGCGCACCCATGGGGTGTTCGAGCGGTTGAGCAGGATGATCGTCAATACCACGAACAGGCCCAGCGCCAGATTGATGGGGGCGCCGAAGTCGGGCGCGTTGAAACCGCCGCCGAGGTCGGTGATGCCGACTTTGATCAGGCTGATACCGATCAGGGTAATGACAATCCCGGTCACCAACGGCGTGATCACCCTGCGCAGTTGCCCTATGCAGCGGCTCAACACGATCTGTACGGCGGCACCGAAAAAGCACACGCCGAAGATCATCGCCATGATGTCTTCCGGGCTACCGCCGCGTTGCTTCACCAGGAAACCCGCCGACAACACCGCACCGAGAAACGCAAAGCTGGTGCCTTGCAGGCAGATCATCCCTGCGCCGATGCCAAACGGCCTGCGCGCCTGGATGAAGGTTCCGACACCGGACACCATCAATGCCATGCTGATCAGGTAGGGCAGGTGGGCGGTAAGGCCCAGGGTGGAACCGATGATCAGCGGTGGAGTGATGATGCCGACGAAGGCGGCCAGGACATGTTGCAAGGCAGCCAATATCGCGGGCAATGGTTTGGGGCGGTCGTTGAGGCCGTAGATCAGGTCGCTGGGGCTGGAGGAATCTGGTGGCATGGCGGGCAAACTCGAGACGGACGGTTCTAGGTCCTTGTGCCCTTGCAAAAAGCTGTCCAGTTGCTCAGCTTTTTGCGCAAAGCCCGCGTTAGCGGGTTGCCGCCAGACTTTCGAGGAAGCTTTCCAGCACCAAATGGGGGCGACGGCCCTTGCGCGTGACCGATGCCAGGCTCAAATCGTAAAAACGCGTAGCCGGTTTCAGCGCGCGCAGTCGGCCTTGTTGCACCCACTGGCTGGCGTAGTGATCGGGCAGGTAGCCGATGTAGCGGCCGGTGAGGATCAGGAACGCCATGCCTTCGCGGTCGGAGGCGCTGGCGGTGCAGTTGAGCGCCTGATAGTGGGCCTGGATCTCGGCGGGCAAGCGGAAGGTGGGGGCGATGGCGTCCTGGGAGTCGATGCGCTCGTCGTCCAACTGTTTGTTGTCGGCATAAAACAGTGGGTGGCCGACCGCGCAGTAAAGCAGCGAGCGTTCGCTGTACAGCGGTTGGTATTCCAGGCCGGACAAGGCGCTTGCCTGGGGAACCACGCCGACATGCAGGCGGCCGTCGAGCACACCTTGTTCGACTTCGTTGGGGGCGATCATGCGGATCTGGATCTGCACGTCCGGGCCGCGTTCCTTTAACTGCGCCAGGGCATGAGTGATGCGCATATGGGGCAGGGTGACGAGGTTGTCGGTGAGGCCGATGATCAGTTCGCCGCGCAAGTGCTGGTGCAGGCCGTTGACCTCTGTACGGAAGCTTTCCAGCGCACTTAATAGCTGCAGCGCGGATTGATAGACCTCGCGGCCCTCTTCGGTCAGGGAGAAGCCGGCGCGGCCGCGTTGGCACAGTCTTAGTCCGAGACGTTGCTCCAGATCGCTCATTTGCTGGCTGATGGCCGAGCGCCCGATGCCGAGCACGGTCTCCGCCGCCGAGAAGCCGCCGCACTCCACCACGCTGCGAAAGATGCGCAGCAGACGGATATCGAAGTCGCTGACTTGGGCCAGGGGATCGGGTCGACGACTGCTCATAGTTTAGTGAAGGCCTGACTGAAGGTTATAAGAGTTGGATTTCACCGACTTTATCCCCGTGGCAATTTAGCTGCAACAACGCTTTCAAATCCCTACGCTGCCTTTTGCCCTGCGAGGTTTTGCTGATGAACATGCCCGAAAACGCCCCTTCGTCCCTGGCCAGCCAACTGAAGTTGGACGCGCACTGGATGCCCTACACCGCCAACCGTAACTTCCAGCGTGACCCGCGACTGATCGTGGCGGCTGAAGGCAGCTGGTTGACCGATGACAAGGGCCGCAAGGTCTACGACTCGTTGTCGGGCCTGTGGACGTGCGGCGCCGGGCACACCCGAAAGGAAATCCAGGAAGCGGTCGCCAAGCAACTGGGCACCCTGGACTACTCGCCGGGCTTCCAATACGGTCATCCGTTGTCCTTCCAGCTGGCGGAAAAGATTACCGACCTGACCCCAGGTAACCTGAACCACGTGTTCTTCACCGACTCCGGCTCCGAGTGTGCCGATACGGCGGTGAAGATGGTGCGGGCTTACTGGCGTCTGAAAGGCCAGGCCACCAAGACCAAGATGATTGGCCGTGCCCGTGGTTATCACGGTGTGAATATCGCCGGTACCAGCCTGGGCGGTGTTAACGGCAACCGTAAGATGTTTGGCCAGGCGATGATGGATGTTGACCATCTGCCCCACACCTTGCTGGCGAGCAATGCCTTTTCCCGTGGCATGCCGGAACTGGGCGGCATCGCCTTGGCCGATGAGCTGCTCAAGCTGATCGAGTTGCACGACGCGTCGAACATCGCGGCGGTGTTTGTCGAGCCGATGGCCGGCTCTGCTGGCGTGCTGGTGCCACCACAGGGTTACCTCAAGCGTCTGCGTGAGATCTGCGACCAGCACAACATCCTGCTGGTATTCGACGAAGTGATCACCGGTTTCGGCCGTACCGGCTCTATGTTCGGTGCCGACAGCTTCGGCGTGACCCCGGACCTGATGTGTATCGCCAAGCAAGTCACCAACGGCGCGATCCCGATGGGCGCGGTGATTGCCAGCAGCGAGATCTATCACACGTTTATGAACCAGGCGACGCCGGAGTACGCGGTGGAATTCCCGCACGGCTACACCTACTCGGCGCACCCGGTTGCCTGCGCGGCGGGCCTGGCGGCACTGGACCTGTTGCAGAAGGAAAACCTGGTGCAGAGCGTGGCTGAAGTCGCCCCGCACTTTGAGAATGCGCTGCACGGGTTGAAGGGCAGCAAGAACGTAATCGACATTCGTAACTATGGCCTGGCCGGTGCGATCCAGATCACCCCGCGTGACGGCGATGCCATCGTGCGTCCATTCGAGGCCGGTATGGCCTTGTGGAAAGCCGGTTTCTACGTGCGCTTTGGCGGTGACACCCTGCAGTTCGGGCCAACCTTCAACAGCAAGCCGCAGGACCTGGATCGCCTGTTCGATGCGGTCGGCGAAGTGCTGAACAAGATCGACTGATTTCTCCTTCTATATAGAACAATTTTTCAGGAGCCCTGCATGAGCCTTATTCAGCATTTGATCAACGGTGAGATGGTCAGCGACAGCGGTCGCAGTGCCGACGTGTACAACCCGTCTACCGGCCAGGTGATCCACCAGGTGCCGTTGGCCAGTCGCGAAACCATTCAGCGAGCGATCGACTCGGCCAAGGCCGCCTTCCCGGCCTGGCGCAATACGCCACCGGCCAAGCGTGCCCAGGTGATGTTCCGTTTCAAGCAGTTGCTGGAGCAGAACGAAGCGCGTATCTCGCAGTTGATCAGCGAAGAACACGGCAAGACGTTGGAAGACGCGGCGGGTGAGCTGAAGCGTGGGATCGAGAACGTGGAATACGCGTGCTCGGCGCCGGAAATTCTCAAGGGTGAGTACAGCCGCAATGTTGGGCCGAACATTGATGCCTGGTCGGACTTCCAGCCGTTGGGCGTGGTGGCCGGCATTACGCCGTTCAACTTCCCGGCGATGGTGCCGTTGTGGATGTATCCGCTGGCGATCGTTTGCGGTAACTGTTTCATCCTCAAGCCTTCGGAGCGTGATCCAAGTTCGACGTTGCTGATCGCGCAATTGCTGCAGGAAGCCGGTCTGCCTAAAGGCGTGCTGAGCGTTGTGCACGGTGACAAGGGCGCGGTGGATGCGTTGATCGAGGCGCCAGAGGTGAAAGCGCTGAGTTTTGTGGGCTCTACGCCGATTGCCGAGTACATCTATTCCGAAGCGACCAAGCGCGGTAAACGCGTGCAGGCACTGGGCGGGGCGAAGAACCACGCGGTGCTGATGCCGGATGCGGATCTGGACAATGCAGTCAGTGCCTTGATGGGCGCGGCGTACGGCTCCTGCGGTGAGCGTTGCATGGCGATCTCGGTGGCGGTGTGCGTGGGTGACCAAGTGGCGGATGCGTTGATCGCCAAGCTGGTGCCGCAGATCAAGGCGCTGAAGATTGGCGCGGGCACGTCCTGCGGCCTGGATATGGGGCCGTTGGTGACGGGGCAGGCGCGGGATAAGGTCAGCGGCTATATAGAAGACGGTGTGGCGTCGGGTGCCGAGTTGGTGGTTGATGGTCGTGGCTTGAGTATTGCCGGTCATGAAGACGGCTTCTTCCTGGGTGGCAGCCTGTTTGACCGTGTGACGTCTGAGATGCGTATCTATAAGGAAGAGATCTTCGGGCCGGTGCTGTGTGTGGTCCGGGTGAGCAGCCTGGAAGAGGCGATGCAGCTGATCAACGATCACGAGTACGGTAATGGCACCTGCATCTTCACCCGCGACGGTGAAGCGGCGCGTTTGTTCTGTGACGAAATCGAAGTGGGCATGGTGGGGGTGAACGTTCCACTGCCGGTGCCGGTGGCGTATCACAGCTTTGGTGGCTGGAAGCGCTCGCTGTTTGGCGACTTGCATGCCTATGGGCCGGATGGGGTGCGTTTCTATACCCGTCGCAAGGCGATTACCCAGCGCTGGCCGCAACGGGCCAGTCATGAAGCGTCGCAGTTCGCCTTCCCTAGCTTGTAAGGTGAGCTGAAAGCCGGCCCTTTTGGGCCGGCTTTCGTGTTTTTGGGGCGGTTTTGACGCATATGACAGAAATGTGAAAATAGGTGTTGACGGCAGATTCTGAAAGTCTATAATTCGCCCCACTTCCGGCGCAGTCGAAACGGAAAACTCCTTGGTAAACAAAGAGTTATGCGAGATTCGACAGCGGGTTGCTTCAGTTCATCGAAGCCCAGAAGGAGTTGATAGAGCGGTGTAGTTTGGCTCTATTAACGTTTCGATCCTCTCGGTCGAAAGCGGAGAAAAAGAGGTGTTGACGGCAGCGTGTAACGCTGTAGAATTCGCCTCCCGCTAACGAGAGATCGGAAGCGCAAGTGGTTGAAGTTGTTGAAGAATTCTTCGAAAGCTTCTGAAAATAATCACTTGACAGCAAATGAGGCTGCTGTAGAATGCGCGCCTCGGTTGAGACGAAAGATCTTAACCAACCGCTCTTT
>NZ_LFMW01000036.1 GCF_001050345.1 Pseudomonas fildesensis | reverse complement strand
TTCGTCGGTCAGCTCAGGGACCTCGTTAAGCGCAGCCGCCAAGTCACCCAAGAGGGACGCATCAGGTTGCAACTTAGCGATGGTGAACTTGTGACGGTCAAGATACTTGCCGATGGCGTTGTAAAGCTGAGGGGTTCGTAGCTCGGGATTCTTCAAGTCGCGTAAAAGGTTCTTACCGGTCTCGGTGTCGATTGCCTCAAGTAGTTGTTCGAGAATAGATTGCGACATTAACCCTCCTGTTTTGGTTGGACCCCCTTCACAGTCTTGTAGACCAAGACGGCGCATTGAGTAAGCGAATAAATAATGGCCGCTGCATAGAACCAATCGGACATCGTTAAGCCAGCAAAGCGACTTGCTACATCAGCACCAGCCGCAGCTACAACAGGAGTGGCACGAACCACCCCTTCGTTAAAATTAAGTTCGAGCATTGAGCCTCCTTATGGTGTGTACGGAACTCGCTTGAATCCGTAGAAGTTGGTAAACCCGGAGTTGGGCCCGAACGATACGAACTGAAGCACTCGGCGCTGAGCCGTATTGGTGTCACGGAACGCCATCAGGACATAGCTATTAGGCGAGTGGGTCACGTACATCTGAGTGTTGACCGGCATGTTAGCCAGCTCTCGCAGCCCCTGAACGCTCGTATAGACGGAAGGCCGTGCGCCGTCACGAGCTGCTTTGGGTGCTGAAGCGGGACTGAGATTGACTTTTTCGTTGGGCTGCCCGCTCGTAGCGGCCCGATTGCCTCATGGAGTGATATGAAGCCTCGTTTCAAGGTTT
>NZ_LFMW01000035.1 GCF_001050345.1 Pseudomonas fildesensis | reverse complement strand
GCTCCCGCCTCATCTCGACTAACTGAGTGGACTCAATGAGCAGTTCGAGAAGCTTCACGCCGATGTGAAAGGTGACGTAGTTGTCCAGGGCGTCCCAGGAAGTCCACTTAGTGGTCAGCTCATTAGCGGCCATCATGTGGGCCTCTACTTTCTCCATAAACTTAACTTTGTAGGTGTGTCCGTTACGCTTGTTCAGGGCTGGGCGAATACGCTTGTTGAAGTGTTCGGCCTCCTGTTCACGGATACGACCAAAGCGCGCCTCTTCTTCAACAGCCTTGCCGACCGCCACTGAAACTTGCTGAACACTCAACGGGCCTTTCTTAGCGACCATATTCAGAACAGTCTTGACGGTAATTGCCGCGACGTTCTCCGCTTTAACCAATTGCAGATAAGGCAAGCCGATGTTCTTTCGCTTCACCTTATTTACTTGATGCTCAACCCAGTCTTCGAACGCCTTAGCCATCAAAGGAATCAGGGAGGCCAGCACAGGCTTAGCTGTGGCGTTGTCCGCGAACTCATTACGATCAATGGAACGCTCAAGGATTTTCTTAAAGTAATCCTCACCCAGCGTATAGGCTTCATGCTCAAGACTTAACTGAGCCGCTGCAAGGTCTGGCCCGTAGATATTAGAAAGGGTCTCATAGGCCCAGGATGAAACATCAGTGATTGCGCTAAAGTCATGCTTCGTTAGTTGGATGGTTTGGCTTTCTGCGGACACAAGAATCCCTTAGAGGCCACTTGGGCCTCCAATAAGTTATGGGTAAGAAGTTGGTTAGTTACTTGAGGTGATTTACTGAATTGAGGGCGTAGAGGGTCCTTAGAGGGGACTTAAAGAAGTCTCTAAGTTAAAGGCTCATAGAGTGGGAACAGCAGGGCTGCTTTTAGTGGGTGTTTAAAACCCACGAGGGAACTACTTCATTTCAACAGGTACTCATTCAGGGCCTTTTCGAGTGCAGACAGATAGGCGTCTTGGTTCATGTGCTTCTTCAAGAAGTCCAGCGGGAACCGTGCCCATGGGCGTTTAGATGGACCCTGCGACAGCTCTGTGCGTAGCTTTCGGTGGTCCGTGGTGTCCCACAGGTCCAGTAGGGAGGCTTCGAGTTTCACCATGACCGCCCCTTTGAGCTTGT
>NZ_LFMW01000034.1 GCF_001050345.1 Pseudomonas fildesensis | reverse complement strand
CATTGAGCACGCCCTCGTCCTGCTGCACTTGCAGCTCGGCGACACGTTCTTGATACAGCGCCACGTTCAGCGCGGTGCGATCCTCTTCACGCTGGGCACGGCGGCCGCGCAACACAGGGATCAACAGGAAACTCAGGGCAATCAGAAGCAGCAACCCGGCCTGTCTCTTGATCAGATCTGGCCGCCTAGGCCGGCCGCGATCGCCGGCGCGCCATGCATGTCGACGGTACCTTCTCATGTTTGACAGCTTATCATCGATAAGCTTTAATGCGGTAGTTTATCACAGTTAAATTGCTAACGCAGTCAGGCACCGTGTATGAAATCTAACAATGCGCTCATCGTCATCCTCGGCACCGTCACCCTGGATGCTGTAGGCATAGGCTTGGTTATGCCGGTACTGCCGGGCCTCTTGCGGGATATCGTCCATTCCGACAGCATCGCCAGTCACTATGGCGTGCTGCTAGCGCTATATGCGTTGATGCAATTTCTATGCGCACCCGTTCTCGGAGCACTGTCCGACCGCTTTGGCCGCCGCCCAGTCCTGCTCGCTTCGCTACTTGGAGCCACTATCGACTACGCGATCATGGCGACCACACCCGTCCTGTGGATCCTCTACGCCGGACGCATCGTGGCCGGCATCACCGGCGCCACAGGTGCGGTTGCTGGCGCCTATATCGCCGACATCACCGATGGGGAAGATCGGGCTCGCCACTTCGGGCTCATGAGCGCTTGCTTCGGCGTGGGTATGGTGGCAGGCCCCGTGGCCGGGGGACTGTTGGGCGCCATCTCCTTGCATGCACCATTCCTTGCGGCGGCGGTGCTCAACGGCCTCAACCTACTACTGGGCTGCTTCCTAATGCAGGAGTCGCATAAGGGAGAGCGTCGACCGATGCCCTTGAGAGCCTTCAACCCGGTCAGCTCCTTCCGGTGGGCGCGGGGCATGACTATCGTCGCCGCACTTATGACTGTCTTCTTTATCATGCAACTCATAGGACAGGTGCCGGCAGCGCTCTGGGTCATTTTCGGCGAGGACCGCTTTCGCTGGAGCGCGACGATGATCGGCCTGTCGCTTGCGGTATTCGGAATCTTGCACGCCCTCGCTCAAGCCTTCGTCACTGGTCCCGCCACCAAACGTTTCGGCGAGAAGCAGGCCATTATCGCCGGCATGGCGGCCGACGCGCTGGGCTACGTCTTGCTGGCGTTCGCGACGCGAGGCTGGATGGCCTTCCCCATTATGATTCTTCTCGCTTCCGGCGGCATCGGGATGCCCGTGTTGCAGGCCATGCTGTCTAGGCAGGTAGATGACGACCATCAGGGACAGCTTCAAGGATCGCTCGCGGCTCTTACCAGCCTAACTTCGATCATTGGACCGCTGATCGTCACGGCGATTTATGCCGCCTCGGCGAGCACATGGAACGGGTTGGCATGGATTGTAGGCGCCGCCCTATACCTTGTCTGCCTCCCCGCGTTGCGTCGCGGTGCATGGAGCCGGGCCACCTCGACCTGAATGGAAGCGGTACCAGGAAAGAACATGTGAGCAAAAGGCCAGCAAAAGGCCAGGAACCGTAAAAAGGCCGCGTTGCTGGCGTTTTTCCATAGGCTCCGCCCCCCTGACGAGCATCACAAAAATCGACGCTCAAGTCAGAGGTGGCGAAACCCGACAGGACTATAAAGATACCAGGCGTTTCCCCCTGGAAGCTCCCTCGTGCGCTCTCCTGTTCCGACCCTGCCGCTTACCGGATACCTGTCCGCCTTTCTCCCTTCGGGAAGCGTGGCGCTTTCTCATAGCTCACGCTGTAGGTATCTCAGTTCGGTGTAGGTCGTTCGCTCCAAGCTGGGCTGTGTGCACGAACCCCCCGTTCAGCCCGACCGCTGCGCCTTATCCGGTAACTATCGTCTTGAGTCCAACCCGGTAAGACACGACTTATCGCCACTGGCAGCAGCCACTGGTAACAGGATTAGCAGAGCGAGGTATGTAGGCGGTGCTACAGAGTTCTTGAAGTGGTGGCCTAACTACGGCTACACTAGAAGAACAGTATTTGGTATCTGCGCTCTGCTGAAGCCAGTTACCTTCGGAAAAAGAGTTGGTAGCTCTTGATCCGGCAAACAAACCACCGCTGGTAGCGGTGGTTTTTTTGTTTGCAAGCAGCAGATTACGCGCAGAAAAAAAGGATCTCAAGAAGATCCTTTGATCTTTTCTACGGGGTCTGACGCTCAGTGGAACGAAATCGATGAGCTCGGGGGGGGGGGGAAAGCCACGTTGTGTCTCAAAATCTCTGATGTTACATTGCACAAGATAAAAATATATCATCATGAACAATAAAACTGTCTGCTTACATAAACAGTAATACAAGGGGTGTTATGAGCCATATTCAACGGGAAACGTCTTGCTCGAGGCCGCGATTAAATTCCAACATGGATGCTGATTTATATGGGTATAAATGGGCTCGCGATAATGTCGGGCAATCAGGTGCGACAATCTATCGATTGTATGGGAAGCCCGATGCGCCAGAGTTGTTTCTGAAACATGGCAAAGGTAGCGTTGCCAATGATGTTACAGATGAGATGGTCAGACTAAACTGGCTGACGGAATTTATGCCTCTTCCGACCATCAAGCATTTTATCCGTACTCCTGATGATGCATGGTTACTCACCACTGCGATCCCCGGGAAAACAGCATTCCAGGTATTAGAAGAATATCCTGATTCAGGTGAAAATATTGTTGATGCGCTGGCAGTGTTCCTGCGCCGGTTGCATTCGATTCCTGTTTGTAATTGTCCTTTTAACAGCGATCGCGTATTTCGTCTCGCTCAGGCGCAATCACGAATGAATAACGGTTTGGTTGATGCGAGTGATTTTGATGACGAGCGTAATGGCTGGCCTGTTGAACAAGTCTGGAAAGAAATGCATAAGCTTTTGCCATTCTCACCGGATTCAGTCGTCACTCATGGTGATTTCTCACTTGATAACCTTATTTTTGACGAGGGGAAATTAATAGGTTGTATTGATGTTGGACGAGTCGGAATCGCAGACCGATACCAGGATCTTGCCATCCTATGGAACTGCCTCGGTGAGTTTTCTCCTTCATTACAGAAACGGCTTTTTCAAAAATATGGTATTGATAATCCTGATATGAATAAATTGCAGTTTCATTTGATGCTCGATGAGTTTTTCTAATCAGAATTGGTTAATTGGTTGTAACACTGGCAGAGCATTACGCTGACTTGACGGGACGGCGGCTTTGTTGAATAAATCGAACTTTTGCTGAGTTGAAGGATCAGATCACGCATCTTCCCGACAACGCAGACCGTTCCGTGGCAAAGCAAAAGTTCAAAATCACCAACTGGTCCACCTACAACAAAGCTCTCATCAACCGTGGCTCCCTCACTTTCTGGCTGGATGATGGGGCGATTCAGGCCTGGTATGAGTCAGCAACACCTTCTTCACGAGGCAGACCTCAGCGCCCCCCCCCCCCGAGCTCTTAATTAATTTAAATCTAGACTAGTGCGGCCGCACTTGTGTATAAGAGTCAGCAACCCGGCTGCGAGCCAGAAATCAATCATCAGTCTTGGTGTCCAGCAGTTGGTCGAGGCGTTGGCGCTCTTCAGGGGATAGCGCGTCGGACCCATCGGAAGGCGCGGCGCGGCGACGGCGGAGGATCACGGCCATTACCGCTAC
>NZ_LFMW01000004.1 GCF_001050345.1 Pseudomonas fildesensis | reverse complement strand
CCCCTGTTTGCTAACGCAAACAGGGGTTTTGTTTTGGGCGGTCCTGTAGGAGCTGAGCTTGCTCGCGATGGGCGTTAACGATAACGCGTACTCCCTGATACCCCGCGAAAGCCCAAAAATCCGATACCGCGCTCCCTCCTGAAACACCCGCTCTTGATCCTCATAACACACCATAACCGCCTGAGCGCCCTCCGAATCTTGCATCCCAAGACGCCAATAACTGCCTTCAGTGCTAAAGTCGCACCCTCGATTTTGCTTTTCCCAAGGAAGCCGTTATGCCGGATGCGACGTCCCTCAGCGCTGGATTCATGGTGGTTCACGGCAACCGCTTGGACGAGCTGCGTAGCCTGGTGGTCAGTTGGATGCGCCGCTACCCCCTGGCGCCTTTGGAAAACGAAATCGCCCTGGTACAGAGCAACGGCATCGCCCAATGGCTCAAACTGGCCCTGGCCGAAGATCCGGAAGATGACGATATGGGCGGCTGCGGTATCGCTGCCGCAATCGACGTACAACTTCCTGGCAGCTTCATGTGGCAGCTCTATCGCATGGTCTTGGGGCGTGACGAAATCCCGCCAAAATCCCTGCTCGATAAAGCCCCGCTGACCTGGCGCCTGATGCGCCTGCTCCCTGAACTCATCAATCAACCGCACTTCGAGCCGCTGCAACGCTTCCTTACCCATGACACTGACCTGCGCAAACGCTACCAACTCGCCGAGCGCCTGGCCGACCTGTTCGACCAATACCAGGTCTACCGCGCGGATTGGCTGGAAGACTGGGCTGCCGGCCGCCACCAATTGCGTAACGGTCGAGGTGAATCCAAACCCCTCAACCCCGCTAACTGCTGGCAGGCCGAACTATGGCGTGCGCTGCTGCTGGATGTGGGGGAAGAGGGCATGGCTGAAAGCCGCGCTGGCGTTCACCAGCGTTTTATCGAGCGCATCAATACCCTCGAACAAGCGCCTCTGGGCCTGCCTTCTCGAGTCATCGTTTTCGGGATTTCCTCATTGCCCGCCCAAGCGCTCGAGGCACTCGCCGGCCTGGCTCGCTTCAGCCAGGTCCTGCTCTGCGTGCACAATCCTTGCCGCCATCACTGGTCCGATATCGTGGCCGACAAGGACCTGCTACGTAACGAGTACAAACGCCAAGCGCGCAAAGCCGGCATGCCGGTCACCATCGACCCACAAACCCTGCATCAGCATGCTCATCCGCTACTCGCTGCTTGGGGCAAACAGGGCCGTGACTACATCAGCCTGTTAGACAGCTACGACGACCCCAACAGCTACCGTGCAGCTTTCCGCGATGGTCGCATCGACCTGTTCAGCGAGACCGAGCCCACCACGCTGCTCAATCAACTCCAGGACGATATCCTCGAGCTGCGCCCGCTCAACGAAACCCGCGACTTATGGCCAGCGGTCGATCTCCAGCACGACACCTCAATCCGCTTCCACATCGCCCACAGTGCACAACGCGAAGTGGAAATTCTCCACGACCAATTGCTCCAACGCTTCAGCGCCGATCCCGCGTTGCGCCCCCGTGACATCATCGTTATGGTCCCCGACGTCGACAGCTACGCGCCGCACATTCGCGCCGTGTTCGGCCAGTTGGAAAAAAGTGATCCGCGCTTCATCCCGTTCACCCTCACAGACCAAGGCCAACGCGGTCGCGATCCTCTGCTGATCGCCGTCGAACACCTGCTAAAACTCCCCGACAGCCGCTTCCCCGTCAGCGAAATCCTTGACCTGCTCGACGTCCCGGCACTGCGCGAACGCTTCGCCATCAAGGAGCGCGACCTGCCCACGCTGCACCGCTGGATCGAAGGCGCGGGTATCCGCTGGGGCCTCAACGCCGAGCAACGCGCGGGCCTCGGATTGCCAACACAACTGGAACAAAACAGCTGGCGATTCGGCCTGCGCCGTATGCTGCTGGGCTACGCGGTGGGTACAGGCGCAGCCTGCGAGGGTATCGAACCCTACGACGAAATCGGTGGTCTCGACGCAGCGCTGATCGGCCCGCTGGTTGCCTTGCTCGACGCGCTACAAGACGCCCATCAAGCCCTATCGCAACCAGCAGCCCCGAAGGAGTGGGGCGCGCGCCTGCAGCGTTTGATGCAGCTATTCTTCCTACCCAGCAGCGAGCACGATGACTACTTGCTGGGCCAGCTTGAACAGTTGAGAGAAACCTGGCTGGAAACCTGTGAGTCCGTCGGCCTGCAGGATGCGTTACCGCTCACCGTAGTCCGTGAGGCTTGGTTGGCAGGGCTGGACCAGGGGCGTCTCTCACAGCGCTTCCTCGCCGGAGCTGTCAATTTTTGTACCCTAATGCCCATGCGCGCGATCCCGTTTAAGCTCGTCTGCCTGCTCGGCATGAACGACGGCGACTACCCGCGTGCGCAACCGCCACTGGATTTCGACCTGATGGGCAGCGACTACCGTCCCGGCGACCGTTCACGCCGTGAAGACGACCGTTATTTGCTGCTCGAAGCCCTGCTCTCGGCGCGCGACCAGCTCTACATCAGTTGGGTCGGCCGCAGTATCCGCGACAACAGCGAGCGTCCGGCCTCGGTATTGATCGGCCAACTGCGTGATCACCTCGCCAGCGGCTGGCACCACGCAACAGACGAAGGGCCGCTACTGGACGCAATGACCCAGGAACACCCACTTCAACCTTTCAGCGCCCGTTACTTCCACGAAGGCGACCCGTTGTTCAGCTACGCCCGTGAATGGCAGTTGCTGCACGAAACTACAAATCTACCCCCTGACACCCAGGCATTGTCGCCTCATCAGCAAGAAGAACCTTTGAGCTTGGGCCAGCTACAGGACTTCCTGCGCAACCCGGTCAAACACTTCTTCAGCCAACGTCTGAAAGTATTCTTTGAAGCCGCCGAAGTCCCCCTGGCCGATGAAGAACCCTTCGTCCTCGACGCGCTGCAACGGTACAGCCTGAGCGACAGCTTGCTGAACGCCGCACTGAGTCAACCCGATCATCTCGACCAGGCCCTCAACGCCCAGGCGCTGCGCCTGCAAGGCAGTGGTCTGTTGCCAATGGTCGGTTTCGGCGAGTGCCTGCGTAACGAACTGATCGAACCTTTGCCTGATTTGCTGCAGCGCTACCAGCAACTCCTGGCCCTTTGGCCGACCCCACACACCAGTGCTGAACCGATCAGTTTCGAGCATCAAGGCATTCAGTTGGAAGGCTGGATCAGCGGTCTGCATCGACGCAGTGATGGCGGATTGTTAAGCGTCACCACCATCCCCAACAGCATCGGCTCGATCAAGACGCGTAAGTGGCATCGCCTGATTCGTCCCTGGGTCAATCACGTGGTGGCCTGTGCCTGCGGCCTGCCACTGAGTACCGGTCTGGTGGCCAGTGACGACACTTTGCTGCTGGCCCCATTGGATAAATCCACTGCCCAGGACATCCTCGGCAACCTGCTGCTGGCCTGGCACATTGGCATGGAAAAACCGCTGCCCGTTGCCGTCAAAACCGCCTTCGCCTGGCTCGGCCAAACCGACCCTGCCAAGGCCCAGGCCGCCGCGAGTAAAGCCTATGAAGGCGACGGCCTGACCACCGACGGCGAACGCCGCGAAACCCCGGCGCTCACTCGACAATTCCCTGATTACGCAGCCCTGACAGCGAGCGAAGAATTCGAAGGCTGGTGCGAAACCTTGTATCGACCCCAGATCAACGCCCCTTGGCGATCCCTCACCGGTGAGGAGGCCAACACATGAGCAGCAAACCCTTGGCCCTGGCCTTCCCGCTAAAGGGCAGCCAGCTGATCGAAGCCAGCGCCGGCACCGGCAAGACCTTCACCATCTCGGCGTTGTACCTGCGCCTGGTACTCGGTCACGGCGGTGACGAGTCGGGCTTTGGCCGCGAACTGCTGCCGCCGCAGATTCTCGTCGTGACCTTCACCGACGCTGCCACCAAAGAGCTGCGCGAACGCATCCGCATCCGCCTGGCCGAAGCCGCGCGGTTCTTCCGCGACGAAGTTGAACAACCCGACGCGTTGATTGCCGACCTGCGCGATCAATACTTGCCCGAACAGTGGTCCGCCTGCGCCAATCGCCTGGATATCGCCGCCCAATGGATGGACGAAGCGGCCGTCTCGACCATCCACAGTTGGTGCCAGCGCATGCTGCGCGAACACGCGTTCGACAGCGGCAGCCTGTTTACCCAAACCCTGGAAACCGACCACAGCGACCTGCTCGGCGAAGTGCTGCGTGACTACTGGCGACTGTTCTGCTACCCGATGCACGACGATGCGCTCAACTGGGTGCGCAACAACTGGGGCGGCCCGGCTGCGCTGATGCCGCGAGTGCGCGCGCTGTTCGGCAGCGAGCGGCCCACAGACGAAACCCGCGAGCCAGCGGCGTTGATCAACGCCTGCCTGCAAGAGCGCCGCGAAGCGCTGATAGCACTCAAAGCGCCCTGGCAGCAATGGGCTGCCCAATTGCGCGATATCTGCCTGCAAGCCGTCGCTGCAAAAGCCGTTGACGGGCGCAAGATGCAAGCCCGTTACTTCGAGCCCTGGTTCGAAAAAATCAGTGCCTGGGCCGCAGACGAAACCCTGGAACAACTGGACATCGGCACCGGCTTCACGCGCTTGACCCCCGATGGCATGGCCGAAGCCTGGAAGGGCGAGCCGCCGCACCACCCCGGCATCGACGCCATGGCCGGCCTCAAAGCCAGTCTCGAAGCCCTGCCAACGCCCGACGCTGCCGTGTTGCAGCATGCCGCCGGTTGGGTGGGCAATCGCTTCGAAGAAGAAAAACGTCGCCGCGCCGAAATGGGCTTCGACGACATGCTGATCCGCCTCAACGCCGCCCTGCAAGCAGACGGCGGCGAGCGCTTGGCCAGCGTGATCCGCGAGCAGTTTCCGGTGGCCCTGATCGATGAATTCCAGGACACCGACCCGGTGCAATACAGCATCTTCGACAGCATTTACCGCATCGAAGAAAACCACCTCGACAGCGGCCTTTTCCTGATCGGCGACCCCAAACAGGCGATCTACGCCTTCCGTGGCGCCGACATCTACACCTACCTGCGCGCCCGTCAGTCCACCACTGGCCGCCACCACACGTTGGGCACCAACTTCCGCTCCAGCCATGCGATGGTCGAGGCGGTGAACCATGTGTTCCAGCGCGCGGAGAAAGGTCGCGGCGCGTTCCTGTTTCGCGAGCCGAATGGCGACAACCCGGTGCCGTTCCACCCGGTGTTGTCCCAGGGCCGCAAAGAGCAATTGCACGTCGATGGTCAAACGCTGCCAGCGATGAACCTCTGGCACCTGCCCACTGATCAGCCGATTTCCAATGCGGTGTATCGCCAGCAACTGGCCGCTGCCTGCGCCACGCAGATTGTTGCGTTACTCAACGGTGGGCAACAAGGCAGCGCTGGTTTCCTGCAAGCGGATGGCCGCTTCAAAGGCGTGCTGCCGTCAGACATTGCCATCCTCGTGCGCGACGGCAAGGAAGCCCAAGCCGTGCGTGCTGAACTGGCCGCCCGTGGCGTGCGCAGCGTGTACCTGTCCGACAAGGACTCCGTGTTCGCCGCCCAGGAAGCCCACGACTTGCTGGCCTGGCTCAAGGCCTGCGCCGAGCCTGACGTCGAGCGCCCGCTGCGTGCCGCCCTGGCATGCGTCACCTTGAACCTGTCGTTGCCCGAACTGGAGCGTCTGAACCAGGACGAACTGGCGTGGGAAACCCGCGTCATGCAGTTCCGTGGCTACCGTGCGATCTGGCGCACCCAAGGCGTGCTGCCGATGCTGCGCCGTCTGCTCCACGACTTCAAACTGCCGCAAACCCTGATCGCCCGCAGCGACGGCGAACGTGTGCTGACCAACCTGTTGCACCTCAGTGAACTGCTGCAACAAGCCGCATCGGAGCTGGACGGTGAACAGGCGCTGATCCGTCATCTGGCCGAGCATTTGGCGCTGTCGGGCCAGGCTGGTGAAGAACAAATCCTGCGCCTGGAAAGTGATGAGCAATTGGTCAAAGTGGTGACCATCCACAAGTCCAAAGGCCTGGAATACGACCTGGTGTTTCTGCCTTTCATCTGCTCGGCCAAGCCAGTCGATGGCAGTCGCTTGCCGCTGCATTACCACGACGAAAACGGCAAATCCCAAGTCAGCCTGCGCCCGACGGCCGAGCTGATTGCCCAATCCGATAACGAACGTCTGGCCGAAGACCTGCGCTTGTTCTACGTCGCCCTGACCCGCGCGAAACATGCGTGCTGGCTGGGTATTGCCGACCTCAAGCGGGGCAACAGCAGCAGTTCCGTGCTGCACCTGTCGGCGCTGGGCTATTTGCTCGGTGCTGGCGCATCGCTGGGTGAATCCGCGGGCCTTGCGCGCTGGCTGCTGGATTTGCAGGAAGGCAGCTCCGCCGTCAACTACGGGCACGTACCCGAAGCACAAGACAGCGTATTCCACCCTCCGCGTAACCAAGCCACGCTGCTCGCGCCCTTGTTGCCCAAACGCAAGGCTGCCGAAAACTGGTGGATCGCCTCCTACAGTGCTTTGCGCATTGGCGACAGCATGAGCGCCGCCAGCCTCGAAGCGCCGGAAAGCCCACAGGCCCAGAAGCTGTTTGATGACGAACGCCTCGACCCCGACGCACCGCGTGAAGTGGTTGCGTCTGGCGGTGACATTCACCGTTTTCCACGCGGTCCTAATCCTGGGACCTTTCTTCACGGGCTGCTGGAATGGGCCGGCGAGGAGGGCTTCAATGTCACCTCTGACGCTATCGAAAAAGCCGTGGGCGCCCGCTGCAACCGCCGCAATTGGGAGGGCTGGATCGTCACCCTCAGCGGTTGGCTTGAGCATCTTCTGCAAACGCCGCTGCCTGTGGATAACGACCTGGTTACCCTCAGCGGTCTGCAGCAGTACCAGATCGAAATGGAGTTCTGGTTCGCCAGCCACAAAGTCGACGTGCTCGCCCTCGACAAGCTGGTGTGCCAGTACACCCACAACGGCGTCTCTCGCGTCGCCGCTGAACCGGTGCTGCTCAACGGCATGTTCAAGGGCTTTATCGACCTGACTTTCGAACACGACGGCCGCTACTACGTGGCCGACTACAAATCCAACTGGCTCGGGCCTGACGATTCGGCCTACACCCAAGAGGCCATGGAGCAGTCGATCCTCGAGCATCGGTATGACCTGCAATACGTCCTTTACCTGCTGGCCCTGCATCGCCAACTCAAGGCACGCCTGCCGGACTACGACTACGATCGCCATGTCGGGGGGGCGCTGTACCTGTTCCTGCGTGGCACCCAGGCCACAAGCCGCGGCGCGTATTTCACCCGGCCGCCACGGGAACTGATCGAGGGCCTGGACCTGCTGTTCCAGGGCAAATCGATCCCACCCAAAGCTGAGCCCGCCTGGGAACAAGGAGTGTTGCTATGAGCCTGTTGCCGCTACCGCTGGAGGCGCTGACACCCCTCAGCCGCGCCGCCGACCTGGTGCAACTGCTCGAGCGTTGGGTTGACCGAGGCTGGCTGCGCGCCCTGGACAAAGCCTTTGTAGGCTTCCTGCATGAACTCGACCCGCAGGCCGACCCTTTGGTGCTGCTGGCGGCGGCCTTGACCAGTCACCAATTGGGCCATGGCCACGTGTGCCTGGACCTGTTCGAAACCCTCAAGGCTCCGGATTTTGCCCTGTCGCTGCCGCCTGAAGGCGACGCACAAACCGGCGCCATGCTGTTGCCGTCGCAACTGCTGGACGGCCTGGACGGCGCCCACTGGTGCCATGCCCTGGCCGCGAGCCATCTGGTTGCCCTGGCCGTCGATGGCAGTGAATCTGCCCAAAGCCGCCCGTTGGTGCTGTCCGGCAAGCGCCTGTACCTGCGCCGGTACTGGACCTACGAACGGCGCATCGACAGCGCGTTGCGCCTGCGCCTGGCCACCCAAGAGACAGTCGCTGCCGATTTGCCCCAGCGCCTCAATGGCCTGTTCGATCAACCGCCGCCCGATGGCGTGATCGACTGGCAAAAACTCGCCTGCGCCCTGGCCACACGGGGTGCCTTCAGCATCGTCACTGGCGGCCCGGGCACCGGCAAAACCACCACGGTGGTGCGCCTGCTCGCGCTGTTGCAGGCGCCGGCGGTGGAAGCCGGCAGCCCGTTGCGCATTCGCCTGGCCGCGCCCACCGGTAAAGCCGCTGCGCGCCTCACCGAATCCATCAGCCAGCAAGTGCTGTCGCTGAAAGTGCCGGCCGGCGTGCGGGAAAAAATCCCGACCCAGGTCACCACTGTCCACCGTCTGCTGGGCAGCCGTCCGGGCACCCGCCACTTCCGTCATCACCTCGGTAACCCACTGCCGCTGGATGTGCTGGTGGTGGATGAAGCGTCGATGATCGACCTGGAAATGATGGCCAACCTGCTCGACGCATTGCCGCCCCACGCACGGTTGGTGCTGCTGGGCGACAAGGACCAACTCGCCTCGGTGGAGGCCGGCGCTGTACTCGGCGATTTGTGCCGCGACGCCGAAGCCGGGTGGTACAGCCCACCTACACGGCAATGGCTGCAAGCCGTCAGCGGCGAAGACCTCAGCGCCAGCGGCCTGCAGGAGGACCTCGACGGCAGCCATCCACTGGCTCAACAAGTGGTGATGCTGCGTTACTCGCGGCGTTTCGGCGAAGGCAGCGGCATTGGCCAACTGGCACGCTGGGTCAACCAGCAGAACGCCGAAGAGGCCCGCAAACTGTTGGCCGCCCGCAGTCATGGCGACCTGTTCTGCGTCAGCCTCAAGGGCGAACACGACCATGCCCTGGAACGGCTGGTGCTGGACGGGCAGGGCGGCGGCGCCGAAGGTTATCGCTATTACCTCAACCTGTTGCAAAGTGCGCGACCGCCCCTCGACACCCCGCGCGACGACCTCGCCTGGACCCACTGGGCGCAACAACTGCTGCAAGCCTTCGACGCCTTCCAGTTGCTCTGCGCGGTGCGCAAAGGCCCCTGGGGTGTCGAAGGACTGAACCTGCGCATCACCGCTGCGTTGCGCAAAGTGCGGCTGATCGAGGGTGATGAACAGTGGTACGAAGGCCGCCCGGTGCTGATGACCCGCAACGATTACGGCCTGGGCCTGATGAACGGCGATATCGGCATCGCCCTGAAACTGCCTGAAAGCGACGGCGGCCCTCAAGTGCTGCGCGTTGCCTTCCCTCGTAACGATGGCCAGGGCGGTGTACGTTTTGTTCTGCCCAGCCGTCTGAATGACGTGGAAACGGTGTACGCCATGACCGTGCACAAGTCCCAGGGCTCCGAATTTACCCACACGGCGCTTATCCTGCCGGATGCGCTCAACCCGGTGCTCACCAAAGAGCTGATCTATACCGGTATCACCCGGGCCAAGCGCTGGTTCAGCCTGATCGAACCCCGTGGCGGTGTGTTTGAGGAAGCGGTGCGGCGCAAGGTCAAGCGCTTGAGTGGGTTGATGCTGGAACTGGGGCATACGTCTGAAAAAACTGACTGATAGGTCATGCGATATTTCTGCTTCAGGCGTCTGATTTTTCTGAAAAAATAGCGGGACCCTTCGAAGCACTGCCTCGTGGGTTTTTTCGCCGCTGTGCTATCGTTGCGGCATCATCCCTCGATATCACCTGAGAGAATCGCTGCATGAACGTGGCCGTCTCGCCCACAGAGCGTAGTTTGAGCTGGAGACGCACGCTATTGGTGGCGGTTCTGTGCCTGCTCGCGCCCGGCGCATTTGCCCAGGCACCCAGCCCTGCCGATTCGCGCGCTCAGGCGGTCACCCAGGTGGTTCTCGGTATCCTCAGTTACGCCCGTTGGCCGGTGGAACCTGCGCAACTGCGCTTGTGCATCGTCGGGCCGACCCAATACACCGACGACCTGGTCAAAGGCACCACCCAGGCTACCGGCCGTCCGGTGGTGGTGCAGCGCCTGCTGGCTGGCCATCCCGATATCGTCAGCGCGTGTGACGCCGTGTACATCGGCAAACTCACCGGCGATGAGCGCAGCCGTCTGTTTGCCTCGTTGATCGGCCACCCGGTGCTCAGCATCAGCGAAGGCGGCGACCAGTGCACCGTAGGCAGTCTGTTCTGCCTGCGGGTGGGCGATGAGCAGGTGTCGTTCGAGGTCAACCTCGACTCTGTGGCCCGCAGCGGCGTGCGCATTCACCCCAGCGTGCTGCAACTGTCCCGCCGCCGGGCGCCTGAATCATGAAGGTCGATAAAGTGCGCCCGACCCTGGGCTCCGTTATCGGGCGGGGGCACCTGATCCTGGCGTTGGTGGCAGTGACCCTGGCCAGTGTCTCCCTGACCCTGCTCGGCGTGCTGGCGCTGCGTGTATACGCCGAGCACAACCTGCACCTGATCGCGCGCTCCATCAACTACACAGTGGAAGCGGCGGTGGTGTTCAACGACAGCACTGCGGCCACCGAAGCCCTCAGCCTGATCGCCTCCACCGAAGAAGTGGCCGAGGCCCAAGTGCTGGATGCCAACGGCAAGTTGCTGGCGCAATGGGTACGCCCGGAAACCGGCATGTTGTCGCGGGTCGAACTGTCACTGGCGCACACGCTGCTCGAACAGCCCATCAGCCAGCCGATCGTGCATCAAGGCCGAACCATCGGCAGCATTCACCTGACCGGCCATGGCGGCAGCCTTTTGCGCTTCCTGCTTAGCGGCCTGGCTGGGATTCTGATCTGCACCGCCCTCAGCGCCTGGGTGGCCTTGCACCTGGCGCGGCGCCTGTTGCGGGGCATCACCGGGCCGTTGCAAAGCCTCGCCGCCGTTGCCCACGCCGCCCGCAGCGAGCGCGACTTCGACCGCCGCGTGCCGCCGGCGCAGATCGCTGAACTCGATAGCCTGGGCAGCGACTTCAATGCCCTGCTCGGCGAAATGGAAGCCTGGCAGAGCCACCTGCAAAGTGAAAACGAAACCCTCACCCACCAGGCCAACCACGACAGCCTGACCGGCCTGCCCAACCGCGCATTCTTCGAAGGCCGCCTGATCCGCGCCCTGCGCAGCGCCGCCAAGGCCAACGAGCGCGTGGCGGTGCTGTTCCTCGACAGCGACCGATTCAAAGACATCAACGACAACTTCGGCCACGCCGCCGGCGATGCCGTGCTGGTGGCCGTCGCCGACCGCGTGCGAGCGCAATTGCGTGACGATGACCTGGTGGCGCGCCTGGGTGGCGATGAATTCGCGATCCTGCTGGCGCCCTTGCACAAGGTCGAAGATGCGCAGCGCATTGCCGACAAGATCCTCGCCAGCATGGACCTACCGATTGAGGTGCCAGGCAATACCCAAGTGCTGACCTCTCTCAGTATCGGCATCGCCATTTATCCCGACCATGGCGCCACCCCCGGCACCCTGCTCAACGCCGCCGATGCGGCGATGTACCAGGCCAAGCGCCTGTCCCAGGGTGGCCAGCAAACGGCGGAATCGGAAGCCCCCGTCGTCAATGTTCATCACAGGAGTTAAACCCTTGTTCTCGACCGCACGCGTTTTATTTTTCTCATTGCTGGTGGCCTGCCTGGCCCTCGGCGGCTGCCAGACTGCCCCACCCAAAGGCCTGACCCCGGCGCAAGTCGCCGTGCTCAAACAACAAGGCTTTGAACTCACCGACGAAGGCTGGGCGTTTGGCCTGTCGGGCAAAGTGCTGTTTGGCAGCGACGTCGAAACCCTCAACCAACCCAGTACCGACATCGTCGAACGCATCGGCAAGGCCTTGCTGGGCGTGGGTATCGAGCGCGTACGTGTCGACGGCCACACTGATACGTCGGGTAAAGAAACCTACAACCAGCAACTGTCCCTGCGCCGCGCCAAAAGTGTGGCTACGGTGCTGACCCGTGTGGGCGTGAAAGAAGAAAACATTCAACTGCGCGGCCTGGGCAGTAGTCAGCCCGTGGCCGCCAACGACACAGCGACGGGGCGCACCGAGAATCGGCGGGTGTCGATTGTGGTGATTGCGGACTGACCCTGCGGGCTGATCGTTCCCACGCTCTGCGTGGGAATGGCGCCCGGGACGCTCTGCGTCTGCTCTTAAAGTCTTGATGCAGAGCGTCACAAGATGCATTTCCACGCAGAGCGTGGGACCGATCTATTCGCTTAACTACTTGGCGTCATCGCCTGTGTCAGGTCATCCACCACGGCTTTGCCCATCTCACACAGGTAATGCGCAGCCCACGCATATTGCTCGCCGCGCACATCCATGGCGGCTTCCATCGCGAGTTTCTTGGAGTAGTAAAGCAGGGTGGAGGCGTGTTCCAGCGCTTCGCCGGGTTTGACGCACCATGACCTGACCCCAGCAACGACCGTCAAGTACTTCCCCTGTAGGAAAGGTCTGCCATGACGAATTTTGACGGCTAGGTTGATGAGATTTCGCTTTTTCGCAAGTGGTGGGCTTAGTTAAATGGCCGCTCCAACTAAGCCCCGTAAAGGATTGCGATGAACATAAATGTCAGTAATTTTCGCCAAGAGGTATCTAAAACCCGATGTTCAACAGTATTGGCTGATGAGTTACAAGGCGCACAAACAGACTTTCTGGAAAAGCAGCCGATATCTATCAGTAATCCTGAGGTACTTGCTCTCATTTATTCTGGCGCTGATGTAACAGTTGATTCGTCTATGTTCTCGACGTTGCAACGTGATAGTCAGGCAATCGCGGCCCGAGATTCGAAGAGCCAAGTTACGTTCCGAAATGCAACAGTGATTGGTCAGTTGGAACGGTTAGCGCTGTCGAAAAGTGCACCCAATGCTGTGCATTTTGACTTTTCTTGAGCGCTATCTCGATACCTGGATGAGCAAGGGTTTCAGATAGGGTCTGCCAAACATTCGAAGCCTTATTGTCTCCAAAAGAAAAAGCCGAGACCCATGGACAACTCCGAAATCGCGATCACGCTGGTCTTGATCTCTGCCTTTATGCACGCCACTTGGAACGCCGTAGTCCGCGCCGGTAGCAGTCGCTTCATGACCTTGGCCATGGTGGATGGCACCGCGTTGGTGATATGCCTGTTGGCGTTGCCGCTTGTTAGTGTGCCGAGCCTGGAGGTAGGGGGCTATATCCTCGTCTCCGTGTTGCTTAATACGGTCTATCGGCTATTTCTGATCAAAGCGTACGAAACGGGTGACTTCGGTCAGGTTTACCCTGTGATGCGTGGGGTGCCGCCAGTATTGGTCGCGCTATTTTCCTACTTTCTGTTGCACGAACAGTTGTCACTCCAGGCGCTGGTGGGAGTGTTGCTGATTTGTGTGGGAATTATCAGCCTCACCTTTGTGCGCAGGATGACGGCGCAGATGTTCAAGCCGATCCTGATGGCGGTTTGCGCCGGGGTGTTTATCGCGTCTTACACGGTAGTGGACGCCAAAGGTGTAAGAGCCAGTGAGACGGTGTTGCAATACATCATCTACCTGACGGCGTTCCAGAGTATTCCGATCCCGGTGCTGGCGTTTTGCAAGGAGCGTTCGGCCTTGGCTCATGCGATACGTGGGCATTGGCGAGTCGGCCTATTAGGCGGTGTTTTTTACCTGGCGTCATACGGATTGGTGTTGTTTGCGTTGTCGCTGGACGCGGTGGCCAAGGTCTCTGCGCTGCGGGAAACCAGTGTTATTATCGGCGCCATTATTGCCGCTCTATTCTTTCATGAGCGGTTCGGTTGGCGACGGATGCTTTCGGCATTCGTCATTGTTTGCGGGATCATCTTGATCAAAGTGAGCACCTGATGGCCCAGCGTCCGCCTCCCACACCGATGCTTCAAGCGTTCGTCAGCGCTGCGCAAACCGGTAGTTTTGCGCGTGCGGCCTCTGAGCTTAACCTCACCGCCAGTGCAATCAGTCATCAAATTGCAGGCCTGGAGGAGTGGTGGGGCGTGCAGTTGTTTGAGCGGCATTCACGCGGCGTCAAGCTGACGGCAGCGGGGCAGGCGTTGTTGCCGGTTACCGATGGGTTTTTCAAGGCGCTGGATGGGGTACTGCATTCACTCAATCCCGGTAAATCCCAACCGTTGTACCTCTCCTGCACGTCTTCCCTCTGTTCAACGTGGCTAATCCCCAGAATGCATGGCTCTCACACTGAGGCCTCGTTCAACCTTGATCTGGTATTGACTAGCGCCGACATGAATAGCGCCAGTTTGGAGGCTCATCAATACGACGTCGCGGTGGTGATGGGGTACGGTGAGTACCCGGATCATCATGTCGAATTGCTGATGCGAGACGCAGTGTTCCCCGTTTGTTCTCCCGAGTTTTTGCGGTTGAAGGGTGATATTGCGCTGGAGGATATCGCCCGATATCCGTTGATTCATCGGGTGGATGATCAGGTGTGTCCGGGGTGGGAAAACTGGTTTGCGTTTCAGGGGCTGGCGGCGTCGCCTTATCACCATGGGCCTCGATTTCCGGATTCGAGCCTAGCGATCAGTCTGGCGGTGAAGGGCGGAGGAATAGCGCTGGGTAGGACTGCATTGGTGTATGACCAATTGGAAGGCGGTGCGTTGGTTGCGTTGAATAGCCCCGTGATGATGTCGCCAGCGGCCTACTACATTATTTGCCGAAAGGGACGGCAGTCGGAGCCGGATATTGCTCGGTTAATTGATTGGCTCAAGATCAGTGCGGTTGAGTTTCTGCGGGACGTTCGGGCTCGGCATCCGCAAATAGCCGGGGCTGGCGCGGTTTAAATGTGGGAGGGAGCAAGCCAATCCCACATTTAAACGGTGTTCGCTTAACTGCTTGGCGTCATCGCCTGCGTCAGGTCATCCACCACCGCCTTGCCCATTTCACACAGGTAATGCGCCGCCCACGCATATTGCTCGCCGCGCACATCCATGGCGGCTTCCATCGCGAGTTTCTTGGAGTAGTAAAGCAGGGTGGAGGCGTGTTCCAGCGCTTCGCCGAGGGGCATGCCGGCGTTGACGCGGAACAGCGGTTTTTGGTTTTCGCCGTAGTCGCCGAAGGTGACGACGCCGAGGGTGGTGAGGGAGGACAGCGGTGGATCGGGGACGATTTTGCTCATGATGATTGCTCTCTGCTGAAGTAGAGCTGCCACATCACATCGCTAAACATGAAGAGGGTGGCAGCTGTGTGCAGGTTAGCGATCCGGGCCAGAGCGCATCCCGGGTAGACTCGAAAGTCTCCCGCACACAGCCGCCATAAAACGCTAAAAGCTGACTAGAGCCAGCCAATACTGTTGGGACAGTGTCACGCCTGAAACCCGGATCGCTAAACCCGGTCGCTGATGTGCAGCGACCCAGGGAGGCTAGTGACCCAAACGGTAAGGCGCAATAGGGTGGAGAGTCTCTAGGAAACGTCCTGCAATTTAAAGCGAATCGTCGCTGCTGGCCCTTTAATCCGCGAACTTGATCTCCCGCGTTTGCCCCATCAACAACCCCTGGTTCTGCTCCGTTACCTCCCGGATGTAATCCCACAACAACGTAATCCGCTTCAACTTTCTCAAATCCTCCCGGCAGTACATCCAAAATTGCCGCGTGATCGAAATTTGCTCCCCCAGCACCGGCAACAACCGCGGATCCTGCGCCGCCAAAAAGCACGGCAATATCGCCATCGACCGGCCCTGCTGCGCCGCCACGTACTGCGCAATCACGCTGGTACTGCGCAAGCTGGCGCTGGCGCCGGGCACTACGTTTGCCAGGTACAACAGCTCCGAGCTGAACGCCAGGTCATCCACATAGCTGATAAATGGATGCTCGGCCAAGTCGGCCGGGCGCTGGATGGGCGGGTGTTGGTCGAGGTATTCCTGGGTCGCGTACAGCTGCAGTTTGTAGTCGCACAATTTGCAGCACACGTAGGGCCCGTGTTCCGGGCGCTCCAGGGCGATGACGATGTCGGCTTCGCGCTTGGACAGGCTGATGAAGTGGGGCAGTGGCAGGATGTCCACCGAGATCGCCGGGTAGGTGTCGACGAAGTGGCTTAACTGCGGGGTGACGAAGAAGCTGCCAAAACCTTCGGTGCAGCCCATGCGCACATGGCCGGACAGCGCCACGCCGGAGCCGGACACTTGCTCGCACGCCATGTGCAGCGTGCTTTCGATGGACTCGGCATAACCGAGCAAACGCTGGCCTTCGGGGGTGAGCACAAAACCGCTCGTCCGGGATTTTTCAAACAGCAGGGTGCCGAGTGACACTTCCAGCGAGCTGATACGCCGCGACACGGTGGTGTAGTCCACCGCCAAGCGCTTGGCGGCGACGCTGGCCTTGCGGGTGCGGGCCACTTCGAGGAAAAACTTCAGGTCATCCCAGTTCAGGGAGCCCAGTGATGTGATGTTTTTTTGCATATTGGACCGGCTTTTATGTGCGTTCTTATTAGAAGTTTGCACATCTATACTCCAAAAACAGTCCGAACGCCTCATCCTCAAGGTGATTCAACGCCTTGGTTCTCTGCATAAATATAAGATTTGGAGACCACATGAACGCATCTGCCGACATTTCCGTGCAACAGGTCAAGTTGCTGATCAACGGTGAATGGGTCGAGTCCAAGACCACCCACTGGCAAGACATCGTCAACCCGGCCACCCAGCAAGTGCTGGCCAAAGTCCCCTTCGCCACTGCCGATGAAGTCAACGCTGCCATCGACGCTGCCCATCGCGCCTTCCAGACCTGGAAGCTGACGCCGATTGGCGCGCGCATGCGCATCATGCTCAAGCTGCAAGCCTTGATCCGTGAACATTCCAAGCGCATCGCCGTCGTCCTCAGCGCCGAGCAGGGCAAGACCATTGCCGACGCCGAGGGCGATATTTTCCGTGGCCTCGAAGTAGTGGAGCATGCGTGCTCCATCGGCACGTTGCAGATGGGCGAATTCGCTGAAAACGTCGCCGGTGGGGTCGATACCTACACCCTGCGCCAACCCATCGGCGTGTGCGCCGGCATCACCCCGTTCAACTTCCCGGCGATGATTCCGCTGTGGATGTTCCCGATGGCGATTGCCTGCGGTAACACCTTCGTACTCAAACCGTCCGAGCAAGACCCGCTGTCGACCGTGCTGCTGGTGGAGCTGGCGCTGGAAGCCGGCGTACCGGCCGGCGTGCTCAACGTGGTGCACGGCGGCAAGGACGTGGTGGATGCGCTGTGCACCCATAAAGACATCAAGGCTGTGTCCTTCGTGGGTTCGACCGCCGTCGGCACCCACGTCTACGACCTGGCTGGCAAACACGGCAAGCGCGTGCAATCGATGATGGGCGCCAAGAACCACGCCGTGGTGCTGCCGGACGCCAACCGCGAACACACCCTCAACGCGCTGGTCGGTGCCGGTTTCGGCGCAGCGGGCCAGCGTTGCATGGCCACCTCGGTGGTGGTGCTGGTGGGCGCGGCCAAGCAATGGCTGCCGGACCTCAAGGCGCTGGCGCAAAAACTCAAAGTGAATGCCGGCAGCGAAGCGGGTACTGATGTGGGCCCGGTGATTTCCAAGCGCGCCAAGGCACGCATCCTGGAACTGATCGAAAGCGGTGTGAAAGAAGGCGCCAAGCTGGAACTCGACGGCCGCGACATCCTGGTGCCGGGCTTTGAGCAAGGCAACTTTGTCGGCCCGACGTTGTTCTCGGGCGTCACCACCGATATGCAGATCTACACCCAGGAAATCTTCGGCCCGGTGCTGGTGGTGCTGGAAGTCGACACCCTCGACCAGGCCATCGCATTGGTCAACGCCAACCCGTTTGGCAACGGCACCGGCCTGTTCACCCAGAGCGGTGCAGCGGCGCGTAAATTCCAGAGCGAAATCGATGTAGGCCAGGTCGGCATCAACATCCCGATCCCGGTGCCGGTGCCGTTCTTCAGCTTTACCGGTTCCCGTGGCTCCAAGCTCGGCGACCTCGGCCCGTACGGCAAGCAAGTGGTGCAGTTCTACACCCAGACCAAAACCGTCACGAGCCGCTGGTTCGATGACGACACGGTCAACGATGGCGTCAACACCACCATCAACCTGCGCTGATTACGGGAGACGACCATGAAGATTGCATTTATCGGCTTGGGCAACATGGGCGCACCCATGGCCCGCAACCTGATCAAGGCCGGGCACGCGCTGAACCTGTTCGACCTGAACCAGGCCGTGCTCAAGGAACTGGCCGAGCTGGGCGGCAGCATCAGCGACTCGCCGCGTGATGCGGCCCAGGGTGCCGAACTGGTGATTACCATGCTGCCGGCTGCTGCCCATGTACGCAGCGTCTGGCTGAATGAAGACGGCGTTTTGGCCGGCATCGGCAAAGGCGTGCCGGCGGTGGATTGCAGCACCATCGACCCGCAAACCATCCGCGATGTCGCCGCTGCGGCGGCCAAGCAAGGTGTTGTTGTGGCCGACGCCCCGGTCTCCGGCGGCACCGGCGGCGCCAGTGCGGGCACCCTGACCTTCATGGTCGGCGCCACCCCGGAACTGTTTGCCACTCTGCAACCGGTGCTGGCACAGATGGGCCGCAATATTGTGCACTGCGGCGACGTAGGCACCGGGCAAATCGCCAAGATCTGTAACAACCTGCTATTGGGTATCAGCATGGTCGGCGTCAGCGAAGCCATGGCCCTGGGCGACGCGCTGGGTATCGACACCCAAGTGCTGGCCGGGATCATCAACAGCTCCACCGGCCGCTGCTGGAGTTCCGACACCTACAACCCATGGCCGGGCGTGATCGAAACCGCACCATCGTCGCGTGGCTACACCGGAGGTTTTGGCGCCGACCTGATGCTCAAAGACCTCGGCCTGGCCACCGAAGCCGCGCGCCAGGCCCACCAGCCGGTGATCCTCGGCGCCGTGGCCCAGCAGTTGTATCAATCGATGAGCCAGCGTGGGGAAGGGGGCAAGGACTTCTCGGCGATCATCAACAGCTATCGCAAGCCCAAATAATGGGGCGAGCAGGCTGACTGTGATGAGTGGGCTTCTTGTGGCAAGCCCGCTCGCCACAAGAAAACAGTTCACTGTAGAAGTGGCTCAAGCAAACACAAAATACTTACGCACCGTTTCGACCACTTCCCACGTCCCCTTCATCCCCGGTTCCACCACAAAGATATCCCCAGCCCGCAAATGGATCGGCTCCATCCCTTCAGGGGTGATCACGCAGTAGCCTTCCTGGAAATGGCAGTATTCCCACTTCACGTATTCCACGTACCACTTGCCCGGTGTGCAGATCCAGGTGCCCATGATCTTGCTGCCGTCTTCGCTGGTGTAGGCGTTGAGGTTGACGGTGTGCGGGTCGCCTTCGAGCTTTTCCCATTTGCAGGCATCCAGGACCGGCAAGGGGTGGGTGTCGCGCAGTACGGTGATGGGCTTGGACATGATGACTCCGAGGCAGGGAATGGAAAGATGCACCCTAAGGCCTTGAGCGTTGTGCAGATGGTCTGAACTCGACACCGGGATGTCCAGAAGCGCAGGCGGGTGTATTTGACATACCCAATCACCCATTCGCTGTTTCCTTGTATGCGCCCGCCTCGCTCCTACAGAATGGGATACCCAGTAAGCAACGTTTTGAAAGATCCAATCACCCATTCGCCATTTCCTCGCAGTAAGTGCGAAAGATTTCCCGCTTGGCGCCAGAATTCGCAAGAAAATTCGCAGCAGGCCCTCGTATCATTCACCCCAGTAAAGACCGAGAGCCTTGAAATGAACCCAATAAAAGCGTGGTGGGACATCAGCCCGCCCTTGAGCACGGCGACCCCGACCTGGCCGGGCGATACGCCGTTCCAGGAAGAGCGTGTGTGGCAGTTCGGCCCGGAGTGCCCGGTGAATGTGGGGCGCATTACCTTGTCGCCGCACACCGGCGCGCATGTGGATGCGCCGCTGCATTACAGCGCGGACGGCGCGCCGATTGGCGAGGTGTCGCTGGACGTGTACATGGGCCCATGTCGGGTGCTGCATTGCCTGGACAGCGGCGCGCTGGTGCAGCCACATCAGTTGGAAGGGCGTGTGGATAACTTGCCGGAGCGTGTGTTGCTACGCACTTATCCACAAGCGCCGTTGACCGAATGGGATTCGAACTTCACCGCCATCGCGCCGCAAACCATTGAGCTGCTTGCCAGCCTCGGTGTGCGTCTGATTGGTATCGATACGCCGTCGCTGGATCCGCAACAGTCCAAGACCATGGATTCTCACAACGCCGTAGCCCGCCATGGCATGGCGATTCTCGAAGGCATCGTGCTCGATGACGTCCCTGAGGGCGACTACGAACTGATCGCGCTGCCGCTGCGGTTTGCCAACCTCGATGCCAGCCCTGTACGCGCAATCCTGCGTCCGCTCAAGGAGCCCACTCGATGAGCCAGTGTCCCTTTTCTCCCGATTACCAACCGCCGGAAGAATGGCATAACGCCGAACTGAATTTTTCCGAGTCCATGAGCTACGGCGACTACCTGGACCTGGGCAAAGTCCTCAGCGCCCAGCACCCGCTGTCGCCGGACCACAACGAAATGCTCTTCATCATCCAGCACCAGACCTCGGAGCTGTGGATGAAGCTGATGCTCCACGAACTCAAGGCCGCCCGCGAACACGTGCGCATGGGCGAATTGCCGCCGGCATTCAAGATGCTGGCGCGGGTGTCGCGCATCTTCGATCAACTGGTGCACGCCTGGGCGGTGCTGGCGACGATGACGCCGTCGGAGTACAAGGCGATCCGCCCGTTCCTGGGGCAGTCGTCGGGGTTCCAGTCGTTCCAGTACCGTGAGATAGAATTCATCCTCGGCAATAAAAGCGCGGCGCTGTTGGGGCCTCACGCCCATCGGCCGGAGTTGTTGAACGAGTTGAAAGTCGCGATTGCCACACCGTCGCTGTATGACGAGGCGATCAACCTGATGGCCAAGGCTGGTCTGACGATTGACCCCAAGCGTGCTGAACGCGACCCGACGGCGGCCACGGTTCATGATGAGTCTGTGGAGGCGGCGTGGCGTGAGGTGTATCGCGATCCGAGCCGTTACTGGGACCGGTATCAGTTGGCCGAAAAGTTTATCGACCTGGAAGATTCGTTCCGCCAATGGCGCTTTCGGCATGTCACCACGGTGGAGCGCATCATCGGCTTCCAGCCGGGTACCGGCGGCACCGAGGGCGTGGGTTACCTGCGCAAGATGCTCGACACCGTGCTGTTCCCCGAGCTGTGGCGAGTGCGTTCCACGCTGTAATCAAATGTGGGAGGGGGCTTGCTCCCGATGGCGGTCGGTCAGTCTCTCTGTAAGTGACTGACACACTGCCATCGGGAGCAAGCCCCCTCTCACATGGGTTACTGCGTTACTGCAACCCTGGCTTTTTTGATCCGCAACCGGTACGCGATGTAGATGATCCCCACCCACACGGGCATCGCATACACCGACGGCCGCATATCGGGGATGGCCACCATCACGCCGATGATCATCAGCATGAACGCCAGGCACAGGTAGTTGCTGAACGGGAACCAGAAGGTCTTGAACGACGGCACCACACCTTGCTCGCCCATGGCCTTGCGGAACTTGATGTGGGTGAGGCTGATCAACGCCCAGTTGATCATCAGCGAGGCAACCACCAGCGCGAACAGCAACACCAGGGCGTCCTGCGGCGCGACGTAGTTGATGACCACGCACAGCAGGGTCACCAGTGCCGAAATCGCCAGGGCGCGCAGCGGCACACCTTGCTTGTTCAGCTTCATCAACGCTTTGGGCGCATCGCCCTGCTCAGCCAGGCCGAACAGCATGCGGCTGTTGCAGTACACGCCGCTGTTGTACACGGACAGCGCCGCGGTCAGTACCACGAAGTTAAGGATCTGCGCGGCGGTGTCGTTGCCAATCAGCGAGAAGATCTGCACGAACGGGCTGCCACTGTAGGCATCGCCCGATGCGCCGAGGGTTTGCAGCAGCTGATCCCACGGGTACAGCGACAGCAAGACGGTCAGGGCGCCGACGTAGAAAATCAGAATCCGGTAGACCACCTGGTTGATCGCTTTCGGGATCACTTTGCGCGGTTCGCTGGCCTCGGCGGCGGTGATACCCACCAGTTCCAGGCCGCCGAATGAGAACATGATGAAGGCCATGGACATCAACAGCCCCATGCTGCCATTCGGGAAGAACCCGCCGTGGTCCCACAGGTTACTGATGGAGGCTTGCGGGCCGCCGGTGCCGCTGATCAGCAGGTAGCAGCCGAGTACGATCATGCCGACAATCGCCACCACCTTGATGATCGCAAACCAGAACTCGGTTTCACCGAAGAACTTCACGTTCAGGGTGTTGATCAGGTTCACCGCGACAAAGAACACCAGCGCGCTGACCCAGGTCGGAATCTCTGGCCACCAGAACTGGATGTACTTGCCCACGGCCGTCAGTTCGGCCATGCCCACCAGTACGTAGAGCACCCAGTAGTTCCAGCCCGCCAGGAAGCCCGCGTAACCGCCCCAGTATTTGTGCGCGAAGTGGCTGAAGGAGCCGGCCACCGGTTCTTCGACGATCATCTCGCCGAGCTGGCGCATGATCAGGAACGCGATGAAACCGGCGATCGCGTAGCCCAGGATCATCGACGGCCCCGCCGACTTGAGCACGCCCGCCGAGCCGAGGAACAGCCCCGTGCCAATCGCCCCTCCCAAGGCAATCAGCTGAATATGCCGGTTCTTCAGGCCACGCTTGAGGCCTACCGGGTTAACCATGTCATCCGCCATTAACATTCCCTTCTACTTGTTTTTCTCAGGGTTGATTGCACGCCGCACCAGCCCCCCAGAAGTGCTGAGGGGTCAGATATTACTCTGCGTGAACTTTTCGTAATACAGCTGAACGCCATCAAGTGCCTGATCCGCCAGCCATTGCTGGATGGATTCGACCATTGGCGGCGGGCCGCACACGTACATATCCGCCGATCTGTCCCGTAATTCGGCCAGGTCGAAGTGTTGGGTGAGGTAGCCGCGTTTGCCCGGCCATTCGGGTGAGGCGTCGCTCAGCACTTCGGTGTAGCGAAAATGGGGCAGTTTCGACGCGTAGGCAGTGATGCGCTCGGCCTCGCATAAGTCCTCGGCGCCGCGTACACCGTAGTAGAGGTGCACGGGTTGATCGCAGCGATTGGCGGCCAGCTCATCGAGCATGCCGAGCAGCGCCGACAAGCCGGTACCGCCGGCCACCAGCACCAACGGTTGGGTGACGTGGCGCAGATAGAACGCACCCAGCGGCGCCTCCATCAGCAGGTGATCGCCGACCTGGCAACGCTGCCGCATGTAGTTGCTCATTACGCCGTCGGGCAGCAGGCGGATCAAAAACTGCAGCTGATTACCTGGCCGATTGGCGAAGGAATAGGAACGCCAGCTGTCGGTGCCGGGGACCGACAGGCGCGCGTATTGGCCGGGCAGAAAATCCAGTGGCTGATCCAGCTGCACCTGCAGGATCGCCGTGCTGGTCGACACTTGCTGCACCTTGCTCACTGTGCCGCGAACCTGCACCGGCCCAGGCGCATTGCACAGGCTCGAATCAAAGTCGAAGTAGAACGCCGCGTCGGACTTCACCCGGGTCTGGCAACTGAGCATCTTGCGTTGCTGCAGGTCGAGGCTGGAGAGGGCTTCTTCGTCGACATAATCCTGGGTGTAGTCGCCCGACTCGCAGCGGCCCTGGCAAGTGCCGCATACGCCTTCGCGGCAATCCAGGGGGATCTTGATGCCATTGCGCAGGGCGGCATCCAGCAGGACTTCATTGGCGCCCACCGGGAAAAACAGGGTCTTGCCGTCGGCAAAACTGAAGGCCACTTTGTGATTCATTTGTTTCTCTCCGCGTATACATGACGTGCGCATACCTTGTGGCGAGGGAGCTTGCTCCCGCTGGAGTGCGCAGCGCTCCCAAGCTTTTTGGGGCCGCTGCGCAGCCCAGCGGGAGCAAGCTCCCTCGCCACAGGGTGTGATGTGCCTGATCAAAGGTGATAGAAATCCAGCACCGAGTTGATGGTGTCGTTGAGCAGCAACGCGTGCTTACGCGTGATCAGCCAGCTGTCGCCATTCGGCTTCAGGCGGTACGTCGCATGCCCGTAAAACTGCTCCGACGTGGTCAGCCGATAGAACAGCGTGTGCCAGTTCAACCGCACCTCCAACGTGCCGTCCGCCTGCTCGGCAATGCGCACGTTATTGATCAGGTGCAACGTGCGCGGCATCGGCGTGGCTGACGCCGCCTTGCCAGTGCGTAGGCGGAACACGCGGTCTTCCAGGCCCGAGCGGTTGGCGTAATAGATCAACGACATCTCGCGCTTGGGGTCGCGGGTGTAGACGTGTTCCGAGTCCCACTGCGGCAGGTGGAATTCGCTCTGCGGGTCAAACAACTGCACATAGGCGTCCCAGTCCTGGGCGTCGCACAGTTCGGATTTGCGGTAGAAAAACTGCTCGATCTGGTACTGCAACTGGGCACTCATCACTCCACCTCCCGCAGCTTCAGCGCTTGTTGATCCAGGCCCTTGAGCAGGAATTGCTGCCAGTTGCGGTGCTGGTTGACGTACAGGCCCTCATGGGTGAATTCGGTGCCGGTCATGGCCGGTTGGATGCCGAGCGCTTCGCTGTTCGGCGTGGGGCCGGTCTGCCAACGATGGCTGCCGCGTGAGATATCGCTCCAGCGCTCCAGCCGGCCCTGGAAACCGCGCTGGGCTTCGCGGAATTCCACCAGGTCATCCGGCGTGCCCATGCCGGACACGTTGAAGAAGTCTTCAAACTGGCGGATGCGGTTTTCGCGGTCGGCGTCGGACTCGTTTTTCACCCCCAGGCACTGGCTGATGATCTCGGTCTTGTTCCACGCCACCGGGCGGATGATGCGCAGCTGCGAGCTGATCTGGTCGAGGAAAAACAGGCTCGGGTAGATATTCAGGTTGCGCAGGCGGTGCATCATCCACTCGGCCTTTGGCTGGCCGTGTTCGCACGCAAGGCGCGGCATGATGGTGGCGTAGCCGGAGCGCACGCTGGGGTTGGGCATGTCGCTGAACAACAGGCTGTGGCCATTGTTGAAGGCGAACCAGCCGTCATCGGTATTCGCGTCGCCGGCGCCGAGCTTGCTGTAGTCCAGCGTAGTGCCGGAGCCCGTGCCGTTTTCGGTATTCACCTGCTGGCGATGCTGCACCGTGGCCACGTAGTTGTAGTGCACGGTGCTGACGTGATAACCGTCCAGGCCGTTCTCGTTTTGCAGTTTCCAGTTGCCGTCGTAGGTGTAGGCGGACTTGCCCGGCAGCACTTCCAGCTCACCGGTGGCGGACTGGGCGACCATCATGTCGAAGAACACTTTGGCATCGCCGAGGAAGTCTTCCAGGCTGTCCGTGCCATTCACATTCAGGCTGATGAATACAAAGCCCTTATAGCTTTCGATGCGTGCCTTTTTCAGGCCGCGCGTGGCCTTGTCGAAACCCTCCGGGTATTCCCCCGGCGCCTTGACCTTCACCAGCCGGCCGTCGCTCTTGTAGCACCATGCGTGGAATGGGCAGGTGAAGGTCGACTGGTTGCCCTTGCCGACGCGAGTCAGCGTGGTGCCGCGATGCTGGCAGGCGTTGATCAGCGCGTTGAGTTGGCCTTCGCCGTCGCGGGTGATGATCATCGGTTGGCGCCCGGCGCGCATCGTAACGAAGTCGTGGTTGTTGGCCAGTTCGCTTTCGTGGCAGGCGTAGATCCAGTTCTTTTCGAAGATCAGTTCCATCTCCAGGTCGAACAGTTCCGGCTCGGTGAACATGTCGCGGGCGATGCGAAACACTTCATCCACAGGGCGAAAATCCAGGCAGCTTTCGATAAAGCTTTTCCACTGCTCGACGCTTCTTGCACCACTCATGGGAGGCACCTTTTTGATAGGGGCTAATCGGTGGTTTATTAGAGGCAGCGAGGCAGTGCGCGGGCTATCCGCTTAATGGGTGAAGGTGGGCCGGATAATTGGGCAGCAAATACCCACGGCGGTGCAGGGCGGTGACGCAATGCGCTACTGTCTTGCAAGGCCATTGTCGGAAAAGTCGGGTTCTTATCCACTTAGTCGACCGTTGCTATCCACCCAGTGACAATGCCGCTGGCGTGGCGTGGAACTTGCTGTCGAACAATAACGACGCGCCGTCAGAGCGCGCATATGCCTAACCGCCGTGGGTGCACCCTGATGAGTAGCCATACACGTGATATTCATATTCAACGCTTCGACCTGGAAGGCGCCTGCAGCTGGATGTCCGGCATCTGCGGGCCCCACCGCCTGGCGACGGCCACGCCCGAGCGCCTGCGTTTCCATCACAGCGCCAACGTGTTCAAGTCCCGCGCCACCACCCTGGGCGTGATCGAATACGGCACCGACGTGACCATCGACATCGAAGACGCCGAACACTTCAGCAGCTACAGCCTGAGCCTGCCCCTGGTGGGCGAGCAGGAGTTGAGCAAGAACGGTGAGCGCCTCAGTTCCAACCGTGACCAAGGCGTGATCATCTCGCCCAACGAGCACCAGGTGCTGGCGATTTCCGGCGACTGCCGCAAGCTGCAAGTGGTGATCACCCGCGCGGCGATGAGCGAGTCGCTGGAAGGCTTGCTGCAACGGCCGATTGAGGCGCCGCTGCGGTTTGAATCAGTGATGGACGCGGTGGACGGCGCCCCGGCGTCATGGTGGCGCATGGCGCGTTACTTCATCGCGGAGCTTGAGCGCAGCAGCGAGTTGTATGAGCAGGCGGCGTTTACCCGCGACCTGGAAAGCTCGCTGATCAAGGGGCTGATCCTCGCCCAGCCGAACAATTACTCCGAAGAACTGCGCGATGTACTGGGGGTGAAACTGCCGCATTACCTCATTCGTGCGCGCCAGTACATCCACGACAACGCCCGTGAAGCCGTGCACCTGGAAGACCTCGAGGCCGCCGCCGGCGTGTCGCGCTTCAAGCTGTTTGACGCCTTCCGCAAATACTTCGCCCTGTCGCCCATGGCCTACCTGAAAAAGCATCGGCTGGGTGCCGTGCGCCAGGAAATCCTCGAACACGGCTCCATTCGCACCATCTCCGAAATCGCGTTGAGCTGGGGTTTTACCCACCTGGGGCGATTTTCGGCGGAGTACCGGAAACTGTTCGATGAGTCGCCCAGCCAGACTCTGCAACGCAACGATGCCCGGCGCCAACGCTAGCCCCCTTGTAGGCGCTGGCAAGCCGGCTCCTACAAGGGAGGTGTTTGAATCAACTCTTCCACCAGTTGCAGACAATGGCTGAGCCCCGGCGATTGATCATTCACCCGTCGGCTCAGAATAATCGGCGAGGTCGCCGTGGCTTCCACGATCGGCGTGTAGCCGATATCCGCCCGGTGCAGCACCTGCACCGAAGCGGGCACCAGCGTCACGCCCATGCCTGCGCCGACCAGGCCGATGGCGGTCTGCAATTCGTTGGTCCACTGCGCCACCTTGAGGCTCAAGCCGTGGGCGTCGAACAACGCAATCACATGGTCGGCATAGCTGGGGCGTGGGTTGCCGGGGTAGAGCACAAAAGGCTCGGCTGCCAATTGGGCGAGCGTCGCGGGCGCGGCCAGCAACGGGTGACCGGCCGGCAGCACGGCCACCAGGCGATCCTCCACCAATACGCGCTGGACGATAGCCGGATCGTCGATCCGAATGCGCCCGAAACCCACGTCAATACGCCCGGCCTTGAGCGCTTCGACCTGCTGCAAGGTGGTCATCTCCGACAGCCCCAGCTCCAGCTCCAGCGCCTCATGGTTGCGCAACCGCCGAATCAACTCCGGCAGCACACCGTACAAGGTCGACGGCGCAAACCCGATGCCCAGCCAGGTTTTCTCGCCCTGGCCGATGCGCCGGGTGTTGTCGCAAACCTTGCCCAGTTGCTCCAGCAACACATTGGCGTGCTCATAGAAAAACCGCCCGGCCTCGGTCAGCCGCAGCGGTCGGCCACGTTCGAGCAAAATCACTCCCAGCTCATCTTCCAATTGCTGGATCTGCCGGCTCAACGGCGGTTGGGCGATGTGCAGGCGTTCGGCGGCGCGGGTGAAGTTGAGGGTCTCTCCCAGCACCTGGAAATAGCGCAGGTGACGCAGTTCCATGACGGCTCCTTTCATACCTTGGAGGTATTGTTCGAGACCCATTCTATATTGGAAGCCTTTAAAGATACGGCACAGAATCGGCTACAACCTATAAAGAACCCAACGGGTATTGCCATGCCGATTTGCGCCATCGAGTCGATCGAGACCGTCATCGTCGACCTCCCCACCATTCGCCCGCACAAGCTGGCCATGCACACGATGCAAAACCAGACCCTGGTGGTCATTCGCGTGCGTTGCGCCGACGGCCTTGAAGGCATCGGCGAAGCCACCACCATCGGCGGCCTGAGCTACGGCAACGAAAGCCCCGACAGCATCAAGGTCAACATCGACCGCCACTTCGCGCCGCTGCTGATCGGCCAGGACGCCAGCAATATCAACGCCGCCATGTTGCGCCTCGAGCGCAGCATTCGCGGTAACACCTTTGCCAAGTCCGGTATCGAAAGCGCCTTGCTCGACGCCCTCGGCAAACGCCTGAACCTGCCGGTCAGCGAACTGCTCGGCGGCCGCGTACGCGATGCCTTGCCGGTGGCCTGGACCCTGGCCAGCGGCAACACCGCGCAGGACATTGCCGAGGCCGAAAAGATGCTCGACCTGCGTCGCCATCGCATCTTCAAATTGAAGATCGGTGCCGCAGAAGTCAGCCACGACCTGGCCCATGTGATCGCGATCAAAAAGACCCTGGGCGACCGCGCCAGTGTGCGCGTCGACGTCAACCAGGCCTGGGATGAAGCCGTCGCCCTGCGCGCGTGCAAGGTGCTCGGCGACAACGGCATCGACCTGATCGAGCAACCCATCTCGCGCAACAACCGCAGCGGCATGGCCCGGCTCAACCTGTCGAGCCCGGCGCCGATCATGGCCGACGAATCCATCGAGTGTGTCGAAGACGCCTTCAACCTGGCTCGCGAAGGCGCAGCCTCGGTGTTCGCCCTGAAAATCGCCAAGAACGGCGGCCCGCGCGCGGTACTGCGCACGGCGGCGATTGCCGAAGCGGCGGGGATCGGCCTGTACGGTGGCACCATGCTCGAAGGTGGCATTGGCACCCTGGCCTCGGCGCATGCCTTCCTCACGTTGAACAAGCTGGCGTGGGGCACCGAACTGTTCGGCCCGCTGTTGCTCACCGAAGACATCCTCACCGAGCCGCCGGTGTACCGCGATTTCCAGCTGCATGTCTCCACCGCGCCGGGCCTGGGCCTGGCCATCGATGAAGAGCGTCTGGCGTTCTTCCGTCGCGATAAATAACCCGAGGACGCCTGCCATGTTGTTCCACGTAAAAATGACCGTGAACCTGCCCGTCGACATGAACCCCGAACGCGCCGCCGGCCTCAAGGCCGAAGAGAAAGCCTTGGCGCAGCGCCTGCAGCAAGAAGGCAAATGGCGCCACCTGTGGCGCATCGCCGGGCTCTACGCCAACTACAGCGTGTTCGATGTCGACAGCGTGCAAGAACTGCACGACCTGCTGATGCAACTGCCGCTTTACCCCTACATGACCATCGAAGTGAATGCCCTGTGCCGGCACCCTTCGTCGATCCATGAGGACGACCGCTAGGCTGGTTTTCAAACTAATAACTACAAGATGAGGAATGCACCATGTCCACCCGACTGTCCCAGACTGCCCACGCCCAACGCTTTCTCGAAGAAGCCAGCGGCAACCTTAACGACGGCGGCAACCCGCGCACCAAGGCGTTGATTTACCGAATCCTGCGGGACACGGTAAACATCATCGAAGACCTGGAAGTGACCCCGGAAGAGTTCTGGAAGGCGGTCAACTACCTCAACGAACTGGGCAAAAACCAGGAGGCCGGGTTGCTCGCTGCCGGGCTGGGCCTGGAGCATTACCTGGACCTGTTGATGGACGCCGCCGATGAAGAAACCGGCAAGTCCGGCGGCACCCCGCGCACCATCGAAGGCCCGTTGTATGTGGCCGGTGCACCGCTATCGAAATACGAAGCACGGCTGGACGATGGCCAGGACGACGCGGTTCCGCTGTTCATGCGTGGCCAGGTGCGCGACACCGATGGCAAGCCGTTGGCGGGCGCGATTGTCGATGTCTGGCAGGCCAACAGCGGCGGCACGTATTCGTGGTTTGATCCTGCGCAATCGGAGTTCAACCTGCGCCGGCGCATCGAGACCGATGCCCAGGGCAACTATCGTTTGCGCAGCATTGTGCCGTCGGGGTATGGCTGCCCGCCAACCGGACCGACTCAGCAGTTGCTCGACCAGTTGGGGCGGCATGGGCAGCGGCCGGCGCATATCCACTTCTTCATCTCGGCGCCGGGGCATCGGCACCTGACGACGCAGATCAACCTGTCGGATGACCCGTACCTGCATGATGATTTTGCCTATGCGACGCGCGATGAGCTGATCGCCGAGATTCGTTTCAGTGACGATCAGCAACTGGCGCATGAGTATGGCGTGCAAGGGCGGTTTGCGCAGGTTGACTTTGACTTCGAGTTGCAAGCCGCGGCTGCGCCGGTAGACCAGAAACGCATGCAGCGCGTGCGCGCCCTCGAAGACTGAACCCGGTCAAAAAACTGTGGGAGGGGGCTTGCTCCCGATAGCGGCTTATCAGTAAACATTTAAGTGACTGACACACTGCTATCGGGAGCAAGCCCCCTCCCACATTTGACCGACGGTGTTGCTGTTATTTGCGGATGACCAGGTCAAGCACCTCATCCCGATCCTTGATCTTCTGCAACACAATCTCCGACCGAATATCCATCACCCCCGCCGTGCGGTTCAGGTGGTTCACGATAAAGTCCGAAAAGTGCTTGAGGTTGCGCGCCTGCACCCGCAGCACATAGTTGCTGGCGCCGGTGATCACATAGGCGCTGGCCACTTCCGGCCAGCCTTGCACCTTCTTGATAAACGTCTCATGCCAATCCTCCACATCCTGGCGCAATGACAGGTGGACGATGGCCTCAAGCTCAATCCCCAGCCGCTCGGCATTCAACACCGCGCGATAACCGCTGATGATTCCCTCAGTCTCCAGCAAGCGCAAACGGCGCAGGCAGGCAGAGGGCGACAGGGCTACTTTTTCGGCGAGTTCCTGGTTGCTGATACGGCCATCCTGTTGCAGGAAATGCAGGAGGCGCAGGTCGGTGGCGTCGAGAATCATGGTTAGAATAAATCCGCGTGTTTTCGGTTTAAATTCGAATTTCCTACAGCTTAATTAGCCTGTTGCCCGCCACTTTGCACGAAAATTCTCTAAAGCTTCGTTCATTATTTGGTCCATCTTCACTCATAAAAAGCAGGATCGCTCATGACCACCCGAAGCCATTGCCACGCCCTCGACGCCCAGGACCCGTTGGCGCCATTGCGTCACCAGTTCGCGTTGCCTGCTGGCGTGATCTACCTCGACGGCAACTCCCTCGGCGCACGTCCGGTGGCCGCGTTGGCGCGGGCGCAGGCGGTGATCGCGGACGAATGGGGCAATGGCTTGATTCGCAGCTGGAACAGCGCCGGCTGGGCCGACCTGTCCCAGCGCCTGGGCAATCGCCTGGCCCCGTTGATCGGTGCGCGTGACGGCGAAGTGGTGATCACCGATACCACCTCGATCAACCTGTTCAAGGTGCTCAGCGCCGCGTTGACTGTGCAGCGTCAACGCACGCCTGCGCGCAAGGTGATCGTCAGCGAGGCAAGCAACTTTCCCACCGACCTGTACATCGCCGAAGGCCTGGCCGAACTGCTGCAACAGGGCTATTCCCTGCGCCTGGTGAACAGCCCGGACGAACTGCCCCAGGCCATCGACCAGGACGTGGCGGTGGTGATGCTCACCCACGTCAACTACAAGACGGGCTACATGTACGATATGCAGGCACTCACCGCCTTGAGCCACGAATGTGGCGCGTTGAGTATCTGGGACCTGGCACATTCGGCGGGCGCGGTGCCCATCGACCTGCATCACGCCAATGCCGATTACGCGATTGGCTGCACCTACAAATACCTCAATGGCGGCCCGGGCTCCCAGGCGTTCGTGTGGGTCAACCCTGCGCTGGTAGACGTGGTGCGCCAGCCGTTGTCGGGGTGGTTCGGGCACACGCGGCAATTCGCGATGGAGTCGGCGTATGCGCCGAGCGCCGGCATCGCGCGTTACCTGTGCGGCACCCAGCCGATCACCTCGCTGGCCATGGTGGAGTGCGGGCTGGATATTTTTGCCCAGACCGACATGGCCAGCCTGCGCAGCAAATCGCTCGCTTTGACTGACCTGTTTATCGCGTTGGTCGAAACCCGCTGCGCCGCCCATGAGCTGGCGCTGATCACCCCACGCGAGCACGCCAAGCGCGGCAGCCATGTGAGCTTCGAACACCCTGAAGGCTACGCGGTGATACAGGCCCTGATCGCCCGTGGCGTGATCGGTGATTACCGCGAGCCGCGCATCATGCGGTTTGGTTTTACCCCGCTGTACACCAGCTTTACCGAGGTGTGGGACGCGGTGGAAATCCTCGGCGAAATTCTTGATAACGCCACTTGGGACCAGCCGCAATTCAAGGTGCGCAACAGCGTCACTTAAGAGCACCACAAATCCAATGTGGGAGCTGTCGAGCCCGGCGAGGCTGCGATCGGATCACCGCGGTGTGCCTGACCGACCGAGGCGCCTGCATCGCAGCCTCGCTAAAGCTCGACAGCTCCCACAGGGGGCAGTGCAAGTAGCCAAATAGTGCAATCACAATAATAAAGGGGCACACCACGTGACCACGCCAGACAACGGCTTTGCAGAGATCACCCACCGCGAACTGGGCCTGAGGCGCCAGCTCACTTGCGGCCAGATGAGCATGATCGCCATCGGTGGCGCCATCGGCACCGGGCTGTTCATGGGCAGCGCCTACGCCATTGGCTATGCCGGGCCCAGCGTGTTGCTGAGCTACGCCATCGGCGCGTTGATCACCTTGCTGTTGATGGGCTGCCTGGCGGAGATGACGGTGGCGCATTCCACCTCCGGCTCGTTTGGCGCCTATGCCGAGTTCTACATCAGCCCGCTGGCTGGGTTCCTGGTGCGCTATGCCTACTGGGCGGCGATTGTGTTGGCGGTGGGCGCCGAGGTCACGGCGGTGGCGATGTACATGAAGTACTGGTTCGCCAACGTGCCGGAATGGGTGTGGATCGTGTCGTTTTCCAGCGTGTTGATTGCGCTCAATGCGATCAGCGTGAAGACCTTCGGCACCTTCGAATACTGGTTCTCGACGATCAAGATCAGCGCCATCGTCGGCTTCATCATCTTGGCGGTGTATGTGGTGTTCGGCTCCGGCAAGCCGGATTACGGCGTGCATAATTACACCGCCCATGGCGGCTTTTTCCCCCACGGCTTGAGCGGCATGTGGATCGCGGTAATCGTGTCGATCTTCAGCTACCTCAGCGTGGAAATGATCGCGGTTGCCGCCGGTGAAGCCGCCGACCCGGAGCAGGCAGTCAAGAAGGCCTTTCGCGCGACCATCGTGCGCCTGGTGGTGTTCTACCTGCTGACCCTGGCGTTGATGCTCGCCATTGTGCCTTGGAACCAGGCCGGCCAGAGCCAAAGCCCGTTCGTCACGGTGATGCAGACCATCGGTATTCCCGGTGCCACCGGGGTGATGAATTTCGTGATCCTGATCGCTGCGTTGTCGGCGATGAACAGCCAGCTCTACATCACCACGCGCATGATGTTCAGCCTCTCGCGCGCCGGTTTTGCGCCCAGTGCCATGGGCGCGTTGAGCAAGAGCGGCATCCCGCTGAACGCGTTGCTGCTGTCCAGCTCGGGCATCGCGTTGGCGACTTTGCTCAACGTGGTGTATCCGGAAAGTTCGTTCACGCTGATGATGGCGATCTCGATGTTTGGCGCGATCTTCACCTGGTTCATGATCTTCCTGACGCACCTGTTCTTCCGCCGCTATCGCAAGCGCCACGGCGGGGCGAAGTTGTCGTTCCAACTGCGGCTGTTTCCCTACAGTACGCTGCTGGGCCTGGTGCTGATGGGGGCGGTGATGATCACCACGTATTTCACCGAGGCGTTCAAGATGACGCTGGTGTTTGGCGTGCCGTTCCTGGTGATTCTGTCGGCGGTGTATTACGGATTTTTCCGCAAGGGCAGGGCCAAGGCGTCGAACAAGGCCTTGGCGTAACCGGGCAGCTGTTCGAACGAGCGCGCGCATAACAGTAGCTTTCGACAGGCCCAATCTTCTTGCAGAGGTTGGGCTTTGAAGCCCTGCGCCGACGGCCAACGCTCCAGCGCCGCCAGAGGCACGATCCCCAGGCCCGCGCCACGGGAAACCATGCGAATCACGCCATCAAAGCCATCGGCACGAATGCGCGTCTGCAAGCGAAACCCGGCGTGCAGTGCCTGTTCTTCCAGGTAAACCGCCAGTGCGCTGTTGGCGGACAGGCCCACATAGTCGTGTTGCAGGCTGTCGATAAAACTCACTGTGCTGGCCGCGAGCGGATGCTCCAGCGGCATGATCAGCACCAGCGGGTCGTCGCGAAACGCCAGGGTCTGCAGGCCGTGGGTGTCTACCGAATCGGAGATGATCCCCAGGTCCGCCGTGCCCTGGCGCAAGGCGTGAGTGATACGCAGGCTCGGCAGTTCCTGCAGGTCGATATCGAGGTTGGGGTGTTCGCGCAGAAAGTCCGCCAGCAGTTCCGGCAGGTATTCGCTGAGGGCGGTGGTGTTGCACAGCAGGCGCACCTGGCCTTTGACGCCCTTGGCGTACTCCGCCAGGTCCTGTTGCAGGTGATCGGCCTGTTGCAGCAACAGGCGCGCGTGCCGGGCCAAGGCCTTGCCCGCAGCGGTGGGGGTGACGCCACGACGGCCCCGTTCGAGAAACTCGATGCCCAGCGAGGCCTCCATCGCGCGGATGCGGGCGCTGGCGGCGGCCAGGGATAAATGGCTGCGGGCGGCACCGGCGGTGATGTTGCCGGTGTCGAGGATGTGCAGGTAGAGGCGCAAGTCGATCAGGTCAAAGTGCATGGCTGATTTCTCGGGTGACTGGACTGGCCCCGATGAGGCCCTCAGCCTCACATAAAACAAGAGGCTGCCTCAGTATATGGCGAATTTCCGTCCCCCTCGAAAACCCCCACAATCCCCCCATGAATACCTTCCCAGCGTTCTACCAAAACCTCGGCCTTACCCCGACTTTGCTGGTGTTCGCCACCTTCCTGCTGGCCGGCACCGTCAAGGGTGTGATCGGCCTTGGCCTGCCCACCGTCGCCATGGGCATGCTCGGCCTGGCTATGCTGCCGGCGCAGGCTGCGGCATTGCTGATCATTCCTTCGACGGTCACCAACCTCTGGCAACTGGCGTTTGGCGGCCATCTGAGGGCCTTGCTCAAGCGCCTGTGGCCGGTGTTGCTGCTGATTTTCCTCGGCACCGGGCTCGGCACGCTGTGGCTGGGCATGGACGGCGGGCACTGGGTGGTGCGGGCGTTGGGCGGGGCCTTGCTGGCCTACGCGTTGAGCGGACTGTTCTTGCCCACGTTCAACGTGAAGCCGGGGACCGAACGTTGGCTGGGGCCGTTGTGTGGGCTGATCACCGGCATCATCACCTCGGCCACCGGCGTGTTTGTGATACCCGCCGTGCCGTACTTGCAGGCGCTGGGTTTGAGTCGCGATCAACTGGTGCAGGCGCTGGGGCTGTCGTTCACCGTTTCGACGCTGGCGCTGGCCGCCGGGCTGGCCTGGCGCGGTACGCTGGGCGGCGGTGAAATCAATGCCTCGCTGCTGGCGCTGGTGCCCGCATTGCTGGGCATGTGGCTCGGCCAGGTGCTGCGCCAGCGCATCAGCGCCGTGCTGTTCAAACGGGTATTTTTCATTGGCATGGCGCTATTGGGAGGCCATCTGCTGATTAGCGGTTAACAATACAGAAGAATTCATGCGTTTCAGTCAAATGTATTTTGCCGTGCCGCTGCTTATTCCAAGAGATCCAAGCCGATAGTCTGCCCCCAGACATTTCTAACCCTTTGGATCCCTCCCATGAAAAAAGTCCTCCTGCTTAACGGCGGCAAAAAATTCGCCCACTCCGATGGCCGCTACAACGCCACCCTGCATGAAGCCGCCGTGGCGGTGCTGGACCGTGGCGGCGTCGACATCAAAGTTACCCACATCGACGAAGGCTACGACGTGGCCGAGGAAGTCGCCAAATACCTCTGGGCCGACGTGATCATCTACCAGATGCCCGGTTGGTGGATGGGCGCGCCGTGGATCGTCAAGCAGTACATCGACGAAGTTTTTACCGAAGGCCACGGCAGCTTGTACGCCAGCGATGGCCGTACCCGCTCCGATGCGTCGCAGAAGTACGGCAGCGGCGGCCTGGTCCAAGGCAAGCAGTACATGTTGTCGCTGACATGGAACGCACCGCAGCAAGCCTTCGACGACCCGACTGACTTCTTCGAAGGCAAGGGTGTGGACGCGGTGTACTTCCCGTTTCACAAGGCCAACGAATTCCTCGGCATGACCGCTCTGCCGACCTTCCTCTGCGTGGACGTGATGAAACGCCCGGCCATCGAGACCGACGTGGCACGCTACGAGGCGCATCTGGCGCAGGTGTTCAACCTCTCGGTGTAAGCTGCGATGAACCGATAAAGAGGACCGCCCGTGAAAGCCCGATCCGATGAGCTACAGATCTTCGTCAGCGTGATCGAGTGCGGCTCGATTTCAGCAGCGGCGGAGCAGGCCGGGCAGACGCCGTCGGCGGTCAGCCGCACCTTGTCACGCCTGGAAGCCAAGCTCGACACCACGCTGATCAACCGCACCACGCGGCGCATGGACCTGACCGAGGAGGGCAAGTACTTCTTCGAGCAGGCCAAGGTGATCCTGGCGCAAATGGAAGAGCTGGAAGAACGCCTGTCGTCACGCCAGAAAAACCCGGCCGGACGGCTGCGCATCAATGCCGCCGTGCCATTCATGCTGCACGGGATCGTGCCGTACATTGCCGAGTTTCGGCGCCTGTACCCGCAGATCCAGCTGGAGCTGAACAGCGATGACTTGATCATCGACCTGCTGGAGCAGAGCACCGACATCGCCATTCGCATCGGCGCCCTGGCCGACTCTACCTTGCATGCGCGGTCCCTTGGCTGCACGCCGCTGCATATCCTTGCCAGCCCTGAATACCTCAAGCAATACGGCACACCGACGACAGTCGCCGAGTTGGTCGATCACACGTTGCTGGGGTTCACCCAGACCGAAACCCTCAACCACTGGCCGTTGCGCCACGTGGAAGGCGACCGCTGGCTGATCCAGCCCGGCATAGCCGCCTCCAGCGGCGAAACCTTGCGGCAACTGGCGCTGGAAGGGCAGGGCATTTGCTGCCTGTCGAACTTCATGACCGTCAACGACATCGACGCCGGGCGCCTGGTGCCGGTGCTGGAGGCGTTCAACAGTGGTTATCGTCAGCCGATCCACGCGGTGTTCTACCGCAACTCGCAACTGGCCTTGCGTATCCAGTGCTTCCTGGACTTTATCCAGGCCAAGCTGGCGCGGTATGCCGGCTGATTCGTGATCGCTGCGCAAGATTGAATTGGGTAATAGGGACTTATTCATCAGGAGCAGCACCGTCATCATTTGGGCACTCATCGAGTTGCACCCATCGCAGCCTCGCTTGCGCTCGACAGCTCCTACACCCATCACTTACCCAGTCAGGAGAACACTCCATGAACGTATTCATTACCGGCGCAGCAGGTTTTATCGGTGGTTCCATCGCCACTGGCCTGGTCAACGCTGGCCACACCGTCACTGGCCTGGTGCGCAGCGCCGAACAAGCCGCTGAAATGACTGTCCTGGGCATTACCCCGGTGATTGGCACCCTGGACGACAGCGCGGTCCTGACTGAACAGGCGAAGAAGGCAGACGCGGTGATCAACGCCGCCAGCAGCGACCACCGTGCTGCCGTAGAAACCCTGCTCGCCGCCTTAAAAGGTTCGAACAAGCCGTTCCTGCACACCAGCGGTTCGAGCATCGTAGGGGATGCGTCGGGCGGCAAGGCCAGCGATGTCATCTATTTTGAAGACAACCTGCCGGAACCGACCGTCGACAAGGCCGCGCGGGTAGCCATCGACGACCTGATCCTGGCGGCGGCCAAAGACGGCGTGAATTCGGCGGTGATCTGCAACACCTTGATCTACGGCCACAGCCTGGGCGTGAAGCGCGACAGCGTGCAATTGCCACGTTTGCTCAAGCAGGCGCGCAAGAGTGGGGTGGTGCGCCATGTTGGGACTGGGCAGAACATCTGGTCCAACGTGCATATCGAAGACGTGGTGGCGCTGTACCTGCTGGCGCTTACGAAGAATGTACCGGGCACTTTCTACTTTGTGGAAAGCAGCGAAGCGGCGTTTATCGACATGACCACCGCTATCGCCCAAGTGCTGAACCTGGGTCAACCGCAGGATTGGCCACTGGCTGACGCCGAAGCCGAGTGGGGTTATGAAATGGCCAACTACGGCCTGGGCTCCAACAGCCGGGTGCGTGGCAAACATGCGCGTGAACTGTTGGGTTGGGCACCGAAGCGGACGTCCGTCGTCGATTGGATTCGCAACGAGATGGTGTGACATCTACAGCTAGATGCGTCGCCATACAAACGGTCGCCCTCGGGCGGCCGTTTGTGTTAATGGCGTACGAGAAGTATTTCCTGGATTGCGTGAACGACGCTGAGCCCTGAGAATGCAACCTCGACATTGAATGCGAGTATTCGATGGCACTTGTCATCAGGCTGATACGCACCGTAGTTTTTGGTGATGGAAGACTGGGAGTCTTGAATGATTAAAACCATAGTGATTAAAGGCTTCAAGTCCATTCCTGAGCTGACCCTCGAACTAGGCCGAGTCAATTGTTTCATCGGTGCCAACGGTGTTGGGAAGAGTAATATCCTTGAGGCGCTTGGTGTGTTGGGGGCGGCAGCAAATGGGGTCGTAGACTCGGAATCACTGACTCGTCGGGGCGTCAGAGACGGGTTGCCGCGACTGTTCAAGACTTCATTTACAGGCACCAGTATTCGGCCCGAAATTCATTTAAGTGCCAAAGGGCAGGCAGGCGAAGAGTATCGAACTTCAATTTTGAACCCGATTGAGAAGCCCGAGTCTGCCTGGAGTTTTAAGACCGAATACCTGCGGGATGAAAAAACCGAAATTTTGACCAGCGGCGTTAGAAGCAGCAAAAATATGAAGCCAACGGCGGGGCTCGCAGCATTAAAACTGGTTGATTTGCCTCCGGAGAACCTCGCCGGGAAGCTGATGCAAAACTTGCAGGACTATGCGATCTACAGTCCTAATACCCCTTCTTTGCGTGCAACTGTGGCGGATCCACAAACACGCATTCCATTGGGATTGGCCGGGGGGCGTCTGGCCGAAGCATTCGATGAACTCAAGAGTGTGTTGAGCAGCGATCCCGATTTAATGGATTCGGTATTGGAGTTGATCGATTGGGTTGTTGATATTGATGCGGTCTCTACCGCCGGCAGTCTGCTTTCTCCCTCTGTCCCTCGGGGCCAGCGAGTGTTGAAGCTGACAGACCGCTTCATGAGACCAGGTCGAAATACGTTGACTGCCTACGATGCCAGCGAAGGGGCTTTGTATGTATTGTTCAGTGCGATTTTATGCTTGTCACCCACTGCTCCAATGGTCGTGGCGATTGATAACTTGGATCAGGCGTTGAACCCACGGTTGGCAATGCGTTTGACAGAGAAATTGGCGTATTGGTTAAGAGTCAATGATGCACAACGCCAGTTGTTATTTACTACCCATAACCCCGCTGTACTGGATGGACTTGACCTTTCGGATGATGAGATCCGATTGTTTGCAGTCGACCGCAACAGTGAAGGCCACACCAGCGTCACTCGCATAGCGCCGACTGAAAAGCTCTTGGAGATGAACAAAAACTATCCACTCTCCCGGCTCTGGATGATGGGGCACCTAGGGGCTCTCCCGAATGTCTGATTTGCGTATCGCGTTAATCGCCGAAGGGAAAACCGATCTGGTCGTGATAGAAGCAGCGCTTAAAGCGATTTTGCAGGCGCCCTTTGTTCTGAAGTTAATACAGCCAGAAGCTTCGTCAAGAGAGCTAGGGGAGGGTTGGGGTGGCGTTGCCAAGTGGTGCCATCAAAGTGTCCAGCGTGGAGAGGGCGTACTGCATGATGACCCGACACTTTTCATGTATGACTTTTATATAGTGCACTTGGACGCTGACGTGGCGGGCATGACGTATGCCAATTCCGGACTTGAAGCACTGGCGTTGCAAAATAACTGGGGGCCGCTGCCCTGTCAGATGCCTTGTCCTAATGCACAGGATTCAGTTACTGCTTTGCGCACGGTTTTGTTGTCCTGGCTGGGGAATGTTGTTCCAACCAATAAAACGGTTATTTGTATTCCTTCCAAGGCGATTGAGTCCTGGTTGGCTGCGGCTGTCCTCCCTGCGGGGGCCGCTGTGCTGAAGGAACTTGAATGCCATTTGAATATGAAGAGCGTGCTGGCTCATTTGGCCAAGGGATCAAAAATCAAAAGTCGTCTCGACTACATTGCGAAAGCGCCATTGCTCCAGGCTCGGTGGGCGCAGGTCTGCCTGCTCTGCGCGCAGGCCGATATATTTGATCAGGATGTGAGGGCCGTGTAGCCCTCTGGAAACTGTTAAGATAGCGACGATTTTTCATACACTTCAAAGCGACCTTATCAGGTCGCTTTTATCATCTGTGATAGCTGAATCTATTCCTGATTTACTCTTGGGTACCCCATGAACCTCACCCGTCTGCGCGCCGATGCCCTGGCCGGCCTCACCACGTCTTTCGCCTTGCTACCCGAATGCATCGCCTTTGCCCTGGTGGCTCACCTCAACCCGCTGATGGGCCTCTACGGCGCTTTCATCATCTGCACCCTCACCGCGTTGTTCGGCGGGCGGCCCGGCATGGTCTCGGGCGCGGCGGGGTCGATGGCGGTGGTGATCGTCGCGCTGGTGGTGCAGCACGGCGTGGAATATCTGCTCGCCACGGTGTTGCTGGGCGGGCTGATCATGGTCGCCTTCGGCCTGCTGCGCCTGGGCAAGCTGGTACGCATGGTGCCGCACCCGGTGATGCTCGGTTTCGTCAACGGCCTGGCGATCATCATTGCCTTGGCGCAACTGGAGCATTTCAAGAGCGGCGAGACCTGGCTCAGCGGCACGCCGCTGTACGTGATGACCGGCCTGGTGCTGGTGACCATGGCCATCGTCTACCTGCTGCCGCGCATCACCCGCGCGGTGCCGCCCGCGTTGGTGGCGATCCTCGGCGTGGGCCTGGCGGTGTACCTGCTCGGCCTGCCGACCCGCACCCTCGGCGACATGGCCCACATCGCTGGCGGCCTGCCGACCTTCGCCCTGCCGCAGATTCCCTGGACCCTGGAAACCCTTGGCATCATCGCCCCTTACGCATTCCTGATGGCCATGGTTGGCCTGCTGGAAACCCTGCTGACCCTGAACCTTACCGACGAAATCACTGAGACTCGCGGCTACCCAGACCGCGAAAGTGTGGCCCTGGGCGCGGCGAATATAGCCTCGGGCCTGTTCGGCGGCATGGGCGGCTGCGCGATGATCGGGCAAACGGTGATCAACCTCAGTTCCGGCGGGCGCGGGCGTTTCTCCGGTGTGTTTGCCGGAGTGATGATCCTGTTGTTTATTCTGTTTCTGTCACCGCTGATCGAGCGGATTCCGCTGGCGGCGCTGGTGGGGGTGATGTTTGTGGTGTCCCAGCAGACCTTCGCCTGGGCGTCGCTGCGGGTGATCAACAAAGTGCCGTTCAATGACGTGCTGGTGATTCTTGCGGTAACCGTGATCACGGTGTTCACCGACCTTGCCACAGCCGTGCTCTGCGGCATCGTGATCGCTGCGCTGAATTTCGCCTGGCAACAGGCGCGTGAGCTGTATGCGGATGAGCATCTGGAAGCGGACGGCAGCAAGCTCTATAGGTTGCATGGCACGTTGTTCTTTGCGTCGACTACGCCGTTTTTGAACCAGTTCGATCCTGCGAGCGACCCTGCCCAGGTGACGCTGGATTGTCGTCACCTGAGCTTTGTCGACTATTCAGCGATTGCTGCATTGATGACCCTGCGCGAGCGCTACAGCAAGGCCGGCAAGCATTTGCGGGTGCTGCATTTGTCCGAGCGCTGCAAAAAACTGCTCAAGCGCGCCAAGGTTCATCACGACTGATCACATACCCCTTTAGGCGCGAGTGTGTATTACGGCCCGACCAGGTCTTCCAGTTCCTGAGCGCGGGTCTGGGTCATGTCCAGCACACAGCCGGAGCCGTTGACCTGATCGATGGTGCTGCCGGTCGCCGAGCCTGCGAAGGCGCAATTGGCGTCGCGGTATTTGATCCACAAGCGCTGCACATCTTGCAGTTGCTGCCTGCGCGCGCCTTCCTGGGCGGCTAGGGCGGTTTTGTAAGCCTTGTTCAGGCGCGCATCCTGCACCTTGGCTTCCTTGGCGTTGCACGTGACCATGTCGGCGGTCGTGTTGGCGCTGTCCATGCATTTTTTCAGCGCCGGGTTATCGGCGGCCGAGGCGACGGCGCACAGGGCTAGAAGCAGGGCGCTGGCAGCGAGGGATGTGCGAATCATGGTCGATTTTCCTGGGCATGAATGGATGCGCATTCTATGACTCGATGGTAGCGGCTGAGTTTCCGGCATTCTCTGATCTTCATGTAAGAACACCCTCTGAATTTTCATCCACGAGTGTCGGGCATATCCCAACGCGACAGCGCTTATCTGTGGGCGAAAATTACTTTCATAAAAATTGAAAATATTCATCGGTAATGATTTATGAGTTTCACAACCAACTCGACGTGACCCTTTCCGAGGAGTACCGCATGGCCGCATCACCGGGCTTCGGGCTATTGGCATACGCTGCCATCGCCATCATTGCTTTGATCGTGCTGATTGCACGTTACCGGCTCAACCCGTTTATCGTTATTACGCTGGTGTCCATCGGCCTGGCGCTGATGGCCGGGATGCCGGCGGATACCATCATGGGCTCCTACGAGGCGGGCGTCGGTAAAACCCTGGGGCATATCGCCCTGGTCGTGGCGCTGGGCACCATGCTCGGCAAGATGATGGCCGAGTCCGGCGGCGCCGAGCAGGTGGCGCGCACGCTGATCAACCGTTTCGGCGAGCGCAATGCCCACTGGGCCATGGTCTGTATCGCCTTTCTGGTGGGGCTGCCGCTGTTTTTCGAGGTCGGTTTTGTGTTGCTGGTGCCGATCGCCTTTACCGTGGCGCGGCGTGTCGGGGTCTCGATCCTGATGGTCGGCTTGCCGATGGTCGCCGGTTTGTCGGTGGTGCATGCACTGGTGCCACCGCACCCGGCTGCGATGATGGCGGTGCTGGCGTACAACGCCTCGGTCGGGCAGACCGTGCTCTATGCGATCCTCGTCGGTATTCCGACGGCGATCATCGCCGGCCCGCTGTACGCCAAGTTCATCGTGCCGCGCATTCACTTGCCGGCGGAAAACCCGTTGGAACGCCAGTTCATCGACCGCGAACCGCGCACCCGTTTACCGAGTTTTGCCCTGACCATGGGCACGATTTTATTGCCGGTGGTGCTGATGATGATCGGCGGCTGGGCTAACGTGATTTCAACGCCGGGCACAGGGCTTAACCAGTTCCTGTTGTTTATCGGCAACTCGGTGATCGCCCTGCTGGTAGCGACTCTGGTGAGCTTCTGGACCCTGGGCCTGGCACAGGGCTTCAACCGCGAGTCGATCCTCAGGTTCACCAATGAATGCCTGGCGCCGACCGCCAGCATCACCTTGTTGGTGGGCGCGGGCGGCGGGCTGAACCGCATCCTGGTAGACGCGGGCGTGACCCACGAAATTCTCGGCCTGGCCAATGCGTTTAACCTGTCGCCGTTGGTGATGGGCTGGCTGTTCGCCGCGCTGATGCGTATCGCCACCGGCTCGGCCACCGTGGCCATGACCACGGCGTCCGGTGTGGTCGCGCCTGTCGCGCTGGGCCTGGGTTATCCACACCCGGAACTGCTGGTGCTGGCGACCGGTGCCGGCTCGGTGATTTTTTCCCACGTCAACGACGGCGGCTTCTGGCTGATCAAGGAATACTTCAATATGACGGTGATCCAGACCTTCAAGACCTGGACCGTGCTGGAGACCTTGATTTCGGTGGTCGCGTTCGGTCTTACCTATGGTCTTTCGTGCATCCTGTAACCCGGAGACCTCATGGACATCCTCTACCAGATCCGCGCCCGCCAGGATTCCTTCAGCGCCGGCGAAGGGCGAATCGCCAAACTGATGCTGGATGACGTGGGCTTTGCCGCGTCGGCCAGCCTGGAAGAGTTGTCCCAGCGGGCCGAGGTCAGTACTGCTACCTTGTCGCGTTTTGCGCGCAGCGTCGGCTGCCGCGATCTGCGCGATTTACGCTTGCAGTTGGCCCAGGCCAGTGGCGTCGGCAGTCGTTTCCTCGATCCGACGGGGTTGCCGGAACAGTCGGCGTTTCACCGGCAGATTCTCGGCGACATCGAAGCGACGTTGCGTCAGCACCTGTCGGGCTTTAACCAAGCCAGCTTTGTCGATGCGGTCAACCTGCTGGGCCGGGCGCGGATGATCCACGCATTTGGTATGGGCGGCCCGTCGAGCCTGTGCAGCGATGAATTACAGGTGCGGCTGGTGCGTTTGGGTTACCCGATTGCGGCGTGCCACGACCCGGTAATGATGCGTGTGACGGCCGCAACGTTGGGCCCGGAACATGTGCTGATCGTGTGCTCGCTGACCGGCCTCACCCCCGAACTGCTCGACGTGGTGGCGCTGGCCCGCAACTATAACGCGCGCATCGTCGCCATCACCCTGGCCGACTCACCCCTGGCTCAGTTGGCGGATGTCTTGCTACCGCTGCAGCCGGCCGAAACCAGCTTTATCTACAAACCCACGGCGGCGCGCTACGGCATGCTGTTGGCCATCGACCTGCTCGCCACCGAGCTGGCGCTGGCCATGCCCGACGACAACCAGGAACGCCTGCGACGGATCAAGCTGGCCCTGGACGATTATCGCGGCGGCCCCGATAGCCTGCCGCTTGGAGACTGATATGAAGTACGACACGCTGATTCGCCAGGCGCTGATCATTGATGGCAGCAACACGCCCGGTTACGTCGCAGATGTGGGGTTGCGCGACGGGCGTATTGAAAAAATCGGCGATCTGTCGGCCGCCCATGGCGTGCATGAACTTGACGCAGCCGGCCGCGTGTTGGCGCCGGGGTTTATCGACGTGCACACCCACGACGATACAGTGGTGATTCGCCATCCGCAGATGCTGCCCAAGCTCAGCCAGGGCGTGACCACGGTGATCGTCGGCAATTGCGGCATCAGCGCTTCGCCGGTCAGTTTGCGCAGTGATCCACCGGACCCAATGAACCTGCTGGGCAAGCGTGAGGCGTTCGTCTATCCGCGTTTTGCCGATTACCGCGCTGCTGTGGAAAACGCCCACCCGGCGGTCAACGTTGCGGCGCTGATTGGCCACACTGCGCTGCGCAGCAACCATATGGACGACCTGCAACGCACCGCCACGCCCGATGAAATCACGGCGATGCGTGTGCAATTGCAGGAGAGCCTCGAAGCCGGCGCCCTCGGGTTATCCACTGGCCTGGCGTATGCCAGCGCGTTCAGTGCCGAGACCGATGAAGTGCTGCAACTCAGCGAAGAACTCACGGCGTTCGGTGCGATGTACACCACGCATTTGCGCAGTGAATTCGAGCCGGTGCTGGAGGCGATGGACGAAGCGTTTCTGATCGGCCGGCATGCCAGGGTGCCGGTGATCATTTCCCACCTCAAATGCGCCGGCGCGGGTAACTGGGGGCGTAGTCCGAAACTGTTGGCGTCGTTGGAAGCGGCTGCGAAAACACATCCGGTGGGGTGTGACTGTTATCCCTATGCGGCGAGTTCTTCGACCCTGGACCTCAAGCAAGTCACCGATGCCTTTCGTATCACCATCACCTGGTCGACGCCGCACCCGGAAGTCGGCGGGCGGGACTTGCAGGATATCGCGGCCGAGTGGGACGTTTCGTTGATCGATGCTGCACGTCGCCTGCAACCGGCGGGGGCGGTGTACTACGGGATGGATGAAGCCGATGTGCGGCGCATCCTGGCGCATCCGTTGTCGATGGTGGGGTCTGACGGGTTGCCTGAAGATCCGTTCCCTCATCCGCGTTTGTGGGGCGCATTTGCGCGGGTGCTGGGGCACTTCAGCCGGGATGTCGGGTTGTTCCCGTTGCACACGGCCGTACACAAGATGACTGGGTTGTCGGCGGCTCGGTTCGGCTTGTCCGAGCGCGGTGAAATTCGCGAAGGGCATTGGGCGGACCTGGTGCTGTTCGACCCGTTGCGCGTGCGGGATGTGGCAGATTTCAAAGAGCCTCAACGCGCGGCTGAAGGGATTGAGGGTGTGTGGATCAACGGGGTGTTGAGCTATAGCGATGGGCAGGCGAACGGTCAGCGCCCGGGGCGGTTTTTGGCGCGCAGCGGGGATTTGCGTGGCGGGTTTTCGACTCTATAGTGGGCGCTCTTTTACACGGAGCGGTCGCCATGCACTTAGGAAAAGTCACCCCCATTTTGCGAATTTTCGACGAGGCCAAGGCCCTGGAATTCTACGTCGAGTTCCTGGGGTTCAAGGTTGATTGGCAGCACCGGTTCGAGGCGAATTTTCCGCTGTATCTGCAGGTGTCGTTGGGGGAGTGCGTGCTGCATTTGTCCGAGCATCATGGCGATGCCTCGCCGGGCGCAGCGGTGCGAATTCAGGCGCAGGGAGTGGACGCTTATCAGCAGCAATTGCTGGGCAAGGATTACCGTTATGCCAAGCCTGGGGTTGAGGCAACGCCTTGGGGCTCGCGGGAGATGAGCATCAACGACCCGTTTGGGAATCGGGTGGTGTTTGTGGAGGAAGGCGAGGGCTGAGCGGTAAATCGCAGGCAATAAAAAACCGCCTTAGTAGGGCGGTTTTTTATTGCAATCCCAGTTTGCGGCTGGGGTTGCTATCTTACTGGAAGCGCTGACCCGCGTCCGAAGGCTCACGTGTTCCGGTAAGTGCGCTGGAGGTAAGGCCCAACTCAGGGAGGGCCGAGTATGTCTAAGTGTGTACTTGTGGCGAGGGAGCAAGCTCCCTCGCCACAGTGATCGCGCTCAGTCGGGATGTAAGTTTTTACACCCGGAAATGACTGACCATCTGCTGCAACTGGCTACCCAAACGCGCCAGTTCAATACTCGACTTGGCCGTCTCGTCGCTCGCGGTAGCCGTCTGCTCCGACACATCACGCACGTTGACGATACTGCGGCTGATCTCTTCAGCTACGGCACTTTGTTGCTCGGCAGCCGCTGCAATCTGCTGGTTCATCGACTGGATGTTCGACACCGTCCGGGTGATGTTTTCCAGTGACACACCGGCTTTGCGCGTCAGCTCTACGCTGCTGTCGGTCAGGCTGCGGCTGTTGTTCATCACGTTGGCCACTTGCTGGGTGCCGTTCTGCAAACCGGCCACCAGACCTTCGATTTCCTCGGTGGATTTCTGGGTGCGCTGGGCCAGGCCTCGCACTTCGTCAGCCACCACGGCAAACCCGCGACCGGCTTCACCGGCACGCGCGGCTTCAATCGCTGCGTTGAGCGCCAGCAGGTTGGTCTGTTCGGCCACGGCCTTGATCACGTCCATCACGCTGCCGATCTTGTTGCTCTCTTGTTGCAGGTGGGCCATGGCATCGGTGGAGCGCGCCACTTCGGCGGCCAGGCGTTCGATCTGGGCGATGGCTTCGGCCACCACCTTGTCGCCTGCGCGGGCTTGGCCATCGGCATCGGCAGCGGCCAGGGAAGCCTGTTCGGCATTGCGCGCAACTTCCTGCACGGTGGCGGTCATTTCATGCATTGCGGTGGCGACTTGATCGGTCTCGATCTTCTGGCTGTTGACGCCTGCGCTGGTCTGCTCGGTGACGGCCGACAACTCTTCGGCAGCACTGGCGATCTGGGTTACACCGTCGCGAATCCCGCTGATCAGCTCGCGCAGGGTCGTGCCCATGCGCTGGATGCCTTGTTGCAACACGCCCAGTTCATCGCGACGGGTGACCTGGATGTTGTGGCTCAAGTCGCCGGAAGCAATACGCTCCACCACGGCCAGGGTTTCCTGGATCGGGCGGGTGATCTGGCGGGTGATCACCCAGGCAGCGATGATGCCCACCAACAGGGCCAGCAAGGTGCTGATCAGTTGCAGGCTTCGGGCCTGGGCGCTTTCGGCGTCGCGACGTTCCAGTTGGATGTCGTACAGCTTGTCGCTGATGGTGACGATGTCAGCGCCTTGGGTGGTCATTTCGGCACGGGCAGTGACGATGTTGGCATTGGCGGCCTTGTAGCTCTGTACGGCACTGCGATAGGCGCCGAGGGCGCTTTCCAGCGAAGTCAGTGCGGTTTGCTGGCTGGCGCCGAATGCGGTGCTGAGGCCTTTCAAGCCACTGATGGCTTTTTCGATCTGCGCGGCGGCACGGGCTTCAGTGTCGGCATTGACGTTGCCGGTGTAGCCACGCACTTCATAGCGGGCCAACTGGAATTCGTATTTGGCATGGGTTACGGCTTGAAACTGGGTGAAGCGCTCCGGGCTGTCGGGCATCTGCTCCACGCTGGTGTTCAGCGCGTCGATCTGTGCGTTGGCAATGTCAGCCTTGTCGCCCATGACTTGGCGCGCCGCGTTACCGTTACGGTAGGCCTCACGCATTTTGTTCAGCGACTGCTGATAGGCGGTAATGACGGCTTTCTGTTCGTTGAGCAGCTTGACGTTTTCCGGGCTCTTGAAACTGTTCAGGAGCTTTTGCTGCTGGGCGGAGAAGGCATCCAGGCTGGTCTGTACGTTCTGCGCTACTGCCTCATCGCCATTGGCCAGCATGTACTGCAGGCGCACGATACGCAGCTTGGTCAGGGAGGCATTGAGCTGGGTGATGTCGCTCATCCAGTTGCTGCGGTCGATCAGGCTGCCAAGACTGGTCCAGCCGGTCAGCGCCAGGATCGACGTGAGGACAAGCACCAGGCCGAAGCCCAGGCCGAGTTTGAGGTTGACGCTGATGTTGCCGAACCAGCTATTCATCGAATGCTCCGCAAAAAGTGATGTCTGTCTGCTGGACGGTGTTGTTGTTTGAGCCAGCCAAGGTGTAGGGCTGTATCGGCGGAGGGGCGGGAAGCTGAAATGATTTTTTGCGCAAGGCGACGCGTGGCGCCCGGTAGCGGTAGACAGGCTGTGGCGCGGGCTCATCCGGCCCCCACATTCTGTGCTAGTCTGCTGGCCCTTTTAGTTCTGGGCCGCACGGGAAACCCGCGGCCCTACAGCGGAGCCTCTTCATGTCCGACGTTAATCTGTCCACCGACGAAACCCGCGTCAGCTACGGTATTGGCCGTCAGTTGGGCGACCAACTGCGCGACAACCCTCCACCGGGCGTAAGCCTGGACGCGATCCTGGCTGGCCTGACCGACGCGTTCGCCGGCAAGCCAAGCCGTGTTGACCAAGAACAAATGGCCGCAAGCTTCAAGGTTATCCGCGAAATCATGCAAGCCGAAGCGGCGGCCAAGGCTGAAGCGGCTGCTGGCGCTGGCCTGGCTTTCCTGGCTGAAAACGCCAAGCGTGATGGCATCACTACGCTGGCTTCCGGCCTGCAATTTGAAGTGCTGACTGCCGGTGACGGTGCCAAGCCGACCCGTGAAGACCAAGTGCGTACTCACTACCACGGCACCCTGATCGACGGCACTGTGTTCGACAGCTCCTACGAGCGTGGCCAGCCTGCAGAATTCCCGGTTGGCGGCGTGATTGCCGGCTGGACCGAAGCCCTGCAACTGATGAATGCCGGCAGCAAATGGCGTCTGTACGTGCCGAGCGAACTGGCTTACGGCGCTCAAGGCGTTGGCAGCATCCCGCCGCACAGCGTTCTGGTGTTCGACGTCGAGCTGCTCGACGTTCTGTAAGACCTGTTCATCAATGCGCCTGGCTTTGTGTGGAGCCGGGCTTGTTGTGGCGAGTGAGCTTGCTCCCGCTCGGCTGCGCAGCAGTCGTCGGCTGTTAGGGGCGCTTCGCACCCCAGCGCAAGCAAGCGTGCTCGCCACAACACGCCAGCTCCCACATGAGGCAGGTGTATTCAGGTTGGCTCATGGATGAAACTTGCCATGCAGCTCCGTGGCCGGGCGCAACGCTCGGGCATAGCAGAACAGAAACAAGTTACGCACCACCTCTTTCAGCACGCCAGGTTCACTGGAACTCAGGCCGTTGACGTCCAGATCGCCCTGGTCCTGCAGTTCATTCAGCGCTTCTTCTTCCAGCACAGCGCACACTTCCCCGGTTTCCCGATGCAGGATTCGCAGGTAAGGGTGTGGTCGGTCCAGCCAGGCATCTATCAAATAAGTCATGGTCGTTCTCCTTGATGAGTTCAATGAGAATAATTCTTATTCGTAGAATAGCAAGTGCCTATTGGCGATTTCCTGGTTTTTCTGTGTGGATATTGCGTTCGATCAATGGGGAGGGCGAAACGCCATCCCGCGACGGGCGCGGGATGGAAGCAGCTTATTCAGACCTTGCGGACGAATTCGGACTTGAGTTTCATCGGGCCGATACCGTCGATCTTGCAATCGATATCGTGGTCGCCGTCGCACAGGCGGATGTTCTTGACCTTGGTGCCGACCTTGACGACCAGGGAGGTGCCCTTGACCTTGAGGTCCTTGATCACGGTGATGGTGTCACCGTCCTGCAGGACGTTGCCCACAGAGTCTTTCTTCACGGTTTCATCGCTGGCCACTTCGGCCTCGCATGCGGCGGACCACTCATGGGCGCATTCCGGGCAGATCAGCTGGGCGCCGTCTTCGTAGGTGAATTCGGAATTGCATTTCGGGCAGGGTGGCAACGTGCTCACTAAAGCTCCTTGAGAGTCAGGGATGGCTAAAAGTCGCACATTATATAGGGTTTTGACGCGAAGGGGATTTTGTAGGAGCCGGCAAGCCGGCTCCACAGAGAGATCAATGAGTACGCGCGACCGCGAACTCACTCAGCTCAACCAGGGCGTCCCGGTATTCGCTGGCCGGGAGGGCTTCCAGGCACTTGATGGCGCGTGCCACGTAGTCCCGCGCCAGTTGTGCGGTGTAGTCCAGGGAGCCCGAAGCTTCCACGGCCTCACGGATGCTTTCCAGGTCTTCGATCCCGCCTTTCTGGATCGCCTTGCGCACCAGGGCTGCCTGTTCCGGGGTGCCTTCGCGCATGGTGTAGATCAGCGGCAGGGTCGGTTTGCCCTCGGCCAGGTCGTCACCCACGTTCTTGCCCAGGGTTTCGGCATCGCCACGGTAGTCAAGCAGGTCGTCCACCAGTTGGAACGCCACGCCCAGGTGGTCACCAAAGGTGCGCAGGGCTTCAGCCTGTTCAGCCGTGGCTTCGCACAGGGCGGCGGCACTGTGGGTCGAGGCTTCGAAGAGCATCGCGGTCTTGCCGCGAATCACTTCCATGTAGGTTTCTTCAGTGGTGCTGGCGTCGCGGACCTTCGACAGCTGCAACACTTCGCCTTCGGCGATAATGCGCGTGGCTTGTGAAAGAATCTTCATCACCGGCATCGAGCCCAGCTCGACCATCATTTCAAATGAGCGCGAGTACAGGAAATCGCCCACCAGCACGCTGGGCGCATTGCCCCACATGGCATTGGCGGTCTCGCGGCCACGGCGCATGCCGGACATGTCGACCACGTCGTCATGCAGCAGGGTGGCGGTGTGCAGGAATTCGATGGTGGCGGCCAGCAGGCGCAGGTCATCGCCTTCGCGGCCAAGGGCCTTGCCACACAGCAACACTAATAAAGGACGCAGGCGTTTGCCGCCCGCCGACGTAATGTAGTCGCCAATTTTGGAGACCAACGGCACTTTAGACGTCAGCTGCTGCTTGATGATGCCGTCGACGGCGCTAAAATCGTCCGCGACCGCGCGGTAGAAAGCTTGGGGTTGCATCAGCGACAGTCGCTCCAGAAGGGTTGCGCGGCATGCTAGGACCCTGACCCCGCAGTGTCAAGGCGCGATAGACGGCCACTTGCAACGTATCAAAGGCTTGCGTACAATCGCGCACCCTGAACTTCCTGGGCAGCACCTGCCTTACGCAATTGCATTCGGGACGTCCATCCCATGCAGCCATGCCAGCCAATACCTCTTCTTATAAAGCGCTGGGTGAGCAGGATTATCGGAGAAATACCATGTCGTACGCAGTAATTGTTACTGGTGGCAAGCAATACAAGGTCGCCCCAGGTGAATACCTGAAGATCGAAAAACTGGAAATCGCTACCGGCGAATCCGTTACTTTTGATCGCGTTCTGTTGGTCGCCAATGGCGATGACGTGAACATCGGCGCTCCAGTTGTTGCTGGCGCTACCGTTGTGGCTGAAGTGATTTCCCAAGGTCGTCACGATAAAATCCGCATCATCAAGTTCCGTCGTCGTAAGCACCACATGAAGCGTATGGGCCACCGCCAGTGGTACACCGAGATCAAAATCACCGGTATTCAGGCTTAATTTCAGCCTAATTCCTCACTAGGAGAATTGACTCATGGCACACAAAAAAGCTGGTGGTAGTACCCGTAACGGTCGCGACTCAGAAGCCAAACGCCTTGGCGTGAAGATGTATGGCGGCCAGAAGATCATTCCGGGCAACATCATCGTGCGTCAGCGCGGCACCCAATTCCACGCCGGTTACGGTGTTGGCATGGGTAAAGATCACACCCTCTTCGCGAAAATCGAAGGCGTGATCAAGTTTGAAGTAAAAGGCGCTTTCAACCGCCGTTACGTGAGCGTCGTCGCAGCTTAATTGCGCGATCGCTGGAAAAGCCCTGTCTCGCGACGGGGCTTTTTCGTTTGTGGGGTGAGTCTCTTGCAAAGCTGTTTGTAATGGACTCAAGCGCTGGATTTGCGGTCGTTGATTGAGGTCGCTGCGCTCATTTTTGCAAGAGTCTTATGTCTTGGTTTCTTAAGCTCGTCCATGCGACGAGAGGCGTTTTGTTATGAAGTTCGTTGATGAAGTATCCATCCGAGTAAAAGCTGGCGACGGCGGTAACGGTTGCATGAGTTTCCGTCGCGAAAAATTCATCGAAAACGGTGGCCCTAACGGCGGTGACGGCGGTGACGGCGGTTCCATCTACATGATGGCCGACGAAAACCTCAACACCCTGGTCGACTACCGTTACACCCGGCATTTCGATGCCGAGCGTGGCTCCAACGGCGGCAGTACCGACTGCACCGGCAAGAAAGGTGAAGACATGGTGCTGCGTGTACCGGTCGGCACCACGATCATCGACTCTGCCACCCAGGAAGTCATTGGCGACCTGACCAAGGCCGGCCAAAAACTGATGGTTGTGCAGGGCGGCTGGCACGGTCTGGGTAACACCCGATTCAAGTCCAGTACCAACCGTGCACCGCGCCAGACCACGCCAGGCAAGCCGGGCGACCAGCGTGACCTCAAGCTGGAAATGAAAGTACTGGCCGACGTAGGCCTGCTGGGCCTGCCAAACGCCGGCAAAAGTACCTTCATCCGCTCGGTATCAGCCGCCAAGCCGAAGGTCGCCGACTACCCGTTCACCACCCTGGTGCCAAACCTGGGTGTGGTCAGCGTTGACCGCTGGAAAAGCTTCGTGATTGCCGACATTCCCGGCCTGATCGAAGGCGCTTCCGATGGCGCAGGCCTGGGGATTCGCTTCCTCAAGCACTTGTCGCGTACCCGTTTGCTGCTGCACCTCGTCGACATGGCGCCACTGGATGACACCAGCGCACCGGACGCCGCCGAAGTGATCGTCAACGAACTGACCAAGTTCAGCCCGGCCCTGGCTGAGCGTGATCGCTGGCTGGTGCTGAACAAGTGCGACCAGATCCTCGAAGAAGAGCACGAGGAGCGCGTCAAGGAAATCGTCGATCGCCTGGAATGGACCGGTCCGGTCTATGTGATCTCGGCCATCGCCAAAGAAGGCACCGAGCGCCTGACGCGCGACATCATGCGCTACCTGGAAGACCGCGCCGACCGCCTGGCGGCCGACCCGGTATTCAAGGCCGAACTCGCCGAGCTCGACCAGCAGATCGAAGACGAAGCCCGTGCCCAGCTGCAGGCCCTGGACGACCAGCGTGCCCTGCGCCGCAGCGGCGTGAAGTCGGTCCATGACATCGGCGACGATGATTGGGACGAAGAAGACGTGGATGATGAAGATGGTCCGGAAATCATTTACGTGCGTGACTGATCCGTTGCGATAAACTTGAACGCCGCTCCCAGGAGCGGCGTTTTGGTATCCGGGTATACCAGCAGTCACGAATGTAGCCACGAATAACGTTATGGGCGGCGCTGGGTCGCGTGCAGCCCTCAATCTAAGGTTGATGATGATGCGGAGCAAAGTGACAGGTGCGCAGCGCTGGGTCGTAAAGATCGGAAGTGCGCTGTTGACGGCGGATGGCAAGGGGCTGGATCGCGCAGCCATGAGCGTCTGGGTCGAGCAGATGGTGGCCTTGCATGAGGCCGGTGTCGAATTGGTGCTGGTGTCATCCGGGGCAGTTGCCGCCGGGATGAGCCGCCTCGGTTGGACCGCGCGACCCAGCGCGATGCACGAACTGCAAGCCGCTGCCGCCATCGGTCAGATGGGCCTGGTGCAAGCCTGGGAGTCCAGCTTTGGCGAGCACGGCCTCCACACGGCGCAAATCCTGCTGACCCATGACGACCTGTCCGACCGCAAACGTTACCTCAACGCCCGTAGCACCCTGCGCGCCCTGGTGGAGCTCAAGGTGATCCCTGTGATCAACGAGAACGACACGGTGGTCACCGACGAAATCCGTTTCGGCGACAACGACACCCTGGCCGCGCTGGTGGCCAACCTGGTGGAAGCCGACCTGCTGGTGATCCTCACCGACCGCGACGGCATGTTCGACGCCGACCCACGCAACAACCCCGATGCCCAACTGATCTACGAAGCCCGTGCCGATGACCCGGCGCTGGACGCGGTGGCCGGCAGTGTCGGCGGCGCCCTGGGTCGTGGCGGCATGCAGACCAAGCTGCGTGCAGCGCGCCTGGCCGCGCGTTCCGGTGCGCACACCATCATCGTCGGCGGGCGCCTGGAGCGTGTGCTGGATCGCCTCAAGGCAGGCGAGCGCATCGGCACACTGCTGTCGCCGGAACGCGGCATGCTGGCGGCGCGCAAACAGTGGCTGGCCGGTCATCTGCAAACTCGTGGCACTTTGGTGCTGGATGATGGCGCCGTATCAGCGTTGTCCCAGGGCAACAAGAGCCTGCTGCCGGTGGGCGTCAAGTTGGTGCAGGGCAGCTTCCGCCGTGGCGAGATGGTGGTGTGCGTGGCACCGGACGGTCGTGAGATCGCCCGCGGCCTGGCCAACTACAGTGCCCTGGAAGCACAGAAAATCATTGGGCAGTCGTCTGATGCGATTGTCGGTCTATTGGGTTACATGGCGGAACCGGAACTGGTGCACCGCGATAACCTGATCCTGGTTTGAACGAAAGGAATACACGATGCGTTTGATGAAGGGATTGCTCGGCCTGCTGTTGGCCATGCCATTGCTGGCCTCGGCCGAAGAAATTGGCCAGGTGTCGACAGTGTTCAAGTTTGTCGGCCCCAACGACCGGATTGTGGTCGAAGCGTTTGATGACCCCAAGGTCGACGGCGTGACTTGCTACCTGTCCCGCGCCAAGACCGGCGGCGTGAAGGGTGGTCTGGGCCTGGCTGAAGACCGCGCCGAGGCATCGATTGCCTGCCGTCAGGTCGGCCCGATTCGCTTCAAGGGCGAACTCAAGGACGGCGACGAAGTATTCAAGGAGCGCACCTCGCTGGTGTTCAAGACCATGCAGGTGGTGCGCTTCCTCGACAAGAAGCGCAATACCCTGGTGTACCTGGTGTACAGCGACCGTTTGATCGAAGGCAGCCCGCAGAACGCCGTGACGGCGATTCCGATTTTGCCGTGGCCGACCGCTCAGTAATCCGCAGGCGAGTTTTGTAATCGGCGTCTATGATTGCAGGCTTGCGGGTTGTAATCTCGAAGTGCCGCAATGCGAAGAACATGGGATATCTGGAGTTCGTCATGAGTGCTTTCCACGACCTGAAACTCAAAGCTTTGGACGGACAAGAGCTGCCATTGGCGCCCTACAAGGGGCATGTTGTGCTGGTGGTCAACGTGGCGTCCAAATGTGGCCTGACCCCGCAATACGCTGCGTTGGAAAACCTCTATCAGCAGTACAAGGGCCAGGGCTTTACCGTGCTCGGCCTGCCGTGCAACCAGTTTGCAGGGCAGGAACCGGGCACCGAGGAAGAAATCCAGGCGTTCTGCAGCCTCAACTACGGAGTGACCTTTCCGTTGGGCAGCAAACTGGAGGTCAATGGCCCTGATCGTCATCAGCTGTACCGCTTGCTGGCGGGCGAGGGCGCCGAGTTTCCGGGGGATATCACCTGGAATTTCGAGAAATTCCTGCTGGGTAAAGACGGCCGGGTGCTCGCACGATTTTCGCCGCGCACTGCACCGGATGACCCAACGGTCGTTCAGGCCATCGAAAAAGCCTTGAGCTAACACTCCGGCAAAAAGGGGCTTTTGTGGCGAGCGGGCTTGCCCCGCGTTGGGCTGCGTAGCAGCCCCAATAACCTCGCCGCGGTTTTCCAGGCACTCCGAGGCTAATGGTTTTAGGGCCGCTTCGCGCCCCAACGCGGGGCAAGCCCGCTCGCCACAACAAGCCCGCTCGTCACGGGTTACTAGCGACAACCGGGTTCTCCGGCTTTTACCCCTTAATCACCCAGATCAATAGTGCTACTCGGCACCGCGCACTCCCCATATTATCCACATCATAAATTCCCTCTCCAGTGGAGTGCTCCCATGCCTGTCCAAGCCTTGTTCAAACCGTTCCAGCTCGGTGCACTGCAACTGTCCACCCGTGTGGTCATGGCGCCGATGACTCGTTCGTTTTCCCCGGGTGGCGTACCCAATTCCAACGTTATCGAATACTACCGCCGCCGTGCAGCCGCCGGTGTGGGCCTCATCATCACCGAAGGCACTGTGGTCGGCCACCAGGCCTCTAACGGCTACCCCAACGTGCCGCACTTCTACGGCGAAGCGGCCTTGGCCGGCTGGAAGAAAGTCGTCGATGCGGTGCACGCCGAAGGCGGCAAGATCGTCCCGCAGCTATGGCACGTGGGCAGTGTGCGCCGTATCGGCACCGAGCCTGACGCCAGTGTGCCGGCCTACGGCCCGATGGAAAAACTCAAGGATGGCAACGTGGTCGTCCACGGCATGACCACCCAGGACATCAAGGACGTCATCGCCGCCTTCGCCCAAGCCGCCAAGGATGCCCAAGGCATCGGCATGGACGGCGTGGAGATCCACGGCGCCCACGGCTACCTGGTGGACCAGTTCTTCTGGGAAGGCAGCAACCAGCGCACCGACGAATACGGCGGCAGCCTGGCCAACCGTTCGCGCTTTGCCATCGAGCTGATCCAGGCCACCCGCGCTGCCGTGGGGCCGGACTTCCCGATCATTCTCCGCTTCTCCCAGTGGAAGCAGCAGGACTACACCGCGCGTCTGGTGCAAACCCCCGAGGCGCTGGGTGAATTCCTCAAGCCGCTGTCTGACGCCGGCGTGGATATTTTCCACTGTTCTACCCGTCGCTTCTGGGAGCCAGAATTTGAAGGCTCCAACCTCAACCTCGCTGGCTGGACGCGTCAACTCACCGGCAAGCCGACCATCACTGTCGGCAGTGTCGGCCTGGATGGCGAGTTTCTGCAGTTCATGGTCAACACCGACAAGGTCGCGCAACCGGCCAGCCTGGAGAAACTGCTGGAACGCTTGAACAACGACGAGTTCGACCTGGTCGCTGTCGGCCGTGCCCTGCTGGTTGACCCGGATTGGGCCGTGAAGGTACGCGAAGGTCGTGAGGGTGACATCCTGCCATTCAGTCGTGAGGCGTTGACGACTTTGGTGTAAGCGGCGAGAGGACGGGCGGCACCTGCTCGTCCTCGCATACTCCGCGTAACTGGTTCTCGAACTGCTCGATAATCGCCGCCCAGCCCTGGCGGCTCGCATGCTGGCGGGCATTGAGCCGCGCCCGGCGTAACGTCTCGCGTTCTTCCAGCAGCCAGATGGCCGCATCACAAAACGCGTTCTCATCTCCGGGCATCGCCAGCACGCCGTTGTAGCCATGGCGAATATGCTGGGTGGCGGCAGCCTGGTCGTACGCCACCACACCGAGCCCGGAGGCCATGGCTTCCAGTACCACATTGCCGAAGGTTTCAGTCAGGCTGGGGAACAGGAACAGATCCCCCGAGGCATAGTGCCGAGCCAGTTCTTCGCCGCGCTGGGTACCGCAGAACACTGCGTCGGGCAACTCGCGCTCCAGCAGCGAACGTTGCGGACCATCGCCGACGATGATCAGCTTCAATCGGCGCCTTGGGTAAGTATCCTGCACGGCATCAAAGCAACGCTTGAGCAGGCCGAGGTTCTTTTCCTGGGCCAGGCGCCCCACATGCAGTACCGCAATATCGTCGTTTTCCAGGCCCCAGCTTTCACGCAAGGCATTGTCTCGCTTGACTGGGTGAAACAGCTGGCTGTCGACCCCGCGCGACAACATCCCCAGGCGTTCGAAATGCCGACGTTCCAGCTCCAGGTGCTGGCTGGCGCTGGGCACCAGGGTCAAGGTCGAACGGTTATGAAACCAGCGCAGGTAGTGCATGACCACGCGACTTAACAGGCTCAGACCGTACCTGTTGGAGTATTGCTGGAAGTTGGTGTGAAAGCCGCTGACCACGCTGATCCCCAGGCGCCGCGCCGCGCGCAGTGCCGACAACCCCAGTGGCCCCTCGGTGGCGATGTACAGCACGTCGGGCCGCTGGCGTGTCCAGCGTCGCAGCAATTTGTGCATCGACGACTGACCCCATTGCAGGCCCGGGTAACCGGGCAACGGCCAACCTCGGCACAGCAGCAATTCGTCGTCACTGGGCCGGCTCTGGTCGATGCCTTGGCGTGGGCGTACCAGTTCAACCTGATGGCCGCGCGCGCGCAAACCGTCGCACAGGCGGCCAAGGGTATTGGCCACCCCGTTGATCTCTGGCGGGTAGGTTTCGGTGATCAGGGTGATGTGGAGCGAGGCTGTCGTCATGACCCACAGTGTCGCTGTGGGCCATGTCGTCATTGTGTCATCGAGATGATGGATTTATGACTGGGTCACTTTGGGCACGGCCATCGCCTCGGCGCCTTGCTCGCGCACCCAGAACAATGTCGCCCCTGCCACTGCCGCCGGCATCATCAGCAGGTTGACCACCGGCACCAGCAGCACCAGGTAGACGCTGCCGCCGAAGCTCATGCTCTGCCAGCGTTTCTGGCGCAGCCAGGCGAGCATTTCGTTCCAGCCCAGCTTGTGGTTGTCCGCCGGGTAGTCGATGTACTGGATCGCCATCATCCACACACCGAACAGCAACCACAGTGGCGCAGCGACCAGGTTGACAACCGGAATGAACGACAGGATAAACAGGCCGATGGCCCGTGGCAGGAAGTAGCCCAGCTTGCGCATTTCCCGGGCCAGGGTGCGTGGGACCATTGCTGCAAGCTCAGCCCAACTGAACGGCGGGAAGTCATCGGTGCCACGCACCACCACTTCAACTTTCTCCGCGAGAAAGCCGTTGAACGGCGCGGCGATGATATTGGCGAGCATGGTGAAGGTGAAAAACACCATCAGTACCACCAGCACCACAAACAGCGGCCATAGCAGGTAATTTAAAAAGCTCAGCCAGCCTGGCAGCGTCGGCATCAAGGTGTCGACCCACAGGCTGAACTGATGGCCGGCGAAATAGATCAAACCGACGAACAGCACCAGGTTGATCGCCAGTGGCAGCAGCACAAACAGACGCAGGCCAGGGCTCAACACCAGTTTGAGGCCTTCGCGCAAATACTGCGGGCCGGAAAGAGCAGGGGCGGGCATGGGAAACTCCGAGCAGGATGACGAACGCGCCGACCTTACCGGCTTTGCATTCAGGGCGAAAGCGCTGGCAGTGTGACGACATCAACGGTAACAAAGGCGTCGATTAGTCGGGTCGACTGCATAGAGACCACCTATGAGCTGGATTGTTATTCCGTATTTCCTTAATCTTGCCCCCCTCGATACGCTGCACCCACTATTTTTCAGGGCCTGCGAGTTCAAGCCTTCCCCAAGTGCTTCGTGGTCCCTTTTTTATTCCAGCCGCCTTGTTGTCCGGGCGGTCGATAGGAGTGAGTCATGTCTGATACCCGTCATTCGCGAGTGATTATTCTCGGTTCCGGCCCTGCCGGTTACAGCGCTGCCGTCTACGCTGCCCGGGCCAACCTCAAGCCGTTGCTGATCACCGGCATGCAGGCGGGCGGTCAGTTGACCACCACCACTGAAGTCGACAACTGGCCCGGCGACGTCCACGGCCTGACCGGTCCGGTGCTGATGGAGCGTATGAAAGAACACGCCGAGCGCTTTGAAACCGAGATCGTGTTTGATCACATCAACCAGGTCGACTTCTCGAAAAAGCCTTACAGCCTGACCGGCGACAGCGGCGTGTACACCTGTGACGCGCTGATCATCGCCACCGGCGCCAGCGCCCGTTACCTGGGCCTGCCGTCCGAAGAAGCGTTCATGGGCAAGGGCGTTTCCGCCTGTGCGACCTGCGACGGTTTCTTCTACCGCAACAAGCCGGTTGCCGTGGTCGGTGGTGGCAACACTGCCGTGGAAGAGGCGCTGTACCTGGCCAACATCGCCAGCACCGTGACCCTGGTTCACCGCCGCGAGACCTTCCGCGCCGAGAAGATCCTGATCGACAAGCTGCATGCCCGTGTCGCTGAAGGCAAGATCATCCTCAAGCTCAATGCCACCCTGGACGAAGTCCTGGGCGACAACATGGGCGTGACCGGTGCCCGCCTGAAAAACAACGACGGCAGCTTCGACGAGCTGAAAGTCGACGGCGTGTTCATTGCCATCGGCCACACTCCGAACACCTCGCTGTTCGAAGGCGTGCTGGACGCCAAAGACGGTTACCTGGTGGTGCAAGGCGGCCGTGAAGGCAACGCCACTGCGACCAACATCGAAGGCATCTTTGCTGCCGGCGATGTGGCCGACCACGTGTACCGCCAGGCCATCACCTCGGCCGGCGCCGGCTGCATGGCGGCCCTGGACGCCGAGCGTTACCTTGACGGTTTGAAGGACGCTTCGTTCTGAACCCGTTGAAATGAAAAAAACCGGCGAAAGCCGGTTTTTTTTGCCCGAACCGATCGTTCCCACGCTCTGCGTGGGAATGCCGCCCCAGACGCTCCGCGTCCTAGTGACGGCGCAAGGCTTGGGTCTTGCGCAATGGTGACGCGGAGCGTCACGGGATGCATTCCCACGCAGAGCGTGGGAACGATCATTCAGCGACGGGTCAGCGGCTGTGCGGTGAACTTGACGCCCGCCAGGCCATGCGCGATCAACGCACGGATATTCCCATGGTCACTGCCCTCGGGCGTGGCCAGCACCGAACGGTAATGCTCACCAAACGCCAACAGCGCTTGCTGATCACTCAAACCTTCCAGCAGCGCCAAGCCCAGCGTCTTGCACGAACCTTCGTTCTGTCCGGCAGCGTTTTCCACAGCGCCATTGGTGAAAGCTTGCGGCTGGTAGTCGTAACCGGCGGCGACAAAGGCCAGGGTGTCGGCAAAGACGTGTTCGCCACTGTTGAGGCTGGCGCGCAGGGTGTTCAGGTCAATCATGGGTTTTTCCTTTGGCGAACGCTGCCTGTTGGTCGGCGCTGGCTTCTTTCTGGTATTGGGCTTTCCACTCGGCGTACGGCATGCCGTACACCACTTCACGGGCGTCATCGAGGCTCAGTTCGATCTGGCGCTCGTCGGCCTCGGCCTTGTACCACTTGGACAGGCAGTTGCGGCAGAAGCCGGAGAGGTTCATCAGGTCGATGTTCTGCACATCCTTGCGGCTGTCCAGGTGCGCCACCAGCCGGCGAAAGGCGGCGGCTTCGAGTTCTAGGCGTTGTTGGTCGGTCATGGTGGTCTCTTCGAGACAGCTTCAAGCGGGTTGGCTTCAAGCTGCAAGTTGGAATACGTGTGGGTTCTAGCTTGAAGCTAGCGGCTAGCGGCTAAAGTAATCGAAACCGACTCGGCAAAGCGCAGCGCATGGGGCTTGTCGACTTCGACTTCGGCGTACAGCACCGATTCGTTGCTCATCACCAAGTCCAGCAGTTCCTGGGTCAGGCGCTCCAGCAGGGCGAAGCGGTTGCCTTCCACATGGGCGATGATCGCCTTGGTGATGGTGCGGTAGTTCAGTGCGTGGTCGATATCGTTATCGCGCACGGCTTCCTGCGCGGCATACAGGATGGTCAGGTTGATCAACACATCCTGCTTGTTGAGGATCTCATCCTCGTTGATGCCGATAAAGGTGCGCAGGCACAGGTCCTTGACCCGGATGCGCGCCATGCCTGGTTGAAGTTGTGGCATTGCTACTTGCTCCGTCCAATCAGTTGCAGGAACTCCATGCGCGTGGTGTTCGACTCGCGGAAGGCGCCGAGCATCACCGAGGTGTTCATGGTTGAATTTTGTTTTTCCACGCCGCGCATCATCATGCACATGTGCTTGGCTTCGATTACCACGGCCACACCGGCGGCCTGGGTCACGTCCTGGATGGCGTCGGCGATTTGCCGCGTGAGGTTTTCCTGGATTTGCAGGCGCCGCGCGAACATGTCGACAATGCGCGCCAGCTTCGACAGGCCGAGCACCTTGCCGGTCGGAATATAGGCCACGTGGGCCTTGCCGATAAAGGGCAGCAGGTGGTGTTCGCACAGCGAATACAGCTCGATGTCCTTGAGGATCACCATCTCGTCGTTGTCGGAAGCGAACAGCGCACCGTTGACGATGGTTTCCAGGTTCTGCTCATAGCCATGACACAGGTACTGCATGGCTTTGGCGGCGCGCTTGGGGGTGTCGAGCAAGCCTTCGCGCTCTGGGTTTTCGCCCAGGCCCTTGAGGATCTCGCGGTAGTGGTGGGGCAGGGATAAGGTCATACAACATCCTCACAAACGGCTTACTTGATATGCCGCCCGCCGTTGACGGTCAGGGTGGTACCGGTGACATAGGGGTTGTCCAGCAGGTAACGCAGGCTCTGGTAAATCACCTCGGGCCCGGGTTCGATGCCCAGTGCCGACTTGGCCAGGACTTTGGTGCGGTAGGCCGCGTCGTCGCCGTCGTTGAACATCACCATCGCCGGGGCGATGCCGTTGACCTTGATCAGCGGCGCAAACTGCGCGGCAAACGACAGCGTGAGGCTGTCGAGCCCGGCCTTGGTGGCGCAGTAGGCGATGTGCTGGCGGCTGCCCTTGCGCACGACGTCATCGCTGATATGCACGATATCGGCAGGTGTTGAGCGTTGCAGCAAGGGTGAACAATGCAGGTTGATCAGGTACGGCGCAAGCATGTGCACGCTGAACATGTCGGTAAACGCTTGGCTTTCGTCGCCTGGGGTTTCTGCAACCCAGGCCGAGGCGTTGTGGATGATCGCACGCAAGCGTTGGGTGTGTGTGTTCAGCTCAGCGATAAACGCCAGAATCCCGGCCTCGCTGGAGAAGTCGGCAAATACACCGATTGCACCGCGCTCGCGCAACGCTTGCACGCCAGGGCGTTCGCTGCGGTAGCTGAAAATTACCGGCTGCCCCTCGTCCAGCAGGCGCTGGGCGCAATGCAGGCCGACGCGCTGGCCGGCACCGGTGATCAGGATCGGGGCAGGAGTGGAATTCATGGGGGGCTCGAATCGCTGGCAGACTGAAACTATACCAGCGACCGACCGTCCCTGTACTCACGCGGCGGCTTCGGCGACCTTGCGCGGTGGTGGCGTGGGATGCAGCCAGTTGGCCAGCAGGTGCGTCGACAGCGGGATAAACCAGTAAACCATCAGCGGCGTGAGCGCCATTGTGCTGACCAGCACGCGCGGGAACAGCTCCAGCTCGCTGAGCAGCGGGTTCAGGACGAAATTGAACAGCAGCGACACCGGGAAAAACGCCAGCCAGATCGCCACCGCCTGCTTCCAGCGCGGCGGTCGCGCACCCACGGCACCGAACCATCCATCGATGCCACGCACGCGATGCTCGGACGGGTCGGCAAACAGCTCGCTGCCGCGGCTCAACCACGTGGTGCGCGACGCGGAAAACTCCCAGGCATGCAGGGTCTGTTCGTCGGCGAAGCGGAAAATGATCTGGAATTCATCGTCATGGGGCGGCGGAGCGAGCACGCCTGAGCCCAGGTAACCGGGGAAGTCCGTGGCCAATTGCTCGCCTTCGCGCAGCCAGGCCATCAAGTCTTCGTAACGACCTTTGGCCACGCGACGCGCAACCATCAAGGTGACGGGAGAGGTAGACATTGTGTATCTCCAAATATACGAGTGCGCTGAACCGGGTAGGTGGCGCACGAACGAGGCTGCGGGGTGTTGCAGCGACGTAGAAAAAACAGGCAAGGATTATTCCTGTTTTGCAAAAATACGCCAGACACTTTGGTCGGTTCGCCTGGCGTCTTGAATCGGACAGGTGAATAAGCGTTAAATGGTATCCAAATTCACACGGACGTTTCCGACCTCAGATGCCCGAAATTACTGCTCCTCCTCGCGAAATCGTCCACGGTAGCCGCGCCGATACCGATGAGCTCTTTCCGATTCGCGAAGTCTCCAGATTGACAGGCATCAACCCGGTCACCTTGCGTGCCTGGGAGCGGCGTTATGGCCTGATCCAGCCCACGCGCACCGAAAGCGGGCATCGCCTCTACTCCAAAGCCGATATTGAGACCGTCAATCGTATTCTTGACTGGATCGAGCGCGGCGTTGCCGTCAGCAAGGTGGGCAAGATTCTCGCCCGTGACGAACAGCAGGCCGAGCAAATTCGCAGCGAAGGCGACGGGGGCGAAGAGGGTGAATGGGCACAGTGGCAAGCACTGTTGCGGCAGGCCATCAGCGCCTTTGACGACCGTCAACTGGAGCGGCTGTACGGCCAGATTGTGGCTACCTACCCTCTCAACGTGGCGTTCCAGGGCATTGTGATGCCGCTATGGAGCGAGTTGTTACGCCATCAGGGGCGTTTTGGTCAGGCCAGTGAATGGCTGTTTTTCGATGCTTTCCTGTGCGCGCACGCCGTGCAGCGTCTGCAACTGGCCTGCGCTTCGTCAGTTCCACGGGTGTTACTGGCAGCCATGCCAGGTGAATGCCGCAAGTTGGAATTGCTGGTGGCAGCGCTGTTGATGAGCCGCGATGACCTGGCAGTGAAAGTGCTGGGCATGGGCCAGCCGTTCGATGAATTGACCCTGGTGTGTGAAAAGACTCGCCCTCAGGCGCTGATCATCTTTTCCAACCATTCACACAACCATGACCTGGCCGGGCGTCTTGACCGCTTGGCGCTGACCCTGGATTGCCCGCTGTTTCTTGCCGGCGCCGCTTCGGACCTGGCCCAGGAAAACCTGGCAGGTTCCTCCGTCGGTTGCCTGGGCAATGAAGGGCGTTTGATGCAGCGCCGCTTGCAGCAGTTTCTGAGCGGTCGCCTGGATACCTGATTTCAGGCGTGTACTTCGGGGTGTATCAAGCGGTGCTGATGCAGGATGAACTGGCGCAGGCGTTCGGTTTCGTCCGCATCGCCCTGACTCAGGCGGTAGGCAAACAGGCCGCGGGCAGTTTCACGCTCCAGCGTGCCACGCAGCGCAATGCGCTCGTAGCCGGAGGGGCTGAACCACAGGGCAAATGTTTTGGGCGGCTTGATCCTGCCCCTGATTTCCACCAGTAGGCCCTTGAATGACACCTCATACACCCACAGAGCGCTCGGGTTGCCTCTGATGTTCTCCAGCGCGATCGGCGTTTCAAGTGCCAGGCGCCACGGGCGAATCATCGGCCCGTCTTCGAAAATGGTAGGCACCCCCAGGCGCAAGTGAACGGCGTGAAACTCGTCCTCCACCAAGTGCAGGGGGAAGGTGAGTTGCTGGTTTTCGAATTGCGCCTGAATGGTCAGGTGATCATGGGCGGCCAGCCGGGTCAGCAAGTCGCGAAGCTGCGCACCACCGTTGACGGTCAGGCTCGACGAAGCGTCCCGCAGGTTGAGCAGCGGGTTGTGCTGCATGCTCTGAATGAAATCCAGCTCATCCTGTGTCAGAAGCGTGTCGCGTTGCATCGCTTGTGCTCAATGGGGGAGTATTAAAACGCCATTATCCCCTCTACCGGCTCCGGTTTCTAAATTTTGTTGGATCCGCTCGTCGTTTTGAGCGCCGCCAGCTCGGCCTTGAGCTGGGCCAGTTCCGCTTCCAGCTGGGCTACACGCTGCTGAGCCTTGACCTGCAAGGAGACGTCCTTTTGTACGCCGACGAAATACGTTTGTTTGTCGGCCGCGTTGTACACCGTTGAAAGCGACAGCTCGTTCCAGAAGTGGCTGCCGTCCTTGCGGTAGTTGCGCAGGATTTCCCGGCAGGCACCCCCCTTCTCCAAGGCATCGCGAATCGCCATCAGGCCGGGTTGGTCACGGTCGCCCGACTGCAGAAAGCGGCAATCCTGATAGAGGATTTCGTCCAGGGTGTAGCCGGTCAGGCGTTCGAAGGCCGGGTTGACGTAGATCAGCGGCTTGTCCTTGCCTTCACGTTCGGCGACGACGATGCCGTCGTTGGAAGCGTTGACGACCATTTGCATCAGCTTGGCGTTAATCATTGAGCGGTCCATGGCTTGTTGTTGGAGCTGGCAGTTTATGACATGCCCTGAATGTTGCACGGCGCACGCCGAAATATTTGCGCCAGCTGCTAATATCCCAGGCTTTCGCTCAACTACAGGATCAGATTGATGAAAGTCGCCATCCTTTCCGGCTCGGTGTACGGCACGGCTGAAGAAGTCGCCCGCCACGCCGCTGACATCCTCACAAAGGCCGGTTTCGATGCCTGGCACAACTCGCGCGCCACCCTGGCGGACGTGCAGGCATTCGCCCCAGAGGCCTTTCTGGCGGTGACGTCCACCACCGGCATGGGCGAGTTGCCCGATAACCTGCAACCTTTGTACTCGGTCATTCGCGACCAGTTGCCCGCCGCCTGGCGCGGCCTGCCCGGCGCAGTGATCGGCCTGGGCGACGCCAGCTACGGCGATACGTTCTGCGGCGGCGGCGAGCAAATGCGTGAGCTGTTCGGCGAGCTGGGCGTGCACGAAGTGCTGCCAATGCTGCGCCTGGACGCCAGTGAAAGCGTCACCCCGGAAACCGACGCCGAGCCATGGCTGGCCGAGTTAGTCACTGCACTGCGCGCTTGACCGGGAATTCGCGCAACAACGCCAGCCAGGCCTGGGCGGCTTTCGCTGGCTGTCCATCACGTTGGGCGCCTGCATCTTCAGTCGCTGGGGTTATCTGCGCCCCGGTGGCTAGCCGCTGTCGCCGCTGATGTTGGCACCTGCATCGCTGCTGGCAGTGGCCGTGCCGATGAGTACCGCCTCTGCCGAGTAAGCCACCAACACCCAATGGCTGATACCCGGCGCATTCACGTTCGCCGGGCCTTTATTGGCGGCGCTTCTCTGACGCGACGTGTACGAATGTCAACTATTCTCTTGGCTGACCCGTTCGGTCATCAAGCTGGCTGCGAAGGCAAGTACTTGTGCCACGACGTCTGACTAGACTGGCCCTTCACCCAAAAAAACAATAAGAAAGTGCGCCAAGGAGGTCGTTGCCGTGAGCCTAGCCCCCGTTCTATCGCCACAGGATGTCAAAGCCCAGGTCAGCGCTGCCGAATGGCAAGCCCGTGTCGACCTCGCTGCCTGCTATCGCCTGGTGGCGATGCATGGCTGGGATGACCTGATCTTCACGCATATCTCGGCCAAGGTGCCGGGCACCGATGATTTCCTGATCAACCCGTACGGGCTGATGTTCCACGAGATCACCGCGTCGAGTCTGGTCAAGGTCGACCAGGCCGGCAACAAGCTGATGGACAGCCCCTACGAAATCAACCCGGCCGGCTACACCATCCACAGCGCGATCCACGAAGTACGCCACGACGTGGTGTGCGTGCTGCACACCCACACCGCCGCCGGTGTCGCGGTGGCGGCGCAGAGGCAAGGCGTGTTGCCGATCAGCCAGCAATCGATATTCGTGCTGTCGAGCCTGGCCTATCACGCCTACGAAGGCGTGGCGCTGAACCACGAGGAAAAAGCCCGCTTGCAGGCCGACCTCGGCGAAAAGAATTTTCTGATGTTGCACAACCACGGCCTGCTGACGTGCGGCAGCACCATCGCCGACACTTTCCTGATGATGTTCACCTTCCAGCGTGCCTGCGATATCCAAGTGCTGGCGCAAAATGGCGGCGCCGAATTGATTGCCATCGAGGCGCCGATTCTTGCCGGTGCCAAGGCGATGATGGCGGCTGTCACAAAGAGCGCCCAAGGTATGGGGGGGGCGCTGGCGTGGCCGGCGCTGTTGCGCAAATTGGACCTCCAAGACCCGGGGTATAAAAGCTGATGCCACTCACCGAGATCCCGCTCAGTGCCTGGCGCAAGCGCAGCCAGAGCTTCGTCTTTCGTGGCCGCACCATTCGCTACTGGGTGGCCGGGCAGGGCGAGCCGCTGCTGTTGATCCATGGCTTTCCCACGGCCAGTTGGGACTGGCATTACCTGTGGCAACCCCTGGCCCAGCGCAACCTGGTGATCGCTTGCGACATGCTCGGGTTTGGCGATTCGGCCAAGCCGTTGGACCACGGCTATTGCCTGCTGGAACAAGCCGACCTGCAACAGGCGCTGCTGGAGCACCTGTGCGTGCAGCAACCGGTACATGTGCTGGCCCACGACTACGGCGACAGCGTCGCCCAGGAATTACTGGCCCGGCATTACGAAGGTCGCTTCCAGATGGCCAGTTGCGTGTTCCTCAACGGCGGGCTCTTCCCCGAAACCCATCGCACGGCGCTGGTGCAGAAACTGCTGCTCAGCCCCGTGGGCTGGATGATCGGCCGCGCTTTTGGGCGCAATGCGTTGTCCGACAGCTTCAGCCAGATATTCGGCCCCGGTACACGCCCGAGTGAAAGCGCCTTGGATGACTTCTGGAGCCTGATCAATTGCAACGAAGGCACGCGCATCCTGCATAAATTGATCGCTTACATCCCTCAGCGCCGTCGTCTGCGCGAGCGTTGGGTGGACGCGATGCAGCGTTGCGAAGTGCCGCTGCGGGTGATTGACGGTGAGGTCGACCCGATTTCCGGCGCGCACATGGTCGAGCGTTACCACCAATTGGTGCCCCATGCCGACACGGTGCTGCTGGCCAATATCGGCCACTACCCGCAGATCGAAGCGCCGGTGCAGGTGCTCAAGCATTACCAGGCTTTTCGCGACCGGATCGTGCTCGCGGCACCGCGTGCGGCCTATTCCTGAGCGCCGGCCGCCCCTATAGGAGCGAGGCGGGCGGCTAGCCCTGCAGTGGGGGTGGCAATCATCCCCCTGCCTTATCGCGCACCATTCAGCCCTGGCCGTATTTATTGTGACCCAAGCCCTCGTGCCTGACACTCGGCCCATTCCCATTGTCGCCATTGGAGTTCGGTATGAGTGAGTCAGTGCAGTTCCAGGATAAGGTCGTGATCGTCACCGGTGCCGGCGGCGGGTTGGGCCGGGCCCATGCGCTGCTGTTTGCCAAACACGGGGCCAAGGTACTGGTCAATGATTTGGGCGGTTCGACCCAGGGCGAGGGCGCCAATGCGTCGGCCGCCGACCGTGTGGTGGCTGAGATCCGCGAGGCGGGCGGCATTGCCGAGGCCAACCATGATTCCGTCACCGACGGCGACAAAATCGTACAGAACGCCCTGGATGTTTTCGGCCGTATCGACGTCGTGGTCAACAACGCAGGCATCCTGCGCGATAAAACCTTCCACAAGATGGACGACAGCGACTGGGACCTGGTTTACCGCGTGCATGTCGAAGGCGCCTACAAAGTCACCCGCGCCGCCTGGCCTCATCTGCGAGAGCAAAGTTACGGTCGGGTGATTTTTACTGCGTCCACCTCGGGTATCTACGGCAACTTCGGCCAGTCCAACTACGGCATGGCCAAGCTTGGTCTGTATGGCCTGACCCGCACCCTGGCGCTGGAAGGGCGCAAGAACAACATCCTGGTCAACGCCATCGCCCCCACCGGCGGCACGCGCATGACTGAAGGGCTGATCCCGCCGCAGGTGTTCGAGCGCCTCAAGCCGGAGCTGGTCAGCCCGCTGGTGGTGTACCTGGGCAGCGAGGCCTGCCAGGAAACTTCCGGGTTGTTTGAAGTGGGCGGCGGCTGGATCGGCAAGACGCGCTGGGAGCGCAGCCTGGGTGTGGGCTTTGACCCCGAAGCCGGTTTTTCACCGGACGACGTGGCCGCGCACTGGCAGCAGATTTGTGACTTCGAAGGCGCTGCTCACCCCAAGGACACTATCGAAGCGTTGAAGGAGATGATGGCCAATTTGCAGAAGTTCAGCCTCTGATCGTTGTTTGAATACCAATGAATACTAGGGGGCGCTGAGGGCGCCCTGTTTTATTTCGGGCAAAAAAAAGCCGCTGCAAACGCAGCGGCTGAAGTAAGACGTTGGATCAAGGAGCGATAAATCAACGTCAGTGAACGCGGTTAAAAAATTGATACCAGTGATCAATTTATTCAAATCTGGCTTTTCTCCCGGGAGGTGGAAGAGGGCGGTTTGCCCTGAAAGCCAGGCAAGAATAGTCGCTTGTAACGGAATGAGTAATACCGGATCAGGACAAGGACTGTTACCAAACCGGCAACAGTCTTACGGCAATGATCGTTCCCACGCTCTGCGTGGTAACGCCCTCCGGGGACGCTCCGCGTTCCGCCAGGCGCGCACGACTCGGGCCCTGTGTACGTTGTGACGCGGAGCGTCACGGGCTGTATTCCCACGCGGAGCGTGGGAACAATCAGTCGCCCTGATAACGCTCTATCCAGCCGATCCATGGCTTCTCGCAAACCCCGGCCGGAGCGCCCGTTAATCCTTTCGAGCGACAGCACGAATACCTCCTTGGTGCGCTTATCGCTCCTGATGGGCGGCAGTAGGGTGGGGCCTTCTGTCACTCACCGGGGAAGACGCATGACAAAAACAACAATGCGCGCCATCTTCACGCCACAGGCGCTGGCCGCTGCGGTTGCGTTGGGTTGCTGTGCCCAGGCACAGGCTGTTTCATTCAACATTGGCGAGATCGAAGGGCAATTCGATTCCTCGCTGTCGGTCGGTGCCAGTTGGGGCATGCGCGACGCCGATAAAAAGCTGGTGGGCATTCCCAACGGCGGTACGGGGCAGGCGTCGACCGGGGATGACGGGCGGCAGAACTTCAAGAAGGGCGAAACTTTCTCCAAGATCTTCAAGGGGCTGCATGACCTGGAGCTCAAGTACGGCGACACCGGTGTGTTTGTGCGCGGTAAGTACTGGTACGACTTCGAGCTCAAGGACGAAGACCGCGAGTTCAAGCAGATCAGCGACCACAACCGCAAGGAAGGCGCCAAGTCCAGCGGGGCGCAGATCCTCGATGCCTTCGTCTATCACAACTATTCCCTGGGCGACCTGCCGGGCACCGTGCGTGCCGGTAAGCAGGTGGTCAGTTGGGGCGAAAGTACCTTCATCGGCAACTCGATTAACAGCATCAACCCCATCGACGTGTCCGCCTTCCGCCGCCCTGGCGCCGAGATCAAGGAAGGGCTGATTCCGGTCAACATGCTGTTCGCCTCCCAGACCCTCACCAACCAATTGACCGTGGAAGGGTTCTACCAGTTGGAATGGGACCAGACCGTGCTCGACAACTGCGGCACCTTCTTTGGTGGCGACGTGGCGGCGGACGGTTGCACCAACAACTACACGGTGGGCAGCCCGGCGATCCGGCCGTTGCAACCGGTGGCGGCCGCCTTTGGCCAGGGCTTTGGCGTGACCAATGAGGGCGTGATCGTGCGCCGTGCCGGTGACCGCGATGCGCGCGATTCCGGCCAGTTCGGCGCGGCCTTGCGCTGGCTGGGCGACGACACCGAGTACGGCCTGTACTTCATGAACTACCACAGCCGCACCCCGACCGTGGGCACGATTACCGCCAACACCAATCTGGCCACCATTGGCCGCATCATCAACGCAGCCAACGCCATCGCACCCGGCACCGGGGCGGGCCTGGCCCAGAGCACGATGCTCGGCCGTGGCCAGTATTACCTGGAGTACCCGGAAGACATCCGCCTGTTCGGCGCCAGCTTCTCCACCACCTTGCCCACCGGCACGGCGTGGACCGGGGAAATCAGCTACCGCCCGAATGCACCGGTGCAACTCAACACCACCGACCTGACCCTGGCGCTGGTCAACCCGATTGCCGGCAATGCTGCCTCGCCGATCCGCAGTTCGTTTGGCGCCGACAACACGGGCTATCGCCGCAAGGAGATCACCCAGATCCAAAGCACCATGACGCAATTCTTCGACCAGGTGCTGGGCGCCGAGCGCCTGACGCTGGTGGGTGAAGCGGCCATCGTCCACGTCGCCGGGCTGGAAGCGAAAACCAAGCTGCGTTACGGCCGCGACTCGGTCTACGGGCAGTACGGTTTCCAGGGCGACACCGACGGCTTCGTCACGTCCACTTCCTGGGGCTACCGCGCGCGGGCGATCCTTGATTACAACAACGTGATCGCCGGGATCAACCTCAAACCCAACCTGTCCTGGTCCCATGACGTCAACGGCTACGGCCCCAACGGCCTGTTCAACCAGGGCGCCAAGGCCATCAGCGTTGGCGTCGATGCGGACTACCGCAACACCTACACCGCCAGCCTGAGCTACACCGACTTTTTTGGCGGCGACTACAACACCCTGACCGACCGTGACTTCCTCGCCCTCAGCTTCGGCGTGAACTTCTGATTTGGCTAAAAGAAGGACAACACTCTATGCGTAAGATAATTGCGGTGATGGCTCTCAGCCTGCTGGCCGCCCACGTGATGGCGGCAGTGTCGCCGGAAGAAGCCGCCAAACTCGGCACCAGCCTGACCCCGGTCGGCGCCGAAAAAGCCGGCAACGCCGACGGTTCGATCCCGGCCTGGACCGGTGGTATCCCGAAAAACGCCGGCGCGGTGGACAGCAAAGGCTTCCTCGCCGACCCGTTCGCCAATGAAAAACCGCTGTTTGTGATCACCGCCGCGACGGTCGACAAGTACAAGGACAAACTCTCCGACGGCCAGGTGGCGATGTTCAAGCGCTACCCCGAGACCTACAAGATCCCGGTGTACCCGAGCCACCGCACCGTTAACCTGCCGCCGGACATCTACGAGTCGATCAAGCGCAGCGCGCTGAACGTCAAGGCGATCAACGACGGCAACGGCCTGGAGAATTTCACCGGCAACCGTTACTACGCGTTCCCGATTCCGAAGAATGGCGTCGAGGTGCTGTGGAACCACATCACCCGTTACCACGGCGGCAACCTGCGCCGCATCATCATCCAGGCCACCCCGCAGACCAACGGCAGCTACACAGCGATCCGCTTCGAAGAAGAAGTGGCGGTGCCGCAAGCCATCCCCGATATCGACCCGGCCAAGGCGGCCAACGTGCTGAGCTTTTTCAAGCAATCGGTGACGGCCCCGGCGCGCCTGGCGGGCAACGTGCTGCTGGTGCACGAAACCCTCGACCAGGTGAAGGAACCACGCCTGGCCTGGATCTACAACGCCGGCCAGCGCCGAGTGCGGCGTGCGCCGCAAGTGTCGTATGACGGCCCTGGCACCGCGTCCGATGGCCTGCGCACCACCGACAACTTCGACATGTTCTCCGGCGCCCCCGACCGTTACGACTGGAAGCTGGTGGGCAAGAAAGAGATGTACATCCCCTACAACAGCTACAAGCTCGATTCGCCATCGCTCAAGTACGACGACATCATCAAGGCCGGGCACATCAACCAGGACCTGACCCGTTATGAGCTGCACCGGGTGTGGGAAGTGGTTGGCACCGTCAAGCCGAGCGAACGGCACATCTATGCCAAGCGTCACATGTACATCGACGAAGACAGCTGGCAGGTCGCGCTGGTGGATCACTACGACGGCCGCGGCCAACTGTGGAGGGTCGCCGAAGGGCATGCGCAGTTCTACTACGACCATCAGGTGCCGGCGTATACCGTGGAAACCCTTTACGACATCATTGCCGGGCGCTACATCGCGCTGGGTATGAAGAACGAGGAGAAGAGTAGCTTCGTGTTCGGTTTTGCGGCGAAGGCGGCGGATTACACACCCGCGGCATTGAGGGCCTCGGGCGTTCGGTAGCACTGTCTTGTGTAGCAGCAAGCTTCCTGTGGCGAGGGAGCTTGCTCCCGTTGGGCTGCGAAGCGGCCCTAAGAATCTGGGAGCGCTTCTCACTCCAGCGGGAGCAAGCGCCCTCGCCACATTGGGTTCTATGCATGGTCATTAATCACCCCGCTGAATACTTCTTCAACAATCGCCGACCACAGGACTAGGGTAGGCGTCAGGTTGCATAACAATAAAAAAGCAGGATGCAGCAATGACCGCCATGACCCGCTGCCTGGACCGTCCTGGATTCATGCCACGGCTGTCCGCCCACCATCTGTTGCGCCCACGCCTGGCTGCGCCGTTGCTGGCGGCGCAGGTGCGGGTCAAGCTGCTCTGCGCGCCGGGTGGCAGCGGCAAAAGCGCGTTGCTCGCCGAATGCGCGTTGCAGGCGCCGGCGGGCTGCCTGGTCTATTGGCTGCCACTGAATGGCGTCGCCCTCAGCCCCCTCGATTTCTGCCAGCGCCTGGCGCAAAACCTTGGCCTGCCGTTTACCGATGAAGCCGCGCTGCTGCAGGACCTGAGCCGTTGGCAGGTGTCGGCCTGGCTGTTTCTCGATGATTTTTGCCGCTTTCCTGCGCCCCAACTGGACGCCTTGCTCGACCGCTTGCTCACCGCCAGCAGCCCCGCGCTGATCTGGTGGCTAGGTGCGCGGCGGCGGCCGGCGTGCAATTGGCCACGGCTGCTGCTCGATGACGAGTTGTTGGAATGCAGCGGTGCCGAGTTGGCGTTCAACGTGGATGAAGTCCAGGCTCTGCTCAGCCATGCATCCGGGCACAGCGTCGAGCGTGTCATGCAGTTCAGCGCTGGTTGGTGCGCCGGTGTGCGCATCTACCTGCTGGGTGACGGCCACCCCGACAAGACCTTGCTCGACTACCTGCAACACGAGTTGTTCAGCACCTTGCCCGCCGAACTGGCTGAGGCCTGGCTGGTACTGGCGCATTTGCCGCGTTTCAACCCGAGCTTGTGCGAGCACCTGTTCGGCTTTGGCGACGGTGATCAATACCTGCGGGATTTGCAGGTGCTTGGCGCATTTATCCAGCCCTGGGAAGATGCCACCGACTGGCTGCAAGTGTTCCCGCCGCTGGCGCACTTGCTGCGTGATGAACCCTGGCCGGCCAAACGCTCCTGGCATCGCCGCGCCTGCCAATGGTTCACCACCGAACAAGACTGGCAAGCTGCCTTCGAACAGGCGCTGCTGGCTGAAGAATACGAAGTGGCGGTCAGCCTGTTGCAGCACTTCAGTTTTGAAGACCTGTTCCGCCAGCAGAATGCCGTGCTGCTGTTGCGCCTGCATGAGCAGCATGGCGATGAGCTGATGCTCGGCTCGGCGCAACTGGTGGGCCTGGTGACGGCCGCGTTGCTGTTTGCCGGGCGCTTCGACCAGGCGGCGTTGTGCATCGATCAACTGGCGCGGTTTGCGCCACAACCGACGGCGGCGGCGCAGCGTTACCTGCTGGCGCGCTGGCAGGCGCAATGGGGGTGGCTGTTGCACTTGGGGGGCGAGGCCGAACGCTCCCGTGAGCATTTCCTCGAAGCGCTGCAAGCCTTGCCGGACAGCGCGTGGACGTCGCGCTTGATGTGCTTGTCGGGGCTGACACAACAAGCCTTGCTGCGCGGTGAACTGGACGTGGCCCAGGCCCTGAACCGCGACGCGCTGTGCCTGGCTCGCGCCCACGGTTCGCTGCTGTTGGAGGCCTTGCTCGAACTCGATCACGCGCAGTTGCTGGAGCAGCGTGGCGCGCCATATCGGGCGCAGAGCCTGCTGGAAAATGTGCAGGCGATGCTGCTCCAGCAACGTCTCAAGGCTGGGCCGTTGGTGGGACGCATCGCCCTGCGGCGCGGGCATCTGGCATTGCGCCAAGGGCACGACGCGCTGGCGGCCGAGTGTTTCGAAGCGGGGTTGACGATGTGCCTGCACAGCCAGGACAAGCGCGTGCTCTACGGCTATCTCGGCCTGGCGCTGCTGGCCGCCAACCGGGGCGATTACGCCGAGGCCTTTATCCAGCTACGTGATGCCGAGCGGTTGATGCAGCAGCGCCAGGTGCCGGAAACGGTGTACCGCGCGGTGCTGCTGTTGGTCAGCGGGCACTTCTGGTTGCAGCAGGGCCGCGCTGACTTGACGGCGCAAGCGGTGCGCCGCGTGCTGCGCCACTTCCGTGGTCCGGGCGCCAAGCAGGCACCGCCGGCCACGCTGGAGTTGATCCCGCGCCTTGAATATTTGCTGGTGTTGGCGGAAGTGAAGCTGGGCTGTGCCGATCAACCCCTGGCGCGGCTGAATGCATTGCTGGAGACCACCCGGCAACGCGGCATGTTGTGCCTGGAAACCGAATTGCTGCTGGTGCTTGGGGAAGTGGCCTGGCAACTGGGCGACCAGGCCCTGGCCCGTCGTACGCTGCAAACCGGGCTGGAACTGGCGGGACGCTGCCAGGTGCAGCAGGCGATCCGCGAGTTGCGTCTGCGCTCACCTGGCTTGTTGAGCGCGCTGGGCCTGGAACCGCAGGCCTCACCGACAGGCGCGGTGGAAAACCCCCTGAGCCAGCGCGAACTCGAAGTGCTGCAGTTGATCGCCCTGGGTAACTCCAACCTGGAAATCGCCGATCGGCTGTTTATCTCCCTGCACACCGTCAAGACCCACGCGCGGCGCATTCACAGCAAGCTGGGCGTGGAGCGGCGCACCCAGGCGGTGGCCAAGGCCAAGACATTGGGGCTGATGGGCTGTTGATGGGTTAGGCGGCGCAGAATGCCTGGCGGTAATCCCCTGGCGTCGCGCCCATGGCCTGGCGGAAACGATGGGTGAAGTGGCTCGCGCTGGAGAAACCGCACAGCAAGGCAATCTCGCCCAATGGCAGGCTGCCGCTGCGCAGCAAGGTTTGTGCTCGCGTCAGGCGCCGGGCCAACAGGTACTGATGGGGCGGCAGGCCGAAGCTTTGGCGGAACATCCGCGCGAAGTGATATTCGGACAGGGCGCACATGCCGGCGAGTTGCCCGAGGCTGATGGGGTCTTCCAGGTGCTGGTCGACGTACTCCACCAATAACCGCCGCTGGTACGCCGCCAGCCCGCCTTTCAAACGCAACCCGTCGCGCGCCCCCACTTGGCTGAGCAGGGTGTGGCTGAGCATTTCGTGGGCCAGGCTGCTGGTCAGCAAGCGTTCGGCGGGCTCGTGCCAGTTGAGGGCTATCAACTGGTGAAAGCGCCGGGCCTGGCGGGCGTCTTCGAGGAAGGTGCTTTCGCGCAGCTCCAGCGCGCGCGGTTCGCGGTCGAGGAGGGTGATGCAACCGAGGGCAAACTGCTCCGGGCTGAAATACACATGGGCCAGGCGAATTTCGCCGTTGATCACCCAGGCCGACTGGTGCTCGGCAGGCAGGATGCACAGCTTGTCGGGGCCGCCCTTGGTGCCCGGCTGGTCACGACGAAACGTGCCGGTGCCGCCGCCGACGTAGCACGACAACGTGTGGTGGCTGGGTGCCTGGTAATCCTGGGAATCGTGATGGTTGCTCCACAAGGCTGCAGACAAGCCGTCACCGAGCTCGGCGCAGGCTTCGAGGCGTGCGTTGGGCGAGCGGTTGAGCGCTTGGAAGACTTGCAGGGATTCGAGGTCTGACATGGTGGGTACTCTCCGACGCCTTGCATCCTACCTCGCGCGCTGGGCGCTGTGATCCCGTCACCCGACAAAAGCGCAAGAATGTGCAAGAGCCTTGTGGGGGTTGAAGGCGACACTGAGGCTCAACCACCGGAGCCCGTCATGAACCTTTCCCTGTATTTACTCACCGTGCTGATCTGGGGCACCACCTGGATCGCTCTCAAGTGGCAGTTGGGCGTGGTGGCGATTCCTGTGTCGATCGTCTATCGTTTTGGCCTCGCGGCACTGGTGTTGTTTGCGTTGTTGCTGCTCAGCCGCAAGTTGCAGGTGATGAACCGGCGTGGGCATCTGATCTGCGTGGCCCAGGGGTTGTGCCTGTTTTGCGTCAACTTCATGTGCTTCCTGACCGCCAGCCAGTGGATTCCCAGCGGCTTGGTGGCGGTGGTGTTTTCCACGGCGACCTTATGGAACGCCCTTAACGCCCGGGTGTTTTTCGGCCAGCGGGTGGCGCGCAATGTGTTGATGGGCGGCGGCCTCGGTTTGCTCGGTTTGGGCTTGTTGTTCTGGCCGGAGGTGGCGGGGCATACCGCCAGCCCGGAGACGTTGCTGGGCCTGGGTTTGGCGTTACTCGGGACGATGTGTTTCTCGGCGGGCAATATGCTCTCGAGCCTGCAGCAGAAGGCTGGGCTCAGGCCGTTGACCACCAATGCCTGGGGCATGGCGTATGGCGCGTTGATGCTGGCGACCTATTGCGCAGTGCGCGGTATTCCGTTCGACATGGACTGGAGCCCGCGGTACATCGGTGCGTTGTGGTACCTGGTGATCCCGGGTTCGGTGATCGGGTTTACCGCCTACCTGACGCTTGTCGGCCGCATGGGGCCGGAGCGCGCGGCGTATTGCACAGTGCTGTTTCCGGTGGTGGCGTTGAATGTGTCAGCGTTTGCGGAGGGGTATCAGTGGACTGCGCCGGCGTTAGCGGGGTTGGTGTTGGTGATGTTGGGGAATGTGTTGGTGTTTCGTAAGCCCAAGCTGCTTAACCCGGTCTTTGAGGCAAAACAGATTTAATGTGGGAGGGGGCTTGCTCCCGATGGCGGCGGGTCAGTTAATACATGTGTCGACTGACTCACTATCGGGAGCAAGCCCCCTCCCACATTTGATTGGGGTTATTTGAGGGCGAGGCGTTTGGCCATGCGGCTGAGGTTGGCGCGGTCCAGGCCGAGTTCGCGGGCGGCGCTGGCCCAGTTGTGCTGGTGGCGCTCCAGGCAGGCGCTGATGACCTGGCGCTGGTAGTGCTCGGTGGCCTGGCGCAGGTCGCCGGTGACGACGGCGGCCGTTTCGGCCTGCGCTTCGATCACCGGCGCGCTGACATCAGGCAAGTCCAGGTCCTGGGCGCTCAAGCTCAAAATCTTCGGACGCTCGCGACAGTTACCCAGTGCTTTCAGCGCGCTGCGTCCGATCAAATGTTCCAGCTCACGCACATTGCCTGGCCAGTTATAGGCCAGCAGCGCCGCCTGGGCATCGCTGGTCAGGCGCAGGCTGCCCAGGCCCATGCGCGAACGGTTCTGTTCCAGAAAGAACCCTGCCAATAACAGCACATCGCGCCCGCGCTCACGCAGCGCCGGCACTTGCAGCGGGTACACGCTCAGGCGGTGGTAGAAGTCGGCACGGTAGCGGCCATTACGTACCTCTTCGGCCAGGTCGCGGTTGGTGGCGGCGATCAGGCGCACGTCTACCTGATGCTCCTTGTCCGAGCCCAGCCGCTGCAACTGACCACTTTGCAACACGCGCAGCAGCTTGGCCTGCACGGTCAGCGACAGCTCACCCACTTCATCCAGAAACAACGTACCGCCATTGGCCAGCTCGAACTTGCCCCGGCGCTCGTTCAGCGCGCCGGTAAAGGCGCCGCGCACATGGCCGAACAGTTCGCTTTCCACCAGCGTTTCGGGGAGGGCGGCGCAGTTGAGGCTGATCAGTGGTTTGTCCGCTCGCGGCGACGCGGCGTGGATCGCCTGGGCCACCAGCTCCTTGCCCACCCCGGTTTCGCCGGTGATTAGCACCGTCAGGTCGCTGCCGCCCACCAGGTTGATCTCTTCCACCAGGCGCTTGTGGGTCTTGCTCTGGCCGATCATCTCCTTGTGCTGTTGGCCGCTGGCCTGGCGGTAGATCTCGGCGCGCTGGTGCTCGTCTTCAGCGCGCAAGGCCAGGCGTTCGATACGTTCGGCCACGTTGACCGTGGCGGCGGCGAGGCTGGCGAAGGCTTGCAGCGCATCCAGCTCAACCCGCTCGAAGCGCTCGGTATCGAGGGCATCAAGGGTCAGCAGGCCCCAGGGTCGGTCGTCGACGAACAGCGGGCAGCCCATGCAATCGTGCACTTCCAGGTGCCCGTGCAGGCCATCCACCAGGCCGTCGTAGGGGTCGGGCAATTCGCTGTCGCTGTCAAAACGCGTTGGGCCGGGGCTGCTGAGCAGCACCGCAAAACGTGGGTGCTCACTGACCTTGAAGCGCCGGCCCAGGGTGTCGGCGCTCAAGCCGTCCACCGCCAACGGCACCAGCGACTCACCGTCCAGGCGCAACAGCGCGGCGGCATCGCATGGTAGCAGGGCGCGCATGGCCTGCAGCAGGCGGCGATAACGCTCGCCTTCGGGCAGCTCGCGGGACAGGTCGGCGACCAGGGGCAGCAGGGTAGTGAGCAGCGATTGCGCAGTCATAATGACTCCTTGTAGTCCTTATGACTATAAGTCGTAGGAAGTCATACTGACTACAGTTTATTTAACTAATTGAAAATTAACGATTTATAAGTTGGCACGAATACTGAGTAAGCCAGGGTAATCATTAAAGAAGCCCAGGAGGCTCCCATGCTGAGTGCCCAAGACCGTGCCATCGTCAAATCCACCGTGCCCCTGCTGGAAAGCGGCGGTGAAGCGCTGATCACCCATTTCTACCGCATGATGCTGTCCGAATACCCCGAAGTCCGCCCACTGTTCAACCAGGCTCACCAGGCCAGTGGTGACCAGCCGCGCGCCTTGGCCAATGGCGTGCTGATGTACGCGCGGCATATCGACCAGTTGGACCAACTGGGCGACCTGGTGGCGAAGATCATCAACAAGCACGTGGCGTTGCAGATTCTGCCGGAGCACTACCCGATCGTCGGCACCTGCCTGCTGCGGGCGATTTCCGAAGTGCTGGGCAGCGAGATTGCCACGCCGGAGGTGATGAGTGCGTGGGGCGCGGCCTATGGCCAGCTTGCCGATATCCTTATCGGCGCTGAAGCCACTGTCTACGAACAGAAGGCCCAGGCGCCGGGCGGCTGGCGCGGTGCGCGGCCGTTCACGCTGGTGAAGCGCGTGGAGGAGAGCGCCGAGATCATCTCCTTCTATTTTGCCCCGGTGGATAAAGGCGCGATTCTCGCCGCCGCGCCCGGCCAATACATCGGCATGAAGCTGCTGCTGGATGGCGAAGAAGTGCGCCGCAACTATTCCCTGTCGGCCCTGAGCGATGCCGGCGAATACCGCATCAGCGTCAAGCGCGAAGCCGGCGGCCGGGTGTCCAACTACCTGCATGACCAGTTGCACGTCGGTGCGACCCTCGACCTGTTCCCGCCGTCGGGCGAGTTCACCCTGGCGGCCAGCGACAAACCGCTGGTGCTGATCAGTGGTGGGGTGGGCATCACGCCAACCCTGCCGATGCTCGAAGCGGCATTGGCCACCGAGCGCCCGGTGCACTTTATTCACTGCGCCCGTAACGGCGGGGTGCACGCGTTCCGTGACTGGGTCGACGGCTTGGCGGCCCAGCATCCGCAACTCAAGCGCTTCTACTGCTACGCCGAAGACGACGGCGTAAGCCCGGCGGCGGATACAGTCGGCCTGCTCAGCCAGGAACAACTGGCCGCGTGGTTGCCTGAGCAGCGTGACCTGGATGCTTACTTCCTTGGTCCTAAAGGCTTCATGGCCGCCATCAAGCGCCACCTGAAGGCCCTGGGCGTGCCCGAGAAACAAAGCCGCTACGAATTCTTTGGCCCGGCAGCAGCCCTGGAATAGTTTCGCGGGTACAACACAGTTCAAACTGTGGGAGGGGGCTTGCTCCCGATGACGGTGTGCCAGTCAGCATATAAGTGACTGACACACTGCTATCGGGAGCAAGCCCCCTCCCACATTTAGTTCTGCATTCCTCCCGATTAATCCGCAGTTAACCCCCCTCTGTTTAAACCGTCCCCTGTGTGTAAACTTGCCGCCATCAGGCGCAACCATAATTCAGGCAAAGGGATACGGGGATGAGTGACGAAATTCGGTTAGGCCGGGAGCGGCGCTTTCTGGTGTTGCTGGGCATCATCTGCCTGGCGCTGATCGGCGGAGCGCTGTACATGCAAGTGGTGCTCGGCGAGGCGCCGTGCCCGCTGTGCATCCTGCAACGTTATGCCCTGCTGTTGATCGCGGTGTTCGCCTTCATCGGCGCGGCCATGCGCACCAAAGGCGCGGTAACGCTGTTTGAAGGGTTGGTGACCCTCAGTGCCCTCGGGGGCGTGGCTGCGGCCGGCCATCATGTGTACACCCAGTTTTTTCCTCAGGTCAGCTGCGGCATTGATGTGCTGCAGCCGATCGTCGATGACCTGCCGCTGGCCAAGGTGTTTCCGCTGGGCTTCCAGGTCGACGGCTTCTGCAGCACCCCGTACCCGCCGATCCTCGGCCTGTCCCTGGCGCAGTGGGCACTGGTGGCATTCGTGCTGACGGTGATCCTGGTGCCGCTGGGCATCTACCGAAATCGCCAACGCAAGGCCTGAGCCTATGACTGAAACGCCCCGGTCCTTTGGAAAGAAGGCCGGGGCGTTTTTGTGTGTAGGGTTTTGTGAAGAGACCGTGACGCCGGACAATTTTGACGGTGCGCAGTGTGCGACATGTTGTCACACAGAAGCTGTCGCAGGACGTTTCTGACGCGCCGATTGGTCCTTTAAATTTGCGCAATCCGCTCAATTTGTGCTGTCAGTTCGTGGTTTGGGCTACGCCACGAAGGTCGCGCGGTTCGAGGCTTTGCGTGATGTCTGAATGCCTTGTTTTATGGGGACTTGGATGCGTTTTCCATGCCCTTACGGGCTGTAAGGGATGGGAGATCCTGACTAATAACACGGTAATTTTTGTGGTTTTTGTTGAGAATCCAACGCGATAAGATCGCGAACCTTTGCAATATTGGTGAAGGATTATTGCTGGAATCGATAAAAATTATTTCTTTATAAGACATGGTTTATACATCGCTAGCTAACTACAATCGCCCGCACTGAATGTCCGGTGCTGTTCAATATTTGAGCATTGGAGCGGTCGAGGGGCAGATGGATGGCTCTGTGCGACCCCAGGTTCCGGCAGCCTTTCAACTTTCCGCACCAAATGGAATTGGTCTGTAACAAGGCCTTTAACCACGAAATCGAATAAGAACTCACCGCAGGTCCGTGAAACGTCTCTTTATGGCGTGTCGGGCAGGCTCTTATTCAATCGAAGAGAAATGCCAACCCTTGGCAGGGTGAAGTGTTGGCGATCAAAACCCAACTGCATTGCGCAAGCTGCTTTAGAGGTCGTGAGATGAGTAAAAACAGGTACCCCCGATTACTAGGCTTTTTGCCGCTGCTTGGCATGATGTTAATGCTGGGAGGCTGCAAGTGGACCTTGATGGACCCAAAAGGACAGGTCGGTCTGGATCAACGAAACCTGATCATCACCGCCACCCTGCTGATGCTGCTGGTCGTGGTCCCTGTGATCATCATGACCTTCGCGTTCGCCTGGAAATACCGCGCGTCCAACACCAGCGCGACCTACGCGCCGAAGTGGTCGCACTCCACCAAGATCGAAATCGCGGTGTGGCTGGTACCGGTCCTCATCATCATCGCCCTGGGTTACATCACCTATAAGTCGACCCACGAGCTGGACCCTTACCGTCCGCTGGAATCCGACGTCAAGCCGATCAACATCGAAGTGGTCGCGCTGGACTGGAAGTGGCTGTTCATCTACCCGGACCTGGGTATCGCCACCGTTAACCAGATTCGGTTCCCTGAGAACACCCCGCTTAACTTCAGGATCACCTCCGACGCCGTGATGAATTCGTTCTTCATCCCAGCACTGGGCGGCCAGATCTACGCGATGGCAGGCATGCAGACCCGACTGCACCTGATCGCGAATGAAAAAGCTGAAATGGAAGGCATCTCCGCAAACTACAGCGGCGCTGGCTTCACCGGCATGAAATTCAAAGCGATCTCGACGAGCCAGGAAGATTTCAACGCCTGGGTAGCCGAAGTCAAGGCCGCACCTAAACAGCTTGATCAAGCTGAATACGACGCCCTGACCAAACCAAGCCAGAACAACCCAGTCGCCCTGTACTCCACGTATGAGCCGAACCTGTTTCAGAAAATCGTCGACAAGTACGAAGGTATGAAGCCAGGCAAACCGGTCAAGCACGAGAAGAAAGAAGTGGCCGCGGTTGAAGGTTCTGACACGGGCTCGCATTCAACTGCTGGGGCAGAGGAGTAAACGATGTTTGGTAAATTAAGTTGGGATGCGGTCCCGTTCCACGAGCCGATCGTGATGGTGACCATCGCCATGATCGCGCTGGGTGGTCTGGCACTGTTTGCGGCAATCACTTACTTCAAGAAGTGGACCTACCTGTGGACCGAGTGGCTGACTTCGGTCGACCACAAGAAAATCGGTGTCATGTACATCATCGTTGCCATGGTCATGCTGCTGCGTGGTTTTGCCGACGCCATCATGATGCGTACCCAGTTGGCCATGGCCACCGAGGGTTCGCCTGGCTACCTGCCGCCTGAACACTATGACCAGATCTTCACCGCCCACGGTGTGATCATGATCATCTTCATGGCGATGCCTTTCTTCACCGGCCTGATGAACCTTGCCTTGCCGCTGCAGATCGGTGCGCGTGACGTTGCCTACCCGTTCCTGAACTCCCTGAGCTTCTGGCTGCTGATGTCCGGCGTTGTGCTGGTCAACCTGTCCCTGGGCGTCGGCGAATTCGCCAAGACCGGCTGGGTTGCCTATCCGCCGCTGTCGGGCCTGGCCTACAGCCCTGGCGTAGGTGTGGACTACTACATCTGGGCGCTACAGTTATCAGGACTCGGGACGACGCTGACGGGGGTCAACTTCCTGGCCACCGTCCTGAAAATGCGCGCCCCTGGCATGAAACTGATGGACATGCCGATCTTCACCTGGACCTGCACCTGGGCCAACGTCCTGATCGTGGCTTCGTTCCCGATCCTGGCCGCTACCATGGCGCTGCTGTCGCTTGACCGTTACCTGGATTTCCACATTTTCACCAATGAACTTGGTGGCAATCCAATGATGTACGTGAACCTGTTCTGGGCATGGGGTCACCCTGAGGTGTACATCCTGATCCTGCCAGCGTTCGGTATCTTCTCTGAAGTGATCTCGACCTTTACCGGCAAGCGCCTGTTCGGTCACCACTCGATGGTCTACGCCTCCGGCGCGATCTCCGTACTGGGCTTCATGGTTTGGCTGCACCACTTCTTCACCATGGGTTCGGGGGCAAGCGTCAACGCCTTCTTCGGCCTGGCGACGATGCTGATTTCCATCCCTACGGGGGTGAAGCTATTCAACTGGCTATTCACCATCTACCACGGCCGTCTGCGCATGACGAGCCAGGTTCTTTGGACCCTGGGCTTCATGGTGACCTTCGCCATCGGCGGCATGACCGGCGTACTGCTGGCCATCCCGGGTGCTGACTTCGTATTGCACAACAGCCTGTTCGTGATCGCTCACTTCCACAACGTGATCATCGGTGGTGCGGTATTCGGTTACATCGCTGGTTTCAGCTTCTACTTCCCGAAAGCGTTCGGCTTCAAGCTGCACGAAGGTTGGGGCAAGGCTGCATTCTGGTTCTGGATCTCGGGCTTCTTCGTCGCATTCATGCCGCTCTATGCACTGGGCTTCATGGGCATGACCCGTCGTCTGAACGCTACTACCAACCCTGAGTGGGTGCCTTACCTGTACGTCGCCATGTTTGGTGCGCTGATGATCGCTGCGGGCATCGCCTGCCAACTGATCCAGCTGTACGTCAGCATCCGTGACCGTAAGCAGAACGCTTGCGACTCCGGCGATCCATGGAATGGCCACACCCTGGAATGGTCGACTTCGTCGCCGCCACCGTTCTACAACTTCGCCGTGATCCCTACCGCGAACACTATCGATGCGTTCACCGAAGCCAAGGAAGACGGTACTGCGTACCAGAAACCTGCGCATTACGAACCGATCCACATGCCAAACAACACCGCCACTGGCGTGGTGATGGGTGCGCTGTTGACCGTGTTCGGTTTCGCGATGATCTGGCACATCTGGTGGCTGGCAATCGTTGGCCTGGTGGGCACCATCGGCTACTTCGTGATCCATGCTGCACGTGATGATCAAGGCTACATGGTGCCGGTCGAAACGATCGAACGCATCGAAGCCGAGCAACACGCTCGTCTGGTCGCCGAGAAGAAAATCCCGGCCAACCGTGTAGAAACCTCGTTGGAACAGGCTTAAACCATGTCGAACTTAGTGACCAATGCTGGACACGCCCATGTCGATGACCATGGGCACGATGACCATCACCACGACTCGGGCCCGATAACCGTCTTCGGTTTCTGGCTCTACCTGATGACCGACTGCATCTTGTTTGCGTCGATCTTCGCGGTGTACGCGGTACTGGTAAACAACGTAGCGGGTGGCCCGTCGGGCCACGACATCTTCGAACTGCCTTACGTGCTCGGCGAAACCGCCTTGCTGTTGTTCAGTTCGATCACCTACGGCTTCGCCATGTTGGCCTTCTACAGGGGCAACAAGAAGGGCGTCCTGACCTGGTTGGGCCTGACCTTCCTGTTCGGCCTGGGCTTCATCGGCATGGAGATCAACGAGTTCCACCTGCTGATCTCCGAAGGCTACGGCCCTAGCCGTTCCGGCTTCCTGTCGGCGTTCTTCACGCTGGTAGGCACGCACGGTCTGCACGTTTCGGCCGGCCTGATCTGGATGGCGGTGATGATGTATCAGGTCAATAAACACGGCCTGACCAACACCAACAAGACTCGCCTGAGCTGCCTGAGCCTGTTCTGGCACTTCCTGGACGTGGTCTGGATCTGCGTATTCACCGTTGTCTACTTGATGGGGACCCTGTAATGGCTAATGCACACTCCCATGACCATGACAGCCATGATGAAAGCCACGGCAGCGTTAAGTCTTACGCTATCGGCTTCATCCTGTCGGTCATCCTGACGCTCATCCCGTTTGGTCTGGTGATGTACCCGACCCTGCCAAAGTCCATCACGTTGATGATCGTTCTGGCATTCGCGGTGATCCAGGTTCTGGTTCACCTGGTGTACTTCCTGCACCTGGATCGCTCCAAAGAGCAGCGCGATAACGTGATTGCGTTTGTGTTCGCAGGCTTAGTGATCCTGCTGCTGGTTGGCCTGTCGATATGGATCATGTTCAGCATCCATACGTTCATGATGGCGAAGTGAGGTAAGACCCGATGTCGCTTAAGCACTTTATCCAAATCACCAAACCGGGGATCATTTTCGGTAACGTGCTTTCTGTGGCAGGCGGCTTCTTCCTGGCCTCCAAGGGACATGTCGATCTGGCCATCTTCCTGGCAGCGATGATCGGCACTTCCCTTGTTGTGGCATCCGGTTGCGTGTTCAACAACTGCATCGACCGTGACATCGACATCAAGATGGAGCGCACCAAGAATCGCGTGCTGGTCCAGGGCCTTATCTCCCTGAAGCTGGCACTGATCTTCGCGACCGTCCTGGGTGTTGCCGGTGTGGCGTTGTTGTACACGGTGGCCAACCCGTTGGCGGCGCTGTTTGCCGTGATCGGTTTTGTCATTTACGTCGGCCTCTACAGCCTGTACCTCAAGCGCAAGTCGGTTCACGGCACGCTGGTGGGCAGCTTGTCGGGGGCGATGCCGCCGGTGATTGGTTATGTGGCTGTGACCAATAGCTTCGACATGGCCGCGCTGGTGCTGCTGGTGATGTTCAGCCTGTGGCAGATGCCGCATTCCTATGCCATCGCGATCTTCCGTTTCAACGACTACCTGGCTGCGTCGATTCCGGTTCTGCCGGTCAAGCGTGGCATCCAGGTGGCCAAGAAACACATCCTGCTCTACATCCTGGCCTTCCTCGTGGCGACCTTGATGCTGACCTTCAGTGGCTACGCCGGCATGAGCTACCTCGCCGTCGCCGCCGCCATGGGCATGTACTGGTTGTACATGGCCTGGACCGGCTACAAGGCGGTGGACGACACCGTCTGGGCGCGCAAGCTGTTCGTGTTCTCGATCTTCACCATCACCGCGCTCAGCGTGATGATGTCCCTGGATTTCCAAGTGCCGAAAGAGCTGTTGTTGACCTACGCTCACTGAGTGGTTTGAAGCAGTGAAAAAGCCCCGCCTTCGAGAGAAGCGCGGGGCTTTTTCTTGGGCGGCGGATTAAATTCCGCGACACCTTTCTCGTCATACCCCTCTGTACGAGCTGTGCGAATCCATCACCCGCCTACAAGGAGTTCACCATGGTCAGTGTAAGTCGTCGGTCCCTTCTCGCCCTGGGCGCGGCCTTGCCCTTGCTGGGGCGCCTGGATTGGGCAGTTGCCAGCCCAGCGCCGGCAAAGGCTGACAAGGTACGGCTCAACTACAACGAAAGCCCCTACGGCCCTTCAGGCGCCGCCCGCGAGGCGATGCAGCGCGGGATCGCCATCTCCGGGAGTTATCCCTACGGCCACATGTATGCCCTGGCCGAGCTGTTCGCCCAGCAGCAAGGGATTGCGTCAGAACAAGTGGCGGTCTTTTCCGGCTCGATGGCGGCCCTGCGCTACGCCGTCTTGGCGTTTACCAGCCAGACCCGCGGCCTGGTGATGGCCACGCCGTCCTACGAAGTACCGCGCCAGGCGGCCGAGTCGGGCAAGGCGCCGGTGCACGAAGTGAACCTCAATGCCGACCACGCGCATGACATCCCCGCCATGCTCGCCGCCGATCCCCAGGCGGGCATGCTCTACCTGTGCAACCCCAACAACCCGACGGGCACCATGACCCCGACCGAGGCCATCCGCCAGGCGCTGGCGAACAAGCCCAAAGGCAGCGTGCTGGTGGTGGATGAGGCTTATATCGACTTCTCCGACGCCCCCAGCTGCGTGAGTTGGGTCAAGGAACACGACGACCTGCTGGTGCTGCGCACCTTCTCGAAAATCTACGGCATGGCCGGTGCACGCCTGGGCCTGGCAATCGGCCACCCGGCGCTGCTGGAACGCCTGGCCGTGTTTGGCGGCGACAACGTACCGGCCGGCGCCAGCCTGCTCGGTGCCCGCGCCAGCCTGGAGGACATCAAGCTGCTGCCACAACGCAAGGCACTCAATGCGCAACTGCGCGATGAGACCGTCACTTGGTTAAAAGCCCGTGGTTTTACCTGCACGGCGTCGCAGAGCAACTGCTTCATGATCGACGTGAAGCAACCGGCAGAGCAGGTCATCGAGAAGCTTGCCGAGCAAGGCGTGATGATTGGACGGGTGTGGAAAAACTGGCCGCAGTGGGTGCGCGTGACGGTGGGGAACAAGCAGGAAATGGCACGGTTTCGCGAGGTGTTTGCGGCGCAAATCTAGCGCTTGAGTTGACATAGTGCATAACAATTGTGGGCGGGGGCTTGCTCCCGATAGCGGTTTATCAGTCACTTATGTAGCGACTGACACTCTGCCATCGTGAGCAAGCCCCCTCCCACATTGAATTCAGCAGTGTTATTGCTGCGCGATGCTATACCCATCAAACGCCGTCTGCTGCTGCAGCGCAGTAATCACGCTCTTGCGGCTCAGCGGCTGCTCGGCGCCCGAGTTATCCACAAAGCTTTCAACCTCCAGCTCGGCTTCATCGCCTTCACCCACAAAGCTGAACCCCAGGAATTCAAACGCCTCGCGGTCGACGTTCAGCCTGGAGCGCGGCGTGCGCAGCGGCAGGGTGACGCTGATGCCATCCTTGCTGATCACAAACACTTCGGCTTCTTTCTTGGGACGCGAAGCTTTGCCCTTGCCGGCGCTTGGGTTGCTGATGGCCTGGTGGGACTGGTTCAGCACCTTCAGGGCCAGGCCGTAGACCAGTTCCTGAAACTCCGGGTCGTCCTTGAAGCTGGACAGGATACGGCTGATGGAGAATTTGCTGCTGAGGTCTTCCAGAGCGGCACTGTCGGCGGCTTCGGCGTCCTTCAACTGCTTGAGCTGGCCCATCAGGTCGTAGGCCTGGTCATCGTCGAAGCTGTCGTGAGCCTGGCGGATGGCGATGCGCAACTCGCGGATCTGGTCGCTTTCCTTGGACGTGTGGAACGCGTCCAGCACCATCTCGCTGATGATCTTGGCGGCCGGCACATGCTGTGAAAGATTGATGGCGTTTTCGTATTCAGCTTTGGAGTGCAAGGCGACTACGGATTCTTCGGCGGAGTGTTCGGTGTGAGAATCGGACATTGAAATTTCACTACTTCAGTAAACAAGGACAAAAAAGCGTCGCGCATTTTCAGGGGGCTGGCGGATCAGGTCAAGGCAGCACTCTGCCCTCATCGCGGCGCAACGCCGCCAGCGCTCGATGCAGCCGCACGGCCCGCCCGCAAAACAGACCTACGGTAAACCCCGACACACCGCCGACCACCGTCAGCATCGATGGCGTGCTCAATAACAACGGATGCACGGCTTGCTGGTAGCCGAAGTAATACTTCACCGCAAAGAACAGTTGGGAGATCAGCAGGGTTTTCCAGGTGCCCGGCAACACCAGCGTGTCGCCATCTGCATCAAGCCTGGCGCCGTCGGCGTTGAACAGCAGCATGCCCAGCAGGCTTCCCATAATTGTGCCGCCGACCCACGGGCCGGTCGCCAGGACCGACGGCGCCAGCGACATCGCCGACCACACCACCAGCACCACCGGCAGGATCATCAGCGAGCGGCGATTCTCGCGACCGCCCAGGCACGCCTTGATGCCGTAGTAACAAATCCACAGATAAATTGCGTAAACCCAAACGGGCGTGCCCTGAAGCATATCGAGCATGGTGCGCTTCCGTACAGTATGGGGAGGTGGATAGTCGTTGAGCCTCCACGCGTTTGTCTATCGTTCTACGCGTCCAACTGCTTGAAGCACGCTTCGAGGATATCCAGGCCTTCCTCCAGCACCGCCGGCTCAATAGTCAGCGGTGCCAGCAGGCGGATGATGTGCCGTGATTTGCCGCTGGGCATCAGCAGTAAACCTGCGTCCCGTGCCAGGGCCAGCAACTGTGTCAGTTGCTTGGGCGCGGGCGTGCCGTCGGCGTTGGCCAGTTCGATGCCGCGCATGGCACCGACGCCGGTCAGGCGGCCGAGATAGGGCGACAGGTGCTGCGCACGCCAGGCCTCATAACGGCTGACGATGGCTTCTTCCTGTTGTGATCCCCAGGCTTTCAAGTGTTCATCCGTCATCACCTCCAGCGTGGCCAAGGCCGCCGCGCACGCGATGGGATTGCCTGAATAGGTACCGCCCAGCCCGCCTTTGGGTAAGTTGTCGAGCAACGCCTTGCGCCCCACCACCGCACCCAATGGCACGCCACCGGCGATGCTTTTGCCGAGCAGTATCAAGTCTGGTTCGATGCCCAGGCGCGAAAAGGCGAAACGCTCACCTGTGCGGCCGAAACCGGACTGGATTTCATCGGCGATCAGCAGGATGTTTTTCTCATCGCAGAAGCGTCGCAGGGCCTGGGCAAATTCTATATCCAGGGTCAGGAAACCGCCTTCGCCCTGTACGGGTTCGATGATGAAACAGGCGATGTCGTCGACGTCGATTTCCACGCTGAACAGGCGGTCCATCGCCTTGATGGCTTCGGCGCAGGTCACGCCGTTGTCGGCGCTGGGATAGGGCAGGTGATACACCGGGCCCGGCAGAACGCCGACTTTTTGCTTGTAGGGCGCAACCTTGCCATTGAGGTTAAGGGTCGCCAGGGTGCGGCCGTGGAACGCGCCGTCAAAGGCGATCACCGCCGTGCGGCCGGTGGCCCCGCGTACTATCTTGAGGGCGTTTTCCGCCGCTTCGGCACCGCTGTTGGTGAGCATGCCGCTGACCGCGTAGTCCACCGGGATGAACGCAGTCAGGCGCTCCATCAACTCAATGTAGGGCGCGTGGGGGGCGGCGTTGAAGGCGTAGTGGGTCAGCTTCGTCGCCTGCTCGCGAATCGCCTCCACCACCGCCGGATGGCAATGGCCGAGGTTGAGCACGCCGATGCCGCCGACAAAGTCGATATAGCGCTTGCCCGCAGTGTCCCAGACTTCGGCGTTTTTACCGTGGCTGAGGCTGATGGGGTGAACGATGGAAATCGACTGGCTGATGGTTTCGCGGCTCATGAATCTCGGACTCGGCAATGGCGGGCTTCTTTTTATCTAAGCTGCCCGCCCGGTCCTGCCGCAAACGAAATAAAGTCGCCGGGTCATTATTAAAAGTCGGGATGTGCGCGCACATAGTCGACCATCCAGTTCAGGAAGGCCTTCACTTTGGGGATCGCGCCGGCATGTTCGGCATGCGCGATAAAGTGCGCGCCGGCGCTGGGCATCGTGTAATCCCAGGGGATCATCAGGCTGCCGTTAGCCAACTCTTCAGCCACCAGATACTGCGGCACCAACGCCACGCCATAGCCCGATTGCGCCGCGCGGATGCACATGTAAAACGTGTCGAAGCGCGGCCCGTGGTAGCTGTTTTGCGAATGCAGGCCCTGCTCCAGGAACCACTCGTGCCAGGCCTCCGGGCGCGAGGTGCATTGCAGCAACGTGTGGCGGGAGGAGGCGTCGCTGCCTTCGGCGACAAATCCCGGCGCACACACCGGCACCACGGCTTCGCGAAACAGCTCGATGCAGGTCGCCCCCGGCCACGAACCCTGGCCGAAGAAAAACGCGATATCGGCCTTGGCCTGCAGTACGTCGAAGGGCTCCAGTTCGTTGCGCACATCCAAGTGAATCGTCGGGTGTTTTGCCGCGAAATCCTTGAGCTTGGGCACCAGCCAGCGGTCACCGAAAGTCGGCTGGGTGGCGATGCGCAGCACTTCGGTCTCGCCGCCGTAGGTGAGGATGTAGCGACTGGAAATATCCACCTGGGTGAGGATCTTGTGCACTTCGGCGAGGTACAGCGAGCCCGCCGGCGACAGGTACAAGCGTTGTCGCACGCGCTCGAACAGGTTGTGGCAGAGCATTTCCTCAAGCTGCGCCACTTGCTTGCTCACCGCACTCTGGGTGAGGTGCAGCTCTTCGGCAGCGCGGGTGAAACTCAGGTGGCGGGCAGCGGCTTCGAAGCACTGCAAGGCGGTCATCGAAGGGGTCAAGCGTTTTGAAATCATGCAGTTCATTCCAAATCGGAAGGAGCCTTTGCCTAAAGGTCGTTTGTGGCAGGCGGGTAAAGCCGTCGATACTGCCCGGCAACACTATAAACCGGCGTGGGCTGTGCGGCGCCGAATAATAAGGATCGACAGGGAGTGCCTTGCATGAAAAACCTCAAAATGACGTTGGCCGCCATTACCGCTGCGGCGGCCGTGAGCCTGGCCGGCAACGCCCACGCGGGCGTGACCCTGGACGCGATCCAGAAGAAAGGCTTTATCCAGTGTGGCGTCAGCGACGGTTTGCCGGGCTTCGGCGTACCGGATTCCAATGGCAAGATGACCGGCATCGATGTGGACGTGTGCCACGCGGTCGCTGCGGCCGTGTTCGGCGATGCATCGAAAGTGAAGTTCACCCAGTTGACCGCCAAGGAGCGTTTCACCGCGTTGCAGTCCGGCGAAATTGACCTGATCTCGCGCAACACCACTTGGACCAGTTCACGGGACTCGGGCATGGGCCTGGTGTTCACCGGCGTCACCTATTACGACGGCATCGGCTTTCTGGTGAACAACAAGCTGGGCGTGACCGGCGCCAAGCAACTCGATGGCGCCACCGTGTGCATCCAGGCGGGCACCACCACCGAACTCAATGTTTCCGACTACTTCCGCACCAGCGGCATGAAGTACACGCCGATCACCTTCGACACCGCCGACGAAAGCGCCAAGGGCCTCGAAGCCGGGCGTTGCGACGTGCTCACCACCGACCAGTCGGGCCTTTACGCCCAGCGCATCAAGATGGCCCACCCCGACGAGTTCGTGGTGCTGCCGGAGGTTATCTCCAAGGAACCGCTGGGGCCACTGGTGCGCAAGGGCGATGACGAGTGGTTCAGCATCGTCAAGTGGACCCTGTTTGCCATGATCAACGCCGAAGAAATGGGCATCACTTCGAAGAACGTTGAGGAGCAAGCCAAGACCACCAAGAACCCCGACGTTGCGCGCCTTCTGGGCGCTGACGGCGAATACGGCAAGGACCTGAAACTGCGCAAGGATTGGGTGGTGCAGATCGTCAAGCAAGTGGGCAACTACGGCGAAGTGTTCGAACGTAATATCGGCCAGGGCAGCGTGCTGAAGATCAAGCGCGGGCTCAATGCGCTGTGGAACAACGGCGGCATCCAGTACGCGCCACCGGTTCGCTGACCCAGGCAGCTACTCCGACACCACATCTTTCCCCGCCGCCTTGGACCGATACAACGCTTGATCGGCCCGCGCCATCAGGGCGGCAGGGGATTCACCCATACGGCGTTCCACCACACCCAGGCTCAGGGTGACCTTGAAGTCGCCCACGGCCGGCACGTCCCTTATCTTTTGACGAATCCGCTCGGCCAGCATCTTTGCTGTCTCCAGAGCGCTTTTGGGCAGGATCAGCATAAATTCATCACCACCCCAGCGCGCCAGCAAATCACCTGGACGCACGCAGGCTTCCAGCCCTTCCACCACCCGCACCAGGGTCTGATCGCCCACGCCGTGGCCGTGTCGGTCATTGATCGGCTTGAAATCATCGATGTCCATGGCCACCAGTGCCAACGGCAGGCGGAAACGCTCGGCACGGTCGCACTCTTCCAGCAGGAATTTCTCCAGGCGATAACGGTTGGCGACGCGAGTCAGGGCGTCACGCTCGGCCAGGAAACGGTTTTCATCGAGCTGCAATTGCAGTTGCTGGTTGACCCGCGACAGCTCACGTGTGCGCTCGGCCACCAGGGCCTCAAGGGACTGATTGCGCCGTTCAAGCTGCTCGATGGAGCACTTGCGCGTATGAATATCGCGATGGGCACCCACCATGCGTGCTACCGAGCCGTCGAGGTTACGCGCAAGGACGTAGCCACGGTCTTCGATCCACAGGTAAGTGCCGTCTTCCTTTCGGCAGCGGTATTCGGCTTGGTAGTGAGGTGTACGGCGGCTGATGTAGTCATCAAACACGGCCATCACTTGGGGGTAATCGTCGGGGTGGATCACGTTCTCCCAGGTGAACACGCTGTTCTCCAGGGAGTGGCGGGGGTAGCCAAGCATTTCGTACCAGCCCGGGTTGCGGTAAACGAAGCCCGTATTGGCATTCCAGTCCCAGATCCCGTCGCTGACCAGTTCCATGACTGCATGCAACATGTTGGCGTTGAGGTCGGAAAAATCACTCCTCAACGAATGGCTGCCGGATGTATCGTCCATCTGCGCGCTCCCTGCGTGGACTGGCTCTAGAGAGCAGTCCTTGTTGACGCCTATACTCCGTGGCTGGCGCTACTGTACATCGGGGTTTGCGCGCTTTATATAGGGCGGATGTGCTGCTTTAGGGGGGGTGGCTATAAGCCTTCATTCTGGCGCCACCATCCTCGTCCTCGGCTTCCCATCCGCGTTGTGCTGGTAAATCGCCTCCGGCTGGCCCTGTTCGTTAAAAAACACCTGGCCGATCCCCGCCGAATTCCATAACCGTTCACCTGCCTCGGCATGTTCCGGAATATGCGGTACCACCTGCATTTTGCGGCGGCGGGTGAACCAGTTGAGCGGGGAGCGGGGGGAGTAGAGCCAGCGGTTGAGGCGGTCGAACCATTCCAGCAGGCGTGGCGGGAATTCGTTCTTGATACCGCTGCTGGTGATCTGCCAGAGCTTCGGGCCGGCGTTGCGATGGCGGATCAGCACGGCGTAGACGAACGAGTAATGCACGTCGCCTGAAAGGATCACGTAGTTACCCGGCGTGCGGGAGTGGCGGAAGATGTTCAGGATGACCTGGGCGGCGCCGCGATGGGCCATCCAGTTTTCAGCGTCCACCAGCAACGGGTGGCCGCACCAGCTGAAGATCTTCTGCACGGTCTCGATCAGCTTGACGCCAAAGATCGGCGCGGGCGAGACGATGATGGCCGAGGGGTGGTCCAGCAGTTCCTGTTGCAGTTCGCTCAAGGCTTCCCAGTCCAGCAGGCCGGAGGGTTGCTTGAGGGTGAATTCGCTGCGCCAGCGGCGGGTACGTGTGTCGAGCACCACCAGTGCGGGGGTGGTAGGCAGTACGTAATGCCATTGCTGGAATTTCAGCAGCGTTTCGAGCAAATCATCCTGCGTGGCCGCGTCCAGATGGTTGTCTTGCGCCTGGGTCGCCAGTGCCTGGGTTTGGCTGACGAGTTTGCCGAACACGTCCGGCTGGTTACCCCAACCCTGGCACAGCAGGTAGGCCAACAGAGCGTTGCCGATGATGCGCTTGGAGAACGGATGGCCGTAGGCGGTTTCCTCCCATTGGGCGCTGAGGTTCCAGTCGTCGGTAATGTCGTGATCGTCGAAGATCATCAGTGTGGAAAGATGCGCGAACACGCGCGCGACGCCCGACAGGCCGTCGCGGAATTTGTCGATCTGAACCTGCTCGTGGGCATAACGCGGCTGTTCTTCGGCACTCAATGACGGCGGTTGTGGGGTGATCAGGGTCCAAGAGGTGGGCGACCATACCAGCAAGTACATCGCGATGACTTCGGCAAAGGTCACCAGGTGATTGTCTGCGGTGCTGCTGGTAAAAATCGGCTTCTTCACACCGCCGAAAAACCGCTCACGCAGGGTCTCGTTACTGTCCAGCGCCGGGAGCAGATTAGCGCGATGGTAATAGCTGGCGCGATGCTCGTAGAGGCTGGCGCTGTCGTCCACCACGGCGCCCTCCAGGTATTCGTCGAACAGGCCCAGGCGCATGATCAGCGCATGTATGGCACGCAACATCGGCCCGGCGACATCGTCGGCGTAGACCTGATCGCCGCTCATCATCAGCAAGGCCGGGCGTTCGGCTGGAGTGTGGGCGTCGGCCAGCAGGCGGTCGATGCACAGCAAGCCTTCGTCGGCGCTGTGGTGAGGTTTGCGGCATGAGCCATGCACCAATTGATGGATGCGGCTGTGCAACACGAAACTTGGGCTGTGGGCGTCGGGGTACAGCAGGTGCGGTGCCCACTCGGCGATGCCGGTGTCGTCGATCAACAGGTCATAGCTGATGGCCACGTCCTGGGGCAGGGCGTCTTCCAGCGTTATGTCGATTAGATGAATAAAGGCTTGGCGTCCCACCGGTACGACTTGGCACTGGCCTTGGTCCAGTGTGATGTCGCGGGTCTGTTCGGCGACGTGCAGCCTCAGTTTCAATGCCAGTTCGCGGGTACCCACTAGCCACAGTACCAGGCGCCGGGGTTCCAGGCGGCGTAGCAGCGGGCCAGCGAGAACGGCGGGCAGTATGTCGAGGGGCAGCATGCAGGAAAGGGGTCCAGTCAGGATTTAATCACCAAGATTAGCGCACCGAATGTCAGCGTTTTGTTAAGTCGTGGAATACGCAGGGCAGTGAACTGCCCCGCGTATGGCAGGTTAGAGCAGTCGGCCACCGCCCAGGCTGTCCAGGCCGCCGCCGTTATTCCTTTTCCTGTCGTTCGCAGCGGCGCCATTGATGTCCGAAGTCAGCTGCGATTGATCGGGCTCAATGCTGCGCTTCTTGCGTTGTGGCGCGGCATCATCCTGCTGTTGGGTGGGGTATTGAAGGTTGTTCATTGTTGGATTGATAGCGCCAAGCATGGGGAATGTCCTTCTGTGAGTAGAGAGAGTCGCTTCGCCGTTGAAAGCGAAGTGAGGGCAAACTTACAGAGGGGCAAGGAGGCCGAGCTATAAACGCCTCGCGGCAAATTATGACGGGGGCGTTTTACCCACCCTTAAAAGTCATCGCCGCCGCCTTTCGTGCACGCGTCAGGTTCGAGAGAGGTCGCGCCGTCCTTGCCTTCCAACACAAAAACCGCCCGGTTTTGCGCCACGATGTTGCGCAATGCGCCGTAGCAATGATATTGCCGGTGTGAGCGGTTTATTGTGGCGAGCGGGCAAGCCCATTCGCCACAGGGAGTGAGTACGGTGCCGGTCAGCTGTGTGGATCCCGGGTCACCTTCGGCACCGTAAAGCGGAACTCGCTGCCTCGCCCCAACTCACTTTCCGCCACAATTTCCCCGCCATGGGCCTGGATGATGCCTTGGGTGATATACAGCCCCAGCCCGCTGCCAGTGGGGTTGTTTTCGGTCTGGGTCCAGTAGCGGTCAAACACATGGGGCAGTTGGTCGGGGGCAATCCCTTCTCCGGAGTCACGCACCGAAAACACGATATTTTCACCATTGCTGATGGCGCTGATGCCGATATGGCCCAGGCGCGGGGTGAACTTGATGGCGTTGCCGATCAGGTTCGACAGCACCTGGAACATGCGCTCCGGGTCGCCCTTGATTTGCAGGCCTGGCTCGGCGTTAAACGACAAGTCGATGCCTTTTTTCATCGCCAGCGGTGCCAGCAAGGAATAGGCCTCTTCGAACATCTGGCCGACGTCCAATGCCACCGGTTTCACCACATAACGTCCGGCCTCGATTTTCGAGATGTCGAGCAAGTCTTCGAGCAGCACATTCATGCGCCCGGCCGCTTGTTGCATGGTGTCGATCGCCGAGGAAATCCGCCGCGACGTGTGTGGGCCGTCGGAGCTGAAGGCCTGTTGCATCATGCCGCAGAGCATGGAGATGACCGTCATCGGGTTGCGCAGGTCGTGGGACACCACGGCCACCAGCTCATCGCGGGCACGCACGGCTTGTTGCTCACGTAGCACCTGGCGGGCCAGGTCATTTTCCAGGGCTGAGCGGCGCAGGTCGTTGGCGGCAAACCGGTCACCATGGCTCCACTGGGTGGAGATACCGGCCATTTCCACTTTCCAGATTTCAAGCGAAGTGCTTGGGCGCAGGCGCAGGCCTTTTCCGGAGTTATCCAGGGCCAGGAGTTTTTCCGGATTGCCGCACCAGTTGAGGCTTTCCTTCACTTCTGGACGAAACCACAGCACCCCGTTGTCTACGGGCTTTGGCAGACTCATGGCCAAGACGCCACTGGCCACCTGTTGAAATTCGGTAGCCGGTGGGTAGACCGAAGCCAGGTTATGGCTGGAAAAAACCGGCTCTCCACTCTCTTGCAACCAGGTGTGCAGGGCGAGTATCTGCGCTGGCTCCGGGCAGTTGCCGTAGCAGAGCAGTTGTTTGTCTTCGATGATTGCAACGCCTGCGGACAGGGTCAGGTCCATCAGCACTTGTGGCTGTTGGGCAAGGCCGTTGAACACGTTCTCCTCAGAAGCTTTCATTGCCTGATCCAGCAGTGCCAGCGCCTCGACTTTTTCTTCACGCTGGCGACTCAGGTCCAGGGCTTCCATGGCACTGATCTGCAATGACAGCACCTGGCCGATAGTCTGGCAGGCGATGCGCAGCTCGCTGGGCACCAGCAGTGGCTCGCGGTTGCCGCAGCTGATCAGGCCCCAGAGTTTGTCGCCCTTCATCAGCGAAATACTCATGGACGACAGCACGCCCATGTTTTGCATGTATTGGCAGTGAATCGGCGACACGCTGCGCAGGGTGGCAAAACTCATGTCAAGGGGCTGGCCGGTGTCCGGGCGCAATCGGGGTAGCAGCGGCACCGGCTCGTAGGCGGCATTCGGGATGATACGTAGCCAGTTGGTGCGGTACAGCTCGCGGGCTTGCTCGGGAATATCGGACGCTGGGAAGAACAGGCCGTTGAACAATTCCATCGACGGGGCAGACGCTTCGGCGATCACCTGGCCGTGGCCTTCGTCTTCGAAGCGGTAGATCAACACCCGGTCATAACCGGTCATGGCCTGGATTTCAGTCACGCTGATTTCATACAGCACTTGCAGGGTTTTCGCCGATTGCAGGCGTTGCAGCATCTTGCCCAGGTCACTGGTGCGGCCATTGAGTGCCCGAGGCTTGAAGTTCTCCAGCAACGGCTCGAACTCCAGCACCAGCACGCCTTGATGGCGATGCAGCATGCCGTTAAACGTCGCGCCATTGAAGGTCACGTGCAGCGGCGGCGCGTCGATGAAGTTGTCGTGCTCGACCATGCTTCCCACAGCGGCCGCTGATTCTGCGTCCAGCAGCGCGCGCAGCGGCTGGCCCAACAACGCCTCGGGCGCATGGTTGAACAGGGTAGCGACGTTGGCGCTGACCTGGATGATGTTCAGCTCGGGCTCCAACAACGTCAGCAGCACACCGTGAGGCTGGATGGCGCCAGGGATACGAATGGGCTCGTCCGCACAATTGGTAAACAGCTCTTCAAAATCATCGGGTTTCATAGCAATACCTGCTGGCCGTCGAGCCATTGCTCAAAGCAGCTGAATGTCGAACGAGCTGCATCCACTCCGCGCTGTTTGGCTGGCGTGTCCAGCGGCAGGCGGCCCAGGTAGTCTAGAAAATCCTTCCAGCGCCGACCGGTCTCGGCGCCGTACACGTTGAGAAACGCACCGCCGTTCTCTGCGTCCAGGCCCAGGCGCTGGGCCATTTCCCGGCGCAGCACCTGGCCACCCAAGGTGGCGCCTTCCAGCACATAAAGTGCACCGAGGCAGGCTGCTGGCGTGTCGAGGGGGGGCAGGTTTGAACAGCGGGGTAGGGCGTTGATGGCGTCTTCATTCAGGCCGAGCGCATGAAGATCGGTCACCAGGGTCGGCGTTTTCACGCGCATGACTTGATCGAATCCCTCTGGGATAAGGTCGCTGTCGTACAACGCGGCTTCCATCGGGCGGTAAAACCCGTAATACGCCTGGATCAAACGCTTGTACCCGTCGGCATCCAGATGCTCGGAAAAAAACGGCAGACGCTTTTCCAGCGCAACGTGCAGCAAGGCAGTGCCTGCGCGCAACGCTTCGAGCAACGAGGGCGCACTTGCGTCATGGGCCTGTGAATGCATTCAGTGAGCTCGAAATGTGGGCCTTTCGACCATGAATGACGCTTGGATATGGGCTGCGATTCTACACAGCTGATTGCCATCAGTTGAACGCTAATGGCGAAAAGGCTGGCTGGCGGATCAGAAAAGTCCCACCTTGCCCCATTAATGACAGCAGCGCTTGAAGCGAAGTTCGCTAAAAGTGATATCGCGACGCTATCAATGCATCGACGAACCCTGTTGAGTCAATGCGGTTTGCACACATTCCAGCAAGTGCTCAGTGCTCCACGGCTTGGGCAGAAACCGCACCGAACCGCCCAGTTGCGCCGCCAGCTTGGTATTACCGGAGGTCAACAGCACTGGCACCGAGGGCCAACGGTGTGCCACTACTTTGCTCAAGTCATAACCGTTCAGTAAGCCCGGCATCTGGATATCGCTGACAATCAGGTCCACCGGTTCATCCTCGCGCTCCAGGTAAATCATCCCTTCATCCGCCGAAGGAAATGACGTGACCAGCGCGCCGAAATCCTCCAGTACATCCACCATTAACGACCGAATGATCTCGTCGTCTTCCAGCACTAAAATCGATGGCTGAGCCATGATCCTTACTCCACCATCAGGGTTCAGTAGGGTGGAGTGGGGTGGGCTTGAATAGGTTCTATTGAATGTTTTTTTAGCGATGGGTGGTCGTTTTAGAGCGGTTGCGCAGCAGTTGCCAGAAGCGGCACAGTGGGGCTGATACAGGCATAATTGGCCGATTGTTGCCCGACGTGGAGCCATTCATGAAGTACGCCTTACTCGCCCTCGCCTTGTTTTTCAGCACTTCCCCGGCTTTCGCGGCCGGCGATGCCGAGGCGGGCGGCAAGCTCTTCACCAAGACCTGCGGCGGCTGCCATAGTGTAGGGGAAGGCGCGCGCGGCGGCTTCGGGCCAGAGCTCAACGGCATTATCGGAAGGCCTGCCGGGATGACCGCCGACTACCAGTATTCCGACGCGATGAAAAACTCCGGGGTGGTGTGGACTCGGGAGAAACTCGCGGCCTATATCGAAGCGCCGAAGAAAGTGGTCAGCGGTACGCGCATGATCTTCTGGGGCATCAGCGACCAGGAGAAGATTGAAAATATCCTGGCCTATCTCGAGACGTTCCAACCCAAGTGATCCCTCAGCGCACATTTCTGAACAGCATCAACCGCGCACTTTCATGCAACCCGCGGGTCAGCGCCTGCAAACGTTGAAACTCCTCGGGATGTTGCGCGGCCACATCGTCACGCGGGGTTTGCGAGGCCAGGTCATGCAGGGTCGGTGAGCTGCCGTCATGTTGCATCTGCAACAGGAAGTCCTGGGTCACGCCGCCGATGATCGGGAAGGTACCTTCGCGCAACACCAGCGGCACCATGCGCTCGCCCTCCGGCGCTGCTTGCTGGATATCCCGGCCCATCGCGCCATTGCGAAAGGGGATGCCCGCCATGCCGGCTACCGTGGGTAGCAGGTCTGCCAACCCGACCGCTTCGTTGATCACCCGGGGTTGCAGGCCGGGTGCGTGGATCAGCAGCGGCACGTTGTTGCTTTCCAGGCCCAACTGTTCGAAGGCCGGTGCCATGTGCGGGATCTGGCTGATGCGGGTGTTATGGTCGCCGAAGAACACAAAAATGCTGTTGTCGTAGTAGCCGCCCGCCTTGGCGATTTCCATCAGGCGGCCGATGTTGTAGTCCAGCAGGCGCACGGCGTTGTATTGCTCGACGCTGCGTGAGCCGGCCGCCTGAGCTTGCTCCAGCGTTACATCCCTGACCTGGAAGCCATCGTTGTGTTTGGGGATGGTGAAAGGCCGATGGTTACCGGAGGTTTGCAGGTAAGCAAAAAAGGGCTCGTCCTTCGGTACCGCGCGCAGCAGTTCGTCACCCTCCTTGAACAGATCCAGGTCGGAAATGCCCCACACGTCCACCCGTGGCGAGCGCCAGTGGCTTTCTTCAAACAGTTGCACGCCGTCGATGCTCTGGCGGATCAACGCATTGATATTCGCCCAGCCGGCGTTGCCGCCGATCATGTAGAACTTCTGGTAGCCCTCGAATGCGTTGATCAGCGTGTGCTGCCGGGTGATCAGCGGGTTGCGCGTGGCGGTCTCTTGGCGGGTGACGTCGGGCACGCCGGTGATGCTCGCCCACACGGTCTTGGCAGTGCCGGTCACGGGCACGTAGAAGTGTTTGAAGAACCAGCTTTGCGTCGCCAGTTTGTCCAGGTTCGGCGTGGGGTTGAGCGGGTTGCCATAGGCGCCCACGGCGCTGGTGCCGAGGGATTCGAGCATCACGAAAATCACGTTGGGCGGCCGATCACCTGCCAGTCGATAGGGCTGCACGCCTTGTTCGCGGACGAAGTTCAGTCGTTGGGGATCAGGCTGGCCGACCCCCAGATACGCGGCGACTTGCGGGTAATGCTCGCGCACTTTGGCTTCATCGAATTGCGATTGGCCGACCTTGAGCGTGTCATACAAAAACAGCACCGGGTTCAGGCCTGCGGCGGCGACCTGGCTGTTGCCGGAAAAGAACGCGTCGCTCCAGCGCAGAGGCACCGGGTTTTCAAGGTTGAGGTTGGCAACGCGGCCGAGCAGGGTCAGTAGCACGGCAACTACACCGAGTACTGAAACTGCGGTCAGGGTCAATTTGCCGATTGCTTTGGGCTCAGTGTCCAGGGTCAACCGCTCAAGGCAGACCAGCGCCCACACCCACAACGCCACCGCCGCCAGCCAGCAAGCCGTTATCCACAGCACGGGGTAGGTTTCCCACACCATCTGTTGAGAAATCTGCGCGTCTTGCAGGTAGCGCAACACTGTCGCATTGATGCGCACGCCGAGGTAGGCGTAGTGGCCGAAGTCGATGATGTACACCAGGCCGACCACGGCCAGCACCACGACCAGGTAACCGCGCGCCAGCCAGCGCAACGCGGGCAGCGTCGTCAGGTTCCAGCGCGGAAACCAGGCAAGCAGCGCCAGCGGCAGCAGGATCAATACCGCCAGGCGCAGGTCGAAACGCAGCCCGATGCCCAGGGTTTCCAGCAGCGCCGGCGTGCGCAGGTCTACCCCGGAAAACACCAGCACAAACACCAGCCGCAGCGCGACCAGCAAGGCAAACACCAACCCGATCGCGCCCACGCCGTAGCGCAGGCGACGTGATTGCAACGCCCCCATCATTGACCTCTGTGCCATTTCAAAAGAGGGCGCCAGGCGGCGCCGATCAACAGCCACGTGCCGGCAACCAGGCAATAGCCGGTCAGCAACGGGTCGACCAGATAGTCCCAGTAATTTTCCGAAGCCTTGAGCCGCAGCGCGAAGGCCAGGGTGCCGACCGCCAGCATCCATACCGCCAACTGATTGCGCAGCGCCACCATCAACAGCGCCATTGCACCCACCAGCACAATCATCGGCCGAGGGTTGAAGCCCCAGCGGTAGGGATCGAAATAGGTCAGGCCCAGGGTGGCGGGGTACAACAACAGGCTCAGCGCGCCAAACAACATCAGCAGTTGCACCTGATGTTGACGGCCAAGCGGCTGCACTACCCCCAGTCGGCACAACCCGACCCACGCCAACAACACCAGGGTGCTGATCGCCAGGTCATCCGTAAAACTTCGCACATAGGCCGCCAATGGCAGCTCATTGACCGGGATAAAACTCACCGCCACCAGCACCGGCAACAGCCATGGACGCCAGGGCGCGGTAAAGCGCAGGGCACAAAGCGCCACAAACCCCAGCAGTACGAAACTCAAATGGGCCTGCCAAAACCACAGCATTACAAACGCTCCGCCAGCCAGGCTTCGTTGAAGCTGACATGTTTGATAAAGGTGTTATTCCACGAGTACACCAGGTGGTACATGCCGTCCGGGCTGCGGCTGAAGTACGGGTACTCGTATTCGAATTCGCAGCCACGGGGTTTGCATACCCGATAATCCAGGCTACTGAGAAAGCGCTGCTCCAGTGGCAGGCGTCGTGCACCGCTGGAAGCACGAAAGCCTTCGCCGATGATGTCTTTGTAAGCCTCGGGGGAAAACGGTTGGCCAAGCGGGTCGGGCGATTGGTCCAGCTCCACCACTGTGCGCCACTGAGTGAACTGGGCGTCGGTGCCGTAGAGGCTGAGCTTGAAGCGGCCGTCTTGCAGGTCATTGAGGGCCACCAGCAAACCGTCGTCCACCGTGCCCACCGCCGCCAGCGACGAATTGGGGTTGGCCGGCTCCAGCGGGTACGGCTCGCTCCAGGTTTGCCCGGCGTCTTCGGTACGGCTGGCGAGGACGCGGTGATGAGTTTCACCGGCATAACGCAGCATCGCCACGGCGCGCTGGCCATCCAGCGGCACGATGGTCGGTTGCAGGGAATTCTTGCCCCGGCTGATGCGGAATTTATCGATCACCGCACCATCGGCGCTCAAGTACAGGTACTCGGCAAACTTGCCCATGAACTCGTGGTACACCGGCAGGCCGATGGAGCCGTCGGCGTGAAACACCGGCGCGGCGCGCACCAGGGTACTGATGTTGAAGAACGGCGAGGTCACCAGTTGCCGGGGCGCCGACCAGCTCGCGCCGAGGTCGTTCGAGACCATCAGGTTGATCGCACTGGTCGCCCAGCCGCCGACGGACACCGACACGTAAAACATCCACAGGCGTTGATCCGGCCCCAGGGCGATTACCGGGTTGCCCAGTTTGCGAATATAGCGCTGGGTGCCGTCGCGAGTGCTTTCCCGCGTGGCCAGCACGTGCTCGGCGCCCCATTCGCCGCTGCGTGCATCAAAGCGCGCGGTGCGCACCTGCACATCGGCGGCACCTTCGCGCGAACCTGCGAACCACACGGCCATCAAGTCGCCGCCGGGCAGCGCGGTGACCGATGAAGAGTGCACAAAGTCATTGAGCTGCGAGGACACAAAACGGCTGGTGTATTGCGCTGCTGTCGCCACCTTCGAGGTGTTCGGGCCCACTTGGGCAAACGGCGCCAGGACATGGGGTGGATGGCTTTGCCAGGCGGCGAAAAATACCGCGAGCAAGCTGCAGATCAGTAAGGCGGAGCGCATAGGGAACCTGTCGGTAAAGGGATTACTGCGCACGCTCATCCGGCAGGCGCTTCCTGCGACCGGTGAGCATCGATAACGGCAGGTTGTCCCGCACCTGAATACTTTCATACACCGCTGCCAGCACATGGACACACACCAGCCCCAGCAACACGTTGGCCGCGGTCTCGTGGATTTGCAGCGGCCAATCGGCGCCCCATAAGGCATCGATTTCCTGCATCAAAAAGCCGCTGACGCCGATCACCACTAGTGCCAACAACATCAGCAGCATCACTAAGGCACCGAGGGGCGAATGGCCCAAGCGATGCAGTGGACGACCCTTTAGCAGCGAGCGCACGTGGGCACCTAGCCGATTCGGTGTAGGCCAAAAGTCCGCCCAGCGCGCACTGCGCGGGCCGACGAATCCCCACACTGTTCGTACCAGCAGCCAGCCCATGGCGTAGTAGCCCAGCCAGACATGCCAGTCATCGCCCGCTTCGTTAAAGAAGTAATTGGCGACAAAGACCCCGGCGATGGACAGATGAAAAAGCCTCACCAGCGGGTCCCACAGGCGCAGGGATTCGCCTGGCATCAGCCCTTGATCTCAGTCTTCACGGCCTTGCCGGTAACCGGGTCGTGGTAGATCTCGACCTTGCGCTTGTCCTTATCGAAGCCGTAGATTTCGTAGCAGTTGCCGTCGGTGACCTTGAACTTGCTGATCTCGTAGCCTTCGGCCTTGAGCTTGTCCTGGAAGGCCTTTTCGTCTTGCCATTGCGAGCGTTCAGCCGTGGTGCATTGCGGGCCGGCGACGGCCAGGGGGCTTGCGATAATCAGGGACAGCAGGAGAATTTTGCGCATGGAAAAGCTCTCAGCGTATGTGGGAGGTTTCACAGTGCAAAACCAACCTTAGCGCAACCTTAGTTGGCAACGAGCCGTAACATCTTTCCCGAAATAACCCCCGACAGAACCCGGCATGATGCCGCCGTTTCCTACAGAGATTCTGCTATGCGCCTACTCCTTGTCGAAGATGATCGTGCCCTCGGCCAGGGGATTCGCGTGGCATTGGGCGCCGAAGGCTACACCCTGGATTGGCTGCAGGATGGCCTCAGCGCATTGCACGCCCTGCGCAGCGAATCCTTCGATTTACTGTTGCTCGACCTCGGCCTGCCACGCCTTGACGGCCTCGACCTGTTGCAGCAACTACGCGCCGAGCAGCACGACCTGCCGGTGCTGATCCTCACCGCCCGCGACGGCACCGCCGAGCGCATCGCCGGGCTGGATGCGGGTGCTGACGACTACCTGATCAAACCGTTCGACGTGGAAGAACTCAAGGCGCGCGTGCGTGCGCTGTTGCGCCGCAGCCAGGGCCGCGCACAGCCGATGCTGGAACATGCGGGCGTCAGCCTCGACCCGGCCACCCAGCAAGTGCGGTATCAGGACGAGGACATCATCGTCACCCCGATGGAGTACCAACTGCTGCACCAACTGATGGTGCGCCCCGGCAAAGTGGTGACGCGTGAGCGCCTGTCCCGCGCGCTGTAAGGCTGGCAGGACCGCGTCGAGAGCAACACCCTGGAGGTACTTATCCACAACCTGCGCAAAAAACTCTCCACCGAACTGATCCTCGACGCGCCACCGGCGACCCTCGGTTCCCACGACCTTATGGACAATGGCAACGACTGGTGCGCTTTCCTTCTCGCCGACCCGCAGCAGGGCCTGTTGATATGGGTGGGCGAGCGCGACGACATTCGCCAGGACCTGATCCAGCGCATCGTTCGGCACACACTGTGGCCCACGTTGATCGGTGTGCCGCTGCTGGCGCTGTTGATCTGGCTGACCATCGGCTGGGGCCTAAAGCCCCTGCGCGCCATGGTGTTGTCGATTCGTGGACGTAACACCGAGACCCTGCAACCGCTGCACCTCAAGCCTTTGCCCTCCGATCTTCTCCGTCGGCGGATAGATCCACACCACCGGCGCTTGCGGCGCAGCCTCCAACGCGGGGATGCCAAGGGTGTTGCCCGGGTCAATCGCAGGCGTCCAGATCAGCTCCACGCCCTCACCCAGATCCGCCACAAACTGTTCGCCACGGACTTGAAACTGCACTACGTCAATCATCTGCCAACTGGCATGGTTGCCCGTGTAAAACCCATACCCCTTGAGCGTGCCGTCCTCACGCTGCTCGATATGCAAACGCATCTGCGAGCGCGCCCGTTGCAGGGAGCGTAATTGTTCCTCGCTGTAGAGCGCGCTATCGCCCAACTCCGAAGGCCAAACCAGCGCCACCAAACCCGCCAGCAGACCACCCACCATGGTGCCGGCAGCTGCGGCCGTCGCTTCCAGTACTGCCGACCGCAACGCCAACTGACCCAGCCCGACAGGCAAGGCGCTGCCGCTGATCTTGCTCAATGCAACAACGCCCTGGCTGTCCACCTCGCGCCCGCCCAGCAGGCTGAAATGGCCGTAATCCTTGATCAGCTCCAGCGGCACAAAGCCGGTAGGACTGGTGTAGCGAATGATGCCGTTGGGCAGTTGGCAGGGTTTGGTGAAGACGCAGCCAACAGGTTTGGCTGGAGCAGGTTTTGGGGCAGGGGGAGGGTCGAATAATTCGATAGGCGGGAAATAGGGGGCAGGTTTCGGCTGCCGGGTCAGGATTCGCCGTTTGAGTTGTTCTTCTTCTGTGATGGGATAAAAGCGTTCTGACATGACCGGCTCACTTCCTTGTGCGAAGGAGTGAGCCTACGAGGGGCTGCCGGAGGGTGAAATGGGCTTTGTTCGATGCTGGATGTGGGAAAAATCAGCTGGTTTGCAACGAATTCGAAAGCGGGCTGGAACGCTCTCATCTACCCGTGGCCGGTGAGTACGTCTTGTCCTGCGGCTAAAGCCTACAGGTACGTAGGACTGCTCTGGTTTTCATCTGGCCGCCTCTGAGGCAGCAAGCGTTCCCTCCGTCACTACCAACCGGCGACCGGCGACCGGACTTGAGAATCCGAGAAACAGCATAGGCAGTAAAAAGACCTTGGGACGGCAAGGTCTTTTTTTGTCCGCCAATCAGGTCAGCAGGTGCTTGGAAATCAGTCGGGAGATTTCGACGATTGAGGTTTTGCCGGTGAATTCGAATTTCACTTTGCCGAGCGACGAAAAGTAGATTTCCAGCTCTGAGTCCAGGTCGAACGTGCCTGACGTTTCCACCGAGTACGCCACGATATTTTTGTACGGAAGCGACGTGAAGTCTTTCTTGCTGCCGGTGATGCCTTGCACGTTCACGGCGATGATGCGTTTGGTGGTGAAGACCACGCCGTCGCGCATGGCTTTGTAGGCGTCGACCACTTCTTCGCCGTCCAGCAGCAGGGACGCTACACGTTCGGCGTATTCGTTGTTTTGTTTGAGTTTGAAGAAGCCTTTGTTGTTGAAGTCGATCATGGGACGGTCCTTGTGGGGTGTCAGTGAGGGCGCGCTATCGTTGGCGGCCATCGCGAGCAAGCGTGTTCCTGCAAAAAGCAGGTCGCGTTACTGGATGGCTTTCAGGTAGTCCTTGAGTGCGCCGAGTGGGGCGTTCAGTTCCTCTAGCGTAGAGGCTTGTTGGGCATTCAGTGCGAGCCTGTGCAGTTCACGCCCCAGCACAGTATCGGCACCGCCTAACGCACTTAATGCCTGGGCGATGCATTCATCGAGCTTGACCAGAATCCCTGCCAAATCCCCCTGCCGCACCAACAGCCCAAACACTTCCCGCTCATACCCATCCATCACCAGATCGTCGCGCAGCAACGGGCTACCATCCTCGGTCTCATGCACGAGTTTCAGGGCGAACAGCGCAGCCGCTTCAAGCATCAATTCCATGGTCCCGCTACCTCCACTGTCACTTTCCGGCAGGCGAAAAAAAGACCTTGAATTTCAAGGTCTTTCTTTAAGATGGTGCCCGAGCGAGACTCGAGTAATAGCATAACTATATAATTAACATGGTTTTATACGTATGTACACTTCGGTTGTACCGTAAAGGGTACACCCTGCCTGCCTCCAATAAGGACGTGTGTGGATGGAAGCCGGCACGTAGGGCAAGCCCGCTTCCAGCGAGGGCTGCGCTTTGGCCAACGCTTCCTGTCCCGATAGGCCGAATACAGCTCGCAAGTGAACGCAGCAGCCGCACCTGGCGGTGCGTCGCCGAACAGCGCCGCCTCGACGTCGTTGAAATCGGGATGCTCGAGCACCAGAGATGCGAGGATTCTGCGGAAATACCCATAGATCGCGGGCATATCGTCGACCAGTAGGGGGTGCCGGTTCGGTGTTTATCGCTTATTCTGCGGAGCATCAAGAGGGATATCGAGGGTGAAGGTTGCGCCCTGTCCAGCCCCATCGCTGTGCACGGTCAAGCTGCCACCCATTTCCTGCGCGGCTAGCGCGCAGCTGTGCAGGCCGAAACCGTGACCGTCTTTGCGAGTAGTGAAGCCATGCGAAAAGATACGCGCCAGGGACTCTGGCGCAATCCCATTGCCGTTGTCGGTCACCGTAATACGCAGTACTGATCCGTCAGCGAGGGAGGCGTCGAGCGTGATGCACGGGCTGCGATCGCCCACGCCGTCCAACGCCTGCTTGGCGTTGCTGATCAGGTTCACCAGAATCAGCAGCACCCGGTGCCGATCCAGCGAGAGCAGGGGCAAGTCGGCAATCTCCTTGACCACCGTCACCTCCTGGCGCGCCAGTGATCCGGCACTCATGCGCAAAGCATCATCGATTAACTCTGGGACCGGCACTGTTTCGACGACACTGACGGCAACGGCATAGGACTGCTGGGCAGCGACAATGGTTTTGATGTGGTCAACGCCCTTGGTGAGTCGCCCGAGTTCTTCGATGATGCCCTGTTGCTCTGCCGTCACCACCTCCGCCAGCTTGAGCAGGTAGCCGGGCAGCATCTTTCCTTTGTGGTCTCTGGTGAGAAAGTCGCTCAGGTCATTGACGTGTTCGTTCATCAGCTGAGCCACCTTGCCCAGCCCCTGGGCTTTGGAGGTGCGCATCTGGCTGCTGACCAGTTCTGCCGATACGTTCACGCTGTTGAGGACGTTGCCGACGTTATGCAGCACAGTAGTGGCGATTTCGGCCATGCCCGCCTGACGGGATTTTGCATGCAGTTCGGTTTGCACCTGGCTCATGCGTATCGCCGCGCGTACGCGAGCCTTGAGCTCCAGCGGCGAGAAGGGTTTGGCAATATAGTCATCGGCGCCACTCTCCAGCCCGGAAACGCAGGCCTCGCTGCCGCCGCGGGCGGTCAGCAGGATCACGGGTAAATGGGCGAAACCGGCGCTGGCTTTGATTCTGGCTGTCAGGCCAAAGCCGTCGAGCTCCGGCATCATCACATCCGAGACGACGACATCGATTGGTCGATGCTGCAGGAGTGCCCAGGCCTGCTCTCCATCAGCTGCGGTGGCGACGATGTAGTCGTTGTGCAAAAGTTCGCTGAGGTAGCTAAGCATTTCCGGGTTGTCGTCTACCACTAGCACCCTGGACTGCAAGGCGTGTTCCGGGTGCTGCTCGTCGTCTGCGCCTTCCGTCGAAGCTCGTTCGTTGCTGCTGCCATGGCGGCCGTCGTCGAAACGCAGGTGGCGCTGCTCGGTTGTGCTCGTTGTGCTCGGTGACGATAGCTCGTGCATATTGCTGGCTTCGGTCGGCAAGGTGTTTTGCTCAGCCCCCAGCGGAAGTCGAACAAAGAAGCACGACCCCCGTCCGGGCTCGCTGTTGACGCCGACTTCGCCCCCCATCAGTTCGACCAGATCCTTGACCAGGGCAAGACCGATGCCTGTGCCGCTGTAGTGGCGCGTGGCGGAATTGTCGATCTGGGAAAAACGCTGGAACAGCAGCGGCAGTTTGTCTGGCGCAATGCCAATCCCCGAGTCTTGCACCGAGAGTTCAAATCGCTCGCCATCAAGCGGAGTTACTGCCAGGTGCACAGTGCCGCCAGCAGGCGTGAACTTGATGGCATTGCTCACCAGGTTGAGAAGAATTTTCTCGAAGTGTCGGGGGTCCAGGAAAACCGTGCCGAGCGCGGGATCGATGCTGCAGGTTAACGTGCAGCCTTTGCCCTTGGCCACCATGGCGGCATCCTCGGCCAGCACGCCAACCGCCTTGTTCAAGTCAATTGGCGCCGGGAACAACTCAAACTTGCCCGCTTCGGCCTTGGAAAAATCGAGGATGTCGTTCACCCGGTTCATCAAGCGCAGCGCGTTGCGTTGGGCGCGGTCGATTTGCACACGCCAGTCCGCCGGCGGGATGGTCGCCGCCGAGAGCTGCTCCAGGGGGGCGAGAATGAGGGTCAGAGGGGTGCGCAGTTCGTGGCTGACCGTGGCAACGAAATCGCTCTTTGCCTGGTTAGCCGTATCGGCCTGGTTGCGCGCCTCAATGAGTTCGACGGCCTGCGCTTCCAGCGCTTCGGTCTGCTGGTGCAGCGTGTCGGTCCGTTCGGCGACCATTCTTTCCAAAGAGCCCTGGACTTGCTGTCGTTCAGCTTCGGCCTCGGCCTCCAGCACCCGGATGCGCAGGGCGTTCTCCTGGAACACCCGTACGGCGCGGGTCATTATCCCAATCTCGTCGCCGCGTCCGGCGCTGGCGATCTCGGCGTTCAGGTCGCCGGCCGCAAGCCGGCGCATGACCAAGGCCAGGGCCACGATGGGCTGCGCGACAAACCGCGACGTGCTCCAGGCGATGGCGCCGGCCAGCAGGATGGCGACGGTACCCGCGACCACCGTCGCAAGCATGCCGCGATCATTGTGGACCAAGGCGTCGGAGCGCGCTTCGCCAGCGAAGCGCGCAACCAACAGGCCGGCGCTCCGTGCCTCGTTGCGAACTTGGTCGCGCGCGCCGCTCAACGAGTTGCTCGCCTGATGGAACCTGGCGAATGCCGCCCGGTAGCCGGCAATCTGATCGTTGACAGTCAAGGGCGTAGCCTTGGCTTGCAGCCCCACGGTCGAAGGGAGAACGCGCGCGAGACGGGAGAGCTCGTCCAGAATGTCGCCGACAGAGCCGGCGACCTCGGCCGACGGTGACAGGCGAAACGACAAGGTCTGTGCCTCCAGGGTGGCAACGCGCTCGGCGAAACGCTTGGACAACGCGGCTGCATTGTTCAGCAAACCGGTTTCTGCCTGAATGTCGTTTGCGTCGTGGGCAACGTTCTCGTTCACTTCATCCAGCATCGCCTCGAGGCGATCGGCCACATCCGCGACGGCGGCGAGATGCAGCAAAGCCTCATCTCCCCGGTGTTTGGGCGCCTCGCCAAGGTGCTCGACCGCCAGGCTGACAGCAGCGACTGCCGTCGCCAACTGGTCCAGGGTCTCTCCCTCCTGCGGCGTCCCCATCACCTCACGCAATTGCTCGACCACGGGCGGGAGTGCCGCGCAGGCGTTCCGCGCTGCAGTGGCGGCCGCCCCATCGCCGGTCACCAGCATCTTGGCCACATTGGCGGTGAGGATCCGTTCGCCGTTGCGGAGGATATCCAGGATGCGATGGGCGCTTTTGATGTTGCTCACCCGCGCTTCGTGGTCAGTGGCGCGGGAATCAAGCCCCTTCAGCCCATCGGCGATGCCCTGTTCGACGAGGATCGTCGCCTCTCGCATCCGGCCGTAGTGGGCGGTCATGTTCTCCGTTTCGCCATCCATGGTCAGTGTCGCCGCCCGCAAGGCGGCGATCGCCGCGGCGAGCCTCTCCAGACTGCCCTTGAGCGATTCCGCCTCAGCCACCGGAATGGCGGTGAGGCCGGCGATAGCAGTCGCCACCATGCCTTCGGCCTGGAGCAGGCTTTCCTGGTCGCGGGTTGCGATGAAGTTTTCCACCCGCTCGGTGGCCCCGTTGACCGACGCCAGAATTTCCGCGGAATGGCTGGCAGAATCCACTGCCCGTACCATGCCTCGCAGGCCGTAGAGGTTCACTAGCGATACCGCCAGCATCAGGAACACCAGTGCGGCGACCGCCAGGCCAATTTTGACGGCAATGGGCCTGTCCCTGGCTGGTTTGAATGTCAACATAGCGCCTCGCATCCTCGCTCCCATCCCGCCACTACTGCGTCATAACCTCCGGCAAAGGCGCCGGCGGCGCGGTATTGTTGATGGCCGCGTCGATCATCGCCGCAACGGAAGCCTGGCTGTAGAAAGGATTGGCGGCGCCGCCCACGGGAATAGTGGCGAGCCAGGCGTCCAGGTCTTTCGCATCGATGCGTACCAGCGGCACCTCGACGAACTTTGGCACCTGCTTGCCCGCCAGAATCTGCTGGGCCACCCAGAAACCCACTTGGGAGACGCTCGGGGAGGCGGAGACCGAGACGGTCTCGTAGCCATTGGCATCGCGTTCCTGTTTCCACAGGGCGAGTTCGTCCTGACGGTTCCCCATCACGATGATCGGCAAAGGGCGTCCCGCCGCCTTGAACGCCATGGCCGCGCCATAACCGTCGCCCCCCTGAGTAGCGACGGCATCAATGCTGGGCAGCGACGGCAGCGCCAGCGCCACCTCCTTGCGTGCGACGGAAGCCGTCCAGTTCCCGTACACGGTCTTGGCGAACCTCAAACCCGGATAGTCGCCGGCGGCCTTGCGAATGCCGTCGCTGATGTTTTTATCGGTGGCATCGCCGGCAATGCCGCGGATCTCTAGCAGCGTTCCGTTCCCCTTGAGGCGCTCGGCGACATAGTCCATTTCCACGCGGCCCATGGCGGACCAGTTGTAGTCCACTGTATAGACGCAGCGTTCGGTGACCAGGCTGGCCATGACGACCACCACGATGCCGGCGTTGCAGGCATCCCGGATCACCCCGTTGAGGGCCGTGTCGGACGAGGCCAGGATGACGATGGCGCTGACTCCCTTGACGATCATGTCCTGGATATGGGCCGCTTGTTCCGACGCCGAGTTATTGGCGCTGACCACCGGAGCCTCCCGGATCAAGCCATCCTTTTGCGCTTGGAGCGCAATCTCCTGCCAGTTCCGCACCATCACCTTGCGAAAATCGCTGCCCGCGTAGGAGTTGCTGAAGGCAATGATATTGCTTGCTGTAGGGCCGCCGGCGATGCCGCCGTCGGCAGCTTGGGCTGGATTGGCGGCAACCATCGCTAGCCCGGTCAGGCAGCCGGCGAAGCGCCACAAGATTTTGTGGATCGGTTTAGTGTTCATGCTGTTCTCCATCGTGCGTGGGATTTACCACCAGTACTCCGCCTGCACCTGCCGACAGCCTGGACCGATCAGATGAGCCACCTTGCCCAGTTATTCCTGCGGCACTTTGCGTTCGTTAGTCTGGAACGTTGACCCGGTGCTGACTTGGTCAAGTCGCCAGAGAGAAGCTTGCGTCGCTGAAAAATGCAGTAGAAATATCCCCCCCTACAGGACCCCGCACCCTGTGAATGTTGATCTGCGCCCCTCTTTACTTGTGATGCATTTGTGGCGATTGCCGTTGGGGTCAAATGGATATTTATCTCAACCGCTGCAGGGCGCAGCTGTGGAAACCAACACTGGGTAAAGATTCGATTCGGATTACTCATAAGGTGCAGCGTTCACTCTATTAATCTTCAGTAGTGTGGCAAACGCCGGGCCGTCTACTGCCTTGCTAAAATAGTAGCCTTGGCCTACTCGCACTGGTGAGCTTTCAAAAATTCAAACTGTTCGTTGGTTTCTATGCCTTCGACGGTCATACCAATGCCAACATCGCGGGCGAAACTGATGAGGCGTGCAGGGTTGTAGCGCTGGCCGGATCCCGGGAGGTGTTGTCGATGAAAGCCACTGCGGCACTGCCGAACAAAGCTTCTTCAGCGGACGCCAAGCCATTTTTGGCATGCGCGGCAAGACCGAGAGTCTCGCGGAAATTCTCACGGACTGACGGAGTATCGCCAATGACCAAAGTGCGCCGATTGACACGCGTTACCAGACTGCTCATTCGGCCATTTCAATAATAGAACCGGGCATGAAGAGCTAAGCACATACAGACTCCTTTCCTTGGCGGCCGACAACTGAAACCAATACATTGCTTGCAGTAGCGATGAGCATAGTCTCAACGTATCCGCTTCGTTGGAAAGGTGACGTCAATCCGAAATCAATGACCTTTCTGCGCCATCGTTGTTGAATGGCCGCTTGCATGAGTCGGGCTTGCCGTAGGTGGCGTTGCTGCCTGGCTTGCGAACCGCTTAGCACGCCGTTCAGGAACAGTGCCATATCGAAGGGATTGGTCACGCTCTGCCTCCAATGTAGGCCGCAACCACATCTATCCGGTAATCACCGAGCTCAAGGCTGATCTGTTGGCGCGCCGGTTGCGTAGGGCTTCTTTGAGTCGAAACATGGCGCACACTCGGAGGAGTGTCCGTCTGTGCCCAGCCATTGATATCAACCACAAAAGGAGAAGTAAAATGTCGGACGATCTCACTAAGCGCCGCCCGCAGGATGCATCAAAAATCAATGTGCATGAGCCTTACGAGCTGAATTACTGGTCTGATCACTTCAATGTGTCTAAGGAGAAGATCAAGGGCGCAGTCCAGAAAGTTGGCGTAATGGTTGACAAAGTAAGGGCGCATTTAACCAAGTGATTACCTGAGCGGAGGATCGTAAGGTATTCCGCTTTTTCATCGATAGGCAGCCGCGGCGGATCGCCCGAGCTACAGCGTTGCGCTGCTGCGGCCGGAGTCCGCTTTGAATTGGTACCCGTACTCCGCGTCTCGCCTGAAGGTGCTGAGCCCGGCCTCCTGCTGTAGCAGTTTGTCATCGCGGCGTTTGGTGCCGGGGTTGGCGCCTTGCTTGAGTAGGTTGTGGCATTCGGCAGCTCGCTCACGAGCTTCCTGCAAGGAGATATGCGGATACACGCCGAGTGACATGCGCGCCGCAGGGATACAGCGGATAAGAGGATGCAACGGTAGATAGCCAGGCACAAAAAAACCGGCTCAAGTGGCCGGTTTCTCTGGTGCTGAGAGTCTGGTAGAGACTTTCAGATACTGCTATATGGTGCCCCGAGGGAGACTCGAACTCCCACTCCTTTCGAAAACGGATTTTGAATCCGCCGCGTCTACCAATTCCGCCATCAGGGCTCAATGGCGGCGAAGTATAGAGATGAGATTACCGTTGGTCAATCACGTTTCATGGTCAATTTTGACTATTTCCGCTAGACTTCCCGGCCCTGCTAGACGAACCCCATCATGCGCGTTGCTGACTTTACTTTTGAGCTCCCTGATTCGCTGATCGCTCGCCACCCTTTGGCCGAGCGTCGCGCCAGTCGACTGCTTACCCTGGATGGGGTGAGCGGTGCCCTCGCACACCGTCAATTCACTGATTTGCTTGAGCATTTGCGCCCGGGCGATTTGATGGTTTTCAACAATACCCGGGTGATTCCGGCACGACTGTTTGGCCAGAAAGCCTCCGGCGGCAAGCTGGAAATACTGGTGGAACGGGTGCTCGACAGCCACCGCGTGCTGGCCCATGTGCGCTCCAGCAAGTCGCCGAAGCCGGGCTCGATGATCTTGATCGACGGCGCTGGCGAAGCCGAGATGGTTGCGCGCCATGATGCGTTGTTCGAGCTCAAGTTTGCCGAGGAGGTGTTGCCGCTGCTGGAGCGCGTCGGCCATATGCCGTTGCCTCCTTATATAGACCGCCCCGACGAAGACTCGGACCGCGAGCGCTATCAGACGGTTTACTCCCAGCGCCTCGGTGCGGTGGCAGCGCCGACTGCCGGGCTGCATTTCGACCAATTGCTGCTGGATGCGATTACCGCCAAGGGCGTCGAAACCGCCTATGTGACCCTGCACGTGGGGGCCGGCACGTTTCAGCCGGTGCGTGTGGATAACATCGAAGACCACCATATGCACAGTGAATGGCTGGAAGTCAGCCAGGAGGTGGTCGACGCAGTTGAGGCGTGCAAGGCGCGCGGCGGGCGAGTGGTGGCAGTGGGCACCACCAGCGTGCGCTCCCTGGAAAGCGCGGCGCGCGATGGCGTGCTCAAGCCGTTCAGTGGCGACACCGATATCTTTATCTTCCCGGGCCGGCCGTTTCATGTGGTCGATGCCCTGGTCACCAACTTCCATTTGCCGGAATCCACGCTGTTGATGCTGGTGTCGGCATTTGCCGGTTATCCGGAAACCATGGCCGCTTATCAAGCCGCCATCGACAATGGATACCGTTTTTTCAGCTACGGTGATGCGATGTTTATCACGCGTAATCCGGCGCCGACTGCCCCTGAAACAGTGGCCCCTGAGGAACAACTATGAGTCGTATGTCGTTTGAATTGCTGGCCACCGACGGCAAAGCCCGTCGTGGTCGCCTGACCTTCCCGCGTGGCACTGTCGAGACTCCGGCATTCATGCCAGTGGGCACTTACGGCACCGTAAAAGGCATGATGCCGCGCGACATCGTCGCCACCGGCGCCGAGATCATCCTCGGCAACACCTTCCACCTGTGGCTGCGCCCGGGCACGGAAGTGATCAAGAGGCACGGCGACCTGCATGACTTCATGAAGTGGCAAGGCCCGATCCTCACCGACTCCGGTGGTTTCCAGGTGTTCAGCCTGGGCGCCATGCGCAAGATCAAGGAAGAGGGCGTGACCTTCGCTTCGCCGGTGGACGGTTCCAAAGTGTTCATGGGCCCGGAAGAGTCGATGCAGGTGCAGCGCGACCTCGGCTCCGACATCGTGATGATTTTCGACGAGTGCACGCCGTACCCGGCTGACGAAGATGTCGCGCGGATTTCCATGGAGCTGTCGCTGCGTTGGGCCCAGCGCTCGAAGAACGCCCACGGCGACAACACCGCGGCGCTGTTCGGTATCGTCCAGGGCGGCATGCATGAAAGCTTGCGCAAGCGCTCGCTGGAAGGCCTCGACAAGATCGGCTTTGACGGCCTGGCCATCGGCGGTTTGTCGGTGGGCGAGCCCAAGCACGAGATGATCAAGGTGCTGGATTACCTGCCAGGCCTGATGCCCGCTGAAAAACCTCGTTACCTTATGGGCGTTGGCAAACCGGAAGATCTCGTAGAGGGTGTGCGCCGCGGTGTGGACATGTTCGATTGCGTGATGCCAACCCGCAATGCCCGCAATGGGCATCTGTTCATTGATACAGGCGTGCTGAAGATCCGTAACGCGTTCCATCGCCATGATGATTCGCCGCTGGATCCGACCTGTGATTGCTACACCTGCCAGAACTTCTCCCGTGCTTATCTGCACCATCTGGACAAATGCGGGGAAATGCTGGGTAGCATGTTGAATACCATCCACAATTTGCGTCACTACCAAGTCCTGATGGCTGGTTTGCGCGAGGCTATTCAACAGGGTACATTGGCCGCCTTTGTCGATGCCTTCTACGCCAAGCGCGGCCTCCCTGTGCCGCCCTTGGACTGAGTTTTCCGACCCTAAGATTCACTATTTGCAACTGGAGTGCTAAATGAGCTTTTTTATCTCTAACGCCATGGCTGACGCCGCTGCGCCTGCTGCTGCCGGCCCTATGGGCGGTGGTTTCGAGTGGATTTTCCTGGTCGGCTTCCTGGTCATCTTCTACCTGATGATCTGGCGTCCACAGGCCAAGCGCGCCAAAGAGCAGAAAAACCTGCTGGGCAGCCTGCAGAAAGGTGACGAAGTTGTGACCACCGGCGGCATCGCTGGCAAGATCACCAAGGTTTCCGACGCTTTCGTGGTACTGGAAGTCTCCGACACCGTAGAAATGAAGTTCCAGAAGGGCGCCATCGCAGCCACGTTGCCTAAAGGCACGCTCAAAGCGATCTAAGTAACAACCTTTACCAATCGACGGGGCGCGCAAGGCGCCCCGCGTTATAAGCGGGCGGCGTGATGCTGAACAAATACCCTCTGTGGAAATACGTACTGATCCTGGCGGTGCTGGCGATCGGTTTTATTTATTCCGCTCCCAATCTCTATCCTGATGACCCTGCGATCCAGATCACTGGCGCCAGCACTTCGCTGCAAGTCAATCAGGCTGACCTGGAGCGCGCGAGCAAAGCGCTCACCGACGCGGGTATCCAGGTTAAAGCGGCAACGTTGGCAGCTGATGCGAAGGGCGGCTTGTTGCGCCTGACCAAGCAAGAAGACCAATTGCCGGCTAAAGATGTCGTGCGCAAGGTGATGGGTGATGACTATGTTGTCGCGCTCAACCTGGCGCAGACCACGCCAGCCTGGTTGCGCAGCATTGGCGCACACCCGATGAAGCTGGGTCTGGACTTGTCCGGTGGCGTGCACTTCCTGCTGGAAGTCGACATGGACAAAGCCCTTGACGCACGCCTGAAAGTCTACGAAGGCGACGTGAAGAGCCTGCTGCGTAAAGAGAAGCTGCGTTATCGCAGCCTGCCGCAGCTCAACGGTGCCATCCAGCTGGGCTTTGCTGACGAAGCTTCCCGCGAACAGGCCCGTGCCCTGATCCGCAAGAGCTTTACCGATTTCGATATCGTGCCTGCCGACCTCAATGGTCAGGCTGTACTGCGTCTGGCGATGACCCCGGCCAAGCTGGCGGAAATCCGCGAATACTCCATCAAGCAGAACTTGACCACGGTACGTAACCGCGTCAACGAGCTGGGTGTGGCCGAGCCGATCGTTCAGCGTCAGGGTGCCAACCGCATCGTGGTTGAGCTGCCGGGCGTACAGGACACTGCTGAAGCCAAGCGTATCCTCGGTAAAACAGCCAACCTGGAATTCCGTCTGGCCGCCGAGCCGGGTGCTTCCCGTGCCACGTCCGAAGAGTTCGAGTTCCGCGAAGGCAACCGTCCATCGGCGCAGATCGAGCGTAGCTTGATCATCACCGGTGACCAGGTGACTGACGCCAAGGCCGGTTTCGGCGAACACGGTACGCCTGAAGTGAACATCCGTCTGGATGGTCATGGCGGCGAATTGATGAGCCGCGCTACGCGCAGCAACGTCGGTCGCAGCATGGCGGTGATCTTCATCGAGCAGCGTCCAGTCACCACCTACACCAAGCAAATGGTCAACGGTGTCGAGAAAGACGTGCCGGTGCAGACCTTCAAGGAAGAGAAGAAGATCATCAGCCTGGCGACCATTCAGTCGCCGCTGGGTGCTCAATTTCGTATCACCGGCCTGAACGGCCAGGGCGAATCGTCCGAGCTGGCGCTGCTGCTGCGTGCCGGTGGTCTGGCGGCGCCAATGTACTTTGTTGAAGAACGCACCATTGGCCCGAGCCTGGGTGCGGACAACATCACCAAGGGCGTGGACGCTGCACTGTGGGGCATGCTGTTTGTGTCCCTGTTCATCATCGCCATCTACCGCTTCTTTGGCATCATCGCCACCGTCGCCCTCGCGGGTAACATGGTTATGTTGCTGGCCTTGATGTCGCTGCTGGGTGCAACGCTGACCCTGCCAGGTATCGCCGGTATCGTACTCACCATGGGTATGGCGGTGGACGCCAACGTGCTGATCTTCTCGCGGATTCGTGAAGAGATCGCGGCGGGCATGACTATACAGCGCGCAATCAACGAAGGCTTCGGCCGGGCATTTACCGCGATTCTCGACTCCAACCTGACCACTCTGTTGGTCGGCGGGATTCTCTTTGCCATGGGCACAGGCCCGGTCAAAGGTTTCGCGGTGACCATGTCCCTCGGTATCTTTACCTCGATGTTCACGGCCATTCTGGTGACCCGCGCAATGGTCAACCTGATCTTTGGCGGGCGTGACTTCAAGAAGTTGTGGATTTAAGGGGCTGCCATGTTACGTACAATCAACTTCATGGGCGTTCGCAATATTGCGTTCGGCGCCACCGTGCTCCTTACCGTTCTGGCGTTGTTCAGCTGGTTCCATAAGGGCCTGAACTACGGTCTGGACTTCACCGGCGGTACGCTCATCGAGCTGACCTACGAGAAGCCGGCCGACGTCACCCTGGTGCGCAACGAGCTGGTCAAGGCTGGCTATCACGAAGCCATCGTGCAGAGCTTTGGTGCAACCACTGACCTGCTGGTGCGTATGCCAGGCGAAGACCCACAGCTGGGTCACCAGGTAGCCGAGGCCTTGCAGAAGGTCGGCGGCGACAACCCTGCGTCGGTCAAGCGCGTCGAGTACGTGGGCCCGCAAGTGGGTGAAGAGCTGCGCGACCAGGGTGGCCTCGGCATGCTGATGGCGCTGGTCGGTATCATGATCTACCTGGCGTTCCGCTTTCAGTGGAAGTTCGGCGTCGGTGCTATCGTTTCGCTGATCCACGACGTGATCGTGACCGTGGGTATCCTCGCGTACTTCCAGATCACTTTCGATCTGACCGTGCTGGCTGCCGTGTTGGCGATCATTGGTTACTCCCTCAACGACACCATTGTGGTATTCGACCGGGTTCGTGAGAACTTCCGCGTACTGCGCAAGGCGACGTTGATCGAGAACATCAACATCTCCACCACCCAGACCCTGCTGCGGACCATGGCGACGTCGATCTCCACCTTGCTGGCGATTGGCGCACTGATGATCTTTGGTGGCGACAACCTGTGGGGCTTCTCCCTGGCGCTGTTTATCGGCGTTCTGGCAGGTACCTACTCGTCGATCTACATCGCCAACGTGGTGCTGATCTGGCTGAACCTCAACAGCGAAGACTTGATCCCTCCTGCCGCTACCGGCAAGGAGGTTGACGACCGCCCTTGATGGGGTGTCGTTGACTTGCTGTTACAAAGAAGGCACGAGGATTGAACTCGTGCCTTTTTTTTTGCTCCAAGGCTGGGTATAGCGCGGATCGTTCGGTCCGTTTGTGATGGTCAGGAGGTTCAACGTGAACAAGTCGTTACTGGTTGGTGCGGTATTGGGTGCTGTCGGTGTGACTGCCGGGGGTGCTGTTGCCACCTACAGCCTGGTAAAAAGCGGCCCTGAGTATGCGCAAGTGCTGGCGGTGCAGCCGGTGAAAACCCAGATTAAAACCCCTCGCGAAGTCTGCAAGGACGTCGCTGTAACCCGGCAGCGGCCGGTGCAGGATCAGCATCAAATTGCCGGTACCGTCGTCGGCGCCCTGGCGGGTGGCCTGCTGGGTAACCAGATCGGTGGTGGTAATGGCAAGAAACTGGCCACCGTGGCCGGTGCGGTCGGTGGCGGTTACGCCGGTAACAAGGTTCAGGAAGGCATGCAGAACCGCGATACCTACACCACCACGCAAACCCGTTGTAACACCGTCAACGACATCAGTGACAAGGTTGTCGGCTATGACGTGCGTTACAACCTTGATGGCAAGGAAGGCTCGGTGCGCATGGACCGTGATCCGGGCGGCCAGATCCCGGTTGATAAAGAGGGTCGCTTGATCCTCGGTCAGAACCAGCCGCAATAATCGCAGGCGGGTGTGATTCAAAATGTGGGAGGGGCGGTGCGGAGTTGCCCAAATCCCAGGCATAAAAAAAGCACCCCTTGGGGTGCTTTTTTGTGCCTGCTCGCTTAGCGCTTGAGCGAAGCCGGCAGGTGCGGCTGGATCGCCGTCAGCACTGCCTTGAAGCATTTGGTGTTGCCGGCAACCACGTGGCCTTTTTCAAGGAAGTCGTGACCACCGGTGAAGTCGCTCACCAGGCCGCCCGCTTCCTGGATCAGCAGGGCGCCTGCTGCCATGTCCCACTCGGACAGGCCCGACTCCCAGAATGCATCAAAACGACCGGCAGCAACGTAAGCCAGGTCCAGGCTTGCCGAGCCGGCGCGACGGATGCCGGCGGTCTGGCCGACGAGGGCGCGGAACATGCCCAGGTAGTTTTCCAGGTTGTCCATCTGGTCGTCACGGAACGGGAAGCCGGTGCCCAGCAGGGCGCCGTCCAGGCTGGTGCGACCGCTCACGCGCAGGCGACGACCATTGAGCTGGGCACCGCGACCACGGCTGGCGGTGAATTCTTCCTGGCGGACCGGATCCAGCACAACGGCGTGTTCCAGGCGGCCGCGGTATTTGCAGGCAATGCTTACGGCAAAGTGTGGGATGCCGCGCAGGAAGTTGGTGGTGCCGTCCAGTGGGTCGATGATCCACAGGTAGTCTTCGCCTTCGCCGCTGCCTTTGTGCAGGCCGGTTTCCTCACCGAGGATGCCGTGGGTAGGGTAGGCCTTGCGCAGCGCGTCGATGATTTTCTGTTCGGCGGCGCGATCCACCTCGGACACATAATCCTTGGCGTCTTTTTCGTCGACCTTGATGGTATCCAGGCGCTCGATGGAGCGGAAGATCAATTCACTGGCGCTGCGGGCGGCGCGCAGCGCGATATTCAGCATGGGCTGCATGGATGTGTCACCTAAGGTTGTTAAAGAAAGCCGAGCATTCTAGCAGAAACTTTCTTCAGGTGAAGGACGACGTTAGCTTTCATGGCATAACCTTAGGCTGTTCTGTAAGATTTGCTCCCCTTTCCTGTGTCCGAGAGCGCCTCCCTTGCTGCAAAACATTCGTGTCGTCTTGGTCAATACCAGTCATCCCGGCAACATCGGCGGGGTGGCGCGAGCCATGAAAAACATGGGGCTGACGCGCCTGGTCCTGGTCGAACCGCGCGTGTTCCCGCACCACGAGGCCGATGCCCGCGCATCCGGCGCCAATGACATCCTGGAAAAAGCCAAGGTCGTCGCGACCTTGGAAGATGCCTTGGTAGGCTGCAACCTGGTGCTCGGCACCAGCGCCCGTGATCGTCGTATCCCCTGGCCGCTGCTGGATCCGCGTGAGTGCGGGACCAAAGTGGTGGAGGAGGCCGTCGGCGGCGCTGAGATCGCCCTGGTGTTTGGCCGCGAAGACTCCGGCCTCACCAACGAAGAGCTGCAGCGATGTCATTACCACGTGCACATTCCTTCAGACCCTGAGTTCAGCTCGCTGAACCTCGGGGCGGCGGTGCAGGTGTTGAGTTACGAAGTGCGCATGGCCTGGCTGGCCGCTGAAGGCCAGCCGAGCAAGGTAGAGAAGGATGAAGTGGCATCGACCAAGAGTGGCGAGCTGGCCACCATGGACGAGCTGGAGCGGTTCTATGAGCACCTGGAGCAAACCCTGGTGGCCATCGAATTTCTCGATCCGGAAAAACCGCGGCACTTGATGGCGCGCCTGCGCCGCCTGTACGGGCGCAGCTCGGTCAGCCGAGCGGAAATGAATATATTGCGTGGCATCCTCACGGAAACCCAGAAAGCGGCCCGTGGCGAGCTTCTTAAGCGGAAGGATTAAAAAATGTTCGAGCGTTTGCGAGAAGATATCCAGAGTGTTTTCCACCGTGACCCGGCGGCGCGCAACGCCTTTGAAGTGCTGACCTGCTATCCGGGCATGCATGCGATCTGGCTCCATCGTCTGTCCGGCGCCTTGTGGGGCATGGGCTGGAAATGGCTGGCGCGGGTGGTCTCGAACTTCGGTCGCTGGTTGACCGGGATCGAGATTCATCCAGGTGCCAAGGTGGGGCGTCGCTTTTTTATCGACCATGGCATGGGCATTGTCATCGGCGAGACCGCTGAAATTGGCGACGATGTGACCCTTTACCAGGGCGTGACTCTGGGCGGTACCAGCTGGAACAAGGGCAAGCGCCATCCCACCCTGGAGGACGGTGTGGTGGTGGGGGCGGGCGCCAAGGTGCTCGGCCCGTTCACCGTGGGTGCGGGTGCCAAGGTGGGCTCCAATGCCGTGGTGACCAAGGCGGTGCCGGCCGGTGCAACCGTGGTGGGCATTCCTGGCCGAATCATCGTCAAGCGGGAAGTCGGCGATGAGCAGGAGGCCAAGCGCAAGGCCATGGCCGAGAAGATCGGCTTCGATGCCTACGGTGTCAGCGAAGACATGCCGGACCCGGTGGCTCGCGCCATCGGTCAACTGCTCGACCACCTGCAGGCAGTGGACGGCAAGTTGGACGGCATGTGCGGCGCGCTGAAGGAGTTGGGCAGCAGCTATTGCGCCAAGGATCTGCCTGAACTGCGCGAAGAAGACTTCGCCGAGATCAAGAACGAAAGCGCCACAAAGGCGGGTTAAAGTCTCACGGGCCCCGCAAATCCCTTGTGGGAGGGGGCTTGTTCCCGATTGCAGAGGGCCAGTCGCCGGATTTACTGACTGATCCACTGTATCGGGAGCAAGCCCCCTCGCACATTTTGATCTCCATTGGTCTCGTAAATCCTGCCAGGCCCTGTTCCCGCTGTTCGTCCCCACCCCACCCTGCTATTATTCGCGCGCCCTTTTTGCGGGTATTCCTGACTAAAGTACTAGGTCTTATAGTTGACTTAAATACTCGGGAATCGCATACTTGCTCCCATTCTGAAACACCTTGGTACTTGTCCATGAGACTGACTACAAAAGGCCGATACGCGGTAACCGCCATGCTTGACTTGGCCTTGCACGCGCAAAATGGGCCGGTGTCCCTGGCCGATATCTCCGAGCGCCAAGGCATTTCCCTGTCCTACCTCGAGCAGTTGTTCGCCAAGTTGCGCCGTAGCAATCTGGTCTCCAGTGTTCGTGGTCCAGGTGGCGGTTATCAACTGTCCCGCGACATGCAGGGCATCCAGGTAGCCCAGGTGATCGACGCGGTGAATGAATCGGTCGATGCCACCAAATGCCAGGGTTTAGGTGACTGCCACGCCGGCGACACCTGCCTGACGCACCACTTGTGGTGTGACCTGAGCCTGCAGATCCATGAGTTTTTGAGTGGTATCAGCTTGGCTGATCTTGTGACTCGCCGTGAGGTGCAAGAAGTAGCCCAGCGTCAGGACCAGCGCCGTTGCAACACCAAGGCGCCGCGTCTGGACAAGATTGAAGCGTCCGCCGTCGAGTGACAGCCGAAGAGCTAACGGCACGCCAGCCAGCCTGATTTAGGAGAAAGTCCATGAAATTGCCGATTTACCTTGATTACTCAGCGACCACCCCGGTTGATCCGCGTGTCGCGCAAAAGATGAGCGAATGTCTGCTGGTTGACGGAAACTTCGGCAACCCGGCGTCCCGTTCCCACGTATTCGGCTGGAAGGCCGAGGAAGCGGTCGAGAACGCTCGTCGCCAAGTCGCCGACCTGGTCAATGCCGACCCGCGCGAAATCGTCTGGACCTCCGGTGCCACCGAGTCCGACAACCTGGCAATCAAGGGTGCGGCGCATTTCTACGCGACCAAAGGCAAGCACCTGATCACCACCAAGATTGAGCACAAGGCTGTCCTCGACACCATGCGCCAACTGGAGCGTGAAGGTTTCGAGGTCACCTACCTCGAGCCCACCACCGACGGTATCGTTACCCCGGCGATGATCGAAGCGGCGATGCGTGAAGACACCATCCTGGTTTCCGTGATCCACGTGAACAACGAAATTGGCACCATCAACGACATCGCGGCCATCGGCGAGCTGACCCGCTCCAAAGGTGTGCTGCTGCACGTCGACGCGGCCCAGTCCACCGGCAAGGTCGATATCGACCTGTCGAAGCTGAAAGTCGACCTGATGTCGTTCTCGGCCCACAAGACCTACGGCCCTAAAGGCATCGGCGCCCTCTACGTGAGCCGCAAGCCTCGCGTGCGCATCGAAGCCGCCATGCATGGCGGCGGTCACGAGCGCGGCATGCGTTCGGGCACCCTGGCGACCCACCAGATCGTCGGCATGGGTGAAGCTTTCCGTGTAGCCAAAGAAGACATGGCTGCCGAAAACGTGCGCATCAAGGCCCTGAGCGACCGCTTCTACAAGCAGGTCGAGAACCTTGAAGAGCTGTACATCAATGGCAGCATGACTGCCCGTGTACCGCACAACCTGAATTTGAGCTTCAACTACGTCGAAGGCGAGTCGCTGATCATGGCGCTCAAGGACCTGGCGGTTTCGTCCGGTTCGGCCTGCACCTCGGCCTCCCTTGAGCCGTCCTACGTTCTGCGCGCCCTGGGCCGCAACGACGAACTGGCGCATAGCTCGATCCGCTTTACGTTCGGCCGCTTCACCACTGAAGAGCAAGTCGACTACGCCGCGCAGAAAGTCTGCGAAGCCGTGAACAAGCTGCGCGTTCTGTCGCCGCTGTGGGACATGTTCAAGGACGGTGTCGATATTTCCAAGATCGAGTGGGCGGCACACTAACTATAGAAGCCGCCACCCCAGCTCTGTAGGAACGTGGCGGAAAACGCAGGCGTTTTTACAGGGTTCCAGAGCGGCCCTGATGAGTGAGGATTCAGTACCATGGCTTACAGCGAAAAGGTCATCGACCACTACGAAAACCCGCGCAACGTCGGCAAGATGAACGCGGAAGACCCTGATGTCGGCACCGGCATGGTCGGCGCCCCGGCGTGCGGCGACGTTATGCGCCTGCAGATCAAGGTCAACGAAGCTGGCGTTATCGAAGACGCCAAATTCAAGACTTACGGCTGCGGTTCGGCCATCGCCTCCAGCTCCCTGGCAACCGAATGGATGAAAGGCAAGACCCTGGATGAGGCTGTGACTATCAGCAACACCCAGCTCGCCGAAGAACTGGCCCTGCCGCCAGTGAAAATCCACTGCTCGGTACTCGCAGAAGACGCCATCAAGGCGGCTGTTCGCGACTACAAGCAGAAGAAAGGCTTGATCTAAGCATTTGGCGACGAGTAAGGAGTCAACGATGGCTATCAGCATGACAGAAGCGGCTGCGCGGCACGTGCGACGCTCCCTGGATGGGCGCGGTAAAGGTGAGGGGATTCGTCTGGGTGTTCGCACCACGGGCTGTTCCGGCCTTGCCTACGTGCTGGAGTTTGTCGACGAGGTGGTTGAGGAAGACCAGGTGTTCGAAAGTCACGGCGAGAAAGTGATCATCGACCCTAAAAGCCTGACCTACCTGGACGGTACCGAGCTCGATTTCGTCAAGGAAGGGTTGAACGAAGGCTTCAAGTTCAACAACCCCAACGTACGCGGTGAATGTGGCTGCGGCGAAAGCTTCAACATCTGAGGCTATTTGTGGGCACTCCTTGTCATTTCGCATTATTCGAGATGCAGCCGAGCTTTCGGCTGGACCTCGAGCAGCTTGCCACGCGCTATCGAGAATTGGCGCGTGGGGTGCATCCGGACCGCTTCGCTGATGCTTCCGAGCGTGAGCAACGCTTGGCACTGGAGCAGTCGGCCAGCCTCAACGAAGCCTATCAGACGCTCAAAAGCCCCCCCAAGCGCGCGCGTTACCTGCTCGCGATGAACGGTGGCGAGTTGCCGCTGGAAGTCACGGTGCACGATCCGGACTTCCTGATGCAGCAGATGCAGTGGCGCGAAGAGCTCGAAGACCTGCAGGACGAAGCCGATGTGGCGGGTGTCGCGGTGTTCAAGCGCCGTCTGAAAACGGCCCAGGATGAGCTCAACGAAAGCTTCGCAGCCTGTTGGGATGATGCAGCGCAACGTGAACAGGCCGAACGCCTGATGCGGCGCATGCAGTTCCTCGACAAGCTCACCTACGAAGTGCGCCAGCTAGAAGAGCGCCTCGACGATTAACCCAGTGCTGCCCGTGATGCACGCCTGATAGACAGATAAGACCTGATTACCATGGCCCTACTGCAAATCGCCGAACCCGGCCAAAGCCCCCAACCGCACCAGCGTCGTCTGGCTGTGGGGATTGACCTGGGCACCACCAATTCCCTGGTTGCTGCCTTGCGCAGTGGCCTGTCCGAGCCGCTGCCCGACGCCGATGGCCAGGTGATCCTGCCGTCCGCCGTGCGCTATCACGCCGATCGCACCGAAGTGGGCGAGTCGGCCAAGCTGGCTGCGTCTACCGATCCTCTGAATACCGTGCTGTCGGTCAAACGTTTGATGGGTCGTGGTCTGTCCGACGTCAAGCAGTTGGGCGACCAGTTGCCATACCGCTTTGTCGGTGGCGAATCGCACATGCCGTTCATCGATACCGTCCAGGGCCCGAAAAGCCCGGTGGAAGTGTCGGCCGATATCCTCAAGGTGCTGCGCCAGCGTGCGGAAACTACCTTGGGTGGCGAGTTGGTCGGGGCAGTGATCACCGTTCCTGCGTATTTCGACGATGCTCAGCGCCAAGCCACCAAGGACGCGGCGAAACTTGCCGGCCTCAATGTGCTGCGCCTGCTCAACGAGCCGACGGCAGCGGCTGTGGCGTATGGCCTCGACCAGCATGCCGAAGGCCTGGTCGCGATTTACGACCTGGGCGGCGGCACCTTTGATATTTCGATCCTGCGCCTGACCGGCGGTGTTTTCGAGGTACTGGCCACCGGTGGCGATACGGCCCTGGGCGGCGATGACTTTGACCACGCCATTGCGGGCTGGATCATCAGCAGCGCCGAGTTGTCCGTCGACCTGGATCCGGGTGAGCAGCGTAACCTGCTGCAAACTGCGTGTGCCGCTAAAGAAGCACTGACTGACGCTGCTTCTGTAGACGTTTCCTACGGTGCCTGGTCGGCCCAGCTGACACGCGAAGCCTTTGATTCGCTAATCGAACCGATGGTTGCCCGCAGCCTCAAGGCCTGCCGTCGCGCCGTACGTGATTCCGGTATCGAGCTGGAAGACGTGGCCGCCGTGGTCATGGTTGGCGGTTCTACCCGTGTGCCGCGTGTGCGCGAAGCAGTCGCCGAAGCGTTTGGTCGCCAGCCGCTGACTGAAATCGATCCGGATCAAGTGGTGGCCATTGGTGCCGCGATCCAGGCCGATACCCTGGCCGGCAACAAGCGCGACGGTGGCGAGTTGTTGCTGCTTGATGTGATTCCGCTTTCCCTGGGGCTGGAAACCATGGGCGGACTGATGGAGAAGGTGATTCCACGTAACACCACCATCCCCGTCGCCCGCGCCCAGGATTTCACCACTTACAAAGACGGCCAGACGGCCATGAAGATTCATGTGCTGCAAGGCGAGCGCGAGCTGATCAGCGATTGCCGGTCCCTTGCGCGCTTTGAATTGCGCGGTATTCCGGCCATGGTCGCGGGTGCTGCGAAGATTCGAGTGACCTTCCAGGTCGACGCCGATGGTCTGCTCAGCGTCGCCGCGCGTGAATTGGCGTCGGGCGTTGAATCCAGCATCCAGGTCAAACCGTCCTACGGCCTGACCGACGGCGAAATCGCCAAGATGCTCAAGGATTCGTTCCAGTATGCCGGCGACGACAAGGTCGCCCGCGTGTTGCGTGAGCAGCAAGTGGATGGCCAGCGCCTTCTCGAAGCGGTGCAGGGTGCCCTGGATACTGACGGCGAGCGTTTGCTGGACGCTGAAGAGCGCATGGTGATCGACCTGCAAATGCAGGAACTGGCTGAACTGATGAAAGGCAACGATGGTTATGCCATCGAACAGCAGACCAAGCGCTTGTCGCAGGTCACTGACGCCTTTGCCGCCCGCCGCATGGATCAGACGGTAAAAGCCGCACTGGCCGGGCGCAACCTGAATGAAATCGAGGAATAATTAATGCCGCAGGTCATTTTTCTGCCACACGCCGAGCATTGTCCGGATGGTATGGTCGTGGAGGCTGAGACCGGCAAGTCCATCCTCGAAGTTGCCCATGACAACCACATCGAGATTGAGAGCGCCTGTGGTGGTGTCAACGCCTGTACCACCTGTCACTGCATCATCCGTGACGGTTTCGACAGCCTTGAAGAGGCTGATGAGCTGGAAGAGGACTTCCTGGATCGAGCCTGGGGCCTGGAAGCGCAATCGCGCCTAAGCTGTCAGGCCAAGGTCGGGACTGAAGACATTACCGTCGAAATTCCGAAATATTCGCTCAACCATGCTGCCGAAGCGCCGCACTGACGGGTAGAACTTTTATGAGTTACGGTTGGAATGATGTACAGCGCATTGCTGAAGAACTGGCTGAAGCCAAGCCGGACGTGAGTCCGCTGACGGTCAACTTCGTCGACCTGCAGCGCTGGATCATGGAGCTGCCTGATTTCGACGATACCTCTGGCCGTTGTGGCGAGAAGGTGTTGGAGAAGGTTCAGGAACTCTGGATCGAAGAAATCGACTGATCATCCCCGCAGGTTAGGCAATACCCAAGAACCCGCGTATAATTCGCGGGTTTAATTTTTCGTAAATTACCGTTTCTGGAGTTACACCATGGCTGTTCAACGTACTTTCTCCATCATCAAGCCTGACGCTGTTGCAAAAAACGTCATCGGCGAGATCACCACTCGTTTCGAAAAAGCCGGCCTGAAGGTTGTAGCTTCGAAACTCAAGCAACTGTCCAAGGCTGAGGCTGAAGGCTTCTACGCTGAGCACAGCGCTCGTGGCTTCTTCGGCGACCTGGTTGCCTTCATGATCTCCGGCCCTGTTGTTGTTCAGGTTCTGGAAGGCGAAAACGCTATCGCTCTGAACCGTGAGCTGATGGGCGCTACCAACCCTAAAGAAGCGGCTGCCGGCACCATCCGTGCTGACTTCGCTGAGTCCATCGACGCCAACGCTGTTCACGGTTCCGACTCCGAAGCCGCTGCTGCTCGCGAAATCTCGTACTTTTTCGCTGCTACTGAAGTAACCGCTCGCTAAGCATCGGCTTAAAGAGTGAGGGTGAATCCATGACTACATCGACTGTTAAAACTAACCTGCTGGGTCTGACCCAACAGGAAATGGAAAAATTCTTCGACTCAATCGGGGAGAAGCGTTTCCGTGCCGGTCAGGTAATGAAGTGGATTCACCACTTTGGTGTCGACGATTTCGACGCCATGACGAACGTCAGCAAGGCCCTGCGCGACAAGCTAAAGGTCATTGCCGAAGTTCGTGGTCCCGAAGTGGTCAGCGAGGACATTTCCACCGATGGCACCCGTAAGTGGGTGGTGCGCGTGGCGTCCGGCAGCTGCGTCGAGACCGTATACATTCCCCAGGGCAAACGCGGCACCTTGTGCGTTTCGTCCCAGGCAGGCTGTGCCCTAGACTGCAGTTTCTGCTCCACCGGCAAGCAAGGCTTCAATAGCAACCTCACCGCCGCCGAAGTCATCGGCCAGGTGTGGATTGCAAACAAATCCTTTGGCAGCGTCCCGGCGACCGTCGACCGTGCCATCACCAACGTGGTGATGATGGGCATGGGTGAGCCGCTGCTGAACTTCGACAACGTAATTGCGGCCATGCACCTGATGATGGACGACCTGGGCTACGGCATCTCCAAGCGCCGTGTGACCCTGTCGACCTCCGGCGTGGTGCCGATGATCGATGAGCTGGCCAAGCACATTGACGTCTCCCTGGCGTTGTCGCTGCACGCACCCAATGACGCATTGCGTAACCAATTGGTGCCAATCAACAAGAAGTATCCGCTTAAGATGCTGCTCGAATCTTGCCAGCGTTACATGGCGACCTTGGGCGAGAAACGTGTGCTGACCATTGAGTACACCATGCTCAAGGACATCAACGACAAGGTCGAGCACGCGGTCGAGATGATCGAGTTGCTCAAGAACACCCCGTGCAAGATCAACTTGATTCCGTTCAACCCGTTTCCCCATTCTGGCTACGAGCGGCCGAGCAACAACGCCATCCGCCGTTTCCAGGATCAACTGCACCAGGCCGGTTACAACGTCACCGTACGCACCACCCGTGGTGAAGACATTGACGCCGCCTGTGGCCAATTGGTAGGACAGGTGCTGGACCGCACCCGTCGCAGCGAGCGTTATATCGCCGGTCGTGAACTGAACGCCGCCGACGATTTGCCGCTAATTGCTGTGAATCGAATCTGAGAGAGGATCTCTATGCCGTTGCGCCTTGCGCTGCTCTTGCTTTTTACCGGTCTCGCGGCCGGTTGTGTTTCATCGGGCTATGAGAGCCCATTGCAAACCGGCAAGGGCCGTGACGAGGCGCGAGTTGCCTATGTGCAACTCGGTTTGGGTTATCTGCGCCAAGGCATGAGCGAGCAGGCCAAGGTGCCGTTGAAAAAGGCCCTTGAACTGGACAGCGGCGATGCCGACGCCAATGCCGCACTGGCGCTGGTGTTCCAGGCCCAGGCCGAGCCTGAACTGGCCGACCAGTATTTCAACAAGGCCCTGGCTTCCCGTCCTGCCGACCCGCGGCTGCTCAATAACTACGGCAGCTTCCTGTTCGAACAGAAACGCTATGACCAGGCATCCGCTTATTTCCTGCAGGCCAGCACCGATACCCTCTATCCTGAGCGCTCGCGCGTCTACGAGAACCTTGGGGTGACCTCGATGCGCCTCGGTCAGCGCGACAGCGCGCGCCGGCAACTGGAAAAAGCCTTGCACTTGAACGGTCGTCAGCCACGCGCGTTGCTCGAAATGGCTGAGATGTCTTACGAAGACAGGCATTATGTGCCGGCACGTGACTATTACGAGCGTTTTAGCCTGCTCAGCGGGCAAAATGCACGTAGTCTATTGCTCGGTGTGCGCCTGGCGACGGTTCATGAAGAACGCGACACGGCCGCACGTTTTGGCCAGCAACTCGAACGACTCTATCCCGGTACGCCGGAATATCAGCAATACCTGTCGGAGCAATGATGAAAGCGGCGCACCCGGAAGTTGTAGCAGCTAATCGCGTAAACCCAGGCGACACCTTGCGCCAGGCCCGCGAAAGCAATGGTTGGTCGCTGGCAGAAGTGGCCCTCAAGCTCAATTTGACCACCACGTCCCTGGGCAACCTGGAAGCCGGCGCGTTCGATAAGTTGCCTGGGCATACCTTCGCCCGCGGCTACATCCGCGCCTACGCCAAATTGCTGGGCATCGAACAGACCATCTTGGTCCAGGAATTCGACCAGTTCACCGGTACAGATTCCCAGGGCAGCAACGTCCATGGCTTGGGTCGCATCGAAGAACCGGTGCGGGTTTCCCACACGATATTGCGAATTGTCAGCCTGCTGCTGCTGATCGCGGTGATCGGCGGTGGTTTTGTCTGGTGGCAAGACCAGGCCTCCCAGCGCACCAAGGACTTGACCAGCAACGCCATGGAGCACGTCGAAGTCGAAAGCGCCGACGGCACCACTCAAATTCATCCGCTGGATGAGCCGGAAGACCAGGCCGTTGCTGAAGGCCAGGCCGCGCCAGAAGCGCCCGTCACCGCCGAACAGCCAGCGCCCGAAACTGCGCCGGCTTCGACGGCTGCCTTACCCGCTCCGGCCATACCGGTGACTCCGGCTGCACCCGCTCACACCCCGGTTGCGCCGGTTGCCCAGGCTCATACGCCTGCCGCGCCGGTGCAGGCCCCAGCGACTCCCGCTCCAGCCGCCCCGGCTGTGCCAGCGATTTCGCCGCCTACCACCCCTGCGTTGATCGCCGGTGACGGGCGCGTACAGATTACCTTCGTTGCTGATTGCTGGACGCAACTCACCGATGGCAACGGCAAAGTGCTGTTCAGCGGTTTGAAGCGTAAGGGAGATACGCTCGACCAGGGCGGCAAGCCTCCTTTGACGCTGCGTCTGGGCTTTGCCCGTGGCGCGCAAGTGGCCTACAACGGCCAGCCTGTGGACGTGGCGCCGTTCACCAGTGGCGAGACCGCTCGCCTGAAGTTGGGACAATAGTCATGCACGGCGAATCTCCAATCAAACGTCGCGTATCGCGCAAGATCTGGGTCGGCTCGGTGCCGGTGGGTGGCGACGCCCCCATCGCGGTACAGAGCATGACCAACAGCGACACCAACGATGTCGCCGCCACCGTCGCCCAGATCAACCGTCTGGAGTCGGCCGGCGTAGACATCGTGCGGATTTCCGTTCCGGACATGGATGCTGCCGAAGCCTTCGGCCGCATCAAGCAACTGGTCAAGGTGCCGCTGGTTGCCGATATTCACTTCGACTACAAGATCGCATTGCGCGTTGCCGAATTGGGCGTCGATTGCCTGCGCATCAACCCGGGCAACATCGGTCGCGAAGACCGTGTGCGTGCCGTGGTGGATGCTGCCCGTGACCGCGGCATTCCGATCCGTATCGGCGTCAACGCCGGCTCCCTGGAAAAAGACCTGCAAAAGAAATACGGCGAGCCGACCCCGGCAGCGCTGGTCGAGTCGGCCCTGCGCCACGTTGAACACCTTGAACGCCTGAATTTCCAGGACTTCAAGGTCAGCGTAAAGGCCTCCGACGTGTTCATGGCGGTAGAAGCGTACCGCCTGCTGGCCAAGGAAATCGTGCAGCCGCTGCACCTGGGTATCACCGAAGCAGGTGGTTTGCGTTCAGGCACAGTGAAATCTGCGGTGGGTCTCGGTATGCTGCTCGCCGACGGGATTGGCGATACTATCCGCATCTCCCTCGCGGCAGACCCGGTAGAGGAGGTGAAGGTCGGTTACGACATTCTCAAATCCCTGCATTTGCGTTCCCGTGGTATCAACTTCATTGCCTGCCCGAGTTGCTCGCGGCAGAACTTCGACGTGGTGAAAACCATGAACGAACTGGAAGTGCGCCTCGAAGACCTGCTGGTGCCGCTGGATGTTGCGGTGATCGGTTGCGTGGTCAACGGCCCGGGCGAAGCCAAGGAAGCCCATGTGGGCTTGACCGGCGGTACTCCGAACCTGATTTACATCGACGGCAAGCCGTCGCAGAAGTTGACGAATGACAATCTGGTGGATGAGCTCGAAAGGTTGATCCGCCAGAAAGCGGCCGAAAAGGTCGCCGCTGACGCAGCGCTGATCGCGCGCGGCTGATTGAACGAATTTAAGGATTTGATGTGAGCAAGTCTCTGCAAGCCATTCGTGGCATGAATGACATACTGCCGGAGCAGACGCCCCTGTGGCGCTACTTCGAGAGCACGGTTGCGCGCCTGCTGGATAACTACGGTTACAAGCAGATCCGCATGCCGATCGTCGAATTTACCGAGCTTTTCAAGCGCTCCATCGGTGAAGTGACCGACATCGTCGAAAAAGAGATGTACACCTTTGAAGACCGCAACGGCGATTCCCTGACCCTGCGTCCCGAAGGCACTGCTGCGTGCGTGCGCGCCGTGCTAGAACACGGCCTTACCGGCGGTGGTCAGCCACAGAAGTTGTGGTATATCGGCCCGATGTTCCGCCACGAGCGCCCACAAAAAGGTCGTTATCGCCAGTTCCACCAGATCGGCCTGGAAGTGTTCAACCTCGACGGCCCGGACATCGACGCCGAGCTGATCGTACTGACTTGGCGCCTCTGGGGCATGCTGGGCATTCGCGACGCGGTAAAGCTTGAACTCAACAGCCTGGGCACCAGTGAATCCCGGGGCCGTTATCGCGTTGCCCTGGTCGAGTACCTGTCTGCCCACCTGGACAAGTTGGACGAGGACAGCCAGCGCCGTCTGAAAACCAACCCGTTGCGCGTCCTGGATACCAAGAACGCTGACACCCAAGCCGTACTGGTCGACGCGCCGAAAATGGCCGACTACCTGGATGACGAGTCCCGTACGCACTTCGAGGGCCTCAAGGCTCGTCTGGATGCGGTCGGTATTCCGTATGTGATCAACCCGAAACTGGTGCGCGGCCTCGATTACTACAGTAAGACGGTATTCGAGTGGGTCACCGACAAGCTCGGCGCCCAAGGTACCGTGTGCGCCGGTGGCCGTTACGACGGCCTGGTTGAGCAAATGGGTGGCAAGCCCACCACGGGCGTTGGTTTTGCCATGGGCATCGAGCGGCTGATCCTGCTGCTGGAAACCCTGGAGCAGGTCCCGGAAGAGATTTCCCGTCAGGTGGACGTTTACCTGTGCGCCTTTGGCGAGGCTGCCGAACTGGCTGCCCTGACCCTGAGCGAAAAAGTACGCGACCAACTGCCGAACCTGCGCCTGCAGATCAATGCCGGCGCCGGCAGCTTCAAGAGCCAGTTCAAGAAGGCCGACAAGAGCGGTGCGCTGTATGCATTGATCCTCGGCGATGACGAATTGGCCCAGCAAGTGATAGGTTTCAAACCCCTGCGTGGCCAGGGCGAGCAACAGAACATTGCCTTTGATGCGCTCGCTGCGCACCTGGCCACCTGCGTCGTGCAGGGTTGAAGCTGTCGAACAGCCGAATTTAGCGATTAAGGAGTATTGGGGTGTCGAGTACTGATGATGATCAACTGGCCGATTTCAAGGACTGGTGGCAGCGTAACGGCAAGCCCTTGGTTACCGGCGGTCTGCTGGCTTTAGTGGTGGTGTTCGGCTGGCAAGCCTGGCACAAGTATCAGGCCAACCAGTCCCAGGGCGCCTCGATCCTCTATCAGCAATTGCTGGAAACCACGCTGACGCCGGACGGCAAGCCTGATCCTGCACGAGTGGCAGACCTGGCCAGCAAACTGAAAAACGAATTTGGCGGTAGCACCTACGCCCAATACGGCAGCCTGTTCGTCGCGAAAGTCGCGGTTGATACCGGCAAGCTGGATGACGCAGCCAACGAACTGAAGGCTATCGCCGACAAGCCGACCCTGGGTGAAATCGCACGTCAGCGCCTGGCTCAGGTACTGGCGGCTCAGAACAAGACCGACGAAGCACTCAAACTGCTCGACGGTGATGCTGACAAGGCATTTGTAGCCACTCGCGAAGAGCTCAAGGGCGACCTGTTGGTCCAATTGGGTCGTACCGACGAAGCCAATGCTGCGTACAAAAAAGCCAAGGCGGCGCTGTCTGATGAAGCGGCAGTCGGTGGCTTACAAATCAAGCTGGACGACTTGGCCAAAGGGGATGCGTGACGTGATCCGTTGGAAACATGCAGCATTGCTGGCTCTGGCCGTTTTGGCCGCGGGTTGCAGCAGCAACAGTAAAAAAGAACTGCCTCCTGCCGAGCTGACCAGCTTCAAGGAAGAAGTGGTCCTGCAAAAGCAGTGGAGCCGCTCCATCGGTGACGGTCAGGGCGACACCTACAACATGTTGGTACCGGCAATCGACGGTGACAACATTGTGGCCGCCGACGTAACCGGCGTGGTGATCTCCATGGATCGCATGAACGGCGACGTGAAGTGGAAGAAAGACCTCGAGTTGCCAGTGTCCGGCGCCGTAGGCGTGGGTTACGGCCTGGTGATGCTCGGCACGCTGAAAGGCGAAGTCGTGGCACTGGATTCCAGCACCGGTGAAGAGAAATGGCGCGCTCGCGTGACCAGTGAAGTGCTCGCACCGCCTGCCACCAACGGCGATATCGTCGTGGTGCAAACCCAGGACGACCGTGTAATCGGCCTTGACGCCAGCACCGGCGCACAGCGCTGGTTGTACGACAGCACCCCTGCGGTGCTGACGCTGCGCGGTACCAGTGGTCCGGTTGTGACCAACAATCTGGCCGTTGCAGGCCTGTCGACCGGTAAAGTGGTCGCCCTCGACACCCAGAACGGCGTGCCTGCCTGGGAAGCCCGTGTGGCAATCCCGCAAGGTCGTTCCGAGCTGGACCGCGTTGTGGACATCGACGGCGGCTTGCTGCTGTCGGGGGAAACCCTGTACGTCGCCACCTACCAGGGCCGCGTTGCTGCGTTGGACCTGCAGACCGGCCGCGTCAACTGGCAGCGTGATGCTTCCAGCTACGCCGGTGTCGCCCAAGGGTTTGGCAGCGTCTACGTAAGCCTGGCGTCTGGCACCGTTGAAAGTGTCGACGAGCGTTCCACCACTGCACTGTGGAGCAACGACTCGCTGGCCCGCCGTCAACTGTCGGCTCCGGAAGTGTTCTCCAGCTACGTAGCGGTAGGCGACTTCGAAGGTTACCTGCACCTGCTGAGCCAGGTAGACGGTCGCTTCGTAGGTCGTGAGCGTATCGACAGTGACGGCCTGCGTGCCCGTCCGCTGGTCGTGGGTAACATGCTTTATGTGTTTGGTAACAGCGGCAAGCTGGAAGCCCTGACCATCAAGTAAAGGTTTGACTATGCTTGGGGTAAAACCCAGGCGGCCCCGCTTCGGTGGGGCATGCGGCATTTGAATATGCTGCCCCGAGCACCAGCCGCTGCCTTGCAGCGGCTTTTGTATTTTCTGAAATAACGAAGTGGAGAGCCGCATGGTTCCCGTAATCGCCCTGGTGGGCCGACCTAACGTCGGCAAGTCCACCTTGTTCAACCGCCTGACCAGGACTCGCGACGCCATCGTCGGCGACTTGTCTGGTCTGACCCGTGATCGCCAATACGGTGAGGCAAAGTGGCAAGGGCGCTCCTACATTATTGTCGACACCGGTGGTATCTCCGGTGACGAACATGGCATGGACGAAAAGATGGCCGAGCAGTCGCTGCTGGCCATTGAAGAAGCCGATGTCGTGTTGTTCCTGGTGGACGCCCGCGCGGGCTACACCGCCGCCGACCAGATGATTGGCGAGCACCTGCGCAAGCGCAACAAGCGTTCCTATGTGGTCGCCAACAAGATCGACAACATCGATCCTGAGATGGCCCGCGCCGAATTCAGCCCGATGGGCCTGGGCGACGCGATCCCGATCGCCGGTGCCCACGGTCGCGGCATCACCCAGATGCTGGAAATCGCCCTGCGCGACTTCCCGAAGGATGACGCCGAAGAAGTTGAAGGCGAAGAAGAGATCGTTGCCGAAGGTGAGGAAGCCAAGCGCATTCCTGGCCCGAGTGAAAAAGACGGTATCAAGATCGCGATCATCGGCCGCCCGAACGTCGGCAAGTCGACCCTGGTCAACCGCATGCTCGGTGAAGACCGCGTCATCGTCTACGACGAGCCCGGCACCACCCGTGACAGTATCTACATCCCGTTTGAACGTAACGACGAGAAGTACACGCTGATCGACACCGCTGGTGTGCGCAAGCGCGGCAAGATCCACGAAGAAGTTGAAAAGTTCTCCGTGGTGAAAACCCTGCAGGCGATCAAAGACGCCAACGTGGTGATTTTCGTGATGGACGCCCGCGAAGGCGTGGTGGACCACGACCTCAACTTGCTGGGCTTTGCCCTGGAAGCCGGTCGCGCCCTGGTCATCGCGATCAACAAGTGGGACGGCATGACGCCGAGCGAGCGCGATTTCGTCAAAATCGAGCTGCAGCGTCGACTGTTCTTCGTCGAGTTCGCCGATATCCACTTTATCTCGGCACTGCACGGCACCGGCGTGGGCAACCTCTACGCGTCCGTACAGAACTCGTTCAAGTCCGCGGTTACCCGCTGGCCGACCAACCGTCTGACCCAGATCCTCGAAGACGCTGTTGGCGAGCACGCGCCGCCGATGGTCAACAACCGCCGGATCAAACTGCGTTACGCCCACTTGGGTGGTGCCAACCCGCCGATTATCGTGATCCACGGTAACCAGATCGAGAAAGTGCCGAAGTCCTACGTGCGTTACCTGGAAAACACCTACCGTCGTGTCTTGAAACTGGTCGGTACGCCGATCCGTATCGAGTTCAAGGGTGGCGAGAACCCGTACGAAGGTAACAAGAACAGCCTCACCGACCGCCAGGTAAACAAAAAGCGCCGGATGATGACGCACCACAAGAAAGCCGACAAAAAGCGTCGCGACAAACGCTGATCCTGATCGGTTAAAAAAGGGCTCTTTCAGAGCCCTTTTTTGTGCCTGGCGGTTGACCCCTTGGCGCGCGCAGCTTAAAACTTGGGGCTCACCGCAAGGGGCGCACCGATGATCACCAGTAAGCTGCCGAATGTCGGCACCACCATCTTCACCACCATGTCGCAACTTGCCGCCGAAACCGGTGCGCTCAACCTGTCCCAGGGCTTTCCCGATTTTAATGGCCCCCAGGCTTTGCTCGATGCAGTGGGCAAACACGTCGCCAGCGGTCATAACCAATATTCCCCGATGACCGGCTTGCCGGCGCTGCGTCAGCAAGTGGCGGCCAAGATCGCCCGCAGCTACGGTGCCAAGGTCAATCCCGACAGCGAAGTCACCATCACCCCCGGCGCGACCGCCGCGATCTTCTGCGCGATCCAAGCGGTGATTCGCAGCGGCGACGAGGTCATCGTTTTCGACCCCTGCTATGACAGCTACGAGCCTTCGGTGGAGTTGGCCGGTGGCCGCTGCGTGCATGTGCAACTGAGCCTGCAAGGCTTTGCGCTGGACTTCGAGAAAATCAAAGCCGCGCTGTCGCCACGCACGCGCATGATCATCCTCAACTCCCCGCATAACCCGACCGGTGCCCTGATCAGCCGCGCCGAACTGGACCAGTTGGCTGAGTTGATCCGAGACCGCGACATCTATCTGGTCAGTGACGAGGTTTACGAACACCTGGTATTCGACGGTGTGCCCCACGTCAGCGTGCTGGCCCACGAAGAGCTGTACCCGCGAGCATTTGTGGTCAGCTCCTTCGGCAAGACCTACCACGTCACCGGCTGGAAAACCGGTTATGTGGTTGCACCACCGGCCCTGACTGCCGAACTGCGTAAGGTGCACCAATACGTCAACTTCTGCGGCGTGACTCCGTTGCAGTTTGCGTTGGCCGACTTCATGGCCGAACACCCTGAACACGTCGACGAACTGCCGGCGTTCTATCAGGCCAAGCGCGACCTGTTCTGTAACCTGCTGGCCCCATCGCGTTTCAGCTTCACCCGGGTGACCGGCACCTATTTCCAGTTGGTGGATTATTCGCAGATCCGCCCGGACCTGGATGACGTCGCCATGTCGCTGTGGATGACCCGTGAGCACGGCGTGGCGACCATCCCCGTCTCGGTGTTCTACCAGAACCCACCCCAAGCCCAGCGCCTGGTGCGCCTGTGCTTTGCCAAACGCGAGGAGACGCTGCAACAAGCGGCTGAAAAACTATGCGTGATCTGAATGCATTGCCCGACCTCAATATCGCCCTGGTCCAGACCAGCCTGGCGTGGCACGACCGCCAGGCCAACCTCGAACATTTCGAACTGCTGCTGGAGCAGGCAAGCGGCGTCGATCTGATCGTGCTGCCAGAGATGTTCACCACCGGTTTCTCCATGGAGTCAGCCACTCTTGCCGAGCCGGAAAACGGCCCGACCCATCACTGGCTGCTGGCTCAGGCGAAGAAGTACAACGCGGTGATTACCGGCAGCGTGATCATCCAGGCCACCGATGGCAGCCACCGCAACCGCCTACTGTGGGCGCGGCCGGATGGCGAGGTGCTGCATTACGACAAGCGCCACCTGTTCCGTATGGCCGGTGAGCATGATCACTACACCCCCGGCGAGCGCCAGGTGCAGTTCGAGTTGAAGGGCTGGCGCATTCGCCCGCTGATTTGCTATGACTTGCGTTTTCCGGTGTGGAGTCGTGATGCTCAGGACACTGATTTGCTGCTGTACACCGCCAACTGGCCGGGGGCGCGGCGTCAGCACTGGAACCGCTTGCTCCCTGCACGGGCTATCGAAAACCTATGCTATGTGGCGGCAGTGAATCGGGTCGGTACGGACGGCAAGGGCTTTGTCTACACCGGCGACAGCCAAGTGCTGGATTTCCAGGGTGAGACCTTGCTCAGTGCTGGGGAGGCGGATGGGGTGTTTCAGGTGTGCCTGGACGCGGCCGAACTGGCGGCTTACCGCACGCGATTCCCGGCGAACCTGGATGCCGATAGCTTCCAATTCATCTGACAGATCGTTCCCACGCTCCGCGTGGGAATGCAGCTCAGGACGCTCTGCGTCCGCTCTTAAAGGCGTGACGCGGAGCGTCACAGGAGGCATTCCCACGCAGAGCGTGGGAACGATCGGTCGGGTGGGAGCGATCAGTAAAAAGGCCCCTGGATTCTCATCCAGGGGCCTTTTGTATTGCGGCGTTACGCTTACGCCGCTTTCGCTTCCAACTGGCTCAACGAGCGGTTCAGCGCGCTGAACACCGCCTTGAAACTGGCAGTGGTGATGTTTTCATCAATGCCCACGCCATGCACCGGACGCTCACCGTTCACACGCAGTTCGATGTAGGCCGCTGCCTTGGCGTTGGTACCCGCGCCGATCGCGTGTTCGTTGTAGTCCATGATCTCCACGCCAATCGGCAGGCCGGCCACCAGTGCTTCCAGCGCGCCGTTGCCCTTGCCGTGCCAGCGCAGGTTGGTTTCGCCCTGGCCTTTGCCGGCGACTTCCACTTCCACCGAGCTGTTGCCGTTTTCTTCCTGCAGGCGATGGCTGACCAGCGCGTACGGAGTGTTGGCCTGCAAGTATTCACGTTGCAGCAGGGCGTAGATCTGCGGTGCGGTCATCTCCAGGCCAACGCGGTCGGTTTCGGCCTGTACTACTTGGCTGAATTCGATCTGCATGCGGCGCGGCAAGCTTATGTCGTATTCCTGTTCCAGCAGGTAGGCGATGCCGCCTTTGCCCGACTGGCTGTTCACGCGGATCACGGCTTCGTAGCTGCGGCCGATGTCGGCCGGGTCGATCGGCAAGTACGGCACTTCCCACAGCGCGTCGGATTTCTGCTGGGTAAAGCCCTTGCGGATCGCGTCCTGGTGGGAGCCGGAGAACGCGGTGTGAACCAGGTCGCCCACATACGGGTGACGTGGGTGCACCTGGATCTGGTTGCACTCTTCGACGACTTTGCGCACGCCGTCAATGTCGGAGAAATCCAGCTGCGGGTTGAGGCCCTGGGTGTACATGTTCAACGCCACGGTGACCAGGTCGACGTTACCGGTACGCTCGCCGTTGCCGAACAGGCAGCCTTCGACACGGTCGGCGCCGGCCATCAGGCCCAGCTCGGTGGCGGCGACGCCAGTGCCACGGTCGTTGTGGGTGTGCAGGCTGATGATCACGCTGTCACGACGGTTGATATGGCGACCGAACCACTCGATCTGGTCGGCATAAATGTTCGGCGTGGCGCATTCAACGGTTGCCGGCAGGTTGAGGATCATCTTGTGCTCAGGCGTCGGGTTCCACACCTCGATCACCGCGTCACACACTTCCTTGGCGAACTCCAGTTCGGTAGCGCTGAAGGTCTCCGGGGAGTATTCGAAAGTCCACTGGGTTTCCGGCTGCTGGGCGGCGTATTTGACGAACAGCTTCGCGGCGTTGACCGCGATGGCCTTGATCCCGTCCTTGTCCTGGTTGAACACAATGCGACGGAAGGAAGGTGAGGTGGCGTTGTACAAGTGCACGATGGCTTTCTTGGCGCCGCGCAGGGATTCGAAGGTACGCGCGATCAAGTCTTCACGGCCCTGGGTCAGCACCTGGATGGTGGTGTCCTCGGGGATGTGATTGTCTTCGATCAGGGTGCGCACGAAGTCGAAGTCGGTTTGCGAAGCAGCCGGGAACGAGGCTTCGATTTCCTTCACACCGACGGCTACCAGGGTCTTCCAGAAGCGCAGCTTTTTCACCGCGTCCATCGGCTCGATCAGCGACTGGTTGCCATCACGCAGGTCAGAGCTGCACCAGATCGGCGCGGTGGTGATGGTTTTCGACGGCCAGGTGCGGTCCGGGATATCGATGGTCGGGAACGCGCGGTACTTCGAAGACGGGTCTTTGAGCATGCTCATCGGGAAATCCTTTGTTTAGGGGCCGAGAAAAGGCGGCCTGCCGTGGAACTGTTATTGGGGATGAAGCGCTGGACGAGGCAGATCGATTCAGCCTGGCAGTCGTGCGCTGACGAGGCACAGGCAGCGGTGCTGGCGAAGCTGAATGAGGGTATGAGAGGTTTTCATAAGCTCAACCCTAACCTCAGAGGTGAAAGATGGCAAGCAGTCGAGAAAAATTGAGAGAAGTTCTGTTATTGGTGTTGAAAGCGAGACTTTATGGTTGGGAATAGGCTGGCTTCTGGTTTTAATTGCGCGACCGTTATCGGGCGCGCAATCGGGCCATTCAGGGCTGGAACGCGCCGATAAAGATCGCCGGGTCCACTCGTGCATCGTTCAGGCTGACATTCCAGTGCATATGCGGCCCGGTCGCACGGCCGGTCGCGCCGACCTTGCCCACTACCGCGCCGCGTGCCAGTTGCTGGCCCACGCTCACGTCGATCTTCGACATATGGCAGAACATGCTGATGAAGCCCTGGCCATGGTCGACGAACACGGTATTGCCGTTGAAGAAGTAGTTGCCGGTCAAAATCACTTTGCCGGCCGCTGGGGTCTTGATCGGCGTGCCTGCGGGCACCGCAAAATCCAGGCCGGAGTGGGGGTTGCGCTCTTCGCCGTTGAAGAAACGGCGCACGCCAAACTTGCTCGACAGGGGCCCGTTCACCGGTTTGTCCAGCACCAGGTTGCTTGGCAGGTTCGGGCTGAAACTGCGGTAGGCCTTGATCTGCACTGCCAGCTCGGCCTCGATGCGCTTGAGCTGCGCCGGGGCGGGGTTGACCTGGCTTTTGTTTTTCAAGGTGATGCGCTGTTCTGGGTACTTTTTGTAGCCAACGATAAACGGCAGGTTGTGCCCGCCGCTGCTGATGCGCTCAGTGCCCGGTTTAACGGTCAACGGGATACCGACAATCGCCAGCCAGTTGGCCTGTTCCTTCACCACCAGCACTGGCTTGCCCTGGTAGGTGGCTTTCGGCGCGGCGGCCGAAGCGCCCAGGTCGACGACCGCAACGCCGCCCGGCACCGGTTTGTTCAGGGTGCGGCTGATGTAGCTGTCGGCGTGGGCGTTGAAGGCGAGGCACAGAAGCATCAACAGGCTAAATAGACGTGGCATCAATCAATCCAATAACGAAAGGGTGACAGGTGTCAGATGGTTGTCTTCCACCCGCACTTGCAATTGGCCTTCACCGAGGCGTGCGGTCAGGCGCTGGCCGGTGTGGGTTTGCGCGGCGTTGCGAATGGCCTGGCCGCGTTCGTCCAGCAGGATGCTGTAGCCACGACCCAGGGTCGCCAGCGGGCTGACCACTTGCAGCGTCTGCACCTGGCTTTGTAGCTGCAGGCGACGTGCCTTGAGGCCTTCGCGCATGGCGCGGGGCAGGCGGTCGGCAAGGCTGTCCAGGCGCTGGCGCAGCAGGGCCAATTGGCGACCGGGGTGCTGGCCGGCGAGGCGGGTTTCCAGGCGGATCAAACGTTCGCGACGGGTGTTGAGGCTGCGTTCGAAGGCGCGGCGCAGGCGCATGTCCAGGTCGTCCAGGCGCTGTGCCTGCTGACGCAGCCGCTCGCCGGGGTGACGCAGGCGGCGGGCCATGCCTTCCAGGCGCAGACGGTCGTGGGTCAGGCGATTGCGCATCAGCATCACCAGGCGGCGGTGCAGGCTTTCGACCTGGCGCACCAGGTTGCTGGAGTCCGGCGCCAGCAGTTCAGCAGCGGCAGACGGCGTAGGGGCGCGCACGTCAGCCACAAAGTCGCTGATCGACACATCGGTTTCGTGGCCGACGGCACTCACGATTGGCGTGACGCAGGCATCTACCGCGCGGGCCACGGCCTCTTCGTTGAAGCACCAGAGGTCTTCCAGCGAACCACCGCCACGGGCCAGGATCAGCGCGTCAAACCCACGGGAATCCGCCAGCTTCAACGCGCGCACGATCTGCACAACGGCTTCGCGGCCTTGCACGGCGGTGGGGATCAACGTCAATTGCACTTGCGGCGCACGGCGGCGGAACACGCTGATGATGTCGCGGATCACCGCACCGGTCGGCGAGCTGATAATGCCGATGCGCTGCGGATGGGCCGGCAGGGCCACCTTGCGTTCGGCACTGAACAGGCCTTCGGCGCTGAGTTTTTCCTTCAAGGCATCAAAGGCCAGGCGCAACGCGCCATCACCGGCCGGTTCCACGGTGTCGAGGATCAACTGGTAATCGCCACGGCCCTCGAACAGCGAGACCTTGCCGCGTACCTTGACCGCCAGGCCATCCTTCAACGCCTGGCGCACCCGCGCGGCGTTATTGCGAAACAGCGCGCAACGCACCTGGGCGCCGCTGTCCTTGAGGGTGAAATACACGTGGCCGGAGGCCGGGCGGGCGAGGTTGGAGATCTCGCCTTCGACCCAAATATTGGTGAACACGTCTTCCAGCAACACCCGCGCGCGGCCGTTGAGCTGGCTGACAGTCAGGACTTCGCGGTCCAGGCCCAGGCGGGCGAAGGGATCTTTAATCATGGGGAGAGATCTTTAATCATGGGCGGCAGTTTATAGGCATTCGCGTAAGGTTTGACAGAATTGCTCCACCAGCGCGCTCGGTGACTGCGGGCACGCCAGGGCCACGGTGCTGAGGCAGTCCGGGTCGGCCAGGGGCAAAAAGTGCACGTTGGCAGGCGCGATGTCCTGTATGGATTTTGGTAACAAGGCAATACCGAACCCGGCCTGGATCAACTGCAACTGCGTGGTCTTGCGCGACATTACCCGCGCCGCCTTGGGGAAAAATCCGGCGCGCATGCACAACTCGGCTGACAGATAACTCAGGCCGCCGCGCTGGGGATGGGGGATCGAGATAAACGCCTCATCCTTGAGTTGCTCAAGTTCGACAGGCGTATCGCTGCGCGCCAGCGGGTGATTCGGTGGCACCGCCAGCAACAGTCGCTCACTGTATAAAGGCACCACGCGAACGCCTTCGCGCTGGCGCAATACCGGCAAGCGCAACAGGCCGATGTCCAGGCGACCGTCGGCAATGTCTTCCAACTGCGCTTCGGAGGACAGTTTGACGATGTCCATCGACACGCCGGGGCAGCGCTCCAGCCATGTGCTGATCCCTTGCAGCAACGCGCCGCTCATCGGCACGGTGCTCGAATGGCTGAGGCGCAGGGTGCCGAGTTGGCCGTTGCCGACCTGGGTTGCCATTTCACTGGCTTTGAGCAGTTCGCCCAGCAGGTTGCGTGCCCGGGGGTAAAAGGCTTCACCGGCGGCCGTCAGCCGGGGCTGGCGCGCGGTGCGCTCGAACAACGGGGTTTTCAGCTGGGTTTCCAGCTCCTTGATCTGTCGGCTCAACGCCGATTGCGCCACAAACAGGCGTTCGGCGGCGGCACTGAAGCTGCCGCTGTCGGCGATTTCGACGAAGTAGCGCAGTTGGCGAGTGGAAATCACGCGTCATGCCTTTTCGAGATGGGTGGGGGGCTTTGAAGATATTAGTCGCAACCCTCGCTGATGGCTAAAGTGATGGACATCTCTTTTAAGGAATAACCCATGAGCCCGGTTGAGCTGATGAGTCAGTGGTCGTTTGGTGGTGTGGATTGGCTGGTGATCGGCCTGGGCATCGTCGTGGCGTATATCGTGTTTGGCATCGCCGGCTTCGGTACGGCACTGGTGGCGGGGCCGATTCTGATTGTGTTTATGCCGCTGTCGAAGATCATCCCGCTGCTCGTGCTGCTGGATTTTGTCGCGGCCTTTGGCAACCTGCTGCAATCACGACGGGACGTGGATAAGCCGGAGTTGTTGCGGCTGTTGCCGTGCATGGCTATCGGCTGCACCCTGGGCGTGGTGTTTTTGCTCAATTTGCATTCGGATCTGTTGCTGCTGTTGATGGGGCTGTTTATCAGCGCCTATGCGATTTACAGCCTGGCGGTGAAAGCCCGGCCGACGCAATTGGCGGCGGGTTGGTCAATTCCCATGGGCACCGTCGGCGGCCTGTTTGGTGCGCTGTTCGGCAGTGGCGGCTTTTTATATGCGATCTACCTGAACAGCCGTTTGCCCAAGGACGCGGCGCGCGCCACCCAAAGCGCGCTGATCAGTTGCAGCACCGTGGTGCGCCTCAGCCTGTTCCTGGTTGCCGGGGTGTATGCTGACTGGCCGCTGTTGCTGTTGGCGCTGTGCCTGCTGCCGGCGATGGCCCTGGGGCTGTGGTGCGGGCGCAGGCTGACGATGCGCATGTCCCGTGAAGCCTTTATACGGCTGGTGACCTGGCTGGTATTGGCCAGCGGCATTGCTTTGATCGGGCGGTACTTGAGCACTTGACCTGCGGGTGCCAGGGATTAAGCTGCCCGCCGCAGAAATTTATTTGGCACCGTGACCCCATGAATTCCCAAAGCATCCTTGTCCCGAAAATTTCCACCTTGCCCGTCCACGAACCCCGCGCCCGGGCGATCGTGCGTTGGCTGGTGCGCAAGAACATCATCAAGGAAGAGCTGACCACTTGCGGGCGCACCGGCAACCGCATGGCGTACGCGCTGGCCGACGGTGCCCGTGCCGTGGTGTTGCACCCCGAGGCGCTGCCGTTCAACGAGCCGATCAATGGCCTGGAGATCATCTACAAGCGCTGTATCTATACGCCGGCCAAGGGCTTTCTCGAAGAAGCCGGCTGCCCGGAATGCCTCAAGGAAGTCGGTGAGGCGCTGTTCGAAAGCCTGGAAGACTGGATGCCCGGCCACACTGATAACTTCACCTGCCCTTTGTGCGGTCATGAAGACGACATCAATGGCTTCCTGTTCCTGCAGGAATGCGGGTTTTCCAACCTGGGATTTATCTTCAACAACTGGGCAGAGGCGGGGTTCAAGCAGAGTTTTATCGACGAGTTTGCCGATTGGCTCGATCAAAAAATCAGCTGGGTCAAAGTCGAATTGTAGGCTTGTGATCGTTCCCACGCCCCTGCGTGGGAATGCATCCAGTGACGCTCCGCGTCACCCTTGCGCAGTGCTTAAGCCTTGCGCCGACAGCGGGACGCGGAGCGTCCAAAGAGGCATTCCCACGCGGAGCGCAGGAACGATCAGGGCCTCGAAAGTCTCCTTCTATCACTATTCCCAAATATGTCAGAGTTTTACATTGAGACCTGAGGGGTGTCTGAGTATAATGGCGCGCTTCCATTTTCCCGCTCGGGAGCCCCCGCGATGCTGCGTATCAGCCAAGAAGCTCTGACATTCGACGACATTCTCCTAGTGCCCGGTTATTCCGAGGTACTTCCTAACGAAGTCAGTCTCAAGACCCGCCTAACCCGTGGCATCGAGCTGAATATTCCCCTGGTTTCCGCTGCCATGGACACCGTCACCGAAGCCCGTCTGGCCATTGCCATGGCTCAGGAAGGCGGCATCGGCATTATCCACAAGAACATGACCATCGAGCAGCAAGCTGCCGAAGTGCGTAAGGTCAAGCGTTACGAAGCCGGTGTGGTCAAGGACCCGATCACCATCGAGGCCGACGCCACCATTCGTGACCTGTTCGAACTGACCAGCCTGCACAATATCTCCGGCGTTCCGGTGCTGCACGATGGCGACCTGGTCGGCATCGTCACTTCCCGTGACGTGCGTTTCGAGAATCGCCTTGAAGTCACCGTCCGCGAAGTGATGACGCCTAAAGAGCGCCTCGTCACTGTCAAGGAAGGCGCCGACAAGAACGACGCACGCGAGCTGCTGCATAAGCACCGCATCGAGCGCGTGCTGATCGTCGATGACAAATTCGCCCTCAAAGGCATGATGACCGTCAACGACATCGAAAAAGCCAAGGCTTACCCGCTGGCCAGCAAGGATGACCAAGGTCGTCTGCGCGTTGGCGCTGCGGTCGGTACCGGTAAAGACACCGGTGACCGTGTCGCTGCCCTGGTCGCTGCCGGTGTGGACGTGGTGGTGGTCGACACTGCTCACGGCCACTCCAAAGGCGTGATCGACCGCGTTCGCTGGGTCAAACAGAATTTCCCTGACGTACAGGTGATCGGCGGCAACATCGCTACCGGCGCTGCTGCCAAGGCCCTGGCCGAAGCGGGCGCCGACGCAGTCAAGGTCGGTATCGGCCCTGGCTCGATCTGCACCACGCGTATCGTCGCTGGTGTGGGCGTGCCGCAAATCAGCGCCATCGCCAACGTCGCCGCGGCCCTTGAAGGCACCGGTGTTCCGTTGATCGCCGACGGCGGCATCCGTTTCTCCGGTGACTTGTCCAAGGCCATCGTAGCCGGTGCTTCCTGCGTAATGATGGGCTCGATGTTCGCCGGCACTGAAGAAGCGCCGGGCGAGATCGAACTGTTCCAGGGCCGTTCGTACAAGGCTTACCGCGGCATGGGTTCGCTGGGCGCCATGTCCCAGGCTCAAGGCTCTTCCGACCGTTACTTCCAGGACTCTTCGGCAGGCGCCGAGAAGCTCGTACCGGAAGGCATCGAAGGCCGTGTTCCTTACAAGGGCACCCTGAGCGCCATCATCCATCAATTGATGGGCGGCCTGCGTTCCTCGATGGGCTACACCGGCAGCGCCGACATCGAAGAAATGCGCACCAAGCCAGAGTTCGTACGGATCACCGGCGCCGGCATGGCTGAGTCCCATGTCCACGACGTGCAGATCACCAAGGAAGCGCCAAACTACCGCGTAGGTTGAAGCTTCCAGCAAAATGTTAAGTAACCGGGGCTGTCTTATTCAGCCCCGAGTTGTTTCTGATTCATTAGACGAGACTGATCTCATGGCCCTCGACATTCACGCCCACCGCATCCTGATCCTCGACTTCGGTTCCCAGTACACCCAGCTGATCGCCCGCCGCGTGCGTGAAATCGGCGTGTACTGCGAACTGCATCCGTTCGACATGGACGACGAAGCGATCCGCGAATTCGCACCGAAAGGCGTCATCCTCGCCGGTGGCCCCGAGTCCGTGCACGAAGCCAACAGCCCGCGCTGCCCGCAAGCCGTATTTGACCTGGGCGTGCCCGTCTTTGGTATCTGCTACGGCATGCAGACCATGGCCGAGCAACTGGGCGGCAAGGTTGAAGGTTCCGAGCTGCGTGAATTCGGTTACGCCCGTGTCGACGTAGTCGGCAAGAGCCGCCTGCTGGACGGCATCGAAGACCACGTCGACGCCGACGGCCTGTTCGGCCTCGACGTGTGGATGAGCCACGGTGACAAGGTCACCAAGATGCCGGAAGACTTCCACATCCTGGCCAGCACCCCGAGCTGCCCGATCGCCGGTATGTTCAACGACGAGCGCGGCTACTACGGCGTGCAGTTCCACCCGGAAGTGACCCACACCAAGCAAGGCGGTCGCATCCTGTCGCGCTTCATCCTCGACATCTGCGGGTGTGAAGCCCTGTGGACCCCGTCGAAAATCGCTGAAGACGCCATCGCCAACATCCGCGCCCAGGTCGGTACCGACAACGTGCTGCTCGGCTTGTCCGGCGGTGTTGACTCCTCCGTGGTCGCTGCGCTGCTGCACAAAGCTATCGGTGACCAACTGACCTGCGTCTTCGTCGACAACGGCCTGCTGCGCTTGCACGAAGGCGAGCAAGTGATGGCTATGTTCGCCGAGAACATGGGCGTCAAGGTGATCCGCGCGAACGCTGAAGATCAGTTCCTCAACAACCTGGCCGGCGAGTCCGACCCAGAGAAGAAGCGCAAGATCATCGGTCGCACCTTCATCGACGTATTCGATGCCCAGGCCAAACACTTGGACAACATCAAGTACCTCGCCCAGGGCACCATCTACCCTGACGTGATCGAGTCGGCCGGCGCCAAGAGCGGCAAGGCCCACGTGATCAAGTCCCACCACAACGTGGGTGGCCTGCCTGAGGAAATGAACCTCAAGCTGGTAGAACCGCTGCGCGAACTGTTCAAGGACGAAGTCCGCCGTCTGGGCCTGGAACTGGGCCTGCCGTACGACATGGTCTACCGCCACCCATTCCCGGGCCCGGGCCTGGGCGTGCGCATCCTCGGTGAAGTGAAGAAGGAGTACGCCGACCTGCTGCGTCGCGCCGACCACATCTTCATCGAAGAACTGCGCAAGGCCGACTGGTATCACAAAGTCAGCCAGGCCTTCGTGGTGTTCCAGCCGGTGAAATCGGTTGGCGTTGTAGGCGACGGCCGTCGTTACGCGTGGGTTGTGGCCTTGCGTGCGGTGGAAACCATCGACTTCATGACCGCCCGTTGGGCACACCTGCCATACGAACTGCTGGAGACTGTCAGCGGTCGTATCATCAATGAAATCGAAGGCATTTCGCGCGTGACGTATGACGTGTCGAGCAAGCCGCCGGCGACTATTGAGTGGGAATGATCCTGCCGTAGCAGGTAAGTGCTGAATAACAAAACCCCGGCCATGTGCCGGGGTTTTGTGTTTCTGGCGTTTGTTTATCGCCGCGCAATATCCGAAAAGTAAAACTTATCCAGCGTATGCCGCGACTCGGTGTACTCGAACTGCCGCCCATCGTGCAAAAACGTCTGGTTGCTCACTACGATCACGTGGCTTTGGCCGTCGAGGTCGAGGTGTGCCTGGTCGTCCTTGCTGCGGGGCAGGGCTTCGATGGTGCGTTGGGCGTAGCTGATCTGCAGTTGCAGTGTCTCTTCGATAAACGCGTAGATCGACTGCTCGGCAATCGAGCGGTCGAGCCCGGGGATCACGTCGGTGACGAAGTGGTTGATGTCGAGGATCACCCGTTTGCCGCCGATGCGCCGTACCCGTTTGATGCGGGTGATCAGGGTGCCGGGTTCGGCTTCAATGTGTTGCTGCAGTGAACCTTCCAGCGGGAACTGGGTGAACTCGACGACTTCGGTGCGTACGTCATCGCCCAAGTCGGCGTGGGTTTCGTGAAAGCTGACGATGCCGCCCAGTTGGAACTCGATGGGGTTCGGCGAGAGCACGAAGGTGCCCTTGCCGTGGATTTTTTGCGCAAACCCGCGCTCCTGCAGCTGCTCGATGGCCCGACGTACGGTGCCACGGCTCGCTTGGTAGGCGTCCATCAATTCGGTTTCGGAGGGAAGGCGCGTGCCGCGTTGCAGGCGTTCAGTGGTGATGCTGGCAAGCAGATCGGTATAGATCTGGTTGTATTTGCTCATGGGGATGGCTCTGTGCCCGACTTGATGAAGGTGAACTGCGCATTCAAGGCAGGAACCTTAGTGGCACCGGTGGGGTTTGTCCATTAGACCCACGGATTTCTGCGGCCTCTGTAGGAGCGAGGCGGGCGGCTAGCCCTTGCTCGCGAAGCACTCAAGGGCGCCGCGTGTTTGCAGTGTGCACGCGTCATCGTTAACGACCTTCGCGAGCACGCTCGCTCCTACATTAATTAAACAAAATGTAACTCGTACAGACGAGTTGTTGCTTTAACTCGTACAGACGAGTAATTTTGCCCTCGGCGTGCTGCCAATGACTGCCCCCAAATAAAAAAATCAAAGTGGAAAACAAGCATGAGCCACGACTATTCGAATATTGCCCGCGAGATTCTCGAGAACCTCGGGGGCCGCGACAACCTTGAGCAAGCTGCCCACTGTGTGACCCGTCTGCGCCTGGCGCTCAAGGACCCGAGCCTGGTCAACAACGGCGCGTTGAGCCAGGTCGATCTGGTCAAGGGCTCGTTCTTCACCGGCGGCCTGTTCCAGGTGGTGATCGGCCCTGGCGAAGTGGAAAAGGTCTACGCCGCCCTGCGCGAACAGACTGGCCTCGCCGCCGCCACCATCGCCGACGTCAAGAAGAAGGGCGCCGACAAGACCAACGCCATGCAGCGTCTCGTGCGCGTGTTCTCCGACGTGTTCATGCCGATCCTGCCCGCGCTGATCATTGCCGGCCTGCTGATGGGCATCAACAACCTGATGGGTGCCAAGGGCATGTTCATTGCGGACAAGACCTTGCTGGAGGCCTATCCGAACCTGGATGGCCTGTGGAGCCTGATCAACCTGATGGCCAACACCTCGTTTGTGTTCCTGCCGGCGCTGGTGGGCTGGTCGGCCGCCAAGCGGTTTGGCGGCAGTGAAATCCTCGGCATCGTGCTCGGCCTGATGCTGGTGCACCCTGACCTGCTCAACGCCTGGAACTACGGCAAGGCGGTCGCCGGCCTCGACGGCCAGAGCCTGCCGTATTTCGACATTTTCGGCTGGTTCAAGATCGAGAAAGTCGGCTACCAGGGGCAGATTCTGCCGATCCTGATGGCCGCCTATGTGATGAGCGTCATCGAGAAATGGTTGCGGGCCCGTGTGCCCAACGCGATTCAACTGCTGGTTGTGCCGATCACCACCATCGTCGTTACCGGTGTGCTTGCACTGGCGATCATTGGCCCGGTGACCCGTCACCTTGGCATCCTGATCACTGAAGGCGTGGTCACCCTGTTTGACCTGGCACCGATGGTCGGCGGGGCGATTTTCGGGCTGCTGTATGCGCCGCTGGTGATCACCGGCATGCACCACATGTTCCTCGCTGTGGACCTGCAACTGATCTCCACCCAGGGCGGCACGTTTATCTGGCCGATGATCGTCATGTCCAACCTTGCCCAGGGCAGCGCCGCGCTCGGCGTGTTCTACATGACCCGCAATGCACGGGATAAAAGCATGGCCTCGACCTCGGCGATTTCCGCTTACTTCGGCATCACTGAGCCGGCGATGTTCGGGGTGAATTTGCGCTTCAAATTCCCGTTTTATGCGGCCTTGCTGGGCTCGGCCCTGGGCAGCATTTTCCTCTCGCTGAACAAGGTGCAGGCGTCGGCCATCGGTGTCGGCGGCTTGCCCGGTTTTATCTCGATCATTCCGCAATACATCCCAAGCTTTGTGATCGGGATGGCCGTGGCGATTGTCGTGCCGTTTGTTCTGACCTGTGCGTTGAGCATGAAGATCGTTCGGCCTGGATACAGGGTCGCCTGATCTACCGCTCCCGCGGGCAAGCCCGGCTCCCACAGGGGAATGCATTCCAAATGTGGGAGCGGGTTTGCTCGCGATGAGGCCCTCAAGGCCAGCACCAAAATCTACTGAAGGAGCCCACCATGCAAGACTGGCAACACTCGGTGATCTACCAGATCTACCCCAAAAGCTTCCACAGCCACGCGGGTAACGCCACCGGTGACCTGCTGGGTATCGTGGACAAACTCGATTACCTGAAATGGCTGGGCGTGGACTGCCTGTGGATCACGCCGTTCCTGCGCTCGCCGCAACGCGACAACGGCTACGACATCAGCGACTACTACGCCATCGACCCGAGCTACGGGACCATGGCCGACTGCGACCTACTGATCAGCGAAGCGGCCAAGCGCGGCATCAAGTTGATGCTCGACATCGTGGTCAATCACACGTCCATCGAGCATGAGTGGTTCCAGCAGGCACGCAGCAGCCTCGACAATCCGTACCGTGATTTCTATATCTGGCGCGACCAGCCGAACAACTGGGAATCCAAGTTCGGTGGCTCAGCCTGGGAATACGAGGCGCAAACCGGCCAGTACTTCCTGCACCTGTTCGATCACACCCAGGCCGACCTTAATTGGGACAACCCCCAGGTGCGCGCCGAGGTGTTCAAGTTGATGCGCTTCTGGCGCGACAAGGGTGTGGGTGGTTTCCGCCTGGACGTGATCAACCTGATCTCCAAACCCGCCGATTTCCCCGAAGACAACAGTGACGGCCGCCGCTTCTATACCGACGGCCCCAACGTGCACAACTACCTGCAGGAAATGCACCGCGAAGTCTTCGAAGGCCATGACCTGATCAACGTTGGCGAGATGTCGTCCACCAGCCTGGAACACTGCATCCGCTACTCGCGGCCGGAGTCGAAAGAGCTGTCGATGACCTTCAACTTTCATCACCTGAAAGTGGATTACCCGAACCTGCAGAAGTGGGTGCGTGCCGACTTCGATTTCCTGCAACTCAAGCAGATTCTTTCCGACTGGCAACTGGGCATGCAGGCCGGTGGCGGCTGGAATGCGCTGTTCTGGTGTAACCATGACCAGCCGCGGGTGGTCTCGCGGTTTGGTGATGACGGCGAGCACCGCGTGGTCTCGGCCAAGATGCTCGCCACTGCGTTGCACTTCCTCCAGGGCACGCCGTTTGTATATCAGGGCGAAGAGTTGGGCATGACCAATCCGGGCTTCGACACAATCTCGCAATACCGTGATGTCGAGACCCTCAACATCTACCGCCTCAAGCGTGAAGCCGGTGAGTCGGAGGCGTCGAGCATGGCGGCGATCATGCAGAAATCCCGTGATAACGGGCGCACGCCGATGCAGTGGAACGCGCAACCCAATGCAGGTTTCAGCCGCGGTGAGCCGTGGATCGGTGTCCCGGCCAACGCGGCGCAGATCAATGTCGACAGCCAGCTGGATGACCCGGATTCGGTGCTGCATCACTACCGTGCGCTGATCGCCTTGCGTCGCCACGAACCGCTGATTCAAGAGGGCGTATACCGCCAACTGTTGCAGGACCACCCCCAGGTTTGGGCGTACCTGCGCGAAGGCCACGGCGAGCGCCTGTTGGTGCTGAACAACTTCTATGGCCAGCCCTGCGAAATCCAGCTGCCTGGCCACCTCATCAACGCGGCGAGTGAGCAACGCCTGCTGATCAGCAACTACCCCGACTGCCCGGTGCGCACAGCCACGGTCGTCTTGCGTCCCTACGAATCTTTCGTCCTGTACCTGAAGGACTGAAACACCGCGATCTCCTACAGGGCGCGCGCGGGGCAAAAAAGTAAGAAAAAAATAAAAATAAAAGGAGCGACTCATGAAAACAACAATAAAGCTGGGCCTCGTTGCATCGTGCCTGAGCCTGCCATTCGGCGCCCAGGCCCTGGAATTTGCCGGTTACTTGCGCAGCGGCGCCGGGACGTCCACCGGCAGCGGCCCACAGCAATGTTTCCAACTGCCGGGGGCGCAAACCAAATACCGCCTGGGTAACGAATGCGAGCAGTACGCCGAACTGGAATTGCGCCAGGACCTGCTGACCCTCGACGATGGTTCGGTGTTCAGCGTCGATGCCATGGCGTCGCTGTACAACAAGTACGACCGCGAGTTGAAGTTTCAGGGGGAAAACAACGGCTCGGCACGCATGCCGCAGATGTATGCGCAATGGTCCAACCTGCCCAGCCTCAACGGCGGCTCGCTGTGGGCTGGTCGGCGTTACTACAAACGTAACGACATCCATATTTCCGACTTCTACTACTGGAACCAGAGCGCCACGGGCGGCGGTATCGAAGACGTGCTGATCGGCGACCTGAAATACAGCTACGCCATCTCCCGCAAGGACAACCTGTACCAGAAGGAATACGCCACCCGTCACGATTTCAACGTGGCGGGTTTCAAGACCAACCCCGGCGGCCAACTGGAACTGGGCTTGAGCTACATCGAAAAAGCCGGCGGGCGTGATGCCAATAGTGGCTGGGCGCTCACGGCGCAGCACGTGCAAAAACCTTTCCTCGGCGGCCAAAACAAGTTCGCCCTGCAGTATGGCGAAGGCCCCGGCACCGGTTTGGATTACACCGGCAACACGGCGCTGGACAACAGCAGCAAAAGTTATCGCGCCGTGGAGTTTTTTGACTGGCAGGTGACCCCACGGTTTGGCGGGCAGATCGAGGCGGTGTACCAGAAAGACATTCGGCCCGGCAGCCAGGACCAAACGTGGATGTCCATCGGCGTGCGTCCGGCATATGCCATCAGTGAACAGTTCAAACTGGTCACCGAACTCGGACACGATCAGGTCGATGCCACTGGCGGCACGCGCAAGCTGAGCAAATTTACCTTCGCGCCAACCTGGTCGCCCAAAGGCCCGGATTTCTGGGCGCGGCCGGAAGTGCGTTTGTACTACACCTATGCAACCTGGAACGAAGCGGCCAAGCGTGCGGCGAATGAACTGGCGGCGGGTTCGGCGTTGTCCGACACCGGCTCTTACGGCACGGCGCGGCATGGGTCGAACGTTGGTGTGCAAGTCGAATACTGGTGGAAATAACCCTCCGGCCGTACGCGGGCTAAATGTGGGAGCGGGCTTGCTCGCGATTGCGGTGGGTCAGTAAATGCATGTGTTGCCTGATACACCGCCATCGCGAGCAAGCCCACTTCCACATTAGATGTTCGTCGCCCTTATGATTTTTACAGAACAGAACAGCAGGTGAAGTCATGACCACATCCCAACCCCTGGAACTGCTGGCGCCCCTGTCCGGGGCGCTGCTGGCGCTGGATCAGGTGCCTGATCCCGTTTTTGCCAGCCGCTTGATCGGCGACGGCCTGTGCATCGATCCCACTTCGCAGACCCTCTGCGCGCCGTTGGCCGGGGTGATCAGCAATATCCAGGACAGTGGTCATGCGGTGAGCGTCACCGACGACAACGGCGTCCAGGTGCTGATGCATATCGGCCTGGACACCGTGAACCTGGCGGGCAAGGGCTTCACCCGATTGGTCAAGGAAGGCCAGCGGGTGGAGGCCGGGCAGCCGCTGATTGAATTCGATGCCGACTACGTGGCGCTCAACGCCCGTAGCCTGCTGACGTTGATGCTGGTGGTCAGCGGTGAACCGTTTACGCTGCTGACACCGGGCGACGGCCTGGTGGAGTTGGGGCAGCCGCTGGTGCGGGTGTCGCCCAATGAGTGCGTTGAGGGCGCGGACGAGGAGGAGGGCGATGCACTGTTCTCCAAGCCGCTGACCTTGCCGAACGTCAACGGTTTGCACGCGCGCCCAGCGGCAGTGTTTGCTCAAGCGGCGAAGGGTTTCAGCGCGAGCATTTATCTGCATAAGCAAACCCAGAGCGCCAACGCCAAATCGCTGGTTGCGATCATGGCCCTGCAAACCGTGCAGGGCGACACCTTGCAAGTCAGCGCGGCAGGGGAGGATGCCGACGCCGCGATCAAGGCGTTGGTGGCGTTGTTGGCCGAGGGGTGTGGCGAGACGGTAGCGGCACCGGCCGAGGTCGTTGAGCCGGGTGCGCTGGTGTCATCGGCGAGCGTGCTGCGCGGCGTGTGTGCGTCGCCGGGTTCTGCGTTTGGCCAAGTGGTGCAAGTGGCGGAGCCTGCGCTGGCGATCACCGAAGCGGGTGGCGGTGAAACGCTCGAACGCGCCGCCCTGGAGCGTGGCCTGCTGGTGGCAACCGAGGCGCTGCAAGCCTTGCAAGCCAAGGCGGCTGGCAGCGCCCAGGCGGAGATTTTCCGCGCCCATCAGGAATTGCTCGAAGACCCGACCTTGCTGGAACAGGCCCATGGCCTGCTGGCCGAAGGTAAAAGCGCCGCGTTTGCCTGGAACAGCGCCACGGTCGCTACCGCCAAGTTGTTCAAGAGCCTAAGCAATGCCTTGCTCGCCGAACGTGCGGCGGACCTGGCTGATGTCGGCCAGCGCGTGCTGAAAATTATCCTCGGTATTCAGGACAGTGCATGGGACCTGCCTGAGCGCGCGATCCTGATCGCTGAGCAACTGACGCCGTCGCAAACCGCCACCCTCGACACCCGCAAGGTACTCGGGTTTGTCACGGTGGGTGGCGGTGCCACCAGTCACGTCGCGATCCTCGCTCGCGCCCTCGGGCTGCCGGCCATTTGCGGTGTGCCTATACAGGTGTTGGCGCTGGCCAATGGTAAGCAGGTGCTACTGGATGCCGATAAGGGTGAATTGCATCTGGATCCTGATCTCGCTGAGATCGAGCAATTACAGCTTGCCCACCAGCAGCAGGTCCTGCGGCGCCAGCGCGACCTCGCGCAAGCCTCTCTGGCTGCCGTCACCCGCGATGGCCATCACGTCGAAGTCACGGCCAACGTCGCCTCATTGCAGGAGGTCGAGCAATCCCTGACCCTGGGCGGCGAAGGCGTCGGCCTGCTGCGTTCGGAGTTCTTGTACCTGGACCGCAATCGCGCGCCGAGCCCCGAGGAGCAAGCTGGCACCTACAGCGCCATCGCCCGAGCCTTGGGGCCGGAGCGCAATCTGGTCGTGCGCACCCTGGACGTTGGTGGCGATAAACCGCTGGCGTATGTGCCGATGGAAAGCGAGACCAACCCGTTCCTGGGCTTGCGCGGTATTCGCTTGTGCCTGGAGCGCCCCGAGCTGCTGCGCGAACAGTTCCGTGCAATCCTCGCCAGTGCCGGGCTGGCGCGCCTGCATATCATGTTGCCGATGGTCAGCCTGCTCTCGGAGTTGCACCTGGCCCGCAAGATCCTTGAAGAAGAAGCGCGGGCGCTTGGGCTCACCGAACTGCCGAAGCTGGGCATCATGATCGAGGTGCCGTCTGCGGCCTTGATGGCGGACGTGTTTGCGCCCCATGTGGACTTCTTCTCCATCGGCACCAACGACCTAACCCAATACACCCTGGCGATGGACCGCGATCACCCGCGCCTGGCCAGCCAGGCCGACAGCTTTCACCCGGCGGTGCTGCGTCTTATAGCCACCACGGTCAAGGCCGCCCATGCCCATGGCAAGTGGGTCGGCGTGTGCGGTGCGTTGGCATCTGAGGCATTGGCGGTGCCGGTGTTGGTCGGGCTGGGGGTGGATGAGTTGTCGGTCAGTGTGCCGCTGATCCCGACCATCAAGGCCACCGTGCGCGAGCTGGACGTTGCTGACTGCCAAATCATCGCCCGCCAGGTGCTGGGCCTGGAAGAAGCCGCGCAAGTGCGCGAGGCCTTGCGGCTGTATCACGCGGCCACCGTTGAAACCTCACCTGTCGTGGAGCACTGAGCATGTTCGAGAAGTTGCAGCGGGCGTTCTGGAAAGCCCTGACCCCGGATTTGATTGCCGAGACCGTCGCGGCGCCTGTGACAGCGGGCGAGGCCCTGTTGTCCGCCGATGTGCTGAGTGCGTTGGGCGGCGTGGATAACCTCAAGTCGCAGCAGCGCGTGGCGCTGACGCGAGTGCGCGTGCAACTGCAGGATGCGGGGCGTTTGGATGCGCTGGCGTTAAAGGCGGCGGGTGTGCCGGGCGTGATGGTGTTGGCGGGTGGGACCGTACACCTGATCACGGGTCTTTGAAGCCAGTGGAGATCCAAATGTGGGAGGGGGCTTGCTCCCGATATCGGCCTGACATTCAACACTTCTGTTGACTGACCCACTGCTATCGGGAGCAAGCCCCCTCCCACATGGGTTTTGTGGTGGTTGGAGATGCGTGTTTAGAGCTGCGGGTTTTCTTCCGGTGGCTTGGTCTTGTCCACACCCGGCACATGCAGTTTGCCTTCCACCACCTGGTTGCCTTCCAACTGCGGCTGGGTCACCCAGGTGAGGATGTCGTAGTAACGGCGTATGTTCGCCACAAAGTGCACCGGCTCGCCGCCGCGCGCATAGCCGTAGCGGGTTTTGCTGTACCACTGCTTCTGCGACAGGCGCGGCAGCATTTTCTTCACGTCCAGCCACTTGTTCGGGTTCAGGCCTTCTTTCTTCGCCAGGATGCGCGCGTCGTCGAGGTGGCCGGTGCCGACGTTATAGGCGGCGAGGGCGAACCAGGTGCGGTCCGGCTCGGCGATCTTGTCGTCGAGCTCATCCTTGATCTTGGCCAGGTACTTGGCGCCACCCATGATGCTTTGCCTGGCGTCCAGGCGGTTGGATACGCCCATGGCCTGGGCGGTGTTCTGGGTCAGCATCATCAGGCCGCGCACGCCGGTCTTGGAGGTGACCGTCGGTTGCCACAGCGACTCCTGATAGCCGATCGCTGCCAATAGTCGCCAATCGACCTTTTCTTCCTTGGCGTAGGCCCTGAAGTGCTTTTCGTATTTGGGCAGGCGTTGCTGCAAGTGCTGGGCGAAGGTATAGGCGCCGACGTAACCGAGTACATCGACGTGCCCGTAATAGCGATCTTTCAGACGCTGCAGGGTGCCGTTCTTCTCGACCTTGTCCAGGTAGCTGTTGATCTCGTTGAGCAGGCTGTTGTCTTCACCAGCGGCCACGGCCCAGCTCTGGTTGCTGGCGTTGCCGAGGTCGAAGGCGACGCGTACGTTGGGGAAGTACACCTGGTTCATCGCCACTTCGTTGGAGTCCACCAGGGTCAGGTCGATCTGCCCTTCGTCCACCATGCGCAGCAGGTCGACCACCTCAACAGCGTCGGACTCTTCGTATTCGATCGCAGGATTCTGCTTTTTCAGTGCCGCCAGTTGCTCGGCGTGGGTGCTGCCCTTGAGCACCATGATCTTCTTGCCCACCAGATCGGCCGCATTGGTTGGGCGCGACTGGCCGTTGCGATAGATGATCTGCGGGGTGACTTCCAGATAAGGGTGGGAGAAGCGCACCTGCTGCTGGCGCTGCTCACTGCTGACCAGGCCGGCGGCGGCGAGCACCGGGCCGTTGGGTTTGCCCAGTTGGCTGAACAGGTCATCGAGGTTGTCGGCGGTCTCGATCTCCAGTTTCACCCCCAGGTCATCGGCGAAACGCTTGACCAGTTCGTATTCGAAACCGGTTTCACCGTTGCGGTCCTGGAAATACGTGGCCGGGCTATTCCGGGTGACCACCCGCAATACGCCATCCTCCTTGATTCGCTCGAGCGTGCTGGGTTTATCAACACAGGCGCTGAGCATCAGGAAGAGTCCGGTTGCGATGAGCCATTTGGCACAGCGCGGGCGCAAAGCAGTTGGGGAGAACATCTGCGCAGTATACGCAAACGGCCCACGGCGCCATATCTCGACAGCGTGGGACTTGTCTGCTAGCGCCGCCAAAACTGTGCTGCAGCCCGCAGAAACGTGGCCTGGGGGCCGATTGTGACGGTTAAAATAACTGCGCCCAATGCCCTCGATCACGCCCTGATACCGTGCAATCCGTGCCAACTGACGTTCGGCAGCGGCCAGTGGTAGCGTTTCGGGTGCCGTTGGCGGCGGTTTACGCTAGAATGCACGGCCTCAAAGCACACCCCTTCCCGAGGCTGTCCCGAAGATGTTGATCCTGCGCGGCGCTCCTGCCCTTTCTGCCTTTCGCCACAGCAAACTCCTTGAGCAACTGAGCCAGAAGGTTCCAGCTGTTACAGGCCTGTATGCTGAATTTGCTCACTTCGCCGACGTTACCGGCGTCTTGACCGCCGACGAACAGCAAGTGCTCGCACGCCTTCTGAAGTACGGTCCCAGCGTTCCCGTTCAAGAGCCGACCGGCCGCTTGTTCCTGGTTCTGCCACGGTTCGGCACCATTTCGCCCTGGTCGAGCAAGGCCAGCGATATCGCCCGCAACTGCGGCCTGGAAAAAATCCAGCGCCTGGAGCGCGGTATTGCCTTCTACGTCGCTGGCCAGTTCAGCGACGCCGAGGCTGAGCTGATCGCCAGCAGCCTGCACGACCGCATGACCCAGATCATCGTCAGCCAGCTGGAACAGGCTGCCGGTCTGTTCAGCCACGCCGAGCCCAAGCCGCTGACCGCGATTGACGTGCTCGGCGGTGGCCGCGTCGCCCTCGAGAAGGCCAACACCGAATTGGGCCTGGCCCTGGCCGAAGACGAGATCGACTACCTGGTCGACGCCTTCAACGGCCTCAAGCGCAACCCGCACGACATCGAACTGATGATGTTCGCGCAGGCCAACTCCGAGCACTGCCGTCACAAGATTTTCAACGCCAGTTGGGACATCGACGGTGAGAACCAGGAAAAAAGCCTGTTCGGCATGATCAAGAACACCTACGTGATGCACAGCGAAGGTGTTCTGTCCGCTTATAAAGACAACGCCTCGGTGATCGTCGGCAGCGTTGCCGGCCGTTTCTTCCCGGACCCTGAAACCCGCCAGTACGGCGCGGTGCAGGAGCCGGTGCACATCCTGATGAAGGTTGAAACCCACAACCACCCGACCGCGATTGCCCCGTTTCCGGGTGCAGCCACTGGTTCCGGCGGCGAAATTCGCGACGAAGGTGCTACCGGCCGTGGCGCCAAGCCAAAGGCCGGCCTGACCGGTTTCACCGTGTCCAACCTGCAGATCCCGGGCTTCGAGCAGCCGTGGGAAGTGCCGTACGGCAAGCCTGAGCGAATCGTCACCGCGCTGGACATCATGATCGAAGGCCCGCTGGGCGGCGCTGCGTTCAACAACGAATTTGGTCGTCCGGCGCTGACCGGTTACTTCCGTACCTTCGAACAGTCCATCACCACCCCGCGTGGCGATGAAGTGCGCGGCTACCACAAGCCGATCATGTTGGCCGGCGGCATGGGCAACATTCGTGAAGAACACGTCAAGAAAGGCGAGATTTTGGTCGGCTCCAAGCTGATCGTCCTCGGCGGCCCGGCCATGTTGATCGGCCTGGGCGGCGGCGCGGCTTCCTCCATGGCCACCGGCACCAGCTCGGCCGACCTGGACTTCGCTTCCGTACAGCGCGAAAACCCGGAAATGGAACGCCGTTGCCAGGAAGTCATCGACCGTTGCTGGCAGTTGGGTGACAAGAACCCAATCAGCTTCATCCACGACGTCGGCGCCGGTGGTTTGTCCAACGCCTTCCCGGAACTGGTCAACGATGGCGAGCGTGGTGGCCGTTTCGAACTGCGCAACATTCCAAACGACGAGCCGGGCATGGCCCCGCACGAAATCTGGAGCAACGAATCCCAGGAACGTTACGTGCTGGCCGTTGGCCCTGAAGACTTCGCGCGCTTCCAGGCCATCTGCGAACGCGAGCGTTGCCCGTTTGCCGTGGTTGGCGAAGCCACTGCCGAGCCGCAACTGACTGTCACCGACAGCCACTTCGGCAACAATCCGGTGGACATGCCGCTGGAAGTGCTGCTGGGCAAAGCCCCGCGCATGCACCGTTCGGCCGTGCGTGAAGCCGAGCTGGGCGATGATTTCGACCCAAGCGCGCTGGAGCTGGCTGACAGCATCGAACGTGTGCTGCATCACCCGGCCGTGGCGAGCAAAAGCTTCCTGATCACCATCGGCGACCGCACCATCACCGGCCTGGTTGCCCGTGACCAAATGGTTGGCCCATGGCAGGTGCCGGTGGCCGACGTTGCCGTCACCGCCACCAGCTTCGACGTCTACACCGGTGAAGCCATGGCCATGGGCGAGCGCACGCCGCTGGCCCTGCTGGACGCTCCGGCGTCGGGCCGCATGGCCATTGGTGAAACCCTCACCAACATCGCGGCTTCGCGTATCGGCAAGCTGTCCGACATTAAACTGTCGGCCAACTGGATGTCCGCTGCCGGTCACCCAGGTGAAGACGCGCGTCTGTACGACACAGTTAAAGCAGTCGGCATGGAGCTGTGCCCGGAACTGGGTATCACCATTCCGGTGGGCAAGGACTCCATGTCCATGGCCACCCGTTGGAACGATGAAGGCGTGGACAAGAGCGTCACCTCGCCGCTGTCGCTGATCGTCACCGGTTTCGCACCGGTCACCGACATCCGCCAGACCCTGACCCCGCAACTGCGCATGGACAAGGGCACCACCGACCTGATCCTGATCGATCTGGGCCGTGGCCAAAACCGCATGGGTGCCTCGATCCTGGCGCAAACCCACGGCAAGCTCGGCAAGCACGCGCCGGACGTCGATGACGCTGAAGACCTCAAAGCCTTCTTCGCTGTGATCCAGGGACTCAACGCCGACGGCCACTTGCTGGCTTACCACGACCGTTCCGATGGCGGGCTGCTGACCAGTGTTGTAGAGATGGCGTTTGCCGGTCACTGCGGCCTGAACATCGTGCTCGACAGCGTTGCCGAGGACGCCTCTGAAATCAACGGCATCCTGTTCAACGAAGAACTGGGCGCCGTGATCCAGGTTCGCCAGGACGCTACTCCGGATGTACTCGCACAATTCAGCGCCGCTGGCCTGGACGACTGCGTGGCAGTGATCGGCCAGCCGATCAACAACGGCGAAATCAATATTTCCTTCAACGGCGACACCGTGTTTGCAGGCCAGCGTCGTCTGCTGCAACGTCAGTGGGCCGAGACCAGCTACCAGATCCAGCGCTTGCGTGACAACGTTGTCTGCGCCGAGCAGGAATTCGACGTGATCCTGGAAGAAGACAACCCGGGCCTGAGCACCAAACTCAGCTTCGACGTCAACCAGGACATCGCCGCGCCGTACATCAAGAAAGGCATCCGCCCACAGGTTGCCGTACTGCGTGAGCAGGGCGTCAACGGTCAGGTAGAAATGGCGGCCGCGTTTGACCGTGCCGGCTTTAATGCGATCGACGTGCACATGAGCGACATCCTCGCCGGTCGCGTTGACCTCAACGAGTTCAAAGGCCTGGTGGCCTGCGGCGGTTTCTCCTACGGCGACGTGCTGGGTGCCGGTGAAGGCTGGGCCAAGTCGGCCCTGTTCAACAGCCGTGCCCGCGACGCGTTCCAGGGCTTCTTCGAGCGCAACGACAGCTTCACCCTGGGTGTGTGCAACGGTTGCCAGATGATGTCCAACCTCAGCGAATTGATCCCGGGCAGCGAGTTCTGGCCGCACTTTGTGCGCAACCGTTCCGAGCAGTTCGAAGCCCGTGTCGCCATGGTGCAGGTGCAGGAGTCCAACTCGATCTTCCTGCAAGGCATGGCCGGTTCGCGCATGCCAATCGCCATCGCCCACGGTGAAGGCCACGCTGAATTCTCCAGTGAAGAAGCCTTGCTGGAAGCCGACCTGTCCGGTTGCGTGGCCATGCGTTTCGTCGACAACCACGGCAAGGTCACCGAGACCTACCCGGCCAACCCGAACGGCTCGCCGCGCGGGATCACCGGCCTCACCAGCCGCGACGGTCGCGTCACCATCATGATGCCGCACCCGGAGCGTGTCTTCCGCGCCGTGCAGAACTCGTGGCGCCCGGAAGAGTGGGACGAGGACGGCGCCTGGATGCGCATGTTCCGCAACGCCCGTGTGTGGGTGAACTAAGGCGGTGTACAAGCTCAGCTTCTTTGTGCCCGACAGCCATGTGGAAACGGTGAAAACCGCCGTCTTCGCAGCCGGCGGCGGGCGCATCGGAGACTACGACAACTGCGCCTGGCAAGTGCTGGGCCAGGGCCAATTCCGCGCGTTGGACGGCAGCCAGCCGTTTCTCGGGCAAGTGGGCCAGGTTGAAGTGGTTGAAGAATGGAAGGTTGAGTTGGTGGTGGCGGATGAGCTGATCGTGGCCGTTGTGGCTGCGTTGAAGCTGAGCCATCCGTATGAGACACCGGCGTATGAAGTGTGGCAGTTGGCGGATTTTTGATTCGCCCGCTGCAGAAACAAGAAACCCGCTGGGCCAGTTTGGTCAGCGGGTTTTTTGTTGGCTGTGAGAGCCTCATCGGGAGCAAGCCCCCTCCCACATTTGACCGAGTTCCAACGTTGAAATGCAGTCAGATGTGAGAGGGGGCTTGCTCCCGATGGCGACCGCCCAGACACCTCAGACTTTTCCGACAAGTCTTTCAGGTTGCCCCCCGGAACTCGCCTCACTAACCTTCGCCTGCCGACCACGCCTTCACCAGCGAAACCCTGCTCGTCAATACTTCCCAAGACCTTGCATCAGTACAGGCGCTGGCAGGCCATCTGGCTTTTGAAGTTGACGGCCCGCAACGTGATGCGGTGCGGGGGATTTATCGGATGCTGGAAGGAATCCAGTTGATGGTGGATCGAGTGTTGGATCTAAAGGAAGTACCCATAAGCAACTGATCCGCACAAACTCTGTGGCGAGGGAGCTTGCTCCCGCTGGGGTGCGAAGCGCCCCCCCCCAAACCTGCCACAGAGTTCTTTCTGAAAAAAATGGCTGTTCTGAACAAGGGGCTGCTGCGCAGCCCAGCGCGAGCAAGCTCCCTCGCCACAGGGGGGATCAGGCGTTGATCGGGCGGGTAACCAACCGCTCCAGCGCCTCACCCAGCCCGGATGCCTTGTCACCAATCAACAGGTGCCAAACACCGCTATCGAGTTGGCTTATGCCTTGGCAACCCAGCGCCGTTAGTTGAGCTTCGGACAACACCGAATCATCCCCCAACTCCACCCGCAACCGGGTCATCGCCACCGCTTCCAACTGCCGCACATTCGCCCGGCCACCCAAGGCATTCAGCCATTTCTCGGCTTCTTGCAGATTCACCGCAACCGGCTTATCCACAGGCGCAATCGACGCAGGCGCTGTAGCAACAAACGATGGCATGGCGAGGCGAATCTCATCAGCAATGCTATCGGCCATCGGCCCGACCACGACCTGCAAACTCCCGCCGTTCCCCGGCCGAACCACAGCCATGGCACCCAGTGCTTTCAGCTCTGCATCCACGGCCTTGTTGCGATCAAGCATGTCCAAGCGCAGTCGCGTCGTACAGGCACCCACGCTCAGCAGGTTATCCGCACCGCCCAATGCCCGGATGTAAGCCGTGGCCCGCTGGTTATCACTCATCACCTCAGCCTGTACCACCGGGATGTCTTCCCGGCCCGGCGTCTTCAGGTTGAAACGACGGATGCAGTAGCTGAACACCGTGTAGTAGATAGCCGCATACGCCAGCCCCACCGGCACCACCAGCCAGCCGTTGGTGGACTTGCCCCAACCCAGCACCATGTCGATAAACCCACCGGAGAAGGTAAAGCCCAGGTGGATATTCAGCATATTGGTCACGGCCATCGACAGGCCTGTGAGCAGCGCGTGGATCAGGTACAAGAACGGTGCGAGGAACATGAACGCGAACTCAATCGGCTCAGTCACACCGGTCAAAAACGAGGTCAGTGCCATCGACAGGAAAATCCCGCCCATCACCTTGCAGCGTTCCGGCAGCGCGTTGCGGTACATCGCCAGGCACGCGGCAGGCAGGCCGAACAGCATCACCGGGAACATGCCGGTCATGAACTGGCCGCCTTTGGGGTCGCCGGCGAAGTAGCGGGTCAGGTCGCCGGTCACTACGGCACCGGTCACTGGATCGGTGAACGTGCCGAACACGAACCACGCCATGTTGTTGAGGATATGGTGCAGGCCGGTGACGATCAGCAGGCGGTTAAACACGCCAAACACGAACGCACCCAGGCTGCCGCTTTCCATCAGCAGTACGCCGAAGCTGTTGATGCCGTGCTGGATCGGCGGCCAGATCAGGCCAAAGATCACGCCTAGCCCGACCGCACTGAACCCGGTGACAATCGGCACAAACCGTCGCCCGCCAAAGAACGCGAGGTACTCCGGCAGTTTGATGTCCTTGAAGCGGTTATACAGCCCACCGGCCATCAAGCCGCTGGCGATACCGGCGAGCATGCCCATGTTGATGGTCGAGTCCATCACCTTGAGGGTGGAGACCATCACCAGGTAACCGATCGCCCCGGCAAGGCCAGCCGTGCCGTTATTGTCGCGGGCAAACCCGACGGCGATGCCGATGGCGAAGATCAGCGCGAGGTTGGCGAAGATCGCCTGCCCCGCGTCGTGCATCACCGCGATGTTGAGCAGGTCGGTGTCGCCCAGGCGCAGCAGGAGGCCGGCGATCGGCAGGATTGCGATCGGCAGCATCAGTGCACGGCCCAGGCGTTGCAGGCCTTCGATAAAGTGTTGGTACATGGCGTGTCTCCCTTTTCTTGTTATTGTCAGCTCATCGGCCAGTGGTGTTGACAGGCTTGGCGAACGGCCTTGGCGCTGCTCAGGTCGAGCAGGCCTTGACTCAGTTGCCGGCATTGCGCCGCGTCCAGGTGACGGACGCGGTCCTTGATTTCTCCGATTTGCAGCGGGCTGACCGACAGCTCGCTGACGCCCAGGCCGACCAGTACCGGCGTGGCCAGCGGGTCAGAGGCCAGGGCGCCGCACACACCCACCCAGCGCCCGTGTTTGGCCGCACCGGCGCAGGTCTGGGCGATCAGCCGCAGCAAGGCCGGGTGCAGCGCATCGACCCGCGCGGCAAGGCCGGCGTGGTCACGGTCCATGGCCAGGGTGTACTGGGACAAGTCATTGGTGCCGATGGACAAAAAGTCCGCATGTTTGGCCAGTTGCTCGGCCATTAGCGCGGCGGCAGGCACTTCGATCATTACGCCCAGCTCGGGGCGTTGGGTCAGCTCCAGCTCTGCGCACAACTCATCCAGGCGCTGGCGGATCTGCAGCAATTCGTCGACTTCGCTGACCATCGGCAGGAGGATGCGGCAACGCCCCAACGGGCTGACTTGCAGCAGCGCGCGCAGTTGCTGGTCAAGCAGGTCAGGACGCACCTGGGCCATACGAATACCGCGCAGGCCCAGTACCGGGTTGGCCTCAACGGGCAGTGGCAGGTAGTCGAGTTGCTTGTCGCCGCCCACATCGATGGTGCGGATGATTACCGACTTGTCACCCATGGCGTCGAGCACGGCTTGATAGGCGTGACGTTGCTCCTGCTCGTCCGGCGCGGTGCGACGGTCGACAAACAGGAATTCGGTGCGCAGCAGGCCGACGCCATCGGCGCCGTTTTCAAACGCCACTTGGGCTTCGGCACTGGAGGCCACATTGGCGGCGACTTCGATACTGACGCCATCGGTGGTGCGCGCCGGCAATTGGGCCTGGGCCTGTTGCTCCTGGCGCCGTTGTTTTTGCACGTCGCGAATCTGGTGCACCTCGGCATGGCGCGCCTCGCTGGGCGCCAGTTCCAGGCGACCGTTTACGGCGTCGAGTACCACCCGCTGGCCATGGGGAACATCGAGCACTTCTGCGCCCAACGCCACCACACAGGGCAAGCCCTTGCCCCGGGCCAGGATCGCCACATGGGAGGTGGCGCCGCCCTCGGCCATGCAAATGCCGACGGCCTGTTGCGCACTCAGTTGCAACAAATCCGACGGGGTCAATTCGTGAGCGCTGACAATCGCGCCAGCGGGTAATTCGACGTGCCAGGCCTCACCCAGCAGCGCACGCAGCACCCGCTGTTGCAGGTCCCGCAGGTCGTTGGCACGTTCGGCAAACAGCGGCTTGCCCAGGGCCAGCAATACCGCGCATTGCGCCTGTATCGCGTCGCGCCAGGCATGGGTGGCGGCGCTGCCTTTTTCGATTGCGTGGGTGGCGGCTTCCAGCAGGGCCGGGTCTTCGAGCAGGGCGAGGTGGGCGGCGAAGATTTCTTCCTCCTCGACGGCCTTGCGCTGGCGGGCGTGGTCCAGGGTGATACGGATTTCGCCGCGCACCTGCTCCAGGGCAGTGTCCAGGCGTTGCAGTTGTTCGTCGGCGAAATGGTTGCCGCTGTCTTCCGGCAACTCGATGCCGGTCAGGCGGAACAGCGGCCCGCAAACCAGGCCCGGCGCAGCGCACACACCCTGCAAGACATCGATTTCAGTGTTTGCCCGGCGTGGAGTAACAACAATGGGCGCGTGATGCTCTTCGCTGACGGCCACGGACAGCGCGGCGACCAATGCCTGCAAGGCCTCCTTGCAATCCTTGCCCCGACAGGTGACGCGTACCTCATCCCCTTCGCCAATCCCCAGGCTCATCAGACCAATCAAACTGTCGCACGACGCCGACTTATCGCCGACGTGCAACTGGGCCTGGCTGCTGAAACCCTGGGCGGTCTTGCGGATCAGCGCGGCGGGGCGTGCATGCAAGCCGCCGCGATGGGTGACGCGTACGCTGGCGCGCGCTTCAGTGACCGAGTTATCCACAGCCGTTTGAGCCGGCGCTGTCGAGCGCGCCACCACCTGCAACAACGGCTCGCCGACCTTCACCCTGCTCATGGCGATGGGCGTCAGCGCGTAGGCGTCGCTGTTGGTCAGAATGATCAAACTGACCAGGCTTTTGCACTGCCGCGCAATGCGGTCCAGATCGAACTGCACCAGCGGCTGGCCCTGGCTCACCCGCGCGCCTTCCTTGACCAGCAATGCAAACCCTTCGCCATTCAGCTCAACCGTGTCGATGCCCACATGCATCAGTAATTCGGCCCCGTTGTCGGCGCGAACCGTCAGCGCATGGCCGGTGCGGGCGACATGGATGATCACCCCGTCACACGGCGCGTGCAGGCAGTCATTCAGCGGGTCGATGGCAATGCCTTCGCCCATGGCGCCGCTGGCGAACACTTCGTCGGGAACAGTGCTCAGGGGCAGTACCGGCCCGCTGAGGGGGGCGCTGAGGGTCAGTTCATTATTGTTGTTGGACATGGGCACGGTACTCATCAGGAAATCGCGGCAAACCACTCAGTGGGTGCGGGTCAGTGGGTGCGGGTCACTTTGCTCAGGTGGCGCGGCTGGTCGGGGTCCATGCCCCGTGCGACCGCCAGGCCGGCCGCCATCACGTAGAAACTCTGGATGGCCAGGATCGGGTCCAGGGTCGGGTGTTCGGCACGGCTCAGGGTCAAGTCGCGCTCGGCGATATCGTCCGGCGCGGCCAGCAATACGCGAGCGCCGCGTTGGCGCATCTCGGCAGCCAGGCTCAACAGGCCGGCTTGCTCGGCGCCGCGCGGGGCGAACACCAGTAGCGGGTAGTTCGCGTCGATCAAGGCCATCGGCCCGTGGCGCACTTCGGCGCTGCTGAAGGCTTCGGCCTGGATCGCCGAGGTTTCCTTGAGCTTGAGCGCGGCTTCCTGGGCGATGGCAAAACCGGCGCCACGGCCGATCACCATCAGTTGCTGGCAGTCGCGCAGGGCGTCGATGGCTTTGCTCCAGTCCTGTGTGGCGGCTTCGCGTAGCCCATCGGGCAGGGCCTGGCAGGCTTGCAGCAAGTCGGCCTCCTGGTTCCAGTGGCCGATCATCAGGGCACTGGCGCTGAGGGTGGCGATAAAGCTTTTGGTCGCAGCGACGCTTTGCTCCGGCCCGGCGCACAGCGGCACGTGGAATTCACAGGCGGCTTCCAGGGGCGAGTCTTCGGCATTGACCAGCGAGATGCTCAAGGCCCCGCGTTTACGCAGCAGGCGCAGGCTGTTGACCAGATCCGGGCTTTGCCCCGACTGGGAAAAACCGAACGCCACCTGGCCGCTGACTTTCATCGGAGCCTGCAACAAGGTCACCACCGACATCGGCAGCGACGCCACCGGGATGCCCACGTGCTGCATGGCCAGGTAGGCGAAGTAACTGGCGGCGTGATCCGAACTGCCCCGGGCAATCGTCATTGCCACTTGCGGCGGCTGGCGGCGCAGGCGGCCGGCGATTTCTTGCAGCATTGGGTCGAGGCGTTGCAGTTGTGCGGCGACTGCGTCACAGGAGGCCAGCGCCTCTTCAAGCATTTTTGAAGTCAATGGTTTCTCCTTCGACCATTACGTCGGTGAGGTGCAGGGAGCGGTCCAGGCGTACGCAATCGGCAAAGCTGCCGGGTTGCAGGCGGCCACGTTCTTCCAGGCCCAAGTAGTCCGCCGGAAATTGCGACAGGCGTTGTGAGGCTTCGCTGATGGGCAGGCCGATTTTCACCAGGTTGCGCAGTGCCTGATCCATGGTCAGGGTGCTGCCGGCCAGGGTGCCGTCGGCCAGGCGTACGCCGCCCAGGCATTTGGTCACGGTGTGGCTGCCCAGCTTGTATTCACCGTCGGGCATGCCGGCGGCGGCAGTGGAGTCGGTGACGCAGTACAGGCACGGGATAGCACGCAGGGCCACGCGCATGGCGCCGGGGTGGACGTGGAGCAGATCCGGGATCAGTTCCGCGTATTTGGCATGGGCCAAAGCGGCGCCAACGATGCCCGGCTCGCGGTGATGCAGCGGGCTCATGGCGTTGTACAAGTGCGTGAAACTGGTGGCACCGGCGGCGAGGGCGGCGACGCCTTCTTCATAGCTGCCCAGGGTGTGGCCGATCTGCATGCGCACGCCGCGTTGGCTGAGGGCGCGGATCAGCACGTCATGCCCGGCGATTTCCGGGGCAATAGTAATGACGCGGATCGGCGCCAGGCGCAGGTAGGCTTCGACTTCTTCCATCAACGCGGTGTGGGCGAAGTTGGGTTGTGCGCCGAGTTTTCCCGGGTTGATGTAGGGACCTTCCAGGTGCACGCCGAGTATGCGGGCGCTGCCTGTGGGGCGCTGCTCGCAGAAGGTGCCGAGTTGGCCGAGCACGCTGGAGATTTCTTCCACCGGCGCGGTCATGGTGGTGGCCAGCAGCGACGTCGTACCAAACCTCACGTGGGTGCGGGTGATGGTCTCGAACGCCTCGACACCTTCCATGATGTCTTTGCCACCACCTCCGTGCACGTGCAGGTCGATAAAGCCTGGCAGCAGGTAGGACAGTTCGTTTTCAGCCGGGTCGCACGGCGTGCCTTCAATGGCGGTGACCTTGCCGTGCTCGTGCACCAGGCGGCCGCGAATCCAGCCGTGGGGCGTGAGGATATTGTCTTCGGACATGGGCAGTTCTCTAAGGCCGCATTCGCGGCAAAGTCATATCGGCGCGGCTTTCTAACGTCGAAGCTCAGCGACGAAGTCGTAGTAGTCGTTGCGGCAGTAGGTGTCGGTGATTTCAATCGGCGTGTTGTCGGCGGTGTAGCCGACACGGGTCATCAGCAGCATCGCGGTGCCGGGGGCGATGCCCACCAGTGCGGCAAACTCGTTCGAGGCGTTGATTGCCTGGATATGTTGCAGGGCGCGCACGATGGGTTTGCCGATGCTCTCCAGGTATTCGTACAGCGAATTGCCGATGGCTTGCGGATGCGGCAGCACCGAGGCGGGCATGGCGGTCATCTCAATCGCCATCACCGTGTCGTCGGCTTTGCGCAAGCGCTTGAGCCGCGCGACCTTGTCGGTAGGCGACAGCGCCAGGCGGATCAGCTCTTCATGGGTCGGCGGGGTGATGTCGCGCTCCAGCCACTGGGAGCTGGGCACAAAACCCTTGAGGCGCAACATCTCGCTGAAGCCCGACAGGCGCGACAGCGGCTGTTCCAGGCGCGGGGTGATAAAGGTGCCGGAGCCTTGGCTACGACGGATCAGGCCCTGGGCAAATAAGACTTCCAGCGCTTTACGGGCGGTGACCCGCGAAATGCTCAACTGCTCGCTGAGGGCGCGTTCCGACGGCAGGGCCTGCTCGGATTTCCACTGGCCGGCATGAATCGCCGCTTCCAGGCTACGGGCCAGTTGCAGGTACAGCGGCGTGGATTGTTTGTCGTCGGGACGCAGCGTCAGAATGGGATTCATCGTTAAGGTTTCCGATGCGGTTATTGGAGTGTTGTCGCCCGGTAATGGCCGGAAATTAATACCACTTAAATACCATGTCAATGCTGCCAAAACGGTGCAAGCACAGGTTTCTTGGCACTGTAGGGGTGCTTGGTATCAAGTGGTATTAGAGAGGTCTTTGTCGCGCGCAGAAGTGCACAGCCCGTGGGGTGAACTGGTATTCACCGTGGAGTGCCGAGAGGGGGTGGGAATTAATTTCGAGTTATTTTACGAACGGTCCGGGATTACGGGCGAATCTCGATCATGGTGCCGTCCTTGACCAGGTTCCAGACTTCGCGCATGTCGACGTTGCGCATGCCGATGCAACCGTCAGTCCAGTCCAGGGTGTGGAACCACTGCTCCGGGTATTCCTCGGTGTCGGGGGTGCCGTGGATCATGATCATGCTGCCGGGCTTCACGCCTTCGCGACGGGCACGGGCGGCGTCGCTGATATTCGGATAGGAGATGTGCATGGCCAGGTTGTAGCGGTCGCTGATCTTGCGCCGGTCGATCCAGTAGAAGCCTTCCGGCGTGCGGCGGTCGCCTTCGATCAGTTTGGTGCCCTTGGGGTTTTTGCCCAGGGAAATGCGATAGGTCTTGAGGGGCTTGCCGTCGTTGATCAGTTGCAACTGATGGGCGGACTTGAGGACCAGGATTTTCTCGACTGTTTTGCCGCCCAGGGTTTCCACGGTAGAGGCTGACGACAGCGTGGCGAACGACAGGCAGAGCAGAGCAAGCAACCAACGCATTAACACGATATCCCTTTGAAGGCCGTCTGCCGGATTGTTATTGGGCGGGCTTTGCCAGTGGCGGCACGGCTTCGCTGCGCACCGGAAACGACTGAAGCCTGCGGTCCGCGAAAAAGCATTCTAAGGTACGCCCGACCGTGCGGAAAGCCAGCTCGGACCAAGGGATATCGGCCTCGTTGAACAGCTTCACTTCAAGGCTTTCGGGGCCTGCGGCAAAGTCCAGGTCGATCAGCTCGGCGCGGTAGAAGATATGCACCTGGCTGATGTGCGGCACGTCGATCAGGGTATAGATGCTCAGGTTGCGCACGCGGGCACAGGCCTCTTCCATCGTCTCGCGCACGGCGGCCTGTTCCACGGTCTCGCCGTTTTCCATGAAGCCTGCTGGCAGGGTCCAGTAACCCAGGCGCGGCTCGATGGCGCGGCGGCACAGCAGCACCTGATCGCCCCACACCGGCACGGTACCGGCGACGATGTTGGGGTTTTGATAGTGAATGGTCGAGCAGTGATCACACACAAAACGCAGGCGCCCGTCGCCTTCGGGAATGCGTTGAGTAACCGGTTTACCGCACTGGCTGCAGAAGTTCATGCTGGGGTTCCTGGAAAGTGCGTGCATCTTGGCTCGGTGCCAGGCTTTCCTGCAAGTTGTCGTTTCGCGACATGGCTGGGGTTTTGGGGTTGGGCACCCGTACGCTTTGGTGCATGATGCAAGGTAGCCAACAGACCGAGATGACTCATGCTGGACGAGCTACTTCGCCGGGTAAGCAATCACACCCCCCATACGCTGGAAACTGACGGGCGTTTCCCCGAGGCCGCGGTGCTGGTGCCGATTACCCGCAGTGATGAACCTGAGCTGATCCTGACCCTGCGCGCCAGCGGCCTGTCGACCCACGGTGGCGAAGTGGCCTTTCCCGGCGGGCGCCGCGACCCCGAAGACCCGGACCTGATCTTTACCGCGCTACGTGAGGCCGAAGAAGAAATTGGCCTGCCGCCCGGCCTGGTCGAGGTGATCGGCCCGTTGAGCCCGCTGATTTCCCTGCATGGCATTCGCGTCACGCCCTATGTGGGCGTTATTCCCGATTACGTCGAATACCTGGCGAATGATGCCGAAATCGCCGCCGTCTTCAGTGTGCCCCTGGATTTTTTCCGACAGGATCCGCGCGAACATACCCACAGAATCGATTACCAGGGCCGCAGTTGGTACGTGCCCAGTTATCGGTTTGGTGAATACAAGATTTGGGGCCTGACGGCGATCATGATCGTCGAGCTGATCAACCTGCTCTATGACGACGCCCAGATCAGCCTGCACCAGCCGCCCAAGAGCTTCATCAATATCTAAGCCATCGTGTGAATGGCGAGCCGTGAGGACACAGCATGAAATACCGCCTGGGCGACGCCCGCGTCGAGACTCATCCACAGAGCTGGGTGGCACCCAATGCCACGCTGGTGGGCAAGGTCAAGCTGGAGGAGGGCGCCAACGTGTGGTTCAACGCGGTGTTGCGTGGCGACAACGAACTGATCCTGATCGGCAAGAACAGCAACGTGCAGGACGGCAGCGTAATGCACACCGACATGGGCTACCCGCTGACCCTCGGCACCGGCGTGACCATCGGCCATAACGCCATGCTGCATGGTTGCACCGTCGACGATTACAGCCTGATCGGCATCAATGCGGTGATCCTCAACGGCGCCAAGATAGGCAAACACTGCATCATCGGCGCCAATTCGCTGATCGGCGAAGGCAAGGAAATTCCAGATGGCTCACTGGTGATGGGCTCGCCGGGCAAGGTGGTGCGCGAGTTGACCGAGGCGCAGAAGAAGATGCTCGAAGCCAGCGCCGCGCACTATGTGCATAACGCGCAGCGTTACGCGCGTGACTTGGTCGAGCAGGAAGAATGAACCCGCTAGAGCGGCCCGTTGCCTCGCCGTGCGTAAATATTTGCGCACTGGATGATGACGATATTTGCACCGGCTGCCAGCGTACGGTGGATGAGATCACGCGTTGGAGCCGCATGGACAATACCGAGCGCCGTGTGGTGTTGGGGTTGTGCCATGAGCGGGCGTTGGCGAGTGGGTTGGTGTGGATGATGCCTGCGAAATCTGACGCTTAACTGTGGCGAGCGGGCTTGCCCTGCGTTGGGCTGCGAAGCGGCCCTAAAACCTCACACTGTGGTTAACCTGAAAAAACTCGGCGCTCTTAATTGGGGCCGCTTCGCAGCCCAACGCGGGGCAAGCCCGCTCGCCACAATGAGTGCTGTGCATTACCCTATGCGCCTTGTCCACAGGTCCATTTCCATGCTCTTCCTGATCGCCTACATCAGCAGCGTCGTGCTGATTAACTTCGCCTTTTCCACCGCTCCGCACCTGGACGTCATCTGGTCCGCCTGGGGTGGCCTGGTATTTATCCTGCGCGACATGGTGCAAACCCGCTTCGGCCACGGCGCGATCATCGCCATGCTGGCGGCGCTGGTGCTGTCGTACATCACCTCAGACCCAGCCATTGCCCTGGCCAGCGCCACGGCGTTCGCGGTGTCCGAGTGCATCGACTGGCTGGTGTTCAGCATCACCAAGCGCCCGCTCCACGACCGCCTGTGGATAAGTTCGGCGCTGAGCATTCCCCTCGACACTTTTATCTTCTTCGGCCTGATTGGCGCGCTGACCCCGGCGGTGGCGGGCACCGCGCTGGTGTCGAAATTCGCCGGGGTCACGGTGGTGTGGCTGATCATGGCCTGGCGTATTCGCAGACGGGCCGTCGCCAACTGAAGCCAATCTTTACAGTTCATGTAAAATGCCGGCCTTTCTCCCCATGATCCGCTCCCCTGAGGACCTGAGATGACCCGAATCGGAACTCCATTGTCGCCAACCGCGACCCGCGTTTTGCTGTGTGGCTGCGGTGAGCTGGGCAAGGAAGTGGTAATCGAACTGCAACGCCTGGGCGTTGAAGTGATTGCCGTGGATCGCTACGCCAACGCGCCGGCCATGCAGGTGGCCCATCGCAGTCACGTGATCAACATGCTCGACGGCGCCGCCCTGCGTGCCGTGATCGAAGCGGAAAAGCCGCACTTCATCGTGCCGGAAATCGAAGCCATCGCCACCGCGACCCTGATGGAACTGGAAGCCGAAGGCTTCACCGTGATCCCGACCGCGCGTGCCACGTCGTTGACCATGAACCGCGAAGGTATCCGCCGCCTGGCTGCTGAAGAGCTGGACCTGCCGACCTCGCCGTACCACTTCGCCGACACCTTCGAAGACTACAGCAAGGCCGTGCAAGACCTGGGCTTCCCGTGTGTGGTCAAGCCGGTGATGAGTTCGTCGGGCAAAGGCCAGAGCCTGCTGCGCAGCGCTGACGATGTGCAGAAAGCCTGGGACTACGCCCAGGAAGGCGGCCGTGCCGGCAAGGGCCGGGTGATCATCGAAGGCTTTATCGACTTCGACTACGAAATCACCCTGCTGACCGTGCGTCACATCGGCGGCACCACTTTCTGCGCGCCAGTCGGCCACCGTCAGGAGAAGGGCGACTACCAGGAATCCTGGCAGCCGCAAGCCATGAGCCCGATTGCCCTGGCGGAATCCGAGCGCGTCGCCAAAGCCGTGACCGAATCCTTGGGTGGCCGTGGCCTGTTTGGCGTGGAGCTGTTCATCAAGGGCGATCAAGTGTGGTTCAGCGAAGTGTCGCCGCGCCCGCATGACACTGGCCTGGTGACCCTGATTTCTCAGGATCTGTCGCAGTTCGCCCTGCACGCTCGCGCGATCCTGGGCTTGCCGATCCCGTTGATCCGTCAGTTCGGGCCTTCGGCTTCGGCGGTGATCCTGGTGGAAGGGCAGTCGACCCAGACCGCCTTCGCCAACCTGGGCGCGGCCTTGAGCGAACCGGATACGGCGTTGCGCCTGTTCGGCAAGCCGGAAGTGAATGGTCAGCGTCGGATGGGTGTGGCGTTGGCGCGGGATGAGTCGATTGAAGCGGCTCGGGCCAAGGCGACCCGTGCTTCTCAAGCGGTTGTTGTAGAGCTGTAATACAGAACCTGTAGGAGCGAGCTTGCTCGCGAAGGTATTTCAGGCGCATCGCTGCGTCGGATGTACCTTTTTCGCGAGCAAGCTCGCTCCTACAGGCGATAGCGATCTATCAGGCGACCTTGTTCAAGTCGTTATCCCGCGTCTCTTTCAGGCACAGCACAGCAATCAAGCTGAGCAACGCTGCCGCCGACACATACCCGCCGACATAACTCAGGCCACCCATCGCCACCAGCTTGGTCGCGAAGAACGGTGCCGCCGACGCCCCCACGATCCCGCCCAGGTTATACGCCGCCGAAGCACCGGTATAACGTACGCGCGTCGGGAACAATTCCGGCAGCATCGCGCCCATCGGGGCGAACGTCACGCCCATCAGGAACAATTCCAGAGCCAGAAACAGCGCAACGGCCCAGGTTGAACCGTGGGTCAGCAGCGGCTCCATGGTGAAACCCGACAGAATGGCCAGCACCGCGCCGACAATCAGCACCGGCTTGCGCCCGTAGCGATCACTGGCCAAGGCCGCCAGCGGCGTGGCCAGCCCCATGAACAGCACTGCAAAGCACAGCAGCCCGAGGAAGGTCTCGCGGCTGTAGCCCAGGGTCGAAACCCCGTAGCTCAAGGAAAACGCCGTGGTGATGTAGAACAACGCATAGCACACCACCATCGACGCCGCGCCCAGCAGCACCGGCAGCCAATGCTGGCTGAACAGTTCTACCAATGGCACTTTCACCGGTGCTGTCTTGGCGACGGCATTGGCGAACACCGGCGTTTCATGCAACTTCAGCCGTGCATACAGGCCGACCATCACCAGCGCGGCGCTGAGGATGAACGGAATACGCCAGCCCCAGCTGCGAAATTGCTCGTCATTCAGGCTGATGGCCAGGATCAGGAACAAACCGTTGGCCGCCAGGAACCCGATCGATGGGCCGAGTTGCGGGAACATGCCGAACCATCCGCGCTTGCCCTTGGGCGCGTTCTCGGTGGCCAGCAGCGCCGCGCCGCCCCATTCCCCGCCAAGGCCCAGGCCCTGGCCGAAGCGCAGCACGCACAAGAGGATGGGGGCCCAGGCGCCGATGCTGTCATAGCCCGGCAGCAAGCCGATCAGCGTGGTGCACACGCCCATCAGCAGCAACGAGGCCACCAGGGTCGACTTGCGGCCAATGCGGTCGCCAAAGTGGCCGAACAACGCCGAACCCAGCGGCCGGGCGATAAACGCGATACCGAAGGTCAGGAACGACGCCAGCATCTGCGCGGTGCCGGAGGTCTGCGGGAAGAACACCGGGCCGATCACCAGCGCCGCAGCGGTGGCGTAAATGTAGAAATCGTAGAACTCGATGGCGGTGCCGACGATGCTTGCGGTGGCGACGCGGGCGGTCGAGTTGGTCGGGGCGGCGGTCGCAGCCTCGTTATAGGTGGTGCTCATTGAGGTATCCCTGACGGTCGTTGCGCGTTTGGACGCGGATTATTATTGGTCGAACACCCATGGATCAGGGTTGTGCGCGGGGTGGCTCGGGATGGGAGCGAACACCGGTCAGACACGATAAAGCGGTGCCTGGACGCGCGGAGTGCGGGTAGCACGCGGTCGGGCGGGGCTTGGGTAAGCCGCCCCGATTATAGGAAGGGGTTTGCGGATCCAACAAGTGGCTTGCGAACATCTCTGGGGTGGTGCTCGGACTCATGCAGGCGCTGGCTTGCCAGCGATGCAGCCGACTCGATCTCTCCGGGATACCGAGGCTATCCTATCGCTGGCAAGCCAGCTCCTACATTGACCGTGGGGTTTAGGTCGCCACTGGCACGCGGCTGGTGTGCCAGATCAGCACCTTGGCGACGCGGTTGTCCTCGGTCTCGAGGATTTCCAGGCGGTAGCGGCCGATCTTCAGGCACACCGCGCAGTCCGGAATGGTTTCCAGCGCCTCGGTCACCAGGCCATTGAGGGTCTTGGGGCCGTCGCTGGGCAGGTGCCAGCCGAGGCTCTTGTTCAGTTCGCGGATCGATGCGGCGCCGTCGATGATGTAGCGACCGTCCGTCTGCACTTCGATATGCGGATTGTCCGCACTCTGTTCGCTTTCGAATTCGCCGACGATTTCTTCGAGAATATCTTCCAGGGTGACGATGCCCAGCACTTCGCCGTATTCATCCACCACCATGCCCAGGCGTCGCTGCTGCTTGTGGAAGTTCAGCAGTTGCAGTTGCAGGGGCGTGCTTTCCGGGACGAAGTAGGGCTCATGGCAGGCGGCGAGCAGCGCCTCTTTGGTCAGGCTCGCGTCCGGTAGCAGGTGCTGGATCTGCCGGGTGTTGAGTACGGCTTCGACCTGGTTGATGTCGCTGTGGAACACCGGCAGGCGGGTGCGTTCGGACGTGCGCAGTTGTTCGATGATCTCTTCGACCGAGTCATCCAGGTTGATGCCGTCCACTTCGCTGCGTGGCACCAGGATGTCGTTGACCGTGATGTTGTCCAAAGCATGGATGCCAGGCATGCCGGGCGTGCGGTTTTCGTCGGTCTCGGGCTCCGGTTCGTCATCATGGTCGGGTAACGGTTCGTCGCTCTTTTTCACCATGCCGGACTTGCGCGCGAACGGGCGCAACAGCAACAGGCTGATACCGTTGAGCAGCCAGGCCAGTGGATAGAGAATTTTTAGCGGTACGCCCAACAGCGTATTACCAAAGCCCAGCACGGCTTGCGGATGACGGGTAGCCAGGGCGCGGGGCAGGTAGTCGGCCAGTATCAGCAGAAGGGTGCAGGAGATCAACCAGCCGAGCCACGGACCGTTCAGCGCCCAGGCGTAGATCGCGAGCAGCGTGCAGAGAATCACCACTGCGGCGCGGCACAAGCTGTTGCAGAGGATCAAGCTATGGCGCGGGAAACTCAGGCGGGCCGCGGCCTTGTCGCCCTGGCGTGTGCCGGGGCGCAGAGCCAGCAGGTGTTGTTGTGCGGCTTCAATGGCGGTAAACAGCGCCGCCCATAACACCAGCAGGGCGATTACCGCGAGCATCGGCCCAAGGGGCAAGTTGTCCATGATCGCTGCCCGTCAGATATGCAGGATGTATTCGCGAACCAGCTTGCTGCCGAAATAGGCCAGCATCAGCAGGCAGAAACCGGCCAGGGTCCAGCGGATTGCCTTGTGCCCGCGCCAGCCGAGGCGGTTACGGCCCCACAGCAACACGCTGAACACGATCCAGGCCAGGCACGCCAGCAGGGTTTTGTGTACCAGATGCTGGGCGAACAGGTTCTCGACGAACAGCCAGCCGGAAATCAGTGACAGCGACAGCAGCGTCCAGCCGGCCCACAGGAAGCCGAACAGCAGGCTTTCCATGGTTTGCAACGGCGGGAAGTTCTTGATCAGCCCGGACGGGTGCTTGTGCTTGAGCTGGTGGTCCTGCAGCAGCAGGAGCAAGGCCTGGAACACCGCAATGGTGAACATGCCATAGGCGAGGATCGACAGCAGGATATGCGCCAGGATGCCCGGCTCTTCATCGATCACCTGCACCGTGCCGGTGGGGGCAAATTGCGCCAGCAGCACCGTGAGCAGGCCCAGGGGAAATAGCAGCACCAGCAGGTTTTCCACCGGGATGCGTGCGCAGGCGATCAGCGTCAGGGCGATCACCGCGGCGGCGATCAGGCTGGCGGCGCTGAAAAAATCCAGGCCCAGGCCGACGGGCGTCATCAAATGGGTGAACAGGCTCGCGGCGTGCGCCAGCAGAGCGAGGACGCCAAGGCCTGCCAGCAGGCGTTTGTCGGCCTTGGCACATTGCGCCAGGCGGGTGCCCTGGTAGAGGGTCGCAGCGGCATACAAAAGAGCGGCGGCGAGACTAGGTAGCAAACTGGGTGACAAAGGGAGCATAAATCCTGTTAGGCAAGCCCGAAAGGCGCTGAGTTTGGCATACACCTGCGTTCCACGAAAGACTCCAGAGCCAGACAGCGGGTGTGCATGGACGCAGTCTTCGCTATAATCCGCGACCTGCCCACGCCGCAGGCTCGCCGAGCGCTGTTTTTAATAGCGATTTACCACAGCCTGGGCCGCCGTTACCTCGGTCTACCAATGCACTTCGATGAATAGGGCCTGAAAGGATCGCGCATGTTTGAAAACCTGACTGACCGTCTCTCGCAGACGCTGCGCCACGTAACCGGCAAGGCCAAGCTGACCGAGGACAATATTAAAGACACCCTGCGCGAAGTGCGCATGGCGTTGTTGGAAGCCGACGTGGCCTTGCCTGTGGTCAAGGACTTCGTCAACGCGGTCAAAGAGCGCGCGGTCGGCACCGAAGTGTCGCGCAGCCTGACCCCGGGCCAGGCCTTTGTGAAGATCGTCCAGGCCGAACTCGAAAGCCTGATGGGCGCGGCCAACGAAGACCTGAACCTCAGCGCCGTGCCACCGGCCGTCGTGCTGATGGCCGGTCTGCAAGGTGCGGGTAAAACCACCACGGCCGGCAAGCTGGCGCGCTTCCTTAAAGAGCGCAAGAAAAAAACCGTGATGGTGGTGTCCGCCGACGTGTACCGTCCGGCGGCCATCAAGCAGTTGGAGATGCTTGCGGGCGAAGTGGGCGTGACCTTCTTCCCGTCGGACCTGAGCCAGAAGCCGGTCGACATTGCCAACGCTGCTATCAAAGAAGCAAAACTGAAATTCATCGACGTGGTCATCGTCGATACCGCCGGCCGCCTGCACATCGACGAAGAGATGATGGGCGAGATCAAGGCGCTGCATGCCGCGATCAACCCGGTCGAGACACTGTTCGTGGTCGACGCCATGACCGGCCAGGATGCTGCCAACACCGCCAAGGCCTTTGGTGATGCACTGCCGCTTACCGGTGTGATCCTGACCAAGGTTGACGGCGATGCCCGTGGCGGTGCGGCGCTGTCGGTACGTGCCATCACTGGCAAGCCGATCAAGTTCATCGGTATGGGCGAGAAGAGCGATGCGCTCGAACCGTTCCACCCTGAGCGGATCGCTTCGCGTATCCTCGGCATGGGTGACGTGCTCAGCCTGATCGAACAGGCCGAAGCGACCCTCGACAAGGACAAGGCCGATAAACTGGCCAAGAAGCTGAAGAAGGGCAAGGGTTTCGACCTCGAAGACTTCCGCGACCAGCTGCAACAAATGAAGAACATGGGCGGCCTCGGCGGCTTGATGGACAAGCTGCCGAACATCGGCGGTGTGAACCTGGCGCAGATGGGCAATGCCCAGGGCGCGGCAGAGAAGCAATTCAAACAGATGGAAGCCATTATCAACTCCATGACCCCGGCCGAGCGCCGCGACCCTGAGCTGATCAGCGGTTCGCGCAAACGTCGGATCGCCATGGGTTCCGGTACCCAGGTGCAGGACATCGGTCGCTTGATCAAGCAGCACAAGCAGATGCAGAAGATGATGAAGAAGTTCTCCGCAAAAGGCGGAATGGCCAAGATGATGCGCGGCATGGGCGGTATGTTGCCCGGCGGCGGCATGCCCAAAATGTAAAAATCTCGAGCGGGAGCGTGCTCCTGTTCCGACCCACAGGGACGTGGGATCTCCAGCAAACCCGCCATTGGCGGGAGCTGACTCGCCGTTTTAACCGACGGCTCTATAGCAGATCTGAGTGGCACGCCGATAGGCGCCAGAAAAAGACATTTGCAAAAGTCCGGATATTCCTTAGAATATGCGGCCTTTCGGGCACCTATGCCCGCTGTGCATTTAGATTTGCAGCACCGACTACAGGAACGATGTTCACATGCTAACAATCCGTCTTGCCCTTGGCGGCTCCAAAAAGCGCCCGTTTTACCACTTGACCGTAACTGACAGCCGCAACCCACGTGACGGCTCTCACAAGGAACAAGTAGGTTTCTTCAACCCGATCGCTCGTGGTCAAGAAGTCCGCCTGTCCGTGAACCAAGAGCGCGTAGCCTACTGGCTGAGCGTTGGTGCACAGCCTTCTGAGCGTGTTGCTAAGTTGTTGAAGGACTCGGCTAAGGCCGCAGCCTGAGCAATATGAACGCGACGCCAGCTGTTGCTGATGATTTGATCGTTATCGGCAAGATTTACTCTGTTCATGGCGTTCGCGGCGAAGTGAAGGTGTATTCCTTTACTGATCCGACTGAAAACCTGTTGCAGTACAAAACCTGGACGCTCAAGCGCGAGGGTAGTGTGAAACAGGTCGAGCTGGTCAGTGGACGCGGGAACGACAAGTTCCTGGTCGCAAAGCTCAAGGGTCTTGATGATCGTGAAGAAGCTCGTCTTCTGGCGGGTTATGAGATCTGCGTGCCGCGCAACCTGTTCCCTGAATTGACCGACGGCGAGTACTACTGGTACCAGCTGGAAGGTCTGAAGGTTATTGATCAACTCGGGCAATTGTTCGGGAAAATCGATCATCTTCTGGAAACCGGCGCCAATGATGTAATGGTGGTCAAGCCTTGCGCTGGCAGCCTGGATGATCGCGAACGCCTGTTGCCGTATACCGAGCAATGCGTGTTGGCCATCGACCTGGCAGCGGGCGAGATGAAGGTGGAATGGGACGCGGACTTCTAAGCGTGGCTAATTTGCGCATTGAAGTGATCAGTTTGTTTCCCGAGATGTTTTCCGCCATCAGCGAGTACGGCATCACCAGTCGGGCGGTGAAACAGGGGCTCTTGCAGCTCACCTGTTGGAACCCGCGAGACTACACGACGGATCGACATCACACTGTGGATGATCGCCCATTTGGCGGTGGCCCTGGCATGGTGATGAAGATCAAGCCCCTGGAAGACGCGTTGGTTCAGGCCAAGGCTGCTGCCGGGGAGAAGGCGAAGGTAATTTACCTGTCCCCTCAAGGCCGTCAGCTGAAACAGGCTGCGGTACGCGAACTGGCGAATGAGGAAGCATTAATCCTGATTGCCGGTCGCTATGAAGGCATTGACGAGCGTTTTATTGAAGCTCATGTCGATGAAGAGTGGTCGATTGGGGACTATGTCCTGTCTGGCGGCGAGCTGCCGGCGATGGTCCTGATAGATGCGGTTACACGACTGCTGCCTGGAGCTTTAGGGCATGCGGACTCCGCGGAGGAAGATTCCTTCACGGATGGTTTGCTGGATTGCCCGCACTACACCCGACCGGAGGTGTATGCGGATCAGCGTGTTCCCGACGTATTGCTAAGTGGCAATCACGCACACATCCGGCGTTGGCGTTTACAGCAGTCCCTTGGTCGGACCTATGAACGACGCGCCGATCTTCTGGAAAGCCGCTCGCTTTCTGGAGAAGAGAAGAAGCTGCTCGAGGAATACATCCTCGCGCGGGACGATAGTTAACAACGTATCGATGGTAGGTCCGACGACTTACCTTAGGAGCACAGCATGACTAACAAAATCATCCTTGCACTCGAAGCAGAGCAGATGACCAAAGAGATCCCTACCTTTGCCCCGGGCGACACTATTGTCGTTCAGGTGAAAGTGAAGGAAGGCGACCGTTCGCGTCTGCAAGCGTTCGAAGGCGTGGTAATTGCCAAGCGTAACCGTGGTGTGAACAGTGCTTTCACTGTTCGTAAAATCTCCAACGGTGTTGGCGTAGAGCGTACTTTCCAGACCTACAGCCCGCAAATCGACAGCATGGCCGTTAAACGTCGCGGTGACGTACGTAAAGCCAAGCTGTACTACCTGCGTGACCTGTCCGGTAAAGCAGCTCGCATCAAGGAAAAACTGGCTTAAGTCCAGCTTCCCGATGCAGAAAAAAGCAGCCTACGGGCTGCTTTTTTGTGCCTGAAATTTGTCTATTTTCCGGTATTCGTCCATGACCACCCGCCTCGAAGAAATCCAGCGCCGCACCGACCTGTCCGTGACCCACGTGACCAAGGCCGTGTTTCCGCCGACCACCAATCACCACAACACCCTGTTCGGCGGCACCGCCCTGGCGTGGATGGATGAAGTCTCCTTCATCACCGCGACGCGTTTCTGCCGCTTGCCGCTGGTGACGGTCTCCACTGATCGCATCGACTTCAATCACGCAATCCCTGCCGGCTCCATCGTCGAGCTGATTGGCCGTGTCATCAAGGTCGGCAATACCAGCCTCAAGGTCGAGGTGGAAGTGTTTGTCGAGAGCATGAGTGCCGATGGCCGCGAAAAAGCGATCCAGGGTGTGTTCAGCTTCGTCGCCATTGATGTCGACAAGCGCCCAGTGCCGGTGCTGCCTGGGTTTGTGGACTGATCCTGAACCGAGTCGCTTTTGTGGCGAGGGAGGTCCCACTACCTCTTCGACGTAGCGCTGTCGCGCAGCAAACTGGGACCTCTGTGGCGAGCGGGCTTGTCCCGCGTTGGGGTGCGAAGCGCCCCTGATGAAGACGAATGCGGTGTATCGGGCACTCCTCTGCGCCTGGTTTTGGGGCTGCTGCGCAGCCCAACGCGGGACAAGCCCGCTCGCCACAAGAATGCGGTCGCTTGAAATTGTTTATGCAAGACTCAAAACTTTAGGGTGAAATTTTAACCCTTTAAAATCATTAAGTTATTTTAAGTTTGATAAGGCCTTGCTCCCGTTGGGCTGGGAAGCAGCCTTGAAGTTTTTGGAGCGCTTCGCACTCCAGCGCGAGCAAGCTCCCTCGCCACAAGTTATTGTTCGCCCTTTCTATTTCTTAACTGAACGGCATTGCGCACATGGCGGGGCATTTTTATGCGTATGGATTAGGCCTTACAGCCCATCCAGCATCGCCTTGTTACGCACAGCACCCTTATCGGCGCTGGTCGCCAGCAGGGCATAAGCCTTCAACGCGGTGGTGACTTTACGCGGACGCTTCTCCACCGGCTTCCAGCCTTTCTTGTCCTGCTCGACCCGGCGTGCGGCGAGTTCTTCGTCGCTGATCAACAGGTTGATCGAGCGGTTCGGAATGTCGATCAGCACCTTGTCGCCGTCCTGCACCAGGCCAATTGCGCCGCCGGCAGCGGCTTCAGGCGAAGCGTGGCCGATGGACAGGCCCGAGGTGCCGCCGGAGAAGCGGCCGTCGGTCAGCAGGGCGCAGGCCTTGCCCAGGCCCTTGGATTTCAGGTAGGACGTCGGGTAGAGCATCTCTTGCATACCTGGGCCGCCTTTCGGGCCTTCGTAGCGGATGATCACGATGTCGCCTTCTTTCACTTCGTCGGCGAGGATGCCGCGTACCGAGCTGTCCTGGCTTTCGTAGATCTTGGCGCGGCCTTCGAAGACGTGGATCGACTCGTCCACACCGGCGGTTTTCACCACACAGCCGTCGAGGGCGATGTTGCCGTACAGCACGGCCAGGCCGCCTTCTTGCGAGTAGGCGTGCTCGACACTGCGGATACAGCCGTTTTCACGGTCGTCGTCCAGGGTGTCCCAACGGGTCGACTGGCTGAACGCCGTCTGGGTCGGGATGCCCGCCGGGCCGGCCTTGAAGAAGGTGTGCACGGCTTCGTCGTCAGTCTGGGTGATGTCCCACTTGGCGATGCCTTCGGCCAGGGATTTGCTGTGCACGGTCGGCAGGTCGGTGTGCAGCAGGCCGCCACGGGCCAACGAGCCGAGGATCGAGAAAATCCCGCCGGCGCGGTGCACGTCTTCCATGTGGTACTTCTGAATGTTCGGCGCGACCTTGCACAGTTGCGGCACGTGACGGGACAGACGGTCGATGTCGCGCAGGTCGAAATCGATCTCGGCTTCCTGGGCGGCGGCCAGCAAGTGCAGGATGGTGTTGGTGGAACCGCCCATGGCGATGTCCAGGGTCATGGCGTTTTCGAACGCCTTGAAGTTGGCGATGTTGCGCGGCAACACCGACTCATCATTCTCGCCGTAGTAACGCTTGCACAGCTCGACGATGGTACGGCCGGCCTGCAGGAACAGCTGCTCGCGGTCGCTGTGGGTGGCCAGGGTGGAGCCGTTGCCCGGCAAGGCCAGGCCCAGGGCTTCCACCAGGCAGTTCATCGAGTTGGCGGTGAACATGCCGGAGCACGAACCGCAGGTCGGGCACGCGCTGCGCTCGTATTCCGCGACCTTCTCGTCAGAAGCGCTGGAGTCGGCGGCGATCACCATGGCGTCGACCAGGTCGAGGCCGTGGGAAGCGAGTTTGGTCTTGCCGGCTTCCATCGGACCACCGGACACGAAGATCACCGGGATGTTCAGGCGCAGGGCGGCCATCAGCATGCCTGGGGTGATCTTGTCGCAGTTCGAGATGCACACGATGGCGTCGGCGCAGTGGGCGTTGACCATGTACTCCACGGAGTCGGCGATGATCTCGCGGCTCGGCAGGGAATACAGCATGCCGTCATGGCCCATGGCGATGCCGTCATCCACGGCGATGGTGTTGAATTCTTTCGCTACACCGCCGGCGCGCTCGATCTCGCGGGCGACCAGTTGGCCGAGGTCCTTGAGGTGGACGTGGCCGGGTACAAACTGGGTGAACGAGTTGGAAATCGCGATGATCGGCTTCTTGAAGTCGTCATCTTTCATCCCCGTGGCGCGCCACAGTGCGCGGGCGCCGGCCATGTTGCGGCCGTGGGTGGATGTTTTCGAGCGGTAATCTGGCATGGAGCACTCCGGGCGGCTAATCAGGTACTAAGGGGAGTGAGCTTCTATTGACGTCTGGAACACTCAGAAAATGGCCGTGTGTCCGGAAGTTGCCTCAAACGTTACGGGATCGCCGCGCGCATTGGCCTTGAGCTCATAAACCCGCCGGGGGATGACTGGCGATGAATAGGGCCGATTCTACACCGCTGGCGGCTGGAGGGAATGGCCGAAACCGTGAAGATAGCCGCTACGGGACGTGCGGGCGCAACGCAGCCGCCCGCCTCGCTCCTACAGTGGAAAGCGTCAGCGCCCGACCCGCGCATTCGTCAGCCAGCCCCACAGGCTGAAAACGATGAAACTCACGGCAATCGTCATCAGCAAATGGCTGCCGGTTTGCGCAAGTGCGGCGCTGCTGATGGCGGCCGTGAGAAACATGATGCTGTTGCCCGCCGACGCCGCCGTACCGGCGCTGCTTGAGAACAACAGCATCGCCGCAGAAATCGCGGCGGGCCGAACCAGGGTAACGGCCAGGGCGCTGATCAGCATCGGGATCAGCAGCGTCACGGTAGTGATCGCCTCAAGGCTGACGATCAGCGTTAACAGCACACCGGCGACGAGCAGTAACCCCAGGCCGATATTGATTTGCCGGGACAGCGCGATGCGTTTTTGCAGGTACGAGGCTGCCACGCCGCCCAGCAGATAAGCCACGCCATACACCATCAGCACCAGCGCGTACTGGTATTCGGAGAGTTTCAGCGCATCCATGAAGATCAGTGGCGTCACGCTGATCAAGGCGAAGTAAAAGGCGAACACCAGCGCGGCTATCCACCAGTAGCGCAGGAAGTCCCGATTGCCGGCGACGGCTTTGAGTGTGCCGATAATCGACACCGGGGCGCGGTGCGGGCTCGCGGACTTGGACGGCAGGATGCAAAACGCATGAATCAACATGCCCAGGGCCATCAGGGCGAATCCGTAGAAGCTGCCCTGCCAGTCGAATGTGGTTTGCAGCCAGGAGCCGATCAGCGGCGAGAGTGCGACAAACGAACCGCTCAGGGTCATGTAGTAGAGACGCACACGGGCGCGGTCCTGTTCGTCGAACAGGTCTTCCACCAGCGCGTGGCCCAGCACGAAGAAACCGCAGCCCATGGCCTGTACCGAGCGAAACAGCAGGAAGGTCAGGTAGTCCGACGCCAGTGCGCAACCTATTGCCCCCAGGATCGACAACGTGATGCAGCCGAGCAGGACTTCCTTGCGGCCCCATTTATCCGAGAGCGGGCCGGCGACCAGTTGGGAGATGGAGAAGACCAGCGTGAACAAACTGATGGAGAGTGCGATATCGGCGCTAGGCGTGTCGAACCTGGCAGCCAGCGCGGGGAACGAGGGCAGCAGAATGTTGATCGGGAAGAAGCTGATCAGGGAAATGCAGGTGATGAGTATGAAGCGGGAGAGTTGTTGACGCTTGGCGTCGCCACTGAGCGCGGGCGAGCAGGTGGACTCAGACATTGTTGTTATTTTCCGGAGTAAAACCAGAAACCGATACTAGTCTGCGAAACGTGGAATTCAATCAAAACTATTGTGGGAGGGTTCCTGTAGTGGTGTGGGTTGCCATTGTAGGAACGGGCAAGCCCGTTCCTACAATGATCCAGCCATCAGCTATTGGGCAACAACCGGCACGTAATGCTCTTGATGTACCGCGTCTCGGCAATCGCAGGGTGCACCGGGTGATCAGGCCCCTGGCCGCCGCGTTCGAGCATCTGGATATTGCGGTCCAGGTGGCGGGCGCTGGTCAGCAGGATGTTTTGCAGATCGTCTTCCGGCAGGTGCATGGAGCACGATGCGCTGACCAGGATGCCGTCTTTGCTGAGCAGGCGCATGGCTTGCTCGTTCAAGCGGCGGTAGGCGCCTTCGCCGTTTTTCATGTCTTTTTTGCGTTTGATGAAGGCCGGTGGGTCGGCGACGATCACGTCGAAGCGCTCTTCGCTGGCTTTCAGTTCTTTCAGGGCTTCGAAGACGTCGCCTTCGATGCAGGTCATCTTCTCGGCAACGCCGTTCAGCGCGGCATTGCGCTCAACGCCGTCGAGGGCGAAGGCCGAGGCGTCGACGCAGAACACTTCACTGGCGCCGAACGCTGCAGCTTGCACGCCCCAGCCGCCGATGTAGCTGTACAGGTCGAGCACGCGTTTGCCTTTGGCATACGGGGCCAGGCGGGCGCGGTTCATGCGGTGGTCATAGAACCAGCCGGTTTTTTGGCCCTGGATCACCGGGGCTTCGAATTTCACGCCGTTTTCTTCCAGCGCGACCCACTCCGGCACCAGGCCGAACACGGTTTCGACGTAGCGGTTGAGGCCTTCGGCGTCGCGCGCAGCGGAGTCGTTCTTGAACAGGATGCCGCTCGGCTTGAGCACTTGGGTCAGGGCGGCGATCACGTCTTCTTTATGGGCTTCCATGGTCGCTGAAGCGATCTGCACTACCAGGATGTCGCCGAAACGGTCGACCACCAGGCCTGGCAACAGGTCGGAATCACCGTAGACCAGGCGGTAGAACGGCTTGTCGAACAGGCGATCACGCAGCGAAAGGGCGACGTTGATGCGGTGTACCAGCAGCGACTTGTCCAGCGGCAACTTGATGTCGCGCGACAGCAGGCGGGCGCAGATCAGGTTGTTCGGGCTCATGGCCACGATGCCCAGGGTCTTGCCGCCGGCTGCTTCGAGGATGGCCTGGTCGCCTGCCTGGAAGCCGTGAAGTGGGGTAGCGGCCACGTCGATTTCGTTGCTGTAGACCCACAGGTGGCCGTTGCGCAAACGACGATCGGCGTTGGCTTTGAGACGCAGGCTTGGCAGGGACATGACGTCGCTCCGGAAAAAAGAGCGGGAGTATAGCGTGTTGCATTACATTCCGCGGCTTGGCCTGATGGACTGTAGGAGCGAGGGGTGGTTTTTTGAGGTGTCGATCAGGTTCGTATCGGGGTTAGAATCCCTGCCTAGCCCAGAGTGTGTACTTATGTCCCAAGAGCTTACCGCCGAGCAGATTCAACAAGTCCTACAAGGCATCAGCGTGCCGCCCCAACCGCAAATCATGGTGGATTTGCAGATGGAGCAGTACATGCCCGACCCGGACCTGGAAGTGATCGCGAAGTTGATTGCCCAGGACCCGGGCCTGTCCGGCGCTCTGTTGAAGATCGTCAACTCGCCGTATTACGGCCTGAGCAACAAAGTCGCCTCGATCCAGCGCGCGGTGAACCTATTGGGCAGCCGCTCGATTATCAACCTGATCAACGCCCTGTCGATCAAGGGTGAGATGAGTGACGACACCATCGTTACCCTCAACCGCTTCTGGGACACGGCCCAGGATGTGGCAATGACCTGCCTGACCCTGGCCAAGCGCACCGGCTCTCAGGCGGTGGACGAAGCTTATGCCCTTGGCCTGTTCCACGATTGTGGTGTGCCGCTGATGCTCAAGCGCTTTCCCAATTACATGGCCGTGCTGGAGGAGGCTTATGGCAACGCCGGCCCGGACTGCCGCGTAGTCGACACCGAAAACAACGCGTTCAACACCAACCATGCGGTGGTCGGCTACTACACCGCCAAGTCCTGGCGCCTGCCGGAGCATGTGACCGACGCCATCGCCAATCACCACAATGCCCTGGCGATTTTCAGCGATGATTCTCACCACCGGCCACAGCTGAAAAACCTGCTGGCGATCCTGAAAATGGCCGAGCACATTTGCGCGTCCTACCGGGTGCTGGGTAATCAGTCGGTCGACCATGAGTGGAACGCTATTGGCCCGCTGGTGCTGGATCACATCGGCTTGTCGGATTACGACTTCGAGAGTTTGAAGCAGTCGATCCGCGAACTGGGCGCGCACTGACCCTTTATTCACGAGGTACACATGCCTGAGTTACCGGAAGTCGAAACCACCCGGCGCGGGATTGCGCCGCACTTGGAAGGCCAGCGGGTCAGCCGCGTGGTGGTACGTGAGCGGCGCCTGCGCTGGCCGATCCCGGAAGACCTGGATGTGCGCCTGTCGGGCCAACGCATCGTGCTGGTGGAGCGGCGGGCCAAGTACCTGTTGATCAATGCTGAAGTGGGTACCTTGATCAGCCACCTGGGTATGTCGGGCAACCTGCGCCTGGTGGAAGTCGGCCTGCCGGCGGCCAAGCATGAGCATGTGGACATCGAGCTGGAGTCGGGCCTGGCCCTGCGCTACACCGACCCCCGGCGTTTCGGCGCGATGCTCTGGAGCCAGGACCCGTACAACCACGAATTGTTGATTCGCCTGGGGCCGGAGCCATTGACCGACCTGTTCGATGGCGAGCGTTTGTTTAAGCTGTCACGTGGGCGTTCGATGGCGGTGAAGCCGTTCATCATGGACAACGCGGTGGTGGTGGGCGTGGGCAATATCTATGCGACGGAAGCGTTGTTTGCGGCGGGGATCGATCCGCGTCGCGAGGCCGGCGGTATTTCACGCGGGCGTTATTTGAAGCTGGCGATTGAGATCAAACGCATTCTGGCGGCAGCCATCGAGCGGGGCGGCACGACTTTGCGGGACTTTATCGGTGGCGACGGGCAGCCGGGGTATTTCCAGCAGGAATTGTTCGTCTATGGCCGGGGAGGCGAGGCGTGCAAGGTGTGTGGGGCGGAGTTGCGCAATGTGGTGCTGGGGCAGCGGGCGAGTGTGTTTTGCCCGAAATGTCAGAGCTGATTGTTGTGTGAAGGCTGATTACGCCATCGGGAGCAAGTCGAATCGTCGCTCCCGATGAGGCCCTGACAGGCGCTGCGAGTCCTCAGGCCTTACCGGTAATGACGCGGTATTTGGCCATCAACTGCTCTTCCGTTTCCGGATGGGCTTCATCCAGCGGAATACAATCCACCGGGCACACCTGCTGGCACTGGGGTTCGTCGTAGTGGCCGACACACTGGGTGCACAGGTTGGGGTCGATCACGTAGATCTCTTCGCCTTGGGAAATCGCGGCGTTCGGGCACTCGGGTTCGCAGACGTCGCAGTTGATGCAATCGTCGGTGATGATCAGGGACATGGAAACTCCTGCCAGGGCACTCTGCCAAGGCATCTGAAAACTAATGCGCGCAATTGTGCCGCATTGGCGTCGGCAGTGCGAGCGCACATGACCTGTGGTTGGTGCGCTTGTGTGGCTAGGGTGTGTATGTGTCGAGTGGGCCTATTGTGGCGAACGGGCTTTTCGTGGCGAGCGGGCTTGCCCCGCGTTGGGCTGCGAAGCGGCCCCAATTCAAGACACCGTGCGCTTTCAGGTAAAACCGCGCCGCCTGGTTTCAGGGCCGCTGCGCGCCCCAACGCGGGGCAAGCCCGCTCGCCACAGACAAGCCAGGCTCACCACAATAAGCCAGGCTCACCACAGCCAAACCAGGCTGATCACAACAAGTCTGCACCTGGTTTTACTTCTTGAAGCGCAAAGTCAGCGCATCAGCCACAGCTGGATGAACGAACTTGGTGATATCTCCGCCCAAAGCGGCGATTTCGCGCACTAACGTCGAGGAAATGAATGAGTAACGTTCCGACGGCGTAAGGAACAGGCTTTCGACGTCCGGCGCCAGTTGGCGGTTCATATTGGCCAGCTGGAATTCGTATTCGAAGTCCGACACCGCACGCAAGCCACGCAGGAACACATTGGCGTTCTGCTCCTTGGCGAAATGCGCGAGCAGTGTCGAAAAGCCCATCACTTCAACGTTGGGCAGGTGTTTGGTGACCTCACGCGCCAGCTCCACGCGCTGTTCCAGGGGAAACAGCGGGTTTTTCTTGGGGCTGGCCGCGACCGCGATGATCACATGGTCGAACAAGCGCGAGGCGCGTTCGACCAGATCGCCATGGCCTTTGGTAATCGGGTCGAAGGTACCTGGGTACAACACTCGGTTCATCGCGTCGTCCTGGCGGAGTCCGTTGGGGAACCGGATGGTATCGCAGCCATCCCGGTCGGCCAAGTCAACTTATGCAGAAGAAAGCAGTATAGACATGGAGAATACCGTGTTTTTTCATGCCGTTTTCAGACGTTCGGCCAAAGCTGTCGCCAGTTGGGCGGTCAATCCATACACCGATAATTGCGGATTAGCCCCAATGCTCGTGGGGAATAACGAGCCATCGTGAATCGACAGATTGCGCAGTTGGTGGTGACGCCCGAGGCTGTCGGCCACTGCATTTTCAGGGTCTTCGCCCATCGCACAGCCGCCCATCACATGGGCGCTGCCCAGCGTCGTTCGATGCAGTTCCAGGCTCAGACCGTCAATCATGCTGCGCGCCTCGGCCAGAGTGTTCACGTAGCGCGCATCGTGATGTAACGGCTTGACCGACCTGGCGCCCGCCGCGAACTGAATCTCGGCCATGCTGTGGAAGGCCCGGCGCAGGCCGTCCCAGGCGTAATCCGACACCTGGTAGTCGAGCACCGGCGTACCGTCCCCGCGCAGATCCACGCTGCCGCCCGAACTGTCGGGGTGGAAACCGTCTCGCAACAACGCCAGCATCGCGTGGGTGTTGGGCAATCGGTTCATATCCAGGGCGTTCTGCGTGCCGTAGCCGCCGAACAAGGTGCTGGCCAATCCTGGATGTAAGGGTGGCGCCTCAAGCTTGTAGGACATTTTGCCGGTGGTGCCGTCCTGCCATTGGAAGTGATCGGAATAAATCGACTGCGGCGCGCCGTAGAACGGGTTGATCACCTCGTCGAACAACCCGGCGGAGAAGTTCACCAGGTGCAAAAACGTGCGTTTGCCCAGCCGCGAATGCGGGTCGGGGGCGTCCGAGCGCATCAGCAGCGCCGGGCTGTTGATGCCGCCGCCCGACAGCACATAGTGCTTGGCCTTGACCGTGATCTTGCGCCCGGTGGGTGCCACGCAGCGTTCATCCATGGCCACACATTCCAGGCTGCTGATAGTGTCACCGCTGTACTTCAAACGTTCGGCGCGGGCCAGGTACAGCAGCTCTCCGCCTTTTTCCAGGGTGGAAGGGATGGTGGTCACCAGCATCGATTGCTTGGCGTTGACCGGGCAGCCCATGCCGCAATAACCCAGGTTGAAGCAGCCGCGAACGTTGCGTGGGATGACGTGCCAGCTGTAGCCGAGTTTTTCGCAGCCCTTGCGGATCACATCATTGTTGGCGTTGGGCGGTATGGCCCAGGGCGCGATGCCCAGGCGCTGCTCCATTTTCTCGAACCACGGAGCCATCTCGGCACTGCTGTGGCCCTTGACTGCATATTCACTGGCCCAGTGGGAAAGGGTGGCGTCCGGGGTGCGAAAGCTCGAAGTCCAGTTGATCAAGGTGGTGCCGCCCACCGCCCGGCCCTGCAGGATGGTGATCGCGCCGTCCTTGCTCATGCGGCCGATGCCCTCCTGGTACAGGCTGGCATAGGCCTCGTCTTCGAGCAGCTTGAAGTCGCTGCTGGTCTTGAGCGGACCTTCTTCGATCAGCAACACCTTGTAGCCGGCGGCGCTGAGTATTTCGGCGGTGGTGCCGCCACCGGCACCGCTGCCGATGATCGCCACGTCGGCTTCCAGGGTCAGGTCGCTGTCGAGGGCGGCGCCGTTGTGGGTTTTCCAGCCACGGGCGAGGCCGTCACGAAACAGATCAGGTACGGGCATAAACAAGCACTCTTATTGTTATGGGGGCGCCTACAGGGTTTGTCAGATCTTCGGCGGGCCGGGGTAGCCACAGTGGGCCCAGGATTGCGGCCGGAAGTACCAGGCCATGATCACCAGTTTGAGCAGCGAGCCCTGGCCCATGCGCAACAGGTTCAGGTAGCTGTTTTCCCAGCGATGCAGGAAGTTGCGGATCTGCTCGCCGCTGGCGTTTTCCCAACTGCCCCAGATGCCGGTCAGCGGGCCGCGGGTGATACCCATGCCGAGCACATCGAAGAGTTGCTGGGTGAGCTTGAACATCTCCGGCGACAGATGCTGCAGGCTGTAATCGAGTTTTTTCAGGGTGTCTTCGATGCCGCTGGCGACTTCCTGAGCGCTGGCCACGCCCTCCAGCAACACCGGGATTACCGCGCGCAAAAACGGCAAATCACTGCTGCGCAACATGGCAAAGCCGCTGGCTGGGGTGCTGCTGGAACAGCCGCTGAGGCTGGCACCAAGGCCAGCGGTGGCCAGGAAGGCGCTGGCGCACAGGCCAATTTTCAGGACGCCGCGCCGCGACAGCGTGGGTGAATCAGTCAGGCTGGGGTTCATTGTTATTGTTTTCCCGAGGGTGGCTTTATCAGCGAACGAACAGCTTCTGGATCAACTTCTGGATCGATTTGCCGTACGGCGGGTAGATCAATTTCGCCGCGTTCAGGCGCTGTTTCACCAGCACACCCTTGGCCTTGCTGAACGTCAGGAACCCCTCATGCCCGTGGTAGTGGCCCATGCCCGACGGGCCGATACCGCCAAACGGCATGTCATCCTGGGCTACATGCAGCAAGGTGTCGTTCAGGCACACACCACCGGAATGGGTCTCGTGGAGTACGCGGTTCTGTTCGCCCTTGTTGTAGCCGAAGTAATACAGGGCCAGTGGGCGAGGGCGCTGGTTGATGTAGGCAAAGGCCTGGTCGATGCCGCGATAAGGCACGATCGGTAGCACTGGGCCGAAAATTTCGTCCTGCATCACGGTCATGTCATCGCTGACATTCAGCAACAGGCTGTGGGCCATGCGCCGTGCCTGGCCCTGGTCGTAAAGCGGGATCAGAGTGGCGCCTTTGTCGGTGGCGTCCTTGATGTAGGCATTCAGCCGGGCCAGTTGTCGTTCGTTGATGATGGCGGTGTAGTCCGGGTTGTCGGCCAGCTTCGGATAGAACCCTCGAATTGCCTGGCTGTAAGCCTCGACGAAACCGTCGACGCGGTCTTCCGGCACCAGCACGTAGTCCGGCGCCACGCAGGTTTGCCCGGCATTCAGGGCTTTACCGAAAGCGATGCGCTCGGCGGCGTCCTTGAGTGGCACATCCGCCGAGACGATGGCCGGCGACTTGCCACCCAGCTCCAGGGTGACCGGCGTGAGGTGTTCGGCCGCAGCGCGCATCACGTGCTTGCCAATGCTGGTAGCGCCCGTGAACAGCAGGTGGTCGAAGCGCAGTTTGGAAAACGCCATGCCCACTTCTGCCTCGCCCAACACCACGCACACCAAGTCCTCGGGGAAGATTTTCGCCAGCAGTCTCTTGAGCAGGTCACCCGTAGCGGGCGTTGATTCGCTGAGCTTGAGCATCACCCGGTTACCCGCCGCCAACGCACCCACCAGCGGACCGATGGCCAAGTACAGTGGGTAGTTCCAGGGCACGATCACCCCGACCACGCCCAGCGGTTGATAAATGACTTTGGCCGAAGCGGGTTGGAAGGCGATGCCTACAGCGCGGCGGGAAGGTTTCATCCAGCCCTTGAGGTGCTTGCTGGCATAGTGAATGCCATGCAGGCTGGGCATCAGTTCGGCGAACAGGGTTTCGTCAGCGCTACGGTGGCTGAAGTCCTGGCTGATCGCGTTGATCAGTGCCTGGCGTTCATCACTGAGCAAGTCCCTCAAGGCCTTGAGCCATTGCTGACGTTGCGCGGCCGGCGGCATCGGGTTGGCCGCATAGGCGCTTCGCTGGGTGTCGAACAGGTGCTGGAGCTGATCCAGCGCCTGGGAATCTTGTAGGTAGGCAACGTTGGCAGACATGGCACAGTTCCCGATTGTTATAGGTCTGCCTGGATTTTTAGAGTCATTGCTCTAAATTGTCAAATAACATTGCAGCAATATGCAGATTTATCCTGACAAGGATAGGCCGTAAGATGCCTCTTCACGTGTATAGAAGCTGATTCCCCTATGGCACCACGAGTAAAGACCAACGAGCGCATTGTGCAAACCAGCCTCGAGCTTTTTAACCAGCAGGGCGAGCGCAGTGTCAGTACCAACCACATCGCCGCCCACATGGAAATTTCGCCGGGCAACCTGTACTACCACTTCCCCAACAAGCAGGCGATCATCGCCGTACTGTTTCGCGAATACGAAGCGCTGGTGGACAGTTTTCTGCGCCCGCCCCAAGGCCGCGCGATCACCGTCGAAGACAAGCGTTTCTACCTGCAGGCCTTACTGGCCGGCATGTGGCGCTACCGTTTCTTGCACCGCGACCTTGAACACCTGCTGGAAAGCGACCCGGAACTGGCCACTGGCTACCGGCGTTTTTCCCAGCGCTGCCTGATCCAGGGCGGCGCCATCTACCGAGGGTTTGTCGATGCCGGCATCCTCAATATGGACCCGGTGCAAACCGAAGCCCTGACCCTGAACGCCTGGATCATCCTCACCTCGTGGGTGCGTTTCCTGTGCACCACCAATGAAAATTCCACCCATTTGAGCGCCGAAGCGATCAAGCGCGGGGTGTATCAGGTACTGGTGCTGGAGGCGGGTTTTGTCACGCCCCAGGCGAAGGAGGCGGTGGATGCCTTGTTCAAAGAGTTTTACGTGCCGTTGAACCAGGCACTGGAAGAAGTGAAGTAGACCTTTCCCACATGCATTCGTAGGAGTTCGTCATGCCGCTTGCCCAACTGATTAGCCCCCAGCAATTGGCCGAGCGCCAGAAGTCGGCCGGGCTTGTGATCCTGGATTGTCGATTTGCCCTGGAAGACCCGGATTACGGGCGTTGCAGCTACGCCGAAGGGCATATCGAGGGCGCGCACTATGCCGACCTGGAATGCCACCTCAGCGGGCCGGTGATCAAGGGTGTGACCGGTCGTCACCCATTGCCGGCGGCGGATGTGTTCGCTAAGCAACTGCGGGCCTGGGGCGTCAACGCTGGCACCGACGTAGTGCTCTATGACGACGGCCCCGGCGCCTATGCGGCGCGGGCGTGGTGGTTGCTGGCCTGGCTGGGCAAGCGTGACGGCGTGTTTATTCTGGATGGTGGCCTAAAGGCCTGGCACGCCGCCGGTTTCCCCTTGAGCCTGGATGCGCCGGTGATTGAGCCGGGCACCTTTGCTGGCAAGCCGGATAATCACTTGCTGCTGGATGCCGAACACCTGCAGAAACGCCTGGGCCAACCAGGCCTGACCCTGATCGACGCCCGCGCCCAGCCGCGCTTTCGCGGCGAATTGGAGCCCATCGACCCGATTGCCGGGCATATCCCCGGCGCGCAATGTGCGGCGTTCAACGAAAACCTGGGCAGTGACGGCCGTTTCCTGCCAGCCGAACAGCTCAAACAGCGCTTTGCGGTTAAGTTGCAGGACCGCTCGCCGGATGAATTGGTGGCGTACTGCGGTTCCGGCGTGACGGCATGCCATAACCTGTTCGCGCTGAGTTTGGCGGGTTATCCGTTGGGCAAGTTGTATGCAGGGTCGTGGAGCGAGTGGATTACCGATCCGACGCGGGAAATCGCTACCGGCGACTAAACGCGCAACCCACTGTAGGCGTCCGGCTTGCCGGCGATGGAGTCCTCAAGCCAGGCGCGTTAGCCAATGGACCCATCGTCGGCAAGCCGGGCTTACAGACTAGGGTGTGGATTGCGTCAGCAGCCAGGCTGGAATTCGTCGTTCCAGGTAATAGCCGGGGTGTTTGATTGAGCCATCGACGAAACCGACATGCCCACCTTTCGCTGTCAGCTCAAATTCAGTGCAATCCGACAACTCGCTGGCCTCGGGTAGGCTGTGGGCGAACACGAACGGGTCATCGGCGGCCTGGATGATCAAGGTCGGCGTGCGGATATCGCCCAGGTAATAGCGGCTCGACGCGCGGCGGTAATAGTCCTCGGCACTGAGGTAACCATGCAGCGGCGCGGTGACGCGGCCATCGAAGTCCCAGAACGTACGCATCTTCTCCAGTGAGCCCAGGGACTCCAGGGTTTTCAGCGCGTCTTCACGGCCATCCTGCAAAAACTGGCGTTGCTTGACGCGTATATACGCCAGCATTTCGCGCATAAAGTGTTTTTGATACACCCGCGAGAAACCCAGCCCGATGCGATCTGCGCACTGGTCCAGGCGAAACGGCACCGACACCGCCGCCGCGCCTTGCAGCCCCGAGGCCTCACCGGTTTCCCCCAGGTGCTTGAGCAGCACATTGCCGCCCAGCGAATAACCCACCGCATACAGCGGCGCCAACGGCCGTTTGGCGCGCAGGTGCGCAATCGCCGACGCCAGGTCTTCACTGGCACCCGAGTGATAGCTGCGCGCCAACAGGTTCGGCTCGCCCGAGCAACCGCGCCAGTTCAAGGCCGCACTGGCCCAGCCCTGGGCGGCGAGGACTTTTTGCAAACCTGCCACGTAGGGCGAGTTGGATGAACCGGTCAGGCCATGCAGCACCAGCACCAACGGTGCCTGTGCGTCGTGGGGGCCGTGCCAGTCGAGGTCGAGAAAGTCGCCATCTTCCAGCCACAGGCGTTCGCGCTGGCGTTCGAGATGGGTGGTGGGACGCCACAGCGGCCCCCACAGTGTTTGCAGGTGGGGGTTGCCGAGGCCGAAGGCGGGTTTGAACAGGTCGGAAGAGGGGGTCATGAAATTCTCTGTGGCGAGCGGGCTTGTCCCGCGTTGGGCTGCGGAGCAGCCCTAAAACCTGCCACCGCGATTTTTCTGAAAGAACGCGGTGACTGTGCTGGGGCTGCTTCGCAGCCCAACGCGGGGCAAGCCCGCTCGCCACAACAAGCCCGCTCGCCAAGAGAGGCCAGCTTGTCACACAGGTTTATGCAGCGCTCTCGACCAAACGGTGCCACAACGCGTAATACACCCGCCCGGACTTCTGCTCCCGGTGCAGGCGCCAACTGCCTGGCAAGCCGAGGGTAGAAGGCGCAGTCTCACTTTCAGTGTAGATCCACGAGTCCGCCGCCAGCCATTGACGCTCTTCCAGCAGTGCGCACACGGTAGGCAACAGGTTTTGGTTGAACGGAGGGTCGAGGAATACCACGTCGTATTCGCTGGCCGGCTGGGTTTCCAGGTAGCGCAACGCGTCGGCGGTCTGGACCTGGCCGTTGGTGCAGCGCAGGGTGCCCAGGTGTTCCTTGAGGCTGGACACCGCCACATTGCTGGCATCCAGCGCCTGGGCCTGGGCGGCGCCACGGGACAGCGCCTCCAGGAACAGCGCGCCACTGCCGGCGAACGGGTCAAGCACCTTGGCCCCGGCAATATAAGGCGCGAGCCAGTTGAACAGGGTTTCGCGCACGCGATCCGGCGTTGGGCGCAGGCCCACCACGTCGGGGAAGCTCAGCTTGCGGCTGCCCCATTCACCGCCAATGATGCGCAGTTGGCCCACACCGTTATGCACGTTGTGGACAGGTTTTTTCGGGCGAGATGAACTGGCCATTAATGCTCCGGAACCCCGAGCGGCTGCTCGGCAGGTTTATCAGTGGGGGGCGGTAGTGGCTTTTGCGCAATCGTCGGGCCGGCGGTCACGATGACCATCTTGTCGGCGCTCAAGTGTTTGTTCAAGGCAGCCTTGACCTGCTCTGCGGTCAGGGCCTGGGATTGTTTCATGAAATCTTCCAGATAGCTCAGCGGCAGGTTGTAGAAACCCATGGCGCCCAGCTGCCCGACGATATCGGCGTTGCTCGCTGTGGACAGCGGGAAGCTGCCGGCCAGCTCGCGCTTGGCGTCATCCAGCTCTTTCTGCGTCGGGCCGGTCTTGAGGTAATCCGCCAGCACGTCTTCAACCAGGCGCAGGGTGCCGCCGCTCATTTCAGCGCGGGTCTGCAGGTTGATCATGAACGGGCCGCGCACCTGCATCGGTGAGAAACCGGAGTAAACGCCGTAGGTCAGGCCGCGCTTCTCGCGTACTTCGCTCATCAAGCGGGTGCCGAAGCCACCGCCGCCGAGGATCTGGTTGCCCAGGGACAAGGCTGCGTAGTCCGGGTCGGCGCGGTCGATGCCCAGCTGGGCGAACAGCAGGTGCGTCTGTTTGGACGGGAACTCGATATGGCTCAGGCCGGCTTTTGGCTCGGTCGGCTGGGCAATTTTCGCCAGCGCCGGGCCTTTGGGCAGTGATGCAGAAACCTTGGCCGTCATGGCTTCGGCTTCAGCGCGAGTCAAGTCGCCCACCACTGCAATCACCGCATTGCCCGCCGCATACGCTTTGGCATGGAACGCCTGCAACTGCGCGAGGCTGATCTTTGGAACGCTTTCGGGCGTGCCTTCGCTCGGGTGGGCGTAAGGATGATCACCGTACACGCGCTTGAAGAGCTCAAGGCTCGCCAGTTTGCCGGGGTTCTGCTTCTGGTATTCGAAGCCGGCGAGGATCTGGTTCTTGATCCGCGCCAGGGAATCAGCCGGGAAAGTCGGCTGGCCGATCACCTGGTCAAACAGCGTCAGGGCGGCATCGCGCTTGTCGCTGGCACTCAGGCTGCGCAGGGATACCAGCGCCATATCGCGGTAAGCGCCATTGCCAAAGTCGGCGCCCAGGCCTTCAAAGCCACTGGCGATCTGGCTGACGTCCTTGCCCGGCACGCCTTCGTTGAGCATGGCGTTGGTCATCAGCGCCAGGCCCGGTACGTTGCCGTCCTGGCTGCTGCCGGCGGCGAACAGGATGCGCACGTCGAACATCGGCAGTTCATGGGCTTCGACGAATAGCACCTTGGCGCCTTCGGCGGTGGTCCAGGTTTGCACGTCGAGCTTGCGGTTGGTCGGCGCCTTGCCGTCCAGCTCCGCCAGGGATTGCAGTTTGTTAGCCGATTGGGCCTTGTCCAGTGCCTGGCTGGCGACGGACTCGCTAGGGCGCAGGAAATACACGGCGCCCGCCGCAATCAAGGTGACTGCGATCAGGCCGGGCAGGATCAGGCGGCTGTTTTTGCGATCACTCATGAGCAGTCTCCTCAGGCAAAACATGGGCGACGCTGAGACGTTCGCGGGTGAAATAGGTGCGCGCAGCCTTCTGGATATCTTCCGGGGTCACGCTTTGCAGGTCGGCGAGTTCGGTGTCCATGAGTTTCCAGGACAGGCCCACGGTTTCCAGGGAGCCGATGGCCGTGGCTTGGCTGGTGATGGAGTCACGCTGGTAGACGAGCCCGGCAATGACCTGGGCGCGGATACGCTCCAGTTCTTCGGCAGTCGGCGGTTTGGCTTTCAGCTCGTCAAGCAGGCGCCACAGGCCGGCTTCAGCTTGGGCGACGGTTTTCTTTTTCTGCTGGTTCGGCGTGGCCGTCAGCATGAACAGGCTGTCGCCCCGGGTGTAGGCGTCGTAGTTGGTGGACGCGGCGGATACCAACTCTTCACCGCGCTCCAACTGCTCCGAGATACGCGCGCTGTAGCCGCCGTCCAGCAACGCCGAAATCAGGCGCAGGGATTGTACGGAGCGTTTGTCTTCAGCGGTGGCCAGGCCAGGCACGTTGAAACCCAGGATCACGCTCGGCAATTGGGTCTGCACATGCAGGGTCAGCAGGCGTTCGCCGGGCTCGGCCAGTTCCATCGGGATCTTGGCGGGCGGTACGTCACGCTTGGGGATCGGGCCGAAGTAGCGCTGGGCCAGGTTCTTCACCTCGTCTGGCGTCACGTCGCCGACTACCACCAGGGTGGCGTTGTTCGGCACATACCAGGACTGGTACCAGTGACGCAGCTCGTCGACCTTCATGCGGTCCAGGTCGGCCATCCAGCCGATGGTCGGCGTGTGGTAGCCGCTCGCCGGGTAGGCTATCGCCTTGAAGCGCTCGTAAGCCTTGGACATCGGGTTGTCGTCGGTGCGCAGGCGGCGTTCTTCCTTGATTACCTCGATCTCGCGGCTGAACTCGTCGGCGGGCAGGCGAAGGCTGGCCATGCGGTCGGCTTCGAGTTCGAAGGCCACACCCAGGCGGTCACGGGCCAGCACCTGGTAGTACGCGGTGTAGTCATCGCTGGTGAACGCATTTTCTTCGGCGCCCAGGTCGCGCAGGATCAGCGAGGCTTCGCCGGGGCCGACCTTGGCGCTGCCCTTGAACATCATGTGCTCCAGAGCGTGGGACAAACCGGTCTGGCCCGGGGTTTCGTAGCTCGAACCGACCTTGTACCAGACCTGGGAAACCACCACCGGCGCGCGATGGTCTTCGCGCACGACCACTTTGAGGCCGTTATCGAGGGTGAATTCATGGGTGGGTTGTGGATCGGCAGCCAAAGCTGAAAGAGGCAGACAAACTGTGCTGAACAGCAGGCCTGCGGCGCGGCGGGCTAGAGCATTCATTCGTTTTTAAACCTGTTGGACTGCCCGCTTGGTCTTAGCGTCGGCGGGCGAGGAGGTGCTAGGATACTGATCCGGTTTACCGACGGCCACTGCGGCCGTCATCTCGTTCCGGATTCAGTCGTAGGGAAGTTGGAATTGGCGCCGGGTTTCCCCGACGATCTTCCGCTTTTCGCCGATTTTATCGTTTCAGTCCTATATTGAATCGATTTGTTGAGGCCTTTATTTACGCCTTACAAAATGTTGCGCATGAACAAGCGGGCTTTAAAGCAGTCTGTTCTGCATCGAATTTTATTTACCGAGGCGCCCTGGCGCATCGCTACCTTGAGATAGCCGTCTCCATGTTTGGTTCCAACGACGACAAGAAGACCCCAGCTGCGGCTGGCGAGAAGAAAGGCCTGTTCGGATGGCTGCGCAAAAAGCCGCAGGAAACCGTCGTCGAACAGCCGCAGGTTCAACCTGAGCCGATCCCTGAACCTATAGTAGAAGCCGAACCAGTTGCCGAAACCCCGGCGCCGGTAGTGTTGCCCATGGCTGAGCCGGTGTTGCAGCCGGTGGTTGAGGCTGAGCCTGAACCGGAGCCGGAGCCGGAGCATAAGCCATGGCTGGAACTGCCGGTGGCCGAAGAACCGGTGGCGCTGGTTGAAGATGTGCAGGCCGAACACGTGGCGCCGCCGATTCCGGTCGTTGTCGAAGAGCCCGCGCCGGTGGTTGTCGAACCAAAACCAGCCCCTGCCATGATTGCCGCTCCCGCTATCATCGAAGAGCCTGCCGAATCCACCGAATCCACCGAATCCAGCAAAACCGGCTTCTTCGCCCGCCTCAAGCAAGGCTTGAGTAAAACCAGCGCCAGCATCGGCGAAGGCATGGCCAGCCTGTTCCTCGGCAAAAAAGTCATTGATGACGAGCTGCTGGAAGACATCGAAACCCGTCTGCTGACCGCCGACGTGGGCGTCGAAGCCACCGCTGTGATCATCCAGAGCCTGACCCAGAAGGTCGCGCGCAAGCAGCTGACCGACGCCGACGCACTCTACAAATCCCTGCAGGCCGAGCTGGCCGCGATGCTCAAACCGGTGGAAGCGCCGCTGGTGATCACCCCGAACAAGCCGTTCGTGATCCTGGTAGTTGGCGTCAACGGCGCCGGCAAGACCACCACCATCGGCAAGCTGGCCAAGAAGCTGCAGTTGGACGGCAAAAAAGTCATGCTCGCCGCCGGCGACACCTTCCGCGCCGCCGCCGTGGAGCAGCTGCAAGTCTGGGGTGAGCGCAACAAGATCCCGGTGATCGCCCAGCACACCGGCGCCGACTCGGCCTCGGTGATCTTCGATGCCGTGCAAGCCGCCAAGGCCCGTAATATTGATGTGCTGATCGCGGATACCGCCGGTCGCCTGCACACCAAAGACAACCTGATGGAAGAACTGAAAAAAGTGCGCCGCGTGATCAGCAAGCTCGACGCTGACGCCCCGCACGAAGTGTTGCTGGTGCTGGACGCCGGTACCGGCCAGAACGCCATCAGCCAGGCCAAACAATTCAACCAGACGGTGCAACTGACCGGCCTGGTATTGACTAAGCTCGACGGCACGGCCAAAGGCGGCGTGATCTTCGCCCTGGCGAAACAGTTCGGGTTGCCGATTCGTTACATCGGCGTCGGTGAAGGCATCGACGACCTGCGCACCTTTGAAGCCGAACCCTTTGTACAGGCACTGTTTGCCGAGCGGGAGCGTTCATGATTCGATTCGAACAGGTCGGTAAACGCTATGCCAACGGGCATGTCGGCTTGCATGAGCTGAGCTTTCGAGTGCGTCGCGGCGAATTCTTGTTCGTGACCGGCCACTCGGGCGCCGGCAAAAGTACGCTGTTGCGCCTGCTGCTGGCCATGGAACGCCCGACCACCGGCAAGCTGCTGCTGGCGGGCCAGGACCTGGCCACCATCAGCAATGCGCAGATTCCCTTCCTGCGCCGCCAGATCGGCGTGGTGTTCCAGAACCACCAACTGCTGTTTGATCGCACGGTGTTCAACAATATTGCCCTGCCGTTGCAGATTCTCGGGCTATCCAAGGCCGAGATCGTCAAGCGTGTGGATTCGGCCCTGGAGCGCGTGGCGTTGTCGGACAAGACCGACCTTTACCCCGGCGACCTGTCTACCGGCCAGCAACAGCGCGTCGGCATCGCCCGCGCCATCGTGCACCGCCCGGCGTTGCTGCTGGCGGACGAACCTACCGGTAACCTCGACCCGCGCCTGGCGGCCGAGATCATGGGCGTGTTCGAAGACATCAACCGCCTGGGCACCAGTGTGCTGATCGCCAGCCACGACCTGGCGCTGATCGCGCGTATGCGTCATCGCATGTTGACGTTGCAACGCGGCCGCCTGATCGGTGACGGGGAGGCTGGCGTATGAGTGCGACACGCAGCCCTAAAGTCTCCGAGCGCGTGGCGCCGAAACCGGCCGACCCGCAACCGAAAAAGAAAAAGCACGACGAAGATGACGGCCCGGACTTCAGCACGCTGCTGCGCGCCTGGATCGAAAGCCATCGCGCCAGCCTGCTGGACAGCCTGCGTCGCCTGGGCAAGCAGCCGATCGGCAGCTTTTTTACCTGCCTGGTGATGGCCGTCGCCCTGAGCTTGCCGATGGGTTTGTCGCTGCTGCTTAATAATGTCGAGCGCCTGGGCGGTTCCTGGCAGCGTGCGGCGCAGATTTCGCTGTACCTGAACCTGGATGCCAGCGCCAAAGACGGCGAGGCCCTGCGCGACGACATCAAGAACCTGCCGGGCGTGGCGCAGGCTGAGTACATCAGCAGCGATCAGGCCCTTGAGGAGTTCCAGCAACAGTCCGGGCTGGGCGAGGCGCTTAAAGAGCTGCCGCAGAACCCGCTGCCGGGCGTGGTGTTGGTGACGCCAAATGAAGTCGACAAGCCAGCCCTTGAAGCCCTGCGACAAAAACTCGCAGAGATGCCCAAGGTGCAGCAGGCGCAACTTGATCTAGTCTGGGTGGAGCGCCTGGCCGCAATCCTCAAGCTGGGTGACCGTTTTGTGTTCGGTTTGACGGTGCTGTTGGTGTCTGCATTACTTTTGGTGATAGGTAATACCATTCGTCTTCATATTGAAAACCGTCGCACCGAGATAGAAGTGATTAAACTGGTCGGCGGCACAGACAGCTATGTGCGTCGTCCTTTTCTGTACATGGGCGCGCTTTATGGCTTTGGTGCAGGGATTTTGTCCTGGGGCGTACTGGCGTTTGGCCTTGACTGGCTGAACGACGCGGTGGTCGGGCTTGCCGGTTTGTATGGCAGTGATTTTGCCTTGGCCGGGGTACCGGTTGCCGATGGTCTGTCGCTCTTGCTTGGCGCAGTATTGTTGGGGTATATCGGTGCTTGGATTGCGGTCGCACGGCATTTACGTGAGCTGGCACCGAAGTAGTTAATGTCAGATTAATGTGGTTTCGTTTGTATTGACCGTATCAGTGGTTTAGGGAACTTGTCCTACGGTTCCCGGTCAATTTTCGCAGTGCTGAACTGCACGAGTTATGTGAGTCGGAGGTTTTTTCGTATGACCACTTCTTTGCAACCTGCTTATGCCTTGGTCCCGGGTGCGAACCTGGAAGCCTATGTGCACACGGTTAACAGCATTCCATTGCTGACGCCCGAGCAGGAGCGTGAACTGGCCGAGAGTCTCTACTATGAGCAGGATTTGGGGGCGGCTCGGCAGATGGTGCTCGCCCACCTGCGTTTTGTTGTACATATCGCCCGTAGCTATAGCGGCTACGGCCTGGCCCAGGCTGACCTGATCCAGGAAGGCAACGTCGGCCTGATGAAGGCTGTAAAGCGTTTCAACCCTGAAATGGGTGTGCGTCTGGTGTCGTTTGCCGTGCACTGGATCAAGGCGGAAATCCACGAGTTCATCCTGCGCAATTGGCGCATCGTGAAAGTGGCGACCACCAAGGCCCAGCGCAAGCTCTTCTTCAACCTGCGCAGCCAGAAGAAACGCCTGGCGTGGCTGAACAACGAGGAGGTCCACCGCGTGGCCGAAAGCCTCGGCGTGGAGCCGCGTGAAGTGCGCGAGATGGAAAGCCGCCTGACAGGCCATGACATGGCCTTCGACCCGGCCGCCGAAGCGGACGACGACAGCGCCTTCCAATCGCCGGCCAACTACCTGGAAGACCACCGGTACGACCCGGCGCGTCAACTGGAAGATGCCGATTGGAGCGACAACTCCAACCACAACCTGCACGAAGCGCTGGAAGTGCTGGACGACCGCAGCCGTGACATCCTCTACCAGCGCTGGCTGGCGGAAGAAAAAGCCACGCTGCACGACCTGGCGCAGAAGTACAACGTGTCGGCCGAGCGGATTCGTCAGCTTGAGAAAAGCGCGATGAACAAGCTTAAGTTGTCGATCGCCGCCTAAACATGTGGGAGGGGGCTTGCTCCCGATAGCAGTGTGTCAGTGACATATCAGTGCCTGACACGCCGCCATCGGGAGCAAGCCCCCTCCCACATTTTTTTGTATTGTGTCAGTCGGACCAGGGCGCTTTGCGCGAGTTATTCAGTTCCACCAGATAACCGTCGCCACCCAATTGGCTCATCTGCTGGCGAATCCAGGCGGCCCGCCGCGCCACATACGCCGTCGGATGGCTGGCACTCCACACTCGTGGATTAGGCAGCACCGCCGCCAGATAGCTGGCCTGTTGTCGCGAAAGCCCTTTGGCACTGACCCCGAAGTGATGCCGCGCGGCTGCCTCTGCGCCAAACACGCCTTCATCCCATTCCACGCTGTTGAGGTACACCTCAAGAATCCGCTGCTTGGGCCACAGCACCTCGATCAGCCCGGTAAACCAGGCCTCCAGGCCTTTGCGCAAGTAACTGCGACCGGCCCACAGGAACAGGTTTTTCGACACCTGCTGGCTCAAGGTGCTGGCGCCACGAATCGAACCGCCGCGTTCGTTATGCAAAAGCGCCGCCTGGATCGCGCCAAAATCAAAGCCCCAATGTTGGGGGAAACGCTGGTCCTCGCCCGCCATCACCGCCACCTTGAGGTCGTCGGAGATCTCGTCCCACGGCACCCAGGTGCGCTGCAAGTCAATCGGCTCGCCGTCGAACCAGGATTCGACCTTGCGCTCAACCATCAACGCAGTGAAGGGGGGCGGCACGACACGGAACAGCAGCACCAGCAAAACGCTGCCGATGGCAAACCATTTCACGACGTTGAGAAAGCGTTTGTAGAGGAGATGCAGCATAGAGATGGCTTGGCCGAACCCGTTGAGCGGGCCATTATACAGACCCTGCCCGATGAGTCTGACTGGAGTTCCCCATGCTGCGTAGCTTTCTGATGCTGGCTGCCTTTTTCGGCTTCACCGGTGTCGCCCTTGGCGCCTTTGCCGCCCACGGCCTGAAAAACCGCCTGAGCGCCGAATACCTGGCGATTTTCCACACTGGCGTCACCTACCAACTGGTGCACACCCTGGCGTTGTTCGGCGTAGCGTTGCTCGCGGCGCACCTGCCAGGCCGTCTGGTGACCTGGGCGGGCGTGTCGTTTGTCGTCGGCATCCTGCTGTTCTCCGGCAGCCTGTACGCGCTGACCCTGACCGGTATCAGCAAACTCGGCATCATCACGCCGTTCGGCGGCCTCGCCTTCCTGCTGGGCTGGTTCCTCCTGGGCCTGGCCGCATGGCGCTTGCAGCTGACCGCTTGACGCTTGGAGCTGACCTTTAGGTCCCAATCGGGCTAGAATGTTGGCCCCTAAAAACGATGGCGGCCCGTGGCATGCGCATTCAGTTGAACGGCGAATCCCTTGAACTGCCCGACGGTGAAACCGTTGCGGCCCTGCTGACCCGCCTGGACTTAACCTCGCGCCGCGTCGCAGTGGAGCTCAACCTGGATATCGTCCCGCGTAGCCTGCACGCCGAGACCGCGCTCACCGAAGGTGACCAGGTCGAAGTGGTGCACGCCATCGGCGGCGGTTAGTCGGTCGCGCCGCTCTTAGGCGGCCCAGAATTCTGCAGAACCTCACCCCATTACGAGGATTTCCCATGAGCATCGTTCGTAGCGACAAGCCCTTCGTCCTGGCCGGTCGTACCTACCAGTCCCGTCTGCTGGTCGGCACCGGCAAGTACCGCGACATGGAAGAAACCCGCCTGGCCATCGAAGCCTCGGGCGCCGAGATCGTGACCGTGGCCGTGCGCCGCACCAACATCGGCCAGAACCCGGGCGAACCGAACCTGCTGGATATCCTGCCGCCAGACCGCTACACCATCCTGCCGAACACCGCCGGTTGCTACGACGCCATCGAAGCCGTGCGCACCTGCCGCCTGGCCCGTGAGCTGCTCGACGGCCACAACCTGGTGAAGCTGGAAGTGCTGGCCGACCAGAAAACCCTGTTCCCCAATGTGATCGAAACCCTCAAGGCCGCTGAGACCCTGGTCAAGGAAGGCTTCGACGTGATGGTCTACACCAGCGATGACCCGATCATCGCGCGCCAACTGGCCGAAATCGGCTGCATCGCCGTGATGCCGCTGGCCGGGCTGATCGGTACGGGCCTGGGGATCTGCAACCCGTACAACCTGCAGATCATCCTCGAAGAAGCCAAAATTCCGGTGCTGGTGGATGCGGGTGTGGGCACTGCCTCCGACGCCACCATCGCCATGGAACTGGGCTGCGAAGCGGTGCTGATGAACTCGGCCATCGCCAATGCCCAGCAACCGATCATGATGGCCGAAGCCATGAAACACGCCATCGTCGCGGGCCGCCTGGCCTACCTCGCCGGGCGCATGCCGAAAAAACTCTACGCCAGCGCCTCCTCGCCGCTGGATGGTCTGATCAAGTAAGAGCCATTGATGACTGAATCAAACGAAACGCCGAACACCGTGGAAGAAGGCGACGAGTCCAAGCACCGCCGCATCAAGAGTTTTGTGATGCGCGCCGGCCGCATGACTGAAGGCCAACAAAAGGGCCTGGAGCAAGGTACGCCGCTGTTCGTGCTGCCGCTGGCCGACGCGCCGGTGGACTATGACCAGGTGTTCGGTCGTTCGGCCCCGCGTTCCCTGGAAATCGGCTTCGGCATGGGCCACTCCCTGCTGGAAATGGCTGCGGCCTCGCCGGAACAGGATTTCATCGGTGTGGAAGTGCACCGGCCGGGTGTTGGCGCGCTGCTCAATGGCGTGCTCACCCAGGGCCTGACCAACCTGCGGGTCTACGACTGCGATGCGATTGAAGTGCTTAACCGCTGCATCGCCGACAACAGCCTCGACCGCCTGATGTTGTTCTTCCCGGACCCGTGGCACAAAAGCCGTCACCACAAGCGCCGCATCGTCCAGGCTTCCTTCGCGGAACTGGTGCGCAGCAAGCTGAAAGTGGGCGGCATCCTGCACATGGCCACCGACTGGGAACCGTATGCGCAATACATGCTGGAAGTAATGGACGTAGCCCCTGGCTACCGCAACCTGGCCGAAGACGGCAAATGTGTGCCACGCCCGGTTGAGCGTCCGATCACCAAGTTCGAGCGCCGTGGCGAGCGGTTGGGGCATGGCGTGTGGGATTTGAAGTTTGAGAAGCAAAAATAAATTGCCACTTGTGATATGGCTAAGTAGTATCAGAGCCCAACGAGCTGGTTGCTGGTAACGGGGTTCATTCCCCGGGGCGGTACGCATCGGGAAGTCGGTGTCACCCCGTTAACTGTCGTTCTTCGGCAGGAAGAGTGGTTCAATTCCCTCCTCGTTATAATTATTTAACTTAAAACATCGATCTGTATATGGTCGGTGTTTTTTGCCGTGAGTAACATTTTTCTCGTGAGATTTTTAGCTCCTTTAAAGTTTACGGAGCGCAAGTCCGCATCTTTGAAATTCACCCCTTTGCAGTCGACGCCCTTGAATATCGCGCTCCTTAGGATGGCATCGCTGAAGTCTGCCCGTTCTATTTTGCATGTTGAGAAATCTGTACCTGACAAAGTTGCACCACAGAATTTTGATCTATTTAGGTTTACGTTTTCCAATGTTACATGCTTAAATTCAGCTTTAATGAAATTTGCAGCATCACATTTACAGTCGGTTAATGTCGTATTTGATAGTGTTGCATTTCTGAAGTTTACTGCAATCATGTTTTTGTCTGTTAGCTTCAAGTTCTCAATATACATGCCTTGCAAATTTGCTTCAAAGCAGGGGAAGTCTTGGGAATCTAAAGCTAAGAGTCGCTTAATTGTGGTCAACGTTCTGTGTGGGCAGTCGCTGCCTTCATAAAGGCGAAGGTCTGCTAGGGTTTCTTTGTGCCTGGTGATCGCAGCGGAACGGTCAGAATTCGCTTTCGCTTCCTTGTCTCTCTGTTCGGTTCTGCGCTCGAACCAATATAGAACGATACCGACAAGAAACAAATCTATAATGGTTCCGTGTGCTCCGGCCAATATGTTTTCGAAAAAGCTTTTTGTGTAAAGTCCCCATGTGGTGTTGGGTAAAACTAAGCTTGAAAGTTTTGCCCAGAATCCTGTGGCTAAAATAACTACTGTTGAGAAGATGGCTAAAATAATTATAGGAGTGCGCATTTATTGAAATCCATTTCACAATTTTTGTGGTTAAGTCTTTTCTAAAGTTGTTGATAGCGGCCTAAGTCAAACCGAGCTGCATTTCTGACGATATCAACGCCGGTCGGCGACTACGCCAATCAACACCAGCACCACCAACAACACCGGCGCCAGGCTGTAGTTATTGAACTGGCTCAACCCCCGCACAATCCACGGCGTAGCGTAGATCAACGCCGCGCCGCTGCCGATCATGCACAGCAGCGCCATCAACGGTACGCGCAAGGCGCCGGCGATGCTGCCCAGGCGGGCTTCGACCCAGCCCTTGATGTCGGCGCCGAACAGCACCAGCAAACAGCCCACAAGCGCCAGAGAGATCTCCGACAGGTTGCTACGGCTCCAACGGGATACGGTGGCCAGCAGGTCGAGTACCAAATCCATTCGATTTCCTTAGAGCGATCAGCTCAAAAACTTCTGCAACAGGTCATTGAGAAAGAGTTGCCCGCGGTCGGTCGCCGCCAGGCGTGACGGTTCGACCTGCATTAAGCCACTTTGTTCTGCCTCGCGACGCGCCTCATCGAGGCTCGCCAGGTCGAGGCCGGTGCGTTCGGCGTAGAGCTTGGCGTCGACGCCTTCAGTGAGGCGCAGGGCGTTCATCAGGAACTCGAACGGCAGTTCCTCGTTGGTCAGTTCTTTCGCCCCGGCCTGGAAGCTTTTGGCCGGGTTGAGGTAGTCCTTGGGGGCGCGGGTTTTCCAGGCGCGCACAATGCGCCCGTCCGGATGGCTGAGCTTGCCGTGGGCACCAGCGCCGATGCCGATAAAGTCGCCAAAGCTCCAGTAGTTCAGGTTGTGCCGTGCCGGGCGGCCCGCTTGGGCATAGGCCGACACTTCGTATTGTGCGTAACCGTGTTCGGCGAGCAGTGCCTGGCCGGCTTCCTGGATGTCCCACAGGGTGTCGTCTTCCGGCAGCACGGGCGGTTGGTTCCAGAACACGGTGTTGGGTTCCAGGGTCAGCTGGTACCAGGACAAGTGCGTCGGCTTGAGCGCGATAGCCTGGCGCAGGTCGCTCAGGGCGTCGTCCAGGGACTGATCGGGCAAACCGTGCATCAGGTCCAGGTTGAAATTGTCGAACCCGGCCTGGCGGGCCATGCCGGCGGCGCGCACAGCTTCGTCGCCGTTGTGGATGCGGCCCAGCGCTTCAAGCTTTTCCTGCTGGAAGCTCTGGATGCCGATGGACAGCCGGTTGATCCCCAGCTTGCGGTACGCGACGAACTTCTCTTGCTCGAAGGTCCCGGGGTTGGCTTCCAGGGTGATCTCGATGTCGCCGGCAAACGGAATGCGCGCTTCCACACCCTTGAGCAAGCGGCCCAGTGCCGCAGCGCTGAACAGGCTCGGCGTGCCGCCACCGAAGAAGATCGAACTCAGTTCACGGCCATACACCGCGTGCAGGTCCTGATCGAGGTCGACCAGCAGGGCGTCGACGTACTCTTCTTCCGGCAGCACTTTGCTGGCGGTGTGGGAGTTGAAGTCGCAATACGGGCATTTGCGCACGCACCATGGGATATGGATGTACAGCGCCAAGGGCGGCAAGTGGGGCATGGCCGCCCGTGGTGTTTGCGCGCCGCCGTGAATCAGCGGCTGCGCAGAGGTGTTCTGGGTCATTTCAGGCCCAGACGCTGGCGCAGCAAATCCATTGCACGGGCGCGGTGGCTGATCTGGTTCTTGTCGGCCGGGCTCAGCTCTGCGCTGGAGACATTACGCTCCGGCACCCAGAACAGTGGGTCATAACCAAACCCGTGTTCGCCGCTGGCGGCATGCAGGATACGGCCATGCCACAGGCCTTCGCAGAGGATCGGCAGCGGGTCATCGGCGTGGCGCACCAGGGCCAGCACGCAGACGAATTGTGCGCCACGCTCGGCGTCCGGCACGTCCTTGAGGGCGTCCAGCAGTTTGGCGTTGTTCGCCGCGTCGCCCTTGCCGTCGGCATAACGCGCCGAATAGATACCGGGCGCACCACCGAGGAAATCCACTGCCAGGCCCGAGTCATCCGCCAGCGCCGGCCGGCCGGAGATGCGTGCGGCATTACGCGCCTTGAGAATGGCGTTTTCGACAAACGACAGGCCGGTTTCTTCCGGCTCGACCTGGCTGAATTCGCCGATCGAGCGCAGTTGCACGGAGTCGCCGAGCATGGCCTGGAGCTCTTTGAGCTTGCCGGCGTTATGGCTGGCCAGTACGAGTTGATTAAGGTTCATCATTCCGCCGGAAACAGTTCCTGGTTGAATTGGAAACCATGGGCTTTGCCACCGGTTTCAACATTGATGGTGAACACTCGCACTTCCTGTTGTGGAACGTTGTAGGGCGCGAGGTAATAGATCGCACCTTTCTCGGTGATCTGCTTGAACGTCAGGATCTCGCTCTTGCCGCTCAAGTCTTTGATTGTGCCAGTCACTTGTGCAGCCACCGGGTTAACGCCCTTGATCACCGAAACATTGATCAAACCCTTGTTCTTGCTGCGCACCACGCCTATGGCCTGGGCTGTTTCGGGTTGCAGGAAGCTGGAGGTAAAGGTGTTGTAGTGCACCGTAATATCGCCAAATTCTTTCTGGCGCTTACTGTCGATAGCGTCCGCAGCCACGGCGCTGGCGCCCAGGCACGCGGTGAGTAGAAAAACAGCCAGGCGATTCATGATCGTCCCTCTTGAAAATGTTTAGACGGCAATCTTGTGGTCCGTCAGGCCAGGACTGCTGACCCGGTAAATCCCGATCTCACCCAACAAGTTGGGCCATAGTTTACTTGCCCAGCCGTGGCGGTGCTGTTGATCGACGGCAAGGCGGTTGATTACCTTGGCTTCCCGTGCGCCGCACAAGGCTTCGAAGTCTTCGAAGGTGCAGAAGTGGATGTTCGGCGTGTTGTACCAGGTGTAGGGCAGGAAGTCCGATACCGGCATCCGGCCCTTGGTGGCCAGGTACCAGCGGCAACGCCAGTGGCCGAAGTTGGGGAAGGTGATGATGCACTGGCGGCCCACGCGCAGCATTTCATCGAGGATACGGTCCGGGTAGTGCACCGCCTGCAGGGCCTGGGTCATCACCACGATGTCGAAGCTGTTGCTGGCAAAGTTGCCGAGGCCCTTGTCCAGGTCCTGTTCGATCACGTTGATGCCCTTGGCCACGCACTGGGCGATGTTGTCCGGGTCGTTTTCCAGGCCGTAGCCGGTGACTTGCTTGTTGTCGCGCAGCCAGCTCAGCAGTTCGCCATCACCGCAGCCAAGGTCGAGCACGCGGCTGCCGGCGGGTATCCAGTCTTGGATGATGTCCAGGTCGGCTCTCATGGCGTTCTCCCAAAGCGTAAGCAATTCATATAAGCGTTATGCGGTTCATGTAGTTGCGAAAGGCCTGCAAGTAACGCGGGATCGGAATCAGGAAGGCGTCGTGGCCTTGCGGTGCGTCGATCTCCAGGTAGCAAACGTCTTTCTTGGCAGCCATCAAGGCATCCACCAATTCCCGCGAACGGGCCGGCGAGAAGCGCCAATCGGTGGTGAACGACATCACGCAGAACTTGGCCGTGGCGCCCTCGAAGGTTTTCGCCAGGTCGTCATCAAAGTTCGCCGCCGGGTCGAAGTAGTCCAGGGCCTTGGTCATCAGCAGGTAGGTGTTGGCGTCGAAACGCCCCGAAAATTCTTCGCCCTGATACCGCAGGTAGCTTTCCACCTGGAACTCGACGCTGTGGAAGTCGTAGTTGAGCTTTTCGCTCTTGAGGCCACGGCCGAATTTTTCGCCCATTGAATCGTCGGACAGGTAGGTGATATGCCCGACCATCCGCGCCAGCATCAAGCCACGCTTGGGGATCACACCCGCTTCCTGGAACGAACCACCGTGGAACTCGGGGTCGGTGAGGATCGCCTGGCGGGCCACTTCGTTGAAGGCGATGTTCTGCGCCGACAATTTGGGGGCCGAGGCGATGGCCAGGCAATGGCGCACGCGGTCCGGGTAGGTGATGGTCCATTGCAGGGCCTGCATGCCCCCCAGGCTGCCACCGATCACGGCGGCCCACTGGTTGATGCCCAACAGGTCGGCGAGGCGGGCCTGGCTGTGCACCCAGTCTTCCACGGTGAGTACCGGGAAGTCGGCGCCGAAGGGCTTGCCGGTTTCCGGGTTGAGGCTGCTGGGGCCGGTGGAACCGTTGCAACCGCCGAGGTTGTTCAGGCTGACCACGAAGAATTTGGTGGTGTCGATGGGCTTGCCGGGGCCGATGCAACTGTCCCACCAGCCAGGCTTGCGCTCGTCAATGCTGTGGAAACCGGCGGCGTGGTGATGGCCGGACAGGGCGTGGCAGATCAGCACGGCGTTGCTCGCCGTGGCGTTCAGTTGGCCGTAGGTTTCATAGATCAGGTCATAGGCAGGCAGCGAACGGCCGCAGGCCAGGGCCAGCGGTTCGCCGAAGTGCGCCACTTGGGGCACGACCAGTCCAACAGAATCGGGGGGGAAGGCAGTTGGCATCGACCCTGCTCTCGTTTAAATGAGGCGTAAGTCTAAAGACCGCTGCACCTAGCGGCAAGCAAACCCTGACCCACATGATCGTTCCCACGCTCTGCGTGGGAATGCCTGCTTGGACGCTCCGCGTCCGGGGGGCAACGCCTGGGTTCAGACCTGCGTAACTGTGACGCGGAGCGTCACGGGATGCATTCCCACGCAGAGCGTGGGAATGATCATCAGGTCAGATCAGCCCGAACAGCTCTTTGGGCATGAACGCATAGAAAGCCAGACGCGGAATCACCCAGCTTTGCAGCAGCTGGATCGCGATAAACGCGAAGATCGGCGAGATATCCAGGCCGCCCAGGTTAGGGATCAACCGACGGAACGGTGCCAGCACCGGCTCGGTAATCTGCGCGACCAGTTCGGCGCCCGGGCTACGGCTGCCGGGGGCGACCCACGAGAGGATCACGCTGATGATCATCGACCAGAAAATGATCTTCAAAAACAGCGAGAACACGCCGATCAACGCCCATGGCAGCAGCAGCAGGGTGAAGGCCTGGTAGCCGTTGAGCATCAGGATCACCACGAACAGCAAGACCTGCAGCAGCAGCGCCAGTACCAGCGACGACATGTCCAGGCCGAACAGGCTTGGGATCACCCGGCGCAGTGGCTTGAGCAGCGGTTGGGTGGCCTTGACCACGAACTGGCACAACGGGTTGTAGAAGTTCGCCCGCACCAGTTGCAGGATAAAGCGCATCAGCACGATCAGCAGGTACAGGCTGCCCAGGGTCTGGATGATGAAAATGGCAGCGTCATTGATTCCGAGCATCTAAGAATTTCCTTCGTAAGGGACGACTATTTGCCCAGCTGCTCGGCCATTTCAGCCGAACGATGTGCTGCGGCACCCAGTGCTTTTTCCACCAGGGCTTCAAAGCCCCCAGCCTGGAATGATTCGATGGCCGCTTGCGTGGTGCCACCAGGCGACGTGACGCGACGGCGCAACTCGGCGGCGTCCACGTCGCTGCCGACGGCCATTTTCGCGGCGCCCAGGGCAGTTTGTTCAGCCAGTTGCTCAGCGACTTCGTGAGGCAGGCCGAGTTTCACGCCGGCGGCGGTCATGGCTTCGATCAGCAGGAAGAAGTACGCCGGGCCGCTGCCGGACACGGCGGTGACCGCGTCCAGTTGCTGCTCCTGTTCCAGCCACAAGGCCAGGCCCACGGCGGACAGCAGTTCCTGGGCCTGATCACGCTGTTCGGCGGTCACTTCGGCAGTGGCGTACAAGCCGCTGACGCCCTGGCTTACCAGCGCCGGTGTGTTGGGCATGCAGCGCACAATCGGTTGGGCACCGAGCCAGCTTTTCATGCTGGCGCAGGTGATGCCGGCGGCGATGGATACCACCAGCTGGTGCGGTTGCAGGTTTGGGCGCAGGCTCTCGCACACGGCCTTCATGGCCTGTGGCTTGACCGCCAGCACGATCACGTCGACGCCGTTGATGGCCTCGGCGTTGTCGGCGAAGGTTTCGATACCGTGCTCGGTGCTGACGCGGGCGCGGGTGTCGGCGCCCGGGTCGCTGGCGCGGATCTGCGCAGCTTCCAGGCCCTTGGCCCGCAGGCCGCCGATCAGGCTGGCCGCCATGTTACCGGCGCCGATGAAGGCAATACGCGTGTTGCTCATGACAGGTCCTTACTCAGAGGGAAGTCAGCCATTTCAGGGCTGGCCGTAGTCGCGGGCGCCAAACAGGGCGGTACCGATCCGCACCCAGGTGGCGCCTTGGGCGATGGCCGACTCAAGGTCATGGCTCATGCCCATGGAAAGTGTGTCGAGTGGCAGGTTCAGGCTGTTTTGCAGGTCGCGTACGGCGGCGAACGCTGCGTCTTGTGCGGCTCGGTCTTCAGTCGGCTCAGGAATCGCCATCAAACCACGCAACTTCAGGCGTGGCAGGGCGCTGATCGCGTTGGCCAGGGCAGGCAGGTCGGCGGGCGTACAGCCGGACTTGCTGGCTTCGCCACTGACGTTGACCTGAATGCAGATATTCAACGGCGGCAGGTCGGCCGGGCGTTGTTCGGACAGGCGTTGTGCGATTTTCAGGCGGTCCACGGAATGCACCCAGGCGAAATTCTCGGCGATCGCGCGAGTCTTGTTCGATTGAATGGGGCCGATGAAGTGCCAACTCAAGGGCAGGTCGGTTAATTCGGCCTGTTTGCCCAGGGCCTCCTGCAGATAGTTTTCGCCGAAATCGTGCATTCCGGCGGCATAGGCTTCGCGCACGGCTTGTGCGGGTTTGGTCTTGCTCACGGCCAGCAGGTGGATGCTGCTTGCGTCACGTTGCACGGCGTCGGCTGCGGCGCGGATGCGCTGGCTAACCTGGCCGATGTTGTCTGCTATCGTCGACATTCAAGATGCGCCCGTGGATATGGAGTCCGCGGCATTCTACTGGAAATGGAAAGCCCTATGGATATCACTGAATTGCTCATGACGAGCGTGCACCGGGGCGCCTCCGACCTGCATCTGTCGGCCGGCCTGGCGCCAATGCTGCGGGTAGATGGCGAGGTGTGGCCCCTGGATTGGCCGGTGCTGGCACCTACGCAAGTGGCGGACTTATTGAGGCCTTTGCTCAACCAATACCAACAAAAGGATTTCGAAACATCTCTTGAAACGGATTTTGCCTTCGAGCTGCCGGGTGTTGCGCGCTTCCGGGTGAACGTATTTCAGCAGGATCGCGGCATGGGCGCTGTGTTTCGCACCATCCCCGCCGAAGTCCGCAGCCTCGAAAGCCTCGGCCTGGGAGAGGTGTTCCAGCGTATTGCCCAGTTGCCGCGCGGGCTGGTGCTGGTGACCGGGCCTACCGGGTCCGGGAAATCCACCACCCTGGCGGCGATGATCGATTACCTCAACCAGCATCGGCGCCAGCACATCCTCACGCTGGAAGACCCCATCGAATTTATCCACAAGCCCAAAGCAGCCCTGATCAACCAGCGTCAGGTGCACCGCGACACCCACAGTTTTTCAGCGGCGCTGCGTTCGGCACTGAGGGAAGATCCGGATGTGATTCTGGTGGGCGAACTGCGCGACCTGGAAACCATCCGCCTGGCCCTGACGGCGGCAGAAACCGGGCATTTGGTCTTCGGCACCCTGCACACCACCTCGGCGGCGAAAACCGTGGACCGGCTGGTAGACGTGTTCCCGGCGGGGGAAAAGGCCATGGTCCGTTCGATGCTCTCGGAGTCGCTGCAGGCGGTGGTGTCCCAGGTGCTGGTGAAGAAACTCGGTGGCGGACGGGTGGCAGCCCACGAAATCATGTTGGGCACACCGGCCATGCGCAATTTGATCCGCGAAGACAAGGTGGCACAGATGGTCTCGGCGATTCAGACCGGTGGCGCGTTGGGGATGAAGACGCTGGATATGAGTTTGAAGGCGTTGGTCACGGAGGGCGTAATCAGCCGGGAAGAGGCGCGGGGGCAGGCGCGGGTGCCAGGGGATATCTGAGGGTTTGTGGACGGCACAAATCAAATGTGGGAGGGGGCTTGCTCCCGATTGCAGTGGGTCAGGTACAGATAAGCTGACTGATCCACCGCTATCGGGAGCAAGCCCCCTCCCACATTTTTACTGCATTCCAGCTTTGGATCAGCGCTGGACTACCCGCAGGTTGTTGTTCTGCTCTTTCGGCAATACACGCTTGGCAATCACGTAGTTCTTGTCCCAGAACGGCTTCTTCAGCGTGTCAATGCTCACCGATTTGCCACGGCGCGGTGCGTGGATAAAGCGGTCGTTGCCCAGGTAGATGGCAACGTGGTTGACCTGGCGGCTCTTGAGCTTGAAGAACAACAGGTCGCCGGGTTTCAGGTCCTTGCGATCGACTTTTTGCCCGTGGCCGCTGGCCATGGCGTTGGAAGTACGCGGCAAATCCACGGCGGCAACGTCGTTGAATGCATATTTCACCAAGCCGCTGCAGTCGAACCCTTTACTTGGGCTGCTGCCGCCCCAACGATAAGGAGTGCCGAGCACGTTAACGGCGCGGCTGAGGACGGTGCTGCTTTGCTTGGTGTTGACGGTCATCAGGCCTGGGGTTGCTTTACCGTGGGCCTTGCTCAGTTGAGTCGGGCGGTTGACGGTCAGCTTTACCGATTTGGCAGTGCTTGGCGTGCTGTGAACTTTAGGGGTGAAACCGTTAACGTTAGGAAGTCGTTGCTCACGATTGGTGGCGTGGGCGGCCAGTGGCATTAATAGGCAAATGGTTAGCCATGTCTTGAAAAATGGTCGCATTAGGCGTGGCTCTTATGGGTTTGCGCGCAACTTTATAACAGCTTTTTGTGTCGTTCTGAGGCCGTTTGTCGACTGAACCTTGGGGTCAAATTCAGGAAAAACGCGACGAATCGCAGCAATTGTCCTACACAAGTCAGGTGGCATAAGGCTTTCAGGGGAGGGAAGATACCATTGGCCGTACGTCGGGCGCCTGTAAAAAAGTCACAAAGAAAGTGAAAATATTTATCTATCGAAGCAAAAGAGGTCCGCGATGAACACCTATCAACAGATTGGTCCGCAGCAAGATACCCACAGCAAGGTAATCGGTTACCTGCTCTGGATTTTCGGTTTTACCGGCGCGCATCGCTTCTATTACGGCAAACCCGTGACGGGCACGATCTGGTTTTTCACCTTGGGCTTGTTGGGAATTGGCTGGTTGATCGACCTGTTCCTGATCCCGGCCATGGACCGTGAAGCGGACCTGCGTTTTACCGCCGGGCCTATCGAATACAACGTGGCCTGGATTCTGTTGGCGTTCCTGGGTGTGTTCGGTGTGCACCGGATGTACCAGGGAAAATGGATCACTGGTCTGATCTACCTGCTGACCGGTGGCTTGTTCCTGGTGGGGGTGCTGTACGACTTCTGGACGTTGAATACGCAGGTTTCGATCCGCAATGCCGAGCGCAATAGCGGACGCTGAAGCTCTCGAACTCTACAGAGAACTAAAATGTGCGAGGGGGCTTGAATGATCGTTCCCACGCTCCGCGTGGGAATGCATCCTGTGACGCTCCGCGTCACGACTTAAGAGCGGACGCAGAGCGTCCAGGGCGGCGTTCCCACGCAGAGCGTGGGAACGATCATTAAGCCTGGTAGCTGATACGCCCATCCACCAAGGTGTAACGCACCGTCGCCGGCAGGCTATGGCCGATGAACGGGCAGTTTTCACCCTTCGACAACCAATGCTCCCCGGCAATCGTGGAGCTGGCCGGATCAAACAGCACCAGGTCCGCCGCAGAACCCACCGCCAGCTTGCCCGCCGGCAGGCGCAAGGCCTCGGCCGGGCCACCGCTCAGGCGCGCCAGCAGCGTCGGCAGGTCCAGCAAGCCGTCTTCCACCAACGTCATCGCCAGCGGTAGCAACAGCTCAACGCTACTGATGCCCGGCTCGGTTGCGCCAAACGGCGCCAACTTGGCATCGCGCTCGTGGGGTTGGTGGTGACTGGAGATCGCCGAGACCACACCCGACTTCACTGCCGCGCGCAAACCGTCACGGTCGGCGCGGGTGCGCAGCGGCGGCTGCACGTGATACAGGCTGGAGAAATCGATCAACGCTTCGTCCGTCAAAATCAGCTGGTACAACGCCACATCGGCTGTCACCGGCAAGCCACGGGCCTGGGCCTGGGCGATCAGGGCTACACCTCGTGCGCTGGTCAGCTGGCTGAAGTGCGCACGCACGCCGCTTTGTTCCACCAGCAGCAGGTCACGGGCCAGGGCCACGGTTTCAGCGGTTTCCGGGATGCCCGGCAGGCCGAGGAAGCTGGCGACGGCGCCTTCATGGGCCAGGCCACCTTCCGCCAGGTCGCGGTCCTGGGAGTGGAAGATCACCGTCAAATCGAAGGTGGCCGCGTATTCCAGGGCACGGCACAGGGTACGGGTGCTGCGAAAGCTCTCCAGGCCATTGCCGAAGGCCACGCAACCGGCGTCGCGCAGGGCGATCAGCTCGGCCAGTTGTTCACCTTCCAGGCCTTTGCTCAGGGCGCCGATGGGGAACACTTTGCAATTGCCGGCTTCACGGGCGCGATCCAGGATCAGCTCGGTCACGGCCGAGGTGTCCAGCACCGGTTTGGTGTGCGGCGGGCAGCACAGGCTGGTCACACCACCGGCGGCGGCTGCGCGGGTTTCGCTGGTGATGTTGCCTTTGCGGCTGTAGCCCGGCTCGCGCAGGGCGACGTTCAGGTCCACCAGGCCAGGCGCGGCCACCAGGCCTTTGGCATCGATGGTCTCGCTGGCGCTGAAGCCTGCGGGGGCGGCGCCGATGGCGATGAGCTTGCCGGCTTCCAGATGCAGATCGGTAACTTGGTCCAGGCCACTGGCCGGATCGATAACGCGGGCGCCGAGAATGCTGAGCTTCACTGGGCCTTCTCCTGCTCGAATTGACGTTGTGCGGTTTGTCCGCTCATGGCCATGGACAACACGGCCATGCGCACGGCGATGCCGTAGGTCACCTGGTTGAGAATCACCGACTGGTTGCCGTCGGCCACCGCCGACTCAATCTCCACCCCACGGTTGATCGGCCCCGGGTGCATCACGATGGCATCTGGCTTGGCCCCGGCCAAACGTGCGGTGGTCAGGCCGAACAGGCGGTAGAACTCGCCCTCGCTCGGCAGCAGGCCGCCGGACATGCGTTCGCGTTGCAGGCGCAGCATGATCACCACGTCCACATCCTTGAGGCCCTCGGTCATGTCGGTGTAGACCTTCACGCCGTACTGCTCGATACCGATCGGCAGCAGGGTTTTTGGCGCGATCACGCGGATGTCCGGGCAACCCAGGGTTTTCAGGGCCAGCATGTTCGAGCGCGCCACCCGCGAGTGCAGAATGTCGCCGACGATGGCCACCGAGAGGTTTTCAAAGCTGCCCTTGTGCCGACGGATGGTGAGCATGTCGAGCATGCCCTGGGTCGGGTGGGCGTGGCGGCCGTCGCCACCGTTGATGATCGCCACCTGCGGGCACACGTGCTCGGCGATGAAGTGCGCTGCGCCGGAGTCGCCGTGGCGCACGACGAACATGTCGGCGGCCATGGCTTCGAGGTTGCGCAGGGTGTCGAGCAGGGTCTCACCCTTGCTCGCCGACGAGGTGGACACGTTCAGCGTGATCACGTCGGCCGACAGCCGCTGGGCCGCCAGTTCAAAGGTGGTACGGGTGCGCGTGGAGTTCTCGAAGAACACGTTGCAGATGGTCTTGCCGCGCAGTAGCGGGACTTTCTTCACCGCCCGGCCACCGACTTCGAGGAACGAGTCGGCCGTGTCGAGGATTTCGGTGAGCAGTTCGCGGGGCAAACCGTCGAGGGACAAGAAGTGTTGCAGCTGGCCCTGAGCATTGAGCTGCAGCGGGCGCTTGGCATCTAAAGGCGTCATCGCGGGGACTCTTTACAAGGCGGTTTAAAGGGCAAGGTCTTGCAGTTCGAGTTCGAGCGGCGTGGGACCGGACAATTTTACCCGCTGGTGGGCTTCCAGCGACAGCGTGGCGCCGACCACATCCGGGCTGATCGGCAATTCGCCAGCTTCCAGGTCGAGCAGGCAGACCAGCGTCACACTGGCCGGGCGGCCGTAGTCGAACAGTTCGTTCATCGCGGCGCGGATCGTGCGGCCGCTCATCAGCACGTCGTCGATCAGCACCAGGTGCTGGCCTTCGATCTCGAACGGCAAGGCCGAAGGGCGCACTTGCGGGTGCAGGCCGTTCTGGCTGAAGTCGTCGCGGTAGAAGGACACGTCCAGCGTGCCCAGGGGCGAATCGCTGCCCAACGCCTCCAGCAATGCCTGGGCCACCCACACGCCGCCGGTACGAATGCCGATAAAGCGCGGCTCGCTGATGGCACGGTGTTGCAGATGGGCGGTGAGGCTTGTCGCCATCTGGCTGATCAGTTCGGCGGGATTGGGCAGGCTCATGGTGGCTCCTTCAAGGCCTTGCGCGGCGGGGGTGCGTGCAAGGTCCGGGATCAAACGTAAAAAGACGCGGCAAGCCGCGTCAGTCAGGATTCAAATAAAGCGGTGTTTTCATCCAGCCAACCCTGCAACAGCAAGGCGGCGGCGATGGCGTCCACCGGATTGTCGCGGTAGCTGCCCTTCTGTCCGCCACGGCCTTTGCGCTCACCCTTGGCTTCGAAGGTGGTCAGGCGCTCGTCGTGGGTATAGAAGGGCAGGTTGTAGCGGCCGTTGAGGCGGCGGGCGAACTTTTCGGCGCGCAGGCACATGTCGCTGGGGGTGCCGTCCATGTTCAGGGGCAGGCCGACCACGACTGCGTCGGGTTTCCACTCCTTGATCAGGGCTTCGACCTGGTTCCAGTCCGGCACGCCGTTCTGGGCCTTGAGGGTGCACAGCTCGCGGGCCTGGCCGGTGATCACCTGGCCGACCGCTACGCCGATCTGTTTGGTGCCGTAGTCAAAACCGAGGATCAGACGCAAGGCCATCAGGCGTGCCCCGCCTGGCTGGTCAGCAGGCTGAGGTTGACCCGCAGCTTGGCGGCGGCCGCTTCCAGGCGTAACTCGCTTGGGGTATTGAACAGGATGTCGGCGTCGTAGGGGCAGGTCAGCCAGGCATTGCTGGCCAGTTCGGCCTCCAGTTGCCCGGCTTCCCAACCGGCGTAGCCGAGGGTGATCACGCTTTGCTCGGGGCCATTGCCGTCCGCAATGGCGAACAACACGTCCTGGGAGGTCGACAACGACACACCGTCCAGGTCTACCGTGGCCTGAAACGTCGGCCCGGTGGGGTGCAGCACAAAACCGCGGTCGGTCTGCACCGGCCCGCCGATGTAGATCGGTACGTGTTGGCAACTGGCTGGCGGGTCGATGTCCGGGCGCAGTTGCTCAAGGATATCGGCCAGGTTCAGCTCTTGCGGACGGTTTACCACCAACCCCATGGCACCATTGGCCGTGTGCTCGACGATGTAGGTCAAGGTCTGCGCAAAGTTCGGGTCGGCCATATGGGGCATGGCGATCAGGAATTGGTGCTTGAGGTAGGTCGGGTCGACATTTTTCATGCCCGCTAGTGTGGCGTTGGAGGGGCGAACTGACAAGCTGGGAGTGATCGCTGTCTGCTTTCTTTAAACTGCGGCAGACGATAATTGTGGCGAGCGGGCTTGCCCCGCGTTGGGCTGCGAAGCAGCCACAGTAAGTCAGTCTCGGTGTGTCAGGCATACCAAGTTGGCAGGTTTGGGGCCGCTTCGCCGCCCAGCGCGGGGCAAGCCCGCTCGCCACAGAGGCCGGTTGCCACACGTTAAGCGGGTGTCAGTTACTGGACAGGCGATCGCCCTTGGCGAACTTCCAGGTACGAATGATCTCCAGGCGATCCACATCATTCAAATCGCCGGTAAACGGGGCAAAGGGCGCAGCCAGGCGCACGATGCGCTGGGCGGCTTGATCCAGCAACGGCTGGCCAGATGACTCCAGCACTTGCACTTCATATAACGTGCCGTCGCGGTTGATCGACACCAACAAGCGCAAATTGCCATATATCTGCTGGCGACGGGCCTCGTCCGGGTAGTTGAGGTTGCCGATTCGCTCGACCTTCTTGCGCCACTCGTCCTTATACCAGGCCCCCTTGTCACGCATGGTGGATGCCGCGTTCAGACGGTAGATGCGCGGGCGCTTGGCATACAGTTGCTGTTCGTGGGCCAGTTCGGCTTCGAGGCTGGAGATTTCGTCGGAGAGTTGCGAACTGTCGAAGGTCGGTGCCGGTTTCACAGGCTCGGGTTGCGGCTCGGTCCGGGTTTTCTCGGTCTTGGTCGGGGCTTTCTGCGGTTTCGGCGCGACAGTCGTCACGGCGGCCTTTGGCGCTGCCTGCTTGACCTCGGGCTTGGGCGTCGGCGGCGGGGAGACCTTATTGACCTTGTTGTCCTGGAACGGCGCCACTTCGGTGGTCTTGGGGATGGCTTTCTTGTCGAGCGTGCCGCTGCCTTGCTGGTTGTCCTGGGCGAGAAAGTCGGCCTTCTCGGGCTTCTTTTCGCTTTTGAACGTGGCGAGGGTGATTTCCAGGGTTTTGCTGATCTGCTTGGGTTCGGCGAAGGTAAAGCCCAAACCGAGGATCAATGCCAGGTGAATCAATGCCGCCAGGAACAGGGTAAATCCGAGCCGATCAGCCGGGCGCACGCCGCGTTCGGAGAGTTCGGGGGGCAGATCGGACGGAGGGAGCATAAAAAAACCAACATCACGCGTTTCGTAGGTGCCGCATGATAGCGCAATGTTGGTTTTTAGCTTCAAGCTACAAGTTACAAGCTGCAAGCCTAAACGCGGTTCGCCTTAAACTTGCCGCTTGGAGCTCGCAACTTGCAGCTTTTCGGCAATCACGGCCATTAGCATTTCGCCGATATTGGTGCCGAAAGCATTGTCGATCTCACGAATACAGGTCGGGCTGGTGACGTTGATTTCGGTGAGGCTCTCACCAATCACGTCCAGGCCTACAAACAGCAGGCCTTTTTCGCGCAGGGTCGGGCCGACCTGGGAGGCGATCCAGCGATCCTTGTCCGACAACGGTCGCGCTTCCCCTCGACCGCCGGCCGCCAGGTTTCCGCGTGTTTCGCCCGCTGCCGGGATGCGCGCCAGGCAGTAATCCACTGGCTCGCCGTCGATCATCAGGATGCGCTTGTCGCCGTCCTTGATCGCTGGAAGGTAAGCCTGGCCCATGATCTGCTGGGTGCCCAGGGCCGTCAGGGTTTCGAGGATCACCGACAGGTTCGGGTCGCCTGCGCGATGACGGAAGATCGAAGTGCCACCCATGCCGTCCAGCGGCTTGAGGATCACGTCGCCGTGCTTGGCGGCGAATTCACGCAGCACGTCGGCGCGGCGGCTGACCACGGTCGGCGGGGTGCACTGCGGGAACAGCGTGGCGAACAGCTTTTCATTGCAGTCGCGCAGGCTCTGGGGCTTGTTGACGATCAGCACGCCAGCGCGCTCGGCCTGCTCCAGCAGGTAGGTGGAGTAGACGAACTCCATGTCGAACGGCGGGTCCTTGCGCATCAGAATCACGTCGAGGTCGCTCAGCGGGCTGTCGATCTCGTCCTGCAACTCGAACCACTTCTCAGGGTTGGCAAACACCTGCAGCGGGCGCATGCGCGCGCGGGCCTCGCCGTCGCCCTGGTAAAGGTCACGCTGTTCCATATAGAACAGGGTCCAGCCGCGGGCCTGGGCGGCCAGGAGCATGGCCAGCGAGCTGTCCTTTTTATAGGAAATGCTGGCGATAGGGTCCATGACAATGCCGACGCGAACGCTCATGGGGGATTTCCTCTAGCAAATTAGGGCGCATAAAAGTGGCGTCAGAGTGGCGCTGCGGCTGTTGTGGGTCAAGGAAAAACCACCTGGCGGGTCCCTCGATAGATTGCTCCCCGAGACTGTGCTAAAAAGACTGCCACGGCGCAGCAGCCCTTGAATTCCAAGGCTTGCGGCGCTCATCCTGTGCAACATCAGGCAGTACACACCGAAAACCGATTCGCTGTGGCGATGGTAGAGCAGATATGGAACAGCATTCCAACGCCTTGAGAGTGATGGTGATCGACGATTCGAAAACGATCCGCCGCACCGCCGAAACGCTATTGAAGAACGTGGGGTGCGACGTCATCACGGCCATCGACGGTTTCGATGCCCTGGCCCGGATTGTGGATCATCACCCGCACATTATTTTTGTCGACATCATGATGCCGCGCCTGGATGGCTATCAGACCTGCGCCCTGGTGAAGAACAACCCGGCGTTCAAGTCGATCCCGGTGATCATGCTGTCCTCCAAGGACGGCCTGTTCGACAAGGCTAAGGGGCGCATCGTCGGTGTCGATCAGTTTTTGACCAAACCTTTCAGCAAGGAAGAACTGCTGGGCGCAATCAAGGCCTACGTGCCGGGGTTCGCCGCAGTAGAACAAGCACACTGACGCCACCTCACAAGGGCTGGCGCCGACCAATGTAGTGGGGAAAACCATGGCACGCGTTCTGATCGTCGACGATTCGCCGACTGAAATGTACAAACTCACCGGCATGCTGGAAAAGCACGGCCACCAGGTCCTCAAGGCCGAGAACGGTGCGGACGGCGTGGCCCTGGCCCGCCAGGAAAAGCCCGACGCGGTATTGATGGACATCGTGATGCCGGGCCTCAATGGCTTCCAGGCCACGCGCCAGCTGTCCAAGGAGCCGGAAACCAACGGTATTCCGATCATCATCATCACCACCAAAGATCAGGAAACCGACAAGATCTGGGGCGCACGCCAGGGCGCCAAGGATTACCTGACCAAGCCTGTGGACGAAGAAACTTTGATCGCCACCCTGAACAAGGTGCTGGCCGGCTGACGACACGCCATCATGACCGAGTCGCAAACCGCCTTCGAGTTGCTGCTGGACATCGACCGCCGTTGTCGCCTGTTGGCCGCCGACCTGCCGTCCCAGGAAACCCGCCTGCATCGCTGGAGCGGGATCGCTTTTCGCCTGGGGACAAACGGGTATGTGGCGCCGATGGGCGAGGTCGCCGAGGTGTTGCATGAGCCGCGCTGCACCTTGATGCCGGGAGTCAAACCCTGGGTCAAGGGCGTGGCCAACCTGCGCGGGCGCTTGCTGCCGGTGTTGGACCTGGGCGGGTTTCTCGGCCTTGAACTGTCCAGGGCGCGCAAGCAACGGCGGGTGCTGGTGGTGGAATACAACGACTTGTTTGTCGGGCTGCTGGTGGACGAGGTGGTGGGTATGCAGCATTTCGCACAAGACGCGTTGCAGGCGAACGCCATTCCCGGCGCGCCGTTTATCCAGGGCCAGTTCGACGGCGATCAGTCGTGGCAGGTCTTCAGCCCCTTCGCTCTGGCCCGGGCCCCAGGCTTCATGGATGTTGCCGCATGACCACCGTTACTACACCCAAACTCCAGGCCGGCTCGCGCAGCCGCTCACAGATCATCGTGCTGTTTATAGCGTTGATCGTGTTCATCATGCTGCTGTTCGCCAACTTCGCGTACCTCAACACCCAGTCCACCTACGACAAACAGTACATCGGCCACGCCGGTGAGCTGCGTGTGCTGTCCCAGCGCATCGCCAAGAACGCCACCGAAGCTGCCGCCGGCAAGGCCGCCGCGTTCAAGCTGCTGGGGGAGGCGCGCAATGACTTCGCCCAGCGCTGGGGCTACCTGAAAAAAGGCGACCCGCAAACCGGCCTGCCCGCCGCGCCAAGCGCCGTACGCGCCGAAATGCGCGCTGTGCAGACCGACTGGGAAGCGCTGCTGAAAAACACTGACGCCATTCTCGCCAGCGAACAGACTGTGCTGTCCCTGCATCAAGTGGCCGCGACCCTCGCCGAAACCGTGCCGCAACTGCAGATGGAATCGGAAAAAGTCGTCGACATCCTCCTGCAACGCGGCGCCCCGGCCAGCCAGGTTGCGTTGGCCCAGCGCCAGTCGTTGTTGGCCGAGCGTATCCTCGGTGCGGTCAACACCGTGCTCGCCGGCGACGAAACCGCCGTGCAGGCCGCCGATGCCTTCGGTCGCGACGCCAACCGCTTCGGCCAGGTGCTCACTGGCATGCTCCAGGGCAACCCCGGGTTGCGCATTACTCAGGTCGAAGACCCCGACGCCCGCGCGCGGCTGGCGGAAATCTCGGAGTTGTTCGAGTTTGTCTCCGGCTCCGTGGATGAAATCCTCGAGACTTCGCCGCAGCTGTTCCAGGTACGCGCGTCGGCCAGCAATATTTTCAACCTGTCGCAGACCTTGCTCGATGAGGCCTCGCAGCTGGCCACCGGCTTTGAAAACCTGGCGGATGGGCGCAGTTTCGACACCATCGGCGGTTATGTCCTGGGTTTGCTCGCGCTGGCCTCCATCATCCTGATCGGCCTGGTGATGGTCCGCGAAACCAACCGCCAATTGCATGAAACCGCCGAGAAAAACGAGCGCAACCAGAACGCGATCATGCGCCTGCTCGACGAGATCGAAGACCTGGCCGACGGCGACCTCACCGTAACGGCCTCGGTGACCGAAGACTTCACCGGCACCATCGCTGACTCGATCAACTATTCCGTCGATCAACTGCGCGACCTGGTCGCCACCATCAACCTCACCGCCGGGCAAGTGGCCGGGGCCGTGCAGGAGACCCAGGCCACCGCCATGCACCTGGCCCAAGCCTCCGAACACCAGGCCCAGCAAATCGCCGAAGCATCTACCGCGATCAACCAGATGGCTCAGTCCATCGACCAGGTCTCGGCTAACGCCGCCGAATCCTCGGCGGTGGCGGAGCGTTCGGTGGAGATCGCCAACAAGGGCAACGAGGTGGTGCACAACACCATCCACGGCATGGACAACATTCGCGAGCAGATCCAGGACACCGCCAAGCGCATCAAGCGCCTGGGCGAGTCGTCCCAGGAAATCGGCGACATCGTCAGCCTGATCGACGACATCGCCGACCAGACCAACATCCTCGCCCTCAACGCCGCGATCCAGGCGAGCATGGCCGGGGATGCCGGGCGCGGGTTTGCGGTGGTGGCCGATGAAGTGCAGCGGCTGGCCGAACGCTCGTCGGCGGCCACCCGGCAAATCGAAACCCTGGTGCGGGCGATCCAGACCGACACCAACGAAGCCGTGATTTCCATGGAGCAGACCACCACCGAAGTGGTGCGTGGCGCGCGGCTGGCGCAGGACGCGGGGGTGGCGCTGGAAGAGATCGAAGGCGTGTCGAAAACCCTGGCAGCGCTGATTCAAAGTATCTCTAACGCGGCGCAGCAACAAACGTCGTCAGCGGGGCAGATTTCCCTGACCATGAACGTGATCCAGCAAATCACCACGCAGACGTCGTCGGGCTCGACCGCCACCGCTGAAAGCATCGGCAACCTGGCAAAAATGGCCAGCCAGTTGCGCAGGTCGGTATCGGGTTTCACCCTGCCGCCGCCCAAGCAAGTCGATGATTGAAATGCGATCTAAATGTGGGAGGGAGCAAGCCCCCTCCCACAGTTGATCTCCATTGGCTTTGAGATCTCGGCAAGACAAGCAACTCATGAATTCTAAGCGGAGCAGTTATGGTTGATCGGCACGACTACGTGGCCCTCGAATGGGTCAAGGACGACATTGCCGAAACCCTGAAGCAGGCCCGTTCGGCGCTGGACACGTTTGTCGAAACCACCGACGGCGAGGCACTCGGCGAGTGCCTGGCCTGCATCCACCAGGTGCATGGCGCGCTGCAAATGGTCGAGTTCTACGGCGCAGCCTTGCTGGCCGAAGAGATCGAAGAGCTGGCCTTGGCGCTCCAGGCCGAGCGCGTCGGCCAGCGTGATGAAAGCATCCGCTTGCTGCAACAAGCGCTCAACCAACTGCCGCTGTACCTCGACCGCGTGCACAGCGCCCGCCGCGACCTGCCGCTGGTGGTGTTGCCGCTGCTCAACGACCTGCGCAGCGCGCGGGGTGAAAGCCTGCTGTCGGAAACCAGCCTGTTCAGCCCGCAACTGCTGTCGATTGCGCCGCTGCCCGATGAAGCCCTGGCCCATCGCGCAACGTCTGACCTTAAAGACCAACTGCGCCAGTGGCACCAATTGCTGCAACAGGCCCTGGCCGGGCTGCTGCGCGAAGACCACGGCCCGAGCAACCTGGAAGACATGGCGCGGGTGTTCGCGCGCCTCGAAGCGCTGTGCCAGGGCGCGCCGCTGTTGCCGTTGTGGCAAGTGACTTCGGCGCTGGTCGAGGGCATGCTCACTGGCGTTATCGCCAACAGCCCGGCGCTGCGCAGCCTGCTCAAGGCCAGCGACAAGCAACTCAAGCGCTTGCTGGCCCAGGGCATCGGCGGTATCAACCTGCCAGCGCCGGATGAACTGCTCAAGAGCCTGTTGTTCTATGTCGCCAAAGTCACCCGGCCGACGCCGCGCATGCAAAGCCTGAAGGAACGCTACGGCCTGGACGAAGCCCTGCCTGACAGCGCCGTGGTCGATGCCGAGCGCGCACGCCTGGCAGGGCCAGACCGCAACGCCATGGGCTCGGTGCTCGGCGCGTTGTGTGAAGAGTTGGTGCGGGTCAAGGAGCGCCTCGACCTGTTCGTGCGCAGCGACCGTCAGCACGCCAGCGACCTGGATGCGCTGCTGGCGCCCCTGCGACAGATCGCCGATACCCTCGCGGTGCTTGGCTTTGGCCAGCCGCGCAAAGTCATCATCGACCAGCTTGCGGTCGTGCTGAGCCTGGCCCAGGGGCAGCGCGAACCCAATGACGCCGTGCTGATGGACGTCGCCGGCGCCTTGCTCTACGTCGAAGCCACCCTGGCGGGCATGGTCGGCACGGTGGAGCCGGAAAGCCGCGAAGAGAGCCGCCTGCCCACCACCGACCTGACCCAGATTCATCAATTGGTGATTCGCGAATCCTGCCAGTGCCTCAAGCAAGCCAAGGAGCTGGTGATCGACTGCGTCGAGGCCCACTGGGACCGCCAGCGCCTGGAGTCCCTGCCGGAGCTGCTGAGCCAAGTGCGCGGCGCGCTGGCGATGATCCCGCTGCCACGGGCGGCGAGCCTGATGCGCGGTTGCACCGATTACGTCGATGAACAGTTGATGATTCATGACACCCCGCCATCCGAGGCCCAGTTGGCGTATTTTGCCGACGTGATCAGCAGCCTGGAGTACTACCTCGAACGCATGCTCCAGGACCCCGACGCCGCTGGCGAACGGGTGCTGGAACTGGCCACCCAGAGCTTGGCCGCGCTGGGTTACCTGCCGGCGGCGAAACCCTGGCGCCAGGCGCTGGTGGCACCGGACGGCGTGCTGTCCACCGAGGTCGCACCGAGCCAGTCCCAGTTCGACGCGCTGGCCAGCCCCACCTCGCGCCTTAATCCGCCCGCGCTGCAACGCCCCGGCAGTTTGCTGCCGCCGCCGCCGGGTGAAGAACCGATCGACGATGAATTACGCGAAGTCTTCCTCGAAGAAACTGACGAAGTTCTTGAAGCGTTGCACCGGTACCTGCCCAACAGTGCCGATAAAACGGCTCAGGGCGAAATGCGCCGCGCCTTTCACACCTTGAAAGGCAGTGGCCGAATGGTGCGCGCCCTGGTACTGGCGGAGCTTGCGTGGGCGCTGGAAAACCTGCTCAACCGCGTGCTGGAACGCAGCGTGGCCCCAGGCCTCGACGTGCAACAGGTGCTGGATGAGGCGGTGGCCCTGCTGCCGGAATTGATTGCCGACTTCGCCACTGACGACCAACGCCAACGCGATGAAGTCGACGCCCTGGCTGCGCGCGCCCATGCGCTGGCCAGCGGTGCCGACATGCCTGCCGTCGAACCCCATGACCCGATGTTGCTGGAGATCTTCCGCAACGAAGCCCAGAGCCACCTCGACAGCCTCAACCACTTCCTGCAGCAGGCCGCTGAACACATGCCGCTGCAAGTCAGCGATGAATTGCAGCGCGCCCTGCACACCCTCAAGGGCAGCGCCTACATGGCCGGCGTGTTACCCATCGCCGAACTGGCGCGTCCGCTCGATCACCTGACCCGCGAATACAAGGCCCACCGCCTGCCGCTGGACCTGGACGAAGTGGAGTTGCTGCTGGATGCCGAAGGCCTGTTTCAGCGCGGGCTGCGCCAGCTGGAGAACGATCCCCTGGTGCCGATCAAGGGCGCGGCGGACCTGATCGGCCGTACGCAAAGCCTGCTCGATCACCAGCTTGAAGCCCTGCTCGACGCGCCGAACACTGGCCTGCGTATCAAGCGTGATCCGCAGTTGATCACCAACTTCCTCGCCCAGGGCATGGACATCCTGCTCGACGCCGAAAGCCTGCTGCGCCGTTGGCAGCAACACCCCGGCGAACGCCAGGAACTGACTGCACTGCTGGACGAATTGACCACGCTGGGGGAGGGCGCACACATCGCCGACCTGCACCCTATCGACGAACTTTGCGAGGCCTTGCTCGACCTGTACGGCGCTGTGGAAGAGAGCAGCCTGGCGGTCAGCGAGCGGTTTTTCCATGAGGCCGAACAGGCCCATGAAGCGCTGATCAGCATGCTCGACCAACTGGCGGCCGGCCAGGAAATCAGCCTAGCGCCGGCACGGGTGCACGCCCTGCGCGAGCTGCTGGATGATGCCCTCGACCCGTCTGCCACCGGCCTGATCAAAAGTGACGGCAGCCGCGCCCTGAGCATCTCCGAACTGGGCGCCGCCACTGCCCGGCTGGATCAGGACACGGCGATGGACGACGAGATCGTCGAGATCTTCCTGGAAGAAGCCGTGGATATCCTCGACAGCGCCGGTCAGGCCCTCAAGCGCTGGTTGCTGGAACCCGACAGCGTGGCACCGTTGTCCTCGTTGCAACGGGATTTGCACACTCTCAAGGGCGGCGCGCGCATGGCCGAAATCGGCCCTGTGGGCGACTTGGCCCACGAACTGGAATGCCTTTACGAAGGCTTGGTGGACCGACGCATCAGCTACTCCGCTGCGCTGTCCCAAGTGCTGATGGCCAGTCACGAGCGGCTGGCCTTGCAGCTCGAGGAGCTGCAACACCACCAAACCCTGAGCGACTCCCATGACGTGATCGCCCAACTGCGCGAGCTACGTCAGGGCAGCGCGCCAGCGGCACCGGCTGCTGCCCCGCAAGCGTCGAGCGCCGATCCCGAGCTGCTGGAGATCTTCCTCGAAGAAGCCGCCGATATTCTCGACAGCTCAGGCAGCGCGTTGCTGCGCTGGCAGGCCGAGCCCGGCAATCGCCAGGAAGTGGAAACCCTGCTGCGCGACCTGCACACCCTCAAGGGCGGCGCGCGCATGGTCGAGATCGGGCCAATTGGCGACCTGGCCCATGAGCTGGAGTTTCTCTACGAGGGACTGTCCGCAGGTTTGCTGGCGCCTTCCGTCGAACTGTTCGCCTTGCTGCAAGGCTGTCATGACCGCCTGGCGCAGATGATCGATGCCGTGGCCGACGGCCTGCCGGTGGGCTCGGTGGAGAAGCTGATCGAGCGGATCAAAAGCCTGGTGCACCCGAGCAATGAGCCGGTGGTACCCGTGGCGTTGCCAGCGGGCAAGACCGAAGCAGCGGTTGATCCTGCCGCCGACATGGTGAAAATTTCCGCCGATTTGCTCGACGACCTGGTCAACCTGGCTGGGGAAACTTCGATCTTCCGTGGCCGTATCGAGCAGCAAGTCAACGACGCACGCATTGCTCTCCACGAGATGGAAACCACGATCGAGCGTATGCGCGACCAACTGCGCCGCCTCGACACCGAAACCCAGGGCCGCATCCTCAGCCGTCAGCAGGCCGAGGCCGAACGCCTGGGCTATGAAGAATTCGACCCGCTGGAAATGGACCGTCATTCGCAGTTGCAGCAGCTGTCTCGCGCCTTGTCGGAGTCCGCCTCCGACCTGCTCGACCTCAAGGATACCCTCGAACGCCGCAACCAGGATGCGCACGACCTGTTGCAGCAACAGGCACGCATCAATACCGAGTTGCAGGAAGGCCTGATGCGCACGCGCATGGTGCCGTTTGAACGCATGCTGCCGCGCCTGAAGCGTATCGTGCGCCAAGTGGCGGGCGAGTTGGGCAAGGACGTGGAATTCATCGTCGGCAATGCCGAAGGCGAGATGGACCGCAACGTGCTGGAACGCATGGCGGCGCCACTGGAACACATGTTGCGCAACGCCGTCGATCATGGCCTGGAATCCCGTGAGGCGCGGTTGCTGGCCGGCAAGCCTTCGATAGGCCGGATCACGTTGGACTTGACCCACGAAGGCGGCGATATCGTCTTCGACATGCGCGACGACGGCGCCGGTGTGCCCCTGGAAGCGGTGCGGCGCAAGGCGATCAAGCGTGGCCTGCTCGGCCCCAATCAAGAGATCAGCGACCGCGACGTGTTGCAGTTCATCCTGCAACCGGGCTTTTCCACCGCTGAAAAAATCACGCAGATTTCCGGGCGCGGCGTGGGCATGGACGTGGTGCATGAAGAAGTGCGCCAGCTCGGCGGCTCGATGTTCATCGATTCGACGCCGGGCGTGGGCGTGCACTTTCGCATTCGTTTGCCGTTCACCGTGTCGGTCAACCGGGCGCTGATGGTGCAATGCGCGGACGACCAATACGCGATCCCACTCAACACCATCGAAGGCCTGGTGCGCGTGCTGCCCCATGAGCTGGCGGGGCACTATCTGCAGGACCCGCCGCGTTATGAGTACGCCGGCCAGCGCTACGAACTGTTCTACCTCGGCGACCTGTTGCATACCGTCGGCCGTCCGAAACTGCTCGGCCAGTACCAACCGGTGCCGGTGCTGCTGGTGCAATGCAATGAGCGACGCGTGGCGGTGCACGTGGATGCCATGGCCGGTACGCGGGAGATCGTGGTCAAAGGCCTGGGCCCTCAATTTTCCGGGGTTCAGGGGTTGTCCGGCGCGACCATTCTGGGGGATGGCCGTGTGGTGCTGATCATCGATCTGCTCGCGCATATCCGTGCGCGGCAACCGGCGTCGCCGGACCAGTTGGCCGACGCACCGCTGATCCTCAACGACCCCCTGAAAAAGCGCCCGCTGCTGGTGCTGGTGGTGGACGATTCGGTCACCGTGCGCAAAGTCACCAGCCGCCTGCTGGAGCGCAACGGCATGAACGTGCTCACCGCCAAAGACGGCATCGACGCCATCGCCCTGCTCGAAGAACACACCCCTGACCTGATGTTGCTCGACATCGAAATGCCGCGCATGGACGGCTTCGAAGTCGCCATCCAGGTGCGCAACGACCCACGCCTTATGCGCATGCCGATCATCATGATCACCTCCCGAACCGGCCAGAAACATCGCGACCGTGCCATGGCCATTGGCGTCAACGACTACCTCGGCAAGCCGTATCAAGAGTCGGTGCTGCTCGAAAGCATTGCCTATTGGAGCAAGTCCCATGCTTGACCACCGCACCAGCCAACTCACCGGCCTGTTGTTGCCCCTGGCCGACCGCCACCTGGTGCTGCCCAACGTTGCTATCGCGGAGTTGATCGACTTCCAGCGCGGCGAACCGGCCAGCGATGCGCCGCCGTGGTATCTGCGGCAGGTAACGTGGCGGGATCAGCAAGTGCCGCTGATCAGCTTCGAAGCAGCCTGCGGTGAGGCCAGCGTGACCGGCGAACGCTCGCGGATCGTGGTGTTGAACACGCTCGGTGGAAGGCCGACGCTGAAGTTTATAGCGATGGTGATCCAGGGAATTCCCCGCTCGTACAAGCTCGACAGCCAGTTGAGTTATGTGGACGTGCCGCTGTGCCCGTTGGAGCTGGCGGCAGTGCAGGTGGGGGAGCAGGTGGCGAAGGTGCCGGATTTGATGGGGCTTGAAGCCCTGTTGGTAGAGTCCGGCTTCGCCTGATCACTATGGCTGACACACCGCCTATTGTGGCAAACAGGCTTGTTGTGGCGAGCGGGCTTGCCCCGCGTTGGGCTGCGAAGCGGCCCCAAAATCTGCCAACTCGGTATACCTGATACTCCGCATTCATCTTACTGGGGCTGCTGTGCAGCCCAACGCGGGGCAAGCCCGCTCGCCACAGAAGGCGTGTCTGTCATGAGAGTGATGGGCTGCCTTCGGATTTTTCCTGCAAGATTTTGGGCCGTGCATGAACTTCAGAGAGGATGCAGCACCAGAAAATCAGCAATCAGCATTCCTGCCAGGTACACCATCAAAATCGCCACACTCGCGTCCAATAAACGCCAGACCTTTGCCGAAAGAAACAGCCCCGTCAGCCGTTGACATCCCAACGCCAAAACCACAAACCACACCAGCGACGCGGTCATCGCTCCGCTGGCAAAGGACGCTTGTTGGCTGACGGGCTTTGCCGCACCAATAGAGCCAATCAGCACCACGGTATCAAGCCAGGCATATGGGTTGGCAAATCCAAGTATCACCGCCGTGCGTATCAAGCCCCGTTGTGAGGTGAGGTTGCTTTGAGTATCTGGCATCGACTGGTTACGCATGCAAGCCAATAACCGCTGCCAACCGAACCACAACAGTTTGAGCACACTAATGTCGGAATCGGATGAGTGTGCTGTAGGCGAGTTCTGCATTTTGATTAAGCGGGTATTCAGGCCTGAGTGGAGTGGCTAGTTTCTGCGCTCCTCACTGCCAGCAAGGACTCGCAAATGGCCGTACCGTTAATGCCGCCTGGTGTTTCAATTCTTGAAAACATGGCGATATCCAGATGCAAACGCATTCATCTCAGGCCCGGCTCGGCATTCGCTTATTCCTGGTTTTATTCCCAGGTCCGTGCGGCCGGTCCTTGGAACTACAAGAAGCGGGGGCGTCAGTACGAGGCTTTTGGTAACTTCAATTACGGTGCAACGGGCACCGTGCTAGGGATTCCAGAGCATGCGCTGTTGAGGGCAGCAGGTGTTGCTCAAACCATCGCAAAAACCACACTTCCGGATTTTGGAACATGGTGGGGAGGTGATCCTTTTGGCGATGACCCGCGAGGTCAATATTGGATAAGGAGAGGTATTGAGTATGCGATTTCTCAAGGCCATTAAGGGACTCATACCGGTTCTGTGTAATTGCCTACTAGTGGTCTGCCTGGTTTATATCGGTGGCAGTTGGATTATGTCGTCGGGAACACCGGATTTGGATGAAGTGGTGTTGAAGCACTCCTTGGGCAACGGCACCTCGATCTATGGTGCGCGGGACGGCCAGGGTGGTGCGACGGTGGGGTTTTCCTACAGGTACTACGTTCATAAGGACTTGGGGAGTGATCAGGAAATACTATCGGCATTGGTATCGGCACATCCCTTTTTGAAAACCAAAGAGCCTTTTGTTCAGGTGAGTAAGCATGAGGGTGTTCTTGTTTTGGATATTCAGGGAGAGGTGTATGAGTATCACAGCTATGCCCTCGAGGGCTTTGGTGCGGTCAAGGTACAGATGGCGTTGTGATGGGCCATCCTCCCTAAGCGCACTCACCTGCAATCTGGCCTTCGACCTGGATACCGCCCCTCCCACACTCTGATCTTCATTACTCCAACCGTAACGATCCACCGCCGAGCTTGATTGATACCCCCCTGTTTCACTCCTAAGGTACAGCCCACGACACCAATCCCGTGGAGCGACCATGACAATAACAATCACCCCCGACTCGCGCTGGACGCGGCGGCGCGACGAGAAGCAGCGGCGCCTCGGGCGGGTCTTGCACTATGCAGACGGGGCTGTGCTGCCCAGCGACAAAATCGTCGAGGCCCTCGAAGCCCTGATCCTCCCCGGTGACCGCGTGGTGCTTGAGGGTAACAACCAGAAGCAGGCCGACTTCCTGTCGCGCTCCCTGGCGAAGGCCGACCCGGCCAAGCTCCACGATTTGCACATGATCATGCCCAGCGTCGGCCGTTCCGAGCACCTGGACCTGTTTGAAAAGGGCATCGCCCGCAAGTTGGACTTTTCCTTCGCCGGCACCCAATCCCTGCGCATCAGCCAATTGCTCGAAGACGGCCTGCTGGAAATCGGCGCGATCCATACGTACATCGAACTCTACGCGCGGCTGGTGGTGGACCTGATCCCCAACGTGGTGCTCTCCGCCGGTTTCATGGCCGACCGCGCCGGCAATATCTACACCGGCGCCAGCACCGAAGACACCCCGGCACTGATCGAGCCCGCCGCGTTCAGCGATGGCATCGTGATCGTGCAGGTTAACCAGTTGGTGGACGACGTCACCGATTTGCCCCGCGTCGATATCCCCGCCAGCTGGGTGGATTTTGTGGTGGTGGCCGACAAGCCGTTCTACATCGAACCGCTGTTCACTCGTGACCCGCGACACATCAAGCCGGTGCATGTGCTGATGGCGATGATGGCGATCCGTGGCATCTACGAAAAACACAACGTGCAGTCTCTGAACCACGGCATCGGCTTCAACACCGCCGCCATCGAGTTGATCCTCCCCACCTACGGCGAATCCCTCGGCCTCAAAGGCAAGATCTGCCGCAACTGGACCCTCAACCCGCACCCCACGCTGATTCCCGCCATCGAAAGCGGCTGGGTCGAAAGTGTGCATTGCTTCGGCACTGAACTGGGCATGGAAAACTACATCGCCGCACGTCCGGATGTGTTCTTCACCGGCCGCGACGGCTCCATGCGCTCCAACCGGATGTTCTGCCAACTGGCCGGCCAATACGCGGTGGACCTGTTTATCGGCGCGACGCTGCAAGTGGATGGCGACGGGCATTCTTCTACCGTGACCCGTGGCCGCCTCGCTGGTTTTGGCGGCGCGCCGAACATGGGCCACGACCCGCGCGGGCGTCGTCATAGCACTCCCGCGTGGCTCGACATGCGCCATGACGATGCGCCGCAAGCCTTGCTCGAACGCGGTAAAAAGCTCGTCGTGCAGATGGTCGAAACCTTCCAGGAAGGCGGCAAGCCCACCTTCGTCAACACGCTGGATGCGGTGGAAGTGGCGCGCAAAAGCGGCATGCCCTTGGCGCCGATCATGATCTACGGCGACGACGTCACCCACCTGCTCACCGAAGAAGGTATCGCTTACCTGTACAAGGCACGCTCCCTGGAAGAGCGCCAGGCGATGATCGCCGCCGTCGCCGGGGTGACCGCCATCGGCATGCGCCACAACCCCAAGGACACCGCACGCATGCGCCGCGAAGGCCTGATCGCCTTGCCCGAAGACCTCGGCATTCGCCGCACCGACGCCACCCGCGAGTTGTTGGCCGCCAAGAGTGTGGCCGACCTGGTGGAGTGGTCCGGTGGCTTGTACAGCCCGCCCGCCAAATTCAGGAGCTGGTAAATGCGCGCCCTTAAACTGCATGAACTCACCCTGGCCGATCGCCTGGCGGATATCGCCGTGGATGCGCTGATCGATGAAGCGGACCTGTCTCCTAAACCGGCCTTGGTGGACCGTCGCGGTAACGGCGCCCACAGCGATTTGCACGTGGGCCTGATGCACGCGTCGGCATTGTCGTTGTGGCCGATGTTCAAGGAAATGGCTGAAGCCGCGATTGAATGCGGCGAAGTCGGCTTGCCCCTGCGCGAAGCCCTCGGGCGTATCGGTCGCGAAGGCGAGCAGGCGATGCTCAGCACCACCCACGGCGTGAACACCCATCGCGGTGCGATCTGGGCCCTCGGTTTGCTGACCGCCGCAGCGGCTCTGGAACCACAATCCACCCGCGCCAGCGCACTCACCTTGCGTGCCGCCAAGCTGGCCCTGCTCAACGACCGCTATGCCCCGCAACCCCTGAGCCACGGTGCACAAGTCGCCCAACGCTACGGCGCACGCGGCGCCCGTGAAGAAGCGCAACTCGGCTTCCCATCCGTGCTGCAACGCGGCCTTCCACAACTGCACAAAAGCCGCCAGCAAAATGCCGGTGAACAGAATGCGCGCCTGGATGCCTTGCTCGCGATCATGACGGACCTGGCCGACACCTGCGTGCTCTACCGCGCGGGCACTGAGGGCCTGCACGCCATGCAACACGGTGCCCAAGCCGTGCTGGATGCCGGCGGCAGCGCAACCCTCGCCGGTCGTCGCCAGTTGCACGAACTCGACCACCAACTGCTGGCCCTGAATGCCTCCCCCGGCGGTGCCGCCGACTTGTTGGCCGCCTGCCTGTTTATCGACCGCCTCGACGGAGCGTTGTGATGGAAACCTTATCCTTTGAATTTCCCGCCGGGCAGCCGCCCAAAGGCCGTGCGCTGGTGGGTTGCGTCGGTTCGGGCGACCTGGAAGTGCTGCTGGAACCGGGCACGGCGGGCGTGCTGACCATCCAGGTGCAGACCTCGGTGAATGGCGCCGAACAACGCTGGCAGCACCTGTTCGAGCGCATCTTCCAGGAGCAGACGCCTCCGGCCTTGAACATTGATATTCACGACTTCGGCGCCACCCCAGGCGTGGTGCGTTTGCGCCTGGAGCAGGGTTTCGAGGAGATCGGCCATGACTGACTTGCTCAGCAAACACAGCTTCGTTGAACTGGGCGCTCGGCAGCGAGCCAAGGCCTTGTTGGACAGCGGTACTTATCGAGAACTGATCGACCCGTTCCAGCGTGTCATGTCGCCCTGGCTCAGCCGTCAGGGCGTGGTGCCCCAGGCCGACGACGGTGTGGTAATCGCCAAAGGCAGCATCGCCGGTTTGCCGGTGCTGATCGCCGCTATCGAAGGCAACTTTCAGGGCGGCAGCCTCGGTGAAGTCGGCGGTGCGAAAATCGCCGGGGCACTGGAACTGGCGGCCGAAGACAACCGCAAGGGCATCCCGACCCGTGCCGTGCTGCTGTTGGAAACCGGCGGCGTGCGCTTGCAGGAAGCCAACCTGGGCCTGGCCGCGATTGCCGATATCCACGCGGCGATTGTCGACTTGCGCCAATACCAGCCGGTGATCGGCGTAGTCGCGGGCAGTGTCGGTTGTTTTGGCGGCATGTCCATCGCTGCCGGGCTGTGCAGCTACCTCGTCGTCACCCGCGAGGCGCGGCTGGGCCTGAATGGCCCGCAAGTGATCGAGCAGGAAGCGGGCCTGGAAGAATACGACTCCCGCGACCGCCCGTTTATCTGGAGCCTCACCGGCGGCGAGCAGCGCTTCAACAGCGGCCTCGCTGACCGTTATGTGGCGGACGATGTGGCGCTGATCCAGCAGACCGTCAGCGCGCTGTTGCAGCAAGGCCTGCCCGCACAACAACGCAGCCGCCAGGCCGATGTCTACCTGGCGCGCCTGGCTGAACTGGACACCGCACCGCAAATCGACCCGGCGACGGTTCGCGACCTGTATCAGGGAGAACGCTCATGAGAGGCTTGCAGTGGTTCAACGCATTGAGCGCCGGCGCCACGCCTGTGGCCGGTTTGCCGGACTCGCTGAGAGTTGCCGATGGCGTATTGGGTGAACAGGCAGTGCGCTTTATTGCCGTGGTCGCCGATGCGCAAAATCGCTTCCCTCGCGCTCGTAATGGCGAAGTCGGCTTGCTCGAAGGCTGGGGCCTGGCCAAGGCCGTGGATGAAGCCATCGCGACGGGCGACAAACGCCCGCTGATCGCCATCGTCGATGTCCCCAGCCAAGCCTACGGCCGCCGCGAAGAAGCCCTCGGTATCCACCAGGCCTTGGTCGCCGCCGCCGACAGCTACGCCCGCGCCCGCCTGGCCGGGCATCCGGTGATCGCGCTACTGGTGGGTAAGGCCATGTCCGGCGCGTTTCTCGCCCATGGCTACCAGGCCAACCGGCTGATAGCCCTGCGTGATCCCGGCGTGATGGTGCATGCCATGGGCAAAGCCTCGGCGGCGCGGGTGACCCTGCGCAGCGTCGAAGAGCTCGAAGCCCTGGCCGCCAGCGTACCGCCGATGGCCTATGACATCGACAGCTATGCCAGCCTGGGTTTGCTCTGGGAGACTTTATCGGTCAGCCAAATTGAACAGCCGACGGCGGACGACGTGGCACGTGTCAGCGATTGTCTGGTGAATGCGATCAAGGGTATCGATGGCAGTGATTTGAGCGGTCGCCTGGGGGCGACCCATCGCGCCGCGTCCAGCCATGTACGCCAACTGCTGCGGGAGCAATGGTGAACGCCCACGACTTGCTCTGGGGCATGACCCCGGCGCATCTGCCCGCCGACGCACCGGCCTGGGTGCTGGAGGCCATTGGTGCCGGCCATCCGGTGGTGGTGCGTCGCGCCATCGCCGAGCCGGGCCATGTTGCGGTGGGCGTGCGCGGGCGTTTGCGTGAACAGCGGTTTGCCGCCCAGATGCCTCTGCCAGCGGTGCAACGGCGTGTGGCGCCGGAAGCCTTGCGCGGCGTGATCTCGCCACGGGATTTACCGGCGTTGCGCACACTCGACCAATTGCGGGCGGTACTGGCACAGGAGAGCTGGGGCGTCACGGGCAGTGCGGGTTTCGAGTTGGCCACGGGCATCGAGGCGCTGCATGCCCAGAGCGATCTGGATTTGATTCTGCGCACGCCCCTGCGACTTGAGCGCGGCGATGCGCAGGATCTGCTGGCGATCCTGGACACGGCGGAGTGCGCCGTGGACCTGCAACTGCAGACCCCGTTTGGTGCCGTCGCGTTGCGCGAATGGGCCAACGGCTCACGCCGGGTACTGCTGAAAACCGTCAGCGGTGCGCATCTGGTCGTTGATCCCTGGCAGGCCGTGGCATGAGCAGCCTCCTGGTATTTCCGGGGCAGGGCGCCCAGCGTCCTGGCATGCTCCAGGCGCTGCCTGCCGACGTCCTGGAAGAAGCCAGTGATGCCTTGGGCGAAGACGTACGCCTGCTCGATTCAGCCCAAGCTTTGGCTAGTACACGTGCCGTGCAGTTGTGCCTGCTGATCACCGGCGTGGCCCACGCCCGCCTGCTGCAACACACACCGGATTATGTCGCGGGCCTGTCTATCGGCGCCTACCCGGCAGCCGTCATCGCGGGTGCTTTGGCGTTTGCTGATGCGTTGAAGCTGGTCAGCTTGCGCGGCGAACTGATGCAGCAGGCTTATCCACAGGGCTACGGCATGACCGCCCTGATCGGCCCTGAGTTATCCACCGTCGAACGCCTGCTGGAAGATATCCACAGCTCGCAAACGCCGGTGTACCTGGCCAACATCAACGCCGATAACCAGACCGTTATTGCCGGCAGCAACGAGGCGATGCGACTTGTCGCGGAACGCATCAAAGGCAACGGCGTCGCCAAGCGCCTGGCCGTCAGCGTACCGTCCCATTGCGCGTTGTTGGAGCAACCTGCCGAGGCACTGGCGCAGGCGTTCGTCACGCTCAAACCGCCGCGCATCACCTACCTGAGCAGCACCCGCGCACGGCCGATCCACAACCCTGAGCAACTGCGCGACGACCTCGCCTTCAACATGTGCCGCGTCGTCGACTGGCGCGGTACGGTACAAAGCGCCTATGAGCGCGGCGTGCGCCTGCAAATCGAACTGCCCCCGGGCAGCACGCTCACCGGCCTGTCGCGCCGGGTCTTCGAACAAGGCACGGTGATCGCCTGCGAAGGCGCGCGCCTGGACACCCTGCAGGCCTTGCTGGAAGAGGAGGGCCGCCGCCACCGATAAAGCACCACCCAAGGCTTTCGAAGCACAAAAACAACAATTTCGATCGAGCACTTTGAGGACAACAACAATGATTATTTACGGTGTGGCATTGCTGGCGATCTGCACGCTTGCAGGCGTGATCATGGGCGACATGCTCGGCGTGTTGCTCGGCGTCAAATCCAATGTGGGCGGGGTGGGGATCGCGATGATCCTGCTGATCTGCGCGCGCCTGTGGATGCAAAAAACGCGGTGGCGGCATGACCAAGGACTGCGAAATGGGCGTGGGCTTCTGGGGCGCCATGTACATCCCCGTGGTCGTCGCGATGGCTGCGCAACAGAACGTGGTCACCGCCCTGCACGGCGGCCCGGTTGCGGTGCTCGCAGCAATTGGTTCGGTGGTGCTCTGTGGTTGCACCATTGCCCTGATCAGCCGCACTCACAAGGGCGAACCGTTGCCCGATGAAGAGCCGCTGATCGCTGCTGCGGGAGGCCGCTGATATGTGGGACCTCATAGAAAAAGGTTTGGAACATAACGGCCTGGTCACTGCCTTCGCTTTCGTCGGTGTGGTGATGTGGGTTTCCGTGGTGCTGTCCAAGCGCCTGACCTTCGGGCGCATCCACGGGTCGGCGATTGCCATCGTAATCGGCCTGGTATTGGCGTGGGTCGGCGGCACCATGACCGGCGGGCAAAAAGGCTTGGCGGATATAACACTGTTCTCCGGTATCGGCCTGATGGGCGGCGCTATGTTGCGCGACTTTGCCATCGTTGCCACGGCCTTTGAAGTACAAGCCACAGAGGCGCGTAAAGCCGGGATGATCGGCGTGATTGCGCTGCTGCTGGGCACGATCCTGCCGTTTATTGTGGGTGCGAGCATGGCCTGGGCGTTTGGTTATCGCGATGCGATCAGCATGACTACCATTGGCGCGGGTGCCGTGACCTACATCGTTGGCCCGGTGACGGGCGCAGCGATTGGCGCGACCTCGGATGTGATGGCGTTGTCGATTGCCACCGGGTTGATCAAGGCGATTCTGGTGATGGTCGGCACGCCGGTAGCGGCACGCTGGATGGGCCTGGATAACCCGCGTTCGGCGATGGTATTTGGCGGGTTGGCCGGGACCGTGAGTGGTGTGACCGCAGGCCTTGCGGCGACGGATCGGCGGTTGGTGCCGTATGGCGCGTTGACCGCGACGTTCCATACCGGGCTGGGGTGTTTGTTGGGGCCTTCGCTGCTGTACTTCATCGTGCGCGGGATAGTCGGCTAATCCCAAACGCCAGGGCGAACGAGCTTCCTGTGGCGAGCGGGCTTGCCCCGCGTTGGGCTGCGCAGCAGCCCCCATAAAGCTGAATACGGTACATCAGGCACACCCCGGTGGCTGGTTATGGGGCTGCTGCGCAGCCCAACGCGGGGCAAGCCCGCTCGCCACAGGTATTGGCTGATATCCAAAAATAGAGGTCAGAGCTGCCGATTGGCATACATCCGACACTCCGCCAACAACGCCAGCAAGTTCGGGTCGCGCTCCTTGGCCTTCAAGAACACCACACCAATATGCTGCTGCAACCGGTACCTGGGTTGCAGCGGTATCAGCTTCACGCGGTTCTCATACACCGCCGCAATCCGTCCCGGCAGCAATGCATAACCCACCCCCGAACTGACCATGCTCAACAGCGTGAAGATGTCGTTGACCTGCATCGCCACCTTCGGCTCGAACCCCGCCTGCTTGAACACACGGTTGCCGTCCTGGTGAGTAGCAAAGCCTTGGGTGAGGGTGATGAAGGTGGCGTCGCGTACGTCCGCCAGGTCGATTTCCTGGTCGCGGTTGAAGGGCGAATCGGCCGGGGTGGCGAGGAAGATGTCGTCGGAGAACAGCGCGATCTGTTCGCAGTCGGGATCGTTGGCGTGTTCGTCGAGGGAGATGAGGATCGCGTCGACTTCCATGTTCTTGAGCTTGTAGAGCAGGTCGAAGTTGGAGCCCAGGATCAGGTCGATGTTGAGTTCGCTGCGGCGGATTTTCAGGCCCATGATCAGTTGTGGCACGGTCTTCACCGTCAGCGAATACAGCGAGCCCAGCTTGAAGCGCTCGGCGGAGAAACCGGCGGCTTCGCGGGTCAGGCGTACGCTGTCGACCACGTAGGCCACCAGTTTTTGCGCGCGCTCTTCGAGCACGTAGGCGCTTTCCAGCGGGGTGAGGTTGCGGCCTTCGTGTTTGAACAGCGGGCAGCGCAGCGCATTTTCCAGGGAGTGAATGGCGCGGTGCACGCTGACGTTGCTGGTTTGCAACTCGGCAGCGGCGCGGGCCAGGTTGCCGGTGCGCATGAACGCCAGGAAGATTTCCAGCTTCTTGAGGGTGAACTCTTCGTCGATCAGCATGGCCGTGGGCTCTTGTTCGAATGCCCACGATTGTGCCCGCAAAACTGCGCGGCGTCGCCGGAACGTCATAAGGCGCTTGCACTCTTATGCGCAAGGCTGGACGCTTGCCAGCCAGCGTTTAACGGTTACAGGAGGTCGGTGACAGATGTACCACGGAGAACGATTCAACGCCTGGAGCCATTTGCTCGGTGCAGTCGCTGCGTGTATTGGCGCGGTGTGGATGTTGGTGGTGGCGAGCCTGGATGGCAGCCCCTGGAAGATCGTCAGCGTGGCGATTTATGGCTTCACCTTGCTGGTGCTGTACAGCGCGTCGACCGTGTACCACAGCGTGCGCGGGCGGCGAAAAGAGATCATGCAGAAGGTCGATCACTTTTCGATCTACCTGTTGATCGCCGGCAGCTACACGCCGTTTTGCCTGGTGACATTACGCGGGCCATGGGGCTGGACGCTGTTCGGCATCGTGTGGGGGCTGGCGGTGATCGGCATCCTGCAAGAGATCAAACCACGCTCTGAAGCGCGGATTTTGTCGATTGTGATCTACGCGGTGATGGGCTGGATCGTGCTGGTGGCGGTTAAGCCGCTGATCGCCGCGCTGGGCACGGCGGGGTTTATCTGGCTGGCGTCGGGCGGGGTGCTGTACACCGTCGGCATCATCTTTTTTGCCCTGGAGGATCGCCTGCGGCATTCCCATGGCATCTGGCATCTGTTCGTGATCGGCGGCAGCCTGCTGCATTTTGTGGCGATCATGCACTACGTCCTCTAACCAACCCCTTTAGGAGCCGGCGCCTACCGTTATAGGCGTTCGAGTAGTTCACGCGCGCGATTGCCGAAAATCTGCAGCAGGTTGGCCAGCATATGCGGCGGCGGTTCGTCGGCGCGGGTCAGGGCGTACAGGGTGATCGGCAGCGGCGGGGTGAGCGTGCGAATGCAGGTGGTTGCCGTCGACGCGCCGAGGGCAGTGAAGGGGTCGATAACCGTCAGGCCGGCACCGGATTCGACCATGGCGCGGGCCAGGGAGTAGGTCTGCACGGAGATCGTCACCCGCGGCGGCGGGTCGACGTTTTCCAGATAGCTGTCGAGCTTGGCCGCCAGCGGGTCGGCGCTGGACAGGCCAATCAACGGCGTGCCCGCCAGATCGGCCAGCGGCAATGGCCGGCTCAATTCAGCGTCGGACCAATAGCCCTTGGACGCCAGCGCCACCAGCACGCCGTTGGCCAGTACTTGGGTAGTCAATCCAGGATGGCCGGAGAAGTTGAGCGTCAGCGCCAGGTCGATCTCGCGCATCAGCAGCTTCTGCACCAGCTCACGGCTGTGGTCGCTGGACAGCTCGCAGGCGATGTCCGGGTAATCGCGCTTCCATTCCAGAATCGCAGGCGGCAGCAGTGACAGCGCCAGTGCCGGAATCGCCCCAATGCGCACGCTTTGCCCCGGTGCGCGGCGCAAGCTTTTAGCCAGGCGCCGCACGCCTTGCAAGCTCTCGGTGACCTTCTCGACTTCGCTTTCCAGCGCCAGGGCTTCCGGCGTGGGCTGCAATTTGCCACGCACCCGCAGAAACAGCGGGAAACCCAGCTGCAATTCGGCGTGCTGCAGCACTTTGGTCACCGCCGGTTGCGAGACGTGCAGCAACTGCGCGGCGGCGCTGACGGAGCCGGTCTGGCGGATGGCCTGGAAGATTTCGATATGACGCAAGCGCATGGCAAGTCCATAACCTTTGTTTATGGGTGACCCATCTTTATTCATTGTCGGCGGCCTGTCACCTGCGCCTACGCTTGGCCTCTCTTAATCAACGGCAGGGGGCTGGGATGGCCAGGCAGGTTTGCATCATCGGCGGTGGGGTCATCGGCTTGGCAAGCGCTTATGCCTTGGTGCGTGCCGGCCATGAAGTGACGGTGATCGACGCGCGCGAGAGCCTGGGCAGCGAAACCAGTTTCGCCAATGGCGGCCAACTGTCCTACCGCTACGTTGCGCCGCTGGCCGACGCCGGGGTGCCGCTGCAAGCCATTGGCTGGCTGTTGCGCGGTGACTCGCCCTTGAAGCTGCGCCCGCGCCTCGACCCGCAGCAATGGCGCTGGATGGCGGCCTTCCTCGGCGCCTGCCGTGGCTCGATCAACCAACGCAATGCCGCCCACCTGCTGCGACTGGCGTCCCTGAGCCAAGGCACCTTGCAGCAATGGCGCGAAGACGACCGCCTGGACGGCTTCGACTGGCGGCGCAACGGCAAGTTGGTGACGTTTCGCAACGCCAATTCCTTCGAACATGCCCGCAGCAAGGTCACGGACATTCTGCAACAGCAGGTGCTCTCGGCCGCCGACTGCGCACGCCTTGAGCCGGCGCTGGCCGGTGATGGTTTTGTCGGCGGCATCTACACACCGAACGAAGAAGTCGCGGATTGCCATGGGTTCTGCCAGCGATTGGCGGTGCGGCTTGAAGCGTCGGGCCGATGCCGTTTTGTGTTGGGGCGCAAGGTCACCGGGATTCGTCACGCCGACGGCGCAGTGCAGGCCATCGAGCTGGGTGATGAGGTGATGCCGGTTGATCAACTGGTGTTGGCGGCCGGGCATCGCAGCGCTGAATTGGGCTTGCCGGGGTTGTCGCTGCCGCTGTACCCGCTGAAGGGCTACAGCTTGAGCGTGCCGATTGGCGCGCAGCATCAGGCGCCGAACGTTAGCATCACGGACTATGACCGCAAGATCGTTTACGCGCGCATCGGTGAGCAATTGCGGGTGGCGGCCATGGTGGACATCGTCGGTTTCGACGCGAGCCTGGAGCCCAAGCGTTTGGCGCTGATGAAACGCCAGGCTGTGGAGACATTTCCTCTGGCTGGCGACTACGCCCATGCGGTCGAATGGGCTGGCATGCGCCCGGCCACCCCGACCGGGGTGCCGCTGATCGGCGCCAGTGTGTACCGCAACCTGTGGCTGAACCTGGGCCACGGCGCCCTCGGTTTTACTCTGGCCAGCGGCAGCGGCCAACTGTTGGCCGAACTAATCGGCCACCACATTCCTTCCATTGATATGCAGGGCCTGACACCCCGCGCGGCCTGAGGATGTACCTATGACCATCAACCGAATCAGCAGCAACGAACGTCTATCCGGCGCGGTGACCTTCAAGGACCTGGTGTTCCTCTCGGGGCAGGTGCCGGGCGATGGCCAGGACGTGGCAACCCAGACCCGCGAAGTCCTGGCCAAGATTGATACGCTGTTGGCTCAGGCCGGCAGCGACAAGGATCATCTGCTCAACGCGACCATTTACTTGAAAGACATCGCAGAAGGGTTCGCACCGATGAACGAGGTGTGGTCCGCGTGGTTGTCGCCTGGCATGGCACCGACGCGCACCACGCTGCAAGCGGAGCTGGCGCGGCCGAGTGTGCGGGTGGAAATCAGCGTGATTGCCGTACGTAAATAACTCAAAGACCAACGGAGAATAACAATGAAAAAGATCCTGTTGACTGGCTGCACCCTGGGGCTTTTGTTGGGTACACAGGTTCAGGCGGATGAACCCGCTCTGAACGGCGCGTTGAGCAAGATCGCCAACGCCAAGTCCATCACCCTGGGTTACCGCGATGCGTCGGTGCCGTTTTCGTACGTGGGCGATCACAGCGGCAAGCCCATGGGTTACTCGGTGGACCTGGCGAACAAGATCGTCGAGCGCATCCAGCAGAAAACCGGGGTGGCGAACCTCAACGTGAAGTACAACCTGGTGACCTCCCAGACCCGTATCCCGCTGGTGCAGAACGGCACCGTCGACCTGGAATGCGGCTCCACCGGCGTGACTGCCGAGCGGCAGAAACAGGTGGCGTTTTCCTATGGGTTTATCTACGTGAAGGGCCAGCTACTGACGGCCAAGGACAGCGGCATCCAGGGTTTCGCCGACCTCAAGGGCAAGAATGTGGTGACCACCGCCGGCACCACCAACGAGCGCTTTCTTAAAAGCTACAACGCCGAGCACAAGAACAACATGTTCGTGATCAGTGCCAAGGACCACGGCGAAGCGTTCAAGATGCTCGAAACGGGGCGCGCGGTGGCGTTCTATATGGATGACGCGTTGCTCTACGGCGAACGCGCCAAGGCCCAAGACCCACACAAATGGGTGGTGGTGGGTGAGGAGCAATCGCGGGAAATCTACAGCTGTATGGTGCGCAAGGACGACCCGCAGTTTCTCGCGGTGGTCAACGATGCCTTGGGCGAGCTGTACCGCACGGGGGAGATCAACGGGATTTACCAGCGCTGGTTTGAACAGCCGATTCCGCCGAAGGGCTTGAACCTGGAATTCCCGATGACCAGCGAGCTCAAGGCGATTATTGCCAAGCCCGTCAGCGATCCGGTGGAGTGATCACCGGATGACTGATCGTTCCCACGCTCTGCGTGGGAATGCCTCCTGTGACGCTCTGCGTCACGACTTTAAAGCAGACGCGGAGCGTCCAGGGCTGCATTCCCTCGTGGAGCGTGGGAACGATCGGTCATCAGTCGATCAGTGGGGGGTTAGAAGTCGCCCCAAAGTTGTTGGGCCACGGCCAGCGCCACCACCGGCGCGGTCTCGGTACGCAACACACGCGGGCCGAGGCGGGCGGCATGGAAGCCGGCGCCTTGGGCTGCTTCGACTTCACTGTCGGTCAGCCCACCCTCAGGCCCGATCAGGAACGCCAGGCTCGACGGCTTGGCATGGCTGATCATAGGTTCGGCTACTGGGTGCAGCACCAGCTTCAAATCCGCCTCGGCCTGTTTCAACCAGTCCGCCAACAACAGCGGCGGGTGAATCACCGGCACCGTCGAACGTGCGCATTGCTCGCACGCGCTGATCGCCACCTGACGCCAGTGCAGCAGGCGCTTGTCGGCGCGTTCGTCCTTGAGGCGTACTTCGCAGCGGTCGCTGAAAATCGGCGTGATCGCGTTGACGCCCAGTTCGGTGGCTTTCTGAATCGCCCAATCCATGCGCTCGCCCCGGGACAGGCCCTGGCCCAGGTGAATGTGCAGTGGCGATTCGGTTTGGCCGGTGAAGCTCTGCGTCAGTTGTACGGTGACGCGTTTTTTACCGACCTCCAGCAGCGTGCCGAGAAACTCCTGGCCGGAACCGTCGAACAGTTGCACGGCGTCGCCTTCGCCCATGCGCAACACACGGCTGATGTAATGCGCCTGGGCTTCGGGCAACTCGTGGTCGCCGAGGCTGAGCGGGGTGTCGGTGAAAAAACGGGACAGTCTCATTTCTGTTCTCTGGGCAATTTTGTGTAGGAGCGAGATTACTGTGGCGAGGGAGCTTGCTCCCGTTCGGCTGCGTAGCAGTCGCCGGCTTTTGGGGGCGCTTCGCACTTGAGCGCCAGCCCGGCCCAGCGGGAGCAAGCTCCCTCGCCACAGAAGCCGGCTTCTTCAAGGGGTTAGGTGATTAGCCGGGATCGCGAAAGTCGGGGTGGAAGTCTTTTGGCACGGCAACACTGACTTTGCTGTTGGTGGCGATATCGATCCCTTCGCTGGCAACGATGGCCAAAAAATCGATCTGCTCCGGCGTAATCACATACGGCGGCAGGAAATACACCACGCTGCCCAGCGGCCGCAACAACGCGCCGCGCTCCAGGGCGTGTTCGAACACCTTCAAGCCACGGCGTTCCTGCCACGGGTAGGCGGTCTTGGTGGCTTTGTCCTGGACCATTTCGATGGCCAGTACCATGCCGGTCTGGCGCACTTCCGAGACGTGCGGATGATCGACCAGATGCGCGGTGGCCGTGGCCATGCGCTGGGCCAGGGCCTTGTTGTTTTCGATGACGTTGTCTTCTTCGAAAATATCCAGGGTCGCCAAGGCCGCCGCGCATGCCAGCGGGTTGCCGGTGTAGCTGTGGGAGTGCAGGAAGGCACGCAGGGTCGGGTAATCGTCGTAGAAGGCGTCGTAGACATCATCGGTGGTGACCACCGCCGCCAGCGGCAAGTAGCCGCCGGTGAGGGCTTTGGACAGGCACAGGAAGTCCGGGCGGATGCCGGCCTGTTCGCAGGCGAACATCGTGCCGGTGCGGCCGAAGCCCACGGCGATTTCGTCGTGGATCAGGTGCACACCGTAACGGTCACAGGCTTCGCGCAGCAGCTTGAGGTACACCGGGTGGTACATGCGCATGCCGCCGGCACCCTGAATCAGCGGCTCGACGATGACGGCCGCGACGGTGTCGTGGTTGTCTGCCAGGGTCTGCTCCATGGCCAGGAACATGTTGCGCGAGTGTTCTTCCCAGCTCATGCCTTCGGGGCGCAGGTAGCAGTCCGGGCTCGGCACTTTGATGGTGTCGAGCAGCAGCGCTTTGTAGGTCTCGGTGAACAGCGGCACGTCGCCCACCGACATCGCGGCGATGGTCTCGCCGTGGTAGCTGTTGGTCAGGGTGACGAAGCGTTTTTTGTTCGGCAGGCCGCGGTTGAGCCAGTAGTGAAAGCTCATCTTCAACGCGACTTCGATGCACGACGAACCGTTATCGGCATAGAAACAGCGGGTCAGGCCTTCGGGCGTCATTTTTACCAGGCGCTCGGACAGCTCGATTACCGGCTGGTGGCTGAAACCGGCGAGGATCACGTGCTCCAGTTGGTCGACCTGGTCCTTGATGCGCTGGTTGATGCGCGGGTTGGCGTGGCCAAACACGTTGACCCACCAGGAACTCACGGCGTCGAGGTAGCGCTTGCCTTCGAAGTCTTCCAGCCAGACGCCTTCGCCGCGCTTGATCGGGATCAGCGGCAGTTGCTGGTGGTCTTTCATCTGGGTGCAGGGATGCCACAGCACCGCGAGGTCGCGTTGCATCCACTGGTTGTTCAAGCCCATCGGTTATCTCCTCGAAGCGGTCCTGCGGCCGGCGCAGGTAAAACAATCGCGCAAGCCTATGCAATGGGCGGCTATGTCACAACCCGTTACGTGTGAATTCGCAGTAAACGCAGGACGGTCTGTCACGTTTCTTCTGGATAGTCCTTAATCCTTGGTTAATTTACGCTTCATAACCTCAAGATCACATTTCTCGATATTTCAAAGCGAAATTTTCCGCTTTAATTCGATAGGTAAAACGCTAGTCTTGGGCGCAGTTCTTACGGGATTAAGTGCATGCAGTTACGTAATTCACCGGCCCGTTACGGCTGGGTCAGCATGGTTTTGCACTGGGGCGTGGCCCTGGTGGTGTTCAGTCTGTTCGCCCTCGGCTTGTGGATGGTCGGCCTCGACTACTACAGCGCCTGGCGCAAAGACGCCCCGGACCTGCACAAGAGCATTGGCATCACACTGTTCGCCATCATGCTGGTGCGTATCGTCTGGCGCCTGATCAGCCCGCCGCCACCGCCGCTTGCCAGTTATAGCCGCATGACCCGACTCGGTGCCGCGTTTGGCCACGCGTTCCTTTATGTCGGCTTGTTTGCCGTGATGATTGCCGGTTACCTGATTTCCACCGCAGACGGTGTCGGTATCCCGGTGTTTGGCCTGTTTGAAATTCCTGCCGTGGTTTCCGGGCTACCGGACCAGGCAGACACCGCCGGCGTGGTGCATCTGTACCTCGCCTGGGTGTTGGTGGTTTTCGCCGGCTTGCACGGCGTGGCTGCGTTGAAACACCACTTTATTGATCGTGATGTGACCCTGACACGAATGCTGGGGCGCAAAGCCTGATGTTCAACCTCGACTCACAAGGAATAGAAAACATGTTGAAAAAGACCCTCGCCGCTCTGGCAATCGGTACAGCGCTGCTGTCTGCAGGCCAGGTGATGGCTGCTGACTACAAGATCGACAAGGAAGGCCAGCACGCCTTCGTCGACTGGAAAATCAGCCACTTGGGCTACAGCTACATCCACGGTACGTTCAAGGATTTCGACGGTACCTTCAGCTGGGACTCTGCCAAGCCTGAAGCCAGCAAAATCGCAGTCGACTTGAAAACTGCCAGCCTGTGGTCCAACCACGCTGAGCGTGACAAGCACATCGCCAGCAAGGATTTCCTCGACGTTGCCAAGTTCGCCGATGCCAAGTTCGTGTCGACCGCTGTTAAGTCCACCGGCGAGAAAACCGCTGACGTGACCGGCGACCTGACCTTCCACGGCGTCACCAAGCCTGTGACCTTCAAGGCCACGTTCAACGGTGAAGGCAAGGATCCATGGGGCGGCGAACGTGCTGGCTTCAACGCCAAAACCACGCTGAACCTGAACGACTTCGGTATCAAAGGCCCAGGCCCGTCTTCCCAGACCGTGGACCTGGACATCTCGCTGGAAGGTGTCAAAGCGAAATAAATTCGCTGGTTATCTGAAAAACCGGATCGTGAGATCCGGTTTTTTTTGCCTCCGCAGAACCCTGTGGCGAGCGAGCTTGCCACAGGGTAAGTCGGCACTCTGCAAGACAAAAAATGCCCCGCATCTTTCGATGCGGGGCATTTTTTATGGCGCTTTGAAAATCAGCGATTGCGGGTCAGCAATGCTGGCTTTTCACCACGAGGACGGCCTGGCAACTGATCCAGTTGCTCCGGTGTCGGGAAGCGGTCAGCTTTCGACTCCTTGTGGATAATCTTTGGCGCCGGGCCACCGCGCGGGTTCTGCACGGCTGGCTCGGACGAACGTGGCTGGTCGTCACGGGCGGGGCGGTTGTTGCTGCGCGAGTCTTCGCGACGGGCCTGGCCGTCACGTGGCGCGCCGTTACGCGGGCCGCTGCGCTTGGCAGGTGGCGTACCGGTGGTGCCGCCGCTGCTGTTGCGTGGACCATTCTGACGACCGCCCTGTGGCTGGCTGCCGCGCGGTGCGCCAGTGCCTGCGGTGGCGGCTGGTGCCGGAGCACCTGGGCGACGGCCACGGCCTTGGGCCGGTTTGGCCTGTGGCACGTAGTCAACGCGGTTACCGAAGTTATCCACGTCGTCGTCGAGGAACTCGTCCGGAGCGCGGTCAGCGTTGGCGCGTGGTGGCTGGCTCGGCTGGCGTTGTTCGCGGGCCGGGGTGCCTTCACGGGGCTTCTGCTCACGGGCTGGGCGTTCGCCACGGCCGTTGGTTGGCGCTTTTTCCTTGCCGCCCTTGTCCTTGCCCTTGTCGCGACGACCACCGCCACCACCGCCGCCGTTCGGGCCATCGCCCTTCGGACCGCGTGGGTTGCGTGGGTTACGCACGTCTGGACGCTCGCGCACTTCAGGCTTCTCGGCCTCAACGGCGCTGGCATCGAAGCCCATCAGGTTGCCGTCGGCAATTTTCTGCTTGGTCATGCGTTCGATGCTTTTCAGCAGTTTTTCTTCGTCCGGTGCGACCAGGGAAATGGCCTCGCCCGAACGACCGGCACGGCCGGTACGGCCGATACGGTGCACGTAGTCTTCGTCGACGTTTGGCAGCTCGAAGTTGACGACGTGTGGCAGTTGGTCGATATCCAGGCCGCGCGCGGCGATATCGGTGGCCACCAGGATGCGCACTTCACCGGCCTTGAAGTCAGCCAGGGCTTTGGTGCGGGCGTTCTGGCTCTTGTTACCGTGGATCGCGACGGCGGTGAGGCCGTGCTTGTCCAGGTATTCGGCCAGGCGGTTGGCGCCGTGCTTGGTGCGGGTGAACACCAGTACCTGTTCCCAGGCACCGGCGGTGATCAGGTGCGCCAGCAGCGAACGCTTGTGGCTGGCGGCCAGGCGGAATACACGCTGCTCGATACGCTCGACCGTGGTGTTCGGCGGCGTGACTTCGATGCGCTCGGGGTTGTGCAGCAGCTTGCCGGCGAGAGCGGTGATGTCGTTGGAGAACGTTGCCGAGAACAGCAGGTTCTGACGTTTGGCCGGCAGGCGGGCGAGGACCTTTTTCACGTCATGGACAAAGCCCATGTCGAGCATGCGGTCGGCTTCGTCCAGCACGAGGATTTCCACGTGGGACAAATCGACGCTGCCTTGGCCGCACAGGTCGAGCAAACGACCCGGGCAGGCTACCAGCACGTCAACACCACGGGACATGGCCTGAACCTGAGGGTTCATGCCGACGCCGCCGAAGATGCAGGCACTGACGAACTTCAAGTCGCGGGCATACAGCTTGAAGCTGTCGTGCACTTGAGCGGCGAGTTCGCGGGTTGGGGTCAGGACCAGTACACGCGGTTGGCGCGGGCCGTGACGCTGGGATTTGTCCGGGTGACCGTTGGGGAACAACCGCTCCAGAATCGGGAGGGCGAAGCCGCCGGTTTTACCAGTACCTGTCTGAGCCGCGACCATCAGGTCGCGACCTTGCAACACGGCGGGAATAGCCCGCTGTTGCACCGGAGTAGGCTCGGTATAGCCCGCTGCCTCGATGGCGCGGACTAAAGCCTCGGAGAGACCGAGGGAAGCAAAGGACATGAGTAATCCTGTTTTAGTTAGGGCTTGGCCCAAAGGGATAATCTTGCCAGGCGTGAATGGCGCTTAGGGGAGCGCAATCCCGTCCGGTCCTGCTGCGTCTGGCGGGCACTCCACCGGCTCGCGCGGGCTGTAAAGCTGCGCAGTAGCGGGGTTGGGTGCCTTTTTCAAGACCTCAGCGGCCGGGCGTAAGCCTGGCGGGAAGGCCGGAGTATAACAGAGCAATCACCGCGCGCTGCTTTCCTGCTGCTCAACGGTGTGTCCGGATGCCGTAATGGCTTGGATTCCACCATATTTTGCGCTCAAGGCGGCGTAAGCCGGCTCTTGTTTGAAGCGTTTGAGCTCGGCGGCAAAGCGCTGTACCAGCAGGTCCATGCCCGCACCACGGCGTACGGCGAGGAATTGCGGCTGGCGGCTGACCACGACCGGCGCCTCGCTGACCGTGCCTTCCAGGCCCAACGCCTTGATCACATGCTGACCCACGCGCCGGTCGGTGATCAGAAGATCAATGCGCCCGAGCATCAGTTTGCCGAAGTTGGCCTCATGACTTGGCGCCGGTTCGCGGTCGAACAGGCTGGAATCGCTGAACTCGGCGCCATAGAGGTAACCCGGCGAGGTGCCTACGGTCATGCCGCGCAGGTCGTCGAGGGTCTGGACCGGGTGAGGGCGGTCGTTGGCGTAGAACAGCACGAACTCCACCTCCGACAGCGGTTCGCTGGGATAAAGCAGCAAGGCGTCGCGGTCATGGCTGTGGAAAATATCCAGCGCACCGTCTGCATGGCCTTGGTCGAGCATCGCCAGGCAGCGTTTCCAGGGCAGGAATTGCCATTGCACCTCGACGCCGAGGCGCTGGAACACGATCACTGTCGTTTCGTAGTCCAGCCCGCGCATGGTGCCTTTGTCGTCGTACACGTAGGGCGCCCACGGTTCGGTGACAATGCGCAGTTTCTCGCCGTAAGCGGCCAGGCTCAGGCAAGTAAAAAGGGCAGCGGTCAACAACTTGAGAATGACGGGCATGCCCTGAGGTTACGACGCTGCGGGATTAAAGAGAAGCTCTGGCACAAGCATCTGCGGGCGCCGCTATTTGGCCGGCGACGTCATCAGGTGTTCGTAGATCGCTGCGCGTCGCTCGCCCAGAATCAGGCGTACAACCGGGTTGGCGAACCAGTGTTCCAATTGGTGGGCGTCGAGCGGGTGTTTCTGTCGCTCTTCCTGGTTCTGTCGCGCCTTGTCCCACCACACCGGGCCGCACGCTTGGTCGAATTCGTTCTTGTGTTCGTAGCAACCGTAAAGGATTTCGCGGATGAACTGCTGCTGGTGCTTGGGCAGGACCAGGGTGATCAGCTTGTACATCAGGCGCTGCGCGCGCGGCGGGCGGGGCAGGTGGGCGGAGACCTGGCGTGTGTCGGCCAGTGCCAGCGCGCTGGTAGGGTCGGCCGCGTGCTTGGCGATCCACGCCTTGACCTTGGCGCGAAACAGCTGCTTGCGGCTCCAGTAATGGTGGATCAGGTCCGGGCACTCGCGCACCTTGACAGTGCGGTAGGCGGCGATCGACAGGCAGAACTCTTCCAGGGTGTAGGCGCCCTGGGCATGTGGGAACAGTTCGTCCATCAGTTCGATCGAGCGATCGAGAATGTGCGCGTCCTGCTGGGTGAGGCCCATGACGCCGGAATTGAGGGTCATCATGTCATCGTCCGCCACGCCCATGTCCAGCAAACGCTGGTGCAGGGCGGTGTAGAGGATGCTTTCGTGGTTGTCGCCGTACTTTGTGTAGAAGGCGTTGCACAGCAGCGTGCCGGGTTGCACGCGCTCGAACAGGGTCATCGGCGAATGGTGGAAGAATGTGTCGGTGTCGATCAGCATCGCCACCGGCGATTCTTCCAGCACCTGGCGCAGCACTACGTGCTTGGTGCGGAAGTGATAGCCGTGGGGCTCGCTCCAGCGTTTGCGGGTGGCTTCGTCCAGCGGGCGCACGCGCACGGGCAGCAGGCGATAGGGTTCGGGGTTGTCGCTGAATACCTGGATGTCCGCGCCGGCGTCCGGGGTGTCCTGCAGAAAGGCCAGCGCACTGGCGATGCTGAAGACGGCTTCCTGGTGGTAGGTCTCGGAGCCGAAAACCAGGTAGACCAGTTGCGGTCGGGAGGTCGGGGACGCTGTATTCATGGACTGCTGGATTCCGTGGGCATGTAAAACGACAAAGGCCCTCGTAGTGACGAGGGCCTTGGCACAGCCGGACAAGCTTTAGCGTGGCAGCTTTAGGTTGTTCCAGATGGCAAGACTGGGTTCAGCTTGGTTCAGGGTATAGAAGTGCAACCCTGGCGCGCCACCTTGCAACAATTGTTCACACATCTCGCTGATGACCTGCTCGCCGAACGCCTGGATGCTCTTGACGTCGTCGCCATAGGCTTCCAGTTGCTTGCGCACCCAGCGTGGTATCTCGGCACCGCAGGCATCGGAAAAGCGCGCCAGCTTGCTGTAGTTGGTGATCGGCATGATGCCCGGCACAATCGGGATATTCACACCCATGGCCTGTACACGCTCGACGAAGTAAAAGTAGCTGTCGGCGTTGAAAAAGTACTGGGTGATCGCGCTATCGGCGCCAGCGTTGGCTTTGCGCACGAAGTTTTGCAGATCGTCTTCGAAGTTACGCGCCTGGGGGTGCATCTCCGGGTAAGCCGCCACTTCGATGTGGAAGTGATCGCCGCTTTCTTCGCGGATGAAACTCACCAGGTCATTGGCGTAGCGCAGCTCGCCGCTGGCCATGCCCATGCCGGATGGCAAGTCGCCGCGCAGTGCAACGATGCGCTTGATGCCGGCTTGCTTGTACTGGGTCAGCAGGCTGCGCAGATCGGCCTTGCTGTCGCCCACGCACGACAAGTGCGGAGCGGCGGGAATTTTGACTTCACTTTCCAGCTGCAACACGGTGTTGATCGTGCGATCACGGGTCGAGCCGCCGGCGCCGTAGGTGCAGGAGAAGAAGTCGGGGTTGTAGCTGGCCAACTGCTTGGCAGTTGCCATCAATTTTTCATGCCCAGCATCGGTCTTGGTCGGGAAAAACTCGAAGCTGTAGCGACGGTCTTGGGACATGGTCATACCCTTGGGAACTCGAAAGCCGGTTGGGGCCGGGTTGTTCGTATGCCTGTTACACCGCGATCGCTGGCAAGCCAACGCCTACAAGGATTGTGAGTACCCTATAGGCGCTGGCTTGCCAGCGATGCAGTCAACCCGGTGCAACAGCCCGCCCCGAGGGGAGCGGGCAACCGGCATATCAGTAGCGGTAAGCGTGCGGCTTGAACGGACCTTCGACGGTCACACCGATGTAGTCGGCCTGGGTCTTGGTCAGTTGAGTCACTACGCCGCCGAAGCCGCGGACCATTTCCAGGGCCACTTCTTCGTCGAGTTTCTTCGGCAGGACTTCCACGGTCAGGCGTTCGGCTTTCTGGGCTGGCGACAGGTCGGCGTATTTCTGGCCGAACAGGAAGATCTGGGCCAGGACCTGGTTGGCGAACGAGCCATCCATGATGCGGCTTGGGTGGCCGGTGGCGTTGCCCAGGTTTACCAGGCGGCCTTCGGCCAGCAGGATCAGGTAGTCGTCGTTCTGCGGATCAAAGCTGCCAGCACCGGTACGGTGAACCTTGTGTACCTGAGGCTTCACTTCTTCCCATGCCCAGTTCTTGCGCATGAAAGCGGTGTCGATCTCGTTGTCGAAGTGGCCGATGTTGCACACCACGGCGCGCTTTTTCAGGGCCTTGAGCATGTTCGAGTCGCACACGTTCACGTTGCCGGTGGTGGTCACGATCAGGTCGATCTTGCCCAGCAGGGCCTTGTCGATGCTCGCTTCGGTGCCATCGTTCTGGCCGTCGATGAACGGCGAAACCACTTCGAAACCGTCCATGCAGGCTTGCATGGCGCAGATCGGGTCAACTTCGGAAACTTTAACGATCATGCCTTCCTGACGCAGGGACTGGGACGAACCCTTACCCACATCACCGTAGCCGATTACCAGGGCTTGCTTGCCCGACAGCAGGTGGTCGGTGCCGCGCTTGATGGCATCGTTCAGGCTGTGACGGCAGCCGTACTTGTTGTCGTTCTTGCTCTTGGTCACCGAGTCGTTGACGTTGATGGCCGGGATTTTCAGCTCGCCCTTGGCCAGCATGTCCAGCAGGCGGTGTACGCCAGTGGTGGTTTCTTCGGTCACGCCGTGGACGCGGTCCAGGATGGCCGGGTACTTCTTGTGCAGCAGCTCGGTCAGGTCGCCGCCGTCATCGAGGATCATGTTGGCATCCCATGGCGCGCCATCTTTGAGGATGGTTTGCTCCAGGCACCACTCGTACTCTTCTTCGGTCTCGCCTTTCCAGGCGAATACCGCGATACCGGCAGCAGCGATAGCGGCAGCGGCCTGGTCTTGAGTCGAGAAAATGTTGCAGGACGACCAACGCACTTCGGCACCCAGGGCAACCAGGGTTTCGATCAGCACGGCAGTCTGGATGGTCATGTGGATGCAGCCGAGAATCTTCGCGCCCTTGAGCGGTTGCTCTGCGGCGTATTTGCGACGCAGGCCCATCAGGGCAGGCATTTCGGATTCGGCGATAAAGGTTTCGCGACGGCCCCAGGCAGCGAGGGACATGTCGGCGACTTTGTAGTCGTTGAATTCTGCAGGCGTGATTACAGCGCTCATGAAGAGCCTCCATTCGTAGTGTGCGAATGGGCGCCGTTGTGCGTTTAGTATCAGGCCAGGTCAACCAGGCCGGACAACGCCCCATCCGAGCCTGACAGGCCTAGCCTGCTGCAGCGCCCCTCGGACAGGTGGCGGGAGAACGGTATCAACTGAAGATGACCGTTTTGAAGCGGGGACGATTATAGCTGTGTGCGCCAGACTTCCCAAGCCTTTCTGTCGGCTGCATGAAGATCACTCATGGGGTTGATAGGCAACGGCTCATAGAGCTTGGGCCTGGGCTCTGCCATGATGTCGGCCATCATTCGGCAATACGCTTTGGAGTGACCATGAACTTCCACACCCGCAAATGGGTAAAACCTGAAGACCTCAACCCCAACGGCACCCTGTTCGGCGGCAGCCTCCTGCGCTGGATCGACGAAGAAGCGGCCATCTACGCGATTGTCCAGTTGGGCAACCAGCGCGTGGTGACCAAGTACATCTCCGAAATCAATTTTGTCAGCGCCTCGCGCCAGGGCGACATCATCGAACTGGGCATCACCGCCACCGAGTTTGGCCGTACCTCCATCACCCTGACGTGTGAAGTGCGCAACAAGATCACCCGCAAAAGCATCCTGACTGTGGAAAAAATGGTTTTCGTCAACCTCGGCGAAGACGGATTGCCGGCGCCCCACGGGTGTACCGAGATCAAGTACGTGAAAGATCAGTTCCAGGAAGAGGGCATCGTCGAATAATCCTGTTGTTGGCCAGTGAACGCTCTTGATGGGCGACAGGTCGTACCTGAACACAGCCCCCGTTCAGGTACCACCATGGCCACGCAAGAAGAAGGCAAAACCCCAAATCTGTCGCAGGAAGAGCAGCACGACGTCGACAAGAACCAGCCGCCCCGCGCGGCGGTGCTGCATGAAATCATCCGCACCCAGGGCGACCAAGAGCTTGAGCGGAATGTGGCTGCGTTGTGGTGGTCGGCGCTGGCTGCGGGCCTGACCATGGGCCTGTCGCTGATGGGGATGGGCCTGCTCAACTCGCGCCTGCCTGATGGCGAAGCATTCAAAGTGATCGCCAGCTTCGGTTACTGCGCGGGCTTCCTGGCGGTGATCCTGGCGCGCCAGCAACTGTTCACTGAAAACACCCTGACCGCCGTGCTGCCGGTGATGAGCAAGCCAACCCTGGCCAATGCCGGGCGCCTGTTGCGGCTGTGGACGGTGGTGCTGGTGGGCAACCTGTGCGGCACCTTGTTGGTGGCGTACGTGATGCTGCACCTGCCTATCTTTGATACCAAGACCGACATGGCCTTTTTGGAAATCGGCCGCAAGGTCATGGAAAACGACCCCGGCCAGATGTTCGCCAAGGGCATCGTCTCCGGTTGGATGATTGCCACCATGGTGTGGATGATCCCGTCGATGGAAAGCGCCAAGATGTGGATCATCATCCTGATCACCTACCTGATGGCGTTGGGGGATTTCACCCATATCGTCGTGGGTTCGGCGGAGGTGTCCTACCTGGTATTTGCCGGCGAACTGCCGTGGAAGGACTTCTGGCTGGTGTTCGCCGGGCCGACGCTGGCGGGCAATATCATTGGCGGCAGTTTTATCTTCGCGCTGATCAGCCATGCGCAGATCCGCAGCGAAAGCAGCTTGCCGGGCAAGGCGACTGCGGACCCGAGGCATCCGCAGCAGCTCAACAAGGATCAGTGAGCATCACTTCAATCTGGTGCTGCTTGATGCTCTTGATCATCGGGTAGGCCGGGCGAAAGCGCGATAGAACCTTTCGGCGCATGACGTGCTCATAGCGTGTGAGTGCGGCTTGGAGTTTTTAGTGCTAAAACTCAAATCGGTGTTTAAAACTACAAAAGGAATGAGTGATGACTGTCGCTTTCTGGTGTGTGTTGATTGCAATCTTTCTGCCGTACCTGTGCACAGGTGTGGCCAAATTCAGCGGCGGCAAGTTCGGGCCCAGGCAGAACCACGACCCACGCTCCTTCCTCGATACCCTCGAAGGCTTCGCCAAGCGCGCCCACAGTGCGCAACTCAACAGCTTTGAAGTGACCCCGGCGTTTGCAGCGGCGGTGATCATTGCGCACATCGCCGGCACCGCGTCGCTGGTGACCATCAATGTGTTGGCGGTGCTGTTTATCACCAGCCGCCTGCTGTACATCATCTGCTACCTGGCGGACTGGGCGATGCTGCGTTCGCTGGTGTGGTTTGTGGGGATGGCGTTGATTGCGAGTTTCTTCTTTGTCTCGATCTAATCCACACACTCAGATCGTTCCCACGCAGAGCGTGGGAACGATCGGCGTAGAGCGTGGGAACGATTGGTGGCGTCAAGAACCGGCGGGCGCGTCGGGCACCTGCGGCAACGTCGCGCCTTTGGGCCACAACATCCAGATCTGCCCCTGCTGCTTCATATTCCCCGCCAGTTCACCCGCTGCATCACCGGTGCCCCAGAACAGGTCCGCGCGCACTTCGCCGGTAATTGCACCGCCTGTGTCTTGCGCCGCGACAGGCCGCACAATCGGCGCACCATCCGGCCGCGTCGTCGATAGCCACAACAGGCTGCCCAGCGGAATCACCTTGCGGTCTACCGCCACGCTGTAGCCGGCGGTCAACGGCACGTTGAGCGAACCGCGCGGGCCTTCGTTGCTGTCGGGGCGGGCACTGAAGAACACGTAGCTGGGGTTGCTCGCCAACAGTTCCGGAATACGCTGCGGGTTCGCCTTGGCCCAGGCACTGATGGCGCCCATGGTCACGTCTTCCTTTTTCAACTCGCCTTGCTCCACCAGCCAGCGGCCGATCGGGCGATAGGGATAACCGTTCTGGTCGCCATACCCGACGCGCAGTTGGCGCCCACCTGCCAGTTGAATCCTGCCCGAGCCCTGGATTTGCAGGAATTGCAGGTCCATCGGGTTGGTCAGCCAGGCAATCGGCTTGGCGGTGGAACCCTGGCCGTTGATAGTGCTGGCGTCGTCGTAAGGCTTGAGCACACGACCTTCGAGGCGACCGCGCAGGCGCTTGCCCTTGAGTTCGGGGTAGATGCTTTCGAGGTTGACGATGATCAGGTCATCCGGCACGCCGTACACCGGCACATGGGCGGTGGCGGTTTGGGTCAGGCTACCGGGGTAGACCGGCTCGTAGTAACCCGTGATCAAGCCGTTCGGGGTGTTGTCGGCCGAACGCAGGCCAAACACATCCAGGCGCTCCTTGAGAAAGCCGCGAACCGCCACGGCATTGGCCGGTACGCTGGCTGCTGCTGCGCAGGTCGCGCCCCACACCGGGTCGGCCTTGAGACGTTGGCAGGCGCTGCGCCAGGATTCAAACCCGGCCAGCAGGTCGCTGTCGGAAACGGTTGGCAGGGCTTCCCACGGTGCGCTCACATAGGTGGCGACAGCGTGGGGTTTTACGGTTTCATCTTTGCCGGCGTCTTTGCCCGCATCGCAGCCGGCCAGCAGCGCGATCATCGGCAGAGCCCACGCCAGGCGGCGGCTCCAGGGTTTCAAGGTGACATTCATACAAGCACTTCCTGAAGCGATTGCCCGTGCTTCAACGCATTCGGGCAACCCTTGTTATTAATAGGGCTATTGGTCTTTGCGGGCGGGGCGAGGATACTGGCCGCCGTTTCCCGTGACCCTGAGCCACCATGACTTTCAAAAGACTGACCGTTGTATTGCTGGCCTGCCTGGCACTGTCCGCCTGTGGCGGTGTTGATCCCAATTCTCCCCTGGGCCAGCGCAAGGCGATCTTCAAGCAGATGCTCAAGACCGGCGAAGACCTGGGCGGCATGTTGCGTGGGCGCATCCCGTTCGACGGTGCGACATTCGCCGAAGGCGCGGTCAAGCTCGATGCGTTGTCCCATGAACCGTGGAAGCATTTCCCAAGCGTGCGCGAAGAGGATCACACCAGCGCCAAGGACGACGTCTGGCAGAAACAGGCGCAGTTCCAGGAGCTTGCCCGCAACCTTGAAGCGGCCACCGGTGAATTGGTGATCGCCAGCCAGGTGCAGCCCTACAAGGCCAGCAACCTGGGGCCTGCGGTGCAGAAAGTCGAAGATGCCTGCAGCGCTTGCCATAAACAATTCAGGGACCACTGACCGGGTTTACTGGTCGAGTTCTTCCACGGCGTCCTGCAGGTCTTTGCGCGACTGGGCGAGCTTGTCCTTGCGCTTGTTGATCTTGTCCGCGTCGCCCTTTTTCATTGCCTTGTCGAGGTCGGCCTGACGGCGGCTGACGTCATGCTTGGCATCGAGCACCTTGTTTTCCCGCTCTTTCTTCAAAGAGGCGTCGTTGCAGTTGGCGGTGACTTCGCTCAGGGCTTTTTCCAGGCCGGCTTGTTGTTCACTGTTGCCGTGGGCCTTGGCCTGTTCGATCTGGATGCTGATGGCCTGGCGCTTGGCAGCGCAGCCGGTGAGCGGTTGTGCTTGTTCGGCCGCGAGCAGCGGCGTGGCCATGAAGCTTGCGACGGTCAACAGGGCAAGGGGGGCTAGAAATTTCATGTGTGGGCTCCAAAGTCGCAATCTGAAGGCAGGGTGAATTCTGCCGTCGTTTAAAAGTGGCCGGGTCGGGTTCAAAACCCGTCTATCCCGGCCACGCGTAGTGTCTCAGCCAACGCCTGTACCTGCGGGTCGCGAAAAAAAGCGCTTAGTTGCGCTGCGCGGCCCGGGCCGATGCCATCAGTGGCCAGCCAGGCTTGGGTGTCTTTGGCCACCAGCGTTTGCCAGTTTCCTTCCAGGTTGCTGCGTGCCGCAGGCGCTACGCCCAAGGCCTTGAGCCATTGTGCAAAGGGCCGTTGCCGAGCGCTGTGAATGCTGTCGAGCACCCGCGCACGGCTGCGATCACCGAAGCCATCAATGTTAGCAAGCTCTGCCGCATCCAGGGTTAACCAATCGAGAAAGCCTGCGATTAGACCGGCCTGGATCAATACGTTCCAGGTCTCGCGGCCCATATGCGGCAAGGCCAGGCCATCGTTGCCGCTCAGCCAGGTCAGGCGCGCCAGTAATTGCTCCTCACAGCCGGGGTCCAGCTGCCAGCAGCTCAAGGCGTGAAAATCCTTGGCCGAGGGCACTTGCACGGCCATCCTGGTTTCGTTGCGCAGGATCACCCCGTCCAATCGGGGAATCACTTGGCCGGCGAGGCTGATGGACACTTGGTCGCCGGGGCGGATGTCCAGCGCCTGCCAGCGGTTCAGCGAGCCTGCGCTGACCCGGCGGATCTGCCGATCATCCAGCCGCACCGGCTCCAGCTCCAGCATGGGCGTGATGCGCCCGGTGCGGCCGATGGTGAATTTAACGTTGCGCACCAGTGCCAGCGCCTTGGCGACGGGGTACTTCCAGGCGACCGCCCAGTAAGGCGCGCTGACCTTCCAGCGCTGCGCGGGTGCCCGTATGGATTGGTGCAGCACCACCCCATCGCTGGCGAACGGCAGTGGGTGGTTGTACCACCAGTTACGCCAGTATGCGGCGTCGCTGATGGTTTGGAGCGGCTGGCTGTAGCGCTGGCTGTCCGGGAAGCCCCAGCGCGCCAGGGTTGCCAGGCGACCGGTGAAATCTGCCGGGCCGTCGGGCCAGGCCCAGACAAACAGGCCAATTCCGCCGGCGTCGGCGTCGCTCAGCTGTAGGCGGTTCATCAAACCGGCCACCTTGCTGCGAGCATTGAGCCCGCCGCGTGCCGATTGCACGTGAGCGTCGAGGCGCCAATACAATTCGCCTTGCAGCACCAGGTCGATGGGCTCAGGCAATTGCTGGACGATGCCGGGGATTTTGCTGGCGGAGGCGGTCCAATCCTGGCCGAGCAGGCCATCGCCTCGGCTGATGACTTGGCTCAATCGTCCCTCGCGATACACCAGCGTCACGGCGACACCGTCGACCTTGGGCTGAATCCAGACGCCTTGCCGCGTGCTCAGCCATTCCTCGACGGCCGGTTCATCGAGCAGTTTCCCCAGGCCCGTGTGGGCGACCGGGTGAGGCACGGAGCCCCGTGAACTCGCCAACGGGTTGTCAGCTACCGCAGTGGAGGCTGGAAAGCATTGGCGCCAGCGCGCCATGCGTTCGCGGGCCTGGTCGTAAAGCTCGTCGCTGACGGGGGATTGGCCGAGCCGGTGGTAACTGTCATCCCAGAGGCTGACGTGTTCGGCCAGGGTGCTGGCCTGGGATCGGGCCTCATCAGGGCAGTCATCCGCCCACGCCAAAATGGATAAAGCACTGAGTAAAAGAGCAATCAGTAAGCGCATCATGAGCATCCTTGCTCGGAAGGGGCGCCCAGCCTAAGTGATCCACCCGGCCACAAAAAAGCCCCGACAGTGCGGGGCTTTTTACAGGGTGTTTCTGTTTACTTGAACAGACCGCCCAAAGCCTTCACGGCGTCGTTGTTTTCAGCCTTGGCCTGCTGCTTTTGCTGCTTGGCGTCGGTTTTGGCCTGGGATTCAGCAAGTTTGTTGCAACCTTTGTTGACCTGTTCCAGCGCCGCTTCAAAGGCCTTCACTTTCAAGGTGTCGTTCTTGGCGTTGGCGGCATCGATCTTGGTTTGCAGGTCTTTGGCTTGCTGCTGGCAGTCGCCGGAATTGCCGCCACCCAGTTGGGAGCTCAGTGCACCACTCAGTGCGCTCAGGTCGGCGGCATTGGCCGGCAGGGCGAAGAGGCAGAGCAAAAGGGCAGCGGGGGCGAGTGTGGAAATACGCATGAAAACCTCAATGTTCGATTGCCTGCGCGCTTATGGCTCCCGGGCTGGCGCAGTGCAATATCCAAGTAAGGTGAGGGCCCGAGAGGGCGCGGATTCTAGAGGGCCATTATTTGGCCTGCAAGGTTTGGATCCAATAAATGTGAAGCTCGCCGCGAATCACCCGGCAATAAAAAGCCCCGCCGGGCAAACCCGGCGGGGCTTTGGGTGCCGCAAGCGATTACAGACCGGCAGCGATACGCAGGTCGTTGGCGCGGTCGGTTTTTTCCCAGGTGAAGGTGGTGAAGGTGTCGTCGCCGACCGTCTTCTGTGCCGGGGTACGGCCGAAGTGGCCGTAGGCCGCGGTTTCCTGGTACATCGGGTGCAGCAGGTCGAGCATGGTGGTGATCGCGTAAGGGCGCAGGTCGAAGATCTCACGCACCAGCTTGACGATCTTGTCGTCGCTAATTTTGCCGGTGCCGAAGGTATTCAGCGAGATCGACGTAGGCTGCGCTACACCGATGGCGTAGGACACTTGAATCTCGCAGCGCTCGGCCAGGCCGGCTGCCACGATGTTCTTGGCCACGTAACGACCAGCATAGGCAGCCGAACGGTCAACCTTGGAGGGGTCTTTACCAGAGAACGCGCCACCGCCGTGACGGGCCATGCCGCCGTAGCTGTCGACGATGATCTTGCGACCGGTCAGGCCGCAGTCACCCACTGGGCCACCGATGATGAACTGGCCAGTCGGGTTGATGTGGAACTGGGTGTCCTTGCTCAGCAGTTCAGCAGGCAGCACGTGCTTGACGATCAGCTCCATCACGCCTTCGCGCAGGTCGGCGTAGGAAACGTCCGGGTTGTGCTGGGTCGACAGTACGACAGCGTCGATGCCGACGACTTTGCCGCCTTCATAACGGCAGGTCACCTGGGACTTGGCGTCCGGGCGCAGCCAAGGCAGCAGGCCGCTTTTGCGGGCTTCGGCCTGGCGCTTTACCAGTTGGTGCGAAAAGGTGATCGGCGCCGGCATCAGCACGTCGGTTTCGTTGCTGGCGTAGCCGAACATCAGGCCCTGGTCGCCGGCGCCCTGATCTTCAGGCTTGGCGCGGTCGACACCCTGGTTGATGTCGGGGGACTGCTTGCCGATGATGTTCATCACGCCGCAGGTCGCGCCGTCGAAGCCGACGTCGGAGCTGTTGTAGCCGATGTCGGTGATCACATCACGAACGATCTGCTCCAGGTCGACCCAGGCCGTGGTGGTGACTTCGCCGGCGATGATCGCCACGCCCGTTTTCACCAGAGTCTCGCACGCCACACGGGCGAACTTGTCTTCAGCAATGATGGCGTCCAGCACCGCATCAGAAATCTGGTCGGCGATTTTGTCCGGATGCCCTTCAGACACGGACTCGGAGGTGAAAAGGGAGTATTCGCTCATCTCGATGTTTTCCTGATATTTACCGATGGTGAGTGTCGCCAGCCGGTCGCTGAAAATGGCGGACCTGGATCTGGAAACCATTACGTAAACCTACATAGAGGCTTTCCCCGGGAACGAGTCCCGCAGCGGTGGCCCAACGGGCCAGATCGTCCTGTTCAAAACCCAACCAGAGATCACCGCAGGCCTCCCTGGCCCAATTCTGGTTGTGGCTGCATAAATCTGTGACCAGCAGGCTACCGCCGGGTTGCAGCAATTTCGCCATCTGCTTGAGGGCGTCGGCGGGGGCGGCAAAATGGTGCAAGACCATGTTCAGCACCACACAGTCGGCCTTGATCGTCGTGCTGCTCAAGGCGTCGGCCAGTTGCAGGGTGACATTGCCCAACGCCTCGCGTTCGCACAGCTGGCGTGCCAGCTCCAGCATGGCCGGGCTATTGTCCAGCGCCGTGACCTGCTTGAAGCGCCGCGCCAGTTCTGGCAGGAAACCGCCGTCGCCCGGGCCGACTTCCAGCGCAGTGGCCTCATCACTGAAGCTCAACTTGTCCAGCAGCGCCAGTACGCTTTCGCGGTATTGGGGCAGGCCGGCGATCAGGTCCTGCTGGGCGCGAAACTTCTCGGCAACCCGTGAGAAAAAGTCCTGGCTGGCCGCGGCACGTTGCCCGTGCACCTGACCGATACGCGACTGTACGTCGTGGGGCAGGTTCAGATTGTCGACTTCTTCGAGCAGCGCGGCGTGCAGCTTGCCGCCGAGCAACTCGGTGTGGGGCAGGGCGCGACGGTAAAAAATCGCATTGCCTTCACGCCGGGTGGCAACCAGGTCGGCCTGGGCCAGCACCTTCAAGTGATGGCTCATGCCGGACTGGCCGATGGCGAAGATCTGCGCCAGCTCCAATACACCGAAGGAATCGTTGGTCAGCGCACGCAATACGTTCAGGCGCAACGGATCACCAGCGGCCTTGCACAAGGTTGCCAGCTCATCGCCATCGTCGGGACGCAGGGAGGGCACAGGTAGATTCATAAGGCCAGCAGTCTAGTGACGGGGTGGAGTCCCTGCAACACCAATATCAAAAAGTTTTGATATTGGTCGATAAGTGGCGGTTATAAGCAGCCGCTATAACCTTTAGACGAACCGGTTAAAGGTTTCTGCAGGCGATTGCCGCGCAAACCTCAGGAAAAACACCCTCAAGTGACTATCTGTCATTGCCCGAAGACGGTCGCTGAGGGAAAATGCCGGTCCTTTTTTCCGTTTCTTTTATTCACTCTCGCAGGAGAACAGCGATGCCCAGCCGTCGTGAGCGTGCCAACGCCATTCGTGCCCTCAGCATGGATGCCGTGCAAAAAGCCAACAGCGGCCATCCCGGTGCCCCGATGGGCATGGCGGATATCGCCGAGGTACTTTGGCGTGACTACCTGAAACACAACCCGAGCAACCCGTCCTTCGCCGACCGTGACCGCTTCGTGCTGTCCAACGGCCACGGCTCGATGCTGATCTACTCGCTGCTGCACCTGACCGGCTACGACGTCACCATCGATGACCTCAAGAGCTTCCGCCAGCTGCACAGCCGCACCCCGGGCCACCCGGAATTCGGCTACACCCCAGGCGTCGAGACCACCACCGGTCCCCTGGGCCAAGGCCTGGCCAACGCCGTTGGTTTTGCGCTGGCTGAAAAAGTCCTGGGCGCACAGTTCAACCGCCCTGGCCACAACATCGTCGACCACCACACCTATGTGTTCCTGGGTGATGGCTGCATGATGGAAGGCATTTCCCACGAAGTCTCGTCCCTGGCCGGCACCCTGGGCCTGGGCAAGCTGATTGCCTTCTACGATGACAACGGCATCTCCATCGATGGCGAAGTCGAAGGCTGGTTCACCGACGACACCCCGAAGCGTTTCGAAGCCTACAACTGGCAGGTGATCCGCAACGTCGACGGCCACGATCCTGAAGAAATCAAGACCGCCATCGATACCGCCCGCAAGAGCGAGCAGCCGACCCTGATCTGCTGCAAGACCACCATCGGCTTCGGTTCGCCGAACAAGCAAGGCAAGGAAGACTGCCACGGCGCCCCTCTGGGTGACGCGGAAATCGCCCTGACCCGCGCCGCGCTGAAGTGGAACCACGGCCCGTTCGAAATCCCGGCCGACATCTACGCCGAGTGGGATGCCAAGGAAAAAGGCCTGGCTGCCGAAGCCGAGTGGGACCAGCGTTTTGCTGCCTACTCCGCCGAATTCCCTGAGCTTGCCAACGAACTGGTGCGTCGCCTGGCCGGTGACTTGCCTGCCGACTTCTCGGAAAAAGCCTCGGCCTACATCGCCGAAGTCGCGGCCAAGGGCGAGACCATCGCCAGCCGTAAAGCCAGCCAGAACACCCTGAACGCCTTTGGCCCGCTGCTGCCTGAGATCCTCGGGGGCTCGGCTGACCTGGCCGGTTCCAACCTGACCCTGTGGAAAGGTTGCAAAGGTGTCTCGGCCGAAGACGCCAGCGGCAACTACATGTACTACGGCGTGCGCGAGTTCGGCATGAGCGCCATCATGAACGGCGTGTCCCTGCACGGCGGCCTGGTGCCTTACGGCGCGACCTTCCTGATGTTCATGGAATACGCGCGTAACGCGGTACGTATGGCGGCGCTGATGAAGAAGCGGGTGATCCATGTGTACACCCACGACTCCATCGGCCTGGGCGAAGACGGCCCGACGCACCAGCCGGTCGAGCAACTGACCAGCCTGCGTACCACGCCGAACCTGGACTGCTGGCGCCCAGCCGACGCGGTCGAGTCCGCCGTGGCCTGGAAGCACGCCATCGAACGCAAGGACGGCCCTTCGGCGCTGATCTTCTCGCGTCAGAACCTGCAGCACCAGGTGCGTACCGACGCGCAAATCGCCGACATCAGCCGTGGCGGCTACGTGCTCAAGGACTGCATCGGCGAGCCGGAGCTGATCCTGATCTCCACCGGTTCCGAAGTCGGCCTGACCGTTCAGGCCTACGACAAGCTGACCGAGCAAGGCCGTAACGTGCGCGTGGTCTCCATGCCATGCACCAGCCTGTTCGAAGCCCAGGACGCCGACTACAAGCAATCGGTATTGCCGTTGCAGGTCAGTGCACGTATCGCCATCGAAGCGGCTCACGCTGACTACTGGTACAAGTACGTGGGCCTGGAAGGCCGCGTGATCGGCATGACTACCTACGGTGAGTCGGCGCCGGCGCCAGCATTGTTCGAAGAGTTCGGTTTTACCCTGGAAAACATCCTGGGTCAGGCTGAAGAGCTGCTGGAAGACTAAAGCGCGAACGCGGTGGCCACAGGGTCACCGCACCCTTTGTAGGGGCGAGCTTGTTGTGGCGAGGGAGCTTGCTCCCGCTGGAGCGCGTAGCGCTCCCAAACCGGTCATCGAGATGTATCTGATGTATCTCGATCGTTCGGTCTGGGGCTGCTTCGCAGCCCAGCGGGAGCAAGCTCCCTCGCCACACAAGCCAGCGCCTACAGTGGTTTGTGTCGCCCCCACTGCGAGAACCCCATGCCTCAACCGCGTCCCTACAAAGTTGCACTCAACGGCTACGGCCGCATTGGTCGTTGCGTCTTGCGTGCTCTGTTCGAGCGAGGGGCGGCAGCCGGGTTTGAGATTGTTGCGATCAACGATTTGGCCGACATGGCCAGCATCGAATACCTGACACGCTTTGACTCCACCCACGGCCGGTTCCCCGGCGAAGTGCGGGTCGAGGACGATTGTCTGCATATTAATGGCAACTGCGTGAAGGTCCTGCGCAGTGCCACTCCCGAGGGCATCGACTGGGCGGCGCTGGGCGTCGACCTGGTGTTGGAATGCTCCGGTGCCTATAACACCCGTGCCGATGGCCAGCGTTTTCTCGACGCCGGTGCGCCGCGTGTGCTGTTTTCCCAGCCGATGGCCAGCGAGGCGGATGTCGACGCCACCATCGTCTACGGCATCAATCAGGACTGCCTGACCGGCAATGAACTGCTGGTGTCCAACGCCTCCTGTACCACCAACTGCAGCGTGCCGTTGTTGCGCCTGCTGGATCAGGCGATCGGCCTGGACTACGTGTCGATCACCACGATTCACTCAGCGATGAACGACCAGCCAGTGATTGACGCCTATCACCATGAAGACCTGCGTCGCACACGTTCGGCCTTTCAGTCAGTGATTCCGGTGTCCACCGGCCTGGCACGCGGCATCGAACGACTGCTGCCGGAACTTGCCGGGCGAATTCAGGCCAAAGCCGTACGGGTGCCGACGGTGAACGTGTCCTGCCTGGACATCACCATGCAAACCGTCAGTGACACCGATGCGACTGAGGTCAACCGGATTCTGCGCGACGCCGCCACCAGCGGCCCGCTCAAAGGCTTGCTGGCCTACACCGAGTTGCCGCACGCCAGTTGTGATTTTAACCATGACCCGCATTCGGCGATTGTCGATGCCAGCCAGACCCGCGTTTCCGGCCCGAGGCTGGTGAACATCCTGGCCTGGTTCGACAACGAATGGGGGTTTGCCAACCGAATGCTGGATGTCGCGGAACACTATCTGCACATCGCCTCTGCTAAATCTGCCCTTTAAAATAGCCAATTCAGGAACTGCCACCCATGACCGTGTTGAAGATGACCGACCTCGATCTGCAAGGTAAGCGCGTACTGATTCGCGAAGACCTCAACGTCCCAGTCAAGGACGGTGTTGTCACCAGCGATGCGCGAATCCTGGCCTCGCTGCCGACCATCAAGCTGGCCCTGGAAAAAGGCGCGGCCGTGATGGTCTGCTCCCACCTCGGTCGCCCGACCGAAGGTGAGTTCTCCGCTGAAAACAGCCTCAAGCCTGTAGCCGAATACCTGAGCAAGGCCCTGGGCCGTGACGTGCCATTGGTGGCTGACTACCTGGGCGGCGTTGACGTGAAGGCCGGCGACATCGTGCTGTTCGAAAACGTGCGCTTCAACAAGGGCGAGAAAAAGAACAGCGACGAACTGGCCCAGCAATACGCGGCCCTGTGCGACGTGTTCGTGATGGACGCTTTCGGCACTGCTCACCGCGCCGAAGGTTCGACCCACGGCGTGGCCAAGTTCGCCAAGGTTGCTGCTGCTGGCCCATTGCTGGCTGCTGAGCTGGACGCACTGGGCAAGGCCCTGGGCGCCCCGGCGCAGCCAATGGCCGCCATCGTGGCCGGCTCGAAAGTGTCGACCAAACTGGACGTGCTCAACAGCCTCAGCACCATCTGCAACCAGTTGATCGTCGGCGGCGGCATTGCCAACACCTTCCTGGCCGCAGCTGGCCATCCGGTGGGCAAGTCGCTGTACGAACCCGACCTGCTCGACACCGCCCGCGCCATCGCTGCCAAGGTCAGCGTGCCGCTGCCGGTAGACGTGGTCGTGGCCAAGGAATTCGCCGAAAGCGCCGAAGCCACCGTCAAGCTCATCGCTGACGTGGCCGCCGACGACATGATCCTGGATATCGGCCCGCAAACTGCGGCCAACTTTGCTGAACTGCTGAAGTCGTCCCAGACCATTCTGTGGAACGGCCCGGTCGGCGTGTTCGAGTTCGATCAGTTCGGCAACGGCACCAAAGTGTTGGCCCGGGCGATTGCTGAAAGCTCGGCATTCTCCATCGCCGGCGGCGGTGACACCCTGGCGGCCATCGATAAATATGGCGTTGCTGACCAGATCTCCTACATTTCTACCGGTGGCGGCGCATTCCTGGAATTCGTCGAAGGCAAGGTGCTGCCTGCCGTTGAAGTCCTGGAAAGCCGAGCCAAGGGCTGAGGCTCGGGATCAGGAAAAGGAGCATTCCCATGATCAAGTCGTTCGCACTGGTGATTGCAGCGGGCCTGTTGGCCGGCTGCGGCAGCACGCCAAGCGCGGAGCCTGCGGCTGGAAAGCCGGGACCTGTGCAGAAAAAGAGCTGCTATCAGGCTGACTGGCAAGCCGAAACCATGCCGGTGATCAACAAGCGCATCGGCAACGAACGGCTGGAGAAATACGACTCCGCGCCCAACGGTCAGGAACAGGGTTGCCCTTGACGGGTCTGATCAACTAACCGACTGCAACGCAGGCTTTGAGCCTGCGTGCGAGGATTGGCAATGAAAGGCGTTTTCGCCCTGGCAGCACTGGCTTTACTGGCCGGTTGCAGCAACATGAACATGTTTAACAAGGCAGAGCCTGCCGACAAGTGGATCACCTGGACCTGCGACAGCAAGGCCGAGGTCAACTGGCGCTTTGCCAACCAGGCCCGTTCCGAGGTGGATGTACGCCTCGGCGGTTCGGACCAGGTTTACCGTCTCAAGCAGGACGTGGCGGCTTCGGGCGTGCTGTACAGCAACGACCAGTTGGCGTTTCACACAAAGGGTGAGGAAGGCCTGATTTACTGGGTTGCCACCGATGATTTGATCGGGCGGGGCTGCAAAGCTCAATAAGCCGGACAGCAATAACGATTCAGCAAGTCAGGTATTGAAACCCTGACGTGCAATAACTTGAATAGCAGCCGCCGCTACGGCAGGCTTGCACGATTAACGACCCTCGACCGGGAGAGACAACACAATGGCACTTATCAGCATGCGTCAAATGCTGGACCACGCAGCCGAGTTCGGCTACGGCGTCCCAGCCTTTAACGTCAACAACCTTGAGCAGATGCGCGCCATCATGGAAGCCGCTGACAAGACCGACTCTCCAGTGATCGTCCAGGCTTCGGCCGGTGCCCGCAAATACGCCGGTGCGCCGTTCCTGCGCCACCTGATCCTCGCTGCAATCGAAGAGTTCCCGCACATCCCGGTGTGCATGCACCAGGACCACGGCACCAGCCCTGACGTTTGCCAGCGCTCCATCCAACTGGGCTTCAGCTCGGTGATGATGGACGGCTCCCTCGGCGAAGACGGCAAGACCCCGACCGACTACGAATACAACGTACGCGTCACCCAGCAAACCGTGGCCTTGGCTCACGCTTGCGGCGTCTCGGTTGAAGGCGAACTGGGCTGCCTGGGTTCCCTGGAAACCGGCATGGCCGGCGAAGAAGACGGCATCGGCGCCGAAGGCGTGCTGGATCACAGCCAGATGCTGACCGACCCGGAAGAAGCTGCCGACTTCGTGAAGAAGACCCAAGTCGACGCCCTGGCCATCGCCATCGGCACCAGCCACGGCGCCTACAAATTCACCAAGCCACCTACTGGCGACGTGCTGGCCATCGACCGCATCAAGGAAATCCACAAACGTATCCCCAACACCCACTTGGTGATGCACGGTTCTTCCTCGGTACCGCAAGAGTGGCTGGCGATCATCAACCAGTATGGCGGCGACATCAAAGAAACCTACGGCGTACCGGTTGAAGAAATCGTCGAAGGCATCAAGTACGGCGTGCGCAAGGTCAACATCGACACCGACCTGCGTCTGGCATCCACCGGCGCAATGCGTCGCCTGATGGCTACCAACCCAAGCGAGTTCGACCCGCGTAAGTTCTTCGGCGCGACCGTGACGGCGATGCGTGATGTGTGTATCGCGCGTTATGAAGCGTTTGGCACTGCCGGTAATGCTTCGAAGATCAAGCCGGTCTCGTTGGAAGCGATGTACCAGCGTTATTTGAAAGGTGAGTTGAACGCTAAGGTGAACTGAGCCTGAAGCGTTAATAAAAAACCCGCAGAGATGCGGGTTTTTTTTAACCAGAGGTCGGGCGTTGTTGACATGTAATATTTAACTATCTTTGATGTGTACTTCTGTACTTGCATGGCTATCGTTTTTATGTGGAGGGCGTTAGTTCCAGGTTGCCCATAGTGAATTGGCTGGACATAGAATAAGCTGTTGCGATTGGCGGGGCTAATACAACTATGACAAGAATGTTGCGTGCTGAGAAGGTGACTTGTAAGGGCATCGTTGGGTTGGGGGCTAACGTTCTTTGGTCTAATATATTCCCCGCGCCGTCTTTGGCATATACAGTACATTCGGCTTGGCTGAGGTAGTAGAAGCTGACTTTGGAAACGTTGACAATAGTGTTGTCGTCTTTAGATTTGCACAAGCCTAAACTGAACAATGAAGTGCCATCACTTACTAATTTGGGGTAGTAGTTTAGGCAAACGACACTCCCTTCAAGCTTTCCTTTAAAGCTGCTTGAGGTTGTCGGCCAGAATTCCCTTGCATCTCTAATGCACCCCGTGTTTTTACTATTGTAGTAAAAAGAGATGTTGTTTTTTGTTATAAGTCTCCAATTTTGTTCGAAGACCTGGCCGGTAAGGCTCGTGAAATCCTCTCGTACGCCCAATGTAACAGTAAAGCTCCATGAGGCTATGCCTCCTGGCGATGTTACGACAGGGTTACTTAGCGATTCGGTAAATGTGACCACCGTATTGCCGGCCGGTAGGCTGGTCAGATTGGCTGACCATTTGGTATCTGAACCTATAAGTACACTTGCTGTAGAAGGCGTTTGTTTAATTCCGTCGGTCGTTACGGTGATATCCAATGTCACTCCGGGCAGACCGGCGCCAGTGAAGGAGACACTACCTCCCGAAACGGCTCCATTATTGGCTATGTTGTTTCCAGCACTGTCTTTAACGGTTGCTATCGTGGGCGGTAGAGGGCTGGGCATGGCACTGTTCCTTGTTCAGGTGTGGGTGATCCACTAGTGGGATAACTTTTTATTCCTTGCGCTGTGAACAGTAGCAGCCTTTTTTTTATCGTTGACCTGTGATAGTTGACAGTTTTTTATGCCAATGCGCTATTTGCGTGTTTGAGATTTGATATAAAGATTTGAGGTGAAGGGGCGGATTCATCTAAATAAAATTTAAGCTAGCGCCCGAGCCATGTAGACGCCCGGCCATACGTAGAAATGTCCGTTAAACGGACATTTCAGGATTTTCCTTCAAAAAAGTCCCATACAGGTGGCAATTGTGGCGTCATGGCAAATATTCCTCGTATCCAGAAGGACTACCGCCGCTCGCTGCGAAACGAATGGGTGGTAGCTATGATCGTTCCCACGCTCCGCGTGGGAATGCCGCCCCGGACGCCCCGCGTCCCAATGCCGGCGCCTATCTCAAGCTCTGGGCAAGGTGACGCGGAGCGTCACGGGATGCATTCCCACGCGGAGCGTGGGAACGATCAACGATCAAAATACCGTAGAGCTGTGGCTGGGGTTTGATCAGCTTGTGGGTGGAGTATCGAAACCCCGGTGTTCAATGACCCGGAACACGTCGCTCACGTCTTGCACCAGGATGCGCGCGATATTGGTCACGTTGTTCAGGTCGCGCTCGGCGAAGTCCGGCAGGCTGGAGCAGGCCATCAGGTTGAGGTGTTCGAGGGCGGCGTTGAGGCGTTCGCGCAGGCAGGCGTGGAGGTCCGGCAGTGGGGCATCGCTGTCGATCAGGAGTACGGGTGTGTCGGTCGCGGTTTCGGTGCAGGGGATGAAACGGCGGGGTGGTAGTTGTTGCTTCATGGCAAATATTCCTCGTATCTAGAAGGACTACCGCCGCTCGCTGCGAAACGAATGGGTGGTAGCTATGTGCGGGTTCGCAGACCGAGGATACGAGGAACCCGGCAGATCCGAAGATCTCCCACACACAGCCACCATAAAATTGACTCCGGGCGCGGGCGCCCGTCGTTGTTTTCATGATGCTTGGTCACACACGTATCGTTAGGGCTGCGAAACCCTATCGCTGTTCAATGCCAGCGACGCGGCGAACTATAAGCGGCGACCTGCTTCCCCGCAACGGTCGTGTAGGACCAACCTCTGTTGTCCAGCCAGTGGAGTTCAAATGTAGGAACCGGGCTTGCCCGCGATGGGGGGTGTCAGTCACTGGATGGATTGGCTGACACACCGCCATCGCGGGCAAGCCCGGCTCCCACAGGGATTGGCGGTGCGTTTAAAATGTCGGATCAATCAGCGAATAATCTTTGAAACCGACGGACAGTGCCTACTTGAAGTGAGGCTAATCCGCACTCAATCGTGATCAATATCCAGCTTGGCAAACGTCACCCGCGCGCCTTCCTTGCTGTTGCCACTGTTGTCCTGCACATATGCCCCCGCCTTGAAGTACAACGGCTTGGCGCCCCACGCCGCACCGATGCGTTCGTTCCACTGGGCATCGGCCGCTTCGACGGTTAGCAGCCCGGCTTTATTGAGGTTGATGACGTAGGTAAAACTCTTCTCCAGCGGTACGTTCGAGGCGACGATGATCACACGGCTTTCGTCTTCATCCGGGCGCATGCGCACCTTGGCGACGATGTTGCCGGTCTGGGTTTTTTCCTTGAATTGGTATTCCAGCTTGATCATCGGTTTTTGGCTGTCGTATGCGTGGATCTGGCCGATCACGACTTTACCGGTGGAGGGTACCTGGTTGACGGTCAGCGTGGCACGCAGGTAGTTGTCGGCGTCGGGGTACGTCCAGTTGCGCAGGCGGCCGTCGGCGTAGGTTTCGCGCAGTTCGCTGCGCGGGTAAACGGCGTTTTCGGTACGGGTGCCGGTGACGGGTGTCCAGAATTGCACGTCGCTGCCTTCGGCCTGGAAATATTGGTCGTTGAAACCGCTCATCAGTTTCGGGGTGTCGATCGTCGCGGGGGGCGAGCCGACCGGAATGCTCAGGTTCCAGGTGGAAAGGTCAATCATGACGTAGGCCTTTTTACAGAGTGGTGTAGGCTTCGGCCCTTGGGCCAGACAGCTTCTTTATAGGCGGTGGTAACCAACTTGTTAATTGTTTACTGGCGAATTATTGGCGCCAGAGGAATGTCAAAAAGCCATGTTTCCCATAAGCCGTGGGCTGTGGGGTTCGACCGTTAGTCGGCTTCCTGAGCTTTGGCGCAATGATGGCACCCACGTCACTTCTGATTTTTCGGATCCGAGGCTAGAGTGAGGCCTCAGAGTTTGTCCGGGTTTGCTGTCAGAAGTGACCGGGGTAACTCCTTAAGGAAGAGACGTAGCATGGAATGCGCTCCACACCACGGCGATGGCGGTTCGGTTCTTTTGGTGGTCGATGACTACCCGGAAAACCTGGTCAGCATGCGCGCACTTTTACAGCGTGATGATTGGCAGGTGATAACCGCCGTTTCTGGCCTGGAAGCCCTGGAATTACTGCTGCAACACGAAGTCGACCTGGTGCTGCTCGACGTGATGATGCCCGGCATGGACGGCTTCGAAGTCGCCCGCTTGATGCGCGGCAGCCAGCGCACCCGCATGACACCGATCATCTTCCTTAGCGCCAACGCCCAGTCACCCGCCGCCGTGCTGGAAGGCTATGCCAGCGGCGCCATCGACTACCTGTTCAAACCCTTCGACCCCAATATTCTCAAGCCCAAGGTCCAGGCGTTGCTGGAGCACCAGCGCAATCGCCGGGCGTTGCAACGCCTGAGCCATGACCTGGAATCCGCCCGGGCCTTCAACGCTTCGGTGTTGGATAACGCCGCCGAAGGCATCCTGGTCGTGAGTGAAGACGGCGTGATCGAGTACGCCAACCCGGCGATTTCACGCCTGCTCAATGCCACGACCCATGAGTTGCTGGGCCAGGAGTTTCTGCGGTTCCTGCAAAAACCCCATGTGCCCGCCTGGCAGGAATCGCAGATGTACGCCGGTTACCGCCAGGGCGAAACCTGGCGCCTGCACGATGCGATCCTGCGGACCAGCCGTGGCCAGCAGGTGCCGGTGGCGTTGTCCTGCGCCCCGTTGCCCGCCGAGCAGAAGGCCATGGTGGTGACGGTGCTGGACATGTCCGAAGTGCGGCACCTGCATCAACAGCTGGAGTTCCAGGCCGTCACCGACCCGCTGACCGGCCTGCTGAACCGACGGGGGTTCCATCAGGCGGTGGAAAACAGTTTGCTGCGCAGTGAGCGGGACGAGGAGTGCCTGGTGTTGCTGTACCTGGACCTTGACGGCTTCAAGCGGGTCAATGATTCACTGGGGCATGACGCCGGGGATCGGGTGCTGCGCTGGGTGTCGGAGCAATTGCAGGGTTGCCTGCGTTCCTGCGACATTCTCGGACGCATCGGCGGCGATGAATTCACTGTGTTGTTGGCGTTGGAGTTTCCGGAGCAAGCGGCGAAAATTTCGGAAAAACTGATCGAGCGGGTATCGATTTGCCATCAGGTCGACGGTTTGGATGTGATGCTCGGGGTCAGCATCGGCATCGCCACCTTCCCGGACTGTGGCTCCGATTTGAACGGTCTGCTGCGTGCGGCTGACATCGCCATGTACGAAGCCAAGCGCGCGGGGCGTCAGCAATATCGCTATTACGATCAGGAAATGAACGGTCGTGCCCGATCGCGACTGATGCTTGAAGACAGTGTGCGCAACGCGATCCAAAACAAGGAATTCACCTTGGTCTACCAGCCTCAAGTGTCCCTGGAGGACGGCCGTTTGCGCGGGGTCGAGGCGCTGTTGCGCTGGCAGCACCCGAGCGTCGGCGACGTGCCGCCGGGGCTGTTTTTGCCGCTGCTGGAGGAGGCCCGGCTGATCAGCCAGTTGAGCGCCTGGATTTATCAGCAAGTCGCCGCGCAGCGCCAGGCCTGGCAAGCCACCTTCGATGATGAATTGGTGCTGAGCGTGAGCCTGAGCAGCAGCCAGTTCAATATGCCCAACCTGGCAACCCAGCTGCAGCAGGTGCTTGAGCGACATGGGTTGCAGGGGCGGCAGTTGGAGGTGGAAATCAGCGAAGACAGCCTGATGAGTAACCTGGAAGAGTCCGCCAAGCAGCTCACACTGCTGCGTGGCATCGGCGTGCGTATCGCCCTGGATGACTTCGGTTCGGGCAACTGTTCTTTGGCCCACCTGCGCGACCTGGCGTTCGACACGCTCAAGCTTGACCCGCAATTGGTCGCGCACCTGCCGGGCTCGGCCCGGGATGCTGCGATGGCCCGTAGCATTATCGAGTTGTGCGGGCATTTTGGCGTGCTGGTGGTCGCCGAAGGCGTGGAGACGCTGGAGCAATCCCAGTGGCTCAAGGCCAACGGTTGCACGTTTATCCAGGGGGCATGGGCGGCGCAGCCGTTGATGGCCGAGGAAGTGGCCGACTGGTCGCGCGCCCGCGTGCGTTGAATTCGCTACACTGGCGCCCATCCGAACCCTGTTGCAGACCCCAATGACCGCGCTGAAATACCTCCAGGCCTACCCCCCAGCCCTCCAGGAGCAAGTGCGCCAACTGATCGCCAAGGACCAGTTGGGCGCCTATCTGGAGCAGCGTTACCCTGAACGCCACGCCGTGCAGAGCGACAAGGCTCTGTACAGCTACGCCCTGGCCTTGAAGCAGGAACACCTGCGGAACGCGCCGGCCATCGACAAAGTGCTGTTCGATAACCGCCTGGACCTTACCCATCGCGCCTTGGGTTTGCACACCACGATTTCCCGGGTGCAGGGCGGCAATCTGAAGTCCAAGAAAGAGATTCGCATTGCCGCCTTGTTCAAAGAGGCTGCGCCGGAATTTCTGCGCATGATCGTGGTGCACGAACTGGCGCACTTCAAGGAATCGGACCACAACAAGGCGTTCTATAAACTCTGTGAATACATGATGCCGGGCTACCACCAGGTGGAATTCGACCTGCGGGTGTACCTCACGTATCGCGATCTGCAAGGCAAGCCCTAAACACAAGGCGACCGACCATGGATGTGAGCAAGACCAAAAGCAGTTTCTACCGTCGCCTGTACGTGGCGTATTTGATCGACAGCCAGCAGGCCAGCAGCGTGCCGGCGTTGACCGACGTGACGGGCATGCCCCGGCGCACGGCGCAAGACACCATCGCGGCATTGGCCGACCTGGATATCGTGTGTGAGTTTGAACAGGAAGACGGTGCCCGCAACCATGCCGGGCACTATCGGATCCGCGATTGGGGGGCGATTGATCGGGGCTGGATCGAAGCGAACCTTTCCCAGATCAAGCGGGTTCTGGGTTACCCCTGACGCTTGCCTTCAGATCGGTAAGGCCTTGCGCATACCGATGTGGGGAATGTCGTCTTCCAGGTATTGCTCACCGTCCACGACAAATCCGTACCGCCCGTAATACCCCTGCAAATGCGCCTGGGCTGACAGAAAGATCGGTGTATCCGGCCAGATATCGTCAATCTGCTTGAGCGCCTCCTCCATCATCTGATGCCCCAGCCCGGTACCTCGTGCCACCTGCGCCACGATCACCCGGCCGATCACCACATCGCCGCCCTGTGATTCCGGGTCCAGCAGGCGCAGGTAGGCCACCAGTTCATCGCCTTGCCAGGCCATCAGGTGGTGGGTATCGCCGCCCAGGTCCTGCCCGTCGAGGTCCTGATAGACGCATTTTTGCTCGACAACGAAGACCTCGTTGCGCAGGCGCAAAATGGCGTACAGCTGCTCCTTGCCCAGGTCAGTGTGATGTTTGCAGACCCAATCGACTGTCATGGTGCACTCTCTTATAAATGGCTGTTTTGGATAGTAAGCGCGGCAGGCGTTTCTGTCTAAATCGGCTATTTTTGTGGATGACGTCAAATAGCCATCATTGTGTGCGTTCGCCGCCAGGTTCTTTGTGTAATCTGAGCTACTGTTAGATCCTCAGGCACTGCCTGAGCTAAGGCCACCGCCTGCCTGCCAAGGATTTTAAGCATGCCGCGACTCTCTCGTGCCGTTGCTTTGATTGGAGTGTTGTTGCTGGCCCAGCCAGCGTTTGCAGAGCGTCTGCGCCTGGTAGCGGATGCTTGGCCACCTTTTACCGATTCCACCTTGATCAATGGCGGGCTGGCCACTGATATCGTCAGCACTGCCCTGGCCCGCGCCGGTTACGCGAGTGATTTCGAACAGGTGCCCTGGGCCCGTGCGCTGATGGGAGTGGGCGATGGGCGCTATGACGTGCTGGTCAATGCCTGGTACGACGAAGCTCGCACGCAGTTGGGACAATTTTCCGGTGAGTACCTGCTCAATCGTGTGCGGTTTATCAAGCGCCGTGACGACCCCATCCAATTCCAGAACCTGGCGCAATTGCACGACTCTAGCATCGCGGTGGTGCGCGGTTATGCGTATTCGGCAGCGTTCGACCAGGACGCGCAGCTGAAAAAAATCCCTGTGCATAACTTCGCCATGGCCGTGCGCATGCTCGCGGCTGACCGAGTGAGGCTGACGCTGGAGGATGAATATGTTGCGCGCTATTACCTGGCGCGCGAATCGGCGCGGGTGCGCAATGCGGTTGAGTTTTTACCCATGCCGCTGAGTGAGAACAGCCTGCACATTCTGGTCAGCCTGAAAAATCCCCAGCATGAGCAGATCGTCGCCGGCTTCGACCGTGAGATTGCCAAGATGAAAGTTGACGGCAGTTATGCGCGTTTGATGAAACAGCACGGGATGTAGCGCATTTTGTGGTGAGCAGGTTTTTCGTGGCAAGCGGGTGTCCTGTGGCGAGCGGGCTTGCCCCGCGCTGGGCTGCGAAGCGGCCCCATCAGGGCCTCCCCGTTCTTTCAGGTAGAACTCATTGGCAGGTTTTGGGGCTGCTTCGCAGCCCAACGCGGGGCAAGCCCGCTCGCCACAGGAAGCCCGCTCGCCACAATTAGTGCATTTGCCACAAAAGCCCTTCAGCCATAGCTCAAGCCGCGCTGGTGTCTTTGATCAAATGCGCCGCCAGCGTCCGCAACGGCCCCAACTGCCGGCAAATCAACGCCAACTGCGTCTGCACCAACCGTTGCCCTTCATCAATCTCATCCGGCATCTGTTCCAGCTCTGCCGCCAGCGCCTCTTCAGCATCGCTTTGGATGGCAATCGGCTGCTTGTTGGCCAACCCCGTGGCGATCTCATCAATGCTCAGCGCCAGGATATGGCCGGCGCCGTTGATCAACTGCTCGCGCACCTCGGCCGGCAGCTGGGTTTCCCGATGCGCGCCGAGGCCCGACAGGTAGCTGAGCAAGGTGTGCGATAGCACCAGGAAGCGGAAGCCCACATCGGCTTCCTTCCTGAAGTGCCCCGGCTCCATGAGCATGTTTGCCAGGGTGGTGGACAGGGCTGCGTCGGCGTTGTGCGCATTGCGCCGGGCCAGGCGATAGGCCAGGTCGTCGCTCTTGCCGGCGGCGTATTGCTGCATGATCTGGCGCAGGTAGATGCTGTTGCAGGTCAGGGTGTTGGCCAGCACCTTGTTCAGGCGGCGGCCTTGCCAGTCCGGCAGGAAAAATACCACTGCCAGGCCGGCAATCACGCTGCCGAGCAAGGTGTCGAACAGCCGTGGCAGGAACAGCCCGTAACCATCGCCCACCTGATTGAAGCAGAACAGCACCATCAGCGTAATCGCGGCGGTGGCCAGGGTGTAGCGGGTGGTGCGGTTGATAAAGAACACCAGGCCGGCGGCGATGGCGAACATCGATTGCACCAGGGGGCTTGGGAACAGGTCGAACAGCGCCCAGGCTACGGTCAGGCCGATGGCCGTGCCGATGATCCGCTGGCCCAGCTTGCGCCGCGTGGCGCCGTAGTTGGGCTGGCAGACGAACAGGGTGGTCAGGATGATCCAGTAACCCTGGGACGCGTGGATCGCATGCAAGGTGCCATAGCCGATGGTCAACGCCAGTGAGAGGCGCAAGGCGTGGCGGAACAGCAGGGAAGTCGGCGTCAGTTGCGTGCGCAGGCGTGTCCACATTTCCTTGAGGTTACGTGGGGCGCGGTCGAGCAGGTTGCTGTCGGTGGCGTCGGCCAGCGCGTCGGGGTTGCTGGCGTCGCCCAGCAGGCGGTCGAGGGTCGACAGGTTGGCCGCCAGGGCGCGCAACGAGCGCAGCAGGCCGCGCCAGGCCGGGTTGCTCTGGATGCGCAGGTGTTCGAGGGAGGCGTTCAGGTCGCCCAGGGCTTCGGCGAAGCTGCCGTCATAAATGAACGGCTGACGCAGCTGGATCGACTCGGCCAGGGTTTGGCAGGCCTTGCCTTGCTGACGCAGCAGGCGTTGGCAGCGGAACAGCACGTCACTGTGGAAGAAGGCGTCGGCCAGAGCGTTGTAGGGGTAGTGGGACGAGCTGGCGCGTTCGTGGATGTCCTGGGCGAGGAAGTACAGCTTGAGGTAGCGACTGACCTTCGAGCCCGGTCGGCCATTGCCGACACGGTGCAGGATGATTTCCTTCGCCGCATTGAGTGCCGCCACCACCCGGCCATTTTGCTGGGCCAATTCCAGGCGGCGTGCTTCCACATCCAGTTGGCGGATCGGTTCGAACAACGAGGATTTGAGCTTGAGGTAACGCCCCAATTCGCGGAACAACCGCGCCAGGCTCTGCTGCACCGGCTGGTTGGAAAACAGCACCTGCCACAGCACCGACAGCGCCCCGTACCAGGCGGCACCGGCCACCAGCAGTAAGGGTTCGTGCCAGAAATCGCTGACGGCGCCACCGCGCTGGTCCACGCCGATCATGGTGTAGACCGACAGAATCAAGGTGGCCGAGGCAATCGCGCCGTAACGCTCGCCGAGGGCGCCGAGCATGGTCAGGCCGAAACTGGCCAGGGCCAGGGCAATCGCAAAAATCCAGGGGTAAGGGAACAGCAGCTCCACCGACAGCGCGGCGATGCTGAAACACACCAGCGTCACGGCGAGGGCATTGAGGCGGCCTTGCCAACTGTCATCGGTCTCGGCCAGGGCGCTGGCGATAATCCCCAGGAACAGCGGGATCAGCAGCGTCATTTCATCCTGATACCAGCACAGCGCCATGCTGCCGGTGAGGGCGATAAATACCCGAACGCTGTAGCTGAATTTATCCAGCGCCCACAGGCGCCGCATGGACTGCTTGAACGAGGTCGATGACATGAAGTCTGGAGTCTTCCGGAGCGGTGTCGCTAAATTGAGCTATCAAGGACGCCACGGCAAGGGTGGTGATCACATCTGACAGCAAATTATTCTCAGGCATACCGCAAATCAAAATGTGGGAGGGGGCTTGCCCCCGATTGCAGTGTGTCAGCCAGAACATCTGTGACTGATACACCGCTATCGGGGGCAAGCCCCCTCCCACATTTTTTACTGCGTCGTGTCAAACAAACTGCGCAGCAGCGTAGCCGGAGGCCCAGGCCCATTGGAAATTGAACCCGCCCAGATGTCCGGTCACATCCAACACTTCACCAATAAAGTACAAGCCCGGGCTTTTCAGCGATTCCATGGTCTTGGACGACACTTCGCGCGTGTCCACCCCGCCCAGCGTCACCTCGGCCGTGCGATAGCCTTCGGTGCCCGCCGGCACCAGTTGCCAGCTCGCCAGTTTGTGGGCGATATCGGCCACTTCGGCGTGGGTGTACTGCTTCATCGGCTTGGACTCGAACCAGGTTTCCGCCAGCAGGTTGGCCATTTTCTTGGTGAAGATCTCACCCAGCAGGGTTTTTAGCTCGCTGTTGGGACGCTCGACCTGCTGCTGTTGCAGCCAGGTGTGGGCGTCGTGGTCGGGTAGCAGGTTGATCTCGACCGTGTCGCCGGATTCCCAGTACGAGGAAATCTGCAAAATCGCCGGCCCGCTGAGGCCGCGGTGGGTAAACAGGATGTTTTCGCGAAAGCTCTGGTCGTTGCAGCTCACCAGGCAATCCACGGATGTGCCGGATAACTCGCCGCACAATTCCTTGAGCTGGTCGGTGATGGTGAACGGCACCAGCCCGGCGCGGGTCGGCAGCAGTTCATGGCCGAACTGTTTGGCCACCTGATAACCAAAACCGGTGGCGCCCAGGGTTGGGATCGACAAGCCACCGGTGGCGATCACCAGGGATTCGCAGCGCAGCTCACCCAGGGTGGTTTGCAACTGGTAGCCGCTGTCGAGCCTGGCGATTTCCTGGATAGACGTGTCCAGGTGCAGGCTCACGCCGGTCTGGATGCACTCATCCAGGAGCATGCCGAGGATGTCGCTGGACTTGTTATCGCAGAACAGCTGGCCGAGCTTCTTCTCGTGGTACGGCACGCCGTGCTTGGCGACCAGCCCGATAAAATCCCACTGGGTATAGCGGGCCAGGGCGGACTTGCAGAAGTGCGCGTTGTGCGAGAGGAAGTTGGCAGGCTCGGTGTACATATTGGTGAAATTGCAGCGGCCACCGCCGGACATCAGGATCTTTTTGCCGGCCTTGTTAGCGTGGTCGATCAACATCACCTTGCGCCCACGCCCGGCGGCGGTCAGCGCACACATCAAGCCTGCGGCGCCGGCGCCAATGATCACAACTTCGGTCGAGCGCAAAACGGTGTCCTCATACAAATTCTGATTTGGAATGCAGTCAAAAATGTGGGAGGGGGCTTGCTCCCGATGGCGGACTGAAGTGCGCCATCGGGAGCAAGCCCCCTCCCACATTGGATCTCCAGTGAATGGGAGATCGTTACAGGATACGCACGCGCAACGAGCGGCCTTTGATCTTGCCGTCATTCAAACGCTGCAACGCCTGCTTGGCGACGCTGCGCTCCACGGCCACGTAGGCCTGGAAGTCGAAAATCGCGATCTTGCCCACCTGCGCGCCTGGAATGCCGGCTTCACCGGTCAGTGCACCGAGGATGTCGCCCGGACGCACTTTGTCTTTACGCCCGGCGGCGATGCACAGGGTGCTCATGACCGGCAGCAGCGGGCCACCGCTCTGAGGCTTGAGGTTGTCCAACTGGTCCCAGTTCAGCGGCGATTTCTGCAACTGCTCGATGGCCTGGGCGCGGTGCGCTTCGGACGGCGCCACCAGGCTGATGGCGATGCCGGTCTCACCGGCGCGGCCGGTACGGCCTACACGGTGAATGTGAATTTCCGAGTCGCGGGCCAGTTCGACGTTGATCACCATGTCCAGCGAGTCAATGTCCAGGCCTCGGGCGGCAACGTCGGTGGCGACCAGTACCGAAGTACTGCGGTTGGCGAACATCGCCAGCACCTGGTCACGGTCGCGCTGTTCCAGGTCGCCATGCAGGCCGACGGCGGAAATGCCTTTGGAGGTCAGGTGATCCACGGTTTCCTGTACTTGCTGCTTGGTAAAGCAGAACGCAACGCAGGAGGCCGGGCGGAAGTGCGCCAGGACTTTGGTCACGGCTTCCATGCGCTCTTCAGGGGATATTTCGAAGAAGCGCTGCTCGATCTGGTCGTCGGAGTGGAACGCTTCGGCCTTCACTTGCTGCGGCGCGCGCATGAACTTGGAGGCCAGCTGCTTGATACTCACCGGGTAGGTGGCCGAGAACAGCAGGGTCTGGCGGCGGGCCGGGGTCTTGCTGATGATGTCTTCGATAGCGTCGTAGAAACCCATGTCGAGCATGCGGTCGGCTTCATCGAGGATCAGCGTGTTCAAGCCGTCCAGCACCAGCGAACCTTTGCGCAGGTGTTGCTGGATGCGGCCCGGCGTGCCGACGATGACGTGGGCGCCGTGCTCCAGGGAAGCGATCTGCGGGCCGAGGGACACGCCGCCGCACAGGGTCAGTACCTTGATGTTGTCTTCGGCACGGGCCAGGCGACGGATTTCCTTGGCGACCTGGTCGGCCAGTTCACGTGTTGGGCACATCACCAGGGCCTGGCAGCCGAAGTAGCGCGGGTTGATCGGGTTCAACAGGCCGATGCCGAAGGCGGCGGTCTTGCCGCTGCCGGTCTTGGCCTGGGCAATCAGGTCCAGCCCCTTGAGGATCACCGGCAAGCTTTGCGCCTGGATCTGCGTCATCTCGGCATAACCCAGCGAGTCGAGGTTAGCCAGCATGGCGGCGGAGAGCGGCAAAGTATTAAAAGCGGTGGCGATGGTAGTCACGGGACTGGCTCTGCAAAACAAAATGTCGCGCAGTGTACCAGCCCCGTGGGACTTTCCCTGCAAGTTCTCGACGAGACGCCTGCTAGTGCTCGATGTCGTGTTCGCGGCTGACCACCCGTTTGCCGTCTTTTGGCGACAATTGCAGGAAGATCGCCGCTGCCAGCATCGCCATGATGCCCACGGTGAGGAAGGTCAACTGGAACGCGCCGAGCACGCTTTCTACGCCATCGTTGCCGGTTTCGGCTGTAAACCCGCCGAGCAATGCACCTGCGCAGGCTACTCCCAGGCTCAGGGACAATTGCGCCACCACCGAGAGCAAACTGTTGCCGCTGCTGGCCTGGGCGTCGTCGAGGTCGATCAGGGTGACGGTGTTCATTGCGGTGAACTGCAAGGAGTTGATCGCCCCCAGCACTGCCAGCATCCCCAGCAGCAGCGGGTAGGGCGTGTTCTCGGTGACCAGGCCCATGCTTGCGAGCATCAAGCCGAGTGCAAGGGTGTTGCCGGTCAGCACCACGCGATAACCCAGGCGCTCGATCAGCGGCCGGGCGACGGACTTGGCCAGCATCGCCGCCGCAGCCAGGGGCAGCATGCTCATCCCGGCTTGGGACGGTGAATAGCCCAACGCCACCTGCAGCAGCAAAGGCACCAGAAACGGCAAGGCGCCGCTGCCCAGGCGCGCAAACAGGTTGCCCAGGATACCCACGGCAAAGGTGCGGGTCTTGAACAGTGCCGGTGAAAACAGCGGGTTTTCGATATGCCCGGCGCGCAGCCAATAAGCCGCCAAACACGCCAGCCCGCCGAACAGCAGCAACATCACCCGCAGGTGCGGCAGGTGCAGTTCGCCCAGGCCTTCCATGGCGATGGTGATCAGCACCATCGCCGCGCCGAACAGCAGAAAACCAATGCCATCAAAACGCGTGCGTTCGCTGCCGCGCAGGTCGGGGATGAACTTCCACACGGCGTAGCAGCCGATCATGCCCACCGGCAGGTTGATCAAAAAGATCCAGTGCCAGGTCAGGTATTGCACCATCCAGCCGCCCAGAGTGGGGCCGAGCAACGGGCCGAGCAGCCCGGGAATGGTGATAAAACCCATGATCCGCACCAGCTCGGAGCGGGGATAAGCGCGCAGTACCACCAGGCGCCCGACGGGCAGCATCAGCGCACCGCCCAAGCCCTGGATCACCCGCGCGCCCACCAGCATGGTCAAACTGCTCGATAACGCGCACAGCAAGGAGCCGATGCTGAACAGCATGATCGCGCCGAAGAAGATTTTTTTGGTGCCGAAGCGGTCGGCGATCCAGCCCGACGCCGGGATCAGCAAGGCGACGGTGAGCATGTAGGCGATCACCACCCCTTGCATGCGCAGCGGGTTTTCCGCCAAGTCCCGGGCCATGGCCGGCAGTGCCGTGTTGAGAATCGTCCCATCCAGCGATTGCATGAAGAAGGCAATCGCGACCACCCAGGGTAGCCAGCGGGCTGTCTTGGCGTCGAGAGGGGCGCGGTTGGGCATGGTTTACCTTTTTGTTAGCAGGCTATGTGTCGGCGATTATGCGCCATCCGTCGCTCCTTTTCCCACTGGCGGTTCGTCTAAATCCGACAGCGTTGCGTGCTCCCCCACCAGGAAATCCAACAGCGCACGGTGAACCGCCAGGGCGGCTTCGCGCGACTCCAGGTCCAGCAGATGGCCGGTATGTTCAGCGACGGCAAAGCTGCTGCGCCCCACGTATTGCTTGAACAGTTGGGCATCGGCGGCGGGGGTGTATTCGTCCAGCGCGCCGTTGAGGAAATGCACCGGCGTTTCAATCTGCGTGAGTTGCGGCAGGTAGTTGCCGTCGCCCAATGCCAGTACCTGGTGGATATGAAAGCGCGCCTGGCGGTACTCGTTGGTGGCCATGTTCGACAGGTGGCGATGGTTGTTGCGTTTGAGCCGGGGCGACAGGTACTTGCCCACCGTTTCGTTGAGCAAGTGGCCGACGGCGGATTTGTCATCGGCCTCGATCAGCACGCGCACCCGTTCCACGTAGTCGAGCATCGCCGGGTTGAGATTGGGCGCCAGGGCCATCACCACCGAGCTTTCGATGGACGGCGGGTTTTGCGCGAGGGTCAGCAGCGTGGAAATGCCGCCCCAGGAGGCCGATACCAAGTGGTTGACCTCAAAGCGTTCGACCAGGGCGCGAAGGATCTGCACCTCGTCGTCCTTGGTCACCAAGTCGAGGTCGGTGTTGTGCTCGCGCGAATAGCCGGAGAACGGCAGGTCGAACAGCAGCACATTGAAATGCTCGGCCAGGCATTTGCGGGTGCGGGCGAAGGACCGCGTGGTGGACAGCGCGCCATTGACCATCAGCACGGTTTTCTTGTGTGGGTCGAAACCCAACTGCTCTACGTGAACGTTGTAGTGCTTGAACAGCTTCTCTATGACAAAACTTCCATGGTTCATGTCAACGCTCCAGCTTGCCCAGATCCCGAGCAAGGTCGTGCAACACGTGCGGACACGTGGGGTTGGTGGCGGGGTGCCACTAACCTTTATAGCGAGGATTCTGGAGGGGAACAACAGGCCGAACGGCCAAAATAAGGAAGAAGAGAAGCTTCGTCGCAACGCAGGGGATTTCCCTGTAGGAGCCGGCTTGCCGGCGATGGCGTCCTTAAGAACAGTGCCCCGTTCGAGGGCCTCATCGCCGGCAAGCCGGCTCCTGCAGGGGTGGGGTTACAGGGTTAGCGTCAGGCGTTTGACCAGGGCCCCCGGCAACAGATTGGAAGCGGTGTTGCGCTGGCCGTAAGTGCTGGCCGACAGCAGCAGCTCCCGATCAGCCGTCAGGGCTTCGAGCTGGGAACCGAGCAGCTGATAGACGCTGTCATCAAAGCGCATCGTGCTGACCGGCGCCTTGATCTCGCCGTCCTCGACCCAGAACGTGGCGAAACGGGTCATGCCGGTCAGGCGTGCCGCTGGCAGGTCGGAGTAGTTCAGGTACCACAGGTTGCTGATGTACAGCCCGGTGCCCAACTGCTTGAGGATATCGGCCTGGGCCAAGGTGCCCGCCGCCACTTGCAAGGCGGTGGGGGATTCGTCGCTGCTGGCGCCGTTGGCGCTGAGGCCATATTCGGCGGCGCTGCGGGAATTCACCAGTTGGCCGCAGGCCTTGCCCGCGTTGATCAGCCGAACATCACCGCGCGGGTAGCCTTCCGTTGAGAACGCCTGGCTCAGGGAGCCGCTGATCTGTTCGTCCACCGTCAGTAGCGGGCTGAGGTGTTGTTCGCCGGCGTATAACCGTTGCAGCGAGCTGCCTTTGCTGGCGATGGCCTGGGCGGAAAAACCACCCCAGGTGATGATGCTGATGATCTCTTCCAGCGCCGCCGGGGCCAGGTAGGCGCGGTATTGGCCGGGCGCCAGCGTGTGCAGCGGGCGGCCGAGGAACTCCAGTTGTTCACGGGCCAATTGGACGCGAGCAGCGAACTCGGCACTGTCCCACGTGTGCCCGGCGTAGCTGGCTTTCACCGCTTCACCATTGGCGTGGAACAGGCTGAAGTCGAAGTTGAAGCTATTGGCCTGATGCCAGCCGAACGCCCCATTTGAACTGGCAAAGCCACGGCTGATCGGGCCGGCAGCGTAGAAGCCCACCAAGTCGACACCTTCTGCCGCCTGACTGATTTCTTTCAGCACCTGGGCCAGGTCGGGCAGCGGCCGGGCCTGTTCGTTGTGGCTTTGCCAAGCGTTGTGGTTCAGCAACAGGTACGGGTCGTGAGGCAGCAACGGCAAGGTTTCGCGCAGCTGTTGCAGGCCGGCGGCGAGGCGTTGGCGGTCTAGTGCAGGTGTGCCGGCAAGGGTGATGCCGAGGTCGGCATGGCGGCCGTTGTTGATCAGTTTGAGATTCAGGCTGGCCTGTTGCACCTGCCCGGCTTGACGCACCTTGGCGTGGTTGAAACGCACGAATTCGGACGATTCAGCGGCGTAGCCCAGGTGAAATTGTTCTTTGTCGGTGGTGGCCTGCTTGAGCCACTCCACCAATGCCTTGAAGGTGTTCATCAGGCATCTCCCCCAAATACGTCAACGTTACTGAACACACAGGCCGGCGTCGCATGGCCGACGCGGATGACCTGGTTGGGTTCGCCTTTGCCGCAGTTCGGCGTGCCCAGCACCTTGAAGGTGCTGGCGTCGCCCACGGCGCTGAGGTTGCGCCAGAACTGCGCGGAAATCGCGCGGTAGTTGGGGTTTTTCACCACGCCCTTGAGCTCGCCGTTTTCAATCAACTGGCCCCATTCGCAGCCGAACTGGAATTTGTTGCGCGCATCGTCAATGGACCACGAGCGGTTGGTCGACATCAGGATGCCGTTTTCGATACCGCCAATCAGTTGCGCCAGGCTCTTGTCGCCGGCTTCGATATTCAGGTTGGCCATGCGGTCGATCGGCGGGCGGTTCCAGCTGCTGGCGCGGCTGTTGGCCACGCCGCTCATGCCGGAGCGAAATTGCGACAGCGCGCCGCCCAACGGCTTGACCAGCAACCCTTCGCGGATCAGGAATTGTTTGCTGGCTGGAGTGCCGTCGTCGTCATGGCTGTAGCTGGCGAGCTGTTCGGGAATGTCCGGGTCGAACGTCACGTTGAGCAACGGTGAGCCGTATTGCAGATGGCCGAAGTCGCTGGCTTTCACAAAACTGGTACCGGCGTAATTACGCTCATCCCCCAGGATGCGGTCGAGTTCCAGGGGATGGCCGATGGATTCGTGGATCTGCAGGATCATCTGGTCGGGCATCAGCAGCAGATCGCGCGTGCCCTGGGGCGTGTTCGGCGCGAGCAGCAGTTGCAGGGCTTCGTCGGCGATGCGCGGTGCAGCACCGACCAGGCCGAAGCGGTTGATCACGTCAAAGCCGCCTTGCTGGCCGAAATTGCTGCCGCCGAGGGTGCGGGTCTGGCTGTCGTTGCCGTCGTAGGCCGTGACGTTGACGCCGGGGAACACAAAACGCTGGGCCTGGCGCAGTTCGGCGCCGGCATTGTTGAGGTAGATCTGCTCGACGTGGGTCAGGCCGAGGCTGACTTCCCAGTTCACCAGGCGATCGTCCTGGGGCACCGCGGCGGATTCATCGCCGAGCAGTTGGTAGCAATCGCTCAGGGAGGGGAAGGCTTGGGCAAGGTTGGGCGACAGGTAGTCGGCGACGTCGCTGGAGACGTGTTGGTCGCGCAGGTCGAGCAGGGCGTGGGGCAATATCTGCCGGGCTTGCTGTTCGGCACGCTCAAGGGCGGCTTGCAGGCCGGCCAGGGAAATATCGTGGGTGGCGGCGTAGGCTTCGACACCGTTGACGCGCACGGTGAGCATGGCGCCTTCGTCGTGGTTCAGGTGTGGCGGTTCAGCGACGTTTTTGCGTACCGAGAGGTAGTGGCCGGACTCGCGCACGTAGCGCAGGGAGAAGAAGTCGGCGGTGGTGCGCAGGGCACTGAAATGCTTTTTGAGGGTGGCGTGGTGTTCGAACATGGGGCCTTCCTTGTGGGCGGCTCATCGCGGGCAGGCAACAGAGTAGGCCTGGGGCGAGGAGCGGATCAAGGACAGGCGATTCTTTGTGGCAAGTGCCCCGTTGTGGCGAGCGGGCTTTATGTGGCGAGCGGGCTTGCCCCGCGTTGGGCTGCGCAGCTGCCCCAAAAATCCTGGGAGCGCTGCGCACTCCAACGCGGGGCAAGCCCGCTCGCCACAACAAGCCCGCTCGCCACAGGGGAGGGGTTTTGATCGTTCCCACGCTCTGCGTGGGAAAGATCAGTGGGGGGTTATTGCGTCAACGGGCCCACTTCACGCATCGGCTTGCCACGCACTGGCGCATCGCCTGCCACGTAGTAGTCGGCGGTGCTGCGCGACAGTGACTGGCGGCCACGGATCTTGTCGGCGATTTTCTCGGCGATCATGATCGTTGGCGCGTTCAGGTTGCCGGTGGTGATGATCGGCATGATCGACGCATCGACCACACGCAGGCCTTGCATGCCATGCACACGGCCTTCGCCATCCACTACGGCCATCTCGTCGGTGCCCATCTTGCACGAGCAGGACGGGTGGAACGCGGTTTCGGCGTGCTCGCGGATGAACGTGTCGAGTTGCTCATCGGTTTGCACGTCAATACCTGGGCTGATCTCGCGGCCACGGTATTGGTCCAGCGCCGGCTGCTGCATGATTTCACGGGTCAGGCGGATGCCATCGCGAAATTCCTGCCAGTCCTGCTCGGTGGCCATGTAGTTGAAGAGGATGCTCGGGTAGTCCCGTGGGTTCTTCGACTTCAGTTGCACGCGGCCACGGCTCGGTGAACGCATGGAGCCCATGTGCGCCTGGAAACCGTGTTCTTTCACACCGTTGCTGCCGTTGTAGTTAATCGCGACCGGCAGGAAGTGGTACTGGATGTTCGGCCAATCGAATTCTGGACGCGAACGGATGAAACCACCGGCTTCGAACTGGTTGCTGGCGCCGATGCCGGTGCCGTTGAACAGCCACTCGGCACCGATGGCCGGCTGGTTGTACCAGAGCAGCGACGGGTACAGCGACACCGGTTGGGTGCACGCGTATTGCAGGTACAGCTCAAGGTGGTCCTGCAGGTTTTCGCCGACGCCGGGCAGGTCATGGACCACCGGGATGTCGAGGCTTTCGAGCAGTTTGGCAGGACCCACGCCGGAGCGTTGCAGCAGTTGCGGCGAGGCGATGGCGCCGCTGCACACCAGCACTTCCTTACGGGCGCGGGCTTCCACGCGCTCTTCGGCGGCGCCGATCAGGTAACGCACGCCGACCGCACGCTTGCCTTCGAACAACACTTTGTCGGTGAGGGCGTGGGTGACGATGGTCAGGGTCGAACGCTTCTTGGCGGTGTCCAGGTAACCGCGTGCGGTGCTGGCGCGACGGCCGTTCGGCGTGACGGTACGGTCCATCGGGCCGAAGCCTTCTTGCTGGTAGCCGTTCAAGTCTTCGGTGCGCGGGTAACCGGCTTGCACGCCGGCTTCGACCATGGCGTGGAACAGCGGGTTGTTGCCGGCTTTGGGCGTGGTCACGCTGACCGGGCCTTCGCCACCGTGGTAGTCGTTGGGGCCGATGTCCCGAGTTTCAGCTTTTCTGAAATAGGGCAGGCAGTCCAGGTACGTCCAGTTTTCAAGCCCTGGAAGTTTTGCCCAGTTGTCGTAGTCCATCGCGTTGCCACGGATGTAGCACATGCCGTTGATCAAGGACGAGCCACCCAGGCCCTTGCCGCGACCGCATTCCATCCGGCGGCCGTCCATGTGTGGCTCTGGATCGGTTTCGTAGGCCCAGTTGTAGCGACGGCCTTGCAGCGGGAATGCCAGGGCGGCGGGCATCTGGGTACGGAAATCGAGACGGTAGTCAGGGCCGCCGGCTTCCAGCAGCAAAACGGTGACGCCTTCGTCTTCGGTCAGACGGGTCGCCAGGGTGTTACCGGCGGAGCCGGCACCCACAATGATGTAATCGTATTCTTGGGACATAAATGCACCCTCGTAAAATGTGGTTCAGGCTGATTTTGTGGCGAGGGAGCTTGTTGTGGCGAGCGAGCTTGCTCGCGCTGGAGTGCGTAGCGCTCCCAAGATTTTTGGGACTGCTACGCACTCCAGCGGGAGCAAGCTCCCTCGCCACAAAGGCGCACCCCTGGCTCCCGGGGGTTAGAACACCGAGGCGTAGTCGCCCAGCTCAACCTGTACCGATTTGATGCGGGTGAAGTTATTCAGCGAGCTGATCCCGTTCTCACGGCCAACACCCGACTGCTTGTAGCCGCCCACCGGCATCTTCGCGTCGGACTCGCCCCAGGCGTTGATCCAGCAGATACCGGCTTCCAGCTGATGAATCACGCGGTGGGCGCGGTTCAGGTCCTTGGTCACCAGGCCGGCGGCGAGGCCGAAGTCGGTGTCGTTGGCGCGACGGATCACTTCTTCTTCAGTCTCGTAGGTGAGGATGCTCATCACCGGGCCGAAGATTTCTTCACGGACGATGGTCATCTCGTCGGTGCAGTCGGTGAACACGGTCGGTGCCACGTAGGCGCCTTTGGCGAAGTCGCCGTCGGTCAGGCGGTCGCCGCCGCACAGCAGGCGGGCGCCTTGCTCTTTGCCCTTGGCGATGTAGCCCAGCACGCTTTCCATGTGGGCGAAGCTGACCAGCGGGCCGAAGTTGGTGTTGTCGTCTTGTGGGTCGCCAATGCGGATGCGCGCAACGCGCTCGGCGATCTTGGCTTCGAAGGCCGCTTGCAGGTGCTTGGGTACGAACACGCGAGTGCCGTTGGTGCAGACCTGACCGGAGCTGTAGAAGTTGGCCATCATCGCAATGTCGGCGGCGCGATCGAGGTCGGCGTCTTCGAACACGATCAGCGGGGACTTGCCGCCCAGTTCCATGGTCACTTCCTTGAGCGAGGAGCTCGAAGCGCTGGCCATGACTTTTTTGCCGGTGTCGGTGCCGCCAGTGAACGAGATTTTCTCGATGCGCGGGTGCTCGGTCAGCCAGGTGCCGACTTCACGGCCGCTGCCGGTCAGTACGTTGAACACGCCAGCCGGAACGCCGGCTTCGGTGTAGATCTCGGCCAGTTTCAGGGTGGTCAGCGAGGTGACTTCGCTTGGCTTGAAGATCATCGCGTTGCCGGCAGCCAGGGCCGGGGCGGATTTCCACAGGGCGATCTGGATCGGGTAGTTCCACGCGCCGATACCGGCGACTACGCCCAGCGGCTCGCGGCGGGTGTAGACGAACGAGGTGTCGCGCAGCGGGATCTGCTCGCCTTCGATGGCGGGCACCAGGCCTGCGTAGTATTCCAGTACGTCGGCGCCGGTAACGATGTCGACGTACTTGGTTTCGGAGAAAGCTTTACCGGTGTCCAGGGTTTCCAGGGCAGCCAGTTCATCGTTGCGCTCGCGCAGGATGTCGACGGCACGACGCAGGATGCGCGAACGCTCCATGGCGGTCATCGCGGCCCAGATCTTCTGGCCTTTTTCAGCGCTGACCACTGCACGTTCAACGTCATCGAACGTTGCGCGTTGCACTTGGGCGAGAACTTCACCGTTAGCCGGGTTGATGGCTTCGAAGGTGGCATCGCTGCCAGCGTCGCTGTAGCCGCCGTCAATGTAGAGTTTTTGCAGGTCGAAACGGGCCATAAAGTCCTCGCAAGTGCATAAGTGGTTGGCGTTACCCGCCGAAAAGTGGGCCATGAGGTTCTGGCAACACTGAGCGGCAGACGTTCAGGGGTTGAGCGTTTATAGGTGCTCTAACTCACCTGCTTGGCCAATTGGAAATCCATGTATTCGTAAGCGATCCGCTGCGCCTGCTCCGTGTCGAAAGCGTCTCCCGACAGGGCACCGCGCAACCACAAACCGTCGATCAGGGCTGCCAGGCCTCTGGCTGCTTTGCGTGCGTGCGGCAGCGGCAGCACTCGGCGGAACTGGCAGCACAGGTTGGAATACAGACGTTGATCGTTGATCCGCTGCAACCTGTGCAATGACGGGTGATGCATGCTGGTGGCCCAGAAGGCCAGCCAGGTTTTCATTGCCGGTCCGTTGACCTGGCTGGCGTCGAAGTTGCCCTCGATGATCACCCGAAGGTGCGCCCGTGGGCTGTCGTCCTTCAGCGCAAGCCTGCGTTCGTGGACGTTCTCGATCAGCACATTCATCAAGTACCGCATCGTCGCGGCGATCAGGCCGTTCTTGTCCTGAAAGTAGTGACTGATGATGCCGTTCGAGACACCGGCCAAACGGGCGATCAGCGCAATGCTGGCATCTCCCATTCCGACCTGATCGATGGCCGTCAGCGTGGCTTCGATCAACTGCTGGCGGCGTATGGGTTGCATACCGACCTTGGGCATGTAGCACCTCTCCTTAGGCCTGCGACGGGCGATGAACGTTCGTCGACTTGGTGGCCAGTCTATTTTGTTTTGATTGAACGTTCAATCAACAAAGAATAAGCTCTGCGACAAATGGTCGCTGCCTACAGGTATTTCCTACACGTGGGCGGCGACATCTGACACCTGCGAAAACCCTTGAAACAGGCCACATAAGGGCCTGGCACCGCCTCGGCGGGGCGCAGGGATTTTCGGGGTGTCTTTATAACACCCGTCCGTCGACTGCCGAAAAATCGATGTCCCGGGATAACCGTTGCCTTGTGTTTCTCTCTCGCACTGCCTGGAGCATCTGCGCCATGAGTTCTGCCTCTCTTATAAAGACCCCGCCGGAAAAGGTACGGGTCAACGGTTGGGTGTTCTACACCTCTACCGCGCTGATTCTGTTGTTGACTGCCATCCTGATCATCGCCCCGCAGGAGGCCGGGCGCATGCTCGGTGTCGCACAGGCGTGGCTGTCGAAAAGCTTCGGCTGGTACTACATGGTGGTCATCGCCGCCTACCTCGTGTTCGTGTTGGGCCTGGCGTTTTCGTCCTACGGCAAGTTGAAACTGGGCAGCAAGGACGACACCCCGGACTTCAGCTACGGCGCTTGGGCGGGCATGTTGTTCTCGTCGGGCATCGGCATCTCGCTGCTGTACTTCGGCGCTTCCGAGCCGTTGGACCACTACTTCAACCCGCCAGAAGGCGCGGCCGCCAGCAATGGTGCGGCACGCCAGGCGTTGCAGCTGACCTTCCTGCACTGGGGCCTGCACGGTTGGGCGATCTATGCCTTGGTCGGCCTGGCCGTGGCGTACTTTGCGTATCGCCATAACCAGCCGCTGGCCTTGCGCTCGGCGCTGTACCCGCTGGTGGGCGAGCGTTGGGTGAAAGGCGCAGCCGGCCACGCGGTGGACGGTTTCGGTATGTTCGTGACGCTGCTGGGTTTGGTGACCAACCTGGGGATTGGCTCGATGCAAGTGTCGTCCGGGCTGGAAAACCTGTTCGGCATGGAGCACAGCAACACTAACTTGCTGATCGTGATCATCGTGATGAGCACCGTGGCGACCATCGCCGCCGTGTCGGGCGTGGAAAACGGCATTCGCCGCCTGTCCAACCTCAACATCGTGCTGTTCAGCGGCTTGCTGATCTTCGTGCTGCTGTTCGGCCCGACCCTGCACCTGCTCAACGGCCTGGTACAGAACACCGGTGACTACCTCAACGGCATCGTGCTGAAAACCTTCGACCTCTATGTGTACGAAGGCGACGGTGACAAAACCGAGCGCTGGATGGGCCTGTGGACCCTGTTCTACTGGGCCTGGTGGATTTCCTGGGCGCCGTTCGTGGGCATGTTCATCGCGCGTATTTCCCGGGGGCGCACGGTGCGGGAACTGGTGGCCGGCGTGCTGCTGATTCCGCTGGGCTTTACCCTGGCGTGGCTGTCGATCTTCGGTAACTCGGCTTTGGACCTGGTGCTGAACCACGGTGCAGTAGAGTTGGGCAAGACGGCGCTGGAACAACCGTCCATGGCCATCTACCAACTGCTGGAGCATTACCCAGCGTCGAAAATCGTCATCGGCGTATCGATCTTCGTGGGCTTTGTGCTGTTCCTGACCCCGGCGGATTCCGGCGCGGTGATGATGGCCAACCTTTCTTGCAAAGGCGGCAATGTGGATGAAGACGCGCCGCACTGGTTGCGCATCTTCTGGTCGGCGGTGATCACCCTGGTGACCATCGGCCTGCTGTTTGCCGGCAACTTCGAAGCCATGCAAACCATGGTTGTGCTGGCGGGGCTGCCGTTCTCGGTGGTGCTGATTGTGTTCATGTTCGGTTTGCACAAAGCGATGCGCCAGGACGTGGCGATGGAGTTGGAGCAGGCGCAACTGGCCGAACGTGGCCGTCGTGGTTTCAGCGAACGGTTGAACGCGCTGGACTTGCAGCCAAGCCAGGGCACCGTGCAACGTTTTATGGACAAGCATGTAACCCCGGCGCTGGAAGACGCCGCGACGGCGTTGCGTGACCAGGGCCTGGAAGTGCAGACCTTGCTCGGCAAATCCAAGCGCTGCATCGGCGTGCGCATCGAGATGGAAGAGGGCAACCCGTTTGTCTACGAAGTGAGCCTGGATGCTTATTCGTCGGCACCGGACGACTTGCCTGAAGAAGAACGCACCCGTTACTACCGTGCCGAGGTGTACCTGCACAACGGGCCTCAGGAATACGACCTGATGGGCTTCGCCCAGGAACAGATCACCCGGGACGTGCTCGATCAGTTTGAAAGCCATCGGCAGCTCCTTGGCCGTGTCTATAGCTGATAGTTGAAAGGCCGGTGGTGTCGTCACTGACACCACGGGGTCAAAAAATGTGGGAGGGGGCTTGCTCCCGATGGCGGTGGTTCAGTCAATTAATCAGGTGACTGACACACCACCATCGGGAGCAAGCCCCCTCCCACATTGACCCTGTTTCTTCAATGGGTCTTGCAGTGTCTGTTAACCCAGGTTCTTGCCCAAGAGGGCGTGGTAGAGCTCACTGTCGCCCAAGATCCCCACCACCTGGTTGTTGTCATGCAACACCAGCTTGTTCCCGGTGTGATACCGAATCTGCAACGCATCGCGCATGCCGATGTTCGAATCCACCAACGTCGGGACCCGGCTCAAACCTTCCACGGGTTGCCCTGGCGCCCAGTTCTGCAAGTTCATCACCACGCCATTCTGGCGGGCGCCCTGGATGGTGTTGCCTTCGGCCAGGTCCAGCCATGAGTCGCCGCTCGGGTCGAGGCACACCGAGCCGTTCACGCGTTTGCAGTTGTCCAGCGTGCGCATCAGGCTGCGCCCGCACAGTACGTTCAGCGGGTTGGTATGCGCGACGAAGGTGCGCACATAGTCATCCGCCGGGTTCAGCACGATCTCTTCCGGCACGCTGTACTGGATGATCTTGCCGTCTTTCATGATCGCGATACGGCTGCCCAGTTTGAGCGCCTCATCGAGGTCGTGACTCACGAACACGATGGTCTTGCTCAGCTTGCGTTGCAGTTCCAGCAGCTCGTCCTGCAGGCCTTGGCGGATCAGCGGGTCAAGGGCGGAGAAGGGTTCGTCCATCAGCAGGATATCGGCGTCCATCGCCAACGCACGGGCCAGGCCGACGCGCTGCTGCATGCCACCGGAGAGTTCGTCGGGCTTCTTGTTGCGCCACTGGGTCAGGCCCACCAGTTCGAGTTTTTCATCCACCAGCTTGCGCCGCTCTTTCTCCGGGCGGCCCTGCATTTCCAGGCCGAAGCTGATGTTCTCGCGCACCGTCAGCCAGGGCATCAGGGCGAACTTCTGGAACACCATGGCGATGCGCTTGGTGCGCATCATTTTAAGCTCGGCCGGGGTGCAGGACGCGATGTCGATCTGGCGACCTTCATGTTCCACAAACAGCTGGCCACGGCTCACGGTGTTGAGGCCGTTGATGCAGCGCAGCAAGCTCGACTTGCCGGAGCCCGACAGGCCCATCAGCACGCAGATTTCGCCTTTTTCCACATCCAGGCTGGCTTTTTCAACGCCGACAATCTGCCCGGTTTTTTTCAGGATTTCGTTACGGCTCATGCCCTGGTCCAGCAGCTTGAGCGCTTCGCGTGGGTCTTTGGAGAAGATCACATCGACATTGTCGAATCGGATAATGCTCATGCATCACCCCCTACTTTGGCGTCGGGTTGTTTGCAGATACGGTCGAGCATGATGGCCAGCAATACGATCGCCAGGCCGGCTTCAAAGCCCAGGGCGATGTCGGCGGTGTTCAGTGCGTTGACCACCGGCTTACCGAGGCCGTCGGCGCCCACCAGGGCCGCAATCACCACCATCGACAACGACAGCATGATGCATTGGGTAATGCCGGCGGCAATGCTCGGCATGGCGTGGGGCAGTTCAATGCGCGAGAGTAGCTGACGGCGCGAGCAGCCAAAGGCCTTGCCGGCGTCCATCAACTCTTGCGGAACGTCTCGGATACCCAGGTAGGTCAGACGGATAGGCGCGGCAATCGCGAACACCACCGTGGAAATCAGCCCGGGCACCACACCCAGCCCGAAGAGGGTCAGGGTAGGGATGAGGTAGACGAAGGTCGGAACGGTCTGCATCAGATCGAGAACCGGCCGCATCAGGGTGTAGAACATCGGTTTGTGCGCGGCAACAATGCCCAGCGGCACGCCGATGACCACGCAGACCAGGGTGGCGAACAACACCTGCGCGAGGGTTTCCATGGTTTCCTGCCAGTACCCCAGGTTGAGGATCAGCAGGAAGGAGGCGATGACAAAAACCGTCAGCCCCCACTTACGTTGAATAAAGTGAGCCAGCAGCGCAATCAGACCGATCAATGCCAGCGGATTGAACCAGGTCAGCGCGAACGTCACGCCGTGGATCATCGTTTCCAGTGTCGATGCGATCGCGTCGAAGTAGTTGGCACCGTGTTGGGTCAACCAGTCGACGAAGGCAGCGATGTACTGGCCTAGTGGGATTTTCTGTTCAGTCAGCATGGTAGTGAATGTCCACATGCGAAGAGGGAAAACATCCCGGGGCAGCGCACCACCCCGGGGTCAGCACTGCTACTGAGTTAGTTACTTGGCGAGGTACGCTTTGACGGCCTCCAGACCGGGTTTGCCGTCGACGGTGGTGACACCGGCCAGCCAGGTGTCGAGCACTTGCGGGTTCTTCTGCAGCCAGGCCTTGGCCGCGGCGTCGGGCTTCATCTTGTCGTCCAGGACGTTACCCATTAGGGTGCTTTCCATGGTCAGGGTGAACGACAGGTTTTTCAGCAACTGGCCCACGTTGCTGCATTCCTGGGTGTAGCCCTTGCGCACGTTGGTGTAGATGGTGGCCTGGCCGTAGTTGGGGCCGAACGAATCGTCACCCCCGGTCAGGTACTTCATCTTGAAGCGGGTGTTCATCGGGTGCGGTTCCCAGCCGAGGAACACGATGGCCTGGCCGCGCTTGGAGGCGCGTTCCACTTGGGAAAGCATGCCGGCTTCGCTGGACTCGACCACTTTGAAGCCGGCGGTTTTCAGGCGGAAGGCATCTTTGTCGATCAGCGTCTGGATGGTGCGGTTGCCGTCGTTGCCAGGCTCAATGCCGTAGATCTTGCCGCCCAGCTCCTCCTTGAATTTGGCGATATCTTTGAAGTCTTTCAGGCCCTTGTCGTACAACGCCTCGGGGACTGCCAGGGTGTACTTGGCGTTCTCCAGGTTGGCGCGCACGGTTTCCACGGTGCCGGCATCACGGTACTGCTTGATGTCGTTTTCCATGGTCGGCATCCAGTTGCCGAGGAAAATGTCCATGTTCTTGCCGTCGGCCAGGGACTTGTAAGTCACTGGTACCGAAATCATCGTGGTGCGGGGCTTGTAGCCCAGACCCTTGAGGACTTCGCTGGTGGTTGCGGTAGTGACGGTGATGTCGGTCCAGCCGACATCGGAGAAATTGACGGTCTGACACTGTGCCGGTTCTGCAGCGTGCGCCACGACTGGCAGACTCAGCATGGCGGCCAACAACAACGAGGGTGAACCTTTCATGGGGGTAGACTCCTGTGTCTTTTCTGGCGGCATTCGCCGCGCTTTATGGTGTTGCGGTTGGGGCGTGCGACGACAGCTCTGGCACGGTGCCTTGCAAACGAGTCGAGACTGATCATGTACCAGTGAAAATCTGACGCCTACAGGGGGCGTCGTATCCAGTACAGGCATGGTCGTATCCAGTGTCGGTGACGTCGCTTATAGGTTTTTCCCAGGGCAAAACCGCAGGGTTTGCCCATTTGCACCGCTAAAAACGGCCAAAACAGCGCATTGCACGTGAGCGACGCTTGTGAGCATGAGTGCGTCGGTGTGAGACGCCGTGAGGGCAGCCAAAAGCTTGATGATGCCGCCATCTGGGCCGGTAGCTCGCGTAACCCTTTATTGATCCCAGTTTCGGCGCCAGGCACCCATAGCCTGCGTTGCTGCTCCTCGCCATAGCGCAGCTATGACTCGTCGCAGCGCCTTGTCTATGGGCACCTGGCATCCGAACTTGAACTCAATAAAAGGGTCACGCGAGCTACGAGCGTAGCAGCTCATTCGAGCCTGGCCCGTGCTTATCGAGGAGTTCCACGGCAATGGCTATCAGCGTTTTCGACCTGTTCAAGATCGGCATCGGGCCTTCGAGTTCTCACACCGTCGGCCCCATGCGCGCCGCGGCGTTGTTCGTCCAGGCACTACGCGTTCGTGAACTGTTGGAACAAGTCAGGGGTGTCGAAGTTCAGCTCTACGGCTCTTTATCGGCCACCGGCATCGGTCACGGCAGCGACACCGCCACCATCATGGGCCTGATGGGTGAATGGCCGGACGCGATCGATCCGTCGCAAATTGGCCTGCGTATCAGCACCCTGCGCGAGACCAATACGCTGCTGTTGGACGGCCGCCTGCCGGTGCCCTTTGTATGGGCGCGGGACATGCGCCTGCTCGACGAAAACCTGCCGTTCCATCCCAATGCCATGACCCTGGTGGTGACCGGCGATAACGGTGAATTGCACCGCGATACCTACTACTCGGTGGGCGGCGGTTTTGTCGTGGACGAAGCCCAGGCCCGCAGCGGTGTGGCGGACATGGACCGTACCGAACTGCCCTATGATTTTTCCAGCGCGGTAGAGCTGTTGCAGTTGTGCAAGACCCACAACCTGCGCGTTGCCGAGCTGATGCTGGCGAATGAAAAGGTTTGGCGCTCCGAAGACGAAATCCGCAGCGGCCTGATGAAGCTCTGGCGCGCCATGCAGGCGTGCGTCGAGCAGGGCCTCAAGCACGAAGGCATCCTGCCTGGCGGCTTGAACGTACGCCGCCGCGCGGCAAAGTTGCACCGTAGTGTGCAGGAGCTGGGCAAGCCGAATGTGATCGGCTCGACCTTGAGTGCGATGGAATGGGTCAACCTGTTCGCCCTGGCGGTGAATGAAGAAAACGCGGCCGGTGGGCGCATGGTCACCGCGCCGACCAATGGGGCGGCGGGGATCATTCCGGCAGTGCTGCATTACTTCATGAAGTTCAGCGACGAAGTCACCGAAGCGAACGTCGTCGACTACCTGCTCAGCGCAGCGGCGGTCGGGATTTTGTGCAAGAAGAATGCGTCGATCTCCGGTGCCGAAGTCGGTTGCCAGGGCGAAGTGGGTTCGGCCTGCGCCATGGCTGCGGCCGGGCTTGCCGAGATCCTCGGTGCCACACCGGAGCAGTTGTGCAACGCCGCCGAAATCGGCCTGGAACATAACCTCGGCCTGACCTGCGACCCGGTGGGCGGGCTGGTGCAAGTGCCGTGTATCGAGCGCAACGCGATTGCGGCGGTGAAGGCGATCAATGCGGCGCAGATGGCCCTGCGTGGCGACGGCCAGCATTTTATTTCCCTGGACCGGGTGATCCGTACCATGCGCGATACCGGGGCGGATATGCATGACAAATACAAGGAAACGTCGCGGGGTGGGTTGGCGGTGAGTACGGTGGAGTGCTGACTTGCTTTTGTACCGATCGACCGATCGTTCCCACGCTCTGCGTGGGAATGCCTCACTGGACGCTCCGCGTCCGCTCTTAAGGTCGTGACGCAGAGCGTCACAGGATGCATTCCCACGCAGAGCGTGGGAACGATCAGTGTTGCTCATAAAGTGAACACCCAAACCAAAAGCGCCACCTTTTAGCGCGTCGCAAACAGATAAGTAGCTCCCAATCGATTTTCCTCCCGACCACCCGTCACCTGTGCGTGCGGTGACAGACTTTTCCTACGCTCTCAAAGAGCCTTCCCACAAGTGCTACCGAACTGCTCACGCCCCTTGAGTCGGCTCACTCCTACGTCAAATCCGGGTCATATCCCGCACTCCGCGCGGGGGCTTATATAGACGCGTCATCAGGTCGTTTTCAGGAGTTATTGAATGGCCATTCAATTTTAGGCATGGCATTTGCTCTATCAATACAAAGCCTCTCTCCCGCTGGAGAAGAGCGCAATAACAAGAGCCTCGCCTGAGGCCATCACCCGCTTTGTGTGAGGAGATACCGCGATGACGTCGTTCAACTCCGGGGCTCAACCCCAGAACCGTGCGCCTCAATCCATCGGCTTTTTGCTGCTGGACAATTTCACGCTGATTTCCCTGGCCTCCGCAGTGGAACCCCTGCGCATGGCCAATCAGCTGTCCGGCCGCGAGCTGTATCGCTGGTCAACCCTGAGTGTCGACGGCAACCAGGTGTGGGCCAGCGACGGTCTGCAAATCACCCCCGATGCTTCCATGCACAAAGCCCCGGCCCTGGACACGGTAATCGTGTGCGGCGGCGTGGGTATCCAGCGCACCGTCACCCGCGAACACGTGTCGTGGCTGCAAAGCCAGGCGCGTCAGTCGCGTCGCCTCGGCGCCGTCTGCACTGGCAGCTGGGCCCTGGCCTGCGCGGGTTTGCTCGACGGGTTTGATTGCAGCGTGCACTGGGAATGCCTGGCGTCGATGCAGGAAGCGTTCCCGCGTGTAGCCATGAGCACCCGCCTGTTCACCCTCGACCGCAACCGCTTCACCAGTTCCGGCGGCACCGCGCCGCTGGACATGATGCTGCACCTGATCAGCCGCGACCACGGCCGTGAATTGTCGGCAGCGATCTCCGAGATGTTCGTCTACGAACGTATCCGCAACGAACAAGATCACCAGCGTGTGCCGCTCAAGCACATGCTCGGCACTAACCAGCCGAAGCTGCAGGAAATCGTCGCGCTGATGGAAGCCAACCTGGAAGAGCCGATCGACCTGGATGAACTGGCGGTGTACGTCGCGGTATCGCGTCGCCAGCTGGAGCGCTTGTTCCAGAAATACCTGCACTGCTCGCCGTCGCGCTACTACCTCAAGTTGCGCTTGATCCGTGCGCGGCAGCTGCTCAAGCAAACGCCGATGTCGATCATCGAAGTGGCGTCGGTGTGCGGGTTTGTGTCCACGCCGCACTTCTCCAAGTGCTACCGCGAATACTTCGGCATCCCGCCACGGGATGAGCGTGTAGGTTCCAACACCGCCCAGCAAGTGGCGATGATGCCGATTCCGCAGGCACTGGTGTTGTCACCGTTGTCGGGGCCGATGTCGGCGTTGAGTCAGGCGCGCAATGAGTCGACTTTCGCGAGCGTAAGGCTGTAGACCTTGTGGCGAGCGGGCTTGCCCCGCGTTGGGCTGCGAAGCGGCCCTAAAACCTGCCGGCGGGGTATGCCTGACACACTGCGGTGCGTCTTATTGGGGCCGCTTCGCAGCTCAACGCGGGGCAAGCCCGCTCGCCACAGGAATCGTTCAGGCGCCGGAGTTTTGTTTGAACTGCACCAACGCCGGCAACAGCTGCTTGTCGATCGCCTGCCTCACCGCCGGCAAAATCGTCGCGCTGCCGGTGTACATCTGCTCAACCATGCCTTTTAGCGCCTGGGCGCGCGCTGCGCTCAAACCCCGCACCGCACACTCGCAGGCCTGCTCGGCGGTGGCGCCGCTGGACACCTCGAAACCCAACGAGCGCAGCTGGCTCAGCAGGTCATCCTGGTCAATCAAATCCGCGTGCATCATGACGTTTATCCTGGTGAAGGGAGCGGGGGATTGACCTGGATTCTGGTAGGCCCCACGCCGGTCGGCAAGGGCAGAATGTGCGAATGGCTCGGATGGCTATGAACAGGTCGTTTTCGGGCCAATTGCCGATTGCATGAATAGGCACACTGAGCCCAAGCAAGCAGCTTGAAGGTTTGGTCACCCTCGGGACGCACGGCTCACACAAAGCACTCTGCCCCGATCCAGTCACGGCTGGATCGGGGCTTTTTTTGCCTGGGTTTTGTGGTGGCTGCGCCACGGTCTACCACCAGCAGCGGCGGTTTGCATGGCGACTCCTTATGATTTTTTGGGCGGCAACCCAATCACTCGGCCGAGCAGGGCGGGGCGTGGAAGGTCGGTCTGCTCGATGCTGATGGCCGAGAGTCTGGCCAGCGTAGCCTCGGTGAAGGGCGCCGAATGCGGGCCGGCGAGGTGGACGTGCAGCAGCATCTGCTCGTTGCCGGCCAACTCCTTTGCGTCTCCCACAAGGTGCAGGCTGTGATAGAGGTGCAGGCGCTTGGCGTCGTGGGCGATGAGGTGTGTGTGCACTTCCACGTCCGCGTCCAGTTTCACTTCATGCAGATAGCTCAAGTGCAACTCAAGGGTGAACAAAGAATGGCCGCTGGCCTCGCGGTTTTCGCTGGTAAGACCCAACGTGTCCATCAGCGCGTCGGTGGCGTAGCTGAAAATCAGCAGGTAGAACGCGTCGCGCAAGTGGCCGTTGTAGTCGACCCATTCCGGGAGGATTTTGGTGGTGTAGGTGGTCAGTGTGGGCATGGCTGAAATTCCAATGTGCACGCGGTCAACTGTAGGAGCCGGCTTGCCGGCGATAGCGTCCTTAAGGCATACACCGCCATCGCCGGCAACTCGGCTCCTACAAGGTTATTCGGCGAAGCTCATGCCGTGTTTTTGCTTGGTCGTCTTCACCGCCTCCAGCACCGCCAGCAGGCAATCATCACGATAGCGCTCCAGCGCCGAAATGCTGTGGCTACCCAACTGCTCGCTCGTGCCATCGACCACGTCGTCGATCAACTTGTCGGTCAGCTCCGGCGCCGGCAGGTACGTCCACGGCAACTGCAATGCCGGGCCGAACTGCGCCATGAAGTGCCGCATCCCTGCATCGCCGCCTGCCAGGGTGTAGGTCAGGAACGTGCCCATGAACGACCAGCGCAACCCTGCGCCAAACCGGATCGCATCGTCAATCTCGCCGGTGGTGGCCACGCCGTCATTCACCAGGTGCAACGCCTCACGCCACAGCGCTTCGAGCAGGCGGTCGGCGATAAAACCGGGGACTTCCTTGCGCACATGCAACGGGCGCATGCCGAGGGATTCATACACCTTGATCGCCGCCTGAATCGCTTCCGGCGCCGTGTTCCGGCCGCCGACCACCTCCACCAGCGGCAGCAGGTAAACCGGGTTGAACGGGTGGCCCACCACGCAACGTTCAGGGTGGGTCGAGCCCTCGTAGAATTCACTCGGCAACAGGCCCGAGGTGCTCGAACCAATCAGCGCATTCGGCTTGGCCGCCGCGCTGATCTTGCCGTGCAGTTCCAGTTTCAGCTCCAGGCGCTCCGGGGCGCTTTCCTGGATGAAGTCGGCGTCTTTCACGCATTCTTCAATCGTCGCAACAAAGCGCAGGCGGTCTTGCGATGCGCCCGGTGCGAGGCCCTGTTTCTCCAGGGCACCCCAGGCATTGGCGACGCGTTTGCGCAGGGCTGCTTCTGCACCCGGTGCCGGGTCCCAAGCGACCACATCGAGGCCGTGGGCGAGGGCGCGCGACACCCAGCCACTGCCGATAACACCGCTGCCCAAGGCGGCGAAGGTTTTGATATCTGTAATAAAACGCATGGCGACATTCCTGAATAATGGGGTGAACCCCTGTGGGAGGGAGCAAGCCCCCTCCCACAGGTTTTGATCCGGTTTTGACAGGGGGGTTAGCCGCGTTTTTTGAGGCCCATCTTGATGCGGCCTTCGGCAGGGGTCATGACCCGCGCGCCCAGGCGGCTGAGGATTTCACTGGCGCGTTCCACCAGTTGGCCGTTGGTGGCGAGCACGCCTTTGTCCAGCCACAGGTTGTCTTCCAGGCCGACCCGCACGTTGCCGCCCAGCAGCACCGCTTGCGCCGCCATTGGCATCTGCATGCGACCAATACCAAAGCCCGCCCACACCGCATTGGCCGGCAGGTTGTCGACCATGGCTTTCATGGTGGTGGTGTCGGCCGGCGCGCCCCATGGGATGCCCAGGCAGAGTTGGAACAGCGGGGTGTCGAGCAGGCCTTCCTTGATCATCTGCTTGGCGAACCACAGGTGGCCGGTGTCGAAAATTTCCAGCTCGGCCTTTACGCCCAGCTCTTGAATGCGTTTGGCGCCAGCGCGCAGTTGCGCCGGTGTGGACACGTAAATGGTGTCGCCATCGCCGAAGTTCAGGGTGCCGCAGTCCAGGGTGCAGATTTCCGGCAGCAGCGCTTCCACGTGGGCCAGTCGGGTCAGCGGGCCGACCAGGTCGGTGTTGGGGCCGAACTCCATGGGGTTCTCGCCGCTGCCGATCTCCAGGTCGCCGCCCATGCCGGCGGTGAGGTTGACGATAATGTCGATGTCGGCTTCGCGAATGCGCTCCATCACTTCGCGGTACAGCGCGACGTCGCGACTGAACTTGCCGGTTTCGGGGTCACGCACATGGCAATGCACAACGGTGGCGCCGGCCTTGGCAGCTTCCACGGCGGCTGCCGCGATTTGTTTCGGGGTGACCGGCACGTGTGGGCTTCTGGCGGTCGTGTCGCCAGCACCGGTGAGTGCGCAGGTGATGATGACGTCGTGGTTCATGAGGCGGGTTCCTTACAGGCATGATTTGAAGGGCGTGGCGATGCCGTTCGCAGCCAGGAGCGGCTGCGACACGGTGATGCGAATCAGGTTATTTGCTGGTCAATTGCAGGTTTTCGGCGGCCGGTTTGCCGTCAAAGGTCGTCACACCTTCAAGCCAACGTTTTTGGTCTTGCGGGTGATCCTTGAGCCACTGCTTGGCGGACTCGAAAGCGTCCTTGTGATCCAGCAACGGCTGCATCATCCGGCTCTCGTCGGCGGCGGTGAAGGTCAGGTTGGTCAACAGCTTGTGCACGTTGGGGCACTGCTCGGCGTAGGTCGGCGAGGTCACGCTCCACACCGTTGCCATGCCTTCGTTCGGGCCCAGGGCGTCGTCGCTGCCGGTGAGGTAAGTCATCGCCACGTTGACGTTCATTGGGTGCGGCGCCCAGCCGAAGAACACCACGGCTTCCTTGCGGCGCACGGCGCGGTCGACGGCGGCGAGCATGCCGGCTTCACTCGACTCCACCAGTTGGAATTTGCCCAGGCCGAACTGGTTCTTGGCGATCATCGCCTTGATCTGGGTATTGGCGCCTGAACCTGGCTCGATGCCGTAGATCTTGCCGCCCAGCTCTTTCTCGAACCTGGCGATGTCGGCGAAGGTTTTAAGGCCCTTGTCCGCCAGGTAAGTCGGCACGGCGAGGGTCGCGCGGGCGTCTTCCAGGCTCGGTTTTTCGAGGACCTTGACCTGTTTGGCGTCGACGAACGGGGTGATGGTCTGCGTCATCAGCGGGTTCCAGTAGCCGAGGAACATATCCAGGCGCTGGTCGCGGATGCCGGCGAAGATAATTTGCTGGGACGCGCTGGTTTGTTTGGTCTTGTAGCCGAGGCCGTCGAGCAAAACTTGAGTCATGGCGCTGGTGGCGATGACGTCGGTCCAGTTCACCACGCCCATGCGCACGTTCTGGCAAGAGGCCGCGTCGGCGGCCAGTACGTTGGTACTCAAAATGGCGCTGGCGCTGAGTGCGAGCACGCAGCGGCTGATCAGTCGGTTCATGGTGGATCCCTCGGCAGGTCGTTATTGTGGGGGCCGGCGTCTTTGTGCGCCGTGAGGCTGATGTGCAGGGATAAGCTACGCAGCTTGTGGCGCGACAAAACGCACGGCGGCGACCCGCTCTTGCACTGCAGCGACCTGCCCCCTTGAATCCGCCCATGAACGGGAGTATCACAGTGCCACGCTGCCCGTCCTACGAGAGCGCCACCATGTCCCAGGATTTCTACTTTTTGCTGATGCCGGGTTTCTCGGCCATCGGTTTTATCTCTGCGCTTGAACCACTGCGGGTGGCCAACCGCTTTCGTGGCGAGTTGTACCGCTGGCACGTCTTGAGCGCCGATGGCGGCGCGGTGCTGGCGAGCAATGGCATGTCGGTCAACGCCGACGCCGCGCTGGAACCGCTGAAAAAAGGCGCGACGCTGATGGTGGTCGCCGGCTTCGAACCGTTGAAGTTCGCTACCCCCGCACTTGAACACTGGCTACGCCGTCTCGACCACGAAGGCGTCACCCTCGGCGCCATCGACACCGGCGCCTGTGTACTCGCCGAAGCCGGCCTGCTTGACGGCCATCGCCTGACCCTGCACTGGGAAGCCATCGACGCCTTCAAGGAGTCCTATCCCCAGCTCACCGTCACCCAGGAACTGTTCGAGATCGACCGCCGCCGCATCACCTGCGCGGGCGGCACCGCGTCCATCGACCTGATGCTCGACCTGATCGCCCAGGCCCACGGCCCGGAGCTGGCTATCCAGGTCTCCGAACAATTCGTGCTCGGCCGCATCCGCCCGCGCAAAGACCACCAGCGCATGCAAATAGCCACGCGCTACGGCATCAACAATAAAAAGTTGGTGCAAGTGATCGGTGAGATGGAGCAGCACACGGAGCCGCCGCTGAGCACGTTGGCGTTGGCCGAAGCGATCAAAGTCACCCGGCGTCAATTGGAGCGGCTGTTTCGTCTGTACCTGAACGACACGCCGAGCAACTTCTACCTCGGCGTGCGCCTGGAAAAAGCCCGGCAGTTGTTGCGCCAGAGCGATCTGAGCGTGCTGGAAGTGAGCATTGCGTGCGGGTTTGAATCGCCGTCGTATTTCACCCGCCGTTACCGGGCGCGGTTTGCCAAGTGCCCGAGGGAGGATCGGCGACGGGAGGTGGTTTGACGGGCAATTATAGTCAATTATACTCATGGCTATAATTTATAGTCCTTTCCATAATTGAGTATAAAACTATGTCCAAGAACAGCGGCTTCGTGTTCCGCCGCCCCGCTCTGGCAAGCAGTATTGCCGATGGCCTGGTGGGGGCCGGTATTCAGGATTTCACCTCTGGCCTTTTTCTCGCGGCGCCGCGCCGCACAGGTAAAAGCACCTTTTTGCGTGAAGACCTGATCCCGGAGTGCCAGACCCGGGGTTGGCTGGCCGTGTATGTCGATCTGTGGGCCGACAAGGAAAAAGACCCTGCCGACCTGATCTCCGGTGCCATTGCCGGCGCCCTGGTGCCCTTCGAAAAGGGCATCCGCAAACTTGCCAAGAACATTGGCATAGAAAAACTCAGCTTCCTGTGGACCTTGTCTTGGGACTTTACCAAGCCCCAACTTCCGGCTGGAGCGACCTTGACCCAGGCATTGGAATTGCTCCACAGCGCTGCCGGCAAAACCGTGGTACTGGTGATTGATGAGGCTCAGCATGCGCTCACTACCGAAGCGGGCATCAACGCGATGTTTGCGCTTAAGGCCGCTCGGGATCAGCTCAATCAAGGACGTGAAGGCGAAGGCAGCGGTTTGCGTCTGGTATTTACCGGTTCCAATCGCGACAAGCTTGCTCATCTGGTACTGGTTAAAAGCCAGCCGTTCTTCGGTTCCAGCATCACGCCGTTTCCGCTGCTAGGCAAAGAATTCACCCAAGCCTACACCGCGCACCTCAACGCTCACTTGGCCAAGACCAATCAATTCAACGCGGCCGATATCGACGAAGCATTCGAGTTGGTGGGCCGTCGCCCCGAAATGCTGCGCACCATCATCGGTGAAGTAGCTCTGGAACTGGGCGAGGCGAGCCACTTGGGCCAACTGCTGCACAGTCGTGCCGAACTGCTGCGCGCAGGCGTATGGAGCGAATTCGAAAGCGCCTGGAACGCCCTCACCATTCCCCAGCGTGCGGTGCTGGAGGTGATGGTGGCGCGTTCGCAGAGCAACGAACCCTTCGCGCCGTTTACCGACAGCACCCTCACGGCTGTCAGCAAGGCGCTGGAAGATATGGGCAGCGACGTGGTGCCGGGCACCCAGACTATTCAGGCCTGTATCGATGCCCTGCGCGACAAGGAACTGGTGTGGAAGTCGAGCCGGGGCGGCTATGCGCTGGAAGACAAGTCCTTTGGTGATTGGCTCAAGGCATGCAAAGCCGGTTCGTGATTTCTGTAAGGCAGCTTCGGATTTGATGTGGGAATTGTCCTTTTCTTTCTCGTTGGCTTTGCCTTCCCGGGGGGGACTGCTAACGTCCAGAGCTCTCTGATTGACGGATTTTAGTGTGGGTTAGTTGCCATTTAAGTACTTGAACTCAATGAGTTCGCTCAACTAACGAGTCACGAAAACACGGTTTCAGAGGGCGAGCCAGTAGGTTCTTATTACCTGACAACAAGAGGTCAACATGCTGAAAAACATAGTTGCTGTTATCGCGTTTGCCTGCGCTCCCGCCTGGGCTGCCAAAACCCCTGAACCCTTCACCGGCATCGATTACAGCGGGCGTTATGAATGCAATGGCAAAGACAGCCATATCGGCGCCTTCAAGGGCGTTGTCGATATGCAACTCAACGCCAAACAAAGTACCGGTAAATACGGCGCTTATTCTTTCATCCTGACGCTGGAAGACAAGTCCCGTTATGACGGCTTCGCTGCTGCCACTTCGGATATATTGGCCGTGTACTTCGCCCACACCGATCCCGCGTTAAAAGACTATGGCATCGGTGTCGCGCAACTTGTTCCAACGCCGGAAGGTAAAGCGTCCTTCATCAAATACTATTACGGCCCTGAATATGAAGGCGGCGGGCACGGGATGGAGCATTGCGTCAGAAGCTAACGCGCGTTACTTCTTCATCAACGCTGAGCACGCGGCCTTGTAGGCTTCATGCTGATACTTGTTCAGCGTTGCCGGCAGATCAAACGTGTGTTTCTTGTTCTGCGCATTGATGGTCTGCGGCGACAGCAGCGTCACCTCAACACCCTCCAGCAACTGAAACACCCCTTCAATCTTGAACGTGGTCGGGCCACCGGCGAATTCACCTTTCTTGCTGCGCTTTTTGATCGCGATGCGGGTGATGCTGTTTTCCCGCACGAACGCGCTCACCTGAGCGGCGAAGGCTTTGACGTTGGCCGCTTCATCGTCGTCTTCGAGGGCGATTTTCTTGGTAGCCAGGGCGACATGGGTCAACGTCTGGTTGTCCAGGGCGGCGAGGGCGATGATGGCTTCGCTGCCTTTGATTTCGATGCCGCAGATAGTCATGGAAGGCCTTGTGTCAGAGGAAAAGATGCGGAGGATTGTCGCTTATTCCTGCCCAATCGACTCCAAAAACTCCGACCGCTCATCACTCATCCGCGCCAGGCAATCATTCTGCGCAATCGCATACGCCTTCGTACCGGTCACCGCCGGGAAGGTATCCACCGCGCAGTCCGCATCCCGTAATTTTTCCCACTTCTGCTGAGCATCCTTCAGACGAGCGGTAATGTCGGCCAGCTTGGTCTTGTCGCTGCCGTAGGTCGAACCCATGCGTTCGAGCAGGCCCTGGTAGTTATCCTTGAGCAGCTGTTCAGCGGTGGTTTTGTTGTAAGAGGCGCATTCCAGGGTTTGCTTGTCGTTTTCGATGCCATCGCACGGCGTGCTGTCGGTGTCTTCGGCGGCGTGGACGCCGGTTGCGATGAGTGCCAAAGCCAGGAAAATCGATTTCATTGCGCCGTCTCATATCAGGTGATGCGGGAATTCTGGCTCAAGCGTAAGACAAAGAACAGTCGCCAGTCAGACCAGTCATAGCAGCCTTTGTCGTGGATTGACGCTTTCGGCAATTCCCTTGTCGTTTTTGCACCCGGCTCCGTCAGCCCCTGGGCATATGCTGGCCCCAAAGCGCCGGCAGACGATTCGGCGCATGAATCGCCAATAAGGGGACGCCTGATGAGCCCAGCGCAATTGCACGCCGACAGCATCGTTATCGACGGGCTGATCATTGCCAAGTGGAACCGCGACCTGTTCGAGGATATGCGCAAAGGGGGCCTCACCGCCGCCAACTGCACCGTGTCGGTGTGGGAAGGGTTCCAGGCCACTATCAATAACATCGTGGCCAGCCAGACCCTGATCCGTGAGAACAGTGACCTGGTGATCCCGGTTAAAACCACTGCCGATATCCGCAAGGCCAAGGAGCTGGGCAAGACCGGCATTATCTTTGGCTTCCAGAACGCACATGCGTTTGAAGACCAGCTCGGCTACGTCGAGATCTTCAAGCAGCTCGGCGTCGGTGTGGTGCAGATGTGCTACAACACCCAGAACCTGGTTGGCACCGGTTGCTACGAGCGCGACGGCGGCCTGTCGGGCTTTGGTCGCGAGATCGTCGGCGAAATGAACCGTGTCGGCATCATGTGCGACCTGTCCCACGTGGGCTCCAAAACCTCCGAAGAAGTCATCCTCGAATCGAAAAAGCCGGTGTGCTACTCCCACTGCCTGCCGTCCGGCCTGAAAGAGCACCCGCGTAACAAGTCCGATGAAGAACTGAAGTTCATTGCCGACCACGGCGGCTTTGTCGGCGTGACCATGTTCGCGCCGTTCCTGGCCAAGGGCATCGATTCGACCATCGACGATTACGCCGAAGCCATCGAATACACCATGAACATCGTTGGCGAAGACGCCATCGGCATCGGCACCGACTTTACCCAGGGCCATGGCCAGGATTTCTTTGAAATGCTGACCCATGACAAGGGCTACGCCCGCCGCCTGACCAGCTTCGGCAAGATCATCAACCCGCTGGGCATCCGCACCGTGGGCGAGTTCCCCAACCTCACCGAGACCCTGCTCAAGCGCGGCCACAGCGAGCGCGTGGTGCGCAAGATCATGGGCGAGAACTGGGTCGACGTCCTAAAAGACGTCTGGGGCGAGTGAATAACTCTGGAGCCTACTCCGCTCGTCGATAGCTGCGTCAGGTCCTCGCGCCAAACTCGCCGTACGTCCCGTACTGTCTCGCTTGTCGCTCCGGTCCTTGCTTGCTCTCGACGTGCTCGCTACGGCTCCAAAGTCATTCACACGGCTTGTTTATAAGAGCAAAGCCAACGCTTTGCTAAGCACTGACCACGAATTTTCTGGAGTTAAGTTTCCATGGCCAAGATCGCCCCGCAATTGCCAATCGAAGTCGACAGCGAAACCGGTGTCTGGACCTCCGACGCCCTGCCGATGCTGTACGTGCCGCGCCATTTCTTCGTCAACAACCACATGGGTATCGAAGAAGTACTGGGCGCCGACGCCTATGCCGAAATCCTTTACAAGGCCGGCTACAAATCCGCCTGGCACTGGTGTGAAAAAGAAGCTGAATGCCACGGCCTGGAAGGCGTTGCGGTGTTCGAGCACTACATGAAGCGCCTGTCGCAACGCGGCTGGGGCCTGTTCAAGATTCAGGAAATCGACCTCGACAAAGGCACCGCCAGCGTCAAGCTCGAACACTCGGCGTTCGTCTACGTGTACGGCAAGGTCGGGCGCAAGGTCGACTACATGTTCACCGGCTGGTTTGCCGGCGCCATGGACCAGATTCTGCAGGCGCGCGGCAGCAACCTGCGCACCGTAGCCGAGCAAGTCTACGGCGGCTCCGAAGAGGGCCACGACGACGGCCTGTTCACCGTCAAGCCGTTGTAAGTCGAGGAACCCTGCCATGGCTTTCGAAGCAATGTTTGCGCCGATCCAGATCGGCAAACTGACCATTCGCAACCGCGTGCTCAGTACCGCCCACGCCGAGGTGTATGCCACCGACGGCGGGATGACCACCGACCGCTATGTGAAGTACTACGAAGAGAAAGCCAAGGGCGGGATCGGCCTGGCAATCTGCGGCGGGTCTTCCAGTGTCGCCATCGACAGCCCGCAAGGCTGGTGGAAATCGGTGAACCTGGCCGACGATCGGATCATCCCGCACTTCCAGAACCTGGCCGATGCCATGCACAAGCATGGCGCCAAGATCATGATCCAGATTACCCACATGGGCCGTCGCTCGCGCTGGGACGGCGAGCACTGGCCAACGCTGCTGTCGCCGTCGGGCATCCGCGAGCCGGTGCACCGTGCGACCTGCAAGACCATCGAGCCGGAAGAAATCTGGCGCGTGATCGGCAACTACGCCAGCGCCGCCGCGCGGGCCAAGGCCGGTGGCCTGGACGGCGTGGAGCTGTCGGCGGTGCACCAGCACATGATCGACCAGTTCTGGAGCCCGCGGGTCAACAAGCGCACCGACGAATGGGGCGGCAGCTTCGAAAACCGTATGCGTTTCGGCCTGGAAGTGTTGAAGGCGGTGCGCGCTGAAGTCGGCCCGGACTTCTGTGTCGGCATTCGTTTGTGCGGTGATGAATTCCACCCGGACGGCCTGTCCCATGAGGACATGAAGCAGATCGCCAAGTATTACGACGACACCGGCATGCTCGATTTTATCGGCGTCGTGGGTTCAGGTTGCGACACCCACAACACCCTGGCCAACGTGATCCCGAACATGAGTTATCCACCGGAGCCGTTTTTGCACCTGGCCGCCGGTATCAAGGAAGTGGTCAAGGCCCCGGTGCTGCACGCGCAGAACATCAAGGACCCGAACCAGGCCACGCGCATTCTTGAAGGCGGCTACGTGGACATGGTCGGCATGACCCGCGCCCACATCGCCGACCCGCACCTGATCGCCAAGATCAAAATGGGCCAGATCGACCAGATCAAGCAATGCGTCGGCGCCAACTATTGCATCGACCGCCAGTATCAAGGCCTGGATGTGCTGTGCATCCAGAACGCCGCGACGTCCCGTGAATACATGGGCGTGCCGCACATCATCGAAAAATCCACCGGGCCGAAACGCAAGGTGGTGGTGGTCGGTGCCGGTCCTGCCGGGATGGAAGCCGCGCGCGTCGCCGCCGAACGTGGCCACGACGTGACCCTGTTCGAGAAAAAAGAGTTTATCGGTGGGCAAATCACCACCGCCTCCAAAGCCCCGCAGCGCGACCAGATTGCCGGGATCACCCGCTGGTTCCAGCTGGAGCTGGCGCGCCTGAACGTCGACCTGCGCCTGGGTGTGGCGGCGAATGCCGAGGCAATCCTCGACCTGCGCCCCGACGTGGTGGTGCTGGCAGTGGGCGGGCATCCGTTCCTGGAGCAGAACGAACACTGGGGCGCGGCTGAAGGCCTGGTGGTCAGCAGCTGGGACGTGCTCGACGGCAAAGTTGCGCCGGGCAAGAACGTGCTGGTGTACGACACTATTTGCGAGTTCACCGGCATGTCGGTGGCGGATTTCCTCGCGGACAAAGGCAGCCAGGTGGAGATCGTCACCGACGACATCAAGCCCGGCGTGGCCGTGGGCGGTACGTCGTTCCCGACCTACTACCGCAGCATGTACCCGAAGGAAGTGATCATGACCGGCGACATGATGCTGGAAAAGGTCTACCGCGAAGGCGACAAGCTGGTGGCGGTGCTGGAGAACGAATACACCGGCGCCAAAGAGGAGCGTGTTGTCGATCAGGTCGTCGTCGAAAATGGCGTGCGTCCGGACGAAGAAATCTACTACGCCCTCAAGGGCGGCTCGCGCAACAAGGGCCAGATGGACATCGAAGCCTTGTTCGCGATCAAGCCGCAGCCATGCCTGAGTGAGGCGGGGGACGGGTACTTGCTGTTCCGCATTGGTGACTGTGTAGCGCAGCGCAATACCCACGCTGCGATCTATGACGCCCTGCGCTTGTGCAAGGATTTCTGACCCGACACCGAACCAAAGTGGACTCGGTCAAAATGTGGGAGGGGGCTTGCTCCCGATAGCGGTCGGTCAGCTACAGATGTATCAACTGACAGTCCGCTATCGGGAGCAAGCCCCCTCCCACATTCAGGGCCCGTTTCACAGTAGATCTGTGTGGTCTTTGGGAGCTTCACCATGTTGAATACCTTGCTTCCTATTCTCCTGTTCGCCGCCCTGGGCCTCGCCGTCCTCGGCGCCCTGCGCCGGGTGAACCTGTGGCGCCGTGGCCGAGCCTCCAAGGTCGACTTGCTGGGCGGCCTGCTGGCCATGCCCAAGCGCTACATGGTCGACCTGCACCACGTGGTCGCCCGCGACAAATACATCGCCAACACCCACGTCGCCACGGCGTTGGGCTTTGTGCTGTCGGCATTGCTGGCGATCCTGGTGCACGGTTTCGGCCTGCATAACCGCGTCCTCGGCTACGCGCTGTTGCTGGCGTCGGTGCTGATGTTCGTCGGCGCCACTTTCGTCTATCTGCGTCGGCGCAACCCGCCGTCGCGCCTGTCGAAAGGCCCGTGGATGCGCCTGCCGAAAAGCCTGATGGCGTTTTCGGTGAGCTTCTTTCTGGTGACGCTGCCGGTGGCCGGGATTCTGCCGGCGGACTTCGGTGGCTGGCTGCTGGCCGCGCTGCTGAGCGTGGGCGTGCTGTGGGGCGTGTCGGAAATGTTCTTCGGCATGACCTGGGGCGGCCCGATGAAGCACGCCTTCGCTGGTGCACTGCACCTGGCCTGGCACCGCCGCGCAGAACGCTTTGGCGGTGGCCGTTCCACCGGTTTGAAACCGCTCGACCTGAACGACAAAAGCGCGCCACTGGGCGTGGAAAAACCCAAGGATTTCACCTGGAACCAACTGCTCGGCTTCGACGCCTGCGTGCAGTGCGGCAAGTGTGAGGCGGCGTGCCCGGCGTTCGCCGCCGGCCAGCCGCTGAACCCGAAAAAACTCATCCAGGACATGGTCGTCGGCCTGGCCGGCGGCACCGATGCCAAATTCGCCGGTAGCCCTTATCCATCGATTGACGGCGGTGGCAAACCCATCGGCGAACACGGCGGCAACCCGCATCAGCCGATCGTCAACGGCCTGGTGGACGCCGACACCCTGTGGTCGTGCACCACCTGCCGCGCCTGCGTGGAAGAGTGCCCGATGATGATCGAGCACGTCGACGCCATCGTCGACATGCGCCGCCACCTCACCCTGGAAAAAGGCGCCACCCCGAACAAGGGCGCCGAAGTCCTGGAAAACCTGATCGCCACCGACAACCCCGGTGGTTTTGCACCGGGCGGTCGCCTGAACTGGGCGGCGGATTTGAACCTGCCATTGTTCAGCGAAACAGGCAGCGCCGACGTGCTGTTCTGGGTCGGCGACGGTGCCTTCGACATGCGCAACCAACGCACCCTGCGCGCCTTCGTCAAAGTGTTGAAAGCGGCCAAGGTCGACTTTGCCGTGCTCGGCCTGGAAGAACGCGACAGCGGTGACGTCGCGCGCCGTCTGGGCGATGAAGCCACCTTCCAACTGCTCGCCACACGCAATATCCAGACCCTGGCCAAGTACAGTTTCAAGCGCATCGTCACCTGCGACCCTCACAGTTTCCATGTGCTGAAAAACGAATACGGCGCCTTCAACGGTGACTATGTGGTGCAGCATCACAGCACCTTCATGGCCGAGCTGATTGGCGACGGTGCACTGAACCTGGGGCAGCACAAAGGCACTAGTGTGACCTACCACGACCCGTGTTATCTGGGCCGCTACAACGGCGAATACGAGGCACCGCGTGAAGTGCTGCGCGCGCTGGGGATTGAGGTCAAGGAGATGCAACGTTCCGGCTTCCGCTCGCGCTGCTGCGGTGGCGGTGGCGGGGCACCGATCACCGACATTCCCGGCAAGCAACGTATTCCCGATATGCGCATGGAAGACATCCGCGAAACCGGCGCCGAACTGGTGGCCGTGGGCTGCCCGCAATGCACGGCGATGCTCGAAGGCGTGGTTGAGCCGCGCCCGTTGATCAAGGACATTGCCGAACTGGTCGCCGATGCTTTGCTTGAAGATGCAGCGCCAATCAAATCTCCTCTAAAGCGTGAACCTGCGGAGGTGCATTGATGAGCGACATTATTCGCCGCGACCCACGGGCTGAATGGATCGCCCGCAACCGTCTGCACCCGCTGCATGCAGCGATGCAGCCGGTGCAACACAGCTGGATGGGCCCGAACGGCCTTATCCGCAAGAACGTGCACGGGGTCGGTTTTATCGGCCCCAACGGCATCAAGCGCATCGACCGCAGTGGCGCCCAGCAGGGTGGCGCGGCCAAGCGTACGGCGGCGGTGCAAGTGCAGTTGCCGCTGCATCAGGTGCCAGCGCCTGCGTTCTACATCAACGTGGTACCGGACATGGTCGGCGGCCGCCTGAGCAGCCACGACCGCGACTTGCTCGGCCTGGCGCGACAACTCGCCGGCAGCGACGGCGCGGTGCTGGCGGTGGTGTTTGGCGAGCATAAGGAAAGCGCCTTTGCCACAGCGGGCGTCGATCGCTTGCTGGTGCTGGAAGGTCGTGAGTTCGACGGTTATTCACCGGAGCAACGTGTCCAGGGCCTGCGGGCTGTGGATAACCAGTTCAACCCGCGCCACTGGCTGCTGCCGGACAGCCGCAGCGGTGGCGGCGAGCTCGGTCGACGTTTTGCCGCCAGCCTCAAGGAGCGCCCGGCAACACGCGTGTGGCAGATCAAAGGCGAGGAGTGCATCGGCCGCGCCGGTGCCGGTCAGGAAGACCTGGCGCGGCCGCTGCCACGCCTGATCCTCGCCGCCGTGGAATGCGCCGAACCCGTCAGCGACACCCGCCACGAAGTCTTGCCCGTGGAGTTATCCACAGCCCTGGCGCGCAGCCTGCCGCGCATCGAAGATTTGGGCGCGGTGGCGGTGGACCCGGCGGCAATTCCCATGGCCGAGGCCGAGTTTATTTTCTCCGGCGGCAACGGGGTCAAGGACTGGGCGTTGTTCCACCAGACCGCCGCTGCCCTGGGTGCTACCGAAGGCGCCTCACGGGTGGCGGTGGACGATGGCTTTATGGCGCGTGATCGTCAGGTCGGCGCCAGCGGCACCTGGGTCACGGCACGGGTGTATGTGGCCGTGGGGATTTCCGGGGCGATCCAGCACCTGCAAGGCATCGGTGCCTGCGACAAGGTGGTGGCGATCAACCTCGACCCGGGCTGCGACATGATCAAGCGTGCCGACCTGTCGGTGATCGGTGAAAGCGCCGCGATTCTGCAAGCCTTGATCGCGGCGGTCGAGACATACCGCAACGGCGCCAAGCGCGATGCGGCTTAAGGATATGGCCATGACGACGAATGTAATCAGCCTGGTGTCCATCGGTGCTCACCCGACTTCCGGTCGCCCACGCCGCGCCGAACAGGATGCACGCGCGGTCGAGTTGGGCCTGCAAATGGCCGGGGACACGTTGCAGGTGCTGCACGCCGGCAACATCGCCGAACCGACCCTGCGCAGCTACCTGGGCATGGGTTTGCCGCAGTTGCATGTGCTCGAACAACCGGCCGGCGCCGATGCCCTGCCGGTGCTCAGCGACTATCTGCGCGAAGCCGGCGCCCACGTGGTGCTCACCGGCAGCCAGGCAGAAACCGGCGAAGGCTCGGGCATGTTGCCGTTCCTGTTGGCCGAGCAACTGGGCTGGCCGCTGATCGTCGGGCTGGCGCAAGTGGAGTCCATCGAGGGTGGCGTGGCCCATGTGCTGCAAGCCTTGCCGCGCGGTCAACGGCGGCGCTTGAAGGTGCGTCTGCCGTTTTTGGCGACGGTGGATAACGCCGCACCCAAGCCTCGGCAAAGTGCCTATGGCCCGGCGCAGCGTGGCGAGTTGGCGGCCCATGAAGTCGAGGTTGAAGAAGACGAGTTATTCACCGGCGCGGTGCTCAAACCGGCCAAGCCACGGCCCAAGCGCCTCAAGGTGATCAAGGCCAAGAGCGGCGCCGACCGCATGAAAGCCGCCACGGCCAAGGCCAGCGGTGGCGGTGGGCAAGTGCTTAAGGGTGTGAGCGCCGAAGAAGGTGCACAGGCGATTCTCAAGTTGCTGATTGAAGAAGGCGTAGTCCGCTGACCCACAAACACTGCAAAACAGATGTGGGAGGGAGCAAGTCGAATCGTCGCACCGCCCCTCCCACATTTTGATCTCCATCAGTTCGTGAAATTAAGGCAGTGCCGGTGCCGGTATCGGCTCAGGCTTGGGCACCAAATCCGGCAACGGTGGCGGCAATGGTTGCCAGGTTGCATCGGGCTGTTGCATCGGCGGCGGCAACGCGGCGGCAGCGTCATCGCCCCGCGTGGACTTGAGCACCATATTGCTGGTGGTATCGCGCAGGATCATGCCCTCGGTCGAGCTGCGTGCCTCGGTGCCGCTGTGGAAGGTGCTGATCTGGGAAATCGGCAGGTCCAGGTTGCGTTCGATCCTGGGTGTCAGCAGCAGGATGATCTCGGTTTTCTGCCGGTTATTCTGGTTGGTGCCAAATAGCTTCTTGCCAATCCACGGGATCTGGCTCAACCACGGCAGGCCTGAGCCCTCATCGACATCTGCCGTGCGGATCAGCCCCGAGACGATCTGGGTTTCATTGTTGCGCGCGGTCAGCAGGGTTTTGGTCGCGCGTGAGCCCAGTTCGAAGGTGGCCGGTATATTTTCCGAGCCGGGAATGCGCTTGGTGATATGGCTCATTTCCACGTTCAACTCCAGGTTCACTTCATCGCTCAGGCTGATGTTCGGCTTGACGGTGATCTGCAGCCCGACGTCCTGGTAAGACACCGATGAGGTGGTGATCTGGTTGGCGGTAGTCGTGGTGACCACGGGGATTTTGTCGCCGATATTCACTTGGGCCTCTTCGCGGTTGCGTACGCGTACCCTGGGGTTGGCCAGGGTCACGGTGTTGCCGCTGCGTTGCAGCATATTGATGCGCGCCGAGGTGCTGCCGGCGTCCAGCAAGATGTTGTCGCCGTTGATCCCGCGCAACGCGCTGATCGGAATGCCCGCCAACCCGGCCGGAACGTTGGCCAGGTTACCCACCGACAAACCGATGCTCTCCGGGTACTGGATACCCAGGTTCAACTCGTCCGCCAGGCTGACTTCCAGCACCTGAATGTCGATGGTCACTTCCGACTGCGCGATATCAATGGCTTCCACCAGTTTTTCCACGGCGCTCAGGGTGTCCAGGCCGTCACGCACGATCACCGCATTCAGACGCTCGTCCACCAGCACTTCCTTGGGCTTGAGGATCTGCTTGATCTCCGCGCCGACGACCTTGGGGTCGCCATGGCTGAGGTAGAACGTGCGCACCGCCAGCTCGCGGTATTCGCGCTCTTTGTCCGGGCGTGAGGGGTACACGAGAATGGTGTTGGTGTTGAGCACTTTCTTCTGCAATTGCTGAGTTACCAGCAGCAAGTTGAGCGCGTCCTCTGCGGTGGTTTTGCTCGCGGTCATGCTGGCGGAGGCGCTGGGATTGACGTCTTTGTCGATGACAAAATTTACCCCGGACAACCGTGCAATGGTCTCGAAAATCGTGCTTAGGCTTTGCGCGCTGAACTCCAGGCTGACCGGTTTGCGCATCGCTTCGCTGAGGTCGGGGCTGAGGTAATCGGCGCTCACCAGTTGGCGGGTGAGGGCGTTGCGCAAATCGAGGGCCGCACGGTAGTTGGGCTTTTGCGCAATGACCTGGCGCACCAGGTTCAGCGCCTCCACCGGGTTGGATTTCTGCATCGCAAAGGCCCGTTCCAACTGCGGGCGCAGTTGTTTCATCGCCTGGATGCTCTGGATTTCCTGACGCGCGCCGAGGTTGCTGGGGTCGTACTTGAGGATGGTTTGCAGTGCGTGGATGGCGGCCGCGTCATCGCCACGCATCAACGCTGTGCTTGCCTCACGGCTGTAGTGGGCGACCAGCAATTCCAGCCGACTGAATTGGGCCGTGCGCAGCTGCACGTCGTCGGGGTCTTCCCGGGCTTCGGCTTGCAGCACTTCGACCGAGCGCACGAGGTCGCCCTGTTGGCGCAGCTCGTCGCTTTGTTTGATCGCGCGTTGGGTTTCGCAGCCACCCAGCAGCATCAGCATGAGGCTCAGGGGAATTAACGGACGTATCGCCATGATCGTGTCTTCCCCGGTCAGTGAGTGTCGAGCCGCAAGGTGCTGGCATGCTTGAGCGGCATGTAGGTCAGTACCACGGTGGTGTCGGTGAGTTTGTCCAGCCGGTAATGCGCGTCGAGCATCTTGCCCGGCACGATGCGCCCCGGTATCGAGCAGCGGTTGCACAGGGTGTACTGGTTGCCATTGCCGTGCAGCACGACGATTTTCGATTGGTTCTCAAAGCGCCACTGCGCGCTCACGGTGAAGGGCAACGGCGGTGGTTTGGGCGGCGAAGTGTCGACCGGTGTAGGGGGCGGCGCTGGCGTCCAGGTCTGGGCGGGGAACAGGTCGACCACGCTGGCCGTGGCTGCGACGGGCGAGGGGGGCGCTGCGGGCTCAGTCGGCCTGGCGACTACAGCCGTTGGCGCGCTGTCGAGGTCGTCCGAAGTGTCCTGCCATAACAGCCAGCCGCAGCCGATCAAGGTCAGCAATAGCAGCCCGCGCAAATAGAATGGCAGCGTCATTCCACCACCCCCAGCACACTCACCTTGAGGCCGATGCTCAGCAGGCCGCTGGTGATTTCCTTGCGCTCCAGGGTCACGCTTTCGATGCGCACTGCCGTTTCTTTCGCGACGTCCGACAAGGTTTCGCGCAACAGCAGGTAGGGGCCGGTGAGCGGGATGTCGACGTCCAGGCGTTGCAGCCCGGTGTCGCCGGGCGCCGAGTAGGCCAGGGTGGTCTGTTCGATGATAAAACCGCGTCGCGTGAGGATGCCCAGCAGTTGTTCCAGGCGGGGGGCAAAGTCGGCTGCGGTGGGTAATTGTTCGACCACCGCCGGTTCGGTGACCTGGACCTGCTGGGGCTGTTCGGCGATACCCGCCTCGAGTTCCTGGCGCCGCTGTCTGTCGGTGATACCTGCCGGGTGAATGACTGCGGCTTCGATCACCAGTGCCGTCGCTATCACGCCCAGCGCCAGCAGGCCCCAGAAGCCCAGGCGTTGCTGCCATTGCAGCAAGTGCCAACGCAGGCGCGGCAGGTAGAGAGTGAGTGCGTCCATGGGCGGCTACCCTGCGCCAATCACGAGTTTGACCTGCACCGGGTGCTGTGGGTCGTTGGTCTTGCGGGCACTTTGTTGCAGGTTCACGTGTACCCCTGGCTGCGCCTTGAGCCGTTCGACAAACCGAAAGGCGTCCACCAGCCCCTTGGCTTCCAGATCCAGGTGCACCTGTTGGGCCTGGGTGTTGACCTCCACGCGTGTCAGGGCGATTTCCCGGGACCAGGCCTGGGCCACGGCATCCATCAGCGCGAAGGGCGTCGCGGACTGTTGGGCGAAGGCCGCTACCTGTTGTTTTTGCCGGGGTGACAGGCGAATGGCAGCCTGGATCAACAGCTCCTGCTGGCGGGTCAGCTGGATGAAGTGTTGCTCTCGTTCATCGGTCTGTTGTTGCTGTTGCTCCATGCGTTGCCAGTGCTGCCACGTGTTGACGATCAGCACGGCGGCTACCAGCCACAACACGAACAACAGGGCGCGGGAGGTGGCGCCGGGGTGCTGGAAGTCGATGCTCGGTGCACGCGGCGTGCGCGCGTATTGCCAGCTGCTGGCGAGGCGAGATTTCAGGCGGGCAATCATAGTGACGGCTCTTGCAGCCACGGATGCAGTGGCCCCAGCCAATGTCCAGCAGGGCTATTGGCGACGACTCGGGTGTTGGGCGCATGCCGCTCCACCAGCAGGTCTGCGGTGAACAGGTTGTCGTTCAAGGCACTGCCAGGTTGGGTTTGCAGCACGCACACTTGATCGGCCACGCCCTGTTGCAGGTACAGGCAACTCAGGCCCTCGGTTTCAGGCAACGCCAGTACGCAGTCGTCGGGCAACTGCCGCCAGTATTGCTGCGCTACTGCCGTCAGCAATGGCGTACACGTCACCAGGGGCAAGCGGTGCAGCTTGAACAGGTCGCGCAGGTCTCGCAGCAAATCCCGTGGGGTCGCCACCGCCAGGCGTGCGTGGCCGAAGGTGCTGTTGGCGACCTGTATTTGCCACTGCTCGGCGTCGATGCTCGCTTGCTGGCTGAACGTCGCCTCGGCGAATCCTTGCCAGTCGTCCGCGCTGCACAGGCCGGTTTGCCACGGCAACATCAGGTAGTGCACATGGGGGAATCCCAACAGCACCGTGGCCCGGTCCAGGAACCTTACGCGGCCCCGAGGAGCCTGTTCCAGCAATTCGGCGCAGGCGCCCAGTGGCTCGCCGTGGTGCTGCGCGCGCCAGACCGGGGCGCCACGCCAGCGCGGGCGCGCGGCCCAGTCGGCGCCGGCACTCTGCAGCCACACCACGTGCTCAATAAAGGGAAATGACACGGTGGATCTCCTTGAGCGTGGTGTCGCCCTGGGCCGCGTGGGCCAGGGCGATATCGCGGATGAACACGTGGCCGGCCTCGCGTGCGAGTTCGCGCAGGGTGGAGGCCGAGCTGCGGTTGAGCAGGCCCTCCTTGATGCTGTCGGTCAGGGTCAGCACTTCCGCCAGGGCGAGCCGGCCGTGGTAGCCGGTGTGGCGGCAGGCCTCGCAGCCTTTGCCTTGGCGGTAATGGCCTTGTTGGAGTTGGCTGTCGGGCAGTTGGGCAAGCCGGGCGATGTCCGGGTCGGGTTCGGCATCCACGGCGCACTCCGGGCAGATCCGCCGCACCAGGCGCTGGGCGACCACGCCGTTGAGGGCTTCGACAAAACTGGCCGGGTCCACGTCCATGTAGGTAAAACGCTCCAGCACACTGAACGCGCTGTTGGCATGCACCGACGACATCACCAAGTGCCCGGTCAGTGCCGCCTGCACTGCAATCCCCGCCGTTTCGCCGTCGCGAATTTCCCCCACCAGAATCGTGTCCGGGTCATGCCGCAGGATCGAGCGCAGGCCACGGGCAAACGTCAGGCCCTTCTTGTCATTCACCGGAATTTGCAGCACGCCGGGCAGCTCGTATTCCACCGGGTCTTCGATGGTGATGATCTTTTTTTCGCCGGTATTGGTCTCCGACAGGGCGGCATACAACGTGGTGGACTTACCGCTGCCGGTCGGCCCCGTCACCAGCAACATGCCATAGGGCTCGCTGGCCAACACACGGATGCGGGCGATGGTGTCGGCGGCCAGGCCGAGGTTTGCAAGGCTCAGGGATTCGCCGCGTTGCGACTTGTCGAGAATCCGCAGCACCGCATCTTCGCCGTGGATGCTTGGCATGATCGATACTCGAAAATCCACCTCGCGGCCCTGGATTCTCATCTTGAAGCGCCCGTCCTGGGGCACGCGCCGCTCGCCGATATCCAGCTCCGACAACACCTTGATCCGCGACAGCGCCTGCTCGGCCATGTCTACGCCGCTGGCCTGGCCCATCTGCTGCAATACGCCGTCGATGCGGTACTTGATCACCAGACCCTGGGGCGTGGTTTCCACGTGGATATCACTGGCGCGACTTTGCAGGGCGTCGAAGAGCATGGAGTTGACCAGGCGCACCACCGGGTTGTCGTCGCGGGCGATGCTGCTCAGGGAAATTTCCTGGGCCGCTTGGCCGACCCGGGCGTTTTCGTCGTCCTCACCGAAAGGCTGCATGACCCGCTGGCTGGCTTCGGCGAGGGTCAATTGGGCCCTCACCGCGCCAGGCAGGCTCATGGCCAGGGGCAGTCGACGCAAGGTCTTGGAGGACTGCAGCCAGTGCCGGCTGGTCAGCGTGAACGGGTCTGCGAGTACCAGGCACGGTTGGCCCAGGTAATCCACCGGCAGCACGTTGTGGATCAAGGCCTGGGGTAATGCCAACAGGTCGAAGCGCCAGTGTTCGCCGAGGTGTTCAGGGGCGATGGCGAGCAGGCCCAAGGGTTGGGCGATGGTGTTTAGCTGGTCGGGGGCTTTATCCAGAACCTCCAGCAAGTAGGCCGACAGGGTCATGCCCCGTTGCGTTGCCAGCGCCTGCCATTGCCGTGTCTGCTCGCTCATCGCGTTACCCCTGAATGGAACCGGCCAGTTCGAAAATCGGCATGTACAACATGAACACGATCAAGCCGATCAGCCCGCCGACCACCAGCATCAGCAGCGGCTCGAAGACCTTGCTGAACAGCTCGATGGCGCGCTCCAGCGCTTCATCGTGAAACTGTGCAATGCGTTCGCACATGGCTGCCAGTTCGCCGCTTTGCTCACCCACCCGCAACAGCCGTTCGGCGACGGCGGTGGTCAGTTGATGGCGCGCGAGTGAGGTGGACAGCGGTTGGCCGGACTGGATGTCGGTCAAGGCCTGGCGCAGGGCACCCTGCCGCTCGGCGGGTAGCAGCGCGCCAGACATTTCCACGGCGGTGACCACTGGCATCCCGCCCATCAGCAACATGCCGGCGGTGCGGTAAAAGCGCGCGAGGATAAACAGCGTGCGCTGGGCGCCCAGGCTGGGGATTTTCCAGAACAGGTTGGCGGCGCGGCGCTTGAACGCGGCGCTGCGAAACAACAGCACCCACCCCGTAATTACCACCACCAGGCCCAGCAGCAGCTCCATGCCGCGCGTCTCCACCAGCGCGCCCCACCACACCATGAAGCGCGCGGTGGCGGGCAGGTCGGCCACGGCGTCGAACACCGAGGCGAAGCGCGGGATCACGAAAAACAGCAGGAACAACAGGATCAACGCGCCCACGCTCAGCACCACCAAGGGGTACATCAGGGCGCCGCTGACGCGCTTTTTGACAGTTTCCAGGTGCGCTTCAAAATGGTGGTAGCGGCGCAGGGCCACGGCCAATTGGCCGCTGTGTTCCGAGGACGCCACGGTGGCGATCAACAGCGCAGGAAAGGTTTGCGGTTTGAGTTGCATCGCCTTGGACAGTGAGTTGCCCTCATACATCGACGCCAGCAAATCGCTCATCACCTGCCGGTTGATGCCTGGCGGCGCCTTGTCTCGCAGGGTTTCCACCGCTTCGACCAGCACCAGGCCGGCGTCCAGCAGCACCACCAGTTCCTGGATAAACAGGCCCAGGGCGAATGTTGCCCGCCGGCTGGGCAATTTCAGTTGGCGCCGTGCTTTGAGCGAGATCACTTGTGCGCCGTCGGCTAGCAGTTGCTGGCGCGCGTGGGCCATGTCGACGGCTTGCAGGCGCAAGGTGTGCAAATGGCCGTCGCGGATGATGCGGGCGTCTATGTCGATCATGGCGTTTGCCTTGTCAGTTGCTGGCGTTGCTGCTGCAACTCACCGTAATAGCGCCACACCGCCAGCGCGTAACGCGAGCGCCGTGCTTGTCGATCCGGTTTGGCCCCGGCGTTATAGGCGCCGACGGCATGCCAGCCATAACCTTGCTCGCGGATAAAACCGGCGAGGATCCACGCGCCTACCATCACGCTGGTACAGGGCTGAGTGATCAGGTGCTGTTCGGTGATGCCAAACCGGGCCAGCGCGGGCAAATGACGGCTGTTGATTTGCATCAAGCCAATGTCCTGGCTGCCGTCGCTATTGATATTGCGGGCAGTGGGGTTGAGGCCGGATTCGACCTTGGCGATGGCGTACAGCAAAAGTGGGTCGACGTGATACCGGCTGGCTGCCAACTGCCAGCAGTTGGCTTGGGCGGTGCCCGTGAGGCACAGCACGATGAGGGCGATGGGCAGCCGGTACATGGCCGCGTCACAGGCCGAACACGATGTCGGCGTTGGTGCCTTCACCGCCGGCCTTGCCGTCACGTCCCAGGGAGATGAGGTCTATCTCGTTGGGCGGCGTGCCGGGGTTTTTGTATTCGTAAGGCTTGTTCCACGGGTCTGGCGGCGCGGCCTTGGGCAGGTACGGGCCGTGCCAGTTGGGTTCACTGGCGGGGCGTTCGGTCAGGGCGCCCAGGCCGAGGGTTTCGGCGGGGTAATGGCCGTTGTCCAGGCGGTACTGGTTCAAGGCATCGCCCAGGGACTTCATCTGGCCCTTGGCGGTTTGCACCTTGGCCATTTCCAGGCGGTCAAACATCTTCGGCCCGACGTAACCGGCGAGCAGGGCGATGATCAGCAGGACAACCAGCAGCTCCAGCAAAGTGAAGCCGCGTTGAGGGGTGTGGATAAGTGGGGATGCGCGCATGGAGATACCCTGTTGGGAGTGCCAAGGTAAGGCGGTTGTGTGTAACTCTCCCGGCCCGTATTTTTGACGGGCACCGCCGGTAGAACTTCGATCACATTTTTCTTGCTCGACGGTTGAAGATTTAGACCCTTCAACGCACTAAGCGCGCTTTAACTATAGCGTTCGTCGCTATAGGAACAGGGCTGTCGATATAACGTTTTGCTCTTGGCTTGAGTGCTCAATCGAATAGTGAAAAAAACGCCGCACATCAGTGCGGCGTCATCTTGTCTAACAGTCACTCACTACGGAACGGGGTCCCAGGCCTCTTTCCAGGCAGTACCCGAACCCGGCTCATAAGCCCATCTCACTCCCGCACACCAAGCGGTGTAAGGGTGGGGTTTGCATTTATAGTTGTTGCCGTTGTTGGTCACGATATCGCCGTCTTTATAGGCGGTGCCTTCTTTATACGCAGGGTAATCACCACCACCACTGGGAGGTGTCACGGTAAAGTCTTGCTCGGCTTGGCTGGTTTTCTTGTTTTTCTGATCGTAAACATTCAGCCTTACTTTGAATGTGGTTGGCTCAGTGACGGTATAGGCTTTGCCGCTAACGGTGCTGCCGTTTTGTGCCCCCGTCATCCCGGAGACCGCCCATTGATAGAGCAACTGTCCGTTACTTCCAGACGATCCCGTGCCACTGAACGTAAAAGCTTGCCCCGACTTCAATGATGTGGGACCCGTAATCCGTGCCACGGGCGGCGCCGGATTAACAGGGCCCGGGCCCCCGTCTGGAATAATCGACATTGCCTGGGTGTAACTTTTGTTAGTGGCATAGGTCGAGTTGATCAGCGGTGTTTCCTGGTTGAACTTGACAGTCTGACCTTCCAACTCACCAATTCTGGCGATAGAAGCGTTGACCTGATCGGCTATTTCTTTACCCCATTTGCCTGGCGCCAAATTGGCAGTGCTGATCTTTTGTGTGATATCTACCAGCTCTTTTTGCGCCCCATCGTCCCCAAAGATTCGGAAATGCACGGATTCGCCTGGCTTGACGGCTAGCATATCGCCACCAATAAATGGACCAATATTGTTAAGAGGGTCTGGTACTCCGCCCCTTTGGAATCTCACATCCGAGCATGAAATGAAGAACTCACCATTGGGGTCGTCTCTCACCCAGATGCCTACTATCAGGCCGTCGCCCGAAGCGCTGCTGGGGATGGAGCGAGTGATCAAAAAAAAGCCTTGGGCCGGTATGAGGGCAGGCGGTTTGGGGTCTGTGCTCGCTACGGTAAATCTTTCGGATTGTCCCAGCTGTTCCAGGTCGTTCCATTTCAACATATCAGTGGCGCTGTTAAATCCAGGCCTGGTCATAAACGCATAGAACGTGCTTGGCACATGGGGCGCAGTACCAATTAAGCGCATCGTCAATGATTGCCCTGGTGTCACATCAGTCTTCGTCCAGTAAGGTGTTGGCTGATCCAGGCTGGCTTTTTTCGGATCACCTGCAGCGCATATCTTGCCATCTTTGATGATGCCCTTGATCTGATCCAGTGTCGGATGTTCGATATGTGGAATGTGCGCCACCTCATTCCATTGTTGGGCGGCAAATGCTTTCTCAGCAGGTGTATTGAATATTTTGGCCGACTCTCGACAGCCTTTGTCGACGATTGCGGAGCCATCTTCTGCTTGCCAGTATCCTCCCGTCACCTGGCAGTTCACCGCGCGGGCGGGCGGGCTATCCAGTGCCCCGTGTGCCCAACTTAAGGCCGGCGCCAGACATACGGCCGCCATCGTCCATTTGAAAAGTCGTTTCGTGTACTTATTCATGCTCTAGTCCACCTTCAATTCAGATAAACAAGTTCCGAACTGCTGGAACGATCAGTGTGTTAAGTGCGTTGGCGTCAACTGAACTCCCATAGGGGTGACGCGGGTTGAAGGGTTACTCTGCCCAGGGCCATACAGAAACACCCACCCTTGATAACTGCCTTGTCCTGTGAAGCTATGGTTGTTGGCTGAAAAGTTGCCGTGCTTGAACGGTGTGCCCTTGGCCTGGCTGAACACACCCATGATGGTTTCACCCGGGCCCGCTACCACGCCCCACTCGGTGCTGCCGGTCAGCGGGTCGCGGTAAACCCTGCGCAGGTAGCGTTTGACGGTCGGTTGGCGACGGTCGAGCACCAGGTCTTCGAGGGATTTCGGAAAGGTATTGCCGGCCTTGTAGTACAGGCCAATCGCCCGACGGATTTCATTGCCGCGGGCGAGCAATTCCAACTCGCGCTCGCGCTGCAGCACGCTGGACCACAGGGTGCCCACTTCCATCAGCATCACCGCCACCACGGCCACCGTCACCAACATGCCCATGAACACCGAGCCGCGCTGGCGCTGCTTACCAATCCGCATAGGCGCTCCCGTCTTTCGCAGTGCCGGGTGCACCGCTGCGCACATCGCCCAGGCCTTGTTCGTCGGAGGGTTGCAGTTGCCAGGTGTCGCGCTTGCCGGTCAGTGGGTCCAGGGGGACTTCACGCAAGTAGCGACGCTCCACCAGGGCTTGCAGGGAGTCGGGGTTGCCGCCGTGGTCTTCGCGGTATTGGTCGAGGGCCTGGCGGATGGACGACAGGTTATGGCGCAGCACGGTTTCCTGGGCCTTGGCGTGCTGGCGAAAATACTGGGGCGTGACCAGGGTCATGAGGGTGGCGATGATCGCCATGACCACCAGCAATTCGATCAGGGTAAACCCCCGATTACCACTGGCTGTATAACGTTCCATTCAAACTCTCCCGGGTGTTTCGGGATGAAACGTCAAATACATCTTCTCCCTCTTGTGGGTTCTCGGCTGTGCTCTTGTAACTGCGCAGTTGCCAGGTTTCTGCGGGCGCACGTTCAGGGCACTCGCAGACAGGGTCGCGAGGAATACGTCGCAGAAAATAGAGTGTGTTGCCTTGCAAGTTGGTTTTATCCGTCACGCCCTCAACCAATACTTGCAAGGTGGGCGGATAACCACTGTCGCTGATGCTCTTTTCGATACGGCCGTCGTCGGCGGCCTCTTTGTAGGAATCGATCGCGCGCCGTATTTCCCGCAACGAACGTTGCAAGTCGAGTTCCCGGTCGCGTTTACCCATCAACGCCGTCAGCGGATAAGCAACTGTCGAAAGCGTGGCCAGCAAGGCCAGCGTCAGTAGTAATTCAATCAGCGTAAAACCTTTGGCGCAGTGATGGCTGGGCGTGCCCTGCCACATCACTGGTCTACCTCTCTGTGTCGCGCCAAGGACTTCTGCATTTACCCAGGCCAATGGATGTAACTGCACGGGTGAGTGTAGATGAACTTTAACGATGAGTATTTTTTGTACAACGAACCACCAAGCGGTGGTTTTACCCACAATCGCTGTGAGCCTGGCTGTGGATAAGGTGTTTGCGGTTGTCCACAGGGCACGTAATTAAGGGGCTGTAGCCTGCTGTACGAAAAACAACCAGGCTAAGTCGCGGTTTTTACGAGAGTTTTCATGTGGATAAGGCTTGAGGCTACCGTTGACTTGCCCCCAAAGTCTGTTGGCGGTTCTGTGGATAAGATGTTCGCTATCGACTGCAGGCCACGGAATACGTGGGGTTGGTAAGGTTGATTAAAATTCGATCAATAATGCGTTTTTGAGGCTGAAAACCTTTGGGGCGCCGTATTTATGGCATCGAGAAGCGGTTTTCCACAGCCGGAGCAAAGTTGCCCACAAACTCTGTTGGTGTTTCTGTGGATAAGGTGTTTGCGTACCGCTACAGGTCACGTAATACGTGGCTTGCGTAGCTGTGATCAAAAAATGATCAGTTGTGCGCAAATTCGTACAGCCTGAATAAGTCACGGATTTTCTTCATTTAATTTCGAGCAAGCAACGCAGTTGCCCACAATTGCTGTGGGTGGACCTGTGGATAAGTTGTTGGCGGATGGGCGAGACGCTACTGGGCTGCGGCTTGTGATATTGATGGTTAAATTTCATACACCACCACCCTGCAGGAGCCGGCTCCTGCAGGGGGTGGGGGGTTATTCGTGGGCGGCAACGCCTTTGAGATACGGCGCGGGCGCCGCCCCCAGGTTATTCAACAGGCGTTCGCTGTACCAATCCACGAAATTCACCACACCAAACTCATAGGTCTGGGAGTACGGCCCTGGCTGGTAGGCGGTGGAGTTAATCCCGCGCTGGTTCTCTTCGGCCAGGCGACGGTCCTGGTCGTTGGTGGCGTCCCAGACCTGGCGCATGCGGTCCACGTCGTAATCCACGCCTTCCACCGCGTCCTTGTGCACGATCCACTTAGTGGTGACCATGGTTTCCTGGGCACTGATCGGCCACACGGTGAACACGATGATGTGGTCGCCCATGCAGTGGTTCCACGAGTGTGGCAGGTGCAGGATACGCATCGAGCCAAGGTCCGGGTTCTGAATGCGGCCCATCAACTTCTTGCAGCCCTGCTTGCCGTCGAGGGTCATCGACACGGTGCCCTTGAGCAGCGGCATGCGCACGATGCGGTTACGCAGGCCGAAGCTGGCGTGGGCGTAAGGGATCTTCTCGGCATCCCACGCGGCGGCCGACGCGGCGACGTGGTCCTTGAAGGCCTGGTCGGCACGCGGGTCGGTGACGTCGTCCCATTCCAGCAGGGTTTTCAGCAACTCGGGGTGCGACGCGTTGCAGTGGTAGCACTCGCGGTTGTTTTCCAGCACCAGCTTCCAGTTGGCCTTTTCGAACAAGGTGGTGGTAATCGCCACCTTGGTGTTCTCCATGTCGTACGGTTCCATGTAGTGGTTCAGCGTCGACAGGAAGTCATCAATGGCCGGCGGGTTCTCGGCCAGGCTGATGAAGATATAGCCGCCGGCGGTCTTCACGTTCACCGGCTTGAGGCCGTATTGCTTCATGTCGAAGTCGGCGCCCATCTCGGTGCCGGCGAACAACAGGCGCCCGTCGAGTTCGTAGGTCCACTGGTGGTAATGGCAGACCAGCTTGGCGACCTTGCCCTTGTCGCTGGTGCACAAGCGCGAGCCGCGGTGGCGGCAGACGTTGTGGAAGGCATGCACCACGCCTTCGGCGCCACGGATCACGATGATCGGGTTCTTGCCGATCTGCAGGGTCAGGTAATTGCCCTTGGTGGGGATTTCGCAGGTCATGCCGGCGATCAACCACTCTTTCTGGAAGATCTCCTGCATGTCGATATCAAACAACCGCTCATCAGAGTAGAACGGCTGCGGCAGCGAAAAGGTGCGCTCGCGCTCTTGCAGCATTTGCGCGGTGGCCTTGCGTGCGGGTTCCAGCGGATCGCCCAAGCTTAAGGTTGCGGTGACGTCCATCGTGTGTGTCCTCATGGCCATTCTGTGTGGCCGGCGAAAAGTGGCTACGGTTATTGCTGTGCAAGGCGTAAAGAAAGCGTCGTTATGTGCAGCGAGTGTGGGCCCGGCGCTGCCCGCAACCTTGTCCATTAGCGACATGGCCCACTCTGATCCCGACGCGCAACCCCCGTGGTATGGGGGCTGGTCGCGATAAGTATGTGAATGTCGCAGATAGGTAAATGGGTGGTTCGCGCGTTACGCAGAATCGCCACCATAAGGCCGAATATCGGCGGTGGAGAACAGCATGTCCAACAGCTTCCTGAATCCGGTAACGACCCAGACCTGGGCCAATGGTCGGCACATCGTCCGTTGCGTCAAAGTCATCCAGGAAACCTGGGATGTGCGCACCTTCTGTTTCATGGCTGACCAGCCGATCCTGTTCTTTTTCAAGCCAGGGCAGTTCGTCACCCTGGAGCTGGAAATCGACGGCCAGCCGATCATGCGCTCCTACACCATTTCCAGTTCGCCGTCGGTGCCTTACAGCTTCTCGGTGACGATCAAGCGCGTGCCGGGCGGCAAGGTCTCCAACTGGCTGCATGACACCCTGCATGAAGGCCAGGAGCTGGCGGTGCACGGGCCGGTCGGGCTGTTCAACGCCATCGACTTCAGCAACCCGAAGGTGCTGTACCTCAGTGGCGGCGTCGGCATCACGCCGGTGATGTCCATGGCGCGCTGGTATTACGACACCAACGCCAACGTCGACATGACCTTTATCCACAGCGCCCGCTCGCCGAAAGACATCATCTACCACCGCGAGCTGGAGCACATGGCGTCGCGGATCGACAACTTCAGCCTGCACCTGATCTGCGAGAAACACGGCCTGGGCGAGCCTTGGGCCGGGTATCGCGGCTACCTGAACCACAAGATGCTTGAACTGATGGTGCCGGACTTCCTGGAGCGCGAAGTGTTTTGCTGCGGCCCCACGCCGTACATGAACGCGGTGAAGCGCCTGCTGGAAGCTGCCGGCTTCGACATGACGCGTTATCACGAAGAATCCTTCGGCGCCACGCCGCCGGAAGCCCGTGCCGATGCGGTCGAGCAAGCCGAACAAGCCGCCGACGCACCGGAAATCGACCTGGCGGACCTGCACCAAGTGGAATTCATTGCCTCGGGCAAAAGCATTCGCGTCGCGCCGGGTGAAACCGTCCATGCGGCGGCGGCCAAGCTTGGGCTGTTGATCCCGAAAGCTTGCGGCATGGGAATCTGCGGGACATGCAAGGTGATGAAGCTGGGCGGGGAGGTCGAGATGGACCACAACGGCGGGATCACCGAGGAAGACGAAGCCGAGGGCTACATCCTGTCGTGCTGCAGTGTGCCTAAGGGGGATGTTCGCATCGAGTTCTAACCCGTTCACCTGAGCGTTCCCACGCAGAGCGGGGGAGCGATCAGAGGCCAGCTGCGCGTCGGAGGTCATGAGGCTCCGGCGCGGGCCTTAAGCGTTAACGGTTACTGGGCGTAGATATGGACGACGAAGTGCTGGCCTGATGCTGTCAGTTCATAGGCTTTATCGTAGATCTTCAACGTTCTCGATGGCTCTTTGATGGTGTCGCCGACTTTTGCGAATTTCCTGAACTCATTCCAGTCAATGACCGTAGTAGCGTCAGTGCCTTCGCTTTGCAGGTTGTTGCCGTAGCTTTTATATTCCATGGTCTAGCCCTCTGCTGGATTTCCGTTTCCGGCCGAACATTCGGCAGGCAGTTGTTCCCGAAAGGGGGCCTCTGCAGCGGCCTTTTCCTTTCGGGTTCCAAGAGGCTAGTCAAGGAAAGCGCAGTGCGCTGCTGTCAGAAATATCAAAAAACAGTCTCGGCATTCCGCCAGTACTCGCCAGGTTCAGGCGCTCATCACTGTCCGAATATCCGCGGCTAATTCTCTTACCCGCTCTTCATCCGTATCCCACGCACACATGAACCGCGCGCCGCCTTTGCCGATGAAGGTGTAGAAGCGCCAGCCCTTGGCCGTCAGTGCGGCGATGGCCGGTTCCGAGAGCTGTAGGAACACGCCGTTGGCCTGTACCGGGAACATCAACTCCACGCCGGGAATGTCCGCCACCAGGCTGCTGAGCAGCTGTGCGCAATGGTTGGCGTGACGTGCGTGCTTGAGCCAGGCGTCGTTTTCCAGCAGGCCCACCCAGGGGGCGGAGAGAAAGCGCATTTTCGAGGCGAGTTGGCCGGCCTGTTTGCAGCGATAGTCGAAGTCTTCCGCCAGCTTGTGGTTGAAGAACAGGATCGCTTCGCCCACGGCCATGCCGTTTTTCGTACCGCCGAAGCACAGCACGTCCACACCGGCTTTCCAGGTCAGGTCGGCAGGGGAGCAGCCGAGGAAGGCGCAGGCGTTGGAGAAGCGCGCGCCGTCCATGTGCAGGTTCAGGCCGAGCTCTTTGCAGGTGGCGCTGATCGCGCGGATTTCTTCCGGGGTGTAGACGCTGCCCACTTCGGTGGCCTGGGTCAGGGTCACGACGCGCGGCTTGGGGTAGTGGATGTCCTGGCGCTTGAGCGCGATCTCGCGGATCGACTCCGGGGTCAGTTTGCCGTTTTCGGTGCGGGCGGTGAGCAGCTTGGAGCCGTTGGAGAAAAACTCCGGCGCGCCGCATTCGTCGGTTTCGACGTGGGCGGTTTCCGAGCAAATCACGCTATGGTAGCTCTGGCACAGCGAGGACAACGCCAGGGAGTTGGCGGCGGTGCCGTTGAAGGCGAAGAACACTTCGCAGTCGGTTTCGAACAGATTGCGGAAACCGTCGGCGGCGCGGTGGGTCCATTCATCATCGCCGTAGGCACGTTGATGGCCGTGGTTGGCTTGTTCCATGGCGGCCCAGGCTTCCGGGCAGATGCCGGAATAGTTATCGCTGGCGAATTGTTGGCTCTTGTCGGTCATGGCCCATTCCTGTGGTCGATGTTGGTGCGCACTGTAACCAAGATTGTCCGGGGTGCGCACGCACTGTAAATGCAAAGTCACTGGGGAATTATGCACGGTACTCAAACGTTGCCTGTCGGACGCGTCCGCGATGGCGCTCTGGATTTGCTCAAGTGGCTGGCGCTGTTGAGCATGGTGCTGGACCACCTGCGTTATGTCGGCTTGAGCCTGGATGGCCTGTATGTGCCGGGGCGCCTGGCGTTCCCGTGGTTTTGCCTGGCGATCGCGGCCAACCTGCATCGGGTCAAGGATGCGCCGGTGACCGGCCAATGGCGTTATTTGGGCTGGTTGCTGCTGTTCAGTGTGATCAGTGAAGTGCCGTACCGGATGTTTATCGACGATGCCGATACGTTGAACGTACTGCCGACGTTGGCGCTGGGCCTGCTGGTTGCCCGAGGATGGCAGCAGAAGGCGCTTGTTGATCGAGGATTGGCGATTATTGCCCTCGCGATTGCCGCTGTATTCTCGACGCAGCTGATGTTCGGTTTTTTCGGTGTATTGCTGCCGCTGGCGATGCTGCTGGTGTTTAGCCGGCCATGGTATTTCAGCGTGTTGCCGGGGGTGGTGTGTGTGGCTGCCAATCAATGGCAGGTTCTGCTCAATAGCGGCAGCCCTGTCGCGATGCTCGGGTTGGCCACCTGCCTGATCGCGCCATTGATCGGACTGGTCATGTTACGACACGCCCAAAACACCTCGCCACCGCCCATGCGCCGCTGGGCGTATGCGCTCTATCCCGTGCATTTCCTGCTGCTGCTACTCCTTCGCAAGTTCATCGCCTAACCCCTCCCACATTTGTTCTGTGTTGTTAGAGCAATGTCGTAAACGCACCTTTGCGTGGCGTCCGTAGGCATTTGACCTGCCTGCGCCAGCCCTACCATCGCATCAAAGGGCTATGCCGCCGTGCGCGGGCCTCAACAATACGAAAGGCTGGGAGAGACGCGATGTTCAGCAAGACAGACCAGATCCAGGGTTATGACGATGCACTGCTGGCGGCGATGAATGCCGAGGAGCAGCGTCAGGAAGATCATATCGAGCTGATCGCGTCGGAAAACTACACCAGCAAGCGCGTGATGGAAGCCCAGGGCAGCGGCCTCACCAACAAATACGCCGAAGGCTACCCAGGCAAACGCTACTACGGCGGCTGCGAGCACGTGGACAAGGTCGAAGCCCTGGCCATCGAGCGTGCCAAGCAGTTGTTCGGCGCCGATTACGCCAACGTGCAGCCGCACTCCGGCTCATCCGCCAACAGCGCGGTGTACCTGGCGCTGATTAATGCGGGTGACACCATCCTCGGCATGAGCCTGGCCCATGGCGGCCACCTGACCCACGGCGCCAAGGTGTCGTCCTCGGGCAAGCTGTACAACGCCGTGCAGTACGGCATCAACACCGACACCGGCCTGATCGACTACGACGAAGTCGAGCGCCTGGCCGTCGAGCACAAGCCGAAGATGGTCGTTGCTGGTTTCTCTGCTTACTCCAAAACCCTGGATTTCCCACGCTTCCGTCAGATCGCCGATAAGGTCGGCGCGCTGCTGTTCGTCGATATGGCTCACGTCGCCGGCCTGGTTGCCGCCGGTTTGTACCCGAACCCGCTGCCCTACGCCGACGTGGTCACCACCACCACCCACAAGACCCTGCGCGGTCCGCGTGGCGGGTTGATCCTGGCCAAGTCCAACGAAGAAATTGAGAAAAAACTCAACTCCGCCGTGTTCCCTGGCGCCCAGGGCGGCCCGCTGATGCACGTCATCGCCGGCAAGGCCGTGTGCTTCAAGGAAGCGCAGGAGCCGGGCTTCAAGGTCTATCAGCAGCAAGTGATCGACAACGCCCAGGCCATGGCCAGCGTATTTATCAAACGCGGCTACGATGTAGTGTCCGGCGGCACCGACAACCACCTGTTCCTGGTCAGCCTGATCCGTCAGGGCCTCACCGGCAAAGAGGCGGACGCCGCCCTCGGTCGCGCCCACATCACCGTCAACAAGAACGCCGTGCCGAATGACCCGCAGTCGCCGTTCGTGACCTCGGGCCTGCGCATCGGCACGCCGGCGGTGACCACGCGCGGTTTCAAAGTGCCGCAATGCATCGAACTGGCTGGCTGGATCTGCGACATCCTCGATAACCTCGGCGATGCCGATGTCGAGGCCAATGTGGCCAAGCACGTGTCTGCCCTGTGCGCTGATTTCCCGGTTTATCGCTGAGCGCGGTTTTGGAGTAATGACTATGCAACGCTACTCAGGCTTCGGCCTCTTCAAGCACTCACTCAGCCACCACGAAAACTGGCAGAAAATGTGGCGCACGCCGACCCCTAAAAAGGTCTACGACGTGGTCATCGTCGGCGGCGGCGGGCATGGTCTGGCGACCGCCTACTACCTGGCCAAGGAGCACGGCATCACCAACGTGGCCGTGGTCGAGAAAGGCTGGCTGGGCGGCGGTAACACCGCGCGCAACACCACCATCGTGCGGTCCAACTACCTGTGGGACGAGTCGGCGCACCTGTATGAGCACGCGATGAAACTGTGGGAAGGCCTGTCCCAGGACCTGAACTACAACGTGATGTTCTCCCAGCGCGGTGTCTACAACCTGTGCCACACCCTGCAAGACATCCGTGATTCCGAGCGCCGCGTCAGCGCCAACCGCCTCAATGGCGTCGACGGCGAGTTGCTGAATGCCAAGCAAGTGGCCGATGAGATTCCGTACCTCGACTGCTCGAAAAACACCCGCTACCCGGTACTCGGCGCCACCGTGCAACGTCGCGGCGGCGTGGCCCGTCACGATGCCGTGGCCTGGGGCTTTGCCCGCGCCGCCGACGCCTTGGGCGTGGACTTGATCCAGCAGACCGAAGTGATCGGTTTTCGCAAGGAAAATGGCGTGTGCATCGGCGTGGAAACCAACAAGGGTTTTATCGGTGCCAAGCGCGTCGGTGTGGTCACGGCCGGTAACTCCGGGCACATGGCCTCGCTCGCCGGGTTCCGCCTGCCGATCGAATCCCACCCGCTGCAAGCGTTGGTGTCGGAGCCGATCAAGCCGATTATCGACAGCGTGATCATGTCCAACGCCGTGCACGGTTACATCAGCCAGTCCGACAAGGGCGACCTGGTGATCGGCGCCGGTATCGACGGCTACAACGGCTACGGCCAGCGCGGTTCGTACCCGGTGATCGAACACACCATCCAGGCCATCGTCGAGATGTTCCCGGTGCTGTCGCGCGTGCGCATGAACCGCCAGTGGGGCGGCATCGTCGACACCACGCCGGACGCCTGCCCGATCATCTCCAAGACTCCGGTACCGAACATGTTTTTCAACTGCGGTTGGGGCACCGGTGGCTTCAAGGCCACTCCGGGCTCAGGCAACGTATTTGCCGCCAGCCTCGCCAAAGGTGAAATGCACCCATTGGCGGCACCTTTTTCCATCGACCGTTTCCACAACGGTGCGCTGATCGACGAACACGGCGCTGCGGCCGTCGCCCACTAACAGGAGAAATTCCCTATGTTGCATATCTTCTGTCCTCACTGTGGCGAACTGCGCTCCGAAGAGGAATTCCACGCGTCCGGCCAAGCGCACATCCCGCGCCCGCTGGACCCGAATGCCTGCACCGACGAGCAGTGGGGCGACTACATGTTCTTTCGCGACAACCCCCGTGGCCTGCACCACGAGCTGTGGATTCACGCCGCCGGTTGCCGCCAGTACTTCAACGCGACCCGCGACACGCTGACCTACGAAATTCTTGAAACCTACACGATAGGCACCAAGCCGCAATTCACCGCCAAGGCTTCTGGAGAGAAGGTATGAGCCAGATCAATCGCCTGTCCAACGGTGGCCGGATCGACCGTAATAAAGTCCTGACGTTCAGCTTCAACGGCCAGAGCTACAAAGGCTATGAAGGCGACACCCTGGCCGCTGCACTGCTGGCCAACGGTGTCGATATCATCGGTCGCAGCTTCAAGTACTCGCGCCCACGCGGCATCTTTGCTGCAGGCTGCGAGGAGCCAAACGCGGTGCTGCAGATCGGCGCCACCGAAGCCACCCAGATTCCCAACGTGCGCGCCACGCAACAGGCGTTGTACCAGGGTTTGGTCGCCACCAGCACCAACGGCTGGCCGAGCGTCAACAACGACATGATGGGCATCCTCGGCAAGGTCGGCGGCAAGCTGATGCCGCCGGGTTTCTACTACAAAACCTTCATGTACCCGCAATCGTTCTGGATGACTTACGAGAAGTACATCCGCAAGGCGGCCGGCCTTGGCCGCTCGCCGACCGAGAACGACCCGGACACCTATGACAACTTCAACCGTCACTGCGACGTGCTGATCGTCGGCGCGGGCCCTGCCGGCCTGGCCGCTGCACTGGCCGCCGCGCGCAGCGGTGCCCGCGTGATCATCGCCGATGAGCAGGAAGAGTTTGGCGGCACGCTGCTCGACTCCCGCGAAAGCCTCGACGGCAAGCCGGCTGCTGAGTGGGTTGCCAGCGTCATCGCCGAACTGAAAGCGCTGCCGGAAGTGGTGCTGCTGCCGCGCGCCACGGTCAACGGCTACCACGACCATAACTTCCTGACCATTCACGAGCGCCTCACCGATCACCTCGGCGACCGTGCGCCGATTGGCGTGGTGCGCCAGCGTATTCACCGTGTACGGGCCAAGCGCGTGGTGCTGGCGACCGGTGCGTGCGAACGTCCGCTGGTGTACGGCAACAACGACGTGCCGGGCAACATGCTCGCCGGTGCGGTCTCGACTTATGTGCGCCGCTATGGCGTGGCGCCGGGTAAAAAGCTGGTGCTGTCGACCAACAACGACCACGCCTACCGTGTTGCGCTGGACTGGTTCGACGCCGGCCTGACCGTTGTGGCCGTGGCTGATGCTCGCCACAACCCACGTGGCGCGCTGGTGGAAGAAGCCCGCGCCAAAGGCATTCGTATCCTCACCGGCAGCGCTGTGATCGAAGCGCGTGGCAGCAAACACGTGAGCGGCGCCCGCGTTGCTGCCATCGATGTCAAAGCGCACACAGTCACCAGCCCCGGCGAATGGCTGGACTGCGACCTGGTCGCCAGCTCCGGTGGTTACAGCCCGGTGGTGCACCTGGCTTCGCACTTGGGCGGCAAGCCGACCTGGCGTGAAGACATCCTCGGTTTTGTACCGGGCGAAGCACCACAGAAGCGCGTGTGCGTCGGTGGCATCAACGGCGTCTACGGCCTGGGTGATTCCCTGGCGGACGGTTTTGAAGGGGGCGTGCGCGCCGCCAGCGAAGCCGGTTTTGCGCCGGTGGAAGGCACGCTGCCAAAAGCCTTGAGCCGTCTGGAAGAGCCGACGCTGGCGCTGTTCCAGGTACCGCATGAGAAAGCTACCGCACGGGCGCCGAAGCAGTTTGTCGACCTGCAAAACGATGTCACTGCCGCCGCCATCGAACTCGCCACCCGCGAAGGTTTCGAGTCGGTCGAGCACGTCAAACGCTACACCGCGCTGGGCTTTGGCACCGATCAGGGCAAGCTGGGTAACGTCAACGGCTTGGCCATTGCCGCGCGCTCGCTGAACGTGACCATCCCGCAGATGGGCACCACCATGTTCCGTCCCAACTACACGCCGGTGACCTTCGGCGCCGTTGCGGGCCGGCACTGTGGGCATATCTTCGAACCGGTGCGCTACACCGCGCTGCACGCCTGGCACGTCAAGAACGGCGCCGAGTTTGAAGACGTCGGCCAGTGGAAACGCCCGTGGTACTTCCCGCGCAACGGTGAAGACCTGCACGCCGCCGTCAAACGCGAATGCCTGGCCGTGCGCGACAGCGTCGGCCTGCTGGACGCCTCGACCCTCGGCAAGATCGACATCCAGGGCCCGGATGCCCGCGAGTTCCTCAACCGCATCTACAGCAACGCCTGGACCAAGCTCGACGTGGGCAAGGCGCGCTACGGCCTGATGTGCAAGGAAGACGGCATGGTCTTCGACGACGGCGTGACCGCCTGCCTCGCCGACAACCACTTCCTGATGACCACCACCACCGGCGGTGCCGCCCGCGTATTGCAGTGGCTGGAAATCTATCAACAGACCGAATGGCCGGACCTCAAGGTGTACTTCACCTCGGTCACCGACCACTGGGCGACCATGACCCTGTCTGGCCCCAACAGCCGCAAGCTGCTGGCGCAAGTCACCGACATCGACCTGGACAAGGACGGTTTCCCGTTCATGACCTGGAAAGAAGGCCTGGTCGGCGGCGTGCCGGCGCGGGTGTTCCGCATCTCGTTTACCGGGGAACTGTCGTACGAAATCAACGTACAGGCCGACTACGCTATGGGCGTGCTGGAACAGATCGTCGCGGCGGGCAAGCCATACAACCTGACCCCGTACGGCACTGAAACCATGCACGTACTGCGGGCCGAGAAGGGCTTCATCATCGTCGGCCAGGACACTGACGGCTCGATGACCCCGGACGACCTGAACATGGGCTGGTGCGTGGGCCGTACCAAACCGTTCTCGTGGATCGGCTGGCGCGGGATGAACCGTGAAGACTGCGTGCGTGAAGAGCGCAAGCAACTGGTGGGCCTGAAGCCGATCGACCCGAACGTGTGGCTGCCGGAAGGCGCGCAATTGGTGTTCGATCCGAAGCAGACGATCCCGATGAAGATGGTCGGTCACGTCACCTCAAGTTATGCCCACAACTCCCTCGGCTATTCGTTTGCGATGGCGGTGGTGAAGGGCGGTTTGAAGCGCATTGGCGAACGGGTGTTTTCGCCCCAGGCAGATGGCAGCGTGATCGAGGCGGAGATTGTGTCCTCAGTGTTCTTTGACCCGAAAGGTGAACGCCAGAACATCTGACACCTGATCGTTCCCACGCAGAGCGTGGGAACGATCCATAGACCGAGTCGCCTGGATCGCGAGCAAGCCCCCTCCCACAGGGGAACGCATTCCAAAATGTGGGAGGGGGCTTGCTCCCGATGACGGCAGTAGTCGCACAACAGAATTCAGACAGGTGCTATATGACAGCAGCCAATGTTTACCAGCAACGCCCAACCACCGGCGCCAAGGCCGAGTCGTCGCTGCACCATGCCGACCTCGCCAGCCTGGTGGGCAAGGGCCGCAAGAACGCCGGCGTGATCGTGCGTGAAAAGAAATTACTCGGCCATCTGACCCTTCGTGGTGATGGCCACGATGCAGCCTTCGCAGCCGGCGTGCACAAGGCCTTGGGCATCGAGCTGCCCGGCGCCCTGACCGTCATCGTCAAAGGCGAAACCAGCCTGCAATGGCTCGGCCCGGATGAGTGGCTACTGATCGTGCCAAGCGGCGAAGAATTCGCTGCCGAGAAAAGCCTGCGTGAGGCACTGGGTGAATTGCATATCCAGATCGTCAACGTCAGCGGCGGCCAGCAGATTCTTGAACTGAGCGGCCCGAACGTGCGCGAAGTGCTGATGAAGTCCACCAGCTACGACGTGCACCCCAACAACTTCCCGGTGGGCAAGGCGGTGGGCACGGTGTTCGCCAAGTCGCAGCTGGTGATCCGCCATACCGCTGAAGACACCTGGGAACTGGTGATTCGTCGCAGCTTTTCGGATTACTGGTGGTTGTGGCTGCAGGATGCCTCCGCCGAATTTGGCCTGAGCGTAGAAGCCTGATCGAATGAGCACATAACTTCTGTTATGAGCAGGCTGTTGTGGCGAGGGGGCTTGCCCCCCGTTGGAGCGCGCAGCGGTCCCAATAAGGTCAGTGCATTTTTTCTGAAATAACCGAGCGGCAGGTTTTGGGGCTGCTTCGCAGCCCAACGGGGGACAAGCCCCCTCGCCACGAAGGCCTGAGGATTCCAATATGAGCCGCGCACCCGATACATGGATTTTGACCGCCGACTGCCCCAGCGTGCTCGGCACGGTGGACGCGGTCACCCGCTACCTGTTCGAGCAGGGCTGCTACGTCACCGAGCATCACTCGTTCGATGATCGCCTCTCGGGCCGATTTTTTATCCGCGTGGAATTCCGTCAGCCAGACGGTTTTGATGAGCAGGCTTTCCGCGATGGCCTGGCCACGCGCGGCGAAGCCTTTGGCATGATCTTCGAGCTGACGGCGCCGAACTACCGGCCAAAAGTGGTGATCATGGTCTCCAAGGCCGATCACTGTCTTAACGACCTGCTGTACCGCCAGCGCATCGGCCAACTGTCGATGGACGTGGTCGCGGTGGTGTCCAACCACCCTGATCTCAAACCGTTGGCCGACTGGCACCAGATTCCCTACTACCATTTCCCACTCGACCCCAACGACAAACCGTCCCAGGAGCGTCAGGTGTGGCAAGTGGTGGAAGACACGGGCGCCGAACTGGTGATCCTTGCGCGCTACATGCAAGTGCTGTCGCCGGAGCTGTGCCGCAAGCTGGATGGCAAGGCGATCAACATCCATCACTCATTGTTGCCGGGGTTCAAGGGTGCCAAGCCGTATCACCAGGCGTACAACAAGGGTGTGAAATTGGTTGGCGCGACGGCGCATTACATCAACAACGATCTGGACGAAGGCCCGATCATCGCCCAGGGCGTTGAGGTGGTAGATCACAGCCACTATCCGGAGGATTTGATTGCCAAGGGGCGCGATATCGAAGGGCAGACATTGGCCCGAGCCGTGGGGTATCACATTGAGCGGCGGGTGTTTTTGAACGCCAATCGGACGGTGGTGCTCTGACTCCCGATGAGGCCCTAACAAACAACACAAGAAACAGCATCTGTACCCGAGCATTTAACGCGCTGCCTGCCTGGGCAACGCGGTTCCATAAAAACAACAGCGAGGTGAAAGCATGTCTGGTAATCGTGGTGTCGTGTATCTCGGCAACGGCAAGGTCGAAGTACAGAAAATCGACTATCCCAAAATGCAGGACCCCCGTGGCAGGAAGATTGAGCACGGCGTCATCCTGCGCGTGGTCTCCACCAACATCTGCGGCTCCGACCAACACATGGTGCGCGGCCGCACCACCGCTCAGACCGGCCTGGTGCTCGGTCACGAAATCACCGGTGAAGTGATCGAGAAGGGCAGCGACGTCGAAAACCTGAAAATCGGCGACCTGGTCTCCGTGCCGTTCAACGTTGCTTGCGGCCGCTGCCGCTCATGCAAAGAGCAACACACGGGCGTATGCCTGACCGTCAACCCGGCCCGTGCCGGTGGCGCCTATGGCTACGTCGACATGGGCGACTGGACCGGTGGCCAGGCCGAATACGTGCTGGTGCCATACGCTGACTTCAACCTGCTCAAACTGCCGGACCGCGACAAGGCCATGGAGAAAATCCGCGACCTGACCTGCCTCTCCGACATTCTCCCTACTGGCTACCACGGCGCTGTCACGGCTGGCGTTGGCCCGGGCAGCACCGTGTACATCGCCGGTGCTGGCCCTGTCGGTCTGGCCGCAGCGGCTTCTGCACGCCTGCTCGGTGCGGCGGTGGTGATTATTGGCGACGTCAACTCCATCCGCCTGGCCCACGCCAAGGCGCAAGGGTTCGAAGTGGTCGACCTGTCCACCGACACCCCGCTGCACGAACAAATCGCCGCGCTGCTGGGTGAGCCTGAAGTGGACTGCGCCGTCGACTGCGTGGGCTTCGAAGCGCGTGGCCACGGTCATGACGGCGCCAAGGCGGAGGCCCCGGCCACCGTGCTCAACTCACTGATGGGCGTGGTGCGCGTGGCGGGCAAGATCGGCATCCCCGGCCTGTACGTCACCGAAGATCCAGGTGCCGTCGACGCCGCTGCGAAAATGGGCAGCCTGAGCATCCGCTTTGGTTTGGGCTGGGCCAAATCCCACAGCTTCCACACCGGGCAAACGCCGGTGATGAAGTACAACCGCCAGCTGATGCAGGCGATCATGTGGGACCGTATTCACATTGCCGACATCGTGGGGGTTGAAGTCATCAGCCTGGATGACGCGCCACGCGGGTATGGCGAGTTTGATGCGGGCGTGCCGAAGAAGTTTGTGATTGATCCGCATAAGTTGTTCAGCGCGGCCTAAATCGCAGGCGAAATAAAAAGGGCGACCCGAGGGTCGCCCTTGTTTTATGGAACATTAGTCCTTCATAAGAAACCAGCTGATAGCCATGCCTGCAATGGAGAGGCAGGGAACGAGTGTCGGTATCACCATCCAGTACTTGAGGTGCCGAGGTATTTTTTTAACGTCCTCAACGAGTACCAAGCGCCTCCATTGGAGTACTTTTGGGATAAGAATGATGGTCGCCATGGCGAATAGGCGTTGCGGTCTTCCTTCAAAATGAGCTCTACGAAAGATGTCTTTGTTCACGACTAGATAGGGGCTGTGTTGCACATAGCGTTCTGCTGCATCGAGTTTTTTGTACATGGCACAAAAGATGAGCGGGAAGCTAAGTAGCATGAGGGCGCATGAGCTCAACATAATAAATTCCAGGTACATTTAGTCCCTCGCAGCCTCATAGAGAAATTTACCCGCAATTTCCCCACCTTCGGCTCCGAGCTTGCCTAAGGCGAGTCCACCTGCGGCACCGCCGACGATGGCACATGCTAAGGCTCCGGCGCCTGCTGTAGGTATACCGAATACAATCATGCAGGCGCCGATACCGATAGAGGCCCCAATTGTCCCGCCCAGGGATGCGCCGCCAACGCCAAACACTAACTTGCCTCCTTCAACATACTTCGCTTGCGTACATTCCTGCTCACGCCCCGTAGAGCACGCCTGCGCTATCTCCATCGCGGTTGCCCCAACATCCAGCGCTATACCAATGTAAGTCCCTTTCTTCAACATTTCCGAGGCTTTGGCGACTCGCTTGACCGTGTCCTCATACCCGAGAATCTGTCCATGATGCCAGTAGCTCTTACTGGAAATCCCCAGCATCTTTTTAATCGACCCTTCGTTTTTCAGCCCCGTACCAAAGCGGGCCATGCCGGAAATTTGGCCATCCAGCGTCGCAAACAATGCCCTGCGTTTGACCAGGAACTCGCTCCTTGCCGCCGTGGTGCCCTTACTCAAGTACTGCTTATGCAAATCGTCGATTTCCTTGAGGGTCTTCTCGATTTGCGCCAAGTGCTTGCTCCATGCACTGCTGGCGGCCCCGATGCCGATAGAGGAATAAGTCATGATTGCCTGTAACTGATCGTAGTTTTTGATCAAGAATTGATCGGCGGCAGAATGTGCCAATAGCGCATGTTTGATTTTCGCCGCCGATTGCATCAATCGTGCTTCTTCAGCCGTGCAAGCCGCTGTTCGACTGTCGCCGATAATGACCAGTTGCCCAGGCAATACCATTGTGTTGCGGATGTGTTGATTGAGCGTGTCGAACTTTGTCTGCGTCTGCGGATTAAGCGACAGGCTTTGCTTGAGCAGCGGATACGGCTGCGCTCGATCATTGATAAATACGTAGGGTCCCTGCATCGCGTACACCTCCATGGCTGTGGCGCACGACTATAAGAAGGCGCCACAAGCGGTGTAAGGCGTGTACAGGGACGTTTTTAACGTTTCGGAAATGGACTACTTAAGTTCAGGCTCATGCCTACGATTGTAGGCGGCGGCTGATCACGTCGAGCAAATCGCACCCATCGCGCAACGGAATGGCGCAGAGCAGGGCGAAGTCCTGGAGGACGATGGTGTCGGTTTGCAGGCCCTCGCGAAACGCCAGGTTTTCCATGACTTGGGTCACCGCGCGGATGCGGTAGACAGCGGCGTCGTGGAGGACGTCGAGGGGCACTTGGGTGTCGATGAGCAGGGAAGGGGTAGTGCTGTCGTGGCCGGTGAGCGGCATGTATCGGTTCATGTTTTAACCTTCATTTCAGAGAATGGGGCTACCACTCACACGTCGCCAAACGAATGGGTGGCAGCTGTACGCAGGTTGGCGAACCGGTGAAATGAGGCAAAGCCGGCAGACCCGAGGGTCTCCCACGCACAGCCGCCATAAAGGACAGCATCGCGGGTGCAAAAAAACCTGCAAAGGAGCAGGTGCTTTTGCATGCCTTACTTCAATCGAGTCGCCAAACCCGTGTCGCCATGTGGACGACCGCCGAACTATAAGCGCCATCCTTCGCCGGGAGCAAGTCGCCTGGGCGGTGAGCGGCGCTTGGGGGTGGGGTTAACGAGTAGCCAGTGCGCCTTGATAGACAGTCGGGCCTGTCGGTTGCTTACTCACCGACCCACCCTTGCTTTCCGAACTCACCATCAACTCCACCGGCTTGCTGATGGATTCCTGCTGGCGCGGATTCAAGCCGATGATGCCTTTGCCATCTTCCGGCAACAGGCCCAGGGACACGGGCGTGCCGCCTTCGGGGATGGCCCACAGTTCCAGGCTCTGGTCCGGCGCCGGGGCTGTGGCGGCGATGGGCTGCACTTCCAGGTAGTCCTTGTGGGCCATGATCTGCGCGGCCGGTTGCTGGGTGGTGGTCACCAGCGTGGCGGCGGATTTGACGCTGTCCTGGGTGTAGAGCGCGCCGCCGATACCGGCAACCACCACCACGCAGGCGCCGATAAACAGGCGGGAGCGGCTCCAGAATGGAGGCTTGTGCTCAATCACTTGGGGTTGGATCGCAGTCATAAGTCTCTTCCTGACAAATTTTGTAGTCAGTTCATGGACCCTCGTGATCGCGATGGGTTCCTGAACCTATCGTCGGCGATCTTCGTTAGAGTGATGCCAATTGGCCTTGATACAGCACGGGGCCGGTCGGTTGGCCGCTTGGCGAACCCCCTCGAGGTTCCAGGGTGACGGCGAGGGTCACTGACGCTTTCAGCAACGCTTGTTGCTCCTTGCTCAACTCGATTCGACCTTTGCCGGCAGCCGGTACGACGCCCAGGGAAATGGGTTTGCCGCCGGTCGGAATCGCCCACAGTTCCAGGTCACGCGCTGCTTCCACTGCGGCCAATGTCAGCGGTTCGACTTGCAGGTGATCGGCAAATGCCTTGATCTGCAGGGCCGGTTGCTGGCTGGCATTGACCAGTGTGGCGTTGTACCCAAGGCCGTTGTCGCGCTGGTAAAGCACGCCCACCAGCAGCGCGACGACCACGGCGCACGCAGCCGCCAGCAGGCGGATGTTCATCCAGAACGGTTTCTTCGCCGGTACATGCAGCACTTGCGGTTCGATGCGCGCCTTGATGCCTTCCCAGACATGCTCTGGCACCGGTCGCTCCGGCAATGCACCGGTGAGGCTGGCGAGGGCATCCTGCCAATGGCCGAGTTCGACGCGCAGCGCGGCGTCGTCGAGCAGCAGGGCATCAAAGCGCCGGCGGGCAGTGGCGGGCATCAGGCCGATGGCGTAATCGGCGGCCAGAGCGCGGCGCAAGGAGGTGGTTTGGTAGTTCATGATTCAAGGCACCTGCGCAGGCGTTCCATGCCGCGACGTATCCAGGATTTGACCGAGCCCAGGGGCGCCGCCAACTGCTCGGCCAATTCCGAGCATGACAGGCCCTGGAAGTAAGCCACGGTGATCGATTGGCGCTGCATGCCGTCGAGGGTGTCGAGGCAGCGGTTCAGGGCGCGGGCCTCGCGCTCGCTGTCGAGTTGCTCGTGAGCGCTGGCCCCCTCGTCGAGCAGGGCGTCCTGCTGACCGTCGGCCAAGGGTTGTTCACGGCGCTTGCGCAGTTGGTCGATGGCCAGGTTGCGGGTGATGTTGACCATCCAGGTCATCGGCGCCGCCAGGTGCGCTTCGTAGCGCGAGGCGTTGTACCAGATGCGCACGAAGGCCTCCTGCAGCACTTCTTCGGCGAGGTCCGAACGCCCCATGAAACGCAAGGCAACGCCGTGCAATCGCGGCGAAACACTGCGGTAGAGGGTTTCGAACGCCTGGCGATTGCCCAGGGCACATTGGGCCAGCAGGGGCAGCAACGGATCAATATCATTCGCGGAAATAGGGCTTCTCCAGGCACTCGAGCGAGGGCGATGGGACTGCGCACGGTAGGCAGAGGGTAGTCCAGCTTGGGCATTCATTCCATCCGACTCCGGGCAGCGTATGAAGGATATACGCGGGGCAGGGCGATTCGGATGCAGTGATGTCTGGACCTCATCCTGGTGTGGGAACAATCCTCCGGGACTGTCAGTCAAACACCTGTTTTTAGCGCTTAATTCAGAGGTTGTCTTGATGAAGATTTCACGCGGTTTCGCCCTTTCCTGCCTGATGACCCTGGCTGCCAGCCCAGTGTTTGCCGCAGGGTTCAGCCTTGGCGATGCGGCCAATGCCATCTCTGGGATGCAGGGTGGCAACAACAAGGCCGCTGCCGCAGCACCGTCGTCCGAGACGGCCGGCCTGCTGAGCGCCCTGACCTCACAATTGAACGTCACCCCCGAGCAAGCCGTCGGCGGCACGGGTGCCATGCTGGGGCTGGCCAAGAATAGCCTGAGCGGCAACGACTATTCGCAACTGGGCAAGAGCGTGCCGGGCCTGGATCAGCTGTCGGGCAACAATGCGCTGGGCAGCCTCGGGGCCTTGAGCGGGATGCTCGGCCAGACCGGTGGCAGCAAGACCAGCGGCCTGGACGGCTTGCTGGGTAACGTGAAGAACACCAACGACCTGAACACCGCGTTCAGCGCGCTGGGCATGGACAGCGGGATGATCGGCCAGTTTGCGCCGGTGATCCTGCAATACCTGGGCGGCCAGGGTGCCAACAGTTCCGTGTTGGGCAAACTGGCCCAGGCCTGGGGCACAGGCGGCTAAGGACGTTCCGCGCGCAGTTCATCGATGCGCGCATCTTTCTCCTTCCAGAGCTGGTTGACCCAGTTCTGGACGGTCTGGCGAAACGCCGGATCGTTCTCGTAATCGCCCTGCCACAACGCCGGGTCCAACTCACGGGTGCGGATATCAATGATCACTTTCGGCACCGCGCCGCTGATCAAATCCCAGAACCCCGGAATCGTCTGCTGCGGATAGACCACGGTCACGTCGAGCACTGCGTCGAGCTTTTAACGTCGTGACGCAGAGCGTCACAGCAGGCATTCCCACGCAGAGCGTGGGAACGATCTAACTAAGTACTGCTTTTGCGGTCTAGAATCCGCCTACTTCTTTCCGAGGAAACCACTTCGTGAAACTGCTTCTTGCCTCCCTCGCCCTGGTTGCCCTGCCTGTCATGGCCGCCGAACCGACCCTTTACGGTCGTTACGAATACATCCAGCTGCCGGAGATCGGCGAAACCTTCAAGGCCAAGATGGACACCGGCGCGCTCACCGCGTCGCTGTCGGCCCGCGACATCGAAACCTTCACCCGTGACGGCGACGATTGGGTGCGCTTCCGCCTCGGCGGCAAGGACGCGACCAACAAAGTCTATGAACACAAGGTCTCGCGCATCAGCAAAATCAAGAGCCGCGCCGACGAAGATGACGACAAGGATGAAGCCACCGTCGCCAAGCGCCCGGTGATCGACCTGGAAATGTGCCTGGGCAACGTGAAGCGCACTGTCGAGGTCAACCTCACCGACCGCAGCAGCTTCAACTACCCGCTGCTGATCGGCGCCAAGGCCCTGCGTGAATTTGGTGCAGCAGTGAACCCGGCCCGTCGCTACACTGCCGACAAACCAGACTGCTGATCGAGCCCATGCCGCACATCCTGATTGTCGAAGACGAAGCGGCGATTGCCGACACGCTGATATTCGCCCTGCAAGGCGAGGGCTTTACCACCACCTGGCTGACGCTTGGCCAGGCTGCGCTGGAGCATCAGCGCCAGACCCCGGCCGACCTGATCATCCTCGATATCGGCCTGCCGGATATCAGCGGCTTTGAAACCTGTAAACAGTTGCGCCGCTTCAGTGAAGTGCCGGTGATGTTCCTCAGTGCCCGCGATGGCGAGATCGACCGGGTGGTGGGGCTGGAGATTGGCGCCGACGATTATGTGGTCAAGCCGTTCAGCCCACGGGAAGTGGCGGCGCGGGTGCGGGCGATCCTCAAGCGCGTTGGCCCAGGTGTTGCGGCCGTCGTGTTCCAAGTCGACCTTGAGCGCATGCAGATCAATTATCGGGGTCAGCCCTTGAGCCTGACGCGCCATGAATTCCGCCTGCTGCAAAGCCTGCTGGAACAACCCGAGCGCGTATTCAGTCGTGAACAACTCTTGGACGCGGTGGGTGTGCCCGCCGATGCCGGCTACGAGCGCAATATCGACAGCCACATCAAAAGCCTGCGCAGCAAGTTACGCAACGTGGCCGCCGATGCCGAGCCGATCCAGACCCATCGCGGCCTCGGCTACAGCTACAGCCCGAGCAACAGCTGATGCGCCTGGGGCTGCGGATTTTCCTGGTGTATGCGTTGTTTATCGGCCTCACCGGCTACTTCGTGCTCAGCACCGTGATGAAGGAAATCCGCCCCGGCGTACGCCAGTCCACCGAAGAAACCCTGGTGGACACCGCCAACCTGCTGGCCGAAGTGCTGCGCGATGACGTGAAGAACGGCACCCTCGGGCAGAGCCACTGGCAGGCATTGCTCAAGGCCTACGGCAACCGCCAGCCTGGCGCGACTATCTGGGGCCTGCCGAAAAACCAGGTCAACCACCGTATCTACGTGACCGACGCCAAAGGCACGGTGTTGCTCGATTCCACGGGCGAAGCGGTGGGCCAGGATTACTCCAAGTGGAACGACGTGTACCTGACCCTGCGCGGCGAGTACGGCGCGCGCTCCACGCGCAGCGAACTGGAGGACCCCACCTCGTCGGTGATGCACGTCGGCGCGCCAATCCGCGACAAAGGCCAGATCATCGGCGTGGTCACAGTGGCCAAGCCCAACAGTTCGTTGCAACCCTACGTCGACCGCACCGAGCGCCGCTTGCTCTGGTACGGCGCCGGGCTGGTGATTCTGGGCCTGTTGCTGGGCGCGTTGCTGTCGTGGTGGCTGAGCGCGGCCCTGAGACGACTGACCGCCTATGCCGAGGCCGTCAGCGAAGGGCGCAGGGCTGAGTTGCCGCATTACCGGGGCGGCGAACTCAAGCAGCTGTCCACCGCCGTGGAGCACATGCGCACGCAGTTGGAGGGCAAGGCTTACGTCGAACACTATGTGCACACCCTGACCCACGAATTGAAAAGCCCGCTGGCAGCGATTCGCGGTGCGGCGGAGCTGCTGCAGGGCGACATGACTCGCGAGCAACAGCAGCGCTTTGTCGGCAATATCGACAGTGAAAGCGCGCGCCTGCAACAGTTGATCGAACGCCTGCTGAACCTGGCCCAGGTGGAGCAACGCCAGGGGCTGGAAGAGCAGGTGAGCATCCCGCTGGCGGCATTGGTCGACGATGTGCTCAAGGCCCAATGTGCGCGGATTGAAGGTGCCGGCTTGCAGGTCGAACAGACGATTGCCACGGACGTGAAGGTATTCGGCGAACCCTTTCTGCTGCGTCAGGCCTTGGGTAATTTGCTGGATAACGCCCTGGACTTCACACCGCCCGGCGGCGCATTGAGGTTCAGCGCCCAGACGCGTCACAACGACGTCGAGGTCCGCCTGTTCAACCAGGCCGCCCCCATTCCCGACTACGCCTTGCCGCGCCTGAGCGAGCGTTTCTACTCGCTGCCACGCCCGGCCAGCGGGCGCAAGAGCACCGGCCTGGGCCTCAATTTTGTCGAAGAGGTGATGAAGCTGCACGGCGGCGTCTTGCAGATCGGCAATGTGCCCGGTGGTGTGCAAGCGGTGCTGCATCTCCACACAGTCTCCACAGAACCCACATAAATCCCCCACACGCGCGGCTCACTCTCTGCCCATCAAAACAGGGAGAGACCCATGAACCGCAGCCTGCTTTTCAAACTTGGCGCGATTGCGCTGCTGATCCTGCTGTTGCTGATTCCGTTGCTGATGATCAACGGCATCATCAGCGACCGCCAGCAACTGCGCGACGGCGTACTGATGGACATCGCCCGCAGCTCCAGTTACGCCCAACGCCTCACCGGCCCGGTGATGGTGGTGCCGTATCGCAAGACCGTCCGCGAGTGGAAGCTCAATGAAAAGCTCAACAAACGCTACGAGGAAACCCGTGAAGTGCACGGTCGTCTGTATTTCCTGCCGGAGCATTTTGCGCTCGACGGCCAGGTGCAAACCGAACTGCGCGCCCGGGGTATTTACCAGGCGCGGCTGTTCCATGCCGACAACCGCATCAGCGGGCGCTTCGTGCTACCGGAGCAACTGGGCATCAAGGAAAACTTTGCCGATTACCGCTTTGAGCCGGCGTTTCTGGCGGTGGGCATCAGCGATATTCGCGGCATCGAAAACGCGCTGAAGCTAGAGCTGGGCGCACAACGTCTGGAGTTCTCGCCGGGCACCCAGGTGGACTGGCTGGGCGAGGGCGTGCATGTAGCGCTGCCGGAGCAGGACAGCAAAAAGCCGGCCCCGCTGGACTTTGCTTTCGACCTGCGCCTGCAAGGCACCGAGCAACTGCAAGTGGTGCCGGTAGGCAAGACCAGCCAGGTGTCACTCGCCTCGAATTGGCCGCACCCGAGCTTCATCGGCAACTTCCTGCCGGCACAGCGGGACGTCACCGACAAGGGCTTCACCGCCAATTGGCAAACCTCGTTTTTCTCCACCAACCTCGAAGAAGCCCTTCGCGGTTGCCTGGCCGAGCGTGGCTGTGACGACTTCAATAACCGCAGCTTCGGCGTGAACTTCATCGACCCGGTGGACCAGTACCTCAAGAGCGACCGCGCGATCAAATACGCGCTGCTGTTTATCGCGCTGACCTTCGCCGGGTTCTTCCTGTTCGAGGTGCTCAAGAGCCTGGCGGTGCACCCGATTCAGTACGCGTTGGTGGGTGTTGCGCTGGCGTTTTTCTACCTGCTGTTGTTGTCGTTGTCCGAGCACCTGGGCTTTGCGCTGGCGTACCTGATATCGGCGAGTGCCTGCGTATTGCTGATCGGTTTTTACGTGTGCCACGTGCTGCGCAGTGTCGCCCACGGCCTCGGGTTTTCGGCCGGCTTGGCGGCGTTGTATGGCTTGTTGTACGGGTTGTTGAGTGCCGAGGATTACGCGCTGTTGATGGGCTCGCTGTTGCTGTTCGGCCTGCTGGGTACCGTGATGGTGCTGACGCGCAAACTGGATTGGTATGGCGTGGGCAAGCGCAAGGCGGCCGAGCCGTTGGAGTTTGACCTGGAGGCGGTGCAATGATCGGGTTGCGGGAGGATCAGCGGGTGAGGGTGCAGTTGGTGAGCAGGATCAACGCGCTATTCCCTGTGGCGAGCGGGCTTGTTGTGGCGAGCGGTCTTGTTGTGGCGAGCGGGCTTGCCCCGCGTTGGGCTGCGAAGCAGCCCCAAAACCAGCCGCTTCGGATTGACTGATACACCGCATGCTGCTTGATTGGGGCTGCTTCGCAGCCCAACGCGGGGCAAGCCCGCTCGCCACAACAAGCCCGCTCGCCACAACAAGCCCGCTCGCCACAACAGCCCCGCTTGCCACAGGGTAATGCGTCACCAGGTTAAACCGGCGGCTGGGTGTCCAGCATCGAAGGCCGTAGGCTGACTTCGGCATACCAGTCAGCCAGCTTTGGGTTGGCGGTGCGCCATTGCAGGTCCGGGTGGCGGAAGTCCAGATAGCCCAGGGCGCAGGCCACGCTGATCGAGGCAATGTCGAAGTGACTGGTCAGTTCGGCAATCGCGTCCTGCTCAAGCTCGGCGACGGCGCGGCGGATTTTGTTGCGCTGTTCGTCGAGCCACGGAGCCCAGTGTTTTTCCACCGGGCGCAGGGCGGTTTCGTAACGCACCAGCACGGCGGCGTCCATGATGCCGTCGGCCATCGAGGCCAGGGTCAGGCGGCGCCAGCGGGCGGAGCCGTCACGGGGGATCAGCGGGTTGCCGACGTGCTGGTGGTCAAGGTAATCGAGGATCACCCGGCTGTCGTGCAACACGGAGCCGTCGGCCAGGCGCAGCGCCGGGATCTTGCCCACGGGGTTGCCCTGGACCACTTGGGCGTCCGGTGTGACGGGGGTCGGCACACAGGCTTGTAGGGCCACGCGGTCCTGCTGGCCGGTCTCGATCAGCAGCACGCGGACTTTGCGCACGAACGGCGAGGCGGGGTTGTGGAACAAGGTCATGCTGGGTGCGGACATGAATATTTCCCGTGTAGGAGCGAGGGGGACGCCTAGTCCTTGCTCGCGAAGAGCGTTAACGATAACGCAGCGCGGCAGATTTTACGCGGCGCTCTCAGGTTTTTCGCGAGCAAGGGCTAGCTGCTCGCCTCGCTCCTACAATAATGCCCAAACGCCAATGGCGGCGGGGATGCCCAGGCCCACCCAGCTCAATGTGTCCCACAGCCCATCGCCCAGCAACGCGGCGAACAAACCGGTAGCACTCAGCAAACCAATCCCCAGTGGAATGCCAAACACCTTCCAGAAATTCGACTGACGCGGCTTCATGCCTTGCCCGCCTTGCGTCTGACGATCCAGAGATAAACCCCGCTGCCCAGCACGATGATGGTCAGCACATCCAGCGCCGCCCAGAGGATCTTCATCGGCATGCCGCCGTAGTCGCCAAAGTGCAGCGGCTGCGACATGCCCATGGCGTCCATGTACCACGGCCGCTCGGCGATGGCGGTGACGGCCAGGGTGCGGGCGTCGATCAACACGGGCGTGAGCAAGTGCGAGGTCAGGTGCGTGCTGCCCTTCATGAACACCGCGTAATGGTGCTCGCTGGAAAAGCGTGTGCCGGGGAAGGCGATAAAGTCCGGCTGCATGCCGGGGGCGGCCTTGGCGGCAATCGTCAGCAGCTCGGTGGCGGGTGCGCGCAGGGTCAGCGGCGGTGCGTTTTTGTAGGGTTCGATCATTGCGCTGAGGCTGTCGGTACGCCACGCAGCGATGATCAGGTCGGCACAGGCACTGATCACCCCGGTCACGCCCACCACCAGCGCCCAGGTCAGCGTGACCACGCCGATCAGGTTGTGCAGGTCGAGCCAGCGCAGGCGGGTGGATTTGTCCTGGCGCACGGTGGCGAACTTCAAGCGGCGCATGAACGGCAGGTACAGCACCGTGCCCGAGACAATCGCCACCACAAACAGAATGCCCATGAACGCCAGCAGCAACTTACCCGGCAGGCCGGCAAACATGTCGACATGCAGGCGCAGCAGGAACAGCGTGAAGCCGCCATTGGCCGACGGCATCTCGACCGTTTCACCGGTGCGCGCGTCGAGCATGAAGGTGTGGGACGAGTTGGGTTCGGTGCCGGCCGTCGCGGCCATGATCGCGATCACGCCGTTCTTGTCGTCCTCATCCCACGCCAGGTATTGCATGGCTTCGCCCGGGCGATGGGCCTGAGCCTTGGTCACCAGTTGCTCAAGGTTCAGTTGCGGGGTATCGGCGGGCATCTGCTTGAGCACAGGCTCGTTGCCCAGCAGGTGGTCGATCTCGTGGTGAAACACCAACGGCAGGCCGGTGAGGGCGAGCAGCAGCAGGAATACTGTGCAGATGAGGCTGGTCCAGGTGTGGATGAAGGACCAGCGGCGGATGGTTTTGCTTTTCATGGTTCATCCAAATGCAAAAGGGCCACGGCGCTGCCGTGACCCTTGGGTGACCGTGTCAGTGGCTTACCACTTGTAGTTCACAGCCGCCACGACATTGCGCTCATCACCGTAGTAGCACCAGGCACCGTCGCAGGTTGACAGGTAATCCTTGTTGAAGATGTTCTTGGCGGTGACATCCACCGAGACACCTGCGAGTACTGGGTTCAGACGGCTCAAGTCGTAATGCACGGCAGCGTCATACACGGTGTACGAACCGACGTGGCCGTTGGCTGTATTGGCAGTGTTGCCGTAGGTATCGCCCACGTAACGTACGCCGGCGCCTACCCCGAAACCATCCAGAACCCCTGCATGCCAGGTGTAGTCAGACCACAGCGACGCCTGGTTGCGTGGCACCAGCTTCATGCGGTTTCCTTTGTCGTCACCCTTGAGGATTTCGGTGTCGGTGTAGGTGTAGGAACCCACCAGTTTCAGGTTGTCGGTGACTTCCGAAGTGGCTTCCAGCTCCAGGCCGCGCACGCTGATTTCGCCGATCTGGCTGGTGACGTTGTTTTGTGTCACCGAAACGTTTTGCTGGCGCAGGTCGAACACGGCAGCAGTCAGCAGGGTTTTGCTGCCCACTGGCTGGTACTTCACGCCAACTTCGGTCTGCTTGCCTTCGGTCGGTTTGAACGACTCGGTGGCACTCGCGCTGGCGCCGGCGGTGGGCTGGAACGACTCGGTATAGGAAATGTAGGGCGTGATGCCCGAATCGAACACATAGCTCAGGCCCGCGTTGCCGCTGAAGGCCTTGTCGCGTTGGGTGTTGGTGGCGTCATTCAGGTTGAAGAAGGTGGTGCCGGTGTGAATCCAGTCCTCACGGCCGCCAAGGGTCAGGCGCCATTTATCCAGGGAGATCTGGTCCTGGATGTAGAGGCCGGTCTGCACGGTTTTCTGGTTGTAATCGTAGAAGGTGAAGGGGTCGCCAGCCGGGCGTGGCTGGTTGTAGATCGGGCGGTTCGGGTTGATGCTCGCCGCGTTGCCTTCGATCCAGTGGTAGTCAGTGTTGGTGCGCTGGTGATCCAGGCCGAGCAACAGTGTGTGGCTCAAGGCGCCGGTCTGGAAGTCGGCCTGGAAGTTGTTATCCACAGCCAGCTGCGAGATGTCTTCGTCCACTTTGTCGTAAATGCGCTTGAGCATGCCATCTGCACCGACGGCGGTGTCGCCATAGCTGGAGTAGGTGGTGTTGAAGGCCAGTTCGCTCTTGGTGTAGCGCAGGTTTTGCTTGAACTGCCAGACATCGTTGATGCGATGGTCGAAAGCGTAACCGAGAGCGTAGTAGGTGCGGTCGTAGTAGTCCTGATCCGGCTCGCCAAGGTTTTTGTGATGGGAGATCTTGCCCGCTGGCGAAGGCAGCTTGGTGCCTTGCAGCGGCAGGAACTGGCCACTGATACCGGTATCGTCGCGGGTGAATTGCGAGAGCAGGGTCAGATGGGTGTCGTCGTTAATGTTCCACGTCAGGCTGGGCGCGATGTTGTAACGCTTGTCCTCGATATGGTCGATGGGGCTGCCGCTATCACGTACCACGCCGTCGACGCGGTATAGAAATTGGCCCTGGTCATCGATTTTCCCAGTGCTGTCGAAGCTGATCTGCTTGCGGTTGTTGCTGCCGACCTCGGCGCGCACGGCGTTGCTGCTCTCTGCTTGCGGGCGGCGGCTCACCATATCGAGCATGCCACCCGGCGGGGTCTGACCGTACACCGACGATGCAGGGCCGCGTAGCAGCGTGATGCGGTCCAGGTTCCACGTTTCCTGTTTTGGGTTGGCGTAGGAGCCTTTGGGCAACGGCAGGCCGTCGAGGAACTGCGTAGGCTCGAAGCCACGTACCCGCAGCCAGTCGGCGCGAGAGTCGCTGCCGTAGCTGCTGGCGATAACGCCGGGCATGTAGCGCACAGCGTCATCGAGGTTCTGCACACCACGGTCTTCCATCTGCGCACGCGTGACTACGGACATCGAACGGGGCGCCTCGATGATCGGCGTATCCGTCTTGGTACCCGCCGCCGTACGTGTCGCGACATAGCCGTCCACCGGCCCCCACGCACTTTCCAAGTTGCCCTGACCAATAATGCTGGTCTGCGGCAACGCCACAACCCCTTCCGGAATCGCTACCAGCGTAAAAGTCCCGGCGCTGCTCTGCTCCAACTGCAACCCGGTCCCGCGCAACGCTTCACGCAGTGCGCCCTGGGCATCGAACTGGCCGTTGACGGGGGCCGAGGTCTTGCCTGACGCGAGCGCAGGGCTGAGGGTCAGTGCGAGGCCAGCCTGGCTGGCGATTTGGTTCAGGGTGCTGGCCAGCGGTGCGGCCGGCAGGTTGTAGGCGCGCACGCTGGAGGCCTGTTCGGCGGCCATCAGCAACGGGCTTGCCAGCGGGGTGCTGAGGGCAATGGCCACGGCTAACAGGCTGGGGCGCAACAAGGTATCTAGCGTGCGGTACATGGGGCGGCTCCTGAATGGAAATATTTCTCAATTGCCTAGGTGCCGAACGAGAATCGAAAAGTGATAGGGCGCAATAAAAATATTTTTGCCTGAAGATGTTTGGGTGTTCTTGAGGCACCCATCGCGAGCAATGTTCCCGACACCTCAGAACCTAAGGCTTGCCCTTCACCGTCACCCACCACGACGTGCGCTGCTCGATCTGCACCGGCAGAGTCGGCAGCAGCGCGTTGAGCGCTAGCGTGGTGTCGTGCAGCGGGAAGCTGCCGGTGATGCGCAGTTCGGCCACATTTTTATCCACACCCAGGTGGCCGGTGCGGTAGCGCGCGAGTTCTTCGACCACATCGCCCAGGCGGGCGTTGTCGACCACCAGCATGCCGCGCGTCCAGGCATCGGTGGCGGGGGTGACGGCCAGCAGCGGGCCGAGGCCGTCGCTGCGCATCAGTACTTGCTGGCCTTCCTTGAACACCTGTTCTTGATGCAGTGCCTGTGGCTGGGCGGCAACTGCCGACTGCAACACGCTCAGGCGCGTGGCGTCGTCTTCGCGCTTGACGATAAACCGCGTGCCCAGCGCCCGCAGGCTGCCGTCGCGGGTTTGCACGTAAAACGGGCGCGCATCGTTGTGGCCGGTCTCGACGAGGATCTCGCCCTCTTGCAACACAATCAGCCGGCGTTTCTCATCGAAGCGCACGTCGATGGCGCTGTGGGTGTTGAGGTTGATCAGCGTGCCGTCCGCCAGTTTCAGCGTGCGCTGCTCGCCGGTGGCGGTGCGTTGATCGGCCAGCCAATAGTGGATCGGCACATAACGTTCGCCGGCAAACAACGCCAGGCCGCACACCAGCGCGATACTCGCCAGGCCGCTGCCGAGCTTGCGCACGCGCTGGCGAATGCCTTCGCGCGACTGCAACAACGCCGCCCGCGCCGGGCCCGAGGCCGCGCTGAAGCGTTGGTCGAGCATGCCCAGCTGGCGCCAGGCACGCGCGTGTTCTTCATCGCTGGCCAGCCATTTGGCGAATTCTTCCTGTTCCACGGCGCTGCCATCGCCCGAGTCGAGGCACAGTTGCCAGGCAATCGCGGCATCCAGCACATGGGCCGAGACCGGTTTGGAGCTGATCACGGTCACGACGGTTCGCCATACAGCGCGATGTAGCACTGACGAATGCCCTGGGCCAGGTACTGGCGCACGCGCGGCACGGACACGCCGAGGCGCTGGGCGATTTCTGCGTGGCCCAGGCCGTCGAGGCGGTTATAGAGGAAGGCGGCGCGGGCTTTGCTCGACAGCTTGCCGAGCAGGCGGTCGATGGCCTTGAGGTCTTCGAGGATCAGTTGCTGCTCTTCGGGCGAAGGGTGCTCGCTTTCCGGGATCAGCATCAATTCGGTGAGGTAGGCCTGTTCCAGCGCGGCACGGCGGAAATAGTCGAACAACAAGCCCTTGGCGATGGCCACCAGAAACGCCCGTGGCTCGCGAGGTTCGCGTAACTCGTCACGGCCCAGCAGGCGCATGAACGTGTCCTGGCTGAGGTCTTCGGCGCGGCTCGGGCAGGCCACATTGCGTCGCAGCCACGCCAACAGCCAGCCGCGATGGTCGCGATACAACGCACCAACAAGCTCACTGTGGGGGTTCTGGACCGACGACAAGGCATCACCGAATAAAAAAGTTTAAACTAACGAGAATTATTCGCGATTGTGTCAGAGGCGCGGGGTGGGCGCAATTGGCGTCTGTCGGGAGATGACATTAAAACGATGGCGCGTATTTACCCGTTCCCGATCGTTCCCAAGCCTCCCGATCGCTCCCACGCTCTACGCCGATCATTCCCACGCTCTGCGTGGGAATGCCGCCCGTGACGCTCCGCGTCAGCTTGCGCAGGGCTTGAGTTGTACGCGTACGGCGGGAACGCGGAGCGTCCCAGGCGGCATTCCCACGCGGAGCATGGGAACGATCTTAGAGGCGGAGCATGGGAACGATCCTAGAAGGAAGGGGCTTGTTTGCGGCGTTTCCATTGGCTCAAACGTTCTTGCAGCGCTTGGGGACTGTCGATGTGCTGCTGGCGCGCACGGCTCAACAGGATAAGCATCAGCTCGGCCGTGGCCAATGCATCGGCGCTGGCGTGGTGGCGTTCGCCGACTTGCAGGTTGAAGTGGTTGATCCAGTCGTCCAGCCCGGCTTCACGAATATGCGCCTCAGGGCACAGCAGCGGGGCGATGTCGGCCACGTCGAGAAAGCTGTGGGCCAGGCGATAACCCAGGCTGTCCTTGAGCGCGCGGCACAGCATGTGTTGATCAAACGGCGCATGGAACGCCAGCAGCGGGCTGTCGCCGACGAATTCCATGAAATCCAGCAACGCCTCGACCGGGTCGCTTCCGGCTGCAATTGCGCTGGGGCCGAGGCCGTGGATCAGCACGCTGGGGCTGAGTTTGGTTTCGGCACGGTGCAGGGTGCGTTCGAACAGCTGGGAAAAGTCCACCGCGCCGTCCTCGATTACCACAGCGCCGATGGACAACACCTGGTCGCGGTTGAGGTTCAGGCCGCTGGTTTCCAGGTCCACCACCACCCAGCGTTGGTTGCGCAACGAGCCTTCGCCCAATGCGGCGGGCTTGGGCAATTGCTCCAGGCGCCGCTGTTGCGCCGCCCCCAGCCCGGGTTTGGCCGCGCGCAGCCAACCGAACAGGCTCACAGCTGGTACCGCAAGGTCAGGCTGCTTTGCAGGCGCTGGGCCTGGCGCAGGGACTCGCGCAGGATGCGCCGGTCCAGGTGGTTGAGGCTGTCGGGGTCGACGCGGTTGGAATAAGGCTGGTTTTCCCGCGTCTGCAACTGGTGCTGCTGCATGCGGGTTTGCTGGATGAAGTGGTACGCCTCTTCATACGCGGCGCCGTCCAAAGGCTCGATCACCTCCTTGACCACCAACTGGCGCAGACGCTCAAGGGTGTTATTGACGTGGATGCCGTTGGCCAGTGCCAGCAGGCGCGCGCCGTCGACAAACGGCGTGAGGCCCTGCACCTTGAGGTCGAGGGTGGCCTTTTCGCTGCCTTTGCGCGTCAGCACAAAATCGCGGAAACGTCCCACCGGCGGGCGCTGGCGCAAGGCGTTTTCGGCGAGCATGCGTTGGAACAGCCGGTTGTCCTCCACCTGATCCAGAATGCCCTGGCGCAGTTGCTCGCAACCCTGCTCATCACCCCACACCACGCGCAGGTCGAAATAGATGCTCGACCCCAGCAGGTTCTCCGGTGTCGCCTCGCGAATAAACGCCGCAAAGCGTCGCGCCCATTCGGCCCGCGACAGGCACAGCTCCGGGTTGCCGGCCATGATGTTGCCCTTGCACAGGCTGAACCCGCACAGCGCCAGGCTCTGGTTGATCTGCTGCGCCAGCGGCAGCAAACGGATGCGAATCTCGGCGGCTTGGGCGGCATCTTTAGCCTCGAACAGGATGCCGTTGTCCTGGTCGGTGTACAGCGTCTGCTCGCGGCGGCCTTCGCTGCCAAAACACAACCAGCTGAAGGGCACGCCGGGGTCGCCCTTTTCGGCGAGGGTCAGCTCGATCACCCGGCACACGGTGTGATCGTTGAGCAGCGTAATAATGTGGGTGATCTGGGTGGACGACGCGCCATGGGCCAGCATGCGTTCCACCAACTGGCCGATCTCACCGCGAATCGCCACCAGGTTTTCCACCCGGGGCGCGTTGCGAATGGTACGGGCCAGGTGCACCAAGTCGACGCGCTGCAGGGAAAACAGGTCGCGCTCGGACACCACGCCGCACAGGCGCTGGTCTTTGACCAGGCACACATGGGCGATATGCCGTTCGGTCATGGCGATGGCGGCGTCGAAGGCGCTGTGGTCCGGGGTCAGGGAGAAGGGCGCCTGGGTCATGTGGCCTTCGATGGCCTGGCTGAAATCGCCGGTGCCGTCGGCCACCACCTGACGCAGGTCGCGCAGGGTGAAAATCCCCAGGGGCGCCTTGTGCTCGTCGACGATCACGATGCTGCCGACCTGTTGCTCGTGCATCAGCGTCACCGCTTCGCGCAGGGGGGTGTCGGGGTTACACATGACCGGGTGACGCATGGCCAACTCGCCCAGGCGGGTGTTCAGGGAATATTGCGTGCCGAGGGTTTCCACGGCTTTTTGCTGCACCTGCTGGTTGACCTGGTCCAGCAGGCTGCTGACGCCACGCAGGGCAAAATCGCGAAACGGGCTGGACAGCGCGAACAGCTTGATAAAGGCCGGTTTGTTCAGTTGCAGGCAGAAGGTGTCTTCGGCGGCCTTGTGCTCAGTGCGCGTCGCTCGTTCGCCGAGCAGTGCGGCGAGGGGGAAGCACTCGCCGGTGGTGATCTCGAACGTATTTTGTGCTGATTCCGGCCGTTCGCCGACCACCCGGCCCTGCTTGACGATATAGAAGTGCTCCACCGGCCCGCCCGACGGCTTGAGAATACTGTCGCCGGGGCCGTAGAAGCGTAATTGGCACTGCTCCACCAGAAACGCCAGGTGTGCGTTTTCCATCTGGTTGAACGGCGGGAAGCGTTGCAGGAATTGCAAGGTGCCGTGGATGTTCTGCAACACAGCAGTTTTCCCCGCCTCGGCGAAGGCATCAGCTTTACTCATCACTAGGACCGCATTTTTGTTGTCGTTATCGTCCTGCATGGTCGACTCCTGCGCGGCGGGTGCCCATTGGACGTAAGTCTAGTTCGATGAACCGCGCGTAAATTTAGGGAAAAACCTTACATGACTATCGTCCAAACCCCGTAGAACGCCCACTAGGCAAACTTTCCGACGAAGTGCACATTGATCGCCCTTCCGCAGATGTCTGACGAGTGTGACGGGGGGATTGATGAGAACTGCTGAGAAACGTATGTCCGACCACGATATTTTGAGTGACGCCGAGCGCGAGGCGCTGAGCGCCGTGATGCTGGAGCCTGATTTACCGCCACAGCGCGTGCTGATCGTTGACGACGACAAGGACGCGCGTGAACTGCTGGCGGAGATCCTGGGGCTGGACGGCATTCGCTGCATGACCGCCGACAGCGGTGAATCGGCGTGGGATTTATTGAAGTCGAGCAGCTCCATTGGTTTGCTTATCACCGACCTGCGCATGGCGCCGAGTAACGGCCTGCAACTGATCAAAAAAGTCCGCGAGTCCACCCGCGCGGCGCTGCCGATCATCATTATGTCCGGGGACGCCGAAGCGCCGGATGTGATCGATGCGATGCATTTGAGCGTGGTGGATTTTTTGCTCAAGCCGATTGATAGCGTGAAGTTGGCGAAGCTGGTGAAGCGGGAGCTGGGGATGGCGCAGTAGACGCCGTTGGTCGGCTGCTTGCCAGAACTGTCAATTCTGACAGTAGGCGGGGTGGGCAGGCGCATGTTTACTGGTTTTAGGAGCGCTGGGCCAGGGCTCCATGACCGGTGAACAGGAGATCCTCATGAATGATTCAACGCCCAACTTTACGCCAGAAGACTTTAAAGCGGCTCGCAGCAGTGTCAAAGCCGGCCTGAACCGAGCTGAAATTCATTACACGCTAGGCGACAAGCCTTTCGACTTTATAACAGACGGAGTCTCTGGTGGTTCTAGCCAGACATTGATCTTTGAAGGGACTGGTGTGGCTACGGCGTGGAGATACCCTGGAGGATTGAAGGAGGGGAGCAATAGTTTCCTGTTCAAGCAGCTTCTGAATGCTGTGTTTTACGCATCTTCATTTGATACTTACACACAGGTCCTAGAAGGGAGGCTGGATGTTGGTGTCAAGATTACCCAGGATGCGGATGAGGAAACTGCCGAGATTACTGGAACCATCACGGATGCTGAATTCGGGAAGGTGACGGACGAGGGTGACGTGCCTAGCACGGTGACGGTCAACGGTACATTTACTTACTTTGTTTCGGCGCCTCTTTAGCTCAATTGAAAAAGCCCTGGTCTTTTGACCAGGGCTTTTTCATTTGCCACGTTTATTCAAAGACCATTTTTAGCCTTGAACTCACGACGCCGACGGTGCAACACCGGCTCGGTATAGCCATTAGGCTGCTTGGTCCCTTCAATCACCAACTCCACCGCTGCCTGGAACGCGATATTGCTGTCGAAATCCGGCGCCAATGGACGGTATTGCGCGTCCCCGGCATTCTGGCGGTCCACCACCGGTGCCATGCGCTTGAGGCTTTCCAGCACCTGGGCTTCGTTGACGATGCCGTGGCGCAACCAGTTGGCGATGTGCTGGCTGGAGATACGCAGCGTGGCGCGGTCTTCCATCAGGCCGACGTCGTTGATGTCCGGCACTTTCGAGCAGCCGACGCCCTGATCGATCCAGCGGACCACATAGCCGAGGATGCCCTGGGCGTTGTTGTCCAGCTCGTTACGGATTTCTTCGTCAGACCAATCGGTGTTGCTGGCCAGAGGAATCGTCAGGATGTCGTCCACCGACGCGCGCTCACGCTTGGCCAGTTCGGCCTGGCGGGCGAACACGTCGACCTTGTGGTAGTGCAGCGCGTGCAGCGCAGCCGCCGTTGGCGATGGCACCCAGGCGGTGTTGGCGCCGGCCAGAGGGTGAGCGATTTTCTGTTCGAGCATCGCCGCCATCAGGTCGGGCATCGCCCACATGCCTTTACCGATCTGCGCACGGCCTTGCAGGCCGGTGCTCAAGCCGATATCGACGTTCCAGTTCTCGTAGGCGCCGATCCATTTTTCCGCCTTCATTGCGGCCTTGCGCACCATCGCGCCGGCTTCCATGGAGGTGTGGATCTCGTCGCCGGTGCGGTCGAGGAAGCCGGTGTTGATGAACACCACGCGCTCGCTGGCGGCCTTGATGCAGGCCTTGAGGTTGACCGTGGTACGGCGCTCCTCGTCCATGATCCCAACTTTCAGGGTGTTACGCGGCAGGTTCAGCACGTCTTCGATGCGGCCGAACAGCTCGTTGGTGAACGCGGCTTCTTCCGGGCCGTGCATCTTCGGCTTCACGATGTACACCGAACCGGTGCGGCTGTTCTTGCGAGTGCTGTTGCTGTTGAGGCTATGGATCGCCGCCAGGCTGGTGAGCAGACCGTCGAGAATGCCTTCCGGCACTTCGTTGCCATCTTTGTCGAGGATCGCGTCGATGGTCATCAAGTGGCCAACGTTGCGCACGAACAGCAGCGAACGGCCGTGCAGGGTCACGTCCTTGCCATCCACGCCGGTGTAGGCGCGGTCGGCGTTCATGGTGCGGGTGAAGGTCTTGCCGCCCTTGGCCACTTCTTCAGCCAGGTCGCCCTTCATCAGGCCGAGCCAGTTGCGGTAGATCACCACTTTGTCATCGGCATCGACGGCGGCGACGGAGTCTTCGCAGTCCATGATGGTGGTCAGCGCGGCTTCCATCAGCACGTCTTTGACGCCGGCTGCGTCGGTCTGGCCGACCGGGGTGCTGGCGTCGATCTGGATTTCGAAGTGCAGGCCGTGGTTTTTCAGCAGGATCGCAATCGGCTGGGCGGTGTCGCCCTGGAAGCCGATCAACTGGGCATCGTCACGCAGGCCGCTGTTGCTGCCGCCTTTGAGGCTGACGATCAGCTTGCCATCGACGATTTTGTAGCCGGTGGAATCGACATGGCTGCCGGCGGTGAGCGGCGCGGCGTCGTCGAGGAAGGCGCGGGCGAAGGCGATGACCTTGTCGCCACGCACTTTGTTGTAGCCCTTGCCCTTCTCGGCGCCGTCGGCTTCGCTGATGGCGTCGGTGCCATACAGCGCGTCATACAGCGAACCCCAGCGCGCATTGGAGGCGTTGAGGGCGAAACGCGCGTTCATCACCGGCACTACCAGCTGGGGACCTGCCATGCGGGCGATTTCGTCGTCGACGTTTTGGGTCGAGGCCTGGAAGTCTGCGGCTTCTGGCAGCAGGTATCCAATGTCTTGCAGGAAGGCCTTGTAGGCCACCGGGTCGTGCGCCTGGCCGGCATGGGTCTGATGCCAGGTATCGATCCGCGCCTGGAAATCGTCGCGTTTGGCGAGTAGGGCTTTGTTCTTCGGTGCGAGGTCATGGATGACCTTGTCGGCACCGGCCCAGAACTGGTCGGCAGTGATGCCGGTACCGGGAATGGCTTCGTTGTTCACGAAGTCGAACAGGACTTTGGCGACCTGCAGGCCACCGACTTGAACGTGTTCAGTCATTGCTTGCCTCACTCTACGGAGCTAATGCGCTTTTTCAGATTTTCATTATGTAGTGCACGGTTGCGCATACTACATGATGACTTGCGGTTGTGAAAATTAGACTAAATACGTCGTTTAGCGACCCACTTTGGTCGTACGGTCACAGCGGAGAACCAGATGTTCTCAAAAAACTATTGGATTGTTCCAGATAAATATAAAAACGGTACACGATTTGTTTTCAGGTACTCATGCGTCCACTTTGTAGGAGCGAGCTTGCTGTGGCGAGGGAGCTTGTCGAATCGTCGCACCGTCTCGTTCGACCGCGCAGCGGTCGCCGGCTTTTTTGGGGGCGCTTCACGCCCCAGCGCAAGCAAGCTCGCTCGCCACAGCAAGCTCGCTCCTACAGGTATAAGCACCAGAGGTATTTCGCCATGGACCATCTTGTACTCACAATTATCGCCGCCGACAAACCCGGCCTGGTTGAACGCATCGCGCAGAACATTGCCGACCACGGGGGCAATTGGCTGGAAAGCCGCATGGCCCATATGGCCGGGCAGTTTGCCGGGATTCTGCGCGTAAGCGTTCCCGCGCAAAGTCGCCAGGCATTGGTCGCCGCGCTGGAGGATTTATCCACACACGGCATTCGTGTGCTGGTGGGTGAGGGCAGTACCGGGCAGGCAGCAGCGTCCAAACCGATCCTGATGACGCTGGTCGGCAATGACCGCTCGGGCATCGTGCGTGAAATTACGGCGCTGTTGAGCAAGCAGGGCGTCAACGTGGAACGCCTGATTACCGATGTGCGCCCGGCGCCCATGAGCGGTGACCCGCTGTTCAATGCCGAGGCCTTGTTGCAGGTGCCGCCAACCTTGTCCCTTGAGACGTTGCAGGCGTCCCTGGAAACATTGGCGGATGACTTGATGGTGGAACTGCGCAACGAGGAGTAATGATCCACAAGGTTATGCATGGAAATCTTGCATGGGCCTGTGGATAACCTGTAGAGACCCGGCGCCAGGCCATGCCGGCCGGGCTTCTTCGGTATATGAGCAAAAAACGAGCAGTTTCAGGGGCTTGTGCACAAATGGCGGGGATCAGGGTGTGGATAACCTTGGAGTAAATGTCTGCAAGCCACGCGGCCTGTGGCTTGCAAAGGTTTGTATGTTATTTGATCAGCGTTTGCGCACGGTCAGCCAGGCGTCGAGGCTATAGACCACCAGCCCGGCCCAGATAAAGGCGAAGGCGATCAGCGTGCTTGTCGCCAGGTGTTCCCCAAACAGCAGCACCGCTTCGAGCAGCACCAAGGTCGGCGCCACGTACTGCAAAAAGCCCAGGGCGGTGTAGGGCAAATGCCGTGCGGCAGCGTTGAAACACACCAGCGGGATCAGCGTCACCGGGCCTGCGGCCACCAGCCACCAGGCTTCGGACGTGCTCCAGAATTCCAGCTGCGCACTGTGCGCCGACGGGTTGAACAGCAACCACGCGACGGCAATCGGCACCAGCATCCAGGTTTCCACCACCAGCCCTGGTAGCGCCTTGACCGGTGCCTGCTTGCGGATCAAACCGTAAAAACCAAAGGTCAGCGCCAGCACCAGCGACACCCACGGCAAGCTGCCGACCTGCCACACCTGTTGCGCCACACCCACTGCGGCCAAACCCACCGCCATCCATTGCAGGCGCCGCAAGCGTTCGCCCAGGAGGAGCATGCCCAGCAGTACATTCACCAGCGGGTTGATGTAATAGCCCAGGCTTGCTTCGAGCATGCGCCCGCTGTTCACCGACCACACATAGGTCAGCCAGTTACCCGCAATCAACGAACCACTGAGTGCCAGAATCGCCAGGCGTTTTGGGTTGTCGCGTAACTCGCGAAACCAGCCGGGGTGTTTCCACACCATCAGCAGCAAACCGCCAAACAGTGCGGACCACAGCACCCGGTGAACAATGATTTCAGCGGCAGGTACGCTGGCGATGGCTTTGAAGTAGAGCGGGAACAGACCCCAGATGACATAGGCGCTCAGGCCCAGGATGTACCCCTTGCGGGGGTTGGCGGCGTGCATTGCAGAATCCTTGCTTAGGCAGCTAACAAAGCGCGATTGTAAAGCGGTTCACAGATCGTTCCCACGCTCTGCGTGGGAATGTCGCCCTGGACGCTCTGCGTCCGCTCTTGGAATCGTGACGCAGAGCGTCACAGGATGCATTCCTTTGCTGCGCGTGGGAACGATCAGTGATAAGGGTCAAAACAGTTTCAGGGGTTCTTCGTTGAGGGCTGAGAGTTGCTCGCGCAACGCCAGCACCTGATCGCCCCAATACCGCTCGCTGCCAAACCACGGGAAGCTGTGGGGGAACGCCGGGTCATCCCAGCGCCGTGCCAGCCACGCGCTGTAGTGCATCAGGCGCAACGCGCGCAGCGGTTCTATCAGCGCCAGTTCGCGCGGGTCGAAATCGTGGAATTCCTGGTAGCCGTCCATCAATTCCGACAGCTGGCCCAGGCATTCCTGGCGGTCACCGGCGAGCATCATCCACAGGTCCTGCACCGCCGGGCCCATGCGGCAGTCGTCGAGGTCGACGATGTGGAACATCTCGTCGCGGCACATCATGTTGCCGGGGTGGCAATCGCCGTGCATGCGGATGTTCTTGTGCGGCGTGGCCTTGTACACCTCTTCCACGCGCTTGAGCAGGTCGCGAGCCACCGACTCGTAGGCGGGCAGCAGGCTTTTGGGGATGAAGTTGCCTTCGAGCAGCGTGTTGAGGGAGTCGTGACCGAAGTTCTTCACGCCGAGGGCTTCGCGGTGTTCGAACGGGCGGGTGGACCCCACCGCGTGCAAACGGCCAAGCAATTGCCCGAGACGATAAAGCTGATCAAGGTTGCCGGGCTCTGGTGCGCGGCCGCCACGGCGGGGGAACAGTGTGAAGCGGAAACCGGCGTGTTCGAACAGGCTTTCGCCGTTATGAATCATCGGTGCGACCACCGGCACTTCGCACTCGGCCAGTTCGAAGGTGAAGCGGTGTTCTTCGAGGATCGCTTCGTTGGTCCAGCGTTGCGGTCGGTAGAACTTGGCGATCAGCGGTTCGGAGTCCTCGATGCCCACCTGATACACGCGGTTTTCGTAGCTGTTAAGCGCCAGAACGCGAGCATCGCTGAGGAAACCGATGCTTTCGACAGCATCGAGTACCAGGTCGGGAGTGAGTGTTTCAAACGGATGGGCCATGCGAACTCCTGCGCGCAGCAGGGCGCCGCGTCCGGCCGGGTATGGTAACGCACACCGGGCCGGATAGGTGGCGGCTGTTGTGGCGAGGCAGCTTGCTCCCGTGGGGGCGCGAAGCGGCCCCACGGCGGTTGGCGGAGTACTTCAGATACCCAATTTGGGTGGTTTCAGGGCTGCTGCGCAGCCCAACGGGAGTAAGCTCCCTCGCCACAGAGGTGGTGTTGGCTCTTATGAACCGACGATGCCGCCATCATCCCGTCGAATCGCCATCACCGACGAGCGCGGCTTGCCATTCGGCAGATGTTCCGGGAACGTCGACCCACCGGTTTCGCCCGGATGCTGAATCCCCACAAACAGCGTTTTCTGATCTGGCGAGAAGCTGATGCCCGTCACCTCACAGGCCACCGGTCCTACCATGAATCGGCGAATTTCCCCGGTTGCAGGGTCGGCACAGAGCATCTGGTTATTGCCCATGCCGGCAAAGTCGCCCGCGTTGCTGTAGTCGCCATCGGTAAGGATCCACAGGCGCCCGGCCTTGTCGAAACCGAGGCCATCGGGGCTGTTGAACATGTTCTGCGGGTTGATGTTGGACGAGCCGCCCTTTGGCGTACCGGCATGTGCCGCCGGGTTGCCCGCGACCACAAACAAGTCCCAGCTGAAGTCGGCAGCGCCATGGTCATCGGCGTTGGCCTTCCAGCGCAGGATCTGGCCGTAGACGTTCTTCTCGCGCGGGTTCGGGCCGCCCACTGGCTGGCCGTCTTCGCCGCGCTTGGCGTTGTTGGTCAGGGTGCAGTAGACCTGGCCGTCGGTGGGGCTGACCACGATCCATTCCGGGCGGTCCATACGCGTGGCTTTCACCACGCTGGCGGCCAGGCGCGTGTGGATCAGCACTTCAGCCTGGTTGGCGAAACCGGTGCTGGCGTCGATGCCGTTTTTGCCATGGGTGAGTTCGACCCAGTGGCCTTTGCCCTTCGGATGATCGGCATCGCCGTCGCCTGCGTCGAAGATCGCCACGTACAAGGTGCCGTGGTCGAGCAGGTCTTTGTTGGCCTTGGGGTTCTTGTGATTGATCTTGTCGCGGCTGACGAACTTGTAGATGAACTCGCCGCGCTCGTCGTCGCCCATGTACACCACGGCGTGGCCGTCGCGGGTTTCAGCCAGCGCCGCGTTCTCGTGCTTGAAGCGGCCCAGGGCGGTGCGCTTGGCGGGTGTGGATTGCGGGTCGAACGGGTCGATTTCCACGATCCAGCCGTGGCGATTGAGTTCGTTGGGGTTCTTGGCCATGTCGAAACGCGGGTCGTGCTGATGCCAGTTGATGTCCTTGCTGGCGGCCACCACGCCGTAGCGTTTCTGCCCAGCGTCGAAGGTTTGCTGTGGGTTGCTGCTGCCGAAGCAGTCAGTAAAGTTCTCTTCGCAGGTCAGGTAAGTACCCCACGGGGTCTTACCGTTGGCGCAGTTCTGGAAGGTGCCGAGGGCGTTCTTGCCGGAGGTGTCGGCACTGGTTTTCAGCCAGGCATGGCCGGCAGCGGGGCCGCTCAGGTGGATCGGCGAGTTGCCGTGGATGCGCCGGTTGTAGCGCGAGTCCTGGACGAACTGCCAGGTGTCGCCCTGGCGCCGCACTTCGATCACCGACACGCCTTCGCAGGCCTGGGCCTTGTGCACGTCTTCGGCCGATTGCGGCGCGCCGCCGTGGGCGTAGAGGTAGCGGTAGTTGGTGTACTCGTTGTTGATCGCCATCAGTGCGCGGTTGTCGTCGCCGGGGAAGGCAAACAGGCTCATGCCGTCGTTGTTGTCGCCGAACTGTTGCTCCTGGGCCTTGGCCGTGCCGTTGCCGGACGGGTCGAAGGCCGGGGCGTTCTTGTGCAGCGGTTGACCCCAACTGATCAGCACCGAGGCGCTGTAGCCGGGCGGCAGGGTGATGGTGTCACTGGTGGCGGCGGCAATGCTGGCGAAACCCAGCAGCGGGCTGGCGTTGGCTGCGTTAACGGCCAGGGCGCTGCGGGTCAGCAGGTTGCCGCCCAGGAACATCGCCGCACCGCACAGGGCGCCGGCGCCGATAAAGCGGCGGCGGGTGAGGCCGACCATCTGTTCCAGGTCGGTGGCTTGGTTTTCTTCTAATAGGCTCATCACAGGCTCCTTTCATGCTTTTTGCGAACACCTTAAGGAGTGGCTGTGACGAAATTGTTGCAATTTGAAGGCTGGCGCCGCTTAGACCGGCGTGCCGAGCAACACGTTGCCGGGGGCGAATTGCACCTGGATCGGCTGACCCTCGATGGCGCGGAGTGCCTTGAGCGCGTCGGGCTGCGCCAAGGCACATAACACCTGGCCGTTGGGCAGGCCGATGCGCACCTCGCTGGGGCCGTCTTCGGCGTCGAAAATCGTCTCGATGACGCCGCTCATGCAATTGTGTCCAAGTGTTGCAGAATGCTCGGCGGCGAGTAATTCCAGCCAGCCGGCCTTGATCAGCGCGACCACTTCCACGCCCCTCTCCAGTTCCAGCCGTTGCGTGCTGTCGTGGGTGATTTGCGCCTCCAGGGTCAAGCCACCGGCCAACTGCAAGCGGATCAGGTCATTGCGGCCATGGCTTTCGATGGCGATGACTTGGCCATGTAATTGGTTACGCGCACTGGTACGCAGCATCAAGCGACCCAGCAGGTTGAAGTCGCTGGCAGCTTCGTCCGAGCCCAGTACCTCGGCCTGCAATACTTGCAGGCGCTGATAGAGGCGCAACACGCGCTCACCTTCGGCCGTCAATTTGGCCCCGCCGCCGCCCTTGCCGCCGACGCTGCGCTCCACCAGTGGTTTTTGCGCGAGGTTGTTCAGCTCATCGATGGCGTCCCAGGCGGCCTTGTAACTCAAGCCGGCGCTTTTGGCAGCGCGGGTGATGGAGCCCTGTTCCGCGATATGCCCGAGCAAGGCGATGCGCTGGGGGCGACGGATGATGTGTTGGCTGAGGGAAGTCGGCAGAGACATGGGAATACACTTCGATAAGGTGAGCGGACGTTGCCGCCCTGGCGCACGGGCGTCAAGTCATGCGCCCGGCTTGGGCGTGCGGGCCAGGCAGTACACGTCGACCTGCCGTGCGCCGGCGTCCATCAATAGCTGCGCCAGGCTGTGGGCGGTGGCGCCGGTGGTGAGTACATCGTCGACCAGGGCCAGGTGGCGCCCTTGCACCTGAGCGTCGGGTGCAAGGGCGAAGGCTTTGAGCAGGTTGCGTTTGCGGGTCTTGGCGTCGAGGGCCTGCTGGGCCACGGTTTCATGGGGGCGTAACAACAGGTGTTCATCATAGGCGATCTTCAGGTCGGCGCTGAGCCACCGCGCGAGCATCAGGGCCTGGTTGTAGCCGCGCTCGCGCAGGCGCTTGCGGGCCATGGGTACCGGCAGCAGGCAGTCGGGGCGGGTGAGTTCGGCGTTGTCGTAGCGGTGCTGCAGGTGATGCCCGAGCAAACGGCCCAGCATATGCCCGAGTGGCCAGCGCGCCTGGTGCTTGAAACGGCTGATCAGGGTGTCGACGGGAAAGCTGTAGGTCCAGGGGGCTATCACCTGTTTAAAGGCCGGCGGGTGTTTCTGGCATTGGCCGCAAATCAGACCGTCCATCGGCAAGGGTAGGGCGCAAACCTCGCACTGATCCATCAGCCACGGCAGCTCGGTTTCGCAGGCGTTGCACACGCAATCGATGGTTTGCGTAGGCTCATCGCAGATTAAACAGATCTGATTGTTTTTTAACCAGATGTAAGCCTCGTGTTTGTATCCAGGTTGACAGTGCATGAATCTTCCTTAAATATGCCGAGCATCCGTGTCGCGCCTGTGGGTATTGCCCTTCCCGCAGCGCTTGCCCAAGCATAATCAAGGAATCGCCCATGAGCGCCAGCACCACTGCCAACCTGCGTCACGATTGGTCCTTAGCTGAAGTAAAAGCACTGTTCGTGCAGCCGTTCAATGACCTGTTGTTCCAGGCGCAGACCGTGCACCGCGCGCATTTCGATGCCAACCGCGTGCAGGTGTCGACATTGTTGTCGATCAAAACCGGTGCCTGCCCGGAAGATTGCAAATATTGTCCGCAGTCGGGCCACTACAACACCGGCCTGGAAAAAGAAAAGCTGATGGAAGTGCAGAAGGTCCTCGAAGAGGCTGCCCGCGCCAAGGCCATCGGCTCGACGCGTTTCTGTATGGGCGCGGCGTGGAAACACCCGTCGGCCAAAGACATGCCCTACGTATTGCAGATGGTCAAAGGCGTGAAGGCCATGGGCCTGGAAACCTGCATGACCCTCGGCCGCCTCGACCAGGACCAGACCGAAGCCCTGGCCCAGGCCGGCCTCGACTACTACAACCACAACCTCGACACGTCGCCGGAGTTCTACGGCTCGATCATCACCACCCGCACCTACGGCGAGCGCCTGCAAACCCTGGCCTACGTGCGTGATTCGGGGATGAAGATCTGCTCCGGCGGCATCCTCGGCATGGGCGAGTCCCTCGACGATCGCGCCAACCTGCTGATCCAGTTGGCCAACCTGCCGGAGCATCCGGAGTCGGTGCCGATCAACATGCTGGTGAAGGTTGCCGGCACGCCGCTGGAAAACGCCGAGGACATCGACCCGTTCGACTTCATCCGCATGCTCGCGGTGGCGCGCATCCTGATGCCGCAATCCCACGTGCGCCTGTCGGCCGGCCGTGAGGCGATGAACGAGCAAATGCAGGCCCTGGCGTTCTTCGCCGGTGCCAACTCGATCTTCTACGGCGACAAACTGCTGACCACCGCCAACCCGCAGGCCGACAAGGACATGCAGCTGTTCTCGCGCCTGGGGATCCTGCCGGAAGCGCGCGAAGAGCACGCCGACGAAGTGCACCAGGCGGCGATCGAGCAGGCGTTGGTGGAGCAGAAGAGCAGCGAGCAGTTCTACAACGCCGTTGTTTGATTGAATGTCATCCCCTGTAGGCGCTGGCAAGCCGGCTCCTACAGTAGAATTTTTTACACACCGCCCCGAGGCCTGCATGTCTTTCGATCTCGCCGCGCGTCTCGCTGCCCGCCGTGCCGAACACCTTTACCGTCAACGCCCCTTGCTGGAGAGCCCTCAAGGCCCGCAAGTGGTGGTGGATGGCCAGCCGTTGTTGGCGTTCTGCAATAACGATTACCTGGGCCTGGCCAATCACCCGCACGTGATCGAGGCCTGGCGCGCCGGTGCGTCCCGTTGGGGCGTGGGCGGTGGCGCTTCGCACCTGGTGGTCGGCCACGCTACACCGCACCATGAGTTGGAAGAAGCGTTGGCCGACCTCACCGGTCGCCCGCGTGCCTTGCTGTTTACCACCGGCTACATGGCCAACCTCGGCGCGGTCACGGCGCTGGTGGGGCAGGGCGATACGGTGCTGGAAGACCGTCTCAACCACGCTTCCCTGCTGGATGCCGGCTTGCTATCCGGTGCACGATTCAACCGTTACCTGCACAACGACGCCGCCAGCCTGGCCAAGCGCCTGGAGAAGGCCACTGGCAATACGCTGGTGGTCACCGATGGCGTGTTCAGCATGGACGGCGATCTGGCCGACCTGCCCGCGCTGGCCCGTGAAACCCGGGCCAAAGGCGCCTGGTTAATGGTGGACGACGCCCACGGCTTTGGCCCGCTGGGTGCGAATGGCGGCGGGATCGTCGAGCATTTTGGCTTGAGCCAGGACGATGTGCCGGTGTTGGTCGGCACCCTGGGTAAAGCCTTCGGCACGGCCGGGGCGTTTGTAGCGGGCAGTGAAGAGTTGATCGAAAGCCTGATCCAGTTTGCCCGGCCGTATATCTACACCACCAGCCAACCGCCGGCGCTGGCCTGCGCCACCCTCAAAAGCCTGGAGCTGCTGCGCACCGAACATTGGCGACGCGAGCACCTGAATGGCTTGATTCGCCAGTTCCGCCAGGGCGCCGAGCAGCTTGGGCTGGACTTGATGGACAGCTTTACGCCGATCCAGCCGATCCTGATTGGCGACAGCGCCAGGGCCGTGCGGTTGTCGCAGATGCTGCGCGAGCGCGGCCTGATGGTCACGGCAATCCGCCCACCGACGGTGCCGGCCGGTAGCGCGCGTTTGCGCGTGACGTTGACGGCGGCCCACAGCGCGGCGCAGGTGCAGCTATTGTTAAACGCATTGGAAGAGTGTTTCCGCTTGCTTGGCGCCACGGAGCCCGACCATGCGTGATCGACTGATATTGCTGCCCGGCTGGGGCCTCGGCGTGTCGCCGCTGGAGCCGTTGGCCGCCGCCTTGCAAGGCCTGAACGAGCACCTGCGCGTACAGATCGAGCCCTTGCCGGCGCTGGATTCCAGCGACCTGGATGAATGGCTCGACGAACTCGACGCCACGCTGCCGGATAACGCCTGGCTCGGCGGCTGGTCCCTGGGCGGCATGCTCGCTTCAGAGCTGGCGGCGCGGCGCGGCGAGCGTTGCTGCGGCTTGCTCACCCTGGCGAGCAACCCGTGTTTCGTCGCCCATGACGGCTGGCCGAACGCGATGCCCACCGAGACGTTCGATGCGTTCCTGGCCGGCTGCCACGCCGACTCCCAAGTCACGCTCAAGCGCTTCGGCCTTTTGTGTGCCAAGGGCGCCGAAGACGCGAGAGGGCTTTCGCGGCTGCTGGTCAGCGGCGCGCCGAATACACCGTCCAGCCTATTGATGCCGGGCCTTGAACTGCTTGCCCAACTGGATACCCGTGCCGCTTTGCAGGCGTTTCGCGGCCCGCAGTTGCATCTGTTTGCCGGCCTGGATGGGCTGGTGCCCGCCGAAGCCGCCGGTGATTTGCTGGCGTTGCTCCCCGATGTAGAAATCGGCCTGATTGAACAGGCCGGTCACGCTTTTCTTCTGGAGGACCCCCATGGCGTAGCGGGGGCCATTCAGGCTTTTTTGCACGAGTGCGTCGATGACTGATTTATCCCATCCCCCCTTGCCGGGCGCCTTGCCGAACAAGCGCCAGGTAGCGGCGTCCTTTTCCCGCGCTGCGGCCAGTTACGACAGCGTGGCCGAGTTGCAGCGCGCCGTGGGGCATCAACTGTTGGCGCGTTTACCGGCTGCAATCGCGCCGCAACGCTGGCTGGATATGGGCTGCGGCACGGGGTATTTCAGCCGTGTGCTGGCCGGTTTGTTACCCGCCAGCCAGGGCCTGGCGCTGGACATTGCCGAAGGCATGCTCAACCACGCGCGGCCACTGGGCGGCGCCGGGCATTTCATCGCCGGTGATGCCGAGCGCCTGCCGTTGCAGGATGGCAGTTGCGGGCTGATCTTCTCCAGCCTGGCGGTGCAATGGTGTGCGAACTTTGACGCGGTGCTCAGCGAAGCCAATCGCGTGCTGCAACCGGGTGGCGTATTCGCCTTCGCGAGCTTGTGCGTGGGGACCCTGAATGAGTTGCGCGAAAGCTGGCGCGCGGCGGATGGCCTGGTGCACGTCAACCGTTTCCGCACCTTGGAGGCTTATCAGCAGCAGTGCGCAGCCAGTGGTTTGCGTGTGGTGAGCCTGGCGCGTCAGCCCCATGTGCTGCACTACCCGGATGTGCGCAGCCTGACCCATGAGTTGAAAGCGCTCGGCGCGCACAATCTCAACCCCGGTCGCCCTGGAGGGTTGACGGGCCGCGCGCGGATTGTTGCACTGGTGGACGCTTACGAGCAGTTCCGTCAGGCCCAGGGCCTGCCGGCGACTTACCAAGTGGTGTATGCCGTACTGGAGAAACCGCTATGAGCGCCGCTTATTTCATCACCGGTACCGACACCGATGTCGGCAAGACCACCATCGCCGCCGGCCTGCTGCATGCCGCGCGCCAGGCTGGCAGAAGCACCGCCGCCGGCAAACCGGTGGCCTCCGGTTGCCAGGTAACGCCCAAGGGATTGCGTAATGCTGATGCCCTGGCGCTGCTCGCCGAGTGTTCATTGCCGTTAAGTTACGCCGAGGTCAACCCGGTGGCATTCGAGCCGGCCATTGCGCCCCATCTGGCGGCACGTGAGGCGGGCGTTGCGCTAACAGTACAATTGCTGTTGAAACCCATGCAGCAGATCCTCGCGCGGCAGGCGGATTTCACCTTGATCGAAGGCGCAGGCGGCTGGCGCGTGCCCTTGGCCGATCAGGACAACCTGTCGGACCTGGCCATGGCCCTCAAGCTGCCGGTGATTTTGGTAGTGGGCGTGCGCCTGGGGTGCATCAGCCATGCGCTGCTGACAGCCGAAGCCATTGCGCGGGACGGTTTGCCACTGGCCGGTTGGGTGGCCAATATCATCGACCCCAAGACCTCTCGTCTGGAAGAAAACCTCGCCACCCTGGCCGAGCGCTTGCCCGCGCCGTGCCTGGGCCGTGTGCCAAAACTCAAGCGCGCCGGCGCCGAAGCGGTCGCCGAGCACTTGCAACTGGACCTACTTGACTGATTTTGGCTATCGGCAAGGCATTATGCCATTAGTGTTTTTGACGGGCCTTTTGCCTGGATGTCTGCTTCAATTCAACTTCACGATTCTCTAAGCAGGCCCACGCCATGGAAATCTCTGGCAGCAGCGCGTTTTATTCAGGTTTGAGCACTATTCAGGCCGGGCAGAGCCGTGTCGACCAAGCCGCCGGCAGAATTGCCAGCGCCGCGACTACCCAGCCGTCGGACGCACAGAGCGACCGTCTCCAAGCCAACGACCGCGCCCAGCCGTCCAACTCCGCCAGCAATATGGTCGAAATGGCCCAGGGCCAGTTTCAGGTGGAGTTGGGGGCGAAAGTCGCCAAGGCTTCGGATGAAATGCTCGGTACGTTGATCGACACCTTCGCCTGATCCCCGTTATGAGCGCCCGCTTGTTGTGGCGAGCGGGCTTGCCCCGCGTTGGGCTGCGTAGCAGCCCCCATCGAGGCCACTGCATTTATATCTGAAAGGTGTGTTTTCAGGCTTTGGGGCTGCTACGCAGCCCAACGCGGGGCAAGCCCGCTCGCCACAACAAGCCCGTTCGCCACAACAAGCTCCCTCACCACAACAAACCTCCTCGCCACATAAAGGCACTTCCCCTCGCCATTCCTCGGATTCTCTTCACCTCCCCAACTGTGGCATCCCGCCGCAGGCCTTGTCGTATGCGCTATTGATCGGTGTCATGACAAACGGCATCGGGACGACGCTTGACATCCCCAGGTCGTAAACGTATGTTTCAAACACCTGTTTGACCGCTACAACAAATCCCATGCGGTTGTTCATCCCAGATTCATCAGCAGAGGTTTATCGCTATGCCTGACTACAAGGCCCCCTTGCGTGATATTCGCTTCGTTCGTGACGAACTGCTCGGTTATGAAGCGCACTATCAGAGCCTGCCGGCTTGCCAGGACGCTACCCCGGACATGGTTGACGCCATTCTCGAAGAAGGCGCCAAGTTTTGTGAGCAAGTGCTGGCTCCGTTGAACCGCGTGGGTGACATCGAAGGGTGCACCTGGAGCGAGTCAGGCGTTAAGACCCCTACTGGTTTCAAAGAAGCCTACAAACAATTCGTCGAAGGCGGCTGGCCAAGCCTGGCCCACGACGTGGAGCACGGTGGCCAAGGCCTGCCGGAATCCCTGGGCCTGGCGGTCAGCGAAATGGTCGGCGAAGCCAACTGGTCGTGGGGCATGTACCCGGGCCTGTCCCATGGTGCGATGAACACCATCTCCGAGCACGGCACCCCCGAGCAGCAAGAGGCTTACCTGACCAAACTGGTGTCGGGCGAGTGGACCGGCACCATGTGCCTGACCGAGCCGCACTGCGGCACCGACCTGGGCATGCTGCGCACCAAGGCCGAACCTCAGGCTGACGGTTCCTACAAAGTCTCCGGCACCAAGATCTTCATCTCGGCCGGCGAACACGACATGGCCGACAACATCGTCCACATCGTACTGGCCCGCCTGCCGGACGCACCGGCCGGCACCAAAGGCATCTCGCTGTTTATCGTGCCCAAGTTCATGCCGAACGCTGACGGCTCGATCGGCGAGCGCAACGCAGTGACCTGTGGTTCCCTGGAACATAAGATGGGCATCCATGGTAACGCCACCTGCGTGATGAACTTCGACGCGGCCACCGGTTTCCTGATCGGCCCGGCGAACAAAGGCCTGAACTGCATGTTCACCTTTATGAACACTGCTCGCCTGGGCACCGCCCTGCAAGGTCTGGCCCACGCAGAAATCGGCTTCCAGGGCGGCCTGAAATATGCCCGCGACCGCCTGCAAATGCGCTCCCTGACTGGCCCGAAAGCGCCGGAAAAAGCCGCTGACCCGATCATCGTGCACCCTGACGTGCGCCGCATGCTGCTGACCATGAAAGCCTTCGCCGAAGGCAACCGTGCGATGGTGTACTTCACCGCCAAGCAAGTGGACATCGTCAAGTACGGCACCGACGACGACGCCAAGAAGCAAGCCGATGGCCTGCTGGCATTCATGACCCCGATCGCCAAGGCGTTCATGACCGAAGTCGGTTTTGAATCCGCCAACCACGGCGTGCAAATCTACGGTGGCCACGGCTTCATCGCCGAGTGGGGCATGGAGCAGAACGTTCGCGACAGCCGCATTTCGATGCTGTACGAAGGCACCACCGGCATCCAGGCACTGGACCTGCTCGGCCGTAAAGTGCTGATGACCCAAGGCGAAGCGCTCAAGGGCTTCACCCGGATCGTCCACAAGTTCTGCCAGGCCAACGAAGGCAACGATGCCGTTAAAGAGTTCGTTGCACCGCTGGCCGCGCTGAACAAAGAGTGGGGCGAGTTGACCATGAAGGTTGGCATGGCCGCGATGAAAGACCGTGAAGAAGTCGGTGCCGCTTCGGTGGATTACCTGATGTATTCCGGCTACGCTTGCCTGGCTTACTTCTGGGCCGACATGGCACGCCTGGCCGCCGAAAAACTGGCTGCCGGCACCACCGAAGAGGCGTTCTACACCGCCAAGCTGCAAACTGCGCGCTTCTACTTCCAGCGTATCCTGCCGCGTACCCGCACCCACGTGGCAACCATGCTGTCGGGCGCCAGCAACCTGATGGACATGAAAGAAGAAGACTTCGGCCTGGCTTACTAAGCCTTACCGGGTTCGCTTCAAAAGCCGCCGCTCCTTAAGGAGCGGCGGCTTTTTTTATGCGCGATAAAAAACCCCAGTGCGGCACTCAGGGATTGCCGGCGGCTGCCGTTACAGTGATGGCAATGTGATACATGCCGGGCAGGTTGTGCTTAACTGCTCGAATGAAGGCACTGTGCCATCTTTCTTGTGGGTCGGAGTTTTACCCTTGTTACGCGTTTCCGCTGTACGTTTCAGTCATTTTTTCCCTTCGTTGCTGCTGTTGCTGGCCGGGCTCTCGGCTGCGTACGTTAAAGACCTCAACGTGTTCTTCACCTCATTGTTCAACGTGCTGCCGACCCTGGTGCTGCTGCTTGGTGGTTCGTACTGCGCGGTTTATCGGCGCCAGCGTGAACTGTTCCTGATGATCACGGTGTACATCGCCTACTTCCTTCTGGACACCCAGACCGACTTCTACCGCGACAACGGCCGCGTGCGTGAAGACGCTGCAGTGATATTTCACCTGTGTTGCCTGCTGTTGCCGCTGCTGTTCAGCATCTACGCGCTGTGGCAGGAAAAGACCCACCTGTTCCGCGACTTCGTCGCACGCTGTGCGGTGTTGCTGGCCTTAGGCAGTGTGGCGCTGGCGCTGGAGCAAAGTTATCCCCAGGCGCTGTTGAACTGGTTGGCAGAGATTCGCTGGCCGGCACTGCATGGCAGCTGGATGAGCCTGATCCAGTTGTCTTACCCGATGTTCCTGATTGGCTTTGTTACCCTGGCGGCGCAGTACTGGTACCAGCCGCGTCCACTGCATGCAGCGCAGATGGTGGGGTTGGTGGGGTTGTTCTGGATGTTGCCGCAGACCTTTATCCTGCCGTTTACCCTGAACATCATGTGCAGCCAAGTAATGCTGATGATCGCTGCCGGCGTGGCGCATGAAGCCTATCAAATGGCCTTTCGCGACGAGCTGACCGGCCTGCCGGGACGTCGCGCCCTCAACGAACGCATGCAGCGTCTGGGGCGCAACTATGTGCTGGCGATGACTGATGTTGACCACTTCAAGCGTTTTAACGACACCCATGGCCACGACGTGGGTGACCAGGTGCTGCGCCTGGTGGCGAGCAAGCTGTCCAAGGTCAACGGCGGCGGACGTGCCTACCGGTATGGCGGTGAAGAATTCGCCGTGGTATTCGCCGGCCAGACCCTGGATGAGTGCATGCCGCACCTGGAAGAAATTCGCGAGATCATCGCCAATTACGACATCAAATTGCGCAACTCGGACCGGCCCCACGATGATCATCAAGGCCGTCAACGCCGGGCAGGCAGCGGTGCGTCAAGTGTTTCGGTGACCGTCAGCATCGGCGTGGCCGAACGCCAGGCCGAGCAGCGCACCCCCGAAGAAGTGCTCAAATCCGCCGACCAGGCGCTGTACGCCGCCAAGGGCGCGGGGCGTAACTGTGTGATCGCCGCCGGGCAAAACCGCCGCGGCGCCGTGCGTATGGAGAGTGCTGCCGGTTGAGTGATGGCGGTGTATTCAGCGGTTCTACAGTGATTGTTTGAGGCGCTGGCCGGCAGTAGGTTGAAACTATCTGCTGCCGGAGACATCGCCATGCCTGAATACAAAGCTCCCCTGCGCGACATGCGCTTTCTGATCGACCACGTGTTTGATTTCCACGGCCACTACGCCGCCCTGGGCGCGACGGATGCCAGCCCGGACATGGTCAGTGCGATCCTCGAAGAAGGTGCGAAATTTTGCGAGAACGTGCTCTCGCCGCTGAATCAAAGCGGTGACGAGGAAGGCTGCCATTTCGACAATGGCGTAGTCACTACGCCCAAAGGCTTCAAGGAAGCCTTCGCCCAGTACGTGGAAGGCGGCTGGCACGGCGTAGCGGCGGACCCGGCCTACGGTGGCCAAGGCTTGCCTCAATCCCTTGGGCTGGTGCTGAGCGAGATGATCGGCTCCAGCAACACGTCCTGGGGCATGTACCCGGGCCTGACCCACGGCGCGATGTCGGCGATCCACGCCCACGGCACCGATGAACAGAAAATCACCTACCTGAACAAGCTCACGGCCGGCGAATGGACCGGCACCATGTGCCTGACCGAAGCCCACTGCGGCACTGACCTGGGGCTGATCAAGACCCGCGCAGTGCCGCAAACGGATGGCAGTTACGCGGTGACCGGCAGCAAGATCTTCATCTCGGCGGGTGAGCACGACATGAGTGCCAACATCATCCACCTGGTGCTGGCCAAACTGCCGGATGCGCCGGCGGGCACCAAAGGCATCTCCTTGTTCATCGTGCCCAAGTTCCACGCGGATTCCGGCGAACGCAACGCGGTGCACTGCGGCTCCATTGAACACAAGATGGGCATCAAGGGCTCGGCCACCTGCGTGCTGAACTTCGACGGCGCCAAGGGTTTTTTGATCGGCGAGGCGAACAAGGGCCTCAACTGCATGTTCACCATGATGAACCACGCACGCCTGGGCACCGGGATGCAGGGCTTGTGCAATGGCGAAGCAAGCTTCCAGGGCGCGATCAAATACGCCAACGACCGCCTGCAAATGCGCTCGCTGACCGGTGCCAAGGCCCCGGAGAAAGCTGCGGACCCGATCATCGTCCACCCCGATGTGCGTCGCATGTTGCTGACCATGAAGGCGTTCAACGAAGGCAACCGGGCGTTGACCTACTTCACCGCGCAACTGTTGGATACCGCGCACCTGAGCAGCGACGCCGGCCAGCGTCAGGAGGCTGAAGACCTGTTGGCGTTCCTCACGCCGATCTGCAAAGCCTTTATGACCGACACCGGGCTGGAGGTGACGAACCACGGCATGCAGGTATTCGGCGGCCATGGCTATATTCGCGAATGGGGCATGGAGCAACTGGCACGAGATGCCCGAATTGCACCGATCTATGAAGGCACTAATGGCATCCAGGCGCTCGATTTGCTGGGGCGCAAGGTGCTGGGTAGCCAAGGCAAGTTGCTGCGCGGTTTTACCAAGATCGTGCATAAATTTTGCGCGGCGAATGCCGAGCATCCTCAGCTCAAGGCCCATGTGGCGCAGCTCAATCAGCTGAACCAGGAGTGGGGTGAGCTGACGACCAAGGTCGGCATGGCCGCGATGAAGAACCCTGACGAAGTGGGCGCCGCGGCGGTGGACTACCTGATGTACAGCGGTTACATCATCCTCGCCTACCTGTGGCTGCGCATGGCGATTGCGGCGTTGACGCACGATGACGCCGAGTTTGCCAAGGCCAAGCTGGCCACTTGCGACTTCTACTTCAAGCGTTTGCTGCCACGTACGGCGACCCATCGCGCCGCCGTGGAAGCGGGCAGTGACTGCCTGATGAGTCTGTCGGCGGAGGCGTTTACGCTGGAATGACCTAAAAATACCAATCAGTCACAAGTGGACCCTATGTGTCTTAAAAGTTGTTCGGGTACACTCGGAGCCTGTAAACCGATCCTGCCGAATCACTTTTCACGTTCTTACGAGGTTTGCCATGGCTGATTACAAAGCGCCGCTGCGTGATATGCGCTTCGTCCTCAACGAAGTTTTTGAGGTCGCCAAACTCTGGGCCCAATTGCCGGCATTGGCAGACACCGTAGACGCCGAAACCGTTGAGGCGATCCTCGAAGAAGCCGGCAAAGTCACCGCCAAATCCATCGCCCCGCTCAGCCGCGGCGGCGATGAACAAGGCTGCCGCTGGGCGGACACTGCAGTCACCACACCGGATGGTTATCCACAGGCCTACAAAACCTACGCGCAAGGCGGCTGGGTCGGTGTCGGTGGTGATCCGCTGTTTGGCGGCATGGGCATGCCCAAGGCGGTGTCGGCCCAGGTCGAAGAGATGATCAACTCGTCGAGCCTGGCGTTCGGCCTGTACCCGATGCTCACCTCCGGCGCCTGCGTGTCGATCAACACCCACGCCAGCGAAGAACTCAAGGCCACGTACCTGCCGAAGATGTACTCCGGTGAATGGGCCGGTTCCATGTGCCTGACCGAAGCGCATGCCGGTACCGACCTGGGGATTATCCGTACCAAGGCCGAGCCACAGGCGGACGGTTCCTACACCATCAGCGGTACCAAAATCTTTATCACCGGTGGCGAACACGACCTCACCGAAAACATCATTCACCTGGTGCTGGCCAAGCTGCCGGACGCCCCGGCCGGTCCCAAGGGCATTTCGTTGTTCCTGGTGCCGAAGTTCATGGTGAATGCCGACGGCAGCGTGGGCGCGCGTAACCCGGTGACCTGCGGCTCCATCGAACACAAGATGGGGATCCAGGCGTCCGCGACGTGCGTGATGAACTTCGACGAAGCCGTAGGTTACCTAGTGGGTGAGCCCAACCGTGGCCTGGCCGCGATGTTCACGATGATGAACTACGAGCGCCTGGGGGTGGGTATTCAGGGCCTGGCGTCCGGCGAGCGTTCGTACCAGAACGCGATTGAATATGCGCGCGACCGCCTGCAAAGCCGCTCTCCAATGGGGGCTCAGGCGAAAGACAAAGTGGCTGACCCGATCATTGTCCACCCGGACGTGCGGCGCATGCTGCTGACCATGAAAGCCTCGAACGAAGGCGGCCGTGCATTCTCCACCTACGTGGCGATGCAGCTCGATACCGCCAAGTTCAGCGAAGACGCCGCTGCCCGCGAGCGTGCAGACAGCCTGGTGGCGCTGCTGACGCCAGTCGCCAAGGCATTTCTCAGCGACCTGGGCCTGGAAACTACCGTGTTGGGCCAGCAAGTATTTGGCGGCCACGGCTACATTCGTGAGTGGGGCCAGGAGCAGTTGGTGCGCGACGTGCGCATCACCCAGATCTACGAAGGCACCAACGGCATTCAGGCGCTGGACTTGATGGGGCGCAAGATCGTCGGCAGCGGCGGCGCGTTCTACACGTTGTTCGCCGACGAGATCCGCCAGTTCATCGCCACGGCGGGCGCCGACTTGGGCGAGTTCACCAAGCCGCTGGGCGCGGCGGTGGATAACCTTGATGAATTGACGGCCTGGGTGCTGGATCGCGCCAAGACCAACCCGAATGAAATCGGCGCAGCTTCGGTGGAGTATCTGCATGCGTTCGGATACATGGCCTATGCGTATATGTGGGCGATGATGGCAAAGGCGGCCTTGGGCAAAGAGGCCGAGGAAGATTTCTACGCGAGCAAGCTGGGCACCGCGCGCTTCTACTTTGCCCGTCTGCTGCCGCGTATTCACTCGTTGAGCGCCTCGGTAAAAGCCGGTAGCGAATCGTTGTTCTTGCTGGATGAATCACTGTTCTAGGGGGTTGAAGGGCGTGTAAGCATTCTCTTACATGACGTGCTGCTATTCGTCCTCTATCGCCAAATTGGATCCACGGATAATCTACTTCACATGGACGTAGCGCAGGAAGCGCAAAGAAACAACACGGACACGTAGGATTCTGCCAGGACGGCGGAGTGAAATGGATGTCAGGGAAACAGTCTGCAAAACCCCGCTTCGGCGGGGTTTTCTTTTGCCCGCGAAAAAGTCAGGGCAGCGAAGTTCAAGGCTGTGTCTGCGGCGCATTCATCACGTCTTCCAGCAGCGTGCGCAGCAGCGCCACCGTCGCCTGCTGGCGCTGAACATCGCGGCACACCAATCCCACTTTCAGCGGCACCCTGGGCTCACTCAAGGGTTTCCAGAGCAGCAACTGGCTGTTGTGTTCATCCTGTGAGCGTCCCGGCAGCACGGTTGCGAGCTTTGTGTGCGGCAGGCTGTCGAGAATCCCCACCATCGTATTCAGCTCCGCTTGCACCTGCGGCCGCCGCCCGAGGTTGGCCAATTGGCCCTGCCAGATCTGCCGCACCTGAAACTCTTCCCCCAGCAGCAACATCGGCAACTCGGCTGCCTGTTTCAGCGAGACTTTCTTGAATTCGCGCAGGGGATGGTCCTCGGGGATGACCACCTTTAACTCATCTTCATACAGCAGCACGCCGTGTAAGCCCGGCTGACGTGGCGGCAGGTAGCTGATGCCGATGTCCAGCGAGCCGTTGAGCAGTCGCCGTTCAATCTCAAGCCCGGTCAATTCGTAGATCTGCACCACCAGGTGCGGCTGGGCCTTGCGCACCCGCTCCAGCATTTGCGGCACCAGGCTGGTGTGCACAGTTTGCAGCACGCCGATGGCCAGGGTACGCATGGCCTGGCCCTTGAAGTTACGCAAGGCTTCGACGGCTTGCTGCATGCCATCGATCAGCGGCAGGGCGTGGTTGTACAGCGTGTGCGCAGCCAGGGTGGGCAGCAGGCGCTTGCTGCTGCGTTCGAACAGGCTCACATCGAGGTTCTGCTCCAGTTGGCGAATCTGCTGTGACAGGGCCGGTTGGGAGATCGACAGGCGCTCGGCAGCACGGCCCACGTGGCCTTCTTCATACACCGCGACGAAATAACGCAGCTGCTTAAAATCCATAAGTTTTTCTTATCGAAAATGCTGGAAAATCGAAATGGCTGTTGGGCCTCGAGACGCCTAGTCTAGCGCCTATCCACAAGGCTTACAGGGCCAGATCGGGCGATGAATAACGATTTTGTTGATGGCGTTTACATAGGCAAGACAAAAAACCTCAAGCCAGGTAATGGTCAGTGTGTCGACCAAGGTCCGGTTGCCATTGGGGCTGACCTGTGAACCTGTTCAATTTGCGTCGCCCGGCAACGAGTCTGGATGACTTGATTCTGGACGCGCCGCGTGATGATCGCTCCAGCGAATGCCTGATGCCCACCGTAGCCCGACCGCCCCAGGTGTTCGTGCGTGGCCAAGGCTCCTGGCTCTGGGACAGCGATGACCGTGCCTACCTGGACTTCAGCCAGGGCAGCGCCGCCAACAGCCTCGGCCACAGCCCGCAGGTATTGATCAACGCTCTGGGCGACCAGGCCCAGGTGCTGATCAATCCCGGTAACGGCCTGCACAACCGCGCCCAACTCAACCTCGTCGACCGCCTGTGCCACCGAACCGGCAGCGACCAGGCCTACCTGCTCAACAGTGGCGCGGAAGCCTGCGAAGCGGCGATCAAGCTGGCGCGCAAGTGGGGCCAACTGCATCGCGGTGGCGCCTATCGCATCATCAGCGCCAGCAGCGGTTGCCATGGCCGCAGCTTTGCGGCGCTGTCGGCCTCTGCTGGCGCCCGTGAAAACCGCTTTGAGCCGCAATTGCCGGGCTTCAGCCATGTGCCCTTCAACGACCTGCCGGCCTTGCACGCAGCGGTCGATGCACAGACCGTTGCCATCATGCTGGAGCCGATCCAGAGCGAAGCCGGCGTGATCCCTGCGACCGAGCACTACCTCAAAGGCGTCGAGCGCCTGTGCCGCGAACTCGGGATCCTGCTGATCCTTGACGAAGTACAAACCGGCCTCGGCCGTTGCGGCACCTTGCTCGCCGAAGAGCAGTACGGCGTACGCGCTGACATCATCACCCTCGGCAAAGGCCTGGGCGGCGGCGTGCCGTTGGCGGCGCTGCTGGCGCGCGGGAAAGCCTGTTGCTTTGAAGTCGGTGAGCTGGAAGGCACCCATCATGGCAATGCGTTGATGGCGTCGGTCGGTGTGGCGGTACTCGACTCAGTGTTGGCGCAGGGCTTCTTCGAGCATGTGCGCGAGTCTGGCTGCTACCTGGCAGAAGGTATCGCCCGCCTGGCTTATCGCTACGAACACGGACAGTTACGCGGCCAGGGTCTGATGTGGGGGCTAACGCTGTCGGATGATTCTGCGGATGCCGTCGTAAAAGCGGCGCTGCACGAAGGCCTGATCCTCAACGCTCCCCAACCCGACTGCCTGCGTTTCACCCCGGCCCTGACAGTGAGCAAAAGCAACATCGACGAAATGCTTCTGCGCCTCGCCCGCGCGTTCTCCCGCGTGCGCACCGCACAACTGCAATGCCGCAAGGGCATCGCCGTTTAACCCCTATTCCTGAACCGTCTCGCGGCATACGCGGCGCCTCCGGCCTGATTATTTCGGCTGGGGGCGTTTTTTTGTCTGTGTAATTTTTGGATTGAAAAAGGACGGAGGTTTTTTGCACGGACCATTTTTTCTATACCACCGAGTGGTATGTTTTTAAGCCGTGGATATCCAGGAAATTCGTCATGACCAAAAAGTATGAAAGTGAAGCGCTTGAATCCATTCACCCATCCGCGCAAGCGCTCTATGCAATTGGCGCAATCAGCAAAACCACTCTTCGTGAGTTCGACGAGGCATGCCTTGCAACGGTCCCGCCGCAAATCCCAGCTGAACAGATCAAGCAGCTACGGGAAATCAATCATGTCAGCCAACCTGTGTTTGCCCGCTACCTGAACACCAGCGCCTCCACGATCAAGCAATGGGAATCGGGTGAAAAGCAACCCAGCGGCATGGCCCTCAAGCTACTGAGCATTGTGCAAAAGCATGGCCTGGAGATTCTGGCCTGAGAGATGGCGAGATGCCGGATCTCACTGAACCCTCACGAACGCCCAAGGTCGATTAGCTACACGGCTCACACGAGCCGATTTTTTGGAGCTGAACCCATGGATATCATTCGCATCATCATCGCCATTCTGCTGCCGCCACTGGGTGTGTTCCTGCAAGTGGGTTTCGCCGGCGCGTTCTGGCTGAATATTTTGCTGACCTTGTGCGGTTACTTCCCGGGCATCATCCACGCCGTGTACATCATCGCCAAGCGCTGATGGCCTCAGCCTTTTGCGATGAGCCGCGAATTGCGCTCATTGCGAAAGGCCAGTTGCTCGATGGTCTGGGTGGCGTGTTCGGCTTCTTCCCGCGCTTGAAGGATGATGCCGTGCTGCTCGGACTTGCTGCACACCGGGTCGGCATTGCTCGCGTCCCCCGTGAGCATGAAGGCCTGGCAGCGGCAGCCGCCGAAGTCTTTTTCCTTCTCGTCGCAGGAACGGCAGGGTTCGGGCATCCAGTCGTAACCGCGAAAGCGGTTGAAACCGAATGAGTCGTACCAGATGTGCTGCATGCTGTGGTCGCGCACGTTGGGAAACTGCACCGGCATCTGTCGGGCGCCATGACAGGGCAGGGCGGTGCCGTCCGGTGTCACCGTCAGAAAGATGCTGCCCCAGCCATTCATACAGGCCTTCGGGCGCTCCTCGTAGTAATCCGGTGTCACGAAGATCAGCTTGCACGGGTGCCCTTCGGCTTCCAGCTTGGCGCGGTATTCGTTGGTGATGCGTTCGGCACGCACCAACTGTTCCCGGGTTGGCAACAACCCCACACGATTGAGCTGCGCCCAGCCGTAGAACTGGCAGGTGGCGAGCTCGACAAAGTCCGCCTCCAGCGCGATGCACAGCTCGATGATGCGGTCGATCTTGTCGATATTGTGCCGATGGGTCACGAAATTCAGCACCATCGGATAGCCATGCGCCTTCACCGCTCGGGCCATTTCGAGCTTTTGCGCGAAGGCTTTTTTCGAGCCGGCCAGCAGGTTGTTCACCTGTTCGTCGCTGGCCTGGAAGCTGATCTGGATATGGTCCAGGCCGGCCTTTTTGAAGTCGCTGATTTTCTGCTCGGTGAGGCCGATGCCGGAGGTGATCAGGTTGGTGTAGAAGCCCAATTTACGGGCTTCGGCGATCAGTTCGGCAAGGTCCTGGCGCACCAGAGGTTCACCGCCGGAAAAGCCCAATTGCGCGGCGCCCATTTCCCGGGCTTCACGAAATACCTTGATCCACTGTTCGGTGCTCAGCTCCTTGCCCTGCTCGGCGAAATCCAACGGGTTAGAGCAATACGGGCACTGCAACGGGCAGCGGTAGGTCAGCTCGGCGAGCAACCACAGCGGCAGGCCGATGGCTGGTTTTTCAGGCAAGGGTGATCCAGTGCTCAGCACGGGCGACCTCCATAAATTGATCGATGTCATCACCCAGCTCAGGCACACCGGGGAATTGCCTGTCCAGCTCGGCGATGATCGCCGCCACATCGCGCTCGCCGTCGATCAAACCACCAATCAACGCGGCGCTGTCGTTGAGCTTGATCATGCCTTCGGGGTAGAGCAGCACGTGGCCTTTTTGCGCAGGCTCGTACTGGTAGCGATAGCCCTGGCGCCAGGTCGGTTTTCTGCTGCGATCAAAGCTCATAGGGTAATTCCTTTATGCCAGACCCGCTGCTCGGTCACGCTGTGATAGGGCGGGCGTTTCAATTCGTAAGCCATACTCATGGCGTCGAGCATGCTCCACAGGATGTCCAGTTTGAACTGGAGAATTTCCAGCATGCGCTCCTGGCCTTCACGGGTGGTGTAGTGCTGCAGCGTGATCGCCATACCGTGTTCCACATCGCGACGAGCCTGGCTCAGGCGCGTGCGGAAATACTCATAGCCGGCGGGGTCGATCCACGGGTAATGCTGCGGCCAGCTGTCGAGGCGTGACTGGTGGATCTGCGGTGCGAACAGTTCGGTCAGGGAGCTGCTGGCGGCTTCTTGCCAACTGGCCCGGCGCGCAAAGTTTACGTACGCATCCACCGCAAAACGTACGCCGGGCAGCACCAGTTCCTGGGAGCGCAGTTGGTCCGGGTCGAGGCCGACCGCCTGGCCCAAACGCAACCAGGCTTCGATGCCGCCGTCTTCACCGGGGGCGCCGTCGTGGTCAAGCAGACGCTGGATCCACTCGCGACGGATTTCGCGGTCCGGGCAGTTGGCCAGGATTGCGGCGTCCTTCAGCGGGATGTTCACCTGATAGTAGAAGCGGTTGGCGACCCAGCCCTGGATCTGCTCGCGGGTGGCGCGGCCTTCGTACATCGCCACGTGGTACGGGTGATGGATATGGTAGAAGGCGCCCTTGGCCCGCAAGGCATGCTCGAATTCGGCGGGCGTCAGCGGTGTGTCAGTCATTTCGGTTGCTCCTACAATTCAATGCTCATGCCGTCGTAAGCCACTTCGACATTGCGTCGCACCAATTCCGCCCGCTCGGGCGAGTCTTCATCGAGGATCGGGTTGGTGTTGTTGATGTGGATGAGCACCTTGCGCTGCTCTGGCAATTGTTCCAGCACTTCGAGCATGCCGCCGGGGCCGTTCTGCGCCAGGTGGCCCATCTCGCGACCGGTGCGGGTGCCCACGCCACGGCGCTGCATCTCATCGTCGTCCCACATCGTGCCGTCCACCAGCAGGCAGTCGCTGCCAGCCATGATCTCCAGCAACGGCGCATCGACCTTGCCCAGGCCCGGTGCGTAGAACAGTTTACCGCCGGTGCGCAGGTCTTCGACGATCAGGCCGATGTTGTCGCCGGGGTGCGGGTCGAATCGGTGCGGCGAATAGGGCGGCGCGGCACTGCGCAGTGGCAGCGGTGTGAAACGCAGGTTGGGGCAGGCCGGGATGGTGAAGCTGGCGTCCAGCTCAATGCGGTTCCAGGCCAGGCCGCCGTTCCAGTGGGTGAGCATGGTGAACAGCGGGAAGCCGCTGCTCAGGTCTTCATGGACCATGTCGGTGCACCACACCTGATGCGGGCAACCTTCGCGCAGGCTCAACAGGCCGGTGGTGTGGTCGATCTGGCTGTCCATCAGGATGATCGCGCTGATGCCCGTATCGCGCAGTGCGCGGCCGGGCTGCATTGGCGCGAAGCCCTGGAGTTGCGCGCGGATATCCGGCGACGCATTGCACAGCACCCAATTCACGCCATCGTCGGAGATCGCGATAGATGACTGGGTGCGCGCGTGGGCTCGCAAGCTGCCGTCGCGAAAACCTGCGCAGTTTACGCAGTTGCAGTTCCATTGCGGGAAGCCGCCGCCGGCGGCGGAACCTAGAATCTGGACAAACATGGCCGCTCCATCAAGCAAAGCTCAAAACAAAAACGCCCCGGGCGAGCCGAGGCGTTGTATTACCCAGCTGATCAGCGGCTGGCGAAGTACATGGTGACTTCGAAACCGATGCGCAGATCAGTGTAAGCAGGTTTGGACCAAGTCATATTCTTACTCCTACGAAGGGATGGGACGTTTACTACCAAGTAATACATATAGTCCACCTCCAGTCGGAGATGTTCAGATGTGTGCGTGGGAATGTTACGCAATTCTTTTCAAGTTAGCGCTGTCTTGGTGGAAAAAGCCTTTTGCAGGGACGGCAATGATCAGCTTGCCGTTTGCCAGAAATCGTTGATAGGTGGGCCGTTGGCCACGCAGCGCCAGCCGCCGGACGCGTCCTGCAACCGCTGGACGGCATGCTGCAGATCCTTCGGCGTAAGGCTCTGGATCGCCTGTTGCAGCCGCGCGAGATAATCCGACGGATGGCCCGCCACATGCGCGTGCCAAAGCAACTCGGCGGCTTGGGCGACGGGCAGCCCTTGCGCGGCGAACTGTTGCGCCAAAGGCAGGTTACCCAGGTCTTCGCTGTTGTCGATCAACGCGGGCAATTGCTCGAAAAAGGTTCGAAGGTGATCAACGATCCCCTCGAGGGAAACGCTGGGGGATTGCACGCCAAACATCAGGCCGGTTTGCCCGCTGATTTGTCGGACACCGCTGAACACGGCGTAGCCCAACTGCAACTCGACGCGCAGGCGTTGGTAGAAGGGGCCTTGGAGCAGATGCCCGAGCAGTCGCCATGCCGCTTCATCGTCCAGGGACTGGCTGGGTGCCGGGCAAAACAGCAGCAAGGCGGCTTCGTCGGAATCGGTTTTTACTTCATGCCACACGCGCTGGCCGCTGAGGCCTGGCAATTTAAATTCGAGGGTTGCGGGCTGCCCAGGCAGGCGGACAGCCGCTGCCTTGATCGCTGCTTCACAGGTAACTGGCAGGCCCAGCCCGAAGCCTTGCCAGCGTGCGGTGGCCCACGAGACGGGCTCCTCGCGGGTCTCGGGGTTGGTGCCGGCGCAGCAAGCTGGCAGCGCCTTGAGCAAGGCCCGGATGGCAATCACGGGGAGGGGGGGCGGAGGCGCTTCTTGCGGCTGATTGAGGCTATGCGCTAACGCTTCCAGCACGGCCGGCATCGGTTCGTGCAGCCCGATCATTTTCACCCGCCAGTCTTTGCCGATAACTTCAAAAGACAATTCGACGCCCGCCTGACGGGCATCCTCACGCAAGGGTTGCAGGCTGTTCTCCAGACCGGCGCAGGCATCGGATTCAAATCGCCAGTGCAGGTACAGCGCGCCTTCATCGCCATCATCCGCCAACGCCTGGCTGAACGTCAGCGCAGGCAGCTCCCGCCGGCCCCGTGAGCGGTCTTGGGCAAAGGTACGCAGGCCGCGGTGTGCGCTGGTCTGGCCACGAATCAGGCCGGCTCGTTCTTCCTTGGCCGGTGGGCGCAGGAACGGGTTGTTCGGCGGCAGTTGCCAAGTGTGCTGCGATGGCTGCAGGTGCAGCGAATCAAGCATCGCCTTGAGGCCCGTGACAGCGTGTTCCGACAGGTCTTCGCTGTCATTGCGCGCCAATGCCAGTGCTCCCAGGATTTGTTGTTGGCGGGCGTTCAACAGGGCGAGTTCTTCGCGCAAGGGTGTCCAGTCGCTGTGTGCGAAAAAACTCAGCCAGTCGTGCAGCAATGTCCCGATCTGTGTCGCCGAATCGCTGTGGGCCTCGACGGTAAAGTCGATATCCAGCACCGCTTGCCCGGCGAAGTGGTACAGCACAGATGCATGCAGTGCAGTGGCCAGCTGTCGCGTTTTCAGTTCAGCGAGTAACCCGCCCGTTGCCGGCGCGTTGAGCCACAGACAGAGAAAGTCCAGCGCCTCGCGCGGTGCGTCACAGGTGATGACGTGGTGCAGGTGGTCTTTATCGACGTGCTGATAGCGCCGTGCCGTGCCGGTCATCAATGCAGGTGGCGCATCCTGTGGGCGCAGAGGGCCCGAGGTCAGTTCCTCGCTGAAGCGCTGCGCCAAGGCTTCCAGTTCTGCCAATGACTGCGGCCCGGCAAGGCTCAGGGTCATTTGCCCGCCTTGATAGAAATGCGCATGAAATGCCTGCAACGCTTGTTGAAATGCCTCACGCTCAACCGGCAGGCTGTCGCGATTGCCCGCATGAAATCCCCGCAGCGGATGATCGGCCGCCAACCCCTCCAGCAACGCCACGTGTTGTTGGGCCTTGGCATCCTGGGACCAGGCGACAAACTCCGCGTGCAGCACTTCGCGCTCGCGCAATTGGTCTTCAAGCGTCAGGCGCGGATGAGTCAGCATGTCCGCCAACCGCTCCAGTCCATCACCAAAGGTCGACACCGGCAGTTCAAAGAAGAACTCCGTGGTGCGCTCGCGGGTGCTGGCGTTGACTTGGCCACCGTGGCGTTGCACGTAGGCCATCAGCCCTTCGCCCGTGGGGAAACGTTCGGTACCCAGAAACAACAGGTGTTCCAGAAAGTGCGCCAGCCCCGGCCAGGTCAAGGGCACGTCATGGCTGCCCGCAGCTACCCGCAAAACAGCGGCGCAACGCTTTAAACGCGGCGCATGGCGCAGGGAAACCCGCAGGCCATTGGCCAGGGTCAGATGAAGGTGATGAGGGTGGGCCGGCGCAGGCATGGGCACTTCCGAAACGTAGGAAGTGCCTATGCTAGCAAACCCGATAGATCAGGGCTTGTGCAGTGCGCCGTACAGTTCGGGGCGGCGGTCTTGCAGGTAGTGATTCGCGGCCCGCGCGTCGAGGATCGATTGGCGATCCAGTGTGCCGACGATCAAGGCTTCATCCAGACCGGCCTGGGCAATTCGCTGGCCATTTGGCGCGGCAATGCTGCTTTGCCCGCAGTACTGGATTTCATCTTCGTGCCCGCAATAGTTGGCGTAGGCCACGTAGCACTGGTTCTCAAAGGCCCGCGCACGCACGGTGACGTCGGCGACAAAGTCGAACGGCACCATATTGGCGGTGGGCACCAGGATCAGCTCGGCACCGGCCAGGGCCAGGCGCCGGGTGTTTTCCGGGAACTCCAGGTCGTAGCAAATCAGGAAACCCAGCTTCCAACCGTTGAGCTCCACCAGCGGAAAGTCATCCTCCCCGGTACTGAACATCGAGTGATCCAGGTCGCCAAACAAATGCGTCTTGCGGTAGTTGCAGAGGCGCTGACCGTGGGCGTCGATCAACTGTATGGCGTTGTAAATCTGCCCGTCCTCTGCCCGCTCCGGGTAGCCATAGACAATCGCCAGCCCGGTGTTTTTCGCGATTTCGGCAATGGCTTGCGCAGAGTCGCCATCCTGCGCTTCGGCCAAGGCACCGACGGCTTCAGCACCGATGTTGTAGCCGGTGAGGAACATCTCCGGCAGCACTAGCACATCAGCGTCGGAGGCCTCATGTGCGAGTTGGTGCAGGCGCGTGAGGTTACCGGCCACATCCAGCGGCAGCGGCGGGCATTGGTACAGGGCAACACGCATGGTCATCTCCTTACTCGGCCAGGGCGATCGGCCCGAGTTCATCGAACACATCGCCTGGCCCAGGGTTCTCCGGGTGGGTGCTGCCACCGAAGTGGGTCATGATGCCCCACACCGCGTTCAGCGAAGTTTGCACCGCGCCCTCCACCCAGGCGGGGGTCCAGGACACGTCGTCACCGGCGATAAAAATCCCGCGTTGTTCGGCGGGCATGTCCTTCTGCATGAAGTGTGCATACATCCGCTGGTTGTAGCGATAGTGGCCGGGCAACGCGCCTTTGAAGGCCCCGAGGAAATGCGGGTCGGCTTCCCACGACACGGTGATCGGGTCGCCGATGATGCGCGCCTTGATATCGACCTTCGGGTAGATCTTGTTCAGTGCGTCGAGGGCCAGTTTCACCCGTTTATCGATGGGCTGCGGGAGCATTTTCAGCGCGTCGCTCATCCACGAGTACGACAGGCAGATCACGCCGGGCTTGTCGTCGCCGTTGTCGAAGAGGTAAGTGCCACGGGTCAGGCGATCGGTGAGGGTCATGCTCATCAGGTCGCGACCGGTCTCTGGGTCTTTGTCCTTCCAAAACGGGCGGTCGACCATCACGAAGGTCTTTGACGATTGCATGTAGCGCGTGCGGTCCAGGGCCATCCACATCTTTTGCGAGAACAGGGTTTCGTCGCACTCGATCTGGGTGGTCAGCAACCAACTTTGGCAGGTGGTCAGCACGGCGGCGTATTCGCGGGTGTCGCCATAGTTGTCGGTCACCGCGAAACGGCCACCGGCGGCGTGGGCAATGCGCTTGACCCCGGCCCGTGGCGCGCCGCTGTGCAACGAACTGAGGCTGGTGCCGGCCGGCCAGTGGGCGCAGCGCTCCGGCACATGACGCCAGATGCCCATTGGCACCTGCGCCACGCCGCCGACCACCAGGTGTTGGTGGTCGTCGCAGTTGGTCATCACCACGCGGAAAATTTCCAGCATCGAGTTGGGGAAATCCGAGTCCCAGCCGCCGGTGCCGAAACCGACCTGGCCAAACACTTCGCGGTGATGGAACGACAGCTTGGCGAAGGCCTTGGACGTAGCAACGAAGTCGTAGAAGGTGCGGTCGTCCCACAACGGCACCAGCTTGTTCCACAGCGCTTTGAGGCGTGGTACGTCGCGGTCACGGATGGCTTGCTGGATATCACCGAACTGCGAGCCGGCCTCCAGGGCATCAGCCCAGGCGTCAGCCACTTCCTGGAACAGTGCAGGAAGATCGGAGAGTTTTTGTGCGTAGTGGGTCTGACCTTCCAGGTCGATCACCGTGCTGCCTGAGGCTGGCGTCAGCGGGTTGGGGAAGGGTTTGGTTTCCAGGCCCAGCTTGTCCACATAGTGATAGAACGCGGTGGACGACACCGGGAAACGCATGCCGCCCAACTCGGCGATGATGCCCTCGGCGCCTTCAAACGCCTGGGAGCGCAGGCGGCCGCCCATTTTCGAGGCTTCATACACCACGGGTTTAAGGCCCAGTTTCATCAGCTCGTAAGCCGCGACCAGCCCGGCGATCCCGGCGCCGACGATTGCCACTTCGGCGCCCAGGTTGGCCGCGGGAATACTGCCCAGGCCGGCCGGGTGCTCGATCCAGTCATCAAAGGCGAACGGGAAGTCCGGGCCAAAGATGGTGATGGGTTTTTTACCGTCTGCAGGGTGGCGATTGGTTTTGCTGATGGTGCTGGACGGAATGCTCATGGCTGACCTTACTGACGACTCGGCGGGATGTGCCCGTTGAGTATAGGAAAAGATGGCAGCCAGTTTAGGGAGCGTAGCGCTCGTTAATAAGACGCAAAGTGTCGTCGGATTGGATTGGTTTCAGTCAATATGACGAAGTAACTGGTCAGATAGGTTGTCCGCGATCCAATTTGTTACTGAGGATGATCGAGGTGGTTGTTTTTTCCACGCCGTCGACGCTGCCGATCTGGTCCAGCAGTTGGTCCAGTTGCTCCGGCGAATCGGTGCGCAGCCAGGCCACGTAATCGAACTCGCCGCTCACCGCGCACAACTGTTGCACCTGCGCCATGGCGCTCAGCCTGCGCAGCACCTCTTTGCCCGAGCGGGGTTGCACGGTGATCCCCACATACGCCTGCAAACCGCCATCCGCCACACGTTGGCCCAAGCGTACGCCGTAACCGGTGATCACCTGGGTTTTCTCCAAACGCGCCAGACGCGACGTGACTGTAGTGCGCGCGATACCCAACTGCCGGGCGAGCATGGCCACACTTTCGCGGGCGTTGATCTGCAGCGCGGCGATCAGTTGGCGATCGATTTCATCGAGGGCGGGCAAGGGCTACTCCGGTACAGGCGGTGATGGGGGCATGTTACAGGTTTGCGTTGGCGACGAGGGTGTGGACGTTTTGTGGACGCCCTTATCGTTTTATTGGGCGGGAGTAATACGCCAGATACACAAAAGCCGCGCAATGCGCGGCTTTCAAGTTGGTGGGCCCAGTAGGACTCGAACCTACGACCAAGGGATTATGAGTCCCCTGCTCTAACCAACTGAGCTATAGGCCCTCAGTAGGTCGCGGATTATAGCGATGGTTTCTCCGCTGTGCTATCCGAAAAATCCTCAATCCTCATACGAAGGAAGGTCGAGGCAAAAAGCGCCGGCGGCAAGGGCAGGCTGACGATGTAGCCTTGCATTTGTTCGCAACCTTCGGCAGCCAGGAAGGCTTGTTGTGCGGCGTTTTCCACGCCTTCGGCAATGATGGTGAATTGCATGCTGTGGCCCAGGGCGATGATGGCGCGCACGATGGCGGCGTCGTGGGGGTCGTCGGGCAGGCCGCGGACGAAGGATTGGTCGATCTTCAGGAAGTCCAGCGGCAGCCGCTTGAGGTAACTGAGGGACGAGTAGCCGGTACCGAAGTCGTCAATTGCCAGCTGTACGCCCAGGCGCTTGAGCTGGTGCAGCACTTCCAGCGCTTCTTCGGCCTGGCTCATGATGAAGTTCTCGGTGATCTCCAGTTGCAGGCAGCCAGGTTCCAGGCGGTAGTCGCGCAGCAACTGTTCGATGCGAGCCAGCAAGCCGGGGTGACGCAGTTGTGCGCCGGCGAGGTTGACCGACAGCGGGCCGAAATCCTCAAAGGAGCCTTGCCAGGCGTGCAGTTGCTGGCAGGCTTGTTCAAGTACCCAATCGCCAATCTGCAGGATCATGCCGTTCTCTTCGGCGAGGGCGATGAAGTGTTCGGGCGGCACGTCGCCGAAGGTGGGGTGATGCCAGCGGAGTAGGGCTTCGGCACCGATCAGTTCTTGGGTCACCAGGCTGAGTTTTGGCTGGTAATACAGGCTCAGCTCTTCACGTTCGATGGCGCGGCGCAGTTCGTGCTCCAGTGCCACGCGCTCCTTGGCCTGGGTGGTGAGGTCGTGGGTGTAGCTTTCGACCCGGTTACGGCCTTTGGCCTTGGAACGGTACATCGCGGCGTCGGCGTTTTTGACCAGGGTTGCGACGTCGGTGCCGTCCTGGGGGTACAGGCTGGTGCCGATGCTGGCGCTGATAAAGAACTCGTGTTCGCCGGCCTGGAACGGCGGGGTGAAGCAGGCCAGCAGTTTATTGGCCAGATATTGGGCATCACTGGCGTGTTGAAGGCCGGGCAGCAGGATGATGAATTCATCACCGCCCAGGCGGGCGACGGTATCGATGTCGCGCAGTTGTTCCTTGAGGCGTACTGCGATGTCTTTGAGCAGCAGGTCGCCGATGGGGTGGCCGAGGCTGTCGTTGATGTGTTTGAAACGGTCCAGGTCGAGAAACAGCACCGCGCCCTGTTTGCCGGTTTCCTGATGGCCGTTGAGGGCGGCCTGTAATCGACTTTCGAACAGTGTCCGGTTGGGCAGGCCGGTCAGTGGGTCGTGGTGCGCCTGGTAGTCGAGGCGGGCCTGGGCCAGCTTGAGGCTGGAGATGTCGGCAAACACGGCGACGAAGTGCGTGATCAACTGATCACGGTTGCGCACGGCGCTGATGGTCAGCCAGCTGGGGTACAACTCGCCATTCTTGCGGCGGTTGGAGATCTCGCCCTGCCAGTGACCTTGTGCGGTCAATTGGTGCCACATGGCGGCATAGAACGCGCTGTCATGCAGGCCGGAGGCGAGCAGGCGCGGGGTATGGCCGAGGGCTTCGGCTTCGCTGTAACCGGTGATCTCGCTGAAGGCGCGGTTGACGGCGCTGATGTTCTGCCGGGTGTCGGTGATCAACACTCCTTCGGCGGTGCTTTCGAAGACGGTGGCGGCCTGTTGCAGTTTTTCCTGCATCAGATGGCGCTCGGTGATGTCCCGGGCGATGGTCAACATGCAGTCTTCATCGCCGATGGGCAGTGGGCGGCTAGACACTTCACAAAGCCGAATCTGCCCGTCGCTGCGGCGTATATGGCACATGAAGTCGCGCACGAACCCGTCACGTTGCAGTAACTCCAGCATGTGCTTGCGTTCGTTAAGGTCGACCCAGATGCCCAGGTCCAGGGTCGACTGGTCGAGAGAGGTGGCGCTGGCAAAGCCGGTAATGCGGGTGAAACCCTCGTTCACCTCGATCAGCAAGCCATCGCGCTGACGGCTCAGCAGCAAACCATCGGGTGACGCATGGAAAGCCTTGGCAAATTTTTCTTCGGAGGTTTGCAACTGCTGCTGGGTTTCCTTGAGCTGGGTGATATCACGCACCACCACCACCAGGGCTTCGGTGGTGTCGAGTTGGAATGGCTCGGCGGAAATCAGCCCGGTAAACGCTTGGCCATTGCTGCGCAGAAAAGGCATCTCCAGGTTGCGAATGCTGGTGGTCTGTACCCGTTGCAGCAAGTCCGGGCCGATGCCTGGGATGCCCCAGATATTCAGTGCGCTGGCGGTTTTGCCGATCACGTCTTCAGCCTTGAGGCCCACTTGGTCTTCGAACGCTTTGTTGACCTCCAGCAGGCAACCGTCCGACAGCCGCGCGATAACCAATATGTCAGGGCACTGCTGGAACACGGAGGCAAACTTCTGCTCGGAGAGTTGCAGCGCTTCTTCCGTGCGTTTGGCTTCGCTGATATCGATCATCAGACCGCGCAGAACGGGCTCCTGGCCGTGCTCGATCAGGCTGACAATGTCACGTACCCACAGGCACCGGCCGTCGGCTGTGATTACACGGTAATCGACGCTGTGATCGCGGTTCGCACGGGTTTCGCGATAGCAGTACGCTTCTGTTCGTGTCAGGTCTGCGGGGTGGATGATGTTGCGCCAGAAACCCGGAATCAGCCAATGGGCACGGGGATAACCCAGTAGATCCTCGGCATGTGGCGACACGTAGCTGTAGGTGAAATCGGCGACGCTGGCCTCCCAGGCGATGGCGGACAGGCTCTCCACCAAGCCGCGATAGTGGTATTCGCTGCTGCGCAGTTCTTGTTCGAGGGCCACGCGGCGGGCAATTTCCGAGCTGAGCCGGCGATTGATCCTGATCACGATGGCCAATACGGTGCTTAGCAGCAGTGCGGCGGGCAGGCCGTACATCAACAGGTCTGCCCAAAATGTGTGGTGATCGGTGAGGCTGCCGACCCAGCGTTGCTGGATGGCTTCGGTCTCCTCGGGGCTGAGGTCGGCCAGGACCTTGTCGAGGATAGCCACCAGCATTTTGTTATCGCGAGGCACGCCCATCGCCAGTTGGTAGCGATAAGGCGTTTCGCCACTGACGTACAGACCGTCGAGCTTGAGCTGGCGTAGGCTCCAGACGCTTGAGGCCAGATCGCCGACCACCGCATCCACTGCGTCGGTGGCCAATGCTTGCAGAGTCGAACTGACGTTTGGCATCGCCACCAGGTTGAGATCGGGGTGGTGGGTGCGCAGCAATTCGTGGGGAGCGTAATTTTCCACCACGGCGATCTTCAGCCCATAAAGGTCTTTAAGGTTGCGCGGTTGGGCGCCTCCTTCGTGGGCAAGGATGACGATGGGGAAGTCCAGATAGGGGCGCGTGAACGCCATGAAACTCTGGCGCTCGGGGGTGGACATGATGCCAGGCAGCAGGTCTAGCTGGTTGCTCCGGGCCAGCTCCAGTACGGCGCTCCAGTTAACCGGCTCGATCAGCTTAATCCTGACGCCCAGACGGTCCTGGATCAGGCGTACATAGTCCGCTGCCAGACCTTGGTAACGGCCGTCCTCATCACGGTATTCGAAGGGTGGCCATGACGCGTCCACCCCCAGGCGCAGCTCCTGATGGTCCGCCAACCAGCCACGCTCGTCATCAGTAAGCGTCAACGCGCCAGCCGTTGCGGTCCAGGTCAGCAGCGACAGCAGTATCACGGTCGGCAATCTGGGCATAACGGTCTCGTTATGGCACGGGGAATGTCTCGAGTGTAGACGGGCATTGCGGGGGTGGGGTTTTGCGGGGCAGTTAATCTATAGAAAGAAATCTATAGAAAGCAAAACCCCCGGCCTGGGCCGGGGGTTCTGGGTCACTCGTCGAGGAAGGAGCGTAGATGCTCGCTTCGCGTCGGGTGGCGCAACTTGCGCAGCGCCTTGGCTTCGATCTGACGGATCCGCTCACGCGTCACGTCAAACTGCTTACCGACTTCCTCAAGGGTGTGGTCGGTATTCATGTCGATGCCGAAACGCATGCGCAGTACCTTGGCTTCACGGGCAGTGAGGCCGGACAGTACGTCGCGAGTCGCTTCTTTCAAGCTCTCAACGGTGGCGACATCGATTGGCGACTGCATCGTCGAGTCTTCGATGAAGTCACCCAGATGGGAGTCTTCGTCATCACCGATCGGGGTTTCCATGGAGATCGGCTCTTTAGCGATCTTCAATACCTTGCGGATTTTATCCTCAGGCATTTCCATGCGTTCGCCCAGCTCTTCCGGGGTCGGTTCGCGACCCATTTCCTGCAACATCTGCCGGGAAATACGGTTGAGCTTGTTGATCGTCTCGATCATGTGCACCGGAATACGGATGGTGCGGGCCTGGTCGGCAATCGAGCGAGTGATCGCCTGACGGATCCACCAGGTGGCATAAGTCGAGAACTTGTAACCGCGACGGTATTCGAACTTGTCCACAGCCTTCATCAAGCCGATGTTGCCTTCCTGGATCAGATCGAGGAATTGCAGGCCACGGTTGGTGTACTTCTTGGCGATGGAGATCACCAGACGCAAGTTCGCTTCAACCATCTCTTTCTTCGCGCGGCGGGCCTTGGCCTCACCGATCGACATGCGACGGTTGATGTCCTTGATCTCGGCAATCGTCAGACCGGTTTCGGTCTGCAGCGCGATCAGTTTCTGCTGGCAACGGATGATGTCGGGCTGCAGGCGACCAATGGCTTCAGCGTATTTCGCCTTGCCCTTGGCCAGTGCGTCGGTCCAGCTTTCGTCAACTTCGTTGCCCGGGAACTGGCGCAGGAAGTCGGTACGCGGCATGCGCGCATCACGAACGCAGAGCTGCATGATTGCACGCTCTTGTGCACGCAGACGCTCAAGGGCGCTACGAACACGCTCAACCAGGCCTTCGAATTGCTTCGGCACCAGCTTGATCGGCATGAACAGCTCGGCCAGCAGCACCAGCTCGGCAATCGCCAGCTTGTTGGAGCGACCGTGCTTTTTCAGGGCCTTGCGGGTGACTTCCATTTGATCGGAAACCGCACCGAAACGCTGGGCGGCGATGATCGGGTCTGGACCGCTTTCGACTTCATCTTCGTCATCGCTGCTGGCTTCAGCATCGTCGTCTTCGGCTTCGTCGTCCGCTTTCACGGCTTTCGGGTCGACAGGCGGCGGTACTTCGGCAGCGGGTGGCGCAATGCCGTCGTCCGGGTCGATATAACCGCTCAGGACGTCGGACAGGCGGCCACCTTCGGTGGTGACACGAGTGTACTCGGAGAGAATGTGGTCAACCGTGCCAGGGAAGTGCGCAATTGCGCCCATCACTTCACGGATACCCTCTTCAATACGCTTGGCGATTTCGATTTCGCCTTCGCGTGTCAGCAACTCGACGGTACCCATTTCACGCATATACATGCGCACAGGGTCAGTCGTGCGACCGATGTCGGTCTCCACCGCGGCCAACGCGGCAGCGGCTTCTTCAGCGGCTGCCTCGTCGGTATCGGCGTCGGCCAACATAAGGGCGTCCGCATCCGGAGCACTCTCGTGTACGGGGATCCCCATGTCATTAATCATGCGGATGATGTCTTCAACCTGCTCTGGATCTGAAATATCCTCAGGCAGGTGATCGTTGACCTCTGCGTAAGTCAGATACTTCTGCTCACGACCAAGGGTGATCAACTCTTTGATACGAGACTGCTGTTGCGCTTTTCCGGACATAACACCCTATCCACTGAAGGTCTTGGCGGGCAAAAAACAAGCCGAGGATTATACCCGAGCTATGACCTCACGCGCCAGCTGAGGTCGGGTTTGATGCGGAAACATTCTGTTTTAAGAGGTCGCGCATCTGTTTTGCTATCTGAATTTGCTCTTCAGCCGATAATCCCGGCTGCTTTGCTCTCTTGATGAGTTCATCGAGGGTCTGCGTGTGCTGGCCCGCGGATAACCTATTAATGGTGTCTAAAAACTGTTGTTCAAGGTTGTCGCCGTCAATTAGCCACTCCTTTTCCGCGAGTGCCTTCAATAAGCGACCCTGTTCTGTGCCATGCCAACGAGCCATCAACTGAATTGAGTTTAGCTTAGGATTTTTCTGCACGGCCCCGATCAGGGCTATCAGCACCTGGGCGTAGGTATTGCTCTCGTTGGCAAAATGATCGGCGCTTTCAACCTTTCCTGCCAATTGTGGGTGGTGGATCAGTGTGCGCAACGCAATCAGCGTTGGGGCTTCCACTGCCACGGGCGTACGCGGAGCGTAGGATTCATCGCGATCACCGCGCTTGCCGTTCTTGCTCCACGGTTTCTTGTCCCATTTCTTGCCGCCGGCGCCGGGCTTCTTCGGTGTCCACTCTTGCTGGGGCGTATACGCCTCCTGCGGCTGGTGGAAGTCGGAATAGTCCGGCATGGCGTCGTAGTCCATGCCTGGGTCGTAGGCGGGCGGCGCATCTTGCGGTGCGCTGTGCACCAGCTGGCTGACTGCTTCGCCACTCAATCCGGTAATTTCCAGCAGGCGCTGACGCATCAGGGTGCGCAGGTTGGCGCCCGGGACCTTGTCGATCAGCGGCGCCGCAAGGGTGGCCATGTGGGCTTTGCCTTCGAGGGAGCGTGGGTCGGCTTCTTCGGTCAATTGCTGGAAGAAGTAATCCGCCAGCGGCTGCGCGTGCTGGATGATGCGCGCGCGGAATGCGTCGGTGCCTTCGGAGCGGACCAGGGTGTCCGGGTCTTCGCCTTCGGGCAGGAACAGAAAGCGCGCACGACGCCCATCCTGCAGGCTCGACAGCGTGGCTTCGAGGGCGCGCCAGGCGGCGTTGCGGCCGGCCTGATCGCCGTCGAAACAGAACAGCACGCTGGGCACGACGCGGAACAGGCGTTTCAAGTGTTCTTCACTGGTGGCGGTGCCCAGGGTCGCCACGGCGTTACGCAGGCCTTGCTGGGCCAGGGCGATCACGTCCATATAGCCTTCAACCACGATGATCTCATCGAGGTTGCGGTTGTTCTTGCGCGCTTCGAACAGGCCGTAGAGTTCCTGGCCCTTGTGGAATACCGCGGTTTCCGGGGAGTTCAGGTACTTGGGCTTGTCGTCCCCGAGTACTCGGCCGCCAAAGGCGATGATCCGGCCACGGCTGTCGCGGATCGGGAACATCACGCGGTCGCGGAAGCGGTCATAGCGCTTGCCGGTCTCGGCGTTTTCCACCAGCAGCCCGGCGTCGATCATGGCTTTCTGCTGCAGGGTGTCGCTGCTCAGGTGCTTGTAGAGGTTGTCCCAGCCCGGCGGGGCGAAGCCGAGGCCGAAGTCCCGGGCGATTTCACCGGTGAGGCCGCGACCCTTGAGGTAATCGACGGCGGCCTTGCGCTGCGGATGGCTTTTAAGCGCCTGACGATAGAAGTCAGCGGCGGCCGTCAGCAGCGGGTACAGCGGCGAATCGGTGGGTTGCCGCGGTTTGTGCGGGCGACCACTTTCTTCGCGGGGGATTTCCATGCCGGCGGCTTTCGCCAGGTCCTCGATGGCCTGGGGGAAGTCCAGGTTATCGTGGTCCATGAGGAAGCCGAGGGCGTTGCCGCCCGCGCCGCAGCCGAAGCAGTAGTAGAACTGCTTATCGGGGCTGACGCTGAACGATGGGGTCTTTTCCTTGTGAAACGGGCAGCAGGCGGTGTAGTTCTTGCCGGCTTTTTTCAGTTGCACGCGCGAGCTGACAACATCGACGATGTCGGTGCGGTTCAGAAGGTCGTCAATAAAGCTCTGGGGAATCAGCCCGGCCATGGCGTTCTCGTCATCACTGCGTGTAAATGAGGGCCCGCGAAGCGTTCAAGCGCACGTGTTGTGTGGCTCGACCATCAATCGTCTGCTTGGGCTGCATGGAAGTGTATCTGCCGAACATTTACTGACGTTAGATTCTAATCAGTCTTTGGCGTGGAAATGTTGCCCTGACGTCCGGTCTTGGCCAATGGTAGGCCTCGGAAGCGCATCGGTGGGCACAGTCGACCTGTTGATCGCCTGTTTAAAAAATAAGTGTGCTCGTCAGTAGCCTTGTTAGGCTCGTCAGAAGAGACGTGCACCGCTGGCAAAAGAGCCAGTCCTGACGTTTGAAGCAGTGTCTCGGTCGCGTGTGCGGCGTCGACGGTGAAGCATCAAGCGATATCCGCAAATGCCAACAGCCCGGCTGAGGGCCGGGCTTGGCAGAAGCTTGCTACGAACGTCTGTGTATTAGTACAGACGAACGGCGCGGCGCTGCTCGCGCTGAACTTTCTTGGCGTGACGCTTAACAGCGGCTGCTGCCTTGCGCTTACGCTCAGAAGTTGGCTTCTCATAAAATTCGCGGCTACGAACTTCAGCCAGAACACCGGCTTTTTCGCAGGAGCGCTTGAAACGACGCAGAGCTACGTCGAAGGGTTCGTTCTCTTTTACTTTGACGGCTGGCATCCAGAGCTACCTTCTTTCATTACCGGGAATCAACGTTCTCGTCGCAAAAAATTCGCGGCTGAGGTCGTCGGTTTTTAAGGGTTGCGGATGTTAACCCCTCATTGTCCGGAATGCAAAGCCTCTGATCGAAAACCGCTAGTCGGGAGGGGGAGTGGCGACTATTATGCGCGCCTTCGAATTCAGCCTCTACAAGGCGCAAACCCATGCTAGTACTGGGACTTGAAACCTCCTGCGACGAAACCGGTGTCGCACTATACGACAGTGAACGCGGGCTCTTGGCCGATGCACTGTTCAGTCAGATCGACCTTCACCGTGCCTATGGCGGCGTGGTGCCGGAGCTTGCCAGTCGCGATCACGTCAAGCGCATGCTGCCGCTGATTCGCCAGGTGCTGGACGAGGCGGGTTGCGTGCCCACCGAGATCGATGCCATCGCCTACACCGCCGGCCCTGGATTGGTCGGAGCCCTGCTGGTTGGGGCCTCTTGCGCCCAGGCGCTGGCTTTTGCCTGGGGCATTCCAGCCCTGGGTGTGCATCATATGGAAGGCCATTTACTGGCCCCGATGCTGGAAAAAACACCGCCGCAGTTCCCGTTCGTCGCTTTGTTGGTTTCGGGTGGACATACGCAGCTGGTTCAGGTCGACGGGATCGGTCAATACACGCTGTTGGGTGAGTCCCTGGACGACGCCGCGGGAGAAGCGTTCGACAAGACCGCGAAGATGATGGGCCTCAATTACCCCGGCGGCCCGGAAATCGCTCGCCTCGCCGAAAAGGGCGTCGTCGGCCGCTTTACCTTCCCGCGTCCGATGTGCGATCGCCCAGGCTTGATGTTCAGCTTCAGCGGCTTGAAAACCTCCGCGTTGAACACCTGGCAGCAGAGCGTCAGCGCCGGGGACGACAGTGAGCAAGCCCGTTGCGACATCGCGCTGGCGTTCCAGCAGGCCGTGGTGGAGACTTTGACCATCAAGTGCAAGCGCGCCCTGAAACAATCGGGCATGAAGCGCCTGGTGATCGCAGGGGGCGTCAGCGCCAACAAGGCGTTGCGCACTTCGCTGGAAAAAATGCTCGGCGACATGAAGGGCGATGTGTTCTACGCCCGCCCTGAGTTCTGCACCGACAATGGTGCGATGATCGCCTATGCCGGTTGTCAGCGCCTGCAAGCCGGGCAGCACGAAAGCCTGGCTATCAGCGTGCAGGCACGCTGGCCGATGGAGCAGCTTTCACCGTTGTAAGTGCTCAATGTGAGCCGGGCTCATCGAGCGTATTTAAAAATGCCGTTCGCGCCCGGCAAACAGGTCGCGTAAATTGCCCCGGTGGCGCCAGACGATCAACAGTGTCAGCACGCTCATCGGCAGCAGCGCCGCTGGTTCCTGCCAGGCCAGCAAAGGCAGGGTGAGCGGGGTGGCGATCAACGCGGCCAATGAGCTGGTGCGGGTCAGGTAGAACGTCAGCAGCCAGGCGACAATGGCCAACAATGCCGCGGGTGGGTAAATCCCCAGCAGCATGCCGGCCGCCGTCGCGACACCTTTGCCACCGCGAAAGCGGAAGTACAACGGAAACAAATGGCCCAGGACGGCGCAGACGCCGATCCAGGCCTGTTGTTGCAGGGCAAGGCCGGCGAGGCTGGCGATCAGTACGGGCAACAGGCCCTTGCAGAGGTCGCCCAGCAGCGTCAATACGGCGAGCTTCTTGCCGGCCAGGCGCAACATGTTGGTGGCGCCGGCATTGCCTGAGCCACTCATTCGCGGGTCGGGATTTCCCGTCAGGCGGCTGAGCAATATGGCGAAGGACAGCGAGCCGAGCAGGTAGGCGAGAGTCGCCAGTAACCAAAACATGCTAACTATTCCGGGCGAGGACGCCCTGATTCTAACGGGGCATCGCGCCCTTGTCGTGCTGCGGAGAAGAGTGCTTGGACAGAGTGTTTATCGAAGGCCTGGAAGTCGACACCGTGATCGGGGCCTACGACTGGGAGCGCGGCATCCGACAATGCCTGCGCCTGGACCTGAGCTTCGCCTGGGACAACCGCCCGGCCGCCGCCGGTGACGACCTGACCTTGGCGCTGGATTACGCCAGCGTGTCCGCGCGCATTCAAGCCTTTGCCGAGCACGCCCAATTCCAGCTGGTGGAAACCTTCGCCGAGCGCCTGGCCGAAGTGCTCATGAGTGAATTCCAGATTCCCTGGTTGCACCTCAAGTTGACCAAGCCAGGTGCCGTGCCGGCTGCCAAGGGCGTGGGCGTGGAGATCGAGCGCGGATGTCGCTAACTCAGGTTTACCTTGGCCTTGGCAGCAATATCGAGCGCGAGACTCACCTGTGCGCCGGCCTCGACGCGCTGGCTGGCTTTTTGACGGACGTGCGCTGTTCGGCGGTGTTCGAGAGCCAGCCGGTGGGCATCAAGAGCGGGCCGTTCTTCAATCTGGTGGTGTCGGCGTATACCGACCTGCCGTTGATGGAGCTGGATCGTCGGTTGAAGTTTATCGAGGCGGACAACGGCCGCTATGCGCCAGATCGCAAGGGGCTGCCGTTGGATATCGACGTGCTGCTGTATGGCGAGTTGGTGGGTAACTTCGATGGTTTGATCCTGCCTCGGGCAGAGATCCTGAAAAATGCGTTTGTGCTGTGGCCGTTGTCGTTGATGGCGCCGCAACGCGTGCATCCTGAGGCGGGCAAAACCTTGGCGGCATTGTGGCGCGACGCGCAGATTGATCAAGTCCTGGCGCCTGTCAGTTTCGAATGGCAGGGCCAGCAACTCACCCCGGACGCGCTCTTGTAGGCGCCGAGCTTCTTGTGGCGAGGGAGCTTGCTCCCGCTGGGCTGCGAAGCGGCCCCAAATAAGAAGACCGCATTCTCCCTGCCAAGACTCAACAGTAGGGTTTAGGGCCGCTGCGCAGCCCAACGGGAGCAAGCTCCCTCGCCACAGGAGGGCAGCGTCTAGAGAATGGGCTGTTCTTTGTAGGCCTTCAGCGCTTTCAGGCGTTCGCGCTTGAGCGCTTCGCCAAGCTCGGGGCCTTTGAAGCCTTTCTCAAGCAACGGCGCCACTGGCACTTCACGTGCGGCCTTGGCTGCACCGCGCAAATAATCAGCCTGTGGATAACTTCGCTGCTCAAGCCCCTTGCGGCCCCGTGCGTCCATTTCGCATGCCGCCACAAATTCTTCAAAACGCTGCGGCCGCCGGTACACGTCAAAACTCTGCAGCAACTCCAACAATGTCGAAGCTTTCAGCTCCAGCGCACGATGGCCATGGGTATGGTATTGGCCCACCAACAGCGCCAGTTCCTGGCAATCCCTCGGCACCTTGAAGCGTTCGTTCACTGCCTTGATCAGCTTCAAACCCCGCTGTTCGTGGGCAATATGCTGTGGCAACTTATCCACAGGCGTCAGGCCCTTGCCCAGATCGTGCATCAGGCAGGCCCAGCGAACCGTCAACGGCTGGGCGTGCACAGCGGCCTGCTCCAGCACGCTCAGGGTGTGCACGCCGGTGTCGATCTCGGGGTGATGGGCTTCGGGTTGTGGCACGCCGAACAGTGCATCCACTTCCGGCATCAAGGTTTTCAGCGCGTCGCAGTTGCGCAGTACCTGGATAAACACTTGAGGTTGGTCTTCCATCAGCGCCCGGGAGATTTCTTTCCAGCTGCGCTCCGGGGTCAGGGCCTCCAGTTCGCCGGATTCGCTGAGCTGCCGCATCAGCGCCAAGGTTTCGGGAGCCACCGTGAAACCCAGGTGCGCATAGCGCGCGGCAAAACGCGCAACGCGTAGTACTCGCAGGGGGTCTTCGGCGAATGCGGGGGAAACGTGGCGCAAAATTCGCGCTTCCAGGTCGATCTGGCCGTGATACGGATCGGTCAGCGTTCCGTCATCGTCTTCCGCCATGGCGTTGATGGTCAGGTCGCGACGGATCAAGTCCTCTTCCAGCGTAACTTCAGGGCTGGCGTGAAACACAAAGCCGCCATACCCTCGGCCACTCTTGCGCTCGGTGCGAGCAAGGGCGTATTCGTCGCCGTTTTTAGGGTCCAGGAATACCGGGAAGTCAGCGCCCACGGGCTTGTAGCCTCTGGCGAGCATTTCTTCGGTGGTCGCGCCCACGACGACGCGGTCGATATCGGTGACTTTGATGCCCAGCAAGCGGTCGCGTACCGCGCCGCCGACTTTGTAGATTTTCATGAAAAAGCCTCCATTAGCGCCACAGGATACCGCCTGTGCCTGGCCAGTGGAGGCTTTGCTGCTTCAGAGGTGAACGACGGCCAGGTCCAGGCGGCCGTAGTCGTTGTCGTTGTGATCGCTACGCGGTGGGACATGGTGGGTCTTCATCACCTGATCGCCCTGCAGGGTTTCCAGATGGATATCAAAGCCCCACAGCCGATGCAGATGCTTGAGTACTTCCTCCGTGGATTCGCCCAAGGGTTTGCGGTCGTGCTGCTGGTGTCGCAGGGTCAGCGAGCGGTCGCCGCGCACATCGATGCTGTAGATCTGCACGTTGGGTTCGCGGTTGCCCAGGTTGTACTGCGCCGCCAGGGTTTCGCGGATGGTGCGGTAGCCGGGTTCATCGTGGATGGCTGGTACCAGCAGGTCATCCTTGAGGTCGTCGTCCATGATGCTGAACAGCTTGAGGTCACGAATTACCTGGGGTGACAGGTACTGCAGGATAAAACTCTCGTCCTTGAAGCTGCTCATGGCGAACTTGATGGTCGACAGCCAGTCGGTGCCGGCGATTTCCGGGAACCAGCGGCGGTCCTCTTCGGTCGGGTGTTCGCACATGCGCCGGATGTCGCGGTACATGGCAAAGCCCAGCGCATACGGGTTGATGCCGCCGTAATACGGGCTGTCGAAGCCGGGTTGGAACACCACGCTGGTGTGGGAGGTGAGGAACTCCATCATAAAACCGTCGGTGACCAGGCCTTCGTCGTACAGGTCGTTCATCAGCGTGTAGTGCCAGAACGTCGCCCAGCCTTCGTTCATCACTTGGGTCTGGCGCTGTGGATAAAAATACTGGGCGATCTTGCGCACGATACGCACGATTTCCCGTTGCCACGGCTCCAGCAGCGGCGCGTGTTTTTCCAGAAAATACAGGATGTTTTCCTGGGGTTCGGCGGGGAAGCGTGCGTTGTCCTTGTCGCTGTTTTTACCCGCGCGTTTGGGAATGGTGCGCCACAGGTCGTTGATCTGCTTCTGCAGGTGCTCCTCGCGTTCTTTCTGGCGCAGGCGTTCTTCTTCGGCGGAAATCGGATAAGGGCGTTTGTAACGGTCGACACCGTAGTTCATCAGGGCATGGCAGGAATCGAGCAGGTCCTCCACCGCATCGATGCCGTGGCGCTCCTCGCATTGCATGATGTACTGCTTGGCAAACACCAGGTAATCGATGATCGAGCTGGCATCGGTCCAGGTGCGGAACAGGTAGTTGCCCTTGAAAAAGCTGTTATGCCCATAGCAGGCGTGTGCCACCACCAGCGCCTGCATGCAGATGGTGTTCTCTTCCATCAAGTACGCGATGCACGGGTCGGAGTTGATGACGATCTCGTAGGCCAGGCCCATCTGGCCACGGCTGTAGGACTTCTCGGTGCTGAGGAAGTGTTTACCGTAGGACCAGTGGTGGTAACCCAGCGGCATGCCTACCGAGGCATACGCATCCATCATCTGTTCGGCGGTGATCACTTCTATCTGATTGGGATAGGTATCCAGGGCATAACCCGCCGCGATGCGGCTGATTTCCCGGTCATAGGCCTGGATCAGTTCAAAGGTCCACTCCGACCCTGTGGAGATGGGTTGACGCTTATTCTCTTTTTTGGCGGTCATGTCACTAACCTGCGCTGGAAGAGTTCACGGAAGACCGGGTAGATATCGCCGGCCGAGACCAGTTGCTGCTGGGCGAACGTATCGGCAAAGGCTTCGCCGATGCGCTCGTATTCGAACCACAGGGCCTGGTGCTCACGAGGGGTAATTTCAACGTAAGTGTAGTACTGCACAAACGGCATGATCTGGTTGATCAGGATGTCGCGGCAGATTGGCGAGTCGTCATTCCAGTTGTCCCCGTCAGAGGCCTGGGCCGCGTAGATGTTCCACTCGTTGGCCGGGTAGCGCTCGGCCATGATCTCCTGCATCAGCTTCAAGGCGCTGGAGACGATGGTGCCGCCAGTTTCCCGCGAGTAAAAGAACTCCTCTTCGTCCACTTCCCGGGCGCTGGTGTGGTGGCGGATAAACACCACGTCGATCTTGTCGTAGTTTCGCTTCAGGAACAGGTACAGCAGGATAAAGAAGCGCTTGGCGATGTCCTTGGTGGCCTGGGTCATGGAGCCGGACACGTCCATCAGGCAGAACATCACGGCCTTGGAGCTGGGGTTGGGTTGCTTGACCAGCAGGTTGTATTTCAAGTCGAAGGTGTCGAGGAACGGCACGCGATGAATCCGCGCGCTGAGTTTCTCGATTTCCGCCTCGATTTCCTGGATATCGCCGAAGTTGTCCGGTTCTTCGCGTTTCAAGCGTGCCAACTCTTCTTTGGCATCTCTCAACTTGGCGCGGCTGCTGCCCGACAAGGCGATTCGCCGCGCATGGGCTGAGCGCAGCGTGCGGATGATGTTGATGCGCGACGGATTGCCTTCGTTACTGATCCCCGCGCGCACCGTCTTGAAGGTGTCGGTGCCGGTGAGGTTGCGCTTGACCAGGTTGGGCAGCTCCAGATCCTCGAACATGAATTCGAGAAACTCTTCCTGGGTGATCTGGAACACGAACTCGTCCATGCCTTCGCCGGAGTTGCCCGCCTTGCCAGGGCCTTTGCCGCCGCCACCACCTTGGGGGCGCTGGATATGTTCGCCGGTGGTGAATTCCTTGTTGCCGGGGTGCACGACGGTCTGTTTACCGCCCCGGCCGTGGTGCAGCACCGGCTCGTCGATGTCCCGTCCGGGAATGCTGATTTGCTCGCCATGCTCCATGTCGGTAATGGAGCGGCGGCTGACGGCCTCTTCAACGGCCTTTTTGATGTGGTCACGGTAACGCCGCAGGAAACGCTGGCGGTTTACCGTGCTCTTGTTCTTGCCATTGAGGCGTCGGTCGATCACATAGCTCATGAGGAGCCCTCCGGGCAGCTTCACGTTACAAGCTTCAAGCCGCGAGCTGGAAGCTTAAGGACAAGCGGTCAGCTGCCAGGCCAAAAGCCTGGCAGTGCACGCTTGTCGCTGCCTTACTGCGATTTGCGAACCCGCAGGTACCACTCGGAGAGCAGTCGTACCTGTTTGTCGGTGTAGCCGCGTTCGACCATTCGAGTAACGAAGTCGTTGTGTTTTTGCTGATCCTCCTTGCTGGCCTTGGCGTTGAAGCTGATGACCGGCAGCAGATCCTCGGTGTTGGAGAACATTTTCTTCTCGATGACCACCCGCAGCTTCTCGTAGCTGAGCCAGGTAGGGTTCTTGCCATTGTTGTTGGCGCGGGCGCGCAGCACGAAGTTGACGATCTCGTTGCGGAAATCCTTCGGATTGCTGATGCCGGCAGGTTTCTCGATCTTTTCCAGTTCCTCGTTGAGGGCCACGCGATTGAGGATTTCGCCGGTTTCCGGGTCGCGGTATTCCTGGTCCTGGATCCAGAAGTCGGCGTACAGCACGTAGCGGTCGAAGATGTTCTGGCCGTATTCGCTGTAGGACTCCAGGTAAGCCGTCTGGATTTCCTTGCCGATAAACTCGATATAACGCGGTGCCAGGTATTCCTTGAGGAAGCGCAGGTAGCGTTCGCGGGTTTCCGCCTGGAATTGTTCCTGCTCGATTTGCTGTTCCAGTACATAGAGCAAGTGCACCGGGTTGGCGGCAATCTCATGGGGGTCGAAGTTGAAGACCTTGGACAGGATCTTGAACGCGAAGCGCGTTGATAGGCCGTTCATGCCCTCATCCACACCTGCGTTGTCGCGGTACTCCTGGATCGACTTGGCCTTGGGGTCGGTGTCCTTGAGGTTCTCGCCGTCATACACGCGCATTTTCGAATAGATATTCGAGTTTTCCGGCTCCTTGAGGCGCGACAGCACGGTGAACTGAGCGAGCATCTTCAGGGTGTCGGGCGCGCAGTGCGCCTTGGCCAGGGAGCTGTTGAACAGCAGCTTGTCGTAGATTTTGATTTCATCGCTGACTCGCAGGCAGTACGGCACCTTGACGATATAGATCCGGTCGATGAAGGCTTCGTTGTTCTTGTTGTTGCGGAAGGTGTGCCACTCCGATTCGTTGGAGTGGGCCAGCAGGATCCCGGTAAACGGGATCGCGCCCAGGCCTTCGGTGCTGTTGTAGTTGCCTTCCTGGGTGGCTGTGAGCAGTGGGTGCAGCACCTTGATCGGCGCCTTGAACATCTCCACGAACTCCATCAGGCCCTGGTTGGCCCGGCACAGTGCACCTGAGTAGCTGTAGGCGTCGGCGTCGTTCTGTGGGAATTCCTCCAGTTTGCGAATATCGACCTTGCCCACCAGCGCCGAAATGTCCTGGTTGTTCTCGTCGCCGGGCTCGGTCTTGGCCACGCCGATCTGGTTGAGGATCGACGGGTAGAGTTTCACCACGCGGAACTGGCTGATGTCGCCGCCGAACTCGGAAAGACGCTTGGTAGCCCAAGGCGACATGATGGTGTTGAGGTAGCGGCGCGGGATGCCGAAGTCTTCTTCGAGGATCGCGCCATCTTCCGTGGCGTTGAACAGGCCAAGCGGTGACTCGAACACCGGTGAGCCCTTGATCGCGTAGAAGGGCACCTTCTCGATCAATTGTTTGAGCTTTTCGGCCAGGGATGACTTGCCGCCGCCAACGGGGCCGAGCAGGTAGAGGATTTGTTTCTTCTCTTCCAGGCCTTGGGCGGCGTGGCGGAAGTAGGAGACGATCTGGTCAATGCATTCTTCCATTCCGTGGAAGTCTTCAAAGGCCGGATACCGGCGGATCACCTTGTTGGAGAATATTCGCGACAGGCGCGAATTGTTGGACGTGTCCACCAACTGCGGCTCGCCAATTGCCAGTAGCAGACGTTCGGCGGCAGACGCGTAGGTGCTGCGGTCCTTTTTGCACAGCTCAAGATACTCCTGAAGCGTGAGTTCTTCCTGCTGTGTGGACTCGAAGCGTTGTTGGAAGTGGCTAAAAATACTCATGACGTCGTCACCTCGCTCGATACGTGGAGCCGACGCCGGATCAATCAGTCGATGCTGGCAGCCATTGGTGATCGCCAATGGCTGTTTTCCCCCCAGAACACCCTGAAACGCTACCGATGACCCGTACGCCGGTGTACCGGCTCTCCCCTGATTCGGATGGCCTGCGCTTAAGGATAGTTCGGAATCCGGGAGATCAAGGCGCGATGCGCAATTAGTTTGGGCGCGCCGTTCGTCAGAATCGGCGCGAGCCCAAGCGTCACGCGGGGTAGCGGGGTGTGAAAAAATTTATTGCGAATCGCCGGAGGCAATTTCGGCAGGATAGGTCGTGCGCCACAGCTCAAAGCCGCCGTCCAGGCTATAGACGTCACAGAAGCCCTGGCTGATCAGATAGGCCGCTGCGCTCTGGCTGGAGTTGCCGTGGTAGCAGGCCACGATCACCGGCGCGTCAAGGTCGGCGGCGCGGATGAAGTCGGCGATGTTGACGTTGTCCAGGTGCTGGGCGCCGGTGATGTGGGCGGCTGCATAGGTAGGCTGGTCACGGATATCGACAACGACCGCGCCTTGTTCGCGCAGGGCCTGGGCTTGTTCGGGTGGGATACGTTTGAATTCGCTCATGGCGGGCTCCTTGGCTTGGTTGCAGGCGGCGTCTAGTGCTTGGCGACAGCCGGCAGTGTAACGGGAAGAGGGGACTCGCACTGGCAGCTCAGGCGCTCGCCGGTGTCGATGTTCATCAGGGTCATGGCACCGCCCCACACGCAACCGGTGTCGAGGGCGAACACGCCGGGCTCATCGCACTTGCCTTCAAGGGCTGCCCAATGACCGAAGATGATCTTCGTGTCACGGGTCTTGCGTTCCTTGTGGGCGAACCATGGCTTATAGCCGGGCAGTGCGGTGTCGGCGCCTTCCTTGCTCTTGAGGTCCAGCTTGCCTTCGGCGGTGCAGAAGCGCATGCGCGTGAAGTAGTTGGTGATCACGCGCAGGCGGGCGACGCCGGTGAGGTCGTTGTCCCACTTCACGGGCTCGTTGCCGTACATGCCGTCGAGGTAGGCGGTGTACAGGCTGTCGTCGGCCAGGGCGGTTTCGACTTCGGCAGCGCACTTGAGGGCTTTCTTCAGCGTCCACTGGGGTGGAATGCCGGCGTGGACCAGAGCCATGTTGCGGCCTTCGTCGTAATGCATGATTTTCTGCTGGCGCAGCCAGTCAAGCAATTCGGCGCGGTCTGGCGCTTCGAGGATTTCCCGCAGGGTGTCGCCCTTTTTCAGGCGCTCGATGTTATTGCCGGCCGCGAGCAGGTGCAGGTCGTGGTTGCCCAGTACGCATACCAGGGAATCACGCAGGCTATATAAGTAGCGCAAGGTCTCCAGGGACTCGGGGCCACGATTGACCAGGTCGCCCACCAGCCACAGACGATCGTTCACCGGGTCGAAGGCCACGCGTTCGAGCAGGCACTTGAGGGGTTCCAGGCAGCCTTGCAGGTCGCCGACGGCGTACGTCGCCATCAGTGCAGGGCTCCGGGCACGGCTAGGCGGAAGGGCGCGATGATGGCGTCGAAATGCTTGCCGTCGTCAGCGAGCATCTGGTAGCTGCCCTGCATGTTGCCGACGCGGGAGGTCATGACAGTGCCGCTGCTGTAGGTGTGGCTTTTGCCGGGGCCGATCAGCGGTTGTTGGCCGACCACGCCGGCACCCCGTACTTCCTCGACCTGGCCGTCACCATCGGTGATCACCCAGTGGCGCGACAGCAGCTTGGCGGGGAGTTCGCCGTTGTTTTGCACGGTTACGGTGTAGGCGAACGCAAAACGGTTCTGGTCAGGTTGCGATTGTTCCGCCAGGAAGCGGGTGACGACGCTGACGTCGATCTGGTAGCGAGGATCGGACATACAAGAGGCCTTAAAAGCAAAAGCGGAGGACAGCAGATGCGGGTCAGTCTAGGCCATGAGGCGGGCACTAGGCCAGACATGCTGTCCGGCCTCTGTAGGAGTAGGCTTGCCAGCGATGGCGATAATGAGGATGCCATCGCCGGCAAGAGCTAGGCGTCCTCCCAGCTCCTACAGTTTACTCCGGAGCCGGAGTAGGCTGGATGGCGAGCTGGTCGGCCAGGCGCACGAACGCCGCCAGGTCCAACTGCTCGGGGCGCAAGCTGCCGTCGACGCCGGCGGCTTCGATTTCGGCGTTGCTCAGCAGCGCCTTGAGCGTGTTACGCAGGGTCTTGCGGCGTTGGTTGAACGCTTCGCGCACCACGCGCTCCAGCAATTTGTGATCCTTGGCCGGGTGAGGCAGCACGGCGTGCGGCACCAGGCGCACGATGGCCGAGTCGACCTTCGGCGGTGGGTTGAACGCGCCCGGTCCGACGTTGAACAGGTGTTCCACGCGGCAGTGGTACTGGACCATGATCGACAAACGACCCCAATCACCACCGCCAGGACCGGCCGCCAGGCGCTCCACCACTTCCTTTTGCAGCATGAAGTGCATGTCGCGGATGATCCCTGCGTTGTTCAGCAGGTGGAAAATCAGCGGGGTAGAGATGTTGTACGGCAGGTTGCCGACCACTCGCAGGCTATTAGGCGCAGCGTTAAGGGTGTTGAAGTCGAACTTCAGCGCATCGCCCTGATGCAGGTTGAAGTTGGGCATGCCGGCGAACTGCTGGTTGAGGATCGGGATCAGGTCCTTGTCCAACTCAACCACGTCCAACTGGCCGCCGCTGTTCAGCAGGCCTTGGGTCAGTGCGCCCTGGCCCGGGCCGATTTCCAGCAGACGGTCTTCGGGTTTCGCGTGGATGGAGCGCAGGATGCGGTCGATCACGCCAGCGTCGTGCAGGAAGTTTTGCCCGAAGCGCTTGCGCGCCCGGTGTTGGTAATGCTCGGTCATATACGGGTCTCGGCCATCTGATAGGCGGTTTCCAGGGCCACGTGCAGGCTGCCGGTATCGATCTTGCCGCTGCCCGCCAGGTCCAGGGCGGTGCCATGGTCGACGGAGGTGCGGATGATCGGCAAGCCAAGTGTCACGTTGACTGCGGCGCCGAAGCCTTTGTATTTCAGCACCGGCAGCCCCTGGTCATGGTACATCGCCAGCACTGCGTCGCAGTGCTCCAGATATTTGGGGGTAAACAGAGTATCTGCAGGCAGTGGGCCACGCAGGTCCATGCCTTCTTGGCGCAGACGCTCCAGGGTTGGTTCGATGATGTCGATTTCTTCATGGCCCAGGTGGCCGCCTTCGCCGGCGTGGGGGTTAAGCCCACAGACCAGGATGCGCGGCTGGGCAATACCGAATTTCTGTTGCAGGTCGGCGTGCAGGATGCGTGTGACACGCTCCAGGCGCTCGACGGTGATGGCATCGGCAATATCGCGTAGCGGCAGGTGCGTGGTCACTAGGGCGACACGCAGGCCGCGCGTGGCCAGCATCATCACCACTTGGGCAGTGTGGGTCAGCTCGGCGAGGAATTCGGTATGCCCGGAAAAGGCGATGCCGGACTCGTTGATCACGCCCTTGTGCACCGGCGCGGTGATCATCCCGGCGAAGTCGCCGTCGATGCAGCCTTGCCCGGCGCGGGTCAGGGTTTCCAGCACAAAGGCCGCGTTGGCCTTGTTCAGTTGCCCTGCAACCACCTTGGCCTGCAGTGGGGTATCCCACACATACAGGCTGCCCGCCGGTGCCGGCACGTCAGGCCAGTGACCCGGCGCAACATCCAGCAGGGTGACGACCACGCCCAGTTGCGCGGCCCGCTCAAGGAGCAGGTCGCGGCTGGTAATGGCGATCAGGGGGTGTGGCTGGGGTTGCGAGGCGAGCAGCAGGCACAGGTCTGGACCAATGCCGGCCGGCTCGCCGGGTGTCACCGCGAAACGCTGGGGTTTCACTGAGTTGCCTGGTCGGTGCCTGTTTGCTCGGCGCCTGGCAGCTTGTTTTCCACGTAGGCTTCGTCACGGATCTGACGCAACCAGGTTTGCAGCTCTTCGTCGTACTTGCGGTTACGCAGCACGGTCAACGCTTGTTGCTCGCGGGCCTGGCTGGTGTTGTCGGTGGCGCGACGGCCAAGGACTTCCAGGACATGCCAGCCGTATTGAGTCTTGAACGGCTTGGACAGAACGCCTTGCGGAGTCTCTGCCATCACTTGCTGGAACTCAGGCACCAAGGCTTTCGGGTCGATCCAGTTCAGGTCGCCGCCGTTGAGGGCGGAACCCGGGTCTTCCGAGAAGCTTTTGGCCAGGGTGGCAAAGTCTTCACCGCTTTCGATGCGGTCATAGATCTTCTGGGCCAGTTCCTTGGTTTGCGCTTCGGTGCGGATTTCGCTTGGTTTGACCAGAATATGACGAACATGTACTTCGTCTTTCAGCGAGGTCTCGCCGCCGCGTTTTTCCAGCAGCTTGAGGATGATGAAACCCCCTGGCGTGCGGGCTGGCTGGGTAATGCCTCCCACTTCCATGGCGCTCAGCTCACGGTCAAACGGAGGTGGCAATTGAGCGGCTTTACGCCAGCCCATGTCACCGCCTTCGAGGGCGTTGTCGCTGCCGGACTGGGCGATTGCCATTTGGGCGAAATCGGCACCGGCCTTGAGGCGATCATAGACAGCCTGGGTTTTTGCTGCGGCGGCATTGAGCTGCTCGGCGTTGGCGCTGTCCGGGGTCGGGATCAGGATATTGGCCAGGTGCAGTTCTTCGGAAAGCTGCATCTTGCCCAGGTCCGAGGCCAGGAAGTTTTTCACTTCCTGTTCGGACACCTGAACCCGCTCGGCCACACGGCGCTGACGCACACGGCTGATGATCATTTCGCGGCGGATCTGGTCACGCGCGTCCTCATAGGACAGGCCGTCGCGTGCAAGGGCGGCGCGGAACTGGTCAACGCTCATGTTGTTGCGCTGAGCGATGGTGCCAACCGCCTGGTTCAGTTCTTCGTCCGAAATACGGATGCCGGAACGATCGCCGATCTGCAGTTGCAGGTTTTCAACGATCAGGCGCTCCAGCACCTGTTGGTCCAGGACGCTGGTAGGTGGCACGCCGCCGCCACGTTTGGCGATGGTCTGCTGAACTTCCTTGACCCGTTGGTCCAGTTGGCTCTGCATGATCACGTCGCTATCGACGATGGCCACGACCTTGTCCAGCGGTTGAACCGCAGCGTGTGCCGATGCGGTACCCAGGAACAGCGCGCCCAGCATCAGCGGGCGCAGACAATCAGAAAGCTTGATCTTCACGTTCACGATAACCTTGAATGCCTTTGTCGAGGAAGCTCTCTACCTTGGCGCCGGTCAGGCCGCCGAGTCCTTTGAGGACGACTTGGAAGAAGAGCCCGTGGTCACCCTTTTCGTTAAGCGGGGCGATCTGGCTGTATTCGTCGTTGGAAACCCAGTAACGGTTGATAACGCGCAGTTTCCAGCAGCAGTTGTCGTACTCGAAACCACCGAAGGCTTCCAGCGTACGGTTGCGGGCATAGTCATACTGCCAGCGGGTGATCAGGTTCCACTGAGGAATGATCGGCCACATCATCGAGAAGTCGTGTTGTTGGATTTTGTAGTAATCCTTCACGAAGTTCGGTTGACCTTCAGTGCCGTAGTCACCACCGAACTGCCATTTGCCGGTCAGCTGGTTGTACACCACCTGGTCGTTGCGATAGCGGTAACCGACGTTGATAACCTTGTTCGGGTTGTCTTCCGGCTGGTAGTGGAACATTGCGCTGCCGGAACGTGGGGCGTGGCTCTCGGTGTCCCAGTTGTAGTCGGCAGTGGCGCGCCAGTCGCGGTTGAAGCGGAACTCGTAGTCCAGGGCGATAGGCGATACATCGGTCTGGGCGTCGGCGCGGTCTGCGGCCACGATGCCTGGCAACTGAACCTCGCGGTCCTTGAAATACAGGGCCTGGCCGACGCTTACGCGCTGGCGTTCGAAGCCGTTTTCTTCGATCCAGCGGCTGGTGACACCCAGGGACAGCTTGTTCTCGTCGCCGATACGGTCAGAGCCGCTGAAGCGGTTGTCGCGGAACAGTGAGGAGTAGCTGAAGGAGGTCTCGCTGGTATCAAAGACTGGAATGTCACTTTGGTCTTTATTCGGTACGTAAAGGTAGAACGCACGCGGTTCCAAGGTTTGGTTATAGTCTTTTCCAAACCAATTGGTCTTGCGGTCGAAGTAAAGGCCGCTGTCTACGCTGGCGATTGGAACGGCGCGGTCTTGTGAACTCTTGAACGTTTGCCCCGCCGAGGCCATTTGCGACTTGCCTGTGCCATCAAGATCAAGGTCATACTTGGTATAAACGTACTTGAGCTTCGGCGTAACAAAGCCGTAGGTCCAGTTCATCGGGTAATCGACAGCTGGTGCGGCGTTCAAGCGAGTACCGTTGGCCCGGGTCAGGCCATTAACGTAAGTATCCAGCCGACGCGACTCCAGGCCGTTCTCATCGGTAAACATGCCGTTTTCGAGACTACGCTCAAACCGAACAGCTTCAGTCTCGTAGGTAAAGTTCAGCCCGCCCGGATGGTATGGCAGCGCACCATTAAAGGTGATCTGCGGCAACCGGTCATACGGGGTGATCTGGGAAATCGTCGCCAGCTGGTAAGCCTGGACATTCAAGCGCGCCTGATAGGAGTCGCCTCGATAGGTCACAGAACCTTGCTGATTAAGAGCGTCCTGGCTCTCAACCCCTTCCTCAAACGACTTCAAATCCTGGAAGTAGTAAGGATCGCTGATCCGGGTGTAATCCACCTGGGTCGTCAAACGCGAATCGAGCCCACCCCGATGCTGCCAATTGAGCATGTAGCGGGTTTTTTCGTAATCGGTCTGCTTGCTGCGTTCGTTGTTGTCGTCGTTCAGGTACGCGCCGCCGAACTGGCCTTCGCTGGATTTGGTGAGGTAGCGGAATTCGCCTTCCATCAGCAAGCCGCGCTTGGTCATGTATTGCGGGTACAACGTGGCGTCGTAGTTCGGTGCCAGGTTGAAGTAGTACGGCGTGACCAGGGTAAAGCCGGTTTCGCTGCCAGTACTGAAGCTCGGCGGCAGGAAGCCGGATTGACGACGATCGTCGATCGGGAAATAGATGTAAGGGGTGTAGAGGATCGGGATGTTCTTGATCCGCAACGTCGCGTTGGTGGCCGTACCGAAACCGGTGGCCGGGTTCAACGTGATGTTGTTGCCCTTGAGCTGCCAGGCGTTGCTGTCTGGCTCGCAGGTGGTGTACGTACCGTCCTTGAGACGGATGATCGCGTTCTCGGCACGCTTGGCGTACAGCGCGTTACCGCGGATGCGTGATTTGTGCATCACGTATTCGGCGTTGTCGATTTGTGCTGCACCGGTATCGAGCTGGACCTGGGCATGGTCGCCCACGATCAGGGCGCCGTTGTCGCGCAGACGGACGTTGCCGTTCAGCTCGCCACGGTTCTCGGCCTGATACAGGCTGGCTTCTTCCGACTCCAGCTGCATGCTGCCCTGGCGCATGACGACGTCACCGGCCAGGGTCGCGATCTGTTGTTCCTGCTCGTAACGAGAGACCTTGGCACCGATAAAGGTGGGCGCATCGCTCTTGTTCGTCTTGTCGTTCATGCCAGGACGAATCGGCTCGATGTACGCACCGCCACAGTAAGGACCGGTTTCGGCCAGCTGGGCTGCGGTCAGCTTATCGCGAGGCACCCAGTCCAGGTGGCTGTAGTCGGCACTGCGCGAACGCAGGCCACGGCCCTTGGATTCGGTGACCAGTGCGGTCTGAGGCACAGCTTCGGTGCTGCCGGCTTCACCTTGCGGCGTACCATTGGCAGAGGTGACGGCTGCACCGTCATGCACCGGGCGTGGTGGTAACGGGGCTGCGGCGGTTTTCGGCGCGCAATCCCAGGCACCCGAAGCAGAGACTGAGCAGTCATACTGTTCCGCGGCGACCACGAATGAGGTGGCGAAGGGTTGCATGGCCAGCAGACTGCCGGTTACCAGCAACGGAAATTTTCTACGAAACGCGGGGGATTTCAATGCCATCTTATTAGTCCGGGCTTCCTGCGTGCCATCTGCCCGCGGTGTGGGCCGCACGCCTCTCGATGGTCTGAAAAAGATGCGTGATAATAAAGCATGACCCGCTTGACGGCTAGCGCCGTCGGAGACCCTTGTAATGCCCGAGCAAGATCTACGTTTACAACAGCTGAAAGTCTGGCTGGATGAGCAGTTGCCGATCCTTTTCAACGCTCAAGGCTGGGGTGCCGTACCCCCGGCCACATTGACCGCAGCCAGCAGCGACGCGAGTTTCAGGCGCTACTTCCGTTGGGAAGGCGGTGCACAAACTTTCGTGGTGATGGACGCTCCACCCCCCCAGGAAAACTGCAAACCTTTCGTCGATATCGCCGATTTGTTGGCGAAGTCGGGCATAAATGTTCCAAAAATTTACGCAGAAGATTTGCCGCGCGGCTTTCTTTTGCTCAATGACCTGGGCAGAAAAACCTTCCTGGACGTGATTGACGAGCAAAATGCTGATCAATTGTTTGCCGACGCCATCGACGCCTTGCTGGCTTTCCAGCAGTTGCCGATGGACGCGCCGCTGCCCAGTTATGACGTGGCCTTGCTGCGCCGTGAGCTGGAATTGTTCCCCGAGTGGTACGTGCGCCGCCACTTAGGTGTCGAGTTCGACGCTCAGCAGCAGGCGCTCTGGCAGCGTGTCAGTGAACACCTGATCGACAGCGCCCTGGCCCAGCCCAAGGTGTTGGTGCACCGCGACTACATGCCGCGCAACCTGATGATCAGCGAGCCGAACCCCGGCGTGCTGGATTTCCAGGACGCGGTCTATGGCCCGGTGACCTACGACATCACCTGCCTGTTCAAGGATGCTTTTCTCAGCTGGCCCCAGGCCCGCGTGCGTGAATGGCAACGCGGTTACTGGGAGCGTGCCGGCAAACTGGGCATCCCGGTGCAGGCGGATTTCGAAGACTTCCTGCGCGCCAGCGACCTGATGGGCGTGCAGCGCCACCTCAAGGTCATCGGTATCTTTGCGCGTATTTGCCACCGCGACGGCAAGCCGCGTTACCTGGCGGACGTGCCGCGCTTCTTTGCTTATATAGAAGCCGTGCTCGCCGACCGCCCTGAGCTGGGTGAGCTGGGTGAATTGCTTGCCAGCCTGCGCCAGCCCGCCGAGGCAAGCGTATGAAGGCCATGATCCTGGCCGCCGGCAAAGGCGAGCGGATGCGTCCGCTCACCTTGCACACGCCAAAACCGCTGGTGCAGGCCGGCGGCAAACGCCTGATCGAGTATCACCTGGAGGCGCTGGCCAAGGCCGGCTTCACCGATATCGTGATCAACCACGCCTGGCTCGGCGAGCAGATTGAGAGCTACCTGGGCGCCGGCGCGCAGTATGGCGTGCGCATCTGCTATTCGCCTGAGGGCGAACCGCTGGAAACCGGCGGCGGGATTTTTCAGGCGTTGCCGTTGCTGGGGGATGAGCCCTTTCTGGTGGTCAATGGCGATATCTGGACCGACTACGATTTCACCCAGCTACAGCGACCGCTCCAGGGCCAGGCCCATTTGGTGATGGTCGACAACCCGGCGCATCACCCCTCGGGCGGTGATTTTTATCTGAAGCAGGACGTGCTTCATGATGCGGCGCCCGGTGCCGATAACCTGACCTTCAGTGGCATTTCAGTGCTCGACCCCAAATTGTTCGCGGGTTGCAGCGCCGGTGCCTTCAAGTTGGCGCCGCTATTGCGGGCGGCCATGGCGAAAGGTCTGGTCACGGGGGAACACATGAAGGGACGCTGGATAGATGTCGGCACGCTGGAACGCCTGGCGCAAGTCGAAACCCTGCTGACAGCGGGGCACTAGGATGTTGTGGCCAGGGACGCTGATCGGCGCCGGGGCTGGCTTTGCCATTGCCAGTATTCCGGGGGCCTTGTTGGGTGCGTTGTTGGGGCAGGCACTGGATCGCCGCCTGCACCTTCAAAGCTGGGCACAGTTGCGTGAGCGCCTGGGCGGGCGCCCGGCGTTACGCAATGACGAACTGCTGTTTGTGTTGCTCGGTCGCCTGGCCAAAAGCAATGGTCGGGTGGTGGATGGGCATATCCAGCAGGCGCGGCAGGAAATGCGCTCGCTGGACATGACCGAGTCAGCCCAGCGCCGGGCGATTGCGGCCTTCAATCGTGGCAAGGCCGGCTCCGACCGGGTGCGCAGCTACCTGCGCGTGCTCAAGGCACAGCCCCATGCGGCGGAGGGTGTGTTGCGCGCCTGCTGGCGGATGGTCTGGGCGGACGGCAAGGCGAGTGACGCCGAGCGCGACCTGATCGACCGTTGGGGAAAATGGCTGGGCTGGACGCCGCAACAACTCCAGGCGCTGGCCTCCGATTACGCGCCGGAGCGCAAGCCGGTGGCCAATCGTAGTGGCGCCTATCAGGAAGCGTTGCGGATTCTGGGTGTGACGCCAACCACTGAACCGACGGTGATCAAGCGCGCGTATCGGCGCCTGCTCAGCCGTCACCATCCGGACAAGATCGCCGGCAGTGGCGCCAGCCCCGCGCAAGTGCGTGAGGCCACCGAGCGAACCCGCGAACTGCATAACGCCTACGCGTTGATCCGCGAGCGGCGCGATTTTCGCTGACGAATGGAAAGTGAACAGCTGTAGGCGCTGGCTTACCGGCGGTAGCGCGGGGTCAGCAACGCAGATGTGGCTGGACGTCCGCCATCGCCGGCAAGCCGGCTCCTACACTGATCGGGTGTTCAGTCTCGAGTCGGCTGCGGACTCAGCCAACCGCGAATCCGCCGATATAATTGCTCGTGCTCGGCTGCACTGTTGCCGGGCAAGGTCTTGAGCGACACCTGCTTGTAGCCGTCATTCTTCGCACGCTTGGCGGCCTGGACCCGCTCCAGTGCGTTTTTGCGATCCTGGGCGCCGTCTTGATAGAACACATCCGCCGTGGGCAGTTTCAAGGTCGGGGCCAGTTGTTGCAGGTCCGGCTGGCGACCCGGGGGTGTCTTGCCCGCTACCATGACCAGCTTCTGCACCTGGGCCGGTTGTTTCTCGCTCACGTAACGCGCGGCCCACCAGGCGCCGGTGCCATGGCCGAGCACTACCACGCTGCGGGCGCTCTGGGTCTGGGCGAAGGCAACGGCGGCGTCGATACGGTCGAAGATGCGCTTGGCGTCAGTCTTGTCCTGTTCATCCGCACCCGGCACTACTGCCGGGTCGGTGCCTTCGGCTTCGGCGCTGGCGGCCTGTTCGATCGGTTTGGCGGCGGTGCTGCCTTCTTTGCTGCTGGTGTCGACGGCAGCTTTCGGTGCCTCAATCACCCGTGGTGGCAAGGTGTCAACACTCACGTCGGGTAGCGACAGGCTGAGGGTGCCCCAGTTAGCGTCCGGTAATTTGCGCCGTAAAGGCGCAATTGCTTGCGGCCAGTCAGCACTTTCCCCTGCGCCCGGTACGATAATCACCACACCTTCGGGTTCGGCGGTGTTGGCCGGTTTCCACAGGGCCAGGAATGAATCGCTGCCGGCCTGCAACTGTTGCTGTTCTTCTCGTGGGATTTGCCGTTGCAGAGCGTCGGCGTCTTCCTGGCTACGCTCAGGCAAGGGTTGGCGTTCAGCCGGTTTTTCGGTGGCCGGCGCGGGGGCGTCGGCGGCCTGGACAGAAAAGGCGCTGGTAAATAGCAGCGACAGGCACAATGCTGGCAGTGCCGAACGGTTTCGATGGGGCATCGTTAATTCCCGGCCAGAAGTGATTCCAGCAGCCTAATGGGTTGGTCAGTATTTGTCAGTGATGTGAGACGTGGATCATGGTTTTTCGCTGTCTGCTGGTTATCGGCTGCTTGTGCTTTGCCTTGATGGCGAGCGCTGCGCCCACGGCTGTCGCTGTGCAAGCACAACTTGATGTGCGGCAGCGTGAGTGGCTCGCCCAACACCCGGAGCTGCGCGTGGGCCTGGTGTTGCAGGCGCCGTATGCGCAATACGATCGTCGCCTGCAGCGCTTGTCCGGGGCGAATGTCGAGTTGATGAAGTGGTTGGCCAAGGCGCTGAACATCGAGCTGACGTGGCGTAACTTTCCCAACCAGGAACAATTGGAAGCCGCCGTGCGCGACGGCGAGGTCGACATCGCACCCGGCCTGCAACAAACCCCGGCTGGCCTGCGCCTATGGTTGTTCTCCGACCCATATATGCGCGTGCCCCAGCACATCGTCGGTATCCGTGACGGTGGCGGCGCCGTTGAGCTGGAAAAGCTCGATGACCAATCCCGCGTCGCCGTGCGCATGCCCAGCGCGGTGGCCGATTACCTGCGCAGCAATTATCCCGGCCTCAACCTGCAAGGCGTGCCCATGGAGCGCCAGGCCCTGCAATTGCTGGTGAGCCAGCAGGCGCGTTATGCCGTGGTGGACGAGGCGCAGTTGAGCCGGTTGTCGGGCGAGGCGGAATTCGCCGGGCTGGCGGTGGTAGGCGATATCGGCCTGCCGCAACTGCTGCGGGTGGCGACTCGCCGCGAATGGCCGGAACTGGCGGGCATCATGCAAAGCGCCCTGCGCGCCATTCCCGCCCGCGACCTGGACCAACTGCACAGCCGTTGGCTGCAACCCAAATACCCGCGTTTATCCCAATCCCCCGGTTTGTGGCAAAACCTCAGCCTGTTGTTGGGGCTGTTCCTGCTCGCCAGCCTGGCGGTGGTGTTCTGGCAACGCCGCCACCAACGCGTGCTTGAACACAGCCTGCTGGCCGCCCGCGAAGAAAGTGCAGCGCGCGCCGCCGATGCCGAGGCCTTGCGGCTGACGCAGTTCTCTATCGATCAAAGCACCGTCGGCATCCTCTGGGTGAACTGGGACAGCCACGTGCGCTACGCCAACCTGGCCGCCGAAACCATGCTCGGCTATGACCCCGGCGCCTTGATCGAGCGGCCGCTGATCGATTTCGACCCGAGCCTGACCATGGACCGCTGGCTCAACCTGTGGAAGCGTGCGCGCGCCAGCGAAGAAGGCCCGCAAAACTTTGCCGCCGATTGCCTGCGCGCAGACGGCAGTATCCTGCCTGCCGATGTGTCCTTGAGCTTCCTGCGGTTTGCCGAGGCCGAATACCTGGTGGTCTACCTCAACGACGTCACCGAGCGTCGTCGCTATGTGGCCGCGTTGCTGCAAAGCGAAGCGCAACTGCGAGAACTGTCCGCTCACCTGGAAACCGTGCGCGAAGAAGAAAAGGCGCGCATCGCCCGCGAAGTGCACGACGAGCTTGGGCAAATGCTCACCGTGCTCAAGCTGGAAACCTCGATGTGCGAGCTGTCTTACGCGCAACTCGATCCAGGCTTGAACGAGCGCCTGAACAGCATGAAGCGCCTGATCGCCCAACTGTTCCAACTGGTGCGCGACGTCGCCACCGCACTGCGCCCGCCGATTCTCGACGCCGGGATCGCCTCAGCCATCGAATGGCAGGCGCGACGCTTCGAGGCTCGCACGCAAATCCCTTGCCTGGTGCAGGTCCCGGAGAACCTGCCGGCCCTGAGCGATGCCAAGGCCATCGGCCTGTTCCGTATTCTTCAAGAGGCGCTGACCAATGTGATGCGCCATGCCCAGGCGCATACTGTCGAGCTGACCCTGGCGGTGGAAGGCGCGCACTTGCGGCTGACCATCAGCGACGACGGCGTCGGGTTCGTCCAGGCCCAGGGCCGCCCGGTATCGTTTGGCCTGGTCGGCATGCGCGAGCGGGTGTTGATTATGGGCGGGAAGCTGACCCTGGACAGCGAATTGGGGGAGGGCACCACCCTGAGTGTCACGGTGCCGTTGGATGCATAACGATAAGAGGAAGCCCCTGTGATCCGTGTACTGGTAGCCGAAGACCACACTATCGTGCGTGAAGGCATCAAGCAATTGATCGGCCTGGCCAAGGACCTGCTGGTAGTGGGGGAGGCGAGCAATGGCGAGCAGTTGCTGGAGACCTTGCGCCATGTGGCGTGTGAGGTGGTGTTGCTGGACATCTCGATGCCTGGCGTGAACGGCCTGGAAGCCATCGCGCGGATCCGTGCGCTGAACCATCCCCCGGCGATCCTGGTGCTGTCGATGCATGACGAAGCGCAAATGGCTGCGCGTGCCTTGAAGGTGGGCGCGGCGGGCTATGCCACCAAAGACAGCGACCCGGCGCTGCTGCTGACGGCCATTCGCAAGGTCGCGGCGGGCGGGCGCTATATCGACCCGGACCTGGCCGACCGCATGGTCTTCGAGGTCGGCCTGACCGATTCCCGGCCCCTGCATTCGCTGCTTTCAGAGCGTGAGTTCTCGGTATTCGAGCGCCTGGCCCAGGGCGCCAACGTCAACGACATCGCCCAGCAACTGGCGCTGAGCAGCAAGACCATCAGCACCCACAAGGCGCGGCTGATGCAAAAGCTCAATATCACTTCCCTGGCTGAATTGGTGAAGTACGCCATGGAGCACAAGCTTCTATAGATCGTTCCCACGCGCTGCGTGGGAATGCCTCTTGTGACGCTCTGCGTCAGGCTTTGGGGCGCAGAGCGTCCTTGGCTGCATTCCTGTGCTGCGCGTGGGAGCGATCATAACGACATACCTGTTTGCGACACGGCACGGACGCCGTCGCGCCCATTCTTGCTGCTTGCAGCTCACCCCTTGCAGCGGCTCTGTCCCATCCCCGCCATCGCTGTAGGGCGATCCCTACCCACAACCTTCCATTCTGCTGATGTGATTCTCTCCTGGCTCCCGATTTCCGGGGCCTCGCGCCTGGACTACGCTTGTGCCACAGCAGTCCAAAACACAAAGGTGCGGGTATGAGCGAGGTGGATTCAAATGATGTGCTGGTCAGCTTTCGTGGCGTGCAGAAGAGCTACGACGGCGAGAACCTGATCGTCAAAGACCTCAACCTGGAGATTCGCAAGGGCGAATTCCTGACTCTGCTCGGGCCGTCCGGTTCGGGCAAGACCACTAGCCTGATGATGCTCGCCGGCTTCGAAACGCCGACCGCCGGTGAAATCCTGCTGGCCGGCCGCTCCATCAACAACGTGCCGCCGCACAAGCGTGACATCGGCATGGTGTTCCAGAACTACGCGCTGTTCCCGCACATGACCGTCGCCGAGAACCTGGCGTTTCCGCTGTCGGTGCGCGGTTTGAGCAAGACTGATATCAGTGAACGGGTCAAGCGCGTGTTGAGCATGGTCCAGCTTGATGCCTTCGCCCAGCGCTATCCGGCGCAACTGTCCGGCGGCCAGCAACAGCGGGTGGCCCTGGCCCGTGCGCTGGTGTTCGAACCGCAGCTGGTGCTGATGGACGAACCCCTCGGCGCCCTCGACAAGCAACTGCGCGAACACATGCAGATGGAGATCAAGCACTTGCACCAGCGCCTCGGCGTGACCGTGGTGTATGTGACCCATGACCAGGGCGAAGCCTTGACCATGTCCGACCGCGTGGCGGTGTTCCATCAGGGCGAGATCCAGCAGATCGCCGCGCCGCGCACCCTGTATGAAGAGCCGAAGAATACGTTTGTCGCCAACTTCATCGGCGAAAACAACCGCCTCAATGGCCGCCTGCACAGCCACACCGGCGACCGTTGCGTGGTGGAGCTGGCGCGGGGCGAGAAGGTCGAGGCGCTGGCGGTGAACGTCGGCCAGATCGGCGGGCCGGTGACGTTGTCCGTGCGTCCGGAGCGAGTCAGCCTCAATGGCTCCAGCGAGAGCTGCGTCAACCGTTTCTCCGGGCGGGTGGAGGAATTTATCTACCTGGGCGACCACGTGCGCGTGCGCCTGGAAGTCTGCGGCAAGGCCGATTTTTTTGTGAAACAACCGATCGCCGAGCTGGACACGGCACTGGCGGTCGGCGACGTGGTACCGATTGGCTGGCAAGTCGAGCACGTTCGCGCACTCGACCCACTTTTAGAGGCGAATTAATCGCCCCCATGGCTTCACCAACCCCTGCACGTGGAGAGAACAACAATGTTGAGATCCCTGAAATATTCCGCCCTGGCTTTAGGCTTGATGGGCGCGACACAGGCCATGGCAGGCCCGGACCTGACGGTCGTGTCCTTTGGTGGCGCGAACAAGGCGGCCCAGGTCAAGGCCTTCTACGCGCCGTGGGAAAGTGCGGGCAACGGCAAGATCGTCGCCGGTGAGTACAACGGTGAGATGGCCAAGGTGAAAGCCATGGTCGACACCAAGAGCGTGTCCTGGGACCTGGTGGAAGTGGAGTCGCCGGAACTGTCCCGTGGCTGCGACGAAGATATGTTTGAGCCGCTGGACCCGAAACTGTTCGGCAACACCGCGGACTACGTGAAGGGCGCGATCCAGCCGTGCGGTGTGGGCTTCTTCGTGTGGTCGACCGTGTTGGCCTACAACGCCGACAAACTGACCAGCGCGCCGACCAGCTGGGTAGATTTCTGGGATACCAAGAAATTCCCGGGCAAACGCGGCCTGCGCAAGGGCGCCAAGTACACCCTGGAATTCGCCTTGATGGCTGACGGCGTGGCGCCGAAGGATGTGTACAAAGTGCTGGCCGGCAAAGATGGCCAGGACCGTGCGTTCAAGAAGCTGGATGAACTCAAGCCGTCGATCCAATGGTGGGAAGCTGGCGCACAACCGCCGCAGTACCTCGCTTCGGGCGACGTGGTGATGAGCTCCGCCTATAACGGCCGCATCGCCGCTGTGCAAAAAGAAAGCAACCTGAAAGTAGTCTGGAACGGCGGCATCTACGACTTCGACGCCTGGGCCATTCCAAAAGGCCTGGCCAAGGACCGTGCTGAAGCGGCGAAGAAATTCATCGCTTTCTCGGTGCAGCCGCAGCAGCAGAAGATCTACTCGGAAAACATCGCCTACGGCCCGGCCAACACCCAAGCCGTACCGCTGCTGGCCAAGGACATCCTGAAGGATATGCCGACCACCCCGGAAAACATCGCCAACCAGGTGCAGATCGATGTGAGCTTTTGGGCGGATAACGGCGAGCAACTCGAGCAGCGCTTCAATTCCTGGGCGGCTAAATAGCCCTGTAGGAGCAGGCTTGCTTTGGCAAGTGGGCTTGCTGTGAGCAGCGGGCCTGTTGTAGCAAATGGGTCTTTGGTGGCGAGTGGGTCTGTTGTGGCAAGCAGGCCTGTGGTGGCGAGCGGGCTTGCCCCGCGTTGGGCTGCGAAGCAGCCCCAATGAAAACGCTGAGTTCCTTCTGAAAGAACTCAGCGTGTGGTTTTAGGGCCGCTTCGCAGCCCAACGCGGGGCAAGCCCGCTCGCCACCACAGACTCGCTCGCCACTACAAGCCTGCTTGCCACCACAGACCCGCTTGCCACAACAAGCCCGGCCGCCACAGAGTTAGGTCCAAGCCCCCACAGGTTTGTCGTCATTTTCAGTATTCCGGAGTCAGCCATGGCCATTGCCGTTCCCTCGAACGAGGTCAACAGCCCCACCCTCAAGCAGCGCCTGGCGCGTGCCGAGCGGCTTAATCGCTGGAAGGCCCAGGCCTTGATTGCGCCGCTGGTGCTGTTTTTGCTGCTCGTGTTCCTGGTGCCGATCGTCGCGCTGCTCTACAAAAGCGTCGGCAACCCGGAAGTGGTGGGCGGTTTGCCGCGCACTGTGGTGGCGGTGAAGGCCTGGGACGGCCGTGGCTTGCCCGGCGAACCGGTGTACCAGGCGCTCAGTGAAGACCTGGGCGAAGCGCGTAAAAACCAAACGTTGGGCGATTTGTCGAAACGCTTGAACATGGAACTGGCCGGCTATCGCAGCCTGCTGACCAAAACCGCGCGGGCGCTACCGTTTACCGAAGCGCCTGCCTCTTATAAAGCTGCGCTGGAAGCCCTCGACGAACGCTGGGGCGACCCGGCGTACTGGCAGGCGATCCGGCGCAATACCAGCAGCCTTACGCCTTATTACCTGCTGGCGGCCGTCGATCATCGCATCGACGACCTCGGCGAAGTGGCCCCGGCCACACCGGACCAGGCGATCTACCTGGACATCTTCGCCCGCACCTTCTGGATGGGCCTGGTGATCACGGCCATCTGTCTGTTGCTGGCCTATCCCCTTGCGTACCTGCTGGCCAACCTGCCAGCGCGTAAAAGCAACCTGCTGATGATTCTGGTGCTGCTGCCGTTCTGGACCTCGATCCTGGTGCGGGTGGCCGCGTGGATCGTGCTGCTGCAGTCCGGCGGCCTGATCAACAGCGCACTGATGGGCATGGGCCTGATCGATAAGCCGCTGGAGCTGGTGTTCAACCGCACCGGGGTCTACATCTCCATGGTGCATATCCTGCTGCCGTTCATGATTCTGCCGATCTACAGCGTGATGAAGGGCATCTCGCCTACCTATATGCGCGCGGCGATTTCCCTGGGCTGCCACCCGTTCGCCAGCTTCTGGCGCGTGTACTTCCCGCAGACCTACGCCGGTGTCGGCGCCGGTTGCCTGCTGGTGTTCATCCTGGCGATTGGTTACTACATCACCCCGGCGCTGCTGGGCAGCCCGAACGACCAGATGGTCAGCTACTTCGTGGCCTTCTACACCAACACCAGTATCAACTGGGGCATGGCGACGGCGTTGGGCGGCTTGTTGCTGCTGGCGACTGTGGTGCTGTACCTGATCTACAACTGGCTGGTAGGCGCCAGCCGCCTGCGCCTGAGCTGAGGAGACCTTGCGATGCTGAGCCCTTATATGTCACCGGTGGAACGGGTGTGGTTCTACAGCTTGCGGATCCTCTGCGGCTTGATCCTGTTGTTCCTGATATTGCCCGTGCTGGTGATCATCCCGCTGTCGTTCAACAGCGGTAGTTTCCTGGTGTACCCGCTGCAAGGCTTTTCGCTGCATTGGTACCAGGACTTTTTCGCCTCGGCCGAATGGATGCGTGCGTTGAAGAACAGCATCATCGTCGCCCCTGCGGCCACGGTGCTGGCGATGGTGTTCGGCACCCTGGCCGCGATTGGCCTGACGCGAGGCAATTTCCCCGGCAAGGCGTTGGTGATGGCGCTGGTGATTTCGCCGATGGTGGTGCCGGTGGTGATTATCGGTGTAGCGAGTTATCTGTTCTTCGCGCCGCTGGGCCTGGGTAACAGCTTTTTCTCGCTGATCGTGGTGCATGCGGTGTTGGGTGTGCCGTTTGTGATCATCACCGTGTCGGCGACCTTGCAGGGTTTCAACCATAACCTGGTGCGGGCGGCGGCCAGCCTCGGCGCTTCGCCGTTGACCGCCTTTCGTCGGGTGACCCTGCCGCTGATCGCACCGGGGGTGATTTCCGGGGCGCTGTTCGCTTTCGCCACCTCGTTCGATGAAGTGGTGGTGACACTGTTCCTCGCCGGCCCCGAACAAGCGACCCTGCCGCGCCAGATGTTCAGCGGTATCCGCGAAAACCTCAGCCCCACCATTGCCGCCGCGGCGACCTTGCTGATTGCCTTCTCGGTGTTGCTGTTGCTGACCCTGGAATGGCTGCGTGGGCGCAGCGAAAAACTGCGTACCGCCCAGGTCTAAATGTGGGAGGGGGCTTGCTCCCGATAGCGGTGTGTCAGGCAATAGATGTGTTGGCTGAACCACCGCCATCGGGAGCAAGCCCCCTCCCACATGGGTTTTGTGACCATTCAGCGGCTGAATGGAAGACAACCTGTTTCGGTCAGCTACTCTTGTGCCAGCCCATCTATTAATAAGAGGCCGCGCACATGAGTACTTCCTCATTCACGATCGCCCACAAACTGCTCACCGGCGCTGGTGCCATCGAACAACTGGCCGCCGAACTCACACGCCTGGATGTGGATAACCCGCTGATCGTTACCGATGCCGCGCTGGTCAAATCTGGCACCGTGGCGCTGGCGCTGGAGCATCTGGGCGAGCGCACCTACGAAATTTTCGACCGCGTGCTACCCGACCCGGAAATCGCCATCGTTGAAGACTGCATGCGCGCGTACCGCGAGGGCGGGCATGACGGCTTGATCGGCCTGGGCGGCGGCAGCGCCATCGATATCGCCAAAAGCGTCGCCGCCTATGCCGGTTACCACGGCGCGCTGGCGGACTTGTTCGGTGTCGACCAGGTACCGCGTAAAGGCCCGCCGCTGATCGCCATCCCCACCACGGCCGGCACCGGCTCGGAGGTGACCAATGTGGCAATCCTCTCCGACAAGGCCGCGCAGCTGAAAAAAGGTATCGTCAGCGACTTCCTGCTGCCGGATGTCGCGCTGATCAGCCCGCAAATGACCCTCACTTGCCCGCGCAGCGTGACCGCCGCCAGTGGCGTGGATGCGCTGGTGCATGCCATTGAGTCCTACCTGTCGCTGAATGCCTCGCCGATTACCGATGCCCTGGCCATTGGCGCAATCAAGCTGATTGCCAAGGCACTGCCCAAGGCCTACGCCAACCCGGCCCACCTGCAGGCCCGCGACGACATGGCCACCGCCAGCCTGATGGCCGGCATGGCGTTCGGAAACGCCGGCGTGGGCGCGGTACATGCGTTGGCGTACCCGTTGGGCGGGCGGTTCAATATTGCACATGGCGTAAGCAACGCGCTGTTGCTGCCCTATGTGATGCACTGGAACAAACTGGCCTGTGTCGAGCGTATGCAAGACATTGCGCAGGCCATGGGCGTGAACGTCACCGGCCTGAGTGTCAACGATGCCGCCGATCAAGCGGTTGAAGCGATGACGCGCCTGTGTGCCGCCGTGGAAATTCCGTCGGGCCTGCGCAGCTTCGGCGTTCCCGAGGACGCGATCCCGGCCATGGCCACCGAAGCGGCGGGTATCGAGCGCCTGATGCGCAACAACCCGCGCAAGCTCAGTGCGGCTGATATCGAGAAAATCTACCGGGCTGCTTACTAGGGTCACGGTGCGCGGGGCAAAGCATGAGGTATACAATGCGCGCCATCGTGATTTAGCTCAAAAAAGGTGCGTCATGCAGCCCTTCGTTATTGCTCCATCGATTCTCTCCGCCGATTTCGCCCGCCTGGGTGAGGAAGTGGACAAGGTGTTGGCCGCCGGTGCCGACTTCGTGCACTTCGATGTCATGGACAACCATTACGTGCCCAACCTGACCATCGGTCCGATGGTTTGCGCCGCGCTACGCAAGTACGGCATTACTGCGCCGATCGATGCGCACCTGATGGTCAGCCCGGTAGACCGGATCATCGGTGACTTCGTTGAAGCCGGTGCGACCTACATCACCTTCCACCCGGAAGCCTCGCTGCACGTCGACCGCACCCTACAACTGATCCGTGAAGGCGGCTGCAAGGCGGGCCTGGTATTTAACCCCGCCACCCCGTTGGACGTGCTCAAGTACGTGATGGACAAGGTCGATATGGTCTTGCTGATGAGCGTCAACCCAGGCTTCGGTGGGCAGAAGTTCATCCCTGGCACCCTCGACAAGCTGCGCGAAGCCCGTGCGCTGATCGATGCCTCGGGCCGGGACATCCGCCTGGAAATCGACGGCGGGGTCAACGTCAACAACATCCGTGAGATCGCTGCTGCTGGCGCCGACACGTTTGTGGCGGGCTCGGCGATCTTCAACGCCCCGAACTATCAGGAAGTGATCGACAAGATGCGTGCCGAACTGGCGCTGGCGCGTCCATGAGCGGTTTCGAGCAGTTGTTCCCCGGCAAACTGCCACGGCTGGTGATGTTCGATCTGGACGGTACGTTGATCGACTCGGTGCCAGACCTGGCGGCGGCGGTGGACGAGATGCTGCTCAAGCTGGGGCGTAAGCCGGCGGGGATCGAGTCGGTACGCGAATGGGTCGGCAACGGTGTACAGATGCTGGTGCGCCGGGCCCTGGCCAATCATATTGACGCTCAAGGTGTCGATGATGTTGAGGCCGAGCGGGCCCTGGAATTGTTCAACGCCGCCTATGAAGACGGCCACGAACTGACCGTGGTGTACCCCGGCGTACGCGACACGCTCAAATGGCTGCACAAGCAGGGCGTGGAAATGGCCCTGATCACCAACAAGCCGGAGCGCTTCGTCGCGCCGCTGTTGGACCAGATGAAAATTGGCCGTTATTTCCGCTGGATCATCGGCGGCGATACCCTGCCGCAGAAGAAGCCTGACCCAGCGGCGCTGTTTTTCGTAATGAAAATGGCCAATATCCCGGCCTCCCAGTCGTTGTTTGTCGGCGATTCGCGCAGTGATGTGCAGGCCGCAAAAGCGGCGGGCGTGCAATGTGTGGCCCTGAGTTACGGCTATAACCATGGCCGGCCGATCGCCGAAGAGTCGCCGGCGCTGGTGATTGATGACCTGCGACTGCTAATCCCGGGTTGCTTGGGAGCGGGCGCTGAGATAACGTTGCCCGATATCGATCCGTCCCCTTCTGGAAATTCCATCGTGGTGGTCACTCGCAAACTCTGGATGAAAGTCATCAAGGCCCTGGCCCGCTGGCGTTGGCGCGCCTGACTGATCCTGGCCGCGCCCTGCGGCACATTTGCATACCTGACTGTTAGACCCTCACACCACGAGGCACCTCATGAACCGCGAAGAATTCCTGCGTTTGGCCGCTGCCGGCTATAACCGTATCCCCCTGGCCTGCGAAACCCTGGCCGACTTCGATACGCCGCTGTCGATCTACCTGAAACTGGCTGACGAGCCCAACTCCTACCTGCTGGAATCGGTACAGGGTGGCGAGAAGTGGGGCCGTTACTCGATCATCGGCCTGCCGTGCCGCACCGTCATGCGCGTTCACGATCATCACGTGAGCATCACCCATGATGGCGTCGAGATCGAAAGCCACGACGTCGAAGACCCGCTGTCCTTCGTCGAAGCGTTCAAGGCGCGCTACAACGTGCCGACCATCCCTGGCCTGCCGCGTTTCAACGGTGGCCTGGTGGGGTATTTCGGCTACGACTGCGTGCGTTACGTGGAAAAACGCCTGGGCAAATGTCCGAACCCCGATCCCTTGGGCGTGCCGGACATTCTGCTGATGGTCTCTGATGCGGTAGTGGTGTTCGACAACCTTGCCGGCAAAATGCACGCGATTGTGCTCGCCGATCCCGCACAGGCAGACGCCTTCGAGCAAGGCCAGGCCAGCCTCGAAGCCCTGCTGGAAAAACTGCGCCAGCCGATCACCCCGCGTCGCGGCCTGGACCTCAGCCGCCCACCGGCAGCCGACCCGGTGTTCCGCTCCAGCTTTACCCAGTCTGACTACGAACGCGCGGTCGATACCATCAAGGAATACATCCTCGCCGGTGACTGCATGCAGGTGGTGCCGTCGCAACGCATGTCCATCGACTTCAAGGCCGCGCCGATCGATCTGTACCGTGCGCTGCGCTGCTTCAACCCGACGCCGTACATGTACTTCTTCAACTTTGGCGACTTCCACGTGGTGGGCAGTTCGCCGGAAGTACTGGTTCGGGTTGAAGACAACCTGATCACCGTGCGCCCGATTGCCGGCACCCGCCCGCGTGGTGCGACCGAAGAAGCGGACCTGGCGCTGGAAGAAGACCTGCTGAGCGACGACAAGGAAATCGCCGAGCACTTGATGCTGATCGACCTGGGCCGCAATGACACCGGGCGTGTATCGGAAATCGGTTCGGTGAAGCTGACCGAGAAGATGGTTATCGAACGTTATTCCAACGTGATGCACATCGTGTCCAACGTCACCGGCGAGTTGAAAGCCGGTTTGACCGCGATGGACGCGCTGCGGGCGATTCTGCCGGCGGGCACCTTGTCGGGTGCGCCGAAGATTCGCGCGATGGAAATCATTGATGAGCTGGAGCCGGTCAAGCGTGGCGTCTACGGCGGCGCCGTGGGGTATTTCGCCTGGAACGGCAACATGGACACCGCCATTGCGATTCGCACGGCGGTGATCAAGGACGGCGAACTGCATGTGCAGGCGGGGGGCGGGATTGTCGCCGACTCGGTACCGGCCCTCGAATGGGAAGAAACCCTGAACAAGCGCCGCGCCATGTTCCGCGCAGTGGCGTTGGCTGAACAGACCCCCCAGCGCTAAGAATTCTTGAGGTTTCCCCATGTTGCTGATGATTGATAACTACGATTCCTTTACCTACAACGTTGTGCAGTACCTGGGCGAACTCGGTGCCGAGGTCAAGGTGGTGCGCAATGACGAACTGACTGTGGCCGAAATCGCTGCTCTGAACCCTGAGCGCATCGTGGTCTCGCCTGGTCCTTGCACGCCGACTGAAGCCGGCGTGTCCCTTGAGGCGATCAAATATTTTGCCGGAAAGCTGCCGATCCTCGGCGTGTGCCTGGGTCATCAGTCCATCGGCCAGGCCTTTGGCGGTGACGTGGTGCGCGCGCGCCAGGTGATGCACGGCAAGACCAGCCCGGTGTTCCACAATAATATGGGCGTGTTCCACGGCCTGAACCTGCCGGTGACGGTGACCCGTTACCACTCGCTGGTGGTCAAGCGCGAAACCTTGCCCGAATGCCTTGAGCTGACTGCGTGGACCCAGCTGGAAGACGGATCGGTCGACGAGATCATGGGCCTGCGCCACAAAACACTGAACATCGAAGGGGTGCAATTTCACCCTGAATCGATCCTGACCGAGCAGGGTTACGAGCTGTTCGCCAACTTTCTCAAGCAGAGCGGCGGCTCGCGCTAAGGACTTTCCATGGATATCAAGACTGCCCTTGGCCGTATCGTCGGCCACCTGGACCTGAGCACCGCTGAAATGAGCGATGTGATGCGCGAGATCATGACCGGCCAATGCACGGACGCGCAGATCGGCGCGTTCATGATGGCGATGCGCATGAAGAGCGAGAGCATCGACGAGATCGTTGGCGCCGTGTCGGTGATGCGCGAGTTGGCGGACAAGGTTGAGCTCAAGACCCTCGACGGCGTGGTCGACGTGGTCGGCACCGGCGGTGACGGGGCGAATATTTTCAACGTGTCGACGGCGTCTTCCTTCGTGGTAGCGGCTGCTGGCTGCACCGTGGCCAAACACGGTAACCGTGCGGTGTCCGGCAAGAGCGGCAGCGCCGACTTGCTGGAAGCGGCCGGGATCTACCTGAACCTGACGCCGGTGCAAGTGGCGCGTTGCATTGAGAACGTCGGCATCGGCTTCATGTTTGCCCAGTCTCACCATGGGGCGATGAAACACGCGGCCGGCCCACGCAAAGATCTCGGCCTGCGCACCCTGTTCAACATGCTCGGCCCGCTTACGAATCCGGCCGGTGTGAAGCACCAGGTGGTGGGCGTGTTCAGCCAGGCGCTGTGCCGGCCACTGGCCGAAGTCTTGCAACGTCTGGGCAGCAAGCATGTGCTGGTGGTGCATTCGAAAGATGGCCTGGATGAATTCAGCCTGGCGGCGCCGACCTTTGTGGCGGAGCTAAAGAATGACCAAATCACCGAATACTGGGTCGAACCTGAAGACTTGGGCATGAAAAGCCAGAGCCTGCACGGCCTGGCGGTGGAAAGCCCAGCCGCTTCCCTGGAATTGATTCGCGATGCCTTGGGGCGTCGCAAGACCGAAAACGGCCAGAAAGCCGCAGAAATGATTGTGCTCAATGCGGGTGCGGCGCTGTATGCCGCCGATCACGCCTACAGTCTTAAAGAGGGCGTAGCCCTTGCGCATGATGCGTTGCACACCGGGCTCGCGCGCGAAAAGCTGGAAGAGTTGGGTGCCTTTACTGCGGTGTTCAAGATGGAGAATGAAGGATGAGTGTGCCGACCGTTCTGGAAAAGATCCTGGCCCGCAAAGCCGAAGAAGTCGCTGAGCGCCGTGCCCGTGTCAGCCTCGCCGAACTGGAAGGTTTGGCGAAAAGTGCCGATGCGCCGCGTGGTTTTGCCAATGCCTTGATCGCCCAGGCCAAGCTCAAGCAGCCGGCCGTGATTGCTGAAATCAAGAAAGCTTCGCCGAGCAAAGGCGTGATTCGCGAAAATTTCGTACCGGCAGATATCGCTGTCAGCTACGAGAAGGGTGGGGCGACTTGCCTGTCGGTGCTGACTGATATCGACTACTTTCAGGGCGCCGACCTGTTTCTGCAGCAGGCCCGCGCTGTGTGTAAGTTGCCGGTGATCCGCAAGGACTTCATGGTCGACCCGTACCAAATCGTCGAAGCCCGTGCACTGGGCGCCGATTGCGTGTTGCTGATCGTCTCCGCACTGGATGACGTAAAAATGGCCGAACTGGCCGCTGTGGCCAAAAGTGTCGGCCTCGACGTGTTGGTCGAAGTGCACGACGGCGATGAGCTGGAGCGCGCACTGAAAACCCTCGACACACCGCTGGTGGGGGTCAACAACCGTAACCTGCACACCTTCGAAGTCAGCCTGGAAAACACCCTCGACCTGCTGCCGCGTATTCCGCGCGACCGTCTGGTGATCACCGAGAGTGGCATCGTCAATCGCGCCGACGTGGAACTGATGGAAATCAGCGGTGTGTATTCGTTCCTGGTCGGCGAGACGTTCATGCGCGCTGAAAACCCGGGGGCGGAACTGCAACGCCTGTTCTTCCCGGAGCGTGGCGTGGCGGTCAGCGGTTCGACCCTGGACTGATTTGAAACGCGATCAAAATGTGAGAGGGGCGGTGCGACGATTCGGCTTGCTCCCGATAGCATTCTGTCAGTTGAAGAATAAGTCGACAGACACTCCGCTATCGGGAGCAAATCGAATCGTCGCACCGCCCCTCCCACATTAAGTTTTGTGTCTGTTCACAGAGGTAGGTGTTCGATGACTCAGCCCGTGATGATGACCGTTGAAGCAGGTCTTGCTGCCGAGCAAGACCTACTGGCCGCCGTTTGCGCGGGTGAGCAGGAATTTGGGCTGTTGTTCTGGCAGCCCTGTGATCAGGCATTGGTGATGCCACGCCGCTTAAGCCGATTGCCAGCGTTCGATAGCGCCAGCCGTGTGTCCGCGGATGCCGGTTGGCCGGTGTTGCTGCGGGAAACCGGTGGTGAGCCGGTGCCGCAATCGAGCGCCACGGTGAATATCGCGCTGGTGTACGCACCGCCGCGCAGCGAAGGCGATCAGGGCCGGATCGAAACCGGTTACCAGCGGTTGTGCCAACCGATCTGTGACCTGTTGATCCAATTGGGCGGCGATGCCACGGTCGGTGAGATTGACGGTGCATTCTGCGACGGCCGCTATAACGTCAACCTCAACGGCCGCAAAATGGTCGGCACCGCCCAGCGCTGGCGCCAAAGCGGCGGCCGTCCAGTGGGGTTGGTGCACGGCGCGTTGTTGCTGGATAACGATCGCGAAGAGCTGATTGCGGCGGTCAACCGGTTCAATGAGGCCTGCGGCCTGGAGCAACGGGTTCGCGCCGACAGCCATATCGCCCTGCACGAAGCCTTCCCTGCGCCGGATGCGATCAGCCGACTCGACACCTTGTACCGCCAGATGCTGGCCAGCTTCCTGCCGGGTTAACGGGTACCAAACACCACCATCGTCTTGCCTTTGACGTGCACCAGGTTGCGCTCTTCCAGGTCCTTGAGCACGCGGCCGACCATCTCTCGTGAACAGCCGACAATGCGCCCGATCTCCTGGCGCGTGACTTTGATCTGCATGCCGTCGGGGTGGGTCATGGCGTCTGGCTGCTTGCACAGTTCCAGCAGGCAGCGAGCCACCCGGCCGGTGACGTCAAAAAACGCCAGGTCGCCGACTTTGCGCGTGGTGTCGCGCAGGCGCTGGGCAATCTGCCCGCTCAAGGCGTAGAGAATGTCGGGGTCCTGCTGGGCTAATTCGCGAAATTTCGCGTAGCTGATCTCGGCGACTTCGCATTCGATCTTGGCGCGTACCCAGGCGCTGCGTTCCTGCTCTTTACCGGCGGGTTCAAACAGCCCCAGTTCGCCAAAAAAATCACCGGTATTGAGGTAGGCGATGATCATCTCGCGGCCGTCCTCATCCTCGATCAGGATGGTGACCGAGCCTTTGATAATGAAGAACAGCGTTTCGGAGCGCTCGCCTGCGCAGATGATGTTGTGTTTGGCGGGGTAGCGCCGACGCTGGCAATGCATCAACAGTTTGTCGAGATTCTTGATCTTGGGTATGGGCGTAAGAGCAACCATGGTTGTATCCCGAAAAGACTGCACGGTGTTGTTGGAGTTGTTTTTATCCAGCGATGTCGGCATTGATACACGCTGTACAAGGGATGGCAATGCGCCAGTCCGTTGGCGCCAGCTTAACAGACACATTCTGACTCGATTAGCGAATTTAACGGCCAAACGCTGATGTCGATCGCTTTCGTGAGAATCGCAGCCGCTGGCGGGCGCTGTGCTAAGCTGGCGACCCTTTTTTAGCAGTGGAGTCTGGGCGATGAAGGCACGCATCCAATGGGCGGGCGAAGCCATGTTCCTCGGTGAGTCGGGCAGTGGCCATGTAGTGGTCATGGACGGCCCGCCGGAAGCCGGTGGCCGTAACCTGGGTGTACGCCCGATGGAAATGCTCCTGCTGGGTGTAGGCGGTTGCAGCAATTTCGATGTCGTCAGCATCCTGAAGAAATCCCGCCAGGCCGTGGAAAGCTGTGAAGCCTTCCTGGAAGCCGAGCGCGCCACGGAAGATCCCAAGGTCTTTACCAAGATCCATATGCATTTTGTGGTGAAGGGCCGGGCGCTGAAAGAAGCCCAGGTCAAGCGCGCCATTGAGCTGTCGGCCGAGAAGTATTGCTCTGCTTCGATCATGCTGGGGGCGGCCGGTGTGGCCATCACCCATGATTATGAAATCATCGAGTTGGGGTGATCGCAGGATCGGCTGAAAAAAAGGGCGCTTTGAAAGCGCCCTTTTTTGCAGGTTAGATTCGATGTGCTTAGATTCGACGCACTTAGATTCGATAGGTGCTTTTGGTCATGACCTTGGCCAGCACGCTCATGCCAAACCTTACCGGCGCCGGGAAGCGGAAACCGCCGGCATCCAGTGCGCTTTCCGCATGATGTTCTTCATCAATACGCATCTGCTCAAGAATCGCCCGGGACTTTTCGTCCTCGGCCGGCAATTGCTCCAAGTGTTCATCCAGGTGTTTGCATACCTGATGTTCGGTGGCTGCGACAAAACCGAGGCTGACTTTGTCGCTGATCAAGCCGGCTGCAGCGCCTATACCGAACGACAGTCCATAAAACAGCGGGTTCAGCACGCTGGGGTGACTGCCCAGTTGGCGAATGCGTTGTTCGCACCAGGCCAGGTGGTCGATTTCTTCCTCGGCCGCATGCTCCATGGCCGCACGCACTTGCGGCAGCTTGGCGGTCAGGGCCTGGCCTTGGTACAGCGCCTGGGCACAGACTTCGCCGGTATGGTTGATGCGCATCAGGCCGGCGACATGGCGGGTGTCGATCTCGCTCATCTGCGCATCGGGCTGCACGATGGCGGGAGACGGACGGTACGGTTGGCCACTGAAGGGCAGCAGCGTGCGCATGGCCATGTCGGCTTGCAGCAACAGACGGTCAATCGGCGAGTAGTGACGTTGGGTAGTCATGCTGACCTCCGGGAAGAATCTCGGCGGCCAGTTTACCGCAAGAGAGGGCGAAGCGTTTGCGCTGAGTCAATTTGCCCCCGTTGCGAGGGAGCTTGTCGCACCGTCCCGTTCGACTGCGCAGCGGTCGCAAGCTCCCCGCAATGAACTCAGCCCGGCGGCCAGTTCATTTGGCGCTGACCCAGAACGTGCATGTGGATGTGGTAAACGGTTTGCCCGCCATCTTCGTTGCAGTTCATCACTACGCGAAAACCCTTTTCGCAGCCTTGTTCCACAGCCAGTCGCTGGGCGGTGAATAAAATGTGGCCGGCCAGGGCTTTATCGTCTTCCGTGAGGTCATTGAGGGTGCGGATCGGCTTTTTCGGGATTACCAGGAAATGCACGGGCGCCATTGGGGCGATATCGTGGAAGGCGAGGACTTGATCGTCTTCGTAGATGATCTTCGCGGGTATTTCTCGGTTGATGATCTTGGTGAACAGAGTATCCACAGCTGTTTCTCCATGGTGAAAGTGCAGAGTGAGTGTACGCACGCGGTCAGCGCGGGCAATAGGCCTTGTTGATGGCACCGGCGATCTTGCGGGTCAGCCAGCGCGGGCTGAAACGGGGGCTGAACGCCAGCCAGCGGTTGCGGCGACCGGGGATGATGATGGCTTTGTTTTTTTCCAGTGCACGCACAGTGTGGAGCGCTACTTCTTCCGGGCTCATGAGCTGTTGGCTGCGATCGAGCTTGGCAGTGTCCATTTGCGCAGTCCCGAAGAATGCGGTGCGCGTTGGGCCAGGGCACAGTACCGAAACCTTGATGCCGCAGCTCTTCAGTTCTTCGCGCAAACCTTCGGAGAAGTGCAGCACATACGCCTTGCTCGCGTAGTAAGTGCTCATCCACGGGCCGGGTTGGAACGCGGCGATTGAGGCAACGTTGAGAATTTGCCCGCCACCGTTCAGGGCCATGGCATTGCCGAGGGCGTGACACATACGCGTCAGGGCGAGGATGTTGACTTCGATCAGGTCCTGCTCGGTCATCCAGTCCTGGGCCAGGAACGGCCCACTGGTGCCAATACCGGCGCAGTTCACCAGCAAGTCGATTTGCCGCTCGCCTTCTTCGAGCTCCAGCAGGAACCCGGACAAACGCAGGGGTTCACCCAGGTCGCAGGCACGAAACAACACCTCGACGCCGAAGCGTTGAGTCAATTCGATTGCAATGCTTTCCAACTGATCACGCTGGCGGGCCACCAGAATCAAGCTGCGGCCACGACGGGCCAGTGCTTCAGCCAAGGCCATGCCGATGCCGCTGGAGGCACCGGTGATCAGAGCGTAACGGGTCATGCCTTTCTCCATCGCAACGCCGCCGGGCCTGTGACAGAGACATCACAGGCGGCGGGCGTTTCTTTTACTGTTCTGGAGAGTCTACAGGTTCGGCCGCTTCGTCAGCACTTTGCGTATCTTCTTCCTCGACGATCACGCTTTGATCGGTGTCATCGTCGGCGTTGATCGAGCTGCTTTCGTAGCTGCTGTCCACGTTGGCTTCGAGTTGGTCGAGGTAGCCGTTCATGCCCAGCGCCAACACAATGATGAGCATCAGCGGGATAAACGCCAGCCACAGGGAGGCCAGTACCTTCACCGCAGTGGAGTTGCGCGGTGGTGGCGCACCGTACTGGTTGGCGCCGGTATTACCCGGTAACACCAACAGCAGCAGCGGGAAAATGCTGTTCACGAACGGTACTAGGTTGAGCAAGTACAGCCAGCCGGACCAGCCCAGGTCGTGCAGGCGCTGCACGCCGATTTGTACGCTGACCCAGACAAGTGCAACGAACAGCGCGAAGCCCAGCAGCGAACCGAGGATGACGCCAGCCGTCGGCGAAGCGGTCGCCACGGCGAAGCTTGCGGTGGCGATGATGCCCGAGGCGACCAGCAACGCGACGGTCAATACCAGCGTCCAGGCCAGGTACCGCAGGCGGCCGATGCGCCCATGGATAGTGAATGCGTTGAGCGTGGCGAACTCCGGCAGGTCATCACCCACCGCCGCGCGCGGCGGTGCATACGGCGAAGCGGCAGGTCGGGAGAGGTCAGAGGCGCCCGAATCCGTCTCGTGGGCTTCGGCCAGGCTGAAGGCCACAGGCTGTTCGGATTCGATACGCGCGTCGACCCCGGCGTTCTTTAGCGCAGTGAGGTAGGTTTCGGCATCAGAACGGGACAGGTCGCGCTTAAGGGCGACTGGGCGGCCGGTGAAGAGCTTCTCGATTGCCTCGACGTCACTTTTGAACAATTCGGCGAGATTCAGTTTGGCGGTGGTGCTTTCGACACCCGGGAGCAGGGCTCCGTCAAACACAATCTTGAAACGGTTGTCGCTCATGCGGGCATCCTTGTCACGTAATAGGGAAGGGGGCAGGCCTGCTTCTATTGAGCAGGCCTGGCAAGTGTATCAGCGAGGCCATCGCAACTGTGTCGCCTTCTCGCGTGCGACGCGGTATTCGGCATCCAGGCGGGCAACGAGTTCATCGACGCTGGGCAAATCATTAATTTCACCGACGCCTTGGCCGGCCGACCAGACGGTCTTCCAGGCTTTGGCTTCGTCGCTTAACGGTTTGAGCTTGGAACCGAAATTGACTTCGCCTTTGCCTTGCAGGGCAGCGAGGTCGAAACCGGAGTTTTCCAAGCTCTGGCGCATAAAGCTGGCGGGCACGCCGGAGACCGCAGGAGTGTGCACGATGTCGGCGGCCCGCGATGTGAGCAGCATCTCTTTATACGCATCCGGGGCATGGCTTTCGGTGGTGCCGATAAAGCGCGTGCCGAAATACGCAAGGTCTGCACCAAGCAGTTGGGCGGCGAGAATTTCGTGCCCGTGGTTGAGGCAGCCGGCGAGCAGCAGGGTTTTGTCGAAGAACTGGCGGATTTCGGCAATCAGCGAGAAGGGGCTCCAAGTGCCGGCATGGCCCCCGGCGCCGGCCGCCACTGCGATCAAACCATCGACACCTGCTTCAGCGGCTTTTTCGGCATGGCGCCGCGTGGTGACATCGTGAAACACCAGGCCGCCGTAACTGTGCACGGTATCCACCAATTCCTTCACCGCCCCCAGGCTGGTGATGACGATTGGCACTTTGTGCTCGACGCAGATCGCCAGGTCAGCCTGCAGCCGTGGGTTGCTGTTGTGCACGATGAGGTTCACGGCGTAAGGCGCGGGGTTGTCCAGTTGAGCCAGGCCCGCTTCGATTTCTTCCAGCCAGGCCTTGAAGCCGCTGCTTTCGCGCTGGTTGAGCGCGGGGAAACTCCCGACCACCCCGTTGCGACAGCAGGCCAGGACCAGTTGCGGGTTGGAGATCAGAAACATCGGCGCAGCCACCACGGGCAGGCGCAGACGTTGTTCAAGCAAAGCGGGCAGCGACATTGGAAGTACCCCGAGTAATTGAAGTTAGAACGGTTTGACCACGACCAAAATTACGATAGCCAGCAATATCAGAACCGGGACTTCATTGAACCAGCGATAAAAGACATGGCTGCGGGTGTTTTCGCCACGGGCGAAGCGTTTTACCTGTGCGCCGCACATGTGGTGGTAGCCGATCAGGAACACCACCAGCGTGAGTTTGGCGTGTATCCAGGCGCCCGATTGAAATATGCCGGGGTTGAGCGCAATCAGCCAGATGCCGAATACCAGAGTGGCCAGCATCGACGGGCCCATGATGCCGCGGTACAGCTTGCGCTCCATGATGCTGAAGCGTTCCTTACTCACGGTGTCCTCGCTTTGTGCGTGGTAGACGAACAGGCGTGGCAGGTAGAACAACCCGGCAAACCAGCACACGATGGCGACGATATGGAAGGCTTTGACCCATAGATAAAGCATTTTTAGTTATTCCCAGGTTCACGGTAACTGAAGATAGTAGTGGCTCATGCGTCCATACGTCACGTTGGCGGTTGTCGCAGGGCGATACGGCCCCTATTATCGACGGCTTTCCAGTGGGTTCGTTGAGGGCAGGTTTATGGTCAAGGTCGGTATCGTCGGCGGCACGGGTTACACCGGTGTCGAATTGCTGCGTCTGTTGGCTCAGCATCCGCAGGCAGAGGTGGTGGTCATCACTTCCCGATCCGAGGCGGGCCTTGCCGTGGCCGATATGTACCCGAACCTGCGAGGCCACTACGACGGCCTGGCGTTCAGCGTTCCGGACATCAAGACTCTCGGCGCTTGTGACGTGGTGTTCTTTGCCACCCCTCATGGTGTTGCGCATGCGCTGGCCGGTGAGCTGCTGGCGGCCGGCACCAAGGTTATCGACCTGTCGGCCGATTTCCGCTTGCAGGACGCCGATGAATGGGCCAAGTGGTACGGCCAGCCTCACGGAGCTCCAGAGCTGCTGGAAGAGGCGGTCTACGGACTGCCGGAAGTCAATCGTGAGCAAATCAAGCAAGCGCGCCTGATCGCGGTGCCGGGTTGCTATCCGACCGCGACCCAACTGGGTTTCCTGCCATTGCTGGAAGCCGGCCTGGCCGATGCTTCGCGCCTGATCGCGGACTGCAAGTCGGGCGTCAGCGGTGCCGGTCGTGGCGCAGCTGTAGGTTCGCTGTACTCCGAGACGTCTGAAAGCATGAAGGCCTATGCGGTCAAAGGGCATCGCCACTTGCCGGAAATACGCCAAGGTCTGCGTCGCGCCGCCGGCAAAGACGTGGGCCTGACCTTCGTGCCGCACCTGACTCCGATGATCCGCGGGATTCACTCCACGTTGTATGCGACCGTCGTTGATCGCTCGGTGGATCTGCAGGCGTTGTTTGAAAAGCGCTACGCCAATGAGCCGTTCGTCGATGTGATGCCGGCGGGCAGCCACCCCGAAACCCGCAGCGTGCGCGGCGCCAACGTGTGCCGGATTGCGGTGCATCGTCCGCAGGATGGCGACCTCGTAGTCGTGCTCTCGGTCATCGATAACCTGGTCAAGGGCGCGTCGGGCCAGGCGGTACAGAACATGAACATCCTGTTCGGCCTGGATGAGAAGCTGGGTCTGTCCCATGCGGGCATGCTGCCTTAAGAGCAGCTGTAAGCTTCAAGTTGTCTGCGGCAAGCTTGAAGCTTAACGGCTTGAAGCTTGCCGCTGCTCCCATAATAGTTGACCGCTTTTCTAGGAGAAGCGGATAATGCCGACCATTACGCATATGGCGGCGCTACGCCGGGAGATTATCAGCATGAGCGTTGAATCCTTCACCCCCACGGCTTTGCAATTCACCCACGGTGCTGCGCACAAGGTGAAGAGCCTGGTCGATGAAGAGGGTAATGATCGCTTGAAGCTGCGCGTATTCGTTACGGGCGGCGGTTGTTCAGGGTTTCAGTACGGTTTTACCTTCGATGAAGATGTGGCCGATGATGACACCATCGTCGAGCGCGAGGGTGTGAGCCTGGTTGTGGATCCGATGAGCTTCCAGTACCTGGCAGGTGCAGAGGTGGACTATCAGGAAGGTCTGGAAGGCTCGCGTTTTGTGATCAAGAACCCTAACGCCAGCACTACGTGTGGTTGTGGGTCTTCGTTCTCGATCTGATCGATAGCTGACACAAAAACGCCGCTTGGCTTTGATCGGCCAAGCGGCGTTTTGCTGTCTGGGGATCAGGCCGGGTAGATCGCGCCCAATACCCGCAATCCGCGTGCGCCGGTAACGCTCGGGCGGTTGGCGGCGATGCCTTCCAGGCAGCAATGGGCCAGCCAGGCGAACGCCATGGCTTCCACCCAGTCAGGGTCCACGCCGTAGGCGCCGGTGCTGCTGACGTGGGTAGCAGGCAGAAGCGCGTCCAGGCGGTTCATCAGCGTGGTGTTGTGGGCGCCGCCGCCACAGACCAGTAGGGTTTCGGTCTGGGGTTGGGCGGTTTGCAGGGACTTGACGATGGTCAGGGCGGTCAACTCCAGCAGAGTGGCCTGGACATCCTCGGGTTGATACGCCGGTAGCCCGCCAAGGTGTTGTTGCAGCCACCCCAGATTGAAGACTTCACGCCCGGTGCTTTTCGGGCCCGTGGCCATAAAGAAGGGGTCGCTGAGCAGCGTCTTGAGTAGCTGCGGCTCGACCTTTCCACTGGCGGCCCATTGGCCGTCACGATCAAAATGGTCGCCGCGCTGCTGGTGAATCCAGGTATCCAGCAGGACATTGCCAGGGCCGCAGTCGAATCCGGCTACAGGCTTGCCAGTCTCGATCAGGCTGAGGTTGCTGAAACCGCCAACGTTCAATACGGCGCGGTTGCCGCTGTGCTGGCCAAACAGCGCTTCGTGAAACGCGGGAACTAGTGGCGCGCCTTGACCGCCGGCGGCGACGTCGCGGCTGCGGAAATCACTGACCACCGTGATGCCTGTCAGCTCAGTCAGTAGGGCAGGGTTGCCGATCTGCACGGTAAAGCCCCGCGCAGGTTCGTGGCGGATGGTCTGCCCATGGCTGCCAATCGCGTGTATGTCCTGGGGCTTCAGGTTGTGCTGATCCAGTAAGGCATGAATGCCTTGCGCGGCGAGTGTCACCCAGTGCTGCTGGGCAATTGCCGAACGGGCGATTTCATCCGGCCCGCTGGCGCACAAACTGAGCAGCTCGGTGCGCAGGGGGGCAGGCATGGGGATGTAGCGGGTGGCGATCAAATTGATCGCCGGGTCTTGTTCGATCAGGGCGATATCCAGGCCATCGAGGCTGGTCCCGGACATCACACCTATATAGAGTGGCATGCCTTAACGCTTCGCCGAGGCGAGCAAGGTGGAGCGCTCTTGATCCATGCGCGCCATCAACGGCTGGCTCTGTTGCATGAAGCGCGTGCGCTCAGCCTTGGCGATCGGGTCGGCCATCGGCAGCTTCTGGCCCAACGGATCTACGTGCACGCCATTGACCTGGAACTCGTAGTGCAAGTGCGGTCCGGTAGACAGGCCGGTGGTGCCGATATAACCGATCACTTGGCCCTGCTTCACGCTGCCCCCGGTCTGTACGCCTTTGGCGAAGCCTTGCATGTGGCCATACAGAGTGCGGTAGGTGTTGCCGTGCTGGATGATGACTGTATTGCCATAACCACCGCGACGCCCGGCCAACAGCACCTTGCCGTCACCGGCTGCCTTGATTGGCGTGCCGCGGGGGGCGGCATAGTCGACGCCTTTGTGGGCGCGGATTTTGTTCAGAATTGGATGCTTGCGACCCATGGAGAAACGCGAGCTAATACGAGCGAAGTCCACCGGCGTACGAATGAACGCCTTGCGCATGCTATTGCCATCAGCAGTGTAGTAGCTGCTGTTGCCTTGTTTGTTGGTGTACCGAACGGCGGTGTAGGTCTTGCCACGGTTGGTGAAGCGCGCCGAGAGAATGGCGCCGGTGCCGACCACTTTGCCGTTGGCGACCTTCTGCTCGTAGATCACGTCGAATTCGTCGCCCTGGCGGATGTCCTGGGCGAAGTCGATGTCGTAGCCAAACACACTGGCCATGTCCATGGTCATGCTGTGGGACAGGCCAGCGCGGGCGGCGGATTGCGACAGCGAGCTGTTGATCACGCCGTGCACATAGGCGGAGCGCATCACGGGCTTGGTGGTAATGCGATTGAAGGCAAAGCCCTTGGCGCCCTTGGTCAGGGTGATGCTTTCCAGGTCGCTGACGTTGCTGTGCAGGTTATTTAACTGACCGTCTGGCGTCAGTTCGAACTCGAGCTTCTGGCCGTGTTTGAGCTGGGTGAACTGCTTGGCTTGTTTGTCGCTGGCCAGCACTTCATTAACCGTAGCGGCGGGGAGGCCGACCTTTTCGAACAGCGTCGAAAGCGTATCGCCTTTCGCCACGATCACTTCGCGGTGTTGAGGGTTCTTGGCTGCATCTACCGTAGGGGCAGGCTGCTCTTGAGCGGCTTGCTTATTGTCCTCCGGGTTACCTTCTATCTGGGCAAACGGCGATTCGGCTGGCGCATTTGTGGCTTGTTGTGCGTCGGAAGCGTCTTGATCTTGTGTCAGTTGCTCAACCGGACTTTCCAAGTCAAGGCTCAGGGATGTTCGTTTGGCTTCTACGTCACTGGAAGGGAATACCAGGAGTGCCAGGCTGAGAAGAGCGGCGATACCACTTGCTGCGAGCAGGTGGGTCTTCGGGTAAAGCGGCGGCGCTTTAGACGGTTCTGTGGTCATAGGTAATTTTGACTTTGAAGATGAAATGGAAAAGATGAATGACATGATGAAGATGAAATAACTGTATAAAATATAACCAAATCATCTGTGGCGCAAGCTCGCGAACGCTGGGCTTGCTGAACGGTGTCCGTATGCAGGGCAAAACTTGTAATTAGTCCCTGATCTTGTATGGTTGGTTCCCCTTTTAAATCTGAGCCTTGCGGGTCTGTTATGAAGTCGGTTGAAGAGCAGCTAGCGCTGATAAAACGTGGTGCGGAAGAACTGTTGGTCGAAGCTGAGCTGATCGAAAAGCTCAAGCGTGGCCAGCCCCTGCGTATCAAGGCCGGCTTTGATCCGACGGCGCCGGATCTGCACTTGGGTCATACCGTGCTTATTAATAAGCTGCGTCAGTTCCAGGAGCTGGGGCATCAGGTCATCTTCCTTATAGGTGACTTCACCGGGATGATCGGTGATCCGAGTGGCAAGAGCGCAACGCGCCCGCCGCTGACCCGGGAGCAGGTTCTCGATAATGCCGAGACCTACAAGACTCAGGTGTTCAAGATTCTTGATCCGGCCAAGACCGAGGTGGCATTCAACTCCACTTGGATGGATCAGATGGGGCCGGCTGACTTCATTCGACTGACGTCCCAGTACACGGTTGCTCGCATGCTCGAGCGGGATGACTTTGACAAGCGCTACTCCACCAATCAGCCGATCGCTATTCACGAGTTTCTGTACCCGCTGGTTCAAGGGTACGACTCGGTGGCGTTGCGTGCGGACGTTGAGCTGGGTGGCACTGATCAGAAGTTCAACCTGCTGATGGGGCGTGAGCTGCAGCGCGCGTATGGCCAGGAAGCTCAGTGCATTCTGACCATGCCGTTGCTGGAGGGCTTGGATGGCGTCAAGAAGATGTCCAAGTCCTTGGGTAACTATGTTGGTATTCAGGAAGCGCCGGGTGTTATGTACGGCAAGCTGGTTTCGATCCCGGATGCGCTGATGTGGCGTTACTTCGAGCTGTTGAGCTTCCGTTCGATGGATGAGATCAATGCGCTGCGTGCTGATGTCGAGGCGGGCGCCAATCCGCGTGACGTGAAGATCAAACTGGCCGAAGAGATTGTTGCGCGCTTCCATGGAGAAGAAGCTGCGGCCAATGCTCACCGTGCGGCAGGCAATCGTATGAAGGATGGCGAACTGCCAGATGATCTGCCGGAGATCGAGTTGACTGCTGCAGAGGCGATGCCGATCGCAGCTGTCCTTAATAAGGCTGGGTTGGTGAAGAACTCGGCAGTGGCGCGTGACCTTTTAGGTTCTGGTGGTGTGCGTATAGATGGTGAGGTTGTGGATCGCACCTTTATATACGTACTGGGTGCTACCCATGTTTGTCAGGCTGGTAAGAAGGCCTTTGCGCGTATTACGCTCAAATCCGAACAAACCTGAAATTAACGCTTGACGGCAGATTCTGAAAGTCTATAATTCGCCCCACTTCCGGCGCAGTCGAAACGGAAAACTCCTTGGTAAACAAAGAGTTATGCGAGATTCGACAGCGGGTTGCTTCAGTTCATCGAAGCCCAGAAGGAGTTGATAGAGCGGTGTAGTTTGGCTCTATTAACGTTTCGATCC
>NZ_LFMW01000033.1 GCF_001050345.1 Pseudomonas fildesensis | reverse complement strand
CCGGGTCCAGCGGCACGTAGGCACCACCGGCCTTGAGCACAGCCAGCAGACCCACGACCATTTCAATGGAACGCTCTACCGCCAGGCCTACCAGCACGTCCGGCCCCACGCCGGCTTGGATCAGGCGATGGGCCAGGCGGTTGGCGCGGCGGTTCAGTTCGGAATAGCTCAGGGACAGCTCGTTGAAGCGCAATACCGGCGCATCCGGCTGCGCCAGCGCCTGGGCCTCGAACAACTGATGCACCCACTGCCCTTGCGGATAGTCGCGCTCGGTGGCGTTCCACTGAGAGAGGATCTGCTCGCGCTCATCGGCGTTGAGTGTCGCCAGGTCCTGCAAGGGCAATGCGGTATTCGCCACGGCGGCACGCAACAAGCTCAGCCAGTGCTCGGCCATGCGCGCCACGGTGCCTGCACTGAACAGGTCGGTGGCGTAAGTCAGGGAGGCCCAGATAGCGTCGCCGCTCTCCTGGGTATCCAGGCTCAGGTCGAACTGGGCGCTGTGGGTGTCCCATTCGAGGTTGGCCACGCGCAAGCCCGGCAGTGGGTGCGCCGCTGCTTGAGTACTGGCCTGGTGATTGAACATCACCTGGAACAGTGGGTTGTGACTCAGGCTGCGTTCCGGCTGCAGCGCCTCGACCAATTGCTCGAAGGGCAAGTCCTGATGGGCCTGGGCTTCCAGCGCCCGGCGCTTGGTATGCTGCAGCAACTGGGCGAAGCTCATCTGGCCATCGAGGTCGGCCTTGAGCACTTGGGTATTGACGAAGAAACCAATCAGCGATTCGGTCTCGACACGGTTGCGGTTGGCAATCGGCACGCCGACGCGAATATCCTGCTGGCCGCTGTAGCGGTACAGAAAAGCCTGGAACGAGGCCAGCAGCAGCATGAACATCGTCACACCTTCACGCTGGGCCAGGGTTTTCAAGCCTGTAACCAATGCTGGCTCCAGGGCGATGTCCTGGCGCGCGCCGCGGAAGCTCTGTTGCGCCGGGCGCGGCTGGTCGAACGGCAACTCCAGCACCGGCTGCGCGCCGCTGAGCAGTTCGCGCCAGTACACCAGTTGCCGGGCCTTCTCCCCCGCTTCCATCCAGCTGCGTTGCCACAGCGCGTAGTCGGCGTACTGGATCGGCAGCGGCGCCAATGCACAGTCCTGGCCCTGGCTGTAGGCGGCGTAAAGTTGCATCAGCTCCTGCACCATCACGCCCATCGACCAACCGTCGGAAACGATGTGGTGCTGCACCAGTACCAGCACGTGTTCTTCTGCACTCACTGCGAGCAAGCTAACCCGCAGCAACGGGTCTTGCTGCAAGTCGAAGGGACGGGCAATTTCGGCTTCGACGCGAGACTTGAGCTGCGTCTCGTCGACCGCGCTTTCAGCGATCTCGATCACGGCGTGGGCCAACACTTCCTGGACGCGCTCCTCGGCGTCCAGGTGCAGGCGCGTACGCAGGCTTTCATGACGTGCCACGAGGGTGTCGAAACTGCGTTGCAGGGCGGCCTTGTCCAACTGGCCGCTCAGGCGCAGGGCGCCGGGAACGTGATAAGCGTCACTGTCCGGATCCAACTGCCAGAGAAACCACTGGCGCTCCTGAGCGTAGGACAACGGCAGCTTCTGGCCGTCCTCGCGGACCGAGGCAATCGGCAGTTGAGCGAAGCTCATGCCGCGGCTTTGCAGGCGCTGGTAAAACTGCTGGCGCTGTTCCAGAGGCAGGCGAAGAAAACGCGAAACCAGATCGATATTTGGGTTGGAAAGCATGGTTCAAATCGCCTCTAGTTCGCTCAAAAAGTCACGAAGATCATCAAAATCTTCCGCGCTGCCGGCGCGCAAGGTCGCTGCGGCCTGTACATAGGCGCGCAGCGTTTCGGTCTGGAACACTTCCACCAGCGGCACTTCCAGGCCCAGTTCGGCCTGGACCCGCGAGGTGATTTGGATCGCCAGCAGGGAATGGCCACCCACTTCAAAGAAGTTGTCGTTCAGGCCCACCTGCGGCAAGCGCAGCACCTCGGCCCAGATCGCGGCGATCTGCTGTTCCAGCTCGGTTTCGGGGGCCACATAGGTCTGTTGCAGCAGGCTCGCATCCGGCTCGGGCAAGCCCTTGCGGTCGAGCTTGCCATTGGGGGTCAGCGGCATCTGCGCCAGGAACATGAAGTAGGTTGGCACCATGTAATCCGGCAGGCGGGTTTTCAGGGCGCGGCGCAGGGTTTCGCGGAACTCGGCCTGGTCGGTCAGGTTAGCGTCTGCCGGCACCACATAGGCCACCAGCTGTTTGCCGGTCGGGCCGTCCTGGGCGATCACTACGGTTTCACCGACGTTGTCTTGTTCGCGCAGCCGCGCTTCGATCTCGCCCAGCTCAATGCGGAAACCACGGACTTTCACCTGATGGTCAACGCGGCCGAGGTAATCCACCACGCCATCCGGACGGCCACGGGTCAGGTCGCCGCTGCGATACACGCGGCTGCCGGGTTTGCCGAACGGATCCGGCACAAAGCGTTCGGCGGTCAGTGCCGGACGCTCCAGGTAACCCCGGG
>NZ_LFMW01000032.1 GCF_001050345.1 Pseudomonas fildesensis | reverse complement strand
CTTGCCCCGCGTTGGGCTGCGCAGCAGCCCCAATAAAACCGCCGCAGTGTTCCTGATAGACCCCATCGACTGGTTTCAGGGCCGCTGCGCAGCCCAACGCGGGGCAAGCCCGCTCGCCACAGGGAGCGCGTTCGCCACAATAGACGGGGTCACCCGACTATTTACTGCCCGCTGCGCATCAGCTCTTTAGGCACATACTTGCCGATCTCGAACTTGCCGATCGCCGCGCGGTGCACTTCGTCCGGGCCGTCGGCCAGGCGCAGGGTGCGTTGCATGGCGTACATGTAGGCCAGCGGGAAGTCGTTGGAAACCCCGGCGCCGCCGTGGATCTGGATCGCGCGGTCGATCACCTTCAGCGCCACGTTCGGTGCTACCACCTTGATCTGGGCAATTTCACTTTTTGCCACTTTGTTACCCGCAGTGTCCATCATGTACGCCGCTTTCAGGGTCAGCAGACGTGCCATGTCGATTTCCATCCGCGAGTCGGCAATCTTGTCGATGTTGCCACCCAGGCGCGCCAACGGTTTGCCGAAGGCGGTACGGCTGATGGCGCGTTTGCACATCAGTTCCAGCGCGCGCTCGGCCATGCCGATGGAGCGCATGCAGTGGTGAATACGGCCCGGGCCAAGGCGACCCTGGGCGATTTCAAAACCGCGTCCTTCACCCAGCAGTACGTTTTCATACGGCACACGCACGTTGTCGAACAGCACTTCGGCGTGGCCGTGGGGCGCGTCGTCGTAGCCGAACACAGGCAAGGGGCGCACGATCTTCACGCCTGGGGCGTCCACCGGCACCAGAATCATCGAGTGCTGCTGATGGCGCGGTGCATCCGGGTTGCTCAGGCCCATGAAGATAAGGATCTTGCAGCGCGGGTCGCAGGCGCCGGAGGTCCACCATTTCTTGCCGTTGATCACCCACTCGTCGCCCTGGCGCTCGGCGCGGGCGGCCATGTTGGTGGCGTCCGAGGAAGCCACGTCCGGTTCGGTCATCGCGAAGGCCGAGCGGATCTCGCCGCGCAGCAGCGGTTCGAGCCAGCGTTGTTTCTGTTCTGCATTGGCGTAACGCACCAGCACTTCCATGTTGCCGGTGTCGGGCGCCGAGCAGTTGAACGGCTCCGGGCCCAGCAGGGAACGGCCCATGATCTCGGCCAGCGGCGCGTATTCAAGGTTGGTCAGGCCCGCGCCCAGTTCGGATTCCGGCAGGAACAGGTTCCACAGGCCTTCGGCTTTAGCCTTGAGCTTCAACTCTTCCATGATTGCGGTGGGCTGCCAGCGATCACCTTCGCTGACCTGGCGTTCAAACACCGGCTCGGCCGGGTAGACGTAAGCGTCCATGAACGCAGTGACGCGTTCACGCAGTTCCTGAACCTTGGGCGAATAGGCGAAATCCATGAGCAGCTCCCTTCTTTGAGAGGTTGTTTAGGTCATGCAATCGATGCTAGAACAGCGTTGATAATTTACCTAGCCTATTCTCGGCGTGTATTAACATTCATCACCGATATATGATCGGCGCATGGACACCTAACAATAAGAGCGCAACGAAATGAATCTGAGCAAGGTCGACCTCAACCTGTTTATCGTCTTTGACGCGATCTACACCGAAGCCAACCTGACCCGCGCCGGGCAGATTGTCGGCATTACTCAGCCGGCGGTGTCCAACGCGCTGGCACGTCTTCGGGAAACCTTCAACGACCCGCTGTTCGTGCGCACCGCGCAGGGCATGGTGCCCACCCCGATGGCGCAGAACATCATCGGCCCGGTGCGCAATGCGCTGTCGTTGTTGCGGGTGTCGGTGCAGGAAAGCCGCATCTTCAACCCGCAGCAGGCGGCCAAGACCTATCGCATCAGCATGACCGACCTCACCGAAGCGGTGATCCTGCCGCTGCTGTTCCAGCGCCTGCGCCGCCTGGCGCCGACCGTGGTGATCGAGAGTTTCCTGTCCAAACGCCGCGAGACCACCAAGGAACTGGCCGCCGGGCGCCTGGATTTCGCCGTGGATGCGCCGCTCAACACCGACCCGCAAGTGCGCCACGTCAAGCTGATGGAAGACCGCTACGTGTGCGCCATGCGCAAGGGCCACCCGATGGCAGGCAAGGACAAGTTCACCCTGGACGATTACCTGTCGCTGACCCATATCCATATCTCGAGCCGCCGCAACGGGTTGGGCCACGTCGACCTGGCCTTGGGCAAGATGGGCATCCAGCGCAAGATCGCCCTGCGCTCCCAGCATTACCTGATGGCCTCGCAGGTGTTGCAGCAGACCGACATGGTGATGACCGTGCCCGAACGCTTCGCCCGTCGTCATGAGTTGCATTGGTTCAACTTGCCGGTGAACGACGTGCCGCCAGTGGAAACCCACCTGTACTGGCATGAAAGCACCGACCAGGACCCGGCCAACCGCTGGATGCGCGAGCAAATGATCGAGTTGTGCCAGCAGGTGACGGCGCACGAGAAGAAGTTGGACGGCAAGCAAGCTTGACCTGCGACTTGTGGGGCGGGGCTTTCCCTGTGGCGAGGGCGCTTGCTCCCGCTGGGGCGCGAAGCGGCCCCAAAACATAGGCCTGCTGCGCAGTCCAGCGGGAGCAAGCTCCCTCGCTACAGCAAGCGCCCTCGCCACAGAGTGCGCAGATGCCAAGGTGATGTGCTTGACGTTTACGTCAACCAGCCATTAGCTTAGCGCCAAGACCTTCTTGAGCGCCCCCATGAGCACGACCTACAGTATCTCCGACCTCGCCCGCGAGCTCGACATCACCACCCGGGCCATTCGCTTCTATGAGGAACAAGGCCTGCTGGCCCCGGAGCGCCGGGGCCAGGAGCGTATCTACTCGGCGCGTGACAAGGTCAGCCTCAAGCTGATTTTGCGCGGCAAGCGCATCGGCTTTTCCCTGGCCGAATGCCGCGAGCTTATCGAACTGTATGACCCCACCAGCGGCAACCACATCCAGCTCAACAGCATGCTCGTGAAGATCGCCGAGCGCCGCGAGCAGTTGGAACAGCAACTGCTGGATATCGAACAGATGAAGCTGGAACTGGACACCGCCGAAGAGCGCTGCACCCAGGCCCTCGCGCACACCATGAGCCAGGTTGGCCATTGATCATAAGGTAATCACCATGTCTCTCCCTTCACACGTACGCTTGGTGGAAGTCGGCCCGCGCGACGGTTTGCAGAACGAAGCCCAACCCATCAGCGTGGCCGACAAGGTCCAGTTGGTGGACGCCCTGAGCGCCGCCGGCCTGGGCTATATCGAAGTCGGCAGTTTTGTCTCGCCCAAATGGGTGCCGCAGATGGCCGGCTCAGCCGAGGTGTTTGCCCAGATCCAGCGCAAACCCGGCGTGACCTATGGCGCGCTGGCGCCGAACCTGCGCGGTTTTGAAGATGCGCTGGCGGCCGGGGTCAAGGAAGTCGCGGTGTTTGCGGCGGCATCCGAGGCGTTTTCCCAGCGCAATATCAACTGCTCGATCAGCGAAAGCCTGGAGCGTTTCGCGCCGATCATGGCCGCGGCCAAGCAGCATGGGGTGAGCGTGCGCGGCTACGTGTCGTGTGTGCTGGGTTGCCCGTACGAAGGCACGGTCGCCCCGGAACAAGTCGCGGCGGTGGCCCGCGAGCTGTTTGCCATGGGCTGCTATGAGGTTTCCCTGGGCGACACCATCGGCACCGGCACGGCGGGCGCCACGCGCCGGCTGTTCGAAGTAGTAGGCGCACAGGTGCCTCGGGACAAACTGGCCGGCCACTTCCACGACACCTATGGCCAGGCGATTGCCAATCTCTACGCCAGCCTGCTCGAAGGGATCAGTGTGTTCGACAGCTCTATCGCGGGCCTGGGCGGCTGCCCCTATGCCAAGGGCGCGAGCGGTAACGTCGCCACCGAAGACGTGGTGTACCTGCTCAACGGGCTGGGGATCGACACCGGGATCGACCTGGAACAACTGATTAGCGCCGGGCAACAGATTTGCACGGTGCTCGGCCGGCCCAGTGGCTCGAGGGTGGCCAAGGCACGCAGCGCACAGTGAGTAACCGATGGGTGACGATGTGTTACCGCACGCCTACACATCGAGTAACACGGGAACATATTTTGTCGTATTTGCCGTAGGTCAAATCCCACATAAAAACCAACTCATTGATTTTAAAGATATTTATAAAGTTGGCACGCGTTCTGCTATCTCTATTGCATAACAAGAATAAAAAGCGCCAAACCTAATAAAAATAAGACGGAACGACTCTGACATAACAAAAACAACACGGCAGAGACGCAGCTAACAGATTTTTTTGGAGAAGATGTGCTTCGCAGGGTACGGCGTGCCGAAACCCGCAACCGGTTAGAGAAAAATAAAACTACCTCAGGTAGCTACCCACTGGTTGGATCGATAACGAAGAAGCAGATCAACGCTCAAAAAAATACGTTTGCTCTTGACCCCGGATGGGGGTCGACAAAAACAGCGGTAAAGGGCCACGGTTGCCAAAAACAACAATAGACCGCCCCTCAATAATAAAAAAAGAGCACGCAACGTGTCTAGTCCTGAAATAGGTTTACACCCATTTCAGCCTCAAAACGCCCGATGCACCGCATCGGGCGTTTTGTATTTCAGCGATAGATGTGGCCGCTCGCTGTTATATATCTGCACCGATTGATCCACCATTCGCGCGGCTTCAGCCGCATCTTTGGGCCGGTGCAAGAGAA
>NZ_LFMW01000031.1 GCF_001050345.1 Pseudomonas fildesensis | reverse complement strand
ATCGTACCGCCCCGCGAGTGGACCGGAATGATTGGCGGTGGTTACTGGGCGAAGGGCCGTAAGCCTGTCCCTATGATTCGGGTCCGCTCTAAGAAGGCCCTACAGCGCTACAAAGACGTGTCGATGCCCGAGGTCTACAAGGCCGTGAACATCGCCCAGGCGTCCGCTTGGAAGGTGAACGCAAAGGTCCTCGAAGTAGCCAAGGAGGTGATGCAGTGGAAGCACGTTCCAATCGACAAGTTTCCTACCGCTGACAAGGAAGCCTTGCCGGTCAAGCCTGCAAACATTGATGAAGACCCCGAGGTCCTCAAGGCCTGGAAGAAAGCCGCTTCAACTGTGTATCGCAAGGACCGGGCCCGAGTGAGCCGCCGTTTGTCCTATGAGTTCATCGTAGAGCAGGCCACAAAATTCGCTGAATACGAGGCCATTTACTTCCCGTACAACCTCGACTGGCGGGGCCGTGTTTACGCCATCCCTTCGTTCAACCCACAAGGCAACGACCTGACCAAGGGCCTGCTGATGGCTTCCATTGCGGAGCCTGTAGGCAAGGACGGTATTGAGTGGCTGAAGATCCACGGGGCCAACTGCGCAGGCGTGGATAAGGTCGACTTTGGTCAGCGCAAGAAGTGGGTAGAGGACAACGAAGAGCTGATCCTTGAGATTGCTCGGGACCCGCTGGGCCAACCCGAGTGGACCAAGATGGATAGCCCTTTCTGCTTCCTGGCCTTCTGCTTTGAGTGGGCCGGGGTGGTTGAACACGGTGAGCTGTGGGAATCGGCGCTACCTATCGCCTTCGACGGGTCTTGCTCTGGCATTCAGCACTTCTCCGCGATGCTCAAAGACGAGCGGGGCGGGCGTGCAGTGAACCTGTTGCCTTCCGAGACCGTTCAGGACATCTATCGACTGGTGTCTGACGGTGTGAACGTTGAGGTTCGTAAAGACCTCACTGAGGGTACTGACGACAGCGTAGAGACCGTCACCAATAAGAAGACCGGCGAGATTACCGAGCGCCGCGTACTGGGCACCAAAACCCTGGCTGCTGGATGGCTGGGCTATGGGATCGACCGAGGCGTTACTAAGCGTTCCGTAATGACCCTGGCGTATGGCTCCAAGACCTTTGGGTTCACCGATCAGGTACGTGAAGACATCATCCAGCCAGCGATTGATAACGGTGACGGGGCTCAGTGGTTCCCTGATGCACAGCAATGTGCGCGCTACATGGCTAACCACATTTGGGACTCTGTGAGCAAGGAAGTAGTCGCCGCCGTTGAGGCAATGAACTGGCTTCAGAAAGCGGCCAAGCTGCTGGCCTCTGAGGTCACAGCGACCAAGCGGACCAAGAAGAATCCTGAGCCGGAAATCCTGAAGCCTTGCATGCCTGTGTACTGGGTGACACCTGACGGGTTCCCTGTGTGGCAGGAATACATGGTGCCTGTTCAACGCCGGGTCGACCTGATCTTCCTGGGCGCTGCTCGTTTGCGCTCCACGATCAACGTTCGGGACTCCAATGAAATCGACGGGGCCAAACAGGAATCGGGTATCTCTCCGAACTTCGTACACAGTCAGGACGGGTCGCACCTGCGCAAGACAGTAGTTAAGGCATCTGAAAGCTACGGCGTGGAGTTCTTCGCGTTGATTCATGACAGCTTCGGGACCATCCCAGCGAAGGCCGGTGAGATGTTCAAGGCAGTGCGCGAAACGATGGTTGAGACGTACACCGAGAACGATGTCTTGGACGACTTCCGTGAGCAGTTCATGGAGCAGCTCCACGAGACCCAGCTTGAGAAGATGCCTGCGATCCCTGCTAAGGGGTCCCTGGATATCACGAAGATCCTTGAGAGCCAGTTTGCTTTCGCATAGTCCAGCTTAAAACACCCACTAAAAGCACAACGAAACCTCATTGAGATTTAACCGGTCTCTCTGGGGTTTTTCTTTGCCTGCCTTCTTCACGATTTAAAACACCCACTAAAAGCACAACCAACCTTCCCAATACTTTAGGAGTTCTTTTCGCTATGCAATCCACTCAAACAATTGAACGCAACACCCGTACTTCCAAGCGCCGTACTGATGACGAAATGGAAGCCGTTCGGGTCCGTCGCGGCAAGTTGAACAAAGTGCAGCGCCAGGCAAAGCGTGACATCTGGCAGGAGGCTGAATAAATGAGCAAGGTTCAAAGCGTAATCATCGAGACCAGCCCGCACCGCCCAGTCAATTTTAACGAGAAGGCTGTCAGTAAGGTTCTTGAAGAGTCTTATTTGATTGCTGACGTTAAAGAAGATGGGGTCCGGTTGAATCTCTGTGTTGAGCCTTCCGAGTCTGTACATCGAGTGCATTGGCTGAGTCGAGAGGGGAAAGAGTTTCCCGCGTTCAATCAGCAACTCCCCTTAGCACTTGACCCCCGTTGGCCCGAGTTCTTCGAGACCGACGAGGCCCTGTTTCCTGAAGGCTTCATGTTGGACGCTGAGCTGCGCATTGATGACCTGCCGTGCAAAGACATCGCCGGGACTCTTCGCCGCCACCAAGCTATCGACCTGAGCCGCTTGAAGGTGATCGTGTTCGGCATTCTGCCTATGTCAGTGGTCCGGTCGGGCCAGGACTATGACGTGACTCACAGTGTCATGAAGTACCACGTTGAGTATCAGGTTAAGTTGCTTCAAGAGCGCTTCCCTGAGATTGCGTGGTCGGTCGTTGAGTCCTTGGACTGCTTCAGCATGGAAGAGGTAGACACCCTTTATGAGTCAGTCCGCGAACGTAAGTTGGAAGGCCTGGTGCTTAAAGACCCGAACGGGATCTATAAGCGCTCTAAGCAATCCGGCATGTGGAAGATGACCCCTGATGACAACGAGGACGGCAAGGTCGTTGGCCTCGTTTGGGGCACTCCTGGGCTGGCTAATGAAGGCAAGGTGATTGGCTTTGAGGTTCTTCTTGAATCCGGCCATGTAGTGAATGCCTGCAAGATCAGTAAGGCACTTATGGAAGAGTTCACATATACCGTGCGTACAGCCACTGTTAAGGCCTATGGATGTGGTCCCGGTGATGCATTTAATCCGTATCTCGGTCACACAGTTCGAGTCACGTTTATGGAGCGATACCCTGACGGTTCTTTGCGTCACCCATCTTTTGATTCTTTCCGTGGTATCTCTGAGCCAACTATCAAAGAGTAAAAGCTCGCTTCATTAACTTTCTAAGGAGGACATTCTATGTCTCGCTCCACGCCTGCGTTCGCCTATCGTTTGGCTCAGTCCGCAAATGATCGTGCATATAACGCTGCATTGTTTACCTATCAGCGTACCCAACGCCACGCACAGACACCAAAGCCTAAAGAGGCTTTTTGGGTTCGCATCAAGAACCGTCTGTTGGACATCTGGCAGAAAGTAAAGGAATACGTAAATGACTGAGTATAGCGGCGGCTCAGTTAGTTATTACACGGTCTTTATCAAAAGGCCGACCACTCCCGCCAAGTGTCCTTACAGCGCTGAATGCAACGACATCATTGAAGCCCTGGGGATGAACTACGCCGAAGGTAATGCCTTTAAAGCAATCTGGCGGCGAGCTGCGCAACGAACTCTCGGTAAGGCCAAAGTTGGCGCTAAACCGGATGGTCTTTACGACGCTGAGAAAGTCTCCTTTTTCGGTGAGCGTCTTGTTGAGCAATCCAAACAATTCAAAGAACAAGGAGTAATCAAATAGTGGAACTCGCACAGAAGGCCTTTAAGGCCACAGTGGAAATTGAAGATCACGTAGACGAGGTAACTATCTACGCGGTCAGTATGGACGCCGCATGGGAGTCTGCTGAGACCCGATTCAGTAACGGAGCCCGTGTAACTCGCATTCGCCCTCTGGTAGCTCCTAATGTGGATCGCTTTGGGGTGACTCTGTGAATCTCTCACAGGGCAATGGGCGCGCGAAGCCTGACGGCTCCCTTCACCTGAACAACTTCAGTCATGTCCGCCAGTCGGGTCTGGCCGGTGTTCTCTACGAACGCTTAATGACCATAAAGCAACAGGAGCTGGTCGAGCTGACTTTGTTGGAGCTTGCAGGGCCTGGAAGTAATGCCCACTTCAAGCATGACGTGTGGCGATTCAAAAAGTCGTTCTTGAAGGAACATTTTATCCATGTGGTCTATTCGGTATATCGGTCGGTGCGCAAGTCGCCAGCCCAAGAAATCTCCATGGCAATTAGCCGTGAAGAACTGCAAAGCGAATCCCGCAAGGTTATTCAACCGAGCTTCTCGTAAGTTTTAAACACCCACTTAAAGCACACGGACTATTCACTTGAGACTTCTTAAAGGTCTTGAGCGGATTCCTGCGCCCTAAATTTAGGCAATTCAAATAAGGAGACCCATAACTATGGCAGGTCCACGTAAAGAAATCTTCACCACTCCTAAAGGTTTCGCAGAACCGTACTGCTCCCTTCAGAAACCGGACTATGGCAATCCCGAAAAGGGCTTCGGCAATCCCCGTGGTCTCTGGAAAGTTGACCTTACTGTTCCTTCCCGTGTGGCTCAGCCTCTGATTGATAAGATCGTTCAGGCGCATGAAGCCAACTACAAGAAACTCCTGGCTGAACACGAGAAGAACCCGCCCGTGGTTCCACGCGGTAAAAAGCCCCTGCTGCCGTATGAGGGTGATATGCCCTTCGTAGATAACGGCGACGGCACTGTGACCTTCAAGATCAAGGGTTACGCCTCGTACATCGACAAGAACACCCAGGAGAACAAAGCGATCCCTCTGAAGGTGGTCGATTCCAAAGGTAAGCGTATCGACAACGTTCCGGCTATCGCTGGCGGTTCGGAATTGAAAGTGAAGTTTACTCTGTTCCCGTATGGCTGGACCGCTGTGGCCGGTGCTTCCGTGAAACTGCAAATTGACAGCGTAATGCTGCTGAACTTGAAAGAGTTCGATGGCGGTAACGACTGGGCTGATGACGTGGAAGAGGGTGGCTACTCCGCTGACGATTCCAGTGAATGGGAAGAAGGCGAAGCAGCCAGCTCCCGTGGTCACGCTGAGGAAGTAATCCCGGATGGCGATAACGACGGCGACTTCTAACAGTGGCCGCATTCGGTCGTTACGCCGGACCCCGAAGAACTGCAAATTCCTTTCGGTCGGGTCTGGAAGAGAAGAATAGCGAACTGATGGACAAGCACGGTATCCCTTACACCTTTGAGCAGCATTGGATTAACTACACGATCCCTGCACGAGTCGCTAAGTATCTCCCGGACTTCATCCTGGGGAACGGAATCATCATTGAGTGTAAAGGGATTTGGGAAGTTGAAGACCGCAAAAAGCACTTGCTGCTGCGTGAGCAATATCCCCAGCTTGATATTCGTCTGGTCTTCTCATCGAGCAAGGCGAAGCTCTACAAGGGCTCACCTACGACTTACGGGGCGTGGTGTGAGAAACACAATATTCAATTCGCAGACAAGTTAGTTCCTCTGGCTTGGATGAAGGAGAAGAATAGACAGATTCCTGACGGGATTCTGAAAGAGAAAGGAGCGTAACTAATGGCTCGTGTCCAATTCAAACAGCGGTCAGTAACGCGACTGCTGGTTATTCACTGTGCAGCTACAAGACCCTCTATGGATATTGGGCTGCGTGAAATCCGGCAGTGGCATGTTCAACAGGGCTGGCTCGATGTTGGCTATCACTACATCATCCGTCGCGATGGCACAGTCGAAGTAGGCCGTCCTCATGATGCCGTTGGGTCCCACGTTAAGGGACACAACTCTGAATCCGTAGGCGTCTGCCTTGTGGGTGGTGTTGACGATAACTTGAAACCTCAAGACAACTTCACGGACGCTCAATGGAAAGCCCTGGACCTACTGGTCTGGGAGACCATTGTTCCTCTGTATCCCGGTGTGACTCTTACGGGCCATCGTGACCTTGACCCAGGCAAAGCGTGCCCATCTTTTGATGTTGCCGCCTGGGCATATAAGAGAACCCCAGCGTAAGCCAATCACTTCTGTAAGGCGGGCCTACGGGTTCGCTGTAACAGCAACTCACCTCTTAACTTAGGAGGATTCGCTATGTCTGTTAATCGGGCAACTATGCAAGGTGCATTCGACCTATGTGAACTATTCCAGATGGGAGGCGTCCCCAGCATTATTGCAGGCGGTGCAGCTCGCGACATTTACTTTGGTGTGCGACCCAAAGATATCGACGTGATCATCTGCGGAATCTCAATGGAGACAGCTTCCGAGATTCTTGCCGGGGCCGGTATCGCTTCGACCCCTTTTCACATCTACAACGGCGCTGCAAGTGACCGCCTCGTGGGTGGCTTTAAGTTGGTCGGAACGGACATCGACGTGTGCCTGTACGACTGCACTGACGTAAGCGAAGCCATTGACGCTTTTGACTTCAACTTGAACCAGTTCGTTATCTCGGGGATTCATCACGGGATCGACGGGGCACATGTGCGATTCGTTGGGGAAATCCATTGGTCCACTCTGGCCGCTGTCCGTAAGGACTTCACACCAGCTCGCCACGACAAGATGCAAGCCAAGTGGCTGGACCTTAGCTGGCGACGAGCCACTGGGGAAGCCGTGGAGGTTCCTGTAGGCGGTCTTGATGGACCGTACTGAGGATTTACCAGAAAGTGAATTGCTGTTTAAAGGTCCCTGTACGAACGTCGATGAGTGTTCATCCAGCGATGGCATGGCGACTTACTCGGACGGCCACACCTTTTGTTTTGTCTGCAATCACCACACACATGGGGATGGCTCTGAGGGCCACAGCGCCCGACCGAACACTAAGCGTGCCGTCAGCACGCTGTCGATGTTGGACCACCAAGGCCGCTTTCAGGACTTGCCTAAGCGGGGTCTACAACAGGCTATCTGCAAACAATACGGATACTGGGTGGGCAAGACCCATGGCGGAAAGGGCATTCAGGTCGCTGATTACCGTGACGAACACGGGAACTTGGTAGGCCAGAAGATTCGAGACGCTGACAAGAACTTCTCATCTACAGGCAAGCACGGGGCGGACTGCCTCTTCGGTAAGCACCTGTGGTCAGGCGGCAAAAAGATCATCATCACGGAAGGTGAGATTGACTGTCTGACCGTGGCCCAGTTGCAAGGCGGGAAGTATCCCGTTGTGTCACTGCCTACAGGTGCCCCGAGTGCCCGTAAAGCCTGCGCTAAGAACTACGAGTATCTCGATACGTTCGACGAAATCATCCTCATGTTTGACATGGATGACGTTGGCCGTGCAGCGGCAATGGATGCTGCTGAGGTTCTGCCAGCGGGCAAGGTGAAGATCGCTGTACTGCCCATGAAAGACCCGAACGAATGCGTTATGAACGGCCAAGCGAAAGCCGTCATGGATGCAATGTGGAACGCCGCGCCTTTCGTTCCCGATGGCGTGGTCTCCGCGAAGTCCCTGAAGTCCCGCATTAAGAACAAGCAAGACATCCCGAGGATTCCCTTGGCGGGTCCTGCTGAACTGCGCCGTATGACCAAGGATGCACGGGCCGGTGAGCTGCTTATGGTGACTTCCGGGTCGGGCATGGGTAAGTCCACCTTCGTGCGCCAGAACGTCTATAGCTGGTTCCAGCAGCACGGCCTCGAAGTAGGCGTGGCGATGCTTGAAGAGTCCGTAGAGGAAACCGTTGAGGACCTCGTGGGCTTGCACATGCGCCGTCGCTATCGACAGAACCCTGACGGCACCACAGAGGAAGAGTTTGACGCTGCCTTTGACGCCATCTTTGAGACGGACAAGCTGTTTCTCTATGACTCCTTCGCGGAGTCCGTAGAAGACCGTTTGATGTCCAAGCTGCACTTCATGGTGAAGGGGCAGGGCTGCA
>NZ_LFMW01000030.1 GCF_001050345.1 Pseudomonas fildesensis | reverse complement strand
ACCCGCTGACCTCTGCTCCAGCCAACGGCACTATCACCGTGACTGCGGTCAACGATGCGCCTGAAGCGATCGCTACCACTGCCACCGGTTCGGAAGATCCGGTCCAGGGCATCGAAGTCAAACTGAGCGCGACCGACGTAGACGGCCTGGCGAACGTGAAATCGTTCACCGTCAGCGAGCCTACCAACGGCACGTTCTTCACCGATGCGGCCATGACCAAGCCGGTTACTGGCGCCATCGACGCTACCAACGGCGAAGCGACGCTCTACTTCAAGCCGAATACCGATTTCAACGGCACCGCCAACTTCACCTACACCGCCACCGACAGCGGCAACGCTGATGGCACTAACCCGCTGACCTCGACCCCAGCCAACGGCACCATCACCGTGACTGCGGTCAACGACGCGCCGGTACTGGGTAACGCCTCGACCAACGCATTCGGCGACACCTACATCGAAGGCAAGCCAGGCGGCTACGTGGCCGCGAACCTGACGGTCAGCGACGTCGACAACAGCACCCTGCAAAGCGCCAAGGTCACGCTCGTCAACCACCTGACCGACGATGTACTGATCGCGGATGTCAGCAATACCAAAATTGCAGTCAGCTACGACAAAGACACCGGCATCCTGACCCTGTCGGGTGAAGCCACCAAGGCTGAATACCAGGAAGTCCTGCGTTCGGTGCATTTCGCCAGCGAAAGCCAGAATCCGGTCTCTACCGACCGTACCCTGACCATCACCGTCAACGACGGCGAGCTGGATTCCGCCCCCGTGACCTCTGTGGTGTACGTGGTTCCGGAAAACGATGCCCCTGAGGTCGCGTTCACCAGCACTACCTTTACCGAGCAAAACGACGCCGTCGCGCTGGTCGAAAACCTGACCATCAAAGACGTCGATAACACCACGTTCAGCAAAGTGGTGGTCACGGTTGACCACCTGGCTGCAGGTGATTTGCTCAGCAGCACCGATGTGCTCAAGGCCCTGGCCGTTGCCGGTATTACCGTCACCCAAAGCGGCAGTGCCGCCGACGGCAAAGTCGTCTACACCCTCACCAGCGACTCGAAGACCGGCAGCAGTGCCGCCGACTTCACCAAACTGGTTGAAGCGATCACCTTCCAGAGCCCGGGTAACAATCCGAGTGGTACTGATCGCGGTGTCACCATCGACGTGACCGATATCGGCGGCCAGAACCTGGACCGCGAGAAACCGGAAACCGGCAGCGCCACCGGCAAGGTCACCATTGACCTGGTCAACGACGCACCGACTGCCGCAGCCGACAATACGACGGCCGACGAAGACCATACGGCCACGATCGTACTGGCCGGCAACGATGTGGACGGCACCGTCTCCACGTTCGTCATTACTGGCTTGCCGGAAAACGGCAAGCTGTACAGCGACGCCACGCTGCAAACCGAACTCAAAGTCGGTGACTCTGTACCGGCAGGTGCCGACGGCAAGGCTGCGGTCTACTTCTCCCCAACCGGCGACTGGAGCGGCAGCACCTCGCTCACCTTCACCGCGGTCGATAACGGTGGCAAACCGAGCGCCGTGACCACAGCCGACATCACCATCGCACCAGTGACCGACACCCCGCACCTGGGCCTGCTCGGCGGCGGACCTGTGTCCTCGATCAACTTCGACGGCGCCAACTTCAACGGTTCGTGGGGCACCATCGCGGTGGGCGATGCCAACAACGCCGCCAATGGCACCCCGACCACCCAGTGGCTGACGGGTAACGCTGACGGCAAAGTCGAAATCGGCCAAAGCAGCATCTACGGCGTAGAGACCCCGGGCAATAGCCAGGTCATCGAGCTTGAGAAGAACGCCGGTGACGACGCCAGCCTCTACACCATCATCAAGGCAGAAGCCGGCACGGCCTACACCATCTCGGTCGACTACTCGCCGCGTGCGGGCGCCGAGAACAATTCGGTGATCGACGTATTCTGGGGCGGCGTCAAAGTCGGCACCCTGGACGCCACCACCGTTGGCATGAAGACCTACACCTTCGTCGTGCCAGTCACCGCTGACGGCGATGCCAAGCTCGAATTCAAAGCCCCGGCCGGTGATACAAACAACTCGCTGGGCGGCGTGATGGACAACATCAGCGTCACCCAGGTGCTGAACACCGGCCTGGAAGACCACGGGATCAAGCTGTCGACCATCGACGCGTACGCCACCGACAAGGATGGCTCCGAGTCGCTCAAGCTGGAAATCAGTGGCATTCCGGACGGCGCGACCATCACCGATGGCACGACGGGCAACACGTTTACGGCGACGGCTGGCAATCAGAGCGTCGACATCAGCGGCTGGAACAAGGCAACGCTGGTCTTCACCCCGGCGGCAAACGCCAACGGCCTGGTGAACCTCACGGTTACCGCCACCGCACAAGACGGCACTGCTGATCCGAAGTCCGAGTCCATCACGCTGCCGATCAATGTGATTGCAGTTAACGATGCGCCAGAAGCTGTGGCGACTACTGCCACGGGTTCGGAAGATCCGGTTCAAGGTATTGAAGTTAAGCTTTCGGCTACTGATGTCGATGGCCTGGCGAACGTTAAGTCGTTCACCGTGGGTACGTCTGCCAACGGCACGTTCTTCACCGACGCTGCCATGACCAAACCGGTTACTGGCGCTATTGATGCGACTAACGGCGAGGCGACGCTGTACTTCAAGCCAAACCTGAATTTCAACGGCACCGCCAACTTCACTTACACCGCGACTGACAGCGGCAATGCTGATGGCACTAACCCGCTGACCTCGGCTCCAGCTAACGGCACT
>NZ_LFMW01000029.1 GCF_001050345.1 Pseudomonas fildesensis | reverse complement strand
CAGCGGGTTAGTGCCGTCAGCGTTGCCGCTGTCGGTCGCGGTGTACGTGAAGTTAGCCGTGCCGTTGAAGTTCAGGTTCGGCTTGAAGTACACCGTCGCCTCACCGTTGGTGGCCGCGATGCTACCGGTAACCGGTTTGGTCATGGCCGCATCGGTGAAGAACGTGCCGTTGGTTGACGTGCCGACGGTGAACGATTTCACATTCGCCAGGCCATCCACGTCGGTCGCGCTCAACTTGACCGCGATGCCCACGGTTGGGTCTTCCGCACCGCTGCCGGTGGTCGCAACGGCTACTGGCGCATCGTTGACCGCGGTCACGGTGATGCTGCCGGTGGCGGCTGGCGAGGTCAGCGGGTTAGTGCCGTCAGCGTTGCCGCTGTCGGTCGCGGTGTACGTGAAGTTAGCCGTGCCGTTGAAGTTCAGGTTTGGCTTGAAGTAAACCGTCGCCTCACCGTTAGTCGCGTCGATGGCGCCAGTAACCGGTTTGGTCATGGCGGCATCGGTGAAGAACGTGCCATTGGTCGACGTGCCGACGGTGAACGATTTAACGTTCGCCAGGCCGTCCACGTCGGTCGCGCTCAACTTGACCGCGATGCCCACGGTTGGGTCTTCCGCACCGCTGCCGGTGGTCGCTACTGCTACCGGCGCATCGTTGACCGGAGTCACGGTGATGCTGCCGCTGACAGCTGGCGAGGTCAGCACGTTGCTGCCGTCAGCGTTGCCGCCGTCGGTGGCGGTGTACGTGAAGTTAGCCGTGCCGTTGAAGTTCAGGTTCGGCTTGAAGTACACCGTCGCCTCACCGTTGGTGGCCGCGATGCTGCCAGTCACCGGTTTGGTCATGGCCGCATCGGTGAAGAATGTGCCGTTGGTTGACGTGCCGACGGTGAACGACTTGACGTTGCTCAGGCCATCGACATCGGTGGCGGAGAGCTTGACCGCAATCCCGACACTTGGGTCTTCAGCACCGCTCGCCGTGGTGGCGATCGCTACCGGCGCATCGTTGACCGCAGTGATCACAATGCTCACTTTGCCGGTGGTGACTTCTTCAACCTGCGTGCTCAACTCTTTGGCCGTTGCCGTGACGGTCAGATCGAAACTGGCGGTGGCATCCTTGGCCGGAGTAACGGTCAGGGTCGCCAGGTTCCAGTTGCTGACGTCGTACTGGGTGGTCGCACCGGTCGAGGTGTAGCTGTGGTTGGTGGCGCCGTCGGTGATCACGGTGCCTTCAGGCAGGCCGCTGATTTGCACCTTGTGCGACTCCGACCCGTCGTTGTCGACAAACGTGGTCGTGATCGGGCTGACCTTGATGCTGTTGTCTTCCAGGCCATGGTTGTAAACGTAGCCGGTGTAATAGCCTTCGCCATTGACCACATGGGCGTCATTGAACACCGCGCCAGCGGCTTTCAGTGCATCCAGGCTGCTGTAGGTTTGCACGCCACTGCTGCCCAGCGCCATTGACGGTCCGTTGTTGATCGAGACGTTGACGTTGTAGTTGCCCGGGCCGGCCTGGTTGTAGTGGTAGATATCGAGGGTGTAATAACCCGATTCGGTCGGCGTGAAAGGCGTCGCGGTAATCGCGCTGCCCTTGCCCCACGTCTCGGTCGACACCAGGTTGCCGCCCACGGTAACCGCCAGGCTGTCATCGGCGGTGCCAGTGAAGCTGTAGCTTTTGCCGGCTTCCAGGTAGATCAGGCCGGACACTTTGGTGGCGGTGAATTCCACCACACTGCCGTTGCTCACATTGCTGGTCACACCTGTGAAGGCTGCGCTGTCAGCGGTTTTGGCATTAATGACCCGGATCAATTCGCTGGACTGGGTCACACCGTTACCGTTCGTGCCCAATGCGCCCGGCAGATTCCCGCCGGTCCAGGTTTGAAGGGTCAAGCCAGACGGCACAGTGCCAAATTGGCCGACCGACACAACCGGGACATCCGTCACCGGGTGGATATCCACGGTGATGGTTTTGGTGTCGCTGTAAGCGCTGCCGTCGGTAGCCTGGAACTTCAGCTCGGTGTAATCGCCCAGTTTGTTACCAACGCCGCTGTTGCCGAAGCTGTTGTCACCCGACTCGTTGGCCGCAGGGCTGTAACGAACGTTGTGATTGTCAAAGTCGGCCTGGCTGAAGGCCTTGCCCGGCGAGGTATCGGTTTTCAGATCGGCCGCACTGAGCTTGACCCAGACACCGTCGACTTTGTATTCGATAGCGCCGTTAGGCAGGCTGGTGAACACCACTTTCAGGTTCGAAGAGTCCACATCATTGACACCGAACGTCGACCAGTTCAACTCGACCGGGGTGTCTTCTTTGCTTTCTACATTGCCATTGATTGCAGTCGGCGCATCGTTGACCGGGGTCACGGTGATAGTGCCGTTGGCGGCTGGCGAGGTCAGCGGGTTAGTGCCGTCAGCGTTGCCGCTGTCGGTCGCGGTGTACGTGAAGTTGGCCGTGCCGTTGAAGTTCAGGTTCGGCTTGAAGTACACCGTCGCCTCACCGTTGGTGGCCGTGATGCTACCGGTAACCGGTTTGGTCATGGCGGCGTCGGTGTAGAACGTACCGTTGCTAGGCGTGCCGACGGTGAACGATTTAACGTTCGCCAGGCCGTCTACGTCGGTCGCGCTCAACTTGACCGCGATGCCTACGCTTGGGTCTTCAGCACCGCTGCCGGTGGTCGCAACGGCTACTGGCGCATCGTTGACCGGGGTCACGGTGATAGTGCCGTTGGCGGCTGGCGAGGTC
>NZ_LFMW01000028.1 GCF_001050345.1 Pseudomonas fildesensis | reverse complement strand
AATAAGGGTCACGACGACAAACTTACGAGCCAAATACTCGAACGGAATAGGGAAGTCTCTTTGCGCACCATTAAGTGGGTACGTAAGGACTGTCTTTGGAGCGGCCATTAAGTCCTCCTTGTGAGTTATGAATTTGAGAAAGCAGACTCGTGGTGACATCTGCTTATAGTGGGTACTTTTGCGTGAAGACCTACTTCGTGGTGTCGATACCCCACCGTTCAAACATCTCTACGGTTGCCCGCTGGCTTACAGGGTCATTGGGAACCAACCCACGGAACCCATTGAAGATGCCTGTGCGGTACTGCTGGGACATGTCGGGACTGTTGGTGGTCCCTGCAAGTTTGGAAAGGTTGTAACCCACTTGGGCAGCACTACTAACCATCCCCGCTACCGGGACCTGCTTTAAGGCACCCGTCAGAACCTCACCGGGTTTATCGAGGTCACTCAAGCCATACAGCCACGCCTTTTCCTTCGGGTCCTTTTTCCGGGCAGCTTCGGGAAGAATCGAAGTTCTCACCATTGCAGCCTGATCAAAACCCAAAGGTGCCGCAGCGATGTTAGCCAAGCCGAAAGGTGTCCCGAGGTAAGACCCACGAGTCAGTGCCGCATAGGCAATCATGTTGGGGTCAAGGGCATCTTTCAGATACTGCTTACGGTCATGAGTCGGCATCATCTGAGCCTTCAAGTACGCCGTAGATGCATAGAAGCTGCCGCCTGCAAGAGCTGACAGAGCCGCTGTGTAGGTCTGATCCATCACACGGCCGTTCATGCGGGCTTCATTTATCCCACGCATAAGGCGCTCATTCAGAGACTTCACAAGGAAGCTCTTGAACTGCATAAGCATCTTGACGCCCACACCGTAAGCCTTAGTGTCGAGGTTGGAGACCTTGTGTGGGCGAATAACAACTTCGTCAGCCATGCGGTCAGCAAGACGCCATAGATGCATTGAGCGTGGGTCTGACTGGAATGCAGCCATATCCCTAACCGAATACTTACCTTCAGCATCACGAACCATAGAGCTGCTGATAAGGTCCTTAATGCCATCCCACTGAGCCGGTGTGATGCTCGCAGAACGAAGCAACGAAGACTCAGAGACCAACATGGTATCGAACGGATTCTTACCGCCTGCCAGGGTGTGCCGAACGATGTCTCCAAGGATGCCTTTACGGCCCGCATCAAGGAGATGGTTGGTGGTCTCGGGGAGCATGTAGCCAGCAGGGGAACGCCGAGACATTGCACCTGTAGCCCACTTGAGGGAACCCACAGTTTGAGCGACAGCCTCATTGGAACCCTGCTGTCGAAGACGCTCAATGATGTCCATGCGGGCAGGTACGATGGAGCCGTCAAGCTCACGCCCAAAGAGACCTGCATGAAGGTCGTTAAGCCCCTCCCCTGTCATGTTGTACTTCCCTGCGATCAAGTCCTTGTAGGCTGGGATGTTGTGACCAAGCATGTGAACGTAGCCACGCGAGACAAGCCCCGCCATCTCAGTGAAGTTCTGAAAGGGCATGAAGAAGGACTTGAGCGTGAAAGCGGTGTCATTGAGTGCCCGCCCAACAGTCGCCAAGGCACCTTCAGGGGTATCGCGGCGGGCCTGCCCTGTGAGGACTTTAAGCGCCTGATCAAAGGCAGCACGTTCATCCGGCTTGATGCCATCAGGGAGCGCCTTAATCTGGGCTTCAAGATCCCCTACAGTCCGGCCAGTTGAGCCCATCACCGCTACGTCACCGTTAACACGCCGGTCGTATGCTTGAAGAATGCGGCCCACCGAGAAGTCCCGCAGGTCGTTCACCGAGAAGTCACCGTGTGGTGTTGACACCGGAACGTCAGAGTCGAAGAGGTGACGCCCCTTCAGGAAGTTGTTGTCGGCAATATTGCCCCCGAACTGCCCTTGTGTGATGTCAAAGGCCTGCGTAGTCAGAGAGTTGTCCTGTGTGATCCCGTAGGACTTTGCACTCGCATACTCACGGACCCGCTGAGCGATTGCCTGCGGAGTCACTGGGACACCTTCAGCATTCAGCAGGTCGGTAATGTGAGCATCCACACGGGCACGGGTAGCAGGCCGCCCCGCGTAACTACGCAACATGCTTTCCCGGACGGCATCTTGCAGTGCATCTGTTCCGCCCAGACGTTCCGACCACAGCACACACGCCCCACGGTCGTAGACGTTCGGAAAGTAATGCCCCTGATGGCGTGTGGAGTCCAGCAAGGAAACAGCGTTGCTATTACCGTACTTCGCCGGGTTGGTCAGGCTGTCATGCTTACGCTCTGTATGCGCCCCAATAGCGTCCATGTAGGCCCGCTCCTCAGCTCGCAATGACGCCCGTGCAGCCCCGGTTGAATCTTCAAGAGCCTCAACAGCTCGGCGGTCAAGCACCTGCTGAGCCTCAGTACGTGAGCCCGGCAACGCTGAGTACCACTTAGAGCCCATAACGGCATCTCCAAGCTCAGTCAGGGATTGATAGCTCACATTGTCCTGACCTTTTTCACGCTCAATGATGTCACTTGCAGTAGCTGCGAAGCGTCCATTGGAACCCGAAACGGTGCCTGTAGGAGGCCGGAACAATTGACCGGCAATATCACGGACTTCAGGGGACTCACTACGATTCAACGTATGACCAATCTCTGTAAAACCACCCATGCGAGCCCCCCCAGCAGCTCGCTCAAACTGTTCCATGCGGGCAACAGTGACCGGGTTGAGAGGATTAGAACCGCTGAGAATCGTACCATTAGGAAGACGCACAGCACCGGGTTCAAAAGGAACAGGCTGAAGGGCAACACCGTTCACGTTTGCAGTGGGCTCGCCCTCAATGTGCGGCATTAAGGTTGGGTCAGGCGCTCCCTCTTGGGCTGCACGTACCCGCGCCTCTGCTCGGATCGTAGGGCCGGTGAACGGGTCAGCCAAATGCTCAGCGGCATCATTACCACGAGTGACGCGAATGTTCTTCCCGAAGACGCCTGAAAGAGCGCCTCCAAGAATTGCCCCGCCTGCTGCTGAGGCCGCTAAGTGGGACTCGCCACCAACCACACGAGACCTGAGGTGGTCGCCTGCGACTGCTGTAGCCACACCATAAGCTGCCCCCTTCCCCACACGAGCGCCGAGTGAACCTGTTAGGCCAACCGCTGGAATGTAACTCGTAGGGTCCCCAGCGGCACCCACAAGCCCCCCCGTCACTTGAGCCGCCCAACCGGCTGTATTGAAGTCCTGTTGATAGTCTTGTGAGTCCAATACGGTGGGGAGGATCTTGGCCCACTCACTACGCTCAGCGGATGCAAACTGGCGGTAATACTCAGGCTGAACCCCGTAACTATCGAGGGTCGCAAAGTCCTCATCCGTCATCGGATCGTGCTGCATCCGGGATACTGGGCGCATCATTGAGACAACCGTCCCGAGGTCTGCGCCTTCTTCAGCGTAGCCACGATAAGCCGCGCCAATTACGGACGTAGCCAAAGCAGCCTTAGAGGCCTTCCCTGTACCTTCCCACGCGCCGGTCTCAACATCACCGGATAACGGCTTTCCCTGAGCGGCGGCAAGTTCCCCCACGGTTGCGCCCTTCTCGACGGGTTGACCTGTAAGACCCAGTGCGCCCTGCTGGGGCATAGAGGAACCTGTGAGGCTCTTGAAGGCGTCCAAGTGTTTACTCACAGCAACGTCAGCCAACTTTGCCATGTATCCACGGCCTTCAGCGGAAAGCTTCGAGAAGTCACCCGCGCGCATAGCTGAAACCTGTGGAGCCCCAAGCGGCCCCTCTCCCTGGTTGTATGCAAGGGCTGCTGTCAGTTCGTCACCATCATACTTATCAATGAGGTCCCGCATGTGACGGGCCATCGCAGGGACAGCCTTCAAGGGGTCTAAACGATCCTCTGGGGACATCAAACCGTAAGCCCGACCGGTGGCCTCGGTGAACTGTGCGAGCCCCAGCGGGCCTGTAGGGGACTTTGCGTCTGACTTGAATGAGGACTCGTTGTAAATCTGCTTATGCAGAAGGTCATAGCGGACACCTTCGGACTCAGCCGCTGAACGAATCAGGTTGTCGTATTGGGTGCCTGTGGCTTTGATAGCGGCGTATTCATCTGTATGTAGTTTGGTCATGTTTGGCCTCCTTTAAGAAAATGGGTCAGGAGGCCCGAAGGCCTCACTTGGGTTTCTGTTGGGTCTGTTTGTATTCACGGATTTGCCGCTCTACTAACATCGGGTCTTTCTCCCAGCCCTCTTGCGAGCGCTTGATGTCGGCCTGTTCGCGCAGCTTGGCGTCTTCACGCTCCTGAGCGACCTTGCGAGCGTTCTCATCACGAATGTCCTGCATGTGCAAAGGCTCCACTCGACCGTTGAGAGTCTGAATGTAGAGCTGGCTATTCCGGGAGACCACGAAGGCGCCCCCCGTTGCGACTTCAGGATGGGCCTGTGAGAAGGCATCAAGTTTTGCCTGGACGGCTGTCTGCCCTGCTTTCCACGAAGTGACATCGTTAGGGTCCATAAGGATTTCAGTCTTGAAGATCGCCCCCATAGGTTCGCCCGAGGTTTTAAACTGGGCGGTGTTAGTTGCAACGAAGGTCTCTACAGCATCCTTGGCAGCCGAAGCGTTACCTGTCAGCGCTAAATTAGCCTTATAGATAGTCAGTGCCATCTCACTCATTTCGGCAGGCATGTACTGCATTGCTGACCTGGACTTCCGAATAGTGGACGCATAATCCTTGTCCTGAGCGTTCCGTTCCTCACGGGTCAGCTTGCTCTGAGCCTTCTCGGCTTCCACGGCTACAGACATGTCGATCCCGTAACGATCCATTGCGTTGAGCTTCGCCACGAGGTCCGCTTTATCGGGGTAAAGCATGGCAACAGACACAGGGTCAGCCTTTGAGAGTTCTCGCAGTCGGTCGAGCTTCGGATAGTTCTGCTGGGTGGCACCACTGATTACAGCACCCTCCCATTCAGCACTGGCACCATCTACAAACTCACCCATGATCTTTCTGAAGGGGCCGTCCTTACGGTCAGCCTTGACGTACTGAAGCATCAAGTTGGTCTTCTGGTTTTCAGGAAGATCCCAGGACGCAATCTGATTCATCTTGAGGTTCGCGTAGTTCGCCTCGTCCTCAGGTGTGAAATTCCCGGTCAGCTCATTGGTGGGCAGTAGCTTCGGATCAACAGAAACCATCTCTCCATTGAGCTTCCGGCCCCACGCTTCATCAAGTGCAGCAAGGCGGTTTTGTTTCTGCCCAATCTTTACAGCCTCTACTTGATACTTCGCGGTCTCTACACGTTGCCGCTGTAGCAACTGCTCACGGCTGCTCAGGATGGCCTGACGTTCGGGTGTCATTACGTCCGTAGGGGTTGCACCAACAGTCTGAGCGTGGAGCTTATCGAGAGCTGAGAGAGCGCCAACGGTGTCAGTGCCCGCCATGATCCCCGAGAGCTTCCCGTGAAACTGCTCGACTCGGTCGGCCTTTGTGGACTGCTCGAAGTGAGCCGCTTTGGCCTTGAAGTTCTCCATAGCATCGGCGCCGACCACATCGGTGATGTTGACCATCTGGCCGCCAATGTTCACTTGTTGGTTCCCGATGTTGCCCAAGAGTGAGACCCCACCGTCACGAGCAGTTGCGTCCTGAAGAGAGCCCCTCAATAACTCCATGGCCGCTGAGGTCGTGGGAATAATTCCAGTCTGTAAGCCATTGTTGATGTACCCAGCCATGACTGTTGCAGCCTCTGGGGTCCGCATGAAGGCAGGGTCAGAGAGAAGCGAGCCGAGGTCACTACGGGACTGAATGCCTGCATTGACCTGGAACTCTTCAGATTTACGGCGTCCAAACTGATCCACCACTGCGGCGTTACGTTGCGTAATACTGGCGTTGAAACCTCGCTGATAATCACCGTCTTCCGGGTCGATCCCGCTCATCTCAGCGAAGGACTTAGCGCCCTCCTGTAAGCGAGTCGCACGGTATTCATCAAGCTCTTTACGAGTCTTGAGTTCACCCCGCGTCACCATGCCCTGAACTTCCTGATCCAGCTCATTCGCTGCATTACTACCAGTCAGTTCATTCAGGTGGCGCATGGCGTAAGGATCGTCTTGATACAACAGAACGCCCTGTTCTCGTGCGGTCCTGCGTTCCTCTGGGTTCAGCTTACGGATAATCTCGTTAGCCCGCTCCTTCCCTTGGACCTGCTGATTTGCATCATAGGAACCAAAGACATCACCGCCAGCCCTCACGAAGTTCCGCATGGAATCCGCAAGGGAGTTATCCGGGGCATCCGGTCTTGCGATTCGAGCAGCTTGATAGCCAGCACCTGAGCCCGCTCGGAAGGCTTGACGGCCTGAAGTGGTCTGGGCGGACTGGCCCAGTGCCTGAGCAATTGAATTAGGTGGCATTATCGGGTTCCTCCATTGGTTATGCTCTTACTGTTGCCAGCGGCTGGTGGTGTAGCTGTCTTACTACCCGCACCGAACTTGCCACCCGAGGACGCGTAAGCACTTCCACCGGCAGACACAATGTTCAGCGCATTCGCTATGTTGTTTACCTTCCGATTGTTGCCACCTGCACCACGAACAGCAGCCTTAGCGTTCTCAGAGCTACCCACGCGATTCGCAAAGATCGCCTGATAGTCCCGTTCGTAGTTTTCGGTGACGTTCATCTTCTGCGCCGACGCATCGTTGGCTACAGAGTTCTTAATGCGGTCCATTGAGTTGCCTGCCATTCCTGACTCCCCGATGGCCGCGTTGACGATCCCTTGGTTTCGGATGGCCTGTAGATTCACCTCTGTGAGTTGACGGCGGGCCTCATCGTGCTTATCCACGGTTGCAAGCTTCTGATCGTTCTCCGCGAAGTTGGCTTGCTTCACGATTTCGTTTTGCGACTTACGTTCGTTATCCGTCATCTGGCCCTTAGCCTTGGCCCCTTCAGATGCACTCATTGCCGCACCAGCCACGGCGACAACCGCCAGACCGATGCTTACGGGTTCGCACATAGCGCCGCCCTCCTATAGCCAGAATTGTTTAAAGGCAAATCCGGCAGGTGACATAAAGATGCCTCCGTTGAAGGAGGCTCCCAGCTTTGTCAGCAAGCGGATGTGTGCGTGGTTGTCCACGGAAACCCAGTTGGTTTTAGGACTCGGTGAGCGCTGCTTGACCCGCTCAAGGTTTTGTTTGAGTAGACGGTAAAACTGAAAGCGTTCAGCTCGGGTCAGCATGTGAACCACGTTGGTAGTCACGAACCAGATACCTAAGTTTGTATGTCCGCCAACAGCCAGGACCAGAGAGCCCACAACGATTGCCTGGGCATGTTCATCAATCGCTTCCGGGAGAACATCGCGGGGGTCTCGACCGGCTTTCATACAGTGAAACTCTTGAAGGTCCGAGGCGCATAGGTTTGCAGCAGCAGCCTTTAAATGGGCCTCAGTGGCCTTAATCAATCGCATAGATTCCTCCTTGCTCGTTATCTCCTTACACGCCACTTGAACGGCGCATGTAGTTGCCCTCCCAGCCGCACCCAATGATGTTCAGGGGGACCGGGGCATAGGATGAAAGGGTGACGCTTTGAACCTTGGCATTACCTGTCACCGGGAACTTGTACTGCCCCGTGCCCAGCGTGAGCCCACCAAGTACCGCTTCAGTACCCACACGACCACCCGCCATCACATACACGAACTGTGAGGACCCATTGTTCACGTTGATTTCAAAGGCACCGGAAGAGTCGTAGTTAACCCAGGCGCGGCGTAGCTGAAGGCGTCCGATGTCTTCGGTATTGGTCGTTCCGTCATCTGCTGTTTGCTTGATTAGAAACTTAGAGAACTCATACTGGAACCCATATTCATGGCCGATGATAAAAGTCGTGCCCATTCGGTTCCCCACGAACCTGATACGATCGTCAGCGTTCCAGTTGTCCGAGGTGTGCCGCTCTAAGACGCCTTTAGGGTCCAGCGTGTAGAACACCGAAAGGGAGTCAGGGACACCGCCGTAGATGTCGCCCAGGCTTGCATAGGTTTCGTTCAAATCCTCGTCGTACCGCGTAGGCATCATCAGTTTCTTCATATCCATATAGGCGCGGTAAGGCTCCTGCATGTAGTCCACGGTGTCCGCTGTGAACTCGATACGCTCAAGGCACATACCTACACCCACGCGCTCATTGAGCAGGTACATGTAGGAACCAATACAGTCAGCCGACAGGACACGGTTGGTGATACCGAACTCCCAATGTGACCACGACTGTTGCACCAGCTCTTCCTTGAGGTAGAGAAACTTGTAGATGTACACCTTGTTCTCTTCGGTGTCCGAGAGGACGGAAACGAAGTTCTCAGTGCCTGACCCGTGGATGTGATAGACCACGTTTTGCAGGTAGCTTGGGACATGCGAAGAGATGTCCTCAGCCGACTTCACGTCGCTAACATCCTGTACCGCGTAGTACCGCTTGAGGCTCGTGTAGGCAGCTCTCGGTGCAGCGAAGTAAACACCCCTCCCGATGCCAAAAGGCCGCGCCCCATCGCTCACGTCGAACTCTGTGGTGAGGTCCAACTGGGCCGTCTTGGTCGACATGATCCCTTGGGAGGACAAAACGAACTGAGCCTGATCGGACCACAGCAGCAACTGTTCGGAGAACGGCACGGCGTACTTGAGGATGCTCACCCGGTTGTGACTGATCGCTACGTCAATAGGATCATCATCACTGAGGGAACTGACAGAGGCCGGGAAGAAGTTGAAATACTTCGAGGTCCGGGACATCACGACGTTTTCACCCGAGAGGAAACCTAAGCGGTTCCTGAAGAAGAAAATGTCGTTGATTGTCGCCTCCACAAACGAAGGCATAGGGTTCGTCAAGTCGTCCCCACAGGTTCTGTCAGGCCACGTTAGGGCCTTCCAGTCAAATTGCCCGTCTGCCGCTCGGACCAACGCGTGGGGCATTGAAGTCGGCTCGAACCCGGTAATGATCCCCGGCTTGACTGTCTCTTTCCACACCTGCCCCGCTGCGTCATAGCGGACCCAATAGTTATCCCCTGTGCGAGAGGCTTCTCCTGTGACTTCCACCAGGTAGCCATCAATACACTGCGCGGGTAACTTACTGAACGTCTGGACTTGATAGATAAACGAATTGAGCAGTTGGTTGGCGTAGCCGTCCTCTGTCTTCACGGTCTTGATGTCGTTCTTTGCCGCCGTCACCACGATCCAGCCTTGACCCGCCTGTGCCGTAATCCCGTAGGGGACACCGTTGGCAGTGATCTGTGCGGCCATCTGCGTAGCGATATAACCGGCGTCTGTCTGCTCCACCTGGGGCGGCGTGGCCGCTGTAGAGTCACCTACAGGCATCTTCAGGATTGCCAGTTGAATGTCGTTGATGAGGATCTTCAGGGTTCGCCCATACTGACCACCTCGAACGTTGATCACACAGCGCCGAGTCATCGAACCGTAGTCAGTGTGGGTCAGCGTGCTTTTCATTGCGGTCAGCTTGTTGCGGTTGGTGACAAACGTGTAGTCCGCGATGGTGATCAATCGAAGGTCATTGCGGGGATGCTCACAGTTTGCATAGCCGTTGTAGCCCCGGACGGTGTAGCGGTTCCCTTTGAGGTCCGCTACTTCCACACCCTGCCCTGTGAACACCATGAAATACTGCTCGGACGCATCTCGATTCACGAGGTGGATAAGGGGTTTTGCCCCGAACATGCCCACTGCGCCCAGGCGTTTCACAAAGGTGGTTGGTGGACGCTTCTGAAGACCTTCAGTTTCCGAGGACCACCCATTGATTTGAAGCTGGCCTTGGTTGCTGAAACGCAGGATGTCCGGTTGTTGCGATATACCTCCTTTAAGATTCTTAACACTTTGGGAAACAAGACCCATGTAGTGACCTCCTTGTTATTGGAATTAACGGGAGATTCGGCCACCAGTCCATGCGTCACCATCGAGCATGTTGTAGTTACCATAATCAAGTTCGTACTCCTGGCATTCAGCCCAGGCAGTTGCCTCCTGTTCTTGAAGTGACCCTTCAATCTCACCAGCCCCGAAGAATCGGATATTGAAACGGCGGGATGCCTTAGCGACGATGTAAGAGCGAAAACACTCGGGCATCTCTTGGTATTCCCGAAGGCGTACCAGGGAAACCGTAATGGGGTCTTTGAACACATCAGTCTTCGCCGCGCGGTCATAGAGAAACCCGCCGCGATTTGAATAGTTGCCCGTGGTGATCTTGAGGTAATCGCTGAGGTAGTTAATGAGCCCCGAAAAACTATCAGGGGTTAACGTTGCGTCCTCTTCGATATTGAAAGCCCAGCCTTTAGATTGGACTTCGCGGTTTACTTGATTGAGTAATCGACGGCAGTTCGCCACATCGGCGTTAGGGTCCCCTTCCAGGGAACTAACAGGCGACTCACCAATAGCCGCAAGCATGTCATTAACTGCTGACAGCTCATCGTCGGACTCAATGAATGATTCAAGGCTTGCCATTTGGCCCTCCTGAAGTTAATTGCAGGAAACAAAAAGCCCCTCTAACCCTTTAAGAAAACGGGATGAGGGGCTTTAAGTCGGGAGGGTTACTTAGTCTTTGGGATCGCACCGAAGACCAGAGCGCCCGCAGCTTCAGGACGCAGACCGCCGTGGCCCATTGCGTAGCGACCAATGATCTGATCAGCCTGGAATTCAGGACGGCGGGCACGTTCCAGAGCCATATCCTTCAGCTTCACGGTGCCCACAGCAGAACGGTGATTGAAGAGAGCTACAACGTTATCCAGGGCAACCTGTACGTCACCGCCAGTGGTCGCAGGGAATGCGTGTTTGCGGTTGGTGCCGTCACGGTCATCACCTGCACCACCCTCAGTCAGGTGCGGAACTTCGATAATCTCGAAGCCCATAACGTTCTTAATGTTGCCGGTCTCAGGATCAGTCAGCGCCGAGAAGTTAGCAGCGTTAGGCAGCAGTGCAGCCAAGATTGCGCTGTAGTATTCAGGCTTGGTGTAGACCTTACGATCCTGAGCGGGAACGTAGTTGCGGGTCAGTTTCGCACGGGCAACGGTGAGGGCCTTCAGGATCGCTTTACCCAGCGCCTCAGAGTCGTCTTCCAGAGCTTTCAGACCAATCGGCAGGACAGTTGCCGCGCCGAGGCCTTCAATGTTCTCGTTAGCAGCGGCTGGCAAGTTGCACAGCTTCGCCATCTCAGCCAGTACAGCACCATCCGCAGCGATAGCCAGGGCCTCACCCAGTTGCGCCGAATACTCAGCACCAACATCGTAGTGATTCATGGCGTTCTCAATATCGAAGATCAGAACGTCCGAAGCCAACAAGCCGTCGATAGTGATAACTTTCTCGGCATGTTTGATGTCGCCGCGCTTGTCATCCAGGTTTTCAC
>NZ_LFMW01000027.1 GCF_001050345.1 Pseudomonas fildesensis | reverse complement strand
ACATGCAGGTCGGCCAGACCGGCAAAATCGTTGCGCCACAGCTGTACATCGCCGTCGGTATCTCCGGCGCGATCCAGCATTTGGCCGGTATGAAAGACTCCAAAGTGATCGTTGCGATCAACAAGGACGAAGAAGCACCGATCTTCCAGGTGGCTGATTACGGCCTGGTGGCGGACTTGTTCGAAGCCGTACCTGAGTTCGAGAAGCTGGTCTAATCCAGCCGCTTAACTTATAAAGAGCCCGGTCTTTTGACCGGGCTTTTTTATGTGCATCAATACTGTAGGCGCGAGCTTGCTCGCTCCTACAAAATCAACACGGAGAACCGAGCTATGGAGTTGCGCCCCTGGGTCGTATTGCTGGCCCTGTCTTTGCTGCCGAGCCTGGCATTCGCCGCCGGTAAATGTGATCGACTGGTGATCACCGGCAGCCCGGACGCACCGCCCTTGCTCTGGCGCGACCCTCAAGACCCCACGCACCTGATCGGCGCCACCGCCGATGTGTTGCAACACGTGGCCAACGACCTTGGGCTGAAAATCGACCTGCTGTACGGCGGCAAGCGCTCCGTGGCCCTGGATGAAGTGCGCAGCGGGCGCATGGACATTCTCGCCGATGCGCCGCTGAACCTGGGCGAGCTGGAAACCCTCGACTACATCCATCCGGCACTGGTGCAGACCGACTACCTCGTCTGGACCCGCAAGGACTCAGCACTGGCCTATGCCACAGCTGCCGACCTGAACGGTTTCAAGGGAGCCGTTTCGGAGCGCGCTCGGCTGAGCCGCGATTTTGAAACCTTCGCCAGCCAGAAACTCACCCTGCAACGCTTGCCCACGTTGACCTCGGCATTCCAAAAGCTGCTGCTGGGCGAAGTGGACTACGTGCTGGCCGGGCGTTATTCCGGCATGGCCATGGCCCAGACCCTCAGCATGAGCAATGACCTTGTTGCCCGCGACATGCCTATCGATCAGCCGGGCCTGTACCTGGCGATTTCCCACAACTCCGCCTGCAATGATCCGTGGCTGCGCGGACAGCTGGCGAAAAAGATGACAGAATTGCCAGGATCTGGTGTGGCGGATGCCGCGCTGCAGCGCAATCTGGAGCGCTGGAAAGCGCAATTGCAACAACCCGTCGGCACCCCAACAAAGTAGGGATTTTCAGTGACTTTTCGACCTCTTTTAGCGGCCCTCGCCGTCGTTGCTCTGGCGGGATGTGCAGCCGATCCTGCGCCGAATGAACAAATTCGCCTCACCCAGCAAGCCCTGGAACAAGCCAACGCCGTGGGTGCCAGCACCGATGAATCGCCAGAACTGAAACTGGCCGAAGACAAATTCACCCGGGCCAAGGCCGATATGGCTGACCAGTCCTACAAGCACGCGCGTATGCGGGCTGAACAGGCCGAGCTGGATGCGCGTCTCGCCGAAGCCCACGTGCTGACCCGCAAGAGCGAGGAGCAATTGAACGTGCTCAACACCCGCATCACCCGCCTGCGCAAGCAATTGCAGTTGGGAGAAGCACAATGAGCCCGATGATCCGCGGTTTGAGCTGTGTGCTGCTGCTGGGCAGCGCGGCACTGGGCGGTTGCGCCGGCCATCCGAATGGCGAGCAGGCCCTGCAGCAAGCGGGCAGCGACTTCCAGAAGGTCAAGGAAGACGCCAATGTGCTGCGCTTCGCGCCCAAGGATGTGATCCGCGCCGGTGAGTCCCTGGCCCGTGCCGATCGCTTGTCCAGCTACTGGGGCAGCGGCGCCGACGTGGTTCATTACGCCTACCTGAGCCAGCGCTACAGTGCGATCGCCCGTGAACACACCGAGCAGGGACTCAATCAAGAGCGTGGCGCCAAGCTCGAGCTGGAACGCCAGCGCCTGCAACTGGCCCTGCGCGAAAGCAAGCTGAGCAGCGTGCAGCAGCAGGGCAAGTGGCTCGAAGAGCAGATCGCCAGCCTGGCCACCACCCAGACCGATCGCGGGCTGGTGATGACCCTGGGTGACGTGCTGTTCGACACGGGGGAAGCCGAACTTAAAAATTCCGCCAACCGCACCGTGCTGAAAATCGTGCAGTTCCTGCAACTGAACCCCAAGCGCGTGGTGCGCATCGAGGGTTACGCCGACAACACAGGCGGTGAGCGAGAAAACGTCAAGCTGTCTCGCGACCGTGCGCAATCGGTGGCCGATGTGCTGGTGGACCTGGGCATCGACGAAAAACGCATCCAGGTCGAAGGTTACGGCGACCAGTACCCGGTAGAAGCCAACGCCTCCGAGCGTGGCCGCGCGCAGAACCGCCGTGTTGAAATTGTGTTCTCCGACGCGAAGGGGCAGTTGGGCGCTGCCCGCTGATAGAACAGATCTCTAATCAACCCGGTCGCTGACCGGGTTTTTGCTGCCCGCCATTCTGTTCACAACCCATACAGTTTTTTCTATCACTGCCGCCCGCGCTCGACTATTGTGGCAACTGTCCCCGTACACTTCTAAACTGTGCCGGTATGTTTCACACAAAAATAAAATACCCGTGAAATCGAGTGCTGCGTCATGACCAATCTGTTGCTTTATCAACGTATCGCCCAGCAACTGGCTGAGGACATCCGGCGCGGTGTCTATCAACCGGGTGAGCGTGTGCCTTCGGTGCGCAAGATGAGCTCCCAGCTCAATGTCAGCCACGCGACGGTGTTGCAGGCCTACGCCAACCTGGAAGACCAGGGGTTAATTCGTGCGCGGCCGCAATCCGGCTATTACGTGCACCAGACACCCGCACTCACGGCTCCCACGCCGGATATCGCGCGGGTTGAACGCCCTGGGTTGGTCACCCGCAGCAGCATCATTCAGCAGGTTTTGGTGGAGTCGCGTCGCGAAGGCGTGTTTCCGTTGGGCGCCGCGGTGCCAAGTGTCGATTACTTGCCCGTCAGGGCGCTGCACCAGCAGTTGGCCAAGGTCACGCGCTTCCAGAGCCCACGGGCATTCAGCTACATGTTCAGCCCCGGTTTCGAGCCGTTGCGCCGCCAGGTGGCGATTCGCATGCGCGATGCCGGTGTGGTGGTCGACCCTTCCGAAGTCGTGATCACCCACGGTTGTGTCGATGCGTTGCAGATGTCGCTGCGGGTGCTGACGCGCCCCGGTGATCTGATCGCGGCCGAGTCGCCAACCTATTACGGTTTGCTGCAAATGGCCGATCTGTTGGGCCTCAAAGTCATCGAGATCCCCAGCGACCCAGCCACCGGCATGAGCCTGGAAGCGCTGCAACTGGCGGCGAACCAATGGTCGATCAAGGCGCTGGTATTGACCACGCGCCTGAGCAATCCCTTGGGCGGCACCATGCCCGAGGAGCGGCAGAAACAGTTGCTGCGCCTGGCTTCGGATTTCGATATCCAGATTGTCGAGGACGATATCTACGGCGAACTGATGTTCGAACTGGGCCGTACCAAAGCCCTGAAAGCCTACGACCGCCTGGACCGGGTGATCTATTGCTCGAGCTTTTCCAAAACCCTGTCTCCCGGTATCCGTATCGGCTGGATGATCGCCGGCAAGTACCAGCAGGAAATCCAGCGCCTGCAAATGTTCAGCACACATTCGGCGTGCAGCGTGACCCAAATGGGCACGGCGGCCTATCTGGAGAACGGCGGTTACGACCGGCACCTGCGTTACATCCGCCAGGAATACCGCAAGAACCTCAGCGCCTTCCAGCTGGCGGTGCAGCAGTATTTCCCCGAAGGCACGCAGATGACCCGGCCCACCGGTGGTTTTATCCTGTGGGTCAGTTTGCCGGGACGGGTCAATACCCAGGAACTGCACGTGCGCGCCCTGCAACAGGGCATCAGCATCGCGCCGGGCTTGATCTTCAGCAACACAGAACAGTTCAACCACTGTATTCGCCTCAACTGCGGCACGCCGTGGAATCGCGAGGCAGAGCGGGCGCTGATGACCCTGGGGATGCTCGCCAGCCAACTCTGCCAGGAAACGGCAGCAGGTTTTTGAGCCCCGGATTGCGGACAAAGCAAATAGCTGGCTAATCACCGCACTTGTCATGCCGCGCACAACGAGCGAGCATATGGCCTTCTGCTGTTAATGCTGTTGGCGATATGACCTCTATTTTTCGCGCTGCTTTGGTGATTGGCCTGTTGAGTCTGTGTAACGTTGGCACTGCGCTGGCGGCGACGCCTGTGGCCGATCCCGCACCCGCGGGCAGCACGGATCAGAAGACCACCGCGAAAAAGCCGGCGCCGGCGAAAAAAGCCCCGGTAGCGAAGAAAAAAGCGGCCACGGTAAAAAAACGAGCAGCGATCTCGAGCAAGTCCAAATCGGCCCATGAGGTGGCTCAAACCCAATTGCCACCGGCACAGTTGGATCTGTCCCTGCCATCGGACATGGTCAGGCACTTGCAACCCATCGGCTCCATGCCCAAACCCAAGAGTGTGCCGTTGCTTCCGCCAATGTTTGGCGAGAAGCCCACCGACAACAGTGCGTTCCAGATCAACGGCCGCCTGCTCAGCAATGAGATGAGGCTGCAACTGCGCAACGAAGAGCGCCGTGATGTTGAAGGCGCCGCGCTGGATTTCGAATTCAAGCAATAAACTTTTCCTTCGAAGGTGACGTCAGTCCTCGACCATCTGTCGCAGACTGGTCGGTCACCGTTGTTTTGTGCGAAAAACCCCTGTTAGACCATTTTAAAACGGCTGTTTAAGGGCGTACTCTAGCCCGGCCATCCCATTGAGTCGTCGAGGACCTGCTGGTCATGAAATGCCGTGAAGGCTGTGGCGCTTGCTGCATCGCCCCCTCCATCAGTTCGCCATTGCCGGGAATGCCCATGGGCAAACCTGCCGGCGAACGCTGCCTGCACCTGTCGGTCGAACAGCTATGCCAGCTGTTCGGCCAACCGGAACGCCCGGCGGTGTGCAGTGATTTCAAGGCGGATATCGATGTCTGTGGCACCGACCAGGCCGATGCGATTCGGTTGATCGGCTGGTGGGAGCAGATGACGGCGGCTTGATGGGCTTTACTATCGGAACTTCAACAATAAGGAATACAACAATGGGTTCGCTGAAACGAATGGCGGTGTTGTGCGGTTTTACGGTGTTGTTCGCTGCCACCGCCCAGGCTGAGGATTGGCAAACTGCCAAGGACGAAGACGGTATCAAGGTGTCGCTGAGCGAAATTGCCGGCTCCAAGTACAAGGCGTATCGCGGTGTGACCGTGATCAAGGCGCCTCTGGCCAAAATCCAGGCGCTGCAGGAAGACGTGGCCGGTGCCTGTTCCTGGATTCATGAGTGCAAGTCGCAAAAGTTGCTCAAAACTGAAGGCGACAAGAGCTGGACTTACACCCAGTTCAAGGCACCGTTTCCGGTAACCGACCGTGATTCCATCCTGGAGATCACTACGTCCAAAGCCGCTGATGGCACTGTCACCCGCAAGCTGCTCGAAGTACCGACCTATCAGCCAGAAGTGAAAGGCTACGTGCGGGTCGCTCAGGTGGATGGCTTCTGGAAACTGGTGCCAAAGGGCGCCAATGAAACTGAAGTTACCTACCAGGTACACACCGAGCCAGGCGGCAGCGTGCCGTCGTGGTTGGCCAACAAGTTCGTGGTGGACGCGCCGTTCAACACCTTGAAAGCCTTGAAAGAACACGCTGAAAAATAAATGCAGTTGATCCGGTGCCTCCTCACCTGAGTGGAACGTTTGCTGAGCCCTCAAGGTCCAGATAGTTGTAAGCCTACACACGGGTTTTATCGAGGAGGCACCGATGCAAAAGTGGCAGATTACCTTCGTTGATGATCACGGCGTACAGTCCGTGGAGCAGTTCACCTGCGAGCAGAAGCCCAGCCTCGAAGATGCGGCACACATGATTCGCAACAAGCTGGTGCCCGTGGCCGCCGAACTGGACCTCAATGACCTTGAGGGGCGCAAACCAGAGCCAACGGTCAAGATCCTCAAAGACCAGAACAGTATTCAAATCCTCGACATCTCTCCCGCCGCCTGAACATTCCCTGTACGTCATTCACGCGCCTCTGGTGGAGGTGATAGCTTCGCGCTACTCTGCAAGTGAGATCAGCGAATGAATCGCTAAGGTCTGGTCTTGTCAGCTACATGCTTGTTTTCCCGTGGTGATGTTGTTGCCGTGGTACCCGCGCCGTTAGCGCGCGGGCTTTGGGAAACACGGAAAGTCTATCCATCGGTTTGAGGAGGACGTTTCATGAGCACAGCCTATCAAGAAGACATCAGCACCAACGTTCTGCGCCGCATGAAAGAAGGCGGCTTCGACTTCTCACGTTTTCACCCCATTGAGTTCTACGCCATATTCCCGGATGAGGAACGGGCGCGCAGGGCTGCGGGTCGATTTCGTGGTGAGTCCCTGAATGCCCAGGTGAGTGCGCGCGATGATGGCGCCTGGTACCTGGAACTGAGCAAAATCATGTTCGCAACCTACGACGGCATAGGAGACTTCGAGCAAGATTTTGAGGCGGTGGTTGAGCCTCTGGGCGGAATCATCGAGGGATGGGGCGTCAAGCAAGAGGTGCGTGGGTTACCCATGTAGCGGCATTTTATGAGCAACACAGCGTATCGGCTGACCTTTGGGTCGGCCGATTTTGTTTCTGCTGTCCCTGTGAAGCCCGACGCGCCAGCGATAGCGATCTTGAGGGCACCATCGCCGGCAAGCCGGGCTCCTACAAGTCATTTTTTTAGCGCAAAAAAAAGCCACCCGAGCAGGGTGGCCTAAAGGGAAGAGCGGTTCGCTGAAGCTGTAGGACGCATCCGGTTCAGCAGATGGTTGCAATTATCCGTAGGCTGGGCAGGGCAGTGAAATCAACTCTGGCTATGCTGTTGATAGTCAAAGCCTGCATTGTGATGAAGCGCGCTACATGACATCGGGCATTCTGCGCACCAGGACGGTGCGATCAGGCTGTCCTATTTATATAACTACTTGATTTATAAGTGTTTATGCCGATGGCACGGGCCTTGCGATGATTCTTGCGTCCGGGTGACAAGGAGTACGGCATGATCCGCACTTATTACGATGAGATGTACGATGGGGCAGGGCAGGTTCGCCCCCATTACCGCGAATTCGCCCGCTGGTTGGCCGAAACCCCTGCGGAACTGCTGGCCCAGCGCCGGCGCGAAGCCGATTTGCTGTTTCACCGCGCCGGGATCACGTTCACCCTTTACGGGGACGAGCAGGGCACTGAGCGTCTGATTCCCTTCGATACCATCCCTCGCAGCATTCCGGCGAGTGAATGGCGGATTGTCGAGCGTGGCTGCATACAACGGGTCAAGGCGCTGAACATGTTCCTCGCCGACCTGTACCACGAACAACGCATCATTAAGGCCGGCATCATTCCCGCCGAACAGGTGCTGGCCAACGAGCAATACCAGTTGGCCATGCAGGGCCTGAACCTGCACCGCGATCTGTATTCCCACGTCTCTGGGGTCGACCTCGTACGCGATGGCGACGGCACTTACTACGTGCTGGAAGACAACCTGCGTACACCGAGCGGCGTCAGCTACATGCTCGAAGACCGCAAGATGATGATGCGCCTGTTCCCCGAGCTGTTCGCCGCTCAGCGCATCGCACCGATCGATCACTACCCCAACTTGCTGCTCGACACCCTGAAAAGCTCCAGCCCCCTGGATAACCCCAGCGTGGTGGTGCTGACGCCAGGGCGCTTCAACAGCGCGTTCTTCGAGCATGCATTCCTCGCCCGAGAAATGGGTGTGGAGCTGGTGGAGGGCGCCGACCTGTTCGTGCGCGATGACCGCGTATTTATGCGCACCACCGACGGCCCCAAAGCCGTGGACGTGATCTACCGCCGTCTCGACGATGCGTTCCTCGACCCGCTGGCCTTCAATCCGGACTCGATGCTTGGCGTGCCAGGCCTGCTCGCGGCGTACCGCTCGGGCAATGTGGTACTGGCCAATGCGATCGGCACCGGGGTAGCGGATGACAAGTCGGTGTACCCCTTTGTCACCGAGATGATCCGTTTTTACCTGGATGAAGAACCGATCCTCAAGAACGTTCCTACTTTCCAGTGCCGTAAGCCCGATGAATTGTCCCACGTGCTGGCCAACCTGCCGCACTTGGTGGTCAAGGAAACCCAGGGCTCCGGCGGCTACGGCATGCTCGTCGGCCCGGCGTCCACCGCAAAGGAAATCGAAGCCTTCCGTGCCCGCATCAAAGCCAAGCCCCACGCCTATATCGCACAGCCGACGCTGTGTTTATCCACGTGCCCGACTTTTGTCGAAAACGGTATCGCCCCCCGTCATATCGACCTGCGCCCGTTCGTGCTGTCTGGCAAGGAAACCCGTGTGGTGCCCGGCGGCCTGACCCGTGTGGCCTTGCGCGAAGGGTCGCTGGTGGTCAACTCGTCCCAGGGCGGCGGCACCAAAGACACTTGGGTGGTCGAGGACTGATGCCATGTTAAGTAGAACTGCCTCGGATTTGTACTGGATGTCGCGCTACCTGGAGCGCGCGGAAAACCTCGCGCGCATGCTCGATGTCAGCTATTCGCTGTCGCTGATGCCCCAGGATGGGCGTGGCGACGGTTTGCATGAATTGGCCATGCCGTTGCTGATCACCGGCACCCTGGAGGATTACCACGAACGGCATGGCGAACTGCACGCCGAACGCCTGCTGCACTTCTTTGCCCTGGATGCGGCCAACCCGGCCAGCATCTACAGTTGTCTCGGCGCCGCGCGGGCCAGCGCCCATGCAGTGCGTGGGCGAATTACCGCCGACATGTGGGAAAACATCAACGCCACCTGGCTGGATATTCGCGAGATCGCCCAGCAGGGGCTTAGCCACTACGGAATGAGCCGGTTCTGTGAGTGGGTCAAGGAACGCTCCCATCTGTTCCGGGGCGCCACCTACGGCACCATTATGCGTAACGATGCCTTCCGTTTTATTCGCCTGGGCACGTTTATCGAACGCGCCGACAACACCCTGCGCTTGCTCGACGCTCGCTACGAAATGGCCGGCGACCAGGCCGACGCGGTCACCGATGGCACCGCCCACGCCTACTATCAGTGGAGCGCCTTGCTGCGTGCGTTGTCGTCGTTCGAGGCCTACACCGAGATCTATCGGGATGCGCCCGGCGCCCGGCAAGTCGCGGAACTATTGCTGTTGCGCGCCGATGTACCGCGCTCGCTACGGGCCTGCAGCGAAGAGATCGACCAGATCCTCGCCAGCCTGCCCGGTATCAATGGTCGCCCGGCCCAACGCCTGGCCGCCGAGATGGACGCGCGCCTGCGGTTCACCGCCATCGACGAAATCCTCGAGGAAGGCCTGCACGCCTGGCTGACCGACTTTATTCCCTTGGTCCGCCAGTTGGGCGACGCCATCTACAGTTCCTACCTGGAGGCGGCATGAGACTCTCCATCAGCCACGAAACCACCTACCACTACGAAGACCAGGTGCGTGCCAGCATCCAGTACCTGCGCCTCACGCCCCACGACAGCGAGCGCCAGCACGTAATCAGCTGGCAGTTGGACCTGCCGCGTCCGGTGCGCGCCCAAGTCGACCCGTTCGGCAATATCCTGCATGTGCTGACCCTGGATGAACCCCATGACGCCATCATCATCGGCGCCCGTGGGCAGGTGGATATCGACGAGTTGCGCGAGGCTGAACACGAAAGCCAGTCAGCCTTCCCGTTCCTGCGCAGCACGCGCTTGACCGAGGCCGATGAAGCCTTGCGCCGCTTCGCCGCCCATCATTGTCGTCAACGTCGCGATCGCACGGCGTTGATCGACCTGATGCACGCGCTCAACCAGTCGATGGTCTACACACCGGGCGCCACCGAAGTCGATACCTGCGCCGCCCAGGCCTTCGCCGGGCGTGCGGGCGTGTGCCAGGACCACACCCATGCGTTCCTGGCGTGCGCGCGCAGCCTGGGGATTCCGGCGCGGTATGTGTCGGGGTATTTGTACACGGAAGACAGCACTCACCTGGCCAGCCATGCCTGGGCCGAAGCCTGGCTGGATGACGCCTGGTACAGCTTTGACGTGACCAACCAACTGGCTCGGCCGGAGCGGCATTTGAAACTGGCCGTGGGTCTGGATTACCTCGACGCCTGTCCGGTGCGCGGCATGCGCCGTGGCGGCGGGCATGAACAGATGCATGCAAAAGTGTTTGTGGCACCGACGCCGGTGATTACAGCGCAGCAGCAATAAGTCGCTGGCCAGCTGCTTCCTGTGGCAGGTGGGCCTGTTGTGGCGAGCGGGCTCCCTGTGGCGAGCGGGCCTGTTGTGGCGAGCGGGCTTGCCCCGCGTTGGGCTGCGCAGCAGCCCCAAAACCAGCCGCTGCGGTGTACCTGAAAAAGCGCGTCGGTCTTGAATGGGGCTGCTGCGCAGCCCAACGCGGGGCAAGCCCGCTCGCCACAACAGGCCTGCTCACCACAGGAAGTCTGCTAGCCACAACAACCCCGCTCGTGGGTCTAGGGCTGCTGCTTGCGCCCTGCCATATGCTTCAAATATCCCACCAGCAACTCCAGCTCGCTGTCAGGCAACACACTGGCGGCGAACGCCGGCATCTTTGCCTGCGGCCAGTGCCTCAAACTCTGCGGGTCGCGGATGTAACGCTTGAGAAAATCGCCGCCGAAATACTCGGTGGGGTTGTAGGGAATGTTCAGGTCCGGCCCCACCTGTGCATCACCCGCGCCATTGAGGCGATGGCAGGCCAGGCAGTTCTTTTGGAACAGCGCAAAGCCTTGGTTGACCGGATCGTTCGCGGACAATTTCGGGTCGGGCAGCAGCGCCGGAAAACGCTCGGCCACCGTCTTCAATTGCTTGATGCCGGAGATCTGGAACGGCCACTGTTCCGGGCTGATGTTTCCGGCCTTCGGGTCTGTCCACACCAAATAGAACGGCCCGGCACTCGGTTTACCGTCAGCCAGTGCGGGCCATGGATGCGCCGGGTCTTCCACCGCCAGCCAGGCGCGGGCGCCATGTTTTTGCAACACTGGCGCGGCGGTCAGTTCGGCGGCAAATCCATCGAGGGCGACGGCTTGCAGATGATTTTCGGGAGTGATGCCAGGCAGGAGTACCGCCAGCGGCACTGCGCGATACGTCATGTTGCGCTTGTAGGAAACGTCGTCGACGATCTGCACTGTCTGCGCATCAGGATGTTTGAGCAGGTCGGCGGTCTGCCAGGTCTTGCTGGCGTGATCCAGTTCGACCGTCAATTGCGCGGCCGAAACCGGCAGGCCGATCAGCAAGGCGAGGAGGGCGAGGATTGATTTCAAGGGAGAGGCCCGATGCAAGGTGGCAATGGGGCTAACGATACCGGAAATAAGTACGTAAAAAGACAGCCCCTGCAACAGGACCGCTATACGCAATGTCCCGGCAGGTGCTGCCAAAAGCTGCAATCCTGATGCTGTAGGTGCACAGAATGGGAAGGTCGGGTCGTCACCCAATAACCTTGGTCAGGTTGGGTAGGATGAGGATCAGTGTGGTGGCGAAAAGAATAAGTCCCGCCTGACGTACTTTCGAGTGCTTGAACATGGCTGACTGCCTTTTGTTGTTATTCCTGAGCGTCAAATGCGTGCCGTTGTATTTCAGTATGGCGAGCTGACGTGTCGCTTTTCTTACAGTGGCTCCGGCAAAACCCGGCAGCAACTTCTTACAGATTGAACCTTAGAGCCCTCGTTCTCCGTGGCTTAGATCCATTTCATATCAGGTCATGATAATTAATGCTTAAAACGGCATGAGGCCTATCGCCATCTTGGCGCCAATGCCTTGGCTAGACAGCTAAAACGATTAATCAAAGGATTCCCGTAGCGAGCTACCGTTCGTCCGAGTGTGGGTGTCAAAAGCAATGAGCGCATCCGTCATTGAAACCGTGTCAATCGGGCCTAAGGTAAGGGCACACACGCACAGCGGTTCGAGGATGTCATGACCCAAGCTTTGATCTTTGATGCGATACGCACACCCCGGGGCAAAGGCAAGGCTGACGGTGCCTTGCACAGCGTCAAGCCGGTAAACCTGGTGGCCCGCCTGCTCACGGCACTGGCTCGGCGCAGCGACCTCGACACCCGCCAGGTGGACGACATCGTCCTCGGCTGCGTGACCCCGGTGGGCGACCAGGGCGCCGACATCGCCAAGACCGCCGCGCTGGTGGCGGATTGGGACGTCAGCGTCGCCGGGGTACAGGTCAACCGCTTCTGCGCGTCGGGTTTGGAAGCGGTGAACCTGGGCGCAATGAAAGTGCGTTCCGGCTTTGAAGACCTGGTGGTGGTCGGCGGCGTCGAGTCCATGTCCCGCGTGCCCATGGGCAGTGATGGCGGGGCCTGGGTACTCGACCCGCAAACCAACCTGCACAGTCACTTCACGCCCCAAGGCATCGGCGCCGACCTGATCGCCACCCTGGAAGGCTTCAGCCGCGAGGATGTCGATACCTTCGCCCTACACTCCCAACAGAAAGCAGCCAGGGCGCGCGCGGACGGTTCCTTCGACAAATCGTTGATCGCGGTGCAGGACCAGAACGGCATTGTGCTGCTGGACCACGACGAATTTATCCGTGGCGACTCCACCCTCGAAGGTCTCGGCAAGCTCAAGCCGAGCTTCGAGATGATGGGCCAGATGGGCTTCGACGCCACCGCGCTGCGGGTCTACAGCCATGTGGAGCGCATCCACCACGTGCACACGCCCGGCAACAGTTCCGGCATTGTCGACGGTGCCGCCTTGATGTTGATCGGCTCCGAGGCCAAAGGCCGTGAACTGGGCCTGCAACCGCGGGCGCGTATTGTCGCCACGGCAGTCACCAGCACCGACCCCACCATCATGCTCACCGGCCCCGCGCCAGCAACGCGCAAAGCCCTGGCCAAGGCCGGCCTGCGTGTTGAAGACATCGACCTGTTCGAGGTCAACGAAGCCTTTGCTTCGGTGGTGCTCAAGTTCATCAAGGACATGGGCATCGACGCCGCCCGGGTCAACGTCAACGGTGGCTCCATCGCCATGGGCCACCCGCTGGGCGCCACGGGCTGCGCGATCCTCGGCACCCTGCTCGACGAACTGGAAGTGCGCCAGCAGCGCTACGGCCTGGCTACCCTGTGTGTTGGCGGTGGCATGGGCATCGCCACCATTATTGAACGCCTCTGAGCCCAAGGAAGTTGTCATGACCGAAGCCATTCGTTACGAAAAAGGCCAGGACCAGATCGTGGTGCTGACCCTCGACATGCCCGGCCAGAGCGCCAACACCATGAACGCCGTTTACCGCGAAGCGATGGCGGCCACCGTTACGCGCCTGGAGGCGGAAAAGGACAGCATTGCCGGGGTGATCATCACCTCGGCGAAGAGGACGTTTTTTGCCGGCGGCGACCTCAATGAACTGATCCAGGTCGACAAGGCCCATGCCAAGGATTTCTACGACAGCGTCCTGGTGCTCAAGGCACAGCTGCGCCGCCTGGAAATCCTCGGCAAGCCGGTGGTGGCCGCGATCAATGGCACGGCACTGGGCGGCGGTTGGGAGATTTGCCTGGCCTGCCATTACCGGGTCGTGTTGGACGACAAGTCTGTGCAACTCGGCTTGCCGGAAGTCACGTTGGGCCTGTTGCCGGGGGGCGGCGGTGTGGTGCGCATGGTGCGCATGCTGGGGCTGGAAAAAGCCTTGCCGTATTTGCTGGAAGGTAAAAAAGTCCGGCCGCAACAGGCACTGCAAGCGGGCTTGATCAATGAGCTGGCGGCTGACCGCGATGAGCTGTTCGCCAAGTCCCGTGACTGGATTTTCGCTAATCCAGAGGCGAAACAGCCGTGGGACAATAAGGGCTACCTGATTCCTGGCGGCACGCCGTCGAACCCTAAAGTTGCGCAAATGCTGGCGATTGCGCCGTCTATCCTGCGCAGCAAAACCAACGGCTGCTTCCCGGCCCCGGAGAAAATTCTCTGCGCCGCTGTGGAAGGTGCCCAGGTGGATTTCGACACCGCGCACCTGATCGAAACCCGATACTTCACCGAACTCGTCACCGGGCAGGTGGCGAAAAACATGATCGGCACCTTCTGGTTCCAACTCAATGAAATCAACGCCGGTAGCTCGCGGCCACAAGGCTTTGGGCCTTATGTGACGCGCAAGGTCGGCGTGCTCGGCGCCGGGATGATGGGCGCGGGGATTGCGTATGTGAGTGCCTGCGCGGGCATTGAGGTGGTGCTCAAGGACATCAACCTGGCGGCCGCCGAGAAGGGCAAGGCGCACTCGGCTGCGCTGCTGGACAAGAAGGTCAGCCGTGGGCAATTGACCGCTGAACAGCGGGAAACCACCCTGGCGCGGATTCATCCTGCGCACGATGACGCCGACCTGGCCGGATGCGACCTGATCATCGAAGCCGTGTTCGAAGACCGCGAGCTCAAGGCCAAGGTCTCGGCCGCCGCACAGCGTGTGGTCGGCGTTGATGCCGTGATCGCCTCCAACACTTCCACCTTGCCCATCAGCGGCCTGGCCACGGCGGTAGCGGATCAAGGCAAGTTTATCGGCCTGCATTTCTTCAGCCCGGTGGACAAGATGCCCCTGGTGGAAATCATCAGGGGTGCCCACACAAGCGATGAAACCCTGGTACGAGGTTTCGATTTCGTACTGCAAATCAAGAAAACCCCGATTGTGGTCAACGACAGTCGTGGCTTTTTCACCTCAAGGGTGTTCGGCACCTTTACTAACGAAGGCATTGCGATGTTGGGGGAGGGCGTGGCCGCGCCGATGATCGAGACCGAGGCGCGCAAGGCCGGCATGCCGGTGGGGCCGTTGGCGATATCGGATGAAGTGTCCCTCAGCCTGATGAGCCATATCCGGCAGCAGACCGCCAAGGATCTGCAGGTCGAAGGTAAGGCCGTGCCAACCCATCCGGCCACGGTGGTGATTGATCTGTTGGTGAACGAGTACCAACGCGCGGGCAAGGCAGCGGGAGGCGGTTTTTATGAGTACCCGGCTGGCGGGCAGAAGTACTTGTGGCCTGAACTGAAAAGCCGCTTTGAGCGGCCCGATCAACGGATTTCGCCACAGGATGTACGCGACCGCTTGTTGTTTATCCAGGCCATCGAAACCGTGCGCTGCGTGGAGGAGGGCGTGTTGATGTCCACGGCGGACGCCAATATCGGCTCTATCTTCGGTATCGGCTTTGCAGCCTGGAGCGGTGGCGCGCTGCAATTTATCAACCAGTACGGGCTGAACGACTTCATCGCCCGGGCGCGTTATTTGGCCGAGCAGTATGGGGAGCGCTTCTCACCGCCGGCGTTGTTGCTGGAGAAAGCTGCACAGAACACGACCTTCTGACGGTTTTGGACATGCGCGGGGCTTGCCTTGACGGGGTATTTCAAGGCAGGCTCTGGGGTGTTCATTATTCCCATCGCCGTGTCAGGTATTTTTTATGTCGCTACGCGTCTGCATCCTGGAAACCGATATCCTGCGTCCAGGCTTGATCGATCAGTACCAAGGTTACGGGCAGATGTTCAAGCGCCTGTTTGCCAAGCAACCGATTGCCGCCGAGTTTGTCGTCTACAACGTGGTGCAGGGCGAATACCCCTCGGATGACGAAGTCTTTGATGCGTACCTGGTCACTGGCAGCAAGGCCGACTCCTTTGGTACCGACCCCTGGATCCAGACCCTCAAGATCTACCTGCTTGAACGCTATAAGCGCGGCGACAAGTTGCTGGGTATCTGCTTCGGTCACCAATTGCTCGCGTTGCTGCTGGGCGGCAAGGCCGAGCGCGCCGGCCAGGGCTGGGGCATGGGCATCCACGACTACAAACTCGATGCCAAAGCGCCGTGGATGAGCCCGGAAGTGGAAGAGCTGACGTTGCTGATCAGCCATCAGGACCAAGTGACGACTTTGCCGGAAAATGCCACGGTCATCGCCTCCAGCGCTTTTTGCCCGTTTGCGGCGTACCACATCGGCGACCAGGTATTGTGCTTCCAGGGGCACCCGGAATTCATCCAGGACTATTCCCGCGAGTTGCTGGAGATTCTTCAGACAACCCTCGGCGAAAAAGTCTACACCAACGGCGTGGCCAGCCTTGAGCGCGACCACCACGGCGCCACCGTGGCGGAATGGATGATGCGCTTTGTGGCGCACAAACCCGAGGCCAGGGTTTAAAGCCAGCCCGACCGCTTGAAACTGGCCCACAAACTGGTGCAGCCCACCGCAATAAACCCGAGCACTGCAAAATAGCCGTAGTGCCATTGCAGCTCGGGCATGTTCTGGAAGTTCATCCCATAGATCCCCGCCACTGCCGTGGGGAACGCCAGGATCGCCGCCCACGCGGCGAACTTGCGCTGCACCACGCTCTGGCGCGACGCTTCCAGCAGCACCCCAATCTCGATGGTCTGGCTGGCGATGTCGCGCAAGGTGGTGAGATCTTCCATCTGCCGCGTCACATGGATCTGCACATCGCGGAAATACGGACGCATATTCTTGTCGATAAACGGAAAGCTCAGCTTCTGCAACTCCTGGCTGATCTCCACCATCGGCGCTACATAGCGCTTGAGCCGCAGCACGTCGCGACGCAAACCGTGCAGATTCTGGATGTCACGCTCGCTCAGCGAACTGCACAGCACGTTGCGCTCCAGCTCGTCGATCTCGGCATGAATGGCCTCGCTCACCGGCTGGTAGTTTTCGGTGACGAAATCCAGCAGCGCATAGAGTACGAAATCTTCCCCATGCTCCAGCAGCAACGGCCGCGCCTCACAGCGCTGACGCACAAAGCCGTAGGACGCCGAGTGACCGTTGCGCGCCGTGATGATGTAGCCGTTACCGGCAAAGATATGGGTCTCGATAAACACCAGCTTGCCGTTCTCGCGCACCGGTGAATAGGTGACGATAAACAGCGCATCGCCGAAGGTTTCAAGCTTCGGGCGGCTGTGTTTTTCCAGGGCGTCCTCAATGGCCAGTTCGTGCAGGTTGAACTGGCGTTGCAGGTTGGCCAGCTCATGGGCGTTGGGCTCTTCCAGGCCGATCCACACAAAGTGGTCGGGTTTGGCGGCCCAGGCCGCGCCTTCGTCGAGGGTGATATCAGTGACTTTCTTTCCGGCGCTGTAGACGGCAGCCGCAACAACTCTACCCATGGTGCTGATCGCTTCTTATTGTGAGGACAGGTATTGGGCAGCTTAGCCTGAATGACGTTCCGTTGTTTCTGTAGGAGCGAGCTTGCTCGCGAAAATCGTTAACGATAACGCAGCGCCTCATGTGGACTGCGTCGCCTATGGGTTTTTCGCGAGCAAGCTCGCTCCTACAAGATTGAGGTCCATCGCCGCTATGCACTCATCCATCTGCGCGTGGCAGGTTTGCATCAACGCAGGGATGTCATCCACCGTCAGGCCCACGGTAGGAATTGGCGGTAGCGAGCGTATGAGTACATCACCGCTGTTCCAGCGATTGATCCGCATATGCGTGACGTAATTGCTTACGCACACCTGAACAACGGGCACGCCCGCTGCAATTGCCATATGGAACGCGCCTTTCTTGAACGGCAGCAGGCCTTTGCCGAGGTTGCGCGTGCCTTCAGGGAACACCCAGATCGACGTGTCCTCATGCTGCAACGTATGGGTGGTAGTGAGCATCGCGCGCCGCGCCTTGTGCGCATTGCCCCGGTCGATCAGCACATTGCCGGCCAGCCAGAACAACTGACCGAACAACGGCACCCATTTCAGGCTTTTCTTGGCGATACACACCGTGCGGTAAGGCACCACGTTGCCCAACACAAACAGGTCATAGTTGGACTGGTGGTTGGCGATGACCAGGCAACTGCCAGGCTTGTTGCGCAGAGACTCGACATCCATTTTCACCCGCAGGCCGAGGATCCGCATGGCGGGCAACGCATACAAGCGTGCACACAGGCGGCTGTTGTCCGGGTTGAACGGCCGGCAGATGCCCAACAGTACGCCCAACACACCGGCGACTATAAAGTGCAGGCCCATCAACAACATACGCAACAGAAAAAGCATCGACACGGCTCATCGAGACAAAAGGTGGCGCAGTGTACGGATGTGCACTGTATTCGGCAATTGCCCCTATAGAGGCTGGAGATGGGCGATGTTTAAGCACATGTTTCAGCAAGTGCCAGCAGAGGCGGTCTAGACAGGCTAAGGATAGTTCGGATTTATTTGTAAGAAAAAGCCCGACTCAAGGTCGGGCTTTGGCACAGCAGGTGTAGGCGGCTTAACTCAGGATATGCCCCTGATCCAGGATGATTGCGTCATCCAGGGTTTCCAACAGCGCCTTACGCACCTTCAACTTGGTGTGCTTGTGGGCGTTCATATTGATCTTCTTCAACTGACGCGCCGCCTCCAGCGCGGCCGCTTGCAACTCTTCCGGCGGCACCACCTTATCGAGGAAACCAGCCTGCAACGCGCCTTGCGGGTCAAACATCTCGGCGTTGATCACCGAACGATGAAACGCAGACTTGCGCAGCCGATCGCGGGCCAGTTCGATACCGGCGTGGTGCATGGTCATGCCGATTGCCACTTCATTCAGACCAATGCTGAACGGGCCCTCGACGCCAATCCGATAATCCGCTGACAACAGCAGGAAAGCCCCCTTGGCCACCGCATGCCCAGGGCACGCCACGATCACCGGGAACGGGTGCGACAACAAGCGACGCGCCAGCGTGGAGCCTGACGTCACCAGGCCGATCGCCTCTTTAGGGCCGGCCGTCATCACCTTCAAATCATAACCACCCGACAGAATCCCCGGCGTCCCGGTGATGATCACCACTGCCCGATCCTTCTCAGCCTGGTCCAGCGCTTCATTAAAGGCACTGACCACGGCCGGAGAAATGGCATTCACCTTGCCGTTGCTCAAGGTCAGGGTCGCGATACCGTCTTCGAGGTGGTAGGCAATCAACTCACTCATGACGCGGTTCCTTGTAGGACTTGTTATAGATGTATGCGCAGACGTTACCCACCACGCCCGCCCTGGTAAAGCGCCGTGACTGACTACCCAGTCAGGCTTTCCCCGCATATCCAGCAGTAGATAGCCCGAAGCAGGGCGCAGCGGCCAGCGTAGACCATCGCGAACCGTGCCCAAGATTGGCACAATCACCGTCCTGTGCAGGGCGTGTTCCGGCATACCCATCTAACCGCATGAAAATTCTGAAAAAAACCTTTGCCATCAGAAAGGCTTTCGACTACATTAGCGCGCCTCGACAGACTGAACTGGTTTGACGAGATACGGTGAAGTGTCCGAGTGGCTTAAGGAGCACGCCTGGAAAGTGTGTATACAAGAAATTGTATCGAGAGTTCGAATCTCTCCTTCACCGCCAAATTACGAAAGCGCAACCCCCTGATTTTCCTAGAGAAAGTCGGGGGTTTGTGGTTTTTGACGTCCAAAAAATAGCCCCATGGGACCACCATGGGACTGGTGCGTTATTTTGGTGCGGAATTGAAGGGGGCGACGCCGAGGCTTGAAAGTCATTGGGTTGGCCTTAATTCTCAGCATTCATCGCGGATCTGCGTTCAAGTCAATTCTCGACAAAGTGAGGGATGTGCATGGACGAAATAGGCAGGCGTCTAAGAGAAGAGCGCATTCGATTGGGATACAACCAAACGGATTTCGCTGCTGTTGGCGGTGTGTTGGTTAATGCGCAAGGTAAATATGAGCGGGGCCAGCGAAGCCCAAATGCTCTATACCTTGCTCGCGTGGCTGATATTGAGGTCGACCTCGTCTACGTGCTGACGGGGCGCCGCTCTCCGGCTTAACTGAGGTCGAGTGCATGGACTCTTCCTTAAGATCATCTGCGCTTAAGCGATACGGCGTTCGTATTACTTTTTGAAATGAGCGTACAGTTATCTTTCCACTGTTAGACGACGGTGAGCGCAGCGGGTGACCCATGATGGACTTAGCAGACGAAGTTCACCCAGAAAAATCTGAGGCGGTTGATTTGCTTGGCAAGATCGCTAATGCAAATACGAGGCACCAAGTGTTCAGTTGTGAGGGTGAGGTCCTTGCCTTTATGTGGAGGCTTGAGACAGATGATGAGGTGTCACATCTCGACATTAATAACCTTCGTGTCGTTTTCAGCATGGCGTCAGAAAAACGCCTCCATGAGTTAGCGGTTCCGAAAGGCTGAGGTTAGAACCTCAGTAGCCATAACGCCGCTTATGTTCAAAAGGCCCCCACATCTGTGCCAGGTGTGGGGGCCTTTTTTGTGGCTGTGGTTACCAAGGCGCCCTACACTGGTGTACCAGTGCCCCTTGTACTGGTTAGCGCATAGCCTGCGCTTAACAATAAGGACTCGGGCATGCCCACCACCGCCGTATTCGTGACTAACGATCAGCCAGGCTTACCAAGCGACAGGGTCCAAAGAGCCTGGTATTTGCGGTTGAATGCTCTGCATGGAGCTAAGGTCCTAGCTGATGCTATACGTGCTTACCATAACGCCGTCGGCTACACCCAGGCCCTGCGCGATGCTGAACTGATTACGAACGAAACAGAGCTTGCCATGACATCCACGCTGGCAGAAGTGTGGAAGGTTGTTGTGGATCGCTTAGAGGCACATACGGTGGCGAAAAACGCGTGAGCGCCGTGCTCTCTCTCAATGGGGTCAGTCTGCCGGATTTGATCCGCACGAAATTGGCCAATCATCTGGCACGCCTCGGACGCGTTGCAGATTTACATGCTCTGGAACTGGCCCAGGAACGCGCCGAAGGTTTTGTGGAGGGAGTGCAGGCGGCGCGTGCACTGACTCCGGCGACCCTCGAAGCACTGTTTATTGCGGTAGACGTCGCTGCCACAGCTCGCCGTGAGGAATTGACTCCATGATCGGCGAAGCGATCCAGTCGGAGACGTTGAAAGCCCTGGTCAGCCAACACGCCGTGCGGGAGGCACTCGTTGGCCGCGTTGCCGGCGACGACAGAAAGTGGTCTCTGTCCATCCGCCTGGGCGGGCCCACCGCGCGCCTGGTGCCAGTGCGCTCGCGGCGTGAGCCGTTGCGCACCTGCTAGAGCCTAACGGCCGTGGGGCGTTTTGCCGAGGCCATGGGCCTCACGGGTTTCAGTGTAGAACTGGGACCGGCGAGAGTTTTAACGCCAACTGCAGCATGCCCACCACATCTGGCCCGTCCTCATTGATCCATGTTCCGTAGTGCTGGCGGATCATGTTGCCGTTGGTGTGCCCCATCTGTTCAGCGATCCAATCGATTGAGGCAATGCCCGTGGTCAACAGTTGACTGGCGTAAGTGTGCCGGCACTGCCCAGGACCACGATAGCGAACCCCGGCAGCGAGCAAGTGAGCTTTAAAAAAACGGTCACGCACGACAAAGTCATTGGCGTGCGGTAGGCCGCTTTTAGTGTTTAAGAACACGAAGTGCAATGTGTGTTTGCGTACCGTCTTGTTGTCACGCTCAACGATATCGACCGTTTCCGCTTTTCTCTTTCGGGTCAGTGCATCGATCTTACGCAAAGCATCCCACGCCGGAGCCAACAGGCGAACCTTCCGCATCGATCGCCTAGTTTTCGTGACCCGATAGGCGCCGCGTACCTTCGATCGGCGAAAGGTCACCGTGCCTTGTTCCAGGTCGACGTCCTCCCAGGCCAAGGCGATAGTTTCAGACACCCGTGGACCAGCCCACAGCATGAACTGCACCATCAACAGCTCATACGTGCGGGTGGTCGGTGTTTCCAGGATCTGTTTGATTTCCGCCCGGGTGAACGGGTCCGGCGCCTCGGGATCGGGCAGGCGTACCATCAAGCCTTCGGTGGGATCGTGAGCGACTTTCATTCGGGTTCTGTAGAGCCGGAACACCTGGCGCACATTGCTGATGATGTCGCGGATGGTCTTGTTTTTTAGGGTTTTGGACAGCGTGCCCTGGATCCATTGCCGGCTTGGCGAGCAGCTGCGCGACGACAGCCGCATCCGTTTCGCTCAATTCGCCCAGGGTGCTGGCCATCTGACTGAGGCTTTCGAGGCGGGTGCGAGATTCAGGGGTTTTGTGCACCAGGTAGCCAATGACGGCCGCGCCGATGATCGCGGTGGCCACCAGGTGGCGTGCCGGTGTGGTAGCCTTCGCGCCGCTGCTGCTTAGGTTCTGTGCTTGCATGGTATAGCCCTCTGTTGCGGTTAGGTGTCGGGGAGCTGCAACTCCTCGACACTGCTTCTTTTAAGGTCAGTCCTTACGGGCCAGGTGGATCACCAGGCCCTCAAAATCCGGCTCATGCTCAACGCATGACTGCCACTCCAAAACCCTCAAAATCTGTTGCCTGCTGCAGTCGTCCACCAGGATTTCGCGCTGGCCACCGGCTGCCCGAACTTCCAGGATCTCCAACAAACCATCTTCCCCATAAGCACCAGCCTGGATGATCGGCGCGCTCTCACCGGTGAAGTCCAGGCGGTCCTGCACTCCCTGCAGTTTGCTAGTTTTGCCGTCGCCGGCATTGCCCATAAACACTTGGATCTGCATCGGTCTTGCTCTCCTTGCCGGTCAGCTCAATGTCGAACCACTGCTTGGCGAACTGGATGATGTAGCTGCGGAAAATCTCCGACTGCGAGCGGCTGGCCGGCCAGCTCGCCGTCCTGGAGAGCTACGCTGCCGACAGTTCGCCCATGGCCGACCTTGCCGCCTTGGCCACACGCAAGGCTGCTCAACAGCAGGGCAGGGACCAGCAGTTGGCCGATCTGAAAGCCATGCTGGCTGGCGGAAGCCCTGACAGCAGCATGCGCGCCCGTCTGATCGGCCCAGGTAACGCCACCGAGCTGCGCCAGGCGCTGTTGGCCGGCGACACCCCGGGGCACGAATGGGTACTGTGTGCCGGTGCGCTGCTGGTGGGATCTGAGAAGGGTCTGAGCTTCGTTCGTGAGTTGGTGGGCCTATGACGCTGCTGCTCGACGGGCAAGAGGTTCGAGGGAAGAACCTCAAGGTCACCGGCAATCTGCGCATCGAGAGCGATGATCTGTCAGGCCAGACCAGCAACACCGACAAAGGGCACAAGGGCTTCAAGCCCAAGACCCTGACCGTCAGCCTGATGATTCCTTTCGCTGACCAGGTGCAATTGCGCGACCTGATGCGCCTGGTGGAAGCGACCGCCGGCGGTGGCCAGCTCAAGACCTACCGCATCGTCAACGACACCGCCGCCGCGTTTGGCATGCGCCAGGTGACGTTCACCGAAGGCGTGAGCGCCCGGGAAGACGACAATCTGCGCGCCTGGCTGATCCAGTTCACCCTGACTGAAAAACTGTCCAACCCTGAGAAAGTCGAGGGCCGGCGATCGGGCAATGCGGTTACTGCGCAGTCCGGCCCGGGCGGGGCAGTAGGTGGTGGCGGTGCCGGTGGCGACTCCAGCAGCGGACCCGAGGAACTGACCGGTTTTGAAGCCACCCTGAAAAAAGTGGACGGCTGGCTGGGCGGGAGTGATAAGGCATGAAGCTGCATAAGGAATTGGCCATTAACGGCCAGCCCTATGTCCTGGTCAAAAACGAAGTGCGGCTGGATGCGAAAAGCCCCGGCCGGGCAACGTTCACCATTCAAGCAACGGCGCCGGTCAAGGGCCTGGTGACGCTGGATATTGGCTACAACGACAGCACGCTGCAGCGTCACTTCATTGGCTACATCGAACGCTCCACCACGGCCAGCAGCACCCAGCAGGTGTTGTTCTGCCGTGAGCTGGCCGCAATCCTGGCCAACCCGCTGCCGCTTAACCTGCGCCACGTCGACCTGCGCGCCGTCCTGGTCGAGATCAGTCAGCACACAGGCCTGCGCTTTCGCGTCCCGGATCGGCCTTACACCGGCGTCAAGGCGCCGTTCTTCTACAGTCTGGCTGCCGGCTATCAAGCGATGGACAGCCTGGCCCGGGTTTTCAACATCCCCGACTTCATCTGGCAGCAGCAGGGTGACGGGGAAGTGTTCGTGGGCAGTTGGGCCGACAGCTTCTTTGGCGTTCGCTCGCCGCTACAGTTGCCGGTGGAACTGTTCGACGACTACCAGGGCAACCAAAGCGCGATGATTGCAGCCCTTCCCGGGTTGAGACCAGGTGCAACGATCAACCACGGCGAGCGCATCACCAGTGTCGCGCTCGTCGACAACCAGATGGCCATCCGATGGACGACGCAATCCGCCGCAGCGTAGAACGACAATTCCCCGAACTTACCGGCGGTTACCACCTGCCACGCTTTGCCCGGGTTGTCGCCGTAGCCGACGCCCCGGCCGGCGCCGGGATCTGTGATGACTTCCGTCCACGCTACGCGGTCGACATCGAGGTCATGGGGCCAGACGGCGAGCCAGATCCGAAGCTGCCGATCCTTGCCGGCGTGCCTTTGCCGCTGCCCACCGGTGGGGAAGAGATGGGCATCTATGCTTTCCCGGAAGAGGGCACCCAAGTTGTGGTGTGCTTTGCCTACGGCCTGCCGCACAAGCCCTATATCCAAACCATTCGTAAGCGCTCCATAAACCCCACCGACTTCAAGATGGGTAATGCGCCTAGCTAGGCGATGCCGGCGAGCAGTTCCACGGTAACAGCGCTTCGTAATCTTCAACCGAGGTCGCCATTGGCAGCCGTTCTAATGCGTGGCGCAGCCACGCATAGGGCTCTTGGCCGTT
>NZ_LFMW01000026.1 GCF_001050345.1 Pseudomonas fildesensis | reverse complement strand
CCATAGAGCATTGGAACCACCTGATCCCATCCCGAACTCAGCAGTGAAACGATGCATCGCCGATGGTAGTGTGGGGTTTCCCCATGTGAGAGTAGGTCATCGTCAAGATTAAATTCCAGAACCCCTGTTTGCTAACGCAAACAGGGGTTTTGTTTTGGGCGGTCGAAAAGTGCGGAAGATTGCTCATCTTCGTTTCAATGCTAAATCACCTGCCGTTCGGGAAATCGATGCAAAGTGTTTCTGCATTTTTGGTATGGTGCAGCACATTTTACCAAGGATTGATCCTTCACCCGCAGGATGCGGCGTCGACCTTTTTCAACGAGATGCTGTAGAAATGCCTGAACCGATACCGATTAAAGATCACGAAAAAGAAAACCGCCTGGTTAACAAGCGTCTGCTCGCCTGCGCACTGTTGGTGATTGGCATCACCTGCGCCCTGGTAGGCCGCATGTATTTCCTGCAGGTGGTGCAGTTTGACTATCACTCCACTATTTCTGAAAACAACCGCGTCCACGTGCTGCCCATCACGCCGACCCGTGGCCTGATCTATGACCGTAACGGTGTGGTATTGGCCGATAACCGTCCCAGTTACAACCTGACTATCACCCGTGAGCGCACCACTGATCTCAAGGGCGAGCTGGACGCCATCGTCAATTTGCTGCACCTGCCGGCTGAAGACCGCGCCGTGTTCGACAAGGCACTGAAACAAGCGCGCCACCCCTTCGTCCCCGTCACGCTGTTTTACGAACTGACTGAAGAGCAGATCGCGGTCTTGGCTGTGAACGAGTTCCGCTTGCCTGGCGTCGACGTAGAGCCGCAATTCGTCCGCCATTACCCCATGGGCGCGCACTTTGCCCACTCCATCGGTTACGTCGGTAGGATCAACGAAAAGGAATCCAAGGTCCTCGATTCGGTTGAGTATCGGGGGACCCAGTCCATCGGCAAGACTGGCATCGAGCGTTTCTATGAGTCTGAACTGCATGGTCACGTCGGCTACGAAGAAGTCGAGACCAACGCTCAGGGCCGCGTGTTGCGTGTGCTCAAGCACACCGACCCGATCCCCGGCAAAAACATCGTCCTGAGCCTCGACGTCAAACTCCAGGAAGCGGCTGAGGATGCCTTGGGCGATCGTCGTGGCTCTGTAGTCGCCCTCGACCCGCAAACCGGCGAAGTACTGGCCATGGTCAGCAAGCCGAGTTTCGATCCCAACCTGTTCGTTACCGGTATCAGCTTCAAGGAATACGCCGCGCTGCATGACTCCATCGACCGGCCGCTGTTCAACCGTGTGCTGCGCGGACTCTACGCGCCCGGCTCAACGATCAAGCCGGAAGTGGCCATTGCGGGTCTCGACAGTGGAGTCGTGACCCCGCAAACCCGTGTGTTCGACCCGGGTTACTACCAACTGCCGGACTTCGACCACAAGTACCGCAACTGGAACCACAGTGGCGACGGCTGGGTGGACATGGACGCGGCCATCATGCGTTCCAACGATACCTACTTTTACGACCTAGCCCACAAACTGGGCATCGACCGCCTGCACGACTACCTGGCTGAATTCGGCCTTGGCCAGAAAGTCTCACTGGACATGTTCGAAGAGTCCGCAGGCTTGATGCCATCCCAGGCCTGGAAGCGCGCGACCAGGCGTCAACCCTGGTTCCCAGGCGAAACCGTGATCCTCGGCATCGGTCAGGGGTATATGCAGGTGACACCGCTGCAACTGGCCCAGGCCACCGCGTTGATTGCCAACAAGGGTGTGTGGAACCGCCCGCGCCTGGCCAAGACCATCAATGGTGTGCCGCCGGTGGATGAAAACCCGATGCCCAACGTCGTCCTCAAGGACCCACGTGATTGGGAGCAGGTCAACCACGGCATGCAACTGGTCATGCACGACCCGCGCGGCATCGCCCGGGCAGCGGCGCAGGGCGCTCAGTACCGCATCGCCGGCAAGAGTGGTACCGCGCAGGTGGTGGCGATCAAACAGGGCGAACGCTATAACCGCAACAAGACATTGGAGCGCCATCGCGACAACGCCTTGTTCGTCGGCTTCGCCCCTGCGGAGCACCCGAAGATCGTGATCTCGGTCATGATCGAGAACGGTGAGGCCGGCGGCCGGGTGGCAGGGCCTGTGGTCCGCCAGATCATGGATGCCTGGCTACTCGACCAAGAGGGGCACCTGAAGCCGCAATACGCGACGCCGAGCAAGGCGCCGGGTGACCCGCACGTCTGAGCGCGTCAGGCTTTCCACTCGTCCCATTGCTCTACGCCTTCATAAGCCAGCCACGGCACTGCATGGGCCGTCCAGATGTGCGAGGTGGGCCTGACGCCCGGATCATCGTCCAGCGTCGCCACCCGCACAATCACATGGGGCTGATGCTTACGCTCCGCCATCAGATGTGAGCCACAGCGCGCGCAGAAGTGCCTGTATTTGCCCGATGAAGATTCGAAGGACGACAGCAGTTCCTCACCTTGCGTCCATCGAAAGTGTTCGCGCATGACTCCGGCCGTGCTCACAAACGCGGCCGCATGCACCTTGCGGCAGCTGTTGCAGTGGCAATGGCTGATAGGCATGTCCAGGCTGTCCACTTGGTAGCGCACCGCTTTACAGAAGCAACTTCCATTCAACAGGTCAGTCATAACTCAGAGTCTGGTCAAGGATGGGGCCATCATCATCGCGCACAATCCATGGTTGCGCATTGGTCGATGTCGCCTACTGTCAATGGAGGAGGTGACTTATGCATGTATTAGATCGCATAGAACGAAAAGTCTTACTCAACGCCCCACGTAAACAGGTATGGGAAGCATTGATCGATGCCGAACGATTCGGCAGCTGGTTTGGCATAGCCCTCAAGGGCAAAGCCTTTGTAGCGGGGGAGACCATCGAGGCGCCGATCACTTATCCCGGCTACGAACATGCGATCTGGAAGGCCAGGATTGAACGCATCCTGCCGCAAACGCTGTTCTCTTTCCGGTGGCACCCCTTCGCGGTAGAAGAGGGCGTCGATTACGACAAAGAAACCCCGACACTGGTGGAGTTCACCATCGAGGATCACGCGCCGGGAATTCTGTTGCGGGTGGTCGAATCCGGCTTTGACGCGGTGCCAGAGGCCCGGCGACAGAAAGCCTACAAAATGAACTCCCGTGGGTGGGACGAGCAAATGAGCAATATCGAAACCTATCTTAACCACGCCCGTCAGGCATGACCCCAACGGGCATCATTGCTGATGCCTGTCCTTCCTGCTATCAGCCTTCATGCTCCGTCATGACTTCCAGGGTATCGGTTTAGGACGACATGCTGAACGGCACGTCCATGATGTCCTGGTTACACTTACACCCAATTCCGGCATATCGCGCGTCCTCACTGCGCTCATACAACTCCGGCGCGCATGACAGTAATTATTATTAACGCCCTGAAACAATTTTATGAGATTGCAGCCTGCGTGCGCGTTAACGTGCGGCGTTTGGCCGGATGCCGAGTAGAATCACGCACTGAAAGCGATTCCTGAGGTGCGGTACGGTGGATTTACAGCAGGGTTTTGTCCTGACCCGGCATTGGCGCGATACCCCGGCGGGCACGGAGGTCAGTTTCTGGCTGGCCACCGACCAGGGGCCGCGGTTTATCCGCCTACCCGTGCAAACTTCGGTGATGTTCATCCCTGAGGCCCATCGCAAGCCGCTGGATTGGCTGCTCAAGGGTGAACGCGATATTGAGTTGCGTCCGCTGCAACTGTGCGACTTCCATCATCGCCCGGTTCTTGGCCTCTACACCCGTCAGCATCGGCAACTGATGGACCTGGAAAAACGCCTGCGTGCCGCCGGCGTCGATGTCTACGAAGGCGACGTACGCCCGCCCGAGCGCTACATGATGGAGCGCTTCATCACCGCTCCGGTGTGGTTCGGCGGCACATCTGATGGCAGTGGCGCGCTCAACGACGCGCAGATGAAACCCGCGCCCGACTACCGCCCGCCGCTGAAACTGGTGTCCCTCGACATCGAGACCACCGCCCAGGGCGACCTCTATTCCATCGCCCTCGAAGGCTGCGGTGAGCGTCAGGTGTACATGCTCGGCCCGCCGAACAAGGCCGACGCGGTCGACTTCAAGCTCGACTACTGCGACACCCGCGCTCAACTGCTCGAACGCCTCAACCAGTGGCTCGTCATCCATGACCCCGACGCGATCATCGGCTGGAACGTGGTGCAGTTCGACCTGCGCGTGCTCCATGAACACGCCCAGCGCCTCAACGTACCGCTGATGCTCGGGCGTGGCGCAGAGCCCATGGCCTGGCGCGAACATGGCAGCCGCAACCATTACTTCGCCGCAGCAGCGGGCCGGCTGATCATCGACGGCATCGAAGCGTTGCGCTCGGCGACCTGGAGCTTCGAATCCTTCAGCCTGGAAAACGTCGCGCAGACCCTGCTTGGCGAAGGCAAGGACATCTCCACGCCGTACCAGCGCATGGACGAAATCAACCGCATGTTCGCCGAGGACAAACCCGCCCTGGCGCGCTACAACCTCAAGGACTGTGAGCTGGTCACGCGGATTTTCGCGAAGACCGAACTGCTCAAGTTCCTGCTGGAACGGGCCAGCGTCACCGGGCTGCCGGCCGACCGCAACGGCGGCTCCGTCGCCGCGTTCACCCACTTGTACATGCCGCTGATGCACCGCCAGGGCTTCGTCGCGCCGAACCTCGGTGACAAGCCGCCCCAGGCCAGCCCCGGCGGTTTTGTCATGGACTCGCGCCCAGGCCTCTACGAATCGGTGCTGGTGCTCGATTACAAAAGCCTCTACCCGTCGATCATTCGCAGTTTCCTGATCGACCCGGTTGGCCTGATTGAAGGCCTCAAGCATCCCGACGACAGCGACTCTGTGGAAGGCTTTCGCGGCGCGCGTTTTTCCCGCACGAGGCACTGCCTGCCCGCCATTGTCTCCCGTGTCTCCGAAGGCCGCGAAGAGGCCAAGCGCGAACACAATGCGCCGTTGTCCCAGGCGCTGAAAATCATCATGAACGCCTTCTACGGCGTACTCGGCTCCAGCGGTTGCCGGTTCTTCGACACACGCCTGGCGTCTTCGATCACGATGCGTGGCCACCAGATCATGCGCCAGACCCGCGAATTGGTTGAGGCCAAGGGTTATGAGGTGATCTACGGCGACACCGACTCCACCTTCGTCTGGCTCGGCAGCGCCCACTCCCAGGAGGATGCCAGCCGCATCGGCCAGGCATTGGTGCAGCACGTCAACGCGTGGTGGCGTGAGCATTTGCACAGCGCATTCGGCCTGCAAAGCGCCCTGGAACTGCAATACGAAACCCACTTCACCCGCTTCCTGATGCCGACCATTCGCGGCGCTGAGGAGGGCAGCAAGAAGCGCTACGCCGGCCTGGTGGTGCGTGGCGATGGCAGCGAAGAAATGGTCTACAAAGGCCTGGAAACCGTGCGCAGCGACTGGTCGCCCCTGGCCCGGCAATTCCAGCAGGAACTCTACCGGCGCATCTTCCACCGCCAACCCCATCAGGACTACGTACGCGACTATGTGCGGCGTACCTTGGACGGCGAGCTCGATGAGCTGCTGATCTACCGCAAGCGCCTGCGTCGCCAGTTGGACGACTACGAACGCAACGTGCCGCCGCATGTGCGCGCCGCGCGTTTGGCCGACGACTACAACGACCGCCTTGGGCGCCCGCGCCAGTACCAGCGCGGCGGCTGGATCAGCTACGTGATCACCGTCAACGGCCCCGAACCGCTGGAAGTGCGGCAGGCACCGATCGACTACGACCACTACGTCACCCGGCAATTACAACCGGTGGCCGACGCGATTCTGCCGTTCGTGAACGACGACTTTGGCACCCTGGTGGGTGGGCAGATGGGGCTGTTTTAAAACGCTTGCCTCACCCTGTTGCGAGCCTGCACTCTTGCCCTCTGATGACCACCTCCCGACGGCGCAGCCACCATGATCCAGATCAACCTCACTGGCACCACGGTCGAACTCCAGCCCCTGCAACGGGAGCATGCGGCCGCCCTGCTTGACGCCGCCGCCGACGGTCAACTGTGGAACCTCAAGGTCACCAACGTACCGGGCCCGGACACTATCGACAAATACATCGACACTGCCCTGGCCGGCCGCGATGCCGGTAGTGTTATCCCGTTCACCCTGGTGCGCCGCGACACCGGCCAGGTGGTGGGCAGCACACGGTTCTGGAAGGTCGACCGGGTCAATCGCAAGCTGGAAATCGGCCACACCTGGTTGGCGAAATCGACGCAAAAAACCGGCATCAACACCGAAGCCAAGTTGCTGCTGCTGACCTACGCTTTCGAAGTGCTGGAGTGCGTGCGCGTGCAATTCACCACCGACGAACTCAACGAAAAATCCCGCGAAGCGATCCTGCGTCTCGGTGCCGTGCAGGAAGGCATCGTGCGCCACGAACGCATCATGCCGGACGGCCGCAAGCGCAACTCGGTGCGCTTCAGCATCATCGATTTGGAATGGCCACAGGTGAAGGCCCACTTGCAGGCCAAACTGCAACGATAGGAGTAAACGCCCATGTACACGCTCTACGGCACCGACGAATCCGGCTCCTGCATGATCGAAATCGCCCTGCAGCGTTGCGGGGTGCCGTGGCACCGGGTGGACGCCAGTTCCTGGCAGGAAGGCGAGGGCAGCGAAGCACTCGCGCGCATCAACCCGCTCAAGCAGATTCCCACCCTGGTCACCCCTGATGGCCAGGTGCTGACGGAAAGCGCAGCGATCCTGATCCACCTGGGCCTGGAATTTCCCGACTCGCAGCTGCTCAGCGGTGACCGCGCCCAGATCCTGCGAGGCCTGGTGTACATCGCCGCCAACTGCTACTCGTCGATCGGCATCATCGACTACCCGCAACGCTGGCTGGGCGACGCCGATGAGGCGGTAAAAACGCAACTGACCACCGGCACGCGCCGCTATCTGCATCAGGCCTGGATAGCCTTCGCCGATCAATTCGCCGAGCAGTTGTTCGCCTCCAATAATCAACCGAATGCATTGGGCATTATGGCCGCAGCGGTGTCGCGCTGGGACGCGGCGCGAGAGGCGTTGCAAGCCACGCGGCCAGGGTTTGCCCAGACCCTTGCACAAGTGGACGCTGACCCGGTCGTGGCCCCCGTGTTTGCTCGGCATTGGCCGGAGTGGGGCGTCTCATAATGTTTCCGCAATCAGAAGAAACAATGACCGTTGACCCCACCCAACCCCTTGCGTAGCGGGCGTCCTGACCTACGCTTTCTTAAAGTGGTGTAGGAATCATCCTTGAATTTGACTGTCGCAGACATGAAACTCAAGAACCCTGCATGGAATTCAAAGGAGGTGCGCATGCTCATCCGGTCGCTGACCCTGGCTACCTTGATGGCTTTTACGGGGCCGTTGTTGGCCGCTGAGGATATCAACCCGCTCAAACAGGATTTGGGCAAGTCCCGCCCTCTGGTTGTCGTGGAGCTCGATTCCGGCAACGCCACATTGTCGGACCTGCAAAAGCAGCTGGAAGAGCCTGCCAACAAGCAGTCCTTTGAACAGCGCAACATGGTGCTCTACACCGTGAAGTTCGGCAGCATCGGTGCCGAAGGGGAGAAGTTCGCCAAGGAGGCGAAGGACAACAAGAAGCTCACGCCGCCGGAAACCAACGCGTTGATTCGTGCGCTTAAATTAGGTGCCGGCAGTGGTACCAAAGTCATCCTGATCGGCAAGGACGGCGAGACAAAACTCCTGCAGTCAGTGCCGCCGGAAACCCTCGACCTGGCTAAATTTTTCAGCACCATCGACCAGATGCCGATGGCCGAAAAAGAAGCCGCTGCCGCCGCAGAACCGGAACCCGCCGCACCTGCGCCGGCCAAGGGCAGCAAGCCCGCCAAGCCTGCGAAGCCCGGCAGCAAGCCGGCTCCGCAACAACTCGACGACTGAAATACATAACCCCTGTGGGCGCGGGCTTGCTCGCGATAGCGAAGTGTCAGTCGATGCATGGCTGACTGATACACCGCTATGGAGAGCAAGCCCGCTCCCACACAGACCGCTAAAAACGCCGGCAGCTCGAGGCGCTCCATCAGGTCGAACGTCTTGTGCTGGATCTCCCGTGGCAGATCAACAGGATCAGCGTGGACTGGCCGATGTGGGTCATCGCCCGCGTGATCAGTGCCGATACCATCAGCACCCGCGCCAGCGCCCAGCACAGGTACACGGAAAACGAGTCGGAGCTAAAGCAGGTCTTGATCCCCAACTCCGGCGCGTCCGCCAAGTGGCTGGACGTGTTACGGGTCGGTGTGATCAACGAGGTATGCATCAGCTTTTCAGCTCTTCTTTGATGGCCTCCGGCGCACGCCCGTAGATGTCGTCAAAGCGCACAATGTCGTCTTCGCCCAGGTACTCGCCGCTCTGTACCTCGATCATCACCAGGTCGATGATGCCGGGGTTGGTCAGGCGGTGTTTGTGCCCGGCGGGAATGTAGGTGGACTCGTTGGCGTTGATCAGAAAGTCACGCTCGCTATTGGTGATCTGTGCCGCGCCGCTGACCACCACCCAGTGTTCGCTGCGGTGGTGATGCATTTGCAACGACAACGATGCCTGGGGCTTGACCACGATGCGCTTTATCTTGAAGCAGCTGCTTTCTTCCAGCACGGTGTACGTGCCCCACGGCCGCGTGACGGTGCGGTGCAGGTTGTACGCCGGGTGGTTCTGGCGCTTGAGTTCGGCAACGATGTAGCGCACATCCTGGCTGCGGTTAGCGTCGGCGATCAACAGCGCGTCGGGGGTGTCGACGATGATCAGGTCGCGCACGCCCACGGCGCCCAATACACGCTTGGGCGAGTCGATGTAGCAGTTGTGCACGTCATGCAGAATCGCTTCGCCATTGACTTGGTTGCCATGGGCGTCGCTGGGGGTGAGCTGGCGCAGGGCTTCCCACGAACCGATGTCGCTCCAGCCGATGTCGCAGGGCACCACGGCGACTTGTTTGGACTTCTCCATCAACGCCACGTCGATGGAAATATCCGGCGCGCTGCCGAAAGCGTCCGCGTCCAGTTCACGCTGGCGAGAGGTTTTGTTTTGCAGGCTTTGGCTATGCGCCAGCGCGGCCTTGGCGGCTTCGAGCACTTCAGGGGCGTGGGTGGCCAGCTCGTTGACCAGGGTGCTGGCCTTGAAGCAGAACATGCCCGAGTTCCACAGGTGCTTGCCGCCGTCGAGGAAGGTTTGGGCCGTGGCCAGGTCGGGTTTCTCGACGAAGCGTTTGACCCGGTAACCTGTGCTCAATGCCTCACCTTGTTCGATGTAGCCAAAGCCGGTTTCCGGGTGGTCGGGCTGGATGCCGAAGGTCACCAGGTAGCCGGCTTCGGCCAGGCCACGGGCCTGGGTCACGGCCTCGGCGAACGCGGTTTCATTGAGGATCAAATGGTCGGCCGGCATCACCAGCAACTGCGCCTCATCGCCGAAATGCTCTTGCACATGCAGCGCCGCCACCGCAATGGCCGCCGCCGTGTTGCGGCCGAATGGCTCCAGCAACAGGTCCAGGGGCAGGTGGGCCTTGTTCACCACGCGGTAGTCATCCAGCGTGTGAAACAGCAGGTCGCGGTTGGTCACCGTCAGCACGCTTTCCACACCGGGCAAACGGCTGGCACGCTGGAAGGTTTTTTGCAGCAGGCTCTGGCCGTCGCGCATGCGCATGAACGGCTTGGGCATGTTCTGCCGTGACACCGGCCACAGCCGGGTGCCCGAACCACCGGAAATGATGCAGGGAATTAATCCGTTGAGGGCATTCATCAATAGACTTCCTTGGTGGAAAGGACGGCCGGGACCGTCATCAAGACGATGTACACGTTAAACCACACCGACCACTTGGAGATGCACTCCAGGTCGTACTCGACACGTTTCTAAATCTTGAACAGCGTGTCGGTTTCACCCCGATAGCCGTTGTTTTGCGCCCAGCCGGTAATGCCCGGCTTCACGCGGTGGTGCGAACTGTACTCGCTCACCGCCACTTCGAACGCAATAACGGCGGCCTTGGTTGCAGTGGCATGCGGGCTTGGGCCGACCATGGACATGGCTTGTTGTTGCAAACGGGCTTCCTGTGGCAAGCGGGCTTGCCCCGCGTTGGGCTGCGAAGCGGCCCTAATTAAGTCTCCGCGTCCTCTCAGACAGAACTCGTTGGCAGGTTTTGGGGCCGCTTCGCAGCCCAGCGCGGGGCAAGCCCGCTCGCCACGACAAGCAGCTCGCCACAACAAGCCTTATCCCAACAAGCCCGCTTGCCTCGGGTGTTACAGCGTGTCAGCCCAACCGCGCAGCCGCCCTTGCGACGATCTCGCCACGCACCTTGCGCGACTCGACGGTGCGCTTGTTGGCTTCGTCCAGCACATGCTGGGGCGCCGTATCCGGGCGGCCGGCATTGAACGGCGGCGCCGGTGCGTATTCGATCTGCAACTGCACCAGTTGTGCCGCCGCGTCACTGTACAACTCGGCGGCCAGGGTCAGGGCAAAGTCGATCCCGGCGGTGATGCCACCGCCAGTGAACAGGTTGCCGTCACGCACCACGCGCTCCTGCACCGGGATCGCGCCGAGCGGGGCGAGCAGGTCGTGGTAGGCCCAGTGCGTGGTGGCTTTGCGACCGCGCAACAAACCCGCCGCTCCGAGCACCAGCGAGCCGGTGCACACCGAGGTCACATAGCGCGCGGTTTGCGCCTGAGCCTTGAGGAAGTCGAGGGTCTGCGCGTCTTCCATCAGCGGGCCGACGCCAGAGCCGCCGGGCACGCAGATCACATCCAGGTTCGGGCAGTCGGCATAGGTCATGGTCGGCGTGAACACCAGGCCGGTGCTGGAGGTGACTGGCGCCAGGTCTTTCCACACCAGGTGCAACTTCACGTCCGGCAGCGAGCCCAGCACGTCATACGGGCCGGTCAGGTCCAGTTGCTGGATGCCGGGGAACAACACAAAGCCGATCTGCAAGGTCATGAAGGAAGCTCCTATAAAGAGGGGTAGACGGCTTCACTCTAGAGGCCTAGGCTTTGGCGCATACGCCATTGAGCCCACGAATTACGCCAATCATGCCCAGATGTGTTCACGTACTCGCTTTCGATAATGCCCAGGTGCTCGACGTTACCGGGCCGTTGCAGGTGTTCGCCTCGGCCAATGACCTGGCGCGGTCGCGCGGTGTGCCATTGCCCTACGCCGTCAGCGTGATTGCGGCGCAAGCGGAACCGGTGATGACTTCCGCCGGGCTGGCGCTGGTGGCTGAGGCATTGCCCGCTGTCGACCAGCCCTGCGACACTCTTGTGATTGCCGGTGGCTGGGGCGTCTATGGCGCCGCCGAAGACCCGGCCCTGGTGGACTGGGTGCGTGAAAAAGCCCGGCACACGCGGCGCATGGCATCGGTGTGTACCGGCGCTTTTCTGTTGGCCGCCAGTGGCATGCTCGATGGCTGCCGCGTGGCCACGCACTGGACCCGCTGTGAAGAGCTGGCGCGCAAGTTCCCCTTGCTGACGGTCGAGTCCAACCCGATCTTTATCCAGCAAGGCGCAGTGTGGACCTCCGCTGGTGTGACCGCCGGCATCGACCTGTGCCTGGCCCTGGTCGAGGAAGACCTGGGCCGCGCCGTCGCCCTGGAAGTGGCACGGCACCTGGTGGTGTTCCTCAAGCGCCCTGGTGGCCAATCGCAATTCAGCGTGACCCTGTCCCTGCAAAAGGGCGACAGCCGCTTCGCTGAACTGCATGCCTGGATGGCCGAAAACCTCACCCTCGACCTGAACATCCCCACCCTGGCCGCCCAGGCCGGTATGAGCGAGCGCAGTTTTGTGCGCCACTACCGCGCCGAAACCGGCCAGACCCCGGCGCGCGCCGTCGAACTGATCCGCGTCGAAACCGCGCGCCGGCAACTGGCCGACAGCACGGCCTCGATCAAGCGCATCGCCGTGCAGTGCGGGTTTGGCTGTGAAGAAACCCTGCGTCGCAGCTTTGTGCGGGCGCTGGAGGTCACGCCCCAAGCCTACCGCGAGCGGTTTTGCGAACCGACTTAAACATCCCGCCCCAGGCCTGCGAGGGCAACCCCACCGGCAGCGGCCTGGGTTTGTACATTTCCCACGGCATCATCGAAGCTCACGGCGGCACGCTCTGGGCCGAAAACGTGCTGGGGCAGGGCAGCGTGTTCAGCTGCCGGCTGCCTGCTCATCGTCGGTCGAGTAACTCACAGATGGCCGCAAGCGTGACGTGCGGCGCCTCCTGGGGAATATTGTGGCCAACGCCGGGCAACACGTCCCGGCGGTAAAAACCGCTGAAATGTTCCGTGTCGTCATCCTCCACCGGCGGCGGGCCCACGCCATCATCGGCGCCGCACAGCGAAATGCTCGGCACCGCAATCGTCGGTTGCAGCGCCAATGCCTGCTCGATGGCTTCCAGCGCAGGGTCGCCAGGCGCGTACATGAAACGATGGCGATAGGAGTGGATCACTACGTCGACAAAGTCCGGATTATCGAACGACGGCGCCGTCTGGCCATACAGCCCCGGCCCCTCGGCCCAGGACGGCGACCACAACGACCACAGCAACTCACAGAACTCACGGCGATTGGCAGTCAACCCTTCCACGCCGCGCTGCGTGTGAAAGTAGAACTGGTACCACAACCGATGCTCATCTGCAGGCAGCCGCGGCTTGAGCGACTGGGCGATGTCCTGAATGTTGTAGCCATCCCCGGTCACCAGCCCATGCACCCGTTCGGGCCACAACGCCGCGACAATACATGCGGCGCGTCCACCCCAGTCGTAACCCGCGAGCGTGGCCTGCGGGATGCACAGCGCATCCATGAAATCCAGCAAATCCTTGGCCAGCGCCGCCTGTTGGCCGGAGCGCATCACCTGCTCGTTGATAAACCGTGTTGGGCCATAACCACGTAGGTACGGCACCCACACCCGACAACCGCGCGCGGCCAATGCCGGGGCAATGGCGTCATAGCCGCGAGGATCGTAGGGGAAGCCATGCAACAGAATCACCGGCTCACCGTCGGTGGGGCCGTGGGCTTCATAGGCGACGTCGAGCATGGAGGTGCGCATGTAAAGCAGCGGGGCGATAGGGGGCATGGTGGGCTCTTATTGATTGGCCAAAAGTGCTGGAACTTTAGTTGATCGCTGTGACGGGATGTTGTGCGGTTAGAGGCAGTGTGCGCTAGTGCTGTTTATTTAATGAATACGGACTTCCAAACAAAGCCGCTCCCACATTTGATCTTCGGCGTTTTCAGGGGCTCGACTCCTTAACTGAAGGGGAAATACTGTACCTGTGGCTAGGGAGGCCCCACCCCGTCTTCGACGTAGCGCTGTCGCGCAGCAAACTGGGACCTCTGTGGCGAGCGGGCTTGTCCCGCGTTGGGGTGCGAAGCGCCCCTGATGAAGACGAATGCGGTGTATCGGGCACTCCTCTGCGCCTGGTTTTGGGGCTGCTGCGCAGCCCAACGCGGGACAAGCCCGCTCGCCACAAGAATGCGGTCGCCTTAAATTGTTTATGTAAGACTCAAAACCTTAGGGTGAAATTTTAACCCTTTAAAATCAGTAAGTTATTTTAAGTTTGATAAGAGCTTGTCGGATCGCCACAAGTTATTGTTCGCCCTTTCTATTTCTTAACGGGTCGGCATTAAGGCCAGCGCCTACATTTTGTTTTCCAGCCTCCCCATTTCATGCGATCTTCCCGCCATCCGCCCTGGAGTCGCCTGAATGCTCTCACTCATCTCCGATCACCCGATGCTCTGCGCCCTGGCGCTGATTTTCATCGACATTGCCGTGTGGCGCCTGTTTTCGGCCAACCCCGGCAATTGGAAGCTGATCGCGCGGCTGGTGATTTTTGCGGTGTTCAGTATGGTGCTGTTCAATGACGGCATGAACCCCATGCTCGTCGCCCCGTATGCCGACAACACCGCGTTGCACATGGCCGCCACGGCGTTGCAGATCGGCTGGTGGTTGTTCGCCGCGCGTACGCTCACGGTGTTGCTCGGCGCGCTGATGATGCAGCGGGTCGGCCATACCGGGCGGTTGCTGCAGGATTTGATGGGCGCGGTGATTTTCCTGATCGCGATCATCGCCGCCATGGCCTACGTGCTCGACCTGCCGGTCAAGGGCGTGCTTGCCACCTCCGGCGCGGTGGCGATCATCGTCGGCCTGGCGTTGCAAAGCACCCTCAGCGATGTGTTTTCCGGGATCGTGCTCAACACCACCAAGCCTTACCAGTTGGATGACTGGATTTCCATCGACGGCACCGAAGGCCGGGTTACTGATATCGACTGGCGCGCCACGCGGCTGCAAACGGCCCAGGGCAGCATGGCGGTGATTCCCAACTCCTTGGCGGCCAAGGCCAAGATCATCAACTTCTCGCGCCCGGCAGATATGTTCGGCTTGGCGGTCAGCCTGCAAGTCAGTCCCCATGCACGCCCGCAAACGGTGATCGAAGCACTGGAACGTGCCATGCAAGGGTGCCGGCCGCTGCTGGCCAAACCAGCGCCGAGCGTTGCGTTCAAAACCTCCGCCAGTGGCGGCGTCGAGTATGAAATCAGTGGGTTCGTGCCGTCGATGCCGCTCAAGCGCGAGGTGCGTAACCAGCTGTACGACCTGGCCTTCCGGCACCTGCAGGCGGCGGGCGTGGGCTTACTGTCTGCCACCGAAAGCAGTGCGCCGCCGGCGATGTCCGGTGCGCGGGCGCTGCTGGAGCGCTCGTCGATTTTCTCCACCTTGCGCCTGGAAGAGAAAGACACGTTTAGCCAGAACATGACGTTGCACAGCTACCGCGCCGGCGAGATGATTTTGCCCGCGGAGGAGGTCAGCGATCATTTGTTTATCGTCGAGACCGGTGTGGTGTCGGTGATGCTGAGCAAGGGCGGCCACAAGTTCGAAGCCGGGCGCATGGGGCCGGGGGAAGTGATCGGAGAAGCGGGCATTTTGTCCGATGAGGCAACACTGGCGGATTTTTCTGCCAAGACCTTTTGCACCCTGTACCGCATCGAGAAAGAGTATTTGAAGCCCTGCCTGGATGCGCGGCATGACATCAGCGAAGCAATGACGGCGCTGCTGGATTTCCGCATACACACCGCTCAGGTGTTGACCCAGGAAGCGCCGGTGGTGCCGGTCAAGAAGGGCTTCCTGCAGTGGTTGCGTCATCGCGGGCTGTGAGTTGATCAAGGCGCCATTGCGATGCGATAACGCTCGTCAAAATCATCCGCCAACTGCGCCAGCGTCACATCGCCCAAGCGCGCCAGCAGCAGCGCCTGGGCCTGGTCGAACGCGTCTGTCAGCGCCGCGTTAACCGCCTGTTCCACCAGGCATTGCGGGTGGTCGGTGGACAAGCCAATGGCAAATATCGACGGTGTACCCAGGGCGCTGTGAATATCCAGCAAGGTGATTTCACTCAAGGGTTTGCCCAGGGTCCAGCCGCCCTGATGGCCTTTCTCCGAGCGTACATAGCCCTTTTCCTTGAGCAGCCCAAGCGTACGCCGCACCACCACCGGGTTGGTGCCGAGCATTTGCGCGATGGTTTCCGAGGTAGCGCGCTCGTCATGGCGGCCCATATGGATCAGCACATGCAGCATGCGCGAGAGTCGGGTGTCGTTTCTCATCAAAAAAATCTCGGATCGATTCGGTTGAAAGTATCGTTCGTAACTAGAAAAGTTGCGAGACCCTTGACGCGCTAATTTTATGTAACTTATGGTGTGTCGTGAAAGCGCGCGGATAACCGCGTGCACCTGATACGGGGTCACTACCATGCTGTATGACGTCATTATCGTGGGCGGCAGCTATGCCGGCCTGTCAGCGGGCCTGCAACTGGCGCGGGCGCGGCGCAAGGTACTGGTGATTGATGCGGGGCAGCGGCGCAACCGGTTTGCGGCCACCTCCCATGGCTTTCTTGGCCAGGATGGCCAGGCGCCGGATGTCATCGCCGCCGAAGGCCGTAGCCAATTGATGGAATACCCGACCGTTACCTGGGTGCAGGACAGCGTGGTCCAGGCCGCCGTGGAGCAGGGCGGTTTCAGCGTGCGTACGCAGTGCAATGGCGAATTCCAGGCGAAACGCCTGATGCTCGCCACCGGGGTGGTCGACGAGTTGCCTGCCATCGAAGGCGTGAAGGAACGCTGGGGCACGCGGGTATTTCACTGCCCTTACTGCCACGGCTATGAACTGGACCAAGGCCGTATCGGTGTATTGGCCGCCTCACCGCTGGCGATGCACCACGCATTGATGTTGCCGGATTGGGGCACCACCACCTTGTTCACCAACGGTGTATTCACGCCGGATGCCGAGCAACAGGCGCAGCTGGATCGGCGGGGCGTCACGGTCGAGCCTGGCGGGGTAGTGCGACTCAGCGGCGAGCGTGCGGATGTGGAATTGGTCGACGGCCGTGTCATCCCGCTCGACGGCGTCTTCACGATGTCGCGCACCCATATCAGCCCGCTGGCACAACAGTTGGGCTGTGAGTTGGCCGACGGCCCCACCGGCGCTTACCTGCACACCAACGAAACCCGCCAGACCTCCGTGGCCGGCGTGTTTGCCTGTGGCGACACCTCCCTCGCCGCCGGCTCCGTGGCGTTGGCGGTGGCAGAGGGCGTGCGCGCCGGAGTGGGCGCGCACTTTTCGCTGATCAGCGGGTGAGTTAAGCCGGGCGAGCGGTTCAAGACATCGTCACCCAGGCGCCAGTGGCTTGATGCGCCGCACGCGCTAGACTCTACTGCACCGCCTCCCAGTGGTGAACGGGCCTCGGCCCCGTCCGAAGTATGGAGGTCTTCCCGCAGAGGAGACGCAACCATGAGCACCGACTTCGAGAGCAAGACCACCTCCCAGGGCTTGACCTTCAAGCTCTATCGCGGCGAGGGTGCAGCGCTGCTGGCCTTCGACCTGGCACCTGACCTGGCCACTGCCGATTTTGTCGGCTTCAGCATCGAAGTGCGTTACCCCGGAGCCAACCACTGGGGCGTGCTGCACAACCGCCTGCACTTCGACTACCCGCCCACACCCGAGCGACCGCGCACTTTTCCCTCCACCGAGGCACCGTTCCAGAAATTCCGCTGGATTCATGTGCCCAGCGAAATACTCGCCGGCTATTACCGCTACCGCGTCACCGCCTGCTACATGGGCGCCGATGGCACGCTGTCCAAGGGCATCGGCGTGGAAGGCCAGGTCTCTCTCGAAGCGCAAACCATCAGCCATTTTGTGAGCATCGGCTTCACCCGTGGCTTTGCGTCATCCCAGGCTTACGGTGATCGTTTCGACAATGAAACGCGCATCCTGCCGCCAGCGCGCTCCGCCCCAGGCGCCTATCTGGAGCTGGACATGGCGCCCTTCGAACGCAATTACCAATGGCTCGGCTTCGAGGCCCGGCAGTTGATTCTGCAAGTGCTCGACCACGTTTCGAATGACCCCGAACTGACCCTCGACGCACTGATCTACGAGAGCAAGGAACCCGACATCCTGCGCCGCCTCGAACAGCTCGGCCCACGCCTGCGCGCAATCATCGATGACCACGGCGACCAGGGCGTCGCCGACAGCTGCGAAAGCCTCAGCGCCGCGCGCTTGAGCGCTGCGGGCGCGCAGATCAAGCGCCTGCATTTTTCCAGTCAGCAGCACAACAAGGTGCTGATCGTGCGGCGCGCGGGCAAGGCGATCCGGGTGCTGGGCGGTTCCACCAACTTCGCCTTGCGCGGCCTGTATATCCAGGCCAATAACGTGCTGCTGTTCGACGACGAAACTGTGGCCGGCAAGTTTGCCGAGGTGTTCGACGCCTATTGGCGTTCGCCGACGACCTTCCGCCAGCACCGGTTGTCGCAGCAATGGTGGGTGGTGCGCGATGAGCCGGGATCGAAAGTCTCGCTGTGCTTCGCGCCCCATGCCGACAGCGCTTTGTCCCTGGACCCCATCGCCGCCAGCATCGAGCAGGCGACCAGTTCGGTGCTGTATTCCGTCGTGTTCCTCAGCCTGATCAACGGCAAGGTGCGCAATGCGCTGGACGAGTTGATGCAGCGCTCGCTGTTCTCCTACGGCGTGGCCCAACGCATCGGCAAGCTGGCGGTGCGCAAGCCGGATGGCTCGGTGGGGTTGCTGCCGTTCGCTTACCTGGCGAGCAATGCGCCGGCGCCGTTCAAGTCGGAGTGGTCGGGCAATGCCGGGAACATGGTGCACAACAAGTTTGTGGTCACCGATTTCAACGGCGCCAACCCCACGGTGTACACCGGCTCATCCAACCTGGCCGGTGGCGGGGAGAAGAACAACGGCGACCACCTGATCCGCATCGAAGACCGCAAGATTGCCTTGGTGTATGCCATCGAGGCGTTGCGCCTGTTTGATCACTTCCACTTTCGGGTCAACGCGAGCAAACCCGGCGCGCTGCAAACCTTGCGCCTGGCCAAACCGCCGGCGGCGGGGGAGAAGCCCTGGTTCGATGCGTACTACCGTCCCGGGCATGTGAAGGCCCGGGATCGGGAGTTGTTCGTCAAATAGACTTCAGCGCACCAGGCACGGGCGTTTGTTATCGAAGGCCCAGCCCGGAATCAAAAACTGCATGGCCACGCTGTCATTGCGCGCGCCCAGGCCCATGCCTTTATACAGTTCGTGGGCGTGGGCCACGGCGTCCATGTCGATATCCACCCCCAGGCCCGGCTTGGCCGGCACTTTGATGTGGCCGTCGATAATCTGCAGCGGCACCTGGGTCAGGCGCTGGCCGTCCTGCCAGATCCAGTGGGTGTCTATCGCAGTGATCTCTCCCGGCGCGGCGGCTGCCACCTGGGTGAACATCGCCAGGGAAATATCAAAGTGATTGTTGGAGTGCGAGCCCCAGGTGAGACCCCATTCGTGGCACATCTGCGCCACCCGCACCGAGCCCTGCATCGTCCAGAAATGCGGGTCGGCGAGGGGGATGTCGACCGCTTGCGACTGGATCGCGTGGCCCATTTCACGCCAGTCGGTGGCGATCATATTGGTGGCGGTGGGCAAGCCGGTGGCGCGGCGGAATTCGGCCATGACCTCACGGCCTGAATAACCGTTTTCGGCACCGCACGGGTCTTCGGCGTAGGCCAGAACGTGATGCTGGTCGCGGCACAGGGCGATGGCTTCCTTGAGCGACCAGGCGCCGTTCGGGTCCAGCGTGATACGTGCATCGGGGAAGCGTTCGGCCAGGGCCGTCACCGCTTCGATTTCTTCGGCTCCGCGCAGCACGCCGCCCTTGAGCTTGAAGTCGTTGAAACCGTACTTGGCCTTGGCGGCTTCGGCCAGGCGCACGATGGCGTCCGGGGTCATGGCTTGCTCGTGGCGCAGGCGGAACCAGTCGTCGGCATCGGCTTCGCTGCGGTAGGCCAGGTCGGTCTGCTGGCGGTCGCCAATATAGAACAGGTAACCGAGCATCTTCACCGCGTCGCGCTGCTGGCCTTCGCCGAGCAGCGCGGCCACCGGCACGTCGAGGAACTGGCCGAGCAGGTCGAGCAGCGCGGCTTCCATCGCGGTGACGGCGTGGATGGTGATGCGCAGATCAAACGTCTGCAGGCCACGCCCGGCGCTGTCCCGTGCGGCGAAGGTGCGGCGCATCGAATTGAGGATGCTCTGGTACTGGCCGATAGGCTTGCCGATCACCAGGCTGCGCGCGTCTTCCAGGGTTTCGCGGATGCGTTCGCCGCCCGGCACTTCACCCACGCCGATATGCCCGGCGCTGTCTTTGAGAATCACGATATTGCGCGTAAAAAACGGCCCGTGAGCGCCGCTGAGGTTGAGCAGCATGCTGTCGTGGCCGGCCACCGGGATCACTTCCAGGTGGGTGACGACCGGGGCGTTGTTGGCGTGGTGCTGTTGTTCGGTGTTCATCAAAAGTCTTCCTTATTTGCTCAAGGCCGGGGCAGGGTGCAGCACGCTAGGGGTGTTCGCGGCGGGCAGGGTCTTGGCGAAAAACACCAGGACCGCGGCGAGGATCGAGGTGCCCGCCAGGCCATACAAACCGCCCTGGATCGACCCGGTGGTCTGCTCCAGGAAACCGAAGGTGGTCGGCGCGACAAACCCGCCGAGGTTGCCGATGGAGTTGATCAACGCGATCACCGCTGCCGCGATGCGCGCATCCAGGTAGCCCTGGGGAATCGGCCAGAACAGCGACGAAGCCGACTTGAAGCCGATCGCGGCAAAACAGATCGCCACGAAGGCAAACACCGGCCCGCCGGTAGTGGAGAAGAACATCCCCGCCGCCGCAATCAACAGCGCCGTGGCCACCCATGCCTGCTGGTGCTTGTACTTGCCGGCCAGGGCTGCGAACGAATACATCGCGATGATCGAGATCAGCCATGGGATCGAGTTGTAGAAGCCGACCTGGATGTCACTCATGTTGCCCATCTTCTTGATGATGCTCGGCAGCCAGAAGGTGGCGGCGTAGATGGTCAGCTGAATGCAGAAGTACAGCGCGCAGAACAGCATGATCTGGCGGTCCTTGAGCAGCTTGCCCAGGCTCGGCTTGACCGTGGTGGCGGCGTCACGCTCGCGTTGTTCGCGGTCGATTTCACCCACCAGCGCGTCCTGCTCCTCGCGGCTGAGCCATTTGGCGTCGTGGGGGTTGGAGTCCAGCCAGAACCACACGAAGAAGCACAGCAGCACCGAGGCCATGCCTTCGATGATGTACATCCATTGCCAGCCGTGCAGGCCCAGCCCGGTGATTTGCAGCAGCACACCGGAAAGCGGGCCGGAGATCAACGATGCCAGGGCAGAGCCGCTGAGGAAGATCGCAATCGCCTTGCCACGCTCAACGCCGGGTAACCAGCGGGTGAAGTAGTAGATCACCCCCGGAAAGAACCCGGCCTCGGCCACGCCCAGCAGAAAACGCAGGATGTAGAAGTGGGTTTCGTTCTGGATGAAGGCCATCAGTGTGGCGGTGATGCCCCAGGTGAACATGATGCGGGTCAGCCAGATACGCGCGCCGACTTTTTGCAGGAGCATGTTGGAGGGCACTTCGAACAGCGCATAACCGATGAAGAACAAGCCGGCACCGAAGCCGTAGGCGGCTGCGCCGATGCCCAGGTCGTGTTCCATGTGGGTGCGCACAAAGCCGATATTGACGCGGTCGATGTAGTTGACGATGAACATGATCACGAACAGTGGGAGCACATGGCTCTTCACCTTTTTGATCGCGCGGGCCAGGACGGGGTCGAGAGCAGGCGCAGCTGTCGCAGGGCTGGAAGGGGTCACGAGGTAGAACTCCCACTGATTATTGTTGTGCGGGGATGGGTTCAGGGTTGCCGGTGTTGTCTGACAACTTGATAGACATCATACAACTATGATTTTCAAAGTGGCAACGGGAATTTGAGCTGACGCGATCCCTGCAGGAACCGGATTACCGGCTAAAGCCCACAAAGGCTGCGCTATTACTGGGCCTTCGCGTTACCGTTAACGGTCATGGCCGGCAAGCCGACTCCTACAGGGATGTGTGCATTATTTGTTTGTTGTCATACAAGTAGGTGGCCGGCAGGGATGCTAGTATTGCCGGGGTCTTTTCGATGGAATTACCGATGCTCACCGACACCCCGCGCAAGCGTTCCCAGGGCCTGGCCCACGACATCGTCACCGCGCTCACCCAGCGCATCCTCCTCGGTCAGATGGCAGCGGGCGAGAAGCTGCCCTCCGAATCCGCCATCGTCGGCGAGTACGGCGTCAGTCGCACGGTGGTGCGCGAGGCGCTGTCGAAATTGCAGGCGGCCGGGCTGGTGGAAACCCGGCATGGGGTGGGCACGTTTGTGCTGGCGCGCGATCAACGCCAAGGGCTGCACCTGACCCACGACACGGCTGTCAGCGTGCGTGGCATTCTTGAATTGCGCATGGGCCTGGAAACCCAGGCCGCCGCCCTGGCCGCGTTGCGCCGCACCGACGCGCAATTGCAGCAGATGCGCCAGGCCCTCGACGATTACCAGGATTCACTCAGTAACCATGACAGCAGCGTCGAACCGGATGTGCGCTTTCACCAGTTGATTGCCCAAGCCACCGGCAACACCTACTTCACCGACGTGATCCACCACCTGGGCAACTCGGTGATCCCGCGTTCGCGCATCAATGCCCAGGAGCGCGGCGATGCCGACCTGATGAAGCTCGGCCAGTTGGCCAACCTTGAACACGAAGCGATCCTCAAAGCCATCCGCCGCCAGGATCCGGACGCAGCGCGCGCGGCGATGCTGCTGCATTTGAGCAACAGCCTGGAGCGTATGACGGGCGAATAATCAACTCTGCGGGCGGCAAAAATCCAAAATGCGGGAGCGGGCCTATTGTGGCGAGGGAGCTTGCTGTGGCAAGGGAGCTTGCTCCCGTTCGACAGCGTAGCTGGAGCCGGCTTTTGGGGGCGCTTCGCACCCCAGCGCAAGCAAGCTTGCTCGCCACAGATGAATTTCAGTCAGTCTGGGGGGGATTTACCAGTTGCTCGAACAGCGGCACCAACAAATCAATCAACACCTGCGGATCAGCCTTGGCCAGCGCCGACAATTCCAGCATCTGGCGCATCACCTGAAACCCCGACACCAACGCCATCACCAGCGCGGCACGTTCTTGGTGATGCGCGCCCTTGAGCGCAGCCGCCAGGGTCGCCTGATGACCTTTTTCCACCTGCTCGCGGCCGATCACCGCTGCGCGTTTGCTCGACGCCGAATGCAGCATGATCAGGAACCCTTCCAGCGGTGTGCTGCCGGTGTCGGTGATGCTCACCAGCGCCGTGGCGAGGGTGCGGCCAAGGTTTTCTGTGCCGAGGCTGCCTTCGGTGAGGGTGATCGGGCCGGCCATGGCGTCGGCGATCACTTCGGCAAACAGCTGCTCCTTGGAGTCGAAGTAGCGGTTGACCAGCATTTCCGTCACCCCTGCACCCGCTGCGATTTCGCGCACTTCGGCACCGTCATAACCTGACCGGGCAAACGTTTTGCGCGCAGACAACAAAATGGCGTCGCGGGTGACGGCGGCATCGCGCCGGCGGGGAATCGGGTTTGGCATTGGCATCCTGACGTGGTTGGAATCTGTGGGTACGCAGCAGTCGCGCGCCGACAGGGTACAGGGACTCTTTGCTGTCGAGAAAGCCCGCTTGTACACGTGCGAAAAATATCTAAAGGCTGAGGGGCATTTTGTTCAATACCGTGATCGCTTTGCCCTTTACCGTGAAGTCATCTTCGCTTGGCATCACAAAAAGGAACTGCAATGAGCTTGATCATTTCCATGGCGGCCTTCGCCCTGGCCACCTCCATCACGCCGGGACCGGTAAATGTGGTGGCCCTGAGTTCGGGCGCGCGCTTCGGTTTTTCCGCCAGCCAGAAACACGTGCTCGGCGCCGCCGCAGGCTTTACCGTGTTGCTGGTGCTGATCGGCCTGGGACTGCATGAAGTGCTCGTGCGCTGGCCACTATTGACCCAGTTGATCCAGTGGGGCGGGGTGGCCTTTCTGCTGTACATGGCCTGGAAACTGGCGGTGGACGATGGCCGGCTCGAAGCCGAAGGCACCGCTACGGCGCCATCGATGCTCTACGGCGCAATCATGCAATGGCTCAACCCCAAGGCCTGGCTGGCCTGCGTGGCGGGGATGGGTTTGTTTGTGGCCGATGGCGACGCCGCACAGGTGTGGCTGTTTGCGGCGATCTACCTGGTGATCTGCTACCTGTCGGTGGCGTGCTGGGCGTATGCCGGTACGTTCTTGCGGCGTTACCTGAGCAACCCGGGTGGCGTGCGGTTGTTCAACCGCTCAATGGCCGCGTTGCTGGTGGCCAGTGTGGGTTATTTACTGATGGCTTGAGCCGGTCGCGGTATTGCCCCGGCGTTGCGGCGAAATGCTGTTTGAAGGCACGCTGGAAATGCGCCTGGTCGGCGAAGCCTGAGGCCAGCGCCACATCGGCGATCAGCTCGCCGTTGCGTAACTGGGTGCGGGCAAACTGGATGCGCTGGTTCACCAGGAAGGCATGGGGTGTCAGCCCGTAATACTGCTTGAACGCGCGGATCAAGTAGGACGGCGACAGCTCGGCCGCGACGCAAATGTCTTCCAGCTTCAGAGCCTGGGTACAGTGCTCGCGGATGTATTCGGCGGCGTGTTCCAGTTTGTGGTTGACCTCACGCACCGGGGTCTGCGACGGGTTCAGGCGTTGCTGAACCTCCGTGAAATAACTCACCAGCGCGCTCTGTTTTTGCAGCAGCTCAGCGTGTTCATCCAACAGTGTCCGGTACAGCTCGATCAAACCGTTGTACAGCACGGCGTCTTGCGTGTGGGGTGTGTTGAACGGCCGGTAACCCTGATCGGTGCTGAAACCCAGTTGGTATTGCAGGTCGGTCAGCCAGGGCGTGTCGAGGTACAGCATGTGATACGACCAGGGCTGGTCGTGGATGGGATTGCAGGCATGCACGTCGCCTGGGTTCATCAGCACCACCGTGCCGGCGCTGATCTCGAAGGTCTGCGCGCCGTAGTGGTAATAGCTGCACCCGGTGGTGATTGCGCCAATGGAAAAATGCTCGTGGGCGTGACGGGTGTAAGTGACCTTGCGCCCGTCAGCGATGGTGCGCGCTTCGATGAACGGCAGGCGCTCGTCACGCCAGAAGCGCGGCGCGTGCGCAGGGTGAGCGGTGGTGTTCAGCGACATGGCGGTGGCTCCATCCCTCGAGAGATCGAGGGAGGATCATTGCACAGACGGCCCGGGATTTCAGCCTAGAAGTCCCACTTGGTCGCCAGTTGCAGGCTGCGCGGTTCGCCGTAGAAGCCGGTGCCGAAGTTACCCAGGCCCGTGTAGTACTTTTTGTCGAACAGGTTCTTCACGTTCAGCGTGGTGCTCAGGTGCTCGTTGAAACGGTAGCGCGCCATCAGGTCGACCAGGTAGTAGCTGTCCTGGGTGATGCGCGCGTACTGGCCGAAGTTGACCGTGTCGTTCGGGTTGGGCTGGAATACATTGCCGAAGAACTCGCTCTGCCAGTTCACGCCGCCGCCCACGGTCACGTTCTCCAGCGCGCCGGGCAGGCGATAGGAACTGAACAGGCGCACCACCTGTTGTGGCGTGGTGGTTTGCAGCACCGAGCTGTACACGTAGCCGTTGTTGGCGTCGCGGGTGTGCTGGTAGGTGTAGCCGGCCGAAACATTCCAGCCGTCCAGCACTTCACCCGACAGCTCTGCCTCGAAGCCTTTGGTGGTGGCGCCGGCAATTGGGCGGTACACCGAATCGGTCTCGAAGCCCGAGACGTACTCGGCGACGTTGTCCTGCTCGATCCGGAACGCGGCAAAACTGGCGTTCAGGCGGCCATCGTAAAACGCGGCCTTGAGCCCCGCTTCGTAGGTGTCGCCTTCGATCGGGTCGAGCAGTTTGCGGTCGGCATCCTTGCTGTTTTGTGGGCGATAGATCTGGGTGTAGCTGGTGTACACCGACCAGGTGTCGTTGAGGTCGTAGACGATCCCGGCATAGGGCGTGACCACACCGCTCTGGCGGTAGGTGGTGCGGTTGTCGGCCTTGGTCGGGTCGTAGAAATCGGTGTTGTCGGTGCTGCTGAAGGTGCTGACTCGCGTACCGAGAATCACCGACAGGTCATCCGTGGGTTTCAGGCGTGTCGCAATGTAGGCGCCGGTCTGGCGTTGCACGATATCGTTCTGGCCGCTGCGCGCAATGTCCGGTTTGGCGTACTCGCCGTGCCAGTCGAAAATGCTGCCGCCCACCGGTGGGTAGATCGACCCGTAGACCGGCACATCCTGCTTCGAACGCGTGGCCATAAAACCCATGATCAACTCGTGCTCACGGCCCAGCAGGCTGAACGGCCCGCTGAGGTTGACGTCCAGGGTATTTTGCACCTGGTCGCCCTTGTACTTGCCCATGAACATATACATGTTCTCGCCGCTGACCGGGTCCGGGTTGCCGCCACTGGCGGAGGCGAGCAGGGTGTCGTGCTGGCTGCGTTTGCGGTCGAGGCTGACCTTGAGCGACCAGTCGTTCGCCAGTTTCTGTTGCACCGAGGCGAACAGGGTCTGGTTCTGGAAATCGCGGCGGCTCCAGTCGGCGGCCGGATTGAACGAGCGCGAGAAGTTCGTGCGTGAACCGTCGCTGAAAAACATCGGGAAACCGGTCCAACTGGCGCCGCGTGAGCGGGTGTCTTGCTGGTCGATGCCGAAGGTCAGCAGGGTGTCGGGCGTCAGGTCCGCTTCAAGGATGCCGTAGGCGATGTCCTTGGTGTTCTGGTAGTGGTCCAGGTACGACTGGCGGTCCTGATACACGCCGACAAAGCGCCCGCGCACGTTGCCCGACTCGGTCAAGGGCCCGGAGATATCGCCTTCGGTGCGGTAGTTGTCCCACGAGCCGAAGGTTTGGGTGACCGAGGCCTTGAACGCTTTGGTGGGCTTTTTGCGGATCAGGTTGACCGTGGCCGACGGGTCGCCCGAACCGCTCAACAAGCCCGCCGAACCCTTGATGATTTCCAAATGGTCATACACCGCCATGTCGGTGCTGGTGGTGCCGTAGTCATACACGCCGTCGTAGGTGGAGTTGACGCCGTCGTACTGGAAATTGGTGATAGGCAGGCCCCGGCTGGAAAACTCCCAGCGTTCGCTGTCGTAGTTCTGCACGCTCACGCCGGGCGCGCGGCGCAGGGTGTCGGCGATGCTGTTGGAACCCTGGTCGTCCATCTGCTGGCGGGTGATCACGGTGACTGACTGTGGGGTTTCGCGCATCGACAGCGGCAAGCCGGTGGCCGAGGCCATGGAACCTGTCGTGTAGGAGCGGGTGTCTTCGGTGGTCGCGCCCAGGTCCTGGCCGGAAATCGTCGTGGCAGCCAGCTCCAGGGCGCCGGTGTTGGCTGGGACCTGTTCGAGTACATAGCCGTTGTTGCCCTGGGGCAAGGCCTGCAAACCGCTGCCCTGCAGCAGGCGCTGCAAACCGGCGGCCGGGGTGTAGCTGCCATTCATGCCGGGGCTGGTTTTGCCGGCGGCGAGGTTGTTATGGCCGGCGATAAAAATGCCCGACTGCTCGGCGAAGCTGTTCAGCACGCTGACCAGCGAGCCTGCGGCGATGCGATAACTGCGCGCGGCTTCCTGGTTCGAGGGCGACTCTGCGGCGTACACCATGGGTGCGCCGAGGCAAAACAGCGAGGTGGCCAGCGCCAGTGGGCGCAGCGCGAAGCGGGCAGGTTGCGACATGAAGGAGTGTCCCTTTGGATCAAATCGATCGGCGAAATAGAAGCGTCTGCAGGGTTAACCGAGCGAGTTTTAAAAAGGGGAACTGGCGATTGAATTTTTTTACTGCGGCCCGACGCTGACCCACCACGGCATCGGCCTGTCGACACGAATCGGCAATGCCGCTTGCAGCAGATGCAAGGCGTGGTCGCTGTCCTTGAGCGGGAACGAGCCCATCACCGGCAACTGCGCCACCGCCGGGTCGCAGCCCAGGTGGCCGGGGCGATAGCGGTTGAGCTCGGCGATCAGTTGGCCGAGCGGCAGGTTGTCGGCCAGCAACACACCACGGCTCCAGGCCTCGCGGGCGGGGGAGGCGGTGGCCACACTGTTGAAACCGTCGCGGGTGAACGAGACCTGCTGGCCGGCTTCAATAATGCGCAACTGTTGGCTGGAGGTCTGTACTTGAACGCGGCCTTCGAACACGTTGAGCTGGGTGTGATTGTCGCCTTGCACCACGCTGAACCGAGTGCCCAGTGCGTGCATGCGGCCCTGTTCGGTCTCCACCCGAAACGGGCGGCTGGGGTCCTTGGCCGTGTCGATCAACACCTCGCCAAAGCGCAGCTGCAGCAAGCGCTGCACTGCATCAAAACGCACATCCAACGCGCTCAAAGCGTTCAGCCACACATGGCTGCCATCGGCGAGCAGTGCGTCGCGGGTCTCGCCGCTGGCGGTCGCATAGTCGGCGCTCCAACCGCCCACCAGCCGAGGCAGGGCGGTGTTGCGCCACGTGCCCCAGGCCAGCGTCGAACCGGCGCACAGCACCAACAGGGTCTTGAGCGTCTGGCGTCGCGAGCTGCGCAAGGCACGGCTGGCGCCATGGGGTTGTTCCATCAACGGCGCAAACCGCTGGCTGACCCGCTGCACATACTGCCAGGCCGCCAAATGCTCGGGGTTTTGCATAACCCAGGTCTGCCAGCGCTGCTGCTCCAGCGCGCTGCCCTGGTCCTGCAGCCGCACGTACCACTGCGCGGCCTGTTCCAGGCTGGCGTGGCTGAGCTTGCCGGGGGTGGTCATTGCACCAGCATCCCGTCGAGTTCGGCTTCCAGGATCGCGCAGTGCAGCAGGGCCTGGGCCATGTACTTCTTGACCATGCGCTCGCACACACCGAGCTGCACGGCGATCTGTTTGTAGGGCAGGCCGTGCAACTGCGCGAGCAGGAAGGCTTCACTGACCTTCTTCGGCAGGCGCGCGAGCATGGCGTCCACTTCGTAAAGCGTCTCAACGATGATCGCCCGTTGCTCCGGCGACGGCTGCAGCGCTTCTGGCCCCTCGGCCAGGGTTTGCAGCCAGGCACGTTCCAGCTGGCGACGGCGCCAGTGGTCGATGCACAAGCCGCGCGCGATGGTGGCCAGGTACGAGCGTTGGCGCACGTGGTCGGTCTCGGCCAACGGGCGGCTGAGCAGGCGGATAAACGTGTCGTGGGCCAGGTCGGCGGCCTCCCAGCGGTCGTTCAGGCGTCTGCGCAACAGGCCTAGCAACCAGCCGTGGTGGGTGCCGTAGAGGTGGGTAAAGGAGGTCGACACGCTGTTCATCCCGCGCAAAAAGATTCGCGTAAATAAGAATTGGTCGCGATTAAAGCAAAGCGTCGGGCCGTGCGCAAATGATATTGGTTTGCTATTGGCGGCGGTGTTGCATCGGTTAAAGAAATCAGCATTGATGTCGATATGATCTCATCGCCCACAAGGACCGTTACCCGATGAAACTGCTGAAACTCGCCGTCGCACTCACTTTTCCACTGCTCGGCGCTTGCTCCGACTACCACTACAAAAACTACCAGGGCGACTGGGCCCCGGAAAAACTCCACCCCATCGACCTCTCCAACGGCACTCCCAACCCCGCGCTGGTGTACTTCGACACCTGGCGTGAGCGTGAGCTCGGCGTGCCGTTTCACCGCCTGGCCCTGGCCTTTGAAGTCGACGGCGTCACCTTGCCCGGCGCTGGCCGCCACTCGATCCTCAACGTCACCGGTGAACAGGCGTTGAAACTCGCCCCCGGCAAACACTCGCTGCGCTGGTGCAACGTGTCGATGAACGCCCTGGGCACCGGCGGCGCGTTTTGCAACGAAGGCGCGGACGACGTGGAATTCAAGGCCGGGCAGCGTTACGTGGTGACGTACCGCCTGACCGCCAGCACCAAAGGTGTGGGGCCGAACTACAGCACGGCGTACCGGACTTATTCGAGCATCAGGAATCTGGATACGCAGGAGGTGATCTATCCGCCTGCGGGCACCGGAACACTGAATCCCCTTTGATTCAGAGCGTTTTGGACAGAAACACCCGGCTGCAACCTTCTGGCTCACACGGCAGCTCGCCAAATTTTGTCCAGCCCTGCTTCTCGTAAAATCCCGGCGCCTGGAAGCTGAGGGTGTACAGCACCGCACTAAGGCAACCCCGACGACGGGCTTCGTCTTCGAAGGCTTGTAGCAACCGGCTGCCGATGCCTGAACCGCGCAGCGTGTCGGGCAAGTGGAAGAGGTCGAGGAAGGCCATACCGAACGCGGTTCTGCCGGTGATGCCACCGACAACGTCCTGGGTGTGAGGGTCTTTGACCAGTACGCTCAGCGGGCGTCGGTCATGATAGCCGGTGGCTTGTTCGTTGAACGCCGCCAGGCCGTCACCGAGGATGCGCTCGGCATCGGGGTTGGGTTGGTCGCTGATTTCAATGACGGGGTGCTGTATCACGTTGGATTCCTTGTTGTGCCAGGGGGCGTTCTCAATCAGTTTTCCCGCCGCGCCGGGGAAACTGATTGAGAGCGCCCCCTAGGCTTGACTCTGTCCCAAGGGACAGACTTTATGCTTTTTTCGCTGCGCCCGCCGCAGGGTTTTCTACGCGAAAAAAGGAACGTAAAGCATGTTGTGTCTGGTGACGGGTGCCAATGGGCATCTGGGAAATACCCTGGTCAGGGAGCTGCTCAAGCAAGGTCACACCGTGCGCGCGGGTGTGCGCAACATTCACAATCGGGCGCCATTCACCGGGCTTGGGTGTGAGTGGGTGTATGCCGAGTTGCGGGATGAGCCCGCGATGCTCAAGGCGCTGGAAGGGGTGGAGGTGTTGTTTCAGGTGGCTGCGGTGTTCAAACACTGGGCCAGGCACCCCGAGGCAGACATCATCGAGCCCAATGTGCAGGGCACCCGTACCGTGCTGCAGGCCGCCAGCCGTGCGGGGGTCAAGCGCGTGGTCTATGTAAGCTCGGTGGCGGCGGTCGGTCATGACGGCAGCCCATTGGATGAAGAACACTGGAACCCAGGCTCCGATAACGCCTACTACCGCTCCAAAATCCTTGCTGAACGCATGGCGTGGCACACCGCTGAGGCGCTGGGGCTATGGATGGTGTCGGTGCTGCCCTCGGCCATGGTCGGCCCGAATGCCGGCCGCTTGACCGACACCCTGGGCTTTCTGCAAGCGGTCAAGGATCGCAAGCTGCCACTGGACCCAGGGTTTCACTTCAACTTCGTGGATGTACGCGACGTGGCGATCGGCATGCTGCTCGCTGCGCAGAAGGGCCGTGCAGGCCAGCGCTACATTTTGGCCAACCAACACTCATCCTCCCTTGCCGACTTGACCCACCTGCTGGGCTACCGCCTGCCACCTCCCGCGCCACGTTGGCTGCTGATCGGTATCGCCTGGCTGCAAGAGCGCGGCGCACACCTGACGGGCAAACCTGCTCAGCTCATGCTCAGCCAGGTGCGCCTGTTCCATAACGTGCGCCAGGAATACAGCATCGCCAAGGCCAGGGCAGAATTGGGATTCAACCCCCGCCCCCCGCAGCAGGCCTTGCGCGAGGCATTTGCTTATCTGGACAGGCAACCGCTTCAACCGTATGAGGCGCCGGTGTGAGTGGCGTGCCGAACAGTTCATTCATCTGGCACTTGAGCCCGGCCAGCTGCACGTCCAACGCCTGCAACTCGCGGATTCTGGCGTTTACATCCAGGCGCTTGGTATCGATGGCTTCGTTGGCCAACGCCAGCGGGAAAGCCCTCAGCGCCCGCTTGGCGGCAATCAACGGCCCCATCTCCGCCAACTTGAAGCCCGCGGCCTGAGCCTTGCGGACCAGGTGCACCATCTGCACATGGTGCGCGTCGTACACACGGTAGCGACCACTGCGCTGGGGCTCGTTGATCAACCCCATTTGCTCGTACAGCCGGATGGCTTTCGGGGTGCAGCCGGTCAGGTGGGCGATTTGTCCGATGAACATCGAGGCAGTCCTTTGCGAGGTTACAGCGTTAGAGGTCCATCACCATCTCATGCCACGCCATCCCGCCATGGTCCGACGCCGACGGCTGCACATAGCGATAGCCCATGCGCTTATACAACTCCACATGACGGTCTTTGCACATCAAGTGAATCGTCTGCTTGCCCATCGCCCGCATGCGCTGCACAAACTCGGTCATCAACGCCGTGGAATAGCCCTTGCCCTGATACGCCGGGTCGACCACCACCGACATGATCACCACATTCGGCGCCTCGGGTGAATGGCCTACCAACTCCTTGAAGGCTTCGTCCGACATCACCACGTCATGGGCGCAGCCACAGTTGATAAACCCCACCACCTCGCCCTCGGCTTTCAGGATCAGAAAGCCTTCCGGATACAGCGCAATGCGCGTGGCGATCTTTTCCAGGGTCGCGGCTTCGTCGCCTTCGTAGGCGGTGGTTTCGATTTCAAAACAACGGGCGGCGTCGGCGGGGAGGGCGTTGCGGAAGGTGAGGGCGGGCATGGCGAATCCTGGGGCGTTAAGCGAAAGGCCACATCATAGAGAAACCTCCCCCCCGAGCAACACAAATCCCCAATTGAACACACCCTTTTGTGGCGAGCGGGCTTGCCCCGCGTTGGGTGGCGAAGCCGCCCC
>NZ_LFMW01000025.1 GCF_001050345.1 Pseudomonas fildesensis | reverse complement strand
AGATTCATCGCGCCACGGGGCATGAACCTTTCGTCTGGGTGACCGAGCAGAACGTTGTTTCCTACGCCTATGACGACATTGGACGACTGGTCTCGGCGACCAATGCCGTAGGTGAAAGCGAGGGTTATCGGTACGACGAGCAGCACGTCATTCTTGAACGGCAGTTGGCCGGCGGGGCGAGTTTCTTTTGGGCGTGGGAACGGTCTGGCAAGGCGGCGCGATGTGTTCGGCATTGGGCCAGTTTTTCGCAGATGGACACGCGGTATGTCTGGGGGGATGACGGCCGCGTTGGCGTTCATAACGCTGATGGTAGCCTGGAAGTTTACGTTCATGACCAGCGTGCACGGTTGGTGCAGCGGATTGATCCTGACGGTGCCGAGCATTTCAAATCCTACGATGACAAAGGCCGACTGACGGTCGAGCAGGACCCGCTGGGGGCGGTGACGGCGTATCAGTACGACGAAGCCGGGCGCTTGGTGGCGCTGTTTCCGGGGGAGGATGAGCCGACCTCTTACGAGCATGACAATGGGTTCGTACGGGTTGTTAGGCGTGGGGAAGCGGTTTGGAAGTACGAGCGTAATGACCAGGGCGACGTTACGCGTAGGACCGATCCCGATGGACAGGTTACCGACTACAGCTACAACAAATATGGGCAGCTGATTGGGGTTTGGTATCCGGATCACAGTTGTCAGCGGCTCGTTTGGAATGAGCGCGGGCAGTTGCTTGAGGAGCAGTTGCCGAATGGCGGGATCAAGCGCTATCGCTATGACGATCTTGGGCGGCAGGTTGCGCGTGAGGACGAACATGGCGCGCTGAGCCAGTATGAGTGGGACAGTGTTGGCCGGCTAAATCGCGTCGTATTGCCGGGTGGAGCGACGCGGGAATACAGCTACAACCCCTACGGAAAAATCACCGCAGAACGCGATGAACTGGGGCACGTCACCCGCTACGAATACGCCGATGGATTGCACCTGATCAGCCGCCGCCTTAATGCGGATGGCACCCAGGTCAGCTACCGCTACGACAACGTGCGGTTGCTGCTCACCGAGATCGAAAACGAAATCGGCGAAACGTATAAGTTGGACTACCACCCAAACGGCCTGATCCAACAGGAAACCGGTTTTGACGGGCAGCGCACCGCCTACGTTTACGATCTCAACGGCAACCTGCAAGAGAAGACTGAACACGGTGATGATGGCAGTCAGCTAGTCACCCGTTACACGCGAGACCACGCCGGACGGCTCGTACGAAAAACCCTGCCCGACGACAGCATTGTTGAATACACCTACGACCGCCAAGGCAACCTCCTCAGCGTCGACGACGGCCACTGGGCGTTAGCCTACGAATACGACGTCCAAAACCGCCTCACCGCCGAACACCAAGGCTGGGGCACCCTGCGCTACGGCTACGACGCCTGCGGCCAACTGAAAAACCTGCGCCTGCCGGACAACAACCGCCTTGTGTTTAACCACGACAAAGGCGGCCATCTCGCCACCGTCGAACTGAATGGTGAAACCCTTACTTCCCATCTATTCAGCAACGGCCGCGAACGCCAGCGCCAACAAGGCCAACTCCTCAGCCACTACCACCACGACGACCAAAACCGCCTGCACGCCCACACCCTCACCCAACAGCAACACACCCTCTACCAACGCCAATACGACTACGACAAAACGGGAAATCTCACCCGCCTCCTCGACACCCGCAAAGGCGAACACCTCTACCACTACGACCCCCTCGCCCGCCTGACCCGCGCCAACCACTCGCAAGACGTGCAGGAACGCTTCGCCCACAACCCAGCGGGCAACCTCCTCATGCTCGACCGCCCCGGCCCCGACATCGTCGCCGGCAACCGCCTGATGATCCAGGGCGATCGCCAGTACGACTACGACGCCTTCGGCAACCTCATCCGCGAGCGGCGCGGCCGTGGGCACGCGCTGATCACCGAATACCGCTACGACTGCCAGCATCGTTTGATCCACCTAACCCAGCCCAACGGGGAAACCGCGAGCTATCGCTACGACCCGTTCGGACGCCGTATCAGCAAAACCGTCGACGGCATCACCACGGAGTTTTTTTGGCAAGGCGACAAGCTGATTGCCGAGCATCATGCGGATCGACATCGCAGCTACATCTACGAGCCGAACAGCTTCCGGCCATTGGCGCTGTTGGAAGGATTTGGCCCAAAAGAAACAAAACCCTTCCACTACCAACTCGACCACCTCGGTACCCCGCAGGAACTCACCGCCCCCGACGGTGAAATCGTCTGGTCCGCCCACTACCGCGCCTACGGCGAAATCGCCCGCCTCGACATCGGAAAAATCGACAACCCGCTACGTTTCCAGGGCCAATACTTCGACCAGGAAAGCGGACTGCACTACAACCGCCATCGCTACTACAATCCGGATGTTGGTCGTTACCTGACGCGCGACCCGGTGAAGCTGGCGGGTGGGATCAATGCGTACCAGTACGTGCCCAACCCGACGGGATGGGTGGACCCTTTGGGGCTCAGCGCAAATTGTCCTGGATCAATAAGGAAAAATCCCGCTTGCGCTACTCCTACTGAACCGGATGCCCCTGACGTTTCTCGTAAGGGGGCTTTCAGGCAAGCTAAAAGAGATGCCCATATACCGATGAATCAGAGCCCAGATGCGATGACACACCCGAAAACAGGACGAACGACACAGTACAAAATAGAAAACATGACCGATTTGAATGATAAAAAAATACTCGATGCAACCGGCCAACCCATCGAGACGATGGGTATACCAATTTACAAGAGAAGATGGCTCACAAGTCCTTATTCAAGATCATTCTGCTGGGCATAAATACGGTAGAGCAGATGGAATTGGAGACCAAACAACACACTTCAATTTACGACCTATTGAACAACCCCGGAACGGCAAAGTCATAGGCACACAAGCACACTATTTTTTCAGGAACAAAAAATGAAACACTGGAATGAACTAGATAAAAATATATTCTTTGAAAAAATTTTTAGCCAGCCTGTAAAGATAGGAGAAATTACTCTCTTCTCTTTACAAATAGACAATGATCGACCGTCTTTGGGGATTGGGTTCGACATACCTGAGTTCCCAGACATTCTACCGGAAAAATGGAAAAACAAAGGTTACAACGTTTGCAGACTTGGTGTTGATTGCTATGGCATTAGCGATCTAAAAATACTCAACATACCCGGCCGAGATAATTTTTACGTAAGAATAAAAAAAGAAGATGGTCAGCTCTGCTTCCAGGCTGCCAACAAAAATTCATTAATCGAATTTAAGGCCCAGAGCATCTCAATTTGCGACCCTAACGTTTACATCAGAGGTAATGATGAAGATTCTTAAAATAACAGGCATTACCAATAAAAATCAGCCATACGCTTCTTGTGCGCATGGACGCTATGAATGCGTTATTTGCGAATAAAGGGTACGGATTTGAATGGCACTTACTTAACCCTCTTCGGATGCCCGTTCTTATGTACCTCGGCCCTTGCAGCCCCTCGTGCTTGCATAAAGGGGACGGATTTATTTAAAATAATTTAGCGCTACTTATTCTAAATAAATCCGTCCCCTTTTCACTCTTTTCACTGGCCCCCTTTTCACTGCACTATTGGCTGCAAAGACAGACCCTGGTTATTCCTATCTTCTTTACGGAAAACCGGATAATAAAAACTTCCTTACCTTCACATCGCTAAACGCTGAAGGTACACACCACGACCACCCCGAATATAACGGACACTTTATCAAACTAAACGCGGAAAGAATCGACGCTAGCTTTCACTTAGATACTAATAAGCAGCGCTTCTGCGACCGGGCAAGGCTATCACCCCCATAGCCAGCCTTGATTCGCCGCCTCGCCCCCCCCCACCTAAACTCTGCCCAAGCTATTTCAACGGACAGAGGATTCACCATCATGGGCAAACATCATCCCAATCTCCCCGCCTGGCAATGGCGTAACTACCCGCAGAACCATCAGCACCCGACCAACCTGGCGCTGCACCTGATTGCCGTACCGCTGTTCGTCATCGGCTTTCTGCTGATCGTCTCGGGTGTGTTCAGCCTGAGCCTGGCCAGTTTTGCCGTGGGCGTTGTCGGCATCTTGGCCGGCCTGGCATTGCAGCGTCATGGCCATCGCCTGGAAGCTCAGGCCAGTGAGCCGTTCAGTGACCGTAACGACGCGGTGCAGCGCTTGGTGGTCGAGCAGTTTGTGACCTTTGCGCGATTTGTATTGAGCGGTGGCTGGTGGCGCGCCTGGCGCCAGCGCAACCGGCACTGAGGGTCAGGCGAAGACCACCACGGTCTGGCGGCTGATGGCGATCAATTCACCGGTTGGGCTCCATAGCGCAGCGGCGGCGTGGCCGTAGCCGTCGCGGGCGTGTTCGATGTTGACGTGGTACTGGCACCAGTCGAGGGTGGTGAGGTTTTGCAGCGGCTGGATGAATTCGATGGTCCAGGTCAGGGTGCTGCCCGGCGCAGGTTTCTTCAGGTGCGGGAGCAAGGCCGGCGGCCAGGCGTCGACCAGGGCGAGGATATGCGCCTCGGTCAGCGGCTCCTCTTTCACATCCCCCCGCAGGCGTACCCAGCCGCCCATGTTGCGGGATTTGCTGCCGGTAAACGGCAGGCCGCCGACACTCCAGCGCATCGCCAGGTGGCGCATGAATTCGGGTGTGACGCCCTTGATATAGGGCAGTTCCTGGCACTCATCCCAGTGTTTGAACGTTGGCGGCGGTTCGCTCGCCACGTCGATTTCCGACTCACGAGACGCGCCAAAACTGGCCTGGACCAGTGTCGCCACTTCACCGTTCTGCACCACTCGGCCGAGCAATTGGCTGACTGCCTTGCCTTCGCGGAGCACTTCGACTTGATAACGGGCGGGTACATCGGGTGCTACCGGGCCAACAAAGGTGATCGCCAGCGAACGCAATGGGCGGTCGGCGGGCACTTGGGCGCGCAGGGCTTCGTATTGCAGGGCGGCAACCAAGCCGCCAAACGTGGCGCGTCCCTGTGCCCATTCGGCGGGGATGGTGACATCCAGCGGGTTGCTACGGGCAGCGTCGAGCAAATCACTAAAGCGCATGGCGACCTCACATCAAGAAAACCGATGGGGGATCTTAACCATCGCGCCCGCCAGGGCACAGCGCCTATTCCGGCCAAAAACCGGACCGGTAGAGCCTGGCTTGCCGACGATGGTCGTTAACGATGATGCAGCGAATCAGGATACACGCGGTGTCTGGACGTTTTTCGCCGGCAAGCCGGCTCCTACAAAGATGGGGAATAGCCTTAGAAACAACCGGTGCTGAGTTTGTCCAGCACGCGATCCGCCTGCCCTTCGGCTTTAGCCATGGTGCGATGCCATACCGCGACACAGGGCTGCAGATCAGCCTGGTGTTCAGCCTGGGCCAGCCATTGCCAGCAGTCGTGCCAATCACCCAGTGCAGCTTGGGCATTCTTGAGGCGTGACATGGCGTTGGCGGGGAGCTTATCCAACTCGGGGTAGGCCTCGGCGGCGTAGCGCACGCGCTTGATCAGCAACCGCAGACGGTGGCGATCGTGGTCGGGGTCCTTCAAGGCGTCGTCGAGTTTCTGCCATTGCTTGGCCAGACGTTTCTCGATGCGCGCACGCAGGCCCTTGAGCAGTTTCTGGTGTTGTGAGGCACGGATAAACCGTGGGAAGGCATCGAGGATTTGCAGCAGGTGCGCCAGCTCCGGGCTTTGCGCTACGTGGCGATAGGCATCCGGTTGCAGGCGCAGACGGCGGTCTGCGGCTTCGTGATGGCCATGCTGGTGCAGATAGGCCGCCAGCACTTCACGATCCCGCAACGGGGTGGTCAATTGGCCGACCGTGCTGGCGGCCAATTCAAGTTGTTCGACACCGGGCAGCCCGCGCAAGGGGCGCAACAGGCTGCGCAGGCGCCGCACGGTGGTGCGCAGATCATGCAAGGCTTCATCGTCGGTGACGGCGGCGAGGCGAGCTTGGCAGCTCAGTAACCCTACTTCCAGGCCAATAACTTGAGCGACTAACTGATCGACCAAAGCTGACATTCCGCCCTCACTTTCCGTTGAAAAATCCTACCTGCCGCTATGGGTTAGCGCCCGGCGCGAGACTCACGAATATAGAACCGCGCCTTCTCGGCCTTGTTGAAGCAGCCTTCGAACGCTTCAAATTGTTGCTGGGTCTTGGCACCGGTCAACAGGGACAGGGCTTTTGAGTAACTCACGGTGCCGGCAAAACCTTCGGCCTTGGCCAGGTCCAGCTCTTTCCAGGCGGCATCCAATTGGCTGCCGCAACTGTCGCGGTACGCGGTTTTCCCGGCACAACCGGCCAAAGCCAACATGATCACAGGCACACACATCCAGGCTTTCATCGATGACACCTCAAAAAAAGAAAAACAGTCGTACGGTGTAGACGTTGCCTACAAGAAAAAGTGCCTTGTCCGACAGCCTGAAATCAAAACCGCTTACAGCCAGAGCATACCCGACCAGCCTGGCTATTCTGGAAAAATATTGCGCACTTTCAGCGAAGATTGAAGCAGCCCCCGTATTGGGTGCATTGTGGGCACCCGCGTAACGAAGGACATCGACCATGAAGAAGCGTGTTGCCTTGGTGCTAGGCTCCGGCGGGGCCCGGGGCTACGCCCATATCGGGGTGATCGAGGAGATCGAGCGGCGCGGTTACGACATCGCGTGTATCGCTGGTTGTTCGATGGGCGCCGTGGTGGGCGGGATCTATGCCGCGGGCAAACTCGACGAGTATCGAAACTGGATTGAAAGCCTCGACTACCTCGATGTCTTGCGCCTGGTCGACGTGAGCTTTCGCTTGGGTGCCATTCGCGGCGAAAAGGTCTTCGGGCAGATTCGCAAGATCGTCGGCGAGATCAACATTGAAGAACTGCGCATCCCCTACACCGCCGTGGCCACCGACCTCACCAACCAGCAGGAAATCTGGTTCCAGGAAGGCTGCCTGCACCAGGCCATGCGTGCCTCGGCGGCGATTCCCAGCCTGTTCACTCCGGTGATGCAGGGCAACCGCATGCTGGTGGACGGCGGCCTGCTCAACCCGCTGCCCATCGTGCCCGTGGTGTCGAGCCACTGCGACTTGATCATCGCGGTGAACCTCAATGCCACCAACCAGAAACACTACCAACTGCCCGTGATCCCGCGTCCGCCGGCTTTCAAGAGTCGCTTCAACAACCTGGCGAAGTCATTGGGTTCGCACTTGCCGTTTCGTCGCAAGCAGGCCGAGCAGCTGTTGAAGCTGGAGCAGGAAGCCTTGCAGGCCCAGGCGGCCGAGATCAACCCGTGGCTGGACTCCGCCGAACCCGAATCCCAGCAACCCGCCGCTGCGCCGGAAAAGGCCGGTGCGCCGAAGTCGGCCACTGGGTCGTTCATCATCGATAACGTCGGGCCGGCATCGCTGCTGGATTTGATCAACCAGAGTTTCGAGGTGATGCAGACCTCGCTTGCGCAGTACAAGATCGCCGGCTATCCGCCGGACGTGTTGATCAACGTGCCGAAGCGGGTGTGCCGATTTTTCGAGTTTTACAAGGCGCCAGAGTTGATCGCCCTGGGGCGCGAGATTGCCAGTGATACGTTGGATCGGTATGAAAGTGAGCAGCAATGAGCTCTTCGGTGACCACACCGGCCTCATCGCGGGCAAGCCCTAGTGCCGATCAGTTATGGTCACGCAGTGTACCTGTGGCGAGGGGGCCCCACCCCGTCTTCGACGCCGCGCTGTCGCGCAGCAAACTGGGACCTCTGTGGCGAGCGGGCTTGTCCCGCGTTGGGGTGCGAAGCGCCCCTGATGAAGACGAATGCAGTGTATCGGGCACTCCTCTGCGCCTGGTTTTGGGGCTGCTGCGCAGCCCAACGCGGGACAAGCCCGCTCACCACAAGAATGCGCTCGCCTGAAAGTGTTTATGCAAGACTCAAAACTTTAGGGTGAAATTTTAACCCTTTAAAATCAGTAAGTTATTTTAAGTTTGATAAGAGCTTGTCGGATCGCCGCACCGTCCCGTTGGGCCGCGAAGCGGACCCGAAGATGGGACTGCTACGCAGTCCAACGGGAGCAAGCTCCCTCGCCACAGGTTCGGCGCCCACCCTTAACTGAGCGGCGTTAGGGCTTGCCCGGCTCCCACAGGGATATGCATTCCAACGCGTCTAAACACTCAACAACCGATACCCCACGCCCGCTTCGGTCACGATAAACCGTGGCTGAGTCGGATCATCCGCCAGTTTCTGGCGCAGATGCCCCACCACGATGCGCAAGTAATGGCTGTCCTCGGTATGGGTCGGCCCCCAAATATCCTTGAGCAACTGCTGCTGTGTAATCACCCGGCCAGGATGGCGTGCCAATTGCGCCAGCACCGCGTATTCCTTGCGAGTCAGCGCCACCTCGGCACCGTCCAGCAGGACTCGGCGATAGGCCAGGTCCACCGTCAGCGGGCCGAAACTCAACGCGGCTTCCTGCGCCTCACCCGCCGGCGCCTGGCGCAGCAATGCGCGCACGCGGGCGAGAAACTCCTGGATGCCAAAGGGTTTGGTGACATAGTCGTTGGCGCCGTTGTCGAGGGCTTCAACCTTTTGTACTTCGCTGGCCCGTACCGACAGCACCAGCACCGGTACCGTCGACCATTCACGAAACTCGCGCAGCACTTGCTGACCGTCCATATCCGGCAGGCCGAGGTCGAGCACCAGCAAATCGGGTTTGCTCAAGGCTGCCTGGGCCAGGCCTTCGTTACCGCTACCTGCCTCGATTACTTTGTAGCCCTGGGAGGCCAGGCTGATGCGCAAAAACTTGCGGATCTGCGGTTCGTCATCAATGACCAAAATCGTCGCGGTCTGGCTCATGGTTTCCAATCAAAATCCGTGAAAAAATCATTGTAGTAGCGAGGCGGGCGGCTAGCCCTTGCTCGCGAAAAACCCAAGGGCACCGCGTTCATTCAGGTTGCCATCATTATCGTTAAAGATCTTCGCGAGCAAGGACCAGATCACCCTCGCGCCTACAGGTTATGTTCCAGGTCAGGCTGAGCCTGCAATGGCAGGAACAAAGTGATGCAGGTGCCGCGCCCTTCGATGCCTTCGGCAACGCTGATATGCCCACCATGCGCACCGACCATACCCTGGCAAATCGCCAATCCAAGGCCTGTGCCCTGCCCGCCCCGATCACCACGGGCGGCGGTGTAGAACATGTCGAAAATCTTCGCGCGTTCCTCCTCGGGAATCCCCGGCCCCTCGTCGGCCACGGCGAAAAACAACTGGTTGTCCGACACACCTGCACTCAACTGCAAGCGGCCCTGAGGCGGTGAAAAGCGCGCGGCGTTTTCCAGCACATTGACCAACGCTTGCTCGATCAATGCCGCGTGCACATACAGCAACGGCAGCTCAGGCGGCACCTCGGTACTCACCTGCAACGGCGCCAGCACCGCACGCAAACGGCCGAGGGCACTGCCGACGATATCGCCGGGCGACACCCAATCCCGCGCCAGCTTCAGCGCTCCGTGGCCGAGGCGTGTCATGTCGAGCAGGTTCTGGATATAGCGGTCGAGGCGTTCGGCTTCATCGCGGGTGCCTTCCAGCAACTCGCGGCGATCCTCCAGCGGGATGGCTTCGCCCAGCGCCAGCAGGCTGTCGATACTGCCGCGCATGGAGGTCAACGGCGTACGCAAATCGTGAGACACCGACGCGAGCAAGGCGCTGCGCAGTTGCTCGGTTTCACCGTGCAGGCGCGCGGATTCCAGCTCCTGCGCCAGTTGCGCGCGCGCCAAGGCCTGGGCCAGCGGCTGGCTCAACGCGGTCAGCAGGCGACGGCGTTGGCCGCTCAACTCCGTACCCGGTTTCGCGCTGACACCCAGCAAGCCCAACGGCCCTTCTTCGCCCGACAGCGGCCACCACCACCAGCGCCCGAGCGGCAAGGTGCCGGTGCCCTTGCCCGCCGGCTGGTCGTGCTGCCAGGCCCAATCAGCGGCGGCGCGCTCGGCTTCGGTGAAGGTCAGCGGGCCGCCGGTCTCGACGGTCCAGCCGCCATGGCCATCGCGATTGACCAGGCACAGGTCCAGGTCGCTCCAACCTTCCAGGTGATGGGCCGCCGCACTGATCACCGCCTGGCGATCGGTGGCGGCAGTGAGTTTGCGCGACAGGTCGAGCAGCTCGCTGGTTTCTTCCTGTGTATCGCGCAAGGCCTGCAATTGGCGACGCTGGCGTGCAGCAAGGTTGCCGGTCAGCGCCGCCATCAACAGAAAGAACAACAGGGTCAGCACGTCTTCTTCACGCTGGATGGCAAAGGAGAAACTCGGCGGGATAAACAGGAAGTCGTACGTCAGGAACGACAACGCCGAACACGCCAGGGACGGCCCCAGGCTGCTGCGCACCGCCACCAGCAAGACCGCCGCGAGAAACACCAGCGAGATATTGGGTAACGGCAACACGCTGGACACACCCCAAGCCACGGCAGCCGCAACGACGGTCGCCACCACGGCCAGGGCGTAATCGAACCACACCAGGCCGCGCACCTCCGGCAAGCGTGGTGGCGCGGGGATATCGTCACTGTCGAGAACGTTGATTTCCAGGCCGCGCGCGTTGCGCAACAGGCGCGCGGCCAGACCGCCACCGAATAACCGACGCCGCCAGCTCATCCGCGACTGCCCCACCAATACCAGGCTGGCGCGGCGTTCGGCGGCGTGCTGGATCAGCGTCTTGGCCACCTCGCCCGCGCGCAGCAACACCACCTCGCCGCCCAGGCGTTCGGCGAGTTGCTGGGCGTTTTGCAGACGCAGGCGCGACTGCTCATCCCGCGCGCGGCCGTTGTCGATATGCACCAGGCTCCACGGCAAATGCCGACGCTGGGCCACGCGGCTGGCGTGGCGCACCAGGCGCTCGGCTTGCGTATCGCCATCCACGCCTACCAGCAAACGACCGCGCACCGCGGGCGCCGCTTGCCCGAGTTGGCGGTAGCCTTGGGCCAAATCGTCGTCGACATGGGCAGCGGCGGTTTGCATCGCCAGTTCGCGCAGGGCCATCAAGTTGGTCTGGGTGAAGAACGCATCGATCGCCGCACGGGCCTGTTCCGGCACGTAGACTTTGCCGTCGCGCAGACGCTCAAGCAGCTCGCGGGACGGCAGGTCGATCAGCAGCAGTTCGTCAGCTTCCTGCAACACCCAGTCCGGCAGGGTTTCACGCACCTGTACCCCGGTGATGCCACGTACCTGATCATTGAGGCTTTCCAGGTGCTGGACGTTGACCGTGGTGAACACGTTGATGCCGGCGGCGAGCAGTTCCTGAATGTCCTGCCAGCGCTTTTCATGCCGGCTTCCGGGGGCGTTGCTGTGGGCCAGTTCGTCGACCAGCACCAGCTTGGGCTTGGCGGCGAGCAGGCCGTCGAGGTCCATTTCTTCGAGCATCACGCCGCGGTATTCCGTACGCAGCAACGGCTGTTGCGGCAGGCCGCTGAGCAAGGCTTCGGTCTCTGCGCGGCCGTGGGTTTCGACCACACCGGCGATCAACTTGGCGCCCTGGCGCAACTGGGTGTGGGCCGCCTGGAGCATGGCGTAGGTCTTGCCCACACCAGGCGCGGCGCCGAGGAAAACTTTGAGCCGGCCACGGCCGTTCCGGGGCAGATCGGCTAACAGGGCATCGGCGCGGCCGGAGTCGCTCATGCGGTGATCCTTCAAGAGTCAATCAAAAACCTGTAGGCGCCGGCTTGCCGGCGCCTACAGGGGGTTCAGAGTTTTTCCAGGGCCATGTTCAGTGCCAGTACGTTGACTACAGGCGGGCCTACCAGCGGGCTTTCGATGTGCTCATCCAGCAAACGTTGCAGGGTCGACACCGGCAGATTGCGCGCGGCGGCCACCCGGGCCAGTTGATAGGCAATCGCCTGTGGTGGCAAGTGTGGATCAAGACCGCTGCCGGAGGTAGTCAGCGAAACCAATGGCACCGGCCCCTGGCCAGGTACCAGCTGCTTGTTGGCATCGTCGAACACACGGGTGGCCAACGCCGGGTTGCTTGGGCCCAGGTTACTGGCGCCGCTGGAAACGGTTGCGAAAGCGCCGGCCGAAGGACGCGGGTGAAACCAGCTGTCACCGGTAAAGTCCTGGGCTATCAGGCTGGAGCCGCGCACCTTGCCGCTGTCATCACGTACCAGGCTGCCATTGGCTTGGCTCGGGAACGCGACTTGCGCGACGCCGGTGACCACCAACGGGTAAGCGACGCCGGTGATCAGGGTCATGAGTACCAGCAGGCTCAGGGCCGGGCGGATAGTGTTAGTCATATTAAAATCCTCAATCAATTGAGAAACCCATGTGGCGAGGGAGCTTGCTCCCGTTAGGCTGCGTAGCAGCCGTAAAGCTCGGGACCGCTGCGCGGTCCAACGGGAGCAAGCTCCCTCGCCACAAAAAGAAAAATCGGGTTACACCAGGTGCAGCGCTGTCAGCAGCATGTCGATCGCCTTGATGCCCACGAACGGCACCAGCAGCCCGCCCACCCCGTAGATCAGCAGGTTGCGACGCAGCAACGCTGCCGCACTCGCCGCTTGCACCCGCACGCCACGCAGCGCCAGCGGAATCAGCACCACGATGATCAGCGCGTTGAACACGATGGCCGACAGGATCGCGCTCTGCGGGCTCTGCAGGTGCATCACGTTGAGCACGCCCAGTTGCGGATAGATCGAGGCAAACAGCGCCGGCAGGATCGCGAAGTACTTGGCCACGTCGTTGGCGATGGAGAAGGTGGTCAGCGCGCCACGGGTCACCAGCAATTCCTTGCCGATCTGCACCACGTCCAGCAACTTGGTGGGGTCGCTGTCGAGGTCGACCATGTTGGCGGCTTCACGCGCCGCCTGGGTACCGTCGTTCATCGCCATGCCGACGTCAGCCTGGGCCAGCGCCGGGGCGTCGTTGGCGCCGTCGCCGCACATCGCAACCAGGCGACCGTCGTTCTGTTCATGACGAATACGCGCGAGTTTTTTCTCCGGGGTGGCTTCGGCCAGCACGTCATCCACGCCCGCTTCAGCGGCAATCGCAGCAGCGGTCAGCGGGTTGTCGCCGGTGACCATCACGGTGCGAATGCCCAGCTTGCGCAGCTCGGCGAAACGCTCGCGGATGCCGGGCTTGACCACGTCCTTCAGATGGATCGCACCGAGCAACTTGCCATCGGCGCATACCAGCAAGGGCGTGCCACCGCTCTGGGCGATCTTGTCGATTTCCCGCGACAGCGCAGGTGCAAGGTCGCGGCGTTGTTGGCCGATAAACGCCAGCAGCGAATCCACCGCGCCTTTACGGAACACGCGGCCCTGATAGTCGACACCGGACAAGCGGGTTTCCGCGCTGAACGGCACAGCGGTCAGCTCATCCAGCGACGGCTCGGCCTGAGGGTGCAAGGCGCGCAGGTATTCGACGATGGATTTACCTTCCGCCGTGTCATCCGCCAGCGACGCCAGCAGCGCGCCTTCGGCCAAATCCCGGCCGCTGACGCCAGGCGCCGCAACCACTGCCGTACAGCGACGGTTACCAAAGGTGATGGTGCCGGTCTTGTCCAGCAGCAACACATGCACGTCCCCCGCCGCTTCCACGGCGCGGCCGGACTTGGCGATCACATTGAGGCGTACCAGGCGGTCCATGCCGGCGATGCCGATGGCCGACAACAAGCCGCCAATGGTGGTAGGAATCAGCGTCACCAGCAGTGCGACCAGGAACACCAGCGGCAAGCTGCCATTGGCGAAGTGGGCGAACGGCTGCAGGGTCACCACCACCAGCAGGAAGATCAACGTCAGGCCGATCAGCAGGATATCCAGCGCGACTTCGTTGGGGGTTTTCTGGCGTTTGGCGCCTTCCACCAACGCGATCATGCGGTCCAGTGTCGACTCGCCGGGGTTGGCGGTGATGCGGATCATCAGCCAGTCCGACACCAGGCGGGTATTGCCGGTGACGGCCGAACGGTCGCCGCCGGACTCGCGGATCACCGGGGCAGATTCGCCGGTGATCGCCGCTTCGTTGACCGCCGCGATGCCTTCGATGACTTCGCCGTCACCGGGGATCATTTCCCCGGCGGCGACGCGCACCACATCACCTTTGCGCAGGCTGGTGGCCGGCACGACCTTGAAGCTGCCATCGGCTTCCTGGCGACGTGCACTCAGGCCTTCGCTGCCGGCCTTGAGGCTGTCGGCGCGGGCCTTGCCGCGACCTTCGGCCAAGGCTTCGGCGAAGTTGGCGAACAGCACGGTGAACCACAGCCACACAGCGATTTGCACGGCGACGAATGTTGGCACGGTGGCGTCGGGCACGAAGCACAGCACGGTGGTCAGGATGGCGGTCAGTTCAACCACCAGCATCACCGGCGAGCGCTTCAGTTGGCGTGGGTCGAGCTTGACGAACGCCTGGACCAGCGCCGGGCGCCACAGGGCGGAGATGGCGGTTTTGGTGGGCTCCTGGTGTTTGACCGGGGCCGCGTTTTTTGCAGGCATATTCATTTTCATATCCCCTCTTAGAAGCCCATGCTCAGGTGTTCAGCGATGGGGCCTAACGCCAGCGTCGGCAGGAAGGTCAGGCCGCCCACCAGCAAAATGGTCACGGTCAACAGGGTCACAAACAGCGGGCCGTGGGTCGGGAAGCTGTTCTGGCCGATCGGTGCGGTCTTTTTCATCGCCAGGCTGCCGGCCAGGGCCAGTACCGGGAGGATGTAGCCGAAGCGGCCGATCAACATGCCCAGGCCCAGCATCAAGTTATGGAACGGGGTGTTGGCGCCGAAGCCGCCGAACGCCGAACCGTTGTTGGCACTGGCCGAGGTGTAGGCGTAGAGCAACTGGCTGAACCCGTGGGGGCCAGGGTTGCTGATGGCACCGGCCGGGCCAGGCAGGCTCGCGGCGATGGCACCCAGTACCAGCACGCCCACCGGCATCACCAGCAAGGTCACCACCAGCAATTGCACTTCCTTGGCCTGGAGTTTCTTGCCCAGGTATTCCGGGGTGCGACCGATCATCAGGCCGGCGAGGAACACAGCAATCAACACGTTGAGCAACATCCCGTACATGCCGGCACCGACGCCGCCGAAGATCACTTCGCCGACCATCATGTTGACCAGTGCAACCATCCCGCTGAGGGGGCTGAGGCTGTCGTGCATGCCGTTGACCGAACCGTTGGACGCCGCCGTAGTGGTCACCGACCACAACACGGTGCCGGTGGTACCGAAGCGTGCTTCCTTACCTTCCAGCGGTGCGGCTTGCTCCACGGCCGGGTTGTTCAGGGTCGGGTTAGGCTGGTATTCGGCCCACAGCGAAGTCGCGCCACCGATCAGGAACAGCGCCAGCATGCAGCCGAGAATCGCGCGGCTTTGGCGCAGGTCTTTCACGTAGTGGCCGAAGGTGAACACCAGCGCCACCGGGATCAGGATGATCGCCGCCAATTCGAACAGGTTGGACCAGGCGGTCGGATCTTCAAACGGGTGCGCCGAGTTGACGCCGAAGAAACCACCGCCGTTGGTGCCCAATTGCTTGATCGCAATCTGGCTGGCCGCCGGGCCCAGGGGGATCACCTGATCCACGCCCTGCATCGTTACAGCGTCGACGTAATGGGCGAAGGTTTGCGGCACGCCCTGCCACACCAGGAACAGCGCCATCACCAGGCACAACGGCAACAGGCCGTAGAGGGTGGCGCGGGTCATATCGACCCAGAAGTTGCCCAATGTCTGGGTGGATTTGCGACCGATCCCACGGCAAAGCGCGACAAGGACTGCAAGGCCTGTGGCTGCACTGACGAAGTTCTGCACGGTGAGGCCGGCCATCTGGCTGAGGTAGCTCAGGGACGCTTCACCGCTGTAGGCCTGCCAGTTGGTGTTGGTCATGAAACTGACCGCAGTGTTGAAGGCCAGGGTCCACTCCTGACCCGGCAATTTCTGCGGGTTCAGTGGGAGATAGTCCTGGAACACCAGAATCGCGAACAACAGCAAAAAGCCCGCGAGGTTGAACGCGAGCAAGGCCAGCATGTATTTCTGCCAGCTTTGTTCCTGCTGCTCATCCACCCCGGCGATGCGATAGCACACGCGCTCGACCGGGCCAAGGACCGGCGTCAGCCAGGTGCGCTGGCCTTCCATCACCTTGTAGTAGAACCGCCCCAGGAAGGGTGCCGGCACCAGCACCAAGGCAAAGAAGGCGATGATCAGCCAATAGTCATAACTGTGCATAGCCTGCTCCTAGTTCCGATCCGCGCGTAACAGCGCAACCAGCAGATAAATGAACAGCGCCACGGCCAATAGCAGTGACACCCCGTCCAGAACGCTCATGGAAGTTTCTCCGTATTGCGGCGAGTGCCGCGTGTAGGGCAATTGTCCGCAGGAGTGGTGTAAAGGAACGAGAGCGAGGGTATGGGTGGGGCGTAAAGACGGCGTAAAGAGTGGGTTTATGCGGGGTTTACAGGGGGGATTTCAGGTGCCAGGGCGGGCGCTATCGGGAGCAAGCCCCCTCCCACACTCGACCGCGTTGTCATGCCGAGCGCCGATCAACCTGTGGGAGGGGGCTTGCTCCCGATAGCGCCGGCACAGTCACCGCCGCACCTATCTGGTGCAACGCCGGAAAATTTCAAACGCCAAACCATCCCCCCGACGACAGTTGCGCCCCTTTACGACACGATTGTGTGGAGTGGCATGCCCGCTGCAACACCTGAATCATTCCAAACCGTTCAGGGAGCGCAACACGATGAACACACAACTCAAACCCACCTTGGGCACCCTGCATTTATGGGGCATTGCCGTCGGGCTGGTGATTTCCGGCGAGTATTTCGGTTGGAGCTATGGCTGGGGCGTCGCGGGTACGCTGGGCTTTCTGGTGACCTCATTGATGGTCGCCGCCATGTACACCTGCTTTATATTCAGTTTCACCGAACTGACTACCGCCATTCCGCACGCCGGTGGGCCATTTGCCTACAGCCGCCGCGCCTTTGGTGAAAAAGGCGGCTTGATCGCCGGGCTGGCGACCTTGATCGAATTTGTGTTCGCCCCGCCCGCCATCGCCCTGGCCATTGGCGCCTACCTGAATGTGCAGTTTCCGGCACTGGACCCGAAACACGCGGCCGTCGGCGCCTACTTCGTGTTTATGGGCCTGAACATCCTCGGTGTGAAACTCGCCGCCACCTTCGAACTGGTGGTGTGCGTACTCGCCGTCGCCGAACTGTTGGTGTTCATGGGCGTGGTCGCCCCCGCCTTCAGCTTCAGCAACTTCGCCCTGAATGGCTGGGCCGGTTCCGACACCTTTGGGCCCCCGGCGATTGCCGGGATGTTTGCGGCGATTCCCTTCGCCATCTGGTTCTTCCTCGCCATCGAAGGCGCGGCCATGGCGGCCGAAGAAGCGAAAGATCCGAAGCGCACGATTCCAAGAGCCTACATCAGCGGCATCCTGACCCTGGTGATCCTGGCGATGGGCGTAATGTTCTTCGCGGGCGGCGTGGGCGACTGGCGCACCCTGTCCAACATCAACGACCCGTTGCCGCAGGCGATGAAAACCGTCGTGGGTGAAAGCTCCGGCTGGCTGCACATGCTGGTGTGGATCGGCCTGTTCGGGCTGGTCGCCAGCTTCCACGGCATCATCCTCGGCTACTCGCGCCAGTTCTTTGCCCTGGCCCGTGCCGGTTACCTGCCGTCTTTCCTCGCCAAACTGTCGCGTTTTCAGACACCGCACCGGGCAATCATCGCCGGCGGCGTGGTCGGCATTGCCGCCATCTACAGCGACGGCTTGATCAACCTGGGCGGCATGACGCTGACCGCAGCGATGATCACCATGGCAGTGTTCGGCGCCATCGTCATGTACATCATGAGCATGCTCAGCCTGTTCAAACTGCGTAAGACCGAGCCGCTGCTGGAACGCACTTTCCGCGCCCCCGGCTACCCAATCGTGCCAGGTATCGCGCTGGTACTGGCAGTGGTGTGCCTGGTGGCCATGGCCTGGTTCAACACCCTGATCGGGCTGATCTTCCTCGGCTTCATGGCAGTAGGTTTCATCTACTTCCAGTTGACCGCCCAAGACCGCGCCGATGCGCCGGCAGATGCAATGTTGACCGGGCTCTAAGGTTTATGAGGCGGAACAGGCCTACACTGAACTACTCAGAAAGCCTGTAACTCAAAGCAGTTATTACCGTGGGAAAACTCTCCCACGGCAATCTGCCTCAAGGAGAGCGTTATGCCGTGGTATGCATGGTTGATTATGGTGGTCGCGATCGGGTCGATCGTCGGTGGGCTGATGATGCTGCGTGACAGCGCCAACAAGGTGGAACTCACCGACGAACAACGCAAACGCGTGGCTGAGCGCAATGCGCAGGCAGACTCAAAGGATGCGCAGGACCGCTGAGCGAGTTGCCCCCTGTGGCGAGGGAGCTTGCTCCCGCTGGGCTGCGAAGCAGCCCCTTCCCCCGATTATTCCCAATCCGCCTTGGCAATATGCAACCCGTGCTGCCCCTTATAGGCCGCACGCTCAGGCTGGCTCCAGCCTTCCAGCAACACCTCCTCCAGTTTATAGATCTCAACCCCCAGCGGACGACACACCGTCAGCGGGTCCTGCGCGTCCGGCCCCCACATCGGCAGCGACAAATCCCCACCCGGGCACGTCGACAGCGCGCACAGCAGATCAATCTCAGCGAAGAACTCCAGGTAGTCGCCCTTCTGCGCCGGGCAGGCTTTCATGAAGTACATGTCGTCGTGATTGAGGCCGGTGCACTGGAAAATATTCAGCACGTCATGCACGTCAAACTCCGTCAGGCCATGGGGCAATACCGCACGGGTCAGGTTGGAGTGGCAATGGTGATGAAAGTCTTCGCCGGTCAGCATGCGGTTCACATACGGGTCGCAGCGTGTGCCGAGCAGATCGTGCAAGCGCCCGCCGTGTTCATCAATGCCGTAGCTTGCCAGGCTGTCATCGGTAATGGTCACCAACGGCCGCAGGAATGGCAGGTTCGACCACAATCGGTCATGGGTGCTGACATGCGCGCCCTGCAACTGGCGTGTACGCGCGGCCCATAGGCGTTCGCGAGGATCATTGGCGTTCCATACGTTGAAGTCACCGACCTGCGGGCCGACCGGCGTGGTCACGCGGAACACATGCCCGGCCGGTACCTTCCACGCCCTGCCCGTGCGAATCGGCACCTCGAACTGCTCGATCAACGTGCGCTGATCAGCCCGGTCCCGAATGCGCTCGTAGAACGCCGTATCGACCTGCAGCGCAGAGCCTTTACTGACCTGGTAAGCGGCCGGATAGTCTTTATACATGGGGCGAATCCTCAATCAAGGGTGCGTAAACAGGGCTAACGAGAGGCGTTCGGAATCATCCAGGTACAGGCTCATCGCCTCGCCTGCCGCCGGTTTATTTCCGTGGATCAGTAACTCGTATATTTCACGATCACGCTCCAGCCAGGGCGACTGGAAGCGCTGCTCATCGGGCGCGGCGCAAAACACCAAACGCAATTGGGCGATTACCTGAGCGAAAAACTCATCGAACAGCGGGCTACACATCAGCCCGACAATCTGCTGGTGAAACAGCAGGCTGTGGGTGGCCACCGCCCGCCAGTCCTCGCGCTCGCGGGCCAGGGTGGTGGCCTCGATAGCATTTTGCATGCGCTCGGATTGAGCATCGGTCAACGGGCCGCTCTGGGTGATCGCCTGCAACTCCAGGGTGCGACGGACGACAAACAGATCACGTACTTCGTCGCGGTCCAACCGACGGACCATCACACCCTTATTGCGCACGTACCGAGTCAGCCCCTCCTGCCCCAGACGGTGCAACGCCTCGCGAATCGTATTGCGCGAAGCGTTGTAGGACTTGACCAACTCGACCTCGACCAATGCCATTCCAGGTAACAGCCGCCCACCGATGATATCGGCGCGAAGCTCCAGGGCAATCTGGTCGGCTAAAGACAAGCTGAGCGTCATCACTACCTCACGATTGTTCAACAATCCATGTTGTAGACGTAACCACATTCCATGCCAACGCGCGCTGCATTGTCTAGATGTGTAAAGAGATATAACTCCGTTAAAATGCCGCCACGTTCACAAGGCAGTCCTATGCGTTACTCACCAGACCATAAAGCCCAGACCCACCAACGCATAATCAAAGAAGCCTCCGTACGCTTTCGCCGCGACGGCATCAGCGCAACCGGCCTCCAGCCATTAATGAAGGCACTGAACCTGACACATGGCGGGTTCTACGCGCATTTCAAATCCAAGGACGAACTGGTGGAAAAGGCGCTGCAGACAGCAGCCGCAGAGCTGGATGCGCATTGTGAAATGCTGTTCAGCCAGGAGCGCCCGCTGGAAGCGTTTATCGACAGCTACCTGTCGGAATGGCACCAGACCACCCCAGACCAGGGCCGCCCGCTGCCGACCATGTCGGCGGAACTGGGGTTGAGAGCGCAGCACAGTCCGACAACGGACGTGGTGTTGGGGGCTCGGTTGAAACAGGTTGAAGCAGCTTTGGGCCGCCCAGGGGCCGGAGACCAGAGCCTGGTAATGATGTCCACGCTGGTGGGGGCGTTGGTGCTGGCCAGGAGTGTTGAGAGTGCGGAGTTGGCGACGCGCATCATGGACGTAGTGCGGGGGAGTTTGAAGGCGCAGGTTTCAGAGAGTGGAAAGGCCGGTCGATGACCGGCCTTCCTGACCTTATTTGATTTCCAGCCTGTCGCGGTTTTTCTCCATCAGCGCCTTACCGATACCTTTTACTTCCAACAATTCATCCACTGCCGTGAACGGGCCGTTGCTTTCGCGGTAGGCGATGATCGCCTTGGCTTTGGCGGCGCCGATACCGAAGAGGTCGCGACGCAAGGTTTCGGCGTCGGCGGCGTTGAGGTTGACCTTAGCGGATGGCTCGGACTGGGTCATTTGGGTGGTGATGGGGGTTGGGGCTTCGGGTTTGATTGATGGGGCTGCGGTCGTGGCTACGGAGAGGGTGGTGAGGAAGGCGAAGATTAGGGAGGAGATGTAGGTGTTTTGCATTGGTGACGCTCCATGACATCGTTGGGAGAAAAGCAGCTTTTCCGAAGCTGCTTTCTTAACTTAGGCGATGTTTGGAGGGTGTCAAAAGTGGGTGAGTAACAGGGTGTTAACTCACGGCTCCAGACGGCGTTGCTGGTAGATCCAGTCGACGATTTCGCCGTCGGGAGCATAGCCGCTGACGGTATCGCGCAGTAGCAAGCGGACACGAACATAATCGTCCTGATCTACGGCCGCCAGCAACTCGGCCAACCTGACTTTCAGTATCTCCCATGGGAGATGATCCTCATTGGCACTCATAATCATCGGGTGCCGGGTGGCAACTACGTTGTCACCGATGAGTAACTCTTCGTAAAGCTTCTCGCCAGGACGTAAGCCGGTAAATTCAATCGCAATGTCACCGTGAAGATTTTTGTCTGAGCGTATGCTCAGACCGGACAGATGAATCATCTTCTCGGCCAACTCGATGATTTTCACCGGTTCTCCCATGTCCAGTACAAATACGTCACCGCCCTGTCCCATGGAACCCGCCTGGATAACCAACTGTGCAGCCTCAGGGATAGTCATAAAGTATCGAGTGATTTTCGGGTGGGTAACCGTAAGCGGACCACCCGATTTGATTTGCCTATGGAATAACGGAATAACCGAGCCCGAGGATCCTAAAACATTACCAAAACGAACCATTGTAAATCGGGTTTTATTAACGCGTGAAATATTAGACCTGTCTCCAAACAAAACGGGAGCCAATTCACGACTGAGAGCCTGCAGTGTCAACTCTGCTAAACGCTTAGTACTACCCATCACGTTAGTCGGACGCACTGCCTTGTCCGTGGAAATCAGGACGAAGTTGGCAACGCCTGCCTGCAGTGCGGCCTGTGCGGTATTAAGGGTGCCAATGACGTTATTCAGAACACCTTCGGCGATATTGTGTTCGACCATCGGCACATGCTTATACGCAGCGGCATGGTAGACCGTATCTACGTGCCAAGTTTTCATCACGTCAAGGAGTTTGGACTGATTTCGCACAGACCCCAAAATCGGAAGCAGTTTCACCGATAACGATTCACGAGTGATGCGCTGCTCAAGTTCAGAAAGAATACTGTAAAGATTGAACTCACTATGTTCGAACAGCAACAAAGTCGTCGGGCGAAGCGTCAAAATCTGTCGACATAACTCAGAACCGATGGAGCCCCCGGCCCCCGTCACCAGAACGCTCTGCCCCTTGATGCAGTGTTCCAGCAGTTCCTCTTGAGCAGGCACAGCATCGCGACCCAGCAAGTCGGCGATATCGACCTCTTGGATATCGTCCACTTTGACCCGGCCACTCGCCAGATCCATAAAGCCAGGAACGCTGCGCACGTGAAGCGGAAAACCTTCAAGAAAACCCAGGACCTCACGTCGGCGTGCACGATTAGATGAAGGAATAGCCAAAAGAATCTCTTGCGCACCAGTGACATCAATCATCCGTTGAATATGTTTAGGCTTATAGACTTGAAGGCCTGAGATAACGCGATCACTGATACTGACATCATCGTCGATAAACGCGACAGGCCTCATGACGCGCCCCATTCTGAGAGCAGCCACCAGTTGGTTTCCCGCTGCACCCGCGCCATAAATGGCAACTCGAGGTAAACCATCTTCCCGACTCGCAAACGGAACGTATTGAGTTGCTGTAAACCAATCACCCAAAAAATACTGACGCATCCCCAGTCTTAAGCCGCCCACCATAATAAGACTGAGCCACCAGTAGTTGAAAACGATAGAGCGGGGAATGATATTCTGATGATTACTATACCAGTATACGACCACCCCTAAAATCAGCGCTGACAGACTGACAGCCTTGATAATGGCAATGAGCGCATCGTTCCCGAAATATCTCATAACTGCTCGGTACATACCGAAGCGTATGAATAACGGTATCGCAACTACAGGCGCAGCCAAAAACAACCAGAGATGATCGAAGAAGGGATTGATCATTTCGTCCACGCCGAGGCGAACGACAAATGCTAGCCATAGCGCACACCACACCACCAATACATCGGTAGCGACCTGGATCAGCCTTTTCTTCCGACGCGGCAGTGCAACCAAATATGCCCGTACCCTTTCCATAACCCCTTCGTCCACCTCAAACCGCTCCTGTGATCGATGCAACATTTTTCATAGTACGGCCCTGACCGCATTCTGGCTTGGTAAATCTTCAGTGCGCAGCATATATTGGCACCTAAGCCGGGGTCAGTCAGATTATTGATCTGCACACGTACCCACGGAGCCCTATCACCCACATGAAGCAATCAATGGCAGCCCTTTAGTCCCGCGACAACATCAACTAATCAATGAACAAGCCTTGGCCATCACCTCATCCAGCACTTCGCACGTCTTACCGATTTCAGCGTCAGTCAGCGTCGGGTGTACCAAAAACATAAGGCTGGTTTCACCCAGTTCTTGAGCAACGGGCAGTCGTGAGTGCGGCCGCCAGTCAGTACCGTCAAAGGCCTTTTCCAAATAGACCTCAGAACAGGAACCCGAAAAGCATGGAACGCCAAGTGCGTTGATCTCATTCAAAATACGGTCGCGCGACCAACCTTCATTCAGCACGGAAGGCTCGACAAATACATAGCATTTGTACGCCGCATGCTTGATTTCCACAGGCACGTCAGGAACGCGCAGACCAGGAAAGGCTCGAGCAGTCTGCCAAATGCGCTCAGCATTTTCCTGCCTCGCAACACTCCATTCAGCCATCCGGTCCAATTGGATACGCCCAATTACACCCTGCACTTCCATCATTCTCCAGTTGGTACCGAAGCTCTCATGCAGCCACCGAAATCCGGGCGCATGCTCGCGCTCATAGACCGCTTGCCAGGATTTACCGTGATCCTTGAAAGACCACATACGCGACCATAACTCTGGGTCACTGGTGGTCACCATCCCACCCTCCCCGCCAGTCGTCATGATCTTGTCCTGGCAGAACGACCAGGCGCCAATGTGACCGATCGAACCGACTGAACGGTTCTTGTATTGAGCCCCATGCGCCTGAGCACAATCCTCAATGACCTTGAGACCGTGCTCCTCGGCCAATGTCATGATGGGGTCCATGTCGCAAGGCCAACCGGCGAGATGCACACAGATAACTGCTCTCGACCGCGGTGTGAGTACAGCGCGAATCGTTTCGGCTGTGATGTTTTGAGTCTCTCGATCCACTTCGGCAAAAACGGGGATCGCACCTGCATTCACGATGCTCGACACCGAGGCAAGAAAAGTCCGGGGAGTAACAATCACCTCGTCACCTTTACCAATACCCAACGCCAGTAGGGCAACATCTAATGCAAGCGTGCCATTAGCCAGCGCGACCGCATGTGTAGATCCCACCCAAGATGCGAAGCTCTTTTCGAACAACCGGCATTCCTGCCCAGTCCAGTAGTTGACTTTGTTAGACAAAATCACATCACGGACCGCATCAGCTTCCTGAAGGGTAAAACTTGGCCAAGGCGAAAAAGGTGTATTAAGCATAAAGCCCCTATTGAAATAACTCTTTCGGCTAGCGTACCAGCCCTTATGAACCACCCATGGCACATTACCCGCCACAGGACATACGACCACTGGAAGGTTACTGCTTCAAAAGATAAGTCCCTTTGCATCAAGTTTGCAAAGACCTACGTTCGAAAACGACACAAAAAGCAGGACATGACCAGCAGCGTCCCTTCTGACTTCTGACAGGCCCTCTGATGCAGGAGACGCACAAACCGTTTCCTTAGGGAAGGTCTGAAGTACCCACCGATGTTTTGATGCCCTCACTACTTGAGGCTCAAAAAATCATAAGTCGGTCGAAAATCAGACCTTCTTGTCCTTAATTCACGGTTCTGTCCTCTGATCGCGCTGTTTCAGGGCTATTGGCCCACATTACAGACGCACCTCGCCCATACCAAAAAACGTTTTCGCACCATCCACAAGTTTGACAAAGCGAATAACGTTGTCTGCTGCGCGATGTTTTTCGACAAACCACGAAAGCGCACTTTCGTATAACCAAACTGGCGCTTGATCACACGAAACGGGGGCTCAACCTTGGCCCACAGCTGCGCTTTCGCGTATTCGATCTTGCCTCGCATGCGCTCGATCAAACTCTTTTTTGCGTGCTTTTTGTAGCTGCTTGGGCGGGCGGCAATCGACCAGATCATCTTGCGATCCTGATGCTGGGATCGTTTGTCCACGCCGGTGTAACCGGCGTCGCCACACACGTAAGTTCCCTCGCCGTGCAGTAACTGATCGACTTGTGTCACGTCCGCCACATTCGCTGCGGTGCCCACCAGGCTATGCACCAAGCCGGATTCGGCGTCGACGCCGATGTGCGCTTTCATCCCGAAGAAATATTGGTTCCCTTTCTTCGTCTGATGCATCTCAGGATCGCGTTTACCGTCCTTGTTCTTAGTCGAGCTCAGCGTGTGAATGATCGTCGCATCGACCACCATGCCGTGACGCAACAGAAGGCCACGATCACCTAGATAGCCATTGATGATCTGCAAAATCCCACCTGCCAACTCATGTTTTTCCAACAAACGGCGGAAGTTGAGGATCGTGGCTTCATCGGGAATTCGATCCAGATTCAAGCCCGCGAACTGGCGCAGAATCGTCGTTTCATATAATGATTCTTCCATCGCCGGATCGCTGTAGTCGAACCAGTTCTGCATCAAATGAACGCGCAACATCGCCATCAACGGATACGCCGGACGCCCCCCTTCGCCCTTTGGATAATACGGTTCGATCAACGCAATCAGGCCTTTCCAGGGCACGACCTGATCCATCTCAATCAGGAAACGCTCGCGGCGGGTCTGCTTACGTTTGCCTGCGTACTCGGCATCAGCGAAAGACATTTGCTTCATCGGGGCTCAACCGTTCAGTTCGTGGGGCAGGCGTATTTCACCAGATTTGGAAGTCTTTTTCAGAGTTTCCTTAGGTAGGACGCCGGGTTACCCGGCGTTCACCTTCGCTTCAAATCCAGCGTTACCATATGCTGCATGTCATATGCCGACTATCTGGTTCACTTATCAATCTTTTGCATAACTATAACTTGTTGTGCAACCTGGCTTGGTGACCTTATAAATGGCCCCGTATTCAGCTACCTTGGAAGGGTCTATTGTCGCAGGTGCCGAATCGGCCGCTGTCCAAGCCCTTAGATTTGACGTAGTTACGTACAGAGCGCCTTCAAACGGAACCATGGCGGTGATACGCTGGCCAAAGAACGATGAGTCAAGGCCGTCGCTCTCCCTCAGTGAGTAAGGAATGAAAGGCTCACCTTCTACATCGCTGAAAAATCTCTTGAAGAATTGCCACTCCCTTGCAAGGTGGTCGTAGCGCCAGACTTCGCCCTTTGGCCAGTACCCGACAAACAAATCCCCGCAATATTCTGCCATGGTTTGCGCTTCATATCCCAAACGCTTATCGGACAATTTTGCAATTTCCGGAGGGGTCATATTGGAGGGTTTGAGTTCTACTCCATCAAACTCATACAGACGACCCGTCGGCCACTCTCCTAGCAAAACCCTCCCTTGGTAGTTGATTGAGCTGTAAAACTGTATTGCTCTAGGCACGGATAATATAGGGAGCTCTGGATTGGTGCACGAATAAATATCGTCACGCATCGACATCCGACACCACTCGCCGTTTTTAAAAAGAATCGCTTCTCCGTAGTTTGTAATGGACAGGACGGAGCCTTCTTTTTGAGCATAGACGTAGGGATAGCTACCAGGCTGGAAGTTGAAAACTTTACATTCATTGTCATCCGATAGAGGGCATGCAGAAATAAGGCCTGAATAGGAGTCGACTTCAAAGTTGTATCCGGCAGCGTTGTACTCACTATTGGACGAAAGCTTTACAGGCTTATAACTTCCGAGCCAGTTTCTTTTGTAGCTAATATTGTTCCCGAGATCTTCAAAATATAGAGACTTGTTGTAAATGAAGGTGTAGCCAGTACGAAAGTTTTTCGACGGCGGGCTAGCCTTTCTTATTTTAAAGCTATTGTCACTTTCAGTAAATTTATGGACACCATTAGATCCGCTTTGTGAATATGTTTGCCAGTGATCAACAGACGACGATATCCAGCGTTTCACTATCCCGTCTGACGAATCTTTCGTCGTTGCATCAGCAAAGGCCCCCTGAAAACTGGCGATAGACAACACCACAGTAAAAAACTTCAAATAATCACGCATACGTCTTAGTACAACCTATTCTTCTGAGCGGTAACTCATTCATTTATCTCCTATCACGCCCAGCTACGCCTAAGGAGCGAAGCCGGTCGTGCCATTCCGCAAAGCATTCAGCACATCATGCGTGGACAAGCAACCTGGTACCTGTTGGTGGATTCTACAAGCGAATGTCACGCGTGTCAGTTTGCTTGCCTGGTCTATGCTAGATCGGTCAGCTGACTTGTGATCGATTGGCCGGGCGCTCTGATGAGCGACCAACACCACCAAAAAAGTGCACTGGCTAGTACAGCGATTGAGGTGCTTACGGGAAAGGGCCAGCAAACGCTGGTATTTGGTCGCCGAATACGATTCCTGTCTCGGGCACAAAGGCAACACTGTTTCAAAGGCAACGTTTTCAGATGATCCCTTAGTAGAAAGCATATCCTCCCCCCATGAACAGGAAAGTCGCGACCGACCGCCCCGTTGAAAAGCACCAACGGTTGGGCTGTGCAGAACAATCCTCTAACCGCCTGAACGGGGCCAAGAGTAGACTCCGCGTCCTGAGACGCAAGCAGAATATTTTTTCAAGGCCCCCACGCAGGCCACACCTTTAGGTTGTAAAAGCCTCCGTTCGCATTATCATATGATTCATATCTTGTAATCAAAGCCCATGAAGGAGATTGGTTTGAATATTTTTGGAATCGTAGGGGCCGGGGGATTTGGACGAGAGGTAATTCCGCTTGTCAAAAAAAAACTTGAATCAAACTGCCAAGGCAATTTTAAACTAGTTTTTGTTGATGATGGCGACTGCGCTAAAAGTATAAATGGATATGATGTATTAACGTCTGCAGAATTTTCACTGCTACCTGCAGATAAAAAATTCTTCAATATCACCATTGGCGACAGTCAAATCAGAGAAAAAATTGCCCAACGCATGTGGGAGATTGACGCAAAGACATTCTCCATTACCGCTGATAACGCATTGATCTTGGATGAAAACGAAATTGGCGAAGGCGCAATACTCTGCCCCTTCACTACGATAACGTCCAATGTAAAAATCGGTAAATTTTTCCATGCGAACATATATTCTTATATAGCTCACGATTGCATAATTGGAGACTATGTGACATTCGCTCCTTCGGTGAAGTGTAATGGAAATGTAACTATCGAAGACCACGCCTATATCGGGACTGGAGCAATAATCAAACAAGGCCGAGCGGGGAAGCCACTTAAAATCGGCAAGGGCGCCATTGTCGGTATGGGCGCAGTTGTCACTAAGGATGTTGCGCCTGGGGCAATCGTTGTTGGTAACCCTGCGAAACCTTTGCCACGCAAAGGGTTGGGTGGTTAATCATGAATGACTCAGCCCTAGGCTCCATACCCATCAACGATATACAACTTGGCATGACCGTCAGGTATTCTCAAACTATAACTGATGCAGACATCAAAGCATATGCTGGAATCAGCGGTGACCATAACCCAGTCCATGTTGATAGCGACTATGCGAACTCTTCCCGATTTGGTAAGCGCATAGCGCACGGGTTAATGTCTGCTGGATTTTTCTCTGCACTGTTTGGAACCAAGCTTCCCGGACCCGGTTGCGTATACGTAGCACAGTCACTGAATTTCAAAAGACCGGTGTACATCGACGACACCGTTACCGCAACAATCACGGTAACAAAGGTCGAGCTAAACACAAACAGGGTTTTTTTTGATACGGTCTGCACAGTCAGAGGCAAGGAAGTGATAACCGGTTGCGCGGAGATCTATATACCCAAAGAAAAGCCACGGCCCCAATAATAAAACGTGCCTAACCAGTCATAAACGAACAGGCCTACTGGCTACGGTAGGCCAATTCAAACAACGCTGCGTGAAATTCAAATTCACTGATCACAAAATCTCCGCAATAGAGAGACCGTATTCATCTGTTTTTACTGCCCCGAAAACGAGACATGGTAGCCTCACCCTCGGCACTTATCCCGTCGCGCACAAAAACCTTTTTTACCGTCATCATAATTATTTTAACATCCAACCACAGACTCTGATTGTCGACATACCACACATCCCGCTCAAACTTAGCCTCCCAGCTCAAAGCATTACGCCCATTGACTTGCGCCCAACCGGTGATTCCGGGACGAACTTCATGACGGCGAGCCTGCTCGGCAGAATACAAAGGCAAATATTCGGTCAATAGTGGCCGAGGCCCTACGAGACTCATATCTCCCTTAATGACACTCCACAATCCAGGTAATTCGTCCAAACTACTGGAGCGAAGGAATTGCCCAAAGGGCGTCATCCGCTCAGCATCCGGTAACGGGTCGCCGTTCAAATCAACTGCATCGCGCATGGTACGAAACTTAATAAGTTCGAACGGTTTTCCACCCAAACCTGGGCGCATCTGGCGAAAAATGACCGGTGTACCAAGTTTCTTGCGAACCGCCCATGCAGTCCACAACATTACCGGCCACAAGACCAATAGTGCAGTTACCGAAAGAAGAAGGTCAAAGAGCCGTTTCATCAATGGCGCCTCTCAAATATGGCATCCATGTAACCCTTCGCTAGCTTTGGATAATTACGTTCCTCCAAAAGCCACCGGCGTCCGCGCATCCCCATGTCATTACGATCGCCCGGGCTTTTGGATTTCATATCCAAAATACAAGCAACCAAACTATCGACATCACCAGCCGGTACATAAACACCACAATCAGCTTCATTAATCATGGAGGGGTAGCCGCTGTATGATGCAACAATAGGCTTACCCGCCAGCATATAATCGATTACCTTATTCAACGATTGACCGTAATCCCAAACCTTTGAAGGATAAACCGAAAAATACAGTATGTCGGCGTTGACCAGCACCGATTGAACCCTATCCCGGGAGACTTTAGGGGCAAAAACCAAGTTAGGCAAATGACCATACACTTTTTGAAAATGCGGTTTAAGAGCTCCGTCTCCGACCATAAGGAACTCTATGTCACTATGATCCTTAAGTGCCTCCGCTGCCTGAAAAAAAGGCTCCAGCGCATTGGTGATTCCGATAGTGCCGGCATGGACGATTCTGAATTTAGGCTTGGAAAAGAATGTGGATTGGTAGTCATCTGCCAGTGGTTTGGTTTCACTGAGGTGATCCTCGCTGACACCCATGGGAATACAGAAAACTGGGCGGTCGAGACCCGTCTCTTTCTTCACATGCTCAGCAAGATTGGGCATCGTACCAATAATAACGTCAGCTCTTTTATAGGCCGTTTTTTCTAGAAACGACAATGCCCGGACAAAAATATTATCCTTGTTGAACCCCCCCTCTTCAATGATAGTAAGCGGCCAGATGTCCCTGACCTCAAATACCAGTCTGCATTTGTACTTTCTTCGAAGCAACAACCCATTTAGAATTGTAAATAGCGACAAACTCGACACCACAATAACATCAGGCCGTGGCAACTTTGCCTTATCCAAAAACAGTAAGTTCCATTCAAAATGGAGCCAACCTAAAATTCTACGAGGGGACTTGGCGACGGTATATTTCAACGTTTTGAGCCAAACAATTTTCACGCCAGACACTTCCTGCGTCGTTACGCGCAGGGAAAGTGTGGGAACGTCGACTAAATTGTTCGAGTCAGATGTAATAACCACAGCCTCACAACCGGCCTTCCGCATTTCCTCAACCAAAAACCATCCACGACCACCAGGGCTACTGGCAGTTTTCGGCGAAAAATACTTCGTGATATACCAAAATGTCTTATTCATTAAAATCGGGCCGACTCAAAGTTTGTACAGCTTTGGTATTGAATTAATCGTTTTTATAACACCACTAAAATCCATACCCAACGCATCGAGGTACCAGCGAATATTTTGATATCTTGGCTGATTTTCATCTTTGACAAGTTCTAACGCTCGTTCACGTGTCATGACACCTTCACGAATTTGGTTGCTGCGGAACGTATCGTGTTCAGAAAAACCGGCAACCGTATAGTAGATATAATTATAGAACGCTGCTGTGCCGTCACCGATACGCCAAGTCGTGCTGGTATCGACTGCAGTCTCCCAGTCGTACTCTCCAATCAACGTGTCGTCGATGGTCTTTTCGTCCCAGCTCCAGTAATCAAAAATATGGTAGTAATCTTTTTTCTCGGTGAAACTTCTATAATATTCGCCCGACAACGTATCCCATAGCGACGAATTGAAGTAGCCCGGGCTCTTCAACATCGCCTTGAAACGCAGGCTCTGGTACTCAACTTGCTTTTGCCAACCGTGCATGTACACGCGTTTTTCTTCGAAATCCGGCGGTATACCCAAAAAGCCAGCTTTGAAGTGGGTAACCTCCAACGGATTCACACCCCACAAGTTTAATCCCACGCCCGTTTGACGCTTAACTGTTTCCACATGGCGGAAAAAGTGTTTGTCACCTGAAGTCAGAATACTGATCATTCCGAGATGCGGCGACTTCAACCAAGCTCTCAGGTTGACCGCGATGTTATTCCGCTTTTTGTCGATATCATCAGCAATAATGATATTCTCGACACCCAACTCAGCACACATCCTGCTGATATTACGGCGCCCTAAATCCGTGACCATGCCCCAATCATACGTATACGTAACCGGGTTCATGCCCAGTTCTTTAACAATTAGATGCAATCCATAGCAACTATCACGCCCACCGGAAAAAGGCACGATGCAATCCAGTGCACCGTTACGGCGGTAAGGCGCAACAAGATCAAAAATCTCTTGCTTTGGCTTAGGCACATTACGCAGCTTATACGTCGTGCAGTAGTTACACACGCCGCTCGCATCAAACGTAATATAAGGCATTGTTTCTGGAAGAATACACTTGGTGCAGCGCCGCAATTCAGGCGTGTTGTATTCAAGTAATTTTTCTTCTACCTGATTAAATTTAAATGGTGGTATCAGGTTATGGACTCGACGATTATCGTCAGAAACAGTTAGCTCAGAGGCGGTAGGAATATCAATAACCACCGCCTCCTCACGCACTTGCTTGATTGAGGCACAACCAATTTCAGCTAGAGGGAAGCGTTCTGAAGAAAAGCAGACACTTCCATTCAACTCACCTACATACAGACTGCCATTGTTGGAAAAAATTAATGCTTTCCCTCGCTCTGGCAGGAGGATCGCGCAAGCTACCACGCCCTTACAAAGAGAAAGGACCACCTTGGCCAAGCCATCCAGTTCAACGTTGTTAGCCAGGTATTCTTGAGCAATCGCCGCGATGACCTCACTGTCGATTTCCAACTTTCGTTCGGGCTTGATCTGCCCCCAGATTTCAGCATCATTGACAATGATGCCATTATGGAAAACACAGATGTTTTCTCGTACGACGGGCTGATTATCGGAAAGACCATTGGTGATCAAGCGGCTATGACCGACTACCAACGTAGCGTTTCTAACAGGATTCCGCTTCAAGAGTGAGACCACGTCATAGTCCGCTCTGGTAGCTTTATACTTGGAGGAATCCCAAATCAATAATCCACTCGAATCCCTACCACGTTGCATCGCATGCCGAGCCAAAAAAGCTAAATCCTTTTCGACCACGGCGGATGAAGAAACGATACCAAATATCCCGCACATAGTTTAAACCCTATAAAATCATGATACCGCTTGGAGATACTCAGTCCAATCAGCGCTCTAACAAAGCGACGCGCCCCAACCATAAATCATGACAAGGCGCAATCTAAATTCAAGCCCTCCTCATATTCAGTGGAGGACGGCACTTACCTGCTGAGTGCCTTATAATAATCGAGCAATTTGCCTTCTTCTATCTGCCAATTATACTTATTTTTTATAGCTAACTGACCATTGCTGCCCATTATCCGTGCCTGTTCAGGATTCTCGGACAGGAAATCAATTGCGCGTGCGATTGACTGGCTATCAAGAGGATCGACACACAGCCCGCACTCACTTTCGATCACGACACTGCGCCACAACGGAAAATCAGAAGCTATGACTGGTACGCCAGCGCTCATATACTCGAACATTTTCACGGGCAACGCATCAATGTAGTTGATTGTAGGATGAAGAGTGACCAGCCCAGCCATTGAACGTCGCAAAACGTCTTTGATGCCGCTTCTATCCAGATAGCCTAAAGCGTCTACTCTTGCCCAAGAGGACATGCCCTGCGACTGCAGCTCGACATTGGGTTCTGAAAACACACCGGCCAGCAAAAGCCTGACGTCATGTCGGCACCTTCCTACCGCATCAACAATCTCCAAGATTCCTCGATTCTTTGCGATGCCCCCAATATAACAAATACTCGAACTGTCACTTTGTTGTACGGGCATGTCATCAGTCAACTCGCCCAAAATCGGGAAATTATTGATATCAACCGTATTGGCGTTGATCTTCAGAAATTTATCTCTGATAAAAGGTGTTGCAGCTATAACCCCGGTAAATTTTGACAACACGATATGTTCATACAAGTAAAACACGCGAGAAAGAACGTGCCTTACAACAACGTTCATATAGGATTTAGCTAAGATTTGTTTAGGCAGATCTTCATGCGCATCAAATATTACTTTTTTCTTGCGGCGTAGCAGCTTTCTACCAACAGGTATTAACTCGGGATCGTGGATATGATAGATATCAGCATCAACTACAAGCGAGCGCTCAAACACCCTTCGAGTGGTCGCGTACATACGATTCAGTCGGCCGCTGGATTTACCAACGTCATGAATGCTGATTCCAGCTTTAACTTCCTCACCCAGGCCATCGGCAACAATCAGAGACACTTGATATCCATTATTTTCCAAGGACACACACTCCTTGAAAAATATTCGGCTGTCAAAACGAGGATGCGCCGATGTTAGGTGACATACTTTCATAATAATACTTCCGGCCGTTGACTGTTAAATAGTTCCTGCATCAGGAGTACACGCTAAACCGCCGTCCAGTTAAACGAGCTACAACTCTTTGCACCGATTTCAGGATACGATAGCGCCCGTTCCAAGTAGGAAAATCGGTGTACTCGTGAATGGGAGCATTCATCAAATCATCGAACTCCGACCTGGATATTCGTAGCTTTTTGCAAAAATAGGCAATATCAAGCTCTAGTTGATCTAAATCATATAAAGGTTCTTCAAGCTTCTCCAGTGCAGCGTCTCTACTCAGTTGACCGGAGACAATAAGACTCGCTAAATGAGGGCGCCGCTTATCATACCCAAATTTCTTGGGGAGATAATAATTTTGAAATAGTTTAGTGAACTGCGACTCACCATGCTTACGCGCATATGGTTTGTAGCCGACAGTATCCTTCAACTCCTCCAGCGCTCGCTCCTTGTCGTAAGGCATATAATTCAACGGTCTGACAGTACGCATTTTTTTGATAAACGGGTACCAAATATAGTACTGGAAGAAACTGATAGTCTTATAATTTTTAAGCTTTCGGGTGCCATACTTACTATGAATTGCATGCAAATTAATTGCATCCATAGCCGTTCCATGCCAGCACTCCGGGAAAACACCTTCAGTCGCCAAATTGCCGCCCGACATCATACATTTGATGTCGTTCTTAATAGCGAAGTGATAAAGGCTTGAGAAAAAAATGTGGTCTTGGGGAACGTCCTGATTTGAAATACCCGCTCTCAGATACGCCAGATGTAAATCGCGCATTTCTTCCCAATCAACTACATGCGTATGGAGATCGTACCCGCAATGCTTGACTATAGACTCGATATTCGCAACCGCGAGCTCGCTGTTCCACCCAGCATCAACATGAACAACTAGGGGACGAAGCCCCCAATCCTTTACCTTTATCGCCAGGTAGGAGCTGTCAACCCCACCGCTTAATCCCAATACGCAATCATATTCTTTGCCTTTCCCTGCTAGCTTTATCTCTTCAATTATACGCGACCATTTCGCAGCCCCGGCCTCATTCGGAAACCAACTACTTTTAGACACCAACCCAAATTTCCGGCAGTGATTACAAACACCGTCTTCATCAAAGGTAATGTCTTTGTCAGAGGTATCCATTACACAGTTTGTGCAGATCTTGTATGCGTCATTTTGCAGCATAAGTACTGTCCATATTTCGTTTAGAGAAGATCATGAGCGCTATCAACATACCGATTCCAGAGGATAGCAACGCGGTCGTAGCAGCCTGCTCAATGACTAAAATTGCGTAAGAAAAACCAAGACATATAAAGCTTGGATTGTTCTTTACGGAAAACGCAGAGTCCAGAATAAGAAAGACAACACCTACCAATGCTATTGTCAGAAAATACAAAGGTATCCCTCCTGCCCCTAGACTGTAGATAAAAGCGTTGGTATTAGCGTTTAGCCCATCCATCCCCAGAAAATCTTCACCTATAAGTAAGCTAATCGGCTTATCTTCAAGTGCGCCATTCAATAAGGACCAAGAAGTATTATCCGAGCTCATAAACTCAAAAAAAGAAGACATTACCCATGGAGGCACGGCAAATGACCGACGAATAAAATAATCAGCCACGTAAGAATAACCATTCAAACTGTACTCAATAGCAAATATGCAGAAAGCCGCCATGACCAACCAATATATATAGCTTATAAAGCTAACGATTTTTGCCTTATTTGCTGCCATGCCCAACAGAGCGGCAACACAGATAAACAAAAGCGGCGCCTTGACCCCCAACAAATAAAAAAACGTCAACCAACACAAAATTGGGACGACTAGTAACCAGTATTTTTTCTTCCAGCATGCCCAAAAAGCTATAAAAGGCGAGAACCCATTAATATTAGCTGCACTTAGATACGAGAACAGCGACCCAGATATAAAAATATCGCGGCCTTCTAATCTGCGCTCATACACGTTAGAAAAGTCAAAGCCAGCAGACGGCGTCGGGTTTGACAAAGCAACCATTATGCCAACCGCGACGAACAAGCAAAGTACGAAAATAACACTACCCTGAGTTAGAATTCCTGGAACTCTAATTACGGGCATTGTTAATATCATGAGTTTTATTAGTAGAAGGGGAAGCACCAATGTCATAAAGAATACAACAAACTCTGCAAATGGCACCTCCCCCCTCACGGAACTTAATAACACGTAAGGAAGCAATACAAAAAAACCATACAGAAACGCAAAAAAATCAGAAGGCCTGATAATTTTCTTAGGCAGAATAATTCCAAGCAGGATAATTCCGAATACGACACGGGACAAGTACGGCATGTCCAAATTGATATTAACATAGCCTATGTACTCATTATCCTTTTGTAACTGCAAACCGTATGAAATCAGTATAAAAAACCCGATAACGCCCACTATCAGCGAGTTTAATGTACTGCCCTTTAGCATACGAATATTGCCCATACTATAGCTGAATATCTTTTGGATAATTAATGAGAACCGCGCGGTGCTTGCCATGAAAAACAAACATGCTCCCCGCAGCCGCACCCGACACACGCCCCTCTCGTATTACAGATGCGAGGTCATCAATAGAACCAGCACCACCACACGCAACCACTGGCACATTGACTCTGCTGGTCGTACGCAAAATCGGGTTCAAGTCATAACCATTCATCATTCCGTCGCGGTCGATATTATTTAAGAATATCTCTCCTACGCCCGAAGATATCAAATTATCAATATGTTCATCCAGACTACACTTCACTTCGACAGTGGAAGACCGCACATAGACTTTGTATGTGCCGAATATATTTTTCTTGATATCCACGGCACCAACAATTGCTTGGCTCCCGAAGATATCCGCGGCCTCTCTGATAAGACCTTTTGATTCAATCGATGCCGTATTAATCACTATTTTTTCAATACCCAATCTGATCAATTTCCTTACTTGGGAGAGATTTTTTACGCCTCCGCCATATGCGAGTGGCATGAAAGCCTCTCCCGCAATCTCTTCAATCAACTGGTAATTGGGCTCGGTTTGATTTTTTGATGCATCTATATCCAAGACAACAATTTCATCTGCTTCTTTGTCACTAAAAATTCTCACGGCGTTAACAGGATCACCGATATATGTAGGATCCTTGAACCTCTTTGTTTTAACCAATCCGTTGCCACTTATCAGTAAACAAGGAATTATGCGTGGGCGGTGCATTTATAATCCTCGAGCAAATGAATTTAAAAGACGCTTGCCAAATCGATGGCTTTTTTCGGGATGAAACTGAACGCCGCATATATTCCCATGCGCAACACCTGCTGCAAACTCGAGACCATACTTTGCAGTCAAAATAATATTGCCCGGGTCCGCGGGCTGCATAAAATAGCTATGCACAAAATAGAAACGGGCGTCACTTTCAATATCGTTTGTAAGATAATGCGTTGTACCAGCAACCGCTGAAACGTCATTCCAACCCATATGAGGTACTCGTAAATCCTCGATATCAGGGAGTTTTTTGACTTCCATTTCCAGCCATCCAAGGCCCTCTTCATTTCCTTCTGAACTGCTATTACCCAGCATCTGGGCGCCCACACAGATACCCAATAGGGGGGTATGTTGCTCTAGCACTTTGTCTTCCAATAGACCAATTAGGCCGCTGGCCTTTAAATTTTTCATGCAGGCATCAAATGAACCATTGCCAGGAAGAATAATTTTGCTTGCCTTTTCAATTTCCTTTTTATCTGAAGTAATCAAAGATCGAATGCCCAAGCGCATCAGCATATTTGATACGGCGGCCACATTGCCTATATCGTAATCGACAATAACAATCATCTTTTGTCACCCAGGCTAAAATGATATGACATGGCTACATAAACAACATACAGGGCAGCATATCCAACGCTGTAAACTTTCAAAGCTACGGCATAATCCTGAAACACACTCAACGCGGTCACTGTCATTGCCAAAAGTGCCACCTGCCAAAGCAAATCAAGATTTTGCTTACCGGCGATGTAAACCATATAGCTCAGCGGGCTAGCGATGAATGCCAACGCAAAATATGGCAGCATCCAAGTAGCGATAGTTCCGGAGAAACGCCATTTTTCCCCAAAAAATATAACAAATATGGGTTCACTCAAAAACAGCATCACCGCAACAAATATTAATGAACCAAGGGAAAGCACCTTAAAGGTTCGAATATAGATGTCGCGGCATTCGCCATATTCGCGATAGCGGGAGGCAGCGTGCCGTTTAAACACGTCAAGCACAGACTTGCCCAATAGGCCGAGCGGAGCTCCTAGAATCCGTAATGTCATTGCTAGCAATCCAGCTACCTCTGCCCCATATCGATGGGCCACAATGATAACGGGCAACTGAGCAGCAGCGGAGTTTATCGCGTCCGCCGGTAGCGAAAACTGTGGAAACCTACGTTGGCGATACCAAAACCCTTTGACTGTTTTTGCTTTACCAATCTCTCGACCTGGCACACGTAGCGGCATTAACTTTATGGCGATACCACAAGCAATCAAACCGCCTAAAAAATACCCAATTCCGAGTACGGTAGCGTTGGGATGAATACAGCCCAACCCAATCTGTAAAAAAGTGATGCTCGACGCACCACAGATTCTCATTTTCGAAAGCAAACCATAATGACCTTCTGCGGCAGCCCAGGACAGCCAAGTCTGGAGAAGACCAATAGTGAGCGCCGTAGGGACCGCGCAAAGGAGCAACGTTAGAGAGACAGTTTGGGTGATTTCTGGAAATACATATAACACTAGCAAAGTTGCAAGCATGAAACCGACAGCGACCACCAGCGACGTTATCACTACTGAATAAACCGCGTGCGCTCGTGGCGCCCCGTCCTGCTCAATAGCCAATGCGGTCTCGAATCTGACAGTGATAAGCACGCCCAAAAAGACGACACCACCTAACCAAGAAGCAAAAATACCAAATTCACCAGGTGAATAAAGTCTTGCGATGACCAGAGCACCCAGAATGGGGATAATTTGGGCAATGGCAGACCCTGTCAGCACTGAAGCTATACTTCTCCAATAATCACTTTTTAAGGTAAGCCTCATTACAAAATATTCGCTATGACATACATTAGACAATTAAAACATGATGAGAGTGGTGCCTGAGCCTAACAAGTGTTTGGCCTCTTTTAGATACTCACCAACACACCAACGCTATGGAAAGGCACTCCCTGAAACTTAGTACGTCAGCTGATTGCAACCTCAACGATTTTCTGCTGGTCATCAACGCTCAAGTAAGGCCCCATGGGCAAACTGATCACTTGTTCCGCAATGAGATCGCCAACTGGCAAGTTCGAATTCGGGTCGGCTACCGCCGGTTGTTTGTTCAGCGGAATCGGGTAGTGAACGGCAGTAGGGATCCCTGCGTCGCTGAATTTCTTCTGGAGTTCGTCTCGGTTATCTACACGCAGGGTGTATTGCGCCCAGGCACTCGAGTTATGGGTTTCTACAAAGGGAGGCAAAAATTTGCCAGTGGCCTTGAATAGTTCGTTGTACCTGTCAGCCACTGAATTTCGACGTTCCAACTCGTCAGAAAATATTTTTAACTTTGGCAATAATATTGCCGCTTGAAGGGTATCTAACCGGCTGTTAACGCCCACTCTGATATGATGATATCGCCGATCTTGTCCGTGCCTTGCAACTTGTCGAATAATAGTCGCCAAATGCTCATCATTGGTAAATATCGCCCCCCCATCACCATAACAACCAAGAGGTTTGCTAGGAAAAAAGCTCGTACAGGCTACTTTACTCAGATTGCAGGAGCGTCGCCCTTTATAGGTAGCACCGAAGCTCTGCGCCGCATCTTCAATCACGGGTATGTTGTATTTTTCTGCTACTAAATTTATGGCGTCAAAATCAGCACATTGACCATAAAGCGACACAGGGATAATTGCTTTAGTACGTGTGGTTATTGCTGCGGCTAACAATTTCGGATCGAGGTTGTACGTTTTTTCGTCCACGTCAACATAGACTGGTTTCGCACCCAGTAGCGCCACAGTTTCAGCGGTAGCAATATAGGTAAACCCTGGGGTAATGACTTCATCACCCGGGCCTATACCCAACGTCATCAAAACGATTTGCAGCGCGTCGGTTCCATTTGCGCAGGTAATGCAATATTCAGCGCCGACAAACTCTTTCAGCTTTTCCTCTAGTTCGTAAACTTCTGGACCAAGGATATATTGGCCGTGCGCCAGAACTTTCTGTATCCCAGAATCGATTTCATCTTTTATTCTGGCTTGCTGAGCTTTCAGATCAATAAACTCAATCATTTAAGCGTCCATTTTTTTCAATTCATTTTTATGCAGCACATACACCGCAGCTGTATGCTGGCACTTCACAGAACCGTCACCGGTTAACGGCAGATCTAGTTGCTCACCAAACTCACTCATCCATCCAATCTGCTTAGCGGGCACACCTACCACTAAAGCATAGTCAGGTACATTACGATTGACGACAGCTCCAGCACCAACAAACGCATAACGCCCAACTGTGGTTCCGCACACTATCGTACAATTCGCGCCCAGCGTTGCACCTTTCTGTACAAGCGTATTACGGTACTCATCTTTCCGCTGAATCAATGACCGGGGATTGTATACATTAGTAAAAACCATGCTAGGGCCACAAAAAACCCCTTCTTCTAACGTGACATTATCGTACACCGAAACGTTATTTTGAACCTTGCAACGGTCGCCAATGATAACTTTGTTGCCAACAAATACGTTCTGCCCCAGTGAAACTCCCTCTCCAATTACAGCGCCGCTACATACGTGTACAAAATGCCAAATTCGGGTTCCGCGCCCGATACTAGCGCCATCATCAACAATTGCACTTGAATGTACCGTATAATTCATTTCACCCTCATCAACCATATACAAAAAACAATTATGATTTAGCAATTCAAATCCGACGCCTAAGGATTTCGGAGTTTAGCTATTCACTTAAGCTCAACTCGAAATCCTTTGAAGAAGCCATGCTGGGCGATCTTCGCGACAATCACGTCCATTCCCCTACGGGCCTACCCTGCATGTGCACTTCCTTGTTGACGTGTTTCGCCGTCTTATGAAACCGACTGACTCTTTAGAAATTGATATTCGCCAAAAAACCGTATAAAAATCATATGCTTATTACTAAATATTCAACCAGGCTCGTACGTGTCGGTTTAAAATCAGTCCAAGCATAGACAAGCACCCACAATAATCGTGCGCCCCCGAGCTATCAAGCCGCTTGAATGAAAATGTCAGCGCTAAATCATTTTCGGTCTGCAGTGCAGAGCTCGCCCAAAGGCGCGTCAAGCTTCATTCTGAAGCCCGTGACAACGCTGCTTTCAGAAATGATGCCGCGAACAGGCCGTACTGGCGGGCTCCTAGTTCATTTAAATGGCTATCATCCATGTAAATCAGCCTTCCGTGTGAGAATGGTGCATTGCGGAAAAATTCGCTACGGGACAGATCAAGAAATTGAACGCCGTGATAACGAGCCGCTAGCTCAGCGACCTTTTGATTTGCCGCTGCCCACTCGCGATCTTCTACAACACTTATAGGCAATCCAAGCGCTGCAAAGCGCTTCACCCTCACCAGGTTAGAGTTAAACATTGGAACCTGAGCGAGAACGATAACCTTCACATCGTGCTGAGCTGCAACCTCCAGAAAACCAGCAAGCGCAGACATGAACTCAGCACTGGGGGCCTGCCATTGCCACATCGCACCTATCACGATGATTTTAGCGTGATCGATGTATGCTCTCAGCGCAGCAATCTGGGCACGGCAATCAGCACGGGAAAAATCGGGAATTCGTTCCACGTCAAATCCGGGGATAGGAACACAATTGCTTGCGGTAATAACTCTTGCAGAAAAATTTTCCGAAACACCTGCCGCGTCGAAAAACTCGTTCAATTGCGCAGCATGACTGTCTCCAATAACGAGCATCCGCGGGCTTTGCTCGTGATCTCCCCGCAAGCACTCTCCAAGAATCCTCCCGTGACAAATTTCGTCAGGAGGGGCGTATCGGGTCATCTCAACGGGCAGAGGTTTTTCAATAATAGGATTTAGAGCCAGGCTGAGGGTAATCAAACACGCGGACGTTACGGCCAGCACAACCCAGCGGGCTAACCTCACTCCCCCTCCTCTCAGAGGGACTTCCACCCAGCGGTATGATGCCCATGACAACACAAAGGTAAGGATCACAAAGCTGCAGACCCACACCGCCGGCAGCTTATCGAGCCCAAGGTAATAGCGCATAAAGGCCAACACAGGCCAATGCCATAGATATAGCGAATACGATAACGCACCTAGGGTGACAAAAAACGGGAGCGCTAATACCTTACTGACCACGCCCGTCCTCGAAGCGATAATCAAACCCGCAGCAAAACATGGAAAGATTGAATAAAAGCCCGGAAACGCTTTTTCATTCACAAAAGCAAGTGAAAGCCCCAACAACGTGGCGCCAACCAATCCGGCTATAAATGATAGTCTCGAAGACCATGAACGCCCGACACCACTTACAGCAATCAGCGTTCCCATTAAAAACTCTGGCACCCTGGCTAGCAGAGAAAAATATACATGTCGCTGATTATCTGCCGCGCCTAATCTCATCTCAGCATACGCAAAAAAAACAACACATAAAAAACCGAGCAAAGGGACGAGAAAGCGCCTAGGAACCCAATAGATGATAATTGGCAAAAACAGATAGAACTGCATTTCAATTGCCAAGGACCATGTATGCAACAATGGCAACTCATGCGCGCCCGGCGCAAAGTAATCCCCGAAACCTGCGTAATACTGATTACTGACGAAAAGCAATGCAGAACGTAAAGAACTCTTAAAAAACGAAAAATCCGTTGGCGTCAACAATACCGCCGAAATAACACAAACGACAGACAACATCATCAAATAAGCGGGGACGATTCTTTTAACTCGTGCCCAATAGAACTGCCGCCAACTCAGGGACTTCCCTTCTTTAACCAGAATAAAAGAAATAATGTAGCCAGAAATCACAAAAAAAATATCCACCCCAATAAAACCAGCCGGCATCCAGCTGCTATTGGCATGAAAAATCATTACCGCCAAGACCGCGACAGCTCTTAGGCCTTGTATGTCACCTCGAAAACTAATACTAGCGTGCTGGTTCGATTCATTATTTTTTGACATCAGCAATGTAATTTTCGCCTCACCAACAACTACACGTATTAATATTGAAAATTGCAAAGGATGGCCTAGGCCATCCTATCTACAATGACAAACAGTTCAACGTAGCAACGTAGCAAGCATGGGATGACCTTCCCCGGCAGAAGGCATCACAGGCGTGGCTGCACGGATGGTCTCCACTGTCTGAACGCAGTGGCGCGCGTCTTCTATACCATAGCCACGACCGGCCAGTATCTCCTGATAGCTGGTAGTGTGAAGGTCGGTAAAGCCTTCGGAAAATTCCAGCTCATCGCCATCTACCGTGATCGAGCGGTAAGTAGATTTTTTACCTTTAACCGAGGCGGGCAAATCATTAGCGTCGATCGTTAGGAACCAACGCACCTTCGCCTTTTCGTACTCTAAGTAACCCGCCGCCTTGTGCTCATTAACAAAATGCACAACATTCCGTTCAAGATTTCCGAAAACAAAATGCAGCATGTCATAAAAGTGAACACCAATATTAGTCGCCACACCAAATGACTTACGTGGATCACCTTTCCAGCTTTCCATATACCATTTGCCGCGAGACGTCATATAGGTAAGCTCAACTTCGTACTTTCCATCCTTTTGCTCACCCGCGACCTTTTCCTTCAAATCAAGGATGGCCTGATGATGACGAAGTTGCAGGATATTATATACGCGTTTACCAGTCTCTTTTTCTACGAGTGAAAGCTCATCAAGAATTTCGGTAGTCGGGACAAGCGGCTTTTCACAAATAACATCACACCCCAGCCGCAGACCGGCAACAATGTGAGCATGATGCAAATAATTGGGGGAGCAGATAGCGACGTAATCAAGCGCCGTTTTCGGATCCCGCTTCAAACGAAATGCGTGTTCTTGAAAACGCTCAAATTCGGTAAAGAACTCACTGTCTGGAGAAAGGCTGTCAATGATACCGACCGAATCATTAATGTCATAAGCTGAAGCTAGAACGTTGCCTGTATCTTTGATCGCACGCATGTGACGCGGCGCGATATACCCGGCAGCGCCGATAAGAGCAAAATTTTTCATGAGTCTTTCCTATAACATTCGATAATTCCCGGCGTTCCACGCATGGAGGCCGGGAGCGCACGTCATTCAGGAGGGCCTGATCATGCCTTCACAATATGAGGAGCGGCCACGCGGTACTTACCACGGCTGTCCACGATCAGTTGCGCGGACGCCTTGATAAGCTCGTAATCGAACTTCTCGTGATCAGTCGCCAGAACAACTGCATCAAACCCTGCCAGGCTCTCCGCAGTCAGTTCTACACTGCTGAGGACAAAGTGGTGTTCACGCATTTTGGGGAAAACAGGTACGTGGGGATCGCTGTAAGCAACGGTGACACCCTTGGCTTCGAGCATCTCCATTATCTCGACCGATGGAGACTCACGCATATCATCCACGTTCTTCTTGTAGGCAATACCCAGTATCAGTACTTTGCTGCCCTTGAGCGGTTTACCACGCTCATTCAGACCATCTGCCAGCTTACTGACGACGTACTCGGGCATTGCCTGGTTAACCTCACCGGAGAGTTCGATGAAGCGAGTGTGCAAGCCATATTCGCGAGCCTTCCACGTCAAATAGAACGGGTCGATCGGAATGCAGTGACCGCCCAGACCAGGACCTGGGTAATAAGCGGTAAAGCCAAATGGCTTCGTAGCCGCGGCATCCACCACTTCAAAAATATCGATCCCCATACGGTCGGCAACGACTTTCATCTCGTTGACCAAACCAATATTGACGGCACGATGAATATTTTCCAGCAACTTGGTCATCTCTGCTGCTTTAGTAGAGCTGACCGGAACGACCTGATCGATCGCCTGCTCATAGAGAGCGGTACCCACTTCCAGGCACGCAGCCGTGTCACCGCCGATGATTTTCGGGATGGTACGGGTTTCGAAGTTTGGATTACCCGGATCTTCACGCTCGGGGGAGTAAACCAAAAAGATGTTCTCACCCACTACAAGACCACCTTCCTGAACTCGGGGGAGCAGTTCCTCAACGGTAGTACCAGGATAGGTAGTACTTTCCAGCGACACGATCTGACCAGCACGCAAGTAAGGCTTGATTGCGTCCGTGGTGTTGATGACGAAGCTCATATCTGGTTCGCGGTATTTATTCAGCGGCGTGGGCACGCACAAGATCAACGCATCGCACTCAGCAACACGAGTAAAATCTACGGTAGCTTCAAAACCCGAGTTGCGCGCGGCTGCAATTTTAGCGGAAGAGATATGTTCGATGTAGCTTTTGCCGGCGTTAAGGTCGTCGACTTTCTCCAGATCGATATCTATGCCAAGTACGCGAAAGCCAATCGCATTATAACGAAGCATTAAAGGCAGCCCTACATAACCAAGACCAACAATCCCGATCAACGCTTCCTTACTTTTGAACTTGGTAACACTGGCCAGCTTCTGCAGGTGCATCCGTAACGCTCCAATTAAACTAGATAAATTTTAAAGTCAGCATGTGACCCGTCATATGGCGACCTTTTGCTATCGGCGTTGCCTTTCAGCTCCGACCTGATGCCTGCCTACCGTTACTCACAAGCAGACATCATCAGGCGGTAGGTGAGGGGCAGCGCGTCCAGGACGAATCACTACGCATCAGACATGCACGAATTAAATCATAGCTTCGTGCTGAAATCCGCATAAAGATAACGTGAAAGAGATATCCGGTCATGAGGAGTATCATAAAGCCATCACCCTTGATCGCCGGGCTACCCTTCTTGACGGCGCCTGACTCATTTCCCGTCAACACTCGCCAATAAGTTTTTTTTTGCAAAGGAGGATGAGCGTGGCAGCAACGCGGCATCCAGACCGCCTTCACGCCGATTTTGGACGGTGCCTCGCACAAATGCGACAACCAGACCTAACATCAAACCAAACACAAGTCCGATAATGATGAACAACACTTTTTTAGGCTTTACAGCACCCAACGGTTCTATAGCCTCTCTGTCAATCGTGACAAGTTTTAAGCCACTCATATCGACATTGAGGTTACGCAGTCTTACCTCCTCCGCGCGCAGGGGCTGTACGCCACTGAGGAACAGATCTTCGTTTTTCCGCAGCTTAAGTATTTCAACCTCACGATTAGCCAGCAGTAACTGAAGCTCCTTGGCAATCTGTCCTATGCGCGCCTCGGCAAAGTCATCCGACTTGCGCTGCAACAGGGCTGCACGCTCTGCCAACAAGGCATCTACACCCATGAAATATAAAGGGATTTGCTGGTTATTCACCTCTGTACGCATTACCTGCTGGCTTCCACGCGAACCTGCCTCCCCCAGAGAAGAAGGTGTAGCCGGCTTCTGAATGCCCAGAGACCTCGCAATCCCAATTGCTTCGTTCAACTGCGCTACTCGGTCACCTCGCTGGGTTTTCAGTTGGGCACGCAGCGCCTTCAACTCATCCTGTAACTGAGCCCTCTTGAGATCATCAGCCTCGCTCAACGTAGCTATTCTGGCCGCCTTATCAGTATCATAATTGGATCGAGCCGCATCGAGCCTACCAGCGAGCTCACTCAAACGATTTTTAACAATCACTTCCATATCAGCGGTAATTTGCTGACGCTGACTTGCAATCGCGTACTGTACAAATCCGTTCAGAATAGCGACGCCGTCGATCCCTTCGGGATAGTTCATTTCGAGCTTGATATATTCACTTAAAGAACCCGACTTCTTAGCGTCAGGAATCACTAATTTAATAGAATTATAATTAAACTCTTCGAAGCTTTGCTCCAACGTCCTACCAGGGCGCTCAAACTTACTGAACAACTTTTGATTCGCCCTGAAAAAACCGAGGCGTGTCTCATAAGACTCCAGAGAAGCGCCCACTTTTATCAAGGCCTCTCCCGGAGGCAGCTGGTAAATCTCAGAGCGATTCAACGCATCCAGCTCATTGATCGCCGCTGGACGCAAAACACTACTCACTTGATATTCCGGACGCACTAGAAAAGCACAAGCAATTACTACCGCTCCAACTAAAACCGTCACGAACAGAATCAGCACTTTCTGCTGCCATACCATACGATAAAGAGCATAGAGGCCCACTTCATCAGATGAGGAAACAGGGGGGGCTTGGAAGCTAATACTCACAACAAAAACCTGCCTTCAAAGAGAAACTGCGGGCTCGTTATGCAGACGAAATTGTGTGTTTTTATTCTGATTGTATGACCGCCAAAACCCAGCGTCTCTGCCAAATTTTTAGCGCACAAAATGCCCGTTATCGAGAACAGATTGCATTTTGCCATCTCTCTGACATATTACAAGTCTTGACATGCCTGTAGGGCACTTCCTAAGCATCTAGGGGCAACCCTGATAGGCTCGTAGGAAAAGGACCAGACAGAAAGAAAACTCCAGACTAACGAGGGCCATTGCCGGCGCTTCCGACATGAGGGGACCTTATCAACAAAAATGCGAATAGCAAATCTAGCGATATTTAAAGAAAACCATATGACGGACGGTCACATTAGCGACCCAGCCAGACGGCAGCAAGTTCAGTGAAAACAGCCCTAGCTGCGCCCAACCGGAACCGACTTAGGACGCGGGCTACGCACCAACACGCCCAACAACGGCCCCACCAACATCCCCACAATCAAAGCCACCACCACAAACACCGACACCGGCATCTGCCCAGTAGCCAAGCCCAGGAACGAAAGCGACACACCTTGCTGGTTTTCCAGCACAAACGCCAACACCACCAGTGCAACAACCAGCACCGTCAATGCCACAACAAAGCGCTTAACCCCACGCATAACTTTCTCCTACCCCAAAAAAACTCAGACGTCGTCTTCCTCGTCTTCGTTCACCCGATCGCGCAATTCCTTGCCCGGCTTAAAGTGAGGCACGAACTTTCCATCAAGGCTGACAGACTGCCCGGTCTTCGGGTTACGGCCTACGCGCGGTGCGCGGTAGTGCAGCGAGAAACTGCCAAAGCCGCGGATCTCGATCCGATCTCCGGTGGCCAGGCACTGTGACATCTGTTCAAGCATGGTCTTGATGGCCAGCTCCACATCCTTGGATGAGAGCAGCCCTTGATGGGTGACAATTCGTTCGATCAACTCCGACTTCGTCATATTTTTCCCTTCTTTTTCAAGCAGCTAGGAAAAGCGCTTCGAAGGTTTTAGCATGACTTGCTGAATTTGAACAGCCCATCCAATAACTTATCTGCAGGATATTTCGGCGCCAGTAAACGGCACTCGATCCACTCAATTGCATATCACCAACATCTTCCTGGTTACTGCCCCAGCCGGATTCCAGCCAAACAGATAGTCACCCTCTTCATCCTTGGCGTCGCTCGACCTCGTCACCACCTTGTAGCCCTGCGCCTTGCACTCACGCGCAGCACGCTTCTCGCACTTGCCCCAGCTGGAACCCAGGCCGGAGCAATCGATCTCGATGCCGCTGACGCCATGCCGCGCGTGGGTCTTGGCGTTGGTTGCCGTGCACCCTGCGAGCACTAACACTGCAAACACTACGATAAGCCTGCTCATTCAAGTCCTTATTTAATCGGCAACATGGAAATAGCCTCTCCAAAGACTATAACCAGTTCTGACACTGCTCTGCTCCCCATGGTTCTCGGTTGTTGATTCAACGAATTTCAGTGTCTAGTCCTGAAATAGGTTTACACCCATTTCAGCCTCAAAACGCCCGATGCACCGCATCGGGCGTTTTGTATTTCAGCGATAGATGTGGCCGCTCGCTGTTATATATCTGCACCGATTGATCCACCATTCGCGCGGCTTCAGCCGCATCTTTGGGCCGGTGCAAGAG
>NZ_LFMW01000003.1 GCF_001050345.1 Pseudomonas fildesensis | reverse complement strand
GATCGCCAGGTTGACCGTGGACAGCTCCGCCAACGGCGTCTGGCTCGGGCACAGGGTAATCAGCGTGGCGCCGCTTTCACGCACCAGGTTGGCGGTGATCAGCAGGTCTTTGGAGCGGCCGGACTGGGAAATACAAATGGCCACGTCGGTCGGCTTCAAGGTCACGGCCGACATCGCCTGCATGTGCGGATCGCTGTAGGCCGCCGCCGTCAGCAGCAGCCGGAAAAACTTGTGCTGGGCATCCGCCGCTACCGCGCCGGAGGCGCCGAAGCCGTAGAACTCGACGCGCTGGGCCTGAGACATGGCCGTCACGGCCTTTTGCAGCTCCACCGGGTCGAGCTTCTCGCGCACTTCCATCAGCGTGTGCAGGGTGGTGTCGAAGATTTTCAGGCTGTAGTCGGCGACGGAATCGTCTTCGTGAATCGCAAACTGGCCAAAGCTCGCACCGGCGGCCAGGCTTTGCGCCAGCTTGAGTTTCAAGTCCTGGAACCCGGAGCAACCGATGGCGCGGCAAAAACGCACGATGGTCGGCTCGCTGATGCCCACGCTGTGGGCCAGGTCGGCCATGGAACTGTGCATCACGGCCGCAGGGTCAAGCAGCACGTGATCGGCAACCTTGAGTTCCGATTTGCGTAACAGGTGGCGCGACTGGGCGATATGTTGCAACAGGTTCAAAGGGCAGGACTCTTGTTATTGGCAGGTGCCAGGGATGTAGCAAGCTTGTAGTTATACTACAAGAATTGTCGTTTTGCCCATCCGATGCATCAGTAAATCGCCCTGCTGGCCTCTGATTCAAAGGGCAGCCGCCGTGTAGCCATAAAGGCGGCGCGGGCGACACTAAGGAAAATCTGCATTTTTCCGTAACAAATCTGCCAGCCCTTCGGCCTCAATCGGCCGGCTGATCAGGTAGCCCTGCACCTCATCACAGCGCTCCCCGCGCAGGAAATCCAGCTGCTGCTGATCTTCCACACCTTCGGCCACCACCTTGAGCGCCAGCCCGTGGGCCATGGCGATGATTGCCTTGGTGATGGCCGCATCTTCCCGGCCCTGGCCAAGGCCACGGATAAACGTCTGGTCGATCTTCACGTAGTCCACAGGGATGCGCTTGAGGTAACTGAGGGACGAATAGCCGGTGCCGAAGTCGTCGATGGCCAACTTCACGCCCAGGTCGCGCAGTTGCTGGAAGGTGGCGATGATGTGCTCAACGCTGTCGAGTAACTGGCTTTCAGTCAGCTCAAGCTCAAGGTATTGCGGGTCCAGGCCGGTTTCTTCCAACACTTGGCGCACCAGGCTGACCAGCTTGCCCTGGCGCAACTGATGCACCGACAGGTTCACCGACACCCGGATGGGCGCCAGCCCCTGGCGCTGCCACTCGCACGCTTGCCAGCACGCCTGGCGCAGCACGAATTCGCCCAGAGGCACGATCAAGCCGGTCTCTTCGGCCAGGCCGATAAAATCCCCCGGCGGCACCATGCCCCACTGCGGGTGCTCCCAGCGGATCAACGCTTCGGCGGCGTTCAGCTTGCCGGTGGCCAGGCAAAGTTTGGGTTGATAGAAGACCGTAAGCTGACGTTCCTCGATGGCTTTACGCAGATGGTTTTCCAGCTGCAAACGCTCCAGGGTGCTGGCTTGCAGGCTGTCGGTATAGAACTGGAAATTATTCCCGCCCAGATGCTTGGCGTGTTGCATGGCCATGTTCGACTGGCTGACCAACTCGGAAATTTCCCGCGCGTTGTCCGGCAGCAGGCTGACGCCCATCGACGCACTGACCACCAGCTCATGCCCCTCAACCGCCACCGGCACCCGCAGCTTGGCCAGCAGCCGCGTGGCCACCCGCGCCAGGCTCGACAGGTTGCCGTAGGCGTCGAATAGCACGGCGAATTCATCGCCGGAAAGCCGCGCGATGGTGTCGGCTTCCGGCAAGGCATTGATCAGCCGGCGCGCCATTTTCTGCAATAGCTGGTCGGCCACTTCATGGCCCAGGCTGTCGTTGAGCAGTTTGAAACGGTCCAGGTTGATATGCAGCAGCGCCAGGCTGCGGCCGCCCTGGCGTACGCGCTGGTGGGCTTCGCGCAGTCGTTCGCGAAACAGCGAGCGGTTGGCGAGGCCGGTCAATTCGTCGTAGTGAGTGAGGTAGCGCATGCGCTCTTCGGATTCGCGTCGCGCCGAGAGATCGGCGAAGAAACCCACGATATGACTGACTTTTCCACGAACATCCCGCACCACATTCAGTTGCAGCCACTGCGGATAGAGTTCGCCGTTCTTGCGCGTCTCCACCAGCTCGCCCTGCCACGTGCCGTGGCTGAGCAAGGCCTGGCGGATCACCGGGAAGTGGCGGCGCGCATCGCGGCTGCTGGGCAACTCCACAACATTGCGACCAATCATGTCGTCGATTTCAAAACCGGTAACGCGGCTGAAGGCCTGGTTGACGGCAATCAGCATGTAGTCCGGGTCGAGAATCACGATGCCTTCGCTGGCGGCTTCGAAGACCGTCGACGCCAGCCGTTGCTGTTCTTCCAGGGCCTTGCCGGCACTGATGTCGCGACGCGTGCCGAGCATGCGCGTGACGCGCCCGCTGGGCGCACGCTCTACGGCGCGGCCACGGTCTTCGATCCACACCCAGTGCCCATCGCCATGGCGCACCCGGTATTCCACCTGGTAATCCTCGCTGCGGCCCTTGAGATGCTCCACCAGCGCGCGCTTGAGCAAAGGCAAGTCGTCGGGGTGCAGGCGCGGCTTGAGGTGGCTGAGCATCGCCGTGACGTACTCGGGCTCCAGGCCGAACAGTTCTTTAAGCTGGGTGTGGTGGACCTCGTCGGTTTGCAGGTTCCAGTCCCACAGGCCCAGTTCGCTGGCTTGCAGGGCCATCGCCAGGCGCGCTTCACTTTTGTTCAGCGCAAGGCTGGCAGCGTCCAGTTCCTGGCTGCGCTGCGCCACGCGGTCCTGCAGGCCGATCTGGGCGTCGCGCAGCTCTTGTTCAACCTGGCGGCGCTGCTCGACTTCGCGCACCAGGTCCTGGTTCAACTGCTCGCTGCGCTGCTGCGCCTGCTGCAAGTGTTCGATCAACGCCTGGTTCTGGAAGCGCCGCAACAGCCCGCGCTGGATCAGGCGGTTGACCTGCCACGCCACCAGGCTCAAGGACCCCAGCAGGATCAAGCCGAGCACACCCCAGCCTTGCTGCTGCGGCGTGCCGTTCCAGAACAGATAGGCGATGGCCGGCAACAGGCAGGGCAACGTGAATGACAAGAACGCCGGCAGGCTCACGGCATAGGCCACGCTGGCCGACAGCGTCGCGGCGCCGATCAGGCCGAACACCCAGGCCTGTTGCATAAAGCTGTCCACAGGGACCAGGGCGATGGCGGCGGTGGCCAGGGTCAGGCCGCTGACCGCCGAACCGAGCATGAACATACGGCGCCAGATGGGTTGGGCCTGGCGGCTGGGCATGGCCGAATCAAAGGCCGCCACCTGGATTACGCGCAGGGCCACCAGGGCGAGCAGCCACACCAGCCAGATGCTGTCGAGCAGGTATTGCTTGGGGTTCCAGAGCAACCAGGCGCAGACCAGGCCATTCACCAGCATTAATAGAGTCGGCAGCAGCGAGCCCTGATACAGCAGGCGTGTGCGCTCGACCGCCATTTCGGTTGCGTAGTGTTTACGGAGAACCTGCGCGGGCGCCACCGAGGGGCAGAGCAGGTCGGTGCTGAGGGTCATAGGCAATGTTCTTATAATGGTGAGCCTGAAACGTCGACGGAGCATACACAAGCAAGGGCTTGGGCCAAACTGCTCCACGTCATAAAAACGGTAGGAGCATTCATCGCAAACCTTGGCGCCAGACCGCTTCAGCGAGGCAGTGCGCGGCCTGCGCTCCCTGACTGACCGGTCATCAGGCACCGTAGAATGTTTGCCCGGCACAGAGTGCGGCGGATGATTTGCGTCGACCACCCGGCATTGGGATTTGCCCCACTCCCCCGGGGGCCATAGAATGCGCCGATGCGCGATGATCTCTCCCTTTTGCTGAACTCCCTCAACGATGCCCAACGCCAGGCCGTAGCGGCCCCCGTTGGCCGTCAGTTGGTCCTGGCCGGTGCTGGCTCCGGTAAAACCCGAGTGCTGGTGCACCGTATCGCCTGGTTGATCCAGGTCGAGAACGCGTCACCGCATTCCGTCCTGTCGGTGACCTTCACCAACAAGGCCGCTGCCGAGATGCGCCACCGCATCGAGCAGTTGATGGGCATCAGCCCGGCGGGCATGTGGGTGGGCACCTTCCACGGCCTGGCGCACCGCCTGTTGCGGGCGCATTGGCAGGAAGCGGGCCTCGCCCAGACCTTCCAGATCCTCGACAGCGATGACCAGCAACGCCTGGTCAAGCGGGTGATCCGCGAGCTGGGCCTCGACGAACAGCGCTGGCCCGCCCGCCAGGCGCAGTGGTTTATCAACGGCCAGAAAGACGAAGGCCTGCGCCCGCAACATATCCAGGCCAGCGGCGACTTGTTCCTGGCCACCATGCGCAGCATTTATGAAGCGTACGAAGCCGCCTGTGCGCGCGCCGGCGTGATCGACTTCTCCGAACTGCTGCTGCGCGCCCTCGACCTGTGGCGTGACAACCCGGGCTTGCTGGCCCATTACCAGAAACGCTTCCGGCATATCCTGGTGGACGAGTTCCAGGACACCAACGCCGTGCAGTACGCCTGGTTGCGCCTGCTGGCCAAGGGCGGCGACAGCCTGATGGTAGTGGGCGACGATGACCAGTCGATCTACGGCTGGCGTGGCGCGAAAATCGAGAACATCTACCAGTACTCCGAAGACTTCCCGGACGCGGTCACCATCCGCCTGGAGCAGAACTACCGCTCCACCGCCGGTATCCTCAAGGCCGCCAACGCCTTGATCGCCAACAACACCGGGCGCCTGGGCAAAGAGCTGTGGACCGACGGCGGCGAAGGCGAAGCGATCAACCTGTACGCCGCGTTCAACGAGCACGATGAAGCGCGTTATGTAGTGGAAACCATCGAAAGCGCGCTGAAAACCGGCCTGGCACGCAGCGATATCGCGATCCTGTACCGTTCCAACGCCCAATCGCGGGTATTGGAAGAAGCATTGCTGCGCGAGCGCATCCCGTACCGCATTTATGGCGGCCAGCGCTTCTTCGAGCGGGCGGAAATCAAGAACGCCATGGCCTACCTGCGCTTGCTGGAAGGCCGTGGCAACGATGCTGCGCTGGAGCGGGTGATCAATATCCCGGCCCGTGGCATCGGCGAGAAAACCGTTGAAGCAATTCGCGACCATGCGCGCCATGCCGATGTGTCGATGTGGGAAGCCATGCGCTTGCTGATCGCCAATAAAGGCCTGACCGGCCGCGCCGCCGGGGCGTTGGGTGTGTTTGTCGAGTTGATCGAGAACCTGTCCGCCAAGTGCTTGGAGATGCCCCTGCATTTGATGACCCAGACGGTCATCGAGCAATCGGGGCTAATCGCCTATCACGAAGCGGAAAAAGGCGAGAAAGGCCAGGCCCGGGTAGAAAACCTTGAGGAACTGGTGAGCGCTGCCCGCGCGTTCGAAAACACTGAAGAAGACGAAGAGCTGACGCCGCTGGCCGCCTTCCTCGGGCATGCCTCGCTTGAAGCCGGCGATACTCAGGCCGATGAGCATGAAGACAGCGTGCAACTGATGACCTTGCACAGCGCCAAGGGCCTGGAGTTTCCGTATGTGTTCCTGGTGGGCATGGAAGAAGGCCTGTTTCCGCACAAGATGAGCCTGGAAGAACCCGGCCGACTTGAGGAAGAACGCCGCCTGGCCTACGTGGGCATTACCCGGGCAATGCAGAACCTTGTGATGACGTACGCCGAGACCCGACGCCTGTACGGCAGCGAGACCTACAACAAGGTGTCGCGCTTCGTACGTGAAGTACCGAAGGGGCTGATCCAGGAAGTGCGCCTGTCCAATAGCGTCAGCCGTCCGTTCGGCGGTGGCCAGCAGCAGAACTCCAGCAGCATGTTTGCCGGTTCCGAGATTCCGGAGACCCCGTTCAGCCTTGGCCAGCTGGTTAAGCACGCGATCTTCGGCGAAGGGGTTATCCTCAACTTCGAAGGGGCCGGCGCCCAGGCACGGGTGCAGGTGAACTTCGCCGAAGGCAGCAAGTGGCTGATGATGGGTTACGCGAAGCTCGAAGCCGTCTGAAACACTGCGCATGATCGTTCCCATGCTGCCTGATCGTTCCCACGCTCCGCGTGGGAATGCATCTGGTGACGCTCCGCGTCACGGCTTTAAAGAGCGACGCAGAGCGTCTCAGGCGGCATTCCCACGCGAAGCGCGGGAACGATCGGTGGTCCCGCCCTTGTTTTTTAACCGCGCGGGCCAATATCTGTAATACGTCCTACAGACCCTTCAGAATCAGTCTTACGCAAAAGCCCGAAACATTATGTCGCTAGCCACTGTCACGACACCTGTGCAACATGGCGCGCGTGCAATCCACAAATGGGAATTCCCTTTATGAAACGTTTTCTTAGCATCGCCATGGCGTTGTGCATCGGCCTGACGATGAGCATCGACGCCAACGCCAAGCGCTTCGGTGGCGGCAAAAGCTCGGGTGCAGCACCGACTCACCAAACCAGCCAAATGGCTCCATCCGCCGGTGCCGGCGGTGCAGCCGCCACTGCTGGTGCAGCCGGTGCCGCTGGCGCTGCTGCCAAGGCCGGCGGTGCTTCGCGCTGGTTGGGCCCTCTGGCCGGTATCGCGGCCGGTGGCCTGCTCGCTTCCATGTTCATGGGCGGCGGCTTCCAGGGCATGCAGATCTTCGACATCCTGATCATGGCGGTTATCGCCTTCCTGATCTTCCGCTTTATCGCCGCCCGTCGCCGCAAGCAGCAGGAGCACATGGCTCCAGCCGGCGCGCCGATGCAGCGTGAAGTGTTCGAGCAGAAGCCAGCCATGGGTTCGATCTTCGGTGGTTCGGCAGCGCCTGCTGCCGCCCGTCCGGTGATCAACGCGCCGGCCTGGTTCAACGAAGAGCGTTTCGTCGAAGCGGCCCGTAGCCACTTCCAGTCCCTGCAGCAGCACTGGGACGCCAACGAAATGGACAAGATCTCCGAGTTCGTGACCCCGCAACTGCTGGAGTTCCTCAAGCGCGAACGTGCCGACCTGGGCGATGCATTCCAGTCGACCTACATCGACGACCTGCGCGTGCAGCTGGAAGGTGTGGATGATCGCGCCGACAAGACTATCGCCACCCTGACCTTCAGCGGTGTGTCGAAGACCTCGCGTTTCGACCAGGGCGAAGTGTTCAGCGAAAGCTGGAACATGGAACGTCCGCAAGGCGAGAACCAGCCTTGGCTGGTCGCCGGTATCCGTCAGAACGGCTGATACCCGCACGTTTAAGCAAGCGGTAATAAAAAACCCCGGACATGTCCGGGGTTTTCTATTTCACGGTTGCACTTATAGCGAGCTACTGTATAAAACGCCCCTATAAACCGCGCCATCTAGCAAGAGGATCCCGGCCGTGGAAGAAATCATCGAACAATTGCGTGAAGCCAACGAACCGGTCCCGGTTCCTCTGGAGCTGCCTGACGAAGACCAAGTGGTGGAAATCGAGGAGCAACTGTTCATCGACATCCCCTTTGTCTTCCGTGAATTTCTGCTGACCGTCAGCGACGTGGTGTACGGCAGCCTGGAGCCGGTGACCATCACCGACCCACAATCCCACACCTACCTGCCAGACGTGGCCGCCAACGCCTGGGATGCCGGCGTCGACCGCAGCATGATCCCGATCTGCCAGGACGGCGACGATTACTACTGCGTCGAGGAAGACGGCACCGTAGTGCTGTGGTCCGGCGAAGAAGAACTCGTCACCGAAGAAACCTGGGAATCGGTTTGGCACTGGGCGCGGGACGTCTGGCTGGAAAGCTGATACCTGCGTAACAACGCGGGTTCTGGCGAGCGGGCTGTTGTGGCGAGCGAGCTTGCTCGCGCTGGGCTGCGAAGCAGCCCAAAAACCCTCACATCGGCAAGCCTGAAAGAACGCATCGTTCTCAATGGGGCTGCTGCGCAGCCCAGCGCGAGCAAGCTCGCTCGCCACAACAGCTCGCTCGCCACAATGAATGCGCTGCTAGCCTCAGTGCTCCGGCGTATCCTTGTGGTTATCCAGGGTCTCCAGCAAGGCGACCTGCATCCGCGTATGCACGCGGATGAACCATCGCCAGAGCACGGCAGCTACTGCGGCCGTGACAATGGCAATCAGCACCAGCAACTTGTTGGTCGGCAGAATACTGGCCGACAAGGCTGCCAATAGCAGGAAAATCACCAGCAGCGAAAGGACCGGAATCACTTCGGCGATCACCCGTCGCACGCGCTGGGTATGCCGCCCGGCCATCTCCGGCTTCACGCTCATCTCCGCCAGCAACATCGACAGCGCCTTGAGCTTGCGGTACGCCGCAATCAAAAACGGCAGCGACAACAGCAGCGCCCCGCCCCAGATCAACGCCTTCTGCCAGCTTGGATCACTGATCCAGCCCTCCAGGTACCCGCCAATGCGCGCCGCGAAAAAGCTGCCGGTGAAGAATATCGCCACCACCAGCGCCAGGTTCACACCCACTTGCAGGATGATCTTGCGGATCATGGACGCCAGCATCGCGCCCTCACCCTGAGGCTGAATGCTGCGCAGCCATTCACCGTACATGCCGAACACCCGACTCATGCGTTTGGGCATTACCGCCGCGATCTTCAGCGACAGCGGGTCGGCACCACGAATCAGGTAAGGTGTGAGCAACGTAGTGATCGCTGAAACGGCCACCGCCACCGGATAGAGAAAGTCGCTGGTAACCTGCAAGGTCATCCCAAGCGCGGCGATGATGAAGGAAAACTCGCCAATCTGTGACAGCCCCATGCCCACGCGCAGTGAGGTGCGGCCGTCATTGCCGGCGATAAACGCCCCCAGGCCACAGGACAGCATCTTGCCCAGCACCACCGCCACGGTGATCACCGCAATCGGCCAGGCGTATTGCAGCAGGATCTGCGGGTCGATCATCAAGCCAATCGCCACAAAGAAGATTGCGCTGAACATGTCGCGAACTGGCTCGATCAGGCGCTCGATCTTAACCAACTGCCGGGATTCGGCCATGATCGCCCCGATCAGGAACGCCCCCAGCACCATGCTGTATTCCAGCTTCACTACCAGCAGGCAAAAGCCGAAACACAGGCCCAAAACGGTGATCAGCAGCATCTCGTTGCTTTCGAACTTGGCCACATACGCCAGCAAGCGCGGCACCAGCAAAATACCGATCACCAACGCGACAATCATGAACAGCGAGAGCTTGCCGACTGTGGAGAACACCTCACCGGAGCTGACCGTGCCGCTGACGGCGATGCTCGACAGCAAGGCGATGATGCCGATGCCCAAGATGTCTTCCACGATCAGCACGCCGAAAATAAGCTGGGCGAAACGCTGGTTTTTCATCTTCAGGTCATTGAGCGCCTTGACGATGATGGTGGTTGAAGAGATCGCCAGGATCGCGCCGAGGAACAGCGAGTCCATGGTGCTCCAGTCGAACCAGCGGCCGATCTCGTAGCCGATCCAGATCATCAGGATGATTTCCAGGAAAGCCGCGATAAATGCCGTGGCGCCCACCTTGAACAACTTGCGCAGGCTGAACTCCAGGCCCAGGCAGAACATCAGGAAGATCACCCCAAGTTCGGCGAGCGTCTTGATGGTGTCTTCGTCGTGGATCAGGCCGAACGGCGGGGTGTGAGGGCCGATGATGAACCCGGCAACGATGTAACCCAGCACCACCGGCTGCTTGAGGCGGTGAAACAGGATAGTGACAACCCCTGCCACCAGCATGATCACGGCCAAGTCCTGGATAAAGCTGATGGCGTGCATGGCGAGGGGCTCCTTGAGGGTACTGGCGCTTTTCCCACTTCCGCCCGCGCGTCTGAATAGTCGCAAAGGGCGGAAGGAAAAGTCTGCCTAAATCGTAAGAAAGGCCCTGAGACGGGCTTTTGAAGGTTAACACCGCGACTTCCGGCAGAAAGCCGGTGCAATATATGGAAACAGATCGGTCAGGGCGTGACGGCAAGCCGCCCACCGGCGTCCCGTTAGGGATGGCGCTGCAAAGATTTCAGCACCCGCAGAGGTGCCTCCCCAACCAATGCCTACAACCGTGAGTGTGCTATGGAACCCGGAAACGCCCAGCTGTCGATGACGGTACTGATGACCCCTGATATGGCCAACTTCTCAGGCAATGTCCACGGCGGCACCCTGCTCAAGTACCTCGACGAAGTGGCCTACGCCTGCGCCAGCCGTTATGCCGGTCGCTATGTCGTGACGCTGTCGGTCGACCAGGTGATTTTTCGCGAGCCGATCCATGTCGGCGAGCTGGTGACCTTCCTCGCGTCGGTCAACTACACCGGCCACACTTCGATGGAGGTGGGCATCAAGGTGGTGACCGAGAACATCCGCGAACGCTCGGTGCGCCATACCAACAGCTGCTTCTTCACCATGGTGGCCGTGGACGACCAGCGCAAACCCGCCGCCGTTCCGCCGCTGCAACCGCATAACAGCGAGGACAAGCGCCGGTTTGTGCAGGCCCAGCAACGCCGGCAGATCCGCCAGGAGCTGGAGAAGCGCTATCAGGAAATCAAGGCCGACGCCTGATCACAGCCCGATCGGCGTCGCTTCGAAGCGTACGCGCGGATGGGCGATCCGATCCTGGGCGCGCACCAGCTCCAGTTCATAACTGGCGCAGGCCTGGGTCTCCAGCAGCACTTCATGCACCGCCGCCGCAGTGAACTCAAAGGCGGCCAGCAGGCTGTCACCCAGCAACACCCGCGCCAGGAACAGCCCCGAGGTCAGGCCGCCCACGCCCACCGGCTGGCGCGGAAACGCCAGCAGCGGGCGACGCAGGTGCCAGCTGCCTTCGGCGGTCACCAGCAGCATCTCGAAGCCGTCCGGCAGCTTGCCTGGGTAGTCCAGGTGTTTGACCAGCACCGCCTTCGGCCCGCGGGCCAGCAGGGCTTTGGCCATGCCCAGGCAATCGAACAACGATTGCGGCTTGCGCCCGGCAAAGCTGTCCAGCTCCAGCTGGTTGGGGCACAGGAAGTCGGCCATGGCCGCAGCTTCATCCAGCAGGAAATCACTGACTTCCTGCGGCACGATGCAGCCCTTTTCCGGATGGCCCATCACCGGGTCGCACAGGTACAGCGCCTTGGGGTTGGTCGCCTTGATGCGCGCCACGCCGGTGAGGATCGCCCGGCCCTGGGCCGCGCTGCCCAGGTAGCCGGACAGGATGGCGTCGCAGTTGCCCAGTTCACCAATAGCGGCGATGCCTTCCACCAGCGCCGGAATTTGCTGCGGCGCCAACACTTCGCCCGCCCACTGGCCATACTGGGTGTGGTTGGAGAACTGCACCGTGTTGAGCGGCCAGACGTTCACCCCGACCCGCTGCATGGGGAACACGGCGGCGCTGTTTCCGGCGTGGCCAAAGACCACATGAGACTGGATCGCAAGCAGATGAGGTGTGCGTTTCATGCAGGGGATTTCCGTAAAGCCGTTGAAATTCTGGCCGCGCAGTATGCGACTAAACGCAGCCTGTACGACAGACCGGCGACACAGTTAAGCTGCTCTCACTTTGTTGGAGTTTTTCGCATGCTGACCCTGGGAAACATCTTCGTGTTAATGCTGCTGGCGACCGGCGCCGCCTGGGTGTGGCACAACCACGGTCTGCGCGAACGGGCGTTGGAGCGGGTCAAGCAGCATTGCGCCAAGCTCGACATCGAGTTGCTGGATGGCGCCGTGGCGCTCAAGCGCATCGGTTTTGTAAAGGACGCCAACGGCCGGCGGCGCCTGGCGCGTATCTACAATTTCGAGTTCACCGTGACCGGCGAAACCCGCCATCCGGGGACGATCACCCAGTTCGGCGCCCATAGCGCACAGATCGAACTGGCGCCCTACCCCTTCGAAATCAAGACACCGCTGCCCAGTGCCGAGGTGATCGAGCTCAGCCAGTGGCGCCAGGACCACGCCACCAAGACGCGTCACTGACGGCAAGCAGCAAGCGCGGCCTGTAACGCGGCCACGTCCTGTGGTTGGCTGAAGATCAATTCGATACGAGAGTCGCGGCGCCACTCGCTGGGTTGCCAAGCGAGTGGGCTGTTATCCACAGCGTTGGCTGAGACCCAGCCTTCGGCGCTGTGGATAACCAGCTTGGCGCGGCGCCACTCAAGGCTTTCAAGCCACTCACGCAGTCGCTGGGTGTCGAATACCTGACTCGGGTGCCAACGCCAGCCAATACTCCAACCGCCCTCTTGAGCCTGGTTCAGGCAAATCGGCAGCGCGGGATCGCTCCAGATCGCCGGCATCTGCGCCAAGCCTTTGGGCTCGTCGAAGTTATCCACAGCCGCGCCCGCGTGCGCATTGAAGCCTGGCAACTGATTGAGGGGCAGCTGCGCCTGGCGGGTCCAATACAACGGGCAATCGGGCAACTGCCGTTCGATAGCCTGGCGCTGCGCCGTATCCAGCGCCTCATCCTTGTTAAGCACCAGCAAACCGGCACTGGCTAGCGCTTCCCGCTGCGCGTCAGGCAAGGGTTTGCCCGCCGCCAGGGCTTGCGCATCCAGCACCAGCACGCAGGGCTGAACCGCCAGCACGTTTTGCCACGGCGCATCACGCAATTGCTTGAGCAACTGCGCCGGGTGGCCGAGGCCCGAGGGCTCGATAAACAAACGATTCGGCTTGGCCTTACGCAGCAGGCGGCCCAGGCCTACCTGGAACGGTGCGCCATTCACACAGCACAGGCAGCCACCCGCCACTTCGCCCAGCGCAATGCCGTCGTCGTCCTGAGTGAGTAAGGCCGCATCCAGGCCGATCTGCCCGAACTCGTTGATCAACACCGCCCAGCGCTCGTTGGCCGGGCGTTGGGCGAGCAGGTGCTTGATCAGGCTGGTCTTGCCGGCGCCCAAGGGCCCGGCAATCACATGGGTGGGAATGTTCTGCAGCATGAGGGGCATCATTCGGACCGTGTAGAGAGCTTGATCCTACCCGGTTATGCCAGCCAATCCAGCGTCAGGATCAATCGTCGTTCATCCGCCTTCAAGGCAGGCGAGCGGTGAATCAGGCCATGACCTTCATTACCGTGCCACTTTGTCCCCTTGAGCAGCGCCACTTCACCGCACTGGATCTGCTCGATGCGCTCGGTAGGTTCGGCGTCCGGCTGGCTCAGCTTGCGCCGGTCCATCACGCCTTCGCGCAACCACTGGCTGCCGACGCCGGCATAGGTGGTGATCAGCCGCACAGGCACATGGTCGACGTGAAAACGCGGGCACATGGCCTTGTCCAACAGCCGCAAACGCACGCCGATGCGCTTGGCGCCAAGCAAACACGCGAAGGCGCTGATCAGCCATGACACATCGGTGATAAAACCTTCGTAGCCCTCAAGGTCGCGGCAACGTGACGCCAAACCCTGCATGTTCGGCTCAGCGTCTTCGCTGTTGAGCTCGATGACCAAAGACTCGGCCAGCGGCTCGTTGAGCGCCACCAGCAGGGCGCCGAATTCGGCGATATGCAGCGGCAGTTGGCGCTGCCACAACGCCAGGTTGATGCCGTCTTCGAGGATATCGGACAGGGCCAGCGGGGTTTCACCGCAGGTCTGGCGAATCACGTGACGCAGGGGGATGACCGGCGCCAGCATCAGGCGGCTGCCTCTTCATACCAAGGGCCAAAAGGGTCGGCCAGCAGGCGCCAGCCATCGACGCCCAAGGCCATTTCTTCATCGCTGAGCAGGCAGGCGTCCAGTTCGGCACGCATCAGCGCGAAGTCGATGTTCTGCCCGATAAACACCAGTTCCTGGCGGCAATCGCCGGTGCTTAATTGCCAGTTGCCCATGATCGCCGCGACGCTTTCTTCGTCCTGGGGCCACTGACTTTTCGGTACAAAGCGCCACCAGCGCCCGGCAAATCCATGGCGCATCAGGCCACCAGCCTGGGACCAACTGCCGGCGTCCTGGTGCTTGCTGGCCAGCCAGAAAAAGCCCTTGGAACGCAGCAGTTTGCCGTTCACCCACGGGCGGTCGATAAAGTCGAAAAACCGCTGCGGATGGAACGGGCGCCGCGCGCGATAGGCGGTGGACGCGATGCCATATTCTTCGGTTTCCGGCACATGCTCACCGCGCAACTCCTGCAACCAGCCTGGAGCCTGCGCGGCGCGTTCGAAGTCGAAGCGGCCGGTATTGAGGATCTTGTTCAGCGGTACTTCACCCATGACCATCGGGATGATTTCCGCCTGGGCATTCAGGCGCTCCAGGATCGCCATCAGTTCCTCGCGTTCATGACTGCTGATCAGGTCGATCTTGCTGATCAGGATCACGTCGGCGAATTCGATCTGCTCGATCAACAGGTCAGTGATCGAGCGCTCATCTTCTTCACCGAGGGTTTCACCCCGTGACGCCAGGCTTTCGGCGGCCTGGTAGTCGAGCAGGAAGTTCATGCCGTCGACCACGGTGACCATGGTGTCGAGTCGCGCGATATCCGCCAGGCTCTGCTCGTTTTCGTCGCGAAAGGTGAAGGTTTCGGCCACGGGCAAGGGTTCGGAAATGCCGGTGGATTCGATCAGCAGGTAATCGAACCGACCTTCCCTGGCGAGCTTTCCGACTTCTATAAGCAAGTCTTCACGCAAGGTGCAGCAGATGCAGCCGTTGCTCATCTCCACCAGTTTTTCTTCGGCGCGGTTGAGGGTGACGTCACGCTGGACCTCGCCGCCATCAATGTTGATTTCACTCATGTCGTTGACGATCACCGCTACCCGCAGGTTGTCGCGGTTGCGCAGGACATAGTTGAGCAGCGTGCTTTTACCGGCGCCGAGAAAGCCGGACAACACGGTAACGGGGAGACGATTGGGCATCAGGTATTCCTCATCAGGGGTGGCCGGTCAACTCGCCCGTTTATGGCGTTCGCGCAGCTCTTCACGTTCTTTGGCTTCGATACACAGGGTGGCGGTGGGGCGCAGTAACAGACGTTGCAGGCCGATGGGCTCGCCGGTTTCGCGGCACCATCCGTATTCACCCCGGGCCAGCAACTCCAGGGCGTCGTCGATCTTGTCCAACAGCTTTTTTTCCCGCTCAAGCAGGCGCAGTTGCCATTGGCGCTGTTCTTCGGCGCTGCCCACATCCGCCGGATCGCTGTTGGGCTCCTGCTCGCGCAGCACCTGGAACTCGGCGTCGATACGCGCTTGCAGCTCATTGCGCTGGGCCAGCAACAGCGCGCGGAAAAACCCTCGTTGGGTTTCGTTCATGTAATCGACGGGCGGTTGGGCGAGGAGGTCTTGTTCAGTCATGGAGAGCGGTTCACGGGTCAGGCTGTTTTTTAATGTTATAGTATAACAATACAAATAAGCCAACCTTCCCTTGCTCGTCACGACAAAGGGCGCAATGCTTGATCACTTCCCTGCCCCGAGAAGCCCTATGAAATACCTGTTGTGCGCCCTGTTATTGGCAGCGGCAGGACCTGCCTGCGCCCAAGTACCAAGCCCGCTGGCGCACTGCACGCGCAGCGCCAACCTGCTGGCCTGCGTGGACCCGCTGGGCAATGCCTACAGCGTGGCGACCGTCGGCAGCACCACGTATTTGCGCGGCTTCGAGGTGATCGGCAAACGCTATTGGGCTCAAACCAACAGCCGCTATGGGCAGCTGACGTTCTTTACGGGTTTGGCCTCGGACGGTGAGGCGTGGGTCGGCTACACGCGGCGTGTGGGCTGGACCACGATTAACCGGTTTTCCAGTTCGGGTGGGGCCAGCGCCAAGTTCACCTGCAGCCGCATCAACGGTTGTTAAACCTGGCCGTTCTTCTGTTCCTGCACCCATGCCATGTAGCTATTCATCGGTGGGTTCTTCTGGAAATATTTTTTCAGGCCCTCGAACAGGCCATCTGCAACGGCTTGCTGATGACGCGCGGTGACCAGCCGCACGCTGTCCCTGGCGTTGGAGATAAACCCGGTTTCCACCAGGATCGACGGCACATCCGGTGACTTGAGCACCGCAAACCCCGCTTGCTCCACACGTTTCTGATGCAGTGAGGTAATGCCTTCCAGGCTGCCCAGAATAGAGCTGCCCAGTTGCAGGCTGGAGGCGATGGTAGCGTTCATCGACATGTCGAGAATCACCCCGGCCAGCATCGGATCCTTGTCCTTAAGGTTCAGCAGGCTGGTGGCGCCCAGCAGGTCGGCGCCGTTTTCCCGTTGCGCCATAAAGCGCGCGGTGGCCGACGTTGCGCCGCCTTCGGACAAGGCATACACCGAAGCACCCGACGCAGTGACCCGTGGCGCCGCATCCGCATGCACCGAGATAAACATGTCGGCGTTGTGCTTGTGGGCGATCTCCACACGCTTGCGCAGCGGTACGAAGAAGTCGTCGTTGCGCACCAGTTTCACGTCAAAGCCCTTCTCGCGCTTCAAGCGTTTGGCGAGCAGTTGGGCGATCGATAACACCACGTCTTTTTCGCGCTGGCCCTTGGAACCGACTGCGCCAGGGTCCTTGCCGCCATGCCCGGGATCGACCACCACGACGATGTCGCGCTTGGGGTGCGCCTTGTCCACAGCAGGTGTGGGTTCAGCCGCGATTTGACGAGGCACCTGAGTGGCGCTGGTGAGATCAAGCACCAGGCGATGGCCCTGACCATCCTGGGGCGGCAGTAGAAAGCTGTTGAGCTGCATCGGCGCTGCCAGGTCCAGCACGATCCGCGTGTCGTCCTTGCCGAAGTGCCCCGAGCGAATCGCGGTGATCCCGCTGTTCTTCAAGGCCAACTGAGAAAAGTCCCCACTGAGGCCGGCGCCGCTCAGGTCGATGATCAGGCGGTCCGGCGCGGCCAGGGAAAAGGTCTTGTATTGCACCGGGCCACTGAGGTCGAACACAAGCCGCAGTTTGTCGTCCGAGCGCCACAGGCGGGCATTGCGAATCTGCGTGGCCGACGCGGCGAAAGGCAGGGTGAACAGGGGGCTGGCCAGGAGCAGGTTGAGGAGCTGACGTCTGTGCATGACATATACCGCAAATAAAGGAGCGTCCCTGCTCGACATGACTGAACAAAGGCAGGAGCAGAAAATTCATCGTCGGCTCAATAGTTATAATATAACATGTCTTTTTGTTGCCAACGATGGACTTGCTTATGAACGCGCTGACTCTGCCGGATATCGCCGCGCAGGCTTCACGCCAAGCCTTGCCGCTCGACTGGGTGGGCATGTGCGGCATTGCCCTGCCCATCTTTCTCGACGGTCAACGCCTGACCGCGACCGCCGACGCCGGGGTCAGCCTGGACGATGGCGCGGCCCGTGGCATTCATATGTCACGCCTGTACCTGGCGCTGGAGATGCTCGACCAGCAGCCCCTTACTCCGGCACTTCTGCGTAATGTACTGCAGCGTTTTCTCGACAGTCATGAAGGTTTATCTAATAACGCCTACCTGCGCATCCACACCGATTTGCTGCTGAAACGCCCGGCGTTGGTCAGTCCTTTAGCGGGCTGGAAGGGCTACCCGGTGAGCATTGAAGCGCGCCTGGAAAACCAGATGTTCCACGTGGAACTAAAAATTGACGTTACCTACTCCTCAACCTGCCCTTGCTCCGCTGCCCTCGCCAGGCAGTTGATTCAGCAGCAATTCCTCCAAGACTTCGGCAACACACCGTTGCAACACGAAGATGTGCTGACCTGGCTCGGCAGCGCCAACGGTATCGTCGCCACGCCCCACAGCCAGCGCAGCAGCGCGCAGCTGCACATCCAGGTGCAAGGCGAACAGCTGGCATTGGCTGAGCTGATCGACAAAGTCGAAGCCGCCCTAGGCACCGCTGTGCAAACCGCCGTGAAACGTGCGGACGAACAAGCCTTCGCCCTCGCCAACGGGCAGAACCTGATGTTCTGCGAAGACGCCGCCCGCCGTCTGAACCTCGCCTTGAAGCGCTCGGATGCCGTCAAAGCCTTCCACCTCAAAGTGATCCACGCCGAAAGCCTGCACGCGCACGATGCCGTGGCTGAAAGCCGCTGGACGAGAGACTCTGCATGATCACCTGCAACGCTTTGCGCTGGGGCGCTCCCGGCCAGCCGCTGACCCCCGCTGTGGATTTCACCCTGGGAAAAGGCAGCCTCACCGGTGTCATCGGCGCCAACGGTTGCGGCAAGAGCAGCCTGCTGAAAGTCATCGCGGGCCTGCAAAAACCGCTGGCGGGCAACGTGAGCGTGGATGTTCCACGTCGTGGCGGCCTGTCGTTCCTGCCCCAGCAACAACACCTCGACCGCCAGTTTCCCATCAGCCTGCAAGAGCTGGTCGCCGCCGGTTTCTGGGGCACCAAGCTGACCCCGCAACAACGTAGCCAGCGCCTGCAAGCGGTACTGGAAGACTGGTGCCTCAGTGGCCTGGAGCATCGCCCGTTGATGGCCTTGTCCGGCGGTGAACTGCAACGCGCCCTGCTCGCCCGCATGAGCTTGGCCGAAGCGCCGGTGTTGCTGCTTGACGAACCCCACGCCGCCCTCGACGAAGAAGGCCAGGCGCTGTGCTGGAAACACATCCATGCCTGGCACGCTGAAGGCCGCACGTTGGTCGTGGTCTGTCATGACCTGTCATCCGTGCGTCAACACACCGAGCAGGTCGTGCAGATCAAAAGCAGCGGCTGCCTGTTCGGCCCCAGTAAAGAACTGATCCGCCCGCAACCCCACATGCAGGTGGCCTGATGCACTTCGCCAGCCACCTGTATATGCCCTTTGTAGACTTCGTCTTCATGCGCCGCGCGCTGATCGGCGGGCTGGTACTCGCCTGCAGCACCGCACCGCTGGGCGTGTTTCTGATTCTGCGCCGCATGAGCCTGATCGGTGACGCCGTGGCCCACGGCATCTTGCCCGGCGCAGCCCTGGGCTTCTGGTTCGCCGGGCTGAGCCTGCCCGCGCTGACTATCGGCGGCCTCGGCGCCGGCCTGAGCATGGCCGGGCTGGCGGCGTGGATCACCCGACGCACCGGCCTGCGCGAAGACGCCAGCCTCGCCGCCATCTACCCCATCTCCCTCGCCGCTGGCGTGCTGATCCTGGGCCTCGCCGGCAAGCGCCTGGACCTTTTGCACCTGCTGTTCGGCTCCGCCCTGGCGGTCGACGAAACCACGCTGACCGGCATGCTCTGGGTCTCCGGCTTCAGCCTGATCGCCATGGCACTGATCTACAAACCGCTGCTACTGGACACCCTCGACCCGCTGTTCCTGCAAACCGTCAGCCGTCTCGGCCCGCTTGCCCATGGGCTGTTCCTGACCCTGGTGGTGCTGAACCTGGTGATTGGTTTCCAGGCCATCGGCGCGTTGATGGTGGTGGGTTTGATGATGTTGCCGGCGATCGCTTCACGTTTCTGGAGCCGGCGCCTGCCGGTGTTGATCGCAGTATCGGCGGTGCTGGGATGCCTGTCGGTGTGGTTGGGTTTGTTGCTGTCGTTCTACTACTCGCTGCCCAGCGGCCCGGCGATTGTGCTGGTGGCTGGCGGTGGGTACCTGCTGTCCGTGGTCTTCGGTCCGGTGCACGGCTTGCTGCGCCGCCCGCCTTTGCTGTCATCCCAATGAGGTGTTTCCCGATGCGCGCTCTATTCGTGCTGTTCAGTCTCGTGCTGTCGTTATCGACGGCCCAGGCCGCAGACAAACTCCAGGTAGTCACCAGTTTCAGCATTCTCGATGACATCACCCACCAGATCGGTGGCGATCACATCCAGATCAGCAACATGGTCGGCCCGGACGCCGATGCCCATACCTACGAGCCCACACCGGACGACGCCAAGGCGCTGCTCAAGGCCAAGGTGATCATCAAGAATGGCCTCGGTTTCGAGCCCTGGCTGGACCGCCTGGTGACCAGCACCGAAACCAAGGCCACCGTGGTCACCGCCAGCAAAGGCGTGATCTCCCACACCATGGACGAAGACGGTGAAACCATCCCCGACCCGCACGCCTGGCACAACCTGGCCAACGCCGAAATCTATGTGAACAACATCACCAAGGCACTGGTGGCGGCCGACCCGGCCAACAAGGCTGACTACCTGCGCAACAGCCAGGCCTACCTGAAAGACATCTACCGCTTGCTGGCCGAAGCCAAGGCCAAGTTTGGCGCGCTGCCACCGGGCAACCGCCGCATCGTCACCTCCCACGACGCCTTCGGCTACCTGGGCCAGGCCTATGGCATCCAGTTCCTCGCGCCACAAGGTTTGTCCACCGAACGCGAACCGTCCGCCGCCGAAGTCGCCGCGCTGATCACCCAGATCCGCAAGGACAAGGTCAAAGCCGTGTTCATGGAAAACATCAAAGACTCACGCCTGCTCAAGCAGATCGCTGACGAAAGCGGCGCGCAGATCGGCGGCACGCTGTACTCCGACGCCCTCGCCGCAGAAGGCCCGGCCAGCACCTTTACCGGGTTGTTCGAATACAACCTCAACACCTTGTGCGCGGCCCTGAGCAAGCCATGAGGTTGAGCATGCTGGACCTGGAAGAGGCTGCCGTCGGCAGCCGCTTTCCCCTGGAACCGGTACTCAACGCGCTGCCGTGGAACAGCGATGGCCTGATCGCCGCCATCGCCCAACAACACGGCAGCGGTGAAGTACTGATGCTGGCCTGGATGAACCGCCAGGCCCTTAACGAGACCCTGGCCACAGGACAGGCCTGCTACTGGTCGCGCTCGCGCCAGCGGCTGTGGCGCAAAGGCGAAAGCTCCGGCCACTGGCAACAGCTGGTCGAAGCGCGCCTGGATTGCGACGGCGATGCGGTGCTGCTGATCGTCGACCAGCAAGGACCAGCCTGCCACACCGGCCGGCCCACCTGCTTCTACAACGCCATCGATGGCGACCAGGTCCACATCATTACCGCGCCTCTCAAGGAGCCCACTGAATGATCCGCAAGAACCCTTCCGGCGATCTGCCGGTAATCGCCGAATCGGCCTACGTCGACAAGACCGCCATCATCTGCGGCAAAGTCATCATCGGCGAGAACGTTTTCGTCGGCCCCTACGCCGTGATCCGCGCCGACGAGGTGGACGCCAGCGGCGCCATGGATCCGATCACCATCGGCGCCAATTCGAATATCCAGGACGGCGTGGTCATCCACTCCAAGTCCGGTGCCGCCGTGACCATCGGCGAGTTCACCTCCATCGCCCACCGCTCCATCGTCCACGGCCCCTGCTCTGTCGGCGACCGCGTCTTCATCGGCTTCAACAGCGTGCTGTTCAACTGCGCGGTGGGCGATGGCTGCGTGGTGCGCCACAACTCGGTGGTCGACGGCCGCGATTTGCCCGCCGCGTTCTACGTGCCCTCCACCACCCGCATCGGGCCCAATACCGACCTGTCGCAATTCCCGCCGGTGAGCGTCAGCGCCTCGGAGTTTTCCGAAGACGTGGCGCGCACCAATGTCGACCTGGTCCGCGGCTACAAAGCCCTGCAGAACGAGTTCTGAACCATGAGCCGCCTGCTGATTCGCAACGCTCGCCTGGTCAACGAAGGCCAGGTATTCGACGCCGATGTGCTGGTTGCCAATGGCCGTATCGAGAAGATCGCCAGCAGCATTGAAGGGCACAACGCGCCCGTGGAAATCGACGCCCGGGGCCAGTGGTTACTGCCCGGAATGATCGACGACCAGGTGCACTTTCGCGAACCCGGCGCACCGGACAAAGGCAGCTTCTACAGCGAGTCCCGCGCGGCGGTGGCCGGCGGCATCACCAGCTTCATGGACATGCCCAACACCCAACCGGCAACCCTGAACCTGGATGCGCTGGCCGACAAAAAACGCCGTGCCGCCCTGCACTCGGTCGCAAACTACGGTTTTCACTTCGGCGTCAGCAACGACAACCTGGATACCGTCGCCGCCCTCGACCCGCGCGAAGTGGCTGGGGTCAAAGTGTTCATGGGCGCCTCCACCGGCAACATGCTGGTGGACGACCCGCGCATCCTGGAGCGCCTGTTCGCCGAAGTGCCGACCATCCTGCTGGCACACTGCGAACACACGCCCAGCATCCTGGCCAACGAACAGCGTCTGCGCGAGCGTTTCGGCGACAACATCCCCGCCGTCGCCCACCCACTGATCCGGGACGCCGAGGCGTGTTATCGCTCCTCGTCATTAGCCGTGGAATTGGCCAAGCGCCACGGCACGCGCCTGCACGTGCTGCACCTGACCAGCGCCCGCGAATTGGTGTTGTTCGAGGACAAGCCCCTGGCGCAAAAGCGCATCACGGCAGAAGTCTGTGTGCACCACTTGCTGTTTGATGACCGCGACTATCACCGCCTCGGCCACCAGATCAAATGCAACCCGGCAATCAAGACGCGCGCCGACCGCGACGCCCTGCGCCAGGCCTTGCTGAGTGATCGTCTGGATGTGATTGGCACGGACCATGCGCCGCATACCTGGGCGCAAAAGCAGCTGGGGTATCGCGAAGCACCGTCGGGATTGCCCCTGGTGCAACACGCACTGCCGGCGTTGCTGGAGCTGGTGGCGGATGGGCTGTTGCCCCTGACCACCCTGGTGGCGAAAACCAGTCACCGTGTGGCGGACCTGTTCGCCATCCCGGACCGGGGTTACCTGCGCGAAGGCTATTGGGCCGACCTGGTGCTAATCAAGCCTGCGCCTGCGGGCAAGCCGGTCAGCAGCCAGCCGATCCTGGCCCGCTGCGGCTGGACCCCGTTTGCCGAACGCAGTTTCCGCCACAGCATCAGCACCACACTGGTCTCCGGCCACCTGGCGTGGCACAACGGCCAGGTGGTCGACAGTTGTCAGGGTTTGCCGCTGCATTTTCTGCGTTAAGCGCGGGGTTTGACCGTACCGCAATTGTTGCCCAGCCACTGGGCATGGGTATCGAGGCTGCCGTTCTGCTGGATGCCGGTGGCGTTGAAGGTGCCGGTTACCGTGGTGGTGAATTCCTTCTGGCTCTGGAAGGTCGCGACACCCGTGCCCTGGGCTTTCGGGCAGCTGAAACGGAATTTCCACTGGTTACCGGTCTTGTCCGTCACTTCCTGTTTGCAGCCAGAGCGTGGGTCGGTCAGGGGGATTGAGTCAGAGGCTACCTGCTCCGGCGTCAGGCACACCTGAACGCCTTTGCCGCCCATGGTGACGCCCTGCTTTTCAAGCATGGCTTTCTGTTCAGGGGTCATCAGTTGCTTGAATTGGCCGAGAATCAACGACGGGTCAAAGTCCTGTCCATCGACTTTCATTTTACTGCTGGTCAACTCCCACAACCCCGGCGCCAGCATCTGCGCCTGTGCCGCCATGGGCAGCGACAAACCAACAACCATGGCCAAACCTAGCAGACGAGCATTCATCGAGTAACTCCTGAGCAATTGTGGGCGTTAGACGCCGTAAAAGCGCCAGTGTTGCACGGCAAATAAAATAGCGACATTCACCGTCGAACATGGTCTGTTACGCACAGGATTGTCTGGAGTTATGTCGTCCATGGATTTTTTTGGCCCGCACCTGCTCGCCTACTTCATCGCCTCGCTGCACTTTCTCGGGAGCCTCGCCGCGATCCACGCGGTGCTGACCGTCAGGACCGCCCAAGGCTCGATTGCCTGGGCCTTATCGCTGATGTTCATGCCCTACCTGACGTTGATTCCCTACCTGGTTTTCGGCCGCAGTACCTTCGACGCGTACATCCAGGCGCGCCGCCAGGCCAACCAGGAAATGCACACCGCCATCACCGCGCTGAACTGGCGCCCTTGGGTCGAGGAAGCCCTCGCCGCGCGAAACTCCAGCGCCTACGCCTCCCTGCGCGCCATGCCCAAACTCGGCCGCATGCCGTGCCTGGCGAACAATGAGGTGCGCCTGCTGATCAATGGCGATGCCACGTTCAGCGCTATCTTCGAGGCCATTCGCGGTGCGAAAACCGCCGTGCTGTTCCAGTTCTTCATCATTCATGACGACGAACTGGGCCGCGAACTGCATGCCTTGCTCAAGGAAAAGGCCGCCGAAGGCGTAGACATTCATGTGCTCTACGACCGCATCGGCAGCCACGCCCTGCCCTACCGTTATGCGCAATCGCTGCGCGACGCCGGGGTAAAGGTCAAGGCGTTCGCCACCCGCAGCGGCTGGCTCAACCGGTTCCAGGTCAACTTCCGCAACCACCGCAAGATCGTGGTGGTGGATGGCATCACCGGGTTCGTCGGCGGGCATAACGTCGGTGATGAATACCTGGGCAAAAAACCACCGCTGGCGCCGTGGCGTGATACCCATGTGCAAGTCACCGGCCCGGTGGTGGCGTGCCTGCAGGAATCGTTTGCCGAGGACTGGTTCTGGGCCGCGCGGGAGTTGCCGCCGCTGATCCTGCCTGACACTTACCCCGAAGACGGTGTGCTCTGCCAATTGCTCGCCAGCGGCCCGGCCGATCCGTATGAAACCTGCTCATTGTTTTTCGTCGAGGCCATCCACGCGGCGACCGAGCGCGTGTGGATCACCAGCCCATATTTCGTCCCCGACGAAGCCGTGTTTGCCGCCCTGCGCCTGGCGGTCCTGCGTGGGGTAGACGTGCGCCTGCTGCTGCCGTCGCGCCCAGACCACCGCATCGTCTACGCCGCCTCCAGCCTTTATGCAATCGAAGCGGTACGCGCCGGGGTGCGTGTGTTCCGCTACAAGCCCGGTTTCCTGCATCAGAAAGTGGTGCTGGTGGACAGCGAAATCAGCGCCATCGGCAGTGCGAATATGGACAACCGCTCGTTCCGGCTGAACTTCGAAGTGATGCTGCTGACCGTCGACGAAGCCTTCGCCAAGGAAGTGGAGCAGATGTTGCTGGCTGACTTCGCCCTGGCGCATGAAGTCAGCCAGGCAGAAAGCCGCGAAACCCGCCGGCTTCAACAGCTGGGCATGCGGGTTGCGCGGCTTATTTCACCGATCCTCTAAGAAGCGACGGTAAACCCCTGTGGGGAGCGGGCTTGCCACAACAAGCCCGCTCGGCACAAAAAGCCCGATCCAGAGATTCAGCGGTAGATATCTTCGCGCGTCCACGGCAGTTCATGGCTGCCATCGGCGTGAGGTTTCACCGCCAGAATCTGGTGCAGGTTGATCCAGCCTCGCGCAAACGCATAGGCGCAACCGGCCAGGTACAGCCGCCAGATACGCAACGCTTGCTCCGGCACCATCTTCGCCGCCGCTTCCAGGTTGTCTTCCAGGCGCTCGCTCCAATGATCCAGGGTGCGCGCGTAGTGCAGGCGCAGGCTTTCGACGTCGACCACTTCCAGCCCGACCTCACTGATCTCGGCAGTCATCATCGCCAGGTGCGGCAGTTCGCCGTTGGGAAACACGTAACGCTCGATAAACTCCCCGGCGCCTCGGCCCACGGGACGGCCGTCGGTGTGCTTGGCGGTAATGCCATGGTTCATCACCAGGCCGCCTTCACGCACCGCGCCGAACAGGGTTTTGCAATATTGCGCCAGGTTGGCATGGCCGACGTGTTCGAACATGCCCACGCTCACCACTTTGTCGAAACGGCCGTCCTGGGGCAGGTCGCGGTAATCCAGCAGTTGCAGGTCCACATGGTCTTCCAGGCCCTCGGCTTTCACCCGTTCCCGGGCCAGTGCCAACTGCTCCTTGCTCAGGGTGATGCCAAACACCTTGACCCCGAATTCCCGCGCCGCAAACCTCGCCAACCCACCCCAACCGCAGCCGACATCAAGCAAATATTCCCCAGGCTGCAGCCGCAATTTGCGGCACAGGTGGCGAAATTTATCTTGCTGGGCCTGGTCGATGGATTCGCTGCCGGTTTCGAAATAACCGCAGGAATACGCCATGTCCTGATCCAGCCACAGCTGGTAGAACTCGTTGGACAGGTCGTAATGGTAGGAAATTGCCGCTGCGTCGGTGGCCTTGTCGTGGATCGAGCGCACCGGACGATTGACCTCGCCGTCGTCGATCAGGGCGTGACTCAACTCGTCACACACCCGAATCACTTCGGCGATGGAGCCTTCCAGCTCCAGTTTGCCCTCGACGAAGGCCTCGCCCAGTGCGTTGAGCGTTGGATGGGTCAGCTTGGAAACAACCGTGGGGTCCTTCACCACGATGGTCACACTGGGCTCGGGGCCCAAGTTGAATTCATGGCCGTCCCAGAGTCGCAGACGCAGCGGTAGCTGAAGATTCTGTAAGGCCGGTGGAAGTTGCGCGAGCATGAGTAGTCCCCCTTGTTTCAGACGTCTGCAGTGAGGGTAGACCCTGCGTAACAAAGTAGGAGGCTATCGATTTGATAGCCCACTTCTATGGGACTCGGCGCTGAAGCAAACCGTCCTGGACCCACTGTTTCAGCCACGTAACCGCTTGCAGGGGTGCACCCTCTCCAAAAGTGACTGCCAACGCTGAGCACAGTTCTGAAAAATTCCAGCCGGTGGTCACCATTCCTGCCAGGGCGCACATTTCGGCGGGTTCCAGACTGCGGTAATGGCACACATTCTGGTGTCGCCATACCAGGCAGATATGTGCCGGGGCCAACGCCTGGCTATCAGGAAAGTCCGACTCAGCCTTGCTGGCGCGCCAGATCGCCAGCGTGTTGAAGCGGCAGAGTAACTGCTGCACCGAAGGCGCCAGGGTGACCTGCAAACCCGGCCAAGCTTCTGGCGGCAGTTGTGCCATGTCATTCAGGGTCAGCGGCTGTCCCTGCGGCGCATCGAACGCCAGGGTAAACGCCCATTCCAGGCGCGCCAGTTCCGCCAGCGGCGCGCTTTGCCCGGCCACCAGATGCTCAAGGATAAACGCTGCAAACCGCTCCCCCAGCCAGCGCAGACTGTAATGAGCAGACGGATAACGACGCACGTAGGCCTCGGTCAACGCCGCAAATTCATCATCCCCCAGCCAATACCAGATCGCGCCGAAGTCATGCCGCAACACCTCCTGCAACCGCGACAGGTAGGCGTTGTGGTAAATCGCCAGGCCGGTTTCGACATCCAGGGTCGGCCCACCCAGCAAGGTGGCGGCAAAGCCACTGTTGGCAATCTGGGTTTCAGATAACAGATGCTGCTCGAAGGCCAGCTGCCAATCGGTCAGGCGCATAACGCTCTCCTGGCCAAGGCCGTCGCCCCCAGTTCGCGGGCCTTGCTCAACTCGGTGAGCAGTTCTTCGAACGGCGGGAAATGGTCATCACGCTCCAACAGCGTCGAGACGGGCCCCAAGTGTTCCAGGGTCTGTTGATAGAGCGCCCATACCGGATCGCACACCGGGTGGTCGTGGGTGTCGACCACGTAATCGCCGTAGTCCATATGCCCCGCCAGATGCAGCTGGCGGATACTCTCGGGCGGCAGGTTGCGGATAAACGTCCAGGCGTCGAACCCGTGGTTACGCGAGCTGACATACACGTTGTTGACGTCCAGCAACAACTGGCACCCCGTGAGATGAGCCAGGGCATTGAGGAATTCCCACTCGGTGAAATCATCCGCCTTGGCGCGCACATAGCTGGAGACGTTTTCCAGTACCAACGGGCGCTGCAGCACGTCCTGTACCTGACGAACACGCCCGGCCACGTGGTAGAGGCTTTCTTCGGTGTAAGGCAGCGGCAGCAGGTCATGCAACTGGTGCGCGTTGCCACGGCTCCAGCACAGGTGATCGGAAATCCACGCCGGCTGAATGCGCTCGGCAAGCTGCTTGATCTGTTTCAGGTAATCGGTATCGAGGGCATGCGGCCCGCCGATAGACAGGGACACGCCGTGCATCACCAGGGGATAACGCTCGGCAATCGCGTCCAGGTAGTACAAGGCTTTACCGCCCTGCACGAGGTAATTCTCGGAGATCACTTCGAACCAATCCACGGCCGGCGATTGTTCGAGGATCTGCTGGTAGTACTCACTGCGCAAACCCAGGCCGTAACCCAGACTTGGAAGGGAAGCGGACATAAGACACTCCAGGGGCAAAGTGTCCGCAGCGGTGGGGACAGCCGCTGCGGGAGCACTCGGTTGCCGGTTACTCGCCGACTTTGCCGCCTTTCTCGTCGCACATTGCCTTGCTCATGGACTGGAAGCCCTGGCCCTTGCAGGAGCCTTGACCTTTGCACGCGTGGTCTTTGGTCTTGCAGTCGTTCTGGCCTTTGCAGGCGTTGACGCCATAGCAATGCACGTTGGCGTCTGCGGCTTGTACCTGAGTAGCAACGCCGGCAAACATCGTAGCGGCGGCCATTGCGAGAGCGGCACCGGCAGCTGCGGATTTAATGTTCATTCTTGTATTCCTCATGATCGGTAGTGGAGTCGGTCTGAACGGATTGTTCAGTCTCGACACACCACTAGAGTGAGGTCCCTTATCCGCGTTACAGCCGTATGCAAAAAATCCGAAAATCATTCGTCGAGCTTCGACAGCGGCTCCTGGAAGCGCAATAAACGCCCGGCATTGCCCAACACCAACAACGTGCTGAGGTTATGCAGCACCGCCGCAATCATCGCGCCCGCCGCGCCCAGCCAGCCAAAGGCGGCAAACACGACGATGGCCAACGTCCAGCCCAGGCCGATGATCACATTGACCTGCAACGTCTGCCGACACTGGCGACTCAGCCGCACACAGGTACCCAAGCGGCGCAAGTCACTGCCGATCAACACCACATCCGCCGACGCCAGGGCGATATCCGCCCCACCCGCGCCCATCGCCACGCCGACTACACCGGCCTTCAGCGCCAGGGAATCGTTGATGCCATCGCCCACCACCATCGGCCGAAAGCCGCTGCCGATCTCCCCCAGCACGCGGTTGAGCTTGTCTTCCGGCAGGGCCTGAGCCACGACATCGCTGATGCCCACGTCCAGCGCCAGGCTGTCGGCGACGCTTTGGCGGTCGCCGGTGAGCAACAGTTGGCGACCAAGACCCAGGTCCCGAAGTTCTTGCAGGGCCTGGCGAGCCTCCGGTTTGACGCTGTCGGCCAGCAACATCCAGGCGAGGAATTGCCCGTTCAGCGCCAGCCCGGCAATCGGGCCGTCATGGTTCGGAACAGGGGGGGTGACGACGCCCAATTGCGCGAACAACTCCGGCCGCCCCAGCGCCGCTTCGCCCTGCTCGGTCTGCGCCACCACACCCAGGCCTTGGCGTTCGCGAATGTCGGTCAGCGCCAAGCGTTGCTCCTGGGTCGCCAACCCCGCCAACGCGCGGCTGACCGGGTGACTGCTGGCCGAGCCGAGGCTGGCCGCCAGGTTCAGCAACACCTGCCGGTCCACAGCGGTGGTCTCGATGGACTGCAAACGCAGCGTGCCGAAGGTCAGCGTGCCGGTCTTGTCGACCACCAGCGAGGTCAGGTCCGCCAACTCTTCCAGAAACGCCGAGCTGCGAATCAGAATCCCATGGCGCGCCGCCACGGCAATCCCGGCAATCGCCGTGGCCGGTGCCGACAACACCAGCGCGCAAGGGCACGCCGCCACCAACACGGCCAACATCGCCTGGGCGTCATTGGTCACAAACCAGGTGACCGCCGCCAGCAACAGCACCAGCACCATATAGCTGCCGGCATAACGTTCCAGCAACCGGGTGATCGGCGGCTTGGAGCGTTCGGCGTTCTGCATCAGCGCGATGACTTTGCCCAGGGTCGACTCGTTGCCCGTGCGGGTCACCTCAAGGCGCAACAAACCGTCGAGGTTGATCGCCCCGCCAAACACCTGCACGCCCACACTGGCTTCCAGCGGCACCGATTCGCCGGTAATCGGCGCCGTGTCCAAACTCGCCTGGCCCGACAGCACCACCCCATCAGCGGGCACGCGGTCACCGGCGCGCACTTCGACGATATCGCCGGTGTTCAGCGTGCCGTTGTCGACCTCGAGAATGGTGCCGTCGGCCTGCACCAGGCGTGCATGGCTGCGGGTCAGTTTGCCCAGGGCGTGGATCGCTTCCTGGGAACCGATCACGCTGCGCTCTTCCAGCACATGCCCGAAAATCATGATGATCGGCAGCAGCGCGGCGGTCAGCAGGTCGCCAGTGGCCCAGGCGCCGAGCATCGCCAGGGCGATCAGTTGGTCGGTGATGCCATGCAAGCTCGGATAACGCAGGCTGTACCAGGCCGAACGCATCACCGGCACCGCCACCAGCAGCGAGGCAACACCCAACAGTAATTGGCTGACGCCGTTCTGGTCCGGCGCCAGCCAGCGCCACACCAGGCCCAGCACAAGTAGTCCCAAGGCGAGCATGGCCAGGGTCAGTTGCCGGGCAGCGCTGCGCTGCTCGGCGGAAGTCAGCATGGGCGCGCTCATTGTTCGGCTCCCTGAATGATCAAGCGGGAGTCGTCTTTGGGATCGACCGTGGTCACCGAGCCGGCCTGGCCGAGAATCTTCGGCAGGCGCTCGCGGTACAGCCGCAGCAACAAGCCTGGGTCTTTGACCTGAGCCAGGCTGGCGACGGTGGCGGTTTGCGCCTGGGCATTGGCCAGGCGCTCGCTGGCCTGGGCATGGGCGACTTGCACCAGGCGATCAGCCTCCTGGTTGGCGTTTTGGGTGAGTTTTGCCGCTTCGGTACGCGCGTTGGCCACGGCCTTGTCGGCTTGCTGACTGGCGGTGAGTACCGCATTAAAAGCATTTACCGCCGGGCTCGGCAGGCTCGATTGCACATCGACGCGAGTGGCTTCGATGCCCAGGCCCAAGCCGCTGGCGGTCAACTCCGCCAGGCGCTTATTGATGCCTTGTACCAGATCGCCGCGCAGCCGCTCACGGCGCTCGGCGGCGCCGTTGTCGGTACCCATCAGTTCCGGGCGCGCTACCAGAATCGTGTCCAGGTCCCGCGCCGCCGTCAGGGCCACGGCGCTGCGCGTCACCAACCGATCCAGGGCCGGCAATACATGTTCGCCCTGCAACACAAACGCGTAGGGCTCAGTGACCTTGTAGAACACCCGCACATCCAGCTGCACCACACCGGCATCGCCGGTCAGCAGGTAGCCAGAACCGGCCAGCGCATCGCTCAGCGGCGTGGCAAAACTGGCCACGCGGTCGGCCTGGGTCGCGGCGTCGGAACGCAGTAGGTTCTCGACCCGCCGCTCAATCACCCGGTCGGCCGCCGGCAACAGCACCACCTGCTCGAACGGCTGCGGCCACGCCAACAGCAGCCCGGCATTCTGAATCCGGTCTAGGGCACCGAAGTGCAGCACCACGGCACGGTTCTGCGGATCAATCTGCCGCACATTGGAAAACGCCCACGCCAGCGCCGCCAACACGGTCACCGCGTACAGCGCCAGGAAGGTCAGGCGTCCGGCCTGGATCCACGGGCTGTCCGGGATGTCACGCATCGTCATGGCTGAACGTCCTTCGGCCCGTCCACCAGCGCGCGGAACGGCGCGGCATCGGTGCGCAGGATGATCTTGGTGCCCGGCGTTACCACCGTGCCCAAGGTGTCGAGGGAACGCAGCAGGTTATATAACTGCGGATTACCGGCGTAAGCGCGGCCATAAATCTGCGCGGCTTCGACCCGCGACTGCGCTTCGATATCGGCGGCTTTCACCGTGGCGTCGGCCTGCACGATCCGCGCATCACGCTCGGCGGCGGAACGAATCTGGGCCGCCTCGCGCTTGCCCACGGCAGTGCGTTCGGTGGCGATGGTTTCGCGCTCGGCGCGCATGCGGTCGACGGTGGCGGTGAGCGTCACCGACGGCAAGGTCAGCCGTTCGATGCCCACCTGCGCCACGCGCACGCCGTAGGTGGTGAGCAATTGTTGATCAATCTGCTGACGCAACTGCGCCTCGAAATCGGCGATGCGCACCTGGCTGGCATCGGTGTTGATCAGGCTGGACAGGTCGAAGCTGGCGGCGGTGGTTTCCAGCGCCGAGCCAACGAAGGTACGAATCTGCCGCGCCGCTTCATCCGGCTGGTTCTGCACCGCGCGCATAAAGCGCTGCACATTATCGGCATCGCCCTGCACCTGCCACGCCACGTAGGCCTGCACGATGATGCGCAGACCATCGCGGGTACCCACATCCTGCAAACCGCTGGAGGTGGTGCGCAGGCGCAGGTCCACCGGGATCGCCGCTTCAAACGGCGCCGGCCAACGCCAGCCCAGGCCCGGTTCCAGCAGCACCCGCGCCGGGTTGCCGAAGCGGGTAATCACCGTGGCTTCGCCGGAACGCACCTGCACCAGGCTCGCCGCCGCGACGGCAAACAGCACCAGCAACACGGCCCAGGCCATGCGCCGCCAAGGAAACGGGCCGGCCGGTTGTTCATCACCGTGATGGTGATGAGGGTGGCCGTGGTGGTGACCATGATCGTGAGAATGAGCGCTCAACAGACAGACTCCTTATTGAACGGCTTTACGCGGCACCGAGGGATCGGCCGGCAAGGTAAAAGAACGCAGATCGATCGTCGGCGCGCCATTGGCGCCCAGGCGGTGATCCAGAATAAGCAGCTTGGCGTGGGCCAGGCCCTGGCTCAGTTGGCCGAGGTACTGCTCCAGCACAAAGGCTTGGCCGGCCGTGGCGTAGGCCTTTTGTTCGGCGGTAAACCGCAGGTCGGCCGCTTGGGCGCCGGCGTTCACTTCGCGGGCGGTGGCCAGGGCCTGGTCGCGGGCGGTACTCGCTTGCAGCAAGGCCTGGTTGGTTTGTTCACTGGCGGCACCACGCTCGCGGGCGATCAGCGCCTGCGCGCCAATCTGCGCGGCTTGCACACCGTGGTAGGCGTTGGCCGCACCGGCCGGTGGGTGGATGGCTTCTACCACCGTGGCGAGAATTTCCACACCAGTGTCGAGCTTTTGCAAGTCCGCTTGCACGGCGCGACCGATTTCGTCGGCGAGGCTTGTGCGTTGTTCGCCGAGCAGTTCGTCGAGGGTACGCGAGGCAAAGTCATGCACGAGGATCCGGCTGGCGGTGCTGCGAATCAGGATGGGTACATCGGCGCTGTTATAGGTGGCGGCGAGCGCGGCGTGGTCGGTCAGGCCGATACGGTAGACGAACCGCACGTCCATATTGACGATCTGGAAGCTCTGCTTGTCGCCGCTGCTGCTGGCGATAACCTGGGATTTGTCATTCACATGGCTGGCGTCCCACAGGCGGTTGGCGATCAGCGGCGCCGGGCCTTCGGCGGGGGCCAACTCGGGGGTGGCGGCTTCGCTGACGCTGGTCGCCAGTTCGTGCACCACACCGTTTTCCACGCTCAACACGCGGCCCAGAGGCCATGGCAGCCCGGCATGCAGGCCGGGGCCAAAGACCTCCACCGGCTTGCCGAAGCGCTCATAAATCCCACGGCCTTGCAGGGGCACTTCATGCACGCCGGTCAGCGCCCAGCCGACAGCCAGCACCACCAGCAACACCGGCAAAAATGCCCGGCGCATGTAGGTAAAGGCCCATATCTGACGCAGGTCGATGCCGAAGCGGTTGTGCAATTCATGCTGCAAGGCCTGCAAGGGTTGCGGTGGCCAGCACAGCAGTCCGGCAATAAAACTGTGCGCCATCAGGCGCGGTTCAAGCCGCGGCTGGCGCGGGCTGAACAGCGATAGCGCGCCCCTTAACAGGAACTCCAGCGCCACCAGCGCCGGCAACAGGCCAATCAGTGTCGCCAGGCGCAACGGCCAAACGGATTGCGCACTGGCAAACAACAGGCAAATCGCACTGACCACCAGGCAGATAATCGCCACGCGGCTCAACTGCGCAAGCGGCGAGGCTTCCGGCCATTGCGCGGGGGTTTCCTGGGCCAGCCGACGCTCGAACACCAGCAGGCCAAAAGCCAATGCCAACGCCAGCGCGGCGCCGACGCTTGCGGATTGACCGACTGCCGCAGCCGGCAAGGCCAGGCTCCAGAATTCGATGATGCTGACCAACGCCAGCAACGACCAACCACCCAGCCACAGCACCGGTGCACCGATCTGGGCCAGCAAGCCGCTGCCAAACCGCTCGACAAGGCGTGCGTGCCAGCCCATGTCTTTGCTGAGCGCTGCGTTCAGTTCAACCGGCGCCTCTTCCATCGCCTGGGCACGCCAATCGGCCACCCACCACGCCGATTGCAAGCCGGCCACCAGCACCAGCAAGGCCGAGGCGCAGTTGATCAACACCACCGGCCAGATCGACAACGGCGCAAACAGCGCGACAAACAGCGCCAGCACCCAACCGGTAATGGCCAGGGCCGTCAAACTGATACCGGCTTGCCTCAATCGACGGGCATGGAACAGCCCTTGCTGAAAACGCGGCAGGCCTTCAACCGAAGCGCCGTCAGCTTCTAGATCCACTTGCATCCCCGACATGTCCACTTGTACATAATTCGTTACGATATAACACACGGCGTGAAATTTTTGTTCGCTGTTAAGCAGACCGTGACTAAACCCCCATAAACACGCGCTATCACTGGTGCAAGCAACGTTAAATCGGCACACTCCAAACAGTTTTTCGCGGGCCCACGGACAAGGAAGCGTCACCCCCCATGATTTCGATCTATCAGCTCAAGCCGCGTTTTCAAAACCTGCTGCGCCCCCTGGTGCAGCGCCTCTACGACAACGGCACCACCGCCAACCAGATCACCGTGCTCGCCGGGGTCATTTCCGTGCTGGTCGGCCTGCTGATCGCCAGCTTCGCCCAGCACCTCTGGCTGTTTGCACTGATCCCGCTGTGGATGATCCTGCGCATGGCCCTCAACGCCATCGACGGCATGCTCGCCCGGGAATTCGGCCAGCAGTCACGTTTGGGCGCGTACCTCAATGAACTGTGCGACGTGGTCGCCGACAGCGCGTTGATCCTGCCCTTCGCATTGATACCCGGCGTGAGCCTGGCGCCGGTGCTGCTGGTGGCGCTGCTGGCGGTGTTCAGCGAATACGCCGGCGTGCTCGGGCCGATGGTGGGTGCGTCACGCCGCTATGACGGGCCGATGGGCAAGAGTGACCGCGCATTTGTACTTGGCGTGCTGGCTACCGGCGTTGCGCTGGGCTGGCTCGGCGCTGGTTGGGTCGAGACGGTGATGTGGCTGGTCGCCGCCCTGCTCGCCTACACCCTGGTCAACCGGGTGCGTCAGGGCCTCAAAGAAGAACAAAACATTTCCCCTTCTGCATAAGGATTTTGCGATGCGCGAACAGCAAGAGCACACCTTCAGCACCCATGATGGCGTCGAGCTTTTCTACCGGCACTGGCCGGCCACGGCGCCCGCCGGCGACGAGCCGCGCAAGGCGATCCTGCTGTTCCATCGCGGCCACGAGCATTCGGGACGCATCGCCCACCTGGTGGATGAACTGGACCTGCCGCAGTTCGACTTCTTCGCCTGGGACGCCCGTGGCCACGGTCAATCGCCCGGCGAACGTGGCGACAGCCCGAGCTTCGCCACCAGCGCCCGCGATGTGCAGACCTTCTGCGACCACATCGGCGCCACCTACGGCCTCGTCGAGGAAAACCTCGCGGTGATCGCCCAAAGCGTCGGCGCGGTGATCGCAGCCACTTGGGTGCACGACTACGCGCCGAAGATCCGCTCCCTGGTGCTCGCCTCCCCGGCGTTCAAGGTCAAGCTGTACGTGCCATTCGCGCGGCCTGGCCTCGCGCTGATGCGCAAGTTTCGCGGCAACTTTTTCGTCAACAGCTACGTTAAGGCCAAGTTCCTCAGCCATGATCCGGAACGCGTAGCGTCCTACGACAGCGACCCGCTGATCACCAAGGCTATCTCGGTGAATGTGCTGCTCGGCCTGTACGAAGCGGCCGACCGCGTTGTAGCCGATGCCCAGGCGATCCAGGTGCCGACCCAGTTGCTGATCTCTGGCTCCGACTTCGTGGTGCACCGCAAACCCCAGCAGCAATTTTTCGAGCGCCTCGGCAGCCTGAAAAAGGAGCTGCACGTCCTCCCCGGCTTCTTCCACGACACCCTCGGTGAACGTGACCGTGCCGTGGCCGTGAACAGCGCCAAGCGTTTTATCCTGCAGAACTTCTTACACCCGCTGGACCGCGCCTCTCTATTGGACGCCGACAAACTGGGCGCCACCTGCGCCGAGTCCGAATCCCTCGCCGCGCCGCTGCCGCGCAACTCCCTGCGCGACCTGTACTGGCGCATGACCCGCGCCAGCATGGGCCTGGGCAAGAATCTGTCGGACGGTGTAAAGCTGGGCTTCGACACCGGTTTCGACTCCGGCAGCACCCTGGACTACGTGTACCGCAACACGCCCACCGGCAAGGGCGGGCTGGGGCGGATGATCGATACCAACTACCTCAACTCCATCGGCTGGCGCGGTATTCGTCAGCGCAAGTTGAACGTCGAAGAGCTGCTGCGCCTGGCCATGGCCAAGTTGCGCGCGGATGATCGCGAAGTGCGCATCGTCGACATCGCCGCCGGCCACGGCCGTTACATTCTCGAAGCCTTGCAGGGCGTGTCGCCGCTGCCGGAATCGATCCTGCTGCGCGACTACAGCGACATCAACGTGCGCGACGGTGGCGCGCTGATTCGCGAAAAAGGCCTGGGGGATATCGCGCAGTTCGTCAAAGGGGATGCGTTTGATCGCGCAGATCTGGCGGCGCTGACGCCCAAGCCGACCTTGGCGGTGGTGTCCGGGCTGTATGAACTGTTTGCCGATAACGCCATGGTCGGCGGTTCGCTGGCCGGTCTGGCCGAAGCGGTGGAGCCCGGTGGTTACCTGGTCTATACCGGCCAGCCATGGCACCCGCAGCTGGAATTGATCGCCCGCGCGCTGACCAGCCATCGCCAGGGCCAGGCCTGGGTGATGCGCCGTCGCAGCCAGGCAGAAATGGATCAACTGGTCGAGGCGGCGGGTTTCCGCAAAATCACCCAGCGTGTGGATGAGTGGGGCATCTTTACCGTATCCCTGGCGCAGAAGATCTGAGCATGCGCGAACCCGGTTTATTGAAACCCGCCGTCCTGTGGCTGCTGCTGTTGGCGCCGCTGTTTTTCAGCACCTACGGCTTTGCCACTTGGGTCACCAGCCAGCGCAGCGATGTCGGCACGCTGGTGTTCGGCTGGGAAACCCACATGCCGTTCTGGGCCTGGACCATCGTGCCCTACTGGTCCATCGACTTGCTCTACGGTTTCTCCCTGCTACTGCCCAACAGTCGTCATGAACTGAAGCAACACGCGCTTCGCCTGCTGTCTGCTCAAGTGATCGCCGTGAGCTGCTTCCTTATCTGGCCGCTGCGCTTCACCTTCGAACGGCCCGAACTGGATGGCGTATTCGGCTGGCTGTTTGCCGTACTGGCCGGGTTCGACAAACCGTTCAACCAGGCGCCGTCTCTGCATATCGCACTGCTGGTGATCCTGTGGGTCATGTACCAGCGCCATACCCAGGGATTGTGGCGCTGGGTGGTGCATGGTTGGTTCGCGTTGATCGGCATTTCAGTACTGACCACTTATCAACATCACTTTATCGACTTACCCACAGGCGCCCTCGCCGGGTGGTTGTGTGTGTGGCTGTGGCCGCTGGAGCATCCGAGCCCGCTGCTGAATGCGCGGCTTACGCGGGATTCGAAACGTTGGCGGTTGGGAGTCCGCTATGGCCTGGGGGCATTGGCGTTGATCGTTCTGGCGTTTACGTTGGGTGGCTGGTGGCTTTGGCTGCTGTGGCCGGCAGTGTCCCTGGGCCTGATCAAGGCCAACTACCTCGTGCTTGGAGCCCCGGGCGTTCAGAAACGTGCCGACGGTCGACTGACGCCCGCAGCGCGCTGGCTCTACGCGCCCTACTTGGCGGCCGCGTGGATAAACTCACGCCTTTGGACACGCCAGCATCCACAACCCGATCTGATTGTGGATAACATCTGGCTCGGGCGGATTCCCACAACGGGCGAGCAGAATTCCTTCAAGGCCATTGTCGACCTCTGCGCAGAATTACCGATTAATCCACAGGGCCGCGCCTACCAATGCGTTCCCGTGCTGGACCTGATCGCCCCGACACCTGCCGAATGCCTGCAAGCCGCACACGCCATAGAGCGCCTGCGTGTAAACGGTCCGTTGCTGGTGTGTTGCGCCCTCGGCTATTCGCGCAGCGCCACTGCCGTCGCCGCCTGGCTACTGCACAGCGGCCGCGCCGCCACGGTCGATGAGGCACTGGCTATTATTCGTACAGCGCGGGCCCATGTGGTCCTGCATCCCGCTCACCGTGAAGCTTTGGAGGGTTTGCCCCATGCCCGCTGATATGGAACTCCAGGTGGTCGCCAGCCTGCTGCGCCGTGGCCGCTCGCTGGATCAGTTATCCACAGGCCTGACGCTGGTTGGCGTGTTATTTGGCCTGGTCCAACTGCTAATGCCCAGTGTCGCGCCCATCTGCCTGCTGCTCAGCCTGTGGATGATTATTCTGGGCCTGCTGCAAAAGTATTCGGCGCTGCGCGTGGCTTTCGACGCCGACCTGTTCGCCCTGCTGGCCCGCGACACCGAACGCACCCCGGACCTCGACCAGGCCCTGCAAACCCTCGGCCTGCAATCGCCCAAACGCGCCGGCCGGCCCTGGATTGAACGCCGTCGCGGCGCCCTCAAACTGTTGCGCAAGCAAGCCTGGCTGTTGGGTGCGCAAGTACTGCTGACCCTGGCCGTGATCCTCGCCAGCCCTTGGCTACCTTTTGCCGGATAAGGAATTCCCATGTTCGAACCCGTGGTCGCCACGCTGATTACCTCAATGGCACGCACCGTCACCGGCGCCCGTAGCTTGTGGCTTGGCTGCGCGCCGGTACCGGTACAACGCATCTACTTCGCCAACCACAGCAGCCACGGCGACTTCGTCTTGCTGTGGGCGTCGCTGCCGCAAAACCTGCGCAAATTCACGCGCCCGGTGGCCGGCAGCGATTACTGGAACAAGAGCGCCCTGCGCCGCTACATCATCAACCGGGTGTTCAACGGCGTATTGATCGACCGCGAACGCAAGGACCCTGTGGATAACCCTTTGCAGCCCATGCTCGCCGCGCTGGAAGGCGGCGACTCGCTGATCATTTTTCCCGAGGGCACGCGCAATCTGGAAGACGGCTTGCTGCCCTTCAAAAGCGGCCTCTATCACTTGGCGAAAAGTTACCCACAGGCTGAACTGATTCCGGTGTGGATCGCCAACCTCAACCGGGTCATGCCCAAGGGCCGCGTACTGCCGCTGCCCCTGCTGTGCACCACCAGCTTCGGCGCGCCGCTGCAATTGGAAGAGGACGAAGACAAAGCTGTATTCCTCGCCCGCACCCGCGACGCCCTGCTCGCCCTCGCCCCGGAGCACTCCTGACATGGATAGCCAAACCCTGATGTTGTTCGGCGGGATCGGCGCGATCCTGGTGCTGGCCTCGCTGATCGGCCTGACCCTGAAATGGCGCACTCGCGGCACCCAGAACGCGGTGATCGACAACCTCAACGCCCGCATCAACGCCTGGTGGGTCATGGTGGTGGTGATCGGCATCGCCTTCTGGCTCGGCACCGGCGCGGTGATCCTGCTGTTCTACGCAGTGTCGTTCTACGCCCTGCGCGAATTCCTCACCCTCACCCCCACCCGCCGCAGCGACTACCCAGCCCTGGTAGCAGCGTTCTACCTGGCCCTGCCGCTGCAATACCTGCTGATCTACGCCGACTGGTACGGGCTGTTCTCCATTTTCATCCCCGTATACGTGTTCCTGCTGCTACCGATCCTCGCCTCTCTCGGCGGCGACAGCACGCACTTCCTGGAACGCGCATCGAAGGTGCAATGGGGGCTGATGATCGCGGTGTTCTGCGTGTCGTTCGTGCCCGCCCTGCTGACCCTCGACATCCCCGGCTATGAAGGCCGCAACCTGCTGCTGATCGCCTACCTGGTGATCGTGGTGCAACTGTCGGACGTGCTGCAGTACGTGTGCGGCAAACTGTTCGGCAAACACAAGATCGCGCCCAACCTGTCACCGTCGAAAACAGTCGAAGGCTTTATTGGCGGCATTCTGCTGTCCTCCCTGATCGGCGCGGCGCTGTGGTGGACCACGCCGTTCAACCCGTGGCAGTCATTCTTGATCGCGTTGCTGATCAACCTGCTCGGTTTTGCCGGCGGCATTGTGATGTCGGCCATCAAGCGCGACCGAGGTGTGAAGGACTGGGGGCATATGATCGAAGGGCACGGCGGCATGCTGGATCGGCTGGATTCGGTGTGTTTTGCGGCGCCGATTTTCTTCCACCTTGTTCGTTACTGGTGGACCTGACTTCCTCCACCGATCATTCCCACGCTCTGCGTGGGAATGCATCCTGTGACGCTCCGCGTCAGCCCTTTAAGAGCCGACGCGTGGGAACGATCTATATCAATTGCTGCGCCATTTCCCTCGTCTCTCTGAGGTTTTTCGCTGGTTGTTTTTGACCTATGTAGCCAGCTCAACGTAGCTCGATTCCCCGCCTCCGCTCGCACCCGACAACCAACCCCACACAAAGCTCAGGGTGGTAAGCCCGGCGTGATCAACGCCAACCGTGCCACGCGACCAGCCTGCCAGCAGCTCACCCTCCAGCGTCAGGCACTGATAAAGCAGCTCAATGGTATCGGCACCTGTTGCGCGCCCGACTTGCGTGCCCATGCGAATCCGGCCGCCTTGGTAGGTACCGGAAATGGCATCCCCTTCGACAAGGTAATGAAACACCGTGCCTGTGCCGGATAGCCCATGGGTGTTGTTCGCTACGACAAATCGGCGATTGTTCAAACGTTCGCCGATTTGGGGAAAGGAAGGTTGCATCAACGTCGCGTCCTTGCGTTGGGGCCTGGAGACCCGACGAGTTGATCTTAAGGATTAAAAACTGTCTCTGGTAGTCCCAGAAATCCGGGCGCTCCGAGCAGGGGCGTTGACGCTCTAAAAACTGTCCCGACGCTCGGAATTCCGCCCTTGATCCATGCGGCAGGGATTAAAAACTGTCTCAATCCTCGGCATTGGTTCCCACCTGTTGCCGGCAGCGCCGTCACCTTCGCTAGGAGGATCGCTTTAGAGGGGTTTGTAGTCAGCCTTCATTCCATGGGGCTGTTTTGATCCTGGAAAACACGCCCCAACTGGTCATTGCAAATAAAAACTGTCGCATCAGACGCCTAAGATACGGGTCCGCGTTCGGGCGTCATTGATATCTAGAATCTGTCGCAACCACCGGAAATTTCTCCATGACACAATGCATCAAGTATTAAAAACTATCGCAACCTTCCAGCCTACTGCAATATTGCCATAGCCCTGCCAGCAAGTCCTTCGAACCAAGTCGTCATTTGCTCAGTCATTGACGAATCTTCGAGACAAAATCCGCACGTAGGTTAGGGCCGAGGGACAATGCAGTGGCATCTGCCGCCAACAGCATAAGTTGGTACAAAAAACTCTCATCATTGGCTGAATTTGATAAAGCTGCTTTCAAAGGTGGGACTGTACTCAAAGGTGTGAAAAGCTGAAACGCCTCTGAAGAGATAATCCTTGTCCAAGCTAAGCGCTGCCATAACGCAATTATGGGAATCAAGTCACTCTTTATGTACGAATGAGCCACTAACTGAAGTGATCGAATACCCGCCAACGCGTAGTTTCTAGGTGTTGGGTGAACTTCCGCGCAAAAGACCGACAGATCATCAATTAGACTCTCTTCAAACGACGTTGGTGAAGCTTGCTTCCCACTGGTTCCAATCCTAACGAGGATGGTGCTTTCCACCGGGCCGACGCCGAACCGCGAAACCATGGCGGCTTTCAGTTCTGAAGTATTTTCAAATCGATGCTTGCTTGCGCACCTAATGGCATACGCAAGGAGTGCATCATTCAGGATTTTCTTAGACTGAGTGTCGAGCTCAGCTAACTTCAGCATTGGAATTCTTTCTCGAGCTGGCTCTAGTATATTGAGTTCGGCTAGATCTGACCGGCTGAATGCAAGGGACGCGCATTCTACGAAACGTAAAACACAGTCAGGAAACTCTACGGAATTACTATCTTCAATATTTACTACGAGTTCGCTCATGCGCAGGCTGAACTCCAGACTCAAAATAGTATTCGAGCCCAATTTCTCACGAAGCTGAACCGCGTACCCAATTTTAGTGCGGGCCAAGACGTCCAGCTTCGCCAGCATATACCAGGCAACGTCCATTGCTGCAGCCGGACGCTCTGCGATCGCTGCTGGCGGTTCGGGATTACTGCAACTCCCAGGTACCAACACTATGGGTTTACCCTCGATCTCTACAGGTATGTCTTCGATGCATGACGTTAGCCAGAGTAAGGTGTGTCGCACGACGTTATGGCAGTAGATAGATCGCAAAGAGGTGCAGGGATCAATACCCTCTAGCTCAGTCAGGGCACGCCCAATTAGGATCAGCGATTTTTCTACATTCCTAGCCTTGAAAGCTGCTGCTGCGGCATCAGCACCGAGTCCAATGCCCATGACTTTCATGTCATGGAGGCTGGCTTGTAATGCCGATTCTCTACTTTCTAGGAACCACTGCTCCGCTTGTGCCCAGTCGCTAGTCTTAGCTGCGCTGATTGCGGCCTCACGCAGAGCGAAAGCTCGCTCGACGCAATTGTCACTACCAATAACATCAGCAATACCACGCAGTATTGTTAACGCTTTGGGGTGATCTTGTGCACGCCAGTAAATTTTTGCGCGTGCGCGCGCTAACAATATATCCTCGCCGCACGCGGCTACTGCCTCATCAAGGACACGAAGAGCACCTAACTGATCACTCGCGTGCTCATCTAACATTACCGCCCTAGCAATCCAGCATTGCAGAGTTAGAGCACGGACTCCCCAATCTTTAGTGCACATTGCCATCCAATGATAGCGTGCAGAAGTATCTATATAATCTAGAGACGCCCGGTCCTGAGCGACCCATGGACCATTCACCATGACTGAATAATCGGGTGTGATATCTTGGATAGTACTAAGGTAAAAAGCCCTATCGGTGGGGTCAAGATCATTCAGCTGACGTAAGATTTTCTCCAGCGTTATAACACTATCCAGACCGGCAATCCCGACTGCGAAAAGGCTCGAAACACCACCATCCGCATTGAAGTTCTGTTCCAAGCTTTCGTCTGTCGCACGATCGAGCAGTGTACTTTCCCGCATGAATGCTCGATATTCCTGCAAAATCACAAACCAATCGCTAACATAATTAGCGACACCTAAGGAATTCAGTATTACGAGCAGCCCAGAGACGTACATCGCATCTCTCGTCGGCCCTTCCGGCAAGAGCTGAATTTCCTTACGTAATGCCGCAAAACAGGATGGTATCTTCTCTCTGGATTTAGCAGCTACGAGAACTTTCAACTGCACCATTCGAAGCAATGCCGATACATGAATATCATGTGGATAAATTGGCCCACTCGCTTCAAGCACTTGGAATAACGAAAAGTTTTCGCAGAGGTAGCCTATGATAGATTCGTCTGCTTTCAGCAGTTTCGTAGCAACTAATGCCAAAGCAAAAGTATTTTTCCCGACGAGTGAATGAGTGATTATTTTGTCAACGTCGCTAACGTCAACGCTTGAATTTGAAATTAAATGCTTCGCAATACCGCTATGGATGAGTGTTTGAAGAGATGGAGAAAGCATTTCTTTTCCAAACTTCGCAGCCAAGGGCGAAATTCGGTACCGATCTCTTCCCACTATCTCGACCCAAGGGCCAATAAGCGTGTCCAAATCTTCGCCTGGGGTGATTCCAGGCGGTGGGATTTCAGCAACGATCAGAGCCATGTTGCGATCGAAGTTGCCTATTAGCAGGCTAAGGCGATAGAGGAGCGTTCTCGTATGTTCTGGGAGCGCCTCTACGATTTTTCGACGCGCACTATCTCGCTCCGCAGCGACATCTCCAGATGAGAGGCCGGCCCCCAAAAGCTGCAGCACCTCGGATTTTGGCCATTCCCGAGCAGCCATACCGGCAATGAATGCATGCACCAATTGAGGATGCCCAAAAGCACCTGTAATACGAGCTAATTGCCCCCAAATTGCTGGGTCGCCGCCATGGAGCAACACCAGCTCGTCCACTTCGTCTTGATTAAAGTACAAGCATTCGTGAATACAGTTAAACTTTAGCCCAAAATTAGCCAAGTCTCTTGCGGTAGGTTTGCTATAGCAAGTGATCATCACGCCTATGTCGCGTCTAGCTAGCGCCTGAAGCACTTGACTGAGTAATAGCCCAACTTGAGGATTTTCATAGCAATTGAGGTCTTCTAAAAGGATCACCTGTGCTTGAAGACCACCTAGACGAGAAAGCAATACGTCTAACCGATTCTTTGTCTCTTCAACTCCCGCATCCCGAAAATCAACCAGAAAAAATCTTCCACCGATTGTCTCCGCAACAGCACGGACTATATTTGTCTTTCCAACTCCGCTAGTACCGATAATAAAGCCGACGCCTGTCTCGCGTACCATTACCTCAATATCATTCTTAACAACCGGCCGGGATAGAAAACCTCGAGCCTTGGGAAGCGAGCTTCCTTCAATTAGCCAACGCAGCGCCGGTGTCGATGACATACCGGGCTGGACACCTCCTCCGTCTAGCTTGGCGAGTCCGCCTGAGAATGCCGTCAGTGTGTCGAGCACAGCCCTGGGAACCGATACCCGGGTGCATGTCTCTACTGCAATTATTAGGTCCGCTCGTGTCAACCACCGTCCCGAAGCGTTCTTGCCTATGCTCTTCTCAAGCACACTGTAAAGCAGGGTGTCTGCGACGCTCTCACTTTCTGAAGCAGGCAACTGGAATCGCTCCCTTGCCACCACGATCAAACGCTGATTGAACTCTCTGCGGAGCGCGGCCAGATCGGGTTGGCCGCAGTTCCAGTGAATCCTCCGTAGTAAGTCATTTCTCAGCTGTTCGTCGTCTCGCTCTCTGACGAAGGTTCTAACCGGCTCTACGAATGAGTCGCTGTTGAGTAACTGTCGTAAAGGTGAAAGATCTCCACTTTTAGCGGTTGAACGCCAGTACGCCAAGCCCGCCTCTCCCGATGGAAGAGGCGTAGATCCGGCTAACTCTTTACCGATCTCGGAGGTCGTAAAATATTCGAGATGTACTTCAATTGCGGGATTTTCAAGGGTCAAACGAACAAAGTTGGCGATCGCGGCGCGGACGCTCTTTGTATTGAGAGTGACAGTGGTTGATGCGCGGGTATCCTTAACCTGCACAGCTTTGAGGACGTTACCAGCCATAGTGGCATAGTCCTCAGCGACCTCTAGGAAAATTCGGGATCGCTCACCGATATCCAACCACGCAAGGGCCGCTGCAGTCACCTGATAGACGTAACCACGCAGCGAGTCCACAGCTTGACGCGCGGAGTCGGCTTGGGGGATGAGTCCTTCATCACCCACGGTGTATAGCTGTTCTTTATTCATATTTGGCGAGAAAAATCCGTTTTATATAAAGTGAATCGCCCCGAGTTTCGTATATTCCGGACACGCTATGAAGCACGGGCGGATCTATTTGACTACAGTGAACGGTTTCATAACCCAAGGATACGTCGTAGAGTCGCTCGACAAGATATGAAGTTTTGAGCTCTTTTAACACCGTCCTTAGAGACTGGGTTCCTTTGGGATCTAGCCTCACGGCAAATTTTCAATCCCACTATCGAGCAGCTGCGCCAAAAGGATCTCACGCGGAAGCCCTAGGCTTGCGAGGCGCACCAATGCGCTAGCGGCGCCTCGTGCAAGGCTGCGCGCCATGACTCGATGTGTGGTTGAGATGGGCTGAAGACCTGCACGTCCGTGGACGAACATACTCCTCAAGTCGAACAGGTAAAGAAAGTCTCGTGCTGCTTGAGGCTCTCCGACTGCAGCGCTAAGCCTGGCTGCAACCCTTCTAGTTGCCCCAATGCTTTTATGGCGGTCGGGCTTTGGGCGCAATTGAGACTTATGGTCACTTTCCGTCCCCAACGCAGCCTCGATCACCGTCAGGTGAGCCATAATTTCATCTATTTTATTGGCCAAAAAAGCCCGGACCAGAAAGTGCTTCACGGGAGTACTAAACAGGTCTGATTTTCGCGCGTCCTGCACCAGTTCCCAGAATGCGTTTGTTAGGGCTTGGATACCAAAAACAGCACTGTCATCCAAGCGCAGACCAACCGGCCGTTCATACTCAATGGTCTCTCCCCATTCGTTTGTATAACCTTGCGGTTCCCAAGATAGGCTATCCGGATCAGGTGGCCGGGCTGGTGAGACGCATAAGTCATCGCTGACGGTGTAAATCCATGGCATGTGAAATCCGCGCCAATCAACCTCGGTCATTTCGGCCCATTTCTCCCAAGGTGCCAGCAGCAAGAAAAATAGTGCTGACTCGACCACAGCGGGGATACGCCCGCTGTATGGGTCTATTTCTCCGAGATCTCTCTCAATAGACATGTCTAAAAAAGGAAGAGCGCGCCCTGCCGGACCGACGTTTATCGCCACCTCTTCTTCGACGATCAACCAGTGAAATTCCGAAAGCCGACAGCTGTCCAGTCGAACTTCGGGGAAATGTCTTTCCAATCTTGGAGCGTCGAATAAGTTTTCCAGCTCGGCGGCGGAGAAGCGAGACAGCTTCGAATTCCCAAAGCTAATTGTGGGGATATCGTCCGCAAGATCCAATGGGCATAAATACCGCCGCATCACTTTCGTTCTAGAAAACTCTCGTTCAAGCGCCGATGCGATGTCCTCCAGCTCTAACGGTGGATGCCGAATCTCTTGCATTTGTAAACAAGGCAGGCCGAGAGACCTCAGCGCATTTCCGAGTGAAAACTCCAGTCCGAAGGTTGATCTACCGTTTTCATATCGTTGCACCAATAAATTCTTTAACGCTACGAATTCCGGTGACGACCACAGTCTGTCTGGTCCTGGCGGGCTGATTCTCCAAAGGGTATTCAAGACTTCAATTAGTGTTCGGTCAGCGTGCATAGCGCTTGGGGTCTCTCGTAATAGAACGTTTGATAGCCTCGTCGGGACGGATTTTGTTCACATTAAATGAACACACGTTGCTGCTCACTCTCCCGGCGCCCTTTCTGCCGCTGCAACTGAAGTTCTGCATTCGACAGGCCGCTGTTTATGCAGCTATGAGCCAAGGTATGATCTGAGCATCAATGGACCACGGCACTCAAGGAGGATAAATGATAGGGCGCGGATCAGAATGGTGTCGCTGGGAACCTCATATTCATGCACCGGGCACCGTTCTCAATAATCAATTTGGAGGCAAATCGCCTTGGGATGATTACCTCATTGGCATAGAAATGCTTACGCCGAAAATCGAGGCGTTGGCTGTCACAGATTACTACCTAACGGAAACCTACGAGAAAGTCCTGGAGTTCAAACGCGCAGGACGGCTGCCTGATGTCCAACTGATTTTTCCGAATGTGGAGATTCGGCTAGATGTTGCTGCGAAACGCGGGTTCGTCAACGCTCACCTCCTGGTATGTCCAGACGACCCAGACCATCTTGAACAGCTCCAGCGTATTTTGCAGCGTCTACAATTTCAGGCGCATGACGATACCTATAACTGTACCCGAGCTGATCTGATCACCCTTGGAAAGCGCGCAGATAACAAGATCATTGATGATCACGCGGCGCTTAGACACGGAGCTACCCAGTTCAAGGTTAACTTCGACCAGCTTCGGCGGGTTCTACGCGAAAGCGAATGGGCAAAAACCAATATTTTGGTGGCGGTGGCTGCTGGGTCAGGTGACGGAACCTCAGGGATTCATCAAGCCGCCGACGCCACGGTGCGCCAAGAAATCGAACGGTTCGCTCATATCATCTTTTCCAGTAATCCGGGACAGCGGGAATACTGGAGTGGGCAACGGAGTGTCACCCAGGATGATTTGAAGGAACGATATAACGGTTGCAAACCTTGCCTTCACGGTAGTGATGCGCACGATCATAAAACTGTAGGTCAACCAACAGACGAGAGATATTCATGGATCAAAGGAGGCCTAGAGTTTGATGCACTACGACAGGCCTGCATTGATCCCGAAGGACGAGCATATGTAGGTTCAGAACCTCCTCGCTCCGCAATGCCGTCTCAAGTTATATCCCATCTATCGATATCAAATGCTGATTGGATGGCTAACCCAGAAATCCAGCTCAATCCTGGATTGGTGGCAATCATCGGTGCTCGAGGATCAGGCAAGACCGCGCTCGCTGATATGATCGCAGCGGCCTGTGATGCGATCCCAGCGGAGGCGTGGAATACTCACGGTGCTATCAGCCCGTCATTCTTAGCCCGCGCTAACAAGCTTATGGGTGAGGCAACCGCTACTCTGACATGGGGAGGAGGCACGTCCGTAACCCGTTTCCTAGACGGTCGTGACGCGAACGACCATTTATCATTTCCGCGAGCACGTTATCTGTCCCAGCAGTTCGTAGAAGAGCTTTGCTCATCAAACGGGGTTTCAGACAGCCTCATTGCAGAGATTGAGCGGGTAATTTATGACACTCACCCACATGAAGACCGTGAAGGTGCCATCGATTTTGAGGAGCTGCGTGAATACCGAACTTCTAGGTTCAAACACTCCAGAGAACGGGAGGTTGAAGCAATCCTGGAATTATCAGATCGCATCGCCACGGAGATTGAAAAGGAAGCATCCGTCGCAACTCTTAAAGCCCAGGTAGCCCAAAAGGTAGGGCTCCTAGAAAACTACAGTAAAGACCGGGCCAAGCTTGTGGTGAAAGGCTCAGAAGTGCAGGCCGCTCGCCATACAGAAGTCGTAACTGCCGTTCAGGCAAAGCAAACAGCTATCCAACAGTTCACGAATCAACGGCGGGCATTTGTTTCTTTACAAGACGAGGTTAAAAGTACTCGTTCCAGTCGGGCTCCGGAACTATTGCGACAAGCTAAAGAGCGCTATCAGGTTAGCAATCTCTCCGTTGAGCAATGGGAGGAATTCCTACTCATTTATAAAGGAGACGTAGACAAGAGTCTCTCGCACTATATTACCTGGGCTGACGGCCAAATCAACGCAATGACGGGCCCGCCACTTCCGCCTCCGGCGACTGGCGTGCAACAAATTGCGTACTTTCCGGCCGACGCAGACCTTACAGCACTAACCCTGAATCTGCTCACCGCCGAAATGAACAGACTGGAGACCGTCATAGGCGCCGATAAGGTTGTTCGGGCCCAATACACAGCCCTCACTCAACGCATCACTCAAGAAAGTGCTGCTTTAGAAACCCTCAAAAAGCGGCTTACAGATGCAGAAGGTTCCAATGCTCGGCGAAAGGATCTTCAGACTGAACGTGAAGAAGCATACGGTCGGGTGTTCCAAGCGATTGAGAGCGAACAAGACGCACTCCTGGATCTATACGCTCCATTACTAGCCCGGTTAGCCCAATCTTCCGGCACCTTAAAAAAACTGGGTTTCACAGTTCGCCGCATTGTGAACGTTAACGCGTGGGGTGCGGTAGCGGAAGAATCCCTCTTGGATAGGCGAAAAGCGGGGCCGTTTCAGGGGCGCGGTGCGCTAATTGAGGTGGCTGAAAGAATGCTCCGCACAGCATGGGAAACAGGATCAGCGGCGGATGTTCAAGCAGCAATGGCAGTCTTTATAGAAACACATCAGCGAGATCTGCTGCGTCATGCACCTTATGGGTCAGATCAGCAAGCTGAATTACGTGGCTGGTTGAAGCAATTTGCGCATTGGCTCTTCGATACAGACCACATCACTGTTCGCTACGAGATTATCTACGACGGAACTGATATCCGAAAGTTGTCCCCAGGAACTCGAGGTATCGTTTTACTTCTTTTATACCTCGCACTAGATGAGGCGGATGACCGTCCACTCATCATCGATCAACCTGAGGAAAATCTAGACCCAAAATCTGTATTTGAGGAATTGGTTGGTCTGTTCATAAATGCCAAATCTAAGCGCCAAGTAATAATGGTAACTCACAACGCGAATTTGGTAATAAATACGGATGCAGATCAGATCATCGTCGCTGACGCTGGCCCCCATTCAACCGGGGGGTTGCCATTGATCGCATACAAAGCAGGTGGCCTTGAAAATGCGTCAATTCGGAAGGCCGTTTGCGATATTTTGGAAGGTGGCGAGCAAGCGTTTCGCGAGCGAGCACGTCGCTTACGGGTCAGGTTGGATCGATAGAGGTAAGGAGGTTTTCTGGATTGGGGTGGTATGATCACTCTGGTCTAGCAGCCCCGACACTGCAAGTATCCACTGCTCTAAGTCCAAATATTATACTGTTTTCCGTCGCATTGAGCCGCAGCTGAAGAATCTATTTTAGGGATGCCAGCAGCAAATTGCTTTGTTAAAGGGGTATTGATTTCACTATGGGTCATTTGAAGAAAGATAATCACTATGTGCCCCAAGCGTATCTGAAGCAATGGACAATCGATGGGAAAATTCCCACATATCGACTGCTAGTTCCTCATGAAAATTGTGAACTGTGGAAGAGCCACTCGCCTAGTAGCATCGCAAAACATCAACATCTCTACACTTACTTTTCTGGTGCGAAAGACAGTGACGAGGTCGAACAGTGGCTTGACCGAGATTTCGAGAGTCCAGCGACGATTTCTATCGCTAAAGTGATCAACGAGTCCAGACTTACCCCTGAGGATTGGAACAATCTCTTTCGTTTCGCGGTAGCCCAGTCGGTAAGAACGCCAGCGGGTCTTGAAAGCTTCATGCAAAGGCAAAACCAAACGCTGAAAACCTTACTCATCGACTCTTTGGAGACTTCCGTCGCTAGAATTGGAGTAGCGTTAAACGCCGGTATAAAACTGCAACCTGCACCCGCTGATGAGTCTCTGAGTAAACTACCACTCAAAGTTTTACGAGTTAAAAATGAGGATGGTACTGAGGGGGTGGAAGCCAGGGCCCTAAATGGAAGGAAAATGTGGATTTGGCACCTTCGCCATGTACTTACGCGGACAATCCATCGTTTACCCAAATACCACTGGACGATCTTGCACGCGCCATCTGGGATTTCTTGGCCTACCAGTGATAATCCTTTCATCAGGCTTTCTCGTGATGCTAACGGGAAACTGTCATTGGAAGGAGGGTGGGACGTACCAGGAGTACAATTGTTTCTCCCTTTGAGCCCTAAACACCTTCTCTACGCCTGCTTAGGTGTACGTCCACCTCGCCGGGGAACAATCCTAAATGATTCAGACGCAAGATTTTTTCGCGATATCATCCTTCAAAGTGCTAGTCGCTACATCTTCTCGATAGATGCGGGAGAAATTCACCAAATCAGACCGCGTAAGGTTTCGCAGGAGCAGTGCGTTGCCGAAGCACAGGTGTGGGCTAGTTGGCATGAAGTGCAATCTAAAGAAGAGGCTGACTACCCGGACTAGTATTCCAAACTGAGCCAACCACCTTCTTGGGTAACGGGTCTGTTGATTTGAATCACCCTTTTAACCGAGCTCATTCATTCAGCACTTTGCGCAGCTCCCGTTCAAGGTGCTTGACGGCCGCGTCTACGTTGGAAAGTAGAGTGCTATCGAGGGATCGATAGCCGCTCGCATTTCGGTACAGCATTACGTTTTTAGACATGCGATCTACATTGCGCCAGTAACGAAGTGTTCCCAAAGCTGACTCGCGTGAGCATGCAAAGCGCATAGTTTTCGAACCCTCATGCGGCGTCGAGTGCAGATCTCTGCATATCCGATAAAGCTTGAGGTCATTGGTTCCAACCCAATTATCAAGTGCAAACTCTCCTACGTCGGTTTTGATCGGAACTCCAAGATCTTCCAATAAATTGGCCCCACTGAGCCAGTACAAATCCATAGCGCCGTTAAAAGCAGCTCGCTTGCACTTACTGACAGTGGACTGCTGCTTCGTAAAGTTTTCCTTTATGTCCGCTCTTCTTCTTCGTACTCGGCCAGGAAGCCTGTCTATTTCGACATGTGAGGCGTCCCAAAACGCATACTTGGCGATCTCAAGCTCAAATGCGCTCACTAGGTCCAGCATGCCAGCCATGCTGTGGAGATACGCTTCAAATTTCTCTTCGGGGCTCAATGACGGATATGTTCGCCGTATATTCTGCATTTGTAGGAGAGCAACGTACGCCAAGCCGTAGGTACATCTGGCCCCGTCACCTAACTCAGTAAACTCAACCCAACGATCTGTAGACGCTTCGTCAAACTCTCTGTGTGATGCCTCAACATCGTCTCGGTGGCTCGGCCAAAAGGTCGCACAAAAGTTTTCGTATGCTCTCTTAGCCTTTGCAACACGGTTTTCAGGCATCTCATGTGTCCCCATAGCTGTAAGGGCAACACCGGGAGCACGCTCTAGAAACTCGACAAGGGGGAGAAGTCCAACCGCTTCAGCCGCTGCTCGGGACGGATTGGCTGGTAGCTCCTCCATCCTCTGCAACGTGCAATTATCCAGCCCTATTTTGACGATATGCCCTTGCACCAGCATACCCATTGCGTACTGCGGAGTAAGGATACGATGATCCTCTACAGGATCACGGCATGGTTTTATAAAGTGAATGACCGACCTTTCGCTCAACTATCGCCCCCAAAAAAATATATGACTTTTCTTAGACTGTTTCAGCACCCTAGCCGCAGAGCACTGTGAATATGACTCTCGCCCCGATGGTCTGCTTACTCGGTGCTGCAACTCAACCACCGCCGATTTCCGGCTTAAGCGCTCTTTGCCCACACTGAATGATGGTTTGGGATTTAACGCATCCTTGTGCCGATCTCGCTAAAGAGGGCTGTGCCAATCACTGCACACCCAAGGACTGATGATCAGAAGATGGACTGGTCCGCTGAGCTGTGGCAGCGCAGTCACTCAAATCCATCATATTTGGAAGAGGTACAGGCCAGCGAATGATGAGCCGCGTTGCTGAACCCCATGGTCGCCATGCTCCTCCAAATTGAACCAACAAACTTCCAGGAAAAGTGTAGCCGTCCGGGGGAATACACTTCCTGATAACGTCGCTTGAGGCATGGCGTCCAACTATATTTTTTGGACTCCATCGCCTAACCAGAAATGACACTTATTATTCTCCATTCCGTCCATAGGATCGGCTCAGTGCTGCGTGCATCCATATCGGCATCACGCAGGCGCGCAGTGCCGTTAACTCTTGATCGGTTAACACCTCGCAGATCCTGGAAATGACTAGCTCGGACGATCCCTTTCTGCCGAGGTAGTAGAGCGCGGTAAGCGCTAGTCCCACCTTCGTACCAGCATGCTGCAAACGCTCTTTTGAAACATGCCTTAGCCGGATCACAGCATTTCCGACCTTGATTTCTCTCGTATAGCCACTTGTGTAATAAGTTGGCAATACCTGCATTTGAGTGCTGAGCCCGAACCTACGAACCGCCTCCGCACCATGAATCTGGACGACCTCGCCATTCGCCCTGGTAATGATTCCCATGACAGCTAATGGGCTAGGGTAAACCTGACCGATGTACTCGCTCCACTTGGGACGCATATAGATCCCTCGGGCGACACGTTGCAGCAGGCCTGCTCGGATCATTTGAGATAGAGCTTTACTGACTGCTGATGAAGAACCAGCCGTGGTGAATACGTCGCGATAAAAGGGACGCCCTTTCGTCATACGCTTGATTCGACATGAGATGTTTCTGGCTACAGACAAAATAATCTCCGGGAGGTATTGAAACATGGATCTACCCAGTGACTGCATCGGATGCTTCCGGCCCTAAGCGAATACGTTGCGTCAAACTCTCAAGAGCTTTGTGTAGTTTATTTGCCAAATCTACTAAACAGCATCGTTTCGTATAACTTTCGGCCAGTTTCTACTTCACGATTCTTGTATAACCTACTCTTCAATTGAGGAGCTAAATACAGGAAAAATAAATGGTATCGGTAAGGTAACTGCCTCTTCTTCAAGGCGTCCTGCTAATACGACTTCAGCGCGGCCTGGAAAATGTCGTAACAAAAACTTCGCGTCATGGCGCACCTTCTCGGGGAGCGAGTCGTCTCGAGAAAGCTCGTTCAGAAATTCATGCGTCTGAATCACCGCCCGACTGCGCTCACTAGGGGTAGTCATCATCTTCTCCTGGAGTCACCTAATAGCCACTACTCGCGCTAGCTCCACGCCGAGTCGTAGGCTCTCTGGATCTGTTTTCTGACTGCGATTTCCACATGTCGCAGCCAGGCATTCTTATGCTCGCGGCTCAGTTTTTTCAGCCGGTTACCACCGAAAATGCAAAGCACACGTAATTGTAGACCCCCTTCAACAAGGTTGCCCCCTTCACCACGACGTCCCGTAAAGACCAGCAAAGTAGGCATGCGTCGGAACTGTCACCTATGTTCAGATCCACTAACGCTCGCCAGACGACCGGTAGAGTGCCATCCGTCCCAAATCAGCGACAAATGGCCTCTTGAATAGTGATCTCACTGGACAAATCAACAGCTCACAGATACGCTCGTCATCAGATATTACTGGTTCGTTTACATAGACTTAGTAATAATAAGGAATACGAAATGGAGTTCATGTTACATGTTAGCTCTGATAATTTTATCCTGTTAGTTCTTACTGCTTAGGGCAAGGATCGGTTTCATGAGTTGACCACTCTGAATCCAAACGCATCCGCAGGAGTACATAAATGGCTAACGGAAAAATACTTAGACAACTAGTGAAAGCTGGCGCGCTCGGGGATACCGTTGCGTTCCGTCAAGCATCTGAAGCGATTATTGAAGAGGAGCGGCAAAAGCAACATCATCTTCTCGCCAATGATCTTGAGAGAATTCTATATGGCGGTGACATGCATGCGCAGCCATCGTCTAAGAAACCTCAGTTTGAGTTTGATATCCCTGTGGATAAAGAACGCGGACTTCCACTGCTGGACATTAGGCCACCTAAGCGTTCGCTGGATGAGATCATTTTGCCGGAAAGTAGCTCGGTAATGATTGAGGAAATGCTTGAAGAGCATCGCCGGTCCGATGTGCTTCGAAGCTACGGAATGAAGCCCTCAGGGAAAATCATCTTCTTCGGTCCCCCTGGATGCGGCAAGACGCTTGCAGCGGAAGTAATCGCATTCGAGTTGGATCGTCCCTTGGCCATCGTTCGCCTTGACGCGCTCGTATCTTCCTTCCTGGGGGAGACAGCAGCGAACCTTCGAAAGGTCTTCGACTTCATCGCTAAGCACCCCTTAGTCGTTCTGTTCGACGAGTTCGACGCCATAGGTAAGGAGCGGGGAGATAGCGGCGAGCATGGCGAGCTGCGGCGCGTCGTCAATGCGGTACTTCAAATGATGGACGCTTATGACGGTAGCAGTTTGATTTTGGCAGCTACCAATCACGAAAATATCCTCGATTCTGCGATCTGGCGCCGGTTCGATGAAGCGATCGAGTTTCCCTTACCTGATCAGAAGCAGCTGACTTCCCTGCTGCAGCTAAAACTTCGAGGTATTCGCCGACAGTTCGAGCTGGATGATAAAGAGCTTTTGACTGAGTTCGAGGGAAAGAGTGGCGCCGACGTAGAGCGTGTAGTTCGTCGTGCAGCGAAGCGTATGATATTAAGAGGCCAGGAGTTTCTGACGATCAAGGAGCTGCGCAGTGCGCTCGTTCGTGAAGGACTCCGAAGGCATTAATCCCCCAACTCAAGGATGATGGAATTGGCGACCTACAAGCACCTGACTATCGCTCGCGAAAACTTGGACAATCGCCGCCGCGCCAAACAGCCTCCAAAATTTACCAAGCGCGAAGACCTCCGTGGGCACGGGCAAAAGCTGAATGGTTACTTTGCCACTGCCGCAGCCGCCGCAAAGCAGCAAGTTGCATCAGCCGAAGGCTCCCCATTCGTGTTGAAGATCCAGTACGACGGAGCCTTGACCTTCGAAGATCTTCAAAAACATGGATTGGAGTTTGTAAGTCAGGAAAACAAGCAGCTGTGCATTGTATTTGCCACTGAAGAGGGACTAGCCAAATTCCAAGACCACATCAACAAACTGGGCATAGCCGGCCAGAAACTCTCTTATGGCCAAATCCTGCAAGCAATTGAAGGCATCGAAAGCTGGTCTGCTGAAGATCGCAAAAGCTGGGCGGTACGTAACATCGGCCTTCCGAAGACACCGACATTCAAGCTAGACATTGAGCTATGGCCGCACCAAGTGGTCCATCATCCTGTACGGATTCGATTATTCACTACTTTCGAAGCGTGGCTTGCGCAGATCGGTGTGAAGAAAATCGACAGCATCAACCTTGATAGCCTTCTCATGTACAGGGTTGAGGTAACGATGGCCCAAGCGGAGCTATTGCTCAATCACCGCGATGTCAGATTAGTCGACCTCATTCCCACGACCGGAATCAGTTTTCCTCAGCTAAACCGAGACATCGCAGCGCTTCCCCTGAATATTCCCTCCCCAAACCGTGATGCCGCACGAGTCTGTATTTTAGATAGCGGTATCAACACAAATCACCCGCTTCTCAAGTCCGCTATTGGGGAAAGCCAGTCTTTCGTCGATGAGCAGGATGAGTTCGATGAAGCAGGGCATGGTACAGCCGTGGCCGGCATAGCCCTGTACGGTGACGTCGAAGCTTGTGATCGAGGCAATTTCTGGCAGCCGCAATTCTGGCTATACAATGGAAAGGTGATGCGCAAATGCCCGCACACCAACGATGCGATCTACGACGAACATTCAGTGGAGTCAACGCTCACCAAAGCAGTTGAATATTTCGTAGGCCTTGGATGCAGGATCTTCAACTTGTCCTTAGGAAACTCAAACGCGCCCTACGACGGCGCTCACGTGAGAGGACTTGCCTACATACTCGACGTATTAGCCCGTAAGCATAATGTCCTGTTCGTCGTTTCCACAGGTAATTTCCGCGGCTGTTCTGAACCGCCAATGCCGATTGAAAGCTGGCGGGAGGAGTACCCGGAGTATTTGCTTCACGAACAGAGCGTGATTATAGATCCAGCACCGGCCCTGAACGTCTTGACCGTGGGCAGTGTCTCCCGCCACAACGCGACATACGACAGCCAGAAGTACCCTGAGATCTACCAATTATCGCCAGCATCCGAACACCAACCATCCCCATTCACTCGCCACGGCCCGTCAGTGAAGGGTGCCCTGAAACCTGAGCTAATCGCACCAGGTGGCAACTTGGCCAGCCCTATGCGCCAAGCTGCGAACCAGTGGAAAGCCGATATGCGAGGGTTAGGGGTTCTGACTCTAAACCATCAATTCCAAGGCAATACTATTTTCAAGGAGATCAGCGGTACCAGCTTCTCCGCTCCCTACGTGACGCACCTAGCAGGCAGGTTGCTAAACGAGTACCCCGATGCGTCGGCGAACCTGCTAAGGGCGATGTTGGTTAACCACGCTTATCTGCCAGAGGAAGTTGACTCGACATTCCCTGATGAACTGAAGGCAGCCTACAAGGCAAATAAGGCCACCTGGCAACGAGACATGCCCCGAGACGTTGGAGGGTATGGCCAAGTCAGTGAAAGCGATCTGTTTAGGTCTTCAGATCACTGCGTTGTGCTTGTATGTGAGGAGACAATCGAGAAAGATTCCTGCCAATTCTATGAGCTTCCCCTGCCAGCCTCCTACCTACGGAAAGCCAGGGGCACCCGCGAGCTGAGCATCAGCTTGGCGTATTCACCCGCAGTCCGCACAACGCGCATGGAATACCTTGCTACTCAAATTAGCTATCGGCTGGTCAAAGGAGACTCCCTTGAAACTGTGCAGAAATCCTTTAATCGCGAAAAGCAGAAAGAGGCAGACGCACGTAACGACGACGCTACACCCAACCGAGAAATTTCTGCGCAGTTACGAAGCCGAGGCACGGTGCAATCTTCTCGGTGGACCTTTAAGCAACGGTCCCCGAACGAGAAATGGTTTGTGGTGGTAACACGCCAAGATCGCGATTGGAATCATCCTGATGTAGCAGATAAGGAGCCCTACTCCCTTGTTGTGACGGTGGCTGACCGTGACAACGAGAATGCTCAACTCTACGTGGAAATCCAGGCGGCTATCGCGCTACAGGTCCAAGCTCGGGAACAGGAGCGAGTCCGGCAGCAAATACAAGGACGTGCTGTCCTGTAGAGATCTTGACCGACAACCTCCAGGCCAACGATGCGTTTAAAGCTTTCGTGATTCGATCCAGATCGTTTGACTGCTGCGGCTGAGCAGTGCGGGAAATGGTCAACTAAAGGAGGGTTGATTGCCATAGGTGGCACAGAGAGTATGAACAATCAGATAGCCATCACCTCAGGAGGTCGCGATGCCGCTGCAAACAAGGAATGTATTCATAGATACAGAGTTTTTCGTGAAGGCTGGTTTGGACTTTTCTTCCAAGACTTTGGAGTCATTCAAAGATATTTGTAATGATGGTGAGCTAAATCACATCACCAGCACGATAGTAGTCCGAGAAGTAAAACGTAAAATTGGGGAGCACATCGGAGATGCTATAAACGGAGTGAATTCATTTCGCCGCAAAGCGAAAATCTTAACAAACTCAAATGATGACGTAATAAAAAATCTATTCGTACCATTCGATCAAAAAGAAATCGAAAAGCACGCAATTCAAGTTTTCGATGACTTTCTAGATGAGTCGAACACTACAATAGTTGATTTGAGTAATGTTAATGGAAATGAAATTGTCGAGATGTATTTCGATCAAACACCGCCGTTTCAAGGCGGAAAGAAAAAAAATGAATTTCCTGACGCATTTACCCTTTTGGCTGTTCGTGGCGCTTTAAAGGGTCGAGAAGAAATCTATGTTGTTTCCGAAGATAAAGATCTAATTACATTTTGTGACGAGAATCCTCGCTTTATTCAAATTGAGAGTTTGAGTAAGCTTCTTGACCTCTACAATGCTCATGATGAAGATCGTTCAAAATTCATCAAAGACTATATCGACGAGCATGAAGAGGAAATAAAACTCAGCATAAAATCGCAGATACAGGAAGCGGATGCCTACAACTCATCGACTTGGGAAGATGCAGAAGTAGAAGAATTCTCAATACTGGATGTACGAGATTTTGAGCCTTCGATCATCCACATTGATGACGAGAACTGCCAGATAGTTTGCGACGTTGAAGTTCGCTACAGCGTCAAGGTGACTGGCCCAGACTATGCAAATGGTCGATATGACAGAGAGGATGATGTCATATACACCTTTGAAGATACGACACAGGAAGAAGAAGGAAAGCTAGAATTTACGGTGGAGATCGACTTGTCGTATGAGGTCGATGATGGGGAATTTACAATCCAAGACATGAATATAAGCGTTCAAGGTCTGTCGGGCGGTATTGAATTCTCAGTCGAAGAAACCCCTTACGAAGACTACCGATAATCACAGCTGCTAAGGGCGTTAGATTTAAATGGCCGAAATCGGCCATTTAATGGTAGATATTTTTTCAAACCTAAAATTAGATATCGGCGCCCTTCAAGAAGACGATCTTTTGGGATGTGCCTACAGCATCGGCAGCTTTTGCAAATAGCTCATGATGCAAACCCTAGATGCCAGTGAGGCCTACCGTATGGATAGCAGCTTCACATATGCACGAGTCCGTGGGTAACGATCCCTTCGCTCCAAGCTCTGGGCGAGGCGAGGCATCAAGGCAAAAATCTGCGATTGCTTGAGATGCATATCATGATCCGCTCCAAACGCGCGGATTAGCTCCACTCTCAGCTCGCGTAGAAGGCTATCGTCTCGGCTCTCCCAATCGACTCGCGCAGGGCGGCTTCTACAAGGCTTGGATATCTGAACGGTCTGCACGTCCAGCCACTTTCTGTCATTGCGATACAGCCAAGCGTACAACGACGGGCATTTTTTTCGAAGGTCAGTAAGAGAGAGCGACGGGAACCGCTGCCGGAGGTCGGACCATCGTGAACGATGAAGAGCTTGGCTGAGATCAATTTGCCGAGATGACCAAGACGCTTGAACACCAGGTTCGGATCGAAGCAGCTTGTTTACCGTTGAGATGGTGATCTGGAACTCATCACAAATCACCCGCTTTGCTACCCCCTCGGCAAGACGCCTGAGCAAAACAGCCCTGAGTCGAGGTTTCAACCGCTTCGGTCTCGGAGGCCCTCTAGTAATATCAATCGGCACGAGGTCCCTAGGCTGTTGGATGTTGTCATCTCGCAGGACCGGCGTTGCTAGCTGTCTGGAGCTTACCTCGTAGCACTGCACAAAAGACGGCAAATCACCGAAAAGCCAGGTAAGCATCACCAAATGCTTCAGCGGGTGAACGTGCCGGCGCGGAGAACGCGCCATCTGAGTGATAAAGCTGCTGGCAACTTCCGCAGTTGCCGGCAATCCTTCGTACGGATGAAACCTCCGCAGGGGAAGCAAATGAGCCAACAGGCTCTGGGGCGCCCCGAGCTTCGGAAGACAGTGCCGATAGGCGTTGGCGACTACCAGTGGATCGAAGTGCTGATTAAGTCCGAAACTCGCCAAGTCGCGACAAGCATCGGACAACAAGGCGAGTTTCTCCTGTTCCTCATCCGCCAATGCTCCGTAACCCATGTCGCGCAAAGTGGCCTCCTCAGGCAATGTCCAACTGAAACGGCCGCACCACCGCCGGTTTCGTGTGCATTCACGGAGCGCCTCCCCATGCGTCGAGCAAATCACTACGCCAGGATACTGGTGGTCGAGATGCCAGTACGAAACGCCACAAAGCTCGATATCTCGCCTCATGCACGACAAGCAAGCCCTTAGAGGATGGTCTGCACCAAAACCTCCGCATACCAGGCCGAGCTGATATTTCAGCGACCCCATTACTGGGCTTCTCAAGCGGATCAATGCGTCATAGACCGCCACCTGAGACTGAAAGGGAGCGAAGAAGGGAAAAATCGTGTGCTTCTCAATGAGAAGCCTAGCATCGCCCCACCGGCCACCACTGTTCTGTTCGAAAGCATCCATTCCGCAGGGTAGGTCGTGTTTGATGCATCGCTCAGACAGACTGAACAGCTGCTTCGCAGTAGCACTGGAGCGGAGGTTTCCTGATAGTAGATGTACGCGACTGCAAAGACTGAAGAAGGTCTCATTCCTCAACCATTCGATATCTGCTTCCGACCAAGCAGTGTCTATGGGGCTGCCATCCAATCCAGATCCCATTCCAGCATGCTCAACAGTTCTGTGGATAACTTATTATAGCAAGAGGACCACTGTGGATAGTTTGATTCGAATTAACTCGCAAGCCATATATAACAGAAGGAAATCGATTTGTGGATAACTTTGCACTTATACAGAGCGTAATGAATTGAGACCTTTTGCACACATAGTTTAAGCGTAGCGCTCTACATCAACATTGGCAATTGTGAAAGCCGCCTCAGGGGGCGGTTTTTGTACGAATTTTTCCAGTTGTCAATTAACGTTTCATGGCGTTACCATGCGTGGTCATCGCTATAGACATAACTGCGAATTGATCTAAAAGACGCACTTCAGCGGCGTATGCTTAAATCCCAATTTTGCTATGGGCTTGGCTACCACTAAGTTGTGCTACTGGATGATGGAATCGTCAAAAGAGTAGAAAGTATGGAGGCAGGAAAGTAATGATAGATTCTGGTTAATTTAGCCGAGAGCCAGAATAGACAAGGGCCTAAGTTTTACCTTAGGCCCCCGTGTCAAGATTGGACCCCTGACACGATCATTGTCTATCCGCATGCGCAGGGCGTCAAGCTCTGCCGGTTCCCCTCATCCCTAGAAAAGTGAAATCCGCGTGCCGAAAGGCAGCGCGGCGTATGCGTACGACTGTTGTACGTATTACCTCAGTTAGGCCACCTGCTGCTGGCTTAACCAAGTGGCATGGGTATGGATAACAATGATTTCTCAAAAAACTCTCACTCGAATTAGGAATCGCCAGGGTAACTTCCGCTGGGGTGATGACTACTTACCCGCGATATTCGCAGTACCTGGCGAGGCGCCTAAGGGATCACGGGTTTGCCGGCTTAACAGCCGGAAGCTTGAGCGTGCGCTTCATCTGCTCTCCATTCCTGAACGTGTATTTACCCAGCTGGCTCTGTTCCATCCAGCTGTCTTCGATATTCACGAACAGAAGCTGCTTCATCCGCAAGCGCACGTCCACCCGCTGCATGGTCACCCACTAGCACAAGGAGCCAGCCTCAAACCGCTAGCTGGCACGCTAGCCATCGCAAACCATATCGGCATGGACCACGCAAAGGTGGTAGTCGAAACCTCAAGCGGCGAGCGCAAGTGGGCAGCGTACCCCTACCTCGGAGACTTGCTGATCTACCTCAATGCTCCAGGCGCAGCACCGTATGCAGTTAACTGGAACATTAAGTTATCGAAATACGACTTCATGGAAAAACGGAGGTCTTCGTTAAAATCGCTTGCGACGAGGCGCAAGGATCGTCAACTTGCTGAACTGCGGCTCCGCTTAGAGGAAGAGTATTATTTAAGCGCGGGAATCAGAACAGTAAATTTATCACTTGATGAGATTGATCCGATTGTAGTGGCAAATTTGGATCAAGTTTTTGGTGCGCACGACCGTCCACTGGATTTGAATCCTCAGTTGCTAGAGGACTTTAGCCAGCAAGTGCATAACGATTTCATCTGCGGTCGTCCCCTCGCGCCAGTCGCTATAGCGTTTGGAAAAAAATGGGGTAACCGGGATCAGTTTCTCGCACGTATCTATCAAGATATCTGGGATCGAAATCTAGCTGTCGATCTATTTCAATATATTCAAATCGATCAACCGCTTGAACATGCGCGGTACGATGTGATTGAGCATTACCGATCATTCTTCTCGGAAACTGCTCAATGATGACGGGATCTCGACTCAGTGCGCCTGAAGGCTGCGGTGAGCTGGTCAATGGAGTGGCCTATCACTTCCTCATAAGCGACGGCGGGAGCAACCGAGTTCGGTTGGTCGAGTTCGACGAGCGTGGAACGCGTGCCACCCTAGTTACTATGTCACGGCTGCGCTTCGAAGCCGCGCTCGAAGCAGGTGAGCTCGTTGAGATGGACGTGCAGGCCCATCCACCCTGGCTCGACGAAGCTGCTGGCATTGAAAACTCGTGGAGAGAGAGCCGCCGTGTCAATCCGAAAGAGCGATACGAGGATAAGGTGAACCGACGCTTACTGGCCATAGCTGAGCTGGTGCCTAGGTCAGCGGAAATTCTGGCATCCGACAATCCAGAAGCAATCATCAACGCACACGCGAAAAACTATGAGCCTAAGCAGCATCCGGGGAGGCTACGGTTGTGGTTTTTCAGCTACTTGGTGTTTGGCAAATCAAAATGGGCGCTCCTACCCAGCTTGCACAGAATCGGCACTTGGGACAGAAGTAATAAGATAGTGAAGAAGCTTGGCCGCCCCCCGCGCTTTGGAAAAAATAGCGGGTTTCCCATTACACCCGAAATGAAAGAAAAAATTCTGAAAGGATTTCTGGAGTTTAAACGGGCGCACAAGACTCAAGATGACATTTATGGAGCTGCTCTCCGAAAGACTTTCGGGTGCCAAGTTCGTGAAGGTATGAGGGGCCGAGAGTTCTTTCATCCTGAGGGTAAGTCTTTTCCTAGCCCATTTCAATTTTGGGATTGGGTCAAAAAACAAACTGATCCCGCATCGCTCGCCCGCGATTTAAAAGGACCGAGCTCGGCCCGAGCAAGATCGGGCGACAAGGGAAGCTTTTCTGCGCAGCTATGTAATTTAAATCAGCTCGTCGAGTATGACGGCTTTTATCCGAGCGAGAAGATCTCTGGAATTATTGAAGGCGCTGCTCTAGACGCTTTTTGCGTTGTAAGAGCGGTCTGTGTTGTATCTGGGGCCATCGTTGGTATTGGATTCGCTAAAGGGCGTGAAAGCATGGAAGCGTATCGAATGGCCTTATTCTCTGCAGCAGTCGATAAGGTCAAATACTGTGAATTGTTTGGGGTTACGATCACACCCGATCAATGGCCAAGTGTTGGACTGTCCAGCAGACTGGTCTTCGACAGAGGTCCAGCTGCACATATGGAGGCCGAGGAAGCAATTGAATGGCTAAGCCGCCTTGAATTGACCCCCGTTCATTCTGGACAATCCAAAGCAACGGTAGAGTCATCGCATCCTAGGGATAAGCAAACTAATGATCAAGCCTCCTACATTCATAGCGGACTCAATCTAGTGGAAATGGCACGCCGGGAAGTCCGTAGAACAATAAAAGATAACGAGACCTCCGACGCAAAGTCCCATATGACAGAAGAAATGTGGCTTCAGGAATTCGCTCCGACCCCACTGAATGTTTGGAAGTATCTAGACGAAAGAGGACGTAATAGCGGGAGTTTGATGCCCTTCGAGCAAGCGGTCAGAGAGTTTTTGATTCCACTCCCCGCAACAATCCGCAATGACGGAGTGTATTTTTATGGCCGAAAATACAACTCAAGATCATTAATTGACACTGGTGTATTTGATAGGATAGCGCGCAACGGCGTGATTCGCGTCAAAGCCTACAGTATCACCATGTGTGTACGTCATATATGGATTGAGATTGAAGGTGAATTATTCGAACTCAGCTTCGTCTACACCGCAAGCACAAAGCCAGGAAGCGCCGACATTTCGCTTGAAGACCTCCAGGTAATAAATGAAGCTCGACTACGTGCGCAAGCAATTCGACGCCATGAAAAGGTAGCTATTGAACAACAGCATAAGACAACCTTTGAAGAAGAAACCGGAAAAGATTGGGACGCTGGAGTTAAGAAACTGGGGCGCCCCTCAAAGGACTCTATCGCTCAACGTGACTTAGAAGATCAAAAGCGCCTGATGGGAATAAAGTCATGATTAGCCTTATGACATCTCGCTTCGACGGTTTGACGAACATAAATCATCTTCGCGAGACTATTACAACCCGTCCCGCACCTGTTAGCGACCTAGACTGCATAGAACCTAATCTGGCAGCAGAACTTTTTGCTGGCGTACTAAGGGAAATTTTCATTCCCAATAAATTTACCATTGAGTTCATTGCAGAGGTGGTAGGTAGGGCAGCCGCTCACTCAGCCATGAACTTCGACACTGAAAACCATTATGTCAATAGAATGTACTACCCATCTTCTGGTGAGGTATTTCCCATCTGTCTAACCGGCTTAGCAGGTGTAGGTAAAACCGAAACGATTAATGCGTTACGACGCGTAATGCCCGGCCCAGCTGAAATAGAAGTTGGCCATTATCAAAAGCCGCATACCGTTTACTCTCACTGGTACGCGAGCGCTCGCGGCAAAGCATCTGGTAAGCAACTTCTAATGAATTTCCTGGGCCATGAAGGCTCGACACGGGAAAACGTTGCGAACCTGCTGCACAGATGTCAACAGCGCGCTAATCAGGACGGTATATCGTTGGCAGTACTTGAGGAAATGCAGCATGTAAATACCGGACAAGGTGCCGCCAAGGTAACGGACCTCCTTCTAACCATGTCTGGTCTGAATATACCGATGGTTTTTGTATCGAATTATAGCTTAATTCATAAACTTCTTAGACGTAACAGCGAGGATAGACAGCGCTTGTTATCAGAGCCAAGAGTGATGCTTCCAGATGCACCAGACTCGAAGCCTTGGGCCGAATACATAAGCGAATGCATAGCCGCCAGCAATGGGCGAATTCGCGCCAACGTCGAGGACCTAGCAAGAGAAGTCTATCGCGGCAGTTTTGGAATCAAGCGGCTCGCAGTGCAGCTCTTAAAGCTTTCTTACTTAGAAGCTAGGAACTCGAGTCGCATGTGGATCGGTCTTGAAGATGTGCACCGCGCTTACAGTTCAAGCTCCTACTTTTCTCATCGGGATGACGTGGAGGAACTGGAGCGCCAAGCTATTCAAAAAAATAAGGCTAGTCGTTTAGATCTACGCTGCCCATTCGGTACACCAATTCGATCCAATGTAATTCAGTTTGCTAGGAAGGATCGTGACAATCGTGCAGCTCGAGCCGTATTCGAGGGCGCACTGACACCGACTGAGCGGGAAACACACAAAAAGCTTAAGCTGGACTCCGACGCAAGCCCCCCAAGCACTAAGCGCCGTAAGCGCCCCAGCATCGAAAAGCCAACGGATGAAAGCTTATTGGATGCATTCAATGAAATCTTTGATCCAAAGGTCGATTAGGATTCGTAACACCATGGCTCTTATTCACCTACTGCATGCATAGAATCGTCTATGCAGCGCACCAAGCCACCTCTCTGACGAATATCATCCACTAACGATCCGAAACTCCCATACAAGGTTGATATTACGTGTATCAATTCTTTGCTATAACGATGATCTGGCCTGTAATCTGAGTCAAGTCTCGGAATACAGAACCTGAAAAACTCTAGTTGAGACTTAATTACTTCTAATTCTTCTTCTGAAATTGCTTCACTAGATGCCATTTCTATGGCCTTTTCTTTAAGATGCTGAGTTACTTCATCACGTAAAAGATAAAATCTTGATCGCCCTATTTCTTCGTGTATTTTTGAATAGGTTTGCTCCCTGGCATCGCTATTTATTATCTCGCGGAATTCATAGACGTGACGCCCTTTACATCCTTTCCATAAAAGGGAATAGCCATATCCATGGTCGTGTATTTCAATGCTCTTTTTACAAACTGGGCATTTTTTTAGTAGAACGACATTATGCTTGGCACACACATTCACGTAGCGATGATCTCTCCTCCAGTACGCAAATCCTATCGATTCTATATCTTCTTTGACGCACGCAATGCAGAAAGCAGGTCGTACATCTTCGGTTTCAAACCTTGTTGTACTCGATAGATACTTGCTTCCTGAATAACCTACCTGGGAAGCTTGTCGGAAAAGTGCGAGTTGAGGGTAACTGGTATGGTCGTGCAGGAGACGATTAAAACCGTAACAATTGTCACTGCCTATAACCGCAGCGATTACGCGGATTGCTGATGCCCTCATGTAGAAGCGCGAGATTTGCTTGAGACTGATTGCTGAGGGGGCTTGCGAATCCAGATAGATATGCCGCTCCAAAAAGGAACGCAAGGACTCGTTGGGCTGGATGGTAAGGAGCAAGGGCGAGCGCCTCGGAATTCTGTAAGGCAGGTATGGCCAGAAGCAATAAAGTCGTTTGGAGCCCCTAGAGGCTCCAAAACGAGACAGTTTTTAATACTTTGAGACAGTTTTTAATCCTGAAGATCAGAGTCTCCAGGCAGTTGCCGCGTTACTCCACCGTCACTGACTTCGCCAGGTTGCGCGGCTGGTCAACGTCAGTGCCCTTGAGCACGGCCACGTAGTACGACAGCAACTGCAGCGGGAGGGTGTAGAGGATCGGCGACAGGGTGTCGTGGATGTGCGGCATGTTGATGACGTGGGTGCCTTCGGCGTTGGTCATGCCGGCTTTCTCGTCGGCGAAGACGATCAATTGGCCGCCACGCGCGCGCACTTCCTGCAGGTTGGACTTGAGCTTTTCCAGCAGTTCGTTGTTCGGCGCCACGGTGACCACGGGCATGTCGTCATCCACCAGGGCCAACGGGCCGTGTTTGAGCTCACCGGCCGGGTAGGCTTCGGCGTGGATGTACGAGATCTCCTTGAGCTTCAAAGCCCCTTCCATCGCTACCGGGTACTGTGCGCCACGGCCGAGGAACAGGGTGTGGTTCTTGTCGGCGAACAGCTCGGCGACTTTTTCCACGGTGGCGTCCATGGCCAGGGCTTCGCCCAGGCGGGTGGGCAGGCGACGCAGTTCTTCCACCAGGGTGGCTTCGACGCCGGCAGCCAATGTGCCGCGCACCTGGCCCAGGGACAGGGTCAGCAGCAACAGGCCGACCAGCTGGGTGGTGAAGGCTTTGGTGGAGGCCACGCCGATTTCGCGACCGGCCTGGGTCAGCAGGGTCAGGTCGGACTCACGCACCAGCGAGCTGATGCTGACGTTGCAGATTGCCAGGCTAGAGAGGAAGCCAAGTTCCTTGGCGTTGCGCAGTGCGGCCAGGGTGTCGGCGGTTTCGCCGGACTGGGAGATGGTCACGAACAGGGTGTCGGGCTGCACCACCACCTTGCGATAGCGGAATTCGCTGGCGACTTCGACCTGGCACGGGATGCCTGCCAGCTCTTCCAGCCAGTAACGGGCAACCATACCGGCGTGGTAGCTGGTACCGCAGGCGACGATTTGCACATTGCGTACTTTGGCGAACAATTCGGCGGCTTGCGGGCCGAAAGCGTTGACCAGCACCTGGTTCTGGCTCAGGCGACCTTCCAGGGTGCGTTGCACAACGGCGGGCTGCTCGTGGATTTCCTTGAGCATGAAGTGGCGAAACTCGCCCTTGTCGGCGGCTTCGGCACCGTCGCGGTATTGCACGGCTTCGCGCTCGACGGAGTTACCATTGATGTCCCAGATCGCCACGCTTTCACGGCGGATGTCAGCGATGTCGCCTTCTTCCAGGTACATGAAGCGGTCGGTGACCTGGCGCAGCGCCAGTTGGTCGGAGGCAAGGAAGTTTTCCCCCAGGCCCAGGCCGATCACCAGCGGGCTGCCACTGCGGGCAGCAACCAGACGGTCAGGTTGGCTGGCGCTGATTACGGCCAAGCCGTAAGCGCCGTGCAGTTCCTTGACCGTGGCCTTTAGGGCGGTGGCCAGGTCGCTGTGGTCCTTGAGCTTGTGGTTAAGCAGGTGGGCGATGACTTCGGTGTCGGTGTCCGAGGTGAACACGTACCCCAGGCCCTTGAGTTGCTCACGCAGCACTTCGTGGTTTTCGATGATGCCGTTGTGCACCACCGCTAAGTCACCGGAGAAATGCGGGTGAGCGTTGCGTTCGCACGGCGCACCGTGGGTGGCCCAACGGGTGTGGGCGATGCCCAGACGGCCAACCAGCGGCTCACCGGCCAGGGCCTGGTCCAACTCGCTGACCTTGCCCGGGCGACGCACGCGCTCAAGCTCGCCGGCGTTGGTGAAAACCGCCACGCCGGCGCTGTCGTAGCCGCGGTATTCCAGGCGCTTGAGGCCTTCGATCAGGATGGCAGTAACGTTGCGTTCAGCGACTGCGCCAACAATTCCACACATGGTATTTCTCCTAGATGATTGCCGCGCATATCAGCGTAATGCCGCGGGCTTGGATCTGGTCGCGGGCCTCAAGCGGCAGGCGATCATCAGTAATCAGGGTATGGACGCTGCTCCAGGGCAGTTCCAGGTTGGGGATCTTGCGGCCAATCTTGTCAGATTCGACCATCACCACCACTTCGCGGGCGACTTCGGCCATGACGCGACTCAGGCCCAGCAACTCATTGAAGGTCGTGGTACCGCGCTGCAGATCGATGCCGTCGGCGCCGATGAACAGTTGATCAAAGTCGTAGGACCGTAGGACTTGCTCGGCGACCTGGCCCTGGAACGAGTCCGAATGCGGGTCCCAGGTGCCGCCGGTCATCAACAGCACCGGTTCGTGTTCCAGTTCACTCAGGGCTCGCGCCACATGCAGGGAATTGGTCATCACCACCAGGCCGGGCTGCGGGCCCAGCTCGGGGATCATGGCGGCGGTGGTGCTGCCGCTGTCGATGATGATGCGGGCGTGTTCGCGCAAACGCATCACGGCGGCACGCGCGATGGCGCGTTTGTAGGCCGAGATGGGCTGGGCTGGGTCGCCGACCAGTTCCTGGGGCATGGTGATCGCGCCACCGTAGCGGCGCAGGAGCAAGCCGTTGCTTTCGAGGGCGGCCAGGTCCTTGCGGATGGTCACTTCCGAAGTTTCGAAACGCTTGGCCAATTCGTCCACACTGACTTCGCCCTGTTCATTGAGCAAGGTCAGAATGTTGTGGCGTCGTTGGGGCGTATTTCGTTTCGACATGGTGATGGTAAGTTTCGTTTCGAAAGATAACGAAGGCAATCAAAACCTATTGGTGGAAAATCGTCAATACGCGCGCATAAAAAAACCTGTTGGGGGAAGCCAACAGGTTTTTCCGGAGTTGTGGATAACTCAGCTCTTTTTGATTTTGACTGGGCGTTTCCAGCCGTCGATGTTGCGCTGGCGGGCTCGGGCCACGGCCAGTTGGGACTTATCCACATCCTGGTTGATGGTTGAACCGGCAGCCGTATTCGAGCCATCGCCAATGGTCACGGGGGCAATCAGCGAATTATTGGAGCCGATGAATACGTCTTCACCAATAGTCGTCTGATACTTGTTCGCGCCATCGTAGTTACAGGTGATCGCGCCGGCGCCAATATTGCTGCGGGCACCGATCACCGCATCACCGAGGTAGGCCAGGTGGCCTGCTTTGGCGTCGTCACCCATCACGGCGTTTTTCAGTTCGACGAAATTACCAACATGAGCCCTGGAACCCAACACGGTGCCGGGACGAAGACGCGCGAACGGGCCGGCATCACTGCCCTCGCCCATCACCGCGCCGTCGATATGGCTGTTGGCCTTGACCACTACACCCTTGCGCAGGGTGCTGTCCTTGATCACGCAGTTCGGGCCAATCACCACATCGTCTTCGATGATCACACGGCCTTCGAGGATCACGTTGATATCGATCAGCACATCACGGCCAACGCTGACTTCACCCCGCACATCGAAGCGTGCCGGGTCACGCAGAGTCACGCCCAGGGCCATCAGGCGGCGACCTTCGCGCATCTGATAGTGACGCTCCAGTTCGGCCAGCTGCTTGCGGTCATTGGCGCCCTGCACTTCCATCGGATCGTGGGGCTGCTCGGTGGCGACCAGCAGGCCATCACTCACGGCCATTTCGATGACGTCGGTGAGGTAGTACTCGCCCTGGGCGTTGTTGTTGGACAGACGGCTCATCCAGTCAGCGAGGCGATCAGCCGGTACCGCGAGAATCCCGGTGTTGCCTTCGGTGATGGCGCGCTGGGCTTCGCTGGCGTCCTTGTGTTCGACGATGGCGGCGACCTTGCCTACGGCATCGCGCACGATGCGGCCGTAACCGGTAGGGTCGTCCAGTTCAACGGTAAGCAGGCCCATCTGGCCAGGCACCACATGCTTGAGCAGGCGTTGCAGGGTTTCCACTTCAATCAGCGGTACGTCGCCGTAGAGGATCAGCACGGTGTCGGCGGTGATGAACGGCACAGCTTGCGCGGTGGCGTGGCCGGTACCCAGTTGCTTGTCTTGCAATACGAAATTCAGGTCATCCGCGGCCAGGCGTTCACGCACCACATCCGCACCGTGGCCAATGACCACGTGAATGCGTTTCGGGGCCAATTGCCGGGCGCTGTGGATAACGTGGCCAAGCATGGAGTTGCCCGCTACCGGGTGCAGCACTTTGGGCAGGGCCGAACGCATACGGGTGCCCTGGCCTGCGGCGAGAATGACGATTTCAAGAGACATGAATGGCTACCAATCCTGGGCGGTCCGACTTCAGACCAAAGAAGTGTTTTGCTAAAAAAGAAAAAGGGTAGCCGAGGCTACCCTTTTTAATCAATCACACATGAAGTTTGTCGGCGTGGCCGCTTACTTCTTGCGGATCTGCTGGAGCGTGCGCAGCTGAGCTGCGGCTTCGGCCAGACGTACAGCAGCAGCGCTGTAGTCGAAGTCCGCACCTCTTTCGTTCAGGGCCTTCTCGGCAGCCTTGACGGCGTCCTGAGCAGCGGCTTCATCCAGGTCGCCAGCACGTTGCACGGTGTCGGCAAGTACCTTGACCATGTTCGGCTGAACCTCGAGGAAACCACCGGAGATGTAAAACACCTCCCTTTCCCCGCCCAGCTTGGTCAGAGTAATCGGGCCAGGCTTCAGGGACGTAATCAATGGCGCGTGGCCAAAGTTAATACCCAGATCACCCAGCTCGCCGTGTGCAATGACACTTTCAATCTGACCGGAGAAAATTTCCCCTTCCGCGCTGACGATATCGCAATGGAATGTCATAGCCATCTGATTGCCTCAACCTGATTAGCGCCCGTTGCCGGGCGCCGGGATTACAGTTTCTTGGCTTTCTCGATCGCTTCTTCGATGCCGCCGACCATGTAGAACGCTTGTTCTGGCAAGTGGTCGTAGTCACCGTTGAGGATGCCTTTGAAGCCAGCAATGGTGTCTTTCAGGGAAACGTATTTACCCGAAGCACCGGTGAAGACTTCAGCCACGAAGAACGGCTGCGACAAGAAGCGCTGGATCTTACGAGCACGGTTTACCAACTGCTTGTCGGCTTCCGACAGCTCGTCCATACCCAGGATCGCAATGATGTCCTTCAGTTCTTTGTAACGCTGCAGCACGTACTGAACGCCGCGAGCGGTGTCGTAGTGCTCCTGGCCGATCACGTTCGGGTCCAGCTGGCGCGAAGTCGAGTCGAGTGGATCGACCGCTGGGTAGATACCCAGGGAAGCGATGTCACGGGACAGAACGACGGTGGCGTCCAAGTGGGCGAAGGTGGTCGCTGGCGACGGGTCGGTCAAGTCATCCGCAGGTACGTATACCGCTTGGATCGAAGTGATCGAACCTTCCTTGGTCGAAGTGATACGTTCTTGCAGAACGCCCATCTCTTCAGCCAGGGTCGGCTGGTAACCTACTGCCGAAGGCATACGGCCCAGCAGTGCGGATACTTCAGTACCGGCCAGGGTGTAACGGTAGATGTTGTCGACGAACAGCAGAACGTCGTTACCTTCGTCACGGAACTTCTCGGCCATGGTCAGGCCAGTCAGTGCTACGCGCAGACGGTTACCCGGCGGCTCGTTCATCTGACCGTAAACCAGTGCCACTTTGTCCAGAACGTTGGAGTCCTTCATCTCGTGGTAGAAGTCGTTACCCTCACGAGTACGCTCACCCACACCGGCGAACACGGAATAACCGCTGTGCTCGATGGCGATGTTACGGATCAGTTCCATCATGTTTACGGTTTTGCCTACACCGGCACCACCGAACAGACCGACTTTACCGCCTTTGGCGAACGGGCAAACCAGGTCGATAACCTTGATGCCGGTTTCCAGCAGATCGTTGCCGCCAGCTTGTTCGGCGAACGAAGGTGCTGGACGGTGGATGCCCCAGCGCTCTTCGGTGTCGATCGGGCCAGCTTCGTCGATCGGGTTGCCCAGAACGTCCATAATCCGGCCCAGGGTCGCTTTACCGACTGGTACCGAGATGGCAGCGCCAGTGTCAGTGACTTCCAGACCGCGCTTCAAGCCCTCGGTGGAACCCATTGCAATGGTACGAACCACGCCGTCGCCCAGCTGCTGCTGAACTTCCAGAGTGGTGCCGGCATCGCTTTGGACTTTCAAAGCGTTGTAGATGCTCGGTACGCTGTCGCGTGGGAATTCCACGTCGATAACGGCGCCGATGATTTGAACGATACGTCCGCTACTCATAGCTGGATCCTCTGAATATTTGAACCGTTAAACCGCGGCAGCGCCGCCGACGATTTCCGAGATCTCTTGGGTGATCGCAGCCTGACGCGCCTTGTTGTAGATCAGTTGCAAATCACTGATCAGGTCACCGGCGTTGTCGGTAGCGTTTTTCATCGCGATCATCCGCGCAGCTTGTTCAGCCGCGTTGTTCTCGACCACCGACTGGTAAACCTGCGACTCCACGTAGCGCACCATCAAGCCGTCAAGCAGCTCTTTGGCGTCTGGTTCGTAGAGGTAGTCCCAGTGGTGCTTGAGTTCCTGATCCGCGGTCGCCACCAATGGAATCAACTGCTCCACGGTAGGCTGCTGAGTCATGGTGTTGATGAACTTGTTGGATACCACGGACAGGCGGTCAATCCGGCCTTCCAGGTACGCATCCAACATCACCTTGACGCTGCCGATCAAATCATTGATCGACGGTTCTTCACCCAGGTGGCTGATAGCTGCAACGACGTTACCGCCGAAGTTACGGAAAAAGGCCGCACCCTTGCTACCAACAACACACAGATCGATCTCGACGCCGTTTTCGCGGTTTACCGCCATGTCCTTGACCAGGGCCTTGAACAGGTTGGTATTCAAACCACCGCACAAACCACGGTCACTGCTCACTACCACATAACCCACACGCTTGACTTCGCGGTCGATCATGAACGGGTGGCGGTATTCCGGGTTGGCGTTGGCCAAATGCCCAATTACCTGGCGGATACGCTCCGCATAAGGACGGCTAGCAGCCATGCGCATTTGTGCCCTGCGCATTTTGCTGACCGCCACTTTTTCCATGGCGCTGGTAATCTTTTGCGTGCTTTTGATGCTCGCAATCTTACTGCGAATCTCTTTTGCGCCTGCCATGTAACACCTATCAGGTTAGCAAGCGGGAGCCTTGCGACTCCCGCTGCGGCTTACCAGGTTTGGGTGGCCTTGAACTTCTCGATACCGGCTTTCATGCCAGCGTCGATATCGTCATTGAAGTCACCCTTCACGTTGATCTTCGCCATCAATTCGGCGTGATCGCGGTTGAAGTAAGCAATCAGCGCTTGTTCAAAGCTGCCGACCTTGGCGATTTCAACGTCGGTCAGGAACCCACGCTCAGCGGCATACAGCGACAACGCCATGTCAGCGATCGACATTGGGGCGTATTGCTTCTGCTTCATCAGCTCGGTAACGCGCTGACCATGCTCAAGTTGCTTACGGGTCGCTTCGTCCAGGTCAGAAGCAAACTGGGCGAATGCCGCCAGTTCACGGTACTGAGCCAGAGCGGTACGGATACCACCGGAGAGCTTCTTGATGATCTTGGTCTGAGCGGCACCACCCACACGGGATACCGAAACACCGGCGTTCACTGCAGGGCGGATGCCCGAGTTGAACATGGCCGATTCCAGGAAGATCTGACCGTCGGTGATGGAAATCACGTTGGTCGGAACGAACGCGGAAACGTCGCCAGCCTGGGTTTCGATGATCGGCAGTGCAGTCAGGGAACCGGTTTTGCCGGTCACTGCGCCTTTGGTGAACTTCTCTACGTACTCTTCCGAAACGCGGGATGCGCGCTCAAGCAGACGGGAGTGGAGATAGAACACGTCGCCTGGGTACGCTTCACGGCCTGGTGGACGGCGCAGCAGCAGGGAAATCTGGCGGTAAGCCACTGCTTGCTTGGACAGATCGTCATAAACGATCAGCGCGTCTTCACCGCGGTCGCGGAAGAATTCACCCATGGTGCAACCGGAGTACGGTGCCAGGAATTGCAGCGCAGGAGATTCCGAAGCACTGGCAGCCACGATGATCGTGTTGGCCAGGGCGCCGTTTTCTTCCAGCTTGCGAACCACGTTGGCGATGGTCGATTGCTTCTGACCAATGGCTACGTAGACGCAGAAAATGCCGCTGTTCTTCTGGTTGATGATCGCGTCGATCGCCAGAGCGGTTTTACCGATCTGACGGTCACCGATGATCAGCTCACGCTGGCCACGGCCGACAGGGATCATGGCATCGACAGCCTTGTAGCCAGTCTGTACAGGCTGGTCTACCGACTTACGCCAGATCACGCCTGGAGCAACTTTCTCGACCGCGTCGGTCTCGGTGTTGCCCAGTGGACCTTTGCCGTCAACAGGGTTACCCAGTGCGTCGACTACGCGACCCAGCAGTTCCTTACCAACCGGAACCTCCAGGATGCGGCCGGTGCACTTGGCGCTCATGCCTTCAGCCAGACTGGTGTACGCGCCCAATACAACGGCACCTACGGAGTCTTGCTCCAGGTTGAGGGCCATACCGTAGACGCCGCCCGGAAACTCGATCATCTCGCCGTACATTACGTCGGCCAGACCGTGAATCCGCACGATGCCGTCAGATACGCTGACGACAGTGCCTTCGTTACGGGCTTGGGAGGTCACATCGAGCTTGTCGATGCGGCCCTTGATAATTTCACTTATTTCGGAAGGATTGAGTTGCTGCATTGCTCTGCTGCCCCTTCAAACTCAAGATTTCAATGCTTCGGCAAGTTTCGCGATTTTGCCGCGAATCGAGCCATCGATAACCAGGTCGCCGGCGCGGATAACGACACCACCAATCAGGGATGCGTCCTCCGTAGCTTGCAGGCGCACTTCCCGATTGAGTCGTGCACTGAGAACCTTGGCGAGTTTGTCTTGCTGTTCTTGGTTCAATGCGAAAGCACTGGTCACTTCAACGTCTACCGATTTCTCTTCTTCAGCCTTGTACAGGTCGAACAGAGCGGCGATCTCCGGCAGAAGCAGGAGGCGGTCGTTTTCGGCAACGACGTGGATGAAGTTCTGCACTTTCACATCAAACTTGTCGCCGCACACTTCAATAAAAGTGGCGGCCTTGTTTGCGCTCGTCAGGCGCGGGGCCTTGAGCACGCGCTGCATGGTGTCGTCTTGCGACACTGCTGCAGCCAGGCCGAGCATGGCTGACCAAGAGGCCAGTTGCTGGTGGGCCTGGGCGTGCTCGAAGGCTGCCTTGGCGTAAGGTCGGGCCAACGTGGTCAGTTCTGCCATGATCGCCCTCGCTTAAATTTCAGCAGCCAGTTTATTAACCAGCTCCGCGTGCGCGTTTTGATCGATTGTGGCACCGAGGATCTTCTCAGCACCGCCGACCGCCAGAGCACCCAGTTGGGCACGCAGCGCGTCTTTGACGCCGTTCAGTTCCTGTTCGATCTCGGCATGAGCCGAAGCCTTCACACGGTCAGCTTCGACGCGGGCTTTATCAACAGCCTCTTCGACGATCTGGTTACCGCGTTTCTTGGCTTGCTCAATGATTTCAGCTGCCTGTGCTTTAGCTTCGCGCAGTTGATGACCCGCTTTCTCTTGGGCCAACTCCAGGTCGCGAGCTGCACGGCTGGCAGCGTCCAAACCATCCGCGATCTTCTTCTGACGTTCGTGCAAAGCCGCGATGACCGGAGGCCACACGAACTTCATGCAAAACACTACAAAAATGAAGAACGCAACGGATTGGCCAATCAGGGTTGCATTAATGTTCACGCCAACACCTCGCTCATTCGTTGTCCATCACCCTAATCACTCGAAAAGTCGAGTGATTAGCCAGCGAGTTGACCAACGAAGGGGTTCGCGAAGGTGAAGAACAGAGCAATACCAACGCCGATCATGGTCACGGCGTCGAGCAGGCCGGCGACGATGAACATTTTAACTTGCAGCATTGGGACCATTTCTGGCTGACGCGCGGCGCCTTCCAGGAATTTGCCGCCCAGCAGGCCGAAACCAATGGCAGTACCCAGGGCGCCCAGGCCGATCAACAGTGCAACAGCGATAGCGGTTAGACCAACTACAGTTTCCATCTTTCCTCCCGACTTTTACGTCGTATGGTTTAGGTTTTTTAGATTTTAAAGCGGTAAAACAAATCGTTTCATAGCCCTGGTGGGCCACCTTCCCGTTTCACCGGGAAGGACATCAGACTAGTCGAGACTGGCCTTAATGGTTCTCTTCGTGCGCCATCGACAGGTAGACGATGGTCAGCATCATGAAGATGAAGGCCTGCAGGGTGATGATCAGGATGTGGAACACAGCCCACGCCCACTGCAGAACCACGCCCAGGCCGCTAAGCCAGAGCAGACCACTGCCGAACATCACAGCGATCAGAATGAACACCAGCTCGCCGGCATACATGTTGCCGAACAGTCGCAGAGCCAGGGAAATAGGCTTGGCGATCAGTGTGACGAATTCCAGCAGGAAGTTCACCGGGATCAGCAGGGCTTGAACGAAGATGTTCTTGCTGCCGAACGGGTGCAGGGTCAGTTCGCCGATGAAGCCGCCGATGCCCTTGACCTTGATGCTGTAGAAAATGATCAACGCGAACACCGACAGGGCCATGCCCAGGGTGGCGTTAGGGTCCGTGGTGGAAACGGCACGGAATGGAATATGAGCATCGCCGGTGATCAGGATGGCCAACTGAGGAATCCAGTCGACCGGTACCAGGTCGACAGCGTTCATCAGGAACACCCAGACGAAGATGGTCAGCGCCAGCGGTGCAATCACCGGGCTACGGCCATGGAAGCTGTCTTTCACGCTGCCATCGACGAATTCGACCAATACTTCAACGAAGTTCTGCAAGGCACCTGGCTGACCGGAAGTCGCCTTCTTCGCCGCCATGCGGAAAATCAGGACGAAGATCAGACCCAGTGCGACCGACCAACCCAGAGTATCCAGGTGGAAAGCCCAGAAGCCCATTTCTTTGGCCTCTGCTGCGGTGTGGGCGAAGCCCCAGCCGCCGTTGGGAAGCTGACCGAAGGTCAGGTTCTGCAAGTGGTGCTGGATATAGCCCGAAGCGGTTGTTTCTGCCATGGTTGCCTCAAACGCCCTAAGGTTTCGAAAGTCTTGTTTTCATTAGCAGGGGAGCGAACCAGCTAACCAGTTGGGTCAACACGAAGACGCCGAATACAGCCAGCGGCGCCAATGGCTTCACACCTGCAAAGGTCAGTGCGAACAGCACTGCCGTCAAAATCAGTTTCCCCGCCTCGCCGGCATAAAAAGACCGGACGATAGCCTGGGCTGCTCGGGCGCCGGAAAACCGAAAGGCCCTGTGAGCAAAATACATATTGGGCAGCAAGGCTATCAGGCCTCCGCAAAGTCCTGAATACCCGGCTACGACTCCATGCCAATACCAAAGCGCCAATGCGGCGATCAGTACGATGACAAATTGAGCCAATAAAACCGGGAAAACGGCCAAGCGATGGAACGGCAACCTGTTTGGCGTGCGGGTTTCCATCACTCTTGCTCCTCAATGGTCGGCTGCCGGAAATCAATAACTTGGCATAATTTGTGCCGACAAAATGCGCGCAGAGTATAGGGGCGGTTCTGCCCCTATTCAACTGTCGGGTAGTGATTTCCGATCACACGCTACATGAGCAAATGTTTCAGCGGATGTGGGCAAGGACGCCCTGAAGCTCATCAAGCGAGTTATATCCGATGACCAATTGGCCTTTACCTTTCTTCCCGTGTCGAATTTGCACCGCAGAGCCCAGGCGCTCGGCCAGGCGCTGCTCAAGACGCGCGATATCCGGATCAGGTTTGGCCGTTTCGACCGGTGCAGGTTTGCCGCTAAGCCACTGGCGAACCAGTGCTTCAGTCTGGCGAACTGTGAGACCTCGTGCGACAACGTGTCGCGCCCCTTCAACCTGTTGATTTTCCGGCAAACCGAGCAAGGCACGGGCATGACCCATTTCCAGGTCGCCGTGGGACAGCATGGTCTTGATCACTTCCGGCAGCGCTATCAGACGCAGCAAGTTCGACACAGTGACGCGGGATTTACCCACCGCATCGGCCACTTGTTGCTGGGTCAGCTGGAATTCGTGCTGCAAACGCTGCAAGGCGATCGCTTCTTCGATGGGATTGAGGTCTTCACGCTGGATGTTCTCGATCAGCGCCATGGCGATAGCGGTTTCATCCGACACATCGCGCACCATCGCCGGGATGGTCTCCTTGCCAGCCTGCTGGCTGGCGCGCCAGCGGCGCTCACCGGCGATGATCTCAAAGCGGCCAGCGCCAATCGGGCGTACCACGATCGGCTGCATCACGCCCTGGGCCTTGATCGAATTGGCCAGTTCTTCCAGCGCCTGGGGGTCCATGTCCCGCCGTGGCTGGTATTTGCCGCGCTGGATCAGGTCCAGCGGCAGGTGCTGCAGCTCGCGCTCGTCAGCCTGCACCGCTTGTTCTTCAAGGGTCGTGACAGTCGGACCACTCAGCAGTGCATCCAGTCCACGTCCGAGACCTCGTTTCTTGACGGCCATGGGGATTCCTTAAGTTGGCTGGGCTGCAGCGGTGCGTGAGTTGCGGCGTTGACGGCGAACCATCTCGCCGGCCAAGGCCAGGTAGGCAATGGCGCCACGCGATGATTTGTCGTACGCCAACGCGGGCATGCCATAGCTTGGCGCTTCGGCCAGGCGGATGTTGCGTGGAATCACGGTGTCGTACAGCTGGTCGCCAAAGTGCTCCTTGAGCTGCGCCGACACATCGTTCATCAGGCTCAGGCGCGGGTCATACATGGTCCGCAGCAGGCCTTCGACTTTCAGGTTCGGGTTGAGCAATTCCGCAATACGCTTGATGTTATCCACAAGGTCACTCAACCCTTCGAGGGCGAAGTACTCGCACTGCATGGGGATAATCACCCCATCAGCAGCCACCAATGCGTTGAGCGTGAGCATCGACAGCGACGGTGGGCAGTCGATCAAAATGTAGTCGTAGTTCTCGCGGATAGGCGCCAAGGCACTGCGCAGACGGCTTTCTTTCATCTGCATTTCCAGCAGCACCACTTCCGCCGCGGTCAAATCGCGGTTGGCCGGCAGCAGTTGATAACCGCCATGCTCGGAGTAGTGCATGGCCTGGGCCAGGTCGCACTCGCCGATCAGCAAGTCGTAGACCGAGTTTTCCAGGCCGTGTTTATCCACACCGCTACCCATGGTGGCGTTGCCCTGTGGATCGAGATCGATCAACAGCACCCTGCGCTTGGTCGCGACCAGGGATGCTGCGAGGTTGATGCAGGTGGTGGTTTTGCCCACGCCACCTTTCTGGTTCGCTATCGCGAATACCTTAGCCATTCTTGCTTGTGTTCCCAATCATGCCGTGCGGCGCAGTATCAGCAGATGGCGTTGGCCTTGGCAACCGGGTACGGCCAAGGCGTGTTCGCTATCGAGGTGGAAGTCTGCCGGCAATGCTAACAGCTCGTCGCTTGGATGAACGCCCTTCATTGCCAGCCAACGAGTATCGCGGTCGCCCAGGTGGCGGGTCCAGTTGCTGAAGTTCTCCATGCTGCTGAAGGCCCTGGAAACAATTCCGTTGAACGGTTCTTCAGGCGTGAAGGCTTCGACGCGGCTGTGGATAACTTGCAAGTTGTCCAGCTTGAGTTCGAGTTTGACCTGGGTCAGGAAGCGGGTTTTTTTGCCGTTGCTGTCCAGGCAGGTCACTTGCGACTCGGGAAACAGGATGGCCAACGGAATCCCTGGCATGCCCCCGCCGCTGCCTACATCGAGCCAACGGCCGTTTTCGATAAACGGCATCACGCTCAAACTGTCGAGCAAGTGACGCGAGACCATTTCGTTGGGATCGCGCACCGCCGTCAGGTTGTAAGCCTTGTTCCATTTGATCAACAGGGCCAGGTAGCCCAGCAGCAAGTCGTGCTGGGCTTCGGTCAAGTTCACGCCCAATTGGCGTGCACCTGTGGATAACTCTTCGGCGTGTTGCGAGGTGACCAACGAACTCAAGCGCTTTGCTCCAACTGACGGCCCGCGCCGCGTTTTTTCAAATGAATCATCAACAGCGAAATGGCTGCCGGGGTGACACCGGGAATACGTGAAGCCTGGCCCAGGGTTTCGGGGCGAGTTATCCCCAGCTTGCTTTGAATCTCTTTCGACAGCCCGGAAATACCGGTGTAGTCGATATCCACAGGCAGCTTGGTGTCTTCACTGGAGCGCAGGCGAGCGATCTCATCCTGCTGGCGGTCAATGTAACCGGCGTACTTGGTCTTGATTTCGACTTGTTCGGCAACCTGTGGATCGTCTGCGCCGCCGCCGGTCACCTCGACCAGACCTGCGTAGTCGATTTCCGGACGGGACAGCAGGTTCAGCAGGTTGTACTCGTGGGTCAGCGGCGTGCCGAATTTTTCGGCAATCGCATCGCCCTGCTCGGTGCCCGGGCGAACCCAGGTACTTTTCAGGCGTTGCTCTTCCAGCGTGATGCTTTCGCGTTTTTTGCAGAAAGCTTCCCAGCGTGCGTCATCGACCAGACCCAGTTCGCGACCTTTTTCGGTCAGGCGCAGGTCGGCGTTGTCTTCGCGCAGGATCAGGCGGTATTCGGCCCGGGATGTGAACATCCGGTACGGTTCCTGAGTCCCCAGGGTAATCAAGTCGTCAACCAATACGCCGATGTACGCCTCATCGCGACGCGGGCACCAGCTGTCTTTGCCCTGTGCCCGCAATGCGGCGTTGGTCCCGGCCAGCAAACCCTGGGCGCCGGCTTCTTCGTAACCGGTGGTGCCGTTGATTTGCCCGGCGAAGAACAGACCGGCAATCACTTTGGTTTCCAGGCTGTATTTCAGGTCACGCGGGTCGAAGTAGTCGTACTCGATGGCGTAGCCCGGGCGCACGATGTGCGCGTTTTCCATGCCCCGGATCGATTGCACGATCTGGATTTGCACATCGAACGGCAGGGAAGTGGAAATCCCGTTCGGGTACAGCTCGTGGGTGGTCAAGCCTTCTGGTTCGATGAAGACCTGGTGGCTTTCCTTGTCGGCAAAGCGGTGGATCTTGTCTTCGATCGACGGGCAATAACGCGGGCCAATACCTTCGATCACCCCGGAATACATCGGCGAACGGTCGAGGTTTGCGGCAATGATTTCGTGTGTACGGGTGTTGGTGTGGGTAATCCAGCAGCTCACCTGTTTTGGGTGCTGCTCCTTGGAGCCCATGAACGACATCACTGGAATCGGCGTATCACCGGCTTGCTCGGTCATCACCGAAAAATCCACTGAACGGCCATCGATACGCGGCGGCGTACCGGTTTTCAAGCGACCTACCCGTAGCGGCAATTCACGCAGGCGTTTTGCCAAGGCAATCGACGGCGGATCACCGGCGCGGCCGCCGGAATAGTTCTGCATACCGATGTGGATAAGCCCGCCGAGGAAAGTACCGGTGGTCAACACAACGGATTCTGCCAAGAAACGCAGGCCCATTTGGGTGACAACACCGCGTACCTGGTCTTGTTCGACGATCAGATCATCGGCCGCTTGTTGAAATATCCACAGGTTCGGCTGGTTTTCCAGGGTTTCACGCACCGCCGCCTTGTACAGGATGCGGTCAGCTTGTGCCCTCGTGGCACGCACGGCCGGGCCTTTGCGGCTGTTAAGCACGCGAAATTGGATGCCACCCTTGTCGGTGGCCATCGCCATGACACCGCCAAGGGCATCGATTTCCTTGACCAGATGGCTTTTGCCGATCCCACCGATGGCGGGGTTGCAACTCATGGCGCCGAGGGTTTCCACGTTGTGCGTCAGCAACAGGGTTTTTACGCCCATGCGTGCTGACGCCAGTGCTGCCTCGGTACCGGCATGACCGCCGCCGATGACGATCACTTCAAAACGGGAAGGGAAATCCACCACGCACCTCGTGCCTGCTTATGTAGGTAATTAGGAATTGATTGGTTGAGCTGGTTTTAGAGCTTTGGCGGCAAGTATAGGGACTTAGCCCTTCCTAAAGAACCCTTTGCACAAAATTTAACCAGCTGTGGATGAATCACGGACAATAGAAATTAAAAGAGAGAAAGTTATTAAATCTTTGTTTTTATGTTTATTTCTACTGAGCATGTTTTCTGTGGATAGATCTCTATAGGCCTCTATTTACAATGTGTACAGAGATTCAAAAGTCTGTGGTCATGTGCCCATGAGCGGGTTGGATAAGTGCCTTAAGCCTGTGGATTAAACAGGTGGTTATCCACAGGTGGGTTTTTACTCAGGTTTTGAGCCCTGTTATCAACTGGGCACAGGGACGGTTATTCACAGGGCTTAATCCACAGAAATACGCGAATACACAGCAAGCCTAGCTACGACAGAACCGCCGAACGCTTCAGATAGAGAACTATTGTGGGAAATCTCCGGGCCAGTTAATAATAGCGATTATCATTAACCTACCTTGTCGTCCCTATGCCCCCTTCACACTCGGCTGCAGTCCAGCACATCTATGAGCAACACCACTCTTGGTTGCACGGTTGGCTTAAAGGCAAATTGCATAACGCCTGCGATGCAGCCGATGTGGCGCACGATACGTTCGTGCGTATTCTGGGCGGGCGCGATGCGGCGCAAATCCTTGAGCCAAGGGACTATCTGGCGACGATAGCCAGGGGTTTGGTCATCGATCGTTATCGTCGGCACGCCATCGAGCAGGCCTACAAGCAGACCTTGGCCGACCGCCCTGAAGCCACTGCGATCAGTGAGGAAGACAAGGCGATCATCATCGAAACCCTGGTGGCTGTGGGCAAGGCGTTGTCTGGCTTGGGCGAACGTACACGGCGGATTTTCATGCTGTCGCAGATTGAAGGTCTGACTTATCAACAGATCGCTGATCAGCTGCAGTTGTCGCTGACCACAGTGAAGAAACACATGATCCGCGCCCTGACTGAATGTTCGCTGATTATGGCAAGCCTGTGATGGCGGCCCCCGATCGCAAGACCTTCGAGGCTGCTGCCAGTTGGTACGTGCAGTTTCAATCGCAACCGCCCACCGCCGCTGAGCGGCATGCCTGGCAACAATGGCTCAATGGCGATCCGTCCCATCAAGCCGCCTGGAATCAGATGGAGCAGTTGCAGCGCAGCCTCGGCTCGCTGCCTCAGAATCTCACCCGACGTGCTTTATCGGCCACGCAGCAACGGCGTCAGGTGCTCAAGTGGATGTTGGTGCTTGGAGGGACCGGTTATCTGGGCTGGAATGTTCAGCAACACACGTCACTGGGTAACGTGTGGGCGGATTATCGCACCCGTGTTGGAGAACGGCGCCGCATCGAACTGGCTGAAGGCACCCGAATTGACCTCAATACCGGTACGGCAATCGATGTGCTGTTCGACGGATACCAGCGTTTGGTCCGTCTGCGTGAGGGTGAGGTACTTATCCACACCGGCAAGTCGGGTGGGCAGACGCCGTTCTATGTCGAAACCCGCGATGGCCGGGTCCAGGCGCTAGGCACCCTGTTTACCGTTCGACAGATGCCGGATTCCACGCGAGTGGGTGTCCTGGAAGACCGTGTCAGCGTTTCGCCCGGTGACACGCCCGCCCGCGACAAATTGCTCAGTGCCGGCGAAAGTGCCGACTTTGACCGGCATACCATCAGTCACAACCAACCTTATCGCCAAACCCAGGCTGCCTGGGTCGACGGCCAAATGATCGTGTTGAATGCCCGGCTTGGGGATGTGATCGATGAACTCGCACGTTACCGTCCGGGTGTACTGCAGTGCGATCCAGCGTCTTCACGCCTGCGGGTTTCAGGCACGTTCCGCCTGGATTCTACCGATGCAGTACTGGCCAATCTGCAGGCCACCCTGCCGATCCAGGTGAAGTACTTCACCCGTTACTGGATCTCGGTGAAGCACATCGGTTGATCGCAAAAATAGTCCATAGGGGGTTATCTTTTTTCTGCCTGATGCGGCCCTACAGGTAATCACGACGCTACCTTCAGGGCTTACTCACCTATGCGCCTTCCCGCCAAGCTTCGCCAGCGACTCTCTTTCCACGGCATGACCTATGGTTTATTGCTGACCACCACAGCCTCGGCCAGTGTTTTTCTGGCGAGTGGTGCCATGGCTGCCAGTACAGTACAGCACTACGCAATTGCCGCAGGCCCGTTGGACGGCGCCTTGAGCCAATTTGCCGCCAAGGCCAATGTGATCCTGTCATTCTCGCCCGAGCAAACTGCGCTGTTGAACACGCCAGGCTTGGAAGGTGATTACTCGGTCGACCAGGGCTTCGTGCTGTTGTTGCAAAATTCGGGATTGCAGGCGGTAATCCAAGCACCCGGCAGCTATGTATTACAGGCGGCGCCTGCCGGGCAACTGACGCTCGCTCCGACTACCGTCAGCACTTATCAACTGGACGGTTTCAATCAAGAGATTGCTGGGGATGTTGGCTACAAGGCGCAAAACAGTCGCATTGGTACCAAGACCAGCACGCCGCTGTCCGAGACCCCGCGTTCGGTATCGGTGGTCACGGGGCAGCGTATCAAAGACCAGAAATCCCAGACCCTTACCGAGGTTTTGGGCTATGTGCCCGGAATCTTCGCACCGCCCTTCGCTGCCGGTGACGGCCTGGCCGGGGATCTGTTCTTCATTCGCGGTTTCAATGCCACCGATTATGGCTACGGCCTGCTACGCGATGGACTCCGGGTGCAAGGCAATCGGTATGACACCACCAGCGAACCCTACGGCCTGGAGCGTGTAGAAATTTTCCGTGGTCCTTCTTCCCTGCTCTACGGCGAGAACGCCCCCGGTGGGTTGGTCAACCTTGTGAGCAAACACCCAACGGCAACACCCCAGGGTGAAGTTCAGTTAGGCTACGGCTCCAATAACCGGCGCCAGCTGGGTGTTGATATCTCGGGCCCGCTCAATGACAGCGGCAATGTACTCGGCCGGATGGTGATGCTTGGCCGCAAGTCCGACACCCAGACCGACCACGTGCCTGATGATCGCCTCTATGTTGCGCCATCCCTGACCTTGAATTTCGACGACTACAACACGCTCACTCTGTTGGCCAATTATCAGAAAGACCATACCAACCTGGAACTCGGCCTACCGGCCGCCGGCACATTGCTCACAAACCCTAACGGCAAGCTCTCCAAGCACACCCTGCTCGGTGATCCGGACTGGAACACTTTCGAGCGTGAAATCTGGAGCGCCGGCTACGAATTCAGCCACAGCTTCAACGACGATTGGCTGTTCCGCCAGAACTCGCGCTATATGCAGTCGCGTATCAACCGCCACGAAACCTGGCCAAGCGCGCTGAATAACCGCGGCTTCCGTACGCAACTGAACATGACTGCCTACGACCGCTACAACAAGTCGATGGTCTACTCCCTGGATAACCAGCTCGAAGGGAAATTCCAGGTAGGCGGTCTGGAAAACACGTTGCTGTTCGGTGCCAGCTACGATCGAACGTCGTTCAACCAGGACTGGGACGCTGGTTTCGCCGGCACCATCAATGTGTATAACCCGGTGTACCTGCGCGACCCTCTTACACCGATAGAGGTGCAAAATACATTACTAGAGCAGCAGATGAAGGGGGTATATGCACAGATCCAGAGCAAGTACGACCACTGGCTGTTCCTGCTGGGTGGCCGTCAGGACTGGGTCGACAGCGATTTCCGCGACAAAGTGAACAAGGCCAGTAACACCGGTTCCGATGATCGCAAGTTCACCTATCAGGGCGGAGTGATGTACCAGTTCGACAACGGCATTACGCCGTATGTCAGCTATTCCACAGCGTTTGTCCCGGTGCAGCAGATTTCCAACGCCGGTTCACCCTTGAAGCCAATCACCAGCAGCCAATATGAAGTGGGCGTGAAGTACGAGCCTATCGGCTGGGACACAGCGATGACACTGTCGGTGTATGACCTGCGCAAACAGGACGACACCTACCTCGATGCCACTACCAACAGCTATCGCCAGGTAGGCGAGAGCCAGGCCAAGGGCGTGGAAGTGGAGGTCAACAGCAACATCACGCCTAACCTGAACGTCACTGCGGCCTACACCTACACCGATGCACGGATTACCAAGGATTCCGCGACGTCGTTGGTGGAAGGGCATCAGATGACTGGCGTTCCACGTAACCAGGCTTCGGTGTGGGGCAAATACCGTTTCCTCGATAGCCAACTCAAGGGACTGTCCTTTGGCGGTGGTATTCGTTATTTCGACAGTACCTTTTCCTATACCCAACCAACGCTGTACGGGAAGTTGGATGCGGGAAGCGTCACCTTGGTGGATGCCGCTGTGGGCTATCAGATCGACAAGCACTGGTCGGTGGACGTGAACGCGAAGAACCTATTCGACAAGGAGTATGTGTCCGGTTGCAACGATGCGGGCCGCTGCTATTGGGGCGACAGCCGTACGCTGCTCGGGACGGTTTCCTACAACTGGTAATGGCCTGAAGCATTAAGGCGTTCTTCAGGCAGCTAGCGCTGGCAAGCCAGCTCCTACGGGGTTGTGGATAACGTTGCTATTTACCGATACAGAAGCTGGAAAAGATCCGCCCCAGCAAATCATCGGAGCTAAATGCTCCGGTAATTTCCCCCAGCAGCTGCTGTGCCTGACGTAGATCCTCAGCCAGCAGCTCCCCTGCCCCCGCCAAGGTCAGCTGTGCCCGACCGTGCTCCAGCGCCGCGCTGGCATGGCGTAGCGCCTCCAGGTGTCTGCGGCGAGCACTGAAGCTGCTTTCCGAGGTCTGCTCATAGCCCATACAGGCCTTGAGGTGCTCGCGCAGCAATTCCAGACCGTCACCGGCCGACTTGGCGCTCAGGCTGATAGTGACATGGCCATCCTCACTGGTTTCCATCGCAATGGCTTCGCCCGTCAGGTCGGCCTTGTTACGGATCAAGGTGACTTTGGCCGGGTCCGGTCGTTGCTCGAGGAATTCCGGCCACAGCGCAAAAGGATCCACAGCCTCCGACGCTGTGGCATCGACTACCAACAACACCCGATCCGCCTCGCTGATCGCCTTGAGCGCCCGTTCCACACCGATTTTTTCCACCTGGTCGTCGGTATCGCGCAACCCGGCAGTGTCGACCACGTGCAACGGCATACCGTCGATATGGATATGTTCGCGCAAGATATCCCGGGTCGTGCCCGCGATCTCTGTGACGATGGCCGCTTCACGGCCCGCCAGGGCATTCAACAGGCTGGATTTGCCGGCATTGGGGCGTCCGGCAATGACTACCGTCATGCCGTCACGCAGCAAAGCCCCTTGCCCGGCTTCGCGCAGCACTGTGGATAACTCATCACGGACTTTATCCAGCATCGCCAAGACGTGGCCATCGGCGAGGAAGTCGATTTCCTCCTCCGGAAAATCAATTGCCGCCTCTACGTAAATGCGCAGGTTGATCAATTGCTCGGTCAAGTTATGCACACGCAGGGAAAACGCACCTTGCAGAGAACGCAAGGCATTGCGTGCCGCCTGTGCAGAACTGGCTTCGATCAAGTCAGCAATGGCTTCGGCCTGGGCCAGGTCGAGCTTGTCGTTGAGGAATGCTCGCTCGCTGAATTCTCCTGGACGCGCCAGGCGGCAACCCAATTGCAGGCAACGCTGCAGCAGCATATCCAACACCACGGGACCGCCGTGGCCCTGTAATTCCAGGACGTCTTCACCGGTAAAGGAATTCGGGCCTGGGAAATAAAGCGCCAGGCCTTCGTCCAACACCTCGTCATGGGCATCCAGAAACGGCCCGTAATGGGCGTAACGCGGCTTCAATTCGCGGCCGCTGATGGCCTTGGCCGCGATGCCGGCGAGCGGCCCGGAAATTCGAACGATACCGACACCGCCGCGACCTTGAGCGGTAGCAACAGCAGCGATGGTTTCACGAGGAGCGCTCATCAGCAGGTTCCAGAACAAAAGTGACGGAAAGCAAAACGCCCCACTAGGGGGCGTCTTGAGTGGTTAACCACAGAGTAAATTACGCCTCGGCTTTTTTGGTAGCCGCTTCGATTTTACGTGTGATGTACCACTGTTGAGAGATCGACAACACGTTGTTGACCACCCAGTACAGCACCAGGCCAGCCGGGAACCACAGGAAGAAGAAGGTGAAGATGATTGGCATCATTTTCATTACCTTGGCCTGCATCGGATCCGGAGGCGTTGGGTTCAAGCGCTGCTGGATAAACATGGTCGCACCCATGATGATCGGCAGGATAAAGAACGGGTCTTTGATCGACAGGTCAGTTATCCACAGCATGAACGGCGCCTGGCGCATTTCCACGCTTTCCAGGAGTACCCAGTACAGCGACAGGAACACCGGCATCTGCACCAGAATCGGCAAGCATCCACCCAGCGGGTTGATCTTCTCTTTCTTGTACAGCTCCATCATGGCCTGCGACATTTTCTGCCGGTCATCGCCATGTTGTTCTTTCAGCGCGGCCAGTTTAGGGGCCACGGCACGCATGCGCGCCATCGACTTGTAGCTGGCAGCCGACAGAGGGAAGAAGATCCCCTTGATCAGCATCGTCAGGAAGATGATCGAGAAGCCCCAGTTGCCGACGATGCTGTGGATATGTTGCAGCAGCCAGAAAATCGGCTGGGCAATGAACCACAGAATGCCGTAATCCACAGTCAGTTCCAGACCTGGGGATAACTCTTTCAGCACGGCCTGGCTTTTCGGGCCGGCGTACAGGGTAGCGCTGGTTTCAGCCTTGGCACCTGGAGCGACGGTCACCGCCGGGCCAGTGAGACCAATGATGTAGTTGCCCTGGCTGTCCTTGCGGGTTTGAACCAGGTTCGCTTCACCCTTGTTCGGGATCCATGCGGTCACGAAGTAGTGTTGCAACCAGGCAACCCAACCGCCCTGGACGGTTTCTTTCAGCGCGCCCTTGTCGATATCTTTCATCGACACTTTTTTGTACGGCTCGCCACTTGTCCACAGGGCGGCGCCCAGGTAAGTCGCGGTGCCGGTGGCGGTGCTGGAAGAAGGATCGGAGCTGCCATCACGCTTGAGCTGGGCAAACAGGTTGCCGCTCCACGGTTTGTCGCTTTCGTTGTCGATCAGGTAAGTGACCTTCAAGTCGTACAGACCACGGGTAAAGCTGAAGCGCTTGATGTAGTTGACGCCGTCGAGGCTGAATTTCAGGTCGACATTCAACTGATTCTGGCCGTCGGCCAGTTGATAAGTCTTCTGTTCGGTCGAATAAACCGGACGACCGGTAGCACGTGCATCAGGACCGTTGGTACCAGTCAGGCCGCTTTGTGCCAGATAAGTACGTTCGCCGCCGTTATCGAACAGCTGGAACGGAACATCCGGATGGTCTTGGCGACGTGGATACAGCGGCAGTTTCAGCTGCGCGATATCACCACCTTGCGGGTCGATAGCCAGGTCGAGCACATCCGTTTTGACGTGGATGAGGTCTTTGTTGGTGACCACAGGCGTTTCTAAAGGAGCGCGGGTCTCGCCATTCGCGCTGGGAACATCGGCACTCGCGGACGCATTGTTACCCAACGGGGTGTCCGCAATAGCCGGCGCAGCCTGATTGGTAGCAACATTCTGAGTCGGCAGGGCAGCTTGGCCGTAGTCCTGGTTCCACTTAAGAACCATGACGTAGGACACGATTGCCAGGGCGACGATCAGGATCGTGCGTTTAATATCCATGATTACTCGGCCATCGAAGAAGAACGGGAGGTAGGGATAGGCGGAACCGGGTCATAACCACCGGGATTCCACGGATGACAGCGACCTAAACGACGAAAGGTCAGCCAGCCACCGCGCAGAAGACCATGATTTTCTATGGCCTCTAACGCGTAGCAGGAACAACTGGGGTAGAAACGACAGTGGCTGGCCATCAGGGGACTAATGGCATAGCGGTAAAACTGGATCGGAACGAGCGCCAGTTTACGCATCGGTACTGTCTACCCCTACAGTTTCGGTGCTGACTGCTGGTGCTGGCTTGTTTGTACGCGCCAACCGTTTCCAGAGCTTGCCGAAATGCTGAATCAATTCGGGGTTTTCTACGTCCCCCAAGCCTTTGCGCGCGACGATAACAATATCCCAACCAACCAGAGTGTCCTGGTGGAGACGAAACGATTCGCGCATCAGACGCTTGAGGCGATTGCGCTCAACGGAGAGCTTTACGCTCTTCTTGCCAATCACCAACCCGAGACGGGGGTGATCCAGATCGTTGTTACGCGCAAGGAGCAGGAGATTTTTCCCCGGAACCTTGCCGGTGGGGGAGTCAAAGACTGCCTTGAAGTGTCGGGGGGTTAGCAGACGCTTTTCCCGACTGAAGTCCTGACTCACCACCAGTACCGGATTATCAAACTGCCAGACGCGCACGACCTTTGGCGCGGCGACGCGACAGGACAGCACGGCCGTTCTTGGTAGCCATGCGAGCACGGAAGCCGTGAGTACGGGCGCGTTTGATGGTGCTTGGTTGGAAAGTACGTTTCATGGCGTTGTTACCTGGTTCGTCCACAACGGGCCGGAATGGCCCCCGTTTTAAGAGACCGGCGATTCTAGAGAAAGCAAGCCTCTAGGTCAATTTCCAACCAGCTTTTCCTTCAATTAGATCTTCACAGCCGTTCTGGCCTTTTCTATCCGCTCGCCTTTCGTGGGCAATGCCATAGATATAAAAATAAAGAAGGAAGTTATTTAAAGCTTTTCTGTAAAGCTTATAAAAGCTAGGGAGCCAATCTTCTGTGGATAACTGCCTTGAGGCCATATTCCACCTGATGTACAGAGAATGACAACACGGGGGAGAAACGGTGCTCTGCCTGTGCTGCGCTATCGGATAAGCTGTGTGTGGAATGCGTTGTTATCCACAGCCCAGTTACCCACAGACTTTACCCCCTACTTGTGCAACGAGCTCACGTACGTTTATCCACAGAGCTTATGCACAGACCATCTGTCGCCTTTTTTAGAGTTAAGGCATTGATTTTGGCTGGTCTGTGAGCAACCTACATGTGGATAAGTGGGCGGCTGGCCGCTACAATGGCGGCTGTTTTTGCCTCACCGGCTTTCAACTTAGGGGATATCCGTGTCAGTGGAACTTTGGCAGCAGTGCGTGGAGCTTTTGCGCGATGAGCTGCCTGCCCAGCAATTCAACACCTGGATCCGTCCGCTACAGGTCGAAGCCGAAGGCGACGAGTTGCGTGTATACGCACCCAATCGTTTTGTTCTCGACTGGGTCAACGAGAAGTACCTGAGCCGCGTTCTCGAATTGCTCGATGAACATGGCAATGGCCTCGCGCCCGTGCTCTCCCTATTAATAGGCAGCAAACGCAGCTCGGCACCTCGTGCCGCGCCGAACGCACCGCTGGCCGCCAGCGCTTCACACGCCCAGGCCGCGGCGGCACCTGTTAATAACTCACCTGCGCCGGTTGCCCAGGCTACGTCGAAATCGTCGTCGCAGAAAAACGCGCCTATTAATGAAGAGCCGTCCCGCGACAGCTTTGATCCGATGGCGGGTGCCAGTTCTCAACAGGCGCCAATTCGCGCGGAACAACGCACCGTTCAGGTCGAAGGCGCGCTCAAGCACACCAGCTACCTGAACCGCACGTTTACCTTTGAAAACTTCGTCGAAGGTAAATCCAACCAGCTGGCGCGCGCGGCAGCCTGGCAAGTCGCCGATAACCCCAAGCACGGTTACAACCCGCTCTTCCTTTATGGCGGCGTTGGCTTGGGTAAAACCCACTTGATGCATGCTGTGGGCAACCACCTATTAAAGAAGAACCCGAATGCCAAGGTTGTGTACCTGCACTCGGAGCGCTTCGTGGCTGACATGGTCAAGGCCCTGCAGCTGAATGCAATCAACGAGTTCAAGCGTTTCTACCGCTCGGTTGATGCCTTGCTGATCGATGACATTCAATTCTTCGCACGCAAGGAACGTTCCCAGGAAGAGTTCTTCCACACCTTCAACGCATTGCTCGAAGGTGGCCAACAGGTCATCTTGACCAGTGACCGTTATCCGAAGGAAATCGAAGGCCTGGAAGAACGCTTGAAGTCGCGCTTTGGCTGGGGGCTTACGGTTGCGGTAGAGCCGCCGGAGCTGGAAACCCGCGTTGCGATCCTGATGAAAAAGGCCGACCAGGCGAAAGTCGACCTGCCCCATGACGCCGCTTTCTTCATTGCCCAACGCATTCGTTCCAACGTGCGTGAGCTGGAAGGTGCGCTCAAGCGGGTCATCGCGCACTCGCACTTCATGGGCCGCGATATCACCATCGAGCTGATTCGCGAATCCCTGAAAGACTTGCTGGCACTGCAGGACAAACTGGTAAGTGTGGATAACATCCAGCGCACCGTGGCCGAGTACTACAAGATCAAGATTTCCGACCTGCTGTCCAAGCGTCGTTCGCGCTCGGTGGCACGTCCACGTCAGGTGGCCATGGCGCTCTCCAAGGAGTTGACCAACCACAGCCTGCCGGAAATCGGGGATGTTTTTGGCGGTCGCGACCACACCACGGTCTTGCACGCGTGCCGCAAGATCAATGAACTTAAGGAATCCGACGCGGATATTCGCGAGGACTACAAGAACCTGCTGCGTACACTGACAACTTGATGACACCAGCGCAGCTTATTAAGGCAAGGGACTAGACCATGCATTTCACCATTCAACGCGAAGCCCTGTTGAAACCCCTGCAACTGGTCGCAGGCGTCGTCGAGCGCCGACAGACCTTGCCGGTGCTCTCCAACGTATTGCTGGTTGTCGAAGGCCAGCAGTTGTCCCTGACCGGTACCGACCTGGAAGTCGAGTTGGTCGGTCGCGTGCAGCTGGAAGAGCCCGCCGAACCGGGCGAGATCACCGTACCGGCGCGCAAGCTGATGGACATCTGCAAGAGCTTGCCTAACGACGCGCTGATCGACATCAAGGTTGATGAGCAGAAGCTGGTAGTCAAAGCCGGTCGCAGCCGATTCACCCTGTCCACCTTGCCGGCTAATGACTTCCCGACTGTCGAAGAAGGCCCGGGCTCGCTGACCTGCAGTCTCGAACAAAGCAAGCTGCGTCGTTTGATCGAGCGCACCAGTTTCGCAATGGCCCAACAGGACGTGCGTTACTACCTCAATGGCATGCTGCTGGAAGTGTCGGAAGGCATCATCCGCGCTGTGGCCACCGACGGCCACCGACTGGCGATGTGCTCGATGCGTGCCGATATCGGTCAGCCTGATCGTCACCAGGTGATCGTGCCGCGTAAAGGCATCCTGGAATTGGCGCGTCTGCTCACTGAGCCGGACGGCAACGTCAGCATCGTGCTGGGTCAGCATCACATTCGCGCGACCACTGGCGAGTTCACCTTCACTTCCAAGCTGGTTGACGGCAAGTTCCCTGATTATGAGCGCGTACTGCCTAAAGGCGGTGACAAGCTGGTGATCGGCGATCGTCAGGCCCTGCGTGAAGCGTTCAGCCGTACTGCGATTCTGTCGAACGAAAAGTACCGTGGTATTCGCCTGCAACTGGCCAACGGCCAATTAAAAATCCAGGCCAACAACCCGGAGCAGGAAGAAGCGGAAGAAGAAGTGGGCGTCGACTACAACGGCGGTTCACTCGAGATCGGCTTCAACGTGAGCTACCTGCTGGATGTACTGGGTGTTATGACTACCGAACAGGTTCGCCTGATCCTGTCGGACTCCAACAGCAGCGCCCTGGTACAAGAATCCGATAACGACGACTCGGCTTACGTTGTTATGCCGATGCGTCTGTAATCATGTTCAGCAGAAGCTAGATGTCCCTCAGTCGCGTCTCGGTCACCGCGGTGCGCAATCTGCACCCGGTGACCTTCTCCCCCTCCCCCCGCATCAATATTCTCCATGGCGCCAACGGCAGTGGCAAAACCAGCGTGCTGGAAGCCATTCACCTGCTGGGGCTCGCCCGTTCGTTCCGCAGTGCCCGCCTCTTACCCGTCATTCAATACGAGCAACTGGCGTGCACAGTGTTTGGCCAGGTCGAACTGGCTGAGGGTGGACATAGCAGCCTTGGCATATCCCGTGATCGCGGCGGAGAGTTTCAAATCCGCATCGATGGTCAAAATGCTCGCAGTGCGGCGCAATTGGCGGAAATCTTGCCACTGCAATTGATCAACCCCGACAGCTTTCGCTTGCTGGAGGGTGCGCCGAAAATCCGCAGGCAGTTCCTCGATTGGGGAGTGTTCCACGTGGAACCGCGGTTCATGGCCACTTGGCAGCGCCTGCAGAAGGCCCTGCGGCAGCGGAACTCATGGCTGCGGCATGGTACACTTGACGCCGCTTCGCAAGCGGCCTGGGACCGGGAACTGTGCCTGGCCAGCGATGAAATAGATGAATACCGCCGCGCCTATATCAAAGCCTTGAAACCAGTCTTTGAGCAGACCCTGAGTGAGTTGTTGGATCTCGAAGGGCTGACGTTGAGTTACTACCGTGGTTGGGATAAAGAGCGTGAACTGAGTGCAGTGCTCGCCACATCCTTACAGCGGGATCAGCAAATCGGCCACACCCAGGCCGGACCCCAACGCGCTGATTTGCGCCTTCGTTTAGGTGCACATAATGCCGCGGACATCTTGTCCCGTGGTCAGCAGAAGTTGGTGGTGTGTGCCTTGCGTATTGCGCAAGGGCATTTGGTTAGCCAAGCCCGGCGTGGTCAGTGTATTTATCTGGTGGATGACTTGCCGTCTGAACTCGACGAGCAACATCGCCGCGCGTTATGCCGCTTGTTGGAAGACTTACGCTGCCAAGTGTTTATCACCTGTGTAGACCACGAATTATTGAGGGAAGGCTGGCAGACGGAAACGCCAGTCGCTTTGTTCCACGTGGAACAAGGCCGTATCACCCAGACCCACGACCATCGGGAGTGAAGGCATGAGCGAAGAAAATACCAATACGTACGACTCGACCAGCATTAAAGTGCTGAAAGGTTTGGATGCCGTACGCAAACGTCCCGGTATGTACATTGGCGACACCGATGATGGTAGCGGTCTGCACCACATGGTGTTCGAGGTGGTCGACAACTCCATCGACGAAGCTCTGGCCGGTCACTGCGACGACATCAGCATCATCATCCACCCGGATGAGTCGATTACCGTGCGCGACAACGGTCGCGGCATTCCGGTAGACGTGCATAAAGAAGAAGGTGTATCGGCGGCAGAGGTCATCATGACCGTGCTCCACGCCGGCGGTAAGTTCGATGATAACTCCTATAAAGTATCCGGCGGTTTGCACGGTGTAGGTGTTTCCGTGGTGAACGCCCTCTCCGAACTGCTGGTGCTGACCGTGCGTCGCAGCGGCAAGATCTGGGAACAGACCTACGTTCACGGCGTTCCGCAAGAGCCGATGAAGATCGTTGGCGAAAGCGGAACCACGGGTACCCAGATCCACTTCCGTCCTTCTGATCTAACCTTCAAGAACATCCACTTCAGCTGGGACATCCTGGCCAAGCGGATTCGTGAATTGTCCTTCCTCAACTCCGGTGTCGGCATCGTCCTCAAGGACGAGCGCAGCGGCAAGGAAGAGCTGTTCAAGTACGAAGGTGGTTTGCGTGCTTTCGTTGAATACCTGAACACCAACAAGACTCCGGTCAACGAAGTGTTCCACTTCAACATCCAGCGTGAAGACGGTATCGGCGTGGAAATCGCCCTGCAGTGGAACGACAGCTTCAACGAGAACCTGTTGTGCTTCACGAACAACATTCCACAGCGCGATGGTGGTACTCACTTGGTGGGTTTCCGTTCCGCACTGACGCGAAACCTGAACACCTACATCGAAGCCGAAGGCTTGGCGAAGAAACACAAAGTTGCCACCACCGGTGACGATGCCCGTGAAGGCCTGACCGCTATTATCTCGGTGAAAGTGCCGGATCCAAAGTTCAGTTCGCAGACTAAAGACAAGCTGGTGTCTTCCGAAGTGAAGACCGCAGTGGAACAGGAGATGGGCAAGTACTTCTCCGACTTCCTGCTGGAAAACCCGAACGAAGCCAAGCTGGTCGTCGGCAAGATGATCGACGCTGCACGTGCCCGTGAAGCGGCGCGTAAAGCCCGTGAGATGACCCGTCGTAAAGGCGCGTTGGATATCGCTGGCTTGCCAGGCAAGCTGGCCGACTGCCAGGAGAAGGACCCTGCTCTCTCCGAACTGTACCTGGTGGAAGGTGACTCTGCTGGCGGTTCCGCCAAGCAGGGTCGTAACCGTCGCACCCAGGCCATCCTGCCGTTGAAGGGTAAGATCCTCAACGTTGAGAAGGCCCGCTTCGACAAGATGATTTCCTCCCAGGAAGTTGGCACCTTGATCACGGCGTTGGGCTGCGGTATCGGCCGCGATGAGTACAACATCGACAAGCTGCGTTATCACAACATCATCATCATGACCGATGCTGACGTCGACGGTTCGCACATCCGTACCCTACTGCTGACCTTCTTCTTCCGTCAGTTGCCGGAGCTGATCGAGCGTGGCTACATCTACATCGCTCAGCCACCGTTGTACAAAGTGAAAAAGGGCAAGCAAGAGCAATACATCAAAGACGACGACGCCATGGAAGAGTACATGACGCAGTCGGCCCTGGAAGATGCGAGCCTGCACTTGAACGACGAAGCCCCGGGTATTTCCGGTGCGGCGCTGGAGCGTTTGGTTAACGACTTCCGCATGGTGATGAAGACCCTCAAGCGTTTGTCGCGCCTGTACCCTCAGGAGCTGACCGAGCACTTCATCTACCTCCCGGCTGTCAGCCTGGAGCAACTGAGCGATCACGCAGCGATGCAGGATTGGTTGGCCCAGTATGAAGTGCGCCTGCGCACCGTTGAGAAATCTGGCCTGGTCTACAAAGCCAGCCTGCGTGAAGACCGTGAACGTAACGTCTGGCTGCCTGAGGTCGAACTGATCTCCCACGGCTTGTCGAACTACGTCACCTTCAACCGCGACTTCTTCGGCAGCAACGACTACAAAACCGTTGTGACCCTCGGCGCGCAATTGAGCACTCTGTTGGATGACGGTGCTTACATTCAGCGTGGCGAACGCAAGAAAGCGGTCAAAGAGTTCAAGGAAGCCCTGGACTGGTTGATGGCCGAAAGCACCAAGCGTCATACCATTCAGCGCTACAAAGGTCTGGGCGAAATGAACCCGGATCAGCTGTGGGAAACCACCATGGACCCGGCTCAGCGCCGCATGCTGCGCGTGACCATCGAAGACGCCATTGGCGCAGACCAGATCTTCAACACCCTCATGGGTGATGCGGTCGAGCCTCGCCGTGACTTCATCGAGAGCAACGCCTTGGCGGTGTCCAACCTGGATTTCTGATCAGGTAGCCGCTAAACCAAAAAGGCCAACGCTTAGCGTTGGCCTTTTTTATTGGATCATTTTCCAAATGCTCCACGTGGAACATCAACGTTTTAACCGTTGGCGGTGGAGGCCACACTCTCCAACCGATACCCATATCCATAGATCGTCAGCAGTTGCCAACCCCGGTCCGCCGTCAACCCAAGCTTGTTACGCAGGCGGTATATATGTGTATCCAGCGGCCGAGACGAGACCATTTCCTCATGGCTCCAGAACCGCTCATACAGATACTCGCGGGAAAGAGGACGCGCCAGGTTCGCAAACAAACAACTGGCCAGGCGGTATTCGCGCTCGGTCAGGTTGATCGGTTTACCTGCCCGGGTCACGGTCAGTTCGGCGTCGTCGAAGGTCAGGTCGTTGAAGCTCTGTACTTCGTGGGAGGCCGACTTCTGCAACCCGTGGCGGCGCAATACAGCGCTGACTCGGGCTATGAGTTCATTGGGGCGAAAGGGTTTGCTGACGTAATCATCGGCGCCGCTGTTCAGCGCCGTGACGATGTCGCTCTCGGCATCTCGGCTGGTGAGCATGATGACGGCGGGCGGCGATTCCATGTGTTCGCGCGTCCAGCGCAGCAGTGCGATACCGGTGATATCGGGCAATTGCCAGTCGAGTATCAACAGGTCAAACGTTTCCCTGCGCAGTTGGCGCAGCAGGTCTTCGCCACGCTCGAAGCAATGCAAAGACCAGGGCTGTTCCGCTGTGCTGGGGATCTGTCGCAGTGTCTGTTCCACCCGCCTTAATTCAGCAGGTTCGTCATCCAGTATTGCGACACGCATGGGAAGGGTCCTTTCTACTAAAAAATACGGCAGCCGACGGCCTGTCGATCACAGGCACATACTGCGCAGTCGCCGGCCTTTGAATCTGAATAATTGTGGTCAGATTCAATGACCCCTTGGATCTGTCGGTACGCTGATATCAAAGGGCCGTTAATCCATTGAAAGTCCTCGATACCGATGGGGGAAAGATACCGGCTCCCGCCCGGAAGTAAAAGGATCAGCCAACACGAGCGCTGCTGTAATTGCCTGCGCGGTTATAACGGGACGAAAGTCGCCCAAGCGGCTGCCGATTGAGCCCTTATGAACATTAAGCAGGAAAACTTTTCCGGTGAGCCAAAAATGAGCTTCACTGGGCCCAACGCGTCGCTCTATCACGTCCTTTGTCGGCGTACGATGAGCAGGCCTGGAAGGAGAAACCGAGGTCTATGACATCTTCTACTACCCGCCCGTTATGCAAGCCCAGGTTTGCGGTGGCTGACCAATGATGCTCTGGCGCAAGGCCGAGAAACGCCAACCTACCCATGCCCAGCGCTTGTTCCACGGCCTGGTGCGCGAATGGTTGTGGATTGGTCTGGTGTTGCTGCCGATCACGGCCTATCTGTCCTTGAGCCCCGGCCTTGCCCTGAACAACCCGCTGTACGACAGCCTTCGTCGGCTTACACCACTGCCGGTAGATCCGCGAATTTTGCTGGTGACTATCGACGATGCCAGTCTGAAAAAACTCGGCCAGTGGCCCTGGCCTCGCAGTCTTCACGCCGACTTGATCGATCGTCTGAGTGCCGCGCAACCGGCAGGCATCCTGTTTGATGTGATCTTCAGCGAGCCCGGCAACTCCGCCAACGACAAACGTCTCGCCGACGCCGTGTGCAACGCGGGTAATGTGCTGTTACCGCTGGTGCGTGAAGGCCCGGCCAGTTACAGCCAGCCTGGGGAGCAGATGCTGCCGCTGCTTAAATGCGCAAAAGGGGTTGGGCAAATCAACGTGGAAGCCGACAGCGACGGTGTGGTGCGCAGTCTGTATTTGCGCGAAGGGCCGCCAGACGCCACCGCTGTACAGTTAGCGTGGCTGGCGTATGAGTTGAGCGGGTCACACACGACGATGCCTGGGGAGCCTCTGGATGCGATCAAAGACTGGCATCGCGAGCACGCTGTTCGTATCCCTTTTATCGCGCCTCATACGCATTTTCCCAGCGTGTCCTACGCCAGCGTATTACGCGGTGAAGTGCCCGCTGAACTGCTGCGCAATCGCCTGATTCTGGTCGGGGTCACCGCATCGAGAATGGGCGAGCGTTTTGTGACGCCGCTCTCCTCTGCCGCCGGCACCAGTGCGGGTGTGGAGATCCAGGCCAACGTGCTCAACGGTTTGCTGCAGGAGCGCAGCATCGTCGACCTTCCCGGTTGGCTCGCGGCAGTGATGGCGACGTCGTTGGTGGCCTTACTGCTGGGGCTGTTGCTATACCGTCCACGCTACGCGTTGTGGATGACCTTGGGCTGCATGGCCGCTGCGCTGCTGGGGTCATGGGCGCTGTTGCGCATGGGTCACTGGTGGTCACCTGCCGCCTGCCTGATCGGTTTGTTGCTCAGTTACCTGATCTGGAATTGGCGTCGCCTGAGCGTGATCCTCGCCTATTTCGGCTGGGAACTGGCGCGGCTGGATAACGAACCCAAAGTGCTGCCCGAACGCCGCCGTGCACCTGCCAGCAAGGGCGACGTGTTACAGGGCCGTATCTTTGCCCTGGAGCAAGCCGTCAGCCGTACGCGGGACACCCGACGCTTTATGGCGGATGGCCTGGAGTGCCTGCCGGTGGCGACGCTGATTACCGACCCCAGGGGCAATATCCTGCTGGCGAACCGCATTGCGCGCGAAGTGTTCGGCAATGATCTGGTCACTGAAAACCTGCTCGAACAACTCGCTGACCTCGGTTATCCGCCGTTGCATAACGGTATTCGCCCGCCGCTGGCAGCGATGGAACTCGTGGAATTTCGCGATATCCATCAACGCAGCCTGCGTATGGACATCGCGCCGCTGCTGCCTGCCGACGGTGATGTTGCACTCGGCTGGCTGCTGAGCCTGACTGACCTGAGTAACGAACGCGACGCCCAGCAGCATCGCGAAACCATGCTGCGCTTCCTCTCCCATGACCTGCGTGCGCCCCACTCCGCGATCCTGGCGCTGCTCGACGTGCACAATGGTGAGTCGCCGGTATTTGCCCAGATCGAACAGCAGGTTCGGCGGGCCTTGAGCCTCACCGAGTCATTCGTGCAGTTGGCGAAGGCTGAAGCCGACGGCTACCATTTCCAGCCAACCCTGTTCGCGATGTTGGTGATGGATGCTTTTGACCAGGTCGCGGTGATCGCCCAACTCAAGGGCATTCACTTAGTCCATGACCTGGATGAGGCCGATGAAGGGATAGTGTCAGCCGATCAATCGCTGCTCACGCGTGCGCTGTTCAACGTGCTGGAGAACGCGATCAAATATTCCCCGTCCGGGACTACCGTCCGGTTACGCCACGACAGCGCCGAGGGCTGGTTGGAGTGTCGCATCAGCGACCAGGGGCCGGGGATTGCAGCTGAGGATTTGCCCGAACTGTTCAGCCAATACCGACGTTTCGATTCCGCACAAGGCAGCGAAGGTTTGGGACTGGGGCTGACCATGGTCAAGGCGGTCGTGGAACGTCACGGTGGCCGTATCAGTTGCGATAGCGCAGTCGGCAAAGGCACCACATTCAGCCTGAAACTGCCGCTGCTGGAAGACTGAAAAACGTACTTTTATGCGGCACATAAAAAACCGGTCTCAAGGACCGGTTTTTTTATGCTGAAAAAAACTTATGCACGTTTTTCGTGATTTTATGCGCTCAAGAAATATGTAAGTAAATCAGCTTCTTATGAAGCAAAAAAGCCGATTCGCCAACAATCCGTACACAGGTTATCCACAGATGCTCAGATCACCGGCGTATCGACCACCACCGGCTCCGGCGGCAGTGAACCCATAGCCCGTTGTTGGGCCTCATTCCACGCGGCGGCGCGGTCATTCAACGCGGCAATCGCCCGCGGCCCTTCACCTTCTGCATACATAGGCTCGCCAATTACCACGGTGATCGTACCCGCGCGTTTGGCCCAGCCGGTCTTCGGCCAGAACTTGCCGGCGTTATGCGCAATCGGCAAAACCGGCAGGTTGGCGTTGACTGCCAGGGCGGTACCACCCCGGGAGAACTTGCCAACGGTGCCGAAAGGCACCCGCGTCCCTTCCGGGAAGATCAGTACCCACACACCATCCTTCAGCAGCTCATCACCCTTCTTGGCCACATGCTTGAGTGCAGCCTTAGGGTTGTCACGGTCGATGGCGATGGGACGCAACATGGCCATGGCCCAACCGAAGAACGGCACGTACAGCAGCTCACGCTTGAGCACCTGGCTCAGCGGCGAGAAGTACGCCGAGAGGAAGAACGTCTCCCAAGTGCTCTGGTGGTTCGACAGAATCACGCAGGGCTGGTCCGGGACATTTTCCGCACCCTTGATTTCGAAGCGGATGCCCAGGAATACCTTGGTCAGCCACAAAGCACAGCGGCACCAATAGACGTTGATAAAGCGATAGCGCGCTTTGAACGGCAGGAAGGGCGCAATAAAAAAGCTCAGGGTGCACCAGAGAAACGAACTGGTGCCCAGCAGCAGGTAAAAGAAGAAGGTTCTGATGGCCTGCAAAATCGACATGGCGGCATTTACCGTTGCGGGACATGGCCCGCCTGTTAAAAGCGCGCTCCCGAACAGTCCTTGGTCAGGAAGTCAGAAGGGCTGCTAGTTGTTGATAAGTTCTGCGGCAATCGCCGCCAGATCGTCAAAAATCAAGGTGCCTACCGGCAGGGTCTTAGCCTGGGTCTTTTCGCCTTTCCCGGTCTTTACCAAAACTGGCTGAGAGTCGACGGCTTTGGCAGCCTCCAGGTCACCGAGGCTGTCCCCGACGAACCATATCCCAGCTAATGGCACCTTGTAATGTTCTGAAATGGTTTTCAACATGCCAGGCTTGGGTTTGCGGCAATCACAGCCCTCGTCCGGCCCGTGGGGGCAGTACACCACCAACCCCACCTCACCGCCCTGCTCCGCCACCAACGTGCGCAAGCGCGCGTGCATGGCGTCGAGGGTGGCGATGTCGTAGTAACCGCGTGCAATGCCGGACTGGTTGGTGGCGATGGCCACCGTCCAGCCGGCCTTGCTCAACTGCGCGATGGCCTCGATCGAACCGGGCAGTGGAACCCATTCCGCCACCGACTTGATGTAAGCGTCGGAGTCGTAATTGATCACCCCGTCCCGATCGAGAATCAGCAGTTTCACCATGATCAGCTCAGCGTCGAAATGTCAGCGATATTGACGAACAGGCCACGCAGACGCGCCAGCATGGCGTAGCGGTTTTTCCGCACGCCGGCATCTTCGGCATTGATCATCACGGCTTCGAAGAACGCATCCACCGGCTCTCGCAAGGTGGCCAGGCGCGCCAGGGCTTCAGCGTAGTTACGCTCGGCGATCAGCGGCTTCACGGCGTTTTCTGCCTTGGCGATGGCCGAGTTCAGCGAGAACTCCTTGGCATCGGCAAACAGGCCAGGGTCGACATCGGCGTTGCCCAGGCCTTCGGCCTTGCTCAGCAGGTTCGACACACGCTTGTTCACGGCGGCCAGGGCATCGGCTTCCGGCAGCTTGCGGAAGGCCTGTACGGCTTGTACGCGCTGGTCGAAGTCCAGCGCCGAACCCGGTTGCAGGGCACGTACCGACAGGTAGACGGAAACGTCCACGCCTTCGTCTTCGTAACGCGCACGCAGACGGTCGAACACGAACTCCAGCACTTGCTCGGCCAGGCCGGCTTGCTTGACCTTGCCACCGAACTGGCCGACGGCGAACACCACGGCCTGGGTCAGGTCGAGGTCGAGCTTCTTGTCGATCAGGATACGCAGCACGCCCAAGGCGGCACGGCGCAGGGCATACGGGTCTTTGCTACCAGTAGGCAGCATGCCGATGCCGAAGATACCGACGAGGGTATCCAGCTTGTCGGCGATGGCCACGGCCGCGCCGGTCAGGGTGGTCGGCAGTTCGGCACCAGCACCGCGCGGCATGTACTGCTCGTTCAGCGCCAGGGCGACTTCGTCTGGCTCGCCGTCGTTGAGGGCGTAGTAGTAGCCGGCAACGCCTTGCATTTCCGGGAACTCGCCGACCATCTCGGTGGCCAGGTCGCACTTGGACAGCAGACCAGCACGCGCAGCCCAGGCGGCATCACCACCGATGCGTGGCGCGATGTAGGCCGCCAGCTTGGAAACGCGCACAGCCTTGTCGTAGACGCTGCCAAGCTTTTCCTGGAACACCACGTTTTGCAGGCGCAGGTTGAAGTCTTCGAGCTTCTGCTTCTTGTCTTGCTTGAAGAAAAACTCGGCGTCGGTCAGGCGCGGGCGGACGACTTTCTCGTTACCGGCGATGATCTGCTGGGGGTCTTTGCTTTCGATGTTGGCCACGGTGATAAAACGCGGCAGCAACTTGCCGTCCACGTCCAGCAGGCAGAAGTACTTCTGGTTGTCCTGCATGGTGATGATCAGGGCTTCTTGCGGCACGTCGAGGAAGCGCTCTTCGAACGAGCACACCAGCGGCACTGGCCATTCAACCAGGGCGGTCACTTCGTCCAGCAGGCTTGGCGGCACGATGGCGGTGCCTTCCTGCTGGCGAGCCAGCTCTTCGGTGCGCTTGCTGATCAGTTCGCGACGCTCATTGGCATCGGCCAGCACATAAGCGGCGCGCAGGTCGCTGAGGTAGTTGGCCGGCGACGAAATGCGCACGCTTTCCGGGTGATGGAAGCGGTGACCACGGGAATCGCGACCGGCCTTCTGGGCGAGGATGGTGCAATCGATGACTTGGTCACCGAGCAGCATCACCAGCCACTGGGTAGGACGCACGAACTCTTCCTTGCGCGCACCCCAGCGCATGCGCTTGGGAATCGGCAGGTCATTCAGGGAGTCTTCAACAATGGTCGGCAACAGGCTGGCGGTTGGCTTGCCGGTGATGACCTGGCTGAAACGCAGCTTCGGGCCGCTCTGGTCGATTTCGCTCAGATCGACGCCACATTTTTTGGCGAAACCCAGGGCGGCTTGGGTCGGGTTACCTTCAGCGTCGAAGGCAGCCTGGCGTGGCGGGCCGTCGAGGTTGATGCTGCGGTCCGGCTGCTGGGTTTCCAGCGCGGTGAGCAGCACGGCCAGACGGCGCGGCGCGGCGTAGACCTTCTTCGCTTCAAACTTCAGGCCCGCAGCGAGCAGGCCTTTTTCGATACCGGCCAGGAATGCATCGGCCAGGATATTGAGTGCCTTGGGTGGCAGCTCTTCGGTGCCCAGTTCAACCAGGAAATCTTGAGCACTCATTGTGCAGCCTCCAGCTTAGCCAACACTTCATCACGCAGGTCCGGGGTGGCCATCGGGAAGCCCAGCTTGGCGCGAGCCAGCAGGTAGGCTTGGGCGACGGAGCGCGCCAGGGTGCGCACACGCAGGATGTATTGCTGGCGCGCGGTCACCGAGATGGCGCGGCGGGCGTCCAGCAGGTTGAAGGTATGGGACGCCTTCAACACCATTTCATAGCTCGGCAACGGCAGCGGCTGGTCGAGTTCGATCAGGCGCTTGGCTTCGCTTTCATAGAAGTCGAACAGTTCGAACAGCTTCTCGACGTTGGCGTGTTCGAAGTTGTAGGTCGATTGCTCCACTTCGTTCTGGTGGAACACATCGCCATAGGTGACTTTGCCGAACGGGCCGTCAGCCCACACCAGGTCGTAGACCGAATCCACACCTTGCAGGTACATGGCCAGGCGCTCGAGACCGTAAGTGATCTCGCCGGTCACCGGGTAGCACTCAATGCCGCCCGCTTGCTGGAAGTAGGTGAACTGCGTGACTTCCATGCCGTTGAGCCAGACTTCCCAGCCCAGGCCCCAGGCGCCGAGGGTTGGCGATTCCCAGTTGTCTTCGACGAAACGGATGTCGTGCACCAGTGGGTCCAGGCCGACATGTTTCAGCGAGCCCAGGTACAGCTCCTGGAAGTTATCCGGGTTCGGCTTCAGTACCACCTGGAATTGGTAGTAGTGCTGCAGACGGTTCGGGTTTTCGCCGTAGCGGCCGTCAGTCGGGCGACGACTGGGCTGCACATAAGCGGCGTTCCAGGTTTCCGGGCCGATGGCCCGCAGGAAGGTAGCGGTGTGGAAAGTGCCGGCGCCTACTTCCATATCGTAGGGCTGAAGTACCACACAACCTTGCTCGGCCCAGTATTGCTGGAGGGCGAGGATCAAGTCTTGGAAGGTACGCACGGCTGGCGTAGGCTGGCTCACGAAATTCACCTGTTACTTGGGCTGCGATTTAAAGAGCGGGAGTATACCCGATTCGGCCGCGCCACCATCCCCTGGAGCCTTATGCCACGCTGCTTTTGGTGTTCTGAAGATCCGCTGTACATGGCTTATCACGATCAGGAGTGGGGAACGCCGCTGCGCGATGCGCAGGGTTTGTTCGAGTTGCTTTTGCTCGAAGGGTTCCAGGCGGGCCTGTCCTGGATCACCGTTTTACGCAAACGCGAGCATTATCGAAAGGTCTTGTTCGGCTTTGACGCGCAGCGCTTGGCGCAACTGACCGATGCCGAGATCGAGGCGCTGATGCTCGACCCCGGCATCGTGCGCAACCGTCTCAAGCTCAACGCCACCCGACGCAATGCCTCGGCTTGGTTGGCGCTGGAGGACCCGGTGGGATTGCTCTGGTCGTTTGTCGGCGGCGTGCCCAAGGTCAATCATTTCAAGGATCGCAGCCAAGTCCCGGCGATTACGCCCGAGGCCGAAGCCATGAGCAAAGCCTTGAAAAAAGCCGGCTTCACGTTCGTCGGACCGACCATCTGCTACGCCTTCATGCAGGCCTCGGGCATGGTCATGGACCACACTCAGGACTGCGACCGTTACGCGGACTTGGTCAACGCCGGTTAGAATGGCCGCTTTGCGCACCACACACGATCAGGAGTGACCTGTGGAAAAGTTTAAAGGCGCCTTGCTGGTAGGCGCTCTTCGGTTGTTTGCCCTATTGCCTTGGCGCGCGGTTCAAGCGGTCGGCACGGCGATTGGCTGGATCATGTGGAAAACCCCCAACCGCTCCCGCGAGACGGTGCGGATCAACCTCTCCAAATGCTTCCCGGACATGGACCCCGCCGCGCGCGAGCGCCTGGTCGGCCAGAGCCTGATGGACATCGGTAAATCGCTGACCGAAAGCGCCTGCGCGTGGATTTGGCCGGCCCAGCGTTCCATCGACCTGGTGCGTGAAGTCGAAGGCCTGGAAGTACTGCACGAAGCCCTGGCCTCGGGCAAAGGCGTCGTCGGCATCACCAGCCACCTGGGCAACTGGGAAGTGTTGAACCACTTCTATTGCAACCAGTGCAAACCGATCATTTTCTACCGCCCGCCGAAGCTCAAGGCGGTGGACGAGTTGCTGCGCAAACAGCGCGTACAACTGGGCAACCGCGTGGCCGCGTCCACCAGGGAAGGCATCCTCAGCGTGATCAAGGAAGTGCGCAAAGGCGGTCAGGTAGGCATTCCTGCCGACCCGGAGCCGGCCGAGTCCGCCGGGATCTTCGTACCGTTCTTCGCCACCCAGGCACTGACCAGCAAGTTCGTGCCGAACATGCTGGCGGGCGGCAAGGCGGTGGGTGTGTTCCTGCATGCCCTGCGGCTGCCGGACGGCTCGGGCTACAAAGTGATCCTGGAAGCGGCGCCGGAAGACATGTACAGCACCGACACCGCCACGTCCTGCGCGGCGATGAGCAAGGTGGTGGAACGCTATGTGGGGGCTTACCCGAGCCAGTACATGTGGAGCATGAAGCGTTTCAAGAAACGCCCGCCGGGAGAGGCGCGGTGGTATTGATTCACCACTGACTCAAGAGCAACACAAAACCAAATGTGGGAGGGGGCTTGCTCCCGATGGCAGTGGTTCAGTCAAATATCCATCGACTGATACGCCGCTATCGGGAGCAAGCCCCCTCCCACATTAAGTCCCGCTCAAGTTTGGCGGTCGAGTTTTTTCAGGAACACGGTCATCTCTTTTTCGGCCTGCTTGTCGCCATGGGCCTGGGCCGCTTCAATGCCCTTCTCCCACGCTTGCCGCGCCGCAGCGCTATCACCCCGCCCCGCCTGCGCCTTGCCCAACAACTTCCACGCCGCCGAATACTTCGGATCGAACTCGACACATTTCTGCAAATGCTCGGCCGCCTTGGCATTGTCCTTCAGGTCCAGATAACCCTTGCCCAAACCAAAGCGCAGCAGCGAGTTATCCACACCCTTGGCGAGCATTTTCTCCAGGGATTCGAGCATGCTTGTCACCTTCGGTAAAGGTAGCTGTTGTGGCGAGGGAGCTTGCTCCCGCTGGACTGCGTGGCAGTTCCAACGATTGTGCGAGCGCTACGCACTCGAGCAGGAGCAAGCGCCCTCGCCAAAATGGAATTTTCCGACTTAAAAAAAGCTCAACCCCACGTGGAACAGCTTCTCCACATCGCGGATGTGTTTTTTATCCACAAGAAACAGAATCACATGGTCCCCTGTGGCAATCACAGTATCGTCGTGGGCGATGATCACTTCCTCATCGCGAATAATCGCGCCGATGGTCGTGCCCGGCGGCAGGCCGATGTCACGTATGGCCTTGCCGATCACCTTGCTCGACTTCGAGTCGCCATGGGCAATCGCCTCGATGGCCTCCGCCGCACCCCGGCGCAGGGAGTGCACGCTGACGATATCGCCACGGCGTACGTGGGCGAGCAAGGTGCCGATGGTGGCCAGTTGCGGGCTGATGGCGATGTCGATATCGCCGCCCTGGATCAGGTCGACATAGGCCGGGTTGTTGATGATGGTCATCACCTTCTTCGCCCCCAGCCGCTTGGCCAGCAGCGATGACATGATGTTGGCCTCGTCATCGTTGGTCAGGGCCAGGAAGATATCGGCGTCGGCGATGTTCTCTTCCATCAGCAGGTCGCGGTCCGACGCGCTGCCCTGCAGCACGACAGTGCTGTCGAGGGTGTCGGACAAATACCGGCAGCGAACCGGATTCATCTCGATGATCTTCACTTGGTAGCGGCTCTCGATGGCCTCGGCCAGGCGTTCGCCGATCTGCCCGCCACCGGCGATCACGATGCGTTTGTAGTTCTCATCGAGCCGGCGCATTTCGCTCATCACTGCGCGAATATTCGCCTTGGCAGCAATGAAAAATACCTCGTCGTCGGCCTCAATCACCGTGTCACCCTGGGGCAGGATCGGCCGGTCACGCCGGAAGATCGCCGCCACGCGGGTTTCCACGTTGGGCATGTGTTCACGCAGTTGGCGCAGTTGCTGGCCCACCAGCGGCCCGCCGTAATAGGCCTTCACCGCCACCAGCTGTGCCTTGCCACCGGCGAAGTCGATCACCTGCAAGGCGCCGGGAATTTCGATCAAGCGCTTGATGTAGTGGGTCACCACTTGTTCCGGGCTGATCAGCACATCCACCGGAATCGCGTCGTTGTCGAACAGGCCGGCGCGGGTCAGATAGGCGGCTTCCCGCACGCGGGCGATTTTGGTCGGGGTGTGGAACAGGGTGTGGGCGACCTGGCAGGCGACCATATTGGTCTCGTCGCTGTTGGTCACGGCGACGAGCATGTCTGCATCGTCGGCACCCGCTTGACGCAGCACCGTAGGAAACGATGCACGACCCTGCACGGTGCGGATGTCCAGGCGGTCGCCCAGGTTGCGCAGGCGCTCGGCATCGGTGTCGACCACGGTGATGTCGTTGGCTTCGCCGGCCAAATGTTCGGCCAGCGTGCCACCGACCTGCCCTGCCCCAAGGATGATGATTTTCATCCGTTCACTCCCTTAAACCCGTTCAGCCGCGTGCGGCGGCGATCTTGATCAGTTTGGCGTAGTAGAAGCCATCGTGTCCGCCTTCTTGCGCGAGCAACTGTCGGCCGTGGGGCTGCTTGATGCCAGCCGTGGTGGCGAGGTCCAGCTCACGCGCGCCGCTGGTGCGGGCGAGGAAGGCTTCGATGACCTCGGTGTTCTCGGTGGGCAAGGTGGAGCAGGTGGCGTAGAGCAGGATGCCGCCGACCTCCAGCGTTGGCCATAACGCGTCGAGCAGTTCGCCTTGCAGCACGGCCAGGGCGGCGATGTCGTCGGGTTGGCGGGTGAGCTTGATGTCCGGGTGACGGCGGATCACGCCAGTGGCGGAGCACGGTGCGTCGAGCAGGATGCGCTGGAAGGGTTTGCCATCCCACCAGGTGGCGGTGTCGCGGCCGTCGGCGGCGATCAGCTCGGCGCTCAGGCCCAGGCGTGCAAGGTTTTCCCGCACGCGCACCAGGCGCTTGGCTTCCAGGTCGACCGCGACTACACCGGCCAGGTCTTTTTCGACCTCGAGGATGTGACAAGTCTTGCCGCCGGGCGCGCAGCAGGCGTCCAGCACGCGTTGGCCTGGGGCCAGGTCGAGCAGGTCGGCAGCCAGTTGCGCGGCTTCGTCCTGCACGCTGATCCAGCCTTCGGCAAAGCCCGGCAGGCTGCGCACGTCGGCGGCGGCTTCGAGCACGATGCCGTCGATGCTGTACACGCACGGCGTGGCTGCGATGCCCGCATCGGTCAGCAATTGCAGGTAGGCATCACGGCTGTGATGGCGACGGTTGACCCGCAGAATCATCGGCGGGTGCGCATTGTTGGCTGCGCAAATGGCTTCCCATTGCTCAGGCCAGAAGGCCTTCAGGGATTTTTGCAGCCAGCGCGGGTGGGCGGTGCGCACCACCGGGTCATGCTCCAGCTCGGCCAGCAGCGCTTCGCTTTCGCGCTGGGCACGGCGTAGCACGGCGTTGAGCAGGGCCTTGGCCCAAGGCTTTTTCAGCTTGTCGGCGCAACCGACGGTTTCACCGATGGCGGCGTGGGCGGGCACGCGGGTGTAGAGCAGTTGATACAGGCCCACCAGCAGCAACGCTTCAACATCGGCGTCGGCCGCTTTGAACGGCTTTTGCAGCAACTTGGCTGCCAGCGCCGACAAACGTGGCTGCCACCGCGCGGTGCCAAAGGCCAAATCCTGGGTGAAACCGCGATCGCGGTCTTCGACCTTATCCATCTGCGTGGGCAGTGAACTGTTCAGCGAAGCCTTGCCGTTGAGTACGGCGGCGAGGGCCTTGGCGGCGGCCAGACGCGGGTTCATTGCGCATCCGCCGCTTGGCCAAGAACGACGCCGAGGGCAAATTTCTCACGGCGGCTGTTGAACAAATCGCTGAAATTAAGCGCCTTACCACCGGGCAATTGCAGACGGGTCAGGCACAGCGCTTGTTCACCGCAGGCCACCAACAGGCCGTCTTTGCTCGCGCCGATGATTTCACCGGGGGCGCCCTTGCCGTCGGCCAGGGTTGCGGCCAGTACCTTCAAGGCTTCGCCGTTTAGCGTGCTGTGGCAGATCGGCCACGGGTTGAACGCGCGCACCAGGCGCTCCAGCTCCACAGCCGGGCGGCTCCAGTCGATGCGGGCTTCGTCCTTGTTCAGCTTGTGGGCGTAGGTGGCCAGGCTGTCGTCCTGTACGTCGCCTTCCAGGGTGCCGGCAACGAGGCCGGCGATGGCCTGGATCACGGCGGGTGGGCCCATCTCGGCGAGGCGGTCGTGCAGGCTGCCGCCGGTGTCTTCGGCGGTGATTGGGGTGACCACCTTCAACAGCATCGGGCCCGTGTCCAGGCCGGCTTCCATGCGCATCACGGTCACGCCGCTTTCGCTGTCGCCTGCTTCCACTGCACGCTGGATCGGCGCCGCACCGCGCCAGCGCGGCAGCAGCGAAGCATGGCTGTTGATGCAACCCAGGCGCGGAATATCCAGAACCGCCTGCGGCAGGATCAGCCCGTAGGCGACCACCACCAGCAAGTCAGGTTTCAGCGCAGCCAGTTCGGCCTGGGCGTCGGCATTGCGCAGGGTTGGCGGTTGCAGCACGGGGATGTTGTGCTCAAGCGCCAACTGCTTGACCGGGCTCGGCATCAGTTTTTGCCCGCGACCGGCCGGGCGATCCGGCTGGGTGTACACCGCGACGATGTCATAAGGGCTGGCGAGCAGCGCTTTGAGGTGTTCGGCAGCGAATTCGGGGGTACCGGCAAAAACAATGCGCAGTGGCTCGGTCATGGGAAGTCTCGGTTAAAAACAGTCACAAAAGAAAAAGGCTTGCCGCAGCAAGCCTTTGGAAGGGGGGCATCAAGCTTGCTGGCGATGCTTTTTTTCCAGCTTCTTCTTGATCCGGTCGCGTTTGAGGTTGGACAGGTAATCGACAAACAGCTTGCCGTTGAGGTGGTCGCATTCGTGCTGGATGCACACCGCGAGCAGGCCTTCGGCGATCAGCTCGAACGGCTTGCCGTCGCGGTCCAGGGCGTTGATCTTCACGCGCAACGGGCGTTCGACGTTCTCGTAGAACTCCGGCACCGACAGGCAACCTTCCTGGTATTCGCCCATCTCGTCGGTCAGCGGTTCGAACTCGGGGTTGATGTACACCCGGGGTTCGCTGCGGTCTTCCGACAGGTCCATGACCACGACACGCTGATGTACGTTGACCTGGGTCGCGGCGAGGCCGATGCCCGGGGCTTCATACATTGTTTCAAACATGTCATCGACCAACTGACGAACCTTGTCGTCCACTACGGCCACCGGTTTGGCGATCGTGCGCAGGCGCGAGTCGGGAAATTCGAGGATGTTCAAAATAGCCATAAGCGTAATTGCTGCACATGTGAGGTAGAGGCAAATCGGCGTTGGGATGGACCCAGGCAGCCGGTGTGAAACGTTCGAGAGCCGCGAAGGCTATGGCATTTCACGCGAACGCACATAATAAAGGAGATTCACCCCATGAGGAAATCGCTACTCGTCTTGCTGTTGTGGGCCCCGTTTGCGATGGCCCTGCTGCCACCGCCCGGCCAACGCCTGGATCAACCCACGCAACAGGCCATCCAGCGCTTTTTACTGCACAACCGCATTCTTGACTCGGTCCTGGACCTGGACAACGCGCCGTACATTGTTGCGGCGGATGCCGGCCGGGTGCTGGGCGCCAATGGCGAGCGTGTGCATGCCCGGGGCGACCTGGACCCGACCCAGCCAACCTATGGGATCTTTCGGCGCGGCAGAATCTACACCGACCCTCAAACCCAGGAGTTTTTGGGCATCAATGCCGACGACATCGGCACCGCGCGCTTTGTGATGGCCGGCGACCTCACCACCCTGGCTGTGCAACGGGTTACCCAGGAAGTGCGCCCTGGCGACCGCCTGCTCCGCAGCCCATCGCCGGTTGAACTGGCAAGCCTGGAAACCCCAACGGCTGCGCCGCTCATCGAAGGCCAAATCATCGATATCCCCAAGGGCGTCACCCAAATCGGCGTACTCGACGCCGTGACCCTGAACAAAGGCCGCCGCGACGGCCTGGTCGAAGGCCAATTGCTGAGGGTGATCAAAACCGGCGCCACTGTCCGCGACACCCTCACCGGCGCCCCGGTGAAACTGCCCGATGAACGCGCCGGCACCCTGCTGGTGTTTCGCACCTACGAAAAGCTCAGTTATGGCCTGGTTCTCAGCGCCTCACGCCCGCTGGCGGTGATGGACCGTTTCGAGACTGCCCATCAAAGACAATAAATAGCCTGCTAAATAAGTTACCAACAGAGTTATCCACAACTTGTTCCGGTCAAGGATGATCAGATGTATCCGATAAACAGCAGTGAAATTTCCCCGTCAGAACTGGAAGCTCGATTACGCTTGCACAGGCTGCCGGAGCTGGGTCCGAAGCGTTTTCGCTTGTTGATTGAAGCTTTCGGCTCTGCCTCAAAGGCCATCAGCGCACCCGCTAGCGCGTGGCGCTCACTCGGGCTGCCGCCTATCAGTGCCGATGCCCGGCGTAGCCCTGAAGTCCGTGATGGTGCGAGTGCTGCATTGGCGTGGCTGGGGCGCCCGGCCCAGCATTTGCTGATGTGGGACCAACCTGATTACCCCGCATTGCTCGCCCAGATCGACGACGCGCCGCCGCTGTTATTCGTCGCGGGCGACCCGACAATCCTGGAAAAACCGCAGTTGGCCATGGTCGGCAGCCGCCGAGCTTCCCGACCCGGCATGGACACCGCTGCGGCCTTTTCCCGCAGCCTGGCGAGCGCCGGTTTTGTCATCACCAGCGGCTTGGCCCTGGGCATCGACGGTGCCGCGCATCAAGCGGCACTGGATGTGGGTGGGCAGACAATCGGTGTGCTCGGCACAGGGCTCGAAAATTTTTATCCACAGCGCCACCGACGGCTCGCGGCGGCGATGATTGAGCAGGGCAGCGCGGTGGTTTCCGAGTTTCCGCTGGACGCCGCGCCCCAGGCCGGCAACTTCCCTCGACGCAATCGCATCATCAGTGGCTTGTCCCTGGGCGTACTGGTGGTGGAAGCCAGCATGGCCAGCGGTTCGCTGATCACCGCGCGGCTGGCGGCCGAGCAAGGGCGTGAGGTGTATGCGATCCCGGGTTCCATTCATCATCCCGGCGCCAAGGGCTGTCACCAGTTGATCCGTGATGGTGCCGTGTTGGTGGAAACCATCGAGCATATCCTCGAGGGTTTGCGCGGCTGGCAGGCGTTGTCGCGCCCGGCGCCGATGCCCGTGACCCATCCGCTGGTGGCGCTGCTGCACGCGGCACCCCACACCAGCGAAGCCTTGGCGATTGCCAGCGGGCGTTCGTTGTCCCAGGTACTGGCGACCCTCACCGAGCTGGAGCTTGAGGGCCAGGTGATCTGCGAGAACGGGCGCTGGCTCGCGCGCTGCTAGGTTTTGTAACGAAGATCGGTAAACTGCGCAGAGCTTTAGTCCGGAGAGTGAGCAATGGTCAACAGGTGGCGTGTGCTGGAAGCCGCACGAGAAATTCGCGCAGGCGCGGTGATTGCCTATCCAACCGAAGCGGTCTGGGGCCTGGGCTGCGATCCGTGGAACGAAGAAGCGGTGGACCGACTTTTGGCTATCAAGAACCGGTCGGTGGATAAGGGCCTGATCCTGGTGGCGGACAATATCCGTCAGTTCGATTTCCTCTTCGAAGACTTCCCCGACACCTGGATCGACCGGATGGCCAGCACCTGGCCGGGGCCGAACACCTGGCTGGTGCCGCATCAGGATTTACTGCCGGAATGGGTCACCGGGGCGCACGACACCGTGGCGCTGCGCGTCAGCGATCACCCGCTGGTGCGGGATTTGTGCTCGCTGGTGGGGCCGTTGATCTCCACCTCGGCCAACCCGCAGGGTCGCCCGGCCGCCCGCACGCGGATTCGCGTGGAGCAGTATTTCCGTGGCCAGGTGGACCTCGTAGTGGGTGGCGCCCTCGGCGGGCGCAAGAACCCGAGCCTGATTCGCGATTTGGCGACAGGCGAGGTGGTGCGGCCTTCGTAAGGTTCTGATCGTTCCCACGCTCCGCGTGGGAATGCCTCCTGTGACGCTCCGCGTCACGACTTTAAAGGCAAACGCGGAGCGTCCTGGGCTGCATCCCCACGCGGAGCGTGGGAACGATCAAGCCTTACGGCAAAAGAATGGTCGACCCCGTCGTACGCCGCCCGGACAACTCCGTCTGCGCCTTCGCCGCCTCCGCCAGCGAGAACCGCTGGTTGATATCGATGCGCACCTTGCCGCTCTTGATCATCGAAAACAGATCGTCGGCCATCGCCTGCAAGTCCTTCGGATTGCTGGCATAGGTCGCCAGGGTCGGCCGGGTGACATACAGCGAACCCTTGGCCGCCAGAATCCCCAGGTTCACCCCGTCCACAGCGCCCGAGGCGTTGCCAAAGCTCACTACCAACCCGCGTGGCGCCACGCTGTCCAGCGAGGTTAGCCAGGTGTCCTTGCCGACGCCGTCGTACACCACAGGGCACTTCTTGCCGTCGGTCAATTCCAGCACGCGCTGTGCGACGTTTTCCTTGCTGTAGTCGATGGTTTCCCAAGCGCCAAGGGATATGGCCAACGCGGCTTTTTCCGGCGAGCTCACGGTACCGATCAACTTCACGCCCAGGGCCTTGGCCCACTGGCAAGCCAGGGAGCCCACGCCACCGGCGGCAGCGTGGAACAAGATGGTCTCGCCACCCTTCAACTCATAGGTCTGGCGCAGCAGGTACTGCACAGTCAGGCCCTTGAGCATGGCCCCGGCGGCTTGTTCGAAGCTGATGTCGTCCGGCAGGTGCACCAGGTTGGCCGCAGGCAGGACGTGCAACTGACTGTAAGCGCCGAGCGGGCCACTGCCGTAGGCCACACGGTCGCCGACCTTGAACTGGGTGACTTCACTGCCCACCGCATCGACCACGCCGGCGCCCTCCGCGCCCAGGCCTGATGGCAAGGCCGGTGGTGCGTACAACCCGCTGCGGTAGTAGGTGTCGATGAAGTTCAGGCCGATCGCCTCGTTACGCACCCTAACCTGTTGTGGGCCCGGTTCCGCCGGCGTGTAGTCCACATACTCAAGCACTTCGGGGCCGCCATGGGCGCTGAACTGGATACGTTTGGCCATCTTCACTTCTCCTGGGTTCGAATTCGCGTAGCCGCCTATCGGACTCCTAAGCTTGATCTTCGTCAACTGTGGCGCACCGGAGTGCGGTGGTATCCTGTGCGCCCATTTGCCGCCGACGCCCAATGGCCTCGCGTAGCTTTGCCCGATTCAAGGTGATGCCATGACTACCCGCACCGAGGCTGTTAAAGCCTACCTGCTCGACCTGCAAGACCGCATTTGCAGTGCCCTGGAAACCTTCGAGACGGACACTCGCTTTATCGAAGACGCCTGGACCCGGCCTGCCGGCGGCGGTGGACGCACCCGTGTGATTGAAAACGGCTCGGTCATCGAAAAAGGCGGCGTTAACTTTTCGCACGTGTTTGGCAGCGGCCTCCCACCGTCCGCCAGTGCGCACCGCCCAGAGCTGGCTGGTCGCGGGTTTGAAGCGCTGGGCGTGTCGCTGGTGATCCATCCGCACAACCCTCATGTACCGACGTCCCACGCCAATGTGCGCTTTTTCATCGCCGAAAAAGAGGGTGAAGAAGCCGTGTGGTGGTTCGGTGGTGGTTTCGACCTCACGCCTTACTACGGCAATGAAGAAGACTGCATCCACTGGCACCGCGTGGCCGAGCAGGCCTGTGCGCCGTTCGGCGCCGACGTGTACTCGCGTTACAAGGCCTGGTGCGACACCTACTTCCATATCAAACATCGCAACGAGCCCCGTGGTATCGGCGGCCTGTTTTTCGATGATTTGAACGAGTGGGACTTCGACACCTGCTTCGCCTTCATCCGCGCCATCGGCGATGCCTACATCGACGCCTACCTGCCGATCGTGCAGCGCCGCAAGGCCATGGCCTATACCGAACAGCAGCGCGAATTCCAGGAGTTCCGACGTGGGCGCTACGTTGAATTCAACCTGGTCTACGACCGTGGCACCCTGTTCGGCCTGCAATCGGGCGGGCGTACCGAGTCGATCCTGATGTCGCTGCCGCCGCAAGTGCGTTGGAGCTACGACTGGAAAGCCGAGGCCGGCAGCGAAGAAGCGCGCCTCACCGACTACTTCCTGCAAGACCGTGACTGGCTGGGCGTTGCTGCGCCCAAGGCAGCGGTCTGATGGATCGTTATGTGGTGTTCGGCAATCCCATCGGCCACAGCAAGTCGCCGCTGATTCACCGTATGTTCGCCGAACAGACCGGCGAGCAACTGGACTACAGCACCTTGCTCGCGCCGCTGGGGGATTTCACCGACTGTGCCCGTGAGTTTTTTCAGCAAGGCCGTGGCGCCAATGTCACCGTGCCCTTCAAGGAAGACGCCTACCGATTGGCGAACACCCTCACCGAGCGCGCCCAACGCGCCGGGGCGGTGAACACCCTGAGTAAGTTGGCCGATGGCACATTGTTGGGCGACAACACCGACGGCGCAGGCCTGGTACGCGACCTGACGGTAAACGCCGGGTTGAGCCTGCAAGGCAAACGCATCCTGTTGTTGGGCGCCGGTGGCGCGGTGCGTGGTGCGTTGGAGCCACTGCTGGCCGAGCGGCCTGCATCGCTGATCATTGCCAACCGCACCGTTGAAAAGGCCGAACTGCTCGCCGAACTGTTCGACGATTTAGGCCCGGTGTCCGCCAGCGGTTTCGACTGGCTGCGTGAGTCGGTCGACGTGATCATCAATGCCACGTCCGCCAGCCTGTCAGGCGATGTACCGCCGATTGCAGGCAGCCTGATCGAACCGGGCAAGACGTTTTGCTACGACATGATGTACGCCAAGGAACCGACCGCGTTCTGTCGCTGGGCCACGGAACAAGGCGCGGCCGTGGCGATGGATGGCCTGGGCATGCTGGTGGAGCAGGCGGCGGAAGCGTTCTTCCTGTGGCGCGGCGTACGCCCGGATTCGGCGCCGGTGTTGGCCGAACTACGCCGCCAGTTGGCTCAATAACCCTGTAGGAGTCGGCTTGCCGGCGATGGCGCCCGCAAGATCATCGTTGATCTCAAGGGCCTCATCGCCGGCAAGCCGGGCTCCTAAAAGGGGGCGTTGTCAGTCTTCGAAATGGAGGGGGCAGTTGTCTGGCCCCTCCAGCTTCTTCAATTCCTCCACTACCTGCGGCCGGGCACGGCGCAAGGTCAGGCTACGGCCCAAACCCTTCAGCCGCCGCGCCTCCTGGTGAAGCATTTCCACCCCGGAATAGTCGATAAAGTTGATCTGCTGCGCCTCGATCACCACCCGCTCACCCTGCAAACTTTGCAGGCGTACTTGCAGGTAATGGCTGGCGCCAAAAAAGATCGACCCGCCGACCCGCAGCACGTCTTCCTCGCCGTCGCGCCATTGCTGAACCCGGGGCTGCGACGTGCGCTTGAGGTAGAAAAACAGCGACGCCAACACCCCCGCGTAAATCGCGGTTTGCAGTTCCAGCAGCAACGTGGCGACGCAGGTCAGGCCCATCACCACAAACTCGGCGCGACTCACCCGGAACAGTGCGCGAATGCCCCGATGGTCCACCAGGCCCCAGCAAATCAACAGGATGCTCGCGGCCATGCTCGGGATCGGAATATGCGCGATCAGCGCCGCGCCAAACAACGCGAACAGCGCCACCCACAGCGCGGAAAAAACCCCTGCCAGGGGCGAACAGGCGCCCGCCTCGTAGCTGAGGCCGGAGCGGGTGAAAGACCCGGCCGACGAGTAGCCGGAGAAAAATCCGCCGACAATATTCGATAAACCCTGCGCGCGAACTTCCTGATTGGCATCGAGCAGTTGCTGGGAACGTGCCGACAGTGAACGGGCAATCGAGAGGCTGGTCACCAGCCCCAGCATACCCACCGCCACGGCGCTGGGCAGCAGGCGCAGCAGCATGTCCAGGTCCATCGGCAGCGGGCTGAACGGCGGCAGCTTGCCGATAAACGAGCTGACCAGCGCCACATGCCCGAACATTGCCGGCCACAGCCACGCTGCCAGGCTGCCCAACGCCAGTGCGATCAACAGCGTCGGCCAGCGTGGCACCAGGTATTTGAGCGCCGCGCCCACCAGCAACGTGCCCAGCCCGAGGGCTAGTGAGGCGTGATCCCATTCGCCCGCGTGGTGGATCAAGGCCAGCAAGCTATTGATCGCCGTAGCCTGGCTTGGCAGGTCCAGCCCCAGCAGATTGGGCAATTGGCCCAAGGCGATCACCACGGCGGCGCCCAGGGTGAAGCCCAGCACCACCGAATGGGAGACGAAATTCACCAGCGCGCCGAAGCGCAACATGCCGAGCAGCCACTGGAACACGCCGGCGAGGAATGTCAGCAGCAGGATCAGGGTGATGTAGTCCTGGGACCCCGGCATAGCCAGAGGGCTGACACTGGCGTAGAGCACGATGGAAATTGCCGCCGTGGGGCCGCAGATCAGGTGCCAGGACGAGCCCCAGAGGCACGCGATCAGTACCGGGATGATGGTGGCATACAGGCCGTATTCGGGTGGGAGGCCGGCGATCAGGGCGTAGGCAATTGACTGTGGCAGGGCGAGGACGGCGCCGCTGAGGCCAACGATCGCATCCCGACCGACGCTGGCGCGGGTTTGGCGTGGGAGCCACGTGAGGAAGGGAAAGAGTGTGTGGCGATTGGGCCGGGGCATCAGAGGCTCGGGTGGGAAAGTTTGGGAAAGGTTATCAGGACACGCAAATTTAGGGGCCCCGGGCTTGTTGTGGCGAGCGGGCTTGCCCCGCGTTGGGCTGCGTAGCAGCCCCAAAACCTGCGAATGCGTTTTTCCGGAAGAACCGCGTTCAACCAGATGGGGCTGCTACGCAGCCCAACGCGGGGCAAGCCCGCTCGCCACGACACGCCTGCTTGTTACAGTAAATCAGCTCGCCACAGTGCCGGGCTTGCACCGCGACGAGTGGGGTGTTCAGAGTTTGGCTTTGACGGCCGCCAACGCATCCTTGCCATCCACGGTTTTCACCCCATCAAGCCACTTATCCAGCACCGCCGGATTCGCCTTGATCCACGCCTTGGCCGCGTCGGCATTGCTGATCTTGTTGTTGGCGACTTCGGACATGATGCTGTTCTCCATCTCCTGGGTGAAACTCAGGTTGGTCAGCAGTTTTCCTACGTTCGGGCAGGCCTGTGCATAACCCTTGCGGGTCAAGGTATACACGCTGCCGGTATCACCAAAGTACTTCTCGCCGCCCTTGAGGTAATGCATTTTCAGCTGCACGTTCATCGGGTGCGGCGTCCAGCCGAGGAAGGTGACGAAGCGTTGCTTCTTCACGGCCCGCGACACTTCGGCGAGCATCGCCTGTTCGCTGGACTCGATCAGCTTCCACTGGCCGAGGTCGAAGTCATTCTTCTTGATGATCGCCTGCAGCGAGATATTCGCCGGCGCGCCGGAGCCGATGCCGTAGATCTTCTTGTCGGCTTTCTCGGGATGCATGTCGGCATACTTGTTCAGGTCGGCAAAATCACGCACCCCGGCGTCCCACACGTAGTCCGGCACAGCGAGGGTGAACTCGGTGCCGTCCAGGTTCTTCGCCAGTTGCACCACATCGCCGTTGGCCACGAACTTGTCGTAGAAACCCTGTTGCGCCGGCATCCAGTTACCCAGGAACACATCCACTTGGCCGTCCTTGAGCCCGCCAAACGTGATCGGCACCGCCAGGGTGTCGACCTTGGCCTTGTAGCCCATGCCCGTCAGCAGAAAACCGGTGATGGCATTGGTCGCAGCAATGTCGCTCCAGCCTGGATCGGCCATCTTTACCGTGTCACAACTGGCGTCCGCATACACATTGGCGCTACTCAGCACCAGCATGCCCAATGCCCCTGAACTAAGCATCGCAGTCAACTTTTGCATGGCCTTCCCTCTGTCTATTTATTGGTTTTGGCAGGGTTGTGGATAACGTGCCTTGCGCTCCAGGTCGTCGAGGTCGATATGGTTGCGCATGTATTGCTGACTGGCGTCCACCAGTGGCTGGTGATCCCAGCTCTTCAGCTTGCCTTGGGTCAGCGCCTCAAAGACCAGGCGGCGACGGCGTTGGCTGGCGAGCACCTGTTGGTGGATCGCCGGGATGTCCCATTTGGCCCGCGCTTCACTCAAAAACGCCTCGAACAGTGGCCGGTGTTCCGGTGACTGGCTGAGGTCTTCCCGCTCGTGCGGGTCGTTGTGCACATCGAACAGTAGGCACGGATCGTCTTCGCTGTAGATGAATTTGTAGGCGCCCCGGCGAATCATCATCAGCGGGCTGATGGTGCCTTCGGCCATGTACTCGCCAAACACTTCGTCGTGCCCGCCCTGCCCCTGCAAGTGCGGGACCAGTGAGCGGCCGTCCAGCGGCAAGCGCGGATCCAGCTCGCCGCCGGCCAGTTCCACCAGGGTCGGCAACAGGTCGGCAGTCGAGACGGCCTTGCTCACGCGGCCCGCCGCGAATTGCCCCGGCGCACTGACCAGCAGCGGCACGCGGGCGGCCATTTCAAACCAGTGCATTTTGTACCAGAGGCCGCGCTCGCCGAGCATGTCGCCGTGGTCGCCGGAGAAGATGATGATGGTGTCGTCGGCCAGGCCGGTGTCTTCCAGGGTTTGCAGGAGTTTGCCGACATTACTGTCGATGTAGCTGCACGCGCCGAAGTAGGCGCGGCGCGCATCACGAATCTTGTTGACCGGCAGCGGTTTGCCCCACAAGTCGTACACCTTGAGCAGGCGCTGGGAATGCGGATCGAGATCGGCCTGGGCCGGCGTTGCAGGCAATGGGATGTCACTGTCGTCGTACAGGTCCCAGAACGGCTTGGGAATGGTGTACGGGTCATGAGGGTGGGTCATCGACACGGTCAGGCAGAACGGCTGGTCGCCGTCCTCGCGGATATGGTCGAACAGGTACTGTTGCGCCTTGAACACCACCTCTTCGTCGAAATCCAGCTGGTTGGTGCGCACGCACGGGCCGGCTTGCAGCACTGACGCCATGTTGTGGTACCAGGTGGGGCGTACGTCCGGCTCATCCCAGTTGACTGCCCAGCCGTAGTCGGCGGGATAGATGTCGCTGGTCAGGCGCTCTTCGTAACCGTGCAGCTGGTCCGGCCCGCAAAAATGCATCTTGCCCGACAGCGCCGTGCGGTAGCCGAGGCGACGCAGGTAGTGGGCATAGGTCGGCACATCGGCGGGGAAATCTGCGGCGTTGTCGTAGGCGCCGATCTTGCTCGGTAACTGGCCGCTGACCAGGGTAAAGCGCGAAGGTGCGCACAACGGGCTGTTGCAGTAGGCGGCATCGAACACCACGCCCTGTTCGGCGAGGCGGCTCAGATTCGGCAGTTTGATAGGCGAAGAACCGTAGAACGGAAGCAACGGCGCGGCCATTTGATCGGCCATGATGAAAAGAATGTTCTTGCGCTTCATGGGTTCTGGGCATTCCATAGGCGGTGTTTATGCGAATGAGCATGCAGCCCATGGAAAATGGGGTAAAGCCCATGAAAAGCAATGTCTAGGATAAGCACAGCTTATGTATGAAGCCCTCGGCGATGTGTCCCTTGATCTGCTGCGCACGTTCGAAGCGGCCGCGCGCCACCGCAGCTTCACCGCCGCCGCGATGGAGTTGGGCACCACCCAGCCGGCCATCAGCCAGCAGATCAAGCGCCTCGAAGAACAACTGGCGATCCGCCTGTTTGATCGCATCTACCGTGGCATCGAGCTGACCGATGCGGGCGCGCTGTTGTTCGAACACGTCCAGGGCGGCTTGCAGGCCATCAACCATGGCCTGAGCGCGATCACCCAACAGGATCAGCACGAAGTGCTGCAAGTGGCCACCGACTTCGCCTTCGCCGCCTATTGGCTGATGCCGCGCCTGCATCGGTTCCACGAAGCCAACCCTCAGGTCGACGTCAGCCTGGTGACCAACGAGCGCAACCACGCCACCCTGCGCAGCGATATCGACGTGGCCGTGTTGTTTGGCGATGGCCGTTTCAAGCAAGGCGACAGCCTGTGGCTGTTCAATGAGGAAGTGTTCCCGGTGTGCAGCCCGCAGTGGCTCAAGGACCAGGCCACGCCGCTGACCGTACACACCTTGCAGGACTACCCGTTGCTGCACCTGCGCCAGGAAAACAACAGCCAGTGGTTCGACTGGAGCGGCGTGTTTCGCGAGCTAGGCATCACCACTGTGCCCACTCCCGGCCAGTTGCGGTTCGACAACTACACCCTGCTGATCCAGGCCGCAATTGCCGGGCAGGGCGTGGCCATCGGCTGGCGCCACCTGGTGGATAACCTGCTGGAACAGAAGTGGCTGTGCCGGCCGATCAGCGACACGGTGATCTCGCGCTTCGGCTATTACGTGGTGCAACCCCAGCGCAAACGCCGGGGCCAGTTGGTCGAGCGGTTTGTCGACTGGCTGCTGACGGAACAGGCGCGCAGTGTGCAATCGCTGACCGGGCTGGCCCTGCCGTCGATTGCGATCTAGGATTTGCCACACATTGGATCCGGATCTCGCCATGCAACGTATCAAGGGCTATCACGCCCATATCTACTTCGACGCCAGCACGATCGACCAGGCGCGCACCCTGTGCGAAGACGGCGCCAAACTGTTCCCGCTGCGCATGGGCCGCGTGCATGAGCGGCCGGTGGGCCCGCATCCGGACTGGAGCTGCCAGCTGGCATTCGACGCCGAATACATCGGCGTGGTGCTGCCGTGGCTGGCGCTCAATCGCAATGGGCTCGTGGTGTTCCTGCACCCTGATACCGGCGATGACCTGAAGGATCACACCGATTATGCGATCTGGATGGGTGCGATGCGCGCGCTGGATTTGTCTGATTTTTAACCAGCTCCCGTCTCTCTTGTAGGAGCGAGGCGGGCGGCTAGCCCTTGCTCGCGAAAAACTTCCAGGCGTGGCGTTCATCCAGGATGCCCTCGTTATCGTTGACGTTCTTCGCGAGCAAGCTCGCTCCTACAATTCGTGTGCTCTCCCAATATATGGGACTGTTATTTATATATTGAGATGTTTCCAGCCTTAGGTTTATATTCGCCCATCTGCTTTTTTCAGCACCCACTCATTTCAGGTGAAGCGATGCAGGCGCAATTGATCGCGCTCGATTGGGGAACCAGTTCCCTTCGTGCTTACAAACTCGGCCCCGCAGGCGTGGTATTGGAACAACGCTCGCTGGCGTTCGGGATCATGCACCTGCCCAGCGAACCCCGGGACATCGCCGGTGTGCGTTGCAGCGATGGCTTCGAACTGGCGTTCGATGCCGCCTGTGGCGATTGGCTGGACGCTCAGCCTGGCCTTGCGGTGATTGCCTGCGGCATGGTCGGCAGCGCACAGGGCTGGAGCGAAGCGGCCTACCGTAATACCCCCGTCGACGTGGCGAGCCTGGGCCAGGCGCTGCATACCGTACGCAGCGTGCGCGGTGTGGATGTGCATATCGTGCCGGGCGTCATCGAACAGGTCGGTTTGCCCAATGTGATGCGCGGCGAAGAAACCCAAGTACTGGGTGTGCTGCAAGACCTCGGTGCCGAGGTGTTGATCGGCCTGCCCGGCAGCCATTCCAAATGGGTCGAGGTGGTCGACGGCTGCATCACCCACTTCGACACCTTTATGACCGGCGAACTGTTCGCGGTGCTGAGCAAGCACAGCATCCTCGGTCGTACGCAAAAGGTCTCCGAGCAATTCCAGGGCGCAGCCTTTGATCGCGGCGTGCAAGTCGCGCGCTCGGCCGACGGCCAGCGTGGTGTGCTGTCGACGTTGTTCAGTGCGCGCACCCTCGGATTGACCGCCGAACTCACTCCCGAGCAGCAGCCGGATTACCTCTCCGGCCTGCTGATTGGCCATGAACTGGCCGGGTTGCCGACCGGCGCCCGCGACCTGCCGATCATTCTGGTCGGTGCCGCGCCGCTGTGCGCCCGCTACCAACGCGCCCTCGCCCTGTGCGGTTTTGCTCGCGTCAGCCTGGCGCAGGAAGCCACCGAGCGCGGCCTGTGGCAACTGGCGCTGGCCGCCGGGCTCACTCAACCTTCCCTGGAGGCCTGACATGCTCAAGCAAGCTCTTTCCCACAACGGTTTGATCGCAATCCTGCGCGGTGTGCGACCGGATGAAGCCCAAGCCATTGGCCAGGTGCTCTACAAGGCCGGCTTTCGCGTGATCGAAGTCCCGCTGAATTCACCGGACCCTTACACCAGCATCCGCACCCTGCGCGACAGCCTGCCCGCCGATTGCCTGATCGGTGCCGGCACGGTGTTGACGCCTGCGCAGGTCGAGCAGGTGAAAGCCGCCGGTGGCCAGGTGATCGTGATGCCTCACAGCGACGCCAAGGTGCTGCGCGCAGCGAAAGCGGCGGGCCTGTACCTGTCGCCGGGGGTTGCCACCCCTACCGAAGCGTTTGCCGCGCTGGCCGAAGGCGCCGACGTGTTGAAGCTGTTCCCGGCCGAGCAAATGGGCCCGGCCGTGATCAAGGCGTGGCTGGCGGTATTGCCGACGGGCACGTTGCTGCTGCCGGTGGGCGGCGTGACCCCGGATAACATGCAAGTGTATTTCGACGCCGGTGCCAAGGGTTTCGGCCTGGGCTCGGGGTTGTTCAAGCCAGGCATGTCTGTGGACCAAGTGGCGAGCAGTGCCCAGGCCTATGTGGCTGCCTGGAACGCGCTGAACTGATGCCGTGAACTGACTTCAAGCTTTGCGCCTCGGGCGCTGCATCGACAAGAGAGATAAGAAGATGAAAATCACCAAACTGACCACCTTCATCGTTCCACCGCGCTGGTGCTTCCTCAAGGTGGAAACCGACCAGGGCGTTACCGGCTGGGGCGAACCCGTGGTCGAAGGCCGCGCCCACACCGTGGCCGCTGCGGTTGAGGAACTGTCCGACTACTTGATCGGCAAAGACCCACGCAATATCGAAGACATCTGGACCGTGCTCTACCGGGGCGGCTTCTATCGCGGCGGCGCCGTGCACATGAGCGCCCTCGCCGGCATCGACCAGGCGCTGTGGGACATCAAGGGCAAGGCGCTGGGCGTGTCGGTCAGCGACCTGCTCGGCGGCCAGGTGCGTGACAAGATCCGCGTGTATTCGTGGATCGGCGGCGACCGTCCGGCCGACACCGCCCGCGCGGCCAAAGAGGCCGTGGCGCGGGGCTTTACCGCGGTGAAAATGAACGGCACCGAAGAATTGCAGTTCGTCGACAGCTTCGAAAAAGTCGATCTGGCCTTGGCCAACGTCGCCGCCGTGCGCGACGCGGTCGGGCCTAACGTGGGCATCGGCGTCGACTTCCATGGCCGGGTGCACAAGCCCATGGCCAAGGTGCTGATGAAAGAGCTGGACCCGTACAAGCTGATGTTTATCGAAGAGCCGGTGCTCAGCGAAAACTACGAAGCCTTGAAAGAACTGGCACCGCTGACCAGCACCCCGATAGCCCTGGGCGAGCGCCTGTTCTCGCGCTGGGACTTCAAGCGCGTGCTCAGCGAAGGCTACGTCGACATCATCCAGCCGGACGCCTCCCACGCCGGTGGCATCACCGAAACCCGCAAGATCGCCAACATGGCCGAAGCCTACGACGTGGCCCTGGCCCTGCACTGCCCGCTGGGCCCGATTGCCCTGGCGGCGTGCCTGCAATTGGACGCGGTCTGTTACAACGCGTTTATCCAGGAGCAAAGCCTGGGCATTCACTACAACGAGAGCAACGACCTGCTCGACTACGTGCGCGACCCGGGCGTGTTCGACTATGACAAAGGTTTCGTGAAAATCCCCAACGGGCCGGGCCTGGGCATTGAGATCAACGAGGAATACGTGATCGAACGCGCGGCCATCGGCCACCGCTGGCGCAACCCGATCTGGCGTCATGCCGACGGCAGTTTCGCCGAGTGGTAGGCCTGATCACCGCATGATCGTTCCCACGCTCTGCGTGGGAATGCCTCATGTGACGCTCCGCGTCACGCTTTTAAGAGCGGACGCAGAGCGTCCAGGGCGGCATTCCCACGCAGAGCGTGGGAACGATCAATAGAGTCCTCAATAAACATAAGAAGAGGCACCCCCCATGCAACCTGAATCCTTCACCGGGCAGGCTTCTCTAGTCACGCCCAGCAGAAAGCGCTACTTCATTATGGTGTTGCTGTTTATCACCGTGGTGATCAACTACCTCGACCGCAGCAACCTGTCGATTGCCGCCCCGGCGCTGACCAGCGAACTGGGCATCGACCCGGTGCACGTAGGCCTGATCTTCTCCGCCTTCGGCTGGACCTACGCCGCCATGCAAATCCCAGGCGGCTGGTTGGTCGACCGGGTGCCGCCGCGCATCCTCTACACCGTTGCGCTGCTGCTGTGGTCGATTGCCACCGTGATGCTCGGCTTTGCTGCGAGCTTTATCGCGCTGTTCGTCCTGCGCATGGCGGTAGGCGCCCTGGAAGCGCCCGCGTATCCGATCAACAGCCGCGTGGTCACCACCTGGTTCCCGGAGCGTGAGCGCGCCACCGCCATTGGCGTGTATACCTCCGGGCAGTTCGTCGGGCTGGCGTTTTTAACGCCGGTGCTGGCTTGGCTTCAGCACGCGTTTGGCTGGCATATGGTGTTTGTCGCCACCGGCGGCGTCGGCATTGTGTGGGCCGTGATCTGGTACGCGGTGTACCGCGAGCCGAAGGATTTCAAAGGCGCCAATGCGGCTGAAATCGAGCTGATCCGTGAAGGTGGCGGGCTGGTAGACATGCAGGCGCAAACCGTCAAGGCACCCTTCAGTTGGGTCGACTTGGGCATCGTGCTGAGCAAGCGCAAACTCTGGGGCATCTACCTGGGGCAGTTCTGCCTGAACTCCACATTGTGGTTCTTCCTGACGTGGTTCCCGACCTACCTGGTGAAATATCGCGGCATGGACTTCATCAAGTCCGGCCTGCTGGCATCGTTGCCGTTCCTAGCGGCGTTTGTCGGCGTGCTGTGCTCGGGGATTTTTTCTGACTGGCTGATTCGCCGGGGCGCGTCGGTAGGCTTTGCGCGCAAGTTACCGATCATTGGCGGGCTGTTGATCTCCACGGCGATCATTGGCGCCAACTATGTGGATTCGACGGCGTGGGTGATTGCGTTTCTCGCGCTGGCGTTCTTTGGCAATGGCCTGGCGTCGATTACCTGGTCGCTGGTGTCGACCTTGGCACCGGCGCGGTTGCTGGGGTTGACGGGGGGTGTGTTCAACTTCATTGGCAACTTGGCGGCGATTGCCACGCCGATCGTGATCGGCTTTTTGGCCAGTGGCGATTCGTTTGCGCCGGCGATTACCTATATCGCGGTGCTGGCGTTGCTTGGGGCACTTTCCTACATATTGCTCGTCGGTAAGGTCGAACGCATCGAACCTTAAGCCCAGTGATTGAACATTGATTCCTCGTGGCAAGCGGCTTCCTGTGGCGAGCGGGCTTGTTGTGGCGAGTGGGCTTGTTGTGGCGAGCGGGCTTGCCCCGCGTTGGGCTGCGGAGCAGCCCCATTAAGGCCACTGCGTTTTTCCAGGAAAACCGCGGTGTCAGGTTTTGGGGGCGCTTCGCACCCCAACGCGGGGCAAGCCCGCTCGCCACAACAAGCCCGCTCGCCACAGGAGGCCCACTTGCCACCGGAACCCCGCTCATCACAGGAAGCGGCGTCGCCCACAGTGTTAGTTGAGCACGCCGTCCAGGATCTCGTAGACGATGCCCGTGCCTATGGCGATCAGTATCACGTCCGGCCCCGAGCGGCGCCATTCATAGCCTGGGTAAACCGGCAGGCGCGCCAGGGCGCGGTTGTCCAGGCGTTCGCCGTAGTAACCGCGTGGCAACGGCTGGCCGCGCATCAGGCGCACATTCGGCGGCGGCGGCGCGCCGCGCGAGAATTGGCCGTGGTTGTCGCGGATAACCTGCTGCACCGGGCCGAAATCCTGGGGCGGGCCGCCGCGACGGTTGTCCTGCGGGCCACGATGGTCGTCGCCCCGTTGCTCGTGCTGGCCTTGGTCGCCACGGTCGGGGCCGTCACCCCGCTGATCAGGCGGCGCTGCTTGCACCAGGGCGCTGGCGCCAAGCACCAATACGCCGAGACCTGCAATCACGGATTTGGGCATTTTCATCGGGTATTCCTCAGGGTACACACCTAAAAAAGGGACTTCGAACGAGGTTCGAAATCCCTTGGTCTTGCCGTTTAGGCTGTGCTTTCGCGGGTTGATTCCTCTGTATCAGGAACTTTACCTACCGCTTACGGGGCGCTTACTTACGAGCGTTACGTACGCCTTCAGCAAGAGCCGCGCAATGGCTCAACACGCCATCAATCGCTTGCTGGTCATTGCTGGCATTGGCGATGTGGTCGATCAGCGCCGAACCCACCACCACACCGTCTGCCAGGCGTGCGATGGCTGCCGCTTGCTCCGGCGTACGAATGCCGAAGCCGATGCTGATCGGCAGGTCGGTATGGCGACGCAAGCGCGCCACGGCTTCTTCGACGTGTTCCAGGGTGGCGGCGCCGGCACCGGTCACACCGGCCACCGACACGTAGTACACAAACCCCGAGCTGCCGTTAAGCACGGTGGGCAGGCGCACATCGTCGGTAGTCGGTGTGGTCAGGCGAATGAAGTCGATGCCTGCGGCCTGGGCCGGGTCGCACAGCTCGCCGTTATGCTCGGGCGGCAGGTCGACCACGATCAGGCCGTCGACACCGGCTTCCTTGGCGTCAGTGATGAACTTCGGCACGCCGTACATATGGATCGGGTTGAAGTAGCCCATCAACACCAGCGGGGTGTCGTTGTTGTCCTTGCGGAACTCGCGGACCATCTGCAGGGTTTTCACCAGGTTCTGCTTGGCGTCCAGCGCGCGGATATTCGCCAGTTGAATGGCCGGACCGTCGGCCATCGGGTCGGTGAAGGGCATGCCCAACTCGATCACATCGGCACCGGCGGCGGGCAAGCCCTTGAGGATCGCCAGCGAGGCGTCATAACCGGGGTCGCCGGCAGTGACGAAGGTCACCAGGGCGGCGCGGTTTTGTTCTTTGAGTTGCGCAAAACGTGTTTGCAGGCGGCTCATCAGTGTTTCTCCTGCTTGGCGTGCGCTTGTTGAGAAAGGCCCATATGGTGCATCACGGTCTGCATGTCTTTGTCGCCACGGCCCGAGAGGTTGACCACCATCAGGTGATCCTTCGGCAGATTTGGTGCGCGTTTGAACACTTCAGCCAGGGCGTGGGCGGTTTCCAGTGCGGGAATAATCCCTTCCAGGCGGCAGCATTTGTGGAACGCTTCGAGGGCTTCGTCGTCAGTCACCGAGGTGTACTGGGCGCGGCCGATATCATGCAACCATGCGTGTTCCGGGCCGATGCCGGGGTAATCAAGGCCAGCGGAGATCGAATGGGCGTCGATGATCTGGCCGTCGTCGTCCTGCAACAGGAAAGTACGGTTGCCGTGCAACACGCCCGGTACGCCGCCGTTGAGGCTGGCGGCATGCTTGCCGGTTTCGATGCCATAGCCTGCCGCTTCAACGCCGATGATTTCGACGCTGGGGTCATTCAGGAACGGGTGGAACAGGCCCATGGCATTCGAGCCACCGCCGATACACGCCACCAGGCTGTCCGGCAGGCGGCCTTCCTGGGCTTGCATCTGGTCACGGGTTTCCTTGCCAATCACGGCCTGGAAGTCGCGCACCATCGCAGGGTAAGGGTGTGGGCCGGCCACGGTGCCGATCAGGTAAAAGGTGTCTTCGACGTTGGTTACCCAGTCACGCAGGGCTTCGTTCATCGCATCTTTGAGGGTGCCGGTGCCGGAGATCACCGGGATTACTTCAGCGCCCAGCAGCTTCATGCGGAACACGTTGGCCTGTTGGCGCTCGATGTCGGTGGTGCCCATGTAGATCACGCAGTCGAGGCCAAAGCGCGCAGCCACGGTGGCAGTGGCCACGCCATGCATGCCGGCGCCGGTCTCGGCGATGATGCGTTTTTTGCCCATGCGCCGCGCCAGCAGGATCTGGCCGATGCAGTTGTTGATTTTGTGCGCGCCGGTGTGGTTCAGCTCTTCGCGCTTGAGGTAGATCTTGGCGCCGCCGCAGAATTCGGTGAGGCGCTCAGCGAAATACAGCGGGCTTGGACGTCCGACGTAGTCGCGTTGGAAGTAGGCCAGTTCCTCGTTGAACGCCGGATCGATCTTGGCTGCTTCGTATTCGCGGGCCAGTTCGAGGATCAACGGCATCAAGGTTTCGGCGACGTAGCGGCCGCCGAATGCGCCGAACAGGCCGCTGGCGTCAGGGCCGTTGCGCAGATCGGTCTGGGACTGAGTCATGGGACGCTCCTGGAAAGAATGTGTGTAAGAAACAATGACGGTCACTCTACCCCTCACGCTGTAGGTTGAAAACCGATAAGATCGCCGCAACCTGTCAGGAAAACTCACAGATGAGCCGAGACCTCCCTCCACTGAATGCCTTACGCGCTTTTGAAGCCACCGCTCGGCTCAACAGCGTCAGTCAGGCTGCAGAGCAATTGCATGTGACCCACGGCGCAGTCAGCCGCCAGTTGAAAGTGCTGGAGGAACATTTGGGGGTCAGCCTGTTCGTCAAAGACGGGCGCGGCATTAAACTCACAGATGCAGGTGTTCGGCTGCGAGATGCCAGCTTTGATGCCTTCGAGCGTTTAAGGGCTGTGTGCGCCGAACTCACCCAGAGCAGCGCCGATGCGCCCTTCGTGCTGGGCTGCTCGGGTAGTTTGCTGGCGCGCTGGTTGATCCCGCGCCTGGGCCGCTTGAACGCAGACTTGCCGGATTTGCGCCTGCACCTGTCGGCGGGTGACGGCGACCTCGATCCCCGCCGCCCTGGCCTAGACGCCCTGCTGGTATTCGCCGAGCCGCCCTGGCCGGCGGATATGCAAGTGTATGAATTGGCCAGCGAGCGCATCGGCCCGGTCATGAGCCCGCGTTTCGCCGGCTACGAACGTCTGCGCCAGGCGCCGGCCTCAGCTTTGTGTGGCGAAGCGTTGCTGCACACCACATCGCGTCCGCAAGCCTGGCCGAGTTGGGCGCAGCAGTATGGGATCGAAGCGCACGCGCTGAAACACGGGCAAGGTTTCGAGCATTTGTATTATTTGCTGGAGGCGGCGGTGGCAGGATTGGGCGTGGCGATTGCGCCGGAGCCGCTGGTGGCAGAGGACCTGCGAGCGGGTCGCCTGGTGGCGCCGTGGGGTTTCAGTGAAACCCCGGCGCACCTGGCGTTGTGGCTACCCAAGCGCGCCGCAGACGGGCGCGCCCGGCAGTTGGCGCAGTGGCTCAAGGCTGAGCTGTTGCGCCAGCCGGCATAACCGGTAAATCAGTCGCCGCGCTTGCACAGCAAATAAGCCGCCAGCAGGCCCAGCGCGCCAACGGCGACGCCGGCGGTAGTCCACGGGTGCTCTTGTGCGTAGTCCCGGGTCGCAACACTGGTTTCGCGGATTTTGACTTTGCTTTCTTCGTAGGCATCGCTGATCAGGTGGCGGGAGTGCTTGAGGGCATTCTCGGCATTGCTTTTCAGGGCCTTCAGCGTTTTGCGCGACTCATCGGACGCATCGTCCTTGAGGCTCTCAAGGGACTTGAGCAGGCTCGAAATCTCGGCTTCCATGCTTTCCAGCGACGCTTTGCGTAAAGAAGTGTTGGCCATGTGGACTCTCCTGAAGTGATTGAGTGGCGTGTGTAGATACCGACTGCGGCCGTTTCAGAAAGTGCAGTAAATCTGAACTTTCTGGTCGGAACGGTCGCCAGAAGCATTACGAACATTGACTGCTACGCTCACTAGAGACCTCAGGAGAAACGCTATGTCTGATCATCACACGTACAAGAAAGTCGAACTGGTTGGCTCGTCGGCGACCAGCATTGAAGACGCGATCAACAATGCCCTGGCCGAAGCCAACAAGAGCATCAAGCACTTGGAATGGTTTGAAGTGACGGAAACCCGCGGTCACATCAAAGACGGCAAGGCCGCTCACTTCCAAGTCACGCTTAAGGTAGGGTTCCGAATTGCCAGCAGCTGATCCATTAGAGTTGAACTTGCTGACTGGCCGATTGCCATAACCTGCGCTACAACGATGGGTGCCGATGCCACAGCGTCGGCACGTTCTTTTCGATCAGCGCAAGGAAAGTAACGGATGAAGAAGTTCCTGTTAGCGGTAGGTTTGTTGAGCATTGCGGGTACAGCCCTGGCGGCGGGCAAGCCTTGTGACGAGCTGAAAAGTGAAATTGCAGCGAAAATCGACGCCAAGGGCGCTTCGGGTTATTCGCTGGAAGTGGTAGATAAGGGCGCCTCAACCGACGCTGAAGTGGTCGGCACCTGCGAAGGTGGCACCAAGGAAATCGTCTACAAGCGCGGTTAATCACGTGTTGCAGACATAAAGTCGACGCACCTGTGGCGCGGGAGCAAGCTCCCTCGCCACAGGTGCGTCGATTTTTTTCGCCTGGTGGTCAGCCCTTCATCAGTTGCGCCAGCAGCTCGTAGGAATGAATTCGGTCCGCGTGCTCGTACAGGTCGCAGGTAAAAATCAACTCATCAGCGCCGGTTTGTTCGACCAGCACCTCCAGTTTTGCTCGAATCTTCGCCGGACTGCCGACCATGGCCAGGCCAAGGAAGCTGCCCACGGCGTCTTTTTCGTGAGGCAACCAAAGGCCGTCCATGGTTTTCACCGGCGGGCGCTGCACCAGGCTTTGCCCGCGCATCAGCGCGAGGATGCGTTGGTACACCGAAGTGGCCAGGTAGTCGGCCTGCTCATCGGTATCCGCTGCCACCAAGGGAACGCCGAGCATCACGTAGGGTTTGTCCAGCACAGCCGAAGGCTTGAAGTGGTTGCGATACACGCGAATCGCTTCATGCATCAAACGCGGTGCGAAATGGGAGGCGAAGGCGTAGGGCAAACCGCGCTCACCGGCCAGTTGCGCACTGAACAGGCTCGAACCCAGCAACCACACCGGCACGTTGGTGCCGGTGCCCGGTACCGCGATCACGCGCTGGTCGGGGGTGCGCGGGCCCAGGTAGGCCATCAATTCGGCTACGTCTTCGGGGAAGTCATCCGCGCTGCCGGAGCGTTCACGGCGTAGGGCGCGGGCGGTCATCTGGTCGGAACCGGGTGCACGGCCCAGGCCCAAGTCGATACGGCCGGGGTACAAGCTTTCGAGGGTGCCGAACTGTTCGGCGATCACCAGCGGCGCGTGGTTAGGTAGCATCACGCCGCCGGAGCCGACGCGGATGGTCGAGGTGCCACCGGCCAGGTAACCCAGCAATACCGAGGTGGCCGAGCTGGCGATGCCGTCCATATTGTGGTGTTCAGCCACCCAGAAACGGTTGTAGCCAAACTTTTCCACGTGTTGGGCCAGGTCCAGGGAATTACGCAGCGACTGCGCCGGACTACCGTTGGCCCGCACGGGTACCAGGTCGAGGGTCGAAAACTTTACGTCGGACAGCGATTTCATAAGCCTGCTTCTCCAAATGGGGGCGCAGGCTTCTAAGACGAACCAAAACCTGCCGCTTCATGTGCATGCTCTATGCAATGAGGGCATATACCCGAGATTCAATAGCGAGCGCGAAATTTCCTACTAAATTGCTAGGTTTCTCCGACAAGATGAACTTTGCGGGGGCGTCTATCCTCAGAACCCTTACTGACGCAAAACCACCGTTCGAGGAGAAAGCTATGAGTATCGTTAAAAAGGCATCCGCGCATTGGGAAGGTGATCTGAAGACTGGCCTGGGTTCCATTTCCACCGAAACCGGCGTGCTGCGCGAAGCGCCCTACGGCTTCAAGGCTCGTTTCGAAGGCGGCAAGGGCACTAACCCTGAAGAATTGATCGGCGCGGCCCACGCCGGCTGTTTCTCCATGGCGTTTTCCATGATTCTCGGCGACGCGGGCCTCAAGGCCGACAGTATCGACACCCACGCCGAAGTGACTCTGGACCAGGTTGAGGGTGGCTTTGCCATCACCGCTGTGCACCTGACTCTTAAGGCTAAAATTCCTGGCGCGAGCCAAGCGCAGTTCGAAGAACTGAGCAAAAAGGCCAAGGAAGGGTGCCCGGTCTCCAAAGTGTTGAATGCGAAAATCACGTTGGATGCCACGCTTGCAGGCTGATTGATCTCCCCTCTATTGGCATTGGCGGAGGGCTCGTGTGGCGAGGGAGGCTGCCCAGCCTGCAAGCAGGCTGCGCTGTCGCGCAGAGAACATGCCGATAAATCGGAAAATAATTTATCTTTAAAATCAATGAGATAAATTTTGTTCTATAAGAGCTTGCTCCCGTTGGGCTGCGTAGCGGCCCCAGAAAAGCGGGAGCGCTGCGCACTGGAGCGCCAACCCGGTCCAACGGGAGCAAGCTCTTATCAAACTTAAAATAACTTACTGATTTTAAAGGGTTAAAATTTCACCCTAAAGTTTTGAGTCTTACATAAACAATTTCAGGCGACCGCATTCTTGTGGCGAGCGGGCTTGTCCCGCGTTGGGCTGCGCAGCAGCCCCAAAACCAGGCGCGGAGGAGTGCCCGATACACCGCATCGTTTTCATCAGGGGCGCTTCGCACCCCAACGCGGGACAAGCCCGCTCGCCACAGAGGTCCCAGTTTGCTGCGCGACAGCGCGGCGTCGAAGACGGGGTGGGCCCTCCCTCGCCACAATAAGCTCGCCCCTATAAGGGTGGGTGTGCTCGAATAGCCCATGCAGCCTTAGACGCACACCCGTGCGCAATGCATTCAGGGAGCTTCACACATGAAACGTTTTGCCTTGGCAATGATCTGCGGTGTTTTGGCCACATCGGCCGTGGCCGCACCTAAAGACTGCGAAGAGCTCAGGAAAGAGATCGAGATCAAAATCCAGGCTAACGCCGTGCCGTCCTACACCCTTGAGATTGTCAGCAAGGAAGAAGCCGACAAGCACGACGTCGCCATGGTTGTTGGCACGTGTGAGAACGGCACCAAGGCCATCGTCTACCAGAAAAACAACGACTGATCAGAGGCAGTTGACGCTGCGCTCTTCAGCCAACAGCTGACGCGCGGCGTTGTACAGCCGGATGTTGGGCGTGAACGCCAGTGAACGCCCTTCCAGCACATAACGTTGGCCGGCCTGGAAGTTTTTGTACTCCAGCGTCATGAAGCACGTCCGATACATCGTCTGCCCCAACCCGCCCAAACCAGCGCCGGCTGGCACTTCAAAGTCGAAGCGCACCATCAGTTCGTGGCTGCCGGGTGGCATCTGGAAATAGCGCCCGTCGTTCAGGTTCTTGCCGTCCAGGCGCTGGGCCATCACCAGTTTCGCGCCCGGTGTCGGGGTGGCGAAATCGACCCACGCCTGCTGCGGGTCGACCGGCGGGATGGGCGTCGAAGCACAGGCGCTGAGCAACAGGGCAACGGCGGGAAGTAAAAGCTGACGCATGGCAGGCACTCAACGCAAAGAGAGGATTAAGCCCCACGCCGATGGCGGCAGACTTCCTATGAGTATAAACACGCTGCGCCATGGAAAAATTCCGTGCAGGCAGGATAGTCTGGCGAGCAAATTACCCAGGAGCAGTCGGGGCATGGTCAGGCGTTTTTTCCCAGGGTTGGCGATGGTGCTGCTCAGCGGCTGCTCCAGCGTCAGCTATTACAGCCAATTGGCGGGCGGCCAGTGGCAATTGCTGCGGGCGCGAGAGCCGGTTTCCCAAGTGATAGCCGACCCATCCCGCCCACAAGTCTTGCGTGACCACCTGGTGCAATCGCAAAAGGCGCGCACCTTCGCGAGCGAGCACCTGCATCTGCCTGACAACCAGAGTTACCGGTTGTACGCCGATATCGGCCGCCCTTATGTGGTGTGGAATGTCTTCGCCACGCAGGAGTTTTCCCTGTCACCGCAAAATCACTGCTTCCCGATTGCCGGTTGCGTGGCCTATCGCGGCTACTACAGCCAAGGCGCGGCACGGGGCGAGGCGGCATTGTTGCGCCAACAAGGGATGGATGTGTCGATTGGGGGCGTCGAGGCCTATTCCACCCTGGGTTGGTTCAATGACCCGATCATGAATTCGATGATGAATTGGGGCGATGAGCGCCTGGCCACGTTGATCTTCCATGAACTGGCGCACCAGCGTTTCTATGTGAAGGACGACACCGAGTTCAACGAGTCGTTTGCCAGTTTTGTCGAGCAGGAAGGCACTCGCCAATGGCGCGCCGCGCGGGGCTTGGCACCGGCTGGCCCGTCGGGGTTGAAACAGCGTGACGCGTTTATCCAGCTGATCCTCGATACCCGCAAGCGCCTGGAAAAAGTCTACGCCCAGCCCTTGGCGGGGGATGCGATGCGTCTGGCCAAGGCGCAGGCGTTCGAGCGCTTGCGCAGTGAGTACCGGCAGATGCGCGATAGCCAGTGGGGCGGCGACAAGCGTTATGACGCCTGGATCAACCAGCCGCTGAACAACGCGCGGTTGTTGCCATTCGGGCTGTATGACCAGTGGGTGCCGGCGTTTGCGGCGTTGTTTCGGCAGGAGGGTGGGGATTGGATGAAGTTTTACGCGGCGGTGGAGAAACTGGGCGGGTTGCCGGTGGCGCAGCGCAAGGCGGTGTTGGGGCAGTTAGAGGCGCGTGCAAACTAGGGCCCCATCGCTGCAAGCCAGCTCCTGTAGGAGCCGGCTTGTTGGCGATACCGGTCTCAAGGACGCTGCATAAACGCCTGATGCATCTCGGCCAAGGTCTCAAAGTGCCAGGTCGGCACCTCGGCATTCAACTCTTCAAAACTGCCAAACCCATACCCCACCGCCGCTGAATCCAGCCCATTGCTGCGCGCGCCGATCAGGTCGTGCTTGCGGTCGCCAATCATCAGGGTGGTGGCCGGGTCCAGGCCTTCCTCGCTCATCAAATGGGCGATCAGCTCGACCTTGTTGGTGCGCGTGCCGTCCAACTCGCTGCCGTAGATCACTTTGAAGTGCCTGGCAAAATCAAAATGCCGGGCGATTTCACGGGCAAACACCCAGGGCTTGGACGTGGCCACGTACAGCTGGCGCCCTTGGTTGCTCAGTTCTTCCAGCAGTGGCATCACCCCATCGAACACGCGGTTCTCGTACAAACCAGTGACCTTGAAGCGCTCGCGATAAAAATTCACCGCCTCCCACGCCTTGGCCTCGTCGAAGCCGTAGAACTGCATGAACGCTTGCAGCAGCGGCGGGCCGATGAAATGTTCGAGTTTGGTCAGGTCCGGTTCATCGATGCCGAGCTTGCCAAGGGCGTACTGGATCGAGCGCGTGATGCCCTCTCGCGGGTCAGTGAGTGTGCCATCCAGGTCGAACAGAGCGGTTTTGTACTGCGCAGTCATTGATCGAATCCTTCAGCCAGGTGCAGGTCTTTGAGCTTCACGTAGTTCGCCGCGCTGTAGGTGAAAAAGGCGCGTTCCTTGTCAGTCAACGGACGGATTTGTTTAACCGGGCTACCGACATACAGGAAGCCGCTCTCGAGTTTCTTGCCCGGCGGCACCAGGCTGCCAGCGCCGATGATCACGTCGTCTTCCACCACCGCGCCATCCATCACGATGCTGCCCATGCCGATCAGGATACGGTTGCCGACGCTGCAACCATGCAGCATGACTTTGTGGGCAATGGTCACATCGTCGCCGATCAACAGCGGGAAGCCATCTGGATTGAACGGCCCAGCGTGGGTGATGTGCAGTACACAGCCATCCTGCACGCTGGTGCGCGCGCCGATGCGGATGCGGTGCATGTCGCCGCGAATCACGGCCAACGGCCAAACCGAGCTGTCGGTGCCGATTTCGACATCGCCGATCACCACCGCCGAAATATCGACAAAAGCCCCGGCGCCCAGGGTTGGCGTGTGGTTCTGATAGGTGCGAAGGGTCACGATAGCCTCTCTCTCTTCTGCTGATAGCTGCGGTGGACGTTGATTGTAATTAAGATGACCCCATCTTTGTCTTACATGTTTCTTCAGCCAAGGTGCCAACCGTGAGCGCGAACAACCCTCTTCTGCAGTCCTACGACCTGCCGCCGTTCTCGGCGATTCGTGCCGAGCACGTACAGCCGGCCATCGAACAGATCCTCGCCGACAACCGTGTCGCCATCGAAGGCATCCTGCAAAGCCAGGGGAAAAATCCGACATGGGCCGGCCTGATCCTGGCCATGGACGAACTCAACGACCGCCTGGGCGCCGCCTGGAGCCCGGTCAGCCACCTCAACGCCGTGTGCAACAGCGCCGAACTGCGCGAAGCCTATGAAGGCTGCCTGCCAGCGTTGAGCGCCTATTCCACCGAGATGGGCCAGAACCGTGCGCTGTTCCAGGCCTTCGAAGCCCTGGCCAACAGCCCCGAGGCCGCCGGTTTCGATGTGGCGCAAAAAACCATCCTGGAACACTCGCTGCGCGACTTCCGCCTGTCGGGTATCGACTTACCGCCTGAGCAGCAGAAGCGCTACGCCGAAGTGCAGAGCAAACTCTCCGAGTTGGGCAGCAAGTTCTCCAACCAACTGCTGGACGCCACCCAGGCCTGGACCAAACACGTCACCTTTGAGGCCACCCTCACCGGTCTGACCGACTCGGCCAAGGCGCAAATGGCCGCCGCCGCCCAGGCCAAAGGCCTCGACGGCTGGCTGATCACCCTGGAATTCCCCAGCTACTACGCGGTGATGACCTACGCCCAGGACCGCGCCCTGCGTGAGGAAATTTACGCGGCCTACTGCACCCGTGCGTCAGACCAAGGCCCGAATGCCGGTCAGAACGATAACGGCCCGGTGATGGAGCAGATCCTCGACCTGCGCCAGGAACTGGCCCAGCTGTTGGGCTTTGCGTCCTTCTCCGAGCTGAGCCTGGCCACCAAGATGGCCGAGTCCAGCGACCAGGTATTGAGCTTCCTGCGCGACCTGGCCAAGCGCAGCAAGCCGTTTGCCACCCAGGACCTGCAACAGCTCAAGGCTTACGCCGCCGAACAAGGCTGCGCCGACCTGCAAAGCTGGGACAGCGGTTTCTACGGTGAAAAGCTCCGTGAGCAGCGCTACAGCGTGTCCCAGGAAGCCCTGCGCGCCTATTTCCCGATCGACAAAGTGCTGGGCGGCCTGTTCGCCATCGTGCAGCGCCTGTACGGCATCGAGATCGCCGAACTGAAAGGCTTCGACACCTGGCACCCGGACGTTCGCCTGTTCGAAATCAACGAAAACGGCCAGCACGTCGGCCGCTTCTTCTTCGACCTGTACGCCCGCGCCAACAAGCGCGGCGGTGCCTGGATGGACGGCGCGCGCGACCGTCGCCGCACCGTTGACGGTGTGCTGCAAAGCCCGGTAGCCAACCTAGTGTGCAACTTCACTCCGGCCGACAGCGGCAAGCCTGCCCTGCTGACCCACGATGAAGTCACCACCCTGTTCCACGAATTCGGCCACGGCTTGCATCACTTGTTGACCCGCGTTGAACACGCAGGCGTGTCCGGCATCAACGGCGTGGCCTGGGATGCGGTGGAGTTGCCGAGCCAGTTCATGGAGAACTGGTGCTGGGAGCCGGAAGGCCTGGCGCTGATCTCCGGTCATTACGAAACCGGCGAGCCGCTGCCCCAGGACCTGCTGGAAAAAATGCTCGCGGCGAAGAACTTCCAATCCGGCCTGATGATGGTCCGCCAGCTGGAATTTTCGCTGTTCGACTTCGAAATGCATGCCACCCACGGCGACGGCCGCAGCCCGGCCCAGGTGCTCGAGGGCGTGCGCGACGAGGTCTCGGTGATGCGCCCACCGGCGTACAACCGCTTCCCCAATAGCTTCGCGCACATCTTCGCCGGCGGTTACGCGGCGGGTTACTACAGCTACAAGTGGGCCGAGGTGTTGTCGGCGGATGCCTTCTCCAAGTTCGAAGAAGACGGCGTGCTCAATGCCGAAACCGGCCGAGCGTTCCGCGAGGCAATCCTGGCCCGTGGCGGTTCGCAGGCGCCAATGGTGCTGTTCGTCGACTTCCGCGGGCGTGCGCCGTCGATTGACGCACTCTTGCGCCACAGCGGCCTGAGTGAGGACGCGGCAGCATGAGCGAAGTGCCTGTGATTACCAAAAAGCAATTTATCGCCGGGGCGGTCTGCCCGGCGTGCAGCGAGCCGGACAAGTTGAAGATGTGGACCGAAGACAGCGTGCCGCACCGCGAATGTGTCGCCTGCGGTTATACCGACACGCTGAATGACCAAGGTTTGTCGGTGCCCAAGGAATTGGGCACGCGGGTGAATGTGTCGGCGTTGAAAGCACCGGACCCGAAGGTGCAGGCCGTGCAGTTCTTTCCGAATCCGAAGCTGAAAAAAGACTGATGCATTCACCCCCTGGGATTACATCTCAGGGGGTCACGACCAGTGCAGTTTTTTCCTCAGCGGCCTCGTGCGCCTTCGTCGCCGGGTTCAGCCAGCTTTTCATTGAGCACAGCGCAAACGCGCTGGTGCTGCAATCGCCATTCGCCAAGGCTGCGCGCAACTTGTCGATATCGGCTTTCATCATGTAGCGAACTCCGTCCTTAAAGCCGTTACTTGAACCGAAGCCGCCCAAGGTCATCTCGTTCAAAGCATCCTCTTTGCTCCATCCCTGAACCACCACGCGGTACATCGCCGCCATCAGGCCGGTGCGGTCCGAGCCGTGTTTGCAGTGCATCAGCACCGGGCCATTGGCTTGTGCATCCTTGATCGCCCGCAGGGCTGCCAGCACGTCGGTATCGTCGACATGGTTTGTGCGATATGTCAGCTGTACCTGATGGATGCCGGAGGCTTTCAGCCAGTTGGCGTCGGACTCCGGCAGGAAGTTGATCACGGTGCCGATCTTGAGTTGTTCCAGTAGAGGAACTGCGTTGCTGTCCGGAAGGGCGCTGCGGTAGAGCGTGGGCGTCATTTGGTGCAGGTTGTACTGGGTGCCCACAGGCTGGGCCCATTCCGCTGAACGAATGGACGAGGCTTCGTCGGCCCGGGCGTGAACCGTCGCGAACAGTGCCATAAACGCCAAGACGAGGGTTGGCAGCAGTTGAGTGTTGAACATGGGGCGACGTTACCGAGTGGGCTATTGGGTGATGGGACGCAGATTGGTTTGTATGGGGTCAATGGGACGTGAGGCGCTCGTCAAAGAATCGTGAACCCCCCTACTTTTGTCGCTGAATCGATTCTCTCGATGCTTAGCCTGCTATCATTTGTAACTATTGATTGCCGCTGCGTTCTATCTCCCTGGATCGGTTGGATCCAATTCGCCGCCCAATACAAACAAGCCGCTCACCAGAAGCCGCTGTTAAACCCGTGACCACATGATGAGGTGCACCCATGTCTGATCAAGATCAAGACAACCCCCGGCGTGACTTTTTGCGCAAATCCTTGACCTTGATCCCGGTGGTCACGGTTGCCAGCACCGGCCTTGGCAGTTCGATGTTGATGGCCACGCCCGAGCCGGCCCAGGCCGCGCCAGCCAAGCCGCCCGTGAGCGACAAGGCCTATGAGCCGAGCTATTTCACCGCTGAAGAATGGGCGTTTATCAATGCCGCCGTTGCACGCCTGATCCCGGCTGACGCCCAAGGCCCTGGCGCCCTGGAAGCCGGCGCACCGGAATACATCGACCGCCAGATGCACACGCCGTACGCCAGCGGCGCCTTGTGGTTCATGCAAGGCCCGTTCAACGCCGAGGCTGCGCCGGAGATGGGCTGGCAGAGCAAATTGGTGCCCAAGGAGATCTATCGCCTGGGTATTGCCGCGACGGATGCATGGTCGAAGGCGTTCAACGGTAAAGCGTTTGCTGCGCAAGACAGCGCTACCCAGGAGGATATGCTCAAGCGTTTGGAGGCTGGAGGCGCAGAAGTCTCCGCGCATTTCGACACGGTGCCACCGAAGATATTCTTCAACCTGCTGCTGCAAAACACCAAGGAAGGGTTCTTCTGCGACCCGATTCATGGCGGCAACAAAGGCATGGTCGGCTGGACCATGATCGGCTTCCCCGGCGCCCGCGCCGATTTTATGGACTGGGTGGAACGCAACGAGCAATACCCCTTCCCGGCTGTTTCAATTCGCGGCGAGAGGGCATAAACGTGGCGACCATCATGAAGAAAGTGGATGCGGTGATTGTCGGCTTCGGCTGGACCGGCGCGATCATGGCCAAGGAGCTGACGGAAGCGGGCCTCAACGTGGTAGCGCTGGAGCGCGGCCCGATGCAGGACACTTACCCGGACGGTAACTATCCCCAGGTGATTGACGAACTGACTTACAGCGTTCGGAAAAAACTCTTCCAGGACATCTCCAAGGAGACGGTGACGATTCGCCATAGCGTGAACGATGTCGCCCTGCCGAACCGTCAGTTGGGTGCCTTCTTGCCGGGTAACGGCGTGGGCGGTGCGGGCTTGCACTGGTCGGGGGTGCATTTTCGCGTTGACCCTATCGAGTTGCGCATGCGCAGCCATTACGAAGAACGCTACGGGAAAAACTTCATTCCCAAGGACATGACCATCCAGGACTTCGGCGTCAGCTACGAAGAGCTGGAGCCGTTTTTCGACTACGCGGAAAAAGTCTTCGGCACTTCCGGCCAGGCCTGGACCGTCAACGGCCAGCGAGTGGGCGAAGACCGTGGCGGCAACCCATATGCGCCGGATCGCTCTAACCCGTTCCCGTTGGAAGCGCAGAAAAACACCGTGTCGGCGCAGCTGTTTCAAAAGGCTGCCGCGTCGGTGGGTTACAAACCCTACAACCTGCCGTCAGCCAATACCTCGGGGCCGTACACCAACCCCTATGGCGCGCAGATGGGCCCGTGCAACTTCTGCGGTTTCTGCAGCGGCTACGTTTGCTACATGTATTCCAAGGCCTCGCCGAACGTAAACATCCTGCCGGCGCTGCGCCAGGTGCCGAACTTTGAGTTGCGGCCCAATTCCCACGTGCTCAAGGTCAATCTCGACAGCACCAAGAGCAAGGCCACCGGCGTGACCTACATCGACGCCCAGGGCCGCGAAATCGAGCAGCCGGCAGATCTGGTGATCCTCGGCGCGTTTCAGTTCCACAATGTGCGGCTGATGCTGTTGTCGGGCATCGGCAAGCCTTACGACCCGATTACCAACGAGGGCGTGGTGGGCAGGAACTTCGCCTACCAGAACATGGCCACCATCAAGGCGTTCTTCGATAAGGACACCCACACCAACAACTTCATCGGCGCCGGCGGCAATGGTGTGGCGATCGATGATTTCAACGCCGACAACTTCGACCACGGGCCCCATGGCTTCGTCGGAGGGTCGCCGATGTGGGTCAACCAGGCGGGCAGCCGGCCGATTGCCGGTACCTCCAACCCACCGGGCACCCCGGCCTGGGGCAGTGCCTGGAAGCGCGCCACCGCCGACTACTACACCCACCAAGTGTCGATGGACGCTCACGGTGCACATCAATCCTACCGGGGTAACTATCTGGATCTGGACCCGGTGTACCGCGATGCCTACGGCCTGCCGTTGCTGCGCATGACGTTTGACTGGCAGGAAAACGACATCAAGATGAACCGCTTCATGGTCGAGAAAATGGGCAAGATCGCCGAAGCGATGAACCCCAAAGCGATTGCCGTGCTTGGCAAAAAGGTCGGTGAGCACTTCAACACCGCGTCCTACCAGACCACGCACCTCAACGGTGGCGCGATCATGGGCACCGACCCGAAAACCAGTGCGTTGAACCGCTACCTGCAGTGCTGGGATGTCCACAACGTGTTTGTCCCGGGTGCGTCCGCTTTCCCACAGGGCTTGGGCTACAACCCTACCGGCCTGGTGGCAGCGTTGACCTATTGGTCGGCGCGGGCGATTCGCGAGCACTACCTGAAAAACCCCGGCCCCCTGGTTCAGGCATAAGGAGCGATGACCATGAAAGCACTTGTTATCGCGACCTTTGCTCTGTTTAGCAGCTGCTCGGTGAGCGCCGCCGAAACCGACCTGGTCAAGCAGGGCGAATACCTGGCCCGCGCTGGCGACTGCGTGGCCTGCCACACCGCCAAGGGTGGCAAGCCATTCGCGGGCGGCCTGCCGATGGAAACACCCATTGGCGTGATCTATTCCACCAACATCACCCCGGACAAGACCGGCCTGGGCGACTACAGCTTCGAGGACTTCGACAAGGCCGTGCGCCATGGCGTCGCCAAGAGCGGTAGTACGCTTTACCCAGCGATGCCCTATCCGTCTTACGCGCGTGTCAGTGAAAGCGACATGCAGGCGTTGTATACGTACTTTATGAAAGGCGTGGAGCCGGTCGCCCAGGAGAACAAGGACAGCGACATCCCTTGGCCGCTAAGCATGCGCTGGCCGTTGGCGGCGTGGCGCTGGATGTTTGCCCCCGCGGTGGCGGATTACCAGGCGGCAGCGGGCGCTGACCCAGTGATCAGCCGTGGCGCCTACCTGGTGGAGGGCCTCGGCCACTGCGGCGCGTGCCATACACCACGCGCCCTGACCATGCAGGAAAAAGCCCTGAGTGCCGGTGACGGCAACGCCTTCCTGTCCGGCAGCGCGCCGCTGGAAGGCTGGATCGCGAAAAGCCTGCGCGGCGACCACAAGGACGGCCTCGGCAGTTGGAGTGAGGAACAGTTGGTGCAATTCCTCAAGACCGGGCGCAGTGATCGCAGCGCGGTGTTCGGCGGCATGAGCGATGTGGTGGTGCACAGCATGCAGTACATGTCCAAGGACGACCTGACCGCGATCGCCCGCTACCTCAAGAGCCTGCCGGCAGTGGACCCCAAGGACCCGCCGCACCAGTACGACAAGCAGGTGGCCGAGGCGCTTTGGAAAGGTGATGACAGCAAGCCGGGCGCATCGGTGTACATCGACAACTGCGCGGCCTGCCACCGTACCGATGGCCATGGGTACACGCGGGTGTTCCCGGCGCTGGCGGGCAACCCGGTGTTGCAGACGGCGGATGCCACTTCACTGATCAACATCGTGTTGAACGGTGGGACGTTGCCGGCTACTCACGCAGCGCCGTCAACCTTCACCATGCCAGCGTTTGCCTGGCGGTTGTCGGACCAGCAAGTGGCGGATGTGGTCAGTTTCATCCGTGGCAGCTGGGGCAATAAAGGTGCGCCGGTGAAAGCCGGCGAGGTGGCAGACCTGCGCAAGAACGATATGCGCACTACTTCGGGCGATGATCTCGGGCAAGTGACGCAAAAGCACTGACCCTTCCCTGACTGCCAAACGGCACTGGCCAGAACCCTTGCGCCCCTATACTGTATATAAAAACAGTATAGGGGCGTTTTCATGTCTACTCCGCTGCCGCCCCGTGGCCGGGGCACGGCCACCAACCTGCACAACCGTTTTGCACCCACCGTCAGCGTCGCTGAGGACGATGGCTGGTACCAGGAAGTACCGCCGACCCAGGGCACGGAAGTGCGTATCGAAACGGCGAAAACCATCATTACCCGCAACAACTCGCCGGATTTGCCGTTTGATCGCTCGATCAATCCCTATCGTGGCTGCGAGCACGGCTGCATCTACTGCTATGCGCGGCCCAGCCATGCCTATTGGGACCTGTCGCCGGGGCTGGATTTTGAAACGAAGCTGATCGCCAAGACCAATGCCGCCGACGTGCTGGAGCAGCAGTTATCGAAGCCGGGGTATGTGTGTGCGCCGATCAACCTGGGCTCCAATACCGACCCGTATCAACCTATCGAACGTGAATACAAGATCACTCGGCAAACCCTCGAAGTGCTGCTGCGTTACCGGCACCCGGTGACCATCATCACCAAGGGCTCGCTGATCCTGCGCGACCTCGACCTGCTCACCGAGCTCGCCCGGCAGCGCCTGGTGGCGGTGATGATCAGCCTTACCAGCCTGGACGACGAGCTCAAGCGCATCCTGGAGCCGCGCACGGCAGCGCCCAAGGCACGGTTGCGGGCGATCCGGGTGATGCGCGAGGCCGGTATTCCAGTGGGCGTGCTGTGTTCGCCGATGATCCCGATGATCAACGACAGTGAGCTGGAAAACCTGCTGACCGAAGCCCACGCCGCTGGCGCGCAAAGCGCGGCGTACATGATGCTGCGCCTGCCGCTGGAGGTAGCGCCGCTATTTGAGGAATGGTTGGCGGCGCATTACCCTCAGCGTGCGGCCCATGTGATGAGCCTGGTGCGTCAGGTGCGCGGCGGTGAGGTGTATGACAGTCGGTTTGGCGTGCGTATGCGTGGCGAGGGGCCGTTCGCCGATCTGCTGGCGCAACGTTTCAGCAAGGCGATCAAACGCCTGGGGCTCAATCGCCGTGAGGGCTTCAACCTGGATTGCACTGCGTTTTGTCCCCCAGGCAGACAAATGGCATTGTTGTAGACTGACGAGGAAGAATGCACCGTTCCTGTAGGAATAGTCGCGTTTTGATATCACTGAAACCCGCGTTCTAGAGCGGTTCATTCAGTTTGAGTTAAGTTTCGACGGTTACCTTGTTCATCGAGTGACTGATGAGTCGGCGCCTTGGGGTGGGGAGTTTTCCAACTATTCCACTGACCGGGCGTCGAACTGACCTGAAAACTCCCCTGCATTAATCAAGAGGATGAATCATGAGTGACAAGGATAAACAGCCGTTGGCTGCGTCGGCTTCAGCCCCTTCTGTGGCGGAGTCCGCCGATGCAGCGCTGCAACACATCGTTGACGGCTTTTTGCATTTCCATCACGACGTCTTCCCTCAGCAGGAAGCACTCTTCAAGAAACTCGCCACGGCCCAGAGCCCACGGGCGATGTTCATTACCTGTGCCGATTCGCGCATCGTGCCCGAGCTGATCACCCAAAGCTCCCCAGGCGACCTTTTCGTGACCCGTAATGTGGGCAACGTGGTGCCGCCCTACGGCCAGATGAACGGTGGTGTTTCCACGGCCATCGAGTACGCGGTACTCGCCCTGGGCGTGCAGCACATCATCGTGTGCGGTCACTCCGACTGTGGCGCCATGCGTGCAGTACTCAATCCCGCCAGCCTGGAGAAGATGCCGACGGTCAGGGCCTGGCTGCGTCACGCCGAGGTTGCCAAGTCCATGGTTGAGGACAACTGCGACTGCGCCAATGAAGGCGAGAGCATGAAGGTGCTGACCGAAGAAAACGTCATCGCCCAGTTGCAGCACTTGCGCACTCACCCTTCGGTGGCTTCGCGCATGGCCAACGGTCAATTGTTTATCCACGGCTGGATCTACAACATCGAGACCAGCGAAATTCGGGCTTACGACGCGGATCAGGCGGCGTTTCGACCGTTAAACGCGACCGAGTCGATCCCTTCGGCGACGCCTAAAGCGCGCTTCTAAAACACTTCCCTGCCGGGTAATGCGGTGGCTGCCATGGATGCAGCCAGGCTTTGCCGCGCCCGGCGAATGCCTCGGGAGAGTCATCATGCGTGTTGCTCAATTGAAAGCTGTACTGCCACGGGAGCTGCTGGCTTCCGTGGTTGTGTTTCTGGTCGCCCTGCCCTTGTGCATGGGCATTGCAATCGCTTCCGGCATGCCGCCTGCCAAGGGCCTGATCACCGGGATTATCGGTGGCCTGGTGGTGGGCTGGTTGGCGGGGTCGCCGCTGCAAGTCAGCGGCCCGGCGGCGGGTTTGGCGGTGTTGGTGTTTGAGCTGGTGCGCCAGCACGGCATGGCGATGTTGGGGCCGATTCTGCTGCTGGCGGGTTTCCTGCAACTGGTGGCGGGGCGTTTGCGCCTGGGCTGCTGGTTCCGCGTTACGGCGCCGGCGGTGGTGTACGGCATGCTGGCGGGGATCGGTGTACTGATTGTGCTGTCGCAGATCCATGTGATGCTCGACGGCGCGCCCAAGCCTTCGGGGCTGGATAACCTGGCGGGCTTCCCGGCCGCCTTGGCTGAAGCGATTCCGACCATTGGCGGTGGGCTTGGCTGGCAGGCCGGCTTGCTGGGTTTGTCGACAATGTTGGTGATGTACCTGTGGGATAAATTGCGGCCACATCCGTTGCGGTTTGTACCGGGTGCCTTGCTCGGTGTGGGCCTGGCGACGGTGACCAGCCTGGTGCTGGCATTGCAGGTCAAGCGCGTGGAGGTGCCGGAAAACCTCGCCGACGCAATCGATTGGCTGCGCCCCGGCGACCTGCTGAACCTGGCTGACCCGCAACTGCTGATCGCCGCGTTCGCCGTGGCGTTTATCGCCAGCGCCGAGACCCTGCTCTCCGCCGCGGCGGTCGATCGCATGCACAGCGGTCAGCGTTCCGATTTTGATAAGGAATTATCCGCTCAAGGCGTAGGCAACATGCTCTGCGGGTTGGTCGGCGCCTTGCCGATGACCGGTGTGATCGTGCGCAGTTCGGCCAATGTGCAGGCCGGTGCCACCACGCGCCTGTCGGCAATTTTCCATGGTGTGTGGCTGTTGGGGTTCGTGCTGTTGCTGTCGAGCGTGCTGCAAAGCATTCCGGTGGCGAGCCTGGCGGGCGTGCTGGTGTACACCGGGATCAAGCTGGTGGATATCAAGGCGTTCCGGGCGTTGGGACGTTATGGGCGGATGCCGATGTTTACCTACGCAGCCACCGCGTTGGCGATCATCTTTACCGATTTGTTGACCGGTGTGCTGGTGGGATTCGGCCTGACGCTGGTCAAACTGGCCTTTAAGGCGTCGCGGCTTAAAGTCAGCCTGATAGACCTGCCCAAGGACGGCGAGATGGAGCTGCGCCTGACCGGTGCGGCGACCTTTCTGAAAGTGCCGGCGCTGACCCAGGTGCTGTCGACGGTGCCCGCGGGGACGACCGTGCATGTGCCGCTCAATAACCTGAGTTACATCGACCATTCCTGCCTGGAGTTGCTGGAGGAATGGGGTCGAGCCAATGTGGCCAAGGGCTCGAAGCTGGTGATAGAGGCGCGCGGGTTGAAGCGCCGGTTGGAAGGGCGTCTGCGCACGACGACGGGGATTGGCTCAGCGCCGTCCGTTGGCTGATGATCGTTCCCACGCGTAGCGTGGGAACGATCAAACATAGCGCCCGCTGCAAAGTTTAAGCAGGCTGATCCAGCGCCAACTCAACACCCAGCTGCCGCGACAGGCACGGCCAGCGCTTCCACGCCGCTTCTGTGTCCGGGCTCTTCAACTGTTCGCGATACGCCTCGACGGACTCCAGCGCAAAGCTTTCTTCGTTAAGCAGTTCATCTACCGCGTGGTGCACCGCTTCATCCAACTGGTTAGCGAATGTTTCGCCAATCAGCTGATGGGCAATCACGTTAGCCACGGTGGTATCCGCAGGAATCAACGGCTGGCCGAAATGCTTGATATACAAATCGTTGACCTCTTCCACCAGACGATGGGCCAGGTAGGCCTCGTCCAGCAAGCCGTCGAGCCCTACATGGCCCACTAGAATCGCTGGCGGTTGCAGGAAGAATTGCTCGGCGATCTTCAGCACCGGCTTTATCTGGCTTTCGATACCGGCTTCGCGGGCCACGTCATTGGCGGCTTCCAGCAAGTCCGGGACGAGTTCGATGTAGGCGGTTACAAAGCGGGTCATGACTTGGGTGCGATCACCGTCAGCCACAGCGATGGCCGAATGCAGGTGCGGCAATTGGTTTTCCAGCTGCAGGGCAAGCTGGCCGGTGCTGGTTTCGTGTTGATGGGCACGGGAAATCTGCTCGCGCAATGCGGCGGTGTTCATGAAAGCTCCAGTGAAGCAGGCGTAGGAATAGGGAGAGGATAAGGTAGCTCGTTTATACGAGCGCCTCAGACGCATTTGTCATAATTATTTCATGGTTATGCAACCGCGTTATATCGAATTGCCATCGTTCGTCGGATAAACGATTACGCTCCCGGATTTATTAGCTTCGGCCACTCATTTCTGCTCATTTGCCCCTACACATTGCGGGGTTGCAGGTGCTGTCTATACTCGGGTTTGTACGCAATTAGCTGATGACGCCAGACTGCATGAGCAGGTGAGGCTAAGCGGTTGTAAGCAGTATGGAAGCCGCTCCCTTCACCCCGGGTGCAAACCGGCGGGATAACAAGAACGATAAGGGGAACCCGCAATGACGCGACATCCACACGTTTGGATGGGCCTTCTGTTGTGGTCAGTATTCGGCCAGGCGCACGCCGCCTGGACAACGAATATGGCGCCAGGGGCGACTGAAGTCAGTCACGCTGTGTTCGACCTGCACATGACCATTTTCTGGATCTGTGTAGTGATCGGCATTGTCGTGTTTGGCGCGATGTTCTGGTCGATGATCCTGCACCGGCGGTCCACGGGCCAGGTAGCGGCCAAGTTTCACGAAAGCACGACCGTGGAAATTCTCTGGACCGTGGTGCCTTTGCTGATCCTAGTGGCCATGGCCATTCCGGCGACCAAAACCCTGATCAATATCTACGACAGCAGTGAGTCGGATATCGATATCCAGGTCACCGGCTACCAGTGGAAATGGCATTACAAATACCTGGGCCAGGACGTCGAGTTCTTCAGCAACCTGGCCACGCCGGCCGAGCAGATTCATAACCAGGCCACCAAGGGAGAGCATTACCTGCTGGAAGTCGACCAGCCGCTGGTGCTGCCGGTGGGGGCCAAGGTGCGCTTTCTGGTGACTGCCGCCGACGTGATCCACTCCTGGTGGGTGCCGGCCTTTGCGGTCAAGCGTGACGCCATCCCTGGCTTCGTCAACGAGGCCTGGACCCGTGTCGAGAAGCCCGGCATCTACCGTGGCCAGTGCGCCGAACTGTGCGGCAAGGACCACGGTTTCATGCCCATCGTGGTCGAGGTCAAGTCCAAGGCCGACTACGACACCTGGCTCGGCGAGCGCAAAGCGGAAGCCGCCAAGCTCAAGGAATTGACCTCCAAAGAGTGGACGCTGGAAGAGCTGGTCGCCCGTGGCGATAAGGTCTATCACACCACCTGCGTGGCCTGTCACCAAGCCGAGGGCCAAGGCCTGCCGCCAATGTTCCCGGCGCTCAAGGGCTCGAAGATCGCCACCGGGCCGAAAGAAGGCCACCTGAGCATCGTCTATCACGGCAAGCCCGGCACCGCGATGGCGGCGTTCGGCAAACAGCTTTCGGAAGTCGATATCGCCGCCGTGGTGACCTACGAGCGCAACGCCTGGGGCAACAACAAGGGCGACATGGTCACGCCAAAAGACGTGCTGGCTCTGAAACAGGCGCAAAGCAAATGAACGCATTCACTGCCAACCGCCCCGCCCACTCGCTTGCAGGAGAACGGCCATGAGCGCTGTGATCGATGACCATGGCCACGCCGGTGACCATGCCCACGGCCCCGCAAAAGGTTTGATGCGCTGGGTACTGACCACCAACCACAAAGACATTGGCACGATGTACCTGTGGTTCGCCTTTACCATGTTCCTGCTCGGCGGTTCGTTCGCCATGGTGATCCGTGCCGAGCTGTTCCAGCCGGGCCTGCAGATCGTCGAGCCGGCGTTCTTCAACCAGATGACCACCATGCACGGCTTGATCATGGTGTTCGGTGCGGTGATGCCGGCGTTTGTCGGCCTGGCCAACTGGATGATCCCGCTGATGATCGGCGCGCCGGACATGGCCCTGCCGCGCATGAACAACTTCAGCTTCTGGCTGTTGCCGGCGGCGTTCCTGCTGTTGATATCAACCCTGTTCGCTCCCGGAGGCGGGCCGAATTTCGGCTGGACCTTCTACGCCCCGCTCTCCACTACCTACGCCCCGGAAAGCGTGACGTTCTTCATCTTCGCCATCCACCTGATGGGCATCAGTTCGATCATGGGCGCGATCAACGTGGTCGCCACCATCCTCAACCTGCGCGCACCCGGCATGACCCTGATGAAAATGCCGCTGTTCGTCTGGACCTGGCTGATCACCGCGTTCCTGTTGATTGCTGTAATGCCGGTGCTGGCTGGGTGCGTGACCATGATGCTGATGGATATCCACTTCGGCACCAGCTTCTTCAGCGCGGCCGGCGGCGGTGACCCGGTGCTGTTCCAGCATGTGTTCTGGTTCTTCGGCCACCCCGAGGTGTACATCATGATCCTGCCGGCCTTCGGCGCCGTCAGCTCGATCATCCCGACCTTCTCGCGCAAGCCGTTGTTCGGCTACACCTCGATGGTGTACGCCACGGCGAGCATCGCGTTCCTGTCATTCATCGTGTGGGCGCACCACATGTTTGTGGTGGGCATACCGCTGGTGGGCGAGTTGTTCTTCATGTACGCCACCCTGCTGATCGCCGTGCCTACGGGCGTGAAGGTGTTCAACTGGGTCAGCACCATGTGGCAAGGTTCGCTGACGTTCGAGACGCCGATGCTGTTTGCGGTGGCCTTCGTGATCCTGTTCACCATTGGCGGCTTCTCCGGCTTGATGCTGGCCATCGCACCGGCGGACTTCCAGTACCACGACACCTACTTCGTGGTGGCGCACTTCCATTACGTACTGGTACCCGGCGCGATCTTCGGGATCTTCGCTTCGGCTTACTACTGGCTGCCGAAATGGACCGGCCACATGTACGACGAAACCCTGGGCAAGCTGCACTTCTGGCTGTCCTTCGTGGGCATGAACATGGCGTTCTTCCCGATGCACTTCGTGGGGCTCGCCGGTATGCCGCGCCGGGTGCCGGACTACAACCTGCAATTCGCCGATTTCAACATGGTCTCCTCGATTGGCGCCTTCATGTTTGGTGCCACGCAGATCTTCTTCCTGTTCATCGTGATCAAGTGCATCCGTGGCGGCCCGCCGGCGCCGGCCAAGCCGTGGGATGGCGCCGAAGGCCTGGAGTGGAGCGTCCCTTCGCCCGCGCCGTACCACACGTTCACCACGCCGCCGGAGGTTAAATAATGAACACCTTGGCGCATGTCGCGCGCTCTTCTGTAGGCGCGAGCTTGCTCGCGAAAAGCCAGAGAGCGCCGCGTTCATTCAGGTTACCCGCGTCACCGTTAACGCCCCTCGAAAGCAAGCTCGCTCCTACAGGTGGGCGGTGTCATGGCTGACTCCGTGCCCCTCAACCGCCTGGTCACCCGCCTGCTGATTCTGGTGCTGGCGATGTTCGCCTTCGGTTTTGCCCTGGTGCCGATCTACGACGTGATGTGCAAGGCGTTCGGCATCAACGGCAAGACCGCGGGGCAGTACGAGGGGTCGCAAGTGGTGGACCCCACACGTCAGGTGCGGGTGCAGTTCCTGTCGACCAATGCCATCGACATGGTCTGGGAGTTCCATTCCAAGGCTGACGAGATCGTGGTCAACCCGGGGGCGGTCAACGAGATGCTGTTCGTGGCCTACAACCCCAGCGACAAGCCGATGACCGCCCAGGCGGTGCCGAGTATTTCCCCGGCTGAAGCGGCGATGTACTTCCACAAGACCGAGTGCTTTTGTTTCACCCAACAGGTACTGCAGCCAGGCCAGCGCATTGAGATGCCGGTGCGCTTCATAGTCGACCGCGACATGCCCAAGGATGTGAAGCATTTGACCCTCGCGTACACGCTGTTCGATATCACCGCGCGCCAACCGCCCGTGGCTGTCCACACAGGCGGCTAGCTACTGTTTGCACGCTCAATCAGGAGAGCGAATACATGTCGACTCATGATACGTACTACGTACCAGCGCAAAGCAAATGGCCGATAATTGCCACGATTGGCATGCTGGTCACGGTGTATGGCTTGGCGGTGTGGTTCAACGATCTGAAGGCTGCGCGCCCGGAATCCCACGGCCCGTGGATCTTTTTCGTCGGTGGGCTGTTGCTGGCCTACATGCTGTTCGGCTGGTTCGGGGCGGTGATCAAGGAAAGCCGCGCCGGGTTGTACAGCGCACAGATGGACAGGTCGTTCCGCTGGGGCATGACCTGGTTCATTTTTTCCGAAGTGATGTTCTTCATCGCGTTCTTCGGCGCGCTGTTTTATGTGCGGCACCTGTCGGCGCCGTGGTTGGCGGGCGAAGGCTCAAAGGGCGTCGCGCACATGCTGTGGCCGAATTTCGAGTTTGCCTGGCCGCTGCTCAACAACCCTGACCCCAAGCTGTATCCCGCGCCCGAAGGCACCATCAGCCCTTGGGGCCTGCCGCTGGTCAACACCATCCTGCTGGTGAGCTCCAGCGTGACTATCACCATCGCCCACCATGCCCTGCGCAAGGGCCATCGCGGCGCGCTGAAAATCTGGCTGGCGATCACCGTGCTGCTGGGCCTGGCGTTTCTCGGGTTCCAGGCCGAGGAATATATCCACGCCTATAAAGAACTGGGCCTGACGTTGGGTTCGGGCGTGTACGGCGCGACGTTCTTCATGCTCACGGGCTTTCACGGCGCCCACGTGACAATAGGCACGATCATTTTGTTTGTGATGCTGATGCGTATCCTGCGTGGGCATTTTAATGCCGAGCACCAGTTCGGCTTCGAGGCGGCCAGTTGGTATTGGCACTTTGTGGATGTGGTGTGGATCGGGCTGTTTTTCTTTGTCTACGTGCTTTGAGGCGCGCCCTACCAGGGCGCATGAGATACCAACTGGCCGCTGAAAAAGCCCCAGGCGATTAACGCCACGGTGATCACGGCCAGCACGACACGCACGGTCAAGGCAGTGACGAGGCGGTTGGAGTTGCCCTCGTCCTTGACCAGGAAGAACAAGCCACTGAACAGGCTCACGACGGTCGCGATCAGCATCAGGGCAATGGCTGCTTTGAGCATGGTCTGGTTCCTGGGCTTTGTGGGCATTGATTGATAGGGAGGTGCGGCAATGAAAACAAGTATAGCCAGCGCCACAAAACGCTTTCGCCCAGGGCTCGCACCAACGTTGGTGGTGCTGGTGTTGTTGCCGTTGATGGTGGGCCTGGGGTTCTGGCAACTGTCCCGCGGGCATGAGAAACAGTTGCTGGTGGACAGCTATGCAGAGCGGCGTGCGGCTGAGCCGGTTAGCAGTGAGCGGCTCAATGACATGGCTGATCCAGCCTTTCGCCGCGTCCATCTGCGCGGTCAGTTCGACGCCAAACACGGCGTGTTGCTGGATAACCGCATGCGCGACGGCAAGGCGGGGGTGGAGCTGCTGCAGCCCTTTCACGACCAGGCCAGCGGCCTATGGCTGTTGCTCAATCGTGGCTGGCTGCCCTGGCCGGACCGGCGCACCCCGCCCGCCTTCACCACCCCTGAACAGTCTGTGAATCTTGACGCTTGGGTCTATGTGGCGCCCGGCGAAACCTTCCAGTTACACGCAGACCCTATGAGCGCGCAATGGCCGCGCCTGCTGACCGCGCTGCATCCCGCCGCCCTGTGGGCCGAGCTGGGCCGTAGCGGTTTTGCCTACGAACTGCGCGCCGAAGCAGGCCCCGGCACGTACGAAACCAACTGGCCCGTGGTTGCCATGGGCCCGGAAAAACACTTGGGGTATGCCGTGCAGTGGTTCGCCATGTCGTTGGCGCTGCTGGCGCTTTACCTCTACCTCGGATGGCACAACGCAAAGGAGAAGCACCATGGGAGCGGCCATGAATCCACTCAACATGTCTGACACGCCCGACCGGCGTAAAGGCCGCTGGCAGCTGATCCTGATCCTGCTGATGGTGATCGGCCCGATGGCGCTCGCTACCTTCATGTACAAACTTCAGTTCTGGGTCCCGGACAATCGTAGCTATCACGGCGAGATGATTGGTAATGGCCAGACCCGCGCCGACATCGGCGTCCAAGCGGACGAACAGCGCTGGCAACTGCTGGTCACTGCGCCCGCCGTCTGTGCCGCCGACTGCCAGCAACTGGTGTATCTCGCGCGCCAATTGCAGATCGGCCTGGGTCGCGATGCCTCTCGTGCCAGTCATGCCTTGGCCAGCGCGCTACCTGTGGGCGCCGAGTACGACGTGAAACTGAAAATCGAATACCCGCAATTGCAGCGTTACTCGCTGGACCTGTCGACCTTCTCCAAAAATGCCGCCGCACCGGGTGATGCGCAATTATGGATCGTCGACCCCCACGGCAACCTGGTGCTGCGCTACGACGCGAAGGCTAAGGGCAAGGACTTGCTCAACGACCTGCGCCACCTGCTGAAACTGTCGAACATCGGATAAGGGCATCGTCATGGCCAAACCTGGATTTCGCCTCGCGTTGTTTGCCACCTTGCTGGCGCTGATTGTCGTACTGCTCGGCGCCTATACCCGCCTGACCCACGCCGGCCTAGGTTGCCCGGACTGGCCCGGCTGCTACGGCTTTATCAGCGTGCCGCAAAGCGAAGCCCAACTGGCCCATGCCGAGCTGCATTTTCCGGATACGCCGGTGGAGGCCGACAAAGGCTGGAGCGAGATGGTCCACCGCTACTTTGCCGGCACTCTGGGGTTGCTGATCGTGCTGCTGGCGGCGCGTTCGTGGAGTCATCGACGTGATCCTGGCCATCCGGTGAAGTTGCCGCTGTTTATCTTGGTGGTGGTGTTCGCCCAGGCGGCATTCGGCATGTGGACGGTGACGTTGAAGTTGTGGCCGCAAGTGGTGACCGGCCATCTGTTGGGCGGCTTTGCGACCTTGAGTTTGTTGTTTTTGCTGACCTTGCGGCTGTCCGGCGTGCTGCCCGCACTGATCGTGCCCAGGCGCCTGCAATATTGGGCCACGGCGGGGTTGGTGCTGGTGATCGGGCAGATTGCGCTGGGCGGCTGGGTGAGTTCCAACTACGCGGCGGTGGCCTGTATTGATCTGCCCACTTGCCATGGCGAGTGGTGGCCGGCGGCGGACTTTGCCAACGGTTTTCACCTGACCCAGCACATCGGCCCCAATTACCTGGGCGGCCAACTCGACAGCGATGCGCGCACGGCCATCCATCTGACGCATCGTTTAGGCGCGCTGATCCTCACCCTGGTATTGCTGGGGCTGGCCTGGCAACTCAAGGGGGTCGGCATGACGCGCCTGGCGGGCCTGTTGCTGATTGCCCTGGCCGTGCAAATCGGCCTGGGCCTGAGCAACGTGTATTTTCATCTGCCGCTGCCGGTCGCAGTGGCCCATAACGCCGGCGGCGCAGCCTTGTTGCTGAGCCTGGTGCTGGTCAATTACCACGCCCGCACCAGCTTGATCCGGGCGCGTCACCCGTTGCTGTTCGGCTGGCGCTTGAGCCCGCGTAAACACGTTTCGGGCCTCATCACCCTCAAAGGAGAGATGCCATGGCGACCTTGATCGGCGCGCGTCACAGTCAGGCGATCTGGCGTGACTACTTGGAGCTGACCAAGCCAAAAGTGGTGGTGCTGATGCTGATCACCTCGCTGGTGGGTATGTTTCTCGCCACGCGTGCGGGGGTGCCGTGGATGGTGTTGATCTTTGGCAACCTCGGGATCGCCCTGTGTGCGGGTGGCGCGGCGGCGGTGAATCATGTGGTGGACCGGCGCATCGATGCGGTGATGGCGCGCACCCATAAACGCCCAATGGCAGAAGGGCGTGTATCGCCCGTTGCCGCACTGGCGTTTGCATTGTTTCTGGCGGTTGCAGGCCTGGCTCTGTTGCTGGCGTTCACCAACCCCCTGGCGGCCTGGCTGACATTGGCGTCGCTGCTGGGTTATGCCGTGATCTACACCGGCTTTCTCAAGCGCGCGACGCCGCAAAATATCGTCATCGGCGGCTTGGCCGGTGCCGCTCCGCCGCTGCTGGGCTGGGTCGCCGTCACCGGCCATGTCAGCGCCGAGCCGTTGTTGCTGGTGCTGATCATCTTCGCCTGGACCCCGCCCCACTTCTGGGCCCTGGCCATCCACCGCAAGGAGGAATACGCCAAGGCCGACATTCCGATGCTGCCGGTGACCCATGGCGAGCACTACACCAAGGTGCATATCCTGCTCTACACCTTCGCCCTGCTGGCGGTGAGCCTGATGCCCTATGTGATCCATATGAGCGGCGTGCTCTACCTGGCATGCGCACTGTTGTTGGGCGGGCGCTTTCTGCAATGGGCCTGGGTGCTGTACCGTGGCAGTCGGCCGCACGCGGCGATCAACACCTTCAAGTACTCTATCTGGTACCTGTTTTTGCTGTTTATCGCCCTGCTCGTAGACCACTACTTACTGTTGAACCTATGACTCGAACTCAAAAAACCGTCTTTATCCTGGTGGCCATCGTCGCGTTGATCATGGGCCTGACCGTCAACAAAGTGCTCTCGGGCAAAGGCCAGGGCGACCCCACCGCGTTGATCGACGCAGGGATCATCCTGCTGCCGCAAAGCCGCACTCTGCCGCCGGTGACCATGACCAACCAGGATGGCCAGCCGGTGCTGGTCAATGAGTTGAAAGGCAAGTGGAGTGTGCTGTTTTTCGGCTACACCTTTTGCCCGGACATCTGCCCCACCACCCTCGCCCAACTGCGCCAAATCAAGAGCGAGCTGCCCAAGGACGTAGTGGATAAATTGCAGGTGATATTGGTCAGCGTCGACCCGAATCGCGACACCCCAACCCAGCTCAAGCAATACCTGGGCTACTTCGACCCGCAATTCCAGGGCCTGACTGGCGCGAATGTGGATGATGTGCAAAAGGTTTCGAATGCGGTGAGCATCCCGTTCATCCCCGCCGACACAAGCAAGCCCAACTACACCGTCGACCACAGCGGCAACCTCGCGCTGATCGGGCCGGACGGCACCCAGCGTGGGTTCATCCGCGGCCCGTTGAACAACCAGAAGCTGGTGTCGCAGTTGCCGGGGTTGTTGCAGCGTAAATAAGCCTGGCGCTCACACCGCTGATCGTTCCCACGCTCCGCGTGGGAACGATCAGGGGAAGGATCAGAACGCCGGCAGGATTGCGCCTTTGTACTTCTCGAGAATGAACGCTTTCACTTCCGGCGTGTGCAGGGCTGCAACCAGTTTCTTCACCGCGTCCGAATCCTTGTTGTCTTCGCGGGTCACGAGGATGTTGACGTAAGGCGAGTCATTGCCTTCAATCACCAGTGCGTCCTTGGACGGATCCAGCTTGGCTTCCAGCGCGTAGTTGGTGTTGATCAGCGCCAGGTCGACCTGGGTCAGCACGCGCGGCAGGGTGGCGGCTTCCAGTTCGCGGAATTTCAGGTTTTTGCTGTTGCCAGTGATGTCCTTGATGGTCGACAGGATATTGTTCGGCTCCTTCAAGGTAATCAGGCCGTTTTTGGCCAGCAGCAATAGCGCGCGGCCGCCGTTGGTGGCGTCGTTCGGGATGACCACGTTGGCGCCGTCAGGCAGGTCGGCCAGTTTTTTGTACTTGCTGGAGTAAGCACCCAGCGGTTCCAGGTGCACCGCGCCAACGCTCACCAAGTGAGTGCCCTTGGCTTTGTTGAACTCATCCAGGTACGGCTGGTGCTGGAAGAAGTTGGCGTCCAGGCGCTTTTCAGCCACTTGTACGTTGGGCTGCACGTAGTCGGTGAAGACTTTGACCTTCAGGTCCACGCCTTCTTTGGCGAGGGCAGGCTTCACGAATTCGAGGATTTCCGCATGGGGCACCGGTGATGCGGCGACCGTGAGGGTCTCGGCGGCGTGGGCGGAAAACGCGGCAACGGCGGCGAAAGCAACCAGTAGTTTTTTCATCCAACAAGCTCCTTGTTCGGGCATCTGCCAGCTAATAGCCGGCAATGGCCGTTATTTTCGAGAAAAGTGCGTCACCAGCTTATCGCCGATGGTCTGCAGAATTTGTACCAGCACAATCAACATCACCACGGTGACGACCATGACGTCGTCTTGGAATCGCTGGTATCCATAACGGAGCGCCAGGTCACCCAACCCACCGGCACCCACTACCCCCGCCATGGCGGTGTAGCCCACCAGAGCAATAGCGGTCACTGTGATGGCTGCAATGATGCCGGGCTTCGCCTCGGGCAGAAGCGCCTTGATGATGATCTGCCGAGTGGTGGCCCCCATGGCTTGAGTGGCCTCGATAATGCCGCGATCCACCTCGCGCAGCGCGGTTTCCACCAAGCGTGCGAAGAACGTCGAGGCGCCTACCACTAGGGGTGGAATCGCACCGGCCACGCCAAGCGAAGTGCCAGTGATTAAGATCGTCGCAGGGAGCATCACAATCAGCAGAATGATAAACGGCAGCGAACGTATAGCGTTGACGATGAAAGCCAGGACGCCATACGCGGCTCTCTGGTCCAGCAACTGACGTGGGCTGAACAGAAACAGCAGAATGCCCAGCGGCAGGCCTATAAGCACGGTGAAAAGCAGCGATGTGCTGAGCATCAACATGGTGTCGCCGGTAGCAACCCAGATGTCAGCCCAATCAACCTTGTCGAAGTAATGCAGTAACACGTCCATTAACGCAGGACCTCCATGTGCACATCGGCTTCGGCAAAGCGGGCGAACGCCGCTTCCATGTCACCGCCGGTGACGGCAAGGGTCAGTTGCCCGTAGGGGATGTCTTTGATGCGGTCGATCCGACCGGCAAGGATGCTGTAGTCCACTCCCGTTTCCCGGGCAACGGTACCCAAAAGTGGCGCGTAGGTCGCTTCGCCCTGGAACGTCAGGCGCACGATGCGGCCCGGCACGTTAGCGAAGTCATCCCGCTGCTCGCCTTCATCAACCTGCTCGGCTTCCTGCACGAAACGCTTGGTAGTCGGGTGCTTGGGGTGCAGGAACACGTCTGCCACCGAACCTTGCTCGACGATCACGCCGGCGTCCATCACGGCCACCTGGTCGCACACGCGGCGGATCACATCCATTTCATGGGTGATCAGCACAATGGTCAGCTTCAGCTCGCGGTTGATCTCGGCCAGCAGTTGCAGCACGGAGGCGGTGGTCTGCGGGTCGAGGGCGCTGGTGGCTTCGTCGCACAGCAGGATTTTTGGCTTGGTAGCCAGGGCGCGGGCAATGCCGACGCGCTGCTTCTGGCCGCCGGAAAGCTGCGCCGGGTACTTCTTGGCGTGATCAGTCAGGCCGACGCGGGCCAGCAATTCGGCGACGCGCAGGTCGATTGCCTTGCGCGACAACTCGCCGGCCAGGGTCAGCGGCAGCGCTACGTTGTCGGCGACGGTCTTGGAGGCCAGCAGGTTGAAGTGCTGGAAAATCATCCCGACCTGCTGGCGGAAACGGCGCAGGCCGCTGGCGTCCAGCGCGGTGACTTCATCGCCGTCGACGTTGATCTGACCGCCGCTGGGTTGTTCCAGGCGATTGATCAGACGCAGCAGGGTACTTTTTCCCGCACCGGAGTGGCCAATCAGGCCAAACACCTGGCCGTTCTCGACGCGCAGGCTGGTGGGGTGCAGCGCGGGGATTTCCTTACCGGCGACGCGGTAGGTTTTATGGACGTTATGAAACTCGATCACGTAGCGAACCTTGTGGGGCGCATGGAAAAGGGATCAGCGGTTAGCCGGGCGCGCATTTTAGCCTGTCCGTATAGCGTTTCTTAGCATTTATTTCGCATTCAACCAGTGATTTGGCAATAACGCGATCAAAGGTCATAAAAAAGGAACGGTGCAAAACCGAGTCAGTCATTACTTAAGCAACTCGATTTCCCAGGTGCCGTGCCTGGGGTTTTGCTCAAACGAGCCGGGGACCGCTCTGGCCACTTTGAATAAGGAGTTTTGTCTGATGAGTACCAAGAAGCCAGCCACCCCGCCGAAGAGTGAACTTGCGGGTACCGACACCCTGGACCGTGGCAACACCAACGCCAAGCTGCAGGCCCTGGAGGCATTCCGTTCCGATGCTACCGGCCAGGCGCTGCGCACCAACCAAGGCGTGAAGATTTCTGACAACCAGAACAGCTTGAAGGTCGGCTCCCGTGGCCCTTCGCTGCTCGAAGATTTCATCATGCGTGAAAAAATCACGCACTTTGACCATGAACGTATCCCAGAGCGCATCGTGCATGCCCGCGGTACGGGCGCTCATGGCTATTTCCAGACCTATGAAAACCATTCGGCGCTGACCAAGGCTGGCTTCCTGCGTGATCCGGGCCATAAAACCCCGGTATTTACGCGCTTTTCCACCGTACAGGGCCCGCGAGGCTCCGGCGATACGGTACGTGACGTGCGCGGTTTTGCCGTGAAATTCTTCACCGACGAAGGCAACTTCGACTTGGTGGGCAATAACATGCCGGTGTTTTTCATACAGGACGCGATCAAGTTTCCTGACTTCGTGCATGCGGTAAAACCTGAGCCGCACAACGAAATTCCTACCGGCGGCTCGGCCCACGATACGTTCTGGGACTTCGTCTCGCTGCAGCCGGAATCCGCTCACATGGTGATCTGGGCGATGTCTGACCGGGCCATTCCAAAAAGCCTGCGCAGCATGCAGGGCTTTGGGGTGCACACCTTCCGCCTGGTGAATGCCGAGGGTAAATCCAACTTCGTAAAATTCCACTGGCGCCCTACGGCAGGTACCTGCTCGCTGGTGTGGGACGAGGCGCAAAAGCTCGCCGGTAAAGATACCGACTACCATCGTCGCGACCTGTGGGAGTCCATCGAGCAGGGCGATTACCCGGAGTGGGAATTGGGCGTGCAGGTGATTCCCGAGGACAAGGAACACGCGTTCGATTTCGACATTCTCGACCCAACCAAGCTGATTCCCGAAGAGCTGGTGCCGATCACGCCGCTGGGCAAAATGGTGCTGAACCGCAACCCGGATAATTTTTTCGCTGAGGTCGAGCAGGTCGCGTTCTGCCCCGGCCATATCGTGCCGGGTATCGACTTCTCCAATGACCCGTTGCTGCAAGGCCGGTTGTTTTCCTACACCGACACGCAGATCAGCCGACTGGGCGGCCCGAATTTTCACCAACTGCCGATCAACCAGCCGGTCACGCCGCTGCATAACAACCAGCGCGATGCCATGCACCGCAGCACCATCGATAAAGGCCGCGCGTCTTACGAGCCGAACTCGATTGATGGAGGCTGGCCGAAAGAAACCCCGCCGGCGGCGCAGGACGGTGGCTTCGAGACGTATCCAGAGCGCATCGACGCCCACAAGATCCGTGAGCGCAGCGAGTCGTTCGGCGATCACTTCTCCCAGGCTCGCCTTTTTTTCCGCAGCCTGAGCAAGCACGAGCAAGAGCACATCATCGCGGCGTACAGCTTTGAGTTGGGCAAGGTGGAGCGTGAGTTTATTCGCGTGCGTCAGGTCAACGAGATCCTGGCCAATATCGATCTGGAACTGGCCAAGCGTGTGGCGCAGAACCTCGGGCTGCCAGCGCCGACCAAAGGCACCGTGCCTGAGCGCAAGACCCAACCTGAGCGTTCACCGGCATTGAGCCAGGCGAATTTGCTGCCGGGTGATATCAAGACCCGCAAGGTGGCGATTCTGGCGGCGAACGGCGTGGACGGTGCGGCGATTGCCGCGTTGAAGAAGGCGCTTGAAGCCGAAGGCGCACATGCCAAGCTGCTGGGGCCTACCTCGGCGCCGGTGACCACGGCCGATGGCAAGAGCCTGCCGGTGGATGCGTCGATGGAAGGCATGCCGTCGATTGCGTTTGACGCGGTGTTCGTACCTGGCGGTAAAGAGTCGATCAAGGCGTTGAGCGGGGATGGGGTGGCGTTGCACTTCCTGCTGGAGGCGTACAAGCACCTGAAGGCGATCGCCGTTGCCAATGACGCGAAGCCATTGCTGGATCTGCTCAAGCTGGAAGTGGATGCGGGTCTGATTATTGGCGCGGATGCCAAGGCGTTCAAAGCGTTTTTTGCTGCGATCGGCCAGCACCGGGTTTGGGATCGTGAGGCGAAGGCCAAGGCGATTCCGGCTTAAGTCATTGGTTGTTTTCTAAACTGCTATCGGGAGCAAGCCCCCTCCCACATTTTGAACTGTGAATACATTCAAAATGTGGGAGGGGGCTTGCTCCCGATTGGCTTCATTCCGCCTTGCGCGGAATCAGCACAACCTGCGCCGGAATATTCTTCAGAATCTGCCGGTGGATCTTCAGGTCATACCCCGAATCAATTCGCTTCACCCGTTTGGTCAGCAGCGTGGCCAGCCACGGGTAATCCTGGGTGCGCGGCGCCTGGATGCTCACGTCGCACTGGTAATTCACCACGTCCGTGGCGATTGCATCCAACTGATGGCGCAGTTCTTCAATGTTGGTGAGGTTCAGTGCCACGGTAGTGCTTTGAGCGGCCGGGTCGATGACCTTGGCAACAGGCTTGGCTTCGGCGGCTTTCAGGTCGGCCTCGGCCTTATCCAGCTCGGCTTTGCGGGCGTGGGTGATGGCGCTGTTTACGCCGCCGGTCAGCGCTGGCGCCTTGGGCATCAGCGCACGCGCACGGCTCAGGGCCGTGGCGGCGGCGTTGACATCACCTTTTTGCAGCACGATCTGGCTGCGCTGTAGATAGGCTTCGGCCAATTGGCGCTGGTAAGGCTCCAGCGCCGGATCGTTGGGCGATTGGGCCTGCAACGCTGCCAGTTCGTCTTCGGCGGTGGCCAATTCGCTGCTGGCGAGGTTTTGTTCCAGCTGCGCGATGGCCGCAGCGCGTGCGTCCGGGACCTCGGGGGCCGCGGGCGGTGTGCTTTGACAGGCGCCCAGCAGCAGTGAAAATGCGGCAAGGAGCAGATAACGGGAGGTGAACGGCTTCATTCCTGCGACTCTCTATTTGCGCAAAAAGCGAGCAAGTCTACACCCCTCGACGGGGCAGGACAAAACTCAGCAGAAACAGGGCGGCGGCAGTGACCACAATCGATGGGCCGGCCGGTGTGTCCTTGAACCAGGACAACGCCAGGCCCCCGCACACTGCAAACATCCCCAGCACACTGGCGCCGATCGCCATCTGCTCCGGTGAGCGGGCGTGGCGCTGGGCCGCCGCTGCGGGAATGATCAACAGCGACGTGATCAACAATACGCCGACAATCTTCATCGCGACAGCGATCACCACGGCGATCAACAACATCAGGGTCATGCGCAGGGCCGGCACGGGCAAGCCTTCGACCGTGGCCAGCTCTTCATGCACGGTAATCGCCAACAACGGGCGCCACAGGGCGACCAGCAACACCAGTACGGCCGCGCTGCCGCCGAGGATCCAGGCCAGATCGGTCGGGCTGATCGCCAGCAGGTCGCCGAACAGGTAGGCCATCAGGTCAATGCGCACTTCATGCATGAAGCTCAGCACCACCAAGCCCAGGGACAGGGTACTTGGGGCCAGGATGCCCAGCAGCGTGTCGGAGGCCAGCGGCTGGCGCTGTTGCAGGGTCACCAGCAGCACCGCCAACAGCAGGCAGCCGACGGTCACCGCAATAGTCGGGCTCACATCGAGCAAGAAGCCCATGGCCACGCCGAGCAGTGCGGCATGGGACAAGGTGTCGCCAAAGTAGGCCATGCGCCGCCAGACCACGAACGAGCCCAATGGGCCCGCCACCAGTGCCAAAGCCAAGCCTGCCAGCAGGGCGTAGAGCAGAAAATCAGCCATGCTTGCAGCTATCTCCATGAACGTGAGTGGGTGTTGCGGGGTCGTCGACGACGGCGCCATGCAGGTCATGGGCGTGGTCGTGATGGTGGTGGTAGATCGCCAGGCTCTGCGCGTTCTTGCCGAACAATTCGACGAACGCGGGGTCGCCGCTGACCTGTTCCGGGTGGCCGGAGCAGCACACGTGACGGTTGAGGCACACCACCTGGTCGGTGGTGCTCATCACCAGGTGCAAGTCGTGGGAGACCATCAGCACGCCGCAGCCATGGCGGTCGCGCAGGCGGGTGATCAGGCTGTACAGCTCGGCCTGGCCGGCGACGTCGACGCCCTGCACGGGTTCGTCCAGTACCAGCAACTCAGGCTCGCGCAACAGGGCGCGGGCCAGGAGTACGCGCTGCATTTCGCCGCCGGAGATGCTTTGCACCGGGCTGTCGATCACCTGTTCGGCGCCGACTTCCTTGAGCGCGGCCTGTGCGCGTACACGGTCTACTCCCGGTACCAGTCGCAGGAAGCGCAGTACTGACAGGGGCAGGGTCGGATCAACGTACAGCTTCTGCGGCATATAGCCGACGCGCAGCTTGGGCTTGCGCCACACGCTGCCGGTGTCGGGCTTGAGCAGGCCGAGCACGGCGCGCACGAGGGTGGTCTTGCCGGCGCCATTCGGGCCGATCAACGTGACGATCTGCCCCGGCTCGACGCTCAGCGCAATATTGTCCAGCACGTTTTGCCCGGCGAACGTGACCCCGACCTGCTCCAGGCGGATTAACGCGTTGCTCATCAAGCCCCCTGGCAACCGGAGCAGAGACCGACCACTTCGACGGTTTGTCCTTCGACCTTGAAGCCGACGTCGGCGGAGCTCTTGATGATGGCGTCGCTGATGCTTTTTTGTTCAAGCTCGATGGCGGCGTGGCACTCGCGGCAGATCAGGAACTGGCCCTGGTGCGCGTGTTCCGGGTGGTTGCAACCCACGAAGGCGTTGAGCGAGGCGATGCGGTGCACCAGGCCGTTTTCCAGCAGGAAGTCCAGTGCGCGGTAAACGGTGGGCGGTGCTGCGCGGCGGCCATCCTGCTCGCTGAGCACGCCAAGAATGTCGTAGGCGCCCAACGGCTTGTGGCTCTGCCAGACCAATTCCAGAACCCGCCGACGCAAAGCGGTCAGGCGCAGGCCTTGGCGTGCGCACAGGGTATCGGCCTCCGACAGTGCGGTATGCACGCAGTGAGAGTGGTCGTGGGGACGGCTGGCAAGCGGTGTTATAGGCATGAGCGGCGACAGACTTTTGTGAGAGACGTTATTATGTTACCCGTTCCTACGTCATTGAGTGGTCATCGTGTCCCGACTTTTTCCCGTTTTTGTCGTATTTGTCACCAGTTTGTTCATGGCCGGCGCCGCTCAGGCCGAGGTCAAGGTGCTGACCAGCATCAAGCCGCTGCAGTTGATTGCTGCCGCTGTGCAGGACGGCGTGGCCGTTACTGAGGTGTTGTTGCCACCCGGTGCATCGCCGCATAACTACGCGTTGCGACCATCCGACGTACGGCGCGTGCAGTCGGTGGACCTGTTGTATTGGATCGGGCCAGACATGGAGACCTTCCTGCCTCGTGTGCTGAAAGGTCGTACGGCTTCAACGGTGGCCGTTCAGGATCTTCCGGGGATGAAGTTGCGACGTTTCGCCGAAGATGGTCACTCTCACGCCGACGATGCCGACGAACATGATCACGATCATCGCCCAGGCAGCGTGGATGCGCACTTGTGGTTGTCGACGGTCAATGCGCGGGTGATTGCGGCGCGCATGGCGGCGGACCTGAGCACTGCCGACCCGGCCAATGCCGAGCGTTATCAGAGCAACGTCAAGGCATTCGATGGGCGCCTCGATGCGCTGGATGCGCGCCTGAAAAAGCGCATGGCGAGTATCGGCGACAAGCCTTACTTCGTGTTCCACGAAGCCTTTGATTACTTTGAAGACGCCTACGGCCTCAAGCACACCGGCGTGTTCAGCGTGGCGGCCGAAGTACAGCCCGGCGCCCAGCATGTGGCGGCGATGCGGTCGCGTTTGCAGGAGGTCGGCAAGACCTGTGTGTTCAGCGAGCCGCCATTGCGCCCGCGTTTGGCTGAGACGCTGGTGGCTGGCCTGCCGGTGAAACTTGCGGAGCTGGATGCACTGGGCGGCTACACGCCGGCCACGGCCCAGGGTTACGAGCAGGTGCTGGAAAAGCTGGGGAATGATCTGGCGGGTTGCCTGGATTCGCTATAACCCCTCTGTAGGAGCGAGCTTGCTCGCGAAAAACGCATAGGCGACGCGGGCTATCCGATAGCACTGCGTCATCGTTAACGTTCTTCGCGAGCAAGCTCGCTCCTACAGAGGAAGAAGGTGTTACAGGGCGAACGGCAGTTGGACAATGACCTGCTGACGTTGCGCCAGCCGGTGCTCGAACTCCGCCGGGTCATGGATCAACACATCCTGGCCGGCAAACGACTCGGCGGCGATCAGGCGTGACAGCCAGAACCGCACGCACGCTACCCGCAACATTGTCGGCCACAGTTCCGCTTCCTTGGCGGTGAACGGCCGCAGCCCTGCGTAAGCCCCCAGCAGTGCACGAGCGCGCTGCCCATTAATGATGCCGTCAGCGTCCGAACACCAGTCATTCAGGGCTATCGCCACGTCGTACAGCATCGGGCCCGAGCAGGCGTTGTAGAAGTCGATAAGGCCTGTGAGATGTGTGCCTTCGAACATCGCGTTGTCGCGAAACAGGTCGGCATGCACGTTTGCGCGAGGCAGGGCGAGGATCTGTTCCTTAAGAGTCTCGATCTCATCCAATGCGTCTTGCAGCAGGCGCTGTTGCGCTGGGTTCAGGTGCGAAATCAGCTGCTTGCCTTCGCTGAGCATCCAGTCCAGTCCGCGATCTGTCTTGCGCTCCAGCACCTTGTCGCCCTGGGTTGCGAGGTGCAGATGCCCCAGCAAGTCGCCGACCTGGGCGCAGTGCTGGGCGTTGGCGTCCTTGATGTGCTTGCCCGCGAGACGCGGTTGCAGCAGCGCCGGTTTGCCTGCCAGTTCGCGCAAGGCCACGCCATCGGTGGTGCGCAATGCGTAAGGCACCGGGAGGTCGGCATCGTGGAGCACGTCGAGCAGTTCGATGAAGAACGGCATTTCTGCCACAGGACCGCGCTCGACCAGGGTCAGGACGAACTCGCCCTGTTCCAGGCTGATGAAGAAATTAGTGTTTTCGCTACCAGCGGCAATCCCCTGGAAGTCAAGCAGGCGGCCGAGCCCGTACGGGGCGAGAAAGGTTTCCAGCTCGGGCCGAGCCAGGGGGGTGAACACAGACATGGGTAAACTGCCGTTACGGGCGCTGCGGGAGCAGCGCCGATTAAAGTTAAGAAATCATTTCCATTCGAAGATCTTCCATGACGGGATCAGCATATCCGGCTGGTCAGAGCGGATGAAGTTCGCATCGGTTCCGTCCGCGCGCACCAGGAAATACGGTGGGGCACCTTTCACGGTGACCTTGATTGCGTACAGGAAACCGTTTTGGCGGTACTCCTGAATGGTGCGGTCGCCTTCCGTGCGAATGGTGACTTCCGGGTCTGCCGACGGGGCGCCGTCTGCCGCCATGGCAGCCATCGGAGCGAGTGCAATCAAGCCAGTGAACAGCAGGCGATTGAATGTACGCATGATAACCTTGTCCCTTTGTTGTCATTGGTCCGGCTATTCTAGCGCCTGACCCGCCGAAAAGGTTGATCCTGCTCATGAGCCAAGCCCCCCTCGTCCTGGTGGACGGTTCTTCATATCTGTACCGCGCCTTCCACGCACTGCCACCGCTGACCACCTCCAAAGGCCTGCCGACCGGTGCGGTCAAGGGCGTGTTGAACATGCTCAAAAGCCTGCGCAAGCAGTACCCGGACAGCCCGTTCGCGGTTGTGTTCGACGCCAAGGGTGGGACCTTTCGCGATGACATGTACGCCGAATACAAGGCCAACCGCCCCAGCATGCCCGATGACATGCGCGTGCAGATCGAGCCGTTGCACCAGAGCGTGATCGCCCTGGGCTTCCCGCTGCTGTGCGTCGAAGGCGTCGAGGCCGATGACGTGATCGGCACCCTGGCCCGCAGCAGCGCGGCCGCTGATCGCCCGGTGGTGATCTCCACCGGCGACAAGGATATGGCTCAGTTGGTGGACGGGCACATTACCTTGGTCAATACCATGACCGGTAGCGCCATGGACGTGGAGGGCGTAAAGGAGAAATTTGGCGTCGCTCCCGAGCAGATCATCGACTATCTGGCGCTGATGGGGGATTCGTCCGACAACATCCCAGGCGTTCCGGGCATTGGCCCGAAGACGGCTTCCGGCTTGCTGGTGGGTGTGAATGGCGGGCTGAAAGAGCTGTACGAGCAGTTGGACATTGTGCCGACCCTGCCTATTCGCGGGGCCAAGACGCTGCCAGCCAAGCTGGAGGAGCACAAGGAGATGGCGTTCCTGTCCTACCAACTGGCGACGATCAAAATCGACGTGCCGCTGGAAGTGGGCCTGGATGATTTGCACCTGATTGAGCCCGATCGCGAAAAACTGCTGGAGCTGTATACCCTCCTGGAGTTCAGAAGCTGGTTTGACGAAGTTCAGCGCGATGCCAAGCGCGCCGGGCAGGAGGTCGTTGCACCGGTTGAGGAAGCGCCGGCTGTGGATACCGAGCTCAAGTACGAAACCATTCTCGACCAGGCGCGTTTTGACGTCTGGCTGAAAAAGCTCAGTGACGCCAAGCTGTTTGCCTTCGACACCGAGACCACCGGTATCGATGCCCAGCAAGCGCAGTTGGTCGGTTTGTCGTTCGCGGTCGAGGCTTATGAAGCGGCCTACATCCCGCTGACCCATTCCTACATGGGTGTACCGGAGCAACTGGACCGTGACACCGTGTTGCGTGCGCTCAAGCCCATCCTCGAAGACCCGAGCAAGCTCAAGGTTGGCCAGCACGCCAAGTTTGACATGAATATCCTGGCCAACTGCGCCATCGGTGGTGACCAGAATTGTGGGATTACCGTGCAGGGCATTGCCTACGACACCATGCTTGAGTCCTACGTCCTCGACTCCACTGCAACGCGCCATGACATGGACAGCCTGGCGCTGAAGTACCTGGGCCACAGCACTGTCAGCTTCCAGGATATTGCAGGCAAAGGCGCCAAACAGCTGACTTTTGATCAGATCTCCCTGGAACAGGCCGGCCCGTATGCCGCCGAAGATGCCGACGTGACCCTGCGTCTGCATCAGACCCTGCATGAAAAGCTCGCAGCCATCCCGAGCCTGGCCAGCGTGCTGACCGATATCGAAATGCCGCTGGTGCCGGTACTGGCGCGTATCGAGCGCCAGGGCGCGCTGGTGGATGCCAAACTGCTTGGTGTGCAGAGCGTCGAACTGGGCGACAAGATGGTCGCGCTGGAGCGTGAGGCCTTCGCCATTGCGGGTGAAGAGTTCAACCTGGGGTCGCCCAAGCAGTTGGGCGCGATTCTTTACGAGAAACTCGGTTATCCGGTGCTGAGCAAGACCGCCAAGGGTCAGGCATCGACCGCCGAAGCAGTACTCGCTGAATTGGCCGAGCAGGACTACCTGCTGCCCAAAGTGCTGATGCAGTACCGCTCGATGAGCAAGCTGAAAAGCACCTACACCGACCGCTTGCCTGAGCAGATCAACCCGCGCACCGGACGTATTCATACCTCGTATCATCAAGCGGTGGCGGCCACCGGGCGTTTGTCGTCCAGTGATCCGAACCTGCAGAACATCCCGATTCGTACCGCCGAAGGCCGGCGGATTCGTCAGGCGTTCGTCGCGCCAAAAGGCTACAAGCTGCTGGCGGCGGACTACTCGCAGATCGAGTTGCGGATCATGGCTCACCTGGCCAAGGACGAAGGTCTGTTACACGCTTTCCGCAATGACCTGGACGTGCACAAGGCCACCGCTGCCGAAGTCTTCGGCGTAGAGCTTGGCGCGGTCACCACCGACCAGCGCCGCAGCGCCAAGGCGATCAACTTCGGCCTGATCTACGGCATGAGCGCGTTTGGCTTGGCCAAGCAGATCGGTGTCGACCGCAAGCAGTCCCAGGCATATATCGACCGTTATTTCGCCCGCTACCCCGGCGTGCTGGCGTACATGGAACGTACCCGCGCCCAGGCGGCCGAGCAGGGTTATGTCGAGACCATCTTCGGTCGTCGCTTGTACCTGCCGGAGATCAACGCGAAAAACCCGGCGCTTCGCAAAGGCGCCGAGCGCACGGCGATCAACGCGCCCATGCAAGGCACGGCGGCCGATATCATCAAGAAAGCTATGGTGGCGGTGGATAACTGGCTGGCCGAGTCGGGGCTGGACGCCAAAGTCATCCTGCAGGTTCACGATGAATTGGTGCTGGAGGTTCGCGAAGACCTGGTGGACAAGGTGCGTGACGAAATTCGCCAGCACATGAGCCAGGCGGTGACGCTGGATGTGCCGTTGCTGGTGGAAGTGGGCGTGGGCGATAACTGGGACGAAGCGCACTGATTCCGGGGTTTGCCACCACCTTGCGTGGTGGCAGAGCGCTTTAGATCAGAAGTTGTCGTCAGTTATTTCCAATCGTTTTTTGACCCTGCCGGAACTTAACTCATGAAATGCTACTCAGAGTTACTGAATGGGTGGTGAAGCCCTTCAATGCTCCTATGTTGTGTTAAGTGTTGGCAGATATCTGGACCCCGCCCTAGCGGTCCGGAACTTGAACCCCGAACTTCCCCTCCCCATACGAAGTCCGGGGTTTTTTTTGCCCGCAGGAAAGTTACTCCGCGATTTCCGCGCCCTTGTCCGCCAATTCCATCCAGCCCGCCAGAACGGTGTAGGCGTCTTCCAGGCCCAGGCGTTTTGGCGCCGAGAACAACTGGATAGTGATCGTGTCGCCCCAGCCTTTACGAATTTCAGCCTGTACTTTGAGCAGGGTGTTCTTGGCCGCGCCGTAAGTCAGCTTGTCGGCCTTGGTCAGCAGGATATGCATCGGCATGCCGCTGGCGACGGCCCAGTCGAGCATCAGCAGGTCGAAGTCGGTCATTGGATGACGGATGTCCATCATCAGAATCAAGCCCTTCAAACTCTCCCGGCCACCCAGGTAAGCCTCAAGGTGACGCTGCCAGTGCAGCTTCAACGGGATAGGTACTTTTGCATAACCGTAGCCGGGAAGGTCGACCAGACGCCGATCATCGTCTAGCTTGAAGAAATTGAGCAGTTGCGTGCGGCCCGGGGTTTTCGAGGTGCGCGCCAGGCTGGCATGGGTCAGGGTGTTCAGCGCGCTGGATTTACCGGCGTTGGAACGACCGGCAAAGGCGACTTCAAAGCCTTCGTCATCGGGGCATTGGTCAACTTTGGCGGCGCTGAGCATGAAGGTGGACTGTTGGCACAGACCGAGGATGGGATTCTTGAGTTGCATGAGATTTCCGATGTGGGCGGTGCCGAAAAAGGGTGCGGCAAGCGGTGTCGTTTCCGTTTCAGTAGCGCCAGTATATAATGCCGCAGATTTTGTGTGTGCTTTGTCCCAGCGAAGGATGAAGTTCACGGGAGCGAAAGACCTTTATTGCGCATTAGAACGCAAAACGCTCTCAAACCCTGAAAAGGTCGATGTATGACCAGATGGTTGCTCGCTGTCGGTGTCCTGATTCCGCTTTTCGGCGCTCAGGCTACACAGGATCCGGAAGCGGTGTACAACCGAGTTTGCGTGGCTTGCCATGCCGGCCAACTGCCGAACGCTCCGAAGCGGGGTGATAAAGCAGCTTGGGCGCCCAGACTGGCGCAGGGCATGGACACGCTGGTGCAACACGTGACTCAGGGTTTCAAGGCAATGCCGCCGCGTGGTTTGTGCATGGACTGCAGTACTGAGGATTACCAGGCCATCATTCGTTTGATGGTGAGTAAACCCGGTTGATAACTCTTAAACCCTTAGCCGTAGTTGGATTAGCTGATGAACAAACTGATCGTGAGTCTGCTGTTGACCTTGGGCATCACCGGTGTTGCCCATGCCGCAGGCGACGCTACAGCGGGCCAGGCGAAAGCCGCCGTATGTGGTGCTTGCCATGGACCGGACGGCAATAGCCCGGCGCCGAACTTCCCCAAACTGGCCGGCCAGGGTGAACGTTACCTGACCAAGCAGATGCACGACATCAAGGATGGCAAGCGAACGGTGCTGGAAATGACCGGTTTGCTGGCCAACTCCAGCGATCAGGACATGGCAGATATCGCGGCATATTTTGCCAGCCAGAAAGGCAGTGTGGGAGCTGCTGACCCCAAACTGGTGGCGCGCGGAGAGAAATTATTCCGTGGTGGTGACCTGGATAAGGGCCTGCCCGCCTGCATCGGCTGTCACTCGCCGAATGGCGCTGGTATTGCCGCCGCGGGCTTTCCGCACCTGAGTGGACAGCACGCTCAATACATCGCCAAGCAGTTGACCGATTTCCGCAAGGAAGAAGCGGGTCGAGCCAACGATGGTGATGCGATGACCATGCGTACGATTGCCCGTAAGCTGAGCGACGAAGACATCGCCGCCATCTCCAGCTACATTCAAGGCCTGCATTAAGTGTTCTGGCTACGTTAACGCTCGATTAATCCGTCGATGCAAGCATAAAAAGGGTGGCCCGGGCCGCCCTTTTTTGTGGCCGGTGCCGTTACACTAACGAACTCATGCCCGCGTAGACCTGTCACAACAAAGGTCGCGTGAGGCGACTTTATTTGTCCAGGAGTAAAGCATGCGTAATCTGATCCTCAGCGCCGCTCTCGTCACTGCCAGCCTCTTCGGCATGACCGCACAAGCTGCCGATGTGCCGCTTGAAGCCGGAAAAACCTACGTTGAATTGGCTAACCCTGTACCTGTGTCGGTACCGGGCAAGATCGAGGTGGTGGAGCTGTTCTGGTACGGCTGCCCGCATTGCTACGCCTTTGAACCGACCATCAATCCATGGGCTGAGAAGCTGCCTTCCGACGTGAACTTCAAGCGTATCCCGGCCATGTTCGGCGGCCCGTGGGATGCCCACGGCCAACTGTTCCTGACCCTGGAAGCCATGGGTGTGGAGCACAAGGTGCACAACGCCGTGTTCAACGCGATTCAGAAAGAAGGCAAGCGTCTGACCAAGCCAGACGAAATGGCAGAATTCGTCGCTACCCAGGGTGTCGACAAGGACAAGTTCCTGGCCACCTTCAACTCCTTCGCCATCCAGGGCCAGATCAAGCAAGCCAAGGAACTCGCGCAGAAGTATGGCGTGCAAGGCGTGCCAACCCTGATCGTCAATGGTAAATACCGTTTTGACCTGGGCACCACCGGTGGTCCTGAACAAACCCTAAATGTCGCCGACCAGCTGATCGCCAAAGAGCGCGCAGCCAAGTAAGGGGCCTGCCATGCGCCGCTGGGGCACCGAACGCGTCGTTGGTCTGCATGACCCGCAGGTCAACGAACATCACCTGGAATCCACAGGCCTGCCGCCAGACAGCCGCTTGCGCCTGCTCAGCTTCAACATCCAGGTCGGTATCAGCACCGAGAAGTACCGGCACTACCTCACCCGTGGATGGCAGCATCTGCTGCCCCACAACGGGCGGGCCGGTAACCTGCAAAAGATTGGCGACCTGTTGAGTGACTTCGACCTCGTCGCCTTGCAGGAGGCTGACGGCGGCAGCATCCGCTCCGGCTATATCAATCAGGTTGAACACTTGGCCCAGCTCGGTGCCTTCCCCTACTGGTACCAGCAACTCAATCGCAACCTCGGGCGCCTGGCCCAGCACAGCAATGGTGTGCTCAGCCGCTTGAAGCCCACCGCCATCGAAGATCATCCGCTGCCGGGCCCCAAGGGGCGTGGCGCGATCCTTGTGCGTTTCGGCGAAGGCCCGGAAGCCCTGGTGGTGGTAATGATGCACCTGGCGCTCGGGGGGCGTACGCGCAACCTGCAACTGGCCTACGTGCGTGAGTTGATTGCCAACTACAAGCACCAGGTGCTGATGGGTGACATGAACACCCATGCCAACGACCTGTTGCAGAATTCCCCGTTGCGCGACCTCGGCTTATTGGCGCCGCAAGTCGAAGCCACGTTTCCCAGTTGGCGCCCGCAGCGCTGCCTGGACCATATCCTGCTCAGTCCGACCCTCACCCTCGAAAGTGTGCAGGTACTGGCGCAGCCCATCTCCGATCACCTGCCGGTCGCGGTAGAGATTCGTCTGCCGGGTTCGCTCACGGCTGATGCATTACCCGCGTTGAGCCCCGGCCCTCGCGGAACCCTTGCATGAGCGACGACGCCCAGCGCTGGAAAGAAAAATACCTGTTAAGCATCGAGCAACAAGACAAGCTCGAACGCCGTTGGGCTGCCCGCCTCGACCTGTTGCGCCGAGGGCTGGTGCGCAGCACGCTGGCCGCTGAGGGGACTGACCTCGCGGTCGACCAATGCATGAAGGAAATGCGCGACGTTGTGCGTACGGACGATATGGACGCCGCGCTCGCTGCCTTGCTGCCACGTCTGGAAAAAGCCGTACTGGATTCAGAGCAGCGTCGCGAAACCCGGGTCGACCAGATCAGTACCGCGCTGACTGCCCTGGTCGCGCAGTTGCAGAAGTTGCCACTGCCCCGCGAGGTGGCGCGGCCGTTGAAGACCTTCGCCAAGCAGCTGGACGGCCGAGTGGGACAAGCTCGAGAGATCCCGCTGCTACTCAGCGAGTTGAGCAGCCTGCAAGGGCAGGCGTTGAATAACCTGGAGCCGGACGGCGAAACCCCGCGCCCAGGACCAGGCCTGCTGCAGCGCTTGTTTGGCGCCAAGGAGGCCGGCAATGAGGTACCGGTAAACGAACCTGTGCCGGCTCCGGTGCCCCAACCCGCTGTGTCCAAGCCTGCAGCCGAACCGGCCTCTGAGCCGGCCCCCAAGCTTCAGCCGCCCGCGCAATCCGAAGAGCTGGCCCAAGCCTTGCGCGCCTTCGCGCCACTGCCGAAAACCCCGGCTACTGCGCAGCCCGAGTCTGCGGTGCCCGCCAAGGCGGTTGAGGTTTCCAACGAAACCTTTGTATTCGAAGCCCCTGCGCAGACAGCCTCTGCCGCTGAGCCGGTCGAGGCATCTGTCCCCGCAGAGGCTGAGGCACGCACGGAGGAGCCCGCCACCGAAAGTGCACTCGCAGCCTTTATCGAAGCGCCTGAGACAGTGGTCGATGCGCCGGATGAAACGGTCATCGGCAGCCTGTCACTGCCTCCTGTGCTGGAAGATACCGATCCCGACGAGCTGCAATCGGATGGCGTCTACGCCCTGCCCGATTCGCCCGAGCCGTCCTACAGCTCTGTGGCCAAGCACATCGAAGACACCCTGCTCGGCCTGCTGGAGGACCTATCCCTGCCCGAGCGCCACCGGCCCCAGGCTGAAGCCATGCGCGAGCGCCTGGCCCACGGCTTGAACTGGTACGAACTGCTGCCGATCCTTGATGACCTGGCCGTGCTGATGCTGGCGATCACCGACAGCGGCCAGCACGAGTTCGAGGCTTACCTCAAGCAGCTCAATGAGCGTCTGGAAGCATTCCAGGGTCATCTGCAGGTAGCCAGTGAAGGTCATGCCGACAGCCGCTCGGCCGCCCGGGAGCTGGACACGCAAATTCGTGAGCAGGTCGATGGCCTGCAAAGCAGCGTGCAGGACGCGGCCGACCTTGACAGCCTCAAGCATGTGCTGGAAAGCCACCTTGAAGGCTTGCTGGGCACCATGGATGAGCACCAGCAGCAGCGTGACCAGCGCGAGCAGGAAGTCGCTGCGCGGTTGCAAGGGCTTGCGGAACGCGTCGCCAATATGGAGCAGGAGGCCCAGGGCTATCGCGTGCACCTGGAGGTACAGCGCCAGAAGGCCCTGATCGATCCGCTCACCGGTCTGCCCAATCGTGCGGCCTGGAGTGAACGTCTCGACCATGAGGTGAATACGTGGCACCAGCGCGGTAACAGCCTGTCGCTGGCGATGCTGGACTTGGACCACTTTAAGCGCATCAACGACGGTTACGGTCACCTAGCCGGTGACAAGGTGCTGAAAATCATCGCCAACGTGCTGCGCAAAAGCCTGCGTCCAACCGACTTTATTGCGCGTTTTGGCGGTGAAGAGTTTGTATTGGTGATGCCTGACTCATCCCTGGGGGATGCCCTCGCCGCTGGTGAAGTATTGCGCGCCGGGATCGAGGCTTGCCCCTTTCACTTCAAGGGCGAGCCAGTGACGATCACGGTGTCGATGGGCGTGGCGCAGTTCCAGCCCGGCGAGCGCAGTGACCTGGCGCTCAAGCGCGCCGACGAGGCGTTGTACCGGGCCAAGGCAGCGGGGCGTAACCAGGTACAGGCGGCGTAAAAGAGGTTCCATTTTGTAATTTGACTGTCGGGCTACAATCGGTACGTTACACTGTTGCATTATCGTCTTTAGCGTAACGTTATCTGCCATGAAATCCTTGTACTTCGCCTTTGTGTTTCTTCTGCTCGCCGGCTGTGCCAGTGGCCCCCGGCTGGACACCAGTCACCCCTCGGTAAACCACGACAACCGTGTGCAGTTCGTCGTCGTTCATTACACCTCGACCAACCTTGAACGCTCGCTGGCCCTGCTGACCCACGGTCAGGTCAGCAGCCATTACCTGATCGGCGACGATGCCTCAGCCACCATTTACAAGCTGGTGGATGAAAGCCAGCGCGCGTGGCATGCCGGGGAAAGCGAGTGGGCGGGCCGCACCTGGCTCAACTCGAGCTCCATCGGCATTGAGATCGTCAACCCGGGGTATCGCGACACGCCGACAGGCCGCGTGTGGTACCCATACTCGGAGCCGCAGGTGAAATCGCTGGTGGTGTTGCTCAAGGACATCAGCAAGCGTAATGGCATCGACCCCAAGAACATTATTGGCCATAGCGATATCGCACCGTTGCGCAAGCTGGACCCGGGGCCGTTGTTCCCGTGGAAGCGCTTGGCGGATGAAGGTTTGGGGATATGGCCCGACGCGCAGGCAGTCGCCCGCTTCCAAGTGCAGTACGCCACCGACCTGCCGAGCATCACCTGGTTTCAGGAAGAGTTGGCTCACCTTGGCTATCAAACACCGCAGACCGGTGAACTGGATGTCGCTACGCGTCATGTGATCGCGGCGTTCCAGATGCATTTCCGTCCGTCGCTGTTTGATGGCGCGCCGGATGCTGAAAGTGCGGCGATCCTGCGGGCGTTGAATCGCCGCTGATTCTGTAGGAGCACGGCTTGTGAGCGATGGCGACCTCAAGACCGTCATCGCCGGCAAGCCGCGCTCCTACAAGGGAAGTGCCATATAAAACTGCGTACCCTGCCCCGGCCGTGAATACACGCCCATGCGGCCTCCGTGCAATTGCACAATTTCCTTGCACAGCGCCAGCCCCAGGCCGGCGCCGCCTTTCTTGCGGCCCACCTGCACGAAGGGTTCGAAGATGCGCCCTTGCTGGCCATAGGCGATTCCTTCGCCATTATCCTCCACGCTGATAATCACCCGTTCGCCATGGCGCCGCGCCTGCAGGCGTATTTGCCCTTCTTCGGCGGTATGACGCAGCGCGTTGCCCAGCAGGTTGTCGAGTACGCGTTCCAGCTGCGCCTGGTCGGCATAGAGCCGGGGCAGATCGGATTGGGCTTCCACCAGCAATTCTATATTTTGCGCATTCGCCGGTTCAGCGAAGCGGGCCCGTGCATGCTCCAGCAGATCGGTGACGTCACACGCGCCCAAGGTGAGTTTTTGCAGGCCATTCTGGTAGCGCGAGAAGTTGAGCAGGTCATTGATCAACTGCATCAAGCGCTGCATCTCTTCGTTGACTGTGTCCAGCAGGTCCGCCTCACGCGAATCCGCAGGAAACTTCGCCCGCTCGCGGAACAGACCGAACGCCATATGCATGCCGGTCACCGGCGTACGCAATTCATGGGAGGCGCGTAACACAAATTCGCTGCGCACCCGCTCAAAGGCGCGTTGCTCGGTAACGTCATGCAGCACCATCACCGCGCCGAGGATATGCCCCTGGGTGTGGCTGACCGGCGTCAGGCTATAGGTCAGCAGGCGCAATTCGCCCTCGACTTCCACTTCCAGATCATCCGGTGCTCGCTCCAGGTTGCCGCCGCGCAGTACCAGTTGCAGTTGCTCATCCATTTCCGGGCGGCCCAGTGCTTCACCCAAACCTTGGCCAAGACGTTGCTCGTCCCAACCCAGCTGGCGTTGCGCCACGGGGTTGAGGTGCTCCAGGTGGCCCTGGCGGTCAATCATCAGCAGGCCGTCGTCGATGCTGTCGAGCACCGCTTGCAGGCGCTGCTGGCCAGCCAGGAGCTCATCGACATTGGTCGCCTGATGCTGGCGCAACGCCTCGGCCATGATGCCGAAGCGGCGGGTCAGCTGGTTCATCTCCGCCGCCGAGGAGATGGGCAGCGTCACTTCGAAGTCACCCTGGCCGATCTTGTCCGCTGCCTTGGCCAAGGCTTCGATAGGCCCACCGAAGCGCCGGGCGATGCCGTGGGCGGTGATGAAGCCGATGATCAGTACCGCCAGGCCAACCAGCCCCAGCAGGCCCGCAATCAACAGCGCACGGTCGCGGGACTTGTGTTCGCTGGTGTTGATATTTTCCAACGCGAGCTTGTGTTCGGCGATCAGGCCGTTGCGCAACGCATTGAAGGTTGCGGTGAGCTTTTCGTTTTTATTGTGAACCAGAGATTTTTGCTGGGACTCGTCGAACGCCTTGAGGAAGTTCAGGTAATCGAGGCGCGCCTGCGTGAACCCGCTGCTGCGGCCGTCTTGCTCCTCATGGGCGATGCCCTGATCCAGCAGCGCGAAATATTGTTGCTTTGAGGCTTGCAGGGCGGTGGGGTCCGGTTGCTCTTCCAGCATCAGAATCAACTGGTCGCCCAGGGTCTGGCGCAGTTTGAGACCCAGGTCCAGGGTGACGAAATTACTGCGGATCAATGACTCCTGGCTTTTGGCCATTTGCATCACGCTGACCAGCCCCAGGATCAATCCCAGCAAGGCGACGGTGATCAGCGCCGAGATACTCAAGAACAGCCGAGTGCGCAGTTTCATCGCTAGCTTCATAAGGTACAGCTCACAGGTTGTACTGTTTGCGTTTGCGATACAGGGTCGACGCGTCGATGCCGAGGGTGCGTGCAGCCTGATCCAGCGTGTCGCTAGTGGCCAGTACCGCGCCTATATGCGCCTTCTCCAGCTCGTCCAGGCTCAACGCCGCGCCAATTCGTGGAGCGTTGTTGGTCGGTTGCTCGGCCATGCCCAAGTGGCTGATTTCGACCTTTTCCTGTGGGCAAATGATGCTGGCGCGCTCCACCACATTTCGCAGCTCACGGATATTGCCCGGCCAGCGATAGTTGAGCAGCGCTTCGCGGGCTTCATCGCTGAAGCCGCGTGCCGGTCGGGCGTACTCCTTGACGAAGCGCGCCAGAAACCGCTCGGCCAGGGTCAGGATGTCTTCACTGCGCTCACGCAGCGGCGGCAAGTGCAAGGTGATGACGTTGAGGCGGTACAGCAAGTCTTCACGGAAGCGGCCATCGCGCACCATGTCTTCCAGGTTCAGGTTGGTGGCCGCGAGGATGCGCACGTCGGCACGCCGGGTCACGGGGTCGCCCACGCGCTCGTATTCCTTGTCCTGGATGAAGCGCAGCAGTTTGGGTTGCAAGGTGAGGGGGAAGTCGCCGATCTCGTCGAGAAACAGCGTACCGCCGTCCGCCTGGTTGACCCGGCCCAGGGTACTTTCACTGGCGCCGGTAAAGGCGCCCCGGCTGTGGCCGAACAATTCGCTTTCCATCAGCTCGGCCGTCAGCGACGGGCAGTTGATGGTGACGCAGGATTTTTTCGCGCGTTTGCTCCAGCCGTGGATCGCCCGTGCCAGCTCCCCTTTACCGGTACCGGACTCGCCCAGGATCAATATGTTGGCGTCAGTCCCGGCAACCTGGCGCGCGGTTTCCAGCACCACCATCATTGCAGGGCTGTGGGAGTCGAGGCCGTCCTTCGGTTGGCGCACTTCGCCTTCCAGCGCTTCCAGGCGCGCCGAAAGTTGGCGCACTTCCAGCTGCTTGGCGGTGGCCAGTCGCAGTTGGTCCGGGCTGCATGGTTTAACGAGGTAATCAGCGGCACCGGCCTGGATCGCATCCACGGCCGTGTCGACGGCCGAATGTGCGGTGACGATCACCACACGCATCCACGGCGCCTGAATGCGCATCTGCGCCAATACATCGAGGCCATTGTCCTCACCCAGGCGCAGGTCCAGGAAGCACAAGTCGAACACCTGGCGCTGCATCAAGGCATCGGCCTGGGCGGCGCTGTTGGCTGTGGACACTGTGTAGCCTTCATCTTCCAGGCAGTAACGGAAGGTACGGAGGATCGCGGATTCGTCATCCACTAAAAGAATGCGGCCTTGAAGTTCCTTGGCTGATTCCATCTGTCCCGCGCTCCTTAACTATAAGTGATGGTGTTTAGTCCCGGAATAATCGGGCAAGTTGCATGGTTCATTCTGATTGATAAAACGCAAACTCGTGCAGGTATCTGCACGCATTCCAACAAAGCCCCTGCTGGTGGCGTTTTCATGCCTTCTTGCCAGTTCGGCAACTCGCTGTGCGCTTTCTATCCGCTGATCCGACCACTGGCCATCGTGCATTTCGCACGGCGTATAAAGCGGCATCGTGCAGGATGCTATCTGTAGTACTTATCGATAATAAATAAGTCATTGATTTTATTAAGTATTATTTTGTAAAAAAGCTGGCACGCGCGCTGCAATACCTATCCCAAGAGCGTCATGAACGAATAATCCGAATGCGGGAGAAATGCAGCATGACTCGCCAAACCCTCAGCCAATTGCATGTATCGCCACTGCGCCTGCAGCAAGGTCTGTTTGCCAGCCTGGCCTTGATGGTCACGTTGATTGCAGGCCAGCAGATTCAGCATTGGCAGCAGAGTCAGCAGCAAACCCCACAATTTGAACGTCCTGTCATGACCCAGACCCACTTCCGTTCCGTTGGCAGCGTTTCTGCCGATGTAACAGCCCCGCAACTGCGGATGGTTGACCAGGAATCTTCCCTGAGTGAACTGCCATCCCAGGACCGTTGGGTGTTCTAGGCAACAAACAACCGCTCGTATTGAGCGGCTGTACCGCACCACCGCTGTTACCCCTATAGAAGCGTAAGGAGAATCACCATGTTGAGTTGGGCAATCACATTTCTGATCATCGCCATTGTGGCTGCAGTCCTGGGCTTCGGTGGTATCGCGGGCACCGCCACGGGTATCGCCAAGATTCTCTTTGTCGTCTTTCTGGTGATGTTCATTGCTTCGTTCTTCTTTGGTCGTCGCGGCCGAGGCTGAATATGACCACTTTGTCTCTCAAAGCCATTGCTGCCGTCCTGCTTCTGGGCGGCAGTGGCCTGACGATGGCCGCCAATGACGGCCAATCCCGGGCCAACGAATTGCTCAGCGCGGACGCTCAGTACCGTGAAACCTGGCAAGGCGTGGTGAAGAAAGAGGAGCGCCTGCCGGAATGGGTGATGAACCTGTCCGGTACGGCTGAACAAATGAACGCCGTTGAAGAGGATGGCGACAAGTATCTGGTCGGGCCGCTCTGCGAAACAGCAGACACCTGCCTGAGCAAGCGCCTGATCGTTGCCTTCAGCCTCGACAAGGAAGATGCCTACGCCATGTTGGTAGAAGTCCCAGCCGGTCTGCCGGCAGACAAGTCCCCAACGCGGCACGCCGATTACCGTTTTATCGGTAAGCCGGATGAAGGCATGCAAAAGCTGCTGATGGAGCAGCTTAAGAAAGATCCTAATTGGTACTAGGTTCCGTCTGACGCATACGTCGTCTGCGGGGCCAGCGTCCATAGAAAGAAGCCCCCCGCTTCTTTCTGTCTGCATCGCTCGCCAAGGGTGGTGCATGACCAGGGGGCCGGGTTGCTCTGATCAATCGAGATCGGCGTGACCTACGGGCACACGGAGTGCCTGCGCGAGGGCCGGGTCAGGCGAAAAGCTGCGACGCAAGTTCACAAGTCCTCAAGCTTGCTGAACTTGCGGCGGGCTTATGATTCTTATCTCCCCAACGCTCATGCCGCCCATAGCTGAGAATTCTCTTTTTGCGCGTTCCTCGCCATTACTTGGTGTATCGGCGCGACCATCTATCGAGAAAGTTTTGCCGCCGCTATAGGCCGTTTCCGACGCCAGCCCCATGAATTGCCGGGCATTTTTGCCAATGGTGGCAAGTCGTGCTGAATCTCTGAACGAGCCTGTATTGGCAGGTCCACGGCATATTCACCTGACAAAATGTCACATTTGAACTGACCGATCGGACAGTTATTATAGAAAAAAGCCATGCCGATTCGGCATAGGGTAGGCGTTTACGGCATTAGACGCCGCCCTGTTGCATCGGAATAGTTGCGCCTTTTTTCGCCTGCCAGTAAGCCATTTCGGCCACGCTGCGGTGACCTTCTACGGAGGCAGATGCACACACTTTTTCGCTTTCGAGCGTTGCAGCTGGCGCATTTGCCTTAAGTCCACTTGAAGTAAGGGTAATGACATGAAGAAGGCAAAGCTAAGCCTCGCCTGGCAGATCCTCATCGGTTTGGTGTTGGGGATCGCAATCGGTGCTGTGCTCAACCATTTCAGTGCTGAAAAGGCCTGGTGGATCAGCAACGTGTTGCAGCCGGCGGGCGATATCTTTATCCGCCTGATCAAGATGATCGTGATCCCGATTGTGATTTCCTCGCTGATCGTCGGCATTGCCGGTGTGGGCGACGCGAAAAAGCTCGGGCGTATCGGCGTCAAAACCATCCTTTACTTCGAGATCGTCACCACCATCGCCATTGTGGTCGGCCTGCTGTTGGCCAATGTGTTCCATCCGGGCGCGGGCATCGATATGAGTACCCTGGGTACCGTCGATATCTCCAAGTACCAGGCGACCGCCGCCGAAGTGCAGCATGAGCATGCGTTCATCCAGACGATCCTCAACCTGATCCCGTCGAACATCTTCGCCGCCGTTGCCCGTGGTGAAATGCTGCCGATCATCTTCTTCTCGGTGCTGTTCGGCCTTGGCCTTTCGAGCCTCAAACCCGATCTGCGCGAGCCGCTGGTTACGATGTTCCAGGGCGTGTCCGAGAGCATGTTCAAAGTCACCCACATGATCATGAAGTACGCCCCGGTCGGCGTCTTTGCACTGATCGCGGTGACCGTCGCCAACTTCGGCTTCGCCTCCTTGCTGCCGCTGGCCAAGCTGGTGATCCTGGTTTACGTCGCCATCCTGTTCTTCGCCTTTGTGATCCTCGGCCTGATCGCTCGCCTGTTCGGTTTCTCGGTGATCAAGCTGATGCGCATCTTCAAGGATGAGTTGGTGCTGGCCTACTCCACCGCCAGTTCCGAAACCGTGTTGCCACGTGTGATCGAGAAGATGGAAGCCTACGGCGCGCCGAAGGCCATCTGCAGCTTCGTGGTGCCGACCGGCTACTCGTTCAACCTCGACGGTTCGACCCTGTACCAGAGCATCGCGGCGATCTTTATCGCCCAGTTGTATGGCATCGACCTGTCGATCGGCCAGCAACTGATGCTGGTGCTGACCCTGATGGTGACCTCCAAAGGTATCGCCGGCGTGCCGGGTGTGTCCTTCGTGGTGCTGCTGGCCACCCTGGGCAGCGTGGGCATCCCGCTGGAAGGCCTGGCGTTCATTGCCGGTGTCGACCGCATCATGGACATGGCGCGTACCGCACTCAACGTAATCGGCAACGCCCTGGCTGTGTTGGTCATCTCCCGCTGGGAAGGCATGTACGACGATGCCAAGGGCGAGCGCTACTGGAACTCCCTGCCGCACTGGCGCACCAAGCAAGCGCTGCCGGTCGGTGAGGCCAGCCGCGGCTGATGCCGGCGTGATATGAACAAACCCCGGTAAATCCGGGGTTTGTCGTTTCTGCCAGCCCCGCTATCATTCGCCCCATCTTTCGGGGGATTTAACTGATGCTCAATGGCCTGTGGCTTGGCTTCTTTGTCGTGGCAATGGTGTCAGCACTGGCGCAATGGCTGGTGGGCGGTAATGCCGGGATTTTTGCGGCGATGGTGGAAAGCATTTTCGCCATGGCCAAATTGTCGGTGGAAGTGATGGTGCTGCTGTTCGGCACCCTGACGTTGTGGCTGGGCTTTTTGCGTATCGCCGAAAAAGCCGGGATCGTCGACTGGTTGGCCAAGGCCCTGGGCCCACTGTTTCGCCGCCTGATGCCGGAAGTCCCGGCCGGCCACCCGGCCATCGGCTTGATCACCCTAAACTTCGCCGCCAACGGCCTGGGCCTGGACAACGCCGCGACGCCTATCGGCCTGAAAGCCATGAAGGCGCTGCAGGAACTCAACCCCATACCCAATACTGCGAGTAACGCGCAGATCCTGTTCCTGGTGCTTAACGCGTCCTCGCTGACGCTGTTGCCGGTAACGATCTTCATGTACCGCGCCCAACAAGGCGCCGCCGACCCGACGCTGGTGTTCCTGCCGATCCTGCTGGCCACCAGCGCATCGACACTCGTGGGGCTGCTCTCGGTGGCGGTGATGCAGCGCCTGCGGCTGTGGGATCCGGTGGTGCTGGCTTACCTGATTCCGGGCGCGCTGGTGCTGGGCGGCTTTATGGCGTTGCTGGCGACCCTGTCCGCCACGGCGCTGGCTGGCTTGTCGTCGATCCTGGGCAACCTGACGTTGTTCGGGTTGATCATGCTGTTTCTGGTGATCGGCGCGTTGCGTAAGGTGAAGGTGTATGAAGCGTTTGTCGAAGGGGCCAAAGAGGGCTTCGATGTCGCCAAGAACCTGTTGCCGTACCTGGTGGCGATGCTGTGTGCGGTAGGCGTGTTGCGCGCCTCCGGGGCGCTGGACTTCGGCCTTGAGGGTATTCGCCATCTGGTGGCCTGGACGGGCATGGACACGCGCTTTGTCGATGCCTTGCCGACGGCGATGGTCAAGCCGTTCTCCGGCAGCGCGGCGCGGGCGATGTTGATTGAGACGATGCAGACCCAGGGCGTGGACAGCTTCCCGGCATTGGTGGCAGCGACGATTCAGGGCAGTACGGAAACCACCTTTTATGTGTTGGCGGTTTACTTTGGATCGGTGGGGATTCAGCGGGCGCGGCATGCCGTAGGGTGTGCGTTGCTGGCGGAGTTTGCCGGTGTGGTCGCGGCGATTGCGGTGTGCTACTGGTTCTTCGGTTAAGACTCCAATCCCTGTGGCGAGGGAGCTTGCTCCCGCTGGGCTGCGAAGCAGCCCCAACAAGATTTTGCAGGTGTGTCAGTCAAAGCTCATTGGCTGGTTTTGGGGCTGCTGCGCAGCCCAGCGGGAGCAAGCTACCTCGCCACAAGTGCTGCGTTGCCCTGCTGCACCGCCCAATCCACCACCTGCTTATTCAATGCATCCCCGGCTTGGCCAAACCCGACCACTACGGCCGGCACCTTGGTATCGCTGGCTGGTTGGCGAATTTCAAACCGCCGGCTGGCAATAATCCGCTGATCACTCCCGCGCACCAACCGCGCGTCAAGGCGGATCACCACCTCAACCGCACTGCCATGGTATTCACTCTGAAACGCCTGCAACTGCCCGCCCAACTCATAGTCGGCTTGCAGGTTGGTGTCGTCGGTACTCAACAGCGTCACCCGGCCATCGCGCTGGAAGCCATCCATAAAGCGATTGCGCAACAACACCGGCGCCGGATCGCTCCAGCGTGAGTTCGCGTAGCTGCTGATCAGGTTGCCATTGGGCACCACGGCAATACGCGGGCTGTCGAGAAACTCACTGGTCTGTGGCTTGGCCACGCGCAGCGACCAGGTTACCTGCGTGCCTTGGGTAGCGGTCTGGGCCGAAGCCAGGCGGTACACGTCCGACGGGTCCGCCTGAGGCAGGATCGAGCACGCGCTGAGCAGCGCCAGGTTCAGGGCCAGGGCCACAGGGGCGATCAGTTGGTAAGCACGCTTCATGGCGTGAACTCCTTGTTCTTGTCGCTGCCCAGCAAGTAACCGCTGGGGTTGGCTTCCAGGCGACGGGAGATGGCGCGCAGCGAACCGAGGGTTTCGCGCAGTTCGCGCACGGCCGGTGCCAGTTCGTTAAGGCCTTGCATGCCGCTGTTCACCGAGTCCTTGTTGTCGGTCAGCAAGGTATTGATGGTCGCGGTGCTTTGCTCGAGGGATTTCATGGCCTGCTCGGCGCTGCCGAAGGCCTGCTTGCCTTGCTCGGTGAGCAAACCGTTGGCGTTGCGCATCAGCACGGTGGTCTGCTCCAGGGCGGCACCGGCCTGTTTGCTCACCTGCATCAGCTGTTGCATCACCACTTTGATATCGCCGCGCTGGTCGGCAATTGCCCCTGTGGTTTGCTCAAGATGGTCCAAGGTTTTGCTGATGCGCTCGACATTCTGCGCAGAGAACATGCCGTTGGCGTTATGCAGCAACAGGTTGATGCTGGTCATCAAGTCATTGCTGTTATTGAGCAACCGGGCAATGGGCGATGGCGAGGCGATGATTTCCGGCAAGTTGCCGTCCTTGCCCTTGAGTTCCGGGCTCTGGGGCGTGCCGCCGCTGAGCTGGATGATCGAGGTGCCAGTGATGCCGGTCAGCGCCAGTTTGGCCTGGGTGTCTTCCTTGATCGGCGTCTCGCCGGCCAGGCGGATGCGCGCGAGTACGCGGCGCGGGTCGTTGGGGTCCAGGCGCAGGCTGATCACATCGCCCACCTTGATCCCGCTGTACTGCACCGAGCTGCCCTGGGACAGGCCGCTGACCGCTTCGTTGAAGATCACTTCGTAATCCTGGAAGGCCGTATCGACGCTGGATTTGGCCAGCCAAAGGCCAAACAGCATCGCGCCGGCCACCACGATTACGCTGAACAGACCGATCATCACATGATGGGCTCGGGTTTCCATGTCATACCTCGTTGAGCGGTTGAGCGGCATCCAATGCCGCGCGGCCCCGGGGGCCGTGGAAGTATTCGTGAATCCAGGCGTCGTCCGTTTCGGAGACGACATCGATGGCATCGGCCACCAGCACTTTCTTCTGCGCCAGCACCGCCACGCGGTCGGTGATGGTGTACAGCGTGTCGAGGTCGTGGGTGACCAGGAACACGCTCAGGCCCAGCGCATCGCGCAGGGTCAGGATCAGCTGGTCGAATTGTGCGGCGCCAATCGGGTCGAGGCCGGCGGTGGGTTCGTCGAGAAACAGGATGTCTGGGTCCAGCGCCAGCGCGCGGGCCAAGGCCGCACGCTTGATCATGCCGCCCGACAGCGACGCCGGGTATTTGTCGGCCGCCGACAGCGGCAGCCCGGCCAGCGCCAGTTTGACCGCGGCCAAATGCTCGGCGTCGGCGCGGCTGAGGCCTGCGTGTTCGATCAGCGGCAGTGCGACGTTCTCGGTGACGGTCAGCGAGGAAAATAGCGCGCCCTTCTGGAACAGCACGCCAAAGCGCCGTTCCACCCGCGAGCGTTCGTGCTCCGACAGGCTCGGGAGGTTCTTGCCGAACACCCTCACCTCGCCTTCGTTGGGTCGGCGCAGGCCGATAATGCTGCGCAGCAGCACCGACTTGCCGCTGCCGGAGCCGCCGACCACTGCAAGGATTTCGCCTTTGTACAAATCCAGGTCGAGGTGCTCGTGCACGCTCTGGCTGCCAAAGCGATTGCACAGGCCACGCACCTCAATCACCGCCTCAGTGGGCGAACGGTGTACACGACTCACCAGCCCATCTCCATGAAGAACAACGCGGCGACCGCATCCAGCACGATCACCACAAAGATCGATTGCACCACGCTGGACGTGGTGTGGGCGCCGACCGACTCGGCACTGCCGCTGACCTTGAAACCTTCCAGGCAGCCGATGGCCGCGATCAGGAAGGCGAAGATCGGCGCTTTCACCATGCCCACCAGAAAATGCTGCACGCCAATGTCCGATTGCAGCAGCGAGAGGAACATCGCCGGGGAAATATCCAGGGCCACGGCGCACACCACGCCGCCGCCGACTATCCCCGAGAGCATTGCCACGAACGTCAGCATCGGCAGCGCCACCAGCAACGCCAGTACGCGCGGCAACACCAGCAGCTCCATCGGGTCCAGGCCCAAGGTGCGGATGGCGTCGATTTCTTCGTTGGCCTTCATCGAGCCGATTTGCGCAGTAAACGCACTGGCGGTGCGGCCGGCGATGAGGATCGCGGTGAGCAACACGCCGAATTCGCGCAGGAAGGAGAACGCCACCAGGTCGACGGTGAAAATCGTCGCGCCAAAGCTCTTGAGCACTGTAGCGCCGAGAAAGGCCACCACAGCGCCCACCAGGAAGGTCAGCAAGGCGACGATGGGGGCGGCGTCGAGGCCGGTCTGTTCGATATGCGCAACCATCGGCGTCAGGCGCCAGCGCTTGGGCCTGAAAATGCTACGGGCGAAGGTTTCGAGGATCAGGCCGATAAAGCCCAGCAGTTTCTTGCTGTCCTGCCAGACCGTGTCCACTGCCCGGCCGATACGCGCCAGCACTTGGATGCCGGTGGCCTCTTCCGGCGCTTTGTCCGGTACGCAGAAATCATTCAGGGAACGGTAAACAGTCTTGAGTAGCGCCCGGTCGGCGGCGGAGAGGCTACAGTCGGTCTGCTCGGCGGATTGCTCGATGCGGTCAGGGCCCAGCAGCTCCACCAGCAGTGAGGCACCGGCGGTGTCCAGCGCGCCGAGGCCGTTGAGGTCGATGCGGGCGCCGGCGTCGTATTGGCCGTCGAGTTTGTCCGACAGCTTCTTCAGGTTGGCGTAGTGGGCAAGCGTCCAGTCCCCCGTAATCCTGAGTAACGGAGGAGCGGTGGACGTATCGAGGGAGGCCGCGCCGGCCGTCGTACTACTGGTCATAAGCTCCGAGCTTGTCTGGCTATCCACAATTCCTACGTAATAGCACGATCCTGCCTACTTTGGGTTGTCCGTTTGTGCTGTGTCGGTCACTTTGAAACGCAGCACGCCGATCACCTGACCGTCCTCCGTCAGTACCCGCACTTGCCAGCGGCCCACGGCATCGGGCGGGAAGTTCTGCTTGTGGGTCCAGGCGCGATAGCCTTCCTTGCGCCCGCCATGGATATCCAGGGCGATGCGGTCGACTTCTTTGCCGTTGAATTTCCACACGTGGTAGATCCGCTCATCCAACCCCCGCGGTGCGTTGATCGCGGTGTAGGCGTACAGCCCGCCACTGCGCAGTTGGGCGGCAGTGACTTCCTTGAGGTCATCGCCCGGTGTGCGGTCTTGCAGTTGCGTGCTGATGGCCACTTCGGTCATCCACAGGGTGGCCGGCGGTACCCAACTGCGCAGGAACCAACCCGCTGCGCCGATGGCAGCCGTGACCCCCAGCAGCATCGCCCACCCTTTGACGCTGCGCAGTGGCAAGCTGACGGCCAGGCTCGGGATCGACAGGGCCATGGCCACACCCAGTGCCAGCTTGTAACTCTCGGCGGTGGTCAGGTGCATGATGATCGGCAACGCGGTGAGCAGCGCGGCGAACAGGGTCAGGGTGTGCAGCGCGAGGAACAGTGAACGCTTGGGCGCCAGCCACTTGTAATACAGCGGGTCGACGATCGACACCAGTGCTGCCGCGCCGAGCAGCCCGGTGAAGATCGATTGGCCGCTGTTCCAGGTGGTGGTGATGAAAAAGAACGGCAGCACAAAAAACAGACTTTCCTGGTGGATCATCTGGGTGGCGTAACGCAACAGCGGTTCGGGGATTTCCCGCTTGAAGACTTTGGTGAACAGCTGGGTAAAGCTGTTTTCCAGCATCAGCCACAACCAACTCACCAGCATGATGACGGCGATCCAGCTGGCCATGCCCTGCTGGCGATCCACCAGGATGAAGCTGCTCACACCCGAAATGAAGCCGCCGAGTGCGATCACCCCTGGGTAGCGCTTCATCAATTCGAGGATGCGCTGGATGTAGTGGGTCAGGTTTGGCATTCGGCGGTTCGCAGTCTTTGTAGGAAAAAATCCCAGACAGAATAACGTCTTAGCCCTGGGTACGGTGCCTCATTACGTGATCCGTTTGCGATAACTGCGTACGCCGATCAACACAATGGCGATCAGCACCAGCACGCCGGCAGCGATCCAGTTGAGCATGTCGTAGCTCAGCAGTGGTTTCTCGATGCGCCAGTAACCCGGCTGTTTGAAGACTTCGCGCATGGCCTGGTTGGTCTGCTCCAGGCTCACGGCCTTGATGCGCTTGACCGGGTCGCTGATACGTCCCTTGGCATAGTCACCCGAGGCGCTCCAGTAATAGTCGGCCAGCGCGCTGTTGCCCTGCACCGCCCAGGCCTGGCGCGCGATCGCGGCTTGTTGCAGTCGGGCGAACACCGCCGGCTCGAGGCCGTCCTTGAGCAACTGCGCCTTGAGGTCTTGCAGAACCTGCTCGGCTTCGGGGAGGTTTTCCCGTTCGAGATCGGCATTCAGACTGAGGAAGCCGACACCGCCGAGCACTTCGCGTTCGCTCCACGGGCCGTAGGACAACCCGTGCTTGAGGCGCAATTGGCGGTACAGCGCCCAGTCGAGGTAGTCCTTGAGCAGGTCGTAGGTTTCATCATGCTGGTCGTCCAGCATCGGTTCGGGAAACAGCCAGTGCAGTTTGGCGCTGTCACCGACCCAGCCGTGTATCAGGTCGCGGTGGCTGGCGGCGGCGTGCTGGATGTCCGGCAGGGGCAAGTGCTCGGTAGGATCGACGGGGTCGAGTTCGCCATAGGTGCGTTCCAGGTAGGCCGGCAGCAGTTTGTCGAGGTCGCCGACGATGATCAGGGTCATGTTGTTGGGGGCGTACCAATTCTTGCGCAGCTTCTCCAGTTGGTCGCGGGTCAGGTGGCCGACTTCGGCGCGTTCGGCACACTTGAGGCCCAGCTCGATCGCTAATTGGTTACTGGCGGTGTGGCCCAGGTCCTGGCGGTCCAGCAGGCGTTGGAGGTGTGAGTAATGGCCGCCGTCTTCGCGCTCGACCACCTGCTTGGCCGCGTTGATATTCGCGTCGGTCAGTTCGGTGCGGGTGATGATCGCCAGCAGCAGGTCGAGCACCTTGCGCTGGTTTTGCGCGGGTGCCTCGATCACGAAGGTGGTGTCGGCATTGCTGGTGTAGGCGTTCCACTCGCCGCCCAAGGCCTGCATGCGGTCTTCCAGGTCGCCTTCGCCGCCGCCGTCGATGCCGCTGAACAGCAGATGTTCGAGCAGGTGCGGCAGTTCCTTGTCCTCGCAACTGAAGTCATCCAGGCCAACACCCACCACCAGACGAATGGCCACGTGCCCGCGCTCGGTGCCCGGTTTGAGCAGTAATTGCAGGCCGTTGGGCAAGGTGTAGCCCTCGACTTGCAGGCGGTCAAAGGCAAAGGCGTGTGCAGAGCCCATGAGCAGGCAGGCGAATAACAGGCGACGCATAACTGGCTTCCTGGCGAGTGAGGTCAGCTTTAACTGACTTCACGGGCCATCGTACGTTCAGGGCGAATGCGTAATGTCGGCAATATCTTCGGCGGAGAGCGCGCCGGTGTCGGACGTTTCCAACACTACATAGGCACTGCTGCAAAACAACGAGTTCAAGCGTTTCATGTCGGCAATCAGTTCCAGGTGCAGGGAGCTGGTCTCCAGGCTTTGCACGACTTTACGCTGCAGGCGGCTGACGTGAGCGTGGGCCAGGCGGCGTTCCTGGGCGCGGAAGCGGCGTTTTTCGCGCAGTAATTGGCGAGCGCTTTCCGGGTCGGCGCTGAGGAAGACCGACAGGCCAAGACGCAGGTTGGCGATCAACTGGCTGTGCAGGCCGGCGAGTTCTTCCAGGCCCACTTCGGAGAACTGGCGGCGCTGGGAGGTTTTCTGCTGCTGGACTTTGCGCAGCATGCGTTCGATGAGGTCGCCGGCCAACTTCAGGTTGATCGACAGCTCGATGATTTCAGCCCAGCGTCGGCTGTCCTGTTCACTGAGGTCTTCGCGTGGCATTTGCGCCAGGTAGAGTTTGATCGCGCTGTAGAGCGCCTCGACGTCGTCGCTGAGGCTGCGCATTTCCTGGGTGATGGCGGTTTGTTTGCCGCGCAGGACTTCCAGCATCGCGGCGAGCATGTTGTCGATCAGGTCACCCAGGCGCAGGGTTTCCCGCGCGGCGTTGGTCAAGGCCAGGCTCGGTGTGGCCAGGGCTGCAAGATCAAGGTGACGGGGCTTGGCTTTGCCGTTGACCTCTTCATGCTCGGGCAGCAGCCACGCGCACAGACGGGCCATCGGGCCGATGGTGGGCAGCAGGATGAGGCAGCGGCTGACGTTGTAGAGCAGGTGGAAGGTGATGACCATGCCTTGGGCGCTGTAGTCCAGGCCGTCCATCCAGAGTACGAGCGGGTCAAGTACCGGGATGATCAGCAGCAGGCCGATCAATTTGTACAGCAGGCTGCCCAGCGCCACTTGGCGACCGGCGGCGTTCTGCATGCTGGTGCTGAGGAACGCGAGCACGCCGCTGCCGATGTTGGCGCCGATCACCAGGCCGATGGCCACGTGCAGGCTGATTACGCCGGCACCGGCAAGGGTTGCGGTCAGCAGGACGGCGGCCAGGCTGGAGTAGGAAATCATCGCGAACAAGGCGCCGACCAGGGCGTCGAGCAGGATGTCGCCGGTCAACGAGGCGAACAGCACTTTCACACCCTGGGCGTGGGTGATCGGCCCAGCGGCTTCGACGATCAATTGCAGCGCGAGGATGATCAGCCCGAGGCCGATCCCTACCCGGCCCAACTGCCCTGCCCGCGTCTGTTTGCGCGACAGGAAGAAAATCACCCCGAGAAAGATCAGCAGCGGCGACAGCCACGACAGGTCGAACGTCAGCACCCGGGCCATCAACGCGGTACCGACATCGGCGCCTAACATGGTGGCCAGGGCGGGCATCAGGCCCATCAGCCCTTGGCCGACAAAGGAGGTGACCAGCATCGCCGTGGCGTTGCTGCTCTGCACCATGGCCGTCACCAGGATACCGGCGACAAAAGCCAGCCAGCGCTTGGACATGTTATGCCCGATGACTTGACGCAAGTTGGAACCGTAGACCCGCAGGATGCCGGTACGGACGATATGCGTGCCCCAGATAAGCAGGGTCACGGCGGAAAGCAGATTGAGCAAGGTCAGCATGCTCGGCCCCCCGTGTGGGTGCGCTCCAACAGGAGCAAAGGAGAATTGCCGCGTGCCGTTCTACGTCTTGTACTTAAGCTGTAGTTGGCGAATGGGCTGTGCGCCAGCATCGCATAGCTAAAGTGGGGATTGAAACAAAACTGTCATGAAATCAATTTTTTGCAGATGAAAAAATGGGGCGCGAACGCCCCATTTCAGCAGCGGGTCAGGTTTATTGACCCGGAATGTCCTTGCGCAGTTTCACAGGGTCCTGCTGTTTCCTCTTTTTCGCGATGGCGGTGCGCATCTTGATGTTGACCGCTTCCACCGCCAGCGAGAACGCCATGGCGAAGTAGACGTAGCCTTTTGGCACGTGCACGTCGAAGGATTCGGCGATCAGCACGGTACCCACCACCAGCAGGAACGACAGCGCGAGCATTTTCAGCGACGGGTGCTTGTCGATGAAGTCGCTGATGGTGCCGGCAGCCAGCATCATCACCAGTACCGCGACGATGATCGCAGCAACCATCACAGGCACGTGGGAAACCATGCCGACAGCGGTGATCACCGAGTCCAGGGAGAACACGATGTCGATGATCGCGATCTGGATGATGGTGTAGATGAACTTGCCACCCTTGCCACCTGGCTCTTCGTGGGTTTCGTCTTCACCTTCCAGAGCGTGGTACATCTCCTGGGAGCTTTTCCACAACAGGAACAGGCCACCGAAGAACAGGATCAGGTCGCGGCCGGAGATGCCCTCGCCGAACACCACGAACAGGTCGTCGGTGAGGCGCATGACCCAAGTGATGGACAGCAGCAACAGAATTCGCGTGACCATGGCCAGGGCCAGGCCGAAGATCCGGGTGCGGGCCTGCATATGCTTGGGCATGCGGCTGACCAGGATCGAAATCATGATGATGTTATCGATGCCCAGGACGATCTCGAGGGCCGTCAGGGTGAAGAAGGCAATCCAGATTTCCGGATTGGTCAGCCATTCCATGTGTATTCCTTTGAGCAAGTGTTAAACCGCGCAAGCTGCAGCGCCGCGCGGTGAGTCGGTAGGATTATAGAGTGCTGAACAGCGGAAAAATCCCCATCAGCAATGCGGCGAACATTATGCACAGGCAAACCAGTACTGCCCACTTCAGGGTGAAGCGCTGATGATCGCCAAACTCGATACCGGCCAGGGCCACCAACAGGTAGGTCGATGGGACCAGCGGGCTGAGCAAGTGCACGGGTTGGCCAACGATAGAGGCACGGGCCATTTCCACGGCGGTGATGCCGTAATGGCTGGCTGCTTCGGCCAGTACCGGTAGCACGCCGTAGTAGAACGCATCGTTGGACATGAAGAAGGTAAACGGCATGCTCACCAGTGCGGTGATCACTGCCAGGTAAGGGCCCAGCGCGTCAGGGATGACCGCCAGCAGGCTCTTGGACATGGCGTCGACCATGCCGGTGCCCGACAGGATGCCGGTGAAGATACCGGCGGCGAAGATCAGCCCCACTACCGCCAATACGCTGCCGGCGTGGGCGGCGACGCGGTCTTTCTGCTGTTGCAGGCACGGGTAGTTGACGATCATCGCGATACTGAACGCCACCATGAACAGCACTGGCAGCGGCAACAGGCCGGCGATCAGGGTGCACATCAGGGCCAGCGTCAGGGCGCCGTTGAACCAGATCAGCTTTGGACGGCGGGCATCCGGAAATTGCGAAACACTGATCTCGCTGTGATCGATCTCGTCGCCCTGCAGGTGCAGTTCACCCAAACGAGCGCGTTCGCGCTTGCCGTACATGTAGGCGATCACCAGGATCGCGACCACACCGGCCAGCATCGCCGGGATCATCGGCACGAAAATATCCGACGGGTCCACATGCAGCGCACTGGCGGCGCGGGCGGTCGGACCACCCCAGGGGGTCATGTTCATCACGCCACCGGCGAGGATGATCAGGCCGGCCATGATCCGCGGGCTCATGCCGATGCGCTTGTACAGCGGCAACATGGCGGCCACGCAGATCATGTAGGTGGTGGCGCCGTCACCGTCGAGGGACACCACCAGAGCCAGCACGGCGGTACCGACGGAGACTTTCAGCGGGTCGCCCTTGACCAGTTTGAGGATCTTGCGCACGGCCGGGTCAAACAGGCCGGAGTCGATCATCAGGGCAAAGTAGAGGATGGCGAACATCAGCATCACGCCGGTCGGCGCGAGCTTGGTGATGCCTTCGAGCATCATCGGGCCGATCTTCGGTGCGAAACCGCCGAACAGCGCGAACAGGATAGGCACGATGATCAAGGCGATCAGCGCGGACAGGCGCTTGGTCATGATCAGGAACATGAACGTGATGACCATGGCAAAGCCAAGGAAAGTCAGCATAGGAATACTCCAGGCGTAGCGCGGCTAGGGAATGGCGAACCGGTTGGGGTCAGCGCAGAACGAAAGGCACGAGGCGTACGGGTGGAGTTGGGACGAACAGGCGGGTACGGGCGGACATCGGGAATCACCATTGTTGTTGTTAACGGCCGGTCTATTGCCGGCAGTGGGGGCGATCCTAGTCTGGGAACCTTTCAGCCAGCTTTCGCCGGGAAAACAGATGATGAAGGGTTGTCTGGCATGTCAGGGCAGTTCCAGCCCTCCCGCCGCCTTGTGCAGTGCCCGCAAATGCTCGCCAACTTCCTTGAGGTTGGCTTCGCAGGCGGCAATTTCGGCGGCGCGGGAAGGCTCCAGCAGCGCCCTCACCTCTTTATCCAGCTCGCCGGTCAAGGATTGCAGCTGCTTCTGGCGCTCGGCGCTTTCCGATTCCAGGCGTTTGGATTCCGACGTTTGCGGCAGGCCGTAGCCGCCGCTGCCCAACAGTTCTGCCGGGCGACTGAGAAAGCCGCTGTTGGCGAGGATTTGTTGCAAGGTCGCGTTGGCCTTCTCCATGCCGCCGTTTTTCAGCTCGCGGGCACCGAGGTAGCGTTGTTTGACTTCGTCCTGGGCCAACATCAGTTGCTTGCGAAAGCTCGCTTGTTCCAGCAACAACAACGCGGCGCTGGTGCGCAAGTCGGCCTGGGCGAACCACAGGCGGCGTTCGGCTGCGCTCAGCGCTAACCAGTCTTCAACCTGAGTCTGTTTGATCGGCAAGTGTTTGCGCAGCACATCGAACATGGCCTGGTAGCGCTCGCGGAACGAGTCGAAGTGATAACCCAGGCGCAACGCCTCGCGCTTGTCGTTCAGCACGCTGGTGTCGGCCAGGCCGCGCGCCTGCAGTACTTCGAGCAAACCATTGGGGGTGATGTTGTCCAGGCCGGTCAGTTGCGGGTTGGCGCTGCCGCTGCGCAACAGCTTCAAACTTTCGACGGCGCAATTGTTGGAAATGAAGAAGTAGTTGCCGTCGTAGCTCCAGTGCATTTCAGCCGCGTGTTCGACGGTGTCGTTGATCTCTTGGCGTGACAGTTTCAACGGGACGGAGGCCAGGCCGCGCAGTTCGGTCTTGGTGTACTCGTCGATCACTTGGGCCAGCGGCAGTACGAACAGCCGTGACGGGTACTTGCCCACCAGGCCATCCCAGCTCGACAGCTGTACGTCACCGACGAAGGCGCGGTAGGACAGTACCAGATGCTGGTCCAGGTCCAGCCGACAATCCGGGCCTCGGGGACGACCGGGCGCGCAGATCACCAGGCGCAACATGCTGTGGCCCCAGCGGCTCACCAGGTTCTGGTTGGCTTCGGCCAGCAGGTAGTCGATTTCATACACGCGCTCGGGGTCGACCTGGCCTAGCGGCGTCTTGGCGAAATCGTTGCCGGCGTTGAGGAAGGCGTAGGTCTTGGCGCAGGTGTCCTGCTCGGGTGGGGCCCAGCCAAAGTGTTGTTTGTAATAGCGGAACAGCGCCGGGCGACGGCAGGCGTAGCTCGGGTCGAGGAGGAAATACTCCATGTTGACCGCCACGAATTCCAGCGGGCTGGTGGTTTCGTAGATGTCCGGGCTGCGTACGACCTGACGGTTGTGCTGCTCACGCTCGCCACGGCGGCCGACGTATTGCGGCCAGCCGGCGAGGTCCAGCAAGCGCGGGTCATCGCTGAGGGTGAAGCGCCGATCGTTCTGGCCTCGGCATTGATCGGGCAGGCCGATCAGGCCGGTGATGCTGTTCTGGCGGCTGCAACGCTGGATCAGCGCGCGCTCGTCGTTGGGCCACAGCCGCGCGCGGTCATAGATGTGAGTCAGTTCATGCAGCACGGTGGCGAGCATCTCCCTGCGCACGGTGCCGTGGGGGCGATTGGTCTTTTGGGTGGCGGCGCTGCCGCCGGTCAGGCTAGCGAGCAAGTTACTGTTTAGGTCCAGCTCGGACACCAGGGACGCCTGGCCGTAAGCGTTCTCGGGCATCTTGTCAGTCCAGCCGACATCGATGCGCCGGTCCAACTGCTCGATAAAGCGTGGCGGCAATGAACGCAGTGCTTCATCGAGCAATGCCTGGCTGGCCTGCTGTTCGGCCGGGCTCAAGCCGTCGGTCTTGAGCCGCAGTTGCAGGCTGGCCTGGGCTGCGCCGGCACACAGCAGCACAGTCCCGGCCAAGAGCCAGGTGGCAAGGTGCCTCACAGCGCGAGAATGGCTTCGGCGAGGGTCTGGTCACTGGCATCGCGGGCTTCCGGTACGCGGGTTCGCAGCGTATCGAAGGCCGCTTCGAGCTGCGCGCCGCGGATTGCGCCATTAGTGGCGACGAAACTGGCAGCATCATCGTGGGCTTCGCGCACGACTTTGGAGTCACGGATGGAGGTGGTGGTGTCCGAGGTGAAATCGATAGTGCGGCCTGAGGCGCGAACAATGATGTTACTGGTGGCCACCAGGGTTTGTGCCTGGGCAACGTCGGCCAACAACAGCAGGCCAAGGGTGGCGGCAATCAGCGGGCTACGCATGGAATGACTCCGAAATACAAAGATGATTATTGGACGAGAATTGCTTGCGCCAGTTCAAGGTCGCTGGCGTTAAGTTTTGGCCTGGTTCGGCGCAGGTAATCCAGCGCTGACTCCAGCCGGGCTCCCCGCCATTGGCCGTCAGTGGCAATGAAAGCGGCAGCGTCATCCTGGGCGGCCAGTACCCACTTTCTATCAAAGGGCGCGGAGGTCACCTTGCTGGTGGCATACGCGCTCACAACGGTGCTCTGGATGGACAGGTCAAAGGCCGAAGCCAATGGCGACCAGCAGGCAGAAAACATCACAGGAACAATCAACAGGCGGTATGAAAAAGCCATGGGACTCGACAACTGAAAGCGAGCGCCAAGGCTACTGCAATGCCCGGGCGAGAGCCAGCGCCGAGGCGTCCGGGAGCGGCTGGCGCTCCCTTCGTGTTACCCGCAGTCAGATAGCCAGGATGGCCTGTGCCAACTGTGCGTCGGTCGCGATGTTCAGTTGCGGAGCTTGTTGGCGGATTTGTGCCAGGGCGCTTTCCAGCTTCACGCCACGGATGGCGCCTTCACTGGCGACGAAGCTGGCGGCGTCGTCACGGGCGGCGCGTACCACCTTGTTGTCACGCAGGGAGGACGTGGCATCGGAACTGGCGTCGGAGGTGGCTTTAAGTGCGCCGACAATCGAGTCGGTGGTCACGATGAAACTGCTCGCGGTGGCGTTGGCAGCCAGGGCCAACAGGGCGGCAGCACTCAGCAGGCGAAGACGGGACATGGGGTGACTCCTGTAGATGAACAAATAAAGCGGCGCAGAACGGCCACTGTGAAACGGACATTGTTGCCATTGGGCATCAGACGCCCGTTCTACAAGGTTCGCCACGTGGTGAGGGGATATTAAGCCGACGCTTGTCCGTTCGGGAAGCCTCTTGACCGTCTAGTCACGCCAGAACGGCTTGGACAGCTCAGCCATTCGATCGCCCTGGCTGATACCAGCATCGGACAATTCTCGCGGATCGAGTTGGGCCAACTGGCGACGCTCATGGCTATGGCGCATCCACCTGACGAATGCGCGGGCTGCGCGGCTCAGCAGTCGTTTATAGGGCGAGGTGAGGGTATTCATGAGGTGTCCCTTTCATGAAGTGTTGGAACACCATGTTGGGCGGCCTGTTTCTACCGATACAGATACACCGAGGCTAAATTGTACTGCTTAATTGTTATGTTTTTTAAACTGTACCTGTTTATATGACAGGCTTCTGTTTGGCGGCTGAAAACCCAAATCCCGGAAACAGCAAAGCCCGCCTCCGGTTACCCGGGGCGGGCTTTGCTTTGACAAATCTGAGTGCTGGCGGTGGACCCGGTGGGTCAGGGCCAGCGAGCGCCAATTAGCGCCAGAACGGCTTGCTCAGCTCTTCGTAGCGTTGAGCTTCGCTGATACCTGCGTCAGCCAGCAGACGCGAATCCAGACGAGCCAGTTGATGGCGGCTGGAGATGCGGCGCTGCCACAACATCAGGTTGGCGAGAACGCGCAAAGGCATGGAAGCCTGGGTGTTTACAGCTTTTTCTTCGAAGAACAGATCGGAACTGAGTGTACGTTCCATGATGACATCCTTCCGCTTGTGGCGGGATTAGGTAGTGGTTTAACTGATGCCAATGATCCTCCTCCCGCGCAAGACTCTCTAGATACAGTTCACCTGTATTGTGAGGGGCCAGTTAACTGTTTATAGCGGCTGTACTGTACGGAAATGGGGCAACTGTACCTGTCTGCACTCAAACAGTGCGAAATAGGCAAATTCGTCTGTGGGTGTGGGATATTTCGGTAGGAAATGACCAGTACAGCAGTACAGTTTTCTGAGAAAGTGACCTGGATACAGTCGAGCTGATGAAACTGTATTTGCATCAGCCCGAATCTGTATCAATCAAGCCTTGAGCATATGCCCGGTTTCTTCCAGATTGATGTGCCAACTCAGGGCTTCGCGAAGGATATGCGGGGTGTGCCCGCCGATCGCTCGGGCGGTTTCGAAGTAAGTGTTCAGCGCATCGCGGTAGGCTGGGTGCACGCAGTTATCGATGATCACCCGCGCGCGTTCGCGTGGAGCCAGGCCCCGCAGGTCGGCCAGGCCAATCTCGGTCACCAGGATGTCGACATCATGCTCAGTGTGGTCCACATGGCTGACCATCGGCACCACGCTGGAAATCGCGCCCCCCTTGGCAATCGACTTGGTCACGAAGATCGCCAAGTGTGCGTTGCGTGCGAAGTCGCCGGAGCCACCAATGCCGTTCATCATCCGCGTGCCGCAAATGTGTGTGGAGTTGACGTTGCCGTAGATATCGAACTCCAGCGCCGTGTTGATACCGATAATGCCCAGTCGGCGGACCACTTCCGGGTGGTTGGAGATCTCTTGCGGGCGCAGTACCAGCTTGTCCTTGTAGTGTTCGAGGTTGCCGAACACGTCGGCATTGCGCCGCTCCGACAACGTGATCGAACTGCCGGAGGCGAAGCTCAGCTTGCCGGCGTCGATCAGGTCAAACGTCGAATCCTGCAACACTTCCGAGTACATGGTCAGGTCTTCGAACGGCGAGTCGATCAGGCCGCACATCACTGCGTTGGCGATATTGCCAATCCCGGCCTGCAGCGGGCCGAGCTTGTTGGTCATGCGGCCGGCGTCCACTTCCTGCTTGAGAAAGTTGATCAGGTGATCCGCGATCGCCTGGGTGTCGCTGTCGGGCGGCGTCACGGTGGAGGCGGAGTCGGCCTGGTTGGTGATCACGATGGCGACGATTTTTTCCGGCGGGATCGGGATCGCGGTGCTGCCGATGCGGTCGTCGACTTTCACCAACGGGATCGGCGTGCGGGTGGGCCGGTAGGTCGGGATATAGATGTCGTGCAACCCCTCCAGGTTTGGGTTGTGCGCCAGGTTGATCTCGACGATCACTTGTTTGGCGAAAATCGCGAAGCTGGCCGAGTTGCCCACGGACGTAGTCGGCACGATGTGGCCCTGTTCGGTGATCGCGACAGCTTCGATCACGGCAATGTCCGGCAGCTTGAGCTGGTTATTGCGCAGTTGTTCGACGGTTTCCGACAAGTGCTGATCGATAAACATCACCTCGCCGGCATTGATCGCCTTGCGCAGGGTGCTGTCGACCTGAAACGGCATGCGTCGGGACAGCACGCCGGCTTCGGTCAGTTGCTTGTCCAGGTCGTTGCCCAGGCTGGCGCCGGTCATCAAGGTGATTTTCAGCGGGGAGGTCTTGGCGCGTTCGGCCAGGGCGTGGGGGACGGCCTTGGCTTCACCGGCACGGGTGAAGCCGCTCATGCCGACGGTCATGCCGTCCTCGATCAGTGCGGCGGCGTCTGCCGCACTCATGACCTTGTTCAACAGCGACGGCAAGCGGATACGATCACGGTACATGGATTGTTATCTCGGGCTACGGAGGCAAGGTGCGCAGTTTAGTGATTTCAAAAAGTTTCGGCCCGCTACCATGGTCGAATGCCGGGTAGCGATTTAGAGTCTTTGGTCGGGTTTCATGTGAGTGTGTAAAGCGGGACGCAGAGCATCCCTGGCTGCATTCCCACGCAGAGCATGGGAATGATAAAAAAACCCCAGCCTACAAGAGGCCAGAGTTTCGGGTATTGCGCTGGCGCAGTGTTATTCGACGGCCTTGACCATGTCTTCGATGACCTTTTTGGCGTCACCGAAGACCATCATGGTCTTGTCCAGATAGAACAACTCGTTGTCCAGGCCGGCATAGCCGCTGGCCATTGAGCGCTTGTTGACGATGATGGTCTTGGCTTTGAACGCTTCCAGAATCGGCATGCCAGCGATAGGCGATTTCGGGTCGTTCTTCGCGGCCGGGTTGACCACGTCGTTGGCGCCCAGTACCAGCACCACGTCGGCCTGGCCAAACTCGGAGTTGATATCTTCCATCTCGAACACTTGGTCGTAAGGCACTTCAGCCTCGGCCAGCAGCACGTTCATGTGCCCGGGCATGCGGCCGGCCACCGGGTGGATCGCGTACTTCACGGTCACGCCACGGTGGGTCAGCTTCTCGGTCAACTCTTTGAGCGCATGCTGCGCGCGTGCTACTGCCAGGCCATAGCCCGGTACGATGATTACCGTGTCGGCGTTGGTCAGCAGGAAGGTGGCGTCGTCGGCCGAACCGGACTTCACCGGGCGCGCTTCTTTCGAGCCTGCTGCGGCGCCGGCATCCGGCGTGTTGCCGAAACCGCCGAGCAATACATTAAAGAAGGAACGGTTCATCGCCTTGCACATGATGTACGAGAGGATCGCGCCGCTTGAGCCCACCAGGGAGCCTGCGATGATCAGCATCGAGTTGTTCAGCGAGAAGCCAATCCCTGCCGCTGCCCAGCCGGAGTAGCTGTTGAGCATCGAGACCACCACCGGCATATCGGCGCCGCCGATAGGGATGATGATCAGCACGCCGAGCACAAACGCCAGCGCCAGCATCAGCGCGAAGGCGGTGAGGTTGCCGGTGAACATGAACGCCAGGCCAAGGCCCAACGTTGCCAAGCCGAGCACCAGGTTCAGCTTGTGCTGCCCGCCGAACTGTACCGGTGCGCCCTGGAACAGGCGGAACTTGTACTTGCCTGACAGCTTGCCGAATGCGATTACCGAGCCGGAGAAGGTAATGGCACCGATGGCAGCGCCGAGGAACAGCTCCAGGCGGTTGCCCGCAGGAATCGAGTCGCCCAAGTGTTTGACGATGCCCAGGGACTGCGGCTCTACCACCGCTGCGATAGCGATAAACACTGCTGCCAGGCCGATCATGCTGTGCATGAAGGCCACCAGCTCCGGCATCTTGGTCATCTCTACACGCTTGGCCATGATCGAGCCGGCAGTGCCGCCGACCAGCAAGCCGACGATCACGTAGCCGATGCCGGCAGTCGCCAGCTCAGCGCCGAGCTTATAGATCAGGCCTACGGTGGTGAGCACGGCCAGTGCCATGCCGAGCATGCCGAACAAGTTGCCGGGCCGGGACGTGGTGGGGTGCGACAGGCCTTTGAGGGCCTGGATAAAGCAGATCGACGCGATCAGGTAGAGCGTCGTGACCAGATTCATGCTCATGCCGATGGCGCCTCTTCTTTTGCTTTCGGGGCTTTCTTCTTGAACATCTCAAGCATCCTGCGCGTCACCAGGAAGCCGCCGAACACATTGACCGCCGCCAGGGCCACGGCCAGGGTGCCCATGGTCTTGCCCAACGGTGTCACAGTGAGTGCTGCGGCGAGCATCGCGCCGACGATCACAATCGCCGAGATCGCGTTGGTCACCGCCATCAATGGCGTGTGCAGTGCGGGCGTAACGTTCCAGACCACGTGGTAACCGACGTAAATCGCCAGCACAAAGATGATCAGGTTGTAGATACCGGGGGAGATAAGCTCTTCCATCGTCTGAATCCCTGCTTAGGCGTTTTTGCGGATGACTTGGCCGTCGCGGCACATCAGGCACGCGGCGACGATGTCGTCTTCGAGGTTGATTTCAAACTGCCCTTCCTTGTTGAAGACCAGCTTCAGGAAGTCCAGCAGGTTGCGCGCATACAGGGCCGAAGCATCGGCGGCGACGGCACCTGCCAGGTTGGTCGGGCCGCAGATGATCACGCCATTTTCCACCACCACCTGGTCGGCGACCGTCAGCGGGCAGTTGCCACCCTGGGCAGCGGCGAGGTCGATGACCACCGAACCGGGTTTCATCTGCGCGACGGTGTCGGCACTCAACAGTGTTGGTGCCTTGCGGCCGGGGATCAGCGCGGTGGTGATGACGATGTCCGCTTGCTTCGCGCGTTCGTGCACAGCCAGGGCCTGGCGCTGCATCCAGCTGGTTGGCATCGGGCGTGCGTAACCGCCGACGCCGACGGCGCATTCACGCTCTTCATCGGTCTCGTAAGGCACGTCGACGAACTTGGCACCGAGAGATTCGATCTGCTCTTTTACCGCCGGGCGTACGTCAGACGCTTCGATAACCGCGCCCAGACGTTTCGCCGTGGCAATTGCCTGCAGGCCGGCGACGCCAGCACCTAGGATCAGCACGCGCGCGGCTTTCACTGTACCTGCAGCGGTCATCAGCATCGGCATAAAGCGCGGGTAGTGATGGGCGGCAAGCAACACGGCCTTGTAACCGGCGATGTTGGCTTGGGAGGACAGCACATCAAGGCTCTGGGCGCGCGACGTACGGGGTGCGGCTTCGAGCGCGAAGGCTGTGATGCCACGCTCGGCCAGCTTGGCAATGGTTTCGTTGCTGAACGGATTGAGCATGCCCACCAACACGGTGCCACTTTTAATCAGCGCCAGTTCGCTGTCGCTTGGGGCAACCACCTTGAGGATCAGCTCGGCGCCAAACGCATCGTTGGCACTGCCAATGGTGGCACCTGCTGTTTCGTAAGCACTGTCGACGACGCTGGCTTTAATACCTGCTCCGCTTTGTACAGTGACCTTATGGCCCTGGCCGATCAGCTTCTTGATGGTTTCCGGGGTGGCAGCCACCCGCGTTTCACCGGTCTGGGTTTCGAGAGGAACACCAATGTGCACGTCAAATCTCCTGCATGATCTTTTTGCTTTTGATCTTTTTGTAAAAAGGCCAGTGCACCGTGAGTGGCGCATCTGGGGCGGCCGATCAGCACGATCCCGCTGAAATGACAGCGGGGCGCGGCATTTTGCAGGCGAACTTTACGGCCTTCAAGGGATTATGACGGGTGACGAAAAATTAACTACAAGTCACCCTGTGACTGATTGTCGCAACACTTGGAAATAACCTCTTTAAATACAGGTGTTTAAAGGGCTAAAGGAGTTCAGTCGGCGTTTTTACATGGCCGGTGTGAATAGTCGGACATTGGCCGGTAATAGTCGCTACAGGCCATGAAAATCATGGCTTATAGCCTTGTTTATGGCTGACAAGTACAGTCTGTTGAAAAGCGACATATATGTATATCTGTAGGGTCATTAATTATTTGACTACAAGGTCAGATATCCGGGTGTGCCCTTTAAATGCTGGGGCTATAGCGTCGCGACGCGTCCATCAGCCAGTCCCTGAATGCATGTAATGACGCGGATTCGACCTTTCTCTCGGGAATCATCAGGTAATAAGCCTTCGAACTGCTCAGTGCCTTGGGGCTCGCGATCACCAGTTGCTGCTCTTCCAGCTCTCGTTGAATAAGAAAGGGTGGAATCAGCGCGATGCCCATGTCATGCATGGCCGCTTGGGACAACATCGAGAATAGCTCGTAACGGGGGCCTGTCATGTCGCGGGGCACGTTCAGCTGTTGGGCATTGAACCATTGGCGCCAGGCGTAAGGTCGGGTGGTCTGCTGCAGCAGTGGCAGCTCTGCGATGTCTTGAGCGCTGAAGTGCGTGTGGTTGCCCAGTAGCCGCGGGCTACACACGGGGACAGGGTTTTCTCCCATCAGTCTGTGAGATTCAGTGCCGGACCAATCGGCATCGCCAAAGTAGATCGCAGCGTCGAATTCGGTATCGGCAAATAGAAACGGCCGCGTGCGGTTGGTGAGGTTCACCGTGACTTCCGGGTGCTGGCGCTGAAAGTCCTTGAGGCGGGGGATTAGCCATTGGGTGCCAAAGGTCGGTACCACGGCCAGCTCGATGACGTTCGCGCCCTGCTGGCCCATAACTGACAAGGTGTCGCGTTCTACGGCATCCAATTGCGTCGCCACGCGACGGCTGTAGGACAGCCCTGCTTCTGTCAGTTTTACTCCGCGCCGCGAGCGCCGAAACAGCTCGACACTTAAAAACTCTTCAAGACTCGCGATTTGTCGACAGATGGCGCCCTGAGTGATGGAAAGCTCGTGTGCCGCCTTGGTAAAGCTCTCGTGGCGGGCCGCCGCTTCAAAGCTGACCAGGGCGGTAGTGCTGGGAATTTTTCTGCGCATGTACGTTGTGCTCACTTATAAAGCGCGTCTGCGACCATCTTCGTCTTTTCGAAGTGAGAAATTAGCACAACCCTATGCAGAAACCTCGTTTGCCCTCTGGGTTAGCCCGGCCTAGGCTGCAAGCACGACTTCTGATTTTTTCCGCGAGGGCTTATTCATGGCTGGCAAGGCAAGCTTCAACTGGATTGATCCACTGCTGCTGGATCAACAGCTCACCGAAGAAGAGCGCATGGTGCGCGACAGTGCCGAGCAGTTCGCCCAAGACAAGTTGGCACCCCGCGTGCTGGAAGCTTTCCGCCATGAAAAGACCGACCCTGCAATTTTCCGTGAAATGGGTGAAACCGGCTTGCTCGGCGCAATGATTCCGGAGCAGTACGGTGGCAGTGGTCTGAACTACGTCAGCTACGGGTTGATTGCGCGTGAAGTGGAACGTGTCGACTCCGGCTATCGCTCGATGATGAGTGTGCAATCGTCACTGGTCATGGTGCCGATCAATGAGTTCGGTACCGAAGCCCAAAAGCAGAAGTATCTGCCGAAACTGGCATCAGGCGAATGGATTGGCTGCTTTGGTCTCACCGAGCCCGACCACGGTTCAGACCCCGGCGCGATGATTACCCGTGCGCGCAAGGTGGATGGCGGCTACAGCCTGACCGGCGCAAAGATGTGGATCACCAACAGCCCGATCGCTGATGTGTTTGTGGTGTGGGGTAAGGACGATGCGGGCGATATCCGAGGTTTTGTCCTGGAAAAAGGTTGGAAAGGCCTGAGCGCTCCGGCGATTCACGGCAAGGTGGGGCTGCGGGCCTCCATCACTGGTGAGATTGTGATGGACAACGTGTTCGTGCCGGAAGAAAACATCTTCCCGGATGTGCGTGGTTTGAAAGGTCCCTTCACCTGCCTTAACTCGGCGCGGTACGGGATCTCCTGGGGGGCTTTGGGTGCTGCCGAGTCCTGCTGGCATACCGCTCGCCAGTACACCCTTGATCGTAAGCAGTTCGGCCGCCCCTTGGCAGCCACCCAACTGATTCAGAAGAAGCTGGCCGACATGCAAACCGAGATTACCCTGGCCCTGCAAGGCTGCCTGCGCCTCGGACGGATGAAGGATGAAGGCACTGCAGCGGTCGAGATCACATCGATCATGAAGCGCAACTCGTGCGGCAAGTCCCTGGATATCGCGCGCATGGCGCGGGACATGCTGGGCGGCAACGGCATCTCTGATGAATTCGGAGTGGCGCGTCATCTGGTCAACCTGGAGGTGGTAAACACCTACGAAGGTACCCATGACGTGCACGCCTTGATTCTGGGGCGCGCGCAAACCGGTCTTCAGGCGTTCTATTAATAGGAGCATGGGCATGGGCGCGCTTTCGCATCTGCGGGTGTTGGATCTATCGCGAGTATTGGCGGGCCCCTGGTCCGGGCAGATTCTTGCAGACCTTGGGGCTGAGGTGATCAAGGTCGAAAGGCCGGGTAATGGCGACGACACGCGCGCCTGGGGGCCGCCCTTCCTTAAGGATGCCTATGGAGAGAACACCAGTGAGGCGGCGTATTACCTGTCGGCCAACCGTAATAAAGAGTCAGTGACCATCGACTTCACGCGACCGGAGGGGCAGAAGCTGGTGCGTGATTTGGCGGCCAAGTCGGACATCCTTATCGAGAATTTCAAGGTGGGTGGTCTGGCAGCGTATGGGTTGGACTATGAGTCGCTCAGGGAGGTCAATCCGGAGTTGATCTATTGCTCGATCACGGGCTTCGGCCAGACGGGTCCTTACGCCGCTCGCGCCGGATATGACTTCATGATTCAAGGGCTGGGAGGGCTCATGAGTCTGACCGGTCGGCCAGAGGGGGATGAGGGGGCTGGGCCGGTCAAGGTTGGGGTAGCGGTGACCGACATCCTTACGGGGCTCTATTCGACCGTGGCTATCCTGGCGGCGCTAGCGCATCGAGATCACGACGGTGGTGGCCAGCATATCGATATGGCGCTACTGGATGTGCAGGTGGCGTGTCTCGCCAACCAGGCAATGAATTACCTGACGACGGGGGTGGCGCCAAAGCGCTTGGGTAATGCGCACCCGAATATCGTGCCTTATCAGGATTTCCCCACTGCCGATGGCGACTTCATTCTGACGGTGGGCAATGACGGGCAGTTTCGCAAGTTTGCTGAAGTGGCGGGCCAGCCGCAGTGGGCGGTTGATCCGCGTTTCGCGACTAATAAGGTGCGGGTTGCCAATCGTGCGGAGCTGATCCCGTTGATTCGTCAGGCCACGGTCTTCAAGACAACGGCGGAGTGGGTGTCGCAACTGGAACGGGTGGGTGTGCCGTGTGGGCCTATCAACGACCTGGCGCAGGTATTTGCCGATCCTCAGGTCAAGGCGCGTGGATTGGTGATGGAGCTGCCTCATGTACTGGCGGGGATGGTGCCTCAGGTTGCCAGTCCGATACGGCTGTCCAAGACGCCTGTGGAGTACCGTAGCGCGCCTCCTCTATTAGGGGAGCATACGGTTCAGGTGTTGCGGGGAGTGCTGGGGTTGGGGCCGGATAGTGTTGCGGCTTTGAAGGCGGCGGGGGTTATTTGAATCTTCTCTTCTATATAGAGGAAGCTGGCGAGGCCTTTTCCATGAATGTATTGGTGGTTTTTTAACCAAACATAACTAATTGATAGAAAAGACAAATTAAGGGTTGACGGCAGATCCTGGAAGTCTATAATTCGCCCCACTTCCGGCGCAGTCGAAACGGAAAACTCCTTGGTAAACAAAGAGTTATGCGAGATTCGACAGCGGGTTGCTTCAGTTCATCGAAGCCCAGAAGGAGTTGATAGAGCGGTGTAGTTTGGCTCTATTAACGTTTCGATCCTCTCGGTCGAAAGCGG
>NZ_LFMW01000024.1 GCF_001050345.1 Pseudomonas fildesensis | reverse complement strand
GCGGCATCCAGTGGTTGGCGCAGCCGTCGAGGTACTTTTGCCAGGCCCAGTCGTACTTGAAGGGTACGAGTTGGTTGAGGTCGGCGCGGCAGTTGATCATGCGCTTTTCGTCAACGGCGACGCGGGCGGCGGAGCCTTCGAGTTCGGCGAGGCCTTCGGCGACGTCGAGTTTGTCGAGGGCAGCCTTGGCGCGGACGATGGCGGCGGAGTCATTGGCGGTGACGGCGCGGGCTTCGATGGCGGCGGCAGCGCCGGCACCGTCGAGGCGGTCCATGTTGGCTTCGGTGGCGTGGCCGGCGTTGGCGCCTTTAGCGGCTACTTCGCCTTCTTCTTTGTCGAATTCGTCCCAGCTCAGCATGACGTGTCGTCTCCTGCGTGAGGGCTCAAAGGTGCCCGTGTGAAACCGGATGGTTGGGTGTTCACACGGCCCTAGGGCCGCGGTGGATCTTAAGGAATCGTTTGTTGCAACAGCTCGCGCAGGCATTAAACGGAATTGGGTAACGGGTGCTCTGCTTGAGGCTTGAGGGGCGGAGCGGTAGGTGCTTGCTCCAGCGGGGGCCTCAGGTCTGGCTCTTCATCCCAGTGTAAAGGGATATTGCAGGCCCGATTTACTCGCGCATTATAGGGAAAAAATCGGGTTTGTGTTGCGGCGGATGGTCTCGGCCAGCACACAAGAAGGCTGCTATTTGAGCCAGAGTGAGGGTTTACGGGGGGTTGGCGGGGTAGGAATTTTTTGACAGGCGGTGGGCTATTTATTGCCGGGGACAGGGGAGTACTTTTTTCGGGGAGATGCGGTGGGTTCAGTGGGGGGCTTTGGGGTTGAGTGAAGGCTGAAACCGTCATCGCGAGCAAGCCCGCTCCCACATTTGGACCGAGGTGTGTCAGAGACTGGCTCTTTGCCGCAAGAACGATTTCTTGCGGCGAACAAAATCAGGACTAAACCTGACTAACGAAGTTGTTACCCGTTAGAGCAACCATTACCCATCACATGATAATTAAGAATGTGACGCTGACCTTGCGAATCTTCATATTCCATCTTCACCGGCACTACTTCGCACACTTCCGGAATACTGCTCATGGACAAGACTTTGGCAACGTCCAGGTGGGTACTGTAAGTGTAGTCCTCAACAATCGGGGCGTTCTGGCCGGCAAGCTCAGTCGGGGCCTCGTCGGCCAGGGCGGCGGTGGCGCACAAGCTGCTGAGGGCCATAACTAATAAAGCTTTCATTTCTCTATTTACCTTCTTCAGGGCGTAAGGGGTCACGGGGCCTTGTTAGGCCACGTGTATAACTTAGGATCGGTTAGTTCGGATTAACGTGCCTTCGTGGGGGCTGTTACGTTGTTAATCACTGCCGTGTTAACCACGGTGCCTTGGTTGGCGGAGTTGATTCTAGGCCTGGGCGTTATATTCATATACCCGTGCTTTTGATAAACACTATTGGCGGATTTTGTAACAATCCCGTGGTAAAGCTTTTTTCACAAAGCCGCAGAGCGCCGCCGCCAGCGGGCTAGAGCTGCAAACCGGGATGCCAGGGCAATTTGTAGGGTCTTGTTACTACCATCGTCGAATGGTTCTATAGGCTCACCCCGGCTACAACTGGGCCATACAACAACAACTATGTCACCGAGGTAAGAAAGATGAGTGCGGCTTCCCTGTACCCCGTTCGCCCCGAAGTAGCAGCCAACACGCTGACCGACGAGGCGACCTACAAGGCCATGTACCAGCAGTCGGTGGTCAATCCCGATGGTTTCTGGCGTGAGCAAGCCAAGCGCCTTGACTGGGTCAAGCCTTTCACCGTGGTGAAGCAGACCTCTTTCGACGATCACCATGTCGACATCAAGTGGTTCGCCGATGGCACCCTGAACGTTTCCTACAACTGCCTGGACCGTCACCTCGCCGAGCGTGGCGACCAGGCGGCGATTATCTGGGAGGGCGATGACCCTGCCGAGAGCCGCACCATCACCTACCGCGAGCTGCATGAAGAAGTCTGCAAGTTCGCCAACGCCCTGCGTGGCCAGGACGTGCACCGCGGCGATGTGGTGACTATCTATATGCCGATGATCCCCGAAGCCGTGGTCGCCATGCTGGCGTGTACCCGCATCGGTGCGATTCACTCGGTGGTGTTTGGCGGTTTCTCGCCGGAGGCTCTGGCTGGTCGCATCATCGACTGTAAGTCGAAGGTGGTGATCACCGCTGACGAAGGCATCCGCGCCGGTAAGAAAATTCCGCTGAAGGCCAACGTCGACGACGCCCTGACCAACCCGGAAACCAGCAGCATCCAGAAAGTCATCGTGTGCAAGCGCACCGGTGGCACGATCAAGTGGAACCAGCATCGCGACATCTGGTACGAAGACCTGATGAAAGTGGCGGGCACCGTGTGTGCGCCGAAAGAGATGGGCGCTGAAGAGGCGCTGTTCATCCTTTATACCTCGGGCTCCACCGGCAAGCCGAAGGGCGTGCAGCACACCACCGGCGGCTACCTGTTGTATGCGGCCCTGACTCACGAGCGCGTGTTCGACTACCGTCCAGGTGAAGTTTACTGGTGCACCGCCGACGTCGGCTGGGTCACCGGCCACACTTACATCGTCTACGGCCCATTGGCCAACGGCGCGACCACGCTGCTGTTCGAAGGCGTGCCGAACTATCCGGACATTACCCGGGTGGGCAAGATCGTCGACAAGCACAAGGTCAATATCCTCTACACCGCGCCGACCGCGATCCGCGCGATGATGGCTTCCGGCACCGCTGCCTGCGAAGGCGTCGATGGCAGCAGCTTGCGCCTGCTGGGTTCGGTGGGTGAGCCGATTAACCCGGAAGCGTGGGACTGGTACTACAAGAACGTCGGCCAATCCCGTTGCCCGATCGTCGACACCTGGTGGCAGACCGAAACCGGCGCCACCCTGATGAGCCCGCTGCCGGGCGCTCATGCGCTCAAGCCGGGTTCGGCGGCACGGCCGTTCTTTGGCGTGGTGCCGGCGCTGGTGGACAACCTGGGCAACATCATCGAAGGCGCTGCCGAAGGCAACCTGGTGATTCTCGATTCGTGGCCAGGCCAGGCCCGTACCCTGTACGGCGACCATGACCGGTTTGTCGACACCTACTTCAAGACCTTCCGTGGCATGTACTTCACGGGCGACGGCGCTCGTCGCGATGAAGATGGCTACTGGTGGATCACCGGCCGTGTGGATGACGTGCTGAACGTGTCCGGCCACCGCATGGGCACTGCCGAGATTGAAAGTGCGATGGTTGCTCACCCTAAAGTCGCCGAGGCGGCGGTGGTGGGTGTGCCGCATGACATCAAGGGCCAGGGCATCTATGTGTATGTCACCCTGAAAAACGGCGAAGAGCCGAACGAAGCGCTGCGCCTGGAGTTGAAGAACTGGGTGCGTAAAGAGATCGGGCCGATTGCTTCGCCGGATGTCATCCAGTGGGCGCCGGGCTTGCCGAAGACACGTTCGGGGAAAATCATGCGCCGGATTTTGCGCAAGATCGCCACGGCTGATTACGACGGGTTGGGGGATATCTCCACCCTGGCGGACCCAGGTGTGGTGGCGCATTTGATTGAAACGCACAAGACCATGAACGCAGCGTAAGGCGGGGTTTGTGGGACGCGGCCCCACTCGGTGTAAGCCGGGTGGGGCTTTTTTGTGCGCGCAGATCGTTCCCACGCTCTGCGTACTGATCGTTCCCACGCTTTGCGTGGGAATGCCTCCTGTGACGCTCTGCGTCACGACTTTAAGAGCGGACGCGGAGCGTCCTGGGCTGCATTCCCACGCGGAGCGTGGGAACGATCAGTACCGATCAGTACGCGGAGCGTGGGATCGATCAGTAACCCCCAGGCCAATAAATATCGGTTTCTCTCGCAGGACGTTTCTGAATGTTACCGTTGAAGCCAAATGTGTAACCCATCGCCCAAACATGAGGCAAAGGGCTACGCTCACGCCCCAATAAACCGCGTTTTAGACACCTTGGGTAATAAGATTAAACGCCAGACTTGCCGTGCTAGAAGGGTTTGCGAATAATAGGCCCGCAACTTGCAGCGTTAACAGGTTTAATATCTTTTGCCTCTACATAAAATCCAGGGGCTGTCAATGTGCTGGAACCGCTTTCTCGGTGCTTCTGTAAATTGTTGTCGCATTGAGGAAATATCGGCTTCCGGCCTGTCGTTAGAATGCCGATCACTCGCTCGTCGTCGCTGGTATTGAACTGGTGCAGGACGCAGCACCGCTATTCGGTTTCACTCAGTCGCATCGTGGGCCATGGCTCATACTGCTGTTTTGCCCTATACCGATGGAGTCCCAAGATGAAGAAACTTGTGCTGTTGGGCGCCCTGGCGCTGTCCGTGCTGTCCATGCAGGCTTTCGCCGAAGGCAAGCCTCTGAAAATTGGTATCGAAGCCGCTTACCCTCCGTTTGCCTCGAAGGCGCCGGATGGCAGCATCGTCGGTTTTGACTACGACATCGGCAACGCCCTGTGCGAAGAGATGAAGGTCAAGTGCACCTGGGTCGAGCAGGAATTCGACGGCCTGATCCCGGCGCTGAAAGTACGCAAGATCGACGCGATCCTGTCGTCCATGTCCATCACCGAAGACCGCAAGAAGTCCGTGGACTTCACCAACCGCTACTACCTGACTCCAGCGCGCCTGGTGTTGAAGGAAGGCACCACCGTCAGCGACAGCCTGGATGAATTGAAAGGCAAGAAGATCGGCGTGCAGCGCGGTTCGATCCACGACCGTTTTGCCAAGGAAGTCCTGGCCCCTAAAGGTGCCACAGTGGTTCCTTACAGCTCGCAGAACGAAATCTACCTGGACGTGGAAGCCGGTCGCCTCGACGGCACCGTGGCAGACGCTACCCTGTTGCAGGAAGGTTTCCTCGACACGCCGGCCGGTAAAGGCTACGCGTTCACCGGCCCAGCGTTCACCGACGTCAAATACTTCGGTGACGGCGTAGGCATCGCGGTACGCAAGGGCGACAAGGAAAACCTGGACCGCATCAACGCAGCTATCACCGCGATCCGTGCCAGCGGCAAGTACAAGGCAATCCAGGACAAGTACTTCAACTTCGACATTTACGGCCCTGAAACCGCCGCCAAGTAAATCGTCGCAGCAGTCTGTCAAAAATGGCGCAAGCAACAGAATTCCTGAGGTTTGCGCCATTTTTTCATCCCCCTTTTCGAGGACCTGAATCATGTTGAAAGGCTACGGGGCCGTCATCCTCGATGGCGCATGGTTGACGCTTCAGCTCGCCTTGTCGTCCATGGCCTTGGCCATTGTTCTGGGTCTGATCGGGGTCGCGTTACGCCTGTCGCCGGTGCGCTGGTTGGCCTGGCTGGGTGACTTGTACTCCACGGTGATCCGCGGGATCCCCGACCTGGTGCTGATCCTGCTGATTTTCTACGGTGGCCAGGACCTGCTTAACCGCGTCGCGCCGATGCTCGGCTATGACGACTATATTGACTTGAACCCCTTGGCCGCCGGCATCGGCACCCTGGGTTTCATCTTTGGCGCCTACCTCTCGGAGACCTTCCGTGGCGCCTTCATGGCCATCCCCAAGGGCCAGGCCGAAGCCGGCCTTGCGTATGGCATGAGCAGTTTCCAGGTGTTTTTCCGGGTGATGGTGCCGCAGATGATTCGGCTGGCTATCCCTGGTTTCACCAACAACTGGCTGGTTCTCACCAAGGCCACCGCGCTGATTTCGGTGGTGGGCCTGCAAGACATGATGTTCAAGGCCAAGCAGGCGGCAGATGCCACCCGCGAGCCTTTTACCTTCTTCCTCGCAGTGGCGGCGATGTACCTGGTGATCACCAGCGTGTCGTTGCTGGCCTTGCGTCATCTTGAGAAGCGCTACTCGGTAGGCGTAAGGGCGGCTGATCTATGATCTTCGACTACAACGTCATCTGGGAGGCCATGCCGCTGTACCTTGGCGGCCTGCTGACCACCCTCAAATTGCTCGCCATCTCGCTGTTCTTCGGCCTGCTCGCCGCGTTGCCCCTGGGCTTGATGCGCGTGTCCAAGCAGCCGGTCGTCAACGGCGTCGCCTGGCTCTACACCTATGTAATTCGCGGCACGCCGATGCTGGTGCAGCTGTTTTTGATCTACTACGGCCTGGCCCAGTTTGAAGCGGTACGCGAGAGCTTCCTGTGGCCGCTGCTGTCCAGCGCCACGTTCTGTGCGTGCCTGGCGTTTGCGATCAACACCAGCGCCTACACCGCCGAGATCATTGCCGGTAGCCTCAAGTCCACCCCTAACGGGGAGATTGAAGCGGCCAAGGCCATGGGCATGTCGCGCTACAAGCTGTACCGCCGCATCCTGCTGCCGTCGGCCCTGCGCCGCGCGCTGCCGCAGTACAGCAACGAAGTGATCATGATGCTGCAGACCACCAGCCTGGCGTCCATCGTCACCTTGATCGACATCACCGGTGCCGCGCGCACGGTGAACGCGCAGTACTACCTGCCGTTCGAAGCCTATATCACCGCCGGCGTGTTCTACCTGTGCCTGACCTTCATCCTGGTGCGCCTGTTCAAGTTGGCAGAGCGCCGCTGGCTGAGCTACCTGGCTCCACGGAAGCACTGATATGGAACGTATCGATCACCTGTTGCCCTGGGGCCACCTGGGCTGCGAGCGCCAACTGAGCGTGTTCCGTTTCGGCAGCGGCGAGCGCAAGGCCTATATCCAGGCCAGCCTGCACGCCGATGAATTGCCCGGCATGCGCGCCGCCTGGGAGCTGAAAAAACGCCTCGCCGAACTGGAACAGCAGGGCGCCCTCAACGGCGTGATTGAGCTGGTGCCGGTGGCCAACCCGATGGGCCTCGGCCAGCTGTTGCAAGGCAGCCACCAGGGGCGTTTCGAGATTGGCAGCGGCAAAAACTTTAACCGCGATTTCGTCGAATTGAGCGAGCCGGTTGCCGCGTTGCTGGAAGGCAAGCTGGGCGATGACCCTCACGCCAATGTGCGCCTGATCCGCCAGGCAATGAGCGATGCGCTTAACGCGTTGCCCGAGCCGAGCAGCCAGCTGCAAGGCATGCAGCGCGTATTGCTGGGCCACGCGTGCACCGCCGACATCGTCCTCGACCTGCATTGCGACGCCGAAGCTGCGCTGCACATGTACGCGCTGCCCCAGCACTGGCCGCAGTGGCGTTCGCTGTCGGCGCACTTGAATGTGAAAGTCGGCCTGCTTGCGGAAGATTCTGGCGGCAGCTCGTTTGATGAAGCCTGCTCGCTGCCGTGGCTGCGTTTGTCCCGGGCGTTCCCCGAGGCGCAGATCCCCCTGGCTTGCCTGGCGACCACCCTGGAGTTGGGTGGCCAGGCCGACACTGGCCGCGACGAGGCGATTTTCCACGCCGAAGGCATCCTCGCGTTCCTCGCCGAACAAGGCCTGATCAAGGGCGAATGGCCGGCGCCGCAACACGAGCCCTGCGAAGGCGTCCCCTTCGAAGGCACCGAATTGCTGTTCGCGCCCCATGCCGGGGTGATCAGTTACCTGCGTAAAGCCGGTGACTGGGTGGAAACCGGCGAGCCGATTTTTGAAGTGATTGACCCTCTGGAAGACCGCGTAAGCATCATCCGCGCGGGCACCTCGGGGGTGTTGTTTGCCGTTGAACGGCTACGTTATGCCCAAGCGGGTTTCTGGCTGGCCAAGGTGGCGGGGCGCGAAGCGCTGCGTCACGGGCGCTTGCTCAACGACTGACCACCTGTTTTTGTGAGAACCGACCGCATGTACAAACTTGAAGTCCAAGACCTGCATAAACGCTATGGCAGTCATGAAGTACTCAAAGGTGTATCCCTGGCCGCCGCGGCCGGTGATGTGATCAGCATCATCGGGTCCAGTGGTTCGGGCAAAAGTACCTTTTTGCGCTGCATCAACCTGCTCGAGCAACCCCACGCCGGCAAGATTCTGCTCAATAACGAAGAGCTGAAACTGGTGGCCAACAAGGAAGGCGCCCTGAAGGCTGCCGACCCGAAACAGTTGCAACGCATGCGTTCGCGCCTGTCGATGGTGTTCCAGCATTTCAACCTGTGGTCGCACATGACCGCGCTGGAAAACGTGATGGAAGCGCCGGTGCACGTGCTGGGCATGTCGAAAAAAGACGCGCGTGAAAAGGCCGAGCATTACCTGGCCAAGGTCGGCGTGGGCCATCGTAAGGATGCGTTCCCCGGCCACATGTCCGGTGGCGAGCAGCAGCGCGTGGCGATTGCCCGTGCCCTGGCGATGGAACCTGAAGTGATGCTGTTCGACGAGCCGACGTCGGCCCTGGACCCGGAGCTGGTCGGCGAAGTGCTCAAGGTGATGCAGGACCTGGCCCAGGAAGGCCGGACCATGGTGGTGGTGACCCACGAAATGGGCTTTGCCCGTGAAGTCTCCAACCAGTTGGTGTTCTTGCACAAAGGCATCGTCGAAGAACGCGGCAACCCGCGCGAAGTGCTGGTGAACCCGCAGTCCGAGCGGTTGCAGCAGTTCCTGTCCGGCAGCTTGAAATAATCAAGGCTGCCGCTGTGCACTGATATAGGGCATCCTTGTGGCGAGGGAGCTTGCTCCCGTTGGGCTGCGTAGCAGCCCCAGAATTTTCGCCGCAGAACGTCTCTGAAAATGTGGCGCTCTTGATGGGGCTGCTTCGCAGCCCAACGGGAGCAAGCTCCCTCGCCACAGAGGAGGCAGGCCAGCTCCATTTGTTTTGAGATTTGTGTTGGTTTACGGGCTAGCATTGGCCCTTGTCTTCATTACTGTTACTCGCTTCGGATAGCCCTCCATGACCGCCCATCGAATTGGTTTCCTGATTTGGCCCAGCACAAAAGCACTGACGCTTGCGCTGGCTGAGGAGGCTTTGCGCGTTGCTCAGCGGGTGCATCCGGACGTGGTGTACGAACTCTCGTTCCTGCAGGCCGAACCTGCGACCGAAGGCGCCTGGAAACTGCCCGGCGAACCGTGGGCCGGCAAGCTCGAAGGCTTCCAGAAACTGTTCCTGCTGGCGGACGAACCGCCGACCGCCATTGCCTCCCAGCTCAGTACCGCTCTCAAGCAGCTGGTGCGGGCCGGTTGTGTGATCGGCGGCCTGTCGGCCGGTGTCTATCCGTTGGCCCAGCTTGGCTTGCTCGACGGTTACCGCGCCGCCGTGCACTGGCGCTGGCAGGACGATTTCGCCGAGCGTTTCCCCAAGGTCATTGCCACCAGCCACCTGTTTGACTGGGACCGTGACCGCCTGACCGCCTGCGGTGGCATGTCGGTACTCGACCTGTTGCTGGCGGTGCTGGCCCGTGACCACGGCGCCGAACTGGCCGGTGCGGTGTCGGAAGAGCTGGTGGTGGAGCGCATCCGTGAAGGTGGCGAGCGCCAGCGCATCCCGCTGCAAAACCGCCTGGGCTCCAGCCATCCCAAGCTGACCCAAGCTGTTCTGTTGATGGAAGCCAACATCGAAGAACCGCTGACCACCGACGAAATCGCCCAACACGTATGCGTGTCGCGACGACAACTGGAGCGGATCTTCAAGCAATACCTCAATCGCGTCCCCAGCCAGTACTACCTGGAACTGCGCCTGAACAAGGCCCGCCAGATGCTCATGCAAACCAGCAAGTCGATCATTCAGATCGGCCTGTCGTGCGGCTTCTCCTCGGGGCCGCACTTCTCCAGCGCCTACCGCAACTTCTTCGGCGCCACCCCCCGTGAAGACCGCAACCAGCGGCGCAGCAGCAGCCCGTTCGAGTTGTCGTCGGTGCCGTCGGAACGCGGCTGACGCTGGTTACTCCTCCATCGGCTCGGGTGTGGGCGGCGGGATCAGGGGTTGGCCCTGGTCATTTACCGCGGCTTCATCCACCTGCAAATCATTGCCGGTCTGGCGAAAATACTGCCGAAGATGGTTCAGGCTTTCGACCGACAGCGGGTTGCCGCTGAGGTCGGAGTCGTCATTCCATTGCCTGGACATTTGCAGGAGGTTGGCCGGGATGTCACTGATCGCGTTGTCACTCAGGTCTACGGTGCTCAGGAACGGACGATCGAACACGCCGACAGGCACTTCGCTGAGTCCACAATTTTGCAGGTACAGGGTCTCCAGCTTGGGCATGTTGTCCAGCGCTGGCGCTTGACTCAACGGGTTATCGCTAAGGTCCAGGTATTCCAGGTTGTGCAGGTCGCGAAGCTTGGCAGCGGCCTCGGCGCCCAGGCGGATCCTGCATTCCGTGAGGGTCAGGCTGGTCAGCCGTCGCAGGTTGAACACCCGCGTGGGGATGTCGCCCAGGGTGTACTTATCCAGCAGCAAGGTTGTCACGTTGGGGAAGCAGCGCGCGACGCCTTCGACGTTGGTGGTGGTTCCCAGGCCTCTTAGTTCCAGCAGCGAAACGTGTTCGAAGCGCGCACTCAAGTCGGGCAGGTCGCCGAGGATCGGTGTGTCGAACTCCATTTTGTGGGTGGCTTCCTGGCCGCCGTTGAGCGCGTCGATTTCACTCTCACGGCGCCAGCCTTCCTCCAGCAGGCGCTTGATCTCGAAACGCTGGATCTGTTCCTCGGCTCGCGCCTGCTCGTCCAGCACCACATCGAGCAGGGGGTGTCGTTGCGGCACGTTCAGCGCCCAGCTCGTCAGATCGGCGTCTAACGTGGCGTACTCGTTTTCCAGGCGGGTGATTTCTCCGGGAATCGCCTCCATGTCGCCTGGCACGCTGAAGATAAAGCGGTTGACCTCGGAGGTAGTGAACGACGGGTACAGGGCCGCAATACGCGTGTGTTCGCTGTCCGCAGCATCGGCCCTGAGGTGTTCGCCGGTACGCTGGCAATAACCTTTGAGCCGTTGCAGGGTGGCCGGTGACAAGGGGTTGGCCGACAGGTCAAACGCGCGGGTGACCGACGCCGGCCTTTCGAACAGTTGTGGGGGAATTTCCTTGATCGCATTGTGGCTGAGGTCGACCAGTTCGGATTGGCGGTTATCCAGCAAGCTCGCCGGAATCTCGCTGATGCCGGTGTTTTGCAGCCTGAGCCGGGTCAGTACCTTCATGTGGGCAACGTTCGGCACTTGCCCCAGCAGAGGGTTGTCGCTGAGGTTCAGTTGCTCAAGCGCTGTCATGCCTTCCAGGGCCTTTGTACTGCTCGCTGAAAGCCGCAGGTTGCAGTGCTCAAGGCTCAGCACGGTGAGCGTCGCCTGCTGAAAGATCGGCTCGGGAATATCGCCCAGCGAGTAGTTTTTTATAACCAGGGTTTGCAGGGCTGGAAAGCTCTCGAGCAAGCGTTCCAGTTTGAGTGCGCTCTGATCGCCGCTGAGTGTGAGTGACGATACGTGGTTGAACCGGGTACTGAGTGTCGGTAACGTGCCGTTGATGGGCGCGCTGATTTCCAGTTCATAAGTGGGCATGACGCCGTTGCTGTATTCGTCTTGCGGTATCTCCCTGCGCCAACCGGCCAGCAAGGCGTGTTTGAAGGCCTCGCGCCTGCCTGATTCGGTTTCGCCTATGTCGGGTGTGCGCACCCAAACGTCCAGTTCACGGCCCAGGTTCTGGTAGTCAAGCTCCAGTCGGGCCAACTCGATTTTGCCGCTTTCCAGGTTGCCCGGCAGGCCGAAAATCAGGCGATTGATCCCGTCGCGGGTAAAGCGCGGAAACAGCATTTTTGCACTGGCGGTATCCACCGGGTCGGCATCGACTTCCCAATAGCTACCGGTGCGCTGGAAGTAAGCCTTGACCTGCTCCAGTGTCTGGCGTGACAGCGGATTGCCGGAAAAGTCGAACGAATGACTGGTGTGCACGGGAAGCTCGAAAAGCGCGGCGGGCAGCGTGTGAATACGGTTTTCCTTGAACAGCGCAGTTTCCAGATGCTGGCGTTGCAGGACGCCGGCCGGCAGCTCGCTGATACCGGTATTGCTCAGGTCGAGGAAGTTCAGGTCCTGCATGCGTTCGACGCTGGGTACCTGCCCCAAGGGGTTGTTGAAGAGGTCCAGGGATTCGAGCGCGGTCATGTTTGACAGCGAAGCCAGGGCCGATGGGCTCAAGGTGATGTTGCAGTCGCTGAGGGTCAGTTCCTTGAGCGCGGGCATCGAGGGGATGTTTTCCGGCAGCCTTCCCAGGTTGATCGTGCGTACCGTCAGACGGCGCAGCATGGGAAACGTCGACAGAAAGACGTTGATCTCCAGCAGCCCCTGTTCGCCCTCCAGTGTCAGGTGGGAAATGTGTGCGAAGCGCGCTGAAATAACGGGAGGAAGGCCGGAAATCGTCCCTCTCAAGTGCAGTTGATAGCCATTGGGTATGGGCGGCTCGTAGTAGTCGTCAATCGGGGTTTCCAGGCGCCAGGCTCGGCGCATTTCATAGGCCCAGGCCTGGCGGCTGTGCCTGGCATAGGCGAGTTCCTGTCGCCCCTGTGAATCCGGAGCCAGGCGCGGCGTGGCGTTGACCCAGGCATTCAAGTCGTACTCCAGTTGTTGATATTCGACGCGCAACGCGGTCAGTGCGCTGATGAGTCCGCCAGGCGTTGGCTGCAGGTTTCGCAGAATGCTGTCGATCTGTGTGTGCGGCAACGCCGGGAACAACTGCTGCGCTTGTTCATGCGGTGTCAGTTCGCGTAAGGGGCCTGGAGCCGGTGCCAGGCGATAACCTTGCATACCGCCACGCAGTCGCATGGTGCTCGGGTCGTAGGCCGGTTTTCCCGTGGGAACGCCTGAGAGCAACGCGCGCAGGTGCGAGTGATGCAGGGCATGGCGGGCTATCGCCTGGCGCAAGACCGGGCCCTGGCCGATATGAATCCCCACTGTGTTGCGTGCCTGATCGGGCAGGGCCTGGAGCAGGGCGGTGTAAAAGTCGGTTTCGCCAAAGAGCTCGCCACTGCTGTCGGCGGGCACATAGTCGCCGTTGGCGGTGAAGATCAGCGTGCGCTGGGTGGCGGCGCGGGCATCGCCGATAGCGTCGCGCAGAGTGCCGGTGAGCGTGTCGTTTCTGACTTCGATACGCAATTGCGCAGGCCAGTTCGGCAGGTCAGGCAGGGTGTGCAACGCCAGGCGGTGGGTGTCGAGGTTATTATCGATGTTGTCCAGGTACAGCCCTTCATAGGCGCGGCTGGAGCGCACTTCTTGCAGTGTTTCTTCAGCCAGTGCGCTCAGGCGCGGTGGCACTTTCCCCTGGTCGATGGCGCGAAGCTCTTCGGTGCTGGCGATGGCGCGCAAGGTTTCGGCGGCGCTCACCGGCAAGCCGGGTGAGGCGTCGATAAGCGTGGTCAGTTGCGTATCGTCGGTGCGTTCAACGCCGCGATACGCCGACTCGAACAGGGACCAGCGCTTGTCCTGCGCCAGTTGCGCGAGTTTTTTCCTGAGGGTCCGTGTACGAGCGTCCAGTGAGCTGGCCGGGAGGCCGAACGCCTCCTCCAGCAAGGTCTTTCTCTGGGGCTCATCGAGTGCTTCGAGCACCGTCTTGAGCAGGTCGCCATTGCGCATTTGAGCCTCGTGGAGCTGTGCGACGCTGGCGCCATTGCTGCCAAGGATTTCCCAGCGGGTGCGCCCCTGGCTGTCGATCAGTCGCAGGGTTTTGCTGCTGGGCCACAGGCCATAATTGGTCAGCAGCAGAAGCTGGGTCTGGGGGTTGGCCAGTGCCTGAACGGCGGGGTCGTCACTGTTCATCTGGCGGATGAAGGTGTGCAGGTCCTGGTCGATCTTGAAGCGCTTGAGGGTGTCGGCGAGCAGCGGTGGCAGGGTTTGATGCGTCACGTAGAGTTTGCGCAATGCGCTGTCGTCGATACCGCTGATTTGGCGAATCTGCTCCAGTTGGGCGTCGGTAAAGCTCTCGACCTGATGGCCCAGGCGCCGCATCAACGTGGCGCTGTCCCAGCTCAGAGGCTGGTCGAGTTCACTCACCCAGGTGCCCTGGCCGTTGCTGGTCACTGTCGGGCGATAGGCATTGGGGCGGCTGGGGTGCTCGAAATAGTGGGTTTGGGTGACCGGGTCCAGGCCCAGGGCGTAGTGCTTGCCGGACAAGGGCAGGATGTCCTGCTCGCCGTGCGGGTGCAGTCCAAGCGGGCTGGCGCTCGATCCCTTGGGCAGCGTTACATCCTGGGCATAAGGCGTGAGGTCCGGTTGCCACAGGCGTGACTGACCATCGGGCAGGGTGACGGGTTTAAAACGGTCGAAGAATTGCCATATTTCGGCAGGCAAATGCTGGCGCAACAAACCCTCGGCAATCGGCAGGCCGACCGCGAACATGCCCAGTTGGACCATTTGCTCCAGCACCGACATCAAGTGCCCGAAGGCTTGGGTCTTGAGGCCTTCGGCCCAGTCGATGATGCCCTCGAACGCGTCATCCAGCAGTTGATACGCGGTGTAGCCCAGCATCGCCAGGCCCAGGGGCGGGATAAACGGCGCGGCGATCAGCACGGCAATCTGCAGCACGGCCGAGCCAATTTTTTCGAACAGACTCCAGCGTTCCCAGCGGGTTTTCTGGTCGGCGCTGGCGGTGGACACGGCCTGGGTACGGGCGTCGTTGAACAGCTTGCTCAGTTTGGTCTGGTACAAATGCGCCAGCACCGAGCCATTGACCGGTGTGACGGAAAACTGCAGCTCGGGTGTGTCGACCGGCGTATCCCGCCAGGTGGGGCGCGGGTCGCCACGGGTGTGCGGGTGCCAGGTGACGCGGGACAGGCGCTGGCCGAGGTCGGCAAAAAAATGCCCGCGTTCGTCGTGGTTCACAAAACGACTGAAGAACTGCTGATAGGCCGGTTGACGCAGGTCGGCGGTCAAGGCCTGCATGAATTGCGTGCTGGAGTTGTAGGTTTTGAGCGGGCGCTGCGGGGCGTCCGGGATATAGGCGATGACCGGCACCTCATGGCGGGCGTGCTCAAGGTCGGCGGTGGTGAACAGCACAATGCCCGTCAGCGTGCTGTTCATGATGCTCAAGGCATGGCAACGCAGGGTGTCGCAACCCTCCGGGTTGTGCAGCAGTTGTTGCAGGCGCAGAAAGTGGGCCTCACTGAGGTCGCCGTTGATGCGCGCCATGTGCATGGCGACTTTGAGGCTGGCGATTTGGCTGGCGTCGAAGCGTTGCCGCAGGTATGTACGGGCCACCGGGTTGTTGAGGTCCAGATAACGTTCGAGGTAGGCGTTGTATTGCGCGCCGAGGTCCAGTTCGCGGCACAGCCGCGTGAAATCAGGGATGCTGAGGCGAGTAGCAATATCGGGCAGGGTGTCGAAACGCCCGGTGGCGGTGGGCTGGGTGATAAAGGCGGAGTTGCGCTCGTAGGCGTCGTCAGCGGTCTCCGATGCCTGAAAGTTGTGCAGCGCTGCGTCAAGCAGCGACACGGTCCAGGCCCGCGTTGCGCCGGTACGGATGGGAAACCAGGGCACCGAGGCGGGCACATACAGGCGCAGGTAGGTGCTGCGTACATCCTGCTCTACACCGAAGCGCTGTTTGAGCGCTTGTTGCAGCACGGGCGCGGCGAAGTCGGCAGGGGACTGGAGTGCGTCGAGGGCACTGTCGAGCTGGTTTTGGGTGATCCAGGCCTGGCGGATCAAGGGCTTCAACGCAGGGTCCTGCCCGGCTGGGGAGGTCGGGGCGCTGGTTTTCAAGGCATGGCGACGCGACGCCGAGGCGGTGCCCAGCCAGTCGGGGATCGCGTTTTTGAGCACGTCGTGATGCAGATCGCGCACCGGTAGTAGCCGCTCGATGGCGCGCTCGGGGAGGTGTTGGCTCATGGCAAAGCTTCCTGAAGGGGAGATGAGCCCATCAGCAGAACAGCTCGCCGGTGACGATCCGGGTTAGATAATTAGGCACAGGGCGTAAATCGGTACTGGCCGACCCTGACGCTGGACGGTCGCACGGTTTAAACTGCGCCATTGCGATGCTATTTGTCGCATTGGCGTAAACCCGCGAAAATCGCGGGTTGGCGCTATAAGAAGTTGTCGCTTGGCGGCAAGGCCGCACTGAAAACTGTCCTTACAATCCCTGCATCGCCCGCCAGTTCCAGGCAGGCGTTCCTCTTCAGGAGACTCCGATGTCCGTTGAGCAAGCCCCGGTGCAACGTGCCGATTTCGACCAGGTCATGGTTCCCAACTACGCACCTGCCGCATTCATCCCTGTGCGTGGCGAAGGTTCACGCGTGTGGGACCAGTCGGGTCGCGAGCTGATCGACTTTGCCGGCGGCATCGCGGTTAACGTTTTGGGTCACGCCCACCCGGCGCTGGTCGGCGCACTGACCGAACAGGCCAACAAGTTGTGGCATGTCTCCAACGTGTTCACCAATGAGCCGGCCTTGCGCCTGGCGCATAAGCTGATCGACGCCACGTTTGCCGAGCGTGTGTTCTTCTGCAACTCCGGCGCCGAAGCCAACGAGGCCGCGTTCAAGCTGGCCCGTCGCGTCGCGTTCGACCGTTTCGGTACCGAGAAGTACGAGATCATCGCCGCGCTGAACAGCTTCCACGGCCGTACCCTGTTCACCGTCAACGTCGGTGGCCAGTCGAAGTACTCCGACGGTTTCGGTCCTAAAATCACCGGCATCACCCACGTCCCCTTTAACGACCTGGAAGCGTTGAAAGCCGCCGTGTCGGACAAGACCTGCGCCGTGGTGCTGGAGCCGATCCAGGGCGAGGGCGGCGTGTTGCCGGCCGAGCTGGCCTACCTGCAAGGCGCCCGCGAGCTGTGCGACGCGAACAACGCGCTGCTGGTGTTCGACGAAGTGCAAACCGGCATGGGCCGCAGTGGCCACCTGTTCGCCTACCAGCACTACGGCGTGGTGCCGGACATCCTCACCAGTGCCAAGAGCCTGGGCGGCGGTTTCCCGATTGCCGCGATGCTCACCACGGAGGCCCTTGCCAAGCACCTGGTGGTCGGCACCCACGGCACCACCTACGGCGGCAACCCGCTGGCGTGCGCGGTGGCGGAAGCAGTGATCGACGTGATCAACACCCCAGAGGTGCTGGCCGGCGTCAATGCCAAGCACGATCAGTTCAAGGCACGCCTGGAGCAGATCGGCAAGCAATACGGCATCTTCACCGAAGTTCGTGGCATGGGCCTGCTGATCGGTTGCGTGCTGAGCGATGCCTTCAAAGGCAAGGCCAAGGACGTGTTCAACGCGGCCGAGAAAGAAAACCTGATGATCCTGCAAGCCGGCCCGGACGTGGTGCGTTTCGCGCCGAGCCTGGTGGTGGAAGAGGCGGATATCAAGGAAGGTCTCGACCGCTTTGAACGTGCAGTAAAAACGCTGACGCAAGCCTGATACAAATCTATCTGCCGGACCGGATCAAATGTGGGGGCCGCTTTTGTGGCGAGGGAGCTTGCTCCCGCTGGAGTGCGAAGCGCTCCCAAAATCTTGGGGCCGCTACGCAGCCCAGCGGGAGCAAGCTCCCTCGCCACAAAAGCCCGCTCCCACATTTTGACCTGTGTTGAATCAGGACCTGTCCGGCATTTTTCCCTCTATGAGTTTTTCGAGTTAAGGAGTGACACCATGCTGGTGATGCGCCCCGCGCAAATGGCTGATCTGGGCGAGGTACAGCGTCTGGCTGCGGACAGCCCGATTGGTGTCACTTCCTTGCCGGATGATGTGGAACGCCTGAGCGACAAAATCGCCGCCAGCGAAGCGTCCTTCGCGGCCGAGGTCAGTTTCAACGGTGAAGAAAGCTATTTCTTCGTGCTGGAAGACACCGCCACCGGCAAGCTGGCCGGTTGCTCGGCTATCGTCGCTTCGGCCGGTTACTCGGAGCCGTTCTACAGCTTCCGTAACGAGACCTTTGTGCACGCCTCCCGCGAGCTGAAGATCCACAACAAGATCCACGTGCTTTCCCAGTGCCACGACCTCACCGGCAACAGCCTGCTCACCAGCTTCTACGTGGTGCCCGAGCTGGTCGGTTCGCCGTGGTCGGAACTCAATTCCCGTGGCCGCCTGCTGTTCGTCGCCAGCCACCCCGAGCGCTTTGCCGACTCGGTGGTGACCGAGATTGTCGGCTACAGCGACGAGAACGGTGACTCGCCGTTCTGGGACGCCATCGGTCGCAATTTCTTCGACCTCAACTACGCCGCCGCCGAGCGCTTGTGCGGGCTGAAAAGCCGCACCTTCCTCGCCGAGCTGATGCCGCACTACCCGATCTACGTACCGCTGCTGCCGGACGAAGCCCAGGAAGCGATGGGCCAGGTACACCCGCGTGCGCAGATCACCTTCGACATCCTGATGCGCGAAGGCTTTGAGACCGATCACTACATCGACATCTTCGACGGTGGCCCGACGCTGCACGCACGGGTCTCGGGCATTCGCTCGATCGCCCAGAGCCGTGTGGTGCCGGTGAAAATCGGCGAGATGCTCAAGGGTGTTGGTCGCCAGTACCTGGTGAGCAACGCACAGTTGCAGGATTACCGCGCGGTGATGCTCGACCTGGACTACGCACCCGGCAAACCGGTGATCCTGGACTTGGTAACTGCCGAAGCACTGGGTGTTGGTGAAGGCGCCAGTGTGCGTTTGGTAGCGGTTTAAAAGCAGAGTTTCGCGGGTGGCCTGAGCAGGCGGCCCGTCTGAGGAGATAGCATGATCGTTCGTCCCGTACGCAGCAGCGATTTACCGGCCCTGATTGATCTGGCGCGCAGCACCGGCACCGGCCTCACCACTTTGCCGGCCAACGAAGAGCGCCTGGCCCACCGGGTGGGCTGGGCGGAAAAAACCTTTCGCGGCGAGGCTGGGCGCGGTGATGCCGACTACCTGTTCGTGCTGGAAAACGACGAAGGCCGCGTGGTGGGCATTTCCGCCATTGCCGGCGCCGTCGGCCTGCGTGAGCCCTGGTACAACTTCCGGGTGGGCCTGACCGTCAGCGCCTCCCAGGAGCTGAATATCTACCGCGAGATCCCGACACTGTTCCTGGCCAACGACCTCACCGGCAACTCCGAGCTGTGTTCGCTGTTCCTGCACGCCGATTACCGCACCGGCCTTAACGGGCGCATGCTGGCCAAGGCGCGCATGCTGTTTATCGCCGAATTCCCGCAGCTGTTTGGCAACAAGATCATCGCCGAGATGCGCGGTGTGTCCAACGACGCCGGGCGTTCGCCGTTCTGGGAAAGCCTGGGCCGGCACTTCTTCAAGATGGAATTCAGCCAGGCCGACTACCTCACCGGCGTCGGCAACAAGGCGTTTATCGCCGAGCTGATGCCGAAGTTTCCGTTGTACAGCTGCTTCCTTTCCGAGGACGCGCGCAACGTGATCGGCAAGGTCCACCCAGACACCGAGCCGGCCCTGAGCATGCTCAAGAGCGAAGGCTTCAGCTACCAGGGCTATGTCGACATCTTCGACGCCGGCCCAGCGGTGGAGTGTGAAACCAGCAAGATTCGTGCGGTGCGCGACAGCCAGTCCTTGGTGTTGGCCATCGGCACGCCGGGGGACGACGCCACGCCGTTCCTGATCCATAACCGCAAGCGCGAAGAGTGCCGCATTACCGCCGCACCGGCCCGCCTGGCGGCAGGCACGCTGGTGGTCGACCCACAGACCGCCAAACGCCTGCAACTGGTGGTGGGTGATCAAGTGCGCGCTGTACCGTTGTCTGCTGCTCGGGAGTCGAAATAATGAATTCGCTGTATATCGCAGGGTGCTGGCTGGCTGGCCAGGGTGAGCCGTTTGAATCACGTAACCCGGTGACCCAGCAGGTGCTGTGGGCCGGCAATGGCGCCACCGTCGAGCAGGTCGAGTCCGCCGTGCAGGCCGCGCGCCAGGCGTTTCCGGCCTGGGCCAAGCGTTCGCTGGAAGAGCGTATCGGCGTGCTGGAAACCTTCGCCACTACGCTGAAAAGCCGTGCCGATGAAATCGCCCGTTGCATCGGTGAAGAAACCGGCAAGCCACTGTGGGAATCGGCCACTGAAGTCACCAGCATGGCCAACAAGATCGCGATCTCGGTGCAAAGCTACCGTGAGCGCACCGGCGAGAAGAGCGGCCCCTTGGGCGATGCCACCGCGGTGTTGCGCCACAAGCCCCACGGTGTGGTGGCGGTGTTTGGCCCCTACAACTTCCCCGGTCACTTGCCGAACGGGCATATCGTCCCGGCGTTGCTCGCGGGTAACACTGTGCTGTTCAAGCCGAGTGAGCTGACGCCGAAAGTCGCCGAGCTGACCGTGCAATGCTGGATCGACGCCGGCCTGCCGGCGGGCGTGTTGAACCTGCTGCAAGGCGCGCGGGAAACCGGCATCGCCCTGGCGGCCAACCCGGGTATCGACGGGTTGTTCTTCACCGGTTCCAGCCGCACCGGCAATCACCTGCACCAGCAATTCTCCGGGCGCCCGGACAAGATCCTCGCCCTGGAAATGGGTGGCAACAACCCGCTGGTGGTGGACGAAGTGGCCGACGTGGATGCGGCGGTCTACACCATCATTCAGTCGGCCTTCATCTCCGCCGGCCAGCGTTGCACCTGCGCGCGTCGCTTGCTGGTGCCGGAAGGCGCCTGGGGCGATGCGCTGCTGGCGCGGCTGGTGGCGGTCAGCTCGACGATTGAAGTCGGTGCGTTCGACCAGCAACCGCCACCGTTCATGGGCTCGGTGATTTCCCTCGGCGCGGCGAAAGCCTTGATGGACGCCCAGGAACTGCTGTTGGCCAATGGCGCCGTGGCGCTGCTGGAAATGACCCAGCCACAGGCCCAGGCCGCCCTGCTGACCCCAGGCATCATCGACGTGACCGCCGTGACTGATCGCGCAGACGAAGAGCTGTTCGGCCCGTTGTTGCAGGTGATCCGCTACGCTGATTTTGCAGCGGCGATTGCCGAGGCCAACAACACCCAGTACGGCCTGGCCGCCGGTTTGCTCTCGGACTCCGAAGCGCGCTACCAGCAGTTCTGGCTGGAAAGCCGTGCCGGGATCGTCAACTGGAACAAACAACTGACCGGCGCCGCCAGCACTGCGCCATTTGGTGGGGTAGGGGCGTCGGGCAACCATCGCGCCAGTGCCTATTACGCGGCGGATTATTGCGCGTACCCGGTGGCGTCCCTGGAGACGCCAAACCTGGTCGTCCCCGCGACACTGACGCCCGGTGTGCGGTTATCGTAAAGGTGCAGTGAACCCCTGTGGCGAGGGAGCTTGCTCCCGCTGGGCTGCGCAGCAGACCCAAAAATCTTGGGACCGCTTCGGGCCCCAGCGGGAGCAAGCTTCCTCGCCACAAAGAGCCTTGCTATTGATGCCTATAAAAACAGATGTTCGTGGAGCCTCGCCGATGAAATCCTATGAAGTCAATTTTGACGGTCTAGTGGGGCCGACCCATAACTACGGCGGTTTGTCCTACGGCAACGTCGCGTCCCAGAGCAACAGCCAGCAGTCTTCCAACCCGAAGGAAGCCGCGTTGCAGGGCTTGCAGAAAATGAAAGCCCTGATGGAAATGGGCTTTGTGCAAGGCGTGCTCGCACCGCAGGAACGCCCGGACGTGGCCGCCTTGCGCAACCTCGGTTTCAGCGGCACCGATGCACACGTCATCCAGCAGGCCGCCAAGCACGCCATGCCGTTGCTGGTCGCCAGTTGCTCGGCATCGAGCATGTGGGTGGCCAACGCCGCCACCGTCAGCCCAAGCGCCGACACCGCCGACGGCCGCGTGCATTTCACCGCCGCCAACCTCAATTGCAAATACCACCGCAGCATCGAACACCCCACCACCAGCCGCGTGCTGGGGGCAATGTTTGCCGATGGGAAGCACTTCGCCCACCACGCCGCCTTGCCGGCCGTGGCGCAGTTCGGTGACGAAGGTGCGGCCAACCACACGCGTTTCTGCCGTGACTATGGCGAGGCTGGCGTAGAGTTCTTCGTGTACGGCCGCAGTGCATTCGACACCCGTTACCCGGCGCCGCAAAAGTACCCGGCGCGCCAGACCCTCGAAGCTTCCCAGGCGGTCGTACGTTTGCACGGCCTGAAGGACGACGGAGTGGTCTACGGCCAGCAGAACCCGGCGGTGATTGATGCCGGCGTGTTCCACAACGACGTGATCGCCGTGGGCAACGGCGAAGTGCTGTTCTATCACGAGGACGCTTTCCTCAACACCGAGCAGATGCTCGCCGAGTTGCAGGGCAAGCTGGCCAAGCTGGGCGGCAACTTCCAGTCGGTGTGCGTGCCGCGTGCGCAGGTCAGCGTCGAAGACGCCGTGCGTTCCTACCTGTTCAACAGCCAGTTGCTGACCCGTGCCGACGGCTCGATGCTGCTGATCGTGCCGGAAGAATGCCGCGCCAATGAGCGCGTCTGGCAGTACCTGCAAAGCCTGGCCGCCTCCGGTGGGCTGATCCGCGAAGTGAAGGTGTTCGACCTCAAGCAAAGCATGCAGAACGGCGGTGGCCCGGCGTGCCTGCGGTTACGCGTGGCGTTGAACGAAACCGAGCTGGCGGCGGTGAACCCAGGCGTTATCATGACCGCGCCGTTGTACGAGACGCTGACCCAATGGGTCGACAAGCACTACCGCGACAGCTTGCGTGAAACCGACCTGGCTGATCCGCAATTGCTGCTTGAGTGCCGGACGGCACTGGATGAACTGACGCAAATCCTTAAACTGGGCTCGGTTTATCCTTTCCAGATCAATTAATGCCGCACGGCTAAGAGATATTTATGAGCACCGATACCCTGCAACTGATCCTTGAAGACACCGACGGCACCCAGCTGCAAACCTCCTGCACCCGCGTTGCCGTGATCTGGCAGGGCAAGGAAGTCTGGATCCAGCACGACGGCCGTGGCCAACTGCTGATCGGTGTAGACGTGGAAGAAGGCGACGCCGAGTACGCCAACCTGCTGATGCGCCCACTGGCCACCAACCTGATGAGCCTGCAACTGGAAATGGAACCGGCCGACGTCGAAGGTGATGACGACGATCACGTCCACGGCCCAGGCTGCAACCACTAAGGAAGCTGCTTATGCTCGCCCTCGGCAAACTGCTTGAACTGACTCTCGCCGGTCGTGAACCGGCGCAAAAAATTCAACTGACTGTCGACGGCGTGCAAATGCGCTGGCTCAGCGAGGGCGCGCTTGAAGTGCGGCCGCCGCAGGCCTTGGACAACGGCAGCGACCTGCTGCTGTCGTCCGGCATCCATGGCAACGAAACGGCACCGATCGAACTGCTCGACCGCCTGTTGCATGGCATTGCCCGTGGGGAGATCAAACCCCGCACCCGTATTCTGTTCCTGTTCGGCAACCCCGAGGCCATGCGTCGCGGTGAGCGTTACCTCGAACTGGACGTCAACCGGCTGTTCAACGGCCGTCACGAAAAAAACATCGGCCCGGAGGCCATGCGCGCCGCCGAGCTGGAGCAACTGGCCCGCAGCTTCTTCAGCCTGCCCGGCCGTTCGCGCCTGCATTACGACCTGCACACCGCCATTCGCGGTTCGAAGATCGAGCAGTTCGCCCTCTACCCCTGGAAAGACGGGCGCCAGCATTCGCGCCACGAACTGGCCCGCCTGCGCGCCGCCGGCATGGAAGCGGTGCTGCTGCAGAACAAAACCTCGATCACCTTCACCGCGTTCACCTACGAACAGCTGGAGGCCGAGGCCTTCACACTGGAACTGGGCAAGGCGCGGCCGTTCGGGCAGAACCAGGGCGTGAATGTTTCCCGCCTGGAAACCCGCCTGAAGCAGATCATCGAAGGCAACGAGCCGGCGACCGAGAGCCTGGATGGCCTGCAGCTGTTCGCGGTTTCGCGCGAAGTCATCAAGCACAGCGATGGGTTTATCCTCCACCTGCCGGCAGACGTGGAAAACTTTTCGCCGCTGGCGCCGGGCTATCTGTTGGCCGAAGACGTCGCCAAGACGCGCTGGGTGATCGAGGAGGAGGGCGCGCGCATCATCTTCCCGAACCCTAAGGTGAAGAATGGCTTGCGGGCAGGGATATTGATTGTGCCGACGACGGACGTCGGTTTGGCGTAGATAAGATCGTTCCCACGCTCTGCGTGGTAACGCATCCCGTGACGCTGCGCGTCACCATTACGCGGGACTCAAACCCTGCGCTGGCAGCAGGACGCAGAGCGTCCAAGGCTGCATTCCCACGCAGAGCGTGGGAACGATCGTTCGGCAGTGTCGCTTAGACCGCTACGGCGCGCGGCTCACTACGACGGATCGCGCGTACCTTGTGCAGGGTGTCGGCACAGGTGCGGGCAGCTTCCTGGCCCTTGTGCACGAAGTGATCGAAGAAGAAGGTGTGGTGTTCGCTGCCAGCGTGGAAGTGGTGCGGGGTCAGGGACACCGAGAACACCGGCACTTCGGTTTCCAGCTGAACCTGCATCAGGCCGCTGACCACCGATTGGGCGACGAATTCGTGACGGTAGATCCCACCGTCCACCACCAGGGCGGCGGCGACGATGCCGGCGTAACGGCCGGTCTTGGCCAGCAGCTTGGCGTGCAGGGGCATTTCAAAGGCGCCGCCGACTTCGAAGAAATCGATGTCCGACTCCTGATAACCCAGGGTGATCATTTCGGCGAGGAAGCCTTTACGGGATTGGTCGACAATATCCTTGTGCCAGCAGGCCTGGATAAACGCGACGCGCTCGCCGTGGTGGTTTTTGCTTTTGCTGTCGATTGCGGTGGGTTGCATGTTCTGACTCCTGTTTAAGAAAAAAACAGGGCGTTATGAATCGAATGGGATTTAAGGGTACGAACAGCTGCGTCATGCAAGCATGAGGTCAGCGCGCGGCCCTTAGGTGCCAATCCCGTTCTCTCTTCATCCGGACTATGACCGTCGGCCCCGGGATCACACCGGGTCTGCTGACCTTGTCGCCGTCCTGCGTGAGCAGTTCGAGGCGCCAAGCGCTCGCGGGCTATGCACATTGCGTGCAATTACCGCCGGTGGGGAATTGCACCCCGCCCTGAGAACGTTGCCACCAGAACCCTGGCGGCGAAGAGTTTTTAACATGGTTTTTCAAAAACTGCACGATCGCCGTATCGATAAGCTATATCGGTTTGTTTGGTTGGTATTCGATTGACGGTGCACGGGGCTTGATATTCCGCGGCTTTGCCCGCAGTAATCGTGAACACAAGAAAGTGCCCCACACCGCTAGAGGCAAATTTGATGACCGTGATTGACCTGCGCAGCGACACCGTGACCCAGCCCACCCCCGGCATGCTCGACGCGATGGCCACTGCCGTCAGCGGCGACGACGTGTACGGCGAAGACCCCAGCGTCAACCGCCTGGAGGCCGAACTGGCCAAGCGCCTGGGTTTTGCCGCCGCGCTATTCGTGCCCACCGGCACCATGAGCAACCTGCTGGCGTTGATGGCCCACTGTGAACGCGGCGAGGAATACATCGTCGGTCAACAGGCTCACACCTACAAATACGAAGGCGGCGGCGCGGCGGTGCTGGGCTCGATCCAGCCGCAGCCGCTGGAAGTCCAGGCGGACGGCTCCCTGGACCTTGCCCAAGTACTGGAAGCGATCAAACCCGACGACTTCCACTTCGCTCGCACCCGCCTGTTGGCGCTGGAAAACACCATGCAGGGCAAGGTGCTGCCGCTGGAGTACCTGGCCAAGGCGCGGGCATTCACCCGTGAACACGACCTGGCCCTGCACCTGGATGGCGCGCGGCTCTACAACGCAGCGGTCAAGCTGGGGGTGGACGCACGGGAGATCACCGGGTATTTCGATTCAGTGTCGGTGTGCCTGTCCAAGGGCCTCGGCGCGCCGATTGGCTCGGTGCTGTGCGGCTCGACGGCGCTGATCGCCAAGGCGCGGCGCCTGCGCAAGATGGTCGGCGGTGGCATGCGCCAGGCCGGCTCCCTAGCGGCGGCGGGGTTGTATGCCCTGGATCACCAGGTGCAGCGCTTGGCCGACGACCACGCCAACGCGAAATGGCTGGGGGATGAGTTGCGCAACGCCGGCTACATAGTGGAGCCGGTGCAGACCAACATGGTTTATGTGCAGATCGATGACGAGGCCGAGGCCTTTAAAGCCTTTGCCGCTGAACGCGGGATCAAGTTGAGCGCCGCGCCGCGTCTGCGTATGGTCACTCACCTGGACATCAGCCGCGAACAGATCGAGCAAGTCGTGCAGGCATTCGTCGACTTTTCTCGGAAATGACAGTGCAGACCGTCTAATTGACTGTTTCTATCACATAAACACGCTGTACCACCGGCAAAGGGCCGATATAATGCGGCCCTTTGCCGTCGCTCCGTCTGATGATGTTGCGCACTGGCCTTTGGCCGCAGCCTCCGTGGAAGAACCTAATGAAAAGCGCAGAAATCCGTGAAGCCTTCCTTCGCTTCTTCGAAGAGCAAGGTCACACCCGTGTCTCCTCCAGCTCCTTGATCCCTGGCAATGACCCAACCCTGCTGTTCACTAACGCGGGGATGAACCAGTTCAAGGACTGTTTCCTGGGCCAGGAAAAGCGCGCCTACACCCGCGCGGTCAGCAGCCAGAAATGCGTGCGCGCCGGTGGTAAGCACAACGACCTGGAAAACGTCGGCTATACCGCCCGTCACCACACCTTTTTCGAAATGCTCGGCAACTTCAGCTTTGGCGATTATTTCAAGCAAGACGCGATCAACTTCGCCTGGACCTTCCTCACCGGCGTGCTGAAGCTGCCGAAGGAAAAACTCTGGGTCACCGTCTACGCCAGCGATGACGAGGCCTACGACATCTGGACCCAGCAAGTCGGCGTGCCGCCTGAGCGCATGGTGCGTATCGGCGACAACAAAGGCGCCCCGTACGCCTCCGACAACTTCTGGACCATGGGCGATACCGGCCCGTGCGGCCCTTGCACCGAGATTTTCTACGATCACGGCGCCGACATCTGGGGCGGCCCACCGGGCTCGCCGGAAGAAGATGGCGACCGTTACATCGAGATCTGGAACAACGTGTTCATGCAGTTCAACCGCACCGCCGACGGCGTGTTGCATCCGTTGCCAGCGCCTTCGGTAGACACCGGGATGGGCCTTGAGCGGATCAGTGCGGTGATGCAGCACGTTCACTCCAACTATGAAATCGACCTGTTCCAGAGCCTGCTGGCCGCGGCCGCCAAGGCTGTCGGTTGCACCAATGAAGACCAGGCCTCGCTCAAAGTGGTCGCCGACCACATCCGTTCCTGCGGCTTCCTGATTGCCGACGGCGTGCTGCCGTCCAATGAAGGCCGTGGCTACGTGCTGCGTCGCATCATTCGTCGTGCTTGCCGCCACGGCAACAAGCTGGGCGCCAGCGGCAGCTTCTTCTACCAGATCGTCGCGGCGCTGGTCGCCGAGATGGGCGAAGCGTTCCCGGAACTGACCCAGAACCAGGCGCACATCGAGCGCGTGCTGAAGGCCGAAGAAGAGCAGTTCGCCAAGACCCTGGAACAGGGCCTGAAAATCCTCGAGCAAGACCTCGCCGAGCTGAAAGGTGACGTAGTGCCGGGTGATGTGGTGTTCAAGCTCTACGACACCTACGGCTTCCCGATGGACCTGACCGGCGACATCGCCCGTGAGCGCAACCTGACCCTCGACGAGGCCGGTTTCGAGCGCGAGATGGAAGCCCAGCGCGTACGTGCGCGTTCCGCCAGTTCTTTCGGCATGGACTACAACAGCCTGGTCAAGGTTGACGTCGCCACCGAATTCACCGGTTACAAGGCCACCAGCGGTTCGGCCAAAGTGGTTGCCCTGTATAAAGAAGGCCAGTCGGTCGACGTCTTGAATGAAGGCGACGACGGTGTGGTGGTCCTCGACCAGACGCCGTTCTACGCTGAATCCGGTGGCCAGATTGGCGACTGCGGTTTCCTTAAGGCGTCGTCCGGTCGTTTCGACGTGCGCGACACCACCAAGACCGGCGGCGCGTTCCTGCACCACGGGGTAGTGGCATCGGGCAGCCTGACGGTCGGTTCGCCAGTGGACACCCAGGTGGACGCCGACGTGCGCCACGCCACCGCGCTGAATCACTCGGCCACTCACTTGCTGCACGCTGCACTGCGCCAGGTTCTGGGCGAGCACGTTCAGCAGAAGGGGTCGTTGGTCGATAGCCAGCGCCTGCGTTTCGACTTCAGCCACTTTGAAGCGATCAAGCCTGAGCAGATCAAGGCCCTGGAAGACATCGTCAACGCCGAGGTGCGCAAGAACACCCCGGTGGAAACCGAAGAAACCGACATCGAGACCGCCAAGGCCAAAGGCGCCATGGCGCTGTTCGGCGAGAAATACGGCGACAACGTGCGCGTGCTGAGCATGGGCGGCAGTTTCTCGGTGGAGCTTTGTGGCGGTATCCACGCCAACCGCACCGGCGACATCGGCCTGCTGAAAATCATCAGCGAAGGCGGTGTGGCCTCCGGCGTACGTCGCATTGAAGCGGTGACCGGCGCTGCGGCGCTGGCCTACTTGAATGCGGCTGAAGAACAACTCAAGGAAGCGGCTACCCTGGTCAAGGGCAGCCGCGACAACCTGATCGACAAACTGTCCGCCATCCTGGAGCGCAACCGTGCGCTGGAGAAACAGCTGGAGCAGTTGCAAGCCAAGGCAGCCAGCGCGGCGGGTGACGATTTGTCTGCTTCCGCCCTGGACGTCAAAGGTGTGAAAGTCCTGGCTGTGCGCCTGGACGGTCAGGACGGCAAGGCGCTGTTGGCCCTGGTCGATCAGTTGAAGAACAAGCTCGGCCGCGCAGTGATCCTGCTCGGCAGTGTCCATGAGGAAAAGGTCGTTCTGGTTGCCGGTGTAACCAAAGACCTGACTGGCCAACTCAAGGCCGGTGATTTGATGAAGCAAGCCGCTGCGGCAGTGGGCGGGAAGGGCGGTGGTCGTCCGGACATGGCGCAAGGCGGTGGTGTAGACGCTGGTGCCCTGGACGCGGCCCTGGCGCTGACCGTGCCGTTTGTCGAGGCCGGTATTTAAGGTGCTGTGGATGAGCCCATGGTCTAGTCATGGGCTCGCTCGGTTGCTGGATGATTTGTTTATTGGGCGCCCCTTTACGGGCTGAGGCGGCTTAGAAAATGGCTTTGATCGTACAGAAATTTGGAGGCACCTCGGTCGGCTCTGTCGAAAGAATCGAGCAGGTCGCCGACAAGGTTAAGAAATTCCGCGACGCCGGCGATGACCTGGTGGTGGTGCTGTCGGCCATGAGCGGCGAGACCAATCGCCTGATCGAGCTGGCCAAGGCAATCAGTGGTGATCAACAGCCGCTGCCGCGTGAGCTGGATGTGATCGTGTCCACCGGCGAGCAGGTGACCATTGCCCTGTTGGCCATGGCGCTGAACAAGCGTGGCGTGCCGGCGGTGTCCTACACGGGTAGCCAGGTGCGCATCCTCACCGACAGCGCGCACACCAAGGCGCGCATCCTGCAGATTGATGATCAGAAGATTCGTGCTGATCTGAAGGAAGGTCGCGTGGTGGTTGTCGCCGGTTTCCAGGGCGTTGACGAGCACGGCAATATCACGACCCTGGGTCGTGGCGGTTCCGACACCACCGGTGTGGCGCTGGCGGCAGCCCTAAAGGCTGACGAATGCCAGATCTACACCGATGTGGATGGCGTCTACACCACCGACCCGCGCGTGGTGTCCGTGGCCCAGCGCCTGGATAAGATCACCTTTGAAGAGATGCTGGAAATGGCCAGTCTCGGCTCCAAGGTGTTGCAGATCCGTGCGGTGGAATTCGCCGGCAAGTACAACGTTCCGCTGCGCGTATTGCACAGCTTCAAAGAGGGTCCGGGCACCCTCATTACTATTGATGAAGAGGAATCCATGGAACAGCCGATCATTTCCGGCATCGCTTTCAATCGCGATGAAGCCAAGCTGACCATCCGTGGCGTGCCAGACACCCCGGGCGTGGCCTTCAAGATTCTTGGGCCGATCAGCGACGCGAACGTTGAAGTCGACATGATCGTGCAGAACGTTTCGCACGATAACACCACCGATTTCACCTTCACCGTGCACCGCAACGAGTACGATGCGGCTCATGAAATCCTGAAGAACACGGCGAGCCAGATTGGCGCCCGTGAAGTGGTCGGCGATATCAAGATTGCCAAGGTGTCGATCGTGGGTGTGGGCATGCGTTCCCATGCCGGCGTTGCCAGCCGCATGTTTGGGGCCCTGGCCAAGGAAAGCATCAACATCCAGATGATCTCCACCTCGGAAATCAAAGTCTCGGTGGTGATAGAAGAGAAGTACCTGGAGCTCGCTGTACGCGCGCTGCATACCGCTTTTGAGCTGGACGCTCCGGCCCGACAGGGCGAGTGATGCGATGCCAGGAAGGCGCGGTTTACCGCGCCTTTCATTTTTTTGTGGGGCGCATGTTCTTTTGTGTGCGCTCGACAATACTTAGGCGGACAGGGCTGCGGCCTTTTGGTTGTAGGTCGAATGCCTTTTTTTTGCAGACTGTTGTTCCTGAACTGAAATGCGTGAGGAGAAAGGTATGCTGATTCTGACTCGTCGTTGCGCAGAAAGCCTGATTATCGGTGATGGCGAAATCACCGTGACCGTGCTCGGCGTCAAAGGCAATCAAGTACGTATCGGGGTTAACGCTCCGAAAGAGGTAGCGGTCCACCGCGAGGAAATTTACCTGCGGATCAAGAAAGAGAAGGACGAAGAACCAAGCCTTTAATTTTTATCGTTTTTTATGTTTGCAAACGGGGATGAACGTGGTTAATATACGCCCCGTGTTGCGGAGAGCTGGCCGAGTGGCCGAAGGCGCTCCCCTGCTAAGGGAGTACACCTCAAAAGGGTGTCGGGGGTTCGAATCCCCCGTTCTCCGCCATTATTTGCTTAGTACGTTGCAATCTGGATTTATCGGTAAGTTGTTGAAATTACTCGAAAAAATCGCTTTACATAGAGATTGAACGGCCTATAATGCGCGGCAACAAATGCACTCGTAGCTCAGCTGGATAGAGTACTCGGCTACGAACCGAGCGGTCACAGGTTCGAATCCTGTCGAGTGCACCATTTAAGAGTCGGTTGCAGCAATGCAGGTGACTTGGCTTCAACCAGTTGTGATCTGGTCTAAAAACACACATGCACTCGTAGCTCAGCTGGATAGAGTACTCGGCTACGAACCGAGCGGTCACAGGTTCGAATCCTGTCGAGTGCACCATACAAACAAAAAGCCCGCCTAGCGCGGGCTTTTTGCCGTCTGGGGTTTGTGTAGGATTTCATCTTTTTCTCTCGTTCCGTGTGTTTTCCTTTCGGGCTGCGTCGTCGCAGTTCATAGATGCAGCCAATGCTTAGCTTTGGCTCGCAAGCGCTTGTTCTTTCCAGTTTTTTAACGTTTAAAGCGGCCGGGCGGTGTATCATTGCGCCCGTCAGCCCCGCCGGGGCTTGTGGAATACCTCCATGGACTTACCCAGTAGTGACTCTGTACCCCGTTTTTCCAATCATGAATTGACTGATTGATCCTTCCGGCGTGCCCCGCTGCTGGGAGTGGAGTTCGCCTATGACCGAAGTAGAAGTAAAGAAAACACAAGAAAGCCTGCAGGATCGTCTGGCTCAAGTCATCGAGCTGCTGCAGCGCCAGCGCGTGGTCGAAGACCTCACGCATCGCCAGGAAGGTCCGAATCGCGGCCGCGTCGAAAACCTGGTTCACCGGCAAAATCTCGTCGAGTTGCAGCGCAAACTCGACGACCTGCACTCCGCCGACGTCGCTTATATCCTTGAAGCTTTGCCGCTTGATGATCGACTGACCCTCTGGCAGTTGGTCAAGGCCGACCGCGACGGCGACATTCTCCTCGAAGTCTCCGACTCGGTCCGTGAAACCCTGATCGCCGACATGGACGATCACGAGCTTCTGGCCGCAGCCAGGGAGATGGACGCCGACGAACTGGCCGACCTCGCGCCTGAGTTGCCCCGTGATGTTGTCCATGAGCTGATGGAGGCCCTCGACGGCCAGCAGCGTGAGCGTGTGCGCTCCGCGCTGTCCTATGACGAGGACCAGGTCGGCGCCCTGATGGACTTCGAGATGGTCACCATTCGCGAAGACATCAGTCTCGAAGTGGTACTGCGTTACCTGCGCCGGTTGAAAGAGCTGCCAGGCCATACCGACAAACTTTTCGTGGTCGACTACGAAGGTATTCTCAAGGGTGTGTTGCCGATCAAGCGCCTGCTGGTCAACGACCCAGACAAGAAAGTTGCAGAGTTGATGGCCAGTGACACCGTGAGCTTTCATCCGGATGGAGATGCTTACGACGCGGCCCAGGCGTTCGAGCGTTATGACTTGATCTCCGCGCCGGTGGTCGACAAAAACGGCAAGCTGATCGGCCGTCTGACCATCGATGAAATGGTTGACCTGATTCGTGAAGAGAGTGAAACCGAAGTCCTCAATATGGCGGGTCTGCGTGAAGAGGAGGATATTTTTGCCTCGGTCTGGCGCTCCCTGCATAACCGTTGGGCCTGGCTGGCAGTCAACCTGATCACCGCTTTCATTGCTTCGAGGGTGATTGGGCTGTTCGAGGGCTCCATCGAAAAGCTGGTTGCCCTGGCGGCACTTATGCCGATTGTTGCGGGCATCGGCGGCAACTCCGGCAACCAGACGATCACCATGATCGTGCGTGCTATGGCGCTTGACCAAGTCAGCACGGGTAATACCTCGCGCTTGATGCGCAAGGAGTTGGCGGTCGGGCTGATCAACGGTCTGGTGTGGGGTGGGGTAATCGGGGTTGTGGCTTACTTGCTGTACGGCAGTTGGTCCCTGGGCGTCGTCATGACGGCCGCGATGACCCTCAACCTATTGCTGGCTGCTCTGATGGGGGTGTTGATCCCCATGACCCTGGCACGCCTTGGGCGCGACCCCGCGATGGGCGCCAGTGTGATGATCACGGCCATGACCGACAGTGGCGGCTTTTTCATCTTCCTGGGCTTGGCCACGATCTTCCTGCTCTGATCCCTCCATCACGGCCAGCGCCTCTTTGTAGGCGCTGGCTTGCTGTGGCGAGGGAGGTCCCACTACCTCTTCGACGTAGCGCTGTCGCGCAGCAAACTGGGACCTCTGTGGCGAGCGGGCTTGTCCCGCGTTGGGGTGCGAAGCGCCCCTGATGAAGACGAATGCGGTGTATCGGGTACTCCTCTGCGCCTGGTTTTGGGGCTGCTGCGCAGCCCGGCGCGGGACAAGCCCGCTCGCCACAAGAATGCGGTCGCCTGAAATTTTTTATGCAAGACTCAAGACTTTAGGGTGAAATTTTAACCCCTTAAAATCAGTAAGTTATTTTAAGTTTGATAAGAGCTTGCTCCCGCTGACTGCGCAGCAGTCTCCTGCTTTTTTTGGGGCGCTTCGCACTCCGGCGTCAGCAAGCGTGATCGCCACGGCAAGCTCGCTCCTACACTCCGTCCGTCAAATCCCAGGCAAAAAAAAGCCAGCACATGGCTGGCTTCGGCTTTCAGTGGCTGATCAATTGGCTTCTGCGGCCGCCTCAACGTCGTGCGCAATAAGCGAGACGAGAGCATTTTGCTGGCGGTGGGAGAGCTGACGAAAACGCTGCAGCAGTTCGCGTTCGTGCAGTGACAGCTCAGGGCTGTCCAGGCGCATGCTCAACTCGTCGCCCAGCGCACCTTCCTGAATAAGGCTCTGTTCCAGGCGCGCGATGATTTCGGAGTTCATGCTGCGGTGATGATTGCGAGCCACCTCGGCAATGCGTTCCCGCATTCCGTCTGGCAGACGTACGACGAACTTGTCAGCCGTACGGCTGGAATAAATTGCCTGCTTCAATGGGCGCATATATTTAACCGGTTAGTTCAGTGGAGCGGTTTTTGGAATTGGCCGCAAGATATGAGTGTTAAGACAAGACTCACGACCAAAGTTCAACCCGAATTGCAAAGAGGCCGCATCATGCCTCAGATTTGACAGTTCCTTGGCGTCAATTCTGTGACAAATATTGAACCGCCTAAAGGCTTTATGCCAGCACTGATTTGCATTTTTGCGGACTGGTTGGAAAACTTTTTGCGCAGGATCTCAATTGACGATCTTCGCGCAAGCCCCCGCAGCCGCTGGGTTGGAGGGCGCACATCCTATAGCAATGTGGCCTTTTGCCCTTAACCTTCAGACTAGTGGCAATTTGCCGATTTACTAGGACGAGGCGATGTAAGGTAGGCGGTGGAGTGTGGCGAGGGGTTCAGCGCAGTACAGGGTCGAATTTTATTCGGCGGCCCACGATCAGCGTCAGAACCAGCAAGCAGCCAAATACTGCGCTGGCGATGAAGGCCGTTGTTTGCCCGTCCTGGGAGGTGGTTTCCAGGCCCGTCACGCCGGTTGCGAGGGTCAGGCACAGAAACAGCCAGGCAGATTTGGTCATGAAGGCTTCCTCAGAAAACCCAATGTTCTGATGCGGGCGCGGTTTGCGTACCTTGGGTGAGGCGAATCGGAGAGTTTGGATTTGCCGTCATCACTGCCAGTTGCGGACGTTGCTGCAGGTGGTGAGGAACAGCCTGGCTGATTTGCGCAGCGTCATCGTTGCTAGACGAGTGAAAATGGAACATCACCAAGGCGGTGAGCGCTACGGTATTGAGGACTAACAGAAGGGCGCTGTTCATGGTCATGTTCTCCGCAGAAGGCTCAGCCAGATTGGTTTTGTAGGAGAAGTATTGCAGATGCCATGCCAATCTAATATTTCAATAAAAACAATGGCTTAAGTGTATTTTAAAGCGAGGTTGGGTTGCAATTTGCAATGCTGGCATTTTGGGGTAGTGCATTTTGCACGATGGCGTTAAGTGCCCGGATTCACAGGGCGAAACCCGCTTCACCCATCCAGGGATCGGCCTACACTCAAAAAGCCCACGGACGACATGACAAAACCCACCTCGGCCGTTAACATGCACGCCGTCCGTCGCAGCGCCCTTGGCTGCACGGCTGTCATTTGTCCCAGTAGCTCAATTGGATAGAGCATCCCCCTCCTAAGGGGAAGGTTGGCCGTTCGAACCGGCCCTGGGACACCAGATTCAAAGCCCCGCACAGTTAATCCTGGCGGGGCTTTTTTGTGCGCGCGCGGTCTTTTCAAATGCCAATCGAACCTTGCGCCCGACCGAGGTTCACAGCAGGTGCGTCGTGTATTTTTCGCAACGGTGTACCTCGCACGCCACTCGGTAGCGTCTGAGCTGTAGCCAATCGTTTTAAACAAAATAATCCCCGGAAACAGCCCATATCGCCTGTCCGGACCCGGCAACCCAGGACTATCATGCCGATAGCCCTGTCTCTCACTGCAAGGAGCCGCTCGGAACGCCGATGCGCCAGATCTGGAAATCTTTTCGAGCCCTTTATTTCGCCTCCTTGATGATGCTGATCGGCTCCGGCCTGCTCAGTACTTACCTGGCCTTGCGCCTGGCGGCGGACCATGTCGACAGCCTGTGGGTCGGTGCGCTGATGGCGGCCAACTATTTTGGACTGGTGCTGGGCGGCAAGATCGGGCACCGCCTGATTGCCCGGGTCGGGCATATTCGTGCTTACGCTACCTGTGCCGGGATTGTCGGTGCGGCGGTGCTGGGTCACGGCCTGATCGACTGGCTACCTGCCTGGATCGTGCTGCGGATGATCGTGGGCCTGGGGATGATGTGCCAGTACATGGTTATCGAGAGCTGGCTTAACGAGCAGGCCGACGCCAAGCAGCGAGGGGTGGTGTTCAGCGGCTACATGATCGCGTCCTACCTCGGCCTGGTGCTGGGTCAATTGATCCTGGTGATGCATCCCCAGCTCGGCCTCGAACTGTTGATGCTCGTGGCGCTGTGCTTTGCCTTGTGCCTGGTGCCAGTGGCCATGACTCGGCGTATTCACCCGGCCCCCCTGCATCCGGCGCCGATGGAGCCGCGCTTCTTTATCCAGCGCGTGCCGCAGTCGCTGAGCACTGTGTTGGGCGCTGGGTTGATCGTGGGTTCGTTCTACGGTCTGGCACCGCTGTATGCCTCCCAGCAAGGGCTGACGACGGAGCAGGTGGGCCTGTTCATGGGTAGCTGCATTTTTGCCGGTCTGTTGGTGCAGTGGCCGCTGGGCTGGTTGTCAGACCGTTATGACCGTGCGCTGCTGATTCGCTGTTTCGCCTTATGCCTGGCGGTGGCGGCATTGCCATTGGCGATCATGAGCAAAGTGCCGCTGGAGGTGCTGTTCGTGGCGGGGTTCCTGTGTTCGCTGGTGCAGTTCTGCCTGTATCCGCTGGCCGTGGCGTTTTCCAATGACCATGTCGAGGGAGATCGGCGGGTATCGCTGACGGCCATGCTGCTGGTGACCTATGGGGTCGGTGCCAGCATCGGGCCGTTGCTGGCGGGTGTGATCATGAAGCTGTTCGGCAGCCACATGCTCTATGCGTTTTTCAGCTTGTGTGCGTTGATTCTGGTGTGGCGTATCCGGCCGAAGGCGGTGACTAACCTGCATCAGGTGGACGATGCGCCGTTGCACCACGTGGCGATGCCCGACAGCATGTCCAGTTCGCCGCTGGTGGCCTGTCTTGATCCGCGCGTGGACGAGGCGGTGGTGCAGGAGCAGATGCAGAACCCGGTTGCGGAGCCTGAGCCTGAAACCGATCCGCAGCCGCCGGTTGATGAGCCGGCCTTCGAAGGGCCCCCGGAACCTCTTGGCCCGGATGACCATCCTCACGACTTGAGCAGGGCACGCCCCTGAATGCAAAAACGGGCAGATCCCATCAGGATCTGCCCGTTTTTTTGCCACGACTTTTAGCGGTTAAAGGTCGTCGTCCTTGTCAAAGCGTCGCGCTTCGCGTTGCAGTTGGTACACAAACCGCTCCACCTGGCGCTGCACCAAGCCACTCATATTGTGGAAGCGCACGCCGGCGAAGGTGGTGTTGATCCTCTCTTCGAAATGCAGGTAACGCAGTTCGACGCAGGTGGTCATGCTGCCGAACGGCAGGGCAGCAATAAAGCGGTCATAGACCTGGCCCAGTTGCAAGCGCTCGGAAATGTCGCCTTCAAAACGCAACTTGCAGCCGGTGGCGGAAATATCCAGCAGCTTGCCGTTGACCGGCGCCTTGAGTTTCTCGCCGCCCAGTTCGATGTTGACCAACTGGGCCAGCTTCAGTGCGGCACGGAAAGCATTGCGGCGCTGATGGTAAACCACCTCGTCTGGCATGCTGCCGGTGTAGATGCGGTGACCGCCTTTCTCGCTGATGGTCAGGCCGCCGTTGCTTTCCCAGGCGATGCGCACGCCGTCGTGGAAGCCTTCGATGCGGAAGGGTTCGCCATTCTCAAGGTAGCGTTCGCCGTCGCGGGGGATCATTTCGTCGAGGGCCAGGGATTTGCTGTCCCGGTCGACATCCACCAGGTAGCTCTGGAAGCGCTGGCTGCGTTCGTGGAAGGTGATGATCAACGGATCATGGCTTTCTTGCAGCATCCGCAAGGTGCCGGCGATTTCCAGAGGCGTGGTGAGCACCTTGGGTGGCTGCGGGGCATCTTCCGCATTAAGGGCGTTGAACACGGTTCTTCCATCTCCAGACAAAATACGACTACACACAAGAATCGGCATTTTGCCAGTATGTAACGCGCCTTGGATAGGGCGCGCCGAAATCCGGCGTCAGGCTTGGCTGCGGGTGCTTGGTTTGACTAGGCGTGAGGTGGAACCCTGGGCGTTGTAAAGCGCCGGAGGCTCGCCGCCGTGAAGTATACGTAACTGGTTGGCGGTCGTGGCTTGCTGAAGCTGAATCGACTGACCGTTAAGCGCGTTGGTCTTCTGACACTGGCTGAGCAATTGATTGAGTGCTTCGCTCTGGGCCAGTAGTTGATCGCCGACCGTAGAGTGGCTGGCCAGCTGTGCGAGGCCGTCGTGATCGGCCGGCAGGCCAAGGCTGACAAGAATCTCGCTGCGCTTCTTGCCATGCTGTTCCAGCAAGACAATCAACGACTGTTTGTGCGCCAGAATTTCTTCGAGCAAGGACATGTCCCGGCCGTAGAGGGCCAGGGTCTCTTCTTTGAGCAGCTCGAGCAAATGTTGCGTCGGCGCCAGATCATCAATGATCAGTTGAAGCAGGTTTTCGTCGTGGTGCATGGCTGGCCTTGGGTTTTAAGCGTCCAAAAGCCCGGCGCAGGCCTGTGCCTAGCGCTCGGCTTCGAAGTTAAGCAGCTTGCTGGCTACACGGTTGCTGTCGACTTTATAGCTGCCATCGGCGATTGCCTGTTTCAATTCGGCCACGCGGGCTTTATTGACAACCGGTTGATCGCGCAGCGAGTCAGTGACCTTCTGCAACTGTTGAGCCTCATTGCTCAAATGTACGGATTCCCCGCTTTGGCTGGCAACAGCCTGTTCTGCCTTGGCGGGCAGGGGCTGGGCCTTGGCTTCTACGCTGTCCTTGGTGCCGCTGGTGCGCGTATTGCCTGGCAATGCCGGGGCGTTATTTAAACGACTGAAATCAATGACCATGTTAAAAAAACCTCTGGGTATTTGGACGCTTGCCATGTTTTCGGCCATACCCGGACAAACTTTAGGCTCGATTGACAATAAACCTGCACACGCTAACGTCTAGCGCACAGTGTAGGAAAAGCTGGCGTCCTATACCAGTGATCTATAAAGCAACCTCGACTTGGCCAGGTGCCGTCACCCGCGCCCTGATCACGCGGTTGGAGTTGAGGTTCTTGACTCGTATCTGTTCGCTCATGCCGCCGTTGGACAGCGCTTCCCCCGGCATTTTCACGTTCAACCCGCCGCTGCTCGCGGATATCACCACTTGGTCGCCCTTGCGAATCACCTCGGCCTGTTCCAGATGAACCAGTGTGATGACCTGATCGGTGACCACTGGTCGGGTAAGTTTCTGCCCGACGGCCTGGTCCAGGGACGTCAGGTAGCCCTGGTTGATCAGGCTGATGTCGCGTTCACGCAGTACAACGTCCTCAAAACCGATGATGCCGGTGCGTTTCAGCGGCCGCGCCACCACCACTACATCACGGAACAGCTTGACCTGCGCCGGCACAAACACCGTCCAGGGTGAGGCGCCCTCGCAGCGCACCTTCACCGTCACACGGCCGATGGGCTGTGCGGGGCTTTCCAGGGTGGCTGTCAATTCCTTGTCGCACATCGGCATGCGCAGGCGGGGGTCGAGCTGGTTGACCTGTATTTCATAACGCCCAGGTGTCTGGGTGGTCGCCAGATAATCTTCTACAGTGAACTCAAGAAAGCCTTGGGTGACGCCGATAAGTAGATCAGGCAAGGTGACGTTGTCTGCGCGGGCCGTAGCCCCTGAGACCAAGGCAAGCAGCGCCATCGAGACGCAGAGCAAACTGCGGTACGGTAGGAGGCCAGGGCGTCGGGAAACTGTCGTTTTAATATCCATACCCAACAAATAGCAAAGCTCGTGCCGTTTACTGTTGGGTGCGCGCTGCCCTTGTAGGTATAGCCAAAGGTTTTAGCGTAGGAGTCAAGGCATGGCAGGAGTAATGGATTCAGTAAACCAGCGCACACAGCTGGTAGGGCAGAATCGCCTGGAGTTGTTGCTTTTTCGCCTGGACGGCAAGCAACTGTATGGCATTAACGTGTTTAAAGTGCGGGAAGTGTTGCAGTGTCCCAAGCTGACGATCATGCCCAAGTCCAGCCCGGTGGTGTGTGGCGTGGCCAACATCCGCGGCGCGACTATCCCGATTCTTGACCTGGCCCTGGCCACCGGTTCGGCTGGCTTGCAGGACCGCCAGAGCCCGTTCGTGATCATTACCGAGTACAACACCAAGACCCAGGGTTTCCTGGTGCGCTCGGTGGAGCGCATCGTTAACATGAACTGGGAAGAGATCCATCCGCCGCCCAAGGGCACCGGCCGCGATCACTACCTCACGGCAGTGACGCGGGTCGATAACCAGTTGGTGGAAATCATCGACGTGGAGAAAATCCTCGCCGAAGTGGCGCCGACCTCGGAAACGATTTCGGTGGGCGTGGTAGATGCTGACACGGCGCACAAGGCGATCTCGCTGCGGGTGCTGACGGTGGATGATTCCTCGGTGGCGCGTAAACAGGTGACCCGTTGCCTGCAAACCATCGGTGTTGACGTGGTGGCCCTCAATGATGGTCGCCAGGCGTTGGATTACTTGCGCAAGCTGGTAGAAGAAGGCAAGAAACCGGAAGAAGAATTCTTGATGATGATCTCCGACATCGAGATGCCGGAAATGGACGGCTACACTCTCACGGCCGAGATACGCAGCGATCCACGCATGCAAAAGTTGCATATCATCCTGCATACTTCGTTGTCGGGCGTATTCAATCAGGCGATGGTGAAGAAGGTCGGTGCCGATGACTTTCTGGCCAAATTTCGTCCTGATGACCTGGCATCCCGGGTAGTCGACCGGATCAAGGCAGCAGATCATAGCTAGGGGCTTTCTCCCTGGCGGTCATACGATTTTAGAGGCGGTATCAGTGTCTACGGGTAATTTGGATTTTGAACAGTTCCGGGTCTTCCTGGAAAAAGCCTGTGGCATATTGCTCGGTGAAAACAAGCAATACTTGGTATCCAGCCGTCTCAACAAACTGATGGAACAGCAGGGCATCAAGTCCTTGGGTGAGCTGGTCCAGCGCATCCAGAGCCAGCCGCGCAGCGGGCTCAAGGAAATGGTGGTCGATGCCATGACCACCAACGAAACCCTGTGGTTTCGGGACACCTATCCCTTCGAGGTGCTCAAGAGCAAAGTGTTGCCGGAAGCCATCAAGGCCAGCCCCGGTCAGCGCTTGCGCATCTGGTCGGCGGCGTGTTCGTCGGGTCAGGAACCGTATTCGATTTCGATGTCCATCGATGAATTCGAGCGGACCAACATGGGCCAGTTGAAGGCCGGTGCGCAAATTGTCGCAACGGACTTGTCCGGCACCATGCTCACCAACTGCAAGACCGGCGAGTACGACAGCCTGGCCCTGGGCCGTGGTTTGTCCCCGGAACGCCTGCAACGTTTCTTCGACCCGAAAGTGGCAGGGCGTTGGGCGGTCAAGGCGCCGATCAAGAGCCGCGTGGAGTTTCGTTCGTTCAACCTGCTCGACAGCTATGCCAGCCTGGGCAAGTTCGACATGGTGTTCTGCCGCAACGTGCTGATCTACTTTTCGGCCGAAGTGAAGAAAGACATCCTGTTGCGCATCCACGGCACCCTCAAGCGTGGTGGCTACCTGTTCCTCGGTGCGTCCGAGGCGCTGAACGGCTTGCCGGATCATTACCAGATGGTGCAGTGCAGCCCGGGGATCATTTACCAGGCGAAATAGTAATAGTACGCAGATCAAAAAATGTGGGAGGGGCGGTGCGACCCCTCCCACATTTGTTTCTGCGGCAAGTTGAAGGAAAGCGGCAACCCGCATTGCCGCTTTACTGGCGCCACGCGGAAGGCGCTTGCCGCTTTTCTGGCATTGCCGCCGGCAACCTCTCCGGAAACCCTTGAGTTACGGGACTTTAGAAGGTTGGCATGCACCTTGCTATGTTCCTGTTAACGAACAGCAGGTCAGCCTAAAGGTTTCCGCCATGAGCATCAGCTTCGATAAAGCGCTCGGTATCCACGAACAAGCCCTGGGCTTCCGCGCTCAGCGTGCCGAAGTCCTGGCCAACAACATCGCCAACGCCGACACCCCGAACTACAAGGCTCGGGACCTGGACTTCTCCGCCGTGCTCGCCGCACAGCAGGACAAGACCAAGAACGGTACCTTCGCCTTGAACATGACCAACACTCGTCATATCGAAGCGCAAGGCCTGAGCAGTGGTGACGAGTCGCTGCTGTATCGCACGCCGATGCAGCCATCGATCGACCAGAACACCGTCGACGCCCAGCTGGAGCAATCGGCCTATGCCGAAAACTCGGTGAACTTCCAGGCCAGCTTCACCCTGCTTAACAGCAAATTCAAAGGGCTGATGTCAGCCCTGCGTGGAGAGTAAGCCATGTCCCTGTCCAGTGTTTTCAATATTGCCGGTAGTGGCATGAGCGCGCAGACCACGCGCCTCAACACCGTCGCCAGTAACATCGCCAACGCCGAGACCGTGTCTTCGAGCATTGACCAGACCTACCGCGCCCGTCACCCGGTATTCGCCACCATGTTCCAGGGCGGCCAGAGCGGCGGCAGCGATTCGCTGTTCCAGAACCAGGACGCAGCCGGCCAGGGCGTGCAAGTGCTCGGTGTAGTCGAAGACCAGAGCAATCTCGAAGCGCGTTACGAGCCTAACCACCCTGCCGCGAACGAAAAGGGTTACGTGTATTACCCCAACGTCAACGTGGTCGAGGAAATGGCTGACATGATTTCTGCCAGCCGCTCGTTCCAGACCAACGCGGAAATGATGAACACCGCCAAAACCATGATGCAGAAGGTCCTGACCCTGGGTCAGTGATAAGGGGCGCCAAAATATGGCCATCGTTGATACTTCCACCAACACGGCAGTCCAGGACCTTTTCAACTCCAAGGTCAAGACCGCAACGGACAACAGCAGCATCAGCAGCGCTACGACGACCGCGACGGGCAACCAGGCAATGGGCAAGGATTCGTTCCTGCAGTTGCTGGTTACCCAGTTGAAAAACCAGGACCCGCTGTCGCCTCAGGACAACGGTGCGTTTGTGGCACAGCTGGCGCAGTTCAGCAGCCTCGAAGGCATCAATAACCTGAACGACTCGGTCAAGGCCATCTCCAGCAACGTCACGTCGTCGCAAGCGCTGCAAGCCTCGTCGCTGGTGGGGCGTTCGGTGATCACTCAGACCGACAAGACCCTGGTCGATACCAGCAAGAGCATGACCGGCTCCGTAGCGGTGACATCGGCGGTGGGCAATGTCTCCATCAAGATCACCGACAAAGACGGCGACACGGTGCGCACCATTGATATGGGCGCCCAAAGTGCCGGTACCCAGAGTTTTATTTGGGATGGCAAGAACGACAAGGGCGAAGTGGTTGCCTCGGGTACCTATACGTTCAACGCCACCACCAAGAATGACAAGGGCGATTCCGTTGCCCTGACCACCTCGCTGCCGGCAACGGTGACCAGCGTGACGTTGAGCCAGACCGGCGGCGAAATGCTGCTCAACCTGGCGGGCGGAACCAGCATCAAGCTGTCGCAAATTCAGACTATCGGTACATAGAGCCGGCTAAATACGGCAGAGGGAGAGAAACATGTCTTTTAACATCGGCCTTAGCGGCCTCTATGCGGCCAACAAACAACTGGACGTGACCGGCAACAACATCGCCAACGTCGCGACCACCGGCTTCAAATCGTCCCGTGCGGAGTTCGCGGATATCTACGCGGCCTCCAAACTGGGCACCGGCCAGAACAGCATCGGCAATGGCGTGAACCTGGCGGCTGTGTCCCAGCAGTTCACCCAAGGTGACGTCAACGGTAGCGGTGGCATCCTGGACATGGCGATCCAGGGCGGTGGCTTTTTCGTGCAGAAGGCCAGTGACGGCTCGCTGGAGTACACCCGCAGCGGTGCTTTCCGTGCGGACAAAGACGGCTACATCACCAACAACACCGGCACTTCGCGCCTGCAGGGCTACGCAGCGGACGAAAATGGCAAGATCACCAAGGGCGGCCTGGTTGACCTGCAACTGAACCTGTCGAACCTGCCGCCGAAGGCTTCTACCAAGGTGGACTCCACCAGCAACCTGAATTCCTCGGAACCGGTGATTGATCAGGTTTTGAAACCGTTTGATCCAACCAAAACCGATACCTTCACGACTCAATACAGCACCACGCTGTATGACACCCAGGGCAACGCTCACCCGATGGTGCAGTACCTGGTGAAGACGGATTCCAACCAATGGAAGTCCTACACCTTGATCGACGGGCGTAACCCAGACGGCACGCCGATCAGTGGCACAGGCGCGGTGGCGCCTGTGGCGTCGACATTATCGTTCGACACTGCCGGCAAGCTCACTGGGGTCGTTACTCCTCCGAGCATTGTTTCCAACACCACCCTGACCATTTCCACCTGGAAACCAGGTACCGTGACCGACGGTGTGTGGAAAGCTAACGGCGCTGCTGCCAACCCAGGTGGTATCGCGGTGAGCATGGCTGATATTACCCAGTACAACTCGGCCAGCTACCGTAACCCGCCGATCACCGACGGTTATGCCACCGGCCAGATCACCGGTCTGAAAATCGACGGCAGCGGCGTGCTGTTCGCCACGTTCAGCAATCAGCAGAGCAAGTCTATAGGCCAGCTCTCCCTGGCCAGCTTCAACAACGAACAGGGGCTGCAGCCTTCCGGCGGTACTACCTGGAGAGAAACCTTTGCTTCGGGCCAGCCAGGTTACGACTCCCCGCAGTCCGGTACCTTGGGCTCGATCGTGGCCAGCTCCCTGGAGAACTCCAACGTCAACCTGACCAACGAGCTGGTGGACCTGATCAAGGCCCAGAGCAACTACCAGGCGAACGCCAAGACTATCTCCACCCAGAGCACCATCATGCAGACCATCATTCAGATGACCTGATGCGATAACGCTCCACAAAAAGCCCCTCACAAGAGGGGCTTTTTTGTGGGCGGCGAAAAAGGAGAATCGAGTTACTAGCTGACATGCATGGGCGGGAACGCACCCATGGCGCTTCACCACTGATCGGTCAGGGCCCAGGAGGCTCAACAATCAATGGGGAGGGCGGGGGATGTGGAGTTCAGGGGTGTTGAGGTCGGATAGTGCGGGTATGAGGTTTGTGCCGGGCATGGAACGAGGGGCGCCGACCGTCGTTGAGCCTGCAACTGACGTGTCGACCGTCAAGAAGTTGCTCAATGAGTTGTTCGATGCAGAGCAAACTTCGAAGCCCCAAACGGCCAGGGACGTGCGGGACACGTTGAATGAGCTGCGCGAAAAGCTGGGCGATGAGAAATTCAAGGAGGTCCTCCGCACGCTTATTGACGAAGTGGAGTCCGAACAGTTTCGCGAATTTCTTCGGCAATTGATAAAGCTGCTGTTTCCTGAAGAAGACGCGACGCCGCCAGCGCCAGCGCCAGCGCCAGCTCCCGGCCCTAAGCCAGGTGGTGGTGGTGGTGGTGGTGGTGGTGGTGGTGGTGGTGGTGGCCGTGGCCATACGGTCAATCCAGGTGGTTTTGGCCCTAGCGAGCCCATGACTAACCTGCCGATTACCGAGGGCTCCAAGCATTTCAACTACAGGCCCGATGCAAGTAATCCAGGGAAAAAGCCGGACAATATCTGGAGTGGGTTCAGCCAAGGGCCTGACGGCAATTGCGTCACCGTTTCAGCGATAAAGGGCGCAATGATGAAGTTTGGTCAGAAACCCACTGATGTATTTAAAGACGTGAAAGAGACGGAGGGTGGCTATAACGTGAAAATGCGGGATGGGTTCGAACTGCAATTGTCCAAGGATGAACTGAAGCACGCGGCCAGATACGCACAGTTTAAGGGTGATAACCCGTCCATGATGACCGATGCCAACTTTATGTTCGCAGCGAGTGCCAAGCGTGCCCAGTTGGAGGGAAATGGCCTGGACGACAACCCTAATGATGCGAAAAGGAGTTTTGCCCATGCCATGCAAAGCTTGAACAACGGCGAAATGCCCCATGAAGCGTTGGATCGCCTGGGGTTGAAGGGGCTTTACAGGCGATCTTCGAGCAATGAGCTCGGGAATGGCAAGCTGGGGGTCGTGGCCTACGACAGGCATTCAATGGCGGTAATTGATGGCCGAGTCGAGTTGTGGGGACGGCGAGGCGGTGCGCCCAAGCAGGGTATCGCGTACGCGTTTCTCTAACGGGTCGCTAAACGAAAAAAACCGATAAACCCTCAGCAGCAGGGGTTTATCGGTTTTTCAATCCCGGGCGTTCAAGCCCGGGACCGGCTCAGCTTATTGGCAAGCTTCGCAATCCGGCTCGTCAATCGCGCAGGCCTTTGGCACTGGCGCCGGGCCGGCAGGAGCAGCCAGGACCGAATCGTCACCGTGGTTGCCGCCGCTGGAAACAGCGTTCAGCTTACCGGTGTTGATGGTCGACTTCTCAGTGCTGGTCGCGGCCAGGGCACGGAGGTAGTAAGTGGTTTTCAGGCCACGGTACCAAGCCATGCGGTAGGTCACGTCGAGCTTCTTGCCCGAAGCGCCGGCGATGTACAGGTTCAGCGACTGAGCCTGGTCGATCCACTTCTGACGACGGCTGGCGGCGTCAACGATCCACTTGGTGTCCACTTCGAAGGCAGTCGCGTAGAGCTCTTTGAGTTCTTGCGGGATGCGCTCGATCTGTTGAACCGAACCGTCGTAGTACTTCAGGTCGTTGATCATGACCGAGTCCCACAGGTCGCGGGCTTTCAGGTCGCGAACCAGGTACGGGTTGATCACGGTGAATTCGCCCGACAGGTTCGATTTCACATACAGGTTCTGGTAGGTCGGTTCGATCGACTGCGACACGCCAGTGATGTTGGCGATGGTAGCGGTCGGTGCGATGGCCATGATGTTGGAGTTACGAATGCCTTTCTGCACACGGGCACGTACCGGTGCCCAGTCCAGGGATTCGTTGAGGTCAACGTCGATGTACTTCTGGCCACGTTGCTCGATCAGGATCTGTTGCGAATCCAGCGGCAGGATGCCTTTGGACCACAGCGAACCCTGGAACGTCTCGTAGGCACCGCGCTCGTCGGCCAGGTCGCAGGAAGCCTGGATCGCGTAGTAGCTGACCGCTTCCATGGACTTGTCGGCGAACTCGACCGCAGCATCCGAACCGTAAGGAATGTGCTGCAGGTACAAAGCGTCCTGGAAGCCCATGATGCCGAGTCCCACTGGACGGTGCTTGAAGTTGGAGTTCTGCGCCTGTGGCACCGAGTAGTAGTTGATGTCGATGACGTTATCGAGCATGCGCACTGCGGTGTTGACGGTACGTTCCAGCTTGACGGTGTCCAGCTTGCCGTTGACGATGTGGTTCGGCAGGTTGATCGAGCCCAGGTTGCAAACGGCGATCTCGTCCTTGTTGGTGTTCAAGGTGATCTCGGTGCACAGGTTCGAGCTGTGGACCACGCCCACGTGCTGCTGCGGGCTGCGCAGGTTGCACGGGTCTTTGAAGGTCAGCCATGGGTGGCCGGTTTCAAACAGCATGGACAGCATTTTGCGCCACAGGTCTTTGGCCTGGATGGTCTTGAACAGCTTGATCTTGCCCGGGTATTGGGACAGTGCTTCGTAGTACTCGTAGCGCTCTTCGAAGGCCTTGCCGGTCAGGTCGTGCAGGTCCGGCACTTCGGATGGCGAGAACAGGGTCCACGGGCCGTCATCGAAGACACGCTTCATGAACAGGTCCGGGATCCAGTTGGCGGTGTTCATGTCGTGGGTACGACGACGGTCATCACCGGTGTTCTTGCGCAGCTCGATGAACTCTTCAATGTCCATGTGCCAGGTTTCCAGGTAAGCACACACAGCGCCTTTGCGCTTGCCACCCTGGTTAACGGCGACGGCGGTGTCGTTCACTACTTTGAGGAACGGTACAACGCCCTGGGACTTGCCGTTGGTGCCCTTGATGTACGAACCCAGTGCACGCACTGGCGTCCAGTCGTTGCCCAGGCCGCCGGCGAATTTGGACAACATGGCGTTGTCGTGGATCGCGTGGTAGATGCCCGACAGGTCATCCGGCACGGTGGTCAGGTAGCAGCTGGACAGCTGTGGACGCAGGGTGCCGGCGTTGAACAGCGTCGGGGTCGACGACATGTAGTCGAAGGACGACAACAGGTTGTAGAACTCGATGGCACGGTCTTCTTTGTTCTTCTCTTCAATCGCCAGGCCCATGGCCACGCGCATGAAGAACACTTGCGGCAGTTCGAAGCGGATACCGTCCTTGTGGATGAAGTAACGGTCGTACAGGGTTTGCAGGCCCAGGTAAGTGAACTGCTGGTCGCGCTCGTGGTTGATCGCCTTGCCGAGCTTTTCCAGGTCGAAGGTGGCCAGGATCGGGTTCAGCAATTCGAATTCGATACCCTTGGCGATGTAGGCCGGCAGGGCCTTGGCGTACAGGTCAGCCATCTCGTGGTGGGTGGCGCTGTCGGCCACGCCGAGGAAGCCCAGGCCTTCGGCACGCAGGGTGTCCATCAGCAGGCGCGCGGTCACGAACGAGTAGTTCGGCTCGCGCTCAACCAGGGTACGGGCGGTCATCACCAGAGCGGTGTTGACGTCGGTCAGGGCCACGCCGTCGTACAGGTTCTTCAGGGTTTCGCGCTGGATCAGATTGCCGTCGACTTCTTCCAGGCCTTCGCAGGCCTCGGTGATGATGGTGTTCAGGCGGCCCAGGTCCAGCGGTGCGAAAGTACCGTCGGCGAGGGTGATGCGGATCGACGGATGCGCTTGAACGGCGGCTTCTTCGGCCGGGGTGCGCACGGCACGTTCCTTGGAACGGGCGTCACGGTAGATCACGTAGTCGCGAGCCACTTTCTGTTCGCCGGCACGCATCAGGGCCAGTTCGACCTGGTCCTGGATTTCTTCGATGTGGATGGTGCCGCCCGAAGGCATGCGACGCTTGAAGGTCGCGGTGACTTGTTCGGTCAGGCGGGCAACGGTGTCGTGGATGCGCGACGAGGCAGCAGCGGTGCCGCCTTCAACTGCAAGAAACGCTTTGGTGATGGCGACGGTGATTTTGTCATCGGTGTAAGGAACGACAGTGCCGTTACGCTTGATCACGCGCAGTTGGCCAGGTGCAGTGGCGGACAGATCCATATTCGAATCAGCGGCCTGCGGCACGGAGCCCTGCGGGTTCTCGCGAGTTGTGTCGGTTTGCATGGGGGGTTGTCTCCACATTCTATATTTATTTGGGCACCATCACGGTGCCCACCGTTCCGTCCTGAAGCACTTACAGCAGGCCTGGGCCTGGCATAACAACCTCGGGACAGGAGGAAGGGAGCTCATCGCGCCGCTTCCATGCCGAAGTCTTCGGTTTGGAGCTTAAAAGCCCTTCGCCGTATTCCTGATGGGTGACAGTTGCCAGGTTCAAGCACTGCAACACCCGTACCGCTTTCTGCCCTTGAGGCTTGAAACCGGTTGCCATCCGCTTGAGCGGTTTGGGCTTTCAAAAAATGCTGGTTTTAGACCAAACAGGAGCAAGAAAGGGCTTGAGTTTCTTGTCTGATTTGTGTTTGGTCTTTTCGCTCAAAACCCTACATGTAGGGTTTTTTTAGCGCCGAGGTACAAGATAATGCGTTTTGGGATGCTTCGCAACGCAAGACCTGTGGATAACGCTGTGGGTAAAATGTGTATGAAACGTGGAACACCCGTGTAGGCCGCAGTGCTGCTGGATTAAGCCGTTTGTCACCGAATATTCCAAGATAAAAACAGCGGGTTGGATTTTTGAGGGCGCGAACCCTATCACAAAAAAACGCGATCACCGAATGCATTTCCCGGCTTGTGCTGGAGGGTTGGGGCATGGCTACAATCGGCTACATTTTGTCTGCGCCAGATGACAAATGTAGGCGTCCCCCCATTTCAACAATAATTAGAGTTGAGGTAACGCATGGAGCAAGAAGCCTGGCAAATACTGATCGTCGAGGACGATGAACGATTGGCCGAGTTGACCCGTGAGTACCTGGAGAGCAACGGCCTGCGCGTGTCGGTGGAAGGCGACGGCGCCCTGGCGGCGGCGCGGATTATCGCCGAACAACCGGACCTGGTGATCCTAGACCTGATGCTGCCCGGCGAAGACGGCCTGAGCATCTGCCGCAAGGTGCGCGAGCGTTACGACGGGGTGATCCTCATGTTGACCGCGCGCACCGACGACATGGACCAGGTGTTGGGCCTGGACATGGGCGCCGACGATTACGTGTGCAAACCCGTACGCCCGCGCCTGTTGTTGGCGCGTATCCAGGCACTGTTGCGGCGCAGCGAGCCGGCGGAAACGCTGGTGGTGGAGAACCAGCGTCGCCTGCAATTCGGCCCGCTGGTGGTGGACAACGCCCTGCGCGAGGCCTGGCTGCACGACGGCGGCATCGAGCTGACCAGCGCCGAGTTCGACCTGTTGTGGCTGCTGGTAGCGAACGCCGGGCGCATTCTCTCTCGCGAAGAAATCTTCATCGCGTTGCGCGGCATCGGCTACGACGGCCAGGACCGCTCCATCGACGTGCGCATTTCGCGCATTCGCCCGAAGATCGGCGACGACCCCATCCACCCGCGCCTGATCAAGACCATCCGCAGCAAAGGCTACTTGTTCGTCCCCGAAGCCGCTGCCGATATGCTGCTGTGAACTCGATCTTCCTGCGCATTTATGGCGGCATGTGTGCGGCGCTGATCCTCGTGGCGCTGCTGGGTGTGCTGGCCTTGCACCTGCTCAACGAGGTACGCAGCGGCCAATACCGCGAGCGCCTGGCCCACGGCACTTTCGCGTTGATGGGCGACAACCTGCGGCCCATGAGCCCAATCGAGCGCCAGCGCGCCCTGGCGGTGTGGGAGCGTTTGCTGGGCATCCCTCTGGAGCTGCGCACCCTCGCCGACGCCAAACTGGACCTGACCCAGCGCAATCGCCTGCAACGCGGCCAGGTGTTGGTGGAGCAGACCGGCCCGCACGCGGCGCGCGTGCTGCGGCTGGTCAGTGAACAGGAACAGTGGGTGCTCACCGGCGAGGTGCAGCAGATCAGCGAACAACTGGCCCGTGCGACCATTTACCTGTTGGCCGACGAACTGGTGCGCTTCCCCGTGGCCGAGCAGCCGCAACGCTTGGCGGATATAAAGGCAGCCAAGGGTTTTGGCTTCGAGATGCACCTGATGACTCTCGACCAGGCCGATATGGATGACGACCAGCGTCGGCGCGTGGCAGAGGGCGATACGGTGATGGCACTCGGCAAGGGCGGCGATTCGATTCGCGTATTTGCCGGAATGGTCGGGACACCTTGGGTGCTGGAAATCGGCCCGCTGTATCAAATGAACCCGTACCCGGCGCAGTGGTTGATCCTGATCGCCTTGATCAGCCTGACCCTGATCGGCCTGATCGTCTATTTACTGGTGCGCCAGTTGGAGCGCCGGCTCAAAGGTCTTGAGGCTGCTGCCACCCGGATTGCCAAGGGCAACCTGGAAGTGCGCGTACCGGCGCGCGGTGCCGACTCGGTCGGGCGCCTGGCCGCGGCCTTTAATGGCATGGCCGAGCACTTGCAGCAGTTACTGGCGATCCAACGCGAACTGGTGCGCGCGGTGTCCCACGAGTTGCGCACGCCGGTGGCACGCCTGCGTTTCGGCCTGGAGATGATCGGCGACGCTGCCACCCCCCAAGCCCGGCGCAAATACCTGGAAGGCATGGACAGCGACATCCAGGATCTCGATGGCCTGGTGGACGAAATGCTCACTTACGCGCGATTGGAGCAGGGCGCGCCGGAGCTGAATTTCCAGCGGGTAGACCTCGATGCCTTGCTTGATCAGGTGATCGGCGAATTATCGCCACTGCGTCCGCAGGTCAGCGTGAGCCGTGGTATTTGCCTGTCTTCGGCGCATTGGGATGACGCCTGGGTCGAGGCCGAGCCGCGCTACCTGCACCGCGCGCTGCAAAACCTGGTGAGCAACGCCATGCGGCATGCCCAGGGCCGGGTGCTGATCAGCTATCAAGTCGGCCAAGTACGCTGCCGCATCGACGTGGAAGACGACGGCCCCGGCGTGCCGGAAAGCGCCTGGGAGCGCATCTTCACGCCGTTCCTGCGTCTCGACGACAGCCGAACGCGCGCCTCGGGCGGGCATGGTTTGGGTTTGTCGATTGTGCGGCGGATTATTTATTGGCACGGCGGGAGGGCGTTGATCGGCAAGAGCAACAATTTGGGCGGGGCGTGTTTCAGCCTGAGCTGGCCGCGGGACCAGGACAAATCCTGATTCCCTATCGCCGGCAAGCCAGCGCCTACAGGGGAATGCATTCCAACATGTAGGAGCCGGCTTGCCGGCGATAGCTGTCTATCAAGCGCTGACGGCTATCAGGCTCAACAACTGCCCCTCATCCAGCGCAAACTGCCCCTCCAGCTCCTTGCCATGGCACCACTCATCCGACAGATCCGTCAGCAGCCGCACTCTTACATGCCCGGCCTGCGACCACTCCAGCACCTCGGCATGCTCAAAGTAGAAGCGCTTCTGCACGATCGGATAAAGCGCCTTGAACAGGCTCTCCTTAATCGAAAACGTCAGCGTCACCAGCAGGGCTATCTGATCTCGCGGCAGGTTGGCCATGCGCTGCAGCTCATTGGCGGTGAGAATCTCGCCCGCCAGGCGCTCGGCCCGCTCCAGCGTCAGCACATTCTCCAGGTCCATGCCCAGCCCGCGCCATTGCGCCTTGTGGCCGACAATTGCTGCAGCATGCCCGGTGCTGTGGGTGATGGAACCGCTGATATGCCGCGGCCACACTGGCGCGCGGTCTTCGCCAATGGCTGGCACGCAGTCCAGGTGATCGAGACGTTGCAGCGCGGCGCGGGCGCACAACCTGCCGGCGAGAAATTCCGCCTGGCGCTTGGCCACCGAGCGCTGGATGCTCGCCGGTGGCGGCACGGCGCTGCGCTGGAAATCATCCGCTGCCAACAAGGCGGGATCAAAACGCGTGCTGAGAAACACCGTGCCCGGCAAGGGTTCGGGCAGCGGCCAATGGGCGTCGAGTGGAGTGCAGCAAGCGGGTAAGGGCGTCATGGGCGGTATTTTGCCGAGTTGACGCGCCAGTGGATAGTCCGCAGCGGTTCAGGCCAGGTTCAGAGCCTGTTCAGGGGGAGTTCAGGGGCACTTGCGTAGTCTGGGCTCCACAGCCTAACCGCGTATGAGGCAACACCATGACTGCGATCAAGAAGCTGATGTTGGCGTTAACCATGCTCACTGCCACCGCCGGGGCTCAGGCCAGCGATGGTGCCTTTGCGGCATTTGGTAGCGAAAAAACCAAGAAATCCAGCACGCTGATCCAGCGTGTCAGCTTCGAAGACGCAGCCAGTCAGCCGACGCCCTGGGGCCAGTCCCTGGGCCTGACGACCCCGCAGCCGAGTTATCGCGCCGGCTATGAACACCTGACCGGCCAGTTCAACGGTATTAAAATGCGCCAGCAAGACTTGCAGGGCCGCTATGATATCCCTCTGTCGGACAGTTGATTTGCCTTGGAGAGCCTTATGAAATTGCTGGTGGTGGAAGATGAGGCGCTGCTGCGTCATCACCTGATGACCCGCCTGACCGACAGCGGGCATGTGGTCGAAGCGGTGGCCAATGCCGAAGAAGCCCTGTACCAGACCGGGCAGTTCAATCACGACCTGGCGATCATCGACCTGGGCCTGCCCGGCATGGGCGGCCTGGACCTGATCCGCAAACTGCGCACCGAGGCCAAGACCTTCCCGATCCTGATCCTGACCGCCCGCGGCAACTGGCAGGACAAGGTGGAAGGCTTGGCCTCCGGCGCCGACGATTACCTGGTCAAGCCATTCCAGTTCGAAGAACTGGAAGCGCGGATGAACGCCTTGTTGCGCCGCTCCAGCGGGTTTACGCAGTCGACCATCACCGCCGGGCCCTTGCTGCTCGACCTCAATCGCAAGCAGGCGTCCCTGGATGAGCAGCCGCTTGCACTGACGGCCTACGAATATCGGATCCTCGAATACCTGATGCGCCACCATCAACAGGTGGTCGCCAAGGACCGCTTGATGGAACAGCTCTACCCCGATGACGACGAGCGTGATCCGAACGTTATTGAAGTGCTGGTCGGCCGCCTGCGCCGCAAGCTGGAAGGACCTGCCGGGTTCAAACCGATCGACACCGTGCGCGGCCTGGGTTACCTGTTCAATGAGCGCTGCCGTTGATTCGCTCGTTACGTGTGCGCTTGATGCTCGCGGCCGCCACCCTGGCCGTGTTGTTTATGCTGGGTTTGTTACCGGCCATGCAGGGCGCTTTCAGCCTGGCGTTGCAAGACTCCATCGAGCAGCGCCTGGCGTCGGATGTGACCACATTGATTTCTGCGGCGCGGGTTGAAAACAACCGGCTGCTGATGCCGGCGCAGTTGCCCGACGAACGTTTCAACCTCACCGACAGCCGGCTGCTCGGCTATATCTACGACCGTGAAGGCCATCTGGTATGGCGTTCGCGGGCTACCCGAGAAGAAAACATCAACTACAAGCCGCGCTACGACGGGCGCGGCAACGAATTTGCACGGATTCGCGAGGCCAATGGCCAGGAATTCTTCGTGTATGACGTGGAGGTCAAGCTGCTGGGGGGCAAGAGCGCGGCGTTCAGTATTGTCGCCCTGCAACCGGTGCGCGAATACCAACTGACCCTCGAAGGCCTGCGCGAAAATCTCTACCTGGGCTTCGGCGCGGCGTTGCTGGTGCTGCTGACCTTGTTGTGGCTGGGCCTGACCTGGGGCCTGCAAGCGCTGCGGCGGCTGAGTCAGGAGCTCGACCAGATCGAAGGCGGCACCCGCGAAAGCCTCACCGAACAACACCCCCGCGAACTGCTGCGTCTCACCGGCTCCCTTAACCGCTTGCTGCACAGTGAACGGGAACAACGTGCGCGCTACCGCGACTCCCTCGACGACCTGGCCCACAGCCTGAAAACCCCTTTGGCGGTATTGCAGGGCGTGAGCGAAGACATGGCCCAGCGCCCCGAAGACCGCGACCAGGCCTGGGTGCTGCAATCGCAGATCGAGCGCATGAGCCAGCAGATCAGCTACCAGTTGCAGCGCGCCAGCCTGCGCAAAAGCGGCCTGGTGCGCCATCAGGTGCACCTGGAACCTGTGCTGCAAAGCCTGTGCGATACGCTGGACAAGGTGTACCGCGACAAGCGTGTCACGGTGTCCTTCGATTTGCCGGAAGAATGCGACGTGCCCATCGAGAAGGGCGCCTTGCTCGAAATGCTCGGCAACCTGCTGGAAAATGCCTATCGCCTGTGCCTGAGTGAAGTGCGCATCAGCTTCGCAGAAAACCTTGAAGGCACTGAACTGTGCATCGAAGATGACGGCCCCGGTGTGCCACCCGACCAGCGCGCGCGGATTTTGCAACGGGGCGAACGGCTGGACCGTCAGCATCCGGGGCAGGGGATCGGCCTGGCGGTGGTCAAGGACATCATTGAAAGCTACGGCGCGCGCCTGACCCTGGGTGACTCACCTCTAGGGGGCGCGGCATTCAAGATTCATTTCCTGGTGGTCTGATCGCGTTCCTGTGCCGATGAGGGTTCTTCTGTGGCAAATGGACTTGTTGTGGCAAACGGGCTTGTTGTAGTGGGCGGGCTTGTTGTGGCAAGCCCGCTCGCCACAACAAACCGGCTCACAACAGCCATAGGATGCGATGTTAGGCCCTAATTCTCTTGTGCGCGGTAAGCACCCGGCGTCAATCCCGTCCACTTCTTGAACGCGCGATGAAACGCCGACGGTTCAGAAAACCCCAACTGCTCGGCAATCTCCTGCAATGACAAGTCCGCCCGCCCCAGGTGGAAGATGGCGATGTCCCGCCGCAGTTCATCCTTGAGTGCCTGAAAGCTGGTGCCTTCCTCACGCAAATGCCGGCGCAGGGTCTGCGGGCTGATGTGCAGGTGCTGGGCGACGGCTTCCAGGTCTGGCCAGGGCGTGCGGTCGCGGCTCAGCAGGCGTCGCAATTGGCTGCTCAAACTGTCGCCTTCATCCGGGCGAGACAACAGGTCGGCGGGGGATCGTTCCAGGAAATGCTTGAGCGTGCGCTCGTCCTGCAACAGCGGCAGGCTCAGGTAGCGCGCATGAAACACCAGGCTGCTGTTCGGCGCGCCGAATACCTGAGGGCAGGGGAAGAGCAGGTCATATTCACTGGCGTGGGCGGGCGTTGGGTAGCTGAATGTGGCCTGCTCCAGCCGGATGCGCTGGCCGATTAACCAACTGCCCAGGCGATGCCAGATCACCAACAGGCACTCGCTGAGGAAGTGATCCGGGTCCCACAGCTGCGAGTCGTCCAGGCTCAAACGAGCCATTTCGCCTTCGCGAGTCAGCTGCCAGCGCGGTCCCTGCGGGAATAGGCCATAAAATAATAAGCCGCGTTCCAGAGCCTTCTCCAGGGTGCGGCAATGGATCAATGCGTGGCACATCATGGCGAAGGTGCCGCGCTTGCTCGGGCCTTCGGCAAATCCCAGGTACTCGTCGTCCAGCGCCAGCCAGAGCATTTGCAGCAGCCGGGTAAATTGTTCGGGCGCGATGCGGGCTCGGGGTTCGGTCAGCAGTTGCGGGGTGATGCCCACCTGCTGCAGCAGGCCCGAGTAGTCGTAACCGGCCCGGCGCGCACCGCCGAGGGCGGCCCGGGCGTAGTGACTGGCGATGGTACGTTCACGCATGCAAGTGCCTCGTCCATGGAGGGGTGGATGGTAACCAGCACCCGCAGAGGCGACAAGGCGGATATCCGCCAAATTGTAGGACGAGACTGGGTGGGTGGGCGGAAATCCGCCACCTTGTTGGCAGCCCTGACAAGCGTGTGAAACCGCCCAGGCCTGATGTCTAAGGGCCTCCAGGGATTTTCAGAAAAGTGGCACGACGTTTGCGATAAAGATTACAGCGCAGGCTTGGTCCTACAGGTCTCGCAAACAACAAATCCCTCCAGTGCAGGAGGGTTCGCAATTCAAGTGTCGTGGGCAATGGCGGATATTTGCCACACGGTACGATTGAGGAACTTTGCAATGACGACTCGTCAGCCAATCTATAAATCCCTGTATTTCCAGGTGATCGTCGCAATCGTTATCGGTATTTTGCTCGGTCACTTCTACCCGCAGACCGGTGTGGCCCTCAAGCCGCTGGGTGACGGGTTTATCAAACTGATCAAAATGGTCATCGCCCCGATCATCTTCTGCACCGTTGTCAGCGGTATCGCTGGCATGCAAAACATGAAATCGGTCGGCAAAACCGGCGGTTATGCGCTGCTGTACTTCGAAGTCGTTTCTACCATCGCCCTGCTGATCGGCCTGATCGTGGTGAACGTTGTGCAACCGGGCGCCGGCATGCACATCGACGTAGCGACCCTGGACGCCTCCAAAGTAGCGGCCTACGTGACTGCCGGTAAGGACCAGAGCATCGTCGGCTTCATCCTCAACGTCATTCCTAACACCATCGTCGGCGCCTTCGCCAACGGCGATATCCTGCAAGTGCTGATGTTCTCGGTGATCTTCGGTTTCGCCCTGCATCGCCTGGGTGCCTACGGCAAGCCGGTGCTGGACTTCATCGATCGCTTCGCCCACGTGATGTTCAACATCATCAACATGATCATGAAGCTCGCGCCAATCGGTGCCCTGGGCGCCATGGCGTTCACCATCGGTGCCTACGGTGTAGGTTCCCTGGTGCAACTGGGCCAGTTGATGATCTGCTTCTACATCACCTGCCTGCTGTTCGTGCTGGTGGTACTGGGTGGTATCTGCCGCGCTCACGGTTTCAGCGTACTGAAACTGATCCGCTACATCCGTGAAGAACTGTTGATCGTACTGGGTACTTCCTCCTCCGAATCCGCACTGCCACGCATGCTGATCAAGATGGAGCGTCTGGGCGCGAAGAAATCCGTAGTAGGCCTGGTGATCCCGACTGGCTACTCCTTCAACCTCGACGGTACGTCGATTTACCTGACCATGGCTGCCGTGTTCATCGCTCAGGCGACTGACACCCACATGGACATCACTCACCAGATCACCTTGCTGCTGGTGCTGCTGCTGTCCTCCAAAGGCGCTGCAGGCGTGACCGGTAGCGGCTTCATCGTACTGGCTGCAACCCTGTCGGCTGTTGGCCACTTGCCGGTTGCCGGCCTGGCGCTGATCCTGGGTATCGACCGCTTCATGTCCGAAGCCCGCGCACTGACCAACCTGGTCGGTAACGCCGTTGCCACCCTGGTTGTGGCCAAGTGGGTCAAGGAACTGGACACCGATCAGCTGCAAAGCGAGTTGGCTTCCGGTGGTCGTGGTATCTCCGATACCCGTGAAGAAGATGACCTGGGCGTGGCTGAAGGTCCTGCACCGGTTATCAAGTAAGACGCTGATGGCGTGAACTGACGCCCACAGCAATCCGCAAACGCCCCGACTGGTTCGGGGCGTTTGCGTTTCTGCCGATCACTTATCGAGATTTTTGATTTACATAAAGTGAATACTTCATCAGATTCGCGTGAGGCAGTTCATCCAAAGCAGCGCCTAACGGTGCGCCGATGAAACTCGCACCCGCTACCCCGTTCTAAACCCAATCATCATGCGGGCATTTGCGCTCAAGCGCGTGCAGGAGGTTTTGTGGACAGTGTGGATCTGAATGTCCTGCGCAGCGTGCTGGAATGGCGCCGCGCCGGGCAGCGGGTGGTGTTGTACAGCGTGGTCCAGACCTGGGGCAGTGCGCCGCGCCCGCCGGGGGCGATGCTGGCCCTGCGTGGCGATGGGGTGGTGATTGGCTCGGTGTCCGGTGGATGCATCGAAGACGACTTGATTGCGCGCCTACAGGATGGTCGCTTGGCTGATGACGGGCCACCGGTACAACTGGTGACCTACGGCGTGACGCGCGACGAAGCCGCACGTTTTGGCCTGCCCTGTGGCGGCACCCTGCGCCTGACCGAGGAACGCGTGGATGAGTGGGATTGGGTCGCCCAATTGCTGGCGCGCTGTGAAGCCCATGAAATTGTCGCCCGGGAGTTGGACCTGGCCACGGGCGAAGTGAGCTTGAGCGGAGCGAGCAAGACCGACATCGTGACATTCGATGGCGAGCGCTTGCGCGCCATCTACGGCCCGCGCTGGCGCCTGCTGTTGATCGGCGCCGGGCAGCTGTCGCGTTATGTGGCGCAAATGGCGCGATTGCTGGATTTCGAAGTGCTCATCTGCGACCCGCGCGAAGAATTTGTCTACGGCTGGGAAGAACAGCACGGCCGCTTCGTGCCCGGTATGCCGGATGAAGCGGTGCTGAATATCCAGACCGACGAGCGCACCGCCATCGTCTGCCTGACCCATGACCCGCGTTTGGACGATATGGCGTTGCTGACGGCGTTGAATTCCAGCGCGTTCTATATCGGTGCGCTGGGGTCGCGGGTCAATAGCCAGAAACGCCGGGAAAACCTGGCGGCGTTGGGACTGTCTGCCGATGCCATCGCGCGTTTGCACGGGCCGATTGGTTTGCACATCGGCAGCCACACACCTGCGGAGATTGCGTTGTCGCTGATGGCGGAAATTGTCGCGATCAAGAACGGCGTGGCGCCGTTGCAGAAAAAGCCGCTGGCGGTGGTGGCTGAGTGATGGTCACGGCGATCGTTCTGGCGGCGGGGCAGGGCAGTCGTTTTCGGGCTGAAGCGGGGGCGGGTCAGGATAAGTTGCTGGCAGATTGCGTAGGCAGGGATGGCGTGACGCGGCCGGTGATCGAGCAAGTGCTGGTGAATTTGCCAGAGGGCGTTGTGGAGCGCTGGGTGGTGACCTCGCCGGATCGGCTCGATGTCATACGCTTGGCAGAAGCCTACGGCTGCGAAGTGTTGCTGCTGCGCTCGGCGGGTATGGGCGACAGTATTGCGGCGGCCGTTGCGGCCAGTGGTTCGGCGGATGGCTGGTTGGTAGTGCTGGGAGATATGCCGTTTATTCTGTCGTCGAGTATTGAACGGGTGATTGACGCGGTGACGGCAGACGGCATCGGCGTGCCCGTGTGCGGTGATGAGTACGGGCATCCTGTGGCGTTTGGCTCTGCGTTCGGGCCGAGCTTGATGGCGTTGAAGGGGGATCGTGGGGCCAAGCCGCTATTTGCGCACGCCACCGTAAGGGAGGTGCCGTTGGATGACCCTGGCGTGCTCTGGGATGTGGATGTGCCGCAATCATTGAGTTTCGCTCCCACCTGATCAGGCGCTGGCTTGTCAGTGATGACGGCCTCTAAGCCAGCACAAAACTTGCGTGCATAAAAAAGCCCCGCCTGATCACTCAGGCGGGGCTTTTTAGTGGCTGATGGAATCAGACGAGGGGTTTAGGCTCGTGCTCTTCTTCCAGGGCCTTTGGGTGGTGCTCTGCCACGTCGTCGACGGATGGGGCAGTGTGCTCAACCACGGTTTCAGCAACCGGCGCTGGCGCCTCGACCACTTCGGCAGCAGCCGGTGCGGCAGCGGCTGCAGCGGCGGCAGCTTCGGCTTCCTTGCGACGACGACGCACTTCACGTGGGTCGTTCGGCGCACGGCCGTTTTCGGTCAGGGCGCTGGCAGGCGCAGCTTCAACCACCGGAGCGGCGACTTCGGCAACCACTGGCGCTTCAATCACAGGCTCAGGCTCGGCAACCACAACCGGAGCGGCTTCAACCACTTCGGCAACCGGAGCAGGCGCTTCTTCTACCACAGGGGCAGCGACTGGCGCTTCAGCCGGGGCAGCTGGCTCTGCAGTCCACTGGAAGGCGGTCTGTTCTTCGCGAACTTCACGCACTGCCGGGGCAGCTTCTTCCACAACCGGGGCTTCAACAACGGCTTCAACCACTGGCTGTTGTTCAACCACAGGTGCTGGCTCAACAGCGGCTACTTCGGCTTCTGGCTGGGCTTCGTGAACCGGTACCACTTCCACTTCCGGAACCACTGGGGCTTCGATCGGGGTGGTGGCTTCAACGAGCGGCGCTTCAACCACTGGAGTCTCGGCGACTGGCGCTTCTACTACTGTGGTCTCTTCGACGGAGGCGGTGGCGCGTTCAGCCTGCTCGTGAGCCTGGGCTTCAGCAGGTGCGCTGATGACCGAGCTGGCAACAGCAGCGGTAACGGCCAGGCCGGCAGCCAGTTCGGCGCCAGTCGGTTCGCCGGTAGCGGCTTCTGCGTTCTCGCCGGTCTCTTCCGAGCCTTCGATCACGTTGCCGTTGGCATCACGCTGACGCTCACGACGGTTGCTGCGACGACGCTGGCCACGGGAGCGGCGGCGTGGACGATCGCCTTCGGCGTTGTCCTGACCGTCGTCCTGCAGTTGCTCTTCGCCGTTCAGCACTTCCTCTTCTTCGCTGGCAGCGGCTTGTTCGGCACGCGGTTGACGTTCTTCACGCGGTGCACGTGGTTGACGCTCTTCACGTGGCGCACGCTCTTCACGCGGCTGGCGAGCCGGGCGTTCTTCGGTGTCGGCAACAGCGGCAACAGCAGCGGCAGGCGCAGCGTCCAGTGGCTCGCGCAGTTCACGCACGCGCTCTTCACGCTCGCCACGTGGCTTGCGATCTTCGCGCGGGGCACGTGGAGTACGTGGTGCGCGCTCTTCACGCGGTGCACGTTCTTCGCGGGCTACGGCCGGGGTGTCTTCACGGGCTTCGCGAGGCGCACGTTCTTCACGGGGGGCGCGTTCTTCACGCGGTGCACGTTCTTCACGAGGCTTGCGTTCTTCGTCACGGCGACCGTTGCGGTTACGGCTCTGCTGGCGACCGTTGCGACGTTCTTCGTTGCGCGCCGGGCGTTCGCTGGCAGGTTTTTCGACCACAACCGCAGCAGCAGGCTCTTCCTTGGTAGCGAACAGGCTGACCAGCGACTTCACCAGGCCTTTGAACAGGCTTGGCTCAGGAAGGGCGGCCGGCGCGGCAACCGGAGCGGTGACTTCAACCGGAACCGGTGCGTTGGCACGCGCCGGTGCGGTCTTCACGGCAGCTTCCTGGCGAACCAGGGTGCGGGTCGCGGCGGCTGGCTGGACTTCTTCCACTTCGGCAGCGGCAGCAGCGATTTCGTAGCTGGACTGATTGGTGTGGGCTTCCGGGCTGTCATCACGCAGGCGCTGCACTTCGAAGTGCGGCGTTTCGAGATGGTCGTTCGGGAGGATGACGATACGTGCACGGGTGCGCAGTTCGATCTTGGTGATCGAGTTGCGTTTTTCGTTGAGCAGGAAGGCTGCAACCGGGATCGGCACTTGCGCGCGGACTTCGGCAGTGCGGTCTTTCAGGGCTTCTTCTTCGATCAGGCGCAGGATCGCCAGGGACAGCGATTCAACGTCACGGATGATGCCGGTGCCGTTGCAGCGCGGGCAGACGATGCCGCTGCTTTCGCCCAGGGATGGACGCAGGCGCTGACGGGACATTTCCAGCAGGCCGAAGCGCGAGATGCGGCCGACTTGCACGCGGGCACGGTCAGCTTCCAGGCATTCGCGGACTTTCTCTTCCACGGCGCGCTGGTTCTTGGCAGGGGTCATGTCGATGAAGTCGATCACGATCAGGCCGCCGATGTCACGCAGGCGCAACTGGCGGGCGATTTCTTCAGCCGCTTCCAGGTTGGTCTGCAGGGCGGTTTCTTCGATGTCGCTACCCTTCGTGGCGCGCGCCGAGTTGATGTCGATGGACACCAGGGCTTCGGTCGGGTCGATCACGATGGAGCCGCCGGAAGGCAGTTCGACCACGCGCTGGAAAGCGGTCTCGATCTGGCTTTCGATCTGGAAACGGTTGAACAGCGGAACGCTGTCTTCGTACAACTTGATCTTGCTGGCGTACTGCGGCATCACCTGGCGGATGAAGGTCAGGGCTTCGTCCTGGGCCTCAACGCTGTCGATCAGTACTTCGCCGATGTCCTGGCGCAGGTAATCGCGGATGGCGCGGATGATCACGTTGCTTTCCTGGTAGATCAGGAATGGCGCGGAGCGATCCAGCGAGGCTTCTTTGATGGCGGTCCACAGTTGCAGCAGGTAGTCGAGGTCCCACTGCATTTCTTCGCTGCTGCGGCCCAGGCCTGCAGTGCGAACGATCAGGCCCATGTCGGCGGGTGCGATCAAACCGTTCAGCGCTTCACGCAGTTCGTTGCGCTCTTCGCCTTCGATGCGACGGGAGATACCGCCAGCACGCGGGTTGTTCGGCATCAGGACCAGGTAACGGCCTGCCAGGCTGATGAAGGTGGTCAGGGCGGCGCCCTTGTTGCCACGTTCTTCTTTTTCCACCTGAACGATGACTTCCTGGCCTTCGCTCAGGACGTCCTTGATGTTCACGCGGCCTTCAGGGGCTTTCTTGAAGTATTCGCGGGAGATTTCTTTGAGGGGCAGGAAGCCGTGGCGCTCGGAGCCGAAATCGACAAAGGCAGCCTCAAGGCTTGGTTCGATGCGAGTAATACGGCCTTTATAGATGTTGGCCTTCTTTTGCTCGCGTGCACCGGATTCGATGTCCAGGTCGTAGAGGCGTTGGCCATCTACCAGTGCAACACGCAACTCTTCGGGTTGAGTTGCGTTAATCAGCATTCTTTTCATGTTGTACCGTCGGTTTCCGGGCTGCCGGAAACGGCGTTCGGCACACACGACTTCTCACGGTCGGTGTCAGGTGCGTCAAGAGTGGTTGGCCACTCCAGTGTCCAGCAATAACCGGCCAATTGGGCTGGTATCGCGACGGACGCGTCCTGCTTGTTAGCGGTGGTGACAAAGGCACCACTTCAACAAAAGCTAAGGTCAGGAGGAGGAATCAACCGGCGACTGTGGACGAGATGAAGCGTCTAAATATAAGCCTAGTGCTACACGGTCCGACGGTTGTGCATCTCCACCCTACACGTATCCCTGATAATTCGGGTGCTGCCGCGCGCAGAATCCGCAGCGGGTTGGCATTTACCGTGTTCTCCAATGGGGAGTCCACGCTCATGGCTAAACAAGACCAAGTGTGGGCGACTGCGCTCTCACTCGGCTCTTAACAGGCGTTGTTTCCGAAGCATTCGCCGTGGTGTGCCTCAAGACTGACTGCACTTTGTGAACTGGCCGTAAATATCGGCGCAAAATGCGAGTATTCACTCTGCTATCTGCACTCGCTTCAGGCCTCATGTCACCTGCGCTTGTTACAATCCTGAGCCTTCCAAGGTGGCGAAAGCCCCGTAGGACGGCCTCGCGTCCTGATGAATTGCGATGGTCAGGGCCGGCAATTTGCCGCAAGTCCTCTGTCCAGGCCGCTTTTGGCGGCGTTCGCGACTATAGCAGCAATGATTAAGTGCTTCAATTCCATAAAAAATTGTTATCATCGCCGCTATGACGACTACCGCCCCCCAGACCCCCAGCGTCCAGCTGCTTGAGGTCTCGCCGGAATATGCCGGCCAACGCATCGACAATTTTCTCCTGGCCAGGCTCAAAGGCGTGCCCAAGACCTTGATCTACCGCATCTTGCGTAAAGGCGAAGTGCGCGTGAACAAGGGCCGGATCAAGCCCGAGTACAAGTTGCAGGCGGGCGATATCGTCCGTGTGCCTCCGGTGCGCGTGCCTGAGCGTGACGAACCTGTGCCGCTGGCCCAGGGCCTTTTACAGCGCCTGGAAGCCTCAATTGTCTTCGAAGACAACAAGCTGATCGTGATCAACAAGCCGTGTGGCATTGCGGTTCACGGCGGCAGCGGTCTGAATTACGGGGTGATTGAGGCCTTTCGCCAACTGCGCCCGGATGCCAAGGAGTTGGAGCTGGTCCACCGTCTGGACCGCGACACCTCTGGCCTGCTCATGATCGCCAAGAAGCGCAGCATGTTGCGCCACCTGCACACCGCCCTGCGTGGCGATGGCGTGGACAAACGCTACATGGCGCTGGTGCGTGGCAACTGGGCCAGTTCGATCAAGAGCGTCCGCGCGCCGTTGCAGAAGAGCAACCTGCGCTCCGGCGAACGTATGGTCGAAGTGGATGAGGAGGGCAAAGAAGCCCTGACCCTGTTCAAGGTGCTGCGCCGTTTCGGCGATTTCGCCACCATGGTTGAGGCCAAGCCGGTCACCGGGCGTACTCACCAGATTCGCGTGCACACCCTGCATGCGGGCCACTGCATTGCCGGCGACACCAAGTACGGCGACGAGGGTTTCTCCAAGGAGATTCGCGATCTGGGCGGCAAGCGCCTGTTCCTGCACGCCTACATGCTCACCGTGCCGCTGCCCGATGGTGGCGAGCTGAAGCTGCAGGCGCCGGTCGATGAGATGTGGGCCAAGACCGTGGAGCGTTTGAGTGTCGCACCGTGATTACAAGCTGCTGATTTTCGATTGGGACGGCACCCTGTGTGATTCCATTGGCCGGATTGTCGAGTCGATGCACATGGCTTCGACCCGTTCGGGCTATGAGCTGTGCAGCGACCTGGCAGTCAAGGGCATTATCGGCCTGGGCTTGCCTGAGGCGATCCGCACCTTGTACCCCGAGATCGATGACACTGAGCTGGTAGCGTTCCGCGAGCACTACGCCGATCACTACATCGCCCTGGAGGCCGAGCCGTCGCCGCTGTTCGACGGTGTGAGGCAATCCCTGGCGGCGTTCCGCGCCGAGGGCTATCACCTCGCCGTGGCCACTGGTAAGGCTCGTCGCGGACTGGATCGCGTGCTCGGTGCCCATGGCTGGGAAAATTACTTTGATATCACCCGCGCTGCGGATGAAACCGCCAGCAAGCCTCACCCTCTGATGCTCGAGCAGATCCTTGCGCACTGTGGCGTGTCGCCGCGCGAGGCATTGATGGTGGGTGATGCGTCCTTCGACCTGATGATGGCGCGCAATGCTGGCATTGACAGTGTGGCGGTCAGTTATGGCGCCCAGTCTGCCGAGGCCTTGCAGGTTTATGAGCCCAGGCTGACGATCGATCATTTTTCTGAGTTGCACGCCTGGCTCGGCCGGGCTCAATAAGTCTTTGCTGGGGTTAATGGCATGAGTGACGAATGGAAGGCGCCCGAAAAGGCCGAGAGCGGTGATGACAAGAGCTGGAAACTGTTGGAGAAAACCCTCCTGGCCAGCGTCCAGGAGCAGCGTCGTTCACGGCGTTGGGGGATTTTCTTCAAGCTGCTGACCTTTGTTTACCTGCTCGGCATGCTGGCGCTGTTCAGTCCGCTGATGGACATGGAAAAAAGCGCGACCCGTGGCGCCAATTACACCGCCCTGATCGAAGTGCGTGGCGTGATTGCCGACAAGGAGGCCGCCAGTGCCGACAATATCGTCAGCAGCCTGCGCACCGCGTTTGAAGACCCCAAGGTCAAGGGTGTGATCCTGCGCATCAACAGCCCGGGCGGCAGCCCTGTGCAGTCGGGTTATGTGTATGACGAGATTCGCCGCCTGCGCGCCCTGCACCCGGAAATCAAGCTGTATGCGGTGATTTCCGACCTGGGTGCCTCGGGCGCCTATTACATAGCCAGTGCCGCCGACCAGATCTATGCCGACAAGGCCAGTCTGGTGGGTTCCATCGGTGTGACGGCGGCCGGTTACGGCTTTGTCGGCACCATGGAGAAGCTGGGTGTGGAGCGCCGCACTTATACCTCGGGTGAGCACAAGTCCTTCCTCGATCCGTTCCAACCGCAAAAGGCTGACGAAACCCAGTTCTGGCAGGGCGTGCTCGATACCACTCATCGTCAGTTCATTGCCAGCGTCAAGCAGGGGCGTGGCGATCGGCTGAAGGATAAAGATCATCCAGAGCTGTTCTCTGGGCTGGTTTGGTCGGGTGAGCAGGCCTTGCCGCTGGGCTTGATCGATGGTCTGGGCAGTGCCAGTTCGGTGGCGCGGGACGTGATTGGTGAGAAGGAGTTGGTGGACTTCACCGTTGAGGAGTCGCCGTTTGATCGTTTCTCCAAGAAGCTCGGCGCCAGCGTGGCGGAGAAGTTGGCCCTGTACATGGGCTTCCAGGGCCCGACCCTGCGCTGAGATCTCAAGGTCTGTGTAGATAAATGTGGGAGGGGGCTTGCTCCCGATAGCAGTGGATCAGCCAGCTTATCTGTAGCTGACCCACCGCAATCGGGAGCAAGCCCCCTCCCACATTTGGTTTTGCGGTGTATTTAAGGGATTTGCACGCCTTCGGCCTGCAGCATATCCACCAGGCGAATCAGCGGCAGTCCCACCAGGCTTGTCGCATCCGGCCCTTCGGTGCTTTGAAACAGGCTCACCCCCAACCCTTCCGCCTTGAAGCTGCCTGCGCAGTCGTAGGGCTGCTCGATGCGCAGGTAACGTTCGATACGTTCTGCGTCCAGCTCGCGCATGTGTACGGTAAACGGCACGCAGTCGACCTGGCAGTGTCCGGTCTCGCTGTTCAGCAGGGCAAGCCCGGTCAGGAAGCTCACACGCTTGCCGCTGGCTGCCAGCAGTTGTTCGCGTGCGTTCTCGAAGGTGTGGGGTTTGCCGATGATCCGGCCGTCGAGCGCGGCCACCTGGTCCGAGCCGATGATCAGGTGCCCTGGGTGGCTGCCGGCGAGTGCGCGGGCCTTCTGTTCGGCCAGGCGCTTGACCAGCTCGACGGCGGACTCATCTGTGCGATGGCTTTCGTCGATATCCGGCGAGCTGCAGGTGAACGGCAGGTGCAGGCGGCTGAGCAATTCCCGGCGATAAACCGAGCTGGAAGCGAGTAATAAAGGCAGCATGGGCGTCTCCTCGGGGCAGCTTCGAATTCTAACGGGGCGACCGGCCGACGCACAGGGCTGAATTTCCTTTGACATGGCTGGGTGCATCCCTATAATGCTGCGCCTATGTTGAATGACCCGATTCCACCTCACATTGACCCGCGCAAATTGGCTGATCGTGGCACTTCCCTTGAAGGTAAGTTGCTGCTGGCCGATTTGGAGAGACTCTGCGACCCGCTTTCCGACACTGTCGGTACGGTGCAGGCCAAATTCGTTTTTGAACGAGATGAACGTAAATCTGTGGTAATTCACAGCTTTATCGACACCGAGGTCAAAATGGTTTGCCAGCGTTGTCTTGAGCTGGTCACCCTGCCGATCCACAGCGAGTGCAGTTATGCTGTGGTGAAAGAGGGTGCGAATACCCAGTCGTTGCCGAAAGGTTATGACGTGCTGGAACTGGGCGAAGATCCATTGGATCTGCATGCACTGATCGAGGAGGAGCTTCTGCTCGCCTTGCCCATTGTGCCTGCTCATCATCCGGAAGAATGCCAGCAGCCGGAGGGGCTCGATGACGAGCTCGAACCGAGCGAGGACGAGGTAACGCGGTCCAACCCGTTCAGTGTATTGGCGCAGTTAAAGCGTGACCCAAACGTTTAGGAGTTAATCAATTATGGCTGTTCAGCAGAACAAAAAATCCCGCTCTGCCCGTGACATGCGTCGTTCGCACGACGCCCTGACGGCAAGCACTCTGTCTGTAGAAAAAACCACCGGTGAAATTCACCTGCGTCACCACGTATCGCCAGAAGGCGTATACCGTGGCCGTAAAGTGATCGACAAGGGCGCTGACGAGTAATCACTTGTCTGCTCAAGTCATCGCGATTGACGCAATGGGCGGGGACTTCGGTCCCCGCAGCATTGTTCAGGCCTGCATTGCCAGCCTAACTGCCACGCCCTCGCTGCACCTGACCCTCGTCGGTCAACCTACCCTTCTTGAAGAACTGATTGCCAGCCATCCGGCGGTGGATCGCGCGCGCCTGACGGTTACTCCGGCCAGTGAAACTATCAGCATGGACGACAAGCCTGCGACGGCCTTGCGTGGCAAGCCCGACTCTTCAATGCGGGTGGCCCTCGAGCTGTTGCGTGATGGCAAGGTGCAAGCGTGTGTCAGTGCCGGCAATACTGGAGCGTTAATGGCGTTGTCGCGGTATGTGCTCAAGACGCTGCCGGGTATAGATCGTCCTGCGATGGTGGCGGCGATTCCAACGCAGAAAGGCTATTGCCAGCTGTTGGATCTTGGGGCGAATGTCGATTGCAGCGCCGAGCACCTGTTCCAGTTTGCCGTGATGGGGTCGGTGGCTGCCGAAGCGCTGGGCGTTGTCCGGCCGCGGGTGGCCTTGCTGAATATCGGCACCGAAGACATCAAGGGTAATCAGCAGGTCAAGCTCGCCGCCACGTTGTTGCAGGGCGCGCGGGGGCTGAACTATATCGGCTATGTCGAAGGTGACGGTTTGTACCGGGGCGAGGCGGATGTGGTGGTGTGCGACGGTTTTGTCGGCAATATCCTGCTCAAGTCCAGCGAAGGCCTGGCGACGATGATCGCCACGCGCATCGAAGCCTTGTTCAAGCAGAGCCTGGTGTCACGCATGGTCGGCGCCCTGGCGTTGCCATTGATGCGTCGGCTGCAGGCCGACCTGGCGCCGGCACGGCATAATGGGGCGAGTTTTCTCGGGTTGCAGGGCATCGTAGTGAAAAGCCATGGCTCAGCGGGCGTACAGGGCTTTCAGAGCGCGATTGCGCGGGCCCTTATCGAGATCCAGGAAAACCTGCCGCAACGCTTGCACGGCCGTCTTGAGGATCTGTTGTCTTAGGCGAATCGGCCCGGGAATGCTTAAATGTGACCGGCCGGTTCAATTGACCATCCAATCTGTCAGTTTCGTGCGCTCCCACCATTCATTTTAAGATCGGGAGCGACTATTTCCGACGACCCGATCATTTAGGGGCTTGTTACATGTCTACATCCCTCGCATTCGTCTTCCCAGGGCAGGGTTCGCAGTCCCTCGGCATGTTGGCCGAGTTGGGCGCGCAATATCCGTTGATCCTGGAAACCTTCAAGGAAGCTTCCGATGCCCTGGGTTACGACCTGTGGGCGTTGACCCAGCAGGGGCCGGAAGAACAGCTCAATCAAACCGATAAAACCCAGCCGGCCATCCTGACCGCTTCGATCGCCCTGTGGCGCTTGTGGCTGGCCGAAGGCGGCGCGCGCCCGGCTTACGTGGCCGGTCACAGCCTGGGTGAATACAGCGCCCTGGTGGCGGCGGGCAGCCTGACCCTCGGTGAGGCGGTCAAGTTGGTCGAGCGTCGTGGCCAACTGATGCAGGAAGCCGTTCCGGCCGGGCAGGGCGGCATGGCCGCTATTCTCGGCCTGGAAGATGCTGACGTGATTGCAGCCTGCGCCGAAGCGGCCCAGGGTGAAGTGGTCAGTGCGGTGAACTTCAATTCCCCTGGCCAGGTGGTGATTGCCGGTGCCAAGGCTGCTGTTGAGCGTGCCATCGAAGGCTGCAAGGCTCGTGGTGCCAAGCGTGCGCTGCCGTTGCCGGTGAGTGTGCCCTCCCACTGCGAGCTGATGCGCCCGGCAGCGGAGCGTTTTGCCGAGTCCATCGAGGCCATCAACTGGCAGGCGCCGCAGATCCCGCTGGTGCAGAACGTCAGCGCGGCCGTGGTCGCCGACCTCGAGACACTCAAGCGCGACCTGCTGGAGCAACTCTACAAGCCTGTGCGCTGGGTTGAATCGGTCCAGACCCTGGCTGCCAACGGCGCCACTGTGCTGGTCGAGTGTGGCCCGGGCAAGGTCCTGGGCGGGCTGAACAAGCGCTGCGCCGAAGGCGTGTCGACTGCCAACCTCAATACCCCGGATGCCTTCGCTGCCGCTCGTGCGGCACAGGCCTGAACTCTTAATCCTGAATCACGATCCCCGAACTTAGGAGAAGCCTGCATGAGTCTGCAAGGTAAAGTTGCACTGGTCACGGGCGCCAGCCGTGGCATTGGCCAGGCGATCGCCCTGGAACTGGGCCGTCAGGGCGCCGTTGTGATCGGCACCGCCACTTCCGCCTCGGGCGCCGAGCGTATCGCCGCGACCTTGAAGGAAAACGGCGTTCAAGGCACCGGCCTTGAGCTGAACGTGACCAGCGATGAATCCGTGGCCGCCGTATTGGCTGCGATCACTGCACAGTTTGGCGCACCGGCTATTCTGGTTAACAACGCCGGTATCACCCGCGATAACTTGATGATGCGCATGAAAGACGACGAGTGGCATGACGTGGTCGATACCAACTTGAACAGTCTGTTTCGCCTGTCCAAGGGTGTTTTGCGTGGCATGACCAAGGCGCGTTGGGGTCGAATTATCAATATTGGCTCCGTAGTGGGTGCCATGGGCAACGCAGGCCAAGTAAACTACGCAGCGGCCAAGGCCGGTCTGGAAGGTTTCAGCCGCGCATTGGCGCGTGAAGTCGGTTCGCGGTCGATTACGGTCAACTCGGTGGCCCCTGGGTTCATCGACACCGATATGACCCGCGAACTGCCGGAAGCGCAGCGTGAAGCCTTGCTGACGCAGATTCCGCTGGGCCGTCTGGGCCAGGCTCAAGAGATCGCGAATGTGGTCACTTTCCTGGCATCCGACGGTGCGGCATACGTGACTGGGGCTACAATCCCGGTGAACGGCGGGATGTACATGAGTTAAATTGTGACGGATCGCTTCAAAAAAATGTCATACGAGCTGTCTAAAATCCGTTATAAAGCTGCAACTTAATTTATAGGCAGGTGGCCGACCGGGTACGAGGGTGAAGCTTTCAGTTGAAAAACTGAAAAGTCTTTCTATACACTTACCCACTGGCCAGCTGCCTGAATTTGTCCATTAGGAGTGAAAACAAGGTATGAGCACCATCGAAGAGCGCGTCAAGAAAATCGTTGCCGAGCAACTGGGCGTTAAAGAAGAAGAAGTGGTCAACACTGCTTCCTTCGTTGAAGACCTGGGTGCCGACTCCCTTGACACCGTTGAGCTGGTGATGGCTCTGGAAGAGGAATTCGAGACCGAAATCCCGGACGAAGAAGCTGAAAAAATCACTACTGTTCAAGCTGCTATCGACTACGTTACGAACCACCAGGCGTAATAGTTTGTAGTCGTCGCTTGCTGTTAGGGAAAAACCGCACTGCTGTAACGGCGTGCGGTTTTTTCTTTAGCTTTGATGAAACCTAGCTCTGATGAAGAGTGAGCGCTGAAGCGAAGTGTCGTCATCAAGAAAAAAAGGAGAGTGCTGTGTCGCGTAGACGCGTCGTAGTCACCGGTATGGGTATGTTGTCGCCACTGGGTACGGATGTGCCGAGCAGTTGGCAGGGCATTCTGGCTGGCCGCAGTGGTATTGGTCTGATCGAACACACGGACCTTTCTGTCTATTCCACCCGTTTTGGCGGCTCGGTAAAGGGTTTCAATGTCGAGGAATATCTCTCGGTCAAAGAATCCCGCAAACTCGACCTGTTCATTCAATACGGCCTGGCAGCCGGTTTTCAGGCAGTGCGTAACGCTGGCCTGGAAGTCACCGACGCCAACCGTGAGCGCATCGGCGTTGCCATGGGTTCGGGTATTGGCGGTCTGACCAATATCGAAGAAACCAGCCGCACGTTGCACGAGTCCGGCCCTCGTCGAATTTCACCGTTCTTCGTCCCGGGTTCGATCATCAATATGATTTCCGGCTTCCTGTCCATCCACTTGGGCGCACAGGGGCCCAACTACGCCATCGCAACGGCGTGCACTACGGGTACTCACTGCATCGGCATGGCCGCGCGCAACATCGCCTATGACGAAGCGGACGTGATGATCGCCGGTGGTGCTGAAATGGCCGCCTGCGGCCTGGGCATGGGTGGCTTCGGCGCATCCCGTGCGTTGTCGACGCGCAACGACGAACCGGCCCGTGCCAGTCGTCCGTGGGACAAAGGCCGCGACGGTTTTGTGCTGGCGGACGGCGCCGGTGCTCTGGTGCTGGAAGAGTTGGAACACGCAAAAGCGCGTGGTGCCACCATCTACGCCGAGCTTATCGGCTTTGGCATGAGCGGCGACGCCTACCACATGACCTCGCCACCGTCCGACGGTGCCGGTGCCGCGCGTTGTATTACCAACGCCTTGCGCGATGCGAAGATCAATGCGGACCAGGTGCAGTACATCAACGCCCACGGCACCTCGACTGCGACGGGTGACCTGGCGGAAGCCGAGGCCATCAAGTCGGTGTTCGGCGAGCACGCCTACAAGCTGGCGGTCAGCTCTACCAAGTCCATGACCGGCCACCTGTTGGGTGCGGCAGGCGCGGTCGAGGCGATCTTCAGTGTGATGGCCATCAAGGACCAGGTTGCTCCGCCGACCATCAACCTTGATGAGCCGGACGAAGGCTGCGACCTGAACTTCGTGCCTCACGAAGCGCAGAAAATGCCGATCGACGTGGTGTTGTCCAACTCGTTCGGTTTTGGTGGCACCAACGGTTCCCTGGTGTTCCGCCGGTTCGCCGAGTGATGCACAGCTGGGTCGACGGTCAGCCAGCGGACACTGTGCCCCTGAAAGATCGCGGCCTGGCGTATGGTGATGGCCTGTTCGAGACCATCGCCGTCAAGGCCGGGCAGCCCTTGCTGCTCGACCGCCACCTGCAACGTCTCGATGAGGGGTGCAGGCGGTTGGCGCTGGTTGCGGATCACGTGCTGGTCCGCAGCGAAGTGCTGGCTTATGCCGCTGCCCTCGGCGACGGTGTTCTCAAGTTGATCCTCACCCGTGGCGACAGCCTGCGCGGTTATGGCATCAACCCTGGCGCTCTGGTGCGCCGTATCTTGCAGGGCAGTCCGCCCGCCACCTATCCCCAGGCCCATGGAACGGACGGCATCCGCCTGTTTCCGTGCGCCACCCGCTTGGCCGAGCAGCCGCTGCTGGCCGGTCTCAAGCACCTCAATCGCCTCGAACAAGTGATCGCGCGTGCCGAATGGCAAGACGCCGAGCATACCGAAGGTTTGATGCTGGATATGTCCGGCCGCGTCATCGAAGGTGTGTTCAGCAACCTGTTTTTGGTGCGCAATGGTTTGTTACTAACCGCTGATCTGCATCGCTGCGGTGTCGCCGGCGTGATGCGCGCCGAGGTAATGGCCCAGGCACATGCGCTGGACGTCCCGGTGGCCGTGGCCGACATCAGCCTTGAAGAATTGCAGCAGGCGGATGAAGTCTTCGTGTGCAACAGCGTTTATGGCATTTGGCCGGTGCGCGGGTGCGCTGCGATGAGCTGGCCGGTTGGGCCGCTCACCCGTAAACTGCAGGGCATTGTTCGCGCGCTATTGGATATTTGAGTTGATACGAAAATTGCTTGTACTGCTGCTGGTCGGTCTGTTCTCGGCGGCTTTGCTGTTGGGCTTTTCTGCCTGGAAGCTCGATTCTGCCTTGAAGCAGCCCTTGAATCTGACCCAGGAGCAGTTGCTCGATGTGCCGGCCGGAGCGACTCCGACGGGCACCTTCAATCGCCTGGAAGCTGATGGTGTGCTCGACGGCGCCTTCTGGCTGCGCCTGTACTGGCGCTTCAACCTTGAGGGCCAGCCACTTCACAGTGGCGAATACCGCATGACCCCAGGCATGACCGCACAAGGTCTGATTGGCGTGTGGCAGCGTGGCGAAGTGGTGCAGTACAGCCTGACCCTGGTGGAAGGCTGGAATTTTCGTCAGGTGCGCTCGGCGCTGGCCAAGCATGAAAAGATCGTGCAAAGCCTCTCGGGCCTGAGTGACAGCGAAGTGATGGAGAAACTCGGCCACCCTGACGTGTTTCCGGAAGGGCGGTTCTTTCCCGATACCTACCGCTTCGTGCGCGGCATGACCGATGTCGAATTCCTGAAAAAAGCCTACAACCGCCTGGACGACGTACTTGCCCAGGAGTGGAGCAAGCGCGCCGCCGATGTGCCGTACACCGAGCCTTATCAAGCGCTGATCATGGCCTCCTTGGTCGAGAAAGAGACCGGTGTGCCGGAAGAGCGCGGGCAGATCGCCGGGGTGTTTGTGCGGCGCATGAAAATCGGCATGCTGCTGCAGACCGACCCGACGGTGATCTACGGCCTGGGTGAGCGCTACAACGGTAAGTTGACCCGTGCCCACCTGAAGGAAGCCAACCCCTATAACACCTACATGATTTCCGGCCTGCCGCCGACGCCGATTGCGATGGTCGGTCGCGAGGCGATCCACGCGGCGCTCAATCCGGTGCCGGGCAGCAGCTTGTATTTTGTCGCGCGTGGCGATGGCAGCCATATTTTCTCGGATAACCTGGATGCGCATAATGCCGCGGTGCGTGAGTATCAGATCAAGCGTCGCGCCGATTACCGTTCCAGCCCGGCGCCAGTGGTGAAACCGCTGGAAGACGCGGCGCCACCTGCCGAGGCACCGACTGAAGTTCCGGCCGAGCCTGCGCCGGACACGGCCGCACCGCAAAGCCCGCAATGACTCTGACTAAGGACTGCCTGTGACTGGCTTGTTTATTACCCTGGAAGGCCCGGAAGGCGCCGGCAAAAGCACCAACCGCGATTACCTGGCCGAGCGCTTGCGCGTCGAGGGCATCGAGGTGGTGTTGACCCGCGAGCCTGGCGGTACGCCGTTGGCCGAGCGCATCCGCGAGGTGTTGCTGGCCCCAGGTGAAGAACAGATGAACCCGGACACCGAGTTGCTGCTGGTGTTTGCCGCCCGTGCCCAGCATTTGGCCGAAGTGATTCGCCCGGCCCTGGCGCGCGGCGCCGTGGTGATCTGTGACCGCTTTACCGATTCCACCTACGCCTACCAAGGCGGTGGCCGGGGCTTGTCTCTGGAGCGCATTGCCACTCTGGAAACCTTCGTGCAGGGCGATCTGCGCCCCGATCTGACCCTGGTGTTCGACCTGCCGGTGGAAGTCGGCCTGGCCCGCGCGAGCGCGCGTGGCCGCCTGGACCGTTTCGAGCTGGAAGGCCAGGCGTTCTTCGACGCTGTACGCACTGCGTTCCTCACGCGTGCCAAAGCTGAACCAGCGCGTTATTACCTGCTGGACGCGGCCCAGCCGTTGGTCCAGGTGCAGCAGGCCATCGATGCTCTGTTGCCGCAACTGCTGGAGCGCGCCCGTGGCTGAAGCCTACCCGTGGCAGGACAGTCTTTGGCAGCAACTGGCCGGCCGTGCCCAGCACGCCCATGCCTATCTGCTGCATGGACCGATTGGCATCGGCAAGCGTCACCTCGCAGAGCGCTTGATGGCCAGCCTGTTGTGCAAGCAGCCGGTCAATCTGGAAGCCTGTGGGGTGTGCAAATCCTGCATGCTACTCAAGGCCGGCAGTCATCCGGACAATTACTTGCTGGAACCCGAGGAAGCGGACAAGGCGATCAAGGTCGACCAGGTGCGTGACCTCGTCAGCTTCGTGGTGCAAACCGCGCAAATGGGCGGGCGCAAGGTGGTGCTGATCGAGCCGGTGGAGGCGATGAACATCAACGCTGCCAACGCCTTGCTCAAGAGCCTGGAAGAACCCTCCGGCGACACGGTGCTGTTGTTGGTGAGCCACCAGTCCAGCCGCTTGTTGCCGACCATACGCAGCCGCTGTGTGCAGCAGGCATGCCCTTTGCCGAGCGAAGCGATGAGCCTGCAGTGGCTGGCGCAGGCGTTGCCCGATTGCAGCGCGGACGAGCGCGTCGAGCTGCTGACCCTCGCTGCCGGTTCACCCTTGGCAGCGGTGAAGCTGCAAGCTCAGGGCGTACGCGAGCAACGCGCGCTGGTGGTGGATGGCGTGAAAAAACTGCTGAAGCAGGAGCTATCCGCTACTCAGTTGGCTGAAAGCGCCTGGAAGGACATCCCCTTACTGTTGCTGTTCGACTGGTTCTGCGACTGGTCGAGCCTGATCCTGCGCTACCAGTTGACCCAGGATGAAGATGGCCTGGGCTTGCCGGATATGCGCAAGGTCGTGCAATACCTTGCGCAGAAGAGCGCACAGGACAAGGTGCTGAATATTCAGGACTGGATACTCGCGCAACGCCAGAAGGTCCTCGGCAAGGCCAACCTCAACCGCGTGCTGTTGCTTGAAGCGCTGTTGGTGCAATGGGTTGGTTTGCTCGGCCGCCGTTAATTTCAGTGGCCGACGGGTGTATCGTTGGCCAGACATTTTCCGTGATTTAAGTCGTAATTTCCTATGCTCGTAGATTCCCATTGCCACCTTGATCGTCTCGACCTTGCCCAGCACGGCGGCTCCCTCGACGCTGCGCTTGAAGCGGCACGCCAGCGCGGGGTAGGGCACTTCCTGTGCATCGGCGTCAGCGCCGACAACGCCGCCGACGTCAAAGCCCTGGCGGAGCGTTATGCCGATGTGGATTGCTCGGTCGGTATCCACCCGCTGGACCTCAAGCCCGGCGAAGCCCCCGCACTCGACTGGCTGCTCGGCGAACTCAATCACCCGCGGGTGGTAGCCATTGGCGAAACTGGCCTGGACTACCACTACGAGCCCGAAGCTGCGGAGCTGCAGCAGGCATCCTTTCGCCTGCACCTGCAAGCCGCCCAGCAGACCGGCAAGCCGGTGATCGTCCACACCCGTGGTGCACGTGCCGACACCCTGACCCTGCTGCGCGAAGCCGCATTGCCCCAGGCCGGCGTGTTGCATTGCTTCACCGAGGACTGGGACATGGCCAGGGCGGCTCTGGACCTGGGCTTCTACATTTCCCTGTCAGGCATCGTCACCTTCCGCAATGCCGACGCCCTGCGTGACGTGGCGCGGCAAGTGCCTGCCGATCGCCTGCTGGTGGAAACCGACTCGCCGTACCTTGCGCCCATCCCTCATCGCGGCAAGCCGAACCTGCCGGAGTATGTGCGTGATGTAGCGGATTATCTGGCGATGCTTCGGGGGGAGTCCTACGAGCGCTTCGCCGAGCAGACCACCGAGAACTTCAAGCGCCTGTTCCCGCTGGCTCACGTCGCCGCGTAATCCCGGGCTCAAATCGCAGGCAAAAAAAACCCGGGTTCTGGGGGGGGAATCCGGGCTAAGACCATTAGGAGTAAAACAAGGGCACACAGTCCGTCGGTACCCAGGTCGCCGCGTCACTTGGGGGAGATGTCGCGCCGACAGTTGAAGTATTGATCAGTATCCGATTCAGTCCAGCCGTATCTGATCGTTTTTTAAACAAATTTGGAATACGCGCGCTTCGCTTGAGTTCTCATTGCCGAATACACACACCCAGGTGATGCGTTTTATTTCTGACCGATATCAATGAATTCGTCGGCGCGCTGAAAGTAAAGTGCATGGCGGGTTCACATAGGCGTTGCCCAACGACCGTTCAGTCGGGATAATCCCTCGCACCGGGTAAATCGTATCGCCACGTATCCGTGGCCCTGCGTAACCCTCCTCCTATTCACCTCTGCAGACCTCTTACTCATGCACAAAGAACCCCGTAAGGTCCGTGAGTTTCGCCGCCGTGAGCAGGAAATTCTCGACACCGCACTCAAGTTGTTTCTCGAACAAGGTGAAGACAGCGTCACTGTCGAGATGATTGCGGATGCCGTGGGTATCGGCAAAGGCACTATCTACAAGCACTTCAAATCCAAGGCCGAGATTTACCTGCGCCTGATGCTCGACTACGAGCGTGATTTGAACGAGCTGCTGCATTCGGCGGATGTCGACAAGGACAAGGAAGCCCTCTCCCGGGCGTACTTTGAGTTCCGCATGCGTGACCCGCAGCGCTATCGCCTGTTCGACCGCCTGGAAGAGAAAGTGGTCAAGGGCCATCAGGTGCCGGAAATGGTCGAGGAGCTGCACAAGATCCGTGCCTCGAACTTCGAACGCCTGACCCTCCTGATCAAAGGCCGCATCACCGAAGGCAAACTCGAAGACGTGCCGCCGTACTTCCATTACTGCGCCGCCTGGGCCTTGGTGCATGGCGCCGTGGCGCTGTACCACTCGCCGTTCTGGAGCAATGTGCTGGAAGATCAGGAAGGCTTCTTCCAGTTCCTGATGGACATCGGCGTACGCATGGGCAACAAACGCAAGCACAGCACCGAGCCAGCACTGGTTGAGGCCGCGCCCGCCGAAACGCCTGCCACGTAATGATTTGCTGCCAGGCGCAATACCCCAGGAATATACTCAGGCAAGGAACTTGCTAAAAGCTGAATTATAAGTCAGCTTTTAGAGCGCCCGAATTATCCTCTGCCGGAGTGATCCATGATCGTTGATCGTCAAGGCAGGCGTTTTCGCAATTTGCGGATCAGCCTGACCTCAGCCTGCAATTACGCATGTACCTACTGCGTGCCTAACGGCAAGCGGCTGGTGGCTGCACAAGACGAACTCTCGGCCGAGGCCATGGCCCGTGGTGTGGAATACCTGATCGAAGCGGCCGGTATCGACCGCTTGCGCATCACCGGCGGCGAACCGCTGGTCAGCCCCAAGTTGGAAGCCTTTATGGGCGCAGTGGGTGGGATGGGCCTCAGTGACATCAGCCTGACCACCAACGGCCAACTGCTGGCGCGCAAACTGCCGCTGCTGGTGGACGCCGGCATTCGACGCATCAACGTCTCCCTCGACACCCTGGATGCAAATGCCTTCCGCAGTATCGCCCGTGGCGGCGACCTGGCCACCGTGCTCGATGGTATGGACCAGGCGCGCGCGGCCGGGATCAAGATCAAGGTCAACATGGTGCCGTTGCGCGGGCAGAACCTGGACCAGGTGATGCCGTTGCTCGACTACTGCCTCGAACGTGGCTACGAGCTGCGTTTTATCGAACTGATGCGCATGGGCCACCTCGCCAAGGATTCCAACGCGTTCCTGCAGCAGTTCGTCAGCCTCCAGCAATTGCTGAGCCTGATCGGCGAACATCACGCATACCTGCAAGCCAACGCTCCCGTCGATGCCACGGCGGTGCGCTACGAAATTCCAGGCAAGGGCTTCTTTGGCGTGATCGCCAATGAAAGCGTGCCGTTCTGCCGCACCTGTTCGCGGCTGCGGCTGTCCTCCACCGGTTGGCTGCATGGCTGCCTGTCGTCGAGCAACCGGCACTATGTCGGCGACCTGTTGGACAAACCGCGTCACCAGGCGCTGCCGGCCTTGCAAGGCCTGTTGGTGAAGGCGTTGGGCGACAAACAGGAAGTCGCGTTCTCCGGCGGCGCCACCATCATGAAGATTATCGGCGGCTGACGCCGAGCCTCACGCTTGAAGCTGCAAGCTTGCAGCTAGAGGCTGCTCCTATGGCCCAGAACCTGCATCTCGTGTCCATTCGCCGGTTTTCCGTCACCGGCTTCTGGAGGATTAGGATGCGTAGTCTGGTTTTGTTGCTGGCGTCATTGGCACTGAGTGGTTGCATGACCGTCAGCGATATGGCCGAAGGCACCCGCTATCAGATGAGCGACGCCGGGTTGCTGGACCACAGCGACACCCGTCGTACGGCCTCTATTCGCGTGCAACCGGATTCCTTTATCTTCATCGCCCAGGGCGCCTTTGTGCCGCCGGGCAGCGCTTACCCGCGACCAAACGTGGTGGCCGAAGAAGCCTTCAACGGTTTCGTCGAATACTTCCCCATGGTGCGCCGCGCCCGTCAGCCGGAAGGGCTTGAACAGGCGATGGCCGAAGCCCGTGCGGCCGGTGCCCACTATCTCCTGTACTGCCGCTTCGCCAAGGCGGATGACCGTATCGGCAATGCCGATGAGTGGACCGATCAACAGGCCCTCGACCGCGTCGGCCTCGACAGCGGTGTCATCCAGATCATGTTGATCGAGACCAGCACTCAGTATTTGATTGATACTGCACGGATTCGCAGTCGTGGCGGTTTACTGACGTTCCACGACAATACGCCCCAAGACCTGATTGCTCGCCCCCTGGCGCAGTACGCCCGCAGCCTGCTGGGCATGAGCGACCAGTAAGACCAGCAGGTAAAAAAAGGGAGAGCCCCATGACCGATTCCGCCAAGGCCAACGATCTATTGGCTCAACTGCCCAAGGGCAAGGGGCCGGCGCCGGTGCATCTGTGGAACCCGGATTTCTGCGGCAACATCGACATGCGCATCGCCCGCGACGGCACCTGGTACTACCAGGGCACACCGATCGGGCGTAAGCCGATGGTCAAGCTGTTCTCCAACATCATCCGCCGCGACGGCGATGATTATTTCCTGGTTACTCCCGTGGAAAAAGTCGGGATCATCGTCGATGACGCGCCGTTTATCGCGGTAACCCTCGAAGTGGAAGGGCAGGGCGAAGGCCAAGTTCTGCGATTTACCAGCAATGTCGACGATCAAATCGAGGCCGGGCTGGAACATCCGCTGCGGGTGGTAATCGACCCCATCACCCAGGAACCTGCGCCTTACCTCAGGGTGCGCACCAACCTCGAAGCCCTCATCCATCGCAACGTGTTCTACCAATTGGTCGAGCTGGCGGTGAGCCGTCCGATCAACGGTCAAAACTGGCTCGGCGTTTGGAGCGGCGGGGAGTTTTTCCGTATTGGCCTGGAACCCTGAGGCCGATTTTTTCATCTCTCTGAAATAATTCGCTTGCTGTGATTGGGCGCTTTCGGTTATCAATTTGTACATGATTAGACATGTCCGATTTGATAAGAAAAAACGCGTCGTCGACGAGCTCATCCGCCGTATCGAGGGAGGGGTGATGGCCGACGGTTTCCTGCTGCCGGGAGAGCATCAACTCGCCGTAGAGTTCGCGGTCAGCCGCGGCACCCTGCGCGAAGCCCTGGCTGAGCTCAAGCGCCGCAACTACATCGCCACCCAGAGCGGTGTCGGCTCCATCGTCACGTTTGACGGCATGGTGCTTGACCAAACCAGCGGTTGGGCCCAGGCCCTGGCGGATACCGGCGCCCTGGTGATCACCGACATCCTGCGCCTCGAAGCGGTGACCCGCCCGGACTTGCTCAGCCGCTTCGGCAGCGACCAGTTCATCGCCCTCGACCGGCGCCGCCGCACCACCGATGGCACCGCCGTGTCCCTGGAACGCTCGCTGATGCCCGCCTCCGGTAGCCTGGAAAGCCTGCCCCGCGTCGGCCTGATCGACAACTCCCTGACCATCACCCTGGCGGCCTACGGCTACGTCGGTGCCGAAGGTGACCAGTGGATCGGCGCTGAACCGTTGACTGATGAAGACGCCGAGTTGCTCGGCCGCCCCGCCGGCACGGTATTTCTCAAAGCTTCGCGCACCACCTACGACCGTCGTGAGCGCTTCATGGAGTACGTCGAAAGTTTGCTCGACCCGCTGCACTTTCGCCTGCATTTGCAGTTTGGGGCTTCGAAATGACCCCGCACAATCGCGCCCTCGGCGCCTTCTACGGTCTGGCGTTGGGCGATGCCTTGGGCATGCCCACCCAGTCCCTGAGCCGCGAACAAGTTCGGGCGCGCTTCGGTGCTATCACCCGTCTGGAAGACGCCGACGCCGACCAGCCTATCGCGCCGAACATGCCCGCCGGTTCCATCACCGATGACACCGAGCAGGCGATTCTGGTCGGCGAGTTGTTGCTGGAAGGCCAGGGCAAGATCGCGCCCACCGTGCTCGCCCAGCGTCTGATCGACTGGGAAGCGGTGATGCGTGCCAAGGGCTCCCAGGATTTGCTCGGCCCGTCGACCAAGCGAGCGATCGACATGATCCTCGCCGGCCACACCCCGGAAGAGTCCGGGCGCTACGGCACCACCAACGGCGCGGCGATGCGCATCACGCCGGTCGGCATCGCGGCCGATGTCAGCAACCCGACGCAGTTTATCCAGGCGGTTATCCAGGCCTGCCAGGTCACCCACAACACCACGCTGGGTATTTCCAGCGCGGCGGCGGTGGCAGCGGTGGTCTCGGCTGGCATCAACGGCGTGGACCTGGGGGAAGCACTGAACATCGGCACACAGATCGCCCAGCAAGCGGAGAACCATGGTCACTGGATTGCCGGTGGACGCATTTCCACGCGCATCAGTTGGGCACGCACCTTGAGCGTGGGCAGCGGCGACAAGGCCCTGTTTGCCGACCTGCTCTATGAATTGATCGGCACCTCAGTCGCCTCCCAGGAGTCGGTGGTGGTGTCGTTTGCCCTGGCCCAGCAAGTGGCGGTGGGCGAGATGAATGCCTTCGAAGCCTTGTGCCTGGCCGCCAGCCTTGGCGGCGACACCGACACCATCGCCGCGATTCTCGGCGCCATGTTGGGGGCGTGCCTGGGCATGCAGTGCTGGCCGGAGGTGATGATCGAGCAGGTCAAACAGGTCAATGGCATTGAATTACAGCCGTTGGTCGAAGGGCTGCTCGCACTGCGATAAGCGCCCGATTCCCCTGTAGGGGCGAGCTTGCTCACGAAAGTGGTCAACGATAACGCGGGAAGCCAGACGAGGCGCAGCGCCCTCAAATTTTTCTCGAGCAAGGGCTAGCCGCCCGCCTCGCTTCTACAGTGATTCGCCGAGTCAGGATGACCGGTTAAAATTTGATTCTCTGCCACAACCACAACAATACAGGCATCAGGAGCAACCCTTCATGAGCAGCACCTCTTCCGGTCAAAGCGCCGGGCAACTGGAAACACGCGGTATCGAACCGGTCCCTGAAGGCGAGTGCAACGGCCATCCGCTGCAACTGTTCTGGGTGTGGTTCGCGGCCAACATCAGCATCCTCGGCTTGCCACTGGGCGCGACGCTGGTAGCGTTTCGCGGCCTGGCCATCTGGCAGGCGATCATTGTCGCGATCCTCGGCGCCGCCGGTTCCTTCGCGGTGGTAGGTATCATCTCCATCGCCGGCCGACGCGGTCGTGCGCCCAGCCTGACCCTGTCCCGCGCCATCTTCGGGGTGCGCGGCAATATCGGCCCGACCCTGGTCTCGCTGATGTCGCGCCTGGGCTGGGAAACCGTCAACACCACCACCGCCGCTTTCGTGCTGCTGTCGTTGTGCTCGATCCTGTTTGGTTCTCCGGTCGAGGCAAAAAGCGCACCGGTGCTCACCCTCATATTCATCGCCATCTTCGTGCTGCTGACCCTGTCCGTTTCCGGCCTGGGCCACGCCACCTTGCTGGTGATCCAGAAGTGGGCGACCTACGTGTTCGGCGTCTTGAACATCGTGGTGGGCGGCTTCCTCTGCGCCACCATCGACTGGAGCGCCGTATTCAACGCCACCCCAGCGCCGCTGAGCGCGATGATCATCGGTGTGGGCGTCATGGCGGCGGGCACCGGGATCGGTTGGGCCAACGCCGGCGCCGATATGTCGCGCTACCAGCACCGCAGCGTCAAGGCCGTGCGCCTGGTGGCGTCTGCCGCGTTTGGTGCAGGGATTCCGCTGGTGTTGCTGATCACCCTCGGCGGCCTGCTGTCGGTGGGCAGCAACGACCTGGCGTCGGCCACTGACCCGATCATCGCGATCCGCGACATGCTGCCCACCTGGATGGCCGTGCCGTACCTGATCACCGCGTTCGGCGGGCTGCTGCTCTCCAACAACCTGTCGGTGTACTCGGCCGGTCTGACCACACTGACCCTGGGTTTGAAGGTCAAACGCGTGCACGCAGTGATCGTCGATATCGTCGCGATCTTTGCCGGTTCGATCTACTTCATGCTGATCGCCGACAGTTTCTACGGCCCCTTCATCACCTTCATCTCGTTGCTGGCGGTGCCGATCACGGCGTGGGTCGGAATCTTCGTGGTCGACCTGATTCACCGTCACTACTACAGCCCCAAGGACCTGCTGGACGTCAGCCCGAGCAGCGCCTACTGGTACCGTGGCGGCGTTGAATGGCGTGCGTTTGGCGCCTGGGCCGTGGCGATCGTGCTGGGCTTCAGCTTTACCACCATCGGCACCACGGCCGAAAAAATCTGGTTCGCCGGGCCTTTGTCCGACTCCTGGCTGGGCCACAATGGCCTGGGCTGGATCGTCACCTTCCTGGTGGCCGGCGGGATTTATGCGGTACTGGGTGGCGCGGCTGACCGTCGCCCGGCTTTAGTCGAGAGCCCCAATGCCTAGATTGCTGCACACCGGCCAGGTCATCGTCGACCTGGTCATGGCCCTTGATACCCTGCCTGCAACCGGCGGCGACGTGCTGGCGAAATCCGCCAGTTTCGAAGCCGGCGGCGGCTTCAATGTCATGGCCGCCGCGCGGCGCAACGGCTTGCCGGTGGTTTACCTGGGTCGTCACGGTAACGGGCGCTTTGGCGACCTGGCCCGCGCGGCGATGCAGGCCGAGGGTGTCGAGATGGCGCTGGCGGCCAGTGAGGGCAAGGACACCGGGTTATGTGTGTCGCTGACAGAAGCGACTACCGAGCGCACGTTCATTTCTCATATTGGGGCCGAGGGTGCGCTGAGTGCCGAGGATTTGTCGAACCTGACGCCGCAACCTGACGACTACGTCTATGTCAGTGGCTACAGCCTGCTCCTTGAGGGCAAGGCACAGCCGCTGATCGACTGGCTGTTGGCGCTGCCACGGGAGATCGTAGTGGTGTTCGACCCGGGCCCGCTGGTCAAGGCGCCGGACTCGGCGCTGATGGCGGCGTTACTCCCTCGTATCGATATCTGGACCAGCAATGGTCCGGAGGCGCTGGCGTTCACCGGCGCGGTGGATATTGCTGCAGCGTTGTCCGCGTTGAACCAGCACCTGCCTGCCAAGACGCTGCTGGTTGTACGCGACGGGCCGAATGGCTGCTGGGTGGGGCGTGCGGATGAGATCGAGCATGTACCTGGCTTCAAGGTGCAGGCCGTCGACAGCAATGGCGCGGGCGATGCCCATGCCGGTGTGTTTATTGCGGGGTTGGCCAACGGCCTGAATCCGTCTGAAGCCGCACGTCGAGCGAATGCAGCAGCGGCGTTGGCCGTAACGCGTTGGGGACCGGCCACTTCTCCGGGTACTGCTGAAGTCAACGCGCTACTGGCTGAATAAACGCAGATAAAACTGTAGGAACCGGGCAAGCCCGGTTCCTACCTTGTTTTGGGGTATGCCTTGGGCTACTGGCTCGCGTCACCTTCCAGCTTGCGCGCTTCATCCACACCGGACGCGGTCAGCTTGATCGGCAGGTTTAACGAGTATTCACCGGCGTCGTCGGTGGTCACATGCCCATCCTTGATAAATCCGCGGTCTTGCAGGAACGCCAAGACACTGGCGACCTCCTTTTCACCGCGGTAGTTATCCAGCACCTCTTTACCCAGACCGGTGGGGTGGGCGTGCAACAGGCGGGTGAGGACTTCTTTCTCAAGGTTTTTGTCGACGTTCATGCGTACCTCTTCACTGGGGAATGATCGGGTGTTCGTCTTGCAATCGATGGATCAAGGCGCAGGCTGTTTTGGCTCGCCAGGGATGTTCGAGTCATCGCCTTTGTTGATTTTTGGCTCATTCACCGACGGGCCCATTTTGCCGTTACCGACGGCCGGTGGGCTTTGGCGACCGGTGTCCTGACCTTTGGTGTGCGGGTCGACGCCATTGGTGTTGTCGATCACTGCGCCACCGTTGGTTTCCATGCCGGTGCCCATGGATTTCTGGGACTCAGTGGTGGCTCCAGGCGTTGGATCGGTCGGTCCGGTGGACGACGTCGCGGCAAATGCGCTCATCGAAACGGCAGACAGCAGGCCGGTGAGGGCGACAACAGCAAATTTGGAATTCTTCATGAGGGTGTCTCCATATGATTAATGTCCTTACCCTCTATTGGTCAGCCCCGCTCTCGCGTTCGTGCCTTGATGTCGACGAGCGGTAGCGCGTCACCTGTAAGATTTTGTGTGACAAGACCCTACGCCAGATCAGCCGTCCTAACGTGATCAACCAGTTGCATAAAGCGACAGCCAGCACGCTCAACATCAGCGCTGGCAGGCCGTAGTCGACGATGACTTTGCCCGCGAGCCAGGGAAACCCAAATACCCCGACAAAGTACGAAAGGCTGAATAACAGCAATGCCTGGGACGTGGTGCCGGCTGGCGCCTCATTTGCCACCAGCCCATTGATCACCGAATACGTCAGGCCGTAACCGAGCCCAAGCATGACCGCTGCCAACAGATAGCTGGCACTGCCGGTGACCCCAAAAGCGAACAGCAGGATCGACGTCAACATCACCCCGGACAATACACAGGCTGCGCTATACGCATCACGCTTGACCACCAGGCCTGCGATCAACAGGCGGCTGGTAATCGCCGCGCTCAGGAACCCCGCGAAGAACAGCGAGTAATCCAGCCCATGTGCCGTCGCATAGCTGGTCTGGAAGGTGGACAATCCGCCAAATATGCAGCCCCCCAGGCCGACCATGACAATTGCAAATACCGCTCGAGAGGACAGCACACGGCGGCTGGTGGCCCAGGAGATTTTCGACATCGGCGCATTAGCGTGCTGTTTGAGCCGCCTGCCCAACTGCCAGAACATCACCACCCCGGCCAGGCTCGCCAGTGCGGCAATGTAGAACGCTGTGGTCGGGGGCAGATCCAGCGCGCTGGCGGCACGCCCAAGCAACGGTCCCGCGCCGATGCCGCTCATCATGCTGCCAGAGAGCAACGCGAAGTATTTGGCGCGTTGTTGGGGGGCCACTAGCATGGCCACGATGATAGGGCCAAGGCTGTAGAATACTCCCCAGCCCAACCCGAGTGACAACCCGAACAGCATCAGGCCTTCTCCGAACCCTGGTGTCAGGGCGAAGCCCAGGCACGCCACCACCAGCAATAGCCCTGTTACCGCAATGGCCCGCGCGGCGCCCAACGCATCCGACAAATGCCCGGAGAGCACCACGGCGACGAAGGTACTGAGCATCGCCGTCGAAATCACGCTGCCCGCATCATGCTCATTGCCACCGCGTGAGTGAATCAACAGCGACAACAAAAACGTCGAACCGTAGGACAGGGACAATAGGAAGCTGGCAAGACAGAAAAGGGCGAATGTCTTTGCGCTCACCGAGGGGGTGGGGTGCATGGGCAAGCCTTGGAAGAGTTGTGATGACTTACTTTTTACCATGCGTTTCCAGGCGGTTTGTTTCGTAGTTGGTGGTGCTTGCATTAGTCCTCGACGGAGTATGAATCCGGTCGTCACCCCAAAATTGCGCTGCAACAGGCAATAAAAGCGCCTTACTATGTGTGCTTTGAATTTGCCCAAGGCTTGCCCATGACCATCGAGATTCGCCCCGCCGTGCCCAGCGATGCTGCGCAGATCCTGACGTTCATCACCGAGCTCGCCGAGTTTGAGAAGGCCCGCCATGAAGTGATCGCAAGCGTGGTGGATATCGAGCGCAGCCTGTTCAGCGAGGGCGCTACCGCCCATGGGTTGATCTGTTCGCGGGACGGCTTGCCGATCGGGTTTGCGGTGTTCTTTTTCAGTTATTCCACATGGTTGGGCAGTAACTGCCTGTACCTTGAAGACCTGTACATCAACCCGGAACAACGCGGTGGCGGGGCGGGCAAAAAGTTGCTGCGCCATTTGGCGAAGATTGCCTGCGACAACGGTTGCGGGCGCTTCGAATGGAGTGTGCTGGACTGGAACGAACCGGCGATTGCCTTCTACAAATCCATCGGCGCGCAGCCGCAGGAAGAGTGGGTGCGTTATCGCATGGAAGGCGATGCGCTGCGCGATTTTGCTCAAGGTTGATTGCTCATAAAAACCGGCCATAGCGCCTGATGCCATTCAATTAAAGGTAAACACCGTACCTGTGGCGAGGGAGCTTGCTCCCGCTGGACTGCGCAGCAGGCCCATTTTTAGGGTCGCTTCGCGCCCCAGCGGGAGCAAGCTCCCTCGCCACAGGTACAGCGTTCGCTTTTGACTGTTTGGCATTGGTCCTGAAACGCTGGTTTTTTTGTGTTTTATCTCACTATATGGGATGCAAATTTATATATTGAGATATTTCAGGGTCTGGGTTTATAGTCGGCTGCATCAGCACTCACTACCAAAAATAAAACAGGTGAAGCGATGCAGGCACAACCGCTGTCATTACCCGCCGTACCCGAGCCGACTTACGGCGAGCGGCTGAAAAACAAGGTGGTGATCATCACCGGCGCCGCCCAGGGCATTGGCGAGGCGATTGTCGCCTGTTTCCAGGCCCAGCAGGCGCGTCTGGTCATCGCGGATATCCAGGGCGAAAAGGTCGAGAAAGTCGCCGCTCACTGGCGCGAACACGGTGCCGAGATTGTCGCGCACCCCGTCGATATCACTTCAAAAGACCAATGGCAGGCGCTGGTCAATCTGGCTATCGAGCGCTTCGGTCGCGTGGACGTGCTGGTCAACTGCGCCGGGGTCAATGTGTTCCGCGACCCGCTGGAGATGACCGACGAAGATTGGCGCCGCTGCTTTGCTATCGACCTCGACGGCGCCTGGTACGGTTGCCGTAGCGTGTTGCCGCACATGATTGAGCAGGGCATCGGCAACATCATCAACATCGCCTCCACCCATTCCAGCCACATCATCCCCGGCTGTTTTCCCTACCCCGTCGCCAAGCACGGCCTGCTCGGGCTGACCCGTGCCCTCGGCATCGAATACGCGCCCAAGGGCATCCGCGTGAATGCCATCGCGCCGGGCTATATCGAGACCCAGCTCAACGTCGACTACTGGAACGGTTTCGCCGATCCCCACGCCGAGCGCCAGCGCGCGTTCGACCTGCACCCGCCCAAGCGCATCGGCCAACCCATTGAGGTGGCTATGACGGCGCTGTTTTTGGCGACTGACGAGGCGCCTTTTATCAATGCAACCTGCCTGATGATCGATGGCGGGCGTTCTGTGATGTACCACGACTAAAAACAACAAGAGGTGCCCCATGCGTGTAAAAAACAGGTTCAAGAAGACACTAGGCGCCTTGGCGCTCGCGATGGCTTTCAGCGGCATCGTATCGGCCGAAGAAGTGAAGATCGGCTTCCTGGTCAAACAGGCCGAAGAACCCTGGTTCCAGACCGAATGGGCTTTCGCCGAAAAAGCCGGCAAGGACCAGGGCTTCACCGTGATCAAGATCGCCGTGCCCGACGGCGAAAAAACCCTGTCGGCCATCGACACCCTCGCCGCAAACGGCGCCAAGGGTTTTGTGATCTGCCCGCCGGACGTGTCCCTCGGCCCGGCGATCATGGCCAAGGCCAAGCTCAACGGTTTGAAAGTGCTGGCGGTGGATGACCGGTTCGTCGACGCCAAGGGCAAGCCCATGGAAGACGTGCCCTACGTCGGCCTCGATGCCTACAAGATCGGCCAGAAACAGGGTGAGGCCATGGCCACCGAAGCGAAAAAACGCAACTGGGACTGGAAAGAAACCTACGCTGTCATCAACACTTTCGACGAGCTGGAAACCGGCAAAAAACGCACCGACGGCTCGGTAGAAGGCCTCAAGGCTGCAGGCCTGCCCGCCGACCATATCCTGTTCAGCGCACAGAAAACCCTCGACGTGCCGGGCAGCATGGACTCCACCAACTCCGCCCTGGTGAAACTGCCCAGCGGCGCAAAAAACCTGATCATCGGCGGCATGAACGACAGCACCGTGCTCGGCGGCGTCCGCGCGACCGAAAGCGCCGGCTTCAAGGCGGCGAATGTGATCGGTGTCGGTATCAACGGCACCGATGCCATCGAAGAATTGAAAAAAACCGACACCGGCTTCTACGGTTCGATGCTGCTGAGCCCTGACGCGTCGGGCTACAAAACCGCGACGGCGATGTTCGAGTGGGTCACCAAGGGCATTGAGCCCGCCAAGTTCACCGCCCTCGACAACGTCACCCTGATCACCCGCGCAAACTTCAAGGACGAGTTGAGCAAAATCGGGCTGTGGAAATGACCGGCGCGGCCCTGCGCTTCAACGGGATCGGCAAGGAGTTTCCCGGGGTGAAAGCCCTGGCGCAGATCAGCTTTGAAGCGCGGCCGCACTCGGTGCACGCGCTGATGGGCGAGAACGGCGCCGGCAAGTCGACGCTGTTGAAAATCCTCGGCGGCGCCTACCTGCCAAGCAGCGGCACAGTGCACATCGGCGAGCAGACCATGGACTTCAAATCTGCGGCCGACAGCATCGCCAGTGGTGTTGCGGTGATCCACCAAGAGCTGCATCTGGTGCCGGAAATGACCGTCGCCGAGAACCTGTTCCTCGGGCATTTGCCGTCGCGCTTCGGTGTGGTCAACGGCGGTTTGCTGCGCAAGCAGGCGCTGGCGTGCCTCAAGGGCTTGGCCGATGAAATCGACCCGCAGGAGAAGCTCGGGCGATTGTCGCTGGGCCAGCGCCAATTGGTGGAAATCGCCAAGGCGCTGTCTCGTGGCGCCCATGTGATTGCGTTCGATGAGCCCACCAGCAGCCTCTCCGCGCGGGAAATAGACCGGTTGATGGCGATCATCACGCGCCTGCGCGACGAGGGCAAAGTGGTGTTGTACGTGTCGCACCGCATGGAAGAAGTGTTCCGTATTTGCGATGCGGTGACGGTGTTCAAGGACGGCCGCTACGTGCGCACGTTTGACGACATGGCCACGCTGACCCACGACCAGTTGGTGACCTGCATGGTCGGGCGCGACATCCAGGACATCTATGACTATCGCCCGCGCGAGCAGGGTGACGTGGCGCTGAAAGTCGACGGTTTGCTCGGCCCGGGCTTGCGTGAGCCGGTCAGTTTCCAGGTGCACAAAGGCGAGATTCTTGGGCTGTTCGGGTTGGTCGGCGCGGGGCGTACCGAGTTACTGCGGTTGCTCAGTGGCCTCGAACGCACCACCGCCGGGCACCTGGAACTCTGCGGGCAAACCCTGCAATTGCGCTCACCGCGCGACGCCATCGCCGGTGGCGTGTTGCTGTGCCCGGAAGACCGCAAGAAGGAGGGCATCATCCCGCTCGCAAGCGTCGCCGAAAACATCAACATCAGTGCCCGTGGCGCTCATGCCGCGTTTGGCTGGCTGTTGCGCGACGGTTGGGAGAAGGGCAATGCCGACACGCAGATCAAGGCGCTGAAAGTCAAAACGCCGAACGCCGAACAGAAAATCATGTACCTGTCGGGCGGCAACCAGCAGAAGGCCATTCTTGGCCGCTGGCTGTCGATGCCGATGAAGGTCTTGCTGCTGGATGAACCGACGCGCGGCATCGACATCGGCGCCAAGTCGGAGATCTACCAGATCATCCATAACCTGGCGGCCAGCGGCATTGCGGTGATCGTGGTGTCCAGCGACCTGATGGAAGTGATGGGCATCTCCGACCGCATCCTGGTCATGAGCGAAGGCGCCTTGACCGGCGAATTAACCCGCGACCAAGCGGATGAAGCACGGTTGCTGCAACTGGCACTCCCGCGTACGCGGGCTTGAAGAATTCGAGGGCACAGGTATGTCTCAGGTAAAAACTGCAAAGGGCTTTTGGCCGGGTTTCAACCAGCGCAAGTTTCTGGATGATTGGGTGATGCTGTTGGCCGCGTTGGGCATCTTTGTGCTCAGCGCGCTGTTTATCGACAACTTCCTTTCACCGCTGAACATGCGTGGCCTGGGCCTGGCGATTTCCACCGTGGGCATCGCGGCGTGCACCATGCTGTTCTGCCTGGCGTCAGGGCACTTCGACTTGTCGGTGGGCTCGGTGATCGCCTGCGCCGGCGTGGTGGCGGGGATCGTGATTCGCGACACCGACAGCGTGGTGCTCGGCGTTTCGGCAGCGCTGGCCATGGGCCTGGTGGTAGGGCTGATTAATGGCATCGTCATCGCCAAGCTGCGCATCAACGCGTTGATTGCGACCCTGGCGACGATGCAGATCGTGCGGGGCCTGGCCTACATCTTCTCTAACGGCAAGGCGGTGGGGGTGATGGACGAGCGCTTCTTCGTGTTCGGCAACGGCCAACTGATGGGCGTGCCGGTGCCCATCATCATCACTGTGCTGTGCTTTGTGTTCTTCGGCTGGCTGCTCAACTACACCACCTACGGGCGCAACACCATGGCCATCGGCGGCAACCAGGAAGCAGCGTTGCTCGCCGGGGTGAACGTCGACCGCACCAAGATCATCATCTTTGCCGTGCACGGTTTGATCGGGGCGCTGGCCGGGGTGATCCTCGCCTCACGTATGACTTCGGGCCAACCGATGATCGGCCAGGGCTTCGAGCTGACAGTGATTTCCGCCTGCGTGCTGGGCGGGGTGTCGTTGAGTGGCGGCATCGGCATGATCCGCCATGTGATCGCCGGTGTGCTGATCCTGGCGATCATCGAGAACGCGATGAACCTGAAGAACATCGACACCTTCTACCAATACGTGATCCGGGGTTCGATCCTGTTGCTGGCGGTCATCATCGACCGTATGAAACAACGCTAGGTTGCCGTTGACATGCTTTCTGTGGCGAGCGGTGCTTGTTGTGGCTAGTGAGGTTGTGGTGGCGAGCGGGATTGTTGTGGCGAGCGGGCTTGTCCCGCGTTGGGGCGCGAAGCGGCCCCAGTAAAGTCACCGCGATTTGTCTGGTAAAACGCGGCGCTTGGTTTTAGGGCCGCTTCGCTGCCCAACGCGGGGCAAGCCCGCTCGCCACAACAAGCAAGCTCGCCACCACAACATGCTTGCTCGCCACAACAGGCCCCACAGACCATAATGCTCGCCGTTTTCGTACCACCACATAGGCTCGATATGCAGGAAAACGCCCACATTCCCGTCAAAGACGCCGCTCCCACCGGCACCCAGACCCTGCTGCGTGGCCTGGGCGTGGTGCAAGCAGTGGCGGCCGGTGCGCGGGATCTGAAAGAGATCGCAAAGCGCATCGGCACCACCCGCAGCACCACGCACCGCCTGGCCAGTTGCCTGGTGGAAGAGCGTTACCTGCGCGTTGTGCCGCAAGTCGGCTACCTGCTGGGGCCGAAGCTGATTGAGCTTGGGTTTCAGGCGCGCGAAGAGCTGCCGTTGGTGACCCTGGCAGTGCCGTACCTGGACGAGTTGTCGGCGCTTACCGGCGACACCATCCACCTGGCGATTCGCGAGTACGACGACGTGCTCTACCTGCACAAGAACCCTGGCCGCTACGGCCCGGAAATGCGCTCGCGGGTTGGCCATCGCATGCCGCTGGCGCGCACTGGCATCGGCAAGGCCTTGCTGCTGGATGAGAGTGTGGAGGAGTGGCAGCGCCTGTACGAAGTCAGCCTGCCGACGGGTGGGAAAAACCTGCAATGGCCGCAGCACCCGGAGCAATCCTGGGCGCAGTTCGAGCAGCGCATGCGTGAATACGTGGTGGGCGATTATGCGTTCGATCTGGAAGACAACGAACCGTCGATCCGTTGCGTCGCGGCCCCGGTGCGCGATGCGAGCCGGCGAATCGTCGCCGGCATCAGCATTGCCAGTACCGTGCCCTATATGCCGCTGGAGAAAATGGCCGAGCTGATTCCGGTGATCAAGCAGGTGGCAGCAAGGCTTTCAGCGGAGTTGGGCGCGAAGGCTTGATCAGGCCTTCAAGGTCGCCATGTCGATCACGAAGCGGTACTTCACATCACCGGCAATCATGCGGGTGTAGGCTTCGTTGATCTGGCGGATGTCGAGCATTTCGATGTCGCAGGTGATGCCATGCTCGGCGCAGAAATCCAGCACTTCCTGGGTCTCGGCAATGCCGCCGATCAACGAGCCGGCCAGCACTTTACGGCCCAATACCAGCTTGGCAGCATTGACGGGCGGGTCCACCGGCTCGATCAAACCGACCAGGATATGCACGCCGTCAAAGCGCAGCACGTCGAGGTAGGGGTTCAAGTCGTGCTGCACCGGGATGGTGTCCAGCAGGAAGTCGAAGTGCCCGGCAGCAGCTTTCATCTGTTCGGCATCGGTGGACACGATCACGTGATCGGCGCCCTGGCGACGGCCTTCTTCGGCCTTGCTCGCGGAGCGGGTGAACAGCGTGACTTGCGCGCCCATGGCCTTGGCGAACTTGATGCCCATGTGGCCCAGGCCACCCATGCCGAGGATGCCGACTTTATCGCCGGCTTTTACGCCGTAGTGCTTGAGCGGCGAGTAGGTGGTGATGCCCGCACACAGGATCGGCGCGGCGCTGGCCAGGTCCAGCTTGGCCGGGATCTTCACCACGAAGTGCTCGCTGACCACGATGCTGTCGGAGTAGCCGCCCATGGTGTTGCTGCCATCGACCCGGTCCGGGGTGGCGTAGGTCATAGTCGGGCCTTCGAGGCAGTATTGCTCCAGGTCCGATTTGCACGCGTCGCAGTGACGGCACGAGTCGACCATGCAGCCCACGCCGACCAGGTCGCCGACTTTATGCGCGGTGACGCTGGCGCCGACGGCGGTGACCTTGCCGACAATCTCGTGGCCCGGCATCAAAGGGTACACGGCGATGCCCCATTCGTTGCGCGCCTGGTGAATGTCGGAGTGGCAGACGCCGCAGTAGAGAATCTCGATCGCCACGTCATCGGCGCGAGGGCTGCGGCGTTCAAAGGACATGGGGGCGAGGGGGGTGGTGGCCGACTGGGCGGCGTAACCGATAGCGGTGTACATGAGCAAACCTCGCAAAAACAGTGACAAGTGAGGTGGGCCATTTTCCGCGCCGACCCTCCGGACGGCCATGGCGATTGCTCCGAGTCTCATGCCTAAAGCTCCGGAGGAGCAGCTAAAAGCGTCAAGTCTCGAGCTGCACGCTATAAACTGCACGCTCTCTTGCAGCTTGAGGCTTGAAGCTTGCAGACGGCCAGATCAGAAAATTCCCGAGAACTGCTTTTATGTTGTTGACCCGCCACCTCGACGCCAACGCCACGCTGGTTTCCTTGATCGAGAGGCTGACGCCTTGCGACGGCTTCTCCCCGACCAACCTGCCTGGCGTGCAAGTGCTGCGCGCCAGTTGCGACGTGGCGCGCGGGCCGCAGATCTATGAGCCGAGCCTGATGTTCGTTGCCCAGGGCAGCAAAGTCGCTTATCTGGGGCCACGGACGCTGGAGTATGGCGCCGGCCACTACCTGATCCAGGCGATGCCGGTGCCGTTTGAGTGCGAGACGTTCGCCCTGGCGCCCGATGCTCCGCTGCTGGGCATCACGGTGGGGATTGACCGGGTGGTGCTGGGGGAGTTGGTGATGGCCATGGGCATTCAGGCCGGGCCGCCGCCAACGGCGCAGACCCTGGAGTCGATGAGTTCGGTGGTGCTCGATGATGCGATGCGTGGTTGTGTCGAGCGGCTGCTGCAGTGCCTGCACGATCCGCTGGAGAGCCGGATCATGGGCCCGGCGCGGGTGCGCGAATTGTTGTTCACGGCGTTGCGCGGGCCGCAGGCGGATGTGTTGCGCGCGTTGGTGGAGCAACAGGGCCAGTTTTCGCGTATCGCCACCTCGTTGAATCACCTGCATGCCCATTACGCCGAGCCGCTGAACATCGAGACACTCGCCGGTTATGCGCACATGAGCGCGTCGACGTTTCATGAGCATTTCAAGCGTTGCACCTTGTTGTCGCCGGTGCAGTACCTCAAGCGTTTGCGCCTGCTCAAGGCCCAGCAGTTGCTGCTGGTGCAAGGCATGGGCGTGGCGCAGGCGGCGCACAATGTGGGGTATCAGAGTACTTCGCAGTTCAGCCGGGAATATAAGCGCTATTTCGAGCGTAACCCAGGTGAAGAGCGCGCTGCATAATCCTACTGAACCGTGGGATTAAAAATGTGGGAGGGGGCTTGCTCCCGATGGCGGTGGGTCAGTCACAGATGTACTGACTGATCCACTGCCATCGGGAGCAAGCCCCCTCCCACATTTGACCGAATCGCTCGCACAAAAAAGGCCCTCGTTTGAGAGCCTTTTTGGTCAAGCAGCCGCCTTACATATTCGGGTAAGTCGGCCCGCCCGCGCCTTCCGGCGTAACCCAAGTGATGTTCTGCGAAGGGTCCTTGATGTCACAGGTCTTGCAGTGCACGCAGTTCTGGGCGTTGATCTGGAAGCGCTTCTCGCCGTCTTCCTTGGTCACCACTTCATACACACCAGCCGGGCAGTAGCGCTGCGCCGGTTCATCGTAGAGCGGCAGGTTGGTGCTGATCGGGATGCTCGGATCCTTGAGCTTCAAGTGGCACGGCTGCTCTTCTTCGTGGTTGGTGCCGGAGATGAACACCGAGCTCAGCTTGTCGAAGCTCAGCTTGCCGTCGGGTTTTGGATAGTTGATCTTTTTGCTGTCTTTGGCCAGCTTGAGGCAGGCGTAGTCCGGCTTGGTGTCGTGCAGGGTGAACGGCATCTTGCCGCCCAGGATGTTCTGGTCGAACCAGTTGAAGCCGGCGCCGATGATCGGGCCGAACTTGTGCATTGCCGGGCCGAAGTTGCGGCTGGCGAACAGCTCTTCATAGAGCCAGCTGGATTTGAAACTGTCGACGTAGTTGGTCAGTTCGTCGCCGCCTTCAGAGTCGGCGAACAGGCGCTCGGAGACGGCGTCGGCGGCCAGCATGCCGGACTTCATCGCGGTGTGGCTGCCCTTGATCTTGGCCACGTTCATGGTGCCCAGGTCACAGCCGATCAATGCGCCGCCCTTGAACACCATCTTCGGCAACGAGTTGATGCCGCCTTTGGCCAGGGCACGCGCGCCGTAGCTGATGCGCTTGCCGCCTTCCAGGTACTGGGCCAGCACCGGGTGATGCTTGAGGCGTTGGAACTCGTCGAACGGCGACAGGAAGGTGTTGCTGTAGGACAGGTCGACGATAAGGCCCACAACCACCTGGTTGTTTTCCAGGTGATAGAGGAACGAGCCGCCGGTGTTCTCGTTGCTCATGATGTCCAGCGGCCAACCGGCAGTGTGCACCACCAGGCCTGGCTGGTGTTTGGCCGGGTCGATTTCCCAGATTTCCTTCAGGCCGATGCCGTAGTGCTGGGCATCGGCGTCGCTGTCCAGGTTGAAGCGCTGGATCAGTTGCTTGCCGATGTGGCCACGGCAACCTTCGGCGAACAGCGTGTACTTGCCACGCAGTTCCATGCCCGGGGTGTAGACGCCTTCTTTCGGGTTGCCTTCGCGGTCGACACCGAGGTCACCGGTGATGATCCCGCGTACCACGCCGTTTTCGTCGAACAACGCTTCCTGGGCGGCGAAGCCCGGGTAGACTTCCACGCCGAGGTTTTCAGCCTGCTGGGCCAGCCAGCGGCACAGGTTGCCCAGGGAGATGATGTAGTTGCCTTCGTTGTGCATGGTCTTGGGCACAAAGAAGTCAGGCACCTTGGTGGAGGTGTCGGCGCTGCGCAGTACATAGATGTCATCGCGCACAACGGGGGTGTTGAGCGGGGCGCCGAGCGCTTTCCAGTCCGGGAACAGTTCGTTCAGGGCGCGGGGTTCAAACACGGCACCGGAGAGGATATGCGCGCCGACTTCGGAGCCTTTCTCGACCACGCAGACGCTGATTTCCTTACCGGCTTCGGCGGCCTTCTGCTTCAGTCGGCAGGCGGCAGACAGGCCCGCCGGGCCGGCGCCGACGATGACCACGTCGAATTCCATGTATTCGCGTTCCACAGGCTATCTCCTACTCAAGGCTCAACAGGCTTTTTTTCTAATGGGTGGAGGTTCGGTGTCGCGTCCGCCATCGCTGCATCTAAGGGCAGGGGATGACCCACCTTTCTCTCTAGGTGGCGCATTATATCTACACCACTGGCAGCGTCCAATACAAACGTTTGTTTGAATTGCCCGCAGGCTAGATAAATCAAAGCAACGCGGCTTATGACTGACCATTTTGCTGTATTGACCAGAATAGGTGTTCCGGTCAATATACGGTCGGTTTTGCGCTTACCGTAGGCAGACTGCAGGTTTCAAGAGCACGTCCAAAGACAGGCTAAAGGCATGTGTGCCAAACGATGGCACGCAGTTTACACGCCGCGATAAAGAATGACCTCTCGGTCACCACTGACGAACGGTCATCGCTATCCCATGTGCGTCAGTCCGCTGAGGTTTTTGGAGGTGCCCTTGTGTGCCGATGAGCATCAAACCGCCAGGTTCGCCTAGGCGACTTTCTTTTCACCGGAGAGTAACGAGGAATCCATGAAGGTTCTTGTAGCTGTCAAACGCGTTGTCGATTACAACGTGAAAGTTCGCGTCAAGGCGGACAATTCCGGCGTCGACCTCGCTAACGTCAAGATGTCGATGAACCCTTTCTGCGAAATCGCCGTGGAAGAAGCCGTACGCCTGAAAGAGAAAGGCGTGGTAACTGAAATCGTCGTGGTTTCCATCGGCCCGACCACTGCTCAAGAGCAGCTGCGTACCGCGCTGGCACTGGGCGCCGACCGCGCCGTGCTGGTTGAGTCCGCTGAAGAGCTGACCTCCCTGGCCGTTGCCAAGCTGCTCAAAGCCGTTGTCGACAAGGAACAGCCTCAGTTGGTGATCCTCGGCAAACAGGCCATCGACAGCGACAACAACCAGACTGGCCAGATGCTGGCTGCACTGACCGGTTACGGCCAGGGCACCTTCGCCTCGAAAGTCGAAGTGAGCGGCGACAGCGTTGCCGTCACCCGCGAAATCGACGGCGGCGCACAGACGGTTTCCCTGAAACTGCCGGCCATCGTCACCACCGACCTGCGTTTGAACGAGCCGCGCTATGCGTCCCTGCCAAACATCATGAAAGCCAAGAAGAAGCCTCTCGAAGTGCTGACTCCGGATGCTTTGGGCGTTTCCACCGCCTCCACCAACAAGACCGTGAAAGTTGAAGCGCCGGCTGCACGCAGCGCAGGCATCAAGGTCAAGTCGGTGGCTGAACTGGTCGAGAAACTGAAAAACGAAGCGAAGGTGCTTTGAATTGGGGAGCCGAATCATGACTATCTTGGTACTCGCAGAACACGACAACAAGGTGCTGGCCCCGGCCACCCTGAACACTGTCGCCGCAGCCGCCAAAATCGGTGGTGATATCCACGTTCTGGTCGCAGGCCAGAACGTTGGCGCCGTGGCTGAAGCCGTTGCAAAAATCGCTGGTGTGAGCAAAGTATTGGTCGCCGATAACGCGGCCTACGCTCACCAGTTGCCGGAAAACGTTGCCCCTCTGATTACTGAGCTGGGCGCCGGTTACAGCCACATCCTGGCTGCCGCGACCTCCAACGGCAAAAACATCCTGCCGCGCGTTGCTGCGCAACTGGACGTTGACCAGATCTCCGAGATTATCTCGGTAGAAAGCGCCGACACCTTCAAGCGCCCGATCTATGCCGGTAACGCTATTGCCACCGTGCAATCGACCGCTGCCATCAAAGTGATCACCGTGCGTGCCACCGGTTTCGACCCGGTTGCTGCTGAAGGTGGTTCGGCTGCTGTTGAAGCCGTTGCGGCTGCCCACGACGCTGGCATTTCCAGCTTCGTTGGCGAAGAACTGGCCAAGTCGGATCGTCCTGAGCTGACCGCTGCCAAAATCGTCGTTTCCGGCGGTCGTGGCATGCAGAACGGTGACAACTTCAAACACCTGTACGCCCTGGCCGACAAGCTGGGCGCTGCGGTCGGCGCTTCCCGCGCGGCCGTCGACGCAGGTTTCGTACCCAACGACATGCAGGTCGGCCAGACCGGCAAAATCGTTGCGCCACAGCTGTACATCGCCGTCGGTATCTCCGGCGCGATCCAGCATTTGGCCGGTATGAAAGACTCCAAAGTGATCGTTGCGATCAACAAGGACGAAGAAGCACCGATCTTCCAGGTGGCTGATTACGGCCTGGTGGCGGATTTGTTCGAAGCCGTACCTGCGCTGCAGCAGGCACTGTAAGGATCCAGCGGCAGGCGAGCAAAGAGTTCGTCTGCCGCAGGCTCAGTCGTACGAACCCTTGCCAGGCATTGTGATGCCATGCAAGTTGACTTTGCGGTATAGCGTTGCACGGGAAATCCCCAGTTCTCGCGCGGCCAACAGCGGTTTCCAGCGATTGCGCACAAGTGTGTCAATCAGCGCCTGGCGTTCCGGGCTGCCACTGACGGTCTCCGGTCCCTTTACCGGCGCACTCGCACCGAGTGTCACTGGCAGATCATCCACTCCGATCACCGGGCTTTTACACACGGCACACGCGTATCGCAGCACGTGGTGCAGTTGTCGCATATTGCCCGGCCAGCTGTAATTCAACAGCATTTCCAGTGCAGATTCGCTCAGTTCCACACGCTCGCCGGAGCGCTCGCACTCGTCGTTCAGCAGTGTGTTGATCAACGCCAGTTTGTCTTTGCGTTCACGCAGTGGCGGTATATCGAAGCGTGCACCGCTCAGGCGGAAAAACAAGTCTTCACGAAAGCTGCCGGCTTCAACCAGCGTGCCAATATCGCGGTGGCTGGCACAAACCACCTGAATATCGATGGCCTGGGTGCGTGCACCGCCCAACGGCGCCACTTCACCTTCGCTGAGTACTCGCAATAGGCGGGTTTGCAGGGCAAGGGGCATGTCGCCGATTTCATCGAGAAACAACGTGCCGCCGTCAGCCTGCTGCAACAGACCCCGCATGCCTTTGGTCGAAGCGCCGGTAAAAGCGCCAGCGGCATAACCGAACAATTCACTCTCAATCAAGCTTTCGGGAATCGCTGCACAGTTCACTGCGACAAAGGGCTTGTCTCGACGTTTGCTCGCGGCATGCAGTTGCAGGGCAAAAAACTCTTTGCCCGCACCGGTCTCACCATGGATCAGCACAGGCAAACCGCGATCCTTGACGCGTACCGCCAGCTCCATCGCCTGCGCAACCTTGGGGTCCAGCGCTGAGGACGGGCTGCTGGCCAGTGGGGAGCTTATGGGGCGGCGGGGCGCCTTGAGGCGCACGTGCAACCCCATCGACGGCAAAAAGTGGATGTTGTCGTCCCCGGCGGCGGGCAGCTTTGCTGAGGCAAAGGCTTCGTCAATATGGGCGGGGATTCGGCCACAACGCTGTAACAGCAGTCGCCGCGCTGCGGGGTTGAGAGCTTTTATGCGGCCATCCCGGTTCCAGGCGAACAGGCATTGCGGTTGGCTGTCGACGTAACCCGGCAGGGGGTGTGCGCGTAATACCCAGAGGTCTTGGGTGCTGTACATGAAGTACGCATTTTCGAGTTCGGTAGCACTTTGAATGACCATTTGCCGAATCAAATGCTGACTACGCCGGTCATCCGGAGCACGCACTGAAGAAACGTCCAATACCGCCAGGATCTCGCCGCTGGGTGAAAATATCGGCGCCGCAGAGCAGGTATTGCCAATAAACGCTGCACGGAAATGATCGAGCTTGTGCACGGTGACCGGCAATTTGTCGATTAGCACCGCGCTGACAGCCGTCGTGCCTTCTTCTTTCTCCGACCAGCAGGTGCCGACGTCCATGCCGGAGCGGCGGTACTCGCCGCGCAGGGCCGAGTCGATCCGGTAGTCGACGGTACATCCCTGCGTATCGGTGAGCATCACACAGTAGTCGGCGTCGCGAACGCGACTGTGCAGCCGTGACATTTCATCACCTGCCAGGTGCAGGAAATCGTCCACTCGCTGGCGGTGCTCAATGATCTGGTGAGCCTCCAGCACCCTGGGCCCCTGTAAGGACCCCGGGTCGAGCTTGTAATGCTGTACCGAGCGACGCCAGGAATCGAGGATGGCGTTGGGCACCGGCAGCGTCGGGGCATTCTGGGCAGTGCGCAGTACGCGACTCACGTGTTCCACATGAGTCTTCGAAAAACCAGAGGACATGGTACCTCCGAAGGTTAGATCTTATTTTTCTGTTGATGGCCATTAAAGGCGGCTTGGCCAATCCCTTCAAGCTGATTCCGTCAGCCGGTGCCGGTGAGACATAACCGCTCAGCATTCGCAGCGTCCCACGGGAGACACGAGCGGTTATGTCTTGCGGCGGCTGGCATGGTGGTTGTGAAAAATTACGTGTTTAGCGCTCTATTCCGGGCGTTGTGGCCGGGTATCCAAGTGTTGGCATCCGACTTGCTCTGTCAGTCTCAGCAGGCCGCGTCGAACGGTCGCATCTCAACAACAATAAAGACAGAGGCAGTACATGAGCGAATTCAACGCTGTGAATTTCTCCCTGGACGGCAAGGTTGCCCTGGTAACAGGCGCTGGCCGTGGCATTGGCCAGGGTATTGCGCTGAGCCTCGCCCAGGCGGGCGCAGACCTGGTGCTGGCCGATTACGACTTGGGAATCGCGCAAGAAGCTGCCGCCTTGGTCCAGGCCCAGGGTCGTCGGGCTGTGGCCCTGCAAGTTGATGTCAGCAAACCCGAGAGTGTCGCCAGTTTGATCGAGCAGGTCAGGGCGCAATTTGGCCGTCTGGATGTGGCGGTCAACAACGCAGGCGTGGTCAGCCTCGGTCGTGTCGATGAGTTGGCCGTCAGCGAGTGGGACCGCATCATGAACATCAACGCCCGTGGCGTATTCCTCTGCTGCCAGGCCGAACTCAAACTGATGCGCGAGCATAACTTCGGCCGCATCATCAACTTGGCCTCGATTGCCGGCAAAGTCGGTTTCCCGGACCTTTCCCATTACAGCGCCTCCAAATTCGCCGTGATTGGCTTTACCAACGCCTTTGCCAAGGAAGTTGCCCGCGAAGGCATCACGGTTAACGCCCTTTGCCCTGGTGTGGTGGGCACTGGTATGTGGCGCGGTGATGAGGGGCTTTCCGCGCGTTGGGCGCAACCCGGCGAAACCGAAGTGCAATCCTGGGAGCGGCATCAGTCCAGCCTGCTGCCTCAAGGGGAAGCGCAAACCGTGGAAGACATGGGCCAATTGGCTGTTTACCTGGCGTGCGCGCCACACGTTACCGGGCAGGCGATCGCTGTTGATGGCGGCTTCTCGCTCTAACTGACCCCGTTCACTAATCAAGTTTATGTCCGCTGAATCCATATTCAGGGGAGCGGATACGGCTTGCCTGCAGCTTTGTATTTGAGTTGAAGCCTGCAGGCGCATTGATCGAAACAGGAGAACATAATGACAACTACAGTTCTGGCCAAACGTTCCGTTGGCACCGACGTTATCAACTACGACGCCATTGTGATCGGCGCAGGTTTCGGCGGCATTTACATGCTCAAGAAATTGCGTGATGAATTGGGCTTGAAAGTGCGCGCCTTCGACAAGGCCGGCGGCATCGGCGGTACCTGGTTCTGGAACCGCTACCCCGGCGCGCTATCCGACAGTGAATCGTTTGTCTATTGCTTCTCCTGGGACCGCGAACTGTGTCAGGAATGGGACATCACCACGCGTTACCTGACCCAGCCGCAGATCCTGTCCTACCTGAACCACGCGGTGGATCGCCATGACCTGCGTCGCGATATCCAGCTCGAAACAGGCATTACCGCCGCCGTGTTCGACGAGCAAAGCAGCCGCTGGCTGGTCACGGCCGATGACGGTCATCAATACAGCGCCAAGTACCTGGTAACGGCGCTGGGCCTGTTGTCCGCAACGAATGTGCCCAAGATCAAAGGCCTCGATCAGTTCAAGGGGAGCATGTATCACACCGCCAACTGGCCCGCCGATGCGGTGCTGGAAGGCAAGCGCGTAGGTGTGATTGGTACGGGTTCGACAGGTTGCCAGGTCATCACCGCGATCGCACCGAGCGTGGGCCACCTGACCGTATTCCAACGCTCCGCTCAATACACCGTGCCAGTGGGCAACGGCCCAGTCAGTCGCGACTACGTCGACGACATCAAGCGCAACTACGACGCCATCTGGCAGGAAGTGCGGTCGTCGCGTCTGGCGTTCGGCTTCCCCGAAAGCGACATTCCCACCATGAGCGTGGACGCTGCTGAACGCAAAGCCATCTTCCAGCGTGCTTGGGATGGGGGCGGCGGCTTCCGCTACATGTTCCAGACCTTTAACGATATCGCCACCAGTGAAGAGGCCAATATCGAGGCGCAAAACTTCGTTCGCGAGAAAATTGCCGAGATCGTCAAGGACCCGGAAACGGCACGCAAGTTGATGCCCAGCGATCTCTACGCCAAGCGCCCTCTGTGCGACAGCGGCTACTACGCAACCTTCAACCGTCCCAACGTGTCGCTGGTGGACGTCAAGGCCAACCCGATCGAAGAAATTACCGCCAAGGGCATTCGCACGGCCGACGGCATCGAACACGAGCTTGATGTGCTGGTGTTTGCCACCGGTTTTGACGCCGTGGACGGTAACTACAAGCGCATCGATATTCGCGGCCGCGATAACGTCTCGATGAAGGATCACTGGGCTGATGGCCCGTCCAGCTACTTGTCGGTGGCCACCGCCAAGTTCCCGAATATGTTCATGATCCTGGGCCCTAACGGTCCGTTTACCAATCTTCCACCGACGATTGAAACCGAAGTGGAGTGGGTCTCCGATCTGGTTGGCTTCATGGAGCAGAACGAGTTGGCTTGCGTGGAACCCTCTGCGCAAAGCGAACAGGAGTGGGGCAAGACCTGCCAGGACATTGCCGATCAAACGCTGTTCGCCAAGACCGACTCGTGGATCTTCGGCGCCAATATCCCCGGCAAAAGCAACAAGGTGTATTTCTACATGGGGGGCTTGGGCGCCTTCAACGAACATTTGGCAGCGGTCAAGAACGATGACTACCGGGGCTTCAAGTTCAAGGCCGTCAGTGTCGAAGGCGCGACCAAGCGTCGCGTAACGGAGAACCTGCAATGAACTTGAACAACCCCGAACTCATGCGTCATAAAGCCTTTATCGACGGTGAGTGGCTGGCTGCAGACAACGAAGCCACGATCACGGTGAGCAACCCGTCAACGGGCGCTACCATCGGCGAGGTGCCGCGCATGGGTAAGGCTGAAACACGCCGGGCCATCGCAGCTGCTGAGCACGCGCTGCCAGCCTGGCGTGAGCTATCTGCAAAGGCCCGCGCCAATGCGTTACGCCGCTGGTACGACTTGATCATTGAAAACCAGCATGACCTGGCGCACATCATGACGCTGGAGCAGGGCAAGCCGCTGCCTGAGGCGCTGGGTGAAATCGTCTTCGCCGCCTCTTATATCGAGTGGTATGCGGAGGAGGGGAAGCGGGTCTACGGCGATATTATTCCAGGTGCAACGGACAAACGCTTGCTGGTCATCAAACAGCCCGTAGGTGTATGTGCCGCCATTACGCCGTGGAATTTCCCCAGCGCAATGATCACCCGCAAAGCTGGGCCAGCGCTGGCAGCCGGTTGCACGATGGTCATAAAGCCGGCCTCCCAGACGCCATTCTCGGCATTGGCACTGGTGTACCTCGCCGAACAGGCAGGCATTCCTAAGGGCGTGCTGTCAGTGGTCACCGGCGCCGCTGCAGAAATTGCTGAGGAACTGACCAGCAACCCGGTCGTGCGCAAGATTTCCTTCACGGGGTCCACTGAGATTGGGCGCCAGATCATGGAAAAGTGCGCTCACGACATAAAGAAAGTCTCTCTGGAACTGGGCGGCAACGCGCCCTTTATCGTGTTCGAGGATGCCGATCTGGACGCTGCCGTAGAAGGCGCACTCGCATCGAAGTTTCGCAATGCAGGGCAGACCTGCGTGTGTGCCAACCGCCTGTATGTGCACGACAAGGTCTATGACGCCTTTGTCGACAAGCTCGCCTCGGCAGTTGGCGCGCTGAAGATAGGCGACGGGTTTACCGAGGGCGTCACCCTTGGGCCGCTGATCGATGGCAAGGCCGTCGCCAAGGTGCGCGAGCATATTGAGGATGCGTTGGCCAAAGGCGCCAAGGTAGTTCAGGGCGGTGGTGCGCATGCCCAAGGCGCCAATTTCTTTGAACCGACAATTCTGGTGAATGTGCCGGACACCGCTCGGGTCGCCAAAGAAGAGACGTTCGGTCCGCTGGCGCCGGTCTTTCGCTTCTTCAATGACGCCGAAGTCATCGCTAAAGCCAACGACACCGAATTCGGCCTGGCGGCGTATTTCTACACCGCGAACCTGAGTCGGGTGTTTCGTTTGGGTGAGGCGCTGGAGTACGGCATCGTCGGCGTCAACACCGGGATTATCAGTTCCGAAGCCGCGCCGTTTGGTGGGGTCAAGGCGTCGGGTGTCGGCCGGGAAGGTTCCAAGTACGGGCTGGAGGATTACCTGGAGATCAAATACTTGTGCCTGGCCGGCATTTGATCTGTAGCGACCCATTTTTCAACTGATTGCTTTCTTGTGTGACCGCAAGGGCGCTGCCCTGCGGTCCGGTCAACGCTGTGTCGTAAAACATAAAAACAATAGGATAAATCGACATGAACATCGCTTGGAAATTGCCGCTGGGGCTCGGGCTCCTGTCATGCATCGCCGTGCCTGCCTCTGCCGACGACGCTTCTTCGAAATGGGGAACCGGAGATTGGGGAGGAGTACGCAGTGAGCTACTGGAGCAGGGCGTTGACGTGATTGTCGGTTACGTCGGCGAAGCCGCCACCAATGTCCACGGGGGCTATAACCATGACCGTACAGCGCGCTACACCGCGCAGTGGGCACTGGGCACTCACCTGGATCTGCAGAAGTTACTCGGCTGGAGTGACGCCGAGTTCCAACTGCTGGTGACGGAACGCAACGGCAACAACCTCTCCAACGAGCGAGTTTCTGATCCGCGTGCGCCACAGCTCAGTTCGGTGCAGGAAGTGTGGGGCAGGGGGCAGACCTGGCGCCTGACCCAGATGTGGTACCGCCAGAAATTTTTCAACAGCGCCCTGGATCTCAAGTTCGGCCGTGTGGGCGTCAATGAGGACTTCGCCAGTTTCCCCTGCGACTTCCAGAGTCTGTCGTTTTGCAGTGCCCCCATCGGCAACGTCGCTGGGGATATCTGGTACAGCGGGCCCGTGAGCCAGTGGGGCGGACGCGTGCGCTATAACCTCGATGAACACTGGGCGGTGCAGGTCGGGGCGTATGAGCAAAACCCGTCGTACCTGGAGACAGGCAACGGTTTCAAGCTCAGCGGCAGTGGCACCAAAGGCGCGTTGGTGCCGGTGGAGGTCATCTGGAAGCCATTAGTCGGCAAGGAAGCCTTACCCGGTGAATACCGCCTGGGTTACTACCACAGCAGTGCCAGCGCCAACGATCTGTACGACGACGTCAACGGTAACCCGCAGGTGTTGACCGGCCAGGCGCCAAAGTCCCGCAGCAGCAAACATGGTGCATGGATCATTGGCCAACAGCAGCTCACAGCCCATAACGGCGATGCCTCGCGCGGTCTGAGCGTATTTGCCAGCCTGACCGTGCACGACAAGGCTACCAGTGGTATCGAAAGCTTCCAGAATATCGGCGCGGTCTACAAAGGCCCGTTTGATGCGCGACCCAAGGATGACATAGGCGTGGGCATCGCACGCCTCAAGGTCAACGACGACGTCACCAAGCGCCAGCGCCTGATCAATGACAGCACGGGCATTAGTGATTACGACGACCCGCAGTACGTTCCAGTGCAGCACAGCGAATACAACATCGAACTCAATTACGGCGTTCACGTGACCAATTGGTTGACCGTGCGCCCGAACGTGCAGTACGTGCGCAATCCAGGTGGCGTCTACGAGGTGGACAATGCCTGGGTCGCCGGCGTGAAGCTGCAGGCGAGCTTCTAAGCCTGGGCAGATGTGTGAGCAGTCTTTAACCCCCATCACGAATAAGAAGGAACACCCGAATGAGTAAGTCCTTGGGAAAAGTTGCTTTTGTAACCGGTGCCGGTCAAGGGATCGGAGAGGCCATTGCCTTGCGGTTGGCGGCAGATGGTTTCGCCGTAGCCTGCGCCGATATGAATCTTGAAACAGCCGATCAGGTTGCTGAGAACATCAGGAAAACGGGCGGCAAAGCCCTGGCGATAAAGGTCGATGTGGCCGATCGCGAGGATGTTTTCAAGGCCGTGCAGACAGCGGTGGATGGCTTGGGTGACCTGCATGTGGTCATCAATAACGCGGGCATTGCGCCAATTGCTCCAATTGAAGCGATTACACCAGAGATCTATCGACGAACGTTCGACATCAACGTGGGTGGTGTCCTCTGGGGTATACAGGCGGCAGTAAAGGCGTTCAAGGCGTTAGGTCACGGCGGCAAAATCATCAGTGCTTCCTCGCAGGCGGGTCATATCGGCAATCCCGACCTGGCGGTGTACGGCGGGACTAAGTTTGCCGTGCGTGGCATCACTCAGACAGCGGCCCGTGAATTGGCGCACCTGGGTATCACGGTAAACGCCTACTGCCCTGGCATCGTGAATACACCGATGATGCGCAAGGTTGCCCAGGACGTGGCCGATAACGCGAACCAAAGCATTGAATGGGGGATGGAACAATTTGCCCAACACATCACCTTGAAGCGACTTTCCCAGCCCGAAGATGTGTCGGCCTGCGTTTCGTTCCTGTCCGGCCCTGACTCCGACTACATGACCGGTCAGGCCGTGATCATTGATGGCGGAATGGTATTTAACTGATTCGTCATCAGCGCAGTGGAGCGCTCAAGCGTGCACACGTTGAGCGTTTTACGCATGTGACGTGAGGGAATGAGATGACTATTACCAAAGGCATTGCATCGCCGGCCAAATTTCTGGTCCAGGCCGATGCGCTGGTGGATTTAGCGATACATGGCAAAGCCTACGGGGCCAATGCCTATCTGATCTGCGATCAATTTATCGTCGGCCGGGTTCATGAGAAAGCGATGCCGGGGTTCAACAACGAACAACGCGCAGAGTTGGCCGTGTTTGGCGGGCAGTGTTCCGACAGTGAAATCAACAGGCATTTGGAAGCCGCGCGTGGGGCTGATTATGTAGTGGGCATAGGCGGCGGAAAAACTTTGGATACCGCCAAGGCAGCGGCACATTTCCTGGGAAAACCAGTGTTGATCCTGCCTACGTTAGCCTCCACGGATGCGCCCTGTACGGCGATTTCGGTGATTTACAACGACGACGATACGTTTAACCGCTACTTGTTCTTATCCAAAAACCCGGACGTTGTTCTAGCCGACACACGTATTCTGGCCGAACAACCCCCGCGTTTTTTTGCTGCAGGCGTGGGTGACGGTCTGGCCACGTACTTCGAGGCGCGGGCGTGCTTTGCCGCGCAGCGTGACAATCTGATCCTGGGCAACGACGGCAAGATGCTCAAACCCACATTGATCGGGTTCGCAATCGCCAAAACGTGCTACGAGACCATCAAAAAGTACTCGGCCCAGGCGGCATTCGCGGTGCAGAAGAAGGCCATTACCGCCGCCCTGGAGAATACGATTGAGGCCACCATCTACATGTCGGCTGTCGGGGCTGAGTCGGGTGGTTGCGCCGCTGCGCATGCGATCCATAACGGCATGACCAACGTGCATGATCTGCACGGCGCTCAGCACGGAGAAAAGGTCGTGTTCGGCCTGTTCACCCAGCTTGTGATGGAAGCTGCGCCTATGGCTGAAATCGAAGAAGTGGTGGACATTGCGATAGCCGTCGGTTTGCCACTGACGCTCGAAGACTTGGGGCTCAAAGAGTTCAAAGAAGCTGAGTGGAGAAAAGTTGCCGAGTTGGCCTGCGATAAAAACGACACGATGCACAACATGCCTTTCACGGTGACGCCGGACCTGGTGTATGACGCGATCGTGGCGACGGACGCATTGTTGCAGGCGTTCAAGCGACAAAAGGCTGCGCACTAGCCATTTGATTGAGTACCCGTTTTGAGGCGTCCATAGCGCTGAAACGGTTTGGCGCCGTCAATCGTTCAAACCGATTGGCGGCGCCTTTTTTTGAGCGCAGACCTGTTGGTCACCCGTGTTACTTGGCGTGCGCCACGCCTTTGAGCTTGGCGACTTGGGTTGCCAACACATCCATCAAGTCCGGGGACAGGCAGTCGTAGGTCTCCAGGCCGATTGAACGCAGATGCGTGCGGATGCCCTTCATCTGCTCAGGAGGCGTGCCGGTTTCTATAATCGAAGACACAAACGCCGCGAACCCCGGAGCAGCCCAGCCAGCCTGTGGCGACAGTTCAGTGTGAACGAAGTCCAGGCCGTAGAAGGCGTGATCCTTGTTCTCGATACGCCCGTACATGTGCGCGTGGCACGCGGTGCAGGCGTGGCGCTGAATGGCTGCGTTCTCATCCACAATAGCGAGCTTGTCTGCATGTGCAGTGACGCTGACGGCATCACGCGGCACCACCGCAATGACGGCAAATGTCGCGCCCGCCGGTTTCCAGCATTTGCTGCAACCACAGGCATGGTTATGCAGGGTCTGAGCCGCGATGGTCACTTCGACCTTATCCGCGGCACACAGGCACTGCAATGTGCCCCCGGTAAAGTCAGAGGCAGCAGGGGATAGACCGTTATCCAGTGATGGATGAAGTTTGATATCGCTCACTGTGTATCTCCAGATCGTTAAGGAACTCGAAATGACCCGAAGGGCTTGCCGCCCCTGGGCTTCACGTCAGTACTTGATGACGGTGCGGATCGACTTGCCTTCATGCATCAGGTCGAACGCTTCGTTGATGCGTTCCAGTGGCAGGGTGTGGGTGGCCGCTGCCAGATGCTGGACGAGCAAGGTCGTGGCCGAAGAGGCGATACCCGGCAGGTCGTGATGCTCGGCGACCCAGTAACGTTTGTAACCATGGGCTTCCACATGTCGCGCCAGTGCGACCGAGTCATCCAGTGTGTCAGTGAAGGTTTTACCTTCGCCAATCATCATCAGGTCAAGCACAGAGAGGGCAGTCATTGCAGGCTCCTTTTTCATATCAGGTAGAGCGGGCGTTACAGCGATGAAAAGTCAGACCAGTGCGGATGACGTTCCAGGCGGCGATCAATATCGCGAAGGGTTGCCAGGCAGCGTTGCAGTTTCAGGTAAATATCGCCGCCGTAGTCCCAGCCGAGCACGCCAATGCTGCCTGTGTATCCGACACTGTCCAGCGCCGCGACCACGGCAAAGTTGTCCAACTCTCCACGATCAACCGGCTCCATCGTGGCCACGCCGCCCCAGCCCAGTTCGCTGAGCGCGCTGCCTGAAAGTACAACTTGCATCAACCAGGGTTGCATGGCTTCAAGGCGCTGCTGAAGTTCGCCTTCCCCACTTGCATACCAGTGATAGCCGTTGAACGATGCGCCCAGGCGCGGATGAGCGAAATATTCACAGATCTGCACCACTTGAGCCGTGGTCTGGGTGACGTGGTGAAGATGTGGATACAGCGCGATTCTTAAGCCGCGACGTTCCGCGATGGGCAGCAGCGACTCGATGAACCGCATAATGGCCTGGCTGCCGTTGACTGAGGTCTGGACCGCCAGTTCGATGAGTTCCACCCCTTCGACGCTTTCGATGATTCGCCTTATGAGGTGATCATTGCGGCCTTCGTGCAGCACCAAATACAGACCCTCCACGCGCAGGCCGTGCTGCTCGCCAACCCGCGGCAGCAGGCGCAGGTCAGTCAGCGGCGTGCCGCCCCAGGCTGAAACAGTGAGACCGTCATAACCGAGTTCGGCGAGCATTTCGCACTGTGATTGGAAGGCATAAACGCCCATTGAAGAGTAAAAAAATGAATCGAGTGCATGGACGCGATGTGCCACGGTCTGTCTCCTCGCCTAGCGTGGCGTCTCGGTCAATAGGGCCCACTCAGGGTGTGCGGCCAGGCGTTGCTCCATGGAGCGAAATGCCGTGGCTGAACGGCGCAGGTTGCCGTAGACGTCACCACCCATACTTTGCCACCCCAGCACGCCGACACGCCCGGTAAAACCGCGGCGTTCAAGTGCGCCCAGCAGGACGAAATTATCCATCTCGCCTTCATCAAGCGGTTCGATGGTCGCCAGGCCGCCCCAACCCAATGGAGAGCGACGTGTGCCGGCAATGTTCACGTGCTGCAGCCAAGGCCACATCGCATCAAGGCGTTGTTCCAACGCTTGTTCTTCAGTGGCGTACCAGTGATAACCGTTGAACACGATATTGAGCAGGGGATGGTTGAACTCCCGGCACAGTGCGACGGCTTCCGAGGTCGTTTGCATGCCGTAGCGTGCGTGCGGATAAAGGTTGATGTTCAGGCCTCTGCGCTCACAAATGGGCAACAGGCGCTCAAGCATGCGACGGTCAAAATTGGTGACTTCATCACCTGAATGCAGCGCCAGTTCAATCGTGGTGCAACCTTCAAGGCTCTCGAAGACCTGGGTCACGAACGCTTCGAGGCCCTTGCGGTAGATCAAGTAGACCGCTCCCACGTCCAAACCCCAGGTCGATTTGACTTGAGGAATCGACTTCAGGTCTTGGCTCCACGCAGACATCGTCAAGCCTTGATAGCCAAGCTCGGCGAGCATTTCGCACTGTGCAGCCAAGGGATAGGTGCCCATGGCGGTCTGGAAGATGAAATCCATATGATGAAGGGCGCGATTCATTGGGCGGCCTGCATAGGTTGAGGGGCGACGGGGAGGGTGATGCTGGGAAAGTGCGGCAGTACGTATTGAGCCAGCTCATCGATGACTTCAGCGGCAGGGCGGCGTTGAGGTTTGAAGTGCAGGGCAACATGACCCACCCCCTGATCCTGCTGGCGTTTCCAGTGCTCGATCAGTGCATTGCGCCCTGCGCGCAGTACGCGTCCCGCCTGCACGGGATGGTCCGGGTCGCAATCCAGATCAAACAACGTGCCGTAGCCGTAGGGTTTGTGCACGTCGTTGCCACAGACTGCACGCCAGCGCTCGATCACCTGGGGAATCAACGCGGGGTTGGAGGTGTAGGAAAGAATCCCGTCAGTGTGCTCGCCGATCCATTCCAGCGACTGACCCGCATGGCCGACGATAAGGGTGGGCAAACGCGCCCCGACGGGTTTGGGAATCAGATCAATTTCACCGTTCAACTGGCCATAGAAACGCGATGTATGCTTGGCCCAGTGGCTTTGCGTGGTCGCGCGGATGATGCCCAGCGCATCCCGGAAACGTTCGGCGCGGTTATCAAAATCCAACCCGAACGCTGGGTATTCGATCGGCCGGTCGCCGGTGGCCAGCCCCAGAATGAATCGCCCGCCCAGCAGTTGATCCACGCTCGCGGCCTGCTTGGCAACAATCAGTGGGTCGCGCAACGGCAGGACGATACCCGCCGTGCCAATCGCAATTTGCTTGGTCACGGCAGCCAGGTAGCCTGCATAGACCAGTGGATCGAGAATCTGGCCGACGTCCCCGAAGTTGGGGTCATAAAACGGCACATCGCGTAGCCAGATCGCGGAGAATCCTGCTTCGTCTACGCGCTGAGCCATCTGCGCGTGATCCTGCAGAGTGGGGCCTGGGCTGTTGGGGTAGCTTTCCAGCGGGGCAATAAAACCGAAGGTCAAATGCCCTTGTTTAAATACGCGGGCATAGCCGGGGTGTTGCGCTAGCTCCGGGGCGATTGCGTGTGCGCGAGGTTGAGAGGTCATCGGGGTACGCTCGTAGTAGCGGATGGCGGTGACGTTGAAGGCGAGACGCGCTCCATAAAGTCACTATGGAGGGGACTATAGGCGCTATTATGTGAAAGAAAAATAGGATGAAATTCCGATCATTTGTGAAAATAACGCTCAAATAAGCGAGGCTGTTCATGGATCATTTCGGCGCGCTCGGCGCATTCGTTCAGGCGGCGCACACCCGCAGCTTTACTGAGGCCGGGCGCAGAATTGGGGTGTCTTCCTCGGCTGTTGGCAAGGCGGTTGCGCGGCTGGAGGAAGAGTTGGGCGTGCGGCTGTTTCATCGCTCCACTCGGGCGATTACTTTGACGGCAGAGGGCAGTCTTTTTCTGGAGCGTTGCCAGCGGATTTTTGCTGAATATGAAGTCGCCAAGCGCGAGCTCACTCAGGCTGCTGGCAAGCCCCAGGGCAAATTACGCCTCGGTTTGCCACAGCTGGGCATGCGGTTGATGCCTCATTTGATTGCGTTTCAGCAAGCGTATCCAGAAGTGGAATTGGAGTTGGAGTTCAGTGATCGCCTGGTCAATGTGATTGAGGAGGGCTTCGATGCGGTGATGCGCATCGGTGAAGTCGACGACTCCCGACTGATGATGCGTAAGCTCAACGGCTACAGCCACCGGTTGGTTGCTTCGCCAGACTACCTTTCGCGTCGGGGCGTCCCTTCGCGGCCAGCGGACCTTTCCAGCCATGCTTGCCTGCGATACCGCTACCCCACCAGCGGTAAGCTTGACCCCTGGCCACTGGTGATGAAGAAAGGGCAAGACACCCTGGAGCTGGGGCAATCGGCGACGTCCAACGCGATTGAAGCCTTGCTGGCAATGGCGGAGGCGGGGCAGGGCATCGCCTGCCTGCCCGACTTTTTTATCGAGGACGCCATCGCGGCAGGGCGCTTGGTGCCGGTGTTGGACCGCTACATCAGTGATCACCGTACGTTCAGCATCCTGTGGCCGTCCAGCCGACAGCCGCTGCCCAAGATCAAGGCGTTTGTCAGCTTCATGGCCTCACGCCTGACGTAAACCCCGCTGTGCCACAAGCGCAAATACCGGCGCACTGGGCGCCGGCAGCTGTTACGTATGGCTCAATCAAGCATTGTTGGATGGCTTGGCCGCAAAGGCGCCGTCACCCAGCAAGGCAACGACCAGTGCCGTCACACTCAGGTAGATCGGATATTCCCAGCCGCCGTTGGCGTTGGTGAAGCTCCAGCCGTTACCGAAGTGCACGGTCGCCGCGACGAACAACTGGACCACTGCCAGTGCCGCTACCCAGCGTGCATACACGCCTAATACCAGCATCAAGCCGCCGATCACTTCGAACGCCATGACCGGATAGGCCAGGAAGCCTGGAAAACCGATGGACTCGAAAAAGCCTGCGGTGCCGGCCGGGGTAAACACCAGCACTTTGGTCAGGCCGTGGGCGATGAACATGATGCCAAGTGCCAGGCGCATCACGAATGCGGCGTAGGGTGCAGTGCGAGAATCAATCATGGTGTAGCTCCTTTTATTTAGTTGGGAAGGGACAGCGTGTGGCTCAGCCATTGAGAAAAGTCGGCCAGTTCTTCACCGATAATCTCGTGGGCCATGTTGTAGAAATGGGTTTCGTGCTTGACGCCGATGCGATCCAGCCAGGCATCTGCCTCGTTCGCCCAGTCCACCGGCAGGACGGCGTCCTGGTTGCCGTGGGCGATGAAGGCCGTGACCGACTTGAGGCGCTCGGCTGAGGCGATCCGAGGCGCAATCTCGCGCAGCATGCGGCCGCTCAATATCGCAAAGCCAGCCACCAGTTCGGGTTCAGTGACGCCCAGGCTCGCGCTCATGATGCCGCCCTGGCTGAAACCTGCGATTACCGTCGGCAGGGCGGGCAGCGCTTCGATGAAGCGATGCAACAGCAAGCGACTGGCTTCCGCCTGTTCCTGGTTGAAGGATGGGCCGTTGCTGGTGAAGTTCACTTGGTACCAAGCGAAGCCTTGGGGGCCGACCTGCAAGGGCGCGCGCACCAGAATGACTTCCAAGTCTTCAGGAAGCGATTCGGCCAGGGCTGCAAGGTTGGCTTCGTTCGAGCCCACACCATGCAGCAGGATCAGGCGACCTTTAGGCGTGAAGGTGCTGCAGCCTTTGCGGAAAAACAGACCGGTTTGTGGTTCGCGGGCTGCGTCGGAAAATGTAGTGTCACGCATGGTCGAGAGTGCCTTGAGTCAGTTGAATGGGTTCGTGGCCTTTGGACGGGGCCGAGGTGAACAAGTAGCTGTCCATTGCCAGCACGCCGTAGGTCACGCCGCCCTCCAATACCTGTGTCTCGTAGCCTTCCCCGGCTGCGCCCAGGGCGATCAGCAAGGGCAGAAAGTGTTCGTCGGTGGGGTGAGCCCGCTCAGCCGACGGGGCATAGTGCTTGAAGTCCAGCAATTGCCCGGTGTTACCGTCCTGCAGGGTTTGGGCTGTCCACGCGGCAAAGGCATCGACGTAGGCAGCGCTCTCGCGGGTGGCGCCGCGGAACTCGTACAAGTTGTGGGTCAGGCTGCCTGACGCGACGATCAGTACATTCATATCCCGCAGTGGCTTGAGCGCATCGCCCAGCTTCCAGGCCTGATGGGTGTCAAGACTGGCCGGCATGGAGACCTGGACCACCGGAATATCTGCCTCGGGAGCCAGATACAACAGCGGTACCCACGCGCCATGGTCCAGGCCGCGTTGAGCGTCCAGTCGCGACTGCCAGCCGGCGGCCTGCAACAGGTCTACGATGTGCCCAGCCAAGGCTGGAGCGCCCGGTGCGGGATAGCTCAGTTGATACAGTGCGTCGGGAAACCCGCCAAAATCATGGATGGTCGCAGGCGCGGTGCTCGCCGTGACAAGGACTTCGCCGCGCGTCATCCAATGTGGAGAGAGGACGACGATGGCGTCAGGTCGCGGCAGCTCGCGACCGGCCTGAACCAGGCGGGGACCCGCCAGGCCAGGCTCGATGGCGAACATGGGAGCACCATGAGACACAAACAGCAGGGGGAACGGGGTGTTCATGGTGGAATGCTCCGAAGGGGTTACTTGTTAAGCCAGACAGGGGCGATGGAAGTGCCCAGGCCGGCGCCGTAGCCAAGGTAGATGTTCAAGCCTGCCAGCGGCTCCAGGTAGCGAGCGTTGATCAGTCCACCGGTGTCGACGGTGTTCCAACCCAGGCTGCGAGCCAGGGCTATTGCCGTCTGCTTGGCGCGCTCACTGTCACTGGCCACGAATACGCTGCCACGTTGGTGATTGGCGAACGTCGGTCCATCGCCCAGCACTTGAGCAAACAGGGTATTGAAGGCTTTGACGATCTGGGCCTGTGGCACTGCCTTGGCGATTTCTTCGCTGGCGCTGGTGACGTGGCCGATGGTCAGCGACATGTAATCGGCGCTGAGCGGGTTGGTGATATCGATGACGACCTTGCCGGTCAGATCACCCAGGTTCTGCAGCGCCGCAACGGCGTCTGCGTAGGCAGTGGCAAGCACCACCACATCGCTGTCGCCCAGCGCCTGATCGGCGGTGAAGGCGGTTACCTGTTCGAACTGGGCTGCCAGCGCTTCTGCCTTTTGGATGTCACGGCCCGTAATACGGACCACGTGACCGGCACCAGACAACTGCTTGGCGAACGCTGAACCCATGTTGCCGGTACCCACTACTGTAATTTTCATATCGACCTCTTGTGCGTTGGTGTGCGTTTCGATGGGCCCAGTTTATAGATTGTGATTCTGAGATAAATAAGGCCAAATGTGATTGATAGTTCCACTAAGTGAGACAGTTATGGATAGAGCATTGGAGATGCAGGTGTTCTGTACGGTGATCGACAAAGGTACTTTTGTAGGCGCGGCCGACGCCCTCGAAATGTCCAAGGCGGCCATCTCGCGGTATGTGAGCGCCCTTGAGGAGCGGTTGGGGGCTCGGTTGCTGCATCGCACCACGCGCAAGCTCTCGCTGACCGAGGAAGGCCGGCAGTTCTACCATCAGGCGCGAGAGGTGCTGGCCCTGATGGATCAGGCCGAGGAGGCTGTATCGTCCGCAGCGCCAGAGCCCAGTGGTGTCTTGCGGGTGAATGCGCCGGTCAGTTTTGGCGTTCTGCACCTTGCGCCGCTGTGGGGGGCGTTCATGAGCGCCCACCCGAATGTCGAGTTGGATATCAGCCTGAATGACCGTTTGGTGGACCTGGTGGACGAGGGCTTTGACGCAGCGATACGCATTGGGCGCATGGAGAACTCATCCCTGGTGGGGCGGCGCCTGGCGGGCACGCGTATGTGCCTGTGTGCTTCCCCCGATTATCTGGCGAGACATCCCCCGCTGCGCACACTTGCGGACCTGGCTGAACATGGCGTCATTGCCTATACCAACTTTGCGACGGGCAATGAATGGCCGTTCGACGGGCCCGATGGTCACGTCAGCGTGCGCACTCGTTCGAGCGTGCGCTGCAACAATGGCGATACGTGCCGCAGCATCGCCATTGCGGGTGGCGGCATTGCCCTGCAGCCAAGCTTTATGGTCGGTGAGGATTTACGCAGCGGAGCCCTGGTGGAAGTCCTGCCTGAGTACCGCTCCATCGAGTTGGGCATTTACGTGGTTTATCCCACGCGCAAACACTTGGCGAGCAAGGTGCGGGCGCTGATCAGCTTTCTGACTGAGCGCTTCGCCCATCCCGAGTGGGAGCGCTAAAGGGTTTAAGCGGCACGCATCACGAGCGCTGCAAAAAACTGTGCAGGTCAGTGGCGAATTTCTGCGGATTCTTGAATGCCAGAAAGTGGTCGCCCTGTTCGGCCTTGTCGTACACATACAGTACCGAGTTGCGGATCACTGAGTTCATCCACTTCTGACTGTCCAGCCAGTCACTGTATTCCCCGGTAAAAATCGCGGTGGGCACGTCGATCTTGGTTTGGATGACATCTCGCCAATCGTTGGTGACATGATCAAAAAGCACTAATCCGGTAAATGCCATATCGTCTTTTATCGCCGCCTGGACCAGGCTGATTGCATTGTGGAAATAGGGTGAGTCGATTGCCATTGCGCGCTCGAGCACGCGAGTTCCTGAAATCAATTGGTTGGTCGTTGTCATGTTCACGTAGGAGTCGATCATGCGTTCCGGTGAGGTGGTGAACGCGCCGGCATCCAATCGCTGTTGTTCTGTCCAATCGGCGTGGCAATAAATCGAAGGTGCCTGATCGATGATGCTCAAGGTGCGAATACCCTGGGTACCGAACAGGTCAATGTACGCCCACATCACCGACGCACCCATCGACCAACCGCAATAGTGCGCTTCAGGCACACCCAGATGCTCGGCAAACTCCTTAACGTCCATGGCATAGCGGGAAATACGGTTGCCCGACGCCGTTTTTTCGGAGAAGCCCTGGTTGCGAACATCCAACACGTAGACGTGATAGTGATTGCTGAGGATGTGCATGAGGTGGAAATACATCGCCCCGTTGGCCGACCAGCCCGGGATGAAAATCAATGGCTGCCCTGCGCCCGCTTCCCAGTACGCCAGGTTTACACGGTCACTGGTGCTGAAGCTGCTGACTTTAAGGTCGGGAAAGTCCGAGACGCGGAAGGCCTGGTCAATGATTTCGTTGGGAAAGTAAAAATCTTCGCCGAGCATGGCCGGCAGCGATTGATTGATCAGGGGGTATATCATGGTCCAATCCTGTGTCGATTCAAATATCGTTCGAGCGACGATTTCCGGCGCCGGCTGTCAGTTGGCCGCCCCGATAACGTCAACTCGCTGCCAAGCGAAGATAGAGCTTGGACAGTTCCAGGATAAATACCCAAAATGCCTGGACATTCGAAACGGATCATTGGTAATGGATCGTCTGAGCAGCATGGCGGCATTTGTCAAAGCCGTTGAAATGGGGTCTTTCAGCGCCGCTGGTGATGCGTTGCAGATGTCGGCGCAATTGATCGGCAAGCATGTGCATCACCTGGAGCAGCACCTTGGCGTGCGTTTGCTCAACCGCACCACGCGCAGGCAAAGCCTCACTGACTTTGGGCGCGAGTTTTACGAGCGCTCCAAATTCATCCTGGCCGAAGTTGAAACCGCCGAAAACCTCGCAGCCCATACCCAGGCGGCTCCAAGCGGACGGCTGCGCATCAATGCCCCCGTCAGTTTTGGTATGCAGTCCCTTGCGCCACGCTTACCAGCGTATATGGAGGCTAATCCGCAGGTGAGCGTGGAGCTGAGCCTGGCCAATAATGCTGTAGATCTGATCGATGAAGGCTTTGACGTGGTTTTCAGAGTCGGCGTGCTGGCCGACAGTGGCTTGGTTGCCAAGGCACTGGCGCCCTATAGGCTAGTGTTATGCGCTGCGCCGTCTTACCTTGAAGGCAAGCCCCCGATACAGACACCGTGGGACCTGCAGAATCATGAGTGCCTGGGGTTTTCCCACACCGAGCTGCGCACGCACTGGACGTTCAATGGGCCTGAAGGAACCGTCGTTGTCCCGGTTGGCAGTCGATTCATGGCCGATCACGGCGAGCCGCTGCTGTGCGCCGCCCTGGCAGGCTTGGGAATACTGCTCCAACCGGTGGAACTGGTGCGCAAATCACTCCTCGCTGGCGAGCTCGTCACGCTGCTACCAGATTACCCGCCACCCAGTCGCCCACTGCACGTGCTGTACGCGCCCGATCGCCGGCTGACCCCGAAGCTGCGCAGTTTTCTCGACTTCGCCACGCAGAATTTCGGTGCAGACTTCGTTGAACCTGAGCTGTTTTGAAACAGACTGTTGTAGATCACCAACCGGAATTGACATTTATCCAGGCGCGGCTAAGCCATACAGTGGCTGTTTGTTTTCTACACTGTAGGCGCTGATGGCGGGCATAACGGCCCGGACATTCTTGACGGAGAAATGATGAATATCCAACTGAAGACGAAACGCGCTCTGGTTACCGCCTCGACCGGCGGCATTGGTTTTGCGGTGGCCAAGGGGCTTGCCGAGGCAGGCGCCGCCGTCGTCGTCAATGGTCGCAGTGAAGGCTCCGTGAATGCAGCGGTTGCCCGCTTGTTGGCAGAAGTGCCCGGTGCCAGTGTCATTGGTGTGGCGGCAGACCTGAGCACCGCGCCAGGCGTGGCGAGCTTGTTGGCCGGTATCAGTGATATCGACATTTTGGTGAACAACGCCGGCATTTATGAGCCGCTGGATTTCTTCGAAGCCGGTGATGACGTGTGGGACAACTACTGGCACACCAACGTGATGTCAGGCGTCCGCTTGAGCCGTGCGCTGCTGCCAGCCATGGTTGATCGCGGATGGGGGCGGGTGGTATTCGTTGCGTCCGAGTCGGCACGAAACATTCCTGCGGACATGATTCACTATGGCGTTTCCAAGACGGCCCAATTGGCACTTGCGCGTGGTTTGGCCAAACGCGTAGCCGGCAGTGGTGTGACCGTCAATAGCGTGCTGCCGGGGCCTACGCTGTCTGACGGCGTCGCGGATATGATGAAGGGCGAAGTCGAACGTACCGGAAAATCCCTAGAGTCGGTGGTTGCCGAGTTTGTCATGCAGCATCGCCCAAGCTCGATCATCCAGCGCGCCGCCAGCGTGGAGGAGGTGGCTAACATGATTGTATATGTCTGCTCCACGCAGGCATCGGCCACCACCGGCGCTTCGTTAAGAGTCGACGGTGGTGTGGTAGACGATATCGTCTGATACGTCTCAGGGCTGGCGGGACACGTACAGGTTGACCCCGATACATATCAGCAAGGCGAACGCAGAAAACAGCATTGCGTTCGCCATCCCTTGCGAGAACGACGCCGCATCATCATGCGCAATCAGTATTCCCGAAACGGCAACGCCTAACACGCCGCCCAACTGCCTGGCTGAAGCCATTAACCCCGAAGCAATCCCCGCATCGTGTTGTGTCACGGATGACAGCATCGAATTAGTAATTGACGGCACTGACATTGCGCTGCCAATGCCGACCAGCATCAGTGCGCCATTGAGCAGCCATGGGGAGGCTTGCACCGTGATTTGCGACAGTACAAGGAACCCGACGATCTGAATGCTAAAGCCCGTGGTGATAATGCGTGTGGCGCTGAAGCGTTTGGCGAAGCGAGAGGAGAGCAGGGTTGAAAGGGTCAGCACCGCCGTCAACGGGATGAATGACACGCCGGTTTTGAAAGCGTCGTAATGCAGGAAGGTTTGAAAGTAGATGCTGAATACGAATACTGCGCCGTAAAACGTCAGATTAATTGCGGCGCCGGCCAGCGCCATGCTGCCTAGCACCTTATTACTGGCAAGCCGTGCCGGTAGCATGGGATGTTTGACGCGATGCTCGATCGCAACGAATGCTGCCGCACAGGCCAGCGCAACGGCCAGGGCCGTCAGTGTCTGCGCGCTCCAGCCTTGTGCGCTCGACTCGGTCAATCCATAGGTCAACGATGCAAGGCAGAGGGCAATACTGATTTGCCCCGGAATATCGATGTGTTTATCGACCCGAGGGGACGCGGGTGCGTATCGCAGGATAAGCGCGATCGCCAGCAGACCGATTGGAATATTCAGGAGAAAAACACTGCGCCAGCCGAAGTACTCGATCATCAGACCACCGATCACCGGCCCGGCGGCCAGAGCAATTCCGCCGCAGGCCCCCCAAAGCGCGACGGCAGAGCGGCGTCGGTCCGGGTCTTGAAATGACACACGGATCAGCGTCAATGAAGTGGGTATGAGCAGCGCGGCTCCGATGCCCTGGATGACACGCATCGAGATCAGGAGGTTCATGCTGCTGGCTAAGCCGCAGCCGATGGAGGCGAGGGTAAATATCGCAAATCCCGCCGCGAACACGGATTTTGCTCCCCATTTGTCGCCCCAGGCTCCACCCAGGATTAGCAGGGCAGAGAACGGCAAAGCGTAACTGTTTATGACCCACTGCAGACCGGTGAGGTTGGTGTCGAAGGCGGCTTTAAGCGCTCCCAGCCCAACGTTCACTACGCTGACGTCGAGTTGCACGACGAGAAAACCCAGGCAGGCAGCGGTTAAAATGGCGCGTAATGAAGCTGGTGATTGAGTCATGGCATTCGTGTTTCATAGCCTGTAGCAGATCATGGTTGTGAGTCGATTGACCGATGCACTTGCATGCCTGGATGACCCAAGCATGCAGGGTGTTACCGGCTTAAACGAACTGCAGTACGTCGTTCACTGCTTTACGCGGCTTTTGTGGCCAGTTGGCCAGGCCCGGGTAGCCAACAGTGATCAACATCACCGGCACTTCTTCATCCGACAGGTCGAATTCCTTGGCCACGGCGGCCTGATCAAACCCGATCATTGGCGTCGAAACCAGGCCTTGGCCCTTCGCGGCCAACATCAGGGTCATCGCGGCGAGTGAGCCGGAGCGAATGGCTTCGTCGCGCTGCAATTGAGGGTTTTCCTGGTACATGCCTTGGGCCGCGCCCACCCACATGTCGTAGATCGACTGGTCAATGATTCCGGCATCCAGCGTCGGCTTCAATGCAGCCGGCAGGGTTACATGCGGGTTCAGGGTGCCGCAGACAATAAAGGTCACGGCGGCATCCATGACCTTTTGCTGGCCAAATGCGAGTGGCAACAAGCGTGCCTTGGCTTCGGTGCTGCGCACGGCCAGGAACTTCCAGTTTTGCAGGTTGAAGGCGGAGGGGGCGTGGGTGGCCAGGTTAACCAGTTCAGCGACCTGGGCGTCCGTCAATGAACGTTCAGTGTCGTAGCTGTTGGCGGAGACGCGGGACTTAATAACTTCAGCGATAGCAGACATAGTGATCTCTGTGCGGGATAAGGATGCGCATGACACGGTTGTCACTTTCGAGCCTGCGCCTGGTTTCAACTCAGCGGCTGAAACCGTCGAATGGGGTCATGTAAACGGCGCCGAACGGGTCCAGGCGCTTGCGGATTTCAGCGTCGGGTGTGCCGTAGACCACCAGGCTAGTGATGGTGCACAGCTCCAGGAAACGCTGGCCAAAAGGCGCGAACGTGGTGTCTACGTGGCTTACCACGGCATCGACGTTATACCGCTCAAGGATGTGCACGGTGCTGTTGTCTTCATTGACGCTGTATTCGTAAACCAATGTGCCCGGCTCGGCACGGGTGGCGGCAACGATGGTGGCGATCAGTGCCTTGAATTCAGCAAGCTCTGCGGGTTTGACCGCAAGGGAGAACAGGCAGGAAATATGGGGGTGCATGGTGGGGGTCTCCGGCAGATGGATGACAAAAACCTGCACGCCAGCATCGCTGGATTAGCCGTTGCATGCGGTGCAGGTCAGGGGCGTCAGGGCTTTTCGGGTGCTTCCCCGAATAGCTTGCCGGCGCCGGCCCAATCCGATGCGGCTACGTCTTCGAAAATTACGTAGATGTAATTGGCATCGGTACCGGTGTGTTTAACGATGCTTTCGGTGATATCGGCTGCAACAGCGGCTTTCTGCGCGTGTTCTTTACCTTCGAACCAGCTCACACGTACGACGGGCATGATGTATTCCTTCTAGGACATTGATCTGGGATAGGTGCGAAAAATGCACCGTTGCCTTACTGGAACCCATCGTACTGTTGAGTTCGGTGGCGATAAATGGCCTGCAACTATAATATGGGTAGACTAAAACTCTACAATTGTGGGCGTAGCATGGTACCTATCGACTCCTTCCAGGGCGTGATCACCTTCGTCGTGGCGGCGCGCTCGTCCAGCTTTACCCAGGCAGCCGAGCGCTTGGGACTGTCGAAATCTGCGGTGGGCAAGGCCATAGCGCGCTTGGAAGAGCGTTTGGGCACGCAGTTGTTTCATCGCACCACGCGAAGGATTTCCCTCACCGCCGATGGCGAGGCCTACTTCGCAGCATGCTCCACGGCGCTGGAGGAAATCGGCACCGCTGAAAGCGGGCTGGGCCCCGGTGGTGGTGAGCCCTCTGGCCGTTTGCGGGTTGATGTTCCGGTGGCGTTCGGACGCCGGGTCGTCGCGCCACTGTTGTTTGAGATCGCCAACAAATACCCGGCGCTGCAATTGAGCCTGACGTTTTCCGATCACCTGGTGGACCCGTTCGAAGAGGGTATCGATTTGTTGGTACGGTTTGGCGAACTGCAGGACACCAGCGGGCTGGTTGCGCGACGGTTGACTCGTCAACGCTGGGCCGTCTGCGCTTCCCCTGATTACCTTGCGCGCTTCGGTACCCCGCAAACCCTGGAAGAGCTGACCCAGCACCGTTGCATCGTCGGCCATCGCCGCGGCCAGCCGCTTGCATGGCGAGTGATGCAGGCGGGTCATACCGTTCGTTACGCCCCCCCTTCAACGCATCAGATTGGCGATGGCGAAGCCATGATTCTTGCCGCAGTGGCTGGCGCCGGCTTGTGCCAAATGCCGCGCAGCCTGTTCCAGGATGATATTGAGGCGGGCAGGCTGGTCGAGGTGTTGCAAGCCTATGAGCCTGAAGCGGTTGATGTGCATGCGGTCTGGCCCAAGGTGTCGCACCTGCGCCCCAAGGTTCGTTATGTGGTCGATGAGTTGGTCAAGTTGTGTGCGCATTGGCAGTAAAGGCTGTGCACTCAATTAATCGCTGAACAGATCAAACATCAGTTGTCGGAACCATTTATTGGCGGGGTCCCGATTGTATTTGCCGTGCCAGAATAAATTGATGGCAATCTCGGGCAAGGGTAACGGGACTGGCAGGCTGGTGAGCCCGAACGGCTGAGCGCAGCTGTTGGCGAACCGTTCTGGAACTGTGGCGATCAAATCGGTGTTCTGCAGGATATGTCCGACCGCTACAAAGTGCGGCACTTCCAAGCGAATCTCACGTTGCAAGCCAGCACGCTGCATATGCGTGTCGATTTCTCCATGGCCGGTGCTGGCCGCTACGATCCTGACGTGCCCAAACTCACAGAAACGCTCACGGGTCATTGGCTGCTGGGTCAATGGATGGTCTTTTCTGCACAAGCACACATAGCGATGGTGAAACAGCCGCCGCTGGTAGAAGCCTGCTTGCAGGTTCGGCAGCAGTCCGACAGCCAGATCCACTTCGCCACTGGCCAGGCTTTCGGACAGCTGCGCGTTGCTGCGCAGCGTACTCACCGAGATGCCAGGGGCCTGTTTAAGCAGTGCGTCGATCAATCGCGGCACGAAGTAAATTTCCCCGATGTCGGTCATCGCCACAACGAAGCGTTTTCGGCTGGTCGCTGGATCGAACTCATCGTGGCGGTTTATCGCACCGTGCAGCAAGCCGATCGCCTGGGATACCGGTTCAGCCAGTTGCGCTGCAAACGGGGTTGGCTGCATGCCCCTGGGGGTACGCACGAACAACTCATCGTTGAACGTAATGCGCAGACGCTTCAGCGCATTGCTGACGGCGGGTTGAGTCAGCCCAAGGCTATCAGCCGATACTGAGACACTTTTGTCTGCCAGTAATTGGTTGAAGATCACCAAAAGGTTCAGGTCCAGCTCGCGCAGATTCATCTTGGATTCTCTCCGTCAGGCGTGCGGATTAAGTCATTTTTATATTCACGCTGGTGATAGTTTGTATGGAGGGGAGGGCATTTATCAATGGTTTGTGAATAGTCATGATCGGGCTATTCCAAAAACAACCATAAGGTTTTCCCATGACTAGCCCTCATTCTGTCTTGCAAGTGGGCATCGTCGGCGGCGGTATCGCTGGCGTGGCCTTGGCACTTGATCTCTGCCGTCATACGCACCTGGAAGTGACGTTATTTGAAGCCGCACCTGCCTTTGGTGAAGTGGGTGCCGGTGTATCGTTCGGCGCAAACGCCGTGCGAGCCATTGAAGGCCTGGGAATCGGCACACCCTACGAACGCATTGCGGACCGCACCCCACAGCCTTGGCAAGACATTTGGTTTGAATGGCGCCGGGGTGTGGATGCCGGCTACCTCGGTGCCAGCATTGCCGATGGGGTGGGACAATCTTCCGTGCACCGCGCCGATTTCCTCGATGCGTTGGCCCAGCAATTACCGGACGGCATTGCTCGCTTCGACAAGCGTGCTGTCAGTGTCCATGAGATAGGAGACAGGGTCAGCGTTCAGTTCACCGATGGCTCGGACTACGAATGTGACCTGCTGATCGCGGCCGACGGTATCAAGTCATCCCTGCGCGATTATGTGATCCAGGGGCTGGGCCTGCCTTTGGTCGCGCCTCGCTTCAGCGGTACCTGCGCCTACCGCGGCATGATCGACAGTGAGCAACTGCGCCAGGCGTATCGCGCTGCCGGCGTCGATGAGCATCTGATCAATGTCCCGCAAATGTATCTGGGGCTCGACGCCCATATCCTCACATTCCCGGTCAAGCAAGGTCGGTTGATCAATGTGGTGGCCTTCGTGTCCGATCGCTCCGAGCCCAACCCGGTATGGCCGCAGGACACTCCCTGGGTCAAAAGCACCACCCAGGCGCACATGCTGGAGGCCTTCGCGCACTGGGGCGATGCCGTACGCGTATTGCTCGAGTGCATCCCTGAGCCGACGTTGTGGGCGCTGCATGAGCTGGATGAGCTTGCAGGCTACACCCATGGCCGCGTCGGGCTGATCGGTGACGCCGCCCACGCCATGCTGCCCCATCAAGGCGCTGGGGCGGGGCAGGGGCTCGAAGATGCCTGGCTGCTTGCGCGCCTGTTGGGCGACCCGCGAGTGCTTGAGAGCAACGCCCAAAACGTCTTGCAGGTGTATGACGAAATACGCCGGCCGCGCGCCTGCCGTGTGCAACGAACGTCCTGGGAAGCGGGTGAGCTTTACGAATTCAGAGACCCTGAAGTCGAAGGCCAAGAGTCGCTGTTGTCGACCAAGTTGGCCAGTCGTTTCGATTGGTTATGGAACCACGATATGCAATCGGACCTTGCACAGGCCCGCACTCGGCTCGGTTGGACAGAGGCTGTTTGAAGTGCATACGGCGCCAGCACCCATTGGCTGGCGCGCTAGACCCACAATAAAAAAGGTGAGCCCACCATGACTGTCAGCATTTCCAATACCCCCGATATGCTTGAATTTTTCCGCGACGCAGCCGGGCTGAAAAACGCCGCTGGCAACCCACGCAACAAGCACATTGTGCTGCGTATTCTGCAAGAGACCGCCAGGCTCATTGAAGAGCTTGAGATCAGCGATGATGAATTCTGGGCAGGGGTCGAGTACATCAACCGACTCGGCAAGAGTAACGAGGCGGGGTTGCTTGCGGCAGGCCTGGGCGTGGAGCACTTTCTCGATCTGCTCAACGATGCCAAGCAAGCCGAGGCCGGTCGCACCGGAGGCACACCGCGCACGATTGAAGGGCCCCTCTATGTAGCGGGCGCGCCTCTGCGCGAAGGTTATGCGCGGATGGACGATGGCTCGGAAGACGGTATCGCCACGCCGTTTTTTGTCGAGGGGCAAATCCTGAATCTGCAAGGCCAGCCTATCGCGGGGGCACTTGTCGACCTGTGGCAAGCGGATAGCAAGGGCAACTACTCGCACTTTGATAAGAGTCAGTCCGAATTCAACCTGCGCCGGCGCATCGTCACCGACGCGGACGGGCGTTATCGGGTCAGGAGCATCGTGCCTTCGGGCTACGGCTGCAATCCTCAAGGCCCGACCCAGGAATGTCTTAATCACCTGGGCCGGCATGGCCAGCGTCCTGCGCATATCCACTTTTTCCTGTCTGCCCCCGGCTACGAGCACCTGACTACCCAGATCAACCTGTCCAACGACAAGTACCTCTGGGATGACTTTGCATACGCCACGCGTGATGGATTGATCGGCGAGGTGCAGTTCATTGATGACCAAGTGCTGGCTGCTGCCCGTGGTGTTACAGGGCGGTTCGCGCAAATGACATTTGATTTTGAGCTGCGTCCGGCAGCCAGCCTTGAAGCACAACAGCGGAGCAACCGCCCGCGTGCGCTGCAAACCGCATAAGTCGAAACAGTCAAACCTGAACGATTAAAGAGGATAAGTAGATGTCCCAAAGCAGCCTTGCACCTATTGAAGTAAAAGTTGCCGTATTGCGTGAAGCCGGGAGCAAACTCCAGCTTGAACGAGCAGAGCTGGGCGTCCCGCGCTGATGAAGTGCGCGTGCGTATTGTCGCGACCGGTGTTTGCCACACCGACATGGTCGTGCGTGATCAGCTTTTTCCGACGCCGTTGCCAATCGTGCTGGGCCACGAAGGTTCCGGGGTTGTTGAGTCGGTAGGGGCTGCGGTGACAACCATCGCACCCGGTGATCATGTGGTCATGACCTATATGTCGTGTGGCTTGTGTTTGCCTTGCGAAACCGGGCACCCCGCGCATTGTTCCCACATGCACCCGCTGAACTTCGGCGGTGGACGGCTGGATGGCAGTACCTCGACCTGCAGCTGCGACGACGCGGCGCCGATACATGACCACTTTTTTGGTCAGTCCTCTTTCTCGACTTATGTGATCGCCAGCGAGCGTAGCGTGGTGAAAGTGTCGAAAAAGGCGCCGTTGGAATTACTGGGTCCATTGGGATGCGGCATTCAGACGGGGGCGGGGTCGGTGCTCAAGGTACTGCAAGTCGAGGCGGGCGCCAGCTTTGCAGCGTTTGGCGCTGGTGCAGTAGGCCTGGCGGCGGTAATGGCGGCTAAGGTTGCGGGGGCTACCACCATTATTGCCGTCGATGTGACCCCCAGTCGCTTGAGCCTTGCGCTTGAAGTCGGCGCGACTCACGTGATTAACAGCCGTGAAGAGGACCCGGTTCAGCGCATTCGTGAAATCACCGGCGGCGGCGTGAACTACAGCCTCGAATGCTCCGGTCGTGCAGAAGTGCTGCGTCAGGCTATCGATTCACTCACAACGCTGGGCACATGCGGAATCGTAGGGGCGACCAAGATGGGCACGGAGGTGGCGTTCAACATCAACGAGGTGATGATCCCCGGTAAACGAATCATGGGCATTGTCCAGGGCGACGTGGTCGCCAACGCGTTTATCCCCACACTGGTCGACCTGTATCTGCAGGGCCGCTTCCCCTTCGACAAACTGTGCCGGTTTTACACGTTTGACCAGGTCAATGAAGCCATGGCCGACAGCGAAAGCGGCATCACCATCAAACCGATTCTGCGCATGCCGGCCGCGGCTGATCTGGCTTGACTCCTCAGGCTCAACCAAAGGACCTCTTAATGAATGTTCAACTCGTAATCGACAACGTCGCGCAAGCGGCGTCGACCGGTAAGACCTACCAGCGTATCGACCCGATCAGCGCCAAGGTCACCACCACGGGTGCTGCTTGCGGCGTAGACGATGCGCGGCGCGTTGCGGCTTCTTCCCAGCAAGCGTTCAAGACGTGGTCGAAGGTTGGCCCAACCGAGCGTCGCCGGCTGCTGTTGGCCGCTGCTGATGCGCTGGAAGGCAAGATGGAGCTTTTTTGCACCGTCATGGCCGAAGAGATCGGTGCATCGCGATTGTGGTCACAATTCAACGTGGGCGCTTCGGCCAACCTGTTGCGCGAAGCCGCTGCGCTGACCACGCAAATCAAAGGCGAAACACTGGCGACCGATAAACCGGGCACTTTGTCCGTGACCCTGCGCCAGCCCGCCGGCACGGTGTTGAGCATCGCGCCGTGGAACGGTCCGGTGATCCTGGGCACTCGCTCCATTGCTTACCCATTGGCCTGCGGCAACACGGTGATCTTCAAAGGTTCGGAGAACAGCCCGCGCACGCATGAACTACTCGCCCAAGCCTTCTATGATGCGGGTTTCCCGCCGGGCGTGGTGAACTTCATCATCTCTGCCCCCGAAGATGCCGGCGCCGTCACCGAAGTGCTGATTGCCCACGACACGGTACGCCGGGTGAACTTTACCGGCTCGACCAACGTGGGCCGAATGATTGCCCAGACTTGCGCCAAACATCTCAAACGTTGCTTGCTGGAACTGGGGGGCAAGGCGCCGTTTATTGTGTTGGAAGATGCCGATCTGGATGGCGCGGTCAATGCAGCGGTGTTCGGGGCTTTTCTGTACCAAGGGCAAATCTGCATGTCGACAGAGCGGTTTGTGGTCGATGAGGCGGTTGCCGACACCTTCGTCGCCAAGTTTGCAGAACGTATTCGTGGCCTGGAGCAGGGGAGTCCTGTGACCAATCCAGCCAGTGTCGTAGGCCCGATGATTGCCCAAGGCTCGGTCCAACGCATTAATCAGATGCTCGATGATGCGATTGGCAAAGGCGCCTCGATTGTGGCCGGTGGGCTCGCGGAGCAGGCGCAGATGGCGCCGACGTTGGTCGATCGTGTGACGTCGGCCATGCAAATCTACGATGAGGAAACCTTCGGCCCCGTTACAACGGTGGTCCGTGTGAAAGGTGCCGAGCAGGCGTTGGAAGTCGCCAATGACACGGCATTCGGCCTGTCCTCGGCCATCTTCAGCCGCAACGTCAGCCTCGCCCTCGACCTGGCCAGCCGCCTGGATGCAGGTTGCGTGCATATCAACGGAGCCACCGTGCAAAACGAACCACAGGCACCTTACGGCGGTATGAAGAACAGTGGCTACGGCCGTTTTGACGGTAGCGCAGTCATTGAAGAGTTCACCGAAGTGAAATGGGTCACGGTCGAGCCTTCCGATCAGCCTTATCCGTTCTAACGACAACGCATAGAGGCCGGCTCTACGGAGCCGGTGTTCACTACTTCCGAACAGAACATGGCACTCCGGGTGTCGCGCCCGGTGCTGCCTGCGAATTCTCAACGCACATATGGTTGCCACAATGAATAATAAAAAAACCGTTGTCGCTGTAACTGTCCTGTCCAAAATGCCTGCTTTGACTGTTGGTTGCGCGCTGGCATTTTGTCTGCCCGGCGCCCAGGCCACCGAGGGTGGTGGTTCGTCCTACCCGATGGGCGCCGAAAACTACATGACTGGGGCCATGCCGCCACCGGGGTTCTACACACAGATTTTTGCGGAAAGTTATCGTGCTGATAGGCTCCTGGATAATCGCGGCAAGTCGGCGCTCGACGACTTTCACCTGCGCGCTGATGTGATTGCTCCAAGGCTGATCTGGGTGACCGAGCAAAAGGTCCTCGACGGCGACCTGGCGTTTCACCTCAACGTACCCTTGGTCGACTTGCGGGTGGACGTAAACGGCCAGCATCAGAAGAAAACGGGCATGGGCGATATCATCTTCGGCCCGGCGCTCGGCTATCACTACAGTGATAAATTCCATGCGATCTACGCGCTGGATGTCTTCGCCCCCACCGGCCGTTATGACCGCGGTGACCTGGCGAATATTGGCCGCAATTACTGGGCATTCGAGCCGATCGCCGCATTCTCTTACGTTGATCCCGCCGGGGTGAATGCCGATATCAAAGTGATGTATGACTTCAATCTGCGCAATCGCGCGACTGACTATCGTTCAGGGCAGGAACTGCACGCTGACTACTCATTGGGTTGGGGCTTCGATAATGGCTGGGTGGTAGGCGTCGGGGGCTATGTGTATCGACAGACCACCGACGACCGTCAAGACGGCGCACGCGTCGAGGACAACCGAGGGCGCGCGTTTGCCATTGGCCCGTCAATCAAGTTCGCGAGTGATTCCGGCTGGTTTGTGACCGCAAAATGGCAAAAGGAAAGCGAGGTACGCAACCGTCCGGAAGGGGAGGCTTACTGGGTGAAGCTGACCATTCCTCTTTAGCGATATGTAGAGATTTTTTCTACGCAGCGGCTATTTTCTCGACGTTTATCCCTGCTGAAAAGCGCTATAGGATCGCGTTGCGCGTACTGCGTGCATCGCGTCAGGCATTTAGAGAGTAGGGATGAAACGATGACGGTATCAAAAACCGAAGGCTATACCGGCACTGCCAACCGGAATCGCATTAGACTCGGCAGTCCGCAAAAAGGATATACATTGGGATCAGTTTTCATCGGATCCCAATGTATATCCTTTTTGCGGACTGCCGAGTCAGATTTATACCGACAATGCCGCAGAGTTTATCAGTCCGGAACTCATAGCTAAATGCGCTCGCCATGGGGTTGATTGGGATCACAGACCCATTGGTAAAAAGTGGTACGGCGGAATTGTCGAACGTGTTATCGGTGTATTCATGGTTCGGGGAGTTCACTTTTTACCTGGGGCTACTGGTAGTAATGTACAGGAGCGGCAAAGCGTTGAGAGTGAACTCAATGCTTGCATGGATATTCGTGAGTGCAGAGCTTGGTTTGGTGACAAGGTTACTGAATATCACGGAAAAATACATTCCTCAATAAAGTACTCGCCTCGCGCAGCAGGGACTCACGCTGTAAAGTTAGGTCGTGATCAGATGGTGCCATAGTTGATGAGTATGCGTTCGAGGCTATGGATAGTCAGGATGACATTGTAGAGAGCGCACTCGAGAAAACATTAGAGTATAAAAACAAAAAGTCGAAAAAAACTATCGATGATCATCAAAATATACCTTGGCTGCTGCCTGATCCTGTAGTTGAGCTTGATGAATCAAACGTTTTTTCTTCAGTCTGATTATTAGGAACGGGTTGGGAAGCTCGTAATGTGCGAGCCCTTCACCCCATGTCTTCCCGGAAATTCAAATCATTTTCAGCTCGATATGTTGAATAACCGCCCGTCAGACTCGACGCGGATTTCTTGAACATACGATTCGTTTTCTCGGACAGATTAAACATGTGCTGGCGAAAATTCCCTTTCGTCGTGCCTTTGGGAGAACGCAATGAAAGCCATCGTTTACAACGGCCCTCGTGACGTCAGTGTGCAAAATGTGCCGGACGCAAAAATTGAAAAACCCACCGACGTGCTGGTGCGAGTGACGGCCACCAATATCTGCGGATCTGATCTGCACGTGTACGAAGGCAGAACTTCTTTTGAAACAGGCAGAGTGTTTGGCCATGAAAACCTGGGCGAGGTCATCGAAGTAGGCTCCGGCGTAGATCGGGTCAAGGTAGGAGACCGGGTATGCCTGCCATTCAATATCGGCTGCGTTTTTTGCGAAAACTGTGAAAAAAGCCTGACCGGGTTTTGCCTTGCCGCTAACCCAGGCAGCGCGGGTGCGGCCTACGGATTCGCTGACATGGGCCCTTATCAGGGCACTTCTTCGGGTGCCGTATGCAGACTTCAACTGCTTGGTGTTGCCCGAGGACGCGCAAGAGCGGGAAGAAGATTACGTCATGCTGTCGGACATCTTCCCGACTGGCTGGCATGCAACTGAGCTAGCAGGCCTCCTTCCCGGAGAAAGCATTGCCATCTACGGCGCCGGCCCAGTTGGTTTGATGGTGGCCCACTCAGCCATGATCAAGGGCGCCTCTCAGGTGTTCGTGGTCGATAATCATCCTGACCGCTTATAACTCGCTGCTCAAATGGTCGCTACACCCATCAACTCGCTTGGGAAAGAAGCGGTAGACCAAATATTGAATCTGACCCATGGCAAAGGCACTGATCTCGGCTGTGAGTGTGTTGGGTATCAATGCGCGACCGCCATGGTCATGAAGCCAATCACCTGACTATGAACAACCTTGTCGCCTCAACAAAAGCGACTGGGGGCATCGGTGCCGTTGGTGTGTTCGTCCCGCAATACCCTGGCGCTAAAAATGAACTGGCCAAGGAAGGCAAGATGGCATTCGACTTCGGCGCCTTCTGGTTTAAGGGGCAGCAAATTCGAACCGGGCAGGCCAACGTCAAGGCCTACAATCGTCTTCTGGCCGAGCTCATCCATCACGGCCGTGCCAAGCCTTCGCAGATTATCTCTCACCGCCTCAGGCTTGCTGAGGGCCCAGATGCCTATAAGCACTTTGACGCACGTGATGATGGTTGGACAAAGGTCGTACTCGCATAAGTGGCATCAGGCTTAATCGCGCAAGGTCAACAACGGATGCTTGCTGTAGGCCGTTCATACCAGTGCACCTGAACCTAACTCCTACGACGGTATTCACGCGGCGTTATGCCGGTATGACGTCTGAACAATTGAGCGAAATAACTTGGGCTGGCATAGCCAACCTCAAGCGCGACGTTCAGGATGCTGAGGTCGGATTCCAGAAGCAGCTCCCGCGCCGTTTCCATCCGAAGATGAATAAAGTACTGGGATGGGCTCCGTCCTGTTGCTTTCTTGAACAGGCGGCTGAAGTGCGAAACGCTCATGCCCGCTTCGGATGCCAGTCTTTCCAGGCTGAATGCACTGTCCATCCCTGTTTGCAGGGTCGCAATGGCCTTATGGAGTTTGTAGGCCGGCAAGGCGTTCATACGTTTGGACGGTTCGCTGCCGTCGCCATAGCGTCGGGACAAATGCACAGCAAGCGCTTGGCCTACGCCTTGTAGGTACAGAGAGCTGGCTTGCGGGTTTGAAGTCACTTCGTGATAGAGGGATCTCATCAGCCCCGTAACTTCGGGATCTCGTTCGCCGGATACCTCTCGTAGCCGCTGGACTCCGTCGGGACACGAAACAATATCCCGCGCGGCAAGATCCAGCAAATGCTGGCTGAGATAGACATGCATCACTTCAAAGCCCCCATCGCTTTCTGTTTGCCATCGCATTTCATAGGGGAGGGGTGACGTTGTCAGAAAAAAGTCGCCAGCAGCGACAGGGGTGGCCGTCCACTCTTCGTTCCCAATGCGCTCTTCTATGACGGCAGCACCTGAAACGATCAGAACAAGCAGAGGTTCTGCGACAGCAGGAATCATCAGACTCTGCTGGGTGGTTCGATGCCTGAATATCTGTACCTGCACCTGCGAGTTCAAACTTTGGCCAAAAGGCTGATGGGCCGTAGCGGGTAGGTAGTCCGGCATTTTATGGGCGGGAATCCGCTCATGATGATCTGAACGGGATGGTTGGCCAAGCGTTGCCATGGCATGTTTTTCGCGAGTGATGGGTCGACAGAGTAGCGAGTCCAGGCGACTAAAAGCAAAATCCCGACAGCCCGGCAAAAATGCGGCAGATCCGCGCGAAAGAATGGGAGAAGGTGCCGTCGTCTACAGCAGCAGTTGTTGCTGCTGGATGCCTTCTCTGGAGAGAAAGATGACGGTTGATACACGTGGTGAATTCGGAGGTCGGGTGGTTCTGGTGACCGGTGCAGCGAGTGGGATTGGCCGGGCTGTCGCCCTGATGCTGCATGAGCGCGGGGCTAAAGTGGTAGCTGAAGACAAAAGTCCGACAGTCGAGCAACTCGCCCGGCCCGGCCTAGTTCCACTGATTGCGGATATCACTGAAGATGGCGCTGCCGAAACAGCAGTGGCGACAGCGATAGCACACTTTGGCCGTCTGGATATATTGGTCAATAACGCCGGGATCATCATAAACAAATTGGTCGTGGACATGACTCGCGATGATTGGGAGCGTATCCAGGCCGTCAATGTCACGGCGGCATTTTTACATGCTCGGGAAGCCATAAAGGCGATGATCCCGAATCGAACGGGGGCCATTGTCAACATCGCGTCCTATGCGGCTTACCAGGCGTTCCCTACGATTGCGGCTTATACCGCTTCAAAAGGTGCGCTGGCCCAGCTGACTCGCACATTGGCCCTGGAGGTCATTGACTACGGTATACGCGTCAATGCAGTCGGCTCCGGAGATGTTGTGACCAATATTCTCAACGATGTTGTTGAAGACGGCCCTGGGTTCCTTGCCCAGCATGGTGAAAAGACGCCGATCAAACGTGCCGCTCAGCCCGAGGAAATCGCTGAAGTCGTCGCGTTTCTAGCCTCAGAGCGGGCATCTTATATTTTGGGCGCCGTCGTCATGGCGGATGGAGGGATGAGCGTCCCCGCCGGAGCCTGATAGAGCCTATTTCTGTCACTTACACCGTGTGACCGACTGGGCCTGCGATCCTGTTCATGTGATTGGTTGATTTGGTCGCATCAACGACAAAAGGGGCCTTGCCCAGACGGTTACGTTTGAGCGCAATAAAGAGGAGGGCTAACCCGCGTAGCTTTATTCAGAATGCATTCTCCTGTCCCAGCCAAAGGTGTCAGCGCAGGGTGCCAACCACTGCTGGATTTTTGCATTGCGCGCTAGCTCATTGGGCTTCAGTAAGCGTGCGCCAAAATCGACGTGGCGAAGGAATTGAATCTCAAGACACTGTTCCAACTGCTCTGCCAGCAGTGGAAAGTCCATAAGCCTCTGCATGCGTGGCCACCTGACGAGCTTACGGTAGCGTAGCTGCTGAGACTCAATACGCAGATCATCATTCGGGCGCCACTGGACATTGAATAGGTCGTCATGACGTGACAGGTCGACGCGCCAGTTACCACTGGATGGGATACACAGATCGAGCTTAAGGCTGTCAGGCCGCAATTTGTTGCGCTTGAAAAACCAATGCTCAGGTGGTTCGGTCATCAGATCGATAGAGCAGACGCTGTATGACACCTCAGCTATGTCGAATCGAGAGAACCATTCGGCGATTTCGGTACAGACCGGATGATCGAACACACTTGACCTCTTCCTGAGTAGTTGTCGGATAGCCGGGCAGCTTACTCGCTTGAGCCCTGCGGGTCATTCAACGTTGCCCTGGCATGTATGATCAGAAGGCGACTGATCGAGCCCAGGAAACAAAGATTTGGACACCATTGGCGTGGTCTGACATAAATTAAGGACAAAATGTGTTTACCAAATCTCAAAGTATTACCATCCCAGTCCTGATCTCATCGATATTTTTACTCACTGGCTGCCCCCACCAGCGTCTTTCACCCAATGGAAACGCGCTTCCACTTCTGTAGCGGGCGTAAAGCCGCAATGGCAGTGTGTGGAGATCCTGTAGGCGGAGCGATCTGGGAGCCGCTGCTCATCGCTCTTTTTTTCGCGATGCTAGGGCAGAAATATCACTCCTCCTTGGTTTTCGGATTAACGATCAGCGGCCTGTTTTCCTTGTTGCCCTTAAAGCAATGGAATCCGAAGGTGAATTCAACACTGACGCCGCGATCTCCTATCTGGAATGTCCGCACGGTAGGCTGAAGGTGTGCCATGAAGACTTTTCTTCCATTTATCGTCAAATCTTTCCAGCGCATACTCGCAGCCAAATTTTCTCTGCCCACGAAAATATTCGAATAAGACATGATGTCAACATACTGGCTCATCCGCGACCCGATACTTGATGCAAACGCTTCGTGAAGTGTTCACAGGTATGTATCAGAGCCACTGGGTAGACGTGAAACTTATCGCTAGCAACTGAGTACCTAGCCCTAATGGGAACAGTGCCTTGGCGCTTAAAATCCGGCTTTCAGATGGACGTTTAATGGACTATTCAAAAATCCTCGGAAAGGACGATGGGCAAAGATTGTCTTTCGAGGAACTCGTCTGCCAACTTGCCAGGCGCGGTCGCCCCGAGAGCGCCATTGAGTTCAGGCGGATCGAAGGCTCGGGAGTCACTGAAGGATTGCACATGATCGCTCGTTGGCGTTGGGATAACGAATCAACTCAACAAACGGCTGTGGTTCATTGCCTCCCTATTCTCCCTTCTAGGGGTGGCTACGGCACTCCTCGCTGTTGTATTCAACGACTTCATTCCGGAGTCATTGCCAGCCCAGAAAGACACTTTTCAGTCTGGATAGGCCTGTCCTATTTCATGCTCTGTTCATGGGCTGCATGCTGGTCATCCTGGCAGTACAAGCGCGTGGTTAAATCTCTGAAGGCTGTCGAAATCCCGGAGGGTTACAGCATCAACTCTGGGCCTACAGTGAATGTGCTCACTGCCGTCCTGGGAGCTTTGCTCATGGTCTACCTTGCCATCATATGAGCAAAACTCAGCCATAACGTGGTATCGGAGCATCTCTGCCAGCAAAACTTCAGCCTGCTCGAAATAGCCCTTTTTGACTCAGGCCTTGACCTCTCCAGTGTCGTCCTTTACATCAAACAATCCTGCAAAAAAAAGATGGAGTGTGTCCCAAGCACGCACCCACCAACCACCTGCTTTTCCCGCTTCTAACGCTATGAGGGATCGGGTAGTAAGTTTATTTACACCGTCATACAGCTCAAAACTCCCGACTACATCGCCGACAGCAATAGGAGCTTGTAGAGCGTTATTAATGTGTAGGCGCGTTTCTACCTTGCGACCACTATTCCTGGGTAGCGTGAGTGTCACATCATCGCGTAAGCCAACAGAGATTACGTCCTTGACGCCTTTCCACAGTCGCGGTTGAGCTAAAATTTTCCCACCTTTCTGATAGGTATTCGTCTCAAAATTGCGAAAGCCATAGCTCAGGATCTTTTGAGCATCTTCCGCACGACTATTCATCGTGGTCGAGCCAAATACCGCACTGATTAGACGCCGCCCATCACGAACAGCAGAAGTCACCATGCAGTATCCGGCTTCCTCGGTATGGCCAGTCTTGAGGCCGTCAACACTCGGATCGCGCCAAAGGAGAAGATTCCGATTGGGTTGGCGGATGTTGTTCCAGGTGAAATACTTGTGCGCGTACAACGAGTAGTAAGCTGACTCATCGGTGATGATCGCCCGTGCAAGCCGAGCCATATCATGAGCTGAAGAATAATGTTCAGGTGCCGGCAAGCCTGTAGGGTTCACAAAGTGGGTGTCAGTCAGCCCAAGTTTATTAGCTATGACATTCATCAACCCAGCAAACGCATCTTCGCTACCCGCGATATGCTCAGATAGCGCCACACTGGCGTCATTGCCAGAGTCGATCACCACACCGCGCAGTAGGTCTTGCACAGGCACAACGGCGCCTGGATCAAGAAACATTCTAGAACCGCCCGTTCTCCAGGCATTCTCACTAACAGTGACCGGGTCGTCGACCTTGAGGCGCCCAGCCTGTATCTCATTGGTAGCGACATAAACCGTCATCAATTTGGTCAGACTGGCTGGGGGCAAGCGCATATCGGCGTTTTGACTATCTATAACCGTACCGGTCGCTGCATCCATAAGCACCCAGGATTTTGCGCTCAGTTGCGGTGCTGCGGGGATCATCGCTCTCGGGGTAGGTGACGCAGGACTTGGGGTTGATACTCGAGCCGCCCAAGCTGGTGTCAAAAAAGAACACACAAGAATGAGTGTAAGCCGCAATTTAGGGTGTTTCACAAGTGCCCGCCTCGGATAGCAGAAAGACGCGCCAAACTAAGTTAGGACTTGTGATCGCTCAAATTAACCCAGGTTAAAATAAATTTAACTTGGCGCGGCAAGGAATGCTTTCACCTCTGGCAAAGGACAGATAATCGACACCGTGGCTCCGCAACTACGCGGTGATTCTTGGATGCTCAATACGAACCCATGCAACCGAACGATTGCCGATACCAGAGAAAGCCCCAACCCATGCCCAGGTTGCTGGCGAGTAGCGTCGACGCGATAAAGCCTGCGAATCACGCTTTCACGCTCTCCCTCAGGGATTCCAGGGCCATTATCAGAGACCTCGATATTGAGCGAGTTACCCGCCAGATAGCCCCTAAAGTGAATGACACCACCCTCGGGAGTAAATTTGATGGCGTTATCCAAAAGATTAACCAACGCCTCGAACAGAAGAGAAACATCACCCGATAAAGCCGGAAGATCCGCTGAAATATTAAGGAGCAGTGTTAGCCCCTGTTCCTGTGCCAACGGTTCGAAAAATTCGTGCGCCTGCGTTATTAGGGCCGCAGGTTGAAAAGATTCAAATCCTGACCTTCTCCTCGTATCTTCAAGTTCAGATATTCGCAGCAGCCCTTGGAAGCGCAACATGATGGATTCGCTTTCTTCCAGTGCCATGTTCAAGGTCTCTGCATGAGAGCTATCCAGGGGTAACTGCTGTAGCTGGTCAAGATGGGCACGCAGGCGAGTCAGGGGAGTACGCAGATCGTGCGCAATACCGTCACACGCCCCCTTTACCTCATGCATAAGCTGCTCTATATGCTCGAGCATGACGTTGACAGCATTGGCCAACATGTCGAGCTCATCGCGGCGTAGAGACAGCGGAAGGCGTTCGCCGAGATTGCCCGATACGATACTTTCAGTGCAGCTTTGGAGTCGCTGTACCCTGCGTAAGGGTCTTCGCCTCAAGAGCCACCAACCTATCAGCCCAGGGATAAGGGTAAGGGAAAACCCCCAAAATAATGCTTGCTCGATAATACCGCCGACTGCGGAGATAGAGCCCCCATCGCGCGACAGGATCAAAATTCGACCATCGTCACGATGCTGCATCAGCGCATGGCTGCTTCGGGTTTGCTCTCGTGGCAATGCGATGCTCAATCCTCTCTCGAGATAATGTACCTGGCCGTCACCTGGCAGACTTGCTCGCAAACGAAGCAGGTCGCCGGCGATATGGGTGCCGTCAGCTTCAAATAAGCCGTAGGCATCGATCCCCGACGTCGAATACACCTCACTAGCGGCCAACTCGTCTTTTAGGCTGGCATCATCAATTTTTTGGTAATAGTGGGCTCGCTGCATCAATGTCCGCTCGGCAACAGCTCCGAGGTAGGTTGAGATTTTCCAATAAAGCACACCTGTAAAAACGGCTCCCCAAGCGATAAAAAACAAGGCGTAGAGCCCAAGAAGGCGGCTATTGGAGGAACGCCAACGCTCATTCCTGGGAGGCAAGAACATAACCAGAACCGCGTATTGTTTGAATAACGGGTGAATTTCCACCCTCGATTTTTTTACGCAGCCGACCGATATGGACATCAATAATGTTCGTGCCTGGATCGAAGTGATACCCCCAAACTGCCTGGAAAAGCATGGTTCTAGTAACCAGCTGACCCGCGTTGCGCATGAAATAAGTGAGCAGTTTGAACTCGGTTGGGAGAAGTGGGATCTGCACGCCCTCGCGACTGAGTGACTGTTCAATAAGATCAATATGTAGGTTGCCGACGCTTAGTAGACGCTCACTCACACCGGCAAGCGGGCGCCTCAGCAGCACTTCTACCCTGGCTATCATTTCGACCGTAGAGAACGGTTTGGTCAGGTAGTCGTCGCCCCCTGAACGAAGCCCTTTGACCCGCTCATCGACATCTGACAATGCGCTGATCATCAAGACTGGCGTCTGAATACCGAGGCTTCGCAGCGTACTGATTATCGTCAAACCATCAAAATCAGGCAGCATTCGGTCAAGTGTTATCACATCATGGCCGCCAGAAATGGCCGCTGATAATCCATCACGACCGTTCGCCGTCCATAGAACATCGAATCCATGGGAGGTCAGCGTGTTAACAATAGCCTTGGCTGTAACCTCATCGTCCTCTATCACCAGCGCGCGATTCATTTTTACTCCACACAACGATTGCAAACCTAAAGCTCAAGCGAGCTCCAAGCTCCGTAGGCTTTAAAGATCAGTGCAGCCTAGGTAGGGTGCATCGGACGGTAAACTAAATATTTCTTAACCATCCTTAATTTCTTCTTTGCTTGAAAAGTGCCTATTTTTTCGCGCCCCCACTGCTAAATCTTACCCTCTTTACGACAGGAGGCTTCATCGCGGCGATTCAATCCATAGTGCCCCTTTATGAAAAACGACGGGAATCAGCCTGGTAACTAAAGAATCCCCGCCCACCGGCAGTACGCCAACGGCAATCGAAAACCTGTTGGAGAGCGGGCAAAAAGCAGATGTTGTAATCATGGAGGACTGGGAGCTGCGAAAGCTTATAGACGAAATCGAGAGCGAAGTCCGCTACTTGGAGCCGGATTTACGGCGCCGAATACGGCAAGAAAAAGCCGTACCGGTGATGGATAGGCTGCATGCCTGGATGCTCGCCCAACGTGATCTTGTGCCCGAAGGTTCAGCGATCAGCAGAGCGCTTGATTACAGCCTGAAACGCTGGGCAGCGCTACCTCGATGACGGGGCCGTGCCGATTGACAACAATTGGGCCGAGAACCAGATCCGGCCGTGGGCTATTGGACACAAGAACTGGCTCTTTGCAGGCTCGCTACGCAGCGGAAAACGGGCCGCGGCGATCATGAGTTTGATCCAGTCGGCGCGGCTGAATGGGCATGATCCGTATGCCTATCTGAAAGATGTGTTGGCACGGCTGCCAACGCAGCGGGCTAGCGAGATCGGACAATTGTTGCCGCATCAGTGGATACCGACCTGACTTACGAAAGGTGAGTTGGCCGTACGCTTATACCGGGTAGCCAAGCGGCGTTCGAAGTGAGCCGTGGCCGGGCGATCAGCATGCATCATAAGTAATCGTCCTACTAGGGATTGACCCCTTCGTCTAAATACTTGCTGACCAAACGGATAAGCTCGCTTTGTATCGCGGGATCATCCAACAAGCCACGACGTGCCGCGTTATGAATCACTCCATCAACCGCGTCGGAGATGATTAATGCTGTGATGTGATCAGCTTTATTGGGCTGACGGTTTCGATAAATAGATACCGCATCTGCATAGTACGCCAAGTATTCAATCTCAAATCCGCTATTGGGGTTCCGATAGTCATCGGAGCTTGGGGCCTCATCAAGCAATACCCTATGCAGCCCAGGGTAGGTGCTATGGGCTTCGATCATGGCCTGTACAATGTTAGCCACGAACTGCATCGGCGCTAGCCCTTTGGCTTTGATTTTTCGCATGATGGAAAGACAGTCATCAAGGTGATTCTGGCGAATGGCATCCACCAAGGAGAGCTTGTCTGGATAGTACTGATACAAAGAGCCGACGCTCACCCCGGCTAGGTCTGCAACTTTATTGGTTGTGAATCCCGCCCACCCCTCACGGCTCAAAACGCGAGCCCCAGCCTGGATGATTGTTTCAACCGTTGCGCGGGAACGGGCTTGTCTTGGCTCCTTCCGCATCATCGGTTTCTGTTTTGCAATGCGAGTAGACAATAAAATTGTCTCCTACAGAATATGAAAATATTACTCACATTTTGTGTAACTCGGAAGGGTAGACCTTAATGAGCCTCTTGCTTCAGAAACTCTATAGATACCATGCCTGGGCCAATATCGACTTATTCGACAAATTGGGAACTCTTGATGAGGAAAAGTCTAAGACTGAGCTGCATACCTCCTCACGTCTGATCAATCACTATTATGTGGTGGCAGAAATCTTTGCTGCACACCTAAGCGGCACGCAAAATCCTCATTTCTCCGATAACACGCTCGATACGCCAACACTCGACGATTTACGCGCGGCTGTGACGCTCTCCGATCAGTGGTATCTGGATTACTTACGGAGTACCTCATCCGAAAATCTATCCGAGGCCATACCATTTGTCTTTACCGACGGAGACAAAGGTTACATGACCAGAGAAGAAATGCTGACCCACGTTGTGCTCCATGCTGGCTATCACCGCGGAGAAATCGGTCGGATGCTTTGGCAGCTTTCGATTACGCCCCCGTGGGATACTTTTGCTGTCCATCTTCATGAGGTCGAGCCCGCGCGTAGACGACAGGGAAAGGAAGAATGATCGTCAGAATGGAACTGAAGGGCTTGTACCGCATGACCGGCTGACCGCTCGGTAACGCAAGGAGCGCCTTGCTGCCGGTAGTAAGCTCCAACCAAAAATTTAATCAGTGACAGGAAAAACTCTTAACCGGACGACATTGCAGACGAGCATACCCGCGCTCTGCCAGTGTTCTTCGCTTCGTAGAGTTGCTTGTCTGCAGCTTCTATCAAAGCCTGGAACTCAAGATCTCTAGTGGGAGTCAATGTTGCGACGCCTAGAGAAATAGTCACCACACGATCTACATCAGAAGCAGAATGTTCGATGCCCAATCCCCGAACGCGCTCTTGCATTTTTTCTGCAATCTCGACCGCACCAGAAAGACCCGTATTGGGTAGAACGCAGGCAAACTCTTCGCCACCATACCGAGCGACCAGGTCATAGGGCCGTCTAACCGTTTCAGATAACGCCTGAGCAACGGTTTTCAGACAGCCATCCCCAGCCAGATGCCCGTATCGGTCGTTGTAGCGCTTGAAATAGTCGACATCCACTAAGATGAGCGACAGCGGCTTTTGTTCTCGAAAGCACTGGCGCCAATCCGCCAATATGTCCTCATCGAATTTGCGTCGATTAGCCAATCCAGTAAGGCCATCCATCAACGCCATGGAGCGCAGCAGATCGTTCTGTAGCTTCAGGGTCAGATGTGTTCGCACACGTGCTCTGACAATGGTGGGATTGATCGGTTTGCTGATGAAGTCGACCGCGCCTAGCTCCAGACCTAGCACCTCATCCGACTCCTGCTGCTGTGCGGTAATGAAGATAATGGGAATGCCCTGGGTCGTAGGGTCAACCTTGAGTCGACGACATACTTCATGCCCGTCCATACCCTCCATGACTACATCCAGGAGAATCAAATCGGGCAGTTGGGCCTGGCATACGCTAATTGCCTGTTCACCGCTGGTGGCCATAAACACATCACAGTCTTCACGAAACAGCTCGTGCAGTACCCGGATGTTAGTCGGCAGGTCATCGACAATAAGAAGTTTTGGGCGGTTTTGTGAGTGAGGCAACCAGGTTTTCATCAACGGCTCCATCAGGCAAATCTCAACAGGTCACGACCAATCGGCATCGCAGCGGAAAAGTCGAGCGACTGCACCCTGACAACCAGTTCGTCGAACTGTGGGCGCAGGGATTGCGGCATTTTTGACGCCAATGCGTCTGCCAGTTCTATGGCTTGAAGGTTACCCGTTTCCAGCAATAGCAAAATCTCCTCTAGGGATTCTCTCCATTGCGCGGGCGCCACGGAATCTTCGTCAGCACTACTTTTTGCACGCTGGCTCTGACCAAAGTCGGCATTCATTTGCTCAAGGCTTTGTTGCAGTAACCTGCTCAACCCGTCAAACCATATTGGGTCGGCCAAAAGACTCGCTACAGACTCTGAATCGGCAGATTTCAGTTTGTGCTCCAGGTCGCCTGCCAGCAGCGACAATGCCTTGGCGCCCATAGTACCGCTGCTACCTTTAATGGTATGGAGCACAAAAGCGGCCCCCGATGCATCTTGCCGCTGAATCTGATCACGCAACTGGGCAAGCTGTTTTTCCATCTCTGGGCCAAAGGTACCTAGCACCGTGCGGACCAAATTGAGGTTACCAGCAAAGCGGTCAATAGTTGATTTACGAGACTCTAAAACGTCTTCTCCTGCATCGACTTGTCCCAAGATTAAAGTTGCGTGACTATCTTCACGGCCCGATTGAAAGAGCAGCGTTACCACGAGTTGTTCTAGGTCTATAGGTTTGCCGACATGATCATTCATCCCCGCAGCAAGACAGGCTTCACGGTCGGTATTGGAGACATTTGCGGTCATCGCCACAATCGGCAGTGTTGCGAAGCGTAGGTTCGATCTAATACGACGAGTCGCCTCCAAGCCATCAATATCTGGCATCTGGATATCCATTAATACGACGTCAAAGGGCACATGCTCATTCATCACCTTGCTTACACCTTCCAGCCCGCCTTCGGCCAGCGTCACCTGAGCACCTTCCCTTGTCAGTAACTCATCGGCGACCTGGCGATTGAGCATGTTGTCTTCCACCACCAATAGTCGCAGCCCGGCCAGACGCTGCGGCCTGTCAACTGTTGACCGGGAAAGGGGGGAATGCACCTGGTCTTTGTCGTTAAGTGCTCGCTGAACGGCGTCGGCTAGCTGCTTGGGAGTGACAGGTTTGGTGAGGAAACCCACGAAGGGGGCGTCTCCCGCCTGGTGTGCGTCAGCCAATACCTCGCGACCGTAAGCAGTGATCATAATGACCATCGGAGGGGGCACACCGTTGCCCTGCTGCTGAATCAATTGCGCAGCGCTCAGTCCATCCATATCAGACATCCGCCAGTCCATCAGCACCACGTCGTAGGCTTCACCTAGCGCCTGGGCTTTCTTCACGCATTCCACCGCTTGCGTACCACCACTCACGCTGTCAGCAATCCATCCGAATGCACGAACGGTTCGCAACAGTAATTCACTCGCCATGGCGTTGTCGTCGACGACCAGAATACGTATGGGCAAATCGACTTCAGTAAAGGCGGATTTCAGCAGTGACGTCGGAGCTACATCCAGAGTGATATCGAACCAGAAACGACTCCCGACACCTTGCTGGCTCTCCACATGAAGTTCACCACCCATCAAGGTGACCAACCGTTTGCAGATCACTAGGCCCAGACCTGTGCCACCAAAGCGCCGGGAAGTTGAAGCCTCGGCCTGAGTGAAACCCTCAAAAATGCGCTGAGTTTGTTCCGGGCTAATACCGATGCCAGTATCAGAAACGGCGATGCGCAAGCTCACAGTATTTTCCGTGCGCTTTAGTTGTTCAACGCTGACCACGACTTGGCCTTCCAGGGTGAACTTGAGAGCATTACCCGCCAGGTTGATCAGTACCTGTTGCAGTCGCAGGCTATCGCCGATCAGGTGGTTGGGTAAATTGGAGTCCAGGTCGAACATGACCTCAACCTCCTTCTCGCCCTGGTTACCTGCCAGCACTACCGCGAGGTCACGCATGAGCGGCTCAAGCTCGAACGGGTGCTCATCGAGTTGCAGTTTTCCCGCCTCAATCTTGGAGTAATCGAGGATGTCATTGAGCAAACCCAGCAGCGATTTCGCAGCGGTCTGCGCTTTGGTCACATAATCGAGTTGGCGACCATTTAGGTCAGTGTTCTGCACCAACTGCAACATACCCAGCACAGCATTCATTGGCGTGCGTATTTCATGGCTCATGTTGGCCAGAAAAGCAGACTTGGCCGCACTTGCCCCATCAGCTTGTTCCTTGGCGTAATGCAGACGCGATTCGAGTTCGCGCTGGGCGGTGATGTCCCGATTGATGCCCGTCACGCGCAAAGCCAAACCAGCATGATCCCGTTCAATTTGCGCACCAGCGTGGATAACGCGAATCTGGCCGTCCGGGCGAACGACACGGAAAATTGTGTCATACACATCAGTCCCCTCGACGGCGGCATTCAGTTTTGCCGCCGCTGCCACGACATCCTCGGGGTGAACACGCGCGTACCAGTGCATGTAGCTCAGACCGGTATCGCGCAACGACAGTGGCTGCCCGTATAACTCGAACATACGGTCATTCCACTTCAAGGCATTGTCTGCCAATGTCCAAGACCAGACGCCAAGTTCGGCCACTTCAGCCGCCATCAGCAGCTGATCGTGCACCTTCATTAGTTCGCTACGTTGTTTCTCTGTCGTCTCCAGGCTCGCAGCCAGCTCCTTTTCTGCTGCTTTACGTTCGGTTATGTCTACCGCGATACCCAGGTAACCGCTCAATACCCCATCGGCATCGCGCATTGAGGTGACCACTAGCGTGACAGGAAACCGCGAGCCATCCTTGCGCGTGTAAGTCCACTCTCGGGTTTCTGCGCCTTCAAGCTCTGGCTTATGGGCAAACACACGGAAACCGTCGATAGTCTGAGCGTACTCCTCGCTCAGCTCAACGCCACGTGCAGCTACTTCTTCGGGGACATGAAATAGCGCTGCGGTGTTTTTACCCAGTAACTCATCTGCGCCATAACCCAACAAATGCTCGGAGCCTTTGTTAAATACACGGATAACGCCATCGAGATCCGTCGCGATGATCGAAAACTCAGTAGCCGAGCGCAGCACAGTGCCCAACAACAGATTGAGGTGCCGCAACTCGGACGTGCGCTGTGCAACCTGCTCTTCGAGGTTGGAATTGAGTTCGAGAATTCGAGCTTCTACAGCTTTTTTTTCTGATATATCCCTTAACGTCTTTGAGACTCCAATGACGCTACCACCCTCGCCATAAATGGGGGAAATACTGGTGGATACGTCGATCAGCCGGCTATCTTTTCGTCGGCGTTGAGTATCAAAGCTGGTGATTCGCTCTCCCGCCCTTATGCGCGCAAGGATATGGGCTTCCTCAGCTACAAGCTCCAAAGGAACAATCAAGCTGGCCAGTGTATGGCCGACCGCCTCCTCAGCGGTATAGCCAAACAGATGCTCGGCGCCCTTGTTCCAGTTGGTGACGATGCCATCGAGTGTTTTTCCAATAATGCCATCAGCCGAACTTTCGACGATTGCGGCCAACCTTGCCTGCTCAGCGAAGATCTGACGCCTGCGTTGACGGCTGACACTCATAACACCCGCCAGCGTAGCCAGAAGAAGAGTGAGCAAACCACCAATTAACAGAACTACCGTTGGTGAAACCTGATGCAAGCGCTGGATGAACAAAGGGTTGGCGCGGAGTTCAATTTCCCATCGCCTCCCGTATACATCACGCTCCAGTCGGTGGGTCACTAGCGTTTCTTGGCTAGTCGAGTCGTTGCTGCTTTCATAAAACAGCTTTTCTTGACCTGGGACAGTGATATCCCTTAATCGCAGATGCATCGTCTCGTTTTCTATGCGCAGGCTTCTGAGCACCTCCTCTGTCCGCAAAACGACATAGCTCCAGCCAAAAGCTGCGGCCTCGCGTTCAGTAGCGGTCACCGGAGTCACTCCGCCGCGAAAGATGGGCATCAATACCAGGAAAGACTGCTGCGGTTTTCCTATGGACTGTATTAGCGTGATGGGCCCAGTGATGCGTGCCGCGCCGCTTTGTATCGAGGATTGTGCTGCCTCTCGCCGCGATGTCTCTGACGCTATGTCCAAGCCAATGGCAGCCTTGTTATCTTCAGCCGGTTCGACATATTGAACAACGTAGCGCTCGCCTGAGTGCGCTGAGAATTGATGAATGGAGAAATCCGCTACGCCGTCAGCTTGAGCGTGCTTGAGAAACTCGTTTTCATCGCGTTCTGATACACGCCTGATAAAACCAAAGGCACTGGCGCCGGGGAACTCGAAAGCGAGGTCGCGTGTTCTGTGATATCGGCGAAACACTTCACGGCTAATGTCATTTTCGCCTGCTGTCAGCACCACTCCACGAGCGCCTCGCAAACCGTATTGGTAAAGATTTAGACGCATTAAAACCAACTCTGCGGCGTCTTCGGTCGCCGCTGCAATAGCTTCTTGAGCCTGCCGTTCGTTGATGCGCTCAAGCATCCAACCACCCAGAATGCTTGACCCTAACCCCACTGCCAGAGTGATTGCAACTCCCCAGTGCCATGCAAAAAACTTATGTTTTCTCACCCGCATTGTTCCATCGCAGAAGGCCTTCAGCCTTCAAGATTAACGTTCAAACCCTGTTGGGGGCCGCTATATGTCCAATCTTCAAGTCACGAATACGCTCAGGCCAGGCCGGCTACCTTCGCTGCGATGGCTATCAGGTGGTAGCCATTGTAGTGGTTTATTTGGTTCGCCGATTGGCTAAAGCAATCTTCTGCTCCGCTCAGGCTCGGATGTAACAGACTGCTATTCCCTAACGCTACCGAGGCTCATTCTGGTCGCTCTATTTGCACTCTTGATCGACCTCTTGCGAGCTTAGCCAAGCGTCCACTTGTTGCAGCTTAGCTAGCTCGAAGAGCTTGGGCTTTCCCAAATGAAGAATCGAGAGCAGTAACTGTTTTTCTGCTCGGGTGGGAAACCACTCAGCCACCTCGACATTGCAGCGCCTGGAGCCGCTCTGTACCCACTTTACGATCATGTCGGAAGCCGCTGGGAATGATCTGCCATGAAGAGGCGCCTGCCTTCTAATACCCAGCTAGCTGATCAGTGACTTCAGTGATGCCCAGGTCGCCAAAGTAGCCAGTGGTGTCAGCATAATGGATGCCTGCCAATGACACCTTGGCCACCCCAGCCTCTCGGTCAAAGTAGGATAGGAAGTGCCACCCACCTGAAGCGTGTCCCGGATGAGGGAAGTTGATGGCGGCCTTTCCTGTGATGTGGTGCTGGTTGGTAACGCTTTTGAGATCAAAATCAAATAGCGGCTGGATCATGGGAGTTTGCTGAGACGCGCCAGGCCCTGTTTTATGTGGACAGCGTTTTCGCCAATGATTTCGAGGGCGCCACGGATATTATTCCCCACATCTGCATGACCGTGAGCCTCGACGTGAAGGGTCAATTCCATCAGTGCGGCCTCTAAGGCGAGCTGGTTTTCGTACATCCTCTCTAGGACATCAGCTAGCGGATATTTGGATGGCATGAGCTCGATCCTTCCCCGTAAAAACTTGATTTGGCAGCGTAGGAACTGAAGGCCGCAATTTGAGTTTCAGGTCATTCCATACTGAGCGCTGAGCGCTGAACGCACTGACGGTGCTTTAATCCTGGTACGCAGAGGTTTAAAAATTTATACCGGTCTATCAAGCTTTTGACAAAAGCCCACTGATCTCAAATACCGCAGCTTTGCGCGGGGCGGGAGCAGATATTCAGCACCAGCACCAGCACCAGCACCAGCACCAGCACCAGCGCCAGCGCCAACGCCGGCGAAGTGGAACTGTGCACTGCTTGTCTTACCTATTCCTATAGCGTAAGCATCTAGCCATCCGTCAACGCGACATACGGAGGTGATGGCATAGTGATACCTTGGTGTCCACCAGCCTCAGTAATGGCTTGAAAGTAGGCGATTAAATGCAAGATAACTTCAACAACCAAACCTCAAACACGCTGAACCTGTTGGCGCAGGCTGCTGCATACTCAGCAGACTGCACCAGGGGACTGCTTGTGGGTGGATTGCCAGGGAAGTGGGCGATTATCGCCAGTTACGGCGTGCACCAAGACCTAGTCATCGAGGGCCCAACTGAAAGCTTTCTACGTGAGGCTGTTTCTCAAAAAGATTTGATCGCAATCACTGAAGCCGCAGGACAGGTTATGCCTATCTTGTTTCACCGGCTTATGTACTTCCGAGAGGGCTTTCTGATTGGCCTAGCCGTCCGTGGGGCGGACAACAGTTTGTTGGGCGTTTTGCTGGTCAGCAGTGCTGAGCCACTACAAAGATTGAGTGCCGCGCAAACATACGCCTTACAAACTCATGGCGCAGTTTTTAGCAAGCTGATTGAGTCAAAGGGAATCAAACCTGTCCCCGCTATAGATCCGTTGATCGAGCGCTTAACGCTACTTGAGTCTGTGGTGGTCAATGCGAAAGACGCAATCCTGATCACTGAAGCCGAGCCCATAGATCAGCCCGGCCCCAGGATTGTTTACTGTAATCCCGCGTTCCTCACCACTACGGGTTTTAGCTTGTCAGACGTGATCGGGCTAACCCCTCGTATTCTCCATTCGGAAGATACGAGCAGAGCAACTCTCGATTCAATTCGTGCCGCATTGTTGAAGTGGGAGCCTATTGATGTGGAGCTTATCAACGCGCGCAAAGACGGCAGCAAGTTCTGGGTGCAACTGAGCATCGTGCCTGTCGCCAACGAGCGAGGATGGTTCACACACTGGGTTTCCGTTCAGAGGGATATCAGCGAACGCAAGGAAGCAGAGTTGCTGGCACGTCAGGCTCAGTCTGATAGAGATGCGAAGGTCGCGTTGGAGACGCGGCTGCTGGAGAGGGAGCGCATTGAAGAGGAGCTTTCATATGCAGCCTTTCACGACGACCTGACCTCGTTGCACAACCGGGCTTATCTCATGTCTAGGTTGCTGAGTATGTTCACTGCGAGCAAGCCTCACCATGTACCTGCGGCTACGGTACTGTTTCTAGACCTTGATCGTTTTAAATTTGTCAACGATAGCCTTGGCCACAGCGCAGGTGATCATCTCCTGAAAGTCGTCGCGCGGCGTCTTGAAAGCTGTATCCAGGGAGACGATATCTTTGCCCGCATTGGCGGCGACGAATTTGCAATTCTACTGGCTGGGGATGAAAAGGCTCCTATAGCCATCGAGCTCGCTCAACGTATTGTTAGCCAACTCAGCCAGCCAGTTGCGATTTATGGCCAGGATATTTTCACGTCCTGCAGCTTGGGCATTGTGACAACTGACGCCTCACACGAAACACCTGAAGATTTGCTTAGAGACGCTGATGTTGCGATGTACGCAGCGAAGAAGAAAGGACGTGGCCGCTGGACGATATTTGATGCCTCAATGCGAAAGGCCGCTATTGATGCACTCCTGATGCAAAACGCGCTGAAGCAAGCCATTGCGCGCGAAGAGTTTTCAGTTGTTTACCAGCCGATTTATAACGTCAAGACCGGCGAAATCAGTGGCGTCGAAGCTTTGGTCAGATGGCTTCATCCAGAGCTGGGGCATGTGCCTCCAGACGTCTTCATCCCGGTAGCTGAAGATATCGGTGCAATTCATGAGTTGGGCCGTTGGGTCATGCAACGAGCTTGCACAGAATTACAGCGCTGGAAGCACGAATTTCCTTCGCTAAAATTGCATTTGAATGTGAACGTATCAGGCACTGAGCTCATTCGTCCTGGTTATGTAGCTCAAGTCAGCAATGTGCTGTCGACCACGGGAGTTTGCGCACACGAGCTGCAGATTGAGATTACGGAATCTGTTTTTCTTCACGAGCCGGAGATGACCGCAAGCGTGCTGGAGGGGGTTCGTGCCCGCGGGATTCGCGTGGCGCTTGATGACTTCGGTACTGGCTACAGCTCCCTTGGATATATTGATCGCTACCCGCTCGATGCCATCAAAATCGACCGTTCCTTCGTGTCTAGAATGATGTCCTTTGACCGAAGTGATGCCATCATCAGAAGTATACTTTCCCTTGGCAGGACGTTGAACTTGGCTATCACAGCTGAGGGCATTGAGACGCTCGCTCAGCTCCAACGACTGAAGGAAATGGATTGCCCATTCGTGCAAGGGTATCTGCTCAGTCCTCCAGTACGTGCGGAAGAATTGTCTACATTGCTGCAGTCTTGGTCTGCGAGCTGCTAAGGTCGTTCTGCCCCAACGTGGTGAGTTTTAGAATGTTAGCTTCGCTGCGTTCAATCAGCGCGTATCAATCACGGTACCATTGGGCCTACAGCGCTCCTGAAAAGGTGGCGCGCGGTCATTAGCGAACGGAGTGCGCAGGAGGGAGGGTGTAAGCCCACAGGGCGAAGACTCGGTAACGGCGAGGCTTTGTTCACGACAGCCGTCCTCGCAGGTGGCAGTGCGACCTTGCCCCCCTAGAGCGCCTTCAGGAGACGCTAAAGCGTTTGATGCTCCAAGTGCTGAGCAGTGCAGCCAAAGCGATCTCCCGAATCAAGCGACCAGCGCCGGCCATAGGGACTTAAGCACTCTTCGCTGTAGTCGATCTCATCGCAGTCGATGTAAATCGAAATATCCCAACCGTCTACATTGAATTGGAAGTCGCCGGCATAAACTTCGACCCACGATTTCTGCCCCACCTCACTCAAGCTGCTTCGACCGAAGATCACTGCCCCAGTATCTGGCATACCTCTCTCGCTGAGAGCTCAGATGGAGTGCTTTCGCTAACGCTACCTATTCTAATTGTCGATTGAGGACTGAAGAAAAATGATCATAGGGAGAGTGACGCGAAGGCAAAAAACAAAGGTGTGGGTTTAGGAGCCCAGAGGAGCCTGCCACATCGACGCTGCGTAAATCGTAAATCGCCATTTTGAACGGGGTGAAAAGCTTGGCTTATTTAGATTGGGTTCAATGGCCTGCGATGTTGGTGACGGTGCTTGCGGCTTGGCTTATTGGGTCTCAACGACCAGCAAGGCGGATGACAGGATTTGTATGCTTTAGCCTGAGCAATATATTGTGGGTGAGTTGGGGGGTGTACGCAGAAGCCTATGCTCTCATCGTCCTGCAGTTTTGCCTTTTCATAATGAACCTTCGCGGATTCAAAAAGAACCTCGACGTACGCTAGGTTTAACCGTAAACACCAGGAGCTTTCAGGTACTAATCCTTACCTCTGGCACCGAGCATCTGAGATGCCATGACTGATGACGCGAAGGTGAATAGGCCTCTTTTAATTCGTCCAGCAAAGTGAACTGGCCCTGATCGAGCCTGACTCGTGCCAGATAAAAATCGCCCTCCAGCGACAGTTGCTCCAATTCGCGTACTTCCCCATTCGTGGCCCTTTCGGTCAGCGCATGGAGACTCAAGGTTCACTCCCTGCCTACCAAGGAAGGCGTTCTCCGTTATAGGCAAAGAAATTACCGCTGTCAGCAGGCGCCAAGCGGTCAATCAGAGATAACAACTCATGGGCAGCAATGCTCGCCGGCCTGGCTGCTGAGGCACTACGAAATGGGTGTGACAGGCCAGAGATGACTGTGCCGGGATGAAGACTCAACAAGCGGATTTGAGGCCGCGTTCGTGCCAGTTCGATGGCCGCCGTTTTAATCAACATGTTCAGTGCTGCCTTGGAGGCACGATAGGAGTACCAGCCGCCCAAGCGGTTATCGCCGATGCTACCCACCTTAGCAGAGAGCATCGCCATTGCGCCATGAGCGTCCAGCAACGGCAGGAAGTGACGCAAAACCAGAGCAGGCCCAAACGTGTTGACTTGAAATACCGACTGCAACGCTTCTGCTTCAATCGCGGAGTAACTTTTTTCAGGCTTTATTTCGTCGCGATGAAGCAGACCTGCGGCATGCACGATCAACTGATACGGTGCTTCTTCAGTCAATTCGGCTGCGGCTTTGGCGATACTGTCGGCATCCTCTAGGTCGAGGTAGGGAGCACTGTTGCGCCCCAACTCACGAACATACGCACACCGTGGATCCTGATTGAGCAACTCACAAAACGCCGAGCCGAGCGCCCCACTGGCGCCTATTACGAGGGCACGATAGCCCTCGCTAAGGGAGTTCATCGTCAAGGGACTGTTCATCTAGGCTCTCCTGCAGTCTGATGCGATTTGTTGGTGTTAACCCAGTCGCCCTATCAGTTGCAAGAACTCGTGACGCCTAGAGGAGGACTCGCGAAAGGCGCCCAGCATCACGGATGAGGTCATCACCGAATTTTGTTTCTCCACGCCCCGCATCATCATGCACATGTGCTTCGCTTCAATGACCACCGCCACGCCGGCGGCATCGGTGATGTGCTGAATGGCGTCGGCAATTTGTTTGGTCAGGTTTTCCTGGATCTGTAGGCGACGGGCGAACATATCCACCACTCGGGCCACCTTTGACAGGCCCAGTACCCTTCCGGTAGGGATGTACGCTACGTGAGCCTTGCCGATGAAGGGCAGCATGTGATGCTCACACAATGAATACAGTTCGATGTCGCGCACGATGACCATTTCATCGTTTTGCGATTCGAACAATGCGCCATTGATCAATTCCTCCAGACTCATTGTGTAGCCATTGCACAGGTACTGCATCGCTTTGGCTGCGCGCTTAGGGGTGTCCAGCAGTCCTTCACGTTCAGGGTTCTCGCCTACGCCGGCGAGAATTTCACGGTAATGTTCGGCTAATGATGGGCTTGATGCGTTCATCTTGATTCCTCGCAGCCACGCTGCGCTTTATGTGTCGGCAATCCTTGGCTGTAGGAGAGTATCTGCTGCGCACGATCTGACGCAGATGGCACTGGGTTCGCCAGATCAGCCATGACCCAGGTTCTTCGTCGGAGCCATGACAAAGCGAAGCTTTCTAGGTCTACTTTTTTTTCAACGTGGGCTGATCGTCTGATGCGGGTTTTGACGTCGGCACCGCGCAACGGTTATCGACACAGCGGCTGCCACTATCTGGGTGAGGTAACCACGCCAAATGGGGGCGTAAGCGGCAGAAAAGGCGATAACCGAATTCAAGCAGCGGGCGGAATACATTCCACGTCAGTGGCGTTGCCCAAAAACCCAAGCCGGCGGCTCGCCAGCTCCACAGGGTGGCATCCAGGCCGGTTACCCAACGTCCATCAGCGAAGCGGGCGTGCAGCGACGACTGCATCTGCTCGAACGTGAATTCAAGTGCCTTAGCGTCGAACGCACCGCTGCTGATGTCCACAAACAGCAATCGATCCTTTACGGCATGCCTGCGCAGGAGCTTGATTTCGCGCGCACACAGGGGGCATTCACCGTCAAAGTACAGCGTCAGCGGCCAACTCATTTTCTTGTACATGGATCATACTCTTGTATAACTCTTGTACAAGATATGCTGAAAGAAACGGACTGACAATGGGCGCTATGCTATAGATGCGCAATGGACTCTCACACCCAGTTTCGTGAGCGGATCGTCCGCCCCTTCGGCATCAAGCTTCGAGAGGGCGAGCTATACGAAGGTGTTCACGAGCTTGCAAGGTGTCTATAGAACTCAAAGCGATTCAATTCGAGAATTCTTCCGTGCGCATCTCTGGTCAGTGAAGCTCGGAGATGTGAAATTTGTTCTGTGGCGACCGATACAAAACGTGTGCTATGGTCAACAACAGTTCTCAAACGCGCGAGAAAATCATGGCCCGTCCTCGTACATTCGATGAGTCGACTGTTTTAACAGCAGTCGCTGAAGCGTTCTGGACGAAAGGCTACGAGGGCACCTCGACCCGAGACCTCGTCAATCGCACAGGGCTCAATCAGCCAAGCCTTTACAACGCGTTTGGCGACAAACGCAGTCTTTACCGTCGCGCCCTCGTGCACTATCTAGAGCGCAGTGTGCGTGACCGAATTCGGCGCCTTGAAGCTCTTCCAAACGCTGGAATGGCCATAACTGGATTCTTCGCAGAGGTGTTGAATCGCACACTGAACGATCCTTTTCATCGTGGGTGTCTGCTGGTGAATTCTGCCCTCGAAGCAAATGCAGAAGACACGGATTTGCGACAGGCCGTCGCAGAAGAATTCGAGGCCATTCGCAGTTTTTTTGAAGGCCGCCTGCAAACCTTCCTCATGCAATCTGTCGATTCTGTCGAAATAGATGTGAAGCAGGGGGCGCATCATTTGCTCAGTGTGTTACTTGGCATTCGAGTTTTGGCACGGATTAGTCCCGACCCTGCGTGTGTAACAGACGCCATAAGTATTGCAATCAAAAGCCTTGGTCTTCCTCCCTTGGCTTTTGCGATGTTCACTGAAAGCCACTGCACGGAGTCAATATGATCAAGCTCTACTATCACCCGTCTCCTAACCCCGCCAAGGTTGCGCTTTTCCTGGAGGAGTCAGGCCTTGAGTACGAACTCATCCCTGTTGATACCCGCAAGGGTGAACAGCACGATCCGGCGTTTCTTAAGATCAATCCGAATGCCAAGACACCGGCTCTGGTTGATGATGACAACGTGGTATTCGACAGCAACGCCATACTGCTCTATCTAGCCGAAAAGACAGGGATGTTCCTGCCTGCTGACAATCTCAAGGCGCGAGGTGAGATGTATTCCTGGCTCATGTTCGTCGCGACCGGTATCGGCCCTTACTCTGGACAGGCTGTTCACTTTAAGCACTTCGCACCCGAGCCAAAAGACTACGCCGTTACCCGCTACACCTTCGAAGCCTGGCGTCACTGGACGATCATCAACGAGCACCTGGCCAAACAGCCTTACATGCTCGGAAGTGAGTACACGCTGGTGGACATGGCCGTATGGGGTTGGGCGCGCGCGGTACCTTTCATTCTAGGTAATGACGCATGGGTAAAACTTCCAAACGTGAAACGGCTCCTTGATGACATCAATGCTCGACCGGCAGCACAGCGCACCGAAGAACTGAAGACCCAGCACAGTTACAAGACTGAGATGGATGCTGAAGCGCGTAGGGCAATGTTCCCTCAGATTACTCAGTAGACGCGCCAGATCATGATCGACTGGCATTGCTGGACTCCCGTCTCATGGGTAGAGATTTAATGTTCTTTTAGGCATCCGGGCTTCCGCACGTCATTGCTCCAGTGAGCATTGGTAAAAGTGGAGAAATTTGCTCGGTTCAAGACTGCCGGCCCCTAAAAGGGGCCCGCACCGTGCGGCCTTTACCTATTCACAGTGCTTTGTCCTTTGTGGAACGACCTAGGGTATCAAGCGCATCTCGCGTAGTTTGTCGAACACATCGAAAAATGCTTGATCGCTCGCTTGGTAGGCGGTGAAGCCCATTGCACGGCTTTTCGACATATCAGTGATGACTTCGATTGGTCGACCAAGGTCTGCATCGGTATGCCATGGGGATATCAGGCGACCAATATCTGCTTCTTTCAAGCTGTGCTCCGCGACTATCTGCGTCCACACGGCCTGGTCGTCAGCCATTTGCTTCTCAAGAGGTGAGAGTGAGGCGGGATAATCGGCAGCAGGCAAGTCGAAGTATTCGGCAATTCGGCTCCACATCCATTTCCAGCGAAACACATCGCCATTAGTGACATTGAATGCCTGGTTGGCCGCAGCTGGCGTGGTGGCCGCCCACAGCTGTTGCTTCGCCAACTGCCGTGCGTCCGTCATATCGGTGAGGCTATCCCACTGCACTCTTGATCCCGGAAATACAAAAGGGCGATTAGTTTGTTTACAAATCGAGGCGTAGACGGCGAGGGTGGTTGCCATATTCATCGCGTTGCCTACGGCAACCCCGGTGACGGTATGCGGGCGATGAACGCTCCATGTAAAGCCGTCCTTTTCAGCAGCGGCGAAAAGTTCGTCCTCTTGGGCGTAATAGAAATTCTCGACATTTAGACGACCCTGCTCTTCGCGGAACGGTGTTTGCGGAAGGCTGCCTTTACCATAGGCTTCGAAAGGGCCGAGGTAGTGTTTCAGGCCAGTAACCAGTGCTACGTGCTCAACACTCTTGGCTGGTCGAATGGCGGCAAGCACGTTGCGTAGCATGGCGGCATTAACGCGAATGTTTTCGGCCTCCGTGGCTTGCCGTGACCATGTGGTGATGAACACATGAGTAGGTTTCAGATCCGCGAGCGCATGTTCCAGCGAAGCTGGATCTTGAAGGTCTGCAGCGACGGGGATCACGCCTTGCGATTGCGACGGTTGCCTCGATAGCGCGGCAACCTGCCACTTGTTGTCGATGAGTAACTGAGTGATGGCGCTGCCGACGATGCCGCTGGCGCCTACGACCAAAGCTGTCTGGGTCATACGTTTCTCCTGGATTTAGATTTGGGAGTCCACCTAAGTAACAGAGGTTCAACCTAAACCGGATCCGTATGGCGGGCCGTCGCAAGAGGATGTCGAACACACCTACCGAACTCCAGTATTTGGAGCGATGGTGTCTCCCGTTTTTAAGCGGACTCTCATGTAGCCCACCTCGCCATCAATATCTCGCTCAAGCAGGGCTTTTGGGCCTACAGTCTTGAGTGTCGCTCACTGCAAGGAATACAAATGAACGTGTTGCCTTCAACCTCTCCGCCAAAGCACGTCAGCCTGCTGGGTTATGGCGGTCTGTTGCCGTTTATTTTTCTGGCGCTACTGATCCCGTTCTCTCTTGACTATCGGCCATTGTTTTCGATTGCGCTTGTTAACTATGGCGCAGTCATCCTGAGCTTCGTCGGCGCCTTACACTGGGGCTTCGCCATGACGGTGCACGACATGAGTGCCGAGCAGCGCAGCGACCGGTTCATCTGGAGTGTCATTCCTGCGCTTATTGCTTGGATTGCCACGTTACTGCCAATGCCATTGGGTTGCTTGCTGTTGGTCGTCGGCTTAGTTGTCCACCTCTCCCTTGATGTGAGTGCAGACATAGACTCGTCAAGGCAATCGATTAAAGTCATAAAAGAAACCAGCCGGCTTTGGTCGTTTTGCCAAAGGTACACCGGCAGGCATGCACCAGGTAATCAAAGGGGAGGAGGGGATGAAGCTATTTTTGGACTGCAAGTTCACTCAACTCAACCGAGACATGAAGTTGATTTCGCTTCTGTAGCAGATGGCATTTCCACTTATTGTTTCAATAAACAACCGTGCCATCGAGGGATGGCTACGATCCAGCTACGTGTTGTTGATCATGTCGTTCAGGAGCGGCGGTGAGCAGGCATGCATTAGTGCGCGTCCTTAAGAATCGCTGGAACCCCTGTCTTTCGTGGGTTTCAGGGCAGCCAAGGATTCGCACCTTCGGATCTCAGTCCATTAATAGTACTCGGAAGAAATCATATGTATGTCGCGGCAATAGTAAAAGCTTCGTCAGATCAAACAGGTAGGCCGAATGTTTGATCTGGGACATTAGAATTCACCATAGAATTTCTTACATGTTTTTGGAAGTAATTATCAAATGGTGCGTTCGATGGAAGCAATTATCGGAAGTGGTGTGATTTTGCGGGTTTTTTGAGGAGTTATCCTGATGTGAATAAATGGTAAGCGCTCCATAAACCCCACATTCAAAGCGCTTATCGGATCCCGGATGCTGTGCTCCCGATTCCCTCAGGAGCCAGCTCGCCATGATGCGACCCGATGCCAAAGTCGAAAAAGTGTATCTGTACCCCAAGCCGGTCGACTTCCGAAAATCCATCG
>NZ_LFMW01000023.1 GCF_001050345.1 Pseudomonas fildesensis | reverse complement strand
CTGCAACTGCGGTGTGCCTGACACACTGCGGCGGTCATACGGGGGCGGCTTCCCCGCCCAACGCGGGCAAGCCCGCTCGCCACAAAAAGCGGGTCTCCCAACCCTTCACAAAAACTAGAAAACCCGCCAAAGCGGGTTTCCTCACAGCTCAAATCACATCACCCCACAGCAGGCGAATCAAACCCCCGCCGCTCCATCACCGTAAACACATCCGCCACATCCTGGACCATGATCCGGGCGGTATTGGCGACGGTATTGATATCGTGCTCGGCATAGTCGGACACATTGGAACAGGCCATCAGATGCAGGTAGGCGAGCGCGGCATTCAGGCGCTCGCTGGCGCAGGCGTGCAACTCGCCGAGCGGGGCGTCGCTGTCGATGAGCAGGACAGGGTAGTCGGTTGCGGTTTGGGGCATGGGGGTGAAGCGGCGGGGCGGGTGTTGAATTTTCAAGGTGGAAATCCCTAAGAAAGAAAAAGTATCGAACAGCCGTAAAACGAGACATCACCGAAAATCGGATCTGTCGGGCTCAACGGTTTTTGGTGGTAATTCTTTTTTAGGGCTGCGAATCCCATCGCCGATCAAGCTGGCGACGGAGCGGACTATAGATGGCTGACTTTCGCGGGGCAACGGGGGCCGTTGCGGTTACAGGGCTGGTTTGCGGAAATAGTGACTATTTTGGGAATGAATCGCCCCGGGTTTCGTAGACACCTCTTTGCCTTAAACTGAGGCCAATTAGGAGGTGCCATTAGCAACCCGCGTTACCCCGAAGAATTCAAAATCCAAGCGGTCAATCAAGTGACCGAAAAGAAGCTGCCTGTCGCTGATGTGGCGGCGCGTCTTGGCGTGTCGACGCATAGCCAGCAAGGTAAGTGGCTGGACCACGGGTGTGAAATTCGGATGAAAGCAAAAAGGGGCGAAGTTTAAAGTATCAGTATCATCGATGTGATCCACGTGATGCTGCAAATGGACAGTGATAACGCCCTTCAGTAGCATCACGCACTCGTTTTCGTGTTTCAAGGATGAACCCCATGCCGTTTTTCCCGCGTCGTTTGCCTCGCGCTATTGTCTTCGCTGCGTTGTTTTCCTCTTTGCTGGCAGGGTGTGCGGCCAAAAATAACTACGTCGACGCCACCGAGCCCGACGCTGCCAAGCTGCGATTCGTGTCCAACTCCTCAAACGCCAAGCTTTATTACCTCGACGACCAGCACTGCGCGGGGCGAGAGGCAGGGGCGCTCAACAACCTTTACGTGCCGGACACTCCTCGCCGTGCGGGCATGATTGTTCCGCCGCCGGCCAAGGCCCGGGGCTTTCTGGAAATCAAGGTCAAGCCGGGCACTGAGGGTTATGTCTTTGTCAGCACTGACGGCTATAACTGGATGTGCGGCTTCCAGGTGGGACTGACCCCGGAAGCCAACGCTGAATATGAAGTTACGTTGAACGTGCGAGGCAACAAGTGCGGCGTGGAGTTGAGTCGCTTGGGGCGGGTAGATGGGAAAGACGTACGGGTGCCGATGCCAGCCATCCAAAACGGCATCCCGGCATGTTTGGGTATGAAACCCGCGGGATCAGTTGCTAAATAGTCATCACCCGCAACAGCTCCAAAAGGGATAGATCGAAAATGGATTCGTCCCCGTCTTCACCACAGGTTCGGAGGGTTAGACATGCTTGATTGGCCAACGCTATGTAAGTTAAGGGTTGGGAGTTATGTCGATTTGCCGGAGGGCGGAATTGCTCTGGAAGACGGCGTATATAAAATCTCAGACTCGAAGTATTTTTTAGCGGATAGCGTTTTTGAGGAGGGTAAGGAAAGGATCAAGCTGGGTTCACTTTTTTGGGCATCCAGTGAGCCTGCCTTTCGTCGAGCCTATTTTCGAGAGATTGAAAGCGATGATATGGCCGAATGTTTTCCACCGGTGGAGTTGCTTCCATCTGAAGCGGGAATGAGCTACGGCAGTATACGCGGTGCTTTGAGGTCTCTGGACCCACAGCATTTTTTGGAGTACGCCTCTTATCGCGTCATATCTGACGGCGCGTTCGTTCATAAGAGCCTGGAAGGCCAGAGGGCAATTTATTACTTCCGCTCACCTGAAATTATTGAGAGTGAGTTGCCATACGCAATTTTGTTGCGCAGTTAAAGGGGGCTGATTTATTTAGGCCTCACTGCGTCATGACAACCTCACATCGACGCCCGCAACGACCGTGGTGAAAGCCCATAGTGCGACTTAAACCTCACTGCAAACCGTGAAGCCGAGGCATACCCGCACGCGATGGAAATCTCCCCGATGGAATCCCTGGAGGTTTGCAGCTGTTGCAAGGCCGCCCCCAGGCGAACATTTTCCAGAATGGACCTGAAGCTCGCGTCCTCGTTGGCCAGCTGTCGGCGCAGGGTGGATTCACCCAGGTTCAATTGCTGCGCGACGCTGGCAACGGTCCAGTCCCTGGACAGGTTGCTGCCGATCAGCCGCTGTACCCGCTCGCTCAATGGATCGTTGCGATCCATCAGCAACGGCCCCGCCTGGCCGGCTAGGCACAGGCAGAGCAGCACGGCTTCGCCATAGTGGGTGCACAAGGTCGCCGGGGCGCCGGTGCTCAGTGCGATCAGCAATTGGTCCCAGGCTTGTCGGGTCTGTTTATCCAGGCGTATGCACAGGTCTGTACTGACGCTGCCCGAGGTCGCGCGGGTGAACTGCGCGCCATAGCGGGCGACGAAATTACGCAACACCACCACCGGAAAAGCCACCACATCAGCGATGTAGTCACCCTGGGCACCGGGAAAGTTTGTCACGCCGACCTCGCGGCCCGCGGGCAGTAAAATCAAATGCTGTGGGCCTGCGCGCATTTCCCGCTCGTCCCACTGCATCAGCTTTTGCCCTTGGCGCACGCGGCACAGGGCCGTCATGAAGATCGGCACGCGTTGCAGGGTGTGATGTTGCCGGGCCCTGATCACGCAGCTTTCGATGATGCTTTCCCGGTGCCGCAAACCTTCATGAACATCCATCGTGACTAGCGTCCGTAAGAGGCCGTAATTGTGGCCTTGGCCAGGCTGTTGGCATTGAGCATGTAGCCGACCAGGGCGCCGCTGGACTGATTGTTGATCGGCAGCTTGTCGACTTTCAACGCCCACACGGTGAATTGATAGCGATGCGGTGCGTCACCAACTGGCGGGCATGCGCCGCCAAAGCCGGGCTGGCCGTAATCCGTGCGCCCTTGCACCGCTCCGGCAGGCAGGTTGGCTCCCACATTGGCAGGCACGCTGTTGACGGTGGTGGGCAGGTTGACCAGGGTCCAGTGCCACCAGCCGCTACCGGTCGGGGCGTCGGGGTCGTAAACGGTAATGGCATAGCTTTTGGTGCCCGCCGGGGCGTTGGTCCAGGCCAGGGCAGGGGAGGTGTTGCCGCCGTTGCAGCCGAAGCTGTTGAATTCTTGCAGGTGAGTCAGCGGCCTTTGGTCCGCAATGTCCGGGCTGCTGAGTGAGAGGCTGGCGGCGTGCCCGCTGGCGGCCATGATCAGGGTGATCGCAGGTGCAAGTGCTTTGAGTTTCATCGCGGTGGTGTCCAGGCGTGGGTTTAGCGTTAAGCCTAAACAGCGCCGGAACGCAGGACTGCGCCGAAGCGCTCGATGATTGTGCCGAAATGCTCTGTCCACTAAGCCTGAGTTCTCAGCGCCCTGATGATAAACGCATTCAGGCTATTGACCGCTTTAGAGCTGCGAGACGCCCGGGTACGCAGAATCGAAACTTCCATGGGTTCAATGTTTCCCAAGCCGTGCTCGTCACCCAATACCTGAAGCGAATCCTGTACGGTGCACTGAGTGATCGCGGCAATCGCGAGCCCGCCCTCAACGGCAGCCACCTGGCCGGTAAGGCTGGAGCTGTTGTAGACCACCTTGAATTCGCGGCCCTGTTGGGTCAGTGAATTCACCGCATAACGCCGAGCCAGGCTTGCGCTTTCGTAGACGGCGATAGGTATCGGGTCTCGCCGCCACAGTTCGAACTGCGGTGAGCCCACCCAACCATGGGCTCCTTGAACAGAAATGTACCGCTCTGAGGCGAGTCCCTGGACACCAGCGCCAGATCAAGGTCGCCGCTGCGCACACGCGGGATAAGCGCGGTCGACTGTTCACACGTCAGTTCTATTTCTACGCCTGCGTAGCGCGGCGAAAAACGCTTCAGAAGCGGCGTGAGATACCTGGCCGCATAGTCTTCCGCGACGCCCAGGCGGATGCGCCCGGTTAACTCTTCACCGTGAAACGCCGCTTGGGTCTCGGCGTGAAGCGCGAGCATGCGACGGGCATAGCTCAGCAGCGTCTGGCCGTCTGCGGTCAGTTGAAGGTGCCGGGGGCCACGGCTCAACAACTGCCGCCCAAGCGCGGCCTCCAGCTTTTTCATCTGCATACTGACGGCGGATTGCGACCGGTTGACCTCGTGGGCAGCGCCAGACAGCGAACCGGCATCCACTACCGCCACGAAGCATTTGAGCCAATCGAGTTGCAGATCACTGGCTGGCGTCGCGGTTACCTCTATTCGTTAATCGAATGGCTGTGACGTGAATTATGTGCTTTTCATGATCGTTTGGTCACCCGCAAGATCCTGGCTCAACCAACACCTACTGGATCGGATCATGCCATTTGAGACCTGGTTGCTTTACCTGGTTACCTGCTGCGGCATCGCGGTAGTACCAGGGCCCAATGCGTTATTGGTGCTTACCCATGGAGCCCTTCACGGGATTCGCAAAACGCTGTTTACGATTACCGGCGGCGTGCTCGGTTTTGCAATCGTGCTTTCATTTTGCGCCTTGGGGTTGGGTGCATTGATCCAGGCGTCGGCCAGTTGGTTCACGGCGTTGAAGGTGGTTGGCGGGCTGTATCTGATCTGGCTGGGCTTCGGGCTTTGGCGGGCAGCACCGGTCAGTCTTGAGGCGACCGGCGCTACCCGTTCGCGGCGTTGGTCGCTGTTCCGTCAGGGCCTGGTATCGGCTATTTCGAACCCCAAAGCCTTGCTGCTTTTTACCGCGTTTATTCCACCGTTCCTGGATCCGCACAGAAGCATCATCGCGCAGACGGTTACCATCGCGTTGACCTACGCCGTCGTGGAGTTCGTCGTGGAGTATTTGGTGGCCAGCGCAGCGCACCGGGTCAGGCCCTGGTTGGCCCGAACCGGGCGCCGGTTCAATAAAGTCTGTGGCGGTTTTTTTGTACTGTTTGGGTTGGCGCTGCCTATCCATGCCTGAGGGCACATAGCCACGCCTCAAGGGTGCTCGATCACCATCACCGCCGTGGTATCCGCCTCAAGTGCCTCGAACACATGCGGCGCATTCGCCAGATAGCTGATGTAGTCACCGGCCTGCAGCAGCACGGGCTCATTGGCCGGGCCGATATTCGCGCTGCCGCTGCACAGCACCACATGCTCTACGGTGCCGGGCGGGTGGGGCTGGGACAGGCGCACTTCGCCGGGCTGCACCTTGAGCCGATAGATATCGCGCCGCACGCCCGCCGGGCAATCCGCAAGCAGTGTCGCCGCGTAGTGGGCATTTTCGGAATAGGTCGTCAGCCCCTCATTGGCGCGAATCACTCTCAGGTTCTGCTGGGGTTGTTCGAAGAACCGGGTCACCTGTAAGCCCATCGCCGTGGCCAGCGACCACAGGGTTTCAATGCTCGGGTTGCCGATCCCTGACTCCAGCTGCGACAAGGTTGACTTCGCCACCCCGGCGCGCTTCGCTAGTTCGGTCAACGAAAGCCCGGCGGACTGGCGTTCGCGTTTGATCGACAGGGCCAGCAGGTCGATTCGGCTCGGTGTGTTGCTGATCGAATTGTTCGCTATATCGGTCATTTGTTTCTTAAATCATCCTGGATTGGATTGACGCACTGCTGCCTATTGTTCAGCATAGCAATCATTCGTTCATTATAAAATCCGAGTCGCCGAATGATCTGGTTCGTGTTCCACCTCTACTACCACTGGTTGTGGCTGCTCTGGCGGGCGCTGTTCTACGACCTCGAAGGGTGGCGCAGCCTGCTGGTGGCGGCTCAGTTGGGGCAGCAACATTGCTTGCGGCTATTTTGCGGGCCGTTATGATTCCTTTCCGCCTCTCTTCATGATCGGGCTATGATCGGTCCATATGAACCGGACGCCCGATGACCTATGCCCGTTGACCTGCAAGCTCTCTATCCCAAACTGATCCACCTGATGCTGGATACAGTGTTTGTTGTCGACAGTGGAAACCAGATTGTATTTGTGAGTGATGCCTGCGAAGCGTTGCTGGGTTACCGCGCCGACGAGCTGACCGGCACGCTGATCACCCACTACATGCACCCTGAGGACCTGGCGCGCACCCGGGCCTCGATTGTGCGGGTCATGAATGGCAAACCTCACGTCGACTTCCGCAACCGTTATATCCGCAAGGATGGCAGCGTCGTGCACATCCTGTGGGCGGCCTTCTGGTCTGAAGAGGTAGGCGCGCGGATCGGCGTTGCGCGGGACATCACGGCCCTTACGCAAGCTGAGGAGGAGTTACGTTTTCTTGCTCATCACGATCCGCTGACGGCCCTCACCAACCGGTCGCTGTTCAATGACCGACTGGACGCGGCCCTGCAAGCAGCAGAGCATCACAACACCACGCTGGCGTTGCTCTTTCTGGACGTCAATGACTTCAAGGGCATCAACGACGTGCATGGCCATGCCGTAGGCGATCGTGTGCTCTGCGTGATAGCACGACGGCTGGAAGGCTGCGTGCGTGAGAGCGACCTGGTGGCCCGGATGGGCGGTGATGAGTTCACGGTGCTGCTGACGGATATCCAGTCGCAGGGCGCCGTTTCCGGGAAGGTGGCGCAGATACTCGCGGTCATGGCCGAGCCGCTGGGCGCTGAGTTTGGCGGGCTGAAGATGCCATCCTGCAGTATCGGCGTGGCCTTTTATCCGGCGGATGGGGAGGATGCCGATACGCTGCTCAGCCATGCGGATGGTGATATGTACCGGATAAAAAGGCATCGGTTTGCAGCGGAGTGACGTGGGTAACTGAAGTCAGCAGTTGCTATCACCCTGTCATGCGGGTGGAAAGTCTTCATACGATTTTGGGAGGTATCCCCAAATTCTCAGAACGTCGGCGCGCACCTCAAACTCGAACCCGATGTGTGCGATGACCTTTGAAATTTCTTCTGTATGGTCAATGGTTGTACGTGCAAGTAGCGTTCCTTGCGAGGGCGCGGCTTCCCACAGACCAATGTCGAACCATTCGACGCCCGCAAATGGAAATGGCAGGTGGTAAAACCACTCGACGTCCCACTCTGATATGTACCCTGTGACCCACTTGGATCGGTAAGACGGACGCCAACCCTCAAGCTGGCGGAAATGGCTGATCAGCTCATCCCACTTGGTATTGTTCGCTACACTTGCGAGGTTTCTCGACGCGACGGCTGCATGGATTTTCTTGCGTGTTGCATCGTCGCGGCCGGCGCCGGAGCTCGGTAGTTCGCTCATATTCAGTCCTGTCGAGTGTTCACGGTAGCAACATTGTTTGGGCTGTACCGATCGGTGGCAACTTCAACAGCCGTTCGGCACGATTCAAACTGCGCGCCACACCAATGCAGGCAAGCAGGAGCAGGCCAGCTAATACTGATAGCCATATGGCGCTTGGGTAACCACTGACATTCACCAGATAGGAGGAAGTGAATAGCAAGGTGGCATATAAGGTCAGCCCTATTGCGTAAACACGAGTGGGCCAACCTTTATAGCTTCGTCTACTGCCGAATACTTTCGCCCCTTGGAAGCGAAGGCCATCGTCGGACACGCGTATGAACTCGCGGTTTTTCAAATAGCCTTGCAACGCTTCAAACGCTTGATCTTCGTACTCAAGCGCCAGGCGCAGGGCCCGGGCATCAAGGTTGACTCGTAAGCCGAACGCTTCACGCACGCTCATCACCAATACCAGCGGATGAGTCGTCCGCCAGGCGCCGGACTGCACCAGTTCCATCAAGCGCTGGGTGCGCTGATGGGAAATGCTCGCGGAGTTATGGAGCCAGGTGACGATCAAGGTAAAAAAGGTGATGACCAATGGAACGATCACTGCCGCCAAAAGCTGAGTGTCCAATTAAAGCTCCTTTTCAAACGAGACGATGTTGCTTGGGCGACCGCCCAAACGCTCTCTTACAGGCATTGCCGAACGCACTTTCAGAGGCATAACCAAGGTCTACCGCAATCCTGGCAACCGATCCCGATTTGCGCCGCAGCGCATCCGCCAGCGCCGAAGGTATTCCAGCGGCGCCACTCCCAGCATCGACTTGAAGCGCAGGGCGAACCCCGAGTGTGACATCGCCACCGCCGAGATGCAGCCGTACACGACTGACCGTTTTCGGCCGAGGCTGTGTAAAAACAGTTTTGAGCGCGACCGCTACTCAAAACCGGACTGAAAATCGCGTTTCTACGCGAAATCCACATCTGCTGACGTGCCGATAAATTTCAGATTTAACGTAGACGCGCACACTTCAATTTTGGCGAAGCGTTTTTACACACTCTGGGACCAAAACAGACCGACTCGGCCTCCGCTTCGCAACTGCTATCCACTAACCCAGACTAAACCTCCCTCGGATCGAGCCTGTGTAATCGCTGGCCATAACACCTCAATTGGCTAATCAGACACAAGGCAAACAATCGCTCGCACAGCATCCAATTACACCGCAGCAATCGCGCAGGCCGCGAGCACGATGGTTGAGATCACTGCGTGGCTTTTGGCTGTAGAAATCCTGCGGTACGCAAAGGTCTGCACCAGGGTGATGATCGACAGCTCCGCGCCTTACAGGTTGATGGCGCCGATCATGATGCCAACCGGCACAGGGCACGGCATCCACCATGCCATACAGTGCCTTCCTGTAGGACCCGACTTGCCAGTGAAAAACCTGAGAGCGCCGCGTACATCCAGCTTGCCAGCGTCATCGTTGACGATTTTTGCCGGCAAGCCAGCGCCTACAATAAATCAGCGTTAGTATGCTGAGCTTCGGCCCGGCACTCAGGTACAAAACAATGTATTCGATCCGCGAAATGACACCGTCCGACTACGACGCCATCCTCGCGCTCATGCAAAGCACTCCCGGCATCTCCCTGCGTGACGCCGACTCCCGCGAAGCCACCGAGCGCTACCTGGCGCGCAATCCCGGGCTGAGTTTCGTCGCTGAAACCGAAGGCCGGCTGATCGCCTGCGTCATGTGCGGCCACGATGGGCGACGCGGTTACCTGCAACACGCGCTGGTGCTGGCGGACTTTCGTCGCCAGGGTATCGCGCAAGCCTTGACCCAGCGCTGCCTCGACGCGCTGGCGCAATTGGGCATCCACAAATGCCACCTCGATGTCTTCAAGACCAACACCCGCGCCGCCGAGTACTGGCAAGGCCAGGGCTGGACATTGCGCACGGATATCGACCGCTATTCATTCACCCAACCGGGCAACGAAAACGCATGAAGGAAGGACCCCATGCTGGAAATAAAACGCGCCACCCCGAACGATGCCAACACCGCCTTTGACATCCGCCGTGAAGCCATTCGCAGCCAATGCATCGGCGCCTACACCGCTGAACAAATGGCGCTGTGGACCCGAGGCAAAGCCGAGGACGGCTACAGCGCGCTGATGGACAAGCCGTTTTACCTGGGCTGGGTGAACGGCGAGCCGGTCGCCACCGGAATGCTCGATCTGGCCAATAACGAAGTGGGCGCGTTGTTTGTGCTGCCCGCATTCACCGGGCGCGGGTATGGCAAGGCGATGCTTGATTTTCTTGAAGACCTTGCGCGGGAGTTGGAGATTCAGGAAGTGGTGCTGGATGCGACGTTGAACGCCGCAAGCTTTTACCAACAGCGCGGGTATGTGGGGAGCGAGCAGGCGATTTATCACTCCCCGTCGGGGTTGCAGTTGGCGTGTATTCCGATGACGAAGCGCATAGTCTGAGGGGCACAAGGAACAGCTTCGATTGTCAATTACGAACAAAACTGATCTCAAGACGAATCAGATCAAATGTGGGAGTTGTCGAGCTTTAGCGAGGCTGCGATGGGGCCGGCATTGCTGACATTTTCGTCGCCTGACCCACCGCTATCGCAGCCTCGCTAAAGCTCGACAACTCCCACATTTGTTCATCGCTCCGCCCCGAAAGCTGCGCGCAACCGGGTGATGACCAGATCGAATGAATCCTCTTGAACGGCCGGCGGCGTGAGGCTCTCGCCAAACTCGCGCCACACAAATAGCGTCAACTCCGCCCCATCCGTCAGCGTCTGCGCCAAATCCTGCGAGCCAAAATGTTGCAGCACTCGATAACGCTCATCCTGCCAGAACGCATCCTCCACCCAGTCGTACACCGGGATGAAATGAAAGTGCAGCGGGAAACCCGGCATATGTCCATAACGGCTGATGTACAGCCACTTGGGCTTGAGCTGTGTCTCCATCACGCGCTGGGTTTTTGCGAGCAATCCGCCCAGCTCCGCCAGTGCAGCATCTGGCATATCGGCCAGCGAATCGATCGGCGCCTTGGCACCCAGCATCAGGTAGCCCGGCAGTTTCGATGCCAGGTGATGGTTGAGCCGCCAGTGTTCGGTTTCGTGGAGGATGAAAGCGGGGTCGATCTGCATTGGCATGCATCCAGGAAAGCAGGCCAGGCAGGATACCAAGCGCGGGTGCCTGTATCCCAAAAAAGCCCGCGATCTGTGTCTATCGCACCCCGTGCCGGGCGGATAGGGTCGAGCCACGTTAACTGACGACCGAGCACACCATGGAACTCACCGCTGTCCCCTTCGGCACTACCGACTGGTCCACCGTCGAACCCGAGCATCACCCCGGCGTTACCGGCAGTGCTTCGTGGCGCACCTGCCATTTCGGCACCACCCGCGTGCGCAGGGTCGAATACACCCCCGGCTACCTGGCCGATCACTGGTGCTGGCGCGGGCATGTGCTGTTGTGTCTCGAAGGGGAGTTGCATACGGAGCTGGAAGACGGCCGCCAGTTCACGCTGACGGCCGGGATGAGTTACCAGGTGGGCAATGACATGGAAGGGCATCGTTCATCCACACGAGTGGGGGCAAAGCTGTTTATTGTGGATTGAGGCCTGCAAGCGCCTGTCAATGCATCTTGCTATGGTCCATCCCATCAATCCCGCGAGCCGGTGCCTTCACTTCAATCGCCTGCTTCTCGCCCTTGGCGTTTTGCACCGTCAGGGTCAGCGGCACCTGGTCGCCTTCCTTGATCTGGCCGGTCAGGCCCATCAGCATCACGTGATAACCGTTGGGGTCGAGCTTGACCGCCTTGCCCGCCGGCAGCGCCACCGAGTCCACCGGGCCCATGCGCATCACGTCGTCCTTCATGCTCATCTCATGGATCTGCACGTCCTTGGCGACCGGCGACGACACGCTCAGCAGTTTGCTGTCGCTGTCGGCGGTCACGGTCATGAATGCGCCGCTGGACGGCTGGCCTGCTACAGAGGCGCGCACCCAGGCGTCGGTTACCAGCACCTGGGCGCTGGCGTGGGCGGCGAGGCCCAGCAGGGACAGGCCGATGAGGGTGCGTTTGAGGTGTTGAACGGCAGTCATTAGCAGACCTCCATGACGGTGAGCAGGTCTTCTGCGCACTCTTTAGCGGTAAGGGATGCCGACAGGCCCAGGCGCAGGTTGCCGCGCGTGTCGAAGACAAAACTGGTGGCCGTGTGGGACAAGGTGTAGGTGTCGCCGGCGGGGATCTTTTCATAAAAGATCCCGAATTCCTTGGCGGCCACGGCGATTTCTTCCGGGGTGCCATACAGCGCTTCGAAACTCGGGTCGAAGGCCTTGACGTACTTGTCGAGAATCTCGGGCGTGTCGCGTTCGGGGTCGAGGGTGATAAAGATCACCTGCATGATCTCACCGTCGCGGCCCATCAGCTTCTTGGCCTGGGCGGCGCGGGCCAGGGTGGTCGGGCACACCGCCGGGCACTGGGTGAAACCGAAGAACACCACCGGCATCAGGCCACGGAACGAGCTGAGGGTGACGGTTTCGCCCTCAGTGTTCTTGAGCTTGAAGGTGCGGCCCATGATCTTGTCGCTCAGGTCCTTGCCGTACTTGAAGTTCAGTCTGGGGCTGTTGTCACAACCGGCCAGCAGGCCCAGGCCCAGCAAGCTCATGCCGGTCAGGACCTTGCGGCGGGTGAATAACGTACTCATCAACTGTGCATCCTGTGAAGCGCCTGCATTGCGTTGGATCTACACGTCAGGCTTTGAAAAGCAGGCATTGAAAAGAAGAAACGAGGAGGGCGCCAAGTCTACCAACCCTGGCCAGCCGGCGTAATCTGCGACGTTCTGCCACAGGGGCGCGCCGTATTTCATCCTGATCGGGCTTCGGTGGTAGAGTCGCCGCCATGAAATTGAGCCCCTCCGACCGTTCGCTGATCGCCTGGACCCTGTACTTCTGCGTCCTGATGAACGTGTTCGTGTGCGGTTTGGGGCATGGGCAGATGATGGGCCAGCAGCTCAACGGGATCGGTGGGGCGTTCTGTTCGGTGGACGGTACCCAGGCGCCACTTTCCGATAAAGGGTCTGGCAGCCCGTCCTCCAGCAACATCTCGAACTACTTTGCCTGCCCGGTTTGCGCCGCTGTGACCGTGGCCCTCGTGTTCATGATCGGCCTGGCCTGGCTGCTGGGCCTCGGGCAAACCCCGCGTCCGGCCCATCAGCTGCGCAACAAGGCGCCTCCGCGTTATTCCTGGCCCTCGGCCAACCCCCGCGCATCCCCCGCATTCTGACGTGTGCCCTGGGCCTCCCGTGACCGGGAGGCGTTCTATCGTCACGACTGTGAGTGCGCTTCATGAATCATCTATTGCCTGCCGGCGCCAGCCGCCTGGTCAGCAAGGCGTCCCGTCGCCTGCGCGCGGAGCCATTGCGGCCTGAATACCCGAGCAATTCCCGCAACTTCGTACACCTGGACGCACGCCTGTTGCCGTATTGGCACAGCGTGTTCGACATCTGCCCGGCGCTGCTCAAGCTCGACCCGCCCGACGGGCTGAATTTGTTCCGCAGCTTCATGACTTGGGCGTATCGCAACCAGCCAGCCGAGGATTGGACGTATCACCTGAATGTCTGCCGCTGGCTGCTGGGCTCCCCGTATCGCACGAAGATTGATGATGAGCCAATCGAAGCGTTCATGGCGGCTGCGGCTGCGAGTTGGATCAATACCGATGAAAGCCAGGCCCAAGGGGTGGTCCTGGCCTGGCAGGGCACGCATGTGTTCGATTGGAAGGGCGCTCGCTTCCCGGCTGCCGAACAGGAGGTACTCCCCGCGACGGAGTGGGACATCGCCTGGTGTCCGCTCACGCCCCGGGGTGCATTCAACGGTTGGTTGCCGGTGCCCTGAACACCACACCGTCGACCTGGATTGTTACGAAAACTGAAAAAGTGATTGGCGGTTTTAGCGGCTGTTTCCCGGCAGCCCAACGCTATACCGTGCGCGCACCCGTTGAATGCAGCACCACCCGGCCGATAAATAACAGGGTTGGGCTGTGACGGGGTCGCCTCAATGACTTCCTGGAGCCTTCATGAAACACACCACTTGCCTGGCGCTCGCCGTCTCCCTCGGCGCGGCGCAACAGGCTGCTGCATCGGGTTTTATCGATGACAGCAAAGCCACCCTCGACCTGCGCAATTTCTATTACAACCAGGACACCCGTAACGCCAAGGCTGCTTCGGATAAGGAGTGGGGCCAGGCGTTCATGTTCAATTACCAGTCCGGTTTTACCGAGGGGCCTGTAGGCCTGGGCCTGGACCTGCAAGCGATGTATGGCCTGCGTCTGGACGCCTCGGGGCGCGCGGGCAAGGCCGGTGAGGACAACACCCCCGGCAGTGTTTTCCCGCTGTCCGATGGCAAGGCCGCCAACGACTTCAGCAAGACCGGCGCCACCGGCAAGATGCGCCTCTCCCAGACTCAGTTCAAAGCCGGCACGCTGGTGCCCAAGATGCCGGTGCTGATGTCCGAAGACGGTCGATTATTGCCGCAGACGTTCCGTGGCTATCAGGTGGACTCCAAGGAGCTCAAGGACTTCAACCTGATCGCCGGTAAGATGGAGCAGGTGTTGGACCGCAATTCCAGCAACGGCCAGGGCATGTCCATCGCCGGTGCCAATGACCCAACCAAAGGCAAGTTCAGCAATCAGTTCTACTACGGTGGGGTGGATTACGCCGTCAGCAAGCAGCTGCAAGTGCAGTACTACTACGCCAGCCTGGAGAACTTTTACCAGCAGCACTTCCTTGGCCTGGTGCACAACTGGCAGTTGCCGTTAGGGCAGCTCAAGACCGACCTGCGTTATTTCTACAGCACCGCCGACGGCAAGAATGCCAGCGCCGCCGGGCGGGGCGAAGGCTATGTCAGCTCGGGTTACTACGGGGCGGGCGTCAATTCGGGCAAGGTCGACAACCGCCTGTGGAGCGCAATGTTCACGTATGGGTTACACGGGCATTCCGTGGGCCTGGGGTACCAGAAGACCACCGGCGAAAGTGACTTTCCTCATATCAACCAGGGCCAGGGCCGCTCGCTGTACCTGATCACCAACTCGCAGTCGCTGAAGTTCGTCAATGCCGGCGAACAGGCCACGGTGGGCAACTACACCTACGACTTTACCGGCCTGGGCATTCCGGGCCTGAAGTCGAGCGTGACCTATATCCATGGCACCAACATTCGCGCGGCGCGTCGCGACAACAGCGAGTGGGAGCGCGATTTGCGGGTCGACTACGTGGTCCCCACGGGCACGTTCAAGGGCCTGGGCCTGACCTGGCGCAGTGCGGTGCTGCGCGGTAATGACACGCCCGATAAGGATGAGACGCGGCTGATCGTCAGCTACAGCATCCCGCTGATGTAAGCCAGGCCGGGGAGGCAGCCGCAACGCTTGATCAGTATCAAGGCCGCGCCCTGCGCCAGCCTGCACACTGAACACCCACCGGCCGGTCCCCCTGCGAGGCCACCATGCTCTACCTCCTGTTTCTGTTGGCCCATCTGTTCGCTGCGCTGATCTTCATCGGCACGGTGTTTTTCGAGGTGCTGATCCTGGGGCACCTGCACCAGCACCTGCCGATTCGGGTGATGGTGCTGGTGGAGCAGGGCGTCGGCCGGCGTGCGCGGGTGTTGATGCCGTGGGTGTTGCTGGTGCTGTTCGGCGCAGGGATCGGCATGGTCTGGTTGCGCTACCTGCCGGTGCTGGCTGCGCCGTCGGCGTCTGCGTTTGGCACGTTGCTCACGCTTAAGTTGGTCCTGGCCTTCAGCGTGCTCCTGCATTTTCTCGTGACCATGGTGCGCATGCGCCTGGGGCGGCCGAGTGCGCGGTATTTGCGTTTTATCCACCTGAGCCTGTTTGCGCACATGGTCGCGATTGTGCTGTTGGCCAAGAGCATGTTTTACCTGAGCTGGTAGATGCCCAGGCCTGGGATCTTGATGCATATCAAGGTGCGCGTTCGGGTCGCACGGGACAATGCACCACCGCCGCCCGCTCCGGAGTCCGCCATGCGCACCCATCTTTATCCCGCCCGCTTTCGTCAGGACCAGGGCGTGCTGGACCTGGCCTGCCCAACGGATACGCGTCGCTTCCATGCCGGTGTCGGCTCCCTCGACCTGTTGCGCGCCTTGCGCGACAGCCGCCAGCGCCAGCGCCCCCTGGCGTTGAACTTGCACTGGCCGTGCAGCGACGGCGGCGATGACTACTTGCGCAGTCTCACCCAGGAAATCCAGCTGATCGGCTGCCAGCTCGGCCCCCGCCAGCCGGTCGAACACTTTTACTTGCGCGGCACCCCGCCGGCGATGGAGGTGTTACAGCTGTTGATGGAGCAACTGCGCGAGCGCTTCCATTTCCTCGACCACGACCGTGGCGACTACCGCATCGACCTTGACCCCTGGCACATGGACTGGGCCACCATGGGCCTGCTGCGCGAGCAAGGCTTTAACCACGCGAGCATCGGTGTGCCGGACGCCCACAGCGACGGGCCGTTGTCCCAGGCCCGTTATCAGGACCCGGCACCCATCGAATCCCTGGTTGATGCCGCGCGTACCTTCGGCTTTCGCTCGGTGAATATCGACCTCGGCTATGGCCATGCCTGGCAGACGCCGGCCAGTTTCGACGTGAAACTGGCCAGCCTGATTGCCCTGGAACCCGACCGCGTGCAGGTATTCGATTACGCTCAGGCGCCCGCGCGCTATCAAGCCCGGCCACCCCAAGCGTTCTGCAGCGAGGCGGACAAGAGCGCCATGCGCCGCAGCAGTTTTCAGCACCTGACGGCGGCGGGGTATCACTACCTCGGCCTGGGGCAGTTTGCCCGCGCCGACGATGACCTCAAGCAGGCCCAGGAACGCGGGCGCCTGAGCCGCAATTGCGAAGGCTTCACCCTGCACGGTTACTGTGACCACGTCGGCTTCGGCCTGGGTGCCATCAGCCAGATCGACACGCTGTGCGCCCAAAACACCACCGATGCCCGCCAGTACCGTGAACAGCTGGGCAATGGTCAGCTCGCCACGGGCCGAGGCTGGCTGCGCGAAGCCGCTGACCCGGTGCGCCTGCACGTGGCCGAGCGCCTGGCCTGTGACCTGGAGCTGGATATCCAGGCGGTGGAGCGGCGTTATGGGCTGGTGTTCCCGCGCTATTTCGCCAACCTCTGGCCGCTGCTGGAAGCGTTGCACCGCGACGGCCTGATCGAGCTGACCCCGACGTTCATCTGGCTGCTGCCGGCCGGCCTGCCGCAGGTGGATGGCATCTGCGCATTGTTTGAACGGGCGGCGCTCGGCACCCCCGTTAGCGCCAACGACGAGGTGATCGACCATGAGTGCTTTTGAATTCGACCGCGCCCTGGTGCACAAATATGACCGACCAGGGCCACGCTACACCTCGTACCCGACGGCGCCGCAGTTCAACAGCGCCTTTGCCCTGGATGACTATCACCAGGCGGTCCGCGCGAGCCAACAGGTTGCGGCGCCCAAGGCGTTGTCGGTGTACATCCATATCCCGTTTTGCCAGAGCCTTTGCTACTACTGCGGCTGCCACAAGATCATCACCCGCAAGACCCATCGGGCCGTGGAGTACATGGGGTACCTCAAGCGCGAGATCCAGATGCAGGCGGCGTTGTTCGACCGCTCCCGGCGCTTGACCCAACTGCATTTGGGCGGCGGTACACCGACCTATCTGGACGACGCGCAACTGGCCGAGCTGATGGCCTGCCTGGCTGATAGCTTTACCCTGGATGACAGCGACGCGCATGAATTTTCCATCGAGGTCGACCCGCGCACCATCAGCGTCGACCGGATCAATACGCTGCGCCGGTTGGGCTTCAATCGCCTGAGTTTTGGTGTGCAGGACTTTGACCCGGACGTGCAGGCTGCGGTCAATCGCGTGCAGAGCGAAGCGCAGATTCTGCAACTGGTGGCGGCCGCCCGTGAGGCGCGGTTCAAGTCGGTGAGTGTCGACCTGATCTACGGCTTGCCGCTGCAAACCGTGGCGAGCTTCGATGTGACCTTGAACAAGCTGATCGCCCTGCGTCCCGACCGGGTGGCGGCCTACAGCTATGCCCACCTGCCGAGCCAGATCCGCGCCCAGCGCATGATTCGCCCCGAAGACATGCCTCCACCGGCGCGCAAGCTGGAGCTGCTGGAGCTGACCATCCGCCGCCTCACCGACGCCGGTTACGTCTACATCGGCATGGACCACTTCGCCTTGCCCGACGATGAACTGGCGCTGGCCCGGGCCAATGGCAGCCTGCAGCGCAACTTCCAGGGCTACTCGACCCACGCCGATTGCGACCTGATCGGCCTTGGCGTCTCGGCCATCGGCAAGGTCGGAGACAGCTACAGCCAGAGCGTCAAGGAGCTGTCCCAGTATTACGCACGGCTCGACGCGGGGATGCTGCCGGTGCAACGCGGTTATCGGCTCAACCCCGATGACGTGCTGCGCCGCGAGGTGATCAACGGCCTGATGTGCGATGGCCGGGTGGATTTCGCGCGAGTCGAGGCGGCCCATGGGATTCGCTTCAACGACTATTTCGCCGAGGCGTTGGCGCAGTTGGATGAGCAGGTGGCCGACGGCTTGTTGCTGATCCAGCCCGATGCGCTGCAACTGTTGCCCAAAGGCCAACTGATGGTGCGCAGCGTGGCGATGGCCTTTGATGCCTACTTGGGCGGCGCGCACAAAGGCCAGTTTTCCCGCACCGTATGACCTCGTACGGCCAAACACCGTCCCTGTGGCGAGGGAGCTTGCTCCCGTTGGGCCGCGTAGCGGCCCCAAAGCCTGCCAACGCGGTCTGCCTGAATTACCTCGTTCATCCGACTGGGGCCGCTGCGCAGCCCAACGGGAGCAAGCTACCTCGCCACAATAAGCAGTGTGTCAGCCACAATTAAGCCCAAACACCGTCCCTGTGGCGAGGGAGCTTGCTCCCGTTGGGCCGCGCAGCGGCCCCAAAACCTGCCTACTCGGTCTGCCTGAATTACCTCGTTTATCCGACTGGGGCCGCTTCGCACCCCAACGGGAGCAAGCTCCCTCGCCACAATAAGCAGTGTGTCAGCCACAATTAAGCCCAGACACCGTCCCTGTGGCGAGGGAGCTTGCTCCCGTTGGGCCGCGCAGCGGCCCCAAAACCTGCCAACGCGGTCTGCCTGAAATACCTTCGTTCATCCGACTGGGGCTGCTGCGCAGCCCAACGGGAGCAAGCTCCCTCGCCACAATAAGCAGTGTGTCAGCCACAATTAGGCCAAACACCGTACCTGTGGCGAGGGAGCTTGCTCCCGTTGGGCCGCGCAGCGGCCCCAAAACCTGCCTACTCGGTCTGCCTGAATTACCTCGTTCATCCGACTGGGGCTGCTTCGCACCCCAACGGGAGCAAGCTCCCTCGCCACAATAAGCAGTGTGTCAGCCACTATTAAGGCCAAACACCGTCACTGTGGCGAGGGAGCTTGCTCCCGTTGGGCCGCGCAGCGGCCCCAAAACCTGCCTACTCGGTCTGCCTGAATTACCTTCGTTCATCCGACTGGGGCCGCTGCGCAGCCCAACGGGAGCAAGCTCCCTCGCCACAATAAGCAGTGTGTCAGCCACAGGGGGATTCTTCAGTCTTGGAAGAGTGCTCGGCGCGATGGCTCAGTGCGATGTCCCCTCCGCAAATTCCACCTTATTCCCCACGTTGTACTTGCCCGACGGTTTGTTCATGGGCAGGCGCTTGATCTCCTTGAGCGTCTGGCTGTCGTAGACGATGAGCGCACCGTCAGTGGCCCAGATACTCAGCAACAGGTAGCGGCCGTCGCGGGTGAATTCCACGTGGGCGGCGGTCTTGCCCGGCATTGGCCGCAGGGTGTGGGCGATCTCCAGGGTCTGCTTGTCGATCAGGTGAATCGCGTCGTTGTCCGGCCCGAAAAACACATCGCTCCACACATAGCGCGAGTTCACATGGCTGCGCATGAAAAAGCCCGGGCCGAGGGTGGGGATCTGTTTGATCAGCTTCCAGGTCTTGAGGTCGATCACCGAGATCTGCCCCTTGCTGATATTGGGCGTGGCAAATACCCATTGCCCGTTGCGTTGCCAGTAAGTCCCCGAGCCCAGGTGCGGCATGCCGGACAGCGGGATGTCGGTGACGACCTGGCCGGTGTCCAGGTCGATCACCTGGCCGCCACCGGCCTTGCGTGAGGTGGCCACCAGTTGCCGGTAATCGGGCGAGAATGAAAAGTCATCGAGCACGTCCTGGGCCTGGATGCGCCGGGGTTCGAAGCTGGGCTGGGCGGCGGCATAGGACAACTCCCACACCTCGTTCACGTCTTTGAGCGCCACGATAAAGCTGTTGCGCGGCGGTGCGGTGTACACCGCGCTGACCCGCGAGGCCGTGTCCAGGGTCTTGACCAGTGACAGGTCGCGCGCATTCAGCAGCACCAGGTTGCCCGGCAGGTAATTGCCCGCCAGCACCCAGCGCCCGTCCTTGCTCACCGCCAGGTTGCGGGTGTTGAGGCCCACGCGGGTTTCAGCGATCAGCTTGAGGTTGTGCAGGTCGTACTGGCTGATCCAGCCGTCCCGCGAGGCGAAGTACACAAAGCGCCCGTCGGGGGAGAATTTCGGCCCGCCGTGCACCGCGAAGTGGGTGGGGAAACGGTCCAGCACGGCAAAGGTGTTGCCGTCGAGAATGTCGATGTGATGGTCACCCGATTCCACCACCACAAACAGGTTGAGCGGGTCGGCGTGGTGTTGAGGGGTGGTGGGCAGTTGGTTTACATCGGCCAGCAGCCTGTGGCTGTTACGGATGTCGCGCTCATCCCAGGTGGCCGGTGAGGCCGGCGGTTGTTGCAGGAAACTCGCCAGGCCATCGATTTGCGCGGCGCTCAGTTGCGGCGCGAAGGCCGCCATCTGGCTGGCGGGGCGGCCTTGTTCGATGACCTTGCGTACCTCCTCTGGCTTGATCCGCCCGAGGCTTTCCGGAAGCAGCGCCGGGCCGGTGGCGCCGATGCGGTTGAGGCCATGGCAGCTTTCGCAGTGGAGGTGATAGTCCTCCGCCGGCGTGCTGTGCGCGGCGCCGGCCCACAGCAACGGCACCAGCAGCAGGCGTTTCATACCGCCACCGATTCACGGGCCGGCGACAGGCTGGCCGGGTAGTGCAGGGCGGCCCCGGCAAACAGGTTCACCACCTGGCCGATCACCGTCAACGTGGGCACGCCGGGTTCGCAGTCGGCGGCCAGGGTCGGTAATTGGCGCAGGGTGCCACGGGCCACACGCTGGTCGGCGCGGGCGCCGTTGCTGATCAACGCCGCCGGCGTATCCCCCGGCAGCCCCGCTGCCACCAGGTGCTCGGCGATCAGCGCCAGGTTCGACAGGCCCATGTAGAACACCAGCGTCTGGCTCGGCTCCGCGAGGCTTGCCCACGGCAGCTTCAACGCGCCGTCGCGCTGCAGGTGCCCGGTGACGAACCGACAGGAGTTGACCAGGTCGCGGTGGGTCAGCGGGATACCGGCATAGGCGCTGCACCCGGACGCGGCGGTGATGCCCGGCACCACCTGGCAGGGAATGCCGCGTGCCAACAGGTACTCCAATTCCTCGGCGCCGCGCCCGAAGATGAACGGGTCGCCGCCCTTGAGGCGCACCACGCGCAGGCCCTGGTCGGCCAGTTCGGCCAGCAGTTCGTTGAGTTGACCCTGGGGCAGGCTATGGCAGCCGCTGGCCTTGCCCACGTAGTGGCGGGCGCACGTCAGGGGGATCAGGGTCAGCAACTCGGCGCTGACCAGTCGGTCGAAGACCACGGCATCGGCCTGCATCAACAGGCTCCAGGCACGCAGCGTCAACAGGCATGGGTCGCCGGGGCCGGCACCGACTAACGCGACTTCGCCGGGTTGGAACGCGCTGTGCAAACTGGCAGGTAGGGCGGTTGAAGTGTGCATGAGACGTCCTTGGTTCATCATCAGGTAGGCGGCCCCCGGTTGTGTCACCGGGTGGTCGAGCAAGGGATCTGGGCAGAAGGTTGCGAGGTGATCTCGGCGTCGCTGAAGTAGCAACCGGGGTCCGGGCCCCAGAGGTCGCCATCGGCCCAGGCACGGGTGCGCGTATTGCCGTTGCAGATCGGCAGCCAGCGGCACTCGGCACAACGCCCGCCGATGCTGCGCGGGTGTTCGCGCAGGCGCAGCAGCAGCGGGTCGGGTTGGTCCAGCCACAGCTGGCGGAAGGTGGTGTTGCGCACGTTGCCCACCGAGTGCTGCCACCAGTAGGTGTCGGGGTGCACCTCGCCGGTGTTGTCGATATTCGCGATGCCGCTGCCCGAGGCGTTGCCGCCCCAGTCGTGCAGCAGCTGTTCCAGCTGCGGGTAGTGCTCGGGCAGATGAGCGTGCACCCATTGCAGCAACAGCACCGCGTCGGCGTCGTTGTTGCCGCTGACGAAGTCGCTGTCGATGCCGTGCTCGATGTCGTGCCAGGCCTGCTGGAAGATCAGCGACATCGCATCGCGGCTCATCTGGCGGTGGGCATCGAGCTGGCGGCTGCGCTTGCCGCGCCCGCTGTAGTTGAGGTGCGACAGGTAGAACTTCTGCACATCGTAAGTGCGCATCAGCGCCAGCAGTTGCGGCAACTGTGCGTGGTTTTCCTGGGTCAGGGTGGTGCGCAGGCCCACGCGAATCCCGGCCTCGCGGCACAGGCGGATGGCGTGCATCGAGCGTTGGAAACTGCCGTGCAACTGGCGAAACGCGTCGTGGGTCGCCTCCAGGCCGTCGATGCTGATGCCCACGTAGTCGAAATGTGCGTCGGCGATCTGCTGGATATTCTGCTCGTCGATCAGCGTGCCGTTAGTCGACAGCGCGACGAAAAAACCTTTGTCGCGGGCATAGGCGCTGAGCTGGAACAGGTCCTCGCGCAGCAGCGGTTCGCCCCCGGACAGGATCAACACGCGCACGCCGGCCGCGTGCAAATCATCGATCACCTGGAGGGCCGCCGGGGTGTCCAGCTCATTGCGGAACACGCTGTCGGCGCTGGTGGCGTAACAGTGTTTGCAGGTGAGGTTGCAGCGCCGCAGCAGGTTCCATATCACCACGGGCGGCCGGTCGCTGCCGGGAGCCGAGGCACGGGGTGGCGGGCATTGGCCGGCCAGGGTGCGCAAGTATTGACTGATCCGCAGCATGGAGCGTTCCTCTAATGCGCCGGCGCCAGGCGCAGGCCGGTTTTTTTCAGGATGCGGCTGCTCACCAGCATCTCTTCGGCGCGGCAGGCATCGCCCAGCAGGAACCGCAGGTGCTCGCGGTAGCTGTCGATTTCTTCGCGGCTGCGGCCATGCACCATGGCGAACAGGTTGTAGGGCCAGTCGGGACGGCGCGGGCGGCGATAGCAATGGCTGACAAACGGCTGCGCGCCGATCAGTTCCCCCAGGCGGGGCATCTGCACATCGGCCACGTCCCACACCGTCATGCCGTTATGGCGATAACCCAGGCGGTAATGGTTGGGCACGGCGGCGATCCGCCGAATGGCGCCTTCGGCTTGCAGGCGCTTGAGCAGGTCGAGGGTCGATTCGACGCTGATGCCCAATTGTTCGGCGAGCCAGGCCCACGGGTCTTCCACCAGCGGCAATCCGCTTTGGGTGAGGGCGACCAGGCTCAGCGCCAGGGTGTCGTCAGACCGGGAAATACAGACCGACATGGTAGGTTTGCTCCTTCGGCAAGTTGAGCACCGCCAACCCCGTCAGGGCCTCGATGCGGGACAGGGTGGCGGCCAGCTCCGCCTCGGTGGCGCAGGCCAGCACGAACCACATGTTCCAGCGGTGGTCGCGGCGGTAGTTGTGGGCCACCTGGGGCAGGGCGTTGAGCTGTTCGGCGACGGCATCAAAACGTGCCTCGGGCACCGCCAACGCCGCGAGGGTGAAGGCGCCGCCGAGACGCTCGATATCGAACATCGGTCCGAAACGTGTGAGCACGCCGTCTTCGAGCAAGTCGTGCAGGCGGTCGAGTACTTCACACGGACGGCTATGCAGCTCCTGCGCTATCTGCTGCCAGGGCTCGCGCACCAGTGGCAGGCCAAGTTGCAGGCGGTTGATCAGGCGCCGGTCAAGATCATCCATGGGCCCACACCTGTGACGGCGGCGGCGCGAAACGCCCGCCGCATTGCTTGAAGGCGCGGGTGCTGAACAGCAGTTGATAGGGCAGGTCGCTGAGCATGTGCTGGTCGAGCAGGGCCTGGATCTGCGCCTCGACCGCACTGCGCTCGCGGCCGTGCACCATGCAAAACAGGTTGTAGCGCCACTGCGGCAGACGCCTTGGCCGCTGATAACACAGGTTCACGCCCGGCGCGCGGCCCAGGCGCTGACCCACTTCGTCGACCAGGGCATCGGGCACATCCAGCACCAGCATCGCGTTGGCCACATACCCCAGGGCACGGTGGTTGAGCACCAGGCCGACGCGGCGAAACAGGCCCTGGTCGTGCCATTGCTGCATCTGTTGCAGCACTTGATCGTGATGGGCGCCAATGCGCTCGGCGAGGTCGTCGTAGGGCCGTGCCACAATCGGCAGACCGCTCTCCAGGCACTGGCGCAGGTCGAGCATCTGTTCATGGCTGAGGGGCGTGATCACGGGTGCACTCCCAGGGAAAAGCCGAGGTCGATGCGGTAGGCGGTGAGCATCGGCAAGTCCAGCGGCGTGAGGCCGGTGTCTTTCTCCAGCTCATCGAGGATTTGCTGCAGGTGCTCGCGATGGGGGCCGGTCAGCACAAACCACAGGTTGTAGTGATGTTCGCGGGCATAGTTGTGATTGACTTCCGGGTACTGGCTGACCCGCCGGGCCACCTGTTCCAGGCGCTCAAGTGGCACGGCCAGGGCGGCCAGGGTGCTGGCCCCGGCGCGGGTATGCTCGAACACCGGCCCGATGCGCGACAGGGCACCGGCCAGTTCCAGGCGTTGCAGGCACGCCATGACGTCGGCCTCGTAGCACCCCAACACCTGGGCCATTTCCCGGTAGGGCTCGGCGCACAGCGGCATGCCGTGCTGGAAGCGTTCGATCAATTGCTGGCTGAGTCGATCAAGGTCCATCTCAATACCCCATTTTTTGCGCGCGAATGCTGAAGAAAATGCCGCTGGGGCTCTGGGCCGGCAGGGTTTTGAGCAAGGTCAGACGGTACGGGTCCCACACCTGCAGCTGCTCGCCGTCGCGCACCGACAGCCACAGTTGCTCGCCACGGCCGGTGAACTCCATATGCAGCACGCCGGGGCCGGGCTTGAGGTTGGCGACTACCTGGTGGGTTTGCGTGTCGATCACCTGCACCCGGTCGTTGTCGGGGTAGGCGAAGTTCACCCAGAGCTGACGCCCGTCGGGGCGTGCGGTGACAAAAATCGGTTGCCCGGCCACTGCGATCACTGCGGTTTGCTGCCAGCTGCGCGCGTCCATCACCAGCACTTGATGGCGGCCCACGGCTGGCACGAAGGCCTGGTTGTCGGCCACAGCCCAGCCCTCGAGGTGGGGCATCTTGTACACCGGCAGCTTGGCCTGGCCGCGCCCGTAATCCTTCAGCACACGCTGCACGCCGCGTTCCGGGTGCCACAGGTCGAGCTGGGCCATGCCGTCTTCACCGAACAGCCCGGCCATGTAGTAGCGGCCATCGGCGGTGATCAGTGCGTCATAGGGTTGCTCGCCGACCTTCGTGAAGCGGGTGATCTGCGGCGTGTTGCCGTGGCTGAAGTCGGCGCTCCAGATTTCGCCGCTGTCGAACAGGCTGAACACGAAGCGCTGCCCCGGCGCATCCACCAGGCCGACCACCCGCGAGCGTTTGCCGTCGGCCAGGGCGGTGGCGGGAATGTCCGCGACCTGTTGCAGGGTGCTGGCGTCGAACACCTTGACCCCGCCCGGCACGTAGTTGGACACGGCAATCAGGCGCCCATCCTGGCTGATGGCGCCGCCGATGCTGTTGCCGCCCTGCACGATGCGCCGCTCGATGCGTTGGGTCAGCAGGTCGACCTTGGTCAGCCCGCCATCGCGGGCGAACACATAGGCGTAACGCTGGTCGCGGGAAAATACCGCCGAGGCATGGGACAAATCCCCCAAACCCTCGATGCGCGCCAATGCAGTCATGCCGGTGCTTTCGATGATCTGCACGCTGCCATTGGCGCGCTCGATCACCAGGCCAAGATCACCACTGCCGCGCAGTGCCGGTTGAGTACAGGCGCCCAGCAACAGGCAGAGGGATAACAGTGCGGGACGCATCATGGTGCGGGGCTTCCTTGCAAGAGGCGGTCGACCAGCCAGGCGATATCGCCGGTGCTGAGCAGTGGGCCCCAGCCGGGCATGGCGCGGGCAGGGCGGCCGTAGGTCACGGTGGCAATCAGGCTGTCGCGGCTGTGGTTGGCGAGGGCCTGGGGTGTGAGGGCCGGGCCCAGGCCGCCGGTCAAGTGCAGGCCATGGCAGGCGCCACAATCCTGGGTCAGCAGGTGTTCCAGGCGGGCAGCGTCCGGAGTGGCCGCAGCCCGCGCGGGGATCAGCAGGAACAGCGCCACGGCCGAACCGATCATCGATGCTTTCATGGCGTGCTCCTTGTGCTTATTTCAAGGTCAGAACCCACTCGGCCAACACCTTGGCCTCGTCATCCGTGACCTGATTCGGCGGCATCGGGATCGGCCCCCAGTTGCCTTGGGTGCCATTCTTGATACGGCCAGCCAGGGTGGTGGCGGCGTCTTTTACACCGGCGTTCTTGGCCGCAACATCTTTCAAAGCGGGCCCCACTACCTTGCTGTCGATGGCATGGCAGGCGGCGCAGGGTTTGCTCTTGAACAGCGTCGGGCCGTCTTGCGCCAGGGCCGGTTGCAGGCTGACCGCAGCCGTACAGGCCAGCAGTGCGAGGAGAATATTTTTCATTGGGATACCTCGTGTTGATGGGGCTCAATAAATGTCGTGTTGGGTGTTGTAGACGTTGAATTTTCCGGTCGGCGTGATCAGGCGCTTGTCCTTGATCACCTGCTTGAGCTTGAGGGTCTTGTCATCGATCACCACCAGCGCCGATTCTTCGGTCTGGCCGTTCCAGACCGAGAACCACACTTCATCGCCGGCCTTGTTGTATTCCGGTTGCACCACGCGCAGGGCGCCTTGCTTGATGCCGGAATACTCGGCAATCGGCAGCACGGTGTAGCCCTTGTCCAGCTTGTCGAGGTCGAACACGGCCACCGACTGACTGAGCTTGGCGTCAGGGTTGAGGGTGGTGTCCACATACAGATGCCGCGAGTTGGGGTGGGTCTTGATAAACAGCGAACCGCCGCCCTGGCCCTTGAGGGATTCCACTTGCTTCCAGGCATATTGCGGGTGCTTGACCGGGTCGGTGCCGATCACTGAAATGCCGCCGTCACCCAGGTGACTGGTGGCCCACACCGGCCCGAATTTGGGGTGAATAAAGTTGGCGCCGCGCCCTGGGTGCGGGGTTTTGCCCACGTCCACCAGCGCGGTGAGCTTGCGCTCCCTGGAGTCGATCACCGCAACCTTGTTGGAGTTGTTCGCCGCCGTCATGAAGTAGCGGTGCGTGCTGTCCCAGCCGCCGTCATGCAGGAACGGCGCGGCGTCGATGGTGGTGATGGTGAGGTTCTTGATGTCCTGGTAATTGACCAGCATCACCTTGCCGGTTTCCTTGACGTTGACGATGAACTCCGGCCATTCATGGGACGCGATGATCGCCGCCACGCGCGGTTCCGGGTGGTACTCCTGCTTGTCGACGGTCATGCCCCGGGTGGACACGATCTGCTTGGGCTCCAGGGTCTCGCCATCCATGATGGTGAACTGCGGCGGCCAGTAGGAACCGGCAATCGTGTATTTGTCTTCATAGCCTTTGAACTTGGAGGTCTCCACCGAACGGGCCTCGATGCCCACCTTGATCTCGGCGACTTTGGTCGGCTCCAGAGGCCACAGGTCGATCATGTCGATCTTGGCATCGCGGCCGATCACCAGCAGGTAACGCCCGGAGGCCGAGATGCGCGAGATGTGCACGGCGTAGCCGGTGTCGATCAGCTTGATGATCTGCTTGGTGTCGCCGTCGACCAGGGCGATCTTGCCGTCGTCGCGCAGGGTGACTGAAAAGATGTTTTGCAGGTTGAGTGTGTTCAGCTGTTTTTTCGGCCGGTCTTCGGGCTTGACCAGCACTTTCCAGGTCTTCAGCGTTTCGGCCATGCCCCATTCCGGCGGGGTGGGCGCGGTGTGCTGGATAAACGTGGCCATGGTGGTGATCTGCGCTTTGGTCAGCGCGTTGGACGTGCCCCAGTTCGGCATCCCGGCGGGTGAGCCGTACGTGATCAACGCCTCCAGATAGGCCTGGCCGCGCGCCTGGGTGATGTCCGGTGTCAGCGGCTTGCCGGTTGCGCCTTTGCGCAATACGCCATGGCAACCGGCGCAGCGCTCGAAGTAAATCTGCTTGGAGGCGTCGAAGTCAGCCTGGCTGATATCCGGCGCGCCGGTGGTTTTCACGATACCGGGCGGCGTGTCGCCGTGGGCGGTGATGGGCAGTGCCAGGGCCAGGGCGCAGCTCAAACTGGCGAGACTCAAGACCCAGGGTTTTCTGTTACGAGTCAGCATTCCATTTCTCCTCAGGCAAGACCTTTGCGATGCCCGGCGAAGGCTGGGTAGAGCGCAGGTTCTTAGTGCCGGCCAAGACTATGTTGCAGTAGCGGAATGCTCGCTTGACGGCGATCAAGTTTGCCGATGTGCGTGCTTGCCAGGTTGTCGCAGGGAGCCTTAGCGTGGCCACTGAACCCGTTGTGAGTACATGTGATGACCGAGCCCTTCTACCAACCGCTGAATAACGAACAACACCTGTTCGAGCACGCCTGGCGCCATCACATGCCGGTGCTGATCAAAGGCCCCACGGGCTGTGGCAAGACGCGTTTTGTGCAGCACATGGCGCACCGTCTGAACCTGCCGCTGTACACCGTGGCCTGCCACGACGACCTGAGCGCCGCCGACTTGCTCGGCCGCCACCTGATCGGCACCGACGGTACCTGGTGGCAGGACGGCCCGTTGACCCGCGCCGTGCGCGAGGGCGGTATCTGTTACCTCGACGAAGTGGTCGAGGCGCGCCAGGACACCGCCGTGGTGCTGCACCCGATTGCCGACGAGCGCCGCGAGCTGTTCCTGGAACGCACTGGTGAAGTGCTCAAGGCGCCGTCGTCGTTCATGCTGGTGGTGTCGTATAACCCGGGTTACCAGAACCTGCTCAAGGGTATGAAACCGAGCACGCGCCAGCGCTTTGTCGCCTTGCGGTTCGGTTACCCGCCGACGGCCGACGAGGAACGCATCGTGGCCCGTGAGGCCGGGGTGGATGTTGCGTTGGCCGCACAAGTGGTGCGCCTGGGTCAGGCGTTGCGCCGTCTCGATCAGCATGACCTGGAGGAAGTGGCTTCCACGCGGCTACTGATTTTCACCGCGCGCCTGATCGGCGCCGGGATGAGCCCGCGCGAGGCCTGCATGGCCTGCCTGGCGGAACCGCTGAGCGACGATCCCCTTACCGTGGCGGCGTTGATGGATGTGGTGGATGTTCATTTTGCATGAGCCCCGGCGGGTGCCAGGGGATTTGGCGATGTGGTTTTTTATCCTCGCCGAGTTGACGGTGTTTGCGATTTTGATCCTGGCGTTTGCCGTGACCCAGGTGCTCAAGCCTGAGGTGTTTGCCCAGGGGCGGGCGCAGTTGGATACGTCGACGGGGTTGGCGATGACCTTGAGTCTGCTGACGGCGGGGTTGTTGGCGGCGCTGGCGGTGCAACAGGTGCGTTTGGGGCGCTCGCGTCAGGGGTGTGCCTTGTTGCTTGGGGCGTTGCTGGTGGCGCTGGTCTACGTATGGATCAAGGTCGCTGAATACGCTCACCTCGCCGGTTCAGGGTTGGGGCTTGAGTACAGCACGTTCTTTACGCTGTATTGGGTGCTTACCGGGTTTCACTTTCTGCATGTGTTGCTGGGGATGGTGATTCTGGGTTGGCTTGCCTGGCGGTGTTGGCAGCGGGCTTACCGGGTGCCGGGTTTGAGTGGGTTGGAGTCGGGGGTGTTGTATTGGCATATGGTGGATTTGGTTTGGGTGGTGTTGTTTCCGTTGGTTTATGTGATCCGTTGAGGTGTGTATGGGGGGCTCTCAAACGCTGATCCTGTGTTGGGCACTGTTGGTGGCGCTGAGCGTTGGCACTGTGCTGACCGGAGCGTCCGGGTTGTGGTTGGTGGTTTTGGTGCTGGCGGTGGTTAAGGGGTGGGTGATTGTGGATGGGTTTATGGCGTTGCGTTATGCGCCGCTTTTGTGGCGTTTTGCGATGTTGGGGTGGGTGGGGGTTTTAGTCGTGGCGGCCTTTGGGTCGACCAGGCTGTTGGGGTAGGTTTATCGTGTACATATCCGTTTTTGCGGTAACGGCGGCTTATGGTTCCGCTCTTACAGCGGGTCACTTTTGGAAGAGCGCCAAAAGTAACCAAAAACGCGTCGCCCCACCACTCGGCACCTCGCTTAGGCTCGGTGTGCCCGAACGCAGGCTTTGGAGCGTGGGACGCCGCCATGGGCCATCCATGGCCCAGGGCGGCTAACCCGGCGTCCTGCCGGGTTGCCCACGCTCCAAAGCCTGCGTTCGGCCAGCGTGGTTTTACGGGGCGCCGAAGATCAAAAGCAAAAGCACGGCGGCCTTAGAGCCGACCGGTTTTGTGTGTGCCGAACTCCGTTAGAAGTGTGGGAGGGGGCTTGCTCCCGATGAGGCAGTGTCAGTTGATACATAAGTTGGCTGATCCACTGCCATCGGGAGCAAGCCCCCTCCCACATTTGGATCTCCATAGATCAGATAGACCTTATTCTGGCTTTTGCTCTTGATTTTGATCTCAGGCGCCCCGTTAAACACGCTGGCCTGCGTACGGGCACACCGAGCCTAAGCGAGGTGCCGAGTGGTGGGGCGACGCGTTTTTGGTTACTTTTGGGGCTCTTTTCCAAAAGTGACCCGCTGTAAGAGCGGAACCCATAGCGGCCGTTACCGCAGAAACGGATATGTACACCCCCCCATCCCCCCCAAAAAATACCCCACCAAAACCATCAACATTTCTTGATCGCCATCAAGCAGCTTTCACCCCTCACCTCCCTATCATCACCTGGCCAAGCAATGAGGAAGCGACCATGTCAGAGACCTTCACCAAGGGCATGGCCAGGAATATCTACTTCGGAGGAAGCGTGTTCTTCTTCCTGATTTTCCTGGCCCTGACCTACCACACCGAACAAACCTTTCCCTCCCGCAGCAATCAGGACCAGCTCACCGAATCTGTCGTACGCGGCAAGGGCGTCTGGGAGCGCAACAACTGCGTCGGCTGCCACACCCTGTTGGGCGAAGGCGCGTATTTCGCGCCGGAGCTGGGCAATGTGTTCAACCGGCGGGGCGGTGATGAAGCGTTCAAACCGTTCCTCCACGCCTGGATGAAAATGCAGCCGCTGGGCGTTCCCGGGCGTCGCGCCATGCCGCAGTTCAACCTCAGCGATCAGGAGGTGGACGATATGGCCGAGTTCCTCAAATGGAGCTCGAAGATCAACACCAATGGCTGGCCGCCAAACAAGGAGGGCTGAGCAATGCGTAGTGCCAATCCATACTTGAAATTCCAATCCCAGGCCGTGGCCAAACCGTATTTTGTATTCGCGCTGATCCTGTTCCTGGGCCAGGTGCTGTTCGGTTTGATCATGGGCTTGCAATACGTCATCGGCGACTTTCTGTTCCCGTTGATTCCCTTCAATGTGGCGCGGATGGTCCACACCAACCTGCTGATCGTCTGGCTGTTGTTCGGCTTTATGGGCGCGGCGTATTACCTGATACCCGAGGAAGCCGACCGCGAGCTGCACAGCCCCAAACTGGCGATTGTGCTGTTTTGGGTGTTCGCTGCCGCCGGGGTGTTGACCATCCTCGGCTACCTGCTGGTGCCCTATGCGGCGCTGGCCAAGCTGACGCACAACGAGCTGCTGCCGACCATGGGGCGCGAGTTCCTGGAGCAGCCGACCATTACCAAAATGGGCATCGTCGTGGTGTGCCTGGGCTTTCTCTACAACATCGGCATGACCCTGCTCAAGGGCCGCAAGACCACCGTCAGCATGGTGATGATGACCGGGCTGATCGGCTTGGCGGTGTTCTTCCTGTTTTCCTTCTACAACCCCGGCAACCTCGCGCGGGACAAGTTTTACTGGTGGTGGGTGGTGCATCTTTGGGTTGAAGGTGTGTGGGAACTGATCATGGGTTCCATGCTCGCTTTCGTGCTGATCAAGGTCACCGGTGTCGACCGCGAAGTAGTGGAGAAATGGTTGTACGTGATCATCGCCATGGCCTTGATCACCGGGATTATCGGCACCGGCCACCACTTCTTCTGGATCGGTGCGCCCGAGGTGTGGTTGTGGGTCGGTTCGATCTTCTCGGCGCTGGAGCCGCTGCCGTTCCTGGCGATGGTGATGTTCGCCTTCACCATGGTCAAACAGCGTCGACGCCAGCACCCCAACCGGGCGGCCACGTTGTGGGCCAAGGGCACCACGGTGACGGCGTTTTTCGGCGCAGGCGTCTGGGGTTTCCTGCACACCCTGGCACCGGTCAATTTCTACACCCACGGCACGCAACTTACAGCTGCCCACGGGCACCTGGCGTTCTTCGGCGCCTACGCGATGATTGTGATGACGCTGATCAGCTACGCCATGCCGCGCCTGCGGGGTATCGGTGAAGCACCGGACCCGCGTTCGCAGACCATAGAGATCTGGGGCTTCTGGCTGATGGTGGTGTCGATGGTGATGATCACGCTGTTCCTCACCGCCGCCGGCGCCGTGCAGGTCTGGCTGCAACGCTGGCAAGTGGATGGTGTGGCCTTGCCGTTCATGGCCACGGTGGAGCATTTGCAAGTGCTGTTCTGGGCGCGGTTGGTCAGTGGCGTGGTGTTCCTGCTCGGATTGCTCTGCTACCTGTACAGCTTCCGGCAACGGGCCCGGGTGGTCGGTGCACCGGCTGCGATCGTCTATTAAACGTTAATCCCGCGATTCAAATGTGGGAGGGGGCTTGCTCCCGATGAGGGGGTGTCAGTTGATACATCTATTGGCTGACCCACCCTTATCGGGAGCAAGCCCCCTCCCACATTTGATCGCGGTACACACGTTGAATACCAAACAGTTGGAGCTCGTCACATGGCCTTTACCCTTGAGTTGGAAGAGTGGGTCGGCAGTGCCTGGCACCGCTTTATCACCCGTCACGCCAGTGCCGATTTCCCGGCCGCACGGGTCGAACTCGCCGACCGCCAGCGCAGCCTGGCCCTGTTGTTTCGCGCCTTGGGCGGTGCCAGTGGAATATCCCTGGAAGCCGCCAGCGAGCGCGACCTGCTGTTGCGCCGCAACCTGTTGATGCGCATCGCCGGCACCTGCAAGCACGCGCCCCTGGCCTCGTGCGATGGCAACCGTCTGCGCCTGCCGTCGAGCCTGGCGGTGTACCCCACCGTCTCCCTGAACCTGGAGTTGTACCGCTGGCTGGCGTTGCTGGCGGCCCATGCGGGCCCCATGACCCATTGGGCCCGCGACAACCAGCGCTGGACCTGGCTGCTGCTGCAACGCTACCCCGCGATGTTGCCCAGCTATCAACGGCTGGTGGACGCGCATCTGGCTTTGCGCCCGCACCCGGCCAGCCTCAAGCCCGCTGAAGCCGCCTTGGAAAAAGCCCTGCGCAAGGCCCTGCGCGAACCCGGCAGCGTACGCCGCCTGCCCAGTAGTGAACGGGCCGCCTGGCCGCTGCCGTTGTGGCTGTACCCCGCGCTGCATCTGGATACCCCCCAAACCCAGGACATTGAAGAGGAGGGCGACGACCTGGCCACCCAACCCGGTGAGCAACAGGGCGCGCCCAAACGTGCCAGCCGGGTCGATGACCCCGCGCGCGACGGCGGCCTGCTGGTGGTGCGCCTGGAAAACCTGTTCAGCTGGACCGAGCACGTCGACCTCGACCGCTGGACCGACGACAGCCAGGATCCGGACGCCGCGCGCGTCGCCGAAGACCTGGATCAACTCAGCCTGTCACGCCAGCGAGTACGCAAGAGTGGCGGCTTGAAGCTGCACCTGGACCTGCCGCCCGCCGACGTCGATGACATCCCCCTGGGCGAAGGCATCAAGTTGCCCGAGTGGGATTACCGTCTTCAATGTTTGCAGGCGCGCTTCGTCAACCTGCAACTGATGCAGCCGCGTGCCGATGCGCCGCAACCCTTGCCCGCTCGGTTGCGCGGCCCGGCCCAGCGCCTGCGTCACCAGTTCCAGCAACTGCGCACTGACCGCCAATGGCTGCGCCAGCAACCCCAGGGTGCGGAACTCGACCTGCAAGCCTGGGTGGATTTCCAGGTGCAGCGCCAGCATGGTGCCTGTGTCGAACGCGGCTTGTTCCAGGAGCAGCGCCACACCCGCCGCGACCTGGCGTGCCTGCTGCTGGCGGACCTGTCGATGTCCACCGATGCCCATTTGAATGACGAGCAAAAAGTCATCGACGTGATCCGCGACAGCCTCCTGCTGTTTGGCGAAAGCCTGGCCGGATCGGGCGATGCGTTTGCGCTGTACGGGTTCTCGTCGTTGCGCCGCCATCAGGTGCGCCTGCAACAGCTCAAAAGCTTTGAGCAGCCGTATGACGACCGCACGCGCGGCTGCATCCAGGCGCTCAAGCCGGGTTACTACACGCGCATGGGCGCCGCGATTCGCCAGGCCACCCACCTGTTGGGGGGCTGTAAACAGCGGCGCAAGTTGTTGTTGCTACTGACCGATGGCAAACCCAATGACCTGGACTTGTATGAGGGCCGCTACGGGGTCGAAGACACCCGTCAGGCGGTGGTGGAGGCGCGGCGCCAGGGCCTGATTCCGTTCTGCATCACCATCGATAAAAAGGCCGGGGATTACCTGCCCTACATGTTCGGCGCCCATGGCTACACCCTGATCCGCCAACCGGAACAACTGCCGCTGCGCCTGCCGCAGCTGTATCGGCAATTGACCGAAGGTCAGTAGAAGTCGCGCGGCAGCCAGAAGAACATTGCGACGCAAAACAGCGTCAAGCCCACAAAGAACCACTGGAAACGCCGCAACCGGCGGGCGTGCACGCGGGCGTCCGAGGCGGGCAGAGCCATGCCGCAGTCTGTGCATTCCTGGCGCACATCGGCATGGCGTTGTTGGCAATACAGGCAGGTTTTCACTCGAATTGTTCCAGGCGCAAGCGGTCCAGGATGGCGATCTGGCGACCGTCCTGGGTGATGATTTTTTCGTCGATCAGGCGCCGGATAATCCGCGAGAAGGTTTCCGGCTGGATCGACAAATGCCCGGCGATCAACTGCTTGGCCATGGGCAGTTCAAAACGGCTGTCGATGCTCTGCAGGCGCACCAGTTGCGTCAACAAGTAGCGCACCACGCGGTGGGTGGCGTTTTTCAGCGACAGGGTTTCGATCTCGTTGACCCGCTGGTGCAGGCGCACGCACAAGGTGCCGAGCAGGGCGAAGGTCAGGCGGCTGTTGCTGTGCAGCAGGCGCATGTAGGTGGCGTTGGACAAGCGATACAACTGCGTGGGGCACACCGCTTCGGCGCAGGCCACGTAGTTGGGGGTGTCCATCAGCATCATGGCTTCGGCGAAGGTGTGGCGTTCGCCGATCACCTCGAAGACTTTCTCCTGGCCATCGGGCGTCAGGCGGTAGATTTTCACCGCGCCGGCGATCACGAAGTAAAACGCATCGGCCGGCTCGCCCTGGCGAAACAGCGGCTCGCCCTTGTCGATGCTGAGCAATTGGCTGCTGGCCATCAGTTCGTCGAGCTGCTCCTCGTTCAACGGCTCAAACAGGTGGTGGCTGCGCAAGATCTGGTGGTGCACGCGATGCAGGACCATGGCGGGCTCCTTGAGCAGTGGCGCGTTCACACCAGCACCAGCGACAGGCCGCTGGCCGCCGCCAGCATCGAGCCAAGGATCACAAACCAGGCGAGGGGGACACAGGCGTTTTTCATCATGGCTCCAGGGTGCGTTAAAAGGTGCAGAAGCAAGCTTGCTTTGGCCAGGGGGATTGCTATGGCCGGAGAGCTTTGTGTGGAGAGGGAGCTTTTCGAATCGTCGCACCGTCCCGTTCGACTGCGCAGCAGTCGCAGGCTTTTGGGGGCGCTTCGCACCCCAACGGGAGCAAGCTCCCTCGCCACAGAGCGCGCACTAGCAACAAAAAAGCTCCTTAGCCACACAAAGCTCCCTGGCCACACAAAGCTCGTTCCTCCTGAAAGCGTAATCCTTTGGCTGCGTACCCGACTTGATCCACGACAAGGGCAGTGCACGTTCATCGGCGCAAGATTGCCGCAGTCCTGAAGGGAGGCCGTGTTATGCAAGTGCTCGATCGACGCAAGGCTATGTCGATGACCCCGTTGTTTCGCCTGGCCTTCCGGCCATTTTTCCTCGGCGCGTGCCTGTTGGCGGCGCTGGCGATCCCCTTGTGGCTGTTGGCCCTCGGCGGTCACCTTGGCACCTGGCAGCCCGCCGGCGGCTGGCTGGCCTGGCACCGGCATGAGCTGCTGTTTGGTTTCGGCCTGGCGATCATCGCCGGGTTCCTGCTGACGGCCGTGCAGACCTGGACCGGCCGCCCGGGCATCAGCGGCAACGCCCTGGCGCTGCTCGCGGGGCTGTGGCTGGCGGCGCGCCTGGGCTGGTTGTTGAACCTGCACTGGCCGCTGCTGGCGGTGCTGGAGCTGGCCTTTCCCTTGGCCGTGGCCGGCTTGATGGGCTGGACCCTGTGGCAGGTGCGGCAGAAACGTAACTACCCGATTGTGCTGGTGCTGGCGCTGCTGACGGTGGCCGATGCGCTGTCGCTGTATGGCTTGCTGCGCAATGACACCGGCCTGCAGCGCCAGTCGGTGCTCACCGGCCTGTGGCTGGTGGCGGCGATGATGGGTTTGATCGGCGGGCGGGTGATTCCATTTTTCACCCAGCGTGGCTTGGGGCGGGTCGAGGCTGTCAAGCCTTGGCCGTGGCTGGACCGCGTGTTGCTCGGTGGTTCGCTGTTGGTCGCGGTGTTGTATGCGGTGGGGCCTGCTCTATCCGCCAACCTGTGGATCGGCTTGCTGTTCACCGCCTTGGGGCTGGGGCATCTGCTGCGCCTGGTGCGTTGGCATGACCGTGGCCTGTGGCGGGTGCCGCTGCTCTGGTCGCTGCACCTGGCCTATGCCTGGCTGGCCGTGGCCTGCCTGGGCATGGCGCTGTGGCATTTCGGCGCGCCACTCAACCCCAGCCTGGCAGTGCATGCGCTGACCGTGGGCGCCATGGGCGGTTTGATCCTGGCGATGATCGCCCGCGTTAGCCTGGGCCACACCGGCCGGCCTTTGCAGCCGCCCGCCGGAATGACCCTGGCGTTTGTGCTGCTGAACCTGGCGTGCCTGTGCCGGGTGGTGCTGGTGCTGTTTTTGCCGCTGGCTGCGCTGTGGCTGGCTGGCGTCTGCTGGACGGTCGGGCTCGGGCTGTACCTGTGGCGCTATGGCCCGATGCTGTGGCGCGCGCGGGTCGATGGGCACCCGGGTTAGGAGAACGCAATGCTCTATTCATCGCTACTCGTGGTTCATCTGTTGGCGGCGATCGCCTTTATCGGCACGCTGTTTTTCGAAGTGGTGATCTGGCACAGCGCCCGCGACGAGCTGGCATGGTCGGCACAGTTCACCGCCGACCACGCCATCGCGCGGCGTTCGCGCCAAGTACTGCATGGCGTCGTGGTGCTGCTGTATGGCGCCGGCATCGGCCTGGCCTGGCACTATCGCGGGCTGTTGAGCGTGCCGTGGGGCAGCCATTTCGCAGCGCTGCTGAGCCTGAAAATCGTGCTGGCCCTGAGCATCATCGGCCACTACCTGCTGCTGGCGTACTGGCTGACCCACAAGCGCCTGAGCCCGGTGCGTGCAACGTGGATTCGTCGCAGCATCCTGGGGCACATGGTGCTGATCGTGATCATCGCCAAGCTGATGCTGCGCTGACCCTGCGGCGTCATGTCGCGCGCGTTAGTTGATCGTGATCAAGGGCCAAAGGCGCGGCAGTTCCCACACTGTGGCGAACTATCTGGAGAGCCTCGCCATGCCCCTGTCCCTCGCGCAATTGCGCCGCAACTACACCCTCTACGGCTTGCGCGACGACTTGGTGCAGGACGATCCGCTGGCGCTGTTCGGCCAGTGGCTCGACCAGGCGCGTAAAACCGAAGTGCCGCCGGCCGAGGCCAACAGCATGGCCCTGGCCACCGTCGACAACCACGGGCACGCCCATTGCCGCATCCTGCTGCTCAAGGGCTTCAGTGCCGACGGCTTTTACTTTTTTGGCCATTACCAGAGCGCCAAGGGCCAGGAATTGGCGAGCAACCCCCATGCGGCCATGACGTTTTTCTGGCCGGGCCTGGAGCGCCAGGTGCGGATCGAAGGCCCGGTGGTGCGGGCGGACGCCGAACTGTCGGACGACTATTTCGACGCTCGCCCGGCCGCCAGCCAGTTAGGCGCCTGGGCCTCGCCCCAGAGCCAGCCCCTGGGCCATCGCAGCGAGCTGGAAAGCCGCTTGCGCGAGGTCACAGAGCGTTTTGCCGGCCGCCAACCGCCACGGCCCGAGCACTGGGGCGGCTTCTGCCTGCAGCCGCAGCGTATCGAGTTCTGGCAGGGGCGCCCCGACCGCCTGCACGATCGCCTCGACTACCGCTTGCACGACGGCACCTGGCAGCGCAGTCGCCTTGCGCCCTAAGGAGATACCTCCTCCGAGGAATAGGCCCGGCGCCGTTTGCGGCGCAGGCTGAAAGCCACTTTTTCAAACCGCAGCAGGTTCGATCATGGCCCATTTGAAACAACGCAATTTCGTGCCCCTGAACATCGCTGTCCTGACCATCAGCGACACCCGTACCCTCGACACCGACACCTCCGGCCAGACCCTGGTGGACCGCCTCGAAGGCGCTGGCCACGTGCTCATCGACCGTGGCCTGGTGATTGACGATATCTACCAGATTCGTGCGCAGGTCTCTTTGTGGATTGCCGACCCCCAGGTGCAAGTCATCCTGATGACCGGCGGCACCGGTTTCACCGCCCGCGACAACACGCCCCAGGCGGTGCTGCCGCTGCTGGACAAACACGTCGAAGGCTTCGGCGAGCTGTTCCGCCAGCTGTCCCTGGCCGAGATCGGCACCTCAACCTTGCAATCTCGCGCGTTGGCCGGCATCAGCAACGGCGTGCTGGTGTGCTGCATGCCTGGCTCGCCAGGCGCGTGCCGCACCGGTTGGGACCAGATACTCAAAGGCCAACTGGATAGCCGCACCGGCCCGTGCAACTTTGTCCCGCACCTCAAGCCGCAGACCGAGCAAATCCTGCAAGCCTGCGAGGCGCGTTCGTGAGCGTCTCGGTGTGTGACAGCGGGCACTTGATGCCGGTAGACGAGGCCATCGCCACGCTGCTGGCCCAAGCGCCGCCGCCGCCCGCGACCCAGGTGATTAGCCTGGAACAGGCGCTCGGGCGCGTGGTGGCCGAAGAGCTGTTTTCACCCCTGGATTTACCCGGCTTCGACAACAGCGCCATGGACGGTTATGCCCTGCGTGCGGAGGATGTGCCGGCCGAAGGCGGCTACCTGATGCTCGCCGGGCGGGTGGCGGCCGGGCAGCACAGCACGGTGAGCGTGCAGGCCGGGCAGGCAGTGCGCATCTTCACCGGCGCGCCATTGCCGCCCGGTGCCGATACGGTGATCCCGCAGGAGCGTTGCCGGCTTTACGGCCAGCGCGTCTGGTGCCCGCCGGTGCGTCTCGGTGAGCATGTGCGCAAGCAGGGTGAAGAGTTGCGGCGCGGCCAGACGCTGATCACCGTCGGCAAGCGCCTGCGCGCCCAGGACATCGGGTTGCTCGCGTCGGCCGGAATCCCTCGATTGAAAGTCTATCGCCCACTGCGGGTGTGCCTGCTCAGCAGCGGCAACGAACTGCGCGAACCGGGCGAGCCCCTGGTGCCGGGGCAAATCTACAACAGCAACCGTTATGTGCTGGGCGCGTTGTTGCGCGGCTGGGGTGTGGACGTGCACGACTATGGCGTGATGGCCGACGAACTGGCCGCCAGCCGCGATGCGTTGACCCTGGCATCGTCCGAATGCGACCTGCTGCTGACCTCCGCCGGTGTGTCGGTGGGGGAGGAGGACCACCTCAAACAGGCCATCGAAGAACTCGGCCGCGTGGATTTCTGGCGCCTGGCCATCCAGCCCGGCAAACCCCTGGCCTTTGGCAATGTGGCGGGCAAACCGTGGATAGGCCTGCCCGGAAATCCGTCGGCCGCGCTGATCACCGCACTGGTGGTGGTGCGCCCGTTCCTGCTGCGCGCCCAAGGTGTCGAGCGCGTGTTGTCGGTGCCGGCCACGGTGCCGGCCGCCTTTGAATGGCTCAAACCCAACAAGCGCCGCCAGTACCTGCGCGCGCGTTTGAGCCCCGGTGAAGATGGGCACTTGCGCGCGGTCCTGCACCCCCAGCAAAGCTCGGCCATGCTCACCGCCGCGTGCTGGGCCGATGGCCTGGTGATCATCGAACGCGAGCAACAGGTGCTCAAGGATGAACCGGTGCCCTTTGTGTCTTTCGCTGAATTAATGTGAGGAGCCCCCATGCAACTGGTCTGCCCGGCAGGCAACCTGCCTGCGCTCAAAGCCGCCGTGCGCCAAGGCGCCGATGCGGTGTATGTCGGTTTTCGCGATGACACCAATGCCCGGCACTTCGCCGGGCTGAACATGGACGACAAACAGTTCGACGGTGCCGTCGCCTTTATTCGCCAGCATCAGCGCAAGCTTTACGTGGCCGTCAATACCTACCCGCAACCGAAGATCTGGGCGCGCTGGCAACGGGCGGTGGACCGCGCGGCGGACCATGGCGTGGATGCGCTGATCGCCGCCGACCCCGGCGTGCTCGACTACGCCAGCCGGCACCACCCGCACATGGCGTTGCACCTGTCGGTGCAGGGCTCGGCCACCCACGCGGCGGCTTTGAAGTTCTACGCCGAACGCTACGGCATTCGCCGTGCGGTGCTGCCGCGTGTGTTGTCCCTGGCCCAGGTCAAGCAGGTGGCCGCCAGCAGCCCGGTGCCGATTGAAGTCTTCGGTTTTGGCAGCCTGTGCATCATGGCCGAGGGGCGTTGCCACTTGTCGTCGTATATCACCGGCGAGTCGCCCAACCTGTGCGGCGTGTGTTCACCGGCCAAGGCGGTGCGCTGGAGCGAAGACGCCGAGGGCCTGAGTGCGCGCTTGAGTGAAGTGTTGATCGACCGCTACACCCCGGACGAACCCGCCGGCTACCCGACCCTGTGCAAGGGCCGCTTCCTGGTGGACGGCAAACGCTTTCATGCCCTGGAAGAGCCCACCAGTCTTGACACCCTGGACCTGGTGCCGGAGCTCACCGCCATCGGCGTCGAGGCGGTCAAAATCGAGGGCCGGCAACGCAGCCCGGCCTATGTGGAACAAGTCACCCGAGTCTGGCGCGCCGCGCTGGACGCCCACCGCAGCGCACCCGCCAGCTTTGTGGTCAAGGACCAGTGGCGCCAGGTGCTTGCCGGGTTATCCGAAGGCAGCCAGACCACACTCGGCGCCTACCATCGTTCGTGGCAGTGAGGAGACACAGATGAAACTCAGCCTGGGACCGGTGCTGTTTTATTGGGACAAGGAACACATGGGGCGCTTCTATTCGGACATGGCCGGCTTGCCCCTGGACGTGATTTACCTGGGGGAAACCGTGTGCTCCAAACGCCGCACGTTTTCCCTGGATCAATGGCTGGGCCTGGCGCGCGAGTTGAAGGCCTGCAGCCCGGCGCAGATCGTGTTGTCGAGCCTGACGCTGATCGAAGCCGGCTCGGAACTCTCGAGCCTGCGCCGCCTGTGCGACAACGGCGAGTTGCTGGTGGAAGCCAACGATATGGGCGCGGTGCAATTGCTCATCGAGCGCAAGCTGCCCTTTGTCGGCGGCCCGGCGCTCAACCTCTACAACGGTCACGCCCTGGTGCAATTGCTTGACGCGGGCATGGTGCGCTGGGTGCCGCCGGTTGAGTGCTCGCGAGGCCTGATCGCCGATGTGCTGGAGCAAGTGCGCGAACTGGGCCGGCCGTTGCCCGAAGTGGAAATCTTCGCCTACGGCCATTTGCCTCTCGCCTACTCGGCGCGCTGCTTCACCGCGCGTGCGGAAAACCGGCCCAAGGATGACTGCCAGTTCTGCTGCATCAACTACCCGGATGGCATGGCCTTGACCAGCCAGGAAGGCCAGGCGTTGTTCACCTTGAACGGGATTCAGACGATGTCGGCCGATGTCACCAACTTGCTGGCCGACTACTCCGGTTTGGTTTCCTGTGGCGCGGATCTGCTGCGCCTTAGCCCCAGGGCCGAGGGCATGGTCGAGGTGGTCAAGGCGTTCGATCAAGTGCGCCAGGGCGGCATGCCGCCGCTGTGTGTCGACGGCTGCAACGGTTACTGGCATGGCCAGGCCGGCATGTTGCGGGTCGAGGAGGTGGGCCTGTGCTGAGTCGCAAACAATGGCTGCTCAAGGGCGCCGACCGCTTGCTCCCGTTAATCCGCCGCGTGCCTTTTGGCGTGCAGCGCCTGGCCTTGCAGCAAGCGCTCAATCGCTGCCTGGCCGAGCCGTTGCGCGACGGTGGCTTCGAACTGCTGCGCGGGCGCTGGATGTGCCTGCGCATTCCTGACCTGGGGTTGTGCTGGTATTTGACCTTGGCGCGGGATGGGTTGCGTATCGCTGAAAAGGCCGAGGCGCAGGTGAGCATCAGTGGTAATTGGCGGGAATTTTTGTTGCTGGCCAGTCGGCAGGAGGACCCGGATACGTTGTTCTTTCGGCGAAGGTTGGTGATTGAGGGGGATACGGAGTTGGGGTTGGGGTTGAAGAACCTGATCGACAGTCTTGATCCGGATGTGTTGCCGGTTTGGTTGTGGCGTAATTTGGAGCGGGCAGGGCGGGGGCTTGCGGTTTCTTAGGTCGGTGATTTGATCGTTTTATGTTGATCGTTCCCACGCTCTGCGTGGGAATGCCGCCCCGGACGCTCCGCGTCCCGATGTCGACGCCTATCTCAAGCCTATCTCAAGCCTTGCGCAAGGTGACGCGGAGCGTCACGGGATGCATTCCCACGCGGAGCGTGGGAACGATCAACAAAGCCGGCGCCTACAGTGGGGCGTGCACTCCACCCCCAAAGTCGACATTGGCTACCTGATCTTCCCCCGAATTGGATATTCCTCGCGGCTCCCCTGGTGACTAACCTAGCCACCAATCCCGCCGTTCTGGAGTTCCACCATGCAAACCCGTACCGACTTCTACACCGCCTCCCCAGACGCCATGAAAGCCATGCGTGCCCTGGAAGCCGCCGTCGGCAAACTCTCCATCGAGCTGCCTCTGCTGGAACTGGTGCGCCTGCGCGTTTCGCAAATCAACGGCTGTGCGTTCTGCCTCGACATGCACACTGCCGATGCCCGCAAGGGCGGTGAGACCGAACGTCGTCTGTACACCCTGTCGGCCTGGCGTGAAACGCCGTTCTTCACCCCGCGTGAACGTGCCGCGCTGGCCTGGGCCGAGAGCCTGACGCTGGTCAGCCAGACCCGCGCCGAAGACGAAGACTACAACCCGCTCGCCGCCGAGTTCAGCGCCAGGGAACAGGTTGACCTGAGCGTGGCCATCGCCACCATCAACAGCTGGAACCGCTTGGCCGTCGGCTTTCGCAAGATGCCCAAGTAAGGCCTCAGCCTGATTTGAAATAACCGCGCGGCGTGGTGCCAGTCATGCTCTTGAAGAAGGCGATCAGCGCGCTGTCGCTGGCAAACCCCAGTTCAAAGGCGCAGTAGCCTAGGCTACGTCCGGTGGCGAGCAGTTCGATCACCCGCATCAGTCGCCACTGCTGGCGCCATTGCTGATACCCCAGGCCGGTTTCCCGCAGGAAAATCCGGCCGATGGTTTTGGTGCTGGCGCCGATTTGGTGTTCCAGTTCCTGCAGCGGTGGCGGCAACCTGTCGAGGTTGGCCAGCAGCGGCGCCAGGCGCTTGTCGCGGGGCAAAGGCAAGAGCAGCGGCTGTTCGGCGGACTGGTTGATTTCGCTCAGGCACAACGCCAACAGATGGGCATAACGGCCGCTGTGCCAATCGGTCTCGAACGGTGCCATGGCCATCGCTTCGAGCACCGCCCGCAGCAAGGGACTCACCTCGATTACCCGCACTTGGGTCGGCAACTGTTGCGCCAGCGCCGGGCTCACATACACCGAACGATAATCCACAGTCTTGTGCATCACCGCGCGATGCGGCAGGCCGCAGGGTATCCAGGCTGCGCGCGTGGGCGGCAGCAGGCAAAGCTGATTGTCCAGGGTGATGCGGGTACAACCTTGCTGGGTAAAAAGCAGTTGCCCGCGTTGATGTTGGTGCAGCCCGGAATCGTGGTCGCCGAGCAGGGCCGCGATGCCGATGACCGGGGCAGAAAGCAGGTCGGGATCAAAAGACGCATCGGCAGTGAGCCAAGCCATAGGTTGTCCGATTTCATGGGTAACTTGTCGAAGTTTCGATAATAGCCCAGTTGTGAATCCTTAAAATCCTTCCGTTGTTTACCCGAGAAGGAACTGTCGATGAACGTTGAAAACCTGCTGGTGCTGGCCGTGGCCCTGCTGATGTTCCCGCAATTGGCCCAGACCCTTTACAGCCCGGCCCTCGGCGATATCGGCCAGGCCTTTGCCGTGGGGCCCGAACGGGCAGGGCAGACGCTGTCGGTGTATTTCCTGGCCTTTGCCCTGGGTGTGGTGGTGTGGGGCCGGTTGTGTGATCGGCTGGGCCGGCGCCCCGTCATGCTGGCCGGCCTGGCGATCTGTGCGTGCGCTTCGGCGCTGGCCTTGAACGTGAGCACCTTCAACGGTTTGCTGCTGGCCCAGGCGGTCGCGGCGTTTGGTGCAGCAGTGGGGTCGGTGGTCACGCAGACGGTGCTGCGTGACCGCTTCGAAGGTGCCGAACTGGCCCAGGTGTTTTCCGTGATGGGCATTGCCCTGGCCGCCAGCCCGGCAATCGGCTTGTTCAGCGGTGCGACCCTGGTGCAGCATTTCGGCTATCGCGGCATGCTCGCGGGCTTGTTGTTGCTCGCGTTGGTGCTGTGGGGCTGGTGCCTGTGGGCCTTGCCCGAAACGCGGCCGGCATCCGTGTCGAGCGCATCGCTGGGCGAGACCTTCGGCCTGATGCTCAGGGACATGCAGGTCTGGCGTTCGGTGGGTTTGGTGGCGGCTTTCAATATTGCGCTGTTCAGTTACTACAGCGTGGGGCAGCGCGGGCTGTCCACCGTCGAATTCGGTTACAGCGGCGTGCTGCTGGCGCTGGGGTCCGGGATGGGTGCGTGGCTGAACAAGCTGTTGCTCAAGCGCGGGCTGCGCAGCGAGCAGTTGGTACTGACCGCCGCCGGCATCGCGGTGCTGGGCAGCCTGTTGGTTTTGGCACTGCAAGACAGTTGGCTGTTCGTCTGGCCGATGCTGCTGGTGGTGCTGGCGTTCGGCATGGCGATTCCTAACGTGCTCGGTGCCGCGCTGGTGGCCTATCCCGACCGCCTGGGCACCGCCGCCGCAGTGTTTGGCTTGCTGTATTACCTGGTGATCGGCGGCGGACTGGCCCTCGTCGCCTGGGCCCAGGAGCTCGGCTGGAGCCTGTTGGTGTGCGGGCTGGCGGCGCTGTGGCTGGCAGCGCCGCGGGTGCTCAGAAGTTGACCGATGCACTCAGGCGCGCCGTCAATGGCGCGCCCTGGAACAGGTAATCATCGCCCATGTATTCGCCCGCGTCGCGCCAGTAGCGCTTGTCGAACAGGTTGTCGACGCTCAGGCGAAACACCGTTTCATAGCCGTCGACCCTGGTGGTGTAGCGGCTGCCGACATTCACCACCGCATAGTCCCCCACGTCCACCGTGCCATCGCGATTGGCGGACTTCTTGGCGCTGTATTGCACACCGCCGAGCACCGCCAAACCGTTCACCCACGGCAATGCATAGTCAGCGTACACACTGGCGCGCAGCTTCGGCACGTTGATCGTCTGGTGGCCTTCGTATTCCGGCGTGCCGCTGCCGCTGACCCGTGCGCGAATCGCCGCCACGCTGGTTGAGATCTGCAGGCGGTCGGTTGCCCAGCCGTTGGCCGACAGTTCCAGGCCGGTGTTTTTCTGCTCGCCCTGTTGCACGTAGGTGAACTTGCCTGCGCCATCCGGCTTGGCGTACTGGTAAGCCTGGCGAGTCTGGAACACGGCGGCAGCGAAGCTGATGCGGCGCCAGTCGTATTTCACCCCGGCTTCGATTTGCCGAGATACGGTGGGGGCCAAGGTTTCATCCGGGTTGCTCGCAAACCAAGGGGCCGTTCCACCCAGGGACAAGCCCTTGCTGTAGCTGGTGTACAGCGAGACATTTTCAATCGGCTTGTAGATCAACGATGCCTGGGGCAGGAACACGTACTGCTGGGTGTGGCGTGCCGGGTTGCCGTTCTGATCGAAAGCCTTCTCGTCCAGGCGCACTTCGCGGCCGCCGAGGATGGTTTGCCATTGCTCGTTGAAGCGGATGCGGTCGGTGACGAACAGGCCGTATTGGCGGCTGTCGAGGGTGCGGTGGCTGTCGTTCAGTGGTACATCGGTTGGCGGGAAGGTCGGTGCGTCGACGTCGATATTAGTGGTGCCGATGTATTCGTTGACCGACTTGCGTTTGTCGATCACCCGGCGGAATGCGCTGGTGCCGAAGGTCAGCTCATGGCCCAGCCCGCCGGTGTCGAACAGCCCGGTCATGGCGGCCTGGACTTCATCATCGCGGCGGGTGTCGTCGGGGCTGCGGTAGTCGTAGACGTCGTAATTGCCTTCGGGGCTGAAGTAGTTCGGCACACTCGAGGTGCAACTGGTCGAGCCATAACAACCCCAGGCAAACGAACTGTAATCATCGATCACCACCTTGCTGCGCGCCGCGCTGACGCTGCCTTTCCATTGATCACTGAAGCGGTATTCGAACTTGCCGTTGAGGTTCAGCGAATCGATGCCGACCTGCTTCGAACCGGTCTGATGGCCCAGCAGTTTTTTCGGCGATGCGTCGTGGGGCACTTCGGTACCGCCCAGCAACTGATAACCCGGCACTGAACGCTGTTGTTTGTTCTGGTATTCCGCATCGAGTTGCAGCACGGCGTCGGGGCTGATGTTCCAGTCAAAGGCCAGCGACAGGAAATCCCGTTGCCCATTGGCGTGTTCCACATAGGAGTTGAGGTCTTCATGGGCCACGTTGGCGCGCAGGCCGAATTGCTGCTCGCTGCCAAACCAGCCGCCGACATCGGTAGCGATATAGCCGCTGCCGCGATCATCGGTGGACACCGTTACCGAGCGCACGTCTTCCGGGCGCTTGGTCACGTAGTTGATCACGCCGCTGGGCTCGGAAATCCCGCTTTGCAAACCGGCCAGGCCCTTGAGCACTTCCACCTGCTGCTTGTTTTCCAGGGCGACGTTCTGCTCGCCGGTGATGGTGCGCCCATTGATCTTGTAGCTGCTCGCCGCATTCAGCGAGAAACCGCGTACCACGAAGTTTTCGTAGTAGCCGATCGGCGCATAGCTGTCGCCTACCGAGGCGTCGTTGCGCAGCACTTCACTGAGCAGGCGCGCTTGCTGGTCCTTGATCAGCGCGGCATTGATCACGGTGATCGAGGCCGGGGTATCGAGCAACGGCGCTTCATTGAAGCCGCCGACCGAGGCGGTCTCGTTGCGATAACCGGACTCGTCCTGCCCCTGGATGTTCACCACGGGCAGTTCTATTTCAGCCGCCAGGCTGCTGCCGATTCCGCCGCTGAGCAGCAGGCCGAGGGCGAAACGTGAAGTGACAACGGGACGAAAACGCAAAACCATGGGGCAAGGCCTTAAAGCGCAGGGCGGGGGGCGCATAAGCTAGGCATAACGGCGAGGTTTTACAAGGTTTCGAGCGCGATTGGCGCGGTGAGACAACCCGTCTCAGACCCCACGCCAATCCCGCTGCGCCTCGACAGCGCCAGCGTGCACCTGCGATAGACAAGGCTTCTCTCATTGTTGCAGGAGATTGTCATGGGTATCGCTGGAAAAGATTAATAAGCGCATGGCCGAAATTACTGGCGCTGAAGTCGGGGCGACGTACAAGAAGTACGTGGACGGAATCGCCCTGGGCCGCGCGCAAACGCCTGAGGATGTGGCAGGGTTGGTGTCTTACCTCGCGGGGCCGGACTCGGACTACATGACCGGGCAGGCCCCCTTGATTGATGGAGGCCTCGTCTACCGCTGACACCGATCGTTCCCAAAGGGTCAGTGTTTGCCGGGCATATCGATACCCAGTTGGTTGACCCTGCGATAAAGCGTCGCCCGCGAAATCCCCAACGCCTGTGCCGTCGGCGACGGCTTCCAGCGATGCCGAATCAGCGCATCCAGCACCACTTGCCGCTCGGGGCTGACGCTCTGTTCGGGCTGCGTGCCCAGCTGTTCGCCACGCACCTGCGCCGGTAAATCCGCCAACTGGATCGTCCCGCCGTCACACACCGCACAGGCATACGCCAGCACATGGCGCAGTTGCCGCACATTGCCCGGCCAGGCATAGCCCAGCAGCACCTCCAGCGCGGCAGGGCCGATCCCTACTGCCATCGCGCTATTGCGTGCTTCCTGCTCGACTAGCCGGTTGATCAACGCCAGCTTGTCCGTACGCTCGCGCAAGGGCGGCAGGCAGAAGCGCGCGCAGCCGAGGCGAAAGTACAGGTCTTCACGAAAGCGCCCGTCGCTCACCAACGCTGCGAGGTCGCGGTGGCTGGCGCAGATCACCTGGATGTCCACTGCGCGGGTTTTTGCTGCACCCAACGGCGCCACTTCACCTTCGGCCATCACCCGCAGCAAGCGGGTCTGCAAGGCCAGCGGCATGTCGCCGATCTCATCGAGAAACAGCGTGCCGCCATCGGCCTGCAATAACAGCCCGGTCACGCCCTTGCTGGAGGCGCCGGTAAAGGCCCCGGCCACATAGCCGAACAGCTCGCTCTCGATCAGGTTTTCCGGAATCGCCGCGCAGTTCACCGCCACAAATGGCCCATCGCGACGGGCGCTGCGCTCATGCAATTGGCGGGCGAAGACTTCCTTGCCCGCGCCGGTTTCACCTTGCACCAGCACCGGCAGGTTGCGGTCCTTGACCCGTACGGCCAGGCGCAGATGTTCTTCCACGCGCTCGTCGGTCTGGGTAGTCGGAGTTGCCCGCGCGGTTTTGCGTCGCGGCGCGTTGACGCGCACATGCAACGCGCCAGGCTCGCCGAGCCACCGCAGTTGCTGGGCCGATTGATCGGACACTGCGCGCAAGGCGTCCAGGTCGAACACCTCGCCGATATGCTCCGGTACCTGGCCGAAACGCCGGCGCAGTGCCTGGCGTGCCTTGCTGTTCAAGGCATGCAGGCGCCCGTCGTGGTCCCAGGCCAGCAGCAGGTCGGGTTGGCTGTCGACGTAGCCCGGTGTGCTGTGGGCCTGGAGCACCCAGTGTTGGCGGGCGCTGTGCATGAAGAAGGCGTTTTCGATGGCTTGCGCGCTCTGCGCCACCATCTGCCGCACCAGGTGCTGGCTGCGTCGGTCATCCGGGGATTTGAGTGCCGAAGCGTCCATCACCCCGAGCAGGTTGCCCTGGGGATCGAAGATCGGCGCGGCGGAGCAGGTGAGTCCGATAAACGCCGCGCGAAAGTGATCACGCTTGTGCACCGTGACTGCGGCTTTGCTGGTCAGTACCGTGGCGACGCCACAGGTGCCTTCTTCGGCCTCCGACCAGCAGGTGCCCAGGTACAGGCCGGCTTTGCGGCAGTCGGTACGAATGGCTGCGTCCACGCGGTGATCGATGGTATGGCCCTGGGCGTCGGTGAGCATCACGCAGTAGTCGGCATGGCGCACGCGGTGGTGCAGTTGCCCGACGGCTTCGCTGGCGATGCGCATGAACAGTTCGGCGCGCTCGCGGCATTCCTTGAGCAGGGGTTCGGTGAGGATGCGGGGCCCTTGCAGCGAGCCGGGGTCGAGGTGGTGCTGCTCCATGGAGCGGCGCCACGAATCGAAAATCAGCGACGGCACCGGCGCCTGGGGCAGGCGATCGGCATTACGTACCACGCGGCTGACGCAGTCGACATGGTCCTTGGAGTTCGCGGCGAGCATAAGGCCTCCGGTTCTCGATCTTTGTTGTTATGCCCGCCATTAAGCGCGTATGTGCGCTGTGGGACAAGCGCGGCCTGACCAACCGCCCCGCGTGAGACGCAGCGTCTCATCCGGCCTGAGACGCCACGGGCAGGTTGCAATGGCGCGTCTCATTTTGCGGTGGCCGATCCCCATTGCACAACCGCACGGCACTGCTCTGGGTCAAGCCTTTGCCAGGTTTTTCCGTGCATTGGCACAGGCTGTGCTGAAGAGGTTATAGCTGGCCGCAGCCAGCCTTCTGTGTGTCGAGACAACCTGGAGAACAACAAGATGTCCACTCACCTGTCCACCGATCAATTGCTCCATGCCTACACCGTGATGCGCACCATCCGTGATTTCGAAGAACGCCTGCACGTGGAATTCGCCACCGGCGAGATCCCCGGTTTCGTGCACTTGTATGCCGGCCAGGAAGCCTGCGCCGCCGGGGTCATGGCCCACCTCAACGATGAAGACTGCATTGCCTCCAACCACCGTGGCCATGGCCACTGTATCGCCAAGGGCGTGGATGTGTTCGGCATGATGGCCGAGATCTACGGCAAGAAAACCGGCGTGTGCGGCGGCAAGGGCGGCTCCATGCACATCGCTGACCAGGAGAAGGGCATGCTCGGCGCCAACGGCATTGTCGGGGCCGGCGCGCCGTTGGCGGCTGGTGCGGCGTTGGCCTCAAAACTCAAAGGTACTCAGGGCGTGGCCGTGGCGTTTTTTGGCGACGGCGGCTCCAACGAAGGCGCGGTGTTCGAGGCGATGAACCTGGCGTCGATCATGAAACTGCCGTGCCTGTTCGTCGCCGAAAACAACGGTTATGCCGAAGCCACCGGCTCCGGCTGGTCGGTGGCGTGCAAGGACATCGCCGAGCGCGCCGTGGGGTTTGGCATGCCGGGGGTGATCGTCGATGGCAATGATTTCTTCGCGGTGCACGCGGCGCTCGGAGTGGCCGTGGAACGCGCGCGCAGCGGCCAGGGGCCGACGCTGGTGGAAGTGAAATTGAGCCGCTTCTACGGCCACTTCGAAGGCGATGCGCAAACTTATCGTGGCCCGGACGAAGTGAAAAACCTGCGCGAGTCTCACGATTGCCTGGTGCTGTTTTGCCAGCGCTGCACGGCCGAAGGCTGGCTCGATGCGGCGCAGTTCGAGCGCATCAACGGGGAGGTGGCGCAACTGATCGACGACGCCGTACGCCTGGCCAAATCCGATCCCAAGCCCCAGGCCGCCGACCTGCTCAGTGATGTGTACGTCGCTTACCGCTAACCGCCACCCACTACAAAAACAATCCGTGGAGAAGCCCTTATGGCTCGCAAAATCAGTTATCAGCAGGCTATCAACGAAGCACTCGCCCAGGAAATGCGCCGTGACCCGAGCGTGTTCATCATCGGCCAGGACGTCTGCGGCGGCACCGGCGCCCCCGGCGAGCAGGATGCCTGGGGCGGCGTGCTCGGCGTGACCAAAGGCCTGTACCCGGAATTTCCCGACCGCGTGCTGGATGCGCCGTTGTCCGAAGTCGGTTACGTGGGCATGGCTGTCGGCGCGGCCACTCGTGGTATGCGTCCGGTGTGCGAATTGATGTTCGTCGACTTTATCGGCTGCTGCCTCGACCAGTTGCTCAACCAGGCCGCGAAGTTTCGCTACATGTTCGGCGGCAAGACCACCACGCCGCTGGTGGTGCGCGCCATGTATGGCGCCGGCCTGCGCGCCGCCGCCCAGCATTCGCAGATGCTCACCTCGATGTGGACGCACATTCCCGGCCTCAAGGTGGTGTGCCCGGCCACGCCGTATGACGCCAAGGGCATGCTGATCCAGGCGATTCGCGACAACGATCCGGTGATTTTCCTCGAGCACAAAATGCTCTACAGCCTTCAAGGCGAAGTGCCCGAAGAGCTGTACACCGTGCCCTTCGGCGAAGCCAACTTTGTGCGTGAAGGCACTGACGTGACCCTGGTGACCTACGGGCGCATGGTGCACATCGCGATGGAAGCCGCCGCCAACCTGGCGCGCCAGGGCATCGATTGCGAAGTGTTGGACCTGCGCACCACCAGCCCGCTGGATGAAGACAGCATCCTTGAAAGCGTAGAGAAAACCGGGCGCCTGGTGGTGATCGACGAATCCAACCCACGCTGTTCCATCGCCACTGACATCAGCGCGCTGGTGGCGCAGCAGGGCTTTTCCTTCTTGCGCGCGCCCATCGAGATGGTCACCGCGCCGCACACGCCGGTGCCGTTCTCCGATGCGCTGGAAGACTTGTACATCCCCAATGCCGCGAAGATCGAAGCTGCCGTGCTGAAGATCGCCGACAAGAGGACTGCCGCATGATCCATACCTTGACCATGCCCAAGTGGGGCCTGTCGATGACCGAAGGCCGCGTGGATGTCTGGCTAAAGCAGCCAGGCGAGCGGGTGGAGAAGGGCGAGGAAGTGCTCGACGTCGAGACTGACAAAATCTCCAGCAGCGTCGAGGCACCGTTCAGTGGCGTGCTGCGCCGGGTGTTGGCCCTCACCGATGAAACCCTGCCGGTCGGAGCGTTGTTGGCGGTAGTGGTGGAGGGTGAGGCCACGGAGGACGAGATCGATGCGGTAATCGAGCGCTTCCAGGCCGGGTTCGTTTCCAGCGCAGCCGAGGCTGAGGCGTCGGGGCCGAGTGCGCAGAAAGTCGAGGTGGGCGGGCGGCTATTGCGCTATCTCGACCTCGGCGAGGGCGGCACGCCGTTGGTGCTGGTGCACGGTTTTGGTGGTGACCTGAACAACTGGCTGTTCAACCATCCGGCGCTGGCGGTGGACCGCCGAGTGATTGCCCTCGACTTGCCGGGGCATGGCGAGTCGGGCAAGCACCTGCAAACGGGCGAAGCCGATGAGCTGAGCGGGGCCGTATTGGCGCTGCTGGATCATCTCAACCTCAGCCGTGTGCACCTGGCCGGGCATTCCATGGGTGGCCTGGTTGCGTTGAGTATTGCGCGCCAGGCGCCCGAGCGTGTGGCTTCGCTGGTGCTGATCGCCAGTGCAGCGCTGGGTGTGGATATCAACGGTGACTACCTGCAAGGTTTCACCGAGGCCAACAACCGCAATGCACTCAAGCCTCAGTTGGTCCAACTGTTCAGCGACCCGGCGCTGGTCACCCGGCAAATGCTGGAGGACATGCTCAAGTTCAAGCGCCTGGAAGGGGTGGACCAAGCGTTGCGCCAGCTCAATGCCAAACTGTTTGACGGCGGACGGCAAAGGCTCGATTTGCGCAACGTGGTCGGCCAGCAGCCGAGCCTGGTGATCTGGGGCAGCGACGATGCAATCATCCCGGCGAGCCATGCGCAGGGGTTGGCGGCTCAGGTGGAAATCCTGCCGGGGCAGGGGCATATGGTGCAGTTGGAGGCGGCGGAGCGGGTTAACCAGTTGATCAGCACATTCCTGAAATAACCCCCGACCCTATAGAAACCGGAAAGCCGGCTCCTACAGGCAATGCTGTTCAGTTAAGGGCAATGACTGTAACTGTGGCGAGGGAGACCCCACCCCGTCTTCGACGCCGCGCTGTCGCGCAGCAAACTGGGACCTCTGTGGCGAGCGGGCTTGTCCCGCGTTGGGGTGCGAAGCGCCCCTGATGAAGACGAATGCGGTGTATCGGGCACTCCTCTGCGCCTG
>NZ_LFMW01000022.1 GCF_001050345.1 Pseudomonas fildesensis | reverse complement strand
GGTGATGGGTGATGGTGTACATATCCGTTATTTGGGTAAGGGCTGATATGGGTTTCGCTCTTACAGCGACTCACTTTTGGAAGAGCCGGAATGCCGGCCCAGCCAAAAGTAAGCAAAAGGCTCTTGCCCCAACACTCGGTACCTCGCCTAGGCTCGGTATGCCCGAACGCAGGCTTGAATCCGTGGGCCGCCGTCATGGGCCATCCCCGGCCCAGGACGGCTAACCCGGCGTCCTGCCGGGTTACCCACGGATTCAAGCCTGCGTTCGGCCAGCGTGTTTAACGGGGCGCCTGAGATCAAAATCAAGAGCAAAAGCCAGAGCAAAAACAGGACGAGGTTTATCTGATCCATGGAGATCCAAATGTGGGAGGGGGCTTGCTCCCGATGGCAGTGGATCAGTCAACACATGTATCAACTGACACTGCCTCATCGGGAGCAAGCCCCATCCCACATTTCTAACCGAGTTCGGCACACACAAAACCGGTCGGCTCTAAGGCCGCCGTGCTTTGGCTTTGGCTTTGGCTTTTGATCTTCGGCGCCCCGTAAAACCACGCTGGCCGAACGCAGGCTTTGGAGCGTGGGCAACCCGGCAGGACGCCGGGTTAGCCGCCCTGGGCCAGGGATGGCCCATGGCGGCGGCCCACGCTCCAAAGCCGGAGTGAGGGCATGCCGAGCCTAGGCGAGGCACCAAGTGGTGGGGCGAAGACCTTTTGGTTACTTTTGGGTCTTTCCAAAAGTGACCCGCTGTAAGAGCGGAACCATAAGCAGCCGTTACCGCAGAAACGGATATGTACTCAAAAACCCTAAACCCTAAACCCTAAACCGCGCCACCGTCCCATGCAGCGCCCCCGCCATCCCCGCCAAATCATGCCCCGCCGTCTCCGTATGCATCGCCCCCTGCAACACCTGCTGCGACAAATTCCGAATCCCTACCAAATTCCGATCCACCTCCCGCGCCACCAACGCCTGTTCCTCGGTCGCACTGGCAATCATCAAATTGCGCTCATTGATCTGCGAAATCGACCGCGTGATCTCCTCCAGCGCCTCCCCCGACCGCTGCGCCACGCCCAAGGTCGCCTGCACCCGCTCACTGCTGCTGTGCATGGCCGCCACCGCGTGCTCAGTGTCCTGACGGATATTGCCAATCATCTGCTCGATCTCCTGGGTCGAGGACTGGGTGCGATGAGCCAGCGCACGCACTTCGTCCGCCACCACCGCAAACCCGCGGCCCGCATCGCCGGCACGGGCTGCTTCGATAGCCGCGTTCAACGCCAGCAAGTTGGTCTGGTCGGCAATGCTGCGGATCACTTCCAACACACTGCTGATGTCTTGCACCCGGCCGGCCAGTTGCTGGATACGCTCCGACGTTTCCACCACACCGGTGGCCAGGGCGTTGATCGACGCGACGGTTTCCTGCACCTGGGCACGCCCGTGCCGGGCCGACTGCTCCGAGAGGCGCGAGGCTTCGCTAGTGCTTACGGCGTTGCGCGCCACCTCGTCCACCGCAGCGGTCATTTCGTTCACTGCCGTGGCGGCCTGTTCGATTTCCTGGCCCTGCAGTTGCAGGCTGCTGCTGGTCTGGCTGCTGACCGCGCTTAACTCTTCCGACGAGCTGGCCACGCCATCCACCGACGCAGCGATATGTCGGACCATCTGGTTGAGGTTTTGCTGCATCTGGTGCAGGTTGCGCATTACGCTGCCGTCGGCACTGTTGCCCAGCGGTACCTCGATGGTCAGGTCGCCCTGGGCGATATGGCTGAGCACTCGCGCCACTTCATCCGGCTCGCCGCCCAATGGCCGGGTGACGCTGCGCGTGACGATCACCGCCGCCGCCACTACCAGGACCATGCACAGCAGGAACAGCCCGATCATCGTGCGGCGCGCGTCGTCGTAAAGCATTTGTGCAGCCTGTTGGCGCTCGGTAAACAGCCGCCCTTGCATGGCCATCAACGCATCCAGGCTCTTGAACACCTCAAGCTCGGCCGGCACCACTTGTTGCTTGAGCTGGGCCAGGCCCTGCTCGCGGGCGCCCTGCTTGATCAATGCCTGCACCTGGGTAAAGGCGGCGACATAGGCTTCACGATGGGTTTTCAAGGTGGCATACGCGGCCTTGCCCTCGGCGGTGTCGAACAGCGGCTCCAGGGTCGCAAACGCCTGAGTGATGCGCTGACGCGTGGTGCCGATGGCTTCCTGGGCCTGTTGGTTGTCCTGCTCGACCAGCAGGTCCCGGGTGTTGCGCCCGTTATCGCGTACGCCGGTGGCGATTACCATGATCGGCGCGATTTTCGGCCAGTCCTGTTGCACGATCTGCTCGGATTGTTGCTTAAGGGTTGCCAGGTTGTGCAAGGCGTAAAACACCAAGCCGACCAGGGCCAACGGCGCAATCGCGAAACCGATGACAATGCGTTGTGCCGTGGTTAACTGCTTCATTCTGATATTCCCTGATGAAAGCCTGCCCAACATGGGCAGCATCTATAAAAATTCCGTGGAGGGCGGACATCACCCTCGCAATACAAACGCGGGGAACAACTCCCGCAGGCGGTTCCATAACTCGGGCAGCAAAGCCTGTGCCGAAACGTCGGGGAGTTGTGGGTCGAGCATGGAGGCCGTGCGCACCATCTGCACGGCGAAGCGCTTGACTCCAGTTGCTTGCAAACGCTGGGCCAGCAGCAGCAGTCGGGCGGGGTCGATCAAATGCCAATGCACCGTGGTGCGGCATTCGTAATCCACACCACTGGCGAGCAAGGTCTCCAGGCTGCGCCAGTTGGCGGCGCCGCTGCCCCTGACCTGGGTGATCAAGTGGTAATCCTCGGCCAGGGCCTTCACGTCGAACCCCACCCAATCGGCATGGCGCAGCGCGTTGGCAAAGCCTGCGGGTTTGATCCCGGCGCTGTGCAGGCCGACGCGAAACCCCATCGCCCGTACTTCATCCATCGCCGCCGGCAAACCTTCCTGCAAGGTCGGCTCACCGCCGCTGAACACCACGGCGTCCAACAGGTCCTGGCGCCGCTGCAAAAACAGCAGGACCCGGCGCCAATCAATCTCCGCGCTACCACGCGGCGGGATCAGGTCCGGGTTGTGGCAGTAACGACAGCGCCAGGCGCAGCCCTGGCAGAACAGCACGCAGGCGAGCATGCCGGGGTAGTCGAGGGTGGTCAGGGGCACGAGGCCCCCGACCCGAAGTGCTCGACTCATTGACGCCCGGCCACGGCGGCCGATTCAGTAAAGTGCACACGCTCCTTGTGCTCGGACTGTTTGCCGGGGTTGAACGCCGACACCGGCCGGTGGTAACCCATCACCCGGGTCCAGACTTCGCAGCGCTGACGTTGTGGCTGGGATGCTTGCATGGTGAATCTCCTTGCGGGTTGGAAAATCGAATCAACGATGGGCAGCGAGTGCGAGGATTTCATCGCACTTGGGACAAAACTCATGCTCGCCGGCGAGGTAGCCGTGCACCGGGCAGATCGAGAATGTCGGGGTGATCGTCAGGTACGGCAGGCGGAAACGCCCCAAGGCTTTGCGCACCAGTTGCTTGCAGGCCTGGGCCGAGGAAATCTGCTCGGCCATGTACAGGTGCAGCACGGTGCCGCCGGTGTATTTGCATTGCAGTTCGTCTTGCAGTTCCAGGGCTTCGAAGGGGTCTTCGGTAAAGCCCACCGGCAACTGCGACGAGTTGGTGTAGTACGGTGCGTCCACGCTGCCGGCTTGCAGGATGTCGGGGTAGCGCTTGCGGTCTTCCTTGGCGAAGCGGTAAGTGGTGCCCTCCGCCGGCGTGGCTTCGAGGTTGTAGAGGTGGCCGGTTTCCTCCTGGAAACGCAGCAACGTGGCGCGCACATGGTCGAGCAGCCGCAGGGCGAACGCGCGGCCCTCTTCGGTGTGCGTGCCCTGCTCGTCCGCAGTGAAATTGCGCAGCATCTCGTGCATGCCGTTGAGGCCGATGGTGGAGAAGTGATTGCGCAAAGTGCCCAGGTAGCGCTTGGTGTACGGGTACAACCCGGCGTCCATATGGTGCTGGATCACCTTGCGCTTGACCTCCAGGCTTTCCATGGCCATTTCCATCAAGCTGTCCAGGCGCTGAAGCAAACCGCTGGTGTCGCCCTTGAACAGATAGCCCAGGCGCGCGCAGTTGATCGTCACCACCCCCAGGGAGCCGGTCTGCTCCGCCGAACCGAACAGGCCACCACCACGTTTGAGCAATTCGCGCACGTCCAGTTGCAGGCGGCAGCACATCGAACGCACCTGGTTGGGTTGCATATCGGAATTGAGGAAGTTCTGGAAATACGGCAAGCCGTAGCGTGCGGTCATCTCGAACAGCCGGTCGGCGTTCTCGCTGTCCCAGGGGAAATCGTGGGTGATGTTGTAGGTGGGAATCGGGAAGGTGAACACCCGGCCCTTGGCATCCCCGGCCTGCATCACTTCGATGTAGGCGCGGTTGATCAGCTCCATTTCGGTTTGCAGGTCGCCGTAGGCAAACGGCATTTCTTCACCGCCGATCACCGGGACCTGCTCGCGCAAGTCTTCCGGGCATACCCAGTCGAACGTCAGGTTGGTAAACGGCGTCTGGGTGCCCCAGCGCGACGGCACATTGAGGTTGTAGATGAACTCCTGCACCGCCTGGCGCACTTCGGGGTAACTCAGTTGGTCCTTGCGCACATAGGGCGCGAGGTAGGTATCGAACGAACTGAACGCCTGGGCGCCGGCCCATTCGTTTTGCAGGGTGCCAAGGAAGTTGACCATCTGCCCCAGCGCACTGCTCAAGTGCTTGGGCGGCCCCGCCTCAACGCGGCCGGGCACGCCATTGAGGCCTTCGTGCAGCAACGAGCGCAGCGACCAGCCGGCGCAATAGCCGGCGAGCATGTCCAGGTCGTGGATATGCAAATCCGCCTCACGGTGTGCGCGGCCGATCTGCTGGCTGTAGACCTCGTCGAGCCAGTAGTTGGCGGTGACCTTGCCTGACACGTTGAGCACCAGCCCGCCCAGGGAGTAGCCCTGGTTGGCGTTGGCCTGCACGCGCCAGTCTTCGCGGTCGAGGTATTCGTTCATGGAGGTGGCGACTTCCACCAGGGTCTTGCGGTCGCGACGCAGGCGGCCGTGTTGTTCGCGGTAGACGATGTAGGCGCGCATGGACAGGAAGTAGCCGGCGTCCATCAGCACGCGCTCGACGCTGTCCTGGATTTGCTCGACGTCCAACTGTTCGATGCCCCTAAGTCGGGCCAGGACGGCGCCCAGTAACAGGTCGACTTCGGCCTCTTGGTACTCGCCGGTTGCGGTGCCGGCGGCGATCAACGCTTGGTGGATTTTTTCGGCGTTGAAGGAGACTAGGCTGCCGTCGCGTTTGTGTAGGCGGGTACTGACCAGCGGGGTGAGCGTGTTTTGCATTTTCCGGGCTCCAGACACTACATATAGATGTTTTTAGATTTTCAAACACAAGATGCAGTGAGGTTACGGAGAATGGGGTGGGTTTCCCTTGATCGGGGTCAAGGTTTTTTGATTGGGGGGCATATCCGTTATTTAGGTAACGGCGACTTATGGTTCCGCTCTTACAGCGGGTCACTTTTGAAAAGCGCAAAAGTAACCAAAACGCTCTTGCCCCAACACTCGGCACCTCGCCTAGGCTCGGTGTGCCTGAGATCAAGATCAAAGGCCAGAGCAAAGCCAGAGCAAAAGCAGGCTGATACCTCCCTGATGTATGGAGATCAAACTGTGGGAGGGGGCTTGCCCCCGATAGCGCCGGGTCAGTTAACAAATAAGTGACTGACACTCCCTCATCGGGGGCAAGCCCCCTCCCACATTTTTTACCGAGTGCACCAGGCACAAAATCGGTCGGTTCTAAGGCCGTCGCGCTTTGGCTTTTGATCTCAAATCGCCCCGTCAACCATGTGTACGGTCCGTACAGGCCTTTCCAAAAGTGACCCGCTGTAAGAGCGGAACCCTAAGCCGCCGTTACCGAAGAAACGGATATGTACTCAGTACCACACCACACCACACCTCCCCTCACCCCCCACTCATATTCATAAACCGCACCACCTGCACCTCCCCCGCCCCACTGAAATCATGCCGCAACGGCTTCCCCCTCAACCCCCTCTGCAACGCCTCGACCAACGGCACATCCTCCAACGGATACCGCCGCAACAAAGCGCGAAAATCCACCGCGTCCTCCTGCCCCAAACACAACAACAACTGCCCCTCCACCGTCATCCGTACCCGATTACAACTCCCGCAAAAATTATGCGAATTAGGCGAAATAAACCCAATCCGCGTCCCCGGATGCCGCGCCAACCGCACATACCGCGCCGGGCCACCGCTGTTCTCGGTGCTGTCGATCAACCCATGCTCCCGGGCAATCACCGCGCGCACTTCATCACTGGCACAGAACGTCTCCCCTCGCGAACGCCCCACATCCCCGAGCGGCATTTCCTCGATAAAACTGATGTCGATGCCCTGGTCAATCGCGTACTGCACCAGCGCCGGCACTTCATCGAAATTGCGCCCTTTCATCACCACGCAATTGAGCTTGACCCGCTCGAACCCCGCATCCCGCGCCGCCTCGATGCCGTCCAGCACCTGACGCAAATCGCCGTTGCGGGTGATCGCGCGAAACCGCTCTGCATCCAGGCTGTCGAGGCTGATGTTCATGCGCTTGACCCCAGCGTCCACCAACGGCTGCGCCAGGCGTGCCAGCTGCGAGCCGTTGCTGGTCATCACCAGTTCGCGCAGGCCCGGCAGTGCTGCGATGTTGCGGCACAAACCGACGATGCCCGGACGAATCAGCGGCTCGCCGCCCGTGAGGCGGATCTTGCGCACGCCCTGGCCGACAAACAACGCAGCCAGGCGCTCCAGCTCCTCCAGGGTCAGCACCTGCTGGCGCGGCAGGAACGTCATGTTTTTCGCCATGCAGTACACACAGCGAAAATCACAGCGGTCGGTCACCGACAGGCGCAGGTAATCGATGGAGCGGCCCACACCATCCACCAGGCTCATGTCACTGCACCAACGGCGAGTCGGCGCCCTGCAGCGCGATACCGCGAATGTCCGCCGCGCCAATCAAGGTTTGCAGGTATTGCACCAACGCCTTCTGCCACACGCCCTGCTGCAACTGGGTGCGGATCGCGACCGCCACCGCTTCATACGGCAACGGTTGGCCTTCGATACGCTGGTCGACACTGATCACATGCCAGCCGTAACGGCTCTCCAGCGGTTTGCCGGCCAGGCCAGGGGCCAGGGTGAACAACTGGCGCTCCAGCTCGGGCACGGTCTGGCCCTTGCTCACTTGGCCCAACGAACCGCCCTGGGCCTTGGACGGGCACGCGGAATACTTCACCGCCAGCTCGGCAAAACGGCCGGGGTTTTCTTCCAGGCTCAGCAGCAGGACTTCCGCCTGGCCGTGCGCCTGATGGCGCGCCTCGGCATCGTCCGGCGCGCATTCGAGCAGAATGTGCCGCACCGCCAGCAGCGGCGCACTGTGGAAACGCCCACGGTTGTTTTCGAAGTAGCGCACACAGGTCGGCTCGTCACACTCCGGCACCTTGACCTCGCGCTCCAACAGCAGCCGTGTGGCGGCTTCCTCTTCGTTCTCCCCGGCGGCAATCTCCACCGCCAGGCCCAGCTCGGCAATCCGCTGCTGCAACAGCTCACGGATCACCAGCGCACGGGCGGCCAGGTACACCGCCTCCTCGCGGCTTTCGGCCGGGTGATATTGCAACTCCAGGGCCATCGACTCCGGCGTGACCGACACGCCATTGACGCTGATGATCGGCCATTCCTGTTCACTGCTGGCGATCAACTCGGGCTCCAGCGGCACCTCGACTTCGACTTCGATCACCGGCGCCTTGGCCGACGACCCGCAACCACCGCTACCGCCATTACCGCCGCCACATCCGCATCCAGTTGTCATGACGTTCTCCTCAATACTTCTGCCGCACGATTTGATAACGACGCCCCAGGTACCAGATCGGTGCGCTGATCATGTGCACCAAGCGAGTAAACGGGAACAACACGAACAGGGTCAGACCCAGCGCCACATGGGCCTTGTAGATCAGCGAAACCGGCTCGATCGACGCCGCCGCTTCCACCGGCCGCAACAGCACCACGTTCTGCGCCCAGTCAGCGAGCATCACCATCACCGAGCCGTCCATATGGCCGGTGGAGGCAACGATGGTCAGCAAGCCGAGCAGCAACTGCGCCAGCAGCACCAGCAGAATCAGGATGTCCGACGGGCTCGACGTGGCCCGCACGCGCGGGTCACCCAGGCGGCGCTTGACCAGCATCAGCAAGCCCACCAGGCACAGCAGGCCGAAAAACCCGCCGGAAACCATCGCCAGCAACTGTTTGTTTTCAGTGCTGATCACATGGTGGTAGATCGACGCCGGGGTGAGCAGGCCGACAAAATGCCCGGCGAGCACGAACAGCACGCCGATGTGGAAGAAGTTGCTCGCCACGCGCATGCCACGGTTGTTGAGCATCTGGCTGGAGCCGGCCTTCCAGGTGTATTGCGACAGGTCGAACCGCGCCCAACTGCCCAACAGGCAGATCGCCAGGGCGACATAGGGGTACACCCCGAATACCAGCAAATTCCACTTAGACATTACCCACCTCCCCGGCCGGCGCTGCGGCCCGGCCATCTTGCTGAAAATCCACCCAGTGCAACGGCACCGCGCTTTCTTCGCGGGCCTTGCCTGGTGAGCTGGGCATCGAGCTGCAACGGTCTTGCTGCTCGGCCTGCATAAAGTCCACGGCCTCCTCTTCCCAGATTTTGTCCAGGGCTTCGAGGGAGTCGTCACGCGGCTCGGCAGCGACCTGGGCACGCAGCTCGGCGACCGCCTGGTGCGGCTCGGCACCGGCAATCTGCAACAGCGCGCGGAAGCAACTGGCATAGCCGCTCTCACGCTCGTCCAGACGCGCAGCGAGCAAGGCCAACAGGTGCGCCACATCCGCCAGGCCCTCGCGGGCCTCGATGTCTTCGCGTGTGGAGAGGAACTCCAGGTACAACGGGATGTAGTCCGGCAGCTCCTTCACGCCGATGGCAAACCCGGCTTCTTCGTACTGGGCCATCATGTCGACCATGGCCTGGCCACGGTCTCGGGACTCGCCGTGCACGTGTTCGAACAGCAACAGCGACAACGAACGGCCCCGGCCGAACAGCGCGCCGTAGTGTTCCTGGCCGTCCATCAAGTCATTGGCGCAAATCAGCTCCAGCAACTCGAACAACGCACCGCGCTGCTTGGGGCTGATTTCCCGCGATTCGAGAATCGCCTGTTCCAGTTCGTCGCGGCCGTTCACCAGGGTCTCGGTGGGGTAGTCCAGCAGCAACGAAATCACTTTAAGAATGCGCATGGCTCAATCCTCCCAAATCTGTACGGTTTTCAGCACGTCGCGGCGGTTGGCCTTCTTGGCGCCAAACATGTTGGTGTCGGAACTGCCGCTGCAACCGCTGCCGAAGCTGAAACCACAGCCGGAACGCTCGGCAAACGCATCGCTCATCGCGTCTTCACGGTGGGCGCTCGGTACTACGAAACGGTCTTCGTAGTTGGCAATCGCCAGGTAGCGGTACATCTCTTCCACCTGTTCCACGCTCAGGCCGACGTCTTCGAGCACTTGCAGGTCCTGCACGCCATCCACTTGCTGGGAGCGTTTGTAGGCGCGCATCGCCAACAGGCGTTTGAGCGCACGCTTGACCGGTTTTTCATCGCCGGCGGTAAGCAGGTTGGCCAGGTAACGCAGCGGAATGCGCAGGCTGTCGACATCCGGGATGACCCCGTTCATGCCCACGGTGCCGGCCGCAGCAGCGTTCTGGATCGGTGACAGTGGCGGCACGTACCAGACCATCGGCAAGGTGCGGTATTCCGGGTGCAACGGCAGCGCGAGTTTCCAGTCGACGGCCATTTTGTACACCGGCGAACGCTGGGCCGAGTCGATCACCGACTGCGGCACGCCATCGGCCAGGGCTTGGCGAATCACGGCCGGGTCATTCGGGTCGAGGAAGATTTCCAGCTGCTTCTCGTACAGGTCTTGCTCGTTGGCGGTGCTGGCCACTTCGCTGATGCGGTCGGCGTCGTACAGCAGCACGCCGAGGTAGCGAATCCGGCCGACACAGGTTTCGGCACACACGGTGGGCATACCGGCTTCGATGCGCGGGTAGCAGAAAATGCACTTCTCGGACTTGCCGCTTTTCCAGTTGAAGTAGATTTTCTTGTACGGGCAGCCGCTGATGCACATGCGCCAGCCGCGGCATTTTTCCTGGTCGATCAGCACGATGCCGTCTTCTTCACGCTTGTAGATCGCACCGCTGGGGCACGACGCCGCGCACGCCGGGTTAAGGCAGTGCTCGCACAGGCGCGGCAGGTACATCATGAAGGTGTTTTCGTACTCGCCATAAATGTCGGCCTGGATCTGGTCGAAGTTCTTGTCCTTGCGGCGCTTGGCGAACTCGGTGCCGAGGATCTCCTCCCAGTTCGGGCCCCATTCGATTTTCTGCATACGTTTGCCAGAGATCAGCGAACGCGGGCGTGCGGTGGGCTGATGCTCGCCGAGCGGCGCGGTGTGCAGGTGCTGGTAGTCGAAGTCGAACGGCTCGTAGTAGTCGTCCAGGCTCGGCAGGTCGGGGTTGGCGAAGATGTTCGCCAGCACGCGGAACTTGCCGCCGATGCGCGGGTTGATCGAGCCGTTGGCGTTGCGTACCCAACCGCCCTTCCACTTGTCCTGGTTTTCCCATTCTTTCGGGTAGCCGATGCCCGGCTTGGACTCGACGTTGTTGAACCATGCGTATTCCATGCCTTCACGGCTGGTCCAGACATTTTTGCAGGTGATGGAACAGGTGTGGCAGCCGATGCATTTGTCCAGGTTGAGGACCATGCCGATCTGTGAGCGAATCTTCATCTCAGTTCTCCTCGATATCAGTCGGCAATGGGCGCGGCAAGTCATCACCGGTGGAGCCATCGAGCCAGTCGACCTTGGCCATTTTGCGCACCACGACAAACTCGTCGCGGTTGCAACCGACCGTGCCGTAGTAGTTGAAACCGTAGGCCTGCTGGGCATAGCCGCCGATCATGTGCGTCGGCTTGAGCACCACACGGGTCACCGAGTTGTGGTGGCCGCCACGGGTCTTGGTGGTTTCTGAACCTGGCACGTTCACGATGCGTTCCTGGGCGTGGTACATCATCACCATGCCTTCCTTGACGCGCTGGCTGACCACCGCACGGGCGGTCAGTGCGCCGTTGACGTTGAAGCACTCGATCCAGTCGTTGTCCTCGATCCCGGCGCGCTTGGCGTCGATTTCCGAGAGCCACACAATCGGGCCGCCACGGCTCAAGGTGAGCATCAGCAGGTTGTCGCTGTAGGTGCTGTGGATGCCCCATTTCTGGTGCGGGGTGATCCAGTTCAGCACGATCTCGGTCTCGCCATTGCTGCGCTTGCCCTTCACGCCTTCGATGGTCTTGGTGTTGACCGGTGGCCGGTAGCTCATCAGCTGCTCGCCGAACGCCTGCATCCACGGGTGATCCTGGTAGAACTGCTGGCGGCCGGTGATGGTGCGCCATGGGATGTTTTCATGGACGTTGGTGTAGCCGGCGTTGTAGCTCACGTGCTCGTCTTCCAGGCCTGACCAGGTCGGGCTGGAGATGATCTTGCGCGGCTGCGCCTGGATATCGCGGAAGCGAATCGCTTCGTGGGCCTTGGAAATCGCCAGGTGGCTGTGGTCGATGCCGGTGAATTCCGACAGCGCGGCCCAGGCTTTCAACGCGACCTTGCCGTTGGTTTCCGGCGCCAGGGACAGGATCACCTCGGCGGCGTCGATGGCGGTGTCGATCTTAGGCCGGCCGTGGCTGATGCCCGCATCACTTTCGTGATGGTTGAGCTCGCCGAGGAATTCGACTTCTTCATCGGTGTTCCAATTGATGCCCTTGCCGCCGTTGCCGAGTTTTTCCAGCATCGGGCCCAGCGACGAGAACTGCTTGTAGATGTTCGGGTAGTCGCGCTCCACCACGGCCATGTTCGGCGCGTTCTTGCCAGGTACAGGCGCCACGCCGGCGCTTTTCCAATCGGTGCCGCCGAACGGCTGGGCCAGTTCGCCGACGCTGTCGTGCATCAGGGGGACGGTGACCAGGTCTTGCTCGACGCCCAGGTGGCCGACCGACATGGCCGAGAAGGCCTTGGCGATGCCCTTGTAGATTTCCCAGTCGGAGCGCGACTCCCACGCCGGGTCGATGGCTGCCGACAACGGGTGAATGAACGGGTGCATGTCCGAGGTGTTCATGTCGTCTTTTTCGTACCAGGTAGCGGTCGGCAACACGATGTCGGAATAGACGCAGGTGGAGGACATGCGGAAGTCCAGGGTGGTCACCAGGTCGAGCTTGCCGATGGCGCCGTCCTCGACCCATTCGGCCTCGGTCGGTTTGCATTCGGTGCTGTGGCCGATGTCTTCGTTCATCACGCCGTTCTTGGTGCCCAACAGGTACTTGAGCATGTACTCATGGCCCTTGCCCGAGGAACCGAGCAGGTTGGAGCGCCAGATAAACATGTTGCGCGGGAAGTTCACCGGGCTGTCCGGCTGTTCGCAGGCAAAACGCAGGCTGCCGTCCTGCCAGGATTTGACCACGTAGTCCTTTGGCGTCATGCCGGCTGCAGCGGCGTCACGGCAGATGTGCAGCGGGTTGGTGTTGAGTTGCGGCGCGCTGGGCAACCAGCCGGCACGTTCGGCGCGGATGTTGTAGTCCAGCGCGTGTTCCGGGAATTGCGACTTGTCGGCGAGTGGCGAGAGCACGTCGTGCATGCTCATCTTCTCGTGGCGCCATTGCGAACTGTGGCCGTAGAAGAAGCTGGTGCCGTTCATCTGGCGTGGCGGGCGGTTCCAGTCGAGGCCGAAGGCCAGGGGTAGCCAGCCGCATTGCGGGCGCAGTTTTTCCTGGCCCACATAGTGGGCCCAACCGCCGCCGGTCTGGCCGACGCAACCGCAGAGCATGAGCATGTTGATCAGCCCGCGGTAGTTCATGTCCATGTGGTACCAGTGGTTCATCGCCGCGCCGACGATGATCATCGAGCGACCCTTGGTCTTGTCGGCGTTGTCGGCGAACTCACGGGCGATCTGGATGGCTTTCTCGCGGCTGACGCCGGTAATCGCTTCCTGCCACGCCGGGGTGCCCGGCACGGTGGCGTCGTCGTAGTCCTTGGCCACGTTATTGCCGCCCAGGCCACGGTCGATGGCCAGGTTGGCGGCCGACAAGTCGAACACAGTGGCAACCTTGGCCACGCTGCCGTCGGCCAGGGTCACGTTGTGCACCGGCACGCGGCGGTACTGCACCGCCTCGCCGGCCACGTGCTGGAAGTGCTCCTGGACTTCGCCGGCAAAATACGGGAACGCCACTTCGGCGACGTCGTCACCGATCAGGCTGAGTTTCAGGTCGATCGCGCGGCCTTCACCGCCCTCTTTGGCGAGGATGTTCCACTTGCCCTTCTCGCCCCAGCGGTAGCCGATGGAACCTTGCGGGGAAACCAGCTCGCCGCTCTCGTCGAGGGCGATGGTTTTCCATTCCGGGTTGTTGTCCTGGCCGAGGTTGCCGACGAGGTCCGATGCGCGCAGGAAGCGGTCGGGCTGGTAGCCTGCACCCGGCGCGAAACCGGTCATGGGCTTGAGCATCACCAGCACCGGCAAGTCGGTAAAGCGCTTGGCGTAGTCGGTGAAGTAGGCGCTCGGTTTGTCCAGGTGAAATTCTTTGAAAATCACATGGTTGAAGGCCTGGGCCAGTGCGGCATCAGTGCCCTGCTTGGGGTTGAGCCACAGGTCGGTGAGCTTGGCCACTTCCGAATAGTCGGGGGTAATGGCCACGGTCTTGGTGCCCTTGTAGCGCACCTCGGTGAAGAAGTGTGCGTCCGGGGTACGGGTCTGCGGGACGTTGGAACCCCAGGCGATGATGTAGTTGGAGTTGTACCAGTCGGCCGATTCCGGCACGTCGGTCTGCTCGCCCCACACCATCGGCGAGGCCGGTGGCAGGTCGCAGTACCAGTCGTAGAAGCTCAGGCACACGCCGCCGATCAGCGACAGGTAACGCGAGCCGGCCGCGTAGCTGACCATCGACATGGCCGGGATCGGCGAGAAGCCGACGATGCGGTCCGGACCGTATTGCTTGATGGTGTAGACGTTGGAAGCGGCGATGATCTCGTTCACCTCCTCCCAGTTCGAGCGAATAAAGCCGCCCATGCCGCGTTTGCTCTTGTAGGAGTCGGCCTTGGCTTTGTCCTCGACGATGCTCGCCCAGGCTTCCACCGGCGCCATGGTCTGGCGCGCGTCACGCCACAGCTTGAGCAGCGGCTTGCGGATTTTCGGGTACTTGAGCCGGTTGGCGCTGTAGATGTACCAGCTGTAGCTGGCACCGCGCGGGCAGCCACGGGGTTCATGGTTGGGCAGGTCGTTACGGGTGCGCGGGTAGTCGGTCTGCTGGGTTTCCCAGGTGATCAGGCCGTTCTTCACGTAGATCTTCCACGAACAGGAGCCGGTGCAGTTCACGCCGTGGGTCGACCGTACAATCTTGTCGTACTGCCAGCGGGAACGGTACACGTTCTCCCAGTCACGGGACTCCTTGCGGGTCTCGCCGTGGCCCTCGGAGAATTCGTTTTGTTTGCGGTTGAAGAACCGCAGTTGATCCAGCAAGTGACTCATGATGTTTTCCTCATCAGGCGTGCTGCGGGGTACGTTGCCCCGCGAATTCGGGGTCGATCAGCAGGGCGTGGCGCAGCCTTTGCGGGCGTACCACCACCAGGTCACGACGATGCAGCTCAGGTAGAAACCGACAAACATGTAGAAGGCCATCGCCGGGCTGCCAGTAGCGGCCATGGACGTGCCGAAAGACTTGGGAATGAAGAACGCACCGAAGGCGCCCATGGCCGAGCTGAAGCCCAGCACCGCGGCGGATTCCTTGCCGGCGTTCTTGAGTGCCTGTTCGCGCTCGGCGGCGGGTTTGCCGGCGCTGGCTTTCTCGTGCTGGGTACGGAAGATCACCGGGATCATGCGGAAGGTGGAGCCGTTGCCCACACCGGTGGTGATGAACAGCAACATGAACATCCCGAGGAAGCCGTAGAAGCTGCCGCCCTGCCCGTTCTGCGGCAGGAAGTGCAACACGCCGAACACCATCACGATCATCAGCACGAAGTTCCACAAGGTCACTCGCGCACCGCCCAGCTTGTCTGCCAACCAGCCGCCGAGTGGGCGTACCAGGGCACCGACCAGGGGGCCGAGGAAGGCGAATTTCAGCGCGACCACGTCCGGAAACGAGGTTTTGATCAGCAGCGGGAACGCCGCCGAGAAGCCGATGAACGAACCGAAGGTCGCCAGGTACAACCAGCACATCAGCCAGTTGTGCTTGCGCTTGAAGATCACCGCTTGCTCGCTGAACGAGGCACGGGCGCTGGACAGGTCATTCATGCCGAACCAGGCCGCCACGGTGACGGTGATAATGAACGGCACCCAGATGAAGCCGGCGTTCTGCAGCCACAGTTGGCTGCCGTCAGGCAGGGTCTGTGCTTGCCCGCCCATCAGGCCGAACACGCCAAAGGTGATCACCAGCGGCACACAAAATTGCATCACCGACACACCCAGGTTACCCAGGCCGGCGTTCAGGCCCAGGGCCGTGCCTTGCTGGGATTTAGGGTAGAAGAAGCTGATGTTGGACATGCTGGAAGCAAAGTTGCCGCCGCCAAACCCGCACAGCAGTGCGATCAGCACAAACACGCTGTAGGGGGTGTTGGGGTCTTGCACCGCAAAGCCCATCCACAGCGACGGCAGCAGCAGCGACGCGGTGCTGAGGGCGGTCCAGCGGCGCCCGCCGAAGATCGGCACCATGAACGAATAGAACACACGCAAGGTGGCGCCGGACAAGCCCGGCAAGGCCGCGAGCCAGAACAGCTGGTCGGTGGTGAAGGTGAAGCCAATGGCGTTGAGGCGCACGATCACCGTGCTCCAGACCATCCATACGGCGAAGGCCAGCAACAGCGCGGGGATAGAGATCCACAGGTTGCGGGTGGCGGTCTTTTTGCCGCTGGCGCCCCAGAACGCGGGGTCCTCAGGGCGCCAGTCGTGAATCACCGGGCCCGAACCAGGCTTTTGCGCGATGGACATGTTCATTCTCCTTGGAGACGTTGGGCGGTGTTGCCCAAAAGCGGTTGCTTGCGAATTTCGCTGAAGTACATCCAGGTCAGGGACACCCAGACCACGCCGTACATCAACATGAAGCAGGACGAGCGCACGCCGGTGAGGTCCACCAGGGCGCCAAACAGGATCGGCAGCACAAAGCCCCCCAGGCCACCGGCCAGGCCGACGATGCCCGACACCGCGCCCATGTTTTTTGGATAGTCATTGGCGATGTACTTGAACACCGAGGCCTTGCCGAACGCGAAGGCGATGCCCATCACGAACAGCAGCACGGTGAACAGGGTGGCGTTGAGGCCGATATGGAAATCCAGGGGCCCGCTGACGGTCGTCACTTGCAGTTGGGTCTGCGGGTAGCTGAGCAGGAACAAGCAGATCCAGCTCACCCACAACACCCACCAGGTCACGCTCTGGGCGCCCCAGCGATCGGACATCCAACCGCCCACCGCGCGCAGCACGCCACCGGGCAGGGAGAAACACGCGGCGAGCAGCGCGGCGCTTTGCAGGCTGAAACCGTATTCCTGCACGTAGTACTTGGTCATCCACAGCGCCAGGGCCACATAGCCGCCGAAGACAATCGAGTAGTACTGGCAGTAGCGCCACACCGCCGGGTCCTTCAGGCACAGCAGTTGCTCGCGCAACGTGGCGCCACCGGCACTGCGGTGGGCCTTGTTCTCAGTGGTGAGAAACCAAAACAACAGCGCGGTAATAAACAGGATGGCGCTGAACACCTTGGGCACCAGGTGCCAGGTGCCGAGGGCGATCAAGGCCGGGGCGAGAAACTTGGTGACCGCGGCCCCGGCGTTGCCGGCGCCGAACACGCCCATGGCAAAGCCCTGGTTCTCTTTGTCGAACCACTTGGCGACGTAGGCGATGCCCACCGAGAACGAACCGCCGGCCAGGCCCACAAACAGGCCCAGCACGAGGAACTGCCAATAGGCGGTGGCGTAGGTGATCAGGTACAGCGGCAGGACGCAGGCGAGCATCAACAGGAAGAACACGATGCGCCCGCCGAAGCGGTCGGTGAGCAGGCCCAGCGGCAGGCGCACCAGGGAACCGGTCAACACCGGCGTGGCGGCCAGCAGGCCGAACTGGGTTTCGTTGAGTTGCAACAGCTCTTTGATGGGTACGCCCAACACGGCGAACATCATCCACACCATAAAGCAGACGGTGAAGGCCAGGGTGCTCATGCCCAGCACCAGGCCCTGTCTCATACGGGGTTGAGTCACGGTATGCGCTCCAGAAAGTGATTCCATGAGCGCAGGTTAGGGGCGGCACCTCCGTGGAACTTGACTTGGATCAACGTCCGCCCGGGGGGTATAGAGCTATGCTGGCCCCACATACCTCTAAGGAGGTAGTTCCAATAACAAGAGAAAGTCTTTATTTATCAATGGATTGATCTCTTGTGCCGGTGTTTTCCCGTGGGAGGGTTTGCCGGCAACTCTTTAGAGGTAGTGCGCCAGGGATTGCAGTTTTTCAGCCCTTTTTCCCTTTTCTGGTGCCACCATGCAGGCTTTCTCCCCCCTTCGATTACGCCGCGATGTTTAAGTGGCTGCGCAGCTCCCTGCCTGCTCGGGCCGGCCTGGCAGTGATCCTGATCGCCATCCTGGCCCTCGCCAGCTCGTTGAGCGCCGGGCTGATCGCCTGGTTCAGCCAGGGCGACGCCGCTGCGATCAACACCGCAGGTTCGGTGCGCATGGAGACCTACCACCTCAGCTGGAAACTCGCCGCCGAGGCGCCGGCTGACGAGATCGACGCCATCGCCCAGAGCCTGCAAGGCCGTCTCGATAGCCAGTCGCTAAAGGCGGTGCTGGAAGACGGCCCGCGCAGCGCCCTGTTGCAGAGCTACCAACGCATTCAACAGCGCTGGAACAACGATTTGCACCCGGCCGTGGTGCGCGGCGATGCCGCGTTGTTCCAGGCCAGCGCGCCGGAGTTCGTCGAGCAACTGAACCAGTTCGTCAGCCTGTTGCAGCAACAGAGCGAACAGAAACAGGGCTGGCAGCAAGGGATCCAGGGGCTGGCGTTGTTCAGCACGCTGATCATCCTGCTGATCGGCCTGTACGAATTGCAGTACGGGGTGGTCAACCCGCTGGAAGAACTGGTGCACGCCACTCGAAAGTTTCGTGACGGCGACTTCAAGACCCGGGTCAACCACCGCTCCGAAGACGAGCTGGGACAACTGGCCCTGAGCTTCAACGCCATGGCCGAAACCATCGAAGCGTCCCACCACACCCTGGAAAGCCAGGTGCGCCTCAAGACGCTTAACCTGCAACAAGCCAACGCTGCCCTCGAACTGCTCTACCAAAGCAGCCGCAGCCTGGCCACGCGCCTGGCCAATGCCGAGGGCTTGGATGAATTGATCCGGCGCTTCCAGAAACGCCTGCCGGGGCTGCGTTTGTCGCTGTGCCTGCAGGGCCATTTCCTCGCACCGGCCCAACAGATGCTCGCCCTGCATGGGGGTGACAGCCGCAACGTCTGCGCCATCGGCGATTGCGCGACCTGCCAGAAACACAAAGTGGCGCTCCCTCAGGTATTCAGCATCAGCAACCAGGGCTCGGAACTGGGTGAACTCAAGGCCCACTTCGACGACGGCCATCCCCCCCAGGACTGGGAGAAACAGCTGATCCAGGCCCTGGCCAACCTGATCGGCACCTCGTTGTCGCTCAAACGCCAGCGCGAACAGGACCATCGGCTGTTGCTGCTCGACGAACGCACCATCATCGCCCGCGAACTGCACGACTCCCTGGCCCAGGCGCTGTCGTACATGAAGCTGCAAGTGAGCCGCATGCAAACCCTGATCCGCCGTGGCGAGCCGGTGGAAACCCTGGCCACCGTCACCGCCGAACTGCGCGACGGGCTGAACAACGCGTACCGGCAACTGCGTGAACTGCTCACCACCTTCCGCCTGCAAATCCACGACGCAGGGCTGGTGCACGAACTGCAGGACACCGCCGAAGAGTTTTCCCGGCGTGGCGAATTCCAGGTGCACCTGCACGTCGACGCCCTGGCCTTCCAGCTGTCGGCCAGTGAGCAGATCCACTTGCTGCAAGTGACCCGCGAAGCCCTGTCCAACTGCCTGCGCCATGCCCATGCACAGAACGCCTGGCTGCAACTGCGCCAGGAAGGCGAGACCGTGAGCCTGAGCATCGAGGACGACGGCCGTGGGTTTTGCGGCGCCGTCGACCAACGCGAACACCACGGCCTGACCATCATGGACGAGCGCGCACGCAGCCTGCACGGCCAACTCGACATCAGCCCCCGCGAGCCCCAGGGCACGCGCGTGCAATTACGCTTTCACCCGGAATTTCTCGGGCAACCTCTACAAGGCACCCTCCCATGAACACCCTCACCCGCCACCGCATTTTGCTCGTCGACGACCACCCGATGATGCGCCACGGCATGCGCCAGATGCTCGAACTGGAAGACGATTTGCAGGTGGTCGGCGAAGCCGGCAATGGCCAGGAAGCGCTGGACCAGATCGACGGGCTGCAACCGGACCTGGTGCTGCTGGACAACAACATGCCGCACATGAACGGCCTGGAAACCCTGCGCCGCCTGCGGGCGATGAACTACGCGGGCAAGGTGCTGCTGTTTACCGTGTCCGATGCCGAGGATGACATTCGTGATGCGTTGCGCCTGGATGCCAACGGGTACCTGCTCAAGGACATGGAGCCGGAATTGTTGATCCAGTACATCCGCGATGCGGTGCATGGGGCGCTGGTGATCAGCCCTGGGTTGACGCGGGTGTTGGCCCAGGCGTTGCGTTCGCCGCAACCCCATGCGGCGGTGGAATTGACCGAGCGGGAGCGGCAGGTGTTGCGCACGATTGCCAGTGGGCACAGTAACAAGGTGATTGGGCATAAGTTGGGGATTACCGAGGGGACGGTGAAGGTGCATGTGAAGAATTTGCTGCATAAGTTGGGGTTGAGGTCGCGGGTGGAGGCGGCGGTTTGGGCGATGGAGCATTTGCGGCAGGCGGGGTGAGGCTTTTGGGGGTTGGGGGTTGGGTACATATCCGTTATTTGGGTAATGGCTGATATTGGTTTCGCTCTTACAGCGACTCACTTTTGAAAAGCCCAAAAGTAAGCAAAAGGCTCTTGCCCCAACACTCGGCACCTCGCCTAGGCTCGGTGTGCCCTCACTCCGGCCAGCGTGTTTAACGGGGCGCCTGAGATCAAGATCAAGAGCAAAAGCAGAGCAAAAACAGGACGAGGTTTATCTGATCCATGGAGATCCAAATGTGGGAGGGGGCTTGCTCCCGATGGCAATGGATCAGCCAACACATGTATCAACTGACACTGCCTCATCGGGAGCAAGCCCCCTCCCACATTTCTAACCGAGTTCGGCACACACAAAACCGGTCGGCTATAAGGCCGCCGCGCCTTTGCTTTTGATCTGGGGCGCCCCGTAAAACCACGCTGGCCGAACGCAGGCTTTGGAGCGTGGGCAACCCGGCAGGACGCCGGGTTAGCCGCCCTGGGCCAGGGATGGCCCATGGCGGCGGCCCACGCTCCAAAGCCGGAGTGAGGGCACACCGAGCCCAAGCGAGGTGCCGAGTGGTGGGGCGAGAGCCTTTTGGTTACTTTTGGCTGGGCCGGCATTCCGGCTCTTCCAAAAGTGACCCGCTGTAAGAGCGGAACCATAGGTGGCCATTACCGCAGGAATGGATATGTACACCGAAAACTATCCACAAGAGGTACCCCAATAGAGGCATATCCCCCAACCCCTGGCCCCCCCTACCCTAACCACCCGCGGAGGCCCCCAATGCTAACCCACCCCCAAATCGTCCTAACCCTGCGCAGGCACCACCTGTTCAGCCAACTCCCCGAAAAAACCTTCGAGGACGTCTGCACCCTGGCCAATCTCAAGCGCCTGCCCAACCACGCACCGTTGATGCACCAGGGCGACCCCGCCGACCGTTTCTTCCTGCTGGTCAGCGGCCAGATCAAACTGCACCGCGTCACCGGCGAAGGCCAGGAACACCTGGTGGAAGTCATCCAACCCGGCCAGACCTTCGCCGAAGCCCTGCTGTTCACCCAAGCCAAGGCCTACCCGGTCAGCGCCACCGCGCTCAAGGATTGCGTGCTGGTCAGCATCGAAGGCCAACACTACCGCCGTGCCCTGGAAGACCAGCCAAAAATCTGCCTGGCGATCCTGGCCAGCATGAGCATCCACCTGCATCAACGCCTCAAGGACATCGACACCCTGACCCTGGCCAACGCCAGCCGCCGGGTGATCAATTTCCTGTTCCAGGAGCGCGATACGTTGAGTGGAGAGGTGGTGCTGCAAGTGCCCAAGCGCCTGGTGGCGTCGAAGCTGGGGATCCAGCCGGAGACCTTTTCAAGGATTCTGCACCGGCTGGTGGAAGGCGGGTTGATCGAGGTGCAACGGCGCACCATTCGGATCTTGTGCGAAGAGCAATTGATGGGGTATCAGGCCGGCTGATTCAATGCCCGCTGTGCATCATCCCCATGGGTTGCTGCAACACCGCCAAATCGATCTGATCAAACCGCAACACCCGACCGTCGCTGTCCGTCGCCACTTTCTGCGCCTTCGCCTCATCGGCAAACGACGCCAGCACCACCCCCATCGCGCCCTTGAGCCCGGTGCCGATCACGTAGAACGCGGTGCGAGCGTCGATCAGGTGCCTGTCATCCGGCGTGTCCCAATGGCTGCGGCCCATGTCGTGCACGTAGAGCTTGGCGCTGTCGTGGTGGTTTTCCGGTTGCAGCCACCAGCCGAGCATCTCGGCGGTGGAGCAGAATTTCTTCACCCCGCCCCGCTCCACCACTTGCCCCTTGGGTCCGGGGAATTCGTTGATGACCATGCCGCACACATGGCATTCATCGTTGGGATGAAACGCCACCGGCGCGTCGCTGAAGCTCGACTTCACCGCCTTGTCGCACGCTGTCAGCAGCAGACAGGCAAGCAACGTGGCCACAACCCGTGTTTTGAAACCCATATCGATCACTCCAACAGTCATAAAAATTCACGCCGCTCGGCGCCTGAACAGCGCGTAGGCCAGCGCCAGTGGCAAGGCCACCCAACCCAGCAGGCACGCCCACAGCAGGTGGGGCGGCAGGTCGAGGTCAGTGCCCAGGGCCATGACGCCGATAGAGGGGGTGCCGGTGTCGAAACCGGACAGGTTGATCAGCCGGTACACGTCGGTGGGGTTGAGCAGCAACAGCCAGGGCAACCCCTGCGGGTTGAATTGGCCCTTGCCGACGACCAGCAGGGCCAGCAGCGCCAGGTCGAACACCAGCACAAAAAAGAACCAGACGCCCAGCGCCAGGCCTGCCGCCGTGGACTTTTCCGCGCACAGGCTGCTCAGGCCATACGCCAGCCCCAGAAACACCCAGCCCAGCAACGTCGAGGTCAGCATGAAGCGGCCAAAGGCCCAGAGCAGCACACCCAGTTCAACATCATCGACCAGCAGCGCAATGGCGAGCATCGCGCAGCCGAACCCGATCACCGTGGCCAGCGCTAGAATCAGCCCGTGGCCGACAAACTTGCCCAACAGGATTTGCCCACGCCCCAGGGGATAGGTGAGCAGCAGCAACAACGTGCCGCTTTCGTCTTCGCCGACTATCGCGTCATAGGCCAGCAACAGCGCAATCAACGGCATCAGGAAGGTCGCCAGGCTGGCCAGGCTGGCGATGGTCGCCGGTATCGAGGTGAAGCCCAGTTGCCCGGCGGCCGCAGCGCCCAACCAGGCAATGCCGATGGCCAGCACTGCGAATAACAGGCTGATCGCGAGCAGCCAACGGTTACGCAGGCCATCGCAGAACTCCTTGCGCGCCATGTTCCAGATCGGGTTCATAACAGGGCCTCCTTGGCCGTGACCACGCCGCTGTTCACGTAGTGACGGTAAATGTCTTCCAGGGACGGCGGCAGGATGTCCACCTCGCTGGGGCTGTCTTCGGCCAGCAGTTGGCGCAGCAGTTCAAGCGTGTTGCCGCTGCTTGCCGCCACTTGCAGCCCGTCCACGCCCCAGCGCTGGGTGACATGGCCGGCGGCGCTCCAGCGTTGCTGCAATACCTCGCTATGCTGCAGGCCACAGGTGCGGATCAGCGTCGGCAGCCCGGCCTGCGCGCGCAACTGCGCAAGGCTGCCCAGCGCCAGCAGTCGGCCCTGGGTGAGGATCGCCGCGCGGTTGATATGCGCCTCGACGCCGGGCAATACGTGGGAGCACAGGATGATGCTGGTGCCTCCCGCGCGCAGGCGGTCGAGCAGGCGATACAGGTCCTGGGTGGCAATCGGGTCGAGGCCCACGGTGGGCTCGTCCAATAGCAACAACTGCGGTTCGCCGAGCAGCGCCTGGGCCAGGCCGAGGCGCTGGCGCATGCCCTTGGAGTAGGTCTTGACCCGCCGTCCCGCCGCAACGGTCAGGCCGACATCGTCCAGCAGGCGGTCCACCTGGTTCGCCGGCGCGCCCTTGAGCCGGGCGAAGTGGCGCAGGGTTTCGACGCCGCTCAATTGGGGGTAGAACGTGACGTTTTCCGGCAAATAGCCCAGCCTCTGCCGCACCTGCGCGTCACTGGGCGAGCGACCAAACACGCGGACCTGCCCAGCACTGGCCTGGAGCAACCCGAGCACCAGCTTCATGCTGGTGGTCTTGCCCGCGCCGTTATGCCCGAACAGCCCCAGCACCTCGCCAGGCGCCACACTCAGGTTCAACTCATGCAGCACGGTGGCCTGCCCGTAGTGCTGGGTGACCCCGTTGATCTCGACCACATTCATGATGCGGATTCCTTATGCGTGGGGGCTTGCATCAGCGGGTGACTGTCCATCACCCCCGGCGATTTCATCACGGGGAACGCCCGTTGCACCCAGCGCAGCAACTCGATGCCGGGGCTGTTCATCAACAGGCGGACCTGGGGGTAGAGCCACAGCAAGCGGTCGACGTTGTCGTTGGGCTCGTAGGCCACATCGCCCAGGCCGTCGCCATTGCGGTCCCAGCCCAGGTAGTCGCTCCAGTAGTTGCCCTGGCCGTCCGCCGACCATTCCTGCAAGCGGCTGGCGACGTACTTGACCTGGCGCTGGTTGTCGACAAAAGCGTTGCCGGCAATGCGATTGTCTTCAGAGCCTGCCGTGAGGTGAATGCCCACGGCGCTGCGCGCAAACCGGTTGCGCTCGATGCGGTTGAACAGCGAGTTGTAGATAAACAGCGCCTTGCCTTCGCCACCCGCGATCATCGTGTCGCCGGTGGCGCCGTCGCGCACGTCGGTGACGACGTTGTCCTGCAAGGTGGAATAGGTGATGTAGTTCATCAGGATGCCGTAGTTCTGGTCCTGCTCGGAGCGATTGCCGATCACCGTCAGCTTGCGGCTTTGCATCAAGGCGTAGCCGGTGCGCGTGCGGCGTGTGGTATTGCCCAGCACCTGGTTGTCGTTGGCGAACATGTAGTGGATGCCGTAGCGCAGGTCTTCCAGGGTATTGCCTTGCAGCAGGTTGCCGTTGGAGGTATCGATGTAGATGCCGTCGCGGGTGTCGCGCACCTGGTTATCGATCACGCGGGCACCGTGCACGGCGTACAGGTGAATGCCGTTGCCACGGTCCTGGGAACGGATCGAGGCATCGCCCTGGATACGGTTGCCGATCAGGCTCACGCCCTCGGTGCCGTCGACCCAGATGCCAAAGCCCGGGCCTTGCAGGCGGTTACCGAGCAATTGCGTGCGCTGGGCCTGGGGCTGGATAAAGACACCGGCGTTCATCGCCGTAAGGTCGCGACCCCAATCGAGAAAGGTGCAGCCCTGGACGCTGACGTCCGGGGCGCTGATAAGCAGGCCATTGCCCTGCCCCTCGGCCTGGAAAATGGCGCCGGGGTCGCAGGTCAATTGCAGGGGATGGTCGATACTGAACGAGCCCCGGTACTCGCCGGCGCGGAGGCGCCATTGGTTGGGCCCGTCGGCTTGCAGGGGCAAGTCGGTGACCGGGCGTACGGCGGCGTTCAACCCGAACGAAAGCAGTGCGAGCCCTATCATGGTGATGAGTGATCGAGCCACAGTGATGTCCTTGAGCGAATACGGTCCGGTGTGAGCCACAATGCTGTTCACTTAATGGGGAACTGTGGCGAGGGAGCTTGCTCCCGTTGGACTGCGTAGCAGTCCCCGTCTGTTTAAACAAAGCGCGGGGCCGCTGCGCGGCCCAACGGGAGCAAGCGCCCTCGCCACAAAAGCCCCCTCCCACATGTGCCCTGCGGTGTGCTTTCGTCAGGCGCGCTCGACCTTCATCCGCCCCACCATTTCCATGTGCAGGGCGTGGCAGAACCAGCTGCAGTAGTACCAATGCAGTCCAGGTTTATCGGCAATGAATGTGATGGATGAGGTCTGCTGCGGGCTGATTTCCATGCTCACGCCGTGGTTGACCATGACAAAGCCGTGGGTCACGTCCTCGATCATGTCGATGTTGGTGATGGTCACGGTGACTTCATCGCCCTGTTTGACGGTGAACTCCGTGAGCCCGTAGGCCGGGGCCATGGAGGTCATGTACACGCGTACTTTCTTGCCGTCGCGGATCACCTTGCTGTCGGTTTCCAGGTTGATCCCGTCCTTCTTGGCAATGGCCACCGTCTCGGCAAAAAACGGGTCGTTGCGCTCCCAGATTTTCTTGGTCTTGATCTGGTCGCGGCGCGCCATTACGCAGTCATGGGGTTCGGCAAAAGCCGGGCCGTCGTGCACCAGTTTCATCTCGTCGCCGGAGATGTCGATCAACTGGTCGTTCTCCGGGTGCAACGGGCCGGTGGGCAGGAAGCGGTCCTTGGAGAATTTGCTCAGCACCATCAGCCACTGGCCGTCGGCGTCGCGGGTTTCGGTCAGCGACGCATGGTTGTGGCCCGGTTGGTACTGCACATCGAGTTTCTGCTTGATGTAGTTGACCTTCTCGCCGCCATACGCGCGGATAGCCTCGGCGATGTTCCACTTGACCACCTGGCTGTCGATAAACAGCGTGGTGTAGGCAAAGCCGCGCCCGTCGTAGGTGGTGTGCAGCGGGCCCAGGCCCAGTTCCGGTTCGCCGACCACTACACCGCGCGGGTCAGGAATCTTGCCGCTGAACAGGTCGTCGAGCTTGTCGATGGCGATGATGGTGCAGGTGGGCGAGAGCTTGCCGTTGGCGATGAAGTACTTGCCATCGGGCGAGGTGTTGCAGCCGTGGGGGTTCTTCGGCACGGGGATGTAGCGGGTGAACTCGCTGTCCTTGCCGTCCTCGGATTTGCGCCCGTCCACCACCGGCACCTTGGCCCCGTCCACACTGATGAACTTGCCGGCCTTGATCGCCGCTTCGATGCGCGGGATGTTGAACACCACCACCCAGTCGCGCTCGTTGCGCATCATGCCGGCAAGGTCGGTGGCCTTTTCCGAGTTGTAGCAAGTGGCGGCCGCGTATTTGCCGGTGTAGTCCATGTCGGCGTTGTCGAGGTTGCCGTCGACGATCACCTGGAACGCCATTTCCATTTTCTCGGCGTCGATGGCGTTAAACATCGTGAAGGCGTTGCGGTCCTGCAGGTCGAAATTCTTGCCGTCATTGGGGTGCGGAATGATGAATTCGGCGTTGCAGAACACGTACTTGGTATAGGGCACTTTTTGCAGACGCAGACCGTGGATAGCCTGGGCGTTGGGCACGGTGAGGATCTTGTCGCACTTCATGATGTCCAGGCGGATACGCGCCACCCGGGTGTTGGCCTTGTCATTGATGAACAGGTATTTGCCGTCGTAGCGGCCGTCGGTGGTGGACAGGTGCGGGTGGTGGCAATCGCCGTTGGCGTACTTGGCGCCCTCCCCCAAAATGCGCTTGCTCTCGTTGGTCAGGCCCCAGCCGGTGGCCGAGTCGATGTTGAACACCGGGATGCGCATCAGCTCGCGCATCGACGGGATGCCCAACACGCGCACTTCGCCCTGGTGGCCGCCGCTCCAGAAGCCGTAGTAGTCGTCGAGCTGGCCGGGTTCGACATGGATCTTCGACTTGGCGTCCTTGGCCGCAGCAGCAAAGGACTCGCGTGTAAACACCGCGCCGCCGAGGGCCGAAGCCCCGGCCAGCACGACGCCGGTGACTGCTCCCGTACCAAGGAAACTGCGCCGAGTCAGGCCGTCATGTTTTTCGTCTGTATCGTTCATGGGTAGCTCCTTCAAGCGTTGGGATTCAGTTGCACCACGGGAATCTGTGCCGGTGCCGCCTTGTTGCGCTTCTTGCGCTTGTTGATCAGCGGCGGGCATTTGTTTTCGTTGTGCCAGGTCATCTGGCAATCGAGGCAGTAGTGGCATTCATTGGCGTTGATATGGCCGTCCGGGTGGATCGCCTGGATCTCGCATTCCCTGGCGCACAGCTGGCAGGGGTTGCCGCATTCCTGGCGACGCTTGAGCCAGTCGAACAGGCGGAACTTGCTCGGGATCGCCAGGGCGGCGCCCAGCGGGCACAGGTAGCGGCAGTAGACTTTGCGGGTGAACAGGTTGATCACCAGCAGCGCCACGGCGTAGAGCACGAACCACCACTGGCGGTCGAACTTGAGGGTGATGGCGGTCTTGAACGGCTCCACTTCGGCAAAGCGTTCAGCGGTGGCCATGGATTCCAGCGAGAGGCCGAACAGCCCCAGCAGGATCAAATACTTGATCGCCCACAGCCGCTCGTGCAGCGCGAACGGCAATTCGAACTGGCGGATTTTCAGGCGGCGTGCGGCTTCGTTGAGCAACTCCTGCAAGGCCCCGAACGGGCACAGCCAGCCGCAGAACACGCCTCGGCCCCACAGCAAAATACTGGCGGCGGTGAACACCCAGAGCATGAAGATCAGCGGGTCGGTGAGGAACAGTTCCCAGCGAAAATCCTGGAACAACGCGTGCACAAAGGTCAGCACGTTAACCACCGACAACTGCCCCAACGCATACCAGCCGATGAACCCCACGGTGAACACCAGGTAGCCTCTGCGTAGCCAGTGCAGGAACCGTGGGCGACGGGCCAGGCTGTCCTGCAGGAACAGAATCGCGGTGAGCAGCACCAGCGCGGCGCCGAGCACCAGCACCTGGGCCTGCTTCTGGTACCAGATGCTCAGCCACAGCGGGCGGTTGGCTTCATCGATTGCGGCTTGTTCTGCGGGCGTGGGCAGCGGGCGTTCCAGGTACTCTTCCGGCATCTGGTAGGGCAATTCGAAGCTGCTGAAAGTGCCGCTGACCGGGCCGGTCTGGCGCCGCACCAGCAGCTCTAGGGTCCAGGCCGAACCGGGATCAAAACCGGCCTGGGGGCGCACGATAAACACTGACATCTCGTCGAAAGTCGGTATGCCCTCGGCGTAGGCATCGTCGATGCGCTGGTGGTCGAGGTCACGAAAGCTGATCACGTTGCCGAACTGACGCAGTTGCACCCGGTCGAAAATCCCGCCGCGCACATAGCCCGAGCCCTTGAACGAAAACAGCCCCCGTCCCAACACCGCAATGGCCTGCTCGCCGGGTTTGAGCGCCTGCATCAAGCTGGCGTAATGCGCCTCGCCCAACAGGTTGCGACCAATACTTGGCGGGTTGATATCGGCCACATAGAGGTCGATGAAGGTCTCATCGGCCGCGCCGCCCGCTTCGGCAGCGGTGTCCTTGAACGCCGCGTCCACCTGGCCACGGGTCAAGTGCAGACGGCGAATCGCACCATTGCCGGTCAACTGCTCCCAGGTGGCGGAGGCAAAATTGTCGGTGCGGATCAGCGCAACTTTCTGCGCCGTGGCCGCCTTGCCGTCGATCAGTTTGAGCGACACCGCGACTTCATGGGCCGCGCGCATCACGCCTTCGTTGACCACCATCGCGGTCACCGTGGCGCCGGCAATCGCATCCACCGTTACCGCCTTCGGGTCACTGGAACGCCCCACCACCACGCGCTGGCGCACATCGACGCCGGCATAGTGGGCGGTAAATTCGTGCAGCTTCACTTCGGGAATGCCGATCAACAGGATCGGTTCGTGGTGCTCCAGCACATACGCGTCGCGGATGACGCCGGCGGTGTCGAGAATGACTTGGGTGTTGATCGGCTTGCCCGAATACGCCGGGATCGCCATCACGTCCAGGCTCTGGAATACGTAGCCGACGGGCTTGCCGGCTTGGGTAATCGTGCGCACCTTGAATTTGCCACCGGGTGCGGAGACCGCATCGTGCTGGGGGAAGGTGTTGTCGATGCGTTGTTGCTCGATGTCGCCGTAGGGCTTGGCTTGGGCGGCCGTGCAGGTGATCAGCAACAGCACCAGCAGGGCAAGCCAGCGATGTATCGGGCGCGTGGAGCGGGTCATGAGATCCCTTCGCTTGTGGCGGTGAAGATGGGATCGATGGTAGGGGCGGTGATGGCGGGAGGCCCTTGATCAGGATCAAGTCGGGCCCGTGCGATGGAGATTGCAGGTGTGGCGTTTGAGCGCGGGGTGGGTTGGGTAGCTATCGATCGTTCCCACGCGCAGCAAAGGAATGCATCCCGTGACGCTCCGCGTCACCTAGCGCAAGGCTTGAGATAGGTGCTGAGATCGGGACGCGGAGCGTCCGGGGCGGCATTCCTTTGCTGCGCGTGGGAACGATCAACAGTCTCAGCACACCGAGGATCACCCCGACAGCGGAATCACCCGCAACGGCCGTACCGACTTGTAGGAAAAACTCGAATAGATCTCCTTGACGCACGGCAACGTCTGCAACACCTCCCGCGCAAACTCCCCAAACGACTCGAGATCCTTCGCCACCACCTCCAGCAAAAAGTCATAGCGCCCCGACACGTTATGGCACGCCACAATCTCTGGAATCTCCAACAGCCGCTGCTCAAAGGCCCGGGCGATTTCCTGGGTGTGGCTTTCCATCATGATGCTGACAAACGCCGTCACCCCATACCCCAGCGCCTTGGGCGACAGGATCGCCTGGTAACCACTGATCACCCCGCTCTCTTCCAGGTTCCTGACACGCCGCCAGCACGGCGAGGTGGTCAGTGAGACGCGGTCGGCCAGTTCGGCCACGGTCAGGCGGGCATTGCCTTGCAGCGCGTTTAAAAGGGCTTTGTCGGTACGATCCAGACTGACGGGCATAGCTTGCCTCTAATCATTATTTTTATGGACGTTTCATCCCATAACACAGGATTTTTCAGCAAACTTTGCAAAGTTCAGCTGTGGTTATGAGCATAGCATTGTAGGAAATAAGGAGCGTCCGACATGAACAATAAACACAATGCATTCGGCTTTTCCACCCGCGCCATCCACCACGGTTATGACCCACAAGACCACCACGGTGCCCTCGTCCCGCCGATCTACCTGTCGGCCACGTTTGCTTTTCCTACCGTCGAATACGGCGCGGCCTGTTTTGCCGGTGAAGAAAACGGCCATTTCTATACACGCATTTCCAACCCAACCCTGGCCCTGCTCGAATCGCGCATGGCCACCCTGGAAAACGGTGAAGCCGCAATTGCGTTCAGCTCCGGCATGGGCGCGATTGCTGCAACGTTCTGGACCCTGTTGCGCCCGGGCGATGAGGTGATCGTCAGCCAGACCCTCTACGGCTGCACCTTCGCCCTGTTGCACCACGGCATTGGCGAATTCGGTATCAAGGTGCGCCATGTCGACCTTACCGACCTGGCCGCCCTGCGTGATGCGCTCTCACCCGCCACCCGCATGATCTACTTCGAGACCCCGGCCAACCCCAACCTGCAACTGGTGGACATCGCCGCCGTGGCTGCAATCGCGCACCAGCAGCCCAATGTCACGGTGGTAGTCGACAACACCTACTGCACGCCCTACCTGCAACGCCCCCTGGACCTGGGCGCCGATGTAGTAGTGCACTCAGCCACCAAGTACCTCAGCGGGCATGGCGATATCACCGCCGGCATCGCAGTGAGTAATCAGGCCCTGGCGCAACGCATTCGGTTGCAAGGGCTCAAGGACCTGACCGGCGCAGTAATGTCGCCCCAGGACGCGTCACTGCTGATGCGCGGCCTCAAGACCTTGGCCCTGCGCATGGACCGCCATTGCAGCAACGCCCAGGCCGTGGCCGAAGCCTTGCAGGCGCACCCGGCCGTGGTGCGAGTGACCTACCCAGGCCTGCGTTCTTTCCCACAATACGAATTGGCAGCGCGGCAAATGCGCATGGCCGGCGGCATGATTGCCTTCGAGCTCAAGGGCGGGATCGAGACCGGTCGGCGCTTCATGAATGCACTCAAGCTGTTCAGCCGTGCAGTGAGCCTGGGCGATGCCGAATCCCTGGCCCAGCACCCGGCGAGCATGACCCACTCCACCTACACCCCGGAGGAGCGCGCGCGGCACGGGATCAGCGAGGGGCTGGTGCGCTTGTCGGTCGGGCTCGAGGACGTCGCCGACTTGCTGGCGGATGTGCAGCAGGCGCTGGCCAAGTGCATGCGCGCGGTTCCACGTCACGCCGCGATGGCTGAACAGGCTGTGAGATAACCCTGACGCGCGGAGTTATTCGTTCCCACACGGTCATGTGGGAACGGTTCCGGAGCTCTTCAGTTTCAAATGCCGCGCATACCAAGGCCGCTTCGGCACCCGCTTGAACAACCCCTGCAACAGCTCATCCTCCGCACCAAAGGTGATCCGCAACGCGAGCTTCATCGTCTCCGGGTCCATCTCCATCGACCGCCCCATCTGCAACCCCGGCGTGGTGCTGCAGCCATGGGTATCCGGCCCCAACCACGGGTCTCCCACTTCCACCCAACGGCCCGGCGCAAACCAGGCCACGCCGTTGACTTCACGCCGGCTGACTTCGCCGGGATTGAACCGCTCGTGGGCGCGAAACCAGTCTTCGACGCGGTCATCGATCCAACCGTGGAAGTGCCAGAACACCGGGTTTACGTGGGAGGAAAACGGGTCGCCGAGGAAGTCGTTTTCCGCCGCATACCAGCGTGCAGCAAAGTCCGCCGGGTCGCGGGCAAAAGGTACGGGGGCGCCATTGGAGGGGTCGCGGGGCACGGAGGCCCAGCGCATGTGCAGCCAGTCATGCAGGCCCAATTCCATCTCCGAACCCAATTGCCCCAGGCTCAGTTTGGCCAGGTAACGCGGGTCGCGGTATTGGGATTCCCAGACCTGGAAATTGCTGTGATAGGTCTCGGCCGCCTTGATATCGCTGACCCACTGGGTGTAGTCGCTGTCATCCGGCGCTGACCAGGTGGGCGGGAGGGCAAACCCATCGTGGTTGTCGAAGTAACGCAGGAAGCCCAGGCGATCGCGTTCCAGGGCCGGTTGTGGCTCGGGGAATTGCGGCCATGACGGCAGGTCCTGCAGCGAGCGTGCAGTGCCGAGCATGTGCCGGTGCATGAAGAAGAAGTCGATGCCCGAGCCGTTGCGGTCTTTGAGTTTGCCACGGGCGTCGCGCTCCTTGCCACGCGGGCCGGGCTGCCAGCCAATGCCGCGCAGGGCGTCGCGTTTTTCTTCGGACAGCTTGTGCCACTGGTCGCGGGTGGCGTGCCAGAGTTGGTGAAACAGGCGGTGCTCCGGGGAGATCAGCCAGGCCAACAGGGCCGGGTTGAGGCCGATGCGCTCGCGGGCTTCGGGAAACAGCTGCTTGTGGGCGATGAAGCGGTTGTCGCGCTCGGTCAAGGCCAGAGGGCGTTCGAGGTTGAGGATCTGCCCGCTCAGCGTGCTGCTGCCAGCGTTGGCGAACACGCCCCAGACTTCATCGACGGTCATCTTGAATTCATAGGCCGGGGCGCCGCCGGCCGAGTCGCGATCGATCAGGCGCCAATAGAGCAACGCGCCCTCCCCGGTCAGCAAATCACCCAATACGCGATAGCGAGGCTCGCCATTGGCGCGCAGGTTTTCAGCGGTGTCGAGGTAGCCGCGCAGGCCCCGGCCGCGCGGGGCGATGTCGAGCAGCAGTTCGAGGCCTTGCAAGGGCAGGCCCTTGAGACCGGCGTCATGACCTTCCAGGCGCAGGCTCCACACGCCGCGCAAGGTGTTCGCCAGGTGCTGACCGGCGGTGTCGGCCAAATCCACCGTGGCTTCGCCGGGGGTGATGGGAAATTCTTCACGCGTCAACTCGCGATGGGCATAAAAGGCCGCCGGCACGGCCGCGCCGGTCAGCGCCAGGCCTGCGATGAACCCACGTCGAGAGATGGTCATTGTCTACCTTAGGAAACGGCTTTATCAGAGCTAGAACGTTTGCACGCCCGGGAAATTTACCGCCGCGCCGCCGGGGCCTAAATTTCCTCGCCCATCACTCGTTCTTCCCTGATAGCAAAGGCCTCAACTGACTGAGATGGCAATGACAAAACCACGTTCGAAAAAGGCGCTGTATATCGGCCTGCCGCTGGCACTGGCCATCGGTGCCGGGGCCGGTTTCCTGGCCTGGGATCACTGGTTCAGGGGCAATGCCGGTTACCCGCTGGAGGTGATCAAGCAGGCCAACGAAATGCAGGACCGCTTGTTGTCGTTCGACAGCCATATCACCGTGCCCCTGGATTTCGGCACCGCCGGCAACGAGGCCGACAAGGATGGCAGCGGCCAGTTCGACCTGGCCAAGGCGGCACGCGGGCGCTTGTCCGGCGCAGCCCTGACGATATTCGGCTGGCCGGAAATCTGGAACGGCCCCAACGCGCCGCACAAGCCCACCGACGGTTTTGTCGAGGAGACCCGCCACGAGCAAGAGGTGCGCTACAAGATCATCTCCGGCATGGTGCGCGACTTCCCCAATCAAGTCGGCATTGCCTACACCCCGGACGACTTCCGGCGCCTGCATGGCGAAGGCAAGTTCGCGATCTTTATCAGCATGCTCAACGCCTACCCGCTGGGCAATGACTTGAACCAGTTGGACCTGTGGACCGCGCGCGGCATGCGCATGTTCGGCTTCAGCTACATCGGCAACAACGCCTGGTCCGACTCGTCGCGCCCGCTGCCGTTTTTCAATGATTCCACCGACGCCCTTGAAGGTCTGTCGGAGATCGGCCAGCAAGCGGTGCACCGCCTGAATGACTTGGGCGTGATCATCGACGTGTCGCAGATGTCGACCAAGGCCCTGGAGCAAGTCGCGCACCTGAGCCGTACGCCGATGGTCGCCTCCCACTCGGCGCCGCGTGCGTCGGTGGATATCCCGCGCAACCTCAGCGACAAGGAACTGCAACTGATCAAGAACAGTGGTGGTGTGGTGCAGGTGGTGGGCTTCCCCGCCTATTTGCGCCCGCTGAGCCAGCCGACCCAGGACAAGCTCAACGCCCTGCGCGCGCGCTTTGATTTACCGCCCCTGCCCAACCTGGCGATGGCGCTGATGCCAGGCGACGCCATCATTGCGGCGTGGCCCGAGCAGAAGTTCGGTCAGTATGCCCAGGGGCTGTACGGCATTCTTGAAGAAGAACCCAAGGCTTCACTCAAGGATTGGGGCGACGCCATCGATTACACCGTGCGCAAGATCGGTATCGATCACGTCGGCATCTCGTCGGACTTCAACGACGGCGGCGGCATCGAGGGCTGGGAGAACGTCGGCGATGTGCGCAACGTCACCGCCGAGCTGATCCAGCGCGGTTATTCCGAAGCCGATATCGCCAAACTGTGGGGAGGCAACTTCCTGCGGGTGTGGGACCAGGTACAAAAAGCCGCCAAGCCCTTGGCCAACCGCTAATCACCCATGAAGTAAGTCCATGACCGACCGCCGTACGTTTCTCAAGCAGGCTGGCGTTTTCGCGGCCGGCCTGCCACTGGGCGCTGCACTACTCCCCCAGGCAATGGCTGCCGACGCAACGAATGACCCATGGACGGGCCTCAAGCAGCTGTTCAACCAGGACCCCAGCTACCTGCACTTCTCCAACTTCCTGGTGGCCTCGCATCCCAGACCGGTGCGCGAGGCCATCGAGCGCTATCGCCTGCAGATCGACCGCAACCCGGGCCTGGCAATGGACTGGGGCCTCGAGGAAGCCTGGAAGCGTGAAGGCCAGGTGCGCGAATGGGCCGGCCGCTACCTGAAGGCCACACCGCCTCAGATCGCACTGACGGGTAGCACATCCGAAGGCCTGGCGATGATCTACGGCGGGATCAAACTGCGGCCCGACCAGGAAATCCTCACCACGGTTCACGAGCACTACGCCACGCAGAACAGCCTGGATTATCGCGTTGCCAAGCAAGGCACCCAGGTGCGCCGGATCAAGCTTTTCGAAAACGCCCACCGGGTATCCGTCGACGAAGTGCTCGGCAACATCCAGCGCGCCATACGCCCCACTACCCGCGTGCTGGGCATGACGTGGGTGCAATCAGGCAGCGGTGTGAAATTGCCCATCGGCGCGATCGGCAAGCTGGTGGCGGAGCACAACCGCAACCGCGACGACAGGGACCGCATCCTCTATGTGGTCGATGGGGTGCACGGCTTCGGCGTGGAAAACCTCGACTTCCCGGACATGCACTGCGATTTCTTCATCGCCGGCACGCATAAATGGATGTTCGGCCCGCGCGGCACCGGGCTGGTTTGCGCTCGCGACCCCGAGAACAAATACGTAACGCCGATGGTGCCGACCTTCTCCGAAGACACCAATTTCGCCACCCGCATGACGCCCGGCGGCTACCACGCCTTCGAGCATCGCTGGGCTGCCGATGAAGCCTTCAAGCTGCATCTGCAACTGGGCAAGGCGCCGGTGCAGGCGCGCATTCACGCGCTGAACACCGAGTTGAAAAACCAGTTGCTGGCCCACCCGCAGATCGAGCTGGTGACGCCGCGCAGCCCCGAACTGTCGGCGGGTTTTACCTTCTTCCGGGTCAAGGGCCAGGACAGCGACGCCGTGGCGGCCTACATGATGAAAAACCGCGTAGTGATCGACGCGGTGGACCGCGACGCTGGCCCGGTCATCCGCACCGCCCCAGGCCTGCTCAACAGTCCGGACGAGATCCAACGCTTCATGACCTTACTGAGCCAACGGTTATGACGCTCATTTTTCCTTTGAACGAGATGCCCTTATGACTCCATCCCGCCTCAAACCCCTGGCCGCCCTGGCACTCACCGCCCTGTGCGGCGCGCTGCTGCCAGGCCTGGCCCAGGCCGCAACGCCGCAGCCGGGCAAAGTGTTCAAGGACTGCAAGGACTGCCCGGAAATGGTCGTACTGCCGGCCGGCACGTTCACCATGGGCACGCCGGAAGACGAAGTCGGCCGCGAGCCGGATGAAGGTCCGATGCATGAAGTAACCTTCGCCAAGCCGTTCGCCATGAGCCGTTTCCACGTCACCGCCGGCGAGTGGGACAGTTATGTGCGCCAGACCGGCGTCAAGATCGCCAACGGCGATACGCGCTCAGGCCGCGAATGCGTCGCCAGCAAGCCGCGCTACCCCCAGGGCCCGCGTCAACCGGCGGTGTGCATGGACATGGACGACATCAAAAACTACGTGACCTGGCTGTCGAAAAAAACCGGACAGCAGTACCACCTGGTCAGCGAAGCCCAGCGTGAATACGCCGCGCGCGCCGGCTCACCCGGCCCGTTCCCCTTCCCGTTCGATGAAGGCAAGGGCTACAGCATCGCCGAGCATGCCAACACCTACGGCCCAGCGGATGGGTACAGCTATTCGTCACCGGTGGGCAGCTACCCGCCGAATGCATTTGGCATGTATGACATGCACGGTAATGTCTACGAGCGGGTTGCCGATTGCGAACACCCCAACTACATCGGCGCGCCCACTGACGGCAGTGCGTGGATGGAGCCGAACTGCGAGGGCTACATGATTCGCGGCAACGACTGGGGTGAGGCGCCGGTATTTTCGCGCTCAGGCAACCGCAACACTATCTACCCGCAGACGCGCGGGGACTGGATCGGCTTGCGGGTAGTGCGCGACCTGTAACGCAGGAGCGAGCGTGCTCGCGAAAATCGCTAACGCTAACGCGCTCATCCTGGATGGGCGCGGTGCCCAGGCGTTCTTCGCGAGCAAGCTCGCGCCTACAGGGGGAGGTGGTGTTTAGCCTTTCCGGGCCAGCAGTGCCAACCCTTCATGCAGCGCCGGGAACAGGCTGTTGTTGAAGTTGTTCCAGCGCAATTCGAGGATGGTGTCGTCCGGCGAGATCTCGGTCTTGAGCACGTCGTGGAACACTTCGCCCGAATCAATGCCGTTGTCCACGTAATGGAACGAGGCGCCGGTGAGGTACAGCGGCTCGGACGGGGTGGTGGCATTGGTCGCCCAATCCGTGACAGTCAGCCCACGCGCACCGTACAGGGCGTTCCAGGTCGCATAAGCGCCACGGCGCTCGTAAGGTGACTCGATACGGGTAATGCCTGGGTGGATGTTCATGATGCGTCGAGCAAACGGCGCCCCGGGACGCACCAGCTCATCGAGGATCACCAGCAAACCGTCCAGCACCACGATATCGGCCTTCAGTTCCACCAGCGTGTCGTGCAGGCGGCGTTCGAAGTCCTGCTTGCCGGTGATGTGTTCCGCGCTGCCCCGTGGCAGGCGCCGATAGGTGGAGGGCACGCTCAGCAGCAAATCATTGACCAGGCGCCCCTGCACGCGCAGGTCGGCCGGGTACAGCCACTGGCGGCCAGGCGTGTAGGCGAAACCGTAATCGCTGACCACCTGCTGGTCGCGCGGGTTCTGCTCGTCGTCGTCATACACCACACCCACCAGGTTGTAGGCCTCGCCCAACGGTGTGTCGTTCAGCGCACCCGCCAGGGATTCCAGCACCGACATCATGTAGCGCTCGTGGTCCTTGTAGGCCACCGGCTGCCCGGCCTTGTCGGCGGCGGCATTTCTCAGGGACCAGACATACACCAGGTTCTTTTTCGTCATTGTTTCGCTCTCGCTGGATAGATCAGGCACGCGCCGATACGCGTGCGCCTACACCACAAGAACGAACCAGGCCCCGCCCAATTTATCCTTCACCGCCACCGCCGGGCACACCGAGCTAAATAGTCGCGCCAATCCTTCGTTTGTCATGGGTAAGGGTCTGTGTGCCCAGCCCCCTCTTTTTTACTTTCCGGGAAGTATTTATGACCGACCCCAAGCGCGGCGCCTTCAAAGGTTTGCTCGCATTGCTCAGGCCCTTTCGCACCATCGTGATTGTCTCCGTCGCCCTGGGCATGGCCGGCGGCCTGGCCATCACGTTGCTGCTGGCGACCATCAATAACGCTCTGCACTCTTCCACCGGGATGACGCAGGGGGTGATCCTGACGTTTGCGGCGTTGTGCGTGCTGGCGCTGGTCAGTTCGATCGTCTCCGATATTGGCACCAACTATGTAGGCCAGCGGATCATTGCAGCACTGCGCAAGGAACTGGGCGAGAAGGTCCTGTCAGCGCCTATTGAGCAGATCGAGCGCTACCGCACCCACAAGCTGATCCCGGTGCTGACTCATGACGTCGATACCATCAGCGATTTTTCGTTCTCCTTCACGCCACTGGCCATCGCCACCACGGTGACGCTGGGCTGCCTGGGCTACCTGGCGTACCTGTCGGTGCCGATGTTCCTGATGATGGTCGTGGCGATTGTGATCGGTACTGCCGTGCAATACATGGCTCGCTCTGCAGGTATCAAGGGCTTTGAAGCGGCTCGCGACCAGGAAGATGAACTGCAGCGCTACTACACCGCCATCGCCTCCGGCGCAAAGGAACTGCGCATCCACCGGCCACGCCGCTACCGCATGAACACCCACCGGATCCAGGCCACTGCCGACCGGATCGGCGATATCCAGATCCGCTCAGTGAACATCTTCATCGTTGCCAAGACCTTCGGCTCCATGCTGTTCTTCGTGGTGATCGGCCTGGCGCTGGCCTTCCAGGCCTATAACCCCAACCCCGACCCCGCCGTGATCACCGGTTTTGTACTGGTGTTGCTGTACATGAAAGGTCCCCTGGAGCACGTAGTGACCGCGCTGCCGATCGTCAGCCGGGCGCAGATCGCGTTCTCGCGCATCGCCGAACTGTCCGAACGTTTCTCGTCTCCCGAGCCGCATTTGCTGCTGGAAGACAGCGAAGCCCCAAAACCGGTCGTGCACAGCCTGGAGCTGCGGGGCGTGAGCTACAGTCCGCCGCCGGTGGAAGGCAGCGAGCCGTTCCACCTGGGGCCGATCAACCTGAGCATCAAACAGGGCGATATCGTGTTTATCGTCGGCGAGAACGGCTGCGGCAAGACCACGCTGATCAAGCTGCTATTGGGTCTTTACCAACCGCACGCCGGTGAAATCCACCTCAATGGGGAAGCCGTGATCGCCCCGACACGCGATGATTACCGCCAATTATTTACCACTGTATTTGCCGACTACTACCTGTTCGATGACTTGGTCCAGGGCGGCGGCCAACAGTCGCTGGACAGCGCGGCCGAGTACCTGGAACGCCTGGAAATCGCACACAAAGTCACGATCAAGGACGGCGCATTCAGCACCACCGACCTCTCCACCGGCCAGCGCAAGCGCCTGGCCCTGGTCAATGCCTGGTTGGAAGAACGCCCGGTGCTGGTGTTCGACGAATGGGCCGCCGACCAGGACCCGGCCTTCCGCAGGATCTTCTACACAGAGCTGCTACCGGACCTCAAGCGTCTGGGTAAAACCATCATTGTCATCAGTCACGACGACCGTTATTTCGACATCGCCGACCAGTTGGTACGCCTGCGTGCCGGCAAGGTCGTGCACGAGATGGAACCTGCGTGAAATTTCTTTTCCGGTTTCTCCAGGTAGGAACGTCTCACTAGTGGTAATGAGAACTAACCTCATAAACAACTAAAATCTGCCCAACTAAACATAGAAGAGAAAGCATCCATGTCGGTACGACTCGGTCTAAGCCCCCTGAGCAAGGCGCTATCCATGCGCCGGGCCTTGCACGTCAACCTTAAGCCATGCGCCCTTGCCCTGGCGGTGTCCTTGCCGCTGTCGGGCTATGTGCAGGCTCAAGAGATCGAGATCGATATTCCTGCGCAGCCGTTGGGGACGGCACTGCAGGAATTTGGACGCCAGACCAACCTGCAGGTGCTGTATAGCCCGACGGATGTGCAAAACAAAAGCAGTAATGCGGTGAAGGGCAAGCTTGCCCCCGAACAGGCCATTGCTGCCCTGCTCAAAGGTTCAGGCATCAACTACGGCTTGCAAGGCAACGCCGTCACCATCAGCGCCGCCGGTGGCTCCAGCGCCCTGGAGCTGGGTGCGACCCAAGTCACCGCGAACCAGTTGGGTACGGTCACCGAAGGCACCGGTTCCTATACCCCAGGCACCATTGCAACCGCTACGCGCATGGTCTTGACGCCACGACAGACACCGCAATCGATCTCGGTGATCACCCGCCAGGCCATGGATGACTTCGGCCTGACCGGCATCGATGACGTGATGCGCCACACTCCGGGCATCACCGTCTCCACCTACGACAGTGAACGTACCAACTATTATTCTCGCGGCTTCGCCATCCAGAACTTCCAGTACGATGGCATCCCGATGACCCGCAACGCCCCCTACTCGGCCGGGCAGACGCTGACTGACATGGCGATCTACGATCGTGTCGAAGTACTCAAAGGCGCGACCGGCCTATTGACCGGTGCCGGTGGCCCTGGGGGCACCATCAACCTGGTGCGCAAGAAGCCCACATCCGAGTTCAAGGGCCATGTCGAACTCGGCGCGGGCTCTTGGGACAACTACCGCTCGGAAATCGACGTCAGCGGTCCGTTGACGGAGACCGGCAACGTGCGTGGCCGTGCGGTCGCTGCCTATCAGGACAAGCATTCGTTCATGGATCACTATGAGCGCAAGACCAGCGTGTTCTACGGCATTCTCGAATTCGACCTGGATGAAGACACCCTCCTCACCGTCGGTGCGGACTATCAGGATAACGATCCAAAAGGCTCAGGCTGGTCGGGCAGCCGTCCGGTATATGACTCCGCGGGCAATCCGATCAGTTTGCCGCGCTCCTTCAACAATGGCGCGAAGTGGAGCAAGTGGGAGCAGTATTCGCGTACCGCTTTCGCGACCTTGGAGCACACGTTCAACAACGGCTGGGTGGCCAAAGGGCAATACAACCACCAGATCAATGGCTACAACGCCCCGCTGGGCTCACTGGCCGAACCGAACCCGACCACCGGTCTGTCCTCCATCTACGCCAACAAGTACACCGGTGAAACCGTCAGCGACAGTGGCGATTTCTACCTAACCGGCCCGTTCAGCATGCTCGGTCGCGAACATGAGCTGGTCATCGGCTCGTCGATCTCCTCTTCGCACTGGGTGGGCAAGGACTACTACAGCCCGACCTACACCAACAACGTCATCGACTTCTACAACTGGAACGGTGGCAGCATCGAGCCGGACTGGGGCGATGTCGGCTTCAAGAACGACGAGACCACCCGCCAATCGGGCGTGTACATGACTGGGCGTTTCAGCCTGATGGATGACTTGCACCTGTTGCTGGGCACGCGTATCGCCAACTATCAGGTAACCGGTACCAGCGACACCAAGGACACTGGCAAGGTCATTCCTTACGCCGGCCTGGTCTATGATCTCAACGACAACTACTCGCTCTATGCCAGCTACACCGAAATCTACTTGCCGCAAACCGCGTATCGAGACAGCAGCAACAAAATGCTGGAGCCGGATGAAGGCACCAACTACGAGATCGGCCTCAAGGGTGAATTCTACGACGGGCGCCTGAACACCAGCCTGGCCTACTTCGAGGTTCATGAGGAAAACCGCGCAGAATTCGACTCGACCGCAGACACCTCGCTGGTTGCCAACCCTTACAAGGGCATCACCGCCAAGACCAAGGGCTATGAAGCGGAAATCTCCGGCGAACTGGCGCCCGGCTGGCAGTTGCAAGCGGGTTATACCCACAAGATCATTCGCGATCAGAGCGGCACGAAGGTCTCCACCTGGGAACCGGAAGACCAGATCAACTTCTACACAACCTACAAACTCACCGGCCCTTGGGACCGACTCACTCTGGGCGGCGGCGCTCGCTGGCAGGGCGAGGGATGGCAGCTACTGAACAACCGCCCGAAGAACACCACCGACAAGTTCTCGCAAGACCCTTACTGGCTGGTCGACGTGATGGCGCGTTATCAAGTGACTGACAACGTTTCCGCCACCCTCAACGTCAACAACGTTTTCGACAAGAAGTACTACACCAACATCGGGTTCTATAACTCGTCGTACTACGGCGATCCACGCAACGTGATGCTCACGACACGCTGGAACTTCTAAGACTCCAGGCCTGAAAAAAAGCCCCTGGTCACTCACATGACCAGGGGCTTTTTCATGGGTAAGGCCCTAGCCCATGAGGGCGACGAAACTGCTGACAAACTCCGGGTTATCGATGATCCGATCATGAGTGGTGTCCACCACCGTGGACGTCTGGATACCGGCGTCTCCAATCACCGCGCGCATGCTCGACTCGATCAGCTCCCGGTGCTGCCCCCCCTTGCTCAGGCCCGCCCACCAGCACAGTACTGGCGCGCTGATCGGTTGGTATTCGGCTTCTTGCAAACGCAGGTCCAGCAGACGCTTCACTTCCCAGGAAATCTGCGCCTCACTGCCTTCCAACAGCGCATCCTTGAGCGCGTCATACGCAGCACCCAGCGTGTGTTCCGCCCAAGCATTCACCCTTTCCCATCGTTGCGTATCGTCACCCTGGCTATCCAGCCACACGCAGTGGATCTGTTCGGCATACTCGGGAAAAATAACGCCCAGCAACTCGGCGCGTTGTTCACTGGCTGAAACCAGCCGTTCATCCACGACGCCAGCCTCACCCCAAAATGCTGCCTCTCGGTACGGTGGCGGTGCGTCGATCCAACCCACGCATTCCACCTCACGACCCGCCTGCTCCAGGCGATAGGCAACGTCCATGGCCAGATTGCCGCCCAGCGACCAGCCAGCCAGGCGGAAGGAACCATGGGGCTGTGCAATCAATAGCTGCTCGGTGTAATCCTCGACCATGCTCGTCCAGGAGGGGACGTCCCCACCCTCTTCCACCAGCGCGCGGCAGACGACCCCCATCACTGGGCGCCGCTCACGCAATGCCAGGGCGAGCGCCTTGTAGCAATGTACCGAGCCGTAGCTGGGGTGAAACAGGAACAGTGGCGTGCCCGATTCCTGGCTGTTGAGCCGTACAATCAGGTTGCTGCGTGTAACGCCTTGCAGGCTGCTGGCCTGACCTTGCACCGTCGGGTTGAGCATCAGTTGCGTCACCGACAAGCTGACTCCCGTGGCAGCGCGGATTCGTTCCTTGATCATCAACACCAGCAGCGAATGGCCGCCCAGCTCGAAGAAGTTGTCGCGCAGGCCCACTTGTTCGACGCCTAGGATATCGGACCAGATTCCCGCCAGCTGTTTTTCCAGCGCACTCTGCGGCGCCAGGTATACCTGGGCCTGCTGGGCTGCATCCGGTTTGGGCAGGGCCTTGCGGTCCAACTTGCCATTGGGGCTCAATGGCATCTGATCGAGCACCACCCACTGAGCGGGCACCATATAGTCCGGTAAGTGTTGGGCCAGATGCGTACTGAGCAAGTCGCGCCAGCCCTCGACAGCGCCATGCAACACCAGGTAACCCACCAGGTGCTTGCCATCCAGCACTTGCACGGTCGCTTCGCGCACTCGCTCGTGCGCCAGCAGGCGGGCCTCGATTTCACCCAGTTCGATACGCAAGCCACGCAACTTGACCTGATGATCCAGCCGTCCGAGGTACTCGATCACTCCATCGGCTCGCTGGCGCACCCGGTCACCGGTGCGGTACAGGCGCGCCCCGGCCTGGAATGGGCAGGGTACAAACCGTTCGGCGGTCAATGCGGGCCTTTGATGATAGCTACGCGCCAGGCCGACGCCGCCCAGGTACAGCTCGCCTGGCACGCCAGTCGCAACTGGCAAAAACTGCGCATCGAGTACATAAGTGCCCAGGTTGGCAATCGGCTGACCGATAGGTACCGTGTCGCAGCCTTCTGCGACACAGGTCCAGTGGGTTACGTCGATAGCCGCTTCAGTCGGGCCGTACAGGTTGTAGAGAGCGGCCCGAGGCAGCTTGGCGAACACCTGTTGCTGGGCATCGACCGGCAACGCCTCGCCACTGCAGACGATACGACGCAGGCTGTGGCAACTGGCAACATCAGGGTCTTGCACAAAGGCCTGCAACATCGACGGCACAAAGTGCAACGTAGTGACTTGGTGTTGATTGATCAGCTCGATCAAGCGGGCGGGATCACGATGCTCACCGGGCGCCGCAACCACCAAGCGCGCGCCGGTCATCAACGGCCAGAAAAATTCCCACACAGACACGTCGAAGCTGAACGGCGTCTTTTGCAAGACCGTGTCGCCGTCATCCAAACCATAGGCATCCTGCATCCAGCACAAGCGGTTGGTCAGCGCCGAGTGACGGTTGCCTGCCCCCTTGGGTTTGCCGGTTGAGCCAGAGGTGTAGATCACATACGCCAGGTTCTCGCCGTCCAGGGTGATAGTCGGATTGGCTTCGCTGTAAGCGTCAAATCCTTCCTCACCCAACACCAAAACATCCAGCCCAGGGGGGATCGGCAGCGGCCCCAGCCAATGTCGCTGGGTCAGCAGCAACTTCACGCCACTGTCTTCCAGCATGTAGGCCAAACGCTCACGCGGGTATTGCGGGTCAAGCGGTACATAGGCGCCGCCAGCCTTGAGCACCGCCAGCAAGCCCACCACCATCTCGATGGACCGCTCCACCGCCAGGCCTACAAGAACGTCCGGGCCTACCCCCGCAGCCATCAGGCGGTGCGCCAGGCGGTTGGCAGAACGATTGAGCTCAGCGTAACTCAAGGACTTTCCGGCAAAACCCAGGGCCTGTGCGTCGGGGGTTCGTACCACCTGTGCCTCGATCATCTGGTGCACGCAGGATTGCAGCGGGTAATCCTTGGCTGTCGCGTTCCACGTGTGGACGATCCGATGTTGCTCATCCCTATCGAGCAAGATCAGTCGACCAATGGGTTGTTGTGCGTCCCCGGCCATGCCTTGCAACAGGTTTTGCCAGTGTCGTGCCATGCGCTCAAGGGTTGGCGCGTCGAACAGGTCGGTGGCGTAGGTCAGTGCAGCCAAGATGCCGTCGGCAGACTCGCGGGTGTCCAGGCTCAGGTCGAACTGCGCGGTACGACTCTGCCACTCAAGGCTCTGCACCTGCAGCGGCCCCACCGACTGTGCACTGCTGGCTTTGCGGATGTCGGACTGGTGATTGAACATCACCTGGAACAACGGGTTATAGCTCAGGTTACGCTCCGGCTGCAGCGCCACAACCAGCTGTTCGAAGGGCAAATCCTGATGCGCCTGGGCTTCCAGGGCACGTGTGCGGACTTGCTGCAACAGCGCGTACACCGACATCTGCCCGTCGAGATCCGCTCTGATCACCTGAGTGTTCACGAAAAATCCGATCAAACGTTCGGTTTCGACACGATTACGGTTGGCCGTCGGCACACCGATACGGATGTCAGCCTGGCCGCTGTAGCGATGCATCAGCAGTTGGAACGACGCTAGCAGCAACATGAACATCGTTACACCTTCGCGCTGGGCCAGATCGCGCAGCGCAGCCACCAGGGTCGGCGGCAACGCGATGTCCAGGCTCGCGCCACGGTGGCTTTGCGTCGGTGGACGCTGGCGATCAAAGGGTAATTCCAAGACAGGCTGCTCGCCCCCCAGCCGAGCACGCCAATAGTCCATTTGACGATCTTGCTCGCCGGCTTCCATCCAGGCACGCTGCCACAAGGCGTAATCGGCGTACTGGATCGGCAGGGCCGGCAACTGCCCCTCGCGCCCGTGGCTGAAGGCGGCATATAACTGCACCAACTCGTCCACCATTACCTGCATCGAGCCGCCATCCGACACGATGTGATGCTGAACCAGCACCAGCACATGTTCATCTTCGCCAAGGCGCATCAACGTGACACGCAGCAAAGGCCCGCGCTCCAGATCAAACGGCTGTGCGATCAGCTCTTCAACCTGCGCGGCAACCTGGGTTTCGTCAGTATCCAGACGTTGAATCTGAACAACGGCCTGCGCACTGACCACCTGCACACGTCGCTCGCCGTCCTGACGCAAGCAGGTCCGCAGGCTTTCATGGCGCGCGACCAGGCTATCGAAGCTGCGCTGCAACGCGGCAATGTCCAGCTGCCCCTTCAAGCGCAATGCAGTAGGCAGGTGGTAGGCCGCGCTGTCGGGATCCAGTTGCCAGATAAACCATTGGCGCTCCTGAGCGTAGGACAGCAGCAACTCTGGCGCCTCGTCGCGCGTCACGGGGATCGGCAAGTTAGCGAGCGACACATCCTCGGCGAGCATTTTCTGCAGATAGAGCCTGCGCTGTTCCAGCGGCAAGCCCATAAACCGCTTAACGATACGTTGTGCAACCTGGCTGTCCATCAAAACGCCCCAATGTCATCGAATAGCGCGTCAAGACGGCTCAATTTATCTTCAGTGATCGCACTACCTTGACCTTCGAGGTGTGACGCCAGGCGGCCCACATCCGGATGCTGGAAAATATCCTGCGGTGCCGGTCTCAGGCCCAGTTCAAGTTGCATACGCGAGATCACGTTAATCACCAGCAAGGAATGTCCGCCCATTTCAAAGAAGTTGTCGTTGCGCCCCACGCGCTCCACCTCCAGCACTTGCGACCAGATGTCTGCGATCTGTTGTTCCAGCTCGCTGCGCGGAGCCTCGTAAGCCTGGGATTGCTGCAGGGCATCGGGTTTTGGCAGCGCCTTGCGGTCCAGTTTTCCGTTGGGGCTCAGGGGCATTTGCTCCAGCAGCACCCACTGGGCCGGGACCATGTAGTCCGGCAGATGCTGACCCAGGTGGGCGCCCAGCACATCACGCCAGTCATCGCCGGCGTTGTGCAGTACCAGGTAGCCCACCAGGTATTTGCCATCGACCGCCAGCACGGCAGTCTCACGTACCCACTC
>NZ_LFMW01000021.1 GCF_001050345.1 Pseudomonas fildesensis | reverse complement strand
AACGGCCAAGAGCCCTATGCGTGGCTGCGCCACGCATTAGAACGGCTGCCAATGGCGACCTCGGTTGAAGATTACGAAGCGCTGTTACCGTGGAACTGCTCGCCGGCATCGCCTAGCTAGGCGCATTACCCATCTTGAAGTCGGTGGGGTTTATGGAGCGCTTACAATAAATGGGGATGGAAGTAATATTATGAACTCGTATTTTTGGGGGGGGAGGAGGAGAGTTTGGCAGTAGCAAGCGAGTCGGTGGCAGAGACGGTGGGCCGGGCGCACTTCAGGTCAATGGGGAGCGTATGACCACTCAACAGGTAAACTAGTAATGAACTGGCAGTGAGTGACGCTGCGGATGTTCGCAGGCACTGAACTATATCGATGTTCAGCTTAGAGTTATTACATCCGGCAGGGTGCACAATAATGTGCACTACGATAAATCGCCGTTGTTCAGGTTGCTAGAGTTTTGGATGCCCCATTGGTGAGATGGCCGACCCATGAAGGACCCATAAAGCTAGTTATAGCTTTATGCCTGATTTTGTTATGAGTATCGAAGTCATAAATGCGACTGTTTTCGTCAATGTTACTGATATAAGCGAAACGAGCGGAAAGAGCAAAAAAAATATTGAAGTCTTTTTTCAGATCCTGCGCCAGGAACACCTCCTTATAAATCTTTTCATTCGAGTGCATTATGCCTTTTGAGAGAATTCCTGCTTTCATAAAGGTGGTAGTAAATAGTGATATCAGTATGTAGTCTGAGGGGGCAAGGTCAACTATAAAGCCCTTCGGCAGAGCCAAGGGTAGGATCCATTTTATATAATGATTTAGCAAGTGTGACGCGATTCCAAGCTGGTGTAGCTCTGACGAGAGGTTCATCAATATATCATGGGCCGCATAGAACGCCTGAGAAGGTTCGGCGACTGTGAGTCTCTGGGAAGACCTGATGATCCAAGTAACGGCCGCTAGAGAGTCCAAACTTGGGATTTTACAAAGAGATCGTCGGTGGTTACGGGATAGGTCTAGTTCAGATTGAAAATACTGGTTGTGCGCCTCGTTAGGGCAGATAATTTGCTGAATTTTTGGGTTCGACTGCCTAATGAATTCGGAATCTTCTGCCACAGTTTGATTATTGGGGTCACAGACTTTCCATAGAGGGTGTTCCAAAATACGCGCAGACCCTCGTGCTCGGCTATCAACATCACGCACCAGCTTTACATGTGGTTTATGAAGGCCGTCGCGATAGTTACGCCATTTATTTTTTTTCTGCTTCGTGCATCCGTCGGGTCCTATAGATATCGCACTAGGTTCAAAATATCGTTCAAGGCTGCCCGCCTTCATGGTACCGATGGAACGACCCAGATATCCGTACCAACACAGAATGCTGAGTTTCCGCATCGGGGTAAACGTTGTGCAGATAGGGGCTTTCGACAAATTTCGCAATGCTATTGGAAAATCAATTTCAGTACATAAAACACTATTGCTATCAATAGGTTGATTTTCAAAGGGGGCGTAAAAAATTTTGTTTTCTTCCACTTTGACACACCCTCGCGGCTATGGTTTTCTTGCGTGACATCCCGGTATGAATCATAACATGATGAAACTTACCAAAACTGAAGCGCTGGCGAAAAGCATCAATCGCAGTATTACGAAAAGTACGGCGTCGTTATAAGGACTAAGGATCAGTGGTGAAATCTCGGTATACCCCCACCCTAGGTCACTTAGGCAGGCTGCTAGTAGGAAACGTTTGAGGTTCCGTTATTCGAATTAACAAAACGAAGAGTTGGGTTTGAATTTTGTTCGGGGTGAGGCCCTTGGGATCGCGCCGCAGCGGCGTAGCTGACGTAATTTCTAAACAGTAGAAAATAAATACAATCAAACCAGGATAAGTAAGAAATACAATTCCTGAGGTTATGCTCTGGTGCATTTGTCAATGCGGTTATAAGTAAGTATTCTTGCTGCCGTGATTTTTGTTTCAACTTGCAATTTTTGACAATCCAGTTGTGCTTGCCAACTAAACTGGTCGCTTGTTTCCATTTGGAGTGGCTTCAGATGCTGTCGTGAGTTATGAGAAGTCCACGAGCTTAGTCATCTGCCTGAAAAGCCAAAGCGATCAGTAAAGCGTTCATGTAATTAAATGTGGTCAACTGAGTATGCGACAGGAGTTAAAGAATGTCTTCACTGAAGTCTAAGCTGCGCGGAAAACTGTTGAAGTCACATGGTGAGCGAAAGAACTCAAAAAACCATATCTGGCTTTCTTACAGCTTAAAAAAAAGTGGAGATATTACGTTAGCGAGTAATAACGAATGCATTTATTGGGCTTCGGAGCTAGAGCCGAATCCATATATTAAGGACTTCCTTTTTGGAGTGGAGGTCGTAATCCAGTACCCCTGGGAAGAGACTGCACGTAAACGAGAAGTCATTCTTACCGAAACTCACACCGGGACTGCTGAGTTTCATCAGCTTATTTCAGGGATGAAGGGCGAGCAGAGAGAAATGGTCACTGTTTTTGAGGGCGGTATCAGTGCCGGCGAAGTGCCTATTAATTTTTTTGATACTAAAAACGTAGCCAGCGCAGTAAGGCGCTCGGGTAATTGGCTAAAAGTTATATCTTTCGCGGCTCAAATTCGCGATGAATTATGCTTGGTCGAAACAAATTGGGTTAACTTGTTCTTACGAACCAACAGAGCTGGCGACGTACAGCAATTAATTATGAGTTCAATGGTGTACGATCAGATGAAAATTCTCGGCGTTTTCGCTCGGGCGGCTCTCATGGGGGATATTGAATTGGAGTTCGTGTCGAACGTCTTCGGCAGAAATACTAGGTGGACATTAAGAGGTGATTGATCCGTGCGTAGCAGGCGAGAGATACAAATTTCGATTCTTGAAACTCGGCCGTGGGCACCGGTTCACACCAGTAACATGACTGCTGAACAGCGTGATTTGTTTAATAGGCGAATGGCGGCGATTGACTTGTATCTGAACGGAGATCCGGTTGAGATTATTGCCGATCTCACAAGGATCAGGCCTTCAGAGCTTACCCGGCTCATAGCCAGATGTGGGGGTACTGCGTCAGATGGTACTGTCTGGGGGTTCAGGGCTCTCATTCCAGGTTTCAGGATAAAGGCTTATGAGCGCACGTCGGTGCTTAAAAAAACCATCCCTGGCACTAGGTCTGGGTATGCTGGAGTTTTGAATCAGACCCTTTCAAAGTATCCAGATCTTTACGATAAACTGGTCAATAAGATACTGAAGACGAGAGCTAAAGATCAGCCCCCCGGAACTGTATTTGAGTACAAGATTGCTCCGAAGAAGCTCGGCAAAATATTCAGGGACAGTTTGAGGGAGCTAGGAGCAACCGACGCCGAGTGGCCATTCAATACGAGATACCAAGGACAACGCAGTATTTCAGCCTTCATGAAGGAAATCATCCACCTGAATGCAGACCAGCAGGTGAGGGTATATGGCGACAGTGCTGCGCGTGCGCATTTGTCAGTTGGCACTGGCAGCGAGGCGTCTCTCAGGTTCGATGAGGTATACGACGCTTGGGAAGTTGACAGCCATAAGATTGATGCGCAGTTTGTGGTCGGAGTACGCAATGCAGACAGTTTGCTATCTTACTTCACGGTAAAAAGAATAAATCTGCTCGCGTTAGTCGATAGAGGTTCAAAAGCTGCTATATGGTTTTTGATTGTATATGGCCCTGAGGTGACTGCGAGTGATGTTGTGAGGCTGATTACGCGAAGCCTAGGCGCTACGCTTCCAGCGCCAACGAGCAATAAGTTGAATATGTTCATCCAAGGTGAGGCTGGTTATCCAAGCGAGCGGTTCGGTGAGTTGACACATGCTCTTCCTGCGGTGCTGATGGCAGACAACGCGCTGTGTAACTTATCAGCTAAAGTATCTACTGTGCTGCGGCGGGAATCGGGCTTCGCACTTAACTATGGTCCTCCAGGTCACTTTGAGAGCAGACCAAATATAGAGCGAACATTTGAAGGGGTTACGCAGGCAATCTTCCAACGATTTCCTAGCACTACTGGCTCTAGTCCAACCAAAGGACGTGCACGGGATGCAGAAAAAGTCGCAAAAACATATAAAATCGAATCCGACATCGTGGAGGAACTGGCTTACCATCACTTCGCTCAATATAACGCCACACCTAACGAGGGATTAGGTTTTTTAACGCCTTTAGAATTTATCCAGCAAAAGCTTAGAATGGATAATGGTAACTTTCTTGTCCGCCGACTACTGGCTGATAAGATGGAGGATAAAATGACTTACAAGGTAAAAATAGCCTGCAAAGTTATTTACTACCAAAAAAAAGGAATGAGGCCATACATCACCATCGACCGGGTGCGGTATTCAAACGCATTGTTGAGAGAGTCCAGCTGGCTCGCAAAAGAGACCCTGACCGTCCTCCTAGATGAAGAAGATATGCGAGTCGTAGAGGCATATTTGCCAAATGGTGAGTCGCTAGGGCACCTCATGGCGGCTGGTAAGTGGGCCAAGACAAAACATAGCCGCAAGACTCGGCAACAGATCAATTCGTTACTGGCTGACAAAATCGCAACCATCCAGGAAATGCAAGATCCGGTTGAGTATTATTTGAATTATCTTAATAAACAGTTGTTAGCGCCGGAGGCTGGAGCAGACAAGCGAGATAGCAAGAAAACCAGTAGTGAGTTCAATCGTTTGAAGCATGAGATTAAGGATGACTTGCATCTTAGCCTCGCGGTGGGAGCGGGGGCGTTAGATGGCGAAAAAATAGCGACAGAAGATATCTCAGAGCCCCAGCCCGTTGCTTCGTCAACCAGCGATCCAATCAAGTCCCTGATGAAAAAAGAAATGCCGGATTTCAGAAAGCTTCTGAGCAAGGGGTAGTTCAATGATGATTTTTTTTGATCCCGCGAACATCGATCAGCGTAATTCCATGATTGACGGGCATCCGGTCGTTGAGGCTAAAGTTAAGGCGATTACAAATACCATACAAGGAGTTTACGCAAGGGTGCGTGAAAGTGTTTGGTTAGGACATCCGAGCATTTGTTTCGACGGACCACCCCGCATGGGGAAGACGGCATCTGCATCCATGGTAAGATTTTTACTCGAGCAGGAGTTTCCTAAAAAATATGCGATCCATATTTCGTGCGATATGAGCGAGGACGATACGATTGTTAATACATTGGTTAATGCAACTGGGCTACTCCCAAAGTATAGGGAGAGCCAATCCAAACTACGTAATAGGCTGATAAAGCACTTAGAATGTGAAATTCTGGCCCGTGGCGGAGCGCATTTTGTGCTCATTTTAGATGAATTGCAAAGCCTTACACTTGCGCAGTTTAAGGTGCTCCAGATGATTCAAAACCATTTTAAGTTATCGGAAATAACGCTCACCTCAGTCGGATTTGCACAACCTGATATCGCCAATCGAATAAGCGCATTTCGGCTCGCAGGGGAAGATGCGATTGTTGCGAGATTTCTTAGTCAGCGGGTCAGGTTTCAGGGTTGCGATAGTGCTACATGGCTCAACGAACTTCTTCAAGATTATGATACCACCTTGATCTATCCGCCGGAGTCGGGATGCTCTTATACTAACTTTTTCGTACCTTTGGCATTTGCTAGCGGTTTTCGACTAAGTAACTACGCTAGCTCCATTTATGCAGCTGTCCGGCAAGCGGTGACTGATGCCGCCGCCGCGCGAGTGCCCATTCCAACTGAACATCTCTTTCGCGCCCTCCAGAACCTACTGATCAGAGCGTCAGCTAATGACAGCACTAATTTCAAAATTAGGGTTGAGGATATCAAAGAGGCCATTGATCGCTCAATGATGGCGGAATTTGTGCAATCTTCCTCAAGGCCAGGAGCAAGCAAATGAAATATGTCCTGACTTTTCCACGTCACGTCTACCTCTACGAATCAGCGTGGGGGATGCAAGTCCGACTTCTGCTCATTAACGACATTAATCTTGTGCAGTATTACAGACAGGTCGGATCGACTGCTTCAGGGACATCCTTGCATCGAGTAAATTGGTTCTGCAGCAAACAGTTTAACCTAGATTCATTTAGCCATGCTCTAGGTATTTCTGAAAAGGCAGCCAGTACGGCATTCGTCGATCTTGCTTTTGGCTCACCAAAAAATCATGCGCTCAGTGAAGTTCGACACTGCTCTATGTGCATCGAACAGTTATTTCACTCGACTTGGTTTTTTTTTCCTTGGCTTGAGAAGTGTCCAATTCATAGCCTGACGCTGCAACCCTGCAAGTCATGCAGTAATGCGTTGACCCCCACAGGCGTCGCTAGACTTCAGTCTGACGAGTACTTTTGCGAGCATTTGAAACTGTACCGAGGCGAGAAATTCCCGCAACCCAAACTCGATCATGTGTCAGCGCTGCGGTGGGATCAGTGGAATCAGAAAATTACATCTTGGATCAATAAAGTCATGAAAGTTTCTGGACTTCATTTGCTGGAGATTGCGCGTAACTCGGCGGCTCATTGGTCATCTAGGCCGTTATTTATTTATTGGAGATACCTTGAGAACTTGGTAGGAGAATCGTCGATTGATATAGGTTTTCCGAAGGTGGCAGTAGCGAGGGTTCGTATGTTGCATATGTTAAACGACGCAGATAGTTCCGCAAATTTAGTCGCTTGTGCGAAGTCCCTCAGACGTCATGTCTTTAATCTGTACGTCAAAAAGCACAAGCGATGTCATAACCTGATAAAGCGGTTCGGTGTCAGTAGTTGCTCGTCACTTGTTGGCGAGTGGCGTTGTAGTTGCGTTCTTGGTTATTACACTTGGCTCGTAACTTTTTTGAATTTATACACGATGACTGACTTAAATAGTCCTAAAATCAATCCTTATTCCCCGGGGGGGGAGTTCTACAGGAATACCGTGGGGCTGGACCTCCGTACGTTTTTGTTACGCGGATGGATGTCGTTTCATGCGGCGTGGTCCGCCCTGGAATTTTGTACCGACAATTTCTCGGGCGCTAATAGTATTAGGGTGCATATCCGAATTGAGCGGGGGGCGGAATTTTTCAGGCCTCCCTACTCTTTCTTCCTGCGGAAACCTGATTCCGATATCGAAGATGGTTATTACATATCACACGTGTCGTTGGCGGCCCGAAGTAAAAAACGGTGCAGTTTTCGAGGATCTAAAGGAATGATCCATAGCGGCGCGCCAAATGATATAGGCTACGCGAATCTCAGGCGGGAAGAGTTTTTATTTCTTTACTTTCCCAGTGCTGTCGGCCGGTCAAAGTCTGAAACGGTCTATATCTGAAAATTCTTATTCTAGCATGAGCGCTGCCCCGTATGTAGTGATCAACTAATTACAAATACGAAGTTAAGTTTTCCTAGGCCCGCGCCAGCACCCACCCATAGTTGAATTGGTGAGGCCAAATCCAGTTGTAACGATGCCTCAAGAAACGGCTGACATCGCGCTGTGCTTCCTGCGCAGATCGATAGCCCAAGGTCGGTATCCATTCTGTTTTCTAGCTGCGGAGTACCCGCTCTATTGGTGCGTTATCGCCTCAGTTTCCTCGTTGACTCATGCTCTGGCGCATATGGTATCGCCACAACCGCTGGCGGAATAGCCGTCCTTACATCTCAAATGATCAGATCCAGCGACTCGAGTGACAGATTGAGGGTGGATTTTGCAGAATCATTTCGGTAGCTGCAAGGGGAGCCGGGGGTTAGGTGAGGTCTATAATTGGCGTAGGCGCATAATTGCATTTGTGATGGCTCGTGCATTCTTATCCAGCGTGTCCATGGCCCCGACTGCGTTAGCGGCGACACTTTCAACTCCGTTCACTGAGATCCATTTGGTCACTTCTTCGAGGGCCGCCGCTAACGCGTGCTGGTTGTGCAGTAACAGTGTGAGAGCGTCCGCTGTGGCTATGTTCGCTTCAGAGTTATTTGGCATGGGATCGTCCTGAGTAACTGGTGTGGGAAGACTAGCTGACTTCTCCGCTGGCTGGAGCCATGTGTCCAGATCCGCTAACATAATGATATTACAATGAATTGACGGCCTATTTGCAGTCTACCAGCCATTCGCAACGTATGAATCCGCCCTTGGCAACTATGACCGCCAGCCATCGGTCAACTTCTGCCGGTTACGACCAAATGCAACGGGTCGTTCTCTGACTGTCATGGCCACGTAGCTTGCTGGTCAAATCCGATGAAGATGGTTGGTCAGATCGAACGCAAATGCTTGGGCAAGCCTATGCAATTACCTAACAAAGCAATTAGCGATCGAGAACGTGCAATCCGGCTTGATTATAAAACGTAGAAGCGATAGCGTTTTGCCGGTACGCCACTTAGGGAATTGAGCATGGCCAACTCGGTATCGGCTGGATGGCACGGACATGACTACCAAGCGCGCTTCTTCTGGATACACGCATCCGCCTTAAGGGATCCGGATCAGTCACACGTGATCGAGGTTTCGTATGAGGCGGACGGTCCCAAAGCGTTCGACGACGTAATCATCCGCTATGACCCTCCTCGAGTCAGCAGCGGGCCCACGCGCATTTCAGTGGACTATCATCAGATCAAATTCCATGTCACGGGCGCCGGTCGCTTCGGCTATTCCGATCTCATTGACCCCACCTTTATCGGCGCAGAATCCGTATCCCTATTAGAACGATTGAAGCAAGCCAAAGAGAACGCTCCTGATCGTTCGGCATTCCACCTCGTTACGATTGATAGCGTCAAAGACGACGATCCGCTGAGTGAGATTATATCGGCTGTAGACCACTCCCTACGACTGGATAAACTCTGGGAGGGTAAAACCGACCGCAGCAGAATGGGCAAAGTACGAAAGCTATGGCGCGAACATCTCAAGCTCTCGTCGGACGACGAGTTAAAGAAAATATTGATGGGCCTCCACATCGCTACAGCGCAGCGCTCTTTGGAGCAGTTACGGCAGGAGGTAAACCTTCGCTTCCGCGTCGTTGGCCTGATCGGTTGCTATGACACCTCAGAGTTTCGCTTCGATGCTGCGGCTCGTGCACTAAAGAGCAAAGGTCTTTACCAGTTTACCCGTGAGCAATTCGACACGCTTTGTAAAGTTGAAGGCTGGCTACGCGCCGATCCACCTGAAGACTTCCTCAACGTGGCCCTGCGCTCATTCACCGATGGGCCAACGGACCGAATAGATGCTCTCCCGGAAAATACTCTCTCGCTCCTGCAGCACTTCGACGGTCGCCACCTTAAGCCCGGGGCAGACTGGACCTCGGCTGTCCAGCCATTAGTCGAGTCCTTCTTCGCGCGAGTAAAGCAGTCTGAACGACGCATTCGACTATTCTTGGATGTTCATACCTCCATCGCATTTCTGGCAGGCCGATGCCTCGGGTTGAAGTCCGGTCTGAACGTTGAGCTTGTCCAAAAGGGGCGCTCAGGGACGACCGTTTGGCGAGCAGATGATGGAAAAGACAAGGGCACAGCCAATGTGACTGTTGAACAACTGCATGATGGCCCAGACATCGCGCTCGTATTGAGCTTTTCAAGAGATGCCATGGATGATGTGCGGGATTATGTGATTACCAAGCAAACAAGCATTGGAAGGATTTTAAACATTACCCCTCCGGGCGGCGCCGGCCAAGGCTCTGTGGCTGGTGGAGCCCATGCTGCCCGCCTTGCGGATGACGTGGCCAATGCAGTGGCGAAAGCCCGAATTCCGTTTGGGGCCAATGTGCATGTCTTCAGCGCGGCCCCGAATGCTGTGAATTTTTTCGTGGGTCAACATGCTGAATCCATGGGTTTCTGCATCTTCTACGAATTTGATTTCAACCGACGCATCGACGGCTCCTATCACCCCACCTTCAAGGTCTAAGGACATGGAACTCAAACCTCAGTTTGCGGAGTTTCTCACCGGCATCCGGCCAACGGCCTCACAGCAGGAAGATTGGAAGGTAGGATCGAAGACCTTGCGGAGCCGCCTCGAGGCCGATTTGGATCTCAAGGATATCGTAGTTGCCACCTTTCTACAGGGCAGCGTCCGCAGGTCGACCGCCATCCGTACTTTGGGTGAGAAACGGCCGGACGTCGACATCGTCGTTGTGACTAACCTCGACTACAACCGCCTCACGCCGAAAGAGGCCATGGACCTTTTCGAGCCGTTCTTGGAACGTTACTACAAGGGCAAATGGCGACCGCAAGGACGCTCTTTCGGAATCGAGCTTTCGTATGTGGATCTAGACCTAGTAATAACAGCCCTCCCAATTGATGGCTCCGGCCACCGTCTTATGGAGCAGCTGTATCGTTCACAAGCGGTACTGACTACCAACTCGCTTGAAGAAGAGGGTAGTTGGCGATTGAACCGCAGTTGGGTACCGCCAAGCGGATTGCTCGGGAATGCAGCACCACTTCAAGACGCCCCAATTGACGAATGGAAGCCCCATCCGCTGTTTCTTCCTGACCGTGATGCCGGAGAATGGGGGCGCACTCACCCCCTGGCTCAGATTCAATGGACAGCTGCAAAAAATCGAGCGTGTAACGGTCACTACGTAAATTTGGTTCGAGCGGTCAAGTGGTGGCGTCAGGATAACGCAGACAAGCTTCCTAAGTACCCGAAGGGCTACCCATTGGAGCACATGATCGGGCATGTCCTGGCCGAAGGAACCAGCTCCATGGCAACAGGCTTGGTCCAAGCATTGGAGCGTTTCAGAGATACCTGGTACACCTATGACCTACTCAACGTAGTACCTACGCTTACGGATCATGGTGTCCCCGAACATAACGTTCTAGCACGTCTGCCGGTTGAGGATTTCAAGGCTTTCTACAAGGCGGTTTGTGAAGCAGCCAAGGCTGCACGGGAAGCACTGGATAGCACAGACGCTAAGGAGAGCGGACAGCTCTGGCGGAATCTGTTGGGAAGCAAATTCCCGTTGCCTGGGCCTCAGGGTGGTGACAGATCGAGTGGCGGCTTCACGGCCCCAACTCAGCCTGCCAAGCCTGAAAAAACTGAGCGATTCGCTTGACGGCTCTTCAATCGCTGACGCCCCAAGTTTTGATGTCCGTTGTCGATGCCATCAACAACGATGCACGCACCTACACTGACAGCAGTTGGGTTCAGCATTCAGAAGGAGAATGGTCGCTCAGGTTCACTGCATGTCTTTCGGTATCTGAGACCGACTTTATGCCTCTCGAGTCGGTTTGGCACCTAGTGGTCTGGGCAACTTTGAATGGGGAGGTTGCACACGTTTATCCTGACGCTACCCATGGCATCAGCGCTACTTTTCCACACCAGGATTGCAACGGTGAAGTAGACACAGCACGTGCTTGGAGACTCGGAAAACCGTGTCTAGAAAAGCCCGTTGACGTTTTCAATCGTAGCAACTGGTCGGACGAACCCCTAGACCTAGCTGAACGCTTACTCTGGTTGCTGCAGCGATTATTAGTCTGGATTGACGCGGCAGCTACTGACTCACTCCTCGTAGCAGGAGACCCACTTGAGCTGCCAGTCCTGCCTAAACAATCGCTATTTCCACTATTGGCATTTCGTGAACTCGCTGCCGAGCTGCCACATTGGCTAAGTCGTCAAGCGACTTGGGGCTATGCAAGCACTGCTCGCCTTCAAGGAACCAGCAACACACGGTTCATAAAGAGTTTCGACCAAAGCGATGGTGAAATCATCAGGTCCTTGGAATGGTCATCCTCAATGCGAACCAAAGGACGTGTATCGGATGCCGTATGGATCGTCCTGCCTGAGATTCCGGTCCTACATCCCTGGCAAGTGCCTTCGACCTGGTTGGAACTGAGCCAGCGATTGGCAGCAGACCAAGTCAATCTAAAACAGATACTTGTTGAAATTGGTGCAGCCGCTAGAAAGAGCCCTCGTACAGATCCACCCTGGATTCTGCTCCTGGGATTCCCGATCGCCGAGCGATTCGGAGTTGCTCCATCCCGATTACATTGGCTCTCTGTTAAGTGCCCCGATCTCGCCAGCAAAACGACGTTGAGAAATGGTTTTAGGGCATGCGAGCGCAACCACCGCCAGTGGGACGCCGAGATTGCAACATCCATGCAGCCCTTGGCTTGGCTTCGAACAGCCAACTGGGCACCGGACCAACTACGAACGCGAGGCGCTGCGGAGAACGAAATCTGCAAGCGCCGGATTCTGCTGATTGGGGCAGGCTCACTCGGGAGCACAGTTGCAGAAAACCTTCTTCGCATGGGCGTTTGCGAAATGGGCATTTTGGATTTCGACTGGCTGATGATGGGCAATCTCAGCCGCCATACGCTCTCCATGCCAAGTGTAGGCCACAAGAAAGCCACCGCCTTGGCAGATCACCTAAATCAATGTATGCCAGACGCTAAAGTGAGACCGCTCGATACCGTATTTCCTCCGCAAAACGAACAACTCAAGCAAGCGGTCAAAAGCTATGACGTGATCATTGACTGCACGGGAGACGACGAAGTATTGGATGCACTTGCTTTGTTCAATTGGCAGAGTGAAAAGCTGTTTGTGAGCCTGGCCATGACTTGGCGAGCGGAGGGGCTGTTTGCCTATGCGGCTTCCGAAACGAGCTTTCCGGCCGTAGATGCCAAAGCTCAATTCGCCGACTCGCCAAGCCCGGCGCTCAACGAGGCAGATGCACAGATTGAAGGCATTGGATGCTGGCATGCCGTCTTTCCAGCGACCGCCGACGATGTGCATCTTTGGGGGGCGATTGGTACCAAATTCATACGTAGGGCGATTCTGAATCCGGGACGACGCTACGAATATTTTCAACAGATGTCAGATGGTACAGTCGAGCGCAGAAAATGAAGACGTCCACTCCGCTCTACTTCACATGTCCTGATACTCAGTACGCTGTGAACCTTGAGCTCGCGGCATGGAGCACTATGGTAAATGACTGCATCAACGCAGGTACAAATGAAACAGGCGGCATCTTGATCGGTCGGTACACGAGTGACCAATCTCTCGCTCTAATCACAGAGATTACATCGTGTCCTAAGGACTCGATTTTCAGCACTACAACCTTCCAACGCGGAGCTGTTGGACTGAAAGAGATACTCGCCTCCCGTTGGAAAGAAGGATTTCATTACGTAGGTGAATGGCACTTCCATCCGGGAGGTTCACCGGAACCGAGTGGCCCCGACATACGTGCTATGCGATCCATTGCTGCCAATTCAAATTACTCATGCCGTGAGCCGATCCTAATCATTCTAGGAGGGCAGCCACCAGAAAAAGTCGCGCTAAGTGTCACCGTTTTCCCGAGTAAGGATCCAAGCGTCAGATTAAATCCAACGCATCCTTAAACGTAGGTGAGTGATTGCGCAGGCTTCCCCACCCACTTAGCATTAGACCTGACCGGTCATTTGCATCGGATTTGATTTACACAAGTCGTGACCATGACCGGCAGAGAACGACCCATAGTGGTCGGCGGCGCCAGGCAATAAAATGGCCAAAAACAGCCGCTCGTAGGTCTAGATTTTAATAAGATTAGAAGGGCGGAGCGGTTGCATCCGTCCACATTTAGAATACGAGGGCTGAAAGTCCGCAGCGAACGGAGCACGAAAGTTCGTGACTAGCTAGCTTGCACGGAAGGAGAGCCCATACGCACTCCGGATAACATGGAATTTTCGGTATCCTCGTTTGCACCAACGTGTAGGCCCTCCGGGGTCCCGTGATCATCAATTGGTGACGACTTGAGTAAGGTTGTGGCTCGACTTTCGAGTAGTGCACCGGCTTGGAAGTAGCCCATTACGCTACTCACACTTCGATGTTCAGTCATCGCCATCACTTCACCTAGAGGCACTCCCTGACGGCCGGCCTCGGTCACAAACCCTGAACGCAAGCTGTGTGCCGCCCAATCCCCATTCAAACCCGCCAGCACTGCACGACGCTTAACAATCCGCGCTACCTGGTCGGCCGACAAACCTCTTGCTCCGACCTTATCACCTTTATACATGCGCCGAAACAAGGGCCCTGACTCTGCGGGCGCAGCCTTTAGCCAAGCCGTTAGCGCCTCGGCCGCAGGTCCGCGGAGTGGTTTTTCCCGACGAATCCCGCCGGTATCGGTTTTGGTCACACCCAGTGCATATAGCCAGGTGTCGGTATCCAGCTGGCGTACATCGCTAATTTGTAAATTCACCACCTCGGAACGCCGTCGGCCACCGCCGCTCCAGGCCAGCAGGAGGAGGGCTCGGTCTCGCTGACCGCGAAGACCATCGGTGCAGGTGGCCAACAGTGCCTGTAGAGGCTCAAGTACGATGGCGGTCTTCTTACGCACCGATAGCCCCTGACGTGACTGCGCCTTGCGTGCCTCGCGTAGCAAGTTCTTGAGCGCCGGTGCATCGGTGGGGCTATCCCAGCTATTCAGTCGATGCCATTTGCCCAGCACCGAAAGTCGATGACTGACGGTGTTATAGGCCAGTCCACCCGGCTTGGCTTTGACTTTTGCGCGGATAAGCGCAGCGTCAATGGACTCCGGCAATAAATGCACCCATTTGCCGTTGTCCGTAGGACGGGCTAGGTGATCAACCACAAACTGGACCGCCACTGCCGTGGGCAATGGCGCATCGCTTAGCGCGTGTCCGTAGCGCAGTTGTAACCACGCCGACCAATAGGCGAGGGCGCTGCGATAGCTACGCACAGTGTTATCCGCCGTGCCGGCGGCAATGAAAGCTGCAGCTGCTTCCTGTGAGTTGAGCGTCAGAAAATGCAGGTCCAACGGCGTTTCGTCGACCTGCGAAATCTCGTTTGTAATATTTAATACGTTCAACGTATTTTAAATCCATATTTTGAAAGATAAGGTCGGATAACATTTAATTATCAGACCTAATATAGCGGAAGGCATGGCGGTAGGCGTACCGGAAACGACGTGTTCGCCGCCGCGGACGCGGTATTGGGCCGCAGTGAGCGGCCCACGGTGGAGAGGGTGCGACTGGAACTAGGCCGAGGCAGCCCGGCGCGCGTTGGGGCCCTACTGGATTAATGGTGGGAGCGGTTGGCCCTTACTGGCCGTCGACCCGTCAGGCCTACCGAGTAGTTCGCCGTGCGACACAGTAATCACTGCAACCGAAGCCTGTCAGACCCATTCGATGACGCTGAAGGGATGGGCAATGGTTTTGAGATGGAGTTGTTCATAGAAACAGCAGATATACCCGCACACGCCCGTGGTCCCTTGGGTGAGGTCAATCCTTTCAAGCGCAGCTGGGCATTCGAGCTGGTGGAACACGTTGCCAAAGCGGTGGCAGACGCTGGGGGAATCACCCACCAACTCGCACGGCACGGAGCGCTATCCCTCGAAGTTCCGGGGTTCAGCCGGTCGCACCATATGAGTGATCAACTGCCAAAACTCTCCGTTACCGACGACGACTCTACCGGCGTCTTGCTGGGAGCCCCTGAACCGGATTTCCCTACCCGACTGGATGACATGCCTTTATCCCCGGTCAGGTTGGTTCCAATGATATTGATCACAGCGTCGGAGCTTGAATACGTTCGTGATGGTGGGCGAGTAGCACGCGAGGATCTAGTAGGCCGCTTGCAGGCTGCGGCCGTCTTGAGAGATAAGCAAAGCGTCGACCGGGCCCTCATTCGCTACTGTTTGCTTAAAGCCTTCTAGCTCTGACGGTTCCCGTCATGAGCGGACTGCTAATCTGTGTCCCGGCACTTTTAACAATGAGCGGGTGCCGTTTTATCCAAACGGTATGAGCAGCACCCGGTACAACAACGGATTCCCAAACGGTGGCGTTGCATATTGGCGGTTGTGCTCAAGGGGCCCACCGCTGCACAGCCTCAAGCGAATCGTATGGCCCGCTGTTGAAACATATTCTTGCGTTGGGTGCATGTTCATGAACTGTGTTGATGAGGCGTTCAAAGAGGCTTTGGTACGCTGCATCAGTACGGATGCCTGCTCCGATCAAGATGCAATCACGTGGTTTTTCCTGAAGTAGGCTGAGAAGGAGCGATTCTGCGGTCTGTTCACTTTGAATTAAGCCTAGTTCAGTCGCGTAGCCGAGGCTTTCAAAGGTGTTTTTATCGGTGTCCAGAGCGGCCTGAAGTTTCTCGCGCGTGAGTCCTGGCCATTTGCTGTAATCCACTGCATCGGGGTGCGAGCCGACGAGAAGTATCTTAATTGCTTTGCTCATTGATGTTCTCCAGTTAAAAAGTAGCTTAGCTTTCTGAAGGGGAGAAAAGGTGCTTTCGCCAACGTCACTTGTTAAGTGAAATAGCGGATCGTTGCCCTGGGTTTGTTATTGCTTTCAACCCCACTCCATTTCATCTTTGGCAACCTTGGCCCCAAGTTGTAGCGCAATACCCATACCGGCATCGGGATACAATTGGGTCATGGCTTCAATCACTGCCGCGCTGTCGGCGGCCTTTGTAAGCTCATGCTCGAATGCGAGTAGATAATCGCGGGTATAGTGGATTGCTGAGGCGTTTACCTGAGCATTGAGGGCCAAATGACCAGGCACGACTACCTGAGGCTTGCGTGCGATCATGGCGTTAAGATTGTTCACCCAAGCCGCACGGGCACCAGGATTTTTGGTATCAGCGGTCCATACGTGAACCCCTGCAAATACCAGAACGCCGCCGAAAATGGCGCTGAGCGATGGCACCCACAGATAGCTGCGATTGACAAGGCCATTGGCCTTGACGACCTCAATGGTACGGCCTTCCAGGTTGAGGGCAGGCTCGTCAAAGGCTTCGGGAATCACTACATCTGCCAGGGTTTGCGGGCCGTTCTCTTTGAGCTGAGGCCCCCAGGTCGCCAGCTTGATTTCGACGCTGTCCTTGATGGCGGCAATAGTCGCCGAAGCAGCGATTACTCTGGCCTCTGGGAACGCAGCCTTGATGGGCTGTAGGCTGAAGTAGTAATCGGGATCGCTTTGGCTGATATAAATCGTTGTCAGGACCTTTCCGCTGTTTCTAATGGCTTCGGCAATTAGCTTCCCATCCGAAAGGGTAAACCCACCGTCAATCAGAATAGCCTCGCGCTCGCCGGAAATTAGAACAGGCGCCCGGAAAAACCCCTGTAAGTCAGTGGGGAAATACTGCCAGGTCAATTTGGCTTGAGAATCCATAGTATGCTTGCTCCTGAAGACTAATGCGTTGTTTTGGCCTGTGGTCAGATGTAATCAAAAACAGCTTTTGCTTCGGCCTCGCTTAATACCCCTCGCCAGTTGTGGAGCAGATCAAATTCTCCGTTGGGACTTATTGCAATGGAAGACGCGCCGGCTATGACGATTGATACATCTCTTGTTTTAAAAGATCTACTAAAGGCATGATGTGCGAGTTTTTTGATGCCCAACAGTAAATGCTAGCCCGTAATTGGATTGCGAACTAAGACCGCCCACAAGAATGATTTTTCCACCAGCGGTTAGTAAGGTTTTAAGTCGTAAGATTACAGATTAGGCATTTATACACCACAATTCGCTGTCGAGGCTACTGCCCACTAAATGCAGCAGTGTGCGCCTATGGTAAGTATGACCGCTCCAGTTTGATAATATCGCCAAGGCAGAACATTCAGAGAGCCCGCTGGTGGGTGGCAGCATAGGAATAGAATGCTAATTGATTTATGATTTAGAAGGCGAGGGCGTTAACGTATCTGCTCTTTTTAGAATCAACGTAATAACTGCGAGGGCGGGTGGATTTTGCTCTGCATTTCTCGAAACTTATTGGGCGCACATAAATCGGGGAATCGTAAACTCTTCGAGCTATGCGCAGTGTAGGCTGAGTTTTTGATTTGCCTTCTATAATCTTATGAAGAATTATTATTGGCGGTGAATGGGGGGCTGGTGGTTGGTTTCAATGGCGGACTCTATTTTCTATGAAAGCGTCCCGATGGTGCGTATAAAACGGCATCACTGGCCAGGCATGTGAGTAATTGTGAATTAATGACTTTTGAGCCTTTTTCGCTCGAAATTAATGTAACTTGAGCTGCGCGTTTACGTTGTTTGAGTTTAGGTGAATCTATTTTCAACCAAAGCAACACTGGGCGATGCATATGGCAAGCGACTGGAACTCCTTACTCTCAAATCAGCTCAGGTCAGCACTATGAACAGGCGCTCAATCGCTATTACGTCTGATAACGTGACTGCAGCCTATTGGCGTTATGCCTTGCCCACGGTCATGGCAATGTTGGTCAGTGGTTTGTATCAGATCGTCGACGGAATCTTTATTGGACATGTCGTGGGCGCCGAAGGGCTGGCAGCCATTAACATGGCGTGGCCCTGGATCGGCCTGATGGCCGGTGTTGGCCTTATGATTGGTGCAGGGGCGGGCACTCATTGTTCAATCGCCCAGGGCGAAGGGCACTTCCAAAGGGCCAAGGGCTTTCTCATACAAGGCATGTGGCTGTTGGTATTATTAGGTGTTGTAGTCAGCGTCTTGATCATCGCCGGGCGCGATAGCTTGCTTGCTTTGCAAGGTGCCAATGCCAGCGTGCAGCGCCATAGCAGTGGCTATTTGCAAATTATCGGTTGGTCCTCACCGTTGGTAATGGCCAGTATTGCCATGCCCATTCTGGTCAGAAACTTGGGTGCTCCCATGTTGGCCACCATCATGATGCTCGTAGGCGCACTCACTAATATAGTTCTTGACTACGTATTTATCGTTCAGTTGGGCTGGGGGCTGCAGGGGGCGGCAATTGCGACAGTCACCGGCGAGTCGCTCTCGGCAGTGATCGGCTTGGTGTTTCTGTTCTCCCGTTACAGTTCCCTGCCATTAAGCCTGGCCCTGCGCGAGTTTTGCCTACAGCCCTTACCTTGTCGGCAGATTCTGCTTAATGGGTTTTCAAGTTTATTGATGTACCTTTACGCCAGCTTCGCAGCGTTATTGCACAACACCGCGTTGATGCATTACGGCAGCACCGTGAACGTGGCGGCCTACGCCATAACCGGGTATTTAATGACGGTTTATTATCTGCTGGCCGAAGGCTTGGCCAGTGGTATGCAACCTCTGGTCAGCTACTTTCATGGTGCGGGGCAATCGGCTTTAGTCCGCAAGGTGTTCTTTCTCGCAATGCGCTGGGTGATGGGCACGGGCGTGGTGTTGGTACTAATGATTCTCATCTTCCCATACATTGGCACGCGAATATTTATCAGCGACGAAGACCCTGCGTTGGATGTGGCGGCCATTGACGCTGTTCGCCTCCATCTGTTTGTGCTGTTTCTGGACGGATTCTTAGTGCTCGCCGCAGCGTATTATCAAGCGGTCAGCGATAGCAGAAGGGCGACCATGATTACATTGGCAAATATGTGCATTCAAATTCCGTTTTTGCTGATACTAGCGCCCTGGCTCGGAGTTACCGGAATATTACTGGCATTGCCGCTGTCGACCATTGTGCTGGCGACGGGCGTGGTTACGCTATTACGTCGGCAGTTCTCACTGCGTGTTGGCGTAAATAAATAACAAATCGATAACGACCTTCGTCGCTCCCTCGAACGCAGAGACTTTTTAGCGTCTGCGCTCGATAAAGCGCATTAAAAGCGTTGAGAAAGAAGCGTCTTGATGTGAAAAGCTGTGAAAATGTTTTTATTGATTTCTTTGTGCGTTGTTTGGCTGTCATATTTATGAGGTCGGAGATCACACTATATTGGTGTCCGTGCTCATATCAAGGGGGGTGCTTACACCCTTAATGACAATCAATAATGGATGAAAATCAGTAATGAATAAAGGAATCTCGGCATTCTGTGGTGTGGCTTTAGCAATGTCTTGTGGCATGGCCAGCGCTGTAACGAGCGTAACGGGAGGCACAATCAAATTCACCGGTTCCGTGGTCAACGCGGCCTGTGCAGTGAGTGCAGCATCTTCGGAATTGACAGTAAATATGGGGCAGGTACGACTCGCGTCTTTTACGGGACTGGGTGTTGAGGCATCCAAAACGCGCTTCAACATTGAGCTACTTGACTGCGATACAGCCATTTCGCAAACTGCGACTATAAAATTTCAAGCAACCGCCAGCGCTAACTCTCAAGCATTTGATGCGGGTATCGGGGCTGGCAAAGCGACGGGCATTGGTCTGCAGATCAGGGACCAGAATAATATTGTTGTTGCTCCAAATGCCGGGGTAAGTACGCAGACTCAGTTAATTCCAGGTCGTAACATTTTACCATTTAGCGTGAGCTATATTTCTGTGTTGGGTGCTGTTGAAGCAGGCGATGCAAGCGCCAATATTGATTTCGTGGTGAACTATCAGTAAAGGAGGCGAAAAATGGTTATAAAGTGCCCGGACGGGCATTTTATAACTAAACTAACTTGCTGGCAGGGAGTGTATAAGCTTGAACGTCTATAGAGTGTCTATATGGGTCAGCGTTTTGGTAGCCTTTTTGACGATTTCGGCCCATTCAGTGGTCAATGCTGCAGGTGGCTCTAATACTGTCGTAACACTCCCCGGTGGAAGAGTCGCGGTGTTTGGCGCCGTGGTCACCGGGGCCTGCTCCGTCAGTATCAGTAATTCCGACAAGATAGTGCTCATGGGTACTGTGACAAGTAATCAATTCATGGGGGTTGGGAGTGACAGCCAGGCAGTACCCTTCTCCATTCAGTTGGATGACTGTAACAGTAATGTCAGTGAGTCAGTCGGAGTCAGCTTTAGCGGCATCGCCAATGAGGAGGATTTGCAGGTATTGGCAATTAATGGAGGAGCCGACGCAGCGCAAGGTATTGGTCTGGCGTTATTTGATGCTGACAACCAGTTGCTAGCAGTCAATGCCAACCCCATTGAGTATGCGTCGTTGAGCAAAGGTATCAATACTTTAAGTTTTTTTGCGAAGTATCGATTAGTAGAGCAATTTTTGCGTCCTGGGGTTGCCAACGCGACAGCCGACTTCACCCTGGTCTATCAGTAAGCGCAAAGATGTAAAAATGCATCGTGGAAATTGATGAGGAATAGATTTTGGACGTTTTTAATGCGTACAAAAAAAAGATGGTTGCAGGTGCTGCACTCTTGTTGTCGTTAGTCTCGACCGCATCTTTCGCCGGAGGGGTAGGGCTGGGAGCGACACGGGTTGTTTATCCGGCAGACAGCAAGCAGGTTTCTCTGTCTGTTAGTAATACAGATAAAAACAATGTCTATTTGCTGCAATCCTGGATCGATAACGCTGAAGGTGGGGTCACCCAAGACTTCATGATGACGCCCCCCCTGTTCGTTATCAAGCAAGCAACAGAAAGCGCACCCGCCGAGAATACCTTGCGCCTGGTCTACGCTGGTCCGCCCTTGGCGCAGGATCGTGAGACGCTGTTCTGGGTCAATGTCAAGGCGATCCCTTCGACAAAGCGGGATGCAGATGATGGGCAGAGCAAACTCCGGCTGGCGGTGGTCAGTCGCATCAAGCTTCTTTACCGACCTAAAGAGTTGGCAAACGGGCTTCAGGACTCCGCATCGAAAGTAGAGGTCAAACGTGTGGGTAACACCTTGGCGATCAATAATCCAACACCTTATTTTATCAGTCTAATCAAAGTATCAGTTGGCGAGCATGTGTTGGACAACACCATGGTCGCACCTTATGGACAAGGGAAGGTCAGTGTGCCGGAAAATGCCAAAGGTGAACTTCACTATTCCTTTGTAAATGATTACGGCGCTTTGATCAAGCTGAAATAAAGCAGCGGTAAATCCTGGTTTTTCTGCATTTGTTCAATCAGCTTCTTAATGGCGGCTAGTATTTGTTCGTCCTTGAATAAGCCATGGGCCACTACTGAAAATGATACGGATTGAAGCTGGGCACTTAGTGTGAGGTACCTGTCAGATAGTTTGCTGGATGAAGATTTATTAATCTCGATATTTATATGGATAGAATAACTAGGGTGTGCGGAATGAGATGGTGTCCCCGACCGGCTAATATGGATTTAGCCACTAAGCATTCTGCAGTCAACGTGACTGCTTTTCGTTATGCCAAGATATATGTATATTTGATTGCCTCGATTTATGGTGGCTGGGTACATGCCGATCAGTACTTTGATCCGGCCTTTCTGTCCGACACCAAAACGAAAGTTGCAAACCTTTCCAGATTTTCAGCGGCGGACACCATTCAGCCAGGCACCTATCGAGTCGACGTCTACTTGAATGGCGCGTTTATCAATACTCGTGATGTGGTGTTTGAGGAAAATACATACTCGACAGACGGCGCTCCTGCGCTTGCTGCGTGTTTCAGTGCTCAGGAGATCAAGGACTTCAATATCAACCCTGCCGCTGTTCCGGGGTTGGAATCCGTATTGCCGGGCAGCTGCGTTCAATTACAGTCGCTAATGGCTGAAGCGCAAAGTCGCTTGAACCTGGAACAGTTGCGGCTGGACGTCAGCGTGCCCCAGGCAATGTTAACCGGCAAGGCCAGAGGCTTCGTACCTGTAGAAGAGTGGGACAACGGAATTAGTGCACTCTTGGTCAGTTACAACTTCACAGGGGCCCACAGTACCGCTTCCAACAGTGCATCCAGTGATAACTATTTCTTGAACCTCAATACCGGACTGAATATCGGTGCCTGGCGCTTGAGGAATGATTCGACGGTTGACAAGGGCAATGGCTACTACTCGGATGCCGGTGTCAGTTGGAAAACCCTGAACAGTTATGCGCAGCGTGCGCTACCGGGGATCAAAAGCAGCCTGATACTGGGGCAGACATCGACATCGAACACGGTTTTCAACAACTTCAACTTTGAAGGGGCACGGCTGTTGTCGGATGACAACATGCTGGCGGACAGTGAGAGAGGTTTTGCTCCGGTCGTCAGAGGGGTTGCCAACAGCAACGCCGAAGTGACTATCCGTCAGGGCGGGAACGTGATCTATCAAACCTACGTAGCGGCCGGGCCTTTTACGATCAACGACCTCTATCCGAGCTCGTCCAATGGCGATCTGCAAGTCAGTGTGCGTGAAGCGGATGGTCGAGTGAATCAATACAGCGTGCCGTATTCTTCGCTGCCGGTTTTGCAGCGCGAAGGTCGGCTCAAATACGATCTGGTTGCCGGTACGCTACGGGGCGCTGATTACCAGAGCAGCCCAACTATCCTCCAGGGCACCTTGGCATGGGGGCTGCCCCACGGCCTGACCCTATACGGCGGAGTACAGAATGCAGAGAAATACAAAGCGTACTCCTTAGGCGCGGGCCAGAACCTGGGAGACTGGGGGGCGTTGTCGCTGGATGTGACTTCGGCCCACAGCATTCTGGCGGACGATAGCCAGCATACCGGTTATTCGATCCGCATGTTGTATGCCAAAACCCTGATAGGCTCCGGTACCAATTTCAAGTTGGCGGGTTATCAGTATTCCACTCGCGGCTTTTATAACTTTAGTGACACGGCTAGTAAAATGATGGAAAGGCGACCGTCGGTTATAACTCAAGACGGCGAGGTTTATCAAAAACCTGAGTTCTACGATTATTACAATTTGAACTACCCAAAGCGCAGCAGTGCACAGCTCAATATTTCTCAACCATTGGGCAGCTTTGGTTCTGTGTATGTCAGCGGTCATCGGCAGACATTTTGGAACACCCAGGAAGTTACCGACCTGCTGCAGGCTGGCTATCACACGTCGCTGAAAGGGGTCAATTATTCCCTTTCTTATAGCTATAATAAAAGCGCTTGGGTTAACAGCACGGATCAGGTCTTTGCGCTGAGTGTCTCCCTGCCATTGGGTGACGGCGCATGGACGGGTAAAAGAGGTCCGCGAAATAATTCTGCGTATGCCAATTATGGGCAGACACTCAATAACAAAGGTCATGCGCTATACAGCGCGGGTGTGACCGGCACTGCGCTGGAACACAATAATCTGAGTTATGGCGCACAACAGAATTATAGCGACAAGGATCATGTAGCCAGCAGTAACGTGAATGCACATTATCGGGGTGCTTCCGGTAACGCCAATGTCGGCTACAGCTACAACAATCGCAACAGCAGTAGTCGCCTTAATTATGGTTTCAGTGGCGGTATCGTGGCTCATGAGGATGGTATGACGTTCAGTCAGCCGCTGGGGGAAACCAACATCCTGGTGAAAGCTCCACTGGCCAAGGAAGTGAAGCTTGCCAGCGGTGTGGGGATAAAAACCGATTCTCGCGGTTATGCCGTGGTGCCTTCAGCTTCGACCTACCGACAAAACAGGGTAGCCCTGGATATCAATTCCCTGGCCAATAACATCGAGTTGGACAACCCGGTCGCCTACGCCGTGCCGACTCAAGGTGCTCTGGTGCGCAGCACCTTCGCTGTGCGGGTAGGGGTGCGTGCACTTATGAATATTACCTACAAAGGTATGCCCGTGCCCTTTGGTGCAAGTGTGACCCAGGCGGCAAACCCAGGCGATAACATTGTGGGTAACAACGGTCAGGTGTTCCTGTCCGGCCTTGCTCTGGAGGGGCAATTGAAGGTGTGGTGGCAAGACGGCCCTGGAGGGCAGTGCACGGTTAACTACCAGCTGGACGAGGGCAGTGAACTTAAGGACATCAGTAAACTGGCGGCGGAGTGTGTGTAATGGGAAAGCGCTTTCTTTGGGTGATTGCAGGGTGGACCTTCTGTCATCACGCCGCGGCCTATGACGTGCTGGTGAATATCAACGGGGCGATCGCTGCTAACGGTTGTATGGTTTCGTTCGCTTCGCAGCAGATGACGGTGGACTTTGGTAATGTTGCCACTAAACAGTTTTATGCAAGTAACATCCCTTGGGGTAAGCAGAAGTTCGTGATTGGCCTTGAAAGATGTGGTGGTGATGCAACGGCAGTGAAAGTGTCTTTTCAAGGCGCTGCCGACACAGATAACGCCTATCTTCTGCAACTTACCCAAGGGGACGGCATTGCCACGGGCCTGGCGATTGAAATACTCGACGTGAACAGTGAAGCCATTCCAATTAATACCCAGTCATCGGCTTTTACGATCACCCCGGCAGTAGTGACGAATGAACTGTTGTTTTATGCGCAGTATCGCTCCACTGCGAGTACGGTTACCGCTGGACCCGCCAACGCGACCGCAAATTTTGTTTTGGAGTATCAGTAATGAGGACTTTCATGAGGCTGATAAGCAAAGGCAGTGCTCTTGTTCTTTCGATGCTACTGTTATTTATGTCTAACAGCGCTTCGGCGGGAGCCCGTAGTACATCCATAGATACCCAGGACGTTGTCATACAAAAGCCTGTGCTCAATAACTCGATAATAGGTGAGGCGTTAACCGGTTGGATTAAGGGTGGTCCGAAGCAAGTGATGAATAGTCAAGGTACTATTTATGGACAGTTTGGTCTGACCATTAATACGCCCGTGTCAAATATATCTTACTCTGAATCTGGATATAACTATAGCGTATACGACGTGTACCTGCCGGGGGGAGAGCTATCAGGTATTGGATTTATCTTGAGAACATTCTCGCAAGAATGTGCTATTATAATTGGCTGTACCAATACGGGGCCGCATATACAGAATACAGGTAACGGGTACAAGCAGTTTCAAGATGGAGTTCTAGCAAATTTCAACGTTGCTTATTCATATGAAATAAAGTTCATTGCAACAAGTGCGAATATAACGGCTGGTTCATATGTCCTGGGTGGGAATATTGTCGGACAAGCTAATTTTTTTTCTACCTTTAGAGCTGATGGTGATGTGTTTTTAGGTCCGTTCAGACTGACTTATGAACAGAGCGGTTGTACGGCGAGTCTTTCGCCGGCTGTCATTAATATGGGAGTCGTTTCCCCTCTAGGGTTTAAAGGGGTCGGCACTACAGTCGCTTCAAACGCGCCGGTAACCGTGAGCCTTCAATGCAGCACTCCTGACATCGGGGTTTTGGCAACCATGACGGATCAAAATGATTCAGGTAACTCTACACAGACACTGCAGTTGACACCCGGAGCCACTACTACTGCCACCGGAGTAGGCGTTCAGTTTCTCAGGGATGGTAGCTCACTGGTGACTTATGGACCCAGTTCGAGCTTTGTCGATTCAAACTCCACAGCCCAATGGCGGGTGAAGGATAAATCCACGCTGAGCAACACTGCCCAGTTTGTCCTGACGCCGCAGTATATTCAGACTGCCAGTTCCATCACCCCTGGCGAAGCCAACGCAGTAGCCAGCATTACCTTTGCCTATGATTGACTCGAGGTTTAGTCTTGGTACGCTCTTGTCGAACGACAATAGATAGTTACCGGTGCAGAGGATTGCAGATGCGTATTCCTGAGCATTGAGGGTTAACTAAGCAAGAACAGCAATCTGCGGCTTACTTGCCATCATCCTGCAAGGGAAAAATACCCTATCTTGGTCGATTAACGACCAGGATAGGGTGCAAGGCTAAGAAGCGGCTATTCGGAGGTTGCACTCTTTAACTTATCGTTTTGCCGCTGGCGTTTTTTCGGAGCCAGGACCAGCTCTGCGCGATAAATAGGGATATCTCTTGGCGCTTCAAACCCTAATTGGACCTGCTTACCTTGGATCGTCAATATCCGGATCTTGATGTCGCTACCCAGACAACCGGTGTCACCGACCTTGAATGTAATAATTTTCACGTGTGATTCCTCCATGACATTTTCCATTTACACATGATCTACCTGGCTATCGTTTAACTTAAGTCAAAAAGCATGAAAAGCCTGTCATGTGGTCTGTATAACTCCTTGCACGTTGACGTGATTGGATTTGAAGTGCGGCGCAATGTGAATGAGCCAAAAGAGGCATGTTTTAGGTTAATCGGAGCGTGTGTTGAATTAGGCTGAGCGTCTTGTCGAGCGCTTGCCTGGTCATAGCGTTCTCGAAAAGTATGTGCTAGAGGCGGAAAGAGTGATGGAAACAATATCAGCCGTTGTGCTGTCGGGTTGTTGGTGTATAGGCGGCGAAATGGCCGATATTTTAGAGGCGGAATCTGTCAACGTATTGATCAACACAGTGTGCGCGGCACAGGTTGTTGAGGCTGCGCGAACACGGCTTGCGAATATTGCAATCTTGGACCTTGCCACCTTCAATATTGAGGGCCTTGAGTTGATCAGGCAGCTGCGTGCCGGCAACCGCGAACTGAAAATTATTGTGCTGACACAGCAAGACTCCAAGCATTTTTCTGCGCGTTACAGCCGTGCGGGGGCCACGGTGTCGTTACGCGTTTCAAGGGATGTGCGGGGGCTGGCATTTATTCTTCGGGCCATACGCTCGGGCTACGCTTATTTCGACTTTATTAAAGCACCCCTCAAAACGCGCGAGCGGTCGTTTGCCAATGAAACTGATTTGATTGCTACGTTGACGGATCGCGAGCTAATGGTATTTCAAGGGTTGGCGAGGGGTTTGAGTAATAGGCAAATCGCCGAAAACATGAATGTTGGCAGGCGTCATATCAGTGTGTATAAAACCAATATTTTTGAAAAAATGTTATTGCGTTCGATATCGCAACTGCAGGCGTTAGCGGCTCGCAATAAGCTGGGGTAATCTCGCGTGACTAATCGTGAATCACTCTTCTTCATTGGCGGTGTACTGGCTGAGGGCTAAGGTTGTGCCTAACAGCCTGCTAAACGAAGCGTTTAAATGCAGCCAGGGAGGTAGAGTGATGATATATAAATCCGGTGTAAGGGTTATGGCGCTAATAGCGACGTTGATTTCGCTTGTCCAGCCAGTAGTAGCCGCACCGGTTGCGGGTGAAGGTACCCTTAACTTTGGCGGTAGGTTGGTGGCGCAAACCTGTACGATCGCTGTCAATAACTCAACATCTGTTGCGCCTTTAGTTCAATTACCCAGAGTGAGCCGTAAAGGAATGTCGGTGGAAGGAGAAACCAAGGGAGGGACAAGGTTCACGTTTAAGTTCTCGGGGTGCTTGTCCAGTTTGGTGACTAAGGCCCGTGTGTATTTCCAGAGTGGATCGAACGTAAGCGAGAGCGGTACTCTGGAAAACAAACTGACTTCCCACGCAGCTACTGGGGTCGCACTCCAGTTATACGACGCGTCGATGAACCCCATCAGGGTAGGAGACCCCTCTCAACTAAACCAGACCGCCATGCCCTTGGCTGACTTGATGGAGTATTACGTTCGGTATATCGCTGATAGTGATGCGATAGGTTCTGGTCCATTTCAAACCAGTGTGACGTATTCAATCAGTTACGAGTAAGCGGGATGTGATCTGATATGTGTCGCATGCTGATCAAGGTAAAAATGCTGCACCTTTGCGCTGAGGGAGGGGTGAGTCAGGAAACGTGTGAAAAACATGCTTTATAACTTTTGAGTTGCTTGATGTTGTTGCATGTGTTTGGCTGATTGTGTTGCGCAATAGGAAGTGCGTATGGCTCACTTGTGTTGCGCCACACTCGACTTAAGTTTAACAAGGGAAGTTATTAAAATGAAACGTCAAGTAATCGCTGTCTCGTTGTTGATGATCGCATCGTCTATCCAGGTTGCGAATGCAGCCTCTGACGGTACTATTAATTTTAGCGGTGGTATCAGTTCTACCACCTGCACCATCACAGTGAATGGTGCTGCTGCGGGTACAACAACCGTTGCATTGCCGACGATAAGTTCGACTGGCATGGATACCGTAGGTGCTATTAAAGGCGCTACGGCACTGAATTTTGCGCTGACGAATTGCTCGGCTACAACGGGAACAACAGCAGGGAGTGCCGCAATCGCTTTCCAGGGCGGTGACGGCATCGCGGGCGGTAATGTGCTTAATAGATACACACCAGTGGCTTCTGCTGCGATGGGCGTCGTGCTGCAAATTAAAAATTCCAATAACGAGGCAGTGGTTATTGGTAACGCACCAGCGTCCTCTGACTACAGTCCTCTTGCCAGCAGCGGTATGACGAAGTCATATACTGTTCAATATCTAACCACCAGTATACCGGTGCAGGCGGGTAGTTTCGCGGGTGCTGTCACGTACTCAATCAGCTATCTATAAGCTATAACCGCTCGTACTCTCAGTGCTGCCTTTATAAGTAAAGACAGCGCTGGGAACTTGATCAGCCAAGCAAGGGATTCTATGGCTTACCTTATATCGATACGCTACGGAATGGCCGTGGTGCTGATGTCAATGGTGTGTTGTCAGGTGAGTGCCAGTGTGGTCATTACCGGTACACGCTTGATCTACCCGGCAAAAGAAGCAGAAATTACCGTAACGCTGGACAATAACGGAGCGCTCCCGGTACTGGTGCAGACTTGGGTCGACAGCGGAGACCCTAACTCCAGCCCCACCCATTCAACTGCTCCTTTTTTGTTAACCCCCCCCGTATTTCGCATGGACCCAAACCAGGGCCAAAGTGTGCGGTTAATGTTTACCGGTGCCAGCCTGCCCGAAGATAAAGAGTCGGTTTATTATTTCAACCTGCTCGAAGTGCCCACCGCGCCTGCGGCGGCTGACACGCCGGTTAATTTGTTGCAGATGGCTTTTCGCTCGCGAATCAAGATTTTCTATCGTCCTGAAACGTTGAGCGGCAACGCATCCGACGCTATTGATCAGGTTCAATGGCGCATCATCCGCCAGGCCGGTGGTCTGGCACTGGAAGGGCATAACCCCACGGCGTTCTATGTCACCGTAGCCAAAGTGGGTGTGGTGGATGGCAAACAGCGGTTTATGGCCGGTAGTGAAATGCTCGCGCCTAAGTCCAAGCACTCCTTTGCTTTGCCCACGCTAAAAAACCTGCCGGGGCCTCAGGCTCTAGTGGAACTCAGCGCTATCAATGACTATGGCGCGGATGTGTTGGTCAAGCGGCCGCTAACGCCTTAGTCGCGGTAGTGGCGATCGCTGCGAACAGTGCATACGAGTAATCCATGAACACTTTTTTTGACTCCTGGGCTGAAGTGGCTCGGTACTTCTGTGTCTCGCGTTTATCCAAACTTGTTGTTGGTTGGCTGTTGGCTCTGGGCATGTCGTGTGGGCAAAAGATTTTCGCAGAGGAGGTGCTTTTTAACCGTGCTTTTCTGCCTGAAGGCTCAGAGAGCCTGGACCTGGCGCCTTTTCAAAAGGGTAATGCGGTGTTGCCGGGGCAATACAGGGCGGACGTATTTGTTAATGAGCAGCCCATCGGGCGCAAAAATATCTTTTTCTCCCCATCGGAGTGGGGCGTCCAGCCCTGCTTCACCCCGCAATTGCTGGATGAATTGGGCGTCAGCCCGACAGCCTACCTGACGCCTTTAGGAGACCCGTCCTGTTTGGTGTTACCTGAAACAGTGAGGGGCGCCAGTGCGACGTTCAACCTGCAAGACCTGATCTTACGCGTGAGTGTTCCCCAAGTCGCATTGCGCCGTGATGCCCAAGGGTATGTCAGCTCTGAGTTATGGAGCCGCGGCACCACCGCAGCGATTTTCGGCTACTCCGCTAACGCAACCCGCACTCTCAAGGGGCATGGCCAAGATTCAGCCTACTTGAGCTTTGACGCCGGAATAAACCTGAGCCATTGGCGTGCTCGCCATAATGGCTCAGTGAGTTGGCAACCGACAGATGGAGCCGCGTACCAGGCGCTGAACACGTACCTGCAACGTGATCTGGCGGGCCTTAAAAGCCAACTCACGCTTGGGGAGACCCATACAACGGGCGAGTTATTTGACGGTTTGCTCTACCGAGGCGTGCAGTTGGCCTCGGATGATCGGATGCTGCCGCAATCGCTACGCGGTTATGCGCCGATGATTCGCGGCATCGCACGCACCAGCGCGCGCGTGGTCATCCGTCAGGAGAGCAACATTTTGCGCGAGATCCTTGTCGCGCCTGGACCGTTTGTGATCGACGACCTCTACTCAAGTGGCTATGGCGGCGACTTGAGCGTGACCGTTATTGAGGCCGATGGTAGCCAGCAACGCTTCACCGTACCCTACGCTTCGGTCAGTCAACTGTTGCGCCCCGGCGTATCGCGTTACAGCTTGACGGCGGGGCAGTTACGTAATCAGTACCTCGACGATCCGCCCAACTTTACCCAAGCCACCTTCCAGCATGGCTTGAACAATATGTTCACTGGAGAAGGCGGGCTGCAGGCGAGCGACAAATACACCGCGTTGTTGACCGGCGTGGCCCTGAATACGCAGTTGGGCGCACTGGCGCTGGACCTGACGCAGTCCAAGACCCGTTTCGTCAGTGGTACAGAGCACGGCAACACTCTGCGCCTGTTGTACAGCAAGAGTGTGCTGGAGACCGGCAGTTACTTCACGGCAGCATCCTATTGGTATTCGGCCACTGGCGCTCACAATCTCAACGATGCGTCGCAGCGCTTACAGTTTGAGAAGAACGTGCTCTCGTCCATGGACCTGGCTTCGCGGATGAGCCGCCGTGTGACACTTAGCGCCAATCAGCAGATCGGAGAGTGGGGGCAGCTAGGGGTCAGCGCGTCATTCCAGTGGTACAGGAACACGGCGGGAAGTGACTTGCAGTATCAACTCAGCTACAGCACCCGACTGGGGCGTGTGGGGTTGAGTCTTAATGCCAACCGCAGCCGCCAGGCGCTCGGGGCAATGGACACCACCTACCTGCTCACCGCTAACCTGCCATTGGCATTTGGCTCAACGCGTAATTACGCTCAACTGTCGGCGCGCTTGGCACGCGATGCCCAAGGGCAACTCAGCGAAGATCTATACCTCAGCGGTAGCGCCAGCGAGGGCAATCAATACAGTTACGGCGTTGGGCTCCAGCGTGATGGGGCAAGTGGCACGTCGGGCACTTCGTGGAACGGCCAGTACCAAGGCGCCAAAACCTCCCTCGGCGGCTCGCTGAGTCAGGGCGATGACTATGCCACCTTGGGTGTCAGTGTAGGCGGCGGTCTGGTTGGGCATCCCAAGGGGCTTACGCTGAGTCCTTTTCGCAGCGACACCATTGCGTTAATCAGTGCCAAGGGCGCCCAAGGGGCTGAAGTGGTGGGATTTCCGGGCATCAAGCTGGATGGTCAGGGCAATGCCGTGGTGCCTTACCTGCGCCCTTATGAACTCAACGAGGTGGGCATCGACCCTCGCGGCGCATCCTCGAGTGTGGATCTGAACGAATCAAGCCGCAAAGTGGTGCCCACTGCCGGGGCTGTTTTAGCGGTGGATTTTGCAACCAATTCGGGACGCGCGCTGTTGCTCACAGTGCATTTAGCTGACGGCAGCCCCGTACCTTTTGGTGCCACCGTGAGCCTTGCCGCCGGTCCGTCGTTAGGCTTGGTCGGGCAGGGAGGGCAGCTCTACGCGCGGGTACCAGAAGGGGTGGACCAAGTAAGGGTCAGTTGGGGGCGAGAGGCCACTCAGCAGTGCCTGTTGCTGCTGCCGGCGCCCGACGCTGGTGGGTCAGGCTTGCAAAGCCGAAACAGCCTATGCACAGCGGTTCAACCCTAATCCGGTTTGGCCTGAGGAGATAAAATATGTTTGGCAACTTCGCGGCTCAATCGCTTTTGGTGTGGAGCCTCGTATGGATAGCCGGAAACGCCTTGGCGGACTGCGAACGGGTCGAGGCGGGCGGGGCAATTGATTCGACAATGCCGCTGCGCATCAGCCAGATTACCGTCGGCCGCGATATCCCCGTCGGCACCGAGGTATATCGTCAAGTCTTCACCCCAGGTGGTGTCGCATCTATCCGATGTACACCCGGAACCCGGGATATTAACCTCAAGCGCAACCTGGAGATGGTCTCTGGGCCTATCCCCGGTTATCAATCCGGTGCAAACGGCAATACCTATCCCACCAACCTTGCAGGCATCGGGGTGCGCATCCTGGACGTCGATAACCGCGCCTTTCCGTTCACTGCAAAACTACCTGACTGCCCAGGACCGCAAGCCTGCGTGTTTCGTGATACGAACCTGGATAAATTCACCCTGTCGTTTGTCAAGGTCAGTGCGCATGTCGAAGCGGGGCCCGTCTTGAGTGCGTCGTTGCCAATCGTGAACATCGGCTACGAAATCCGTGGGCGGCAGTTGCCGGTGCGCAGGGTGCGGCCGTCGGGCCAGTTGAGGGTGGTGTCGCAAACCTGCCAGGCGCCGAACATTCAGGTCAATCTGGGCCAGCACTCTGTGGGTACCCTTGAGAAAACTGGCTACACGCCCTGGCAAGACTTTTCTATCGTGCTCAATCAGTGCCCGGGGTTTTACGGGTACTACTCCGTAGGGGTCAACGTACTTGAGCCAGGCGTAGTATTCAAAACCAATAAAATTGCATTCCGTATCGACCCCACCCAGCGGGCGGTGTCCACTGACGAGGGAATCTTGAGCCTCACAGTGCAGGGCCCAGGGCTTGAGAGGGCGGCGCAAGGTGTCGGTGTACAACTTGCTCTGGAGAATTCCCGGCCGATCAGGCTCTCGACGTTGCTCGACAGTGGCATTTCACTCCAGCCCAAAGAGGGCGGCAGTTATGTCATTGCGCTCAAGGCACGTTACCTCAGGCTGTCTAACTCAACGGTACACAGTGGCCCGGCGAATGCGACGGCGATTTTTACAATCAACTATCAATAAACAAAAACAGCACTTAGAGGCCCGTTTAAACCTGTCTATACTCCCGCTGATACGTCGGCTACCGAGTGCTTCTGGGCACGCGTGGTCCATTGACGTGGTTGAAAGACAGACGCGGGGTATTGACATTAATGCAACCCATTGAAATTGCCGATGGCAGTGCTCTTTCGTCGGTGGTCCCCACAAAGGTCATACTCAGGCTTCATGAGGTTTCGCGGTATGCAGAGTTTTCCCCCAGCCAACACCTGTTGAGGGTAAGTGAGGGGGGCGTTATCACTGGACACGAGTTGAGTTACAGCTCAAGCCGACTGCTTGAACTGCTGATCAGCCGCGCCGACCTTATCGTCGGGCGCGAGGAAATGTTTGCCTACGGTTGGCCGGGCAGGGTGGTGGGTCAGAACAGCCTGAACCAGGCGATTTCCAATATTCGTGATCTGCTGGGCGATGATGTACAGCGAACGATCATCCAGACGGTCCCCCGGCGTGGGTATCGATTTAACTCGGCATACCTGAGCGAGAACCGTGAAGAGTTTAACGTCAGCGACGACTCTGCCCCAGCGCCTCCGGTAGCAGCAGATGCTGCTGAAGGTATCACTCAGCCGCAAGCGTTTTTTGCATTAGGGCGTCTACCACGCTCTACCAACCTGCTGCTCGCTGTGCTGACGATTACACTAGCAGCAACGTTAGTCTGGCGTATCGACTGGGCGCTTTGGTTGCAGCACGGCTTGTTCAGTGCAAGTGAAGCATTGGGCGAGTTAGACGTTCAGTATGTCTCGGAAAGCCCAGAAGAGCTGACGCAGTTGCAGGCCGATATCAAGCCTTTGCTTGATCGTTTGCAGACGGTTGTCAAACAACCGGAAACCATCATTTTCAATAAAATGCATAGTTTTTATGAGATCGTCTGTATTGATCAAGGACGATCTGTGCAGTTTGTGACGGTGCATAAAACCAAATTGTCCCAGTTGACAGATGAGCAACTGAACAGGTGCGTCAATTGAAACCATTAAACATTCGATGGGCGTTCACTTGGTCTGGGTTAGTCGTGATATTAGTGATTTTGCATATTATTTATTCGGCTCAGTCGAGTAGGCAGATATTGCAAGGCACGTTTTTTGCCTCGGGAGTGCTGATCATGAGCAGTGGCGCTGTGTATGACAGCAGCCAGCGCTTACAGTCCCATGGCTATAAACTGCACGACTTTGAAGCAATTAATAAAAATAGCCAGGATTTTTCTCTGACTCAAGTGAGTAGTCTATTCGGTAATGCTCGGTTTGTGACGAATCAAGAGCGGGACGGCGAATGGATTAAAGATAAAATCAACATAGATCGGGATATTGCCTTTAATTACGCTTACTATTCGAACGAATTTTCCAGATTAAGCCTGTATAAAATAAAGGCGCGTATAGGCAGTCAGTGCTTTTATGTAAAAGAGTTGGAGACGGTACGTTGCTTTGGTGCTGAACGCTAACCTTTTTAAATTGAGATATACCCTCCAAGTGCGCAATGACAGTTGCCCTATTTACTAGGTGTTGCTGAGAACCCACGCATAACGGAGGTGGGATGGGTGGCCTTCGCAGGACGCCGCGGCATTTTGGCTGCGTCCATAGTAAGCTTGAGTGGTGAATAATTATGAATTCACCACTCATCACCTCGCCTCTACGCCAATCTGCTTTATCCTCAGCATCCAAATCGGGCAGTCAATAAATCATTACCGTAGCCATGAAGCGACCGGGCTCACTTCATTCCCCTGCTTGTGAGTGTTATTCAGATTTAGCCCCGCAGTTCTAGAAACGACTTTACCTAACAGGTTGATACGTGAAAGCAATCAAGCGCGTTCTTAAGCGTGGGCGTTCTGTTGAGCGCTCATGGGCAAACTCTATGTCTTCAATGTGGTCCCAGGTAGCAGTCGCGCAAGTCGCGCTTTGGTTGATCGTCGCATTACTGATGGTTTGGGCGTCGCTGTACTCGGTGGAACATTTGGCGCAAATGTATATTTTTGAGCGCCTGAGCGGTATTGTCGATTTGAGCAATGGTAACTTCTCTGGTTTTGAGCCCGGCATATTGAGTGAGTTGAAAAGCTTGGGTAACTATAAGGCCCTCGGTGAGGAGTGGCCTTCGCTATTGGCTAAAACCTATGCCTTTATAGAGTATTGTATTTTATTGTTTGTGTCGGCCGCTGGGGTATGTGCCATTATTGGCCTTTATAAGTTTATCACCTCGGTCTATACGTATTACTTTTCGATGCAAGCTAGGTTTTGCAGAGGCTTGGTTAACGGTGAGTTGAGCGTGCACTATCAGCCGATAGTGAATATGCACACTGGCCTTTGGGTAGGCGCTGAGGCATTGCTACGCTGGACCCATAAAGGACGGGTGATAAGCCCTGCGGTATTTATACCGTTGATCGAACGTACCGGCATCATGCCGTTGACAACCCGTTGGATTTGTCAGCGCGTGATTGAAGATTACTCGTGCCTGCTATGGGCATGTGACGGGTTTTACATCAATATTAACTTGTCTTCTCAAGATGTATCCGACCCCACGTTTCCCGCGTTTATTCAACAATTATTGAGTCAATATCGCATCCCCGCGTCACGCATTGTATTTGAGATCACTGAAGGTGTCGTACTTGATAAACACGAAGCCATCCTGCATTTGAATCAATTGCGCGACCAGGGCCATAAGATCGCCCTGGATGACTTCGGTACGGGCTATTCCAATTTGTCTTATCTGGATTTCCTGCCTCTGGACATTCTTAAGATTGACCGTTGCTTTGTGAGCAAAAAAGATCAAGGACGCGCCAATACGATTTTGGTTCATCTACTGAATATGGCCAGGCACCTGAAACTCAACGTAATCGTCGAAGGGGTCGAAACGCCCGAGCAAGTGGAGCGTCTGCTTGCCTTAGGGGCAGTCACCGCCCAAGGTTGGTTTTATTCAAAGGACTTGACTGCAGAAGACTTGGTGCATGGGTATTTCTCGTTAGTTCATCCGGATATGAACCGAGTGATCTAAAGAAATAGGTACTCACCGCTATCATTGCAAGGAAAAGAGCATGCAGTCATCGATTGACCCGACGTCGAGCGATAAGGGTATTCAAACGGAAGCTAAAAAAGTATTAATCCTGTGTGCTTCTAAAGGGCGGCAAGTTATATTTTGGCCCTCGCACAATACGTTGGTTATTCATGAACATAATAACCAGCGCAAAGTTGAGCTGGGGTACAGTTCCAGTCGCATCCTGGAAATTCTGATTGACCGGGCAGACACCATTGTCAGTCGCGATGAAATCTTTGCCTTTGGCTGGCCTGACCGTATCGTTGGGCAGAACAGCCTGAACCAGGCTATTTCAACGATTCGGGAGCTGCTGGCCGATGATGAGCATCGTGAAATCATCCAGACCATTCCGCGAAGGGGTTACCAGTTTAACTCCGAGTTCTTGGTTGCGCCCGGGCAAGTTAGCAACATGAGCACTCCGGTTCCTTTAACTTCGAGCGTCGCCCCAAGCCCGCAAGTGCCGCAGGTTAGGCTCTCATGGCTGAGAAGCCGGCTAAGCACTGAGAATATCTTGATGGGAGCGACGCTGATATTAGCGATGAGTTTTCTTTGGCGGATTGATTGGAACCTTTGGCTGCAGCCGGACTTCGTCAAAGAAACAGACACGCAGGGCTTGCTGACCGTGTGGTACACCGGTGCAAATACGCCGGAAGTCGAGAGGCTAAAAGTCACCATGGCACCGGTGCTACGGCGCATGGAGAATTTGTTGGAAGTGCCCGGCACAGTGATTTTAAATACGATGCACAGCTTTTACGAAATCCTTTGCATCAGTGGCAGTACGGTGGAATTTGTTTCAGTGCATAATTCGAAGTTAGCCCTCTTGACCGACGAACAGTTAGACAGGTGCCTGAAGTGAGCAAGCGCAGTGTTGGACTGCTGGTGGGCATCGTGGTACTCGTGGCCTTGCATTTGATGTATTCATCAGCATCGCATAAAGATTTACTTAAAGGCGCTTGTTTCACCACCGGCTCGATGATCATGAGCAGTGGTGAAGTCTTAAATGTGCTGATCAGGCTTCAGTCGCATGGAAATCAAATTCATGATTTTGAGAAAATCAACTATGATAGCCAGAAGTTTTCGTTTGAGCTGGTTAATAACTTCTTCGGTAGTGCACGATTTATGACTAGCCCAGTAGGCGGTAATGAGCTGCTTAGAAGCATGTCAGTGCGGGATCGAGATGTCGCCTTTAATTACGCTTATTTATCCAGTTATGCGTCACAATTGACCTTTTATAAGTTAGACCTGAACCCTGACACGCCGTGTTTCTATATCAAAGAGCTGGAGCGCGTATTATGTCTGGGCAGCGAGCGCAGTCGCGATATTTCATTACGCTGAGCTCACCCACACTGGCAAAATCCCCGCAAGTGTTACTGCTCGCCGTGTTCGAGCAGGTTCAGATAATGGTCAATCAACTCAACGCTTTGTATCGGTGAGTTATGTCCTGCGATAATCGTTTCAACGGGCAATTCACCGCTGCTGATCAGCCCTTGCAATTTCTTCAGGGTTTTCGGGTACTCACTGCGATTGGCGAACGTCATGTTACCCAGCTTTTCCTTGAGGATGCAGTTTCCATACAAGACACGTTCTTCTGGAAAGTACACAAAAATCCCATCTTCGGTGTGAGACGCGCCTAAATAGAGCGCTCGAACATGACCGTTTTGCAAGGCGAAGTCGCCCGGGTAAACCTGGTCCGGAAGGCTTTGTTCCAGGACCGGATAATGTTCCATCCCTTGCCGGGTAAAGTCGACAATACTGCGCCACTGGCTTTTTTCCAGGTCATAGGTCAGCTGTGTGGAGACAATACTGGCGCCGAGCTCCCTCCAGTAGGCGTTACCTCCCGCCCGGTCGGTGTGGTAGTTGGTGTTGATCACCTCCTTGATGGGCAGGGGGCTGACTTTCCTGATTTCCTGCTCGAGCTTTTCAGCGGTGGCTGGGGTCCAGGTTGCGCCGATGACGGTGATGTGTTGCTCGCCAATGTAGACCATTGAGTTCTCCTGCACATACTCCTTGTCTTCAACGATGTAGAGCGGGCCTTTGAAGTTGGTAAGGGTCAAGTCACTCTGGTTAGCGAAGACCTGGGAGGTAATGCAGGCCAGGCTGATGGCTGACAGAATATTAATAAGCTTCATAAGTTTCTCAGGGAGTGAGTTATACAACACAGGGGCATGTCCCCACCTGTTCTGATCGGCAGTGAGGACGCGCCATAGAATCAGACACATCCACCCATTGCGAAATGAATAACCGTGAATTAAGAATTAATGTGGGGTTGGCACGCGCCTGGCTCAACTGCGAAATCCGGGCATCAGTGCAGTCGCCGTATTGACCTGTGCGGCTTTGACGGTTCTGGGTGCACAATGAAGGAGCGTGATAACTTGTTAATTTCTTCAATCGATTAGTGTTTTAGTTAATTAACGGCGCCCGCGTGTGTAGGATTGCTAGATAGTAAGTTTTCTGTAGTTTATCTGATCTGAAACGCTGGGGTACTGATGTTTAAAGTCATTGTTATTGATGGACAACCGCTCGTGCGAGCGGCTATTAAATCCATTTTAAGTCAGGACGACTTCGCCTGGGTAGCAGAGGCTAGTAATGGTACCGACGGCCTTGACTTAGTATGTGAGCATAAACCTGATTTAGTGATTTTGGACATCCAGCTCTCCGGTATCGGGGGGTTAGAGGTGATGCAGAAGGTTTACAGCTTCGATAAGAGCATTGAAATCCTGGTGCTGACATCCTGTTCGGCGCGCCATTATTACAACCGTTGCCGTGCGGCGCGCGCGTCGGCGTTTTTGTCAAAAACGTGCACGGTTGAAGAGTTGCAAAGGACCGTCAACCTGTTAATGAAAGGCGGGGCTTATGTGCCTCATGGCATTGATCGACTGCCTGCGGTCAGTGACAGTTTCGCCAATGAGGCCCTACTTATCAATACGCTTTCCAACCGCGAGTTAATGACATTTGAGCTGCTTGTGCGAGGGATGAGTAATAAGGAGATAGCCAACCATTTGCAGCTGAGTAACAAGACGATTAGCACCTACAAGGTACGGCTACTGGAAAAGCTCAATGTCTTTTCTCTGGTTCATTTGTTCGAAGTTGCCAAGCGTAACGGCTTCGCGGACTAGGTTGCTTTACGAAATTTCGACAGTGGTATCAACCCCGTCCTGTTTTTTACACAACTTATGATTAGTGACAGCCTGCGCGTTAGTTTAGCGTTGACCTTGCGGAGGCGCAAGTTGAACTCATGAGTATTACAGGTTCGACGTAACTGTCCATTTTCATCCCACCTCTCCCTGCACACGCGCCACTTATAGAGACTTCAGAGAAAATGTCGATTTTGGATCAGATATCCCATCGTTCGATTCAGTGGACTGATTGGCGTTGGCAGCAGAAAAATGCCGTGCGCGATGAGCTCTCGCTTCGCAAGGCTTGCGGCGGTTGGAGTGAAGAGGTGACCGCTCATATTGAGCGCAACTTGCAAGATCGCAAGATGCAAATTACGCCGTACTATATTGATTTGATTATGCGTTCGCTCGATAGCGGTCAGGTGACGGACCATCCACTGTGGCGACAGGTCGTGCCTTACTGGAATAACAATGTGCCGGGTGACTACGACGGCACGTCGGAGAACTGGGAGTTGCATCATGAGATGAAAACCCCCATCTGCCAGCACAAGTACGATAACCGCGTCATTTTGCGGATGACCAACACCTGCAACGCGTATTGTCAGTTCTGCTTCGAAGCCCTGCGTACCTTGCAGGTCGATACCGAAAAGGCCAATGCCAACACCAACTCGTTCCTAGACTCGGTGGAGTACGTACGCAACAACCCGGCCATTGAAGAGGTCATCCTCAGCGGTGGTGACCCGCTGATGCTGGCTGACCGCCGATTGGAAGAGAACCTGGCAGCGTTACGCTCGATCAGTGACGACCTGTTGATCCGTATTCATTCACGTGCCTTGAGCTTCAACCCCTTTCGCGTCACCGATGCGTTGATCGCGATGCTGGAGAAGTACAAGGTTAATGCCTTCGGCGTACATGTGTGCCACCCGCTGGAACTCAGCGACGATTTTGCCGCGGCGGTTAAACGTATCCAGAGTGTGGTGCCGATTGTCTTCTCCAATATGCCATTGTTGCGGGGTGTCAATGATGATGAAACCACGTTGCATAAGCTGTTCATCGATCTTTATCGCTTGGGTGTAAAACCGTATTACTTGTACCACTTCATGCCGTTCTCACCCGGCTCATCCGAGTATAAGGCTTCTATCAGCCATGCCATCGCCATCATGGAACGTCTCAAGCGACGGGTCTCCAACATCGCAATGCCCGAATATGTGCTGCCGCACGCACAAGGAAAGTTCACCGTCCCGCTGCTGGATTTTGAAAAGCCTGAAGAACTGCCGCACTTCGAAGTCCGCGACGGGCAGCGCTACTACTGCTTTCGTAACTGGGAAAATCAATGGTGCAGTTGGCATGACGCCTGAACGGACTTACGGAGTGAGGCAGGACCCATGATGAACCAAGACGCTATTCTTTTTATTGATATCGATGACAGTGCTTCTACTCGTTACCGCTACCGTGAACCACACTTTGCCGTCGCCCGTGAGCAAGGGTTGAAATGTTTGACGGCCGGATTATTGGAACGTCGTCACTTGCAACGGCTGTGTGATGACAGTGATCAAGTGTTCTTGCTGGAAACGCTCAGTGAAACGGCCATTCTTGAGTTAATCGGTGAACTGGATGGGCGATACAACGTGCGCGCGATCTTCTGCCAGGCAGGTCATCCGTCTGCTCAAGGTGAGGTGGGTTGTATAGTCGCGCGGGTCTGCAAGCAACTCGGTCTGGTGTACAGCCGCCCAGAAGCGATTGCAGTGTGCAATAACAAGTTCCTGATGCGCGGTGTGTTGGAACAGCATGGGCTGCGTTCGGTGCCGTCCGCGCTGTGCAACAACGAACAGGAACTCCAGCAAGGTGCCGCGCAGGTAGGCTATCCACTGATCGCCAAACCTCCCTTTGGCGGTGCCTCGGCGTTTATCAAGAAGTGTTCTAACTGGGCGGAGCTATGCAGCCACTACGCGCATTTTGTAAGTGATCATGGCGCCGCGGCTTATGCGGACTTCTACGGCTGCGCGCACGCCCTGCCGTCTGAGGATGGGCTGCGGCGTGACTATGTGCCTGGGCGCAGCATCCTGCTGGAAGGCTATATTCCCGGCATCGAAGGCAGTGTGGAATGTGTGATTGCGGGCGAACGGGTCTACCCGCTGCTGATCAATGAAAAATTGCTGCTGACCGAGCGCAGCGGCACGGTCCTCGAGAACTTGCTCATTTCTCCGCCGACGTCGTTCAACCAGGCTCAGTGCGCACAGATCCGCCAGTATGCCGTTGACTGCTTGAACGCTACAGGGTTGACCAACGCCGTGGTGCATTTCGAGTTCCGGATGACTGAGGCGGGGCCTGTGGCCATTGAGATCAACCCGCGCTTGGGTGGCCTTTATGTCAACGCGGCATTCCTTGACATTGCGGCAATCAACCCTTACCAGGTGTATCTCTCGCTACTGCTGGGCGAGCAGGGGATAGATGTGCAACTGGGTGCCGCTGTGCAAAAGGTCGCCGACGCCCGGCAACGTTACGCAATGTTGGCGATCTATCCGGATCACAGTGGTCACTTCAAGGGTATTGAAGGCACGGGCTATCTGGATGAAAACCAGCATGTGCTCGAATATGCCCAGCAAGACGCCGGCGTCTATATCGACGCAGATATCGAGGAACACTACTTGCTCAAATGCTGGGCCAAGGTTGGTGATGCCGAAGACGCCCATGCCTTGCATGATGCGATAAAACAACACTTACGCGTGATCATCGATATGCCGGACGCAGGATAGCGCTATGGACATCTCACAGATTTCAGCACACCTGCGCGAGCATCAGTACTGCCATCGCCGAGACTTTCACGAGTTGATCGACGCTCAGCCCGGCGACGAGCAAAGCTTTCGCGCTTACTGGAACAATCTGGTGCGCGACGAGGCGTTCAGGGCTTACACCCATCGCGAGCGGCGCATTTTGCGCTATCGCTTGTCGCCGTGCTGCCAGTTACAGATCGACAGGGATGCCGCGTTCAAATCGACGGTCACCTATGCCGTTGATTACCGCCAGGGCGTGAACTACCTAAGCTATTGCGAGGAGGGCTTCATCGAGCATCCACTCATGCGGAAGTTGTTGGCCACCGACCTTGCGGTGATTGCACCGAATCTTGGCGATCAAGCCTGCACGATTGATATTCACCAGTTCCGGGTACGGGCGGATGGGCAGTCGAGCAGCCCGACGACCTCAGGGATTCATCAGGACGGTTTGGATTGGGTGTTCATGCACTTTATAGGCGAGCGCAATACAGTGCCGGTGGTATCGCAGGTGTTTGCCGACGAGACGGAGCAACGCTGCATGCTCAACGTGGCAATGGAGCAGTTTCTCGAAACCATCGTGATCAATGATCGTGCTTACTACCACCGCGCCGGTGACGTGCGACCGCTGGTAGACACCGGGCCCGCCTGGCGCGATGTACTGCTGGTCAGTCTACGTAGGGTCGAAGAGGCGCAGCCGACATGAGCGATGATCGACAGTTGTACCTATCGATCCGCAACGCACGCCTGATCATCTTTGCCCGCGGTGTTTCGGATTTCGGTGCATTCCTCAACCTGGTAGCGCTCTCCACCTATGTGTACTGGCTTAGTCAAAGCGTGGTGTTTGTCAGCATTTTCCTGGCGTGCCGGGTCACCGGCGGAATTGTTGCCAGCCTGTTTGGCATCCCCTTTTTTCGCCGCTTCGCCGGCCGTGGCACCTTGGCTGGGCTGGACTTGGCGAGGGCGTTGTTACTGATGCCGTTGTTGGTGCTGATACCGGCCCATCAACTTAACCTGTTGCCTTTTATCGCCTTTGGTATCGGACTGTGCAATTCGCTGTTCGCCATCGGCCTCAATAGCCAATTGCCCACCTGGGTCGCGCCAGAACAACGGGTGAATACTAATGCTTGGATCACCTCGGCGGCGGCCACCGGTGCGGTTTTCGGCAGTTTGCTCTCCGGCCTGCTGATCGCCACGGGAGGATTTGAAGCGGTGTTTGCCGCCAACATCGGTACTTATGTGATCGCTGCTTGCCTGGTTTTGCCCTTGCGCGCGCTGTACCGCTCAACCGTTGCCGCCCATCGCGGGCTCGCCGCCGAATGGCAGGAGTTGACCAAGGGGCTACGTGGCGCGCCGGTGCTGGCCGCCATGTTGCTGATCAGCATGCTCGACACCCTCGGCAGCGCGGCGCATAACGTCGGCTGGCCGGTACTGTCCCAGCTGATTTCGCCTGACACCGCGAAAACGGTCATGGGCTATCTGCTGGCGGTCTGGGCTTGTGGCAAGTTCGTTGGGGCGCGACTGGCCAGCGTCATATTGAGAGGCCGTAGCACCCACGGCATGGAGCGTTTGTTCATGCTCGGCGTGGCGCTGATGTCCAGCGGTTTTGTCCTTACCTTTCAGCAAACCGAGCTATGGCTGGCACTGCTGCTGGTAGTGTGGGCTGGGTTGGGGGATGGGTTATCCGAGGTGGCACTGATCTCTCGTGCGCAAAGCGAGCCTGATAGTCTGCGTTTGCCGCTGTTCAGCCTATTGACGCTGATTCAGATGGCGGGCTTCGGCGTGGGGATGCTGGTGGCTGGGCCGTTCTATTTAGCCTGGACTCCGGCCCAAGTGATAATTTTATTCCATGGCTTGCCTTTAACCGCGCTGGTCATCATGGCGCTATGGATGAGAAGGCGAGCTTAGTTGCGTGAGCTGCCTCGGTTATGGGAGCGGCTCGTCAGCAAGATGCGCACTACGTGCGTGCCGAAGTGTCGAGTCTTTACGAACGTGAGTATGTGAGACGTTGGGAGCACTTCGTCTTTGACTAGAAAGTTGTGGGCCTCAATGAGCCTGAACAATTGCCGGGCCGTCTGCAGCGTTTGTCACAGCAGGAAGGTGCATTAAGTCGATTGTTACAGTTAATCGACCGTGAAACCCGTCTAAGCCTCAATTCTGACAATGAAGGCATACTCAAGCGTCTTCGCGAGCGCACTGTTGCACTGAAGACACGTTTGGGCGTCGAGGACAACGCCAAGGACATTCTCAATGACGCATCGGAGCAAAGTGCTGTAACGCAACACTTCGCTTCGTTTCATCGGCTGACCGAGTCTGTCGAGGGGCGGCCCGGCCTTCTGGATCAACTGCGCGAAACGCTGGCTTACGCCGGGGTTTATCTATCTGCCCGAGAAGCTTCAACAGCATCGGGTTTATCACCACCCGACGTCAATCCGCTTGAGCATTTGGACTCACTGACGAGCACTTTGCCGCTGCTGATAAGGCCCCTGCTTAGTGACGTCGTCAACGTAGGTAAAGGTTGGGTACATGCACACCAGTCCGTGACGCTCACAAAAAACTGGGCACAAGACCTTGGGCCTTACTGCGAACGTTTCGTTGCCCTTATTCGCTGGGTACGTAACCAAGTGTTGCCCGGGGAAATCTGACAAGGACGAAACTAGCTTGTGCAGATTTTTTTCCTACAAGTTGCCCTACAACACCGACATTTGAATATTGTTACTTTCCTCTGTGGTGATCACCACGGAGCTTTAATTAATGAAAAAAGTAATGTTGAAAAAAACACTGGGTCTGGCTATTACTCTGGCATCTTCACAAGTATTTGCCAGTGGCTTTGCACTGAATGAACAAAGTATCAGTGGTATGGGAACAGGTTTTGCCGGACGATCTTCATCGGCAGAAGATGCCAGTACTGTCTATGGCAACCCCGCCGGCATGGTTCGCTTGGACGGCCAGCAAATAACCGGTGGTCTAGCCGTTATTGATGCAACGAGCAACATCAGTCAGGCCAGCGGCAGTTCGAGTGGCAGTAACAAGGGCAACATGGTGCCGCTTACCGGCGTGCCTTTCGCTTTCTACACCCAAAAACTGAACGAGCAATGGGCTGTCGGCTTTGGTCTCTACGCGCCATTTGGCATGGTCGCCGATTATGAAAAAGGCTTCCAGGGCAAAGCTTTCGGCAGCAAGAGCGAGGTGAAAGTCATCACGCTCCAGCCAACCGTCAGCTATGCTATCAACGATAAGGTGTCTATCGGCTTTGGCCCGACCATCAACCGGGTTTTCGGTACCCTGGAGTCGGATATCAACCTTCCGAACCCAAGTCTTGCGTCCAACAATATCAAAATCAAAGGTGACGACACCGCCTTGGGTTTTAACGCTGGCGTGTTGCTTCAAGCAACAGACACCACGCGGGTAGGCCTGACTTACCATTCGCAGGTCAAGTACAAGCTGAAGGGGCACACTCAAGTCACTAAAGGTGCCAACGTTCCCGACGTAGTGTTGAGCAGCGGACGCTACGACGCGGCGCTCAAAATTGACACGCCAGAGTCCTGGGATTTCTCTGTGACGCAAGATGTGAATGCCGATTGGAAGCTCTATGCCGGGGCCACCTGGACACGCTGGAGTCGCCTGAAAGACATTACGGTCAAGAACGAGGGCGTTACTTACAGCGATGGTGTGTATGCCCAGGCTTTACTCAGTACCATTAAAGAGGAGCAAAACTGGCACGATACCTGGGCCTATGCCGTGGGAACCTCCTACCGACTGAACAAACAGTGGGTGCTGCGTACCGGTTTGACGGTTGACCAGTCGCCGACCAACAACACGGATCGCTCGCCACGTATTCCTACCGGGGAACGGACCATCTTCAGTTTCGGTGCTGGCTACAATGTTGCGCCGAACATGACCGTAGATGTGGCTTATGCTTATCTCAAGGAAGCGCCAGTCAAGGTTGACCGCACCAACGCGCTTGGCCAGTACTACAAGGCCAAGTACGAAAGCAGCGCTAATGGTTTCGGCTTGGGGGTTACTTACCGTTTCTGATTCGCCATCGTCTTAAGCCCTGCTTTCTCACAAGAGAGCGGGGCGTTTTCGTGAATGGGAGTGGGCGGTGTAGAGACCGCTGGCTTCAACGTGTCAAGCCCGCTGTGCATTTGGCACTGGCGGAGGAACTGATTGCCAGAGAACGGGCGCGTTACAAGTGACGCTGAACATCTCAAGGAGAAATAGCCCGGCGATTGCCGGGCTGGTTTGCGTTCACGTTTTTAATGTCGTATCACTATTCAATATCGATCTTGATCAGTTCTCTGACTTTCCGGTCCAGCGCCTTGATAGCCGCCGGTGTATCTGCTCGTAACCACGCATCCACTGCAAACACCTCCTCAAAGTCGCCGCCGATGGACGTACCGGGTGCTATATGGGTATTCACACTCAGCACACCGGGCAGTTGGCGTGCCGCTTCGACGCCGTGGATCCCCCTTAAAATCCCACTTACTCGTGGGTACACCGCAGACATTGCATGGTACCCGGACGCCATGGGGGGCTCGGGGAAACTAACGGTTTGCCCAGCAGCTGCTGAACGTACACAGCTGCAAAGTCAACACCACGCAAAGCTAGCAGGCTTTCCCGCCCACGCACTCCACCAACGCGTGGATTAACTTCGATGATGCTGGCACGGCCTTTGGAGTCGTATCGTAATTCAACGTGACAGAAACTATTCCTCAAACCCAGCGTGTTCAATACAACGCGCGTGTAGATCAGAATTTGCTGCTGTTCGTTGAGCGTAAGGCGAACGGGGGGGCTGACCAAGAGGTTTTCATAGGATGAGTATGAGCTCTGCTCTACGTCTAACTTATCGTGCATCACCAGCAGCAGGATTTGATGTCCGGTGCATAAGCACTCGACACTGATTTCATAGCCATCAATCGCCTCTTCGGCAAGCATCTCGCGCATGGGCTCGAAATGTTCGTCGCCAATGTCGTGGGCGCAAAAATATTCAGTGTAATAACCATGACGAGCATGCTTCTGGTAATGGCGAAATACTCGGCGCATGTCGGCAATATTCTCACAACGTGAAATAAAGCTTGAGCCCAAACCCACCACGGGTTTCAGTATCAGTGGGAAGCCCACATGCTCGGCGGCGACTACAAGGCTGGCATCGCCGATAACGCGTGCGTAACGTGCGGTATAGACATTGCGTTCACGTAGGCGCTGGCGCATGGCGAACTTGTTGTTGGCGAGGTACAACGCGTCGACAGGAGGATGCGGCAAACCGCGCCGTGCGCAAAGTTCTGCAACATGGGCGCCCAATAGCCCTTTGGGCGTGAAGAATCCAGTAGAGGTGCCGATGCCGACCACGGTTGCGTATCGTTCCAGGCTGCACACCATTTTTTCTAGGCCGGCGCTGCTCCAGTCCTGGATGGGGATGGCGCAAAATGGCAAGGCGTCTATATCATCAGGGGTGAGGGTGTCAGGTACGATGGCAATCATAGTCAACCCGGCTTGAGTGGCCGCGACGGCAATGGCATGTAAGTTTGGCAGGCGGATGATCAAGTTTTCTATAACGATAACAGGGAGTGGTTTCATAGGGCGCTTAGTGGGTCAATAGACGAGAAGGGCGTCGTTGCCATCTGGGTAGTGCGAGACGATGTAGCCTTGCGCATCAATTTCGTGCAGTGGCGGCAGGCTTGAGTTACCGGAAAGTGTTTTGTAGCGCACGGCTGGATAGGGTGAGCGGGCGCGAATAAAACGCTGTCCGCCAATATTTTCGTAGCGCAGGACTTGGCCTGGTGTGATGTAGTGCGTGCCCACGGCCGTGACGTACCCATAAGGCAGTGCATAGGTGCCTGAAAACGCCATCAATTGGGTAATTAGGGTGTGGCCTTTTTTCACGCTGGTGCGCAGCGGTGCGCCACCTGGGCCGTCTGCACAGTGCATTAAGTGATAAGGCGTGATTCCAACCGCGAGGAAATGATCGATAAGATTTTTAAGGCTGTGGAAATCGTCGTTGATCCCTTTGAGCAGTACTGCGTGACCACGTGCGTTGATGCCCCGACGGCTGAAGCCATTTAGCGCCCTGATGACGTCCGGTTGTAGCTCGCTGGCGTGGTTGATTGCAACGTCCAGAGATACGCTTGTGGAGCGCAGAGGATAGGCATAGTCGACGTAGTTATAGCTGGCAATGCGTTCGATAAATGCTTCATTAATGCATTCTGGTTGAAGCAGGGCATGCCTGGTTGCGATACGAATGTTATTGAGATGGGGGATGCTCGCCAAGTTTTCCAGTAACGCGAACAGCTGTTTTGGTTTTACCAGCGGGTCGCCGCCAGTGATCGAGGCTTGAGTGATGCGTGTGTCGTTGCGTATGTACTCTACGGCAGTAATGAGGTTTTCCTCACTCATCGATAGAGGCTCGCAGCGCACACTGCGGGCTCTCTTGATGCAGTAGCGGCAGGGACAACCGAAATAAGGTGTCAGCTCAACCCGGTCTTCATCAACGCGCGATAAGCCGCAAGTGCAATTTTTTTGCTGGTGATGGCGCATCTTGACGCTTCCATTTCGAGGGCAGTGAGGGGGCATACAGACGCTGACGTTGTTATCAGAGAAACATTAAAGTGCCATCCAATAGAATAGTTCTGATACAGCTATTCAGCGGAATTCAGAGTTATTCATAGTGAGTCCGACATGGCGCGCTTCGTCAATGACCTTATAGCGATTACAAGGCCGCCTTCATACGACCGAAGGCTGTTGCTATGCCTCGCAGGAGGATTTCAAAGTTATTCAGTGCGATTAAGTAGTGTGATGCGAATTTTTCCTCTCTACCTTCGGAAGGTGTCGCTATGGAAATAACTCCGCTCATTTATAAGTCGAGCATCCTTTTTAAAGAATGGCAGCTTGGCGCTCTGAAAAATAGGTGGGTTGCGTGTAATTCACGCATGGCTTTGAGCTCGATTGTTTAAGATTGACGTTTAATTTGGTAAGCGGACCTGCTATGAATTTTTCAAGTATCATTGCTTCGATCACTCTGAGCTGCATTACTTTCACCGCACATGCAAAATCTCTGGATCACGTAATAGTAGTCTCGACACAGAAATCTGCCGGCACTATGTCCGTGGGCGAGAAAAGCGCCTATACACAAAGTTTTGAAATTTCCCTGGGGAATCTAAAGGGACGCGAACTTGATTTGGCGGGCTACTGTTTGAAAGCTTATGGAGCCGAAGGAAAAGAATACAAATTAAATACTGTGGATGAGGTGCTCACCGTCGGAAAATTAAAAGTAGGCGCCCCGGTCCAAGGTATGGCAGTTTTCTCATCGGTCGATCCCGGCGTGCATAAGCCGCTGATGATCAAACTCTCTGGAGTATGCAAATAAGCCATTCTCGGATATCAGAATGATGGACCTCTGTATTTCGCCCGAGGAACATCAATCTGCACTTTCTCGAGGTGCTGAATAAGCTTTTTATTGACTGCATCTCTAATTCACAGTCAAAAGCTATTTTTTAATGTTTGCCGAGTGATATAATAAAGAATGAGATAACCGAAAAAAAAGAGATGCGCCGGGCATTGTTTGGTGTGTCTGAGCCCGTCGTGTCGGCGGCCAATAAATATAGAAAAGATCCTGCTCCGGAAATCTCAGCAATACCGAGTCTAAGGTCTGAAAAACAAATAATTCCATAGGTTTTCACCTCTAGACTTCGGGTGACGCTCAGAGTGGGTAATTAGTTTGAAGGGAGAATGTACGAAATAGTGCATGAGGGTGATACGCTCAGTTCCCTCGTGGCTGAGCAAGAAGCTGCCAAGGCAGCGAGGAAAAAGTATCGCTTTGTCGAAGTGATCTGGATCAGTCAGTGCAGTAGGTGATAGTCGTGTCTCCCTGCGTTGCAATGACTCGCACGTCGCACGAACTAGTCAGTCGCTTCCTACATACCGAGTAGGGCTGAACTGGAATAGTGCTGCAACCTAGAATGTCTATGAGCTGATCACAAATGCCTATCTCTGCGCTGGATCGCTTTCGGGGCTGCTTACTACGCCTGGCCTTTGGTGATGCCGTAGGGACCTCTGTTGAGTTTATGCCCCGCGGCTCATTTGCTCCTGTCACAGACATGACCGGTGGATGTCCTTTCGATCTTCAGCCTGGCCAATGGACTGATGACACGTTCATGGCGCTCTGCTTGGCGGAAAGCTTGCTGGAAAAGCGCAGTTTTGACACTGTCGATCAGATAGAGCGCTATCTAAGCTGGTGAACATCGGGATATTTGAGCTCTACCGGTGTGTGCTTCGACATAGGTCTGACGGTGCGCCAGGCATTGGCTGATTTTCAAAGAAACGGCGACCCCTACGCCGGCTCGGCGGGCCGTTACTCGGCCGACAACGGTTCCATCATGCGTCTGGCCCCGGTCGTGCTGTTTTACTTCCCTGATACCAATCGAATCCGAACCTTTTCGGCCGCTAGCTCCCTTACGACACACGCCGTTGAAGAGGCGGTGGAGTGCTGTTTGGTACTTTCGAAGGTGATCGCCAATGCCTTACCTGGAGAGGCGAAAACGCAGGAGCTGAAGGTGGATAGCGCCGATTTGATCGAGCCAAAGGTAACAGCGATTGCTCAAGGGACTTACCGGGAAAGGTACGTGCTGACATTGTAGGCTCAGGTTATGCAGTCGCTTCGTTGTAAGCAGCGCTGTGGTGTTTCCAGCATTCAGAAAGCTTTGCCGAGGCGGTGCTGATGTTGGTGAATCTGGGGGATGATGCGGACACTACGGCGGCAATCGTCGGGCAGGTGGCTGGTGCGTATTATGGCGTGCAAGGTATTCCGGGTGATTGGTTGGGCACGGTAAGGATGCGTGAATATATTCAGATCACTGCAGGTGCATTGATGCAGATGGGGGACGGCGGGGTACGCATTGGTGGAAATGATGGGTGATTTTTGTGAGTTGAGGTGATCGGCAGGTTGATCTGGTTCAAGAGCGTGTCGATTGCGTTATTCGTACACGCGAGCTCGATGACTCAAAGCTCGTTGCGCGCCAACTCGACCGGTTTCGCTGGGTGACCTGTGCGTCTGTCGCCTATCTCGAAGAAAACGGTACTCCGCAAACTCTCCAAGATTTGTCTCGCCACCGGGCCATCCATTACTTCTCGGGCTGCGCAAGGCAAGCAAGCGAAATGCACTTCGCCCGTGGCACCAAAAAAATATCAGTCCCGATGAGCGTCAGGCCGAGCATCATGCTGGCGCCAGAGCCAAAGCCCGGGAATGCGGCCCACAACTTGTCCAGTTCGTACCTTATAAAAATCCGCGTCACATGCCGCAGCGCCTGTTCCGGCCTCTATCTAGGACTTGCGAGCCTGAGAGGAAAGGCTTTCATGTCTGATACGTTCAAGCAACGAGTCTAAATCCGTATCACGATCGAGGAGCAAAAAACTCTCGAGAAGAAGGGTCAGCGGATGTACACCCATTCTGCTAGCAAGCTCCGATGCCTTCTCCAAAGTGACGTTCTTGAGCCCTCGCTCCAGGGTGCTGAGGTATGTCCTACTGCTGACGATTCCAAAATCTTCTTGGGTCAACCCGTGGCGAATCCGTGTATTGCGCAACGCAATGGCAAACGCTTCTCGCAGCTCCATTTTGCTTAATCCACAAAAGGAACGATGAAGCCTTCTTGAGCTCTATAGGGCTACAATCTATAGTGTTCATTTAGCGAGGTTCTTATGGCCGGAGTACAGATGAGTGTCCGTCAGTTATCCGCCACAAGGAATGAGCGAAGTCCGTCAACTATGCTTATTGTCGCAGTGGCGAACGTCTCCCAGCCTGAGCAGGGTGTAGAGATTATCAAGCGTATTTCCGGCCAAAATCTGATCGACCTGTTCAACGAAATGGATCGGCCCAATTCAGATAAGGCCATCGTTGGTGTCCTGCTGGCAGTTCCTCCAGAATTTAACGGCTCTCAGCGATGGATCGCTGAAAGTGTGTTTGATTTTGGCCGCGTAGAGCTAAGGATAGCGGATGACACTTGCTTAGACACATACGCCTATCGGCTCGCTTCAAAGGCTGTATTCAGAGACAACGCAAGGGTCGACCCAGCAGATATACTGGGCTGGAGATCACTCTATGAAACGTCCAATGCGAATGGTGAAATTGATCCAGAGCTTGCCGCCCATCAAACTTGGTTGTCTATCGTCATCACTCGGATGGTCAACGCGGTAAATTTAGTTGATGCGGAGGATGCCCCTGAGTAGCTGTTGACTCTTCATTGGTGCCGTAGCTCAATTCCAAATGAGACCTTTTTGAAAAGCATAAGGGGGAGGAGGGTGCGGATACCTCTGTCTTTTAAACTTAGCACCTTCAGGCTAATCATCGCTGCCGACGATAGGCTATGACGAACGCGACGACGAAGCCCCCCCGCTGTGTTCACCAGAGGCGCCTATGAAAGGAAGACGTAAAGTCAAAACTTCTAAGTGGTTTTTAAAAGCTCAATCTGAGGCCGAAGCTCGGCGCATGGTGGCAAATAGATCTAATGATGCAGCTCATAGATTTCTTGATGCGGCCTTGCAATTTGGAATCGAACATGAACCTCATTGCCGCCTTGCTGGTGGCTAGCAGAAGCTATTATCGCCAAGAGAGGATTGACCCAGATGCTGAAAACATCACTGACCCAAGTCACTACATCATAGACCATACCAATGCTGAGCTCGGGATGATTGTTACTGGGGCTTGTGGGTCATTTAGCGACGCACCAACAGGCGTGCAGATTTGGTGTATATCTGAATATATCCTGCTGACTATAATTTATAGTCAGCAGGATATATTCAGATATTTTCCGTAACCGTCCGGGCAACACACCTTCCTGATGCTAACCTCGTCAATAAATGGATTGGGGTGCATGGGCAGAAAAACCTTGCACTGCAAACCGACGGCGGGTCTGCTGGCCCACGCCATGGTGGCTAAGTTCGCCGACCATCTGCCGCTGTATCGCCAAGAGAAAATCTTTGGCCGCGCCGGGCTGCCCATCGCCCGTTCGACCTTGGTGCAGTGGGTGGGCAAATTACAGCCGCTGGTTGATGCGCTGCGCGAAGCTGTGCTGACGCATGGCGTCGTCCACGCCGACGAGACCCCGGTACAAATGCTGACACCTGGCGCGAAGAAAACTCATCGCGCTTATGTCTGGGCTTATGCCACCAGCCAGCTCTCCGATCTGGCGGCGGTCGTTTATCTATAGCGGTCAACCAATAGCTGTCGGGCTTGTTGATCATCCCTGTGCCGGTGCTAAAGACAGCTGGATGCTCAGGGTTGAGGAAGGTGCGGATTTTTAACGTGCCGTGTTCAGGATATAGTCTAGATTTTCGGTCGAGAACGGAGCTTGCATCTAATGAATGATTCATTGGCAACGACTGTGATATGCCAGGATCCTGACGATAGCAGTGGGGACATCATCATAGATCTCCCACCGGATGTTCTCGCAGCAATGGATGTCGGTTTAGGTGATTCATTGAGCATCGAGTTGGCTGACGGATCGATAGTGCTAAAGCCAATCCGTGAAATTAACACGCAATATTGAGGTGGCTTTCGACCCGACACTCAAGGTGTAGTCATCAACTAATCCCGGACACGACGTTAAGTTTTTTCTCGGCCTGAGCTGGGGCCAGTCCGTTGTTGAATTGGTGCGGTCTAATCCAGTTGTACCGATGCATCAGGTAATGACTGATGTCGCGGTGCGCTTCTTGAGCCGTCATGTAGCCCACGGTTGGTATCCATTCAGTTTTCAAGCTGCGAAACACACGCTCCATCGGCGCATTATCCCAACAGTTTCCACGACGGCTCATGCTTTGGCGCATGCGGTAACGCCAGAGCCGTTGGCGAAACTGACGGCTGCCATATTGGGCCCTGATCCGAGTGAAACATTAGCCTTTGAGGCCTGCCACGCGTAAGCGTTCCGGAAACACACCTTTCGAACTCCAGAATTAATGGCGATGGTGTCCACCTAAATTTAAGTGGACACCATTTTTAGCCTTTTTAAGCGGACGCCCATGCCACAAGAACGCCGTTCCTATTCCAAGTCCTTTAAGGCACAGGTCATCGCCGAGTGTGCGCAGGCTGACACCTCAATTGCCAATGTCGCCTTGACCCACAACCTCAATGCCAACCTCGTCCATAAATGGATTCGGGTGCATGGGCAGAAAAACCTGGCACTGCAAACTGCTTTTATTCCGGTCAAGGCCTTGCCTTCGACAGCGGCCCCTCAAGTTCTTCCGGCCACGATTCGAATCGAACTGCCTCATTCAAAAGGCGTAGTCGTGCTGAGCTGGCCAGCAGAAAATGCAGCGACATGTTCCGCTTTCCTGCGAGACCTGCTGCGATGATCCGCATCGACACCATCTGGCTCGCCATCGAGCCCATGGACATGCGGGCCGGCACTGAAACCGCTCTGGCGCGAGTCGTGGCGGTCTTCGGTGCGGCGAAGCCGCACTGTGCTTATCTGTTCGCCAACCGCCGCGCCAATCGTGTGAAAGTGCTGGTGCATGACGGTGTGGGGATTTGGTTGGCTGCCCGGCGCTTGAATCAAGGTCGTTTCTTTTGGCCAGGCGTGCGGCACGGTTTTGAAGTTGAGTTGGATGCAGAGCAACTTCAAGCTTTAGTGCTCGGTTTACCTTGGCAACGCGTCGGTTCCGGAGGAGCCATCACGGTGCTCTAACTCGTCTGCTATGGCGCGCTTGCCAGCGCAATTGGCCCATTAGTCTATCGCCGCTACTTGCCCTCTCTGGCAAAATCGGCGGCATGACTTCGCATCCGAATCTCGATCAATTAAACCCTGAAGAACTGCGTGCCTTGGCGGCGCAGTTGATCCAGCGCGTCGAGACGATGGACAAGCAAATCACTCATCACAAGTCGGTCAACGAGAAACTGGCCCACGAGATCGCGCTGCTCAAACGCTTCAAGTTTGCCAAGCGCAGCGAGCAGTTAAGCCCGAATCAAGCCAGCCTGCTCGACGACTTGATCGATACGGATATCGCCGCTATCGAAGCCGAACTTGAGGCGCTGCAACCGGCACCTGTCGAAGCCAAAGTGCGCCAGCAACCCAAGCGCGCACCGCTACCACCGCAGTTTCCTCGCACGCTGATCCATCACGAACCGGACAACAGCCACTGCCAGTGCGGCTGCGCCCTCAAGCGCATTGGCGAAGATTCCAGCGAAAAGCTCGACTACACGCCAGGCGTGTTCACCGTCGAGCGCCACATCCGTGGAAAGTGGGCCTGCGAACAGTGCGAAACGCTGATCCAGGCGCCGGTACCGGCGCACGTCATCGACAAAGGCATGCCGACAGCGGGCCTGCTGGCCCACGTCATGGTGGCCAAGTTTGCCGATCATCTGCCGCTGTATCGGCAGGAGAAAATCTTCGGCCGCGCTGGACTGCCTATTGCTCGCTCGACCTTGGCGCAATGGGTGGGCAACTGCGGCGTGCAATTACAGCCGCTGGTTGATGCACTGCGCGAAGCCGTGCTGACGCACGGCGTCGTCCACGCCGACGAAACGCCAGTACAAATGCTGACGCCTGGCGCGAAAAAAACTCATCGCGCTTATGTTTGGGCTTACGCCACCAGTCAGTTCTCCGATCTGGCGGCGGTCGTTTACGACTTCAGCCCGAGCCGTGCTGGCGAACATGCTCGAAACTTCCTCGGCCACTGGAACGGAAAGCTGGTCTGCGATGACTTCGCTGGCTATAAGGCAGGCTTTGAACTGGGCGTCACGGAGATCGGCTGCATGGCCCATGCACGCCGAAAGTTCTTCGACTTGCACGCGACCAACAAGAGCCAGATCGCCGAAAAAGCGCTGCACTACATCGCGGCCTTGTACGAAGTTGAACGAGAGGCACGCGAGCTGGAGCCGGGTGTCCGGCAGCGAATACGGCAGGAAAAAGCAGCGCCGATCATCGACGCACTTCATACCTGGATGATCGCCCAGAGGCAGCTTGTGCCTGAGGGATCGGCCATCGCCAAGGCGTTGGATTACAGCCTCAAACGCTGGATAGCGCTGACGCGCTATCTCGATGACGGTGCTGTGCCCATCGATAACAACTGGTGCGAGAATCAAATCCGGCCGTGGGCTCTTGGGCGCTCGAACTGGCTGTTCGCTGGCTCGTTACGTAGCGGCAAACGTGCGGCGGCGATCATGAGTTTGATCCAGTCGGCGCGCCTCAACGGGCATGATCCATATGCTTATTTGAAGGACGTCCTCACCCGCCTGCCGACACAGCGGGCTAGTGAGATTATTGAGCTACTCCCGCATAAGTGGGGTCACATCTAACAGTCCAGATTTTCTAGTGAGAAACTAGGCTTTTTGGAACGTAGGCTGCTACTGACCTGCGGATTTCTTCCCTAGCCTCATCTGCGCTACCCCAGCGCCCCATCTTCACCCACTTACCCGGCTCCAACGCCTTGTAGTTCTCAAGAAATGCTGGATCTGCGCAAGCAGAAGTGCGGGAAGGTCTTCGCACTCCTTGATATCGCTGTACATTGAGCTGAGTTTGTCATGAGGAACAGCGATGACTTTGGCATCGGCGCCTGCTTCGTCTGTCATGTACATCACGCCAACCGGACGACTGCGAATGACAACGCCAGGAGAGACCGGATAGGGGCAGACCACCAGTACGTCCAGTGGATCGCCATCATCGCTTAGCGTGTTCGGAATAAACCCGTAGTTGGCCGGATAGAACATTGGTGTGCTGAGGAAGCGGTCGACGAAGAGCTGCCCACTTGGCTTGTCCACTTCGTATTTGATCGGAGAGTGGTTTGCAGGAATCTCGATAACGGTGAAAAAGTCATCGGGGATCGCGTTACCAGCTGGAATGTCCGTATAGCTCATGTTCATAGCTCCGAAGCTTTGGAAGGGGCTGCGCTGGAAGGCGTTTTTCCAAGTGTGCCCATCTCGATTGGCGTCTTGGTGAAAAACACCGATATCTCCTCACAGTCCAGTCGCTTGAATAACCGCTCTGCCTCATCCTCCGTGATTGCCAAGCGAATCTCCGTGGGTTGATCAGCCAGCTCAAAAAAGTGCGATGAGTGTAGTTTTCCAGTGTGTCCAAAACCTTCGATTCCAGTACATAGCGTGGCACCGCGCAGCCCCATTTCCTTAGCTACGTCGACGATCCATTCGCCAAGCATCTTTCCTTGATAACGACGGTTTTGTTGGGTGAAGAAAACGACCATATAACCTTTCATTTTAATCTCCTCAGCGAGTACCAATCATTTGGTAGGACAGTAGTCCGGCAGCGGTCATCGCTAACGAACCTGCGACGTGCAATGAAATTGAGCCGAGCGCCCACAGCAATCTCCCTTCTTGGATTAGGGCAACTGTTTCGGCTGAAAAGGTGGAAAAGGTGGTAAGTCCCCCACAAAAACCCGTGATGATTAGCAGGCGCCATTCGGGGCTTAAGGAGGGAGATGCGGCCAAGAACGCGATGGCTAGGCCGACGATGTACCCCCCGACCATGTTCGCCACCACAGTGCCTGGGGGAATTGTCGGGAAGAGTGCGTTGAGCTTCATGCCCAGGAGCCAGCGCAACCAAGCACCAAGTGATGCACCGGTGGCGATAACAAATAGTGATTTCAGCATGGCTGCATCCATAGCAATTTCCGACAATCCTCAAAGGCGGAAATTGGGCCTAAGGAGGAGGGCAGTCGTCAGCCCTCAGCAAGGGAGTAAATGGCTGTTCTTACACGATTTTCGCACGTGTTGAAGGTGCTGCTGACGGACTGAGGATTCTCGATGTCGCCGGCAAATGATCGTCACGAGTCCCAAAGGGGAGATCACCTATCCATGCTTCATATGTAGCCCGTAGCTCTCACCATCATGAGACGCCCCTCAACACCAGCGAAGGGTAGTGCAGAGATTTTCGTGTCAGATCCATATCTTAGTTACCATGACCTGATGGGACATACAGTGTAGGAATTACAAGATCATCGAACAAGCTGTTCACAGGCAAGTAAACCCCGAACCTGTGGAGGTTCCACGGATTTAGGTATTTATTATCTGTCAAATATTTCGATTACGATTTCCGCGTGATACTGGGTGCGGAAGTAATTGTTCAATGCGGTATTAAATATGGAAGCAATGAGAAAGAACGCGTATGAGCTTTCAGTAAGGAAAGAACTGATGCGGAGTCCGGCCATGCATTCCGAAGCACACGTTCTGGACCATCACAGGCATTCTCTCATGCACTCTAAGTCTTGAAGGGGTCGGACGTTGATTATGAGAAAACCTGATAAAGTCTAAGGTCTTTCCATGTGTTAGTAATTATCGGAAGCTGGGTGTGTCTAGGAAGTAAAAGATTGGTCTCGAGTTTGAGAGGAAGGAAAGAAACGAATCTGTATGAGCGCTGAAGGAAAAAGTTGGTGCGGTGTGAGCTACGACATCAGCGCAGGATGTGCAGCCGAAAGCCTGGAAGCAAGTTGTTGGTCTTGTGTAAAACGCGTTAGTTCTAACGATTACTTCGTGTTCCAGACCAAAAATTGCTTCCGAGTACTTTAATTTCTCCTTGGGCCAGGGAGCTATTCTATTTGAGATTAATTAGTAGATATTGTTATTAATCAGTAGCTTACGGATTTTCATCTAACAGATTTTTCCACTGATTTCGTTAAAAAACCTGTCGCATTGGCATGCTGGCTTCGCTCCAGCCCTCGGGAATCAAAGGTTTGAGGGGAATAGCAAGGGGCTTTCCACGTAAACCGCGATTGGCGCAGCATTTACGCAGTCGCAAGCTTTTGCTGCTCTTGCTCTTCTCTTCTAACATGGTACATAATTTAACATAATATACATTATGCGAACTATGGTGTTTGGAGGTCAGGGCCAGTGGAGGTCAGATTTCAAGGTTTCAAACGTATCCATCCCCTGTGGAATCTGCATCATGTGTTCGCTGCAATACACACGGCCTCTCGCTACACTCGCAGCGGCTGCAATCCAATCCATCAAGGTTCACCCATCTATGGGCACGTCAGTCGTACCGAGTTGTTTGTTTGCTGCGATTGATGCGGTTTATCTGCCGGCTGATTTGAAATGCTCGGAAGATATTTCAACTGACGTTGAGGCTCGCGAGTATGGCGGTTGTCGATTCATGCTGGGTACTCGCCAGATCGTTTTTCGTGTAGCCAAAACTACGCCGACCAAGATTGGTCAGTTCGTGACGCTGTGGAAACGACCCTGTGCAACGAGTGTGATTGCTCCGCTTGATAGCAACGATAATATCGACTTCGTTTTGATCCACGCGGCTGGCACCGAACAAAGTGGTCAGTTTGTGTTTGACCGTGCAACGTTGCTGTCCCATGGCGTGATGTCCATAAATGGCGTCGGTGGCAAGCGTGCTTTGCGTGTGTATCCACCCTGGAGCCGGCCTATTGCCAAGCAAGCATTGCAGACTCAGCAGTGGCAACTCCAGTATTTCGTGACAGTTGAACCCTCTGACCAGACTTCGCTGCAGCACATAAAATCGCTGTTCAAGTGCTCGCGAAAGTGAGTGAATGCCCTGTTCCAGTCCTTCTCATATGACTGTTAGTTATAGCTCAACTAAATAGTCATTTAGTTGAGCTATATCAATAGGTTATATCTCAAAGCCGAAAGCGGCCCACCGACTGTGAAAGCTCCCCTGCCAACAAAGACAACTCATCCGTCGTCGATGCCGTCTTTGCGATCACGCGGCTATTGTTTTCCGACATGCCCGCAATCATCTCCACCTGGTGCGCGATTTCATTGCTGGCCAGGCTCTGCTCGCTGATGGTGCGGGAGATATCGTTCACCAACTCTGTGGTATTCAGGGTGGCCTGCAGAATTTCGCGAATGGCACGTTCAACATCGGCGGTCACGGCCATGCCCTTGTCCACTTGAGCGACGCCCTCCTCCATGCTGGTTACTGCCTCACGTGTGCTCTGCTGGATGCGTCCTACCATGCTGGCAATTTCCTGTGTCGACGCGCTGGTACGGCCGGCGAGGCTGCGCACTTCATCGGCGACCACGGCAAAACCACGTCCTTGTTCACCGGCGCGCGCGGCTTCGATGGCGGCGTTCAAGGCCAGCAGGTTGGTTTGGTCAGCGATCCCCTTGATCACCTGGACAATGCTGAATATCGCCTCGGAGTCCTTGTCCAGTGTGCGGATTACTTGGGCCGATTGCTGCGCTGACCGGGCAATGCCATCCATATCACTGACCACTTGGTGAATCACCCGTCCACCATCCTTGGCCAAGGCCTCCGCCTGGTTGGCCATGTTCAAGGCGCGCCCGGCATGCCGAGTGATTTCCTCAATGCTTGCGGTCATTTCACTCGCGGCCGCCGCCATGGTACTGGCCGCCGCGCTTTGCTGTTGACTGCTGCCCGCCACTTCATGGCAACCGTGGCTCAGTTGCTCGCTCATACCATTGACGCCGTGGGCGTTGCTGCGCACCACTTCAATCATGCCGCGCAAGTCCCGCTGCATGGTGGCGAGGCTGCGGATCAAGGCGCTGGCTTCGTCCTTGCGCTTGGGCTCGGCGATCGGCTCGCTCAAGTTGCCATGGGCGATACTGTCGGCAATACGGCTGGCGGCCTGTAATGGCCCCATGATACTCAGCGTGACCCAGCGCCCCTGCGCCAGGAGCAGCAGGAGGCTGGCAATCAACACCGCGCCCAGCGTGAAATTGGCGTTGCTGATGGTCTGCCGCATACCGGTGCTGGTTTGTTCGGTATTGCCTTCAATCAACTCGCTCAAGGTCGACAGTTGAACTTCCAGCTGGCTGAAGGCCGTGTTGAAGGTCTCCAGTTCCTTGCTGGCGGCGTCTGGATTGTCCAGCGCCAGCGTGACGATGCGCTCGGCGGCGCTTATGTAGGTATCCAGGCTCGGTTTGATTTTCTCCAGGCTGGCCCTGAGGGTTTCGTCCAGGGGCAGTTTGAGATTGTCCGCCAGCACCTGGCGAAAGTGTTCGGCATGCTCCTGCAGTGAGGTGTTGACCTCGGCCTTGGTGCTGGTGCTTTTACCCAGCCCCACCAACATGGCCGACAATACGTCGGCGCGCAGGGCGTCGTGCATCATGTCGGCTTCCATGTGGTTGCGCAGTGCGGTCATGCTGACCTCGTTGTCCTGCACGGCGTCGCCCATCCGGGTATTTCCCACGTAACTGGCCAGGCTCATGATCAACGCGGTGAGCAACCCGGTCGCAATCAATAGCATCAGGCGTAATTTGATCGTCATGCTGGTTTTCCCCGTGGCCTGGAGAGCCGGTTGGCAACCCAACGGCTTGATTGTCTTGTCGCTACCAACTTTATCGGCATCGCCTCTCCGTTATTGAAGCTTAAGTTTGCGCAGCTGCGCGGTTTATCTCAAAGCGCTACGCCGCCTTGTTTGCGTGGACACGCTTCTTTAAGCTGACCGGCCTTTGCTTCACCCGGAACTGTCATGTCTAAACGTATCGCCCACCTTGCCTTGCTGTTGGGGTTGATCACCGCCGTCGGCCCGTTCGCGATCGACATCTACCTGCCAGCCCTGCCGACCCTGGGCGCCAGCCTGCATGCCTCGCCGGCGGCGGTACAGATGAGCCTGACGGTGTTCTTCATGATCATCGGGGTGTGCCAACTGTTCTACGGTCCGATCAGCGACGTGTTCGGGCGCAAGCCGCCGATCTACGCCGGGTTGGTGATCTTTGCCATTGGCAGCATCGGCTGCGCGTTGGCGCCGACCATCGAAGTGCTGATTGGCTTTCGTGCCGTGCAGGCGTTTGGCGCATGCGCCGGGATGGTGGTTCCCCGCGCGATCGTGCGCGACCTGTACACCGGCCATGAAGCCGCACGCCTGATGGCCCTGTTGATGCTGGTGATGAGTGTCTCGCCGATCCTCGCGCCGCTGGCCGGTAGCCTGGTGATCGCCATTTGGAGTTGGCGCGAAGTGTTCGCTGTACTGGCCGTCGTTGCCGTGCTGTGCCTGGTAATGACCATCGTGCAACTGCCGGAAACCCATCCCGCCGAGCGCCGGATGGGCAAGACCCTGGGCAAAGCGTTCAGCAGCTACGGCGCCTTGTTGCGTGACCCGGTATTTATCGGTTTGTCGGTGGTCTGCGGTTTCGGCCTGGCCACGTTCTTTGTGTTTATCGGCAGCGCACCGTTCGTATACATCGAGTATTTCGGCCTGACGCCTACGCAATTCAGCCTGTGTTTTGCGCTGAACGCCGCGTCGTTTTTCGCCATGAGCCAGCTGACGGCGCGCCTGAGTGCTCGCTTTGGGCTGGCGCCGCTGATTCGCTGGTCGGTGACGGCCGTCGCCGCTGTTATGACACTGCTTGCCGTCACCACGTTGTGGGTCGACAACCTGCCCTTGATGATGACGCTACTGTTTATCGGTTTCGGTTTTCTGGGGCTTCTGCTGCCGGCAGCCGGTGTATTGTCACTGGAGGATCATGGGGCGGTGGCCGGTTCTGCGTCTGCGTTGCTGGGGGCCATTCAAATGATCACCGCCGCCGCGTCCATGACTCTGGTCGGTGTGTTCGCCGACCACACGCCGGCGCCCATGTTGATCGGCATCGCACTGTGTGCTGTCGCTGCGATGCTTACCACCCTGTGGACATTGCGCCGCCTGCCTGCGCACTTGGCAAGCGCCCCGCCCTCCTCCTGACCTGTCCATTCGTCGGAGCCGCCCGGCATCCATTACAACTATCGCCGGGCGCAAAACTACTAATCCCATAGCACCCCTTGAGAACTATGGAGATTGAAATGACTGACTACCCTCGCCCGCCCTTCGCCCCTCAAGCCCAAACTGTGCCCGGCTCCCAGACGAAAATGGAGCCGTACCCCGACTGCGGCGAGCAGAGCTACAAGGGCTCCGGCCGGTTAGCCAACAAGATTGCGCTAATCACTGGCGCCGACAGCGGCATTGGCCGTGCCGTGGCAATCGCCTTTGCCCGTGAAGGCGCCGACGTCGCGATCGCCTATCTGGATGAGCACGAAGACGCCACGGAAACCGCACGCTGGGTCGAAGAAGCCGGCCGCCAGTGCCTTTTGTTGCCGGGCGATATCGCGCAAAAAGACCACTGCCAGGCACTGGTCGACAACACCGTTGAGCAGTTCGGCCGTATCGATGTATTGGTGAACAACGCCGCGTTCCAAATGACCCACGAAACCCTTGAAGAGATCGAGGATGAAGAGTGGGTGAAAACCTTCGATATCAACATCACCGCGATGTTTCGCCTGTGCAAGGCCGCGCTGCCGCACATGAAAGCCGGCAGTTCAATCATCAACACCAGCTCGGTCAACTCCGACATGCCCAAGCCGACGCTGCTGGCCTATGCAGCCACCAAAGGCGCGATTGCCAACTTTACCGGTGGCCTGGCGCAGTTGCTCGGTAGCAAGGGCATTCGGGTCAACAGCGTCGCGCCGGGGCCGATCTGGACACCGTTGATTGTGGCGACCATGACCGATGACGACGTGAAGAGTTTCGGCAGCGAGACCCCGCTGGGGCGCCCTGGCCAGCCGGTGGAAGTCGCGCCGATTTATGTACTGCTGGCCTCGGATGAAGCCAGCTACATCTCCGGTTCGCGGTATGCCGTCACGGGCGGCAAACCCATCCTCTAACGCCTTGTGGGAGCATGCCCCTCCCATCAGCAAAATCGTGCTGACCGTCTACAAATCAAACCGATCCACCGCCCGCCGCCGCTCATTGTCGTCACGCACGTCATAGCTGGCGGTGGTCTGGATATTGGTGTGGTGCGCCAGTTTCTGCGCGATCGACAAGTCGTGCTCCTCGATCACCCGCGTGATGAAAGACCGGCGGAAATCATGGGGCATGATCTTCACCCCGACCTGCTCACCGCGCTGCCGGGCGATGTAGTAAATCGCATGTTTAGTGATGCGCTCGCGGGTGATATGGCTGCCCCGGCGTATGCGGTTGAACAGAAACGTATCGTCCTGCTCGCCTTCCTTGAGTTGCTCACGACGAAAGGCCAGCCAGGCCTGCAACTTGGCAAACGCCCATTCAGGCGCGTACTTGACCAGTTCCTTGTTGCCCTTGCCGATCACCCGCAAGCTGCGCTCGGCAACGTTGACCTGCGCCAGGTCGAGGTTGACCGACTCCGACTTGCGCATACCCGAACCGTAGAGGATGCCGATCACCGCCGCATCGCGCAGGCCCTGAGGGCGCGGGTCGGCGGCGCAGACCTCCATCATTTCGCGAATCAACGTGCGGCGCAGGTTACGGCCCTGGCTCAGGCGTGTGCCGGGCGAAGCCTTGACCGTGCGCATTTTCAGCAGATGTTCCTGGCTGATCAGGCTCATGCGCCAGGCTTCGTTCATCACCCCGCGCACGGCGTTGACATACAGTGATGAGGTGTTGGGCGCGTAGCCGTCCTCACGCAAGGCGGCGACCAGCGCGATCACGTGTTCGGGTTGCAACAGGTGCCAGTCGATGTCTTCGAGGTTGATGTCCTCGAAGCCCAGGCGGTCGGCGGCATCCTGCAGCACGTAGCGCATGGTCAGCTGGCTGGAGGGTGCCAGGCGGGTGAGGTAGAGGGTCAGCGGGTTGCGGATAGACTCAGTCAAGGTAGATCAGCCTTTGGATTAAATACATCGAGCAAACCGTTGTTTATTCGATATATTTAGTGAATTGGCGAGGGCCGAGTCTAACGCAGGACCGGCCCGTGCACAAAATCACGGGGCTGTTTCTTCATCCTCGGTAGGTTCTTGAGGCTGAGCGAGGGATTGGCTCCATTCAGCGTCCTGCTTCTGCATCAGCGCAAACCAGTGCTGGCGCATAAACGTCAGGTAAGCCTCCGGTGCCTTGGCAAAATCCTTCTCATCGCCATAGCAACCCGGCAATGGCAACTCGGTGCCCTGCTCCTTGTACTGGCTGACCAGCGCCTGCTGCCCGGCCACGCTGCAATCCTTGGGCAACGGCATGCCGCGCAATGCACCGGCCTCCTCGTCCCACCAGCTGGCACCCACGCGGTCTACACCACGCAGGCGGTACTTCTGCGACTTGCCAGCATGCATGATCAGCTTGAATTCATTGGGGCTGACATCGCTGGTACAGGTGCGCGAGTAACCCACAGTGGCCTGGGTAAGGCCGTCGCCGGAAAGGTCGGTGACCTTGGTGGCCGTCATGTCGAAGCGCAACGCCGCGTCGAATTCACAATGCTGCACGTCGTCGTAGAGCATCCATACGCGCTTGGGGCGGTCGCCGTCGATCAGGTACTGGGCCGCGTAGACAAATGCCGACTGCGTGCCGTCATCCTCGCGCTCGCTGAGTTGCTCGGCGAGTACCAGCAGGTTCTTGCCCTGTTTGTCGTCCCAGGTATACGCAGCGACCTGCTTGCCGCGTACCTCAACGCCCTCCGGCACCTGAGTCACCGGAGTGAGTGCCACCCCGTTATCGGCCCTGACGGTCGTGACACACGCGACGGTCATCAACAACCCCATCAAAACGGGCCGCAACTGGCCACGCAAAAGCTGCACGCTATTCATCCGAGTACCCTGGCAAGAGATGGCTTACTTTACCGGCACTTGAGGGGCGGTGCAGAGAAGATTGTTGAATACATTCAGCGGCGGCAGGCTTTTCTCGCCCAGTTGAACCCATGACCTGTCAGCCCGCTCCTACTTAGCCGACTCTCCGTACCGTTCAGCCCCTTAGTTGATTAGCTGAACCCTAGCTGTCTACCTGTCAAATAAACGAGTTTTTCATCCGGCTTTCATATTCGTTCAACATATTTACGCTTAATCTTGCGCCCATGGACTTGAGCACGCAGCGCGCTCTGCGAACTAAGTTATTGATTAGGTTTGATCTTTGCGCATTTTCGTCTTTACTCCAGTTCATCAGGAAGAACACGCGGCCAGCCTTCAGGAATGTCGAATGAACACCACGCACACCCCTGCTTTTTGATCAGTTGCCTGCACTTTCGCCCACTGATTGCTGCTGTTTTAACGCGCCAAGTTGCTCTAACCCCGAGGTCATGAATCTTTGAAACCCTACCCTATTCATTGCGTGTCGATTGTTATTCCGGTCTTCAACGAACAAGAGAGCCTGCCTGAATTGCTGCGTCGCACCACCGCAGCCTGCAAGCAACTGGCCTACGAATACGAAATCATCCTGGTGGATGACGGTAGTCGCGACAACTCGGCCCAACTGTTGGAAGACGCCGCTGCTGAAGATGGCAGCAACGTGGTGGCGGTAATCCTCAACCGCAACTATGGCCAACATGCGGCGATCATGGCCGGTTTCGAGCAGTGCCAGGGCGAAGTGGTGATTACCCTCGACGCCGACCTGCAGAACCCGCCCGAAGAAATCCCGCGCCTGGTCGAACAGGCCGCCCTCGGTTACGACGTGGTCGCCACCGTGCGTAACAATCGCCAGGACTCGGCCTTTCGTCGCTGGCCTTCGCGCCTGATCAACCTGGCCGTGCAGCGCTCCACCGGCGTGGCCATGACCGACTACGGCTGCATGCTGCGCGCCTATCGCCGCACCATCGTCGACGCCATGCTCGCCTGCCGCGAACGCAGCACGTTTATCCCGATCCTGGCCAACGGCTTTGCCCGTCACACCACGGAAATCCTCGTGCACCACGCCGAGCGTGAACACGGCGAATCGAAATACAGCGCCATGCGCCTGATCAGCCTGATGTTCGACCTGCTGACCTGCATGACCACCACCCCGCTGCGCCTGCTCTCCATCGTTGGCTTCAGCCTCGCGGCGCTGGGCATGCTGTTCGCCGTGGCCTTGATCGTCCTGCGCCTCGCCTTCGGTGCTGACTGGGCCGGCGACGGCATGTTCGTGCTGTTCGCGGTGCTGTTCGTGTTCACCGGCGGCCAGTTCATCGGCATGGGCCTTTTGGGTGAATACCTGGGCCGCATGTACAGCGATGTACGCGCCCGCCCACGCTTCTTTATTGAAAAAGTGCTGCGCAACCAACCGGCAGCACCGGCACCGGTGGTCGTCGTTGACGGCCTGGTGTCCTCCCATACCACCACTACTTCTCCTTCCGATCAGGTTTCGTCATGAATTCAAAAGCCGTTGTCTTCGCTTACCACGATATTGGCTGTGCAGGCATCGAAGCCCTGCTGACTGCCGGTTACGACATTGCTGCCGTGTTCACCCATGCCGATGACCCCAAGGAAAACAATTTCTACGGCTCCGTCGCGCAACTCTGTGCCCGCAACGGGATACCTGTGCATGCGCCGGAAGATGCCAACCACCCGCTTTGGATTGAGCGCATTGCCAAGCTGAACCCGGCGTTCATCTTCTCCTTCTACTACCGCAACCTGCTGAGCGAAGCCCTGCTGGCCACCGCCAGCCAGGGCGCGTTCAACCTGCATGGCTCGCTGCTGCCCAAATACCGTGGCCGCGCTCCAGCCAACTGGGTGCTGGTCAAGGGCGAAACCGAAACCGGCGTGACCCTGCACCGCATGGTCAAACGTGCCGATGCCGGCGCGATCCTCGCCCAGCAAAAAGTCGCCATCGAGCGCGACGACACCGGCCTGACCTTGCACGCAAAACTGCGTGACGCCGCCAGCAGCCTGCTGCGCGACGCGCTGCCGCAACTGGCCCAAGGCAAACTGAGCGAAACCGCCCAGGACGAAAGCCAGGCCACTTACTTCGGTCGCCGCACCGCCGCTGACGGCAAGCTGGACTGGAAAAAACCGGCTGAAGAGCTGTTCAACCTGGTTCGCGCTGTCACTCAGCCGTACCCGGGCGCTTTCTGCGCCGTGGGCGAGCACAAACTGATCGTGTGGCAGGCCGAAGTCGTCAAAGGCAACGAAGGCCTGGCGCCGGGCCGTGTCATCAGCGTCAACCCGCTGCGCATTGCCTGCGGTGAAGACTCCCTGGTGGTCAAGTTCGGTCAGCGCAACGATAACGGCCTGTACCTGGCCGGCCCGTCCCTGGCCAATGAGCTGGGCCTGGTGGACGGTTCCGTCCTGCGCGGCGCCGAGTCGGGCCGCAAGCCACGCCGTACCCGCGTGCTGATCCTCGGCGTGAACGGCTTTATCGGTAACCATCTGTCCGAGCGCCTGCTGCGTGACGACCGTTACGAAGTCTACGGCCTGGACATCGGCTCCGACGCCATCGAGCGCCTGCGCAGCCACCCCAACTTCCATTATGTGGAAGGCGATATCAGCATTCACACCGAGTGGATCGAGTACCACATCAAGAAGTGCGACGTGGTCCTGCCGCTGGTGGCCATCGCCACGCCGATCGAATACACCCGCAACCCGCTGCGCGTGTTCGAGCTGGACTTCGAAGAAAACCTCAAGCTGGTGCGCTACTGCGTCAAGTACAACAAGCGCGTGATCTTCCCGTCGACTTCCGAAGTCTATGGCATGTGCCAGGACCAGTACTTCGATGAAGACACCTCCAACCTGGTGGTCGGCCCGGTCAACAAGCAACGCTGGATCTACTCGGTCTCCAAGCAACTGCTGGACCGCGTGATCTGGGCCTACGGCGCCAAAGGACTGAACTTCACCCTGTTCCGTCCCTTCAACTGGATGGGCCCACGCCTCGATCGCCTGGATTCGGCGCGTATCGGCAGCTCCCGTGCGATCACCCAGCTGATCCTCAACCTGGTGGAAGGCACACCTATCCGCCTGTTCGACGGTGGTGAGCAGAAACGCTGCTTCACCGATATCGCCGATGGCATCGAAGCCCTGGCGCGCATCATTGATAACGACAACGATGCCTGCAACGGCCAGATCATCAACATTGGCAACCCGGAAAACGAAGCGAGCATCCGCCAGTTGGGCGAAGAGCTGCTGCGTCAGTTCGAAGCGCACCCGCTGCGCGGCAACTTCCCTCCGTTCGCCGGTTTCCGCGACGTGGAAAGCAAGGCGTTCTACGGTACCGGTTACCAGGACGTGGCGCACCGCAAGCCAAGCATCGAAAACGCCAAGCGCCTGCTGAACTGGGAGCCAACCGTGGAGATGAGCGAGACCATCGGCAACACCCTGGATTTCTTCTTGCGTGAAGCAATGCTCGAAATCGCGGACAAGAAGTAATGAAAGCAGGCCTTCGCATCGACGTCGACACCTACCGAGGCACCCGTGAAGGTGTGCCCCGGTTGCTCGAGTCCCTGGATGACGCCTCGGTGAAAGCGACGTTCTTCTTCAGTGTCGGGCCGGACAACATGGGGCGCCACTTGTGGCGCCTGATCCGCCCGCAGTTCCTGTGGAAGATGCTGCGTTCCAATGCTGCCGGCCTGTATGGCTGGGACATCCTGCTGGCCGGGACCGCCTGGCCGGGCAAGCCGATCGGCCGCGACCTGGGGCACTTGATGCGCCAGGCCAAGGCCGCCGGGCATGAAGTCGGTTTGCACGCATGGGATCACCATGGCTGGCAGGCCAACACAGGGCGCTGGAGCGAAGCACAGCTGATCGAACAGGTTCGCCTTGGCGTCGACACGTTGAGCGACATCCTCGGTGAGCGCATCGACTGTTCCGCGGCCGCCGGTTGGCGCGCCGATGAGCGCGTGGTGCAAGCCAAGCAAGGTTTCAACTTTCGCTACAACAGCGATTGTCGGGGCACCAGCCTGTTCAGGCCGACACTGGCCGATGGCAGCGCGGGCACCCCACAGATTCCGGTCGACCTGCCGACCTTCGACGAAGTCGTCGGGCCGGTGGTGGCCGCCAAGGATTTCAACGGGTACATCCTCGACCGCTTCGCGGCGTCGAAGCTCAACGTCTACACGATCCACGCAGAAGTCGAAGGGATTCTGATGGCCAATGATTTCCGCCAGTTGCTCGCCCAGGCAGGGCAGCGCGGCATTGAATTCACTCCGCTGGGCGACTTGTTGCCGGCGGACCTGGCCACCCTGCCCCAGCAACACCTGGTGCGCGGCGCCCTAAGCGGCCGTGAGGGTTGGCTCGGAGTGCAGCAGGCATGATCCGCCGTTGGGCATTGCCCCTGCTCCTGTTGGCGTTCGGCCTGTTTTATCTGTTGCCGCTGGCCACCCATGGCCTGTGGATTCCGGATGAAACCCGCTATGCGCAAATCAGCCAGGAAATGCTGCTGACCGGCAAGTGGGCCTCGCCGCACTTCATGGGCATCCGTTATTTCGAAAAACCCGCCGCTGGCTACTGGATGATCGCGCTCGGCCAGGCGATCTTCGGGCAGAATCTGTTCGGTGTGCGCGCAGCGTCAGCCTTGAGCACTGGCTTGAGCATCCTGCTGGTGTACGCCGTGTCGCGCCGGTTGTGGAATGACCGGCAAAAAAGCCTGATCAGTACCGTGCTGTACATGAGCTTTGTCAGCGTCGCGGCGCTGGGCGGTTACGCCAATCTGGACCCGCAGTTCACCTTCTGGGTCAACCTGACCGGCGTGGCCCTGTGGTTCTGCTTCGACAGCGTCACCCGCAGCGGCCGTTTGTGGTCGTGGGCATTGCTGGGGCTTGCCTGCGGCATGGGCTTCATGACCAAGGGTTTTCTGGCGTGGTTGCTGCCGGTTTTGATCGCCCTACCCTACGCGATCTGGCAGAAGCGTTTGCGTGAACTGCTCGGTTACGGCCTGGTTGCCGTGGCCGTGGCGATTATCGTCAGCCTGCCGTGGGCACTCGCTGTGCACCTGCAGGAACCGGATTACTGGAACTTCTTCTTCTGGCACGAGCATATCCAGCGCTTTGCCGGTGACGACGCCCAGCACGCCGAGCCGTTCTGGTACTACCTGCCGCTGCTGGTTGCGTTCAGCCTGCCGTGGGTGGCGCTGCTGCCCTCGACGTTCAAACAGGCGTGGCTGGCAAAACGCACGCCGCACATCGGCTTCCTGCTGTTGTGGTTGCTGATGCCCCTGGCGTTCTTCAGCCTGGCCAAGGGCAAGCTGCCGTCCTACATCATGCCTTGCCTGTTGCCGCTGGCCTTGCTGATGGGCCATGCCCTGGCCGACAAACTGGCCGAGGGTCGTGGCCGTGCACTGCGAATCAATGGCTGGCTGAACCTGATCCTGGGTGTCGTAGCATTGCTCGCGCTGACCTGGCTCCAACTGAAAAAACCGGTGTACGAGCACGGCCACGAAATCGTCAGCCTGCTGCTGGTATTCAACTTCCTGCTCGGCTGGATCATCGTCAACCTGCTGCAGGCTGCCCGACCGTTGCAGCTGTGGGCTGCGCCCGCGATCGGCAGTTGGTTGCTGGTGGCGATGGTGCCTGCTGCCTTGCCGCACTCGGTGGTCTACAACAAGACCCCCGATCAATTCATCATCGATCACCTGCAGGAACTCAAACCCGCGACCGCCTTGCTGAGCAATGACCTCGGTGCGGCATCGGCCCTCGCGTGGCGCCTGCAACGGCCCGACGTGACCCTCTACAACACCGTTGGCGAAGTGAAATACGGCCTCGCCTACCCCGATGCTACCGCGCGCAAGGTCGACATGCCGCAGGTCCAGCAATGGATGAGCGAGGCGCGTAAGCACGGCCCGGTCGGCGTGGTGATGCGGGTCAAGGGTGACGACGAGGTCGCGGAAGTGAACCTGCTGCCCCAGGACGGCCAGCGTTATGAGCAAGGCAATATCGTAATCCTGATCTTCCCGCAGGCCGCGCCATGATCACCCTGATCCTGCTATTGGCTGCCTGCCTGCTCACCTGCATGGGCCAGGTCTCGCAAAAGTTCGCCGTGGAAAGCTGGCGCGACCAGCCAAGCGGCCTGGCGCTGAAACTGCGCTCACCGTGGCTATGGGCGGCGCTGCTGTGCCTGGGCTTCGGCCTCCTGGTGTGGCTGCTGGTGTTGCAGCGCCTGGAAGTCGGGATTGCCTATCCGATGCTCAGTCTTAACTTTGTGCTGGTCACGCTGATGGCGCGCTTTGTGTTCAAGGAACACATCGACAGCCGCCATTGGCTGGGCGTGGTGCTGGTGATTGCCGGTGTCGTGCTGCTGGGGCGCCAGGTATGAGCCGGGTACGCGGGTTTACCCTGGCCATGGGCAGCGTCGGCCTGGTCAGTGCCGCCCAGTTGGGCATGCGCTGGAGCATGACGCGCCTGCCGCTGCCCAACGAATGGCTCAGTGTGCAAATCGATCTCGGCGCGTTGGGCGTGGTGATCCTGGCGATCTTCGCCTACGCACTGTCGATGCTCTGCTGGCTCGGCGCGCTCAAACACCTGCCGCTGGGTCGTGCGTACTCGCTGCTGAGCATCAGCTATGCGCTGGTGTACCTGCTGGCGGCCAGCCTGCCGGTCTTCAACGAACACTTTTCGCTTTCAAAAACCCTGGGGGTGGCCTTGGTCATCCTCGGTGTGCTGGTCATCAACTCTCGTCGTGCTAGCGCTACAAGTCCCAGGAATGCCCCATGAAAATCAGTGTATTTGGTAGTGGTTACGTCGGTCTGGTACAGGCCACCGTATTAGCCGAAGTCGGTCACGATGTCATCTGCATGGACGTTGATCAAAACAAGGTCAAGCTGCTGCAGCAGGGCCATGTGAGCATCTTCGAGCCGGGATTGGCCGCGATGGTCAAGGAGAACCTGGAAAGCGGGCGACTGCATTTCACCTTTGATGAAAAGCTCGCTGTCGAACACGGCGAAGTGCTGTTCATCGCCGTGGGCACGCCGTCGGATGAAGACGGCTCGGCCGACCTGAAATACGTGCTGTCGGTGGGCGATGCGGTGGCCCGCCATCGGGTCGAACCGGCGATCCTGGTGGAAAAATCCACCGTGCCCGTCGGCACCGGTGACACCCTGCGCGCGCACATCGAAAAGGCCCTGCACCTGGCTGGCCGGCACCTGGAGTTCGATATCGTCTCCAACCCGGAATTCCTCAAGGAAGGTTCGGCGGTTGCCGACTGCCGCCGCCCGGACCGCATCATCATCGGCTGCGAACGCGAAGAAGTGCGTGACGTGATGCGCGACCTCTACGCGCCGTTCAACCGCAACCACGACCGCATCATCTTCATGGACCTGCGCAGCGCAGAGCTGACCAAGTACGCCGCCAACTGCATGCTGGCTACCAAGATCAGCTTTATCAACCAGATCGCCGAGCTGGCCGAACACCTGGGTGCGGACATCGAAGCAGTGCGCCTGGGGATTGGTGCCGACTCGCGGATCGGCTACCACTTTATCTACCCCGGCTGCGGTTACGGCGGTTCGTGTTTCCCCAAGGACATGCGTGCCCTGATCCACAGCGCCAAGCAGGCCAACTGCTCCAGCGACCTGCTGGAGGCCGTTGAAGCGATCAACCAGCGCCAGAAGAGCAAGCTGTTCGAACGAGTCAACGCATTCTTCCAGGGCAACCTGCGCGGCAAGACCTTCGCCCTGTGGGGCCTGGCCTTCAAGCCCAATACCGATGACATGCGCGACGCCCCCAGCCGCGTACTGATGGAAGCCCTGTGGGCCGCCGGCGCCGACGTGCGCGCGTTTGACCCGGAAGCCATGCAGGAAACCCAGCGGATTTACGCCGACGAATCCCGGCTGATGCTGATGGGTACGCCGGAGTCCACCTTGAGTGGCGCCGACGCGCTGATCGTCTGCACCGAGTGGCAACAGTTCAAGGCGCCGGACTTCGACCTGATCCACCAGCGCCTGAAAAACCCGGTGATCTTCGACGGCCGCAACCTCTACGACGGCGAACGCCTGGCGCGCAAAGGCTTCCAGTACTACCCAATGGGCCGTGGCGACTCCTGCCAGTTGCCGATACCCCAGCAGCAATGGGTACCGCAGGTTGTGGAAGCCTGAGACGTGAACAAAGCGCAACCGCCTCTGCTCACAGCAACGATTCGCCGACAGTCCCTCGGATTGGGGCTGTTGGCGTTGCTGCTGTTTATCGCCGGCAACTGGCACCAGGCAATTATCGGCTTTGACTCGCGCTTCGTGGTGTTTGCCCAGGAGATGCTGCGCCACGGGCCAGGCTTTTTCCCCACGACGTACGGGCAGCCCTATGCGGATTACCTGGCGACCTCGACGCTGATGACCTGGCTGCTGTCCTTGCCCCTGGGCCAGGTCACCAGTTTTACCGCCTGGCTGCCGACCTCGATCGCGTCGGCGCTGATCGTCACGCTGGTGTACCGCCTGACGGCGCCCTATTCCCCGCGCTGGGGCCTGTTGAGCGTGGCAATGTTGCTGCTCAGCAGCACGTTTATCAGCGAAACCCGCGCGGTGTCGCTGGACCAGATGCTCGCGGCAGTCGCCCTCGCGGTGTTTTACCTCGGTTACGCCCATGATCACTTTGGCGCCGGCAAACGCCTGCACTGGGTGTACCTGTTGCTGATTGTCGGCTTTGCGATTCGCGGGCCGATCGGCCTGGTGATTCCAACCGGTGTGTTGTGCAGCTATTACTTGATCAACCGGCAATGGCGCCAGCTGTTCAGCTTCGGCCTGTTGGCCCTGGCGTTGCTCGGGGCGTGTGTGGGGCTGCTGTTGCTGCTGGCCAAGCTCAGTGGTGGCGAAGACTTCATGCAGGACGTGATCCGCATGCAGTTCCTCGGGCGCATGGATGGCAGCGAAGGCTCCAGCAGTGTGTTGTATTACTTCACCAGTTCCCTGGGCAATTACGCCCTGGCCTACCCGGTGGCCCTGCTGGTGCTGCTGGCGGTGGCGCTGGGCGGACGTCGCGCGCCGGACCCGGCGTTGAAGCTGGTGCTGTATTGCGCAGCGGCGGGTTTGCTGGTGATGCTCGGCCTGTCGGTTCCCCAGGCGAAAAAAGCCCGCTATGTGCTGCCGATGTTGCCCATGGCGGCGATTATTGCGGCGTATCCGTTCCAGGTGGCACAAGGGCGAATGTTTGCCTGGCTGCGTGGCTTGATGCTGGGTGTCTGGACGTTGTTACCGGCGCTGTTGGCGATCGGGCTGATAGTGGCGCGGCGGCGTTACCCAGAGCAACTGGGCAGCCTTCAGTTGATCTTCGGGATACTTGGCGTGCTCCAGGTCCTCGCGCTGCTGGCATTGTTCAAATCACGGCTACGCCCGGCAGGCCCGGCGTTGGCAGCGGTGCTGGCGCTATGGACGACTTACATCGTGGTGGTCGAGCCGCTGGAGCGCAGCCTCTATGACACCCGCACATTCAGCTTGAACGTCCAGGCTCACATCAAGCAGGAACCCGCTCCCGTGGTATTGCACGCCTTGGGCAAGGATGCGAAAGCCATCAAGTTCATGGTCAACCTCGATTGCGACCGGGTGCCGCTGTTTACCCAGCTGCCCGCCGACCTCGCGCCCTTGCAGGGGCCGGCGTGGGTGGTGATGAGCGAAGCAGACTTCGAAGGTTTGAAGGACCCTAGATTCAGCGCTATCACCCCAACGTTCACCGGTGAGTTCGACAAGAATCCCTACGTACTGCTGCACTTGGGCAAAACCGTGCAACCCTGACTCACTCCATTATTTTTGCACTCAACCTTCATTAATATGCATTGGCGCCCCTGGATCAGGGGCGGCACACTGCGCAGTGTTCCTCCCCCAAATGTTGGAACTTTCAAAGGGCTTCTCAGGGAAACCAGGCAAGCCTTTTTTTTCGCCCGCTGTTTATGGACCGATTTTCAATGCTCGCTCGCTGGTTACCCGCTGCCATCAATACCCGTCCCGCCGAATGGAGTCGCGCCGCCATCGGCATGGCCTTGGGCACTCTGCTCAGTGTGTGGCTGTGCGCCCAAGTGTTTGGCATGGAGGTCGCCCTGCACTTGCTGGGTCCGCTGGGGGCTTCCGCCGTGCTGCTGTTTGCGGTGTCATCCGGCGCGCTGGCCCAGCCGTGGTCGATCATCGGCAGCTACCTGTGCGCGGCGGTGGTTGCGCTGTTGGTCGCGCGGGTGCTGGGGCGCACCCTGGGCAGTGCCTGCATGGCGGCGGGCATGACGGTTATCCTGATCTGCTGGCTGCGTTGCCTGCATCCGCCGGCCGGAGGCCTGGCCATGACCTTGGTGCTGGCCGATCCCGCCTCCGTCGCGCTGGGTTGGCAGGAACTGCCAGCGGTGATGCTTGGCGCAGGTGCCTTGCTGGTGTGCGCGCTGGCCTACAACAATGTCACCCGCACGCGGTATCCCAAGGGCGCCGTTGAATCCCCGCCGTTGCTCTTCCCTGACGCCAATGCGGCGCAGGACCCCGCCATCACCGCCGTCGATCTGAAACTGGCCCTGGCCGACATGGAGCAATTCTACGACATCGAGCCCTCTGAGCTGGAGCACTTGATCCACACCGCCGAAGGCCACGCACGGCGCCGCAGTATTGGGCAAGTGCTGGCGAGTCGCGTGGCGTAGAGCGTTCGCGACCAATGGTGCGGTGGCTGACTGGCGATGACTCGAGAGCCAGCTAGGGTTGTACAAATCGCTTTTGGCCTGATCCGCACTTCTGCATAAATGCAAAAACGACCTGCATGATTCCGGGTTGTACTGGGCAAATTTGCACTGGTACGATCACGAGAAGGTTCGCCCGCGAACATCTTGATAAAGAACAATAAAAGCAGGGAGTTACAGATGACTGCTCAGGTTTCATCCGAGGCAAGCCAGGCCGACAATCTTCAGGACGAAGTATTGGCCGACGTCCGCAACCATATTGGCCACCTCACCCTCAATCGCCCCGCCGGCTTGAATGCCATCACGCTGGACATGGTCCGCAGCCTGACCCGTCATTTGCAGGCCTGGGCCGATGACCCACAGGTTTACGCGGTGGTCCTGCGCGGGGCGGGTGAAAAAGCCTTCTGCGCCGGCGGCGATATCCGTTCCCTCTACGACAGCTTCAAGAACGGTGACACGCTGCACGAGGATTTCTTCGTCGAGGAATACGCCCTCGATCTGGCCATCCACCATTACCGCAAACCAGTGTTGGCATTGATGGACGGGTTTGTCCTGGGCGGCGGCATGGGCCTGGTGCAAGGCGCGGATTTGCGCGTGGTCACCGAGCGCAGCCGTCTGGCGATGCCGGAAGTGGCTATCGGCTACTTCCCTGACGTGGGCGGCAGCTATTTCCTGCCGCGCATTCCGGGGGAACTGGGCATCTACCTGGGCGTCACCGGCGTGCAGATCCGTGCCGCTGACGCGCTGTATTGCGGGCTGGCGGACTGGTACCTGGACAGTGCCAAGCTGGCAGACCTGGACCAGAAGCTCGATCGCCTGGCCTGGCAGGACTCCCCGCTCAAGGACCTGCAAGGCGTGCTGGCCAAGCTCGCCGTGCAACAACTGCCCGACGCCCCGCTGGAGGCCTTGCGCCCGGCCATCGACCACTTTTTCGCCTTGCCGGACGTGCCAAGCATGGTCGAGCAACTGCAAGAAGTCACGGTGGCTGACAGCCATCAATGGGCCATGAATACTGCCCACCTGATGCAAACCCGCTCGCCCCTGGCCATGGGCGTGACCCTGGAAATGCTCCGTCGTGGTCGGCGCCTGCCGCTGGAACAATGCTTTGCCCTGGAACTGCACCTGGACCGTCAGTGGTTCAAGCGTGGCGACCTGATCGAAGGCGTCCGCGCCCTGATCATCGACAAGGACAAGGCCCCGCGCTGGAACCCGCCGACGCTCCATGGGCTGGACGCCACCCATGTCGAGAGCTTCTTCCACAACTTCACCCAGGTTACGAACTAAGCCATGCAAGATATTGAATACACAGAAGAACAAGTGATGATTCGTGACATGGCGCGTGACTTCGCCCGTGGCGAAATCGCCCCCCACGCCCAGGCCTGGGAAAAAGCCGGCTGGATTGACGACGCCCTCGTCGCGAAGATGGGTGAACTGGGCCTGCTAGGCATGGTGGTCCCGGAAGAATGGGGCGGCACCTACGTCGATTACGTCGCGTACGCCTTGGCGGTGGAAGAGATTTCCGCCGGTGATGGCGCCACGGGCGCGCTGATGAGTATCCATAATTCAGTGGGTTGCGGGCCGATCCTCAACTACGGCTCACTCGAACAGAAACAAACCTGGCTCGCGGACCTTGCCAGCGGCCAAGCGATTGGTTGCTTCTGCCTGACCGAACCCCAGGCCGGCTCCGAAGCCCACAACCTGCGCACCCGCGCCGAACTGCGTGATGGCCAGTGGGTAATCAATGGCGCCAAGCAGTTTGTCAGCAACGGCAAGCGAGCCAAACTGGCGATTGTGTTTGCGGTGACCGACCCTGAGTTGGGCAAGAAGGGTATCTCAGCGTTCCTGGTGCCTACCGACACCCCAGGGTTTGTGGTGGATCGCACCGAACACAAAATGGGCATTCGCGCGTCGGACACCTGCGCCGTCACGCTCAACCAATGCACCGTGCCCGAGGCCAACCTGTTGGGTGAGCGCGGCAAAGGGCTGGCGATTGCGCTGTCGAACCTCGAAGGCGGCCGTATCGGCATTGCCGCCCAGGCCCTCGGTATCGCCCGCGCCGCGTTTGAAGCCGCGCTGGCCTATGCCCGTGACCGGGTACAATTCGACAAGGCAATCATCGAGCACCAGAGCGTGGCCAACCTGTTGGCCGACATGCAAACCAGGCTGAATGCCGCGCGGTTGCTGATCCTGCACGCCGCACGCCTGCGCAGCGCCGGTAAGCCATGCCTGTCGGAAGCGTCCCAGGCCAAGCTGTTCGCCTCGGAAATGGCCGAAAAGGTCTGCTCCTCGGCGATGCAGATTCATGGCGGGTATGGGTACCTGGAGGATTACCCGGTGGAGCGCTACTACCGGGATGCGCGGATCACGCAGATTTACGAAGGGACCAGCGAGATTCAGCGGATGGTGATTGCCAGGGAGCTGAAGAACTACCAGCTGTAATAGAAGACTGATCGTTCCCACGCTCGGCGTGGGAACGCCGCTCTGGACGCTCTGCGTCCGCTCTTAAAGGCGTGACGCGGAGCGTCACAGGATGCATTCCCACGCGGAGCGTGGGAACGATCGACGATCGAGTAAACGCCCCCGAAGCAGGGTTATTGGTCTTTGAATTCAGGCGCGCGCTTGGCCACGAATGCCGCCATGCCTTCTTTCTGATCCAGCGTGGCAAACGCCGCATGGAATACCCGGCGCTCAAAACGCACGCCTTCCGACAGGCTCACTTCAAACGCACGGTTCACACTTTCCTTGACCATCATGCTGATCGGCACCGACTTGCCGGCAATCAGCGTGGCGACTTTCAGCGCTTCTTCCAGCAGTTCATCCGCTGGTACGATACGCGCGACGATCCCGCAACGCTCCGCTTCCACGGCATCGATGAAGCGCCCGGTCAGGCACATTTCCATGGCCTTGGCCTTGCCCACCGCACGGGTCAGGCGCTGGGTGCCGCCCATGCCCGGCAGCACGCCGAGGTTTATTTCCGGCTGGCCGAACTTGGCGGTGTCGCCGGCCAGGATGAAGTCGCACATCAATGCCAGCTCGCAGCCGCCGCCCAACGCAAACCCGTTGACCGCAGCAATGATCGGCTTGCGGCGGTTGGCCACGCGGTCACTGTCACTGAACAGGTCGTCCAAGTAGATCTGCGGGTACGTCAGCTCGGCCATTTCCTTGATATCAGCGCCGGCAGCGAAGGCTTTTTTCGAGCCCGTCAGTACGATGCAGCCGATTTGCGGGTTGGCTTCCAGGCCATCCAGCGCCTGGTTCAGCTCGCTGACCAGTTGTGCATTCAAGGCATTCAGGGCTTGCGGACGATTAAGGGTAATCAGCCCAACGCGGCCTTGAACGTCGAGCAAAATGGTTTCGTAACTCATGTATCGGCTCCTTAAAGATTGCGTGAGATGACCATGCGTTGAATATCGCTGGTGCCTTCGTAAATCTGGCAGACCCGCACATCGCGGTAGATCCGCTCCAAGGGGAAGTCGCTCAGGTAACCGTAACCGCCCAAGGTTTGCAAGGCGGCCGAGCAGACTTTCTCGGCCATCTCCGAAGCAAATAACTTGGCCATCGAGGCCTCGACCAAGGCTGGCTTGCCGCTGTCACGCAGGGCGGCGGCGTAATGCACCATTTGCCGGGCGACAGCGATTTGCGTGGCCATGTCGGCCAGGCGGAAGGCCACGGCCTGGTGTTCGATCAGCGCTTTGCCGAAGCTTTCGCGCTCGCGCGCATAGTCACGCGCGGCTTCAAATGCGGCGCGGGCCATGCCTACCGATTGCGAGGCGATGCCCACACGGCCACCTTCGAGGTTGGCCAGGGCGATCTTGTAGCCTTCGCCCTCCTCGCCCAAACGGTTGGCCACCGGCACTTTCACGTCTTCAAACAGGATCTGGCAGGTGTCCGAAGCATGCTGGCCGAGCTTGTCCTCAACCCGCGCCACCGTGTAGCCCGGCGAATCCGTCGGCACAATGAATGCGCTGATCCCTCGCTTGCCGGCTGCGGGGTCGGTCACGGCAAACACAATCACGACCCCGGCGTTCTGCCCGGACGTGATGAACTGCTTGCAGCCGTTCAGCACGTAATGGTCGCCTTCAAGGCGCGCGCGGGTTTTCAGGCTGCTGGCATCGGAACCGGCCTGCGGTTCGGTGAGGGCAAAGGCACCGAGCATCGCGCCGCTGGCCAGAGGCTTGAGGAACTGCTCTTTCTGTTGGTCGTTGCCAAACTTGAGGATCGGCACGCAACCCACCGAGTTGTGCACGCTCATGATGGTCGAGCAGGCGCCATCGCCGGCGGCGATCTCCTCCAGGGCCATGGCATAGGCCAGGTAGCCGGTGTCGCAACCGCCCCACTGTTCCGGCACCAGCATGCCGAAAAAGCCCAACTCGGCCATTTCACCGATGGCTTCCTTGGGAAAGCGGTGCTCGCGGTCCCACTCGGCGGCGAACGGCTTCAGGCGTTCCTGGGCAAATTGTCGGGCCGCTTCGCTGATTTGCAATTGTTCGTCATTGGGCAGCATGTTCAATCCTTAATACAGGCATTCGACGGCCATGGCCGTGGCTTCACCGCCGCCGATGCAGATGGCGGCAACGCCACGCTTGAGGCCTTTCTGGCGCAGGGCCGAGAGCAAGGTCACGAGGATGCGTGCGCCGGACGCGCCAATTGGGTGGCCCAAGGCACAGGCACCGCCGTGGATATTGACCTTGCTGTGGGGGATTTCCAGCTTGCTCATGGTCACCAGGCTGACCACGGCGAAGGCTTCGTTGATTTCGAACAGGTCGACTTCGTCCACGTTCCAGCCGGTCTTGCTCATCAGCTTGCGGATCGCCCCCACTGGCGCCACCGGAAACAGTCCCGGCTCGTCGGCAAACGCCGCGTGCCCATGGATCACCGCCAAGGGTTTGAGCCCACGCTTTTGCGCCTCGGACTGACGCATCAGCAGCAAGGCCGCCGCGCCGTCGGAAATCGAGCTGGAGTTGGCCGCCGTCACCGTGCCGCCTTCGCGGAATGCGGGTTTCAGGCTGGCGATCTTGTCCGGTTTGGCTTTGGGTGGCTGTTCGTCATGCAGGATGGTTTTTTGCTCTTTGCCGACTGTGACCTGCACCGGGACGATCTCGGCGGCGAAGCTGCCGTGGGTGATCGCCTCCTGCGCGCGGGTCAACGAGGCAATGGCAAACGCGTCCTGGGCTTCACGGGTAAAGCCGTTATGCAGGGCGCAGTCTTCGGCATAGGTGCCCATCAGGCGGCCCTTGTCGTAGGCATCTTCCAGGCCGTCGAGGAACATATGGTCGAGCACCTTGCCATGGCCCATGCGGTAGCCGCTGCGGGCGCGGTCCAGCAAGTACGGGGCGTTGGACATGCTTTCCATGCCGCCGGCAATCACCACGTCGACACTGCCGGCCAGCAGCGAGTCATGGGCCAGGATGGTCGCTTCCATGCCTGAGCCGCACATCTTGTTGAGGGTGGTACAACGTGTCGCCTTGTCGAGCCCGGCGCCCAGCGCGGCCTGACGCGCAGGCGCCTGGCCCAGGCCGGCCGGCAGCACGCAGCCGAACAACACTTCGTCCACGGCATCGGTGGCAATCCCGGCACGCTCGACGGCGGCGCGAATCGCGGCGGAGCCCAGTTGCGGCGCGGTCAGGCCTTTGAGGTCGCCCTGGAACCCGCCCATGGGCGTGCGTACGGCGCTGACAATAACAATGGGATCGGTCATGAAAAATCCTCCTTACTTGGCCGCCATGCGCAAGGCACCGTCAAGACGGATCACCTCGCCATTGAGCATGCTGTTTTCAATGATGTGCCGCACCAGCGCGGCGTACTCGGCGGGTTTGCCCAGGCGTGGCGGGAACGGCACGCCTGCCGCGAGGGAATCACGCACTTCGGGGGTCATGCCGGCCATCATCGGGGTTTCGAAGATGCCAGGGGCGATGGTCATCACCCGAATGCCAAAGCGCGCCAGTTCCCGCGCGGCGGGCAGTGTCAGGCTGGCAATCGCGCCCTTGGAGGCGGCATACGCGGCTTGGCCGATCTGCCCGTCAAACGCAGCCACCGAGGCAGTGTTGATGATCACGCCGCGCTCGCCGTCAGCATTCGCTTCGGTTTGCGCAATGGCCGCAGCGGCCAGGCGCAGCAGGTTAAAGCTACCGATCAGGTTGACGTTGATCACCTGGGCAAAGCTGGCCAACCCATGGGGGCCGTTCTTGCCGAGGATCTTCTCGCCGCGCACCACGCCGGCGCAGTTCACCAGCCCGTGCAAGCCACCAAAGGCTGCAACGGCGGCTTGCACGGCCGCTTCGGCAGCGGCTTCCTGGCTGATATCGGCCACGGCGCTGCGGGCGTTGTCACCCAGTTGTTTGGCCTTGGCTGCGACAGCGTCGGCATTCAGGTCCACCAGCATCACCTTGGCACCGGCGGCGACGAGCATTTCAGCGGTGGCCGCGCCGAGGCCAGAGGCGCCGCCGCTGACCAGAAAAACCTTGTTTTCAATCTGCATCATTGTTTCCTTAAAAGTGGATCAAGCCACCGCAGCCTGGGCTTTGGCGATTTCCTGATTACGCAAGATAAAGCGTTGCAGCTTGCCGCTCGGGGTCTTGGGCAAGTCACTGACAAATTCGATTTCCCGCGGGTAGGCATGGGCAGCGAGGCGCTTGCGCACGTGTTGGCGCAGCTCCTCGGCCAATTCCGGGGTGGCGCGGTATTGCGCGTTGATCACTACGAAGGCTTTTACCAACTCGGTGCGTTCCGCATCGGGCTTGCCGACCACGGCCGCTTCGATCACGGCCGGGTGTTCGACCAGCGCGCTTTCCACGTCGAACGGGCCCACGCGGTAGCCGGAGGTAGTGATCACATCGTCGCTGCGCCCGACAAAGCTGATGCTGCCGTCGGGGTTCAATTCCACCGTGTCGCCGCTCAAGTAGTACTGGCCGACAAACGCCTTGGTTTTCACGCCGTCATAGCCTGCGAACCAGCACATCGGCGATTGCTCGCGGTCAATGGCGAGAATGCCCGGCACACCGGCAGGCAACTCTTGATGATCGTCGTCGAGCACCACAATGCGGTGGCCTGGCGAGGCAAAGCCCGCAGAGCCGATGTGCACCGGATGCTCCAGGCCATGGTGGTTGCACAGGACCATGCCCAGCTCGGTCTGACCGTAGTGGTCGTGGATGGTCACACCGAGGTTGTCGGCAAACCAGCGGATCACTTCCGGGTTCAGCGGCTCGCCGGCGCTGCTGACGATGCGCAGCTTGCCCTTGATGGAGCGGGCGAACTGTTCGCCCCCGGCAATCAGCAGGCGATACGCAGTCGGCGAGCCAGTCAGGTTGGTAATCGCGTATTTGTTGATCACCCGGCAGGTGCTTTCCAGGGTGAACGGGCCATCGTAGAAGGTAATCGGGTGGCCCATGGACAACGGCCCGGTCACGCCGAAATAGATGCCGTAGGCCCAACCCGGGTCGGCGACGTTCCAGAACGCGTCTTCCGGGCGCAGGTCGACCGCGTCACGGGTGTAGCTCTGGAACGCGACGATCGCTTTGAGCGGCACCGACAGGGCTTTCGACGGGCCGGTGGTGCCTGAGGTGAACATCAACAGAAACGGGTCTTCGGCACCCAGTAACACGGGTTCGCAGAGGTTGGAATAATTAGGCAGTTCGGCCCAGAAACTGAAGTCGCCGCGCACCAGCCCTTCACCCTTGGCGCCAGTGACCGTGACAATAGTCGGGCAGCCTTCCACTTCTGCGAGCTTGGGGCGGTTCACCGCGTCGGTGACCACCAACGCTGCGCCGGAGCTGCTCAAGCGGTGTTCGATGGCCTTGGGGCCGAAGGCGGTAAACAGCGGCTGATACACAGCGCCAATGCGCCAGGTGGCGAACACCACCACCAGCAACTCGGCGGTACGGGGTAACAGCCCCGCCACCTTGTCACCGCGTTTTACGCCCTGGGCCAGCAGGAAATTGGCGAAGCGTGCAGCCTGGTCCTGCAGGTCGCTGAAGGTCGACGTGGCGCTGCGCCCGTCCTTGCTCTCCCAGAACAACGCGATGCGACCGGGCAATGCATGCCGGTCGCAGCATTCGACACAGGCGTTGAGCCCCTGCAGGTTGCCGGCCAAGGCGGCATCAACGGTGTGCTGGTAATCAAACTCGGTGGTGGCAGCCAAATAATCACGCATCGTTTCAAATCCTTGAGTATTGTTATTGTCAGGACGCTTTTCAGGACACGAATCGTGGAAATAGTCGCTCTAGAGCTCTTGAGCGGCAATGGTCAAAGCCATCAACATGGCTGACTGGTTTGGCCAATGCGCTTTAATCATAGACCCCGCCGATCAGCCGGTCGGCCCAAGCGATTGGACGGGTTGCCCGCCAGCTTCTAACCTGAGCGCCTGCGCCACCGAAGAAGCCTTGCGCCAATGATCGCCTGATGCGGGTTTGACACTCGCGGTGGTCTGACCGAAGCTTGCGACTTTGCCCTAGCTGCCCAAGCTTTCGGACGCCTGAATGTCAAAGTCACGCCGTTACTCCATCGTCGGCCTGTGCGCCCTGTTGTTGATTGTGCTGATCACCTGGTATTTCTCCCGCTCCACCCCGGTGGCGGTGCCTCCTGCCATTGCGCATGGTTATTCGAAAGCCCTGAAACAGGCGCATAACGGTGAACCCGGTGCTGCCCGCGTGCTGTATCAGCAGCTGGGCCGGCCGGACCTGTCCGATGAGCGCCGCGCGACCTTGCATGTCGAATTGCCCAACTACCCTAGCCCCCAGGCGCTGAAACTGGCCGACAAGGACCTGGCAAACGACTCGCCGAGGGTGCGCGAGGCGGCGATTCACAGCATCGTCGGCCTGGTACCTAGCGGCCAGCGCACGCTATTGCTCGGCCCGCTGCTGGATGACCCCGAGCAAAGCGTACGCTTTACCGCCGCCAATGCCTTGCTTGGCCTTTCACCGGATACCCTGGGCCTGTATTTCGGGCCGTTGCAGCAGGTGCTCGAGGAGTTTGTGAAAAAACTCAAGGCTCAGCCCGAAACGGCCGAAGGCTGGATCCAGCTCGCGCGCCTGTACATCCACAGCGCGCTGCTGCCGGATGCGCAACATGCGCTGGAGCAGGCGATGCGTTTGCAGCCGGACAACCTTCAGGCAGTGGTGGCGCAAATCGAACTGCTGGATAAACAAGGCAAGACCGACGAATCCCGCCAACTGCTGGCGCGGCAATTGGCGGCGCACCCTGAGTCGGCTTATCTGCAACATGCCCTGGGCCTGTGGTTGTTGCACCATGGCGAGCGGCCTTACGCGCTCCTCGGTTTATCCAGGGCAGTGGAGCTGGAGCCGGACAATCAGGATTATCGCTACGACCTGGCCACCACCCTGCACGCCCAGCAGGAACTGGAAGCCGCCCAGCGCCAGTTGGAAGAAATCATCCAGCGCCACCCCGCCAATCGCAAGGCGCGGGTACTGCTGGTCAACTACTGGCAAGAAAGCGGCCAGTTGCAGAATGTGCAGGTATTGCTTGCACAACTGGAGCAGCAGAACCCGGACGATCCAGCCCTGCAACAAGGCCTCTGAAGCCGTCCTCTTGTAGGAGGCCGCTTGCCGGTAAAAAACGACCAGTCCCCGCGTTTATTCAGCAAACCCGCGTTACCGTTCACTATCCCCTACAAACCAAGAGTGAATGTACAAATATTACGAAGTGTTGAACCGTCACAATCCTCCACGGTCAAGAGTTTATGGCGTGCCTGGGGTGGCGCGCCCTTCTCTATTTGTACGTGACCCGAGGGTACTTCTTGTCTACATCCAAAGCGCTGTTCACTGAAAAAGCGGCCACCGGTATCGAAGGTCTTGATGACATTCTTTCCGGGGGACTCTCGCGCAGCCACCTGTTCCTGCTGGAAGGCGAACCCGGCACAGGTAAAACCACTGTGGCGCTGCACTTCCTCCAGGCCGGGGCGAAAAATGGTGAGCGGTCCTTGTATATCACCCTCTCGGAGACCGAGCGCGAGTTGCGTCAGGGCGCCGAGTCCCATGGTTGGGACCTGGATGACAATATCCATATCTTCGAGCTGACCCCGCCGGAAAGCCTGCTCAACGCCGAGCATCAGCAAAGCCTGCTGTACTCCTCCGACCTGGAACTGGGCGAGGCCACGCGGCAGATCTTTGAAGTGGTCGAAAAGGTCAAGCCGACCCGCGTGGTGATCGACAGCCTGTCGGAGATTCGACTGCTCGCGCAAAGTTCGCTGCGTTACCGCCGTCAGATCCTGGCGATCAAGCACTATTTCGTGCGCTACGACGCCACCGTGCTGCTGCTCGACGACCTCACCACCGAATCCCTGGATAAGACCGTACACAGCGTGGCCCACGGGGTGGTTCGCCTGGAAGAATTGACGCCCAGCTACGGCGCTGAACGGCGCCGCGTGCGCATCGTGAAGTACCGGGGCCAGAAATACCGCGGCGGTTTTCACGACTTCACCATCATGGAAGACGGCATTCACGTGTTCCCGCGCCTGATTGCGGCCGAACATCGCGGCGGCTACCTCCGTGAAACCCTGAGCAGCGGCATACCCGAAATGGATGCCTTGATAGGGGGCGGAGTCGAAACCGGCTCCAGCAGTTTGATCCTCGGCCCGGCCGGCACCGGCAAGTCGCTGATCTCGATGATCTTTGCCGCCGCTGCGGTGGCCCGTGGTGAAAAAGCTGCTCTGTTTATTTTCGATGAAGAGTTGGGGTTGCTGTTCGAACGCATGAAAAACATGGGCATCGACCTCGCCGCCCTGCAAGCCACCGGCAACCTGCTGATCGAGCAGGTGGACGCTGCCGAATTGTCTCCGGGCGAGTTCTCCCACCGGGTGCGGCGTTGTGTTGATGAGCGCGGGATCAAAACCGTGGTCATCGACAGCATCAACGGTTACCAGGCGGCGATGCCGGAAGAAAACGCGCTTATCCTGCACATGCACGAGTTGCTGCTGTACCTCAACCGCCGCGGCGCCGCGACGTTCATGACCGTTGCCCAGCACGGGCTGGTCGGCGACATGCAGGCCCCCGTGGACATCACGTACCTCGCCGATACGGTGATCCTGCTGCGTTACTTCGAAGCACTGGGCAAGGTTCGCCGCGCGATTTCGATCATCAAGAAACGCACCGGCGCCCACGAATCGACGATTCGTGAGTACCGAATCAGCGGGCGCGGCCTGACCATCGGCGAGCCCCTGGATAACTTCCAGGGCGTACTTCGTGGCATCCCGATCTACATGGGTGCGGGCTCTCCCCTGCTCAAGGACGAGGGCGTGTGATCGCTCTATCTCCCCTCTCCGAACGCGCAATCATTCTGGCGCCATTGGGCCGTGACGGCTCACTGGCGCTGATGATGCTCAACGAAGCCGGCTACAGCGGCATTGTCGCCAGCAACCTGACGATGCTGTGCGAGGCGCTGGAACTTGGCGCGGGCCTGCTCGTGATTGCGGCAGAAGCGCTGCGCGGTGTTGATCTTGAGCCGTTGCTGGAGCACCTGCATCAACAGCCTGCCTGGTCAGATATGCCAATCGTATTGATGACCCATCACGGCGGCAGCGAACAGAATGGTTCATCCCACCTCGGCAGCTTGCTGGGCAACGTGACGTTCCTGGAGCGACCGTTCCACCCCGTCACGCTGATCAGCCTGGTAAGCGCCGCACTGCGCGGTCGACGCCGGCAATACGAAGCCCGTGACCGCCTGGTTGATCTGGGCCAAAGCGAACTGCGCCTGCAGCGCACGCTGGAAACCCTGGAGCAGCAAGTCGAGGAGCGCACCGCCCAGTTGCGCAACAACGAAGAGGCGCTGCGCCAGTCGCAGAAAATGGAGGCCGTCGGCCAGTTGACCGGCGGCATCGCCCACGACTTCAACAACATGCTCACCGGGATCATCGGCAGCCTCGAACTGCTGCGCAGGCGCGTTTCTCGCGGCAAACTGGATGACCTCGACAGCCTGATCGACCTGGGCGTCACCTCGGCCAACCGCGCCGCCGGCCTCACACACCGTTTGCTGGCCTTTTCCCGGCGCCAGTCACTGGATTCAAAACCCGTCGAGATCAACCAACTGGTCAGTTCCATGGGCGAGTTGCTGCAGCGCAGCATCAACGAAAGCATCGCCCTCGACATGCGCCTCGCCGGCCCACTCTGGACCGCCGAAGCAGACCCCAATCAGCTGGAAAGCGCCCTGCTTAACCTGGTGATCAACGCGCGGGACTCCATGCCCGGCGGCGGCAAACTAGTGGTGGAAACCACCAACCGCCATCTGGACAGCGTGTTCACTGCCGCCTACGGCACCCTGGAGCCCGGCGATTACGTGGAGCTGAGCGTCAGCGATACCGGCTGCGGCATCCCGGAACATTTGATGCGGCGCGTGTTCGACCCGTTTTTCACCACCAAGCCGATTGGCCAGGGCACCGGCCTGGGATTGTCGATGATCTACGGCTTTGCGCGCCAATCCCACGGCCATGTGACGATCCACAGTGAAGTCGGCAAAGGCACCACCGTCAGCTTGTTCCTCCCACGCTTTGTGGGCGAAGTGCAGGCACAAGAGCCTCTCAACCCGACGTTGCAGCCGTTCGCCAATGCCGGTGAAACAGTATTGATTGTCGAGGATGACCCGGCAGTGCGGGTATTGGTCAGCGCCGTGCTCAAAGAGCTGGGCTACGCCTTTGTCGAGGCGGGGGATGCGGATACGGCGTTGCCGATCATCGAATCCGAGCAACGCATCGACCTGATGATCAGCGACGTCGGTCTGCCCGGCATGAACGGGCGTCAGTTGGCGGAAATCGGCCGGCAGATTCGGCCGGACCTCAAGGTGCTGTTCATTACCGGCTATGCCGAACACGCCGCGGTGCGCGGCGGGTTCCTCGATCCGGGAATGCAGTTGATCACCAAGCCGTTTACGTTTGATTTGTTGACGGCGAAGGTCAGGGAGATGATTCAGGCATGAGGTAGGCGCTGCAACGTCCTGCAGCACTGAAGGGCTGGAAGGTCGGAACGGTAACGGGGGATTGGACACGAAGGTTTACACCGAAGCGTGAGAAGTACCGCTGCGGTTAGCCCGAAAATAATTTTCCGAGTGCACCCCACCATGATCCATTCCAGCCACGTCAGCCTCCCGCGCCAACTGCCCCCGAATGCTGTACCTGAAGCACCCGTAGTCCGTCGGATACGGTCTGTCGAGCATGAGAGCGACCCGGTTAAACCCACGGGGGACAGTGCGCAGGCCGAAGGCGACAGTGCGTTGGCAGCGCTTTTTGCGCAAGCGCTGCGCTCAGCACAAGGCTCGGGGCAATTGGGTGACATTGATAACATCCCCCCCACCTCGGCCTTCGGTCAATGGTGGTCACATTTGCACAACGCGATGAAGAGCCCGCACTTCGTCGTTTGGGCCACCAGCCAGGGCATAGACCTTTCCAAAGCGATTGAGATCAACCCCGGAGCCAATCTCATCAGTGCGATGGTCGGCGGTCAGCGCAAGTCATTTTCGGCTTACGAGCACGGCCATCTCTGGACCTCGATGATGGCGCCGATCATGCAGGCGGCAAACGCTCTAACCACTCACTCTGGCTATATTTACAGCCCCACAAGCAGTACGTCGGCACCTTACCGTGCGGTCGCCGACTTTTATGGCGAAGCCATCAACGATCAATCCCGGGATTCAGTCGCAGCGCGTGCTGCAGCACTCGAACAAACCCAAGCCTTCGTTGCTCCACTGCCCTCACCTGAGCGATCCGAAGAAGTTCTGCAACACGAACAGGCCAAGCTGGCCGATGTTCATGACCAGAGAGAGGTCGCTCTGAAACTGGTAGATGTCATCCTGTCGGTCGACGAGGTATCTGAAACGCTGCTGCACCGCACGACACTGCAGCGCATTGACGCGTTGTACCTGTCGCCCGAACACGTCAAAAACCAGTTGGCGCAAGTGATCCACAGTGAACTGAGCAAGGCCAGCATCACACTGCACGCCGGCTCATCCTCCCGGGCGTTGCAGGAAGGCCCCACTGTCGGCCTCGAAAAGGTCATCGGCGATAATGGTTGGGATGTACCCAAGAGCCGCGATGAACTGCTCAATCTTGGCCGGTTTCTGACGACCCCCCAGCTTTCCCGGCTACCTCATGGGAACTTTGGCGGAGCATTGTCCTGGCCGACGCCATTGAGCGATGACGATCGGCGCACCTTAAGGTTTGGCCTGCGTGATTTGCAAAACTATGACGACAACAAAGGTGCGCTGGGGTATCTGACCCAAAACCAGAGTTTCCCACCCTACGACCTGAATCACCCGGCACAGTTTGTTCAAGCGCTTCTCGCTACACCCAAGGCACAGGCGCTGGGACTGGCGTTACAGGGAAAATTCAACGGGGTATCAACCCCAGAGAGTATCAACGACTGGACGCTGGCGGCGCTCGGCGCCACCCTGGATAAAGATTCCGAATCAGGCAGCACATCAGCTCCGGTCAGGACAGGCGTTGCAGGGTTTGATATGGCTCGTTATGAACACTGGGGCCAGCATCCTTCAACAGTGGTCGTGGGGCTGACCAGGCACTTGGTTGCCAAAGGGCATGCAAGCGTCGAGATGGCACCCATTGCAGCCCACCTGTTGCTGTCACGCCGGGCGCCTGCATTTTTGGTCAAGGAGATCCCCGGCAAGGTGACTTACGGCTCTCACACCTGGGTCAGCTTCAGCACGGCGGTGGCGCGCCTTGAGAGCCAGGCACCTGGCTCAACTGCGCGTATGACCTTCGCGCAAGTCGTGCAGCGAGCCGATCTGGCGCCTGTCACCGAACAGGAACGGCAGGTCGAACAAATGGCCCAACGGGATGCGCTTAAAGACTGGGGGGTTGCCAACGGCGTCATCCCTTTGAACACCCTGGATGACTACACTGACGAGCAGATGAGTCGCGCTTTTGAAGCATTTAACGCTCAGGTTACAGAGTTGAGCGAAGCGTCACAGGCCCACTCGACACCTATACCCGACCGCAAGGAGATGGCGCTTGGCACACTCAAGCGTGCCTACGGCGATCAGATCCCGTTCGAGAAAAAATGCATCACACTGGTCCCTGGCCTTAGGGATAACCCCGGCCCTTACTCGGTGCTGGATCTTTATCTGGCGGATAATTTTCGGATCAATGCAGGTTTCCATTGGTCGTCGTCAAGCGATGATGTCGACATTCGTCAAATCGTGGACAACTCCCACCAACTTCCCGACATCAATGAGCGTTTTAGCACCGAACTTCCACAGTACTTTGCGTCTGCGGAAAAGGCGACTCGCACTCACGTCAAAAACCTTATTGCAACACTTCCTCTTGAGGATAGAAAAAATATCGAGCACGGAAAAATTACCACGCTCGAGGAATATCACGTCACTCAAAGTGCCTTCAGCCGAGTAGTCACTGAAACTAAAGTACCCAATAGCCTGCTGGTAAAAACGGCGCTTGATGGCGTCGTCAATGTTTATGAAATCAACTTGAAAGAAAACAGCATTCGCCAGCGTGATGCGCTAAGAGACTTCCCGTCAGGGCCTCGAACGCTTTCCGATGGCCACTCCCGCTACTCGACGATGCTGAAAGAAATCGAACCTTCGGGCAGCTATTCGTCGGACGTCACCGACGAAAAAATCCAAACAAGTACGCCAAACAGCTATGCCAGCGAGAAGACCGGGTACATTGCCGACGCCATGGTGAAAACAGTCGGCATTCGGGATCTGGAGGAGGCAAAGGGCGCGACCACCTTCGACACCGAGGTGCCATTCTACAAAAAAGCCCGCGAATTCATGGCCAATCTGATTCCCCTGCGTTCGGCTATCCAGAATTTTCAAGCAGGCAATATGGGTGATGGCATCGTAGACTTGACGCTAGACGCCTTCGGTTTTGTCTTGGGCATAGGCGTGGCAGCCAAAGGTGCCAAAGCATTCCAGGCTGGCGTTTCCTTCGCGAGTAAACTTGCCCGAGGAGCAAAGATTATCGGGCGCGCAGCCATTGGCAGTCTTAACCCGCTGGACGGGGTTGATGGCATCGTACGGGGCTTCTGGAATAGCGGGCGCAAGGCGCTTGGTATGTCAACGCGCTCCGTCGATTTGATAGGCCTTGCGAAAAGAGCCGATGTTGTTGATGGCACGTACAAGCTAGCCAATCGCGCAGACGATATAAAAACGTTGGCTAAATTTGATGATGAGACAGGAAAGTGGTTTAACTTTGACCCCATCACCAATAAATCTTACGGTAGACCCCTTGAAAACTTTGCACCGGAGACCTCCCAATGGGTCGATGATGCTGCGCAATCCGCTCTCCCAGCCGTCACTAACAAACAGAGCCCGAATCTTCTTGATACCGGTTTGGCCCATGACAATGTCGTAAGAATGGGCGGCCCAATGAAGGATTTGAAACTTATTGCCCCTGAGATACATGTCTTTACGGACAGTTTCAAAGGGACCACACGCCTGAACATCGTTGCGCATGGCGTGGAACGTGATTGGGTCGACAAGTTTTTAGGCAAGGGCACACAGGTTTGCATTGATAATCAGCTCTATGATCCGAAAGGGGTCATAGCTTTGCTAAAAAGCAAAGGTGTCGACCCTTCGACCTTTGATAACGTTCGCCTGTTGATCTGCCATTCTGCGGAAGGGACCCGAAGCAAGTCTTTCGCAAGTTTGTTTCAACAGGAAATCAAGAAGCCGGTAAAAGCTTTTGAGGGGACGCTGAGTATGACCAATGGTTCTACATCATTGACTAGCGCAAAAAACGACATGGTCAATCAGATTAATAATATTGCGCCAGGAACGCCACCGCATAAGGCAGAGCGTTTAGCTGAGATAAAAATGCAGCAGGACTTCATTGGTAAAGTCACCACACAGGTGCTGAAGGATCACGGCAAGAAAATCCTGGTAAACGTTGCAGGCGTTGGCGAACCGCCTAAGCACATACTGACAACAATCAATTACCAGGCTCGTCAATTCTAAAGTTAGCCGATAGTCGTGTAGTTCCCTTCCCCTTAATGCGGGTGAGGGAACTGCACCTAGCGATTATCAGGCAAGCAACCGCTGAATATGCTCTTGCAGCGTATCCAGATCAAACGGCTTGGCCAGGATCGGCGCATTGCGCGTGATCGGGCTGTTGCAGTCGAGAATTTCCTGCGGGTAACCACTGATAAAGATGACTTTCAACTCCGGTCGCAGTTTGATCGCCGGTTCGGCGATCTGCACGCCGGAAATGCCGCCTGGCAAACGGTAGTCGGTGACCATCAGGTCCAGGTGCGGTTTGGTCGCGAGGATTTCGAAGGCCTGCTCTCCGTCGATCGCCTTCAATACCCGATAGCCTAGCCCGGACAGGTATTCACCCAACACGAACATAATGGATTCGTCGTCCTCGACGATCAGAACGACATCTTGTGCATCTTCACTCATGGGAAGCCTTTGTCCGGTCAGTTGCTGCAATTACGACCATGGGGTCACGCAGAGGTTGCGTCGAGGTGACGATTGTTTTCACACCGAATTACCAATGGGCAGGCACACCCGAAACAGCGCGCCCTCGCCTATCTGGCTTTGGACCTCGATGGAGCCGCCATGGGCCGCAACGATCTGCTCGGAGATAAACAGCCCCAGGCCCAGACCCGCAGCCACATGGCTGGCGGAGACCCGTTCGAACTGCTGGAAAATACGCTTCTGGTTGTCTTCGCTGATACCGATGCCATGGTCGCGTACTTCCACACACGCTTCGCCATGCTCGGTGTACACGCGCACTTCCACCGGGCTCTTGGCCCCGTAGCGCAGGGCGTTGGTCAGCAGGTTGGAGACCACCTGTTCGATACGGAATTCGTCCCAGTTGCCTTCCACCGGGCCTTCGGCCTCCAGCTGCATGGACGACTCGGCGGCAGCTACCTGCGGGGCGAAGTTTTCCAGCAGGTTGCGCACCAGTTCGGTGAGATCGAAGCGCGCCGGGCGAATCGACAGTTTGCCGGTGCGGATGCGCGACACGTCGAGCATGTCTTCGATCAGGCGGATCAGGCTCTTGATCTGCCGCTCATCGCGGTCGACCATGGCGTGCATCTTGTCCAGGGTAAACGCCGCGGCGTTGTCACGGGCCAGGTGCATCTTGCGCAACTGAGTTTCCAGGATCAGCCCGTTGAGGGGCGTGCGCACTTCGTGGGCGACGATCGACATGAAGTCGTCACGCATGCGCACCGCCTGTTCCAACTCGGCCTGGGTGGCCTGCAGGCGCGTCAGCAGCAGCTCCTGCTCGCGACGGCTGAGCTCCAGGGCTTCCACTTGAAGCTTCATCGCCTTGCTCTGGCGGTACAGGTCGACAAAGACGTTGACCTTGCTCTTCACCGCATGGATATCCAGCGGCTTGTGCAGGAAGTCCACGGCGCCGCTTTCATAGCCTTTGAAGGCATAGTTGAGTTCGCGGCCGGCAGCGCTGACGAACACAATCGGGATGTTTTTGGTTTTCTCGGTGCCGCGCATCAATTCGGCCAGCTCGAAACCGTTCATGCCGGGCATCTGCACGTCAAGAATCGCGATGGCGAACTCGTGCTCCAGCAACAGTGACAAGGCGTCGTCGGCGCTCAAGGCCTTAAACACCTGGCGATCCTCGCGCTTGATCAGCGCTTCGAGGGCCAGCAGGTTTTCCGGCAGATCGTCGACGATCAGCAGTTTGGCCTGGACAGTACTTAACATGGGGAAGATTCCAGGGAAGCCAGCAATGAGGCAATGCGGCTCAGGGGCAGAATATGGTCGGGGGCACACACGGCCATCGCCGCCAGGGGCATCACGGCTATCCGTGCTTCCTTGGGGTCCTGTACGACCGTGGTGCCGCCTGATTGCTTGACGTGGGCCAGCCCGCGCGCGCCGTCCTGATTGGCGCCGGTCAGCAGAATCGCCAGCAAGCCTTGCCCGTAGGTATCGGCGGCCGATGCGAACAGGTAATCAATGGCCGGCCGGGAATGGTGCACGCGGTCTTCCTGGCTCAGGGACAGGCTGCGGTCATGTTCCACCGACAGGTGATAACCGGGGCCGGCGAAGTACACCGTGCCCGCCTGGATCACTTCCTTGTCCTGCGCTTCACGTACGGGGACGCGCAGGCGCCGCGCGAACACTTGCGCGAGTTGGCTGCGGCGCTCATCCGGCAAATGCAGCACGGCAATGATCGGCAGGCCAAAGGTGTCCGGCAGCTCGCCGAAAATATTCAGCAACGCCTCAACGCCGCCGGCAGAAGCGCCGACGACGATGGCTTCAATCCCGCGAATCGGGTTGGCTGCAGCGTCGTTCATGATTTTCGGTAGATCCGTTCCTGCTTGACCAAGGGTTCGAATTGCTTGCTGTAGGCGGAAAAGTCCAGAGTTTCCTTACTGCCCAGCACCAGGAAGCCGCGATGACACAACGACTCATGAAACAATCCAAACGCTCGATCCTGCAATTTTTTATTGAAATAAATCAGTACGTTTCGACATGAAATTAATTGAGTTTCTGAGAATACACTGTCGGTCGCCAGGCTATGGTCTGCGAAGGTCACGTTCTCGCGCAGCGTTTTGTCGAATATCGCGTAATCGTAGGCCGCGGTGTAGTAGTCGGCAAATGAACGTTGCCCGCCAGCCTGCTGATAGTTGGCGGTGTAGGCCCGCACATTCTCCAGGGAGAAGATGCCTTGCTTGGCTTTGTCCAGGGACGCCGGGTTGATGTCCGTGGCATAGATAATCGTGCGCTCCAGCAGCCCTTCTTCGCGCAGCAGGATCGCCATGGAGTACACCTCCTCGCCCGTGCTGCAGCCGGCAATCCAGATCTTGATCGACGGGTAGGTCTTGAGCAGCGGCACCACTTCCTGGCGGATCGCCAGGAAGTGCGACGGGTCGCGAAACATCTCGCTCACCGGGATCGTCAGAAATTGCAGCAACTGCATGAACGCCGCCGGGTCATGCAACACCCGCTCCTGCAGCGCCGATATGGTCGCGCAGTTGAACTGGCGCAAGGCGTGCGCCACACGGCGTTTGACTGACGCGCCGGAATAGTCGCGAAAGTCATAGCTGTACTTGAGGTAAATCGCCTCAATCAACAGGCGCAGCTCAATGTCGCTGCTCTTCTCCAAAAAACGTTGCTCCACTTAAATGCGTTCCATCTTGGGTAGCCATACGCGAATCAGCGAGAACAGACGATCCAGGTCAATCGGCTTGGCCAGGTAATCGTTGGAGCCCGCCGCGAGGCAACGCTCCTGATCGTCCTTCATCGCCTTGGCAGTGACCGCGATGATCGGCAGCTTTTTCCAGCGCGGGTCCTGGCGGATCAAGGCCGTGGCCTCGTAACCGTCCATCTCCGGCATCATCACGTCCATCAACACCAGGTCGATATCGTCGACTTCATTGAGTTTGTCGATGGCTTCACGGCCGTTACGCCCGATCACCACCACCGCGCCTTTGTGCTCCAGGGCGCTGGTCAGGGCGAAGATGTTGCGCACATCGTCGTCCACCAACAGGATCTTGCGCCCTTCAAAGACCTTGTCGCGGCTGCGAGCGGTCCTGAGCATCGTCTGGCGCTCATGGGACAGCTGGGATTCGACTTTGTGCAGAAAGAGTGTCACTTCGTCCAACAGACGCTCCGGTGAGCGCGCGCCCTTGATGATGATCGAGCGCGAATACTTGCGCAGTTCGGCCTCTTCATCGCGGGTCAGGTTGCGCCCGGTGTAGACGATCACCGGCGGGAACGAGCAGATGTCCTCGGTGGCCATGCGCTTGAGCAGCTCGTTGCCGAGCATGTCCGGCAGCTTGAGGTCGATGATCATGCAGTCGTAGATGTTGGTGCGCAGCAGGTCAAGGGCTTCCTGGGCGAAACCGACGGCGGTGATTTCAATGTCATCGTCGCCGATCAGGCGGGCAATGCTGTCGCGTTGCAGGTCATCGTCTTCCACCAGCAGGATGCGTTTGACCTTCTGGGTGAGCTTGGCTTCCAGACGGGCAAACACGTCCTTGAGCTCTTCGCGGGTGGTGGGTTTGACCGCATAACCGATGGCGCCCATGTGCATGGCGGCTTCGACGCGGTCTTCCACGGAAATCACATGCACCGGGATGTGCCGGGTATTGGCGTGTTCCTTGAGGCGTTGCAGCACAGTCAACCCGGAATGATCGGGCAGGCGCATGTCGAGCAGGATGGCGTCGGGGATGAACTCCTCGGCCAGGCTGTAGCCCTCGTCTGCGCCATGGGCCACCAGGCAGTTGTAACCCAGCTCATGGGCCAGGTCGAACAGGATACGCGCGAAGTTCGGTTCATCCTCCACCACCAGGATGCAGCGGGTGGTGAACGGCGCTTTATCGCGATCATCGGCAAAGCGCGGAATAACCTTGGCGTCTGCCACCGGCAACGGTGATACCGCGACGGGCTTGGGCGCAGGGGCCAAAACGACTTGGCGCGGTTGTTCGACGGGTGGGGCGTCTTCCTGGCGTTCGACGTACTGTTCGGGCAATACCAGGGTAAACAGACTGCCCTTGCCCGGTTCGCTGGTCACGCTGATATAGCCACCGAGCAAGGTGGCCAGGTCGCGGGAAATCGACAGGCCCAGGCCGGTGCCGCCATAACGACGGTTGGTGGTGCCATCGGCCTGGCGGAAGGCTTCGAAGATGCTTTCCAGCTGGTCCGGGGCAATGCCGATGCCCGAATCACGCACGGTGAAGGCGATGCCCTCCCCTGGCGCGCAGGATACCGACAGGCTCACATCGCCGTGTTCAGTGAACTTGACCGCGTTGGACAGCAGGTTCTTGAGGATCTGCTCCAGGCGCTGCCGGTCGGTGAACAGCATGGTGGGCGAACCTGGCTGGATGTCGACCTGGAAGCTCAGCTTGCGGTCGGACGCGAGCGGTTCGAACATGCCGCGCAAACCGTCGACCAGCCGCGCCACGCTGGAGTTTTCCGGGCGCATTTCGAGCTTGCCGGCTTCGACCTTGGAGATATCCAGGATGTCGTTGATCAGGTTGAGCAGGTCGTTGCCGGCCGAATAAATCGACTCGGCAAACTTGACCTGTTCGGCGCTGAGGTTTTCCTGGGGGTTTTCCGCCAGCAACTTGGCCAGGATCAACGAGCTGTTCAGCGGCGTTCGCAGCTCGTGGGACATGTTGGCGAGGAATTCGGACTTGTACTTGCTGGAACGCTGCAACTCTTCGGCGCGGTCTTCCAGCTCGACCTGGGCCTGGTTGAGTTCGACGTTCTTGCGGTCCATGGCGTCGCGCTGCTGGGCCAGGGTCTGGGTTTGCTCGGCCAGTTGCTCGTTGGTCTGCTCAAGCTCGGCCTGCTGGGTTTCCAGGTGAACCTGGGATTCCTTGAGGATGCGCGACTGTTCTTCGAGTTCTTCGTTGGCGGTCTTGAGTTCTTCCTGTTGCACTTGCAGCTCTTCGTTGAGCTGCTGGGTCTCGGCCAGCACTTCCTGGAGTCGCTGGCGATAGCGGGCGGCTTCGATGGAGGTGCCGATATTGCCGGCAATCAGCTCCAGCAACTCGACGTCACGCTCATCCAATGGGCGCAGGAAGCCCAGTTCGATCACGCCGTTGACGCGGTCGTCATCGCTGGTCGGCATCACCAGCACGCTGCGAGTGACGCCTTCGCCCAGGCCGGAACTGACTTTGAAATAATCCACCGGTACATCGTCCAGGCGAATCAGGCGATCCAGCTGAGCGGCCTGGCCCACGATACCTTCATCGCTGTAGATCGACTGTTCCTGCTGTTCCTGTTCGCGGGAGAAGCCGTAGGTAGCCACTCGCTTGAGGCCGCCGTGTTCTTCGCGCACATACAGTGCTGCGACAGCCGACCCCATGTACTGGGCGAAGAACTGCAGGATATTGCGCCCGAGCATGTTGAGGCTCAGTTGGCCGAGCACCTGTTCGGCCAGTTCGGTCTGGCCATTACGTAGCCAGGCTTGCTGCTCGAGGCGTCGCGCAATCTTCTGTTGGGACGCGAGGTTTGCGCTGTAACTATCTGATAGTGAAATTAAATTCTTCCGACCTACATACGCCAGAAACCCACTCAAGCCCAGTACAAATGCCAGGTACAGGGTGACGCTGATCACCGTGGTACGGGTAACTTCCTCATTGCGGGTGATGCGCAACTGCTGCTCCATCGCCACCGCATCGTCGTATTCCTTGCGAATCTGATCGGTCAGGCGCTTGCCACGCCCGGCCTTGACCGCGCTGCGGTAGTCACCGCTCTGGCGCTGCATATCAATCATCGACTGGGCGTATTTGTTCCATTCGACTTGCATGGCTTCCAGGCGCTTGAGGCGGTCCACCTGTTGGGGGTTGTCCGCTACCAGCTCCTGCAAACTACGCAAATCGGCAATGATCCGCGGCTTGGCCACCTCATACGGGTCGAGGAAGTGCTCGTCGCCGGTGATCAGGAAGCCGCGCATGCCGGTTTCCAGGTCAACGGTCAGTTTTGACGACTCGTTGAGGTTGTTGATGACCCGGTCGGTGTGTTCCACCCACTGGATCACCGACAACAAATAGGTGATCAGACAGACGAAAAACACCGCACTGAGCACGCCGACGCCCAAGGGCAACGCGACATTTCGGCTCAGCAGGTTACGAAAGCTCTTTTCATCGACGGACGACGCGGGAGTCATGGGCATGCCTTGGCCAAATACGGAAAAACCGGGAGTTTGCCCCAAAGTTGCGGTTGAACGCTATTTTTCTGCCATCTGAGCGTGCGCCCGACGCGTGAAATATGGAAAAAACTACGCTGCCAGTCGATTACACGCCGTCATTGTTTTAGTTGTTCATACTCTACCGGCACCCAAGTCGGAACCTAGCAAACCGATTTCCCACACAAGGTGACGTCTTGGGAAAAGGGAGGCCCCGCTAGAAAGACGCGTGTTTACTTTCTGATAAAGGGTGCCTTGTATGACTATTTCTTTGGTTCCAGTATCCCGCACGACACTTGCTTATGTCTCCGCCGAAAAAACTGACGCTGTAAAAACCCCGTCTACCGCGACGCCAGCCGCGAACGAAGAAACGCCGGAGCAAACAACACAACCGAAAACCAGTGCCCCTGTCGCTCAAGCGTCCCGTTTTAAGCAAGCACTGGCAGATAAAATCAACTTGAGCATGCTAGGACGCAAGCTTGACGAAGTTGCCAAGCGGTTAGGGGCTGATGCCACCCCACAAACCATGCTGGCCGCGCTCAAAACCACGCCCATGGCGATTCATCCTGACTCGCTTTATTACGCGGGGGCGGGTGGTAACGCCACGCTGGAATCCTTCATCAGCAGCCTCGGTTTGTATGTGCCCACTGACCCTTTCGCCCTGACCAGTTTGTCAGATGCCGTGATCGCGAGGTCGCAGGAGCACCCATTGGGTAACCAGGGCGGCGCACTGAGTTGGCCGGTGCCGTTAAGCGCAGACGAGCAGCGCCGCTTGAAACTCATGACCATGAATTACGCCGATCCGCTTGGAAACAAGGCGATGGTTATGCAAACCAAAGGGCTTTTACTGGAGTTTTTGCGACATCGCACGCCGCTGTCCCCTGACGTGCTCAAGGACCCAGCCAATGCGTTGAACGGCCTGATCAGTTCTCCGGAGGCGCAACTGATGGGCAAAGCGCTTCAGGAGCAGATGCAGGGAGTTGCCACCGATAGCAGTGGCATGGACTACCTCCTCGCGGCACTGGCATTGCAACTGGACCCCGAATCCATCACGGCTCCGAGCCGCAACACCGTCGCCGGTTTCGATCTGGCCAGCAATAAACATTGGGGCAAGCCGGCGTCCGAGGTCGTGGATGCACTGGGCAAACACCTGGTCAAGCAGGGAAAAACCAGCCCCGAGTTGGCAGGCGCTGGCACGCACTTGCTATTGGCAGCCCGCGCCCCGGTATTTTTAATCAAAGACATCCCCGGCAGCGTGACCTATGGCAGCCCGGCCTGGGTCAACCTGGCAGTCGCTGCGGCGACAATAGACGCCCAGACGCCCGGAAAAGTCGCGAACATGACCTTCGCTCAGGTCATGCTTGAGGCCGAGAGCGCTAGCTTGGCAGACCCGTCTGTTACTGCGACGGTTCAACGTGAAGCCTTGATCGATTGGGGCGTGGCCAATGGCGTGCTGGGGAAGAAGAATGACAGGGAGTATACCGCCGACGAATTGACTACCTTGGTAACAACCTTCAATGACCGTAAATCGTTGATGACGTCGGCGTCGCAGGCCTTGGACAAAGACATCCCTTCTCGTAGAGAAATGGCGCTGGCCGAGCTTAAAAAACGTTTTCCCGGCCAGGAAGCGCTGTTTGAGGAAAAGTTGATTCATGTGTCCCGCGATGTGGGCACCGCCCCGAATGTCAAGTACCGCACCGTGGAGGTCGGTCCTCACTCGTTATTGGATATCGCCATGATGGATTTGGCCGGCACTGACCTGGTTTATATCTCTAGCGACAGTCGTGTTCCGCTGGAGGCACTGAACGCCAATCCCCGATTTGGCGTGGCCAAACCGTTCGAAGCGCAATTCAACAGCGTTATCGAGGAAAAGAAGGACGCGATAGGCACGTACATAACGCATCTGGTCTCCCAGCTGCCTTGGGAAGACCAGAAAAAATTTCACTATGGAAAAATGACCTTTTATCAAAACCACTCCCATACGCTGGGGACCGGATTCTTAGGCAAAACGCATCATCCAAAAGGCGAAGAGTTGCTGGTTAGCATTGAACACAATGGGGTGACAAGTCCGTACAAAATCAGCTTCAACGACGGCGGGATTACACCTGTTCCTAAATGGATGGCAGCGCCCAGGTCTAGGAGAGAGGCGAATGTCGTGCATGAAACGAAGGTGTTCGTGCCAAAAAATGGCAAAGCCAATCTCGAAAATGAACAGACACCTCCAAGTGGGGGGCGTCTCGACAGTTTTACTTCAGACCGCGTCAAACACATCGCTGACGCCTTCGTCGAGCATGTCAATCTCGATGATCCCGCGCTCAAGCAGCAGGCCCGAGGCCTCACCACTGCCGACAAAAATCATGGGAGAGCCGATGTTGTCAGCGATTTCATACTGGACCTGATCCCGTTTCGTTCCGCGATCAACAACTTCATCAAGGGCAATGTTGGCGATGGTCTGCTTGATCTCGGCCTGGACATATTCGGTTTCCTGACCGCTGGCGCAGCGACTGCAGGAAAGGTCGTCAAAATCGCCGGCACCGCAGTGTCCGCCGCGAGCAAGGTGGCACGGGCAGCCAAAGCCATCGGCATGGCGACGTTCAGCACGCTAAATCCGTTGGGCGGCTTGGGTGATCTGGCCGTCGGAGGCGCAAAATTTGTCGGCAAAGGATTTAACAAGGCCACTGAGTGGATCAACACGCTAAGGGCCGCGAGCGGTAACTCTGATCTGCTCAAGGCGATCAGTCAGGAACATGGCACGGCCTTGATAGGCTCGTTCAAGGCGGGAGAACGCAACATCGATGGGGTTGCGGTCCTCAAAAACGATCAGTGGTACCACTATGATCCCGTCTTGAAGCAGCCCTATGGCTCGCCGATCAGGGACTTCAAACCCATTGGTGCACCCCGGCCATTGGTGAATGGAGGGACGAACACTATTTACGGATCTTTGCAGATGGGTCTAAGAAACGCCCAAACGCCAAAGAACATTAACGATTTCAACCGAGGTGTCAGCCGGGGGAGTACGCAGGATCTTCCAGGTTATAGCAGCAATATGAGTGCCGATGAATTAAGGACTCTGGCGTCGAAGAACGCGCTGACACCGGAACAAATGGGCATCCTGGCAAGGGAGTTGAAGGCTCTGGAAATTCAAAATGCCCAGTACGCTTCCAGGGTTCTCTACAATGACGTATACGTGCCGGGGGTCAAAGTTACCCCGGTATCACAACTGGATTACCTGGCTCACGTGGATTTGTCATCCAAGGGCGAGTGCGCGGGGCTGTCGAATCTCATGGCCCTGGCCATCCATTCCGGCAAAGACGACATATTCATGCAAAACCTCTATAGAGCCGCGAGAAACCCGACAGACGCGGACGCTGCCGAGTTTATTCAGGAACTGAACAATCTACAGCGTGCCGTGGGCCAGAAAACCACGTTCCACATGGGTAAACCTTCGATAAAGAAGGATCACCAGAGCATCATTGATGACCTGACGAATTCCTCTACGTCGAAAACATTGAGAATCGGTACCAAGGACCACGGAATGATCGCGGGCATAACGGTTGAGCCCGGCAAAACCGAATGGTTTTTCTATGAGCCCAACTCCGGCATGGTCAAGTTCGACACGTTAGCCTCAATGCAGAACGGCATGGAAAAAGTACTCAACAGTGGTGGAATTGCCGCGAATTTGAATGCTTATGGCTCCAAGCGTGGCGCGCGTGAGTATTACGTCAGCGAGTTCAGCCCCAACGACCTTAAAGCGGCTAACGTTTACACACTGGAGTTAGCCGACATGATAAACAACCCATTGTAAAACGCTCACGTCATAATTGAGCTGGCCGCGCCAATGTGCCAGGGGCCATTGGCGCGACCTGTTTGACGAAACCCCGCAGGTTCTGGCTCCGGCAAGAGACTTTATGCCCCGCTGTGGTCACAATGCAGGCACGAGGGGAACTTGCCTGCAGCGCCAGGACTCACTAGCAAGTTGCCTTTTGATTTTCCATGCACCCTTCTCCATTTTTCAGGAATTCTCGCTATGCCCGCATCCTCCACCATCCTTGTAGTCGAAGACGACGCGATCGTGCGCATGCTGATTGCCGATGTGCTCGAAGAGTTGGAGTTCAAGGTGCTTGAAGCTGCGGACGGCGAACAGGCGCTGAAGATGGTTGAAAGGAACGACCAGATGATCGACCTGATGATGACCGACATGGGCCTGCCGGGCATGAGCGGTAAGGACCTGGCGACCCAAGTACGCGTGCTGCGCCCCGCCCTACCCATCCTGTTCGCAAGCGGTTATGCCGAAAGCATTGAAGTGCCCCCTGGCATGCAGGTGATCGCCAAACCGTTCTCGATCGACCAACTGCGTGACAAAGTTAAATCCATGCTTGCCTGATACTCCCCTTCCTCCGATACCGCCCCGCCGGAGCGGTATGCCAAGTCGTTCGCGCTTTTCCCCTGCAGTGGGCAACTCATTCATTCGGCTTGCTCAACCCACCTCTGGACATTTGACCTGAAAACGCCCGCCGCCATCCCATTGGGGCTGGTGGGGCAAAGCCTGGAAGTCCGGCAGCACTCTCGTCAACGCCTGGGTTGAACCTCAATTCACCGTGGCGCGCCAGGGCGAAGTTCACCTTGTTTGCAGGGATTAACGTGACGTTCGGGAAATAAAACAGGAAACTCGTCGCCTTCACTCCCTCGTCAGTCAAAAGAACTCTGGAAGGACGCAACAACATGATTGGAAAATCGACGCGCCTGCTGTCGGCGAGCCTCGCGATACTCATGAGTACCGGCGCCTTGGCCGATTTCACGGCAACGCCGAGCGAAGCGCGGGCCATCGCCAAGGAAGCCTATTTGTATGGCTACCCGGTCGTGGAGATGTACAAGACGCTCTACACCCAGGCCGTTGATAAAGGCGGTGCCAACTTCAAGGCACCGTTCAACCGTATCGGCAATACCGCCCAAGTGTTCACCCCAAAAGACACCGCGTTCGTGAGCCCGAACTTGGACACGCCGTATTCCTTTGTTTGGATGGATTTGCGCAGAGAGCCGTTGGTGCTGACCCTGCCCAAGATCGAAGACAACCGTTACTACTCGGTGCAGTTGATCGACCTCTACACGCAGAACGTCGCCTACCTGGGCACGCGCAGCACCGGCAACAATGGCGGCCACTACATGATCGCCGGCCCTGACTGGAAGGGTCAGCAGCCGGTCGACGTAGACCGCGTGATCTACAGCGAAAGCAATATCGCCTATGCGCTGTACCGCACGCAGTTGTTTGATGAGAAGGACCTGAACAAGGTCAAGCAGATCCAGAACGGCTACAAGGTGCAGTCGCTGAGCAGCTACGTGAAGCAAGCCGCCCCGGCCAAGGCGCCGAAAGTCGAATGGCCCAAGCCCATGGCGGCCATGACTGAAGGCCCGCAGCTGTTTCGCTACCTGAACTTCATGCTGGCTTTTGCCGCGCCGCAGGACAGCGAGAAAGACCTGCTGGCACGTCTTGCCAAGATCGGTATTGCGCCAGGCGCACCCTTCAAGCTCGGCCAATTGAGCGCCGAACAGCGCAAGGCCCTGGAGGAAGGTATCTCCGACGCTCGGGCCGAGTTTGCCGCGTTCAAAAAAGACAAGGTCGACACTCACCAGGTGTCCAGCGGTGACCTGTTCGGCAGCCGTGATCACCTCAACAACAACTACCTGTACCGCTACGCAGGCGCCGACATGCGGATTTTCGGCAACTCTACCGATGAAGCCGCCTACCTCGACTACTTCGTCGACAGCGAGGGCAAGCCCGCCAACGGTGCGCGCCACAGCTACACCGTGCACTTCGCCAAGGACCAGTTGCCACCGGCCGACGCGTTCTGGTCGCTGACCATGTACGACGGCAAGACCAAGCTGCTGGTGCCCAACCACCAGAAACGCTACCTGATCAATTCGCGGATGCTCTCGACCCTCAAGCGCGACGCCGATGGGGGCCTCACGCTGGCATTGCAGCACCACGAGCCTGCGAAAGCTGAACAAAACAACTGGTTACCAGCCCCGCCCGGTCCGTTTTACGCCGTACTGCGGATTTACCTGCCCAAGCCTGAGGTGGGTAATGGGCAATGGAAACTGCCACCGTTGACGCCGCTCAAGTAAGCGCCATCAGGTGCTCGTTACTTTTTCAGCTTCAAGTACGACTGATGCAGGTCTGACGCCCACCCATCGATTACGCTTTTCACATCATTGGGCGTCATGACCTGGGAGTCGTTTTTCAGCGGCTTGCCGGTGCCCTTTCGCACCACCTGAGCGACTACGCGCCCGCTGGTGCCGTCTAGAAATTGCGCCTCGGTGCCCAGGGTGGTGTCCTGGTCGCGGATGCCGGTGCCGGTACTGACCGCTGCTGCAACCAATGCGACGGGCACAAACTCATAGGGTTTCAACCCTTGAGTCTTGCTGCTCACAGCCGTGATTGCCGCGCGTACCACCAACACACCTTGGCCTGGCGCCTGAGCCAGGGGTAACGACTTCCCCAGCTCGCGCTTGAGCGCCTGGTTGAAGTAGTCGTTGATGCCACGCAACGTGCTCTCGGGGATTTTCGCCGTGGCCGCAGGTTTGGGATAGAACTGGGTCGGCTCGACGTACACCGCGTTGTACCGGCTGAGGTCCAGCTGAGGGTCGACCCAGCGCATCACCTCGGCACCCGAAGGCGACCTGGCTTCCTTGAGGCGGCTGTAGTCGGAAAGGAAACCCGAATACTCATCCGGTTGTGTGACTTTGCTGGCACAGCCCACCATCCCGATCGAGGCGATGCAAAGCGAGCTGATCATTAGCCCAAGTTTCATGTTTGAACTCCTTGGCAATCATCATCAGAACGTTGAGCTGTAGGTATAGACAATCCTGGCAAAAAAGCGCTGATCAAGTGTTAGCCGCGTTCGCGGGGGATCAGGCTCTGTAATTGCGCCGCGAGGAAGTTGGCGTCGAAGGCGAAGGTGTCCGGGTCTTTCAGGCCATTGGTTTTCTTCCAGAGCCAGTCGTTTTTCTCAGCCGGCAGTACCAACGATACGCTGCCATGGCGGGCGGCGGTCAGGCCCATCACCGAGACGGAGATCGAGCCGCCTGCACCCATGACATCCGGTACGAAATCCACAGGTTTGCCCGCAATGTGGACGGTGAGCTTTTCAGTCTTGAAGGTTGAGGTCTCCACCGGCAGGCTCGGGCCGCTCGCGACATAGGCTTCACGATGGACTTCCAGCAAGCCCGCGGTCTTGACCGGCTCCAGCCACTGGTCGATCTGCTGGAACAGCTCACCGAGCTTTTGCGCCCAGCGCGCCGACTGCACGTCGAATTGCTGTTTTTTATGCGCTTCGCTGTCGGCGTAATGACGAAGCATCTCGCCCAGTTGCTGTACATCGTCCATTGCAGATTCCCTTGGGTGAGCCATGTTGCGAAGCCCGATCATGGCAGATGCAGCGATTCAACGTACGGCTAAAAACTGATCAGTAGTCATTCGGTTTTTCTGAGTCTGTTTTGTTTTGCCACAGCTTCCTACTCTGTCCGCCACTTGGAACCGTTGTGTGTCGGTGGCGTGTTCTTCCTCACAGGCATGCTGCTGATGGTCACAACACCTGGCGCACGGTGGGGTGACGGATTTGAATGTTGCACAGCTTGATGCGCGGATCGCCTGATAACTGCTCCGGTCATTTCGCGGGCAACTGCGTATGACTTATCAACGGTCAGTGCGTAAGGTAAAGCCATTCCCCTTGCCAGGAGCATCGCATGCGCACCATCGGCCTTATCGGCGGCATGAGCTGGGAATCCAGCGCCGAGTACTACCGCATCATCAACCAGCGCGTGCGCGACCAACTCGGCCCGCTGCGCTCGGCGCAATTGTTGATGTACAGCGTGGACTTCGGCCCGGTGGAGCAGGCCCAGCATGCCGGGCGTTGGGACGACGCGGCGCTGATCCTGGAAGACGCCGCGCGCCGCTTGCAGGCCGGTGGGGCCGAGTGCTTGGTGCTGTGTACCAACACGATGCACCTGGTAGCACCGCGTATTGAAGCGGCGGTGTTGATTCCGTTCCTGCATATCGCCGATGCCGCTGGCGCGGCGGCTGTTGCGGCCAATACGCTGACAGTCGGCCTGCTGGGCACCGCGTTCACCATGGAACAGGACTTTCTCAAATCCCGCCTGGCCGCCCAGGGCCTGACCGTGCTGGTGCCCGAGGCGGACGAGCGCCAGGCCGTGCACCGGATAATCTATGAGGAGTTGTGTGTCGGCGTGATCAGCGACACATCGCGTCAGGTCTACCAGCGGGTGATCGAATCCCTCGCCGCACGCGGCGCCCAGGCGATCATCCTCGGTTGCACGGAAATCGGCCTGCTGATTAAGCCGGAACACAGCGACCTGCCGCTGCTGGACACCACCGAGCTGCATGCGCAGGCTGCGGTGGCGTTTGCCTTGCAGGACTAAGCCGACTTGCGCAGACGCGCCATGCTCAGGGTGTCGACAAATACACCGTCACGCAGGGCGTAGTCGCGCAACCGGCCTTCAACCTCGAAGCCGAATTTGCGGTACAGGTGGTGGGCGGCTTCGTTGTCGGCGTACACCCTGAGTTCCACACGGTGCAGGTTCATCCAGTTGTCGGCCACGTCCAGCGCGGCCGTCAACAAACGCGAACCCACGCCCTTGCCTTGCCAGGCCGGGGCCACGCCCATGCCAAACGAGCCCACATGGCTTTGACGTACGCGCAGATACTGTTCCAGGCCAAGCTGGCCGATCACCTCACCCCCATGCACCGCCACCAGTTGCAGCCGGCGCTCGTTGTCCTGCACCAGCTTGTTGCGCCAGGCCTCTACCGATTGGAAAGGCATCTGCAGCACCTGCCGGCACACGGCCGGGTCGTTATAGAGCGCGGCGACACCTTCAAGGTGGGCTTCGGTAAAACGCTGGATCACGATATGCGGTTCAGGCGGGTGCATTGTGTTTCATCCTTTGAAAGACAAGTGGCCGCTCAGTGTAGGGTGAAAGTCGTCCGTCTGACGAGTCCGGAACTTTCCTACGAATCAATGGGCTACATCATGCATCTGCAGGATGGCGATATCACCCGGCCGCGCTGATACTTGGCCCAGGCCCTGCCACGTCCATCCCACGTTTCGGCCTTCAACCCTGTGACGAGAACAATAAAAAAGTCCCACAGAGGAACGCCCATGAGCCGTATTGAACCCCTGGGCCTGTTACAGGCCTTCAGTACCCTGATCCTGGACTTGCATCGACTGGCCCAGCAGGACATCGAACACTTTCACCGGCATGCCCTGACCCGCATCAGCCAGTTGCTGCCTTTCGACAGCGCCTGGTGGGGCCGCGCGGCGGTGATCGAAGGCTTGCCGGAAGAGCACAGCAGCTACCTGCACCACTTGCCGCCAGGGTATTTGACGCACTGGCAGTCAATCCGCCATCTGGACGTGACCTTCGGGCGCGTGCATGCGGTGCCCGGCCAGGCCGTGATCATCGATATGCGCAAACCCGCCAGTGGTGCTGGTTTGAACTGGCTGGGCGAGCAGCACGGCATCAGCGAGTTGTTGTGCGTGATCCATATCGACCCGCACACCTGCCTCAGCGATCACCTGACCTTGTACCGCAAACCGGGTGCGCCGAGGTTCACCGAGCAGGATTGCCTGCTGCTCAACCACCTGATGCTGCACCTGGTGGCGGCGGTCTCGGCCAATCAGACCCGCACCCTGGTGGTCGCTCGCGTCAACCGCGCCCTGCCCTTGCTCAGCCCTCGGGAAAACGACGTGGCCCAGGGGTTTGGCGAGGGCAAGACCTACAAGGAGGTCGCCCGCGACCTTGGCCTGGCGCCCAACACCGTGCGCCATCACATTCGCGCCATCTACAGCAAGCTCGGGGTCAAGGACAAGGCACACATCGCGCACTTGATGCACGCCCCGCCCGACTGACCCACACCCCTGTTCCCGCTGATTGTACTCGGCCGTCTTGACGGTCACGGGCAGCGTTTGCCCATTAAATACACCTCACACGAGACGCCTTGCCATGACCCACACAACCTTGCGTGACCTGACCTTACTGCTGGCCGGCACCCTGCTGTGCCTCGACAGCCAGGCCGCCGACCTCAACGCACGGGACTTTTTCAGTGCGCCGCCGGGCACCCAACTGGGCGTGTTCTACCTGCCCACCACGCGTGCCGGGGAGTTCCACGGCCCGGCCGACAGCACTGGCAAGGCCCAGCTGAAGGTCAACGCCGTGGCCTACCGCCAGGTGTACTTCACCGATGCCTGCGGGACTTTGTGCACGCCGCAGTTCATCGTGCCCTTCGCCGACATCAACGCGCGTTTGCCGGGTGCCAGCCAGCGCACCGGCGAAAGCGGGCTGGGTGATCCGCAGGTGGGCGGCACGCTGTTTTTCATCAACGATCCCGCGTCGCGCACCTACAGCGGCTTGCTGAGCCTGATCACCGTGCCGGTCGGCGAATACCACCGTAACAACCCGGACGTATCCCCCGGCGCCAACCGCTGGGGCGCGACCTTTGTCTACAACTACACCCAGGGCATCGGCGAAAAATGGGTGTTGGAAGCCAACCTGGAAGCCCAACTCTACGGCAAGAACGATGACTACTTCGCCAGCGAACTCAAACAAGACCCGCTGTATCGCCTGCAAGCCTTCGCCTCCTACGACTTCACTCCCGCCACCTACGGCGCATTGCGCCTGATACAAGCCGAAGGCGGTGCATTGCGCATCAACCGCCAGCGGATCGACGACACCCGCAAACGCTATACCCAGGTCGGTTTCGAAGTCGGGCACTGGCTCGATCAACAGAACCAACTGATGTTCAGCCTTTCGCAAAACGTTGCGGCGTCCAACGGCTATGCCGGGACGGACGCGTTGTTGCGTCTGGTCCACGTGTTCTGAACCCCTGCCCCGGAGATTGACCATGAACACTCAAACCCGACCCTGGGAAATGCTCGCGGCCATCGTGCTGTTTGCCGCGATCACCCCGACCATCCTGATGACCGCCCCCGCCGTCGCGGCGCAGTTGGCCAGCCAATGGCAACTGAGCCCGTCGCACATCGGTGACCTGTTTTCCGTTGAGCTGGGTGCAATGAGCCTGGCGACACTGCCCGCGTTATGGTGGCTCAAACGCGTGAACTGGCGGCTGGCGGCGTTGGTCGCTGGGGTGCTGTTTATCGTCGCCAACCTGTTGTCGACAGGCGCCGAGACTTATACCGATTTGCTGCTCGCGCGCTTCGTGAGTGCGCTGGCGGGCGGCTCATTGATGATCATTTGCCTGGCCAGTGCCGCCACCACCGCCAACCCCAGCCGAGTCTACGGGCTGTGGGTGATGGGGCAACTGGTGGTCGGCGCGGTTGGCCTTGCAGTGCTGCCGGGGTTATTCGAACGCTATGGGTTGAATGCCTGCTACCTGATCCTCGCGGGGCTGATGACGGTATTGCTGCCCCTCGTCCGTGGCTTCCCCAGCGGCAGTCCGGCACCAGAGGCAACCAATATCCTTTCTGCGCCCGGTTCGCGCTGGAGAGCCGCGCTGGGGATAGGCGCAATCCTGGCCTTCTACATCAGCCTTGGCGGCGTTTGGACCTTTATCGGCGCCCTCGCCACCAGTGCCGGGATTTCCCCCCAGCAAAGCGGCGAGGTGCTGGCGATCGCGACAGTGATGGGCATCGCCGGTGCGGCGAGCGTCTCGCTGATCGGCGCGCGCCTGCCGCGTGCAGTGCTGTTGCTGATGGGTTATGCGCTGATGGCGGCAGCGGTGCTGCTGTTGCTCGGCCAGCCCGCGCTGCTGCGTTTCGCCCTGGCGGCGCTGCTGTTCAAGTTCACCTGGACCTTCGTCCTGCCGCTGATTCTCGCCTGCCTGGCCGACCTCGATCACAGCGGCAAGCTGATGAACGCCTCCAACCTGGTGATCGGCGGCGGCCTGGCCATCGGCCCCGCCATCGCTGGCCGGCTGATCGAAGCCAGCGGCGGGTTTACCGCGCTGTTGATTGGCGGCGCCGTGATCACCCTGGTGTCCCTGGTAATGATCCTCGGTAGCCGCCCCCCACTTCCCGCTGAACTGGAGCCTGTATGAACCGAACCACTGCGTTTTTCTTTGATGAGTTGAGCCTCTGGCACAGCGCCGGTGCCCATGCGTTGACCTTGCCTGTCGGCGGATGGGTGCAGCCGCCAGCCGGCGTCGGGCATGCCGAGTCGCCGGAGACCAAGCGGCGCCTGAAAAGCCTGTTGGACGTGTCCGGATTGAGCCGCCACTTGCTCATGCGCAGCGCAAACCCCGCCAGTGAAGACGACTTACTGCGGGTCCACGGCAGCGAATACCTGCAACGGTTCAAGGCCCTGAGTGATGCCGGCGGTGGCCAGTTGGGCCCCGAGGCGCCTATCGGCCCTGGCAGCTACGAGATCGCGCGGCTCTCCGCCGGGCTAACGATGGCCGCTGTGGAAGCAGTGCTCTGCGGCGAGGTGGACAACGCCTACTCGCTGTCGCGCCCGCCGGGGCACCACTGCCTGGCGGACAGCGCCATGGGCTTCTGTTTCCTGGCCAATATCGCCATCGCCATTGAAGCCGCCAAAGCGCGCAACGGGCTGGGCAAGGTCGCGGTGATTGATTGGGATGTACACCACGGCAACGGCACGCAATCGATTTTCGAGGCGCGGGGTGATGTGCTGACGGTCTCGCTGCATCAGGACGGTTGCTACCCGCCGGGTTACAGCGGCGAGCAGGACCGTGGCTACGGCGCGGGCATCGGGGCGAACATCAATCTCCCCTTGCCACCGGGCAGCGGTCACGCCGCTTACCTGCATGCCATGACGCGCGTCGTGGTGCCCGCACTCGAGCGTTTCCAGCCGGAGCTGATCATCGTCGCCTGCGGTTATGACGCCAACGCCGTCGACCCGCTCGCACGCATGCTGCTGCACAGCGAGTCGTTCCGCCTGATGACCCGCGTCGTACGCCAGGCCGCCGACCGGCTGTGCCAGGGCCGCCTGGTGCTGGTGCATGAAGGCGGCTACAGCGAAGCCTATGTGCCGTTCTGCGGGCTGGCGACCGTCGAGGAGTTGAGCGGAGTACGCACGGCGGTGGACGACCCGATGCTGGAGTTCTTGCGGTTGCAGCAGCCCAAGGCGGCGCTGCTGGCGTTTCAGACGCAGTGGATCGAGCGGTTGGCGCAGGGTTCTACCGATTAGCGTGCTGCCAATCGCCATACCCGCGCGATATCCGAGGCGCGTTCACGCAGCAGGCGCGGCGCTTCACTGCACGCTTGCTCCAGGCTCATCGGCCCGGACGGCAAAGCAAATGCAGCGTCTACGCCGTGGGCATACATCTGCTCGTAGCCTTCACCCAACGTCCCGGCGATGACGATCACAGGAACCTTGTGTTGCTGGGCAATGCGCGCCACGCCGAACGGGGTTTTGCCGCGCAGGGTCTGGGCGTCGAAGCGGCCTTCGCCGGTGATCACAAGGTCGGCGCCGCGCACGGCTTCGTCCAGGCCGACCAGTTCGGCCACCACTTCCACACCGGCGCGGAACTGCGCGCCGAGGAACGCCTTGGCGGCAAAGCCCAGGCCACCGGCGGCGCCGCTGCCGGGTTCATCGCGTACGTCCTTGGGCAACACCTTGGCGCAATGGTCGGCAAAGTGGCCGAGGGCGGCGTCGAGTTGCTGCACCTGCTGTGGATTGGCGCCTTTTTGCGGGCCGAAAATCGCTGAGGCGCCGTGGGGGCCGCACAACGGGTTGTTCACATCGGCGGCGATTTCAAAACGTACCTGGGCCAGGCGTGGGTCGAGCTGTTCCAGGCTGATGCGCGTCAGTCGCGCCAAGGCCAGGCCGCCGGGTGCCAGGGCTTGATCCTCAGCGTCGAACAGTTGCACCCCAAGTGCCTGCATCGCCCCCGCACCGCCATCGTTGGTAGCACTGCCGCCAATCGCCAGGATGATGCGTTGCGCGCCGATATCCAGGGCCGCTCGGATCAGTTCACCGGTGCCGTAGGTACTGCTGGTGCAGGCATCGCGCTGTGCTGGCGGGACCAATTGCAAACCGCTGGCCTCGGCCATCTCGATGATCGCGGTGTGGCTGTCCGCCAACCAGCCCCAACGCGCTTCAACCGCAACGCCCAGCGGCCCGCGTACCGTTTGCCGACGCAACTCGCCATGGCAGGCGGCGAGCACTGCGTCGACCGTGCCTTCACCACCATCCGCCATCGGGCACTGAACCAACTGTGCACTCTGCCAGACCTGCGCCAGCCCTTCGGCAATGGCCAGGGCGACACCTTCGGCACTCAGGCTGTCCTTGAACGAGTCGGGGGCGATGATGATTTTCATGGGCTTTCTCCGGTTTTTATAACGCCCATGCTGCCAGTTGGCACCGGCAATGACGCCGGTCCGATGCACAAGTTCGGGTGAGGTTTGTTGTTCATTCCGACAAAGGCTGGGGCAATAACTGCACGCCGAGGTACAGCGCGAGCATGCCATCCAGGGTCAGCGGGTCGACACCGCTGAGTTCGGCAATGCGCTCCATGCGGTAACGCAGGCTGTTGCGGTGGATGCCCAGGGCGTCGGCACACGCCTGGCTTTGCCCGTCGTGCTCGCACCAACTGCGCAGGGTCGCCTGCAACTGGCCGTTGCTGTCTTTGGCCAATACCTTGCGCAACGGGTTGAGCAATTCGTCCAGGGCATCGTCATTGCGATGGCGCCAGAGCATGACCGGCAGGCGGTAGCGGTTGAGGGTCAGCAGGCGCGACTGAGGCAGCACATCGCGACCGTAGGCCAGCAAGTCACCGACTCGACGGTAGCAACGGCGTAAGCCCGCGAGCCCATCGGCCTGCCCGCCTACGGCCACCCGCAGGACCGTCCAACCGAGGCCTTCGAGTTTTTCCAGCAGCCGTGGATTGTCCACCTGCACGGCGGCGGGCCGGCACCACAGCAGGGAAAACTGCGCGGAGCTGACGCACCAACTGTCCGGGTAGCGGGACGTCAGCCAGGCACTCAACGCCTCGGCCGATTGCCCCACGCCCAGTTCAAACAGGTACGGCGTGCGCGACAACTGCGGCTTGAGGCCCAGTTGCTGCGCTTCGTCCACCAGGCGCGGTGAGTCGCCGCTGTCGGCCAGCAGCAAGGCGAGCAGGTCGTCGCAACGCTGGCGCCGCCATTGTTGCTCGACTTGCTGGTGACGGTGGCTGACCAGCATTTCAGCGGTCATGCGCACGAGTTCGGCGTACGTGCGCAGGCCTTCGGGCTCGCCGGTGATGCCCAGTACGCCGATCAGGCGCTGATCGTGCATCAACGGCAGGTTGATGCCCGGCTGCACACCCTTCAGGTGTTTGGCGGTTTGCCCGTCGATTTCCACCACACGGCCATTGGCCAAGACCAGTTGCGCGCCTTCGTGGCGGGTGTTGATGCGCTCGGGCTCGCCGCTGCCGAGGATCAAGCCCTGGCTGTCCATGACGTTGACGTTATAGGGCAGGATCGCCATGGTGCGATCGACGATATCCTGCGCCAGGTCATGATCCAGCTCGAACATGGGGCCATCTCCTTGAAAGAAGTCCTTGAAAGCGACGGTTGTTCATCAGCACAGCGCAAAGCGTACTTCACTGTGCGCGGGCACAAAGACAGCAGCCTGCCAGGTGGCCGAGACTCGTTGGGCGATCCACGTTACCTTCGCATCGCAAAAAATCATAATAAAGAGAGAACGCCATGTCACAGAGCGCCGCTGCCACACTGGCCACCGATGACGATAAAAACGCCATCTACAAGCGCATTACCCTGCGCCTGATCCCCTTCATTTTCATCTGCTATCTGTTCAACTACCTTGACCGGGTAAACGTTGGCTTTGCCAAGCTGCAGATGCTCGATGCCCTGAAATTCAGCGAAACCGTGTACGGCCTGGGTGCCGGGATTTTCTTCATCGGCTATGTGCTGTGCGGCGTGCCGAGCAACCTTGCGCTGACCAAGTTTGGTCCACGGCGCTGGATTGCGTTGATGATGATCGTGTGGGGCACGCTGTCGACCTGCCTGCTGTTTGTCACCACGCCGACGCATTTCTACACCCTGCGTCTGTTTACCGGTGCCGCCGAAGCCGGCTTCTTCCCCGGCGTGGTGCTGTACCTCTCGCAGTGGTTCCCGACGTTCCGCCGTGGGCGGATCATGGCGCTGTTCATGTCGGCGATTCCTGTGTCCGGCCTGCTCGGCAGTCCGTTTTCCGGCTGGATCCTTAACCACTTCGCCGCTGGCCAAGGGGGGCTCGCCGGCTGGCAGTGGATGTTCCTGCTGCAAGGCATTCCGACCGTGATTCTGGGCGCCCTCGCCTACTTCCTGCTCAGTGACAGCTTCGCCAATGCCAAGTGGCTCAAGCCCCACGAGCGCGCGGTGCTGGAAGCCGACCAGGCCACAGACCTTGCAAACAAACCGAAAACCACTACCGATTCCCTCGCCGCCGTGTTCAAGAACCCGGCGATCTGGGCGTTTGGCTTGATCTACTTCTGCATCCAGAGCGGCGTGTACGCGATCAACTTCTGGTTGCCGTCGATCATCAAGAGCCTGGGGTTCAGCGACAACCTGATGATTGGCTGGCTCAGCGCGATCCCGTACCTGCTGGCGGCTGTGTTCATGCTGCTGGTGGGCCGCTCGGCTGACTTGCGCAAGGAACGTCGCTGGCATTTGGTGGTGCCGATGTTGATGGGCGCCATCGGCCTGGTGATCGCGGTGAATTTCGCCACGACCCCGGCCATCGCCATTCTCGGCCTGACCATCGCCACCATGGGCGCCCTCACCGGCCTGCCGATGTTCTGGCCGGTGCCGACGGCCATGCTCAGTGCTGGCGCGGCAGCGGGTGGCCTGGCGTTGATCAACTCCATGGGCCAGATGGCCGGCTTCCTCAGCCCGTACATCGTCGGCTTTGTGAAAGACACCACCGGGTCCACCGATATCGCGCTGTACCTGCTGGCGGCGGTGATTGTCGCCGGCAGTGTGTTGGCGTTGCGGATGACGCGTACCCTCAAGGTATAACGCGGTCCATGTGGGAGGAGCGGTGCGACGATTCGACTTGCTCCCTCCCACATTGGGTTCAGTGTTTTAGAGCAAGCCGCCGCCGTCGATATCAATCACGGCGCCGGTCACAAAGCCATTCTCCATGGCCAACACATACCCCGCCGCTACTTCCTCGTCCTGCCCGACGCGCCCCACTGGCAACGCGCCGCCCGCCTTGGCGAACATTGCCAGGCGCTGTTCTTCGCCCAACCCCGCGTACGCCGGTGTATCAATCACGCCGGGGCTGATCACATTGACGCGACGTGGCGCCAACTCCTTGGCCAATTGCTTGCCCAATGCTTCGGTGGCGGCATTGATGCCGGTCTTGATGAACTGCCCGGCCGCCAGTTTGCGACCGAGTTGGCCGGAGGTCAGACAGATGCTGCCGCGCTCATCCAGAAATGGCAGTGCCAACTGAATCGCCCGTAGCGAGCCCCAGAGTTTCACGTTGAAGTTGTCTTGGGCTTCGCTCAGGTCAGTCTCAATCAGGGGCTTGGCGCGCACCGACGGGCCAGAGGTGTAGACCAGATGGTCAAAGCGCCCCACGGTTTCGAACAGGCGTTGCAGGGAAGCGGCATCGGTGACGTCCACCGGCTCGCTACGTACACCGTTCTCAACGCTTGCGGCCAAGCGCCGCCCGGCGAGCACCACCTGTGCGCCACGCGCTGTGGCCGCCTTGGCCACCGCCGCACCGATCCCGCTGCTGCCGCCGATCACGATGACTGTTTTGCCGTTAAGGGTGGAGCTCATGGGGAAATATCCTGGGTGAGAAAGTGAGCGCTTATCTTCCCAGCTTGGCAATCGGCGAAAAATCCCGGTAAAACGACAGGATCTATAAAGGATTTTTACAAATGAGCTCGATCCTCGACCTGGAAGTCTTTGTGCGCACGGCTGACTCGGGCAGCCTGTCTGCGGCGGCACGCGGCCTGGGATTAAGCCCGGCGGCTGCAAGCATCGCGCTCAAGCGCCTGGAAACCCGCCTGGGTATTCGCCTGCTGGCACGCTCCACCCGCAGCATGCGCCTGACCGAGGAAGGCCGACGCTACCTCGACAGCGTGCGCGTGGCGCTGGCGGCATTGGCCGAAGGTGAGCAGGCGCTCAAGCAGCAAAGCCAGGGCTTGACCGGCTTGCTGCAACTGGCCGCGCCGTCGGACTTCGGGCGCAATGTGGTGCTGGGCTGGCTGGATGAATTCAAGCTCGAACACCCGAACATCCGCCTGCAATTGATGCTCAACGACAGCAACGCCGACCTGTTCCGCGACACCGTCGACATCGCCCTGCGCTTTGGCGTGCCGCGCGACTCCAGCCTGGTGGCGCTGCCGGTGGTGCCCGATCACCAGCGCATCCCTTGTGCCAGCCCCGACTACCTCGCGCGCCATGGCACACCGCAAACGCCGGCAGACCTGGCGCAACACACCGCGCTGCGCTACATGCGCCAGGGCCGTGCGAACAGCACTTGGTACTTTCGCCAAGGCACGCTGCTGCAGGAAGTCGAGGTAAGCGGCGATTACCTGAGTGATGACGGTGAAATCGTGCGGCGCTGGGCGTTGGCCGGTCATGGCATCGCCTATAAAGCCAACCTGGACATCGCCCGCGATATCAAGGCCGGGCGCCTCGTGCAGTTGCTGCCCGACTGGCAGGGCGAACCTACCCCGTTCAACCTGATGTGCCCCCACCGCCTGCAGGTGTCGGAACGGGTGAAGGTGCTGCACCGATTTTTACAGGCGCGTTGCCAGGCCTTGCTGAGCGAATGAAGAAACGCGCGCGGGGCTTGTTCCAGAGCCTGCGAGTCTGGTATTGCATAGGGCACGTTTTGGCGTTTTGAGGAGCTTTGCATGATTTACCGTACGCTGGGCAAGTCCGGGTTGAAAGTCAGCGCCTTGACCCTGGGCACCATGATGTTTGGCGAGCAGACCCACACTGAAGACTCACTGCGCATCATCGACAAGGCCTGGGACCAGGGCATCAATTTTATCGACACTGCCGACGTCTACACCGGCGGGCGCTCCGAGGAAATCGTCGGTGAGGCGATCGCTCGGCATCGTCAGGATTGGGTAGTTGCATCGAAAGTCGGCATTGGCCCCGTGGACGGCGTGCCCAACCGCAGCGGTTTGAGCCGCAAGCGGATTTTCAATGCACTGGAAGCCAGCCTGACACGGCTCGACACCGACTACCTGGACATCTATTACCTGCACCGCGAGGACCACGACACGCCGCTGGAAGTCACCGTGTCGGCGATCGGCGACCTGATTCGCCAGGGCAAGATCCGCCATTGGGGCCTGTCCAACTACCGAGGCTGGCGCATTGCCGAGGTGATTCGCGTGGCCGAGCGCCTGGGTGTGGACAAGCCGATCATCAGCCAGCCGCTGTACAACATCGTCAACCGCCAGGCCGAGGTCGAGCAGATCACCGCAGCCGCTGCGTATGGCCTGGGGGTAGTGCCTTATAGCCCACTGGCTCGTGGCGTCCTCAGCGGTAAATATGCACCCGATGTAACGCCCGAAGCCGGCAGCCGGGCGGCGCGCCAGGACAAGCGCATCCTGGAAACCGAATGGCGCGTGGAGTCGCTGCGCATCGCCCAGCAGATTCAGCAATACACCCAGGGCCGTGGCGTGGGGATTGTCGAATTTGCGATTGCCTGGGTACTGAACAACTCGGCCGTGAGCTCGGCGATTGTCGGGCCGCGTACCGAGGCGCAGTGGGATGCCTACACCGGCGCGCTGGACGTGAAGATCACGCCAGAAGATGAAGCGTTCATCGATTCGTTGGTGACGCAGGGGCACTCGTCGACACCTGGGTTCAATGACGTGGGCCACTTCGTGTCCGGGCGAATCGCACGCTCGTAAACCATCCTGAAACCTGTCGACCACTGCCCTCCCGATGAGGGCAGTGAGAAAAAATCCCACAAAACGCCCCAAAACAGCGCAAACGTCTTACACCAAAAGATCCATAATCCCCTCCTTAAACTCCCCTCTCTTTTGTATGAATCGGTTTTCGCGAGGACAGCGTGTCTAAAGGTGTTGTGTTATCGGTATTGGCCTCGGTGTTGTTTGCCGTGATGTATTACTTCACCTCGCTGCTCACGCCATTGAGCGGCCTGGAGATTTTCGGCTGGCGCATGTTGCTGACCGTGCCGTGCATGACGGTGTTCATGATCGTCAGCGGCGAATGGCGGCGGGTGTGGGAGTTGGTCCGGATGCTGGCCGCGAAGCCGCGGCTGATCGGCGGCGTGCTGGTGTCTTCGGCGTTGCTCGGGGTTCAGTTGTGGCTGTTTATGTGGGCGCCGCTGAACGGGCGCAGCATGGATGTGTCGGTGGGCTATTTCCTGCTGCCACTGACCATGGTGCTGACCGGTCGCCTGGTGTACGGCGATCAGCTGTCGCGCCTGCAACAGATCGCGGTGTTTTTTGCCGCCCTCGGCGTACTCAACGAGCTGTATCAGGCCGGTGGTTTTTCCTGGGCCACGCTGGTGGTGATCATCGGTTACCCGGTGTATTTCGTGGTGCGCAAGTACCTGGCCACCGACAACCTGGGCGGGCTGTGGCTGGACATGGCGTTGATGCTGCCGGTGGCCTGGTGGTTCGTGCAAAGCGGCGAACAGGGTTTTGCGGTGCTGGATGCCTACCCGAAGTTGTACGCGCTGATTCCCATGCTTGGCCTGATCAGCGCGTCGGCCCTGGTGAGCTACATCATTGCGAGCCGCTTGCTGGCATTCAGCCTGTTCGGACTGCTCAGTTATGTGGAGCCGGTTTTGCTGCTCGGCGTGGCGCTGCTGTTGGGTGAAGGGATCAAGGCAGGACAATGGCTGACCTACATTCCGATCTGGCTGGCGGTGATGGTGCTGGTGTATGAAGGATTCAAGCACTTGGTGCGCCAGCGCAAGGCCTGATTTTCAGGCAAAAAAACGCCCGGCCGAGGGTTGCCTCGACCGGGCGTGTTCTTTTACGTTAGCCAGGTTCAGTCGGCGGTCAATACACCACGACGCACTTGGTCACGCTCGATCGACTCGAACAGTGCCTTGAAGTTGCCCTCACCAAACCCATCGTCGCCCTTGCGCTGGATGAACTCGAAGAATACCGGGCCCATCAGGGTTTCCGAGAAGATTTGCAGCAGCAGGCGTCTGTCACCTTCAATCGACGAGCCGTCCAGCAGAATCCCGCGTGCCTGCAGTTGGTCCACCGGCTCGCCGTGGTTCGGCAGGCGGCCTTCGAGCATTTCATAGTAGGTTTCCGGCGGCGCGGTCATGAAGCGCATGCCGATGCCTTTCAGCGCGTCCCAGGTCTTGACCAGGTCGTCGGTGAGGAACGCCACATGCTGGATGCCCTCGCCGTTGAACTGCATGAGGAACTCTTCGATCTGCCCGGCGCCCTTGGACGACTCTTCGTTCAGTGGGATGCGGATCATGCCGTCCGGAGCGCTCATCGCCTTGGAGGTCAGGCCGGTGTATTCGCCCTTGATATCGAAGTAGCGCGCTTCACGGAAGTTGAACAGCTTCTCGTAGAAATTGGCCCAGTAGGCCATGCGCCCGCGATACACGTTGTGGGTCAGGTGGTCGATGACCTTGAGGCCGGCGCCTTGTGGGTTGCGCTCCACGCCTTCGAGGTAGACGAAGTCGATGTCATAGATCGAGCTGCCTTCGCCGAAGCGGTCGATCAGGTACAACGGCGCACCGCCAATGCCCTTGATGGCCGGCAGGTTCAATTCCATCGGCCCGGTTTCGATATGGATCGGCTGGGCGCCCAGTTCCAGAGCGCGGTTGTAGGCCTGTTGCGAGTCCTTGACGCGAAACGCCATGCCGCACACAGACGGCCCATGCTCCGCCGCAAAGTAGGACGCGATGCTGTTGGGCTGGTTGTTGAGGATCAGGTTGATCTCGCCCTGGCGATACAGGTGCACGTTCTTGGAGCGGTGCGACGCGACTTTGGAAAAGCCCATGATCTCGAAGATCGGCTCCAGGGTGCCCGGAGTCGGCGAGGCGAATTCGATGAATTCAAAGCCCATCAGGCCCATTGGGTTTTCGAGTGGTTGCTGTAGATCTGCCATGGTGGCACCTCATCATTCTTGTAATAACAATTTGTTAATTGCGAGCAAGGATGAGGTCGGAAGGTGGCGCACAGGAGAGGCCTCGCACACTGCGGGCGAGGAAGTCACCAAAGATGAGGGGGGAGCCGAGTAGCTTCATGGTGTCATCAGTCTCTGACGGCCGAGGCTTGCGTGAGCGCAAGTCCGTATTCTTGTATGCGTAAATCGATTCTACACAGCGTAAATGTATTTGTCCGTACTCTTATCAAAACCCTATGCCCGGGCGGGTGCAAGGGGTTTGTTGCACAGGTAGATACCCAGCAGGATCACGGCGCCGCCCAACAGCATTGGCAAGGTCAATTGCTCGCCCAACAGCAGTGCGCCGCAAATCACCGCTGTCAGTGGATTGAGGGCGATAAATACCCCCGAACGCGTCGCGCCGATGCGCCGGATACCGTCGTAATAGCCGATGTACGCCAGGGCCGAACCCAGCACACCGAGGTATAAAAGGCTCAACAACTGGGGCAGGTGCAGGCCGCCAAGCGCGTCAACGGTGAAGCTGCCGGTGACCAGCGTTGTGAGGGTCAGCATCAGCGTGCCCAACAACACCGACCAGGTGACGGTTTGCAACGGGCCGAGGCTTTGGTTGAGCCCACGGGAAAACAGCGAATAAACACCCCACCCCGCCACGCAGCCGAGGATCAGCAAATCGCCGATCCAGGCATTGACTGCGCCCTGCAACAACTGCGGGTTGCGACTGACGATCACCGCTGCCGCGCCGGCCAGGCACAGCGCGATACCGATTAATCGGGTCCGGCCCAGGCGTTCCTTGAACAACAGCCAGGACGCCAAACCAATCACCGCCGGGTTCAGCGCGACGATCAACGACGCCCGCGACGCATTGATGTACTGCAATCCATAGAAGAAGCACAGGTTGTAGAAAAAGATGCCAAAGAACCCCAGCAGCGCCAACTGCGCCAGTTGCCGAGGGCTCGGGCATGCCAGGCGAGTGCGCGAGAACGCCATGAACAACAGCAGCGCCAGGCTCGCCAGGATAAACCGCAGGCTCGCAGCGAGCAGCGGGTTGATGTGATCGGCCACGTAGCGACCGGCCACAAAGGTCCCGCCCCAGATCATGGTGACGGCGGCAAGTTTGAGATAAGTCAGTCGATCCGACGCGGCGTTCATGGTGATGTGCTCAAGGTGCGGGAGAATTCGCGTATTCTTCAGCTAATGATCAATCATCGTAAAATGAGTTATCGCTCATGACCCTCACGCAATTGGAAATCTTCTCGCTGGTGGCCGAACTGCAAGGTTTCACCAGCGCTGCGCACCGCCTGGGCATCAGCCAATCGGCGGTGTCGCATGCCATCAAGGCCCTTGAGCAGGAGCTGGGCGTGGAGCTGTTCCGACGCCACCAGACGTTGGTGGAACTGAGCGATATCGGCCAACAATTACTCGGACGCGGCCGTGCCATGCTCGGTCTCGCCAATACCCTGCAACAGGAAGCCGCCGATGCCCGGGGCATGAAGCGTGGCACCTTGCGCATCGGTTCGTTCGGGCCAACCGCGTCGAATCACCTGCTGCCCAAGATCCTCAGTCGCTTTCGCGCAGAGCATCCCGGAATTGAAGTGCATGTGGACGAAGGGCCGGATCGACAAGTGCTCGAGTGGCTGGATGAGCGGCGCATCGATGTCGGTTTTGTGGTGTTGCCCCAAGAGCGCTTTGATACTTTCGCGTTGTTTGAGGACCAGATGGTGGTACTGCTCCCCGTAGGTCATCCGCTGTCCGAACGAGATGCAGTGGCCCTGCAAGATCTGTGTGACGACGCCTTTATTCTCACTGAAGCAGGCTCTTCAGAGCTGGTTGCCCGCCTGTTCAGCGCGGCCCAGTTGCGCCCGAAGGTACGTTATCGGTGCGCGCAACTGCTGAGCACATTGGAAGCGGTAGGCCGGGGCGATGGGTTGAGCATCGTGGCAGAGGCGTCGTTACCGCAGGCAGGCAACCCGCACTACTTAGTACGGCCGCTGTCGCCCCGTGTGCCGCGCCAGATTGGCCTGGCCGTGCTGGATCGCCGCCAGTCGTCACCTGCTACCCAGGCGTTTATCGAAATGGCCCAGGAGCCAGGAATGGCGAGCACATTTCAATCCAGCCATCTATTATCGAAACATCCCTGACCGGCCTCCCGGTGCATTCCCCACTCCGTAACAGGCCGCCGAGCTCATGCCCCTGACTGTCAAAGGCCCTAGAAAGCCGCTTACCCGTTACTCGATCAGTGCACTGTCGGGGTTGCTGCCGATTGTCTTGGGCGTAGTTATTCTGCACCTGCAAGCAGAGCGCACCCTTGAGCAAAGCACCGCCCAGACTGCCCAAGAAGCCGTGCGCCAGTTTGACCTGATGCTCGATAACACCGCCCTCGCCGCCCAGGCATTGCTGCCGCTGGCCGGTCAACCGTGCGACAACGCTGCGCAATTGGCGCTCCGTGAGCAGGTCACGCGCCGGCCATTTGTGCGCGCCACTACCTTGTCCTGGCAGAAAAACATCTACTGCAGCTCGCTGTTCGGCAGCAACTACCAGTCGCCGGTCAACCCGGAGGACTACGTTGATGGGCGCCTGTGGCTGATGAATGGCAACCCGGTGACGCCGGATACCGCGCTGCTGGTTTACCGCTTGGTCGAAGGCGACCAGGGCGCCTTTGCCTCGATTGATGGCTACCACCTGACCAACGCCTTGCGCCTGATCAGTCGCTACGCGCACGTGGTTCTGCAAGTGGGGCCAAACTGGCTGGACGCCGACGGCAAGGTGCAGGCCACGGCGGTGCCGACGTTCGCGGTGGCCCATCAGCACTTGGCCTCCCAGCGTTATCAATACAGCGTCAACGCAGGCATGCCGACAGGTGAAGTCTGGCGCTACATGCAGGCGCGCTATCCGGCGATGTTCAGCCTGGTGGTGTTCTTTGGCGTGCTGGCGGGCCTGCTCGCGCACTGGCTGCAAAAGCGCGCTTCAGCCCCCACCCATGAGCTGCGGCGTGCGTTGGGCGCCAATGAGTTCATTCCGTATTTCCAGCCCGTGGTGCGCGGCAACACCCGCGAGTGGGCGGGCTGTGAGGTGCTGATGCGCTGGCAGCACCCTAAAGAGGGCCTGGTTCGCCCGGACCTGTTCATTCCGCTGGCCGAAGACTGCGGCCTGATTGTACCGATGACCCGCGCCCTGCTCCGCCAGACGGCAGCACAACTGGCGCCGCATGCCGATCGCTTCAGCCCTGGCTTCCATATCGGCGTGAATATCACCGCCCGTCATTGCCTGGACCTGGACCTGGTGGAGGACTGCCGGGAATTTCTGGCTGCCTTCGTGCCAGGCCAGGTGACATTGGTACTGGAGCTGACCGAGCGCGAGTTGATCGTACCCACCGACATCACCCGCCGCCTGTTCGACGCGCTGCATGCGCTGGGCGTGATGATTGCCATCGACGACTTTGGTACCGGCCACTCAAGCCTGGGTTACTTGCGCAACTTCAATGTCGATTACTTGAAGATTGATCAAAGTTTTGTCGCCATGATCGGTGCAGATGCACTCTCCCGGCATATTCTCGACAGCATCATAGAACTGTCCGGCAAGCTCGACTTGGGCATCGTTGCAGAAGGCGTGGAAACAGCCGAGCAATGTGAATACCTCGCCGAACAAGGTGTGGACTTCCTGCAGGGTTACCTGTTTGGACGGCCATTGCCCTGCGATGAATTCATTAAATCCCTGGCCAGCCATTGATTAGCCATCCACTAGTACGATGAAATTATGTTATTCAGACAAAAGACATGATTTACTCACGACGGATTAACTACTACAATTTTTCCTACCTGTGCAGAACTCGCAGGAAGGCTTCTTTCTTGAGTCGCCTTAAAGCTCTTGGCTTATAGCTTTGTCTGCAGTTGATATCAGCCAAATACACTATTGGAGTACAGATTTTGTCCAGACTCGCCGAATTTCGCGCAGCAGAAAAAGCCCTTCAAGAGCAGCTTGCCCAGCTGGAATCCCTGAAGAACGACGCCGGCCTGAAGAAAGAAATCGAATTCGAAGAAAAGCTTCAAGCACTGATGAAAAGCTACGGCAAAGGCCTGCGCGACATCATCTCTATCCTTGACCCTAACCTGAGCAAGGCCGGTGTTACGGCCCCTGCCGCACCCAAACAGCGCCGCGCACGTGTGGTCAAGGTTTACCATAACCCGCACACCGGCGAGCTGATCGAGACCAAAGGCGGCAACCACCGCGGCCTGAAAGCCTGGAAAGAACAGTACGGCGCCGCCACTGTAGATTCCTGGCTTCGCGGCTGATCGGACTGCACTAACAAAGAGCCCCGCAGATGCGGGGCTCTTTTTATTCAGGCGTTCGAATACGAACTTAAATAACATTTCACTTTGTTCAAATTCGATGGTTGTCACATCGTCAAAGTTTCAAACTGTTGCGCACCGAACTGACTTCATCCTTGCCGGCTTCGTAGGCTTCGGCCTGGCCCGCGTATGAAAAAACATACGCTTTATCGGAATCAACAGCGCCCACCAATGTTTGTGATAGCACGTGTCGCCCGTTCTCGGTAATCACACAAGTAGTTTCCAGTGCTTCAAGACGGCTCAATGTCGTCGGGTGCATCTTGGTGCACACGCTTTGATAACCGCCCTGGGCAAACTCCTTCTGGATGGATTTGCGCATTTCCAGCAACACGCCTTGAAGATTAACTGTATGCCCGGCCTCAATCGGCGTACCGGTTAACTCCATGACCATCAAGGTCGTGCCATTTTCATCGTTCTTGATTGCGCGTTGGCGTGACACGGGCGCAGAGGATGCGGGGGCCTGATCGTCGGGTGCGACTTCCTCTACCTGCCAGCCACTGGGCCAATGAATTTCCGGGTCGGCCGCCAGTACCAAGGGGCTGCCCAACAACACACACAAAGCGCTCAACAGCGGCTTACGAAATTCGATCATTACAAACGCCCCTAGGTTCAAGCGACAAAGTTTGAGCCCCGGCCCCGGCGAGTCGCAAGGCCTGCGTGACCTTTTTCATTTGGCGCGGCGTAGAGGCGTTGCGTATCATGGCCCACCTGCATGGATGCTTGCCGCAGCCAAGGGACAGCTCGCCTATCCTCACGCCGCATTTGCCCGATTTTCTCTGGAGGGCCCATGAGCCTGCACGATCTGAACACATTCCCGGGCGTCACCGCCCAACCTGACACCGCCACCTCGAACTTCGTGTTCAACCACACCATGCTGCGGGTCAAGGACATCACCAAGTCGCTGGATTTCTACACCCGCATCCTCGGTTTCTCCCTGGTTGAAAAGCGCGACTTCCCGGAAGCTGAATTCAGCCTGTATTTCCTGGCCCTGGTGGACAAGGCCCAGATCCCGGCTGACACCGCCGAGCGCACCCAGTGGATGAAGTCGATTCCGGGCATCCTCGAACTGACCCACAACCACGGCACCGAAAACGACGCCGACTTCGCCTACCACAACGGCAACACCGACCCGCGTGGCTTTGGCCATATCTGCATCTCGGTGCCGGATATCGTCGTCGCTTGCGAACGTTTCGAAGCACTGGGTTGTGACTTCCAGAAGCGCCTGACCGATGGCCGCATGAAAAGCCTGGCGTTCATCAAGGACCCGGACGCGTACTGGGTTGAAATCATTCAGCCTGCGCCGATGTAACAGCATTCCCACGCCGAGCGTGGGAACGAGAAAGCCCCATGATCACTCATGGGGCTTTTTCATTTCCGGTCCCTGGTTTATGCAGGAGCGGATGTGCGGATCAGGTGATCAAAAGCACTCAGGGAAGCCTTGGCGCCCTCGCCCACCGCGATCACGATCTGCTTGTACGGCACAGTCGTCACGTCACCGGCAGCGAATACACCTGGCAGTGAAGTCTCGCCACGCGCATCGACAATGATCTCGCCACGGGGCGTCAGTTCCACGGTGCCTTTGAGCCAGTCGGTGTTCGGCAGCAGACCGATCTGCACAAAGATGCCTTCGAGGTCGATGGTCTTGAACTCGCCGCTGTCGCGATCCTTGTACGCAAGGCCGGTGACTTTCTGACCGTCGCCTTTGACTTCACTGGTCAGTGCGCTGGTGATCACGTCAACGTTCGGCAGGCTGTACAACTTGCGCTGCAACACCGCATCGGCGCGCAGCTTGCTGTCGAACTCGAGCAACGTAACGTGGCTGACGATACCTGCCAGGTCGATGGCTGCTTCAACGCCGGAGTTACCGCCGCCGATCACCGCCACGCGTTTGCCCTTGAACAGCGGGCCGTCGCAGTGCGGGCAGAAACACACGCCCTTGGCCTTGTATTGCTGCTCACCCGGTACACCCATTTCACGCCAGCGGGCGCCAGTGGCCAGGATCACGGTCTTGGACTTGAGGGTCGCACCGCTTTCGAAGCGAATTTCGTGCAACTCACCGGCTTTTTTCGCCGGTACCAGGCTGCTGGCGCGCTGCAGATTCATGATGTCCACATCGTACTGACGCACGTGGGCTTCAAGCGCACTGGCCAATTTCGGCCCTTCGGTTTCCTGCACCGAGATAAAGTTCTCGATCGACATGGTGTCCAGCACCTGGCCGCCGAAGCGTTCAGCCGCGACACCGGTACGAATGCCTTTACGCGCAGCGTAGATGGCTGCCGCAGAACCGGCCGGGCCGCCGCCGACCACGAGCACGTCAAACGCATCTTTGGCGCTGATTTTCTCGGCGGCTTTCTCGATGCCGCTGGTGTCGAGCTTGGCAAGGATTTCTTCCAGGCCCATACGGCCCTGGCCGAAGTTCACACCGTTGAGGTAGACGCTTGGTACCGCCATGATCTGGCGTTCATCGACTTCGGCCTGGAACAGTGCGCCGTCGATGGCGACGTGACGGACGTTCGGGTTGAGCACTGCCATCAGGTTCAGCGCCTGGACCACGTCCGGGCAGTTCTGGCAGGACAGCGAGAAGTAAGTCTCGAAGCTGAACTCGCCTTTCAGGGCGCGGATCTGTTCAATCACTTCGACACTCGCCTTCGACGGGTGGCCACCGACTTGCAGCAGGGCCAGCACCAGCGAAGTAAATTCATGGCCCATGGGGATGCCGGCGAAACGCAGGCTGATATCGGCACCCGGGCGGTTGATGGAGAACGATGGCTTGCGCGCATCATCGCCATCGGTTTTCAGAGTAATCAGCGTGGTGAGGCTGGTTACGTCCTGCAAAAGGGCAAGCATTTCCTGGGATTTCGCGCCGTCGTCGAGGGAGGCGACGATCTCGATCGGCTGGGTGACCCGTTCCAGGTATGACTTCAACTGAGCTTTAAGATTGGCGTCCAACATACGGGCGATTTCCTATTAAATTCCGGGTATAAAAAAACGCCCGAGCGAATCTCGCCCGGGCGTTTTTTGAGGGCGGTTGCAGCTTACTTAAGTGCGGTAACCCGCCCTTGGTACTTCACAGACTTAGATCTTGCCGACCAGGTCCAGGGACGGAGCCAGAGTAGCCTCGCCTTCTTTCCACTTGGCTGGGCACACTTCACCTGGGTGGGCAGCTACGTACTGAGCGGCCTTGATCTTGCGCAGCAACTCGGAAGCGTCACGGCCAACACCGCCGTCGTTCAGTTCAACGATCTTGATCTGACCTTCCGGGTTGATCACGAAAGTACCGCGGTCTGCCAGGCCAGCTTCTTCGATCAGTACGTCGAAGTTGCGGGAGATGGTCAGGGTTGGGTCGCCGATCATGGTGTACTGGATTTTGCCGATGGCTGGCGAAGTGTTGTGCCAGGCGGCATGGGCAAAGTGGGTGTCGGTGGAAACGCTGTAGATTTCGACGCCCAGTTTCTGGAATTCGGCGTAGTTGTCAGCCAGGTCTTCCAGTTCGGTTGGGCAAACGAAGGTGAAGTCAGCAGGGTAGAAAAATACTACGGACCATTTGCCCTTCAGATCAGCGTCGGTCACATCTACGAACGCGCCGTTTTTGAACGCGGTCGCTTTGAACGGTTTTACTTGGCTGTTGATGATAGGCATCGTTGACTCTCCGTCAGGGGTTAAGAAGTTGATGGGGTGAATCCTAACCACTCTTTCGGTCGATGGCTCATTGGCAAACCTGATGCTGACGATTGGTTTTGCCTATCAACGGACTGTATTAATAGAAGAAAACTTAAATCAGCGCTGGGGTAGCCAGCGTCATGCCGAGAAAGGGTGTTGCTTCAACATAGCGCATGGCGGATTTCATGTCGTTCCAGCCGACGTAACTCATCAACGACTTCAAGTCCCAACCGCTGCGATGGGCCCAAGTGGCAAAGCCCCGGCGCAGGGAGTGGCTGGTGTATTGCTCGGCGGGGATGCCGGCGCGCTCCAGCGCCTGGCGCAGCAGCGGGATCACACTGTTGGGGTGCAGCCCCTCCTCGCCCAGGTTGCCCCAACGGTCGATACCGCGAAACACCGGGCCGCGCACCAGGGCCGAGGCGCTCAGCCATTCGCTGTAGGCCTGCACCGGGCATAGTCGCAGCAACGCCGGGGTCTGGTAGGTCCTGCCGAGGTTGTCGCGGTCACTTTTACTGCGCGGCAAGTACAGACTAATTCCGGCGCCCGGCACCGCCTGCACATGCTCGATCGACAGGCGGCACAGCTCATCGCTACGAAAGCCCCGCCAGAACCCCAGCAGGATCAGCGCAGTATCGCGCTTGGCACGCAGCAATCGGGGTGGGTCCTGGGTGGCGCTCGCCTGCAGCGCATCCGTCTCAAGAAACGCCACTACCTGCTCCAGATGCTTGAGCTGCAACGGCTCGGCCTGCTTCTCCCGTACGGGGTGCACGGCGCGGATGCCCTTGAGCACCTTGCGCACCACCGGTGCCTTGGTCGGGTCGGGAAACCCCTGGCTTGTATGCCATTGCGCCAATGCCGAGAGCCGCAGCTTCAAGGTATTCACCGCCAGCACACCGGCATGCGCTACCAGATAGCGCGCCACCGCATCGCTGGTCGCGGGCAGGAACCCGCCCCAACTGACTTCAAAGTGCTCGATGGCCGCCCGATAACTGCGGCGCGTGTTATCGCGGGTGGCGGCGTTGAGATAACGATCCAGGTCGCTCATGGGGGCCTTTTCGTACTGGTGACAGGTGCATTGGCGGTTAAAAGGGTTATGACACGGGATAATACGCCAATATCCCATCTGTTAAATCATGATTTTTAACGTAATTTTATTCGTGATATAGTATGTAAATACATAATACGTACCACAGTACTAAATCGACGGAGACCCCATGGCTCGCGGTGGCATAAACAAAGCAGTCGTTCAAACGGCCCGCCTGGCGATCCTCGCCCGCGGCGAGAACCCCAGCATCGATGCCGTACGCATCGAGATGGGCAACACCGGCTCAAAAACCACGATCCATCGGTACTTGAAGGAGCTGGACGAGAGCGAAACCCGGCTGTCCATCACCGAAGCGCCGATCGACGACGAACTCGCAGAGCTGGTTGCACGGCTGGCGCAACGCTTGAAAGAGAAAGCCCAAGAGCCTATCGACCTGGCCCTGGCGCAATTCGAGCAACAGAAAACCGCCCTGCTCGGCCAAATAGAACAACTCGAAGGCGCACACAGCCAGCTTCAGCAGCAGTTTGATATACAGGCCTGCGCACTCGCGGAAGAAAGCGCCGCCCTGGTGACCACCAGCACCAGCCTGCAGACCGAGCAAACCCGCAATGCCGGACTCAGCCAGGCATGCAGCGATTACGAACTGAGGATTAACGACAAGGACGAACAGATTCGTTCGCTGGAAGACAAGCACCTGCATGCGCGGGATGCCCTTGAGCACTACCGCAATGCGGTCAAGGAGCAGCGCGAACAGGAACAGCGCCGCCACGAAGGCCAGTTGCAGCAGGTGCAGGCGGAGCTGCGCCAGGCCCAGCAAAGCGCGATGGTGCGTCAGGATGAGATCACCCAACTGCATCGCGACAATGAGCGGTTACTGATCGAACATCGAGTGACGGCGAAGGAATTGAGCGCGCTGCAGGATCAAGTCCGCAAGGACCAGGCCCAGCACCTCAAGCTGAATGAGCAGGTCACCCTGATCGACAACGAGCGCACCCTGCTTCAGGAGCGCCTGCGGGTTGCCGCGCTGGATATCCAGTCACGCCAGGCCGCGCTGAGTGAACATCAGCAGGCCGCCAAGGCGTTGGAACTGGACCTGATCAAGGCCCAGTCCAGCATTGAAGCGCTGCGCCTGGCCGCCGTCGTTGCAACGGCGCCAGAGGCAACACCCGACGCCTGATCAGTCAGCCACAGGCGTGCGCATGGTGACGAACTCTTCCGCCGCCGTAGGATGCACGCCGATAGTCTCGTCGAAATGCTGCTTGGTCGCGCCCGCCTTGAGCGCGATCGCCAGGCCTTGCACGATCTCGCCAGCGTCCGGGCCAACCATATGGCAGCCAAGCACCTTGTCGGAGTCGGCGTCGACCACCAGCTTCATCAGGGTTTTCTCCTGGCAGTCCGTCAGCGTCAGCTTCATCGGCCGGAAACGGCTCTCAAAGATCTGGACCTTGTGGCCCTTTTCTTTCGCTTCTTCTTCCGTAAGGCCGACGGTGCCGATGTTCGGCAGGCTGAACACCGCCGTCGGGATCATCGCGTAATCCACTGGGCGATATTGCTCAGGTTTGAACAGGCGACGCGCCACCGCCATGCCTTCAGCCAGGGCGACCGGTGTCAGTTGCACGCGACCGATCACATCACCAATGGCCAGGATCGACGATTCAGCCGTCTGGTACAGGTCGTCCACCTCAACGAAGCCACGCTTGTCGAGTTTGACGCCCGTATTTTCCAGCCCCAGGTTGTCGAGCATCGGGCGCCGCCCCGTGGCGTAGAACACACAATCAGCTTCCAGCACCCGACCGTCTTTCAAGGTGGCCTTGAGGCTGCCATCGGCCTGCTTGTCGATTCGTTCGATATCGGCATTGAATTGCAGATCCAGGCCGCGTTTAGTCAGCTCTTCCTTCAGATGCGTGCGCACTGAACCGTCGAAACCACGCAGGAACAGGTCGCCGCGATACAGCAAGGAAGTTTGCGCACCCAAGCCATGGAAGATCCCGGCGAACTCGACAGCGATATAGCCGCCGCCCACGACCAGCACGCGCTTGGGCAGTTCTTTGAGGAAGAACGCCTCGTTAGAACCAATCGCGTGTTCACGCCCCGGAATCTCCGGGATCTGTGGCCAGCCACCGGTGGCGATCAGGATGTGCCTGGCAGTGAAACGCTCGCCATTGATTTCAACCTGGTGCGGATCGACCAGTCGTGCGTGCCCTTCATGCAGGGTCACGCCGCTGTTGACCAGCAGGTTGCGATAGATGCCATTGAGGCGGTTGATTTCGCGGTCCTTGTTGGCAATCAGCGTCGCCCAATCAAAGTTCGCCTCACCCAGGGACCAGCCAAAGCCACTGGCCTGCTCGAAGTCTTCGGCAAAATGCGCGCCGTACACCAACAGCTTCTTCGGTACGCAGCCGACGTTAACGCAGGTGCCGCCCAGATAGCGGCTTTCCGCTACGCCCACCCTGGCGCCAAAACCTGCGGCAAAACGCGCCGCGCGAACACCGCCAGAACCGGCGCCAATTACATACAGGTCAAAATCGTAGGCCATTTCACTCTCCTCGGCAGGACATCAGCATACCGACTTAGATGGGGCTGAAAAACGAAAAAGCCACCCGTAGGTGGCTTTCTCTAGCTTTCGCTCTTTAAAGCAGACGGGCAACCGTGAATCAGTAAGCCTTGCCAGTCTTGTAGAAGTGCTCGTAGCAGAAGTTGGTCGCTTCGATGTAGCCTTCGGCGCCACCGCAGTCAAAACGACGACCCTTGAACTTGTACGCGATCACGCAACCGTCTTTGGCCTGCTTCAACAGGGCATCGGTAATCTGGATCTCGCCGCCCTTGCCTGGCTCGGTTTCTTCGATCAGCTTGAAGATGTCCGGGGTCAGGATGTAACGACCAATGATTGCCAGGTTCGAAGGAGCATCTTCCGGTGCTGGTTTCTCAACCATGTCACGCACGCGAATCAGGCCATCACCGATATCATCACCAGCGATCACGCCGTACTTGTTGGTCTCTTGAGGATCAACTTCTTGGACCGCAACGATGGTGCAACGGTATTTCTGGTACAGCTTGACCATTTGGGTCAGTACGCCGTCACCTTCCAGGTTCACACACAGGTCATCCGCCAGTACTACGGCGAACGGTTCGTCACCGATCAGCGGGCGACCGGTCAGGATGGCGTGGCCGAGGCCTTTCATCTGGGTTTGACGGGTGTAGGAGAACGAGCACTCGTCGAGCAATTTACGGATGCCGACCAGGTATTTTTCCTTGTCGGTGCCCTTGATCTGGTTTTCCAGCTCGTAGCTGATATCGAAGTGGTCTTCCAGCGCGCGCTTACCACGACCGGTGACGATAGAGATTTCGTTCAGACCGGCATCCAGTGCCTCTTCGACGCCGTACTGAATCAGTGGCTTGTTCACCACCGGCAGCATCTCTTTGGGCATGGCCTTGGTCGCTGGCAAGAAGCGAGTGCCGTAACCGGCTGCTGGGAACAAGCATTTCTTGATCATATGAGTCCTTACAAAGGGCTGTGCGTACGGAATTCGGCGCAGTCTAATCAGGCCGCAGTCGCCTTACAATGGGTCCTGCTGGCGTTGCGATGTCAACATAGAGAAAAAATGTCGGCGTAAGTTCCGCTTATTTTCCGACAAGCACCCTCACCGGCATTGCAATATCTGCCTGCGCCTCAGTGTTTAAACGGGCTGTAACCCTTTTAGCACGCTTTTCGACCCAGGACACTGACATGGAATAACTTGGGCGGGCCTGCGGCATTTGGCGCTATCATTACGGCCTTGAACCAGACCACGAGATTGTTAATAGATGTCAGAACCAAAAGGCGTAAACGGCTACCTGATCACAAAGCGAGCGGACGGCTGGCACTTGATCAACTTCCACGGCGACAGCGTCGCGGGGGTATTCGCGACCGAGAGTCAAGCCACTGCGGTTGCCGAAGTATTCGTCGATGAAGCTGGCCACGCGTCAAGCAAACGTCCGAAAACGAAGTAAGCAACAAAGCCTGCGCAAAACGCCCCGTTGAACGGGGCTTTTTTGTGTTTGTCTGTACCTAGGTGGCAGATCGCTATAATCTTCCGCAAACGCCCCACGACAGTGTCAGCGCTCCCCTTCAACACCCTCGACGACGACCCCACATGAACAAAATTCTGGCACTGACTGCGGTACTGGCGCTTACCGGCTGCACCACCACCTCTGACGTCTACCTCAAAAACGGCGAGCAAGGCCTGACCATCGACTGCTCAGGCGAGGCCAACTCCTGGGCCAGCTGCTACGAGAAGGCAGACGATTCCTGCGCCGGCACCGGTTATCGCATCGTCGGCACCGAAGGCACGCCGGCACTGAGTGAAGATGACAAGACATTGGGCAAGGACGTGGGCAACTTCAAGGGCCGCAGCGTCGTAGTGGTCTGCAAGTAGGCGATACCCGCCTACATGTGAATTTCGGCAAACTTGATGCCGAGGCCGCGAATGGTCTCGATCAGGTCGTCCAGACGCTCGAACGACTCCACTTCATCCTGATCATCGACCAGGAAAAAGCTGCGTCCGCCGCTTTTTTTGAAGAATACAATCCACTCGCCGGGGTCGGCGGGGTTCTGGATGACATGGGTCGCCGAGATCTGGCCTTCGGCGTGGCGGGCTTTGACGTGTTCACGTTTCATGATGGTTTTTTCCAAACAAGCCTGACACTGCGGCCGCAGGTCAGGCTTCTTGTATCGGATTCATGGGGCTGGACGGTTCAGCCGGAAATGCAATCTTCGCCGGCTTTCTTGATATCGCCCGGGCGAATAGGCACATTGGACATGCTCTCGTAGAGCTTGATGCTGCTGCCACTGGAGCGATCTTCAATCTCGAAGATTGCCGACGGGTCAGCCGAAAATTTCTGCGGCACAATCACCTGCACACCTTCCTTATGTGGCTCGATCTGCGGCGGACGGCGTGTGGTGGACAATTTACGTACTACACAGGCTGCATATTCCTGCGGCTTTTTCCCTGAAATGACCGCCAATGTTGGCGGGGTCTGCTTGATATCTGCAACCGAAGCACACCCACCTATCGCCAAGGCCAGAACCAACACGCTCCACTTCATACAAAACCTCCGATAAAGATCCTACGACAGCCGGGATGGTAAATTTCTCCCGCCAAAGTAGGATTTATCTCTGATAACTCGGTAAATAACTGTTTTAAATTGTCGAAGTCGTCGACGACGGCCCGATAATAAACGCGCTGGGGCTGATAAACTCCATCTTAACCTACGTATCGTTCTGATTTTTCAGAAAAAGCCCTTCTGGAGACACCCCATGAAATTCATTCACCAGCGCGAGCACCTCAACGAAGGAGACATCGTTGTTATCGAATGCTCGCAGACCTGCAACATTCGCCTGATGAGCGACGCCAACTTTCGCAGCTTCAAAAATGGCGGTCGCCATACTTACCACGGCGGCGCGTTCGACAAGTTTCCCGCCAAAATCACCGCGCCCAGCACCGGCTTCTGGAACATCACCCTGGACGTCGTGACACGCCGCGCCATCAGCGTCACCCGTACGCCGGCCTTGTCCCACAAGATTCGCATCGTTCGCCGCACCAGCACCAAGCTGAGCTGATACGGACACTCGACAGGAATAAAGCTGTGACCACTACCAAATACGTCATCAAATACAAGCTCAACGGCGAACGCCGCTTTGAATTTGCGCAACTGCAAAGCGGCAGCGTCGAAGAAGCCAAGCAAGCCCTTGCGAAAATTCACGATGCCAGCGACGAAATCACCGGCATCAATGTGAGCAAGGCGCTGTAAGCCATGGCCGGCCCGACCGCCGACCTGTTCGCCGACGATGCGCTGCAACAACCGCAGAAACGCGAGCAGATTGGCGAACAGTCCTACCTACTAAGGGGCTATGCCCTGCCCTGGATTGAGTGCCTTCTGCCAGAACTGCGTCGCGTGCTGGCTCAGTCGCCGTTTCGGCAAATGGTCACGCCCGGTGGTTTTACCATGTCGGCAGCGTTGAGCAGTTGTGGTGAACTGGGTTGGTCCACCGACGCTACGGGTTACCGCTACACCGCCATTGACCCACGCAACCAGCAACCCTGGCCCGCCCTGCCGGACGCCTTGCGGCAACTGGCCGTTCAGGCTGCAACTGAAGCAGGGTTTAGCGGCTTCGCGCCCGACGCCTGCCTGATCAACCGCTATGTGCCAGGTGCCAGGATGTCGCTGCATCAGGACAAGAACGAGCGTTGCTATTCAGCCCCCGTGGTATCCGTGTCGTTGGGGCTGCCGGCGATCTTCCTGTTTGGCGGCCATGAGAGGAGCGACAAGACGCAAAAAGTCTCGTTATTCCATGGCGACGTGGTGGTCTGGGGCGGTGTCGATCGCCTGCGTTTTCACGGCGTGATGCCCGTCAAGGAAGGCGTGCATCCGATCATGGGGCCGCAGCGCATCAACCTGACGTTTCGCACCGCCGGCTAATTCGACCGCAAGCTTCAGAGTGCCAGGCCGGCGCCACACGACTAATCTGGCCCTGACCCGTCAAGAGTGCAGGCCATGATCAACGAACAAGACCCCCGCTGGACCGCCATTCTCGCTCGCGACCCGAAAGCCGATGTGCTGTTCGTCTACGGGGTGAAAACCACCGGCGTGTACTGCCGCCCCAGCAGCGCTTCGCGTTTGCCTCGCCCGGAGAACGTCGAGTTCTTTGATACGCCGCAACTAGCCGAGGCTGCAGGTTATCGCCCGAGCAAACGTGCCGCGGGTGACCAGACTCAACTCGCGGCGCACCACGCCCAACTGGTCGCCAGCGCCTGCCGGCAGATCGAACTCGCCGAAACACCGCCCAGCCTCAAAGACCTCGCCCAGCAGGCCGGGTTGAGCCCCTTCCATTTCCATCGGGTATTCAAATCAGTCACCGGCCTCACCCCCAAGGGTTACGCCGGCGCCCATCGGTCGCGCAAAATGCGCGACGGGCTCAAGGATCAGCGCTCAGTGACTCAGGCGCTCTACGACGCCGGCTTCAACTCCAACAGCCGATTTTATGAGTCAGCGAATCAGCTACTGGGCATGACACCCAGCGAATACAAAGCCGGCGGTTCCCATAACCAGATCCACTTTGCGGTGGGTCAATGTTCGCTGGGGGCGATTCTTGTAGCGCAAAGTCACCGTGGCGTGTGCGCGATTCTGCTGGGGGACGATCCGGATAAATTGGTCCGCGACCTTCAGGACCAATTCCCCAAGGCCGATCTGCTGGGGGCGGACCACACCTTTGAGCAGCTGATTGCCCAAGTGGTGGGTTTTATTGAAGCGCCCGCCCTGGGCCTCGATTTACCGCTGGACCTGCGCGGCACGGCGTTTCAAGAACGCGTATGGCAAGCCTTGCGCGACATTCCGGTGGGCAGCACCGCCAGCTATGCGCAGATCGCCCAGCGTATCGGCGCCCCCACATCCTTTCGTGCGGTGGCCCAGGCGTGTGGCGCCAACAGCCTGGCGGTCGCGATTCCTTGCCATCGCGTGGTGCGCAGTAACGGCGACGTGTCCGGCTACCGCTGGGGTGTGGAGCGCAAGCGGCAACTGTTGGAACGCGAGAGCAAGACCTGAATCGGCTTGCGCCTGCTCACGAAACACCAGTTTCGTCCAGTGAATAAAACAGACTGGCCGGGCGCCAAGGGGCCTGCTAAAACAGCGAAACGCCCTACTAACGCTGGAGACGCATCCCTTGAGCACCTGGCCAGACACCCGAATCCTCGACCTGCTGGGCATTGAAGTGCCCATCATCCAGGCGCCCATGGCCGTCGGCACCACCACCGCCATGGTCATCGCCGCCAATAAAGCGGGCGCGCTGGGCTCGATGCCCGCCGCGGCCCTGAGCATCGAGCAACTGCGCGATGCCCTGACCACGATCCGCCAGGCAAGCACGCGGCCGATCAACGTGAACTTCTTTTGCCATCAGCCGCCAGAGGCCGACGACGAGCGCGACCGTAAATGGAAGGCTCTGCTGGAACCGTACTACCGTGAACTCGGCGCTGACTTTGATGCGCCAACCCCCGTATCCAACCGCGCCCCCTTCAACGACGCCGCTTGCCAGGTGGTCGAAGAGTTCCGCCCCGAGGTGGTGAGTTTTCACTTTGGCCTGCCGGAAAAAGCCCTGCTCGACCGGGTAAAAGCCACGGGCGCCAAGGTGCTGTCATCAGCCACTACCGTGGAGGAAGCCATTTGGCTGGAACAGCATGGCTGCGATGCAATCATCGCCATGGGCATTGAGGCTGGCGGGCACCGTGGCTTGTTTCTCAGCGACGACCTCAATACCCAGATCGGTCTGATGGCATTGTTGCCGCAAATTGTCGATGCCGTAAGCGTGCCGGTGATTGCCGCGGGCGGTATTGGTGATGCGCGCGGTATTGTCGCCGCATTCGCTCTGGGCGCTTCAGCCGTCCAAATTGGCACCGCCTATCTGTTTACGCCCGAAGCCAACGTAACCCCGTCCCACCACCATGCGCTGCGCCACGCCCAAGCCAGTCAAACAGCCCTGACCAACCTGTTTACCGGCCGCCCGGCGCGCGGCATCGTCAACCGCGTGATGCGTGAATTGGGCGCGATTAATCCTGCCGCACCGGCGTTCCCGAAGTCCGGCGGTGCGTTGATGCCGCTCAAGGCCAAGGATGAGGCGGGGTTCAGCAACCTCTGGTCGGGCCAGGCCCTGCGACTGGGCAAAGACATCGGCACCTACGACCTGACCCGCGAACTGGTGGAGCACACCCTGGCGAAACTCAAATAGAAGCGGTCTCTGCGGCTAATGCCGATCAGTTAAGGGGGCGCACTGTACTTGTGGCGAGGGACCTTGCTCCCGTTGGACTGCGTAGCAGTCCCATCTTTGGGGGCGCTTCGCGGCCCAACGGGAGCAAGCTCCCTCGCCACAGTTACAGCGCTCGCCCTTAACTGATCGGTATTAGCCACTGCGGCAACTTTGCACTGTACCGGCAATGGCCAACCGCTATATATTCCCATACATAGCGGTTAAGCCTTTCACCTATAAAATGCCGTACATTCCCAAGGAGCTGCTTCATGATGATTCGCGCCTCACGCTTGGCCGTCCTGGTCGCCGCCTTCACGTTCGGCTCGGCCCACGCCGATGAAGTCCAAGTGGCCGTGGCCGCCAACTTCACCGCGCCGATCCAGGCAATTGCCGCTGATTTCGAGAAAGACACCGGCCACAAGCTGGTAGCAGCCTACGGCGCCACCGGCCAGTTCTACACCCAGATCAAGAACGGCGCGCCGTTCGAAGTATTCCTGAGCGCCGACGACACCACCCCGCAAAAACTCGAGAGCGAAGGCGACACCGTCAAGGGATCGCGCTTCACCTATGCCGTGGGCACCTTGGCGCTGTGGTCGGCGAAGGAAGGTTACGTCGACGCGAAAGGCGACGTCCTCAAGAAAAATGAATTCAAGCACCTCTCCATCGCCAACCCGAAAGCCGCGCCTTACGGCCTGGCAGCAACCCAGGTGCTGGCCAAGGAAGGTCTGACCGAGAAGGTCAAGGACAAGCTCGTTGAAGGCCAGAACATCACCCAGGCCTATCAGTTCGTCTCCACCGGCAACGCCGAGTTGGGCTTCGTGGCCTTGTCGCAGATCTACAAAGACGGCAAAGTCACCCGTGGTTCGGCATGGATCGTTCCCTCCTCCCTGCATGACCCGATCAAACAGGATGCGGTGATCCTCAACAAGGGCAAAGACAGCGCCGCTGCCAAGGCGCTGGTTGAGTACCTGAAAGGTCCAAAAGCCGCTGCCGTTATCAAGTCCTACGGTTACGAGCTCTAAATGCCGCTATCGAGTGCCGATTTTTCCGCTATCTGGTTGACCATCAAACTGGCGTCACTGACCACAGTGATCCTGCTGGTCATCGGCACTCCGATTGCCCTGTGGCTGTCGCGCACCCGCTCGTGGTGGCGCGGCCCCATTGGCGCAATCGTCGCCCTGCCGTTGGTGCTGCCACCCACGGTGATCGGCTTCTACCTGTTGTTGACCATGGGCCCCCATGGCTACTTCGGCCAGTTCACCCAATGGCTGGGCTTGGGCACCCTGACCTTCAGTTTCGCCGGGCTGGTCATCGGCTCGGTGATCTATTCCATGCCGTTTGTGGTGCAGCCGTTGCAAAACGCCTTCTCCGCCATCGGCACACGCCCGCTGGAGGTGGCCGCGACATTGCGCGCCAATCCCTGGGACACGTTTTTCACGGTGATCCTGCCCCTGGCGCGCCCGGGGTTTATCACCGCCTCCATTCTCGGTTTCGCCCATACCGTCGGTGAGTTCGGCGTGGTGCTGATGATCGGCGGCAACATCCCCGACAAGACCCGCGTGGTCTCGGTGCAGATCTACGACCACGTCGAAGCCATGGAATATGCCCAGGCCCACTGGCTGGCCGGCGCCATGGTGGTGTTCGCGTTCCTCGTGTTGCTGGCGCTCTACTCCAGCCGTAAAACCAAGGTGGGCTGGAGCTGATGTCGATGATTGATGTACGCCTGCAACTCAACTATTCCAGCTTTGCGCTGGAGGTGGACTTGCACCTGCCCGGCCGTGGCGTGACGGCGCTGTACGGGCATTCCGGGTCCGGCAAGACCACCTGCCTGCGGTGTATTGCGGGGCTGGAGCGGGCCGAGGATGGGTTCATCCAGATCAACGGTGAAGTCTGGCAAGACAGCCGTAACGGGCTGTTCGTGCCACCGCACAAACGCGCGCTGGGTTATGTGTTCCAGGAGGCCAGCCTGTTTGCACACTTGTCGGTGCGAGCTAACCTGGAGTTCGGCCTCAAGCGCATTCCACGCCAGGCGCGCCGCGTCGATATGGCCCAGGCCACTGAGTTACTGGGCATCGGGCATTTGCTCGACCGTCATCCCCAGCACCTGTCCGGCGGTGAACGCCAGCGCATCGGCATCGCCCGTGCGCTGCTCACCAGTCCCCAGTTGCTGTTGATGGATGAACCGCTGGCGGCCCTCGACAGCAAACGCAAAAGCGAGATCCTGCCGTACCTGGAACGCCTGCACGACGAACTGGATATCCCGGTGCTCTACGTCAGCCACGCCCAGGACGAAGTCGCTCGGCTGGCCGATCACATTGTGTTGCTCAGCGACGGCAAGGCGCTGGCCAGCGGCCCCATCGGTGAAACCCTCGCGCGGCTGGATTTGCCCCTGGCACGCGGTGACGACGCCGGCGTGGTAATCAACGGCACCGTCAGCGCCTACGACGACCACTATCAATTGCTCACCCTGCAACTGCCTGGCAGCGCCTTGCACATGCGTGTCGCCCATGCGCCGCTGGCAGTGGGCAAGCAACTGCGCATCAAGGTTCAGGCGCGAGACGTGAGCCTCAGCCTGCAAGCGGAAGAACACAGCAGCATCCTCAACCGCCTGCCGGTGACGGTCACCCAGGAGATTTCAGCGGACAACAGCGCCCATGTGCTGGTGCGCCTGGACGCCGGCGGCACGCCATTGCTGGCGCGCATCACACGCTTCTCCCGCGATCAGTTGCAGGTGCACCCCAGCCAGACACTGTGGGCACAGATCAAGGCGGTTGCCGTATTGGCGTAAGAAAGCATTTGGCACGACCGCAAAAGGCTGCGGTCAATCAGACATACCGGCCTGATCCGTTGCCAAGGAATTTGCACCATGCCCGACTCCGCGCTGCTTGCCGACCTGCCCCGCGACCTGCATTACGTTGACGACACAGAACCTGGCATCCGCCGTAAAACCCTGCGCGGCAAGTTCCAGTATTTCGATCACAAGGGCGTGCGCATCACCGATGCCGATGAGATCAAGCGCCTGAATGCCCTGGCTGTGCCGCCCGCCTACACCGACGTGTGGATCTGCGCCGACCCGCGCGGCCACTTGCAAGCCACCGGCCGCGATGCCCGTGGGCGCAAGCAGTACCGCTATCACGCGCGCTGGCGCGAGGTGCGCGACACCGACAAATACGCGCGGCTACAGGCGTTTGGCGACGCCTTGCCCAAGCTGCGCAAACAACTGGAAGCGCAAATCGCCGAGCCTGGCTTCACCCGCGAAAAGGTCTTGGCCACGGTGGTGATGCTGCTGGATGCCACGTTGATCCGGGTCGGCAACACCCAGTACGCCCGTGACAACAAATCCTTCGGGCTGACTACCCTGCGCACGCGCCATGTCGATATCAAGGGCAGCGAAATCAAGTTTCAGTTTCGCGGCAAAAGTGGTGTCGAACACCAGATCAGCGTCAAGGACCGACGCCTGGCCAGCGTTGTCAAACGCTGCCTGGAGTTGCCGGGGCAAAACCTGTTCCAGTACCTGGACGAAGACGGTGAGCGGCATACCGTCAGCTCCTCTGACGTCAACGCCTACCTGCACAACCTCACCGGTGCCGACTTCACCGCCAAGGATTACCGCACCTGGGCCGGCACTGCCATGGCGCTGGCGGTGCTGCGTGAACTGGAGTGGCAGCCTGAGTCCGATGCAAAACGCCATGTGGTGGCGATGGTCAAGGACGTCGCCAAGCAACTCGGCAACACGCCAGCGGTGTGCCGCAAGTGCTACATCCACCCGGCGGTACTGGAGCATTTCAGCCTCGGTGAATTATCAAAGCTGCCCAAGCCCCGGATGCGCAAGGGCCTGAAAGCCGAGGAAGCCGCCCTCGCCATGTTCCTCGAGCAACTGGCCGCTGACTTGCCGAAGACCGCCAAGGCGGGTTAGCCTTCGCCTCCCTTCTGACTCCCGGGACGACCGCCGACGTGAACAACTAAGCCTTCCAAAATGTATCTGCAACAAGCCGCCTGGCGCGCTTGTTGGCCTGTTCGACATTTTTTTGGAGGTGCTGATGACTGACGTCAACCGGCTGCCCGCACTTATTTCCCTGCAACACCTGTCCTTCCAGTTCGCCAATGGCGAAACCTTGTTGGAGGACGTGAACCTTTCCATCGACCACACCCCCACCGGGATTGTCGGCCGCAATGGACGGGGTAAAAGTATTCTGGCGAAGTTGATCGCCGGGGTGCTCACACCCTCCTCCGGTACGTTGAAGGCTTCGGCCAGCGTGGCGTACGTCCCGCAAACCCTGGCCGTTCAACCTGGAGACACTGTCGCCGATATCAGCGGAGCCGCCCGCGCCCTGGCGGCCCTTGAACGCATGGCCCGGGGCGAAGCGCGTGACGATGACCCGGAACTGATCGACGATCGTTGGGACTTGGCCGAACGCTTGCGGACTTCATTGGATGCGGCGGGCCTGGAAGCGCTCAGCCTTGATACGCCGACCGATCAACTCAGCGGCGGCCAACTGGCCAGGGTTGCAGTGATCGGTGCGTTGTTGGCGATGCCGGATCTGTTGATCCTCGACGAGCCGAGCAATCACCTCGACAGCACCGGTCGCGACTGGCTGCTGCGGGTGCTGCGCAACTGGCGCGGCGGCCTGGTGGTGGTCAGCCATGATCGGCAGCTGCTAAATACGATGGGCCGCATCGTCGAACTGTCGCCCCTCGGCGCGCAGGTGTATGGCGGCAACTACGATGCCTATCGCCAACAGCGCGATACTCAGCAGCAGGCCGCCATCGCCAGCTGGGAGCACGCCCGCCTGGAGCGCAGTCGCGCGCGTCGGCGCCTGCAAAAAGACCATGACAGCCTGCAACGCAAAGCCGCCCGCTCGAACAAAGAGGCACAAACCGCTAACGTCGATCGGTTTACCAAGGCCCGCTGGAAAAGCGCCGCCAAACAAATCGTCAGCACGGTGCGCAGTGCTCATCACGCGCAAAAAAACCAGTTGGATACACAGGTGCGCCACGCCTACGAACGGGTAGCGGATGAGACGCCTACCGTGCTGGCATTGCCGGGTTCGGCGCTGCCCAATAGCCGTCAAGTGTTGACCTTGCTTGATGCACAGCTACCGTGGCTGGGCCCTCAATTACTCACGCTGAGCCTGGCAGGCCCCGTGCGTGTTGCTGTCACGGGGCCGAACGGTTGCGGTAAATCCACCTTGCTCAAGCTGCTCGCCGGCCAATGGCAGCCCGTCAGCGGAGAATGCACGGTGCATGTGCCCAGCGCGTACATCGATCAGCATCTGGAATGGCTGGATGACCACCGTTCCATCGTCGAACAGCTCAACCTGCTCGACACGCCGCTGGCCGAAGCCGAACTGCGTACGCGCCTGGCCTTGCTGCAACTGGATGCGCTGCGAGTCACGCAACCGGCGGGGCAGCTCAGTGGTGGCGAGCGCTTGAAAGCCGCGATGGCGATTGCGTTGTGGCGCGATAGCCCCGCGCAATTGTTGCTTCTGGACGAGCCCACCAATCACCTGGACCTCGAGTCGGTGGTCGCGTTCGAGCAGGCGTTGAAAGGTTTTACCGGGGCAATTGTAGCGGTGTCCCACGACGAGGCGTTTCTAGAGGCGATCACGCCAACGCACCGATTGGCCTGGCAAAACGAAGGTTGGTGCCTGGAATGTGTCTGAGGTCATTGCGCCGGTAATCAAAGCGTCCTACGGTAGTGGCCGGATAATCTCACCGAGGAACTCGGCCCCATGCTGCCGTCGTCGCAAAAACCTTACACCAATGCCGTACTCGCCCATCGACACCGGTGGCGTGGCCGTGTCGGCTTGATGCTGGTAGCGAGTCTTTCGGTGCTGGCGGGCATGACCGATGCGATCGGTTTTATGGCCAGCGGCGACTTTGTCTCGTTCATGAGCGGCAACACCACGCGCCTGGCGGTGGCGATCAGCGAAGGCGACCTCGGCCTGACCGGGCGCCTGCTGTTGCTGGTCGCGACTTTTATTGTCGGCAATGCCTTGGGTGTGGTGGTCAGCCGCTTCAGTCGGCGCCATGCGCTGCCGTTGCTGTTGTGCATCGCCGCCTTGCTGTTCGCCGCCGCCCTGTGGCCTTTTGCCGATAAGCTACCGGCGTTGTTGGCGGCGATTGTGGCCATGGGCATGCTTAACGCAGCGGTCGAGGAAGTGAACGGATTGCCGGTAGGGCTTACGTACGTAACGGGCGCGCTGTCACGCTTTGGCCGTGGGCTGGGGCGCTGGATATTGGGCGAGCGTCGCCAAGGCTGGCGCGTACAACTGATCCCGTGGGCAGGGATGTTTGTCGGCGCGGTGATCGGCGCGATGCTGGAGCACCAGATGGGCTTGCGTGCGCTGCTGGTCAGCGGTGCATTGGCGGCATTGTTGGGGCTGGTATCGCTGAAGATTCCGCGGCGCTGGCACCTGGGTTACATGCCACGCTGAAGAAGAAATAGAGGCTCGCCCGACGTCTTGGCCTCGACGTCCGTGTACTGGTAAAGAGCCATCACGTCGAGCGAGCCGGGTGAATCATAAGGCAATGTCCGACGCCTGTCCCGCCGGGCATTTCCTAAAAACACTAAGGCAATGGATTACAGGCAGGTCGCGAGTGCGGCAAGACGTCGCTTGGCAGGCATAGTGTCTTCGGCCGCGTAGTAATTCACCGTCGAGCCGGCACCCGCCGTGCGGACGTCGACAAAGTAGTCGCCACCGGTGGTGTAAACCGTAAAGCCGCCCGCCTCTGCCGGCTCCTTGAAGCCGCCCGCGTCAACGCCAAACACCGCTTCATCCTGCCAGCCGAACTGGATGCATTGGGCGACCAACAGCGGGGTTTTGTCCGACGCCAGGGTTTTGTAGGGGGTGCCGGAGCGTGCTTCTTTCATTTTCGAACCGGCGCAACCCGCCAGTGCAGCCAGTACCAACGCGCCAATTACTACTTTGCGCATGCCATCGCCTCCTTGGAAAAAAACGCGACTCTACCATTAGCAGGCGACACTCAAGGATTATTACGTCACCCTGTCGCCTACTTACGAGCTCGCTTCTACCTGGAAAACCGATGACACCCAACGCCGAACGCTACAACCCGTCCACCGACTACGCCGACAAGCTGGTTAGCCGCATCGGCCAGACACCTTCGTGGATCGCCAAGCGTATCGGCGTCACCGACAAGCGGATTCGCTACATCCTTGATGGCGAGCGCACGGTGAAAGGCGAAAGCACGCCAATCCAGATGACCTACACCGAACAGTTTGCGCTGGAATGCCTGGCGGCCGAGGCGAAAGCCAAAAAGAAGCCGGCACCTGCTGCAGAATGAATTTAGTTTCACTGTGAAGGGAGGACCGGCCACCGATACTGGCCAGGCTCATTTTTAGAAGTCTCCCTTCTGCCCGCCCTCCCGCGGGCTTTTTTTCGCCCCCGGTTTGCTGGCGAAAAATGTACAGGCGCTGTGTTTATCCTGGTGCCCGCATAACCGTTGACGATCATCGTCGGCAGTAAAACGATCAGAGCCACCAGCGAAACAGGTAGAACAACGCCATGCTCAACAGCACGGTGAGCAATACATTACGCGTCCAGTACATCAACGCCACCGCACAGATAGCCGCCAGCAGATAAGGGTTGGCCGGGCTCAGGTTGAGCTGGTGGTCGGTGAGGAAAATAATCGGTCCGCAAATCGCCGTGAGCATGCCCGGCACGGCAAAACCGAGAAACTCCCGCGCGCCACGATTGAGCCGCACCGGCAGGCGCGGTTCGAGAAACAGGTAGCGGTTGAGAAAGACCGCCAGGCCCATGGCCACAATCATGATGTAGATCATCGCTGCCCCACTCCCAGTCGTTTGCAGGCAAACCCTGCGCTCATCCCCAATACGCCCGACACCACCACCGCCGACTCCCAGTGCAGGAAGCTCAGCCACACCGAAAACAGCAACGACACCGCCACGCAGACCACCGTTGGAATATCCCGCACCACCGGAGTGATCAGTGCGATAAAGGTCGCGGCGATGGAAAATTCCAGGCCCAGTTGGTCCAGGCCCGGAATGCTGCTGCCCAGCACGATGCCGGCCAGGGTGAACAGGTTCCAGATGATATAGAACGTCAGGCCGACGCCCAGGGCGTACCAGCGATTGAAGGTCTCACGGTCATAGTGGCTGACCAGCGCGAAGAATTCGTCGGTCAACAGAAACCCTAGGCTCATGCGCCAGCGGGCGTTGAGTGGCGACACAATCGGGCGCAGGTGCATGCCGTAGAGCAAATGCTGGGAGGTCAGCAGCAACGTGGTCAGCACAATCGAAATCAGGCTCGCGCCACTCTTGACCATCCCAATTGCCACCAACTGCGCGGCACCGGCAAACACGATGGCGGACAGGCCCTGGGCTTGCAGCGGGGTGAATTGCGCATCGATGGCCATGGAACCGGCGAGCAGCCCCCACGGCGCACAAGCCAGGGATAACGGAATAACAGCAATCGCGCCACGGGCGAACGCGTAATGAGGCAAGGCAGTAGACATGGAAACGGCTCATCGACAGACAGTCGACAAGCATGACAGCGTTTTCAGCGGGCTGTCTTGAACGATATTGCTCAGGCGAGCCGGACCGACACCTGCTCCACCGAGTCCCGCGCTTCACGCAGTTCGTGGGCGTCTTGGTTGAGCCGGTGAATGGTGTTGAGCAAGCGCTGGCGCAGCACCTCATCGCCGAGTTTTTCGACGGCGCGCATCAGGTCAAACGCCGCGGTTTCATTATTTTCCGCGACGGAATCCAGGGTCTTGCGCAGGTTGCGAGTGGCACGGGTCACGCGGGTTCTTCCTTCATCAGCGATGGGTAGGCACTTTAGGACATTCATGTTTCATTTTAATTTCAATCACTTGTGGCGGATTTCACGGAGATTGATCCACATCAATCGAAACAGCGTTTGACCTAAACATATGGAAATACGTATATTCGAATAACCATATATACAAAGGCCCTGGCCATGTCAGACCTCTTCTCTCCTCCCACCCTGTTCAAATGCCTCGCCGATGCCACCCGGGCGCGTCTGACGTTATTGATCCTGCGCGAAGGCGAACTTTGCGTGTGCGAGCTGATCCATGCTCTGGACGACAGCCAGCCGAAAATATCCCGACATCTCGCGCAACTGCGCGGTTGCGGGTTGCTGCTGGATCGCCGTCAGGGGCAATGGATCTACTACCGCATCAATCCGACACTGCCCGACTGGGTAACTCAGGTGCTGGACACCACCCTGCAAGCCAATCAGCCCTGGTTACACAGCGATGCGCAGCGTCTTGAGGCCATGGGCGACAGACCACAACGGGCCAGCGCCTGCTGCTGAACCATCGGAGCGTTTATTCATGCTTGTCGCCATAGCGATTTTTATCTTCACGCTTGTGCTGGTCATTTGGCAGCCCAAGGGCCTGGGCGTCGGCTGGAGCGCCACGATGGGCGCGATACTGGCCCTGGCCTGCGGCGTGATCAGCCTCGCGGACATCCCGGTGGTATGGCACATCATCTGGAACGCCACCGGCACCTTTGTCGCGCTCATCATCATCAGCCTGTTGCTCGATGAAGCGGGGTTCTTCGCCTGGACCGCGCTGCATGTGGCGCGCTGGGGGCGTGGGCGCGGCCGCCGCCTGTTTGCCTATATGGTATTGCTGGGGGCGTTGGTGTCGGCGCTGTTTGCAAACGACGGCGCGGCGCTGATCCTCACGCCTATCGTGATGTCGATGCTGCTGGCCCTGCGCTTTTCCCCGGCGGCAACCCTGGCGTTCGTCATGGGCGCGGGGTTTATCGCTGACACGGCGAGCCTGCCGCTGGTGGTGTCGAACCTGGTGAACATCGTTTCGGCGGACTACTTCAAGATTGGCTTCAACGAATACGCCGCCGTCATGGTCCCGGTGAACTTCGTCAGCGTCGCCGCCACGCTGGCGGTGTTGCTGTGGTTTTTCCGCCGTGATATTCCGCAGACCTACGACCCGGCCGACCTGGCGGACCCCGCCAGTGCGATCCACGACCGCGCGACCTTTCGCGCCGGCTGGTGGGTGCTGGGCATCCTGCTGATCGGCTGTTTTGCCCTGGAACCCCTGGGCATTCCCATCAGCGCGATTTCTGCGGTATGCGCCGTGCTCCTGCTGGTGATCGCTGCCAAAGGTCACACGATTTCCACGCGTAAAGTGCTGAAGGAAGCCCCCTGGCAGATCGTGATCTTTTCCCTAGGCATGTACCTGGTGGTCTACGGCCTGCGTAACGCCGGCCTCACCACTTACCTGGCAACCTGGCTCGACACCTTTGCCACCTACGGCGTGTGGGGCGCGACCATGGGCACCGGTGTGCTGACGGCCTTGCTGTCCTCGGCGATGAACAACCTGCCGACCGTGTTGATCGGCGCGCTGTCGATCGAGTCCAGCCATGCCGTGGGCGTGGTCAAGGACGCAATGATCTACGCCAACGTGATCGGCAGCGACCTGGGCCCGAAAATCACCCCTATCGGCAGCCTCGCCACCTTGCTGTGGCTGCATATCCTGGCGCGCAAAGGCATCACCATCACCTGGGGTTACTACTTCAAGGTCGGGATCGTACTGACCTTGCCGGTGCTGCTGGTCACCCTCGCCGCCCTCGCCTTGCGCCTGACGCTCTGAAGGAGCCCTGTGATGAAAGTCCTGTTCATGTGTACCGCCAACAGCTGCCGCAGCATTTTGTCCGAAGCGGTGTTCAACCACCTGGCGCCCGAGGGTTTCATAGCGATCAGCTCCGGCAGTTTCCCCAAGGGCCAGGTGTTGCCCCGTAGCTTGAGCACGTTGCAGGCTGCCGGTATCAGCACCGAGGGCTTGTACAGCAAGGGCAATGACGCCTTTGAAGGCAACCCGCCGGATCTGGTGATCACGGTGTGCGACAAGGCCGCCGGCGAAGCCTGCCCAGTGTATTTCGGGCCCGCGACGAAGGCGCATTGGGGGCTGGAAGATCCGTCTGAAATACAAGGCGACGAGGCGAGCGTTGAAGCCGCTTTCAACGCCACGCTGGAAACCATTAAAAGCCGCTGTCGGGCGTTTTTCGCCCTGCCCTTTGCCGACCTCAGCCCTGCTGAACTGAAGGCTGAACTCGACCGTATCGCCGTGTTGTAGCCGGAGAATGCAATGACCACCCTGCCAAATCTCGACACCCTCCTTTCAACACCCTTGCATACCGGGCCGGCGCATCCGCCGCGCATCCTGCTGCTCTACGGCTCCACACGCGCCCGTTCGTTCAGCCGCCTGCTGGTGGAAGAAGCCGCGCGCCTGCTACGCCACTTCGGCGCCGACACGCGGATATTCAACCCGTCCGGCTTGCCGCTGCCTGACGACGCGCCAAACGACCATCCCAAGGTCCAGGAGCTGTTGGAGCTGATGCAATGGTCCGAAGGCCAGGTGTGGTGCTCGCCTGAGCGACATGGCTCGATGTCGGCGGTGTTCAAGGCGCAGCTCGACTGGGTGCCGCTGGCGCTCGGTGCCGTACGCCCGACCCAAGGCAAGACGTTGGCGGTGATGCAAGTGTCCGGCGGTTCCCAATCCTTCAACACCGTCAACCAGCTTCGCGTGTTGGGGCGCTGGATGCGCATGTTCACCATCCCCAATCAATCGTCGGTGCCCAAGGCGTTCATGGAGTTCGACGAAACGGACCGCATGAAGCCTTCGGCCCTCTACGACCGCGTCGTGGATGTGATGGAGGAGTTGGTGAAATTCACCCTGCTGCTGCGTGAGCGCCCGGACCTGGTGGACCGTTACTCGGAACGCAAGGAAAGCGCCGATGAGCTGTCGCAGCGGGTCAATCAACGGTCGATCTGAGCCCCTCTGGCGGCGTATGCTCTTGCCCAACCTTTCACCGAGCCGAATCGATGAGCGTCATGCAACACGCCTGGTTGGGCAATTATGAAGTCAGCTCCACCACTTGCACCGGCCTGACCTTTGCCCGCCACAGCCATGACGAATGCGTGATCGGCGCGAACCTGGTCGGCGAGGAAAAGGTCTGGCTGGACCGCCGCGAGTTCGACGCCGGGCCGGGCAGCATTACTGTGTACCACCCCGGGCAGATTCAGGGCGGCGGTGCAGCAGATGGCGCGCCCTGGCAGTTTGTCAGCCTGTACGCCACGGCAGATCAGTTGGCCGCTGACCTGGGGCTGGTGCACCTGGAGTTTGACCGTTCGCAGTGCTTTCAACCCGACCTCGCGCAGCGCCTGGCAGATGCGGTGAAAGGCGCCTTGAGCAGCGATGCCCTGGTTCGTGAGCGGTATGAAGAAGCGTTGGTGCTGCTGTTGGCTGAAGTGGTCAAGCTCAGTGGTGTGCGCCTGCCCGCCAGTACAACCACCGGCAAACACATGATCACCCGCGCCCAGGAATTGCTCGCCGCGCACCTGCATGAGTCGCTGCCCCTGGACCACCTCGGCGATCAGCTGGGGCTGTCCAAATTTCACCTGCTACGCGCTTTCCAGAAGGAGACCGGGCTGAGCCCCAGGCAATGGGCCATGCAACTACGCACACTGCCCGTCATCATTTAAAGGAGCGCGGGTATGCTGACGATCTTTTTTTACGCACTGGTATTCGGTTTTGTGTTTTGCCTGTCTCCCGGCGCCGTGCTGGCGGAGACCCTGCGCCGTGGCTTGCTCCACGGTTTCACCCCGGCCCTGCTGGTGCAGATAGGCTCGCTGGTGGGCGATGCTGTATGGGCTGTGATCGGCCTCACCGGCATCGCCCTGCTGATCCAGCATGACGCCGTGCGCGTGCCGCTGACCATCGCGTGTGCGCTGTACCTGGCTTGGCTGGGTGTGCGCAGCCTGATCGACGCCTGGCGCTTGCCCGAGCCAGGCGACGCACCCGCGAGCTCCCGGCAAAACGCGTTGGCGGTGGGCGCGGCAATTTCCCTGGCCAACCCGAAAAACATTGTTTATTGGGGCGCGTTGGGTAGCGCTTTATCCGGCATCGTCGGCGCCACGCCCAGCCACGGGCAGACGCTGATGTTTTTTGCCGGGTTCATGTTGGCCTCTGTGCTGTCGTGCTTTCTGATTGCAGCGCTGGTGAACCTGTTACGCCAGAACGCGTCACCGACCTGGCAGCGCATCAGTTATGCGCTCTGCGGTTTGGTGTTGATCTATCTGGCGATACTCGCAGCCCTTGGCATATGAACTTATATATCCGGCAACTCGGGAGTGCCTCTTGCCTGAATAAACTCTGAACAACAAAGATTTTAATTAATCATGCGTTGACATTTTGTAACTGCCTAAGTAGATTGCCCCTGCCCGCAACTGGGGCCTTTTTTAAACCTCACAAAAGAAGCCAATGGACACAGTATCTAGTCGCTGTCCGAGCACCGCCTCTGCGGGCGTCGGGCAACAAACCCAGAATATGACAGGACTCGCCTTCCAGGTCCGGTAAGCTGCGCTAGAGCTTGATGCTCCACCGTAACTGCCTCGCCGGTCGCCCGTCCGGTCCCGAGGTGTGTTATGACCTTCCAACTCCTTGCTTTGCCCGATGTACGTACACTGGCCGCAGCCCTGCGCGCCAAGCTGTGCCGCGAGCCCGCAGGCTTTTCCCCTGCCCGCGTGGCCTTTGCCACACCCTCCCCTCAAGTGCGCCCGGCTCACCCGCTGGCGCACTGGCGTATTTGCCCAACCACTGGCCAACTGCAGCAGCACTGGGATCACACCGACACGCAAGACCCACAGAGACCGAAGGTTTCCAGCCTGGCGCAAGCTAGCCTGTTGCTCGGTCTTTACGTGAGCGCTCGCGCCGCTTAACCCGGCTGGAAACAGCAACTTCCTTATTGATGTTCTGGAGTTCTTTATGAACCAATCCAGTAGTAGCCCGCTGCGCGCAAGTTAATTAACGCGCTGTTAGCGGGCCCTATAAAAGTTATTCAACACCCTATTTGAACCGATCGCGAAGTCCGCGGCTCGGCATGCTTTCGCTCGCCTGTATTCAGGTAAGTACCGGGTATGTTTTGTCGAGAATTGGCGACAGGAGTACAGACAATGAGCGCCGTAAAAAACACGCCACTGCACAAGAAAAAGGGCACCGACGCCGACACCAGGCTGTCGATGCGTGCCGCCCGCGAAGCCCACAACGGCCTGTCGGCCACCCTGGCCAACGTACGCGCCACCCAGGATGGCCTGACCGAGCTGGACGCCTCTGCCCGTCTGCTACGGGAAGGCCACAACGAAGTCGCCCATGACAAGCCGCCTCACGCCATCGTCCAGTTCCTGCAGGCACTGAACAACCCGTTTATCTACGTGCTGTTGACCCTGGCGGCCATCAGTTTCTTCACCGACATCTGGCTGCCGATGCAGGATGGCGAAGAGGTCGATCCGACCAAAGTCATTATCATCATGCTCATGGTCCTGCTCAGCAGCCTGCTGCGCTTCTGGCAGGAACACCGCTCGGCCAAATCCGCCGAAGCCTTGAAAGCCATGGTGCGCACCACCGCAACCGTGCTGCGCCGCGAGCAAATGGGCAGCCAGCCGACCCTGCGTGAAGTACCGATGCGCGAGCTGGTGGCCGGCGACATCGTGCAGCTGTCCGCCGGCGACATGATCCCGGCCGACATCCGCCTGATCGAATCCCGTGATCTGTTTATCAGCCAGGCCGTGCTGACCGGCGAAGCCTTGCCGGTCGAGAAGTACGACACCTTGGGCGATGTCACGCAAAAATCCGCCGCACCGCTCGCCGCCGATCAAGGCAACCTGCTGGACCTGCCGAACATCTGCTTTATGGGCACCAACGTGGTCAGCGGCCGGGCGAAAGCCGTGGTGGTAGCGACCGGGCCGCGCACCTACTTTGGCTCGCTGGCCAAAGCGATTGTCGGCTCCCGCTCGCAAACCGCCTTCGACCGTGGCGTGAACAGCGTCAGCTGGCTACTGATCCGCTTCATGCTGGTGATGGTGCCGATCGTGTTCTTCCTCAACGGGTTCTCCAAGGGCGACTGGGGCGATGCCTTCCTCTTTGCCTTGGCGGTTGCCGTCGGCCTGACCCCGGAAATGCTGCCGATGATCGTCAGTGCCAACCTGGCCAAGGGCGCCACGGCCATGGCCAAGCGCAAAGTGGTGGTCAAGCGCCTCAACGCAATCCAGAACTTCGGCTCGATGGACGTGCTGTGCACCGACAAGACCGGCACCCTGACCCAGGACAAGATCATCCTTGAGCATCACGTCAACGCCTTCGGCCAGCGCGACGATGCGGTGCTGTCCCTGGCCTGGCTGAACAGCTACCACCAGAGCGGCATGAAGAACCTGATGGACCAGGCCGTGGTGCAGTTCTCGGGGCAGAACCCGAAGTTCCACGTGCCGTTTGCCTACAGCAAGGTCGATGAATTGCCGTTCGACTTCGTACGCCGTCGCCTGTCGATCGTGGTCAAGGACGCGGCTGCCGACCATCTGCTGGTGTGCAAAGGCGCCGTGGAAGAGATGCTGAGCATTTCCACCCATGTGATGGAGGCTGGCACTGCGGTAGCGCTGGACGAACGCCGCCGCCAGGAGTTGCTGGCGATTGCCAACGACTACAACGAAGATGGTTTCCGCGTACTGGTGGTAGCGACCCGCACTATCCCCAAGGCGCTGGCGCGTCAGCAGTACACCACTGCCGATGAGCGCAACCTGGTGATCCAGGGATTCCTGACCTTCCTCGATCCACCGAAGGAAACTGCAGGCCCGGCGATTGCTGCGCTGCAACAAATCGGCGTGGCGGTGAAAGTGCTGACCGGCGACAACGCCGTGGTCACCCGCAAAATCTGCCGCCAGGTCGGCCTCGAACCCGGTCAGCCGCTGCTGGGCGTGGAAATCGAAGCGATGGACGACGCTACCCTGCAGCGCCGCGTGGAAGAACGCACCGTGTTCGCCAAGCTCACACCGCTGCAGAAGTCCCGTGTGCTCAAAGCCCTGCAAGCCAACGGCCATACCGTGGGCTTCCTGGGAGACGGTATCAACGATGCGCCGGCGCTACGCGATGCCGACGTGGGTATCTCGGTGGACAGCGGCACGGACATCGCCAAGGAATCGGCCGACATCATCCTGCTGGAAAAGAGCCTGATGGTGCTGGAAGAAGGCGTGCTCAAGGGCCGTGAAACCTTCGGCAATATCATGAAGTACCTGAACATGACCGCCAGTTCCAACTTCGGCAATGTGTTCTCGGTACTGGTGGCCAGTGCGTTCATTCCTTTCCTGCCGATGCTGTCGATTCACCTGCTGCTGCAAAACCTGATGTACGACATCTCCCAGCTGGCCCTGCCGTGGGACAAGATGGACAAGGAATACCTGGCCAAGCCACGCAAGTGGGATGCGAAAAACATCGGCCGCTTCATGATCTGGATCGGGCCAACCTCGTCGATCTTCGACATCACCACTTTCGCGCTGATGTGGTACGTGTTCGCCGCCAACAGTGTGGAAATGCAGGCCCTGTTCCAGTCCGGCTGGTTTATCGAGGGGCTGCTCTCGCAAACCCTGGTGGTGCACATGTTGCGTACCCGCAAGATCCCGTTCTTCCAGAGCACGGCGGCCTGGCCGGTGCTGATGATGACGGGAGTGGTGATCGCCCTGGGGATCTACGTGCCGTTCTCGCCGCTGGGCAGCCTGGTGGGCCTGCAACCGCTGCCGCTGGCTTACTTCCCATGGCTGGTGGGCACCTTGCTCAGCTACTGCTGCGTCGCCCAACTGATGAAGACGATCTACATCCGCCGCTTCAAGCAGTGGTACTGATCACCCCCGCCGTTTAAACGGTGGCGGTCGCCCGACCGCTACCGTGCATTACAAGGATTTCAACCATGCGCGTCTTGATCTGTGCAGGTCGTCATTACGCCGACACGAAAATGTCTCGCCAAGTGCTGGACGCTTACCACCGCCTGCGTCCGGTGCAGGTATTGATCCACGGCGGCAACCAGTTCCTCGGCAGCGACATCGAGGAATGGGCGCGGGAGATCGGCATCGATGTGGTGCGTTACCCACCCAATTGGCAACGCCACGGCAAGCAGGCGGAACGCCAGCGCAACCATTTCATGCTGACCGACAGCCGCCCCGATGTGGTCATCGCCTTGCCGGGCGGTGATGACACATCCGAGCTGGTCTGCCAGGCCAAAGCCAGCGGCATTTCGGTGCTGACCGTAGAAAGCTGAATTCAAGCGAGGTGCATCATGCACAAAAAACACACCCCGCATCGTCCCGACGGGTTTGCCAAATACCGCGCGCGCAACTATCGAGGGGCTCGGGCCACGCTGCTGCTGTTGCCGCACGCAAAACGGCGCGCGTTGCAGCGTAACCTGGTCTTTATCGGCTTGACCCTGGTCAGCCTGCTGCTTATCGCGGTGTTTTCCACGGCTCATGCAGCGGGTGGCTCGTATGGGGTCGACGACGGCGCCATCAACGCGCCGGGAGCATGCAACGTCGACGCCTGGTACGCCGCCAATCGCCACGATGGCAGTACGCACAACGAAACCCTGTCCCCGGCCTGCACGTTCAGCGCGATGCCTTGGGTGCAGTGGGGCGCGGCGCTGTCACGTGCCACTAACACAGGCGAAGGCGAGACTCAGATCAGCCCGCAGCTCAAGGCGCAGCTGCTGTCGCGGCAAGACCTTGGCCTGGAAATGGCCATCTCCGCCGGGGCGCACTTTGCCCTCGACCGGCAGCACGCATTTGACGGGGCGGATTTCAGTGTGCCGTTGACGTGGCAACCGTGGGAGCCGCTGCGCCTGAATCTGAACGCCGGCTGGACCCATGCCTACAACGACGGCGAGCAAAAACACCGCCTGACCTGGGGCACCGGCTTCGAATACCGAGTGGCGCAATCGCTGACGTTGATTGCCGAGCGCTACGGCCAGGAGGGTGGTGACCAGGCGTGGCAAGCCGGGCCAAGGTTCCACGTCGGGCAGTTTGTCGACGTGGACCTGGTGGTCGGGCGCAGCCTGATCGGTGATCGTGCGCAATGGCTGACCACAGGTGCCACAGTGAGGTTCTAGGCTTTGGTCTGTTGCTCCAGGTGCAGCTGTAATTGCGGGTCGATTTGCAGTTGCCCCGCCAGGTCATCCAAGTAATTGCGCTCCGCGTCCTGCTGGTCGTCCACCAGCATCACACTGGCCAGATACACCTCGGCCGCCACGGCCGGGTCGTGGGCAAACTCGGCAAAATCCGCAGCATCCAGGGGCTTGGCGACTTCGGCGTCGAGCCACTGTTGCAATTGCGGATCGTCGGTATGCTTGCCCAGTTCGGCGGAGATCATTTGGTGCTCTTTTTCATCGATCCGGCCATCGGCTTTGGCCGCAGCGATCAACGCGCGTAACACCGCATGGCTATGGGCTTCGGCTTCGGGGCCCGACAGTTGATCCACGGTCTGCAACGGTTGCTGCGGCGCAGAAGCCTGCTGACGCTGCCAGGTCTGATACGCCTGGAACGCCATCATCCCCAGCGACGCCAGTGCCGCGTAGTTCATCCCGCCGGCACGCCCTCCTTGCGCAGGACGCGTCGCAGACGCACCACCCAGCATGCCGCCCAGGCCGCCCAACAACCCACCCAGACCGCCACCGGCCGAGGCATTGCCGGTGCTGGTGCCTTTCAATAACCCGCCGAGCAGCCCGCCCAGGCCACCGCCCGAGGACGCGCCGCCTGTGTTGCCGGCGCGCAGCAGCTGTTCCAGTAGATCGCTGGTGTTCATGGTGTCACCCTCCGGGGCGCAGTATTGGCGTTCAACAACCATAGCCCGCCACTGCTGGAACAGCATGACCGCCGGGCGGGCACGCCTTATGATGGCGCCAACGCTCCGTTGAGGGATAAAACACGTGCACCGCATCGAACAGATTGTGCTGATGGCGACCTACAACCAATGGATGAACCGCAAGGTCTATGACGCCGCCGGCAAGCTGAGCCACGTAGCGCTGGTCGAGGATCGGCAGGCGTTTTTCAGCTCGATCCTCGGCACGCTGAACCATCTGGTGCTGGGCGATACCGTCTGGCTCAAGCGCTTTGCCGAGCATCCTGCCGGCTATTCGGCGCTTGCCCCTTTGAGCGCCATCACCACGCCCTCCGACTTGAGGCAGTTGGCCTTCGATGATCTGGGCGAACTCTCAACCCGCCGTGCCTGGCTGGATCAACTGATCATCGACTGGGCCCACAGCATCAACGAAGCCGACCTAGACCAGCGCCTGCATTACCACAACATGCGCGGCGCGGCGGCCGACAAACCGTTTTTCAGCCTGATGCTGCACTTTTTCAATCACCAGACCCACCACCGGGGCCAGGTGACGACGCTGCTGACCCAGGCCGGGCACGATGTGGGCGACACGGACCTGCTGGCATTGATCGACTGAACTCAGCGGGCGCTGAACTCGGCATACGCCTGCAGCAAGCGCGGGAAATCCTGTGGTTCGGGCAGTTGCTCGAAGCTTTCGACTGCCGGGGTCGAGGCCCAAGGCAATTTCTCGCAGGTCCAGGTCTCCATAAAGGGCACGTAGACCAGGGCGTTATCGAGCAAGGTCGCACGTACATTGACGAATTCATCGATGCCGTGGGGGCGTGTAAACAGCCAACTCATGCAGTGCGGGCAGCAGTAGTGGCGGTCCACCCCATGCAGGCCTCCAACCACCGGGCAGCCCTGGGTGACGGTGAACGCATTGGCGGGAACCAGCGCGCTGAGGGAGAACGCGCTGGAGGTCATCTTCTGGCATCCGGTGCAATGGCACGCCATCGTAATGACCGGGGCCTGGCTTACGCTGAAGCGCACCCGGTTGCAACGGCAGCCACCTTCTTGCGGCAGGGGTTCGACACTCATCACTCACTCCTTTTTATGATTGGGGTGGTGGCAGGTTAACGTCGCGCCCCCTGATTGAACAGGCACGCGAAAAACCGAACGCTGCCCTGCGAGTGAGGTCGTAAACATAGGTGCCGGGATAAATTGCAGCCCCGCCCTCTCCGCGTGCATCGTGAGTTTGCCGATGCGCGTACCCTATAAGAAGGAGACGCTTACATGGTCACTCACTTCAAGGTCGCCGGGCATCTAGCCTGTGGCCACCATGGCACCAACCTCACGTCCAGCACCGAGCTGAACCGTGTCAAATGCCGAACCTGCCGCAACACCGAAGCCTACAAGGAAGCGCGCCGCACCCAGCGCAACGCCGCTCGCCGTGCCTCCCGCAAAGCCAAAACCCATACCTCCAGCGACTGGCGCAGCGCCTGGACACAACGCCTGACCGACCTGCCCGGGTTGCAGCGCTTGCCACGGGGTTTCAGTGGTCAGCCTTTTGTCTAGTCATTCTGTTTGTTGTGCCGGGCAGGCTTGTTATGGCAGCCCGGCCTCCTGTGGCTAGCGGGCCTGTTGTGGCGAGCGGGCTTGCCCCGCGTTGGGCTGCGCAACAGCCCCTCTTAAAGACACCGCGTTTTAATCAATAAAACTCAGTGTCAGGCTATTAGGGCTGCTTCACAGCCCAACGCGGGGCAAGCCCGCTCGCCACAGACCACTCTGGTCAACGCTACAATTTTTGTTTGAAAGGGCCTGTAGATCACTGATCTATCGAGCTTTTTCATTGATGCATTTGGACAACAAAGCACCCGTCGACCTTGCGCCGAAGCCTCTGGATCTATATATTCCCAACCCTGCTGCACCGCGCTGCCGCCCGAATGGCGAAACTGGTAGACGCATGGGACTTAAAATCCCCCGCTCGTAAGGGCGTCCCGGTTCGATTCCGGGTTCGGGCACCAAATATATCAAGGGCTTGCATGATGAACTTCATGCAGGCCCTTATCTTTTTTGTTGCGCAACTTTCATTCCCCCGGCGTTCTGCCGAACGAACACAAACCACCAAAAAACCAATGATTTATGAGACACATCGGGACCGCTTTCGGCCGAGGCAGTGTAAAAACGTTTTTGAGCGCGACAGGTACTCAAAACCGGACTGAAAATCGCGCTTCTCCGCGAAATCCACATCTGCTGACGTGCCGATAAATTTCAGATTTAACGTAGACGCGCACACTTCAATTTTGGCGAAGGCGTTTTTACACACTCTGGGCCAATAGCAGACGTTTGAGTCTGAGTCTGGTTCGGCTCAGACGGTCCTGCAATTCGCCGTCGATCTGCAAGTCGGTTAGCTCAGGCGCGATCAGGCCCAACTTACGCAGGTACGCCGCCGAAGCTGTAGCAGCGGAGCGGGAAGAGGCAGAAGACGACGTGGATGCTGGTCTATGAGCACTCGATGAAGCGCTTGAATGCTTGGCACATGCCGCCAGCGAGCCCGGCGCCCAGGTCGTCGTGCAACGGATGATCACTCGAATGCTCACCATCGGCGAGAGCCCGTCGATCAATCCAGATCCGGCCAAACGTTCGGAAAAGATTGATCCAGAAACCCTCCTGAAGCGTCGCAAGCCTCCGATTTCAAGGGCAGAGCGTGTGGGGTCAGGCTGGATCACCATTCCCGAAGCCCTGTCGCTGGATAAGGCGCACGCCGTGCGGATCTTCGAAGCGGTCGGCGCCTGGCGCCAGGTGAAATTCGATTCATGCGCCGCATAGCCCGTATCAAGCGATGTAGTAGTTCATTTGTCCAGATTCAGTAGTTCGTGCATCCGTTCGCCTATTACTCCTCGCAACCACGCAGCATGAAACTCCATTTCTTCCAGAGAAGTACCCTCAGCAAATCGGTATTCGAACACCTTGCCCTTCGGTCCCTGATACACAACGCTAAAATGGCCATCGCGGTCAAACGTAGCGAGCACGTATGGACAGATGTGAATAATGTCGCTAAATGGCACACGCAATTCGGTGGGTTTACGGCCGCGACGGGTGACAGTGAGGGTAATCAGTTGCTGGCTTTCGTCGAGCGTGAAGGCCTGCACTTTAGGTTCAGAGAAAATCCACGCAAAGACAAACCCCATAAGCACTACAAAGCCAAGCAGGAACAGGATGAGCGACGACGTTGTGAAACTCGACTCTTCGCTGGACGGCACACCCTGCATCGCGCCGAGCCCGATAATGAGCAATATCGCCAGCCCGAAGGCCGGCAACAACCCAAGCACCGAAAAGCAGAACCCCAAAATGGCCGCACCCGTGCTGCCAATGATCGGTGAGTCCGGGCCGCGATGCCAAATAGGTGGGTGGGCGGCAGGGTTTTCAGTGCTTGGCGCAGCTAGAGGCGTTACGACGCAGTGAGGTGGACTTTGAGGTTTCATCATCTTCATGCGCTTGGCTCAAAAGCTCAATTCCTGCTTGATACGCCGCGCCACAATATCCAGATATCCGCAAACGTGGCGCGGGAATTCCGCAATAAAAGTCTGCTGGCCATACAGAAAGATCCTGGCGACGAGATCATCGAACCATTATCGCCTTAATCGAATGCTCCGTTGAGCACCTCGTAAATTATGCCGGAAGCAATTGCTACAAGGATCAGATCAGTGCCTGCCTGCTGCCATTCGTAGCCGTCGTAATGGGGCAGCCTGCCCAGCAACCGGCCATCCAGCTTCTTGGCGATGCCTGGAGGAAGGGGCTTTCCTCTGGCTAGGTTCTTTTGTATCCCTGGTGGCAGTGAAGGACCTGGGCTCCAATAGTCACGGTAGCCGCCAAGCACTCCCAATACGCCGCCTCGATCAATGCTGGGACCATGACTCCAATCGCCTCCGCTGGAACCTTTCCCCTTGTTGCCTTGGTTGCCATGCCCTTGGCCGCCTTGGGAGTTGCCTTTTTCATTGCCCTGCCCCTTGCCATTGCCTGGGTCGGCCAGAGCTGTCACTGAGCCTACGGCCAAAGCAAGGCAGGTAACGGCGATTACAAGTGAGCGAGATCTAAACATGAACGTCTTCTCCGAAAGGGAATACCCCTTGAAATGTAGACGGTATTGCCGACTCTAGTTCCGCTTAACCCACCCTACTCGCTGCATCCGCTAGGGGACGTCGCCATTTGCGCGAAACTGCCACATGGGGGTGTAACTAGGCCTTTACTGAGTTCCTGACCAGCAAAACGCCAATCACCACAAACACGGCTGATTTCGCCACGGCAAACAGGGCATCTCTTCCGGCAAATAACTCGAAAACCGAAAAGAGCAGTGAAAACGTTCCAACTATCGCCAAACTGATTTCGCAGCGAGTGAGTTCAATATCTACAAAAGCAAAACACCACTATTTTCAGATGTCGGTCGTTGAGGGCAAAGGTTCGGCAAGATGAATAGATTCGCCTTTACCTTGTATTAATTGCCCCTCTACACGGTTACGCCCTTTTGATTTAGCGAAGTAAAGGAATCGATCCGCCTCAGCCAACGCAACCTCATACCCATCCTTTTCGGGGGCGTACGTTGCCACAACGCCCGCACTGACTGTGACGCAGCCAATAGGGCTAGCTGAATGCTCTATCAGCGTATTTGCAATGGCCGACCTGACTTTCTCGGCAATGCTGAGCGCCCCCGCCAGATCCGTCTCCGGCAGCAAAATCACAAACTCTTCACCTCCGAAACGCGCCGCGAGGTCGCCCGCCCGATTGACATTGACGCTGATGAGCTGCGCAACCTGCTTCAAGCACTCGTCACCTTGCAGGTGCCCATAGTGATCGTTGAACTGCTTGAACCAGTCAATATCCAATAAAATAAGCGCTATATCGGAGTGGTTCCGGCTGGCACGTGCCCATTCCTTTTGCAACGCACTGTCGAAGCAGCGCCGATTTGCGAGTTGTGTGAGGCTATCCGTGCGAGCAATGATCTCCAAGTCGGCCCTGGCGATACTCAAATCGTTCTCCGCGGCGATCAGCTGCCGAATTTGCCGGTACAACAAACCACCCAGCAAAGATAAAGTCAGAATGATCACGCCGATCAAAGCAATGGATCGGTATGCGTACGCCCACCAGGGTGCGAATACATGCTGATAGGACACACCGGCGGCTACAACGATGGGCAATCCAGAGACGCGCCGATAAGCGTATATCCGCTCGACTCCATCGATTATGGATTTGATGATCGCTGTGCCACTGTCACTTTTCGGTAGATAAAGGCTAAAAATATCGCCCTTGGACACGTTGGTCGTCATCAGAGAGGCCGGCGTTGGTCGCCGAGCAAGCAGGTCACCATTGTCAAGCGCGAGGAAAATGACGCCGTTATCATCGACATCCATACGCTCAAAGAACGCCTGAAAATACGAGACTGGCACCGTAGCGAGGACAACGCCCGCGAACTTACCCTCCGTGGTTTTAACGCGACGGCTGATAGGGATAATCATGTCCCCTGTCGTTCGGCTTTCCACAATTGAGCCTATATGGACGGACTCATCAGCATTATCTCGGTGATAAATGAAGTAAGCACGGTCGCTATTGTTTTTAGTCTGTAGGCCTTGGGAAAAGGAATTAGCGACCCAGTTACCTTGGGCGTCATAGATGAACAGTCCCTGTATTCCCTTAATATTCGCTACATCTTGAACCAACAGCGCTGCCAAACGAGCTTTTTGCTCGGGGCCGATCCCGTCATGCTCTACGCGTTCAGCGAGATCACGCAGCGTATTATCTGCCAGATTCACAGTGTCTTGTGCTTGCTGCTCCGCCGCTCGAACGATATTAGAAACCGAAACTTTAACGGTCGCTATACGCTCGATTTTGGATTGGTTCATCTGCCAGCCAGTAGCGAAAACCATCGACAAACCGACGAGAGCAATGAAGCAAATCAGCGCACGGGGCAAGGCCGCGGGTGTGAGCCTCTTTGAGAAAAATGGGAAAATCTTCATAGATACGCCATCGCTTGGTGGTTGGACGATCCGTTTTTCATACCTTCCAGCCCATTTGCTTAATAATTGGCAGCGGGCGCACAACTGAGTGCGATTGAGTGTTTGCGTAAATCGCTTAATGTAACTACTGCATCTGCTCGCAAGAGCAAGATAGCATGCTTAGTGGATGCGGCCGCGAACGAAGCGCAATCCCATTTTGAAGTTACCTTTGCAGAAACATCGAGGACATCCGCGCGATGCACCTCCATCACTGCCAGGCCCGATGCTAATACCGACCCATGCGCCATCCACCACACTCAGTGTGCACCCAATGCTTGCTCGAAGCTCAAAAAAAACCCGGCACAGCGGCCGGGTTCATCAGCTCGAGGCAATCATCACGAATCAGGATGCTCACTCGACACCGAGCTGGCGGCGTCAACATCCGACATATCTTCCTCAAGCGGTGCGCCATCCTCAGGAGGTCGCGCAGTACCACCCTTCTCAGTCGTGTGATTCAGGCCGGTTTCATTGTCTGTATCGCGTGTGACGGGCTGCTGGGATTTGTTGCCGGGAGCGTTCTTGTCGATGTCCATGCTGCCTCTCCAGTGTGACGCGCGGGGGTATCCGGGCTTACACATGAGAAACGGCCTGGCGGCGAGAGTGCCGGGCACTGGACGAACGGTGCACCTGGTTTTCGGGACTGTAGTCGTAGCCGTAGGTGGGCAAGCCCGACAACACTTTGTCCGGTGCAACGCGCGACGCGGCGTAGGTGAGCAATGCACGCTGCCAGACTGCGAAGGATTCCGGACCTGGTCAAGAACGTTACTGCCGCGCAGGCCTGCCGGAATTCCTGGTGCTTGAATGATTCATGGCGCAGGCGAAACCCGATACATCCTCCTGTGACTGGGCCGCCCACGCTCAGTTGATCGCGCTAAATCATCGGTGAAGTGCTGACCACGCGCAGCGCCAAGCCTTCATAGGCATCCAGGGTGATGGTGAACTCACCCTCTGGCGTGAGATCGCCCTCGACCCGTTCATTGATGATGTCCACCACCGGCCCGGGTGCGATGTCGGGTAAGTGCAGGGTTTCGGTGATCGGCGTGGCGCCGAAGTTCAGCGCGGTGATTTGCGTGCCTTTGCCGGCCGGCAGTTCGTGAACCATGATCAGCAGGCCCGGATGTTCGACTTCCGGTACCAGAATCTGGCGGCTGGCGGCGATGTCGTAGGCGCGGCGCACGGCGAGGATTTTTTGCAACTGCGAGGCGAATGACTCCGGGTCCTGCAGTTGGCTGGTAAGGCTGCCGTACAAGGTTTTCGAGCGCGGCATCTGGCCTGCCGACAACTCGGCCTGCGGGTTCAGCTCGACCAGGTCGTAAGCACCTCGATGAATCCACCGCGTATCGCCATCCTCCATCAAATGCGCGACCTCTTCGGCTGCCAGCGGCAGCGCGCCCACCAGGTCCCAACCGGACAATGCAAACACCCCGGGCTGCATGGCGTTGTACATCACCAGCAGCAAATGGATCTGGCGGATCTGCTGGATATCCGCCGGTGTGATCGCGTCGAGGTCACGAATGCCCAGGGCCGCCGTGATGATGCTCGCAGTGGTGCAAGACACGCCGTTGGTGACGAACTTGAGGTTATATGGCGCGTGCTCACCGGCCAGGCGCTCGTACATCTGTTCGCGGATGTGCTCGCGCAGGATGTTGCCGGGGAAGGTCTGGCCTTGATAGAGGAACGTGTCGTGGGCGTGCAGGGTCCAGAAGTGCACCAGCTCAAGCGTCAGTTCATCGTGGTTCTGCAAGGCGTGGATCAGCGAGCCTGGGTCGATACCGAGGTTATGCATCTGGCGCAGCATCAGGCGCAGGAATTCAGTATCGCCCATCAGCAGCGCGTGCTGGTAAGCCGGGCGAGTGATGAAGTCATAGGACAGATCGGCGCCGCCGTGGGACATGGCGGCGATGTCGTCGACAGTAAGGTTCAGCTCCTGGAAGCTGAAACCGCCCGCCTTGCGAATCGCCCCGCCGAGCAACTGGTTGCCGGTGATCGACAGCGGGTGGCTTTCCGACCAGGCCGTGCCGTCCAGCTTGCGCTCCACACCGAGAAAACCGTTGGCGTCCAGGCGCAGGATTTTCGCGCCCATCACATCAATAGCGTGCAAGGCATCGCCGATGATCATCTGCTGCGCGGCGAACGAAGGGTCCAGCCAATTGAGCGACGGTTGCCCTTCCTTGAAGTAATGCAGGTACACCCAGCGACGCGGCTTGCCGTCCACGCCGAGCACCACGGGCGTAGCGCTCCAGTCGGTTTCCTTGACGCCGGGTTCGAAGAAGATCACGCGCTGCAACTGGCCGACGATGTAGTGCTTGTCGCGCAGCGCATCCACCTGCAGCGGGCTGAGGTTCTGCGCATCACGCCCCTCGGCGACGTCGGGCAGCAACGCCCAGTCTTCCTCGCGGATTTCCACCATGTGGTAAAGGCCGGGATAGTCCTCATACGCCATCTCGGCCAGGCGAAAATCCGCGCCTTTGCCGGTGTGCGATGGGATGACGTCATCGATGATCACCGCATTGTGCGCCGCGGCCATGCGCGTCAAGGCCTGCAACTGCGCCTCGGTGCCCAGTTGCGGGTCGATGTCGAAGCTGATGCGGTCGAAATTGCCGTCGATAGTTGGCGTGTGCTCGGTCCCGGACAGGCCGCCGGACTTTTTCAACGGGCCGTTGTGGATACCCTGGATGCCAATTTTCGACAACGCGTGCCACAAGGCTTCATCGCCAAGGGCTTCCAGCACGGTGCCGTCCTCACGGGTGACAATCGAGGCGGGATAAGCGGTAAACCACACCGACGACAAAGCAGTCGCATCACGCGGGCGGGTATGCGCATACGGCTGTTGCCACAACCGCCCTTGCCCCGAATAGAGCTTCGCGCGCTGGCGGGCCGCGTGCAGCATCGACTGTTGCACCAGCCTGTTCACATGGTCGTTGTCCGTTGCCGTCATAAGCCCGATACCTGTCGTGATGAAAAGTTTGCTCGTAAGCATATGAGGGGCGACGGGGCTAATCGTTGCATTACATCGAGAGCAACGACGCCTGGCCAGCAGTCGCCTGCCGATACTGCCTCGGCGTAAACCCCGTCGACGCCTTGAATTGGCGGGTAAACGCACTGTGGTCGGTGTAGCCGCAGTGCAGCGCCACTTCGGTGATCGGCATTTCGGTGTGCAACAACCAATGGGCGTGCTCCAGCCGAACTTTCTGAATCATTTGCCGGGGCGTCAGGTGGAACACGCGCTTGCAGTAACGCTCCAGCTGCGCGACTGAAATCCCGGCGATGCGCGTCAGCTCACCCAAGGTGACGCGCCGGTTGAAGTGCGCGCGAATGTAGTCATCCACAGCCGCCAGGCGCTGGTAAGCAGGGTGGGCTTCGCTGGCCGATTGCAGGTCGACCGAGATGCCGGCCAGGCCGATGATCTGGCCAACGTGGTTGTACAGCGGCCATTTGTGGGTCAGGCACCAACCCGGTTCGCGGCTGCCGTAAAGGTGCAATTCGAGCTGGTCTTCGAGGACAAACCCCTGCTCCAGCACGCGGCGGTCCTGGTCGGTGTAGCCGGGGCCGAGTTGCACAGGGAACACTTCGGCACTGGTCTTGCCCAGCAGCGGTTGCAGCTGCTTGAGGCCGCAGCGTTGCACGAGTGTGCGGTTGGCGAGCACATAGCGGGCGTCGACATCCTTGATGAAGATCGCCGCATTGGGGATCACATCCAGCAGGGGCAACAGCTGCGCCACACCGGCCAACAGTTGCTCGATGCTGTGCGGGCGATTCGCCTCGCTCCCTTGGCTCAGGGTCGCAAATGCGCTGTGCAGCATGACGGTCACTCCCCATTTTTCGCGTTGACGTCGAGCAGATTGCCGCATGCCCGGTGCGCTGTCGAGCGCGGGGAATTGTGCTGAATTCGTCATCCATGAGGGCGTAAAACATCAATCGGCGCACGGCTGATGCGTACACGATAGGCCAGTCCTCAATGGAGCGCGCTATGAAAAGACTGCACGTCATCGACTCCCACACCGGCGGCGAACCCACGCGACTGGTGCTGACCGGTTTTCCCGCACTCACTGGCGCCAGCATCGCTGAGCAGCTTGAACAGCTGCGCACCGAGCATGATCACTGGCGCCGCGCCTGCCTGCTGGAACCGCGCGGCAACGACGTACTGGTCGGCGCGCTGTACTGCGAGCCGGTCACACCGGGCGCCACCTGCGGGGTGATTTTCTTCAACAACGCAGGCTACCTCGGCATGTGCGGGCACGGCACTATCGGCCTGGTGGCCTCGCTGCACCATCTGGGGCGCATCGCGCCCGGCGTGCACACCCTCGACACACCCGTGGGCCCGGTGGCAGCCACGCTGCACGAAGACGGCGCGGTCACCCTGCGCAACGTTCCCGCCTACCGCTATCGCCAACAGGTGCCGGTGGACGTGCCGGGGCATGGGGTGGTCTACGGTGACATAGCCTGGGGCGGCAACTGGTTTTTCCTGGTGTCGGACCATGGTCATACGTTGCAGATGAGCAACGTCGACGCCCTCACCGACTACACCTGGGCGATGCTCAAAGCCCTCGAATCCCAAGGGGTCCACGGTGAACACGGCGCGCTGATCGACCATGTAGAGTTGTTCGCCGACGACGACCACGCCGACAGCCGCAACTTCGTCATGTGCCCCGGCAAAGCCTACGACCGCTCGGCCTGCGGCACCGGCACCAGCGCCAAACTCGCCTGCCTGGCCGCCGATGGAAAACTGAGCCCCGGTGAACCGTGGGTGCAAGCCAGCATCACCGGTAGCCAATTCGAGGCCCGATATGAATGGGACGGCGACCGCGTGCGCCCCTTCATCACTGGCCGCGCCTACATGACCGCCGACAGCACCTTGCTGATCGACGAGCAGGACCCTTTCGCCTGGGGCATCTGAGCCCTCACCTTTTCTAGGAGTCAGCACCATGAGCGACACTGTCTTCACCGGCTGCATCCCCGCCCTGATGACCCCGTGCACCGCTGCGCGCACGCCGGACTTCGACGCCCTGGTCGCCAAGGGTCGCGAATTGATCGACATCGGCATGAGGGCGGTGGTGTATTGCGGCTCGATGGGGGATTGGCCCTTGCTCACCGAAGCCCAGCGGCAGGAAGGCGTAGCGCGGTTGGTCGCCGCCGGCGTGCCGACCATCGTTGGCACCGGTGCAGTGAACAGCCGTGAAGCCGTGTCTCATGCGGCCCATGCCGCCAAGGTCGGCGCCCATGGCTTGATGGTGATTCCGCGCGTGCTGTCTCGCGGCGCCTCCGCCACTGCACAAAAGGCGCATTTCGCAGCGATTCTCAACGCTGCGCCCAGCCTGCCAGCGGTGATCTACAACAGCCCTTACTACGGCTTCGCGACCCGCGCCGACCTGTTCTTCGAACTGCGCCGTGAGCACCCCAACCTGATCGGTTTCAAGGAGTTCGGCGGCGGCGCAGACCTGCGTTACGCCGCTGAAAACATCACCTCGCAGGACGATAACGTCAGCCTTATGGTCGGCGTCGATACCCAAGTGGTGCACGGCTTCGTCAACTGCAACGCCACCGGCGCCATCACCGGTATCGGCAACGCCCTGCCACGGGAAGTGCTGCAACTGGTCGCGCTAAGCCAGCAAGCCGCCAAGGGCGACGCCAAGGCCCGCCGCCTGGCCCGCGAGTTGGAAGCCGCACTGGGCGTGCTGTCGTCGTTCGATGAAGGCTGCGACCTGGTGCTGTTTTACAAGCACTTGATGGTGCTTAACGGTGACCAGGGCTACGCGCTGCACTTCAATGAAACCGACGTGCTGACGGACGCCCAGCGCCGGTATGCCGAGCACCAATACGCGTTGTTCCGTCAGTGGTACGCCAGCTGGTCGGCCGAACACAGGCTGACGCCATGACCGTGGCGGGCAACCAAGCGGATTTCGTCGTAGTCGGCGCCGGCATCATCGGCGTCGCCTGCGCCTTGCAGCTCGCGCGCCAGGGCCGCCACGTGGTGGTGATCGACCAGCAGGATCCCGGCATGGGCGCCTCCTATGGCAATGCCGGCCACCTGGCGACTGAGCAAGTGTTCCCCATCGCTGACCTGTCGATCCTCAAACGGCTGCCGGCCATGCTGATGGACCCGATGGGGCCGCTGCGTGTGGACTGGAAATACCTGCCGCGCGCCCTGCCCTGGTTTATTCGGCTGCTGCTGAACCTGCGCCCGACGCACTATCTGCGGACCGTGGCGGGCCTTCGTGCGCTCAACGAAGCCAGCCTGGGTGCATGGCAGCGGTTGCTCCAAGCCATCGAACGGCCGGACCTGCTGCGCGAAGACGGCTCGTTGCTGGTATTCGAACGCGCCGACTCGCGGCAAGCCATTGACGCGCTGCAACAGCGCATGAAGCAACAAGGCGTGCCGGTGGATGCCTGGTCGGGTGATGCCATACGCACCGTCGCGCCGCAGTTGAGCGATGCAATCCAGGGCGGGCTGTTCTTCCCCGGCACCGGGCACTTTATTGATCCCTATCAGGTGGTGGGTGCGTTAGTGGCCGCCGCCAAGGCCAGCGGCGTGCAGTTTCTCAAACGCCAGGTGCTGGATGGGCGGGTTGAAGCACGGGGCGTCGAGCTGATCACCGATCAGGGCCCTTTTGCGGCGCGCCGGCTGCTGATCGCCTGCGGTGCGCACTCCGCGAAACTCACAACCGCGCTGACCGGGAAAAAGGTCCCGCTGGACACCGAGCGTGGCTATCACCTGATGCTGCCCCATGAACACGGCCGGTTGCCGTTCGCTGTCACCTCCCTGGAGCGAAAATTCATCATGACGCCCATGACGCAGGGTTTGCGCCTGGCCGGTACCGTGGAGTTCGCCGGGCTTGATTGCCCGCCGAACATGGCACGTGCATGGCAGTTGCATCGACTGAGCCAGGGCTTGTTTCGCCAGGATCTGAACGCGGCTGATGCCACAGCGTGGATGGGGTTTCGGCCGAGCTTGCCGGATTCGCTGCCGATCATTGATCGGGTGGTTGAGGGCAAGGTGTTGCTTGCGTTTGGTCATCAACATTTGGGGCTCACGCAGGCGGCGATCACCGCTGAGTTGATCGCGCAATTGGCGAGCGTTGAAAGTGTGCCGAGTGGTTTACCGGCGCTGGGGGCCTATCGGCTGGGCCGGTTTTAGGGCTGCCTGAAGCAATGAGTCAGCGATATCCTGGATCTCGTCGCGCATCCATAGCTTATCCATCCACGCCAGCGGGATGCTGTGCACACCGTAATGCGCGCCTGCCAATTGGCCGACGATGGCGGCGGTGGTGTCGGCATCATCACCCAGGTTTGCAGCCATTAATACGGCTTCTGCGAAGCTGTCCGTATGATGGAAACACCAGAGCGCGGCTTCAAGCGAGGCCACCGAATAGCCTGAGCCAACGATGCCTGCGCGCTGCTTGTCGCGATAATCTCCACGCGCAATCGCTGCGACTTTCGGGGCAATCAGGTGCGTACTCGACAGTTGCAATACCTGCGCTTTTGAGCCGCCAGCCAGGGCGTTGCTGATGGCCTCCGCCAGCACCAGGCAACACTCGATTGCCTCCTGGGCGGCGTGAGTCGTGCGGGAGCTTTCGGCGGTAAATGTATGGACGCGTTGACGATCAGGAAAGTAGAACAACACCACCGGCGCAAGCCGCATCATCGAACCATTGCCGGCGGAATACGGATCGGTTGAACCTGCAAAGGGGTTGCCATTGCGCTCAAATTCCGACAGCGCCTCACGAACAGTCATACCGATATCAAAGCATTCTCCGGTAGCACTCCAATACCCCCACTTCCACCAGTTCAGGTAGCGCCCCATCTGATCCTGCGCGTCAAAGCCGCCCTTGTTTAACAAGCTTTCCGCCAGACATAGCGCCATCGAGGTGTCATCCGTCCACTGGCCAGGCTTCAGGTTGAACGGGCCGCCACCGACCATATCAATGACAGGCGCAAAGGTGCCGCGCGGCATGAATTCAACAGTGGTGCCGACTGCGTCACCGCAGGCAAGGCCGAGCAAACTGCCGCGATAACGATCTGAAAGGGTGAGGGACATGGGTCTTCCTTGAATAAGCGGGTGCAGAGGCGCACGCCTGGGTGGGCACTCTACTTGACCAAACGCTTCTCCTTGGAGGGGCGATATCCGAAATACGAGCTGTAGCACTTGCTGAAATGGCTCGGCGACACAAACCCGCACGCCACGAGCACATCCACCTGTGACAATTCAGTGTGCTGCAACAACCGCCGCGCCTCGGTCACGCGCAATTCCATGTAGTAACGCTGTGGCGTGGTGCCCAGTTGTTCCTTGAACAGGCGCTCGAGCTGACGGCGGGAGCGGCCGGCGTAGACGGCGAGTTGGTCGAGTTCCAGGGGTTCTTCGAGGTTGGCGTCCATGAGTTTCACCACTTCACGCAGCGGTGCGCTCACGCAAACGTTTTCCGTGGGTTTGATGCGCCGGTAGCGAGACTCTTCGAACGCAAGGATGTCTTCGATGCCTTCGACCAGCGCTTTGTCATGCAGGCTTTTGATCCAGTCCAGGGCCATATGGAAGGCGCCGGATGGGCTGGAGGCGGTGAGACGGTCGCGGTCAATCACGTAGGGTTCGCTGGTGACGTGGGCCGCCTTGGAGACTTCGGCGAGTGCCGGACGATGTTCGGGGTGGATCGCGCAGCGGTAGCCCTGTAACAGGCCGGCGCGGCCGAGGAACCATGAGCCGTTCCACACACCGGCGAGGCTGACGCCCAGTTCGGCAGCGGTGCGCAGCACGTGGATGAAGTCTTCGCTGGCCTTGAGTTCGGTGCGAAAGCCGCCGCAGATGACCAGCAACTCCAGGTCATGCAGGGCCGTCACGTCGAGGCGTGCGTCGGGGCGGATGACCAGGCCCAGGTCGCTGATGACTTCACCGTCGCCCCAGCCAAAGGTGCGCGAAGCGAACAGCTCGGGGCGCAGCAGGTTGGCGGTGACGAGGGTGTCGAGGGCCTGGGTGAATGCGGGCAGGGAGAAGTGTTCGAGCAGCAGGAAGCCGACGCGGGTGGCCGACGCAAGCTGCGTGGGGTGCTCATTGAGGTAGCGCAGGTTCTTGCCCTTCATGCCACCGCTGAATTGACGTCTTTCCATCGAGGGTTGGCCCACTGTTATTGTTGAGGCTGTGGGCGCCATCTTAGGGGGAAATGCCGCAGCTGTCTCAGGTGGTGCGCAGTGCTGTTCGCTTCAGCCACAAGGCGGATTTATTGGCTGATCTTTAAATAATCAGTGCTCCTGAAGCCCCAGGCTCAGGCCCCGGATCCGTATCTGATACGGTTTTTTCTTTGCTATCTGCGTCTGTATCGAAACGCGCCGGAGGCGGACAATGCTCTCACTCCCGACACCCTTGTCGAGCGCGACAGGAATGCTCCTGCCGTCCCCTTCCCTTCGGAGGCCTTATGACCAAGATGGCGATTTTTCTGTTTGGCTTTTTGGTGCTGACCATCGGTATTGGTCTGTTGGCGACTATCTCGCCGGTCTGATCGCCGGGCTGTCAGCTCGCGAACAGCATCGGGTACAGCGACAGTACCAACAAGCCAGCCATCGCCCCGTTGAACAGCCGCAACCAGCGTGGCTCGCGCAGCACATTGCGCAGCCCGCTGCCACAACCGACCCACACGCACACACTCGGCAGGTTGACCACGGCAAACACCAGCGCGATCACCAGCACATTGGTGACATACCCTTCGGCCGGCGTATAGGTGGTGATAGCCCCCAGCGCCATGACCCAGGCCTTGGGATTGACCCACTGAAACGCGGCCGCGCCGAGGAAGGTCATGGGTTTGGCCTGCTCATCACTGCTGTCGGACATGCCTCCCGCCGTCGCAATCTTCCACGCCAGGTACAACAGGTAAGCTGCGCCGACATAGCGCAACAGCGTGTAGGCCCACGGGAACACCTTGAACACTTCACCCAGGCCCAGGCCGACCGAAATCACCAGCAGCATGAACCCAATGCTGATCCCCAGCGCATGGGGCATCGACCGGCGAAACCCGAAGTTCACGCCCGACGCCAGCAACATGGTGTTGTTGGGCCCGGGAGTGATCGACGACACAAAGGCGAACAGCACAAAGGCTGACAGCAGGCTGGTAGACATAAACATGGCGCGGTATCCAAACGGTGGTGGTATGCCTGCGACAGTAGTGGCTTACGGGTGCAACCGCCCCGTACAGCTGGAAGCGGATCGAGGAATACACTTTTGCGACTTCGCTTTCACAAACCTTTCACGAGCGAGTGCTTATGGTCATTCCAGCTCCTAAGCGAACACCTTTTAGCCCGCACTCCCCATCGCGGGCTTTTCTTTGCCTGTGATTTGAGCCGGACAAAAAAAGGGCAGGCCACGACTCATCAAAATGACGGTCGTGGCCTGCCCCTTTCACTTACACGTTAACGCTGCCCGCCACCGCCCGGGCCGCCAGGGCCGCCGCCTTGACCATGGTGGCCGCCGCCACCACCACCACCACCACCACCCGGTGGTGGCATGAAGATCCAGCAGCCCGACAAGGACGACAACAGCGCGACAACCACAGCCGCCTTGGTTAGGTTATTCAACTTCATGCAAATACTCTCTACTCAACAAGTTTTAATACTCGCTGTGTATGACCGTTCAAAATGAAGTGCGTCACAGGTTTCGTGTAACCCGTTGGTAGAGTTTGTATGGGCGATGGTACAACTCAGTCCCTGGCCCTTAACTTGGTTCTGCGGCCGTTGCCTGGTCGAATCCAGTTCGACTTTTTGCCGGTGGGATTTCGATGATCTAAGCCGACTTGGCGATCGCCAGGTCGAACGTGTCCAGTATTTTGTTGGCAATCGCATCGGTTGCCGTGCATGTTGTCTGCCCCAAAGGCATCGAATCCCTGCCCCATGTCGTCAGCTTGCCCGATTGGCTGTTGGCAGAATCCGGTCATGCGCAGCAGCGTTATCGCTGATTGTGTGAGGATTTGTTCGTGACGCAATGAAAGGACTTCGCTTTAATCGGCGCAGCCGGTTGCTTAGGATGGCGCATGCCTTTTCACATCGTTTTACTCATTCTGTTCGCCGCCCTCTTGCATGCAAGCTGGAACGCACTGCTGCGCGGCGGAGCCGACCGGCTCTGGTCGATGACGGTCATGTGCCTGGCGGTAGCTATCGCAAGCACAGGCATCGCCGTGTTTCTGCCGGCGCCCGACCCAGCCAGCTGGTTTTATGTGGTGTTGTCGGCGGTCCTGCATGTTGGCTATAACCTCTTCCTGGTGCGCAGCTACAAGGTGGGCGACCTTGGGCAAACCTATCCGATTTCCCGTGGCTCATCGCCAATCCTGATCACGCTCTTCGCCTCGCTCTTTGCCGGCGAGACGGTCGGGCCTGGCGCGCTGCTGGGCATCGCATTGGTGTCAGGCGGCATCATTTCACTGGCCTTCAAAGGGCGCCGGCTGGCCGTCCCCAGCCTTCCATACGCGCTGGGCACCGGCGTTTTTATTGCGGCCTACAGCGTGACCGATGGTGTCGGCGCGAGGCTATCGGGCGCGCCGCTGGCCTACACGGTGTGGATGTGCGCGCTGTGGGGCGTGCTGATGCCGATGGTCTATGTGGGCATGCGCAGCGCAAAGAGCTTGTTCACACCGCGTCCCGGATTCATCACGGCCTTTATAGGCGGGCTGGTCTCGTTGCTGGCCTACGGCATCGTGATCTACGCCATGTCTGGCGCGCCAATGGGCGCAGTGTCGGCGCTGCGGGAAACCAGCGTCTTGTTTGCGGCATTAATTGGTTATTTTTTCCTGGGCGAGACGCTCACTGTCCGAAAAGTGCTCGCGTGTGTGGTGATTGCCACCGGCACGATCCTGATCGGCTGAACGCCGCCCGTATGTCCTCTCCCCAAGAAGGCTTCCGAATCTCACAAGCACCGCTGATCCTGATCACAGGCGGCAGGCGTGCATCGGTGCGGGGAGCCAGGACGCGCGGACCGCGTCAAGGAATCGATCCCCATGGGCCGAGGCGGACAACCCGAAGAAGTCGCCCGCGCGATACTATGGCTGGCCAGCGCAGAGGCATCTTTTATACCGGCACGTTTCTCGATGTGACTGGGGGCAAGTGAGGGGCGACTGAACCGGGCGCAGAGCTGCAAAAAATCTATTTCCTCAAATCCGCCGCCGGGCTCGGATACGGGAAACAATTTCTGCACGCCATTTGCGACCGGGCGATACAACGTGGAGAACGTTTGGTGTGGCTTGATGTGCTCAAGACCAATTCAAATGCCCGACGCTTTTACGAGGCATATGGCTTCCAAGAGATCGGTGAAATACCGTTCAATACGGACCTGGCGGAAATCGGAATGGTGGTCATGGGGCTTCAACTGAAACAGCGACCGACGGGTGAGTAAATGGAAGAATTGATACAGGGACTCGATGGCCCCAGAACGGCTCAGCAGGAACTGTTTTACGACCTTGAAGACGCAGCGGCGGTTATTGGCTGGTCGGTGGTTGAACTAACTGCACTGGCGGCGAGTGACAAGACACCCGGTGAAGCGGTGGCGCTGATGAAAATATGCGCGTTGCTCGCTGCTCAGCAGGAAAGGATTGGCGCTTACGCGGGGGAAGTCAGGGACCAGCGTATCGTCAGGTCAGAGGTCGACGGTTGATAGATTTTCTATCGATCCTGAGTGATTTGCTTGATGCGCTGAACTTGCAGTCTTATAGCTAAAACCGCAAACGCGTATTTACGCCGGGGTTTGTCACGCTTTGTGCGTTCGTCGCGATTGTGGAGTTGGTGGTGTTGAATGGAATCTATGCCCAGCCCTAATGGACCCCACCCTGGCCAGGCATACAGCATGTACGGGAAGCAAGAAGTGCGAGCTACTCCTTAGACAGTGACGAGGCGATGCGAGAGACCGAACTTTTATCGATCGAATCAAGCTCGCGATAATGGCCAACAATCTTTGCTTCAGCATTACTGAGGCTGGCAGAGCTGACTGACTCGTGCTCACCTGTCAGCACGTACAAGACATCAGCCCCAATTTTGCGGACGGCCATTAAGTAGTCTGACTTTGGAAGCCGCTCTCCGCGCTCATAGTGGCCTTGAGCATTCTCGGCCACACCGCCAGCCGCACCAAAATCATGCTGGGAGAGAAGAAGCCGTTTGCGCTCTTCCTTCAAGCGCGTCCCTAAATTTCCGTCCATGTGGAATGCCTAATCTGAGGGGTTCAATCAACCATACGCTCATACACTAGCTGGCGGAGCATTCATTTGGATTAATGGATGTTGCCTTTACGAGTCCTCAGTAACGCACTGCCTGCTTTCAGTAGTAGCTTTTGGCCTCCAACCCAGAAGGTACTGTCGGAACTCCTGCACTTTCCTTAAGGCCATAAAAAACCCCGTAGACGTTAATCTACGGGGTTTTTAAGAGTGGAGGCCGAGGTCGGAATCGAACCGGCGTAGGCGGATTTGCAATCCGCTGCATAACCATTTTGCTACTCGGCCTCAAACGATCAACGCCCCTACCACTGACATTCACCGCATAAAAACTTGAGTGGGCTATAAAACCCTGCCTCTACTCTAACTCATTGAATACATTGAAGTTTTTAATACTTCGTTGCGTTCGATGGGCGTCATTATGTACTCATTTGCTTTTGCCTGCAACCCCTTGATTTCAAAAATATTTCGCATTGGCATCAAGGGTTTGCGTGTCTGCCCTACTCCTTGATGAGCTGTTGCTGGTACTGCGGGTCGGCCTTGATTTGGGCTTCGGTAAACGGCAGTGGGCGGAGTTTTTTCTGGGAGAAGGCTTCCGTCTGGTCCTTGGCGTGGCTGGACGCTGGGTTGCTGGACTCGGAGAACGCCAGCACGCCAAGGGCGCTGGGGCCGTTGTTGTCGAAGGTGACGATTTGCAGGTAGCTGCTGCCGCTGACGACTTCGCGTTTGCCATCGGCGCGGGGCACGGTTTGCATGGCGTTGTAGATACCGAGTTCTTGCGGGCCACCGTGGATGGGGGTTTGGCCGCAGACTTGGATGTCACCCCAACGGCTGTTGGCGGTCAGGCCGAGTTTGGCGACGTCGGCGGTGGACGCCAGCATGGCTTCGCGCAGGGCCTTGGCGACGGGCGCGCGGTCAATCGCCAGGCCTCGTGGGGTGGTCAGGGGTTGGGCCGGGTCGAAGGCTACACGCCAGGCGTCGGGGCTTTGCTGCAGGTGTTCCAGCAGGTTGATGAAGTGCACCAGGCCCACGCCGCTGTCGAGGTTGGCGCGCTGGTCCCAGGTTTTGAGGCTGGTGCACAGCGGTTGCAATGCAACGGCGTCGGTGCCGAGTTGTTTGGCGCAGTAGTCCAGCAGGTCGGGCATGACTTGGCTGGCCAGGTAGACCTGGTTGTCCATGACCATGTTTTGCAGGTCGGCGACGCTGATCGGGTGTTTTTCCAGGGAGTGCAGGCGTTGCACGGCGAAGCGGGCGCGTGGGCCGAGGCCGATGTTGTCCTGGCTGATCACGGGCGAGAAGCCAGTCAGCGGCGCCTTGGGGTTGGCGAGCCAGGCTGAGTCGTTGGAGTGCTGTACGTAGTCGGTGCGTTGCAGCTGCGGCAGTTGCTCGGCCGGGAAGATGCCGGCTTGGGCGGCACGTGGGTCGACGTCCCAGGCGCAGGCGCTGTGGGCGCCGTCGAGCATGATCAATTGCAGGCCGGCCCGTGGGTCGCTGCATTGGGCGAGTTTGGCGGCGCTGACGTTGGGCACCACAGACAGGTTCATGTACAGGCTCTGGCCCTGGTCATCGGCGGCCACGGTGTTGACCCACGGGATGCCTTGCAGGGTCTGCACCGAGGTTTGCAGTTCCTTGAGGCTGGTGGCGCGGTTCATCGCGTACCACTGTTGCAATACGCGGTCATTGCCGAGGTTAGCGTCGCGCAAACTGAAGGCGTAATGGCTGTCCCAGTCCAGCTTGCCGGGCCATTGCACCACCGGGCCAAACTGCGAGCTGTAGACCGTATGGGTGACGTCTTTGACGCTGCCGTCGGCCTGTTTGACCTGCACCTTCAGCGAGGTTTTTTCCAGCGGAACGGATTTGCCGTCCAGCAGATAACGCTTTGAATCCTTGGGGTCGAGGGTCAGGCGATACAGGGTGAAGTGTTTGGACGTATCGACCGTATGCGTCCACGCCACATGCTGGTTGAAACCGATATTCACCACCGGCAGGCCCGGCAACGCGGCGCCCATTACATCCAGCTGGCCGGGAATGGTCAGGTGCATCTCGTAGAAACGCATGCCGCCGATCCACGGGAAATGCGGGTTGGCCAGCAGCATGCCTCGGCCGTTGAACGAACGATCGCGGCCCACGGCGACGGCATTGCTGCCACGGTCGAGGCTGAAGCGCTGTTGATTGGCAGCAGCCAGTTCAAAGGCTTTGGCGCTGGGTTGCACACTGGCAGTCGCTTGCGGTGGCGTCGCGCCGACGAGTGCTTCGGCGAATTGGCCGACACCGCCCTCGACCAGCAGCCTGCGGGTCAGCTTCACCAGATCTTCAACGACCAGGGGCCGTACCCACGCGGCCTGGCACTGCGCCGGCGCGCCCTGCTCTTTCAGATAGCGGTTGTAGCCGGCCACATAGCCTTCGATACGCTGGCGGATCTGCGGGGTCTGCGCCTTCCAGAACGTGGCGACCGCCTCCGGCGTATTCAGCCAGGTAAAGAACACATCGCTGGTGAGGTTGTTACGCTCTTCCAGGGTCGACTGATCGGGCCCGAAAAACTTCGCCCGCTCGCCATTCACCGTGACCACTTCATTGGCCAGCAGGCACAGGTTGTCCTGGGCGTAGGCGTAACCGATACCAAACCCCAGGCCGCGCTCATCGCTGGCGCGGATATGTGGTACGCCAAAACTGGTACGCCGGATTTCCGCCGACGCCTGCGTCGCCTGTTCCCGCGCCGATGCTGCAAGGCACAGCCCCAGCAGCAACCCTGCCACGCACATCCTGGACAACCCGTTGGAAATAATCACGCAGACTCCACAGTCAAATTGAACACCCTCACCAGGGGCAACCACCCCACCGTAAGAACGCAAAAGACCGGGAAAAATTTAGCTGCGAAGCGCGTTTATTCAGGATGTCCGAGGTGTGACAAAACCGATACCGACAAAATTTCTACATCCTGCACTTCATGATTTCGGCTGCTCGTTCGTCTTATTAGATAAGAGCGCCATCATTTTCCTGATCAGGCTCTGATAAGGAGTTTTTTTGCATGTACAACTCGCAACAGCCCAAGGACGGACATTCACCGCTCGCCGACGCCGCGTTTGGCAACGGCACACAAGCGTTCGGCAAAGCGCCCGAACAGCAAGGCAACCAGCGTATTCGCCATTTGCTCAAGTGTTTCGGTTTGCGCACCAGCCTGATTCGGCTGAAGGTCATCGACGCTTTACTCACTGCTGCCAACAACCAGCGCACCCTGGGTGTGCGCGGCGTGCACAGCCATTTGCTGGAGCTGGGCATCCCGTTGTCGTTTCTCAGCGTGCGTGAGGTGCTCAAGCGCCTGTGCAGCGAGGGCGTGATCACCCTCAATGCGGATAAAAGCTACAGCCTCCATGAGGAGGCTGCCAAAGTACTCGAGCGCCGCGACTGACTCAGACGCCAGGCTTGACCTTGCGACGCATCACGCCGTTGATCACAACCACCACCACGGCGATCGCAATGGCGATGTACTGGAACGTTTTTTCGCTGATCGCCCCGGTGTTCTGCAGGTAGGACAGGCCAAACATAGAGCCCAGCACTACCAGGGCAATCAGAATCGAGTATTTCAAACGTTGCTTTTGGGTCATGACGGGTTCCTGAACCTTAAGAATGTATCCACTGTGTATCGCCGACGATGCCAAGCACATACCCTGTGGCGGGGATGGATCGGGGTCGGCAGGGTCTCATGTTACAGGCGATGAAAAGCTTTGGCTTGTCCGGCGCCTGATTGACCTTATGAGTACCCTGGAGGATTTTCGAAATGTTCCGTCGAATCACACTGCTGATTCCCTTGCTGATCATGTTGAGCATGAGCGGCTGCATCATCTTCCCGCACGGTGGCGGTGGCTGGCATGACCATCGCTACTATGGCGGCGGCCCGGGGTACTACCATAGCTGATCCTCCTCGCCGTCTCGCGCACCCACCGGAGCGCGAGACGGCGTGTAATCAGCCCGCGTGCACCCAGCGCTGATGCAGCCACCGCGCAAACGCATCCAGGGCAAACCCCAGCAACCCGATCAGCAACACCATCGCCATCAACTCCGAATAGGCCAGCCGGTCACGGGTGTCGAGGATGTAATAGCCCAGCCCCGCACTGACCCCAAGCATCTCGCACGGCACCAGCACGATCCACAGGATGCCGATGGCCAGGCGTACCCCGGTCAACACATGCCCCACCACGCCAGGAATGATCACCCGGCGCAACGTCTCCCACCGCGTGGCGCTCAGGCTTTTGCTCAACTGCAACCAGCGCGGGTCGAGCTGACGCACGCCGGCAGCGGTGTTGAGCATGATCGGCCACACGGCGGCAAACGCCAACAGGAAATAGATCGGCTGGTCCCCTACCCCCATCAGCATCACTACGATGGGCATCCAGGACAGCGGCGAGATCATCCGCAGAAACTGGAAGGCCGGCGTGGTCGCCGCTTCCAGGTTGCGCGAACTGCCCACCAACAACCCCAACGGCACCCCCACCAGCAGCGCCAGGAACAGCCCGACGAAAATGCGCTTCAGGCTCACGGCGATGTGCAGATACAACTCACCGCGCCCAAGCAATTCCCACAGGCTGCCGAGGGTTGCGGCCAGGGAAAAACGCGCGGACAAGCCGTCCGCCTCGCCAAACACCTTCACCCCCAGCCACCAAAGCAACAGCAACCCGCCCAGCCCGCCAACACCGAGCAACCAGCCCGGCCACGCTACGGTTTTGCCGTTGTTCAAACGCCAATCTCCTCGGTCCGCTCAAAGCCTTCAGGCAAGCCGAACGTCTTCATGCCGCCTACCGCCGCAATCGCGTTGCGCACGAAGCGGTCGTCCACCAGGTCCTTGGCGACGAAGGCTGGATCGAGGTCCGCGAGGAATTTCTTGTCACCTTCGATCAACGTGTCTTTCAGGCGCCGCACCAGTTCCTCGGTGTAGCTCGGGAAAGGATAGGGTTGGAAGTCGATGCGGTGTTCGTCCCAGTTGGCATGCTGGATCGCACCGTCAGCCAGGTAAGCGGCGCGGTCGCTTGCTGCAGGTGCGAGTACCTTGCTCAACACCGGTTCGGCATGCGGCGTGTAACGGTTCGGGCCGTCCTTGGACAGTAGTTTCACCGCCTCTTCGCGGTTGTCGCGGGTCCAGACTTGCGCCTTGACGATGGCATTCACCACTTTCTGCGACCACTCCGGGCGGTTGGTCAGGTCGTGTTCGTGCATGAACACCACGCAGCACGCGTGGTTGCGCCACACGTCGCCGGTAAAGCGCTGTACGCGACCGACCTTGAGGTTTTCCGCCAGGGCATTGAACGGCTCGGCGACGATATAGCCGTCGATACGCTTGCTGGCCAGCGCCGGCGGCATGTCCGAGGGGGGCAGCACGATCAGGTTCACTTCATTGGCGGCGATCTCGCTGCCCGCCGCACGCGCGACCGGCGTCAGGCCGTTGTCACGGAACAGCTGTTGCACCACCACGTTATGGATCGAATACCAGAACGGAATCGCCACCGACTTGCCGCCCAGTTGCTTGACGTCGGTAATCCCTGGCGACACGGTCAAGCCCGACCCGCCGACGTGGTTCCAGGCCACCACTTTGGCCGGCACCTTGCTGGCGTAGCGTGCCCAAACGGTCATCGGCGACAACAGGTGGATCACGTTGACCTGACCCGAAATAAAGGCCTCGATCACCTGGGCCCAACTGCGCAGCAGCACAGGGCGCTCGGCCTTGATGCCCTCGGCTTCGAACAGGCCATTGTTATGCGCCACCAACAGCGGCGTGGCATCGGTGATCGGCAAGTAGCCGATGCGTACCGGTGCGTCCGGGTCGCTGGCGGCACGGGCCTGCAGGCTGCTCAACAGCGGCAAGGCACCGGCGGCACTGAGCACCGCAGAGAGTTTGAGAAAGTCACGGCGCGAGTGGGTCAGGTCATCCAGACACATGGCTAGGCTCCAGCAGATCAAGGGGGTTGGGTTGAGGGCGGCTCGCCTGCCGTAGGGTTTTAAGAATGTCGATACGCAACGCGCCAATGGCCTCGACCTGCTCTTCGCGTGGTTGCGGCAGGTCGATCCGCCATTCGCCCAGGGTCCGCGCCGGGCGGTTACCCAGTAGCAGGATGCGGTCGGACAGCAATAGCGCTTCGTCGATGTCGTGGGTGATCAATACCGCTGCCGAGCCCTGTTCGCGATTGACCTTGAGCAACAGGTGCTGCATGTCGGCGCGGGTCACTTCGTCAAGGGCACCGAACGGTTCATCCAGCAACAACACTTGTGGCTGGCGCGCCAGGCAGCGGGCCAACGCAGTGCGCTGGGCCATACCGCCGGACAACTGCGCGGGGAACTGCTGGCGCGCGTGTTCCAGGTTGACTGCCGCAATGGCGTGGTCGACGCGCTGGCGGCGCTCGTCAGCCGTCAGGTAAGGCTGACGGGCGAAATCCAGGCCGAAGGCAACGTTCTTTTCCAGGTTAAGCCAGGGCAACAGGCTCGGGTCCTGAAACGCCACCGCGACGCGGGGGTGCGGACCGCTCAACGGCTCGCCGAGCACCCGCACGCTACCGCCCTGGGGCGCCTGCAAACCGGCGAGCACCCGCAACAGGCTGGATTTGCCGACGCCGCTGGGGCCGAGGATCGATACCACTTCGCCGGGCTGCAACTGCAAGTCGAAGCCTTGCAATACCGGGCCGCTGGCATACCCCAGGCAAATGCCCTGGGCACTTAATACCGCCTGGCTCATAGAGCAGCCTGACGTTGCAGCTCGGTGCGCAGTTGCACCAGGCTCGGCGTCACGATGGGTACAAACGCCGATTCACGCCAACGCCGCGCGAAGCCGCTGCCGTGGGCGGTGAGGTAGGCCTTGCCGCCGCTGGCTTGCAGTTCCAGTTGCACCGCGCTGGCGGCGGTTTCCGCGAGGGCGATGCGCAGCTTGAACAACGGCACCGGCCCTGCGGCAAAGCGCCCGGCCAGCAGGCCATTCTTGAGTTCCGTGACCAGATGATCGAGCGTCACGCGCAGCGCTTCCAGCTCGTCACGCAACACCGTGCGCGCCGCACCCAGATGGTGGGCGACTTCGGCCAACGAGCGACGGGCCAGGCCAATCGACATGCCGCATTGCAAGCCCAGGAACGCCGGGCGCACGGCCGGCAGGAACTTGCGCGCGTCCTCATGCAGCAACCAGTCGCGACTCAGCTCTACGCCTTCCAGGCCCAGCGCGGCAGTGTTACTGGATTGCAGCCCGAGCAATTCAAGATCACCAGAGCGCTGCAAACCCGCCACCGAATCCGGGATCGCCAGGATGAACGGCGCGCCACCTCCAGCATGCTCAATCGCTGCGGCGACGACGAAGCCGTTCTTGCGCAGGTTGGTCACCCAATGCAGCCGACCGTTGAGCGTCCAGCCGTGATCGTTCGGCTCGGCGCTGATCTGCAACGCCTCGATACCCGACAGAAATTTCATCGCATTCGACAACCCGGTCGCCCCGGCCAGCTTGCCGCTGAGCAGGTCGGGCAACAGTTGCTCGCGCAACCGCTCGTTGGGGCTCTGCAACAGATACTCGATAAACGAACGCTGGCCCCAGCACACAAACGCCGCCGCCAGGGAATGACTGGCGATGTTGGCGATGGCCTCCACGGCACCGCTCACATCGCCGCCCAGGCCACCGAGCGATTTCGGCACGCCGATTCTTAACACATTGGCTTCTGCCAGCCGTGGCAGCACTTCCTGTGGATCGCAACTGCCCACGTCCAGGGCCTGCGCTTGAACATCGAGCCAACGGCTCAAGATTGGGTCAAGCATTCATGTTTCTCCTTGTTAAAGCAGAGGGACCATCACCGATGCGCGCGCGCCTTCAGCTTGCCGGTTTTTCCCAACGGAATTGCGCCAGCTCCGGGTTCAGCGGGGTACGAGCGAACACGTTGGCGAAGTTGCACAGGGTTGCCAGGCTGACACCCAGAATAACTTCCAGCGCATGACCATCAGAATACCCGGCGGCACGGAATGCGTCGTAACCTGCGTCACTCACATCGCCACGGGTAGCGATCACTTCACGGGTGAACGCGGCGAGTGTCTCATAGCGGGCGTTGGGCAATTCCCCACGCTGGCGCAAGGCGTCGATCACGTCTTCCGGCAGCTTGGCTTTGTTGCGGGCTACGGCCGTGTGGCCGGCGACGCAGAAATCGCAACCGTGGGTGGTCGCGGCAATCAGTTGGACCACTTCACGATCGGCCAGGCTCAGCTCCGCCTTGGCATTCAGGCCCGACACGGTGATGTAGGTTTCCAACGCCGCCGGTGCATTGGCCAGTACCGCCAGCAGGTTGGGGATGAACCCCGAGCCTTTCAGCGCGTTTTCCAGGAACGGTTTGGCGGCTTCCGGGGCGGTCTCAGGGGTGAGCAACGGTACACGGGACATGGAGTGGTCTCCTGATGGATGGGTTGATGTCCTAAGTCTGTTGGTTATAAAAAAACGCCTCAATAGGCTAAAGTAGCGATTACTTGCTCTTGAGTCTTTCCATTAGATGAATTCGTCCAGTGCACTTGTCGATTGGTTATTAGATAGCCTCGAACTCAACACCCGTTTGTTTCACGTCGGTCGTTATTGTGGCGACTGGCACGCAAGCACCCACGGCCTGGCGAGTGCGAGTTTTCATCTGATTGTCCAAGGCCAGTGCTGGCTGCATATCGAAGGCGAACCGGTCCCTCAACTGCTCAACAATGGGGATGCGGTGTTTCTGCTGCGCGACCTTGAATATCGGCTGTCCGGGGAAGCTACGGCGGCGGGCGCACAGCAGTGCCCACGCCGGCCGATGTTGCCGCTGGACGTCGCGGCCGATAACGGCGTGGGCCTGGTCTGCGGGTTCTTTCATTTTCAGTCCGGCCTGTCGGCGATGATTGTCGACACCCTGCCCGCCTGGATCATCCTGCGGGCCGGCGATCCTTCACTGACCGCAGCACGCAAACTGTTCGAACTGATCCTGCAGGAGTGCGAATGCACACCGGCGCCCTCTTGCGCGTTGCTCGAACGCCTCTGTCACTTGCTGTTTCTGTATGTGCTGCGCCAGCAAGTGCTCGATAACACAACCCTGGGAGGCCTGGCGGCACTCGGCCGGCAACCCGCGTTCGCCAACCTGTTGGAACAACTGATCGCACGCCCCGCCGAGGCCTGGACCCTGGAAAGCATGGCGGCCTGCACCGGGCTGTCGCGCTCGGCGTTTTTCAAGCGGTTCAATGAACTGAGCGGGCAGTCGCCGGGGCAAGTGTTGTTGATGATGCGCATGCGCCACGCGTGCCGGTTGTTCAAGGCTGACCAGACCGTGGCAGACGTATCGCTAGCGGTGGGGTATCAGTCGGTGGCGGCGTTTACGCGGGCGTTTCATAAAGTCACCGGGCAACAGCCGGGCGCCTATCGCAAGGGGCAAGCCCCTTTGCGCAGTAGGACGCCGACGGAGCCAGGGAACGTTTTCGTACAGTCCTCCACGTAATGGGTAGCCCTGACGCGCAATCAGGTACCCACTGCCAATCAACGTGAAGGTCAAGCCGATGCTTTCGTCTGCACACGCTTATTCCGCGCCAACCCGCAATCATTCAACCCCGCCAGCGGCCCTCGATAAACCTGCGCCGTCGCCCTATGCCACACCCTCCGATCTGACGCCAGGCAGACTCAACGTCAAAATGCATCCGTTGCACGTCAACGGAGACGTGAAGATCAGCCGGGAAATTGTCTGGGACCCATCGGACCCCAACGATCCGGAGATTATGTCGAGCCGTTTGGTCGTGGAAACCGGCAACAACGCGGACGATATCCATGTGCGCAGCTGGCCTGGGGGCAAGCTGCAAATCTTCGTCAATGGCACGCCGTATTTGTTCAACGCTGAAGAACAGCAAGGCCCGCCGCAAGGCCTATGGATCAAGACCAAAGGCGGCAACGACAGGATAAAGATCGACGATGACGTAAAGATTCGCGTGGATGTAGACGCCGGTGATGGCGACGATCAGGTACAAGCCGGCGGCGGCAGAACCCGGCTTTACGGACAGGGCGGCAACGACGTTCTGCGACTGGGCAGCGGCCTGGGCTATGCCGAAGGCGGCGACGGCGACGATACGCTGATGGGTGGCAGCGGCAATAACGTCATGTACGGCAACAAGGGCAATGACCGCATTTACGCAGGCGCAGGCGCCGCGACTAAACAAAGCCACCTGGATGGCGGTGACGGTAATGACCGGCTTTACGCAGGCAACGGCCATACTGTCATGCACGGTGGCAATGACGATGACCAGTTGATCGGTCACGACCGCACCACCTTCTATACAGGCAAAGGCCACGACAGAATCTGGCAGAACAAGGTCGGCGATCGCGTTTTTGCCAATGCCAGCGATCACTTTGACCGAACCCGAGGGTCCACCTTCACGCCGGTGATACCCAGCAGCGCTGGCGAGCAGGGATTCACGATCAGCGTCTCGCCGCAAGACTCAACGGACTTCAAGCAACGGGTCGCCGACGATTTCGAGTTCCTGCGCAGTTCACCCACAGGGCAACAAGCGCTCACACAAATGGACGCGCTGGCTGGCGTCAACGGCGGCAAGGTGACTGTCGAGCCGATCAGTTTCGGTGGCACCAGTTATGTTTTTGACAGCGCTGAACTGGAAGAGCTTGCCGCTGAAGCCGAAGGAAACATTGACGAGTCAGCCTTGGGCGTCATCAAAAATGGGGTGCCAGGCTCACGTGCCGACCGCGCAACGATTTACTACGACCCGCCGTCGACGCTTGAAAGTATGGACCGCTCCAATATATCCGTACCGGTGACTGGGCTCTTCCATGAAATCGCCCATGCCTACAACGGCGCAACCGGCACGTTCCTGAGTGGTGAGACTCAGGAGTCGTTTGGGCCGGGCAAATCGGGACCGGTGGAAAACTTTGAACGCCAGGCCATTGGATTACCCAACGATGCGCAACCGTTCGACTTGGATAACGACCCCTCAACGCCACCGAGCACGATCAATCCCAAACCGTTCACAGAAAATGCGCTGAATGAGGAAATGGGCAAGCCTTTGCGCAATAGCTATACCCTCGACTACAGCGAGCAAGGCAACGGGCAATAGCCCACGCCAGTGATCAGCGCTGCAAACCATTGCCCGGCCGCGCGCACACGTCCACCAACCAGTCGACAAACACCCGCACCCGTTGGGACAACTGGCGGTGCGGCGGGTACAGCGCGGTCAAGGGCAATCGTGGTACCTGGATGCCGCTTAACACCTCCACCAATGTACCCGCCTCCAGTTGCCGCCTGGCATGGTAATACGGCGTCTGCACCAGGCCGTAGCCCGCCTCGCAGGCCGCGAGATAACCGTCGGCGCTGTTGACGGCCACCTGCTTGGGCAGGTCGACCAGGCGAATCTGTTCGCCGAACTGGAATTCCAGGCCATAGCGTTTACCGCTGCTGCTGGAAAAGTATTCGACGACGTGATGGCCGCTCAGGTCTTCGAAGCTCGAAGGCACACCGAAACGTTGCAGGTAGCCAGGGCTGGCGCAGGTGACCTGGTCCATCATCGCCAGCGGCCGCGCGACCAGTGAATCGTCAAGGGCCAGGCCGCCACGCAATACGCAGTCCACGCCTTCTCGAATCAAGTCGACCGGGCGGTCGTTGAGGCCGATCTCCAGATTGATGTCCGGGTATTGCGCAGTGAATGCGGGCAACGCAGGAATCACCAGGAAGCGCCCGATGCCCGAGGGCATGTCGATACGCAAGGTCCCGCGCGGGCTGCGGCGCGTAGTGGAAAACACCGCTTCGGTTTCCTCGAGGTCGGCCAGCAGGCTGACGCAACGCTGATAGTAAGCGGTGCCATCCAGCGTCGGGCTGACTTGCCGCGTGGTGCGCTGCAGCAACTGCACGCCCAGGTGCGCCTCCAGTTGCTTGATCAGAATCGTTACCGAGGCGCGCGGCATCTGCAGGCTGTCGGCGGCCTTGGCAAAGCCACCCAACTCGACGATTCGCGTGAACACACGCATGGCGTTAAATCGGTCCAAAGCGAGGTTACCTCTATGATTGTTTAGAATTTTATAATAGTGATAGTGCTTTTAGCCGGTTTATCCCAGCGTTGTCGAGGGCAACAATAGGGGCCTTCCCCTTCCAAGGAGCTCCCCGATGCACACTCGTCAACTCGGCAAGAACGGTCCTCAGGTTTCCGCCATCGGCCTCGGCTGCATGGGCATGACGGATTTCTACACCACCGGCACTGATACCAAAGAAGCCATCGCCACCCTGCATCGCGCACTCGAGCTGGGCATCAACCTGTTGGACACTGCCGACATGTACGGCCCGCACACCAATGAAGAACTGATCGGCAAGGCCATCGCCGGCAAGCGCGACCAGGTGTTCCTGGCCAGCAAGTTCGGCTTCGTGCGTGACCCGGCCAACCCGGCGGCACGCGGGGTGAATGGTCGCCCCGAGTACATCCGCGAGGCGATTGAGGGCACCTTGAAACGCCTGGGCGTTGAAACCCTGGACCTGTACTACCAGCACCGTATAGACCCCGAAGTGCCCGTTGAAGAATCCGTCGGTGCCATGGCCGAACTGGTCAAGCAAGGCAAGGTGCGTTACCTGGGCCTGAGTGAAGTGTCCGCCGCCAGCCTGGAGCGCGCCCACAAGGTGCACCCGATCAGTGCCCTGCAAAGCGAGTACTCGCTGTGGAGTCGCGACCAGGAAGACAACGGTTGCCTCGCAGCCTGCCAGCGCCTGGGCATTGCGTTTGTGCCTTACAGCCCGCTGGGCCGTGGTTTCCTCACCGGCGCCCTGAAAAGCCCTGAGGACTTCGCCGCCGACGATTACCGCCGCTCCAGCCCGCGTTTCCAGGGCGAGAACTTTGCAAAAAACCTGTTGCTGGTCGACCAGGTGCAGGCCCTGGCCGCCGAAAAAGGCGTGACGGCAGGCCAATTGGCCTTGGCCTGGGTACTCGCGCAAGGTGACTACCTGATCCCGATTCCGGGCATCAAGCAGCGCAAGTACCTGGAAGAAAACGTGGCGGCGCTGGATGTCACGCTGAGCCCCGCCGAACTGGCCGCACTGGAATCGATCTTTCCCGCCGGTGCCACCGCCGGTTTGCGCTACACCGAAGCCTCGATGGGCCTGGTGCATCAATAACAGCCAGGGCGCACCGGTTGCCGGTGCGCCCTGATTTTCTTGCACGACAGTACCTAAAGCTCTTCCTCACCAAGCCGATAACCCGACGAAGCTCTAAAAAAGCCGCGCCGATAATAAACGCTTCGTAAGGACGATCCTCATGCCCCCACTACGCTCCATCCAAGCCCGCTACACCCTGTTTCTGGTGCTGTTCGTCCTGGTGCTGTTTGCGTTGACCGTCGTCGGTATCGGCCAGCTGGTCGCGCCCACGCTACGGCATACGGAAGAACAGGTGGTGCTCAACCGCATCAGCGAAGTGGCCGAAAAAATCCAGGGCGAGCTGAACAAGGTTCAGTCCCAGCAACGCAGCATCACCCAAACCATTCCCCTGCTCGACAGCGACGCCATCGACAAGGTCCTGCCCGGCCTGGTGGACCAGTATGGCGAGCTGAAAGTGTTCGGCGGCGGTATCTGGCCGCTGCCCAACCAGCGAACACCCGGGCGCAACAAGCACAGCACCTTCTGGCACCGTGATGCCTCCGGCAAGCTGGCGGTGAACACCTTCTGGAACAGCGACCCCGCGCCCAACTACTACGACCAAAGCTGGTACAAGGGCGGCCTCGCCTCGCCGCGTGGTCAGTGCGCCTGGGCAGCCGCCTATAAAGACGACGCCAGCCAGGAACCGCGCACCAACTGCGCCATGGCAATCCAGCGTGACGGCGCGGCGTATGGCGTGGCGACCATCGACGTGACCCTGGGTTTCTTCAACGACCTGGTGGCCAGCAAGGAAAAAGACATCGGCGGGCAGATGCTGATCGTCGAAGCCGACGGCAAGATCATCAGCAACAGCACGCGCATCAGCGGCCCGGTGGTGTTGAAAAACATCAGCGAACTGACCGGCACTTCGGCGTTCGCCGCCCAGGTCAGCAAAGCCCTTGCCCACCGCGACCAGGCGTTGCAGCGCAGCGAGTTCGACAACCAGGGCGTGGCCAACACGTTCTATATGCGCCCGATCGAAGGCACGCCATGGTTCCTCGCCACCGCCCTGCCTACCTCGCTGATCACCGCACAGCGCGATGACGTGCTTGGCACCCTGGCGATGCTGCAAATCCCGATGGTACTGCTGCTGGTGCTGCTGGCGGCGTATGCGATCCGCCAACTGGTGCAGCGCATGAAGTCGCTGAAAACCAATATCGACGCGCTGTCTGCCGGCGATGCCGACCTGACGCGGCGTATCACCATCCGCGCTGAAGACGAACTGGGCGCCATTGGCCACTCGGTCAACCGTTTTATCGTCTACCTGCAAAATATGATCGGCGAAGTGACCCAGGCCACAGGCGCCATGTCTTCGGGCCTTGAGCAACTGCAGAGAACCTCGGCACACACCAACCAGATCCTGGTGCGCCATGCTTCGGAGACCGATCAGACCGTCACCGCCATCACCGAAATGAGTTCCACCGCCGACACGGTTGCGCAAAACGCTGCTGAAACCGCTTCGTTCACCCAGCGCGCCAACGAACACGCCGACCGTTCCCGCGTGGTGGTAGGCGAAGCGTCGACCAGCGTCAGCGCCTTGATCGGTGAAGTCGCCAGCGCCACTCACACCGTGGAAAACATGCGCCAGGACGCCGCGCGCATCACCGAAACCCTCGGTGTGATCGGCGCAATTGCTGGCCAGACCAACCTGTTGGCACTCAACGCCGCGATTGAAGCCGCGCGTGCCGGCGAGCAAGGCCGTGGTTTTGCGGTGGTGGCCGACGAAGTGCGTGCCCTCGCCGCCCGGACCCAGGCCAGCACCTCGCAAATCAATGAAATGCTCGCGCGCTTGACCACCGGTGTGAGTTCGTCGGTAACGGCCATGGAAAACACTCAGGCCAGCTGCCAGTCGGCGGCGGATGCCACGGCGCGGGTCAACACCGGCCTGGATGAGATGGCCGGCTCGGTCAGCCATATCAACAACCTCAGCACCCAGATCGCCACAGCCGCCGAGCAGCAAAGTGCGGTGACCGAAGAGATCAACCGCAGCATGGTGCAAATCCGACACATGGTCGAAGAGCTGGTGGAAAGCGGCCATGCCACTGAAACCAATACGCAAAGCCTGCTCGATGCCAACGGCCGGGTGATTTCGCTGATGAGCCGTTTCAAGGTTCGCTGATAAACGGCTGAAACACTCCCGTGCAATGCGCGGGAGTGGGACTATTCTGACAGCTCCAGTGTCCGGCCTCATGAATACGATCCTCTATTGACCACAGACGCCGTCAAAAAGGGTCAGTATTCATGAGCCCGGACACTTCACACAGGAGGTGTGCCATGCACGCTGTCGAGCAGCCGGTCCGCTTGGAGCAGATCAGTCAGGAACGATTTATCCAGGCCCCTATCGATGCCGTCTACGACTACGTGACCCAGCCGGACCTCTGGCACGAATGGCACCCCACGTCGCTGAGTGCCGACACTGGCACCCGCGGTTCTCTCCCCTGCGGCGCCCGTTTTACCGAGATCATCGACCTGCTCGGCATCCGGGTTCCCATGAGCTACCGGGTGCAGGTTGCCCGGCGACCCAGTGAATTCAAGACCGTCTTCACCTCCCTGGCCGTCGATGGCTCCATCCACTACTTCCTGCAGCCGTTTCAGAGCGGCACGCTGTTCAAGCGCGTGTTGACCTATGAGACCGAACTGCAGCTCGCCACCCTGCATGAGCGCATGATAGAGCTGTCCGCCGTCGCGCTGGACCAGCTCAAGCATCGTTTAGAGAATGCCCGCTCCGTATAACTTTGAAACATTTCCGACGCACCCGCTTTCTGTAGGCGCTGGCTTGCCAGCGATGACGTCGTCATGATCGCCGCCAACGTTGATGGCCACCTCCTACAAGCGAGATCCCCCATGAAAAACCCATTGCGACTGGCCCTGCTGGGCGCCCTGCTCACCACCACCTTGGCCCAGGCCGCTGACCTGATCCCAATCGACGTGCACCGCGACGCCAACTGCGGCTGCTGCAAAAAGTGGATCAGCCACCTGGAAAGCAACGGTTTCAAGGTCAACGACCACGTTGAAACCGACATGAGCGCCGTCAAACAACGTCTGGGCGTCGCCCCGCGACTGGGCTCGTGCCATACCGCCGTGATCGACGGCAAATTCGTCGAAGGCCATGTGCCCGCCGAGCAGGTGCTGGCCTTGCGCAAGCGTGACGATCTATTGGGAATCGCCGCCCCCGGCATGCCCATGGGTTCGCCCGGGATGGAAGTAGACGGACCGAGTGATGCGTTTCAAATCATCGGCCTGACCCGTGACGGCAAGGATGTGGTGGTGGCCGACTACCCGGCGCACTGATCAGTGCTGGCAGGTTACCTCGGGCTGTTCCTCGCCGCCTTCGGCGCCGCAACGTTGTTGCCATTGCAATCCGAAGCCGTGCTGGTCGGTCTGCTGCTCAGCGGGCATTACAGCCTGTGGTTGCTGTTGGGCATCGCCACCCTGGGCAATGTGCTGGGCTCGGTGGTCAATTGGCTGTTGGGACGCTCGGCGGATCACTTCAAGGACCGACGCTGGTTTCCGCTCAGCCCCAAACAGCTGGACAAAGCCCGTAAACATTACGAGCGCTGGGGGCATTGGACGTTGTTGCTCAGTTGGGTGCCAATTATTGGCGACCCACTGACCTTGGTCGCCGGGGTGATGCGCGAGCCGTTGTGGCGTTTTCTGCTGCTGGTGACACTGGCCAAAGGTGTGCGGTATGGCGTGCTCGCAGCCTTGACCCTGCAGTGGGTGTTAATCCCTACTTAATCCCCTCCAAACAGCATCCGGGCAATCTATTGGGAGCCCTTTCCATGCCTCTAATCCGAGCTTTTTGCATTGCCGGCCTGCTCACTGCGGGCGCCGCGCCTGTGTTCGCCGCCACCGAAGGCCCCGCCTACGGGCCCGAGCTGCAAGGCTTTGAATACCCGTATCCCGTCAAGCATTTCAACTTCCAGTCCCAGGGCAAATCCTTGCAAATGGGCTACATGGACGTACCGGCCAACGGCCAGGCCAACGGCCGCAGCGTGGTGCTGATGCACGGCAAGAACTTCTGCGGGGCCACTTGGGAAGGTTCGATCAAGGCACTGAGCGATGCCGGCTACCGCGTGATCGCGCCGGACCAGATCGGCTTCTGCACCTCCAGCAAGCCCGACCATTACCAGTACAGCTTCCAGCAACTGGCGATCAACACCCACCAACTGCTGGAAAAACTGGGCATTCAAAAGGCCACGTTGGTCGGTCACTCCACCGGCGGCATGCTCGCCACGCGTTACGCGCTGCTTTACCCGAAGCAAACCGAGCAACTGGCGTTGGTCAACCCCATCGGTCTGGAAGACTGGAAAGCCCTGGGCGTGCCCTACAGCAGCGTCGACCAGTGGTATGAGCGCGAACTAAAGCTCAGCGCCGAGGGCGTCCGCAAATACGAGCTCAACACCTATTACGTCGGGCGCTGGAAGCCTGAGTACGACCGCTGGGTCGATATGCTCGCCGGCCTCAACAAAGGCCCGGGGCATATCCAGGTCGCATGGAACTCGGCGTTGATTTACGACATGATCTTCACCCAGCCGGTGTACTACGAGTTCAAGGACTTGCAGATGCCCACCCTGCTGTTGATCGGTACCTCTGATAACACGGCGATCGGCAAAGACCTTGCGCCACCGGAGGTCAAGGCAAAGCTCGGCAACTACGCAGTACTCGGCAAGCAAGTGGCCAAGCTGATTCCCCACGCAACCCTGGTGGAATTCCCCGGCCTGGGCCATGCGCCGCAGATGGAAGAGCCGGCACAGTTTCATAAAGCGCTGTTGCAAGGGCTGAACGCCCTTTAATCCAACCTTTTTCGAGGCACTCGTGAATGTCGGTACAGATCGCAGTCATTGATGATTGGCAGAATGTGGCCAGTGTTGTGGTGGATTGGTCGGTGCTGGGGGATGTGGGCAACGTGCATTTCCTGCATGACTACCCAGCGGATACGGCTTTGATGATCGAGCGCTTGAAAGGGTTCGACGTGATTTGCGTGATGCGCGAGCGCTCCACCTTCGACAAGGCGCTGTTGCAGGACCTGCCCAGGCTCAAGCTGCTGGTGACCGGCGGCATGCGCAATGCAACCATCGACATTACCGCCGCCAAGGCCCTGGGCATCCAAGTGTGCGGCACCGACAGCTACAAGCACGCCGCGCCGGAACTCACCTGGGCGCTGATCATGGCCTCTACGCGCAATCTGCTGGCCGAAGCCAACTCTTTACGAGCAGGCGGATGGCAGGTGGGATTGGGCGGCGACCTTTACGGCAAGACCCTGGGCATTCTCGGGCTGGGCAGCATTGGCCAGAAAGTCGCGAAGTTTGCCCAGATGTTCGGCATGCGTGTGATTGCCTGGAGTGAAAACCTTACGCCGGAACGCGCGGCCGAATCCGGCGTGACCTGGGTCAGCAAGCGCGAGCTTTTTGAGCAGGCTGACATTCTCACCGTGCACCTGGTGCTCAGTGAGCGCAGCCGTGGGTTGGTCGACGCCGAAGCGCTGGGCTGGATGAAGCCAACAGCGCATCTGGTGAACACCGCGCGCGGGCCGATTGTGGATGAACAAGCGCTGGTGCAGGCATTGAGCGACAGACGCCTGGCGGGCGCTGCGCTGGATGTGTTCGCCGAGGAGCCGCTGCCGGTAGACCATCCGTTCCGCCGCTTGCCCAATGTGCTGGCTACACCCCATGTGGGGTATGTGAGCGAGCAGAATTATCGGCAGTTTTATCAGCAGATGATTGAAGATGTTCAGGCGTGGGCCAACGGCGCGCCCATTCGCGTGCTGGGCTGATACCCGGCCGCACCATTTAAGCGCAAGCGCACGGTTCATAACCGGCAGCTTGTTGTGAGCGGCTGGCTGTTGTGGCGAGCAGGCTTGCCCTGCGTTGGAGTGCGAAGCGCTCCCAAATGGGCCACCTCAATGCATCAAATGTATCTCGGGCGTCCATTCCGGGGCTGCTTCGCAGCCCAACGCAGGGCAAGCCTGCTCGCCACAGGAACACTCAGTTCCGACAAAAGCATATCGTTACAAGTTTTTTGTCCTACAAAATATCCACATAAACCCTACAGTCTCTAGGATCTGTCCTAGACTGATGACCGATGGGTCCGTTCCAAAACAAAAACCCCGCAAAAAATCGAAACTTTACAACTCTGCCATAGGTCCAGTTTTAGGTAGGGCGCGCACGCGTGGTTCACGCCAGATGCCCGTCCATCCAATCTTTTCACGCTTACCGTGCAATTGGCATACGCCTTGCCAGTTTGTATTGCGCTTGTGCGCCTGACCGCAGGATGCGGTTTTCGGAGCTAGTGGCAGCGGGCCACCAGCCAACCAACATGTAGGAGAGCATTATGATCAGTGCTGCTGTAGATACTCAGGAAGAGCGTTTTAGTCAGCCGGCTGGGGGGCCAACGACTTTGGCCGACCTGCCCAACACTGTGCGGCCGATCGTGAGTCAGAACCCTAATAGAAAGAAAGTGCTGTTTGTCACGTCTGAATTTGCCGACCTGGTGAAAACCGGTGGCCTGGGCGACGTCTCCGCTGCCCTGCCCCGCGCCATGGCGCACTTGCACGATGTACGGGTGCTGATCCCGGGTTATCCGCAGGTGATGGAAAGCGACAACCCGATCCATATCATCGGTGAGTTGGGTGGCCATGCCGCACTGCCACCCTGCAAGATCGGGCGCATGGACCTCAAGGACGGCCTCGTCATCTATGTGCTGATCTGCCCCGAGCTCTATGAGCGTGAAGGCACGCCCTACGGCGCCAACAACGGCCGCGACTGGCCGGATAACCATATTCGCTTCGCCCGCCTGGGCCTGGCCGCTGCCGACATGGCCGCCAACCTCGCCCAGATCCACTGGTGCCCGGACCTGGTGCACGCCCATGACTGGCCCGCTGGCCTGGCCCCAGCCTATATGCACTGGCGTGGGTCACGCACACCGACGCTGTTCACCATTCATAACCTGGCGTATCAGGGTGTGGTCAGCCTGGCATCCACACCAGAGCTGGGCATTCCGCCCCACGCCTTGCAGCAGGAAGGCATGGAGTTCTACGGCAAGATGTCGTTCCTCAAGGCGGGCATGGCGTATTCCAGCCATATCACTACCGTGAGCGCCACTTACGCCCAGGAAATCACCACCCCGGAGTTCGGCTGCGGCCTCGACGGTTTCCTCGCAGCGAAGACTCAGCAAGGCCTGCTCAGCGGCATCCCCAACGGGATTGATGAAAGCTGGGAAACCTCCACCGACACGCACCTGACCCACAACTTCAACATCGGCGACTGGGACGGCAAGGCGATCAATGCCGCCCACGTGCGCGAGCTGTTCGGCCTGCACGACTCCACCGGCCCGCTGTTCGCCGTGGTCTCGCGCCTGGTCTATCAAAAAGGCCTCGACCTGACCGAAGCCGTCGCGAGCTACATCGTCGAGAACGGTGGCCAGATCGCCATCATCGGACGCGGCGAGCCGGAAGAAGAACACGCCATGCGTGAACTCGCACTGCGCTTCCCGGGCCAGGTTGGCGTGCGCATCGGTTTTAATGAAACCGACGCCCGCCGCATGTTTGCCGGCAGCGACTTCCTGCTGATGCCATCGCGTTACGAACCCTGCGGCCTGAGCCAGATGTACGCGCAGCGCTTCGGTTCGCTGCCGGTGGCGCGTAATACCGGCGGGCTTGCGGACACCATCGAGAATGGCGTCACCGGGTTTCTGTTTAACGAATCCACGGTTGAAAGTTATGAAGAAGCGCTGAGCCGCGCATTGAGGGTATTTGCCAACAAAGGCCTGCTCAACGCCATGCGCTGCCGCGCCATGACCCAACCCTTCAACTGGTGCCAGGCGGTAGAACCGTACGCCGAGCTGTACGAACAACTGGTGACCAAAGCACTGGGAAAAACGAGTAAATAATCAAGGGAGGTCTTCATAGATGCCGTTACGGACTCTGGAAACCTGGCCCCACGGCGCAATCATGCTGGACGCGCAACACACGCGTTTTGCCTTGTGGGCGCCAGACGCGTTTTATGTCAGCGTTGAATTGGAAAACGGTAAATCCATCGCCATGCTGCCTCAGGCAGAAGGCTGGTTTGAAACCGAGATAAAGTGCCCTGCCGGCACGCGTTACCGCTACAACATCGACGGCGAAAAAGATGTCCCCGACCCGGCGTCCCGGGCCCAGGCCTCAGACGTGCACGGTTGGAGCCTGGTCGTCGACCCGCTCGCCTATCCATGGCGACACAGTAACTGGCAAGGCCGCCCCTGGCACGAAGCCGTGATCTACGAGCTGCACGTCGGGGCGCTGGGCGGTTACGCCGAAGTCGAAAAACACCTGCCACGCCTGGCGGAGCTGGGCGTCACCGCGATTGAATTGATGCCCCTGGCGCAATTCCCCGGCGAGCGCAATTGGGGCTACGACGGGGTACTGCCTTACGCCCCACAATCCTCGTACGGCTCGCCCGAACAACTCAAACACCTGATCGACAGCGCCCATGAACACGGCCTGGCCGTGATCCTCGACGTGGTCTACAACCATTTCGGCCCGGACGGCAATTACCTGGGCCAGTACGCCAAGGGTTTCTTCCAGGACGACGTGCACACACCGTGGGGCGCCGGCATCGATTTTGATCGCCGTGAAGTGCGCAATTTCTTCCTGGATAACGCGCTGATGTGGCTGCTCGAATACCGCTTCGACGGCCTGCGCCTGGATGCGGTGCACGCCATCGACAACCCGGGATTCCTGCAGGAGCTCGCACGACGGGTCCGCCAACAGGTCGACATCGGCCGGCATGTGTGGCTGGTGCTGGAAAACGAACTGAACCAGGCCAGCCTGCTCCAGCACGATTTCGACGCGCAATGGAATGATGACTTTCATAACGTGCTGCACGTGTTGCTGACCGGCGAAACCGACGCCTATTACAGCGACTTTGCCGAAAAGCCCACCGCCAAACTGGCGCGTTGCCTGGGTGAAGGGTTTATCTACCAGGGCGACACTACCCGGCATGGCCATGCACGCGGCGAACCCAGCGCGGACCTGCCGCCGACGGCCTTCGTGGCGTTTTTGCAGAACCATGACCAGATCGGCAATCGCGCGCTGGGCGAACGCCTGCACCAACTGTGCCCGCCACAGGCACTCAAGGCGGCGACTACCTTGCTGCTGATGTCACCCATGATCCCGCTGATGTTTATGGGTGATGAAGTCAACGCCAGCGAACCGTTTCTGTTCTTTACCGACCACCACGGTGAACTGGCCGAGGCAGTGCGCGAAGGCCGGCGCAATGAATTCGCTGACTTCGCGGCATTCCAGGACCTGGAGCGGCGCGAGCGCATTCCCGACCCCAACGCCCTGCCCACCTTTGTGCAATCGACGCCCAGCTTTGCCGACAACGAACACGCGCAGTTCTACCGCCACCTGTTGAGCCTGCGTCATCGCCATATCGTGCCGCACCTGCCTGGCAGCGTGGCGTTGGGCGCGCAGGTGCTGGCAGACGGCGCCGTCAGCGCGCGCTGGCGTTTGGGCAATGGCAGCCTGTTGCAGATCGACCTGAACCTGAGTACCACGCCCCTCGATCACCCGGCACCGCCGCACGTTCTTTTCCAAACGCACGCCCATGAAGGCGCGCACCTGGCGCCCTTCAGCGCGCGCGTCACCTTATCCCCTGTTGGAGCGCACCCTTGAGCGAAGCGAACCTGGAACTACTCGCCAGCCGAGCGGGATTGGCCGTCGATTGGATCGACGCAAACGGCCGCCCACAACACGTTGCACCCGAGGCCCTGCGGGCAGTGCTGAAAGGCCTTGGCCACCCGGCCGACAATGACGCAGAAGTCGACGCGAGCCTGCTCGAACTGGAGCGAGTGCAACAGGACAAGCACCTGCCGCCGTTAATGACGATCGACAGTGGCGAAGGCCTCGACCTCGCGCATTTCTTCGCGCCGGATACGCACTGCCGGGTCAGCCTGGAAGACGGCGAAACCCTGGAATTTCGTCTCGACGGCGACGCGGTGCTGCCCGGCGTGATTGCCCTCGGCTACCACCAGGTACACATCGGCGACCAGACGTTCAGCCTGGCCGTCGCCCCCACCCATTGCTACAGCGTGGCCGAAGCGGTCGACACACAAACCGCCCGCGCCTGGGGCCTCAGCGCCCAGCTGTATTCGTTGCGCCGCCTGGGCGATGGAGGCTTTGGTGACACCCTGGCGCTGGAGCATCTGGCGCGCTCGGCGGCAGAGCGCGGCGCCGACGCCCTCGCGATCAGTCCGATGCACGCGATGTTCAGTGCCGACACCGAACGCTACAGCCCGTATTCGCCGTCAAGCCGCCTGTTTCTCAACAGCCTGTATGCGTCGCCCGGCTGCATCCTCGGCGAGCGTGAAGTGCGTAACGCCATTGACGCACTCGGTTTGGCCGAGGAGCTGCATACGCTGGAGCAACACACGCTGATCGACTGGCCGGCCGCCGCCAAGGCCAAGCAACGCCTGTTGCGCGCGCTGTATGAAGACTTCCGCCACGGCCACCACCCACAACACGCCGACTTCCTCAGTTTTCGCCAGGCCGGTGGCCAGGCGCTGGAAAACCATTGCCGCTTTGAAGCCGTGCAAGCAGAGCGCGCCGTCGCCGGCGAAGACTTGGACTGGCGCCACTGGCCGCAGGAATGGCGCAACCCGCAGAGCACGGCACTTGCACAATTTGCCGAAGACCATCGCGACGAGATCGGCTTCTACGCGTTCAGCCAATGGCTGATCGCCCGTTGCCTGGAACGCGCGCAGCAAGCCGCCCGAGGCAGCGGCATGGGTGTGGGTTTAATCGCCGACCTGGCCGTGGGCGCCGACGGCGGTGGCAGCCAGGCCTGGAGCCGTCAGGACGAGCTGTTGGCAGGCCTCACCGTGGGCGCACCGCCGGACATTCTCAACCGCGCCGGCCAGGGCTGGGGGATTTCCGCGTTCTCCCCGGAAGGCCTCAAGCGCAACGGTTTCCGCGCCTTTATCGAGATGCTGCGCGCCAACTTTGCGCATGCCGGTGGTTTGCGCATCGACCATGTAATGGGCCTGCAACGCCTGTGGGTCATCCCCATGGACGCTTCGCCCAAAGAAGGCGCCTACCTGTATTACCCGGTGGACGACCTGTTGCGGCTGCTGGCCCTGGAGTCGCACCGCCACCGGGCGATTGTGCTCGGTGAAGACCTCGGCACCGTGCCTGACGGCCTGCGCGAAAAACTCATCGCCCGCTCGATTCTGGGCATGCGCGTACTGCTGTTCGAACAAGGCCACGATGGCCAATTCAAGCCGATTCTCGACTGGCCGGACAATGCCCTGGCCACCACCAGCACCCATGATTTGCCGACGCTCAACGGCTGGTGGCACAGCCGCGATATCGACTGGAATATCCAACTCGGCCTGATCGATGCGCCCACCGCAGAGCAATGGAGCGAACACCGCCTGCGCGAACGTCAGGCGCTGCGACAAGCCTTGAGCCAGGACCCGCAGAACTTCGTCGATGAAATCCGCAATGAAACCGACCATATGATCGACGCCAGCGTGCGCTACCTGGGGCATACCCGCGCGCCGTTAGTGTTGCTGCCGCTGGAAGATGCGCTGGCCATCGAAGACCAAGCCAACCTGCCCGGCACCACCGACACCCATCCCAACTGGCGTCGCCGCTTGCCAGGCGAGGCCTCCAGCCTGCTCGACAACGCCGGCGCCGCCCGCCGCCTCGAACTATTGGCCGTCGCGCGTAACCAAGCCTATGAGCGTGACCGATGAAAGCACTGCCTCTGCGCGCGACTCAGCGCCTGCAATTCCATAAGGATTTCACCCTCGACGACGCGGTGCCCCTGGTGCCGTATTTCGCCCGACTCGGCATCAGCCACCTGTATGCCTCACCGCTGCTCAGCGCCCGCGCCGGTTCCATGCACGGTTATGACGTGGTCGACCCGACCAGCGTTAACCCGGAGCTGGGCGGCGAAGCGGCCTTGCGCCGCCTGGTGGCCGCCCTGCGTGAACACGACATGGGGCTGATCCTCGATATCGTCTCCAACCACATGGCCGTAGGCGGCGCGGACAACCCTTGGTGGCTGGACCTGCTGGAGTGGGGCCGCTTGAGTCCCTACAGCGAATTTTTCGACATCCAGTGGCACTCGCCCGACCCGTTGCTCAAGGGCCAACTGCTGATGCCGTTTCTCGGCAGCGACTACGGCGAGGCCTTGCAAACCGGCAGCCTGACCCTGCATTTCGATGCCACCCACGGCACGTTTTTCGTCGAGCACTACGAGCACCGCTTCCCGATCTGCCCACGGGATTACGCGGCGATTCTCGGCACCGATGAACTGCTCAAACCCCTCGCCGACCGTTTCAGCGCCCTCGCCTATCAAGACGATGCCTACGCCGAAGCCGCCTGGCTCAAACAGGCCCTGGTCGAACGCGCCACCAACGACGCCGTGCTGCACGCCATCGAACACCGGCTGACTGAATTCGACGGGCGCCAACCCGAGGGCTTCAACCGCCTGCACCCACTGCTGGAGCAACAGGCCTACCGACTGGCCAGCTGGCGCACAGCGGCGGACGATATCAACTGGCGGCGCTTCTTCGACGTCAATGAGCTGGGCGGCTTGCGCGTCGAACGCACCGCCGTGTTTGAAGCCACCCACGGCAAGATCTTCGAGCTGATCAGCGAAGGCCTGGTGGATGGCCTGCGCATCGACCACATCGACGGTTTGGCCGACCCGCGCGGTTATTGCCGCAAGCTGCGGCGTCGCGTGGATTCGCTATCGCCGGGGAGGCACTTGCCGATTTTTGTCGAAAAAATCCTCGGCGAAGGCGAAACCCTGCGCGAGGACTGGCAGGTAGACGGCACCACCGGCTATGAATTCATGAACCAACTGTCGCTGCTGCAACATGACCCGGAGGGCTTCGCACCGCTGGCCGAGTTGTGGACGCGCCACAGCGAGCGCCCCTCGGCCTTTATCGAAGAAGCCTGGCTGGCGCGCCAACAGATCCTCAACGGCTCGCTGGCCGGTGACTTCGAAAGCGTGGCCCAGGCCCTGCTGCAAGTGGCCCGTGACGATGTGATGACCCGCGACCTGACCTTGGGCGCGATTCGCCGGGCCTTGCAGGAACTGATCGTGCACTTCCCGGTGTACCGCACCTACATCAGCGCCCGCGGCCGTAGCGAACGCGACAATGTGTTCTTCCAGCAAGCCCTGGCCGGTGCGCGCATGACCTTGAGCGAAGGCGACTGGCCGGTGCTCGACCACCTGGAAAAATGGCTCGGTGGCCAGCCCTGGCGTAACCGCCCGGTGGGCCGCGAACGCAAGATACTCAAGCATGCCTGTGTACGCTTCCAGCAACTGACCTCGCCCGCCGCCGCCAAGGCTGTGGAAGACACGGCGTTCTATCGCTCGGCAGTGTTGCTGTCGCGCAACGATGTGGGCTTCAGCACCGAGCAGTTCAGTGCACCCGTGGCCGACTTTCACGCGGTCAATCAACAACGCTTGCAGGCGTTCCCGGACAACCTGCTGGCTACCGCCACCCATGACCACAAGCGCGGCGAAGACACCCGCGCGCGCCTGGCGGTGCTCAGCGAGTGCGCGCCGTGGTACGCCGAGCAAGTGGAGCAGTGGCGAACCCTGGCAGCGCCGTTGCACAACGATGCCAATTCACCCTCGGCGGGCGACGAGCTGATTCTCTATCAGGTCCTGCTCGGCAGTTGGCCGTTGGACCTGAACCTCGATGACGGCCCGGCACTGGAGGCCTATCAACAGCGCCTGTGGCAGTGGCAACAGAAAGCGTTGCGCGAAGCCAAGTTGCAGAGCAGCTGGAGCGCGCCCAACGAGGCGTATGAACAGGGCGTGGAAGTGTTTCTCTCGCGCCTGTTGCTCAGCGATGCAGGCCGCGAATTACGTACTGCCATCGGTGCAGCCGCCCAGGCCATCGCCCCCGCCGGTGCGGTCAACGGGCTGGCGCAATCCTTGCTTCGCCTCACCGTGCCGGGTGTACCGGACCTGTACCAGGGCGATGAGTTCTGGGACTTCAGCCTGGTGGATCCAGACAACCGTCGCCCGGTGGATTTCAACGCACGGCAACGCGCGCTGGATATTCCGCCGGCCAGCGGCGAACTGCTGTTTAACTGGCGTGACGGGCGGATCAAGCAGGCGTTGATTGCCCAGGTGTTGGCCTTGCGCAAGGCCCATCCTGAACTGTTCCGCAGCGGCCGTTATACGCCGCTGGAGGTGGTTGGCAAACAGGCCGAACACGTGGTCGCGTTCTGCCGCGAACACCACGGCAAACGCTTGCTGGTCGTGGTGCCGCGCTGGCCGTTTCACTTGCTTGAACACGGTGTGCATCCCCAGATCAATGCGCAGGTTTGGGGCGATACACGGGTAAAACTGCCGTTTGCCGCACCAACCGAAAACTGGAAGGGACTTTTTCATACAGGCGCAGTCACACCAGACAAGGAGCTGTTGATCAGCGCTGCCCTGGGGGATTTCCCGGTCAATGTCTTTATCAATCCTGATGATCAAGAAAGCTGAAAATTTTCTGTGAGGAGCATTGCGATGAGTACTGAAGACAAACGCATACGCGAACTGGCGCATCAGATCTGGGAATCTGAAGGTAAACCCCATGGGGAAGACGCGCGTCACTGGGACATGGCGCGCAAGCTCGCTGAAGCCGAAGCGCTGACGCCGAGCAAGCCCAAGCCAGCCGCCAAACCGAAAACCGCGGCAAAGGCCAAGCCACCGGCCGCCAGCAAATCGGCTCCGCCGCCCGCTAAAAAGCCCCCGGCACCGAAAAAGCCCAAGCCATAAGCCCGGCGACTTCATAAGCCTCCTTCCGGCGCCGCTGGCGGGAGGTGATTCAATTTTTCATAACATTCGCTGAATCATCATCAGCACGGCCCCGTTTGGCCTGAAAAAAGACCCTTGCAGGAGCAACTCAATGAGCAAACCCGAAAAAAGCCAACCGATGCCGGAAAAAGAGCCGTCGCGGATTCGTGAAGGTTTGCCCTTCCCTCTCGGCGCCACCTGGGATGGCCTGGGCGTCAACTTCGCGCTGTTCTCGGCCAACGCCACCAAGGTGGAATTGTGCCTGTTCGACGATTCCGGCGAAGTGGAGCTGGAACGCATCGAGCTGCCCGAATACACCGATGAAACCTTTCACGGCTACCTGCCCGACGCCCACCCCGGGCTGATCTACGGCTATCGCGTGTACGGTGCATATGACCCGGCCAACGGGCATCGCTTCAACCACAACAAATTGCTGATCGACCCCTACGCCAAACAGCTGGTCGGCGAACTCAAATGGTCCGAAGCGCTGTTCGGCTACACCATCGGCCACCCGGACGACGACCTCAGTTTCGACGAGCGTGACAGCGCGCCCTTCGTGCCCAAGTGCAAGGTCATCGACCCAGCGCACACCTGGGGCAATGACCAGCCGGTGCGCGTGCCGTGGGACCGTACGATCATCTATGAAACCCACCTGCGCGGCATCAGCATGCGGCACCCTTCGGTGGGCGAGGCCGTACGCGGCACTTGCGCCGGGTTGATGGAAGATGACGTGCTCAAGCACATCCGCCAGTTGGGCGTGTCGTCGGTCGAACTGTTGCCGGTACATGCCTTCGTCAACGACCAGCACTTGCTGCAAAAAGGCATGACCAACTATTGGGGCTACAACAGCATCGCGTTTTTCGCCCCCGACCCACGCTACCTGGCCAGCGGCAAGATCGCCGAGTTCAAGGAGATGGTCGCGCACCTGCACGAAGCCAAGCTGGAAGTGATCCTCGACGTGGTCTACAACCACACCGCTGAAGGCAACGAACGCGGCCCGACCCTGTCCATGCGCGGTATCGACAACGCCTCCTACTACCGGCTGATGCCCGATGACAAACGCTTCTACATCAACGATTCCGGCACCGGCAACACCCTGGACCTGAGCCACCCGTGCGTGCTGCAGATGGTCACCGACTCCCTGCGCTACTGGGCCACCGAGATGCACGTCGACGGCTTCCGCTTCGACCTGGCGACCATCCTCGGCCGCTACCGCGACGGCTTCGACGAACGCCACAGCTTCCTCGTCGCCTGCCGCCAGGACCCGGTGCTGCGCCAGGTCAAAATGATCGCCGAACCCTGGGACTGCGGCCCCGGCGGCTATCAGGTGGGTAACTTCCCGCCGGGCTGGGTTGAATGGAACGACCGTTTCCGCGACACCGTGCGCTCGTTCTGGAAAGGTGATGACGGCCAGTTGGCGGACTTCGCCGGGCGCATGACGGCCTCGGGTGAGATGTTCAATCAACGGGGTCGCCGGCCTTACAGTTCGGTGAACTTCATCACCGCCCATGACGGTTTCACCCTGCACGACCTGGTGTCGTACAACGACAAGCACAACGAAGCCAACGACGAGAACAACCAGGACGGCAGCAACAACAACCTGTCGTGGAACCACGGTGTCGAAGGCCCTACCGAAGACCCGGAGATCAACGCACTGCGCCTGCGCCAGATGCGCAATTTCTTCGCCACGCTATTGCTGGCGCAAGGCACGCCGATGTTGGTGGCCGGTGACGAGTTCGCAAGGACCCAGCACGGCAACAACAACGCCTACTGCCAGGACAGCGAGATCGGCTGGGTCAACTGGGACCTGGACGATGACGGCAAGGCGCTGCTCAAGTTCGTCAAACGCCTGATCAAGCTGCGCCTGGCCTACCCGATCCTGCGCCGTGGACGCTTCCTGGTGGGCGATTACAACGAAGACATCGGCGTGAAGGATGTCACCTGGCTCTCGCCGGACGGCACCGAAATGACCACTGAACAGTGGGAAGACAGTCACGGCCGCTGCCTCGGCATGCTGATGGATGGCCGCGCCCAGGAAACCGGGATTCGTCGCCCCGGCGGCGATGCCACCTTGCTGCTGGTGGTCAACGCCCACCACGACATGGTCAATTTCCGCCTGCCGCCGGTGCCGGAGGGTCAATTCTGGACCTGCATGCTCGACACCAACGAGCCGGCGGTACGCGGCCAGGAACGCTTTGACTTCGAGCACGAGTACGCAGTGACCGGCCGTTCACTGTTGCTGTTCGAACTGCAGCACGACGACGAGGTGTGAAATGGCGTTGCATGGATTTCTTCAAGGCAACCGGGGCTATGCGGATACGCAAGCCCTCGGTGATGCCCTGAAGGCCCTTCAGGAAGAAGGCCTGGACCAGTTGCCGTTGCCCGGCAGCGGCCAGACCCTGCAGCGATTCAGCCGTTTGGCGCAGGTGGCCGGGCACGACTTGCGCCTGTGCAAGTTGTTCGAAGGCCATACCGACGCCTTGGCGATCATTGCTGAACTCGACAGCCCCTTGCCGCCTTTGGGCAGCACCTGGGGCATGTGGGCCGCTGAACCGCCGACGGCCAGGGTGCGTGTACGGCGCAATGGCCAACGCTTGATGCTGGACGGGCGAAAAGCCTGGTGCTCCGGCGCAGCGGTGGTCAGCCATGGGTTGTTGACGGCCTGGGATGAAGAGGATCGTCAGCAACTGGTGGCGGTGGAAATGCATCAACCTGGGGTCACCGTGACCGAGGAGGGCTGGAATGCGGTCGGGATGGCAGCCACGGGCAGTGTCGAAATACTGTTCAACGAGGCCAGCGCGATTGCCGTCGGCGGGCCGGGTGATTACCTGGCCCGCCCCGGCTTCTGGCAAGGCGGGATCGGGATTGCGGCCTGCTGGTATGGTGCCGCACAACGTTTGGGTGAAGCGCTGCGTGAGCAATGCGCCAAACGTCCCGAGCCCCACGCCCTCGCCCATCTCGGCTCGGTGGACAGTGCGTTGAACAGTGCGGCTTGCGTCCTGCGCGACTGCGCCGAACAGATCGACCTGACGCCTGAGGCCGATGCTTGCCAACTCGCCCAGCGAGCGCGAGCAGCCATCGAGGAAACGGTTGAACAGGTGATCCGCCATGTCGGTCGCGCAGTGGGGGCCGGGCCGTATTGCAAAGACCCCCACTTCGCGCAACTGATGGCGGACCTGCCGGTGTATGTGCGGCAAAGTCATGCCGAACGAGACCTCGCCACCCTCGGCGAACAGGTCGCGAGCGACCCCACAGTGAGGTGGCAGTTATGAAACCCAATCCGATTGTCGGCCAGGGCACGCCGCTGCATCAGTGGCAGGCCTCATCCCATATGGCCGAACTGGAAGAGGTCAGCGTCGAACAGCTGGTGCCAGAAGGTCATCGCGCGGTGATCATCGCGCCGCACCCGGATGATGAAGTGCTCGGTTGCGGCGGGCTGTTGCAAGGCCTGGCGGCGCTGGGTCGGCCGATGCAGTTGATCTCCGTCACCGATGGCAGCGCCAGTCATCCGGGCTCGCGGCGCTGGCCGGTCGAGCGGCTGGGCGTGGTACGCCCGCAGGAGTCCGCCCAGGCCCTGCACCGGCTCGGTTTGCCGCTGCACAGTCTGCAATGGTTGCGCGCCGGCTTCAGCGACAGCCAAGTGGCCGCGCGCGAGGAACAACTGGCGACGTTTATCCAGCGTTACCTCAAGCCCACCGATGTGGTGTTCACCACCTGGCGTGAAGATGGCCATTGCGACCATGAAGCCGTTGGCCGCGCCAGCGCCAAAGCCGCCCAGGCCGTGGGGGCCACCCTGTACGAATTACCGGTGTGGACCTGGCACTGGGCAACCCCGGAAGACAGCCAGGTGCCGTGGCACCGCGCGCGCAAAATTCCCCTTACGCCCGAGGCCGTAGCCCGCAAGCGCCATGCCATCCACGCGTTTGCCAGCCAGTTGGAGGGAGACCCGCAAATAGGCCTGCCGCCGGTGCTGGCGCCCTATGTGGTAGAGCGCTTGCTGCAACCCTTTGAGGTGGTGTTTGTATGAGCGTGGCGACACTGTATTTCGATGAGCTGTTTGCGGGCAACGATGACCCCTGGGCCTTCCGTCAACGCTGGTATGAACGGCGCAAGCGCGCGCTGACCCTGGCCGTGTTGACCCGCCCGCGCTACGCCTCGATTTTCGAACCCGGCTGCGCCAATGGCGAACTCAGCGCCGAACTGGCGCCGCGCTGTGACCGCCTGGTGTGTTGCGACACCGCGTCTGCGGCCGTCGCGCTGGCGAAGACCCGCCTGCTGGGATATGCCCATGCCGAGGTGCAACAAAGCCGCCTGCCTGAACAATGGCCCAGCGGCCGCTTCGAGCTGATCGTGCTGAGCGAGGTGTGCTACTACCTCGACGCCGACGACCTCTGCGACTTGATCGACCGCGTCGTCGCCAGCCTGACCGACGACGGCCAGGTGCTCGCCTGCCATTGGCGCCCGGTGATCGACGGCTGCCCGCAAACCGCCGAGCAGGTGCATGCCTTGCTCGACCAACGCCTGGCGATGCCCCGCGTCGTTCAGCACCACGAAAGTGATTTCCTGCTCGACCTGTGGAGCCGCGACGGCACCACGGTTGCCACACACGAGGGCCTGCGATGATCGGCATTCTGATACCGGTACATAACGAAGAAGCGCTGTTGGCCGAGTGCCTGGAAGCCGCGATAGTTGCCGCCAGCCACCCTGGGCTGCTGGGCGAAGCGGTGCAGGTCCTGGTGGTGCTCGACAGTTGCAGCGACGCCAGTGCAGCCATCGCCCAGGCCTACCCAGTGCAGAGCCTGGAAGTGCAGGCGCGCAATGTCGGCCATGTGCGCGGCGTGGGCGCGCGGCACTTGTTGAACCAGGGCGCACGCTGGATTTCATGCACCGACGCCGACAGTCGCGTTGCACCGGACTGGCTGGTGGCGCAACTGGCGCTGGGCGTCGACGCGGTGTGCGGAACGGTCACGGTGGATGCCTGGAGCGAAGACTTTGACCCGGCGGCGCAGATTCGCTATCACCAGGCGTATCACGCCCGTGACGGTCATCGACATATCCACGGCGCCAACCTCGGCGTGAGCGCCGGGGCTTATGTGCGCGCCGGCGGGTTCGAACCGCTGGCGTGCCATGAAGACGTGCAACTGGTGCGCGACCTGGAACGCTGCGGCGCCTCCATCGCCTGGAGCCACACGCCGCAGGTGGTCACCAGCGCCCGCCTGGACTGCCGCGCAGAGGGTGGATTCGGCGATTACTTGAAGAGCCTGATGTCGGCCGTTTAAAAAATCAAAGTTCCACGATGTGTAAACATGGAATCCTTGACTATGCTGAGGACGCCTTGCTGGTAATCCAGGGTTGGAATGCCGAGCAATCGCTGCAGCGGAGTCTGTGGCGGATACAAGAGAGTCGTCCCGCCAACGGGCACGACCCCGCATCTTTTGACAAGGACGTGACCCCCATGAAGCCCGCTACCCTGAGCGACGCTCGCCGCCGCCCCGCGCAAATCTGGAACAGTGCCCCGCAGATAGCGCAAATCCCCGCTATTCATCCCTCCTCGCTGGCGCCACCGGGCGCGCGCGTGGTGATCATCGCGCCTCATCCTGGCGATGAAGTCCTGGCCTGCGGCGGCTTGCTGCAACGACTCAGCACCCTCGAACACCCTCTGCTGCTGGTTTCCCTCACGGATGGCAGCGCCAGCCATCCCGGCTCCAATGTATGGCCGGCGAGCCGCTTGAGTGTGGTACGGCCCCAGGAGAGCGTCGAGGCGCTGCGCCGCCTGGGGATGCCGTTGCACAGTTTGAAGTGGATTCGTGGCGGGTTTCGCGACAATGCCCTGCCCGCCCATGAGCAGGCGATAAGCCAATTTATCGCGCGTTACCTGCAACCCGGCGACGTGGTATTCACCACCTGGCGGCACGACGGCAACGACGACCACGACGCGGTCGGCCGTGCGACCGACAAAGCCTGCAGCCTGGTGGGCGCGCACGTGTATGAATTGCCGGTGTGGGCCTGGCATTGCCCGGCACGGGAAGGCGCGATGATTCCCTGGCACCGAGCACGCAAGGTCCGCCTGGATACCTGGACGGTTGCGCGCAAGCTGCACGCCGCCCATGCCTATGCCAGCCAATTGGCCGGCGACCCGGAAATCGGCCTGCCGCCGATGCTCGCACAGGTGCTGCTGGAGCGGATGCGCGAGCCCTATGAGATCGTGTTTGCCTAGGGCGCCACTCGTCTATACCTGTTATTTCTCACAGTAGCGGGCTGCCGGATGTACGTCTAAGGTGCAAACAGCCTGGACCTGTTGAGGTCCAGTCGAGAAAGCCATGCCAACCCTTTGCATTGGCCGGTGTTTTCAGATGCAGGTAACCCGTCGTCCCTGATCCGTATCGTGCTCGTTGTTGCCATGGTCTTGACCGTGCCTGTCGCCAGGCACCGGATGGATAGGTCGCATCGAGCGAGGAAGGATCATGAGCAAACGACTCCCCCCCCTTGCATGCCTGAGTGTGGCCGTTGCGACAGCGTCCTGGCTGACCCTCTACCCGCATGCCGCACAGGCCTGCCCGCTGACCGTCACCGCCGGCGATGACGTGATTAACTGCAACAGCGGCGCTGCCGGCAATCTCATCGACCTGCAAGGTAGCAACAGCCTGATCTTCTCCTCCGGCAACGGCAGTGTGGTTGGGGTGTCCTACGGCGCGGGCAACGACTTGATTGAACTGAATACGCCGGCTGCCGTGATTGGCGCAGGTGGTGTTGGCATGGGCGATGGCGATAATATTTTCCGGCTCTTTCAAGGAACGGTCCAAGCGACGGTGTTACAGGGAGCCGGTGCTGATGTTGTGCAAATAAGCGGCGGGCAAGCCAGGGCGATTATTCAGGGGGCTGGCGCTGACCGTTTTTCCATGAGCGGCGGCACCATTACGTCTCTGGCCCAGGGCGACAATATTGACCAGTTCACCATGAGCAGCGGCACGATCACCGGGGCCTTCGAAGATGGCGACCGTGCGTTGATGAGCGGCGGCAGCATCGGCCGCGTTGACATGAAACTCGACAACAACCTGTTTGATATGCAGGGCGGGACCATCATCGGCAACCTGGTCGCAGGCTTTGGCAACGACACGATCCTGGTCTCGGGCACCAGCTATATCGGCGGCAATATCAGCGTCAGCGGCGGCACCGACAACATAACGATCACCGGCGGCACAGTGAACGGGCAGATTCTTGCCAGTGTCGGCAATGATGAATTCTTCTGGATCGGCGGCGGCCAGATCAACTCGTTTGTGCTGATGGGCGGCGATAACGACACCGCGCTGCTGCAGAACCTGACCGAAGCCATCGTGGCGCCCACGCCGCTGGTGGACGGTGGTTTGGGCGTCGATACGCTGACCTTTGACAACACCAAAGTTGCCACACCAGAACGCTATACACACTGGGAAACCGTGCACCTGCAGAACGGCTCGCAAGTGACCCTCGGTGGCACCTTTACCCTCGGCGATACCGGTACGGGCACTGGCACCATGACCCTGGATGGCAGCAGCACGTTGCTCGTCGGCACAGGAGTGATCAACCCCTTTACCGCCGGCCAGCTCGCGACCTTGAACAACGGCGGCCTGATCGACATGACCACCGGCAGCGCCAGCGCTGGCGACACTCTGACGGTCAACGGCACCTACAACGGCACCGGCGGCAGGCTTGCGCTACAAAGTGTGTTGGGCGGTGACGGCTCGGCCAGCGATAAACTGGTGATCAGCCAGGGGACGATCCAGGGCACCACCGGCATCAGTGTCACCAACCTCGGCGGCAGCGGCGCAGAGACTGCCGTGGACGGCATCCAAGTGGTTCAGGCGATCAACGGGGCGACCGGGGCTGCCAGCAGCTTTACGCTGGCACAACCGGTGTCTGCCGGCGCCTTCAGCTACTACCTGTTCAAGGGCGGTGTCAGCGCCAACACCTCAGAAAATTATTACCTGCGTTCCACGGTGCCGGTAACCCCTCTGCCGGGCGTGGAAACCCCTATTGGCGTGTCACCTGTGCCGGCGGACGAAACCCCTCCTCTACGCCCTAACCCGGGCATCCGGCCGATCCCGATTTACCGCCCGGAAGTGCCGATTTATGCGGCCTTGTTCCCCGCCGCGCAACAAATCGTCCAAGCCATGCTGGGCACCTACCACGAACGCATGGGCGACCAGAGCCAACAGCAGAAGACCGGTGCATTTCCAGCGGGTTGGGGCCGGGTTTATGGCAACAGCAGCCGCCAGGGTTTTGCCGGCAGCGTCAGCCCGACACTTAACAGTTCGGTCACCGGCTTCCAGGTCGGCAGTGATGTGTACGCCAGCATCAACGACAGCGGTCAAGTGCAACGCGCCGGTTTTTTTGTCGGGCATAGCACCCTCAAAGGCAGCGTCAACGGTTTCCACAGCAGTTGGGAGAACCTGGACGCCGGCAGCACCACCTTGCGCGGTGACAGCCTGGGGGTTTACTGGACGCTGATCGGCGCCAACCAGGCCTACCTCGACCTGGTACTGATGGGCACGCGCTTCAACGGCAACAACGAGTCGGACCGTGGCGTGAAAATGAAAACCCGCGGGCACAACGTCACCGCGTCCGCCGAGGTCGGCTGGCCGTTCCCGCTGACGAACAACTGGGTCGCCGAGCCGCAGGCGCAGGTGATCATCAGCAAGACCAAGCTGGATTCGCAAAACGACGGTATTTCAGACGTGTCCTATGACGCCGACACCAGCGTCACCACGCGCCCGGGTCTGCGCTTGCGCGGTGACTATCACGTGCACGGCATGCCGTTGCAGCCCTATGCCCGGGCCAATATCTGGCACACCAGCGCCGGGCAGGACACCGTCACGTTTAACGATGTCACCGACATCGACACCGAGCAGAAATCCACCACGATGGGCGTGAGCGTCGGCGCCACGTTGAAGGTCGCCGAGGACATCAGCCTGTACAGCGAAGTCGGCTATGACCGCAACCTGGACAGCAACACGTTCAACGGTCGCAAAGGCACCGTGGGCCTGAGAGTGGAATTCTGAAGGCTACGCCAACAGTGCCCCACCCCGTTGCCAATCATCGTTGGCGGTCGGTTTTCTCAGGGGCAAATGACTGAGGCCAGAAACGGTAACGCACCTGTGAAAACTGGTACGCAATGCCCAACCAGATAAACCAGGCCGGCATCACGCAGAGCGCCAGGCGCGTGTCCGGCCGCAACGCCAGCAGGCACAGCACAAAGGCGAGGAACGCCAACGAAAACCAGGCCATCGGCACACCGCCGGGCATCTTGTAGGCGGATTGGACGTGCAGGTCGGGGCGTTTTTTGCGGTAGGCGATGTAGGACGCCAGGATCGTCGACCAGGTAAAGATCACCAGGATCGCTGACACCGTCGATACGATGGTGAAGGCGGTCATCACTTCCGGCACTACAAACAGCAACACCAGCCCCAACAGCATCAGCAAGGTCGTGAACGCCAGGCTGATAAACGGCACGCTGCTCTTGGACAGGCGCCGGAAGATCCCCGGTGCATCACCCAGGTCCGCCAGGCCAAACAACATGCGGCTGGCGGAAAACACCCCGCTGTTGGCCGACGATGCCGCGGAGGTCAGCACCACGAAATTCACGATCCCCGCCGCTGCCGGGAAGCCCGCCACCAGGAACAGCTCAACGAACGGACTCTTGCTTGGCGACACTTGGTGCCACGAGGTCACCGCGATGATGCACGCCAGGGCCAGCACGTAGAACAGAATGATGCGCAGCGGTATCGAGTTGATCGCCTTGGGCAACGTCTTCTCCGGTGCGCGGGTTTCTGCGGCGGCGGTGCCGATTAATTCAGTGCCGGCAAAGGAAAAGATTGCCATCTGAAAGCCGGCAAAAAAGCCGAACAAACCGTTGGGGAACGCCGCCTGCTTGTCGAGCAAATGGCTGAGCGAAGCGGTCACGCCGGTGGGCGAAACGAACGAGCTGGCAATCAGCACCGCGCTCACGCCGATCAAAGTGACCACGGCGATGATCTTGATGATCGCAAACCAGAACTCCACCTCGCCAAACAGCTTGACCGTCAGCACATTCAACGCGAACAGCGTGAACAGCATGCCGACGGCGGGCATCCAGGCCGGTACATCCGGGAACCAGTACTGGAAGAACCCGCCGACCACCACCGCATCCCCCACCACTGCCACACTCCAACTCAGCCAGTACGACCAGCCCAGAAAGAACGCCGCACGCGGCCCCAGGTACGCACCGGCAAAGTCAGCAAAGCTCTTGAAGTTGAGGTTGGACAGCAGCAGCTCGCCCATAGCGCGCATCACGAAATACACGAAGAGGCCGATGATCATGTAGATCAGGATGATCGAGGTGCCGGAGAGCGCGATGATCTTGCCGGAGCCCATGAACAGGCCGGTGCCGATCGCACCGCCCATGGCCATCAGCTGGATGTGGCGGTTGCTCAGGGTGCGTTGCAACGCAGGCTTTTCACAAAGCCCGGGCGTGGTTGTTTTCATCACAAAACCTCTTGTTATGTTTTTGAGTTTTGGCAGAAAAAAGAAACGAACGTTTTTGTTGTTGGGGATCAGGCGGTCTTGCTTTCAAACCCGTGCAGCACGTTGACGGCATTGATGCCGATCTCGTCGACCATGTAGCCGCCTTCCATCACGAACAGCGTCGGCACACCGACGCTGGCGATGATCTCGCCCATGCCGAGGAAGTCGTCGCTGTCGAGCAGGAAGTGGCTGATGGGGTCGTCCTTGAAGGTGTCGACACCGAGGGAAATCACCAGCACCTCTGGGCCGAAGCGGCGCAATTGCTGGCACGCATCGATCAGCGCGGTTTTGTAGTGGTCCCAAGTGGTGTGCTTGGGCAACGGGTAATTCAGGTTGAAGCCTTCCCCCGCACCGGCACCGCGTTCGTGGCCGGCGCCGGAAAAATAGGGATAGGACACTGCAGGGTCGCCATGCAGTGAGACGAACATCACGTCCGGGCGGTCGTAGAAAATATTCTGCGTGCCGTTGCCATGGTGGAAGTCCACGTCCAGCACCGCGACGCGCCGGGCGCCCTGGGTGATCGCCTGTTGCGCGGCAATCGCGGCATTGTTGAGGTAGCAATAGCCGCCCATGTACTCACGGGCCGCGTGATGACCCGGCGGACGGCACAGGGCGAAGGCGCTGTTGTGGCCTTCGTCGATCAGGGCCAGGCCGGTCAGCGCGATATCCGCGCTGGTTTTCACCGCCTCCCAGGTGGTCGCGGTAATCGGGGAGCCGGCGTCCATGGCAAAAAAACCCAACTTGCCGTCGATGAACTCCGGCACCTGCGCATTGGCCAGGTCACGCACCGGCCACACCAGCGGCAAGGCGTCATGACTGCGGCCGATGGCGGCCCATTCGGCCCACGCGGTTTCGAGGAACGACACATAGCGTTCGCTGTGCGCATTGACGTAGCACGCGCGGTCGAACGTGCGCGGCACGATAATATCGCCCAACCCTACGTGCCTCACGCGGTCACGCACGGTGTCGGCGCGGCTCGGTTGTTCGAACGAGGGTTTGAGCACGCCGTCCTTCAATTCGGTGCCATGGTGCAAACGGTGGGCATCACTGAAAACAGTCAACATGGGGCTACATCCGCCAGTAAAAGACAGGCTCTATTTTGTTCTGACGGAGCCGGGCTTTCTTTGCTTTTACTTCTCTGACTGGTAGCGTTATCGGGAATATTTACCTCAATGGCGCTCATTAATGAAAAATAAAACCAAGCAGGTCGCTCTCGACGACACGGATCTCGCCATCCTCGCCCTGCTGCAGGAAGACGCGAGCATTTCCAACGCCCAATTGAGCGAGCGACTGTCCCTGAGCCTCACGCCGTGCTGGCGTCGGCGCAAACGCCTGGAAGAAGAAGGCGTGATCAAGGACTACCAGGCCAACCTCGATCGCAAGATGCTGGGGCTGGAGATCATGGCGTTTGTGCATGTGCGCTTTGCGATCCACACCGACCACGCGCCCGACGCCTTCGAGGCAGTGGTGAAAGACCTGCCCGAGGTGCTGGCCTGCCACAAGATCACCGGCGATGCGGATTACCTGTTGCAGGTGCTGGCGGAAGACTTGGACAGCTACAGCGAATTTGTCGAAAGCGTGTTGCGGCGGCAGTTGGGGATTGCGTCGATTCAGTCGAGCCTGGCGTTACGGGAAGTGAAGGCGACGAGCCGGGTGGCGATTCCCAAGAGGGATTGAAGGCGACGCAGCAACCCCAATTCCTGCAGGGATAGCTAAACGCCACATCCCTGCAAATGTGAAAATTTCGTTAACTAATTCTCTCCGAAGGCTTTTTTGCAGAAACAGGTTCTGGCACACTGATGAGAATAATTATCATCATCTTTATGATTCGCCAAGGACGGCGCTTGGGGAGTGTCAGTTCCATGGTTGCGCAACAACACGGCGGTAAAGGGTTTTCACCTAGTTTGATGGCTATCGCTATCTGTCTTGCAACGTCTCAGGCAGCTTTCGCAGCCGACGCTGAAACGCCAGCCGCACCGCTTGAACTGGGTGCCACTCAAATCAGCGGCGAGCAGCAGTTGGGCGAAACCACCGAAGGCACGCAGTCGTACACCACTGGCGCGATGGCAACTGCCACTAAACTTCCGCTGACCATGCGTGAAACGCCCCAAGCCGTGACGGTGATTACCCGCCAGCGCATGGACGACCAGGCCATGACCAGCGTCAACGATGTGGTCAAGAACACTCCCGGGCTGTTCCTCAGCCAAGCCGACGGCCCAGGCCGGCAGAGCTACAAGTCGCGCGGTTTCGACATCGACAACATGATGTTCGACGGCATCCCGAGTTCCTATTCGGGTTACGCCAACAGCGTGCAGCCAAACCTCGCAATGTTCGACCGTGTGGAAGTGATTCGCGGTGCCACCGGCCTGATCACGGGTGCCGGCAACCCTTCTGCGGCGATCAACTTTGTACGCAAGCGTCCGACCGCCACCCCGCAAGTCTCGCTGACCGGCGCAGTTGGCAGCTGGGACGACTACCGGGGTGAATTCGACGCCTCCAGCGCCCTGAATGACAGCGGCACCTTGCGCGGCCGTGTGGTCGGTTCGTATCGCGATGCCGACACTTTCCGCGACAAGGAAAACAGCAACCACGGCCTGTTCTACGGCATCACCGAAGCCGACCTCAGCGAAGACACCACCTTGACCCTGGGTTTCTCGCGCCAAGAGGACCAGACCAACATGTTCTGGGGTGGCCTGCCCATCGGCGTCGACGGCCATCACCTCAACCTGCCCCGCTCCACCAACCCCGGCAGCGATTGGGAAAACAAGAAGCTGACCATCAACACCGTGTTCGGCGACATCGAGCACCGCTTCGATAATGGCTGGAAACTGAATGCCGCCGCCTCGTCGTCACAACTCGATGGCGTGTTCACCGGCTCCTATCAGTCGCGCTATGAGACTGAATTGGCGCGGACCGTCTACCAATCGCACCAGGACGACAAACAATTTGGTCTGGACACCTTCGCCAGTGGCCCGGTCGAAGCCTTCGGCCGTACCCATGAAGTGGTGGTCGGCACCAGCAAACGGATCTACGACGCAACCTCCAAGGAGTACAGCCCGTACGACACCAATTACCCGCTCAACGGGGCAAAACCCGATTTCGTGCGCGACGGCAAGGGCCACAGCATCACCACCCAGGACGGTGTCTACCTGACCACCCGCCTTAACCTGGCCGACCCGCTCAAGGTAATCCTTGGCGCACGCGTCGACTGGTACGACTACGATGACCGCCAGGGCGACGGCGACTACAAGGTCACTCGTAACCTGACGCGTTACGCCGGTGTGATCTACGACCTGGACGAGCACCACTCGGTTTATGCCAGCTACACCGACATCTTCACGCCGCAGACAAACAGAGACTTTTCGGACAAGCCCCTGGAACCTATCGTCGGTGAAAACTACGAAGTGGGCATTAAGGGCGAATACTTCAACGGCGCCCTCAACGCCAGCCTGGCGGTGTTCCAGATCGACCAGAAGAACCGTGCAACACTGCCTGATAGCCAGGCGGGATGCCCAATCACAACCTGTTATGAAGCATCCGGCCTGGTGCGCAGCCAGGGTATCGACCTGGAACTGCAAGGCGCGGTCACAGAGAACTGGCAAGTCGGCGGCGGTTTCTCTTATACGCGCGCGCATTACATCAAGGACACCAACCCGGCCAACGAGAACCAGTCGTTCAACTCCGACACCCCCGAGCGCCTATTCAAACTGACAACGTCCTATCGTTTCCAGGGCCCACTGGAAAAACTGCGCATTGGCGGCAACGTCAACTGGCAGAGCCGTATGTATAACGACGTCATTCTCGCCAATGGCAGCAGCTACCGCCTGGAGCAAGGCAGCTATGCGGTCGCGGACATGATGGCGGGCTACCAGGTGAACAAGAACCTGGACCTGCAGCTCAACGTCAACAACATCTTTGACCGCACCTATTACTCGGCGATTGCCAGCAGCCCGATCTGGGGTTCCACTGATACTTATGGCAACCCACGCAGCTTTGCGCTAACCGCCAAGTACAGCTTCTGATCGTCGTTATATCCTCGGCTGCCCACTCGGGCAGCCGTTCTTAAAAGTCCTCCCTGAACCTGAAATACCTGCTTCACTCCACACCGGCGTGCCGTCGTGGCACGCCGCGTGCTTGCTTGATTCCGATGCCACCACATGGAGTAAGAGTAAATGCGCGTCCGCACACGTTTTCTCGAGCACTACCGCAAGGCCGACCGCATCATGCTGGCATTGATCTGGTTGATGTGCCTGTTCTCCCTGGGTTTGGCCTTTTGGCACGACACATTGGCTCAGGCGGTGATCGTCGGTGGCGGCACCAGCGTGGTGCTGACGGCGCTCTACCGCGCCATCAGCGGGACGCGCTTGATGCGATGTGCACTGGGCGCCGGCTTGATGGTCATGGCCGCGTTGCACATCAACCAGGCGCAGGGCGTTATCGAAGCGCACTTCGGGATTTTTGCGCTGCTGGCGGTGCTCACGTTTTACCGTGACTGGCTACCGATCCTGGTGGCTGCGCTGACGATTGCCGTGCATCACGTGGTGTTCCATGCCTTGCAGCATCAAGGTTTCCCGGTGTTTGTGATGGAGCATCACGGCGGCTGGACGATGGTATTCGTGCACGCTTTCTACGTGGTGATGGAGACCGTTGCCCTGCTCTACCTGGCGGTTCACAGCCAGGCCGAAGCGGTCGAGAGCCAGGAAATGCTCGAGAAAATGCTCGCCGTGACCTCGCAGTTCACCGTCGAACCGGCCAAGGGCAATCAAGAAAAAGTACACGTTTCACTCGCTGCGCGTTTCGACCACTTCCTGCAACAACTCACCCACCTGATCGACGGCGTCGCGCGCGATTCCCACGGGCTCGGTCAACTCGGCCAGGAACTGGCCAACGCCAGCGGCACCCTGGAAAAAGGCGCGCGCCATCAACTCGCGCAAATCACAGAAATGACCGGCTCGATGCAGCGCATGAAAGACGCGATGGGGCACATTACGGTGCACGTTGAACAAGCGGTGGAGCACGCCGGCCTGGCCAGCCGGCAAATCCTCCGTGGCCAGGAAAGCGTCGGCCGCGCCCAGCAGGAAATCGCTCAACTGTCGTCACGTATCAACGGAACAGAGTCGACTGTACAGTCGCTGGCCGTACAGGCCGAGCAGATCGGTTCGGTGCTTGAAGTGATCAGCAGCATCGCCAACCAGACCAACCTGCTGGCCCTCAACGCCGCCATCGAAGCCGCCCGCGCTGGTGAGCAAGGCCGTGGTTTTGCCGTAGTGGCCGATGAAGTGCGCAGCCTGGCCCAGCGCACCGCCCTCTCCACCCAGCAAATCAAAACCATCATCGAAGGCTTGCAGCAAGGCAGCCGCCAGGCCGTCGAAGCCATGCACGACAGCCGCCAAGGCGTGGAGCGCTGTGTGGAAGACAGCCAATTGGCTGTCGAAATGCTACGCGCGGTGGGTAATGACATCGCCCACATCGACCAGCTCAACGGCCGCATCGTCACGACCACTCGCGAGCAGTCCTCGGCCAACCTGGAAATAGTCGGGCGCTTGCAGTCGGTGCAAAGCATTGCGCAAAGCACGGCCGACGATGTGGAAACCCTGGCACGCAGCAGTGAGCGCTTGCCGCCGATTGCAGTGCGGCTGGATGCGTTGGGGCGCAGGTTTCATCCTTGAGTGTGGGGGCAATAAGGCAGGCAACCTTGATAGAGGCACTGTAAAACAGCACGATAGACCGCTTCCGGTGAACTGCATTCAGTAAGCGTCTACAACTTAGGGGCGACTCTATGGGATATCTTGCTGGCCTCTAAACCGACTTGTTTCAAGGAGGAAAAGTGCGGATCTACATCACAGGCGCCTCGTGTGCAGGCGTGACGACGTTGGGCCACTCCCTCGCACCGTTGCTTGGCGTACAACATGTCGATGTTGATGACTTCTACTGGCTGCCCACCAATCCACCGTTTACGACCAAGCGACCCGTCAATGAACGGGTTCGTTTGATTGAACAAACACTCAGCGACCATGGCTGGGTGCTGACCGGTTCTTTTGATGGATGGGGAGATGCGCTGATAGCCCATGTCGATCTGATCGTGTTTGTGACAACCCCGACACCTGTTCGCCTTGATCGATTGGCCCGGCGTGAACAGCAGCTTTTTGGCGATCGCATAGCACACGGTGGCGATATGCATGAGATACACGTGGCGTTCCGCGAATGGGCCTCGCAGTATGACAACCCGGCCTTTTCCAGTCGCAGCAGAGCGCGGCACGAAGCGTGGATCTCAAAGCAGACGGTTCAGGTTTTGCGAATTGACGGCGAGAACACTGCTGAAAAAATGGTCGCGGAGGTCACCCTCGCCGTGGAGCAAAACTCGAAGAGGTCGGCAATGGATCGATAGCGACAGACCGTCGGATTGTCCGGGCACACCCCCACCCCTTATCCTCATACCCCTTGATCCCGCCAATGTCGGAGCCACCATGGACCTCGCCACCCTCGCCCTTTTCCTCCCCGCCTGCTTCGCCCTGAACATGGCGCCAGGCCCCAACAACCTGCTGTCCGTAAGCAACGCCACCCGTTACGGCTACCGAGTCTCATGCCTGGCCGGCATTGGACGCCTGCTGGCCTTCGCCGGGATGATCGCCCTCGCCTCCGCCGGTTTGGCGGTGGTGCTGCAAACCTCGGAGTTGTTGTTCTACGCGATCAAGATCCTGGGGGCGGCGTATCTGTTTTATCTGGCGTATCAACTGTGGCGGGCGAAGCCGCAGGCGAACGCGGAATCAAACAATGCAAAAGTGGGTTTGTGGGCATTGGCGCGACAGGAGTTCCTGGTGGCGGCAGGCAACCCCAAAGCCATCCTGATCTTCACCGCCTTCCTCCCGCAATTCGTCGTGCCCGGCCAGCCCATCACCCCACAATTCGCCCTGCTGGGGGCGATGTTCCTGGCGCTGGAATGGATCGCCATCAGCGCCTACGCCTATATGGGCCTGCACATGCGTCGCTGGTTTGCCGAGCCGCGTGGCAAGCGGATTTTCAATCGCTGCTGCGCAGGGTTGTTGTCGGCGGCGGCGACGGTGTTGTTGATGGCGCGCAGGGCTTGAATTGCCCCCATCGAGGCAGCAGTGAAGGGACAGCGCACACTACGTGGCGTAAGGACCGAGCACCCCGCCGCCGTGACGGACACTACGTCGGTACGCTACCCTTAAAGATTAACCCGCTCCTGCCGTCACCCTTACATCCCTGAATGGACTCAACGAGGTTTCTGTGCGTTTTATCACTTCCCTTTTGCTGGTGGGTAGCATCGCCACCCTGTCCGGTTGCGCCACCCAGGCCAATAAAGTCGATCAGTTGCTCGCCGCCACGCTGGCTCAGCCCCTGGTAGAAAACAGTATCGTGCGCGAAGGCGATCTCCTCAGCTTTGAGCTGCTGATGCCGCAACCTGACGCAGGCGTGCGCCGTACCATGCAGTTCGAAGCCGCGTGTTCGTCGCCACAATTGCACCTGCTGTACCTCGACGGCTCCCAGCGCGTTTATCCGCTCAAAGCCGGTCGCTATACCGAGGCGCGCCAACTGTCTGCCGAACTGCGCGCGGCGCTCGGCGCCAACCCGACGTTCGTGCGCGCGTGTGCCGAAACGCCGAAGCCGGACTGGCGCCTGGTCAAGACTGACGACCGTGGTAATTGGGTGCTGATCGACGCCAGCAGTCTCAAGACCGTCGACGGCGAAGTCCGTTTTTGGGCCGCTTTCGACAACCCGACCGTGTTGAATGACCTGCCGTACGACGCGCCGTACGCGCAAAAACGCGAGCACTTTGCGGTGTCCTGCGCCAAAGGCACGTACAAGGAACTGGCCGGTTATGACATGGACGCCCGAAACCGCGTCAGCGATGGCCGGGTCGACAATTTCCCGACGCCCCGCGGGATTGGCGGCAGTGATGCCGACTATGAACTGCTGTTCAGCAAAGTCTGCGTGAACCCGGAGAAGATCGCCGCGCTGCCGGTGTTCAAACCGCGCTTGAAGGCCCCGGCGACCATCGCCCTGACCTCGGCACAGCCGCAAGTGCTGGCCGCGCTCGCACCTCTTAACGTGGACAAGCCGAGCCGTTCACTCAAGTACGTGCACATGACCGGCACGTCGACGTTCAAGGGCAAGACCAGCGAAGCGACCAGTGAATACTTCATCAGCCAGGATGCCGCGAGCGGCCAGCTGGCGATCGCTCATCGTGGCGAAGGCTACGAGACGCAATCGGTGAGTTGGCGCAACCTGTTGACGCTGGTATCGAAGTCCACCTACGGCGGCACCGGCATGGCTGAAAGCTCGGCGCTGAGCCAACTGAGCTTCACCGGCAACTGGAAGACCCTGCCGGTGGGCGACACTGTGGTGTACCAGACCACTCGCTCGACCCTCAACAGCCTGGTGGGCAATTACGGCAAACAGCAAACCACCCGCTGCGTGGTCGAGCGCGAACTGCAGGCCCGCGAGCTCAACCCCAATCTACTCGGCTCCGCCAAGGCCTTGTCGTGCAGCGATGACGACGACAAGTACAAGCGGGTGAGCCATCTGTACTACCTGACCGACTACGCCTATTTCTACGAATCGAGTACGGACAAGAATGAGTTTTTCTACTCCGACTCGCGCATCGATAAGTTCGAGTAACTGCTCATGAGCAACGGCGTGAAAATCGACCCCAGGGTGATCCCGGTTCCGTCATCGATCAGCCTCGAGGCCCAGGCGACCCTCAAGCGCCTGGTCGGTGAAGACGGCGCGCCCTTGAACGCCTTGTACGCGATGCCCGAGCCCGAGGACCACGACGGCTGGCGCCTCAGGCAAGCCGCCGTTGCCCAGTACCAGGCCAGTGCAAACGCAGGCCTTGAGGCGTTGCTGCACGCCAGCCTGGAAACCATCACCGTAGCCACCGCCACCGTGCACGTAGCGACCCCCGCAAATCCCACGGGTTTTGCCTACATCGACCTGCACGGCGGCGCGCTGGTGTTCGGTGGCGGTGAAAACTGCCGTATCGCCGCCGGTAAGGCGGCCGACCTGCACGGCATGGTCTGCTACGGCGTGGACTACCGCATGCCGCCCGATCACCCTTACCCGGCGGCGCTGGATGACTGCCTGGCCACCTACCGGCATGTACTCAAAAGCCACGCCGCTGAACACATCGTGATCGGCGGCCGCTCAGCCGGGGGCAACCTCGCTGCGGCGATGGTCTTGCGCGCCCGTGACGAGGGCTTGCCATTGCCGGCGGCACTGGTGCTGTTGTCGCCGGAAGCGGACCTGACCGAGTCGGGCGACAGTTTTCAGGTCAACCGTACCGTCGATGTCGTGCTGCCCAACCCGCTGATGGGCGTCAACCTGCTGTATGCCGACGGCGCGGACCTGTCCCACCCGTACCTGTCCCCGCTGTTTGGCGACTTCGCAGCGGGCTTTCCGCCGACCTTCCTGCAAAGCGGCACGCGGGATCTGTTCCTGTCCAACACGGTGCGTATGCACCGCGCGTTGCGTCAGGCGCGGGTGCCGGCAGTGCTGCATATTTTCGAAGCGATGCCCCATGGCGGCTTCATGGGCGCGCCGGAAGATGCGGAGCTGGTTGCAGAAGTGGCCGAGTTCGTGCGCGAACATCTGCCGGCGCCTACAGGGGTTGACACATTTGCTGACATCCCCTGAAGATGGACGCCTTCTTCAGGGTGTGTCAGCTCATGTCCGCATCGCCTTCCGTTAACCATTGCGCCATTGGCTTGATTGCCAAGGCGCAAGGTTGCGTTGCGCACGCCCTCAAATCGAAGAAACAGTCGCTCATGTGACCGGGGCGCGCTGTCCCGTCAGATGAGCTGACAGGACATTGAGCGCGACGGTCTCCCCCCTTGCACAATTCCCTCTGCCCTTCTGACGGTGACGTTATCGGTCAATCATCAGGAGTATGTGTATGTCCGCGTTTCAAGGTATCTGGGTTCCCGTGGTCACACCGTTTCAGGACGGTGCCATCGACTACATCGGCCTGCGTCGGCTGGTCGGCCACCTGCTGGAAAAGCACGTTGCCGGCATCATGGTCTGCACCACCACAGGGGAAGCGGCTTCGTTGAGCCGTGACGAACAACTGGCGGTGCTCGATGCCGTGTTGCAGTGGGTGCCGGCGCACCGCGTAGTGATGGGCCTGGCGGGCAACAACCAGATCGAATTGCTGCAGTTCCAGGGCGAAATCCTCAAGCGCCCGGTGGCGGGTTTGCTGGTGCCCGCCCCCAGCTATATCCGCCCTTCCCAGGCAGGCCTTGAAGCGTTTTTCCGCACGGTGGCGGACGCCTCCAGCGTGCCGATCATTCTCTATGACATTCCCTATCGCACCGGCGTGACGTTTGAGCAGGCCACGCTGTTGAGCATCGTCAGGCATGCGCGGATCGTGGCGATCAAGGATTGCGGCGGCAACCTGGGCAATACCCTGGCGCTGTTGGCCAGTGGTGAGGTGGATGTGTTGTGTGGCGAAGACATCCAAATTTTCAACGCGCTGTGCCTGGGCGCCAGTGGGGCGATTGCGGCGTCGGCGCATGTGCGCACCGAGCGGTTTGTGGCGCTATGGCAGCAGGTGCGGGACAACCAGTTGGCGGAGGCACGGGCGACGTTCTTTGAGTTAGTGCCGTTGATCAATGCGATGTTCATGGAGCCGAACCCGGCGCCGGTGAAGGCGGCGTTGGCGTTGGAAGGGTTGATCGGCAGTGAACTGCGCGCGCCGATGCAAGGGGCCAGTGAAGCGGTGGTGGCTAGACTGCAGAGTCTTTTGAGTAGGGGCCTTTAACCTGTGGCGAGCGGGCTTGTTGTGGGGATTAGGATTATTGTGGCGAGCGGGCTTGTTGTGGCGAGCGGGCTTGCCCCGCGTTGGGCTGCGAAGCGGCCCCAATAAAACCACCGCATTCTTCAAGATAGAACAGTGGCGTCTGGCTTGGGGCCGCTTCGCAGCCCAACGCGGGGCAAGCCCGCTCGCCACAACAAGCCCGCTCGCCACAACGGCCCCTACTCACACTACATGCCGCATGCCATTTCAACCCTGCCTGGCCACATGCAACCGATGCAACGTGATCTCGCGCACCGCTTGCTTGCTCAGCTCGATATGCCGCTTGAGCAGGTGCTGCGCCTGATCGCTGCGCCGTTGCAGGATCGCGTTCACTATCTGCTCATGCTCCTCGTAAGTCGCGGCAATACGCGGCGCCTGGGTAAAGTCGAGGCGGCGAATGATGCGGATTTTTTCCGTAATGGCGTAGTGCATACGCGCCATTTCACGGTTGCCGGTGGCTTCCACCAGGGCGCAATGGAAGCGTTCGTCCAACTCGGACACTGTTTGCGTGTCCTGCACGCGCTCACCCTCCTCCACCAGCCAGGTCGCCTTGAGCCCATCGAGCACCGCATTGTCGGGCGCGTCCATCAGGCACAAGCGTGCGACGGCGGCCAACTCCAGCACGATCCGTACGTCGTACAGCTCTTCGAAATAGGTGAAGTCGAACGGCCTCACCTGCCAGCCACTGCGAAAATACACCTCCACATAGCCTTCCCGCTCCAGGCGATAGAGGGCCTGGCGCACCGGCGTACGGCTGGCGTGCATGCGTTCGGCCACTTCACCTTCGCTGAAACGGTCACCCGGCAGCAGGCGAAAGTCGAAAATATCCGCCTTGAGTTGCGCGTAGATCTGTTCGGCCAGGCTGTCGGGGCGCTCTTTGGTTGTTCTCGGCGCGATGAGCTGCATGCTTACCCCTTGCTGGTGACGTAGGCACGCCAGCCGCCGAACTCGGTGACATCCAGGGCGTCGGCCAGGGCCCAGGGCTCGCAGATGAACCCCTTGACGCTGCGCCCGTCCGCCAGGGTCAGGTTGCCGATGCCCAAGGGCGCGGGAATCTCGGCGACGAATTCACCAAAGCGTGCGAGGGGCATATCCCACAGCTCGACGATAATTGAGCGGCCGCTGTCGGCCTTGGCGAGCCCCGGCTTCGGCGGCACCGTGCCCGGCAGCGCATACAGGCGATAGTGGTTGGCCGTCTGGGTTTGCTCAACCAGCACTGCGTTGCGCGTAGTCAGCTGGAAGTTCAGCGGCATGCCGGTGAGGTGTGCCCCCACCACCGCTACCCGCACGGTGCCCAGCGCTTGCTTGACCGGCGCCGGCGCCGGCAAATAGCGTTGGGTGGCACCCAGCGGCAGGTCAAGGCTGGCCTGCCAGCGTTTGCCCAGATGAGCCAGGGCCGCGTCATGCCAGGCCGGTGCGAGCAAGGTGATGCCGCTGGGCAAACCATCGACCCGTAGGCCCGCCGGCAGTGCCAATGCCGACAGGTCCGCGAGGTTAGTGAAGTTGGTGTAGTAGCCGAACTGCGAGTTGTAGCGCACCGGCTCAACGGCCATGTCTTCAAGGGTTCGAATCGTCGGCGAAGTCGGCACCAGCAGTGCATCGAAACCGGCCAGCGTGTCGTTGATCCGCCGGCTCAATTCGGCACGCAGGTATTCGGCTTTGTAGGCATCACAGGCGCTGTAGGTGCGGCCGTTTTCAACGATGCCGCGCACCACCGGGTTGATCGCCTCCGGCTGGCGTTCAAGCATGCCTTCCAAAGCCACCGTGCGTTCAGCCACCCACGGGCCGAAATACAACTGGTCCGCCAACGCCTTGAACGGAGTGAAATCCACCGGGGTGATCACCGCGCCGAGGGCCTTGAAGCCCTCGACAGCCTGCTCGAACACGGCCTGGTTCTGGGTATCGCCGAAGAACTCCAGGCTCGCCGGGATGGCCAGCTTGATCGATGTAGCCACCGCGACCGGCGCAGTATTGGGGTTGGTGCGGGAATAGGCATCGCTGGGGTCATAACCCGCCGCCACGTTCGCAACGGATTCGGCGTCTTCCACCGTCAACGCGAACACTGAGATGCAGTCAACGGTGCGACACGCCGGCACCAGGCCCGTATTGGACAAGCGGCCCTTGGTCGGCTTCAAGCCGACGATATTGTTGAACCCCGCCGGCACCCGCCCGGAACCTGCGGTGTCAGTGCCCAGTGAAAACGCCACCAGCCCACGCGCCACCACCGAGGCAGAGCCGGAACTGGAACCGCCGCTCACATACGCCGGGTTGAGGCTGTTGCGCACCGCGCCAAAAGGCGAGCGCGTGCCCACCAGCCCGGTGGCGAATTGATCGAGGTTGGTCTTGCCCATCAGGATCGCTCCGGCAGCACGCAATTTGGCGAGCACGGTGGCATCCGACGTCGCAGCGTAGGCAAATTCAGGGCAGGCTGCCGTGGTGTCCCATCCAGCCGCATCAATATTGTCCTTGATGGCAAACGGCACGCCGTACAGCGGCAACTTGGCAATATCGCCCCCCAGGGCTGCCAGGCGCTCTGCCAGTTGCGCCAGTTGAGCGGCTAATTGTTCAGGTTGCGCTCGGGCGATCCAGGCAGTGTCGGCGGCGGGGTATTCGGCGGCCAGGGTCAGCAGGATGTCCGGGGTCATTGCACCGCTGCGATAGGCGGCAAGCCATTCGCCGAGGGTCCAGCCAATAACGCTGTGCATAGGGCGCTCCATCTTGTATCCAAGTTTGGATTTCTCTAAAGCAAACCTCAGGCCAAATGCCGATGCGTAATGATTGCGGGGCTGTCCGATCAATCCGACGTATCAAGCCTGCGCGCTGTTGGCGCACCCAGGCATCGCCCATGCGCCAAAAAAAGACATTCAGCGGACCGCTCGGTTGCGACCCACGCGATACCGGCCTATGTTCCAAGCCATGCCTTACAGTTCGCTGTCCCCCGCCCTGTACCCATCCCGTACCCAGGTGACGACATGCCCACACTTTCACGCCCCGCCGTGCTCGAACTGATCGGCAACACGCCGCTGGTTCGGGTCAGCCGCTTTGATACCGGCCCCTGCACGCTGTTTCTCAAACTCGAATCGCAAAACCCCGGTGGCTCCATCAAGGACCGCATCGGCCTGGCCATGATCGACGCCGCCGAGCGCGACGGCCGCCTGCGCCCTGGTGGCACGATTATCGAAGCCACTGCCGGCAACACCGGCCTGGGGCTCGCGCTGGTGGGCCGGGCCAAGGGCTACCGCGTGGTGCTGGTGGTACCCGACAAAATGTCCACCGAAAAGGTGCTGCACCTCAAGGCCATGGGTGCCGAGGTGCACATTACTCGGTCCGATGTCGGCAAGGGCCACCCTGAGTATTATCAGGACGTCGCCGCGCGAATGGCCAAGGACATTCCCGATTCGTTCTTCGCCGACCAGTTCAACAACCCGGCCAACCCGCTGGCCCACGAGACCAGCACCGCGCCGGAAATCTGGGCGCAAACCCAGCATGACCTCGACGCCATCGTCGTGGGCGTCGGCTCGGCCGGCACCCTCACCGGCCTGACTCGCTTCTTCAAACGCGTCCAGCCGGATCTTGTCATGGTACTGGCTGACCCAGTGGGCTCGGTAATGGCCGAATACAGCCGCAGCGGCACCCTGGAAACACCGGGGTCCTGGGCGGTGGAAGGCATCGGCGAAGACTTCATTCCATCGATTGCCGACCTGTCCAGCGTGCGCCACGCCTATTCCATCAGCGATGAAGAAAGCTTCGACCACGCCCGCCAATTGCTCAAGGCCGAGGGCATTCTCGGTGGCTCATCCACCGGCACCCTGCTCGCTGCAGCCCTGCGGTATTGCCGCGAGCAAACCGAGCCCAAGCGCGTGGTCACGTTCGTGTGCGACACCGGCACGCGCTACCTGTCGAAGGTTTACAACGACCAATGGATGAAGGATGCCGGCCTGCTGCAATACAAGCACTACGGCGACCTGCGCGACCTGATCGCCCGTCGCTTCGAGGACGGCCGTGTGATCAGCGTCAGTCCCGACGACACCCTGCTCACCGCCTTCCAGCGCATGCGCCTGGCGGACATCTCACAACTGCCGGTGCTGGTGGACGGCCAGGAGCTGGTGGGCGTGATCGACGAGTCCGACATCCTGCTGAGCCTGCACCACGACGCGGCGGAGTTTTCCATGGTCGTCGCCAGTGCCATGACCAACACCTTGCACACCCTGGCGCCCAGCGCCAGCCTGGCTGAGCTGCAGGCGGAACTGGATCGTGGCCTGGTCGCCATCATTGCCGACGCGTCGGGCTTCCACGGCCTGATCACCCGCGTCGATCTGCTCAACCACCTACGGAGATCCCTTGCATGAGTCAGCCCGATAAAAGTGCCTTTGCCACCCGCGTGATTCACGCCGGGCAATCACCCGACCCGACCACGGGCGCGCTGATGCCGCCGATCTACGCCAACTCCACCTACCTGCAAGACAGCCCCGGTGTACATAAGGGTTTCGACTACGGCCGCTCCCACAACCCCACGCGTTTTGCCCTGGAGCGCTGCGTCGCCGACCTTGAAGGCGGCAGCCAGGCGTTTGCCTTTGCCTCCGGGTTGGCGGCGATTTCCACCGTGCTCGAACTGCTGGATGCCGGCAGCCATATCGTCTCCGGCAACGACCTGTACGGCGGCACTTTTCGCCTGTTCGACAAGGTGCGCCAGCGCAGTGCCGGGCACCGCTTCAGCTTTGTCGACCTGAGTGATTTGTCGGCCTTTGAAGCGTCCCTGCAGGACGACACGCGTATGGTCTGGGTCGAAACCCCGAGCAACCCGCTGCTGAGCCTGACCGACCTCAGTGCCATCGCACGCATCTGCCGCGACCGCGGGATTATCTGCGTGGCCGACAACACCTTCGCCAGCCCGTGGATTCAGCGCCCGCTGGAACTGGGGTTCGACATCGTGGTGCACTCCACCACCAAATACCTCAACGGCCACTCCGACGTGATCGGCGGCATCGCCATCGTCGGCGATAACCCAGAGTTGGCCGAGCGCGTGGGCTTCCTGCAAAACTCGGTCGGCGCCATCGCAGGTCCCTTCGACGCGTTCCTGACCCTGCGCGGCGTGAAAACCCTGGCGCTGCGCATGGAACGGCATTGCAGCAATGCACTGGACCTGGCGACCTGGCTGGAACAACAGCCGCAAGTGTCGCGGGTTTATTACCCAGGGCTGGCGTCGCATCCCCAACATGAACTGGCACGCCGGCAGATGCGCGGGTTTGGCGGGATGATTTCAGTGGACTTGAACAGCGACCTGGCCGGTGCTACTCGCTTTCTGGAAAACGTGAAGATCTTCGCCTTGGCCGAAAGCCTGGGTGGCGTGGAAAGCCTGATCGAACACCCGGCCATCATGACCCATGCGAGTATTCCGGCGGCGACGCGGGCGCAATTGGGGATTGGCGACGGGTTGGTGCGGTTGTCGGTGGGGGTTGAGGAGGTGGAGGATTTACGGGCAGATCTGGCGCAGGCGCTGGCGCTGATCTAACGGCCACCGGTGAGCGGGCTTTTGTGGTTAGCAGGTTTGTTGTGGTGCGCTTTTTTTGTGGCGAGCGGGCTTGCCCCGCGTTGGGCTGCGAAGCAGCCCCAAAACCTGCAGATGCGTTCTAACTGAAAAACGGCGCTGGCTTTACTGGGGCCGCTTCGCAGCCCAACGCGGGGCAAGCCCGCTCGCCACAAAAAGCCCGTTTGCCACACCAAGCCAGCTCACAACAACAAGCCCAATCACCCACAAGGATCGAGGCTACTTGATAGAGACCGCTGCTCGCGCGCTGTGCAGTTTCTTGTAGCTGTCGATCAACCGCAAATGCCGGTCCAACCCTTCCAGCTTCATGCTGGTCGGCGTCAACCCATAAAACCGCACACTGCCATTAACCGAGCCAATCACTGCATCCATCCGCTCATTGCCAAACATCCGGCGGAAGTTGGCTTCGTAGTCTGCCAGTTCCAGGTCCTCGTCCAGTTCCATCTCCAGCACCGCATTCACCGCCTGGTAGAACAGCCCACGCTCAACGGTGTTGTCGTTGTACTGCAGGAACATTTCCACCGCTTCCTTCGCTTCTTCGTATTGATTCAAGGCGAGGTAGATCAGCAGCTTCAACTCGAGGATGGTCAACTGACCCCACGCGGTGTTGTCGTCAAACTCGATGCCAATCAAGGTGGTGATGTCGGTGTAGTCGTCCAGTTCGCTTTCCACCAGACGCTCGGCCAACGCCTTCAATTCAGCGTCATCCAGGCGATGCAGGTTGAGGATGTCGGCGCGGAAAAACAGCGCCTTGTTGGTGTTGTCCCAGATCAGGTCGTCCACCGGGTAGATTTCCGAGTAGTCCGGCACGAGGATGCGGCAGGCGGTAGCACCGAGGTGCTCGTACACCGCCATGTAGGACTCTTTACCCATGTTTTCGAGGATGCCAAACAACGTGGCGGCTTCCTGGGCGTTGGAGTCTTCGCCCTGGCCCGAGAAGTCCCACTCAACGAATTCGTAATCCGACTGGGCGCTGAAAAAGCGCCACGACACCACCCCGCTGGAGTCGATAAAGTGCTCGACGAAGTTGTTCGGCTCGGTGACTGCATGGCCTTCAAAGGTCGGCTGCGGCAGATCATTCAAGCCTTCGAAACTGCGGCCCTGCAGCAGTTCGGTGAGGCTGCGCTCCAGTGCCACTTCCAGGCTTGGGTGCGCGCCGAACGAGGCGAACACACCACCCGTGCGCGGGTTCATCAAGGTCACGCACATCACCGGGAACTCGCCGCCCAGGGACGCATCCTTGACCAATACCGGGAAGCCTTGCGCTTCCAGGCCTTGAATGCCGGCCAGAATACCCGGGTATTTGGCCAACACTTGCGCGGGTACATCCGGCAGTGCAAATTCACCTTCGATGATTTCGCGTTTCACCGCACGCTCGAAAATTTCCGACAGGCACTGCACCTGGGCTTCGGCCAAGGTATTGCCCGCGCTCATGCCGTTGCTGAGGTAGAGGTTTTCGATCAGGTTGGACGGGAAGTACACCACCTCGCCGTCCGACTGACGCACAAACGGCAGCGAAACAATGCCGCGTTCTTCATTGCCGGAGTTGGTGTCGAACAGGTGCGAGCCGCGCAGTTCGCCGTCGCGGTTGTAGACCTTCAGGCAGTAGGCATCGAGGATTTCGGTCGGCAGCTCATCCTTGCGGCCCGGCTGGAACCAGCGCTCGTCCGGGTAATGCACGAACGGCGCGTTGGCCAGTTCTTCACCCCAGAACTGGTCGTTGTAGAAGAAGTTGCAGTTGAGCCGCTCAATAAACTCGCCCAACGCCGACGCCAGCGCGCCTTCCTTGGTCGCGCCCTTGCCGTTGGTAAAGCACATCGGCGAGTGGGCATCGCGGATATGCAGCGACCACACGTTAGGCACGATATTGCGCCACGAAGCGATCTCGATCTTCATCCCCAGGCCGGCCAGGATGCCGGACATGTTGGCGATGGTCTGCTCCAGCGGCAGGTCCTTGCCGGCGATGTAGGTGCCCGCTTCGGACGTCGAGACCGGCATCAGCAAAGCCTGGGCATCGGCGTCGAGGTTTTCCACTTCTTCGATGACGAACTCTGGCCCGGCCTGCACGACTTTCTTCACGGTGCAACGGTCGATGGAGCGCAGGATGCCCTGACGATCCTTGTCGGAAATGTCTGCCGGCAACTCGACCTGGATCTTGAAAATCTGGTTGTAGCGGTTTTCCGGGTCAACGATGTTGTTCTGCGACAGCCGAATGTTTTCCGTGGGGATACTGCGCGTTTCGCAGTACAGCTTCACAAAGTACGCCGCACACAACGCCGACGAAGCCAGGAAGTAATCGAACGGCCCCGGTGCCGAACCGTCGCCCTTGTAGCGAATGGGCTGGTCGGCAATGACCGTGAAATCATCGAACTTGGCTTCAAGCCTGAGGTTGTCGAGAAAGTTGACCTTAATTTCCATGCGGGCACACCAGAATAACGAGCTAAACAAATTGGCCGCCATTATCCGGCATTTGCGCTTGAAGTCTCGTGCTTTCGCGCATTCTCCGCCTTGTCAGACGATAGGCTGTCAACTTATCTGAACGGCTGCCGATGTACTGCAGGCAATTCAGGGAGTAGTCGAATGCGCAACAACCAGCCCGTTACACAACGCGAAATTTCACTCGCGCCGTCACAAAAACTCATCTCCGCAACCGATGTACAAGGGATGATCACTTACTGCAACGATGCCTTTGTCGACATCAGCGGTTTCGAAAGGTCCGACCTGATCGGCGCGCCGCAAAATATCGTGCGTCACCCCGATGTCCCGCCTGCCGTGTTTGCCCATATGTGGAGCGCGCTCAAGCAAGGGCTGCCGTGGATGGGTATCGTCAAGAATCGCTCGAAAAGCGGCGATCATTATTGGGTCAACGCTTACGTCACACCCATCTTCGAAGGCCGCAAGGTGGTTGGGTTCGAATCGGTCAGGGTCAAACCGACCGCCGATGAGATCCGGCGCGCCCAGGCGCTCTATCGGCGCATCAGTCAGGGCAAATCCGCCGTTCCCCCACAAGACAACTGGCTGCCGACGTTATTGAACTGCGTACCCTTTATGGCTACGGCAGTGGCCGGCAGCGTGGCCGGGCTGTTCCTCAGCGCACCGCTGGCCATTGCAGTGGCTGTGGCCGTCGCGGTGCCCGTGGGCGTGATCGGCACCCGGGTGCGTCAGCGTGCAACGCTACGGATATTGGCATCGGTCGAACCCTCAACCTCGGATGCGTTGATTGCACAGATGTACAGCGATGAACGCGGCCCCCAGGCGCGCCTGGAGACCGCGTTCCTCAGCCAGGCCGCGCGCCTGAAGACTTGCCTCACCCGCCTGCAGGACAGTGCCGAACAGCTCAGTGCGCTGGCCGTGCAATCCGACCAACTGGCCACGGCCAGTTCGAAGGGGCTGGATCGCCAGCGCGTCGAAACCGAGCAGGTATCGGCCGCCGTGAACCAGATGGCCGCAACCACCCAGGAAGTCGCCAGCCATGTCCAGCGCACTGCGGATGCCACCCAGCAAGCCAATCTGCTGACCGGGCGTGGCCGCGAGATCGCTCGCGATACCCGCGAAGCCATCGAGCGTCTCTCCGCCGTGGTTGGCGAGACCGGCATCACAGTGGCGCAATTGGCCAGGGACAGCGACGAAATCGGCAGCGTGGTTGACGTGATCAAAGGTATCGCCGACCAGACCAACCTGCTGGCACTCAATGCCGCTATCGAAGCAGCCCGCGCCGGCGACATGGGCCGGGGCTTTGCGGTGGTCGCTGACGAGGTGAGACAACTGGCACAACGGACGTCGCACTCCACCACCCAGATCCACGGGTTGATCTCCAAGCTGCAGGCCTCCTCCAACAACGCCGTGCAAAGCATGGAAAACGGTCATCGCCAGGCACAGGAAGGCGTGGCCTGGGTGCTTGAGGCGGACCAGGCATTGGTCGGCATCAGCGAAGCGGTCTCCCATATCACGGACATGACCACCCAAATTGCCGCCGCCACCGAGGAACAGAGCGCTGTGGCCGAGGAGATCAGCCGCAACATCACCACGATTGCCGAACTGGCCGACCAGACCTCGTTGCAAGCCCATCAATCCACCGGCCTCAGTAAAAAACTGACCCATACCGCCTCCACCCAATATGCGTTGGTTGAACGTTTCAATCGCTGACGGGCCATAACCGACGCCCGTCATCCTCAATGCCGCAAGGCTTTGGATGACGGGTGCGGATATCCGGTTCGTCCACTTAACAAAGCACTCCCTAAAGGTTCACAATCGGTGATTGATCGCACCGGCGAGCGATGGGAGCATCGGCGACCATGATTTCGGTCTGGCGCTAACACGCGATGGGGATATCTCATGGAACCGTTGGATACGAACGCAACATTGCTGATCATCGACATGCAACAGGGCATGAACCACACCAAACTGGGGAGACGGAACAATCCCGATGCCGAGTTGCAGATGCAGTCCCTGTTGGGCGCATGGCGGCAATCCCAGCGCCCCGTCATCCACGTACGGCATATTTCTCGCTCGCCTGACTCCGTGTTCTGGCCAGGGCAACCCGGCTGCGAGTTCCAGCCAGCGTTGCAGCCGCTTGGGCACGAGCATGTCGTGGAAAAGAACGTTCCGGACGCCTTCACTGCCACAGGCCTGGAGCGCTGGCTGCATGTGCGCTCGATCCGGCAACTGGTGATCGTTGGTGTGATCACCAACAACTCCGTTGAGGCCACGGCGCGATCAGGCGGCAATCTGGGCTTTGACGTGATCGTGGTTGCGGATGCCTGCTATACGTTCGATCAAACCGATTTGGCCGGGCGTGTATGGCCCGCTGAGGATGTGCACGCGCTGTCGTTGAGTAACCTTGCGATGGACTATGCCAGGGTGATTGAAACGGCTGAAATTCTGACTGCAGGTTGCAAGGACTTGTGCGCCCTATCGGCATCAGCAACGTGACACCGACGCAGGTGGCCGATCTGGAGCTGCCAGATGACGTATTCGCAGAGCTGAACGCAATCGCGGGTTGATACGTAACGTGTAGGCGCGAGCTTGCTCGCGAAAAACCCAAGAGCGCCACGATTAACCAGGCACGCTGCGTCATCCTTGACGTTCTTCGCGAGCAAGCTCGCTCCTACACGGCATCAGGCCCTGCCCTTTCGCCCAACCGCTCAACCAGCCTCACCAGATAACCATCCGGGTCCTGAACCAGAAACTCGCGTTGCCCCACCTCAACCTCGCCGGCCCGGTACCAGACATCCTTGCAGGTTTTGAAAAGCGGGTACGCCGCCTCATCCAGCCGTTGAAGCAACGGAAGGACCGCCGCGACGTCAACCTGCAGATTCATACCGCGACCAAACGGCCGCTCCAGTGCGCCGGTCTGCCATTGATTGGCGAGGGGATCGACCTGCTCAAGCATCACCTGGGCGCCGTCCAGATCGAGGTAGGCGAAACCTTCTTCCAAACGCTGATAGGCCACTTCAAAGCCCAGGAAAGACACCCAGAATTCGAGACTTTTGCTCAGGTCCGTCACCGTCAACTCCGGGACGAGTTTATTCCTTTGCATCATGAGCTCGCCTCCAGCACGGCATTCAGTAACTGCGCTATTTTCTTGCGCAAATTCCCGTGCGTTTCTTCGGCATAAGGCAGTGCGGTTTTCCAGTCGTAGAACCACACCGGCATCGAGCGTTTGTCATCCGGCTCCGAGGCGTAGCGCGGGAACAGATGGCAGTGCAACTCAGGCTCCGAATTACCCAATATCTCGTAGTTGATCCGCAGCGCGCCGGTCGCCTCCAGCACGGCATCGCCGATCCGGACCATGTCGAGCAGGTAAATGGCCCTCGCCTGCGGAGCCAGGTCATTCAGGCTGGCAACCACCGGATCGGGCAGCAGCAGGCAGTAGCCCGGTAGAAATTGCACGTCGCCCATCACCGCCCAGCCGGAAGGCATGCGGCAAATGACTTTATCGTTGGCACCGTTGCGGGCCTGTTCTACTCGTTCCGTAATCAGCGGCATGTATCGTCCTTAGTGGTTTTAGAGTGCCGACTGCATCTTAGCTGTGCTAAAGGTTTGTTTCGACGTGGCCATTACGTTATGCGGGAATCAGACTCATGCGAATCACTTGCCTTCATACGGCGCCAAGCAACATAGCGGTCTTTGACTCCGCCGCAAAAGCACTGGGCATCGCCCCCGAAGTTCTGCATCACGAAGTCCGGGAAGACCTCCTGCAGCCGCCGAGCACGCTGGCTGCCTGACTGCTGAAATTGCCCATTCAACAACATCGACACTGCTTGCCCTCGCTCAACAGGCCGACGCCGTTTTACTCACCTGCTCGACCCTTGGCCCGGCAGTCGAAGGCCTCGCTGCAACAACCACCGTGCCCATTTTGCGAACGGATGAAGCCTTGGCCATCGCTGCGGTCCAGGCCGGCGGCAACATCGCAGTCCTGTGCGCCGTCGACACCACACTCCAGCCGACCTCGCGCCTGTTCTTCCAGGCGGCACGGCAATTCCACGCATCCGTGGAGGTGCAACTCGTCCCCGGCGCATGGGTGCTGTTCAAGTCGGGTGATATCGACGGCTACCTGGCGACCATCGCCAAGGCGGCAGACCAGGCCTATCTTTGCGGTGTATCCATAGTTGCCCTGGCACAGGCATCCATGGGCGGTGCCGCCGCGCTGGTCACCGCCGGCCCGCCGCCCCTTACCAGCGCAACAGCCGGCCTGAGAGCAGTCCTGCAGGCGCTCATCGACTGCCAGGGCGATGTCGATCAGGCAACTGCAGCGCTCCCAGCTACCAAGGCTCAGGCACTGGACACAACCAATGCCGCCCCCCTAGTACGCTCAGCTTTCCAGATCACCCTGCGCCACCATCGCACGCCAGGACTGAACGCTGGGCCGCTGGTTCATTCTGTCAAGCCAGGCACGCAGTGCCTCGCACTCATCGGGTATCGGCAGTTTCACCAACGCGGCGAAAATCAAACCGCCGAGTACCGCAATGTCCGCCATTGAAAACTCATTGCCCGCGACAAACGGTCTATTTTTTAGAATGTTATCGAGATAGTGCATCGCTCTAACCGCTTTGAACTGAGGCATTGACACGTGAGCGAAAAAGCCTGGGAAGCCATCATCACGACGCGGGGCTTATTCCCGCATAACGGATGGGAGCCATGCTTGCACCAGGTGGGCCTCCCGTTCTGCGATATCCCCCCGATGTCACCATCAGGACGGAGCTGCGCTGACCGCAACGCCGGACGCCGAGACAATTCTGTTTTTAGCTGTACACAAAATATCGCTAAAGATTTACGACCCTCGAGCCGAAACAAGCAGTGATAGCAAATCGCCGCATCTCATCTTGAGTCGACGATTTGGCCGCCCTCCCTGCCGATGGTCGTCTCGATGAAAATAAAAAATAAGCTGGTACTTGCGTTCGTCTCCGTTGCTTTTATCCCGGTGAGCCTGGTCGCCGTGATCTCCGTCATGAACACGCGCACCCAGGCGGTCGACCAGTTCATTGACGGCAGCACCCGCGAAATCCGCCAGATCGATGGCAACATTCGGCAGTTCTTCGACGGTACACTGCAGAACGTCGATCAAATGTCAGCAGATCCTGTATACACTTCCGTGAACACTCTAAAAAACTACCAGCCTGCCAACGCCGCCAGCGAACCGCTGCCCGCAGAGGCTCAGCAGGTGATTGAGCGTTTTGCACGCTTCGGCGCCACGCACCCATCCGCAGCGATTCTGTCCATCGGCCTGGAAGACGGCACCTACGCCAAATGGCCCGATGACCCGCAACTGGCCAAGTACGACCCGCGCACACGCCCCTGGTACAAGGCCGCCATGGCCAGCCCCGGCAAAACCGTGCGCACCCCCGCTTACTATTACGACAAAGACGACGTGGCGCTGGTCGGCACCGCGCGGGCATTACTGGATAACGCCGGCAAGGCCAAGGGCGTGTTCGTGGTGAGCGTGTCGCTAAAAAACCTCACCGAGCTGGTCAAGAGCATCAAGCTGGGTGAAAGCGGCTACGTGATGCTGATCGAGGACGGCGTGGTGCTGGTCGACCCGCGCGACGCCGGGCACAACTTCAAGCCGCTCAAGGATCTTGGCGCGCCCTATGCGCATCTGGCCGAGACGCCGCAGGGTTCCACCGAGGTGGTGATCGATGGGGTGCGCTACATGGCGAATATCTGGACCTCGCCGGGCCTTGGCTGGCGCTATGTGGGTTTGATCGAATACAGCGAAGTGATGGCCGCCGCCACCCGCATGACCTACCTGACCACGGTCATCGTAGCGGTGCTGGTGCTGATCTTCGGGTTGATTGCGGCGGCGTTTTCCAAGGTGATCGTCAAGCCGATTGGCCAGGTCAGCACCGGGTTGCAATCGATCGCACAGGGCGAAGGTGACCTGCGTCACGAACTGCAGGTGCAGGGCAAGGATGAAACCGCCGAACTGGCCGGCTGGTTCAACAAGTTTCTCGCGGCGATTCGCCAGTTGATCCAGCATATCGGCGCGGCTTCGACCAACCTGCAGGACGCTTCGCGGGTCAACAGCGAAGTGGCGCACAACATGAACGAGGCCGCCGGGCGCCAGCGTGAGGCGGTGGAGTTGGTGTCCACCGCGTTCAACGAAATGGTTGCCACCGCCAACGAGGTTGCGCGGTCCTGCAGCAGTGCGGCGGAGTCTGCCGAGAACGGTCACCAGCGTGTGGCCGAGGGCAAGCAACAGATCGAAGTCACCACGGACAACGTCAATCGCCTTGGCCGACGCCTGACTGAATCGTCCCAGGCCATGGTCGAGCTGGAAGCCGGCAGCCGCAGCATTAACCAGATCATTGGCACCATCCGCGCGATTGCCGAACAGACCAACCTGCTGGCGCTCAACGCTGCGATTGAAGCCGCCAGGGCTGGCGACCAGGGTCGCGGCTTTGCGGTGGTGGCGGATGAGGTACGGGCCCTGGCCAAGCGCACCTCCGACTCCACCGGCGAAATCGAGTACCTGCTCGGTACCCTCGGCAGCAAGACCGAGGAAGTCACGCAGAAAATGGGCAGTTGCCTGGACCTGTCGCGCGCCAGTGTGTCGTCCATTGAAAGCGCGCGGGACAGCTTTGAAGGCATACAGCTGTCGGTCAACGAGATACGCGACCAGAACCTGCAGATCTCGGCCGCCGCCGAAGAGCAGCACAGCGTGGCCGAAGAGATCAACCGGCACATCCAGCAGATCTACGACGAGGCGCGATTGGTGGAGAGCCTGGCCCATTCTGCGCAGGATGATTCGGGGCGGCTGTCGAGCCTGTCGGCAGAGCTGAATGGGTTGGTGGGGCGGTTCAAGTCCTAGTGGGGGGCACTGCCTGCTGCGCAACCATCCAGGCCAGAAAGGTATGCAGGCGAGTCGAAAACTGATCGCGCTCAGCGCTCGGGTTCCTCGCCTCAAACAGGAAGTACGCAATCTGGATGCGCATCGTCGGGTAATGCTCAACGAACAATGCGACGTGGTCTTCGAGGGTGTGCGGCCACGTCAGCGTGCCTTCCGCACGCAATACATGAGTCGCACGGATCAGCTTGCGCGCAGCTTCGCGTTGCAGGCGATGGCGTTCGAGCTCAGCGCTGGCGTGTTCGATATGCGCGAGATACGCGGTGAGCACCGGTTCGAAGTCGCCATTGATCGCCAAGGCGATTTCTCGCGACGGCCGAAACCGCTCGAAGTGCAGAGAGAGATCATCGCCCCACACACACCTGCAATGATGTTTGAGCCAGAAACCCCAGCGGTTGCTGTTCTCGTGCGCGAGTACTTGCGCGCGGTGGCCAATATCGAAATCGATCTTGCTGACCTGCGGGTGACGCTGCTCCAGTGCACACCGCAGCCCTTCCAATTGCTCCAGCACCTGAGGGGTTGGCGGCTCGCGCAGCACCAGCGTGAGGTCGAGGTCGGACGCACCTGGAGTGGCATCGCCTCTAGCGACGCTGCCATACAGATAAATGCCGTCCAGGCCCGGCTCGACCTGCGAAAGCGTGACGCAGACGTCGTCCAGCAGTAACTGGAATTCAGGCTGCACAGGGACAACAGGAACGGTGAGGATAAAACCCTGCGCGTCGATGCCCGTGGAACGATCGTGACTCAAGGGGACGTCTCCTTGTTTGGCGGTGAAAAAATTGAACGTTCAGGCTGAGCGACGCTTCCAGTGCTCATAAAACGCCAGTGTCGCGACGTTCTTGTGCTTGGCTTCGAGCATGATGTCGAAGCGGTCGAGAAACTGCAGCGCATAGTCGTTGGTCCAGCGGTTCCACATCTGCGCGCTGTGGGCATAGAGGTCGCGTTTGGAGACCGCTTTCAGCAGCGCGTCCATTTCCAGCTTGTGTTCGGCGTCAAAGCCCAGTTCCTGCAAGACTTCCTGGGGTTGCGAGTAGTGCAGGGTCGGCCGCACCCCGCGCCAACTGTCGATCACTTGGGCCACCCGGGGCGATTCGGGGTCGATGTACTCGTTCTCGTTGACCCAGCAGTGGTGAATATCCAGGACTACCGGCGCCAGATCGGCGACTTTCAGGCAATGATCCAGGCCGTAAGTCTTCTCGTCGTTCTCGAAGGTGATGCAGTTGCGCGCCACTTGCGACAAGCGTGACCACACCGCGCGCGTGCCTTCCACCCCCAGGCGCCCGGCGATGTGCACATTGCACTTGAGGTCCTGGAAGTGTCGGCCGTAGCCCATCATGCGAATCATGTCGGCGTGGTATTCGAACTCGGCCACGCTGTTTTCCACCACGCCGGGGTTTTCCGAGCCCAGCACGCAATATTGGCCAGGGTGGAACGACAGGCGAATATCCGACGCGCGCGCCAGCTCGCCGATGGCGGCAAAGCCTTCTGCCAGTTGGCGCTGGATGGCCGGGTCGGTGTAGAAGGCCGCCACCTGCGGATGGCTGTAGAACGGCAGCAGATCACTGCTCAGGCGCAGCATGTGCAAGGTCGGCGGCAGTTCAGCGACGTAGGCCAGCAGACGCAATTGGGCCGCAAGGTTGTGCGTAATGATTTCGACCAGTTTGTCGCGCGCGACCTGCGGTTCAACGCTGTTCATCCAGCGCAAGGTGGTCGTGCGTGGGTTGAACGGGCCTTCAATCAACTTCAGCGCACTGGCCGACAGTAAACGTTCGGAATGCTGGTACTGGCACGCGAAGCCGATGCGAGGGTGGGTCATGGGGGGCGCCTGCCAGGGATTAAGGGCTGGATGATACGGCGTTAGGCCGGGGCCTACCCAGAGGGTTCCTAATATTTCGACACGAAAACTGGTGAACTATCTTACAAGCGGAACGCTCCTTTCCTATGCGCAGTCACAGTGCCCCTAAGCCCAGGAGCGCTGAACGATAAGGAGCCGCCACCCCCATGACTACCCTCCCCGCCTACCGGTACACCCCCGGGCCGCTGCATGCGACCTTGCTCGCCGGCACCGTGCCGCTGTTTCTCGGGGCCTTGCTCAGCGACATTGCCTACTACCAGACCTACCAGATTCAATGGGCCAACTTCGCCTCCTGGCTGATCGCTGGCGCGCTGGTGTTCTGCGGGCTGGCGCTGTTGTTTGCGCTGGTCAACCTGGTGCGTGCCGAGCGCAAGGCTGGGCGACCCGTCGTGTATTTCCTGTTGCTGCTGGCCACCTGGGTGCTGGGCTTGGTTAACGCCTTCCAACATGCCAAGGACGCATTCGCCATGATGCCGACCGGCCTGGTGCTGTCGGTGATCGTGACGTTACTGGCGGTGGTGGCAACCGGCGTCGGCCTGACCAACCTGCGCTCGGGAGATGCCCAATGAAAACGTCCAGCACACTGACCTTGTTAAGCGTTGCGCTGTTGCTCAGCGCCTGTGGCGGCGAAGGCGACAAGACCCAGGCGCGCGGCCCCGATCCCAAACTGCCGGACCCGCAAAGCAGCCTGCTGCCGAGCATGAAGATTGCCGAACCGACGCCCTGGGGCGATCAAAAACCCAAAGTACCCGAAGGCTACAGCGTCACCGCCATCGCCACTGACCTGGCCATCCCGCGCCAGACCCTGGTGCTGCCCAACGGCGACATCCTCGTCGCCGAAGGCCGTGGCGGCAGCGCTGCCAAGCTCAAGCCCAAGGACGTGATCGCCAGCCTGATCAAGGCCGAGGGCAACACCAAGGTCAAGAGCGGCAACCGCCTTACGCTGCTGCGCGACGCCGACGGTGACGGCACCTACGAGCTGAAAACCGTGTTCGCCGACAACCTCAATGCGCCCTACGGCCTGGCCTTTGCCGACGGCAAGCTCTACGTGGCTAACCAGGATGCGCTAGTGCGCTTCGACTACACCGACGGCCAGACCAAAGCCAGCGGCGCGCCCGTCAAAGTCACCGACCTGCCGGCGCAGATCAACCACCACTGGACCAAGTCCCTGGCCGTGAGTGCCGACGGACGTCAGCTCTACGTGGGCATCGGCTCCAACAGCAACATCACCGAGCGCGGCATGGAAGTAGAGATTGACCGGGCAATGGTATGGCAGATCGATGCGGCGACCGGCGCACATAAACCGTACGCCACCGGCTTGCGCAACCCTACCGCGCTGACCATCCAGCCGGGCTCCGGGCAATTGTGGACGGTGGTCAACGAGCGCGATGAGCTCGGCCCCGACCTGGTGCCGGACTACCTGACCTCGGTGCGCGAAGGTGCCTTTTATGGCTGGCCTTACAGCTACTGGGGCCAGAACGTCGACACCCGCGCCCAACCGCAGAACCCGGCCAAGGTCGCCGCCGCGATCAAGCCGGATTACAGCCTGGGCTCCCATGTGGCGGCACTGGGCGTCGACTTCTCGATACCCGAGATGGGCGAGAAATTCGCCGACGGCGTGTTTGTCGGCGAGCACGGCAGCTGGAACCGCGACAATCCGGTGGGCTACAAAGTGATCTTCGTACCGTTCAGCAACGGCAAACCGTCCGGTGAACCGATTGACTTCGCCACCGGCTTTCGCGGTGACGACGGCAAGACACGTGGCCGCCCGGTGGGCGTCACGGTTGACCCGAAAGGTGCGTTGATCATTGCGGATGACTTGGCGAATACCCTCTGGCGTGTGACGCGTAATCAATAGCGGCTTGATCCTGCCCGGGTCACTTTTGGCCGTTTGCCAAAAGTGACCCGCTGCAACAGCGGAACCATAGGCCGCCGTTACCTGGAAACGGACAGGTATACCCCCTACTCTTCAGCCTCAAAAAGCCCCCCCGCCCTACAACGCTGGCAGGTACCCCTATCGCCCCCGGCGTCCGCGAGATCACTGCCGATCTTGAGGCAGCCATCGCCGGCAAGCCGGACTTCTACAGATTCAGCGCGCTCCTGGCAGCGACCGATAACCGCACATCTTGTGCGTTGACCATCCCTGTTACACACCATATAGTGTGCCCACAAACAGAACAGACCACTACATAGTGTGCAGTATCGGTATTTACCGACCACACTACGCGCAGTATTTCAATGCCTAGTAGCCTGCAAAATCGAATATTTTTGGACGGGATCACACACCGTCAGAACAGACCAGGAAGGAGTATTTCAATGCTGAGTTGGGATGAAGTCGACAACGAAGACACCGGTGCAGCGGTGATCAGAGGCGCCAACGCCGGCCACGCGAGCGAAGCCAACATGGACCGCCTCGACGGTGCCGGCGCCGCCGCTGCGCTGGAAGCGCGCAACGTGACCGCCAACGACTCCGCCGCGATCATCCGCGCCAAGGCTGCCCTCGACAAACTCGACGTCGCCGAAGGCCTCGCCGAACTCGAAGGCTCCGCCGCCCGCGTCGCCGTTGACGAAAAGCGCATGATCAACTGCCGCGCCGACCTCAACCAACTCGTACCCTTCAAGTACGACTGGGCCTGGCAAAAGTACCTCGACGGCT
>NZ_LFMW01000020.1 GCF_001050345.1 Pseudomonas fildesensis | reverse complement strand
CAGCGGACGGGACTCGAACCCGCGACCCCCGGCGTGACAGGCCGGTATTCTAACCGACTGAACTACCGCTGCGCGTAACACTTGAAGCGAATGGTGGGTGATGACGGGATCGAACCGCCGACCCTCTGCTTGTAAGGCAGATGCTCTCCCAGCTGAGCTAATCACCCTTCACTTTCGGTGTGGGCCGCATCATATACGAATATTCTGCAATGTGTTGATTTAAATGCACTTTATTTGAAATAAATTTTCGAGCAGCGTGCGCGGTCCCGAAAACACGCGCTTTGCCCTTCAAACGCGACTCTATTGCGTTTACCCGCTGCTTGGCCTCACAATTAAAAACCATTCTCAATAACGCTTGAGCCACGCTTATGTCTGTGGGTGAACCGCCATTCCAACGGGAAATAACCCAGCTCTACAGCGAGCATCATGGCTGGCTGCTCACCTGGCTGCGGCGCAAGCTGGGCTGTCGCCAGAATGCTGCCGACCTGGCGCAGGACACCTTTGCACGTATCCTCCTCACCCGCGAATCGGTGGCGACCATCCGCGAACCCAGAGCGTACTTGAGCACCACGGCACGGCGGCTGGTGATCGACCAGGCGCGGCGCAGGCAGATTGAACAGGCCTACCTGCAGGAACTGACGCTGACGGTGGACGCGCTTGAGGGGTTCCAGTCCCCGGAGCAGATCCATACCACCCTCGAAGCCCTCGAACACATCGCCTTTATCCTGGAAGGCATGCACGAGTATTCGCGCCAGGCGTTTGTGCTGTATTACCTCGAAGAACTGACCCAGCAGCAAATCGCTCGGCAGCTCAAGCTGTCGGAACGTACTGTGCGCAAATACCTGATCCAGGCGCTGCTGCATTGCAGCCACAGCATGGACACCTGAGCCGCCCATGTCCGATACCCACTCACAGATCGAAGAACAAGCCGCTGAATGGCTGCTGCGCCTGCACGAAGGTGAATTGAGCGAAGCCCAGCGCCTGGCGTTCGAGTGCTGGAAACAACAAGGCCCCCACTACGCCGCAGCCGCAGCGCGCATGGAAGCCGTGATTGCGCGAATGCAAGCCCTGCGCGGAAAAAAAGCACCGGCACGGGCGGCATTGAATGCAGCGTTCGCCCATCAGAAACCCCGTCGCAGCAAGAACGCCGTGCGCGCGCTGTTGCTGGCGTGCAGCCTGGCAGTGCCGGCGGCGGCGCTGCTCGTCAGCCCTTATCCACGACAGTGGATGGCCGACGTGCGCAACGGCCCCGGCCAGTGGCAAACCCTGCACCTGGCGGACGGCTCGGCGCTGACCCTGAACGGCAGCAGCGCGGCGAACCTGTATTTCGACGCCACGCAGCGGCGCATCGAACTGCTGCAAGGCGAGATCCTGGTGGACGTCGCCCACGATCAAGCGCGGCCATTTATCGTACAGACGGCCCAAGGCTCGATGCGTGCGTTGGGCACGCGGTTTGTGGTCAAACGCGAGGGGGATATCACCGTGCTGAGCATGCTCGAATCCCGCGTGGCCGCACAAAGCGCGAATACCCGGCAAACGCTCGAAGTCGACGCCGGCTCCCAGGCGGTGATCAGCACCAGCAACGTAAGCCTGGCCGGCAGCATCGATCCGGCGAGCATCAATGACGCCTGGCGTCGCCATCAACTGGTGGTGGAAAACCGGCCATTGCCCGAGGTGCTGGATGAAATCGCGCGGCATCGTTCCGGCCTGCTGCAATTTGATCGCGCCGCCCTGCAAAGCCTGCGCGTGTCGGCCGTCATTCCCCTGGACGACAGCGACCATGCCCTGCAATTGCTCGCGCAAACCTTGCCGATCAAGGTACGAACCTTTACTCCTTGGCTGATCGTCGTGAACCCCGCAGACATACCCAATAAATAATTATTCGCATTTGCTTCCGGTTTTTCCGAAGCTGCCCGTCAAGCAAGGTAGTTCGACACATAAAGGATTGCCTTCACCATGCACACCCCTTCCTACCCGCGCGGGCGCTTTGGCCTGCTGAAAAGTGCACCGTTTTCCCTGGCTATGCTCGCCGCCAGCGCGATGACCACGAACCTGGCCCAGGCGGATACAGTCAACGTCGCCACCCAGGCCTACGACATTCCCGCCGGACCGTTGGGCAGCTCGCTCAATCGCTTTGCGCAACAGGCGGGCGTGGCGATTGTGTTTCAGTCCCAAGAACTGGAAGGCCTCAAAGGCCCTGGTCTCAAGGGCAGCTACGGCATTCAGGACGGCTTCGACAGGTTGCTGCAAGGCAGCGGCTATCACGCGGTAAAAGGCGACCAGGTCTACGCGCTGCAACCCGCCCCCACCGCCGGCAGCGGCACCCTGGAACTGGGCCCGACCCAAGTCACCGGCAACCAGTTGGGTAACGTCACCGAGAACAGCGGTTCCTACACCCCCGGCACTATCGCGACCTCCACTCGCCTGGTGCTGACGCCGAAGGAAACCCCGCAATCGGTCAGCGTTGTCACCCGCCAGCACATGGATGACTTCGGCCTGAACAACGTCGACGACGTGATGCGCCATACGCCCGGCATCACCGTTTCGGCCTTCGACACCGAGCGCAGCAACTACTACGCGCGCGGTTTTTCGATCAACAACTTCCAGTACGACGGCATCCCCTCGACGGCGCGCAACGTCGCCTATTCGGCGGGCAATACCTTGAGCGACATGGCTATTTATGACCGCGTCGAAGTGCTCAAGGGCGCCACCGGCCTGCTCACCGGCGGCGGCTCATTGGGCGCGACGATCAACCTGGTGCGCAAGAAACCGACGGCCGACTTCCAGGGGCACGCCACCCTGGGCGCCGGTTCCTGGGACAACTACCGCAGCGAACTGGACGTCAGCGGCCCGATGACCGAGAGCGGCAATGTGCGCGGCCGAGCGGTAGCGGCCTACCAGGACAAGCACTCGTTCATGGACCACTACTCGCGCAAGAGCCCGACGTACTACGGCATCATGGAATTCGACCTGTCGCCCGATACCCTGCTGACCGTAGGCGGCGATTACCAGGACAGCCTGCCAAAAGGCTCTTCCTGGTCGGGCAGTTTCCCGCTGATCAACTCCAAGGGCGATCGCAACAGCGTCAAGCGCTCGTTCAACAACGCCGCCGACTGGAGCAGCTGGGAACAATACACCCGCACGGTGTTCGCCATGCTCGAACATGACCTGGGCAATGGTTGGGTGACCAAGCTGCAACTGGACCACAAGATCAATGGCTACCACGCGCTGATGGGCTCGATCCAGGGCGACCAGCCACAGCCGGACGGCACTGCGCAACTCACCTCGGGCAAGTACACCGGGGAAACCGTCAGCGACTCCGCCGACCTGTATGTCAGCGGCCCTTTCAGCCTCGGCGGGCGCGAGCATGAGCTGGTGCTCGGCGGCTCGATCAGCGCCTCGGAATGGAAAGGCAAAGGCTACTGGAACCTCTCCCCCAACATCGTTGACTTCAACAACTGGCACGGCCACGCAACGATTCCGGACTGGGGTAAAGCACAATCGCTGACCGATGACACTGTTCGTCAGACCGGCGCCTACGTGACCACACGCCTGAATCTCGCCGATGACCTCAAGCTTCTGCTGGGCGGGCGGGTGGTCAACTACCAGGTCACTGGCTATAACCCCAACTACCGCGAGTCCGGACGTTTCGTGCCGTACATCGGCGCCGTCTACGACCTCAACGACACCTACGCGGTCTACGCCAGCTACACCGATATCTTCATGCCGCAGGAGAATTACAACCGCGACCGGGACAACAAGCTGCTGGAACCGGATGAAGGCCAGAACTGGGAGCTGGGCGTGAAAGCCGACTTCCTCGATGGTCGCGTGAACGCCAGCGCGGCTTACTTTGAGATCCGCGAGTCCAATCGCGCGCTTTCCGATGACGAGTACAACAACCAGACGCCCATCCCGAACAACTACGCTTACAAAAGCAGCAAGGCCGTCACCAAAGGTTATGAAGTGGAGATGTCTGGCGAAATTGCCCCAGGCTGGCAACTCCAGGCCGGCTATACCCACAAGGTCGTGCGCGATGACAAGGACGTCAAGATTTCCACCTTCGAGCCTGAAGACCAGATCAAGCTGTACACCACCTACAAACTCAAGGGCAACTTGGACAAGTTGACCGTCGGCGGCGGCGTGCGCTGGCAGAGCGTGGGCTGGCAGGACATCTACAACAACCCCCATGGCCAGTATGAAGAGTTCTCCCAGGACGCCTATTGGCTGGTGGACTTGATGACCCGTTACCAGGTCACCAAGAACCTGTCGGCGACGCTGAACGTCAACAACCTCTTCGACAAGTCCTACTACACCAACATCGGCTTCTATAACTCCGCCGCTTACGGTGAGCCGCGCAACTTCATGGTCACCACACGCTGGGATTTCTAAAGCCACAAAAAAACGCCGCCGATCATCGGAAATGATCGGCGGCGTTTTTTATGCCCAAGGCTTTTCGCAAACCCCAGACAGCAAAAAGCCCGCTCAATGAGCGGGCTTCCTGTGGTACCTAGCGTTCAGCGTTCCAGGTAACCGAATATGGCGCAGCGGACGGGATCATGACTCATCCTCTAACGGTTTGAAAAGTCGGCAGTTTAAAAAGTTAATCTACCGCAGATGGACTGAATTGTGTACTCCTCACTCTGCGCTGTAAATGACGTCGTCTGAACACATTTCGAACATCTCCTTCTAGCCGGGTTTGATACATGTGAAGGAGCACAGATCTCAAGGGAGCAAGAACGAGAATGGCATGAACAGCCCCGCGGCACTGGGAGAGCCTTGAACCGTTCTCCCTGCGCCGTCCGGATGGCTTATTCGATAAATCGGTTACGACCGGCCAATACCGCAAAGACAATCTGCAGGCACGCCGCAGATAACAGCAACCACAGCGATACCTGCCAGGTGCCGAAAACACCATGTAGCCAACCGGCCAGGAACGGCCCCACCGATCCTAAGCCATAGCCTACACATTGGGCCATGGCCGACAACGAGCTCGCCTGGTGGTGATCACGAACCCGTAGACCGAATAATGTCAGGCACGTGACCATCGACATCCCTGCCCCACCCCGGCGAACAATAACCAGATCAAAGACAAGGCAGGTGCCCAGACCAGACCCGCCATGCCAACGGTGATCGCCAGCGAGCATACGAACCCCAGCAGACGCTGATCTTTGAGGCGCTTGATGGCAATGGAAGTAGACAGGTTGGCGACGACAGCAATGGCTTGATAGGCAAAGAGATGAACACCCGATTCCGAGGCACCAATCCCGACCGAACTCGCCATGGCGGGATACCAGTCAATCAAGGTGTAGAACGTAACCGTCTGCAGTGCCATGAACATCGACACCTGCCAGGCGATGGCGCTTCCCCACACTGATTTACTTGCAGCAGGTGGTGCAGCAGGAGCCCGGCCACGAGCGCGCTTCAAGTGCGGCAACCAACATGCGATGGCTACAAGGGCAAGGACAAACCAAACCCCAAGGGAAATCTTCCATGTATAGCCGGTAAGCACCGACAACGGAGCTGAAAGGCCGCTGGCCAGTGCAGCCATCAGGGCCATGGTTGCGGCATATAACCCTACGCACAGAGCTGCGTGACTTGGGAAGTCTCTCTTGACCAATGGAACAACCAGCACATTTGCGGTGGCAATGCCTCCACCGATGAGCAACGTTCCTAACCATAGGCCAGTGTAAGTACCACTGGAACGGATGATGCAGCCGATTGCGATAAGGCACAGCGCACCAAATAACGCCTGCTCCAATCCAAAACGTCGCGTCAGCCAAGGAGCCAGCGGCGAGGCAGAAGCGAACATCAGCAAAGGCAGGGCGTTCAGAAGACCGGCAGCGGCGCCACTCAAGGAAAAATACTGCTGCACTTGGTCAAGAACTGGCCCAAGCGAGGTAATCGGTGCCCGCAAATTCGCGGCGATTAGCAAGATTAGCAAAATGCCAATTAGCAGGGAGGAAGCGAATAGGGAATTTCCGGCACGAACGGCCGACGATGAATTTGTCATGAATACCACGCACAACATAGGGACGGATTAGTCCCGTGTGTGCGTTGGTTGACGTTAACGCTTACGCAGAGCGCCAAAGCGCAATGTCTGCTGGCAGGGTAACAAACCCGTGAGCAACATTTCAACGTATGGCTTCCCCATGCATCCACGGCGCCGGGGCTGACTTAGTGCAAGCGCTGGCGTACCCGATCCTCTTGAGCAGCACTGCCAGCAGAATCGCAAGCAGATAAAGCACTGAGTCATTCGGTCGCGAGATCCTCAGTGGTAACTGGCTCCGTGCTCAAGCACATCCTGGTGCCCCATGCACAAACGACGAAGCCGGCGGCTAAGAACCCTACGTACTGAAGGCCGATGTGATCGATCAACAGCCCTCCAGCAGAAGTACCAAGCATGATCCCAAGGTTGATCGCGCTGACGTTTACGGAGCCGATGAACTGAGCATTGGCCCCTGCCCTTCGCAGCACGTCAACGCCTGTCAACAGGCTGGCACCTGCATGACAACAGCCGATGGCGGCCACCACCAAAGGTACCAACCATACTGATTCGCCCAAGAGCGAGATAGCGGCGAGGCTGACAGCCAGCACTAACAACAGCGTCTTGAACATGCCATCCAGTTGTTCAGGAACCCGCTTGGACAGGAGCAAGTTGCCAACAATGTCTGAAACGCCGTACAGGGCTAACGTGAGCGTGACCGGCGTACCTGCCAGCCCCGTATACCTCGCGAGGAATGTGGCGAGGTAACTGAAGACCGCCATGATCCCTGCAAACATAAATAGGTAGCTCAGCAGAGCCAAGGCAATGTCTCTCGTCCAGACGCTACGGAGCCGCTGAACCAGGCTGCGATGATTCACAGGTGCGTGAGTTTGAGGCGGGTGTATCCATCGAATAACGGCAAGCAAGGCCAACGCGCTCAACGCGGCCATCATCCCCATGGCAAATTCCCAGTCCCACGTGTCGCTGACTAGCTTGCCGAGAGGAACGCCCACCACTGAAGCAATTGAAATGCCGATTAGCACACGAGATACGGCAAGGCTCTTATGCGCCGGTGAGGACATCGCTGAGGCGGCCAAGGCAGCATTAGTCCAGAAAATCGCCACGCCTATGCCGCCCAGCGCTCGGCCCAACATCAGCAACGAGAAATTATCAGTGAGCGCGCTGATGGTGTTCCCACAAAAGAGTGCCACGCACCCGCTCATCAGCAGGGTGCGCAGGCTAACCTTGTGCGTAAAAGCCGCGATGACCGGAGCACCAATTCCCATCCCCAAGGCAAATGCAGTAACGAGCCAGCCTGCTCGACCCACGGAGATTTGCAGACCCGAAGCGATCTCAGGCAGCAGTCCCGCCGCTATGAACTCGGAGGACAGCATCACGAATGCTGTGAATGTCAGTATGTATACTTTCGGGTTGAGCGAGTCAGCCATAAAACCTTATTTCCGTTGATATATATGCCGCCGACCATTCCAAGCCTTTGCCTCTCTGCGACTGAGCGACTGGCGAAACGATGTTGACCAACCACAACCCACAGTGCATGTGCTGCGTTAACCCTGAACCGTCCCGATGAGCGTTCGGCTTGGACTTCGATGGTTTCATTTCCAAGTTTGAACGTGTAGCGCGAAAATTCGTCCCGTCATGCTTCCATACGGCGTTTGGATCTTTGCCGCAGTAGATATTCTTCATGCGCACGCTTGGCAAACAGCTCGCCAACCCAGTCGATGAAAGCTCGAACAGTTATCGATGAGCGGTTACCCATTGGGTATACAGCCGAAACCGGGACACTGGGTTCACTTAGCTGGTCCAGCACCGAAACCAGACGTCCGGCGCGCAAATGCTCCTGCACTAAGTAACTGGCGACTCGAATCAATCCGAGGCTTTTAAGGCCGCAGGTCACGTACGCTGAAGTCTCGTTAACAGAAATCGCGTTATTCATGCGGATGTTGACTGACTTGCCATTGGAGATAAAAACCCAGTCGATATTCTTGCCTGACTGCGGATGGAAATAACCGACGGCTTGATGGGCCACGAGATCAGTCAATTGTCGAGGCGTACCGTATTTTTGCAGATACTCGGGGGTGGCGCAGGTTATCCACTCAAATGAAGCAACGCGTCGCGCAATCAAGGTCTGGGAGTCCAGCGGGACTCCGGTACGGATAGCACAATCGATATTGTCGGCGTTGCCACACCCATCACCAGCGACGCTTTACCGAAGCCGGCTTGTTCTACTACATGGGCGAACGCTTGCATGGCCTGAAACCGATCCATCTCTACTACCTCACTGATTGCAGCGTTAAACGTGCGGAGTAAACACACGGCGGGTGAGTCGATCCATGGACAGCAAGTAACCTGATAGTTGCGCGCGATCCGAATCATCATTCAGATCTGACGATGTGCGAGCCGTACTGTCGATCTCGGTTATCAGCGATTGCTCATTCTGGCTGGTATCGTTTCGATAATTGGCGAGCAGTTCTGCGCGCCATAGGGCCAGTGCCTTGGTGCACAACAGCGAAAGATTGTTCGCCTCGACGAATGCACTGACATGCCGGACCTGACTCATCAGAAAGATCACCCGCCCAGCCTGCTCGATCAACTGGTGCTTCTTCTCAGGGGCTTCATAAATCGAGATGTAGACCATCTTGTCGATAACCAGTCCGACCCGATCGGCCAGGGCTATCGATGAAGTTCGTTCTACTGAATTATCGGAGAGGAAGCGATCAAGATCATGTTCAAACACTTCACTGACCCGAGCCGGGTTTTTCAAGACCCGTTTTCTGGGAATCCAAATGTAGAGCAGTGCCAAAAGGATGGTGCCCAGGCCCATGCTCAGCGAGCGCTCGATTGCAAAACCGATATCAACCGATGGCACGTTTTCTGGCAGCAGGAACACCATGAACGAGATATTGAAGCCCAGGCTGTAGGCGAAGCTCGACAGACTGGACAAGCCCATGAAACCAAAGAACAGCACCAGGCCACTGGTCAGTAACAGAAGCTCGACAGCGCTAGGAGCTTGAGCCAACGCACTCATGACCACCATCCCCACGGGAATGGCGACAAAAAAACCAATGGCGATGTTCTTGAGGATTAGCTCCGGGTGTGGAAGCTTGCCCAGCATGATGCTGAACACGATCGGAACGACACACATCAAAAAGCCGTAGGTCCAATCGGTCGCATACCAGAACATGAACCCTAGCAAAAACAGCACTGCCGATCGCGCCCCGGTAATCAGGCAGTTCGACAACTGCCGGTGACGACGAACACTGACCCCTTTGACGCTAATTTTCTCAGCTTTCATCAAGCTCGCATAAAGTTGGGCAAAACCGCTGAGATGTTGGGCCAGATCAGCGATCTTGCCCAAAAACATGCTCAGTTCGCCGTCTTCATGGGCGACCTGTTCGCTGCGCTCGCGGGTGTCCGCCATAAAACTTTGCAGCCGATACAGATCGCCGCCCCCCGGTATCGCCTGGTGGGCCAGGACGTCAACAAGGTGCTCCAGTTCATTGAGCTCAACGGCTAAGCGTTGCCGATAAACCGGCTCGAGTTGTTGCAATGCATACGAGTCGGTGGTGACCTCGATCGCCAGCTTGTTCATTTCCCTTGCAACCTGCGCTCCCCGTCTGCCCCAAGCGCCCTCGAACTCGCAATGGTCTGCCAAGTCCGCGTGTTCGATGATGCCGCTGAATACCGAGGAGAGTCGTACCCGGAACTGCTCAGGGTCCGATCCGAACTGCGTATTGAGGGCAAACACCGACTTGAACAAGCGCCCTGATGAAAGGCGCAGCAAGTCCGAGCTAAACATCGGCCAGATACAGGCGCTGACAAAAGATGCCCAGACAATCCCGACGATGATGGTGCCGATCCGATCAACGAAAATTTCGTAAATCTCTTCACTGGTAGGCACTAGCGTTACCGTCACCATAACCATGATGCAAACGGTCACCGCAAAGATCGCACACAGGAAAGTACGGTTGGCATCGCGCGTATGGTAGGACAGCGCGGAGGCTATGAAGACAATTGTAGCGACCGACAACGCTGCCATGAGCGGGCTCTGGCCGAAAAAGTTCATCAATGCCACGCCGACAATCCCGCCCACGACTGTGCTGAAACACTGGAACAGGCACTTCTTCAGGACTTGCGCATGGTCCGGCGCGAAAAACGAAATCATCCCGGTAATCATGGCCCAGACCGGGTGTTCAAAGTTCATCAACAAGGCAATGAACAACGCGCCCAGAACTGAAACAGAGATCTTGATACCGGTCTTGACGGCGACCTTATTACCTAACAGGTATGAATCCAGCGCTGTAGGAGCCATGAAATTTGCCTCGACTTTGCACGAAGGTGCTGCACTTGCTATCTGGAGAAAATCGCGCCGGAGCCTACAACAACGATTTAACGTTTTCTTTGAAAGCATGAAGAACCGATCGCTGGTCACGCTGATCACCAACTGGCACAACGACTTTCAGCGTGGCCGACATGCCAGAGCTCAAATTGACACCTTCAGGTACCTGATCGATTTTGATGTTGACCGGAATTCGCTGGGCCAGGCGCACCCAGGCGAAGGTCGCCTCGACACTTGGAAGCATCTGATTGCCCGGCGTGCTGTTACTGTTGGAGATACCGCTGTCGATCGATTCCACATGACCTTCGAGCTTCAAGCTTCCGGCCATCAGCCATATTTCGACCTTGTCGCCGATCTTGATGCCGGGGATTTTGGTCTCTTCGAAATAACCGGTGACGTAGTAACTGTCGTCTTTGACCAAGGCCAGCCGATTCACGCCACGATTAACGTAGTCGCCTTTCTCCAGTTCAAGGTTGATGATCTTGCCGGAGGCTGGCGAGGTATAAGTGGTTCGCGCCAAGTCAATCTTTGCGCTGTTAAGGACGGCGACTGATTGTTTGTAGCTGGCTTGCTTTTCCATCATATCCAGGCGCGATGTATCGACTTCTTCACGACTCACAGCATCGGCACTCATTAGTGTCCGGCGTTTATAGACGTTGGTCGCCCGATCCCAGCTCACCTTGGCACTGTCCGATTGTGCCTGCGCCAGATCGACGGCGACTTGATAGCGTGCGTGATCCACAGTGAACAGGATATCGCCCGTTTTAACTTCACGGGAGTTCTGCGCATGCAACTCGTCAATCCAACCCGATACATCGGGAGCGATATTAACGACATCGGCCCGGACTCTGCCGTCGCGCGTCCAGGGCGTGTACATGTAGCTATCCCAGATGTAAACCAGGACTACGACAATGGCGCCAATCAGCACCGCCGTCATGGCCATATTTGCGACTCTTTTCATTTTTCGTCTCTCAGAAAGTAATTCGTACCAGCCCGGCGAGGATCAACATGAACAGCAGCATGCCCAGCAAGCTTTCATTGCGTTGCATTGAATAGGGAATTATCCGATCCACAATTCTGCTGGTCACAACAGTCACGGCGGCGGCAATCAGCACCATCATGAATATCGGGCTGACCAGCAATCCCTGAAAACTCACTTCGTGCAGCGGCATAACAGGCGATCCTCTGGTTAAAGGCTGAATACGCAAAACTCGATCATCCGACGCCCCCCTTCCTAAAGAGGATGGGCCAGGGGCTGACAACAGGGGCTAATGAGCCAGCAAAGGGATGATCACGAGCAATCTCGTATTACGATACAGCATCCCGCCATACGAGACAACTCAGCATCTTTCTAATTTTTGCGTTCTGTCCGGTTCTCGCATGGATCAACAAAACGCAGGCACAGTAAATGCTGCGATCGGCCCAGTCAGGGCCGACGCATCAGGGGTTCAGGGGTTCAGATCAGGGGGAATGCCAACATCGGAAGAGCCGCAACAAGCAGTAAAACTGCTAGCGCCGCTCCGCCGAACAGAATTTAGCGACTTGCCACAGCGCCCTTGGACATGCGACCGATCTTCTTCTCAATCTCGCGCTTGCAGTCCATCAGCGCCGCTTTGTACGTATCACCATTACGCCCGGCCCGGATGCTTGGGGCGATGATGCTGATGGAGTAATTTCCGAGGTAAGTCTCCAGTGCCACGGCAAAGGTGCAGACGCCTTCGATGTGTTCCTGATCATCCACCGCGACTGCAGACTGACGAACGTCTTGCAGTTGGGCAATGAGCTGGGCACGGGTCAGTGTGTGCTCGGTCAACTCCTGAAGCTTCTTTGGAAGAATGGCTTGCAATGCATCGTCGGAAAACGCAGCCAGCATTATTTTTCCTGCTGCGGTGGCATAGGCGGGAGCCTCGATGCCCACCGAGAAGACAACCCGCAATTCGCGCTCGACAATGATGCAATCCACGACGTTGACCTTGGCGCCCGCCAGCGTCGCCAGGCACACCGACTCGCGAACCTGCGCCGACAAGGAGTTCAGAAATTCCCGGACACTGGAGATGATGTCGGCCTGAGTCTGGTGAATAAGCTGCCCGAATGCGTGACCCAGGCGAAAACCACCGGATGGGCCGATCGACTCGACCAGGTGCTCTTCCTCTAGCGCAACGATGATGCGGTGCACCGTGGAGCGCGGCAATTTGACGATATTGGCGATTGCCGAAAGACTCAGCCCGCCAGAGTTGCTCCCAAGCGCACGTAAAATGGCGGCGGCTCGGGCGATGACCTGGATACTGGGTTGCTTACTCTCGACCGGGTCGCTTGGATCAGACATGGAATCACTCCAAAAAAAAGCATTACATCCCTAACGGCGGCAGCTCGCAAATTTATCGCTGCCAATTTCGGGCTATCAGGCAAGGACGGCGCCGTCACTGACCAGTTTCTGCAACGTATGAACGAACGGCCCGGTCAATGTCTCGGTGGAATCGGGACTGTGTAATGACTCGATGACCAGCCCGGTTATGCACATGGACATCAGATGAGTCAGCGCGTTTAACTGGACCGTTGTGCGCTGTGTCGATCCGCCCAAAGCGGTCAAGAGCGATGTCAGCTGGGTCCGCAGGTTATGCTGCACCACGCGCCAACGGAGCACCACCGGGCATTCCGGGGCGCCGATTTCGCCGTCCTTCAACAAGATGGTGCAGAAGTCCCGGTGATGTCGGACGTTGAGCGTGTCATTCAGTGCGCGAGCGAAATGCTCGAAACCTGGCGTCGGATCATCCGCGTTCACGAAGAACCCCTCCAGGGGCAATACCGAGGCGTTCATGATCGACAGCAGCAGATCCCCCTTCCCCTTGAAATGCCAGTAAACCGCACCTCGACTAAGACCTGCACATTTCGCGATGTCATCAAGCGTCGAATAGGCGTAACCGTACTCGGCGAACATCCGTGTACCCGCCTCCATCAACCTGATACGCGTCTGTTCTGACTCTTCAACCGTTTTTCTCGCCATGACAATCGTTACCTGATCCTGTGGGCGGCTACCGCCACCGGTGGATGTCATTCAGCCCGCCACACACCTCGGGATCGCAAAAACCGAGCATTGCAGGTGAGCCACATTATGGTACACTTTCTCGCATTACGGTACAGACCAAGTCCCTTGCATACAAGCTGGCAGTCCACACCCTCAAAAAATCAGGTACGAACCATGAAGTTGAAAGTACTTATTGTTGCGATTCTGCTGGGCGCCAGCCTGCAAGGTTGCAGCTTGATCCCTGCTTACCACCGGCCCGAAGCGCCGGTGGATCAGAGCTGGCCTCAAGGTCCGGGTTATAAAGCTTCATCGGTGGGTGCGGCCGACAGCGCCAAATCCATCGCTGACTTGCATTGGCAGCAATTCTTTCGCGATCCGGCCATGCGCCAGTTGATCGGGTTGGCATTGACCAACAACCGGGACCTGCGCCAGGCGGCCTTGAATGTCGATGCTTACCGAGCGCTGTATCGCATCCAGCGCTCCGAGTTGTTGCCAACCGTTGACGTCAATGGCTCAGGCAGCAGACAACACCTTCCGGCAGATCGGGCGATTTCCGGGAAAGACGGGACCTATGGCGACTACGAGCTTAATGTCGGCGTCGCGTCCTACGAGCTGGACGTGTTCGGACGTATCCAGAGCCTGGACGAGAGCGCACTGCAGACTTACCTGTCGACCGAAGAAGCCCAGCACAGCGTTCAGGTGGGCCTGGTGGCCAGTGTCGCCAGCGCTTACCTGACCTGGCGGACCGACCAGCAGTTGCTGCAGATCGCACAATCGACGATGGACTCCTACATCCATGGGCTCAACGTGATGCAGTCTGCCCGCTCGGCCGGCACGACCTCTGACCTAAGCGTGCGTCAGGCACGTACCCTGGTGGATACCGCACGCACCAAGACCTTGACCTACACCCGCAGGGTCGCCCATGACATGAACGCGTTGGCGCTGTTGCTCGGCACCCACATACCCGGCAATCTGCCTGATGACGGCGATTGGACGCAGCGGATGATCGCATCCATTCCGGCCGGTTTGCCCGCGGACATACTGCGGCAACGGCCTGATGTCAGAGCAGCGGAGCGCGACTTAATTGCCGCAAATGCCAACATCGGTGCAGCGCGGGCAGCGTTCTACCCCTCCATCACTTTGACAGCAAATACCGGCGTGGCCAGTGCACAGCTGTCCCATCTGTTCGCCGGAGGCCAGGGCCAATGGACGTTCATCCCCCAGATCAATATCCCGATCTTCAATGGGGGGCGTTTGAAGGCGAACCTCAATTACTCAGAAATCCAGAAAGATATCCGCGTGGCTGCCTACGAGAAGAGCATCCAGGTCGCCTTCAGTGAAGTCGCCGACGGTCTGGCCTCAGCGGGAATTTACGACGAGCAACTGCAAGCGCACCGCGATCTGGTGCAAGACAACAGCGCCTACCTCGATCTAGCACTCAATCGCTTTCAGCACGGTGTCGATAACTTTCTGCCGGTCCTGGATGCGCAGCGCAATCTGTTTGCGGCGCGCGAAGAACTCGCTTCCAACCGGTTGTTGCAGCTTCAAAGTCAGGTCCAGCTGTACCGCGCCCTAGGCGGCGGTTGGGACGACACGCAACTTGCCAGTGCCAGACATTCCGAGCCCCATCTCGAATAGCCGAATGAGAACGTTGATATCTGGGTTTTCGATAGGATGGCTTTGGTTACCGGTGGCGGCACCGCCGTGGGCCAAGTGACCTACATAGGTGCGATTGATGCCCTGTAATAACGAGAAGTGACATGGGAATTGAATTGATTGAAAGAAACGGCATCCAGGTTGTCTCTAGAGCCGCCCGAATACTGCGATGCCTGGAGAGTGAGCCTCAAGGATTGAGCCTTGGCGTTATCGCCACCCGCAGCAATCTGCCCCGTTCGACCGTGCAACGGCTGGTCGACGCGTTGGCCGTCGAACAATTGTTGGATATCAGCAAGAACGGTGTGCGTCTGGGCTCTGCATTGATGCGTCTGGCTTCCCACAGCCACTTCGACGTGACCTACAGCGCCCGAGCGCCTTTGGAACGACTGGCCCAACACACCGGCGAAACTTCAGCACTGGTTTATTCCAGCGGAATCGAGTTGATCATGTTGCACGCCGTGGTCTCCAGTCAGGAATTACGGGTAGCTCCCATGGTTGGCAGTTTTCTCTGTGTGTACGGCACTGCCGCCGGAAAGATTTGCCTGTCCAAGATGAGCGACGAGCAGGTGACCAGCCTGCTGGGTGGCGTAACGGAGCCACTCACCTCGGATACGTTGAGCTTGCCGGCGCTGCTCGATGACCTGCGCCATATACGTCAGCAAGGGATTGCCTTCGATCACGAGGAGCATCGTCAGGGGATCGGCTCGATCGCAATAGGCGTCGAGACCACCCAGGGCTTTTATTCCATAACCGTGGTCGGCCCGTCGTGGCGAGTTCGAGATCAGCGTGAGCCGATCATCCTGGCGCTTAAAGAATGCCAGGCCAGTCTCAATGCCTCATCTTGCTCGACCGATTGACCGATTGACCGATAGATTCGGCAGATACTCAATGGCCCAAACTATGCCCACGCTGACGCCCATGAAAATCAATCTGCGGATTTTTGCCGAGATCGACCTCAATCTGATGGTCGTCTTTATGGTTATTTACCATGAACGAAATGTCTCGCGCGCGGCGCTCAAGCTTGGCGTCGGCCAGCCGGCGGTGAGTGGCTCTCTGGCGCGGTTGCGTGCGCGTTTTGGCGATCCGTTGTTCGAGCGAATGGGTAGCGGCATGGAACCGACTGCCAAAGCTCACGACATCGCTCGTAAGCTGGCGCCGGCAATCAGAACGATCGAGTCGATCCTGGGGCAGCGCTGAAGGATACCCTCAGCGCAATGGCCGCCAGGCGGCCATGCCCTTGATGCCTGCCAACAGTCAGCCAGCAAGTGGTGATCTATCAGTGACTGGTCTGACCGCCATCGATGATGAATACCTGGCCTGTGGCAAAGGAGGCCATCGGAGAGCACAAGTAAAGAACGGTGTTCGCCAGTTCTTCCGGTTTGCCAGGACGTCCCATCAGCGGACCGGATAACACCACGTCGCGCATATCAGGGTCAGCTAACCAACGTTGGGTCATGGGTGTCTCGACCAAGCCGGGAGCCAGTGCGTTGACCCGGATCCCTGACTTGGCGTAGTCAACCGCTGCAGCTTTGGTCAGACCGATAACGGCGTGTTTCGCCGCGACATAAGGCGCCATTCCAGGATCGGCAATAACGCCAGCGACTGATGCGGTATTGACGATGACGCCGCCGCCCGCCTTCAACATATGCCCGATCTGATATTTCAGGCACAAGAACACGCCCTTGACGTCCACCGCCATCACGCGGTCGTACATTTCCTCATCCTGTTCCGCCAAGGGCAATGTCGGCGGCAAGATCCCGGCGTTATTGAACGCGCAGTGCAAACCGCCAAAGGTCTTCACTGTGGTATCCACCAGAGCTCGGACTTGAGCGGCATCGGCGACGTTGGTCTTGATGTACAACCCGTCACCGCCAGCGGCCTTGATCAACTCAATAGTCGTTTGACCTTCCTCGCTGACATCGCCAACAACCACTTTCGCGCCCCGTCTGGCGAACGCCAATGCTGTCGCACGACCGATACCAGTACTCCCACCGGTGATCAAGACGACCTGACCGGTAAAATCAAGCAGCTCATCGTTCATGTTCGTTCAACCTCTCATTGGTTAGCGATTCAGTTGAGATGCGCTCTTCACATCCTCAGGGATTCCCGGTGCCCATTTCGGAGTCACGGGCTAAGTGCCGAAAGACGCTTGTATCACAATGCAGTCATCTGTACCATAATACGAAACATACTGTGCAGCCTGAATCTGCCCGTGTCTGGCCGCATGTGCATGCGTGTACCGATAAATTTTTCTCGCCCGCAATGGTGTCGAGCCTGGCTCCGCTGTTGTCGTCACTGGTTTTTCTTTAGGCAGGAGATTGAAGGCATGCCAGTCAACATTGTTGTTGTGGGAGGGGCCGGCGGCCTCGAACTCGCTACGGGGTTGGGGCAACGTCTGGGACGCAAGGGCAAAGCACGGATCACGCTGGTTGATGCCAATGCGACGCACATCTGGAAGCCACTGCTGCATGAGGTCGCCGCAGGTTCCATGAGCACCTCGGAAAATGAGGTCAATTATGTGGCCCAGGCAAAGTGGAACGATTTCGAATTCAAGTGGGTCGGCTGTGTGCAATCGACCGGGAACAACCGCTGATTCACCTGGCACCTTTGCTCAACGACAGCTCAGAAGTTGTCATCGCGCAGCGAAGCTTGTCTTTCTAATACCCGGTCATCGCGATAGGCAGCAAAACCAACGATTTCGGTACACAAGGTGCGCAAGAGCACTGTCTTTTTCTCGACACTACCGAACAGGCGGAGCGCTTTCATCGCCAATTGCTCAATCATTACCTGGGAGCGCATGCGAACGCCTACACCGGCGCGAACCAAAAAATCACGGTCGGGATCGTGGGGGCAGAAGGCACTTGCCAAGCTCAATGTCGACGTTCTCACAAGCTCCGCTGTCAAAGAGGTGACTGCAGAAGGGTTCAGACCCACGACGGCACCCTCATCCCTGCCACGCTAAAAGTATGGGCTGCCGGCATCTGCGCGCCAGAGTTCCTCAAAGATCTGGGTGGTCTGGAAACGAATCGGATCAATCAGCTAGTGGTTCGACCCACGCTCCAGACAACCTTTGATGAGCGCATCTACGCAATAGCTGACTGTGCAGCATGCTCGCTGGGAGAAGGACTGGGCAATGTTCCACCGCGAGTACAGTCGGCACACCAACAAGCCTCGCTTCTGGTCAAAAGCTTTGCTGCTCAAATCAAGGGCGGCACACCTCTTACGTATAGATATACCTGCGCTTTCAGTGCCTCAAAATCCCGCGATCCAGTAATGCCTGGTCCCACTCCGGCGCATCGCCGATGCGCGCGATCAGAAAGTCAATTAAGGTCCGCACCTTGAGGGCCCGACGTTGGGTTTCGGGATACACGGCAGCAAAATCGAAGGATGACAAGCGATAGTTGAGAAGAATCGGCACCAGTCTCCCGGTGAGTAGCTCGTTGCTGGCAATGAGGGTCGGCAAGCAGGTGATGCCAGCCCCGCTCAGGGCGTAATCACGCAACAGATGGACGGAACTGGAGCGCACCTGACCATGCAAAGTCAGATCGATACACTCCTCTCCCCAAGTGAACTGCCAACGATTACGTGACGGGTAGCCTCCGTAAAGGGCGATGCGGTGATTCTTGAGTTGTTGGGGATGCTCGGGAGCATCATGCTCGCGCAAATACGCGGGAGACGCACAGAACAGCCGATGCACGTTGAACAGCTTGCGCACCACCAGACGCTCGGCCAGCGGCGGGAACATCTGGAAGGCAATGTCGAACCCCTCTTCGATTGGATCGACCACCCGGTCGTTGACCACCACATCGAACTCGATCTCGGGATACATGGCAGTAAACTCCGCCAGCATCGGGCCCAAGTGATCGATGGCGAATCCTTGCAGCACCTGGACGCGCAACTGACCCGTAAGATTGGAACGTTGATTGCGCATTTTTTCGGTCAGGCCGTGAAACCCGGCAACCATGTCAGCGCATTCCTGAAAATAGGCTTCACCGATATCCGAGAGGCGGACGTGGCGGGTGCTGCGATGAAAAAGCGGCGAATTGATGAACGTCTCAAGCTGCTGTACACGATGGGTAATCACTGAACGGGTCACGCCCAACTGCTCTGCTGCCTTGGCGAAACTGCCGGTCTGGGCCACACGCACGAATGCTTCCATAATGAGTAGACGATCCATGACCTCCCCTCTTCTTGTAGTTATTGGCTGGCGCACATATTGGATGACTCAGGCACAGCCTGCCGTTGCATAGTACGGCTGTGCCTGGCATCCCACCAGCGAGGCAATCAGGAAAGGCGGTAATCGGTTACTTCTACCTCGTGAGTCCGGCGCCAGAACTCGACTGCGTTGAACGGGAAGTTTTGGGTAACCCGCCCTTTGCTGTTCTTGTACCAGCTGTTGACCCTGGAGAAGCCCCAGGCACGCAAGCCATTGGCCTGATCAACCCGCTGGTTGTAGCTCTCAAACACCTGCGGCTTGATCTCCATGCTTTGGTGCCCTCCTTCGAGCAACAACCGCACGGCATCGACGATGTAAGTCGCGGTGAACTCGGAGAACTGGATGATGGTGCTGTACACCACCAGCCCAGTGTTGGGGCCGTACATGCAGAACATGTTGGGGAAGCCCGGCACGGTCATACCCATGTAGGCGCGAGCGTCGTCATCCTTCCAGACCTCGTGCAACGCCAGGCCGTCGCGCCCGGTGATGTTGATCGGCATAAGAAACTTGGAGGCATGAAAGCCGGTGCCATAGACGATCAGATCGAACTCGTGTTCAGTTCCGTCGACACAGCAGATGCCGTTGGGCGTGATCGCATCGATAGGCTGGCGAATCATGCTGACGTTGTCGCGCTTCAGCGTCGAGATCCAGGTGCCGTTGTCACGGATGATGCGCTTGCCGCCGACAGGAGAATCCGGAATCAGCACATCGCGCAGGTCCGGCCGGTCAGCAAACTGGGGCTCCATCCAGGCACTGATGTCCCGGCGCAACTGATCGTTGCGCGCCGATACAGCGACCTCTGTCGGTGGGTAATTGACATCGACCACGACATCCTCAAGAAAGCCAACGCTCTGCGGCATGACCATGGCCGCCCGGTACCACAGGCTGTAGTTGGGCAGATTGGCGAGCAGCCATTTGCAACTGTCGGAGATTTTCTCATGCAGGTCGGGCGTGGGTAGTAGCCAGTTCGTGGTGCGCGCAAAGACCTTGAGATCGGCGGCGGTCTTGGCCAATTGCGGGATGAACTGAGCAGCACTCGCGCCCGTGCCTATCACGGCGACGCGCTTGCCACTCCAGTCGACATTGTGGTCCCACTGTGCCGAGTGGAATGCCGTACCTTGGAACGTCTCTTTGCCAGGAATGGCCGGGATCATCGGCCGATTAAGTTGCCCAACGGCGAACACCACCACGTTGCTGTCGACCCGGGTTTGCCCGGCATTGTCACGGCAGAGCAGTTGCCAGCGCTGGCTGTCTTCGTCCCAATGGGCGTCGGTGACTTCGGTATTGAACTGGATATGCTCGTACAGACCTTTCTCCCGCGCCACTGCCTGCATGTAGCTGAAGACTTGTGGGCCAGGGGCAAAACAGTCGTCCCAGGTACTGCGAGCAAAGGAGAAGCTGTAGAAGAAACTGTTGATGTCGATGCGGCAACCCGGGTAGGTATTTTCGCGCCAGGTACCGCCGACATCGGCGCCTTTCTCATAGACGACAAAGGGCACACCGGCCTGCTTAAAGCGCAACGCCGCGATCATGCCGCTCTCGCCCGCGCCGATGATCACCACCTTGAAGTCACGACCGGCGGCCACATGCTCTTTATGCCAGCGAGGGGCGCGAGGGTCTTCTTCGGCCGTCACCAGTTCCTCGGCGATCAGGGGCAGATAGGGCTCGATGTCAGGACCCATCAGCCAGGTCCCGATCGCGTGCAGTTGGTCGCTAGTCGGCCGCGCTGGCACGGGCAGCCGACTGTCACGAAAGGCCGATAGTCTGTGCAAGCAGAATTCTCGCACCTCGGCTTCGACCTCGGCGCTCATCCCGCTTCCCGCCACGCCCATGGCAACGACAGGCTTCCAGTCCGGCTTGAGCACATCGAGTTCGCCAGTCAGGTGCGCGACGGTCATCAGCAAGGTCGGAATATCGGCCCCCTGCAGGTGCCCACGCAGGGTTTCATCATCACACTCAAGGGAAGCCACAGTGGTGTTATAGGTGCTCATGGGTAAACCTCTTATTCTTGTTGTCGGGGGTATTGACGATCGGTCGTACAAGGCTTAAACGGTCTGCAACCAGGGTTCGATCTGGTCACTCAGCCAATCCAGCGCTTCGGTACTTGCACTCAGGAACGGCATGGTCACGAAGCCGTGCATCTGCCCGCTGAAACAGCGCTCGAGCACGGTGATGCCGGCTTGAACCAGACGGTCGGCGTATGCCTGACCTTCGTCACGCAGCACATCGAACTCCGCGGTCAGCACCACCGCCGGTGGCACGCCACGCAGGTCCTTTGCCGCCAGCGGTGACGCCGAAACCTGCTGGCGCTCGTTGGCATTCGGCAGGTAGTGATCCCAGAACCAACGCATGTCCTCACGGGTCAGCAGCAGTTGCCGTTGCGGGTCGAGATAACCTGGCCCATCGAGATCAGCCTGGGTCGCCGGATAGATCAACACCTGCAAGGCCCAGTGCAACTGGCCTCGCTGGGCAGCACGCTGGGCGAACACGGCCGCCAGGTTGCCGCCAGCACTGTCGCCCGCGACGATCAGTGTGCCGTTGGCCGAGCCGGCGAGTTGCTCGCGATGAACCACTAGCCATTGTGCGGCGCGCTCGACGTCATCCAGGGCGGTCGGAAAAGGAAACTCTGGGGCCAGCCGGTAATCGACCAGGACCACGGTGCAGTCGGTACGGTGCGCCAACTGACGAGCGAAATGGTCGAAGTCGTCGAGCCCACCCATGACCCAGCCCCCGCCATGCAGGTAGAGGATGGCGCCGCGTACCGAGGCGCTGGGCTTCAATACACGCAGGCGCGCCCCATCCAATTGCACCTCCTCGACGCTGTGCATGGTCGGCCCCACGGCCTCCGGGCGCAGACTCGCCATGACTTCTCGAGCCTCGTAGGGGTTCATCAAATGAAACGGTTTCAGGCCGCTCTCGGCCAATTGCTCAAGCAATCGGGCAGACTCGACATCAAGCGTCATAGCGTTGCTCTCCTGTCATGGGTGCACATTCGTGGGCGCGTTCTGAACCCCGGCCAACCACAGCAAGCCGTCCTGCTGGTACACCGGGACGCTGTCCAGATGCGCGCCTTCGCACGGGCCATCGATGCAGTGGCCATCTTCGAAACGAAACATCGCCCCGTGGTGCGCGCACATCAGCAGTCGCGTCTGGTAGGTGCTGAACGACCCCGGTTGATAGTCCAAGGGGATGGAAAAATGCGGGCAGCGGTTGCGGTAGACCCACACCTGTGCGCCCCGCCGTACCGCAATCAAGGCAGTGGTTTGCCCTTGCAGAGTCGCTTCGAGCCCGAGTGCTCCGCCATCGGGTACCTGATCGAGGGCGCACAGCCTAATATTCGCCACGGCTCATGCTCCCATCTGGGGGTTACCCAGTCCCCAGCTCCAGGGCCGTATCTCGACGCGCTCGAACAGTCCGGCCTGGGCATAGGGATCGTCGGCAAAAAAAGCTTCGGCCTCGCTCAAGCTGACGGCCTCCACCACCAGCAGGGTGCCATTCATGACGCCTTCGCAGTTGCTCAACGTTGGCCCGCCAAGGCGCACCACCACGCGATGGGGGTGGGGCTCACGCAGGTATTCGCGATGCCTGGGGCGAATCTCCCTGCGCAATGGCTCGTGGTCCGGCTTGTCGGTGGCGAAGATGGCAAAGAACTGGTTCATGCCGTGGCCTCCAGGACGAAGTCGAACGTCGCGATGTGGAAGTCCGTGCCGATATCGAATTGCTCGGCCAAGGGGTCGCTGGCGAACCGCGGTTCGTACACGACGCGCAGCGAATCCTTGACCCCAAAGACTGCGTCAGAATCAATATAGGGATCGTCGTCATTGAACAGATGGGTCACCAGGCGTCGATGACCCGGCGCATCGAGCATGAAATGCAAGTGCGCCGGGCGCCACGGATGGCGGCCGCTGGCCTGCAGCAGATCGCCAACCGGGCCGTCGGTGGGGATCGGATAACTCACCGGCACCACACTGCGAATCGCATAGCGGCCCTGTTCATCCGTGCGGTAACGACCGCGCAGGTTGCCGTGCGGCTGCGCGACGTCCTGACCCGAGTACTGCCCGTTTTCGGCGGTCTGCCAGACATCCAGGATGGCTCCCGGCAAAGGGTTGCCAGCGGCGTCGCGCACATAACCGGTGATCAACGAGGCACTGCCGGGAATCAACGCCATGTTTTCGGCGTATTTCCGTTCGGGCATGCCAGCGATGTAGAACGGTCCAAACACTGTGCTCTGCGTCGCCTCGACCCCACTGCGGTGCTCGATGGCATCGACCAGCATGGACAGTCCCAGCACATCCGAAAGCAGGATGAATTCCTGACGCACCACGTCGTCACACTTCTGCCCGGTGGCCGTGAGGAACTGGATCGCCTGCAACCACTCGGCCTCGCTGAGTTCGACTTCGCTGGCAAATTGGTGAAGATGCCCCACCAGTGTCTGCAGCAAAAAGCGAAGGCGTGCATCGTGTGTGTGCGCAAAGCTGTTGATGGCGCGGGCGGTAATCTCGCGCTCGGAAGACAAGTCGAGGTTATTCATATTGTTATTCTCGTGTGGCAATCGACGGACAGCAGCAACACCTTCAGGCCGGTGCATGCCCCTTCAGCGCCCGGGTCAGCAGTGCCTCAATGGCATCCTGTTCGAACGGTCGCGGGTTGTAGTACGGACTGGCACAGGCAATGCTCGCTGCTTCGGCCGGACCGTGCTCGGGAAAGCCGAACTCGGCCAACGCCAGGGGAATGCCAAGGCGGCGGTTCAATTCGTAGAGCAGCGGCCCGACTTCATCGGCTTGCTCGCCCCCCAATGCTCGTGCAGCGCGGCGCAACGGTTCGGCCGCCGCGTGGCGGTTGTAGTGCGCCGCGTGGGGCAGGACGATGGCGTGGGCCTGGGCGTGCGGCAGGTTGAAGGTCCCTCCGAGGGTGTGACACAGCTTGTGGTGGATCGCCATACCCACTGAACCCAGACAGATGCCTGCCAGCCATGCGCCTTGCAGCGCCTGACCACGAGCCTCGACGTTTTGCGGGTCGTCAACGATTTTCGGCAGTGCCTGCGCCAACGCCCGGATCGACTCTTCGGCCATCAACGAGATCACCGGGTTGGCGTCTTCGGCGTACAGGGCTTCGATCGCATGGGCCATGGCGTTCATACCCGAGCAGGCCGACATACCCACCGGCAGGGTCAGCGTCAGCTCCGGGTCATAGATCACGGTCTTAGGCAGGACCCGTGGATCGCGACCGGTTTTCTTCAAACGGTTTTCGGTCAAGCCGTAGATCGGGGTCATCTCCGATCCGGCGTACGTGGTCGGCACCGCCAGGATCGGCAAGCCGCTGTCCATGGCGATGGCTTTACCCAGGCCGATGGTCGAACCACCACCGACGGCCACGCAGCAATCCGCTTCGCGGCGCACGGCCTCCTCGCGAGCCGCTTGCGCGGTTTCCAGTGGCACGTGCATCACCGCGTGGGGGTAGACGCCGGCGCTGCGATCACCCAGTAACCGCGCGACCTGTTCGCCCAGTTCCTGTTGCTCCGGGGTAGTCAGGATCAGCGCGCGACGCGCGTCCAGCCGCTGGATTTCGTCGCTGAGGCTGGCCAGTTTGCCGGCACCGAAAATCACTCGGGTCGGCGTGCCTTGATAGATGAATGCGTTCATGGGGTCACCTCAGCGCGGGTAGTGGGGAAGGATCTTGGCGTCGACGTTGACCCATACCGAGCGAGCTTCGGTGTAGTCGTGGATGGCGTCGAAACCCATCTCCCGGCCGTAACCGGATTGACCCAGACCGCCGAACGGGCTGCCGGGGCTGACACGCTTGTAGCAGTTGATCCAGCACATGCCGACGTTGATCTTTTCCGCCACCCGATGGGCGCGCTGCAGGTCGCGGGTCCACAGACCACTGCCCAAGCCGTAGTCAGTGCCGTTGGCAATCTCCAGCGCCTCTTCTTCAGTGGAAAAGCGCAGCACCGTCACGAACGGGCCGAACACCTCTTCCTGGGCGACACGATCACCGGGTTTGGCTTCAACGATGGTCGGCTCGACATAAAACCCCGAGACCAGCGCAGGATCGCTCGGCGCCTTGCCACCGGTAAGGACGCGGCCGCCCTGCTGGCGCGCGATGTCGACGAACGACAGCACCCGGTCGCGGTGCAACGCCGAGGTCAGTGGACCCATTTCGGTATTCGTGTCCTGGGGATCGCCGAGGCGAATCGAACGGGCCAGAGTGATGAATCGCTCGAGAAACTCATCGGCGATGCTGTCTTGCAGCAGCAACCGCGAGCCGGCGATGCAGGCCTGGCCCTGATTGTGGAAGATCGCCCAGGCGGCGCCGTTGACGGCGGCGTCGAGGTTGGCGTCTTCGAAAACGATGTTGGCCCCCTTACCGCCCAGCTCCAGCTGCACGCGTTTGAGGTTGCCCTGGGAGGCTTCGACGATACGCCGCCCAGTGGCGGTAGAACCGGTGAAAGCGATTTTACCGACATCAGGGTGTTCGGCCAGGCGTTGCCCTGCGGTATGACCGTAGCCTGGGACGATGTTAACTACGCCGTCCGGGAAGCCCACTTCTTTCATCAATTCAGCGATACGCAGCGTCGACAGCGGCGTCAGCTCTGACGGTTTGAGTACCACGGTATTACCCGCGGCTAGCGCCGGGCCCATCTTCCAGCTAGTGAACATCAGCGGAAAATTCCACGGCACGATCTGACCCACAACGCCGATTGGCTTGCGCTGCACGTAGTTGAGAAAGCCTGCGTCGACCGGAATCACCTTGCCCTCTATTTTGTCGGCGATACCACCAAAATAGCGGAAACAGGCGGCCGTACGCGGTACGTCAAGGATCCGTGAATCACGAAGGGGATGGCCCGTATCCAGCGACTCCAGGCGCGCCAGTTCATCGCCGCAGGCCTCAATACGATCGGCCAGCTTCATCAGCAACCGCCCCCGCTCAGCGCCCGGTGTGGCCGCCCAGCCTGGGAATGCGCGCTTGGCCGCGGCCACTGCGAGATCGACGTCCTCGGCCTGCGCCGCGGCTATGCGCGTGATCAGCTCGCCGTTGGCAGGGTTGACGACATCGATCTCGCCGCCTTCAAGGGCGGGGACGAACTGGCCATCAATGAACAATTGGTTTTGCATGAGCAAAGACTCCCTGCAGCGCCTGGATAGGCACTGTGAAATGCACTGGTATAAGGACGCGGGCCCAGCCTGAATCGCTGGGCTGCGATAATCAAAACTCGACGGGGTATGGCTTGAGTTCGCCGCTTTCGTAACGCTGGGGCAGGTTGGGTGTAGCGTTTTCCCAGACCAGCAGCATCGAGCGTTTGGTCGAGTAACCTTGGTGGCGGATGTCGGCGGGCATCGCGCAGATATCGCCGGCGCGCATGGTGATCCGTGCACGGGGATTGCCATCATCTTTGTCGCCGATATCCCAGACGATCTCGTCGCTGAGCTGCAGGAACCACTCGATCCGGTCATTGCCATGGACAATCGGCAGGACGAACTCTTCGGTGGTCGGGCAGAACAGACTGGTGCGGCACACAGAGGTCACCGAAGGGTTCCAACTGACGTCGGAGCGCGACAAGTACTTGAACAGGCTGAAAGCGTGCAGCTGACCTTCAAAACCCTCGGCGGCATGCACCTCGGGCTCGTCCTGGGCAACATCGGCAAAATGGCGGTTGACCGGCAGGTCGTCGCGCAGTGGCGAATCCCCTTCCAGGCCAGGCATGCGGCGGGTGGCAACGCGGAAACGCTCAATTGCCTCGATGTTATCGCCGTGCTTGCGGCCAAATGCCGTACCTGTTTCCGAAGGTGCGGCAAACGGGTCAAAGCCGGCGTTGGTCCAGTCGCGCAGGATCGCCTTGAAGGTGGCCATGATCTGCGGCGTTTCGAACTGCTCGGTGTAGTCGACACCGGCGGCTTTTAAGACACCATTGAAGGTGCCCGCGTACATGTCGACCTTGCCGTACAGGTTGCGAGTACCAAAGACGTGGTCGAAGTTGACCCAGCCGTAGAAAAAGCCCCATGCAACGTCACGCATGACGGCGCGCAGGAAAGCGTCTGCCGGGATCAGGTGCGAGCGGCGCTCACCCTTGGCCGGCCATTCGATACGCGCGAAGTATTCGTCGCGGGAGAGTTTGAAGGCACCCAGCGTATAAGACTTGTAGCCGGTGACGGGGTGGGCGGCACTGGCGTCCACCAGGTTGTCAAACGACAGTGTGTTCTCGGTTTCAACTGCTTCGAGCATAGCCATGATTGGCTCCTGTTATTTTTAGAGTGATGTCGAGGTCAGAACACGGATCATTTCAGGCAGATGTCAGCCCACTTCTCGACACTGAGGGCGCCCTGCACGGTTTGCAGCAGCAGCACGCAGGGGGCGCTGGCTTCAAAGCGATAAGCGCAGCCGGCAGGCAGTAGTGCCTGGTGACCATGCTTGAGCAGCACGTAGCCCATTGGCCGACCTTTTGGCAGTTCGCCAGCAAACTGGGTGCCCTCGCCTTGCGCCGGTGCGGCGTCGAGCTTGAGGAAGTCGACGCGAACGCTGCCGTCGACAGAGATGACGAACTCGTCGTGGGCACAGGTGAACCAGGGAGAAGTGCCTTCAGCGCGCAGCGTTTCGATCACATAGCCGAGATTTAGACCCACGACGACTTTCTCGTAGGGTGCCGATTGCCCGGCGACTTCAAAGATATTGGAGAAGGCATAGTGGCTTTTTTTACCGGTCACCAGCTCGATCGAGCCTTTTGAAAAGTGCGCCAGCGAGCCGAAAACTGTTTTGAATGCAGGTTGAGTACTCATCGTCTTAGCCCTGTTATTTTTGTGTTTGATTGGCTCAACGTTAAGGGGCCACCCCTGCCCTAACAAGGCCATTATGGGCGAAATGACTGTTCGCGAAACGCGAACAACAGTCCGACATCACCGAACGCTCAAGCGCCGAAGTAGCTTGAGTTGTTCGTTTTCAGCGAATTATCTATTCGCCAAGATTGCTCTTGCCGTGCGAGGGCCGTGAATTTACCGTCTGGGCAGTCGCCTAAAAACAACAGGGCCAGGCTAAGACTAAGCCTCCTGCCTTTTAGACGACCTCCGGGTAGTGCACGTAATACCCACTGGACCGCAAACAATAAAAATAACAATAAGGTAAATACTCTATGCGTATCCCTATCGCATCTCTGTGCGCAGTATTTTCGTGCTCCCTATGCGCGGCGCCTCCCTCCCAGCAGGGAGAAGGTGACCTGGCGAACTGGCTGATACCCGAATTGGAAAGAGATACGGGCATCCGAATTTATGGCGTCGTTGATGCGGGCTATTCACGCAACAATACATCGACTCGTAGTGAGCGCCACGGCGGCCTGACCAACTTGCCCGTGGCGGGATACGCCGACGAAAAGTTTCAATTGTCCTTTTTTAACCTGTTTATAGAAAAGCCTCTTAATACCAGCTACGTTCCGCGCGCTACGCCACTACCGGGACCGCAGCCTACCGAGGCGTCATTCGGTTTCACGTTCGGGTTGCTCTACGGTCGCGACGGTCAATTTGCGCGAACCACAGGCTGGGATGAGCACTGGGGGGTGAATGAGCCGGGCGCATCAGACTCGGCCAAAGCTCAGCGAAACCGGCAAAACTTCTACGCGTTTCCTGACTTGTTTGGCACGGCCTATCTGCCTATTGGCACTGGGATCAGCGTCATGGCCGGGATCTTCGGACCGGGCGTAGGCTACGAGATTCCGCCGAACATCCGCATTGCGCGCAACGCTTTTGCTACCAAAACCTATGCATTTGTAACCGAGCCAGCGACCGTCAGCGGTGTCGTGCTAGGTACGAGGCTAATCAGTACCGAATCGAGTCTGCTTGGTGGCGAGTTAGGCATTGTGCAGGGCTGGAATAACCTGAGGGACAATAACGACAGCAAATCGGTGCTAGGCGCAATACGTTGGCGCAGGGCCGACATGCAAGGCTGGATCGATTATGAATTTCTAATGGGTGACGAGCAGAATAAATCCTTCGATGACATTCAAGCACCGACTTCGCGTTTGATTTCATCCAATGGTCAACTCAAGCAACAACACTCATTGAATGGCTGGTTCGCGCTTGACCAACATTGGTCAATCGGCGCCGAGGCGGTGTATGGACGCCAAAGTGGCGACGGCAAAGTTGATACTGTCGACATCGTGACAGGCCCACGGTTCTCAGGCGCTCACTGGTGGGGTGTGAACAGTTCCCTGAGTTATCAATATCGCAAGGACCTTATCTTCTCGGCGAGGGCAGAACACTTCGCGGACCCCGACGGCTTCGCACTGTTCCCGGTGTCTACAGCCCACGGTGCATTCAACGCGCTAACCCTGGGCTTTCGCTACGAAGCAATGCGTAATCTATCGTTACGCCCTGAGATACGATATGACTGGTTTACCGGCAGCGATGATGACAACCCTTTTGGCAATGGCAGAGACCGCAAGCAGGCTACTGCGACGGTGCAGGTGCTCTATTATTTCTGACCATTGTTAAGCTGTACAGTCAGCGATGGGCGATCGAATTAGGGTAGAGCTTCACACCTCAGCCCCGCACTATGTTCTGCCACATCGACGCGCGGCGTTTCCAGTCGCGGCACAGCGTCCGGCCTGGCTCAACCTTCCGAAATTTACGCTCTGGCACGTTGGTGAAAACGAAGCAGGCAACATCTCGATGAAATCCTTGGGCCGTGCTGATACGGAAATCAACGAGATGTTCAGCTGAATAGATGAGGCGGATTAGCGACCCTTGCCTGCAGCATACGCTGTATGCGGCGATACTTTTCGTACAAAACCTAGATCGACATGATCGGTGATGCCGAAAATTCAAAGTGATTCGGCCGTTAGTCCTCTAGCACCCATGCTGTTATTACCATACTCCAGCTGCGAGCCCAGAAAACCCGCCGGACCTCGGCCGATCTGCGGCATGTATGCTTCGGGGGTAGGCGGCGGAACGCCGACCTCTAGTGCATCTAAAAAATCCGCCCAATATTGCATCATCCTACGTCTCGGCTCGACGTATTCTGCATGATTGTACGCAGCCCGAATTTGGTTGGCATCAGCGTGGGAAAGCTGCGCCTCAATCCATTCTTCTACAAAGCCAACCTCGTTGAGCGCCGTTGAGATAGTGGCCCTGATGCCATGACCGGTGAGCCGCCCTTTGTAACCCATCCGGCTAATCGCGGTGTTAAGGGTATTTTCACTGATCATTTCCTGCGGTTCGTATCGGTGAACCAGCAGATACCGTGCACCGCGCGTCCTTAACTGCATCAGCCGCTGCACAATTGCGATTGCTTGAGTAGAAAGCGGAATCACATAAGGTGGAATATCATTCCCCTGTGTTCGCACACGACTCCGGAGCTGCTTCACACCCTCCGGCGGCACCAGCCAGATCCCCTTGTCGAAGTCGAATTGGTCTGGCGTCGCCGCCCGTAGCTCTCCTGTACGCACGCCCGTCAGCAGCAATAGACGAATACCAAGCCGTGTCTTTTCTGCACACTCATAGTGGGTGACGGTCCTGAGCAATCCTGGAAGTTCATTTACTTGGAGGAAGGGATTATGGCGGACTGGCCGCGGCGTCTCGGCAACGATATCAAGGTCTGCTGCTGGGTTCACATCAATAAGCCCTTCCGCCATAGCAAAACGAAAGATCTGGTTGAGCCAGGTGCGCACCTTTCGAGCAGAGACCAGCGCGCCTCTGCGCTCAATTCGCCTAATGAGCTCCAGCACGTCACCACGAGAAATATCCGCGATCAGAAACCGCTTCAAATGTGTTGTTAGCGGCACGGGAGGATTTCTGGCGGGCTTGGCTTGCTTGATCGCTGTATCTGTCAGAGCCATCAGACACCTCCTTTTTGATTAAGGAGGGGAATGCAACCGAGCGGTAGACGAACCAATACGAAAATTGATGCGCAGGAAATCGTAAAAGGCTGTGCCAGCGGTGTACTTAAAGGCGTACTTAAAAAACCGTGGCTGGAGATGGATCCCAGTGGAATTCAGAAAACAAAAAAAGCGGCACAAGGCCGCTATTTCGGTGGCTTCCAGGCGCTCAGTGGGCCTTAGTGGAAGCAAATATGGCGCAGCGGACGGGACTCGAACCCGCGACCCCCGGCGTGACAGGCCGGTATTCTAACCGACTGAACTACCGCTGCGCGTAACACTTGAAGCGAATGGTGGGTGATGACGGGATCGAACCGCCGACCCTCTGCTTGTAAGGCAGATGCTC
>NZ_LFMW01000019.1 GCF_001050345.1 Pseudomonas fildesensis | reverse complement strand
CAGCGGTTACTTAACTTCGCTCCAATGAACCAATAGATTCCTCTCCCCTGCCGTTACTGGCATCCCGTAGTGCCTATGCGCTTTCCCGTTGAAGAACATCCCGTGACCCACAGGCAACTGAGGGACAACTATGTTTTCACTGAAAGGCCCTGTGTGAACCAGCGTCCCGCCGCCTGTGTGAGTTACTGTTAGTGCAACTACCAGAGTTACGTCTGAGTCCTTGTCGTTATGCCAGTGACCACGCGGCGTGTTCTCAGGGGTGTACTGAGCGGCCTGTATCGTCCGCAGTTCGCTGGGGTCCTGTGCGAGAAGCACCTTTGCCAAGGGAATCCCCGCGTTTGCCCACAGGCTGTGCAGACAATCAAACAGAGGCCGACACTCAGTCATAAAGGTGACTTCAGGAATCTGCGCCTCTACAGGCTCGTCGGCGTTCACGCTGTAGGCCATGCAGTCCAGCTCAAGCATGAGGTCCTTACAGAACGCCTCAGAGAGGTACGGAAACGAGTAGACCCCGTGGCCGTAGTGAGTCACCACGTTCAACGCCTGGGACCAGCTGGATGTTGCGGAGTAATCAGAGGCACTTAGAGGTGCGACACCTTCGGCGTAGTCAGCCATTTCCTTGAGAATCTCCAACACAGGCCGAATGGCTGAGTGGTACTTATCCATTGATGCATAGGCTGTTAAGGCCTTGCTCAGTATGTGTTTTTGCCCTATATCCATTGGTCAGGCTCCTTTTGGGGTGCGCATAGTGGTGGAAGATATGCATTTTCGCAATGTAAATATGCATTGATGCATGACGTGAGCGAAATAGGCTTCAGGCTAAGTCGGGACCAGCCGGGGAGTAGTGATCCCGGAACCAGTTACGGACCCGTCCGACCCACGAGGTTTCCTTACGTGCCCTCTCCGCTTCTTGGGCGTCCAGAATGATGTCCAGAGGGTGCTGTGGGAGCCTGTACAGCTCAGCGTGGAGCCCTGAGAACTCACGTTCATCCTCACGGGCCCAGTGGAACAGAGCGGCCTTTAAAAGGTGGTGCCCGACCTCCTGCAGGGTGTCTGTGAGGAACTGGAAGTAGAGGCGCCCGTGGTCGTCCCGCTTGATGTCCACACGAAGCCACAAGCGGCCATTGCGGTTTGGTACGTACTGCGCGAGGCCTGTCTTGATGGCATCTTGCATCGCGCCCAGGATCTTGTTGGCGACCGCTGCGGACGTGAAGTTGGTCAGGTTGTAAATAGTCATGGCGTAGAGGTTCCTTTAAGGGCTCTTTAGGTGGAGCCCTTTCGTGTTCTTTAAGGTTTGGGTGTTACGTCAGTCGTGAGGCGATTATGCGTATACGTTCCTTGTAGTCCTTGTTATTCAGCCCTCCTGGACATGTATAAAGGTGGCTATGGCTTACTGAGATTTCGTGGCTCAAATCGTTGAGTAGGAATCCAGGGCAACAGCGGCCCACACCCCGCTCGACATCTGCCCCACAGCCCAACCTACGGTGTATCCGTTCGCCTCAGTCCAACCGAGTTTGGCGAGAAGAGCGCTCACAGCAGCCTTTACGTTCCCCTCAGTGTTCAAGGCGTGGTCATAGCCCAAAGTGATGGAACCAGCAGCGGCTGTTGCCTTGAAGCGGGAACCTTTGGTGTGGGTAGCTGGCAGGTACTTGATGGTGATTGCTTGCATGGTGTTGATGTCCTTAGGTAGTCGATTGCGTGGTGCGCTTTAAGTGGGTGTTTTAAAATCACCATCACCGCGACACCCACTCAAAACACATTTAATGTGTGTTTGTAGCCTTTAAGAAACCGCGTGGAAGCGGTGTAGGCGCTCAATCTACCGAGGACGCTTTATGCTGTCAACACATTAAATGTGTTTTTGCTAATTAAAGAAACCTACCTCAGTAGATAGGGTTCTTCTTCAGATAATCCGAAAGGGCCTGACGTACCTCGGGCTTGTTGACTTTCAGAGCCATAGCGAGACAAAACCATGAGCCAAAGCCAATACCTGTAAAGCTCTTCCCGTCCTCCCTGTGGTAAGTCTCTTCGGCTACGACCTGGCCGTTGGCAGTCCATTGGGTAGCAATCAGCACCACCACACCAGACTCCACAAGCTCTTCAAGACCCTTCTCTAAGGTCCTGGCGAAATCTGAATGAGTGCGCATGCTTTGAATGCCTCCCTGAGCCTTCAGGAGCTTGAACAACTGGTAGGTGTCTGTGTAGAGCTTTGGAAATGTCATACATAGCCTTACTGTATGCGCCCACGGCGTTCGTGCCTAACCGCGTAGACACCAATCACAGCAGCCGCGATTAACGAAATTATCTTGACCCAGATAGGTGCCGCATTAAAGGCGTCCCCTGACTCTATCCAGGCTCCTTTAAGGAAGAAGGCGCCCAGCATGGTTGCGGTGAAATAGAAGCTTAGAAGAGTAATGACTGACCAGTAGATTAAAGACCCCACCCAGCTCACTTAGCGTCACCCAACGTGAACGCCTGGGCTGTACCACCCAAGACGTACCAGCAGTTGCGGTTGAGGCCGGACTCTTTAGTAATCTTCACGCCTGTGATTCCATCGGCACCTTGAGCGTATGCAGCCACCTTCAAATCAATAAGCACACTGGCTTCTGTAGGTGATTCCTCTACGAAGCTCCTATGGCACCGTCCAGCGGACACAGTGGTCAGTGGTTCAGCACCAACAGGAAGGACCTCATAGACCTTTACGGTGCGTACTGCCTCACGCTGGTCCTTTAGGCTCGCGTAAGACTGCTCATTGCCGACTTGGAGATTCGAAGAGTGACTACCACAGCCAGCCAGAAGCAGAAGACTAAACACACCAGCAACAACATAACCACAACGCATCACATGAAGCTCCCTATTAGAAAGCCTCACATGATACACCAGCAAGAGTCTTAGCTATCCACTTGACGACCCGGTAGGACCTTCTCTAAGGCCTCTCTAAGCGTCTTCTGGCCCATAGAGGTCCCGTAGGTATCAAACGTAATACTGCCTGTGGAGTGCCCCATGATCGCCGAAGAAGTCTGAAGGATTATCTCATTGGTCTGTAGGAGGCCCGCCATTGTGTGCCTGAAAGAGTGGAAGACCAACGAAGGGTCATCACCTACAGCGGCCCTCACAGCTAACCGAGCTTCATCTACAAGCTTCTTACGGCGGAACACCTCAGCACCGGGAGGTAGGCTCTTAACGTACGCAACGAACACTTCGAGGTCAGTAAACCACCTACTTGTGTTCACCAATGGGATGCGCCGTTGAGAACTCTCGGTCTTGATCGACTTGTCAGCTCCTGCTTCATCGCCATCGTCGCTGGTGTATTCACCCTCGTTGATATGGACGGCTACCTGACCCGCCGAATCAAACAGTATGTCCTCTTTAGTCAGCTGAATTATCTCCTGTATCCGCGCCCCGGTGACGGACGCTATCGAGCAAATCCACAAGACTTTAGGGTCATCATGGGTTGCAGCAGCCGCTAACACAGCATCTACCTGACTCTCTGTGAACCCACGGCGCTTGCTCTTAGCCCCCTTGGTGATCTTCAAGCCCTTTGAGTAGTTGTGTGAGATTAGGCCGTTAATCTCACCCCACGATAGGACAGCTATGAGCTTCGCTAAGAGCTTGTTGACCGTACTAACAGCCCTTGTCTGCCCGAGAATCTCACGGACCTTAACGAGGTCTGCCCGTGTGTGCTGGGACACATCAGAACCCAACCCGATATCTTCTAAAGCCGCTACGAGTGCCCGTGAGGCCTCTTGGATGCTGTCCTTAGAGGACTTCTTCAGGTTCTTGTCATGGTCACGCAGGTAGCCCTCAGAGAGCGTCTGAAAGGAGACCTGCGTGGCGATCACGAGCTGTTGACCATTGGCTATCGCGACTGGCTGAGGTGGTGGTAGTGAATCAGCAGCGGCAGAGTCCTTAACCATCTTAACGAGGGGCTTCAAATCGCCCTGTAACCACAGCTGTCCCCTTCTGTACGCCTCAAGAGTTGTAGCGACGGCCTCAGCTTGCGGAGCAGTCAGTGGGAACATGAGAGCGATGTCACGAAGGTGCTGAATGTGGTCCTCGTAGATGTCGCTCTGCCCACTGGCGTCCCACGGGTCTACCCGCGTCCCCAAGATGCTGTATGCAAAGGACACAACCGTGTCTCGTAGGCCTCCTGGGCCTTCCCATTCTGCATTGGGGTTATCTAACTGGAAGCGCTCAGTAAGACTACGGATTTCATTTGCTGACAGCATGGCTATGGCCTTCAAGGCGGTTCCCAATGATACGCACAGAGCACTGCGCAGTGAACCTTTGGGGCGCACTTTGAGGTAGTAAACACCCTGCCTCCTGTACAGATAGGGACGGGCAAGAGTTAGTACAGGTTTGGTACTTTGGGCCTTTGAGGTCGATGTGGTCACTGCTTGATGCCTTATGAACACTGGGTTGGGGCCATATTGAGCACCAGTTCATGCAGAACTGGGTCCGCGAGCTCAAGGAGCACCCGGCGGTCAAGGACGGCACCGTGCAGCTGACCGTGTTCGACGGCAACTACGACGCCCTCACCCAGAACAACCAGATCGAAAACATGGTGACCCAGCGCTACGACGCGATTCTGTTCGTGCCCATCGACACCAAGGCCGGCGTCGGCACCGTCAAGGCCGCCATGAGCAACGACGTGGTAGTCATCGCCTCCAATACGAAAGTAGCCGATGCCTCCGTGCCATACGTGGGCAACGATGACGTGGAAGGCGGCCGCCTGCAGGCGCAGGCCATGGTCGACAAGCTCAACGGCAAGGGCAACGTGGTGATCATCCAAGGCCCGATTGGCCAGTCGGCGCAGATCGACCGGGAAAAGGGCGAACTCGAAGTGCTGGGCAAACACCCGGACATCAAGATCATCGAGAAAAAGACCGCCAACTGGGACCGCGCCCAGGCCCTGACACTCACCGAAGACTGGCTGAACGCCCACCCCAAAGGCATCAACGGCGTGATCGCGCAGAACGACGACATGGCGCTTGGCGCCGTGCAGGCCCTTAAGTCCCACGGACTGACGTCCAAGGATGTGCCGGTCACCTCGATCGACGGCATGCCGGATGCGATCCAGGCGGCGAAGAAAGGCGAAGTCACCACCTTCCTCCAGGACGCCCAGGCCCAATCACAGGGCGCACTGGACGTGGCACTGCGCGCACTGGCCGGCAAGGATTACAAGCCGCAGTCGGTGATCTGGGAGCGTTACGCCAAGGACGTGAATTGGGGCGACGGCACTGCCAAGTCCTACATCCTGCCGTGGGTGCCGGTCACAAATGCCAACGCCGACGCCCTGTACAAACAAGTCAGCGGCGGCAAGTAGTTATTGACTTGAAATACAGTCAAGTGTGGGAACGGGCTTGCTCCCGATGGCGGTGTAACAGTGATAAATCAGGTGACTGACACACCGTTATCGGGAGCAGGCGCCCTCCCACATTGGATTTGCAGCGCTATTGAAAGAGGAGTCATTCATGTCTGGATTCTGGAACCAAGCCTTCGACCTCACCGGCCGCTGCGCGGTGATCACCGGCGGCGCCGCCGGGATCGGCCTGGCCTGCGCCAACCTGCTGGTGGAACGCGGCGCCCGCGTGGCCTTGCTCGACCGCGACCCGGCGGTAGTGGACGTGGCGGCCAGCCTCGGCGCAGGGCATCTGGGGATTGCCGTCGACCTCAGCCAGATCGGCCAGGTGCAACACACCATCGACAGCGTTTTCGAACACTTTCAACGCCTGGACTACCTGATCAACAGCGCCGGTGTAGTCCTGCTGGACAAGGCCGTCGACGTCAGCGAAAGCGCCTGGGACACCACCCTCGACATCAACCTCAAGGCCAGCTTCTTCGTCGCCCAGGCCTGCGCCCGGCACATGCTCACCCAAGGCCGCGGGCGTATCGTCAACCTCGCCTCCCAGGCTGCGGTGATCGGCCTCGACCGTCACGTCGCCTACTGCGCCAGCAAGGCAGCCATCGTCGGCATGACCAAGGTATTGGCCATGGAATGGGCGCCGCAGATCAACGTCAACGCCATCTCCCCCACCATCGTCGAGACCGCCCTGGGCAAGAAGGCCTGGGCTGGGGAAGTGGGTGAACGGGCCAAATTACAGATCCCGGCGGGCCGTTTTGCCCAGCCGGACGAAATCGCCGGGCTGGCGTTGTACCTGCTCAGCGATGCCGCCCAGATGATCACCGGCGCCAACATGGTGATCGACGGCGGCTACAGCATTCAGTAATTCATCCATTTGTCGTGAGGTTCTGCCATGTCCACCGTCACCGAGCGCACCGCTGAACAACTCTCCCCGGTCATCCCGAAAACCATGCAGGCCGTGGTCTGCCACGGCCCGGAAGACTATCGCCTGGAAACCGTCGACGTGCCCACTCCCGGCCCGGATGAAATCCTCACCAAAGTCGAGCTGTGTGGCATTTGCATGGGCGACATCAAGACCTATCGCGGCGCCCCCTCGTTCTGGGGCGACGCCGAGCAACCGCGCTACGTAAAACCGCCGATGATTCCCGGGCATGAATTCGTCTGTCGCGTGGTTGCCCTCGGGCCCGGCGCAGAGAAGCGCGGCGTGAAGGTCGGCGACCGTGTGATCTCCGAGCAGATCGTGCCGTGCTGGGGCTGCCGCTTTTGCAACCACGGCCAGTACTGGATGTGCCAGAAGCACGACCTGTACGGTTTCCAGAACAATGTGCAAGGCGCCATGGCCCAATACATGATCTTCACCAAGGAAGGCATCATCCACAAAGTGCCGGATTCGATTGCGCCGGACGAAGCGATCCTGATCGAGCCGCTCGCCTGTTCATTGCACGCAGCGGAGCGCGCCAATGTGGATTTCGACGATGTGGTGGTCGTCGCCGGCGCCGGCACCCTGGGCCTGGGCATCATCGGCGCGGTGCGCATGCGCAACCCGAAAAAACTCATCGTGCTGGACATGAAACCCGAACGCGCCGCCCTCGCCCTGCGCATGGGCGCCGACGAAGTATGGAACCCGGCCGAGGTCGACGTGCTGGCCAAGATCCGCGAGATCACCGAAGGCTACGGCTGCGACATTTATATCGAAGCCACCGGCCATCACAAGGCGGTCAACCAGGGCCTGGCGATGCTGCGCAAGCTGGGGCGCTTCGTCGAGTTCAGCGTGTTCAACGATGAGGCCACGGTGGACTGGTCGATCATTGGCGACCGTAAGGAACTGGACATCCTCGGCTCGCACCTGGGACCGTACATGTACCCGCGTGCCATCGACTTTATTGGCAACCGCAAGATCGACATGCGTGATGTGGTGACCCATAAATTCGCGCTGGCGGATTTCAAGGAAGCGTTTGCGGTGATGGAACGTGGCGACAAGTCGCTCAAAGTAGTCCTGCAACCCTGACCCAGGCCGGCGCCTACCCAGATAATGTGCGTTGCACTACGACAACAAGAACAGGAACCCGCGTTATGAATCGAGTCATCAACGATCCGGACCAAGTGGTCGAGGACATGCTGCGCGGTATTCTGGTCGCGCACCCCGAACTGCGCCAATACGAGAGCAACCCACGGGTCATCGGCAAGGCCAAGCCCTCGACGCAAGGCCGCGTCGGCATCGTCACTGGCGGCGGCTCGGGCCATGAGCCGGCCTTTCTCGGCTATGTCGGCCCAGGCCTGGTGGATGCAGTGGCCGTCGGTGAGATTTTTTCCTCGCCCACCGCCAAGAGTTTTTTCGACGCTTTCCGCGCCGCCGACCATGGCGCGGGCGTGGCCTGCCTGTACGGCAACTACGCCGGCGACAACATGAACGTGAAACTGGCAATGAAAATGGCCGCCAGCAAAGACATGCGCATTCGCACCGTGGTCGCCAACGATGATGTGGCCTCTGCGCCCAAGGCTGACATTGCCAAACGACGCGGCGTGGCCGGCGAGATTTTCATGTGGAAGGTCGGCGGTGCTGCCGCCGCCCAGCATTACGACCTGGACGGGGTGATTCGCGTCGCCCAGAAAGCCGTCGACCACTGCCGCTCGATTGGCATCGGCCTGACACCTTGCACCATCGCCGCCGTGGGCAAGCCGAATTTTCAGATCCCCGACGGCCAGATGGAGCTGGGCATCGGCCATCACGGTGAACCGGGCATCGAAGTGATCGCCATCGAATCCGCCGCCGCCATGGCCGAGCGCATGCTTGCGCCGATCCTCGCCGACCGTGATTTCAGCCAGGATGACAGCGTGGTCGTGCTGGTCTCCGGCCTCGGCGCCACGCCGGTGATGGAACTGTATATTTTCTACGCCGAGGTGGAGCGCCAGCTCACCGCCAAGGGCTTGAAAATTCACCGATGCTACGTCGGCAACTACTTCACTTCCCTGGAAATGATGGGCGTGACCCTGACCCTGCTCGGCCTCGACTTTGAGCTGAAAACCCTGATCGACCAACCCTGCCGCTCCATCGGCATGACCCAGGCGGACTGAACCATGAGCCAGCATTTTTCCACCCGTGACGGCAGCGCCATCGTCGCCGACCTGGTCAGCGTGATCGTGGCCAACCGTGAGTACCTCAGTGAAGTCGACGGCGCGATTGGCGACGGCGACCACGGCATCAACATGGCCAAGGGCTTCGCCCATTGCGGGCGCACAATCGAGGGCCGCCAGTTGACACTGGCCGAAGCGCTGGATGAGCTGACCTTGAGCTTGATGGAAGGCATCGGCGGCTCCATGGGGCCTCTGTATGGCAGCCTGTTCATCGGCATGGCCGATGAAGTGCGCGCCAGCGACGACATTGACGCCGCGACTTTTGCTCACTTGATGCGCGGCGGCCTGACCTCGCTGCAGGACATTACCGAAGCGGGTGTGGGCGACAAATGCCTGATGGACACCTTGATTCCGGCGGTGGAAGCCTTTGAGCGGGCACATGCCTTGGGGGCGTCCTTCAGCGACGCGCTTGAAGCGATGAAAGCCGCCGCATCGCAGGGGCGCGACTCGACCAAGGACCTGGTGGCGAAGATCGGCCGCGCCAGTCGCCTCGGCGAACGCTCATTGGGCGTGCTGGATGCGGGAGCGGTGTCGTGCTGCCTGATTCTTACGCGACTGGCGGACTCAGTGCAGCCCCGACTGAGTGTTTGACCTGCTGGATATACCGTGCGACCGCCGGGGCTTTTTCAAAGCGCCGATGAATCAACGACAGCCACGACGACGCCTCGCCGCCCTAGACGCTCCGCGTCCGCTCTTGAAGGCGTGACGCGGTGCGCCACAGGATGCATTCCCACGGCTGAGCGTGGGAACGATCGGGCGCAGAGCGTGGGAACGATCAGAAGGGTTACCAGAACCGCTGCTGGGTCAACCGGCTCCACCACGTCAACAACACCCGGTCCACCGAACCACTGGCCGCCAGGCCCACCCGCTCCTGCAAGCTTTTGCGCTCGGCATAGTGCAGGTGGAACACCTCGGCGGTCTTGGCCTTGGTCGCCAGGTATTCGTCACTGGTCTGCAGTTCGTCGACCAGTTGCTTGTCGAGGGCTGCAACACCCAACCACACTTCGCCGGTCGCGACTTCGTCAATTGCCAGCTGCGGGCGATAACGCGAGACGAAGTTCTTGAACAACTGATGGGTGATGTCCAGGTCTTCCTGGAACTTCTCGCGGCCCTTCTCGGTGTTTTCGCCAAACACCGTGAGGGTGCGTTTGTACTCGCCGGCGGTCAGCACTTCAAAGTCGATGTCGTGCTTCTTCAGCAGGCGGTTGACGTTGGGCAACTGCGCAACCACACCGATGGATCCGAGGATGGCAAACGGCGCGCTGATGATCTTCTCGCCGATGCACGCCATCATGTAGCCGCCGCTGGCCGCCACCTTGTCGATGCACACGGTCAACGGCACGCCCGCCTGGCGGATACGCGCCAGTTGCGACGACGCCAGGCCATAGCTGTGCACCATGCCGCCGCCGCTTTCCAGGCGCAGCACCACTTCGTCCTTGGGCGTGGCCAGGCTCAGCAGCGCAGTGATTTCATGGCGCAGGCTCTCGGTGGCCGAGGCCTTGATGTCGCCGTCGAAATCCAGCACGAACACGCGTGGTTTGGCTTCTGGCTTTTTCTTGCCCTTCTTCTTTTCGGTCTTGCTTTCGGACTTGCGCAGGGCCTTGAGTTGGTCCTTGTCGAGCAGGCTCGATTCCAGGCGCTCACGCAGGCCCTTGTAGAAATCATTGAGCTTGCTGACCTGCAACTGGCCGGCGGCTTTGCGACGGCCTTTGCTGCGCAGTGCCGCGAAGCTGATCAGTACCACCAGAATAGCGACCACCAGGGTGACGGTCTTCGCCAGAAAGCTCGCGTATTCGGCCAAAAAATCCATACTTCTCCTTACAAGTGCAGTGCGCCACGCGCGGATTGCCCCAGCATACCGACGGCACCGCGTTCGAGCCAGTCATCAAACCGCCAGCAGCAAGCCTCTAACGACGTTTTAAAACAAGCGTATGTTTTTTCATTGACAGCTCGAAGGCATCCTCATAACCTCGCCAGACTTTCAACGTACCGGGAAAACGGACGTGGGCAGCATTTATCTGATTCGACATGGCCAGGCCTCCTTCGGTGCAGACGACTATGACGTCCTGTCGCCCGTCGGCGTGGAACAAGCGCAAGTGCTCGGTCGCCACCTGGCAGACCTGGGCCTGACGTTCGACCGCTGCATAGCCGGCGACCTGCGCCGCCAACAGCACACCGCCCGTGCCACGCTCGATCAATACAGCGCCCTCGACCTGCCGGTTCCTGCCCTGGAAGTCGACGGCGCCTTCAACGAATTCGACGCCGAAGCGATCATCCGCGCCCTGCTCCCCGACCTGCTCACCACCGAACCCGAAGCCCTCGACATCCTGCGCAACGCCGCACAAAACCGCAGCGAGTTCCAGCGCATCTTCGCCCTGATCATCGAACGCTGGCTGGCCGGCACTTATGATCCGCCCGGGCTGGAAAGCTGGCTGGGGTTTGTCGAGCGGGTCCAGGGCGGCCTGCAGCGCATTCTTGAAGCGGCGGACAACCGCGACAAAATCGCAGTATTCACCTCCGGCGGCACCATCACCGCCCTGCTCCACCTGATTACCCGAATGCCCGCTGCGCAGGCGTTCGAACTGAACTGGCAAATTGTTAACACCTCGCTCAACCAGCTGAAATTCCGCGGTCGCGAGGTGGCACTGGCTTCCTTCAACAGTCATACCCACTTGCAACTGTTGAAGGCGCCGCAGCTCATCACCTTCCGATGAATTGCGGCCAACCGTGACCCCAAGGTCACTGGACTCACCATAAAAGGATCGAAACCATGACTGACGTAGCCAAAGCTGTAGAAGCAATGAAAGCCAAATTCAACCCAGCCGCCGCTGACGGCCTGGACCTGGTGTTCGGCTTCCGTATCGACGACACCCAGAACTTCTCGCTGGTGGTCAAGAACAACACCTGCGAACTGCTGGAAGGCGAAAACCCTGACGCCCAGGTGACCTTGGTCATGGACGGCGACACCATGAAAGGCATTGTCGACGGTTCCACCGACGGCATGCAGGCCTTCATGGGCGGCAAGCTGCGCACCGAAGGCGACATGATGCTGGCGATGAAGCTGAGCGAACTGTTCCCGGCCTGATAAGACCGCGCTCAAAACAAAAATCCCGCCTTCCGGCGGGATTTTTCGTTCAGCCTGCCTGCCCCCCGATCAACGGGTACCGGCGTTATCCATCGCTTCAAACGTGTCCCAATACGCGGGGTCATTACCGTCATTTTCACGAATGACACGTCCTTCGTACTCGGCGGTGACTTCACCGGTATTGACGTCCAGCCCAATCACGATCACCAGCTTGTGTTTGCCCACTTGCAAGTACATGTCGTAGAGGTCCTTGGGTTCGTCAGGCACCACAAAGAAGCTGTAGGTGTAGCGCACACGACGCGTCAACAAAGGCCACTGTGATTCAAACGTGCGGGTATCTAAGGATGAGTCGACATCGATGATCCCTCGTAGCGCGGCCTCTACCAGCTTGTCGTTGTCCTTCGCCGTGAAGACCACCGGGTGAATGCGAGTCATCGACCTCATCGGGTTCGGAACAATGTCCGTTTCAAGACGGTACATCCCGCTGCTGAACCATTTCGTCGCATCGAAGGTGTCGTCGCCTTTCTCGCAGTTGCTGCAATGCATCATCAGGGGCGCCGCAGCACCTTCCCGGGAATACAGGGACGTGATGAAAATACTGGTAGTGATCAGCAATGCACCCAAGAGGCCCGCATGGCTGAATCGCGCGACGACATTCGTCATTGTCTACATCCTTGTAAGAAGGGGCGGCGAATTTACCCGATTCAAGCCTTTGGCGGAACATTCAATAGCAATGCCACCAACGCACTCCATCCTGTCTGGTATGAAGCCCCCAAACCACGCCCGGTTTCCCCATGAAAATATTCATGAAACAGCACCAGATCGCGGCTGGCCGGGTCCGCCTCCAACTGCGCATATCCCGCCATGGACGGCCTTGAACCATTTTCATCCTTTAGAAACAAGCGGGTCAGGCGCTGACTGAGGCTGTCAGCCACTTCCTCCAGGGAAGCCAGATAACCGCTACCCGTCGGGTACTCCACCGAAAAATTGTCAGCGTAGTAACGGTGAAACTCGCGCAACGATTCAATCAGCATGTAATTCACGGGCATCCACAACGGCCCGCGCCAATTGGAGTTGCCGCCGTACAAACGTGAATCGGACTCGCCGGGCTGGTAGCGCGCGCACAGCGTGTCGCCATTCATCTTCAACGCCAGTGGCTGCTCGGCGAACGCCTTGGACAAGGAGCGCACACCAAAGGCCGAGAGAAATTCGTTTTCATCGAGCATGCGGCTCAGTAGGTCCTTGGTGCGTTCACCACGCAGCAACGCCAGCAACAGGCGATTGCCCTGCCCCGGTTCATTCCAGCGCGAAACCAGCTTGGCCAGGTCCGGCCGGTGATGCATGAAACCCAGCAAGCGTTCGCGCAAGCCTTCCAAACCTTCGTGTTCGCGCTGTTCCAGTACCAGCACGGCAAACAGCGGCATCAGGCCGACGATGGAGCGTAGGCGCACCGGCTCACTTTGGCCGTCGGGACGCTGCAGCACATCGTAGAAGAACCGGTCCTGCTCATCCCACAAGCCTTCGGCGCTGTCGTCGACGCGATTGATGGCGCCTGCGATGTACAGGAAGTGCTCGAAAAATTTCACCGCGATGTCGACGTACACGACATTGCGCTTGGCCAGCTCCAGCCCGATACGCATCAGGTCCAGTGCATACGCCGCCACCCACGCCGTGCCATCAGCCTGGTCCAGTTGGTAACCCGGCGGCAGCGTGGCCGAGCGATCGAACAAAGCGATGTTGTCCAGCCCCAGGAACCCGCCCTGGAACAGGTTGCGGCCCTCGGCGTCCTTGCGGTTGACCCACCAGGAAAAATTCAACAGCAGCTTGTGGAAAATCCGCTCAAGGAAATCCATATCGCCTACGCCGGCCAGTGCCTTGTCCTGCTGATACACGCGCCAGGTGGCCCACGCATGCACCGGCGGGTTGGCATCGTCGAAGCGCCATTCATAGGCCGGCAACTGGCCGTTGGGGTGCATAAAGCGGTCCTTCACCAGCAGCAACAGTTGTTGCTTGGCATAGCCGGGGTCCATCAGCGCAAAGGCCACTGCCTGGAAGCCCTGGTCCCAGGAGGCGTACCACGGGTATTCCCAGGTGTCGGGCATGGAGAGGATGTCGAAGTTGGACAGGTGCCGCCAATGGGTATTGCGGATATGCAGGCGCTCGGGCGGCGGCGCGGGCTGGGCCGGGTCGCCGTCGAGCCACTGGTTCACGTCGAAATAGTAGAGCTGCTTGGACCACAGCAAACCGGCCAGGGCCTGGCGTTGCACATTGCGTGCATCGTCGTCGGCAATGCCATGCTGCAAGGCGGCGTAGAAATCGTCGGTCTCCTGGCGGCGCTGTTCGAACAGCTTGCGCGCGTTGACCTGGGGCGCGTCGGTGGGCGCAAAACGCAGGTAGAGGGTTTTGCTTTCGTGGCCCGCCAGCTCAAGGACGAACCGCGCGGCAACCTTGGTGCCCGCGTCGCGGCGGATCGCCGATTGAACGTCGCCCACCACGTAATCGTTGATGCCATCCTTGAACGGCCCCGGCGTCGGTTGCCCGTCCAACCTGGGAAAGTTGCTTTCATTTTCGCAGAACAGCCATTCCACAGCGTCCTGACCCCAGGCGCTGAGGTGGCGGTCGGGCAGTTCATGATGTCGGGCCAGCACGCGCTCGCCGTCCAGCAACAACTGCGGCTTGGGCGCGCCGAAGGTCCAGCTCCAGTCATTGCGCGCCCAGAGCTGGGGCAGCACGTGCAGGCGCGTCGGCTGGTCCGAGCGGTTGTGCACCATGACGCGCATGAAAATATCATCGGGCTGATACTTGGCGTATTCGACGCTGACATCGCAATAACGGTTGTCTTCGAACACACCGGTATCGAGGATTTCGTACTCCGCATCCTCAAGCCCTCGCCGTGCGTTCTCGGCGATCAGGTCGGCGTAGGGAAAGGCCGCATGGGGATATTTGTAAAGCATGCGCATGTAGGCATGGCTCGGCACACCGTCGACGAAAAAGTACAGTTCCTTGACGTCTTCACCGTGGTTGCCCTCAGCGTTGTTGAGGCCGAACAGGCGTTCCTTGAGGATCGCGTCGCGCTCGTTCCACAGCGCCAGGCCCAGGCACCAGCGTTGCGCCTTGTCGCTGAAACCGGCCAGGCCATCCTCGCCCCAACGGTAGGCGCGGCTGCGGGCATGTTCATGGGGGAAGTACGCCCAGGCATCGCCGTTGGCGCTGTAGTCTTCGCGTACCGTGCCCCACTGGCGTTCGCTTAAATATGGGCCCCACTCGCGCCAACGCTCGGCATCCTGCGTCGCCAGGCGTTGGCCTTCAATCGTGTCAAGCATTCGGGGTACAGGCGTGGCCGTCATTGGGTTCTCCGTCGCCTACAAGGTGAGGAGCAGTGTAGAACCCATCCACGCCTGGATGCACATGAAGACTTAGAAGATGGCGTAGGTGTAGTTGAGGATCAGGCGGGTCTGATCCTGATCGGCGGTGCCGGTGTTTTTGCCGTGGTAGGTGCCGGTACGCAAGGTGGTCCCGAAGCCTTTCAGAGGACCCGCCTGCACAACGTAGTCCAGACGGAAGTCGGCTTCGTTTTCTTTCTGGTCAGGACCACCGGCAACACTCGACTTTATGTCCTTGCCGTCCAGATAGGCAACGGAAGCTCTCAGACCCGGCACATATGCCTTGAAGTCGTAGGAGTACTGGCCAAAGTTGACCTGCTCGCCCGCACGGGAAAACTGGCCCACCACGGCATCGGTGAACAGGTAGAAGTCGCTGCCGCCTGCACCTTGCGCGTGTGGGTCGGCAAGGCTGCCCTGGTTGACCCACACGAAGCCGCCGTCATCACCCACACCGATATGGCCGAGCATCAAACTGCTGCCGCCCAACTGGTAAGTGAAGGCCGCGCTGTAGGTTTTGTTGTCCACTTCACCCTTGTGCCGGGCATAGCCGCCGTTGTTGCTGAACTGGTAGCCGCTCTCGCCGTTCTTGCCGTCGCTGGTGCTGTCGAAGTAGCGCAGGTCGGTCTTGAACGACTGGTCATTACCCAGGGGCAGCACGTGGACCAGGCCGATGTAGTTCTGTTTGTAGAAGTCTTGCAGCTGGGCGTAGTAGTACTGCAGCGTGAGGTTTTTCGCGATGACGTTGTCGGAAGAGCCGAACGGTTTGTAGTCCACACCACCGAACTTGAAGCTGTCGCTGTCACGCAGGCCACCCGCCACGCTCAGCCCCGTCGAATTGCTGGAGGCACGGCCTTCGGCCCGGTTCAGCTCGCCGCCGGTGAAGGTGACGTTGGGAATGTCGTTTGAGGTGAGGATGCCGCCGTCAAAGGTTTGCGGTGCAACCCGGCTGTCGTTGGAGACCAGGATCGGCAGGACCGGCGCCAAACCGCCGCCGACGTGCAACTCGGTCTGGGAAATGCGGAATTTCACATTACCGGCCGCGCGACCGAAGGCATCGGCCGGCTCGGTGCCGTTGTTTTTGGTCGGGAAGAAGCTGTTGCCGTTACCGGAAATGCCCGTGCCCGCTGTGTGGCCATCGCCACCGTCCAAACGCAGCGCGCCGAAGGCCATCACGTCGAAACCGACGCCAACCGTGCCTTGGGTGAAGCCGGATTTGTAGTCAAAACGCAGCGCTGTTGCCGCTTCGCGCAGATCGTTGTTGGTGCCCGAGCGGTTGTCGGCGCTGTAGTACATGGTCCGCGAACTGATAGCAGCATGGCTGTCTTCGAGAAAACCGCTGTGACCGTTGCCCGTGCCGAGCGCGCCGAGCCCGAAGTCATCAGCGTAAGCCTGTTGTGCAAGAACGGCGGCGGTGATGGATAACGCCAGTGTAGAAATTTTCATTAACGACGGCCCCTGACTATTTTTTTATGGATGTGGTGTGCGAAACGACGTTTTCATCCTTGCAAACGTGACGATTGTTTCATGACGTCCGGGGCGGACTCCGTGAAGAATTAGTTAGTAAAACCGGCGAAAAATGAAATTTCCCGGCTGCTGATTTTTGTCATTTTCACGTCATCTCATTCATTTGCAGAATGAAGTCCAGAGGAATCTTCGTTTGCAAGCACGCCTGCAGCTCAACAAAATCCAGACAAAGGCCATCGTCATCGCCCTAGCCATCAGGAATTTTTCTATGCCCACCACCGCACCTGTCAGCCCCGACGAGATCCGCAAGGGCTTTTCCAGGGCCATGTCCGACATGTACCGAGATGAAGTTCCGCTGTACGGCGCGCTAATGGCGCTGGTGGCCGAGACCAACACCCGCGTACTCGACAGCGAACCGGGCCTGGCGCAGCAACTGCAGCGCACCGGCGAAATCCAGCGCCTGGACATGGAGCGCCACGGCGCCATCCGCCTGGGCACCGCAGCGGAACTGGCAACCATCAGCCGCCTGTTTGCGGTGATGGGCATGCAGCCGGTGGGCTACTACGACCTGACCCCGGCCGGCGTGCCGGTGCACTCCACGGCGTTTCGCGCGGTGCATGAAAGCGCGCTGCAAACCAGCCCGTTCCGCGTGTTCACCTCGTTGCTGCGCCTGGAACTGATCGAAAACCCCGAGCTGCGCGCCTTCGCCGAAAGCGCCCTGGCCAAACGCTCGATCTTCACCCCTGGCGCCCTTGCACTGATCGACCAGTCGGAACGGAACGGCGGCCTCAATGCCAGCGACGCGGATGAATTTATCCGCCAGGCCCTGGAAACCTTCCGCTGGCACCACACCGCCACCGTCACCGGCGCGCAGTACCAGCAGCTCAGTGACCAGCATCGCCTGATCGCCGACGTGGTGGCCTTCAAGGGCCCGCACATCAACCACCTCACTCCGCGCACCCTGGACATCGACCAGGTGCAAGCCGCCATGCCCGGCAAGGGCATCACGCCCAAGGCCGTGATCGAGGGGCCGCCGCGCCGCAACTGCCCGATCCTGCTGCGCCAGACCAGCTTCAAGGCGCTCGACGAGGCCATCGCGTTCACAGACGCTCAAGGTAGCCACAGCGCGCGCTTTGGCGAAATCGAACAACGCGGCGTCGCCCTCACCCCCAAGGGCCGCGCGCTGTATGACCAGCTGTTAAATGCCGCTCGCGATGAACTGGGCGCGTTCCCGAACGAGGCCAACGCCGCGCGCTATGTGGCGTTAATGGAGCAGCACTTCCAGGCCTTCCCGGACAACCACACACAGATGCGTGAACAAGGCCTGGCGTACTTCCGCTACTTCACCACCGACAAAGGCCTGGCAGCACGCGGCCACGCCGAGCAGCCGCGCACACTGGACGCGCTGATCGACGCGGGTCACGTGGCAGTCGAGCCGTTGGTGTATGAGGATTTTCTGCCGGTGAGTGCGGCGGGGATTTTTCAGTCGAACCTGGGGGACGCGGCGCAAAGTCACTACGCGTCCAATTCGAACCAGGCCCAATTCGAGCGGGCGCTGGGCCGCAAGACGATTGATGAATTGAAGCTCTATGACGAAACGCAACGGCGCTCGATGGATGAATGCACCCAGGCACTGCTGGCATGAACTGAAGTGCCCGCCCGGCTCACCAGCGCAGTCCTTGCGCCGCAACAGTCCCCAGAGCCGGGTGGACGGGGGCATCATAGGCAGCATGGGTGATGATGTCTTTCAGTCAATTCTGAAAAAATGTGAGCCTGATACCGCGAATGGCTTTGCGCCCTGTGCAAGGGAGCGAATGGCTCGCTCCCTCATTGAATGGGTCAATTGCCCACTTACAACAACTTGGCAATCTCATCCTTAACCAACAAACGTTTCTCCTTCAACTTCTTCAATTCCTCATCACTGCCGGCCGCCTTTTCAGCGCTCACTACCAACTCATCGACGGTTTTGTACTTATCAAACAGCGCATTCAGATGGGGATTTTTCGCCCGGCGCCCGTCGACTTCGTCCTTGCTCAAACCCAAGTCCTGATACAGGTCGTGTTTCACTGGCATGGCGTACCTCCGCAACAAGTTGATCAATGGCTTACCCCCTTGAAGCTAGCCCATTGCAAGGGGTCTTGTCATGTTTGAGGTCAAACCATCCCCGTTCGTCGCAGCATCGTCGATAGGATCAAACCTTTGCCGCGCCCTGCCCTCCACTGTAGATCGCCACCCGAGGGAGACCGGTTTCATGACTCACGCTGCCACCGCTGTCGACACCCAATGCATCAACACGATTCGCACCCTGGCCATGGACGCCGTACAGAAGGCCAACTCCGGCCACCCTGGCACGCCGATGGGCCTGGCGCCGGTGGGGTATACGCTGTGGAGTCGCTTCCTGCGTTATCACCCGGAACACCCCGACTGGCCCAACCGCGACCGTTTTGTGTTGTCGGTGGGGCATGCGTCGATGCTGCTGTATTCGTTGCTGCACCTGGCCGGTGTGGTCGAGATCGATGCCCACGGCAAGCGCTCGGGGCAGCCAGCGATCAGCCTCGACGACATCAAGCAGTTCCGGCAGATGAGTTCCAAGACGCCGGGCCATCCCGAGTACCGCATGACCACCGGCGTGGAAACCACCACCGGCCCGCTGGGCCAGGGTTGCGCCAACAGCGTGGGCATGGCCATGGCCGAGCGCTGGCTGGGCAAGCGTTTCAACCGCGACGGCAAGCTATTGTTCGACTACAACGTCTATACCCTGTGCGGTGACGGCGACATGATGGAAGGCATCAGCAGCGAAGCCGCTTCCATGGCCGGGCACTTGAAGCTGGATAACCTCTGCTGGATCTACGACAACAACACCATCAGCATCGAGGGGCACACCGAGCTTGCGTTCAGCGAGGACGTGATCAAGCGCTTCCAGGCGTATGGCTGGCACACCTTGCACGTCACCGATGCCAATGACTTGCAGGCCTTGAGCGCGGCGCTGGAGACCTTCAAAACCAACACCGGCGCGCCGACCCTGATTGTGGTCGACAGCGTGATCGGCTACGGCTCACCGCACAAACACAACACCGCTGCCGCTCATGGCGAACCGTTGGGCGATGATGAAATCCGCCTGACCAAGGCCGCGTATGGCTGGCCACAGGACTCCAGCTTCCTGGTGCCCGATGAAGCCCGCACGGTACTGCGTGATGCGCTGCTTGAGCGCAGTCAGCCGCTGTATGACGCGTGGCACCAGCACCTGTCGCAGCTGGAGCACGACGAGCCGGAACTGGCCGATGAGCTACGCCGCATGCGCGCCGGGGAAATGCCCGAGCATTGGCAGAGTGAGTTACCCCGCTTCGACACCGATGCAAAGGGCGTGGCCAGCCGCGCCGCCGGTGGCGAGGTGCTGAATGCCTTCGCGCAACACATCCCCTGGCTGCTCGGCGGTTCGGCGGATTTGTCGCCATCGACCAAGACCAACCTCACCTTCGACGGCGCCGGGCGTTTCAGCGCCGATGACTACAGCGGGCGCAACCTGCACTTCGGCATTCGCGAGCACGCCATGGGCGCGATTGCCAACGGCATGGCGCTGTCGTACCTGCGGCCCTACACCTCGACGTTCCTGGTGTTCAGCGACTACATGAAACCGCCGATCCGCCTCGCAGCGATCATGGAATTGCCGGTGATCTTCGTGTTCACCCATGACTCCATCGGCGTAGGTGAAGACGGCCCGACGCACCAGCCGATCGAGCACCTCACTCAACTGCGTGCCACGCCGGGGCTGCTGACCCTGCGGCCGGGCGACGCCAATGAAACCCTGGAGTTGTGGAAGGTCGCCTTGGCGCAAACCCACCGGCCCAGCTGCGTGGTGTTGTCGCGTCAGCCGCTGCCGACGCTGGATCGTACGAAGTACGCAGCCGCGTCGGGTGCGGCCAGGGGTGCCTATGTGTTGGCGGGCACTGATGAGCCCAAGGTGATTCTGTTGGCGACCGGCAGTGAAGTCAGCCTGGCGGTTGCAGCGTATGAACAGCTCAAAGGCGAAGGCATTGCCGCGCATGTGGTATCGATGCCCAGTTGGGAGCTGTTCGAAGACCAGGACCAGGCCTACCGCGACAGCGTGCTGCCGCCGGCAGTGAAAGCGAGGGTGGTGGTGGAACAGGCAGGCCCGTTGGGTTGGGATCGTTATGTAGGCCAGACCGGTGCCAAGGTGGTGATGAACAGCTTCGGCGCGTCGGCGCCGTTGTCGAAGTTGCAAGAGACGTTCGGGTTCACCGTGGAGAATGTGGTGAAGCAGGCCAAGGCGCAAATCCAACTGACAGAACGCTGATACAAAAGTGGGATGCCCGGTATCATCGCCCTTGATCGTTCCCACGCTCTGCGTGGGAACGCCGCCCTGGACGCTCTGCGTCTGCGCTTAAAGTCGTGACGCGGAGCGTCACAGGATTCATTCCCACGCAGAGCGTGGGAACGATCAAATCAGTTCTCGGGCGAGGAACGGGGCTGTACGGCTTTTCTTGCTCTTGGCCACCTTCTGCGGCGTGCCACTGGCAACCACCTTGCCCCCCAGGTCCCCTGCCCCTGGCCCGATATCGATCACCCAATCACTCTGCGCCACTACGCGCATTTCATGCTCCACCACAACCACCGTGTGCCCCGCGTCCACCAGGTGATTGAGCTGGCTGAGCAAGCGGTCGACATCCCGTGGATGCAAACCGGTGGTCGGTTCATCCAGCACATACAAAGTGGCGCCCCTGGCATTGCGTTGCAGCTCGGTGGCCAGTTTGATGCGCTGCGCTTCGCCTCCGGACAGCTCCGTCGCGGGCTGGCCAAGGCGCAGGTAACCCAGGCCGATATCGCGCAGCACTTGCAGCGAGCGCAGTACCCCAGGCTGCTCGGCAAACACCTCGACCGCCTGCTCAACCGTCAGCCCCAGCACCTGGGCGATGTTCAGGCCTTGCCATTCGATCGCCAGGGTCTCGGGGTTGTAGCGCGCGCCGTGGCACGTCGGGCATGGCGCGTACACGCTGGGCATGAACAGCAATTCGACGCTGACAAACCCCTCGCCTTCGCAGTTCGGGCAGCGGCCCTTGGCGACGTTGAAGGAAAATTGGCCGGCGCCGTAATGGCGCTTCTTCGCCGCCGGTGTGGCGGCGAACAGTTTGCGCACGTTGTCGAATAACCCGGTGTAGGTCGCGAGATTGGAGCGTGGCGTACGGCCGATAGGTTTCTGGTCCACTTGCACCAGGCGGCGGATGTGTTCCAGGCCAGCGCTGATACGCCCGCCGCTGGCTTGCGGTGCGTCGTCTTCCAGGCTCGGTTCGTCGTCGTTTTCCACCACGCGGCCTAGACCGCTGCCCACCAGTTCCAGCAGCGCCTGGCTGACCAGGCTGGATTTGCCCGAGCCGGAAATACCCGTCACCGCCGTGAAGCAGCCCAGCGGGAAATCCACGCTCAAGTCATTGAGGTTATTGCGCGTCACGCCTTCCAGTTTCAACCAGCCACTGGGTTCACGTCGCAACTCATTCGACGGGCGCCGTTCGGCAAACAAGTATTCCCGGGTTTGCGACGCTGCAACGTCCGCCAAACCGTCAGGCGGGCCGCTGTACAGCACTTGCCCGCCATGTTCACCGGCCGCCGGGCCAACGTCGATCAGCCAGTCGGCGCGGCGCATGGTTTCCAGGTCGTGCTCCACCACAAACAACGAATTACCCGCCGCTTTCAGACGGTCGAGCGCGGTAAAGAGTGCTTCGCCGTCCGCCGGGTGCAGGCCCGCCGAAGGCTCATCCAGCACATAGATCACCCCAAACAACTGCGAGCCCAACTGCGTAGCCAGGCGCAAGCGCTGCAGCTCGCCGGATGACAAGGTCGGCGTGCTGCGCTCCAGGGACAGATAGCCCAGGCCCAACTCAGTCAAGGTGCTGACCCGCTCGAGCAAATCCTGAGCGATGCGTTGGGCGGCGAGGCGTTTTTCCACCGACAGTTTCATCGCGTCCTGCCCCGCCGCCACCGGCCGCAACAACTCGGCCAACTGTGACAGCGACAGTTGCGACAACTCGCCAATATCCACCCCGGCAAACTTCACCGACAACGCCGCCTTGGTCAGCCGCTTGCCGTCGCACAACGGGCAGGCGCTGCCCTGCATAAACTGCGAGACGCGCTTTTTCATCAGCGCACTTTGGGTGTGGGCAAAGGTGTGCAGGATATAGCGCCGCGCCCCGCTGAACGTGCCTTGATAACTCGGTTCCAGCTTGCGCTTCAACGCATCGCGGGTCTGCTCGGGGGTGAAACCGGCGTACACCGGCACGGTCGGAGTTTCTTCGGTGAACAGGATCCAGTCGCGCTGCTTTTTCGGCAGGTCGCGCCACGGGATATCGACGTCATACCCCAAGGTCACCAGAATGTCGCGCAGGTTCTGGCCCTGCCACGCCAAGGGCCAGGACGCCACGGCGCGCTGGCGAATGCTCAGCGACGGATCAGGCACCATCAGCGCCTCGGTCACTTCATACACGCGGCCCAGGCCGTGGCATTGCGGGCAGGCGCCCTGGGGCATGTTCGGCGAAAAGTCTTCTGCATACAGCATCGCCTGCCCCGGCGGGTAGCTGCCGGCGCGGGAGTAGAGCATGCGGATCAGGCTCGACAAGGTGGTGACGCTGCCCACCGAGGAGCGCGCGCTCGGCGTGCCGCGCTGCTGTTGCAGAGCCACGGCGGGGGGCAGGCCTTCGATGGAGTCCACGTCCGGCACGCCCACTTGGTCGATCAGGCGTCGCGCATAGGGCGCCACCGATTCGAAATAACGGCGCTGGGCCTCGGCATACACCGTGGAAAACGCCAGGGATGATTTGCCGGAACCCGAGACGCCGGTAAACACCACCAGGGCATCCCGTGGAATGTCCACGTCGACGTTACGCAGGTTATGTTCGCGGGCGCCGCGAACCCGGACAAAGCCAGGGCGTTGGGCAGTGATCGGAGGGATAGTACGCTGTGAAGTCATGGGCAACCTTGTCGAGCGGTGAGGACGCTACGCAACCGTTGCGTCAGGGCATCGGGGCTGTAGGGTTTGCTCAGCAGATGAATATCGGCGCTCAGCAGGTGGTTGGTGGAGAGAATGTCACGGGTGTGCCCCGAGGTGAACAGCACCGCCACGGGCGGCACCTGGACGCGGGCCCAGTCAGCCAGGTCGGTACTTTTGACCCGGCCGGGCATGACCACGTCGGTGAAAATCAGATCCGGCTGCAAGCCACCCTGCAACGCTTGCATCGCCCGGTCGCCGTCCTCGGCGGTCAGCACGGTGTAGCCCGATTGTTCGAGCAGTTCCACCACCGTGATCCGTACGTCTTCGTTGTCCTCAACCACCAGGATCGTCTCCTGGCCTTCAGTGTGCAGCGCAGGCTCGGCGTCGATCTCGTGGCTTTCCTCGCCGAGGCTGCGCGGGAAATACATCTGCACCACAGTACCCTTGCTCTCCTCGCTCCACACCTCGACATGCCCGCCACTTTGCCGGACAAAACCAAACACCATGCTCAAGCCCAGGCCGGTGCCATGGCCCTGGCGCTTGGTGGTGAAAAACGGCTCGAACACCCGTGCCAGAATCGCCGGCGACATGCCCACGCCAATATCGGTGACCGCCAGGCGCACATACTCGCCCGGCTTGATGCTTTTGCCGGCGCATTCCTTGCGGTTGAGGATGATGTTTTCGCCAGTGATACGAATCACGCCCTCGCCGCGCATCGCATCACGGGCGTTGATCGCCAGGTTGAGCAGTGCGTTTTCCAATTGGTTGCGGTCGACGTTGATGCACCAGGAGTCCTGGGGCAATTGCACGTCGATATGAATGGTTTCGCCCAGCGCGCGTTGCAGCAGTTCGACAAGGCCTGCGTAGATGCGCTGCGGGTTGTAGACCGCCGGTGTCAACGGCTGGCGGCGGGCGAAGGCCAAGAGTTGCGACGACAGTTTGGCACCGCGCTCCACCGCCGCAATGGCGGCCGTGACACGCCGTTGTACCTGGATGTTGTCCGGCTCATGGCGGGCCAGCAGGTGCAGGTTGCCGGCGATCACTTGCAGCAGGTTATTGAAGTCGTGCGCCACGCCGCCGGTCAGCCCGCCAATGGCTTCGAGTTTTTGCGACTGGCGCAACTGGTCTTCAGCGGCGGACCGCGCCTGGACTTCGGCCGCCACCCGTTGCTCCAGGTTGTGGGTCAACTCCTGGCGCACCCGTTCGGATTTAACGTATTCGGTGGTCTCGATCACCATGACCATCACGCCGGCGGGTTGCTGGTTGTCATCGGCCACGGGGCTGTAATACAGGTCCATCCAGACTTGTTCCGGCCGGCCTTCACGCAGCAGTTCCAGCGGCAGGTTGCGGTAGGACAAGGTGCCACCCGCCAGGCAGGTATCCAGCACGTTGCGGTTGAACTCCGCCACTTCCGGCCAGCCCAACTCCACCGGTGTACCGAGCAAATACGGGTGCCGGCCGCCGGCGAAGACCGAATAGCCGTCGTTGTAGATCATGTGCCCCGACGGCCCCCAGAGCATCACCATGGGCATGGGCGAGGCCAGCAGCATTTGTACGGCGCTGCCCAGGCTGAAGGACCACTGGTCAATCGGTCCCAACTCGGTGGACGACCAGTCGAAGGCACGAATTCGCTGGGCCATCTCGCCGCCCCAGCCTTCGCAGCCGTGGGTATTGGATAAAAAATGCATCGGTTGGCTCTTGGCGAAGAAAAGCGTTGGTAGGTGGCGCAGGACCACTGATAAAAACTTGGAGCTTGGCGGCCATAAATCGTTTCATTGCATATAGCTCATCCAGCGAGGCCTGGGCAACTCCTCACTCAATGAAAATCCCGACTGCGCACATGGATGCCTTCCAGCAGCGGGCTCAGGTCGGTCAGTCGGCCGGCGATCAGGTGCCGAACTTCGCCGACCGCCTCCCAGCGCCCATCCACTTTCAACAGCCGCGCCCCCACCAATGCCTGGCGTTGGCGCTCGGCCAGATCGCGCCACACCACCACGTTGAGGTTGCCGAACTCATCTTCCAGGGTGACGAAGGTCACGCCGCTGGCGGTGCCGGGGCGCTGGCGACCGGTCACCAGCCCGGCGACGCTGACGTTGCGCCCGTGCTCGACCGCCAACAGTTCGTTGGAGCTGCGACAGCGTCGTTTACGCAGTTCGCCGCGCAACAGCGCCAACGGGTGCGGCCCGAGGGTGGTGCCGACCGTGGCGTAGTCGGCCTGCAGGTCCTCGCCCACCGTGGGTACCGGCAACGCCACCGCTGCTTCGTCGGGGCTGGGCAGGCCGGCGAACAGCCCCAGTTGTTTGTGTACCCCGGCCACCTCCCAGCGCGCTTTGTGCCGGTTGCCGGCCAGGGCCCGCAAGGCTCCGGCATCCGCCAGCAAGGCCTGGGAGCTGGCATCCAGCCCGGCGCGTTCGTCGAGGTCGGCGATGTCGCTGAACGCCTGGCGCTGGCGGGCCGTTTCGATGCGCCGTCCATCCTCTTCGCGAAACCCCGCGATCATGCGCAGGCCCATGCGAATCGCCGGTTGCTGGCCCTCAATGGGTTCCAGGCTGCAATCCCAGTCACTGGCCTGCACGTCCACCGGGCGGACCTGCAAGCGATGGCGCCGCGCGTCCTGCAGGATCTGGTCCGGGCTGTAGAAACCCATGGGCCAGCTGTTGATCAGCGCACAGGCGAATGCCGCCGGTTCGTGGCATTTAAGCCAGCAACTGGCGTAGGTCAGCAAGGCGAAACTGGCCGCATGGGACTCGGGAAAACCATAACTGCCAAACCCCTTGATCTGCTCGAAAATCTGCGCGGCAAATGCCTCGCTGTAGCCGTTTTTCAGCATGCCGGTACGTAGGCGCTCTTGATGAGGCTCCAGGCCGCCGTGACGTTTCCAGGCCGCCATGGAGCGCCGCAACTGGTCGGCCTCGCCGGGGCCGTAATCGGCGGCGACCATGGCGATCTGCATCACCTGCTCCTGGAACAGCGGCACGCCCAAGGTGCGCTCCAGCACCGCCTTGAGTTCCGGCGAGGGATAGGTGGTGGGCTCCTCTTTGTTCCGTCGGCGCAGATACGGATGCACCATGCCGCCCTGGATCGGCCCGGGGCGCACGATGGCGACCTCGATCACCAGGTCATAAAAGGTCTGCGGTTTGAGCCTCGGCAACATCGACATCTGCGCCCGCGATTCGATCTGGAACACGCCGATGGTGTCGGCCTTGCTGATCATTGCGTAGGTGGCCGCGTCTTCCTTGGGTATCGCCGCCAACGAGAGGTCGCGATTGCGGTGGCGGCGCAGCAGGTCAAAGCAGCGGCGGATCGCACTGAGCATGCCCAAGGCGAGAATATCCACCTTGAGCAGGCCGACGGCGTCGAGGTCGTCCTTGTCCCACTGGATGATGGTGCGATCGGCCATGGCAGCGTTTTCCACCGGCACCAACGTGTCCAGCGGGTGCTCGGAAATCACGAAGCCGCCGGGATGTTGGGACAGGTGCCGGGGGAAGCCGATCAATTGCTGGGTCAGCGTGAGCACACGACGCAGGATCGGGCTTTGCGGGTCGAAGCCGCCTTCGCGCAGGCGCTCCAAAGGCGGCGCATCTTCGCTCCAGCGCCCGCAGCACTCGGCCAGGGCGTTGATCTGGTCCGGCGGCAAACCCAGGGCCTTGGCCACGTCGCGTACCGCGCCGGCCGCGTGGTAGCTGCTGACCACCGCCGTCAATGCCGCACGGGTGCGGCCATAGCGCTGGAACACGTATTGCAGCACCTCTTCGCGGCGTTCGTGTTCGAAGTCGACGTCGATGTCCGGCGGTTCATTTCGCTCCCTGGACAGGAAGCGCTCGAACAGCATGTTCATCAGGCTCGGGTTGATCTCGGTGATGCCCAGGGCAAAACACACCGCCGAGTTGGCCGCCGAGCCACGGCCCTGGCACAGGATCCCGCGGTTGCGGGCGAAGCGCACGATGTCGTGCACGGTGAGGAAATAGCTTTCGTACCCCAGGTCGCTGATCAGCTCCAGCTCATGGTTGATTTGCTGCAAGGTCTTGGCGTCGACCCCTTCGGGCCAGCGTTGGGCGATGCCTTCTTCGGTGAGGTGACGCAACCAGGATTTCGCATCCTGGCCTTCGGGCACCAGCTCGCGCGGGTATTGATAGCGCAACTGGCCGAGGTCGAAGGTGCAACGGCGGGCGATGGCCTGGGTTTCATCGAGCAACGCCTGCGGGTACAGCGCACTTAACGCCTCAAGGCTGCGTAAATGCCGCTCGCCATTGGGGTGCAGGCGCGTGCCGGCTTCGGCCACCGGGACGTGATGGCGGATGGCGGTCATGGTGTCTTGCAGGGCACGGCGGCCGCGCGCGTGCATGTGCACATCGCCGCAGGCCACCGCCGGCAGGTGCAGGCTGGCGGCCAGTTGCAGGCGTTGTTGCAGATGGCGCGCATCATCCTGACCGCAGTGCAAATGCACCGCCAGCCACAGGCGCTCGGCGAAGGTGCGGCGCAGCCATTGGATTGATGCCTGGGTGTCGCTGTCGTCGGCGACCCACAGCGCCAACAGGCCGGACAAGGGTTGGTCGAAGTCTTCTTGCAGCAGGCGATAGCGGCCTTTTTCGGCACGGCGACGGGCCAGGGTTATCAACCGGCACAGGTGCTGGTAGCCACTGAGGTCTTCCACCAGCAGCACCAGTTTCGGGCCGTTTTCGATGCGCATTTCGCTGCCGATGATCAGCGGCAACGCCACCGCCTTTGCCGCCTGCCAGGCTCGAACGATGCCCGACAAGGTGCATTCGTCGGTGATTGCCAGGGCGCTGTAACCCTGGCGTTTGGCCCGCTCGAACAACTCAAGTGCACTGGACGCGCCGCGCTGGAAGCTGAAGTTGGAGAGGCAGTGCAGTTCGGCGTAGCTCATGGGCGGCACGCGCTGTAGGAGCGTGGTGTTCATGCGAACCAGCCGTGCAGCCACAACCCGTCGCTCTGGCCCACGGTGCGATAGGCCCAGCCTTGTTGGCCGGCGCGGGTCTGGATCAGGTAATAGTCGCGGCGTATATCGGCACCGTCCCACCAGCCGGATTCGATGCGTTCCGGGCCCATCAATATCTGTACGCCTTGCTCCGCCAGCAAGGTCGGTTCGTGGAGCAACCAGCCGGGGCGCTGTACCTTATTCAAGGTCGGGCACGCACGGTTGTCGGCCACCGCTTGCCAGGCGCATTCGGGGCGGTGGTCGGCATGAAAGCGCAGGCCTTGCACCGCCTCATCTCCCAGCCGCGCACGCAGGCGTTCGCGCAATTGCTCCCAGGGCAGGGTCTGTTGCGGGCGATCGTCGAACAGGTCGTGGCGCTGCGGCACGAAGACCGGCAGGTCCTGGGCCACCAGGCGAAAGCCGCGCACCGGCGAGGTAACTTGCACCTGCTCCAGGCGGCCTCGGGCCAGTTCGAACAACATCGCCGGTTCGCGCTCGGCGCTCAGCAGGCCGACCTTGATCACGCTGTCGGGCGCCTGGGCGTGTTCCAGGTGCAGGTCGAAACGCTGCACGCCACTGTCGCGGCCGCAGAGGAACGCGGACAAATCGCCGGTCAAGCGGCGCAAGGGGAACAGCAGGGCCTGGTGGGATTGCACATCGAAATTCAACTCGATGCGCACATCGAACTGGTCCGGCGGCTGATAGAACGCCAGGGCCAGCGGCCGCTGCCCGGTCAGGGCGTCCAGGTGTTTGAGCAGCGCAGCGTCAAAGCGCCGCGCCAGGGTATGCCGGGGCAACGCCTGCACCTGGGACAGGGTGCGCAGGCCCATGCGCGACAAAGCGGTGGCGGCCTGCGGGTCAAGGCCGGCGCGGTCGATGGGCAGCGGCGCCAAGGCCAGCATCAAGGCCTCATCATCGGCCACGGCCAAACCATCGTAGATATTCGCCAGTACCCGCGCAGCCGCCGGGTTGGGCGCCGCCACGATGCGGTGACGAAAGCCCAGCTCGGTCAATTCCTTGCGCAAACACGCTTCGAACTGCGGCCACGGCCCGAACAAGCCCAGGCTCGATTCGATCTCGAACAGCAGCGCGCGCGGGTAATACACGCTGACCTGGGAACTGAAGCGGTAGGCCCAGGCTGCGAGAAACTGCTGCCAGCGCTCGATGTCCACGGGGTCGTATTCGGCGCAGGCAAAGGTCTTGGCCAGGGCGTGCGCGGCCGTCAGCGACTGACCGGGGCGCAAGCCCAGCGCGCGCGCGGCGTCATTGACGGTTTGCAGCACACGCCGCTGCGGCGTGCCGGCCAGCAGCGCCAGAGGCTGATCCGGCTCGGGATGCAGACGCTGCACCCCGTCCAGCGCCAATTGCGGGAAGACAATACACACCCAGCGCATGGCAACCTCAGTGCCCGGCCAGCGCAATCGGCGCCGGGTGGGCCAGCCCGCCCCGGCACTTGAGCACCCGCACTTGTGCGGGTTTTGCCTCAACCGCCAAACGCAAGGCGGCGGGCGATGCATTGATCGCCTCACTCAAGGATCGCCAGGCAAACGCCAGGGTCTGCCCGGTTTCCGCCGCCACCTGCAAACGGCGCAACGCGCGGTCATCCGCCTTGCGCGGCCAGCACAGTACCGCACCGCAACTGCCGGAACGCAGGCACTGCTCCACCGCCCACAGCGCGTCGCGCGCCTCGGCCTGGATCACCGAAAGCAGGCGCAAATCCACTCCGGCGTTCTGCCAGGCGTGGGGGTACGGCGTGTAGGGCGGCGCCACCAGCACAATGCGCTCCCCCGCCGCCGACAATCGCGCCAGGGTCGGCAACACCAATTGCAGCTCGCCCACGCCCTCCTTGGCCATGAGGATTTCGCTCAGCGCCGACTCCGGCCAGCCGCCGCTGGGCAGCACCGCATCCAGCGCCGCCAGCCCGGTCGGGTGCACGCTTGCCGGTGGCGCGGTGGGCCGGCCCTTCCAGACGCGGCCGCCATTGAACAGCGCGTCCAGGGCAACAACGGCGCCCATCAGCCTTGCCTCACCAGGCCGCAGAACACCCCTTCGATGGCCAGGTCCTGGTCGGGCCCTACCACGATGGGTTGATACGCGGGGTTGCGCGGCAGCAGGCGCACATGGTCGCCGTTGCGTTCGAAGCGTTTGATGGTGACTTCACCGTCCAGGCGCGCCACCACAATCTGCCCGTTCAAGGCTTCGGCACTGCGGCGTACGCCCACCAGGTCGCCGTCGAGGATGCCGTCTTCGATCATCGAGTCGCCCTGCACCCGCAACAGGTAGTCCGGGGTTTTCGCGAAGGTGGCGGGGTCGAGTTGCAGGCGGCTGTGCACTTCGGCATCGGCGCCGATGGGCCGGCCTGCGGCTACGCGGCCCAGGACTGGGATGTCCAGCCATTCGGGGCGTGGGGGTTGGTTGAGCAGGCGAATGCCGCGGGCCTGATTGGGGTTGACCTCTATAAAACCGGCTTCGGTGAGCGCGATGACGTGCTTGCGCGCGACGCTGCGGGAGGCGAAGCCGAATGCCTCGGCGATCTCGGCGAGGCTGGGGGGTTGGCCTTGCTGCGCGATGCGGTCGCGGATGAAGGTCAGGATGGCGGTGCGGCGAGGGGTTAGGGCTGTCATGGAGTACATTTGTACTCTTGTGGGAAATTTCTGACAATAGCCGGTAGTCGGGAGGCAGAGGACGAGCGTTGTCGAAACGTCCCACATAACGGCCGGATTACCTCTACTCCCCTCCCCTGAAAAGGTCCGCAAAGTCCCTCGCCTGACTACACGGTGCGAGGGATTGCAGATGGCGTTTTTTGTGTGGGCCCCGGTTGATGGGGCTGTTTCATGATCGAAGTGACCAGTCAAACCATTGGCTACCTGGTGCTGGCCGCCATGGATTCAAAGGCGCGAGACGTCGAATCCGTTATCAGCGACTTCAAGCGCTGCCTCAATAGCTACGACGCCTGGGCCGAGAGCTTTTTCAGCTTTTCGGCGCTGGATATCGAGCAGGTGTTCAAGGTTGGAGATGAAGTGGCGCTGGTCGCGCCGATCAACCGTTCGATTATCCCCAGCAGCACCGTCGCTACCTGCCAGGCCAACGGCACGCTGACCCTGGTGCATATGTTCCAGAGCTCACGGTTCGTGCCCATTGGCAATACGCCAGTGATGGTGCAACGCATCGACCCCAATGGCGGCCCGCTGGGCGAGCCCCTCCATAAAACCATCGGCCCGAGCGGCATCCTCGAAATCACGGAGTGTGATCGCAACCAGAAGTACCGAGTCAGTTTCTATCCCAACGTTTCCACAGCGCATTTCAAGGCGTTGTACGCCTCTTATCAGTCGGTTATCGCACCGCTGGAAAGTTGGCTGCGCAACGAATGGGACAGCACATTCAAGCCGCTGTGGAAGGGTTACTCCGAAGCCAACTTCCTCAAGCGCTACCTCTCATTGCACCAAGCCTACGCTCGCGGGTTTGGTGAGACGTTGTATTCGCTGTGGGACAACATCAAGCAGCTGTTTCAGTGGTTTTCAGACCCGTTGGGTCATGCCGAAAAGCTGCTGCATTACCTGTCTCAGGATGAATTTGAAAAGCTGCTGAAACTCGGCACCGAAAGCATCGCTAAGGGCTTATTGGTGCTTAGTGATGAGCCGCTGCTGTTCATCTATTTGTCGGCGACGGTCAGTTGGATCCGGATGTTGCCGCCTCCGTACATGAACGAGCTGCTGGGGGAAATCAGCGCCGAAGTATTGATTAATTTGTTGCTGTGTCTCGCCACGGCCGGGATGGGTATGGCGGTGCGTATGAGCACGAAGGTGCTGGGTGGCATCAAGTCTCAACGGGCGCGCAGGTGGTTGGAGCACATGGCTGGGCAGTTCGGGAAGGCTCGCGTAGATGATCATGCAGAGCTGGCCAAGCCGATTCTGCTAGGTAGCCCGGCGACGCCGATCAGGGTGATTCCGGATGTGCCTTTGAAGGCTGGGGATCAGGTGGTTTCCAACCCGGTAACGGCGGTTCGGGACAAGGCTAAGCAGCAGACGGTATTGGTGCGCCAGGAGCATGTTGATGATGTGCCTGCCGCTGCTCGAAACCTGAACGGGGATGCTGCCGCGTCTTCGGACAAGACCGCCACCAATGGGTGCCCGGTGTCGATGGTGACCGGGGAGGAATTGCTGACGCTGACCGATGGTGCGCTGGACGGGATTTTACCGTTCGAGTGGACACGGTTGTATCGCACAAGCGCGGTGGAAGTGGATTGTGGGTTGGGGTTTGGGTGGAGTCACTCGCTGGCGCATCGGTTGAGTGTTTCCGGTGATTCGGTGGTGTGGAAGGATCATGAAAATCGGTCGACTACCCTGCCCTTGCCTAGTTCTTCTCGACCGGCGATTACCAATAGCCTGGCCGAAGCGGCGATTTACTTGGGGTCGTTGCCTGATGAGTTAGTGCTGGCGCAGGCGTCGCGTTTCTACCACTTCCGTGACGGTGTGCTGACGGCGATCAGTGATGCGTATGACAATCGGCTGCGTATTTTTCGGGATGTGCTGGGGCGGATTGAGCGGCTGGATAACGGTGTGGGGCGCTCGCTGCTCTTGCGTTATGAGTTCGGCCGAATCATCGCGGTGGACTACCAGATTCATCGAGCTAAAGGCCGTGAACCCTATGTTTGGGTGACTGAGCAAAACGTTGTTTCCTACGCCTATGACGACATTGGCCGACTGGTTTCAGCGACCAATGCTGTAGGCGAAAGCGAGGTTTACCGGTACGACGATCAGCACGTCATTCTTGAACGCGGCTTGGCCGGTGGGGCGAGTTTCTTCTGGGAGTGGGAACGGGCTGGCAAGGCGGCGCGGTGTGTTCGGCACTGGGCCAGTTTTTCGCAGATGGACACGCGGTATGCCTGGGATGACAACGGGCAAGTCACGGTTTTTAACGCCGACAGCAGCCAGGAAGTCTATGTCCACGATCAACGGGCGCGGCTGGTGCGGCGGGTGGATCCGGATGGCGCCGAGCATTTCAAATCCTACGACGACAAAGGCCGGCTGACGGTTGAGCAGGACCCGCTGGGGGCGGTGACGGCGTATCAGTACGACGAAGCCGGGTGTTTGGTGGCGTTGTTTCCGGGGGACGATGAGCCGATATCCTACGAGCATGACAATGGATTCGTACGGGTTGTAAGGCGGGGTCAGGCAGTCTGGAAGTACGAGCGCAATGACCAAGGCGATGTCATTCGCAAGACCGATCCTGACGGCAATTGCACGGACTACAGCTACAACAAATACGGCCAGCTGATTGGGGTTTGGTACCCGGATCACAGCAGTCAGCGACTGGTGTGGAATGAGCGTGGGCAGTTGCTTGAGGAGCAATTGCCGAATGGTGGCGTTAAGCGCTATCGCTATGACGACCGTGGGCGGCAGGTTGCGCGAGAGGATGAGCATGGCGCGCTGACCCAGTATCAGTGGGACAGCGTCGGTCGGTTGATTCGTGTCGTGCTGCCAGGCGGCGCATGTAGGGAATACAGTTACAACCCCTACGGAAAAATCACCGCTGAACGGGATGAACTAGGGCACGTCACCCGCTACGAATACGCCGACGGTTTGCACCTGATCAGCCGCCGCATTAATGCCGACGGCACCCAAGTTAAATACCGCTACGACAACGTGCGGTTGTTGCTGACAGAAATCCAAAATGAAACTGGCGAAACCTACCGGCTCCACTACCACAGCAATGGCCTGATCCAGCAGGAAATCGGTTTTGACGGTCAGAGTACCGCCTACGTTTACGACCTCAACGGCAACCTGCAGGAAAAGACCGAAGATGGCGACGATGGCAGTCAGTTAGTCACCCGTTACGAGCGTGACCACGCCGGTCGACTCGTAAGAAAAACCCTGCCTGACGGCAACACTGTCAATTACGCCTACGACCGCCAAGGCAATCTCCTCAGCGTCGACGACGGCAACTGGGCCCTGGCCTACGAATACGACCTACAAAACCGCCTTACAGCCGAACACCAAGGCTGGGGCACCTTGCGTTATGGCTACGACGCCTGCGGCCACCTTCAAAAACTGCGCCTACCGGATAACAACCGGTTGGTGTTCAACCACCGCAAAGGTGGCGACCTCTCTACCATCGAACTCAACGGCGCGCAGCTGACATCACACCTATTCAAAGACGGCCGCGAACACCAACGCCAACAAGGCCAACTGCTCAGCCGTTACCAACACGACGACCAAGGACGCCTGTTCAACCAAAGCATCGGCGATGCCACAGGCGCTGGATACCGCCGCCACTACGACTACGACAAATCCGGCAACCTCACCCGCCTCCTCGACACCCGCAAAGGCGAACACCACTACCACTACGACCCACTAAACCGCCTCACCCGCGCCGACCACTCCCAAGACGTACAGGAACGCTTCGGCCACGACCCGGCGGGCAACCTGCTCATGCAAAACCGCCCCGGCCCCGACATCGTGGCTGGCAATCGCCTGATGATCCAAGGAGACTGGCATTACGACTACGACGCCTTCGGCAACCTCATCCGTGAACGACGCGGTAAAGGTCACCAACTCGTCACCGAGTACCGCTACGACTGTCAGCATCGCCTGACCGGCGTCACCCAACCTAATGGAAAAACGGCCAGCTACTGCTACGACCCGTTTGGCCGCCGAATCAGCAAAACCGTCGACGGCATAACCACCGAGTTTTTCTGGCACGGCGATAAGCTAATCGCCGAACACCGCGCGGGCCGGCATCGCAGCTATATCTACGAACCGGACAGTTTCCGCCCGCTAGCCCTGCTGGAAGGCTTCGGCCCAAAAGAAACAAAACCCTACCACTACCAACTCGACCACCTCGGCACGCCGCAAGAACTCACCGCTCCGGACGGCGAAATCGTCTGGTCCGCGCACTACCGCGCCTACGGCGAAATCACCCGTCTCGACATAGGAAAAGTCGACGACCCGCTGCGCTTCCAGGGCCAATACTTCGACTCGGAAAGCGGGCTGCACTACAACCGCCATCGCTACTACAATCCGGATATTGGTCGTTACCTGACGCCGGACCCGGTAAAGCTTGCGGGTGGGATTAACGCCTACCTATATGTACCTAACCCTACGGGGTGGATAGACCCATTAGGATTAAGTTGTAAGGTTGGAAATTGCCCCGGCGGCATACTAGATACGCATGAAGAGGCAGGGGGGCATTTGCTCGAGAAGCACGTTGAGCAGACGGATGCACAATTGTTTACAAGGCTGGAATTGGAACCACATATTCCAGCGGCATCTACGTTCAGAAACAAAAAGGAAGCAGAAGCTCTCGTTTCTAAAAGCTTAACCAACCGTCGAGAAGAAATCCTAAAGTTTTTAGAAGGAAAAAAAGACAAACATATCATCAACGAAAGCTCAAACTTGCCTGTAGGATTGAGCGCTATTAGAGGCGCTGAAGCGTCCATTCCAGTCTACAACTTCATTCTGGTTCTGAAGAGAAAACCTAAGATGCCAGATGGCTATTTATTACTGACGGGATATCCTGAAAAATGAACCTACCACTGACTGAACTTCAGCAATTTTTTGGCGCCTACTTTAATCAGGACTGGACAGCGGAACACTCTTCAGCCGATGAAGTAATTGACTCGTTCCTACTTGATTCACAAAGGGATGTCATCACCACTGTAAAAATGGAAATAATAGAACTAATAAACACCTACACAAATGAACCAGAGTTTCAAAATAACTTATTTCATGAACAGCACTGCTATTATTACTACCCTAATCAATGGACATCAGGCCCCTCATGGTTAAATCACATCATTGTTAAATTCGATGAGCACTTACTGAAACAAGAAAACCCTATTTAAAAAGCAACCTATGTGGCGAGTTTGCTCGCTCGCCACAATAGATATGCTCCCGAGAAAGAACTGACTCACCACCCTTCCTTCAACATCCGCAACTCCAGGTGCTGTAACAGCATGATGGTCTTCCCATCCACTATCTCCTCGCTCTGCACCATCGCCAACGCCTGTTCAAACCCAAGTTCCAGCACCTCTATATCCTCCCCCTCTTCTTCCAACCCACCGCCGCTGCCAACCCGATCTCCCGGCTGATATTCACCCATAAAAAAGTGAATCCGCTCCGTCACCGAACCCGGGCTCATGAACGCTGCATAGATCTTCTCCACATGCCCCACCCGATACCCGGTTTCCTCTTCCGCTTCCAGGCGAATACGTTCCTCGGGGCTGGCATTGTCGAGCAACCCGGCCGCGGCCTCGATCAGGTAACCGTGATAGTCGTTAACGAACGTGGGCATCCGAAACTGGCGAATCAGCAACACCGTGCGCTGTTCGCGGTTGTACAACAGGATGGTCGCGCCATTGCCGCGGTCGTACACCTCGCGGGTCTGGGCTTGCCAACTGCCGTCGCGGCGGCGCAGGTCGAAGCTGTATTTCTTCAGCAGGTACCAGTTTTCCGAGAGGGTCTCTTCGGCGGTGATGCGAACGGGGCTGTTGTCCATGGTCGGGTTTCTCAAGAAAGGTGCTGTGCTTGTTTGATGCTATCCCAGGCGGCGGCGACTTCTTCAGCACTGCTTGCCTTGATTCGGGCCAGGTCGCGGGGGTAGTCAACGCCTGGATTTTCCGTAAAGCGTGTGGCGGTAAATTGCCCGTTGCTGGCGCGCAGGATGTAACCCGTGTCTTCGCATTGCGGGGACGCGAGAAACAACACCCCCGGCGTCACCCACTCCGGCTTGAGTTCGTCAGGCTCTTCGGTCACGCCCCACATGCGTGTCTTGGCAACCGGCGAAATCGCATTGACTTTAATCCCCGCATCAAAGCCCTCATGACTCAACGCGTTCATGATGCCCAGTTGCGCCATCTTGCCGGCGCTGTAAGCCACCAGCCCGGCTTGCTCATATTGCACGTACATGGCGCGGTCGGAGGTGGTCAGGATAATGCGCGGCGCAGGTGAGCGCAGCAGGTGCGGCCAGGCGTGCTTGCACAGCCACAGCGGCGCGTAGAGGTTGATGTCCATGGCCCGTTGCAGGAACGCCATGTCGAGGTTTTCAATAGTCTGGTAACCCACCCAGCCGGCGTTGAGAATCAGGATATCGAGCTGACCGAACGCCTCGACGGCAAACTCGATCAACTGCCGACACCCCTCGTCCGTAGACAGGTCACCGCCATGGCCAACTACCGCCAGCCCTTCGGCCTGCAATACCTCGGCAGCCGCTTGTACCACCGACGTATCGGTGCCTGCCCCGACCTTGTCAGCGCCAACATCGCTGATCACCACCCGGGCGCCGCCCAGGGCCAGCGCCTTTGCATAACTGAGTCCCAACCCGCGTGCACCACCGGTGACGATGGCGGTTTTGCCTGTGAAATCCATGTGCGTGCTCTCCTGTTTGGCCCCCCACCCTAACAACCTGTGCACGGGGGATTCAATGCTGTAACACTTTGCAAGCAATCCCCATGGACGGCTGTCGAATTAATTCCTGCCCCGACAAGCCATCTGTTAAAAACCGTGCTTCACCTTTGCCCTGGAACCTTCATGTCCTCTCGTTTTCTCTCCCGCCTGAGACTGCGCTGGCTTCCCCTGCTGTGCATGGCCCTGCTGATCGTCGGCCTGCCGGTGGGTTGCTCGGTGCTGCAACACAAGGAGCGCGAGCTGGTGTTTCGCATCGAGCCGGGCACGGCCAGCTGGTACAGCGGGTTGCCCAGGGCCGTGCAGGAATTCGAACTCAAGCCCGCCGGTTTCAAACCGGGGCAGAACATTCATGGCTGGTGGTACCCGGCAGACAACAAGGACGCGCCTGCGGTCCTGTACCTGCACGGCGTGCGCTGGAACCTCACCGGGCAGTTGTTTCGCATTGAGCAGTTGCACGCGCTGGGCTTCTCGGTGCTGGCCATCGACTATCGCGGTTTCGGCCAAAGCCACGGCGACCTGCCGTCGGAAACCACGGTGTACGAAGACGCACGAGCCGCCTGGGAGCGCTTCCAACTGTTGCAGCCAGACCCCAGCAAACGCCTGATCTATGGACACTCCCTGGGGGGCGCAGTGGCCATCGACCTGGCCGCCGAGCTGGGCAAGCAGACGCCGCTGCCCGTGCGCGGGCTGGTGATCGAATCGACGTTCACTTCACTGGCGGACGTCGCCGCCGCCGTGGCCAACACCTCGTTGCCGGTGCGCTGGTTGCTCTCGCAGAAATTCGATTCCATCGACAAGATTGCCGACATCCATATGCCGCTGCTGGTGGTGCATGGCCTGGACGATCGTTATGTGCCGCCGCGCTTCAGCCAGCAATTGTTTGAAGCCGCCCAGGAACCCAAGCGACTGTTGCTGGTGCCCGGCGCGAGCCATAACAACAGCATGAGCCTGGCCGGTCGCAGCTATCGCCAGGCACTCGACAACCTGATGCAAGCGAAGATGCCGACACAGGTTGTGACCCACTCCACAGGGCGCAGCGGCGAGTCATAAAAGCGCTTTTCAGCACTGGGTTCACACTTGCCTGTCAAGCGCAAACCCTGCCCATACTGGCCCGCGCTGAAAGTTGATCAAATATTAACCTTGGGCCAAATCACCAACCCCGCCGGGCCTTCACAAAGTTATCCACAGAGATACCCACGGTTTTCGTGGACAACTCTTTTTACTTTTTTACGTTTTTTTTGCTTAGTAAATGTTTTCGGGAAATGTACCGGGCAGCAAAATCTCGCGATTCACATTGCGTATATCGTTATAGCCACACAGTGCCATCGACACGTCCAACTCGCGGGCGATGATCTCGAGAGCCTTGGTCACACCCGCTTCTCCCATCGCGCCCAACCCATACAAATGCGAGCGGCCGATCATGGTGCCTTTGGCGCCCAGGGCCATTGCCTTGAGCACGTCCTGGCCGGAGCGAATCCCGCCGTCGAGCCACACTTCAATACGTTCGCCCACCGCTTCGACAATCGCCGGCAGTTGGCTGATGCTCGACGGCGCACCATCCAGTTGGCGGCCCCCGTGGTTGCTCACCACCAGTGCGTCGGCGCCGGAATTGGCCGCCAGCCGCGCATCTTCCACATCGAGGATGCCCTTGATAATCAGCTTGCCACCCCAGCATTTCTTGATCCACTCCACATCGTCCCAGCTCAGGCGCGGGTCGAACTGTTGAGCGGTCCACGATGACAACGAACTCATGTCCGCCACGCCCTTCACATGCCCGACGATATTGCCGAAACCATGGCGTTTGGTGCCGAGCATGCCCATCACCCAGCGCGGCTTGGTCATCATATTGAGGATATTTGGCAGGGTCAGTTTGGGTGGCGCCGACAGGCCGTTGATCAAGTCCTTGTGGCGTTGCCCGAGGATCTGCAGGTCCAGCGTCAACACCAGCGCATCGACGCCAGCGGCCTTGGCGCGCTCGATCAACTGCTCGACAAACGCGCGATCGCGCATCACATACAGCTGGAACCAGAACGGCTGGCCGACCTGTTCGGCAATGTCTTCCAGGGAGCAGATACTCATGGTCGACAAGGTGTAGCGCAGGCCAAAGGCGGCAGCCGCGCGGGCGGTGAGAATCTCTCCATCGGCATGTTGCATGCCGGCCAGGCCGGTGGGTGCCAGGGCGACCGGCATGGCCATGTCCTGGCCGATCATGCTGGCGCGAATTGAGCGTTCATCGATGTTGCGCGCCACGCGCTGGCGGAATTTGATGCGGGCAAAATCGCTTTCATTCGCCCGATAAGTGCTTTCAGTCCAGGAGCCGGAATCGGCGTAGTCGTAGAACATCCGTGGAACACGTTTTTGCGCCAGCTTGCGTAAGTCTTCGATGGTTGTGATCAACGACATATGGGTCACCTCTCCCTGAACTGAGCACAGAGAGTAACCGCCCATCGGCCGTGCAACCAGCCATTGCGTTTATATCGAGGGGCGACTAATCTCGCACAAACACGCAAGAAGACGCATAAACATGCATAGCACTCATCAAGCCATTGACCTGCCTTCGTTGCGCAAACAGAAGATCCTGTTGCTGCTGGAGCGCGATGGCAAAGTCACGGCGTCGGAGTTGGTGGAACACTTTGCCGTGTCCCAGGACACCATCCGCCGCGACCTCGGTGAACTCGCCGCCGCCGGCCTGTTGCAGCGCGTCCACGGCGGCGCCCTGCCCCGGCCCAAGGACACCGGCAAGGACTTCTTCACCCGCGTCGGCGAGACCAACGAGGTCAAGCGCCACCTCGCACAACTGGCGGCCGACCTGGTGCAAGACGGCCAGATTGTGTTGTTCGATTCCGGCTCCACCACCCTGCAGATCGCCCAGTCCCTGCCGCGTTCGATCCGCCTGACCGTGGTCACACCCTCGCCCATGATCGCCATCGCTTTGGCAGATCATCCAAAGGTGAAAGTGATCCTCGCCGGCGGCCAACTCAACCCGGCAACCTTGTCCACCACTGGCCAGGAAGCCGTGCGCCTGATCCAGAGCATCAAGGCCGACCTGTTGTTTACAGGCGTGTGCGCACTGCATCCGCAAGTCGGCATCAGCTCGCTGCATTTTGATGAAGTGGCCGTCAAGCAGGCCCTGCTCGACAGTGCGTCCCAGGTAGTGGCGGTGACGTTGGCGGACAAGCTCGGCGCGGTGGAACCCTTTGTGGTCGCGCCGTGCAACCGCATCCATACGCTGATCACCGAGTGGCATGTGCCGAGTGTCGAGGCTTATGAACAGTTAGGGTTGGAAGTGTTGCGGGTAGAAGTCGAGTAGCTTAAGAGCCTCGAATTGTCCCGATGGGTTGTGTAGGAGCTCCGAGTTTTGGGGCTGCTTCGCAGCCCAACGGGAGCAAGCTCCCTCGCCACAGGTTCAGTGTTCGTTCTTAACTGATCGGCATCGGGGCACGCCTGTTCACCACAACAGCACCTTTGCCGCATCACGCATGAAAATTTCGATGGTCTTGGGCCCCACGCCGTCGAACGCCCCCAGGCGCTTTTCGAAGGCCTGGCGGTTTTCGCTGGCGCTGCGGATATGGGTGATCTTGCCAGCGTACTCGGCGTTCAACTTGGCGCTCAAGTCCAGCAAGCGCTGCGCCGTGCTTTCGTCGTAGCGCACGTAATGGGCGCGCCCAAGCATGGAGACCAGCTCACGGGACGTGCAGTGTTGCAGCTTACGCGCCGTGTCACGCCCCTCTTCTTCGACGATCACCTTATAGGCCTGCGCGGCGATCGGCGCCTGGATACGCTTGCCCATCAGGAAGCTGGCGACAAACCACTTGAACAAGCTGCCGTCATCCCCAGGCTTGAGTTCGATGCCCAGTTCAGACGCGGAGATCGCCTTGGCCATACTCAGTGCCCCAGCTTGCGCTCGACCTTGGCGGCCTGTTCATTGATCGCATCGGTCTGGCGCTCTGTGTCTTTGATCGAGGTGGGGGTCAGCACCTTGTCAACGGTCTCGGTGCTTGGGTTCGGACGCTCCAGGGTCTGGCCCTTGGTGGCTTTTTCAGTGCCTTTCTGGGTGTCTTCGGAGCTGATGGGTTGCGGGGTTTTGTCGGCAGCCTTGTGATCGGTCACGGTGAAATCTCCTGGCAATTAAAGGCCCGCAAAGCGACGGGCACGTATGCAGCAGAGCCCGGCGCATTTCGATAGTTCAAGGAAATTGCCCGCACCAACCACTCAAGAAATAAGTGCAAATTAATTTAAACCTTTGCCGTTTTGGCTTGATCAACTCTCCCATATCGCCTCTTTATTTCCCCCACCAGGAGACACTCGATCATGAGTTCACATCTTAACGGCAAGAAAATTCTGGTCATCACCTCCAACACCGGCATCGAGCGCGACGAGCTGCTCAAGCCCCTGGAAGCATTGCGTGGTTATGGCGCGACAGTGACACACGGCTCCAGCAAAGGCGGCACCACGCAGACGTTTGTCGGTGACACCGAGAAGGACCAAACCGTGGAATCCGACGTGCAGCTGTCAGACGTGGTGAGCAGCGACTTTGACGCGTTGGTCATTCCGGGCGGCACCGTCAACGCCGATACCCTGCGCCAGGACGCGGCGGCATTGCGTCTGATCAACGACTTCGTCAAGGCCGGCAAGACCGTCGCGGCGATCTGTCACGGCCCGTGGGCGCTGATCGACGCCGGCGTGATCAAGGGCAAAACCCTGACCTCCTACAAGAGCGTGCGGATCGACCTGGAAAACGCCGGCGCTGCCGGGTGGGTCGATGCCGAGGTGAAGGAATGCAAGGCCAATGGCTGGACGTTAATCACCTCACGTACACCTGATGACCTACCGGCATTCAATGAAGCGATTGCCAAGGCTGTGGCGGGCTGAATCCGGGCCACCCAATGCAAACAGGCGCCCAAGGGCGCCTGTTTTTTTTGCCTTCTGCTTCAGCTTCTGTGGTGCTCCGGCATCTCGCGTTTCGGCCCGAACATCGCCCACGCAATCAACCCGAACAACGGTACAAAGATCAGGATGACCAGCCACAGCCCCTTGGTCTCCCAGCCGCCGGTACTGCGCAACACCACATTGATCGCCCACAACTCCAACAGCAGCAGAATCACCGCCAAACCGATCCAGACATATTCTATTTGCATGATTCACCTCCTGAGGTCTATGCGTTAGGTCAAGCATCGGCCCCGAGGGTTCCATCCAATTTTCAGCAAGCGCTCACGCCCAACGGTTGCGGCACTGTGCGAGCAACCGTCTAGAGTCAATCTTATTCAGACACCGCGTCATTGCTGGAGCACCCTGTCGAAAAAGAAACCGAGTTGTTCCCCCAGGTGAAAAAGCTGCTGGGCAAGGCCGTGCAGGAAGAGCTCGGCGCCGAAATGGAAGCGATGAAAGCTGCGCACAAAAAAAGCATGACGGCCAAGCCAATGGCGGCTTGATCGTCATCCGCGGCCCGGATGGTCCGGGCCGCGGTTTAATCAAAGGGATTGCGTCATGAAGACCAGAATTTCCCAACGGATGGTGATTGTCCTCGGTTTGTCAGCTCTGCTGGTCAACCCTGTATTCGCCGCCTTTGGCGATGACACCGCCGGCTCTGCCTTGCCTCCGGGCACCTACCCCAGCAGCCCGTCCGACAGCGACAGCGGCAAATCAAAAACCACCGACAGCAAAAAGCAGCCACCGAAACCGTCCAAGCACGTCAAGCCTTCGGACACGCGCAAAGACACCAAAGACAAGCCCCGTTCAGGCAGTTGAAGGCTCGTCCGTAGCGTCTGTTGCGGCGGGTTCAGGTGCGAGCCCCCAGTCACCATGCTCGTACCAATCATCACCGATCATCTCGGCGGGGTGCATGGTGCGGTCGGCACCGTTGCCGCAGGCCAGGTCGGTCGCGGCGCAATAACGGTCACACCCCCAGCAGATGCGCTCGGGGTGTTTGGGGTGCAATGGAAAAGGCTTGGCCATGACGAGGTTCCCTACCGGCGAACAATAGCCACAACCTACCCCGATAGCGCTGGCCCGACCTTGACGGATATCAAGCCTGGCCAACATGAAATATCGTCGAAACTTGACAAGAATCATTATTATTTACTCCTGACCTTCCTAGACTCGGGTTCTCTCCCCTCACCCGTCAGGAAGCCTCCATGCGTATCCCTTTCTCAGTGTCCCTTGCCCTGCTGCTGACCACCTCTGTCGCGTTCGCCAAGGAGTACCCCATCGGTGAGCCGCAGCACTGCCCCGGGCTGGAAATCGGCGCGGTGTACCTGCAACCGATCGAGATGGCGCCTGCCGGCATGATGCGCGCCACCGCCGACTCCGACGTGCACCTGGAAGCCGACGTTCGCGCTACAGCGGATAGCGCCCAGGGGTTCCAGGAAGGCAGTTTCGTGCCGTACCTCAACCTGTCTTTCTCCCTGAAAAAACAAGGCAGCGACACACCGATCACCGGCGACTTCCACGCCATGGTCGCCAATGACGGGCCGCACTATGGCGACAACGTCAAGCTGCAAGGGCCGGGCAAATACACCCTCACCTTCACGGTGTTGCCGCCTGCCGGCCACCACTCCCTGGGTCGCCACACCGACAAGGAAACCGGCGTCGCCCCCTGGTTCGAGCGCTGCGAAGTGCACTACGAATTCGTCTACGCCGGCATCGGCAAGAAAGGCGGCTACTGATGCGTCGAGCCCTGTTGCTGGGCAGCCTGCTGCTGAGCGGCGCGGCCCTGGCTGCGCCGTTGCCCACCTATGAACTGACCCTGCAGGACGGCCACTTCACCCCGCCGCAACTCAAGGTCAAGGCCGGTGAGCGGTTCAAGATCGTGCTCAGCAACCGTGGCCAAGGCCCGGCGGAATTCGAGAGCACGCCGCTGCGGGTGGAGAAGGTTCTGTCGCCCGGCGTGACCACCTTTGTGGTGATCCACCCGCTCAAGCCGGGGCTATATCCATTCTTTGACGAATTCAATCCACAGTTGCCCGAAGGCAGCATCCTCGCCCAATAGGCCCTGGAGCCGTTGATGAATCAATCGATGTTTATTGTCTGGCGTGAAAGCGTCGAGGCACTGTTGGTGATCGGCATTCTCCAGGCCTGGATCAGCCGCCAGGCCGCGCACTCACAACTGGCCCGCTTCCTGTGGGCCGGGGTGCTGCTTGGGTTGTTGTGCTCCGCCGGGTTGGCGGGGTTGATGCTGTGGGCCGGTGAAACCATGACCGGGCCCCAAGGCGAGTGGCTGCAAGCGGGCCTTACCTTGCTGGCCAGCGGCTTGATGGTGCAGATGGTGTTCTGGATGCATCGTCACGCGGCCACCCTCAAACACACCCTGGTGCGTGAAGCCGATCAGCGCCTGGCACGCCAGGGCGGCTGGGGCGTATTGCTGCTGGCCCTGTTGGCGGTGAGCCGTGAAGGCAGTGAAACCGTGGTGTTCCTGTATGGCGCCGGTGCGCGCCTGCAGGACACGGCGCTGAGTCTGTTCGCCATCGGCGGCGTGCTGGGCCTGGTGTTGGCGTGCCTCACCGTCGTGCTGTTGCGCAGCAGCCGACGCTTCATTTCCTGGAGGCTGTACTTTGCCCTCAGCGAAGCACTGTTGTTGCTGTTGGGCGGGGCCTTGCTGGTTGCGGCCGTGGACCGTATCAGCGGGCAACTACTGGCTATGGACTTGCCCGAGTGGGCCTACGCCGTCGTCGGTGAAAGCGGCTGGGACAGCAGTGCCCTGCTCAGCGACAGCCACGGACTGGGCGCGCTGCTGGCCGACTTTGCCGGCTACCGCGCCGCCCCCAGCCTGGTGACCGTGCTGGTGCTGCTCGGCTATTGGCTGTGGGTCGGCAACGGCCTGCGCCGCTCGCGGCAGACTGCATGACCTGGCTGCAGCAACTGGGCGATGGCATGCGCCGCCATGGCCGGCTGATCCGTGCCGCGCAATGGGCGGTGGTGCTGGTCTACGCCGTGTTACTGGTGCTGCCGGCGCTGCTGCCCTTGCCGGGCAGCCAGGCGCGACTGGTGAACAACCTGACGCTGCTCGCGCAATTCATCTTCTGGGGTGTGTGGTGGCCGTTCGTGTTGCTGTCGATGGTGCTGTTCGGGCGCCTGTGGTGCGGCGTGCTCTGCCCGGAAGGCTCCTTGAGCGAATGGGCCAGCCAGCACGGGCGCGGCCTCGGCATTCCGCGCTGGCTGCGCTGGGGCGGCTGGCCGACGCTGGGCTTTTGCCTGACCACGCTCTACGGCCAATTGATCAGTGTGTATGACTACGCCCAGGCCGCCCTGCTGATCCTCGGCGGCTCGACAGTGGCGGCCATCGTCGTCGGCCTACTGTTCGTGCGGGGCAAGCGTGTGTGGTGCCGCTACCTGTGCCCGGTCAGCGGCGTATTCGCCCTTCTCGCCCGTTTGGCGCCGGTGCATTTCGCCGTGGATGAACAACGCTGGAAGGCCAATGACGCGCCCCGTTTGCCGCTGCCCAACTGCGCGCCGCTGCTGGACATCCGCCGCCTGCAAGGGGCCAGCGATTGCCACGCCTGCGGCCGCTGCAGCGGGCAACGTGGGGCGGTGCAACTGATCGCGCGCTCGTGCAACGAGGAAATCCTCCAGGCGCCTGCTCGCCTGGGTTCGATCTGGGATGCGCGCTTGCTGCTGTTCGGGGTGATCGGCCTGGCGATGGGGGCCTTCCAGTGGACCGTCAGCCCGTGGTTTATCGCGCTTAAACAACAGCTGGCTGAATGGCTGGTCAGCCATGACTGGGTTTGGCCATTGCAGGACAACGCGCCCTGGTGGTTGCTCACTCACTATCCACAACTTAACGACAGCTTCAGTTGGCTGGATGGGCTGTGCATTGTGCTGTATTTGGGGGGTAGCTCACTGGTGTTGGGTGGGGGGTGTTGGCTGCTGCTGCGCCTGGCCGCGTGGGTGGCGGGTGATCGTGCACTGTTTCGGCCGCTGGCGTTAACGCTGACGCCCCTGGGTGGTGCGGGGTTGTTTTTGGGGTTGTCGGCGACGACGGTGAAGTTGTT
>NZ_LFMW01000018.1 GCF_001050345.1 Pseudomonas fildesensis | reverse complement strand
CGACCGAGAGGATCGAAACGTTAATAGAGCCAAACTACACCGCTCTATCAACTCCTTCTGGGCTTCGATGAACTGAAGCAACCCGCTGTCGAATCTCGCATAACTCTTTGTTTACCAAGGAGTTTTCCGTTTCGACTGCGCCGGAAGTGGGGCGAATTATAGACTTCCAGAATCTGCCGTCAACCCTTAATTTCCATTTTCTATCAATCAACCTGAAAAACGCCAATTCCTTCTATATAGATGGCACCACATCAATAGTTGAGCAATATATTGCTCAATACTTCACAGTTAAGCATCATAGCTCCATCTACCTTTCTTCTATGACTTCGGACGAACACCCTCAATGACCACCCCACCCCGCAGTCTGGCCTCGGCATTGTTTCCTGTCGGCCTGCTGTTGATCGCCATGGCTTCCATCCAGACCGGCGCCTCGCTGGCCAAGAGCATGTTTCCTATCGTCGGTGCGCAAGGCACCACAACCCTGCGCCTGATTTTCGCCAGCGTGATCATGCTGCTTCTATTACGCCCCTGGCGCGCCAAGCTGACGGCCAAGTCCTTGCGCACCGTGATTGTCTACGGGATGGCGTTGGGCGGCATGAACTTCCTCTTCTATATGTCACTGCGAACGGTGCCCTTGGGCATTGCGGTAGCGCTCGAATTCACAGGCCCACTTGCCGTAGCTATCTTTGCGTCGCGCCGAGCGCTCGACTTCCTGTGGATTGCTCTCGCGATCATTGGCCTGCTCTTGCTGATCCCGATGGGCGAAGCCAGCAGTGGTATTGACTTGATCGGCGCGGCTTACGCACTGGGCGCCGGCGTCTGTTGGGCGCTCTATATTCTCTTCGGCCAAAAGGCGGGCAACGACAACGGTGTACAGACCGCCGCGCTTGGCGTAATGATCGCCGCCTTGTTCGTGGCGCCGATTGGCATCGTGCATGCTGGCAGCGCATTGCTGACACCCGCCCTGATCCCTGTCGCCATCGCCGTCGCTATTTTGTCCACTGCCCTGCCCTACACCTTGGAGATGGTCGCGCTGACTCGCCTCCCCGCCCGTACGTTCGGCACGCTGATGAGCATCGAGCCAGCATTCGGCGCCCTCTCTGGCCTGTTCTTCCTGCAGGAGCATTTGTCCCTCGCCCAATGGCTGGCCATCGCCTGCATTATCCTGGCCTCAGTGGGCGCTACTCTGACGATGCGCAGCGAATCCAAACCGCTGGTACCCGCCGATTAATCATCTTCAAAGGTTGCTCTGGCATTTGCCGCTCATTTAGGCCATGTTTAGGTCGCAAACGAATGTCACTCATGGAGAATTCGACAAGGACAGCCTGAACGCTACAATCGAGAGCGAGTAAAGCCTGCTTCACGCATTTGCATGAGGCGGCTATTAAGGATGGGAATGAAGCGAATTTTGATACTGTTAATGGTCTTGGCCATTGCTGGCTGTGCCGCGACCACCAAAACAGAAGTAAAGCGGGGTAAAAAAGGGCTGCATATCAACTGTTCCGGCCTGTCCTCCTCCTGGGACCAGTGCTACACCAGTGCGACCAATTCATGCGGCGCCAAAGGCTACCGAGTTATCGCCAAGTCCGGTGACAACTCCGAGGAGCCAGGGGACTACCCTTTCGGCATCAACCCTGCCGGCTACACCAGCCGAAGCATGATCGTTATCTGTAAGTAACGGCCCGAGCAGCCTATTTGCGACGACTCTGCTGCGACGTCCACATCACAACGCTGAGACTGGCCCGCCCCTCCGCGAGGTTCGGCTCGGCAGTGGTCGACTGCCACATTCTGCGCAAACGCTTCAGGATCAAGGCGCCCTCCCGCTCAATGATGCTGACGGGGGGCAGCATTGCGCTGTCGCCCCCGTGGTTTTGTTGCGGCAGGACTTCCCCCGCTACCGTTGCAGATCCACGCAGTCCAGGCGCCTTGTCAAAGACACCTGAACCGCAGCCAATCAAATAGCCGCAGTACGCACCTGCAGCCATTCCAGTGCGGCGCCAGTGAGCAACGGGCTCAAGCGCTCGCGCACCTCGGCGTGGTAAGTGTTGAACCACTGACGCTCATCCGCCGTCAGCAACGACGGCTCCAGGCAGCGCGTGTCGATCGGGCACAAGGTCAAGGTTTCGAACTTGAGGAACTCGCCAAACTCGGTCTTGCCCGCCTCACGGTTCAACACCAGATTTTCAATACGCACGCCCCAACGGCCCGGACGATAAGTGCCTGGCTCGATTGAGGTAATCATGCCCGCCTGCATCGCCGTTTGCGGTGCAGCGACGGCCTGGTAGGCGATCACTTGCGGGCCTTCATGCACATTGAGGAAATAGCCTACGCCGTGACCGGTACCGTGGCCGTAGTCCACGCCCTCGGCCCAGATCGGCGCACGTGCAATGGCATCCAGTAGCGGCGACAGAATGCCCTTGGGGAAATGCGCACGGGACAAGGCAATCACGCCCTTGAGCACCCGCGTGCAATCGAGCTTCTGCTCCTCACTCGGCGTACCGATCGGCACCATCCGCGTGATATCCGTCGTACCGCCCAGATACTGGCCGCCCGAGTCGATCAGCAGCAAGCCATCGCCCTCGATCAGCGCGTGCTCTTCTTCAGTGGCGTGGTAGTGCGGCATCGCACCGTTGGCGTTGAAGGCTGCAATGGTGTTGAAACTCAGTGACACATAATCCGGACGACGAGTACGCGCAGCGGTGAGATGTTCGTCAATCGTCAGCTCGGTAATGCGTTCGCGACCCAGGGCACTGTCCAGCCAGGCGAAGAACTCGCACAACGCTGCGCCATCCTGCTCCATGGCCTGGCGGATATGTTCCGCATCGGCCAGGCTTTTGCGGGATTTGGCGAGTGTGGTGGGGTTCAGCCCTTCGACCAGCTTCACGCCGGCGTCGAGATTGCCGAGCAAACCAGCAGTCACACGTGCCGGATCGACTTGCAAGCTCGCGCCAGCCGGTACGGCACGCAACGCATCGGCCACTTCGCTGTAGTCGCGCAAGGTCACGCCATCCTGCTCGAGCACAGCCCGCAACTCAGCGTCGACTTTGCTCAACGCCACAAACAACGTTGCCTGCTGCGCGTTGATCAAGGCAAAGGACACAAATACCGGGTTAAACGACACGTCGCCGCCGCGCAGGTTGAATAACCAGGCGATGTCATCCAGCGTCGCGATGAAGTGCCAGTCGGCGCCCTTCTCTTTCAAGCTGACACGCAGTGCGGCGAGTTTCTCGCCACGGCTGACGGTGGCTTGCGGCGGTAGATGTTGGTAGATCGGCTGATTCGGCAGCGTCGGGCGGTCTTGCCAGACTTCATTCAGCAGGTCGATGTCGGTACGCAAACTCGCACCGCGCGCGGCCAACTTGCCGCCCAGCGTCCGCGCCGAGGCCACGGCCATCACTGCACCGTCCACCGCCACCACACCGCCTTCCGGCGTTTGCTCGGCCAGCCACTCCAGCGGGCCGGGTTGGCCGGGTTGCAGCTTCACCAGTTCGATGCCGCTGCCCTTGAGTTCCTTGGCGGCTTGTTCCCAGTAACGACTATCGGCCCACACTCCGGCGAAATCCGCGGTGACAATCAACGTCCCCACCGAACCATGAAACCCCGACAACCATTGGCGCCCCTGCCAGTAGCCCGGCAGGTATTCGGACAAGTGCGGGTCAGCCGACGGCACCAGCAGGGCATGGATGCCCTCGCGGCTCATCAGTTCACGGGTATGCGCCAGGCGCTGGGGAACCGTTCCATGGGTCAAAGGCTGCGTGCTCATCGTGTCTCCTGCTAACCACTAATAATTGTTATGTGCTGCGAATGAAAAATCAGACGGCCCAGAACGCCGGTACGCTGACGAGCGCGGCCTTGATCAGTTGCACCGCCTGGTCGATATCCTGCTCGGTGGTAAACCGCCCCAGGCTCAAGCGAATGGTTCGGCCGGCGCTACGGGCATCATGGCCCAGGGCCAGAAGGACGTGGGACGGCGCATTGCTTGCCGAATTGCACGCCGAGGTGGCTGAGAAGGCGATACCTGAGCTCAATGCGGCGGAGTTGAAATCGCCTTCGTCGAACGTAAGGCTGAGGGTGTGAGGAATACGCTGCGTGGGGCTGCCATTGAGACGAACACCGGCAATCGATTCCAGCTGATTCAGCAGGCGCTGGCGCAAGACTACTATGTGCGCCTTCTCCTCGATGAACGACTGCGCCGCCAAGGCGAACGCCGCGCCCATGCCCGCAATCTGGTGGGTCGCCAGAGTGCCGGAGCGCAAACCACCTTCGTGGCCACCGCCATGAATCTGCGCCATTACTTTCTGCTGCGCCCGAGGGCCGACATACAACGCGCCGATGCCCTTGGGGCCATACAGTTTGTGCGCGGAAAACGACATCAGGTCCACCGGCCATTGCGCCAGGTCGATCGCCACCTTGCCCGCCCCCTGCGCCGCGTCCACATGCAGCAACGCGCCATGCTTACGTACCCGCGCGCCGATGGCCGGGATATCGTTAAGGGTGCCCAATTCGTTATTGACCAGCATCAGCGACACCAGAAAGGTGTCCTCACGCAACGCCTCACTCACGGCCTCGGCGCTGATCAACCCGTCGGCGTCCGGCACCAGGTAAGTCACTGCAACCCCGGTTTCCTGCAATTGCCGTGCGGTATCCAGCGTGGCCTTGTGTTCGATCTGGCTGGTGATGATATGCCCACCCGCCACACCGCGCGCCTGGGCTACACCCTTGATTGCGAGGTTGTTGGATTCAGTGGCGCCGGAGGTCCAGACGATTTGCTCAGGGTTGGCACCAACCAACTCGGCCACCTGGCGACGCGCCTGTTCAACCGTTTGCCGGGCCGCTTGGCCGAACGCATGGGAACTGGACGCAGGGTTACCGAAATTGGCATTGAAGCCCAGACACTCGACCATCACCTGGATAACCCGCTCATCCACCGGGGTGGTGGCGGCGTAGTCGAAATACAACGGACGTTTATTCATGACGTTAAAGACTCGCAGAGCGTGTTCCCGAGAACAGCGTCTCAGGGGCATCGAACAGAACAGAGGTCGTCAGGTTTACCTGATCGAATGCCATTAAAGAAGGACCACTTTAGGTAAATGTGCGTAGGAACGCTCCTGAAATTCAGCTTAACAGGCTGAAGTAGCGCCATGGCAAACAAAAAGCCCGAGGTTCCTTAAGGAAAACCTCGGGCTGTTCACTGCTACTAGCCAGTTCAACTAGGGCGGCCGTGCAACGTGACGCTGCGTTCAGCGTTCATTTCGCCCTGGCGATCGAAGCCGAAGGGCTTCTGTGGCTGGCCGGTCAGTGCCGCGCGCTGCTGTTGGTATTCGTCAAACGACAAGCCGCGACGGCTCAAGGCTTCCAGCGCGAGTTGCTGGGTCTCTTGCGCCGTATAAGGACGCAACTCAGGCGAAGGATGTGTCGCACAACCGGCGAGGAATGAGGCGACTAACAATACGGAAATGGCGAGTAAACGGTTCATGGCGAGCGCTCTGCGAAGGTGGTTTTAAGTCAATGAACACAGGCTACGCCCACCCTTGAGAAGTGAAAAATCATCGTCCGTGATAGTCGCTATCAACCGTTGCGGCACCTGCAATAGCAGGCCCCTTATATTCACTTATGATCTATAAATATGGAAATACGTTCATTTACGGAATAAATACAACCCTCTATAAATAGCTTCACACCTGACCGGTGTTCGCCAGGCAACTGTTGCCCCGGCAACAGTCATTCAACAAAACACCAGGCAGACAACAGCAGCACTTTTCAGCAGTGAACCCGCAACCCACGCCAATCAAGGCCTGCACCCATTGGTACAGCTCTTGCTCAACACGTTGCACCACACCTGCCTTGAACCACTGTTGAAAAAGGAACTGTTCATGACCCGTCCCCTGAATGTCGTTGCCCTCTCCGGCGGAACCTGGCGCCCGTCCCGTACCCTGGTGCTGACCCAGGCCGTGCTGGCCGAACTGGCCACCTTGTTGCCGATCCAGACCACCCTGATCGAACTGGGCGACATTGCCCGGCCACTTGGCGGCGCTCTGTCGCGTGATGAACTACCCGCCGACGTCGAAGCACAACTGTTGGCGATCGAACAGGCCGACCTGCTGGTCGTCGCCGCACCGGTCTATCGCGGATCCTACCCAGGCCTGCTCAAGCACCTGTTCGACCTGGTTGGCCTGAACGCGCTGATCGACACACCGGTATTGCTCGCAGCCACCGGCGGCAGCGAGCGGCACGCGCTGGTCCTCGATCACCAGCTGCGCCCGCTGTTCAGCTTCTTCCAGGCCCTGACCTTGCCGATCGGCGTGTACGCCACCGAGGCCGATTTCACCGACTACCAAATAACCAGTGAGCCCTTGAAGGGCCGCATACGCCTTGCCGCAGAACGCGCAGCACCTTTGTTCACTGCGCACTCCCCCTCTCTGCTGAAGATCGCTTAAGGATTTGTCATGGATGTTTTCTGGTTTCTGCCAACGCATGGCGACGGTCATTACCTGGGCACCACCCAAGGTGCGCGGCCGGTCACCCTCAATTATCTGAAACAGGTCGCGCAGGCGGCTGACAACCTCGGTTACTACGGCGTATTGATTCCCACCGGCCGCTCGTGCGAAGACTCCTGGGTGATCGCCTCGGCGCTGGTACCGCTGACAGAACGCCTGCGTTACTTGGTAGCAATTCGCCCGGGCATCATCTCGCCCACCGTTTCCGCACGCATGGCGGCCACCCTCGATCGCCTGTCCAACGGCCGCTTGCTGATCAACGTGGTGACCGGCGGCGACCCCGACGAAAACCGCGGCGACGGCAGCTTCCTCGACCACAGCGAACGCTACGAAGTCTCCGACGAATTCCTCAAGATATGGCGCCGCGTGCTGCAGGGCGAATCGGTGGATTTCGAAGGCAAACACCTGCGCGTACAGAACGCCAAGGCTCTTTACCCACCGGTGCAGAAGCCTTATCCACCGCTGTACTTCGGCGGGTCTTCAGACGCGGCCCACGACCTCGCCGCCGAACAGGTGGACGTGTACCTCACCTGGGGCGAACCGCCTGCCGCCGTCGCCGAAAAACTCGCGGATGTGCGTGAACGCGCCGCGCGCCACGGGCGGACGGTGAAGTTCGGTATTCGCCTGCATGTCATCGTGCGTGAAACCGAGGAAGACGCCTGGAAAGCCGCCGACAAGTTAATCGAACACATCAGCGACGAGACCATCGCCGCCGCGCAAAAATCTTTCTCTCGTTTTGACTCCGAAGGCCAGCGCCGCATGGCGGCCTTGCACGACGGGCGCCGCGACAACCTGGAAATCGCCCCCAACCTATGGGCCGGCGTCGGCCTGGTGCGCGGCGGTGCCGGTACCGCGCTGGTGGGCAACCCGCAGCAAGTCGCCGAGCGCATCAAGGAATACGCGGACCTGGGCATCGAGAGTTTCATTTTCTCCGGCTACCCACACCTGGAAGAGGCCTATCGCTTTGCCGAACTGGTGTTCCCGCTGCTGCCGGAGCCCTATGCGAGCCTTGCCGGACGCGGCATCACCAACCTCACTGGCCCGTTCGGCGAAATGATTGCCAACGATGTGCTGCCCACCACAAAGGCCTGAGCCAAAGCTCCCCTGGAGGAGCCGGCTTGCCAGCGATAGCGATCTCACCCAAGCACCGCGTGTGATTGATCGCCCGCAAGCCGGCCCCTACAGGGCATGCGTCTAATTGAGGATCCTCCGTGACAGCCAAACCCCACAGCGTCCTGCCATCGCCTTTACAGACCGCCAGACTGCTGGCCGCCGAGTTTGCCCTTACCGCTGTCGAACGCGACGAGCGCGGCGGCACACCGAAAACCGAGCGTGACGCCCTGCGCCAAAGCGGCCTGCTGGCCCTGAGCATTCCCTCCCAATACGGCGGCCTCGGCGCGCGCTGGAGCGACACCCTGGGCATCGTGCGCGAGTTCGCCAAGGTCGACAGCTCCATCGCCCACGTCTTCGGTTTCCACCACCTGATGCTCGCCACCGTGCGCCTGTTTTCACGCCCCGATCAATGGCAACCCTGGTTCGAACAGACCGCGCGTAAAAACTGGTTCTGGGGCAACGCCCTCAATCCGCTGGACACGCGCACCGTGGTCAAGGATTTCGGCGGCTGGCGCGAGTTTTCCGGCAAAAAAAGCTTCTGTTCCGGCGCCAGCGATTCGGAAATGCTCATCGCCTCGGCCGTGGATGAAAGCGCCGGCGGCAAACTGCTGATCGCTGCCATCCCCAGCGGGCGCAGCGGCATCACCTTGCACAATGACTGGAACAATATCGGCCAGCGCCAGACCGACAGTGGCAGCGCCAGCTTTGAACGGGTGCGCGTCGAAGAGTCGGAGCTGCTCCTCGACCCGGGCCCGCTGAGCACGCCGTTCGCCTGCCTGCGCCCCTTGATCGCCCAGTTGACCTTCACCCATATGTTCCTCGGCATTGCCGAAGGTGCGTTTGAGGAAGCGCGCAATTACACCCTGACCGAAACCCGTTCGTGGCACAAATCCACTGCCGATGATGTGCGCCAGGACCCTTACGTACTGCATCACTACGGCGAATTTTGGGTGGCGCTGGAAGGCGTGCGCCTGCTGGTGGAACGCGCCGCCGAGTTGCTCGACCAGGCGTGGGCCAAGGGCCCCAACCTGAGTGAAAACGAACGCGGCCAACTGGCCATTGCGATCGCCACCGCCAAGGTCGCCGCCACCCGCCAGGGCCTGGACTTGTGCAGCCGTTTGTTTGAAGTCACCGGCGCGCGCTCCACCCACGCGTCGCTGCGCCTGGACCGCCACTGGCGCAACCTGCGCACGCAAACCCTGCACGACCCGGTGGACTACAAACTCCACGAACTCGGGGACTGGGCGTTGAACCAGTCCCTGCCTATTCCAACGTTCTACTCATAAGAGAGGTGCCCATGCAGCTATTAACCTTACCGCCCTCGCCCGCCCTCGCGACGTCGATCCGCGCCACGGCCCAGGTCTTCGAAGACCCGAAATCCCAGGCGCTGCTCGACCATATCCAGCAAGTGGCACCCAGCGAAGCCAGCGTGCTGATCATCGGCGAGACCGGCACCGGTAAAGAGCTGGTGGCGCGCCATATTCATAACCTCAGCGCGCGGCGCAACCGGCCGTTCGTGGCGGTCAACTGCGGGGCATTTTCAGAATCCCTGGTGGAGGCCGAACTGTTCGGCCACGAGAAAGGTGCGTTTACCGGTGCGCTCAGCGCCAAGGCCGGCTGGTTCGAAGAGGCCGATGGCGGCACCTTGTTCCTCGATGAGATCGGTGATTTGCCGATGGCGATCCAGGTCAAGCTGCTGCGGGTGTTGCAGGAGCGTGAAGTGGTGCGCCTGGGTTCGCGCAAAAGCATTCCCATCGACGTGCGCGTGCTCGCCGCGACCAACGTACAACTGGAAAAAGCCATCAACGCCGGGCATTTCCGCGAAGACCTCTACTACCGCCTCGACGTGGTCAGCCTGGAACTCAGCCCGTTGCGCGACCGGCCGGGCGATATCCTGCCGCTGACCCGGCACTTCATCGAAGCCTACAGCCAACGCCTGGGCTACGGCCAGATCACCATCAGCCGCGAGGCCGAACACAAACTCAAAAGCTACAGCTGGCCGGGCAATATCCGCGAGCTGGAAAACGTGATTCACCACACCCTGCTGATCTGCCGTAACAGCGTGATCGAACGCGACGATCTGCGTCTGTCGAACATGCGCATCGAGCGCCAGGACGACAGCCAGCACGGCACCGACAACAGCGCCGAAGCGCTGCTGGAGCGCGCCTTTCAAAAGCTCTTCGAAGAACAGGCCGGCGCCCTGCACGAGAAGGTCGAAGATGCATTGCTACGCGCCGCTTACCGTTTCAGTCATTACAACCAGGTGCACACCGCCAACCTGCTGGGCCTGAGCCGCAACGTGACGCGCACCCGCCTGATCAAGATCGGCGAACTGGCGGTGAACAAGCGCCGGCCGGGGGAAAACGTGCAAGGTGAGCGGATGCTGCATTTATCCATTTAGGCGGCAGTGCAACGCGTCGTCATGGCTGCGCTCGAAACTGCGCAGCACCTGGAACGAACCAAAGGTCACCGCCGTGGCCTGGTGGGCGCAAATCAGTGTCCAGAAATCTTCCTCGCCGTGCTCAAAACATTGGAAGGCTGCCTCGCCGTCCTCGCGGGAGCGCCATTGCAGGTAATTGAGCACCCGCCGGCCGTCATCGCTGACCTGCACACTCGCATTTATAAAGCCGCCATGGCCCTGAGCCAGGCGCTCGCTTTGGGTGGACAAGGCCGCCACCAGGGCAAATTGCTGCTGAGGCTCGATCTGGAATTCGATCAGTTGAGTGAAGCTGCGATTCTTCTCTGATACCTGCATGAACACTCCCCTTTCTCTGTAGGCAGAATCTTGCGATTCGATGCCACGCAGGGTAAAACCTCTAGTTAAGTCAAGGTCAAGCGCTTATCTGGAGTTTTTCATGGTTACCAAGGAACTGACCGTCGGCCAACTGGCGGCCCGCAGCGGCGTGGCAGTCACGGCGCTGCACTTCTACGAGTCCAAGGGGCTGATCAAGAGCAATCGCAATGCCGGCAATCAACGGCGTTATCCACGGGATGTGTTGCGGCGCGTGGTAGTGATCAAGATCGCCCAGCGCCTGGGTATTCCGCTGGCGACGATTGGCGAGGCGCTGCAAACCTTGCCGGATGGGCGCACGCCCAATGCGAAAGACTGGGAGCGTTTATCGGCGCTGTGGCGTGAGGATCTGGACGAGCGCATCAACAAACTGTTGCTGCTACGGGACAAGCTCAGCGGTTGCATCGGGTGCGGGTGTTTGTCGTTGGACGCGTGCCCGCTGCGCAATCAGGATGACCAGCTTGGTGAACGCGGCCCGGGAGCGCAACTACTGGAACCGAGCTGAACCTCCTCGGACAGGACCGCCAGAACCCTTGATTGACGTGGCCCTGCGCATCCGGGTGAACACACCAGTGTCGGTCTGCACCTGTATGTAGAAGACGTGGACGCGCAATACCAACGAGCCCTCGATGCTGGCGCCACATCGCTGTACGAGCCGGAGGACCAGTTCTATGGCGACCGCTCCGCGAGCGTTACGGACCCGTTCGGTCACCTGTGGTTCCTGGCCACGCGGGAGAAAGACCTCACCGAAGAGCGGATCCGCCAGCGCGCCGAAGAGATGTTCAAGCAAGGCTGAGATCCTTGAGGCAATAGACATTCAATGTAAGAGGGGCGGGATTGAGCCAAGGGTTGGCAGCGAGGTATCGGCGTTCGAACGCCTTGATCTGCTGACTGCGCTGCAAGGTGCTGCCAGTCGCATCCAGGCCCAGCAGTGCCATGAATGTGAACCTGAAACATTTTCTTTCATATCTAGGTTAGGGATTTCTCATTCTCATCCGTCTTAACTTAGATACAGCCCGTCGCGTCAGCAAAAGCTACGACCGGCCTTTTTCGGGCCCCATTGCCCCCCTCCGATCAAGACCCTCATCCACATGTCGAAGAAGTCACGCTCAAAACTCTGGTTTCTCGTACATAGCTGGCTGGCATTGCCCATCTGGTTCTTTGTACTGATCGTCTGCGTCACCGGCACCCTGGCGGTGGTCAGCCAGGAAATCGTCTGGCTGGCCAACCCGGACATCCGTGCGAGCCAGCCGTCGGACGACGCCGAACCGCTGAGTTACGACCAGGTGATCGCCGCCATCAAACGTGACGAACCCCAGGTGTTCGTCCAGTCGATCAGCCGTCCGGACGAATCGCACTTCGCCCTCAGCGTCGACCTTAGCTACCCCGACGGGCGTTCGGTCGAGGTCTACGTCAACCCCTACACCGGGGTGATCCAGGGCATCAGCCCGTCCTTCAACTTCCAACAATTTACCCGCGCCCTGCACGGCTGGTGGCTGGTGCCCTTCACCAATGGCTACAGCTGGGGCTGGTACCTGGTCTCGGCACTCGGCATTCCGTTGCTGGCGTCGCTGGTCACCGGGCTGGTGGTGTACAAACGTTTCTGGAAGGGCTTCCTGCGCCCTACCCTGCGTATCCGCCACGGCGCGCGGATCTTCTGGGGCGACTTCCACCGCCTGAGCGGTATCTGGTCGATCTGGTTCATCGCGGTGATCTCCATTACCGGCATCTGGTTCTTGATCCGGGCGATCCTGGGGGACAACCAGATTTCGATTTCCACCGAGCCCGTCATCCCGGTGATCGCTCGGGAGAAGGTGCCCACGTCGGCGCCCGGCGTACCGGCCCCGATGATTCCCGTGGATGAAGCAATCAAGATCGCCACCCAGCGCATCCCTGGCTTGGAGGCGAGTTTCGTCAGTCTGCCGCTCAACGCCTACAGCCACCTGCAGATCGGCGGGCGGGGCTGGTACCCGCTGATGTACCAGACCGCACAGATCAACCCATATGACGGTGAGGTCGCTGCCGCGCACTTGCTGTCCGACCGCTCGAAGCTGGAGTTTGTCACCGAATCCATGCGGCCCCTGCACACCGGTGACTTTGGCGGGCTGTGGATCAAGCTGATCTGGGCATTCTTCGGCCTGGTGATGAGCATGATGGTGTTGAGCGGCCTGCTGATCTGGACCAAACGCACGGCCCTGGCCACCCTCAATGCCCTCAAGCGCGAAGCCAAGACGCAACGTGCGCCGGCAGCCATCCCTGCCATGCAGGCTGAAACCTCGGAGGCCAACTCATGAGCAAGGTCGCTGCCGCTAAATCGCCTTCGCCGCTGCGGGCCTTTTGGCTGAAATGGCGTTTCCACATCAATGTCCTGCTATTGCTGGTGCCCCTGGGCTTCATGCCCAAATACTTTGCCGACGCCGCCCTGTTTCGCGGTGACACCGGCATTGGCGAGCGGGTGGCCGGCGAAGTAAAGGTCGGGCCCTGGAGCCTGACCCTCGCCGAGTTTCGCAACGAAGGCCCGCGCCCTGATCCGGCCGGCCCGATGAAGTTCTTCAACGCCGCCCTGTGCGACACCTGCGCCGACCAGGTCAAGGCCACTTACCTGCGTATCGGCAAGCCACGCAGCCTGCGGGCCGCCGGGGTGATTTTCTTCGGCACGCCGTACCGCATGGGCGCTGCCTTGCCCGTGCCGGAGCGCACGCCCGCCGACGCCGAACTGTGGGTCACCATGGAAGGCTGGGACGGCACCCTGCACCAGGGTTTCATCCCGCTGAGCCAGGCCTCGCCTGCCACCATTGCCTGGCTGAACAAGCAAGGAGTTAAACCATGACTTTGATGCGCCTGACCCGCGCCTGCGCCGCGCTGATGCTGTGTGCGGGTTTCAGTACCGTTGCACTGGCCCACAACCCGATGTGTGAATGCAAGGAAATCGCGGGTGAACAGATCCAGTGCACCGGCGGTTTTTCCGACGGCAGCGGCGCCCCCGGCGTGACCCTGGATGTGATCGGCTACGACGAAACTATCCTGGTGCCCGGCAAGCTCGGCCAGGACTCGACCCTGACCTTCAAGAAGCCCTCGGCCGAGTTCTATGTGCTGTTTGATGCGGGCCCCGGCCACGTCGTGGAAATCGACCAAGCGGATATCCAGCCTCAATGAGCACCACACAGGTAGTACGCCCGGCTGGCGCCGGCCACGAAACCCTCTACGTCCTGCTGCTGTGCCTGATCATCCTCGCGGTGGCCGGCACGGTGGTGGCCTTGCATGGCGAAACCCAGGAGGTGGTCGCCGTGCCCAGCCACCAGCTGGACGCCCGCCGCGACCTGAGCGCCGCCGAACAAGGCATCTACGCCGACCTGCGGGTGACACTGGATGAAATCCACTTGCTGCAGGAAGAGCAAAGCGCCCTGCCGACGCCCGAGCAACTGGCCGAAGAAGGCTTCGCGCCGTTTGCCCAGGACGCCAGTTCGGTCAGCCGTGGCGACCATCACTGGCAGTTGCTCGAACCCGCAGCCTACCTGGGTTTAAGCCAGACGCCGGCCACCAGCGGTTCACTGCTGATGCGTGTACACGGCGCCGAGCCGGACATCTGGCTCAACCGCCGCGCCAACCTGGCCGCCCCCTCCGACCTCACTGACCAGGCGCTGATCGCTGCCGGCTGGCAGCAGGTGGTCGCGCAATTCGATGCCGGCGTCACCCGCCAGCACCGTCACTGAACGAGAAGACCGATTGCCCATGTCTATTTCATCTCCCCTGTTGCGCCTGTTGCTGGTCAGCCTGTTCAGTTTGATGCTTGCCCCGTTGGCCAATGCCGAGGCGACCAAGCGCCTGCGGATCGGCATCACCCTGCATCCTTATTACAGCTACGTGGCGAATATCGTCGGCGACAAGGCTGAAGTGGTGCCGTTGATTCCGGCCGGTTTCAACCCCCACGCCTACGAGCCACGCGCCGAAGACATCAAGCGCATCGGCACCCTCGACGTGATCGTACTCAACGGCGTCGGCCATGACGATTTCGCCGACCGCATGATCGCCACCAGCGAGCGCCCGGACATTCCGGTGATCGAGGCCAACGCCAACGTGCCGCTGCTGGCCGCCACCGGCAATGCCGCACGTGGCGCGGGCAAGGTGGTCAACCCGCACACCTTCCTGTCGATCAGCGCGTCGATTGCCCAGGTCAACAACATCGCCCGCGAACTGGGCAAGCTCGACCCGGACAACGCCAAGACCTACACCCAGAACGCCCGCGCCTACGGCAAACGCCTGCGGCAGATGCGCGCCGACGCCCTGGCCAAGCTGACCCGTGCACCCAACCCGGACCTGCGCGTGGCCACCGTGCACGCGGCCTACGATTACCTGCTGCGCGAATTCGGCCTGGAAGTCACGGCCGTGGTCGAACCGGCCCACGGGATCGAGCCCAGCCCCAGCCAGCTGAAAAAAACCATCGACGAATTGCGCGCGCTGGACGTGAAGGTGATCTTCTCGGAGATGGATTTCCCGTCCAGCTACGTCGACACCATCCAGCGTGAATCCGGGGTCAAGCTGTACCCGCTGTCGCATATTTCCTACGGCGAATACAGCGCCGAGAAGTACGAAGTGGAAATGACCGGCAACCTCAACACCGTGGTGCGGGCGATTCAGGAGTCGGGGGCATGACGGCGGCAGAACAACTGCAGGTCGTCAGCATTGGCCCGACGATCAACTTCGACCAGGTCTCGCTGACCCTCGGCCGCACCGTGATCCTCGACGGCGTGAGCTTCCAGGTGCAACCGGGCAGCATCCATGCGCTGGTGGGGCCGAACGGTGGCGGTAAAAGCTCGCTGATCAAGACCCTGCTGGGGCAAACGCCGCATCAGGGTCAGTTGAGCCTGCAATGGCCATCCACGCCGGGCACCATCGGTTATGTACCGCAAGCCTTGGAGTTTGACCGGGGTTTACCGATGACCGTCGACGACTTCATGGCGGCCATGTGTCAGCGGCGCCCGGCGTTTCTTGGGCTGTCCAAACATTACGCCGCCGCGATTGGCGAAGCGCTGGAACGGGTCGGCATGCAGGACAAGCGCAAGCGGCGCATGGGAGCCTTGTCTGGCGGTGAGCGCCAGCGCGTGCTGCTGGCCCAGGGGCTTATTCCTGCACCGGATTTGCTGGTGCTGGATGAACCGATGTCGGCCCTCGATGAGGCCGGTATCCAGGTGTTCGAACGGCTGCTGACTGACTGGCGCCTGGCCGGGATCACCGTGCTGTGGATCGAACACGACCTGGAAGCCGTGGGCCGCCTGGCCGACCGCGTCACCGGCCTGAACCGCCGCGTGCTGTTCGACGCCACGCCAAAAGAAGCCCTGACCCCGGACCGCTTGCTGACCCTGTTCTCTACCCACCCTCGGAGCCCGGCGCTATGAGTTATGAAGCGTTTCGCCTGATGGTCCAGGGCTGGGCCTCCTCCGGCTACCTGCCGGAAGCGCTGGCCTATGGTTTTGTGGTCAATGCCCTGCTCGCCGGGTTGCTGATCGGTCCGGTGCTGGGTGGCCTCGGCACGCTGGTGGTGGTCAAACGCTTTGCGTTTTTCTCCGAAGCGGTCGGCCATGCGGCGCTCACCGGCGTGGCCGTGGGCATTCTGCTGGGCGAACCCTACACCGGGCCCTATGGCAGCCTGTTCGGCTACTGCCTGTTGTTCGGCATCCTGCTCAATTACCTGCGCAACCGCACCGGCCTGGCGCCGGATACGTTGATCGGCGTGTTCCTGTCCGTGTCCCTGGCATTGGGTGCGAGCCTGCTGCTGATCCTCGCGGGCAAGATCAACGTGCACATCCTCGAGAACGTGCTGTTCGGCTCGGTGCTGACGGTCAACGGCAATGATTTGCTGGTGCTGGCGATTGTCGGTTCGCTGGTGATGGCCCTGGCGCTGCCGCTGTACAACCGCATCATGCTCGCCAGTTTCAACCCGCAATTGGCGGCGGTCCGCGGCGTGGCGGTGAAAACCCTGGATTACCTGTTCGTGATCCTGGTGACGCTGATCACCGTGGCGGCGGTCAAGGTGATCGGTGCAATCCTGGTCGGCGCGTTGCTGGTGATTCCGGCAGCGGCTGCGCGCCTGTTGAGCCAGTCGCTCAAAGGCTTCTTCTGGATTTCAGTGGTGATCGCCACCGTCAGCACCCTGTGCGGCATTCTGCTGCCAGTCATCTTCGACCTGCCGATCCCCTCCGGTGCCGCGATCATCCTGATGGCCGGTATCTTCTTCGCCCTTGCCGCCATCGCGCGCGGCACCGTGCCCAGCCTCAAAGGGAATCTTGGATAATGCGCCCTGTATTTCGCCCATTCGCCCTGGCCATCGCGTGCTTGATCAGCACCTCGGCGCTGGCCGTCGACGGTTTTGACCCCAAGGAATTCAAAGTCAACCAAGGCCTCGGCCATGCCGCGTTGACCAAGGCCAAAGCGACAAAACCGGTCAAAGTGCTGGCCTCGCTGCCGATCACCTACGGCCTGGCCGAAGTGCTGCTCAAAGGCACCGACGTACAGCTCGAACGCGCCGCCCCGGCCAACCTGCCCGGCTCACGGCAGGTGTCCTACTTCACCGGCCGTGGCGCTCCGGCGCTGGGCACGTTGGCCCAGGATGCCGACGCTGCCATTGGCCTGCGCTCGCTGTGGGCGGATGACCCGCTCTACCCCGTGGCGCGGCGCAGCAATATCCGTATCGTCGAAGTCGACGCCGCACGCCCGGTGGACGGCGGCTTACCGGGCATCGCCGTACAGCCGGGCACCGGCGATGGCTTGAACAGCCAGCCCTGGCAGTCGAGCAACAACATGGGGCGCATGGCCGATGTGATGGCCGCCGACCTGAGTCGACTGGCACCGAACGCCAAGGCGAAGATCGACGCTAACCTGGCCGCCCTCAAACAGCGTTTGCTCAAGCTCAACGCCGACAGCGAGGCGCGGCTGGCCCAGGCGGACAACCTGAGCGTGGTCAGCCTGAGCGATCACTTCGCTTATCTGGTCAGCAGCCTGAACCTGGAACTGGTCAGCACCGATGCACGGCCCGACGCCGACTGGACGCCCGAGGCCTTACAGGCACTCAGTGCCGACTTGAAAGCCAGCGACGTGGCCGTGGTGCTGCACCATCGCCAGCCGAGTGAGGCGGTGAACGCTGCAGTGACGGCAGGCGGTGCGCAGTTGCTGGTGTTGAACGTGGACGGCGCAGACCCGGTGACTGAGTTGGAAACCAACACGGATCAACTGATCAAGACGCTGAGCCCCTGACATCTAAAGGGCGAGCTTTTGTGGCGAGCACGTTTCCTGTGGCAAGCAGGCTTATTGTGGCAAGCACGTTTCCTGCGGCGAGCAGGCTTGCCCTGCGTTGGGCTGCGAAGCAGCCCCAATAAGACCGCCGCATTCTTTCAGACAAATCACGTTTGCAGATTTCAGGGCTGCTTCGCAGCCCAACGCAGGGCAAGCCTGCTCGCCACAGCAAGCACTCTAGCCACAGGAAGACTGGTTGCTACAGGAAGACTGCTTGCCACAGGAAACGCGCTCGACATGCCGTCAAACCACATCCACGCCCACGTGAATCGCATCATGCCGCCAAAACTCCAGGTCGCAGTCGATCAACCGCTGGTGCTGGTCATAGTTGACCCGGGCAATCCGCAGGCCCGGGCTGCCCACCGACACGCGCAATGCAGCGGCGGCTTCCACCGGCAATGACGTCGGCACAATCTCGAACCGCACCCGCCCGTAGTGCAGGTCGTACTTGCGGGCGTACAGCTCGGTCATCGACTGATTCAAATCACACGCCAGAATCCCCGGAAAATACTGCGGGTTCAGGTAGTGCTCCACATACAGCACCAAACGCCCGTCTATCCGGCGGCTCCGGCAAATCTGGATCACGCTGGACAGCGCTGGCAGTTGCAACCAGGCACACACCGCCGCCGACGCCGGTTGCAACCGCGCGCAGATCACTTCGGTCGATGCCACACGCCCCTGATCGTTGACCATGGCGTGAAAGTGGCTGCGCTGCATCAGGTTGTAGGCCAATCGCGGCGGCGAGACGAACCAGCCACGACGCTCTTCGCGATAGATCTGCCCTTGGGCTTCCAGTTGTAACAAGGCTTCCCGCACGGTAATTCGAGTGGTACCAAACAACTCGCTGAGCTTGCGCTCGGCGGGCAGTTTGCTTGCAGGCGGCAACAGGCCGTGGTCGATCTGCTCTTGCAGCGCCAGGCCGATGGATGTCACTGCCTTGATTGCCTCATCACGCATCAACGTTACCTATCTGGACTAGACCAGCACCGTTCAGGTGCACAAACCGGGCTGTATTTGGGCTTCTGCTGTTGCGTGCCAGCCTAGGCATAGCAGATGACCGACAGATGACAGTCCGTGTCGATCTCCCGCTCCACACCCTGCAATACATCGGCCAAGTCCAAGGCCTGCGGGTACTTGAGCATGGTCTACGCTAAGCCTGCACAGACCGACACAAGCGCTTTAAAAACGACATCGACATGAAACTGTCATCCGTCACGTCTAGATTGGCTCAGGTATTGCTCTGACCTAGACCAACACCACCGTCGAAAAAAACCCAGCGTTGAAAACGCCCAAAGGAGCTTCGGATGAAACAGCTTTTCCTGGCATCACTGTTAGGCTCGACCATTGCCATGTGCGGCGCCGCCATGGCCGCTGATACCGATCTAAAAACTCTAGAGGCCGCCGCCAAAGCGGAAGGCGCCGTCAACAGCGTCGGCATGCCCGATGACTGGGCCAACTGGAAAGGCACCTGGGAAGACCTGGCCAAGACCTACGGCCTCAAGCACATCGACACCGACATGAGCTCGGCCCAGGAAATCGCCAAGTTCAAAGCCGAGAAAGACAACGCCAGCGCCGATATCGGTGACGTAGGCGCGGCCTTCGGTCCGATCGCGGTGAAACAGGAAGTCACCCAGCCCTACAAACCCTCCACCTGGGCTCAAATTCCGGATTGGGCGAAAGACAAAGACGGCCACTGGGCTCTGGCCTACACCGGCACCATCGCGTTTATCGTCAACAAAAAGCTGCTGCACGGTTCCGAAGTTCCAACCAGTTGGGCAGACTTGCAGACCGGTAAATACAAGGTGTCCGTCGGTGACGTAAGCACTGCGGCACAAGCGGCCAACGGCGTACTGGCTGCGGCCATCGCCAATAAAGGTGATGAGAAAAACATCGCGCCCGGCCTGCAGTTCTTCACCAAGATTGCCCAGCAAGGTCGCCTGTCCCTGTCCAACCCGACCATCGCCACCATGGAAAAAGGCGAAGTCGAAGTCGGCATCGTCTGGGACTTCAACGGCCTGAGCTACAAAGCCAAGATGGCCAACCCGGATGACTACGTGGTGCTGATCCCTTCGGACGGCTCGGTGAAGTCCGGCTACACCACTATCATCAACAAGCACGCCAAGCACCCGAACGCCGCCAAGTTGACCCGCGAATACATCTTCAGCGATGCCGGCCAACTCAACCTGGCGCGTGGCAATGCGCGTCCCATCCGTGCTGAAACCGACCTGAAACTGCCGGCTGATATCGCCAAGAACCTGATTCCTGGCGAGCAATACACCAAGGCCAATCCGCAGCCGATCAAGGATGCCGATGCCTGGGAAGTGACTTCCAAGAAGCTGCCTCAGTTGTGGAACGAGCAAGTCATCGTAGAAATGAAGTAAGCCTGTTGCCCACACTGGAAATCCACTGGAGATCCAATGTGGGAGGGGGCTTGTGTGGGAGGGGGCTTGCTCCCGATGGCATTGGCTCAGTCAATGAATGTGTTAAATGACACACCGCTATCGGGAGCAAGCCCCCTCCCACATTTTTCCCAGTTGCGTCAGAGACGATTGAGTCAAACCTACTGCTGCGGAGCTCCAGCCCCTATGAAGCATAACGTCATCCTTGTGGTGCTCGACGGCCTGAACTACGAGGTTGCCCGACATGCCATGGGGCACCTCCAGGCTTACATCGGCGCAGGACGCGCAGCGCTCTACAAACTGGAATGTGAACTGCCGTCCCTCTCACGGCCGCTCTATGAATGCATCCTCACTGGCGTGCCACCGATCGACAGCGGCATCGTCCACAACAACGTCTCGCGCCTGTCCAACCAGCGCAGTATTTTCCATTACGCCACCGACGCCGGCCTTACGACTGCGGCGGCGGCCTATCACTGGGTCAGCGAGTTGTATAACCGCACGCCCTTTATCGCCGCTCGTGATCGTCATACCGACGATAAGGCGCTGGCGATCCAGCACGGGCACTTCTACTGGAATGACCATTACCCGGATTCCCACCTGTTTGCCGACGCCGAAAGCCTGCGCGTCAAACACACGCCGAACTTCCTGGTGGTGCACCCGATGAACATCGACGACGCCGGCCACAAGCACGGCCTCGACACCGCGCAATACCGCAACAGCGCCCGCTCGGCCGACATCATCCTCGCCGACTACCTGCAAGGCTGGCTCGACGCCGGCTACCAGGTGCTGGTGACCGCCGACCACGGCATGAACAACGACCGCTCCCACAACGGCCTGCTGCCCGAAGAACGGGAAGTGCCGCTGTTTGTGCTGGGCTCGGCCTTCAGCTTCGATCCCAACGCCACGCCCAAGCAAACCGAACTGTGCGGAACCGTCTGCGAGTTGCTGGGCGTGCCCCACGACAAACCTGTATGCCGGGAGCTGTTGAAGTGAATGCCATGACCCGAGGCAAATGGCTCGCACTGTTGTGCCTGGTGCCCTTTGCGCTGTTCTTTATCGTGTTTGAAATCGCCCCGCTGGTGTGGGTGATGATCAGCAGCCTGGAATCGGAAGAGTCTGGCTGGGGCCTGGCCAACTTCACCAGGATCTTCAGTTCGAAGTTCTATTTGCAGGCGATCCAGTACAGCCTGGAGATCAGTTTCTACTCCAGCGTGTTCGGGATAATCATCGCGTTGCTCGGCAGTTACTCGTTGCGCCGCGTGGATGGGCCGCTGCGCAACTTCGTGACCGCTTTCGCCAACATGACCAGCAACTTTTCCGGGGTGCCCCTGGCGTTCGCGTTCATCATCCTGCTGGGTTTCAACGGCAGCATCACGATCATGCTCAAGCAGGCGGGGATCATTCAGGACTTCAACCTGTACTCCAAGACCGGGCTGATCATCCTCTACACCTACTTCCAGATTCCATTGGGTGTGCTGCTGCTCTACCCGGCCTTTGACGCGCTGCGTGAAGACTGGCGTGAGTCCGCCGCCTTGCTCGGCGCCAACGGCTGGCAGTTCTGGCGGCATATCGGCCTGCCGGTGCTGACGCCTGCGCTGCTCGGCACCTTCGTGATCCTGCTGGCCAACGCTCTCGGCGCTTATGCCACGGTTTACGCACTGACCACCGGCAACTTCAACGTGCTGCCGGTTCGGATCGCGGCGATGGTCTCCGGTGATATCTCCCTGGACCCGAACATGGCCAGTGCCCTGGCCGTGGTGCTGGTGGCGCTGATGACTGTAGTCACCGTGGCCCATCAACTGCTGCTCAAGAGGAGCTACCATGTCTCGCGCTGAAGCCAGCTCGGCCTCCCTCTACCATCGGGTAGTGGTCTGTGTGTTGTTTGCGATCCTGGTGCTGCCGCTGATTGGCACCTTCGTCTATTCCATCGCCAGCAGTTGGTCGGCAACGATCCTGCCGTCTGGCTTTACCCTGAAATGGTATGTGCAACTGTGGAGCGACCCGCGCTTCCTGATCGCCTTCGGGCAATCGTTGCTGGTGTGCGTGGGCGCGCTGATCCTGTCGGTGGTGCTGATCATGCCGCTGCTGTTCGTGGTGCATTACCACTTTCCCAAACTCGACGCGCTGATGAACATCCTGATCCTGCTGCCCTTCGCGGTGCCACCGGTGGTGTCGTCGGTGGGGCTGCTGCAGCTGTACGGTTCCGGGCCGATGGCAATGGTCGGCACGCCGTGGATTTTGATCGGCTGCTACTTCACGGTGGCGCTGCCGTTCATGTACCGCGCGATCACCAACAACCTGCAAGCCATCAACCTGCGCGACCTGATGGACGCCTCGCAACTGCTCGGCGCCAGCACTTGGCAGGCGGCGATCCTGGTGGTGCTGCCGAACCTGCGCAAGGGCCTGATGGTGGCGCTGCTGCTGTCGTTCTCGTTCCTGTTCGGCGAGTTCGTATTTGCCAACATCCTGGTGGGCACGCGCTACGAAACCCTGCAGGTCTACCTGAACAACATGCGTAACACGAGCGGCCACTTCACCAGTGCCATCGTCATCTCCTATTTCTTTTTTGTGCTGGTGCTGACCTGGGCCGCCAACATCTTGAACAAGGACAAAAGCCAATGAGCTTCGTCAGCGTCCAACACCTGCAAAAAGGCTACGCCGGCACCCCGGTGTTCAGTGATATCAACTGCGAGATCGCCAAGGGTGAATTCGTCACCCTGCTCGGCCCGTCGGGCTGCGGCAAGTCCACCCTGTTGCGCTGCATCGCCGGCCTGACGTCGGTGGACAGCGGCCAGATCCTGCTCGACGGCCAGGACATCGTGCCCGTGAGCCCGCAGAAACGGCACATCGGCATGGTATTTCAAAGCTATGCGCTGTTCCCCAATATGACCGTGGAACAGAACGTCGCCTTCGGCCTGCGCATGCAAAAGGTCAACGCCGACGACAGCCACAAGCGCGTGCAGGAAGTGCTGCAACTGGTGGAGCTCAAGGACCTCGCCGGCCGTTACCCGCACCAGATGTCCGGCGGTCAGTGCCAGCGCGTGGCCCTCGCCCGGTCCCTGGTGACCCGCCCGCGCCTGTTGCTGCTGGATGAACCGTTGTCGGCCCTGGATGCACGCATCCGCAAGCACCTGCGCGAGCAGATCCGCCAAATCCAACGGGAGCTGGGGCTCACCACGATTTTCGTGACCCATGACCAGGAAGAAGCCCTGACCATGTCGGACCGCATCTTCCTGATGAACCAGGGCAAGATCGTACAAAGCGGCGACGCTGAAACCCTCTACACCGCACCGGTGGACGCATTTGCCGCCGGGTTCATCGGCAACTACAACCTGCTCGACGCCGACAAGGCCAGCCAGTTGCTGCAACGCCCGATCAGCGGGCGCATCGCGATTCGCCCCGAGGCCATCGAATTGAGCCGCAACGGCGAACTCGACGCCCTGGTACGCAGCCACAGCCTGCTGGGCAACGTAATTCGCTACCGCATCGAAGCCCGTGGTGTCGAATTGGTGGTGGACGTACTCAACCGCTCGGCGGACGATTTGCACCCGGACGGCCAGCGCCTCGCACTTTCCATCGACCCCAGCGCGCTGTGTGCAGTAGCCTGATGCGACGATTTATTGAGAGAGCATGACGGATGGCATTGGTAATTTTTGATTTGGACGACACCCTGATCCACGGCGACTGCGCCACCCTGTGGAGCGAGCAGATGGGCCGGCTGGGCTGGGTCGATCCTGAGTCGTTCATGCGCAAGAACAACGAACTGATGGACGCCTACAGCCAGGGCAAGCTGGCCATGGAAGATTTCATGGACTTCAGCCTGGAACCGATGATCGGCCGTACACCGGAAGAGATCGCGCACTTGGTCGAGCCGTGGGTGGAGGACATCATCGAGCCGTTGATCTACAGCGAAGCCACAAAGACCATCGCCCAGCACCGCGCGAAGGGTGATCGGATTCTAGTGATTTCCGCGTCGGGCACCCACCTGGTCACGCCGATCGCGGCGCGCATCGGCATCAATGAAGTATTGGGGATTGAACTGGATGTCAGCCACGGGGTGTACAGCGGCCGCACCGTCGGCGTCCTGACCTACCGCGAAGGCAAGATCACGCGACTGCTGGAATGGCTTGAGCAGGAAGGTGAAACGCTGGAAGGGGCGTATTTCTATTCGGATTCACGCAACGATTTGCCGTTGCTGCTGAAGGTGGATCACCCGCACGTGGTGAACCCGGACCCGGTTTTACGCACGCATGCTGAACAGACCGGCTGGCCGATCCACACCTGGACCTGACACTGACACCTTCAAACTGAAACCCAATCAACTGTGGGAGGGGGCTTGCTCCCGATAGCGGAGTATCAGATGAAACATTCTTCACTGACATACCGCTATCGGGAGCAAGCCTCCTCCCACATTGACCGCATTCCAATCCGGGATCACACCAGGCTTTCGTCGATCACCAGCACCAGCTTCCCAGAGACCTGATTCGTCGCCAGTTCGGCAAACGCCGCCTCGGCATCCTTGATCGCAAACGTCTGGGCCAGCTGCGGGCTCAAGCGCCCTTCGGCAAACAACGGCCACACATGCTGGCTCAAATCACTGAACAGGTCAGCCTTGAACTGATCATCGCGGCTGCGCAGGGTCGAGCCCAGCAGTTGCACACGTTTGCCCAGCACCTGCGCCAGGTCGAGCTGCGCCTCGCGCCCGCCCATCAAGCCGATCAACACCCAGCGACCGTCCAGGGCCAGTAGCTTGAGGTCCAGCGCGGCATAGTTGCCGCCCACCGGGTCGAGAATCACATCGAAAGGCCCGAAGTCGCGCAGCCCTTCGATACCCTCGGTACGTACCACGCCGCCCTGGGCACCCAGCGCTTCACAGTACGCCAGGCGCTCCGCCGAGCCGACGCTGACCCAGCACGGGCTGCCAAACGCCTTGCACAGCTGGATCGCCGCCGAGCCCACGCCACTGGCGCCGGCATGCAGCAAGACTTTCTCACCGGGCCTGAGCCCCGCCAGCTGGAACACATTCAGCCACGCCGTGCTGTACACCTCAGGCAGCGCCGCGGCTTCGGTCAGTGATAAACCTTCCGGCACCGGCAACACATGCCGCGCATCCACCACCACTTCTTCGGCCATGCCGCCACCCGCCAGCAGTGCGCAGACGCGATCACCCACCTGCCAGGACGAGCCCGCGCCCACTTCGCTGATCACCCCGGAACACTCCAGGCCCAGTACATGGCTGGCACCCGGCGGTGGCGGATAAAGCCCGGCACGCTGCAATAAATCGGCACGATTAAGGCCCGCAGCGGCCACGCGAATGCGAACTTGGCCTACATCACATGTAGGACTGGGCTCTTCCAACCACTCCACATGACCGTCAACGCCTTGCAATGCTTTCACAGTGCCTCCATAGTGAGTCTGGACTGAGCCCGTAGCAGTAGCGCCGGGCTTTTTGCATTATGCGACCGGCCCATATGGAACCGGCGACTTCAAAGACGGCCTAATATGCGTTATCAATTGCCCCCGCGTCGAATCAGCATGAAGCATTTGTTCCCCAGCACCGCCCTCGCTCTTTTCATTGGTCTCGGCCTCTCGTCGATGTCGACCAATACGTTCGCAGCCAATAGCTGGGACAATCTTCAGCCTGATCGCGATGAGGTGATTGCGAGCCTTAACGTCGTCGAGTTGCTCAAGCGCCATCACTACAGCAAACCGCCGCTGGACGATGCTCGCTCGGTGATCATCTACGACAGCTACCTAAAGCTGCTGGATCCGTCGCGCAGCTACTTCCTGGCCAGCGATATCGCTGAGTTCGACAAGTGGAAGACCCAGTTCGACGACCTCCTCAAGAGCGGCGACCTGCAGCCCGGTTTCACCATCTACAAGCGCTACCTGGATCGCGTCAAAGCGCGTCTGGACTTCGCCCTGGGTGAGTTGAACAAGGGTGTCGACAAGCTCGACTTCACCGAGAAGGAAAGCCTTCTGGTGGATCGCAAGGACGCCGCCTGGCTGACCAGCACCGCGGCCCTCGACGACCTGTGGCGCAAACGCGTCAAGGACGAAGTGCTGCGCCTGAAGATCGCCGGCAAAGAGCCGAAGGCCATTCAAGAGCTGCTGACCAAGCGCTACAAGAATCAGCTGGCACGTCTGGACCAGACCCGTGCCGAAGATATCTTCCAGGCCTACATCAACACCTTCGCGATGTCCTACGATCCGCACACCAATTATCTGTCGCCAGATAATGCGGAAAATTTCGATATCAACATGAGTCTGTCGCTGGAAGGCATCGGTGCCGTCCTGCAAAGTGACAATGACCAGGTCAAGATCGTACGTCTGGTACCGGCAGGTCCGGCGGACAAGACCAAGCAGGTCGCTCCGGCGGACAAGATCATCGGTGTGGCCCAGGCCGACAAAGAGATGGTCGATGTGGTCGGCTGGCGCCTGGACGAAGTGGTCAAGCTGATCCGTGGGCCGAAAGGCAGCGTGGTGCGCCTGGAAGTGATTCCGCACACCAATGCGCCGAACGACCAGACCAGCAAGATCGTGTCCATCACCCGTGAAGCGGTGAAGCTCGAAGACCAGGCCGTGCAGAAGAAAGTCCTCAACCTCAAGCAGGATGGCAAGGACTACAAGCTGGGCGTGATTGAAATCCCGGCCTTCTACCTGGACTTCAAGGCCTTCCGTGCCGGCGATCCTGACTACAAGTCCACCACCCGCGACGTGAAGAAGATCCTCACCGAGCTGCAGAAAGACAAAGTCGACGGCGTGGTCATCGACCTGCGCAACAACGGCGGCGGCTCCCTGCAGGAAGCCACCGAGCTGACGAGTCTGTTTATCGACAAGGGCCCGACCGTGTTGGTACGCAACGCTGACGGCCGTGTCGACGTGCTCGAAGACGAAAACCCGGGTGCCTTCTACAAAGGCCCGATGGCGTTGCTGGTCAACCGCCTTTCGGCCTCGGCCTCGGAGATTTTCGCCGGCGCCATGCAGGACTATCACCGCGCGTTGATCATCGGCGGCCAGACCTTCGGCAAAGGCACCGTGCAGACCATTCAGCCGCTGAACCATGGCGAGCTTAAGCTGACGCTGGCCAAGTTCTACCGGGTTTCCGGGCAGAGCACCCAGCATCAGGGCGTACTGCCGGATATCGACTTCCCGTCGATCATCGACACCAAGGAAATCGGCGAGAGCGCCCTGCCCGAAGCCATGCAGTGGGACACCATCCGTCCTGCGATCAAGCCGGCGTCGGATCCGTTCAAACCGTTCCTGGCGCAGTTGAAGGCTGACCACGACACCCGCTCCGCCAAGGATGCCGAGTTCGTGTTTATCCGCGACAAGCTGGCCCTGGCGAAGAAGCTGATGGAAGAGAAAACCGTCAGCCTCAACGAAGTGGATCGCCGCAAGCAGCACACCGACATCGAGAATAAGCAACTGGTGCTGGAGAACGCCCGCCGCAAGGCCAAAGGCGAAGACCCACTCAAGGAGCTGAAGAAAGAAGATGAAGATGCGCTGCCGACCGAGGCGGACAAAACCAAGCCGGAAGACGACGCCTACCTGGCCGAGACAGGCCGGATCCTGCTGGACTACCTGAAAATCACCAAGCAGGTGGCCAAGCAGTAAATGATGGCAATTTAATGTGATCGCTCCCCAGAGTGTCATCATATAGACATCATTCTGTCGTGAAATGAAGGACCGCTGGCTCAACGCCTGCGGTCCTTTTTTTTCGATCGAGATCGCCATGACCATGACCGAACAGCTGAATGCATTGGGCTCTATCCTGGCTCAAGGCAGTTTGCACAGCCTGTTCCAACCGATCATCTGCCTATCCGAACGGCGCATCCTCGGCTACGAAGCCCTCAGCCGTGGCCCATCCAACAGCCCGCTGCACTCCCCTGTCGCCCTGTTCTCCGTGGCCAGCCAAGCCGGGCGCCTCAGCGAACTGGAGATCGCCTGCCGCGAGAGCGCCTGCCGACGCTTCAGCGAACAAAAATTGCCGGGCAAGCTGTTCCTCAATATCTCGCCGGAGTCCTTGATGGAGACGGCGCACCAACCCGGGCGTACGCTGCAACTGCTGCGCGACTTCGGTATTCCGCCGAGCCAAGTGGTGATCGAACTCACCGAGCAGACGCCCACCGACGATTTCGACCTGCTGCAAACCGCCCTGCTCCATTACCGCAACATGGGCTTCGCCATCGCACTCGATGACTTGGGCGCCGGCTATTCCAGCCTGCGGCTGTGGTCGGAGTTGCGCCCGGATTACGTGAAGATCGACCGCCACTTTATCGACGGCATTCATCAAGACGCGCTCAAGCGTGAATTTGTCGGTTCCATCCTGCAGATCGCCAGGGCCTCTCGCGCCCAGGTGATCGCCGAAGGCATCGAGCTGCCGGAAGAGCTGGCGGTGTTGACGGAGATGGGCGTCGACCTGGTCCAGGGCTACCTGCTCTGCCGCCCGCAGGAGCAACCGCCGCAGGAAGCACGCTTGATGCTGCCCAAACCTGACAACGCCAACATTGCCCTCAGCGAAGAAGCCAGCGACCTCAGTGCGCTGCTCAACGAACAACCGGCGGTGGATCAAGACACCGCCACCGCCCAGGTGCTGGAAGCCTTTCGCCGCCAGGCCAACCTCAACTCCCTGGCGGTGCTGGATGAGCGCGGCCAGCCGGTCGGCATTGTGCACAGGCATTCGCTGTCGGACGCCCTGCTCAAGCCGTTCGCCACCGACCTGTTCGCGCGCAAGCCGATCAGCCGCTTGATGAGCGGCGACTTTCTTGCGGTGGAGTTGAGCCAGTCCTTACAGCAAGTCAGCCGGCTGCTGACGAGCCGCGCCCGGCAACGCATCGAGGAAGATTTCATCATCACGCTCAACGGCGACTACCTGGGCCTGGGTCGGGTGATCGATGTGCTCAAACTGATCACCGAGCTGAAGATCCAGCAAGCGCGTTACGCCAACCCGCTGACCCTGCTACCGGGCAACGTGCCGATCCAGCAGTGCCTGACGCGGCTGTTGCAGCAGGAGCGAGAGTCGGTGATCTGCTATGTGGATATCGACAGCTTCAAGCCATTCAACGATATCTACGGGTATGGGCGTGGGGATGAGGTGTTGCTGTGCCTGGCGCAGTGCCTGAACGACCGGGTCGACCCCAGCCGCGACTTTGTCGGGCATATCGGTGGCGATGATTTTCTGCTGGTGCTGGGCCCGCAGGACTGGCGCAAGCGGCTCAATCAACTGCTGGATGATTTCCACACCCAATGCCGACGCTTCTACCGCGCCGAACATCTCGATGCTGGCTGTTTCGTCGCATTGAACCGCCAGGGCGTGCGCCAGGAGTTCGCGCTGCTGTCGCTGTCGATCGGCGTGGTGCATTTATATCCACAGGCTTGTGGACAACTCGATGCCAGCCAGTTGGCAGAACTGGCGTCGCAAGCCAAGCACCACGCCAAGGACATGGCCGGCTACAGCATCCATGTGATCGACAGCATGGACGCGCTGCTACCGCAGGCCTAGGCCTCGGCGGACTCTGGGTACTCGTACTCGAACACCCGCACCACTTCCGAGGCGTGCCAGGATGCGGCGGCCACGCCATCGGAGGGCCCGCAGAAACGCCCCAGGCGCTCCACGCATTCAAAAAAACCGGTACGCGGCAGGCGGCTGGCACCCTGACTGATCACCAGGGAGCTGCGCAACGGCTGCTCGGCCTTGGCATCCAGCGCCGCCAGGTGTTCCAGAGCGGCGGTCAGGGTTTGCATTGCCGGCGTGGGAAATTGCAGGCGCTCCAGCAGCGCGCGGTAGGTCAGCAAATGGCGCTGGCGGCGCGCCTGGTCCAGTTCGGCGAGTAAGCCATCCCAGTGTTGACGGCTGATACGTACGCTCAAGATTCATCCCTCCAACCTGCAACGCCCAATTCCCAGGCCAGGCTGCGGCGGATCGCGGCATCCGGCTGGCGTTCACCACTTTCGATCAATCCTAGATACGAGGGGCTGATGCCCACGGTACGGGCCAGGGCTTCGATGGCCAGGCCTTTTGCCTCGCGCAGGCCGCGCAGGTCGGCGAGCGGGCGCAGCACCTCGTCGGGGGCGACCTGGGCTGTAGCGCAAGGAGGTGGCGTAGGTTGTTGCTGACCGGCGGCTTTGAGTAGCGCCTGGTACTGATCCCATGGCAACACCGCGTACTCGGGTTCGCCATTGCGTGAAATTATCTGAATATCCATGACTGCCCCGTAGGATAACAACACTTACTAAGTAAGCATTTTCCTTAATACCTTCTTAAGAGTGTAATCCTAACAGCCACAAAGGTCGCAGGGGATATAAGCGTCATGGGTTTTTTTGCGGGTTTTCCTTGGCTAGCAGCGCGGGCGTCGCCGGCAGGCGCTCAACCACCGCGAGCTTTTCCGGACGCTGGGCGTCACGCCAGGCGCGAAAAGCGCTCAGCTCGCCGCTCAGGGTCTTCATGACCCAGGCCAGCACGGCAATGTCGTCGAGCATGCCGAACATGGGAATAAAGTCGGGGATCGCATCGATGGGGCTGAGGAAGTACATCAGCCCCGCCACCACTGAAATCAGCGCCTTGGGGCTGATTGCCCGGTATTCACCGCGCCAGTAAGCCAAGCACAGGGCCTGGAGCAATTTGAGATCTTCCTTGAGCTTGCCAAGCCGATTGCCCTGGCTTGAGCCTTTGGCTGCAACGGCAAACAGCAGGGTCGGCAAACGCCCACGGCCCAGCAAGCGGGCGGCCATGGGCAGGAAACGGGTGAAATTGAAGGGTGGTTTCATTTGTCACTCCAGTTCCAGGCGACATAAAAGGTTATCCACACAAATTGTGGATAACCTTGTGAACAGAGCCTATTTTCCTGGCTGAAAGCCCCGGTTTACAAGGCTTTCAGTCAGATCGGGCGTTTTTTGCGCACATAAAAAAAACCCAAGATTTCATTGACTTGGCGCTTGCGTGCGGCTACCCGTACTCGAGTCTTATATCAGACTGTACCGTGCCGCGCGGGTTCGATTGGATTTGCCCCACGACACCGCAGGAGCCGGCTTGCCGGCGATGGTCGTTAACGATAACGCGGGCATCCTGAATGAATGCGGGGGCTGTGAGATCTTCGCCGGCAAGCAGGCTCACAGGAAGCGGCGTTTTCAAACCTGCAGAAACAACAACGCCCCGTCGAGACGGGGCGTTGTGTGTTCAGTCGCCGATTACTTCTTGGCGGCAGGTGCAGCAGGTGCGTCAGGGGCTTCAGCCTTGGCTGGGTCCTTGATGGCCAACAGTTCCAGGTCAAATACCAGCACGGAGTTGGCTGGAATCGCCGGGCTCGGGCTCTGGGCGCCGTAAGCCAGGTCAGACGGAATGTACAGCTCGACCTTCTCGCCAACGTGCATCAGTTGCAGGCCTTCAACCCAACCCGGGATCACGCCGCTGACCGGCAGGTCAATCGGGCTACCGCGATCTACGGAGCTGTCGAAGGTGGTGCCGTTGGTGAGCTTGCCGGTGTAGTGAACAGTCACCACGTCAGTCGGCTTAGGCTGAGCGCCGTCGGCTTTCTTGGTGATCTTGTACTGCAGACCGGAAGCAGTGGTGACTACGCCGTCTTTCTTGGCGTTGTCTTCGAGGAATTTCTTGCCGGCGGTTGCCGACTCTTCGCTCATTTTGGTCATGCGTTCTTCAGCACGTTTTTGCAGTGCGGCAAACGCTTCAACCAGTTCGTCGTCTTTCAGCTTCTGTTCTTTCTTGCCGACGGCATCTTCAATGCCTTGGGCTACCGCTTTGGAGTCCAGGTCATCCATGCCTTCTTGGGCAAGGCTTTTGCCCATGTTCAGGCCGATACCGTAGGAAGCTTTCTGCGCCGGGGTTTTCAGCTCTACGCTGGTCTGCGAATCACAACCCGCAAGTACCAGGCTAACCAGGGCCACCGCCGCCGCCAACCGATGCTGTTTCATGCTATTTCCTTGTTCATGCGCCAAAAGGGCATTCGAATAAAGTCGCGAGCTTATCAGGCGGCCACGACCAATGGCTACCGGCATGTGAGCAGGAAACGTCTGATAAGTTCACGTGTTTAAAAGCATTTTCATTCATTATGGAGGCCCGCGACGGATCGTGGGACCGCCTGATACAACGCTCATAGCCACTTGCCGCACCTGTGGCGTAGTGGCATAACAACGCTACCACTCGACAAGGCCGAGACAAGGATAGTTATCTTGCGCATTTTTTCCCGTGTTTTACTCCTGATACTCGCCGCACTGGGCCTGATCCTGGCCGTGGTGGCCTATTACACCGTCAACCCCAGGCTGCCGGACTATGTCCCCGTGGAGCAGGTGCACTACCAGGACCAATGGAGTGCCGCCGACCGCCAGACCTACTACTTCACGCCTCAGGGCACCCAGGTAAAAGGCCTGCATTACGATTGGTTCACTGCACTTGAACTGCCGTTTTCCGATCAGCGCTTTGCCACGCCCGAGTACCTGGCGCGCTTTGGTTTTCTGGTAGATCCCAAACAAGTGCCCACGGCGCAAAACCCCGGCAACCTGCCCGTCGGTTTCGCCCGGCACACGAACGCCGGCAGCAACACGCAATACCTGGATATCACCTGTGCCGCCTGCCACACCGGCGAGCTGCACTTCAAGGGCCAGGCCCTGCGCATCGACGGCGGTTCCGCCCAGCACGTGCTGCCCTCCAGCGTGCCCACCCTGCGCGGCGGCAGCTTCGGCCAAGCCTTGGTGGCCAGCCTTGCGGCCACGTATTACAACCCGTGGAAATTCGAGCGTTTCGCCCGCCAGGTGCTGGGGGATCGCTACGAGTCCGAACACGACCAACTGCGCCAGGACTTCAAGCAGTCGCTGAACAAATTCTTCAAGGTTGCCTGGAACGACACCCACCGTGGCCTCTACCCCACCGAAGAAGGCCCGGGGCGTACCGACGCCTTTGGCCGCATCGCCAATGCCAGCTTTGGCGACGCCATATCCCCGGACAATTACCGCATCGCCAATGCACCGGTGGACTACCCGCAGCTGTGGGATATCTGGACGTTCGACTGGGTGCAATGGAACGGCTCGGCCCAGCAACCGATGGCGCGCAATATCGGCGAGGCCCTAGGTGTGGGTGCAACCCTGACCTTCTTCGACAGCGCCGGTCAACCGCTCCAGGGCGATGCGCGCTATCCGTCCAGCGTGCGGGTGCGTGACCTGAACCTGATCGAAGAAACCCTGCAACGCCTCAAACCGCCGACCTGGCCGGAGGAGCTGTTCGGTGCAGTCGACAAACCTCTTGCCGCTCAAGGCCGCACCTTGTTCGCCGAAAACTGCGCGGGCTGCCATGTGCCCGCCGTCAGCCACGAAAACGGTCGTCCCATGCAGCATCTGAAAATGCTCCCGGTGGACTACATCGGCACCGACCCCGGCACCGCCAGCAACATTGCCGACCAGCGCTACGACCTCAGCGCCCTGCAATGGGACCCGGTGGAACTGGCCAGGCTCAACGTCGAACTTCACCCCACACCGACCGAGCCGCTGGACCTGCGCAAACTGTCCGTGGCCAAGGGCCTGGCCTACGTCACCGCCTTTGTCGAAGACCACGCCTACCGCGCGGCCGGCGTTACCCCGGCCGAGCGCCCGCGCCTGGACGGTTACGGCCTGCCCATCGGCGTGCGCGAACTGCGCGCCTACAAAGCACGCCCGCTGGCCGGCGTCTGGGCCACGCCGCCGTTCCTGCACAACGGCTCGGTGCCGACGATCTACCAACTGCTCTCGCCCCAGGACGAGCGCAACACCACGTTCTATAAAGGCACATTCGACTACGACCCGCGTCACCTGGGCTTTCAGACCGCTGCGTTCAAGAATGCCTTCCTGTTCGATACAAAAATCACCGGCAACCACAACAGCGGCCACGAATTCCGTGCCGGCCAGCGTGGCAATGGCGTGATCGGCCGTGGCTTGCAGCCGCAGGAACGCTGGGCGCTGCTGGAATACCTCAAAGTGCTGGGCGGCCCGCTGGAGCAACAACTGCCATGATTATTCGATCGCAAAACAAGGACCGTTCCATGCTCGCTCGTCTCTGGTTGCGCCTCGGCGCGTTTCTCGGCAAAACCCTGCTGTGGCTGCTAGGCCTGGGTTTGCTCGGTTGGCTGGCGGCCACCGCCTGGTATGCCTGGCAACACAGCGGCCCGGTGTCGCCGGATGAGCAGATCCCTGCGGGTGAAGCGGCGATGACCCAGGGCATCATTCAGACCGCCGTACGCATCGTCGACCAGCACCGCGAAGGCACGCGTTACCTGCGCGATGCCCACGCCAAGGCCCATGGCTGCGTGAAGGCCGAAGTCAATGTGCTGGCCGACCTCGACCCGGCCCTGCGCCAGGGTGTGTTCGCCGAGCCGGGCAAGACCTGGGAGGCGATGATGCGCCTGTCCAACGGCAACGCCTACCCGCAGTTCGACAGCATCCGCGATGCGCGCGGCATGGCGATCAAACTGCTCGAGGTGCCCGGCAAACAGCTGCTGGCCGACCAGCAGGCGCGGGCGGAACAGGACTTCGTGATGTTCAGTCACCCGAACTTCTTTGTCAGCGACGTGGCCGAATACGCGCAGAACATCGGCGCCCAGGCCGATGGCAAGAAAATCCTGGCGTTCTTCCCCAAGGTCGACCCGCGCAGCTGGCAGGTGCGCCACCTGTTTATCGCCCTGGCGACCCTGGCCCCCGCACCGGCGAGCCCGACGCAGACCACCTACTTTTCGGTATCGCCCTACAAGTTCGGCGCGGCCAATGCCAAGTTCCGCGTCGCGCCTGACGCACAAAGTTGCCCGGAATACCTGCTGCCTAAACAGAACCAGGACCTGCCGAATTTCCTGCGTAGTGCGCTGAACCAGCAGCTGTCCGCCGACCGCGTGCCGGCGTGTTTTGTGCTGCAGATCCAGCGGCAGAATCCACAGAAGTTCATGCCGATCGAAGACACCAGCATCGAATGGAAGGAAAGCGACGCACCGTATGAAACCGTGGCCACGGTGCGGATTCCCGCGCAGGATTTCGACACGCCAGCCTTGAACCTGGCGTGCGACAACCAGTCGTTCAACCCGTGGTTTGGTGTGGAAGAACATCGCCCCATTGGCGGCATCAACCGCTTGCGCAAAGCGGTGTATGAAGCGGTCAGCGACTACCGGCATAGCCGTAATTTGCAATGACATAAATGTAGGAGCCGGCGACGCAGGCACTTGCGTGCATCAGGCATACCGAGTGGATGCCATCGCCGGCAAGCCGGCTCCTACAGTTTGACCGGGTTCGACATTAGGCGTCCGGTCGGCACCATCCCGTAAAGAGTCCGTATAAATCACCCATTCCCCATAACGATTACGTCGTCGCTATTGAGCAACTAACCCCCCACGCTCTACCGTCACTTCCTACCCCAAAAACCCGTAGGAAGTCATCGTGGAAAGTTCAACTTTAGGCATGATCGTCCTGTCAATGATCGCCCTCTTCGGCACCGCCGCATTTTGCTTCGAGCACCTTGCCACGCGCGACATAAAGAAAAAGAAAGCCAAATAAGCTGATCACTAAAAGCAGCAGAACCCCAGTTTTTCAAGGGATACCCCGGCACCGGGCTATCCCTTTTTTTCATTCGCGCAGCCTAAGCGTTTCTCTATACCGTCTTAATACCGCGTCCCGTAATCAGTGCCCGAGCTTGATACCCCAACCCTTAACCTCCCCGCGTCCGCACTTGCGGCTTATTCATTCAGGGGAGTTACACCGTGCTCACACTTACGTTCATTTATATCGCCAGCGGCTTATGCGCCGTCGGGCTCTTCGCTTATCTGGGCTATGCCCTTATCCGCGCCGAAAAGTTCTAGGGAGTTCGCCATGTACGACGTGATGTTTATTGGCCTCTGCCTGGTGTTTTTTGCTGCGACTGCCATGGCCATTGTCGCCATGGGCAAGATTTGAACGGAGCCACGACATGTTAAGCACCTTGCTGGAATTTGCGCTGGTCCTGGGGTTGATGACCGGGCTCGCCGTGCTGATGGGCAAATGGCTGAACCGGGTGTTCACCGGTACCCGCCATGCACTGCCGGAACGTTTTACCTTTAGCCTGCTGGGCATCGACCCACAGGAGACCATGGGCTGGGCCCGCTATGGTTCGGCGTTGTTGTTGTCGAACGCCGCGATGATGCTGCTCGGCTATGTCGTCCTGCGCCTGCAGGCGGTGATGCCGATCAACCCGCTGGGGCTGGCCGCACAAACCCCGGACCTGGCGTTCAATACCGCCGCGTCCTTTATTACCAACACCAACTGGCAGGCGTACTCGGGCGAAACCAGCCTGTCGAACTTCAGCCAGATGGCGGTCATCACCTTCTTGATGTTCGTCGGCGCGACCTCCGGCGTGGTCGCGGCGGCCGGTTTCATTCGTGGACTGAGCCGCTCGAATTCGGCCGACATCGGTAACTTCTGGGTCGACTTCACCCGCACGCTGTACCGGGTAATGCTGCCGCTGTGCGTGGGTATGGCGCTGGTCTACGTCTGGCAGGGCATGCCGCAAACCTTCGCCTCCCAAGCCCTGGCGACGACGCTGGAAGGTGCGCAGCAACAGTTGATTGTCGGCGCGGTGGCCAGCTTTGAGTCGATCAAGCATATCGGCACCAACGGCGGCGGCTTCTTCAGCATGAACGCCGCCCACCCGTTCGAAAACCCGACGCCGCTGACCAACGCCCTGCACATCCTCAGCATGTTGCTGATCCCGTCGGCGCTGACCTACACCTTCGGCAGCATGCTGATGCAACGGCGTCAGGGATGGGTGTTTTTCGGCACCTTCCTGGTGATGTTCATCGGCTTCCTCGCACTGGTCTACGGTGCCGAGCAAAACGGCAACCCGCTGCTGACCCAGGCCGGCGCCAACCAGACGTTCTCGCTTGAACAAAGCGGCGGCAACATGGAAGGCAAGGAACTGCGTTTCGGCATCGCCGACAGCAGCCTGTTTATCGCCACCACCACCGCAGCCACCACCGGCTCGGTCAACACCATGCACGACTCGTTGACCCCCATGGGCGGCTTCGTACCCCTGGCGCAGATGATGCTCAACTGTGTGTTCGGCGGCGACGGCGTGGGCTTTATCAACCTGATCCAGTACGCGCTGCTGACGGTGTTCCTGGTGGGCATGATGATCGGCCGCAGCCCGGAATTCCTCGGCAAAAAGATCGAGGCACGGGAGATGAAACTGGTGATGCTCTCGGTGCTCGCGCACCCCATCAGCATCCTCGGTTTCACCGCCCTCGCCGCCCTCTGGCCCGACACCATGGCCAGCCTCAACAACCTCGGCCCCCACGGTTTCAGCGAGGTGCTCTACGCCTACACCTCGGGCACCGCCAACAACGGATCGGCGTTCGCCGGGCTGAACGCCAACACGCCGTTCTTCAACACCACCATTGGCCTGGCGATGCTGATCGGGCGCTTCTTCACGATGCTGCCGATGCTGGCTGTGGCCGGCTCCCTGGCGATGAAAAAGACCGTGCCAGCTGGCGCTGGGACCATCCCCACCGCGACCCCGCTGTTCATGCTGCTGGTGGTGTTCGTGGTGCTGGTGGTCGGTGGCCTGACCTTTTTGCCGGCGCTCGCGCTCGGCCCGCTGGTGGAGCAACTGCAGTTGCTGTCCGGCCAGACGTATAACTGAGGACACGTTGATGACGACTCAATCGATATTCAAAGGACTGCTGCGCCCGGTGCTGGTTTCGGCGGTGTTCTTCATGGCCCTGACCGGCCTCGCCTACCCGATCTTCACCACGTTTGCCGCACAGCTGTTGTTCCCGTTTCAGGCCCAGGGCTCGCTGATCGAGCGCGATGGGTTGGTGGTCGGCTCAGCGTTGATCGGCCAGCATTTCACCCGGCCCGAGTACTTCCATGGCCGCCCGAGCATGACCCTTGGCGCCGACCCGCAAGACCCGGGCAAAAGCGTTTCGCAGCCGTACAACGCAGGTTCCAGCGGTGCAAGCAACCTGGGGCCGACCAGCCAGAAACTGGTGGACCAGGTCGCGGCACGTGTCCGGGCCTATCGCCAGGAGAACGGCATGGCCGCAGACGCCCAGGTGCCGGTCGACGCCGTCACCGCTTCCGCGTCGGGCCTCGACCCGCACATCTCGGTCGCCAACGCGCGGCTGCAACTGGCGCGGGTCGCCCGCCTGCGGCAGATCGCCGACGCCGAACTGCTGCAATTGGTCAACGACCACACCACCGCTCGCACCCTCGGTTTGCTCGGCGAGCCACGCGTGAATGTGCTGCAACTCAACCTCGCGCTGGACGCCCGCCTGCCTTCGCGTCAGCCCCCCATTGCGGCCAGTGAGTAAGAGATTTCTTCATGAAAAATGCTCGTTTACCTCTATTTGATCGAAGCATCGTGCTCACGGCCTGTGGGGATGCGTTCAAGAAACTGCTGCCCCAGGCGCAGTGGAAAAACCCGGTGATGTTCGTCGTGTACCTCGCCAGCATCCTCACCACACTGCTGTGGTTCCAGTCCCTCGGCGGCCAGGGCGAAGCGCCCAGCGGTTTTATCCTCAGCATCACCTTGTGGCTGTGGTTCACCGTGCTGTTCGCCAACTTCGCCGAGGCCTTGGCCGAGGGCCGCAGCCGTGCCCAGGCCGCCAGCCTGCGCAGCATGAAACGCCAAACCCTGGCCAAGCTGCTGCAACAACCCAGGCACGGCGCAGCGTGGCTGCCGACCGAAGCGACACTGCTGCGCAAAGACCAGGTGGTGCTGATCGAAGCCGGCGACCTGGTACCGCTGGACGGCGTGGTAATTGAAGGCGTGGCCTCGGTGGATGAAAGCGCGATCACCGGTGAATCGGCACCAGTGATTCGCGAGGCCGGTGGCGACTTTTCCTCGGTTACCGGCGGCACGCGGGTGCTGTCGGACTGGCTGGTGGTGCGCATCAGCGTCAATCCCGGCGAGTCGTTTCTCGACCGCATGATCTCGATGGTCGAATCGGCCAAGCGCCAGAAAACGCCGAACGAAGTCGCCCTGACGATTTTGCTGGTGGGCCTGACCCTGTTGTTCCTGCTGGTGATCGCCACGCTGAGCCCGTACTCGATCTTCGCCGTGGCCATGAGCGGCACCGGCAGCGTGGTCAGCGCCACGGTGCTGGTGGCGTTGCTGGTGTGCCTGATCCCCACCACCATCGGTGGCCTGCTCTCGGCCATCGGCGTGGCGGGGATGAGCCGGATGATGTCGGCCAATGTCATCGCCACCTCCGGGCGCGCGGTCGAGGCGGCGGGCGATGTCGACGTACTGCTGCTCGACAAGACCGGCACCATCACCCTGGGCAATCGCCAAGCCAGCAGCTTCTTGCCGGCCCCAGGCGTAAAGGAAGCCGAACTGGCTGACGCCGCGCAACTCGCCTCCCTGGCCGATGAAACCCCGGAAGGCCGCAGCATTGTGGTGCTGGCCAAGCAGAAATTCGACATTCGTGCGCGAGACATCAATGCCCTTGGCGCAAGCTTTGTGCACTTCACCGCGCAAACCCGCATGAGCGGCGTCGACCTGCCCGAAGGCCGGGCGATTCGCAAAGGCGCGGCGGACGCGATCCGCAGCCATATCGAAGCCATGGGGGGGAGTTTTCCGGCCGCCTTGCAGGCGAAAGTCGATGAAGTCTCGCGGCGTGGCAGCACACCGCTGGTGGTCTCCGATGGTTCCAAGGCATTGGGCGTCGTCGAGCTCAAGGACGTGGTCAAGGGCGGTATCAAGGAGCGCTTCGCCGAGCTGCGGCGCATGGGCATCAAGACCGTGATGATCACCGGCGACAACCGCCTCACCGCAGCGGCGATTGCCGTGGAAGCCGGCGTTGATGACTTCCTCGCCGAAGCCCGCCCGGAAGACAAGCTGCAACTGATCCGCGACTACCAGGCCCAGGGCAAGCTCGTGGCCATGACCGGCGACGGCACCAACGATGCGCCCGCGCTGGCCCAGGCCGATGTGGCCGTGGCAATGAACAGCGGCACCCAGGCGGCCAAAGAGGCCGGCAATATGGTCGACCTCGACAGCAACCCGACCAAGCTGATTGAAGTGGTCGAGGTCGGCAAACAGATGCTGATGACCCGCGGCGCCCTCACCACCTTCAGCGTGGCGAATGACGTGGCGAAGTATTTCGCGATCATCCCGGCGGCGTTTGTCGCGACCTATCCGCAGCTCGGCGCGCTGAACGTGATGCACCTGACCAGCCCCAACTCGGCGATTCTCAGTGCGGTGATTTTCAACGCGTTGATCATTGTTGCGTTGATTCCCCTGGCACTGCGCGGCGTGACCTACCGCGCGATTGGCGCGGCGGCGTTGCTCAATCGCAACCTGCTGATCTATGGCCTGGGCGGTGTGCTGGTGCCGTTCGCCGGGATCAAGTTGATCGACATGATATTGACCGGAGTGGGCTTGGTGTAACAACGCAAAACCAATGTGGGAGCGGGCTTGCCGCGAATAGGATTGTCAGCCAATGCATGTGTAGCAGGTGCACCGCATTCGCGAGCAAGCCCGCTCCCACACTAGAAATGTGGCACTCATCAGGATTTGTATGTCAGCAACTCACCAGGACCGCCCCGACCCCGACGCCCTGCTCGCCCGGGTTCAACAGGAAGAACAGGCCGCCTTGCGCGGCAAACTGCGTATCTACTTCGGCTCCAACGCCGGGGTGGGCAAGACCTGCGCGATGCTTGAGGCGGCGCAACGTGAGTCGAGTCTCGGCCGCGACGTACTGGCCGGCGTGGTGGAAACCCATGGTCGCACGGAGACCGCCGACCTGCTCCACGGCCTCGAACAACTGCCCCGTGCTCAACGCCTGCACCGTGAGTTCGCCCTCACCGAATTCGACCTCGACGCCGCCCTGCTGCGTCATCCCGCCGTCGTGCTGGTGGACGAACTGGCCCACAGCAACGTCCCCGGCTCGCGCCACCCCAAACGCTGGCAAGACGTCGAAGAACTGCTCAGCGCCGGCATCGACGTATGGACCACCCTCAACGTCCAGCACCTGGAAAGCCTGAATGACCTGGTCAGCGGGATCATCGGTATTCGCGTGCGCGAAACCGTGCCAGACCATGTGTTTGATAACGCCCACGAAGTGGTGGTAATCGACCTGCCGCCCGACGATCTGCTGCAGCGCCTAAAGGACGGCAAGGTGTACCTGGGGCCTGCGGCGGCGCGCGCGTCGCAGCATTTTTTCCGCAAGGGCAACCTGCTCGCACTGCGCGAACTGGCGTTACGACGCACGGCGGATCGGGTCGATACGCAGATGCGCGTGTACCGCCGCGAGCAGTCGATCAGCACGCTGTGGCCGGCGCGCGAGCGGCTGCTGGTGGGCGTGGCGGGCGATGCCGGCGATGAGCGCCTGGTGCGTGAAGCGGCGCGCCTGGCGCAAAAACTCGAAGCCGACTGGATCGTGGTACACGTCGCGTCCGACCAAGGGCGCGGCGCCAAGCGTTACCTGACGGCGATGAAAACCCTGGCCCTGGCCAGCGAATTCGGCGCCGACACCGCCACGCTGCCGGGCATGGACGTGGCCGAAGCCCTCGCCGCCTGCGCCCGCGAACACAACGCCAATCGCCTGGTGCTTGGCCATCATCCACGCCAGGTTTGGCGGTTCTGGCACCAGTCGGTGGGCGATCGGATCAGCCGGCACCACCCACAAATCGATCAAATCGTGATTGCCCACGGGCTGCTGCCGGGCAAGCCACCTGTCATCGAAAAACCCGCAGCGGCAGCCGGCACAACGCTGGCTTACCTGTGGGCCAGCCTTGCCTGCTTCGCCGCCAGCGCCGTCGCCGCGCTGTTGCTTCAAGTGTTCGACCTGGCCAACGTGGTCATGCTGTTTTTGCTCACCGTGGTGCTGGTAGCGCTGCGTTATGGACGCGGCCCCGGCGTGTGGGCGGCGATGCTCGCCGTGCTGTGTTTTGACTTCTTTTTTGTGGCGCCGCGCTATTCATTCACCGTCACCGACACCCAGTATTTCTTCACCTTTGCGCTGATGCTCGGCATCGCCCTGATCACCGGGCAACTCACCGCCCGCTTGCGTCACGAAGCACGCACCGCCGCCGCGCGCGAACGGCGCGCCACCTCATTGGCACGGCTGGCCCGCGACCTGTCGGCTGCGCTGACCGTGGAGCAAATCAGCGAAGTGGCGCTGCGCACTTTCAGCGGCGTCTTCGAAGCACGGGTCGGCCTCGCACTGCCGGACGCTGCCGATGGTGTGCACAGCGTCGGCGCGGGCGGGCTGCCGATTGACGACAGCATTGCCCAATGGACCTACGACCACGGCCATGCCGCCGGCCACGGCACCGACACTTTATCGGCGGCCAAGGGTTGCTACTTGCCGCTCAAGGCTCCGATGCGCGTGCGCGGTGTGCTGGTGCTGGAACTGAGCCAGAGCGAACGCCTGAACGATCCGCAGGAACGCCGCTTGCTGGAAGCCTGCATGAGCCAGTTGGCGATTGCGCTGGAGCGGGTGCACTTCGTCGAAGTGGCACAAAGCACCCTGGTGCAGATGGAAGGCGAGAAAATGCGCAACACCCTGCTCGCGGCGATTTCCCACGACCTGCGCACACCTTTGACCACGCTGATCGGCGCCGCCGACACCGCCCTGCCCCACGCCCCGCCAGGGCCGCTGACCGAGCTGCTGCACGGCATCCACGAGCAAGCCACGTCGATGCAGCGGCTGATCGAAAACCTGCTGGACATGGCGCGCCTACAAGAGCACGGCGTGCGCTTAAACAGGCAATGGCATTCACTCGAAGAGATCGTCGGCAGCGCCCTGCGCCAGTTGCGTGAACCGTTGGCGCGACACCGCGTGCACACCACGCTCGACACGCACTTACCGCTGGTGGAAGTCGACGCGCTGCTGATCGAGCGGGTGCTGGTCAACCTGCTGGACAACGCCGCCAAGTACACCCCGCCGGGCACCACCATTACCGTCGCCGCCAGCCAGGTCGCGGACAGCATTGTGCTGGAGGTCAGCGACAACGGCCCGGGCAGCGCACCGGCCAATCTGTTCGAACCCTTCACGCGCGGCCAGCAGGAATCGTCTGTCGCCGGCATCGGCCTGGGCCTTGCGCTGGCCAAGCGCATCGTCGAAGCCCACGGCGGGCGCATCGACGCCAACCCCGGCCGCGTGTGCGGCATGCACTTCATCATCACGCTACCGGCGGGCACCCCGCCGTCCATGGAAACCCTATGAGCACTGCACGCATTCTGATTGTTGAAGACGAGGCCAATATCCGCCGCTTTGTCGGTATCGCCCTGCAAGATGAAGGTTTTCAGGTGTTCGAGGCCGACAGCGTCAAGCGCGCCCTGATCCACGCCGCCAGCCGTCAGCCGGACCTGGTGATCGTCGACCTCGGCCTGCCGGATGGCGATGGCAAACAACTGATCAGCGAGCTGCGCGGTTGGCTGGCGGTGCCGATCCTGGTGCTGTCGGCGCGTGACCGCGAAGAAGAAAAAGTCGCCGCCCTGGACGCCGGTGCCGATGACTACCTGACCAAACCCTTCGGTGTGCCAGAGTTGCTGGCCCGCATCCGCGCGCAACTGCGCCGGCATGGGCAGACCGGCACCGTGGCGGCCACCAGCAAAGTGGCGTTTGGCGAAATTGAAGTCGACCTGGCGACCCATGAAGTGTGGCGCCAGGGCCAGCCGGTGCACCTGACGCCCATCGAATACCGACTGCTCTGCGCGATGATTCGCGGGCAGAGCCGGGTGCTCACCCATCGCCAGTTATTGCTGGAAGTGTGGGGCCTGGATTACGTGGACCGCGCCCACTACTTGCGCGTGCACATGGCGCATCTGCGCCAGAAGCTGGAAGTGGACCCGGCGCAGCCGCAGTACTTCATTACCGAGTTGCAGGTGGGGTACCGGCTGGTGGGGTTGTAGAGCATCAAATTCCAGGCGAAAAAAAGCCCGCTCAATGAGCGGGCTTCCTGTGGTACCTGGCGTTCAGCGTTCCAGGTAACCGAATATGGCGCAGCGGACGGGACTCGAACCCGCGACCCCCGGCGTGACAGGCCGGTATTCTAACCGACTGAACTACCGCTGCGCGTAACACTTGAAGCGAATGGTGGGTGATGACGGGATCGAACCGCCGACCCTCTGCTTGTAAGGCAGATGCTCTCCCAGCTGAGCTAATCACCCTTCGTTTCGGTGTGGCGCGCATTCTACGGAGCGACCCCAGGTCTGGCAAGCACTTTCTTAAATCTTTTTTTTGATAGCTTCCAATGGCTTAGGCAGGGTTGGCCTCAGGCGCTATCAAGAGAATAATGCCCCCCTTTGTATAAAGGAGAGACTCACCCCATGTGGTTCAAGAACCTGCTTATCTATCGCCTGACCCAAGATCTGCCTGTTGATGCCGAGGCGTTGGAAGCGGCCATGGCCACCAAACTGGCGCGCTCTTGTGCCAGCCAGGAGTTAACCACTTACGGTTTCGTCGCCCCCTTCGGTAAAGGTGAAGACGCTCCCCTGGTTCACATCAGCGGTGACTTTCTGCTGATTGCCGCGCGCAAGGAAGAACGTATCCTGCCAGGCAGCGTGGTGCGTGACGCACTGAAAGAGAAAGTCGAAGAGATCGAGGCCGAGCAAATGCGCAAGGTCTATAAAAAGGAACGCGACCAGATCAAGGATGAAATCATCCAGGCCTTCCTGCCGCGCGCGTTTATTCGTCGTTCGTCGACCTTCGCCGCCATCGCGCCGAAACAGGGCCTGATCCTGGTGAACTCGGCCAGCCCGAAACGCGCCGAAGACCTGCTGTCGACCTTGCGTGAAGTAATCGGCACCCTGCCGGTACGCCCACTGACGGTGAAAACTGCACCGACTGCGATCATGACCGACTGGGTCACCACCCAGAAACCGGCCGATGACTTCTTCGTCCTCGACGAATGCGAACTGCGCGACACCCACGAAGACGGCGGCATTGTGCGCTGCAAGCGCCAGGACCTGACCGGCGAAGAAATCCAGCTGCACCTGACCACCGGCAAAGTCGTGACCCAACTGTCCCTGGCCTGGCAGGACAAGCTGTCCTTCATGCTCGACGACAAGATGACCGTCAAGCGCCTGAAGTTCGAAGACCTGTTGCAAGACCAAGCGGAGCAGGACGGCGGCGACGAGGCCCTGGGCCAACTGGACGCCAGCTTCACTCTGATGATGCTGACCTTCGGTGAGTTCCTGCCGGCGCTGATCGAAGCACTGGGCGGCGAAGAGACCCCACAGGGCATCTAAGCCTCCCACCGCTTTACTGCGGACCGTATTTACTGTGGCGAGGGAGCTTGCTCCCGCTGGGCTGCGCAGCAGCCCTAAAACCTTCCATCGAGTTCTCGCTGGAAGAATGCGTTGCTTGTGTTGGGGCCGCTTCGCAGCCCAGCGGGAGCTTGCTCCCTCGCCACAACAAACCGGCTCCACAGGATCTGCGTAACTCTCTAATAACAAGGACACCCCCATGCGCGCACTCGCCGCCTTGAGCCGCTTCGTCGGCAATACCTTCGCCTACTGGGTGTTGATTTTTGCCGTGCTCGCCTTCTTCGAGCCCGGCTGGTTCATCGGCCTGAAAAGCGCCATCGTCCCCTTACTGGGCCTGGTGATGTTCGGCATGGGGTTGACTCTCAAACTTGAAGACTTCGCCGAGGTCGCCCGCCACCCATGGCGCGTGGCCTTGGGCGTGGTCGCGCACTTTGTGATCATGCCGGGCGTGGCCTGGCTGTTGTGCCAGGCCTTCCACCTGCCACCGGAAATTGCCGTCGGCGTGATCCTGGTCGGCTGCTGCCCGAGTGGTACGTCGTCCAACGTGATGACGTGGTTGGCCCGTGGCGACCTGGCGCTGTCGGTGGCCATTGCCGCCGTCACCACCCTCCTCGCCCCGCTGCTCACACCCGCGTTGATCTGGCTGCTCGCGTCGGCGTGGTTGCCGGTGTCGTTCATGGAGTTGTTCTGGTCGATCCTGCAAGTGGTGCTGCTGCCGATCGTGCTCGGCGTGGCAGCGCAACGCCTGCTCGGCGAGCGCGTGCGCCATGCGGTGGACGTGCTGCCGCTGGTGTCGGTAGTCAGCATCGTGATCATCGTCGCGGCGGTGGTTGCAGCAAGCCAGGCGAAGATTGCCGAGTCGGGCCTGCTGATCATGGCGGTGGTGATGCTGCACAACAGCTTCGGTTACTTGCTGGGCTACTTCACCGGCCGGGTGTTCAAACTGCCCTTGGCACAACGCAAGTCGTTGGCGCTGGAAGTGGGCATGCAGAATTCCGGGCTGGGCGCCGCGTTGGCCAGCGCGCACTTTTCGCCATTGGCGGCAGTGCCGAGTGCGCTGTTCAGCGTCTGGCACAATATTTCCGGGGCATTGCTGTCGACTTATTTCCGCCGCATGAGCGAGAAGGAAGACCGCCGCGCGCTGGAGAACACGCCGCAAACTTGATCGTCTGATCAATTTTCGGCACTCTACCGAGCTTCGCGAGGACGACCTCGCGACGCTATCGAGCGCACATCAGGGGACGACCCCGCCTATCTATAGAAGCGAGGTCATCATGTCCTGGATCATCCTGTTTTTCGCCGGGTTGTTTGAAGTCGGCTGGGCCGTGGGCTTGAAGTATACCGACGGTTTCAGCAAGCCATTGCCCACTGCCCTGACAATTGCCGCCATGGCCATCAGCCTCGGCCTGCTGGGGCTGGCCATGAAGGAACTGCCGCTGGGCACCGCCTATGCCATCTGGACGGGTGTGGGTGCGGTGGGTACGGTGATCGCCGGGATTATCCTGTTTGGGGAATCCATGGCGTTGTTCCGGCTGGCCAGTGTGGCGTTGATTATTTGTGGGCTTATTGGCCTCAAGATCAGCGCATGAATGATCGTTCCCACGCTCCGTGTGGGAATGCCGCCCTGGACGCTCCGCGTCCGCTTCTAAAACCGTGACGCGGAGCGTCACAGGATGCATTCCCACGCAGAGCGTGTGAACGATCAGCCGGGCGCCTACAGGACGGTGCCGCGCAGTTCGGTGACTTTTTGCTGCAACTGCGCAGGCGTGGCCGCTTCGATTGCCACCGGCTCACCCGCAACCAGCGTCACCCGCGACCAGATCCGACGAAAGATCCCCTTGTTCGGATCGCGACTGAAGAAACTCCCCCACAACCCCTGCAACGCCAGCGGAATCACCGGTACCGGCGTTTCCTCCAGAATGCGTGTTACACCGCCACGGAACTCGCTCATCTCGCCATCGGCGGTCAACTTGCCTTCCGGGAAGATGCACACCAACTCCCCTTCCTTCAGGTACTGGGCAATCCGCGTGAAGGCCTTTTCGTAGATCTGGATGTCCTCATTGCGTCCGGCAATCGGAATCGTCCCGGCGGTGCGGAAGATGAAGTTGAGCACCGGCAGGCGGTAGATCTTGTAGTACATGACAAAACGAATCGGCCGACGCACCGCGCCACCAATCAACAGCGCATCGACAAACGACACGTGGTTGCACACCAGCAATGCCGCGCCTTCGTCGGGGATGATATCGAGATTACGATGCTCAACGCGGTACATGGAATGGCTGAGCAGCCAGATTATGAAGCGCATGGTGAACTCGGGGACGATCTTGAAGATGTAGGTGTTGACCGCGATGTTGAGCAGCGATACCACCAGGAACAACTCGGGGATCGACAGGTTGGCCACGCTCAGCAGCAGGATCGACACAATCGCCGACACCACCATGAACAGTGCGTTGAGGATGTTGTTGGCCGCGATGACTCGCGCGCGCTCGTTCTCGGCGGTGCGCGACTGGATCAGCGCGTATAGCGGCACGATATAGAAGCCGCCGAACACGCCAAGGCCGAGGATATCGAACAACACCCACCACGCATGGCCGTAACCGAGCACGGCGAGCCAGTCGTTGGCCTGCACGTTCTGTGGGAAGCCGCCGGAGTGCCACCACAGCAGCAGGCCGAAGACTGTCAGGCCAAAGGAACCGAACGGCACCAGGCCGATTTCGACCTTACGGCCGGAGAGTTTTTCGCAAAGCATCGAGCCGAGGGCGATACCCACCGAGAACACGGTGAGGATCAGTGTTACTACGGTTTCGTCGCCGTACAACCACTCCTTGGCGTAGGCCGGGATTTGCGTCAGGTAGATCGCGCCGACAAACCAGAACCACGAGTTGCCGACAATGGAGCGCGACACAGCCGGCGTCTGCCCCAGGCCCAGGCGCAAGGTGGCCCATGACTGGGTGAAGATATTCCAGTCCAGGCGCAATTGTGGCGTAGAAGCCGCCGCGCGCGGAATACTGCGGCTGGCCAGGTAACCCAGCACCGCCACACCGACAATCGCCACCGCCACCACTGGCGCGTAGTGCGTGGACGACATCATGATCCCGGCGCCGATGGTGCCGGCCAGGATCGCCAGGAACGTGCCCATTTCCACCAGGCCGTTGCCGCCGACCAGCTCATCTTCGTGCAGGGCCTGGGGCATGATCGAGTACTTCACCGGCCCAAACAGCGCCGAGTGAGTGCCCATGGCAAACAGCGCCAGCAGCATCAGTTCCAGATGGTTGTACAGGAAGCCCGTCGCCCCCACCGCCATGATCACGATCTCGCCGATCTTGATCGCGCGGATCAGCGCGTCCTTGTTGAATTTCTCGCCAAATTGCCCGGCCAACGCCGAGAACAGGAAGAACGGCAGGATAAACAGCAAGGCACAGAGGTTGACCCAGATGGAGCGGTCACCGTCGATGGTGAGTTTGTAGAGAATCGCCAGGATCAGCGACTGCTTGAAGATGTTGTCGTTGAAGGCGCCCAGCAACTGGGTGATGAAAAACGGCAGGAAGCGCCGTGTGCGCAGCAAGGTGAATTGTGAGGGGTGGCTCATCGTCCGTGTTCCTGCGTGGCCTGGTTTTTTTTCAGGCCACGACTTTACCTAATCCCGCTTATTTATTCCCTAGTCCTGCAATGCACGGAGAAACAAAAAGCTCACCTTTATACGCGCCCTGCACGGTGCGTGTGGCCACGATCAGCCACATCAACGCCAACGCCACCACCAGCACGCTGCCGAACACACTGAAGAAACCCAGGTGCAGCACACTCGCCAGCTTCAACGTCGCCAGGGCATACACCCCGAGCGGGAAGGTAAAGCCCCACCAGCCGAGGTTGAACGGTATACCGGCGCGCAGGTAACGCAGCGTGATCAACACCGCGATCAGCATCCACCACAAGCCGAAGCCCCACAGGGTGATGCCGGCCACCAGACCCAGGCCATTGGCTATTTCCCCGACACCGGGCAAGCCGTTGGCGGCGAAGATCGCCGGTGCATCACCACCGAGCAACAACATGCCGAGGGCACCGGTGCCGATCGGCCCCAGGGCCAGCCAGCTCGACGCGGCCATGTTGGCGTGGGGCAGTTTGTGCAAGGCCATGCGCAGCATCAGGATGGTCAGAATACTGAACGCCACTGGCAGGGAAAACGCCCACAACACGTAGCTCGTTACCAGCATCACCAGTTGTGAATGGGCGTCCGCCAGGTGCGGCGCGAGCAAGCCACCGCTGGCCGCCGCGACTTCAGCCGCGACCACCGGCAACAGCCATACGGCGGTCATCTGGTCGATGCTGTGTTCCTGGCGGGTGAACATCATGAACGGGATCAACACGCCACAGGCCAGGGACATCGCCACGTCCAACCACCAAAGCGCCTCGGCGATCGGTACCACATCGCTGCCCCAGCGTGGCAGACCAAAGAGCAGCAAGCCGTTGAGAATCGTCGCCAGGCCCATGGGAATGGTGCCAAAGAACATCGAGACGGTGGAGTGACCGAAGATCCGCCGCGCCTCGTGGAAAAACATCACCCAACGGGCGGCGTACAGCACGCTGAACAACACGAACAACGCAAAGGTAAACACCCACAAGCCTTCGGCGATGGCGTGCAAACCTGGCAGGTTGACCGGCAATTGCGCCAGGGCCAACGCCAGCACACCGGTGCCCATGGTCGCGGCAAACCAGTTGGGGGTGAACTGGCGAATCACTTCCCGGGGTCGGGCCAGGTGATTGAAGGGTTTGTAGCTGATGGTCGTCGAGCAGGTCATGATGGCAATCCTCTTCCTCGCATGAGGTTGAGACCATGGTAGAACCTGATCGAATATCTATATAACGGGTAATATCTCTAACTGTTATCTGTTTTACCAATATAGCGTCACGCGCTGCCTTCGGATTCAATCACCAGAATGCGCGCCGGCCCTTGTGGATGGGCCACATGCTCGGTACCGACGCTGGCGTAGAAGATGTCTCCCACTTCCAGATCCGCCACCTGTTCAAAACCGTTATCGCGGTAGTGCATCTGCACCCGGCCATCCAACACCACGAACACTTCTTCGCAGTCATTGATGTGCCAGCGATACGGCTGATCGGTCCAGTGCAAACGGGTGGTAATGCCGTTCATGTTGGCGATATCCAGCGCCTCCCAGGCACGGCTGCCAGTGAAGTCCTTGCTGCGGATGATCTTCATGCGTGAGTCTCGATCAGGCGAATTCGGAGCGCCGATTATTACCCATCAGCCGCCCGTCGTCGCCCTGGCCCGCGCCGAATCCTGCAGCAGCAAACCCGCCAGGGCACTCAGGGACAGCAGGATGAGCACGGCGCCGTAGCCATCGGTGGTGACGATCAAACCGAAGCTGCGAATCAGGTTGCCCGCCAGCAGCGACGGCAGGCAGAACGCCAGGTAGCTCAATACATAAAACGCCGACATCAGGCCCGCTCGCTCGTGAGGCAAGGCCAGTGGCACCACGCTGCGCAAGGCACCGAGAAAGCCTGCGCCAAAACCGCTGCCGGCGATCAGCGTGGCGATGAAGAACAGCGGCAGGCTGGCGCTGTGCACGGCCGCGAGGATCAATGCCACACCAATGGCCAGCAGGCTTGCGCCTAACCGCAGCACCTTGTTGGCCGGGCGATTGCGCAAGGTGAAGATCATCAGCGCCCCGCTCAACGTCAACACCGCCACCAGGCCACCACCGATCAGATTGGAAGTGGAGCCCGTCGCCGCCCGCACCAGCGAAGGCGCCAGCGACAAATAAAACCCGCCCATCGCCCACACCGCCACATCCACCGGCAACGACAGCCACAACGCCCGGCGCGCCTGAGGGGGTACATGCAAGGTGGGGCGCAGCGACGCCAGCGCACCGGGAATACGACTCACCGTTTCCGCCAGGCGCCAGACATACACGGCCTGCACCAGCATCAGCGCGAGCAGCGTCCAGTAGATCAACTGGGTGGGCAGTGGTGCGAACTCCACCAGCAAACTGCTGCCCATCGCGCCGCACGCCATGCCCAGCAACGGCGCCACGCTGTTGACCAGTGGGCCCTGCTGGCGGTCCGTATCGAGCAATGCTGCACCCAGCACGGCGGTGGCCATGCCGGTGGCGAACCCTTGCAAGGTGCGCGCGGCAATCAGCCAGCCCACGCTGTCGGCATTGATGAACAGCAACATCGCCAACATATTCAGGACCAGTGCAGTAAAAATCACCGGCTTGCGCCCCAGGTGGTCCGACAGCGAACCCACGGTCAACAACGCCGCCAGCAAGCTCAAGGCGTACACGCCGAAGATCAGCGTGAGCATGCCCGCCGAAAAATGCAGGCCTTCCTGATACAGGTGATACAACGGCGTCGGCGCGCTGGATGCCGCGAGAAAGGTCAGCAAGGTGATCGCCAGGAACACCAGGCTGGCACGATGGGAAGTGTTACTGGTCATGGGCACGCTCCGCTAAAGCTAATATTTTGCTTTTGCGGAGTGTGCTACCCGTCAGCGCTTAAAGCAAATTCTTTGTGTTAAGGTCACCGACATGGCGATAAAAGAAGGCCTCCGCCCGGGGGGCCGCAGTGCCCGGGTACAAGAATCCGTCCACACGGCCGTGCGTGAATTGCTGGAAGCCCATGAGCGTTCCAGCGTCACCGTGCCGATGATCGCGGCGCGCGCGGGCGTGACGCCCTCGACGATCTACCGCCGCTGGGGCGACCTCTCCATATTGCTCGCCGATGTGGCCCTGGCCCGTATGCGCCCGGACAGCGAGCCGGCAAACACCGGCAGCCTGCGCGGCGACCTGCAGGCCTGGGCCGAGCAGTATCTGGATGAAATGAGTTCGGAGCCGGGCCGCAACATGATGCGCGACCTGCAATGCAGCGTGACGCCGGGGTATTGCGTGAGCATCTTGAGCGGGCAGCTTCAGGCGATTGTCGATCGTTACCCGGACCCGGCGCCACCTAGCGTGGACCATTTGATCAACCTACTGGCGGCGCCGACGGTGTTTCGTATCCTGTTCTCGACCGCACCGCTGACCGTTCAAGAGCTGCACGTACTGATCGAGTTGGCGCTGAAAGTCTAGAATCCTTATACAAAACCAAATGTGGGAGGGGGCTTGCTCCCGATAGCTTTAGATCAGTCAATGCAAGGGTGACTGACAGTCTGCTATCGGGAGCAAGCCCCCTCCCACATTTTTACCGCGTGAAGGTCGAAGCTTACGTACGCATCCCGCGCCCGCTCACCAGCAATCGCGCGCAACCGATGTACAGCACCACCGTGGCCACGAGCATGAAGGTGATCGCCACGCTGATCTTGATATCCGACACACCCAGGATGCCGTAGCGGAAGGCGTTGACCATGTGCAGCACTGGGTTGGCCAGCGACACGGTCTGCCAGAACGGCGGCAGCAAGGTGATCGAGTAAAACACCCCGCCCAGGTAGGTCAGCGGCGTCAGCACGAACGTCGGGATGATCGAGATATCATCAAAGTTGCGTGCAAACACGGCGTTGATAAAGCCCAGCAGCGAGAAGATCGTCGCCGTCAGCACCACCACCAGAATGGTGACCCCAAGGTGATGCACTTGCAGGTGGGTGAAGAACAGCGACAGCAGCGTCACGATCACCCCGACCATCAAGCCGCGCAACACACCGCCTGCGGTGTAGCCGATCAGGATAGTGTGCGGCGACACCGGCGAGACCATCAGTTCTTCGATGGAGCGCTGGAACTTGCTGCCGAAGAAACTGGAGACCACGTTGCCGTAGGAGTTGGTGATCACCGACATCATGATCAGGCCCGGCACGATGTATTCCATGTAGGTGAAGCCACCCATGTCACCGATCTGCCGGCCGATCAGGTTACCGAAGATCACAAAGTACAGGACCATGGTGATCGCCGGCGGCAGCAGGGTCTGCGGCCAGATCCGGGTAAAGCGCTTCACTTCGCGGTAGACGATGGTCTGCAGCGCGACGAGGTTGGGTTGCAGTTCAGAACTCATACCGCCACCTTCGTCAGATTTTTCTCCACCAGGGACACGAACAACTCCTCAAGGCGATTTGTTTTGTTACGCAGACTCAGCACTTCGATGTTCTGGGTCGCCAACTGAGTGAACAGCGCGGTGATGCCCATGGCTTTGTCCACCTGGACTTCCAGGGTGTGGCTGTCCAACAGGCGGCTGGGGTAGCCGACCAATTGCGGCGGCACCGACAGATTGTTTTTCAGGTCGAGCAGGAAGGTTTCCACATGCAGCTGGCCCAGCAGGTTACGCATGCTGGTGTTCTCGACGATGGTGCCGTGGTCGATGATGCCGATGTTGCGGCACAGCTGTTCAGCCTCTTCCAGGTAATGGGTGGTGAGGATGATGGTGATGCCCTTCTCGTTCAGCTCGGTGAGGAAGGCCCACATCGAGCGACGCAGCTCGATATCCACCCCGGCGGTGGGCTCATCGAGGATCAGCAGCCGTGGTTCGTGGACCAACGCGCGGGCGATCATCAGGCGACGCTTCATGCCGCCGGACAGCGAACGTGACGGCACGTCGCGCTTGTCCCACAGTCCCAATTGGGTCAGGTACTGCTCGGCGCGTTCCTTGGCGATCTTCGCCGGGATGCCGTAGTAACCGGCCTGGGTCACAACGATGTCGAAGGTCTTTTCGAACTGGTTGAAGTTGAATTCCTGGGGCACCACGCCAATGGAACGCTTGAGCGCTGCCGGGGATTTGTCCAGGTCATGCCCGAAGATATTCACCGTGCCGCTGGTCTTGTTGACCAGGGTCGAGAGAATGCCGATGGTGGTGGATTTGCCGGCGCCATTGGGGCCGAGCAAGGCGAAGAAATCACCTTCGGCGACGTCCAGATCGATACCACTCAGGGCCTGGAAACCGTTGCCGTAGGTTTTGGTTAGCTGCCGGATGGACAGAGCGGAACTCATATCGGAATACGCACCAAAGAAGGGAACAGAAAGAATAGATGAGGGCGCAGCGCACGTAGTTCAACGGCGGCGCATGACAAGCATGGTGCTTGCCCGCGCCGCACAAGTACAGTCACCTGTATTAATAGTCAGTATTAAGTCAACGCGGTCATGACCGTTTTGCGGTAGGCCGGGCGCTGTTGCAGGCGCTGGTACCACGCCTCTAAATGGGGCATTGCAGGGCGCTCAATGGGCATTTCAAACCAGGCATAGATGAAGCTGCCCAGGGGAATGTCGCCCATGCCGAATTCATTGCCCGACAGGTAAGGTTGTCCGGCAAGTGCCTGGTCAACCGTATTGAGCACATCAATACAGACCTGGCGCCCGGCATGGATGGTGTCCCAGTTCTGTTTTTCCGCCGGGGTGCGCAACACGCCCCAGAACACAACTTTGAAGGGTTCGGCGAACGTGGACGTGGTCCAGTCCATCCACTTTTCGGCGTTGGCCCGCGCCTTCAAATCGCTCGGGTACCAATTCGACGCCTGTTTGGCGCAGAGGTAACGCACGATGGTGTTGGATTCCCACAGCACAAAGTCACCGTCTTCGATCATCGGCACCCGGCCATTGGGATTCAATGCCCGGTATTGCGGCGTGTCGACCACACCAAAAGCCCCGCCCGCATCAATTGCTTCATAGTCCAGGCCGAGTTCCTCGGCGCACCAGAGTGCCTTCCTGACGTTTGATGAATTTTTACGACCCCAGATTTTCAGCATGACCGCGCCTTTATTGTTGATGAACATGGCTTGATGAACGCAGCAGCATACGCCGGTTCACGCGCGGCTTAAATCGGTCTGCAGGTCGCCCAGCAGGGTCGGCATGTCCTCGGTAAATAGGTGTGGATAACACTGCCGAATATGGGCGAAGAAGAAGTCTTCTGGCACGTCGGAAAATTGCCCATGGTCCACCACGTACTCCATCGAACGCTGGCCCTGGCGATTGAAAGCGTGGAAGACACTGTCGTTGATCCCATCGAATTCCAGCGGCGGCACATCGAACAACTCGCACAGTTGCTGGTTGAACGCCGGCGTGGCCTTGACCCAGCGACCACGCAGGTACAACTCGGTATAGCCGTGCATGGCGAATACATCGCTTTTGAGCAACGCGATCAAGCGGGGCGTCGACAGGTGATTGCGCACGTCCGCCAGGCCGATCCGCGCCGGGATGCCGCAATGCCGTGCGCAGGCGGCGAGCAAGGTAGCCTTGGGCACGCAGTAACTCTGGCGAGTGGTCAACGCGTAGCTGGCGGTCAAGGTCTCTGGGTCGCGGCTGAAGGTGTAGGGGTTGTAGCGAATTGCCTCACGCACCGCGTAATAAAGACTGACTGCCTGGTCACTTAAATCCGCGCTGGGCCCTCGATGTTTTTCGGCGAACTCCACCACCGCAGGGTGGTCACTATCGATGAAGCGGCTGGGACTCAGGTACGTATCCATGAGCTTGATCTCCGAGGGAAGCCTGGAGTTTAACGACAGGTCTGCCACAGAGATAACGACGATTCGGCCAAATGTCGGCGCGTCGTGATGAGTCCTCCCAGCACAACTCGTAACACCCTGATCACCCCGCTTGTTCGGATGCCGACTAAGCTCCACGGTGGTTTCGCCCCTGGTTTCACGGAGGATTAAATATGCTGTTGTTGTGGATACTGGTTCTGGTGGTCGGCATTGCCTACCTGGCACACCGCCGCACCGCGCCCCTGCCCGCCCTGGGCGTGGTCGCCGTTTACCTGCTGGCGATGGGCGCCTGGAGCCACGCACCGGGTTGGTTGCTGCTGATCTTCTGGGTCTTGATCGCTGTCGTGGCCGCGCCATTGTTGCTGCCGGACCTGCGCCGCCACTACTTCACCAAGCCGCTGTTCAGCTGGTTTCAGAAAGTCCTGCCGCCCATGTCCGAAACCGAGCGCGACGCAATCGACGCGGGCACCGTGTGGTGGGACGGCGAGCTGTTCAGCGGTCGCCCTGATTGGGACAAGTTGCTCGCGTATCCCAAGGTGCAGCTGACCGAAGAAGAACAGGCCTTCATCGACGGCCCCACCGAAGAACTCTGCGCCATGGTCAGCGACTGGGAAATCGGCCAGGCCATGGACCTGCCGCCCGCTGCCTGGGAGCACATCAAGACCCACGGCTTCTTCGCCCTGATCATTCCCAAGGAGTACGGCGGCAAGGGCTTCTCCGCCTATGCCCACTCCCAGGTTGCGATGAAACTCGCTACCCGCAGCGGCGACCTCGCGTCCACCGTGATGGTCCCCAACTCCCTGGGCCCGGCCGAACTGCTGCTGCATTACGGCACCGACGAGCAACGTAACCACTACCTGCCGCGCCTGGCGCGTGGCGACGACATCCCATGCTTCGCCCTGACCGGCCCGCTCGCTGGCTCTGACGCCGGCGCCATGCCCGACACCGGCTTGATCTGCAAAGGCGAATGGGAAGGCAAGGAAACCCTTGGCCTGCGCCTGAACTGGGAAAAACGCTACATCACCCTCGGCCCGGTCGCGACCCTGCTGGGCCTGGCCTTCAAGGCGCATGACCCGGACCACCTGCTGGGTGAAGAGGAAGACTTGGGCATCAGCCTCGCGCTGATTCCGACCGATACCCCCGGCGTGGAAATCGGCCGTCGCCACCTGCCCCTGGGCGCCGCGTTCATGAACGGCCCCAACTCGGGCAAAGACGTGTTCATCCCCCTGGAATTCCTCATCGGTGGCCAGGAAATGCTCGGCAAGGGCTGGATGATGTTGATGAATTGCCTGTCCGTAGGCCGTTCGATTTCACTGCCGGCGGTGGGTACCGGCGCGGCCAAGTTCACCAGCCTGGTCACCGGCCAGTACGCCCAGGTGCGCGAGCAGTTCAACGTGCCGCTGTCGGCCTTCGAAGGTATTCAGGAAGCCCTGGCACGCATCGGCGGCAACGCCTGGCTGATGGACAGCGCGCGCATGCTCACCGCCAATGCCGTGGACCTTGGGGAAAAACCCTCGGTGCTGTCGGCGATCCTCAAGTACCACCTGACCGAGCGCGGCCGCGAGTGCATCAGCCACGCCATGGACGTGCATGGCGGCAAGGGCATCATCATGGGGCCCAACAACTACCTGGGTCGCAACTGGCAAGGCGCGCCAATTTTCATAACCGTGGAAGGCGCGAATATCCTCTCGCGTAACCTGATGATCTTCGGCCAGGGCGCGATTCGCTGCCATCCGTTTGTGCTCAAGGAAATGGCCCTGGCCGGTCGCGAAGACCACGACCAGGCCTTGAAGGAATTCGACGGCCTGCTGATGCAACATATCGGTTTTGCCGTGAGCAACGCCGCCAGCACCCTGGTGCTGAACCTCGGCTTTGGCCGGTTCGAGAAAGCGCCGGGCAACCGTTTGAGCCAGGGTTATTTCCGTGCATTGAACCGTCAGGCCGCCGCGTTCGCCCTGCTCGCCGACCTGAGCATGATGCTGCTGGGCGGCGAACTGAAGCGCCGCGAACGCCTGTCGGCGCGACTGGGTGATGTGCTGAGCCATATGTACCTGGCGTCGGCCGCACTCAAGCGTTACCACGACCTGGATTCGCCGGACCACCTGGAACCGCTGTTCGCCTGGGCCATGGAAGAAAGCCTCGGGGAGTCGGAGCGTGCACTCGACGAGCTGCTGGGCAACTTCCCGAACAAGGTGCTGGGCTGCCTGCTGCGAGTGATCGTGTTCCCATTCGGCCGTCGCCATACCGGGCCGTCCGATGCACTGGACGCCGAAGTGGCCGCAGTGCTTGGTCGCGCCAAGGGCGACCCGACCCTCGAAGAACTCCTGGCCGGCTGCTATCGCCCGCAATCGGCGGAAGATCCAGTGGGTGCGCTGCAACATGCCTACGACCTGCTTGGCGCCAGCCATCCGCTGCAGAAAAAACTGCATGCCGCGCTGAAAAGTGGTCAGGTCAAGCCGACTGCCGGCGAACACGCCATCGACGCCGCGTTGCATGCCGGGGTGTTGCAACCGGCTGAAGCGCAAACCCTGCGCGACGCCGAAGCTGCGCGGCGCAAGGTGATCGACGTGGATGATTTCAGCAAGGAAGAGCTGACACAGGCTGAGGGTAAAGTCCGCTGAGTCGAGCGGTCATATAAAAACGGGCGCGAGGGTTATATACTCTCGCGCCCGTTTTTGCTTTAGAGGACTTATCTCGTGTCCAACGTCGTTGCCGATCATCTCGTCTTGCTCGACCACCTGCGCAGCATCCTGGTTGCCGTCGGCGAAGCCGAACAGGTGCCCGAGGAAAGCCACGTTCTGTTCATGGAGCGTTTTGACGAATTGCGCGCCCTGTTGCCGATCGATCCGATCGAAAGCCAGTACCTGGGCCAGGACCTGATGAGCCAGGTCATCCTGCGCTACCCACAGATTGCCCATCTGGTACCGCGCGACCTGCTGTGGTTCTTTGGCGGCGATTGCCTGCACTTCATGCCCGACGACGAACTGGACCTGTACCAGGCCCTGGAAGAACGTCGCTTTGAAGCTGAACAGAACGACGAACCCTTCGACTGGAACCAGGAAAAGCAGCTGCTGGCTATGCCGGTTGACCAGAGCAAGCACTGATCTTCAGAACACTGCAGAACTCAATGTGGGAGGGGGCTTGCTCCCGATAGCGGTGGGTCAGCAACACATCAGTTGACTGAACAGTGCCATCGGGAGCAAGCCCCCTCCCACATTTGGACCGCACTCCTACCGCCGGCGCAATGTCGGCTCCTTGACCATGCACTCCACCAGATAATCAATAAACACCCGCAACTTCGGCGGCAGGTACCGCGTGGGCGAATGCAGCAACCACGCCTCGCCGTGGTAGGACGCAATAAAATCCCACGCTGGCAATACCTGCACCAACCGCCCCTCCTCCAAGGCATGTCGCGCCGTAAAGTACGGCAAGCTGCCAATCCCCACATGCTGCAGCACCGCATCCAGCCGCACCCCGGTGTGGTTCGCCGCATAACGACCGCGCACGCCGACCGTCACCGCCTTGCCGCCCTGACGAAACTTCCAGCGTGAATCCCCTGGGGTTTCGCCGAGATAGATGCAGCTGTGCTCCAGCAAATCATGGGGGTGGCTTGGCGTGCCATGCTCGGCCAGGTATTGCGGTGTCGCGCACAGCAGGTGTTCGATGGGCAGCAATTGCCGGCCGACCAAGCCAGGCGGCGGGCTGTCGGTGATGCGGATGCTCAGGTCGACGTTGTCATCGATCAGGTCCACATGGCGGTCCTCAAGGATCAATTGCACATCCACCTTGGGATAGCGCCGCAGGAACTCAGGCATATGCGGATGCACCACAAACCGTCCCACCGCCTTGGGCACGCTGACTCGCACAAGGCCCTCGGCTTCGTGGGTGAACTGGCCGCTGATTTCCATCACCGAGCGCGCCGCGCAGACCATCTCCTGGCAACGTTTGAACACCTCTTCGCCGCCCTCGCTCAGGCGCAACTTACGTGTGGTGCGTTGCAGCAAACGGGTGGCAAGGGCCTGTTCGAGGCGCGAGACACTGCGGCTCACCGCCGAGGGCGACACGCTGAGTTGCCGTGCGGCTTCGGAGAAGCTGCCGCTCTCCACCACTTTGACGAAAATCGCCATTTCACCCAGCAGCGGCATAGGAAGATTGATGCTCATGACGCACAGGTCCATTGATAATTGAACGGATTATCACCCATCTACGCACTATTTATACTGCTCGCAGAACCTTGATGCGGATGTAGATAATGACCGAGCGCCTGTTTTTCACCCACGACCACCTGACGGCTGAGCTTGAAGTGCTGAGCTGCACACCGCACGAAGCGCAGTTTGCGGTCACCCTGCAGTCGACGATTTTCCATCCCCAGGGCGGCGGCCAGCCGTTCGATACCGGCTGGCTGGGTGACAGCCAGGTCCTGCGGGTCAGCCAGGAAGCCGATCGCGTCGTGCACTACGTCGACCACCCCGTGGAACCGGGCCCGATCACGGCGCGGGTCGATGCACACCGCCGCGCCCTGCACACCCGCCTGCATTCGGCCGGGCATCTGATCGGCAATGCCGGCGAAACCCTGGGATGGATGCCGATCAAGGCCCATCACTGGCCGGGCGAAGGCAAGATCACTTTTATCCGTGGAGAAGCGGCACAAGCCATGGACGCCGAGGCCATCCAACAGCAGATCAACCAATGGATCGCCGCTGACTACCCAAGGCATATGGCCTTGGAGGATGGCACCCGCGAAGTCGGCTTCGGTGAGTTACCCGCATACGCCTGTGGCGGCACACATGTGCAAGCGCTGAGCGACCTGGGCCAGGTGAAAATCCTGGCGCTGTCGGAGAAAAAAGGCACGCTGTCGGTGCGCTACGAAATCAACTGACACAACGCCCTACTTCCTTGGCCACGAGCCTAGTGTGGCAACGGGGCTTTCTGTGGCGAGCGGGCTTGCCCCGCGTCGGGCTGCGAAGCAGCCCCAAACCCAGACGTCACCGTTCTATCTGGAAGAACACGGTGGCTTTATCGGAGCCCCTTCGCAGCCCAACGCGGGCAAGCCCGCTCGCCACATTTGATCGACAACGCCGTACGCACCGCCGTAGCGCGTGGGGTGTCGATCAAGCTGGGACGGGCCTACGCTAGAGCCTTGAATCTCACCGATAAGTACCCTGCGCCCCACCCTGGCCAGCATTGACCAGTGGCACCTGAGTAATGGTAGTGTGTGGAAATGTTTCTGACAGTTCGATCAGAAACGTCCTACTCACTACCTGCAAAGGAATGCCTTCAGCAATGCACTTTCCACTCAAGCACCTGGCTGTCGCCACCCTCTTCGCAGCGAGCCTGTCGGCCGTTGCCACCCCGGCATTCGCTAATATCACCCCGCAACAAAGCACGGCGATTCTCAAGAGTTTCAGCGAAACGGCGGTCACTGATTTCCGTGGTTTCCTCGGCACCCTGGCCAAGGGCGACCTGGGCAAAACCAGTGACGTCGGCCCGGCCATCAGCGCGTTTCTCGATAACAAAGCTCTGACTGCCGACCAGCAAAACGAAATCCACCGTCTGCTGGGTATTTACACCCGAGTGAAGTACGGCAAGGCCGCCCTCGAAACGCTGCGCGAGCTGGTGGAAATCCCGACGTTCACCGTGGAAGGCGTGCCTCAGCACGACAATCCGCAATTTGTGAAGATTGCCGCGAAGATCCAGGACCTGGCCAAGGCCTTCAACCTGAACTTCCGCAACGTCGACAACCGCGTGTATGAAATATCCCTCGAAGGCAGCGGCGAAGAAGTGGTCGGTATTCACGCCCACGCCGACGTGGTACCGGTGACGCCGGAAAACTGGGTGCTGAAGGACGGCACCAAGCTCGATCCGTTCAAGGTCACGCTGATCGGCGACCGCATGTACGGCCGCGGCACCGAAGATGACAAGAACGGCATCGTCGTGGCGATGTATGCCATGAAGGTAATCAAGGAAGAGAAGCTGCCGCTTGCGCGTAATTTCAAGCTGCTGGTGGACACCACCGAGGAAACTTCAGGCGACGCGATCCCGTATTACTTCGAACACAACCCGACGCCGCAATACAACCTGGCGCTGGATGGCGGCTACCCGGTGGTAATCGCCGAAAAAGGCTACGGCACCGTCATGGCCACCTTCCCCCGCCGCAAGGGCGAAGGCAAAGGCGCGGAAATCATCTCGATGACTGGCGGCATGGCCACCAACCAGATTCCGTCGGCGTCGGTAGCGACGCTGGTCAGCAACACACCTGCGGAGTTGGCCGCCAGCCTGCAAAAGGCCGGCACTGAATACGCCAAGAGCCACGGTGGCGATTTCGAGGTGACTGCGAAGGTCGATGGCAAGGACGTCAAACTGACCGTCACCGGTGTGTCCGCCCACTCTTCCGAACCCGAATCGGGGGTGAACCCGGTGTCACGCATGCTCGAGTTGATCCACAGCGTCGACGGCAAGATCGCCCTCAAGCACAACCACATCACCGACGCCGCGCGTTATGCGTCCGACAACTGGGGCCTGGATTACCTGGGCGGCAAATTGGGTGTGGGGTTCTCCGATGCGTTCATGGGGCCGCTGACTACCTCGCTGACCTTTGTCGGCCTGGATGACAAAGCCTTCAAGCTGGCCGTGAACCTGCGCGTGCCGAAGGGCAAGTCGCCGGAGAAACTCAAGGCCGAGATCGCCGAGAAGCTGAGCGCCTGGGACACGAAAACCAAGGTCAACGTAAACTTCACGTACTCGGTGGCCGAACCGATGTTCCGCAACCCGGAAGGCGAATGGGTGAAGGCCTTGTTGGCAGTGGCCAGCGAAAACCTGGACATGGAACACACGTTCGGCACTTCGGCCGGCGCGACGTCTGTGCATGAGTTGCCGAACGGCGTGCAATTTGGCCTGGCACGGCCGGAAGTGAAATACACCGGGCACACCGACAATGAGTTCAAGACTGTCGACCAGTTCCTGCTGGATCTGCAGATTGTCACTGAAATGATGGGGCGTATCGGGCAGCTGCCGAAGCTCTGATAGTCGAATGGGCCCGCCGCGATGGCGGGCTTTTTTCAGCCTGCATAAATCACGCGCAAACAAAAACGCCGATCATCACTGATCGGCGTTTTCGTTAAATATGGAGCGGGAAACGAGACTCGAACTCGCGACCCCGACCTTGGCAAGGTCGTGCTCTACCAACTGAGCTATTCCCGCAAATGGCGTCCCCTAGGGGACTCGAACCCCTGTTACCGCCGTGAAAGGGCGGTGTCCTAGGCCACTAGACGAAGGGGACACGCTACTGAAACACATGGTGTGTATTTCAGTGCCCAGAGGCCTCATCCGAAGACTTGGTCCTGGTTTCACTCAGTGCCGCCCGAAAGCAACACTGCTTAAAAATTGGAGCGGGAAACGAGACTCGAACTCGCGACCCCGACCTTGGCAAGGTCGTGCTCTACCAACTGAGCTATTCCCGCATTGGCGTCCCCTAGGGGACTCGAACCCCTGTTACCGCCGTGAAAGGGCGGTGTCCTAGGCCACTAGACGAAGGGGACACACATACAACATTCACTCCCTACCGCGTTTCGCTGTGTGCTTTACGCTGTAAGTGGCGCGCATTCTATGGATGGATTGAAAGGTCGTCAACCCCCAAGGATAAATTTATTTAAATCAATGACTTCGCCCCGGTTTACCGACCGGTACAGGCATTCTGCCCGTCTGGGCCTTGACGCCTATATTCTGGCGCCCGACAAGACGCTATAGTTCGCCCACGCAAATGATGGCAATGTGCATCCATGCAGGGCACCCCTAGTTACAAGCGCTACCTATATAGAAGAATCTACCTGGGCAACTGGTCGATCAGTCCTATCCGCCGGATGGTCCATTCACTACACTCCACAGCAAACCCTATAAAGAGGTCACACCGGTGACACCACTCATGATCACCCTGCTGGTAATAGCCGGGATCGTAATACTGATCGCCATTGGCTACATGAACCACGTGGTGGAAAACAACAAGCTGGAAAAGAAGCGCACCGAGATCGAGCTTAATGATCGGCTGCGTCGCTGCGGTGAAATCACCGAGACCTTCCCCGGCCAATTGATGACCCCGGCGCTGAAGCTGTTACTGACCCGCCTGGAGCTCAACGTCAATCAGCGCCTGTTGAACCTCAACCGGACCAGTGCAGCGCTCAAGGCGCGGATCACCGAACTCAATGCACTGGTGGCCCAGGGCGAATCGATTCCGGTGAATAACCCGCCGGCCCCGATCCAGACCGAAGCCAAGGCCAAGGACGTGCGGTTCCTGCTGGAAGCCCTGCACGGCCAGGTCACCCGCGCCGCCCAGGACGGTTTCCTGCCGACCAATGAGGCCAAGCACTGGATCAAGGAAATTCGCCATATCCTGGTGCTGCTGCACATCGAGTTCTTCAACAACCTCGGCCAGCACGCCCTGCAGCAGGGCCAGCCTGGCCAGGCGCGCCTGGCGTTCGAACGTGGCGTGCAATACCTGCGCAAGCAGCCGGAGCCGGTGCTCTACAGCGCTCAACTGCAACTGCTGGAAGCACAACTGGCTCGCGCCAACTCCACCGTGCTGACCAACAGCCAGCCGGCCGAAAACGAAATCAACGAACTGACCGAAGGCCTGAAAGTCGTCGACGCCGACGCCGAGTGGAAAAAGAAAGTCATCTACGACTGATTCCCTCCCCCTCTGTGGCGAGCCTGCTCGCCACATGCCATCACTTTGCACCTATCCCGCCGCCCCCGACTAGCGTAAAAAAGTGCTCCTCACTCCGCGAAGCCAGAGGCCTGCTATGCCTGTCACCATCATCGATGGACAACCGCTGCACTATGTCGACCAGGGCTCTGGCCCCGTTGTCCTGCTGGGTTCCAGTTACTTGTGGGACCGCGACATGTGGGCACCACAGATCGAAGCACTGTCGCAGCAGTACCGGGTGATTGTTCCCGAGCTGTGGGGTCATGGCGAATCGGGCCCAATGCCCGCACTCACACACTCCCTGGACGACCTGGCACGCCAGGCACTGGCGCTGCTGGACCAACTGGACATCGCGCAGATCAACCTGGTGGGCCTGTCGGTCGGCGGCATGTGGGGGGCACGCCTGGCGCTGCTGGCACCTGAGCGCATCAACAGCATAGTACTGATGGACACCTACCTCGGCGCAGAGCCCGAGGCCACGCGCCAGTATTACTTCTCGCTGTTCAAGATGATTGAAGACGCCGGCGCCATCCCAGATCCGTTGCTGGACGTGATCGCACCGATCTTCTTCCGCCCTGGAATCGACCGAGAATCCGCGCTGTATCAGGACTTTCGAAAGTCTCTGCAGGCCTTTTCCAAGGAACGTTTGCTGCAGAGCATCGTGCCTCTGGGCCGGCTGATCTTCAGCCGTGAGGACGTACTGGAGCAACTGCCGTGCCTGAGCGCCGAGACCACGCTGGTGATGTGCGGCGATCAGGACAAGCCCCGCCCACCCGCCGAGTCGCAGGAAATGGCCGACCTGATTGGCTGCAGCCTGACCCTGATACCAGACGCCGGGCATATCTCCAGCCGGGAGAACCCGGACTTCGTCAATGAAGCGCTACTGACGTTCCTCGCCAACAACGCCTGATCGCTGCCCTGCCCTTTGATCGCTGCCAACACGCGGCGATCAAAGCCGGAAGTGCCCCACCATGCCCTTGAGCTCCGCCCCCAATTGCGCCAGCTGGATGCTCGACGCGGCATTGCCTTGCATGCTCAGCGCCGATTGATCGGCGCTTGCGCGAATACTGGTGACACTGCGATTGATCTCTTCGGCCACCGAGCTTTGCTCCTCAGCGGCGGCGGCAATCTGTTGGTTCATCTGCTGGATCAATGACACGGCGGCGGCAATACTGCCCAGGGCGCTTTCGGTTTCCAGCGCATCGCTGACCGCCAGTTTCACCAACTCGCCACTCTGCTGAATCTGTTGCACCGACGACTGCGCCGCCGTGCGCAGGGTGCTGACCAACCGTTCGATTTCCTCGGTCGATTGCTGGGTGCGCTTGGCCAGCGCCCGCACCTCGTCGGCCACCACCGCAAAACCACGGCCCTGCTCACCCGCCCGGGCCGCCTCGATTGCGGCGTTCAAGGCGAGCAGGTTGGTCTGTTCAGCCACGCTTTTGATCACACTCAGCACCGTGCCGATGTTCTGGATTTCCGCACTCAGGCTTTCGATGCTGGCGCTGGCACTGGTGCTGGAACTGGCCAGCAACTCGATCCGCTGCAAACTCTGGCGTACCACCTGCTGGCCGCTGTCGACCTTTTCATCCGCCGTCTGCGCGGCTTGCGCAGCCTGTTCGGCATTGCGCGCCACGTCATGCACCGTGGCGGTCATCTGGTTCATCGCCGTGGCCACCTGCTCGGTTTCTTCCTTCTGGCTGCTGACCTCCACATTGGTCTGTTCGGTGACGCTGGACAGCGAGTGCGCCGAACTGGCGAGTTGCTCAATACCCGCCTGCAACCCGCTGACCATGCTGCTCAAACCGTTGCCCATCTGTTGCATGGCCAGCATCAGTTGGCCAATCTCATCCCGGCGGTTGACCTCCATGCGCCCGCTCAGGTCACCAGAGGCAATCTGCTGGGCCACCGCGATCACACTGCGCAGCGGCGCCACAATCAACCGGGTAATCACCCACGCTGCAATCAGCCCCACCAGCAGCGCCAGGGCAGACGAGCCGATGATCAGCATCGCGCTTTTCTTCAGCTGTGCCTGCATCGACTGGTCTTCGGCGTCATAAGCCTGGTTGACCCGGCTAACCACCTGGTCGGCCCGATCATGCAATTGCTTGTAGACCACCTTTTCCTGGGCCAGCAGGCCGGTGTATTCACCGAGTTTTTCGCTGAACGAGGCGATATGCCCGGAGACTTCGTTCAGCACGGTCTGGTAACCCGGGTCTTTGACTGCGGTTTTCAAATGATCGACCTGGGCCAGGGCCTCGTCGGCCTGTTCGATCTTGCCTTGCTCGGCCTCTTCGCCCTTGCGGCTCTGATCCAGGCGCACCCGGGCTTCGTTCATGGCCTGCAACATCAACCGCGAAACCTGACTGACCTGCCCCGCCTGCTCGATAAACTCGGCGCCTTCCTTGCCCTGGCTTTCCTTGAGGCCATAGGCCCCATCGTCCGCCAGGCCGGCCTGCAGCACATCGAGGTTATTGGCCACGCTGGACACCGACCAACTGGCCATTTCCAGCGCCAGATCCTTGGTCTGGGTCAGTTCCACAAACTCGTCGAAGGCCTTGCGGTAAGCGGCCAGGGCTTGTTCGACCTCGGTCATCACCGGCACGTTGGCAGCCGATTGAGCCTTTAGGACGGCCGCCTGGGCCGCCAGTGCGTCGACGCTTTCATGCAGCGCATCAACGGACTTGGCATCAGCGTGCAGCGCGTAGTCCTGCTCGATCAGGCGCACCTTGAGCAAACCGCTGTTGAGCGAAGACATGTTCTTGAGGCCTTCGAAACGCAGGCCAACGGTTTGCAGCGACCACACGCCAATCGCCGCCACCAAGGCAGTCAGCAGCAGCACCAGGGTAAAACCCAAGCCCAGTTTTTTCGCCATACCGAGGTTGGCGAAGCGTCGTTGCACGGCCGAAATCATTGCACTTGAATCCTCTTGCAATGGCAGATGCCATAAGCCCGGTTACAAGAAGCGAGATTGGCAACCACAAGGCATTGCGCACAAGCCGTTGGCGCCGGAATAATGGCAAAAAGCTACATACTCGTCGTTTTCAGAATGGTTGAGGTCGATCTGGCAGGCCCCATGGCACGGAACAACGCAAGGGCGCGCTGATCGTCAGCATAGGCCACATTGATGCGCAGCCACTCACTGTGTTCACCCGTCGGGCTGAACAACGCCCCCGGCGACAACAACACCCCGAGCCGCCGGGCACACGCCTGCAACCGCGAACGATCGCCCACACCCGGCCGCGCCCACAGGAACATGCCGCCGGCGGGCACGGCAAACACTTGCCACTCCTCATCCTCCAGCACTTGCAAGGTCGCGGCCATTTGCGTGCTCAGGCGCTTGCGCAGGCGCTGCACCCACTTGCGGTAGGTGCCATTGGCCAGCAACGTGGCCACCACCGCTTCGGCAAAGCGCGAGGTGCCGATGCCGGTCAGGGTCTTGAGATGAACCAGTTGCGTAATAATCGCGGTGCTGGCGCTGAGGTAGCCCACCCGCAAGGCACTGCTCAGGGTCTTGGAAAAACTCGCAACGTAGATCACCCGGCCATCATGGGGCAGCGCCGACAGCCGTGTGCAACTGGCGTGTTGCAGGTCGCCGTAGACATCCTCTTCGATGATCAGGAAGTCCTCACTGCGCGCCAGCTCCAGCAAACGCTCAGCCACCGCGCGGCTCAGGCTGGTGCCCGTCGGGTTGTGATACAGGCTGTTGATAAACAGGCACTTGGGGCGGTGGCTGCGCAGCAGCAATTCCAGCGCCGGAATGTCCGGGCCGCCACGGGTGCGTGGCACTTCCAGCAGCGTGACACCGTGAAACGCCAGTTGACGGTAGAGATTGCCATAGCCTGGGGTCTCGACCACCACCGTATCGCCGGCCCTGAGTAACGTTCGTATCAGCAGGTCCTGGGCGTGGCTGGCGCCATGGGTGGTGAGAATGCGGTCGAGGCTGGTAGCCACGTGAATTTGCGTCAGGCGCTTGAGCAATTGTTCGCGCAACGCCGGCAACCCGAGAGGCGTGCTGTAGTTGAACAGGCCACCAATGTCGATGCGGCTGACTTCGCGAATCGCGTAACTGAGGTCATCGCTTTCGCGCCACGCGTCCGGCAACCAGCCGCACCCCAGTTTCAGTTCACCCAACGAGCTGTCGGTAAACACGCCCCATCCCTGTTCCGCGCCTTCATACCAATGCACTTCGTGAACGGTCGGGGGTTGCGCCACTACAAACCCGGAGCCCTGTTTCGACGCCAGCAGGCCCTGGGCCTCCATCCGTTCGAAAGCCTCGATCACACTGGACTGGCTAAGCAGGTTGTCGAGGGCCAACTGCCGGACGGACGGTAATCGTGTGCCGGGACTCACCCCGCTCTTGCGAATCCATTCCGCTACCGCACTGACGATTTGCTGCACCACCGGTACAAGGGCTTGTCGATCAATCCCTAAATCCATGAGCCACTCACTTCAACTGTCTGTTATTCAACCCAAACCAGTTAAGCACAGATGCTCGGTTAAGCCCGGCGACAACCTTTACTAAAGTATTGATTTTATTGAGTTATTTACCTAATGATACACATTCGACAGCGGCGTTTTGCCAGCTATGGAAACGCCCCACAGCACCCCATACCTTTTCGAATGGAGTGCGGCGTGGAGTCCTAGATTGCGGTCGCGCCACCGTCTACCGCCAAAGCCTGCCCGGTGGTAAACGTCGCACCGTCGCTGCACAGGTACAGCACAGCACTGGCGATTTCCTCGACCTTGCCGATACGCCCAACCGGGTGCATGGCCGCCGCAAATTCAGCTTTGCGCGGGTCGGCTTCATAGGCACGGCGGAACATGTCGGTGTCGATCACCGCCGGGCATACCGCGTTGACACGAATTTTCTTTTTCGCGTACTCGATGGCCGCCGATTTGGTCAGGCCGATCACCGCATGCTTGGACGCCGCATAAATACTCATCTTCGGCGCTGCACCCAAGCCAGCCACCGACGCTGTGTTGACGATCGCCCCACCACCCTGGGCCAGCAACAGCGGCAACTGGTACTTCATGCACAGCCACACACCCTTGACGTTGACGCCCATGATGGCGTCGAACTCATCCAGGCTGCCGTCGGCCAGCTTGCCTTTTTCGATCTCGATCCCGGCATTGTTGAAGGCATAGTCCAGGCGGCCGTATGCGGCGACCGTCTGCGCCATCAATTGCTGCACATCCGCTTCAAGCGTGACGTTGCAGCGCACAAACAGCGCTTCGCCACCAGCGTGCTGGATCAGTGCGACGGTGCTCTCGCCGCCCGCCACATCCAGGTCGGCAACCACTACTTTCAGACCTTCGGCCGCAAACGCCAGCGCGGTGGCGCGGCCAATACCGGCGGCGGCGCCGGTCACCAGGGCGACCTGGCCGGAAAACGTCATGCTCATGGAGGATGTCCTATGGGAGAAATAGCCGTGGGGCGAGTCTAGCCAAGGCCGGGGCCAACGCGTCAGCACTATCAGAAGGCCGGTTGGCCGTGCATGAATCGTGGTGATAAGGCATACGGCGCCACTATCATTGAAGCCTATCGACGGGCATTCGCACCCCTCGGCTGACCTTGCCTCCAGGCTGTTCAGGGTCTATCACTCAGGGTTCATTTCTCAAGAGTCCTCGCCATGACCGCCCAGACCAACCGCCAGTTCCTGCTCGCCAAACGCCCGGTCGGCGCAGCCACGCGGGACACCTTCACCTACCAGGAAGTGCCGGTGGGCACACTCCAGGACGGGCAGGTGCTGGTGCATAACGAATACCTGTCCCTCGATCCAGCCATGCGCGGCTGGATGAATGAGGGCAAATCCTACATTCCCCCCGTCGGTATCGGCGAAGTCATGCGTGCGTTGGGAGTAGGCAAAGTGATTGCTTCGAACAACCCGAAGTTTGCAGTCGGGGACTACGTGAACGGTGCCTTGGGCGTGCAGGATTATTTCCTCGGCGAGCCACGTGGCTTCCATAAGGTCGACCCCAAGCTCGCGCCCCTGCCCCGCTACCTGTCAGCGCTGGGCATGACCGGCATGACCGCCTACTTCGCCCTGCTGGACACCGGAGCGCCCAAGGCCGGGGAAACGGTGGTGATCTCCGGCGCCGCCGGTGCGGTGGGCAGCATTGCCGGGCAGATCGCCAAGATCAAAGGCTGCCGCGTGGTGGGCATTGCCGGTGGCGCCGACAAGTGCAAGTTCCTGGTGGATGAACTGGGGTTCGACGCCGCCATCGATTACAAAAGCGAAGACGTGCCCGCCGCCCTCAAGCGCGAGTGCCCCAAAGGCGTAGACGTGTATTTCGATAACGTCGGCGGCGATATTCTCGACGCCGTGCTCAGTCGGCTGGCGTTGAAAGCCCGTGTGGTGATTTGCGGCGCCATCAGCCAGTACAACAACAAGGAAGCCGTAAAAGGTCCGGCCAACTATTTGTCATTGCTGGTCAATCGCGCGCGTATGGAAGGCTTCGTGGTGATGGACCATGCGGCGAATTTCGCCGCCGCCGGGCAGGAAATGGCCGGCTGGATGGCGCAGGGCAAGCTCAAGAGCAAGGAAGATATTGTGGAAGGACTGGAGACGTTCCCGGAGACGTTGATGAAGCTGTTCAACGGGGAGAACTTTGGCAAGCTGGTGCTCAAAGTCAGCTGACAAGATCGTTCCCACGCTCTGCGTGGGCATGCTGCCCTGGACGCTCTGCGTTCCGAAACGTGACGCGGAGCGTCACAAGAGGCATTCCCACGCGGAACGTGGGAACGATCATGTATTAAATCAGGCGATCTCGGCGACGACTGCCGCCAACGCCTTGGCCGGGTCCGCTGCCTGACTGATCGGGCGACCGATCACCAGGTAGTCGGAGCCCGCGTCCAATGCCTGGCGTGGGGTCAGGATGCGGCGCTGGTCATCCTGGGCACTGCCCGCCGGGCGAATCCCCGGGGTCACCAGTTGCAGCGACGGGTGCGCGCTCTTCAGGGCCTGGGCTTCCAGTGCCGAGCAGACCAGCCCATCAAGGCCGGCCTTCTGCGCCAAAGCCGCCAAGCGCAGCACTTGTTCCTGAGGCTCGATATCCAGGCCGATGCCGGCCAGGTCTTCGCGTTCCATGCTGGTCAGCACGGTCACACCGATCAGCAACGGTTTCGGGCCGCTGCGCTGTTCCAGCACTTCACGGCAGGCGGTCATCATGCGAAGGCCGCCGGAGCAGTGCACGTTGACCATCCACACGCCCATTTCGGCCGCCGCCTTGACCGCCATCGCGGTGGTGTTTGGGATGTCGTGGAATTTCAGGTCGAGGAACACCTCAAAGCCTTTGTCACGCAGGGTACCGACGATTTCCGCGGCGCAACTGGTGAACAGTTCCTTGCCGACCTTGACCCGGCAAAGCTTCGGGTCCAACTGGTCAGCCAGCTTCAGTGCGGCGTCACGAGTGGGGTAATCCAGGGCGACGATGATAGGAGTCTGGCAGACGGACATTGGAATGGGCTCTCAGGCAAGTCGAAATCGGCGCGGATTGTAGCGCAAGCGACGCCGTTGCGGGATCCGATGATCGGTAAATACTGACCAAGTGCCCTCGCGCGGGCATTTCGGGCAATTATTTCAAGACCGATACATTCACGACATGCCCTCAACACGCCCCACGGCTAGGCTCGCCCGCAAGAACCACCGTCCAGCACTTCCAGCCATGGGGCTGGGCGCCTATGCTGACCGCTACCACCAGGCAGATGATCGCACTATGCAAACCCCTTCCGTCCCTGTGAACGATGAGCCAAAAGCCGCGGTGATCGCCGATGACAAGCGCTGGAACACTCGCGCACTGATTGTCGACGACGATGTACCGATCCGCGAACTGCTGATCGATTACCTGGCGCGCTTCAATATTCTCGCCAGCGGCGTGACCGATGGCGCCGCAATGCGCCTGGCCATGCAAGCCGAAACCTTTGATGTCGTAGTGCTCGACCTGATGCTGCCGGGCGAAGACGGCCTGTCGCTGTGCCGCTGGCTGCGCGCCGAATCGGACATTCCGATCCTGATGCTCACCGCCCGCTGCGAACCCACCGACCGCATCATAGGCCTGGAGCTGGGCGCCGACGACTACATGTCCAAGCCATTCGAGCCCCGTGAGCTGGTGGCGCGCATCCAGACCATCCTGCGCCGCGTGCGCGATGATCGCACCGAGCAGCGCGCCAATATCCGCTTTGATAACTGGCGCCTGAACAGCGTATTGCGCCAGCTGGTGGCCGACGATGGACTGGTGGTGCCGCTGTCCAACGCCGAGTTCCGCCTGTTGTGGGTGTTTATCGAACGCCCGCGCCGGGTACTCAGCCGTGAACAATTGCTGGATGCGGCGCGGGGCCGGTCCATTGAAGCCTTTGATCGCAGCATCGACTTGCTGGTGTCGCGCCTGCGCCAGAAGCTCGGGGATGATCCAAAAGCCCCACAGTTGATCAAGACCGTGCGCGGCGAAGGCTACCTGTTCGACGCCCGGGATATCGGCTGATGCGCAACGCCTTCAATACGCTGTTTGGACGGCTGTTCGGCGTATTGCTGGTGGCAATTGTGCTGGCTCATGCGCTGGCGTTCTTCTGGTTTCACCATTACGGCCCGCCACCGCCGCCGCCCCAGGAAACCTTCATCGAACAGCCAGACGGCACGATGAAGCCCTTGCCCAGGCATCACCGTTCCTGGTTTGGCGGCCCGGTTGTGCCGCTGACGTTTCAATTTTTCTCGCTGATCATCGCCGCCTGGTACGGCGCCAAACTGCTGAGCCGGCCGATCCAGCGCCTGAGCGAAGCGGCCGAACGTTTGAGCCTCGACCTCGACAGCCCGCCGCTCAACGAATCCGGGCCTCGGGAATCGCGGCAGGCAGCCTCGACGTTCAACCTGATGCAAAAGCGCATTCGCGAGCAGGTCAGCCAGCGTGCGCGCATGCTCGGCGCGGTTTCCCACGACCTGCGCACCCCGCTGTCGCGCCTCAAACTGCGCCTGGAACAGATCGAAGACACCAAGCTGCAAGGGCAGATGCGCCAGGACCTGAACGACATGATCGGCATGCTCGATGCCACCCTGAGCTACCTGCATGAACAGCGCACCAGCGAAACCCGGCACTGGCTGGATGTGCAGGCGCTGGTGGAGTCCATGAGCGAAAACGCCCAGGACCAGGGCGCCGATGTGCAATTCGCGGGGACTTGCGTGCCTTTGCAGGTGCAGCCGATGGCCCTGCGCTCGTGCCTGAACAACCTGATCGACAACGCCTTGCGTTATGCCGGTACAGCGCGCATCGAACTGACGGACAGCCGCGAAGCGTTGGTCATCCGCGTGATCGACCACGGGCCGGGCATTGCGGCGGACAAGCGCGAAGCGGTGTTCGAGCCGTTTTATCGGCTGGAAGGCTCGCGTAACCGCAACTCCGGCGGCGTCGGCCTGGGTATGACGATTTCCAAGGATGCCGTGGAACGCCTCGGCGGCCGCCTGAACCTGGAAGAAACCCCAGGCGGCGGCCTGACCGCGGTAATGTGGCTCCCCCGCGCCTGAAAAACCAACCCCGCTTACTGTAGGAGCCGGCTTGCCGGCTCTTACAGGTTCAGGTTACAGCGGTTTGTCTTCTCGCCGCCCTTGAGCCTGGGTCGCGCTCCAGTCCATCAGCAGGCTGTACGCCACTGCCAGCAAGGTGGGGCCGATAAACAGGCCGATGAAACCAAAGGCGATCAGCCCGCCGAACACCCCGAGCAGCACGATCACCAGCGGCAGATTGCCGCCACGGCTGATCAGGTACGGCTTGAGCACGTTGTCCACGCCACTGATGATGAACGTGCCCCAAACGCCGAGGAACACCGCGTAGGTGTAGTCGCCCTTCCACGCCAGCCAGGCAGTGGCGGGGATCCACACCAGCGGCGGCCCCATGGGGATCAGGCTGAGCAGGAACGTGACAACCCCCAGCACCAGCGCGCCCGGCACACCGGCGATCAGGAAGCCGATCAGTGCCAGCACCGCCTGGGCAGCGGCGGTGCCAATCACGCCATTGACCACCCGTTGCACGGTACCGGCCACCAGTTCGATGTAGTAACCGGCGCGATCGCCAATCAAGCGCTCCAGCAGACGGTGCACAAACATTGCGAGGCGCGGCCCGTCACGGTAGAAAAAGAACACAAACACCAGGCTCAGAGTCAGTTCAAGGATGCCCCCACCAATCTGCGCACTGCGCGCCAGCAGCCAATTGCCAACCTGCCCCAGGTACGGCTTGATGCTGACCATCAGCGCCGCGCCCTGCTGGTCGATGCTGTCCCATGTGGAGATCAGTCGTTCACCAATAAACGGGATCGAACCGAGCCAGGTCGGCGCCTCGGGCAGGCCATCGACCTGAATGTCCTTGATCAGCGCCACGGCGTCGCGCACATGGTCCGCCAGGTTGAACCCCAGCCACACCAGGGGCACCGCCACCAATAGCATCCAGCCCAGGGTCAGGATGCCGGCGGCCAGGGACTCACGGCCACCGAGCCAGCGGGTCAGCAGCACCATCAGCGGCCAACTGGCAAACGCCAGCACCGCGCCCCAGAACAGCGCCGACCAGAACGGCGCCATCACCCAGAAGCTGGCACCGAACAGCACCAGCAGCAGGATTTGCACCAGAAGGCGATCGTTATTGAGCATGGAGGTATCTCTGGAAAAGGCTTTAGGTAGAAAGCTTAGGCGAACGGCACGGGTCCGTTCGCCTTGTGTCGGTCAGCGTATCAGATGCAGGTGCAGGCCTTTGGTTTCACTGGTGCCGGTTTCCATGCGCGCAGCGCGCACACCGCTATCGATAAGGCCCTGGCGCCAAACTTCGGCAGTGGGGCCGGTCAAACTGACGCGCAGGGTGGCGTCGAGGTTCAACCCACGGGAAATCAGGGTCAGCCAGGTGGCATCAGGCTCGGCGCCGAGCGCTGGAAAATCCAGCTCGCCGGTGCTTTTCAACTCACGCAGCAGGGTCGCCGAGGTGGGCAACAGATCCCCCAGGGGCGCGCTGGCGTCGAGTTGCTCTACATGCAGATAGGCGCGGCGGTTGCCACGGGTGATGCCGTACAGCGCCACCAGGGAATTGTCCTGCGGCGCCGCCAGACGCAAGAGCAGGTATTCCTGCTGGCCATCGGCGCCCACCAGCTTGGCGTTGCCGAACACCTCATTGGCCCACAGGCTGCTTTCACCGCAATCGCGAGCCTGGCACCAGAACAACAGTTGCGCGCCCTTCGCCTGCAACGCTTCACGGGTGTCGGTAAACGCAGCACTGGAGGTGTGTTCGGCGGGCAGTTCATAGGTAATCGCCGTGGTTTGCCCACGGGCGGTGGCCTGGCCTTCGTAACGCAGCTGGCCGCTGATCTTGCGGATCGCGCCCATGGGGTAGATGCGTTCCTTTTCTTCAGCGGGGCGGTAATCGACGATTTGCGCGTCAACCTGGCGGGATACGGCAGGTAAATCCTGGCTTCCCGGCACATCGGCCGCGAACACCAAGGGGCTGAAACAGCACAGCCCGAAGGCACGGATACATCCTTTACGCAGGCTCATCGGATCGGTGAGCCCTGGCCATCGGAGGTCGCAGCAGTTTCAAGACGGGTGTTGAGATCGTACATGGTTGACTCCCTTTCAATCCGCCCAGCCTCGGCAGTTGCCCGCGCCAAGTCAAGGCGCGTGGAAGAACCGATTGAAACAGTCTGCAACAAGGACCGCGCCGGGCTCGTCATTCAGGTGTAAATGATGGCCGCCCGGCAGCGTCGTCACCGTGAAGGGTAGCTGAGAAAGCAATTCGGAATGTTTCGCCAGCATGCCCTCTGCCGCAACGACCAACTGCGTAGGGCAACCGACTCGCCGCACGAAAGCCATCGCCTGTTCATCGGTCAGACGTACCGGCGAGGCCAGGGTCAGGCGGCTGTCGCTGCGCCAGGTGTAACCGCCCGGCACCGGCATCAAACCGCGCTGGGCCAGCAGTTCGGCGGCTTCGCGGCTGACGGCCACCAGCCCTTTCATCCGTGCTTCAACCGCGCGATCGAAGGTGCTGTAGACGGGTTTGCGTTTGCCCTGCAGGTCCAATTGCGCCTGCAACGCCATGCCCAGCCGTTCGGCGGCGTTCTCGCCACTGGCGGTTGGCGGGACCACGCCGTCGATCAACCCCAGGTGTGTCACCCGGCCCGGCAGGGCACCGGCCAACACCAGGGAAACGACGGCGCCGAGGGAATGACCAAGTAATGCAAAACGTTTCCAGCCCAGTTGCTCGGCTACTTGCAGCACATCGTGGACGTAATCCCACAAGGCATAACCCGCGCCCGCAGGACGATGCGCCGAATGCCCATGGCCGGCCATGTCCAGGGCCACGATGCGCAACCCCTGCAGCTTCGGCGCCAGGCGCGCAAAGCTGTTGGCGTTATCGAGCCAGCCGTGCAGGGCGATTACCGGCAAGCCATCCTCGGGGCCAAACAGATGCGCCGCCAACTCGATGTGCGGCAGGCTCAGGCGAACCTCTTCGACGGACGTACTCATGCGCAACTGCGCTCACGGGCTTCCCAGCGGGAGAACAGGTTTTTGATCAAGGTCGCGGTGTCCTGTGGGCGCTCCAGGGGGAACATATGGCCGCCGGGCATGGTGAGCATTTCGCCCATCGGCAGGCGGTCGACGCCGCTGGCGTGGTGACGCATCACCACCCGGCTCTGACGGCCGCGCACCACCGCCAGCGGTACCTTCAACTGGCGTACCTGGCCGGGGCTGGTGTGGGGCACGCCTCGGTAGATACTGATCTCGGTGGCCGGGTCGAAGCGCAGACGCAGGCGATCGCCGACCGGGTACAGGCCATGTTGCAGGTACGCGTCGAAGCATTCCGGGTCGAAGCCGCGAAACAGGGCCTTGCCGGCGAAGTAGCTGCGGGCAGCGTCCAAGTCACTGAATTCTTCACGACGGCCCAGGGTACGCCCGGCCGGTGTGAGGCGGTCGATAAAGCCCAAGCGCTTGGCGGCACGGATCACCCAGCGGTCCGCACGGGTCAGCACCGGCGAGTCGAGCATCACCACGCCGCGATACAGCTGCGGGCAACGCATGGCCGCGTGCAGATGCAACACGCCGCCCAGGGAATGGCCCACGCCCCAGACGGGCTCGGGCTGCAACTGCAGATGATGGATCAGCTCGTCCACCAGGTTCTGCCAGTTATCGTCCACCGGAAACCTGGGGTCGTGGCCGTGCTGTGGCAGGTGCGCCACTACGTACTCCGGGGCCAGCGCGGCGAACAGCTTGCCGTAGGTGGCCGAAGGAAAGCCATTGGCGTGGGCAAAAAACACGTGCTGCGACATAGCAGATCCATCAACAAAAACAGAGGTTGATTGTCACCATGCCTGGCCGTGACAGCAATGACCGTAACCGCCAGGAATGATGACACTCACGCCACGCCTATCGCGCCGGCGGGTTTTCGCCCAGGGGCACCACGGCCATGGTCAGGCGCGACACGCAGCTGGCCTTGCCATCATCATTGGTCAGGCGAATGTCCCACACTTGGGTGGTGCGGCCGATATGAATCGCCTTGGCCACCGCCGTCACCCGCCCGCTACGCACACCGCGCAGGTGGTTGGCATTGACCTCAAGACCCACGCAATAAAACTTGCTGGCATCGATGCACAGGTAGGCGGCCATGGAACCGAGGCTTTCGGCCAGCACCACCGACGCGCCACCGTGCAGCAGGCCGTAGGGCTGGTGGGTGCGGTGGTCGACCACCATGCTGGCGGTCAGGGATTCGTCGTCGAAGCTTTCGAAACGGATATCCAGCAACTCACCGATGGTGTTTTTCTGAATCGCATTGAGCTGCTCGATATTCGGTTGGGTGCGCCACAAGCTCATACCGTTGTCCTTCTTGGTTTTATGATGGCCCTAATCCTGCCACAGAACGGCTTCGGTGCGCTCACTCCAGCCTTGAATCTGTGGGCCATACGTCGACTCAATCACGTTGCGCTTGATCTTCAATGTCGGCGTCAGGAAGCCGTTTTCCACCGCCCAACTGTCTTTCACCACCACTAATTGACGCAAGCGCTCATGTTTATCCAGCGCCTGGTTGACCTGCTCCAACCAGCGCTCAAGGCTGCTGCGCAGCGCTTGCCGGTCATGGCCCATCGCCGACAGCACGCACAAGCCGATGGGCGCCGTGAGGCCGTCGCCGACCACGCACACCTGTTCGATGTGTGCATGTTCAGCCAGGCGGTTTTCAATCGGCGCCGGCGCTACGTATTTGCCCTTGCTGGTCTTGAAGATTTCCTTGAGGCGTCCGGTCAGACGCAGGCGTCCTACGGCATCCTGCTCGCCCTTGTCGCCGGTGCGCAGGAAGCCGTCTGCGGTGAGGGTTTCGGCAGTTTTTTGCGGGTCCTTGAAGTAGCCCAGCATGGTCGCACCGCTGCGCACCTGCACTTCGCCCGAGGGGTCATCTATGCGCACTTCAACACCGGGGCACGGCAGGCCGATCCAGCCGATGGTCTGCTGGCCTGGGCGACATACATGGGAGTAGCCGCAGCTTTCGGTCATGCCATACACCTCCAGCACATCCAGGCCCAGGCGCCGATACCAGCGCAGCAAGGCTTCGGGCACCGGCGCTGCGCCCGACAATGCAATGCGCACCGCGTCCAGCCCCAGGCCCGCGAGGACTTTATGCCCTACACGCTTGCCGATAAAGGGCAAGCGCAACAGCCTCTCCAGGCGTTTTTCCGGGATCTTGCTATAGACGCCCATCTGGAATTTGGTCCAGATGCGCGGCACGCCGAACAGCGCCGTCGGCCGCGCCCGACGCAAATCCGTCAGAAAAGTATCCAGGCTCTCAGCGAAATATACGGTTTGCCCGGTATAAATCGACGCCATTTCCACAAACATGCGCTCCGCCACATGGCACAGCGGCAGGTACGACAGCAGCCGGTCGCCCTCTCCCAGGCCAAACAGTTCGGTACCGCGTGTGGCCGCAAAGCCCAGGGCGCCGAAGCTATGCATCACGCCTTTGGGCAGGCCGGTGGTGCCGGAGGTGTAGATGATGGTGGCGAGGCCTGCGGCCGAGGGTGCGGGGTCGTCCTGGATCGGCGAACTGGCTTGCAGGTCGGCCCAGCTGAAATCGAATTCGCCGGCCGGGCACAGCGGCAGGCTGATGGTCAGCACACCCGCCGGAACGCCCGGAGCCATGGCAGGCCAGTCGTCGAGTTTGCCGATCAGCACCAGCGCCGCCTCGGAGTGGGTCAGCACATGAGCAACAGAATCGGCGGTGAGATTGGGATACAGCGGCACCGAGACATGCCCGGCCATCCAGATCGCCAGGTCGGCAATGATCCAGTGGGCACAATTTTTCGAGATCAGGCCAATGTGCGACCCCTGCGGCAACTCCCGCGCCCGCAGCCAGTGGGCGGCGCAACGGGCCTGATGGCCGACGTCGCCCCACGTGAGCGTCTGCACCTCGCCACCGCCGATGGGCTGTACCAGAAAGGGTTTGCGCGGGTGCCGCGCTTCACGTTCGAAGAAGACCTGCAACGGCAAACGAAAAGCGACAGACATGAGACGCGCTCCTTTGTGATCCGATGATAGCCAACCAAGCACTTGCTTGGTTGACTATATATCACACACAAAGAAGCGATATAGCCTACGGATTTTTCACGCTGACCAGGCTCATCAGCCCCGCCAATGGGAAGTCACCCTCCAGCTCCGCCAGGCTGGCGGTGTACATGGGCTGCGGCTGACGCTGATGGCCATGCTGCATAAAACTGATCAGACTGCCCACCAACGGCTGATGGCTGACCAGCAGCACATTGTCATCGGTGTCGAGTTTGTCCAGCACCTGCAGCGGATTACTCTCCGGCGTCAGCCAGGGCACCGTGTGGATTTGCGGCCCAAAACCCAATGCATCACGCACCAGCTGCGCGGTTTGCTGCGCCCGCACATAGGGGCTGGCGATGATCGCGCTGATGGGCTGGCCGATCAGGTGCGCGGCGCTGCGCAATACCTCCTCGCGACCGTGCTTGGTGAGGTTACGTTCGGCGTCGGTGCGCGCATGGCCTTCGGCCTCACCGTGGCGCAAGACCCAAACCTTCACAGCTTCGGCTCTTCATCACGCACCGGGTGCGGCGCCGGCGGCACGCTGTGGGCGGCTTCGCCTTCGGGCGCGCGCGGGGTCGGCCAGTCGGCGAACGGCCAGGGTTTCTGGTCACTGTTGAAGCTGCCGAAGCGGCCGATCTGCGCGAGGAACTGGCTGAGGCTATCACCGAAGTTCATCAGGCCCAGGTTCGGCGCGCCGTAGATCAGGCGGTAAATCAGTTGCACCACCACCAGCGCACCGAGCAGGAACTGCGCCACCTGCCATACCAGGGCAAATACCAGCATCCACAGGATACGCAGGCCGATGGACTCGTACTTGGGGGCTGCTTTCGGATCGTTCATGGCGCGTTCCTCAGTTGAAACCACTGGTGGAAATAAAGTCGACATCGGTTTTCGGTTCGGCGCGCATCAGCAGCTCGATGACCTGGTTCAAGGTGCGCCCTTCAAACAGGATCGCGTGCAAGCCGGCGACCAGCGGCATATACACGCCGGTTTCCTGAGCCTTGGCCTTGAGCACCTTGAGCGTGTTGACCCCTTCGGCCACTTCACCCAGGCGCGTCACCGCATCCTCCAGGCTCAAGCCCTGTCCCAGGGCGAAACCCACCTGATAGTTGCGGCTTTTCGGCGACGAGCAGGTGACGATCAAATCGCCCACACCGGCCAGGCCCAGGAAAGTCATCGGGTTGGCGCCCTGGTTCACCGCAAAGCGGGTCATTTCCGCCAAGGCGCGGGTGATCAGCATGCTCTTGGTGTTTTCGCCCATGCCCAGGGCCACCGCCATGCCGGCGATGATGGCATAGACGTTTTTCAGCGCACCGCCCAGCTCGACGCCGAAGCGGTCGCTGCTGGCATACACGCGGAAGGTACGGCCATGCAGCACCGCCTGGACGCGCTCGCACAAGGCCTCATCTTCACTGGCCACCACTGTGGCAGTCAGCGCGTGTTCGGCGACTTCGCGCGCAAGGTTCGGCCCGGACAACACGCCGATGCGCGCCTGTGGGGCGATTTCTTCGAGGATTTCGCTCATCAGCTTGAACGTCTGCGCCTCGATGCCCTTGGTCAGGCTGACCAGCATCTTGCCCGCCAAGCGTTCGGCATGGGGGGCCAACACCGAGCGCAAGGCACTGGAAGGCAGAGCGACAAAGCACAGGTCGCAGGCATCCAGGGTCGCCAGCAGGTCGGTGACGGGCTCGACCGCCAGATGAATCTTGATGCCTTTAAGGTAACGGGGGTTTTCCCGGTGGACGCGAATGGCCTCGGCCTGTTCGGGATCGCGCATCCACTGACGCACCTGATGGCCGTTCTCGGCCAGCAGGTTAGCCACGGCGGTACCAAAACTTCCGCCTCCCAGGACCGCAATAGGGCGCTGTTCAGTCATATGCAATCCGTTAATCCATACCAGTGGCGATGGCGGCATTATACGGGGCGACCCGCTTGCGGCCAGCCCCCGTATCAATTCGCGTGCCTGTCGGAAAATGCCATGCTTGTGTGAAGTAAATGCAAGGGCGGCGACTGGCAAATGGCCCCGCCTCAGTTAACATGGGCGGCTATCCGTAATTATCAAGGCCGCGCCGTGTATTTGGGCCCTCCTCCCCGTTCATCTCTGTGGTTGATGCTGTTGTGCAGCGGCGCGGTGTTCGCTGACGACCTGTTCCTCGACAGCCAGCCGCTGCCGCAGGTACTGACCGCCACGCGCCTGAAGCAATCGGCCGCCGCCGTACCCGGCAGCATGACGGTGATCGACAGCGAGCTGATCAAGGCCAGCGGCGCGCGCGACATCTCCGAGCTGCTGCGGTTGGTGCCGGGGATGATGGTCGGCTACATCAGCGGCAACCAGGCGACGGTCAACTACCACGGCACCAATGCCAGAGATGCGCGGCGCATGCAGGTGTTGATCGACGGGCGTTCGGTGTACCGCGCAGGCCTGGCGACCGTGGACTGGAGCGACATTCCGGTGGCCATGGAGGATATCGAGCGTATCGAAGTGTTCCGTGGGCCGAACACCGTCAGCTATGGCGCGAATGCGTTAATGGCCGTGGTGAATATCCTGACCCGCTCGCCGGCCAACAGCCAGGGCTCGAGGGTGAAGGTGACCCGTGGCGAACGCGGGATCAACGACTTCTACGCCAGCCAGGGCGTGGGTTGGGATACCGGCGACTTGCGCCTGTCCATGTCAGGGCAACAGGACGATGGTTTTGACAGCGACGCCGTCGGCGCCGACCGCCGTGATGGCCGTCGTCTCAACCGCTTCAGCCTGGCCGTGAGCCAGACGCTGAACGCGCAACAGAGCATCGAATGGCAATTGAATGCCAAGGAAGGGACCAACCAGCGTCCTTATACCTACACGCCGGTATTCGCCGGGATTACCGAAGGCGGCGACAACTCCGACGTCACGGCCAAAGACTATTCCGGCTCGTTGCGCTGGAACTTCGACTTCAATCCCGACCACAGCCTTTATATCCAGGGCTCGGCCCAGCAATGGGACCGTCGGCAGGTCTGGAAGGCCTGTGACGCCAAGGTGTCGTTCAGCCCCGAGCTGACCCGCCTGTGGCAACTCAACCCGAACTACGCGGAAAAACTCGCCCGGCACATGGACGCCTACAGCCAGGGCACGGCCCCTCCGGGCAGCGCCCCCGAACAAGCCTTGGCCAATCAGGTGCTGGACCAATGGCGCACCGGCGCCAGCCAGAGTGTGTGCGGTGATATCGACCAGAGCACCCGCGAAAGCCGCTACGACCTGGAAATCCAGGATACGCTCAGCCTTTCCGACAGCCTGCGCCTGGTCAGTGGCATGAACTATCGCTATGACCGCGCCGACTCCGACACCTATTTCAACGGCACCCTGGACGACACCACCTGGCGCCTGTTCGGCCAGCTGGAATGGCGCGCCAGCGAACACTGGTTGCTGCAAGGCGGCGCCATGTACGAAGACACCCACCTGAGCGGCAACTCACTGACACCACGGGTGGCGGTCAACTACCTGATCAACCCGCGCCACGGCCTGCGTGCGGTGTACTCCGAAGCCATTCGCTCGCCGGACATGTTCGAGAACAACGTCAACTGGAGTTACCGCGTCGCCAACCTCAGCTCCCCGACCTACGGGCAGAACTCCGGGCAGTACTTTGTGGTGACGCGCGGGCCGGGCAACCTCGACAAAGAGCGGATGAAGTCGCGGGAGCTGGGCTACAACGGTTTTTTTGCCGACATCGGGCTGAACGTCGACGTGAAGCTGTTCTATGACGAAATCACCGACATGATCAGCTCGCCACTGCGCAACAACCAGTATATTGCCAGTAACGCCAACAGCTCACGGTTTACCGGTGCCGAGTCGCAGTTCGACTGGCGCATGAGCGACGCCGACCGGCTGCGGTTCACTTATGCTTACGTCGACGCCAGCTCCAGCAATCCGCTGGACAAGGCGCAAACCGCGCGCAACAGTGGCTCGGCCGGCTGGCTGCGAGAATGGGGTCAGGGCTGGTCCAGCGCGCTGTTCTACTATGGCGACGATGCGCTCAACCAATATCGCTTCGAACGGGTCGACCTGCGGGTGGCCAAGCGCATTGCCCTGGGCAAAGCCAACGTGGAGCTGGCCGGTATGCTGCAACAACGCCTCGACAACCAGCCCACCACCTGGGCCGACAATAACTACGACCATCGCCAAGTGCTCTACTTCAGCGCGGAGTTAGAGTTCTGACATGGGCGAACAGTCACGGATGACCCTCTTGTTTATCTCTCGGCTCTGGCGGCGCGCCCTGCTGCTGGTGTGCCTGCTGCTGACCGCGCCGGCCTGGAGTGCCGACATCCTGCTCACCGCCGCCGAAGATGGCGCCGGCGTTCAGGCGTTCGCCCAGGCACTGGCGCTGCAACGCCCCGAGGATCACGTGATCTTCACCCCCCTCAACGAACTGCCGACGCCGAGCCACTTACCCGCCGGCACCCGGATGATCCTGCTCGACCTGCCCGGCCTCGACTGGCGCCTGCAAGACACGCAGGGCCCACCCACCCTCGTACTGCGCATCAGCCGCCTGCAAGCGAACCAGCGCCTGGGGAAAAACCTGCCGGCCAAAATCAGCCTGCTCTGGAGCGACCCGCCCCTGGACCGCCAATTGCGCCTGATCACCGGCATCCTGCCCCAGGCCCGGCGCATCGGTGTGCTTTATGGCCCAGATAGTGAGTTCCTGCTCCCCGAACTGCGCCAGTATGCAGCGCCTCTCGGGCTGGAGATCGTGCCCCAGCTCTGGGACAACACTAACGACAGCCGCCCGCTGCAAGCCTTGTTCAGGAACAGTGATGTGTTGCTCGGCCTCGACGACCCGCAGTTGTACAACCCGAAAACTGCAAAAAACCTGTTGCTCAGCAGCTACGCCCAACAACTGCCCCTGGTGGGCCCCAACGCCGGTTTCGTCAAGGCCGGCAGCCTGGCCAGCACCTACAGCGACCAGGCCGACTGGCTGGCCGTGCTCGACCGCCTGCTCGACCACCCGCCGGCCAGCTGGCCGCGCACGTTGTACCCGGAACACTTCAAAGTTGTGGGCAACCCGCAAGTCGCACGCTCACTGGGCATCGAACAGGTCGACGAAACCAACGTCGCCGCCCGACTGGCCGAAGGAGAAAAACGCCCATGACCTTGCGCCGTCGTTGGGACATCAACACCCGCACCCAGCTCATCACCCTGGGCCCGGCGCTGTTGCTGACACTGCTGTTGATCAGCTTCTTTACCTTCGTGCGCATCCAGGACCTGCGCCAGGAACTGGACCACACCGGCCAGTTGATCGCCAACCAGCTCGCCCCAGCCACCGAATACGGGGTAATTTCCGGCAACAACGATGTGCTCGACAGCCTGCTGCGCGCCACGCTGGCCACGCCCCATGTGCGCTTCCTGGAGATTCAGGACAGCAGCGAAAACATCCTGGTGTACGTCGAACAGCCCTCGGAAAAACACAACCGTTCACTCTCGGTCAAAGTATTCCAGGCGCCGATCCGCCTGCAGCATATCCAGCTGGGCAATGACTTCTTCCAGGACAACATCAACGAACCCAAGGCACCCCGCGCCGACTACCTGGGCCGCGTGATCGTCGGCATGTCCAATGACGCTTTCAGCCAGCGCCAACAAGAGATTCTGTTCAAGGCCGGCATCCTGGCGCTGTTTGCCCTGCTGTTTACCTTCCTGCTGGCGCGGCGCCTGGCTGCGAGCCTGTCGCAACCGATCAGCGCGATGGGCAATGCGGTGAAGGCGATCCAGCAAGGCGACTACAAGACGCCGCTGCCGATTGTCGACGACTCGGAGCTGGGCGACCTGTCGCGGCATATCAACAACCTTGCCGAAGGCCTCAACCAGGCCAGCCGCGAGCAGCAGCAGGCCATGGCCCAGTTGATCCAGACCCGCGAAGAGGCCGAACGGGCGAACAACGCCAAGTCGGATTTCCTGGCGATGATGAGCCACGAGTTGCGCACACCGATGAACGGGGTGCTGGGCATGCTGCAACTGCTGGAAACCACCGAGATGACTGAGGAGCAGACCGAATACGCGGCGCTGGCGTCCGAGTCCACCGAACATTTGCTCAAGGTCATCAATGACATCCTCGACTTCTCGCGTATCGAGCGCGCCGCCCTGGAGCTGGAAAATATTTCGTTCAACCTGGCCGACCTGATCAACAGTTGCGCCCAGGCCTTCCAGCACAGCGCCCAGCAGCGTGGGTTGACGCTGAAACTGCCGATTCCGCCGGGCATGGACGTGTTGCGGGTACGGGGCGACCCGACGCGTATCCGCCAGATTCTGGTGAACCTGATCGGCAATGCCCTGAAGTTCACCGAGCACGGCACCGTCAGCGTCGAGCCCCATTGGCAAACCCTCGACCATGAACTGGTGTGGTTCACCTGCACCGTGCGCGACAGCGGCATCGGCATTTCTGCCGAGCGCCTGGAGTTGATGTTTGATGCGTTCCAGCAGGCCGACAGTTCCATTTCAAGACGTTACGGCGGCACCGGGTTGGGCCTGCCTATCGCCCGTACCCTCGCCGAACGTATGGGCGGCACCCTGCGCGCCCAGAGCGAAGAAGGCCGTGGCTCGGTGTTCACTTTGGAAATCCCCCTGGCCATCGATCAGCAAAGCCTGCCCGCGATTGCCCCGGACGCTGCCGGCAAAAGCAGCCCCGGTGACGGCCGCCATGTGTTGCTGGTGGAAGACAACCCGGTCAACCGCACGGTGGTGGAAGCCATGCTGCGCAGCCTGGGGTTTGAAGTGAGCCTGGCCACCGACGGCGCCGAAGCGATCCGCAGTGCCGAGAGCCTGATTTTCACCGCAATCCTGATGGATTGCCGGCTACCGCTGATCGACGGCTACGAGGCCACCCGGCAGATTCGCCAGTTACCGGGCTGCGCCGACCTGCCGATAATCGCCCTCACCGCGAACGCGTTGCAGGGCGATCGTGAAGCCTGCCTGGCTGCCGGAATGAACGATTACCTGGCCAAGCCGTTCAAACGTACCGATTTGCAGCAAATCCTGCAGCGTTGGGTGCAATAGCGCGGCGCCATCAGCCAACTGCGACTGGCGTGAAAGACGAAAGTGCGGCAGTCTTAGGCACCCGAACGGGCCCATAAACAGGCCCGGTTTAAAATTTCAGTGAACAAGTGTACATTGAGTGCCTTGACGCTGTGACTTTCACTACAACGCAATAGTCTATGTGTAGGCTGCCGATGTGATGCATGAACGCGTCGTCGGTATCGGGAAGATTTGCCCTACCCTGCCGCATGGGATTATTGAGGAGCTCGCATGACCAAACAAAACGCCTTTACTCGGGAAGACCTGCTGCGCTGCAGTCGCGGTGAGCTGTTTGGCCCAGGTAACGCGCAACTGCCCGCCCCGAACATGCTGATGGTGGATCGCATCACCCATATCAGCGAAGAGGGTGGCAAGTACGGCAAAGGTGAATTGGTCGCCGAGCTGGATATCACCCCGGACCTGTGGTTCTTCGCCTGCCATTTCGAAGGTGACCCTGTAATGCCGGGCTGCCTGGGCCTTGACGCCATGTGGCAACTGGTCGGTTTCTACCTCGGCTGGCAAGGCCTGCCGGGCCGCGGCCGCGCCCTGGGTTCGGGCGAAGTGAAGTTCTTTGGCCAGGTCCTGCCGACCGCCAAGAAAGTCACCTACAACATTCAAATCAAGCGCGTCCTCAAGGGCAAGCTGAACCTGGCTATCGCCGACGGTTCGGTGACTGTCGACGGTCGCGAGATCTATACTGCCGAAGGCCTTCGGGTTGGCGTATTTACTTCCACTGACAACTTTTAAGGGTTATCCGCATGCGCCGCGTCGTTATCACTGGTCTGGGCATCGTTTCTTGCCTGGGCAATGACAAAGAGACCGTCACCGCTAACCTGCGTGCAAGTCGCCCTGGCATCCGATTCAACCCGGAATATGCCGAAATGGGTCTGCGTAGCCAGGTTTCCGGCTCCATCGACCTGCCCCTCGAAGAGCTGATTGATCGCAAGATCTATCGCTTCGTCGGCCACGCTGCCGCTTACGCCTACCTGGCCATGAAAGACGCCATCGCCGACTCCGGCCTGAGCCATGACCAGGTCTCGAACGTGCGCACCGGCCTGATCGCCGGTTCGGGCGGCGCATCTACCCTGAACCAGATGGAAGCGCTGGACATCCTGCGCGAAAAAGGCGTGAAGCGCGTTGGCCCGTACCGTGTCACACGGACCATGGGCAGCACCGTTTCGGCCTGCCTGGCCACGCCATTCCAGATCAAGGGCGTGAACTACTCGATCTCCTCCGCATGCGCCACCAGTGCTCACTGCATCGGTACTGCGGTTGAGCAGATCCAGTTGGGCAAGCAGGACATCGTGTTCGCCGGCGGCGGTGAAGAAGAACATTGGAGCCAATCGTTCCTGTTCGACGCCATGGGCGCCCTGTCCACCCAGTACAACGAAACCCCGGAGAAGGCCTCCCGCGCCTACGACGCCAAGCGTGACGGCTTCGTCATCGCCGGCGGTGGCGGCATGGTGGTGGTTGAGGAGCTGGAACACGCTCTGGCCCGTGGTGCCAAGATCTACGCGGAAATCGTCGGCTACGGCGCCACTTCCGACGGCTACGACATGGTTGCGCCAAGCGGCGAAGGCGCCATCCGCTGCATGCAGATGGCCATGTCTACCGTGGATACCCCAATCGACTACCTGAACACCCACGGCACCTCGACTCCAGTCGGCGACGCCAAGGAAATGGAAGGCGTGCGTGCGGTATTCGGCGACAAGGCTCCGGCCATCAGCTCCACCAAGAGCCTGTCCGGTCACTCTCTGGGAGCCGCCGGCGTTCACGAAGCGATCTACTGCCTGCTGATGATGGAAGGCAACTTCATGGCCGGCTCGGCCAACATCGACGAGATCGACCCGGTCGTCGCCGATATGCCGATCCTGACCAAGACCGTCGAAAACGTGAAAATCGACACTGTGATGAGCAACAGCTTCGGCTTCGGTGGCACTAACGCCACCCTGGTGCTGAAACGCTGGCAGGGCAAGTAAGCCCCGCAGGTTGATCACATGAAAAAGCCCCGACTGGTTCGGGGCTTTTTTTATGGGTGAATTTTTGACCGCACCGCCTTTATCGCCGGCTTGCCGGCGATGCAGGCGACTCGGTTTCCAGGCCTACACCGAAAACCGCGCCACCATCGTATTCAGGCCCACCGCCAACCGCGACAATTCCTGGCTCGCCGCACTGGTCTGGTTGGCCCCGGTCGACGTCTGGTGCGCCAGGTCGCGGATGTTCATCAAGTTGCGATCCACCTCCCGCGCCACAGCCGCCTGTTGCTCCGATGCACTGGCGATCACCAGGTTGCGCTCGTTGATCAAGGTAAACGCCGAGGCAATTTCCTCCAGCGCCGTGCCTGCCGACTTGGCGACTTCCAGGGTAGAGCGCGCCCGGCTGTTGCTCTGCTGCATCGAACTGACCGCCTGATCCGTGCCTTGCTGAATCCCGCCGATCATCTGCTCGATTTCCTGGGTCGACTGCTGGGTGCGGTGGGCCAGAGCGCGAACCTCATCGGCCACCACCGCAAAACCGCGCCCCGCATCCCCGGCACGCGCCGCTTCGATCGCAGCATTCAGCGCCAGCAGGTTAGTCTGCTCGGCAATCGAGCGGATCACGTCCAGCACCTTGCTGATGCCATAGACCTTCTGCGCCAGCTCCTCGACCTGGGTTGCATTGGCCGTCACATCATCGGCCAGGGCCTCAATCGACACCACCGTCTGCTGCACCTGCGCACGCCCGTGCTGGGCAATGCGGTCGGATTCACGGGACGCCTGGGACGTGGCGACGGCATTGCTCGCCACCTCCTCCACCGCCGCCGTCATCTGGTTGACCGCCGTAGCAGCCTGTTCGATTTCCTGGCTTTGCTGATGCAGGCCGCGCGTGGCGTCCTCGGTCACGCAACTGAGCTCTTCGGAAGCCGACGCCAGTTGGTTGGATGATTCGGAAATACGCCGGATGGTGTCGCGCAAGTTGTCCTGCATACCCTTGAGCGCCTGCTGCAAGCGCGCCGGCTCATCCTTGCCGCTGACGGTGATCTCACCCGTCAGATCGCCACTGGCCACGTTCTGGGCGACTTTCAGCGACTGCGCCAGCGGTAGCACGATGCTGCGGGTCAGCCACACGGCCAAACCAATGGTCACCAGCGCTGCCACCAGGATCATGCCAATCACCCCGCTACGGGACTCAATGAAGACAGCTTGCGCCAGGCTTGCGGCCTTGTTGGCACTGGCCTTGTTCAGGCTGAGCAACTCGCGCAGGGTGGCGGCCATCTCATCGGCCAGTTGATTCATTTCGCCGTTGACGACTTTTATCGCCTCGTCCAACTGATTGGACTTGGACAGGCTCACTACTTGTTCCTGGCGCTGCAGGTAGCGTTGCTCCTCGGTTTTGAAACGATCAAACAAAACACGCTCCTCGGGAAGCACGATCAAGGCTTCGTACAACGACTCGGCGTTGTACAGGCCCGTTTTGGTCTCGAGGATTTTCTGTTCGTTCTGCGCCACCGCCTGGGAATCGCGATTGACCACCAGGCGCAAGGTCAAAGCACGAATGCGCAGCAAGTCCTGGCTCATCTCGCCCACTGCCATCACGCTGGGCAGCCAGTTGTTCTCCACCTCGTCAGACTGCTGGCGCATATTGCCCATCTGCAACAGGGCGAAGCCGCCCAGGGCAAACACCATCAGCGCCAGCACCCCAAAGCCCAGGCCGGCGCGTGGGGCGATATTCAAACTACGGATACTCATGGGTCGATTCCTTTCAAATGCGCTGCATCCACCTGCAGCGGGCTTCCTGAAAGGTATCGGCCTGTTATCGACTGTTCGTAAGACTAAAACGCGATATCAATGCGTCTTTCCCTCGCGCAGCGGCTTTGGCAGGATCGCCAGGAAGTTGTCCCGTGCAACCTTGCGCGCCACGCCCTCGGGTAGCGCATCGAGGAAGGGTTCAAAGCGGCGCATTTCCTTACCCAGCTTGTTGAATCTCCCTACGACGTCCGAGCCCAGCATAAAGCGCTCCGGGAAGCGCTCCACCAGGCTTACCCACTCCGGCCTTGGCTTGCCCGCATCATCGAGCAAGTACGGCGTGAGCATGCTCCAGGACAGGTCGATGTACAGGTTGGGGTAGGCCTCCAGCATGCGGCTCAAGGTGGGCAGCAAAAAATCCATCTGCACTTGGTGCCGGTGGATCTCCTTGCTGGTGCCGGCATGGGCCCAGATAAAGCGAGTGTGCGGGTGATTGCGCAGCGGCCCTTCGACTTCTGCCAGGTACAGCGGGTTGCGCTCGCGCTTGGAGGTGATGTTGGAATGCAACATCACCGGCAGGTCATTTTCGGCGGCGAGGTGGTAGATGCGCGTCATGGCCTCGTTGTTGGCGCGCGGGGTATCGCCTGACGTCAACGCCGTCAGATCATCATGGCGGGTGAACACTTCACCGATGCCCTGCCAAAGCCCCGGGTTGAGGTCGAGCATGCGCTGGATATGGGCGGCGGAGTTCTTGTCGTTGGGGTTGAAGCCAGACAGAAATGGATGGAAGTGCTGGCGCTGCTCGGGCGTCAGTTTGTTCACCGCTGCGGCGACGATTACGTCGGTGGCGCTGTACCAATAAGCGTCGGCATCGTCACCGGCGTAATAGCGCGGGCGCTTTGGCTCGTCTTCATGCCATTTTTTCGCTACCGGAATGCCGGAAATCATCACATGTTCGATGCGATTCTCCGCCATCGCCTTGAGCAGTTTCTCCATGCCTGCCGTTTCCTGGAAAAAATCCACGTAATGCAGGTGCGCATCGCTGTAGGCATAGTCGCGGGCCTGCACAGCAAGGCTGCTGGCGGCGAGCAACAGGGCAAGACTCAGGCGGGGCCAGGGCACGGTACAACCTCGATCAGGGTTAATACCCGTAGACCTTGCGCCGGCTGCCAGGGTTCATCCACAAAAAACGCGGAACACCCAAGTGCCAGCATGTTCTATAACTGCATAACCTTCATCCTGCCACCCTGTGAGGTTTGCCATGCCTGTTACCGTGAACACGCTGAACGCCGAAAACTTTCGCCACAGCGTCAACATCAATAACCACGAGCTGTTTACCGACCTGCCCAATAGCCTGGGCGGCGACGATTCGGCGCCTTCCCCCCACGACTACTTCGATGCCGCACTGGCGTCATGCAAAGCCTTGACCGTCAGACTCTACGCGAAGAAAAAAGGCATCCCGCTCACCGGCGTCACCGTGGAAGTCACCCACGACGCCACCGAAGAGCAAAAGGGCAAATACACGCTCAACGTCAAGCTGACCCTCAAGGGCGTACTGACCGATGAACAGCGCGACGAACTCCACCGCGTGGCCGACCGTTGCCCGGTACACAAGCTCATGACCATCGCCGAAGTCACCATCGAAACCCGCCTTTCAGAAGGTGCGTTCAGCCAATAGCGGCAACCTCCCGTCGAGCGGGTTATGCTCAGAACCCTCTCACCCGCTCAGACTGGGACGCACCATGAACACCCTCACCGTGATCCGCCCTCGCCCCGAAGATGTCGAAGGCCAGCCCATCCTGCGCCCGTTGCCGTCGCGCGAATGCCGAAGCGTCGGACCGTTTGTGTTCTTCGACCATATGCTCCCCACGCGCTATGCGCCGGGCAACGGCATGAATATTCGCCAGCATCCGCATATCGGACTGTCCACCCTCACCTACTTGTTTGAAGGCGCGCTGCAACACAAGGACAGCCTGGGTTCCGATCAAGTGGTACAAGCCGGCGACGTCAGTTGGATGACCGCTGGCAGCGCAATTGCCCACGTCGAACGCACGCCCGAGGCACTCAAGGCCAGTGGTTTCAATTTGCACGGGCTGCAAGTGTGGCTGGCCTCACCCAAGGACCACGAGACCGGGCCTGGGCATTACAGCCATCACCCTGCAGCGAGCCTGCCCGCCAGTGACAACCTGGGCGTACGGATTCGCCTGATCGCCGGTAGCGGCTTTTGCCTGAAATCGCCGGTGCCGGTGCTGTCGCCTACGTTGTATGCCGACGTGCAAATGCAGACGGCCACTACGCTGCTGATCCCCGATGAATACGAGGAACGCGCGGTGTACGTGCTCGAAGGCCAAGCGCAATTGGACGGTGATCTGCTTGAGGTGCACAGCCTGGTGGTGTTGCCGGCCGGAGAGAAGATGACACCGTCTGCCGAGACTGATTGCCACCTGGTGGTGTTCGGCGGCGCGCCGCTGGATGGGCCACGGCGGATCAATTGGAATTTTGTGGCGAGCGACCCTGCAATGATCGAGCAGGCACGGCAGCGTTGGGCCGCTGGGGATTGGCCGACGGTGCCGGGGGAAAGGTGAGAGAATTGAGTTGCCGACCCGGTGATCGTTCCTACGCTCCGCGCAGGAATGCAGGCCGTGACGCTCGGCGTAACAAAGAGCGGACGCAGAGCGTTCAGAGAGGCATTCCCACGCGGAGCGTGGGAACGATCAACTTGCAGGCGATCAGCCCTTGAACACTTCATCCAGCAAGTTATGCATCGACTGGAAGGCCCGCGCAGCGGTCTTCGCGTCGTACATCATCTTGCCCGGCACATCGGCCTGCGGGTCGGTGAAGGAATGCACCGCACCGCCGTAGCTCAACAGCTGCCAGTCCACACCGGCGGCGTTCATTTCATCTTCGAACGCCGGCAGTTGCTCTTTTGGCACCAATGGGTCAGAGGCACCGTGCAACACCAACACTGAACCCTTGATGTTCTTCGCGTCCGCCGGGTTCGGCGTGTCGAGGGTGCCGTGGAACGATACGGCAGCCTTCAATGGCGCGCCGGTACGCGCCAGTTCCAGTGAGCAGCAACCGCCAAAGCAGAAACCGAACGTTGCCAGTTTCGAGGTATCCACCGCTGCTTCAGTCTGGCCCTTCAACTGCTCTAAGGCCGCCTGCATGCGTTTGTTCAGCAACGCGCGGTCATCCTTCAATGGCATCATCGCCGCGCCGGCTTCATCGCCGTTCGACGGGCGTACAGTCTGCCCGTACAGATCAGCGACCAGCACCACGTAACCCTTGGCGGCGACGCTCTTGGCGATTTCTTCGGCACCCGCACTCACCCCCATCCAGTTCGGCGCCATCAGCAGGCCCGGCAACGGGCCCTTGTGGCTGGCGTCGAATGCCAGGCGGCTTTCATAGGACTGGCCATCAATCTGATAGACCACGGAACGCACAGTGACTTGGCTCATCATTTACTCCAGTTGAGGTTCACGCAGAGGCGGTAATGCAATTGTAGGGGCGAGCTTGCTCGCGAAAAACGTCAACGGTAACGCGTACATCCTGAATGAACGCGGTGTCCTCAGGTTTTTCGCGAGCAAGCTCGCTCCTACAAACGAAAAAACCCGCCGAAGCGGGTTTTTCTACAACGGTGTTAAACCGACAGTTCAACCAACAGCTTGTTCAGTCGGCGCACATAGGCGGCCGGGTCTTTCAGGCTGTCGCCAGCGGCCAGGGCCGCCTGGTCGAAGAGGATGTGCGACAGGTCACCAAACCGCTCTTCGCTCTGCTCGCCGTCGAGTTTCTCGATCAGCGGGTGAGCCGGGTTGAATTCGAAGATCGGCTTGGAATCCGGAACCTTCTGACCGCTGGCTTCGAGGATCTGACGCATCTGCATGCCCAGGTCCTGCTCGCCGATGGCCAAAATCGCCGGGGAGTCGGTCAGGCGGTGGGAAACCCGCACTTCGCTGACGGCATCGCCCAAGGCTGTCTTGATCCGCTCAACCAGGCCTTCTTTGGCCTTGGCGACTTCTTCGGCTTCCTTCTTCTCTTCTTCGGAGTCCAGGTTACCCAGGTCCAGGTCACCACGGGCCACGTCGACGAAGGTCTTGCCGTCGAACTCGCTGAGGTAGCTCATCAGCCACTCATCGATACGGTCGGTCAGCAGCAACACTTCGATGCCTTTCTTGCGGAAGACTTCCAGGTGCGGGCTGTTCTTGACCTGGGCATAGGTTTCGCCGGTCAGGTAGTAGATCTTGTCCTGACCTTCCTTGGCGCGCGCCAGGTACTCGGCCAGGGACACAACCTGCTCGCCGTCATCACCCTGGGTGGAAGCAAAGCGCAGCAGACCGGCGATTTTTTCCTTGTTGGCAAAATCTTCCGCCGGGCCTTCTTTCATGACCTGGCCGAAGTTTTTCCAGAAGCCCTTGTATTGCTCTGGCTCGTTCTTCGCCAGTTTTTCCAGCATGTCGAGCACGCGCTTGGTCAGCGCCGACTTCATGGAGTCGATGATCGGGTCTTTCTGCAGGATTTCCCGCGACACGTTCAGCGACAGGTCATTGGAGTCAACCACACCCTTGATGAAGCGCAGGTACAGCGGCAGGAACGATTCCGCCTGGTCCATCACGAACACGCGCTGCACATAGAGCTTCAGGCCTTTCGGCGCTTCACGCTGGTACAGGTCAAACGGAGCACGGGTCGGTACGTAGAGCAGCGAGCTGTATTCCAGCTTGCCTTCGACCTTGTTGTGGCTCCAGCTCAACGGGTTCTCATAGTCGTGGGCAATGTGCTTGTAGAACTCCTGGTATTCCTCGTCTTTGACTTCGGTACGAGGACGGGTCCACAGGGCACTGGCACGGTTGACCACTTCCCATTCCTGGGCTGGTGGCTCTTCGCCTTCGGCGGCCGATTGTTCTTTCGGCAGCTCGATCGGCAATGCGATGTGGTCGGAGTACTTCTTGATGATGTTGCGCAGACGCCAGCCATCGGCGAATTCATCTTCTGCAGCCTTCAGGTGCAGGACGATACGAGTACCGCGATCGGCTTTTTCAACGGTGGCGATTTCAAATTCGCCCTCGCCCTTGGAAGCCCAATGCACGCCTTCGCTGGCCGCGAGGCCGGCACGACGGCTGAACACTTCAACCTTGTCGGCAACGATGAAGGCGGAATAGAAGCCCACACCAAACTGGCCGATCAGGTGCGAATCTTTCTTCTGATCGCCCGACAGGTTTTTCATGAAATCAGCAGTGCCGGATTTGGCGATGGTCCCCAGGTGGGTGATCGCATCGTCACGGCTCATGCCGATACCGTTGTCTTCGAGGGTGACGGTCTTGGCGTCCTTGTCGAAGCTCACGCGGATTTTCAGCTCGGCGCCGCCTTCCAGCAACTCAGGCTTGGACAGGGCTTCGAAACGTAATTTGTCGACAGCGTCAGAGGCGTTCGAGATCAATTCGCGAAGGAAAATTTCCTTGTTGGAATACAGCGAATGGATCATGAGGTGCAGCAGTTGCTTCACCTCGGTCTGGAAGCCCAGGGTTTCCTTTTGAGTTTCCACACTCATGGTCATCAAACTCCAATTGGATGGCAGTGGCCGCGCCCTTAAGGGTTGGCGGCGGGTTGTCATCAAAGTTGGGGGCTAAGACCAGGATTTCAAGGGCGGGTCCCTTCCTCGATCTTGAAATGCGCGCGGGCGGTGGCAATCGGTTCAGCCGGGGTGCTTTGCCACGCAGTAATCGCCACATTGGCCACCCGTCGGCCTTGGCGCCACACCTGGCATTTAGCGTAGGTGTCGCGAAACTGCCCGGCGCGCAGGTAATCCAGGGAGAAGTCGATGATTTTCGGCAGCCCCGGTGCACCGGCAAATACCAATAGATGCAATGCCGCCGACAATTCCATAAAGCCCGCAATCACCCCGCCGTGCAGCGCTGGCAATATGGGGTTACCAATGTTGTCCTTGTTGGCGGGCAGGCGAAACAGCAACTCATCGCCTAATCGGGTGCATTCCACACCGATCAATTTGGCGTAGGGAATCAGGTCCAGCAGCGCCTCATAGTTGCCGCGCTCAAGGGCTTGTTCGAGCCGGGTCTTGAATCGGTGCGTCATGCTTTCTCTCCCTTGACGGTATTGCCTAACCTTTGTGTGCCCTTGAGCAGCTTGCCCATGCGCATGAAGGTCCCCACCACATGGGCGATGGGCTGCTGGGGGTCGTCCTGATAGGCAAAGCCGCGTGTAAAGATCACGTCGGTGGTCACGCGGTAGCATTGGGCGAAGCCGTAGACCGGTTTGTGTGGTGCGGCGGGGTGCATGTAGTCGATGCGCAGGTCCAGGGTCGGGCACACCTCGAATTCCGGCAGGACACACAAGGTGGCCATACCGCACGCGGTGTCCATCAATGAAGTCAACGCGCCACCATGGATCACACCGGTCAGGGGGTCGCCTACGATGTGCGGGCCATAGGGCAGGACCAGCGTCATGCCCTCCCCGCTGGCGTCATGCACAGTGATACCTAGCACCTGGCAATGGCGCAGGGCCGAAACAAAGCGCGTCGCACGCTCTAAAAAGGGATTCTCGGTCATTAGGTCCAGACTCTTATTAGTGTTGATCCGCGGGGTAGGTGGTGCGCGTAAAAGTTCCTTGGAGAGCGTGGTTTATATATCTACGAAACAAAAGGAACTAATGCTGACCCCTCAGGTTCGAAAGGCCAGTAGATATCTTCAATAAGGAGAAACACCCCATGCGCAAGACTTTAGCTATTTCCATGATGTTGGCCGCTGCCCTCGGTCTCGCTGCCTGCGATAAGAAATCCGAAGACAAAGCCCAAGACGCCGCTTCGCACTCTGAGCAAGCTCAGAAAGATATGGCGAAAGCACAGGATAAAGTGAACGACGCTGCGAAAGAAAACGCCGATGCTGCCAAAGCTCAGGCTGAATCGAACTCAGCCGCCGCAAAAGAAGCAGCACCTGCTACCCCAGCCACCGGTTCTTGAGACCACGGCTTGAAATAGCTTCGCTGCAAAAAGAAAGCCCGCTTAAATAGCGGGCTTTACTTTGCCTGCTGTTTTTTATTCGCGGCGTTAATACGCTGAACCGGACTAAGCCGCCTCTTTGACCGCTTCCGGCAATGGCGCATCAGTCTGCGTATACACCATCACTTGCAGTACGTCGGAATGAAACTCCCGACGATACAGCACCAGCACCACCCCGCTGCTCATCAACATGAACAACCAAGGGCTGACAAACCACGCCAGCATGGTCATGCCGAAGTAATAAGCGCGCAGACCAAAGTTGAACTGGTTGGCCGCCATGGAAATCACCCGCGCCGCTCGCAAAGCAAACGCTTTGCGCTCCTGCTCTGACACATGCCGCTCACCGATCATCGGCGCCGACCCCACCAGCACGGCCGCAAAGTTGTACTGGCGCATGCACCAGCTGAACGTGAAGAAGGCATAGACGAACACCAACGCCAGGCACAGCAACTTGATTTCCGACATGCCCTGGGACGCCTGCTGCACCATGGGAATATCCGCCAGCAACGACACGGCCCGCTCTGAAGCGCCCAGCACCGTGAGAATTCCAGCGAGGATGATCAAGGTGCTGGAGGCGAAGAACGAAGCGTTGCGCTCCAGGTTGCCGATCACGCTGGCGTCGGCGATACGGTTGTCCCGCAGCAGCATGCGGCGCATCCAGTCTTCGCGATACAGATGCAGCACGCTGGCCAGGCACGCGGTATCCCGGGCTTTCCAGGTGGCATAACGGGTGTAGCCGCCCCAGCACAGGACAAACCAGAGCGCGGCGAGCAGGTGGATCTGATTGGTTTCGACGAACGACATGCGGGTCCTATTAGACGAGGTAGTGTGGCGAACGCGGTCAAAATGTGGGAGCGGGCTTGCTGTGGCGAGGGAGCTTGCTCCCGTTCGACAGCGCAGCTGGAGCCCGCTTTTTAGCAACACATCCCCTCTGCCACCCATACCGTATTTCAACTCTAGAAGGTTGTAACCTCATAAGCATAAAAAATGCCCCGTATCGATTGATACGGGGCATTTCGGTAGAACGGGAACGCACTCGTTACGCGATGGCTACGCTGCGCTTACCGAGTATGCGGTCAACCACGACGGCCACGACCAGCGTCATCACCGACGGCACCAGCCACGCCAGGCCTTGCTCGCTCAGCGGCAAGTTGGCCAACTGCGACGGCATCCAGTCCGCCAGGCCAGCGCCCTTGAGCGCATCGATGCAGCCGAAGATGAACGACACCAGCATCACCGGGCCAACAATGCGGCCCTGCTCCTGCCAGAAGTCTTTGCAGAAGCTCAGGGCCACCAGCACGATGCACGGAGGGTAGATCGCGGTAAGGACCGGAATCGAGAACGCAATCAGCTTGGTCAGGCCCAGGTTGGACACGAACAGCGAGAACAGCGCCAGGATTACCACCAGGGTCTTGTAGGACAGCGGCAGCACACGACTGAAGTACTCGGCGCAGGCGCAGGTCAGGCCCACAGCGGTGACCAGGCACGCCAGGGAGATCAGCACCGCGAGGAAGCCGCTGCCCAGGGAACCAAAGGTGTGTTGCACGTAGGCGTGCAGCACTGCGGCACCGTTGGCGGCACCGGCGGCGACTTCATGGCTGCCAGCACCGAGGCGGAACAGGCTGATGTACACCAGTGCCAGGCCAACACCGGCAATCAACCCGGCAATGATCGCGTAACGGGTAATCAGCTTGGGCGATTCGACGCCACGGGAGCGAATCGCGTTGACGATGACGATGCCGAATACCAGGGCACCCAGTGTGTCCATGGTGAGGTAACCGTTGATGAACCCCTGGGAGAACGGTGCGGCGACGTATTCCGGCGTCGCGACACCCACTTCACCGGCTGGCAAGGCAAAGGCCGCGATGCCGAGGATGGCCAGCGCGATGATCTTCAGCGGCGCGAGGAAGCGACCCACGGTGTCCAGCAGTCGGCCTGGGTACAGGGAGACGAAGAACACCACCAGGAAGTACACCGAGCTGTAGAGGAACAGCGCCAGCGGGCTTTCGCCGGTCAGCGGCGCCAGGCCCACTTCAAAGGACACGGTCGCGGTACGCGGGGTGGCGAACAGCGGGCCTACTGCCAGGTATGCCGCCGCCGCGAGCAGGCCGCCGGCGACTTTGCCGATCGGGCTGCTCAACGCGTCCATACCGCCGCCGACCTTGGCCAGGGCGATCACGGTGACCACCGGCAAGCCGACTGCGGTGATCAGGAAGCCCAGCGCCGCCATCCAGACATGAGGTCCGGACTGCAAACCAACGATAGGCGGGAAGATGATGTTGCCAGCGCCCACGAACAGGGCAAAAGTCATAAAGCCTAACGCCAGGATATCCTGGCTTTTCAACACTTTCATTTGAGGAAATACCACACTACTGAATCGGAATTTAGAGAGGGCTTCCCTATGGATGAGGGAAATGCTGCCAGCCCTGATGGGGGCCGACCGGTCTAGCGCGCGGCATCCTTTTGGGACGCGTACGCATAAAGTGGCGGCTAGGGTACAGATTTTGCCCGACAAACGCACTGTTGCGGGGCGCACTGTCCGATAAGCGACACTATCATGTCGCGTTTTCGTACTTAACTTGGCAATACACGCGGAAAATGTGGGAGCTAGCTCGCGGTTGCGGTGAGTCAGTCGACGCAAATGTTGAATGAACGACCATCGGGAGCAAGCCCCCTCCCACACTGGGACGATCACCCAGAACGCACAAAGGCCACCCGAAGGTGGCCTTTGTGTGGTGAAGCGTCAGCTAAGCGCGAGGCTTACTTGACAGCCCAACCGGTCAGCTCGGACAAAGCCTTGCCGATGTCTGCCAGCGAACGCACGGTTTTAACGCCTGCGTCTTCCAGGGCAGCAAACTTCTCGTCTGCAGTACCCTTGCCGCCAGAGATGATTGCGCCAGCATGGCCCATGCGCTTGCCAGCAGGGGCAGTCACACCAGCGATGTAGGAAACAACCGGCTTGGTCACGTGTGCCTTGATGTAGGCAGCCGCTTCTTCTTCAGCCGAACCGCCGATCTCACCGATCATAACGATCGCTTCGGTCTTCGGGTCTTCCTGGAACAGTTTCAGGATGTCGATGAAGTTCGAGCCTGGGATCGGGTCACCGCCGATGCCGACGCAAGTCGACTGACCGAAACCGGCGTCAGTGGTCTGCTTAACAGCTTCGTAGGTCAGGGTGCCGGAACGGGAAACGATACCGACTTTGCCTGGCAAGTGAATGTGACCTGGCATGATGCCGATCTTGCATTCGCCTGGAGTGATCACGCCTGGGCAGTTAGGGCCGATCAGGACCACGCCCAGCTCGTCGCACTTGACCTTGGCATCCAGCATATCCAGGGTAGGAATGCCTTCGGTGATGCAAACGATCAGCTTGATGCCGCCGAAGGCAGCTTCCAGGATCGAGTCCTTGCAGAAAGGAGCTGGAACGTAGATCACGCTGGCGGTAGCGCCAGTGGTTTCTACTGCTTCTTTCACAGTGTTGAACACTGGCAGGCCCAGGTGCTCGGTGCCGCCTTTACCAGGAGTAACGCCGCCAACCATCTTGGTGCCGTATTCGATGGCTTGCTGGGTGTGGAAACTACCTTGCGAACCGGTAATACCCTGGCAGATAACTTTGGTGTCTTTATTGATCAGGACGCTCATTACTTGCCCTCCGCAGCTTTGACAACTTGTTGAGCAGCGTCGGTCAGGCTGGTAGCCGCGATGATGTTCAAACCGCTTTCTGCCAGTACTTTAGCGCCCAGTTCAGCGTTGTTACCTTCAAGGCGAACAACAACCGGGATTTTAACGCCGACTTCTTTCACTGCACCGATGATGCCTTCGGCAATCATGTCGCAACGAACGATGCCGCCGAAGATGTTGACCAGTACTGCAGCGACGTTGGAGTCGGACAGGATGATCTTGAAGGCTTCGGTAACGCGTTCTTTGGTAGCACCACCGCCCACATCGAGGAAGTTGGCTGGTTTGCCGCCATGCAGGTTGACGATGTCCATGGTACCCATGGCCAGGCCAGCACCGTTGACCATGCAACCAATGTTACCTTCCAGGGCTACGTAGTTCAGTTCGAACTTGGCAGCGTGCGCTTCGCGCGGATCGTCTTGCGACGGATCGTGGAAAGTCTTCAGCTTAGGCTGACGGTACATGGCGTTGGCGTCGATGTTGATCTTGGCGTCGAGGCAATGCAGATCGCCGTCAGCCTTGATCACCAGCGGGTTCACTTCCAGCAGGGCCAGATCGTGATCCTTGAACAGTTTGGCCAGACCTACGAAGATCTTGGCGAACTGGGCAACTTGCTTGCCTTCCAGACCCAGCTGGAAAGCCAGTTCGCGACCCTGGAATGGCTGAGCGCCAACCAGTGGATCGATAGTGGCCTTCAGAATTTTTTCTGGGGTTTCGTGAGCGATCTTCTCGATGTCCACGCCACCTTCGGTGGAAGCCATGAACACGATGCGACGGCTCGAACGGTCAACGACAGCGCCCAGGTACAGCTCTTTAGCGATATCAGTGCACGATTCAACCAGGATCTTGGTGACTGGCTGGCCATTGGCATCAGTCTGGTAAGTCACCAGACGCTTGCCCAGCCACTGCTGTGCGAAGGCCTTGGCGTCTTCTTTGCTGCGAACCAGCTTAACGCCGCCCGCTTTACCGCGACCACCAGCGTGGACCTGGGCTTTGACAACCCACTCGGTGCCACCGATTTTGTCGCAAGCTTCTGCTGCTGCTTCCGGGGTGTCTACTGCGTAGCCCTGGGATACTGGCAGGCCGTATTCAGCGAACAGCTGCTTACCCTGATACTCGTGAAGATTCATGCTTTTTACCGTCTTCGTTAGGTACTGCGCATTCGGCGCTGCGCTCATTATGAGTGCCGCGCCACCTGTGACTGCTGCTTGCACAACTCGCCGAACTTAAGCCCGGTCAAGCTGCACAAGACTGCGTCCAGCGGATATTCCGCGGTGAGTCTTGCGCGCAAGGCTCACGACGGGCAACCGCCGTGGTTTCTTATTATCTCGCTTAGCGCTTCTTCTTGTTGGCGATGTGGATGGCGCCGCCATTCACTGCCAACGCTGCTTCGTGCAACGCTTCGGACAGGGTCGGATGGGAGAAGACCATCATGCCCAGGTCCTCGGCACTGGTGCCGAATTCCATACCGATTGCGCCCTGCTGAACCAGTTCTGCAGCGCTCGGGCCAATCACGTGGACGCCCAATACGCGGTCAGTCTTGGCATCAGCGATGACTTTGACAAAACCACCGGTGTCGTTGGCTGCCATGGCACGGCCAGAAGCGGCAAACGGGAAGGTGCCGACGTTAACTTCAACGCCTTCAGCTTTCAACTGCTGTTCGTTCTTGCCGACCCATGCAATTTCCGGGTGGGTGTAGATAACAGACGGGATCAGGTCGTAGTTCATCTGGGTCTTGTGACCCTTGATGCGCTCGACAACCATGATGCCTTCTTCGGAAGCCTTGTGCGCGAGCATCATGCCACGAACCACGTCGCCGATGGCGTAGACGCCTGGAACGGTAGTTGCGCAGTGATCGTCAACGTGGATGAAACCACGCTCGTCGATGTTCACGCCACTGTCGGAAGCCAACAGGTCGGCAGTCACTGGACGGCGACCAACGGCTACGATCAGCTTGTCGAAAGTGATGGTCTGTTCGCCATCCTTGTCGGTGTAGGTCACGACAACTTCTTCGCCGTTAACCTTCGAGCCGGTCACACGAGCGCCCAGCTTGATGTCCAGACCTTGTTTGGTCAGGGTTTTCAGCGCTTCTTTGGACACAGCGGTGTCGGCAGCCAGCAGGAACGTGTCCAGGGCTTCCAGCACAGTCACTTCTGAACCCAGGCGGGACCAGACCGAACCCAGTTCCAGGCCGATCACGCCAGCGCCGATCACGCCCAGACGCTTTGGAACCGATTGGAACTCCAGGGCGCCGGTCGAATCAACGATCACGTTCTGATCAACTGGTGCCGGTGGAATGTCGATTGGACGCGAACCTGGAGCCAGGATCACGTTCTCGGCTTCGATGATTTCAACCGAACCGTCTGGCTTGGTGATTTCAACTTTCTTGCCGGCCAGCAGTTTGCCGTGGCCTTGCAGGGAAGTGACGCCGTTGGCCTTGAACAGGGTCGCAACGCCGGAGGTCAGGCCTTTGACGATGTTGGCTTTGCGGCCGACCATTGCAGGTACGTCCATGGTCACGCCAGCGTGGTTGATGCCGTGGATGGCAAAACCGCTTTGCGCTTCGTGGAATTTCCAGGAGCTGTCCAGCAGCGCCTTGGAAGGAATGCAACCAACGTTCAGGCAAGTACCGCCCAATGCCAGTTTGCCTTCCTTGTCGGTGTATTTTTCGATGCAAGCAGTCGAGAGGCCCAGTTGTGCGGCCTTGATGGCGGCAACATAGCCGCCAGGACCTGCACCAATCACTACAACGTCAAATTTCTGCGACATGAAAATAGTTCCTCTATTTAGCAGCAAGCTTTCAAGCCGCAGGCTTCAAGCCCAACTGCCTTATCCGGCAGTGTGTCACTTGAAGCCTGCAGCTGCTTCTATCAGATATCCAGCAGCAGACGAGCCGGGTCTTCCAGCAGGTTCTTGATGGTCACCAGGAAAGTCACGGCTTCTTTACCATCGATCAGGCGGTGATCGTAAGACAGCGCCAGGTACATCATCGGGCGGATCACGACCTGGCCGTTGATGGCCATCGGACGCTGGAGGATGTTGTGCATGCCCAGGATTGCGGCTTGTGGCGGGTTGACGATCGGGGTCGACATCATCGAACCGAAGGTACCACCGTTGGTGATGGTGAAGGTACCACCGGTCATCTCGTCGATGGTCAGCTTGCCGTCACGGGCTTTCTTGCCGAAGCCGGCGATGCCGCCCTCGATTTCAGCCAGGCTCATCAGTTCGGCGTTACGCAGAACCGGAACCACCAGGCCACGGTCGCTGGACACGGCAACGCCGACGTCTGCATAGCCGTGGTAAACGATGTCGGTGCCGTCGATGGAAGCGTTGACTGCCGGGTAGCGCTTCAGCGCTTCGGTGGCCGCTTTCACGAAGAACGACATGAAACCCAGGCGTACGCCGTTGTGGGACTTCTCGAACAGGTCCTTGTACTTCGAACGCAGGGCCATGACTTCGGTCATGTCGACTTCGTTGAAAGTGGTCAGCATCGCCATGTTCGACTGAGCTTCAACCAGGCGCTTGGCCACGGTGGCACGTACGCGAGTCATCGGTACGCGCTTCTCGGTGCGGTCGCCAGCAGCGAACACTGGAGCAGCGGCAGCAGGAGCAGCAGCCTTGGCAGGTGCGGCAGCTGGAGCGTTTTTCTTGGCTTCAACTGCGGCAACCACGTCTTCCTTGGTCACACGGCCGTCTTTGCCGGTGCCTTTGATGGAAGCCAGGTTGATGCCGTTTTCTTCGGCCAGCTGACGTGCAGCCGGTGCAGCGATTGGATCTTCGCCAGCAGCAGCCGGAGCGGCGGCTGGGGCAGAAGCAGCAGCCGGTGCAGCAGCGGCGGCTGGAGCAGCGGCAGCAGCGCTGCCCTCTTCGATCGAACCCAATACCTGGTTCGACAGGACGGTAGCGCCCTCTTCAGCCACGATAGCGCCCAGGACGCCGTCGGCTTCGGCCAACACTTCCAGAACAACTTTGTCAGTCTCGATGTCAACGATCAGGTCGTCACGCTTGACGGCCTCACCTGGTTTCTTGTGCCAGGTGGCAACGGTGCCATCGGCAACCGATTCCGGGAATGACGGGGCTTTGATTTCGATAGCCATTATCTGTGGGTCCTTAAAATTCGGTTTCAGTCAGCGCGAAGGCGTTAAACAGTGAAAGCATCTTGCAGCAGTTTTGCCTGCTGCTCGGCGTGCATCGACGCGTAACCACATGCTGGTGCAGCAGAAGCATCACGACCGGCGTACTCCAGGCCCAGGGCCTTGTTGTGGTTACCGATGCTGCGACGCAGGTGATGCTGGCTGCTGTACCACGCGCCCTGGTTCATCGGTTCTTCCTGACACCACACCGCATGGGTGAGGTTGGTGTAAGGCGCGATGATCTCCATCAGGTCATCTTCCGGGAACGGGTAAAGCTGCTCGATACGCACGATGGCGATGTCTTCGCGGCCTTCGGCACGGCGTTTTTCCAGCAGGTCGTAGTAGACCTTGCCGCTGCACAGGATCAGGCGAGTCACTTTGGCCGCGTCCAGCGCATCGATTTCCGGAATCACGGTCTGGAACGAACCGTCCGCCAGATCTTCCAGGGTCGAGATGGCCAATTTATGACGCAGCAGCGACTTCGGCGTCAGCACTACCAGCGGCTTGCGCAGCGGGCGAATCACCTGGCGACGCAGCAAGTGGTAGATCTGGGCCGGGGTGGTCGGCACGCATACCTGGATGTTGTGCTCAGCGCACAACTGCAGGTAACGCTCCAGACGGGCCGAGGAGTGCTCCGGACCCTGACCTTCATAACCGTGTGGCAGCAGCATGGTCAGACCGCACAGACGGCCCCACTTGTGCTCGCCGCTGGTGATGAACTGGTCAATAACCACCTGGGCACCGTTGGCGAAGTCGCCGAACTGGGCTTCCCAGATCACCAGCGCCTCAGGCGTGGTGGTCGAGTAACCGTATTCGAAGGCCAGTACGGCTTCCTCGGACAGGAACGAATCGAACAGGTCGAAACGTGGCTGGCCTTTGTACAGGTTCTGCAACGGGATGTAGGTACCCGCGTCTTTCTGGTTGTGCAGCACAGCGTGACGGTGCGAGAACGTACCGCGGCCGATGTCCTGGCCGGTCATGCGAATCGGGTGACCCTCAAACGCCAGGGTCGCGTACGCCATGGTTTCAGCGTAACCCCAGTTGATCGGCAGGCCGCCGGCTTGCATCTTCTGACGGTCTTCGTAGATCTTCGCGACCTGACGCTGTACGACGAAGCCGTCTGGAACTTCCAGCAGCTTGGCAGACAGTTCCTGCAGGGTCTTCAGATCGAACGAGGTGTCGTGACGCGCGGTCCAGGCATGGCCCAGGTACGGACGCCAGTCAACGAACAGCTCTTTGTTCGGCTCTTTGACCAGGCTTTTCACGACGTGCAGACCGTTGTCCAGCGCGTTGCGGTATTCATCGATCTTCGCCTGAACACGCTCATCGTCAACCACGCCGGCCTTGGTCAGGCTTTCGGCGTACAGCTCACGGGTGGTGCGCTGCTTGGTGATTTGCTGGTACATCAACGGTTGGGTGCCGCTAGGCTCATCCGCTTCGTTGTGGCCGCGACGACGGTAGCAGACCAGGTCGATCACCACGTCACGCTTGAACTGCATGCGGTAATCAATGGCCAATTGGGTCACGAACAGCACGGCTTCCGGATCATCACCATTCACATGGAGGATCGGCGCCTGGATCATCTTGGCAACGTCGGTGGCGTACTCGGTGGAACGCGCGTCCAACGGGTTGCTGATGGTGAAGCCCACCTGGTTGTTGATGACGATGTGAACGGTACCGCCAGTCTTGAAGCCGCGAGTCTGCGACATCTGGAAGGTTTCCAGGACCACACCTTGACCGGCGAAAGCCGCGTCACCGTGGATGGAAATCGGCAGAACCTTTTCACCGGTGGCATCGTTACGACGATCCTGGCGAGCACGAACCGAACCCTCGACCACTGGAGAAACGATTTCCAGGTGGGATGGGTTGAAGGCCATGGCCAGGTGAACTTCGCCGCCGGTGGTCATCACGTTGGACGAGAAGCCCTGGTGGTATTTAACGTCACCGGAACCCAGCTCGACCTTCTTCTTGCCTTCGAACTCGTCGAACAGCTCGCGCGGGTTCTTGCCGAAGGTGTTGACCAGCACGTTCAGGCGGCCACGGTGGGCCATGCCGATCACGATTTCCTTGGTGCCGTAGGAACCGGAACGCTGGATCAGCTCGTCGAGCATAGGAATCAGGCTTTCGCCGCCTTCCAGGCCGAAACGCTTGGTGCCCGGGTATTTGGTACCCAGGTATTTTTCGAGGCCTTCAGCTGCCGTCACGCGTTCGAGCAGGTGGCTGCGCACATCGGCGGACAACACCGGACGACCACGCACACCTTCCAGACGATGCTGGAACCAGTGACGCTGCTCGGAATCGGTGATGTGCGTAAATTCAGCGCCGATGGTGCGGCAATATGTCTGCTGCAACGCTTCGTGAATTTCGCGTAGGCTCGCTTCCTCTTTGCCGATGAACAGGTCGCCGGCACGGAAGGTCGTATCAAGATCGGCATTGGTCAAGCCGTAATGATTGATCGACAGGTCAGCAGGTGCAGGACGCTGCCAGAGCCCCAGCGGGTCAAGCTGGGCCGCCTGGTGGCCACGCATCCGGTAGGCCTGGATCAGTCGCAGTACTTCAACTTGCTTCTTCTCATGCCCACTGCTCACGCTCCCGGCGGAAACCGGTTGAGCGCGGCGCTGGTTCTTTGCCAGCAGCACGAACTGATCGCGAATTGTTGCATGCGATACATCGGTGGCAGCGTTGCCGTCTGAAGACAACGTCTGAAATTTGGTGCGCCATTCTTCTGGCACAGCGTTAGGGTCGTGCAGGTAGAGCTCATAAAGCTCTTCCACATAGGCAGCGTTACCACCTGAAAGATAGCCGCTGTTCCACATGCGCTGCATCACGCTTTCTTGCATGCTTGGTCACCCTCGATTTGGGGACACCACCGGCGAAAACACCGAGTTTGCTTGCAAAAGGCCAAGTGCAGCGACCAAAACAAGCCACTTAGGATCACGCTGATAGTTCGGGTACCAACCCGAATGCCCCTGCTTGTCTCATTTCTTCAAAATAAGAGCCGCGGCTTTGTAAGTCGCTGCTCAAGTTAAAACTACGGCGCCGGTTGAAGCCTGCGCCGCAGCATTTACGGGCACAACGGTCCTGCTTTGTTACAACGTCAGTTACACGCCGCTTTGCAGCAGCATGTTACGGATGTGACCAATGGCCTTAGTCGGGTTCAGGCCTTTAGGACATACGTTGACGCAGTTCATGATCCCGCGGCAGCGGAATACGCTGAACGGGTCATCCAGTGAAGCCAGACGCTCGGACGTCTTGGTGTCACGGCTGTCTGCCAGGAAGCGATACGCTTGCAGCAGGGCAGCTGGACCCAGGAACTTGTCCGGGTTCCACCAGAAGGACGGGCAGGAGGTCGAGCAGCAAGCGCACAGGATGCACTCGTACAGACCGTCGAGCTTTTCGCGCTCTTCAGGGGACTGCAGACGCTCGATGGCCGGAGCCGGCGTGTCGTTCTGCAGGAACGGCTTAACTTTCTCGTATTGCTTGTAGAAGATGCTCATATCGACGACCAGGTCACGGATAACCGGCAAACCTGGCAGAGGACGAACGATCAGCTTGTTGCCTTTCACCACGGCGGACAGCGGCGTGATGCACGCCAGGCCGTTTTTGCCGTTGATGTTCATGCCGTCGGAACCGCACACACCTTCACGGCAAGAGCGACGATAGGAGAAACCCTCGTCCTGCTCTTTGATCAGTGCCAATACATCCAGCACCATCAGGTCTTTACCACCGGTATCGACCTGGAATTCCTGCATGAACGGCGCAGCGTCCTGATCAGGGTTGTAGCGGTAAACACTGACTTTCAACATGGCAGCCACCCTTAGTAAGTCCGAATTTTCGGTTCAAACGTCGGAACAGTCTTCGGCGAGAAGTTCACGGCCCGCTTGGTCACGCGCTTGTCACCCGGGAAGAACAGGGTGTGGCACAACCAGTTTTCGTCGTCGCGATCTTCAAAGTCTTCACGAGCGTGAGCGCCACGGGACTCTTTACGAACCTCGGCGGCAATCGCAGTCGCTTCAGCCACTTCCAACAGGTTTTGCAGCTCAAGGGCTTCGATACGAGCGGTGTTGAACGCCTGGCTCTTATCGTTGATCTTGACGTTGGCGATGCGCGTGCGCAGGTCGGCCAGCTGGGCAATACCTTTCTGCATGTATTCGCCGGTACGGAATACGCCGAAGTAGTTCTGCATGCAGCTTTGCAGCTCGCGACGCAGGGTAGCCACGTCTTCGCCATCGGTACGCTCGTTCAGAGCGGACAGGCGCGACAGGGCGGCTTCGATGTTGGCGTCGGTCGCGTCATCGTAGTGAATGCCGTCGGTCAGTGCCTTTTCCAGGTGCAGGCCGGCAGCGCGGCCGAATACCACCAGGTCGAGCAGCGAGTTGCCGCCCAAGCGGTTGGCACCGTGTACCGATACGCAAGCCACTTCGCCTACCGCGAACAGACCATGAATGATCTCGTCCACGCCTTCGGCGTTCTGAGTGATCGCCTGGCCATGAATGTTGGTCGGAACACCGCCCATCATATAGTGGCAAGTCGGAACAACCGGAACCGGAGCAACCACCGGGTCAACGTGAGCAAAGGTCTTGGACAGCTCGCAGATACCTGGCAGACGGCTGTGCAGCACTTCTTCGCCCAGGTGATCAAGCTTGAGCAGCACGTGGTCGCCATTCGGGCCACAGCCGTTACCGGCAATGATTTCCTTGACCATCGAACGGGCCACAACGTCACGACCGGCAAGGTCTTTCGCGTTCGGAGCATAACGCTCCATGAAGCGCTCGCCGTTCTTGTTGATCAGGTAGCCACCTTCACCACGGCAACCTTCGGTGACCAGTACGCCCGCACCGGCGATGCCGGTCGGGTGGAACTGCCACATTTCAATGTCTTGTACCGGCACGCCAGCACGCAGTGCCATGCCGACGCCGTCACCGGTGTTGATCAGGGCATTGGTGGTCGAAGCGTAGATACGGCCTGCACCACCGGTCGCCAGGACAGTAGCCTTGGCGCGGATGTAGGAGGTTTCACCGGTTTCGATGCAGATGGCGATCACGCCAACGAATGCGCCGTCCTGGTTTTTCACCAGGTCAACTGCGTAGTACTCGTTGAGGAACGTGGTGCCGGCTTTCAGGTTGCCCTGATAAAGGGTGTGCAGCAGCGCGTGACCGGTACGGTCGGAAGCAGCGCAGGTACGGGCAGCCTGCCCACCTTTACCGTAATCCTTCGACTGGCCGCCGAATGGACGCTGGTAGATACGGCCTTGCTCGGTACGGGAGAACGGCAGGCCCATGTGGTCCAGCTCGAACACCGCAGCCGGACCTTCCTGACACATGTATTCGATAGCGTCCTGGTCACCGATGTAGTCGGAACCCTTGACGGTATCGTACATGTGCCAGCGCCAGTCATCGTTCGGGTCGGCGGACGCGATGGCGCAGGTGATGCCACCCTGGGCCGATACGGTGTGGGAGCGCGTCGGGAACACCTTGGTGATCACGGCAGTCTTGTGACCGCCCTCGGCCAGTTGCAGCGCTGCGCGCATGCCGGCACCGCCGCCGCCAATAATGATGGCATCGAAGGAAATAGTTGGAATGTTAGCCATGAATCAGATACCCCAAAGAATCTGCACACCCCAGACGAAGTAAGCGAACATCGCGACGCCGCATACTGCCTGGAAGAGGAAACGGACTGCAGTCGCGGACTTGCCCAGCGCCATCGGCGTCAGGTAATCGGTCGCGATGGTCCACATGCCAACCCAGGCGTGTGCGCCGAGGGCAACAAGGGCCAGCAGACTGAAGATTCGCATCGCATTATGGGAGAACAGGCCGTGCCATTGCTCATAGCCAATGCCCGGGTTTGCGACGAGGTATCCGATCAGGAAGATGAAATAAGCCGCGAGAACGACCGCAGACACACGCTGCGCCATCCAGTCATAGAGGCCCGAACGCGATAGGTTCGTAACGCTGGTTACCATATCCAAACTCCTGCCAGAACGATCAGCACCACGGAAATGGCGATGACGATTTTCGAGCCCAGGCGGCCGCCTTCCAGCGTCTCACCGATGCCCATATCCATGATCAAGTGGCGCACGCCGGCTACCAAGTGATACAGCAGAGCGGACAGGAGACCCCATGCTACGAACTTGGCCAGCGGACTGGTCAAGCATGCCTTCACCTCGGCAAAACCTTCCTCGGAATCCAGGGAGTTGCTCAATGCATAAAGCATGATGCCCAGGCCAAGGAACAGGATGATGCCGGAAACACGGTGCAGGAACGACGTAACGCCGGTGATGGGGAGTTTGATGGTCCTTAGGTCTAGGTTTACAGGTCGTTGGCTATTCACGGCTTTTTTTCACACTGAAGAGCCCCTAACAATCAGGGCAAAGTTGTTGGGGAGTGCACTGGTCAGGTAAGCACCACCCAGGGAGTGCGACCCCCAATGAAAGCAAGCCCAAAAGCCCTTGGCGGTCGGTGGCCGAGTATAGACAGTTAGGTTACTAATGACAACGCGCGCACCTCACCCTAATAGCTGATTGCGCTGGCGGTCTAAAAGGCGTAAACGGCAGTCAATTTCGAGGAAAAAGTACGGTTAAAGCCTTCTGGAGCAAGACTTTAGGCAAATTGACATCTGAATTTATCTCACTATAGTGGTGCGGGCCCTGCGTGGGGGGTCTGTCTGATGATTTGAAGCATAAATAGGAGGCCACATGGCTGACAAAAAAGCGCAGTTGATCATCGAGGGCGCAGCCCCCGTCGAGCTGCCCATTTTAACCGGCACCGTTGGTCCCGATGTTATCGACGTACGGGGCCTGACGGCCACGGGCCGTTTCACATTCGACCCAGGTTTCATGTCGACCGCCTCTTGCGAGTCGAAGATCACCTATATCGATGGCGATAATGGCATTCTGCTTCACCGCGGCTACCCGATCGAGCAACTCGCCGAACAGTCGGACTACCTGGAAACCTGCTACTTGCTGCTAAATGGCGAATTGCCAACAGCCGAGCAGAAAGCCCAGTTCGTCAGCACTGTGAAGAACCACACCATGGTTCACGAGCAGTTGAAGACCTTCTTCAACGGTTTCCGTCGCGACGCCCACCCGATGGCCGTCATGTGCGGCGTGGTTGGCGCCCTGTCGGCCTTCTATCACGACTCCCTCGACATCAATAACCCGCAGCATCGCGAAATCTCCGCGATCCGCCTGGTTGCCAAGATGCCGACCCTGGCCGCAATGGTTTACAAGTACTCCATGGGTCAACCCATGATGTACCCGCGCAACGACCTGACGTACGCGGAAAACTTCCTGCACATGATGTTCAACACCCCGTGCGAGATCAAACCGATCAGCCCGGTGCTCGCCAAGGCAATGGACCGGATCTTCATCCTCCACGCCGACCACGAGCAGAACGCCTCCACGTCCACCGTGCGCCTGGCGGGCTCTTCGGGTGCCAACCCGTTCGCCTGTATCGCCGCCGGTATCGCCGCACTGTGGGGCCCTGCCCACGGCGGTGCGAACGAAGCGGTATTGACCATGCTGGATGAAATTGGCGATGTCTCGAACATCGACAAGTTCATCGCCAAGGCCAAGGACAAGAACGATCCGTTCAAGTTGATGGGCTTCGGTCACCGGGTCTACAAGAACCGCGACCCGCGCGCCACCGTGATGAAAAAGACCTGCGACGAAGTGTTGAAGGAACTGGGCATCAAGAACGATCCGCAACTCGAACTGGCCATGCGCCTGGAAGAGATCGCCCTGACCGACCCGTACTTCATCGAACGCTCGCTGTACCCGAACGTCGACTTCTACTCGGGGATCATCCTCAAGGCGATCGGCATTCCAACCAGCATGTTCACCGTGATCTTCGCCCTGGCGCGGACCGTGGGCTGGATCTCCCACTGGAAAGAAATGCTCTCCAGCCCGTACAAGATTGGCCGCCCGCGCCAGCTGTACACCGGCTACGAGTCGCGTGACATTACCAAGCTGGAAGATCGCAAGTAAGCACCTTTTAGCAGCACCGAAAACGGCCTCCCTCAGTGGAGGCCGTTTTTATTTGTGTCGACTGATCTACCACCATCGGGGGTAAGCCCCCTCCCACATTGAACTGCATTCCAAATGATGTACTCGGTTAACTGTGGGAGGGGGCTTGCCCCCGATGGCATTGGCACAAGCACCTCATAACCCCCAGACAAAAAAATGCCCCGGCCTTTCGACCAGGGCATTTCTTATCGAGCTACAACCTTAGTGAGAAACCGCCCCACTCGCCCCCAGGCCAGTCTGCGAACGCACAAACTGCGGGAAGAACAACGCACGTTCCTTGACTGCCGCCGCCGACTTGTCGGTGATGGAGAAGAACCAGATACCCACGAACGCAATGATCATCGAGAACAGCGCCGGGTATTCGTACGGGAAGATCGCTTTCTCATGGTGCAGGATCGAGACCCAGATGGTTGGACCAAGGACCATCAGGCCAACGGCACTGATCAAGCCCAACCAGCCACCAATCATCGCGCCACGGGTGGTGAGGTTTTTCCAGTACATGGAAAGCAGCAGCACCGGGAAGTTACAGCTGGCGGCAATCGAGAATGCCAGGCCGACCATGAACGCAATGTTCTGGCTTTCAAACAGGATGCCCAAGCCAATAGCCAGCACTGCCAGGGCGATGGTGGTGATCTTCGATACACGAATCTCATCCTTGTCGTTCGCCTTGCCTTTCTTGATCACGCTGGCATACAGGTCATGGGAAACCGCCGAAGCACCCGCCAGGGTCAGACCGGCAACCACTGCCAGAATGGTGGCAAACGCCACGGCCGAGATGAAGCCCAGGAAGATACTGCCGCCCACCGCGTCGGCCAGGTGCACCGCCGCCATGTTGTTACCGCCCAGCAAGGCACCCGCAGCATCCTTGAACGCCGGGTTGGTGCTGACCAGCAGGATCGCGCCGAAGCCGATGATAAAGGTCAGGATATAGAAGTAGCCGATGAAGCCAGTGGCATACAGCACGCTCTTACGCGCTTCCTTGGCGTCGCTCACAGTGAAGAAGCGCATCAGGATGTGCGGCAGGCCGGCGGTACCGAACATCAGTGCCAGGCCCAGGGAGAATGCGGATATCGGGTCTTTCACCAAGCCGCCGGGGCTCATGATCGCTTCACCTTTAGGGTGAACCTTGATCGCCTCGGAGAACAGCATGTTGAAGTCGAAGTTGACGTGTTTCATCACCATCAGCGCCATGAAAGAGGCACCGGACAGCAGCAACACTGCCTTGATGATCTGCACCCACGTGGTCGCCAGCATGCCGCCGAACAGCACGTACATGCACATCAGGATCCCTACCAGGATCACTGCCACATGGTAATCCAGGCCGAACAGCAACTGGATCAGCTTGCCCGCACCCACCATCTGCGCGATCAAGTAGAACGCCACTACCACCAGGGAACCACACGCCGACAGGCTGCGGATCTGGGTTTGCCCGAGGCGGTAGGACGCCACGTCGGCAAAGGTGTATTTACCCAGGTTACGCAGGCGCTCGGCGATCAGGAACAGAATGATCGGCCAGCCCACCAGGAAGCCGATCGAGTAGATCAGGCCGTCGTAGCCGGAGGTGTATACCAGGGCGGAAATCCCCAGGAAGGACGCGGCCGACATGTAGTCGCCGGCAATCGCCAGGCCGTTCTGGAAACCGGTGATCTTGCCGCCGGCCGCATAGTAGTCGGCCGCCGAGTTGTTGCGCTTGGACGCCCAGTAGGTGATGCACAACGTTGCGCCCACAAAGGCCACGAACATCAGGATCGCTGGAATATTCAGCGGTTGTTTGTGCACTTCACCGGTCAATGCATCCGCAGCCCATACAGCGGGCGCGAAGACCGAAGCGCCGAATACAGCCAATAGACGACGAATCATTGCGCAGCCTCCTTGAGAATCGCATTGTTCAGGTCGTCGAATTCGCCGTTGGCGCGTCGTACGTAGATGCCGGTGAGGACAAAGGCCGAGAGAATCAGCCCGACCCCGATAGGGATCCCCCAGGTAATGGACGAACCGGGGCTGAGTTTGGCCCCCAGCACTTGTGGCCCATAGGCAATCAACAGGATGAATCCGGAGTACAGCCCAAGCATGATCGCCGAGAGAATCCAGGCGAACCTTTCCCTTTTTCTTACCAGCTCCTTGAAGCGCGGGCTGTTTTGAATCGAGAGGTAAATGCTGTCGTTCATTGTTTTTATCCTCGCAGCACAGCTTTTTTATTATTGGAACGTATCCACTGTATGCGGCTGCGGGACAGGTTCCAGACGACCTTAGTAGTAGAGGGAGTGTAGCGAGGGTTTGCGGGGGCGCAGAAACAATTGCGGGGGGCGAGGCTTGCGGGGGAGAGGGCTTGCTCCCGATGCATTCACCGCGGTGCTTCAGGTACTTCGCGGTGATGCAATCGGGAGCAAGCCCCCTCCCACAGGTGGTGTTATTTAGCGAGCCACTCAGCCACTCGCTCAGGGTGCTTGGCTACCCAATCCTTGGCGGCGGCATCCGGCTTGGCGCCTTCCTGGATGGCGAGCATGACTTCGCCGATTTCATCCTTGGAGGCCCACTGGAACTTCTTCAGGAACGCCACGACTTCCGGCGCTTTCTTCTCCAGGCCCTTGCTGCCGATACTGTTGACGGTTTCAGCAGCACCGTAAATCCCTTTTGGATCGTCCAGGAACCGCAGTTTCCACTTGGCGAACATCCAGTGTGGTACCCAACCGGTGACCGCAATGGATTCCTGTTTGTCTTCGGCACGGGTCAGTTCGGCGATCATCGCAGCGCCGGAGCTGGCTTGCAGCTTGTAGTCCAGGCCATAGGCCTTGATGGCTTCGTCGGTCTTGAGCATCACGCCTGAACCGGCGTCGATACCGACGATTTTGTTCTTGAAGGTGGTGTCGGTCTTGAGGTCTTCGATGGACTTGGCCTTGACGTACTCCGGCACGATCAAGCCGATCTTCGCATCCTTGAAGTTGGGGCCGTAGTCGACCACTTTGTCCTTGTTCTTGGTCCAGTACTCACCGTGGGTCACAGGCAGCCAGGCCGACAGCATCGCGTCGAGTTTGCCGGTGGCGACACCCTGCCACATGATCCCGGTGGCGACCGCTTGCAGTTTCACGTCATAACCGAGCTTTTGCTTGATCACCTCTGCCGCCACGTGTGTGGTGGCAACGCTGTCGGACCAACCATCCACGTAGCCGATGCTCAGGGTTTTGCTGTCGGCGCTGGCCAGTGTGGAGCTCATCGCAACTACCAGAGTGGCAGCTGCGCCCAAGAGTCGTCGCATCTTCATCGTACTTCCCCGAAAGTGCTGCGCCCGACGGATGTCGAGCGACGTCAACCTGTTGTTATGTGGTGCACCGCGCGCCCTTCACGCGCATCGATCCGGTGGCGGCGGCATCAGTGGAGTGCTGACACTTCGATCATCAACCTGCCGGGGTCTTCGACCTGCTCTGTCAGCGACCTCAGGTAAGCAAGAAACGACATCACATCGCCAGCAAGCCGTTTTGTAGGACATACCGTCCAAATCCCGCCCGAACTTTGCATGTCTAAATTATGCAGCCCCACTGGGACGGCCTGAATCCGGGTAAGATGCGCGCCTTTGCTCCCCCAGATAAGCCGACCATGCCCGCGAATGCCCGCTTCCCTGCCCTGCCCTATTTCTTCGCCTTGATCCTCGGCCTGCTGGCCCTTGTCGGCTACTGGTACGGCCTTGGCCGGCCAGTCGTGTTGCCGGACGTCGCCAGCGCCAGCCACAAGCTGCAATGTGCGTCCTACACGCCGTTCGACAAGGACCAATCACCCTTCGACCAGCCGTTCACGCTGCGCCCCGAGCGCATGGACGCCGACCTGGCCCTGCTGGCCACCCGTTTCGAATGCATCCGCACCTACTCCATGACCGGCCTGGAAGCCTTGCCGGACCTGGCGCGCAAGCATGGGTTGAAGTTGATGACCGGTGCCTGGGTCAGCAGTGACCCGGTGGCGACTGAAAAGGAAGTCGACCTGCTGATCGCATCGGCCAACGCCAACCCGGATGTGGTGACCTCGGTGATCGTCGGCAACGAAGCCCTGCTGCGCAAGGAAGTTACGGCCACGCAGTTGGTGAGGCTGATCCATAAAGTCAAAAGCCAGATCAAGCAGCCGGTCACCTACGCCGACGTCTGGGAGTTCTGGCTGCAACACCCGGAAATCGCACCGGCGGTGGACTTCCTGACGATTCACCTGCTGCCGTACTGGGAAGATGACCCGTCGGGCATCGACCAGGCGCTCAAGCATGTCGGCGATGTACGCCAGACGTTCGGCAACAAGTTCGCGCCCAAGGACGTGATGATCGGCGAAACCGGCTGGCCCAGCGAAGGCCGCCAGCGCGAAACTGCCGTACCGAGCCGGGTCAATGAGGCCAAATTCATGCGCGGTTTCGTGGCCATGGCCGAAGCCAATGGCTGGCATTACAACCTGATCGAAGCCTTTGACCAGCCGTGGAAGCGTGCCAGTGAGGGTGCCGTCGGCGGTTACTGGGGCTTGTTCGATGCAGATCGCCAGGACAAGGGCATCCTCGCCGGCCCGGTGACCAACGTGCCGTACTGGCCGCTTTGGTTGGGCGTCGGCGGGATTATTCTGCTGGGCACGTTGGTGCTGGGTGGGCGTGTTCGCACAACCCGTGCCGCGTTTGCCCTGCCGCTGCTGGGTGCAGTGGCAGCCTGTTCGATTGGCACCTGGGCCGAACTGACCCGCGTGACCGCGCGCTTCAACGACGAATGGGTCTGGGCCGGATTGCTGATGGTGTTGAACCTGCTGGTACTGGCCCACGCCGCCCTGGCCCTGAGTGCCCGGGACGGTTGGCGCGAGCGGGCCTTCAACTGGCTGGAGCAACGTGCGGGCTGGCTGGTGGCAATCGCCGGGTTTGCCGGTGCCGTGATGATGCTGGCGCTGGTGTTTGACCCGCGCTACCGCAGCTTCCCGAGTGCGGCGCTGGTGCTGCCGGCCCTGGTGTACCTGGTTCGCCCGGTGACCGGGCCACGGAGGGAGATTGCGCTGCTGGCCTTCATTATCGGTGCGGGCATTGCGCCGCAGCTGTACCGCGAAGGGTTGCTGAACCAGCAGGCATGGGGTTGGGCGCTGGTCAGTGTATTGATGGTTGTGGCGTTGTGGCGGTGCTTGCGGGTGCGCAAGGGTTAAGGTCGCTATCGCAGGCGTTGCGGGACCGCTGTGTGCATATCCGTTGTTTCGGCAACGGCCTCCTATGGTTCCGCCCTTACGGCGGGTCACTTTTGGAAAAGAGCCCGGAATGCCGGCCCAGCCAAAAGTAACCAAAAGGGCTCTTGCCCCACCACTCGGCACCTCGCTTAGGCTCGGTGTGCCCTCACTCCGGCATCACGAAGCGGGCCGCCGCGACGGGGCGTCCCTGCCCCGTCGCGGCTAAACCGGCGTCCTGCCGGTTTACCCGCTCCGTAATACCTGCGTTCGGCCAGCGTGGTTAACGGGGCGCCTAAGATCAAGATCAAGAACAGATCAAAAGCAGAGCACGGCGGCCTGGTAGCCGACCTGAGTGGTGTAGGTCAAAAGCAAAGCCGAGGCGGCCTGACAGCCGACCTGATACCGGAAGCCGATCTCGGTTTATGTGGGAGGGGCGGTGCGAAGATTCGACTTGCTCCCCATTGCAGTGTGTCAGCCAGCTTATTTATAGCTGACCCACTGCAATGGGGAGCAAGTCGAGTCGTTGCAACGCACCCGCCTCCCACATTTGGATCTCCATACATCAAATCAAAAGCACACCGCCGCTGTTGATCTGGCCTTTGCTTCTACCACTCAGGTCGGCTACTAGGCCGCCGTGCTCTGCTTTTGATCTGCTGTTGATCTTGATCTGAAGCGCCCCGTTAACCACGCTGGCCGCACGCAGGTTTGAATCCGTGGGTAACCCGGCAGGACGCCGGGTTAGCCGCGCTGGGCCAAGGATGGCCCATCGCGGCGGCCCACGGATTCAAGCCTGCGTGCGGGCACACCGAGCCTAGGCGAGGTGCCGAGTGGTGGGGCGAAGACCTTTTGGTTACTTTTGGGTCTTTCCAAAAGTGACCCGCTGTAAGAGCGGAACCATAGGAGGCCGTCGCCTAAATAACGGATATACACTCAATCAACCTACAGAACACAGCCAACCCGGAACCCGCCACGAGAACAAGCTCCCTGGCCACAGGTTCAGTTGCAGTGATGCCCTATCAGCCGATGCGAGCCCCCCTGACCAACCGCAACCCCGCAATCACCACCGCAAACACCGCAAAGGTGGTGTTGTACAACGCCAGCGCCGGCAACCCGAACACCAGCGCCAACACCGCCAACCCCCACCCCGAACGGCCCGGCACAACAAACGCCAACACCGACGTGATCAGCGCCGCCCAGCCCAACACCTTGAAGTGAATCATCAAGCCCAGGTTCGAACGCACCTGGCATTCCCAGCGGCTGGCCTCATCGGCACAGATGCCGACCCACTGGCCATCCTCCATAAAGCCGTAACGTGCGCCATAACTGGCGGCGAGCCATAACGGCAGGGCAATAAGCAGCAGGATCAGCGGTAAGCGACGGGACATGGGGCACTCCGATAGGCAAAAACGGCGCTCAGCTTAATGCGACGGCGGCCGTTAGCAAGGCGCATATACACAATTAGTGTTCACCTTTGCGTGCCAAAGTGTATCGTCTGGCTACTATTACCCCGATTCCGACGTTTTTTCCGACTTTTCGTGCCGAAGGCTGGCACTTCGGTGGCAACGCGGTGGTCATAGCCTGCGAACTTCATTAAGCACGTTTCCTCTTAGGGATTAAGTCATGCTCCGTTCCTTGCGCTGTGCTGCCTTGCTGGGCAGCCTTTTTTTGAGTGCGTCAGCACTGGCCGTCGATATCGACCAGGCCAGCTATGGCTACCCTTTGACCAATCCGTTCGAAGCGACCATCGCGACCACCCCGCCTGACCTTCGGCCCACGTTGCCGACCGATGACGAGATCAACCAATCCGACTACACCCTGAACATGCGCCCCGAGCGCGAGTTCAGCCTGCCGGACAACTTCTGGGCAGTGAAGAAACTCACTTACCGCATTGCCAAGCAGGATCGCGCCGCACCGCTGATTTTCCTCATTGCCGGCACCGGCGCGCGGTTTGACAGCAGCATCAACGAATACCTGAAAAAGCTGTATTACCAGGCTGGCTACCATGTAGTGCAACTGTCGTCGCCCACCAGCTTCGACTTCATCAGCGCCGCCTCGCGCTTCGCCACACCGGGCGTGACCCAGGAAGACGCCGAAGACATGTACCGCGTGATGCAGGCCGTGCGTGCACAAAACGCCTCGCTGCCGGTCACCGACTTCTACCTCACCGGCTACAGCCTCGGCGCGCTGGACGCGGCGTTTGTCAGCAAGCTCGACGAGACCCGCCGCAGCTTCAACTTCAAGAAAGTGCTGCTGCTCAACCCGCCGGTCAACCTGTATACCTCGATCACCAACCTCGACAAGCTGGTACAGACCGAGGTCAAGGGCATCAACAACACCACCACTTTTTATGAGCTGGTGCTTAACAAGCTGACCCGCTACTTCCAGCAAAAGGGCTACATCGACCTCAACGATGCCCTGCTCTACGACTTCCAGAACTCCAAGCAGCACCTGACCAACGAACAGATGGCCATGCTGATCGGCACCTCGTTCCGCTTCTCGGCCGCCGACATCGCCTTCACGTCGGACCTGATCAACCGCCGCGGCCTGATCATCCCGCCGAAGTACCCGATCACCGAAGGCACCAGCCTCACGCCATTCCTCAAGCGTGCGCTGCAATGCGACTTCGACTGCTACCTCACCGAGCAAGTGATCCCGATGTGGCGCGCGCGCTCCGACGGCGGCAGCCTGTTGCAGCTGATCGATCAGGTCAGCCTGTACGCCCTCAAGGACTACCTGCACGACAGCCCGAAAATCGCCGTCATGCACAACGCCGACGATGTGATCCTCGGCCCGGGCGACCTCGGCTTTTTGCGTAAAACCTTCGGCGATCGCTTGACCGTCTACCCGCTGGGCGGCCATTGCGGCAACCTCAATTACCGCGTCAACGCCGACGCCATGCTGGAGTTTTTCCGTGGCTAAATATCTTCTGTTGCTTGCCGCCCTTATGTGCGCAGGCGTGGCCAATGCCGACAACAGCAAGGCCCACGCGCCCACCGTCGTGGGCACCGACGGTTTCAAAGAGCCGCTGACCAAGCTCAAGTTCAACCCGGGCCTGGACCAGCGCGAGTTCGAGCGTTCGTCGCTCACAGCACTCAACGTGTACGACCCGCTGGAGTCGTGGAACCGCCGCGTGTACCACTTCAACTACCGCTTCGACCAATGGGTGTTCCTGCCCGTGGTCGATGGTTACCGCTACGTCACGCCGAGCTTCCTGCGCACCGGTGTGAGCAACTTCTTCAACAACCTGGGCGACGTGCCCAACCTGATGAACAGCCTGCTGCAGCTCAAGGGCCACCGTTCCCTGGAAACCACCGGGCGTCTGCTGGTCAACACCACCATCGGCATCGCCGGCCTGTGGGACCCGGCTACCGCCATGGGCCTGCCACGCCAGAGTGAAGACTTCGGCCAGACCCTGGGCTTCTACGGCGTACCCGGCGGCGCGTACCTGGTACTGCCGATCTTCGGTCCGTCGAACCTGCGCGACACCGGCGGCCTGCTGGTCGACTACACAGCGGAATCGCAGATCAACTTCCTGAACGTCTCCGAAGTCAGCTCCAACCACCCGGAAATCTGGGCCCTGCGCGCGGTCGACAAGCGCTACCAGACCAGCTTCCGCTACGGTCAGATGAACTCACCGTTTGAGTATGAGAAGGTGCGGTATATCTACACGGAATCGCGCAAGTTGCAGATAGCCGAGTAAACGCCCACAAAAAAGGCCATTCAATTGAATGGCCTTTTTTTATGCGCGCAATTTCAAGCTTTCAGGGCTTTCCAGGTCTTGCCGACCGCACTGACCACCACCAACACAATCGCCCCCGCAATAATCCCCGCCACCGCATTGAGCAGCGTCGGCATCAACCACGCCAGCCCACCCGTGCTCTGGCTCACCGTCTCGATCCAGTGATGCACCACCGGCACCCCATGGGTGAGGATGCCGCCACCGACCATAAACATCGCCGCCGTGCCGATCACCGACAGGCTTTTCATCATGTATGGCGCGGCCCGCAGAATTGCGCCGCCGATGCTGCGCGCCATCTGGCCCGGCTTCTGGGTCAGCCACAGTCCCAAGTCGTCCAGTTTGACGATACCGGCGACCAGCCCGTAGACGCCCACAGTCATGACAATGGCGATGCCCGACAGCACGATAACCTGCTGCATCAGCGGCGCGTCGGCCACGGTGCCCAGGGTGATGGCGATGATTTCCGCCGAGAGGATGAAGTCGGTGCGAATGGCGCCCTTGATCTTGTCCTTCTCAAACGCCACCAGATCGGTTGCAGGATCGGCCACGGCTTCTGCCAACTGCGCATGTTCAGCCTGATCTTCGGCCTTGCTGTGCAGAAACTTGTGGGCGAGCTTCTCGAAGCCTTCGAAACACAGGTAGGCACCGCCCAGCATCAACAGCGGCGTGACGGCCCAGGGGGCAAACGCGCTGATCAGCAGTGCGGTGGGCACCAGGATCAGTTTGTTGATAAACGAACCCTTGGCCACCGCCCACACCACGGGAATTTCCCGCTCGGCACGCACACCGGAAACCTGCTGGGCGTTGAGCGCCAGGTCATCGCCGAGCACGCCGGCGGTCTTCTTCGCGGCCATTTTTGTCATCAGTGCAACATCGTCGAGTACCGCGGCGATATCGTCGATCAAAACCAACAAGCTGCTTCCTGCCATGAATCGGGCATCCGTAAAAGAGAGATGCGCGAGCATAGCGCGGCGCAGAGCTTTGCGGGCGCATTGTTGAGGCTCGCGGATAGCCGGTGCTACCATGCGCAACCGCCTGTCCAGGCAAGGAAACCGCCCGTGCTCAGTTTCATAGATATGTTTCTCTTTTGGCGAGTGGCTGTTGCCGTCAGGCAAGAAGCCGCGACGACTCATAGCTCGCTATGCAGAGGAGCGGCGACGCAGCATGGCGGCAACAGACGCCGTCAAAAAGAAACAGTATCTGTGAGACTGAGCACTTTATGAGCACCATTCGCGAGCGCAACAAAGAAAAGATCCTGCGGGCGGCGAGCGAGGAGTTTGCCGACAAGGGCTTCGCCGCGACCAAAACCAGCGATATCGCCGCCAAGGCCGGGTTGCCAAAGCCCAACGTCTATTACTACTTCAAGTCCAAGGACAACCTCTATCGCGAGGTGCTCGAAAGCATTATCGAGCCGATCCTGGCCGCGTCCACGCCGTTCAACCCGGAGGGCGAACCTTCGGTGGTGCTGAGCAACTACATCCGCTCGAAAATCCGCATATCCCGTGACCTGCCCTTCGCCTCCAAGGTGTTCGCCAGCGAAATCATGCACGGCGCGCCGCACCTGAGCGCCGAGCAGGTCGAGCAGCTCAACGCCCAGGCCAAGCACAACATCAACTGCATCCAGACCTGGGTGGATCGCGGCCTGATCGCGGCGATTGACCCCAATCACCTGATGTTCAGCATCTGGGCAGCGACGCAGACATATGCGGATTTTGACTGGCAGATTTCGGCGGTGACCGGCAAGGCCAAGCTGGATGAAGCGGATTATGAGGCGGCGGCGCAGACGATTATTCGGCTGGTGCTCAAGGGCTGCACCCCCGACTGATACACCGCGCGGCCTGTGCCAATCGGGAGCAAGCCCCCTCCCACATTTTGATCTGCGAACACGGTCAAATGTGGGAGGGGGCTTGCTCCCGATGAGGCCCTTGAAGTGCGCCAAAAATCAGGCCGACACGCCCGCATCCGCCAACAACCCCACCCCCTCGATCGCCGTGATCGCACACTGCTCATCAATATCCGACGTATCCCCGCTGATCCCGATGGCTCCCAGCACCACCCCCTCCTGATTCCGAATCAACACCCCACCCGGCGCCGGTACCACGCTGCCCTGCCCCAGGCTATTCAACGCTGCGATAAACGCTGGCCGCTGCTGCGCATCCAACGCCAGTAACCGTGAGCCCTTGCCCAGCGCAATCGCGCCCCAGGCCTTGCCGATGGCGATTTGCGGGCGCAGCAGGCTGGCGCCGTCTTCCCGTTGCAAGGTGATCAAGTGGCCGCCGCTGTCGAGCACCGCGATGGTCAGCGGCGCGGCTGAAATCGTGCGGCCTGCGGTGATGGCCTGGCTGGCCAGGTGGGTGGCGATTTTCAAGGTTAAAGCGCTCATGGTGCCGTCCTCATCTTGTTATGGGTAAAGCGGTGGAGACCTGTTGGATCAGATACTCGATCAAACAAATAGAACACAATGACATATGTTTTTGTATACAATATTTTCGAACAAACCCTCCATACGTCGAAAAAATGCCTTCCGACGAACGTAAAGGCCAACGAATAAAATGCATTGACCTGCGCCGCTCGCCGTGAATACACTTTGGACAGACACCACTTGTATACAATTACAAAACGCAAGAGGCACCAAAAACATGAGCAAAATGAGAGCAATCGAAGCCGCTGTCCTGGTGATGCGCCGTGAAGGGGTCGACACTGCCTTCGGTATCCCGGGCGCCGCGATCAACCCGCTGTATTCGGCCTTGCAGAAGGTCGGTGGCATCGATCACGTCCTTGCTCGCCACGTTGAAGGCGCCTCGCACATGGCCGAGGGCTACACCCGCACCAAGGCCGGCAATATCGGCGTGTGCATCGGCACGTCGGGCCCGGCGGGCACCGACATGGTGACCGGCCTCTACAGCGCCTCAGCCGACTCAATCCCGATCCTGTGCATCACCGGGCAAGCGCCCCGCGCTCGCATGCACAAGGAAGACTTCCAGGCCGTCGACATCACCAGCATCGTCAAGCCGGTGACCAAGTGGGCGACCACCGTCCTCGAACCCGGCCAGGTGCCCTACGCCTTCCAGAAAGCCTTTTATGAAATGCGCTCCGGCCGCCCTGGCCCGGTGCTGATCGACCTGCCGTTCGACGTGCAGATGGCCGAGATCGAATTCGACATCGACGCCTACCAACCGCTGCCCCTGGCAAAGCCGCTGGCCACGCGCATCCAGGTGGAAAAAGCCCTGGCCCTGCTCGACCAGGCCGAGCGCCCGTTGCTGGTGAGCGGTGGTGGCGTGATCAACGCCGACGCCAGCGAGCTGCTGGTGGAGTTTGCTGAACTGACCGGCATCCCGGTGATCCCGACCCTGATGGGCTGGGGCACCATCCCGGATGATCACCCGCAAATGGTGGGCATGGTCGGCCTGCAAACCTCGCACCGTTATGGCAACGCGACGATGCTCAAATCGGACGTGGTGCTCGGCATCGGCAACCGCTGGGCCAACCGCCACACCGGTTCGGTGGAGGTGTACACCGAAGGGCGCAAGTTCATTCACGTCGACATTGAGCCGACGCAGATTGGCCGCGTGTTTACGCCGGACCTGGGCATTGTGTCCGACGCCGGTGCCGCGCTGACGATGTTCATTGAAGTCGCCCGCGAATGGAAAGCCGCCGGCAAGCTCAAGGACCGCAGCGCCTGGCTGCATGATTGCCAACAGCGCAAAGCCACCCTGCACCGCAAGACACACTTCGACAACGTGCCGGTCAAGCCGCAACGTGTGTACGAAGAGATGAATCAGGTGTTCGGAAAAGACACCTGCTACGTCAGCACCATCGGCCTGTCACAGATTGCCGGCGCGCAGTTCCTGCATGTGTATAAACCTCGCCACTGGATCAACTGCGGCCAGGCCGGCCCACTGGGCTGGACCATTCCGGCAGCGCTGGGCGTGGTCAAGGCGGATCCGACCCGAAAAGTGGTCGCGCTGTCCGGCGACTATGACTTCCAGTTCATGATCGAAGAGCTGGCGGTGGGCGCGCAGTTCAAGCTGCCGTACATCCACGTCGTGGTGAACAACTCCTACCTCGGCTTGATTCGCCAGGCCCAGCGCGGTTTCGAAATGGACTACTGCGTGCAGTTGTCTTTCGACAACCTCAACGCCCCGGAACTTAACGGCTATGGCGTGGACCATGTCCCGGTCGCCGAAGGTCTGGGTTGCAAGGCCCTGCGCGTGTTCGAACCGGGCCAGATCCAGCCGGCGTTGCGCAAGGCGCAGGCAATGATCGAAGAATTCAAGGTGCCGGTGATCGTTGAGATTATTCTGGAGCGTGTGACCAATATTTCCATGGGCACCGAGATCAACGCCGTCAATGAATTCGAAGATCTGGCCCTGGTCGGCAACGATGCGCCGACTGCCATTTCCCTGCTCGATTAAGGAGAACCCTATGCCGCGCTTTGCTGCCAACCTGTCCATGCTGTTTACCGAGCAGGATTTTCTTGCTCGCTTCAAAGCGGCCGCCGATGCCGGCTTCGAAGGTGTCGAGTACCTGTTCCCGTACGAATTCAGCTCTGCCGAAATCAAGGCGCAACTCGATGCCCACGGCCTGACCCAAGTGCTGTTCAACCTGCCGGCCGGTGACTGGGCCAAGGGCGAGCGCGGCCTGGCGTGCCACCCGGACCGGGTCGAGGAGTTCGGCGCCGGGGTCAACCTGGCCATCGCCTACGCCCAGGTGCTGGGCAATACTCAGATCAACTGCCTGGCGGGCATCCGGCCACAGGGTGTTGACGATGAAACCCTGGAAAAGACCTTTGTCGCCAACCTCAAGTACGCCGCTGACAAGCTGCAAGCGGTGGGCATCAAGCTGGTGATGGAGGCGATCAACACTCGCGACATCCCAGGTTTCTATCTGAACAACACGGCGCAGGCCCTGTCGATTCGCGAGCAAGTGGGCAGCGCCAACCTGTTCCTGCAATACGACATTTATCACATGCAAATCATGGAAGGCGACCTCGCCCGAACCATGGCCGCGCACCTGGGTGAGATCAACCACATTCAATTGGCCGACAACCCAGGGCGCAACGAGCCGGGCACCGGTGAGATCAACTACCGCTTCCTGTTCGAGCATTTGGACCGCATCGGTTACCAGGGTTGGGTCGGCTGTGAATACAAGCCGTTGACCACCACCGAAGCGGGTTTGGGTTGGCTCAAAACCCATAACGCTATCTGACTCCCACAACACAAAACCCATGTGGGAGGGGCGGTGCGACGACTCGACTTGCTCCCGATGGTCTTTCATTCAACATTTTCGTCGACTGATACACAGCTATCGGGAGCAAGCCCCCTCCCACATTTGGATCTCCTGTGTTTGGCAGGCCGAGTCAGCACTGTGCATCTAATAAAAAGAGGATTTCAACATGGCTAAAATCGGATTTATCGGCACTGGCATCATGGGCCAACCCATGGCCGAGAACCTGCAGAAAGCCGGTCATCAACTGTTCCTGTCCGAACACCACGGCAAGGCGCCGCAGGCACTGATCGACGCCGGCGCCGTGGCCCTGGCCAACCCGCAGCAAGTGGCCCAGGAAGCCGAGTTCATCATCGTCATGGTGCCCGACACCCCACAGGTCGATGACGTGCTGTTCCGCGCCGACGGTGTGGCTGCCGGCCTGTCGCCAAACAAAGTGGTGATCGACATGAGTTCGATCTCGCCGACCGCCACCAAGGCCTTCGCCGCGAAGATCAACGAGACCGGCGCGCAGTACCTTGACGCACCGGTGTCCGGCGGTGAAGTCGGCGCCAAGGCCGGCACTCTGAGCATCATGATCGGAGGTGAGCCGCAGACCTTCGAACGCGCGCTGCCGCTGTTCCAGAGCATGGGCAAAAACATCACATTGGTCGGCAGCAATGGCGATGGCCAGACCGCCAAGGTCGCCAACCAGATCATCGTCGCGCTGAATATCCAGGCGGTGGCCGAAGCGCTGCTGTTCGCTGCGAAAAACGGCGCCGACCCGGCCAAGGTGCGTGAAGCGCTGATGGGCGGCTTTGCTTCATCGAAGATCCTCGAAGTGCATGGCGAACGCATGATCAAGGGCACCTTCGATCCAGGTTTCCGCATCAACCTGCACCAGAAAGACCTGAACCTGGCGCTCGCCGGGGCCAAGGAACTGGGAATCAACCTGCCGAACACCGCCGGCACCCAGCAAGTGTTCAGCACCTGCACCGCGATTGGTGGCGGCAATTGGGACCACTCCGCGCTGATAAAGGGCCTGGAGCATATGGCAAATTTTTCGATTCGCGATAAGTAAGCCCCACCGCTGATCGTTCCCACGCTCTGCGTGGTAATGCCTCTTGTGACGCTCTGCGTCACGCTTTGTGACGCGGAGCGTCCCGGGCTGCATTCCCACGCAGAGCGTGGGAACGATCAGCGCGGAGTGTGGGAACGATCAGCGATGTATTTCCAATAATAAGAATTCTCCGGGAGCCCGCTTATGTCGGTCGATCCGCAACACCTGCTTCGCGAGCTGTTTGCCACAGCCATCGACGCCGCCCACCCCCGGCAAGTCCTTGAACCCTATCTGCCCGCCGACCGCAGCGGCCGTGTGATCGTGATCGGTGCCGGCAAGGCTGCGGCCGCGATGGCGCTGGTGGTGGAAAACTGCTGGCAGGGTGACGTCTCGGGCCTGGTGGTCACCCGCTACGGCCACGGCGCGCCCTGCCAGAAAATCGAAGTGGTCGAAGCCGCTCATCCGGTACCCGACGCGGCCGGCCAGGCTGTGGCCAAGCGCGTGCTGGCGCTGATCAGCAACCTGAGCGAAGACGACCGCGTGATCTTCCTGCTGTCCGGCGGCGGCTCTGCGCTGCTGGCCTTGCCCGCCGAAGGCATCACCCTGGCCGACAAGCAAGCCATCAACAAAGCCCTGCTCAAATCCGGCGCCACCATTGGCGAGATGAATTGCGTGCGCAAGCACCTCTCGGCGATCAAGGGCGGCCGGCTGGCCAAGGCATCGTGGCCGGCGACGGTGTACACCTACGCGATCTCCGATGTACCGGGCGACCAGGCCACGGTGATTGCGTCGGGCCCGACTGTGGGCGACCCGAGCACCTCGCAACAGGCCCTGGCGATTCTCAAGCGCTATGGCATCGAAGTCTCGGCATCCGTGCGCAACTGGTTGCAAAACCCGGCCTCTGAGACCGTCAAACCCGGCGACCCGATGCTCACGCGCAGTCACTTCCAATTGATCGCGCGCCCGCAACAATCCCTGGAAGCGGTGGCCGTGAAAGTGCGCCAGGCCGGGTTCAGCCCGCTGATCCTCGGCGACCTCGAAGGCGAAGCGCGGGACGTGGCCAAGGTACACGCCGGCATCGCGCGTCAAATTGTGCAGCACGGCCAGCCACTGGCGGCGCCCTGCGTGATCCTGTCCGGCGGCGAAACCACCGTGACCGTGCGCGGCGACGGCCGTGGCGGGCGCAATGCGGAATTCCTGCTGAGCCTCACCGACAGCCTCAAGGGCCTGCCCGGCGTATACGCCCTGGCCGGTGACACCGACGGCATCGACGGCTCGGAAGACAACGCCGGCGCAATCATGACCCCCGCCAGTTACGCCCGCGCCGAAGCCCTGGGCCTGTCGGCCAGCGACGAGTTGGACAACAACAATGGCTACGGCTACTTCGCCGCCCTCGACGGCTTGATCATCACCGAGCCGACCCGTACCAACGTCAACGACTTCCGCGCCATTCTGATTCTTGAGACTGCCAAACATGACGCCTGACAAGAAAGTCAAAATCCTCGCCACCCTGGGCCCGACCACCAACGGTAGTGTGGCGTGGGGCGTGCATTCGGTGGTCAATGACCGGCTGCGCCAGGTGGACGAGGTGTGCTCCACGGCGCTGGAAATTGCCCAGGCCCAGGGGATGGCGCAGCGCGGGGATACGTTGGTGATTACGGCGGGGGTGCCGTTCGGGCAGCCGGGGTCGACCAACTCTTTGCGTATAGAGACGCTGATTTAGCACCTGTAGATGCCCCATCGGGAGCAAGCCCCCTCCCACACTTGATTGGGTTCACATCTTTATATTTGTGAATGCAGTCCAATGTGGGAGGGGGCTTGCTCCCGATGGGGCCAACTCGGTCCCACTGACTCACTAAAAATGCACAACCCATCCTGTCCCGACTGGGCCGAAGCCCTGCTCAACGGCTTCAGCCAGATTTTCCTGCAGCGCCAGCCGCTGTGCGGTTTGCTGTGCCTGCTGGCCATCCTGATCGGTGCCCCGGCGTTGCTCGGCGGCGCGTTGTTGGGTGGAGTCGCCGGTTTGCTCACGGCCCAGCGCCGGGGTTATCCCAAGGCCGAACGCCAGGCCGGCCTCTATAGCTACAACGGCGTGCTGCTGGGCGTGTTGATCAGCCAGCATTTCGCCTGGTCGGCCTTGTTACCACCGCTGATCCTGGCATGTGGCGGCTTGAGTGCGATCCTCACGCGGCAGTGGTTGAAACACGCCACCCAACCAGACGACCTGCCGGCCTACACCGCACCTTTTGTCGGCCTGGGCTGGTTGCTGATGGGCAGCGTGCCAGAGAGCACGTTTACCCTGAGCGAACCCGACACCCTGGCCCTCCTCACTGCACCTTTTACCGGGCTGGCGCAGATCATGTTGCTGGATCAGCCCCTTGCCGGCGCCCTGATCGCGCTGGGCCTGTGGCTGGCCAACCGCCGAGCGGCACTGTGGGCATTGGGCGGTGCCATCACCGGCGTGCTGGTCGCTCTGCTGCTGGATGAAACCGCCAGCGCCCTCCTCGGCCTGCACAGTTACAATCCGGCGCTGGCCGCACTGGCGTTGAGCCAGGCACGTCGCCAACCCTGGCTGCCTCTGTTCGGCATGCTGCTGGCGATCATCCTCACCCCCGGCTTTGCAGCCCTGCACCTGCCAGCGCTGACCGCACCGTTTATCCTCGCCTGCTGGCTGGTGCGCGCCAGCCGCCGAGTGCTGCAGAAACCTCGCATGGACAGCCCCTTCGAATCCCCCTAGGCTTGCTCGACATTTGATTCAGGCGGGTTTTATGGACAGCAACAACGACTGGCGTCAGCGGCTCTACGTCATGGTTTTTCAAAGCGACACGGTCGCCGGGCGACGCTTTGACGGCATCCTGCTGCTGACCATCCTCGCCAGCCTGGTGATCGTGATGCTCGACAGCATCGACCAGGTGCACCAGAACTACGCCGATGTGCTGGCCTACATCGAATGGGGCTTCACGCTGGTCTTCCTGATTGAGTACGGCCTGCGCCTGTATTGCTCACCCAAGCCGTTGCGCTATGCCTTCAGCTTTTATGGGCTGGTGGACTTGCTGGCCATCGTCCCCGGCATCCTCGCGCTGTATTACAGCGACGCGCAGTACCTGCTGATCATCCGCATCATCCGGATGCTGCGCATATTCCGTGTGCTCAAGCTCAGCCCGTACCTCAAGCAGGCCAACTACCTGATGGCGGCGCTGCGCGGCAGCAAGCAGAAGATCGTGGTGTTCCTGGTGAGCGTGTGCACCCTGGTGACGGTGTTCGGCACCTTGATGTACGTGATCGAAGGCCCGGAACACGGCTTTACCAGCATCCCCAAGGGCATCTACTGGGCAATCGTGACCCTGACCACGGTGGGCTTTGGCGATATCGTGCCGAAGACGCCGCTGGGCCAGGTGATTTCGTCGCTGGTGATGATCACCGGTTACTCGATCATCGCCGTGCCCACCGGGATTTTCACCGCCGAGCTGGCCAGTGCCATGCGCGGTGAACAGCTGCAAACCGACTGCCCGGTGTGCAAGAAAGACAGCCATGAGCCCAACGCGGCGTTTTGCTCACGCTGTGGCAACAATCTTTTTCATAAAGTGGAATAAGCAAAGTACGTTTTAATCTTTAAGCGTCTATGCAGGCCCGGCTATAGTCGCTGGCAAAGTGCCCTCACTCAATCGACAACCTTCTCGAACAACAAGGAATGAGCAGTGAAAAAACTCGTTAGCGCCTCTCTCCTGGCCGCCGGCCTTGCCCTGGCGGGCGCCGTTCAGGCCGCACCGGTCACCCTGCTCAACGTCTCCTACGACGTAATGCGCGATTTCTACAAGGACTACAACGCAGCGTTCCAGAAGCAGTGGGAGACCAAGCACCCGGACGACAAGCTGACGCTGCAGATGTCTTTCGGCGGCTCCAGCAAACAAGCGCGCTCGGTGATCGACGGCCTGCCGGCTGACGTGATCACCATGAACATGGCCACCGACATCAACGCCTTGGTCGACAACGGCAAACTGGTGCCGGACAACTGGGTCACCCGCCTGCCGAACAACAGCGCGCCATTCACCTCGGCCACTGTATTTATCGTGCGCAAAGGTAACCCGAAGGCCCTGAAAGACTGGCCGGACCTGCTCAAAGATGGCGTGCAAGTGATCGTACCTAATCCGAAAACCTCGGGTAACGGCCGCTACACCTACCTGTCGGCCTGGGGCTACGTGCTGAAAAACGGTGGCGATGAAAACAAGGCCAAGGCCTTTGTCGGCAAGCTGTTCAAGCAAGCGCCTGTGCTGGACACCGGTGGCCGTGCCGCCACCACCACGTTCATGACCAACCAGATCGGCGACGTGCTGGTGACCTTTGAAAACGAAGCGGAAATGATCGCCCGAGAATTCGGCCGTGATCAGTTCGAAGTGATCTACCCAAGCGTCTCCGCTGAAGCAGAGCCGCCGGTCTCGGTAGTCGACAAGGTGGTCGACAAGAAAGGCACCCGCGTTGCGGCCGAGGAATACCTGAAGTACCTGTGGTCGCCGGAAGGCCAGGAAATCGCCGCCAACAACTACCTGCGCCCACGCGATCCGAAGGTACTGGCCAAGTACACCGACCGTTTCCCGAAAGTCGACTTCCTGTCGGTGGAGAAGACCTTTGGTGACTGGCGCACCGTGCAGAAGACCCACTTCAATGATGGTGGGGTGTTTGACCAGATTTATTCCGGTCAATAATAACTGAACAAACGCGGTAAAAAATGTGGGAGCGGGCTTGCTCGCGAAAGCGGTGGTTCAGTCGATTGATTCGGTGACTGACACTCCGCCTTCGCGAGCAAGCCCGCTCCCACATTGGGTTTTATGCTTGGCAGTTACATCGGCGGCGTCACGCCATCCTTGCCGGCTGAAATCGCCTGGGCGGTGATCGTCCCGTCCGCCCCTTGCGCCGCAAACAACACCACCTTCACCCCCGCCTTGAGCAAACTGCGATCCCCTGGCTCCAGGTTGACGATCGGTACATCCTCCGGCACCACAATCTTCTGCTCGCCGCCCTTGTACTTGACGGTCAGGGTGCGCCCGTTGCTGACCACCAGGTCGCCGACGGTGCCGTTGGTCATGCTGCTGCCTTCCTTCAAGTCAAACGCGCGGTGCCCGTCGCCGGTGCCGGCCATGGCCGGTGGGAACACGTGGATTTCCAGGGCAGTCAGGGTGCCGTCGGCATTCGGCATGGCGGCCGAGCCAATGTAGCTACCGGGTTTGATCTGGTCGATTTTGGCCAGGGTGACGGCGCGGACCTGGGTGTCCTTCGTCAGGTGCACGGTGACGTCTTCACCGCTGTTGACCTTGACGTGCATCGCGTCGCCGTCCATCGCAGTGATGGCGCCGCGTACACCGACGCGCGGGGCATCGGCAGCGTGGGCCAGCCCGACAGCCATGGCCGCAGCAAGGCTTGAAGCCAGGAGCATCTTGTTCAATGTGATTTTCATGGCGCTGCATTTCCTGTTTCGGCAGTTGTGTCTGAATGTATCATTGCTCTTCGACCCAAAAGTTAACGTTTCAGTCATCAATTCCCGGCATGAATGTTATCAACGCAAGCGGCCTACTCGCCGCAAGGTCTTGTCTTTACTCTCGCTCGCCATCTTCCTTCGCTTTTATGAGAACAGCATGAACGCTACCCCACCCGCTACAACCACCATGACCCGAGGCAGGGTGATGCTGTTTGCGTTCTTCTGCGGCGCCATCGTCGCCAACATCTACTACGCCCAGCCGATCATCGAACTGATCGCGCCAGACATCGGCCTCACGCCCGCCATGGCCAGCCTGATCGTATCGCTGACGCAAGTCGGCTACGCCCTGGGCCTGTTCTTCCTGGTGCCCCTGGGCGACCTGCTGGAAAACCGCAAGCTGATGATCGGTACCACCGTGGTGGCCATCGCCAGCCTATTGGGTGCCGCGTTCACCGAGCAGCCGAACCTGTTCCTGCTGGTGTCATTGCTGATCGGTTTCAGTTCGGTGTCGGTACAAATCCTGATCCCGATGGCCGCGCACCTGGCGCCGGCTGAATCCCGTGGCCGAGTGGTTGGCAGCATCATGGGCGGCCTGTTGCTCGGCATTCTGCTGGCACGGCCAGTGTCCAGCCTGGTGGCGGACCACTTCGGCTGGCGCGCGATGTTCATGGCCGCTGCCGCATTGATGGCGATCATCAGCGTGGTGCTGCTGATCACTATCCCCAAGCGCCAGCCCGACCACAGCGCCAGCTACGGCCAACTGCTGCGCTCCCTGGGCACCCTGCTGCGTGAACAACCGCTGTTGCGCCAACGCGCCTTTTATCAAGGCTGCATGTTCGCCACCTTCAGCCTGTTCTGGACTGCCGCCCCACTGGAGCTAGTGCGCAACCACGGCCTGAGCCAGACCCAGATCGCGATCTTCGCCCTGGTGGGTGCCATCGGCGCCATCGCCGCCCCCATCGCCGGGCGCCTGGCCGACGCCGGCCACACCCACCGCGCCTCGTTGCTGGCCATGGTGTTTGCCGTATTGAGCTTCCTGCCGGCGTTCGTGCACCCGTTGTACAGCGTGATCGGCCTGGCCGTGACCGGCGTCGTCCTGGACTTCTGCGTGCAGATGAACATGGTGCTCGGCCAACGTGCGATCTACGCCCTTGACGCCAACAGCCGCAGTCGCCTGAACGCGCTGTACATGACCAGCATCTTCATCGGCGGCGCCTTCGGCTCAGCGATTGCCAGCAGCGTGTATGAACACGGCGGCTGGCTCGGTGTAATGCTGGTGGGCAGTGCGTTTCCGCTGGTGGCGTTGCTGCGCTTCCTGAGTGCTTCCCGTGGCGTATCGGCCGCTACCGCCTGATTGCCCTCAGGAACGCACCAACTTCTCCAACGCCGCATCCGCCAGAAATGACGAGCGGCTTTTGACCTTGTGCTCCCGCACATAACGGTCGATTCGCTGGATGACATAACCGGGCAAGGTCACATTGACCTTCTCGGTCTTGCCCAGATAGGGCGAGATATCCAGTTCCAACATGCCCCAGCCCATCCCGGCGTAGTCCTCGTGCGCATGATGATTGGCCACCGACGTCGGCATCGGAATCACCCCGCCCTCTGCCGCGATCTCTTGCAGCATGATGTGCGCAACTTCCACCGCAGCGTTGTAGGCCTCTTCAAAACTGTCCCCAGCGGTGACGGCGCCCGGAATATCGGGGATCTGAATACCGGTGGCGGTGAAGTCGTCGCCCCATTCGATACAGATTGGGTATTGCATGAATGCTCTCCTTAAAACTGAAACAGCCCGGCGCGTTTCCTGATGCTTCTGACGGTGCCCAAGGGAAGATCCTTCTTGGAGTGAGGCACCGGGATCGTGTACGGGTTATAGCGGTGAGTAAAAATGTGATGACTGCACGTGATCCGATCCAGCACCCAACCCGCCTCTTGCAACGCCTTGATCAATAGCCTGCTTTGCACCCCAGCCTCCTTGGCTTGGCCCGAATAAAAGTAACCCTAGAGTTATCTTTACTCAAGCACAGAATTGTTCTGCCTGACTGGCGGTTGTATTGCGGGGTATTGAAAACACTCAACGGGGCAGGCCCGGTACTTCCCGAAAAGGCCAGGCACGAGCGTTTGTGGAGTCCGTGGAAAGTTTATTGATTGAGAGCCCCGTCCTCGAACCGAGGGATACGGCCATTCAGGGACGGCCAGTAGCTGAACCGGCCAGCACCCGCGATCGATTCAGGCTGACGGCGCAACAACGCCAGGACGGCCTGCGACGCAATGGTCGAGGCAATCTTTTGGCCAGGGCATTGATGCTTGCCTGAGCCAAAACTGAAGATTCGCCGAGGCGCTCGTTCGAGCAGGAAGCTGTCCGGGTCGGGGTTCGCGTCGGGGTCTCGATTGGCGGACGCCAGCAACACCAGAACCGTGTCCCCCGCCTCCAGAACACGGTTGCCAATCGTGCAACGCGCGGCAACGAACCGCCGAGTGTTTTGCACCGGCGAATCGTAACGGGCCACCTCTTCCACCAAGGCGACGGCCAGCGCCGGTGTACGTTGAAGCTGTTCAACCAGATCGGGACGTCGATGCAGCATCACCAGCGTATTGCCAATCAGGCCGGCGCTCGCTTCGCAGGTCTGGGACAGCAAGCCGATCAGGTTGGCGGTCAATCCGTCGGGGCTACCCCAGTCGCGCGTGCGGATATGCGCCAGCAGCCCCGCCTCCTCCAGCACGCCGTCGAACATCTGCCTCAATCGCGTTGCTGCGCCATCCGCGTCGCGCAATTGGGCGGCATCGCTCAGTGGCGTGAGGCACGCGACGAAATCCCGTGTCAGCGCGGCGACGGTTGCCAGTTGATCTCTGGGCACCCCCAACTGCAACGCAATCACTGAGACAGGCAATGTGAACATCAACGTATTGAGGTTATCCATGGTGTCGATGAGTTGCCCCACCCCGTTCGCACTATCTTGCGCAGCCAAAGCAGCCAACGCCGGTGCAATCGCGGCCCTCGGGCATGCATGAGCGGCCCCCTCATTCATGCGCATCAACTGCGCAAACACCTGCCCGGCCGGGCCCTGCGCAATCGCTGCCGGAACCGGCTCGTGGGACGGACGCACGTGACAGTCGGGATGCGCCAGAACCGCCTCGACCGTCTTCGCACGGCTGGCAATCCACACGTTCAGAACCGTATCGAACAGCAACTCGCTGTCGAGCCTGAGGCCTGCGTAATACGCATAGGGATCAGCATGAGTAGCAGCTTGCAACGGTGTCATTCGGCACGTCCTGTTCACAAAGAAGCGTTACTATCGCCCCCTCACACGGCAACGCTTCGCCCAGGAACGAAATATGGACGCCCACGACGATGACGCCGCCCTCTCCCAAATCGCCGGTGCAATCGCGGAGCCTGCGCGCACGAAAATGCTCTGCTCGTTGATGGACGGCCATGCGCGTACCAGCACCGAAATGGCCGTGATTGCCCAAGTGAGCGCCTCCACGGCCAGTGCGCACCTGGCCAGGCTCAAGGACGACGGGTTGATCAAGCTGCATACCCAGGGACGTCATCGTTACTACAGCCTCGCCGGCCCGCACGTGGCCAAGGCGATTGAAGGTTTGATGGTGATCAGCCGAAACAGCGCAAAGGCCTTTGTGCCGAACACACCCAATCGCTTGCAGTTTGCGCGCACGTGTTACGACCACATGGCCGGCACGTTGGCGGTACAGCTGCATGACCATTTCATCGCGTCCAGCTGGCTGATTGGCGACGGCACCTATGAGCTTACGGCTCACGGCGAAGAGGCAATGGTAGAGCTTGGGGTTGATGTGGCTGCGCTACGCTCGCAACGCCGGCGTTTCGCGTGTTCATGCCTGGACTGGAGCATGCGTCGGCCCCATCTGGCGGGGGCGTTGGGCGCGGCAGTCCTGCAAAGCTCGATACGCCATGAATGGGTCACCCAAGACCTGGACAGCCGCGCGCTGGGATTGACCATCAAGGGCCGCAAGGCATTGTTGAGCCGGTTTGGAATACACACAGATCATCTGTAGGCGCTGGCTCGCCGTTCAGATAACCCGGCCCTCCCAGCGGACGCTGCCGAGCAGGGTCACGCGCATACCTAATGCCCGTGGTCGAGGCAGCACAGCAAGCGCTCGACGGTATGCTCCAGCGGGCCGGAGTTATCCAGTACGAACAACCCCGCGCCATTGCCGGCGATCAGTTCCTCGGTGAAGCGTGCATTGCGCGCCAGGCGCGCTTCGATATCCGCCAGGGACTCACGCCCCCGCGCGACCAAGCGCTGGCGCAACACGGCTTGATCAACCGTCAGCAACAGCACCAGCAGGTTCGGATAGCGTTCGCGGGTCTGCGCCAGGTGCGCACGGGAGCCGTTGACCAGCACGTCCTCCCCCGCCGCCAGCCAATCGTCGATGTCCCTGGGAATGCCATAGCACAACCCATTGGCGTTCCAACTGAGCGCAAACGCGCCCTCGGCCTCCAGCGCGGCGAACTGCGCCGGGCTCACACCCTGCGCCGCCTCGCCCACCGCTTCCGCCGAACGGGTGATCACGCGGCGCACAATGCGGCAGCCGCGCTCGGCCAAACGGGGGCGTGCGGCATCCAGCAGGCTGTCCTTGCCCGAACCCGATGGTCCGATGAGATAGATCAACCTGCCTTCCATCAAAACACTCTCTTCGCTTGTCGCAATACTGGTGGGACTATGCGGCGCCTGGCTTGCAACAGGTTAGCCAGTTGGTAGTCACAGGAAAGTATACGCAGCAATCCCTCGGCAGGCAGGCCGGCGACTGTGTACCGCCGAAGTTCTGAGCCTGGAGTCATTATTTTACTTTCACGCAGTACGACGGTAGACGGCGGGACTCCAGATCCACACAGGACCTTTCCTACAATCTCTGTGGCTTGCAGTTGCTATAACGCACCGTTAGCCTCTCGCAGTCGCTGCTCATCAGCGATCGGGTTTGGTCGCCCGGGTTAGAATGGCGCACAGTGCCGCGCAAGCGGCATTATTGTGCTCGCGTTATGGCGAGCTGTGCGTGGGAGGGCTTAGGCCCTGCCGGGTTTCCATTCCCTGGTCGACCAACCTGCGTACAGCTCGCCACCCTTCTGCTTGGTCGCGGATGTGGTGAGCTCCAACTGAATGGAGATTTGCCGCGTGAAAAAAGTTACTCCAAATCCCCCGCCATCCCACTCGGATGACACTCCACAAACCCCACCCGACATCGTCTTCACCGTCCGTCCCGGCCTCAGCACCGAAGCTGCCTTGAGCAATGCCAGCGAGATGCTTGAATCGGCGACTGTCTGTGCGTACGACTGTGCCGAGCACCTGGATGGCTCAAGCCGCAAGCAGCTGCTGGCGGTGGTGCAGATGGTTGAGATTGCGCAGCTGTTGGTGGATGCGGCGCTGGAGCGGGAATGCCCGGTAGCCTGATAGCTCGGTGATTCCCTGTGGGAGGGGGCTTGCTCCCGATAGCGGTGGTTCAGTCACTGATGGGCTTAATGTCACACCGCTATCGGGAGCAAGCCCCCTCCCACAGTTGATTGCATTTCAAGTCGAGAATAAAAAAGGCGACCTTTCAAAGGTCGCCTTTTGTCATTGCGCGTACTGCTTGCTCAACCCCGGCGGCACGCCCTGCACGTCGGTCTCTTCCCACGGCCCATTCGGGCTGATGGAGCGGCTCCAGCCATTGCTCCAGCGGTAGTAGGTGCGCTGGCGGTAGAAGGTGTCGGGCTGGTCATCCAGCACATACACCTGCATCTTGCCGTCCCAGTGGCTGGCGGCACCCGGTGGTGGGGCGAAGGTTGGCGACTTGGTTGGCAGCGGTTTCGGCGCTGGGGTCACCGGGCCGGAAGGCTTGGTGCTTGGTTGCGTCGACGGGCCCGACGGTGGGATGGTCGGGCCGGTGTGGGCAGGGGGTGGCCGGTGGACCGCACAAGCGCTCAAGCCCAATACCAGGCTGAGCAGGGTGATTCGTGCAATGGCGGTCATAGGCGTTTCCTCGAATTACTTGTCCGGACTGTCGATGGTCAACTGCTGCAGCGCAGTGGTGGAGCTGGCCAGGGGTTGGCTGCGGCCGATCCACTCGCCAGCAGTCGGTTGACCGGCCCGGGATATGCGCGCAACCAGTTGGACTTCGGGGAAGTTCGACAGTTTCAACTGCGGCATCATCGCATCGGCATCGCCCAGTTCGACGGTGACGGGCAGGTCGGCGACGGTGACTCGCTTGGCCGCCAGCGGCGCAGGCGGGCCGGAGACGGCGCGGGCGAAGATGAACACGCTGTCGCTGGGCAGGGCTTTGGCCTTCACGTCAGCCGACAAATCCACACGCACTTTCAGAACCGCCTTAGGCGCTTGGGCGACGGTGCCACCGCTCTCTTTGAGCTTTTCTGCAGCGCGGTCGATGCCGCCCTGCAGCGCTGCGCGGGAATTGTCTTCAGGTGGCAGTTGGGCCAACAGGCGGCTCCAGTAATCAATCGCCTCCTGATAACGCTGGCCTTCAAACGCTGCGATACCCAACAAACCGAGGCTGGTAACTTCCTTCGGATCCAGCTTCAAGGCTTCATCGGTCAAGGCCTGAAGCTTGGGCGACCACTGTTTGTTGTCGGCAAAATACTGCGCCTGGGCCCACTGGCCGAGCAGTTCCGGCTGGCGACCGGCCAACGCTACAGTGCGTTCGAAGACCTTGGCTGCATCGGCCGAACGGTCCTGAGCCATATAGGCGCGACCGAGGAAGTACAGGCCTTCCGCCGAATCCGGCTGGGCAGCGGCGGCGCGTTCCAGGCGGCGGGTCATGTCTTCCATGGACACCGGCGGCTGGGAGAATTCGCGGGTCAGTTCGACCTTGTCGCTCGCCCCATAATGCAGGTACAGCGCAACGCCCAAAACCGGCACCAGAAACGCCGCCAAAAACGGCAATGGCTTGCCCAGACGCGATTCGCGAGGCTTTTCCACGCCTTCGGTGTCAGCCAGCAATTCGCGGGCGGCTTCGGCGCGGCCGGTGTCGAGTTGTGCGGCATTGAGCACGCCCTCGTCCTGCTGCACTTGCAGCTCGGCGACACGTTCTTGATACAGCGCCACGTTCAGCGCGGTGCGATCCTCTTCACGCTGGGCACGGCGGCCGCGCAACACAGGGATCAACAGGAAACTCAGGGCAATCAGAAGCAGCAACCCGGCTGCGAGCCAGAAATCAATCATCAGTCTTGGTGTCCAGCAGTTGGTCGAGGCGTTGGCGCTCTTCAGGGGATAGCGCGTCGGACCCATCGGAAGGCGCGGCGCGGCGACGGCGGAGGATCACGGCCATTACCGCTACACCGGCCAGCAACAGCCCGGCGGGGCCAAACCAGAGCAGCGCGGTCTTGCCGGTGAGGGCCGGTTTGTAGCGCACGAAATCACCGTAGCGGTCGACCATGAAGTCGATGATCTGCTGGTTGTCCTTGCCCTCCCCCAGCATGCGGAAGATCTCTTTACGCAGGTCGGCGGCGATCGGCGCGTTGGAGTCGGCGATGTCCTGGTTCTGGCACTTGGGGCAGCGCAGTTCCTTGGTCAGCTCGCGAAAACGTTCGCGGTCACCGTCCTTGGCGAACTCGTAAGTATCGATGGCGGCGTGGGCCATACCGGCCAAGCCCATCGCGAGGACTGCGGCGACTAACAGGCGCTTCATGGCTTGGCCTCATCAACCAGGGCCTGGTATTTGGCAGCGAGTTGCTCGCGCCAGACCACTTCGTCGATCACACCGACGTATTTGTCGCGGATCACGCCCTTGGCATCGATAAAGAAAGTTTCCGGGGCGCCGTATACGCCAAGGTTCAAACCGAGGTTGCCCTCTTCATCGCGGATATCCAGCTGGTACGGATTGTGGAACTCTGCCAGCCACTTCAAGGCCGCCGCATTGTCGTCCTTGTAGTTGATGCCGTAGATCACCACGCCCTTCTCGGCCAGCTTATTGAGCACCGGGTGCTCGACGCGGCAGGAGATGCACCATGTGCCCCACACGTTGACCAGCGCCGGCTTGCCCAGCAGGTCGGCCTGGGTCAGGGTCTTGTCGCCCTGCACGGAGGGCAGATTGAACGCGGGGAACGGCTTGCCGATCATCGCCGAGGGCAGCTCGGCCGGGTCCAGGTACAACCCGCGATACAGAAACACTGCCACCAGCAAAAACTCCGCCAGCGGCACGACCATCAACCAACGCTTCATACCGCCGCTCCTTGCAGGCCCAGCGCTTCACGCACCCGGCTTTTGACCTTGACTCGATAGCGCCGGTCCAGCGCCGCGAGCAAACCACCAAACCCTGTGAGCAAGCCACCAAACCAGATCCAGCGCACGAACGGTTTGACGTGCACACGCACCGCCCAGGCGCCGTCGCCCAAGGGTTCACCCAGTGCCACGTAGAGGTCACGGGTGAAGCCGGCGTCGATACCGGCTTCGGTCATCATCGAACTTTGCACGGTGTACAGGCGCTTCTCCGGATGCAGCACGGCGATTTCCTTGCCGTTTCGTACTACACGCACGGTGCCTTTGTCGGACGTGAAGTTCGGCCCTTCGAAATGCTTGGCGCCTTCGAAGATGAACTGGTAACCGGCCAAATCCATTGACTCACCCGGTGCCAGGCGCAGGTCGCGCTCGGCGCTGTTCTGGCTGGAAAGCACCACGCCGAGGGCACATACGGCGATGCCGATGTGCGCGATCTGCATGCCCCAGTAACTGCGGGTCAGCGTCGGCAGGCCTTTGATCAGGCCTTTGTGGCGGGTCTTGTCGATGAGGTCACGCACGCCGGCCAGCAACACCCAGGCGGCGAGCATGAAGGTGGCGAGCACCGCCCAGTTGAAATCGCCGTAAGCGATACCGGCGATCACGGCCAAGGCGGCGCTGCCCAGCAGGACGGGGATGAGCATGCCCACCAGCCATTTCACCGGGGTGTCTTTCCAGCGCACCAGCATGCCGACCGCCATCACCACCATCAACAGGCCCATCAACGGGATAAACAACGCGTTGAAGTACGGCGGGCCGACCGACAATTTGGCGCCGGTCAGGGCGTCCAGCACCAGCGGGTACAGGGTGCCGAGCAGGATCATCGACGCGGCGACTATCAGTACCAGGTTATTGCCCAGCAACAGGGTTTCACGCGACCACAGGTTGAAGCCGACATGGCTCTTGACCACCGGCGCACGCAACGCAAACAACGTCAACGAGCCGCCGACGACAAACAACAGGAAGATCAGGATGAAGACGCCACGCTCCGGGTCAGAGGCAAACGCATGCACCGAGGTCAGCACGCCCGAACGCACGAGGAAGGTGCCGAGCAGGCTGAGGGAAAATGCTGCGATGGCCAGCAGCACGGTCCAGCTCTTGAATACGCCGCGTTTTTCGGTGACGGCCAGCGAGTGAATCAGCGCCGTGCCGACCAGCCAGGGCATGAAGGAAGCGTTTTCCACCGGGTCCCAGAACCACCAGCCGCCCCAGCCGAGTTCGTAGTAGGCCCACCACGAGCCCAGGGTGATACCGATACCGAGGAAGGCCCAGGCGACTATGGTCCACGGCCGCGACCAGCGTGCCCAGGCGGCATCGAGACGCCCGCCGAGCAAGGCGGCGATGGCAAAGGCAAAGGCCACGGAGAAGCCGACATAACCCATGTAGAGCATCGGCGGGTGCACGATCAGGCCGATATCCTGCAGCAGGGGGTTGAGGTCGTGCCCGTCGACCGGGATCTGCGGCAGGATGCGGGTAAACGGGTTGGAGGTCATGATCAGGAACAGCAGGAAGCCGATGCTGATCATGCCCATCACCGCCAGCACCCGCGCCAGCATCACTTGCGGCAATTGGCGCGAGAACACCGACACGGCGAAGGTCCAGCCGCCAAGGATCAATGCCCACAACAGCAACGAGCCTTCGTGGGCACCCCACACGGCGCTGAACTTGTAGTACCAGGGCAAAGCGCTGTTGGAGTTATTGGCAACATAGGCGACGGAAAAGTCGTCGGTCATGAAGGCGTAGGTCAGGCAGCCAAACGCGAACACCAGGAACGCACACTGGCCCCAGGCGGCCGGCTGCGCCAGGCTCATCCACAGGCGGTCACCACGCCAGGCGCCGAGCAACGGCACCACGGCCTGCACGATGGCGAAGCACAGGGCGAGGATCATCGCCAACTGGCCCAGCTCTGGAATAAACAGTGCGGACGTCATGGCTTAGCCCTCCTTGGCAGGCTGTGGAATAGCGCTTGGCGCGGATTGGCCGCTGTCTTTCAAGGCTTTGGTGACCTCAGGCGGCATGTATTTTTCATCGTGCTTGGCCAATACCTCATCGGCCACCACCACGCCGTCGGCGTTGAGCTTGCCCAGGGCGACGATGCCCTGGCCTTCGCGGAACAGGTCCGGAAGGATGCCGCGGTAGCTGATGGTCACGGACTTGCTGAAGTCGGTGACCACAAAGGACACGTCCAGGGAATCGCCGGAACGCTTCAGCGAGCCCTTCTCCACCATGCCGCCGGCGCGGATGCGCGTGTCCAGCGGGGCTTCGCCGTTGGCGATCTGGGTCGGGGTGTAGAACAGGTTGATGTTCTGCTGCAGGGCGCTCAAGGCCAGGCCGACGGCTGCGCCGACGCCCACCATAATTGCAAGGATGATCAACAGACGCTTTCTACGCAGCGGATTCACTTTTCGGTCTCCCGGCGCAGACGACGCGCCTCTTGTTGCAGGTAACGCTTGCGGGCCAGGATCGGCGCGGCGACGTTGAGGGCCAGCACCGCCAGGCAAATGCCATAGGCCGTCCAGACATACAGGCCGTGGTGGCCCATGGCGAGGAAATCACTGAAAGAAGCAAAACTCATCCACGCGCTCCCAGGCAGGTTTGCACTTGCGCCTTGACCCAACTGGCGCGGGCTTCACGCTTGAGCACTTCGAGGCGCATGCGCATCAGCAGCACGGCACCGAAAAAGCAGTAGAACCCCAGCACCATCAACAGCAGCGGCGCCCACATTTCCACGGGCATCGCCGGTTTTTCGGTGAGGGTAAACGTGGCGCCCTGGTGCAGGGTGTTCCACCACTCCACCGAGTATTTGATGATCGGGATGTTGATCACACCGACGATGGCCAGCACCGCGCAGGCCTTGGCGGCGCTGTCACGATTGCTGATTGCGTTGCCCAAGGCAATCAGACCGAAGTACAGGAACAGCAGGATCAGCATGGACGTTAGTCGCGCATCCCACACCCACCACGAACCCCAGGTGGGTTTGCCCCAGATCGCGCCGGTGACCAGCGCCAAGGCGGTCATCCACGCACCGATGGGCGCGGCGCATTGCAGGGCCACATCCGCCAGTTTCATCTTCCACACCAGGCCGACGATGCCGCACACCGCCAGCATCACGTAGCAGGACTGGGCCAGCATCGCGGCGGGGACGTGGATATAGATGATGCGAAAGCTGTTGCCTTGCTGATAATCCGGCGGCGCGAAGGCCAGGCCCCAGACCAGGCCGGTGCCGATCAGCAAGAGGGCGGCGATGCTCAACCACGGCAGCAGTTTGCCACTGATGCCGTAGAACCATTTGGGTGAGCCGAGCTTGTGAAACCAGGTCCAGTTCATTGCTATATCCATCACGGTTGCGTCTTGTGGTTGCAAGAAGCGTAGGGCCTTTCTTATGTTGAAGAACGGGTTACACGTAACCAGACTTCATTATTCGCCGACGCTGATCTTCAGGCCGGCCGCTATAGCAAAGGGTGTCAGGGTTACCGCCAGGGCGGTCAGGCTACCCAGCCACAGGAGGTAACCGGTCGCCGGCATGCCCATGAGCGCGGCCTGCAAGGCGCCGCTGCCCAGGATCAATACCGGGATATACAAAGGCAAAATCAGCAGGGCCAGCAACAGGCCGCCGCGCTTCAAACCGACGGTCAGCGCCGCGCCCACCGCGCCCAACAGGCTGAGGGTCGGCGTGCCGAGTAACAAGGAGAGAAGCAAAACCGGCAGGCACTCGGTGGGCAACCCTAGCATCATCGCCAGCAACGGTGAGAGCAACACCAGCGCCAGGCCGGAAAAAGCCCAGTGTGCCAGTACCTTGGCCAGTACCAGAAGTGGCAGGGGGTGCGGCGAAAGGACCCACTGTTCGAGGGAACCGTCTTCGAAATCACTGCGAAACAGCCCGTCCAGCGAGAGCAGGACGGCTAAAAGTGCCGCCACCCACACCAGTCCCGGCGACAAGGTTTGCAACAGTTTAGTCTCGGGGCCGACCGCCAACGGGAACAGCGCGATCACGATGGCGAAGAACACCAGCGGGTTGGCCAGCTCGGCCGGGCGGCGGCACAGCAGCCGCGCTTCACGGGCGACCAGCAAGGCGAACACACTCATACCGACCACCGCCCCAAATCCAGGTCGCGGTAACCGGCGGGCATACGCGCCAGGGTGTGGTGAGTGGTGAGCACTACCAGGCCGCCCTGCTCACAGTGGCGGGCCAAGTGTTCTTCGAGCTGCGCGACGCCTTGTTTGTCGAGGGCGGTGAAGGGTTCGTCGAGAATCCACAGCGGCGGGCCGGGCAAATACAGGCGCGCCAGTGCCACGCGGCGCTGCTGGCCGGCGGACAGGGTGTGGCAGGGAACGTCTTCAAAACCCTTGAGGCCGACCGCGGCCAGGGCTTGCCAGATGGCGTCGCGCGTTGCTGGATGATGCAGGGCGCTGAGCCAACTGAGGTTTTCTTCGGCGGTGAGCACGTCCTTGATCCCGGCGGCGTGGCCGATCCAGACAAGGCTGCGCGCAAGCTCAGTGCGTTGCTCGTTCAGGGGCTTGCCGTTGAGTCGCACCTCACCGGCCGTGGGTTGCATCAACCCGGCCAGCAGGCGCAGCAGGCTGGTCTTGCCGCTGCCGTTGGGGCCGCTGACCTGCACCATGTCGCCGCCCGCCAAGCGCAGTTCGAGGTGCTCGAACAGCAGGCGCAGGTCGCGTTCACAGGCAAGCGCTACGGCTTCAAGAAGAGGGCTGGTCAAGAGATCGCGGGCCTTTACGGTTCAAGTCGGCGGTGCAGCAGCCGTTATAGAGAGAAGCACAATAACGGCTTTGGCGACCGATTTTAGAGAGCTGGATCAAATAGTTGTGAGGTTTTTACCGCTCTCTTTGAAGACGGGCGGCATTATACATGCGATGCCCTACTCTAAAGAGGGCAATTTCCCCAGAGACGGCGCGCACGATGACCGGTGAGATCAACCTTCCTACGCTTCCTCCTACCCCGGCGGCCGGGCAGAGCTCTGCGCCTGCAGCGGGTGCCTTGCTGAAACTGCTGGAGCCGCAACTCGGGCTGATCGATCCGGGCAAAACCGTGAACGCCGAGGTCATCGCCCTCAAACAAGGCGGTGAAGCCTTTCAGTTGTTGCTCAAGTTGACCCTCGAAGGCGGCCGTCAGACCCTGGTTCAGGCCAGCAGCACCCAGCCGTTGCCGTTGGGCAGTAATGTGGCGGTGAGCCAGACGCCCGCGGGCAATCTGACACTCAGTCTGCAGCAAGCCTTGAGCGTCAACGTCGCCGCCCTCACCCGTATCGACACGTCCAAGATGCCGGAAGGCACCCTGTTGCAGGCCAAGGTGCTGACCACGCAGATGCTGCCCCAGGGCACCGCGCAGCCGGCGATCTACCGTTCACTGGTAACCGTGCTCAACAATGCCCTGGCCGGTGCGACGCTGACGGTGGAAAGCCCACAACCCTTGCGCGTGGGCAGCTTGCTCAGCGCTATGGTGCAGAACGCGCAAACCCTGAGTTTCGTGCCGTTGAGCGGGCTTAAAGATCAATTGGCTGTCACGCAGCAACTCGCGACCCAACAAAGTCGCCAGGGCTCGCTGGATGCGGTGTTCACGGCGCTGCAAAACCTGCCCCGTGGCGAAAGTACCTCCGCTGACCTGCGCGCCGCCGCCGACCGTTTGTTGGCCGCCCTGCCTGATTTGGCGCAGGTCAGCAATCCCAAGGTGCTGGCGCAGGTGATCCAGAACAGCGGTGCCTTTCTGGAAGCCAAACTGCTGGCTGGGCAAAACCCGCAAATCCCGCCGCTGGACATGAAAGGCGCCCTGCTGCGCCTGGTCGCCGATTTGCTGCCGGCCCTGCCCGCCAGCACCAACCTGAATGCCATTCTCGCCGCCAATACCCTCGCCCAGGTCATGCCAAATTTCGTGCGCAGCCCCTTGGGCACCCTTGGTCAAGTCGGCGCGCGCCAAGCCCCTGCCGGCTTCCCACTGCCCGAGCGGCTCATGGCGAAACTGGAAGGCGAAGGCGACCTGGAAAACCTGCTGCGCCTGGCCGCCGGGGCGATCTCCCGCCTGCAAAGCCACCAGCTGTCGAGCCTGGAACAGACCGGCACCACTGCTGACGGTCGACTGCAAACCACCTGGCAATTGGAGATCCCCATGCGCACCCTGCAGGACATCGTGCCGTTGCAGGTCAAGTTCCAGCGCGAAGAACCGGCGCCGGACAAGGAGCAGCCCGAGCGCAAAGACAAGAAGGAGCCCCAGCAGATGCTCTGGCGCGTCGAACTGGCCTTCGACATGGAGCCGCTGGGGCCGTTGCAGGTCCAGGCGCAGTTGACTCAGGGCAAACTGTCCAGCCAACTGTGGGCGACCCGGCCGTTCACGGCCAGCTTGATCGAAAGCCATCTGGGCAACCTGCGCGAGCGGCTGGTGACCTCTGGCATCAACGTCGGCGACCTCGATTGCCACCTCGGCACTCCGCCGCGCGGGCCGAAAACCGGACTGGAACAACGCTGGGTAGATGAAACCGCATGAAGAACCCCAACCCACCACGCCAGGCGATTGCCCTCAAGTACGACGGCCAGCAAGCCCCAACCCTGACCGCCAAGGGCGACGATGCCCTGGCCGAAGCCATCCTCAAGCTGGCGCGGGAAAATGAAGTGCCCATCTACGAAAACGCCGAGCTGGTGAAGCTGCTCGCGCGGATGGAATTGGGCGATAGCATTCCGGAAGAGTTGTACCGCACGATCGCTGAGATCATTGCGTTTGCGTGGACGTTGAAAGGCAAGTTTCCGGTGGGGTATGACCCGGATGCGGGGCCGGTGGAGCGGGATGTGACAGACAGAGGGGACGATTACTAAGCGTGCGTAAACGCCTTTCCCCAGTGGCGAGCGGGCTTGCCCCGCGTTGGGCTGCGTAGCGGCCCCAGAACCTGCCAACGAGTTCTGTCTGAGAGGACGCGGGAACTTAATTGGGGCCGCTTCGCAGCCCAACGCGGGGCAAGCCCGCTCGCCACAACAAGCCCGCTCGCCACATAAAATCCGCACCCAGGAAAATTTTCGGTTAGTTGATGACTTCACTCAGGGGGATGAAATTGACTCGGTCACCGATCTCCAGGGTGGTCCCTTCGAGCACTTCCACAAACCCTTCGGCCCACGCCGCACTGCGCAGCACGCCAGAACTCTGGTTGCGATAGATGATTGCCTTGCCCTGCTCGATGCGCCCACGCAAGTACTCGCGACGGTTGCCTGGCTTGGGCCAGGTGAACCCCACCGACACTTCGAAACGCAGTGGTTCCACGTCTTGCACGCCTTGGCGACGCAACAGATAGGGCCGTGCCAACAACGCAAACGTCACCAGCGTCGAAGCTGGATTACCCGGCAAGCCGATCACCGGTACGCCACGAAAGTGGCCGAACGTCAGCGGCTTGCCCGGTTTGATCGCCAGCTTCCACAGGGCCAACTCGCCCTCTTCGCGCAGGGCGATGCCGAGGAAGTCCGCCTCGCCCACGGAGACACCGCCGGTGGACAGAATCAGGTCAACCGCGCCCAGGCCCGCCAGGCGTGTACGGGTTTGCTCCAGGTCATCGGGAAGGATTCCGGCATCGATCACTTCACAGCCCATACGCGCGAGCCAACTGCACAACACGCGGCGGTTGCTGTTGTAGATCTGGCCCGGCCCCAGCAGCAGGCCGGGTTCGACCAATTCGTCGCCGGTGGACAACACGCCCACACGCACGCGGCGCACCACGTCCAGGCAGTCACGGCCCAGGGAGGCGGCCAGGCCCAGTTCAATCGGGCCCAGGCGCGTACCGGCCGACAGCACCAACTCGCCGACGGTGGTTTCCTGGCCTTGAGGGCGGATGTTCTGGTCGATGCGCAAGGGTTCGGTGAAGCTCACGCGCTCGTCGGCATGAACCACAGCGTTTTCCTGCATTTCCACGCAATCCGCGCCTGCCGGTACCGGCGCGCCGGTAAAGATGCGTGCACAGGTGCCCGTCGCCAGCGGCTCGGGCGCTTTGCCTGCGAAGATGCGCTGGCTCACCACCAGCGGCTCACCGGTCCAGTCTGCTAGGCGCACGGCGTAGCCGTCCATGGCACTGTTGGGCCAGGGTGGCAGGTCGAGGGTGGAGATCAAGTCTTGGGCCAACACGCGGCCATCGCAGTCGGCCAGGGGCAGCACGTCCTGCTCACGGATCGGCGCGGCTTCGGCCATGTCCAACAAACGCTGCAAGGCTTCTTCCACCGGCATCAGGGCGCCGGTCTTGCCGGGCTTACCCACGGGATTCACAGGGCTCGGCCTGCTTCAGGTGGGGCACGAAGTTGCACGGGCGGTGACGGTTATCCAATTGCTCGGCGAGGATGCCGTCCCAGCCGGTGCGCACGGCGTTGGTGGAACCCGGCAGGCAGCACACCAGCGTGCCATTGGCCAGCCCGGCCAGGGCACGGGATTGCACGGTGGAGGTGCCGATGTCGGCCACGGATATCTGGCGGAACAGCTCGCCAAAACCGTCGACCTGTTTGTCGAGCAGACAGCTCACGGCTTCGGGGGTGCTGTCGCGGCCGGTGAAGCCGGTGCCGCCGGTGATCAGCACGACCTGCACCACGTCTTCGGCGATCCAGTGGGCCACTTGCGCGCGGATCTTGTAGAGGTCGTCCTTGAGCAGCACACGCTCGGCCAGGGTGTGGCCGGCGGCGGTGAGGCGGTCGACGAAGACCTGGCCCGAGGTGTCGGTGTCCAGGGTACGGGTGTCGCTGACGGTCAGTACGGCGATATTCAGGGGTACGAAGGGCGCATCAGCCTTGGCGTTCATGGCACGGTCCGGTTGTCGAAGGAACAGCCCGATGTTATATCACAGGCCCCTATTTACCTGCCGCAGCGGAACCGCCATGTCTCTTGATTCTTCGCCCCTGCCCTGTTCGATTTTGCTGCTGGCCGGTGGCCGCGGCCAACGCATGGGCGGCCAGGACAAAGGCCTGCTGGAATGGCAGGGCCTGCCCCTGATTGCGCACTTGCAGCGCCTGGTACGGCCGCTGACGGATGACCTGATCGTCTCGTGCAACCGCAACCAGCAACACTACGCGCCGTATGCCGACCAGTTGGTCAGCGATGACAGCCTCGACTTCCCCGGCCCCCTCGCGGGCATCCGCGCAGGGCTGGCTGCCGCACGCCATGAGCATCTGCTGATCCTGCCGTGCGATGTGCCGCACATCGACGCCCAACTGCTCACCGACTTGCTTAAGACAGCGCAGCAAAACCCGCTGTTGCCGGTAATGGTGCGCCACGGTGAATTCTGGGAACCCTTGATCTGCATCATCCCAACCCACCTCAAAACCGAGGTAGAACAGGCATGGCAAGCCGGTGAACGCAGCCCGCGCAAGATCTTCCTGCAACTGGGCGGCGTGGGGCTGGAATGCCCGGCCGATGACCCGCGCCTGGCCAACCTGAATACGCCGCATCTGTTGCACCCAAGGTCTGGCGTGTCAGAATGAACCTCGCACAAGGAACTTTGTCGACGCCCCGCGCGTCACAAGGCCAGCAACTAAAAAGAATTCTCTCGGAGACACACTCATGACTCAACGGACCATCGCTGCTCTCATGCTTGCACTGGGCCTCGCTACCCTTGCCGGTTGCGCCTCGCCAACAGTGATCACCCTGAATGACGGTCGCGAAATCCAGGCCGTCGACACCCCGAAATACAATGAAGATTCGGGTTTCTACGAATTCGAACAGCTTGACGGCAAGCGCACCCGCATCAACAAAGATCAGGTTCGCACCGTTAAAGACCTGTAAGTCTTAGCGCTTGCACACAAGGCCCGCCTCGCGCGGGCCTTGTCGTTTCCGGGGTTACCAGTCGAGGGTAATTTCGCTGCGAAAACTGCGTTCTTCGCCGGTTAACGGATCAATGAAACGCACGCCCTGGGCCAGCAGCTTGAGCGGGTTGGCGTAGTCGTCCTCGGCGTCCTTGATCACCTCGGGGTAGAACGGATCGTTGCAGATACTCGCCCCGAGCGCCGTCATGTGTACGCGCAACTGGTGCTTCTTGCCGGTCACGGGAGACAGGCCGTAGCGCCATAAATCGCCATTTTTTTCGCGGACTTCCACGGCCGTTTCGGTATTGCTGGCGCCGGGGCCTTCCTGCATGCGAAAGAACGGCTCGCCCTCCACCAGGCGGCTTTTGTGCACCAGGGGGAAGTTGAGGTTGGGTAAGGCAGGGGCAATGGCTTCGTAGAATTTATCGATGCGGCGCGTGGGAAACAGTTGCTGATATGCCGAGCGGGTTTGCGGGTTGGCAGAGAACAGCACCAGCCCGGCCGTATGCCGGTCGATACGGTGCAGGGGCACCAGGGACGGGTTGTCCAGGCGGCGAATCAGACGGCGCAACAGGGTTTGTTCAACGTATTCACCGGCGGGCGTCACCGGCAGGAAGTGCGGCTTGTCGGCCACCACCAGGTGTTCATCGGCATACAGGATAGTTTCCTGTACCGGGATCACTTTTTCATTCGGCACTTCGCGAAAGTAGTAGATGCACAGGCCTTCCTTGTAGGCCAGGTCCAGGCTGATAGGGTTGCCATGGATATCCAGCACCCGGCCACGCGCGATGCGGTCCAACCAGTGTTCGCGGCGGATGGCCGGGAAGTGCTCGCACAGACAGTCCAGCACCGTCACCCAAGGGCCGGGGGGCAAATACAGGGTGCTGGCCTGGTGCTGGGACGCGGAGAAACCGGAAGTGGACATGAAATGCTCAAAGCCTGGAAAAACAAGCGGGCATTATCCCGCATCGAGCGGGATTCGGCCTAGAGCAGATCTCAGGCCTTGGCCAACTCCGCCCGCAAAATCGGCGAGGCACTGGCGGCGTCGGTGAATTCCTTGAGCCAGCGCAGCACGTCCACCGCGTCCCAGCGACCCGGATCGTAAAGCGCGTACAACAAGCCCTGGTAACCCACCACATCCAGTTGCTTGTGGTAACCGGCGCGCTGGAACAACGCTTCGATCTCGGCAAAGCAGGTATTGAAGTGCACTTTGTTAAACGGCGTCTTGCCTTCCGTGACCAGGCCGTCGAGGCGCAGCTCGTTCACCGCGTCGCGCACGACGTCGGCGGACATGCGATTGACGCTGCTTTTCAGTTGTTCAACATTCACCACGGGCGTTCCCTCTATTCAATCGCTGTACAAACATACAGTAACTTAATATTTTGGAACCCGCCATCGCATAAACATCAGAGGAGGAAGGCGACGACCTGTTCGGTGTCGAACGGCCAGTCCAGTTCCGCCCCCGTGTCGACTCTTCGAAGCACCGGAATTCGCAGGCCATAGGCTTCGGTGAGGTCTTCGGGGTCGGTGATATCCACCAGTTCCACCAGCAACCCGTGTTCGACGAGCGGCATGATTTCGGCTTCGGCAATCTCACAAAGATGGCAACCCAGGGTGCCGAACAACTGGCATTCAGGAAGCATGACGAATGGACTCGATCAGAAAACAGGTGACCATTCTAAGCCCGACGCAGACCTGTGGCGAGGGAGCTTGCTCCCGCTGGGCTGCGGAGCGGCCCCAAAGATGGGACTGCTACGCAGTCCAACGGGAGCAAGCTCCCTCGCCACAGGTACAGTGCCCGCTCTTAACCAATCGGCATTAGGTCAAGCCCGCGCGCCACAAGTCCCCCACCGCCCACAAAAGCCCTGACCCAGATCACTATGGCCTATAACTGATTCAGCGATTCTCGCGGCTTTTTGCCTGCCCCCTGCAACGGAGATGCGTGTGTTCGCCAACCTGCTGATCATTCTGGCCTCATCCCTGGTGGTGATTGCGCTGTTCCGCCGACTGCAACTGCCGCCTGTACTGGGTTACCTGTGCGTGGGCCTGGCCGTGGGGCCCACGGCCCTGGACTGGGTGAATGACAGCGAAGACCTGCCCGACCTCGCCGAACTGGGCGTGGTGTTCCTGCTGTTTTCCCTGGGCCTGGAGTTTTCCCTGACGAAGATGCTCGCTCTGCGCCGCGTGGTGTTTGGGCTGGGCAGTTTGCAGGTGCTGGGGTGCGGAGCGCTGCTGGGCGGCCTGTTGATGGGCTTTGGCCTGGCGCCGGGCGTCGCGCTGTTGCTCGGTGCGGGGCTGGCGTTGTCCTCCACCGCCATCGTCAGCAAGGAGCTGACCAGCCTCGGGGAAATTTTCAGCAGCCATGGCCAGAACGCGATTGGCGTCTTGCTGTTCCAGGACGTGGTCGCAGTATTGCTGCTGACCCTGGTGCCGGTGTTTGCCGGCAGCAGCGAGCAAGCCTGGTATTGGGCACTGCCGCTGACCTTGGGCAAAACCGTGCTGTTGTTCGTCGGCCTGTTGCTCGCCAGCCGTTGGCTATTGCCGCGTTTGTTCCATGAGGTCGCGGCCTCTCATTCGGCAGAGCTGTTTGTGCTGCTGGCGCTGGTGATCGTGTTGCTGACCGCCTGGCTCACGCATCTGCTGGGGCTCTCCCCTGCCCTTGGCGCCTTCCTGGCCGGCATGCTGCTTGGAGAAAGCCACTACCGTCACCAGATCGAGGCGGATATCCGGCCGTTTCGCGACATCCTGCTGGGGCTGTTTTTCGTCAGCATCGGCATGCTCATCGACCTGCAGTTGTTCGTCAGCCACAGCCTGCTGATCCTCGGCATGACCCTCGCACTGATGATAATCAAGGGTTGCGTCGTCGCCGCCTTGGTCAAGCTGCGCGGCAGCGACCGTGAAACCGCCTGGCGCAGCGGTTTGGCCCTGGCCCAGGGCGGCGAGTTCTGTTTTGCACTGATGGCGCAGATGCAGCAAAGCCGGCTGATCCCTGACGCGTTCAATGGCTTGCTGCTCGCCGCCAGCTTCTGCTCGATGCTGCTGACCCCGCTGTTACTGCGTGCCGCGCCCACGATTGCCCTGCGCCTGCACCGCAAGCCCAACCAACAGGTGCAGTTGGAGGCAATCACCGCGCTCAACGCCCAGTTACACGGCCACGCGGTGATCTGCGGTTATGGCCGCGTCGGGCAATCGATCGGGCGTTTTCTGCGCCAGGAGCAACAGGCCTATATCGCGCTGGACGACGACCCCGAACGCGTGCACGAAGCCACCACCGAAGACAGCAGTGTGCATTACGGTGATTGCCGTCGCGGCGCCCTGCTCAGTGCGGTCGGCCTGGAACGGGCGCGGTTGCTGGTGATCGCGGTGGACAACAGCGACGTAGCCCTGGTGGTGCTGAAGGAAGCACGCCGGATCAACCCCGACGTGCCGATCCTGGTGCGCACCCGCGACGACAGCCAGTTGGCCGAACTGAAAGCCGCCGGCGCCAGCGAAGTGGTGCCCGAGCTACTGGAGTCGAGCCTGATGCTCGCCTCCCACGCCTTGATCCTGCTGGGCCTGCCGGACCAACAGGTACAGGCGCGGGTCGATGAAGTGCGGCATAGCCGCTACCGCCTGCTGCACGGCTTTTACGCGCACCCGAGCAACGAAGAAGAGGCGCCGATCAATCCTGACTGACCGCGCCGATCTTGTGGATCGACAGGTCCGCGCCGTAATACTCCTCTTCCTGGCTCAGGCGCAGCCCGTGCACGCGCTTGATCACGCCGTACACCAGCAGGCCACCGCCGAACGCCACCACCACGCCGAGGCCGGTGCCGATCAACTGGCTGACCAGGCTCACACCGCCCAGCCCACCGAGGGCGGTCTGGCCGAAGATGCCACAGGCGATACCGCCCCACACGCCGCACAGGCCATGCAGCGGCCATACACCGAGCACATCGTCGATCTTCCAGCGGTCCTGGGCGGCGATAAAACACCACACAAACAAACCGCCGGCGATGACACCGGTGACCAGCGCGCCCACCGGGTGCATCAGGTCGGAACCGGCGCAGATCGCCACCAGCCCGGCCAGCGGGCCGTTGTGCAGAAAGCCGGGGTCGTTGCGACCGATCACCAGCGCGGCGACCGTGCCGCCGACCATGGCCATCAGCGAATTGACCGCCACCAGGCCGCTGACCCCGTTCAGGGTTTGCGCGCTCATCACGTTAAACCCGAACCAGCCGACAATCAGAATCCACGAGCCCAGCGCCAGGAACGGAATGCTCGACGGAGCAAAGGCGACCAAGCGCCCTTCGCGATAACGCCCGTTGCGCGGCCCGAGCAGCAACACTGCCGCCAGCGCCAGCCAGCCGCCCATGGCGTGCACCACCACGGAACCGGCGAAGTCGTGGAAGCTGGCGCCGAAGGTCGCGAGCAGCCAGGCCTGCAGACCGAAATTGCCGTTCCACACCATGCCTTCGAAAAACGGGTAGATAAACGCCACGATCAACGCCGTGGCGCACAACTGCGGAGCGAACTTTGCACGTTCGGCGATGCCCCCGGAAATGATCGCCGGGATCGCCGCCGCAAAGGTCAGCAGAAAGAAGAACTTCACCAGGCCGTAGCCGTGGTCGGCGCTGATCACCGCCGCCGGTTGCATGAAGCTCACGCCGTAGGAGATCCAATAGCCTATAAAGAAATAGGCCAGGGTGGAGATCGCGAAGTCGCTGAGAATCTTCGACAGGGCGTTGACCTGGTTTTTCTGCCGCACCGTGCCGACTTCAAGGAAGGCAAAGCCGGCGTGCATGGCCAGGACCATGACCGCACCAATCAGAATGAACAGGGTGTTGGAGCTATGGACAAGGGTGTCCACCGCACTTTGCAAATTTTCCATGGAGGTTGGCAGGCCTGCATTAAGGGCAAAAAGCACCAAAGCGGTTCAAGCCAGCGTTTCACGCACTAAATTGGCACTGCCGGTCCCGCCCCTCTTCAGAGGGCGTGAACCGCTTTAGCGCAGCGATCAGCACAACAGGCAATTCCCGACAGGGTTTTTCCGCGAGTTTCAGTTATTTAGGGTAAGGTTTTTGAAGGCATCAGCCTCGACCGCCCGGATTCAGCGCAGACCCTGGGGCCAGCGCACCAAGGCAAAGCAAAAGCTGTACCAGACAATTGCAGTGAACCTTCAGCAAAGCCTGTGACTCGAAACCACAGGTACAGATCAGCCACTCACGGAGATAACCATGGCCGGCAAAACAGCAAAGACTGCTCAAGAAATACTGATGGCGGATTTTCAAACCCTGGTCAGTGATACCGAAAAATTGCTGGACGACACCGCCGTCCTGGCCGGTGACCAGGCCGACGAGCTGCGCAGCAAGATTCACGAAAGCCTGCTCAAGGCCCGCGAAACCCTGCAACTGACCGAAGACTCCCTGCGTGAACGCGGCCAGGCCGCCGTCACCGCGACTGAAGATTACGTGCAAGCCAACCCTTGGCAATCCGTAGGCATTGCTGCCGGCGTGGGCTTCCTGATCGGTCTGCTGGCTACAAGGCGCTAAATTATGTCTATCGGCGAAACCGGCTCGTCCACGGGCACCAGTTCTACTTCAAGACGCCTTGGCGCGGCTGTGCTGGGCCTGCTTCATAGCCATGTCGAACTGTTCGGCATCGAGTTGCAGGAACAAAAGTCACGCACCGTCAGCCTGCTGCTGTTTGCCGGTCTCGCGCTGGTGTTTGCCCTGCTGTTGCTGGTGGGGTTGTCGGCATTGGTGATGATTCTGGTGTGGGACACATATCGCCTGACCGGGATCATCAGCCTCTGTGTGTTCTACACCCTGGCCGCAGGGTTCTGTGGCGTGCGCTTGAAAGCGGCGATATTCGATGAATCCACGCCCTTCCACGCCACCCTCGAAGAGCTGGCCAATGACCGGGAGCGCCTGCTGCCATGAAACTGACTGAAATCCCGCAAGCCACCTCGCGCCGCGAAATGCGCAAGGCGCTGATCCGCCTGCGCATGGAAATGCATCGCCAGGAAATCCGCCATGAGTCCCAGCAACTGGTGGCGCCTCTGAACAAGGTGCGCAACATGGGCAGCAACTGGCAGGACAGCCTGGGCATCAAGCACGCGCCGCTGTGGGGCGTGGCGGCAGTCACCCTGATGGGTTTCTTCACCGGCAAAGGCGCCAAGGGCGGCGGCATCAGCAGCCTGACACGCCTGGTGCGGCTCGGCGCCGGTTTGATCCCGTTGATCAAATTGGCCATGCAGGGTGCTTCACGCAAAGGGTGAACCTCGCTGGCTGCATTCTTGCAGACAGAATCGGCCCGGCCCTCGTTATCGAGGGCCGGGCCTTTTTTCGCCAACGTTTCTAAGGAGGCCCCGTGATTGACGGGCAACCGCTCGCCTGCTTCCAGCCGTTTATCGACACCGCCACTGGGCGTATCGCCGGCGTTGAAGCCCTCGGCCGCCTGCGCCAGGCTGACGGCCGCTTGCAGTCGGTGGGCCCGCTGTTCGCCGACCCGCGCACACCGGGCGTGGCACTGCGCCGCCTGGACCGACAGATCCGCGATAACGCCTTGAGCCGTCTGCATGAGGCGCCGGAAGACTGGTTCCTCAGCCTGAATATCTCACCGCGCTGGATCACCCGCCTGCGCCCGGGACAAGCCCTGCCCAGCCTGAAACAGCTGCAGACCCATGGCGTCGACCCGGCCCGTATCGTGTTCGAGATCACCGAACTGGGCGGCGATATCCAGCGCCTGGCTGACGTAGTGGCACGCTATCGCGACGCCGGTGCACGCATCGCCATCGATGACTTTGGCGCCGGCTATTCGCAGCTCGACCGGGTGCTGGCGTTGCAACCGGACATTCTCAAACTGGACATGCGCCTGTTCCAGGAAGCCGCCAAGGGCGGACCGAGCAGTGAAGTGGTGCGGGCACTGGCGCAGATGGCGGAAAAAACCGGCTGCTGGATCATCGCCGAAGGCGTGGAAACCGAGGCCCAACTGAGCTTCGCCCTGGAATGCGGTTCGCGGTATGTGCAGGGTTATCTGTTTGCCCAGGCGCAGTTGGACTGGTTTGCCACCGATGCCTTCGTGCCGCGCTTTGCCCAACTGCGCGCGGCCTACGTGCAGCAGAAACTGGCGGAGCGTGGACGCGTCATGCAACTGCGCAAGCAATTAGTCGTGCTGATGAAAATCCTCCAGGCCTGGGCCCAGGGCCAGGCGCCGCTGAGCCAGTTGCCGCAATTGCCAGACTTCCCCTGGCTGTTGCGGTTCTACCAGTGCGACCGCCATGGCACCCAGTTGACGCCCAACTTCGAATGGCGCCAGGACGCCTGGCAAGCCGACAGCCGCTACCTGGGCCACAACTGGTCATGGCGCCCGTACTTCTATCACTTGCTGGCTGAGGGCTGGGAGGAGCGGCGCCTGACCCTGTCGTCGACCTACCGCGATGCCACCACCAACCAGTATTGCCTGACCGCAGGACAATTCTTCGATAACGGTCAGCGCTTGCTGTTAATCGATATTGACGCCGCCGGACTGTAGATTTTCGCTTGCCCCGCCAAGGCGGAACCGGGAAGCTGGGCGGGTCATTCACCGCACGGAGAGTACCCGCCTTGGATTGGCCCACCCTGTTGACCCGCGAACGTCTTGGAAAACCCCTGCACAGCCCGGAAGAATTGGGCCGCAGCCCGTTTCACAAAGACCACGACCGCATTATTTTCTCTGGCGCGTTTCGGCGCCTGGGCCGCAAGACCCAAGTGCACCCCGTGTCGAGCAACGATCATATCCACACGCGCCTGACTCATTCCCTGGAAGTCAGCTGCGTTGGCCGCTCCCTCGGCATGCGCGTGGGCGAAACCCTGCGCAGCGCCCTGCCCGACTGGTGCGACCCGAGCGACCTGGGCATGGTGGTGCAATCGGCCTGCCTGGCCCATGACATCGGCAACCCGCCGTTCGGGCATTCCGGCGAAGATGCCATTCGCCATTGGTTCCAGCAGGCTGCCGGGCGCGGCTGGCTGGATGACATGAGCACGGCCGAGCGCAATGACTTCCTCAATTTCGAAGGCAACGCCCAGGGCTTCAGGGTGCTGACCCAGCTGGAATACCACCAGTTCGACGGCGGCACCCGGCTGACCTACGCCACCCTGGGCACCTACCTGAAATACCCCTGGACCGCCCGCCACGCCGACTCGCTGGGCTACAAGAAACACAAATTCGGCTGCTACCAGAGCGAGCTGCCGATTCTTGAACAGATCGCCCACAAGCTCGGCCTGCCGCAACTCGAAGAACAACGCTGGGCACGCCATCCGCTGGTGTACCTGATGGAGGCCGCCGACGACATCTGCTACGCGCTGATCGACCTGGAAGACGGCCTGGAAATGGAGCTGCTGGAATACGCCGAGGTCGAGTCGCTGCTGCTCGACCTGGTGGGCGACGACCTGCCGCAGACCTACCGGCAACTGGGGTCCCAGGATTCGCGCCGACGCAAGCTGGCGATCCTGCGGGGCAAGGCCATCGAACACCTGACCAACGCCGCCGCCCGCGCGTTCGTCGAACAGCAGGACGCCTTGCTCGCCGGCACGTTGCCTGGCGACCTGGTCGAGCATATGCACGGCCCCGCCAAGCGTTGCGTGCTGGATGCCAAGGACATGGCGCGCAAGAAAATCTTCCAGGACAAACGCAAGACTTTGCATGAGATCGGCGCCTACACCACCCTGGAAATCCTGCTTAACGCGTTCTGTGGCGCGGCACTTGAACAGCACGGCGGGCGCACACCGTCGTTCAAGAACCGGCGCATCCTCGACTTGCTGGGCAACAGCGCACCAGACCCGGCGTGGTCGCTGCACGCTTCGTTCCTGCGGATGATCGACTTTATCGCGGGGATGACCGACAGCTACGCCACCGAGATGGCGCGGGAGATGACCGGGCGCTCCAGCCCTCAATAACCGTTCAATCAAGCGTTCTGTTCCCTGTAAGGAATCGCCCTACGATGGGAACAGAGCGCCCTGATCGAATTCGTACAAGCACCCGATGAATAATCACGCACGCTCTTTGCGGCCATGGGAGTCACTCCCAAGCGCCGCCCCATCACCGTTTGACTTACCGCGTGCCCTTCCTATGCTCAAACATCGCCTTCGTCTGCTGTTGGTGGAGGATCACCCCTTCCAGCTCCTAGCCACCCAGTGCCTGCTCAACAGCTTTGGCTTCGACCAGTTGAGCCTGGCGGAAAACGCCGAACAGGCGATCCGCCTGATGACGCAAGCCGAGGAGCCCTTCGACATCATGTTATGCGACCAATGCCTGCCGGATCTGCCAGGGCTGGAATTGGTCGAGATAGCCAGCCGCCGAGGTTTTATCGTGGGGGCCATCCTGTTGAGCGGCCTGCCCACACTCGAACTGGAAAACTTGAATAACCAAGCCTTGCGACGCAACTTGCCACTCATTGGCTACTTGTCCAAGCCGTTAAACCGCGATGAACTAATGACCCTGATAAACCCCATTATAAATGTAGGACTTTAAACACCCTTCATAGGGAAAATTTACCGGAAAACGGCTATTAAAGCATTGGCGCCGACATTGAAGCTTACCGCTGGCCCGTCGCTGACACAGATGCCCACAAAGCCCTGCCAACTCGTAAGCAAGTGCCTTTTTTCATGTAGGAATTTTCCTGTTTTGTATCTACCACCCCCGACCTTCATGCTGCTCCCTCACCTTCTGAGCTAATGTGCCCGCTTTATTTGCACTTGCATGGAATGTGATTATGAATACAGTTTTCATCATCGATGACCACCCTGTTATCAGGCTGGCAATTCGAATGCTGCTGGAACACGAAGGCTATAAAGTCGTCGGCGAAACAGACAATGGTTGTGACGCGATACAAATGGTTCGCGAATGCCTTCCGGATTTAATCATTCTGGATATCAGTATTCCGAAACTTGATGGCCTCGAAGTGCTGTGCCGATTCAACGCAATGAACACCTCGATGAAAACCCTCATCCTGACTGCGCAATGCCCAACGCTGTTCGCTACCCGCTGCATGCGCTCGGGCGCCGATGGCTATGTGTGCAAGGAGGGCGACCTGAGTGAATTGCTCAGTGCGATCCGCGCTGTATTGTCCGGTTATAACTATTTCCCCAGCCAGGCATTGAATTCCGGCTCGGACGCTAATTCCCAGGAACTGGAACTGTTCAAGGCGGTTAATGATCGCGAGTTAATGGTCTTGCAACTTTTTGCACAAGGCCGCACAAACAAGGAAATCGCCAAAGGCATGTTTCTCAGTAACAAAACTGTCAGCACCTACAAAAAGAGGCTTATGCAAAAACTCAAAGCCAAGTCCTTGGTAGAACTTATCGAGCTGGCAAAACGTAACGCGCTAGTGTGAGAAAACGGATGCCCAGGCGTATAAAGGACTATCTGATTATATTGAGCGCAGGCGTGTGCTTGAGCACCACCGTGCTCGCGGGTGAAACGCAACCGCAGCACTTTAACTTATTGAGCCGAGCAGGCTCCGTTCATCTGGACGTTCAACTGGACAAGGCTCAACGCCAATGGCTGCAGAACAAACGCGAACTGGTGCTGGGCACAGCCGCGCCTGACTATCCTCCCTTTGACCTCACGTCCAGCGGGCACGACTACGAAGGGCTCACTGCCGATTATGTCGGGCTGTTGTCCAAGACGCTGGCGTTACCCGTCAGGGTGCTGCGCTACACCACCCGGGAAGCCTCCATCCAGGCGCTTGAAGCGGGCGAGATTGATCTGTTGGGCTCCTCCAATGGCTTTGAGGCCGCCAACCCGCTGCTCACCCTTTCAGAGCCGTATGCGGTTGACCAGCCGGTGCTGGTGACGCGCGAAGGCGAAACCCGCAGCCTCAGTGACGGCCTGGCCGGCCTGCGCCTGAGCCTGGTCTACCATTACCTGCCACTGGCCGAAGTGCAAAAGCTCTACCCCAAGGCGATCATTCGCGCCTACCCCTCTTATCAGAATGCCTTGAATGCGGTGGCCTTCGACCAGGCTGATGTGTTCCTTGGCGACACCATTTCCACCCACTACATGATCAACAAGGGCTACCTGAAAAATATCCGCATGGCCAACTTCGGCAAGCACGAAGCCTACGGATTCAGCTTTGCGCTGCGCCAGGACCAGCACATCCTCTTGAGCATCGTCGACTCCGTGCTGATGGCGCTGCCCACCAATGAACGGGACAGCATCGGCAAACGCTGGAGTGCCGGCAGCGATATTCTGCTGACCGATAAAAAACTGCAGTTGACCCAGCGCGAGGAGCGCTGGCTGAAGGAGCATCCGGTGGTCAAGGTGATCGCCAACGAAACGTTTGCACCGCTGACGTTCTTCGATGCCGACGGCAACTTCCGAGGCATTACTGCCGACCTTCTGGAGCTGATTCGCCTGCGGACCGGGCTGCGCTTCCAGATTGAGCGCGGTCGCGATGTCAATGCGATGATCGAGCAAGTCGAAGCCGGCAAAGCCGACATCATCGGCGCCATCTCCCCCAGCGTCGAACGGGAAACTCAACTGAACTTCAGTCGTCCCTACCTGGAAAACTCCTACGTGCTGCTGACGCGCAAGGAACCCGCCGCCCCTGCAAACCTGGAGCAGATGGCAGGCAAGCGCCTGGCAATCCCCCTGGGCAACCCTCTGGAGAAGCTGTTGCGCAAGGATTTCCCGAGCATTCATCTGGTGCACGCCAGTGACACCTTCAAGGCCTCGGAGCTGCTGGCCCAAGGGCAGGTTGACGGTGCGGTGAACTCGTTGGTGATCGCCAACTACTTTCTGTCCTCGCAAGTCTTTCAGGGCAAACTGCAGATCAGCACCAGCATCGGCACCCTGCCGGCCGTCTTCGCGCTGGCCACCTCACGCCGCGCCACCGAATTGAGCTCGATCCTGGACAAGGCGCTGCTCAGCATCGCGCCGGATGAGCTCGGGGTCATCAACAGCCGCTGGCGTGGCTACACCGCCGCCTCAGACAGCTACTGGCGCAATTACCACCGTTTGATCACGCAGATCATCATCGGTACCGGGTTGCTGCTGCTGATTTCCCTGACCTGGAACGCCTACATGCGCAGGCAGATCAAGCATCGCAGGATGGCCGAGCGCGCCCTCAACGATCAGTTCGAGTTCATGCGCGCGCTGGTCAACGAAACGCCTCACCCGATCTACGTACGCGACCGCAAGGGCTTGCTGCAGACCTGTAACGACAGCTACCTGCAAGTGTTCGACGTCAAGCGCGAGGACGTGATCGGTAAAAGTGCGTTCCAGATCAGTACGGTGCTGGAAACGGAGGCGTCTCAATACCATGCCGACTATCAGCGAGTGGTCGCGCAAGGCAATCCGCTGATCCTGGATCGGGTGCTGCACATCCGCGGGAAGAAATTCACGATCTACCACTGGATCCTGCCATACCGCGACTCTACCGGTGAGGTCCAAGGCATTATCGGCGGTTGGATCGACATCAGTGACCGACGCCAGTTGTTCGACGATCTGCGCGCCGCCAAGGAGCGGGCCGACGAGGCCAACCGGGCCAAGAGCACGTTTCTCGCGACGATGAGCCATGAAATCCGCACGCCGATGAACGCAATCACTGGCGGATTTTGTAGAAACTCCGTTTAGTCAGCGTTCTTCATTTCAAGCAGTTATTTCTGACCCGCGTGTACATCTCTGCAAACCCATCGAGTCTGAAATTGACAGTGCGGACAGTAGTTAAAGTGTTAATTCGCAGAATACCTTCTCTACCCTGTAATAGGTCTTGGACTAGGGCATCTGGTGGGGTAGAAAAAAGAGCGGAGTAAGTCGCCATTTGCGCTGTTACGTCATATGTTGGTTTTCTGTCGACATAGATACGATAAGAGACAGTACTACCCGGTGCGGCGATAGTATCTGATTGTGTTACGGTCAGGAAAACCTTTCCTTTGGAGCAGATTGCTCCAAGACCATCACGTCGAGATTCCCCATGTACTACGAGACCGTCAAGCCGAGTATTTTCGACCGTAGAGGTATAGCTATAATTTTCCTCAAAAAGTTTTTTGCCATAGCCATGTTGCTGTTTTCCGAAAACCCCTGATTTAACCTTATTTTCGTCAACAGACTTTTGAACAGGGTCACCAATATTGTCAACCAACCCTAGGTCGCTCAAACTGTATGGCTTATCAAATAATACCTGTTTAGTATCATTCATGACTTTTACCATCAGTAAACCCTGCGGGCTTCTGAAAGTTTGTACGATGGTAACGTTTTGCCCGTCAGTCAAGGAATCACGAATCCCCATATACGTCTGGTCTTTTGTAACCAAGTAACTTTTATTGAGATAGTCAGCGTCGGCTGCATATTTACTACTTACTGACTGATTAGTTTGACAGCCCGCGAGTGTAAAACCCATCAATGCAAGGTACAAAAAACTTTGCTTATACATCCTTGTTTACTCCAAAATGATTTTTTATTACAAAGCATTATGCCATATTCGATTTTCGTTGACTAGGCGGGCAATTTGCATTAGATACAAGCACGCATAATTTCAACTTACTCGAACGCGCTTCACTTCTTGACATGTGCTTATCGCATCGCAGTGTATAGCCGAGCGAGCCGAGCCGACAGGCAAGGCATTTTTGCTTTTGCTTTTGCTCTTCTTGGATAATTCTAAAATAACTGTCGCAACCTTTAATTCCGTGGCTTCCAACATAACCCACTTCTATTAAATGCTCATAAGTCTATGTCTACAAAGTTGCAGGCAATAAAAAAGAGCCTTTCGGCTCTTGTGTTGGGTTTTGATTTGTTATACTGAAGTTACCAAGCAAAAATATAAGAAATGAAAACAACCCATACATCTATTGTATCACACAAAAATAAAAGTCAAGCATTAACTCAACAAAACATCGCAGAAGTAAAAGCCAATGCCGAATTGTTTCAAAATCCGCATATCAATGCTTCGGAACTAGTCGCAAAACTAAAAGTAGTCATATCTCAACTCAACCCGCTTACAAGAACCTTCGAATTTTCGAGCGATTATCGTGTTGAGTCTTCATTGCCCTTCGTAAGCGATGAAGAAGCCGAGGATTTAGGGTTTATCAAAATAATAAAACTTCCTACACCTAAATTCAATGTTCTACGAGCCAATAAGAAACAAGAGTTTTCATATCAAGAGAAAATAGAAAATTACGCAACGGAAGCACTGGCATTAGCCAAAACAATAAATAGGCTGTTTGATTACCTCCGTGCCGATGAATATTTAAAGCAGTTAATTCTGGTCGCAAGCGCTGACCTAAAATCTAAGAGCGAACTGAATAGCATTGAAATATATAAAAATGTAAGGTTTTCTGATTTGCGCTGTTCCGGTACTGTGTTTGATAAGTTGTATGAGTTTTTTGTGGACGATGAAGGTATCCGCTACGCAAGCGATAGAAGCATTTATGGCAAAGAAAATGAGGGTAAAGACAAATGCACTTTTAGAAGGCTTGCGAAAATTGTCAAAGCCGTCGCAAGAAAACAACGAGAAATGCACTTACTAAAAAATCGTAAAATTGGGTGGAATGATGAAGCATATTGTAGCAACGAACTTTTAGGGTATCAGAGAGAAAAAGACATTGAGCAGCAAGAATTTATTGATAATACTGAAATCGTTTATACTGACGATAAAGGAAAAGAACAGAAAATCCCGCTCTCAAAATTTGCCTTAACTGATGAGCGCAAAGCGTCCGAAATTTATATGAAAGTTAAAGACTTGGAAAAAGTCGCGGAGAGTAAGGGATACATCGCTTTATTTACTACTTTTACGTGTCCGGCTGAATTTCATTCAAATCCTAAAAGTGGTCGGAACTGTTGGGACGGTTCAACGCCAAGGGAAGCGTCTGATTGGCTTTCTACAAGGCTTGTGGCGTTGAACAAGGATAGAGAAAGACACGAGATAGAAACGCTTGGGATGTGGTGCAAGGAAGCTCACAAAGACCAATGCGTTCATATGCACTCGATGTTTTTTGTACGCCCGGACCAAGCCGCTGAGTTAATCGCTCTTATCCATAAACACTATTCGCATAGTGAGAATGCTGTGCGGATAGTTTTCATATCAGATGAAGAGGCAAAGAAATCGGTCAAGAAAGGCGCAAGTCCTGCCACTTATATTACGAAGTATGTCATTAAAAGCCTTCGTGAAAAATCCGATGAGTCGATGAAGAACAAAGCCGTTGCTCGTCTGTGGGGTTATAGAATGTATGGTTTTTTTGGGAAGACACAAACTATCCTATGGCGTGCATTTGATAGGTTTTTCGATAAAGAGCCAAGCGAACTAATGATAACATTCACGAACATAGTATTTGTACAACTTGCGAAATTCAGACAAGACGGGAAATTTTGGGCATTCTGTGAATATGCGAATGAATTTATTCAGACCGTGATTATTGAACACGATGAAATGTCTTGGAGCGGGTTTGAATTTATTCGCAAGGTCAAGTGGGGTTACAGAGTGAAAGGAACTGACGATTGTCTCCAAACAAAATTCGAATGTAGTTTGAGAACAAATTTTGGGCAATAAAAAAAGCCTTAACGGCTCTTATATTGTTACATCAAATCAGGGTTTGTAACTTAATGGAATGAAATTTGGCAATTCGACAGATTTGCCTTTCTGTTTATGACCCAACTTTGCAAGTGCGTGGTCTATGTCTGCTTCGGCGAATAATTGTTCTGCTTTCGTTTTGGGTTGATTAGTAGTTGGAGCGGGTATTGTTTTTTTGTTTTTCATTTTGCTATCCTCGTTATTTTCAGTTTGGTTAGTGTTTTGTGGTAATTCAGTTGTGAGCGACTTCGATGGTTGCGTTTCTGTCTTTGATATTGTATCAAATTGAAGCCCCTTTAATTTCAATGCTTCAAGATGAAATTCAAGAAGTTTAACCTTTGTTTTTGGGTATTTTTCTTGATTGGTTTTGACTCGTTCGAAAAGCGCAGTTAAATCAGATTTAGTAGGTTCATAGTTGGATACCTCTAAACCCATCATTGCGGATACCAGCCACGTTTTGCGTTTAAAATCTTCCGAGCCGGTAAGGTAAAATGGCCCTTTAATACCTTGTGCGATCAAAGCCTGCATTCCTGCTTTTATGCTAATTTCATTAGGGTTCGTGAAAGAAACGCTGTTGGCGTTAACCGTAAAACCGGTTTTGTATTTCTCATCTTTGCTTGTGTAATTTACGCCATCAGAGGTCTTAAATTTCGTATAAAGGCTTTCACGGCGGTTTGGTTTTGGGTCCGGTTCTGGGTCCGTACCTGGACTTGAAGAAATTTCGGCAAATTCATCTGGTGGCAATGGAGACTCAAAGCGCAAGATTAACTGGCTAATTCCATTTTCATCGACTTTATATTTTTCTATCAATTTGCTCATTTGAAAACCAATGGAGCTTGGCTTAATAGATGTTGAACCTTTGGTGATGTAATAGCCTGACAGCCTTGTAGGGTCGGTTTTGCTCTTGTTGGCACGGATAGTAAAACCTTCTTCAATCATCGCCACAAACAACGCCTGTGGCGTCTTGGCATCGGAAAGAATGCCTTTCAACTCGTTCTTATACTTTTTCTCATCAGACTCTTGGCCCGTACGATTTTCGTACTGTTTAGAAGCGTAGTTGAGTCTTGTCGGGTTTGGGTCGTTCCTGCTTTCCGAGATTTGCTCATTTTTGAGTGAATGCTTTTTTTCGAGTTTTTGAGCAAGCGTCTCTAAGGCACGATAATTGTCTTTCTTAAAAAACGCCTTGTTGTCAAAATCTCTATTCTCCATCACTAAATGAAGGTGTGGATTATTAGTGTCTCGATGGACGGCGAGCAAGAAATTGCGATTATCACCGAAATGACGTTTTACCAACTCATTGCCAATTAGTAATAGTTTCTCGTCTGTAATCACGTCATGGCTTTCCTCGAAAGATACGATGTAATGCATTTCATTGCTTTTCTGCTTTGCAGTTAAACGGCTATTAAAATCCAATTCGATTGCTTTGGCTGACTCATTGAGGTTGGCGGTATCAACTGAAATATTACCGCTAATCTGGCTGGCTTTCTTCAAAACATAATTAGCAAGGTTTCGAGTGTTGGGTTTAATTCTTGGGACTTCTTTGATAAACATTATTTAGCCCCGTCAATAAACGCAAGAAGGTCATTACTCCCGCTTATAAGTTTTTTATGAAAAGCCCCGTAGTTGTGAACGAAATCAGTAAGTGTTCTGATAGTGCTTTCGTCCTGCTTTTTATCTAAAACGTACTTATTTGCGAGAACTCCCACATCACGCAACTTATTGTTGTCAGCGAATTCAATTGAGGAATTAATGAACTCCTTCTCATAAACCGTAAATGCGTCGAAGAATTCGAAAAGCAGTTTAACCAAATCTTGATTTGCAAATCTGTCTTGGTACTCTTTGTGCTCATTTTCAGTGAGGCTAATTGTATACTGCTTTTTTCTCGGTGAATGACTATCCTCAAAAAGAGGAAGGTTTATCAATGACTCAAAATCTGGTTTTGTAGCTGTATTAATTTCAAGCGTTTTGAAACGTAGGCGACTGACGTCAAGTTTCATTTTGAGCAAAGTTCGGAGAGCGATAGTAATATTTTTGTTTGTTTCAGGCACCGCACTTTTGATTTGAGACAAATTAGTGTAGAGATTTGCAAGGGTTTGATTGTACTTCCCGAACTCAATGGAGTGACAGTTTTTTGCTATTATGACAAAACTACGGTTATGGAAAAGGTGTTGCTTAAATGCGTCCGATAGCGAAAACTTCGATACAGAAATTTCATTATATTCTCTTCGAAGTTGTTCAATTTGTTCGGCGTTGATTTCCGTAAGGCGGGTACTTGCTTTGAATTGGCTCATAGGTTTTTATATGGTTATGAGCATATCATAGCATTTATTTTTTAGATTGTTGCCTTAACGCTTTGCTATTAGATACGACCCTTGTGGGAGTATTTTGCCACCCGTAATGAACGATAGAGAATGAGTGGGGCAAGCATAAACAACCAAACGACGATAGTCGTGATGGTTTTTTATTCTGCTTGCTTCTTTAAATCAAGTTACCAGTTTTTAAACTAGAAGCACGTTACAGAGACGTGATTTTTAATCACGCCTTTGTTACTGCTAGATGTGCAATCCTCGCCGCGCAAAGTAACCATCTGGTGTAACTTCAATCGTATCTATATGCTTGTCGTCGTGATAAATATCAAGGGAGAAAAATTTCTTTTTTACAGGAGTGATAACGATTTTTATCTTCTGCGAGTGAAGAAAGTTATTTATTCTTATGCGACCTTTTTCCGTTATCAAAAGCCTGTAAACCTCCATTACGTTTACGTCTGATTTTGTTGCGAGGTGCATTGAACTAATTTTAAGGTTTAGTTTGTGTTCGTCTGTTTTGAGGTTGTCTAGCTCTTGACTCACTTCATCAATTCTATTCGTAATATATTTTTGCGCACTGTCAGAAGACTTTTCAAGTATCGAAAAGTTATTTGCCAATGCTTTTTCTTTTATGATTATCTGCCCGGCAATTTCTTGATGTTCTTTTTCAAGTGCTTTTATGTCTTCATTTTTTACAATGATTTTGTGAAACGGAATTAGCGATTGATATGCAAGGAATATTTCTTCTATGCGTGCATATCTGTGCCTGATACCTTTCCCCGGCATTGCATATTTGCACTGCCCGACAGTCGATGCATGGCAAACTAAATCGACATAGTAATTTTTCTGGGCATGGTAGCGAAAAGTTGAGCCGCACTTGCAAAATACCAAACCGCGCAAAATATTTTTAAACTCTTCGGCTTTTCTTCCAGCCAGTTTCGGGTCTTGTCTTTCTTTTAGCTTTTCGCTAATCCTGTGAAATTCTGACTCACTGATTACAGATGGATAATAGTTCTTTATTTCCTTATTAACGATGGTTCTATTTCCATTCTCATCGTTTTTCATCGCAAGGAACGAACCATAAATAGCATGTTTGTGTAACACTTTTCCGACAGTGCTATCAGTATATTTTTTCGGGTGATCTTCTTTGTTCAATTCTTTTGAAATAGACTGAAACCCCATCTCAAAGCAAAGCTCTGTCATTCTTTTAACTGCTTTTGCGTGTTCATTTAAAACGAACTTACCATCAGTAAACGAAATCCAAAAAGGACACCGCTTTGTAATAATTCCGCCGTTTTCACCCTTGGTGAGATTTCGGGCTTTTGCATCTGATATTCGCTCACTCTTTGATTTGCTTTCATCATTTGCACGTTCAAGGATGTTTTGAATGAGACTAATATCAACACTACTATCTTTTTTTCGTTTTGAGTAAAGCCGGTTATCGAAAAGTGTGTAAATTGAACAGTCCGATTGAATAATTGAGATGATTAACTCTAATGCATCATATCCGCCCATCCTGCTAATTCGGTCGAATGACTCGACCAATAGGAGAGCGTTTGGAAGAATTTCTTTTGACTTGATACGTTCAACGAATTTCGCTAATTGACCGCTCTTTAAGTTCTTGCCCTTGAAGGCTGAAACTCCTAGGTCTTCATAGCGTTCGACCTGTCTTGCTAGGGGGTATTGCTCAAAAAAACGGTTGAGCTGTTCAAGCTGTCGAACCTCGCCAAAGCCAAGGCTTTGCGCTTTCGATGAGAAACGTATGTAACTGTATACGTTGATGGTTTCGCCGTTCTGAAACACGTCAGCGAACGCCCTGGGCAGTGTATTTTTGACTGACATAATGCTCTGAACCCCTTGTAGACTGTGCATTCTAGCATTTTATACAAAAGCCTCCTATCATTGCAGTGATCGGCATGCTGGAGTTGACCCTCAAGCGCGCGGACCAGGGCCATCTGGACCGCCCGGCCATTGAAGTTGCCTACCATTCGGCCAAGGACTTGCTGGAGCTGATCGGGGACATCCTCGATATCGCACGCATCGAATCCGGCCGCCTGAGCCTGGCGCCCGAGCGGGTCAACCTCAAGGAAGTGATCGAGTCGGTGGTACGCGTATTCGACGGCCTGGCGCGTCAGAAAACCCTCAGCCTGCTGCTGGAGTTCAAGCCTGACCTCGACGACGCCGATGTGCTGATCGACCCGCTGCGCTTCAAGCAGGTGCTGTCCAACCTGGTGAGCAATGCCATCAAGTTCACCGAACGCGGCCAGGTGAGAATCAAGGTGGAAGTTCAAGCCACGGATTTACCGCAGCAGGTCGAAATGAAGCTGGTGGTCGAGGACACCGGCATCGGCATCAGCCGGGAAGATCAACTGCGCCTGTTCGAACCCTTTGCCCAGGCCGACAACTCCGGGCATCTGGCCAGGAGCGGCGCGGGACTGGGGCTGGTGATCTGCCGCAGCCTGTGCGCGATGATGGGTGGACAACTGAGCCTGAGCAGCGTGCCCATGGTAGGCACCCAGGTGCATGTCAGCCTGAAGATGGCCCGTCTGGCGCCGCTCCAGGCAGTGGACGAGATCAAGCCAGAGCCCCCCGCTACGGCACCGGTGCTCAATGTGCTGGTGGTGGATGATCATCCTGCGAACCGCCTGCTGATGTGCCAGCAACTGGGCTACCTGGGTCACCAGTTCACCGCGGCCCAGCACGGTGCGGCCGGCTTCCAGGCGTGGCGCCAGGAACATTTCGACCTGGTGATCGCCGACTGCAACATGCCCGTGATGAACGGCTACGAGTTAAGCCAGTCAATCCGCGAGTACGAGCAGCGAGAGCAACTGCCCCCATGTGTCGTGCTGGGGTTTACCGCCAACGCCCAGCCCGAAGAGAAACTGCGCTGCGCCGAAGCGGGCATGAATGACTGCCTGTTCAAACCCATCAGCCTCACGGCGCTGGAGCAACAACTGGCGAAGATCGGGCCACAAACGTCCGGCTTGCAGCTGGACCTCAGCAGCCTGGATGCGCTGACGGGGGGCGACCCGCAGCTGAGTCGGCGCTTGCTTGAGGAGTTGTTGAGCAGCAGCAGTCACGACCGCCAGGAGCTGGTCGGCTTGATGGCGCGGCAGGCCTCGCCTCAGGACATCATCGAGCAGGCGCACAAGATCAAGGGTGCCGCACGTATCGTGCAGGCCACGGTATTGGCTGGTCAGTGCGAGGCGCTGGAACAGACCTGTGCCCGAGGCGATGACCGGCCGGTGATCGAAAGCAGCATCAAGACCCTGGAGAAATGCATGCTGGAACTGGAGAGGTTGCTGCACACACAGCTGAACGGATTGAAGTCAGTGGGGTAGGCAGGCGCGAGCGCACCGGCTCGCACCTGCCACGACCGATCAGCAGTCGGTCAAGCGCAGGAAAATCGCCGCCAGCTGTTCGATACCGGCCTGGTCCTGCTCGGTAAAGCGGGCCAGCGACGGGCTGTCGAGGTCGAGGACGCCAATCAGTTGGCCGCCCTTGACCAGCGGCACCACCAGCTCGCTGTTCGAGGCGCTGTCACAGGCGATGTGCCCTGGGAACGCGTGCACATCTTCCACCCGTTGGGTTTGCCGCGACGCCGCCGCCGCCCCGCACACCCCACGACCGAACGGGATGCGCACGCAGGCGATCTGGCCCTGGAACGGGCCGAGTACCAGCTCTTCGTTGCGGTTGAGGTAGAAGCCGGCCCAGTTCAGGTCATCCAGCTGGTTGAACAGGAAGGCGGAAAACTGCGCGCTGTTGGCAATGAAATCCCGCTCATCGGCCAACAGCGACTCCAGCTGTGCACACAACATGGCATAGCCATCAAGACCGGTACCGGCCTGCTGCAAATCGATCATGGTTGACGCTCCAGCAGTTTGAGACCCACCCAATAACGGGCGAATTGATACGCGCAGCGGCCGTTGCGATTGCCACGCCCGGTGGCCCAGCGCACGGCGAGGATGTCGAGTTCCTCATCGCGCTGCCACTGCAAACCGGCCTTGCTCGCCAGTTCGCCGATCCAGTGCTCGACCACATCCAGAAAGTGTTCCTGGTTGAACGGGTAGAACGACAGCCACAAGCCGAAACGGTCGGACAACGCAATCTTGTCCTCGACCGCCTCGTTGGGATGCAGTTCGCCATCCACCGTTTTCCAGTTTTCGTTATCGCTCTGGTTTTCCGGCACCAGGTGGCGACGGTTGGACGTGGCGTACAGCAAGACGTTTTCCGGTGCCTGCTCCAGGGAGCCGTCCAGCACACTCTTGAGCACGCGGTAATCGCTTTCACCGGCCTCGAAGGACAAATCATCGCAAAACAGCACGAACCGCTGGGGCAACTTGGTCAGTTGTTCGACCACACGCGGCAGGTCGGCCAGGTGATCGCGCTCGATTTCAATCAGGCGCAAGCCAGCCGTCGCGTGCTGCGCCAGCAACGCGCGCACCATGGACGATTTGCCGGTGCCACGCGAACCCCACAGCAAGGCATGGTTGGCGGGCAGGCCATCGAGAAATTGCTGGGTGTTGCGCGCCAGTTGTTCGCGCTGCTTGTCCACGCCGATCAGGTCGGACAAGCGCATGTCCAGGCTGACTTCCAGTGGCAACAGAAAGCCGCTGCGCCCTTCGCGCTGCCAGCGCGCGGCCAGGCACTGGTTCCAGTCGATGGTCTGGCGCGGCGCGGGGAGCAAGGGTTCCAGGCGTGCGAGCACCGACTCGGCACGCTCAAGAAAGGCATTCAATCGAGAGTCCACGATTATTCCTCTGGCAAGTTCTTGAAAAAGATGGCGTATTGGCAAGCCTGCGGTAGACCGCACCGAGCTGCGCCTTTAAAAACATCGATTTATGCCGGGCAAGCCAGAGCCTGTGGATGTTCAGCTATGCTTGCCGGGCGAAGGGAAACGTAAAGTGGTTCAACACCCGATGGATATCAAGTTCGCCCACCGCTTGTCTTATAAACAAGCCAGATTGACTGTGCTGGTCGGTTTCGTCTTGGGAACCTTGCTCAGTCTGATCCAAATCGGCATTGATTATGCCAGCGAAGACGCATCCATCAACCGTGAAATTCGCTCGCTGATCGAAATCAGCCATAACCCCGCGTCACGCATCGCCTACAACATCGACGCCGAACTGGCCCAGGAATTGACCCTGGGCCTGTTGCATTCCCCCGCGATCATTCGCGCCCAACTGGTCGACAACAACGGCGTGGTACTGGCCGACGTCGATCGGCCGCGCAAGGAAGGAACGTACCGGCCCATCAGCGACTTCCTGTTCGGCGCCAACCGACAGTTTGAAGACCGGCTGTTCCTCAGCCACATGCCCAACGAGTCCCTCGGCATGCTGCGTCTGGACGTGGACACCTATGCCTTTGGCAGCCGCTTCCTGCACCGCGCCGAAATCACCCTGGCCAACGGGTTCGCTCGCAGCCTGCTGCTGACCGGGATTTTGCTGGGCCTGTTCTACGTGATGCTGACCCAACCGCTGGTGCGCATTATCCGCGAGCTGAGCACGCGCAAGCAGGCCCGCCTGGACTGCCCGCCGGGGCACGAAAACGATGAAATCGGGGTGCTGGTCAACGTGGCCAACCAGCAATTCGAAAACATGGAAGCCGAAATCCAGCAGCGCCGCCACGCCGAGGACCGCCTCACCGAGTACCTTGGGCAACTGGAAGACATCGTCTCCGCGCGCACGCTTGAGTTGAAGGCCAGCAACCAGAGCTTGAGCCAGTCCAACGATGAACTGGAAGCGGCAAAGATGAACGCGCTGGGCATGGCCCAGGCGCGGGCGGCGTTCGTGGCCAATATGAGCCACGAGATCCGCACACCGCTCAATGGCTTGCTGGGCATGCTCGCGCTGTCACTGGACAGCCCGCTCAACGCCGAACAGCGCCAACAGCTGTCCATCGCCCACGACTCCGGCAAAGTGCTGGTGGAACTGCTCAACGATATCCTCGACCTGTCCAAGTTCGATGCCGGCCAGCTGGAGCTGGAGCGCATCCCGTTCGACCTCGGCTCACTGGTGGAAGACACCGCCAACCTGCTGTCGCAGAACGCCGCGCCGAGCGTCGAGCTGACGTGCCTGATCGATCCGCAGTTCCCCGCCCAGGTGCTTGGCGACTCGACTCGCGTGCGCCAGATCGTCAGCAACTTGCTGTCCAACGCCTTGAAGTTCACCCGCTTCGGCCGGGTGGACGTGCGCCTCAGCGCCCGTGACGGCCGGGTGAAAATCGAAGTGTGCGACACCGGCATTGGCATCGCCCAGGACGCGCAGGTCAAGATTTTCCAGCCGTTCACCCAGGCCGGTGCCGGTATCACCCGTCAGTTTGGCGGCACGGGGCTGGGCCTGGCGCTGACCCACAACCTGTGCGAAGCGATGCAGGGCCGGTTGAGCATCAGCTCAGAGGTGGGGTTCGGCAGTCAGTTCTGTGCCGACCTGCCCCTGCCTGCCCACTTGCCCGCCATGCGGCAAGCGCCACTCAAAGGTGAAGTGATCGCCATCACCAGCGCCGGCAGCGGCCTGGCCGAACTGCTGACGTCCCTGCTGCCCAGTTGGGGGCTGACGCCGCGTTGCTTCAGCATGGATGACGATCTGACCGGGCAAAAGCCTGACCTGCTCATCACGGACTGCCCGGAATGCCTGTTCCGCATACGCCCGGGCATTTCTGCGCCGGTACTGCTGGTGACGGCCTATGGCAATTTCATGCCCAGCGAAGAAGTCGCGGCCCTGGCGCCTTTGCAGCAACAAGCACGGCCCTTGAGCCGCAACGCGTTGTATCAGATCCTGCAGCGCAACCTGCGCAGCGACACGCAACCGATCCTCGACCCCGTGCAGTTGGAGGCCACCCCCCTCGCACACCGGGCGCGGATCCTGCTGGTGGAAGACAACCCGGTCAATCAACTGGTGGCCAAGGGCATGCTCGGCAAGTTGGGGTGCGAAGTGATCGTGGCAGCCCATGGCGGCGAGGCGCTCAAGTTCCTCGAGGAACAACGCTTCGACCTGGTGTTGATGGACTGCAACATGCCAGTGATGGATGGCTACGAAGCCAGCCGGCAGATTCGCCGTAGCGGGCGCTGGCCGGACCTGCCCATCGTCGCCTTGACGGCCAACGCCCTGTCGGAAGAACGCGAGCGTTGCCGCGCGGCGGGGATGAGTGATTACCTGGCCAAACCGTTCCGTCGTGAAGAACTCAAGGCCCTGCTGGACCTGTGGGTGCCGACGACGACAAGTCTCTGATCTGCGCCAGCAATTGGTCGAGGCCGTCGCGCAAGGCGTCGGCCTGGTTCAGGTCGACGCCGCTGTCGCACAACAGACGGGTCTTCAGGCCATGGGCCTGCTCGCGCAACTGCACACCGGCCTCGCTCAGACTCAAGTGCACTTCCCGCTCATCCCTCGCGCTGCGCTGACGCTTCACCAGCGCAAGCTGTTCAAGACGCTTGAGCAACGGCGTCAGCGTGCCCGAGTCGAGCATCAGGCGCGCGCCCAGGGCCTTGACCGTCGGCTGCAGCGCAGGCGTGTCGTGCCACTCCCACAACACCAGCATCACCACGTATTGCGGGTAGGTCAGGCCCAACTGATCCAGCATCGGCTTGTAGGCGCGCGTCACTGCGCGTGACGCGGCGTAGAGCTTGAAACACAACTGGTCGTCGAGGGCCAGGGACACGCTTGGCACGTCGGTCATTTGAGCAGGGCTTCGATCTCTTGGGTCAGGTCATGCGGCTTGGTGGTCGGCGCAAAACGCTTGACCACCTGGCCGTCACGACCGATGAGGAACTTGGTGAAATTCCACTTGATCCCCTTGGAACCCAGCAGGCCCGGTGCCTGTTTTTTCAGCTGCACGAATAGGGGGTGAGCCTCGCTGCCGTTGACGTCGATCTTCTTGAACAGCGGAAAGCTGACGCCGAAGTTCAGCTCACAGAACTCGGAAATCGCGCCTTCGTTGCCCGGCTCCTGCTTGCCGAACTGGTTGCAGGGAAAACCCAGCACCACCAGGCCCTGGTCCCTGTAGTCCTGCCAGAGTTGCTCCAGCCCTTTGTACTGCGGGGTGAAGCCACATTTGCTGGCGGTATTGACCACCAAGATGGCCTTGCCGGCGAAATCGGCCAAGGTCTTTTGCTCACCCTTGATGGTGGTGCAAGGGATGCTCAGCAGGTTGTCACTCATGGCAATGCCTCGATGAAAGTAGGAGAGTAAAACATAGCGGGCAATTCAATTGCGTGCAATTTAATTGACCAAACTGATACCCCACTATCAGCCCATGATCGCGTCTGTGGCCAGGGAGCTTGCTCCCGTTGGGGTGCGAAGCGCCCCCACCTAAAGCTGGCGACTGCTGCGCAATCGCACGGGAGCAAGCTCTCTCGCCACAATGGGGCTACTGACTAGCGGGGCACCAGGTCCAGGCACACCGAGTTGATGCAATAACGCAAACCGGTCGGCGGCGGGCCGTCCGGGAACACGTGCCCCAGGTGCGCATCGCATTTGGCGCAGGTGACTTCGGTGCGGACCATGCCGTGGCTGACGTCACGGATCTCGACCATCGCGCTGCCGGCAATCGGCTCGTAGAAGCTTGGCCAGCCGCAGCCGGAATCAAACTTGGCCTTTGAGTCGAACAGCGGCTCATTGCAGCAGATGCAGTGATACACACCGTCGGTCTTGGTCCCGTTGTACTTACCACTGAAAGGCCGTTCGGTGCCCTTGAGACGGCACACGTTGTATTGCTCCGGATCGAGCATGGCCTTCCATTCATCAACGGTTTTCTGCAGCTTTTCCATCGGTACACCTCGGCAACTGAAAAAGCCTGATCTGTGTCTTTTCCATGGATCAGGCGGCACGTATGATTGCGCCTCTTCAAAACGCCAGTCTGGCACCCGCGCTACCGGCATTCAAACGTATTTAGGGGTGCGGGCCTTGCAGGTTTCACAGTACGGTAGTGCCTACGCCGTCTGGATCGTTCATTTTCAGGATCACATCGCCATGCAGGTCAGCAAATCGAACAAGCTCGCCAACGTCTGCTACGACATTCGCGGCCCTGTGCTCAAGCACGCCAAACGCCTGGAAGAGGAAGGCCATCGCATCCTCAAGCTGAACATTGGCAACCCGGCGCCCTTTGGTTTCGAAGCGCCGGACGAAATCCTCCAGGACGTGATCCGCAACTTGCCCACCGCACAGGGCTACAGCGACTCCAAAGGCCTGTTCAGTGCGCGCAAGGCGGTGATGCAGTACTACCAGCAGAAGCAGGTCGAAGGTGTCGGCATCGAAGACATCTACCTGGGCAACGGCGTGTCCGAGCTGATCGTCATGACCATGCAAGCCCTGCTCAACAACGGCGACGAAGTGCTGGTGCCGGCCCCGGACTACCCGCTGTGGACCGCCGCCGTGACCCTCGCCGGCGGGCACCCGGTGCATTACCTGTGTGATGAGGGCGCCGACTGGTTCCCGGACCTGGCCGACATCAAGGCCAAGATCACCCCCAACACCAAGGCCCTGGTAATCATCAACCCGAACAACCCGACCGGTGCGGTGTACTCCAGGGAAGTGCTGCTGGGCATGCTCGAGCTGGCGCGCCAGCACAACCTGGTGGTGTTCTCCGACGAGATCTACGACAAGATCCTCTACGACGACGCCGTGCACATCTGCACCGCCTCCCTGGCGCCGGACCTGCTGTGCCTGACCTTCAACGGCCTGTCCAAGTCCTACCGCGTGGCGGGTTTCCGCTCCGGCTGGATCGCCATCTCCGGGCCCAAGCACAACGCCCAAAGCTACATCGAAGGCATCGACATGCTGGCCAACATGCGCCTGTGCGCCAACGTGCCGAGCCAGCACGCGATCCAGACCGCCCTGGGGGGCTACCAGAGCATCAACGACCTGATCCTGCCCCAAGGCCGTCTGCTGGAGCAGCGCAACCGCACCTGGGAACTGCTCAACGACATACCCGGCGTGAGCTGCGTGAAGCCGATGGGCGCGTTGTACGCCTTCCCCCGCATCGACCCGAAGGTGTGCCCGATCCTCAACGACGAGAAGTTCGTGCTCGACCTGCTGCTGTCGGAAAAGCTGTTGGTAGTGCAAGGCACCGCGTTCAATTGGCCGTGGCCCGATCACTTCCGCGTGGTCACCTTGCCGCGTGTGGATGAGCTGGAAATGGCCATTGGTCGCATTGGCAACTTCCTGAAGTCCTACCGCCAGTAACAAATGTAACGCTGTACGACCGGTATTCGGTCGTACAGCGATTATCTGGCAACACTTCTCCGCCGATCCCCCTGCCCTGTACCTGACCAGCCCCCTGCCAAGCACTTGCCCCCTATAATTACAGGGCGTAGAGGCAATCACGTACTGATTGAGCCGCTTATTTCGCGTCGGAAATTCCCTTCAAGCCTCTACATTCAGGCTGTAGGACACAGTTTGAAATAGTCGCTCGGTTGAATCACCCCATGCCGCACCTTATATACCCCGCAGTACGCGACATATTAAGCCTGAGGAGAACTCTACAACCATGATGCGCATCCTGCTGTTCTTGGCCACTAACCTGGCGGTCGTGCTGATTGCCAGCATCACCCTGAGCCTTTTCGGCTTCAACGGGTTCATGGCGGCCAACGGGGTTGATCTGAACCTCAATCAGCTGCTGGTTTTCTGTGCGGTCTTTGGTTTCGCCGGCTCGCTGTTCTCGCTGTTCATCTCCAAGTGGATGGCGAAGATGAGTACCAGCACCCAGGTCATCACCCAGCCACGTACCCGGCATGAACAATGGTTGCTGCAGACCGTCGAGCAACTGTCCCGCGAGGCGGGCATCAAGATGCCCGAAGTCGGGATCTTCCCGGCCTATGAAGCCAACGCCTTTGCCACCGGCTGGAACAAGAACGACGCGCTCGTTGCGGTGAGCCAGGGCATGCTGGAACGCTTCTCCTACGATGAAGTGAAGGCGGTACTGGCCCACGAGATCGGCCACGTGGCCAACGGTGACATGGTCACCCTGGCGCTGGTCCAGGGCGTGGTGAACACCTTCGTGATGTTCTTCGCACGAATCATCGGCAACTTCGTCGACAAGGTCATCTTCAAGAACGAAGGAGGCCGCGGCATTGCCTACTACGTGGCGACCATCTTCGCTGAATTGGTGCTGGGCTTCCTGGCCAGCGCGATCACCATGTGGTTCTCGCGCAAACGCGAATTCCGCGCAGACGAAGCCGGTGCTCGCCTGGCCGGTACTGGGGCGATGATTGCAGCGTTGCAACACCTGCGCTCGGAACAGGGCCTGCCGGTGCATATGCCGGACAGCCTGACGGCCTTCGGCATCAACGGTGGCATCAAGCAGGGTCTGGCTCGCATGTTCATGAGCCATCCGCCGCTGGAAGAGCGCATCGACGCACTGCGTCGTCGCGGCTGATAGCCGGCAACGCAAAAAGGGGCGATTGGATCGCCCCTTTTTTTTGGGCGTGTCTTGTCCTGAATAAGGTTTACACCTTCTGACCCAATCTCAGGAGGGCGTAATGAATTCAGGAAAAAGGCGCAGTCAGCGTGATTACTCGCTGACCTTTAAATTGTCAGTCGTCGATCAGGTCGAAAAAGGCGAGTTGAGTTATAAAGAGGCTCAAGAGCGCTA
>NZ_LFMW01000017.1 GCF_001050345.1 Pseudomonas fildesensis | reverse complement strand
GTTGAGCAGAAGCTGCAATTGGTGCTGAACCTGGCTAACTACGCGATGCTCGGCGACGACGAGTTGTATATCGCCGCGTACCTGGGCTCGCTGAAGGTGGCTTTTTTCAGCACGCTGCTGTGCCTGTTGATCGGCTACCCGATGGCCTACGCGATTGCCAGCGCGCGCAAAGAGATGCAGACCGTGCTGGTGCTGCTGATCATGATGCCGACCTGGACCGCGATCCTGATCCGCGTGTATGCGTGGATGGGCATCCTCAGCAACAACGGTTTGCTCAACGGTTTCTTGATGTCCATCGGGCTGATCAACGAGCCTCTGCAGATCCTCAACACCAACATTGCGGTGTATATCGGCGTGGTCTATTCGTACCTGCCGTTCATGATCCTGCCGCTGTACGCCAACCTGGTGAAGCACGACCAGAGCCTGCTGGAAGCCGCCTCGGACCTGGGTTCGAGCACCTTCAACAGCTTCTGGAAAATCACTGTGCCGCTGTCCAAGAACGGCATCATCGCCGGCTGCATGCTGGTGTTTATCCCGGTGGTGGGCGAGTTCGTGATCCCGGAACTGCTCGGCGGCCCGGAAACCCTGATGATCGGTAAAGTGTTGTGGCAAGAATTCTTCAACAACCGTGACTGGCCGGTGGCCTCTGCCCTTGCGGTGGTAATGCTGGCGATCCTGATCGTGCCAATCATTCTGTTCAACCGCAGCCAAGCCAAAGAGATGGAGGGCAAGATATGAAGCGCTTCAGTTTCTCAAGCTTCATGCTGGTGGTGGGGTTGTTGTTCATCTACCTGCCGATGCTGATCCTGGTGATCTACTCGTTCAACGAATCCAAACTGGTGACGGTGTGGGGCGGTTGGTCGATCAAGTGGTACGTCGGCTTGCTCGACAACACCCAGTTGATGGGCTCGGTGGCGCGCTCCCTGGAAATCGCCTGCTACACGGCGGTGGCGGCGGTGGCGCTGGGTACCCTGGCGGCATTCGTGTTGACGCGCATCAGCAATTTCAAGGGCCGCACGCTGTTCGGCGGCCTGGTGACGGCGCCGCTGGTGATGCCGGAAGTGATCACCGGTCTGTCGCTGTTGCTGCTGTTCGTGGCGATGGCGCAGATGATCGGCTGGCCGCAAGAGCGTGGCATCGTCACGATCTGGATCGCTCACACCACGTTCTGTGCGGCGTATGTGGCGGTGGTGGTGTCGGCGCGCTTGCGTGAGCTGGACCTGTCGATTGAAGAAGCGGCCATGGATTTGGGCGCGCGGCCGTGGAAGGTGTTCTTTCTGATCACTATCCCGATGATCGCGCCGTCGCTGGCGGCGGGCGGCATGATGTCGTTCGCGCTGTCGCTGGATGACCTGGTACTGGCCAGCTTTGTGTCGGGGCCGGGCTCTACGACGCTGCCGATGGAAGTGTTCTCGGCCGTGCGCCTTGGGGTCAAGCCGGAGATCAACGCCGTGGCCAGCCTGATTCTGCTGGCGGTGTCGCTGGTGACCTTCCTGGTGTGGTTCTTCAGCCGCCGTGCTGAAGAGCACCGCAAGAAAGCCATCCAGCAAGCGATCGAAGAAGCGGCGGCGGATGGTTGGAAACAGCCGGACAAGCGTCGGGCGCCTGCACCGGTCTGATCAGGTAATGATCGTTCCCACGCTCCGCGTGGGAATGCCTCCTGTGACGCTCCGCGTCACGCCTTCAAGAGCGGACGCTGCGCGTCCAGGGCTGCATTCCCACGCTCGCGTGGGAACGTTCCTGTCAGTCGGCCCAAGGCGACCTGCGAATCACCTCGACAAAGTTCATCGGCTTGAACCCCGGCTCCTGATCCACCAGCACATCCGTCTTCACGTTGCCAAACGTGGTCTGCGGGCGATGGCGCAAGCCGTCGGCAAACGCGCAGATGATGCACTCCTTGAACCCTTCACCCCGTGGATGCGCATGCACCACCGCGTCGCGCTGCACGCTGGTAAACGCGGCATAGTCCAAGCCCAGCACGTCCATTTCCACACCGGCGGTCACCAGCGCTACGGTCGGGCGCAGGTGTTGCGGCACGCCTGGCGTGGTGTGCAAGGCGATCGACAGCCACACCTGTTCAATATCGTCATCGCTCAGCCCGTAAGGCTTGAGGAAGTCTGCCGCTGCGTTGGCGCCGTCCACTTCGAAACGCTCGTCCTTGCTGCGATGGCCTTCCACCAAACCCAGGTCATGGAACATCGCGCCGACGTACAGCAGCTCCGGATTGTAGGCCAGCTGCTTGCGCTCGCCGCTCAGTGCGCCGAACAGAAATACCCGGCGGGAGTGGTGGTAAAGCAGGTCGGATTGGACGTCGCGGATGTACTCGGTGGTGGCCTTGGCCAGGGCGCTGTCCGGGATCTTGATGCCCGCGATGGTGGTGCTCATGGTCGTTATCCTCGAGAAAGCGCCGCAGTGGCGCTGAGGAGTCCAGTCTGGTCGCGCGCCCGCGAAGGGGCTATCGCGGCGGGGGTGCGATCCCGGCCAATGTGCCGCCACATCGTGCCACCCCGCCCTGTAGGCCGGCTCGCCGGCGATGGCGGCCGTATTGGCGCTATCGCCGGCAAGCCGGCTCCTACACAATTGGGTGACCCCACACAGCCGAGGTGCCTGCAGCATGGGCAAAACCGTCGCCGTCCTGATCTTCCCCGGTGTCCAGTCGCTGGATGTGACCGGCCCCATGGATGTGTTCTGCGAGGCCAACCGGTTCCTGGCGCCGCAAGACCACTACCAACTGGAAGTCATCGGCTTGGGCCGCGGCACCATGGCCTGCTCCAACGGCCTGTCGCTGCAGGCCCACCGGCATTACAGCGAAGCCCTGCACGGCTATGACTTGCTGCTGGTAGCGGGCGGCCCGCAGTTGCCCTTCGAAGATTTCGGCCCGCAGTTTGATGAGTGGCTGCGCGGTGCCGCCGCCAGGGCGCAACGGTTTGGTTCGATCTGCAACGGCGCCTTCATGCTGGCGCGCGCCGGGCTGCTTGAGGGAAAAACCGTCACCACTCATTGGGGCGATGCGGCTGACCTGGCGCGTCTATTCCCCTCGACCCAGGTCGAAGCCGACCGCCTTTACGTGCAGGACGGCAACCTCTACACCTCGGCCGGGGTCACGGCGGGCATCGACCTGTCGCTGTACCTGCTGGCCCAGGACCACGGCCCGGAAGTGGCGCTGAGCGTGGCCAAGCGCTTGGTGGTGTTCACCCAGCGCTCGGGCGGGCAGTCGCAGTTCAGCCCGTTTCTTACGCCCCATGCCGAAACGACGTCGGCCGTGGCGCTGGTGCAGTTGTACGTGCTGGCGAACCTGACGGGAGACCTGACCATCGCCGACCTGGCCAAGGCGGCCAATATGAGCGCGCGCAACTTCTCCCGTGTGTTCGCCCGTGAAGCGCGAACCACCCCGGCGGAGTTTGTCGAGCAGGCGCGGGTGGACGCAGCGCGGGTGATGCTCGAGAGCAGCCACGCACCGCTGAAGACCGTGGCCTATCAATGCGGCTTTCGCGATGCCCAGCACATGCGCAGTGTGTTCAACCGTCGGCTGGGGGTGACGCCGCAACAGTTCAGGCTCAACTTTGCGGCACCGGTCTAAGCGGAACACACCGCAGATCAACTGTTTTGATCGTTCCTACGCTCCGCGTGGGAATGCATCCCGTGACGCTCTGCGTCACCCTCCTTCGGGACGCGGAGCGTCCCAGGCGGCATTCCCACGCAGAGCGTGGGAACGATCATCAGCGTGCCGGCAGCAGCTTGAGCGTACCGCGCGTATTGGCCGTCACTTCCTCATCGCTGAAGTGCGCCTGTTCATAGCCGCCCTCGATATACGTCTCGGCTTGATCCCCATAGTGCTTGTCGAACGGCACACCGCTTTGGCCGACCGGGTTGATGGTCAGGGCGTGGGGCACGTCGGCGAAGTCGATCAGGCGGCGGGTCGACGGGCCGTAGGTCACCGGCCATGGCGCTGGGCCGATATTCGCTGACTGGTTGTTCGGCACTTCGTGGGTGCCGGGCGCCGGGAACGGGCCGACATTGACGATCAGGTCCAACGGTTTCTGCGAACCCAACGGATGGCCGTGGGTCAGGGTGTGCGCCTTGCCCCATTGCCACTGGCTTGGGTCATCACCGAACGTGGCCTTGAGGTGCGCCAGGCTATTGTCCCAGGCGAGCTTGACGGTGTCGGCACGCTTGCCGTCCCACCAAGGCGAGTCCGGCGACGCGGCCAGGCGTGGCAAGGCGGCGTCGACTACGCGGGTGCTGAGCAGGGTCTTGAACATGCCGTCGCCGAGTTTCGGGTGGAAAGCCGCATCGGCGAGGTTGAACAGGAACTGGTTGAACAGCGTGGCGCTGGTGGAATCGAGCGGGTAGTCGCCTTTCCAACTGGCCAGTTGTTCCACCAGCTTCAACTGCGCCGGGTCTTTGACCACCTCACGCAGCACCGGCAACAACGGCGCCAGCAGGCGCGGGCCGAAAGTGGTGGTGGTGCCCAGTTGCAAGGCCTGGCTGTTGGTCACATTCCACTTCACGCTCTTGTCGCTCAACTGAGCGTTCAACTGCTGGCCACGGTCGGCCAGGTTGTAATAACCGGGAATCTCCAGGCCGGTGGGTGATACCGGCTGGGCGTTGGCGGACACCACATAGCCGCGCGCCGGGTTCTCTTCCTGGGGGTTGGCGCTGAAAGGGTAGAAGCCCAGCTTGTCCGCCTGGTCGGTGCTGCCATCGAGGATAAAGCCGGGGTGGGTGCCGACGGGGCGGATCGGCAACTGCGCCGCCGCCCACCAACCGATATCGCCCTTGGCATTCGCCCACACGATGTTCAGACCCGGCGCCGAGACCTTGGCGGCTGCGGCGCGGGCCTTGGCCAGGGTGTCGGCGCGGTTGAGCTGGTAGAAGCCTTCGAGGATCGGGTTCTGGGTGTCGAGGAACGCCCACCACATGGCAATCGGCGTCTTGCCGGCATTCTCGCCGAGCACGTCATTGATGATCGGACCGTGTGGCGACTGGCGCAGGGTGAGGGTGACCGGCGGCTGGCCCTTGACCGCAATGTGCTGCTCGCTGTGGGTCATGTCGACCCACTGGCCGTGGTACCAGACTTGGTTGGCGTTGTCCGGGTTGACCTTCTCGGCGATCAGGTCGAGGTCGTCGTTCTGGAACATGGTCAGGCTCCAGCCGAAATCCAGGTTGTGCCCCAGGAACGCCGTCGGCACCAGCGCGTTGTGATAGCCGTACAGCTCAAAACCCGGCGCCGAGAGTTGCGCCTCGTACCATACCGACGGCACCGAGAAACGAATATGCGGGTCACCCGCCAGCAACGGCTTGCCGCTTTGGGTGCGGTTGCCGCTGATGGCCCAGGCGTTGCTCCCTTCGAACTGCGGCAAGCCGTTTTCGGCCAGGGCCTGCTCGCTCAGGGAGGCGATGACGCCGAGAGTTTGCCAGTCGCTGGCAGCGAGGTTGAGCGCGCCCTTGGGTTGCCAGTCGAGGTCGAAGACTTTCAGGTAATCGCTGCCCAACTGGTCGCGTACGTAAGTCAGCAGGGGCTCGGTACGAAACGCGGCGGCAAAGCTGTAGGCCATGTACCCGGCGACGCTGATGGTGTCCTCGGCGGTAAACGGCCGCTTGGGGATGCCCAGCACGTCGAACTCCATGGGGCTGGCGTGGTTGTCCTGATACTGGTTGATGCCGTCCAGATAGGCTTGCAGGGCCTTCCAGTGCGCGGACTCATGGTCGAGTTGTGCGGCATAGGTGGCGGCGCGGTCGCGAATGCGCAGGCTGCGAAACAGCTTGTCGGTCTCCAGTACCTTCGGCCCCAGCACTTCGGCCAACTCGCCACGGGCCAGGCGCCGCATGATCTCCATCTGGAACAGCCGGTCCTGGGCATGCACATAGCCCAGGGCGCGGTACAGGTCGGTCTCGTTCTCGGCGCGAATGTGCGGCACGCCACGGTCGTCGTAGCGCACGGTGACCGAGCCTTGCAGGTTGGCCAGCGTCACCGTGCCCTGGCGGGTCGGTTGCTTGCTGTACACGTACCAGCCGGCGCCCAGGGCGATCAGCACCACCAGAACCGCGAGAACCCGCAAGACGCGCTTCATCAACTTTCCTTACCAAGAGAGGGGTAACTAACTACAAACCTTTGGGCCACGAACAATAGCAGCCCACCGCCAGGGTGTGAGTGGCATTCACTTCGCGCCCCTCTTGAAGGGCTTTCAGGATGGGCTCGATAAAGCTGTTGCCGGCGTTGCACGTCAGCCCCTCACTGTACGGCCCGAAATACGCGAGCTTGCCGGTGCGATCCCAAATACCCACGGCCGGGCTGGCCGGCACTTGATCGGCGCCGGGCAGGGTGGCGAGAATTTTCATGTTGCGCAGATTGTTCGGCAGTTGGCCGTGGCTGCCGGCTTTTTGCAGGGCATAGAATTCGACGCCTTCGGGCGCGTACTGCTCGATCAATTCGCCCAAGTGTTGCTGGTTGCCGACATTGCACGGGCAGGCCGGGTCCCAGAAGTGCACCAGGCGAATCGGACCGGGGCCGGTCAGTTCGGCGGGCAGGCGCAGGGCGTCGCCGGAGAATACGGCCGTGTGTTCGCTAAAGGCGCGCAGGTAGCGCCCCTGGAACCAGTCATACGCCGCCCACAGCACGCCGGCGCAGATGAGCAGGATCAGGCTGGCGAACAAGGCGGAACGGTAGGGTCGTCGCATTCAGATGTATCCTCGCAGGTCGCGTAGCTTGCCATGCTTGTCCGGACAGATGAATATCGCAGCTCGATATTCATCTTCGCCGCAAGTCTGGAACCCTTTATGCCCGTTACCTTTGACCCTGATCATCTGCGCGAAAGCTTGCGGCCCCTGGTGGATGCGCAACCACTCAGCGCCGAGGCGCGGGTGTATCAGCGGTTCTATGGGTTAGACCTTGCATCACGCAAGGTGCCGGCTGTGAGCCGCCTGGGGCACTTCGAGGTGGATGGTTTTGAGGTGGTCGCGCAAGTGTGGTGGCCGCCCGTGCCGGTGGCGACGATGTTTATGTTCCACGGTTTCTACGACCATATGGGGCTTTACCGCAGCGTGGTGGATTGGGCGCTCGACCAGGGGTTTGTGGTGATCGCTTGTGACCTGCCGGGCCATGGCTTGTCCAGTGGCGCGCGCGCGAGCATCGATGATTTCGCGGTGTATCAGGACGTGGTGCAGGCCCTGTTCGTCCAGGCTAAAGCGCTGCAACTGCCGCAGCCCTGGCACCTGTTCGGGCAAAGCACCGGCGGCGCGGTGGTGGTGGACCACTTGCTCAACCATGGCGCCGACAGCCCTGCACAGGGCAAGACATTTTTGCTCTCGCCCCTGGTACGGCCGCGTGCGTGGGGCTGGTCGCAACTGAGTTATTACCTGCTGCGGCCGTTCGTCAAAGGCATCGCCCGGCGGTTCAGCGAGAACACCAACGACCCTCAATTCAAGCCGTTCCTGGAAGCTGATCCGCTACAACCGCGTCAACTGCCTACTGCCTGGGTAGGGGCGCTGGCACGCTGGATCAAACGCATCGAAGCCGCGCCGCGCAGCACCAGGCGGCCGGTGATTGTGCAGGGTGAGGAAGACATGACGGTGGATTGGCAGCACAACTTGCAGGTGCTGCGCGACAAGTTTGATCAGCCCGAGGTGTTGATGTTGCAGCGTGGCAGGCACCATCTGGCGAATGAGATTCCCGAGATACGCGAGCAGTACTTCAAGTACCTCACCGACCACCTGAAATAACGCAGTCCAAATGTGGGAGGGGGCTGCTCCCGATGGCGGTGGGTCAGTCAACGTATGCATCGACTGAACTGCCGCCATCGGGAGCAAGCCCCCTCCCACATTTTTTTACGGTGTCAGGCTTGAGGTGCTCTGGCCCACTGCAAGCCCTGCACGAATGGCCGCCAACGCCGCCTGGTAATACGCCTTACCCTCCGGCGACTCCGCAAACGTGGCGAACTCTTCCAGTTCCGGGTCGGACAAATCCCGATAAACGTACAGCAGCGTGTTGTTCAGGTCATTGCCGATCTGTTGCATCAACCGTTCCCGCTGGCCATTCAACATGCCCTGGGCCTGACCTCCACCCAGCAGGCCGGGAATCATCTGGCTCAAGCTGTCGGCCGCCACACCGGCAATCGCCAGGCTGACTTCGGCACCGGCCTCACGGGCGGGCAACGCCTGGGCCAGGTGGCCGATGATCAGGCTGCGGGTGGCGTCTGCTTCAATTTTCGGCAGGCCCTGGGCGTTTTTCGCCAACTGGTCGCGGCGGGTGGCCAGCAATTCGGCGGCGACAATCTTGCGACCCAGCGGTGACTGGAAAAACGCCAGCGCAGGCGCGGGGTCCGCCAGGTTTTTACGCAATTGGGCTTCGGCGCGCTGGTCCATAGCCTGGGCGGCAAAACGCTTACTGCTGTTGTCCACCAACGCCTGGTACACCGCTGGCGGCAGGCTATTGCGGTAGCGCTGCTGAGCGGCACTGAGGGCGTCATTGAAATGCGCACGTTGTTCGGCCCAGCCGGCGACCTTATACAACTGGTCATGGCTGTCTGCCCAAGCAGGCAAAACGCAGAACATCAGCAAGGAAAAAAACAAACGACGCATATGGACTCCTGTCAGTCGGCCACTATTGTCCGTGTCGGGCGTAGGATTTGTCGAGAAGTCCTATCAGTCACCTGACTAAAGTGTATTCAGACGCTCGGCGGCTCTGTCGGATTCACAGGCGTATGGATACTATGCGCGCCATGCAAATACCCCTCGATCACCCCTTGCTGCAACGCATTGTCGACGACCTGGCCGAAAAAGGCTGGTCGCAGCAAAACGGCTTCCTGCCCCAGGCTCTGACCCTGGAACTGGCAGCTGAGTGCCGTAAACGTGCGGCCGAAGGTGAATTGGCCCCGGCGGCGGTGGGGCGCGGGCCGGCCCAGGAGATTCGCGAAGGCATTCGCGGTGATCATATACAGTGGCTGGAAGAGGGCGATGCCGCTGTCTGTGGCAACTACATGGCGTTGATGGACGGCGTGCGCCTGGCGATGAACCGCAGCCTGTTCCTGGGCCTGGAAGATTTCGAAAGCCATTTCGCGATGTACCCGCCGGGGGCGTTCTACCTCAAGCATCTGGACCGTTTTCGTGACGACGACCGACGCATGGTTTCGGCGGTGCTCTACTTGAACGACGCCTGGCTGCCTGAGCATGGTGGCCAGTTGCGCATGTACCTCAAGGGCGGCGTCGAATACGATGTGGTACCCACCGGTGGAAGCCTGGTGGTGTTCCTGTCGGGGGAAGTGCCCCATGAAGTCCTGCCCGCTACGCGCGAACGCCTGTCCCTGACCGGCTGGTTTCGCCGTCGGGGTAACGAGCCGTTTTAAGCATGGAAAAGATTCTGATCAGCCGTTGTCTGCTTGGGCACAAGGTGCGCTACGACGGCGGGGCCAGCGGGCCGTTCGACCAACTGGCGGCGTGGCAGGCCGAAGGTCGCGTGGTTGCGATCTGCCCGGAAGTCGCGGGTGGTTTGCCGACACCCAGGCCCTCCGCCGAGATTCCGGGCGGGCAGGGCGTCGATGTGTGGGAGGGCCGCGCCCAGGTGCTGACGGCCGAGGGCGAAGACTTCAGCGCCGCCTTCCTTGACGGCGCCCGCCAGGCGTTGGCGCTGGTGCAGCGCCACCACATCCGCATCGCTGTGCTCAAGGCCAACAGCCCGTCCTGCGGTAACCTGCTGACCTACGACGGCACTTTCACCGGTGTGAAAGTGAGCGGCGAAGGCGTGACGGCGGCGCTGCTCAAACGCCATGGGGTGCAGGTGTTCAGTGAGCTGGAGTTGCCTGAGGCGGCACAGGCGCTGAAGCACCTGTAGGAGCCGGCAAGTCGGCTCCTTGTTTGGGTTCCGGCTCCAGCCACTTCTTCGTCAGTTCCTTCAAGCGGCCATCGGCCTTCACGCGTTGCAGCGCCTTGTCCAAACTCGCCTTGAACGCCGGGTTGCCCTTCTGAAACGGAATCGCCAACTCCGGCTTCTCCCGATAAGCCTCACTGAAATCGAAACGATCCTGCAGCTCGGCAGTCATAGCAATATGGTTGATGGCCACGTCGTATTTGCCGGTTTCAACGCCGGGCAATAGATCGGCGTCATCGGTAGTGATAAACGAGGGGCGTACGTCCATTTCCTTGGCCAGTTGCTCGCCCAGTTCCACTTCGAAGCCGGTGAGTTTGTCGCCTTCCTTGAAGTTGAACGGCGGGGTGTTGGCTTCAAGCGCGATACGCAGTTCGCCGCGATCAAACACATCATCGACCAGTTCGGCGTGAGCCAAGGGGCTCATGAGGGGCAGCAAAATTAACAGGCCAGGCGAAAAGCGCATGGTCACTCCTAGAGGTTTCGAATGTGCGAGGCGCGGTTCAGCATCGCTTTGCTATGGTGTTGAGTGCCTTGGACAGCAATTTGTCGCGAAGTTGTCATAACCCTACCTATTTCATAGAAAAATGGAGAAGCGAATGAAAGCCCTTTTGTCACGCGCAAGACTCTCAAATACAGTGCTTGCCAGCCTGTTGCTGGGTGCTTCGATGTTGGCTACTGCCGCTGATGGCATCCCGCGCAGTGCTCCGCCTGAAGGCGCCAAGGTATTTATCGTCTCGCCAAAAGACGGCGCCACCGTTGATAAGACCTTCACCGTCAAATTCGGTATGGAAGGCCTGAAACTGGCCCCGGCCACCGAGCAGGCCCCAGGTACTGGCCACCACCACTTGCTGGTCGACCAGAAAGCCCTGCCGGACGCCAGCGTGCCGATCCCGGCCACCGACACCGTGATTCACTACGGCAAGGCCCAGACCGAAACCGAGCTGACCCTCACACCTGGCAAACACACCTTGCAAATAGTGGCCGGCGACAAACTGCACATGCAGTTCAACCCGACTGTAGCCTCGAAAGTGATCACGGTTAATGTGAAATAAAAAAACGGGAGTCCCTTGCGGGGCTCCCGTTTTTTTATTGCTGCAAGCGGCAAGTTATGAGCTTTTAGCTTACCGCTTGAACTTGCCGCTTGTAGCTGACCATCACCACTGCCTTAGAAAAGCACGCGGCTTCGGATGGTCCCGTTAATGTGCTGCAGCTTCTCTTGCGCCAGGTCCGAGTACTCGGCGTCGACGTCGATTACCACGTAGCCGACCTTCTCGTTGGTCTGCAGGAACTGACCGGAGATGTTGATGCCGTTTTCCGCGAAGACCTTGTTGATCTCCATCATCACGCCAGGGATGTTCTGGTGGATGTGCAGCAGACGGTGCTTGCCAGGGTGAGCCGGCAGGGCCACTTCAGGGAAGTTGACCGACGATACCGAGGTGCCGTTGTCGCTGTATTTGACCAGCTTCTCCGAGACTTCCAGGCCAATGTTGGCTTGGGCTTCAGCGGTGGAGCCACCGATGTGCGGGGTCAGGATCACGTTGTCCAGGCCACGCAGCGGGCTTTCGAAGATGTCGTCGTTGGAGCGCGGCTCCACCGGGAACACGTCGATGGCGGCGCCGATCAGGTGCTTGTCCTTGATCGCGTCGGCCAGGGCGTCCAGCTCGACCACGGTGCCGCGCGCAGCGTTGATCAGGATTCCGCCTTTCTTGATGGCGCGGATTTCCTTCTCGCCGATCATCCACTGGGTCTCAGCGGTTTCCGGAACGTGCAGGGTGACGATGTCGGACATGCCCAGCAGCTCGGCCAGGCTCGACACCTGAGTGGCGTTGCCCAGTGGCAGCTTGGTCAGGGTGTCGTAGAAGAACACCTGCATCCCTAAGCCTTCTGCCAGTACCGACAGTTGGGTGCCGATCGAACCGTAACCGACGATACCCAGCTTCTTGCCGCGGATTTCGAAGGAGTTGGCCGCGCTTTTGATCCAGCCACCACGGTGGCAGGAAGCGTTCTTCTCAGGGATGCCGCGCAGCAGCAGGATGGCCTCGGCCAGTACCAGTTCCGCAACGGAACGGGTATTGGAGTACGGTGCGTTGAACACCGCGATGCCGCGCTCGCGCGCTGCGTTGAGGTCGACCTGGTTGGTGCCGATGCAGAAACAACCTACAGCGACAAGCTTCTTGGCGTGATCGAAGACCTCTTCGGTCAGCTGAGTGCGGGAGCGAATGCCGATAAAGTGCGCATCGGCGATCTTTTCCTTGAGCTGGGCTTCCGGCAGAGAACTGGTGATGTACTCAATGCTGGTGTACCCGGCGGCCTTCAGGACTTCGACGGCCGATGGGTGGACGCCTTCCAGAAGAAGGAACTTGATCTTGCTCTTATCGAGAGAAGTCTTGCTCATCTGCGTAAACCTGTATCCCGGAGAAAAATGGCAGGGAGTCGGATCGCCGGACGTGCCCTGATTCACCAATACTGTTCCTGTTTGACGGCGTCTGTTGCCGTCATGCTGCGTTGCCGCTCCTCCCCATAGCCAGCTATGAGTCGTCGCGGCGCCTTGCCTGACGACAACAGCTACTCGTCAAACAGAAACGTATTGGTGAATCAGGGCACAGAGCTGACCCGGACGGCAGGAAAGCCGTCACCGCAGAACGCCCTTGGGCTCTGTCCTGCGGGGGCGGTATGCTAGCATACGCGCCCCGCTAAACACTCATTCCTGCGACGTGAAGCGTTCTCAGGATGACCATGAATTGTTCGAGAGTTCTGTCGATGACCCATCCTGCCCTGATTGATGAGCTAAAGACCCTGGTTGAGCCCGGCAAAGTGCTGACCGACGCCGACTCCCTGGAGGCTTACGGCAAGGATTGGACCAAGCACTTCGCCCCCGCGCCGACTGCCATCGTGTTCCCCAAGACCACCGAGCAGGTGCAGGCCATTGTCCGTTGGGCCAATGAACGCAAGGTGGCGCTGGTGCCGTCGGGTGGTCGCACCGGCCTGTCGGCAGCTGCGGTTGCGGCGAATGGCGAGGTCGTCGTCTCGTTCGACTATATGAACCAGATCCTCGACGTGAACCTCACCGACCGCACCGCCAAGTGCCAGCCAGGCGTGGTCACCAAGCAATTGCAGAACGTGGCAGAAGAAAACGGCCTGTACTACCCGGTAGATTTCGCCTCGTCCGGTTCGAGCCAGATTGGCGGCAATATCGGCACCAATGCCGGCGGGATCAAGGTTATTCGCTACGGTATGACGCGTAATTGGGTTGCGGGCATGAAGGTCGTCACCGGCAAGGGCGACGTCCTCGAGCTGAACCGTGACCTGATCAAGAACGCCACCGGCTACGACATGCGCCAGCTGTTTATCGGCGCTGAAGGCACTCTGGGCTTTGTGGTCGAAGCCACCATGCGCCTGGACCGTGCACCGAAAAACCTCACCGCGATGGTTCTTGGTACCACCGATTTCGACTCGATCATGCCGGTGCTGCACGCCTTTCAGAGCAAGCTTGATCTCACTGCTTTCGAGTTTTTCTCCGACAAGGCCCTGGCCAAAGTCCTCGGCCGTGGCGATGTACCGGCCCCATTCGAAACCGAGTGCCCGTTCTACGCACTGCTGGAATTCGAAGCCACCACCGAAGAAGTCGCCAACCACGCGCTGGAAACCTTCGAGCACTGCGTCGAGCAGGGCTGGGTGCTGGACGGCGTGATGAGCCAGAGCGAAACCCAGCTGCACAACCTGTGGAAACTGCGCGAGTACATCTCCGAGACCATTTCCCACTGGACGCCTTACAAGAACGACATCTCGGTCACTGTCTCCAAAGTGCCAGCGTTCTTGAAGGAAGTTGACGCGATCGTCGGCGAACACTACCCCGACTTCGAAATTGTCTGGTTCGGCCACATCGGCGACGGCAACCTGCACCTGAACATCCTCAAGCCGGAAAACCTGAGCAAGGACGAGTTCTTCGCCAAGTGCGCCACTGTGAACAAGTGGGTGTTCGAGACCGTCGAGAAGTACAACGGCTCGATCTCCGCCGAACACGGCGTGGGCATGACCAAGCGCGATTACCTGACTTACAGTCGCTCGCCAGTTGAAATCGAATACATGAAAGCAGTGAAAGCGGTGTTCGATCCGAACGGGATCATGAACCCTGGCAAGATCTTCGCTGTTTAACCGCCCCTGAAGGAGTCGTTCCATGAGCTACCAGCACAAGTATGTCGACGGCACCAACATCCACTTCCCGTTGGGCAAAGTGGTGTGTATCGGGCGCAACTACGCCGAACATGCCAAGGAATTGGACAACCCGGTGCCGACCGAACCGTTGCTGTTTATCAAGCCGGGCAGTTGCGTGGTGCCGCTGGACGGCGGTTTCAGCATCCCCACCGAGCGCGGGTCGGTACATTACGAAGCGGAAATCGCGGTGTTGATCGGCAAACCGCTGTCGACCAAGCCCAGCCGTGAAGAAGTGCTGGATGCCATCTCCGGCTTCGCCCCGGCCCTGGACCTGACCCTACGCGACAAACAGGCCGAGCTGAAGGCCAAGGGCTTGCCGTGGGAAATCGCCAAGTCCTTCGACGGTGCGGCGGTGATCGCGCCGTTCTTGGTCGGCAGCACGTTCCCGGACGTGACCGACATCGGCATCCGCCTGACCATCAACGGCGAAGTGCGCCAGGACGGCAACAGTTCGCAGATGCTCAACCCGATTATCCCGATGATCCAGCACATGGCCGGCTGCTTCTCGCTGCAGGCGGGCGACGTCATCCTCACCGGCACCCCGGCCGGCGTGGGTCCGCTAAATGTGGGTGATGAGCTGGTATTGGAGCTGTCGGGCGTGAACCGCTTCGAAAGCAGCGTTCGCTAAACCCTGACGCGCTGATCGTTCCTACGCTCTGCGTGGGAATGCATCCTGTGACGCTCCGCGTCACGACCTCAAGAGCAGACGCAGAGCGTCCAGGGCGGCATTCCCACGCAGAGCGTGGGAACGATCAGCCGATCAGCGCGAACCCTGAGCTTTTGCATTTTTTTCACACGCCATCCGGATAATCTTCTGCCTCCAGCGCGCGGGCCCGTTGATCCTGTGCTATCACCTAACGCTGACTTTCCGGAAAAAGCGCCCCATGGCCGTGCCCCTGCCTGACATCACCTCCAAGCCGCGTTCCCGTTTTGCCCTGCGCTGGTACTCCTGGCTGTTTCTGGCCGGGGCCATTGTGTATGGCGTTGCCTGGGCAATGCACTGGGACGATCGCGGTGTGTTGTGGGTAGTGGAGCGTTTTGAATCCCCGGCCGAACGTCAGGAGAGTGTGTGGCTCCCTGACTATCACGCCGTCATCGATGCCAAACTTCTGCCCGGCATGGAGAAGGACGAAGCCTCGGACCTCTCTTACAACCCGCAGACCAAAACCCTGTTCTCGGTCATGGGCAAAAACCCCTTCCTCGTCGAGCTGACCCTGCAAGGCGATGTGCTGCGCAAGATGCCGCTCAACGGCTGGAACAACCCGGAAGGCCTGACGGTGATGGAGAACGGCCTGATGGCCGTGGTCGACGAGCGCCAACATAGCCTGACCCTCGTCAAGGTCGACGCGGGCACCACCGCGTTGAACAAGGCCGACTTCCCGAGTTACGACTTGGGCCCGTCCAAAGACCAGAACAAAGCCTTTGAAGCCATCACCTGGGACAAGCGCAACCAGCAGCTGGTGTTGGGCGAAGAGCGCCCACCCGCGCTGTTTACCTGGAAGAGCGATGGCAGCCAGACCCTTGTCGGCGACAAGGTCAAACTCGCCAGCACCGAACTGGACATGCGCAACCTCTCCGCCCTGGCCGTCGACCCACGCACCGGGCATTTGCTGGTGCTGTCGGCCGACTCCCACTTGTTGCTGGAGCTGGATGAAAAAGGCGAGCAGGTTAGCTTCATGACCTTGCTCGGCGGCTTCAATGGCCTCAAGGACACCATCCCCCGCGCCGAAGGCGTGACCATGGACGAGAGCGGCAACCTGTACATGGTCAGCGAACCTAACCTGTTCTATCGTTTCGAGAAGCAGAAATAAAAGACCGATTACGTCGGATATTTCTCCAGGAGCGGCATTCGCCAGACATCAGGGCGCGTTTAAGTTTAAATTCAGACAGTCGTGATATTCATTCGCCACTTTTGACTTTGAGCTCGCCCGATGCGCCGACTTGCCCGCCCCAAACCCATGTTTTTCATCCTGCTGCTGATCGCTTTGATTGCCGTCGGGGTCGTTGCGCAGCAGTTTCGTTTGTTCGAGCGCGCCTGGTTCAACTGGCAGGTGTGGCGCCAGCCGGCGGATGCGCGCTCGATTGGCCTGGCGGATTACCGGGTCACCCTGGAAGGCCAGGTGATCGAGGGCCTCAATGATGATGTCTCGGCTCTCACCTACGATCCGGTGCGCAAAAGCCTGTTTACCGTCACCAATAAAAACGCCGAGCTGATCGAGCTGTCCCTGGAGGGCAAGATTCTGCGGCGCATCCCGTTGGTGGGGTTTGGCGATGCCGAGGCGGTGGAATTTATCAGCGACAACATCTACGTCATCAGCGATGAGCGCCAGCAACGGCTGATCAAGGTGCATGTGGACGACGATACCCAGTTTCTCGACGCCGCTGATGCGGAGCAGATGACCCTGGGCGTGCACATTGGTGGCAACAAGGGCTTTGAAGGCCTGGCCTATGACTCGGTGGGCAAGCGCCTGTTTGTCGCCAAGGAGCGCGACCCGATGCTGATCTACGAGGTCCATGGGTTTCCGCATTTCAAGCCGGAAAAAACCTACTCGGTGCACGTGATCAACAACCCCAAGCGCGATGCCGGGCTGTTTGTGCGCGACCTGTCGAGCCTGCAATACGACGAGCGCAGCGGTCATTTGCTGGCGCTGTCGGATGAGTCGTTCCTGGTATTGGAACTGGATATCGACGGTCGCCCGTTGAGCAGCATGTCACTGCTGAACGGGCGCCAGGGCCTGAAAAAACGCGTGCCTCAGGCCGAAGGGATTGCCATGGGCGACGATGGCACCTTGTACCTGGTCAGTGAGCCGAACCTGTTCTACGTGTTCAAAAAGCCCGCTGACGAACCACTGTAGGCGCCGGCTTGCCGGCGATGGCAACGACCCGGTGCAACTGAAAGACCGAGGTGCTTGCGTCGCCGGCCAGCCAGCCCCTATCTGTCAGGCCTTAAGGGTTTTCACGCCTTCCGGGGTGCCCAGCAGCAACACGTCAGCCGGGCGCGCGGCGAACAGGCCGTTGGTGACCACACCGACGATGGCGTTGATCTGGGTTTCGAGTTCCACCGGGTTGGTGATCTGCATGTTGAACACGTCGAGGATGATGTTGCCGTTGTCGGTCAACACGCCTTCGCGGTACACCGGGTCGCCGCCCAGTTTTACCAGCTCGCGGGCTACGTGGCTGCGGGCCATCGGGATCACTTCAACCGGCAGCGGGAACGCGCCGAGTACCGGCACCAGCTTGCTGGCGTCGGCGATGCAGATAAAGGTCTTGGCCACGGCCGCGACGATCTTCTCGCGGGTCAGGGCTGCGCCGCCGCCCTTGATCAGGTTCAGGTGCTCGTCGCTTTCGTCGGCGCCGTCGATGTAGAACTCCAGGTCGCTCACGGTATTGAGCTCGTACACCGGAATGCCATGGCCTTTAAGGCGTGCAGCGGTGGCTTCGGAACTGGCCACGGCGCCGTCAAACGCACCCTTGTGCAGGGCCAGTGCATCGATAAAGCAGTTGGCGGTGGAGCCGGTGCCGACACCGACGACGCTTTTGTCGTCGAGTTTAGGAAGGATTAAATCGACGGCGGCCTGGGCCACTGCCTGTTTGAGTTGATCCTGGGTCATGCGGGCTCCGGAACGGGCGGGGAGTAAAGAGGGGCGCGAGTATAACCCAACAAAACCTCTGGATTCGTGTGGTCGCCCGGCCAAACGCTGGGTTAGACTCCTTGGCCCTGCCCAACCCGCCCAGTGACTTCCGCCGATGCTTGAACAGTACGTCAAAAAGATCCTCACCTCGCGCGTTTATGACGTTGCCGTAGAAACCCCATTGCAGACTGCCCGCCAGCTCTCCGAGCGGCTGGGTAACAAGGTTTGGCTCAAGCGCGAAGACTTGCAGCCGGTGTTCTCGTTCAAGATTCGCGGCGCGTACAACAAGCTGACCCAACTGACGGCCGAAGAGCGCGCGCGCGGCGTGGTCACCGCCTCGGCGGGCAACCACGCCCAGGGTCTGGCCCTGGCGGCCAAGGTGCTGGGGGTCAAGGCCACCATCGTGATGCCCAAGACCACCCCGGAGATCAAGGTCGAAGGCGTGCGTTCCCGTGGCGGCAAAGTGGTATTGCACGGTGATTCCTTCCCGGAAGCCCTGGCCTACTCGCTGAAACTGGTCGACGAAAAAGGTTACGTCTACATTCACCCTTACGATGATCCGCACACCATTGCCGGGCAGGGCACCGTGGCAATGGAGATCCTGCGCCAGCACCCTGGGCCGCTGGACGCGATTTTCGTGCCGGTGGGCGGCGGCGGGTTGATCGCCGGCATCGCGGCGTACGTGAAATACCTGCGCCCCGAGATCAAGATCATCGGCGTCGAGCCGGACGACTCCAACTGCCTGCAAGCGGCCATGGCCGCGGGCGAGCGCGTGGTGTTGCCGACTGTGGGCATCTTTGCCGATGGTGTGGCAGTGGCGCAGATCGGCCAGCACACCTTCGACATCTGCAAGGACTATGTGGATGAAGTGATCACCGTCAGCACTGATGAAATCTGCGCGGCGATCAAGGACATCTACGACGACACCCGTTCGATCACCGAACCGGCGGGGGCGCTGGGCGTCGCGGGCATCAAGAAATACGTGGAGACCCGTGGCGTCACCGGGCAAACCCTGGTGGCCATCGATTCCGGTGCCAACGTCAACTTCGACCGCCTGCGCCATGTGGCTGAACGCGCCGAGCTGGGTGAAGGCCGCGAAGCCATCATCGCCGTGACCATCCCCGAGAAGCCGGGCAGCTTCAAGGCGTTCTGCGAGGCAGTGGGCAAGCGCCAGATCACCGAATTCAACTACCGCTACCACTCCGGCAGCGAGGCGCACATCTTTGTTGGCGTGCAGACCCACCCGGAGAACGACCCGCGCAGCGCGCTGATCGCCAGCCTGACCAGCCAGGGTTTCCCGGTGCTGGACCTGACCGAAAACGAACTGGCCAAGTTGCACATTCGACACATGGTGGGTGGGCATGCGGCGAAAGTCAGCGACGAAGTGGTATTTCGCTTCGAGTTTCCCGAGCGCCCGGGGGCGTTGTTCAACTTTCTTAACAAATTGGGCGGGCGCTGGAACATCTCGATGTTCCACTATCGCAACCACGGCGCAGCCGACGGCCGTGTAGTCGCCGGCCTACAAGTGCCGGCGAACGAGCGTCACCTGGTACCGGCAGCCCTGGAAGCCATCGGTTACCCGTACTGGGATGAAAGCGATAACCCGGCCTATAAACTGTTCCTCGGTTGAGCGACTACGCTGATTGGGGCGGCCTTTAAGGAATAAGACACATGGAAACCCTGACCACCCTCAAAGTTATCCACATCGCAGCCACCGTGTTGTTGCTGCTCAGCGGCCTCGGCCTGGCAGTGCTGGCCTGGCGCAAACGCAGTGCCGGCCCGGCGGTTACCGTGCAGCGCCCGTGGGCGTTCGTGTGGTTGTTGATGGGCATTTGCGTACTGAGCATGCCGTTTACCGGCTGGTGGTTGGTGCACCTGATCGGTTGGCCGCTGGGACAGACCTGGATTCTGGGCTCCAGCATCCTCTACACCGTGGCGGCGCTGGCCTGGTTCTGGCTGGTGGCGCGGCTTAATCGGCTGCGTAAAGGCGAGGGTGGCAGCCTGAATTTCACGCTGGTGCTGGCGGTGGTCAGCCTGGTGGGGTTTGTGGCGATTGCGGGGCTCATGGGCGCCAAGCCGGTTTAGCCGTGAGACTTTATGGCGAGGGGGCTTGTCCCCCGTTGGGTTGCGAAGCAGCCCCAAAACCAGCCGCCTCATCCCTTCTGAAAGAACTCGGTTGTCTTGATTAGGGCTGCTACGCAGCCCAGCGGGGGCAAGCCCCCTCGCCACAGGTGATCAGCTGCGCAGCGTAATCACCGGCCAGCCGCGTTTTTCGGCCTCAGCGCGCAAATTCGGGTCCGGGTCCACCGCTACGGGGTGGGTCACCTGCTCCAGCAGCGGCAAATCATTCATCGAATCGCTATAGAAATAGCTGTCTTGCAGGCTGTGTCCGGTTTCTTCCAACCAACGGTTCAAGCGGGTCACCTTGCCTTCGCGAAAGCACGGCACGTCGGTGCTGCGCCCGGTGTAGCGGCCATCTTCCATCTCGCATTCGGTAGCGATCAGTGTTTCCACGCCCAGGCGTGCGGCAATTGGCGCGGTGACGAAACGGTTGGTGGCGGTGATGATCACGAGTATATCGCCGGCGGCGCGATGCTTGGCCAGCAGTTCCACGGCCTGTGGCAGCATCAGCGGCTTGATGCAATCGCGCATGAAGTCGTTGTGCCATTCTTCAAGTTGGGTCATCTCGGTGCGGCCGAGGATTTCCAGGCTGAAGTTCAGGTAGGCGGCGTTGTCCAGCTTGCCGGCCAGGTAGTCCTGGTAGAACTCGTCGTTGCGAGCCTTGTAGGCCACCGGGTCGAGAATCCCGCGTTCACAGAGGTAATCGCCCCACGCGTGATCGCTGTCACCGCCGAGAAGCGTGTTGTCCAAGTCGAATAAAGCCAGGCGCATTGCAGTTACTCGCTGAAAAGTCTGTAAAAAGGCGTCCAGAATACGGTCTTTTCACAAGAGTGCACATAAGGTAAGAAGCCTCGTTGCCGCTGGATCAACCTTTGTGGAACAATGCGGCGACATGCGTTTGCGAGGTTGTTGCCGTGATCGACCCCGATGGTTTCCGTCCTAATGTCGGGATTATTCTTACGAATGATGCCGGACAGGTGCTATGGGCTCGCCGAATCAACCAAGATGCCTGGCAGTTTCCTCAAGGCGGAATCAACCCCGACGAAACCCCTGAAGACGCCTTGTACCGTGAGTTGAACGAAGAAGTTGGCCTTGAACGCGAAGATGTGCAAATTCTGGCCTGTACCCGTGGCTGGTTGCGTTATCGTTTGCCGCAACGCCTGGTGCGTACCCACAGCCAACCGCTGTGTATCGGCCAGAAGCAGAAATGGTTTCTCCTGCGCCTGATCTCCAACGAGCAGCGGGTGCGGATGGATTTGACCGGTAAACCGGAGTTCGATGGCTGGCGCTGGGTCAGTTATTGGTATCCGTTGGGCCAGGTGGTGACATTCAAGCGCGAGGTTTATCGTCGCGCTCTCAAAGAGCTTGCCCCGCGCCTTTTAGCGCGCGACTGACGACGGAGTTCGACCCCGAGCCATGCTCAATACGCTGCGCAAGATCGTCCAGGAAGTTAACTCCGCCAAGGATCTCAAGGCGGCGTTGGGGATTATTGTGTTGCGCGTCAAGGAAGCCATGGGCAGTCAAGTCTGCTCGGTTTACCTGCTGGACCCCGAGAGCAACCGTTTTGTCCTGATGGCCACCGAGGGCTTGAACAAGCGCTCCATCGGCAAGGTCAGCATGGCGCCCAATGAAGGTCTTGTGGGCCTGGTGGGGACGCGCGAAGAACCCCTGAACCTCGAGCACGCGGCCGATCACCCGCGTTACCGTTACTTTGCCGAAACCGGTGAAGAGCGCTACGCCTCGTTCCTCGGCGCACCGATCATTCACCACCGCCGCGTTGTCGGCGTGTTGGTTATCCAGCAGAAAGAACGCCGCCAGTTCGACGAAGGTGAAGAAGCCTTCCTCGTGACCATGAGCGCGCAATTGGCCGGGGTTATCGCCCACGCCGAAGCCACCGGCTCTATTCGCGGCCTGGGGCGCCAGGGCAAGGGTATCCAGGAAGCCAAGTTCGTCGGTGTGCCGGGTTCGCCGGGCGCTGCGGTGGGTACGGCGGTGGTCATGCTGCCACCGGCCGACCTCGATGTGGTGCCGGACAAGACCGTCAGCGACATCGAAGCCGAAATCAAACTGTTCAAGACCGCCCTCGAAGGCGTGCGCGCCGACATGCGCGACCTGTCGACCAAGCTGGCCACCCAGTTGCGCCCTGAAGAGCGTGCGCTGTTCGACGTTTACCAGATGATGCTCGATGATGCGTCGCTGGGTAACGAAGTCAAGACCGTGATCAAGACCGGCCAGTGGGCCCAGGGCGCACTGCGCCAGGTGGTTACCGATCACGTCAACCGTTTCGAATTGATGGACGACGCCTACCTGCGCGAGCGCGCCTCGGACGTGAAGGACCTCGGTCGCCGTCTGTTGGCTTACCTGCAGGAAGAGCGCTCCACGACGCTGGTCTACCCCGATAACACCATTCTTATCAGTGAAGAACTGACCGCCACCATGCTCGGCGAAGTGCCGGAAGGCAAACTGGTGGGCCTGATCTCGGTATTGGGTTCGGGCAACTCCCACGTCGCGATCCTGGCACGGGCCATGGGCATTCCCACGGTGATGGGCCTGGTGGATCTGCCATATTCCAAGGTCGACGGCATTCAGATGATCGTCGACGGCTACCACGGCGAGGTCTACACCAACCCCAGCGAAGTGCTGCGCAAGCAATACGCCGAAGTGGTGGAAGAAGAGCGCCAGCTGTCCCAGGGGCTCGATGCACTGCGGGAGTTGCCGTGCATAACCCTCGACGGCCACCGCATGCCGCTGCTGGTTAACACCGGCTTGCTGGCGGACGTAGCCCGAGCGCAACAGCGCGGTGCCGAAGGGGTAGGTTTGTACCGCACCGAAGTGCCGTTCATGATCAATGAACGGTTCCCCAGCGAAAAGGAGCAGTTGGCGATTTATCGCGAGCAACTTTCCGCCTTCCACCCGTTGCCAGTGACCATGCGCAGCCTGGACATTGGCGGCGACAAGTCACTGTCGTATTTCCCGATCAAGGAAGACAACCCCTTCCTCGGCTGGCGCGGCATTCGCGTCACCCTCGACCATCCTGAAATCTTCCTCGTGCAGACCCGCGCCATGCTCAAGGCCAGCGAAGGCCTGAACAATCTGCGCATCCTGCTGCCCATGATCTCCGGCACCCACGAGTTGGAAGAAGCGCTGCACCTGATCCACCGGGCCTGGGGCGAAGTACGCGACGAAGGCACCGACGTGCCGATGCCGCCGATTGGCGTGATGATCGAAATTCCGGCGGCGGTGTACCAGGCTAAAGAGCTGGCGCGGCAGGTGGACTTCCTGTCGGTGGGTTCCAACGACCTCACCCAGTACCTGCTGGCCGTTGACCGTAACAACCCACGGGTCGCCGATCTCTACGACTACCTGCACCCGGCGGTGCTGCAAGCCTTGCAAAACGTGGTGCGCGACGCCCATGCCGAAGGCAAGCCGGTGAGTATCTGTGGCGAAATGGCCGGCGACCCGGCGGCGGCAGTGCTGTTGATGGCGATGGGCTTTGACAGCTTGTCGATGAACGCCACCAACTTGCCGAAGGTCAAGTGGATGCTGCGCCAGATCAACCTGAGCCGGGCCAAGGAGCTGCTGGCCGAGTTGATGACCATCGACAACCCGCAAGTTATCCACAGCTCGCTGCAACTGGCGCTGAAGAACCTGGGGTTGGCGCGGATGATCAATCCGGCGTCCACCAAGAACCACTAGACCCTGTGGGAGGGGGCTTGCTCCCGATGGCGGTGTATCAGTGACACATCTGTTGACTGACACCCTGCCATCGGGAGCAAGCCCGCTCCCACATTGGTGTGTGATGCGTTAGAAATTGAGTTCTACTTCGCCCAACCGCCCCCCATGTGGCCCGAAACTGCGCTCCACCATCTGCCGCGTCCCGTCGGCATTCACAATCAGCGCCGTACTCGCCCGCGTCCCGTAACTCGGGCTGGCGATAAACACGCTCGACAACAGACTCTCGGTCGCCAACCCCACACCGGTATCCGGCAAATCCGCGAACGACGCCGTCTGCGGGTCACTCAAAATTCCCAGCAAGGCCTCCGGCTGCGGATCTTCCAGCAACCCGTTCAATGCGGCTTTGGCCTTGAGCAACTTCGGCCACGGTGTATCCAGCCCGGCATTGGACAGCCCATACACCCCGGCGGCCAAAAGCGTTGGTTCGGTGTCATTGGCGTTGTAGTGCCACAGCTCATCCCGTGTGCCTACGAGCAGGTTAAACCCGGCATATTCAATCGAACGGCCGTTAACGTCGGCCAAATACTCCTCAACGGGCAGCGAACCACTGAGAAAACGCGCCACCAACTCCCCGCGCGATTTGCGTGATGGCGGCTGGTGTGGGTCGCGGATATTGGTCAGGGCGGCAAATCGCCCATCGTCATTCACCCCCAGCCAAGTGCCTCCCGCTTCCTGATCGCGACCGGCGTAGACCGTGGGTGCGTCCAGCCATTGGGCCAGCGGCAGGCTGGGGCGGGCGTAGAATTCATCACGGTTGGCCGCGACGATCAGCGGTTGGGCATGGCCCGGCCGCCAGGCGAAAACAATCAGGCACATCAGGCGATTCCCTTTTGTGTTTTTTGCCACTCTACCCACACAAGCAGCAGCGTTCCATCGTATCCAGTTGGGTCGCATGCCTTCCATCCGTTAACATGCCGGTCTTGGTTTGGGGGCTCCCATGGAATTTCTGCTGTATTTGTTGCTGGGCGCCTGTGCGGGCCTGCTCGCCGGGCTGTTTGGCGTGGGTGGCGGGATCATCATCGTGCCAGTGCTGGTGTTCAGCTTCACCTTGCAGGGCTTCGACCCGCAGGTGCTGACCCACCTGGCCGTGGGCACCTCCCTGGCGACGATCATCTTTACGTCGGTCAATGCCGTGCGTGAACACCACCGGCGTGGCGCGGTGCGTTGGCCGATTTTTCTGTGGATGACCGTGGGCATCCTGATCGGCGCAGGCTTTGGCGCGCTGACCGCCGAGGCGATTTCCGGCCCCAACCTGCAGAAGATCATTGGTGTGTTCGCCCTGATCATCGCCGTGCAACTGGCTCTGGAGGTCAAGCCCAAGGCCAGCCGAACGGTTCCGGGAAAGGTCGGCCTGACCCTGGCAGGCACCGTGATCGGCTGGGCCTCGGCGATTTTCGGGATCGGCGGCGGCTCACTGACCGTGCCGTTCTTGACCTGGCGCAGCGTGCCGATGCAGCAGGCGGTGGCTACGTCATCGGCGTGCGGCTTGCCGATTGCCTTGGCCAGTGCATTAAGTTTCATGATTCTGGGCTGGCACGACCCCCTGTTGCCCGCTCATAGTCTCGGGTTCATCTATTTGCCGGCGCTGCTGGGTATTGCCCTGACCAGCATGGTGTTTGCCCGCTTTGGCGCACGCCTGGCGCATCGCTTGTCGCCGCGTTTGCTCAAGCGGTTGTTCGCCGGTTTGCTTTTCTGTGTGGGTTTGAGCTTCTTGGTTTAAACAGAGTTGTTGTAACGCAGGCTTAATCGCGCACGGGCAAGGTCCCGGTCGCCATAACGAATGATTTAACGAGGAGTCGCAATGCTGCCTTACCCGCAGATCGACCCGGTGGCCCTGGCCATCGGTCCGCTGAAAATCCACTGGTACGGGTTGATGTACCTGATCGGCATCGGCGGTGCCTGGCTGCTGGCCTCCCGGCGCCTGAACCGTTTTGACCCGACCTGGACCAAGGAGAAACTCTCTGACATGGTGTTCTGGTTGTCGATGGGAGTGATCGTCGGCGGACGCCTGGGGTATGTGCTGTTTTACGACCTGTCTGCCTACATCGCCAACCCGACGCTGATTTTTGAAGTGTGGAAGGGCGGCATGGCGTTCCACGGTGGCTTTATCGGCGTGATGGTTGCTGCGTGGTGGTTCGCCCGCCGCAACGGCAAGTCGTTCTTCCAACTGATGGACTTCGTAGCCCCGCTGGTGCCGATCGGCCTGGGCGCCGGACGTATCGGTAACTTCATCAACGCCGAGCTGTGGGGCAAGCCGACCGACGTGCCGTGGGCGATGGTGTTCCCGGCGTTCAGCGACCCGGCGCAACTGCCGCGCCATCCGTCGCAGCTGTACCAGTTCGCCCTGGAAGGTGTGGCACTGTTCCTTATTCTGTACATTTTCTCGCGTAAGCCGCGCCCGACCATGGCCGTTTCCGGCATGTTTGCGCTGTTCTACGGGATCTTCCGTTTCATCGTCGAATTCGTGCGGGTACCGGATGCACAGTTGGGCTACCTGGCGTTTGGTTGGTTGACCATGGGCCAGATCCTCAGTATTCCGATGATCCTGGCAGGCCTGGGCTTGCTGTGGTGGGCTTACAACCGCCCGCAACCGATCAAGAACGCGGCGCTTTAAATTCGAATGCCGAGGTCCTTCCGAGAGGGGGCGGCCTCGGTTTCAACGATACGGGTAAACACATGAAGCAATATCTCGAACTACTGAACGACGTCGTGACCAATGGATTGACCAAGGGCGATCGCACCGGCACTGGCACCAAGGCTGTGTTCGCCCGTCAGTATCGGCATAACTTGGCCGACGGCTTTCCGCTGCTGACCACCAAGAAGCTTCACTTCAAAAGCATCGCCAACGAACTGATCTGGATGTTGAGCGGCAACACCAACATCAAGTGGCTGAACGAGAACGGCGTGAAAATCTGGGACGAGTGGGCCACCGAAGACGGTGACCTGGGCCCGGTGTACGGCGAGCAGTGGACGGCCTGGCCGACCAAGGACGGCGGCAAGATCAACCAGATCGACTACATGGTCGAGACGTTGAAGACCAACCCCAACAGCCGCCGCATCCTGTTCCACGGCTGGAACGTCGAATACCTGCCGGACGAGACCAAGAGCCCGCAGGAAAACGCGCGCAACGGCAAACAAGCCCTACCGCCGTGCCACCTGCTGTACCAGGCGTTTGTGCATGACGGCCATCTGTCGATGCAGTTGTATATCCGCAGCTCCGACGTGTTCCTCGGCCTGCCGTACAACACCGCCGCGCTGGCGTTGCTGACCCACATGCTGGCCCAGCAATGCGACCTGATCCCTCACGAGATCATCGTCACCACCGGCGACACCCACGCCTACAGCAACCATATGGAACAGATCCAGACCCAGTTGGCGCGCACGCCGAAGAAACTGCCGGAACTGGTGATCAAGCGTAAGCCGGCGTCGATCTACGATTACACGTTCGAAGACTTCGAAATCGTGGGCTACGACGCCGACCCAAGCATCAAGGCCGACGTGGCCATCTAAAGGCTGCCTCAGTCTAAAGGTGCGGGCTTGTGTGGGAGGGGGCTTGCTCCCGATAGCGGTGGATCAGCTAAGTATTTGGTGGCTGAAACTCCGCCATCGGGAGCAAGTCGAATCGTCGCACCGCCCCTCCCACAGTTTGATTCGGTTACCACTTCAAATTAATGGCCATGGCTTCTGCCCACGTGCGAAGGCTCAGCCTCGCTGGCGGCAACACTGCCGCTGACTTCCAGCCGCTGCAAAATCCCGCAATGATCCCCGCCGCCGCAGCGTTGGCGCAGGTCCAGCAATTGGTCCTGCAACGCCAATAGCCCATCGATCCGCGCTTTCACATGGTGGATATGCTCGTCGATCAACGCATTCACGTTTTCGCACTGGTCCTGGGGGCTGTCGCGCAGGCTGAGCAGGCTGCGGATTTCTTCCAGGGTCATGTCGAGGCTGCGGCAATTGCGGATAAAGATCAGCCGCTCGGTGTGCGCCTGGGTGTACACGCGGTAGTTGGCGTCCGTGCGCGCCGGGGGCGGCAGCAGGCCTTCCTTCTCGTAATAACGGATGGTTTCCACCGGGCATTCGGTCAGTTTGGCCAGTTCGCCGATCTTCATTGCAGCAATCTCCAAATGGGTGCTTGACCCTATAGTGGCTACAGGGTCTTTACTTGGCAACAGGCACCTTACGGACGCGACCTGATGAGCGACTCCCTGCACACCCCGCATAAACACGAACACGAACACGAACACGAACACGAACACGAACACGAACACGAACACGAACACGAACACGACCACGACCACGACCACGGCGAGAAGAAGCTGACGCCTGTGCATAACCACGGCCACGGCGGCTCCTGCTGCTCCGGCACGCCGGCCCCCGCGCTGGTGCAACTGAGCGAAGCGCCCACCGCCGGCTCGCGCTTGAGCACGTTCCGCATCGAAGCGATGGACTGCCCGACCGAGCAGACGCTGATCCAGAACAAACTGGGCAAGCTCGCCGGCGTGCAGCAGCTGGAATTCAACCTGATCAACCGCATCCTCGGCGTCACCCACGACCTGCCGAGCACTGCACCGATCGTCGACGCCATCAAATCCTTGGGGATGCAGGCTGATCCGATTGAAGAGGGCGTTCCGGCCGCCGAGCCACCGGCCAAGAAACACTGGTGGCCGCTGGCGTTGTCCGGCGTGGGCGCGTTGGGCGCTGAAGTGCTGCATTTCACCAATGCCGCGCCGACCTGGGTGATTGCTGTGGTCGCGCTGGTGTCGATCCTCAGCGGCGGCCTCACCACTTATAAAAAGGGCTGGATCGCCCTGAAAAACCTCAACCTGAACATCAACGCGCTGATGAGCATCGCAGTCACCGGTGCGATCCTGATTGGCCAGTGGCCGGAAGCGGCAATGGTGATGTTCCTGTTCACCGTGGCCGAATTGATCGAAGCCAAGTCCCTGGACCGTGCGCGCAATGCCATCAGTGGCTTGATGCAGATGACCCCGGAACAGGCCACGGTGCAGCAGGCCGACGGCAGTTGGGTCGAACTGGAGGTTAAAGGTATCGAGTTGGGCGCCATCGTGCGGGTACGTCCCGGCGAGCGCATTGGCCTGGACGGAGAAGTCACCGCCGGCCAATCCACCATCGACCAGGCGCCGATCACCGGTGAAAGCCTGCCGATTGAAAAGACCGTGGGCGATAAAGTCTTCGCCGGCACCATCAACCAGGCCGGTTCCCTGGAATACAAAGTCACGGCGGCCGCCAACAATTCCACCCTGGCACGGATCATTCATGCCGTGGAACAAGCCCAAGGCGCACGGGCACCGACCCAGCGTTTTGTCGACCGTTTCTCGACCATCTACACCCCGGCAGTGTTCCTGTTTGCCCTGGGTGTGGCGCTGATCCCGCCGCTGTTCATGGCCGGCGTCTGGTTCGACTGGATCTACCGCGCGCTGGTGCTGCTGGTTGTCGCGTGCCCTTGTGCCCTGGTGATCTCCACCCCGGTGACCATCGTCAGCGGCCTGGCGGCGGCGGCGCGCAAAGGCATCCTGATCAAGGGCGGCGTGTACCTGGAGGGCGGCTACAAGCTTGACTACCTTGCGCTCGACAAGACCGGCACCATCACCCACGGCAAACCGGTGCAAACCGATTACCTGGCGCTGTTTCCCAACGTCGAAGACAGCGCACCTGCACTGGCTGCCAGCTTGGCCGGGCGTTCCGACCATCCGGTATCGCTGGCCATCGCCAACGCGGCTGTGGATAAAAAACTGCCGATACACGTTGTGGATAACTTCGAGGCCCTGGCCGGTCGCGGTGTGCGCGGCGACATCAACGGCGAAACCTACCACCTGGGCAATCACCGTCTGGTGGAAGACCTAGGCCTGTGCTCGCCGGCACTGGAAGAGAAACTCTTCGCCCTGGAGAAACAAGGCAAGTCCGTGGTGCTGCTGCTCGACAAATCCGGCCCGCTGGCGCTGTTCGCCGTGGCCGACACGGTCAAGGACAGCAGCCGCGAAGCCATCCAGCAACTGCACGAGCTGGGCATCAAGACCCTGATGCTCACCGGCGACAACACCCACACTGCCCAGGCGATTGCCGCCCAGGTCGGTATCGACCAGGCCCAGGGCGATCTGTTGCCCACCGACAAACTGCAAGCCATCGAAACCCTTTACGGCCAAGGCCACCGCGTGGGCATGGTGGGTGATGGCATCAACGACGCCCCGGCCCTGGCCCGCGCCGAGATCGGTTTTGCCATGGCTGCAGCGGGCACCGACACGGCTATCGAGACCGCCGACGTGGCGTTGATGGACGATGACTTGCGCAAGATTCCGGCATTCATACGGCTGTCGCGGCAAACGTCGAGTATCCTCAAGCAGAACATTGCCCTGGCGCTGGTGATCAAGGCGCTCTTCCTGACCATCACGTTCCTTGGCATGGCCACCATGTGGATGGCCGTGTTTGCCGACATGGGCGTGGCCCTGCTGGTGGTGTTCAATGGCCTGCGCCTGTTGCGCAAATAGATGACGAGAGGGTGGTGTGCTGAGTGCCGAGCTGAAGGCGTTTTTCATGGTTGCCCGCCTGGGCAGCATTACCCAGGCGGCGAAAAAACTCGGCCTGAGCCAGCCCACGGTGACCACCCAGATTCGCAATCTGGAAAGCCAGTACGGCGTTGAGCTTTTCTATCGTGGCGGCCGTCGACTCACCGTCAGTGACGAAGGCGCGCGGCTGGTGCCGATGGTCAAGACGCTGTTGCAGCAGGAAGCGGACATCGAGTTTTTCCTGCGCAACAGTGGCCAGGTCCAGGGTGCATTGAGGATTGCCGCAACGGCGCCGTACTACATTCTCGACCTGGTCAAAGCCTTCCGCGAACGCCTGCCCCAGGTGGAGGTGTCGGTGGAAATCGGCAACTCCCAGCAGGTGCTCGAAGCGTTGGACGATTACCGTGTCGACGTGGCCGCGTCCTCGCAGTTGCTGGAAGACCCTCGCCTGATTCGTCGAGTGCTGGGCACTGATCCACTGGTGCTGGCGGTGCATCGCAATCACCCCTTGGCCACGCTTGACCCTGTGCCTCTGACGGCGTTGGCCGGGCACACCTTGTTGATGCGCGAAGCGGGTTCCACCACGCGACGGTTGACCGAAGAGATGTTGCAGGGTGCCGGTGTGAGTTACGGGCCGCTGCTGGAAATCGGCAGTCGTGAGTCGATCCGTGAAGCGGTGCTGCGCAACATCGGTATCAGCATCATCGCCCGCCAGGAAGTGCCCCATGACCCTCAGTTGCGGGTACTGACCATCGAGAATGCGCCGCAGATTCCTGAGTATTTGTACTGCCTCAAGGAAAGAAAAAGCGCTCGGTTGCCGGCGGCGTTTCTGGGGTTGGCGCAGGAAATGTCACCGATCTGAGTTGATCGTTCCCATGCTCCGCGTGGGAATGCCGCCCTGGACGCTCTGCGTCCGCTCTTAAAGACGTGACGCAGAGCGTCACTGGATGCATTCCTTTGCTGCGCGTGGGAACGATCATGGGTAACCCAAATCTACGAATACCACTATCGCCCCATTTTGCCTTTCTGCCACACCAGGGACTCATTGCCTGCCTAGCATGGCCTTCATCAGTTTGATGAGGTGCCTCCATGAACACAGCCCTGACCCAACCCGGCGCGCCGATGAAGGTGCGCGGTATCCAGAAACGCTTCGGCGCCTTTACCGCGCTGGACAATGTGTCCCTGGACGTCGCCGCCGGCGAGTTGGTGTGCCTCCTGGGCCCGTCCGGCTGCGGCAAGACCACCCTGCTGCGTTGCATCGCCGGCCTGGAGCGCCAGGACAGCGGCGAACTGTATCTGGGCGAGCGTGACGTTTCCCTGCTGCCACCGCAGGCGCGGGACTACGGGATTCTTTTCCAGTCCTACGCGCTGTTTCCCAACCTCACCGTCGAAGCGAATATCGGCTACGGCCTCACTGGCAGCGGCCGCGATGAAGTGCGCAAGCGCGTCGGGCAGATGCTTGAACTGGTCGGCCTGCTCGGCAGCGAAAAGAAATACCCCGGCCAACTCTCCGGCGGTCAGCAGCAGCGTGTCGCCCTGGCGCGTGCTTTGGCGCCGGCGCCTTCGTTGTTGCTGCTGGACGAACCGATGTCCGCCCTCGACGCCCGCGTCCGCGAGCACTTGTGCACCGAGCTGCGCCAACTGCAACGGCGCCTGGGCATCACCACGCTGATGGTCACCCACAACCAGGACGAAGCCATGCTGATGGCCGACCGCATCGCCGTGATGAACAACGGCAAGGTCGAGCAATACGCCACGCCCCAAGAAATTTACGACCGCCCGGCCACGCCGTTCGTGGCGGAATTTGTCGGCCAGGGCAACTGGCTGCCGTTCAGCCGCAACAGCGCCAGCCATGCCCAGGTCGGCGGGCTGAACATGCGCCTGGCCGACGACGCCGGCGTGGCCAAATCCGGGCGCCTGTTCTGCCGTCCGGAAGCCATCAGCGTGAACCCGCCGGTGCATGAAGAAAACCTGTTCCCGGCCAAGGTCCGCGAGATCACCTTCCTCGGTAATCGCTGCCGCATGAGCTTCGAGCTGGAGCAGTTGCCCGGTCACCCGTTGCTCGCCGAGCTGGCGCCGGAAGCCATGCCGCGCCTGGGTGCCCAGGACATCTGGGTGGCGTTGCCGCCGCGCAGCCTGCAGGTGTTTGCCTGAGATGGCCGTTGAGATGACATTGCCGATACCGCGTGAGGTTTCCCGTGCCGAAATGGGCGATCGCTTTTTCGTCGTCGGCGGCAAATTGTTGTGGCTGGTGCTGCTGGGTGTTGCCGTATTGCTGCCCTTGCTGGCGATCTTCTGGCGCGGTTTCAGCAGCGAGGCCGGGCAGGGCGGGGGCCTTGTCGCTGCGCGCGAACTGGTGACCAGCGCCAACTTCCACTGGCTGCTGGGCAATAGCCTGAAAGTTTCCCTCAGCGTAGCGGCCATCGTCGTACCGCTGGCATACCTGTTTGCCTACGCCCTTCAACGCACGTTGATTCCGGGCAAGGCCATTTGGCGCGGTCTGTCGCTGCTGCCGTTGATGGCGCCGTCAATGCTGCCGGGGATTGCGCTGGTGTACCTGTTCGGTAACCAGGGGATGTTGCGAGGCTTGCTGTCGGACAACATCTACGGCTTCTGGGGCATTGTGCTCGGTGAGGTGATCTACACCTTCCCACACGCCTTGATGATTTTGCTGTCAGCGCTGTCGCTGGCGGATGCGCGCTTGTTCGATGCGGCGTCGAGCATGGGCGCCAGCCCGGCCCGAGCGTTTCGCAGCATCACCTGGCCGGCGACGCGCCAGGCGGTGTTCGCCGCGTTCTGCCTGGTGTTCACCCTGACCATCACCGACTTCGGCGTGCCCGTGGTGGTCGGTGGAGACTATCAGGTGCTCGCGCTGGAAGCCTACAAGGCGGTGGTCGGCCAGCAACAGTTCGGTCGCGGCGCGTTGATCGGCATGGTATTGCTCGTGCCGGCGCTGTTCAGCTTTGCGGTCGATGCTTGGTTGCGGCGCCGGCATGGCGATTCAATGAGCGGCCGCGCCCAGGTGTTCCAGCCGGCGCCGTCGAGACTACGCGATGGCTGTTACCTCGCCATCGTGCTGCTGATTTGCGCGGTGTTGCTGCTGGTGTTTGGCATGGCGGTGTACTCCTCGCTGGTGAAGTTCTGGCCGTACAACCTGTCGCTGTCGCTCAACCATTACCAGTTTGAAGACACTGCAGGCGGCGGCTGGCTGGCCTATCGCAACAGTTTGACGATGGCGCTGTGCACGGCGTTGATCGGCAGCGTGCTGATCTTCACCGGCGCCTACCTGATGGAAAAAAACCCAGGGCCAGAAGGGCCTGAACCTGGCGCTGCGCATGCTCAGCTTTGTGCCGATGGCCGTGCCCGGTTTGGTGTTGGGCCTTGGCTACGTGTTCTTTTTCAACCTCAACGGCAACCCGCTGCATGTGTTCTACGGAACCATGGCCCTGCTGGTGGTGTGCACCATTGCTCACTATTTGACCACCGCGCAGATGACCGCCACCACCGCGCTGCGCCAGCTGGACACCGAGTTCGAAGCCGCCGCGTTGTCCCTCAAGGCGCCGCTGTACCGCCACTATTTGCGCGTCACCGTGCCGATTTGCCTGCCGGCGCTGCTGGACATCGTGCGCTACCTGTTTGTGTCGGCGATGACCACCGTGTCGGCCGCGATCTTCCTCTACAGCCCCGACACCATCCTCGCCGCCGTTGCCGTGTTGAACATGGACGACGCCGGCAATGTGGGCGGCGCGGCGGCTATGTCGACCCTGATCCTGTTCACCTCGGCCAGCGTTTCGCTGCTGCTGGCGTGGGCCTCACGCGGCGTGTTGCGCCGCTCCCAAGCCTGGCGCCAGACCGCGCCGGGCCAATAAATAAATCTGTCCCCTTTAGAGGAATGCACCATGTTCAAGCCCCTGACGCTGGCCGCTGCTTTGCTCACTGCCTTCAGCCTGAATGCCTTTGCCGCGAAAACCGAGTTGACCGTGTATACGGCCCTCGAAGCCGAGCAGTTAAAGACCTACAAAAAAGCCTTCGAGCAGGCCAACCCCGACGTTGAAATCAAATGGGTGCGTGACTCCACCGGCATCATCACGGCCAAGCTGCTCGCCGAGAAAGATCGCCCGCAGGCCGATGTGGTCTGGGGCCTGGCCGCGTCGAGCCTGGCGATCCTCGACCAGCAGGGCATGCTGGATAACTACGCACCGAAGGACCTGGACAAGATCGGCAAAAACTACCGCGACGCCGCCAACCCACCGGCCTGGGTCGGCATGGACGTGTGGGCCGCGACGATTTGCTTCAACACCGTCGAAGCCGAGAAGCAGGGCCTGACCAAGCCGGTGAGCTGGCAGGACCTGACCAAGCCCGAGTACAAGGGCAAGATCGTGATGCCTAACCCGGCGTCGTCCGGCACCGGCTTCCTCGACGTCAGCGCCTGGTTGCAGACCTTTGGCGAGAAGCAGGGCTGGCAGTACATGGATGACCTGCACCAGAACATCGGCCAGTACGTTCACTCCGGTTCCAAGCCGTGCAAGCTGGCCGCGTCCGGGGAATTCCCGATTGGTATTTCCTTCGAATACCCTGCCGTACAGTTGAAGCGCCAGGGCGCGCCGCTGGACATCATCCTGCCCAAGGAAGGCCTGGGCTGGGACATCGAAGCCACCGCCGTGATCAAAGGCACCGCCCACGCCGACGCCGCGAAGCAACTCGCCGACTTCTCCGCCAGCCCCGCCGCGATGGAGCTGTACAAGGACAACTTCGCCGTTCTCGCCCAACCGGGTATCGCCAAACCGCAGACCGAATTGCCGGCCGACTACGAGCAACGGTTGATCAAGAACGACTTTGCCTGGGCCTCGAAAAACCGCGACAGCATCCTGACCGAATGGCGCAAGCGCTATGACGGCAAGTCGGAGAAGGTGGCGGGTCAGTAAATTGATCGTTCCCACGCTCCGCGTGGGAATGCATCCGGTGACGCTCTGCGTCACGACCTTGACGAGAGGAACGCATGAGTAGTGATCTGTTAATCATCGGCGCCGGCATTCTTGGCCTGTCCCACGCCTTTGCCGCCGCCAAGCGCGGCCTCAAGGTCAAGGTCTTCGAGCGCAGCGCCACGCCGCAGGGTGCCTCGGTGCGCAACTTCGGCCAGGCCCTGGTCACCGGCCAACCGCCGGGCCCGATGCTCGACCTGGCACGCGAGAGCCGCGAGATTTGGGGCCATTGGGCACAGGTGGCTGGGCTCCAGCTCAAGCGCAACGGCTCGTACCTGTTCGCCCGCACCGAAGCGCAAGAGCACCTGCTCGAAGCCTTCTGCGCCGGTCGCGCGTTAGAGCACGGCTACAACGTCGAGCTGCTGCAAGGCGCGGCGATGAAGGACGTGTACGGCGGGCAGTTCCGCCATCACCGCGCGGCGTTGCATGGCAAGGACGATCAGCAGCTGTATTCCCGCGAAGCAATCCCGGCGCTGATCAACTACCTGAGCCGCGAACTCCAGGTGGAGTTTCACTTTTCCACCCTGGTGCGCAACGTCGAGCCCGGCCAGGTGCACACCACGGCGGGAAGCTTTCGGGGTGAGCAGATCATCGTGTGCTCCGGGCACGACTACCAAACCTTGCTGGCCGAGGCGATCGCCGAACTCAACCCGAGTATCTGCCGCCTGCAAATGTTGCGTGCCCGGCCGGTGCTCAATCTCAACCTGCAGCACGCGTTGCTCACCGGCTTGAGTTGCGTGCATTACGGTGCCTTCGCCGACCTGTCCGAAGCCGCGGCGGTGCAGGCGCAAATCCTGCGTGACGCACCGCACCTGCATGAGCACGGCATTCACCTGCTGATCAGCCCGACACCCCATGGTGAACTGATCATCGGCGACTCCCATGACTACGGCAGCGATGCGTCACCGTTCAACGCCGAACAGGTCGACGACTGGATGATCGAGTTGGCCGAGCAGACCCTGGGGTGCAAGATCCAAGTGGTCGAACGCTGGCAGGGCGTCTACGGTTCTCGCGGGCCGGGGCCGTTTTCATTCCTGTGCGCGGCGCCGGGGGTGAATGTGGCGTTGATGCATACCGGCGTGGGCATGAGCGTGGGCCCGGCGATGGCCGAGCGAAATATCACATTGCTGTGGGGAGCGCCGAGATGAACCCTGAACAGGCAATTGCCGACGTGTTCGGCTTGTATGAACAGCACGGCGCGGCGGATTACATCGGCGAACCGGTGTCGCAGATCGAACACATGTCCCAGGCCGCACAGTGGGCGATGGCCGAAGGCTTTGATGATGAGGTGGTGCTGGCGGCTTTCTTCCACGATATCGGTCACCTCTGCGGCCAGGGTGGCGAAAACATGGGCGGTTATGGCGTGGTCAGCCATGAGCGGCTGGGCGCCGACTATTTGCGTCGGGCGGGTTTCAGCGAGCGCATGGCCCAATTGGTGGAATACCACGTCCAGGCCAAGCGCTACCTGACCTTCAGCCAACCGGACTACTACGCGCGCTTGAGCGAAGCCAGCCGCCGCACGTTGGGTTATCAGGGCGGCGTGATGACGGCCGAAGAGGCCCGGACGTTTGAACAAGACCCGCTCTGCGCGGTGAGTTTGCGCATGCGCCACTGGGACGAACAGGCCAAGGCAATGCAGGTGCCGGTACTGGATCTGCAAATACTCAAAGCCAAGGCTGCGCGGCTACTCGCCATGTAGATTGGCCTTACGCAAAACGCAGATGCGCCGCCTAGAGCCTCGGTGGTTGGGTCGCTAAGGTGCTTGCTTCTTCAATAAAAGGAGCAACGCTGATGCGCTACTTGAAAGTGACTGCCCAGGACATGAGCGGCAATGGTCGTGCGGATACGGTCATCCTGCACTTTTATCAGCAGCAGGCTGGCTGTCCTGATGAGCTGATCCACGAGATCTTCGCGGTGGACATGAGCGCGGATGGCAAGGTCGATCTTCAATGGTCGGGCGAGCTGAGCCCGGTCACCCGGCCATGCAGGCTGGAAAAACAATCGACGGATACTTTTGCCAACAGTTTCCTGAAATTGAACTGGTTCAATAAGCGCAGCCATTGGCAGCGTACGCTGACCCTGTACGTCGATAACTACGGAAAAACGGGGAGGCCCAACGCGGTCAAACTGGACTTCCATGAGCACGCAGCGCCTGGATGTAAAGCCTCGCTGATCTACAGGGCGGCCGCCTATGACGGGGACAGCGATGGCGTGCTGGAGTCGTTTACCAACAGCGATGTCGACCACGACGGGGTAGCCGACAAAGCCGACAAGGAGTTGATTCGATCGTTATGCACGGCCTTTCTGGCCTTTGAGTGGTACGCGCAGTGAGCGTGTCATCCCTCATCGAGCCGGGTCGCTAATGCTTCGACCTGTTCCTGGCGCTCGGCCTGGCTGAGTTTGGCGTGGGGGTTGAGGGACGACCATTGCGGATGGGCGCGGGCTTTGTGCAGTGCGTCCGGCAGTTTGCCCTCGCGCCAGGTCTTGTCCTGGGGCGTGCCGACCTTGATGCTGTGCATCGCTGCGTGGCCGCGAAGGTTCAGGGCCTTGAGCAGTTGGCGCTGGCGCAGGGCCAACAGGCGCAACACGCTGTCGTCGACGGTCAGTTCGCGCTGGCCCTTGATTTTGCCGAGCAGGCGGCTGCCGTAGCTGCGCGCGGTTTGCAGGGCGCCACCGGCGATGGCACCGGCCAGGGCGGCGGCGCCGAGGGTGAGGCCGCCGACCAGCAAGTCCACGCCGGCACCGGCTGCCGCCCCCGCAGCGATGCCGCTACCGACGCGCACGCCGAGTTGCTTGAGGGTTTCCGGGTTGAACAGGTCATCGCCCCAGCGCCCGTCGAGCAGCGGCAAATCGCTGGCGGCGGCGTCTTGCGGGCGGAAGCCGAACAGCTTGAGCAAGGCCTCCACGCAGCGTTGTTCGCGCAGGCGCACAGCCTTGCGTAGATCGCTGATGGCTTGCTGCTCATCTTCGGTCACTACGCTGCGACGGCAGGCGGTGCAGTCGATCAGCAGTTCGGCGATCAGGCGCGCGGCGCTTTGCTGGCGGGCCTGGCGTTGGGCTTGCTGATCCAGGATCAGCCGCTCCAACTGCGGCCGCGCGTTTTCCAGCAACAGGGCGAGGCTTTCATACAGCCGACGCTCGCCGTCTTCCGGCGGCGCGACGCTGTCGAAACGCACCAGCGCATGCAGGCCAAGGCGCGCAAGGGCTTCGCGCCAGTCCGGTTCGCGGTGGTCGCTGCTGCTGACAAAGTTGAGCACCGGCAACAGCGGTTTGCCGCAGCTGGCCAGCACTTGCAGCTCGTCACGGTACTTGGCCAGCACCGGCTCGCGGGCGTCGATCACATACAGCCCGGCGTCGGAGGCGAGCAATTGGCGCAGCACCTTGGCTTCCTGTTCGAAACGCTGGCGGGCTTCGCTGCCTTCCAGAAAGCGCGCCAGGCGGGCGGGGCCGTCGAGACGTTCGCCGGGGCGGTCGAGGCGTTCCAGGTAATCGAGCAGGGCGATGGCATCTTCCAGGCCGGGCGTGTCGTACAGCTCCAGCAGGGCTTCGCCATCGACCGACAAGCGCGCACCTTCGACATGCCGCGTGGTGCTGGGGCGGTGGGAGACTTCGCCGAAGCCGACGTCGCGAGTCAGCGTGCGCAGCAGCGAGGTCTTGCCGACGTTAGTGTGGCCGACCACGGCGAGTTTCAGCGGTTTAGTCATGACCGGTCTCCAGCCAGTTCAACGGCGCGCAGTCGGCGAACGGCAGCTCAAGTTGTTGCAGCGCCGCGTGCCAATCGCCCAGCCGCTCGGCATCCAGCGCTTGGCCTGTGGGGGCTTGCAGCAGCCAGACGCGGGTGGCCGTGGCGCTGCGCGCGAGTTCGGCGATCAACGCCAGGCTGCCACGGTCCGGCGAGCGGCGTGGGTCGCAGGCGATGGCGAGGCGCGCGGGTGGGAAGCGGGTGAGTTGTTCCAGCAGCTTGTTGCGCGATTCGCGGCTGTCGAGGATGCCGGCGTTTTTCACGCTGCTTGGCAGTTTGGGCGGCCAAGCGTGTTGATCGTCGAGTTCGATGGCTACCAGCAGGGCGCCGTCGCTTTCGAGTTCGCTGACGCCGCCGCTGACGTGATGCAACTGTTCCGGTGCGGCGTCATTCACCCCAAGCCGTTCGCTGCTCGGCATCAGGCGTTCGCGCAATGGGCTGTAGCCGGGCAGGTTGAGGTCCAGGCGCAGGGCCGCGCGCCCGCGTTGCCAGCGCCACAGGCACAGCAGGGCGAGGACCAGGCGCGGCAACAAGCCGTAGATCAACAGCACGCCCACCAGCCAGGCGGCCCAGGCTTGGCGGGCGCTTTCGATATTCAGCGCTGAGTCGCCGCTGGCGCGGATCATCTCGACGGTTGGCACGTTGAAGCCCAACAAGGCGGGTAGGGCGCCGAGGGCCTGGGTCACGGCGACGAAGGTGTCGGCGCCGAGGATGGTGGTTTCCCACACAAAACCGTAGCGCCTTGTGGCGAGCAGCGTCAGCAAGATCACCAGCGCGCTGAGCAACGCCAGCAGCCACAGGCTGTTGACCAGCACGCCGACGGCCCAGCGATTGAGTTTCTGGCGCTGCAACAACAGCAGCAACGCCGGCGCCAGTTGTGCGGCCTTGGCGTCACGCGCGAGTTTTTCGCTGAGCCACAACCACAGGCGGCCGAGGCTGGCGCTGTGTTCGCCGGCAAACAGCAGGCCCAGGGCCCAGCTAATCAATAAAATCAGGTTCAAGCCGAGCAGGCTGCCCAGGGCCCAGAACACGTTCACCGGGGTCAAGCCGTTACCCATCGCGGCAAAGGCCAGGCCGGCGCCGCTGATGACGGCGGCAACCGCCAGCAACATCAGCGCCAGCCGCGCGCCTTGCAGCCAGCGGGTGAGGGCGGCGGTCAGCCCGTCGCGCTCGGCCAAATGCAGGGCGCGCTGTTGAACGCGCGTCGGCAGGTCGCCGCCGGCCGCGCGGGCCAGGCGGTTGGCTTCCAGGTCTTCCAGCGGGCCGGCGTGTTCTTCACGCAGGCGCACGGTTTCGGTCAGCCAGAGTTTTTGCAGGGGGTTCAGTGCAGTCACGCGCCGTCCTGTTGTGTTTGTGAGCCTGGAGCATAACCGCTGTGCGGCCGTTTAGTGCACGCTGCGCGTGGCTTGGGGCTCTGGTATTCTCGTCGCCATGAAAAAAACTCTCCCTTTAAGCCTGATCGCAGCCCTCGGTGAAAACCGTGTGATCGGCGTCGACAACAGCATGCCCTGGCATTTGCCGGGGGATTTCAAATATTTCAAGGCCACCACCTTGGGCAAGCCGATCATCATGGGGCGCAAGACCTGGGATTCCCTGGGCCGACCGCTGCCGGGGCGCTTGAACCTTGTGGTTAGCCGTCAGACCGATCTGGCACTGGAAGGTGCGGAAGTTTTTCCGTCACTGGAAGCGGCGGTTGAGCGGGCCGAGGCATGGGCGCTGGAGCAGGGCGTCGATGAGCTGATGCTGATCGGTGGCGCGCAGTTGTATGCGCAAGGGCTTGCGCAGGCGGATCGCCTGTATTTGACGCGCGTGGCGCTGAGCCCGGACGGGGATGCGTGGTTTCCGGCGTTTGATGCGCAGCAATGGAAGCGGGTGTCGACTTTGGAGAATGCGGCGGAGGGGGATAAGCCGGCGTACAACTTCGAGGTTTGGGAAAAAGCCTGACCTGCACCCGATTATCCCGACTTGCAAAAGCGCTTTTTATGCGCCACTGTAATGACTAACGTCTTTACAGTGAGGGATATCTCATGGCCTCTATCAACGTACGCATCGACGACGACCTCAAGGCTCGTGCTTATCATGAGCTCGAAAAGCTCGGAGTCACCCCTTCGGAATTGATGCGACAAGCCTTGCAGTACGTGGCGGAACGCGGCCAGTTACCGTTCAAACCTGTTCTCATGACTGAGGATGACGAGGCGTTGTTCGCAACAGTTCGGGAGCGACTGGCAGCGCCTCAGCGAGTGAAGGTCTCACTGGATGACCTATAACCTTGAGTTCGACGCACGAGCTTTGAAGGAATGGCACAAGCTGGGCGATACCGTTCGTCAACAGTTCAAAAAAAAGCTGGTTGAGGTTCTGACCAATCCGCGCATTGAAGCTAGCCGTCTGCACGGCTTGCCTGATTGCTACAAGATCAAATTGCGTAGCAGTGGATATCGGTTGGTATATCAAGTGATTGACCAGGAGATCACGGTGTTCGTCGTTGCTGTCGACAAGCGTGAGCGTGATGAGGTTTATCGTAAGGCTGCCGATCGATTGAGTTAACAGGGAGCGAGCTCCCTGTTACCCGATTCGTTAAGCCTGCGCCAACTCGGCATGCTCATCCGCATGCAGCAGTTCTTTATCCGTCTGCTGCATGATTTGGCTGGTAATCGCGCCCGCCGTCATCGAACCATTCACGTTCAACGCCGTACGGCCCATGTCGATCAACGGCTCTACGGAAATCAGCAGCGCCACCAGTGACACCGGCAAGCCCATCGCCGGCAGCACGATCAGCGCGGCAAACGTCGCACCACCGCCCACACCGGCAACGCCTGCCGAACTCAAGGTCACAATCGCTACCAAGGTCGCGATCCACAGCGGATCAAGCGGGTTGATGCCGACAGTCGGCGCCACCATCACCGCCAACATCGCCGGATAAAGCCCTGCGCAACCGTTCTGGCCAATGGTCGCACCAAACGAAGCGGCGAACCCGGCGATGGATTGCGGGATGCCCAGGCGACGGGTCTGCGCTTCAATGCTCAGCGGGATGGCCGCCGCGCTGGAGCGGCTGGTGAAGGCAAAGGTCAGTACCGGCCACACTTTGCGGAAGAACCGCAGCGGGTTGATCCCAGCCAGGGACAGCAGCAGGCCGTGCACCACAAACATCAGGCCCAGCGCCAGGTACGACACCACCACAAAACTGCCGAGCTTGATGATGTCTTGCACGTTGGAGCTGGCGACCACTTTGGTCATCAACGCCAGCACGCCGTACGGGGTCAGCTTCATCACCAGGCGCACCAGGCGCATCACCCAGGCTTGCAGGGTGTCGATGGCGTTGAGCACTTTCTGACCTTTTTCCACGTCATCCTTGAGCAGTTGCAGCGCGGCAACGCCCAGGAAGGCCGCGAAAATCACCACGCTGATGATCGACGTCGGCTTGGCCCGGGCCAGGTCGGCGAACGGGTTTGCCGGCACGAACGACAGCAGCAACTGCGGGATATTCAGGTCGGCGACCTTGCCCGCGTAGTCGTTCTGGATCACTTGCAGGCGCGCCATTTCCTGGGTGCCGGCCACCAGGCCTTCGGCGGTGAGGCCGAACAGGTTGGTCAGGCCGATGCCGATCAGCGCCGCAATCGCGGTGGTGAACAGCAGGGTGCCGATGGTCAGGAAGCTGATCTTGCCCAGCGAAGCGGCGTTATGCAGGCGCGCCACGGCACTGAGGATCGATGCGAACACCAGCGGGATCACGATCATCTGCAGCAACTGCACATAACCATTGCCGACCAGGTCGAACCAGCCGATCGAGGCCTTGAGCACCGGGTTGCCGGCGCCATAAATGGCATGCAGGACTACGCCGAACGCCACGCCAAGCACCAGCGCGAACAGGACCTTCTTGGCGAGGCTCCAGTTGGTGCGACGCGTTTGTGCCAGGCCCAGCAACAGGGCCACGAACACCAGTAAATTGAGAATCAGGGGCAGATTCATTGAAGCTCCGTTGAGAGTGCTGCCAATCGCGTGAGCCTGCGATTGCGAACCGGAAAGCCTAACAGGCTGATATCTATTGATTTAATACCAAGATGGAATGGTGACTGTCGTTTTTGGAATAAGCGTTTGACGCTCAGGCGCATGTCTGTGACGGGATCAGGACGCGCACGGTCGCGCTCATAGTGGGAACTGTCACAGGGATTTGTTAGCGTCGATGTCTTTCACTTAGGGAGAAAACGCTTATGAAGCTCGCGCCGAAACTATTTCTATCCGCTGCCTTCTGCCTCGGACTCGCCAGCCAGGCGTTGGCCGCCACCGAGTTGAAACACTGGCCGGCACCTGCCGCCAAGCAACTGAATGAAATGATCGCCGCCAACGCCAACAAGGGTAACTTCGCGGTGTTCGACATGGACAACACCAGCTACCGCTACGACCTCGAAGAGTCGCTGCTGCCCTACATGGAAAACAAGGGCCTGATCACCCGCGACAGCCTCGACCCCTCGCTCAAGCTGATGCCGTTCAAAGACACCGCCGACCACAAGGAAAGCCTGTTCAGTTACTACTATCGCCTGTGTGAAGTGGACGACATGGTCTGCTACCCGTGGGTCGCCCAGGTGTTTGCAGGCTTCACCCTCAAGGAACTCAAGGTCCAGGTCGATGAGTTGATGGCGTCCGGCAAGCCGGTTCCTGTCACCTATTTTGAAGGTGACGCGGTGAAGAAATCCGAGGTGCAGCCGCCCAAAATATTCACCGGCCAGACTGAGCTGTTCAACAAGCTCACGGAAAACGGCATCGAGGTGTATGTGATGACGGCCGCGTCCGAGGAACTGGTGCGCATGGTCGCCGCCGATCCGAAGTACGGCTACAACGTCAAACCCGAGAATGTGATCGGCGTGACCACCCTGCTCAAGGACCGCAAGACCGGCGAATTGACCACCGCACGCAAACAAATTGCCGCCGGCAAGTATGACGAAAAAGCCAACCTCGGCCTGGAACTGACCCCGTACCTGTGGACCCCGGCGACCTGGATGGCCGGCAAACACGCGGCGATCCTCACCTACATCGACGAATGGAAAAAACCAGTGATCGTCGGCGGCGATACACCGACCAGCGACGGCTACATGCTGTTCCACGATGTGGACGTGGCCAAGGGCGGCGTTCACCTGTGGATCAATCGCAAGGACAAATACATGACCCAGCTCAACGGCATGATGACCAAGCACGCTGCGGCCCAGGCCAAGGAAGGGTTGCCGGTGACGGCGGACAAGAACTGGGTGATCGTCAAGCCGGATGAAATCCAATAAGAGCAGTTGCTAGTTGCTAGTTGCTAGTTGCAAGCGGCAAGCGGCAAGCGGCAAGCGGCAAGCGGCAAGAAGAAGCGGATTTGCGTTTTCTTGTAGCTTGCAGCTTGTAGCTGGAAACTAATCGCTATTGCGATTAAATCTCATCCTCTGCTAGCGTGCACACCTCCTGAACCCTCCGTTCTTCTCAAGGTAGTGCTGTGCCCTCCTGGAATTCACAGATTGCGCGCCTGTTCGCGGAGCAGAAGAAAGCCCTCGAAGCCTTCGTCACCCGCCGCACCGGCAGCGCCCAGGTGGCTGCCGACCTGACCCAGGAATCGTTCCTGCGCCTGGCGCGCCTCGATTCCGGCGAGAAGATCGACAACCTCCCGGCCTTCCTCTTCACCATCGCCAGCAACCTGGTGCGCGACCACCAGCGCCAGGCGATCCGCCGCGAGCGCCTGGACGCTGGCGAACCCAGCGAAGAATTGCCGTGCAGCAACCCAGGCGCCGACGAGCAATTGGCCGCCTACCAGCAGGAACAATTGATGCAGGACGCAATCCTGGCGTTGCCCGAAGCGACTCGGCAGATCTTCCTGCTTTATCATGTCGACGAACTTTCCTACCGCGAGATTGGCGAACGCCTGTCTATCAGCCCGCGCAGTGTGGAATACCAATTGCGTCGCGCGTTGATTGAATGCCGTGCGTACATCAAGACGCGGCTTGCCTGCGATGAACAAGGACGTCGGTCATGACCTCCACACCCACTGCCGACGTGTTGTTCGCCGAAGCGTCCGGCTGGTACTTCCGCCTGCAGGCCGAAGACGTGACTGCCGTTGAAATGGACGCGTTTGCCACGTGGCTGGGGCAGGGCAATGCCCAGGATGAAGCCTGGCGGGAAGTGCAGGCGATGCTCGGCGGTTTGCGCGAGCCGGCGCGGGTGATTCGCCGTGCCGAACAGGCCGCCTGGCGCAAACCGGTGCGGCGCTGGCAGCGTTGGGCGTGTGCCGCCGCCGTGTTGCTGGCAGTGGCGCTCACCGTACAAAACACCCCATGGCTCGACCGCCTGCGCGCGGACTACGCCACCGGCACCGGCGAATCGCGCACCATCGAACTGGCCGACGGCTCCCACCTGCAACTCAACACCGACAGCGCGGTACAAATTCGCATGAGCGCCGGCGAGCGGCAGATCCGTCTGTTGCGCGGCGAAGGCTTTTTTGAAGTGACCAAAGACCCGGCGCGGCCATTCGTGGTGCAGTCCGGCGATGGCTGGGTGAAGGTGGTCGGCACTCAGTTCAGCGTGGCGCGACGCGATGCGCAGACGCGGGTGCAGGTGGCGCAGGGCAAGGTTCAGGTCAGTTCCGGTAGCGGTACGCCGGTGTACCTGGAGCCTGGGAGCGCGGTGGAGTATCAGGACCAGCGCCTGGCCGAAGTCCACGGGTTTGATCCGGCCAGCGGGTTTGCCTGGCGTCAGCGGCAACTGGTGTTTCGCCAGCAGCCACTGTCGGAGGTGGTCAGCGAGCTGAACCGCTACTGGCCCGGCAAGACCCTGGTGCTCGGCGATGCGCTGCGCAATCGCGTGGTGTCCGGCGTGTTTGAAATCGACAAACCCGACGCCGTGATCAAGGCGCTGGAGTACACCCTCAACCTGCGCGCCGAACATTACACCCCGTATTTGCTGGTGCTGCGCGAAGGTAAAGCGTCCTGACTGCAAATTTTTTAAAAAACTTTCAGGGTTTCTCCGCAAGCAATCGTCCTTGATCACTGAGGCGTAAATAGTAAGCACTCTCAAGTAGTGCGGCGCCGATCACAGACTTTTTGCACCGGGGAGCACCATCCATGGCACACCGATTCGCCGCACGGCCCTTGCTGGCACTGGCCATTTCCATGGCCTGCAGCACCGCGCCGCTGTATTTGCAGGCCGCCGAGACCACCCAGGCCCAGGCCTACCGCTTCGATATTCCGGGGCAAAGCCTGGACGGTGCACTGGCAGCCTTTTCGGCGGTGACACGGATTCAGGTGCTGGTGTCCGGTGAGTTGACCCAAGGGGTGGTGTCGCCGGGTGTCAGCGGCAACCTGGGGCAGCGCGAAGCGTTGGGGCAACTGCTCGGCGGCACCGGGTTGAGCGCGGCGTTTATCAATGCCGATACGGTGACCCTGGAAAAACGCACGGCCACCGGCTCCGCCATCGAAGTGGGCGCCACCACCATCAGCGCCGAGCGCCTGGGCGCGACGACCGAGGGCAGCGGCTCCTACACGACGGGGGCGGTGACCCTGGGCAAAGGCGAGCAGAAGCTCAAGGACATCCCGCAATCGGTCAGCGTTATGACCCGCAAGCAAATGGATGACCAGAACACCACCAAACTGTCCGAAGTGGTCAAGCGCACGCCTGGCTTAACCGCGACCAAGTCCCCCGGCCCCGGCCTGTTCATTTTCTCCCGTGGCTTTGAGATCGGCACCTTGCAATACGATGGCGTCGGCATTGCGCGTAACACTTACGCGCTGGGCAGCTACCTCACCGAAAACATGGCGATCTACGACCGCGTCGAAACCCTGCGTGGCCCCGCTGCCTTGCTGCAAGGCGCGAACAGCCCTGGCGGTACCATGAACCTGGTGCGCAAGCGTGGCCAGCAGGCGCCCACCGTGACTATCACCGCCAAGGCCGGCTCCTGGGACCACTACGGTACCCAAGTAGACGCCGGCGGCCCGCTCAACGCCGAGGGCACTTTGCGCGGCCGTTTTGTGGCGGACTACGACACCACCAACTCCTTCGTCGACTACGCCGGCAGCTGGAATCAGACGGTGTATGCCGCCGTCGACTACGACTTCACCCCCGACACCACTGTCGGTGTGGGCATCAGCAACCAGAAAGGCCATGCGCGGCCGAACTTCATGTCGCTGCCCCGTTACGCCAACGGCAGCGATCTCGGCCTGCCGCGTTCGACCTTCGTCGGCGCCAGCTGGAACCGCAGCGTTAATAACCAGACCCAGGTGTTTGCCGACATCGAACACCGCTTCAACGATGACTGGAAGTTGAAAGCCGCCGTGATCGCCATGGATGAACACAACGACGCGACCTACCAGGCCACCTGGGACGAAATCCCCAACCCCGGCACTGCCGGCAACGTGCGTTACGTGGACTGGGTCACCGACTTCAACACCAAGAGCCGGGGCGTGGATGTGTACGTCAACGGCAAGTTCGAGACGCTGGGGTTCCAGCAGGAACTGGTGCTGGGCGCCAACTATTCGAAGCTGACTACCCATGACCTGTACGCCCGGGATGCCACGGACGGTGCGGATATCTTCAACATCGACCACAACCGCCCGCAGCGCGACAAATACCAGCTGTTTCAGGACGGCTCCGGGTCAAAGAGCTGGTATGACATTCGCCAGAAAGGCATCTACGGCACCTGGCGCGTCAAGGTACTGGACCCGCTGACGTTGATCGTTGGCGCTCGCACGAGCTGGTATGATTTTTCGTACATCGACCAAAGCGGTTTCCAGGGTGTGTATGACAACCCGACCCAAAGCACCACCCAGACCACCGGCCGGGTCACGCCGTACGCAGGCCTGGTCTATGCCCTCAATGATCAGTGGTCGGCCTACGCCAGCTACGCCGATGCCTTTGAGCCGCAGACCAACCTGACCACCTCCGGCTCGATGCTCAAGCCCATTGAAGGGCAGAACTATGAGCTGGGCATCAAGGGTGAACTCGCGGACGGTCGCCTCAATACCTCGTTCGCGATCTTCCGCTACGACCAGGAAAACCGTGGTGTGCAGGACCTGCAAGGGCCGATGAACTGTGGCGGCTGGTACTGCTCGGTGGCCTCGGGCAAAGTCCGCAGCCAGGGTTTTGAAGCCACCTTGAGCGGCGAAGTGCTGCCGGGTTTGCAGTTGGTGTCGAGCTACACCTACAACACCACCAAGTTTCTTAAGGACGACACCTACGAAGGCAAGATCTTCAGCACCTGGACACCCAAGCACCTGCTCAAAGTGTGGGGTGACTACCAGTTGCCGGGCGATTGGCAGAAAGTCAGCGTCGGCGCCGGTGTGACTGCGCAAAGCAGCACCGAGGCCTACGACCGCAACTTCAGCGTGCCCGGCAATGCCCTGTGGGATTCGCGAGTGGCCTACAAGATCAATCAGGAATTCACCGTGGCGGCGAACTTGAACAATATGTTCGACAAGAAGTACTACATCCCCGCGTACAACGCGACGTGGGGCAGCAACTACTATGGCGACCCGCGTAACGTGATGTTCACCATGACCTACACCCCGCAGTTCTAAGCCATGACGAACGCGAGCTAGGTTCTGTGGCGAGGGAGGCCCCACCCCGTCTTCGACGCCGCGCTGTCGCGCAACAAACTGGGACCTCTGTGGCGAGCGGGCTTGTCCCGCGTTGGGGTGCGAAGCGCCCCTGATGAAGACGAATGCGGTGTATCGGGCACTCCTCTGCGCCTGGTTTTGGGGCTGCTGCGCAGCCCAACGCGGGACAAGCCCGCTCGCCACAAGAATGCGGTCGCCTGAAAGTGTTTATGCAAGACTCAAGACTTTAGGGTGAATTTTTAACCCTTTAAAATCAGTAAGTTATTTTAAGTTTGATAAGAGCTTGCTCCCTCACCACAGAGAGTTTCATTTGAGCGATAAAAAATACTGATTCACGGCTGCCAAACCGTCTTCTCCCCACTCAACTTACGGTCCAAAAATGTCGCGGCACTGATCAACGCCAAATGGCTCAACGCTTGTGGCGTATTGCCTAAATGCCGCGCTTGGCTGTCGAACTCTTCGGCGTACAACCCCAGCGGGTTGGCATACCGCAGCAATTGTTCGAACTCCAAATGCGCTTTTTCGACTTGGCCGGCGCGAGCCAGGCATTCGACGTACCAGAACGAACAGGCGGCAAACGCGCCTTCGGTGCCTTGCAGGCCGTCGATCTGGCTGTCGTCGTTGCGGTAGCGGTAGACCATGCCGTCGCGCACCAGGCTTTTCTGGATGGCTTCCAGTGTGGAGAGCCAGCGCGGATCAGTGGCCGCGACGAAGCGCACCAAGGGCATCAACAGCATCGAACCGTCCAGCGCCGTGCTGCCGATATGCTGCACAAAATGCCCGCGCTCTTCGTTCCAGAAGTTGCTCCAGATGTCGGCATAGATGGCTTGGCGTGTCTGGTCCCAACGGGCGAACGGTGCCGGCAACGAGCGCTTGGACGCCAGGCGAATCGCACGGTCCAGAGCCACCCAGCACATCAGGCGCGAATGCAGGAAGTGATGCTGCTCACCGCGCATCTCCCAGATGCCTACATCCTTCTGGTTCCAGATTTCGCAGACCTGGTCGGCCACGTCCACGGTGTGTTGCCAGCCCTCGTGGGAAATCGCCTCGCCGTACTTGTTGACCAAGTAAACCGCGTCCATCAGCTCGCCATAAATATCCAGCTGGATCTGGTCGAACGCTTCATTGCCGATGCGCACCGGCTTGGCGCCACCGTGGCCGCTGAAGTGATCGAGTTCGGCTTCCGGCAGTTCCTGGCGACCGTCGATACCGTAGAGGATGTTGATCTTGGCCGACTGGCCGCAGCAATCGCTGACCCGGCCCTTGAGCCAGCGCATGTAGGCGTTGGCTTCCTCGATAAAGCCCAGGCGCATGAACGCGTAGACGGTAAACGAGGCGTCGCGGATCCAGGTGTAGCGGTAGTCCCAGTTGCGTTCGCCACCGGGTGCTTCCGGCAGGCCGAAGGTGGCGGCGGCGATGATTGCGCCGTGTTTGCGCGAGGTCAACAGCTTGAGGGCCAGGGCCGAGCGGTTGACCATTTCGCGCCAGCGCCCACGGTAATTCGATTGGGCGATCCAGCCACGCCAGAACTTCAACGTATGCGCCAGCGCGAGGTCGGTGCAGCCGCTGTCGACGCGCGGGTCATCCTGGCCGCCGAGGACGAACTCGGCGCCTTCTTCCTGGGCCAGCGTGAAGCTGGCGATGGCGGCGTTGCCTTCGATTTGCATCGAGTGGCTGCTGGTCAGGCGCAGGCCGGGCTGGCCTGCGGCGGTGAAACAGACCGCGCCTTCGTCACCCGTGGCGCGGGTCGGCGTGCGGGCGTAGTCATGACGCACGGCGCAGCGCAGGTGGATCGTGGCCTGGCCGCTGACCACGCGCACGCGGCGGATCAGCAGCGGCAGGTCATCGATCTCTTCACTGATGGTCAGCAGGTCGGTGATTTCCACCACGGCCTCATCGCTGAGCCAGCGGGTTTGCAATACGTTGGTGTCGGGCAGGTAGATCTGCTCGCGGCGGGCGTCGGGCAGGTCGGGCGCGAGTTGGAAAATACCCGCGTCGGGGGTGTCGAGCAGCGAGCAAAAAATCGAGGGACTGTCGAATTCCGGCCAGCAGAAAAAGTCGATGCTGCCTTTGTCGTTGACCAGCGCCGCACTGCGCATGTCGCCGATGATGCCGTGTGCATCGATGGCGCTTTGTTGCTCGTTTTTCAAATCAACCATTGTCACGAAGCTCCTAATAAGAGCCCTGGGGATAAAGGCTCATGCCGCCATCGATGAACAGAGTACTTCCGACCACGTAGTCTGAGGCGTCGCTGGCCAGCCAGACCACTGCATTCGCCACGTCCTCCACATCACCTACACGCCCGTAAGGAATCAACTTCAACAGCTGTTTCTGCGCGTCACCTTCGGTGGTCGCACGGTTGATCGCCGTGCGAATCGCGCCAGGCGCAATGCCGTTGATGCGAATGCGCTGCTCGCTGACTTCCTGGGCGAGGGTGCGCATCAACATCTCCACGCCGCCCTTGGACGCCGCGTAATTCACGTGCCCGGCCCACGGAATCAGTTGGTGCACCGAGCTCATGTGGATGATTTTGCCCGCCGCGCGGGACACACCATCACGAACACCCTGGCGGTTGAAAATACGCACGGCGGCGCGGGCGCAGAGGAATTGGCCGGTGAGGTTGACGCCGATCACGGTGTTCCAGTCGTCGAGGGTCATGTCGACCAGGTTGGCGTCTTTTTGCAGGCCGGAATTGGCTACCAGGATGTCCAGGTGGCCGAAGGCGTCGAGGGTCTGGGCGAACAGGCGTTCCACATCCGCCTCTTTCGACACATCGCCACCGATGGCAATCGCCCGGCCACCGTTGGCATTGATCTGCGCGGCGAGGGCCTCGGCCGGTGCCGCCTGGGAATTGTAATTGAGCACCACGGCCGCCCCGGCGTCAGCCAGTGCCTTGGCGGCGCCTGCACCGATGCCCGAACTGGCGCCGGTGACGAGCGCGACTTGTTGCTCCAGCGAGAGTTGCATGGGCTGCCCACCTTTAATTTGCGAGTTCAATTAGCTGACTGACAGGGCAGGGCACAAGTTCACCGTCAGTCCGGGCGACGGGAAGCAATGACCCCCACTTAATAGGAAATATTACTATTCACGGCCCGCCTCCCCAGTGCCCCCGCGATGATTGCGCCACCGCCCCGCAGAACAGGCTTTTTCGAGCACTACGAAGGGTTGATCGGAACCCGGATGCGCCGCCTGAGAAACCGTCAGCAGGCCGAAGACCTGGCCCACTACGACCTGTCGAACCCGAAGCTGGGCGTTGGCGTGAAAGACGTCTTCGACCAGCAGCACTACACCCGCTCCAGCGACAACAATGCCGGGTTGTACCTGGGCGAGCCGCGTACTTTCTTCGTACAGGCCAGTGTCAGGTTCTGACGGGGGTAGAGGGGAGAAGTCGCAGCGCAACGCTGCGATTTTTTTTGCGCATCAGTCCAATCTCCTACCGTTCGGTGGCGACAGGTTGCCGCTTTCAGGAACTGAATCGGACATGTTCGCCACACAAAGGTCGCCTGCATTCTTTCAGTTGAGTCAGGTGACCCTCGTGATAAAGCCGGACTGGAGATTCATATGTCGGTATCTGCCCTCGATAAACCTGTGAACCACTCACCCCCTCGTACGCCGTCTCCCAAGGCCGAGACCAAGGCAAAGGAAGCTGTCACCTCTCGGGGTGATGGGCAAAAAAGTACGCGTATCGATTTCAACTCGAGCGACAACAAACCTGTCAATTTGTCTGCCAATCAAGCGCCTGCCCTCCAGGGGCGTTCTGATGGAAGGTCGCAGGGTGATAGTCGTCAGGCATCAGCTGCGGACGCCCAGGCCACTGGGGTCCTCAGTAAAATCAAGCAAAACGTGAAGGGCTGGTGCGGTGGACGCCCACCCAAGCCAGACCCGTGTAAGCCGGACCCTTGCTACAACAAGCCGAAGCCGCCCAAGCCAGACCCGTGCAAGCCGGACCCTTGCTACAACAAACCGAAGCCACCCAAGCCGGACCCGTGCAAACCCGACCCTTGCTACGGCAAGCCGAAGCCGCCCAAGCCAGACCCGTGCAAACCCGACCCTTGCGACAGCAAGCCGCCGGTACGTCCTACACCGTGCAAACCGGACCCTTGCTACGGCAAGCCACCCAAGCCGGACCCCTGCAAACCCGATCCTTGCGACAGCAAGCCGCCGGTGCGCCCTACACCGTGCAAACCGGACCCTTGCTATGGCAACAGGCCCGATCCTGTGTACTCGCAAAAGAGTAACGACGATCTGGCGCGCATGCTGCTGAACAACTTCGATGCGTTTAAAGATCCGAAACAACCGTGGTTCGTTACCAAAGATGGTCTGTCGGATATGGCCAACAAGCCGCTGACAGGTAACACATCGCAGGATCAGAATATCCGTCTGGCCCGTGAGTTAATGAAGCGTCCGGAGCTTGTGAATGCACTGGATCGGCACAGCACCACCGGCGCGCTGGATGGCTTGATCGACCGGCAAAAAATCCAGATGACCCTCAGCAGCCAAAGTCCTATGAAGTACCAGGACGACAATCAATTGGCCGCTGAGATGCTCCGTCATTTCGACGCATTGAGGGACCCCGATAATCGGGATTACATCAGCCTCGATAAGCTGCGCGGGCTTGCCCAATGGCCTACCAACGATCCGGTTCATGGCCGTCTTGCCTGGATCGCACAGGAGGTCCTCAAGCGCTCCGAGGTGAAGGACACCATGGACGGCGGTGATCGCTGGGGCAAAGACGGTTGGATTCACAAGGACACGCTGCGGCAGATGTCCCGCTGATCCACCCGTATCGCAGAGTGTTTCATTGAACAGGCAAATCGCCACGAACCCTTCGTGGCGTTTTCCTTGGGGGCTTTATGACTACGACTTCGTTTAACGCTCGCCAGCCGGAATACCGGCCGCTTGTTGGCACTCTGGCCGGTGCGGGAACTTCAGAACTCGCCGACGAAAAAGACCCTGCGCACGTACGCCATGCTGACGAAATCCAGCGTATGAAGGACTTTGCAGGTCGACGCCGGTTTCAGGCGCCGGTGGCCGACGATTTTGCGCGAGGCATGCTGGAACCTGGACATGACCTTATGGATCGCGTCCAGCCGTCGAAGCATGTTCGCGGCGCGCTTGCCGCAGTGATCGTCGGGCTGCGAGCTTTGTGCGGCGGGCAAAAGGCGCAAGGCAATCCAGCGGATGATTCCCGCGCACCCGACTGACCAGGCGTCGTCGTGCACTCTTTTACATACTGTCATTGCTATTCCCCCGCCACCCGGAACTATTGCGTTCGCCCAACCACAGATCGGTGGCTTGCTTCGCTGGAATCTATTTTTGATGATTTCGACCACCACTGGCAGTGGTCACCAGGCAAGCGCGGATCCGGAAAAGGTTGGAGATGACGCATGAAAATTGATGGTGCAATTCCTCGCGGACAGCAGACGGCCATGGTTGAGCCGCAGGTGCAGCCGACTTTGCCGTCACCCGTTGTTCATCCTCTGCCGGATGATCAATACACTTCCCAAAGCACCCTGCCGCGCCGGCCCTTGCTGCTGCGAAGCGCGTTGTCTGCGCTGCGCTACTCTACCCAGCAGAGCGTGCCTGCCACACGTGTGAACAATGTGCCGCCCGGCGCGAGCTCAACCGATAGCCAATTGGCGACGGCCCTGGCGAAAGGGTTCGACGTACTCCACCCATTCTTGCGGGACGGGCAACTGACGCAGTCAGCCTTGCAACAGGTCGCTGCGGGTGAGGGGGGCGAGAGTGACGTGATGGAACGTACGATTCTGGCGGCCAGGGAAGTGCTAAAACGGCCGCGACTCAACGACGCGATCATGAACAACGACGGCTATATCACGCGTGACAGCCTGAGCGCGGCTGCGACGCACATGACGAGCAACAGTGCGCCGACGGCCTTCAGCCAGGACCCTTTTCATGGCCAGGGTAACGCCCAGGTTGTTCAAGCCTTTCAGGATCAGTTCGAACAGCTGAGAGACAAGACCCGGGACCGCACGGTTTTTTTTGAAAAGTACCAGTACGTGGAAATCGCTGCGCTCAAAGCCGTGACGACCGATCCAGACGCAACCGACCCGCGAGGCTTGCCGGTTCTGGAGACATCTACCGGGTTACCCAAAAAGAAGTACAGCGAACACGTGGTCTACACGGCGAGGAATATCATTGAGCGTCCTGGTTTGTTGCGTTCGCTCCAGCGGGCGACCGCCAACAGCCTGTTCGGGCGGAGTGCCGAAGAGGGTTGGCTCAGCAATAAAAGTCTTGAACGTTGGCTCAAGCAGGACAAGGAGCACAAGGCCAGGTGACGCCCTGGCCTGGTGCGGCGGTTTTACACCTTGAGAATTTTGCCACTGATGGACACACCCGCCAGCAATAGCGCGACCAACACAAAGGCCGTGCTCAGGCTGCTGCCATGGGCGATAAAGCCGATCATTGCCGGGCCCGCGAGGATGCCGGCATAACCCAGCGTAGTGATGGCAGGCACGGCGATATGTTCCGGCATGACAGTCTGCTTGCCGACGGCGGTATACAGCACCGGCACGATATTCGAGCAACCGGCGCCCACCAGTGCGTACCCCAGCAGCGCGGTTTCCCACGCCGGGAACAGCGTCGCCAATAACAAACCCGCAGTGGCCAGTGCGCCGCCGATTACGATCACACGGGTGGCGCCCAGGCGACGCACGATGGCGTCACCGGTCAGGCGCCCGGCGGTCATTGTCAGGGCGAAGGCGGCATAACCCAGGCCGGCGTAGGCTTCGTCCAGGCCGCGTTCGGCACTGAGAAACACCGCGCTCCAGTCGAGCACAGCGCCCTCAGCCAGAAATACAATGAAGCACAGGCAACCGATGAACAGCACCACGCCGTGCGGCACCGCGAACGCCGGGCCCGAGCTTTCACTGCCGTAGGGCAACAGGTGCGGCCCGGCCTTGAGCAGCGCCACGGCCATGATCACGATCACCACCAAAGTCGCCTGCAGCGGCGACAAGCCCAGTCCCAGTAACCCTGCGACGCCCGCCGCGCCGACAATACCGCCCAGGCTGAACAGGCCATGGAAGCCCGACATCATGGTTTTGCCGCTGGCGCGCTCGACGATTACGGCTTGCAGGTTGACCGTAGAGTCCACCGTGCCCAGGCCAGCACCGAACAGAAATAACGCGGCGATCAATAACGGGATCGAACTGACCGTGGCCAGCATCGGCAAGGCCATGCAGATCATGATCGTCCCAGCGGTCAGCACCCGTCGGCAGCCGTAGCGTGATGCCAATGCGCCTGCCACCGGCATGGCGAGGATCGACCCCACCCCCAGGCACAACAGCAACAGGCCAAGCGTGCCCTCATTGAGTTGCGCGCGGGCTTTGGCGTACGGCACCAGCGGTGCCCAGGCGGCGATGCCGAAACCGGCGATGAAAAAAGCGATGCGGGTCGACATTTGTTCCAGCCGCCCGGGAACCACGGGCGCTGGGGTGGGGATGGCAGTCATGAAAAATCCTTGGTTTTGCGTTCAATGAACGATGTCCGGCGCGACATCCTTGCATATCAGGCTGTATCGAGCGAGCCGGGTTCCCTGCGGATTCAGGATCGGCGCGAAGGTTACAAATTTTATGTTTAGAAACAGGGAACGCTTTGGGCGTGGGGGGCCACATAGAGGCTGTTGAAATGTGTAGGAGGTGGTCTGGAAGGTGTGTAATCCCTGTGAGATTGGATGAACCCCAGGTTCTTGCGGTGGATTACCACCTTCCAGCCCACCTCCCACAGATCGGAGGTTCTGTAATACGCTGCTGCCCCAGTAAGTAGGCAACTGGACGAACGAACCGATGAAAATGCTCAGGCAGGCGGTAGCATGACCGTGTTCTACGACGCGCGCGGCAATATCTATGGGGTGGTCAACCCGGCTTATTTGCGCAGCCAGGGTGTAGCAGTGCCTGACACGGCTGGTTTGGCTGCGAGCACGCGGGAGGCTTGGGCATCGTCAGCGATTGTGTCCGAATGTGGTTGGGGGACGTTGCCACATCCGGCCGATGCCAAACCTCACCGCTGCGACGGCTTGTTGGTCGGGCCGTTCCAGGCTGCGCCGCCTTTTGACCTGCTGATCGTCAATACCGACGGCTCCCTCGCCGAGCGCAGCGGCAACGGCTTGACCATCTTCGCCCAGGCGCTGACGGACCAGGGCCTGATGACACAAGGCTGTGAGTTGCGAGTGCATCACGACAAGGCGGATGCGGCGTCGCCGGTGGCCACGACTGTCGAGCCTGCGATGTACGCGCAGGTGCCTGGATTCTGGCTGACCCTGGGGCAACCTCAGTTCGGGCCGCTGGCCGTCGGCGCGGTGGGCGTTGAACGGGCGCTCGTGGGGCGTCATGAATTCAGTCATGTGGCTGCGCTGGCTGCGATCAACCCGCAATGGGCGCGCAGCCAGTGTGTGCGTGTGGGCAATCCGCATTGCGTGACGCTGGTCGAGCAGGTGTCGGCATTGCCGGATAATCAGGCGATGCACCAGCCCGCACTGTTCAATCCATTACAGGCGATTGCCTTCGCGCCACCCGCCGGGAGCGGCCAACCCTGTGCGGCCGGGATCAACCTGCAATGGGCCGCCCGGGCCTCCGGTAATCGGGTTATTGCGCGAGTGTTCGAGCGGGGTGAGGGGCCCACCGCGTCCTCGGGTACCAGCGCCACTGCGGTGGCTTGCGCGGCGTGGCGGGCGGGTTGGGTTGAGGGCGGTGAAGTCACCGTGGTGATGCCGGGTGGCACGGCGCCAGTACGGTTGCAGGTTCAGGGTGAAATAGTGTTGAACGTCAGTTTGTTCGGGACTGCGCGACCACAAACCTGAGTCGGGGAAAACGGCTGATAGCCTGAAAAGGTGTCAGCTGTTTCTTTAAAGTTTAGTTATGCAGGTATAAATCAAAGTAAGACTTTTCTTGTTGTTGATGACTGGGTATTTGGCTCGATTTCTTATTTTGTAAAAGACACGTCCATTCTCGTTGTACGAAACTTCTTTTTTATTTTATAAGGGCCGAATTTCTCCTGGAATCGCTAAGCTTCAGGGCGTTCAGGCACTTTTTCTCAGCCAATTACCGGCATTTACGGGGGGAAGTATTTCAGTCAGAAAGTTGAGGGCGGGTAACAACGGATGGTTAACGCGTTTGTTTCGTCACGTTTCAAATTAATCCTTTCAGGAACAAGTACTGACTTTCAGGTATTGGCTTTTAAAGGCAGCGAGACGCTTGACCAGCCGTACTTCATTCAGGTGCAGTTAGTCAGCGAAAACCCCTCGCTTGATCTGGAAGCCTTGCTCCACCAACCCGCCTATCTGGACTTCGGCGAAGCGGATCAAGGCCTGCATGGGCAAGTCTACGCCATCGGCCGGGATGCCCCGGGTGTCCGGCTCACCCGTTACCACCTCACCCTGGCACCGCGCCTGGCCTGTCTTGCCTACCGTCGCGACCAGCGGATTTTCCAGCAGCGAAGCGTGCCGCAGATCATCACCGCCGTGCTCGAACATCACGGCATCCTCGCTGACGCCTACGCGTTTGAACTCGGTCCTGTGGTCTATCCGCCGCGCGTATTTTGCGCGCAGTACGCAGAAACCGACCTGCACTTCATCCAGCGGCTGTGTGAAGAAGAGGGCATTCACTACCATTTCCGTCACAGCGTGGACAACCATCTACTGGTGTTTGGGGATGACCAGACGGTGTTTCGGCGTTTGCCTGCGCAGCGCTATTGTTCGTTGGCTGACCCGGCGGCCCGGACGCCAGTGATCCGGCGTTTCGACCGGCACCTGGAAACACGCAGCCGGCAAACGGTGCGCCGTGATCATGACTTCGAACACCCTTCGTTGCGCCTGCAAGACAAGGCCGGCGTGGTGTCGGCGCAACCCCTCGAGGATTATTGCTACCCCGCAGGTTTTACCGGTCATGCACGGGGCGTGCAATTGGCGCGCCGTGGGCTGGAGCGCCATCAGAGCGACCGTTCCCGGGCATTGGGCAAAAGTAATCAACCGGTGTTGCGCAGCGGTCATTTTCTGGAACTGTGTGATCACCCGGATCCGGCCTGCAATGACTTGTGGTTGCTCTCGTCGGTGCGTCACGAGGGGTATCAGCCGCAAGTGCTGGAAGAAGCGGTGCTTAACGCTGAAGCATTCCAGGGGTATCGCAACCGTTTCACGGCAACGCCATGGCGTGCGGTGTATCGACCGCCCCTCAAACATCCCAAACCGACCATCAACGGCAGCCAGACTGCCACCGTGACCGGGCCAGAGGGTGAGGACGTGCATTGCGATGCCTATGGTCGGGTAAAAGTGCGCTTTCATTGGGATCGTCTGGACAAGACGGACGACAAAAGCAGTTGTTGGGTACGCGTGGCGTCCGGTTGGGCCGGTGACGGGTTTGGCGCCATGATGATTCCACGGGTGGGTATGGATGTGCTGGTGACCTTCCTGGAAGGCGACCCGGACCAGCCATTGATCAACGGCTGCTTGCCCAATGCGCTGCACCTGCCGGCTTATTCCTTGCCGGAGCACAAGACCCGCAGCGTGTTGCGTACTTGCAGTTCCCCTGGTGGCGCGGGCGCCAACGAACTGCATCTGGAAGACCGTCGCGGCGAGGAACTCATTTACCTGCGTGCCCAACGTGACCTGGAGCAACAGGTCGGCCATGACAGCCGCCTGGAGGTGGCCGGAGAGCGGCGTGAAATCGTCCGGGGTTTAAGTACCAGTCACCTGGAAAGCGCGGAGCATCGTTACGTCACCGGTGATCGCAAGGTGGTGCTGAAGGCGAGCGATCACCTTGACGTGCAAGTCGATAGCCAGACCCGTGTGGGGCAGACCCTGGTGATCGAAGCCGGGCAACAGGTTCATCTCAAGGCAGGGGCCAGCTTGGTCATCGATGCGGGTGCACAACTGAGCTTGAAGGCCGGGGGAGAGCACTTGGTAATCCAGGCGGGCGGCATTTTCAGCAGTCGGCCGATCACCCTTGGCGGTTCACCGTCCGCGACCTGGCCGGAGAGTTCGTCTTCGGTTACCGATGCCCCCCAAATCGCCGCAGCGCAAGGCGCCATCATGCATTTGGCCAAACAACTGGGCGCGGACTTCTGCCCCCTGTGTGAACGTTGCCGCGAAGGCCAGTGCGAAATCACGGGGAGGGCGGCTTGATGGAAAACCTGCCAAGCCAATGGATGGCCCGACAACAACAGGCAGGGCGCCGACTGTGCCTGATGCTTGAGGGGAACCACGAGTCATGCCCGCCCATGTTGGCGGCCCGCGACGTGACGCAATATTGCAGCCTCTACACCGAGACTGGCGCGGCGGAGTTGGCAAATGCTGGCCCGGTGATCCTGCTGTTGGGGCCGTTGAGTGAGTCTGCGCTGCTTGATCTGCTGCAACACCCCGAGACGAATTGGGGGTGGCTTGGCAGCTTGCCCGATGATGATTTGGCTGGCGTCACTCGGCATTGGCGCGAGCGACTGCTGGTAGGGCCAGAGGGCGCGCGTGCTCTCTACCGCTTTCACGACAATCGCACGTTGGCCCGTGCCCTGGCCTATCTGACGCAAGCGCATTGGCCGGTATTCCTCGGGCCGCTGATCAGCCTGTGTTACTGGCATGAAGGGCGCTGGTGCCATGCCGAAAACCCGGCTCCCGGCGAGTACCCGATGCCTGTTCCGGCACCTTGGATGGATACCCCAAACCCTCAGGCCGAAGCCATCCTGCACGCCAATATCCTGCGGTACCTACTGGCGGAACACAGCGAGGATCTTGCTGCTCTGGTTGAGTTTCAAGACCCCAGAATCTGGCTGGCCCAAGTACTGGAACAGGCTCGCGCCTGGCAGTGGCGTGGGCCGGAGCAGTTGGAGTTTCTGGTGGTACGCAGATTGGAGGAGGCGACCCGAGGCAGTGTCATTCGGTGGCAGCCGAGAGGGGGCGAGACGCCGGGGGAACACGTTGAGCGAGTGGTGGAGCAGTGGCGCAGGGGTGGGGGAAATACATGAACAGGTGGATGGGTGGGGCGTTAATTGTTGTTGGAATGGCGTGGCTTTCGGGGTGTGCGGGAAGGGGGGTTGAACACTTTACGTTGGAGGTGGATTTGCCGGCGGATTTCGAACTTAAAAGTGCCGCCAATTACCGTCCGGCCACAGGTGAGGCCTGCACCTTGCCCCCGCGTCGAGGAAAGAGACCCGAGCGGAAAGTGTTTTTTACTGATTACAAACCTGTGGCCAGTCGGGTGCGCTACGAGCTTCCTCTGACTGAAACGGTAGACGGGTGTCCGTTGGTATTGCGCGGTGTGGAGTTTGATTTTTATGCGAAGTGGGGAACGCGTGACTCGGATGTTGGGGGCGCTATGGCAGGTATTTCCATTCGTGATCGTTCGGAGGGGGATGTGCCTGGGATGCCTGAGTCGGGTGTTCAGGAGTTATTTAGGCAGTGTCAGTGGTTGTTTCGGACGGTGGGGCCGAAGCACGCGATCATTAAAATCCTGCTATGCAATTCGCTGGATGCAACGGGTCAGCCGCAAAAAGCACGAGCGGGTGGGGTCGTGCAACGAGATCAGCTATCGGGGAAAACACTCAGGATGGTGCTGACCGTTATCGATGAGGAACTACCTGCTTTTGACGACACATGGATAGCTGTTCAAGGAGGATGGAAGCGCTGCAAAGGTCACAGTTTCGAAGACTTGTCCGCATATTGCAGGGGCAATACTACGGACTTCAAACCCATAAAAATGCCGGATGGGCGCATATGTGACGTCTATCCAACATGCCAGTGACAAGGAACCAATCATGAAGCAGGACGCATGGAAGCAACCTTTTTTCAATGACAAGATGCCTGCCTGCTCATTGCGGGGACATTGGGTAAGCTTTTGTCTGGTAGATGAAGCCGGTAGCGGAAAGGCATATGGCGGCCTTTCATTCACGGTCTACGACAGTACAGGACGTAAGTACGAGGGCAGGGTGAATGGAGATGGATTTGCCAAGCTGCAGGACTTTTACTGTGGCCCAGTGGTTCTTCTGTTGGAGGGGCGGTATTGCGGGACAGAAGAACTGTATGACCGACTGAGCAAGCGCATAACGTACAAACTACCCATCACCGAACTGCAAACCCGCGCCGAGCAGACACGCTTTTCTACAGCTGACGGTCGACGAATTGAGGGTAATCCAGCCAAGCAGCAAGCGGACCGGTTTTATCAGGTTGAAGTGAGTGACTTGGTTCGTCATAACGCTCATTTACCGCCTGTAGCAACTACGCCGTACCGCCCTCAACGGCATGCACTGAAAATGATGGCCGACCTCGGATTCGGCCCGTCTCAGCCGACCCTCTCAGGGATTGTGTTGTTCCCCAATCAACACACCGTACTCGAAGTACGGCCTTTGCGAGCCTTGCGCCCGATTATCTCCGTCGATGATCAATTCTGTGCCTTGAACCTGTACCAGTTGGCGCTGATGTCTGCCCTGAGCTACTGCGATTTTGGTCAACAGCCTCCCAGGAAGCCGGTGGATCAAGTCACCTTTGCGATGGACCCCTCCGTCGGAAATCTGTTTTCAGAAAAGCTCTCGGGATACCACGAAGCCTGGCGAATTGATCCCGAACAGGCGCAACGTTTTTATCCTGTTTATGAAGAGGTCCCTTACTCCAAGCGATTCGAGATCCTGCCCTTCGATCCTGAGCTTTATCCACAAAACAATCCGGAACTGGGCGATGAGCAGGAACACCCTGCGAGCCTGCACTTTTTCGATGATGAAAAACTCGGTACTGACACTCAGGCTTTTATCACTCATCACGACGAGGTGATCCTGATCTCTGTGCGTGGTACAGCCAGTGGTGCCGATGCGCTGCGCGACGCAAATGCCCATCAGGTGAGCTTTGCCGAAGGCGTTGGCAAGGCACACGAAGGTTTTTATCAAGCTTATCGGGCTATGCGCAATTTCGTGCTGCGCTACCTTGATCAGTTTCACCAAGGACAACGTATCGTCATTTGTGGCCACAGCCTGGGCGGCGCCATCGCGTTGCTTTTGGCAGAAGGGCTGCGGCGGATTCCTGATCGCGGCTACAACATCCTCCTATACACCTACGGGGCCCCCCGCGCCGCGGACTCCGAATTCACCTCCGGCGCCTCCACCCTGGTCCACCACCGAATCGTCAACTACAACGACCCCGTCCCCAGTGTCCCCGCTACCTGGATGAACACCACCGCCAAACTCTGGATCCCCGGCGCCGTGACGTTATTTAGCGCCCCCGGTGCCGGTGGCCTGCTGTTCGCCGCCGGCCTGGTACGCGTGGGTGGAAACGCCTATCAGCATCACGGCGAACAACAGCATTTCATGCCGATCATGCTCCCGGACGGCACGCATTCTTCGGTGCTGTGGACACCCGGTTGTGAATCCATCGAGGAGGCGGGGTGCAATCGCGCGTTGCAACTCCAGGGCGATATGCCCCACCGCGACAATTTGCTGAAACAGCTGTTCCAGGCCAACCAGCACTTCATGACCGCCAGCTACATCCCTGCCGCCTGGGCCACGTTGCGCCGCTGGCAACAAACCCTGGACAGCCAGGGGCCTCTTGTCACACCGAGAGAATTCGAGTTGCTCGACCACGCGCTTGAGACCATGCGTCAACAACTGCGCGACAAGAACCGAGAACTCGAGCATCGTCGCCCGGCGAATCAGCGAAGCCATGCACATCAACACAACCAGGCCTTGAACGCCGAGATCGAACGCTTGAACGCCAGCCGTCACCGCCTGCAAAGCCTGCGCTGGCGTCGCCTCAAAGCCCGCGATGTGTACGGCAGTCAGGCCCGCTCCGCCAACCTGCAACCCAGTCTCAATCGCTGGTTCAGCCATCGTGAGAACCGTGAGTTGTCCCAACATGCCAGCATCCCGTCGCCCTCCCACAACGACGGGGGGAGGGCGCAGACACTGGATATCGATTCGATCGTCTGACCACGTTTCTTACAAAAACTCCACCTGCGCCGGCTGCCGCTTCATCAAAACCTCACCATTGCGGATCGAGTACAACGGCAGGCCCTGGCTGCGAATCACCTCGTAGTCGCTGTCTGCCGACAGAATCAGCAGGTTGGCCGGTCGACCCGGTTCCAGGCCGTATCGGTCACCCAGGGCCATGGCTTTTGCACTGTTGTCAGTAACCAGATCGAGGGCGCTTTGCAGGTTTTTGTAGCCGAGCATGTGGCAGATGTGCAAACCGGCTTCCAGTACCCGCAGGATGTTGCCGTTGCCCAACGGGTACCAGGGGTCGACGATGGAATCCTGGCCGAAACAGACGTTCATGCCGGCTTCCAGCAGTTCGTTGACGCGGGTGACGCCTCGGCGTTTAGGAAAGCTGTCGAAGCGGCCCTGCAAGTGAATGCTTTCGGTAGGGCACGACACGAAGCTGATCCCGGAATGCCCCAGCAAGCGGAACAGTTTGGCGCAGTAGGCATTGTCGTAGGAACCCATGGCCGTTGTGTGGCTGGCGGTGACGCGGGCGCCCATGTCGCGGCTGCGGGCTTCTTCGGCCAGCACTTCGAGGAAACGTGAGTGTGGGTCGTCGGTTTCGTCGCAGTGCACGTCCACCAGGCAGCCGGTGCGTTCGGCCAGGTCCATCAGGAACTTGACTGAACTCACCCCTTGGTCGCGGGTGTACTCGAAGTGCGGGATGCCGCCGATCACGTCGGCGCCCAGGCGGATGGCTTCTTCCATCAGTTCCCGGCCATTGCGGTAGGACTCGATGCCCTCTTGGGGAAAGGCGACGATTTGCAGGTCGATCAGGTGCGTGCTTTCTTCGCGCACTTCGAGCATGGCTTTCAGGGCGGTGAGGTCCGGGTCGGTGACGTCGACGTGGGTGCGCACATGCTGGATGCCATGAGCGGCCAGGGCTTGAATGGTTTTTTTGGCGCGGGTCTTGGTGTCTGCCTGGGTAATGGTGGCTTTACGCTCGCCCCAGCATTCGATGCCCTCGAACAGAGTGCCGCTCATGTTCCAGCGCGGCTCGCCGGCGGTCAGGGTTGCGTCGAGGTGAATATGGGGTTCGACGAAGGGTGGAATCACCAGGTTGCCGGCAGCGTCCAGGTCGTCAGCGCCCACTATTGGCGCTGTTGATTGTGGGGTAATGCTGGCGATCCGGCCGTGTTCCAGGTGCAGATCATGCAGGCCTTCACGGTTGCGCAGGCGGGCGTTGATGATGTGCATGGGCAAGTTCCTCTTGGCTAAAAACAATCAGGCAGACAGCCGCCAGATCATCAGCGCGATGCCAATGTCCAGGCGGTCATAAGCGTTATCCAGCGTCAGCCCGCACAGGGCTTCGATGCGCTGGACGCGGTGAGTCAGGGTGTTGCGGTGCACGGCCAGGCGCTGGGCGGCGGCCATCAGATTACCATTCTCGTGAAACCAGGCTTCCAGGGTCGGCATCAGGCTCGGGCCATGGTGCAGGTCGTGGCGCAATAAGGGGCCCAGGCGCTCGTTTAGAAATTGGTCGAGCAGGGCACGATCCCGCACGCCGCTGAGCAGCTTCAAAACGCCCAGTTCGTCGTATACACAGAGCCCGGCGCGCTCACTAAAGCGCCGCGCGGCGGCCAGCGCCTGGCGCGCTTCGTCCTGCGCCTGGGCCAGGCGCGCGGGTGGGTGTGCGGCGGCGCTCAAGCCGATAAACAGTTTCAAGGGCGCCAGGCGCAGGTTCAGCGGATTCAGCCAAGTGGCCAATTGCTGACGATTGGCCAGCGCCGCGCCGGCATCGGTGGCCGGCAGCAGCAATGTCCATTGCCCTGCGCGGCCGACTACCGGTATCGATGCTGAAAACTGGCGCAAGCGCCGGGTGATCGCTTCGTGTTGACGTGCCAGCTGCGCTTCTACCTGTGCGGTATCATCTTGGTCAAACAGCGCCTCGCCACCCTCCAGTTGCAATTGGACAACCTGCCAACGCCCCGCCAGCGGCATGCCCAGTTGCGCAGCGCGGTGCAGCAGCAGGTCCAGGGACTGATAGTCACCGGTGAGCAGCCGCTCCAGTACATCGTGCCGCGAGCGTCCAAGTTGTTCGGCCTGGATCAGCGCGGAGCCGATGGCCTGTGTCACCAGGACCATTTTCAGCGAGTAGGGCTGCTCAATCAGCGGCATGCCGGCGGCTTCGGCGGCATCCAGCAAACGCTGGGGAATTATTTGGATATAGGCCGGCCCGGTGAGAATCACCAGTCCGGCGACCTGGCGCTGACAGGCTTCCTCCAGCAGTTGCAGCAAGTTGGCTTCATCGCGCGGGTGATTGATGCCGGTGACGAACACCAGTTCACCCCCGAGCACCCACTCGGCGATCCCGCTGTTTTCCGCGACGTACGGCCAGCGCACAGCATTATCGAGTCCGGCCGAACCGGCGCGCAGGCGCATCGACTCCAGGCCAGGCAGGGCCAGCACATCGGTAACGGTCAGGCTCATGCCTGGGCGTCAGCCAAAGGTGCCCGCACGCGCAGGACGGCGGTGAGCACGATGTAGGTCAACGACGCCGCGGCAATCCCCACCAAAGGCGCTACCCACGGCGAGTTGAACGCCAGCACCGTGCCCACGGCATACGCCACCAGCCCCGGCCAGTTGAACGCGGGCAGGTGCACATCGGCCAGGCGCGGGTAGTGGCCGCGATAGCGGTAGAAGAAATCCGCCATGATCACCCCGCCAATCGGCGGGATCACCGTGCCGAGCAGGATCAGGTACGGCACCAGAAGGTCGTACATGCCCAGCAGGGCGAGCAGGGTGCCGATCACGGCGCCTGCCAGGGTCACCGTCTTGCGGCGTTTGGTGCGCAGCAGGTTGCAGCCGGCCACGGCGAAGTTGTAGATGGTGTTGTCCTGGGTACTCCAGATATTGAGCAGCAACATCGCCATCGCGGCCATGGCGAAGCCTTGCAGCAGCAACACTTCCACCACGTCGGGTTGCTGATAGACGATGGCGCCATAGGCCCCGATCAGCACCATCAAGCCATTGCCGATAAAGAAGCCGATCAGACTGGCCAGCACCGCGACCCTGGCCGAGCGGGAAAAACGCGTCCAGTTGGTGGCCTGGGTCGCGCCGCTGACAAAGGTGCCGAACACCAGGGTGATCGCCGTCGACAAGTCCAGCTCAGCAGTCGGCACCACTGCCAGCAGGCCGTCCAGGCCGCCGACCTTCACGGTGGCGACCCACATCGACAGAAACAGCAAAATCCCCATGGCCGGCACCGCGATGTAGGACAGAATTTCCAACCCGCGATAGCCCACGTACGCCGTCGCACAGAACACCATGCCGAACAGCACCATCAGGGCCAGTACGCTGGCATCGCTTAACTCGAAATACTTGCCCAGGACCACGGCAGCAGTGGCGGTGCCCCACGCATACCAGCCGATCTGGGTGAAGCCGAGGATCAAGTCGCTGAGCTTGCTGCCCACCTCGCCGAAACAGAAGCGCCCCATCAACACTGAGTTCAAACCGCTCTTGAACGCGATGTAACCCAAGCCTGCGGCGTAGATACCCAACAGCAGGTTACCCAGGGCCACGACGCCGAGCATGTCGAGGAAACTGAACGCCACCCCCAGCTTGCCGCCGGCAAACATGGTCGCGGTAAAAAACGTGAAACCCAGCAGCACCATGGCGGTTGAGGCCAGGCCCTTGCGGGCATGCATGGGGACTTCGCTGAGGGGGTAATCGTTACCCGGTTCTTGCTGCGTCATGTGCCTTGCTCCCTGAATGAGTGACGCAGGCCTATTGCACCGCGCGTGCCATATCGGCGGAAGTGACACACGCACGGCGGGCGCTGTGCACCGTGCACAGTATTTATAGCCAAGCAGGGGAGAAACGCAGGTTGGTGTGTTCGCGGTGCCCTGTCAGGCACGAAAGCGGTGCAGCGGTGATACAAATTGGATCAGTCGAACAGCGTCTTTGTGGCAGGACGAAGGGCACTATGGCAGCCATAAAAAAACCACCGCAAGGGTGGTTTTTTCACATCGCCGGTTTATTCACCGCGATAGATGCAGCCGCTGGTGCAGGTCTCATGGATGCGGATCGCGCTGAGTTCCGGCAGCAGAGGTTTCAACTCGGCCCAGATCCACTTGGCCAGCACTTCGCTGGTCGGGTTTTCCAGGCCGGGGATGTCGTTGAGGTAGTTGTGGTCGAGACGTTCATAGAGCGGCTTGAAAATAGCCTTGATCTCCGAGAAGTCGCGAATCCAGCCGGTATGGGGATCCAGGTCGCCGCTCAGGTGGATCGCCACCTTGAACGAATGGCCATGCAGGCGCCCGCATTTGTGGCCTTCGGGCACGTGCGGCAGGCGGTGGGCGGATTCGAATGTAAATTCCTTGAAGATTTCCACAGTATTTTCAGCTCGGTCAGGTATCTGGCAGGCGGCGAGTTTAACAGCTTGATCCGTCACCGGGCATACCGTCCCTCCGTAGGAGAAATGCGCAGCTTCAAAGCGCCTGCAAGCGCTCGCCCAGCCCACCGTTATCAGCCAGTTGCAGAAACTCATCCCCCAACCGCTGGCTTTCGCTCATTGCTGTCTGCCAGTACTTGTGACGACTCGCGTCATCGCCCATGAAGCGCTTGAAGTCGCTGCGGTCCGGCAGCTTGCCGTGGGGCAGGCGGGCCAGGTAGTCCTTGGACGGCGCCAGCAGCAGCACGTCCTGCAAGCCCTGTTGACTGCTGCGCCGCCACGGCAGGCCCTTGTCGAACCAGCCGGGGACGACCCGGTCGGTAAAGTGCGGGTACAGCACGATATCGTCGCCGTGGTAGGGCAAGTCGAGGTGGTAGTCCAGCAGGCCGCCGTCGCGGTAGGTGCCGGCGCCGGCGCCCGGCAGGTCGCGCACGCCTTGCATCACCATGGGGATCGAGCCGGACGCCAGCAACGCCTGGCGCAGGTTGTCCAGTTTCAGGTCAAGGAAGCGCGACGGGAAATCCTTCAGCGGGTGCACCGGTGGCGGCTGGCGAGGGTCGTGGATGATCAGCCGTTCGAAGTGCCGCGACAACCGCGCGCGGCCGCGCAGGTTGTCGGCAATCACCGAGGACAGGCCCAGGCCAAGGCGCCCGCGGTGGTCATCGGCGAGCAGGCCGTGGCTCTTGACCACCATGATGTTCAGCCGATAGTCGGAGTTGTCCAGCACCCGCGCGTCGCGTCCGGCCAGCAGGTCATCGAGCATGCGTTGGCAGCTCTGGCTGACTTGCGCCATGGTCACGCCTTTGGCAAAGCGCTGTTCGTTGTACAGGCGGCCGAGGTCGAGCAGGCCTTGCACCGGGTCGGGCAGGCAGGCGCTGGCAAAACGCCAGGAGCCGATGGACGCACCGATCAGTGCCCGTTCGCGTGGCGCGCGGGGTAGCCAGTCGCCAAACAGCGCCAGGTCCAGGCCCTGGATACCCAGCGCCTTGGGGCCACCGGCCGCGCCGGGGAGGATGCCGACATCGGCAGGCTTGAGGCCTTGCTCACAAATACGTGCAAAGGCGCGCTTGCCGGCCTTGAGGGTCAGGGCGGGAAACTTGATGTGGATGGCTGTCATACCGGTCTCTTGTGAAGCGAGCAGGGCAGTATAAAAAATCTCGCACGGTGAGGGGAAAAAGCGGCCCGAGGAAATTGCCATGGTGGCAATTCAGTTTCAGTTAAGTTGCAGCGGGTAGGGTGGCCCGGTAGGAAAAGCAACCTGAAAGGGAGACTCATCATGAAGCGTCTCACAGCGCTGGTCGCCGCCGGCGTCATCACCTCACTGGCGGCCCACGCCCAGGCAATGGACCCCGACAAACCACTGAAATTGCCTGGCACTGTTACTATTGTCGCCTTCGATCAACTGGAAGCCACGGCCCTGGCCTTGCACCCCGGTTCGACCTTGCTGGACACCGACCTGGACGAGGCCTACGGCCGGTACCTGTACCAAGTCGAGCTGGAGGATGCCAACGGCATCGAATGGGACGTTGAATTGGACGCGCTCACCGGGCGCGTTCTCAAGAATCATCAGGATACGTAATGACGGTATATCGACGCGCCGCTAGCCTGGTGGTGGCGGTGCTCCTGGTTTTTTGCTCAAGCCTGGCAGCCCGCGACCTTAACCAGGATGAAGCCTTGGCGCTGCGCCAGCAGGGGGTGATCCTGCCGCTGGAGCAACTGTTGCAAAAGGCCATGGCACGCTATCCCGGCTCGCGACTGCTGGAAGCGGAGCTGGAAAAAAAGCACGGCCAGTACGCCTATGAAGTGGAACTGGTGACCACCGAAGGCGTGGTGCGCGAGATTAAACTCGACGCAGCGACCGGTGCGCTGATCAAAGATGAGGAAGACTGATGCGCCTGCTTCTGGTGGAAGACAACGTACCGCTGGCCGATGAACTGCTGGCCGGCCTGCAGCGCCAGGGCTATGCGGTCGACTGGTTGGCCGATGGGCGTGACGCGGTGTATCAGGGCCGCAGCGAACCCTACGACCTGATCATCCTCGACCTCGGCCTGCCCGGCTTACCGGGGCTTGAGGTACTGGCCCAATGGCGCGCCGCCGCGCTGGCCACGCCGGTGCTGATCCTTACCGCCCGTGACTCCTGGGCCGAGCGCATCGAAGGGCTCAAGGCCGGCGCCGACGATTACCTGAGCAAACCGTTTCACCCCGAAGAACTGCACCTGCGCATCCAGGCACTGTTGCGCCGCTCCCATGGCCAGGCCAACCAGCCAACCCTGCAAGGCGCCGGCCTGCACTTGGACGAAGGCCGCCAATGCGTGCTGCGCGATGGCGAAGAGATCCAGCTGACCGCCGCCGAATTCCGCCTGCTGCGCTATTTCATGTTGCACCCGGAACAGATTCTGTCGAAAAGCCATCTGGCCGAGCATTTGTATGACGGCGAGACCGAGCGTGATTCGAATGTGCTGGAGGTCCACGTCAACCACCTGCGGCGCAAGTTGGGCCGCAGCGTGATTGAAACTCGGCGCGGCCAGGGTTACCGGTTCGGCGCCAGCCCTGCATGAAGTCGATCCAGCGGCGGCTGAGCCTGGGGCTGATCAGCGTGATGGTGATCGTCGGCGTGGTGCTGGCGCAAACCAGCCTGTGGTTGTTCGAGGCGGGTTTGCAGCGCTACCTGGAAGCCGGTTTGCGCAACGACAGTGAGAACCTGCTGGTGGCGCTGGTGCGCGGGCCCAACGGTGTGCAGCTGGATGAACAGCGTTTGTCGCCGGCCTATCAGCGGCCGTTTTCCGGGCATTATTTCCGAATCGATTTTGCCGATATCCACTGGCGCTCCCGCTCGTTGTGGGACCAGGAACTGCCCCGCCTGCCCGCGGCCGGGCTCAAGGGCAACTTGCAGTTGGGGCCGGAAGGCCAGCAGCTGTTGGTGTTGCGGTCGGACTACAAGCGTTTCGGCCAGTCGATTTCCATCAGCGTGGCGCAGGACTACACGCCTGTGCGCGAAAGCTTTCGCCTGATGCGCCAGATCGGGTTGGTGCTGGGGCTGGCGGCGCTGCTGCTGGTGCTGATCCTGCAACGGGTCACCGTGCGCCGCGCGCTGCGCCCGCTGGAAACGGCGCGTAACCAGATCGCCCAACTGCAACAGGGCCAGCGCTCGCAACTCGACACCGAGGTGCCGCTGGAGCTGGAACCGCTGGTGGCGCAGATCAACCACCTGTTGGCCCACACCGAAGACAGCCTCAAGCGCTCGCGCAATGCCCTGGGCAACCTCGGCCACGCGCTGAAAACCCCGCTGGCGGTGCTGTTGAGTGCGGCCTCAAGTGAAGCGCTCAAGGATCACCCGCAACTGAGCAAGTTGCTGCGCGACCAACTGGAGCAGGTGCAACAACGCCTCAACCGCGAACTCAACCGCGCGCGCCTGGCCGGCGAAACCCTGCCCGGCGCGTTGTTTGACTGTGAAAAAGAACTGCCCGGCCTGCTGGCCACGTTGAGCATGGTCCACGGCGAACACCTGGACCTGAGCTACCACGTCGCACCGGGCCAGCAATTGCCCTGGGACCGCGAAGACTTGCTGGAGCTGCTCGGCAACCTGCTCGACAACGCCTGCAAATGGGCGGACGCCGAAGTGCGCCTGAGCATCAGCGAGACGCCGCACAGCTACCTGCTGGCGGTGGAAGACGACGGCCCCGGCATTCCCGAAACCCAGCGTGACCAGGTATTCAGCCGTGGCACGCGCCTGGATGAGCAGATTGACGGCCACGGCCTGGGGCTGGGAATCGTGCGGGACATCGTCGAGGTGTGGGGCGGGGTGTTGCAGTTGCAGGAGAGCGAGTTGGGCGGGCTCAAAGTGCTGATCGAATTACCCAAGCGCCAGTCCTGACGGACCGAAAATCCAAACGCGGAGATCGGCTTTATTGTGGCGAGCGGGCTTCCTGTGGCGAGCCCGCTCGTCAGAGGCAAAGGCTCTTACACCCTGAACTGATCCATGAGCCCCTGCTGCTGATTCGCCAAACGGTTCAACGCCTGACTCACCCGCGCCGACTCATTGGCCTGCTCCGACAGCGACTCGGTCACGTCCCGAATCGTCGCCACATTGCTGTTGATCTCCTCGGCCACGGCGCTTTGCTCTTCGGCGGCGCTGGCGATTTGCAGGTTCATGTCGCTGATCACCGTGACCGCCTCGCCAATCTGGCGCAAGGCGGTGACGGCCTGGCCGACTTGTTCGACGCTGCCCTGGGCCTGGCGATAGCTGTTGCCCATCGAGCCGACCACCTCTTGAGTGCCGCTCTGCAATTGCTCGATCACCAGGCGGGTTTCCTCCACCGACTCCTGGGTGCGTCGCGCCAGGTTGCGCACTTCGTCGGCCACCACGGCAAAGCCACGGCCGGCTTCACCGGCGCGGGCGGCTTCGATGGCGGCGTTGAGTGCCAGTAGGTTGGTCTGCTCGGCGATGCCGCGAATCACTTCCAGCACCGAACCAATCTGCTCACTGTTGGCGGCCAGCCCCTCAACCTGGGCCATTGCCGTGCTCATGTCTGCCGCCAGATGCCCGATGTTGGTGGTGGTGCGGTCGATCACCGTCAGGCCGTCGCGGGTGGCCTGGTCGGCATCGCGCGCGGCTTGAGCGGCTTGGGCGGCGCTACGGGCCACGTCCTGGGCGGTGGCACTCATTTCATGGGAGGCGGTGGCCACCTGGTCGACCTGGCGATACTGCTGTTCCATGCCGGCGCTGGTTTGGCTGGCAATCGCGGCGGACTGGTCGGCGGTGCCTCGGGCGTCCTGCACCGAGCGTTTGACCTCGGCGATGATCGGTTGCAGTTTGTCGAGGAAGCGGTTGAACCAGCCGGCCAACTGCCCCAACTCGTCCTGCTTGTCGTAGGCCAGGCGACGGGTCAGGTCGCCTTCGCCGCTGGCAATGTCTTCGAGCATGCGCGCCACGCCGAGGATCGGGCGGGTCACGCTGCGTGCCATCAGCCACACCAAAACCAGGCCGATCACGGCGGCCAGCAGGCCCAGGCCCAGTTCAAGCAACGTTCCGCGGGTGTTATCCGCATCCAACTGCGCTTTCAACGCTTCGGCCGGTCCGACCAGGACTTTTTCCGGCACATCCAGCAACACGCCCCACGGCTTGCCGTCGGGAATCGGCTCGAAGGGCGCGAGTACTTTGAGTTGGTGGTCGGTGCGCAGGCTGTGGATCTGCGTGCTGCCGGCCAGTGCGTTGATCAGTTGCGTGCCGCTGGCGGTGTCCACTTGGTCCAGGCGCTGGCTGAGTTTGCTGGCATCGGCGCTGTAGCCGGCGAGCAAACCGGTGGGGCTGAGAATGCTGACGTGGGTCTGGCCGTCATACAGCTTCTGGCTCGCCCTTAGGCTGACGGCTTGCAGACTGTTGAGGTTGATGTCCGCCGACAACGAGGCGATGACTTTGCCATTCACCATCAGCGGAAAGACGATGCTGGTCATCAACACGTTCTGCCCGTCGATCCTGTAAAAGTACGGTTCGATCACGCACGGCTTGAGGGTGGTACGAGGGCAGGTGAACCAGGCATTGGCTTTTTCGCCGCTGGGGCCGACGCTGGTGTCGGACATGTCGCTTTCGGGCAGCGACATCGACGTGAGCTTGCCGGGCCTCGGCTGCGACCAGTACAGGGCGAAGCGGCCCTTGTCATTACTGCCCAGCTCCGCCTGGTCGGCGAACAACTCATCCTTGCCGTCCAGCGCATTGGCTTCGAACACCAGGGACAGGCCGAGCAAGTCCGGGTTGGCCTGCAAGGCTGCCTTGACCTGGCGGGTCAGGTCTTCGCGCAGGTCGAACGCATCGAGGAAGCGCTTTTCAGCCTGCTCGCGCAGGAACAGCACCTGGCGGGAAAACCCGTGGCCGTACTGGTAAGCGTCCATAAACTGCTGGCGAATGCCCAGCGCCTGCACTTCGCCCTGTGCCTCGATACGCGCTTGGGCGGCTTCATCGAGCATCTGCATGCTCGACGCTTGGACCTGTTGCGAACTCTGCTCCATGCGGTACAGCGACAGGCCCACCAGCAGGGTCACGATCCCCAGCAGGCAAAGGCCGGCGAGCAGGGTGATTTTCCATTGAATGGAGAGCTGTCTGAGGGACATCGAGGAGCATCCTTAACCTTAAAACACAGAGAGCCTTTGTATCGGCCGCTGTAAATTTTTCTTTATTCAAACGTTCATTTTAAAGCTGCTCTTGTGGCGAGGGAGCTTGCTCCCGCTGGGGTGCGCAGCAGCCCTAAAAGCCGACTCCAGCTGCGCTGTCGAGCGGGAGCAAGCGCCCTCGCCACAGGTTTTTTGACATGAGTGCCTGCCTGCTGCAAAGTGCGCGCCCTCTAATAAGACCTCCTTAAAGCCTGCACGCTGGCTGCCGTCTCCGATGGCCGCCCGGTCGCGGGCATGCCTGTTTTTTATGTTTCTGTCTTGAGGTATCCATGATTAACGCAGTCATCGCCGCGGTCGGCACCATGCTGGTGCTCAGCTTGTCCCGCGTGCATGTAGTCATTGCCATCATCGTTGGCGCCCTGGTGGGTGGCTTGACCGGCGGCCTGGGCATCGACGCGACGCTCAAGGCGTTCAACGGTGGGTTGGGCGGTGGGGCGACCGTGGCCTTGTCCTACGCACTGCTCGGTGCTTTCGCGGTGGCGATTGCCAAGTCAGGACTGGCCCATGCACTGGCGGACAAGGCGCTGATGCTGGTTGACCGCCAGGAAGCCACGGGTGGCAGCCACGTCAAATGGCTGCTGATCGGCCTGTTGTGGGTGGTGGCGATTGCCTCGCAGAACATCCTGCCGATCCACATCGCGTTTATCCCGTTGCTGGTGCCGCCGCTGTTGTATGTGCTGACCAAGCTGCAACTGGACCGCCGCCTGATTGCCTGCGTGATGACCTTCGGCCTGATCACCCCGTACATGTTCCTACCCGTGGGCTTCGGCAATATATTCCTCAACCAGATCCTGCTGGCCAACGTGGCCAAGAGCGGTGTCGACATCAGCCAGGTCAACGTCACCCACGCCATGGGCCTGCCGGCGCTGGGCATGGTGGTCGGCCTGCTGGTGGCGGTGTTTGTCAGCTACCGCAAAAAGCGTGTGTATGACCTGGAGAAAATCGAGCGGGTCGAGCAGGTGGCGGTGCAGTACAACCCGCTGACTCTGCTCGTGGCCGGCCTGGCGATTGCCTCGGCGTTCATCATTCAGCTGTGGTTGGACTCGATGATTATCGGCGCCCTGGCCGGGTTCCTGATCTTCTCGGTGTCGGGCATCGTGCGCTGGCGTGAAACGGACGACCTGTTCACCGAAGGCATGAAGATGATGGCGATGATCGGCTTCATTATGATCGCCTCTTCGGGTTTTGCCGAAGTACTCAAGGCCACGGGTGACGTGCGCTCGCTGGTGGAAACCTCGGCGGCATTCATCGGCCATAGCCGTGGGGTAGGGGCGTTGCTGATGTTGCTGGTGGGCCTGTTGGTGACGATGGGCATCGGCTCGTCGTTTTCCACGGTGCCGATCCTCGCGGCGATTTTTGTGCCGTTGTGCGTGCAACTGGGGTTCAGCCCGCTGGCCATCGTGTGCATTGTTGGCACAGCCGGCGCCTTGGGCGATGCCGGCTCGCCCGCGTCGGATTCTACCCTCGGGCCGACCTCCGGCCTGAACATCGACGGCCAGCACCACCATATCTGGGACACCGTGGTGCCGACGTTCCTGCACTACAACATTCCGTTGCTGGCGTTTGGCTGGATTGCCGCCATGACGCTGTAACCCACAACAAGCCCAGTCACCACAAATAGCTTTTGTCCTACAGAATTCGGGCAATTGGCCGCTAACCTCTCAAGTCGCCTAACAAGAGAGAAAAGCCATGCGTCTGAGTTTAAAGGCCAAAGTCCTGTCCCTCGCCGTAGTGCCGGTGCTGCTGTTTGCCTTGGTGATCAGCCTGACCACCGTGTGGATTCTCCAGGGGCAAGCGCGCAACGAGGTGGATGAAACCCGCCAGCGTTTGCTCAACAACGCCAAGACGACCCTGCAAAGTTATGTGGAAGTGGCCATGAGCACCATCAAGCCGCTCTACGATGCAGCCGCCCCCGGCGACATCGCCGCGCGGGCTCAGGTGGTCAAGCTGCTGTCCAATACCAGCTACGGCAAGGACGGTTACTTCTTCGGCTACGACTCCGAGACCATTCGCCTGTTCAAGGGCAACAGCTCGGACGGCGTCGGCAAGAGTTTCAAGGACAACCGCGACCCCAACGGTGTCTACGTCAACCGCGACCTGGTCAAGGTCGGCAAGGACGGCACCCACTACCTGCAATACAGCTCGACCCAGCCCGGCCAGACCGAACTGGTGCCCAAGCTCGGCTACACCGAGTACCTGTCCAAGTGGGACATGGTCATCGGCACCTCCGTAAACCTGGATGGCATCGAAGCCCAGGTGGCAGTAGTCGAGGCCAAGGTCGAGAAACGCATGGAAGGTGTGCTGCTGAGCATTCTCGGCGTGGCCGTGGTGGTGCTGCTGGTGATCGCGGCCGTGGGTATGCTGCTGGCCAATACCATCCTGCGCCCGTTGCACCTGATGAAAGCCAACCTGGATGACATCGCCGCCGGTGAAGGCGATTTGACCCGCCGCCTGGCCATCACCAGTCACGACGAACTGGGCGATCTTGCTGGCGCGTTCAACCGTTTTGTCGACAAGATCCACGGCCTGGTACGCCAGATCACCGAAATGACCTCGCAACTCACCGGGCTGGTGAGCCAGGTGTCCGACCAGGCCCAGCGTTCGGAACAGGCCATGGAACGCCAGCGCCACGAGACTGACCAGGTGGCCACCGCGATCAACCAGATGTCGTCTGCTGCGCAAGAAGTTGCGCGTAGTGCTCAAGGTGCCTCGGTCGCCGCCCAGCAAACTGACGTGGAAGGCCAGTCCGCCAAACGCGTGGTCGACGGCAGCATCGCGCAGATACATGCGCTGGTGAACGATATCCGCAGCAGCGGCGTGTCCCTCGACAGCCTGCAGCAGGATGTGTCGTCGATTGTCAGTGTGTTGAGCGTGATCCGCTCGATCGCCGAACAGACCAACTTGCTGGCCCTCAACGCCGCGATCGAAGCCGCGCGGGCGGGGGAGGCCGGGCGTGGGTTTGCCGTGGTTGCCGATGAAGTGCGCGCCCTGGCCAGCCGCACCCAGAGCAGCACACAGGAAATCCAGGGCATGATTGACCGCCTGCAAAAAGGCACCGAAGCCGCCGTCGACGCCATGCGCCGTTCCAGCGATGCCGGCGAAGGAACCTCGGCCCAGGCCAACCAGGCCGGCGCGTCGCTGGACACCATGGCGCAACTGATCGGCACCATCAACTCGATGAACGCGCAAATTGCCAGCGCCGCCGAAGAGCAGACCGCGGTGGCCGAAGAGATCAACCGCAGCGTGCACCAGATTGCCGTGGCGGTTGACAGCGTGGCCGATGAAACCCAACTGGGCGCCCAGACCTCCCGCAGCCTGGCGGACCTGGGCCAGCGGTTGGGGCAATTGGTCGGTCAGTTCAAGATCTAGCGCTTTCAGACATCGCGCATCAGCAGGCCGAAGCGCAGGTCCATCTCGGCCGGCAGGGGCACATACACTGTGTGCCCGTCGCCTGGCGCCACTTTGATGGCTTCGCCCTTGGCGTTGTGCAAGGTGGCCAGGTCAAAGTGAAAGTTGCCGGCGGGCGTCATCAATTCCAGGTGATTGCCCACGGCAAAACGATTCTTCACCTTGACCTCGGCCAACTCGCCCCGACGCTCGCCGGTCAACTCCCCGACAAACTGCTGACGCTCCGATACCGAGCTGCCGTTCTGGTAATTCTGGTATTCATCGTGCACGTGGCGGCGCAGGAAACCCTCGGTGTAACCGCGCTGGGCCAGGGATTCCAGGTCGGTCATCAGGTTGCGGTCGAAGGCGCGACCGGCCACCGCATCATCAATCGCCTGGCGATACACCTGGGTGGTGCGCGCGCAGTAGAAGTGGGATTTTGTGCGGCCTTCGATTTTCAGCGAATGCACGCCCATCCGGGCCAGGCGCTCCACATGCTGCACCGCCCGTAGGTCCTTGGCGTTCATGATGTAGGTACCGTGCTCATCCTCGAAGGCGGGCATCTGCTCGTCGGGGCGATTGGCCTCCTGCAACAGGAACACCTGATCGGTCGGCGCGCCGATGCCCAGCGTTGGCTCCGGCTGATATTCCTGGACGATATCGCCGGTAGCGTTTTCCACTGCCGGTGTGGCCTGGTATTTCCAGCGGCAGGCGTTGGTACAGGAACCCTGGTTGGCGTCGCGCTTGTTCATGTACCCCGAAAGCAAGCAGCGCCCGGAGTAGGCCATGCACAAGGCGCCGTGCACAAACACTTCGAGTTCCATGGCCGGCACCTGCTGGCGGATTTCGTCGATCTCCTCCAGTGACAGTTCCCGCGACAGAATCACACGGCAGATGCCTTGCTGCTGCCAGAACTCCACGCTGGCCCAGTTCACCGTATTGGCCTGCACTGACAAGTGGATTGGCATCTGCGGGAAGTGCCGCCGCACCAGCATGATCAACCCGGGGTCGGACATGATCAGCGCATCCGGGCCCATGGCGATCACCGGGGCCAGGTCCTTGAGGAAGGTCTTCAGCTTGGCGTTGTGCGGCGCGATGTTCACCACCACGTAAAAACGCTTGCCCAGCGCGTGGGCTTCCTGAATGCCGAGGGCCAGGTTGGCGTGGTCGAATTCGTTGTTGCGCACGCGCAGGCTGTAGCGCGGCTGGCCGGCATACACCGCATCGGCGCCGTAGGCGAAGGCGTAGCGCATGTTTTTCAGGGTGCCGGCGGGGGCGAGCAGTTCGGGGGCAAGGATGAGAGGCATGAGTATCGGGCCGCAAAAGGCCGCGAGCGTAGCCGAAGGTCCGCGAGGCTTTATTGATCCAGGTCTACGCTTACGGCAACACAGATGGCACTCCCAGGATTTTCGGCGGACTAAGCACCTGGACGCAAACGCGCGCCCGGCTTTTTTGACATGGATCGAACATGAATCAAACCAACCTGCAATTCAAAACTCTGCTGTTACTGCTGGTCCTGGTGACCATTGCCTTTATCTGGATATTGCTGCCGTTTTATGGCGCGGTGTTCTGGGCGGTCATTCTGGGCATCATCTTTGCCCCGATGCAGCGGCGCCTGCAGGCGAAATTTGGCTGGAACCGCAACCTGACCTCGCTGGGCACCCTGATGGTCTGCCTGGTGATCGCGATTCTGCCGGTGATCATCACCAGCGCCTTGCTGGTGCAAGAGGGTGCCACGCTTTATAAAAACATCGAAAGCGGCAAGTTGGACGTAGCCGGCTATATCGAGCAGTTCAAGAACTTCCTGCCGCCGTACTTCCAGCACCTGCTCGACCGCTTCGGCATGGGCAACCTGGAAGGCCTGCGCGAGAAGATCGTCAAGAGTGCGATGCAGGGCAGTCAGTTTTTCGCCACGCAGGCGTTCAGCTTCGGCCAGGGCACGTTTGATTTCCTGGTGAGCTTTTTCATCATGCTGTATTTGCTGTTTTTCCTACTGCGCGACGGCCCGGAGTTGGTGCGCAAGGTGCGTACGGCGGTGCCGTTGGCCGAGCCGCAAAAGCGTCGCCTGCAACTCAAGTTCAATCGGGTGGTGCGTGCCACGGTCAAGGGCAATGTGCTGGTGGCCGTGACCCAAGGGGCGCTGGGTGGTTTGATCTTTTGGTTTCTGGATATTCCCAGTGCGCTGCTCTGGGCGGTACTGATGGCGTTTCTGTCGCTGCTGCCGGCGGTGGGTGCGGGGATTGTGTGGGGCCCGGTGGCGGCGTATTTCCTGATGAGCGGGGCGATCTGGCAAGGCGTGGTACTGGGCTTGTTCGGCGTCTTCGTGATCGGCCTGGTGGACAACGTGCTGCGCCCAATCCTGGTAGGCAAGGACACCAAGATGCCGGACTACCTGATTCTGATCTCGACTTTGGGCGGGCTGTCGGTCTTCGGCCTGAACGGGTTTGTGATCGGGCCGCTGGTGGCGGCATTGTTCATGTCCAGCTGGGCGTTGTTTGTCGAAAGCAAGCCACGGGTCAAGTTGCCGTTGCCGTAGGGCTCAGGCGTGGAGACTGAAGCAGGATGTTTGTTGCAGCTGTTTTTCAGCCGCGGACAACGAGGTGAGCGGGCCGCTGATAGGCTCGCCATCGCGTACCAGGTACCAGCATGCGAGCAGTCCAAGTTTGCGCAAGGGGGCGGGAACGGCGCTGCCGATGACGGACATGATCTGAATAGTGGGCATAAATACCTCCGGTTGCTATGGAGGTCACCTTACGGGGCGTGAGCGTCGAGGAAAAATCACCTGGCTCGATAGTCGACATCAACGCCAGGTGTCAATCCACCACCTGGTCGAGCATTTTCACCACTTCCTGCTCGCTGAGCAGGCCCTTTTGCACCAGGCTCTCCGCCAGTAACGCTAGGAATTTTGCGCTGCGGTGGCCTTCGAGGTGCTTGAGTTCGGTCAAGGCGCTATAGACCTTGCTGGACGTACAGAGTCCGGCGGTGCGGTGCGGGTTTTGCGTGGGCATGGTCAGTCGTCCGTGTTGTTATTGGGTGGACAGGATGAGTGTGTGAGTGTGTCGTGACATAAACATGACAGCGCGAGCCCATATCGGGCAAGTAGACTTTCGACCTCAATGATGTGGGATTGCCGCCAGGTCACTGTCCTCATAGCGACCTTGGCGCGATCAATCCGGACTTTTCCGGATAAATCGTTGCCCAAAAAAAGGCCCCGCGGGTGGGCGAGGCCTGTTCAGGTGCGTCAGTTCAAGGTTACCAGCCGCGGCCGTAGTAGCCACCGTGGGGAGGACCGTAGTAGCCACGTGGCGGCCCGTAATAGACCGGCGCCGGGCGGTAATAGACCTGTTGTTGCACATACACCGGTGGTGGCGGTGCGTAGTAGACCGGTGGTGGCGCGGCGTAGACCGGCTGCGGTTGCACATACACCGGCTGCTGCACATAGACCTCGCGCGGCTGGCTGGCAACCACAGAGCCCACGACGGCTGCGCCTACTATCGCACCCAAGACGGCCGGGCCACCCCATCCACCACCGTGGGCGGAGGCTTGGCCTGCCATAGCGAGTGCACCGATCAGCAAGGCGATCTTGGGGATTTTACGAATCATGGTCATTCCTCGGTTAGCCCCTGCGCTTGTGGTCTGCAATCAATAGACTCAAGTAATGTCGCGGGGATACTTTTAAGACAACGTATTTCTGAAAAACAGCACAGCCGCTAGGTAAAGGTTGTGTAAGGTCTGTATCGATTTGCTTACTTCAAGGAGTTACCCATGCAGATGCACCCCAACAAGGACACCCAACTGTGCATGTCACTGTCGGCGCGTCCCGGGAATTTTGGCTTGCGTTTTCATAACCATCTGTACGAACAGCTGGGTTTGAACTTCTACTATAAAGCCTTCAGCAGCCAGGATTTGCCCGGCGCGATCGGCGGTATCCGGGCGCTGGGGGTGCGTGGTTGCGGGGTTTCCATGCCATTCAAGGAAGCCGCCATTGCCTTAGTGGAAGAACTCGACGATTCAGTTCAAGCCATCGACTCCTTGAACACCATCGTCAATACCGCCGGCCGTCTGAAGGCCTACAACACGGATTACATCGCCATCGAACAACTGCTGAAAAAGCATGCGGTGCCGAAGGAATCGACCTTCGCCCTGCGTGGCAGCGGCGGCATGGCCAAGGCCGTGGCCAGTGCGTTGCGCGATGGTGGCTTCGCCAATGGCGTGATCGTGGCGCGCAATGAACCGGCAGGCCGGGCGTTGGCACAGAACCTGGGGTATGAATGGCAAGCGGAGCTAGGCGAGTTGCGCCCGCAGATGCTGATCAATGTGACGCCCATCGGCATGACCGGTGGGGCCGAGGCGGATGCGTTGTCGTTTGAAGCGGATGTTATCGATGCGGCTGACACTGTCTTCGATGTGGTGGCGATCCCCGCTGAAACCCCATTGATCGTGCGCGGGCGTGCCCAAGGCAAGCGTGTGATCACCGGGCTGGAAGTGATCGCGATTCAGGCGTTGGAGCAATTTGTGCTCTACACCGGTGTGCGGCCGACGCAGGAGCAGTTTGAGAAAGCCGTGGTGTTTGCCCGCAGCTGAAGGCATACACATTCCCTGTGGCAAGCCCGCTCGCCACAGGGCATGTGAATGCCACAAAAGCCGCTTATTCCAGGCGCGCCAGGCGCTCTTCCAGTGCGGCAATCCGCGCTTCCAGCTCTTCGATTCGCTCCAAGGAAACACCACCGGCGGCCCCACGTTCCACCGGACTCCCCCGCGCCGCGATAATCACCTCGATATCCGCCGGGTCCCCCAACGCATGGGTATAGCGATCCTCCCGCTGTCCCGCCTGACGCGGTACCAGCAACGCCAGTCCGCGCGCAATCAGGCGTTCGAGTTGGTGCACCACCTGCTCGGCATCTTCGAAGTCATGCATGCGCCCGCTGCGTGTCAGCAGTTCGTTAACCGTCTGCGGCCCACGCAGAAACAGCAGGCCGGTGAGGATCACCTGGGCCGGCACCAGTTCCAGCGCCTTGTCCACGCGATGTTCCCAGCGGTCGGCGCGGCTGCCCATCACCAGCCGGGTATAACCCTGGCCTTCCAGCGCACGCAGGCTTTGGCCGACCTGGCCCTGGCTGAGGTTCATCACCGGCTCGCGGCTGGTCTTTTGGTTGCAGGCCAGCACCAGCGCGTTGAGGGTCAGGGGATAGGTTTCGGGGTTGGTCGCCTGTTTTTCGATCAGGCAGCCCAGGAGGCGGATTTCCGTGCTGTTCAGGCGCGGCTCAGGGGTGTCGGTGTCGTGCTCGGCGGTCATCGCGCTTTCCCTATGCAGTGAAGGTCACTAGCCTAATCCTGAAAAAATAAAAGACAAGCGGCGGGCATGGCTATAATCGCCGCTGGTTCCAACCCTGCCATTATCGATGAGACTGTCATGACTATTTCCCTGTACGCCGCCTCCATCCCAGTCTTCAAGCAAATGCTCACCGCCCTTAGCGATGTGCTGAACAAAGCCGAAGCCCACGCCACCGCCAAGAACATCGATCCGAACGCCTTGCTGCAAGCGCGTTTGTTCCCGGATATGTTCCAGCTGGTGCGCCAGGTGCAGATCGCCGTCGATTTCGCCAAGGGCGTTTCCGCACGCCTGGCCGAGATTGAAGTGCCGAAATACGAAGATACCGAAGTGACCTTCGCCGACCTGCAAGCGCTGATCGCCAAGGTACTGGCCTTCGTCGACACCATCACCCCGGCCCAGATCGACGGCAAGGAAGGCATCGAAATCATCACCCGCCCAGGCACCCCGAAAGAGAAGCGCTTCAGCGGCCAGTCGTACCTGCTGACCTACGGCCTGCCGCAGTTCTTCTTCCACGTCACCACCGCTTACGCCTTGCTGCGTCACAACGGTGTGGAAGTGGGCAAGCGTGATTACATGGGCGCTTTCTAAGCGCAGTCATAAAAAAGCCCGGCTCGGTTCTTTAGCGAACCGAGCCGGGCTTTTTTGTGCGCGGGTTTCAGGCCAACTGCTCTTCCTTGCCCAGGCACGCCGCCGCCGTAAACAGCACATCGGTCGACGAGTTGAGCGCGGTTTCCGCCGAGTCCTGCAACACACCGATGATGAATCCGACCGCCACCACCTGCATGGCGATTTCGCTGGGAATGCCGAACAGGTTGCACGCCAGGGGAATCAGCAGCAGCGAGCCGCCGGCGACGCCCGATGCACCGCAGGCGCAGATCGCCGCGACCACGCTGAGCAACACCGCGGTGGGCAGGTCGATGGCAATTCCCAACGTGTGCACAGCGGCCAGGGTCAGCACGGTGATGGTGATCGCGGCCCCGGCCATATTGATGGTGGCACCCAGCGGGATTGACACCGAATAGGTGTCTTCATGCAGCCCCAGGCGTTTGCTCAACGCCAGGTTCACCGGAATATTCGCCGCCGAGCTGCGGGTGAAGAAGGCAGTGATGCCGCTCTCACGCAGGCACATCAGCACCAGCGGGTAGGGGTTGCGGCGCAGTTTCCAGAACACGATGGCCGGGTTGACCACCAGCGCCACGAACAGCATGCAGCCGATCAACACCACCAGCAGGTGGGCGTAACCGAGCAGTGCGCCGAAGCCGGAGGTGGCCAGGGTCGAGGCCACCAGGCCAAAGATGCCCAGCGGCGCAAAGCGGATCACCACGCGTACGATCAGCGTCACGCCGTTGGACAGGTCATCGAGCACGGTGCGGGTGGTTTCGCTGGCATGGCGAATGGCAATGCCCAAGCCGATGGCCCATGCCAGGATGCCGATAAAGTTGGCGTTCATCAGCGCACTCACCGGGTTATCCACCACGCTGAGCAACAGGCTTTGCAGCACCTCGAGGATGCCACCGGGGGCGCTCACGGTGGTGTCATGGGTGGCGAGCACCAGCGTCGAGGGGAACAACGCGCTGGCAATCACCGCCACCACGGCGGCGGCAAAGGTGCCCAACAGGTACAGGAACAGGATCGGCCTGATATGAGTTTGTTGGCCATGTTTATGGCTGGCAATGGACGCCATCACCAGCACAAAAACCAGGATCGGTGCCACGGCCTTGAGCGCGGCGACAAACACTTTGCCGATAAACCCGGAGGCCTTGGCCGCTTCGGGCAGAAGCAAGGCCATAAGGATGCCGGCGATCAGGCCGATGACGATTTGCGTGACCAGGCTGACGCGCAGCAGTCGTTGCAAAAGGGAAGGGGCAGCAGTCATAAACACTTGTCTCTCGTTTTTTTTTGGGAGGCTCAGCGGCGCAATCAGAAAGGGCTGTAGGACGCGGGTCGCGAAGTCTAGCATGCTGTGGGAAATGTCCCGGTCGCTGCGGCATTCCGTTACCCGCTGTCAGCCGGCCTTCGCCAAGTCCGGACATGTTCTGTTAAGATTCCTCCCTCTCATCTTTCCTCTCTGTCAGCGAGCCCCTCGGGCTGTCGTTGATGTCGTCGTTTCTGGAGTTTCCATGCTGTTTCCCATCCTGCTGCTGTCGGCGGCCGGCTTTACCGTGCTGACCACAGAATTCGTTATCGTCGGCCTGTTGCCGTCGATTGCCCGGGACTTGAATGTCAGCGTGTCCCAGGCCGGGCTGCTGGTGACACTGTTCGCGTTCACCGTTGCGGCGTTCGGCCCATTCCTGACCGCTTACTTCGCGCGGTTCCCGCGTAAGCGCCTTTTCATTGCCATCCTGATCATGTTTGCCGTGGCCAATACCGTGGCGGCCCTGGCGCCAAATATCTGGGTGATGGCCGTGGCGCGCTTGATCCCTGCGTTGGGCTTGCCAGTGTTCTGGGCGCTGGCCAGTGAAACGGCGGTGGACATCGTCGGCCCTGAATACGCGGGCCGGGCGATCGAGAAAATTGGTTTCGGGATTGTCTGCGCGACCGTGTTCGGTATTCCGGTGGGCACGCTGATTTCCGACATGTTCGGCTGGCGCAGCGCGTTTGCCATCTTGGCGGTGATTGCGCTGGCCAAGGCGCTGCTGCTGTTTATCTACCTGCCGGTGACGAAGGCGAAGAACGAGCAAGTCACGCTGCGTTCGCAGTTCAAGCTCCTGCGCAGCCCGTTGATGCAAGGGCATATCCTGTTGTCGATTCTGGTCTTCAGCGGCATGTTTACCGCTTATACCTACCTGGCGGACATCCTTGAGCGCCTGGCCGGTTTCGACGGCACGCTGGTCGGCTGGTGCCTGATGGGCTTCGGCGCGGTCGGCCTGATCGGCAACTCCCTCGGCGGTCGCGCCGTGGATCGCCACCCGTTGATCGCCTCTATGGTGTTCTGCGGGTTCATGATCGCCGGCATGGTGGCGGTGGTTCCGGCGATTCACTCCACAGTCGGGCTGGCGGCGGCCATGGCAGTGTGGGGCGTGACCCAGGCGGCGATGTTCCTGGTCAGCCATGTGCGGTTGATGAAGGCCGCGCCCCATGCGCCGGCGTTTGCCGCGTCGCTGAACATCGCGGGGGCCAACCTGGGCATCGGCCTGGGGGCGCTGGTGGGTGGGCATGTGATCGACACGTTGGGCCTGGGCAGCCTGGGCTTTGCCGCCTCGGGGTTTATCCTGGTGTCGATCCTGCTGGCGCTGTGGCTGATGACCGCCAAGCCAGTGCCGACACCGGCCTGAGGCGTCAGGGCAGGGCGGTAAACAGCTCTCGTCGAGCGCCTTCGGTAATCGCCACGATGCCGGGGTGCTTGACCTTGCGCTCCACCGAGATCGCGTAAAACGATTCGGTCACCGCAAACGTCTGGCCAATCAGCACCACGCCGTACTGGCGCACCACCTCGTCGGCAATCACGCTGGGCGCGATGAAGATCCCGCTGCCGGATTGGCCAAACGCCTGCATCAAGGCGCTGTCGTCAAACTCACCGATGATCCTGGGTTGAATCTGCTGCTCGGCAAACCAGCGCTGCAAGCGGCTGCGCACCACGGTCTCTGCCCCCGGAATCAACAGCGGCGCATCGTGCAAACACTGTGGGAAATCGCCGCCGTGCTGGTCAGCCAAGGCCTGGGTGGCGAAAAAGCTGATGCCGCATTCCCCCAGCTTCTGGCTGTAGCCCTTGATGTCCAGGTGCGTGGGCATCGGGCTGTCGGAGATCACCAGGTCCAGGCGCTGGATCGCCAGGTCGGCCAACAAACGTTCGAGTTTGTCTTCACGGCAAGTGATGCGGATCGGTTCGCTGAGCTCCATGGTCGGCGCGATCAGCCGGTAGACGATGGACTTGGGCACCACGTCCGCCACCCCGACCCGGAACAAAATCTGCTGCTCATTAGGCTGCGCGCGCAATATCGCCTCCAGTTCATTGCCGGTCTGGAACATCTGTTCGGCGTACGGCAGGGCCCGTCGCCCGGCCTCGGTCAACTCCAGCTGGCGTCCCACCCGTTGAAACAGTGCGATACCGAACGTTTGCTCCAGCAGGCTGATCTGCCCGCTGATGGTCTGCGGCGTGAGGTTAAGTTGCTCACAGGCGCGCACGATGCTGCCGGTCTTGGCCACAACCCAGAAGTAGTGCAGCTGTCTATAATTCAGCATGGCGACCTACACTTCGTAAAAACCGAAGTATACTCGAGAAAAATACGAATTTTACTGAACTGTTCGTCTGCATAGAATGCCTCGCTATCGAGGGGCCACTATTTGGACCCAAAGGTTCTAACGAGGAATACATCATGAAACTCAATTCCCTGGGCGCGGCGTCGTTGCTTGCGCTTTCATTGGTGATGATCAGCGGCTGTGACCAAGTCGAAAAAAGCGCACAGCAGGTGATGGGCAAGGCCACCGAATCGGCCAAGCAAGTGATCGATGAAACCCACAAGGCCGCCGAACAGGCGTTGAGTGAAGCGACACAAGGCTTGATCAGTCCGGAAAAAAAGGATGATCAGGAAGAAAACGAGTCTGAATCGAACAGTAAAGAAGCCTAATTTCCCCGTACAACGTCAGGACTGACCTATGGACTACCTTTTACAACTGGCCGCCAGCCCCACCGCCTGGGTCGCACTGGCTACCTTGATCGTCATGGAAATCGTGCTGGGCATCGATAACCTGATCTTTATCTCGATTCTCACCAACAAATTGCCCGAGAAGCACCGGGCCAAGGCGCGGCGCATCGGTATCAGCATGGCGTTGATCCTGCGCCTGGGCCTGTTGAGCACCATCGCATTTATCGTGCAATTGACGGCGCCGGTGTTCGAGATCTTGGGTCAGGCGTTCTCCTGGAAAGACATGATCCTGATCGCCGGTGGCTTGTTCCTGGTGTGGAAGGCGACGACCGAGATCCATCACAGCATGGACCCGGAGCCTGAAGAGAAGGCCAGCGCCGGCAATGCCGTGTCCATCGGCTTTGCTGCGGCCATCGGGCAGATCCTGTTGCTCGACCTGGTGTTCTCCATCGACAGCATCATTACTGCCGTGGGCATGACCGAGCACTTGCCGATCATGATCATTGCCGTGGTGGTTTCGGTGATCGTGATGTTGGTGGCGGCAGAGCCGTTGGCCAAGTTCATCAACGACAACCCGACCGTGGTGATGCTGGCGCTGGGCTTCTTGATCATGATCGGCATGACGCTGATCGCCGAAGGCTTCGGCGCCCATGTGCCAAAAGGCTACGTGTATGCGGCCATGGCGTTCTCGGCAGCGATCGAGTGCTTGAACATTGCACGACGTAACCGGCACAAGCGTTTACTGGCTGCCAAACAGTAAAAGCAATGCCTAAAAGGCCGGCTGCACTCGCAAGAGTCCAGCCGGCCTTTTGCTGTCTGATAGAATCCGCGCACTTGATAGCTTGAGGTCCACCATGAACGAGCCGATTCGCCTTACCCAGTACAGCCACGGCGCGGGTTGCGGCTGCAAGATTTCGCCCCAGGTGCTGGAAGTGATCCTTGCCGGCAGCGGCGCACAGAACCTTGATCCCAAGCTGTGGGTGGGCAACGCCTCGCGTGATGATGCGGCGGTGTACGCCATCGACGACGAGCGCGGCGTGGTCTCCACCACTGACTTTTTCATGCCGATTGTCGATGATCCCTTCGACTTCGGCCGTATCGCCGCCACCAATGCCATCAGCGACATCTACGCCATGGGCGGCGACCCGTTGATGGCCATCGCGATTCTCGGCTGGCCGGTGAATGTGCTGGCGCCGGAGATCGCCCGTGAAGTGATCCGTGGCGGCCGTTCGGTGTGCGACGAAGCCGGCATCCCCTTGGCGGGTGGCCATTCCATCGACGCCCCGGAGCCGATTTTCGGCCTGGCGGTGACCGGCCTGGTGCAAAAGCGCCACATGAAACGCAACGACACCGCCACCGCCGGCTGCCGTTTGTACCTGACTAAACCCCTGGGCATCGGCATCCTCACCACCGCCGAAAAAAAGGGCAAGTTGCGCGAGGCGGACATCGGCCTGGCCCGTGACTGGATGTGTACCCTCAACAAGCCCGGCAGCCGTTTTGGCAAGTTGGCGGGCGTGAGCGCCATGACCGATGTCACCGGTTTCGGCCTGCTTGGCCACTTGGTCGAAATGGCCGACGGCAGTGGCCTGACGGCCCGCATCGAATACGAAAAAGTCCCACGCCTGCCAGGGGTCGAGTACTACCTGGAACAAGGCTGCGTGCCGGGTGGCACCTTGCGCAACTTCGACAGCTACGCCAGCAAGCTCGGGCGCCTGCAGGAACTGCACAAACGCGTGTTGTGCGACCCGCAGACCAGCGGCGGCCTGCTGATCGCGGTCACCCCTGAAGGCGACGCCGAGTTCCAGGCGGTGGCCGCTGAACTGGGCCTGAGCCTTGAGCCAATCGGCGAACTGGTTGAGCGACAGACCAACGCGGTCGAGGTGTTTTGATGGCGACCGACATCACCGATTACCGCGACATCTTCCTCAACGACCGGCCAATGATGGACACCCGTGCGCCGATTGAATTCACCAAGGGCGCGTTCCCTGGTGTGATCAACCTGCCGCTGATGACCGACGACGAGCGCCAACGGGTCGGCACCTGTTACAAGCAGCAGGGCCAGCAGGCGGCCATCGTGCTGGGGCACGAGCTGGTGTCCGGGGCGATCAAGGCCGAACGCATCGAACACTGGGCGCAGTTCGCCCAGGCCAACCCCGACGGTTACCTGTACTGCTTTCGTGGTGGGTTGCGGTCGCAGATCGTGCAGCAATGGCTTAAAACCGAAGCCGGTATCGAGTATCCGCGCGTTGGCGGTGGCTACAAGGCCATGCGTACTTTCTTGTTGGACACGCTGGAGCAGGCCACGGCCGAGTGTGATTTCGTATTGCTGGGCGGCATGACCGGCACCGGCAAGACCGAAGTACTTGGCCAACTGCGCAACGCCCTTGACCTGGAAGGCCACGCCAACCATCGTGGCTCCAGCTTCGGCAAGCGCGCCACGGCGCAGCCGTCCAACATCGACTTCGAGAACCGCCTGGCGGTAGACCTGCTGAAAAAACGCGCGGGCGGCATCGAGCAGTTTGTGGTCGAGGATGAGAGCCGCATGATCGGCAGTTGCGCGCTGCCGTTGCCGTTGCACAAGGGCATGCAGGCGTTCCCGATGGTGTGGCTGGAAGACAGTGTTGAAGGCCGCGTCGAGCGCATCCTGCGTGATTATGTGGTCGATCTGTGTGCGGAATTTGTTGAGGTGTTTGGCGACACCGGCCAGGCGCTGTTTGCCGAGCGCTTGACCCAGAGCCTGATCAATATCCACAAACGTTTGGGCGGCGAGCGCTTCCAGCGGTTGCAGGCAGTTTTGCAGGATGCCCTGGCGGAACAGGCCCGCAGTGGCGCGGTGGACCTGCACCGGGTGTGGATCGAAGGGTTGCTGCGCGAGTATTACGACCCGATGTACGCGTTCCAGCGCGAAAGCAAAGGCGCGCGCATCGAGTTCGCCGGGGAGCAGGCAGCGGTGGTGGCTTATCTGCGCGAGCGCGATGCTCGACGAAGTTGATGGGCAGTATTCAAGAGCCTCATCGCGAGCAAGCCCGCTCCCACATTTGAAGGTATTCACAATTCAAAATGCAGGCGCCGGCTTGCCGGCGATAGGGCCCTAAGCCCGCCCAATACCTAAAGAATCACCGCCCCGATCAAGCCGCACACCACGCCCATCAACATGGTCAGCCCGGCGACGGTCATCAGCACCCGTGCATCGAAATCCTTGCGCAACATCAGCAGCGACGGCAGGCTCACGCTCGGCAGGGTCATCAGCAAAGCCACGGCCGGGCCGGTGCCCATGCCCAGGGTCATCATGGTTTGTACGATAGGAATCTCGGCTGCCGTAGGAATAACGAACAACGTGCCGACGATCGCCAGCGGCACCAGCCACACCAGGCTGTCGGTCATCGCCCCATCCACATGGGGGAACAGCCAGACCCGCGCCGCGCCCAATATCAGCACCGCCAGGATGTAGATCGGGATGGTGCTCCAGAACAGCTGCCACAAGGTGCGCAACCAACGGCTCAGGAACGGTTGGGACTCGACAACGCTGGCCTCGGCCACCGCGCCCAGTGCCGCTTCCGGCACCTGCTCCGGGTGCGCAATGCGCTGCGCCACAAGCGACACGCCCACCACCAGCACAATGCCCGCCACCAGCCGCAACGCGGTAAAACCCCAGCCCAGTACAAATCCCATAAACACCAGGGTGGCCGGGTTCAACACCGGGTTGGCAATCCAGAACGCCAGCGCCGCGCCCACCGACACTTGCTGACGACGCATGCCCGCCGCCACCGGCGCCGCGCAGCAACTGCACATCATCCCCGGCAAGGCGAACAGCCCGCCGCGCAGGGTCGAGCCCAGCCCGGCGCGGCCAAACAGGCGCAACAGCCAGTCGCGGGGGATCAACACTTGCAGCAACGAGCCGAGAATCACCGCCAGGACGGCGGCTTTCCAGATCGCCAGGAAATACACCTGGGCATAGGCCAGCGCTGCCGACAGGGGCGAGCTTTGCTGATCGTTCAAAATCGAAGCGCCGATGCTGTGGTTATCGGCGGCGACAAAGGCCTTGAGGTAGTAGGGCGACCATTTCACGTAATACAGGCCGATGCAGGCCACGAGCAGGAACAGTGCTGGTTTCCACCAGAACGACCAGCCCCGGTTGGGCTGGGTGGAAGCGAGGTTGGGCATGGAGATGATCCGCAGAAGAGTCAATAGCGGGGCATCATACGCGCCTGCCATTGATCGTTCCCACGCTCTTGCGTGGAAATGCATCCTGTGACGCTCCGCGTCACCCGTGCGTAAGGCTCAAGCCGAAGCCGGACGCGGAGCGTCCCAAGCGGCATTACCACGCGGGGGCGTGGGACCGATCGTGGTGTGCCTCAGGTATCTGCGCTGACTTGGGTCGCTTCCGGACAGCTATGCTCGCCGTTATTCAGGCCCTGCTTATAGTTGCGACTCAGCAGCGACGCTTTGCCGTTGTGCCAGGTCAGCGTCAGCACATACAGCGTGTCGTAATCGCTGCCGGACCAGTCCTGGGTGATGGTGTGCTTTTCGCCCGCGGCTTCACTGGCCACCTTGTTGATCAACTCCGGCAGGTAGCCGTGGGACCAGGCAGTGTAAATGGTGGCGTTATGGTATTTGTCTTCCACCAGCTCATCGGCAAGGGCGCTGGTGTCATTTGCCGAGAACTTGATGTTCACCGGCAACCCGAGCTTGATCGCGCTGGGGCTGATGGTCATCAGGGGGCGAATGTAACTGTAGGAATTATCCAGCTCGCCTTCTTCGACGTTTCGCGTCGGGTTGGCAGCAAACACGAAGTCGGCCTTGCCGAATTTTTCCGGCAATACGGTTGCCAGGTTCATCGCGCGGTTCAGGCCCTGGCAGTTGAGCTGGCCCAGGCCGCCGGCGGGTTTTTCGCCGTGGCGCAGGAACACCAGGGTTTGCACGCCGTCGACCGGCTCGGCGCGGCTGATGCGCGACTCCAGGGTCAGGCCGATGGCGCCGCCGATCAGCAATACCGGCAACATGATGTATGAATATCGTTTCAGACGTTGCGCAAGGCACAGAGGCTTGATGGTCATTAGGTTCGAGTCTTCAGTGCATCTGATTAAGGCGGACAAGCCCGGCCACAGTGACGCATCTGGCGTCCTGCGGTTTTCCCTGTCGATAGAGCGAAGTGCCTCCATTCACCGTTCGTGCGCACTTAAGAGTGCCGATGGGCGTGTTGGTTCGCCTGTGGAGGAGATTAGCCGGCCGATGTTGCGTATTGATGACCCATGCAGGACGGGGGGCAGATGACTATCATGGGGGCTTTCTGCTTAGGGGTTTCCCGATGAACGCACTCGATAACTTCCCGATCAACAGCAAATGGCCTGCCCAGCATCCTGAGCGTCTGCAACTGTACTCGTTGCCCACGCCCAACGGGGTAAAAGTCTCGATCATGCTCGAAGAGCTGGGCCTGCCTTATGAAGCGCACAAAGTCAGCTTCGAGACCCAGGACCAGTTGTCCCCCGAGTTCCTGTCCCTGAACCCCAACAACAAGATCCCCGCGATCATTGACCCCAACGGCCCCGGCGGTCAGCCTTTGGCACTGTTCGAGTCTGGTGCGATCCTGATTTACCTGGCGGAAAAATCCAGCCAGATGCTCTCCGAAGACCCGGCCACACGTTATGAAACCATTCAGTGGCTGATGTTTCAGATGGCCGGTATCGGCCCGATGTTTGGCCAGGTTGGTTTTTTCAACAAGTTCGCCGGTAAGTCTTACGAAGACAAGCGCCCCCGCGACCGCTACGTCGCCGAGTCCCGGCGTTTGCTGGCCGTCCTGGAAAAACGCCTGCTGGGTCGTACCTGGATCATGGGCGACGATTACAGCATCGCCGACATCGCTACCTTCCCGTGGATTCGCAACCTGATCGGCTTCTACGAATCGGGCGACCTGGTGGGCATCGCCGACTTCCCCAACGTGCTGCGCGTGCTGGACGGCTTTGTCGCCCGGCCGGCGGTGATCCGTGGCCTGAATATTCCGAGCTGAGCCCATGCCGACTTTCGATTTCAAGCAACTGGATGTATTCAGCAGCGTGCCGCTCAAAGGCAACCCGCTGGCGGTGGTGTTGGGCGCCGACAGCCTGACTGACCAACAGATGGCCGACTTCGCCAAGTGGACCAACCTCAGCGAAACCACGTTTCTGCTGACGCCACGTGATCCGCGGGCTGACTACCGGGTGAGAATTTTCACCACCTTGACGGAGCTGCCGTTCGCCGGGCACCCGACCCTGGGCAGCTGCCACGCGTGGTTGCAGGCGGGGGGCGTTCCAAAGGGGTGGGAGATCATCCAGGAATGCGAAATCGGCTTGGTGCGTATTCGTCGCCAAGGCGATGAACTCGCATTTATTGCGCCGCCGTTGTTGCGCGCCGGGGCGGTGGAAGCGTCATTGCTGGAGCGTGTTTGCGTTGGGTTGGGCTTGGCGCCCGAGGCCATTGTGCGCAGCCAGTGGGTGGACAATGGCGCGGGCTGGCTGGCGGTGATGCTGGCTGACCGCCAGACGGTGCTCGATCTGCAGCCCGACTATTCGCAGTTGCTCGGATTGGCGATTGGAGTGATCGCCCCCTGTGATCCCGCGCGGGATGCGGTAGACGCGCAGTTTGAGGTACGCGCCTTTATCGCCGGCGACGGAGCCCAGGAAGATCCGGCCACCGGTAGCTTGAATGCCGGCGTAGCCCAATGGTTGCTGGGCGAAGGCTTGGCACCTGAGCGCTACGTAGTCAGCCAGGGCACCGCCATGGGGCGCGAAGGGCGCATCCACGTTGAGCGTCAAGGTGACGAAATCTGGGTGGGCGGTGTCGTGGCGGTGTGCATTGAGGGGCGTCTACAGCTCTAGATCAATGCAATTGTTGCAGGTTTCGCAATAAACTATTGGCGCCCTGGCATTTGTGCTGCCAGGGGCAGGGGCATAAGCTTTCGCCCCAAAGTTTTCAGCCTTAACTGTTTAGCCTCAAGTCAGGACAGCCATGACCAGCCAGTTCCCCCAAGCCCGCCCACGCCGCCTGCGCCGCTCCCCGGAGCTGCGTGGCTTGTTCCAGGAAACCGAATTCACCCTCAATGACCTGGTGCTGCCGATTTTTGTCGAAGAAGAAATCGACGACTTCGTGCCGATCACCAGCATGCCGGGGGTGGTGCGTATTCCCGAGAAGAAGCTGGCCGGCGAGATCGAGCGCTATGCCCGTGCCGGCATCAAGTCAGTCATGACCTTTGGCGTGTCCCACCACTTGGACGCCAACGGCAGCGACACCTGGAAAGAGCGCGGCCTCGTCTCGCGCATGTCCTCGATCATCAAGGACGCCGTGCCGGAAATGATCGTGATGTCCGACACCTGCTTCTGCGAATACACCGACCACGGCCACTGCGGCGTGATGCACGGCGCCCATGTCGATAACGACGCGACCCTGGTCAACCTCGGCAAACAAGCCGTGGCCGCCGCCCGCGCTGGCGCCGACGTGATCGCACCCTCGGCCGCGATGGACGGCCAGGTCCAAGCCATTCGCCGTGCCCTGGACGACGCCGGTTTCACCCATATCCCGATCATGGCCTATTCCACCAAGTTCGCCTCGGCCCTCTACGGCCCGTTCCGCGAAGCCGGCGGCAGCGCACTCAAGGGCGACCGCAAAAGCTACCAAATGAACCCGATGAACCGCCGCGAAGCCGTGCGCGAATCGCTGCTCGACGAACAGGAAGGCGCCGACGCACTGATGGTCAAACCAGCGGGTGCCTACCTCGACATCATCCGCGACATCCGCGAAGCCTCACGCCTGCCAGTGGCGGCGTACCAGGTCAGCGGCGAATACGCGATGATCAAGTTCGGCGCGCAGGCGGGGGCGATTGATGAAGATCGCGTGGTGCGGGAAACGTTGGGGTCGATCAAGCGCGCGGGTGCGGATTTGATTTTTACGTACTTTGCGATGGATTTGGCGTTGGCGGGGATCTGAGGGCATCGACTGAGCCTGTGGCGAGGGCAAACTCGTCACAGGGGCTTCAAGCCACATCTACACCGATTCAGCCCAGCGTTGGCAGAAGTTATGTTGCTCCTGTATGTCGTTAGTGAGATTGTTTTCTTCATAAGAGAAAATATGCACAAGTTCACCGTCCGGTACTCCCATCGTCATCTCGTACGCAACAAGACCGTTAGACATGTGCGAAGACATTCCTGACGGGTGGACGTTGATTTTTGAGCCTTTACATAAAAACGTTATATCTTTTAAGTCTGCCCTCAATAAACCGAAGCAATCATATAGGTCTAGTGCTGTGTAGCTTTTTCGTGTTTCATCGCTCAGCCTTAGGTGAAGGGTAGGCTTGCCCCCTTCATATTCGATTACTGCGCTTTCATGTATCCCGTTTTTGATAATGGTGATTTCACGTGATTTCATGGGTATTTCCTATTAGGGTTCAATATTGTGTATCCCTTGTAGGTACCGTCTTCGTAGACAGGTGAAGCACCTAAAATATCTTTGGTATCTATGCGTTCTGGAATCGCGATTTCTAACTCATTTTTGTGTTTGGAACGAGCGCCTAGTTCCTTATTTACATCTCTACCAGGGATTTTTCTTAGCGTGTAAAGAAACCCTTCCTCGAATCCATAATTTGATGCGAATACCAACGCTTGGGTGCTAGAGGTTGAAGTAGGTACAAAGTTACTTGGGGGGCTAGCGTTGTTTATCGAATGCAGATAAAGGTCCGTGCTGGACCCTCGACTCTCAAATCCCTTTTCAAAAATTTCATCTGGTTCTCTTAGATCTCCACGATATAAATAACGCCGATTTTTCTGTGAGGTTGGAGCCGATGGCGACTTCTCATCAACCTTTACCTTCTCTGTAGGCCCCTCTTTTTTTGATTGCTGTTTACACCCATCCTCTCCTGGGCATGCGTTTAAGCCTAGCGGGTCTATCCACCCTGTAGGATTGGGTACGTACTGGTAGCAGTTAATCCCACCCGCCAGCTTCACTGGGTCTGGCGTCAGGTAACGACCAACATCCGGATTGTAGTAGCGATGGCGGTTGTAGTGCAGTCCGCTTTCCTGGTCGAAGTATTGACCCTGGAAACGCAGCGGGTTGTCGATTTTTCCGATGTCGAGGCGGGCGATTTCGCCGTAGGCGCGGTAGTGTGCGGACCAGACGATTTCACCGTCGGGGGCGGTGAGTTCCTGCGGGGTACCGAGGTGGTCCAGTTGGTAGTGGAAGGGCTTTGTTTCTTTTGGGCCAAATCCTTCCAACAGCGCCAATGGCCGGAAGCTGTCCGGTTCGTAGATATAGCTGCGATGGCGATCCGCGTGGTGCTCGGTAATCAGCTTGTCGCCTTGCCAGAAAAACTCCGTAGTGATGCCGTCGACGGTTTTGCTGATGCGCCGACCAAACGGGTCGTAGCGATAGCTCGCGGTTTGGCCGTTAGGTTGAGTAAGGCCGATCAACCGATGTTGGCAGTCGTAGCGGTATTCGGTCACCAACTGGTGACCGCGACCGCGACGCTCGCGTATGAGGTTGCCGAAGGCGTCGTAGTCGTAGTGGCGGTCGCCCTGGATCATCAGGCGGTTGCCGGCGACGATGTCGGGCCCGGGGCGGTCGAGCATGAGGAGGTTGCCCGCTGGGTTGTGGGCGAAGCGTTCTTGCACGTCTTGCGAGTGGTTGGCGCGGGTCAGGCGGGCGAGGGGGTCGTAGTGGTAGAGGTGTTCGCCTTTACGGGTGTCGAGGAGGCGGGTGAGATTTCCCGTTTTATCGTAGTCGTATTGGCGTTGGTAGAGGGTGTGTTGCTGTTGGGTGAGGGTGTGGGCGTGCAGGCGGTTTTGGTCGTCGTGGTGGTAGTGGCTGAGGAGTTGGCCTTGTTGGCGCTGGCGTTCGCGGCCGTCTTTGAATAGGTGTGATGTCAGCTGCGCGCCGTTCAGTTCGACGGTGGAAAGGTGGCCGCCTTTGTCGTGGTTAAACACGAGGCGGTTGTTGTCCGGCAGGCGCAGGTTTTTCAGTTGGCCGCAGGCGTCGTAGCCGTAGCGCAGGGTGCCCCAGCCTTGGTGTTCGCCGGTGAGGCGGTTTTGGACGTCGTATTCGTAGGCTAACGCCCAGTGGCCGTCGTCGACGCTGAGGAGGTTGCCTTGGCGGTCGTAGGTGTAATCGACGTTTTTGCCATCGGGCAGGGTTTTTCGTACAAGCCGTCCGGCGTGGTCTCGCGTGTAACGGGTGACTAGCTGACTGTCATCGTCGCCGTGTTCAGTCTTCTCTTGCAGGTTGCCGTTGAGATCGTAAACGTAGGCGGTGCGCTGCCCGTCAAAACCGGTTTCCTGTTGGATCAGGCCGTTTGGGTGGTAGTCCAACTTATACGTTTCGCCGATTTCGTTTTCGATCTCGGTCAGCAGCAACCGCACGTTGTCGTAGCGATAGTTGACCTGGGTGCCATCCGCGTTGAGACGGCGGCTGATCAGGTGCAATCCGTCGGCGTATTCGTAACGGGTGACGTGCCCCAGTTCATCGCGTTCTGCGGTGATTTTTCCGTAGGGGTTATAGCTGTATTCCCTAAAAGCACCGCCCGGCAATACGACACGATTTAACCGGCCAACACTGTCCCACTCATATTGGCTCAGCGCGCCATGTTCGTCCTCACGCGCAACCTGCCGCCCAAGATCGTCATAGCGATAGCGCTTGATCCCGCCATTCGGCAACTGCTCCTCAAGCAACTGCCCCCGCTCATTCCACACCAGCCGCTGGCAACTGTGATCCGGATACCAAACCCCAATCAGCTGCCCGTATTTGTTGTAGCTGTAGTCCGTAACCTGTCCGTCCGGATCGGTCCTACGCGTAACGTCGCCCTGATCATTACGCTCATACTTCCAAACCGCTTCCCCACGCCGCACAACCCGTACGAACCCGTTGTCATGCTCGTAGGAAGTCGGCTCGTCCTCCCCCGGAAACAGCGCCACCAAACGCCCGGCTTCGTCGTACTGATACGCCGTCACCGCCCCCAGCGGGTCCTGCTCGACCGTCAGCCGGCCTTTGTCATCGTAGGATTTGAAATGCTCGGCACCGTCAGGATCAATCCGCTGCACCAACCGTGCACGCTGGTCATGAACGTAAACTTCCCGGCTACCATCAGCGTTATGAACGCCAACGCGGCCGTCATCCCCCCAGATATACCGCGTGTCCATCTGCGAAAAACTGGCCCAGTGCCGAACACATCGCGCCGCCTTGCCAGACCGTTCCCACGCCCAAAAGAAACTCGCCCCACCGGCCAACTGCCGTTCAAGAATGACGTGCTGCTCGTCGTACCGATAACCCTCACTTTCGCCTACGGCATTGGTCGCCGAGACCAGTCGTCCAATGTCGTCATAGGCGTAGGAAACGACGTTCTGCTCGGTCACCCAGACGAAAGGTTCATGCCCCGTGGCGCGATGAATCTGGTAATCCACCGCCACGATTCGGCCGAGCTCATAGCGCAAGAACAATGACCGACCGACACCGTTATCCAGCCGCTCAACCCGCCCCAGCACATCTCGCGAAACCCGCAGCCGGTTGTCATACGCATCGCTGATCGCTGTCAGCGTGCCATTGCGAAAATGATAAAAACGCGACGCCTGGGCAAGCACCAGTTCATCAGGCACAGACCCCAGGTAGATCGCTGCTTCGGCCAGCGAGTTAGTGATTGCCGGTCGCGATGCAGTAGGCAAGGGCAGGGCAGTCGACCGATTCTCATGATCCGTCCAGACCACCGAATCACCGTCAACCGTAAGCCGCTGCGCCAGCGAGTGACTCCACCCAAACCCCAGCCCGCAATCCACTTCCACCGCACTGGTGCGGTAAACCCTTGTCCACTCAAACGGCAATATCCCGTCCAGCGAACCATCCGTCAGCGTCAGCAACTCCTCCCCAGTCACCATCGACACCGGGCAGCCGTTAGTCAGCGTCTTATCCGAAGAAGCGGAGGCATCCCCAGCCGGGTTCTTCGCCGAAGCGGGCACATCATCGACGTGTTCCTGCCGGACCAGCACCGTCCGCTGCGTAGCCTTGTCGCGAACCGCCGGCACCGGGTTCGAAACCAACTGCTCCCCCGCCTTCAACTGCACAGCCGGCACCGTCCTGATCGGGATCGCCTGGCTACCCAGCAATATCGGCTTGGCCATCTCAGCATGATCATTCACGCGAGATTTTCCGAACTGCGCGGCCATGTGTTCCAACCATTTGCGCGCTCGGTGAGACTTGATGCCGCCCAGCACATTTGTGCTCATCCGCACCGCTACGCCCATGCCGGCCGTGGCGAGGAGCAGCAATAGATTGATCAGGACTTCGGCGCTGATTTCCCCCAGCAACTCGTTCATATACGGCGGTGGCAACATCCGCATCCAGCTGACCATAGCCGCCAGATAGATGAACAACAGCGGTTCATCACTGAGCACCAGCAGCGCTTTGGCCAGGGTTTCGGTACTGACTTTCAGCAGCTTTTCAAACGCTGCCTGGGACAGGTAATGCAGCAGTTTTTTTGCATTGGCCAACGGGTCTGCAAGCCACTGAAACAGCTGCTTTATATTGTCCCAGAGTGACTGCAAAGCTTCGCCAAAACCACGAGCGTAGGCGTGGTGGAGCGAGAGGTAGCGCTTGAGGAAGTTCGCTTCGGAGTAGCCCTTCCACAGCGGTTCGAAGGTGGTGCCCCATTCGCTGCGCAGCCAGCCCTCCAGCGGTGTGATTACCGATTGATAGGAGGCGTACAGCGCTTTGAAATGCTCTTTGGAAACGTTGGGGTAGAAACTGACTCGGTACTTCTGGTTGCGATCACACTCGGTGATTTCCAGAATGCCGCTGGGGCCGATGGTTTTGTGGAGGGGCTCGCCCAGCGGGCCGCCGTTGGGATCGATGCGTTGCAGCATCACCGGTGTGTTGCCAATGGGCACAAACCGTGAGCTCTGGAACATATGCACCAGGGTCAACGTGCCATTTGCCTGGCACGTTGCAGTGGTCGTGCTGGGCATGATGGAGCGGTTGATCGGCGCGACGAGCGCCACTTCATCGCCGACTTTGAATATCTGCTCGACATCCAGCGCGGAAAAACTGAAAAAGCTTTCCGCCCAGGCATCGTAGGAATTAAGGCAGCGCCGGAAATCGCTGAGGACGGATTCGACGTCCCGCGTCTTCGCATCCATGGCGGCCAGCACCAGAAGACCGATGGTCTGGCTGGTCACGCCGATCATGAGGCAGCCTCAACAACCGGGGCCTTAACGGAAAAAACCATCTGCAATCCCTCGCACTGTGTATTCAGGCGAGGGACTTTGCAGACGTTTTTAGGGGCGGGGAGTAGAGCTTATCCGGCGGCTGGGTAGGACGTTTCGACAACTCCTGTCTTCTCTCGCCCAGCACCAAATGGCTGGGCGATCCTGCGAGGCTAAGTGTTCAACGTTGCGCAAACGCCAGATTCAACCCCAACCCCGCAAAGGCCGCCGCAAAACTGCGGCGCAGCCAGTTTTGCACCCGTGGTGATTCAATCACCGCGCGGCGAAACACATTGGCCAGCAGGCCATACAGCACAAACACCGCAAACGTCATTGCCATGAACACACTGCTCAGCACCAGCATTTGCAGGGCCGGCGCCGTGCTGCCTGGCGTCACGAACTGGGGCAGGAAGGCCAGGAAGAAAATGGTCAGTTTAGGGTTGAGAATATTCAGCAAGAAACCGCGAATCACCAGGCTGCGAGCCGTTGAAACCGCCGGTGTGTCGTTCATGGCGAAGGCCGAGCGATCTCGCCAGGTGGCGTACGCCAGATAAAGCAGATACGCGGCTCCAGCGTATTTGAGCGCTTCGAACGCCAATGCACTGGTGTGCAGCAGGGCGGAAAGGCCGAGTATGGAGGCCAATAGGTGAGGGATAATGCCGGCGGTACAGCCAAGCGCGGCGGATACGCTGGCGCGCTTGCCGGCGGTCAGGCCCGTGGAAATGGTGAAAATCACGCCGGTGCCGGGAATCAGCACGACAATCAGGCAGGTGACGAGGAAGTTCAGGCTGAGCATGGCATTCAAACTCCTTGTAGGAATGGTCGATGACAGATCCTGTCACGTTCGGTCTATGCTGGCGAGAGGGTGGGTTGGCGAACCCGCGTTAGACTTACCGGTCGATATCTGCAATGCCTGGCCCACCGCCCTTCAAGGAAGCCCCATGTACTCATCCCGTCTGATCCTGTGCCTGGCTACGCTGCTGGTACTGGCCGGCTGCTCCACATCGCGAGGCCCGCAACAGCCGGAACGCAGCGAAGCCGAGGTGAAGGCGCAGATCGTGCGCTTGCTGCCCGCCAAAGTGCCGGATCGCAACGGTTGGGCCCAGGACATCTACACCGCCTTCGACACCCGGAAAATCTACCCCAGCACCGAAAATATCTGCGCGGTGCTGGCGGTGACCGAGCAAGAGTCCACCTACCAGGTCGACCCGCCGGTGCCGGGCATGGGCAAGATCGCACAGGATGAAATCCTGCGCCGTTCCGGTAAGGTGCATGTGCCGGCATTTGTGGTACGCAGCGCATTGCAACTGCGTTCGCCCACCGGCAAGTCCTACGCTGATCGGCTGAGCGCGGCGCGTACGGAGAAGGACCTGAGCGGCATCTTCGATGACTTCATCAGCATGGTGCCCCTGGGCAACACGCTGTTTGGCGGTTTCAATCCGGTGCACACCGCCGGGCCGATGCAGGTCAGCATCGACTTCGCGCAAAAACAGGCACGAGGTTATCCCTACACGGTGGATGGCTCTATTCGTCGAGAGGTGTTCACTCGCCGTGGCGGCATGTACTTCGGCATTGCACATTTGCTGGGCTACCCGGTGAGCTACGACCAGCCGTTGTACCGCTTTGCCGACTTCAATGCCGGCTGGTACGCCAGCCGCAACGCTGCGTTCCAGGCCGCTGTCAGCCGGGTATCGGGCACCGAGTTGGCGCTGGATGGGGATTTGATTCGCTACGGCTCACTGCTGCCGGGCACTACCGAGTTGGCGGTGCGCTCCCTGGGCTCGAAGCTGGACATGCGCAACCCGAGCATTCGCAGCCAACTGGAGCAGGGCGAGCAACTGGATTTTGAAGAGACCACCCTCTACAAACGGGTGTTTGCCCTGGCCGATAAGGCCGCCGGAAAACCGCTGCCGCGCGCGATTCTGCCGGGCATCGTGCTCAAGAGCCCAAAGATCACGCGCAACCTGACCACGGCGTGGTTTGCCAAACGGGTGGATGAGCGGTACCAGCGCTGCATGAAGCGCTGAACCATTGTGTGTCGGTGAGTGATGAGTGATGAGTGGTGAGCGGTGAGCGGTGAGCGGTGAGCGGTACGCGGGCTTGTTGTGGCGAGCGGGCTTGCCCCGCGTTGGGCGGCGTAGCAGCCCCAAAACCTGTGGCCTAAATGTCCCTGGTGTACCGAGTCGTTTGGGTTGGGAGCGCTTCGCACTCCAACGCGGGGCAAGCCCGCTCGCCACAATAAGCCCGCTCGCCACAAAAAAGGCGCTTAGCCATATGCTTTATGGGGTACAGGGAAATTGACGGCGATTAACGCGCGTCTGCCGAATTAACACAACGCATCCCAGGGGATTTGCGCCGCTGATGGTGATGGCTGCCGCACTGGCCCTGGAGTACACCTCAAGCCTCACTCCAAGGAAGAACTCGCCATGATCGCTCGTGCCGTGCCCGAAGGTTTTGTCCCGCTGCACCGTAGCAGCCCGTTGCTTGACCTGCTTGGCCCGGCGTATTGCCGGGGTGAAGGTTTGCAGCTGGAAATCGGCCTGCGTGCCGACAATCGTCACGCAAACGGGCGCGGCACGGTGCATGGTGGCGTGTTGGCAACCTTGGCGGATGTCGGTATGGGCTATGCCATGGCGTTTTCCAGTGAGCCGCCGTTGCCGTTGATTACCGCGAGCATGACCCTGGATTACCTGGGGGCGGTGCAGGTAGGCGAGTGGGTTGTGGTGCGGTTGGAGCATCACAAGCGGGGGCGGCAGATGGCGTTTGCCACGGTCAGTTTGCAGGTGGGCGAGAAGGTGGTGGTACGCGCGAATGCGGTGTTTGCGGTGCCGCAGGGGCAGGATTGAGGGGTAAAGAAAAGGCCTGGCTTTTCGTGGAGCCAGGCCTTTTCTGTGTTGCTCTTATCGCAGGGGGCCGCTGCGCAGCCCAACGGGAGCAAGCTCCCTCGCCACAAAGGCCCTTCAGCTGCGTTCGAGGGCGAGGGCGACGCCCTGGCCGCCACCGATGCACAGCGTCGCCAGGCCTTTCTTGGCATCGCGCTTGATCATTTCATGCAGCAGGGTGACCAGTACGCGGCAGCCTGAGGCACCGATCGGGTGGCCGATGGCAATGGCGCCGCCGTTGACGTTGACCTTGTCGGCGTCCCATTCCAGCTCTTTGCCCACCGCCAGGGATTGCGCGGCGAAGGCTTCGTTGGCTTCGATCAGGTCCAGGTCAGCCAGGCTCCAGCCGGCTTTGTCCAGGCAGCGGCGGGTCGCCGAAACCGGGCCGATGCCCATGATGGCTGGGTCGACACCGGCGTTCGCGTAGCTGGCAATACGCGCCAGCACGGGCAGGCCGAGCGCCTTGGCCTTGTCCGCGCTCATCAGCAGCACCGCAGCGGCGCCGTCATTGAGGCTGGAGGCGTTGCCGGCGGTGACGCTGCCGTCTTTCTTGAACGCGGGTTTGAGCTTGGCCAGCGACTCGGCGGTGGTGCCGGCGCGCGGCTGTTCATCCACGGCGAAGGCCACCGGATCGCCCTTGCGCTGCGCAATCAGGATCGGCGTGATCTCATCGACAAAACGCCCGGCTTCGATGGCAGCAGTGGCTTTTTGCTGGGAAGCGGCGGCGAACGCGTCCTGGGCTTCACGGCTGATGCCGTACTTGTCCACCAGGTTTTCGGCGGTGATGCCCATGTGGTAGTCGTTGAACGCATCCCACAGGCCGTCAGTGATCATGCTGTCGATCATCTTGGCGTGGCCCATGCGCAAACCGGTGCGCGCCGCGGGCAACACGTAGGGCGCCAGGCTCATGTTCTCCATGCCGCCGGCGATGATTACGTCTGCGTCGCCGCAACGGATAGCCTGGGCACCCAAGTGCAGAGCCTTGAGGCCAGAACCGCAGACCTTGTTCAGTGTCATGGCGGGTACGGCGTGGGGCAGGCCAGCGAGAATCGATGCCTGGCGCGCCGGGTTCTGGCCGCTGCCGGCGGTGAGTACCTGACCGAGGATCACTTCATCCACTTGGGCCGGGTCCAGGCCGGTCTGCTCCAGCAGGCGACGGATCACGGCGGCGCCCAGTTCCGGTGCCGGGATGCTGGCCAGCGAACCTTGAAAGCTGCCCACGGCGGTGCGGGTGGCAGCAACAATCACGACGTCTTGCATGGAATCTGTCCTCACTGGAAGTGCATTTCTGGAACGTGGTCCGGGACGATCAGTTTACCGGCGGTCTTGCTCACAATCTCTTCAACGCTGACGCCAGGTGCGCGTTCCTTGAGGACAAAAGCGCCATTTTCGATTTCCAGGTAAGCCAGGTCCGTCAGTACACGCTTGATGCAGTTGGCGCCGGTCAGCGGCAGTGTGCATTGGCTGAGCAGCTTGGACTCACCGTCCTTGGACGCGTGGGTCATGATCACGATGATGTTTTCTGCGCCGGCCACCAGGTCCATGGCGCCGCCCATGCCCTTGACCAGCTTGCCGGGGATCATCCACGAAGCGATGTTGCCGTGTACGTCGACTTCAAACGCGCCCAGCACGGTGAGGTCGACGTGGCCGCCACGAATCATCGCGAAGGACTCTGCAGAGGAGAAGATCGAGGCGCCGATGCGTGCGGTCACGGTTTGTTTGCCGGCGTTGATCATGTCTGCATCGATGGTTTCTTCGGTAGGAAACGGCCCCATGCCCAGCAAGCCGTTTTCCGACTGCAGCATCACTTCCATGCCTTCGGGGATGTAGTTGGCCACCAGGGTCGGAATGCCGATACCGAGGTTGACGTAGAAACCGTCCTGCATTTCGCGGGCAACGCGTTGAGCCATTTGTTCGCGGGTAAGAGCCATTGTGCTGTTCCTCTTATTGTTCTGGACGTGGATTATTTGCGGACGGTGCGCTGTTCGATGCGCTTCTCGAAGGTGCCGCAGATGATCCGGTCGACGTAGATGCCAGGGGTGTGGATCTGCGCCGGGTCCAGCTCGCCCGGTTCGACGATTTCCTCGACTTCGACCACGGTGATCTTGCCGGCGGTGGCGGCCAGCGGGTTGAAGTTCTGGGCGGTGTGGCGATAGATGACGTTGCCGAAGTGGTCGGCTTTCCAGCCTTTGACGATGGCGAAGTCGCCGGTGATGGACTCTTCCATCAGGTACGGACGGCCATTGAATTCGCGGGTTTCCTTGCCTTCGGCGACCGGGGTGCCGACGCCGGTGGCGGTGAAGAAGGCCGGGATGCCGGCACCGCCTGCGCGCATTTTTTCCGCCAGGGTGCCTTGGGGGGTCAACACCACTTCGATTTCGCCGCTGAGCAGTTGCTTCTCGAACAGTGCGTTTTCACCGACGTAGGACGCGATCACTTTGCGGATCTGCTTTTCTTCCAGCAACACGCCGAGGCCGAAACCGTCGACGCCGCAGTTGTTGGAAACCACGGTGAGGTCGCGGGTGCCTTTGCGCTTGATTTCGGCGATGAGGTTTTCCGGAATGCCGCACAGGCCAAAACCACCGGAGAGTACGGTCATTCCGTCTTCCAGGCCTGCCAGCGCTTCTTCATAGGACGCCACGCGTTTATCGAAACCTGCCATATGCACCTCTTTTATTATTTGTGGGCCAGCCAATGACTTGAGTGTTGCGCCGGCGGATTGATTTGTTAAGTTGTTTTTTAAGGTTGATTGATTTAAAAAACAGCATAGTCGACCCGTCGTCCGGAGTAGCGTCATGACAGTAAAACAGATGCGTGCCTTTCTCGCCGTGGCCCAGAGCCTGAGTTTTGCCGCTGCCTGTGAGCGCTTGCACCTCTCCCAGTCGGCGCTGAGCCTGACCATCAAGGGGTTAGAGGAAGGGCTGGGCGGGCGCCTGTTCAGCCGCAATACACGTAATGTCGCGCTGACGCCTGAGGGTGAATCCTTATTGCCCCTGGCACGCCGGTTGATTGCCGATTGGGACAACGCCGAGGACGAACTGCGCCAGCGCTTCACGCTGCAGCGCGGGCGGGTGACGGTAGCGGCGATGCCGTCGTTCGCGGGTAACCTGCTACCGCCGATCCTGAAGATATTCCGCGCGCGTTACCCTCAGGTGAATGTGACCGTACACGACCTGATCAACGAGCAGGTGCTGGAAATGGTTCGCGACCGCCAAGTGGAGTTGGGCGTGGCATTCGAGCCATCCGAAGGTTCATCGCTGGCGTTTACGCCGTTGTACCTGGACCGCTTTATCGCTGTGGTACCGGGGGATTCTCCCCTGGCGCAGGTGGCCGAAGTCGATTGGCCGACGCTGTTGCAGCACCCATTCATCACGTTGCAACGGCCTTCCACCGTGCGGGTGATGCTGGAAGAACACTTGGGTGCCTTGCAGATGAAACTGCCGGTGGCGCTGGAAAGTCATCAGTTGGCAACGGTGGGCAAGATGGTTGCCAGTGGTTTGGGCGTCAGCGCCGTGCCCGCGTTGTGCGCACGGCAGATGGAGGAGGCGGGGGCGCATTGCATCACCCTTAGCGATCCGGTGATTGAGCGGCCGATTGGTGTGTTGACCAAGCCGGGGCATGAGTTGTCGGCAGCGGCGCAGGTGTTGTTTGATATTTTTCGCGACGAAGCGCGCAAGGGCAGCTTCCCACGGTGATCGCGTGCAGGAGCCGGCTTGCCGGCTATGACGATATCGATTACACCGTTGCCCTCAAGATAGTTATCGCCGGCAAGCCGGCTCATACAGTTTGCGTCAGTGATAAAAATAATTAGGCGAATAAAAAAGTCCGCTCGGCTAACCGGGCGGACTTAATGTACTAATTGGTTTTTATCAGCAGTATTTATCAATCACTTTAACGTGCGATTGGCCTTTGAGATTCTGCCATTCGGTATTAAGTGTGTGGAAGACTTGCTCGATAAAGTTGCGATCGGCAGCGGCCTTCTTGCCGACATAGCCCTGGCCACGGCGGTACATCTTCAGGCGCGCTGCCAGTTCGCGGTGATCCTTGTCGAATTCGGCTTCTTCGGTATGGGGCGCCAGGCAGTCAATTTGGACTTCGCCCGATTTGCCAATCCACAGGATATGGTCGTCGAGTGTGTCTTTCTGCGCTGCGAACATCTCAGCCAATTCATCGATAGTGGGTTGGTTGTTCAGATTCATGTGTAAGCCCCTTGACCAGTTGGCGATCTATCAATTGATTCGTTAAAACTGCTTAGTTGTCTCCGGTTCCGAAAACCGGGCGTCAGTGACGGTCTGCCGAATACGGGCAGGGTCTTGAACCTGATGCATGTAGTCTTGCTGATGAACTGCTACGCAATGGTTTCATAACGAAGACAAGCAGCGTTTGAGCTCCTTGTACCGATCCTTTCGGGCCGGTCAGCTTCATCAATCTGCCTTGTGGGCAGTGCACATCCGGAAAAAACAGCTCGGCGGTCAGACGAGCTTGCTCAAAACGCTTGTTACCAACGCTCCCGATCCGGGAGACGTCTAGATCATGCAAGGACAAAAAGGTTACGTCAACGGTTATGTAGTGAATATTTTTAAGCACTACATAAATCGCAGTGGGGACGGGGTAATGCGCGGGAACGTGACTTGGGCGTCATTTTTTGGAGGTGTGAGTCAAGCAGAGGCGTGTACCTGTGGCGAGCGGGCTTGTCGGGTCGCCGCATCGCCCGCGTTGGGTGGCGAAGCCGCCCTAAAACCTGCCATCGCGGTGTGCCTGACATACTGCGTTGGTCTTATTGGGGCAGCTTCGCTGCCCAACGCGGGGCAAGCCCGCTCGCCACAGGGCAGCATTCCATAGGGTGGGTTGAGCGTTAGGTGAGTCGCTCGGCCAGCAAGGGCAACAACCGTTCACACGACGCTTCGATCTTCACCTGCAACAGCTCATCCCCACGGGTCTTGCCCAGGTTGATGGCGATCACCGGCTTGCCCTGGTCAACCATCGCCTTGCACAGGCGAAACGCTGAATAGGCCATCAGCGACGAGCCCACCACCAACAAACCCTCGGCCTGCTCCACGGCGGCCATGGCCCTGGCTGCTGTAGCCGGCGCCACGTTCTCGCCAAAAAACACGACATCCGGTTTCAGCCGTTCGCCGTCGCAATGGGGGCAGCGGGGTACCTGGAAGCGCTCTTCAAACGCGGGATCCAGCAGGGTGTCACCATCGGGCGCCTGCACGGCATCGACGCCCGCCAGGTACGGGTTTTCGATCTCCATCAATCGCTGGATCACATTGCGCTCGCTGCGCAGCTGGCAATCCAGGCACAGCACTCGGTGGAGACTGCCATGCAGCTCAATCACGTCATGGCTGCCGGCCTGATCATGCAGAGTGTCGACGTTTTGCGTGATCAGCCCGCTGATGCGCTGGCGTTGTTGCAATGTCGCCAGTGCCAGATGGGCCTTGTTCGGCTGCGCAATGTGTACCCGTGGCCAGCCCAGCATCGCCCGCGCCCAGTAACGGCGTCGCGCTTGCGCAGTGGCCAGGAACGCCTGGTACATCATCGGCGCCTTGCCCCGGCGCACGCCTTCGCTGTCGCGATAATCGGGAATCCCAGACGACGTACTGATCCCCGCGCCGGTCAGCACCAAGAAACGCCGTTCGGCCATGGCGCGGTGCAGGGTATCGAGGTGGTCTTCTTGATGTTCCAGCGTGTCGAGCATGAGGTCCCCTATTCGCCGCGAATGTACTGCTCCAGTTGTTTGATCAGGTTCGCTTGCTCGGCGATGGCTTCCTTGACCAGGTCACCGATGGACAGCAGGCCCAACAGTTTGCCGTCTTCGACCACGGGCAAGTGGCGCAGGTGACTGTCAGTCATGATGTTCATGCATTCCTCTACAGTTTTATGCGTATCGACGGTTATGACCGGCGAGCTCATCACCTCATGGACTTTGGTGGTGACCGAAGACAGGCCCTTGAGTATCAGCTTTCGTGCGTAATCACGCTCGCTGATGATGCCGACCACCGTACCCTGCTTGACGACCGGCAGGGCCCCGACATTTTTCGATGACATCACCACCAGTGCTTCGAATACGGTGTGATCCCATTCAATGGTGTGGACCTCCTGGTTTTTCTGTTCCTTGGCTTTGAGCACTTCTGCGACGGTTTTCATGGCGGCCACTCCGGTGTTGTTGTTAGGACGTCAGCGGGTCCCTACAGAATCCTAGACGGCCCGCGCCGGGGCAAGGACCAAAGCGGCGTTAAACCCGTCGAAAAACGTCATTCGCCGGATTTTTTCGCCTTTTAACCCGCACTGGTCGTCTTTTTCGCCCGTTTGGGGGCGGCCGCTGTTTTACGTGGCGTGCTCTTGCGTTTCTTTTTCCACGGCGCGGCGCCTTTACCTGCCGGGCTGGCCGGGCCGGTGATGGTCATGCGCATACCGTTGCAGCGGGCCACTTGTTTGCTCATCCAGGCCGCTTGTTTGGCGACGAATTCTTCCAGGCTCATTTCCCCGCTTTGCACCATGTCCAGCGCCTGTTCCCAGATCGCGGTGGTGCCTGGGTCGGCAATTGCGCGCGGCACCGCGTCGATCAGGCTGAACGCTGCCGGGGTCGCTGAGAGGGCCTTGCCGTTTTTCACCAGGTAACCTCGGTCGAGCAGGCCCTGGATGATCCCGGCGCGGGTGGCTTCGGTGCCGATGCCGGTGGTGTCCTTGAGCTTTTGCTTGAGCAGCGGGTCTTCCACCAACTTGGCGACGTTTTTCATCGCTTTGATCAGGTCGCCTTCGGTAAAGGGCTTGGGCGGTTGGGTCCACAGGTCCTTGAGGTTGACCTTGGCCACCGCGCAGTCCTGGCCTTGCACCAGCGTCGGCAAGGCTTGCGGCGCGGGAGCCTCGCGCCCTTTGGCGGGCGCCAGGGCTTCGGGCAGGGCGCGTTTCCAGCCGGGCTCGATGATGACTTTACCCACCGCGCGCAATGCCTGGCCCGCACAATCGAAATCCGCCTGGGTGCGATCGTATTCATGGTTGGGCAGGAACTGCGCCAGATACCGCGCGCGAATCAGGGTGTAGACCGCACGATGCTTGCCGGTGAGTTGCCCGACGTCCTTGCCGGCGCCGGTGGGAATGATGCCGTGGTGGGCGCTGACCTTGGCGTCGTTCCACGCGCGGGAGCGGCGCTGGGGATCGATATGCGGCATCAGTTCATTCACCGCCGCATCCGCTCGGCCCAATGCAGCGAGGATCTTCGGCGCGTCGCTGTGCTGGCTCAATGGCAAGTAACCGCAATCGCTGCGCGGGTAGGTGATGACCTTGTGGGTTTCGTAGAGGGATTGGGCGATGTCCAGGGTTTCCTGGGCGCCTAGGCCGAGCTTTTTCGAACAGATTTCCTGCAGCGTGCCCAGGTCAAAGGGCAGGGGGGCCACCTCGCGCATGCGCTCGGTACGCAACTTCACCAATCGCGCGCTGGCAGCGTGGGTCATGGCGTGCGCGGCGTCGCGCGCGAGTTGCGGGTTGAGGCAGCGGCCCTGGTCATCACAGACGTCGTCGGCGGCGCGCCACTGGGCGGTGAACGTCATGCGTTCGTGGCGCAGGTCGACATCGATGGCCCAGTAAGCCACTGGCACGAAATCGGCGATGCTGCGGTCGCGGTCCACCACCAGGCGCAAGGTCGGGGTTTGCACCCGGCCCACCGGTAGCACGCCCTGATAACCGGATTGACGTCCGAGCAAGGTAAACAGGCGGCTCATGTTCATGCCGATCAGCCAGTCGGCGCGGGAACGGCCCAGGGCCGAGTGGTACAGGCTGAAGGTTTCTGCGCCTGGCTTGAGTGCGGCCAGGGCCTTGCGAATGGACGCGTCGTCCAGCGCCGACAGCCACAGCCGCTGGATCGGCCCGCGATAACGGCAATGTTCCACCAGCTCGCGGGCGATCATTTCGCCCTCGCGGTCGGCGTCGGTCGCGATCACCAGTTCCTGGGCTTCCCCCAGCAGGCGCTTGACCACCTTGAACTGGCTGGCGGTCCTGGGCTTGACCAGCATCTTCCATTTTTCCGGGACGATCGGCAGGTCGGCCAGCACCCAGCGCTTGTACTTGGCGTCGTAGGCATCGGGCGGGGCGGTTTCCAGCAGGTGGCCGATGCACCAGGTGACGGTAACCCCGTTGCCCAACCAGCACCCGTCGCCCCGGCGACTGGCGCCGAGCACGGCCGCAATATCCTTGGCCTGGGAGGGTTTTTCGCAGAGGAACAGCCGCATGGTCAGCCCATTCGAGACAGAGTTGAATGGGGAGCAGGATGGGCAAAAGAAGGGGATTGATCAACCTTTATCTGGATGGATGTACAGCTATAGGTTTCAAGCGGCAAGTTTCAAGCTACAAGCTGCAAGTAGAAGCCGATCAGCTTTCTCTTGCCGCTTGCAGCTCGCCCCTTGAAGCCTGTTTAGTTGTTATCGATATCCACATGCCGCGTTTCTTTCAGGCAGAACAACCCGACAATCAGGCTCACCCCGGTCACCACCACCGGGTACCACAAGCCGTAGAAGATATCGCCGGTGTACACCACCAGGGCAAACGACACCGTTGGCAGGAACCCGCCAAACCAGCCGTTACCGATGTGGTAGGGCAGGGACATCGAGGTGTAGCGGATGCGCGTCGGGAACAGCTCCACCATCAACGCCGCCAGCGGGCCGTAGCACATGGCTGCGATCAGGATCAGTACGACGATCAGCACCACCACCATCACCTTGTTGACCTGCGCCGCATCGGCCGAACTCGGGTAGCCGGCCAACGTCACCGCGCCGCGCAGGGCCGCTTCGTCATAGCCGTCGATGCGTACTTCGCCGACGCTCACTTGCACTGGGCTGCCGGCGGGTGCGGCGGCGCTGCTGTACGGCAGGCCTTGCTTGACCAGGAAGGTCTTGACCTTGTCGCACGGGCTGTCAAAACGTGCCTTGCCCACCGGGTCGAACTGGAAGGTGCAGGTGGCCGGGTCGGCCAGCACGGTGATCGGCGCCTGATGGCTGGCCTGGTCCATCGCCGGGTTGGTGTAGTGCGCCAGGCCTTTGAAGATCGGGAAGTACAGCGCGGTGGCCAACAGCAAACCGAGCATCAGCACTGGCTTGCGCCCGACCTTGTCCGACAGCCAGCCAAAGAAGACGAAAAACGGCGCACCGATCACCACGCTGATGATCAACAGCATATTGGCCAGGGCCGGGTCCATCCTCAGGAACTGCGTGAGGAAGAACAGCACATAAAACTGCGCGGCGTAGAACGTAACGGCTTGCCCGCCGTTGATGCTGAACAGGGCAATCAGCACCACCTTGAGGTTTTCCCACTGGCCGAAGGAGTCGCGGATCGGCGATGTGCTGGCCTTGCCTTCCTCTTTCATTTTCAGGAACGCCGGCGACTCATGCAGGCTCATGCGGATCCAGGTGGAAATACCCAGCAGCACGATGGAAAACAGGAACGGAATGCGCCAGCCCCAGACTTCGAACTGGTCGCCGGTGAAGTATCGGCAGGCCAGCACCACCAGCAGCGAGAGCAGCAGGCCGAGGGTGGCGGTGGATTGAATCCAGCTGGTGTGGAAGCCGCGTTTGCCGGCTGGCGCATGCTCGGCCACGTAGGTCGCTGCGCCGCCGTACTCACCGCCCAGCGCCAGCCCTTGCAGCATGCGCAGCACGATCAGGATGATCGGCGCGGCAATACCGATGCTGGCGTAGGTCGGCAACAACCCGACGCAGAATGTCGCCACGCCCATCAGGATGATGGTGACGAGGAAGGTGTACTTGCGCCCGATCATGTCGCCCAGGCGGCCGAACACCAGCGCCCCGAAGGGTCGCACCACAAAGCCGGCCGCAAAGGCCATCAAGGCAAAGATAAACGCTGTGGTGTCGTTGACCCCGGCAAAAAACTGCTTGCTGATCACCGCCGCCAGTGCGCCGTAGAGGAAAAAGTCATACCACTCGAACACCGTCCCCAGGGACGAGGCGAAGATGACTTTTTTTGATTCGTTGCGGGTACTCGCACTGACCGCCGAGCCCAGGGGTTGAGCATGTTCTGACATCGGGTGTCCCTCACAGTGATTATTTATTGTTGTTCCACTGTCGGCGCCAACCTCAGCGCCGCTATTGCTGTTTAGGCGCCCGGCTGGCCGGCCATGGCGTCCTCAGCCATGTGCAAACCCAGGACACGCTATCGCCGGCAAGCCGGGCTCCTACAGGTCACGCGGGTGTGGTCATTTCTTTCTCTGTGGCAAGGTTCCTTGTATTCGGCGAAAGGATCAGCTGCGCGGCTTTCTCCGCGATCATCAGCGTAGGTGAACAGGTGTTGCCGGACGTGATGCGCGGCATGATCGAGGCATCGGCTATGCGCAGGCCCGGCACGCCATGCACGCGCAATTGAGCGTCGACCACGGCGTCTTTATCACTGCCCATGCGGCAGGTGCCCACTGGATGGAAGATGGTAGTCCCGATTCGCGCGGCCGCTTCGTGCAATTCTTCTTCGGTTTGCAGCGAATCGCCCGGTAAGTACTCCACCGGTTTGAATTGGCTGAGGGCCGGTGCAGCCACAATCCGCCGAGTCAGGCGAATGGCATCGGCGGCCACCCGAAGGTCTTCCGGATGGCTCAGATAATTGGGCCGGATCAGCGGCGCATCCGCTGGGTTGGCCGAGCGAATATCGATACGTCCGCGGCTTTGCGGACGCAGGTCGCACACCGACGCGGTAAACGCCGGGAACGCATGCAGCGGTTCTCCAAAGCGCTCGAGGGACAACGGTTGCACGTGGTATTCGAGGTTGGCCGAGGCCTGTTCCGGGCCGGAGCGGGCAAACGCGCCGAGTTGGCTGGGCGCCATCGACAGCGGGCCGCTGCGGTCATACAGGTAACGCAGGCCCATGCCCATCTTGCCCCATACGGTGCCAGCGATCTGGTTCAGGGTGCGGGCTTTTTCCAGCTTGTAGATCAGCCGCAATTGCAGATGGTCCTGCAGGTTGCCGCCGACGCCCGGCAACTCATGCAGCACCTCGATGCCCAGCGGCTTGAGCACATTGGAGGGGCCTATCCCTGAGCGTTGCAGGATGCCCGGCGAACCCACGGAGCCGGCGCACAGCACGATTTCCTTGCGCGCCTTCCAACTCATCTGCTGGCCGTGTTGACGCCCGACCACCGCTGAAGCGCGGCCGCTTTCCAGCACCACGCGGTCGACTTCCACTTCGGTCAGCACCGTCAGGTTCGGTCGCTGACGGATCGGCTTGAGAAACGCCTTGGCCGCATTCCAGCGCACCCCGGCCTTCTGGTTGACCTGGAAGTAGCCGCACCCTTCGTTATCGCCCTGGTTGAAGTCGTTGATGTTGGCGATTCCGCTTTGCGCCGCCGCCTCACGGAAGGCGTCCAGAATCGGCCATGACAGCCGTTGCTGCTCAACGCGCCACTCACCGCCGTCGCTGTGGAACTCCGAGCCACCGGCAAAATGGTTTTCGCTCTGTTTGAACAGTGCCAGCACGTCCTTCCAGGCCCAGCCCGAGTTGCCGGCTGCCGCCCAGCCGTCGTAGTCCTGGGCCTGGCCGCGCATGTAGATCATGCCGTTGATGGAGGAGCAGCCGCCGAGCACCTTGCCGCGTGGGTAGCTCAAGGCGCGGCCTTGCAGGCCTTCCTGGGCTTCGGTCTTGAAGCACCAGTCGGTGCGCGGGTTACCGATGCAGAACAGGTAACCGACGGGGATATGGATCCAGGGATAGTTGTCGCGGCCACCGGCTTCCAGCAGCAGCACGCGGTGGGCGGGGTTGGCGGACAGTCGATTGGCCAGCAGGCAGCCTGCGGGGCCGGCGCCTACTACCACGTAATCGTATTCAGCAGCTGCAATGGGCATCTGAGGTCTCGCTTGTTTTTCTTATTGGCTCCATCCTAGTTGTTAGTTTTCGTCTTAAAAATGTTAGTTTTTACCCAGCTGCTGTGCGTTTTTAAACAGCGCTGTTTAAGCGCTGGATGCGCACCGACCCTTGTGGCGAGCGAGCTTGCTCGCGTTGGGCTGCGAAGCGGCCCCATTAGTCAGCCCACGTTTTTTCAGATACACCGAGGTGTCAGGTTTTGGGGCCGTTGCGCAGCCCAGCGCGAGCAAGCTCGCTCGCCACAATAAGCTCGCTCGCCACTAGTGCTCGGCCAGGCATTAGACGGTACTTATGTCCAAGGGAGGAACGCGACATGTTCGACTGGAATGATTTGCGGTTTTTTCTCGAGTTGCAGCGCAGCGGCCGCCTGCTCACCGCCGCGCAGCGCCTGAAGACCACGCACGCCACCGTGGCCCGGCATATTGAAGCCATCGAGAAAAGCCTCGGCACTGCGCTGTTTGTGCAGCACGCCCAGGGCTACGAACTGACGCCCTCCGGTGAAGCTTTGCTCAAACACGCCGAAGCCATGGAAAACGTCGCGCTATTGGCCGAAGACGAACTCACCCATTCCGCCGCGCCCCTGGGCAAGATTCGTCTGGGCGTGGCCGAAGGCTTGGGCGTGATGTTCCTCGCCAGCCGCATGGGCGGGCTGTTCGACCGCTATCCGGGGTTGGAAGTGGAACTGGTGGCCGTGCCGCGCTTCGTCAGCATCCTCAACCGCGAAGCGGAAATCAGCATCCACCTCGAACGCCCCAGCGTCGACCAACTGGTCACCCGCAAACTCACCGACTACCGCCTGGCCCTCTACGCCAGCCGGGCTTACCTGGCGCGCAACCCGCCCATCGAAAAGCGCGAAGACCTCGCCGCTCACTCATGGATCGATTACGTCGACGACCTGCTGTTCAGCCAGGAACTGAAGTTCCTCAGCAGCTTCTGCCGCAACCCCAAAGTGGTGTTCCACAGCACCAGCGTCATCGCCCAGCACCAGGCGGCGCGTTCCGGGCTGGGGATTGCCGTATTGCCGTGCTTCATGGCCGCCGGCGACCCGGAGCTGGTGCAGTTGCTGCCGGGGGAGGGGATTTCGCGCAGTTACTGGATCAGCTCGCGCAGGGAGTTGCACAAGTCAGTGCGCTTGCGGGTGTTGTGGGATTACGTGGTGGAGTTGTGCGCGCGGGAGCAAGCATTGCTGCTCGGTGAGCCCTGATTGAGGAAACCGAACTAAAAATGTGGTGCCAGGGCAGCCTTAGCGCTTCATTACTTAATGCACCTGCTCGGCACACGCTTTTGCTTTTGCAAGCATCCGGCCAAACGCCTCATAGAGCCTTTTATTTGATTGGCGTCATCAATTTTGCAATTCAAATTCGGCGCTGGCGAGCCTTTCACCGTTGATCAACACATGCACCACATGCCTGCCGGGATAGTGCTTGCGCGTGGTCAGCTCACGGATGTGTTGCTCGCGGCTGATGCGGTGCTGTTCGCCCGCGCCCAGGGTAAACGCCTTGAGCTTGAACACCTTCGCCGCGCTGTGGCCGGCGCTTTTTACATAATCGATGGCGTAGTCCACCACCAGCTTTTGCGCGGTGGCGGCGGTGGACTCCAGGCTGAACGACAGGTTGATCCGCTCGCCGAGTTTGATCACCGCCGGTGTGACGCTCAGGTGATGAATCTTCACCTCGGCCTTGGCCCCCGCACCCATGATCGTCAGCGCGCGGGTGTTGCCTTGCTTGATCAGGCTGCGCAGCGCATGGCGGGCGATCCAGGCGGTGTGGCGGTTGTCCAGGTTCCAGCCTTCGATCAAGGTGAGCACCCAGTCCGGGTGGTCCTTGGTGATGTCGTTGAGGTGGTTGGCCACGGACTTGCGCACATACAGGCTGCTGTCGGCCTTGAGGTTGTCGAGGATCGACGCGCACAGCTCGGGGTTGGCTTGTACTTCGGCCAGGCGAAACGACCACGGCAGGCGTGGCCGCGAACCTTCGCTGGCCAGGCGGCGCACGTGTTCGTTGTCATCCAGCGACCACTGTTGCATCACGGCGAGAGTGCGCTGGAAGTCATGCTGCAGGAAATGCCGGATGGCAAATTCCGCTGAACCAAACGTGGTGAAAAATTTCAGCGCGGCCATGGAGCGCTTGAAGTCACCCTGGCCATGACTCGCCACGTAATGCGGCAGGAACAGGCTGACAAACGCGCTATTCAGGCGCGGGGCGAGGGCATAAAGCAGCTTGAGCGTTTGCGGGTAATCCAGCGGGATCACCGCATGCAGGCTTTCACTGACCCGCGCCATGCGTTGCATCACCGATAACTCGGCCAGCCCGGCCTTGGCGTGCTTGAGAAACCCCTTGGCGTCGAATGCCGGGTACACCGCTGTCATTTCAGTGGCAATGTGTTGCAGGCGTTCGACGTTGAAGATTTCCTTGAGGGCCGGAGCGCTTTGGTCGGTCATCGGTGATTCCAGGGTTAGAGAAACCAGCGGTATTCCCGCGCGTTGATCTCTTGTTGAAAGGCCAGGTGATCCTGGCGTTTGTTCTCGCAGTACACGTCGACAAATTCCGCGCCCAGCTTATCGCGCAATACCGGTTGATGTTGCATGGCACGCACGGCGTCGAGCATTTCCACGGGGAAGTCGGTGCCGCTGCTGCGGTCGTCGTTCAGCGGCGCGATGGGTTCGCGCTTGGCGTCGAGACCATGTTCAAGGCCCACCAGAATGGCTGCCAACACTAAATAGGGGTTGGCATCGGCACTCGCCAGGCGGTGTTCGATGCGCAAGTTGCGCGGGTCAGATTCCGGGATGCGCACGCACGCGTCGCGGTCTTCAAAACCCCAGCTGGCTCGGGTCGCCGCGTTAACCGTGCCGCCCAGGCGGCGGAAGGCGTTGTGGTTCGGCGAGAAGATCGGCATGCAGTGCGGCAGCAATTCCAGGCAACCGGCCACGGCATGGCGCAGCGGTTGCTGCTGGTGCGCCGCCAGCAAATTATTGCCCGCGCCGTCGTACAGGCTGACATGCACATGCATACCGCTGCCGGGAAATTGCAGGTAGGGTTTGGCCATGAAACTGGCGCGGAAGCCGTGCTTGAGCGCCACGCCACGGGTGCTGCGGCAGAACAGGGCGGCCCAGTCGGCGGCGCGCAGGCCGTCGTCGAGGTGGCCGAAGTTGATCTCGAATTGGCCGGGGCCGAGTTCGGCGGTGATCACCGTGATGTCGATACCCTGGTTGTTGGCGGTTTGCGCGATGTCGTCCAGCACCTCGGAGAAGCGCGACAGCCGCTCGATATGCAGGTTGGGCTGGTCATCGGCGTCATCGCTCAGCGGGTCGCGGGCGAATTGCGGCAGGCCGTTGTCGAGTTTTTTATCAAACAGGTAGAACTCCAGTTCAAACGCCACCACCGGGTGAATGCCCTTGTCCTGCAGGCGCTCTAGGACTTTCGCCAACACTTCCCGAGGTTCGAATTCGATAGGTGCTTCGGTGCCGTCCGAGGTGATCAGCATCTGGCCCAACGGCTGGTTCTCCCAGCTCACCGGCTTGAGCGTGCCGGGCACCAGGCGGCGGTTGGCGTCCGGGTCGCCGTCGTTGAAGCAGTAGTCGCCGATCTTGAACAGACCACCCTGAGCCCCCAGCAACACGGCATTTTGCGGCAGCTTCAAGGGGCTGCCGGCGGCGACCTTTTCCAGCATCTCTACCGGGTAGCGTTTGCCGTAGAAGTGCCCGGGTATGTCCAGGGCAATCAGGTCGACGTAACGCACGTCGGGATGGTTCTGGCGAAAGGTCCGTACTTCGGCCAGCAACGTGGAGGAATGGCTTTTCACGGGTGTTGCTCCTAGTTGTAAACCCACAGCACGCGGGCGGGCAGATCGGTCAAGTTGGCGTAGCGGCAATGGGCGAAGCTGGCCAGGTGGAAGCTGTCGCCTTGGCCGAGGGTGACCGAATCGGCCTCGCCCTCCACCCACAACGTCAACTCGCCTTCGAGCACAAAACCTGCCTGTTCGGCGCGGTCACTCATGGCCTGTTCACCGCTGTTGGCGCCGGGTGCGAGCAGGCTGTCGAGCATCGAAAACGCGCCATTCATGCTGGGCGAGACCAGGATGTCGGTGATGCCATTGGCGTAATACACCGTGCGCCGTTCGTTGGGGCGCGTCACCCAGTCCACCGCCTTGGGCTTGGGCAGGCTGTAGAAATAGGTGGTGGGCACATCGAGGGCGTGGCTGATGGCGGTGAGGTCCGCCACGGTCGGGCGCGACAGGCCCCTTTCGACCTGGGACAGGAAACCCACCGAGCGCTCGATCTTTTGCGCCAATTGGGCGAGGGTGAGCTTCTTGTGCTTGCGCAGGTCGTGGATCAGGATCGCCAGGGCGTCGAGTTCTTCTTGCTGGTTCATGAAATTTATGTCGTTAAATTTCATGAAAAATTACAGTATTAATTTCACGGGGGCAATGGGGATGGAGCTGGAGCAGCTTTTATTCGGGCTGGAGGAGGAACTGCTGGAGGGCGCTACCCGGTCAGATGCGGTTCGGTTATCGCAGTTACTGGCGGATGATTTCGTTGAGTTTGGTGCCAGCGGGAATGTCTGGGGCTGCAAGGACGAGGTCATCGCCGGGCTGCAAGAGGAGGTGTTTTCTGTACGCCGTATGTCTGGATTTGCCGTCAAAGTGCTGGGTGAAGGCGTGGCGTTGGTGACTTACCGCTGCCATCGGGAAGGGGTTGGGGATTCGTTGCGCAGTTCAGTGTGGCGAGAGGAAAAGGGACGGTGGCGGATGGTGTTTCATCAAGGCACACCGGCTGCCGTTGTGTAGCACCCCCTGTGGCGAGGGAGCTTGCTGCCGCTGGGTAGCGAAGCTGCCCCAATCCAGTCACCGCGTTTGTTCAGGTAGTTCGTGGTGAAGGTTCTTGGGGCTGCTGCGCAGCCCAGCGGGAGCAAGCTCCCTCGCCATAGGGGAAGTGGCGACATATGGGGAAACTGTATCGAGCGGGATCAGCGGCGGTGGCTGCTGGGTTGAATGAATCATTTATTCGTATTCCATCAAGGCACACCGGCTGCCATTGTGTAGCCCCCCTTGTGGCGAGGGAGCTTGCTCCCGCTGGGCAGCGAAGCTGCCCCAATCCCGTCACCGTGTTTGTTCAGGTAGTTCGTGGTGAAGATTTTTGGGGCTGCTGCGCAGCCCAGCGGGAGCAAGCTCCCTCGCCACAGGGGGAAGTGGCGACATATGGGGAAACTGTATTGAGCGGGGTTATCGGCGATGGCTGCTAGGTTGAATGGATCACTTATTCATTCAAGGGAGCAAAGGATTGCTTCAAAAACCCAACTCGCATTTGTTACGTCGTGGTCGTTACTCTGAATCAGGCCGAGCCTATTTGGTGACCGCCGTGGTCTATCAGCGTCGCCCGGTATTTACCAGCTTCCATCTAGGCCGATTACTGGTTGCGGAACTCAAGCAGGCCCATGACCTCGAGCTGGTAAATTCCCTTGCCTGGGTCATCATGCCGGACCATTTTCACTGGCTGCTTGAGCTTCGAGACGCAACGTTGCCCCAGGTGATGAGGCGAGTGAAGTCGCGCAGCACATTGACCATTAATCGTGCCGGTCGCACGCAGGGTGCTTTTTGGCAGGGCGGTTACCATGATCGTGCGGCGCGCGCCGAGGAAGACTTGGTCCGGATCGCGCGTTACGTCATTGCCAACCCTCTGCGAGCTGGCTTGGTCGAGCATATCGGGGACTACCCGCTATGGGACGCAGCCTGGTTATAACGACAGGCCCCCCTGTGGCGAGGGAGCTTGCTGCCGCTGGGCAGCGAAGCTGCCCCAATCCAGTCACCGTGTTTGTTCAGGTAGTTCGTGGTGAAGGTTCTTGGGGCTGCTGCGCAGCCCAGCGGGAGCAAGCTCCCTCGCCACAGGGTTCGGTGCAAGGCTTGGGTTAGCCGGCTGAATGATTCCACGCGCCTGCGGTCCGAACCTGGGTACGCGCCATTAATTGAAGGAGCACCCATGAAATCCAAAACCCTCGCTGCCTGCCTGCTGGTCGCCGCCAGCCTGTCCACCGCCAGCTTTATCGTGCAGGCCGGTGATACTCCGCAAGAAACCGTGCAACCTTCAAACATCAACGCCCGCGACTTGAAAGAGGGCGACCGCGCCCCGGATATGCTGATGCGCAAGGAATCGGCCGTCAGCGACTGGAAAAAACGCGGCCTCAAGCAACCCGAGCAAGACAGCCAATGGGCACGGGTGGGCGACAAGTTTGTGCTGCTTAAAACCACCAATGGCACCATTCTCGAGATCACTCCGGTCAAGAAATAATCCGCCGGCAACGCCTGCTTTTTTCCAGGATCTTGCGTTAAGGTAACCGGCCGCAATGGTCGCGTTACCTTCCAGGAAAAGAGAGCAGGATGCTTGCCACAATAAGAAACTACCCCCGTGCCGTGAACCTGTTGCTGTCCGCCACGTTGATGCTGACGTTGGCCAAGGCCATCACCTTCCCGTACCTCGTTATCTACCTCACCCGTCACTTCGCCCTGGACATCAGCCAGGTCGGCCTGGTGATTGGCAGCTCGTTGATTGTGGGTTCGTTGCTCAGCGTGTACGGCGGGTTTCTGGTCGACCGCATCAACAGCTACCGGCTGTTGCTTGGGTTGAGCGTGCTGTTTGCGCTGGGCTTTATCGGGACGGTACTCGCGCAGAATATCTGGGCGTTCTACAGCTGCCTGATCCTGATCAACCTCGCCTATGCGGTGATCGACATCGCGGTCAAGGCCGGCTTCGCCAGCCTGCTGCCCGAAGAGGCGCGCAGTGAAGTATTTTCGATCAAGTACACCCTGACCAACATCGGCTATGCGGTGGGGCCGTGGTTTGGTGCGATGGTCGCCAAGCTGGATATCAGCCTGCCGTTCCTGCTGTCGGCGCTGTTGGGGGCGGGGTTTTTCCTGCTGTACTGGCGCTGGGGTGACCGCACGCTGGCCACTGTCGATGCCACGCAAAAGCCGGTGTCGTTTCTTGCTGTCGCCCGCGTGCTTCTGCGCGACCACCGCCTGGTGTGCTTCACCGTCGGCGGTTTGCTCAGCGCGGTGGTGTTCGGCCAGTTCACGGCCTACCTGTCGCAATACCTGGTGACTACCACCACCGCCGAATACACCTACACCGTGATCAGCGCAGTGCTCACCACCAACGCTGTGCTGGTGATCGCCTTGCAGTACGCGATCGGCCGGCGCATTTCCCACCGTCACTTGAGCCGCTGGCTGATCGTCGGCTTGAGCATGTTCATGTTGGGGTTGATCGGTTTCGCGCTGTCCACCAGCGTGCTGTGGTGGGTGCTGGCGATGGCGGTGTTTACGGTGGGGGAAATCATCGTGTTTCCGGCCGAGTACATGTTTATCGACCGGATTGCTCCGGACCACCTGCGGGGCATGTACTACGGGGCGCAGAATCTGTCCAACCTCGGCGCCGCCCTGGGGCCGGTGTTGTGCGGGCTGGTATTGGCCAGCCTGCCGGCTCACTACATGTTCTACATGCTGGGGGCGTTTATTGTCGCGGGCGGGGTGTTCTATTTCATTGGTTCGTCGTTGAAGGCAAGTCATCCAGCATGATCTTGCCCAGGTTGTTGCTTTGCAGCTCGTAGCGCAATTCGTCCATCATCTTTTCCACTTCTTGCGGGGTCTGCAACCGGTTGGTGCTGATCCCCGTCACCACCAGGTCGACACGGCCGGTGTCGGCATCGTAGACCTTGAGGGTCAGCGATGCGTCGCGGCACAAGGTGAATTCGCACGTCAGCGGCGACAGGCCTTCTTCGATGCAATTTCGCAGTTGAGAGAGGGTAAACATGTGGGTTCCTTCAAGGTGTCGTTGTGCGACGGCACAGTTTCAAAACCCTGTGCTTTCCCCTTGAAGGTTAAGGATTACCCTGCTGCGCTATAAGGCGAATTCGCACTAGCCGCACTAGTGCATTTGCACTTTATTTTTTGCTTTTTACCCGCAATTCCCCGGCGAACAGCCCGCGTTCACGCGCCCAAACGATCGCAGCACTGCGACTGTGCACCCCCAGCTTGGAGTACACCGTGGCCACGTGGTTACGCACGGTGTTGGGCGCCAGTTTCAGGCGCGAGGCGATTTCCTTGTCGGCCAGGCCTTCGCAGATCAAACCCAATACATCTCGCTCGCGAGAGGTGAGGTCGGTGAAGGCAATATTCGGCCGGTTGGGGCTGTTGACGCTCTTGGCGTTGGCCAGTTTTTCGATCAGTGTCTGGCTGAACCAGGAGGCGTCCTGCATCACTTCCTCGATGGCCGCCACCAGCTCCAGCTCCGAGCGTTTGCGTTCGGTGATGTTCATCAGCACGAGCAGGTAGCAGGGCACGTCCTGGATGATCACCGTGTCGGCGGAGACCACGCAGTCGATCACCTCGTTGCCTTTCTTGCGCACCTTGAGGTCCAGCCCGTCGAGGTTGCCGGCTTTTTCCAGGGTGGTGAACAGTTGCGCGGCGGCCGGCGGGCTGTCGATAAAGTCGATGTCTTCGATGGCTTTGCCGATCAGCTCTTCGCTGATGTAGCCGGTGATGTTCATGAACGCTTCGTTGACATCCACCACCTGCCGGTTGGTGGCGCTGCACACCAGGGTCGGCACCGGGGTCAGGCGGAACGATTTGGCGAAGCGCTCTTCACTCTGGCGCAGGGCGATTTCCGCCTTGCGCCGTGGCTCAAGGTCGGTGAAGGAAAACAGCATGCAGTCTTCCTCGTTCATGTCCAACGGCTGGCCGGCGACGATCACCAGTTTGCTGCCGCCTTCGGGCAGGCGCAGTTCGGCCTGCATCTGCGGGATGGTCGCGCCTTCGCCCAGGCGCTGGATGGCCAGGTCCTTGCGCTCGGCCTGTTCCAGCACATCGAGTTCATACACCGAGCGGCCGATGACCTGGTCGCGGTTGTAGCCGGTCATCTCCAGAAAGCCCTGGTTGACCTTGATGTAGCGCAGGTCGCTGAGGCGGCAGATCACGGCGGGCGCGGGGTTGGCGTTGAAGGTTTTTTCGAAGCGCAGTTCGGCGCTGGCCCACTCGGTGGCGTCGCTGAGGATCAACACCAGTAATTCCGGCTCACCGTGCGCATCGGTCAGCACCAGGCTGCGCAGGCGGTGCACCCAACGGCGGTGTTCGTCGTCAGTGGGCGTGACTTCCACCACCACATCGCTGAATTCTTCACCGGCCGCCACACGGCTGAGCGGGTAGTTGTCGAGCAGCAGCGGGTGGTTGTTGCGGTAGCGCAGGGCGAAGCGTTTGGCATATTCCTCGGTGTTGGCACCCAGCTGTTCGATCGCGCTGACCCCGTGCATGGTCAGCGCCGCTTCGTTGGCCCAGAGGATGGTCTGGTCGACCTCGGCCAATATCACGCCGTCGGACAGCCCGGAGATGATCTGCTGCAATTGGCGGCGGTTGGTTTCTTTGGCGAGGACGGCCTGGCTCATGGTTTCTCCCGGAAAAAAGCGCATAAAGCTACGACAGACGCCACTCAGGATAGTGCAAAGAAAATGCAGGGAGGGGAGTGCGAATGCACCAGTCAATCTGGTGCATTTGGGTTGCGACTGAGCGTATGTCTTTTCGCCACACTCACACCCATCAAGGCAAATGGCCTTGTTCCTATAACGTGTGAAGGACCTCTGTATGACCACTGTCTATGAAACCAATCGATCGTTGTTTCGTGTGTCCTGGAGCTCGGTATTGGCCGGTAGTGCAATCGCCCTGGTCACTTACCTGGTACTCAGTGTGCTAGGCACCGCCATTGGCGCCAGCGCCGTCAACCCGATGGAAGCCGGTAACCCGCTGAGCGGTTTCGGCACGGGCGCGGGTATCTGGCTGTTTGTCTCCACGCTCGTCGCCATCGGCGTCGGCGCCTTTGTGGCGGGCCGCACTGCACCGGATCGCGGCGGCCTGCACGGCGTGCTGACCTGGACCGTGACGACGTTGCTTACCACCTGGCTGCTGGCGGGTTTGGCTGCCAGCGTGGTCGGTACGGCCGGTAACGTGGTCGGCAAAGGCCTGTCGGCTGCTGGAAGCGGGATTGCCGCCGCCGCACCTGGAATTGGCAACAGCATCAAGCAGCAACTGAACGAGCAGGGCATCCAGCTGGACTGGAACAGCCTGCAAGGCCAGCTTGATACGCTGCTCAAGCAAAGCGGCAAGCCTGAGTTGGATCCGTCCAATGTCGAGCAAAAAACCGATCAGGCTGCGGCTGACGGCAAGCAATCGGCGACGGACGCAGCGACCCATCCTGCCCAAGCTGGCGATGAGCTGAAACAGTGGTTCGAACGCGTCAAAGCCTCAGGTGAACCAGCGTTGAACGCGGCTGACAAAGAAGCGCTGGTCAACATCGTTGCCGCCCGCACGGGCAAGAGCAAAGTGGAAGCCACTCAAATCGTCGACAACTACGCCCAGGCTTATCAGCAAGCCATGCAAAAGGTCGATGAGCTGAAACAGCAGGCTGAACAAAAGGCCCGTGAAGCCGGTGAAGTAGCGGCCAAGCAACTGTCGCGTGCTGCGTGGAGCACTTTGGCGATGCTGCTGTTGGGCGCGGCCTTGAGCTTCTTTGTAGGCCGTATCGCGCTGACTAACCGTCGGGTGCCGTTGGCTTGATAACCACACAGGGAAAGCGGCAGGGACGCCGCTTTCCTTGTTTTCACGGATGTCAGTGCTCCACCTTTTCGTGATACGCGTAAACTGCCGGCTTTTTACGCGTATCACGAAAAGGTGTTCTCTTGAGCGCAGGAAAAACCGTCGGCCTTTTGCTCCTAACCTCACTGCTGGTCGCGTGCGGCACTTCACCACCGCGCGCACCCAACGACCTCTGCAGTATTTTTCGCGAAAAGGACGACTGGTACGACGCCGCCAAGGTCACGCAAAAGCGTTGGGGTGTGCCGATCCAGGTACCGTTCGCCATCATCTACCAGGAGTCGGCTTTCCGGCAGGACGCCAAGGCCCCGCGCAAATACCTGCTGTGGATCATCCCCTGGGGCCGCGTCTCCACCGCCTCCGGCTATGCCCAGGCCAAGGACGAAGTGTGGAACGACTACCGCAAAAGCACCGGCCGCAGCGGCGCCAGTCGCGAGGACTTCGATGACGCCATCGACTTTGTCGGCTGGTACATGGACAAGACCTACACCGTCAATGGCGTCTACAAATACGACGCCTACGGCCAGTACCTGAACTACCACGAAGGCTGGGGCGGCTACCGCCAGCGCACCTACGCCGGCAAACCTTGGTTGCCGCCGGTGGCCAGCAAGGTGCAGGCGCGCTCGCAGCTGTATGCGCAGCAATATGCGGGGTGCAAGGATGATTTGGGGCGGGGGTTTTGGAGTCGGTTTTGGCGGTGGTTGTGATGAGTGGCGTAAACACGCCGGCTGTGGCGAGTGGGATTCATGTGGCGAGCGGGCTTGCCCGCGTTGGGATGCGAAGCAGCCCCAAACCAGACGCCTCAAATGGGCTGACACACTGCGGTGACTTTAATGGGGCTGCTTCGCATCCCAACGCGGGCAAGCCCGCTCGCCACAACAAGCCAGCTCGCTACAAGGAGCCCGCTAGCCACAAGGGGAACGTGAGACTTAGCGCGGCAACGCGCAATGCTGGGTGTACCCAAGTATCTGATCATAAAGATCTACGCGCCGATCCCTCAGAAGGTCATTGAGGTTGTTCCAGATCGGCGCACTGCGTGCGCTGCTGAGGTCGATATCGGCAAACAGGATTTCCTGCCGGTTGGCCGACGCCACCTTGCCGATCGGCCAGCCATTGGTTCCGGCAATCAACGAACACCCCAAGTAACGCGCATTGCGTTCTTCACCGATTCGGCTGGCGGCGGCAATAAACACGTTATTAACGTGTGCAGCCGTCATCGTCAGGTAAGACGCCATGCACTTGCCGGCTTCGTCGAACAGCGGCGCAGGCGTCCAGACCCAGTTGTTCAGGCTGCAAATGATATCGGCGCCCTGCTGGCTGAGAATGCGCGGTACTTCGGGGAACCAGATGTCCCAGCAAATCAGCATGCCAATACGCCCGATGGGTGTATCGAAGACTGGAAAACCGGTGTCTCCCGGCGTGAACCACAGCTTCTCCAGGTTCCAGAGATGGGCTTTGCGGTACTTGCCGATAAAGCCGTTCGGGCCCACCAGAACGGCGGTGTTGAACAATCGCACACCGTCGATTTCGTTCACACCCGCCGCCAGGTACACCCGGTGCCGGCAGGCGAAGTCGATCCATGCTCGAACGCTCCGACCGCTCGGAACCGCTTCGGCGTGATCGAAAGCGTCTTGGCGGCTGGCAAAAAAATAGCCGCAGTTTGAAAGCTCGGGCAGTACGATCAAATTGGCGCCGCCGTTTGCGGCCTCGGTTGCCAGCTCCAGGCTACGTTGCAGGTTTGCGGTGCGATGATCCGTACCGACCTGTGGATCGAATTGAATGACAGAAACACGTACAGGGCTTGTGGCTTGGTTCATTGGGGGTGACCTCTTTGGTGGATGCGACTGGTGTGGTTGGCTGTCCATAAGAGGTGACGGAGCGGGAGATGGTAAATCGGGTGCTTCCGGTTGAGTTGTCAGTTGGCTCCTGAAAATCGGTTGAGTTTATTGATGATCGTTCCCACGCTCTGCGTGGGAATGCAGCCCGTGACGCTCCGCGTCACCCTTGCGCCAGACTCGAAGCTTGCTTAGACAGCCGGACGCGGAGCGTCCCAGGATGCATTCCCACGCGGAGCATGGGAACGATCAGTGGTGAGTCTGAGGCTTGCCAAACCCACCCGATTCTGGGAAAACCTCACCCTTTGCGCCTCCAGCGAGACCAGCCATGAGCCAAGACGAACTCCAGATCACCGACATCAAAACGGGCACCGGCAAAACCGTAGTCAAAGGCGCGCTGATCACCACCCAATACACCGGCACCCTGGAAGACGGCACGGTGTTTGATTCCTCCTGGGATCGGGGCAAGCCGTTCCAGTGTGTGATCGGCACCGGGCGGGTGATCAAGGGTTGGGATCAGGGTTTGATGGGCATGCAGGTCGGCGGTGTTCGCACGTTGTTTGTGCCGGCGCACCTGGCGTATGGCGAGCGCTCAATGGGCGCGCATATCGAGCCCAACAGCAATCTGCGCTTTGAGATTGAGTTGTTGGAAGTGCTGACGCGGGATGATTGAGGCTAAGTAAACATGGACGTTGAGAATCAGGCCCTGCCTGGCTGCGCCATCGAGGGCATTCGCGTGGTTGAACTGCTTGGCCATGATGAGGCTGAGCTGCAGCGTTTCTTCGAGCGGGCGCCGGATTACTTCATTGCGGTCAACGGCGAGCCCGCCACACCCACCGAGGCGCACGAAGAATTGCAGGGCCAGTTGCCGCCGGGCTGGCGTTGCCGCCGGATGTATTGGCTGGGTTATCGCGATGCTGAAGATCAACTGGTCGCGGTGGTGAATATCGCGGCGGACTTGCTGGCGGACGGTGTGTGGCACATCGGACTGCTGCTGGTGGATACGCGCCTGCATGGCAGCGGGCTTGCGCAGCGATTGCATGTGGACCTTGAGGCTTGGGCTGTGGAGAACGGCGCCCAGTGGTTACGGCTGACGGTCGTCGTTGGCAATACCAGGGCTGAGCGTTTCTGGCCCAAGCTTGGTTATGTGCCGGTGCGTACGCGTGACGGGATCATGATGGGGCGGCAGGTGAATACAGTGTCGATTCAGGTCAAGGCGCTGGCCGGTGGGCAGGTTGATGAGTACCTGGAATGGGTGGGGCGCGATCGACCCGGTACGCCGTAATAACTAATGTACGCCCGCTCCCACATTTGATCTTCGGCGGGTTCAAGATAGTGGGTTCCTGAACCCATCCTGAAGAATCTTCTTATTCCCCATGCGGAAACTTTCCTACGGTTTACTCTCCTGTAATCGGGGCGTAAGCTTCGCGCGTTTTCATCAATAGCGGAGACCCTCAGTGGGTACTTGTTCGAGTGACAGTTGTCGGCAGGTTGTGGTAACCGGCACATACTTGGCAAGATAGCGCGCATTTTTCCGATGCCGTTGTCTCGCCACCTAGCGAGAAGCGGCATCCCGGTAGCGGCCAGTCCTGGCGTTGCCTTGATCCTCTCTCATCGACGCTGACCAGCACCTGACCAACCTCAGGATGCTACGGACGCGCCTGCCTGTTACGGCGGGCGGGCCAGGCCGGCTGTGCCTGTTTAACGGGCGCGGCGCGGATGGACAGTACCTGCTCGACGGTTTTTTCCTCGCGCAGGAGTAACACCATGAACCTCACTCTGTTGAAAGAGTTTTTTGCCGGCTTCCTGCGGACCCGGCACATCGCCCGGCATTTCCGTCGGCTGGCGATGCTCGAGACTGTGACCGACGCCAGCGTCAGCCGCGAAGTACCGCCGACCCTGGCGCAAACCCTGGTGGTCGCGGCCAACAGCAGCGCGGTGCAGTTGCTCGGCACGCTGGGCAGCCATGCCGAGGGCTTGAACACCGAGGACGCCGACGCCCTGCGTGTTCAATACGGCCTCAATGAAGTCGAGCACGAGCAGCCGTTGCCGTGGTGGGTGCACCTGTGGCACTGCTACAAAAACCCGTTCAACCTGCTGCTGACCTTGCTGGCGGTGATCTCTTGGCTGACCGAAGACATGAAGGCCGCCACGGTGATTTTCTCCATGGTGGTGCTGTCGACCCTGCTGCGTTTCTGGCAGGAAGCCAAGTCGAACAAGGCCGCCGACGCCTTGAAAGCCATGGTGAGCAACACCGCCACGGTGCTGCGTCGCGATGAAGCCAAGCGCATTGAACTGCCGATCAAGCAACTGGTGCCGGGCGACCTGATCGTGCTGTCGGCCGGTGACATGATCCCCGCCGACTGCCGCGTGCTCAGCGCCAAGGACTTGTTTGTCAGCCAGGCGGCGATGACCGGCGAATCGATGCCGGTAGAGAAATTCGCCCAGCAGCAGGACGCCAAGACCCGTAACCCCCTGGACCTGGAAAACATCCTGTTCATGGGCACCAACGTGGTGTCCGGCGCCGCCACCGCCGTGATCCTGACCACAGGCAACAGCACCTATTTCGGCGCGCTGGCGCAGCGTGTGACTGCGACGGACCGCACGACCACCTCGTTCCAGCATGGCGTGAACAAAGTCAGCTGGTTGCTGATCCGCTTCATGTTTGTGATGGCGCCACTGGTGTTGTTTATCAACGGTTTCACCAAGGGTGACTGGACCGAAGCGCTGCTGTTTGCGCTGTCGATTGCCGTGGGCCTGACCCCGGAAATGCTGCCGATGATCGTCACCTCTACCCTGGCCAAGGGCGCGGTGTTTCTCTCGCGCAAAAAAGTCATCGTCAAGCGTTTGGACGCGATCCAGAACTTCGGCGCCATGGACGTGCTGTGCACCGACAAGACCGGCACCCTGACCCAGGACAAGATTTTCCTGGCGCGCCATGTGGACGTGTGGGGCGAAGAGTCTGACGACGTGTTGGAAATGGCCTACCTCAACAGCTACTACCAGACCGGCCTGAAAAACCTGCTGGACGTGGCGGTGCTGGAGCATGTGGAGGTGCATCGCGAGCTGAAAGTCGGCACTGCGTTCCACAAGGTCGATGAGATCCCGTTCGACTTCAATCGCCGCCGTATGTCGGTGGTGGTGGCCGAGCAGGGCCAGCCGCACCTGTTGATCTGCAAGGGCGCGGTGGAAGAGATTCTGTCGGTGTGCAACAACGTGCGTCATGGCAACGTCAACGAAGCGCTGACCGAAGAGCTGCTGACGCGCATTCGCGAGGTCACTGCGGCGTTCAACGAAGAAGGCCTGCGCGTGGTGGCGGTGGCCGCACAACCGATGGCGCCGGGACGAGATACCTACAGCCTGGCGGATGAAAAGAACCTGACGCTGATCGGCTACGTCGCCTTTCTCGACCCGCCCAAGGAAAGCACCGCGCCTGCACTGAAAGCGCTGAAAGCCCATGGCGTCGCAGTAAAAGTGCTGACCGGTGACAACGAGCTGGTCACCGCGAAGATCTGCCGCGAAGTGGGCCTGGAGCAACAAGGCTTGCTGATGGGCAACGACATCGAGGGCATGACCGACGCCGAGCTGGCCAAGGCCGTGGAAACCACCAACGTGTTTGCCAAGCTGACGCCGTCCCACAAGGAACGCATCGTGCGCCTGCTCAAGGCCAACGGGCATGTGGTGGGGTTTATGGGCGACGGCATCAACGACGCACCGGCGCTGCGCACGGCGGATATCGGTATTTCGGTAGACAGCGCCGTGGACATCGCCAAGGAAGCGGCCGACATCATTCTGTTGGAAAAGAGCCTGATGATCCTGGAGGAGGGCGTGCTGGAAGGCCGGCGCACCTTCGCCAATATGCTCAAGTACATCAAGATGACGGCCAGCTCCAACTTCGGCAACGTCTTCTCGGTGTTGGTGGCCAGTGCGTTTATCCCGTTCCTGCCGATGCTGCCGATGCACTTGCTGGTGCAAAACCTGCTCTACGATATTTCCCAGATAGCCATTCCGTTCGATAACGTCGACGAGGAAATGCTCAGCAAACCGCAACGCTGGCAACCGGGAGATGTAGGGCGCTTCATGCTGTTTTTCGGGCCGATCAGTTCGATCTTTGACATCACCACGTTTGCACTCATGTGGTATGTCTTTGATGCCAACACCCCGGACCACCAGACCCTGTTCCAGTCGGGCTGGTTCGTGGTGGGGTTGCTGACCCAGACGCTGATCGTGCACATGATCCGCACCCCGAAAATCCCGTTCCTGCAAAGCCGTGCGGCAATGCCGTTGATGGTGATGACTGGCGTGATCATGGCCGTGGGGATTTTCCTGCCGATGGGACCGCTGGCGCACTACTTCAAATTGCAAGCGCTGCCGTCGCTGTACTTTGTGTTCCTGCCGGTGATTCTGCTGGCGTACATGGCGCTGACCCAGGCGGTGAAGGGCTACTACATTCGTAAATTTGGCTGGCAGTAAATTAACAGAACACTCTTGTGCTCCTGTGGCGAGCGAGCTTGCTCGCGTTGGGCCGCGAAGCGGCCCCTCCTCAGGGCACGGTGTTATCCAGATACAACGTCTTGGCCGGTTTTGGGGCGGCTTCGCAGCCCAACGCGAGCAAGCTCGCTCGCCACAAGGGGCGGCTGCGCTTCAAGGCTAAAGGGATTTCCTATGCAAGCAATCAACAACATCAACCTCGATTCCCTGATCGATACCCTCGTCAGCCTCACCGCCGCGTTCATCCTCGGCGGCTTGATCGGCTTCGAGCGCCAGTACCGCCAGCGCACGGCGGGCTTGCGCACCAACGTGCTGGTGGCGGTGGGTGCGGCGATTTTTGTCGACATGGCCAACCGCCTGGGGGGTGCCGAAGGCGCGGTGCGGGTGGTCGCCTATGTGGTGTCGGGCATCGGCTTTCTCGGTGCCGGCGTGATCATGCGTGAAGAAGGCAATGTACGCGGGCTCAACACGGCCGCCACCTTGTGGGCATCGGCGGCGGTGGGGGCGTGCGCGGGCGCCGACCTGATCCTCGAAGCGCTACTGGGTACGCTGTTTGTGCTGGCGGCCAATACGCTGCTGCGGCCTATCGTAAATAACATCAACCGCCAGCCTATGGATGTGGTGTCGGCCGAAGTGACTAACATCCTTTACGTCATCGCGCGGCGCAGCCAGCAACAGGCCGTGATGGTCTTGCTGGAAGCCGAGTTGGCGCGCTGCAACTACCCGGCCAGCGATGTTGATGTGCGGCCGTTTGGCAGCGAAGAAGTGGAAATCGAGGCCACGTTGGCCGCGACCTCGGTCGACGGCGATGAGCTGGATGCACTGGTGGCGCGCATCTCTACTTCGACCCTGGTGGTACAGGCCTTCTGGAGCCCGAGTACCACCGACTGAATCCCCCGCGCCAGGCATAGTCAATCTCAGGATTGGCTATGCTTGTGCGAGGAAAAGTCCTACACGCAGTCAGGACTATCCCTTCATTTCATACATCACTCCATTGCTAAGGTTGCGCGCTTGCCGCTGGCCTTCAGCAACGGTACGGCTTCACGTGTTTGTGGTGTTTTCAATCGAAGGGACCAGGCTACGCCTGGCTGGCCTCCTGAAGATGTGCAGCGCCGCTCGTCGGAACTGTCATTTCTAACAGGTAGTTGGGTCCCGCGTGATGTGTCAGGGTACTTTGTCCTTTCAGGGGTGTTTTATGAGCAAAGCTTTAATCGTGGATGATCACCCGTTTATCCGAGCCACTGTGCGGTATCTGTTGAAGCAGGAAGGTTTTACTGAAATTGATGAAGCCGGTAATGGTGCCGATGCCGTGCAAAAGGCCAGAGAGGGAAGGCCGGATTTGGTCATTCTCGACCTGGCGATGCCCAAGTTGGGCGGGCTGGAGGTGATCGCGCGAATCAAGGCACTGGGTCTGCCGTGCAAGATCCTGGTGCTCACTTCTTACTTGGCCGTGTTTTTTTCCACCCGCTGCATGCGTGCCGGAGCCATGGGGTTTGTCGCCAAGACCGGCGAGCTGGACGAGTTGCAAAAGGCGATCAAGGCGGTGATGTCCAACTACAGTTGCTTCCCCAGCCTGCCGACCAGTTCGGTGCGCCGCGATGATTTGCAGACCAGCGAGCGCGAACTGGTGGAGGCGCTCTCGGATCGCGAGCTGACGGTATTGCAGAAACTGGCCCTGGGCCTGGGCAACAAGGAAATCGCCGCAGACATGCTGTTGAGCCACAAGACCATCAGTACCTACAAGACCCGCCTCAAGGAGAAATTGCGCATGTCATCGGTGGTGCACCTGTCCAAGTTCGCCCAGCGCAATCATCTGATCTGAAATGACCGTCGTCGCGTTTTCAAGGCTCGCCGCCTTTCTGTTGGTGGGCCTGTTGCCCACCCTGGCGGTGGCCCTTGATGAGTCGAACGAGCTGCATCTGTTGGGGCACTCCCGTCTCGAAAGCCCCAATGTGTTGCTGGACGAAACCGACTGGCGCTGGCTGCGCGAGCGGCGCACGTTGTCGATGGGGGTGTCCGCCCCCGATTACGCGCCGTTCGACCTGAGCAACAATAATGACGAACTTGAAGGCATCACCGCCGATTACGCGGCGTTGGTGGCCCAGGCGCTGAATGTCACGGTCGATGTTCGGCGTTACGACACCCGTGATGAAGTGATCGAAGCGCTCAAGCAGGGTGAGGTGGATTTCCTCGGTTCAGCCAACGGCTATGAAGCGGTAGACCCGCAATTGGAGCTGTCGCGCTCCTACGCCAATGATCAACCGACCCTGGTCACACGCACCGGAGACAGCCAGGCCTTGAGCGCCGACCTAGCCGGCAAACGCGTGGCGATGCTGTACCACTACATGCAGCCCGAAGCCGTGCAGAAGTTTTACCCCGATGCACAGTTGATGCTGTATGCCTCGACCTTCGAGGCTCTTAGCGCGGTGGCGTTCTATCAGGCGGATGTGTACCTGGGCGATGCCATCAGTACGGGCTACCTGATCAATAAAAACCACCTCAACAACGTGCGCCTTGCAGATTATTCCGCCCTGGAAGCCAACCCGTTCGCGTTTGCCGTCACCCGGGGCAATGACCAACTGCTGGGCATCCTCAATGCGGCGTTGGCGGCCGTCCCCGTCAATACGCAGATGGACATCCTGCGGCGCTGGAGTGCCGGCAGCAGCGGTTTTCTGGAGGTCGACCGGCTGAGCCTGAGTCAGAGTGAGCAACGTTGGCTGGAGAAACATCCGCGGGTGAAAGTGGCGGTGCTCGACAAGTTTTTTCCGCTGTCGTTTTTCAACGAGCAGGGGCAGTTTGAAGGGTTGAGTGCCGAGGTGCTTTCGCGGATCAGCTTGCGCACCGGCCTGAAATTCGATGTGGAGAAGGGCAGTTCACTGCCTCGCCAAATCGACGAAGCCGGCGCTGGCAGCGTGGACATGATCGCGGTCATCACCCCCAGTCATGAACGTGCCGAGAAAATCCGCTTTACCCGGCCGTACCTGAGCAATCCCTATGTGCTGGTCAGTCGTATTGACGACAAAGGCCCGATCACCCTGGAGGACATGTCCGGCAAGCGCCTGGCCTTTGTCGGCGGCAATACCCTGGGCGGACGTATTGCCCGCGACTTTCCGCGCATCGAAATTGTCGACGCCGAGAACCCTGAACAAGCCATGGCGATGGTGGCCAATGGCGGCGCCGATGCGATGGTGTTGTCGCTGATCAGCGCGCGCTACATGATCGCCCGCCATTACCGTGACCGCCTGCGCATGACCAGCACCGTCGGTAGCGAGCCGGCCCGCATCACTTTCGGTGTCAACCGCAGCCAGCTGGAGTTGTACTCGATCCTGGACAAGGCGTTGTTGAGCATTACGCCCGAAGAAATGGACGAACTGACCAACCACTGGCGCAGCGAAGTGATCATCGAAGACAGTTACTGGTTGCGCCATCGCAACGCGATCATCCAGGGGTTCGGGCTGGCCGCCATGTTGCTGCTGATTACCCTGGGCTGGGCCATGTACCTGCGCAACCTGATTCGCAAACGGGTCCAGGCCGAGCGCGCCTTGAGCGATCAGATGCGCTTTATGAGCGTGTTGATCGACGGCACGCCCCACCCGATCTACGTCCGTGATCGTCAAGGGCGGTTGATGGCGTGTAACAACGCCTATCTCGACGTGTTCGGCTTCAAGCTGGAAGACGTGATCGGCAGGACGGTGGTGGAAACCGACACGGGCAACCCGCCACAATCCCAGTCGTTTCATGACGATTACCTGCGGTTGATGGCTCGGGGCGAGCCGCAGATTCAAGACCGTATCCTCAGGGTGCCCACTGGGGCGGTGCTGACCATTTACCAGTGGATGCTGCCGTACCGCGACGGCGACGAAAAGGTCGTGGGCATGATTGCCGGCTGGGTGGACGTGAGCGAGCGCCAGCATTTGTTGGGCCAATTGCAGGAAGCCAAGGACGACGCCGACGCTGCCAACCGCGCCAAGACCACGTTCCTGGCGACCATGAGCCACGAGATCCGCACGCCGATGAATGCAATCATCGGCATGATCGAGTTGGCCCTGAAAAGCGCCGAGCAGGGCCGAGCCGACCGCGATGCGCTGGAGGTGGCCTCGGTGGCGTCGCGCGGCATGCTGGAGCTGATCGGCGATATTCTCGATATCGCCCGGATCGAGTCCGGCCACCTGTCTCTGGTCCAGGAGCCGGCCAATCTGCATGAGCTGCTGGCGTCGGTGGCGCGGGTGTTCGAAGGGCTGGCGCGGGCCAAGGGCCTGGCGCTGCAGGTGGAGCTTGATCCGCTGCTGGACCGCCCGGTGCTGATCGACCCGCTGCGCTTCAAGCAGGTGGTGTCCAACCTGCTGAGCAATGCCATCAAGTTCACCGCCAGAGGCCAGGTGCAGCTCGGCGCGAAGGGCAGTGTGTCGGGTGATCAACTGATGCTCAGGTTGTGGGTGCAGGACACCGGCATCGGCATCAGTGCCGAAGACCAGCAGCGCCTGTTCAACCCGTTTATCCAGGGCAGCAACAGCGAGCAGTCGGCGCGCAGTGGCTCCGGCCTGGGGTTGGTGATCAGCCGCAACCTGTGCGAAATGATGGACGGTCAATTGCACTTGACCAGCGTGCTGGGGCAGGGCACGCGTTTGGATGTGAGCCTGGTACTGACCATGACGGCTGCGGTGCCTGCGCAGGTGGCGGCAACTGTCGCGCATCTTCCCCCGGCGTATGCCTTGAGCATCCTGGTGGTGGATGACTATCCGGCCAACCGCCTTCTGCTGGCTCGGCAATTGAGCTTTCTGGGGCACCGCATCACCACCGCCGAAGACGGCATCCAAGGGCTTGCGCTGTGGCAAACCGGTCACTTTGATGGGGTGATCACCGATTGCAACATGCCCCACAAGGACGGCTATGCCTTGGCGCGGGACATTCGTGCACACGAACGTGAGCGAGGCCTGGTCCCGTGTTTGCTACTCGGTTTTACTGCTAACGCGCAGCCGGAAGAAGTTGAACGCTGCCGGCAGGCTGGCATGGACGGTTGCCTGTTCAAGCCCACCGGGCTGGACGACTTGCGCTTGGCATTGGCCTCGCGCATGGCCAGTTTTCCCCCGCCGCAGACCGAGCCGACGTTTGATTTGGGCGCACTGGTCGCCCTGACCGGTGACGATCACGCGGCCCTCAAAGAGCTGTTGATGCCACTGCTCGAAAGCCTGGAAACCGATCGCGCACTGTTGCCGTCACTGCAACGCCAGGCTGACTTTGCCAGGCTGCATGACCTCGCACACCGTGCCAAGGGTGGGGCGCGGATGGTCAAGGCACAGGCACTGATCACCTGCTGTGAAGCGTTGGAGGCGGTGTGTGAGAAACAGGACCGTGATGCCCTGGATAATGCGGCGGAGGCTGTCGGCGAAGCGATCGATGATTTGCATCGATGCCTGAGCGTTTATTGCAATCAGCCTTGACCGCCGTTGATGGCCATTCAGTGGTTTTGGGATAACTCCTACGCGAAGTGGGAACATGCCTGATTTTGTCTTCGGGATATGTCTGGAAAATGGGCGACGCTCAATGACGAGCACTGCCTGCCCAGGGGTTTGCCATGCCGAACAAAGCACTGACTGTCCTGATTGCCGATGAACAGCACCTGCAACGGCTGTACATCGAAAAGATGCTCAACCAGTTGGGGTATCACCGGATCGTGCCGGTGCAAACCTTTGAAGAAGTACAAATTCTTACGGCCATCCCGGCCGAACCCTTTGATGTGCTGATCATCAATGCGGGTTTGGCTGCCCATGCCAGTGGGCCGCAAGCCCAGGTGCGGCATGTGCTGGTCTACGACCATCTGGACCTGGGTGCACCCGTCGGCGCAACACCGGCGGTGCTGGTGCGGCTGCCGGGGGTGCCGGACAACGTCAACCTCGAACACTTCATGGACATCATCGACCCGCCCGAGGCCACGATGGGCCTGCGGGTATTGCCGTGGCTGCGGGAGTTATCCCGCGCACGTGCGGGCGGGGTTTAGTCCCACTTCGGCGCAATGCCCTTGGGGCTGGTCAAGCGGTGGCCGCGCTCCAGGCCGGCAATCTGCGCCATGTCGGCATCGCTCAAGGTCAGTTGCAGGGCCTTGAGGTTGCTTTCCAGGTTGGCGCGTTTGGTCGACGAGGGGATCACCGCATAACCCAGTTGCATGGCCCAGGCCAGTGTCACTTGTGCGGGGGTGGCCTGATGGCGCTCGGCGATCTGCTGGATCACCGGGTCTTTCAGTACTTCGCCGTAGGCCAGGGTCATGTACGAAGTGATCTGGATACCGTTGGCCGTGGCGAAATCCACGACCTTCTGGTTTTGCAGGTAGGGGTGGAGTTCGATCTGGTTGGTGGCGATGTTCTCGGCGCCGACGGCGGCAATCGCCTGCTTCATCAGGTCAATCGTGAAGTTGGAAATACCGATCTGGCGCGTCAGGCCCAGGCGCTTGGCTTCGAGCAACTGGCCCATGAATTCGGCGACGGGCACCTGGTCTTCCGGCGATGGCCAGTGGATCAGGGTCAGGTCCAGGTAGTCGGTCTTGAGCTTGCGCAGGCTCTCCTTGAGGCTCGGAATCAGCTGGCCTTCGGCGAAGTTGGCAATCCAGATCTTGCTGGTGATAAACAGCTCGTCACGCGGCACGCCGCTGTCGGCAATCGCCTGGCCGACGTCGGCTTCGTTTTCATAGATCTGTGCGGTGTCGATGACGCGGTAGCCCAGCTCCAGGCCGGTGCTGACGGAATCGATCACCACCTGGCCTTGCAGGCGGAAAGTGCCGAGGCCGAAGGCGGGTACGTTTTGTGTAGGGATAGACATCAGTAACTCCTGAGCGGGTGTGAACAATGGAGTCGAGTATCCGCCCGTCGTTCCTTCGGAAAAACCGTCGAATCCGAAAAGGACTCTTTACCGAAAATCACGAATGGCCGGTGTCTTGTACCGTCTGACGAGGCGCTGTACCCGCTGTAGCAGCGCCTTGATCGGTTGCCCCTAAGCGCGCAAATGCTCGGCGGCACTGCGCAACAACTGCTCGGTGGCGTCCCAGCCCAGGCAACCGTCGGTCACCGACACACCGTATTTCATCGACATGCTCAACGGCTGGCAGCCTTCGAACAGGTGGCTTTCGAGCATCATGCCGATCAACGACGTGTCGCCCTGCAAGCGCTGTTCGAGCACATCGTTGAACACCGCCGGCTGACGCAGCGGGTCCTTGCCGCTGTTGGCATGGCTGCAATCGACCATGATCCGCGGCGCGACCTTGGACTTGGCCAGATCGTGCTTGATCTGCGCCACGCTCTGCGCATCGTAGTTCGGCCCTCGGTGACCGCCGCGCAGCACCAGGTGGGTGTCGGGGTTGCCCGGGGTCTGGATGATCGCCGGATGGCCCTGGCTGTCGACGCCGAAGTGGCGGTGCGGGTGGGACGCCGAGCGCATCGCGTCACAGGCAATCGCGACGCCGCCATCGGTACCGTTCTTGAAGCCCACGGGCATGCCCAGGCCACTTGCCATTTCGCGGTGGATCTGCGATTCGGTGGTGCGCGCGCCAATCGCCACCCAGCTGAGCAGGTCATCGAAGTAACCGGCGGCCATGGGTTGCAGAAGCTCGGTGGCGACCGGCAGGCCCAGGCGCAGCATTTCGCGCATCAGCTCGCGGGACAGGCTCAGGCCGGCGGCCATGTCATCGCTGCCATCCAGGTGCGGATCGTAGGCCAGCCCTTTCCAACCGATGGTGGTGCGCGGTTTTTCGACGTAGGCGCGGATCACCAGCAGCATCTGGTCGCTGACTTCCAGGGCCAGCTTCTTCAGATTGCGCGCGTATTCCATGGCCGATTCGGGGTCGTGGATCGAGCACGGGCCGACAATCACCAGCAAGCGTGAATCTTCGCCATTGAGGATGGCGCGCACGGCTTGGCGATGGGCGTGGATCTGTTCATGGAGGAACGGGCTGAGCGGCAACTGGTGCTTGAGCTCAAGCGAGCTGGGCAGGCGCTGGGTCAGGGCTTCATTGGCGCTGGTCAGGGCGTTCTTCAGGGCAGAGATGGGCAGAGCGGCGACGGAGGAGTTCATATTCAAGGCTTCCTGGGCAAGCGGCGGGCTGTTCCCGCACGCTCGGCCCTACTGGGGTGTTCGACAATTGGCCGTATCGGCTACGTGTGTTGGCTTGCCACCAATAGGTGACCGATCGGAGGCGGCAGGCTGTCCCGAGCGGAGCTGGCTAAATCGCCATGCAGTGCAAGTGTCGTAGCGGTAATAGGTGGCGTAGTTCATGTCGTGATTCCTTTAAGTGTTCTTGATCAAGCAAAAAATTTTATGGAGACCTGAAAAAACAAAACCCCCGATCGGGGAGCCGACCGGGGGTTAGATTTCTCTGGTAGGCGACCCCTTGAGCAGTGGGCGCCGATTTCAGGTATCAGGCGCGCCAGTGGCTAAACCAATACCCAAAATAAAAGCTGACCAGTGCGCTCGAACCGTTCACGCGGGTAGCCGACACCGAGCGCGAGGCGCTGGCAGCAGGGCAAACCTGAGTGTGGGTGAGTTGCAACATGGTATGTCTCCAAATGATGGGGGGAGCTTACTAGACGCGCACGGGTGGATTCAATAAGTAATTTCTATTGTGTGGGGGTACTTACGGCTATGGGGTGAGTGCCGATATGCTAATGACACATTCGAAATGTTTGCTGGGACGCGACCATGACTGCCTTGACCCTTGCTGCTGCTCAAACCCTTTCCATTGCGGGCGATGTGCCGGCCAATATCCAACGGCACCTGACGTTTATGCGTGCGGCCGCGGAGCAAGGCGTGCAATTGCTGGTGTTTCCGGAGCTGTCGTTGACGGGGTATGAGCCTGCGTTGGCCGCCGAGTTGGCGATAGCTCCAGAGGACGCTGTACTGTCGCCGCTGCGTGAGATGGCGCGGGAGTTGCGTTTGACGGCGGTGGTGGGGATGCCGGTCCGCCTGGCGCCTGAGGTGGGTGTGTTGATTGGCGCGCTGGTGCTGGGGGCGGATGGCTCTCTTGCTGTTTACACCAAGCAGCATCTTCACCCTGGCGAAGAGGCGGCGTTTATAGCGGGGCAGGGCGGTGAAGCGCTTGAGTGGGGAGATGATCGGATTGCACTGGCAGTGTGCGCGGACTTCTCCCACTCCAGCCACCCACGTAATGCGGCAGAATCTGGCGCAAATATTTATGCCGCCTGCGTGCTGATCAGCGAGGGTGGCTATGCCGCCGATACCGCGTTGCTCCAGGCGTACGCCGCTGAACACCGGATGATAGTACTGATGGCCAACCATGGTGGACCCACTGGCGGGTGGACCTGCGCGGGGCAGAGCGCCATTTGGGATACGAACGGCTTGATTGCTGCGGCGTCGGGCATTGGCGAGGCACTGGTGATTGCACATCGAGAGGGTGGGCGCTGGACCGGACGGCAGGTGGAGATCTGAATTGGAGAGGATGAAAGAATGACATTTCAACTGCGCGCAGCGACAGACCAGGACCGGCTGTTTGCGCGCACGCTCACACGTGAAGCGATGAATTGCTACTACGAGTACTACGGTTTCATTTGGTCCAATGATGGTTTCGACACCGCCTGGGCGGGGCGCAAAAGCTGGTTGATCTGCCGCGACGAGGCAGTCATAGGTTTTATCAGCGTGAGCCGGGACGACGAAGCGCTATTCATTCGCGAGTTGCACGTAATCGAGGCATGTCGCGGCCAAGGGGCGGGCAGTTGGGTATTGGAGCAGATGGTCTTCAAGGCGCGAGCACTGGGCTTGAGGCTGCTGCGGCTGACTGTGTTCAAGACCAATCCCGCCAGGCAACTCTATCTGCGGCAGGGGCTGAGTATCGTCAGCGATGAAGCGTGCTTCTGGCAAATGGAGCGCCTTTGTCAGACCGCAGTCTAAAACAGGCACTGATCTCTAATAAGCGCATACTGCCTTCAGGAAACAACTTCTCTACCGCTGTGCTGGGCTTCAGTTTCGTCCAGGATAATCCCTTCTTTCATGCCCAGGAGGACCGCCACCTTATGGGCTTCCCCACGCCGTCCCTTTTTACGCCCAGCGAGCACTTGATAGGTGGTAGCCGGGTCGACACCGTGCTCGCGCGCGAACGCTTGAACTGACTTTCCTTGATGGTCTAACCAAGCCTTGGCTTGTGCAGCAGTGCGGATACCGGGCATAGTTAAAAACCGTTCAAGTTTGTGTAAAAGAGATGAGGGTGTCACCTCTTGGGGTGGGGCATAAAGGATCATACATCCAAATGAGTGGAATCGGTTCGCGCTTAAGGCAAGAAAGAGAGCGACTAGGCTTGTCGCAGAAAGTATTTGGTGAAATAGGCGGCGTCGAAGCCAACGCCCAAGGTAAATATGAAAACGGAGGTCGTGCACCTAAAGCAGATTACCTGTCTCGTGTCGCCGCAAGAGGTGTGGATATCCTCTACGTGCTGACTGGTAATTCAACACCGCTTCAATTGGAGAACCTGAGCCAGATTGAAGAAAAAGTACTGGGTGATTACCGCGCGATGTTTAAGGAAGACCAGGATGCGATTCGCCGCTTGACGGCCACCCTGGCGGAGCATTCCTATTTATCGAATGGGAAAATCAAGCTGCAGCCCCAGGATTCTTGACCCTTTACCCAGGAAACAGCGCCTTTTCGTCATTCGCCGAACAGGCGCAGCGCGTTGAAACTCTATATATATGACGCTTCCAGCTAGGTCTGCGCCTTGGTTTTTTGCTAAGGTGTTCAGCAACCTATAAGACCAAATCGCGAGGTGTCTGCTTGATTAGGGTGCTAGTAGTCGATGACCATGATCTCGTTCGTACAGGCATTACACGAATGCTGGCTGACATCGATGGCCTGCAAGTAGTCGGCCAGGCTGAGTCGGGGGAGGAGTCTCTGATCAAGGCCCGGGAGTTGAAACCCGATGTGGTGTTGATGGACGTCAAGATGCCCGGGATAGGAGGTCTTGGTGCCACTACCAAATTGTTGCGCAGCCATCCGGACATCAAAGTCGTGGTGGTCACCGTGTGCGAGGAAGACCCGTTTCCTACACGTCTTTTGCAGGCGGGTGCGGCCGGCTACCTGACCAAGGGTGCGGGCCTGGCCGAAATGGTCCAGGCGATTCGCCTGGTATTTGCCGGCCAGCGTTATATCAGCCCGCAGATTGCCCAGCAGTTGGCCATCAAGTCCTTCCAGCCCACCAGCGATTCGCCGTTTGATGCGCTGTCGGAGCGGGAAATCCAGATCGCCTTGATGATTGTCGGTTGCCAGAAGGTGCAGAGCATCTCCGACAAGCTGTGCCTGTCGCCCAAGACCGTCAACACCTACCGCTATCGCATTTTCGAGAAGCTCGCCATCAGCAGTGATGTTGAATTGACCTTGCTCGCGGTGCGCCACGGCATGGTGGACGCCAGCGCCTGACATGACCACACCGTTCGATCCAAGTGCCTTCCTCTCAACGTGCAGTGGTCGCCCCGGCGTTTACCGCATGTTCGACAGCGAGGCACGCCTGCTGTATGTCGGCAAAGCCAAGAACCTGAAAAACCGCCTGGCGAGCTACTTTCGCAAGACCGGCCTCGCGCCGAAGACTGCCGCCCTGGTAGCGCGCATCGCCCAGGTCGAGACCACCATTACCGCCAATGAAACCGAGGCGTTGCTGCTTGAGCAGACGCTGATCAAGGAGTGGCGGCCGCCCTACAACATCCTGCTGCGTGACGATAAATCCTATCCTTACGTGTTTTTATCCGACGGCAACTTCCCACGCCTGAGCATTCACCGTGGGGCGAAGAAGCAGAAGGGCAAGTACTTCGGGCCTTACCCCAGCGCCGGTGCGATTCGTGAAAGCTTGAGCCTGCTGCAAAAGACCTTTTTTGTGCGCCAGTGCGAAGACAGCTTCTACAAGAACCGCACGCGACCGTGCCTGCAATACCAGATCAAACGTTGCAAGGCGCCCTGCGTCGGGTTGGTTGAGCCAGCGGAGTACGCCGATGATGTGCGCCACTCGGTGATGTTCCTCGAAGGTCGCAGCAATGCGCTTACCGATGAGCTTTCCGGCGCCATGGAGCAGGCCGCCAGCACCTTGGATTTCGAACGTGCCGCCGAGCTGCGTGACCAGATCTCCCTGCTGCGCCGCGTCCAGGACCAGCAAAGCATGGAAGGCGGCACCGGTGACGTCGATGTGATCGCCGCCTTCGTTAACCCGGGTGGCGCTTGTGTGCACCTGATCAGCGTGCGTGGCGGGCGAGTACTGGGCAGCAAGAACTTTTTCCCGCAAACCGGTATCGACGAGGAGGTGGCCGAAGTCATGGCTGCCTTTCTTGGCCAGTATTACGTCAGCAGCCCAGAGCGCGACTTGCCATCAGAGTTGATCGTCAACGTGGTGCATGAAGACTTCCCGACGCTGATCGAGGCGATCCACGAGCTGCGCGGCCGCGAGCTGGACATTAGCCACCGCGTACGCGGTACCCGTGCGCGTTGGCAGCAATTGGCCGTGACCAACGCCGAGCAGGCCCTCGGCGCACGCCTGGCCAATCGACAGCACGTCGCCGCACGTTTTGACGCTCTGGCCGAAGTCCTCAACCTGGACGAGCCACCGCAGCGCCTGGAATGCTATGACATCAGCCACTCCAGCGGCGAAGCCACGGTGGCGTCCTGCGTGGTGTTCGGGCCGGAAGGTCCGATCAAATCCGATTACCGGCGTTACAACATCGAAGGCGTCACTGCCGGCGATGACTACGCCGCCATGCACCAGGCTCTCATGCGCCGCTTCAGTAAACTGAAGGACGGGGAGGGCAAGCTGCCCGATATCCTGCTGGTAGACGGCGGCAAGGGCCAGTTATCCATGGCCCGTGACGTGCTCAACGAACTGGCCGTGCCCGACCTGATCCTGCTCGGCGTGGCCAAAGGCGCCACACGCAAGGCCGGGTTCGAGACGTTGTACTTGAATGATGCGGCCCATGAGTTCACCTTGAAGGGCGACTCGCCTGCGCTGCACTTGATCCAGCAGATCCGCGACGAAGCCCACCGTTTCGCGATTACCGGCCACCGTGCGCGCCGTGGCAAAACCCGGCGAACCTCAACCCTGGAAGGGGTGGCAGGCGTAGGCCCGACACGTCGTCGCGACTTGCTTAAACATTTTGGTGGCTTGCAGGAGCTATCCCGTGCCAGCATTGACGAAATAGCCAAAGCACCCGGTATCAGTAAAAAACTCGCTGAGTTGATTTATGCAAACCTGCACAGCGAATAGAATGCCTTCTCACCTCGTAGCCAGTTGTGCCGATGAATATCCCTAATCTGATCACCGTTCTACGCGTCCTGCTTATCCCGATTTTCATTTTGCTGTTCTACCTGCCGTATGAATGGAGCTATATGGCCTCCAGCTCGGTGTTCGCATTTGCGGCCGCCACCGACTGGCTCGACGGCTACCTGGCGCGTCGCCTGGAGCAGAGCACGCCGTTCGGCGCGTTCTTGGACCCGGTGGCCGACAAACTCATGGTCGCCGTCGCCCTGGTCCTGCTGGTTCAGGAACACGGCAACCTGTGGCTGACCCTGCCGGCCGCCGTGATCATCGGCCGTGAGATCGTCGTCTCGGCCCTGCGCGAATGGATGGCCGAAATCGGCGCCCGCGCCCACGTCGCGGTGTCTAACATGGGAAAATGGAAGACAGCCGCGCAAATGCTCGCGCTGGTCATCTTGCTGGCCAACCCATCGGACTTCACCTTTTGGGTCCTGGTTGGCTACGCCTTGCTGCTCATCGCCGCCGGCCTGACCTTGTGGTCCATGCTGCAGTATTTGCGCGCTGCCTGGCCTCATCTGCGCACGACCGTTGAAAAGAAATAAAACTTTTTTGAATCAAGGGGTTGACGGGTGATGAGGATTCTATAGAATGCGCATCACCAAGACGCGGGAATAGCTCAGTTGGTAGAGCACGACCTTGCCAAGGTCGGGGTCGCGAGTTCGAGTCTCGTTTCCCGCTCCAAATATTGCGCTGCAGAGTTCCACTGAATTCTGTAAGTGATTGAAATCAGGACCTTCGGGTCCTTTTTTCGTTCCGGCGGGAACCACTGAAATCCAGCACTATCCGGTGCGTTTAAGTCCAGGATTAAGTCCAGGATTCTGACGCGTACGGAATCGGTTTGTTGCTGGAGCAGTTTGCGTATCGAGATGAGCATCTGGCCCTGACTCTGTTCAGGAGCTCGCGATGGCACTCTCAGAAATGGCAGTTCGACACGCCCGAATCAGCGGTAATGACTACACCCTCGGTGACAGTGATGGTCTCACACTCAATGTTACGGCTAGCGGTGGAAAGGTCTGGCTTTTCCGTTACTACTGGACGGGCAAGCAGAAGCGCATGTCCTTAGGTTGTTACCCGCAAATCAGCCTCAAAGAAGCGCGTACCCGTCGTGATGAAGCGCGTGCCTTGGTTGCCCAGGGCATCAATCCCTATGAGCACCGTAAACAGCAACGCCGTGCTGTTCGTAGCGCGGCAGAGCATACCTTCGACGCGGTGTTCAATCAGTGGGTCGAATTCCGCAGTCTGAGCCTGAAGGAAGGCCGTCAGAGCACACTCTCGCAAATCTTAAGAACCTTCAGTAAAGATATCCTGCCATTCCTTGGTGGGCGGTCGATCTATGATATTAATCGCCACGATCTGCTGGATGTACTGAGCCGGGTCGAACAGCGCAAGGCATTAACGACAGCCGAAAAGTGTCGGACTTGGTTCAACCAATTATTCCGATATGCTCTGGTAAAGGTAGAGGGGCTTGAGCAGAATCCAGCTTCAGACCTCGATGTTGTCGCACTTCCCAAACCCCCGGTTGCGCACAATCCGTTTTTACGTATGGACGAGCTACCCGCATTGATGGCTGCACTTCGCGGTTCTCGGGGGACGAGCCAAACACGGTTTGGTCTTCGACTTTTGTTGCTGACCGGCGTCCGCACGGGCGAGCTGCGCTTGGCGACACCTGATCAGTTCGATCTGGAGCGGCGGCTATGGATCATTCGTAAGCGCTCCATAAACCCCACATTCAAAGCGCTTATCGGATCCCGGATGCTGTGCTCCCGATTCCCTCAGGAGCCAGCTCGCCATGATGCGACCCGATGCCAAAGTCGAAAAAGTGTATCTGTACCCCAAGCCGGTCGACTTCCGAAAATCCATCGACGGCTTGGCTGCGCTGGTTGAGCTGGACATTAAAGTCGCGGTATTCGACCCCGTGCTTTTCGTCTTCCTCAACAAGCCCCGCAACCGAGTGAAAATTTTATATTGGGAGCGCAACGGCTTCTGTCTTTGGCTCAAACGTCTCGAGTCCGAACGATTCAAAACATCGCCTGACGCCACCGACGAGGTGATCGTTCTGACCGTCCAGGAACTCAACTGGATGCTCGATGGCTTTGACCTCTGGCGCAACCGTCCTCATCAAGTTTTGACGCCGCGATTCGTAGCCTGATTCGGTATAATCCAGGGCATGAATTCCTTGCCCGAAAATCTTCCAGATGATCCCGTTCTGCTCAAGCAAATGCTTGGGCAGATGCTCGACGAGCGTCAGTTGGACAAGGGAAAGATTGTTCGGCTAGAAGAACAGAATGCCCTCCTGCTTCAGCGTCTGTTCGGACGTAAGTCCGAGCAAACAGCTGATGCGGCAACGCCGCAACTGGCCCTCTTCAATGAAGTAGAAAGCGTCGTCGAGCCTGTGGACGAAGCCTCAGATGAAGAGGTCGTTGCCCCGACCAAGCGCCGCGGCAAACGCAAGCCACTGCCCGCCGATCTGCCACGCATCGAGATCATCCACGAACTTCCCGAGCATGAACTGACGTGCGTCTGCGGCTGCCGCAAACACACTATTGGCGAAGAAGTCAGCGAGCAGCTTGAAATCGTTCCGATGCAGATCCGTGTGATCAGACACGTTCGGAAAGTTTACGGTTGCCGCGACTGCGAGATGGCGCCGGTCACTGCTGACAAGCCGGCTCAACTGATTGAAAAAAGCATGGCCAGCCCAAGTGTTCTGGCGATGTTGCTGACCACCAAGTACGTCGATGGACTACCGCTTCACCGTTTCGAAAAAGTCTTGGGCCGCCATGGCGTCGATATCCCGCGCCAGACCTTGGCACGCTGGGTTATCCAGTGCGGTGAACACTTCCAGCCGCTGCTGAATTTAATGCGCGATAGCCTACTGGGCAGCCGTGTTATCCACTGCGATGAAACACGGGTACAGGTGTTGAAAGAGCCTGACCGAGACCCAAGCAGCCAGTCCTGGATGTGGGTGCAAACCGGCGGCCCGCCAGATAAACCAGTGATCCTTTTTGACTACTCCACCAGCCGCGCGCAGGAGGTGCCGACACGCCTGCTCGATGGCTATCGTGGCTACGTGATGACCGATGATTACGCCGGTTATAACGCGTTGGGCGCGCAGGCTGGAGTCGAACGTTTGGGCTGCTGGGCGCACGCAAGGCGCAAGTTTGTTGAGGCGCAAAAAGTGCAGCCGAAAGGCAAGACAGGACGCGCTGATATCGCACTGAATCTGATCAATAAACTTTATGGCGTCGAGCGTGATCTGAAGGATACGGGCGACGACGATCGTAAAACCGGCCGGAATGATCGGAGCCTGCCAGTGCTGGCTCAGTTAAAAAGCTGGATGGAAAAGACGCAGCCACACGTTACGTCTCAGAACGCCTTAGGCAAAGCCATCGGCTATCTGGCGAGTAACTGGAACAAACTCGAACGGTACACCGAGGAAGGCTATTTGCCGATCGACAACAACCCCGCCGAGCGTGCGATCAGGCCCTTCGTCATCGGAAGAAAGAACTGGTTGTTCAGCGATACGCCCAAAGGCGCAACGGCCAGTGCTCAACTTTACAGCCTGGTCGAGACTGCTAAAGCCAACGGCCAAGAGCCCTATGCGTGGCTGCGCCACGCATTAGAACGGCTGCCAATGGCGACCTCGGTTGAAGATTACGAAGCGCTGTTACCGTGGAACTGCTCGCCGGCATCGCCTAGCTAGGCGCATTACCCATCTTGAAGTCGGTGGGGTTTATGGAGCGCTTACGTTAGTTGTGCGAATAAAAGTGCCTTGTTTAGCGTATCAATTGAATGTGCAGTGAGAGTTAGAGTGGGGGATTCCCACTGATAGTCTTTTATTATCTTTATATTAAAATTTCCCTTTATGTCGAATGAAGGATACCAGCCTACATCAAGCAAAAAGCCGTCTGGATATTCAACTTGAAGCATATCCTCCTTCAGGTCGTTGAGCTGGTGTTCAATCCCCAGATTTTGAAGTAAGGAAAGCTCATCATATGTGACCCTCCCTTGTAGGAAGTCTAACGAGATCATTTTGTTAATCTCCTAAATTCTTGCTCTGAAATAGGAAGGCCGTGAATCGTATTTGCGCTTAATTCTATGCGTATCCAACGGCTGGAAGTACCTTCGAGTAAAGGGGGCGGATTTATTTAAAATTAGCGGCGTCCTGCTTATATACATAAATCCGTCCCATTTGTTCTTAAGGGTCGGAGGAGTCATAATTGCTCTAAATAAATCCGTTCCCTTTGTTATACATTTGTTCGTCCTTTGTTTTTGTCGATATCGGTTGGTGTTTTTTACAGTAGACAATGCTGCTATCTCGGCGGGTACGGCGGGTTTGGAACGTACAGTTATATTTTTTCAACGCTGTAGCCGTCTGCGACTACTGTGAAAATGCTCTCTCCGTCGTTACTTGCCTTGAAACAGTAGCTTCTGCCATTTTCTATAGGCGTAACACGTTTTACGTCTTGCGAAAGGTTAAGATCTGTTTCTTTGTAAATATCATGTATTTCGGCACCAACCGCATTAATGCCTTTGAATGCAACGGGGTTGTGAAAGGTGATCAATAAAAATTCATTTTGCTGGTTTGTATAAACCACCAGTAATTCGTTACGTTTGCAGGTTACTTGTTGAATGATTCCATTTGAAACTTCAAGCAATTCTGTGCAATGACTTGTCTTGTTCAATGGCTGGTCAGGTTTCCAAAATTTCAAATTGGATAGGTGTCTTTCTATATCATCCATATCATCATCGTCGAGAGAGTCATCGAATTGCTTGGAAATTATCGTGCGGACCTTTGCTAAGCGCTGGGTGACGGCAAAGTCGTCGATGAAGTCAGTGGTCGCTTTCCGGTACTCTTATAGAGCACCAGGCTTTTCAGCATAAAAGCTGCCCATTTTATGTAGGGAAATTAGTATGAACTCGATCTCTTTAAGTGCGTCAAGTGCTTCCTCTCCGTCGAGGGCTATTTTTTGATTTTGTTCTAGCATTACTTTCTCCTCGTAAATTTAGGGTTGTTTAATGTTAGGTTTCCTTTTACGGTCAGCTCCATGGTGTTGTATCTAGGGTTTTTCACCATTTCTAGTTGTGATTCAGATACGTCAAGCTCAATGTAATCACGGCCTTTGCTTTTGTCGATATGATATTTGTCCTGTGCGTCTTGCGGGCTCAGTACTTTGCTTTTCGCAGGTTCAAGATAAACTCTATTGTTATCTTGAGCCAATATAACTCCTTCTTTTTCAATGCCTTTTGAGCCTTCTCTGCTTGTGTAATGTCGTACTCTGACTGTGTTTTCTTGTTTTGAGGTGGGAGCGGGTAGCGTTGGCTCGCCATCGTTAGCTTTTGCGTGCTTTGTTGGGCTCTTAGCATTACGCGATGGTTTACATCCATCGTCACCTGGGCATGGGCTCAAACCCAGTGGATCAACCCATCCTGTCGGGTTGGGTACGTACTGGTACCCATTGACCCCACCGGCCAGCTTCACTGGATCAGGCGTCAGGTAACGACCAACATCCGGATTGTAGTAGCGATGGCGGTTGTAGTGCAGCCCGCTTTCCTGGTCGAAGTATTGGCCCTGGAAGCGCAGCGGGTTGTCGATTTTTCCGATGTCGAGGCGGGCGATTTCGCCGTAGGCGCGGTAGTGGGCGGACCAGACGATTTCTCCGTCGGGGGCGGTGAGTTCCTGCGGCGTGCCGAGGTGGTCGAGTTGGTAGTGGAAGGGCTTTGTTTCTTTGGGGCCAAAACCTTCCAACAACGCCAGAGGGCGGAAACTGTCAGGTTCGTAGATGTAGCTGCGATGGCGATCGGCGTGGTGCTCGGCAATCAGCTTGTCGCCTTGCCAAAAAAACTCCGTGGTGATGCCGTCGACGGTTTTGCTGATACGGCGTCCGAACGGGTCGTAGCGATAGCTCGCGGTTTGGCCGTTGGGTTGGGTCAGGTGGATCAAACGATGCTGGCAGTCGTAGCGGTATTCGGTGATCAGCGCGTGCCCACGGCCGCGCCGCTCGCGGATGAGGTTGCCGAAGGCGTCGTAGTCGTACTGGCGGTCGCCCTGGATCATCAGGCGGTTGCCGGCGACGATGTCGGGGCCCGGGCGGTCGAGCATGAGCAGGTTGCCCGCTGGGTTGTGGGCGAAGCGTTCCTGTACGTCTTGCGAGTGGTTGGCGCGGGTCAGGCGGGCGAGGGGGTCGTAGTGGTAGAGGTGTTCGCCTTTGCGGGTGTCGAGGAGGCGGGTGAGGTTGCCGGTTTTGTCGTAGTCGTATTGGCGTTGGTAGAGGGTGTGTTGCTGTTGGGTGAGGGTGTGGGCGTGCAGGCGGTTTTGGTCGTCGTGGTGGTAGTGGCTGAGGAGTTGGCCTTGTTGGCGCTGGCGTTCGCGGCCGTCTTTGAATAGGTGTGATGTCAGCTGCGTGCCGTTCAGTTCGACGGTGGAAAGGTGGCCGCCTTTGTCGTGGTTGAACACGAGGCGGTTGTTGTCCGGAAGGCGCAGGTTTTTCAGTTGGCCGCAGGCGTCGTAGCCGTAGCGCAGGGTGCCCCAGCCTTGGTGTTCGCCGGTGAGGCGGTTTTGGACGTCGTATTCGTAGGCTAACGCCCAGTGGGCGTCGTCGACGCTGAGGAGGTTGCCTTGGCGGTCGTAGGTGTAATCGACGTTTTTGCCATCGGGCAGGGTTTTTCGTACGAGCCGTCCGGCGTGGTCTCGCTCATATCGGGTAACGAGCTGACTGCCATCATCACCGTGTTCAGTCTTCTCTTGCAGATTGCCGTTGAGGTCGTAAACGTAGGCGGTGCGCTGCCCGTCAAAACCGGTTTCCTGTTGGATCAGTCCATTGGGGTGGTATTGAAGCCGGTAGCTTTCGCCGACTTCATTCTCGATCTCGGTGAGCAGCAACCGCACGTTGTCGTAGCGATAGTTAACCTGGGTGCCATCCGCGTTGAGACGGCGGCTGATCAGGTGCAACCCGTCGGCGTATTCGTAGCGGGTGACGTGCCCCAGCTCATCGCGTTCTGCGGTGATTTTTCCGTAGGGGTTGTAGCTGTATTCCCTAAAAGCACCGCCCGGCAATACGACACGATTTAACCGGCCAACACTGTCCCACTCATATTGGGTGAGCGCGCCATGTTCGTCCTCACGCGCAACCTGCCGCCCAAGATCGTCATAGTGATAGCGCTTGATCCCGCCATTCGGCAACTGCTCCTCAAGCAACTGCCCCCGCTCATTCCACACCAGCCGCTGACAACTGTGATCCGGATACCAAACCCCAATCAGCTGCCCATATTTGTTGTAGCTGTAGTCGGTAACCTGTCCATCGGGATCGGTCCTACGCGTAACGTCCCCCTGGTCATTACGCTCGTACTTCCAAAGCGCTTCCCCACGCCGAACAACCCTTACAAATCCGTTGTCATGCTCGTAGGAAGTCGGCTCGTCCTCTCCCGGAAACAGCGCCACCAAGCGCCCGGCTTCGTCGTACTGATACGCCGTCACCGCCCCCAGCGGGTCCTGCTCGACCGTCAGCCGGCCTTTGTCATCGTAGGATTTGAAATGCTCTGCACCGTCCGGATCAATGCGTTGAACCAGCCGTGCACGCTGATCGTGAACATAAACTTCCTGGCTGCCATCAGCGTTATGAACGCCAACGCGGCCGTCATCCCCCCAGACATACCGCGTGTCCATCTGCGAAAAACTGGCCCAATGCCGAACACATCGCGCCGCCTTGCCAGACCGTTCCCACGCCCAAAAGAAACTCGCCCCACCGGCCAACTGCCGTTCAAGAATGACGTGCTGCTCGTCGTACCGATAACCCTCGCTTTCACCTACGGCATTGGTCGCCGAGACCAGTCGTCCAATGTCGTCATAGGCGTAGGAAACAACGTTCTGCTCGGTCACCCAGACGAAAGGTTCATGCCCCGTGGCGCGATGGATCTGGTAATCCACCGCCACGATTCGGCCGAGCTCGTAGCGCAAGAACAATGACCGACCGACACCGTTATCCAGCCGCTCAACCCGCCCCAGCACATCCCGGGAAACCCGCAGCCGGTTGTCATACGCATCGCTGATCGCTGCCAGCGTGCCATTGCGAAAATGATAAAAACGCGACGACTGGACCAGCACCAGTTCATCAGGCGCAGACCCCAGGTAGATCGCTGCTTCGGCCAGCGAGTTAGTGATCGCCGGTCGAGAAGAAGAGGGCCGGGGAAACTCAGTAATGCGATTTTCATGATCCGTCCAGACCACCGAATCGCCCGTCACAACAAGCCGCTGCGCCAGCGAATGACTCCACCCAAACCCCAACCCACAATCCACTTCCACCGCACTGGTGCGATACAGCCGCGTCCACTCAAACGGCAAAATCCCGTCCAACGCACCATCCGTCAGCGTCAGCAACTCCTCCCCAGTCACCATCGACACCGGGCAGCCGTTAGTCAGCGTCTTATCCGAAGAAGCAGCGGCATCCCCAGCCGGGTTCTTCGCCGAAGCCGGCACATCATCCACATGCTCTTTCTGCTTCAACACCGCGTTCTGCCGCGCCCGCCAGCGCATCTGCATCGTGCCTTGCTTCAACCCTCCGACCACCCCGCGAAGCGCCACCGTCTTGTACCGGTCCACCGCCTGCATAAACTTGGTCAAAATCCCGAGCAGGCTCTTAACAAACCCCACCGCCGCCGCCAGAATCCGCGAGCCGTACTTGACCAACCGCAAACTCAGATACGCAATTCCCGCCGCGGGCAACGCAACCGTCAGCACTACGCCAATCACCAGATCAATCAACAGCGACACCAGAAACCCGGTCGCACCCGCGGCGATCTCGCTCGGCGGCAGCGCGTCCAGCCACAACATTGCCGTGCGCACCATCAGGAACAGTGCCGCTTCGTCACTCGCCAGCAGCATCGCCTGCTCCATGACCTTGGGCGCATCGCTGGCCAGTTGCGCCAACTTGGCCGCCTCGGCACCGAGCTGTTCGACGTAGTTCAACGGGTCTTCAAGAATCGCCTGCACCAGCTTGATGCTGTCCCACACCTCCCGGATCGCTGCCCAACTGCCCGCCAGCACACCGCTGCCAATCGCACTGGCTGTCGACTGTTGCCAGTGCGGCTTGAAGCCGTGCCACTGGGTGCGAAGCCATTGCTCCAGGTCTGCTGTCAGCCCGGCGTAGGACGCAAACAATGCGTCTACCTGTTCCGTCGAAACGCCGCCTTGCACCCGCACCTGATAGCGCTGGCCCGCAGCGCAGTAGTGAGTTCCTTTACCGTGTTCATCCAGCAGAATGACCGTCGAACTGCCGTCATCCAGCCCGATCACCTCAACCGGGATATCGCCGATCGGCACGTCATAAACCGACTCGAATTTGCTCTCGATCTTCAGATCGCCGCCCAGCGGGCACATTGCGACACTGCCCAGAACGTCTGGATCGGTCATGCTGACCGTCGTCTGCGAATCCCCCATCCGCAACACCCGATCCATCCCCAGCAACGACGGCAAATCCGCAGCATGGCTGACCGAATCCAACGCACGCGCATACCAACCCCCCATCTGCTGGCGATACACCACCAGGCTTTGATGAAAGCCATCCAGCTCGTGTTCGATAAAGGCAATGTGCGATGAGGAAGCGGTCATCCGTGACGTCTCTGCAAAGGAAAGGCGTCGGAGTCTGCCGCAGCAAAAAGGGGCTGGACGAGCGGTTTGAAAAATCGGAATGGGCTGACGCAGTACGGGAAAACCCCGCAGAAAAGCACCTCAAAGGGCTACACAAAAAGGCGATCAAACCCATTGCGAAAAGGCCGCCGAACAGCCGTCGAAAAGAATCTCAAATAAAAACCACTCTCATCCTTGCCCGATCTTGCGAGATGGCCGTCATGGTTAATAGAACCTCCCTTACGCAGGATTTCCCATGTCGCGCCTTGCTCGTCCCTTGCATCCACTGGCCTTGTCAGTGGCGATAGCCTTTGCCGCCGTGCCGCTGCTGACTGTCCAGTCTTCCTTCGCTGAAGAAAGCCGCAGCGCTTTGCGCCGTTTCCAGATTCCGGCCGGTGATTTGAGCCAGGCGCTCAATAGCCTGGCCGAGCAGGCGGGCATGGTGCTGGCATTTGATGCGAGCCTGACGCGCGGCAAGCGCAGCAATGGCCTGAGCGGGCAATACGACACCGACGTGGCGCTGACCCAGTTACTCGCCGGCAGCGGCTTGCAGGCGCAGAAGATCTCCGCCGACCGTTACCGCCTGGAAGTCATCCCGGATAACGGTGGTGCCATGGAGTTGCAGGCCACCACCATTAGCGCTGCCTACCAGGCCGAGAGCCCCACGGGGCCAGTGTCCGGCTATGTCGCCAGCCGCAGCCTGTCGGGCACCAAGACCGACACCGCGCTGATCGAAACCCCGCAGTCGATCTCGGTGGTGACCAAAGACCAGATGCGTGCGCAGAACGCCGAAAGCCTCAATCAGATCCTGCGCTACAGCGCTGCCGTGGTCCCGGAAACCCGTGGTGCCACCGCTTCGCGTCTGGACCAATTAACCATCCGTGGCTTCTCCCCGGCGACTTACCTTGATGGCTTGCGCGTACCGTCGAGCCGTGACGCCTTGCCGCAAAAAGACGCTTTCGACCTCGAGCGTGTTGAAGTACTGCGCGGCCCGGCATCGGTGCTGTATGGCCAGGGCACGCCGAGCGGAGTGATCAATATGGTCACCAAGCGGCCGCTGGACACGCCGTTTCATGAAGTGGGCGTCGAATACGGCACCTTCAACAAGAAGCGCACCACCTTTGATCTCAGCGGCCCGATTGATGATCAGGGCGTTTATTCCTACCGCGTCGCCGGGCTTTTCGATGACGCTGACGGCCAGGTCGAACACACCGAGACGCGTCGCCAGTCACTGTCCAGCGCGTTCACCTGGCGCCCGGATGAGGCGACTTCGCTGACCTTGCTCGGGCATTTTCAGAAGGATCCGAAGGGTGCATCCTACGGCTCGATACCGGCCTGGGGCTCGGTGTTGAATAGCCCGACCGGGCGCAAGATCGACGTGGACTTCTACGATGGCGAGAAGAATTTCGAGAAAAGCGACCGCGAGTATTATTCCCTCGGCTACGCGTTTGAACATCACTTCAACGATGTGTGGACCGTGCGACAGAACGCGCGTTACCTGCGTGCCGAAGGCGTCTACCGCAGCGTTTACAACAGCAATCTGCAGGCGGATTACCGCACGTCCAACCGTTCTACCATTGCTACTGATGTGGACATGGACGCCTACACCCTCGACAACCAGCTGCAGGCCAAATTCGACACCGGGCCATTGCAGCACACGTTATTGATGGGGCTCGATTACCAGAACACCAGCACCGACACCAAGGCGGGTTACGGCAAGGGGCCGAACCTGGATATCTTCGATCCCGTCTACGGCGCGCCCGTTGCCACCCCGGCCTTTCAGACGGACGCCACTTCGCGCAGCGAACAGACCGGCGTCTACCTGCAGGAGCAAATGAAGTGGGAAAAATGGGTGATGCTGCTGGGCGGTCGCTATGACTGGGCAAGCACCGACAGCACCACCAAAACCCTGCTGAGCGGCGCCAAGAGTAAATCCTCCCTGGAGAGCAAGGCGTTTACCGGCCGCTTAGGCCTTGTCTATCTGTTCGACAACGGCCTGGCGCCGTATGCCAGCTATGCGGAGTCGTTCAACCCGCAATCGGGTACCGGTTATGGTGGTTCGGTGTTCAAACCGACCGAAGGCAAGCAGTATGAAATCGGTATCAAGTACCAGCCACCGGGCAGCAACAGCTTTATCACCGCAGCTGTATTCGACCTGCGCCAGAGTAACGTGCCGACCCTCGACCCGGATCCGACCCACCTGTGCGGCAGCGGGCGTTGCAGCATTCAGGACGGCGAACAGCAATCGCGCGGCTTCGAACTGGAAGGCAAGGCCAGCCTCAACGACAACCTGGACATCACTGCGGCCTACGCCTACCTGGACAACCGCGCGAGCAAATCCAACAGCACCACGCAATACGCGCCGATCACCGATGTAGGCACAGGCCCGGCGATCCCGATCAAAGGCACCACCACCTACGGCTTGCCGCGCCACACGGCCTCGGCCTGGGCCGACTACACCTTCCACGATGGCCAGCTCAAGGGCTTCGGCGTGGGAGCGGGCGCACGGTATGTCGGGTCGTCCTGGGGCGATACGGCCAACACCCTGAAAGTGCCGGGCTACACGTTGTTCGATGCGGCGGTGCACTACGACATCGCGAATATTGCCAACCCCAAGGACAACCTGCGCCTGGCGGTGAACGCTAGCAACCTGGCGAACAAAGAGTACGTCGCTTCGTGCCTGTCCTACTCCTGGTGCTGGTATGGCGCGCAGCGTACGGTACAAGCGAGCGCGACCTACCAGTGGTAAGTGCATAAGCCCTGGCTGCTCCCCATAACTGGCTCGCATGCTGCAGGTGACGGTGCGCACTTATTAGGCCTGAGAAGGCAATTTAATGGCCCATTTGTAACAAAATCCTCGCCAGAATCGCTTTTATTTTCAGGTGGTTAGGTGGGGAAGCAAATGCGCAATGTTGGAATCATGCTGATCGCCTGCTCCCTGGCCGGCGGCGCGGCTGCCGTGCAGGCACGGGAGCTGCGCGAGGGTGACAAGTACATGTGCAGTTGGGGCGCCGGCACCGCCGCCAGGGCTCAGGAGCTCAAACTGTCGGGGGTGTCGCTGTATGCCGCGCGGCAGAAGATCCAGACCATCAAGTTCAACAAGCCGTGGATGCACATGATGGCCATGGGCATCACCGAGCAGACCTATGACAGCGGTTCACGGCTCAAACCTGCGGCGATTCGGCAGAGTTTTTATCAGGATTGCCTGCGCTACAAAGTGGCGCGCAAGTGATCAAAGCTTCTCGTGAAAAAACAGCCTGGCCGTCTCGATAAAACGTTGATTGGCCAGCGACACATACTCATGCCCACGCCAGCACAGGCAGAAGCTCATCACCTGCACTGGCTCAAACGCCACGCCGACAATGCCTGGTGTTTGCTCCTGCACCGACCGCAGCAGGGTAGAAATCCCCATGCCGCTGCGGGTCGCGGCAATCACCAGCGACACAAAATTACTCTCCAGGGCCGTGGTGTAGCGCACCCGGCCGCTGGCGCAAAAGGCATCCAGCAGATGGCGTTGCAGGAAGGTGTTATCGAACACCAGCATGTCCAGGCCCTGCAGTTGTTGCGCCGTGATCGACGACGCGCCTGCCAGCGGATGCGCCTCGCTCATGCACAGCACCATTTCATCATTGCCCAGCACCACCGATTGCCACGCCGGATCCACGCGCCGCGACTCCAGCAGCGCCACATCAATTTCGCGCATCGCCAGGCGCCGGCTGATGTCATCGGCACTGCCTTCTACCACGTGCATCGTGATGCCAGGGTACTGCGCGCGGTACTGCATCAGCAGCTCGGGAATATGCCGGATGCCATACATCGGCGGCACACCGACGCGGATCTCGCCGCTGTGCAATTGCGTCAGGTCTTGCAATTCTCGACGGGCACCGGCCAGCCCCTGCAGGCAGGCTTCAGCACGAGCCAGGAAAACCAGGCCCTCGGCCGTCACACTGATCTGCCGCGTGGCCCGGTTGAACAGCGCAACACCCAGTTCATCTTCCAGCCGGCTGACCGCCATGCTCAGCGCCGGTTGCGCCACATGCAGGGCCTGTGCGGCCTTGGTAAAGCTGCCTTGCCGGGCGATCTCGACGCAGTACTCCAGGGCTTTCAGGTTCATGCAAGCTCACATAAAAAATAGTGATGATGTTGTTAACAAATGGATATTTTCTGTGATGCTGGCGAGTCTATAACCTCACGGCATTCTTCTCCATGCCGGATTCTTCACGATGCTAAATTTTCGCCAGTACTGGCTCGCTACCTTGATCATTGGTGCCGTGGGCGGTTACCTCGCCAGTTTGGTGAATTGGCCGTTGCCCTGGGTGATCGGCGCTTTGCTCGCGGTGATGATCACCCGCTGCGCCGGCGGCCTGGTGCCAGACATTCCCCACGGACGCCAAGCCGGGCAGTTGATTATTGCCGTCGCCATTGGCTGCCATTTCACCTTACCGGTGATGCAACAAGTGGCCGCCCATCTCGGGCTGATCGTCATCGCGATCCTGTTGACGCTGGTCCTGGCCCTTTGCTCGGTGCTGCTCCTACAGCGTTGGGGCGTGCCTTTCAATACCGCGTTTTTCGCCTTGATGCCGGCCAATTCCACAGAAATGGTTCACCTCGGCCGCCAGCGCCAGGCCGACACCGGCTTCATTGCCGCCGCCCACAGTATCCGGCTGTTGCTGATCCTGTTGGCGGTACCTGCCGTCGCCACCCTGGGCGTACCTCATGCGGTTGTGCGCACACCATTGCCGGTGATCTGGCCGTGGCTGCTGTTTATCCTGGCGATGGGTTGGCTGGCTGCGCTGGCGTTCAAACGCTGCAACCTGCCCAACCCGTGGACGTTCGGGCCGTTCCTGATCTGCGCGGTGGGCGTGGGCTGCAATAACCTGTCGATGAGCATGCCCGGTTGGCTGAGTGGCGGCGGGCAGTTGCTGATCGGCTGCGCGCTGGGCGCGGCGTTTGACCGTGGTTTCTTGTGCCGCGCACCGGGTTTTCTGTTGAAGGTGCTGTCGCTGCTGGCCGGTTCGGTGATCGCCACGGCGCTGGCGGCCTGGGCGCTGGGGGCTGGGTTGGGCATGCCGTGGCTGTCGCTGGCACTGGGCATGATGCCCGGCAGCGCCCCGGAAATGAGCCTGACCGCCGAGGCATTGGGCCTGGCGGTGACATTGGTAACGGCGATGCAAATTATCCGCATGGTGTTGATCCAAGCCGCGTGCCTGCCGTTGTATCGCCTGCTGGTACACCGCCCCCGTAGGAGCTGGCTTGCCGGCGAAGGTCGTCAACGATAGCGCGGGAAATCGGAATGACTGCGGTGCCTGTGGGTTTTTCGCTGGCAAGCCAGCTCTTAAGGGGACAGGCTTTACAAATCCACGACATTTCCTGTGTTTCTATTTGCATACAATTGCGCCCTCATCAAGGAGGCCAGTATGCAAACGCTTATTCGGGTGGCGACACAGGACGATATCGACACGCTCTTCGCCATTCGCACCTCGGTGGTGCAAAACCATCTGAGCCGCGAACAGATGACCAACCTGGGTATCACCCCGCAGGTGCTGGCCGACAGTATCCGTGAGGCACCGTGCGCATGGGTCGCCGAAGTGGACGGCCAACCGGCGGCCTTTTCCATGGTCGACCTGGGCGAAGGGGAGGTGTTCGCGATGTTTGTGTTGCCCGCCTACGAGAACCGCGGCCTGGGGCGCCAACTGATGGCGGTCGCCGAGGCGGCGTTGTTTGAGCGCCATGACAAACTGTTTCTGATCACCGATGGGCGAAATGAGATCCGCGCCAATGGGTTTTATCGGCGCCTGGGTTGGTGCGTGGTGGCTTCGGTGGACGGTGATGACGTTCGCTACGAGAAGAACAGGGCGCAGTAACGTCATGACTTCCTCAGAACCCAAAACTTCCAAGGCCTTGCGCTACTTATCGCTCGGGGTGCTGTGCATCGCGGGGGTATTGGGGGGTTTTTTCGTGCAGTTCAATGCCAAAGTCGACCGCCTGCGTGAAGAGTCTGCCGAGCATCTGGTGCTTTGTCGGCAAGTGGAACGGGTGGCCAGTGCCGCTTCGTCCAAGAGTGTCGAACTTAGCGACCCCTGCAAGCAATTGAACGAACAGTCTTCGAAAAGTGTTACGCCGTTGTAATCAATAACCCTTTTTTATGAGGGGAAATAGTGTGCGGTACTTGCACCAAAAAGTGGCACTTATATCCGCCTCTACCTTAAAAAAGGTGTGGTTATTGAATGACTTACGATGCTTTTAATCCGATGAAAGGATTAAAATAATCTTGTTAGCGCTTTTTACACTCGGTATTATTGCCGGGCGTTCACCTCCCACGGTTTATGCATTTTTAAATCCCAAGTTTCCATCAGCTACTTGGGATTTTTTTTGCCCGCGATTTGCCCTCGGCGTTACGCCTCTATCTCGGCAAACTCCGCACGCATTCGCCCATTGCGCTTGGCTTGATACAGCAACTTGTCGACGTCTTCGACAAACCCCAGCATTGCACTGTTCGGCGTGACGATATGGGTGCCCACTCCCAGGCTTAAGGACAGCAGGTTCGACACCTGCGAAAAGCCATGCTCGATCTGCTGCTGGCAGATCAAGTGCAGGCAGCGCTGCGCCACTTGCCTGGCCGATGCCGCGTCGGTTTCCGGCAGTAGCCACACGAACTCCTCGCCGCCGATGCGCGCAATGAAATCCCGTGGCCGATTGGCCGCCAGCGACAGCGTGCGCGCCACCTGGCGCAGGCATTCATCACCCTTGATGTGCCCGTAGTGATCGTTGTACTGCTTGAAAAAATCGATATCGAGGATGATCAACGACAGCGGCAACTGGCTGCGCTGGGCACTGGCCCATTCGCGTTCCAGCACGGTGTCGAACATGCGGCGGTTGGCGATGCCGGTGAGGCCGTCCTGGAACGAATATTCCTCCAGTTGTTTCTGCAGGCGCGTCAGATGTTCTTCGGTCTTCTTGCGCTCGCTGATATCGAACATGAAGCCGATCAGCGCCTCGACCTCGCCCTCTTTGCGCACCACATGCACCACGTCGCGAATCCACACGTAGTCGCCGCTCACCGTCAGCGCGCGGTAATCGGCCTCGTGATCCACCCCGGCGCGCGATTGCGACACGCAGAAGTTCACCACGTATTCACGGTCGTCCGGGTGCATGCGCTCCACCCAGTCATCCACGCTCACCCAGCTTTGCGGGGTCCAGCCCAACAGCGTTTCGATTTGCGGGCCGATGTAGCTGAAGGTCATGGTCTGCCAGTCGATGCGCCAGGGGATGGCCTTTGTCGACTCCAGCAGTGTTTTGTAGACGTCACTGTCGGGCTGGCTCGGGGGATCGATGCTCATGGCGGGATGCTCGGAGTGATGGCGAAAAGCCAAGAGCGTCTTTTTATCCACGGTTGGAGTCAAGTGCTTGTCGGTGCGGCAGACGGGAGGTCGTGTGGCGGGTTTTCTGACGTCAGCGTGTCGGCGTTTTCCGGGTGAAATGAGGCATGGCTATCACTTTTGAGTGAATCTTCCGACACCCTGTAAACGCTCATCTACTCTGTTTCCATCACAACTACCGGGTGAGGCCCTGGGAAGGGTGCTTCTCATGATTTCCATCATTGAACTCAACCGCATCATGGGCTCGGGCTTCCTGCCGCTGGCCTGCGATTGCACGGTGAACGCCGATGGCTCGCTGTGTATCCGCATCTTCGAGCCGGTGTCCGGGCGGGTTGATCTGTTGCTGACGCGTGTATCGCCCGAGGGGTTGGACAGTATTCGTTCGATCTCAAACCTTATTGGCGAGTTGCGGACCGAGATCAAGGCCGGGCGGAGAGGGTTTGCGGCGGTGGGTTAGTGCTGAGTGATATATCGGGACATAGCGCATTCCGTCGTCGGAAATGGCGAGCTTTGGTGAGGCTGCGGCGCGGCTACACAAAGGTGCCTGACACCCTTCAATACCTGTGGGAGGGGGCTTGCTCCCGATTACGGTCTGTCAGTCAAGAAATGCATCGACTGACCCACTGTAATCGGGAGCAAGCCCCCTCCCACATTAGAGCTGTGTTGTGCCTGCTAACACGGCCTGTTCTCGCTCCGCACTGTTGACGCCTCGACTCGCTGCACGCGCTTGGGTACCTTGAGCGCGGCGGCGTGTTGCCGTTTGTGGTCCGCAAACCGTACAACGGACCCGTCAAGGAGCGCTCGATGATTGACCAACAGGTACTTCAACAACTGGCCCCCGATGGCGTGCTGCGCGCCGCCATCAACTTCGGCAACCCGGTATTGGCGCAACGCGGCGCGGGCGGTGAGCCCCAGGGTGTTTCGGTCGCGTTGGCCAAGGCACTTGCCGATGAATTGGGTGTGAGCCTGGAGCTGATCACCTTCGATGCGGCGGGCAAGGTCTTCGCCGCGTTGGCCGATGATGTGTGGCGCGTGGCATTCCTGGCCATCGAGCCGGTGCGCGAGCAGCAAATCGCCTTCAGTGAGCCTTATGTGGCGATCAAGGGCACGTACCTGGTGCGCAGCGATTCGGCACTGAGCCACGTGGCACAACTGGACGAACCGGGTCGACGCATCGCCGTGGGGCAGGGCGCCGCCTATGACCTGTACCTGAGCCGTACGGTGCAGCAGGCCGAACTGGTGCGCGCGCCGACGTCAGCGGCAGCGGTGGACTGGTTTGTCGAGCAAGGCCTGGATGCTGCGGCGGGTGTGCGGGACTTCCTGCGGACCAAGGCGTCGGAGCAATGGAGGCTGGTGGAAGACGACTTTATGACCATCCACCAAGCCATGGCGGTACCCGTGGCGCATGCAGCCGCTGCGACGTTCGTCAAATCCTTTGTCGAACGGCAGAAACACAATGGCTTGGTGAAGCGAGGTTTGCTGGACAGCGGGCAGAGCGCTGAATTACAGGCGACGTAGAAACGATTTGACGATGTGCCGGGTGGCGTCGGTGGTGTCCAGTTCGTCCATGGCGCCGTAGGCGTGCCACTGGCATTCAACGATCTCGTTGCTCGGCCGCGCCTCGGCGATGTTCACTACCGATGCCTCAAACACATGGTGCAGCGTGTCGCTGGCCTTCAACTCCTGCAAGTACAACAACCCGTCCACGTTAAGCCCGGTTTCTTCTTCCAGCTCCCGTTCGGCCGCGCCGACCGGGCGCTCGTCTCGCTCGACCTTGCCGCCGGGCAACGCCCATTTTGATCTGGCCTTGCGCACGAAGAGGATATGCCCCTCGTGTTCGCAAATGACCGTGGCCCTTATTTTCATCGTCTGTGCCCCCGCAGCGGGATGAGTGTCATAAAAGTGTAATGCAATTGTCATGCTAAGTGGTTATGGCGCGTGGCCGTGGGGTTGTGGATACTGCTCGATTGATGAAAACGGACGAGGAAAACAGATGAGCACCGTACGTTGGGGCATGATTGGCTGTGGCAGTGTCACTGAAGTGAAGAGTGGACCCGCATTCTACAAAGCGCCAGGTTCTGCGCTGGTGGCCGTGATGGGGCGCCGCGAGGAAGCTGTGCGCGATTATGCGGCACGCCACGGCATTGCCCGTTCCTATACCGACGCCCAGGCGCTGATCAACGACCCCGAAGTGGATGCGGTGTACATCGCCACGCCGCCCGACAGCCACCTCGAGTACAGCCTGATGGTGGCGGCCGCCGGCAAGCATTGCTGCGTCGAGAAACCGATGGCCCTGAATGCCGAGCAGAGCGCGTTGATGCAGCGCACCTTCGAACGCGCCGGCTTGCACCTTTTCGTCTCTTACTATCGCCGCTCGCTGCCGCGTTTCCAGCAAGTACGTGACTGGCTGCGCGACGGGCGCATCGGTGAGTTGCGCCACCTCACGTGGACGCTCTGCAAACCGCCCGCCCTGGAGGACGCCAGCGCCGCCAATTGGCGCACCGACCCGGCCATTGCCGGCGGCGGTTACTTCGCCGACCTGGCCAGCCACGGGTTTGATCTGTTCCAGTACCTGGCCGGGGACATTGTCGAGGTCACCGGCTTTACCGCGCGACAGGCAGGTCGTTATGCGGCTGAGGATGCCGTAACGGCCTGCTGGACCTTCGGTTCAGGCGCGCTGGGCATGGGTTGCTGGAACTTTGTCGCGGACCGCCGCGAAGACCGTGTCGAGCTGATCGGCAGCAAAGGTCGCATCACCTTTGCGGTGTTCGAAGACCAGCCGCTGCGTCTTGAAGGCGAGGTCGACGAGGTGCTCGAAGTGCCGTGCCATGCACATATCCAATGGCATCATGTGCTATCCATGAACGCCCATATTCGCGGGGAAGGCGAGCATCCTTCGCTGGCAATCGAGGCGTTGAAGACCGACCGGATTCTCGACAAGGTGCTGCAGCGCAATCCCTACCATCCTGGTTAATCGCGACAGGTTGGTGATCAAACTTTCAAGGAATAGATGGATGAAATACTGGATGGTGTTGTGGCTGGTCATCGCCACAAGTGCGATGGCTGCACCACGGGAGCAACGGCCGGCGGGGGATTTTGATTTCTATGTGTTGTCGCTGTCGTGGTCGCCGACCTTTTGCCTGACGCACCCGGACAACGAGCAATGCTCGGGCAAGGGTTACGGCTTTGTGCTGCACGGGTTGTGGCCGCAGTACGCACGGGGCGGGTGGCCGGCGTCGTGTGATCCGCAGTCGCGGCTGTCGGCGGAGGATATGGCCAAAGGTGCGTTGATGTTCCCCACCAAGGCGCTACTCAAGCATGAGTGGGCCAAGCACGGCACCTGCAGCGGCCTGGATGCTTCGCGTTACCTGGATGCCACTGATGCGGCGCTGGCTACCGTGCAAATTCCGCAGCAATTGCAGCCGTTCAACGTGCCGGGTTACCTGGAAGCGCGGGAGATCGAGGCGCTGTTTCGCCAGAGCAACCCGGCCATGGGCGACCACAGCGTGGCGGTGATCTGCAAGGGCAAGGTGTTGTCCGAAGTGCGTGTATGCCTGAGCAAGGAACTACGCTTCGCCGGCTGCCCGAGGAGTGTGAAGACCCAGTGCCGGGGCGGCGATATTCGGATTCCGGTGCAGCGCTGATCAGCTACCCGAGTGCAACGCAATGGCCGCGGGTGCGGCGGTTGCACTCGACGCCCCGGCGCGGTCCGCCAGGTAACGCGCCGGCGGCTGGCCCACCGCCTTGCGGAACATGGTGATAAAACCGCTGGCATTTTCATAGCCCAGGTCCAGGGCCACTCGCTGCACGCTTTCACCCTTGGCCAAGCGTTGCAGCGACAGGATCACGTGCAACTGCCGGCGCCAGCGGCCGAAACTCAAACCGAATTCCTCCAGCAACAGGCGCGTCATGCTGCGTTCGCTCATGCCGATGCGCACTGCCCATTGGCCGAGGGTGGCTTTGTCACTCGGGTTGGCCAGCAGGCTGTCGGCCAGGCGCCGCAGCCTCGGGTCCAGGGGCATCGGCAGGTGCAAGTCCTCGATGGGGGCCTGGGCCAGTTCGTCGAGCAGCGTACCGATCAAGCGTCCCTGTGCGCCGTCCACCTCATACAACGGCGGGAAGCTTACCGCCTTGCTGATCAACTCATGCAACAGGCCGGACACCGCCAGGGTGCAGCATTGCGGGGGCAGGGCGCCGGCAACGTCCGGGTCGATCAACAGGCAGTACACCTCCGCTTCCCCTGCGCCACGCGCGGCATGGAAAGTGCCACTGGGAATCCACAGGGCGCACTGGGGCGGCACAATCCAGATACCCGCCTCGATTTCGCAGTGAATCACTCCGCGCAAGGTGTACATCAACTGGCCCTTGCGATGCGCGTGCTGAGCATGCTCCCAGCTCTCGGAGGTACTGGTGGCTCCGACCGCCACCACCGCACGCGGGATCATGTCGGCGTCCCTGGCCATCGAGGGGTCATGCATGTCTAGACGATGGCGCTTCATGGCAGATTCGCAGTTTGGCTGAATTGCGAAACATTCTGGCTATTCTGTGCAATGCCGTCCAGTGGGCCACGTCCTATAGTGAGATTCACTCTCATTCAGGAGCAATGCCATGCGACTCGACAGCTCAACCTTCCCTGTGGTGAAAATCGTGTTTGACGCCCCTAACGAAGGCGGGCCGGAAGACGCCCTGCTGCTCTTCGAAGGCCTGCTGGCACGGGGGCAAGCCTTTGTGCTGCTGCACGAAAAAGCTGTGGATGAAAGTAATTACGAGCACTCCCACGAGGAGCGTAAGCAGGCGTCTATCTGGATGAAGAAACACAAACAGGCCTTGCACACGTTCGTCAAAGGCATGATCCAGGTGGAGCCGAGCGCCGCCAAGCGGCTGGCGCTGAAGCCGTTCGCCGTGATGTTCGGCAAGGCCTGGGGCTACCCGCTGCTGGTGGTGGAATCCAGCGACCGGGCGTGGGCCCTGGCGCGGGATGTGCTGGATGAGCGGGTGTCGGATGTGGCGCATTTCTAACGGATTGAAATGCTTCCCTGTGGCGAGGGCGCTTGCTCCCGTTGGGTCGCGCAGCGGCCCCAAAAGAAGGGACTGCTGCGCAGTCCCCCTCGCCACAGGATTGAACTCCGACCGGTTTTCAGTCCACGCAGATCGCACGGCCCAGCTTGCCTTTTTCGACGGTGGCCGAGCAGCCAAAGCGGCCGTTATCCGCCTGGCATGCACCCGTCACCGGGGCATTCCCGGGCTGCGTGGTCACGCTGGTCCGGCACTCACCGTCACACTGGCTGGAATCGGTGCAGGCTTTACCGGCGTCCTTGTACGGGGTGATGCACTTCCAGCTCTGCAGCTTGCCCACTTGCTTCATGGCGCCGCCCCCCGCCAGGCAGGTGGACGCGGTGGAATCCTGGGCCGGTTGGGTGGAGGTGCACGCCGATACCAGCAGCAGGACGGCCAAGCCAATCATCAGTTTCATGCACGGGTCCTTAATGAAGTAAGCGTAGCGCTGCAGTGTACGAGCATTTGAACTACTTTGATTGACGAGCCATCCCCAACCGGTACTGAGCCATGCACACGTTATGGAAGCGGTATGTGGCGTTGCTGGAAAACGACCTCAGCACGCAGATCTTCGACAACGTCAAAAACCTGCTGGTGTGCGCACTGCTGTTCGCGGCGGGCACCAATACGCTACTGGGCCAGCGTGAACTGTTTATCGGGGTATTTGCGTCCAACGTCGCCGGGTGGGGGCTGATCATCCTGTCCACAGTGTTGATGCTGTTGAACGTCAGCGACGGCATTCGCCGGCTGGCCAAGCTGCGTTATCACCTGGCGCTGCAACTGTTGCTGATCCTGGTTTACCTGGTGGTTGCCGAGCGAGTGGTGGAGATTGTCTGGGGCTTCCGGGCGCATTGAAGTATCCTCCGCGCCCCGCAATCACTGATTCAAAGAAAGATGACCGGACAAGATATGCAGGCGATGCTTTCGTCGATCCTCGACGAAGTTCGTCCACTGATCGGCCTCGGCAAAGTCGCCGACTACATTCCCGCACTGGCCGACGTGCCCGCCAATCAACTCGGCATTGCGGTGTACGGCAACGACGGCTCGGCCTACTGCGCGGGTGATGCGCGTACGCTGTTCTCGGTGCAGAGCATTTCCAAGGTGTTCAGCCTGGTGCAGGCCATTGACCACGGCGGCGAAAGCATCTGGGAGCGCCTGGGCCACGAACCGTCGGGGCAGCCGTTCAATTCAATGGTGCAACTGGAATTCGAACGCGGCCGGCCGCGCAACCCGTTTATCAACGCCGGCGCGCTGGTCATCTGCGACATCAACCAATCGCGCTTCGCCGTGCCGATCTTGTCGATGCGCGATTTTGTGCGGCGCCTGTCGGGCAACCCGCAGATTCTGGTCAACAGCGTCGTCGCCGAATCCGAAGCCCAACACGGCGCACGCAACGCGGCCATGGCCTACCTGATGAAATCGTTCGGCAACTTCCACAACGATGTGGATGCAGTGCTGCACAGCTATTTCAACTACTGCGCCTTGCAGATGAGCTGCCTGGATTTGGCCAAGGCGTTCAGCTTCCTCGCGAATAAGGGTGTGAGCGCCCATAGCGGTGAGCAGATCTTGACGCCGCGCCAGACCAAGCAAGTGAACTCGATCATGGCCACCAGCGGGCTGTACGACGAGGCGGGGAACTTTGCTTATCGCGTCGGGTTGCCGGGCAAGAGCGGGGTAGGCGGCGGGATACTCGCGGTGGTGCCGGGGCAGTTTACGGTGTGTGTGTGGTCGCCGGAGTTGAATGCGGCGGGAAACTCGCTGGCGGGGATTAAGGCGTTGGAGTTGTTGAGTGAGCGGATTGGGTGGTCGGTGTTTTAGTGATGTTGATCGTTATGATCGCTCCCGCGCTCTGCGTGGGAATGCCGCCAAGGATTTGTGTTCGCCCAAACAAAAAATGCGCCCCTCAGGGCGCATTTTTTGTGCGGTCAGCGCTCGCTTATCAGGCGATGGCATCCCAAGCGCGATCACCGTGCTCGTCTTTAATTCGAGTCGGCAAGCCCATCACGTCCAGCGCCTTGAGGAACGGCTCAGCTGGCAGTTCCTCGACGTTGGCCATGTGTTTTACGTCCCACTCGCCACGCGCAACCAGCAGCGCAGCGGCTACCGGTGGCACGCCAGCGGTGTAGGAGATGCCCTGGCTGTCGGTTTCGGCAAAGGCTTCTTCGTGGCAGGCCACGTTGTAGATGAACAGCTCGCGCGGCTGGCCATCCTTGGTGCCTTTGACGAGGTCGCCGATGCAGGTCTTGCCGGTGTAGCCGGGCGCCAGTGAAGACGGGTCGGGCAGTACAGCCTTGACCAGTTTCAACGGCACCACTTCCAGGCCTTCGGCGGTGGTGACCGGTTTTTCGGAGAGCAGGCCGAGGTTCTTCAGCACGGTGAACACGTTGATGTAGTGTTCGCCGAAGCTCATCCAGAAGCGCACGTTGGGCACGTCGAGGTTTTTCGACAGCGAGTGCACTTCATCGTGGCCGGTCAGGTACAGGTTCTGCGAACCGACCACCGGCAGGTCGTCGGTACGTTTGACTTCGAACATGGTGTTGCTGGTCCACTGGCTGTTCTGCCAGCTCCACACCTGCCCGGTGAATTCGCGGAAGTTGATTTCCGGATCGAAATTGGTGGCGAAGTATTTGCCATGGGAGCCGGCATTGACGTCGAGAATGTCGATCGAATCAATGCGGTCGAAATGCTTTTGTTGCGCCAGCGCGGCATACGCGTTGACGACACCCGGGTCGAAGCCCACGCCAAGAATGGCGGTGATGTTCTTCTGTTTGCACTCTTCCAGGTGGTTCCACTCGTAGTTGCCGTACCACGGCGGGGTCTCGCAGACCTTGCCCGGCTCTTCGTGGATGGAGGTGTCGAGGTACGCAACGCCCGTGTCGATGCAGGCACGCAGCACCGACATGTTGAGGAACGCGGAACCTACGTTGATGACGATCTGCGATTCGGTCTCGCGGATCAGGGCCTTGGTCGCTTCCACGTCCAGGGCGTTCAGCGCGAAGGCCTGGATGTCGGCGGGTACCTTGAGGCTACCCTTGGCCTTGACGCTGTCGATGATGGCCTGGCATTTGGAGATGTTGCGCGACGCGATAGCAATACGACCGAGTTCGTCGTTGTGCTGCGCGCACTTGTGGGCCACCACCTTGGCGACACCTCCTGCACCAATGATAAGAACGTTCTTTTTCAATTGCTTTATTTCTCCTATATCCGCCAGCTTACGAAAGGCTGGACAGGTAGTCGTCGTAACCAAATTCACGAACCACTTCGACTGTACCGTCGAGTTGTTTCACTACGATGGACGGCATTTTCAGGCCGTTGAACCAGTTTTTCTTGACCATGGTGTAGCCTGCGGTGTCGATAAACGACAGCCGATCGCCGATGGCCAGCGGACGATCAAATTGATACTCGCCGAAGATGTCCCCGGCCAGGCAGGATTTGCCGCACACCATGTAGGTGTGTTCACCCTCGCTCGGCGCCAGCTTGGCGTTGAGGCGGTAGATCAGCAGGTCCAGCAGGTGGGCTTCGATGGAGCTGTCTACCACGGCGAGGTTCTTGCCGTTGTAGAGGGTGTCGAGCACGGTCACTTCCAGGGAGGCGCTGTTGGTGATCGCCGCTTCGCCGGGTTCCAGGTACACCTGCACGTCGTACTTCTGCGAGAACGCCTTGAGGCGCTGGCAGAAGGCGTCGATGGCATAGCCTTCACCTGTAAAGTGGATGCCGCCGCCCAGGCTGACCCAGTTGACCTTGTGCAGCAGAGCGCCGAAGCGTTCTTCGATGGTGTTCAGCATCTGGTCGAACAGGTTGAAGTCGCCGTTCTCACAGTTGTTGTGGAACATGAAGCCGGAAATCTGCTCGATCACGCCTTCGATCTTCACCGGGTCCCATTCGCCCAGGCGGCTGAACGGGCGCGCCGGGTCGGCCAGCAGGTAGTCGGAGCTGCTCACCTGCGGGTTGACGCGCAGGCCACGGGTCTTGCCCTCGGACCGCTCGGCAAAACGCTGCAGCTGGCTGATGGAGTTGAAGATGATCTTGTCGCAGTTAGCCAGCATCTCTTCGATTTCATCGTCGGCCCAGGCCACGCTGTAGGCGTGGGCTTCACCTTCGAACTTCTGGCGGCCGAGCTTCAACTCATACAGCGACGACGAGGTGGTGCCGTCCATGTATTCCTGCATCAAGTCGAACACCGACCAGGTGGCAAAGCACTTGAGCGCCAGCAGGGCCTTGGCGCCGGACTGTTCGCGCACGTAAGCAATCTTCTGCATGTTGACCAGAAGCTTCTGTTTATCGATGAGGTAGTACGGCGTTTTGATCATTTTTGAGAGCCTGCGGCGGTGCCTGCCAAAAAAGGACACGCATTGTGCCCGCACTTGGATCGAATCGAAAGGTTAGCGGGCGGATTTTGCGCGCTTGGTTTCTAACGATAGCGCCTGAGTGTGACTGTCTGTGGCTATGACACCGGTTCAAGTGGGCACCGCGCTGACATCAAATCGTCATCTCCCCACCACCTGACTGCCACATTTCCCCGTTACTGTCCTCGCCAATGAGATCGATCTCAAGCGAGTGACAATGACCGATTTAAAAGACGTAGCGAAGCTGGCCGGGGTATCCCGCGCCACCGCTGCCCGCACCTTTGCCTCCCCCGACCAGGTTCGCCCGGCGACCCGTGAACAGGTGTTCGCCGCCGCCCGTGAGCTGGGCTTTCGCCCCAACTTGCTGGGCCGCCAACTGCGCCTGCAAACCACCCAACTGATTGGCGTGGTGGTGCCCAACCTGCTCAACCCGGTGTTTGCTGAACAATTCCAGGCCATGGAGCGCGCCGCTCGCTTGCGCGGCTATAGCCTGTTGCTGGCGACCACCGACTACAGCAGTGAACGCGAAAGCATCGTGGTGGAAGAACTGCTGCGCCAACGGGTCGACGGTCTGGTACTGACCGTGACCGATGCCGAGAGCAACAGCGTGCTGAACAGCCTCGCCACCGAACAAACCCCCTTCGTGCTGGCCTATCACCAACCGAGCAACCCGAGCTACAGCGCCGTGTCGGTCGATAACCGCGCCGGTATGGCCCTCGCCACGCGCTACCTGCTCGAAGCGGGGCACCGGCGCATCAGCATGGTCGCCGGACCCGCCTTGCAGTCCGACCGTGCACGCCTGCGCTACGCCGGTTATTGCGATGCGATGCGCGAATACGGCCTAACCAGCCTGCCGGTGATCGAAATGCCGGCACACACCCAGGCCGAGTTCGCGGCCATCGAGCCGTTTCTCCAGGGCCCGCGCGCGCCCACCGCGCTGGTGTGTTCCAACGATTTCCTGGCCATCAGCCTGATCGCCGAACTGCGCCGCAACGCCTGGAACGTGCCCGAGCAACTCTCGGTGATGGGCTTTGACGGTATTGCCCTCGGCACCCAGATGCACCCGACGCTGTGCAGCGTGGTGCAGCCCATCGCGCTGCTCGCCAGCACCGTGATTGATCAACTGCTGGCGCAGATCGCCGGCAATGCCCCGATTTCCCATTGCCTGCCTTGCCATATCCGGCCGGGCGAAAGCACTCAACCCCATGAGGAGACCCTCGATGCGCGCATTCAGTAAAACCCTGGCCGCCGTACTGCTGTGCGGTGCGGCCAGCCTGGCCCAGGCCGCCGACACTGCAATTTGCTACAACTGCCCGCCGGATTGGGCCGACTGGGGCACCCAGCTCAAGGCGATCAACGCCAGCACCGGCGTGCAAGTGCCGCTCGACAACAAGAACTCCGGCCAGTCCCTGGCGCAGTTGGTGGCGGAAAAAGCCGCGCCGGTGGCCGACGTGGTGTATTACGGCGTGACCTTCGGCTTGCAGGCGCAAAAGGCCGGCGTGGTCGATGGCTACAAACCCAAGGGCTGGGAGCAGATTCCCGCTGGTTTGAAAGACCCGGCCGGCCACTGGTTCGCGATTCACTCCGGCACCTTGGGCATCATGGTCAACGTCGATGCGCTGGGCGGCCTGCCGGTCCCGCAAAGCTGGGCCGACCTGCTCAAGCCTGAATACAAGGGCATGGTCGGTTACCTCGACCCGTCCAGCGCATTCGTCGGCTACGTGTCGGCGGTGGCGATCAACCGCGCCCTGGGCGGCGACCTGGACAACTTCGCGCCGGCCATCGACTACTTCCAGAAACTGGCGAAAAACGCGCCCATCGTACCCAAGCAGACCGCCTATGCGCGGGTGCTGTCCGGTGAGCTGCCGATCCTGGTGGACTACGACTTCAACGCCTACCGCGCCCGCTACAAGGACAACGCCAACGTCGCCTTCGTGATCCCCAAGGAAGGCAGCATCAGCGTGCCTTACGTGATGAGCCTGGTGGCCAACGCGCCGCACCGCGCCAATGGCGAAAAAGTCCTCGACTTTGTGCTCTCGGACGAAGGCCAGGCGCTCTGGGCCAAGGCTTACCTGCGCCCGGTGCGCCCGATGAAGATGCCGGCCGACGTCGCCGCGCAGTTCTTGCCCGACAGCGATTACGCCCGCGCCGGGGTGGTGGATTACGAAAAAATGGCCGCCGTGCAGGAAGCCTTCGCCGCCCGTTACCTGAACGAGGTCAAGTAAGTGGCAGCATCGGCAAAACACGCCGCCTGGGCTCTGGCCCCGGCGTTGGCGGTGCTGCTCGCGTTCTGGTTGCTGCCGTTGGCGCACCTGATAGTGCTCGGCACCGAGAGCCGCGACAGTAGCGGCAGCGGCTACTGGCAGGTACTCAGCAGCGCGCAGTATTTGGGCAGCCTGGCGCAAACCTGCGCGCTGGCCATCTTCGTGACGCTCGTCGCGTTATTGATCGGCGGCATCAGCGGCGTATTTCTCTCCCGCCAGCAGTTTTTCGGGCGCTCGGCGCTGGTGGCGTTGCTGACGTTCCCCCTGGCGTTTCCCGGCGTCGTGGTGGGCTTCCTGGTGATCCTGTTGGCGGGGCGCCAAGGCCTGTTTGCGTCACTCGGCCTGCAAGTGGCCGGTGAGCGCTGGATCTTTGCCTACTCGTTGGCGGGGCTGTTTGTCGGCTACCTGTACTTCTCGATTCCGCGGGTGATTCTCACGGTAATGGCCGCGTGCGAAAGCCTCGACCGCAGCCTGGAAGAAGCCGCGCATTCGCTGGGGGCAGGGCACTGGCGCGTGGTGTGCGACGTGATCGTGCCGGGCCTGGCGCCTGCGTTGGCGTCGTGCGGGGCGATCTGCTTTGCCACGTCGATGGGCGCCTTCGGCACCGCGTTTACCTTGGGCACACGGCTGAATGTCACGCCGGTGGCGATCTACAACGTGTTCACCAACTACGCCAACTTTGCCGTGGCCGCTGCGCTGTCGGTAGTACTGGGGGCCGTGACCTGGGCGGTGCTGTTGCTGACCCGGCGCCTGGTGAAAAATGCGGGGACCGTCCTGTGAAGCGCTCATCGCTGTTCGTGATGCAACTGCTGTTTACCCTGTTGGTGTGCGCCTTCATGTTGGTGCCGGTGCTGATGTCATTGCTGGCCGGGCTCACACGCAATTTTTTTGTGGGCGTGTCCAGCGGCTTGACCTTCGATTGGTTGATCCAGGTGTGGCAGGCCTATTCGCCGACCGTGTGGCTGTCGCTGCAATTGGCCGTGGCCTGCGCGGTGTGCGTCTGCGTGATCGGTGTGCCGGCGGCCTACGCGTTGGTGCGGATGAACAACCGCTTCAGCCGCGCCTTTGAAGAACTGATGGTGCTGCCGGTGGCAATGCCTGGTCTGGCCAGTGCCTTGGCCTTGCTGCTGACCTACGGCCAGTTCGGCACGTTTCGCAGCAGCTGGTTGTTCATTCTGGTCGGCCATGTGCTGTTCACCTTGCCGTTTCTGGTACGCCCGGTGATGGCGGTGATGCAGCGCCAGCAACTGCCGGTGCTGGAAGAGGCGGCCGCCAGCCTGGGCGCCGGTCTCATCAAGCGCTTTTTCAGTGTGGTGGTGCCCAACTGCCGCGCGGGGATTCTCGCGGGTGTGTTGATGGTGGTCACGCTGTCGCTGGGTGAGTTCAACCTGACCTGGATGCTCCACACGCCGATGACCAAGACGCTGCCCGTGGGCCTGGCCGACAGCTACGCCTCGGCCCGCCTGGAAATCGCCAGTGCCTACACCCTTATCTTTTTGCTGATGATCGTGCCGCTGCTGGTTGCGTTGCAGGCCATCAGCGCTCGTTTGTCCCGTGGAGAGCGTCGATGACCGCTATCACTATTCGCCTCAAGGGCTGTCGCAAGGCGTTTGCCGACGGCACCGTGGCCGTGCATGACTTGAACTTGACCGTCGAAGGCGGCGAAACCCTGGCGATTCTCGGCCCGTCCGGCTGTGGCAAAACCACCACTTTGCGCCTGATCGCCGGGCTGGAAAGCCCGGACGTGGGCCAGGTGTTTTTCGGTGACCAGGACGTCACGCGCCTGCCTATCGAGCGTCGTGATGTGGGCATGGTGTTCCAGAATTACGCGTTGTTTCCCAACCTGGATGTGGCCGGCAATATCGTCTACGGCTTGAAGATTCGCGGGATGTCGGCGCCGGAGCGCAACAAGCGCTGTGAAGAGTTACTGGAGCTGGTCGGCTTGCAGCAGCACGGCAAGCGCAGCATTCATGAACTGTCGGGCGGCCAGCGCCAGCGCGTTGCACTCGCCCGAGCCCTGGCGCCCCGGCCCAAAGTGCTGCTGCTGGATGAGCCGCTGGCTGCCCTCGACGCGCAACTGCGTGAGCGCCTGCGCAGTGAGCTGGACCAACTGCTGCGTGGCCTCGGTATCACCTCGGTGTTTGTCACCCACGACCAGGGCGAAGCCATGGCCCTGGGGGATCGCATCCTGGTGATGGAGCAGGGCCGCGTCGCGCAACTGGCCAGCCCGCGTGAGATTTACCAGCAGCCGGCGAATGCGTTCGTCGCCGGGTTTGTCGGCAATCTCAACGCTTTTTCGGTGCTTGAGCACACACCCGATGGCGTGAAAGTCAGCGGCGGCGAACTGCCGTGGCACGCAGCCGATCGGCCCGCCACCGTGTACTGCCGTCCCGAACACCTGCGGGTGATGGAGGGCGAAGGGCACTTGCACGGCCATCTGCTGGCGCAGTTTTTCCAGGGTGCGCAAAGCCGCCTGTTGGTGGACGTGGGGGGCGCGCAACCGTTGCTGGTCGACAGCAGCGACAACCAGCTTCACGCCGTCGGTGCACCGATAGCCTTGGCCGTTGCCCCGCACATGTTATTCACCCTGAATGCTTGAGAGTCGACTTTTGAACCGTTCGTTTCTTGTTGCGCAGATCAGCGACCTGCACCTTAAAGCCGGCCAGCGCCTGACGTATGGCGTCGTCGATACGCTGGGTGCTTTGCGCCGTGCGGTCGACCATTTGAACGCCAGCACGCCGCGCCCGGATATCGTGGTGATCAGCGGCGACCTGGTGGACTTCGGCCGCGCCGATGAATACGCCGTGCTGCACCCCGAGCTGGCGCGCCTGCAAATGCCTTGCTACCTGGTGCCGGGTAATCACGACACACGCGGGCCGCTGCTGGAGGCGTTCCGTGATCACGCCTATTTGCCTGTGTCCGCCGAGGGCCCTTTGGATTGGGTAGTGGACACGCACCCGCTGCGCCTGATTGGCCTTGACTCGACCATCCCCGGAGGCCACGGCGGGCAATTGCTGGACAGCCAGTTGCAGTGGCTGGACGCGCAACTGGCGCTGCGCCCCGAGGCACCGACGCTGTTGATCCTGCATCACCCGCCCTTTATCAGCGGTATCGGCCATATGGACCGCGAACCCTTTATCAACGCTGCCGCCCTCGAACACGTGGTCGCCCGCCATCCGCAAGTGGAGCGCCTGCTGTGCGGGCATCTGCACCGGCCGATGCAACGGCGTTTTGGCGGCAGCTTGAGTTGCGTGTGCCCCGGCACCTCACACCAGATCGTGCTGGATTTGCAAGACGCCGCGCCCGCGCATTTCAACCTGGAACCGGCGGGTTATCTGCTGCACAACTGGGATGCGCAGCACGGTTTGATCAGCCACAACGGTGTGTTCGGGGAGTACCCGGGGCCGTATCCGTTTTATGACGCTCATGGATTGATTGACTGAGGTTTTACGGAGGTTCGCTTCTCGCAACTAAGTACCTGATCGCCCGTTAACGCTTCGGCCAACACGTTTGGCCGACGGCATCCTGCTGCCCTTTTTTTGCGCCCGGAACCTGGATTCCGCGCCGGAGTTTGTCCTGATGAAAGCCACTTTGAATGTATTAAGCGTATTGACCGGTAGCCTCGGCGTGGCCTTGAGCCCGTTGGCGTCGGCTGATTTTTTGAGCGACAGCAAAGCCAACCTGAGCATGCGTAACTTCTATTTCAACAACGACAACCGCGACGGCACCGCCGCGCCGTCGAAGACTGAAGAGTGGGGCCAGGCCTTCATCCTCAATTACCAGTCGGGCTTCACCGACGGTACCGTCGGCTTTGGTCTCGACGCCATCGGCATGCTCGGCGTGACCCTCGACAGCGGCGCCGGTCGCCACGTGGGCAGCTCGATGATCCCCAACGATGATGGCAAGGCTGCCGACAACTGGGCCCGTGGCGGTGCCACCGCCAAAGCCCGATTTGCCAAGACCGAAGCGCGCTACGGCTACCTGCGCCCGAACTTGCCGATTCTGGTGAGCAACGACGGTCGCCTGTTGCCGCAGTCCTTCGAAGGCGGGCAGATCACCAGCAACGACATCGATAACCTGACCCTGATCGGCGGCCAGCTTCAACACACCACGGGCCGTGGTTCCAGCGACCGCAGCGGCCTGGCAGTGGCTGGCGGTACTCAGGAAAGCAACAAATTCACCTATGCCGGCGGCGACTACAAAGTCACCAAGGACCTGATGCTCCAGTACTACTACGCCAATCTTGAAGACTATTACCAACAGCACTTTGCCGGGCTGATCCATGTATTGCCGCTCGGTGACTACGGTTCATTGAAAACCGACCTGCGCTACTTCAAGACCACCTCCGACGGCAAAAACAGCAGCGTCGCCGGTCGCTCCGAAGGCTACAAATTCAGTGGCTATACCAAGAACGGCAGTGGAGAAATCGACAACAACACCTGGAGTGCGGCATTCATCTACTCACTGGGCCCGCACGCGATTACCGCCGGTTACCAGCAAGTCTCGGACGACAGCAACTTCGCCCAACTCAACCAGGGCGGCCTGGTCGGCAAAGGTGAGGGCGGCTCCAGCCTGTACCTCTACACCGACCGTACCGTGCAGACCTTCATCCAGGCCGGCGAGCGCACAGCATTCGCCCAATACGCCTACGACTTCGCGTCCCTCGGCGTACCGGGCCTTAAGGCGTCGGTGATGTACCTGAAGGGCGACCATATCCTCACCGCCAGCGGCAACGATGCCAGCGAATGGGAACGGGATATCGCCCTGGATTACGTGGTGCAGAGCGGCACGCTCAAGAACGTCGGGTTTGGCTGGCGTAACGGGATGTCGCGCAGTGAGGTAGCGCGTGACCAGGATCAGAATCGTGTGTTTGTGAGTTATTCGATTCCGTTGATGTAAGGGCCGTCAACTGTGGCGAGGGAGCTTGCTCCCGCTGGGCTGCGCAGCGGCCCCGAACCTGCCACCTCGGTGTAGCAGGTACATCAACATGACCGCTATGGGGCCGCTTCGCAGCCCAGCGGGAGCAAGCTCCCTCGCCACAGGGTGGAAGTCGCTCAGGCCACTCGGTTTCTGCCTGGCGCTTGGCGTTGTACCAGCGCCTATCCGTACGTCGTGGCTTTGAGCGGTGTCGAGACCTGATAGCGGATTGCGCCGCAGAGGCAACTGCCTTGGGTAACTGCATCCATGTGAGATCTATCCTAAATAGGACGGCAGAGACTAAACCTGTGGCGAGGGAGCTTGCTCCCGCTGGGCTGCGCAGCAGCCCCAGACTGGTCACCGCGGTGTGCCTGATGCACCGCGGTGGCAGGTTTTGGGGCCGCTTCGCAGCCCAGCGGGAGCAAGCTTCCTCGCCACAGGGTGGGAGTTACTCAGGCCACTCGGTTTCTGCCTGACGCTTGGCCTTGTACCAGCGCCTATCCGCACGTCGTGGCTTTGAGTGGTGTCGAGACCTGATAGCGGATTGCGCCGCAGAGGCAACTGCCTTGGGTAACTGCATCCATGTGAGATCTATCCTAAATGGGACGACAGCCACTAAACCTGTGGCGAGGGAGCTTGCTCCCGTTGGGCTGCGCAGCGGCCCCAGACTGGTCACCTCGGTGTGCCTGATGCACCGCGGTGGCAGGTTTTGGGGCTGCTTCGCAACCCAGCGCGAGCAAGCTCCCTCGCCACAGGGTGGGAGTTGCTCAGGCCACTCGGTTGGTCTGCTTCATCTGTTCAGTGGCGATATGCCCCACATAAAAGCCCACGTTCAACAGTGTAAGCAGCGATAAACCGGCAAACCATAAGGTCAGGTAACTGCGCAGGCTGGCTTTGATCATGGGTGCTCGCTTGAGTGTTTGTTCCGTACATAGTGCATCTGAATGGATGCATGGCGAGCAACCACAAACGTACAAGAATCGCGTGCATCCGCCTCAGTAGACTCCCCCCACGTCTTCTACTGCAGGTTCCCCATGGACATCTTCCTCTACGCGTTCAGCGTCATGTACAGCCCAGGCCCCGTGAACTTCATGGGCCTAAACGCAGGGCTCACCGGCAAATTCCGGCGCTCCACCGGGTTTTTCATCGGCGTGGGCTGCGCGATGCTGGTGTTGTTCGTGCTGTTTGGCTACACCGGCGAAGCGATCATTTCCCAGGCGGCGCTGCCGTATATCTCGTTGATCGGCGGCGTGTACACGCTGTATCTCGCTTATCAAGTGTTCACTGCTCGCACGGTGGTTGAAGAACCTTCAAGCAAACCGGCCAAGACCCTCACGTTCTGGAACGGCCTGGTGATCCAGTTGCTCAACCCCAAGGGCATCATGGCGGTGTTGCCGATCACCAGTGTGATGCTGCCGGCGGCGCATATCACCGGGGCGTCGATCGCCGGGGTTTCGGCCTTGCTGGCCATAGGCGCCTTTGGTGCACCGTGGGTTTACGCGCTGCTTGGGGCGATGCTGGGGCGGCGGATCAATGGGGCGTCGGCGTTTACTGTGTTCAATCGCTGCATGGGACTGGCATTGGCCGGGTGCGCGTATTTCATGTTCCATGCGTTCTATCTGCACCTCATGGCAACATGAGCGAATCTTGTGATCATCTGGAATAATATGAGTTTGTCTCACTATCGCTGTCTGTCGACAATGGCTGCCATAAATACCTACGTTGGAGTTGTTAGTCATGGCAGTCGCTCATTCCCTTGGATTTCCGCGCATTGGACGCGATCGTGAACTGAAAAAAGCGCAGGAAGCGTTTTGGAAGGGCGAGCTCGACGAAGCCGGCCTGCGCGCCGTTGGCCGTGACCTGCGCAAGGCTCATTGGGACTTGCAGAAAAAGGCCGGTATCGAGTTGCTGCCGGCCGGTGATTTCGCCTGGTACGACCAGGTCCTGACTCATTCGCTAATGTTCGGTGTGATCCCCGAGCGTTTCCGCCCGGCCGATGGCCACGCCACGCTGCACACCCTGTTCGGCATGGCTCGTGGCGTCAGCGACAGCTGCTGCGGTGGTGCCCACGCCCAGGAAATGACCAAGTGGTTCGACACCAACTACCACTACCTGGTACCTGAATTCAGCGCCGACCAGCAGTTCCAGCTGGGTTGGGATCAGCTGTTCGAAGAAGTGAAAGAAGCCCGCGACCTCGGCCACAACGTCAAGCCTGTAGTGATCGGCCCGCTGACTTACCTGTGGCTGGGCAAGGCCAAGGGCGGCGATTTCGACAAGCTCGACCTGCTCGACCGCCTGTTGCCGCTGTACGGCCAGATCTTCCAGCGCCTCGCCGATCTGGGCGTGGAATGGGTGCAGATCGACGAGCCGATCCTGGTGCTCGACCTGCCGCAGGAATGGAAAAACGCCTTTGAGCGTGCCTACAACCTGATCCAGCGCGACCCGCTGAAAAAGCTGGTGGCGACGTACTTCGGTGGCCTGGAAGAGAACCTCGGCCTCGCCGCCAACCTGCCGGTCGATGGCTTGCACATCGACCTGGTGCGCGCACCGGAGCAGTACCCGACCATCCTCGACCGCCTGCCGGCCTATAAAGTGTTGTCCCTGGGCGTGGTCAATGGCCGTAACGTCTGGCGTTGCGACCTGGAAAAAGCCCTGGCCACTTTGCAGCACGCCCATGAGAAATTGGGTGATCGCCTCTGGGTTGCGCCGTCGTGCTCGCTGTTGCACAGCCCGGTGGACCTGGGCCGTGAAGACACGCTGGATGCCGAGCTGAAAAGCTGGCTGGCCTTCGCCGTACAGAAGTGCTCGGAAGTCGCGGTGCTGGCCCAGGCGGTTAACCAACCCGAAGCGCCAAACGTGCTCGCCGCCCTGGCTGAAAGCCACGCCGTGCAAGCGTCCCGCGCGGCATCGCCACGTATCCACAAGCCTGCCGTGCAAGCCCGTGTAGCGGCGATCACCGCCAAGGACAGCCAGCGCCAGTCGCTGTTTGCCCAGCGTATCGAGAAGCAGCGTGCCGGCCTCAACCTGCCGCTGTTCCCGACCACCACCATCGGTTCGTTCCCGCAGACCGCTTCAATCCGCGTGGCGCGCCAGTCGTACAAGGCCGGCAAGTTGAGCGAAGCCGAATACGTCGAAGCGATGCACAGCGAGATTCGTCACGCGGTTGAAGTGCAGGAAAACCTCGGCCTAGACGTACTTGTGCACGGTGAAGCCGAACGTAACGACATGGTCGAATATTTCGCCGAGCAGTTGGATGGCTACGTATTCACCCGCTTCGGCTGGGTGCAAAGCTACGGTTCGCGTTGCGTGAAACCGGCGGTGATCTTCGGCGACCTGAGCCGCCCGAAGGCCATGACCGTGGAGTGGATCCGCTACGCTCAAGGCCTGACCAACAAGGTGATGAAGGGCATGCTGACCGGCCCGGTGACCATGCTGATGTGGTCGTTCCCGCGTGAAGACGTGAGCCGCGAAGTACAGGCCCGTCAACTCGCCCTGGCGATTCGTGACGAAGTGGTCGACCTGGAAGCCGCCGGCATCAAGATTGTGCAGATCGACGAAGCCGCGTTCCGTGAAGGCTTGCCATTGCGCCAGGCACAGTGGCAGCACTACCTGGACTGGGCCACCGAAGTGTTCCGCCTGTGCGCCTCCGGCGTGCGTGACGAAACCCAGATCCACACGCACATGTGCTACAGCGAGTTCAACGATGTGATCGAGTCTATCGCGGCGATGGATGCCGACGTGATCACCATCGAAACGTCACGCTCGGACATGGAGCTGCTGGACGCGTTCGAAGCCTTCGCTTACCCGAACGACATCGGCCCGGGCGTCTACGACATCCACTCGCCACGGGTGCCGGATGCTTCGGAAATGGCCAACCTGCTGCGCAAGGCGGCCAAGCGGATTCCGGCCGAGCGCCTGTGGGTCAACCCCGATTGCGGCTTGAAAACCCGTGGCTGGCCTGAGACCGAGGCGGCGTTGATTCACATGGTGACTGCGGCCCGTCAACTGCGCGCCGAACTGGCGTAACGCGCAGACCTGTAGGCGCCGGCAAGCCTGCTCCTACAGGTGCGTCACAGGTATTTGAGCCAGGCGAGGTCCCGCCGCCGTGCCTTGAGTGCGGCGAACCAGTGCACGGGCGGGTAGAGCGCCAGGGGCAATACCAGCGCCATCAGCCAAACCGCACCCACGCCGTCAAAACCGAAGTAGTTGCCATAATTGAGGCCGAACAGGGCGCCGCAAGCGACGTAGAGCACTTTCAATACATAGAGGTGCAGCAGATAGAAAAACATCGGCGCCGAACCAAACACCGCCAACACACCGATCCAGCGTCGATGCCCGGCGCGCTCCAAGGCCAGCAACAGCAACAGTCCCACCCCCAGCGTCAACGCCAGAAACAACAGCGAAGGCGGGTACTTGGTGACATTGAAAAAGCTCATCAACGTTTGCACGCCACTGTCATACGCCTGCCAGGGCTTCTCGCCATATCCATTGGCGGCACGTAACAGCACAAACCCCACCAACGCACACACTCCCGCGATCAACAGATACCGCTGACGCACGGCCGCCGACATGCCATTGGCAAACCACGGCCCAATGCCGTAGCCCAGGGCGATCACACCGATCCACGGCAGCACCGGGTAGGTGGTGCGCAGGCGCAGCGAGTCACCGACCTCGATCCAGCTGCGTTCATGCAGGATCGTCCACGGCACCTGCAGCACCGACTCCGGGGCGAAGTGCACACCATCCAACAGGTTATGCCCGGCAATGATCACCAGCGCCAGGGTGATCAGCAGCGGGCGTGGCAACCACACCAGCGCGGCGAGGGCGATCATGCTCACGCCGATCGCCCAGATCACTTGCATATAGATCACGCTGGGTGGCAACTGGAACGTCCAGGCGAAGTTGACCAGGGTGAATTCGAGCACCACCAGGAACAGCCCGCGCTTGAACAGGAACGCCGACACATCGTGGCGGCCCTGATACTTCTGGCCGTACAGCCAGGCGGACAGCCCGGTGAGCAGCACGAACACCGGTGCACATAAATGGGCGAGGGTGCGGCTGACAAACAGCGCCGGCTCGGTGCTGTCGATGCTCATTGGGTCGCTGACCTGGCGGTGCAGCAGGAAGGTTTCGCGCACGTGGTCGAGCAGCATGAACAGGATCACGAGGCCGCGCAGGGCGTCGATGGAGAGTAGGCGTTGGCGCAGGGGAGCAGCGTCGATCATGGAGGGAGATCACAGGGCAGGCGGAAATTTGGCGTTATTCTATAACATTAATGTGCGCGTTGCCGCGCTTCGTTATCTTGATGATCTTCGCGAGCAAGGGCTAGCCGCCCGCCTCGCGCCTACAGGGGACACACTGTGAACACGACCGAACACACGCCACAGTCCGTCATCGACTTCTGGCAACAAGCCGGCCCCAAACGCTGGTTCGCCAAGGATGACGCCTTCGATGCCACGTTTCGCGAGACCTTCCACGCCACGCATTTGCAAGCGGCCCGGCGCGAGTTGGAGGGCTGGCTGGATTCGGCGCAGGGCGCGCTGGCCTTGCTGATCCTGCTCGATCAATACCCCCGCAACGCGTTTCGCGGCACGGCCCATATGTTTGCGACGGACCCGTTGGCGCGCCTGTATGCGCATCGAATGGTCGATGCCGGGCTTGATCAGCAGGTCGAGCCGGCCTTGCGCGCGTTTTGCTATTTGCCGTTTGAACATTCGGAAGAGGCGGCGGATCAGCAGCGCTCGGTGGTGCTGAATCAACAGTTGGATGCCAATACTGACCGCTGGGCCAAGGAACACGCGCGCATCATCGAACGCTTCGGGCGCTTTCCCCATCGCAATGAAGTGTTGGCCAGGGCCACCACCGACGAGGAGCGTGAATTCCTCAAGGCCGGTGGCTTCGCAGGCTAGGCTTCGGCTTCGGCCAGGGGCTCCCCGGCGGGTGTCGGGCGAAAGCTCCGCAGGCCCTTGAGGTCGACAGCCCAGCGCAACGCCTCGGTGGCAGAAGGGCGCTTACCTTTGCTGATCGCGTGTTCGTCGGTGGTCAGTGCGCCGAGGTAGCCCTGGTCACCCCCGCGCTCGCTCCAGTATTTCGTGTGGCTGAGCCATGAGCGCGCGAGCCAGCCTCTCCACCGGCTCACGGTCACCGGTAAATCCAGCACGCCATTGCCCATCACCGGCTTGACCGGGCCGCTGACGATGTCGCCAAACAGGCCAAAGGGCGCGGGGAAGTAAAGGTTGGTCCAGCGTGTCACGGCAAACGCCGCCGCATGGTGCAGGTACTGCGCGGTGAAGGGCTTTTGCCCGAGCATCACCGGCTGGCGGGCATTGTAGCCGTAGCCTTTGTCATCTTCGGTGGGCGGGCAGGCCGGGGCTTCGCGGCGCTCGATGCGCTGCTTGAAGTCACTCACGCTGCGCCCCAGCAGCAGGCTGGCGTGGGCCATCGGGCTGCCGACGGTGACCAGGTCGGTGATGCGCCACGGGTTACCGAGGCCGCGCTGCTCGATAAACGCTGCGGCCTGTTGTTCGCGAAACCTCAACGTACTGCCCAGGCTGCCGTCGAGGGCTGCGCCGGCGTTGGGCAGGGTGTCCTTGACCACCGGTTGCAGCGCTTCGTGGTTGGCATAACGGGCGGCCAGCGCCAGGTTGCTGGGGACGACCTTGGTCAGTTGATCGTGATGTTCATGCCAGAGGTAGCCGACGATATCGTAGGCAATCACGCTGCCCAGGCTATGGCCGACGACGATGATGCGGTCGTAATCGCCTTTGTTGTGCAGGGCGCGCAACAGCTCGACGCCATCGGCGCGAATCTGTTCGCGCACCATCACGTTCTGCGGGTTGGGGCTGAGGTAGCGGGCGGCGTCGCCCAGGTAGGACAGGGCCGAGTAGCGCAACCCCAGGCCGATGGCACCGAGCAGCAGCGGCATCAGCGCAAAGGGGTTGCCGTCGTGATCGAAAGTACCCCAGGCCGTGGCCAGGGTGCCGGTGGCGACCAGCAGCAGAAGCAACAGCACCGTCCAGCGCGTGGTGCGCCAGATCGGCACGATGGCGTCGGGAATGTCGCGGCGCGGGCGTTTGAAGATATCCCACAGCCAGCCCAGCAGATGGCCGAGCTTGGTGCCTTGCATCTTGTGGGCCCAGTAGTACTCGTAGAAATCGGTGGTGGTGCGGCCGGATGACTTCAACACGCGCAGGTCGAAATTGCGCGACAGCCGATCCGGCTTGCTCCAGTAGAACGGCGTGCCCCCGGGCGTGTCCGCCGGGATCATCGCCTCCACGAAGCTGCGCAAGGTGTCCATCGGGCGCTGTTCGCCGATGCCGTGGATGACGACAACCGCTTGTTTCATGAGCTGATCATTCCTTGAACATGACAAAAGTCAGGGCGATGTCGCAGAGTAGCTAATCGCCATAAAATGCCATTACTGGTGCTATTCCTGCCAGGAATGCCCCCATAAAAACCCTGCATTGTCTTTATCGCAGCACATCTCGTAGCGTAGGGGCTCACCCAAGGAGATTGCCCATGAACCCGTTGAGTCTCTACGTCGATTCGATATTCACCAGCCCCTACGCGATGTCGGTGTTCGTCACCCTGCGTGAAAAAGGCCTGGCCTTCGAGACGCTCACCCTGGACCTGGAGGCGGCGCAAAACCAAACAGCGGACTTTGTCCAACTGTCCGTGACCCAGCGAGTACCGACGTTGGTGGACGGCGACTTCGCCTTGTCGGAATCCTCGGCGATCACCGAATACCTCGAGGCCGTTTACCCTGAGACGGCCGTGTACCCGGCGGACCTGAAGCAGCGTGCGCGGGCGCGGCAGGTGCAGGCGTGGTTGCGCAGCGATTTGCTGCCGATTCGCCAGGAGCGTTCGACGCTGGTGGTGTTCTGCGGGCAAAAGAGGCCGCCATTGTCACCGGTGGCCGAAGCGGCAGCGCGCAGGTTGATCAGCGCAGCGCAGGTGCTGTTGGCGGGTAACCCGGCGTATCTGTTTGGCGAGTGGTCGATTGCCGACCTGGACCTGGCGGTGATGCTCAATCGCCTGATCCTCAACGGCGACAGCGTGCCGGCCGAGTTGGTGGACTACGCGCGGCGCCAGTGGCAGCGGCCGTCGGTGCAGGAATGGGTCAATCTGCCAAGGCCCGTGCTTTAATCCATTCATCCACCACGCGACGGTCCAGCTCTTCCAAATCCGCCATGCCCAGCACCCGCGTGGTGTTTAAACCGCGCAGGTAGCCGCGTAATTGCTGGGCGCTGGCTTTGACCTGGTCCGCGTCGGCGGCGTTGTCCTGCAGCACCTTCTCATAGTCGACCAGGTACTCGGCGACCCGCTCGCGGTATTGCTGCAGTACGGCTCCGCGGATACGGTCGAAGGTTTTCTGGTGGGGCTTCATAGCGTGGTCCTTATCGATTTTATGTGAGCACTATCGGTTCAGATAATAGTCATCATCAAGGATCGCAAGTTCTGTTTTTTCCGCAAAAGCGGAAAATCGCCCCATCGAGACGCTATTCAAGGAAATTGCGCGATGAGGACGTTTATCCAGCTTGCTTTAATGACGCTGATGCTGGGCACTGTTGTTGTGACCAACTCCGCAATTGCCGATGAACTGCGTACGAGCCATTTGCTACCCATCGACGCTAGCGTAGACTCCCTGCGCCACGGTCAGACGGTGGGTGTGCTGTACAGCGAAAACACCGTCGACAACCTAAGCTACCTCGAACGCTACCACGCCATGGCTCAGAACGGTGCCAGGGATGCCCTTGACGGGCGTATCCGCCAAGCGTTCGTCAACAGCTCCGACCCGGAACTGGCCATCGATTGGTTGATGAGTTCGCTGCAGGGTGCTTTTTTGTCGGTGACGGTCTATAGCAGTCTGGATGACTTGGTGCAGGCTCACCCTGATGTGGTGGTGATGCTCGATACCCATAACCAATTGCTGACCCCGCGCAACGACCAGGTCGAGGCGCGGTTTATCGCGCGGTTCTATGACGCGAACCTGCAATACATCGCCAAGGCCGAAGGCTCCGTGCACAAACAGGTGCCGTCGGTGTGGGTGCATGACCAGGCCGCACCAGAGATTGCCGCGCAGATCGAGCAGCAGCGTGATGTGCAGCTGGATGCCTTGAAGCAGTTCGATGCGTCACTCAAGGCTCTGGTTCGCGCGGGTTGAAGTGAACTTTTTATCTATTCAGGATTTTGTATGCGCTCTTTTTTCGTCCCGGCCCTGGCTTTTACTTCCGTGTGGCTGGCCGGGTGTGTCACCGCTCCCAATGCCCCGAGCTTGACCCTGCAAACCGCCAAGACCCCCGAAGGCTATGTGCAGTGCGTGCTGCCCAAGCTTGAAAAACACGGCATCACCTCGACCGTGACGCAGAACTCGCGCCACGCCAAGGTGCTGTTGACCAGCAAGATTGCGGCCGATGATGTGTTGGAAGCCTACAAGTCCCAGGACGGCACCAAAGTGTTCCTGTATGAGCGCAAGCCGCTGGCATCGGCCATCAAGCCGTCGCGGCTTGAGCAGGCTGCCAAGGAATGCCAATAGTCACTGGCAACGCATCACCAAATGTGGGAGCGGGCAAGCCCACTCCCACATTTTGATTTGTTCTCGGCTTAGGGTTTTGCTTCGTGGCTGAAGCTGTCGACCACTTTGACCAGGCCTTTCGCTGCCAGCGCCACCAGCTCACCACCTTTTTCCACCGTGGCCAGGGCCGGGTCCGACCCCATGCGCCCGTCGGGGAAGCGCGCGCGGAAGTCCAGCGCTTCACGGATCGGCCCGGTGTTGGCGATCTGCGGCGAATAGTCGGCAGACTTGATCAACGAAGGATACGCCCATTGCGTCACTGCGATTTCCGACGGCGTGGCATGGCTGCCATGGCCCACCGGGAATTGCCGATGAGCCAGGTCGTTGACGCCTTCCAAGTCCCACCAGTTCACCAGTTTCAATGCGAACCCGGCCGGGCGGCGGGCGAAGCTGGCTTCGGCGTACAGCTCGGAAAATGCCGCTTCAATCGTGGCGATGTTGCCGCCGTGGCCGTTGAGAAACAGGATCTTTTCAAAACCGTGCCCGGCCAGCGAGCGCACCCAGTCGCCAATCGCGGCGATAAACGTGGAAGGGCGCAGCGAAATGGTGCCGGGAAACCCCAGGTGATGCTGGGCCATGCCGATATTGAAGGTCGGGCCGATCAGGATGTCGGCGTTTTTCTGCGCTTGGTGGGCGATGATTTCCGGGCACATCCAATCAGTGCCCAGCAGGCCGGTGGGACCATGCTGTTCGTTGGAACCGATGGGGATCACCACCGTACGACTGCGCTCCAGAAACTGCCCGATCTCGATCCAGGTAGATGTGTGTAGAAGCATGCGACGCTCTCTTTTATCTATGGGGACAGGCTATCCGCCACGGATTGTACGACTACTCGCCACCTGTTGGGGTTTGCAATTGAGGTACGTCGAGGACTTCAACCAGCGCTGGTCGGGGTACCAGGAAAACATGAACTGCCCATCCTTGAGCTTGTCCACCACCTGGCGCGCCACCTGCGGGCGCACGGCCGGGCAACCCTGGCTGCGGCCGATACGGCCTTCGCGCTTGCTCCACAAGGGGCTGACGTAGTCGGCGGCGTGAATCACGATGGCGCGGTCGCGGGCCTGATCATTGAAGCCTGGCTCCAGGCCGTCCATGCGCAGCGAGTAGCCATGGGTGCCGAGGTAACTCTCCTGGGTGCGGAACAGGCCCAGGCTGGACTGGTGGCTGCCTTCACGATTGGAGAACGCGGTGGCGAAGTTTTCCCCGGACTTTGCGCCGTGGGCCACCAGGTCGCGCAGCACCAGAGTCTTTTTGCGCAAATCGAAGATCCACAGCCGACGGGCGGTCGAAGGCTGGGAATAGTCAATCACGGCCAGGCGCTCTGAGCGTTCCTCGCCATTATTGATCGCACACTGCACGGCGCTGAGGGCGCTTTTTAATACAGTGGGATTGAGTTCTGGAGCCGAGCGCGCCAGGCTGCTATACAAGGTAGGAGGGTTGCCATCGGCGGCGAGCGCAACATTGCTCAGCGTAGCCAGGGTCACGGTGATCAAACCGAGGCGGCACAAAAAAGTCAGCATCTACAGTACATCCCCCCAGCTGTGGATTGGAGCAAGGCTATTGTTCAAAAAACACGCATGTTACTTGAGCATTTGCTTGCTCGTTGCACCATTGGTCGCGACAGCCGAAGAACGGCTGGTGGACGCACTGCCCGTGCTCCCCATCAGCCCTGTGCAGCAGGCCCTTGCGCAGTTGCCAGGCGTTTGCCCCGAACTCGCTCCCCATATCGACGCCGCTGCGCAATTGCGGCTGCAAGCGTTCTATCAGCAGCAGGGTGATGTGCCGCTGTGGGCCGCCGACGAGCGCCGCCAAGCGTTGCAATCCCAGTTGCTGATGCTGGCCGACGACGGCCTGGACCCCACCCACTATAGCCTGCCCCCGGCAGATGCCACGGCCAACGTGCTGTGCAGCGATATCGGCACCAGCCGCCAGTACTTGCAAGCCCTGCAGGATTTGCATTACGGGCGCCTGCAGCAATCGCGCTTCGAACCGCTGTGGCATTCCCAGCCACCCACCCGCGACCCGAATACCGAAGTGCTGGCATTCGCCGCCACCGGCCTGCAAGACCTGGCGCAGGCGTTTGACCAGGCCCGCCCCGGTGCCGATTTATACCGCAGCCTGCGCAATGCCTATTCCACCGTGCGCCAGCAGCCGTTGCCGCATTGGGACGCGGTCGCCAGTGGCCCCTTGCTGCGCCCCGGCATGGAAGACCCGCGTGTGCCCGAACTGGCGCGGCGCCTTTACCGTGGCGGCTACCTGCCCAGCGAACCGAAAGACAGCGCAAAGCAATACCGCCCGGAACTGGTCAACGCCGTCAAAGTGTTCCAGCTCAGCCATTCACTGCAAGCCGACGGCGTGATTGGCGCCGGCACCGTGGCCGAGCTCAACATCAGCCCGGCAATGCGCCGCGAACAACTGCGCATCAACCTCGAGCGCTTTCGCTGGTTGAGCCAGGACCTGGAGCCCGAAGGTGTGCTGGTCAACGTTGCCGCCGCGCAACTAAGCGTTTACCAAAGCGGCATCCCCGTGTGGCAAACGCGCCTGCAGGTCGGCCGCGCCGAACGCCAGACGCCGCTGCTCAAATCGCGAATCACCCGGCTCACCCTCAACCCCACCTGGACCATCCCGCCCACTATCATGCGCGAGGATAAACTGCCGGCCATCCGCTTGAACCCGGAATACCTGCGCCAGCAAAACCTGCAAGTACTCGACGCCGAAGGCCACCCGCTGGCCCCAGAACAGATCGACTGGGCCCGCCCCGGCAATATCCTGCTGCGCCAGGAAGCCGGCCCGCGTAACCCGCTGGGCAAGATCGTGATGCGCTTTCCCAACCCGTATTCGGTGTACCTGCACGACACTCCCAGCCAACCGCTGTTCACCAAAGGCCCGCGCGCGTTCAGCTCGGGTTGCGTGAGGGTTGAACAACCGTTGCTGCTGCGCGATCTGCTGGTCACCCCGGCCGAACGCACGCGCACCGATGAACTGCTGGCTACCGGCGTGACCCATGAGTTCAGGCTGGCCACACCGGTGCCGGTGCTGTTGGGGTACTGGACGGTGGAAGTCGATCGCCAGGGTGGGTTGGTGTATGCGCCGGATATTTATGGACGGGATCTGGTGTTGATGAAGGCGATGGGGAGTGTGCTTTAGGAAGTAGCCGTTTTGACGAGAATGGTGGAGACGGCATCAGTCGTTGTCATGAAGGCGGTGTCCAGGGTCAACAGTGGCGCGTCCCAGGCCTCGTATTCATGGGTCAACACCGACTGCCAAGTGGGCGGGACCAGTCCGGTAATATCGCCCACGCGGGTTTCCACGCGGCGCTTGTGTTCCTGTTGGTCAGAACAAACCACCTGGATATTGACCAGTGCGACACCTGCTGTCGCTGCAACTTTTCGCCAGGCCTCCCGGCTCTCCTTGACCGGATTCACACAGTCCGCAATGACCCGATGGCCCAGCTGCAGGTTGCTCAGCGCCAGCGTGTTTGCCACCGCGTAACCGCTGGCGCCCACATCACCGGCCAACACGCCGGCGTCTCGAATCGCCTGCTCGATCACATCGATTCGCAGGTAAACGGCGCCGGTCCGGCGTGCCAGTTCGCGGGCAAGGGTGGTCTTGCCTGTACCGGGAAGGCCACTGAAGACGATAAGCATCGTTCGGTCTCGCTAAGTCAGGTCGGGTTGAGCAGAATATCCTCCCGTTCCCCCACCGGTCGACCACAGGACAGCCCATGACCTTGCCCTTCGTGAAGATGCACGCCCATGGCGACGATTTCATCATCATCGACCGCCGTGGCCAGGATGACTCGATCACCGCCGAGATCGCCCGTCGCCTGGGCAATCGCCACACCGGTATCGGCTTCAATCAACTGGCCGTGGTGCTGGACTGCACCGATGCCGCCGCGCGCATCAAATTCTGGAACCCCAACGGTACGGCTCTGCAGACCTGCGGCAGCGCCACGCGCGGTGTGGCAGACCGGTTGATGCATGAAACCGGTGCTGATTCGGTGGTGGTGCGCACGGATCGCGGTTTGCTCACGTGCGTGCGTGCGTCCGGGCAACGGGTGTCGGTGAACATGGGCGAGCCGTCACTGGAGTGGGTGGCGGTGCCGCTGGCCGAGCCGATGGATACGCTCGCGTTGCCGATCGAGGGCGACCCGGCGGCGTGCAGCATGGGCAATCCGCATTGCACGTTCTTCGTGGATGACATAAATGCCGTTGACGTGGCGGCCGTGGGCCCGGCGCTGGAAAACCACCCGCTGTTCCCGGCCAGGACCAATGTGCATTTCGTCCAGGTGATCGACCGCAACCATATCCGCCTGCGCATCTGGGAGCGTGGCGGCGGTGTGCCGTTGGGCTCCGGCTCATGTTGCTGTGGGGCGGTGGTCAACGGTATTCGGCGTGGGCTGTTGGACGACACGGTTGACGTGCAGTGCGACGGCGGCGTGGTCACTGTGCAATGGGACGGGCAGGGCGGTGTGGTGTTGACGGGAAGCGTTGAGCCGATCATGCAGGGCACCACCTGCGCGTTCTAACGCCATAGGGTAAAGTCGGCGCCTTCAGGAAGAAACTTCAGGTAACAAAACATGATGCTGTGGTTGCGGCGCTCCGCCTTGAGTCTGCTGGCCCTTGTGGTCGCGAGCCTATTGATCAGCCTCCCGGCCCAGGCCGACACGGCGCCCCCCGGGCTTGTCCCGGTCGCCCTCGACCAGCGGGTGATCGACCTCACCAACACCCTCGATACCGCCACCACCACCCGCATGAAAGACCAACTCGCCGCGCTCGAACAGCGCAAGGGCGCGCAGGTCGCGGTGTTGTTGGTGCCGAGCACCGGCGGTGCCAGCATCGAAGCGTTCGCCAACCAACTGTTCCGCGCCTGGAAACTGGGGCGCAAGGACGTCAATGACGGCATCCTGCTCCTGGTGGCCAAGGATGACCGCAAGGTGCGCATCGAAGTGGGGTATGGCCTGGAAGGCACCGTCACCGATTTGCTCGCCCATCGCATCATCGAAGAACACATCACCCCGGCATTTCGTCAGGGCGATTACGCGGGCGGCATCCAGCAAGCGGTGGACGATTTGACCGTGTTGGTGGACGGCGGTGACCTACCCGTGGCGGCTGGGCCGGTGCCGGGCCTGCGCCCTGAGGCTATTGCGGTGTTGCTGGCGTTTGTGTTCGGCGCTGTCGTCGGTGTGCTGGTCGCCGCTCGCAAGCTGCACTGGCGACGGGCCTTGATTGCTGCACTGGCGCTGACGGCGTTGCTGGCGATGTTTGTCGGTGGAAGGGAGTGGCCGGTGTACCTGCTGATACTGCCGCTGACCCAACTGATCGGCGGCGCAACGTTTGGCGCACTGTGGAGGGTGCGCACGCTGTTTTACGGCGTGCTCGGGTTGCTGGTCTACATCGTTGGGCTGGCGGTGGCGGATCGGTATGTGGACGTCAACTTCATCCACTGGTTGGCGATTCCGCTGGCGGGGCTAGTGGTGTTGGGGTTGTACCTGGTGCTGTTCGTCATCATGAAGGACGCCTGGAAGAAGAGCCGCACGTTTTTTATCATCCGGCTGCTGGCGGCGCTGGCGGTGTATGTGGCGGCGGGATTGCTGATCGACCACGGCCGCCAAGGCTGGCTGCTTGCGCTTCCCATCGCATCGTTTGCCGCATTGATCATCTACGCCAAGACGGGCAGCGGGTCGGGCTCAGGTTCGGGCGGCAGGTCCAGTTCGAGTTCCAGCAGCTCCCGCTCAAGCTCCAGCAGTTCGTCCGGGGGCGGCGGCTCCAGTGGCGGCGGTGGTGCGTCGGGGAGTTGGTAGTACACGGGCAGGGAGCGCTCAGGCCAGCACGATATAGTCGTTTTGCTGAATGATTGGGCGGTGTGTGCCTTGTACAAGATGGACGTAGCGACCGTCTACCAGATCGATGGGCAGGCAGTCATCGACATCCAGTACCCCGTCGGTGTGAGCCTGGGACCAGTGGCGCAGCATCTGCTGCTTGCCCTGTGCCTTGGCTTCCTGTTTGTTGCGGGCGACCACCAGCAGGTAATGATGGGCTTCGCCAAAACTGTTGGCTTCATAGCCGCCGAGGTTGATGAAGTACAGGTGCATCGCCTCGGCCTGAGGTGCAAGCTGGCTGAGCTCTACTTTCCAGCCGTCGACGCCGTCGACCGCCATCCACGAGTCGATATGCACGCCCTTGGGGCTGCCAAACCAGCCGTTGCGCAATTGCGCGTAGGTGCCTTCCAGCGTATCCGCCACGGCGAATACCACATCATGTACTTCGATTCTGGCCCGTGGGTGCTTGCCCCCGAGCATTACGACAAACAGCATTGCAGGTCCTTCCTGGCAGCTTGGCAAAGCGCAACCATACTTCGATTGAACCCTTTTGTCCGGCCAATGCCACACGCTTAACCCACGAATTTATCTGGAGGTTGTCATGCGTACCATCGATCTGGCCGGCGTTTCGGTCCCTGTCATCGGCCAGGGGACCTGGCGCATGGGCGAAAACCCGGACCAGCGCCGCGCCGAAGTCGCCGCGTTGCAACTGGGGATCGACGAGGGTATGACCCTGATCGATACCGCCGAAATGTACGGCGAAGGCGGTGCTGAAGAGGTGGTCGGCGAGGCCATTCGCGGCAAGCGCGACCAGGTGTTCCTGGTGAGCAAGGTCTACCCTCATAACGCCAGCCACCAGGGTGTGCCTCGGGCCTGTGAAGCCAGCCTGCAGCGCCTTGGCACCGATTACATCGACCTGTACTTGTTGCATTGGCGCGGCCAGTACCCTCTTGAAGAAACCGTCGAAGCCTTCGAGCGCTTGCGCGAGGCCGGCAAGATCGGCCGTTGGGGTGTTTCCAATTTTGATGTCGCCGACCTGCAGGAACTTGCCTCGCCGGCCTGCGCGACCAACCAGGTGCTCTACAACATTGAAGAGCGCGGTATCGAATTCGACCTTCTGCCTTGGTGGCAACAACATCACTTGCCCTTGATGGCCTATTGTCCGATCGCCCAGGGCGGTGAGCTGCTGGCCAGCCCGACGCTCAAGCAAATCGCTCACCGTCATGAAGTCACACCGGCCCAGGTGTCCCTGGCGTGGGTTTTACGCCAGGACGGGGTGATTGCGATCCCCAAGGCGGTCACGCCTGAGCATGTACGCCTCAACGCCGGCGCTGTGAAACTGGTGCTGGACGAACATGACCTGGACGCTATCGACCGAGTGTTCGGTGCGCCCAAGCGCAAGCATCCGCTGGCGATGGTATGACAGCCCGGCAGAAACGGCGCCGTCCCTGGTTGCCGCTTCTGCCTCAGGCAGCGTTAGCCAGCCACCGGGCTGCGCCAGTCGTCTGAGCCGGAGGTGCCGGAGACTTCATGGGTCCAGACGATCTTGCGATAGGTGAAGTACACGTCTTCCAGGTGGGTGAAGTGCGCGTTGTCCGGGTCCTGGCAATTGGGCATGCGCGACTGAATGTCGACGAGGGTCGCCCCCTCGAGTTCGATGGTGAAATAGTGCTCCTGCGTTCCCGCCGATGAGGTGCGAAACCACTCCAGGCGGCATTTGACCTCCTCACCGCTGGTCAGCGCGCTGAATAGCAGCGGTGACGACTTGTCGAAGACCTTGCTGATCATCAATGGCTTGTGGACCCTTTGGCCGGTTGGCTGGCCGGACTGTGGGTCTCGGGGAATGATCACCTGGTGAGCAAACGCCTGGACGAGGATCTGGTCTTCATGGCCCTCCTGGTAAATGTTGCCTACCGAATCCTGGGTAAAAGTGCCTGCCGTGATCAAACCTTGCTTGACGCCGGTAATGGAGAGATACGCGGGTGTTGGCATGACGGGTTTCCTTGCCTTGTTGATAGGGAGTTCCATACGGCGATTGAACCGAGTGGGAAGTTCCCTATAACAAGAAGCGTGCCTGAAAGTACGAGGGCCAATGAAACAAAGGTCGGGGTGATGTGCGCACTGGTTTTTAATAAGTGGGTGTAAATTGGCGCTGCGTTTTTGGGGTTTAACTTGCGCATAAGTGTGCAATTAGTTGCCGTTGGTTTTTGAGCGTTTAGGCGTTAAGTCTTGCGGAGGGAGTGGGTTAGTTGTGGTGGCCAAACTGTGCAAAATGCTGCGCAGATGCTGTATTGCGGCGGTTGTAGGAAATTCCTTAAGTAGGATTTTGTTGCTTGCTGAATGTTTTTTGCATGGCTACTGTTCAGGGGCTTCGGGAAGTTCACAACGAAGTTTCACCCGTACTCTGATGGGCAGTTAATGCAAAATTAGTGTGCGGGTTCTGTCTTGAACAGTCGTGCGCGGTCCACAATGGTTTACTCAGACACACTTTGCGTTTACTACCTTGAAATAGCACGCTCGCCTTGTTCAGGCGCAAGTTTTGCTGGCAGTGATATGCGCTTCTCCAGCGAATTTGAAGCTGTGGAAACCGAACTGGCCAAGGCGCAATCGATGCATGGCGGGAGCCAGCCGGATTGGCAAAAGGTCCGGGAAATCAGCGAGTGTCTGTTGCGTCAGCACTCCAAGGATTTGCGGGTCGCCGTATGGTTGTCCTGGGCGTTGTACCAACGCGAATCCTTTCCTGGCTTGCTCGCGGGCCTGGGTTTGCTGAGTCATCTCTGTGAGCACCATTGGGCGGCTGTCCACCCCGCCAAATTGCGTACCCGTGGTGCGGCGTTCGGCTGGCTGGTGTTACGCCTTGAGCAACTGTTTACGCAGAACTTGTCAATTGTCGATCAGCAGCCATTGTTTCAATCGATCCTTGAACACCTGTCTCGCCTCGATGATCGCTGGAGTGAATGCCTGGGAGATAACGCGCCGCTCTTGCTGCCGATTCGCAGGCAATTATCAGAGCGTCTGGAGCGTGCCGCGCAAAGCAGTCCTGAGCCTGCTGGTGTGACCGGCGTTATTACCCAGGTCAAACAGGTCGCCACGCAACTACTCAAGCCAGAGTCGGCAATCGACAACGAGAAGGACGCGCATAAACGTCTGCGTACCTTGCAGGATCAGGCGCGCTCCTTGTGTACCTGGTGGCTGCGCCAGGACGCCACTGACCTGCGCGCGCTGCGCCTGAACCGAACATTGACATGGCTGCCGCTTGCGACTTACCCCGACGCCGACAGCGAAGGGGTCACCAGCCTGCGAGGCCCCACACCCGACAAGCTCAAGCGTTACCAGGAGCGTTTTGCCCAAGGGCATTACACCGACCTGATGCTGGAGCTTGAGGCGAGCCTGGCCGGTGCAATGTTCTGGTTCGACGGCTTGCGCATGGTCTGGGAGTGCCTTCAGGCCTTGCAGGCCAACCTGGCGATGACCGAACTGGAAGTGAGCTTTGCCCTGTTGTTGCAACGCCTGCCGAACCTGCCCGAATTCTGCTTTCACGGCGGTGCGCCTTTTGCCGATGCCGCGACCCGCGACTGGATCACGCTCCAGGTGGCTCGCCATCTGCAAAAAAACGAGCCGCTTAATGTGCCGGTCGATACCGATGCCGAGCCATGGGAGACAGCATTACAGGATGTCATGCCAAGGTTGCGCCAGGACGGGCTGAAGGCCGCGGTAGGGGAAATCAAGCAAGGCCTGCATGCCGCACGCAGTGAGCGCGCCCGTTTTCATTGGCGATTGGCGCTGGCCCGGTTGTGTGTACTGGCAGGCAAGCATGAGTTGGCGAAGATTCAGCTCGAACACCTGGATCACGAACTGCAGCACGCAGGGCTGGACCGTTGGGAACCAGCGTTGGCGCTTCAAGTGACGCAGCTTCTGTACCGCTGTTGCGACTTGCTGCCCCAAAGCCAAGCGGTACGTGAACGCAAGGAACATACCCACCGCAGGTTGTGCCACTTCGATCTGGAAGCGGTACTTGAATAGGCTTTCGAGCCGCTCGAAAAAGGAGAAAAACCATGGCCAAAGAAGGTTCGGTAGCACCGAAGGAACGCATCAATATCACCTTCAAACCTGCTGTCGGGGGCGCCCAGGAAGAGGTTGAACTGCCATTGAAGTTACTGGTGCTGGGAGACTTCACCCTGCGTGAGGACCTTCGCAAGCTTGAAGACCGCAAGCCAATTGGTATCGACAAGAACAGCCTGGATGAGGTGCTGGCCAAGCAAGCGTTGAGCCTGACGCTCAGCGTACCCAATCGCCTTCAGGACGAACCTTGCGTTGAAGAGCTGGGCATACAGGTCCGGATTAATTCGATGCAGGACTTCAACCCCGCAAGCCTGGTCGAGCAGATTCCCGAATTGAAGAAGCTGATGACATTGCGTGAAGCACTGATGGCGCTCAAGGGACCACTGGGTAACACACCGAGCTTTCGCAAGGCTATTGAACAGGCGCTGGCCGATGACGAATCCCGCGCGCGCGTATTGGCCGAGCTGGGACTGAGCAGCCCCGCCGTATGACGTTTTCAGTAAAAGGACACTGATCCCATGAGCACCCAACACCAGCCACTGGCAGCACCCTCGGTCGCCGAGCACAGCATCCTCGACAACATTATTGCCCAGACACTCCTGAGTGCTGACGATGAGGCGTACGGTATCGCGAAACGTGGCGTCTGCGCGTTTATTGAAGAACTGGTCAAGCCGCAGAACAGTGGAGAGCCGGTCAAGAAGCGCCTGGTCGACCGGATGATCGCCGAGATTGACGCCAAGCTCAGTCAACAGATGGACGAGATTCTGCACCACCCGGATTTCCAGGCGCTGGAAGCTTCATGGAAGGGGCTGCAGCTGCTGATCGAGCGCACCAACTTCCGCGAAAACATCAAGATCGAGCTGCTGAATGTCTCTCGGCAAGACCTGCTGGATGACTTCGAGGACTCGCCGGAGATTAACCAGTCCGGGCTCTACAAGCATATCTACAGCGCCGAATACGGTCAGTTCGGCGGCCAGCCCGTGGGCGCCATCATTGCCAACTTTTTCCTTTCACCCAGTGCGCCCGATGTAAAGCTCATGCAGTACGCGTCCAGCGTGGCCTGCATGGCACACGCGCCGTTTATCGCGGCGGCCGGCCCCGGGTTCTTTGGCCTGGAAAGCTTCACCGGGCTGCCTGACCTGAAGGACCTCAAGGACCATTTCGAAGGCCCGCAATTTGCCAAATGGCAGAGCTTTCGCCAGAGCGAAGACGCGCGCTATATCGGCCTGACCGTGCCACGGTTCCTGCTGAGAACGCCTTACGACCCGCTTGAGTGCCCCGTCAAAACCTTTGCCTACCAGGAAAACGTGGTTAACAGTCACGAGCACTATCTGTGGGGCAATACCGCCTATGCGTTTGCCACTCGCCTGACCGACAGCTTCGCGCGGTTTCGTTGGTGCCCGAACATTATCGGTCCACAAAGCGGCGGTGCGGTGGAGGATTTGCCCTTGCACCACTTCCACAGCATGGGCGAAATCGAAACGAAGATTCCTACCGAAGTGCTGGTATCAGACCGTCGCGAATATGAGCTGGCCCAGGAAGGTTTTATCGCCCTGACCATGCGCAAGGGCAGTGACAACGCTGCGTTTTTCTCCGCCAGTTCCGTGCAGAAGCCCAAGTATTTCGGCACCAGCACAGAGGGCAAGGAGGCCGAGTTGAACTACCGCCTTGGAACGCAGTTGCCTTACATGATGGTGGTCAACCGGCTGGCCCATTACCTGAAAGTGTTGCAGCGCGAGCAGCTGGGTTCGTGGAAGGAACGCACGGATCTCGAGTTGGAGCTCAACAAGTGGATTCGCCAGTACGTCGCCGACCAGGAAAACCCCAGCGCCGAGGTGCGCGGCCGTCGTCCGTTGCGCGCGGCACGCATTGTGGTGAGTGACGTCGAGGGGGAACCTGGCTGGTACCGTGTCAGCCTCAGTGTGCGGCCTCACTTCAAATACATGGGGGCGGATTTCACGTTGTCCCTGGTCGGAAAGCTCGATAAAGAATGAGCAGAGACCAGGGGATGACCTATCACCGCAGCCTCTTCGAGCGACTCGAAGGCCCGGCGCTCGGCCAGGCGAGCAGCGTAGAGTCCGTCGCGGCTCATCTGGGAAAGATGCTCAGCACCCGCGCGGGCAGCGTCCAGACGCAGCCCGACTACGGTTTGCCGGATCTGAATGACATGCGTCTTAGCCTGCATGAGTCATTAAGCCAGTCGCGCCTTTCGATCGAGCGCTTTATCCAGGCCTATGAACCGCGCCTGGTGAATGTGCACGTCAGGGTGCTGCCGCGTGATCGTGACCCCCTGGTTCTGGCGTTTGCCATTGATGCCTCGTTGAGGGTCAACGGTGTCATGCAGCCTGTGGTGTTCAACGCCCGTCTGGGTGGCGGCGGGCAGGTCGAGGTCGCGCCGGATGGCCTTTAATCGTTATTACCAAAGCGAGCTCAGCGCCTTGCGCCAGCTCGGGCGACGTTTCTCCGAGCGTAATCCTGCCCTGGCACCGTTTCTTGCCGATGCCGGCCAGGACCCGGACGTGGAGCGTTTACTCGAAGGTTTTGCGTTTCTCACCGGTCGTCTGCGCCAGAAACTGGATGACGAATTACCCGAGCTGACCCACTCGCTGATGCACCTGTTGTGGCCCAACTACATGCGGCCGCTGCCGGCGTTCAGCATCCTGCAGTTCGACCCGCTGAAACGTGCGGGCCCGGCCGTGTGCGTGGGGCGGGATACCTCAGTGGAAAGCGTGGCCATCGACGGCGAACGCTGTCGCTTCCGGACCTGCTGTGTCACTCAGGTCATGCCGCTGCAACTCAATGCCCTGGAGTATGTCTTCCAGGGTGAGCGGGCCTTGCTGGACCTGCGTCTAGACATGAGCGCCCCGGGCAATTTCAGTGAGTTGGTATTCGAATCCATGCGGCTGCACCTGGCAGGGGACCGTTACGTCAGCCAGGGGCTTTACCTGAGCCTGTTACGTCACCTCGAAGGCATTGAGTTGCTGTTACTGGGCGAGGATGGCCAGCCTGTCAACGGGGCTGATGGACAGGCAATGTCGCTGCGGCTCAATGCCAGCCAGGTACAGCCGGTGGGGTTCTGCGAAGAACAGGCGTTGATTCCTTATCCGCGGAATACCTTTCGTGGCTATCGTCTGCTGCAGGAATACTTCGCCTTTCCTGACAAGTACCTGTTCGTGGATGTGAGTGGTCTTGATGGCCTGCACGCGCTGCCTCAAGCGCTGCTCAAGCAGGTGCGCAGCATGGTGATGCGGTTTGAACTGCGTATCCAGGGGCATGAACCACAACGCCCCAGCCTGGACAACGTGAAGCTGTACTGCACGCCCATCGTCAACCTGTTCGCCCATGACGCGGTGCCGATCCGGCTGGATGGCAAACAGGATGAATACCTGCTGGTGCCGGGGGAATATTCGCGAGGCAACGCCGGTGTTTTTTCCGTGGACAAGGTCACGGGATGGCGCCCTGGCGGGCTGGGTTACCAGGCGTTCGTACCGTTCGAATCGTTTGAACATGACGGTGATACCGACGCATCGCCAGCGGCCCCCAGCTTCAGTATCCGTCAGCGTTCATCGGCGCAGCACGCGGGTCTCGATACGTGGGTGGCGTTCGGTGCCGGCCGAGGACACGAGCAGGAAACGCTGTCGATCGAGCTGACCTGTACCAATCAAAACCTGCCGCGGCAACTGCAGGTGGGCCAGATCAATCAGCCCTGCGAGCAGACCCCGGAATTTCTGTCATTTCGCAATATCACCGTGCCCACCGCGAGTTTTGCACCGCCCCTGGATCAGGATTTCCTGTGGAAGCTCATCAGCAACATGTCGCTCAACTACCTGTCGTTGACCGATATCAATGCGTTGAAAGTGATCCTCGAAACCTACGACCTGCCGCGCTACCACGGCCGGCAAGCGCAGAAGGTCAGCGCGAAGAGACTGGGGGCATTGCAGTCCATCAGTCACGAAGCCGTCGACCGATTGCACCATGGCCTGCCGGTTCGCGGTTTGCGGGTGAACCTGACAATTGATCCCCAGGGCTTCCACGGCCCAGGCGACGTATTTGTATTCGCTTCAGTGCTCAACGAGTTTTTTGCGCTGTACACCAACCTCAATTCGTACCACGAACTGAGCGTTATCAGCACACAAGGAGATGTGTACCTATGGCCACCCCGGATGGGCCAGCAGCCTCTGCTTTAACCGAAGTGTCCCGTGTCATCCGCGAGTATTCGTTGTTCCAGGCGGTACTGCAGGTGATCGAGCGCTTGCGTGTAGCCCATCCCTTCCTGGATGAGGACGCGTTGTATGACCAACTGGAATTCCAGGCCAATCCTGGCCTCGGGTTTCCCGGACACGACATCGATCGAGTGGAGTTTTTTGTGGAGTACGGTCAATTGCGAGCGCGGCTGCGCCTCAATGTACTGGGGCTGTTCGGCGCAGGTTCACCGCTGCCGGCGTTCTACGGTGAGCAGGCGTACGCGGAGTCGGCGGGTGGCAATTCCACTCGCGACTTTCTGAATGTGTTTCACCACCGCCTGCAGCGGCTGATGCTGCCGATCTGGCAAAAATATCGTTATCGGGCGCGCTTTGGCAGTGGGGCCAGTGATGCCTTTTCCGCGCAAATGTTTGCCCTGATTGGCCTGCGGGGCGAGGAAATTCGCCGTGCTACGCACCTGGACTGCAAGCGATTGTTGCCCTTCCTGGGGCTGCTGAGTCTACGGGTGCATTCCGCCGCAATGATCGAGACGGTCCTGCGCCATTACTTCAACCACAGCCGGCTATTCGTTGAACAGTGGGTTGAACGCAGCGTGTCAGTCCCTGGTGAACAACGCAATCGACTGGGGGCTGCCAACCATGCGCTCGGCCAGGACCTGGTGTTGGGACGCCGGATAGCCGATCGCAGTGGCAAGTTCAACGTGCATGTGATCGGGCTGGATTGGCAACGGTTTCACGAATTCCTGCCCTCCGGAGACGGGTTCCTGCCCTTGTGTTCACTGGTGCGTTTAACCGCGCGGGCGCCCCTGGAGTACGACCTGAGACTGGTGTTGGCGCAAGGGGAGATCCGTGCGCTGCATATCGGCGAACGCAACGTCTGCCGCCTGGGATGGACCAGTTGGCTGGACCATGAGCGGGCCGATGGTGTGGTCACGCTTGCCGGCAACGCTCATTAGGGACTGATGATTATGATGAATGTAGACCTGCAACAACTGATCCGCACATTGGCCGCTCAGGCCCGTCGCGACCTGGAGCGATCAGCCGAACGGTGTGTCGCCCGCGGTGGCCGCGAAGTATTGGTAGAGGACCTGCTGCTGGCACTGCTGGAGCATCCCTACGGGCTGACGGTCAGGGCCTTGACGGATGCCGGCGTCGAAGTGAGCGAACTGGAGGCGATCCTTCATCCAAAGAGTGAGCAGAGTGCAACGCGCAACCCGGTCTTCGCCCAGGCATTGGTGCACTGGTTGCAGCAGGCGCTGATGCTTGCGCACGTTGAACTGCAGCGCCATGACGTCGACGAAGGCGCGTTGCTGCTGGCGCTCCTGCGTCATCCTTTGGCGCACGCAGGGAGTCGGTATCAGCACCTGCTGAGTCGGGTGGATGCTGATCGGGTGCGTGACTTTGTACTGAGCCAGCGTCCTGAGGCCAAACCCTTGACGACGGAGTCGTTATTGCAGCGCTTTACCCATGACCTGACGCGCCAGGCGCGTGAAGGCTTGATTGACCCGGTGTTGTGCCGCGACGGCGAAATCCGGCAATTGATCGACATCCTGGCGCGTCGGCGCAAGAACAACCCGATTCTGGTTGGCGACGCCGGCGTGGGGAAGACGGCCATCGTCGAAGGCCTCGCCCTGCAAGTGGTGGCAGCGCGAGTGCCGCAATCCCTCAAGGATGTGCGCGTGCTGACCCTGGATATGGGGTTGCTGCAAGCGGGCGCTGGTATCAAGGGCGAATTTGAGCGGCGCCTCAAGGGGGTGATCGATGAGGTCAACGCTTCGCCCCAGCCCGTGATCCTGTTTATCGATGAAGCCCACACGCTGGTGGGGGCGGGTGGCCAGGGCGGAGGGTCCGATGCCGCCAACCTGCTCAAGCCTGCGCTGGCCCGTGGTGAGCTGCGTACCATCGCTGCCACGACGTGGTCGGAGTACAAGAAGTACATCGAAAAAGACCCGGCGCTGGCGCGTCGTTTTCAACCGGTAATGGTCTGCGAACCCAGTGTCGAGGAGGCCGTTTCCATCCTGCGCGGGCTGGTCGCGGTGTATGAGGCCAGCCATGGCGTCTACGTGCGTGATGATGCGGTGGTCGCGGCAGCGCAGATGAGCGCGCGTTACCTGGCAGGGCGCCAGTTACCGGACAAGGCCGTGGACGTGCTGGATACCGCGTGCGCACGGGCGCTTACGCGCTTGGCGGTGCGGCCCGAAGCGTTGCAGCACCTGCTCGCCGAGTTGGCCGAAGGTACGCGGCAGCACCAGGCCTTACGCAGGGACGCCGAAGCGGGGTTACCTGTCGATGAGCCGGTTTTGCAAGCGCTGAGCCTGCGACTTGAGGCTATCGAACATGAGCGCCAGGCATTGGAGCAATGTTGGGTTCAACAGCGCGAACAGTCGTCGGCGAATCCCGAAGTGTGTCCTCGCCTGATAGCCCAGGTCATCAGCGCCTGGACGGGAATCCCGGTCGAGCAACTGGCCCTTGAGCACAATGAAAAAGTCCTGGGTTTCGCCGATGCCTTGCGGGCACGCATCCTCGGACAAGAGCAGGCTGTGCAGGCGCTTGATCGCAGCCTGCGCGCCGTTGCCGCCGGCCTCAATCAGCCGGACGCGCCGGTCGGGGTGTTCCTTCTGGCCGGCCCCAGCGGCGTGGGCAAGACCGAAACGGCGCTGGCCCTTGCCGACCTCCTGTACGGCGGCAAGCGGTTTGTCACCACCATCAATATGTCGGAGTACCAGGAGAAGCACTCACTGTCTCGGCTGATCGGCGCGCCACCGGGCTACGTCGGTTATGGCGAGGGCGGAATCCTGACGGAGGCCGTGCGTCAACGCCCTTATTCGGTGGTGTTGCTGGATGAGGTCGAAAAGGCCGATCCGGAGGTGTTGAACCTGTTTTACCAGGTCTTCGACAAGGGGGTGGTCAATGATGGCGAGGGCCGTGAAATCGATTTTCGCAATACGCTGATCCTGATGACTTCCAACCTGGGCAGCGACTGCATCAGCGAGCTGTGCGCCGACGGCCAGCGACCTGACGTCGGGGTGCTGCAAGAGGCGATTTCCAAGGCGTTGCGGGCTCACTTCAAACCGGCATTGCTGGCCCGGATGCGTGTCGTCCCGTATTACCCGATTGCGGGTGAGGTCCTCAATGACGTGGCACGCCTCAAGCTTGAGCGTCTCGGGCAGCGCCTGCTGGGACGCAACGTTACCTTCACCTACAGGCCCGAACTGGTTGAGTACATGGCTCGGCGCTGTGTGCATGCCGACAGCGGTGCGCGTTACATCGATCAATGGATCGAAACCGATTTGCTGCCGCAGATAGTGGACCGCCTGCTAACGGCTACGACCGTTGGCGAACGCCTGTCGCTGGCGCATGCGACGCTTGATGACAATGGCTTGCCGGTCTGCGAGTTCAGCCAATGATGGACAACCTGTTTACCCAGTTGCCCCATCCCCTGGCGTACGCCGATACCTTGCTGAGCTGGTTCAGTCGACTGGGTCTGGAAGGTGACGAAGCAACGTTGCCAGGGCTTTGTACGGCAGGCATTGCGCAACTGAGCCAGTGTGAACTCAGCCAGCTGTATCTGTTCGACGAGGCGGCCGGCCGGCTGGACCTGATCGCCCAGCATTTACAGGGAGCACTGCCACCGGGCAATCCGGGTTCGGCCCTCGGGTCACAGGATGAGCAGCTGTTGCATTTCGTCCTGACCCAGGGCCGCGCCCTTACGCTGGATGACTTGAGTCAGTGTGTCTATGACACCGGCTTTTTGCCGGCGACGGCGACACCCTGGCATTGCCTGTCCTGCATGCCGTTGTTCGGTCGGCGCAAAACCCTCATCGGTGTCTTGTTGTGCGCCAGCCAGCGCCCGGTTGAGTTGCAAGGCTACGTCCCATCATTGGCCCAACTGGGCAGCTTTGCCCTGGCCCAACTGGCCCTGTTGCGGTGTATGCGACCGGCGCAAGGCGCCATCAGTCCCGCGCCGCGCGCAGCCCTCGGTTGTGCGTATGGGCTGATCGGTAACAGCACGGCGATGGAGCAGACCTGCCGCTTGATCGGCAAGGTCCTGCACACCCCCTATACCGTGCTGCTGCGTGGCGAGACCGGTACCGGCAAGGAAGTGGTGGCACGGGCCATTCATGCTGCCGGCTCACGCAGCACCAAAGCATTTGTGGTGCAGAACTGCGCTGCGTTTCCGGAAGGGTTGCTGGAGAGCGAGCTGTTTGGTTATCGCAAAGGCGCGTTTACTGGCGCGCAGCGCGACTACACCGGGTTATTCGACACCGCCCACGGCGGCACGCTGCTGTTGGATGAAATCGGCGATATGCCGCTGTCGTTGCAAGCCAAGCTGCTGCGCGTATTGCAGGAAGGAGAGGTTCGTCCGCTGGGCGCCAGTGTTTCCCACAAAGTTGATGTACGCATCATCGCTGCCACCCACCGCGACCTCGCAGCGATGGTGGCGAATGGCAGTTTCCGTGAAGACCTGTATTACCGGCTGGCGCAGTTCCCCATCGAGCTGCCTGCTTTGCGTGAGCGTGACGGCGATGTGCTGCAACTCGCACGCCATTTCGCTGAAAAGGCCTGCACGGCACTGGGGCGGCCGCTGGTTGCCTGGTCAAGCGGTGCCCTTGACCAACTGACGAGCCACCGGTTTCCCGGCAATGTCCGCGAGCTCAAGTGTCTGGTGGAGCGGGCGGTGCTGCTGTGTGACGACGATATAATTCTGCCGGCGCACCTGGCGCTGGCGCCGGTTCCTGCGGCCGTCCCGGATTCGACGCTACGTCACCGCCTGGAGAGGGTGGAGCGCGTATTCCTGATCGATTGTCTGCAGAAGAACCGTGGTAACCGAACCCGTACCGCCCGTGAACTGGGGGTAGCACGCCGTACGCTGCTCTACCGCCTTGCGCGCTTGAACATCCCTTTTGGTGAGGTCAAGGGGTAATGCCAAAAGGTGTACCCGAGCATTCCGATAATTCACCGGCGCCTCCAAGGATTCGTGCCGGACTGCCTTACTTCTATGGGAGTTACCTGATGCCTGATCGTCCGTGGCAAGCCGTGGTGCTTGTGTTGTGTTTGCTGGGCGGCTGTAACGCCAATTACGTCTTCGATGATGCTGACTACCGTCCGTTGGGTGACCCGCAGGCGATCACTCGCGGCCAGTAAAGGGGGGGGGCTGACCATGCAATTAGTGTTAGAAGTGTTTGACTCCGCGGGCGCAGAGTCAGTGCCAACGGTCTGCAAGACCTTCGAGGGTGCTGGCGGTGTGATAGGCCGTGGGGCCGGCTGCGACTGGGTGATTCCCGATCCCAGCCGTCTGCTTTCCAGCCACCATGGCCTGGTGAGCTTCCGTGAAGGTCGCTATTTCCTGACCGATATCAGCAGCAATGGCATTTGCGTGATTGGCAGCCAGGAACGCCTGCGAAAAGGGCAGGCGCGACTGATCAGTGAGGGTGACGTATTTCAATTGGGGGAGTTGATTATACGGGCACGACTGATCGGCACGTTGGTGCAGCACAACCCACACAGGGTTGCGGCGGCTGAACCGATTCCCGACGATGCCTTTCTGGCGTTGGACCCCGTGCATGCGCTGGATGAGGAGCATCTGGCCCAAAGCTCCTCGGATGAGTTGGAGGCGTTGAAGGCGATCACCGACGAGCTCGGGCAATGGATGGATCACCGCGCAGCAGAAAGGGAATTCCTGCCCGTGCCTCGATGCGTCGAGCCTGTTCGTGAAGTGCCAGAGCCCCAGCCTGTGACGACTGCGCTTGCTGTCAATGAGGCGTTTTGGGCGCAGTTCGCAGCGGCGCTTGGCATACCGGTGGACGGCCTTGATACGCCAAGTCGAGAGGCGTTGGCAATCAAAGTGGCGAGTTTACTGAGGCACGGTATCGCAGGGTTGCAGCAATGCCTGCGGACCTGCGACGAACTGAAAACCGAGTCGAGCCTGGGTTCTGCAGAGTCCCCTTTCAACAGCCCCAACCCGTTGAGGAACTGCGTGGATGCCCAGGCGGCATTGACGGCATTGCTGGGCACCAACGAGTTGGGCCAACTGCCCGCCGAGCTGGCTATTACTCAAGTGCATCGGGACCTGCAAACGCATCAGGTTGCCTTGCTCACGGCGTGTCGCAGCGCATTGCGCAGCGTTCGAGCCGCGTTCGCGCCCGGCCACCTGCAGTTGTGTTTCGAGCTTCAGGACAAACCGCCCAGGTTTAACACCGACGGTGCGAATTGGCGGGCGTATCAACGTCACTACCAGTACTTGATCGCGGATGAACAATTGAACGAACGCCTGCTGGGCAACGACTTCGTCAAAGCCTATGAGGAACAGGTCCGCCTGATCTCCACCCTCCATGCTGTCTACACAGGATGACGTTCATGTATCGAGCCACGCTTGCATCGATGCTGTTGTTACTTGGCCTGTTGGCCGGGTGCAGCTCGCTTTCGCCTTTTTCGACCCTGACCAAGCTGGACCTGACGTTGGTGGCCAGTGATCAGGTCAATCCCGACTTGCACGGTCGTCCCTCTCCGGTGGTGATACACCTGCTTGAGTTGCGACACCCCGTGGCCTTCGAGAATGCTGACTTCTTCAGCCTCTATGGCCGTGCCGAACAGTCCTTGCCCAAGGACTGGGTGAGCAGCGAGGAGCTGGAAATGCGCCCTGGTCAGCGGTTGACGCTCAAGCTCAGCGTTTCACCGCAGAGCCGTTATGTGGGGGTGCTGGCGGCCTATCGAGATCTGCCCCATGTGCAATGGCGGCTGGTTGTGCCGGTTACGCCGCAGCGACTGACACGGACCGAGTTGGTGCTTGATCAGGCGGGTATCCGGGTCGGCAACCCACTCTTCGGCTCGACAAAGGATTGATATGCACGTTCATAAAGTCATCTGGCAGGAAGGCATGTTGTTGCGGCCCCAGCACCTGCAGCACAACGATCGTTACTACAACCAGCAACTCAACCGGACCCGTTTGCTTGGCAGCGATGCCTGGGGGTTTCTCAGTCTCGACGTCGACTTGCAGTACCTGAATCTGGGCAAGGTCGTCGTGACCCAGGCCAGTGGTGTGTTACCCGACGGCAGCCTGTTTGAGTTGAGCACGGCCATGGAACCGTTGGTACTGCAGGTGCCGGCCAACTCGGGGCGGCAAGGGATTTATCTGGCATTGCCGTTGGCAACCAGTAACCAGATCGAGGCGCGCAAGTCCGACCAGGCCGATGTACTGGCGCGCTATATCAGCTGCACAACTGAGGTAGGCGACTCTAACGCGGGTGTCGACTCCCGTTGCCAGATCAACTGTGGCCGTCCGGATCTGCGCCTGCTTTTGGGGGAGCAGCACAGTGAGCAGGTTTTCGTGAAGCTGAAGGTCGCCCAGGTGCTGGACTCCACGGATGAAGAGGGGGTGAGCCTGGATACGGATTTCGTCCCGACGTTCATGTATCTGCAAGGGTCAGGTTATGTGTCGTCGTGCCTCAAGGAAGTGGTCAGTTTGCTGGCCTGTCGAGGCGATGCCATCGCAGGGCGTATTCAGGGTAGCGGCGCGGGCTCAGGCACGCAGATCGGGGACTTTCTGATGCTGCAACTGATCAATCGTTGCGAGTTGGTGCTGCGTCATTACTTGAGCCAGTCCCAGGTTCGTCCGGAAGCCTTGTACCGGGAGTTGTTATCGATCTTCGGTGAGTTATCGACATTCGCCCACGACAGCAAGCGCGCACATCTGGATGGGCGCTATCGGCATAACGATCAGGGCGCGAGCTTTCGTGGGCTGATGGAGGGCATTCGTACGGTGCTGTCGATGGTGCTGGAGCAGCACGCGATGGAACTGGCGCTGCAACAACGCCAGTACGGCGTGATGGTCTGCCCGGTGAGCGACCTCAAGTTGCTTGGCAGTGCAACCTTCATTCTGGCGGCCCGCGCACAGTGTGATTCGGATGAGCTGCGCCATCGTTTGCCGGCACACCTAAAGATCGGGCCCGTGGAGCGCATACGTGAACTGGTCAACCTGCATCTGGCGGGCATCAAGGTCAAGGCGCTGCCCGTGGCGCCGCGCCAGCTTCCGTTTCACGCGGGCAAAACCTATTTCATGCTCGAACTCAGCGCCCGCGACATCACGCAACTAGAGCAATCGGGTGGTTTTGCCTTCCATGTGGGCGGCGAATTTTCCGAGCTTGAACTCAACTTCTGGGCCATCAGGAACTGAACACCATGAAGACGGACAGTGAATATCCTCAGGATGAGAAAACCGTCCTGCTCGACCGCGAGGGGCGCGGGCCGGCGCAGGGCGCGATGACTGACTTTCCATCGCCCCCGCGTTTCGAACATCTTGAGGACCGAATCATCTACGCCGCCCATTTGCGGGGTGCGCAGACGTTCAATATGGGGCTCAACCTCTTGGTGGCCGCCGCCTGGGAGTTACTGTCGGAGTTGGCCCGTCTCAAGGCAAGCTCTGGCCGGGAAAGCCTGAATACGCTCAACGACCGGCTGTCAGCGGGGGTTAAGCAGTTCGAGACGCGAGCCCTGCACAACGGTGCTGAAAACGCCCAGGTCATGTCTGCGCGCTATGTGCTGTGCAGTGTGGTTGACGAAGCCGTGGTCACCACTGCCTGGGGGAGTCGCAGCGACTGGTCGAAGATGAGCCTGCTGAGCCGTTTTCATAACGAAACCTTCGGCGGCGAAAAGTTTTTCCAGTTGCTGGAGCGATTGTCCCGTGACCCAGTCAAGCATCTCGCGATGCTGGAGCTGATGTATCTGTGCCTGTCGTTGGGCTTCGAGGGCAAATACCGGGTCATGGAGCGTGGCGTGTTGCAACTCGAAGCCTTGCGCGATGCCTTGTATCGACAGGTCAGGCAGGTCAGGGGGGAGCCGCCGCCAGTGTTGGCACTACCGCCCGGCACGGACCCGGTGCGACGTGCAAGGCCGCGCGTTGTGTCTGCTGCCGGGCTCGGGATTTTTTGTCTGGCCTGCTTGCTGTTGACCTACTCCGGGTTTGCCTGGGTATTGGGCCAGGAGCGCACGAAGGTACTGCAACCTTTTCAATTTTCGGCGCCGGACCCTACTCGGACGCCCTTGTAACGCGGGGAGCAATCAATGAACGCATTCTTCAAGGGAGCGGGCACCGTGCTGGGTACGATTTGGGTCTGGAGCCTGCTGCTGGTGCTGTCGATCGCGCTGCTGGTGTGGTTTTTCGGGCCGTTGCTCGCGGTGGACGGTTATCGGTTTTGGCAGGGTTCGACGGCGCGGCTGTTGACCATCAGCGTACTGTTTTTGCTGTGGGGACTGTCGATGGTGGTTGCCAGCGGGCGCCGTACGGCTCGCTTCAAAAAGCCTGAAAATCAGGCAGATCTTGAGCAGTTGGGGCGTATCGAGCATGAGCAGCGTCAGGTGCGTGGCCGTTTCCGGGAGGCGGTCCAAACCCTGAAAACCTCACGCCGCTATGCTGAGCGCAGCGAGCGTTGGCGTGAAGAACTGCCCTGGTACCTGCTGATTGGCGAGGCAGGCAGCGGCAAGACAAGTCTGTTGGCTGCCAGTGGCTTGTCGTTTCCGCTTGACCGGGTAGAGCCGACCACTACCGGACCCACCCCGTACTGTGATTGGTATTTCGCCGACGACGCGGTGTTGGTCGACACCGCCGGACGCTACCTGACCCAATCCGACAGCGCGGTGGACGCTGCAGGTTGGTTGAAATTGCTGGGGCTGCTCAAGGCGCGTCGTGGATCACACCCGCTCAGTGGCGTAGTGGTGACAGTGTCGGTGCCAACGCTGGTCAGCAGTCAGGAGCATGATCTGGAGCATCACGCGCGTCAGATCCACACACGGCTGCAGGAAATTCAGCAAACGCTGCATGTCGATGTGCCGATCTATCTGGTGTTGACCCAGGCTGACCAGTTGACGGGGTTTGCCGAGTACTTCGACTCAGCGCAGGGAGACGGTGCCGAAGCGGTATTGGGCGAGCGGTTGGCAGCAGGCAAGGCGGGTACCGAGATCGCCCAGGTGCGCCAGGCGTTCGAGACGCTGTTGCAGCGCCTGAGCGGTGAGCTGATCCAGCGTTTGCACCAGGAGCGAAATATCGACCAGCGTGGCCAGATACTCGACTTTCCCCAGCAGGCGGCGCGAATTGGCGAGCGTTTATGCGCGTTCGTCGAGTTGGCTTTTTCTGCTCATCGTTATCAGCGCATCAATGGCTTGCGAGGTTTCTATTTGACTTGCGCCGGTGATCGGCGCTCCTGTTTCATCCAGGGTTTGTTTAACCGGGTGATTTTCGCCGAGGCTGGCCTTGCCGGTCTCCAGACCCGGGAACAACACCGTATTCGTTGGCGCCAGAGGGCGTTGGCGACGGCCGCGTCCCTGGTTATCGGTGCGGCAGGGTGGTTATGGACGCACAGTTACTCGGCCAATCAACAACGCCTGGCGCAGTTGGCAGACCTGACACGCCCGCCGCCCGCCACTCGCCAGGGTACAGACGACACCCTCGCCGTGTTACCCGTGTTGGATGCCCGTCTGGCGGCGACCCGGGTCTTTCCTCATTTGGAAGACGTCCGGTGGGTTGAGCGAGCAGGCTTGTATCAGGGAGAAGCGAGCCAGCCGGTGCTGACCAAGGCCTATCAGCAGTCCCTGCAAGAACAGTTATTGCCCCGCGTCGTCGCGACGCTTGAAGAACAGGTGCGTGCCAGCCTGGACGATCGCGAACGGTTGATGGACAACTTGCGGGCGTACCTGATGCTTACACTGCGCGAGCGTCGTGATCCCGCTTGGCTGGCGGAGCGCGTTGCTGCTCATTGGTCAGCACGTTACGCCGGTGATACCTCGGCGCAGAGCCGGCTGAATCAACACCTGGCGAGTTTGCTTGGGCAACCGTTCGGGGCACAGCTCGACGATGAACTGATAGCCCAGGCGCGTCAGGCGTTGCGCGGTGAGTCCTTGGCTGATGTGGTCTATCGAGTACTGCGCGAGCAATCCCGGAACCTGGAGCCGTTGCGCCTTGCCGAGGGCAAGGTATTCGCCGCCATCGATCAACCCGTTCCAGGGTTTTATACAAAAAGGTATTTGCAGTATTTCGAGACGCAGGGCCCACGGTTGGTGAATGCCATCGCTCAGGATAACTGGGTGCTGGGTGAGGGGGCCGACTTGAGCGCCATGGATTTGCGCCGGTTGATGGTCGAACTGGAACAACGCTATTTCAGTGAGTACGCCGATGCCTGGAGTGATGCGCTGGGCCGAATGAGCCTGCTGGAGTCTGACAGCCTCAAGCACAGTGCCGAGCAACTCGCCAGCCTCACTTCAGCTCAATCGCCGCTGGTGCACCTGTTGCAACAGGTCAGGGAAAATACCCGTTTGCTGCCCACCCTTGAGCGACTTGACGACGTAACACGCGAGGCAGGCCAGCTTGGCAATATGGCCCAGGCGGCGAGCCCAGTGCTGGTGCAGTTGCCGGTGCATGTTCTGCCCGACTCTGCCCGGCGTGCATTGCAGCGCCGTTTCGAACCGTTGCACCGGTTGCTTGATGAGCAACAGAACCCCGGCCCCGAGTTGACCCAGGCATTGCGCCTGTCCGATGAGTTGCAGCTGCAACTGGCAACCCTGAACCTGGAGAGTGCGCCGGAACAGGCGGCGTTCCTCAGGGTCACGCGGCGCATGGAGGGGCAGCAGGATGTGCTGGGTAATCTGCGCGAGGTGGCCGCTCGTTTGCCGTTGCCGCTGTCCGAGTGGTTTGGAGGCATTGCGGACGATACCTGGCAGCGCTTGCTGGAGAGTGCTTACGTGCATGTGAACCAGCGTTATCAAAGCGATGTGTACGGTGTCTACGCCAAGGCGATCCGTAAGCGGTATCCGTTCAGTGCCGACGCCACCAGCGATGTGGCCCTTGGCGATTTCCATGAGTTCTTCAGGCCTCAAGGTGTGTTCGCGCGGTTTCATAACAGTTACTTGCGGCCTTTTGTCAGTGCTGAAGGCACCCGCTACCGTTTGCGCGGCGTGGATGGTCGCAATTTTCCAATGTCGCGTTCGCTGCTGGAGCAAATGACGAAAGTGCAACTGATCCGCCGAAGCTTTTTTACCCCGGAACAAGGCGAGTTGTCGGTAGGGTTTACCTTGGCACCCTACAGCCTGGATCAGGCGGTCAGTCGGGCGGTCCTGCGTGTGGGTGATCAACAGCTGGAATACCGGCATGGCCCGATTGTGCCCATGGCATTTCACTGGCCGACCGAGGCGGATAATGGCCGCAGCAGCCTGGTACTCGAGCGAGGGGAGGCGCGGGCTCTGGGTATCGAGAAAAACGCAGGGGCCTGGTCATTGTTCAGGCTTTTTGACTTGATGCTGTCTTGTCCTGAATAAGGTTTACACCTTCTGACCCAATCTCAGGAGGGCGTAATGAATTCAGGAAAAAGGCGCAGTCAGCGTGATTACTCGCTGACCTTTAAATTGTCAGTCGTCGATCAGGTCGAAAAAGGCGAGTTGAGTTATAAAGAGGCTCAA
>NZ_LFMW01000016.1 GCF_001050345.1 Pseudomonas fildesensis | reverse complement strand
GATCGTGACCCAGCCCGCACCTGTACGCCCGCCCAAGCCGCTGTTCAGTAATGTCAGCCCGGCGGTGCCGTCACCTTGTATCAGTTTGTGTCGCCTGGACGAGCAAAAAGTCTGCCTCGGCTGCTTCCGCCATGTGGAAGATATCCGTGAATGGCGCTCAGCCGATGATCAGCGGCGACGAGTGATTGTGGCCCAGGCCGAGCAGCGCAAGGCTGTCCCTTGACCCCATCTTGTTTATTTACTGTGCTGTGGTAGTGTCCGGGTACACCTCAACTCATCGAGGTCCGTGAGAACCCCGCCTTTTTCTGGCGGGGTTTTGCTTTTTTGTGCAGAAAAAAGGAGTCTGCCTGAATCATGACCGCACCTTCCATCATTCTTACCCGTCTCGACGTGCAGCGTCTTGAGCAACTGATCGACCGCGTAGGCGAGGCCTCGCCGGGCGTCGAAGCTCTGCAACACGAACTCGACCGCGCCGAAGAAGTGGTTGGCCACGATGAAGTACCTGCAACGGTCGTGACCATGAACTCCAGCGTGCATTGCCGTGAGCAAGGCAGTGGCAAGGACTACCACCTGACCCTGGTCTACCCGAAAGACGCGAATGCCGATGAAGGCAAGATCTCGATTCTGGCGCCGGTGGGCAGCGCCTTGCTGGGCCTGCAAGTGGGCCAGCACATCGACTGGCCGGCACCCGGCGGCAAGACGCTGAAGCTCGAACTGCTCAGCGTTGAAGGCCAGCCGAAAGACGGCGGCGCTTTCTCGCTTTAAACAGAGCCCCTCTAAATCTGGCTCAGCGCCTCATTGAGCGACAGTTCCAGTTCGGCCTTGTAGCGCAGGTATAAATTGCTCGGGCTTTGCACATCACCGAGCAGCCCGGACAGGTCCAGGTCGGTGATGTAGCAGCGGTAGCGCTCGGTTTCCCGGCGTTGCCCGACGATCTCTTGGGCGACCACCGCAAACAGTTGGTCGCCAAACTCCAGTTCGCAAAACTCCCGCTGATTGCAGTACAGGGTAATGCCCACCTGGCCTGGCGCCGCCTTGCCGATAATCGCCTGCACGTCATAAAACGGTTTATTCGCCGGATTCAAAGGCGCAGGTCGAGGTTCAATGCGGCGTGCGCGGTTGCTGCCGGACGGTAACAGTTGGTAGTACAAGGTTTGCACCGCGCCCAGCGGCTCTTGCGGGTCCAGCGGAGACAGCGCGTCGCGGCGATAGATGATCGACTGCAGAAAGCGCTGCAACGGCGCCAACAGGCTCTGCTCGTCATGAAAGGGCAAGCGCTGCTGCCAGAGTGCGTTGAATTCATCCAGCACGTACAGCTCGGCGAAACCCTCATTCACCCGGTAAAACACCTGCACACAATCGGCCAGGCCCATGGGCAGCAACAGCGCCAGGTCGTGGTCTTCCAGGGCCATGGCGTCCAGGTGCAGCGGGCTGTAGCTGGCGAGCTCTTCGCTGAGGTAGGCGATCAGCGCGTCCTGGGTCGGCAGTGACACATGGGTGGCCTGGCCCGGCATCAACTCCATCACGTGATAGTGCTGCTGCACCTGCAGCAAGTAGCGGTGATTGCTTTGGCCCAGCAGCAGGTTCTGTGCGGTGTCGAAGATTTCTTCCACGCGCTGGGCAATGAACTGCGCACGGTTGTGACAGAAGCAGCGCACCCGCAGGTGGGGCAGGTGATCCGGCGGCAACTGATTGAGGTAGTCGCGCAGGCAATCGAGCAAGGCGTGAGGGCCGTCATAGCGGCTGACCATCACCTCGTTCCAGCTGTTGAGCGTAACCTGATCCAGGGTAAGCACCAGGTTGTCGCGCACACCGGCGTAACTCAGGGAGTCCGTACGCTCGGTGGTCATCAGGATATTCAGGTCGCGGTGATGCTTGAGCGGGTCGATGCCGACGTTGATCAGCAACAACACGTCCTCGGGCACTGCCGCGCGCAGCAGGCGTTCTTCGTCGACGCTGGCCAAGGGCAGGGCGATGGTCTGTTGCAGGCTGCCCAGCAGGTTGAACAGCTCGAATTCGGTCATGTCGCTGACGCCCGGATGCAGGGCGAGGCGGGTGCTGCTGTCGATCACGCCGTTGCGATGACACCACGTGAGCATTTCCAGCAGGTCGCGGCTACGTTTGATCGGCGCGAAATGTTCCCATTCAAGAGCGGTGAGGTTGCCGTTGTACAGGCCCCAATGGTACTGGCCCGGCTCTTTGCGGTTGGGCGATTGCACCAGGGTGAGGGTGTCTTCGGCCAGGTCCGGGGCGATGCCGGGGTTGATGAACTCGACTTTGCCGGCCTTGCGTTCAAACGCCGCATACAAGCGGCGGCCGAGCACATTGAGGTCGCGCTTGTTGATCAGGCTGACGGTCTGCTCGGTACGGGCGAACTGGGTCAGGAAGCGATAGCTGTAGTTCAGTTCGTTGACTAGCGCGCGGCGTTCGGAGGCAACCTGACGCACTTTCCACTGGCTGCGGCTGTCGAGCAGGGCCAGTTGACGCTGGTCCCAGCCCCATTCCTGGGCCAGGCGCTCCAGCAATAGCCACTGCCAACTGCCGGTGCGCTGGCCGGCGCTGAGCTTGCGGTTGACCTTCAGGTACAGCGCCCGCCTTACCAGTTCCAGGCGTTCCGGCTCGTTGCGCGCCTTGAGGTATTCCTCGATGCGGCGGTACACCACGATGTACGGGTCCAGCTCATCCAGATCCACCTGGTTGGCGAACACCGCGCGCTTGAAGCGCAGGCTCAGGCACTGCACCTGCGGGTGTTCGCTGGCGTAGACCTCGGTCAGCAGCAGCTTGAGCACTGACTTGTAGGGCGATTCGATGCCCTTGAACAGTTGCCACAGCCCTGCGCCAATGAATTCGCCGGGCGGAATACGCGCAAGGTGACCCAGGTCGAGGGTTTCATCGGCGCGGATAAACCGCTTGGAAATCAGCGTGTGGGTGAATTCGGCGTAGCGGCTTTCTTCATACACGGGCACCAGCCACCAGATCGGCGTGCGCCCGGCCAGCCAGATGGCGGTGCGGTAGAACTCATCCAGCAGCAGGTAATGCTGGGTGGTGCCGCAGTCGTCGGAGCTCAATTGCGTGTCGCGTTCACCCTGTACAAAGCGCGTCGGCTCGATCAGGAAGAAATGCGCCTCGGCGCCCATGCTCAGAGCCCAGGCTTCCAGGAGTTGGCATTTCTTGCGCAGTTCCGCCAGTTCGGTTTCGTCCAAGTCGGGTGCGTGACACACCCATACGTCCATATCGCTCTGGTCTGCCTGGGCCAGCGTGCCGAGGCTGCCCATCAGGAACAGACCGTGGATCGGCCGTGGCGGGTTGCCATGGCGTGCCTTGTAGGAGAACGAGCGGGTCAGGCGCTGGGCTTCGGTCAGGGCCTGGGCGTCGGGTTCGAAGTTCGACAGCCCGGCCGGTGTGCTGCCGGATACATAGCCAGGCAACAGCGGGTGATTAACGTGGAAAAACAGCGGCAACAGGCTCAATACGCTTTGCTGGCGCGGCGTCAGACCCTCGACGGCCCGGGCCATGCGGCCATCATTGAGTGCCATGAAGCGCGCGCGCAGCTGGGCCAGCACCTTGCGGTCGATGCCTTCGTCCAGGTCGGGGCGGATCTCATGGGTGCGGGTCATGTCGAACTCGGTGGCTCGCAGGGCCCGACGTGGGCGGCCGTGTAGGAGTTTACAGCCAGTAGCGTAGGAGGTTTAGAGGGAAATGGTTGTTGGCGTCAGAATTTTATCGTGTGCACAGCAACGCCCCCGGAATCCGCAGGGGGCGGACTCCATGGGCGGTATCAGGTGTCAGGCGGTTTCTTTGGTCGTGGCGGTAGTCAGGATAGTCAGCAGGCTTTGTGCGTGCTCGGCAGCATCCCGGCCAAGGCTGGTCAGATAACCGCCATCTGGCTGGTCGATCAGGTCTTTGTCATACAGGCGCCGGGCAGCAGCGATGGCAGTGGGGGCGGCGGTCTGGTGGACTTTCAGGCCTTCCTGGGAGCTGCCCAGGTTGAAGAGTGCAAGGATTTCCAGTTCGGCAACCAATTCAGGGGTATACGACATAAGGACTCCAGACGTTCTAAGAATTTATTAGAGGCTAGCAGGCCATAAGGTGAACGCACTTTGCCGGGCTGTCCAGTAGGAGCGAGCTTGCTCGCGAAAAACCTGAGAGCGCCGCGTATATCCAGGCATCCCGCAGTATCGTTGACGTTTTTCGCGAGTAAGGACTAGGCGTCCCCTCGCTCCTACAGAAAAGAGAGAACTATTGGTTTTCGGGCGGCAGTTCAGGCAGTGCCCGCAGCGCGGTTTCATACCATTCGGTATCGAATGCGCGGTCTTCTTCGAGCATCTTGTCGATTTCCACGGCCAGCACGTGGGCCATGAGATTCAAAATATCTTCGCGCTCATATCCCACCAGCGTCAGCTTGTTGAAGGTGGCTTTGGCGGCAGGCGGGTTGTCGCTTTCGATCTGATTCTCGATGGCCTGGATCAGGGTGCTTTCGGTGAACTCTTCTTCGTCGTTGTCGATATCGGTCGGCTCGCTCATGGCAGGCTCCTCAAGGAAAGGGCGCAAGTCTACCTCCATTCAGGCAGGTGATGCTGCTGGTCAGGGCGGGCGCGGGGATCTATAACTCTTGCAGCCAACCCCGCACATGGCCTGGAGGCTTTGCGATGCTCAAACTTTACGGATTTTCGGTCAGCAACTACTACAACATGGTCAAGCTGGCGCTGCTGGAGAAAGGGCTGCCTTTCGAGGAAGTGCCCTTTTATGCCGGGCAAACCCCCGAAGCCCTGGCTGTCAGCCCGCGAGGCAAGGTGCCCGTGCTTGGCGTCAAGCAGGGCTTTATCAACGAAACCAGCGTGATCCTCGAGTACATCGAGCAAACCCAGGAAGGCCGTGCGCTGCTCCCGGCCGAGCCGTTTCAACGTGCGCAAGTGCTGGCGTTATGCAGGGAGATTGAGCTTTACATCGAGTTGCCGGCCCGCGCCTGTTTCGCCGAGGCGTTTTTCGGCATGCCGGTGCCCGAGGCGATCAAGGACAAAGCCAAGGCAGAGTTGCTGTTGGGGATCAGTTCATTGTGGCGTCACGGCAAGTTCGCGCCATATGTGGCGGGGGAGAGTTTCACGCTTGCGGATCTGTATTTCATGTACAGCGTGAACCTCGCCTGTGCCGTCGGCGAGAAGCTGTTTGGCCTGGACCTGCTGGCTGAGTTGCCGGCGGCCAAGGCGTTGCTGGACCAATTGCATGCAATGCCCAACGCCCAGAAGGTGGCGGCGGACAGGGAAGCGGCGATGCCGGCGTTTATGGCGATGATTGCAGCGAAGAAATAAGCGCCGATCTTGAGGCGGGTGCGCTTCTTGTGTTGATCGTTCCCATGCTCTGCGTGGGAATGCAGGGCGTGACGCTCCGCGTCACCAGGGCGCGGGGCTGGAGCCTTGCGCTGGATGCAGGGACGCGGAGCGTCGCAAGAGGCATTCCCACGCAGAGCGTGGGAACGATCAAATCTTGGGATCGTTTCGCAACCCAACGCGGGGCAAGCGCGCTCGCCACAGGGATTTAGCGGCTTGTGAGCAGTTGCTGGCCGCGCACCACGGCTGCCTTTACCTGCGCCGGCGCTGTGCCGCCCACGTGGTTACGGGCATTCACCGAGCCTTCCAGGGTCAGCACGGCAAACACGTCCTGCTCGATCTGGTCGCTGAACCGGCGCAGTTCTTCCAGGCTCATTTCCGCCAGGTCCTTACCGGAGTCCACACCGTATTTCACGGCGTGGCCGACGATTTCGTGGCAGTCACGGAACGGCAGGCCACGGCGCACCAGGTAGTCCGCTAGGTCGGTCGCCGTAGAGAACCCACGCAGGGCCGCTTCACGCATGATGGCGTGCTTGGGCTTGATCGCCGGGATCATGTCGGCAAAGGCACGCAGCGAGTCGCGCAGGGTGTCGGCGGCGTCGAACAGCGGTTCCTTGTCTTCCTGGTTGTCCTTGTTGTAGGCCAACGGTTGGCCTTTCATCAGGGTCAGCAGGCCCATCAGCGCGCCAAATACACGACCGCTTTTGCCACGCACGAGCTCGGGTACGTCGGGGTTTTTCTTTTGCGGCATGATCGAACTGCCGGTGCAGAAGCGGTCCGGCAGGTCGATGAACTGGAATTGCGCGCTGGTCCACAGCACCAGCTCTTCGGAGAAACGCGACAGGTGCATCATCGCAATGCTGGCGGCGGCGCAGAATTCGATGGCGAAGTCACGGTCCGACACGCCGTCCAGGGAGTTGCCGCCCACGGCGTCGAAACCCAGCAGTTGTGCGGTGTACTCGCGGTCGATCGGGTAGGTGGTGCCGGCCAGTGCGGCGCTGCCCAACGGCATGCGGTTGGCGCGCTTGCGGCAATCCACCAGGCGCTCGTAGTCGCGGCTGAGCATCTCGAACCAAGCCAGCAGGTGATGGCCGAAGGTCACGGGCTGCGCGGTCTGCAGGTGGGTGAAGCCGGGCATGATGGTGTCCGATTCACGCTCGGCCTGCTCCAGCAAACCTTTTTGCAGGCGGGTAATTTCGGACAGGATCAGATCGATTTCATCACGCAGCCACAGTCGAATATCGGTGGCTACCTGATCGTTACGACTACGACCGGTGTGCAGCTTCTTGCCGGTCACACCGATGCGGTCGGTGAGGCGGGCCTCGATATTCATGTGCACGTCTTCCAGGTCGACGCGCCAGTCGAACGTACCGGCTTCGATCTCACCACGGATGGTGTTCAGGCCGTCGATGATGCTGTCGCGCTCGGCGTCGGTCAGTACGCCGACTTTGGCCAGCATCGTGGCGTGGGCGATGGAGCCCATGATGTCGTGGCGATACAGGCGCTGGTCGAAAGTGACGGAGGCGGTGAAGCGGGCGACGAAGGCGTCGACGGGTTCACTGAAGCGGCCGCCCCAGGACTGGTTGGTCTTGTCGGTGCTCATGGATTCGCTCGTGATCTGCTTAAAAGAGGCGTGGAGGTGTGCCGCTGATAATAACAGGGTTGCCCGTGGAGGCGGTGCTGCGGGTGGCCGGCATTTTTATTTGTGCAAAGGATGGCTAAGTGCCTTGCTGCCGACCGCGTCCGGGAAGAGACTGGGGCAGGCATTATTGAAACGATATTTGACGAATGAGCAATGTCGTCTCAGTGAGCGTCTACAGTTGGACTGATAGTGTGTGAATGCACCAAAGTCGGGTGAAGCGGTCATAGCCCAGACTAACCATTTAAAGGGGGGTATTCGGATTGTGTATCAGCAAACCCTACGACGATGCCCAAGTGCGGCAGGTTTTGGGCGCTAATGAACAGGTCCGGGTAAATATGGGTGCCGCTCTCGGGGCACTTTTTGCCGCTCGCGCTAGTCTTAGCGTGGATCGCTGTGACGCAAGTCACCGCACCTGTCTACGCTATCCTTGTGCGAGACTCACGCAGGAATCCAGCGCAATATGAATGTCCTGATCGTTGATGACGAACCCCAAGCCCGCGAGCGACTGAGCCGTCTGGTCAGTGAACTCGAGGGTTATACAGTCCTTGAACCGAGCGCCACCACGGGCGAAGAGGCGCTGGCGCTGATCGACAGCCTCAAGCCGGATGTGGTGCTGCTCGATATCCGCATGCCGGGCCTTGATGGCCTGCAAGTCGCTGCCCGCCTGAGCGAGCGCGAATCGCCACCGGCGGTGGTGTTGTGCGCAGCCCAGGAAGAGTTTTCTGCGGAAACGCTGGAAGCCAGCGGCGTCAGTTTTCTGGCCAAGCCGGTGACGGGCGAAGCGTTGCTCAAGGCGTTGAAGAAGGCCGAGCGCCCCAACCGTGTCCAGCTTGCTGCGCTGACCCAGCCTGCCGCCCAAAGTGGCAACGGGCCGCGCAGCCACATCAGCGCGCGTACCCGCAAGGGTATCGAACTGATCCCGCTGAGCCAGGTGGTCTACTTTATTGCCGATCACAAGTACGTGACCCTGCGTCACGAGGCTGGTGAGGTGTTGCTCGATGAGCCGCTCAAGGCCCTTGAGGATGAGTTTGGCGACCGCTTTGTGCGCATCCACCGCAATGCGTTGGTGGCCCGCGAGCGAATAGAGCGCTTGCAACGCACACCCCTGGGGCACTTTCAGCTGTTCCTGAAAGGGCTCAATGGTGATGCCTTGATCGTCAGCCGCCGCCATGTCGCCGGTGTGCGCAAGATGATGCAGCAGCTTTAGCCCCGGCTGTCGTGAGCTCTGTGCTCCTTATCCCGGTGCGATGTGGCCAGGGAGGCCCCGCACTTGCTGATTCAAATCAAGGCGTGTTTGCCTGAGCTGTTATTATCTGCCGTATCTATTCAGTACGGATTGATCCATGTCCTCTCGCGAAATCCGCATCGCCACCCGTAAAAGCGCCCTGGCCTTGTGGCAGGCCGAATACGTCAAAGCCCGCCTTGAGCAGGCCCACCCGGGCCTCAAAGTGACCCTGGTACCCATGGTCAGTCGCGGCGACAAGCTGCTCGACTCGCCGCTGTCGAAGATCGGCGGGAAGGGCCTGTTCGTCAAGGAACTGGAAACCGCGCTGCTGGAAAACGAAGCTGACATCGCCGTGCATTCGATGAAAGATGTGCCCATGGACTTCCCCGAAGGCCTGGGCCTTTTTTGTATCTGCGAGCGCGAAGACCCGCGCGATGCCTTCGTTTCCAATACCTACACGTCCCTGGATGAACTGCCATTGGGCAGCATCGTCGGCACCTCCAGCCTGCGTCGTCAGGCACAGCTGTTGACCCGTCGCCCGGACTTGCAGATCCGCTTTCTGCGCGGCAACGTCAACACCCGTCTGGCCAAGCTGGATGCTGGCGAATATGACGCGATTATCCTCGCGGCAGCCGGGCTGATCCGGCTGGGCTTCGAAGACCGTATCACCTCGGCCATCAGCGTCGAGGATAGCTTGCCCGCCGGCGGGCAGGGCGCAGTGGGTATCGAATGCCGCACCGTCGACAGCGAAATCCACGCACTGCTTAAACCCCTCGATCATCACGACACCGAAGTGCGTGTCACGGCCGAGCGCGCCCTGAACAAACACCTCAATGGTGGCTGCCAGGTGCCGATCGCCTGCTACGCGGTGCTTGAAGGTGAAAACCTGTGGCTGCGCGGCCTGGTGGGAGATCCGGAAGGTGGCACGTTGCTCACCGCCGAAGTGCGTGGGCCGCAGCGTGACGCCACGGCCCTGGGAATCCAGGTCGCCGAACAACTGCTGGAAAAAGGTGCTGGCGCCATTCTGGATAAAGTCTACGGCGAGGCCGGCCCGCAGTGACTCAATGGCGTGTGCTGCTGACGCGGCCTGCCGAGGAGTCAATGGTCCTGGCGGCGGCGTTGTCCGACGCCGGTATTTTCAGCAGTAGCCTGCCCCTGCTGGAGATTGAGCCGTTACCCGTCACGCCGGAGCAGCAGGCTGTTTTCCGCGACCTCGGCCGTTATTGCGCGGTGATTGTGGTGAGCAAACCGGCCGCGCGCCTCGGCCTGCAACTGCTCGATCTGAGCTGGCCGCACCTGCCATGGTTCAGCGTAGGCGCCGCCACCGCCCAGGTGCTGGCCGATCACGGCCTTGACGTTCACTATCCCTCAACCGGTGACGACAGCGAGGCCTTGCTCGCCTTGCCGGCCTTGCGCGAGGCGATTGCACGCCCTGGTGCACGGGTGTTGATCCTGCGCGGTGAGGGCGGCCGGGAGCTGCTGGCGGAGCGTTTGCGCGAGCAAGGTGCTAGTGTCGACTATCTGGAGTTGTATCGCCGTTTCCTTCCGGCCTACGACACTGGGGCGCTGATACAACGCATCCAGTTGGAACGCTTGAACGGCCTGGTGGTCAGCAGTGGGCAGGGTTTTTTGCACCTGCAAGCCCTGGCCGGCCCTGATTGGCCACAGGTGGCACAGCTGCCGTTGTTCGTGCCCAGCCCGCGAGTCCTTGAGATGGCGCGGGCTGCGGGCGCAAAAAAAGTTGTGGATTGTCGCGGCGCGAGTGCTGCGGCTTTGTTAGTGGCGTTAGGCGGCTTTGTCTTATAAAACATCCCGCCCCCACTTCCTGATACGCAAAGGACGGATACGTGAGCGAAACAGCCTTGCCTAAAGATGAAGCTCTGCCCGCGCCAGATGCGCCGGTCGAGACACCGGTCACCGCGCCACGCCGTGGCAATGGTCTGGCAATCGTCGCCCTGCTGTTAGGCGCCGCAGGTGTTGCCGTCGGCGGTTGGGGGATCTGGCAGGTTCGTGCCCTGCAAGCCAGCAGCCAGCAACAGCTGGGCCAGGTGCGGACCCTCGATGACCAATCCCAGACCCTCAAGCAAACCCAGCAGCAGTTGGCCGCACGGCTGGCCCAACTGCCGGGTGCGGATGAGCTGGAAGAGCGCCGGCGTCTGGTCGCCCAGTTGCAGGGCGATCAGCAACGCCTGAACCAGCGCCTGGAAACCGTGCTGGGTGCCAGCCGCAAGGACTGGCGCCTGGCCGAAGCCGAACATCTTATTCGTCTGGCGAGTTTGCGTTTGTCGGCCCTGCAAGATATCAACAGCGCCCAGTCGCTGGTGCAGGGCGCCGATGAAATCCTGCGCGAGCAAAGCGACCCGGGTTCTTACGCCGCCCGCGAGCAATTGGCCAAGAGCCTAGCCGCGCTGCGCAGCGTCGAGCAGCCGGACCGCACAGGACTGTACCTGCAACTGGCGGCGCTGCGCGATCAGGTCGTGCAGCTGGCGGCTATCGCACCGGAGTATCAGCTCACGGAGCCGGCTTCCCAAGGTCGGCCGAGCAGCGATACGGATAACCGGTTCAGCCAGTGGTGGGAGCAGATATCTCGCTACTTCCGCATCGACTTCAATCCCGACGACAACATTCGTCCGCTGCTGGCCGGCCAAGGCCTGAACCAGGTGCGCCTGGCCCTGAGCCTGGCCCTGGAGCAAGCGCAGTGGGCAGCACTCAATGGCGAGTCGGCGGTGTACAGCCGCTCGCTGGGTGAAGCACGCAGCGTGTTGCAGGACAACTTCAACCAGGACAACCCGCAGAGCAAGGCGATGTTGGCGCGTATCGCCGAGCTTGAGCCCAAGGCCGTTTCGGTGGCGACACCGGACCTGGCTGCGAGCCTGTCCGCTGTGCAGGCGTACCTCGAACGTCGCCATCTGTCTGCTGACGAAGCCAAGGCTTCGGCTGGCACGCCGGCGACCCAGGAGTAGAGCCGATGAAACGTTTCTATGTGATCCTGGTGCTGGCGATTGCGATCGCTCTGGCACTGGCTGTGGGCATTTCGAAACACACCGGCTACGTGCTGATTACTTATCCTCATCTGCTGCATTACGAATCGAGCCTGTGGGCCACGTTGGTAGCGGTGTTTGCGATCGGTTTGGTGGTCTACCTGCTTCGCGTGTTGCTGAGCCTGGTGACGGCCTCTGGTGGTGTGGTCAACCCGTGGTCGCGGCGCAACCGCAGCCGTCGTGTACAGATTGCGATCGAGCAGGGCCAGATGGACCTCGCCGAGGGCCGCTGGGCCAGCGCCGAGCGCCACCTGCACCGTGCTGCCGAAGCGGAACGCCAGCCATTGCTGTACTACCTCGGTGCCGCCCGTGCGGCCAATGAACAAGGGCGTTACGAGGAGTCGGACGGTTTGCTGGAGCGCGCCCTGGAGCGGCAGCCCCAGGCCGAACTGGCGGTTGCCTTGAGCCATGCGCAGTTGCAGATGGACCGTGGCGATACCGACGGTGCGCTGATTACCCTGCAGGCGATGCATGAGCGTCATCCGCATAATGCCCAGGTGTTGCGCCAGTTGCAGCGCTTGCATCAGCAGCGTGGCGATTGGTCGTCGGTGATTCGCCTGTTGCCTGAGCTGCGTAAGGACAAGGTATTGCCGGCCAGCGAGCTGGCTGAGTTGGAACGCCGTGCCTGGGGTGAAAACCTGAGCCTGGCCGCGCAGCGCGAAGAACAAGGCGAGGCCGGTTTGCAGTCCCTTGAGCGGGCGTGGCAACAATTGACCTCCGCGCAGCGCCAAGAGCCGCAATTGGTGCTGGCTTATGCAGAGCAGTTGCGCCAATTGGGCGCGTATGCGAAGGCCGAGGAAGCTCTGCGCGGCGCTATCAAGCGCAATTACGACAGCCATCTGATCCGCCTTTACGGCTTGCTGCGCGGCAGCGACCCGGCCCGCCAGTTGAAGTTTGCCGAAGGCTGGCTCAAGGATCACCCCGGTGATGCCAGCCTGCTGTTGACCCTGGGCCGTCTTTGCCTGCAAAACAGCCTGTGGGGCAAGGCGCGAGACTATCTGGAAAGCAGCCTGCAGGTGCAGCGCAACCCCGAGGCCTGTGCCGAGCTGGCGCGCCTGTTAGCCCAATTGGGCGATACCGAGCGCAGCAATCAGCTGTTCCAAGAAGGGCTGGGTCTGCTCGACAACCGTCTGCTCGCCTCACCGTTGCCCGTACCCGCGCGCGTATGAAGTAGGAAAGGGTCGAAGGGTTGGCTCGGATTTTTCTGGTGGCAGACCCTTCAAACCCTGCAAATACTCGGCTTAACAGGGTTCGTAATACAATCCTACGTTTTCCTAGGTGATGCCCTTCACGTTCTGGCGGGATGTCCCTACGTCTTCACGGAATTGTCTGCTCTAGCGTGTATTGAAAGGGATACGGCCTTTCCACTACCGTAACGGCCTATCTCTTGCGGTACGGATCAACAATGTCTTTGGCCCCCTCACGCTCCCTGTTTCTGCTGGCGTTCATGGCTGGTGCGCTGACGTTGGGCGCGTCTTTCTACCTGGAATATGGCGCGCTGCTGAGGCCTTGTTTCCTGTGCCAGGTACAACGGCTACTGCTGACAACCTTTGCGCTTATCAACCTGATGGCCGCGATTCATAATCCCGGGCGCTGCGGCACCTATCTGTATGGGTTGGCGAGCATGAGTTGTGCCTTGCTCGGCGCCGTCACCGCCGTTCGGCAGGTGTTGTTGCAGAACACCGCGTCCGATCAGCTCCCGGAATGTTGGCCAAGCCTGCACTACATGATTGAAAACCTGTCGTTTTGGCAGGCGGTGCGTTCGGTCTTCAAAGGCTCCGTCGACTGTGTGGAGATCAATTGGACGCTGTTTGACTTGAGCGTCCCGGAGTGGAGCCTGCTGTTCTTCGTGGCGATGTTGATACTGGGCGTCATGCAGTTTTCACGGCTGTTGTTCGGTCAACCTCTGCGCCCGGCGAGGCACTGAAAACAGGCGTCGGGTTGTAGGGCGGGATTAAACACTTGTATGAACTTTCTCTACTGCGTACCTTGAAGCCATAGTCCTGCGGGCATAATCTGGCCCGCACGCATTACTGAAACCGTTTGTCAGATGCGGCCTTGTCCGGCTGCCGCTTTATCCTTGAAGTGTTGCGCGGGCACAGAGCGGCAGCGCCCCCTATAGGGAAGAGAGATCATCATGCTGGAAAGTTGTCAGAATGCTCAGGAACGCTGGGGTGGGGTGCACAAGCTGATCGATGGCTGGTTGAAGGCACGCCACGAACTGGTTCGGGCCTTTGATGCTCTCGGCGCCAAGCCCGAGGCATTGGCTGAGAATCGCAAGCCGTTGCAAGAGTTTTGCGGAGTGTTGGTGGATTACTTGTCTGCCGGTCATTTCGGCGTCTACGAGCAACTGACCAAGGAGGCGGAAGCCTTTGACGATCAGCGAGGTCTGGACCTGGCCGAGACGATTTACCCACGCATTGATGTGATCACCGAAAAGCTGCTGGCTTTCAACGACCTGTGTGATGCCGGCAAGTGTGTTGCTGAAAAATTCAAAGAGCTGGGTGGTTTGCTCCATGAGCGTTTCGAATTGGAAGACTGCCTGATCGAAGTGCTGCACACCGCCCACAAACAAGAGACGGCTACCTCGGTCTGATCTTGGCGGTAATATGAAAAACGGTGCGCATGGCGCACCGTTTTTTATTGGGTCAGTGGCGAGTACCGAGCAATTCGATCTCGAATTCCAGCGGCGTATTAGGTGGGATCAACTCGCCGGCACCGTCGGCGCCATACGCCTGTGCCGAAGGAATTACCAAGCGCCATCTTGCGCCCACCGGCATCTGTTGCAGCGCAGTGCGCCAGCCATTGATCACGCTGTCCAGATGAAACCATTGGGGCTGTGTGCTCTGATCGAACACCGTGCCATCGGGCAATCGTCCCACGTATTTCACCTGAACCTCATCACTGGCCAGCGGCTTGTTGCCGCTGCCGGGCGTCAGTTCCGTGAGCAGAATTCCATCGGCCAATTTGCGCACGCCGCTTGCCGCTTTTTCCTTGGTTAGAAATTGCTGTTCGGCAGCGAGGGCTTTTTCACTTTGTGGAATCTGCGCGTCTTTGTCGCTCTGCGCTTCGTGCTGGGCGAGCAGCTGTTCGATGCGTGTGGTATCCAGTGCCAGGGGCTTGCCTTGATAGGCTTGTTTGAGGCCGTCAATCAGCGCCTGAATTTGCAGGTCAGGGACTTCCTGGCGTAGCCGTTCACCCAGGCTGGCACCCAGGCTGTACGCGAGGTCGTGTTGATCCTGCGCAGGCGTTTTGGCCGGTGATTGCTCGCCCGCATGGGCCATGGAAATCGCAAGGCCAAGCACAAGAAAAAGGTGACGCAACATGGATGTTCTCCCGCCGAAAGTGCGACGGATTATGCCAGTGTGAGTCGGTAAAAAGTGCCGTGGATTTTTGTTATATCGATAAGAATTTTTGTACGGTGCAACGCAAGGCAAACGATACTGTCAACATGCCCTAGCGGCGGTAAGAGCACAGGGCTAGTATGAGCCGCACCCACGTCAGCCAGGAGGTAAACCATGTCGGCCAAACAGAAGCCTGTTAATACCCCGTTGCACTTACTCCAACAACTCTCGAGCAGCTTGCTCGAACATCTGGAAAGCGCTTGTTCCCAAGCCTTGGCCGATGCAGAAAAACTGCTCGCCAAACTGGAGAAACAACGCGGTAAGGCGCAAGAGAAACTGCACAAATCCCGCACCAAATTGCAAGACGCCGCCACTGCCGGCAAGGCCAAGGCACAAGCCAAAGCCAAAGACGCTGTCAAAGAGCTTGAGGACCTGCTGGACGCCCTCAAGGATCGCCAGGCCGAAACCCGCACCTACATTTCCCAACTCAAACGCGATGCTCAAGAGAGCCTGAAACTGGCTCAGGGCGTTGGTCGTGTGAAGGAAGCCGTAGCCAAAGTGTTGGGCGCGCGTACTCCGGCCAAAGCCGTCGCAGCGAAGGCGCCGGCTAAAGCTGCCGCCAAGCCAGCTGCCAAAGCCGCTGCTGCAAAACCAGCCGCCAAGCCAGCTGTAAAAGCGGCTGCTGCAAAACCGGCCGCGAAGCCAGCTGCTAAAACTGCTGCTGCAAAACCAGCCGCGAAGCCAGCTGCTAAAACCGCTGCTGCAAAACCAGCCGCGAAGCCAGCTGCTAAAACTGCTGCTGCAAAACCAGCCGCGAAGCCAGTTGCTAAAACTGTTGCTGCAAAACCGGCCGCGAAGTCAGTTGCTAAAGCTGTTGCTGCAAAACCGGCCGCGAAGCCAGTTGCTAAAGCTGTTGCTGCAAAACCAGCCGCGAAGCCAGTTGCTAAAGCTGTTGCTGCAAAACCAGCCGCGAAGCCAGTTGCTAAAACTGTTGCTGCGAAACCTGCTGCTGCAAAGCCGGCAGCTAAGCCAGCCGTCGCCAAGCCAGCAACCCCGGCAGCATCCACCGCTCCAACTGCATCGGCCAGCAGCACCCCTGCACCGGTAGCGCCAAGCACCACCCCAACCAGCGCTTCCTAAGCGTCGGTGACCGCGACGCGCAGTTGCTGCAGCGCGTCGTGGTCAAGGTTGGCGGCTTCGGTCGCCAGGCCTTCAAGCCATTTCTGTTGACCCATCATCTCTCCCGTCGGCCATGTTTGAGCCAGCGCTTCCAACCGCTTCAGCAGCTCACGTTCGGCATCCAGCTCCAGGGCCTTGACCCGCTCCCGTAACCTCGCCAAAGGCTCATCCTGCTGCGCCATGGCTTGCCATTGCACACGCACCTGTCGCAACGGCTCGACGACCTGCGCCTGCCACGGACGGGCAAGCTGTTGCAGTGCCTGAACACGCTCCGGCACAAGCGCCACCCCCCTTTGCTCCAGCCACGCCCCACACAACAACAGACACACATCCGCGCCTTGCTCCTGCACGTGCAGGCAAGCGGCTTCCACGCCCGGGCGGGCGTAAGTCGAGAGGGCAAAGCTCCACAGGTCAGCGCACATATTCACACCCAAGCCAGCGGGCAACGAAGCTGGTAGACTCCGCCGCCATTATGATCCGACTTCAAAGCCTAACATTACAGCGTGGCCCGCAACGTCTTCTTGAAGACGCCGAGCTGACCCTGCACGCCGGTCACAAAGCCGGCCTGATCGGTGCCAACGGCGCCGGCAAATCCACGTTGTTCGCCCTGTTGCTGGGTGAGCTGACCCCGGATTCCGGGGACTGCTTGCTGCCGGCCGACTGGCGCATCGCCCATATGCGCCAGGAGATCGACACCCTGGACCGCATTGCGATCGACTACGTGCTCGATGGCGACCTGCGCCTGCGTCAGGTGCAAAAGGGCCTGGCCGACGCCGAAACAGCCCAGGACGGTGCCGCCCAGGCTCGCCTGCATGCGGAACTGGACAGTGCCGACGGCTACACCGCCGACGCCCGCGCCCGCAAGATGCTCGCCGGCCTTGGCTTTACCAACGAACAGATGGATCGCCCGGTCGCCGACTTCTCCGGCGGCTGGCGCATGCGCCTGAACCTGGCCCAGGCGCTGATGTGCCCCTCGGACCTGCTGCTGCTCGACGAACCGACCAACCACTTGGACCTCGATGCGATCCTGTGGCTGGAAGACTTCCTCAAGAACTATCAGGGTACCTTGCTGCTGATTTCCCACGACCGGGATTTCCTCGACGCCGTGGTCGACAACATCGCCCACGTCGAACAGAAGAAAATCACCCTGTACCGTGGCGGCTACAGCGCGTTCGAACGCGCCCGCGCCGAACGCCTCGCCCAACAGCAACAGGCGTTCGAAAAGCAGCAGGCGCAACGCGCGCACATGGAAAGCTACATCGCCCGGTTCAAGGCCCAGGCCACCAAGGCCCGCCAGGCCCAGAGCCGGATCAAGGCCCTTGAGCGCATGGAAGAGCTGTCGGCGGCCCATGTCGATTCGCCGTTCGACTTCGTGTTCCGCGAATCGGCGAAGATCTCCAGCCCGCTGCTCGACCTGTCCGATGCTCGCCTGGGTTATGGTGAAAAAACCATTCTGGAGAAGGTCAAGCTGCAGCTTACGCCGGGCGCGCGCATCGGTTTGCTCGGCCCTAACGGTGCGGGCAAATCGACGCTGATCAAGAACCTGTCGGGTGAGCTGCAACCCCTCGCCGGACGCCTGACCCGTGGCGAGAACCTGGTGGTGGGCTACTTCGCCCAGCATCAACTGGACTCCCTCGACTCCAAGGCCAGCCCGCTGCTGCACCTGCAACGCCTGGCGCCGACCGAGCGCGAGCAGACCCTGCGCGACTTCCTCGGTGGTTTCGACTTTCGTGGCGCGCGTATCGATGAGCCGGTGCTGAATTTCTCCGGTGGCGAAAAGGCTCGCCTGGCCCTGGCGTTGATTGCCTGGGACCGCCCGAACCTGCTGCTGCTCGACGAACCCACCAACCACCTGGACCTGGAAATGCGTCTGGCGCTGACCATGGCCCTGCAGGAATTCAGCGGTGCGGTACTGGTGGTGTCTCACGATCGCCACTTGCTCAAGAGCACCACCGACAACTTCCTGCTGGTGGCTGATGGCAAAGTCGAAGAATTCGACGGCGACCTCGATGACTACGCGCGCTGGCTGACGGATTATCGTCTGCGCAACGCGCCGGTCAGCAACACCCCGGTCAACCCGGACAAGACTGACAAAAAAGCCCAGCGCCAGGCCGCCGCCGCACTGCGCCAGCAGTTGGCGCCGCACAAGCGCGAAGCCGACAAGCTGGAAGCCGAGTTGGGCAAGATCCACGAGCGCCTGGCCAAGATTGAAACCAGCCTGGGCGACAGCGCCGTGTACGAAGCGGCGCGCAAGGATGAGCTGCGCGACTTGCTGGCCGAACAGGCCAAGCTCAAGGTGCGCGAAGGGCAACTGGAGGAAACCTGGATGGAAGCCCTCGAACTGCTCGAAACCCTGCAAGCGGAGCTGGAGGCGCTGTCCTGATGGAAGCGTTGCAGCTGCCGCTACCGGCGCAGTGGATCGAACCCGTGTGGATCGGCGTGCAAATCCTGCTGATCCTGTTGGCCGGTTACCTGGCCCAGCGGTTTGTCGCCAAAGGCCTTACCCGTCTGGGTGAGCGCTATCCGTTCCCGCCACAATTGCTGATGCCCCTGCGCGGCGGCTTGCGCTGGCTGATCATGGGCAGTGCGCTGATTTTCGTACTGGGCCGCCTGGGCGTATCCGCCACCGTGCTGTGGACGGCGCTGTCGGGGTTCGTGGCGGTCGCCGCCGTGGCGTTTTTTGCCATGTGGTCGGTATTGTCCAACCTGCTGTGCGCCATCTTGATCTTTACCGTCGGGCCGTTTCGCCTCGGAGACATCGTCGAGCTGGTGGACACCGTCGACAAACCCGGCGTGAAGGGCCGGGTCGTGGCGATCAACTTGCTCTACACCACGTTGATCGAAGTGGAGGAGGCAGGTACCAGCAGCGCAATGGTGCAGGTGCCCAACAGCTTGTTCTTCCAGCGATCGGTGCGGCGTTGGCCAGGCACCCATGTGTTCCCGGGCGACCGCTAGCGTTCACATCTTGTAAAAATCTATAGCCAGCCTTCGGTCGGCGGAGTTAGCTTAAGGCACAATCGCAAACTCCCCCCTGAGGTGTGTAATGGCACTCGACACATGGCTGGCCTTTTTCGTGGCCAGTTGGATCATCTCTCTTTCCCCTGGCGCAGGCGCCATCGCGTCGATGTCCAGCGGCCTGCAATACGGTTTCCTTCGCGGCTACTGGAACGCCATTGGCCTGCAATTGGGCCTGGCGATGCAGATTGCCGTGGTGGCCGGCGGGCTGGGTGCCATTCTTGCGGCGTCGTCCACTGCGTTCTATGCGATCAAGTGGTTTGGCGTGGCTTACCTGGTGTACCTGGCCGTCAAGCAATGGCGTGCGTTGCCCATGGACATGACCGATGACGCTGCCGTGCGCCCGATCGGCAAGCCGCTGGCGATGATGTTCCGTGGGTTCCTGGTCAACGCCAGTAACCCCAAGGCGCTGGTGTTCATGCTGGCGGTGCTGCCGCAGTTTGTGAACCCGCAGGCACCGTTGTTGATCCAGTACGTGATCCTTGGCGCGACGATGATCTGCGTCGACATGATCGTGATGGCGGGTTACACCGGGCTCGCGTCGAAAGTCCTGCGCCTGTTGCGCACGCCCAAGCAGCAAAAACGCATGAACCGCACGTTTGCCGGGTTGTTTGTTGGGGCTGCGGGTTTTCTCGCCAGTTTGCATCGCGCAACGGCCTGATTAACGAAACCGAATCAAAATGTGGGAGGGGGCAAGCCCCCTCCCACATTGTTTTTTGTTAGCTGGAGGATTACGGTTCAGCGCAAGATCTTCGGCGCTTCATCCCTTGGCAGGTTGTTGCGCAACACTGGTTGGCCGGGCTCTTGATAGCCACCGCCCAGCTGCTCCGCCAACTGCCGTGCCACATCCTCACCCAGTGCTTTCGACACTTCCTTCACCACACGCGGCCGGTTCAGGCTGACGCGCACGTCGCGGCTGTTCACCAACTTGGTGTCCTGGCCTTCACCCATGGCGGTAAACGCCGAGGTGATTTCGAAGGTGCGGGTGTTGATCAGGCTGAAATCCGCCACCAGCGTCAGGCCCAGCACCGCCGAGTAGCTGTTGGTGTGGTCGAGGGCGTTGATGTCCTGGGTGAAGTCGATGTCCGACAGCGTGCCGAACAGTACGTAGTCCGCGCCCTTGAAGTTGCCGGCCTTGATCCGCTTGATCACGTCGTACACGTCACCCTTGGCATCGGCGGTGTATGGCGTGCCCTGCACCAGCTGGAATTGTCGCGACTTGAGGATCTCGCCCTTGATGTCGCCGCTGAATTTACGCAGCTCGGTCTGTTCGATGTAGCTGGTACGGCTTTCGTACTCGCTGTAGTTCGACGCGCCACTGGCGTGGTAGGCGCTGGCCTGGAAGTTGTTGCTGGCCGAGACCTGGTGGATGTATTCCTCGACCCGCGCCTCGTAGGCCAGGTCGGTCACCGCGATTTTCGGCGCTGCCGAGGCGCCAAAGGCGCACAGCAGGCCGATCATGCCAATCCATGCACGCATTGTTCAGCGCTCCGTGGTCTTGCGGATTTCTTTTTCGTCCATCCATTCGGCCAGGCCGCTCTCGACGTCGATCAGTTGCAGGCTGAACTTGTAGAACACGTCCTTGTAGTCCGCGCTGCGTTTGACGATAGAGCTGATCGAGCCTTCCAGGCGGTATTTGGCGGCAACCATGTTGCCGGTCTTGCTCACGGTGGACTTCTTGTACAGGCCGCTCTGGTTCTGCAGCTTGAGCTGGTCGACCTGGCTCTGCATTTCGGTGTTGTCGCTGGCGAAGCGCGCAGTACCGGTCTTCATCAGCTGGGTCTTGATCGACGTAGTGATCTCGCGGGTATCGATGTACTCGCTGGTCTTGTTCTTCACGTCATACACCTGCACCACCGGGCGGCCCTGCAGGATGCCGGACTGGGCCAGCGAGCGGGTCATGCTTTCGGCGATCATCTGCAGGTCGGTGGAGCCGAACTCGTTGGTCACCAGTTCCACGGCCTTGGTATCGCCGTAGCTGATGTTTTTACCGCCCAGTACTGGGGAGGTGTTGGCGCAACCGCTGACCAGGACGGCAACCACGGCGAGAATCGAGAAGCGTGCAAACATGGGGAAATCTCTCTGAAAACTGATAGAGGTGGGCTTCAAGGCGTCTTCACTTCAAGACGGAAGTCCGCCGCCTGGGGCAAGTTGGCGATGGCGGGCAGGAAGGTTGCCTGGTTGGCGTACAGGTTCAGTACCTTCCAGGTTTCTTCATCGCCCACGGGGAAACCGTCGGCGCCCAGCCATGCGAAGCGGTAATACATCATCTGGTTGCTACTGGTGATGTTGCTCAACTGCACCTTGGCAGTGAGGAAGCCGTTCTCGCGGGCGACGCGAATGGCCCCCACGGCGATGCCCTTGAACTTGCCCATCACTACGATCTTGCTGGCGGCGCTGCCGGGTTCCGGTGGCGGCGGGGTGGTGCAGCCGGCGAGCAGGACTAGCGCCAAGGCGCCGAGGATGAAATGACGCATAGCGTGCTCCTTAAGGTTGTTTGAGGGCGATGGCCTGGGGCGCGGTGCTTGGCACCACATGGGCGGCGAGGCCGCCAGCGAACACTTGGTTACCGACCACGCGCAGTGTGATCACCTGGTAGCGCTGATCGGCCTTGACCGTTACCAGCGTGCCGCCCAGGGCATTGGGCAGGCTGACCTGGTGCTCGCCGTGCTTGAGGCGCAGGCGCGTAACCTGGGTCATGTCCGGCAGGGTGCGCCAGGTGCGGGTGTCGGCGCCTTCGGTCACGGCGGAAGCGATGCCCAGTACCAGGCCCGCCATGGGGTTGGTCTTGTTCAGGTTGTTTTGCGCCACGCCACGGGTAACTGCCCGCACGGTGGTACGCAGGATGATCCCCGGCATGTCGTCACGCAGGGCGCGGCGGGACATGGCGGTGGTGCTGTTGAGCACGGTGAGGTTCTGTTGCTGGCCGTCGACACCGATCTGGGCGAAGGTCGCGGTGGAGGTATCAGCCTTGATCACCGGAAACGACAGCGGGGTGATCACCAAATTGCCGTTGATCGGGATTGGCAGTGGCAGGCGGATCGAATCGCGGGCCGGGGCCAGGCCGCTCTGGACCACGATCAGCACGTCGGTTTCATCGGCGCCGACTTTGGACTTGTCCAACTCCAGCAAGGCCTTCTCCAGCAAAGGCGTGTTGGGGCGCAACTCGGCGGCCTTGCGATAGCCGGGGGCGGCCAGGTCTTTTTCGCCCAGGGCTTCGTAGACAAAACCGGCCAGGTAATGGCTGAACGCACTCTGGTAGCTGTTCTTAAGGCCGACCACTTCCGGTGCGTCGAGGGCTTCCACCGGGTAGCCGCGCAGGTCTTTGATCTGGGTGGTTACGCCCTGGCGCTCGGCTTCGTTTTCGCGCTTGAGGTATTCCTTGTCCCGCAGGTCGGCGATCACAGCTTCGCGTTCGTGGGTCTTCTTGATTTCGGTGCGGGCGCCGTCAAAGTCATTCAGGGCCAGCAGGTTCAGGGCCATCTGCGTGGTCAGCATGACTTTTTCGTAGTCATAGCCTTCGTAGCGACGCACCTTGTCGTTGGCCAGGAAACTGCCGAACTGGGAGAGGTATTTTTCGCTGTCGAACTTGACTGATTCTTCCCACTTGTAGACTTGCAGGTCGGCGCTGCGCCAGGCGGTCTGGCTGCCGGTCAGGTCGCCCTTGGCCCGCAGCAACTCACCCTTTTCAAAGAAATAGAGCAGGTCCTTGTCTTCGCCGGTGTTGTTCTTTTCCAGCAGGGTCAAAGCCCCGTCGACGTTGCCAGTGGTCAATTGCTGATTAGTGGCTTGCAGCTCGGTGTCGTAGCTGCGAAACATCGAACAACCCGACAACAGCGTGACGGCCGCGAGTGTGAGCGGCGTTAAGGCGCGAAATGCCATGCAGACCTCTTCCCTGAAAGTATCCAGCTGATGTAGTGATTCCTCATAAAAGCGAGGAATGAAATTCCCTTTCGCACTAACAGGGCGCGGCATTATAGGCGCCATTACTGGCTAAACAATGGCTTTTTGCAGTGATGTAGTCGACAAAAGCGCCACTATTGCGCATTCAAAATGCCCCGCCCTTCCAAACACCAAATCACTAACACCTTGAGTCAAACCCCTTAAGGCTTAACAATGTGTTACTTCGTATTTCCATTTGAGATCCATTCATGACTGCCCCCTTCCGTTTTCTCGCCTGGCTGGTGTTGCCGGCGTTGATGTCGTGCAGCTTCAACCTGTTGGCCGCAACTGCCGAGGGTGCACCACAAGCCCTGCATTTGTTGGACTACATTGGCGCGGACTATCCTCCGACGGTGGAGGCGGGCAAGGTTATCGATGAATCCGAATACCGCGAACAGCTAGAGTTTCTCAGCGTGTTGCAGGGACTGGTGGCAGAACTGCCGCAACGGCCGGAACGCGCGGCATTGGTTAAGGGCGTCGACCAATTGTTAGCGGCGGTAACCTCCCGTCAGGAGGGCGCGACAGTCGCCCGCCAAGCCCGTCAATTGGGTGCCCAACTGGCCGTGGCCTATGAAGTCAGCCAGGCCCCGGCGATTACGCCAGACCCAACGCGCGGCGCACCGCTTTATGCCCAGCACTGCTCGGTCTGTCACGGTACTGCTGGCGCCGGTGATGGCCCGGCGGGCGTGGGTATGACGCCGCCACCTGCCAACCTGCAGGGTGCCGCGCGCCTGGATCGCCTGAGCCTTTATGCGATCTACAACACGCTTGGCCTGGGCGTCGAAGGCACCGATATGCCGTCCTTCGCCGACCAGTTGGACGACCGCCAGCGCTGGGACCTCGCGACCTACATCGCAGGCTTCACCGCCGACCCGGCCGCAGCGAAGAGCGAACAGCCGTTCAACCTCGCCGACCTGGCCCGCCAAACCCCCAATGAAGTGCTGGCCGCAAACGGCCCAGCCGCTGCCGCTACCTTCCGTGCCCAGCGCGCGCAACCGCCGCAGGTCAAGCGCGGCCCGGCGCAGTTGCTCGACTACACCGCCGCCACGCTGGACAAGAGCCTTGCCGCGTTCCGCAACGGTGACCACGAGCAGGCCTATGACTTGTCCGTCGCTGCGTACCTGGAAGGCTTCGAGCTGGTGGAAAGCTCCCTGGATAACGTCGATGCAAACGTGCGCAAGGACACCGAGAAGACCCTGATGGCCTACCGGCAGTCGTTGCAGGACGGCTTGCCGATTGATCAGGTTCAGCAGCGTCTGGATGTGGCCAAGGGCAAGCTCACCGAATCTGCCGGCTTGCTGGGCAGCGATGGCCTGAGCTGGTCGTTGAGCTATGTTTCAGGCCTGTTGATTCTGCTGCGTGAAGGCCTGGAAGCGATCCTGGTGCTGGCGGCGATCCTCGCCTTCCTGCGTAACACCGGCCAACAGTCGGCGGTGCGCAGCGTTAACGTCGGTTGGGGCTTGGCGCTGTTGGCCGGCTTGGCGACCTGGGCGTTGGCGGCGTATGTGATTGATGTCAGCGGCGCCCAGCGCGAATTGCTTGAAGGCTGCACAGCGCTGTTCGCCAGCGTGATGGTGCTGTGGCTTGGCGTATGGATGCACGACCGGCGCCACGCGGCAGCCTGGCAGGACTACATCAAGAGCAGCCTGGTAGGCGGTGGCGGGCGTTTCGGCTTTGCGATACTGGCGTTCTTCTCGGTGTACCGCGAGCTGTTCGAAGTGATCCTGTTCTACGAAACCCTGTGGCTGCAAGCGGGCCCGGCCGGGCACAACGCGGTGCTGGCTGGTGGCGCGACGGCGCTGGTGCTGTTGGTGGGCCTGGCGTGGGTGATCCTGCGCGGTTCGGCGAAGTTGCCGCTGGCGCTGTTCTTTGGCATCAACGCGGCGTTGCTGTGTGCGCTGTCGGTGGTGTTTGCCGGGCATGGCGTGAAGGCGTTGCAGGAAGCGGGCATCTTCGGCACGCGGCCGGTGGCGTTCTTTGACTTTGACTGGCTGGGCATCCACGCCGATGCCTACTCGTTGAGTGCACAGACCTTGGCGATCCTGGCGATTGTGGTGCTGTACGGGCGCAGTCGCCTGGCCGAGAAGCGCCGGGTGGCTGCATAACCATGCGCGTCTGGATCGATGCCGACGCCTGCCCTCGGGCGGCCAAGGACCAGGTGGTGAAGTTCGCCCTCAAACGTCAGTTCGAGGTTGTGCTGGTGGCCGGGCAGAGCCAGATCAAACCGAGTTTTTCCTGCGTGAAGCTGATCGTGGTGCCCAGCGGCCCGGATGCGGCGGATGATTACCTGGTCGAGCACGCTGTGCCTGGCGAGCTGGTGATCTGCAGCGATGTGCCGCTGGCCGACCGCTTGGTGAAGAAGGGCGTCACGGCCCTCGACCCCCGCGGCAAGGAGTTCAGCCCGCAGAACATGAGTGAGCGGTTGGCGGTGCGCAACCTGTTCACCGATCTGCGTGAGCAAGGCCAGATGGGCGGTGGTCCGCCGCCCCATGGGGAAAAAGACAAGCAGGCGTTTGCCAATGCCCTGGACCGTATCCTGACCCGGTTGATGCGCCAGGACTGACCTTGCGGTGAGTGGGCTTACTGTGGCGAGCTGGCTTGCCACAACAAGCCTGCTCTCCACAGTAAGCCCGCTCACCACGACAACCCCGTTCGCCACTCGGTTAGTCGTCCTCGTGGGTCAGTTCCAGCACCCGATCCACCAGCTTGTTGATGCCTGACGCCACTTCGCTGATGTTCTTGCCGAGCATGTAGGCCGGCGTGCTCACCAGTTTGCGCGCCTTGTCCTCGACGATATCTTCCACCGTGCATTCCTGGTGGGTGGCGCCCATTTTGTCCAGCGCTGCTGCGGTATCGGCATCATTACCGATGGTGCAGGTGACGCCTGGGCCATAGATCTTGGCAGCCAGGGCCGGTGAGATGCAGATCAGCCCCACCGGCTTGCCCGCTTCGGCAAAGGCTTCGGCCAGCGCCAACACCTGCGGGTTGATGCTGCAACCGGCGCCTTCTACCGCGAAGTTCGACAGGTTCTTCGCCGCGCCAAACCCGCCCGGCACGATCAAAGCATCGAAGTCTTCGGCGTTGGCCTCGCGAATGTCCTTCACCTCGCCTCGTGCGATGCGCGCCGACTCCACCAGGACATTGCGCGACTCGGGCATTTCTTCGCCGGTGAGGTGGTTGATCACATGCAACTGCGCAATATCGGGGGCAAAGCATTGGACCTGAGCGCCGCGCTGGTCCAGGCGCAGCAGGGTGATCACGCTTTCATGGATTTCTGCGCCGTCATACACGCCACAGCCGGAAAGGATCACTGCAATCTTTTTGCTCATGGGCATTTCTCCTGATTCATGGCGTTAAATGTCTACTAATTTGTAACCTGTTGCCAATGGGATCTCGCGCCGCTGCACCTAATCTTGATGTAACAAAAATAGACCGGACTAGCCCATGGACTTCGTGCCTTACGCGGTACCGTTTTTCATCGCCCTGATCGTCGTTGAGCTGCTGGCCGACCGCTGGCGCGGCGAGCGCAACTATCGGGTAGCGGATGCCATTAACAGTCTCAGCACGGGTGTGCTGTCCACCACCACCGGGCTGTTGACCAAGGGTGTGGGGCTGCTGACCTACGCGTTCGCCCTCAAGCACCTCGCGCTGATCGAGCTGTCGGCCCAAAGCGTCTGGACCTGGGTGTTCGCCTTTGTCGTCTACGACTTCTGCTACTACTGGCTGCATCGCTGCGGCCATGAACGCAATATCCTGTGGGCCGCGCACTCGGTGCATCACCAGAGCGAGGACTACAACCTGAGCACTGCCCTGCGCCAGACCAGCACGGGCTTTCTGCTGAGCTGGATCTTCTACCTGCCCCTGGCCGTACTCGGTGTGCCGCTGGTGGTGTTTATCAGCGTGGCGTCGCTCAACCTGCTGTATCAATTCTGGGTGCACACCCGCCATGTGCCCAAGCTTGGCTGGTTCGAGTGGTTCTTCGTCACGCCATCCAATCATCGGGCTCACCATGCACAGAACGCTCTCTACATGGATCGCAACTACGGCGGGGTGTTCATTATTTGGGACCGGCTGTTCGGCAGTTTCCAGGAAGAGGACGACAACGAACCGGTGATTTTCGGCGTGACCACGCCCTTGGCCAGCTGGAATCCGCTGTGGGCCAACCTGCAGTTTTATGCGCAGCTCTGGAGTGATGCGCGGCGCACTGAAAGTAAGTGGGACAAGCTGCGTATCTGGTTCATGCGCACCGGCTGGCGCCCGGCGGACGTGAAGGCCAAGTACCCGCTGGCCAAGCCGGACTTGAGCCAGTTCCGCAAATTTGAAGTGCCGCTGGACGCGCGCCAACAGGTATACGTGGGCCTGCAATTTGCGGCGTATGTGGGGTTTGGCAGTTACCTGATGAATTTCGGCGAGGGCCTGCCCACGGCGGCGCTGATCCTGGGCTGGAGTGCGATGGCGTTGGGGTTGTTTACGTTGGGCGTCGCGCTGGAGAACCGCCCATGGGCGCTGAAAGCTGAGTTGGTGCGGCTGGCGCTGAATGTGCCGTTGGTATGGCTGGCGCCGCTGGTCGGGCTATGGCCGGCCAGCACGCTGGGCTGGCTGGGCCTGGCGAGTTACAGCCTGCTCAGCGCGATTGGCCTCTACTGCTGCAGAGGCCGGCTTACTCGATTGGTGTCTTAGGCGCTTCGACCGGGGCGGGCTCGGCGGCGTGCTGAGCCTTTGCATCGGCACAGGCCTGGCGGGCGATACGCGCATTCTTGAAGCGGCGGCGCAACCACAGGCCAAAGCCCAGCAGCAGCAAGGCGCCCAGCACCCACAGCTCATATTTCTTGACGCTGCCCAGCATCCCTTCCAGCACTGCGCCGAAATGGTAGGCCGCAGCCCCCAAGGCGGCAGCCCAGATGGCGGCACCGATGCCGTTGAGGATCAGATAGCGCAGCGGTGGGTAGCCCGACAGGCCGATCGCCACCGGCATCACGGTGCGCAATCCGTAGACGAAACGGAAGCTCAGCACCCAGATGTCCGGGTGCTTGCGGATATGCTCCAGGGCCTTGTCGCCCATCAGTTGCCAGCGCGGCTTGCGCGCCAACAGCTTGCGGCCGTGCTTGCGTCCCATGTAGTACCAAAGCTGGTCGCCGGCGTAGCTGCCAAAGAAGGCAACCACCACCACCAGGTTGATATCCATGTATCCGCGGAATGCCAGGAAGCCTGCGAGCACCAGAATGGTCTCGCCTTCGAAGAAGGTGCCGAGGAAGAGGGCAAAGTAGCCGAAGTCATGCAGAAATTGTTGAAGCATGGTCTGGGTGCTGGCGAAATGAACGCGCAGCCTACGCCTTCGTGAACATTCATGAAAGTATCGAGATGTGTCACGAAGTGAACAATTCCTACAGAAACGACGAATGCGACTACAGGTCGCATCGATAAGCACAACTGTCATTCATTCGTCATAATGGCCGCTTATAACTGCAACGCTCGCCCGTAAACGCGGGCTCAGGAGTCTGTCGTGAGCTTTACCCCTGCCAATCGCCTGTTCCCCGCCACTCGTCTGCGCCGTAACCGTCGTGATGATTTTTCTCGCCGCCTGGTTCGTGAAAGCGTACTGACGACGAATGATCTGATCCTGCCGGTATTTGTGCTGGACGGTGAAAATCGTCGGGAAGCGGTGGCGTCGATGCCTGGGGTGGAGCGCTTGACCATTGATTTGCTGCTTGAAGAAGCCGCGGGTTGGGTCGAGCTGGGGATTCCGGCGCTGGCGTTGTTTCCGGTGACGCCGGCTGAACTCAAGTCCCTCGACGCTGCCGAAGCCTGGAACCCGGAGGGTATTGCCCAGCGCGCCACCCGTGCCCTGCGCGAGCGTTTTCCGGAACTGGGTGTGATCACCGACGTGGCGTTGGACCCGTTCACCACCCACGGGCAGGATGGCATTCTTGATGAAGAAGGCTATGTTCAGAACGACGTCACCGTCGATGCGCTGGTCAAGCAGGCCTTGTCCCACGCGGCGGCTGGTGCCCAGGTGGTTGCACCGTCGGACATGATGGACGGCCGCATCCAGGCGATTCGTGAAGCCCTGGAACTGGCTGGCCACGTCAATGTGCGGATCATGGCCTATTCGGCCAAGTACGCCAGTGCCTACTACGGCCCGTTCCGCGATGCGGTGGGCTCTGCCCTGAACCTGGGCAAGGCCAACAAGGCCTCGTACCAGATGGACCCAGCCAACAGCCATGAAGCCCTGCACGAAGTGGCGGCCGACCTGGCCGAAGGCGCCGACATGGTGATGGTCAAACCCGGGATGCCGTACCTGGACATCCTTTACCGGGTCAAAGAGGAATTCAAGGTGCCGACCTTTGTGTATCAGGTCAGCGGCGAGTACGCCATGCACATGGCCGCAATACAGAATGGATGGTTGAGTGAAGGGGTGATCCTCGAGTCCCTGACTGCCTTTAAACGTGCCGGGGCTGATGGCATCCTGACCTATTTCGCCGCCCGTGCCGCCCAATTGCTTAGAGAGCAACAATAGCCCTTACAGGAACACGCGATGAATACCGAAGGACTCTCAGAAGTTGCCGTAAAAGACGCTCACCCGGTGGTTGAACAAGTCGCCGAGACCCCGCCTGAGCTGGCGCCGGCCCCGCCTGTCGTGGTGGCCGAAGCGCCCGCGCCGGCCCCGGTGGTAGCGGTGACCAACCTGGATGACAGCAGCCTGTACATCCACCGCGAGCTGTCACAACTGCAATTCAACATCCGCGTGCTGGAACAGGCATTGGATGAGTCCTACCCGTTGCTGGAGCGGCTGAAATTCCTGCTGATTTTCTCCAGCAACCTGGACGAGTTCTTCGAGATCCGCGTCGCCGGCCTCAAGAAGCAGATCACCTTCGCCCGTGAACAAGCCGGCGCCGACGGCCTGCAGCCGCACCAGGCCCTGGCGCGCATCAGTGAGCTGGTGCATGGCCACGTCGACCGCCAATATGCAATCCTCAACGACATCCTGCTGCCGGAACTGGAAAAACATCAGGTCCGCTTCATCCGTCGCCGTCACTGGACCACCAAGATCAAGACCTGGGTGCGTCGCTACTTCCGCGACGAGATCGCGCCGATCATCACGCCAATCGGCCTCGACCCTACTCACCCGTTCCCGTTGCTGGTGAACAAGAGCCTCAACTTCATCGTCGAGCTCGAAGGCATCGACGCCTTCGGTCGCGATTCCGGCCTGGCGATCATCCCGGCGCCGCGTCTGTTGCCACGGATCATCAAGGTACCGGAAGAGGTGGGGGGCGCTGGCGACAACTATGTATTCCTGTCGTCGATGATTCACGCGCACGCCGATGACCTGTTCCAGGGCATGAAGGTCAAGGGCTGCTACCAGTTCCGCCTGACCCGTAACGCCGACCTGGCGCTCGATTCCGAAGATGTCGAAGACTTGGCCCGTGCCTTGCGCGGCGAGCTGTTCTCGCGGCGCTACGGCGATGCGGTGCGCCTTGAAGTGGCCGATACCTGCCCGAAACACCTGTCGGACTACCTGCTCAAGCAGTTCAACCTGGGCGAGAGCGAGCTGTACCAGGTCAACGGCCCGGTCAACCTGACGCGGCTGTTCAGCATCACCGGCCTGGACAGTCACCCGGAGCTGCAATACACGCCGTTTACGCCGCAGATCCCGAAACTGCTGCAAAACAGCGAGAACATTTTCAGCGTAGTGAGCAAGCAGGACATCCTGCTGCTGCACCCGTTCGAGTCTTTCACCCCAGTGGTCGACCTGCTGCGCCAGGCCGCCAAAGACCCGCATGTATTGGCCGTACGCCAGACCCTGTACCGCAGCGGCGCCAACTCGGAAATCGTCGATGCGCTGGTCGACGCCGCGCGTAACGGCAAGGAAGTCACGGTGGTGATCGAACTGCGTGCGCGGTTCGACGAAGAGTCCAACCTGCAGCTGGCCAGCCGCCTGCAAGCGGCCGGTGCGGTGGTGATCTACGGCGTGGTCGGCTTCAAGACCCACGCCAAGATGATGCTGATCCTGCGCCGCGAAGCCGGTGAGATAACGCGTTACGCCCACTTGGGTACCGGCAACTATCACGCCGGCAACGCCAAGCTCTACACCGACTACAGCCTGCTGACGTCCGACGATGCCTTGTGTGAAGACGTCGGCAAGTTGTTCAGCCAGTTGATCGGCATGGGCAAGACCTTGCGCATGAAGAAGCTGCTGCACGCCCCGTTCACGCTCAAGAAGGGCATGCTCGACATGATTGCCCGCGAGACCCAGTTCGCCCTCGACGGCAAGCCGGCGCACATCATCGCCAAGTTCAACTCGCTGACCGATCCGAAGATCATCCGCGCGCTGTACAAGGCCAGCCAGTCCGGCGTGCGCATCGACCTGGTGGTGCGCGGCATGTGCTGCCTGCGTCCGGGCATCGTCGGCGTGTCGCACAACATCCACGTGCGCTCGATCATCGGTCGCTTCCTGGAGCACACGCGGGTGTTCTACTTCCTCAATGGTGGCGAAGAGCAGATGTTTCTCTCCAGCGCCGACTGGATGGAACGCAACCTCGACAAGCGTGTAGAGACCTGCTTCCCGGTGGAAGGCAAGAAGCTGATCATGCGGGTCAAGAAAGAGTTGGAAAGCTACCTTACCGATAACACCCACAGCTGGAGCCTGCAGTCGGACGGCCGCTACGTGCGTAACTCACCGACCGGCAACCAGAATGCGCGCAGTGCGCAGGCGACATTGCTGGAGAAGCTGGGTAGCCCGATTCTCGCGGTGAACTAATCCAGGCTTACGCTGACCCAATGTGGGAGGGGGCTTGCTCCCGATAGCGGTGCGTCAGTCACTAAATACTTAGACTGAACCACCGCTATCGGGAGCAAGCCCCCTCCCACATTTGTTTTTCGGCGTTAATTAGATCGAGTCAGCGCAGGTTGAGGTTGAAGCCTACTCGTGTGAGCCACTCCGCTTCCTGGCCGAAGTCTGCCTGGGTCAGCTGGTTTTCATCCAGCCAGCCTTTCGGGAACACCACGTCCAGGCTATCGCCGTGGGCGCGCAGGGTCACCTGGGGCATTTCCTGGGTACCGCGGATGTGGTGGAACAGGATCGCAAAGCGCAGCAGCACGCACAGGCGAATCAGCTTGATGCCTTCGTCGCCGAACTCGGCAAACTTGTCCTTGGGGATGTTACGACGATGGCCGCGCACCAGCAGCGCGAGCATCTGCTGGTCTTCACGGGAGAAACCGGCGAGGTCGGAGTGCTCGATCAGGTAGGCGCCGTGCTTGTGGTAATGGTAGTGGGCGATGTCCAGCCCCACTTCATGCACCTTGGCGGCCCAGCCCAACAGCTCGCGCCATACGCCGTCTTCCAGGTCCCAGTCCTCGGCCACCTGGTCGAAGGCATGCAGGGCCTTGCGTTCCACGCGGGCGGCTTGTTCCAGGTCGACGTGATAACGCTCCATCAGCGAGCTGAGAGTGCGCTCACGCACGTCTTCGTGGTGATGGCGGCCCAGCAGGTCGTAGAGCACGCCCTCGCGCAAGGCGCCGTCACAGTGGTCCATGCGCTGCAGTTCAAGGGCATCGAAGATCGCTTCGAGAATCGCCAGGCCCGCTGGAAATATCGTGCGACGGTCGGGCTTGATCCCGTCGAAGTCGATTTTCTCGGCATCGCCCAGCTTGAACAGCTTGCGCTTGAGCCACGCCAAGCCTTCGGCGTTGACTTCGCCGGTGCCATGGCCGCCGGCCTTTAGCGCCAGCCCAATGGCGCGGATGGTGCCAGACGAACCGATGGCCTCATCCCAGGTCAGGCGGTGCAGGGCGTGCTCGATGCTCATGATCTCCAACCGCGCCGCCGTGTAGGCCTGCGCGTAGCGCGCCGGGGTGATCTTGCCGTCCTTGAAATACCGCTGCGTATAGCTGACGCAGCCCATCTGCAGGCTCTCACGCAGCAGCGGTTCAAAGCGCTGGCCGATGATGAACTCGGTACTGCCGCCGCCGATGTCCGCCACCAGGCGTTTACCGGGCGTATCTGCCAGGGTGTGGGACACGCCGAGGTAGATCAGGCGCGCTTCTTCACGGCCGGAGATGACTTCTACCGGGTGCCCGAGGATTTCCTCGGCGCGGCGGATGAATTCACCACGGTTACGCGCTTCGCGCAGGGCGTTGGTGCCGACGATTCGCACGGCGCCCAAGGGCATGCCATTGATCAGTTGGGCAAAGCGCTTGAGGCAGTCGAGCCCGCGTTGCATGGACTCTTCATTGAGCTGGCGCTCGTCGTTGATCCCGGCAGCCAGCTGCACTTTTTCGCCGAGCCGCTCAAGGATGCGTATTTCGCCGTTCTGGGCTTTGGCTACGACCATGTGAAAGCTGTTCGAGCCCAGGTCGATGGCGGCGATCAGGGACAGATTCTTCGGCTGGGATTGCGGCATGGTTTGGGGTCTCGGTCGATAACCTGACCATCGTGCCACGATCGACCGCTGGAGCCAACGCGCAGCTGCGAGAGAGAATTTTCCCGAGGCTGCTGTGGAATGCGTGAGTGCGGACTGTAGGAGATATCCACAAGCGTTGCGGGACCAAGTTGATAGTTGCTGTAGTTGATATTCAGAGGCCCGTATGTTTGCTGGGTCTTCTGATAATTCCTACGATTTTTTGTATTTGTCCTCGCCATTTTTGGTTGTGTTCTCACGTAAGTCTCTACCGATTTGAAGTGATACTGCTGAGCGTTCTTACGTCGATTGATATTTTTTCTGGCTTTATTGTTGATGGGGAGCGTCGATACTTCGGGTCGGCGCTTGTGCCGTGGTGTTATTTATTTATAGGTCAGACTCACGAATGAAAGATTTTTAACGTGTTGTCGTGCGTTTTAAAAAGTGTTTCTGGTTTTTAGTAATAAGCCATTTCTTATCCTTACTGATAGTGAGTTGTCTTATGAAGAAAAGTATTTTTGCATTGGCAGGTGTGTTTTTGGCTGTTGCTGGCTTGAATGTGCAAGCCGCAGACCTTCGCGTCAAAGGCACTATTGCACCTGCCAGCTGTAGCTTCACAATTACTAATTCAGTCATTGACTACGGCAGAATTGATCCCAATACGTTAAGTGCGACAAATTATACAAAATTGGGGGCGAAAAGCACGCCTTATGCAATCAAGTGCGGTAGTCACGTCAAGACCAAGGTTAGTATCAAGGCTATTGATAATCGTGCAAGTAGCAAAATACCGAATTTGATGGTTTCGCAGTTTGGACCGAACTATGTCGATCGCTACCAGTATGGTCTGGGGAATACGGCAAAATCGCAAAAAATAGGCGGCTATGTTGTGCACCTTCGTAACTCGGTAGCCGATGGCAAAGCGGTTAGCGTCATGGGTTCAAATAATAATGGTGGGGTGTGGGTGCCTACTAGCACTGAGGCTGTGGGGAATGCAGCTACTGACTTGACCAGTTGGCACACTGGAAACTTCACTCCCGTTTCGCTGAACACCCTGTCGGGGAATCTGGAAGTTCATGCTGTTATCAACAAAACTTCCGAGCTTGATTTGAACAGCCAGGTGAATCTGGACGGCCAGGCGACACTTGAGCTTCGGTACCTATAACTTCGTGGGCTTTGCGCCTATCGCTCCAGCCCTTTCAGCAAGGGCTGAAGCTGTCTACACGAGTTGTTTTTCCCAATGGTCTGAAAAGACCGGACAGTAACCATGAGTAAGGGTGAGTCTCTAATGCGTAATAAATTTTGTGCGGTTGCAGTTGCGGGAGCGCTTGTGGCATTTGCAGGTTTTAATGTCCAGGCGGCTGATATTCGTGTCAAAGGCACTATCGTGCCTTCCAGCTGCAGCTTCAATATTACCAATTCGATTATAGATTATGGTCGAATTCAGCCGAACGCCTTGAGCGCTACTCAATATACCAAGCTGGAGCGCAAGAGCACCCCGTTTTCCATAAAGTGTGATGCGCCAACGTTGGTTAGCATCAAGACACAAGACAATAGAACTTCCAGCAAAGTGCCGGGCATGATGCAGGTTGCTTTCAATTCAACTTATATTGATGCATTCAACTACGGGCTGGGGGTCTCTCCGAAAAACGAGAAAGTTGGCGGCTATATCATGCTCATGAGTCATGCGGTTGCGGATGGTAGGGCGGTCCGGGTCAATGGGTCGAATAACAATGGCGCTACATGGACTGTTGGAGATGGTGCCCTGGCACAACCGCCACACCTGACCAGTTGGGCATCGTCGTCCAGCACTGCGCCGATAAAACTCACGGCGGTCTCCGGCAGTCTGTTGGTCCAGGCTGTTATCAACAAAACATCTGCATTTACCGTGGGCAGTGGGATCAATCTGGACGGTCACGCGACACTCGAGTTGCGTTACCTCTAAGCAACGATATCAAGCCGGTGCAAGTTGATAGATAAGTTGAAACTTGCGTCGGCTATTTTTCCTGACCTGTAACAAAGGAAAGAATAGATGGTTGCTCTTTCACGAATCAAGACTGTCCTCTCGCTGTCGATCTGCATGAGTTTTCTGGCGTGCGGTCTGGCGATCGCCGATGGCATGGAACCTGAAACTACCGTCATTGTGCTTAATGAGGCAGATGGCGAAGCGAGTATCAACGTCAAAAATACGGATCCCACTCCGGCGTTGCTTCATTCGGCCATCGAAGATATTCCAGAGGACCTTGAACCATTAGTCGTAATCACTCCGCCGGTAACCCGCGTCGATGCAGGTGAACGGCAGATGGTCAGGTTTCTTTTGATTGCCGGTGAACCCCTTAAAACCCAACGCCTCAAGCGTGTGACATTCGAGGGTATCCCACAGGCCCGGCCTGATTCAGGTGCGACTATCGGCATTAGCCTTAGGCAAAACCTGCCATTGATTCTTCATCCCAAAGGGCTTCCCCAGCACAACGCCCCCTGGGAATTACTGACGTGGCACCTTCAAGGCAATGCCTTGAAGGTGCGCAACGACAGCGCTTACGTCGTCCGTTTGGCTGACGAAGTGCTATTGAGCCCTCAGAAACAGAAAGTCTATCTGCCCCGCACCTACGTGCTGCCGGGAGAGACCCTAAGTGTGCCTATCGAGACTGCAGTCGCCGGTGCCACCTCGGTCTCGATTTCCCCCGCTACCGTCTATGGATTTACGGTGGAAAATTACGATGCGCTGATCATCGTAAACGCGCCGTGACCCCACATGAAAAAAATCAACGCAGTTAGAGTCGCGGTTGCCCATGCGGGGTATGTACAAAAGCCTGATGAGCTATTCAGGCGCAGCGGGCTGAGCCTGTCGGTGTGTGTGGCAATGATGTCCGGTGTGATTGCAGAGGCCGATGCCGCACCCACAACCACCACCATTGCCGGGTTTGATCTGGCGACGTTGCAGGCACGCGGTATCAGCCCTTCCGTAGCCCAGTATTTTCGCGACGCGCCGCGTTTCGGTGAAGGCAACCGGGTGGTAGACCTCACAGTCAACGGCGAGCGCATTGGCTTGACCGATGCGCGCTTCGATCGTGAGGGCCAACTGTGTTTTACCCGCGGCTTGCTGGAGCGTGGTGGCTTGCGAGTGCCTTCCACGGTAGTCGACAAAAGCGTCGCGCCGGAACACGCCTGTTATGACTTCCGCGCCGATTACCCCAAGACGATCACCACATTGCGTCCCGGCAATGAGGAGGTGTCACTGGTGGTGCCTACGGACGCTCTGCGGGATATCCAGCAAGGTTCTGGCAGCTACGCGCGCGGCGGGACCGCGGCGTTGCTCAATTACGATATCCAGGCCGTCAACAGTCATTCGAGGGAAGATACCAATCGCTACCTGTCGGCCTCTACGGAGGTGGGTTTCAACTTTGGTGATTGGATTGCCCGCAGTCGCCAGCTTTATATTTCCAATGACCGTAGCACAACGGCTGAGCACTTATACGCCTACGCGCAACGGGATTTTGTGCGGTTGGCGTCGACCTTTCAAGTCGGCCAGATTTCTGGGAATAACCCGGTGTTTGGCGGTGTTCAACTGACGGGTGCGCAATTATTTCCCGATGGTATTGAAAGCAGCGGTGTTAACAGCGGCGTGGTTGTCGAGGGGCAGGCCCTGAGCCAGTCACGGGTGGAGGTGAGGCAATCCGGCGCGCTGATCTACACCACGATGGTCCCGGAAGGGCCTTTTTCCCTGACCAATCTACCGTTGCTCAATGGCACCAGTGACCTTCAGGTCACGGTTATCGAGACCCGTGGCGGGCAGCGCAGTTTTGTAGTGCCGGCCGCGACTTTCCGCGCGGCGGTGCCCGTCAAGTCAGGTTATACGGCGTCTCTGGGCAAGGTCCGGGATGTGGAAGGCGCAGGCGCCAAGGAGCCAATGCTGGCGATGGGCAGTGGTACTTGGGCGGTGGGCGAGGGCAGCGCGCTGAGCGCGGGTGTACAGAGCACCGATAGCTATAACTCGGTAGGCCTGGCGCTGGACAGCAGTTTTTCCCAGCGATTTTCCATTGGTGTGCGAAACAATCTGTCCCGCGATCATTCACAAAAAATCCAGGGTGCCCGTAACAGCATTTCCGTTAGCGCCAGCATAGCTGCAAATGTGCAGATGGCTTTGAGTGCGACTACGCAGACGCCGGGCTATCGTGACGTACTCGATACAGTGAACCCTGATATCAAAGAGGTGGAAAACGCGCGTTTCAAGAACCAGTACACCGCAGGATTCAGTTGGCTGGACCCACAACTGGGCGGATTCTCGATTGGCTACACCCGGGGCGCCCATTTCAACAGTCAGACTACCCAGCACGTCTATGGCTCGTGGAACAAGAACTTCAAGTACGCCAGCATGGGTGTCACGGTCGATTCCCAGGTTGGCCAGTCCAGCCGCACTATCGATGGCGATAAGAACGACGAAGGCCTGGGTATTCGACTGCAAGTCAGCGTGCCGCTGGGCAGCGACCGTACCCTCAGTTCCTACGCTCGACGCCAGGGTGAGCGCACCAGTATCGGCACTACCTATGACGAACGCATCGATGAAGCGTTTAACTACCAGGTGCGCAGCGAACAAGACCTGGGTGAGCGTCGCGAGCACACCGTCGGCGGTACGGTCAACTCGACTACTCGCTACGCCCAAGTGGGGTTGGGGCTCAATCGGGACTCGTCCAGCACCAGCTACACCGGCCAACTGCAAGGGGCGGTTGTCGCCCATTCACAAGGGGTCACGCTGTCGCCGTATCGGGTAGAGGATACCTTTGGTGTTGTCTCGGTCGGTGACATTGCGGGTGCCCGCATTGCTACCCCTCAGGGTCCGGTCTGGACTGACCCGTGGGGGCAGGCGGTGATTGCCAGCTTGCCGGCCTATCAAACCAGCCTGCTCGAACTGGAAGGCAAAAGCCTGCCTAGGCAGGTGGATATCAAAAACGGCACCCAGGTGCTGGAGGCTGGGCGTGGGTCGTTCAACAAGGTCGACTTCGAAGTGATCAAGGTGCGCCGCGTATTGCTGCGCGCCACGGGTGCGGATGGTAAGCCCTTGCCCCAAGGCGGCGCTGTGCTGGGCGCGGGCAACGAGCTGCTGACCACCGTTGTGGGGGATGGGATGATTTTCCTGAGCAACGTTGAGGCGCCACAAACCTTGAGAGTGTCCTCGTCCAACGCGACGAACTGTGCACTGCAATTCGACCTTCCGGAGCAAACTTATAATGGTCACTTCTACGAAACCGTGTCCGCGACCTGCCGCTAAGGTGGCTTTCGTGCCTTGGTCTGTGGCCGTGGGCTTTGGAGCCTTTGGGCTGCTGGCGGGCCTGCTGCCGGCGCCAGCGAGTGCCGCAAGCTGCCGCTTGTCGTTGAGCCAACCCCTTGTCGACTACGGTTCGTTGCGTACAGGCGAGCAGCCTGTAGGCCAGGGTGTTTTCCTGGGCAAGCGCACGGTGCGCCTGAATGTCGTATGCCCCGAGGCCAGCGTGATTGCACTGCGTTTTCAGGGCGTGGCGATGGATGGGCAAGGCTTCAGGTTTGGCCGTCAGGGCTCCTTCAGGCTGACGCTTGAACATCCCCAGTTGGATGGCAAACCCGTCGAGTTGGCGCAACTGCATAACCACGCCGACCGAGGAGGCCAACTGCAACCAGGCCAATCCCTGGTGGTGTTGGCCGGCGGTCTCCCGGCCAAGGGGCGCACGTTTTCTGCGCAGGTGCAGGTCGACACCTGGCTGTCGAGCGCGGCTACCGCTGTTCGCGATAAAACCACGCTGGAAGGCAACGGGCGATTCGAGCTGGTGCCTGCTGGCTGACCCGTCAGGCGGGGGCTTCGGTGGTGCGGATAAAGTTCGCCAGTTCCGTTGTTTGTGGGTTGGCGAACAGGATTTTTGGATCACCCACTTCATGCACTTTTCCTTGGTGCATGAACACCAATTTGTCCCCCACTTCGCGGGCAAAGCGCATTTCGTGAGTCACCATGATCAGCGTCATGCCGTCTTTGGCAAGCTGGCGGACCACGCTGAGCACTTCGTTAACCAGTTCAGGGTCCAGGGCTGAGGTGATTTCATCGCACAAGAGCACCTTGGGCGACATCGCCAGTGCCCGGGCAATCGCGACGCGCTGTTGCTGGCCACCTGACAGGCGATCGGGGAAGGCGTCGAACTTCTCGCCCAGTCCGACGCGCTCCAGCATCTGCCGCGCCAACTGTGCGGCCTTGGCCTTGGGCACTTTTTGCACGACTTGCGGCGCGAGCATGACGTTCTCGCCCACCGTCAGGTGCGGGAACAGGTTGAACTGCTGGAATACCATGCCGACTTTCTGCCGCAGGCTGCGCAGGTCGGCGCGGGCGGCGTCGAGGTATTCGCCATCGACCTCGATGACGCCATCGTTGATCGACTCCAGACCATTGAGGGTACGCAGCAGGGTGGATTTGCCCGAGCCGCTGCGGCCGATGATTGCCACCACCTGGCCTTCTTCTACGGTCAGGTCGATGCCCTTGAGTACGTGGTGATCGCCGTAATACTTATGCAGGGCGGAAATTCTAAGCAGAGGCATGCAGTCTCCTTTCCAGGTAGCGCGCACTGAGCGACAAGGGGTAACAGAGCAGGAAGTAACCGAGGGCCACCAGGCCGTAGACCATGAAGGGCTCGAATGTGGCGTTGGCGAGCATGCCGCCGGTCTTGGTCAGTTCGGTAAAGCCGATGATCGAGGTCACGGCGGTGCCTTTGACGACCTGCACCGAGAAACCCACGGTGGGCGCCACGGCAATCCGCAGGGCCTGGGGCAGGATCACGTAGCGCAGTTGCTCAAGCGGGTTCAGGGCCAGGCTGGCTGACGCTTCCCACTGCCCATGGGCGATGGACTCGACGCAACCGCGCCAGATTTCGGCGAGGTAAGCGCTGGTAAACAGGGTCAAGGCAATCGCCGCCGCCAGCCAGGGCGAGATATCCACCCCGAGCAGGGCAACACCGAAAAACACCAGGAAGAGCTGCATCAGTAGCGGCGTGCCCTGGAACAGTTCGATATAGGTACGGGCGATATTACGCGGGAACGCTTTTCGGCTGATGCGCATCGTCATCACCAGCAAACCGATCAGGCCGCCGCCCACAAATGCCACCAGCGACAGCAACAGGGTCCACTGCAGGCCGATGAGCAAGTTGCGTACGATGTCCCAGAAGGAAAAATCACTCATCGGCTGCTCCTCATGACGAATCGACGGCCGATCCAGTTGAGCAACTGGCGAATCATCAGCGCCATGCACAGGTACACGAGGGTGGTTAGGGCATAGGTTTCAAACGCGCGGAAATTACGCGACTGGATAAAGTTGGCGGCAAAGCTCAGCTCTTCGGTGGCGATCTGCGAACACACCGCCGAGCCGAGCATCACGATGATGATCTGGCTGCTCAGTGCCGGCCACACCTTGCCCAGCGCCGGCAGCAGCACCACATGGCGAAACGTTTCGAGGCGCGTCATCGCCAGCGCAGCCGAGGCTTCCAGTTGCCCGCGCGGGATGGCCTGGATGCCGGCGCGGATGATCTCGGTGGAGTAGGCCCCCAGGTTGATCACCATCGCCAGCACCGCGGCTTGCCATTCGGTAATTTTCAGCCCCAGGGACGGCAAGCCGAAGAAGATGAAGAACAACTGCACCAGGAACGGTGTGTTGCGGATCAACTCGACATACACACCGAAGAACCAGGCGAACGGCTGAATTTTCCACGCCCGCACCACTGCGCCGACGGTGCCCAGGGCGACCCCCAAAATGGCACCGATGGCGGTCAGCTCAAGGGTGAACAGGGCGCCGCGTAACAGCAGGTCGGTATTGGCCAGCACCGGCACAAAGTCGAATTGATAGGCCATGGGTCAGCTCCGTTGAATCAGAGGTCTGCAGGCAGCGGCTCTTTAAGCCACTGCATCGCGTTCTTTTCCAGGCTGCCGTCAGCCTTGGCCGCGACCAGGATCTGGTTGACCTTCTCCAGTAACGCCGGCTCGTTCTTGTTCACGCCCACATACACCGGCGAGTCCTTGAGCTTCACTTTCAGCGCAGGTACGCGTTTCGGGTTGCGTTCGCTGATCGCCACCATCACCACGTTGCCGCTGGCAATCAGGTCAACCTGGCCGGCCAGGTAGGCGGCGATGGTCGAGTTGTTGTCTTCGAAGCGCTTGATAGTCGCTTCTTTGGGCGCTACGGCGGTCAGCTCAATGTCTTCGATGGCGCCACGGGTCACGCTGATGGTCTTGCCCTTGAGGTCGTCAGTGGTGCTGATGGCGGCGTCAGGCGGGCCGAATACGGCCAGGTAGAACGGTGCATAGGCCCTCGAGAAGTCGATGACCTTTTCGCGCTCAGCGTTTTTGCCCAGACTGGAAATCACCAGGTCGACCTTGCCGGTGGTGAGGAACGGAATACGGTTGGTGCTGTTGACCGGGGTCAGCTCCAGCTTGACCTTGAGCTGGTCGGCCAGCAGCTTGGCAGTGTCGATGTCCAGGCCGCGAGGCTTCATGTCGGGGCCGACCGAGCCGAAGGGCGGGAAGTCCTGAGGCACAGCGACCTTGAGGGTTCCACGCGCGACGATATCGTCCAGACCGTTGGCCTGGGCGGGTGCCTGGCTCAGCATCAGGCTGGCAAACAGGGCAGTGAGCAGGGCGCTGTAGCGTTTGGTCATGGCAACTCTCCGAGAAGGGCGAAGGGGTTTTCTGATTTTGCTCAGTGCACAGCCCATGCCATCACTGCTCGAATGGCCTGGAGCGCTGGGATTTGTTGAGTTGCGGTGGTCTTACTGGTCTGAACAGTTGTCGGAAATTTCGCACCCTTTTCGAACGCGGTTAAAACCCCGCGAGCCCTTTTGGGGCGTGGCTTGCCGAAGGCTGCGAATAGCTTTACAACTAGCCGCTCTGTTGACTGGAACCTTGAGTTTTTTATGAATTCCATCGCCCAAGCCGTACCGGAAGCGGCCCTGCAAGCCATCCGCAAACTGATCAAGGAGCAAGGCTTCGGGCCGGGTGATGCATTGCCCTCCCAGCGCGACCTGGCGGTGCAGTTGGGCGTGAGTCGGGCCTCATTGCGCGAAGCGTTGTCGTCGCTGAGTGCCTTGGGCGTAGTCAGTGTGCAGCCGGGCAAAGGCGTGTTTGTGCAGGCGGCCGAAGAGTCGCCGGGGTTCGCCTGGCCCTTCGCGGCCCAGGCGACGCCACTGGATATCTTCCAGTTGCGCTATGCCCTTGAGGGGTTCGCGGCGGGGTTGGCGGCGGTGACGCTGACGATCGATGAACTCGACAGCCTGGACGATAACGTCGAGGCCATGCGCAAGGTCCTCAAGGCCGGCGACTTCGAAGCGGCTGCCCGGCTGGATTTCGAATTCCACCAGCGCATTCTCCTGGCCAGCGGTAACCAGGCCATGGTGAGCATCCTGAGCGCCAGTGCCGAGGTGTTTCTGGAGAGCCAGAAGCTACCGTTCATCCGGCCGGAGCGGGCCATGGAAACCTGGCAGGAACATCGCAGGATCCTGCGCGCCCTGGCCCGGCGTGCCAGTGCAGCGGCGCAGAAAACCATGCAGGAGCACGTGCGTAACGCAGCGTTGCGAACGGGCATTGCTTTTGTAACTCCCGTAGCGCCGTGAGTTGGGCTATACCCAAACTCATGCACCACCATAGCAAGACTCAATCAGAGGCGGCTTCCTGAACGGGGGAAGGGCGGCTATGATGGGCAACGTTTTTTTTGCTTACAATCCGGAGACATCCATGAGCAACGATCTTATCAAGCACGTCACCGACGCGACCTTTGAGGCCGAAGTACTCAAGGCTGCTGGCCCGGTGCTGGTTGACTACTGGGCTGAATGGTGTGGCCCTTGCAAAATGATCGCTCCGGTCCTGGACGACATTGCAACCACCTACGAAGGCAAACTGACCATTGCCAAACTGAACATCGACGACAATCAGGAAACCCCGGCCAAGCACGGCGTGCGTGGTATTCCTACGCTGATGCTGTTCAAGAACGGCAACGTCGAAGCCACCAAGGTCGGCGCGCTGTCCAAGTCCCAGCTGCAAGCTTTCCTCGACGCGAACATCTAAGCGTCGTCAAAAAAGCCCCGCAAATTGCGGGGCTTTTTCGTGAAACAGGGCTAGACGCTCCGAAATTCAGGTGGTACATTCGGCCCCGCACTGGTTTCTCCACTGCCCCCTGCAAGCCGTCGCCGACGCACTCCTTTTCGATTAGTACGCGATCCTGTCGCCTTCTCTGCGGCGCGGCCTCATTAAGCCAAAAGCTTAATTTCCCCCCTCCATAAATGATTACGTCATTCCTATATGAATCTGACTGAACTCAAGCAAAAGCCGATTACCGACCTGCTCCAACTGGCCGAAGAAATGGGCATAGAAAATATGGCCCGTTCGCGCAAGCAGGACGTGATTTTCTCCCTGCTCAAAAAGCACGCGAAAAGCGGCGAGGAAATCTCCGGTGATGGCGTGCTGGAGATTCTCCAGGACGGCTTCGGCTTCCTCCGCTCTGCAGACGCCTCCTATCTCGCCGGCCCAGACGATATCTACGTCTCGCCGAGCCAGATCCGTCGCTTCAACTTGCGCACCGGTGACACCATCGTTGGCAAGATCCGTCCTCCGAAGGAAGGCGAGCGTTATTTCGCCCTGCTCAAGGTCGACACGATCAACTTCGATCGTCCCGAGAACGCGAAAAACAAGATTCTCTTTGAGAACCTGACCCCGCTGTTCCCGACCGTGCGCATGAAGATGGAAGCCGGCAACGGTTCCACTGAAGACTTGACCGGTCGTGTCATCGATCTGTGCGCCCCGATCGGCAAGGGCCAGCGTGGCCTGATCGTCGCACCGCCGAAAGCCGGTAAGACCATCATGCTGCAGAACATTGCAGCGAACATCGCACGTAACAACCCTGAAGTTCACCTGATCGTGCTGCTGATCGATGAGCGTCCGGAAGAAGTAACCGAAATGCAGCGCACCGTGCGCGGCGAAGTGGTTGCCTCGACGTTCGATGAGCCGCCAACCCGCCACGTGCAGGTTGCCGAAATGGTGATCGAGAAGGCCAAGCGCCTGGTCGAACACAAGAAAGACGTGGTGATCCTGCTCGACTCCATCACCCGTCTGGCCCGTGCCTACAACACCGTGATCCCGAGCTCCGGCAAGGTATTGACCGGTGGTGTCGATGCCCATGCCCTGGAGAAACCGAAGCGTTTCTTTGGTGCTGCGCGGAACATCGAAGAAGGCGGCTCGCTGACCATCATCGCTACCGCGCTGGTTGAAACCGGCTCGAAGATGGATGAAGTGATCTACGAAGAGTTCAAGGGTACCGGCAACATGGAACTGCCCCTGGACCGTCGTATCGCGGAAAAACGCGTATTCCCGGCGATCAACATCAACCGTTCCGGCACCCGCCGCGAAGAGTTGCTGACCGCCGACGACGAACTGCAGCGCATGTGGATTCTGCGCAAGCTGCTGCACCCGATGGACGAAGTCGCGGCCATCGAGTTCCTGATCGACAAGTTGAAAGCCACCAAGACCAACGACGAGTTCTTCTTGTCGATGAAGCGTAAGTAATACGACGTTTCAGGTCCGAAAAAATGGCGCCCTTAGGGGCGCCATTTTTTTTGTGTCGAAAAAGGGAGGTTTGCGCACCCCAAGTGTCAGTTAAGAAACAAAAAAGGTGAGTGCGGCTACGCTCATCTCCATCCGAATCTGGCTGACATTCGATTTATGACCACTCTTGTTTACCGAAGAGACATTGACGGCCTGCGTGCCATCGCTGTTCTCGCCGTTGTGCTGTTTCACTTTGGGGTTCCCGGCCTTACTGGCGGCTTTGTTGGCGTCGATGTGTTCTTCGTGATTTCCGGCTACCTGATCACTTCGATTATCTGGCGCGAACGCCAGGCAGGGCGTTTCAGTTTTATCGACTTCTGGGCCCGTCGCGCCCGGCGTATCTTGCCTGCGCTGTTTGTAATGATGGCGGCGACACTGGTGGTGGGCTGGTTTCTGCTGGCGCCCAAGGACTACGAAGCGTTGGGGCGGACCGCGCACTATCAGGCGACATTCACCTCCAATCTGCTGTTTGCTCGCCAGCATGGCTATTTTGATGCCGCCTCCGACATCAAGCCTTTGCTGCACACCTGGTCGTTGTCGGTAGAGGAACAGTTCTACATCCTCTTTCCGCTGTTGCTGACGCTGCTTTCAAGCCGTTTGAAACACTGGCGCCTGGCATTGTTCGGTGTGTTGCTGGTGTCTTTTGGCATGAGTGTCTGGGCGGTAGATCATCAGCCGCAAAAAGCCTTCTACCTGTTGCACCTGCGTGCCTGGGAGTTACTGGCCGGCGCCGTGCTGGCGGTGATGCCCAATCGTGACTGGCGCGCCTCGCCCGTCCTGGCCCAAGGGGTCAGCCTGGTGTCTATGGCGCTGATCCTGATCGCCATCTTCGGTTTTGATGAGCACACCCCGTTTCCTGGTGCCGCCGCCTTGCTGCCGGTGCTGGGCGTGGTCGGGTTAATCTGGGCCAATGGGCAGCAGTACACCTGGGTCGGGCGTCTGTTGAGTTCGCAGGTGATGGTGGGCATAGGGCTTATCTCTTATTCCTGGTATCTGTGGCACTGGCCGGTGTTCGTGTACGCCAACTATGCAGCGGTGGATGGCTTGAGCACACAGGCGCTGGCAGGGCTGTTGCTGCTGAGTTTGGTGCTGGGCTATTTGTCCTGGCGACTCGTAGAAGCACCGTTTCGGGAAAAGCGCTTGCTGGCCGGCCGCACGGCGATCCTGATTGCTGCCGGCGTTGGCATCCTGTGCATTGGCTTTAGCGGCCTGGCGTTGCGCAAGTTAGATGGGGTGCCTTCGCGGCTATCCGAACAGGCGTTGCGTTATGCCCAGGCGAAGACATGGAGCCCGGAACTGCTGGCCTGTATGGCGGACAAGGACACTCCCGATGAGCGGCTGTTCTGTCACTTCGGCCCTAAAGGCAACTCGGTGTCCGCGTTGGTATGGGGCGACAGCCATGCCACCGCGCTGATTCCGGCGCTCGAGGACGCTGCCAAACGGCACGATATCAGTTTGGTCCAGGCCAGTTTTGCCGGCTGCGTGCCGCTCGATGGCCTGGAAAATATCGCCCGCTGCGCGCGTTTCAACCAGCGGGTCGAGAAGGCCATGGCCGAGCAGTCGTTCAGTGATGTGGTGCTGGCGGCGCGCTGGAGTCTGTATCTCTATGGGCAGGTGTCGGGCGACAAGGAGCATGCGATCAAGGACCCCGGCACCGGCAAGTACGTGCGCGCCGTGGCGGAACAGCGTTTCGCCGAAGGCCTGCGCGAACGCATCAAAGGGTTGCGCGCCGCCGGGCACCGGGTGTGGCTGGTCAAGGAAGTGCCACTGCAGGAAATCATCGTGCCGTACCGTCTCAGTCGCCTGGCCATGATGCATCGCTCGGTAGAAGGTGAGGGGCTGCCTGTCGCGGAGCATGAGCAACGCCAGGCCTTTATCACCCAGCTGTTCGACGAGTTGGCGGCTGCCGACGGCGGCGTGGCGGTGCTGGACCCTGCGGCCCTGCTGTGCGGCGCCGATGGCCTGTGCCGGGTCGAGCTTAATGGCCGTGCGCTGTACACCGACGATAATCACCTCTCCGACGTCGGCGCGCGGCACATCGAGGCGTTCCTGGAACCGCTGTTCAGTTCGTTGCAATCACGGGGGCTGACGGCCAATTAAGCTGCCAGCCGTCTTCAGAGCAGGTAGGATGTACGCCTATTTTACGGGTGGCATGGTTAATGAAATTCAAGGATCTTCGGGATTTCGTGCAGCAACTTGAGCAGCGCGGAGAGTTGAAACGTATCCAGGTGCCGGTTTCCCCGGTGCTGGAAATGACTGAGATTTGCGACCGTACCCTGCGCAACAAGGGCCCGGCGCTGCTGTTCGAAAACCCGACTGGCTTTGATATCCCGGTGCTCGGCAACCTGTTCGGCACCCCCGATCGGGTGGCCTTCGGCATGGGCGCCGAGTCTGTCAGCGAACTGCGCGAGATCGGCAAGCTGCTGGCCTTCCTCAAGGAGCCCGAGCCGCCCAAGGGCTTGAAGGATGCGTGGTCTAAGCTGCCAATCTTTCGCAAGATCATTGCCATGGCCCCCAAAGTGGTCAAGGACGCCGTGTGCCAGGAAGTGGTCATCGAAGGTGATGACGTTGACCTGGCCATGCTCCCGGTGCAGACCTGCTGGCCCGGCGACGTCGGCCCGCTGATCACCTGGGGCCTGACCGTTACCAAAGGCCCGAACAAGGACCGCCAGAACCTCGGCATCTACCGCCAGCAAGTGATTGGCCGCAACAAGGTGATCATGCGTTGGTTGAGCCACCGTGGCGGCGCCCTGGACTTCCGCGAGTGGTGCGAGAAACACCCCGGCAAGCCGTTCCCGGTCTCCGTCGCCCTGGGCGCCGATCCGGCCACCATCCTCGGCGCCGTCACCCCGGTGCCTGACAGCCTGTCCGAATACGCCTTTGCCGGCCTGTTGCGCGGCAACCGCACTGAACTGGTGAAGTGCCGCGGCAACGACCTGCAAGTGCCGGCCACCGCCGAAATCATCCTCGAAGGCGTGATTCACCCGGGCGAGATGGCCGATGAAGGCCCTTACGGCGACCACACCGGTTACTACAACGAAGTCGACAGCTTCCCGGTGTTCACCGTCGAGCGCATCACCCACCGGATCAAGCCGATCTACCACAGCACCTACACCGGCCGTCCGCCGGACGAACCGGCCATTCTCGGTGTGGCGCTGAACGAAGTGTTCGTGCCGATCCTGCAAAAGCAATTCCCGGAGATCACCGACTTTTACCTGCCGCCGGAAGGCTGCTCGTATCGCATGGCCATTGTGACCATGAAGAAGTCGTACCCAGGCCATGCCAAGCGGGTAATGCTCGGTGTGTGGTCGTTTTTGCGACAGTTCATGTATACCAAGTTCGTTATTGTCACCGACGACGACATCAATGCCCGCGACTGGAACGACGTAATCTGGGCCATCACCACGCGCATGGACCCCAAGCGCGATACGGTGATGATCGACAACACGCCCATCGACTACCTCGACTTCGCCTCGCCGATCTCGGGCCTGGGCTCGAAGATGGGCCTGGATGCCACCCACAAATGGCCGGGTGAAACCACTCGCGAGTGGGGCAGGGTGATCGTCAAGGATGAAGCCGTGACGGCGCGTGTCGATGCGATGTGGAAAGAATTGGGAATAGATTGATGCGTGTAACCCTGCAACCTTCCGGCGCCGTATTGGAGCTGGTCCCCGGCGAGCGAATCCTCGAAGGCGCACGCCGCCTGGGCTATGAATGCCCTCAGGCCTGTCGCAATGGCGTGTGCCACGTGTGCGCGGCGCTGTTGGTGGAAGGCCGTGTGCAGCAAGCCGGCGAGGTGCGCGACCACGGTGAGTTCTACACTTGCATTGCCGAACCGCTGGAAGATTGCATTGTGTTGTGGGATGGCGTGCTGGCGCCGGGAGAGTTGCCGTTGCGCAAGTTGTCGTGCCAATTGAGTGAATGCGTGGACGTCGGTGGCGATGTGTGGCGCGTGCGCCTGCTCGCCCCAGCCGGCAAGGCAGTGCGTTACCACGCTGGGCAATACCTGATGATCGAGCGCGAGAGCGGCGAGAAATCGGCGTTTTCCCTGGCCTCGGCGCCCCATGCCGGGCGCGAGCTGGAACTGCATGTGCTGGCCCGCGAGGACAGCGCCCGCAACCTGCTTGAGCAATTACAACGTAATCAAATGGCCCGCATCGAGCTGCCGTTTGGCGACACCCACCTGGCCGAACTGCCGGACGGGTCGCTGGTGCTGATCGCCGCCGGTACCGGCATGGCGCAGATGCACAGCCTGATCGAGCATTGCCGCGCCTCCGGCTTCAAGTACCCGGTGCACTTGTACTGGGGCGTGCGTCGTCCGGAAGATTTCTACGAGATTGAGCATTGGGACCAGTGGCTGCAACTGCCCAACCTGTTCCTGCACAAGGTGGTCAGCGACCTGTGCGGCTGGGAAGGGCGCTGCGGGCTGTTGCATGAAGCGGTGTGCGAAGACATCACTGACCTTAAAGCCGTGCATGTCTACGCCAGCGGGTCACCGGCGATGATCTACGGCACTTTGGATGCGCTGGTCGACGCTGGCATGGACGCGCACCAGATGCGCGCCGATGTATTCGCCTACGCCCCGCGCCCGTAACTCGAATTTCCTGTGGCGAGGGAGCTTGTCGGATCGCTGCACCGTCCCGTTGGGCTGCGCAGCAGCCCCAAAACTGCCGCCACGATCTATCTGAAAGACCACAGTAACTTTTGGGCTCGCTTCGCGACCCAGCGGGAGCAAGCTCCCTCGCCACAAAAGCATCCACCTGAGCGATTAAAAGCGCACGCCCGTTGTCACCATTGCCGCGTTGAACCCCAGCAGCACCAATTCCGCCGCCATCGGCCCGTAATGGGTGCCCACGGACGGAATGATCACCGGCGCTACGCCGAAACGGTTCAGCGGGATCTTGTCGCGGTACTTGCCGCGATAGCCCTGGATCGCCCCGCCCGTAACCTTCAGGTACACCGGATAATCGGCCATGTCATAGCGCTTGCCCGCATAGGCGTAGTACGAGCGCTGTCTGAACGAGTTGCGAAACGTCGCCCCGCCATACAACAGGCCTGACGCTTCATTGCGTTCCAGGCCGATCAAATCCTGGTTGTTGTTGTGGTCCGGGTCGGGCGCGAAGTGCCGGGTATAGACGCTGGTCTGCGCATACCAGAAGCCCTTGTCATCATCGGTCGGTGGCGCTTCGGCGGCGAGGGCAGTGGTTGCCTGGGCCAGTAGCAACAAGCCAGGCAATCGAAATTTTTTCATGGGTGCGACCTCGATAGTCGGTTTGGGGACGGCTAAGTGGGTCGTGGTGTGTGCGCTATTTTGAAGGTTTGGCGCGCTCCCAGGCTGAACCGGAGCTGAAAGTAGCGAGATTGCTGCCCTCAATCCTGACGAATGGGGCTCTTTGCTTATGCTTTCGCTTGTTCTTTTAAGGTATTTAATTTTTTACAAGGATAGCTTTAAGCTATATCCAGAAGGGCTACCGAACTATCCACACTAACTAAATACTGACCGCTACCGCCCGCCAGCCGGATCGACCGTACACACTCAGAGCACTGACGCTTTGATGTCTGATTGCCGGGTTTTCATCCTGGGCAGCGGTGGCAACTTGGCGTACAGCACTTTTTCGCCGTACGGTTACAGCGGCGCGTTCTATTACGGTAAAGTTGCTTACAACTGGTAATAGATTCTCGTAACAACAAAGGAGACCTAAGCGATCCGCCATGACCGCCATTGAATCCGATCTTTTGCAATTGGCTTACCCTCCGCGGCTCGATCTGGGGCCGCAACTCACTCACGAACAGTTGATGAGCTCGATGCAGGCCACCATGGCTCGGCATAAGGGTGGGCCGGTCTGGCTATTCGCTTATGGTTCGCTGATCTGGCGGCCTGAGTGTTCGTCGACAGAACGGGTGCGGGCACGGGTCCACGGTTATCACCGGGGCTTGTACCTCTGGTCTCACGAGCACCGTGGTACGCCGGAAATACCGGGGTTGGTGTTCGGCCTGGATCGCGGTGGCTCGTGCAGCGGGTTTGCTTACCGCTTGCCGGAGGATCAACTGGAGGCCTCGCTGTATGCCTTGTGGCAGCGCGAGATGCCGTACCCCTCCTACCGGCCACACTGGCTCACCTGCCGTCTTGAAGATGGCAGCCAGGTGCAGGCATTGGGATTTGTGTTGGAACGGCACCTGCCCAGCTATGCCGGCAATTTGCCTGACATCGTGCTGAATCACGTGTTGCAAAGCGCTTGCGGGCGTTACGGTACCACTCGCGATTATGTCGAGCAGACCGTGAACGCCCTGCGTAGCCACGCCATGCCAGACAAGAATCTGGAGGCGCGGCTCAAGCGTTGTGCAAAGGATTGCTCAGGCGATTAACGCGCTGTGCTGACACTGTTGGTGTGCCACAGCGTTGGGATCAGGAACGCGATTGCCAACAGGCACGCGCCGATCAGCAGCACAAAGCCACCGTCCCAGCCGAAGTGGTCCACGGTGTAGCCCATGGCCGCACTCGCTGCCACCGAACCACCCAGGTAACCGAACAAACCGGTGAAACCCGCGGCGGTGCCGGCGGCTTTCTTCGGTGCCAGTTCGAGTGCCTGCAGGCCGATCAGCATCACCGGGCCGTAGATCAGGAAGCCAATCGAGAACAGCGCGATCATGTCGACCATCGGGTTGCCCGGCGGGTTGAGCCAGTACACCAGGGTCGCAACGGTCACCAGGGCCATGAACACGATGCCGGTCAGGCCACGGTTGCCACGGAAGATCTTGTCCGACATCCAGCCGCACAGCAGCGTGCCCGGAATACCCGCCCACTCGTAGAAGAAATACGCCCACGACGTTTTATCCACGTCGAAGTGCTTGGCTTCCTTGAGGTAGGTCGGTGCCCAGTCCAGTACGCCGTAGCGCAGCAGGTAGACGAACACGTTGGCGAAGGCGATGTACCACAGCATTTTGTTGCGCAGCACGTACTTGACGAAGATTTCCTTGGCGCTGAATTCGTCTTCGTGGCTGGCGTCGTAGCCTTCCGGGTAGTCGTTCTTGTACTCCTCGATCGGCGGCAGGCCGACCGATTGCGGGGTGTCGCGCATGGTGATGAACGCAAAAGCCGCCACCAGCAGGGCAACGGTCGCCGGTACATAGAACGCTGCATGCCAGTCGTTGAACCAGGCCATGCCCAGCAGGAACAGCGGGCCGATCAGGCCGCCGCCGACGTTGTGCGCCACGTTCCATACCGACACCACACCGCCGCGTTCTTTCTGCGACCACCAGTGCACCATGGTCCGTCCACTCGGCGGCCAGCCCATGCCTTGGGCCCAGCCGTTGATGAACAGCAAAATGAACATCATGGTCACGCTGGACGTTGCCCAAGGTGCGAAACCGAAAATGAACATTACTCCCGCCGAGACCAGCAGGCCGAAGGGCAGGAAGTAGCGCGGGTTGGAGCGGTCGGACACCAGGCCCATGAGGAACTTGGACAGGCCGTAGGCTATTGCGATCGCCGACATCGCCAGGCCCAGTTGACCACGGGTGTAACCCTCGTCGATCAGGTAGGGCATGGCCAGGGAGAAGTTTTTGCGCAGCAGGTAGTACCCGGCGTAACCGAAGAAAATACCCGCGAAGATCTGCCAGCGCAGTCGTCGATAAGTGCTGTCTATTTTTTCTTCAGGCAGGGGCGCCTGGTGCGCGGCAGGACGAAAGAAAGCAAACATTCAAGAGCTCCAGATTTCTTGTTTTGACTGCGGATGCGAATGTTACAGTTTCGTTACCGAAAATAGCATCGCCTCTTATCTTCAAACACAGGAAATGCGAGCAATTGAATGTTCTCTTATGAACATGTCGCTAATAGATAAGTTGTGGTCGTATGCGCCCTGTAGGAGCGAGCTTGCTCGCGAAAACCGTCAACGATGACGCGGACATTTTGAATGCACGCTGCGCACTCAAGTTTTTCGCGAGCAAGCTCGCTCCACAAGGGTTCGTGTCAGCGGGTCTGGACGACCACTTTACCGACAGCCTTGCGCTGCCCCAGGTCATTGATCGCCTGGGCGGCCTGCTCAAGTGGGTACACCTTCGACACCAGCGGCTTGAGCTTGCCTTCGGCATACCAACCAAACAGCTGGTGGAAGTTCGCCGCATTGTCCTGCGGCTGACGCTGGGCGAACGAGCCCCAGAACACCCCGACAACCGCCGCGCCCTTGAGCAGCGCGAGGTTCACCGGCAGTTCCGGAATGCGCCCGCTGGCAAAGCCCACCACCAGCAGGCGGCCGTTCCAGGCGATGGCGCGGATGGCCTGGTCAAACAGGTCGCCGCCCACCGGGTCGTAGATCACATCGGCACCGTTGCCGTCGGTAAGGCGCTTGATCTCATCCTTGAGGCTGGCTTCGCTGTAGTTGATCAGTTCATCGGCGCCGGCTGCCTTGGCCACGGCGAGCTTGTCGGCGCTGCTGGCGGCGGCGATAACCCGTGCGCCCATGGCCTTGCCGATTTCCACGGCGGCCAGGCCCACGCCACCGGAAGCGCCGAGGACCAGCAGGGTTTCGCCGGGTTGCAGGTTGGCGCGTTGTTTCAGCGCATGCATCGACGTGCCGTAGGTCATGCTGAAAGCGGCGGCGGTGTTGAAGTCCATGCTCGACGGGATCGGCAGCACGTTATAGCCAGGCACCGCGACCTGCTCGGCAAAGCTGCCCCAGCCGGTCAACGCCATCACGCGGTCACCGACTTTCAGGTGGCTGATTTTTTCACCGACCTCACTCACCACGCCCGCCGCTTCGCCACCTGGCGAGAACGGGAAGGGCGGCTTGAACTGGTATTTGCCCTCGATGATCAGGGTGTCGGGGAAATTCACCCCGGCAGCGTGCACGTCCAGCAGGATTTCGTTCTTCTTGATCGCGGGGCTGGCGATCTCTTCCAGCACCAGGGATTCGGCGGGGCCGAAGGCTTTGCACAGCACAGCTTTCATCGGACTATTCCTTTTGGCGTCGTGGCCGATAAGTGTAGGAGGGTACGCCCGTGGGTCAACGAGCATGCCCGGGCCTGATAAGTCGCCATAAGCTTGTGCTCAGCCTTGCTAGCGTTATGCTACCGGGCAACCGAATGTGAGGAATGAACTGTGAAAGCGTGGATCCTGTTGATGCTGGCCCTGACCTTGCCGATGGTGGCCCAGGCCGAAGAAGCCAAAGAAGCCAAAGAAGGCGAGGCGCCGAAGGTCAGCTATATCACCCTGAGTCCGCCATTCGTGGGCAACTATGGCCTGGACGGTACGGCGAAGCTCAAGGTCTTTAAGGCCGACATCGCCCTGCGCGTGACCGGGCCTGAAGCGGCGGCTGCGGTCAAAGCCAATGACCCATTGATTCGTAACCAGCTGGTGGCGCTGTTCACCCAGCAGACCACCGAGGCCATGGGCACCGTCGAGGGCAAGGAAAAACTGCGCCAGGAAGCCCTGAAGCAAACCCAGCAAGTGATGAACGACGAGACCGGCAAGCCGGTGGTTGAAGATTTGTTGTTCAACAACCTGATCATCCAGTAACTGTGGCGAGCGGGCTTGCCTCGCGTTGGGTGGCGAAGCCGCCCCAAAACCATATACCTCGGTGTGCCTGAAATAATGTGGTGAGTCTAATGGGGCTGCTGCGCAGCCCAACGCGGGGCAAGCCCGCTCGCCACAACAAGCCCGCTCGCCACGTTCAAGACGCGAGGCTTTTGCGGAACCTGGCCAATGCCACCGCAAAAAACAACAAACCTATCCCCGCCAGCGCCAACAAATCCGGCCACACCACGCTCACCCCCGCATCGCGAAACAGAATTGCCGCGCTCAGGCTCACAAAGTGTGTCGACGGCGAGCCCTGCATCACCCACTGTAACCACTCGGGCATGCTGTCCAGCGGCGTGCTGCCGCCCGACAGCAACAGCATCGGGATGATCACCGGAATCGCCAGCAGGCCAAACTGCGGCGTCGAGCGGGCAAGGGTGGCGAGGAAGATGCCCAAGGCGGTGCTGGCAAACAGGTACAGCGCGGTCACGAACAGAAACAACGTCAACGAACCGGCCAGCGGCACGCCAAGCAGCCCTTTGACCACCACCTCCAGCGACAGCCAGGTACACAGCACCACCACCAGCATGTTGCTCCAGATTTTCGCCAGCATGATCTCCAGCGCGGTCAGCGGCAGCACAAGCAGATGGTCGAGGGTGCCGTGCTCGCGTTCGCGCAACAGCGCGGTACCGGTCAGCACGATGGCGAGGATGGTGATGTTGTTGACGATCTGGATCACCGCCAGGAACCAGCCGCCTTCCAGGTTGGTGTTGAACAGCGCCCGCGTGGTCAGCAGCGCCGGCGCTTTCGCGGCGGTGTCGGCCTGGCCGCTGTAGCTCAGCAACTCGCGCTGGAAAATCCTGCCGATGTAGCCGGCGCCCATGAACGCCTGGCTCATGGCGGTGGCATCGACGTTCACCTGCACGCCCGGTTGACGGCCGGCGAGCAAGTCGGCCTGGAAGTTCGCCGGCACGTTGATCACGAAGGTGTACTGGCCGCTGTCCATCACCCTGTCCAACTGGTCGTAGGCCAACGGCGCGGGTGGCTGAAATTCGGGCGGCTGCAGCGCCTCGGCCATCTGCCGTGAGAGCGAGCTGTGGTCTTCATCGATAAACGCGACGCTGGCGTTGTGCACACCAATCACCGAGCCGGCGGCGGGCATGTAGATAGCGACGGTGAAGGCGTAGAACAAAAACAGCAGCAATACGCTGTCGTGGCGCAGGCTGGTCAGTTCCTTGAGGCCCAGGCGCAGGATATGAGTGAGCTTGTGCATCAGGCCTCCTGCTTCTTGAGCATGACCAGGCTCAGCCCGGTGAACCCGACGAAAAACCCGAACAGCGCGAGGCACTGCGGCCACAACTGGCGCACGTCCAAGGCCTTGGTAAAGGTGCCCACGGCGATGTCTAGAAAATGTCCCGCTGGAAACAACATGCCCATCAGCGCGGCGGCGCCTTCCAGGGACGAGCGCGGTACGATCAGCCCGGAGAATTGAATGGTCGGCAGGCTGGTGATGATCATCGTGCCGAGGATCGCGGCGATCTGGGTGCGGGTGAACGCGGAAATCAGCAGGCCCATGCTGGTGGTGGCCAGCACATACAGCAGGCCACCGAACGCCAGGGTCAGGCCGCTGCCCTTGAACGGTACGCCGAACAGCCAGCGGTTCATCGCCACCAGCACGGCCAGGTTGACCAGGCTCACGGCCAGGTACGGTGCCTGTTTGCCCAGCAGGAATTCCAGGCGGGTCAGGGGCGTGGCGTAGAAGTTGGTGATCGAGCCCAGCTCTTTCTCACGCACGATGCCGAGGGCGGTGAGCATGGCCGGTATGAACGCCAGGATCAGTGCCATCACCCCTGGGCCGATGGCATTCACGCTGACCACGTCCTGGTTATAGCGGAAGCGGGTTTCCAGCTTGGCAGCGGCCTGGTTATTGACGGGCAGGCTGCTCAGTTCGGCCAGTTGCTGGAGATTGCCCAGGTGCACGGCTTCGACATAGTTGCGGCTGGTTTCCGCGCGAAACGGCATGCCGCCGTCGAGCCAAGCGGCCACGGTGGGTTGGCGGCCGGCGTAAAGATCACGGCCAAACCCTGGCGGGATTTCCAGGGCCAGTTTGATTTCCGAGCGTTGCAGGCGTCGGTGCAATTCGTTGGCATCCTGGATCGGCGGCTGTTCAGCGAAATAGCGCGAGCTGCGAAAGGCTTCCAGGTAGGTGCGGCTTTGTGGGGTCTGGTCCTGGTCGTAGACGGCGAAGGCGAGTTTTTCCACGTCCAGGGAAATGCCGTAGCCGAAGATCACCATCATGAACATCGCCCCGAGCAGGGCGAAGGCCATGCGCACTTTGTCGCGCAGCAACTCCTTGCCTTCGCGACTGGCCACTGCCAACAGGCGAGACAGGCTGAACCCGCGTTTGCTTACGGGTGGTGCGGTGGGTTCGCTGACGGTCGCGGCGGGTGCTGCAGGTTCCGGCTCGCCCTGGGCCTGTTCCAGGCAGGTGACAAATGCGGCTTCCAGAGTATCGCCGTGGAACTGCTGTTGCAGCGCGTCGGGCGTGTCGCAGGCCAGCACCTTGCCCGCGTGCATCAGCGAGATGCGGTCGCAGCGCTGGGCTTCGTTCATGAAGTGGGTGGACAGAAAGATCGTCACCCCTTGTTCGCGGGACAGCTCGACCAGCAACCGCCAGAAATCATCCCGCGCCGCTGGGTCGACGCCCGAGGTGGGTTCATCAAGGATCAGCACTTCCGGGCGATGCAGCACCGCCACTGCCAAGGACAAACGCTGACGCAGGCCGAGGGGCAATTCGCCCGAGGGTTGTTCGGCCACCTCACCGAGGTCGAAACGCTGGATCAGTTCATCGATCCGCGGGCCGCTGTCGGCCTTGGGCAGGTCGAACAGTTGCGCGTGCAGCACCAGGTTCTGGCGAACGCTGAGTTCGCCGTACAGCGAGAAACTTTGCGACATGAAACCCACGCGCTTGCGAGTGGCCAAGTCCTTGGCGTCCACCGCCTTGCCCAGCAGCACCGCGCGGCCTTCGGTGGCCGGCATCAACCCGGTGAGGACTTTCATGGTGGTGGTCTTGCCGCAGCCGTTGGAACCGAGGAAACCGAAGATTTCGCCTCGCCCGATGGCAAAGCTGACCTTGTCCACTGCCGTGAAATCACCAAAACGCAGGGTCAGGTCGTGCGCTTCGATGGCGATATCGGTGTTGTCGCTCTCGCGGGGCGGGATGACCAGAGGCTGGTTGTTGTGGGCACTGTCGCCCTGGAAATGGGTGAATGCTTCATCCAGTTTGCCGCTGGGCGTGGTCGCCGCCAGTTCGCTGCTTAAGCCATCGGCGATCAATTTGCCGCGATCGAGCATCAGGCAATGTTCGAATTGCTCGGCTTCTTCCATGTAGGCCGTCGCCACCAGCAGCGTCAGTTGCGGGCGTTCGCGGCGTACGTTTTCCACCAGTTCCCAGAAGCGTCGACGCGACAGCGGGTCGACGCCGGTGGTGGGCTCGTCGAGGATCAGCAGGTCCGGGTCGTGGATCAGCGCGCAGCAAAGGCCAAGCTTCTGTTTCATGCCGCCGGAGAGCTTGCCGGCCGGGCGTTCGGCGAAGCGTGCGAGGTCGGTGGCCAGTAGCAGGTTGTGCATGCGCTGGTCGCAATCGGCTCTCGACAGGCCGAACAGCGTGGCGAAGAAGCGAATGTTTTCGCTGATGGACAGTTCGGGATACAGGTTGCCGCCCAGGCCCTGGGGCATGAAGGCGATGCGCGGGTACAGGCTGTTGCGGTGGCGGCGGTCGGCGATGGAGCCGCCGAGTACCTCCAGCTGGCCGTCCTGGAGCTTTTTAACCCCGGCGATCAAGCCCAGCAGGCTCGATTTGCCCGCGCCATCCGGACCGATCAAGCCGCAACGGGTACCGGCGGGCAGGCTGAAGGCGATGTCGATCAGTGCCTGTTGCTTGCCGTAGCGGTGGTTGATGCCCGTGGCGTGCAGCGCCAGGCCGGTCATTGCAGGTTGGCCGGCCAGTCTATGTCAGCCGTGCGCACGTAGCCGGCGCCGGGCATACCCGGCTTGGCTTGCGGCACTGCGGTGGGTTGGGTGAGGCGCAGTTTGACGCGGAACACCAGCTTCTGGCGTTCATCGCGGGTTTCCACTTCCTTGGGGGTGAATTGCGATTTGGCGGCGACAAAGCTGATTTTGGCCGACAGCGGTTGCTGGGGCAGGGCGTCGAGCAGCACCCGCGCGTCACTGCCGACGGTCAGGCGGCCGGTGACGGAGGCGGGCAGGTAGAGGTTCATGTACTGGTCTTCGGGGTCGATCAACAGCAGAACACGACCGCCGGCACCGAGCACTTCACCGGGCTCCGCCAAGCGCAGCTGGATGATGCCGTCGATGGGCGCGCGCAAGCTGCTGTCATCGATTTCGCTGGTGAGTTGCACCACCTGGGCCTGAGCGGCGGCGATGGCGGCCTTGACCGAGTTGACCTGGGCTTGCGCGGCGATCACGGCGGCATTGCCGGTGTTCTGGCGCGCTTGCTGCTGGTCGATCAACTGGCCGCTGGCGAAGCCGCGTTTGTACAGCTCCTGGGTGCGCTTGAGTTCCTGGTGGGCCAACAGTTGCTCGCTCTCGCGCAGTTGCACGTTGGCCTCGGCGGCGGCGAAGTTTTCTTTGGCGCGTATCACTTCGGCTTCGGCCTGGGCGCGCTGGGCTTCCAGGGTGCGGGTGTCCATGCGCGCCAGCAGTTGGCCCTTGAGCACCTTGTCGCCTTCATCCACCCGCACTTCGGCCAGGCGCCCGGGGATCTTGGCGGCAATCTGTACCTCAGTGGATTCCAAGCGGCCGTTGCCCATGCTCAAACCTTCGGGCAGGCGGTCCTGGGTGGATCGCCAGTAACCAAAACCGCCGGCCCCGAGCAACAGGGCGACCAAGGCAATGGCGAAAACGCGGGAGGTACGGTGGTTCGTAGACATGGCTGCATCCTGCGGCATTAGCGTCCCAGTGTGACCGGTTTCCCCTCTGGGTGCTTTGATGTCTGTCAGTTAAAGCAGATTAAGGACGGCGGCCCATTGCTCAGGCGTGACCGACATCACCGAAAGCCGGCTGCCTTTCTGCACCAGGGGCAATTCGGCGAGGGCGGTTTGCTGTTTCAGGTAGCCCAGGCCCAGCACCTTGGGAAAGGTTTTCACGTGGGCCACGTTGATCGCGCTCCACGGGTTTTTCTCCGGGCTGGCCTTGGCGTCGAAATAGTGGCTGTCCGGCTCCAGCGCGGTGGGATCCGGGTAGGCGGCCTCGATGATTTTGCCGATGCCCGCAATACCCGGCTCCGGGCAACTGGAGTGGTAGAAGAAAAACTCATCGCCCACGGCCATGGCGCGCAGGAAGTTGCGCGCCTGATAGTTGCGAACTCCGTCCCAGCGGGCTTCGCCAAGCTTTTCCAAGCCCTTGATGGAAAGTTCGTCGGGCTCGGATTTCATCAGCCAATAGGCCATTGTTGGGCTCCTGAAAAAGGCATTGGGCAAGTTGTCAGGCAATTCCATGACAAACCGACAGTCGGTTGGCGTCAAGGTTTGCGTGTTGGTTCACGTTACCGCAGAATGCCCGCTTTTAAGCTTGACGCAGCTGCAACGGACTACTTTGGAACGTTGTTGTCATCGTGTACGAGGTGCCTGGAGGGGGGCAATCGATGCAACGTAAACCGGATTTACTATGGATATTGGTTATTTTGTTTGGTCTGGGCGTCGTGACCACCGGGTATGCGCAAAGCTTGTGGTCGAACAAGACCGATGCGCCCGTTGAACTGGCTCAGCAGCAGCCGCAACCGTTCAAGCGTTAACCCTTCTTCAAGGCGCCGCTGACCCCAGTGGCGTCTGTGCGATATACCATTTCCTGTCAGTGACGGTGCCCGCCAACGGCACATCCCAGCTTGCCTGCGCCAATCGATCGACCTTTTGACATTCATGGGCCAGCCCCAGCAGCGTCGGTTTGCGCCAGTTTTGGCGTCGAGCGAGGTAGGCGAGGCTGCGGTCGTAGAATCCACCGCCCATGCCCAGCCGCCCGCCCGCGTCATCGAACCCCACCAGCGGCAGCAGCACCAGATCCAGCGCCCAGACTTTACGCTGGCGACGGGCGTTCACCCGTGGCTCAAGAATGCGAAACCGGTTGGGCAGCAACTTTTCCCCAGACCGTACGCGCTGGAACACCATCTTGGTACGCGGCCAGGCGCTGAGCACCGGCAGGTAAGTGGCCTTGCCCCGGCGCTGTGCAGCGCGCAGCAGCAAGCGCGGATCGATTTCACCGTCCGTCGGTAGGTATAAGGAAATATGTTTGGCCCGGCGAAACAGCGGGTGCTGTGCCAGTTGCCGATACAGGCCGAGGGCTGCCTGGCGCTGCTCGCTCGGCGTGAGGGCGCGGCGCGCTTTGCGCAACATGCGTCGAAGTTGCGGACGGGAAAGCGGCGCAGGTTCGGTCATGGTTTTCGGCTCATAAAACAATGCCAGTCCTAGGACTGGCATTGAGTTTGGGAATCAGGCTCCCCGACAGAACCGCTGTCGACTAAGCCCTTGAACCCGAAAGTTCAAGGTGGAAGAAGCAGTAGGCTTTAAGGCTTTCCGTCTAGCGGACATGCACACCAGCCAAACGTGCAACTTCCAGGGTAGTGCGAATCGGCTCCGGGACATCGCCGACTGGCAAGCACGCCAGGGAGTGGGGCGAGTATACCCGAAACAGACTCAGCAATCAGCCCTTGGGTGGCGCGGGATCGGTAGAAAGCACCAGATCAACGCGCTCCAGCAGGTCACGCACCTGCTCACGGGTCGACCCGCTGGCCTGCACGTCAGGGCGCTCCTGCTTATGCAGCAAATCGTGGGTAATGTTCAATGCGGCCATCACGGCGATACGGTCGGCGCCGATGACTTTGCCGCTGCTGCGGATTTCACGCATCTTGCCGTCCAGGTAGCGGGCAGCGCTCACCAGGTTGCTGCGTTCTTCCTGGGGGCAGATGATCGAATATTCTTTGTCGAGGATCTGCACGGTAACGCTATTGCTTGAACTCATGAGTCTTGCTCCAGGGCCTTCAGGCGCGAAATCATCGATTCGACCTTACGCCGGGCGATTTCGTTTTTTTCAATGAGGTGAGCGCGTTCCTCGCGCCAGGTCTTTTCCTGAGCTAATAGGAGTCCGTTTTGACTCTTAAGTTGCTCGACCCGATCAATTAGCAATTCGAGTCTGGCCATCAGCGCTTGCAGGTCGGTGTCTTCCATTGGGTTCCACTGGATTTGTCTGATGAATGGCAACTGCAGGATAAACGATCTGACGCCCTCGATAGTCTTGGTACGTCTGCCGGTGCTAGGATACAGCGCTCCATTCTAGACATTGCGCCGTCTGGCGCCTAGCTCACCATGCCCATTCAGAACTCCCCGTACGATGCTTTTTCCAAACTGCTGAGCACCAGCGGTCATCCTTGCTCGCCTGCCGAACTGCACGGCGTGCTGTTGGGCCGCAGTTGTACCGGTGTCGGCTTCGACGCTGACAACTGGCTGGCCGATGTGGCCGAGCTGCTCGAAACCGAGCCGACCGAGAACGTCCGCAACGCGCTTATCGGCTTGCAAGAGATGGTCAAGGGCGAGCTGACCGGTGATGACGTCACCGTGGTCCTGCTGCTGCCTGTCGACGATGCCCCCCTGGCCGAACGCGCTGCAGCGTTGGGCCAATGGTGCCAGGGTTTCCTCCATGGCTTTGGCGTGAACGCCGGCGGCCTGGAACTGAGCACCGACGCCAAGGAAGTGCTGCAGGACCTGGCTGCCATCTCCCAGGTGCAAGACGCCCTGAAAGAATCCGAAGACGGCGAAGGCGACTACATGGAAGTGATGGAATACCTGCGCGTCGCGCCGCTATTGCTGTTCGCCGAGACCAAAAAGTCCGCTGAACCGGCCGCCGCCAAGCCGTCGTTGCACTAAGAAAGGAAGCCCATCTGCCCATGATCCATATCCCCAAAGCGGAATACACCCGTCGCCGCAAGGCGCTCATGGCGCAGATGGAACCCAACAGCATCGCGATCCTGCCGGCCGCTGCCGTGGCCATTCGCAACCGCGATGTCGAGCATGTCTACCGTCAGGACAGCGACTTCCAGTACCTGAGCGGCTTCCCCGAGCCCGAAGCGGTGATCGTGCTGATGCCCGGTCGCCAGCATGGCGAGTACGTGCTGTTCTGCCGTGAACGCAATGCCGAACGCGAACTGTGGGACGGCCTGCGCGCCGGTACCGAAGGCGCGATTCGTGACTTCGGCGCTGACGATGCATTCCCCATCACCGACATCGACGACATCCTGCCCGGCCTGATCGAAGGCCGTGACCGGGTGTATTCGGCCATGGGCAGCAACGCCGAATTCGACCGGCACCTGATGGAGTGGATCAACGTGATCCGCTCTAAAGCGCACCTCGGCGCCCAGCCACCGAACGAATTTGTTGCCCTGGATCATCTGCTCCACGACATGCGCCTGTATAAATCGGCGGCAGAAGTGAAGGTGATGCGAGAGGCTGCGCGGATCTCCTGTGCGGCCCATGTGCGGGCGATGCAGGCCAGCCGCGCCGGTTTGCATGAATTCAGCCTGGAAGCCGAGCTGGATTACGAGTTCCGTAAGGGCGGGGCGAAAATGCCGGCCTATGGCTCCATCGTCGCGGCCGGGCGCAACAGCTGCATCCTGCATTACCAGCAGAATGACGCGCTGCTCAAGGACGGCGACTTGGTGCTGATCGATGCGGGTTGCGAAATCGACTGCTATGCCAGCGATATCACCCGTACCTGGCCGGTCAACGGCAAATTCTCACCCGAACAAAAAGCGATTTACGAAATCGTGCTGGCTTCCCAGGAAGCCGCGTTTGCCGAGATCGCGCCGAATAAACATTGGAACCAGGCCCATGAGGCGACCGTAAAGGTCATCACCGCCGGGCTGGTGAAGCTGGGGTTGCTGCAAGGCGACGTTGACGAGCTGATCGCCGGCGAAGCCTACAAACCCTTCTACATGCACCGTGCCGGCCATTGGCTGGGCATGGATGTGCACGATGTGGGCGAGTACAAGGTCGGCGGTGAGTGGCGCGTGCTGGAAGTCGGCATGGCGTTGACCGTGGAACCCGGGATCTATATTTCGCCCGACAACCAGAACGTGGCGAAGAAATGGCGTGGCATTGGCGTACGCATCGAGGACGACGTGGTGGTGACCAAGCAAGGCTGTGAAATTCTGACCGGCGGCGTGCCCAAGGCTGTCGCCGAAATCGAAGCCCTGATGGCGGCTGCACGATGAGCCGGGTCAACCTGGCGATTATCGGTGGCGGCCTGGTGGGCGCCAGCCTGGCGTTAGCGTTGCAGGCGGGGGCCAAGGCGCGGGGCTGGAAGATCGTATTGATCGAACCGTTCGCACCGGGTGACAGCTACCAGCCGAGCTACGACGCGCGCTCTTCGGCGCTGTCGTTCGGTGCTCGGCAGATTTACCAGCGCCTCGGCATCTGGGAGGACATTTCCCGCCGTGCCGAGCCGATCAAACAGATCCATGTATCGGACCGTGGGCGCTTCTCCACCGCGCGTTTGTCCGCCATGGAAGAGGGCGTACCGGCACTCGGTTATGTGGTGGAAAACGCCTGGCTGGGCCAATGCCTGTGGCAAGGCCTGGACACAGACGTGGTCAGCTGGCGTTGCCCGGCGGAAGTCACGCGCATGGAGCCGTTGCCCGATGGCTATCGCCTGACCCTCAACGATGAAACCGTGTTGGAGTGCGACCTCGCGGTGCTGGCCGATGGCGGCCGCTCCGGTTTGCGTGAGCAACTGGGCATCGGCGTGAAAAGCCGTCCGTACAACCAGAGTGCGCTGATCGCCAATATCACCCCAAGCGAAGCCCACAACGGCGAAGCGTTCGAACGCTTTACCGATGAAGGGCCGATGGCCTTGTTGCCGCTGCCGGACAACCGTTGCGCGCTGGTCTGGACCCGCATCGGCATGGACGCCCAGCGCCTGGCCAGCCTTGACGAGCGCAGTTTCTTGAGTGAGTTGCAGGGTGTGTTCGGCTACCGCCTGGGTACCCTTAAGCAAGTTGGCGCCCGTCATCTATACCCGCTGACCCTGGTGGAAGCCGAAGAACAAGTGCGTTCGCACCTGGCGATCCTCGGCAACGCCGCTCACAGCCTGCACCCGATTGCCGGGCAGGGCTTCAACCTGTCCCTGCGCGATGCCAGCGCCCTGGCCGAGGCCTTGTTGGCCGGGCCGGCGGTGCCGGGCGATCTTGCGACCTTGCAGGCTTACCGCGAGCGTCAGCGCCTGGATCAAAAACTGACCGTGGGCTTCTCCGACCAGGTCACGCGCCTGTTTGGCAGCGCTCAACCGTGGGTGGCGCTGGGCCGCAATATGGGCCTGCTGGGCCTGGACCTGTTGCCGCCGGCCAAACGCTGGTTCGCCCGTCAGGCCATGGGCCTGGGCACACGTCCCGATGCGTAAGTGGCTGATAGAGCGCCTGGGCAAGGCGCGGTTGTTGCGTTGGATCATGACCCTGTACCCGCCGTATTTGGGCGCGGGGGTCAGTGTGCAACACATGAGCGCCGATTTTCGTCACGTCAAAGTGCGCATGGGCTTGGGCTGGTACAACCGCAACTACGTCGGCACGCAGTTTGGCGGCAGCCTGTATTCGATGGTCGATCCGTTCTACATGCTGATGCTGATGGAGAACCTGGGCCGCGACTACATCGTTTGGGACAAGGCCGCGAGCATCGATTTTATCTCGCCGGGCAAAGGCCCGGTGTATGCCGAATTTTCCATCGACGACGCCTTGCTCGATGAGATTCGTCGGCAGACCGAAGGCGGTGAGAAATACTTGCCGCACCTCAAGGTCCAGATTCATGACGGCTCCGGCGCCCTGGTGGCGCGGGTCGAAAAAACCCTTTACGTGCGGCGCAAGCCGCCAGCGAGACAGGCTTAAAGCATGGACATGCGCGCAGATGTGCTGATTGTCGGGGCCGGAATGGTCGGAAGCGCCCTGGCGCTGGCGTTGCAGGGCAGTGGCCTGCAGGTGCTGCTGCTCGACGGCAGCCCGCTGAGCGTCAAACCGTTCGACCGTGACGCCGCCTTCGAACCGCGGGTGAGCGCCTTGTCGGCCGCCAGCCAGCGCATCCTGGAGCGCCTCGGCGTGTGGGACGGCATCGTCGAGCGACGCGCCAGCCCGTATGGCGATATGCAGGTGTGGGACGGCAGCGGCACCGGTCAGATCCACTTTTCGGCGGCCAGCGTGCATGCCGAGGTGCTCGGGCATATCGTCGAGAACCGCGTGGTTCAGGATGCCTTGCTCGACCGTCTGCATGACTGCGACCTCGGCCTGCTGGCCAATGCGCGCCTGGAACAGATGCGCCGCTCCGGTGATGACTGGCTGCTGACCCTGGCCGATGGCCGCAAACTGCGCGCGCCGCTGGTGGTGGCTGCCGATGGCGCCAACTCCGCCGTGCGCCGCCTGACCGGCACCGCGACTCGCGAGTGGGACTACCTGCATAACGCCATCGTCACCAGCGTGCGCAGCACCCAGGCGCACCAGCGCACGGCCTGGCAGCGCTTTACCGACACCGGCCCGCTGGCGTTTTTACCGCTGGTGCGCGATGGGCAGGAAGATTGGTGTTCGATCGTCTGGTCGACCACGCCGAGCGAGTCCGAGCGCCTGATGGCACTGGATGATGAAAGCTTCTGTCGTGAGCTGGAGCGCGCTTTCGAAGGGCGACTGGGCACCGTGGTCAGCGCTGACCCTCGGATGTGTGTGCCGCTGCGTCAGCGCCACGCCAAGCGCTACGTGGCCGAAGGCTTGGCCCTGATCGGCGATGCGGCCCACGTCATTCATCCGCTGGCGGGGCAGGGCGTGAACCTTGGTTTCCTCGATGCGGCCACGCTGGCCGAAGTGCTGCTGCAGGCCACCGAGCGCGGTGAGCGTCTGGCGGATGTGAAAGTGCTGATCCGTTACGAGCGTCGGCGTATGCCGCACAACCTGGCGTTGATGGCAGCAATGGAGGGGTTTGAACGGCTGTTCCAGGCCGATCAACTACCGCTGCGCTGGCTGCGCAACGCCGGGTTGAAAATCGTCGACCAGATGCCCGAAGCCAAGGCGGTGTTTGTGCGCCAGGCCCTGGGGCTGACCGGCGACTTGCCAGATCTCGCCAAACCATTGTAGGTGCGAGCTTGCTGGCTCCTGCAGGGAGTGGGTATTGCGCGTCGTGCAACATCTAGTAACGCCTCCACCGAGCGCTGCCAAATGTGAGTCCCTATCATTTGCCTTCAATTTGCATATGAGAGACCGCCCCATGTTGGCACCCAAGCGCCTCCTGACTGCCCTGGCACTCACCCTCATCGGCACCACCACCGTGCAGGCGGCCGACGAAGTCGTGGTCTACTCCTCGCGCATCGACGAACTGATCAAGCCGGTGTTCGACGCCTACACCCAAAAAACCGGTGTGCAGGTGAAGTTCATCACTGACAAGGAAGCCCCGCTGATGCAGCGCATCAAGGCCGAGGGCGAAAACGCCACCGCAGACCTGCTGCTCACCGTGGACGCCGGTAACCTCTGGCAAGCCGAGCAGATGGGCATCCTGCAACCGTTCACCTCCAAGGTGATCGACGCCAATATCCCGATGCAATATCGCTCATCGGCCCACGCCTGGACCGGTTTGAGCCTGCGCGCGCGGACCATCGCCTACTCCACCGACCGGGTTAAACCGGGCGACCTGACCACTTATGAAGCCCTGGCCGACAAGCAATGGGAAGGCCGCCTGTGCCTGCGCACGGCGAAAAAGGTCTACAACCAGTCGCTGACCGCCACACTGATCGAAACCCACGGTGCGGCCAAGACCGAAGAAATCGTCAAAGGCTGGGTCAACAACCTGTCCACCGACGTGTTCTCCGACGACATCGCGGTGCTGGAGGCGATCAACGCCGGCCAGTGCGACGTGGGTATCGTCAATACCTACTACTACGGCCGCCTGCACAAGCAGAAGCCGGACCTGGCGGTGAAGCTGTTCTGGCCCAACCAGGGCGACCGTGGCGTGCATGTGAACCTGTCGGGCATCGGCCTGACCAAACACGCACCGCACCCCGAAGCCGCCAAAGCGCTTGTGGAATGGATGACCACGCCTGAGGCGCAGAAGATCTTTGCCGACGTGAACCAGGAATTCCCGGCCAACCCGGCGGTGCCGCCGTCGGCTGAAGTGGCGACCTGGGGCAAGTTCGTAGCGGATACCTTGCCGGTGGAAGTGGCGGGCAAGCGTCAGGCTGAGGCGATTCGGTTGATGGATCGGGCTGGCTGGAACTGATTCACCGGTTATGATTGATCGTTCCCGCGCGTAGCAAAGGAATGCCGCCCTCGACGCTCCGCGTCGCGCCTTGACGCGTGACGCAGAGCGTCAAAGGCTATGTGCCCACGCAGAGCGTGGGCACAATCATTTTTAGAGAGAGCTCACCTTTGGCCCATCCCGCCCAACGCCGCTGGTACCTGCCGGTCTTCACCGTCGCCGCCCTGGTGCTGCTGCCGCTGAGCGTGTTGTTGCTGTCCTGGCAAAGCATTGACGCCCAAATCTGGTCCCACCTGTGGGAGACCCAGATGCCACGCTTGCTGGGCAATACCTTGACCCTGGTGCTGGGCGTCGGCGCCGGTGTGACCGTGTTGGGTGTAAGCCTGGCGTGGTTGACCAGCCTTTGCGAATTCCCTGGCCGGCGCTGGCTCGACTGGGCCTTGATGCTGCCCTTCGCGATTCCGGCCTATGTACTGGCCTTCGTATTCGTCGGCCTGCTGGACTTCGCAGGCCCGGTGCAAACCCTCCTGCGCGAGTGGTTCGGCAGCGGCTTGCGTTTGCCGCGCGTGCGCTCCACCAGCGGTGTAACCATCGTGCTGGTGCTGGTGTTCTATCCCTACGTCTACCTGCTGGCGCGTACCGCATTCCTCGCTCAGGGCAAAGGCTTGATGGAAGCCGCGCGGGTGTTGGGGCAATCGCCCTGGCAAGCGTCCTGGCGCGTGGCATTGCCCATGGCCAGGCCCGCGATTGGCGCCGGTGTGGCCTTGGCGTTAATGGAGACCCTGGCGGATTTCGGTGCGGTCTCGGTGTTCAATTTCGATACCTTCACCACCGCCATCTACAAGACCTGGTACGGCTTTTTCAGCCTGTCCAGCGCGGCTCAACTGGCCAGCCTGTTGCTGCTGGTGGTGATGCTGGTGCTGTATGGCGAACGGCGCGCCCGTGGCGCCAGTCGCCCAAGCAACGAACGGCCAAGGGGCAAGGCGCTTTACCACCTGCGTGGGTTCAAGGCCGTAGCCGCCAGTGGTTGGTGTGGCCTGGTATTCGCCTGTGCGTTTGTCATTCCGATGCTGCAACTGGTCGCCTGGTTCTGGCAACGCGGCCGCTTCGACCTGGATGAGCGCTATTCGGGCCTGATCGTCCACACGTTGTACTTGGGTGGCATCGCGGCGCTGATCACGGTCAGCGTGGCCCTGATACTGGCCTTCGCCAACCGCCTGGCGCCGACACGGGCGATTCGTTCCGGTATCAGCCTGGCCAACGTTGGCTACGCCTTGCCCGGCTCGGTGTTGGCGGTGTCGATCATGTTGGCCTTCAGCTATCTGGATCGTGAGCTGGTGGTGCCGCTGTCGGGTTGGCTCGGCGGTTCGGGCAAACCCCTGTTGCTGGGCAGCCTGTCGGCGTTGGTGCTGGCGTATCTGGTACGTTTTCTGGCCGTGGCCTACGGTCCGCTGGAAAACAGCCTGACGCGAATCCGTCCATCGTTGCCGGAAGCCGCTCGCAGTCTTGGCGTGAGCGGTCCACGACTGTTTTGCAAAGTGTATCTGCCGCTGTTGCTGCCCGGCACCCTGAGCGCAGCGCTGCTGGTGTTCGTCGACGTGCTCAAGGAAATGCCCGCCACCCTGCTCATGCGCCCGTTTGGCTGGGACACCCTGGCGGTAAGGATTTTTGAAATGACGAGTGAGGGGGAGTGGGCGCGGGCTTCTTTGCCGGCGCTGACCCTCGTGCTGGTTGGCCTGTTACCGGTGATCTTGCTGATCCGACGCTCTGCCCGACAAATCGGCTAGGTGCCAGTCCTACAGCTTGAGGCTACAATGCGCGGCATTCGGTGCGGTCCGTCTTTCGGATCGGGTTGCTGTGCGTGGCTGCAGGCCTTGTAATTCAAGGTGTTCAGCGCGAACGGCAACGCTGCGCACCTTCGCCACGCCCGGAAGGAGAAACCCATGGGACAGCGTACGCCTCTGTATGACCTGCATCTCGCCCTCGGCGCGAAAATGGTCGATTTTGGCGGTTGGGATATGCCTCTGCACTACGGCTCGCAAGTTGAAGAACACCATCAGGTGCGGCGCGACTGCGGGGTGTTCGATGTATCTCATATGACCGTGATCGATGTCACCGGCCCTCAGGCCAAGGAATGGCTCCAGCACCTGCTGGCCAATGACGTCGATCGTTTACATGGCTGCGGCCGTGCGTTGTACAGCGCCATGCTCAACGAGCAGGGCGGCGTGGTGGACGACATGATCGTCTACCGCACCGAAGCCGGTTACCGGCTGGTGGTCAACGCCGCTACCCGCGACCAGGACATGGCCTGGATGCAGGCGCAGTTGGGCGACTACACGGCGCAGCTGCATGAGCGTCCTGAATTGGCCATGCTCGCGATTCAAGGCCCCCATGCCCGGCAGAAAATTGCCGAACTGGTCACTCAGTCCCGTGGCAACCTGATCAACCAGCTCAAGCCCTTTGAAGGCCAGGCGGACGGCGACTGGTTTATCGCCCGTACGGGTTACACCGGCGAAGACGGCCTTGAAATTGTCCTGCCTGCCGACCAGGCGCCGGGCTTTTTCAACGATCTGGTGGGCGCCGGTATTTCCCCCATCGGCCTCGGCGCACGCGATACGTTGCGCCTGGAAGCCGGCATGAACCTGTATGGTCAGGATATCCACCAGGACGTTTCCCCCTTGGCGGCCAACATGGCCTGGAGCATCGCCTGGGAGCCCGCCGAGCGCCAATTCATCGGCCGTGCGGCGCTGGAAGCAGAAAAGGCCGCCGGCGTGCGGTTCAAACTGGTCGGGCTGGTACTGGAAGAACGTGGGGTTTTACGCGCTCACCAAGTGGTTCGTATCGCCAATGTTGGCGAAGGGGAGATCACCAGTGGTAGTTTCTCTCCTACGCTGAGCAAATCCATTGCGCTGGCACGTGTACCGACGGCGACAGCCGATCGGGCCGAAGTGGAAATCCGCGGCAAGTGGTATCCGGTTCGAGTGGTCAAACCGACCTTCGTGCGCCATGGCAAAACCTTGATCTAACTATTCCGGCAGGCCAATGGCCGCTGACATTACTTCTTGAGGACACAGACTATGAGCAATATCCCTGCCGACCTGCGTTTTGCCGAAAGTCACGAATGGGCCCGTCTGGAAGCCGACGGTACCGTGACCGTTGGGATCTCCGACCATGCCCAGGAAGCCTTGGGTGATGTGGTGTTCGTGGAGCTGACCGAGGTTGGCAACGTATTTGCCGCAGAAGGTCAGGCTGGGGTGGTTGAGTCGGTGAAGGCCGCTTCGGATATCTACTCGCCGATTGCTGGCGAAGTGATCGCTGTGAACGACGCGCTGAGCGCCGAGCCAGAGCTGCTGAACACCGACCCTTACGGTGCGTGGATCTTCAAACTCAAGCCAAGCAACCCGGCTGACCTGGAAAAACTGCTGGATGCCGCCGGCTACAAAGCCGCCATCGGCGAATAACACCGCCGATCATTGCAGGAGCCGGCTTGCCGGCGATGAGGCCCTCGAGCCTTGCAGCGACCCTGAGGTCGCCATCGCCGGCAAGTCGGGTCCTACAGGGTTAGCGCTTCAATACTGCCTTTACCGCCGCTATCGACCGCTCGACATCCGCCTCCGTCATCGCCGTAAACATTGGCAACGACACGATCAAACGCCCAACACGCTCCGCCACCGGGAACATGCCTTCCTTGAAACCCTGTGCCCGATAAAGGCTCAGCAGGTGGATCGGCGGGTAGTGATAGCCAATGCCTACACCGTGGGCCTGCATCTGCTCCATGAACGTGGCGCGGGCGGGCAAGCCGTCTTGACGCTCTGGCAGCACCAGTTGGAACAGGTGCCAGTTGCTGTTTTCAAAGTCCGCGGGCGGCAGCTGCGCGCCATACTTTTCTTCAAAATCACTGCCGAAGCACTCGAAGTAATGCCGTGCCAGGTTCTGTCGATGGGCGGTGATCTTTTCGATATGCGCAAATTGCCCCAGGCCAATGGCGGCGGCGATATCGGTCATGTTGAACTTGCCGCCCAGCACATCCACATCCAGGCCATCGAAGCCGGTGCGAGTAACGCCCTGCAAGCGGTACTTCTCCGCCAGGCGTGCTTCCTCGGCGTTATTCAACACCAGGCAACCACCCTCGGAAGAGGTAATGTTTTTGTTCGCCTGGAAACTGAACGACACAAAGTCACCGGTAGCGCCGATGCGCTCGCCGTCCCAACTCGACCCTAACGCCTGGGCGGCGTCTTCAACGATGCGCAGGTTGTACTTGTTCGCCAGTGCGTAAAGCATCGGCATATCCAGCGGTAAACCGGCCAGGTACACCGGGATGATCGCTTTGGTGCGCGGTGTGATTGCAGCTTCCACCTGGGCCAGGTCGATGTTGCGGGTGACCGGGTCGATATCGGCAAACACCGGCGTGGCGCCGACCTCCAGAATCACGTTGGCCGTGGCGACCCAAGAGATCGGCGTGGTAATGACTTCATCGCCAGGCCCGATACCGGCGATGCGCAAGGCAATCTCCATGGTGCAAGTGCCCGAGTTGAAGGTACGCACCGGGCGGCCGCCAAAGTACTCCGACAGCTGTGCCTCGAATGCCTGCACTTTCGGCCCGCTGGTGATCCAGCCCGAGCGCAGTACATCGCCGACTGCCGAGATGGTGGCTTCATCGATGGTGGGTTTGGAAAACGGCAGGAAGGGCTGTTGGCTCATGACGACGAAGGCATCCGTTTCAGATAGACGATGAGAAAAGGCGTATCAGTACCGGCATGGTTGCACGGCTCGACTGAATATAGCCTGTCGGTTGTGATTGAATCGTCATCCTGCGGGCAAAAAAATGCCGCCTCGGCGGGCGGCACTCCTGGCTTATGAATCAGAAGGCAACGCGGGCCTCAAGAAACAGGTTCTGCTCCTTGAGCTTGCCCTTGAGCTGCTCATCCCGGGCGTTTATCCGGTTGGCGAAGGTGTTGTAGCCGGTTTCAACATCGCCCATGGCCACATAGCGATAACCAACGCCCAGGGTTAGCTCTTCCGTGACCTTGGCGTCCAGCCCCAGGCCCAGGCTGTAGGCAAGATTGTGCTGGCGGTTGCTGGCGAAACGACGGGTCTCGTTGCTTTGGTAGCCATCGGTGGCGATTCGAGCGACCCCCACCCCGGCCATCCCGTAGAACGATAGCCATGGGTTGATTGGGATGTCTTTGTAGCCATTGAGCATCAAACGCTGGCTTTGCGTGTGCAGGCTGTTGACGTTGGCGTTGAAGGGCGCCCAATAGGATTTGAACGTCGAGTTACTTGGCAGGGTGTATTCACCCTCCACGCGCCAGCCCTCCCTAAAGGCGTAACCCACCGCGAAGGAACTGGTGAAGGTTTTGGTGCTGTCGGGGGCGTCGACGCGTTCGCTTACGCGTGGGCTGGTCAGCAATGAACTGGAAAGATTCTGGCGTGCACTGTTGAGTTTTGCCGAGCCGTACCAGCCTTCCGCTTGGGCGGCAGGGGTTGCGATCGCGGCGAGTAACAGGGCGAGAGACAGCTTTTGCATGGTCGTCGATTCACGTTAACTTAAAAGGAATCGATAGCTTGTTGGGGGGCGCGTCTGGCTTGAACAGGACTTCTCTCGCATTCGTTTGCGAAATAGGCGTAACCACCCATCGAATTACCAGTATCAGCTGTGGGAAAAATAGGTGCAAAAAAATGCCGCTTCAAAAGAGCGGCATTCTTCATGGGGCTGTGTTACTCGGAAGCGATGGCGTTTTTCGCCAGGATGGCATTGGCCAGTTCCATATCCGTGGCCTTCAGGCCAGGGTTGTCGGCACGCACTTTCTGCATGGCAGCTTCCAGGTACGGCCCGCGGATACCGCCGTCGCTGGCAACGAAGCTGCCCGCGTCGTCTTGTGCGGCGACCACCAGTTTGTGGTCCTTGAACGTCAGGTACGTCGAGCCGGTAGTGGCGCCCGACGAGATGACATTGCGCCAGAAACTGTCGGCCATGGCTGAACCGACAGGGAGGGAAAGCACAGCGAGGGTTGCGACAGCATATTTGAGACGCATGATGGGTGACTCCGGGTGGGTTATCTGCACTTTTGATTGTCGTTAGCCCAACCGAGTTCCATCACCGCCTAAACTGTTTCAACCTTGAAAATCACACCATCCTGGCCAACCACGCGTACTTGAGCACCTACCGGGCTGTCAGGGCCGGTCACCATCCACACGCCGTCACCGACTTTTATCTTGCCCCGGCCATCCACAATTGCCTGATGCACCACAAAAGTGCGCCCGATCAACTCCGAACCCCGTTCGTTCAGCCCCGGTTGGTCGCTGGCCTTGGCACTGCTGCGTTGGCGTTTCCACCAATACACCGCCGTCAATATCGACAATACGGCGAACAGCAACAGTTGCCACTCCAGCCCGAGGGGCGGGACCAGAAACTTGATTACGCCCACGGCGGCGGCAGCGATACCCATCCACAACAGGTAACCGCCGGCGCCGAACACCTCAAGAATCAACAACACGGTGCCCAGTGCCAGCCAATCCCAGAACGACAGATGCTGCAGGAAATCCCACATGGCGATTGCCTCAGGCTTTCTTGTTGTCGAAGGTCGCTTTGACGATCTCGCCGATGCCACCGACAGCCCCGATCACCTGGCTGGCTTCCAGCGGCATCAGGATCACCTTGCTGTTGTTGGCCGACGCCAGCTTGCCCAGGGCATCGATGTATTTTTGCGCGACGAAGTAGTTAATGGCCTGCACGTTACCGGTGGCGATCGCTTCGGAGACCACCTGGGTCGCGCGTGCCTCAGCCTCGGCCTGACGCTCACGGGCTTCAGACTCGAGGAATGCGGCCTGGCGTCCACCTTCGGCTTCAAGAATCTGAGCCTGCTTCTTGCCTTCGGCGGTCAGGATTGCCGACGCCCGCAGGCCCTCGGCCTCCAGGATCTGTGCACGCTTGATCCGTTCGGCTTTCATCTGGCCAGACATCGCGGCCATCAGGTCGGCGGGCGGGCTGATGTCCTTGATTTCGATCCGGGTGATTTTGATGCCCCACGGTGCCGTGGCCTCGTCGACGGTACGCAGCAGTTTTTCGTTGATACCGTCACGCTGGCTGAGCATTGCATCCAGCTCCATGGAGCCGAGTACGGTACGGATATTGGTTTGCAGCAGGTTGCGAATGGCATGTTCGAGGTTGTTGACCTCGTAGGCGGCCTGGGCGGTGTTCACCACCTGGAAGAAGCACACGGCGTCGATCTGCACAGTGGCGTTGTCGGCGGTGATGACTTCCTGGGGCGGGATATCCAGCACGCTTTCCATCACGTTGATCTTGCGACCGATACGGTCCATGACCGGGATGATGATGTTGAGGCCAGGCTTGAGGGTGTTGGTGTAGCGGCCGAAACGCTCGACCGTCCACTGGTAGCCCTGGGGGACGACCTTGAAGCCCATGAAGAGGATGGCGATGGCCAAACCCACGAAAAGAAGCAGTACGGTTCCGATCTGCATTGCGATTCCCTATCTAATGGTGTCAGTGAAACGACGTTCGGCCGATTGTAACGGTGTTGTCACCGATAAGAACGGATTCACGGCACATCTATCAAAGGATTTGTTTCTGAATCCCCAGGCGTCACCCGTAATACTTCGGCGATTGTGGTCAGCCCGGCCATTACCTTTTGTGTGCCGGCTGTCCGCAGGCTGCACATGCCTTGCTTGAGAGCGGCCCGGCGCAAGGCCTGCACGTCGGCGCCGGGGGTGATCAGTGCCTTGAGCGCGTCGTCCATGACCATGATTTCGTAGACCCCGGCCCGGCCTCGGTAACCGCTGTCACGACACTCCGCGCACCCGACAGCCTCATGGTCGGTACTTTCCCCGTTCACCGCGCGTTTGCAGTGGGGGCACAACAGCCGCACCAAGCGCTGCGCCATCACCCCTAGCAACGTGGCCTTGATCAAATAGTGAGCAACGCCCAGTTCCTGCAAGCGGCTGATGGCACTGGGCGCGTCGTTGGTGTGCAGGGTCGACAGCACCAGATGCCCGGTCAGTGCGGCCTGGATCGCCATTTCTGCGGTTTCCTGGTCGAGAATCTCACCGATCATGATGATGTCGGGGTCCTGGCGCAGCAGTGCGCGGATGCCACTGGCGAAGGTCAGGTCGATGTTGTGCTGGACCTGCATCTGGTTGAACGCCGGCTCGACCATCTCGATCGGGTCTTCCACCGTGCACAGGTTGACCTCGCGGGTCGCCAGTTGCTTGAGAGTGGCGTAGAGGGTGCTTGTCTTGCCTGAGCCTGTAGGGCCAGTGACCAGGATGATGCCGTTGGTCTGGCGGGTCATCGCTTGCCAGCGCTGTTGGTCCTCGGCAGACAAACCCAGTTGGTCGAAGTCCTTGAGCAGCACCTGTGGGTCGAAAATCCGCATCACCAGCTTCTCGCCAAACGCCGTCGGCAAGGTCGACAGACGCAATTCCACCTCCGCCCCCGCCGGGCTTTTGGTCTTGACCCGGCCGTCCTGGGGTTTGCGCTTTTCCGCTACATTCATCCGGCCCAGGCTTTTCAAGCGGCTGACCACCGCCATCGTCACCTGGGGCGGGAATTGATACACATCGTGCAGCAACCCATCGATGCGAAACCGCACTCGGCCCTGGTCACGACAAGGTTCGATGTGGATATCACTGGCACGCTGGGCGAAGGCGTACTGCAACAGCCAGTCGACGATATTGACGATATGGGCATCGTTGGCGTCGGGCTCCTGGTCGGTGGCGCCTAGGTTGAGCAGATCGAAATGACCCGGCGCTGGCACTTTTTGATCCGCGCTGCTGACTGACTTTGCCAGGCGGTAAAACTCACCGATGCAACGCTGGATGTCCTGGGGGTTGGCAACCACGCGCTTGATCGAGCGCTTGAGCACCTGCGCCAGCCCGGCTTCCCAGCCGGTGACATGGGGCTGGGCGCTGGCGATGGTGACGGTCTGTGCATCCACGGCCACCGCCAGGATGGCGTGGCGTTGGGCGAACGCGTGGGACATCAGCGGCACCACGGTCGCCACATCGATCTTCAGCGGGTCGATGCGCAGATAAGGCTGCCCTACATGTCGCGCCAGCCATTGCGTGAGGGTTTCCAAACAAGATCCGTGAGCCGCGATACACGCCAAGGGATGCTGGCTGTTGCTGGCGGGCAGCATCGACAAGCGTTGAGCCACCTCGGGTGTAACCAGCCCCTGGTCGACCAGGGCTGGCAACAACTGATGCAATTCCAAACGGTGATCAACGGGCATGAACATGTTCCTGGGGCTGGACGTCATCCCAGGCTAGTCAGCCCCTGAATATCCGCCTCCCAGCGTGTATTGCAGGCTTTTACTGAGCGGCTGCCATCACCGCGTGAGGCCGCACGGCATCGGCCCGCCACATCTCCAGGGTGCACACGCTGATCAGGTTTCGAATCTTTTCACCAATCACTTGGGCACGGTGCCAGCTCAGGCCATCCATTACGATGTCGATGCTCAGCAGGTCATCCTGGCGTTCCACATTGACCTGGCATGGCGTGAGGAACTGCAGCGCGAAATAGTTGAGCACCCGGCACAGCACGTCGGGTTCAGCTTCGGCCACGATCTGATAATGCGCCTGGCAATGAGCGCTATTGACGGCCCACGCATCGACGCGGGTGATGGGGGTTGTGGTTTCGACGGCGTGCATGAGAACTCTCCGGATTCGACTGGAGAAATTTTTACATTAGCCACGGGAGATTTCTTATCTAAAATGGGCTTGATTTGCGGGTTGGCGAATCGATCAATTCAAGATGGGTAGAAAAAAAGGTATTTATATGCACAGTGAGCTGGACGTCTACGACCGCCGCATCCTGGCCCTGCTGCAAGAGGACGCCTCGCTCTCCAGCGCGCAGATCGCCGAACAGGTCGGTCTTTCGCAGTCGCCCTGTTGGCGACGCATCCAGCGGCTCAAGGAAGAAGGGGTGATTCGCGGCCAGGTGACCCTGCTGGATCGCAAGAAGATCGGCCTCAACACGCAGATTTTTGCCGAGATCAAACTCAACGCCCACGGCCGTTCCAACTTCACCGAATTCACCGAGGCGATTCGCGGGTTTCCGCAAGTGCTGGAGTGTTATGTGCTGATGGGGGCGGTGGATTTTCTGCTGCGCATCGTCACGTCGGACATTGAGGCGTACGAGCGATTTTTCTTCGAGAAGTTGTCGATGGTGCCGGGGATTCAGGAGGTCAATTCGATTGTGGCCTTGTCAGAAATCAAGTCGACTACCAGCCTGCCAGTGTTGCGCTGACAGGGGCGGCCTCATCGCCGGCAAGCAGGCTCCTACAAGAGCGAGTTTGCCGGCGATGGCGATATCACAGGCGCAGCAGGGTCTTCCACGCACGGTTCTGATACACCGCAATCGCCTGATGCATACGCGCATCCAGCGACTCGTCGGTGATCGGCTGATTGGCCAACAGCACCAACTTGTTCAGCTCACCGTACAGACGATCCAGTTCCGGAATGTCCACCACCTGACGCGCGTGGTGTAGCCAGGCCTGGATGCGTTCGATACGCGGCAGTTGCTCGGCCAGATCTTCCGGTTGCTGCTGGTAGCGTGGCAGTTGCAGGGCGACGGCATCGTCGGCCAGCAGGCGGGGCAGCCAGTTGGTGATTTGCGCAGCACCCTGGCGGTTACCGCGTACATTGCGGTCGGCGGTCCAGGTGCGGGCCAGCAGCCAGCGGGAAGTGTTCAGTGAGAACAAGCCCCAGCGCACGTCGTCCAGTTCTTCGGCGAACTGCTCCGGCGCGGCTTTACGAATGTCTTCATCGTCATCACCTGCCTGGACCAGCGGGCGCCAGTCTTCCAGCAGGGCATCGAGTGCGCTGCGCAGGTCGCTGGTGGATTGACGCGGTGCTGCTTGCCCGAGGCTGCCGATCAGGGCGCGCAGTTCGCCGAGGTTGTCGACCCAGTCTTGCAACAGGCGCCAGTGGCCATTGAAACGGTATTGCTCGGCCAGGCGCTGGCTGCTGCCCAGCAGGTGCCACATGATCGCGGCGAAGGCATCGTCCAACGGCATTTCGGCGTGCAGCACCGGCGCCGGCAGGCTCAAGGAGTAGCTGTTGGCATCGTACAAGCGGTAGCCACGCTCAGCCTTGCTGATATCGCACGGCATCAACGCCAGGGTTGCGGCCAGCTCGGCGGCCAGTTCCAGCAGGGCAGCCGGTTCACCTTCACGCAGTTCCAGTTCGAGCTCGCAGATTTCTTCTTTCTGCTTGCCGACGACCACATGGCCCAGGTCCAGGGCAGCTTCGATCACTACCTTGGCCTTGCCACGGCCCCAGGCGATTTCGGCGCGTTCACGCACGAAGTCGGTGGTGAAAATCGGCTTGAGGGTCTTTTTGTCCAACTCGGCCAGTTGCTCGGGCCAGCATTCGCCGTCGAGTTTTTTCACGTCGAGCTTGGCTTTGGGCAGTTTCCAGTCGTATTCGTTACGTTCCGACAAGCCGGCGACGCTGTGGCCACGGGTCTTGAGGGTCTGGATCACTTCGTCACCGTCCTTGCGCAGGCGCAGGGCGACTTTGGCCTGGGCCAGGTCGCGCTCGGGGGTGTCGAAGTACTGGTTCATCAACTCACGGCGTTCCCAGCCACTTTTGTTGCGTTTTTTCAGTAACGGGTGCTCACGCAGCGCGGTGAGTGTTTCGCGGCTGACGCGGAGCTTGATTTCGGTTTCTTTCTGCATGGCCGGAAAATCCAGGATCGGGAGCGCAGCCGGGAAAAAGAGTGGCTGCCAAGGTCGTGCAGTGTACAGGACTGAGCCCGGCAACGTGCCGCAACGGTTTATTGTGTCGTGCAGATGCCTTTATAGTGGGACTCATCCGGGAAGTTGGGAGACCGCGAATGCCATTACCGTCCATGAAAGAGCAATTCGCCGCATTGGTTGCCGCGCCGTCGGTCAGTTGCACCCAAGCGTCTCTCGACCAGACCAACCGTCCGGTGATCGACCTGCTTGCCACCTGGCTGGGCGACTTGGGTTTCGCCATCGACATCCAGCAGGTCAGCCCTGGCAAATTCAACCTGCTCGCCAGTTTCGGCAGCGGCCCCGGTGGCCTGGTGTTGGCCGGCCATAGCGATACCGTTCCTTATGACGCCGCGCTGTGGAAGACCGATCCACTCAAGCTGACGGAAGTCGCCGGCCGCTGGGTAGGATTGGGCAGTTGCGATATGAAGGGCTTTTTCGCCTTGGCAATTGAAGCCGTGTTGCCGCTGCTGGATCAACCTTTCAAGCAGCCCCTGCTGATCCTTGCGACCTGCGATGAAGAAAGCTCCATGTCCGGCGCCCGCGCGTTGGCGGCGGCGGGCCGTCCACTGGGCCGTGCGGCGGTGATCGGCGAGCCTACGGGCCTCAAGCCTATCCGCCTGCACAAAGGCGTGATGATGGAACGCATCGACATCCTCGGCCGTAGCGGCCATTCGTCCGACCCGAGCCTGGGCCACAGCGCCCTTGAAGCCATGCACGACGCCATCGGCGAACTGCGCGGCCTGCGCCTGGCCTGGCAGCGTGAGTACCGCAACCCGCAATTCAGCGTGCCGCAGCCGACCATGAATTTCGGCTGCATCCACGGTGGCGACAATCCCAACCGTATCTGCGGCCAGTGCTCCCTTGAGTTCGACCTGCGGCCCTTGCCGGGCATGGACCCTGAGGTGCTGCGCGCCGCTATCCGGCAGAAGCTGGAACCCTTGGCCGAGCGCCATCAGGTGAAGATCGACTACGCACCGTTGTTCCCCGAAGTGCCGCCGTTCGAGCAGGCCGAAGACGCCGAGCTGGTTCGGGTGGCAGAACGATTGACCGGCCATCGTGCCGAAGCAGTAGCGTTCGGCACTGAAGCGCCTTATCTTCAGCGCCTGGGTTGTGAAACCCTGGTATTGGGCCCTGGCGATATTGCCTGCGCCCACCAGCCGGGCGAGTACCTCGAAATGTCACGCTTGACGCCTACAGTGCGTCTATTGCGGGAACTGATCGAACACTACTGCCTGAAACCTGCATAAATTACCCTTTGCCCATTCGTACATAAGGAGAGCGAGCGTGTCGCCAAGCCTGTTCCGACGATAACCATCAGCCCGCTGTGCGTTTTCACGACTTATCCCTTTTCGGCTGCTTTTTATTACAGGCCCAGGTTCCATGCACGAATACGTCAATTGGCTTCGTCACGCTTCGCCCTACATCAACGCCCACCGCGACTGCACCTTTGTGGTCATGTTGCCCGGCGACGGTGTGGACCACCCGAACTTCGGCAATATCGTCCACGACCTCGTGCTGCTCCACAGCTTGGGCGTGCGGCTGGTGCTGGTCCACGGTTCGCGCCCACAGATCGAAACGCGCCTTGAAGCGCGTGGCCTCACCCCCGCTTACCACGACGGCTTGCGCATCACGGATGCCGCGACGCTGGAGTGTGTGATCGACGCGGTCGGCCATCTGCGTATTGCTATCGAAGCCCGCCTGTCCATGGACATGGCCGCGTCGCCGATGCAGGGTTCGCGCCTGCGCGTGGCCAGCGGCAACCTGGTGACGGCGCGCCCGATCGGCGTGCTTGAAGGTGTGGACTACCACCACACCGGCGAAGTGCGCCGGGTCGACCGCAAAGGCATCAATCGCCTGCTGGACGAGCGTTCCATCGTGCTGCTGTCGCCCTTGGGTTATTCGCCCACCGGCGAGATCTTCAACTTGGCCTGCGAAGACGTCGCCACGCGTGCCGCCATCGACCTGGGCGCCGACAAGCTGCTGCTGTTTGGCGCCGACCTCGGCCTGATCGATGAAAACGGTCGTCTGGTGCGTGAACTGCGCCCGCAGCAAGTGCCGGCTCACCTGCAGCGCCTGGGCAGCAACTACCAGGCCGAATTGCTCGATGCCGCCGCCGAAGCCTGCCGTGGCGGGGTAGGGCGCAGCCATATCGTCAGCTACGCCGAAGACGGCGCCTTGCTCACCGAACTGTTTACCCGGGACGGCGGCGGTACGCTGGTGGCCCAAGAGCAATTCGAACTGGTGCGCGAAGCGGCGATTGAAGACGTCGGTGGCTTGCTGGATTTGATCAGCCCGCTGGAAGAGCAGGGCATTCTGGTGCGTCGTTCGCGGGAAGTGCTGGAGCGCGAGATCGAGCAGTTCAGCGTGGTCGAGCGCGAAGGCATGATCATCGCCTGTGCGGCGCTGTATCAGATCGCGGATTCGGATGCGGGTGAGCTGGCGTGCCTGGCGGTGAACCCGGAGTACCGTCACGGCGCACGGGGTGATGTGTTGCTGGAGCGCATTGAGAGCCGTGCGCGGGAGCAGGGGTTGAAGACCTTGTTCGTCCTTACCACGCGTACTGCCCACTGGTTCCGTGAGCGCGGTTTTGTGCCGAGCAGCGTGGACCGTCTGCCCTCGGCGCGCGCGTCGCTGTACAACTACCAGCGCAATTCGAAGATTTTCGAAAAGGCTCTCTAAACCCCGTAAACCGTCTGTATCTGTAGGCGCGAGCTTGCTCGCTCCTACAGTTATCGGGCGAATGTGTCGGTGACGAAGGCCGAATAATCCGGCAGCACCGCCTCAACCTTCCCCTGCTCCTTCAAGAATTTCGCCGTCTCCCCAATCGCCTTCGCCGTGCCGCCTTTAAGCCGCGCGTCGGTTTACTGCGCCTGGGCGTCCGGGAATGTGGTGCCGGCCAACAGCTCAGGAATATCGGCAGCATTTGAGCCTGTCAATTTCGCGATTTTCTGCGCCGGTTCTGAATCCACCGTCCAGCTGTCTTTATGGGCGGCATAGTCGGCAAAGGCGTCCAGCGTGACCTTGGAAAACCTGGCCACTACGTCAGGATGTTTCTCCGCGAAATCCTTGCGTGCCACCCACACCTCAAACGTCGGCGCGCCCCACTGACCCACCTGCGCCGCATCTGTCAGGGTTTTCCGGTTCTGCGGATTTCGCCGAGCGTCGGCGACCACACAAAGGCACCGTCGATATCGCCACGTTTCCACGCGGCGGCAATTTCGGCCGGTTGCAGGTTCACCACTTTGACTCGCTTGGTGTCCAGCCCCCAATGCTTCAACGCGCCGAGCAGGCTGTAATGAGAGGTTGAGACGAACAGCGTCGCGATGGTTTTGCCGATCAGGTCCTGGGGTGCGTCAATGTGGCTGCCATTACGGACCACTAACGCTTCAGAACTCTTGATTTGAGCCGATACGATAAAGGCCACAAAGGGTAGATTACGTGAGGCGGCCGCTGCCAGAGGGCAGGAACCGAGGTTGCCGATTTGCACATCGCCGGATGCGATGGCCGTGACCACTTCCGGCCCGCTGTTGAATCGGCGTCAGGCAATCTTTTCGCCGATGGCTTTTTCATACAGCCCGTCGGCCTGTGGGGCTTTGCTGGGATCGATGCCCGTTTGGTCGCCGATGGTCAAATTGGCGGCTTTGACACCGAAAGAAAGAATTAGTGACACAAAAACTGTAACAAATTGACGGGAGGATGTGCGTTTGGCCATGATGGCGTCGCCTTTTTGATCGTGGGTGACGTATGTAACCGTACGGCCACACTAAGCGATCTAAAAAAACGCGAAAAAATACCCTTTAGGAATTAGCTTATGGAACGGTTCGTCTACCCTGACCTGTCCCGCCCATGGAAAGGCTTATTCCCAAATCGTATGAAAAAGAATGAAACAATTCTTTTTGGGTGTATGAAAAACTCATTACCCTGCAGGGACCAAATCAACTGCGGTTAGACGAAGGTAGTAGACACACAAGGTTACGATTGACTTGTCAGTCACTATGCGGTGCTAATCGCGCATCTGTGGATCGAGGGCGTCAGACCCGAGACCAAAGAAATACAAAAATTAGAAATGAGAGGAGCGGTACATGAAGAAGTCAGCATTGGCATTGGCTGTAGCTTTGGGGGCGATCGTCCAACAAGCAGGCGCTGCCGGTTTTATCGAAGACAGCAAGGCCACACTGGGTCTGCGTAACTTTTACATCAACACTGATAACCGTGATGGTCACCCAAACGCTACGTCCAACACGCGTAGCAAAAACGCTGAGTGGGGCCAAGGTTTTGACCTGCGTTTCATCTCGGGTTACACCCAAGGTACCGTTCAGTTCGGTGTTGATGCGATCGGCCTGTACGGCGTGCGTCTGGATTCGAGCCGCGCTGATCATGGTAACTACACCGGCACCGCTTCCGGCGGCACCGTGTTCCCAAGCGACGGCAACAAGGCTGTCAACGATTACGCCAGCCTGGGCGTGACCGGCAAGGTCAAGATCTCCCAAACCGAACTGAAGTTGGGCACTCTGCAACCTAAGCTGCCGGTTATTGTGACCAACGATGGTCGTCTGCTGCCACAAACCTTCCAAGGTGGCCAGATCACCACCAATGACATCAAGGATTTGACCCTGGTTGCTGGTCAGATTGAACATGCCAAAGGCCGTAACTCCAGTAACAACGAAGGCTTGTCTCTGGGTGGTGCCAACGGTAGTTCTAACTACAACGCTGGCAAATTCGTTAACAAGTTCTACTACGCCGGTGGTGACTACAAACTCACCAAAGACCTGACCGCCCAGTACTACTACGGCAACCTGGAAGATTTCTACAAGCAGCACTTCCTCGGTCTGACCCACAACTGGTCGATCGGCCCGGGCGTATTGAAGTCTGACCTGCGTTACTTCAACAGCTCCGATGATGGTCTGAACGGCAATACCTCCAGTTACTACACCAACGGTAACTACAACGGCTTCAACGCCGGCAAGGGTAAAGTCGACAACAACCTGTACAGCGGCCTGTTCCTGTACACGGTTGCCGGGCACACCTTCGGTGGCGGTTACCAGGCCAGCAATGGCAGCAGCGACTTCCCTTGGTTGAACCAGGGTGACGGTTCGTCGGCCTACCTCACAACCGACATGCAAATCCAGAAGTTCGCCCGCGCTGGCGAGCGTACTTGGCAAGCACGTTACGCTTACGATTTCGCCAAAGTTGGTCTGCCAGGCCTGACGGCTGGTGTTGTATACCTCAAAGGTAGCAGCATCGACACCATCGCCAACAATGCTGGGCGTGCTGAAACCACCGGTCAATCCGAGTGGGAACGCGACATCACTGTTGCGTACGTGATTCCAGAAGGCCCACTGAAAAACCTCGGTGTTGCCTGGAAAAACGCAATGTGGCGTACCGACCTGGCGAACACCCGTTCCCAGGACGAAAACCGCCTGATCGTCAGCTACTCGCTGCCACTGTTCTAGTAGCGTGATGCTGTTGTAAGACTGTAAAACCTTGCCCGGCGCAACCCCGGGCAAGGTGTCTTGCTTTTCAAGTCGGGCTCAACCCCCGCAAGCCCTTCCTGAACCCCTCTTTGTACAGCGTCTCAAGGCCTTCTCGAACCTTGAAATGGATGTTGACCCTCGCCCTTTCCCGCGTCCAGTGAACAGTTTTTTAATATTCCTTTATCGTCTAGATAAATCGATATTTATTCTTTTTAAATAATCCGCAATCCATGCACAGTGGGCTCCATAAGCACTCACCAGGAGCCACATCATGAGCCTAAGACTGGGCGACATCGCCCCCGACTTCGAACAGGATTCCAGCGCCGGCAAGATTCGTTTCCACGAATGGCTGGGCGACAACTGGGGTGTGTTGTTTTCCCACCCGGCGGACTTTACCCCGGTGTGCACCACCGAGCTGGGTTTCACCGCCAAGCTCAAGGACGAATTCGCCAAGCGCGGCGTCAAGGCCATCGCCCTGTCGGTGGACCCGGTGGACTCGCACCACAAGTGGATCGAAGACATCAACGAAACCCAGAACACCGTCGTCAACTTCCCGATCCTGACGGACGCCGACCGCAAGGTCTCGGACCTCTACGACCTGATCCACCCGAACGCCAGTGACACCCTCACCGTGCGCTCCTTGTTCGTGATCGACCCGAACAAGAAGGTGCGGCTGACCATCACGTACCCGGCCAGCACCGGCCGCAACTTCCACGAAATCCTGCGGGTGATCGACTCGCTGCAGCTGACCGACAACTACAAAGTCGCCACGCCGGCCAACTGGCAGGACGGTGATGAGGTGGTGATCGTGCCGTCGCTCAAGGATGAGGAAGAGATCAAGAAGCGCTTTCCAAAGGGGTATCGGGCGGTGAAGCCGTATCTGCGGCTGACTCCGCAACCCAACCGTTAACGCAAAACCCGTGTGGGAGGGGCAAGCCCCCTCCCACATTTTGACCGTATTTCAAGGCTCACAATGCAGGGGTTTTCAGGCCGTTTCGACGGCCTTTTTTTTCGCCTGGCGATTGATAAGCGCCATATGCATTTTAAGAATAAACAAATGAAAAAATAAGATTTATAGATATATAAATCTGCTGATAAGGTCTGTTCCATCTTGGCGCTATCGCCACACAGCGAACCGCCGACACTTGCTTAAGGAATTCCCTACATGCTGGTCGTAACACTTGGAGGCAGTCCCAGCCAGCGTTCCCGCTCCGGGGTCTTGCTGGAAAAAACTCGTCAGTGGTTGCAAGAAAAAGGCGTGGAGGTAGTGAGTTACCAGATACGGGACTTCCCGGCCGAAGACTTGCTGCACGCACGCTTCGACAGCCCCAAGGTCATCGACCTGCTGCAGCAAGTCGCCAATGCCGACGGCCTGGTGATCGCCACGCCGGTGTACAAGGCCTCGTTCTCGGGCGCATTGAAAACCGTGCTCGACCTGCTGCCCGAACGCGCCCTGGCCCACAAGATAGTGTTGCCAATGGCCACCGGCGGCAGCATCGCCCACATGCTGGCGGTGGACTACGCCTTGAAGCCGGTGCTGTCCGCGTTGAAAGCCCAGGAATTGCTTCACGGCATTTTTGCCGAAGACAGCCAGATCGCTTATGGCGAAGGCAGTGCCCAGGCACAACTGGTGCCTGTGCTCGAACACCGTTTGCACGAGGCCCTGGAAACTTTCTATAGCGCCATGGCCCGTAGTCCGAAACCGCTGGACCCCCATGTGTTGAATGAACGTTTGTTGAGTGCTCGCTGGAGCATTTAAGCCTTACTGCAATTTGTACTACTCACCTTACTCAGCCGCTAACGGCCAAGCAGGTGCAGCCAACCCCCTCATCGCATTTTTGGAGAGAGCGCCATGCGCACTGTCATCTTGCGTCGTGGTCTGGTCGCACTGTTTGCTGCGGCTGTGTCCTTCGGCGCCATTGTTCAAGCTCAAGCCGCCGAGACCCTGCGGATCGGTTATCAAAAGTACGGCACGCTGGTGCTGCTCAAGGCCAAGGGCACGCTGGAAAAACGCTTGGCGTCGCAAGGCGTGCAGGTGCAATGGACTGAGTTTCCCGGCGGCCCGCAATTGCTTGAAGGCCTGAACGTCGGCTCCATCGACTTCGGCGTCACCGGCGAAACCCCGCCGGTATTCGCCCAGGCCGCCGGTGCCGACCTGCTCTATGTGGCCTACGAGCCGCCCGCGCCGACCAGTGAAGCGATCCTGGTGCCGAAAGATTCGACGATCAAATCGGTAGCCGAGCTCAAGGGCAGGAAAGTCGTGCTCAACAAAGGCTCCAACGTGCACTACCTGCTGGTACGTGCCCTGGAAGACGCTGGCCTGAAATACACCGACGTACAAACTGTGTTCCTGCCGCCCGCCGATGCGCGTGCCGCGTTCGAGCGTGGCAGCGTGGACGCCTGGGTGATCTGGGACCCGTACCAGGCCGCCGCCGAGAAACAACTGCAAGCCCGCACTCTGCGTGACGGCACCGGCATTGCCGACAACCATCAGTTTTATCTGGCCACCAAGCCTTACGCCGAACAGCATCCGGACGTGATCAAGGCGCTGGTGGAAGAAGTGCGCGCCGTGGGCGAATGGTCCAAGGCCAACCCGCAGGAAGTCACCGAGCAAGTCGCACCGCTGCTCGGCCTGCCGGCTGACATCACCCTCACCTCGGTGAAACGCCAGGGCTACGGCGCACTGTTCCTGACCCCGGCAGTGGTCGCCGCCCAGCAAAAAATCGCCGACAGCTTCTACCAACTCAAATTGATCCCGAAACCCTTGAGCATCAAGGACGTGATCTGGACGCCACCCGCCGCCGTGGCCAAAGCGCCGTAATCCGATTTCTTCAGGAGACAACTCCATGAGCCTCAATATTTTCTGGTTCCTGCCTACCCACGGCGACGGCCATTACCTTGGCACCGCCGAAGGCGCTCGCGCCGTTGACCACGGTTATCTGCAGCAAGTGGCCCAGGCGGCTGACCGCCTTGGTTTCGGCGGGGTGTTGATCCCCACCGGCCGCTCCTGCGAAGACTCGTGGCTGGTGGCTGCTTCGCTGATTCCGGTGACCCAGCGGCTGAAATTCCTCGTCGCGCTGCGCCCCGGGATCATTTCCCCGACGGTGGCCGCGCGTCAGGCCGCGACCCTGGATCGTCTGTCCGGTGGCCGCGCGTTGTTCAACCTGGTGACCGGCGGTGACCCGGAAGAGCTCGCTGGCGACGGCCTGTTCCTCACTCACGAAGAGCGCTACCAGGCCTCGGTGGAGTTCACCCGCATCTGGCGCCGTGTGCTGGAAGGCGAGACCGTGGATTACGACGGCGAGCACATCAGCGTCAAAGGCGCCAAATTGCTCTACCCGCCGATCCAGCAACCGCGTCCGCCGCTGTACTTCGGCGGTTCCTCCGAAGCAGCCCAGGACCTGGCAGCCGAACAGGTGGAAATGGTGCTGACCTGGGGCGAGCCTCCGGCCGCTGTGGCGCAAAAGATCGAGCAGGTACGGGCCAAGGCCGCGAAACTCGGGCGCACCGTGCGCTTCGGCATTCGCCTGCATGTGATCGTGCGCGAAACCAACGATGAAGCCTGGAAGGCCGCCGATAAACTGATCTCCCACCTGGACGACCACACCATCGCCCGTGCGCAGGCTTCCCTGGCGCGCTTCGATTCCGTCGGCCAGCAACGCATGGCCGCCTTGCATGGCGGCAATCGTGACAACCTGGAAGTCAGCCCCAACCTGTGGGCCGGCGTCGGCCTGGTGCGTGGCGGTGCTGGCACCGCGCTGGTGGGCGATGGCCCAACGGTTGCGGCGCGGGTCAACGAGTATGCGGCACTGGGCATCGACACCTTTATCTTCTCCGGTTATCCACACCTGGAAGAGTCGTATCGGGTCGCCGAGTTGTTGTTTCCCCACCTGGATATCGAACGTCCCGAGCTGCCGAAAAGCGCCGGCTACGTCAGCCCGTTCGGCGAAATGGTCGCCAACGACATCCTTCCCAAAGCTGCGTCACAGAGCTGAGGCGCCGTCATGAATTTTGAAAAACTGAGCCATCGCGTGGCGCCCTGGGTGCTGCCGATTTTATTGCTGGCGGTGTGGCAGTTGTCGGTGTCGGCGGGCTGGTTGTCGACACGCATTTTGCCGGCGCCGAGTGCCGTGATTGAAGCCGGGGTCAACCTGGTGCGCAGCGGCGAAATCTGGACCCACCTGGCCATCAGCGGCTGGCGTGCGGGCCTGGGCTTTGTGATCGGCGGCAGTATCGGCCTGGCCCTGGGGTTTATCACCGGCCTGTCGAAGTGGGGCGAACGCCTGCTCGACAGTTCGGTGCAGATGATTCGCAATGTGCCGCACCTGGCGCTGATTCCGTTGGTGATCCTGTGGTTCGGCATCGACGAGACCGCGAAGATTTTCCTGGTCGCCCTCGGCACGCTGTTCCCGATCTACCTGAACACTTATCACGGCATCCGCAACGTCGACCCGGCGCTGGTAGAAATGTCGCGCAGTTATGGCCTGTCCGGCTTCAGCCTGTTCCGCCAAGTGATCCTGCCGGGCGCGCTGCCTTCAATCCTGGTGGGCGTGCGCTTTGCCCTGGGCTTTATGTGGCTGACGCTGATCGTGGCGGAAACCATCTCGGCCAGCTCCGGCATCGGCTACCTGGCGATGAACGCCCGTGAATTCCTGCAAACCGATGTGGTGGTACTGGCCATCGTGATGTACGCCATCCTCGGCAAACTGGCCGACCTGGCGGCGCGCGGCCTGGAGCGGGTGTGGCTGCGTTGGCACCCGGCGTATCAAGTGAATAAAGGAGGTGCGGCATGACAGCTCAACAACCGCCACGCCTGCTCAAGGGCATCCCGCTGGCCGTGCGCAAGTTGCGCAAGTCCTTCGGTGCACGGGAAGTGCTCAAAGAGATTGACCTTCATATCCCTGCCGGCCAGTTCGTGGCCGTGGTCGGCCGCAGTGGTTGCGGCAAAAGTACGCTGCTGCGCCTGTTGGCCGGCCTGGACAAAGCCAGCGGCGGCGAGCTGCTGGCCGGTTCCGCGCCGCTGAGCGAAGCGATTGAAGACACGCGATTGATGTTCCAGGAAGCGCGCTTGCTGCCATGGAAAAAGATCATCGACAACGTCGGCCTGGGTCTCAAAGGCAATTGGCGTCCCAAAGCGCTGGAAGCCCTGGAAGCGGTAGGCCTGGCCGAGCGTGCCAATGAGTGGCCAGCAGCTTTGTCCGGTGGCCAGAAGCAACGTGTGGCCCTGGCCCGTGCGCTGATCCATCAACCGCGCCTGTTGCTGCTGGACGAACCGCTGGGTGCGCTGGATGCGCTGACTCGCATCGAGATGCAGCAATTGATCGAGAATCTCTGGCAGAAGCACGGCTTCACCGTGTTGCTGGTGACCCACGACGTCAGCGAAGCCGTGGCCATTGCCGACCGGGTGATCCTGATCGAAGACGGCGAAATCGGTCTCGACCTGATCGTCGATCTGCCGCGCCCACGCGCCCGTGGCTCGCATCGCCTGGCTGCGTTGGAGGCCGAAGTGCTTAACCGTGTGCTGTCGCTGCCCGGCACGCCGCCGGAACCCGAACCTGTTTCACCGCTGCCTACGCAATTGCGTTGGGCGCAATAACTCACTTGTCCGATGAAGGAAGAACACTATGACTATTAAAGCTATCAACGTGCGTAACCAGTTCAAAGGCACCATCAAGGAAATCGTCGAAGGCGACGTGCTGTCGGAAATCGACGTGCAGACCGCGTCCGGCATCGTCACTTCCGTGATCACCACCCGCTCGGTCAAAGAGCTGGAGCTGGTGATTGGCAGTGAAGTGATTGCGTTCGTGAAATCCACCGAGGTGTCGATCGCCAAGTTGTGATCATTTGAGACCGCTATCGGGAGCAAGCCCCCTCCCACATTCGACCGAGTTTCAACCTTGGAATGCAGTCAAATGTGGGAGGGGGCTTGCTCCCGATGAGGCCGGCCCAGCCAGCATAAGACTCAACGCTTAGGCAAATACGCCGGCAGATAAAGCCCCACATACGCATCAAACACCCGCATCCCTTCCTCCGCCATGCGCGGCGTAATCAGCCCGTGCTGATGCACCGAGCGCGCATACACGCGGTCGCTCAGCTCCAGCGCCAAGGCGAACACATCCACATCCGTAGGCAAAGTCGGCACTTCGAAATGGCGGTTGAACACGGCCAGCATCAGGTCGCCTAATTCCAGATCATGCTGGCGGTCGGCCTGGGTCACTTCGGTGAGGCCGTGCTGGGCCAGGATCAACTGGCGGGCGGCGGCGTCGTTGCTGTAGACGGTGAGCATGCGCTGTTCAACCACGTAGGACAGGTCGCGCCAGTGCTTGAGTGAATCATGGTCGATGGGCGCCTGAATGGCCGCCCGGAATGCCGCGTGGACGTCTGCGGTCAACGCCTCCAGCAACGCCGGCACGCTGGCGAAGAAGTGATACACCGACGATGGCGGAATTTGTGCGCGCTCGGCCACGCTGTAGATCGACAAACTGGCCACGCCTTCGGCGGCCAGCAACGTGCGGGCGGCGTCGAGGATCGCGTCGATCCGGGCCTGGCTGCGGGCGCGGGGTTTGCGAGGGGCGGCGGGGCGATTCATTGAAGTCTCCTACAGGGCAGCGGGCATTGTACGCAGAGCCACTGGATGATCCATACCTTGTGGCGAGGGAGCTTGCTCCCGCTGGGCTGCGCAGCAGACACAAAACCGGCACCCCGGTTCTGCCTGAAAGAGCTCGGTGTTCTTATGGGGGCGGCTTCGCAGCCCAGCGGGAGCAAGCTCCCTCGCCACAAGAGGCATAAAAAAACGCCGCAGGCCAAAAGCCTGCGGCGTTCCTTTAATCAAGCAACCGCTTACACGGTATGCAGATACCAGTTGTATTCAAGGTCGGAGATGGAGTGTTCAAACTCTTCCAGCTCACTTTCCTTACAGGCGACGAAGATATCGATGTATTTAGGATCGATGTACTTGGCCATCACCTCGCTGTCATCCAACTCGCGCAATGCATCGCGCAGGTTGTTTGGCAGGCTTTGTTCGTTCTGCTCGTAGCTGTTGCCTTCCACCGGTGCGCCAGGTTCGATCTTGTTGGTCAGACCGTGATGCACGCCTGCCAGGACCGAAGCCATCAGCAGGTAAGGGTTGGCGTCGGCGCCGGCCACTCGGTGTTCGATACGGACCGCATCGGACGAGCCGGTCGGTACGCGAATCGCCACGGTGCGGTTGTCCAGGCCCCAGCACGGCGAGTTCGGCACGTAGAACTGTGCGCCGAAACGACGGTAGGAGTTGACGTTAGGGCACAGGAACGCCATTTGGGCGGGTAGGGTCTCGAGCACACCGCCGATCGCGTGACGCAATGCGGCGTTCTGCTCGGGATCCTCGCTGGCAAAGATGTTCTTGCCGTCCTTGTCCAGGATCGAAATGTGTACGTGCAAACCGTTGCCTGCCTGGCCTGGGTAAGGCTTGGCCATGAAGGTGGTGTCCATCTCATGGTCGTAGGCGATGTTCTTGATCAGGCGCTTGAGCAATACGGCGTAGTCGCATGCCTTGATCGGGTCGGCCACGTGGTGCAGGTTCACTTCGAACTGCGCCGGGGCACTTTCCTTGACGATGGCGTCGGCCGGGATGCCTTGCTCTTTGGCACCTTCCAGAATGTCCTGGAGGCAATCGACGTATTCGTCGAGGTCGTCGATCAGGTAGACCTGTGTCGAGTGCGGGCGTTTGCCGGAGATCGGCGAGCGGGGCGGTTGTGGGCGGCCGTTCACGTTCTCCTGGTCGATCAGGTAGAACTCAAGCTCGAAGGCGGCGCAGATGGTCAGACCGAGGTCGTCAAATTTGCTTACGACTTGGCGGAGCACTTCGCGAGGATCGGCGAAGAAAGGTTCACCTTCAAGTTCGTGCATGGTCATCAGCAGTTGCGCGGTAGGGCGCTTTTGCCAGGGTTCATTGCACAGGGTGTCAGGGATCGGATAACAGATTCGGTCAGCATCACCGATGTCCAGACCCAGGCCAGTGCTTTCCACCGTCGAGCCGTTGATATCCAGGGCAAATAAAGAGGCAGGCAGGTTAATGCCCTTCTCGTAAACCTTGTGGAGGCTGGTGCGTTCGATGCGCTTACCGCGCACCACACCATTCATATCCGCAATTAGAAGGTCTACGTACAGAACCTCAGGATGATCCTTAAGGAACGCGTTCGCTTCGTTAAGCTGAACGGCACGCGGGGGTACCGACATGATGCAACACCTTTGTTGTTAAAAATATCAATCATTGATCTTTCTGGTTTCAGTCAACCCGAACGGCATGCCGAAGTCAAGCGAGGCCTTTTTTGCCCTAAAAAAGCGCCGTGAAGGCTTTTTTGGGGCTTTTTGGGGCGATTTTTCAGGTTTGATCGGCTTGGGACTAGCAGGCTTGAGCGGGCCGTGTTGTATTTTTTACGGGAGTGTTGTGTAAAAAAATGAACAAGGCTAAGCTCGATTCAAACCCATAACAGCAATAATACCGGGGTGCTTCATGTCTCGCCTGCCGCTACTCGGCGTCTCGACCTGCTTCAGACAGGTCTTGTCATCAGTCAATCCCTCCCGCGTGAATACCCGCGACCCGGCCAATATTCTTGACGGCTTGTACGACCTCTTCTTTACCCCCTCGCTTGCCTCGTGTCTGCCCCTGGACAGCTCTAGCCCAAGGTGCCGCTCATGATTCTGCACGGGTTTTGCTTGAGGAATGCAACGCTGCAGCAAATGGCAGGTAAGCTCCTACCCTGAACCACAAAACGACGCGGATGCTGCGTCAAACAACGCCTGGCCTTTAATGGATGTCAGGAAACCCAGCCCAGAGGCATTTATGAGTAACAACCTCGACCAGCTCACCGATTGGTTGAAAGACCACAAGATCACAGAAGTCGAATGCATGATTGGCGACCTGACCGGTATCACCCGGGGCAAGATCTCGCCGACCAACAAGTTCATCGCCGAAAAAGGCATGCGCCTGCCCGAGAGCGTTCTGTTGCAGACCGTGACCGGCGACTATGTCGAAGACGACATCTATTACGAATTGCTCGACCCGGCCGACATCGACATGATCTGCCGCCCCGACCAGAACGCGGTCTTCCTGGTGCCTTGGGCCATCGAGCCCACCGCTCAGGTGATCCACGACACCTACGACAAGCAAGGCAACCCGATCGAGCTGTCGCCGCGTAACGTGCTCAAGAAAGTCCTCAAGCTCTACGCCGACCAAGGCTGGCAGCCCATCGTGGCGCCGGAGATGGAGTTCTACCTGACCAAACGCTGCGAAGACCCGGACTTTCCGCTGCAACCGCCGATCGGCCGTTCCGGACGACCGGAGACCGGTCGCCAGTCCTTCTCTATAGAAGCGGCCAACGAATTCGACCCGTTGTTCGAAGACGTCTACGACTGGTGCGAACTGCAGGAACTGGACCTCGACACGCTGATCCACGAAGACGGCACGGCGCAGATGGAAATCAACTTCCGTCACGGCGACGCCTTGTCCCTGGCCGACCAGATCCTGGTGTTCAAGCGCACCATGCGTGAGGCCGCGCTCAAGCACAACGTGGCCGCCACCTTCATGGCCAAGCCGATGACCGGCGAGCCCGGCAGCGCGATGCACCTGCACCAGAGCATCATTGACATCGCCACCGGCAAGAACGTCTTCTCCAATGAAGACGGGAGCATGAGCCAGCTGTTCCTTAACCATATTGGTGGCCTGCAGAAATTCATCCCCGAATTGCTGCCGCTGTTTGCCCCCAACGTGAATTCGTTCCGCCGCTTCCTGCCCGACACTTCGGCGCCGGTGAACGTGGAGTGGGGCGAAGAAAACCGCACTGTCGGCCTGCGTGTACCGGATGCCGGCCCGCAGAACCGTCGCGTGGAAAACCGCCTGCCGGGCGCCGACGCCAACCCGTACCTGGCGATTGCCGCCAGCCTGTTGTGCGGCTACATCGGCATGGTCGAAGGCCATAACCCGAGCGCCCCGGTGGTGGGTCGTGGTTACGAGCGCCGCAACCTGCGCCTGCCGTTGACCATCGAAGATGCCCTGGAACGCATGGAAAACAGCAAGACCATCGAGAAATACCTGGGTCAGAAATTCATCACAGGCTACGTCGCGGTCAAGCGGGCCGAGCATGAAAACTTCAAGCGCGTGATCAGTTCGTGGGAGCGGGAATTCCTGCTCTTCGCCGTCTGATGCGCCGGGCGCGCTGTGGGAACAGCGCGCCCTTCACTGAAAAGTCTAGGAGATTGGTATGTCCAGCAACAACCCGCAAACCCGTGAATGGCAAGCCTTGAGCAGCGATCATCACCTGGCACCGTTCAGCGATTTCAAGCAATTGAAAGAGAAGGGCCCACGGATCATCACTAAAGCCCACGGCGTTTACCTGTGGGACAGCGAAGGCAACAAGATCCTCGACGGCATGGCCGGCCTGTGGTGCGTGGCGATCGGTTACGGTCGCGATGAACTGGCTGACGCGGCCGCCAAGCAGATGAAAGAACTGCCGTACTACAACCTGTTCTTCCAGACCGCTCACCCGCCGGTGCTGGAACTGGCCAAGGCTATTTCCGACATCGCACCCACCGGCATGAACCACGTGTTCTTCACCGGTTCCGGCTCCGAAGGCAACGACACCATGTTGCGCATGGTCCGCCACTACTGGGCGATCAAGGGCCAGCCAAACAAGAAAACCATCATCAGCCGCAAGAATGGCTACCACGGCTCCACCGTGGCCGGCGCTAGCCTTGGCGGCATGACCTATATGCATGAACAGGGCGACTTGCCGATCCCGGGTATCGTCCACATCGCGCAGCCGTACTGGTTCGGCGAAGGCGGCGAGATGAGCCCGGAAGAGTTCGGCGTGTGGGCCGCGAACCAGCTGGAAGAGAAGATTCTGGAACTGGGCGTGGACACCGTCGGCGCCTTTATTGCCGAGCCGATCCAGGGCGCTGGTGGCGTGATCGTACCGCCTGACAGCTACTGGCCGCGCATCAAGGAAATTCTCGCCAAATACGACATTCTGTTCGTCGCCGATGAAGTGATCTGCGGTTTCGGCCGCACCGGTGAGTGGTTCGGTAGCGATTTCTATGACCTCAAGCCACACATGATGACCATCGCCAAGGGCCTGACCTCGGGTTACATCCCCATGGGTGGCCTGATTGTGCGCGACGACGTGGTGGCCGTATTGAACGAAGGCGGCGATTTCAACCACGGCTTCACCTACTCCGGTCACCCGGTGGCTGCTGCGGTGGCGCTGGAAAACATCCGCATCATGCGCGATGAACAAATTGTTAAGCGCGTACATGATGAAACGGCACCCTATTTGCAGAAACGTCTGAGGGAGCTGGCTGATCACCCTCTGGTGGGTGAAGTGCGCGGTGTCGGCATGCTCGGTGCGATTGAGCTGGTTCAGGACAAGGCGACGCGCAAGCGTTACGAAGGCCGCGGCGTTGGCATGATTTGCCGAACCTTCTGCTTCGAGAATGGCCTGATCATGCGCGCCGTGGGCGACACCATGATCATTTCGCCGCCGCTGGTGATCAGCAAGGCTGAAATTGACGAGTTGGTGACCAAGGCTCGTCACTGCCTGGACCTGACTTTGGCGGCATTGCAGGGCTAAGTGCTAGGCTCAGTGCGCAGTGGCTTCGGGCACTGCGTCTGAACGGTTACAAATGTAGGGGCTTTGGTTGAAAGCCGGCCCTCTAACTTGCCAGACTGTCGCCCTGTTTTGTTGCCCTTTGTGGGCCGCGAAACATAACAAAGCTTGTGGCCCAAAAAAGAAAAATTGGAGCATTACCAAAATGAAGGCATTAGGTTTGAAGAACGCTGGCAAGACTCTCCTCGCCTTGTCCCTGATGGGCGCAATGGCGGGCGCGGCCCAGGCAGACGATAAAGTGCTGCACGTGTACAACTGGTCCGACTACATTGCACCGGACACCATCGCCAACTTTGAAAAAGAGTCGGGCATTAAAGTGGTGTACGACGTTTTCGACAGCAACGAGACCCTCGAGGCCAAGTTGCTGGCAGGCAAGTCGGGTTATGACATCGTCGTACCGTCGAACAACTTCCTCGCCAAGCAGATCAAGGCCGGTGTCTACCAGGAGCTGGACAAGTCCAAGCTGTCCAACTACGACAACCTGAACAAATCCCTGCTTAAAGCCGTGTCGGTCAGCGACCCGGACAACAAACACGCCTTCCCGTACATGTGGGGCTCGATCGGTATTGGCTACAACCCGGAGAAGGTCAAGGCCGCACTGGGCGTCGACAAGATCGAGTCGTGGGACATCCTGTTCAAGCCTGAGAACATCGCCAAGCTGAAAAGCTGTGGCGTGAGCTTCCTCGATTCGCCAACTGAAATGTTGCCGATCGCCCTGCATTACCTCGGTCTGCCGACCGACAGCCAGAAGAAAGACGACCTGAAACAAGCCGAAGCGCTGTTTCTCAAGATCCGTCCTTCGATCGGCTACTTCCACTCGTCCAAGTACATCTCCGACCTCGCCAACGGCAACATCTGCGTGGCCGTGGGTTACTCGGGTGATATCCAGCAGGCCAAGTCCCGTGCGGCTGAAGCCGGTGGCAAAGTCAAAGTGGCCTACGACATTCCGAAAGAAGGCGCTGGCAGCTTCTATGACATGGTCGCCATCCCTAAAGATGCCGAAAACGTCGAAGCGGCCTATAAGTTCATGAACTACCTGCTCGAGCCGAAAGTGATGGCCGCCATCACCAACAGCGTGCGTTTCCCGAACGGTAACGAGAAGGCCACTGCCTACGTAGAGAAAGACATCACCAGCGACCCGGGCATCTACCCGTCCGCTGATGTGCAAGCCAAGCTCTACGCCATCGCGGACTTGCCGGCTGCAACCCAGCGTGAAATGACGCGCAGCTGGACCAAGATCAAGTCGGGCAAGTAAGCAGCGAAGGTTGCCGTTTCGTTAACTGCCGTGATGCGCACGGTGGTTAACGAAATAATTAAATGACAGAACGTTTTGCCGGATCGGTTTATCGAGGGTAAGTTGCGCGCCGGTTTTGTTGCCGGGTAACAACTTCAGGCCCAACTATTTAAGAGGACCTCCACTTGCCAATTTCTTTATTTCGCAAGGCCATGCTGGTGGGTGCAGGTATCACGCTGGCTGTCAGCGTGCAGGCCGCATCGACGGTGCATATTTATAATTGGTCGGACTACATCGGCCCCGACACCCTGGCCAACTTCGAAAAGGCCAGCGGCATCAAGCCTGTGTATGACGTGTTTGATTCCAACGAAACCCTGGAAGGCAAGTTGCTGGCCGGGCGTACCGGTTACGACGTGGTCGTGCCGTCCAACCACTTCCTCGGTAAGCAAATCAAGGCCGGGGCGTTCCAGAAGATCGACAAGTCATTGCTGACGAACTACGCCAACCTCGACCCGGCGTTGCTCAAGCGCCTGGAAAAAAACGACCCGGGCAACCAGTACGCTGTGCCGTATCTGTGGGGCACCAACGGCATCGGTTACAACGTCGATAAAGTGAAGGAAGTGCTGGGCATCGACAAGATCGATTCCTGGGCGGTGCTGTTCGAGCCGGAGAACATGAAGAAGCTGGCCACCTGCGGCGTGTCCTTCATGGACTCGGCGGATGAAATGCTGCCGGCGGTGCTCAACTACATGGGCCTGGACCCCAACAGCCAGAACCCTGAAGACTACAAGAAGGCCGAAGCGAAGCTGCTGAAAGTGCGGCCCTACGTGACCTATTTCCATTCGTCGAAATACATCTCCGACCTGGCCAACGGCAACATCTGCGTGGCGGCAGGTTTCTCCGGTGATGTGTTCCAGGCCAAGGCTCGCGCAAGCGAGGCGGGCAAAGGCGTGAACATCGCCTACGCGATTCCCAAAGAAGGCGGCAACCTGTGGTTTGACGTGCTGGCGGTCCCGGCGGACGCGACCAACGTCAAAGAGGCCCACGCCTTCATCAACTATTTACTGCAACCTGAGGTGATCGCTCAGGTCAGTGATTACGTCGGTTATGCCAACCCTAACCCGGGGGCGGACACACTGATGGAGCAATCGATACGCACCGACGAAGCGGTTTACCCACCGCAGGCGGTTCTCGACAGGACATTCGTCAACTTCGAGCTACCCCCGAAAGTGCAACGTTTGATGACCCGTAGCTGGACCAAGGTCAAGACGGGCAAGTAAGGCTTAAAGCTCAAACTATCCAAAGTTCGCCCGCATCGGGCGAACTGCACTCTTTTTTGTTGGGAGTTTCGTAAATGGCAGTTGCCTCCGGCGCCTATAAGAAAGCCCTCGAGGGCGACCAGACACCGAAAAAGGTGCTGGTCAAAATCGACCGGGTCACGAAGAAGTTCGACGAGACGATTGCCGTGGACGATGTGTCCCTGGAAATCAAGAAAGGCGAGATCTTCGCCTTGCTCGGCGGTTCGGGTTCGGGCAAGTCCACCTTGCTGCGTATGCTCGCAGGCTTCGAGCGCCCAACCGAAGGTCGTATCTACCTGGACGGTGTGGACATCACCGACATGCCGCCCTACGAGCGGCCGATCAACATGATGTTCCAGTCCTACGCCTTGTTCCCGCACATGACCGTGGCGCAGAACATCGCCTTCGGCCTGCAACAGGACAAGATCCCCAAGGCGGAAATCGACGCCCGCGTGGCCGAGATGCTCAAGCTGGTGCGCATGAGCGAATACGCCAAGCGCAAACCGCACCAGTTGTCCGGCGGCCAGCGTCAGCGTGTGGCCCTGGCCCGTTCCCTGGCCAAGCGTCCGAAACTGCTGCTGCTCGATGAGCCGATGGGCGCCCTCGACAAAAAGCTGCGTTCGCAAATGCAGCTTGAACTGGTGGAGATCATCGAGCGCGTCGGCGTGACCTGCGTGATGGTGACTCACGACCAGGAAGAGGCCATGACCATGGCCGAGCGCATCGCGATCATGCACCTGGGCTGGATCGCCCAGATCGGCAGCCCGGTGGACATCTACGAGACGCCTACCAGCCGCCTGGTGTGTGAGTTCATCGGCAACGTCAACATCTTCGACACTCAGGTAGTGGACGACGCCGAGGGCCACGCGGTGCTCAAGTGCCCAGACCTGGACCGCGATATCTACGTGGGCTACGGCATCGCCACCTCGGTGGAAGACAAGTCGGTGACCTACGCCATCCGCCCGGAAAAACTGTTGGTCACCACCGAAATGCCGACCTGCGAGCACAACTGGTCCAGCGGCAAGGTGCACGACATCGCCTACCTCGGCGGGCACTCGGTGTTCTACGTGGAACTGCCGAGCGGCAAGCTGGTGCAGTCCTTCGTCGCCAACGCCGAGCGCCGTGGCCAGCGGCCAACCTGGGGTGACCAGGTTTACGTGTGGTGGGAAGACGACAGCGGCGTGGTACTTCGCTCATGAACATGAAGAAGTTCAAGCGGCGCCTGCACCGCATCATTCCCAATGGCAAGCAGGTGGTCATTGGGATTCCATTCCTGTGGCTGTTCATGTTTTTCGCACTGCCGTTTTTCATCGTCCTGAAAATCAGCTTTGCCGAAGCCGACGTAGCG
>NZ_LFMW01000015.1 GCF_001050345.1 Pseudomonas fildesensis | reverse complement strand
ACTGCTGGGCGAGCCATCAGGATTTCAATGAGAGACTTCAGCTCCCCAACTTCGCCTCGGAGGGTCTTCAGCTCATCCATAACGCCTTGGGCGATTGGGTTTGTGGATTGCTCAGCGTCGTACTTACCGGTCTTGCGGATGGTCGGTAGGACTTCCTCTGTGACCCACTTACGGAACGGCTCAGAGGCTGGTGCATGGCCCCGTAGGAGCATCTGGTAGAGGGACGCCTCGGTGAATAACCAAGAGTTCGCCTTGACTATCCGCCCGTCCCTTGGAAGATTCCCAATAGACGCAACACGCAGTGCCCCCAGCTTCGCAGCTGCAAGCGAGACTTGGTTGTGTGGGTCCTTCAAGCCAGCCGCACGGGCTACCTGAGTCGCTACGAACAACAGGTCGTGCTCAGGGTGTCCGGTCAGAACGTCCAGTTCGATCCCCATGAAGTTGCGCTTTTCGAATTGCATAGCGGTGGTGCCGGTGGAAACTGTGGAAGCGGTCATAGTTTTGTTCTCTCGTGGTTTAAATTATTGATAGATAGTGGTATTAACGGACAGACTGGGCGTAGCCTTTGCGCTACACACTCAGCGGTTACTTAACTTCGCTCCAATGAACCAATAGATTCCTCTCCCCTGCCGTTACTGGCATCCCGTAGTGCCTATGCGCTTTCCCGTTGAAGAACATCCCGTGACCCACAGGCAACTGAGGGACAACTATGTTTTCACTGAAAGGCCCTGTGTGAACCAGCGTCCCGCCGCCGCTGTGGGTTGCTGTGAGGGCAACTACCAGAGTCACGTCTGAATCCTTGTCGTTATGCCAGTGACCTCGTGGTGTGTTCTCAGGGGTGTACTTAGCGGCCTGTATCGTCCGCAGTTCGCTGGGGTCCTGCGCGAGAAGCACCTTTGCCAAGGGAATCCCCGCGTTTGCCCACAGGCTGTGCAGACAGTCAAAGAGAGGTCTGCACTCAGTCATGAAGGTGACTTCAGGAATCTGCGCCTCATAGGGTTCCGCTTCGTTGACGCTGTAGGTCATGCAATCAAGCTCAAGCATGAGGTCCTTACAGAACGACTCTGAGAGGTACGGGAAGGAATACACGCCGTGCCCGTATGACGTGACTATCTGCAACGCCCTGGCCCACTCGGAATCAGGAGCAAAATCCATAGCGCTTAGCGGGTGCTGATCTTCAGCGTACGCAGCCATCTCCTTCAGAATTTCAAGGGCGGTACGTAGGTCCGGGTGGTACTTGTCCATGGATGGGTACGCATTGAGCGCCCTGCTCAGTACGTGGTTTTGTCCGACTTTCAGCATGTGTGTTGCTCCTTACCAATACATGGGACTTCAACAAGCCACCCGAAAGTGGGCGCGCATAGTGGTGGAAGATATGCATAATCGCAATTTATTTATGCATTAATGCATAAGCACTGACAAAATAGCCCTATCAGAGGGCAATACCAGGCCAGTTCAGGCGATAGCCGATCCACTCGGCAATCCTGCGACCCCATGAGAATTCCCTGCGGACCCGCTCTGCTTCCCGTGCGTCAATGATGATGTCCAGCGGATGCTGTGGGAGCCGGTACAGCGCTGCATGGAGACCCGAGAACTCGCGCTCATCTCCACGGCACCAGTGGAACAGAGCGGCCTTCAAGAGGTGGTGCCCGACCTCCTGCATGGTGTCCGTGAGGAACTGGAAGAACAGACGCCCAGCGTCATCCCGCTTGATGTCAACGCGCAGCCACTGGCGACCGTTGCGGTTCATTACGTACTGCGCAAGGCCTGTCTTGATGGCGTCCTGCATGGCCCCAAGGATCTTGTTGGCGACAGCGGCGGACGTGAAGTTGGTCAGGTTGTATTTAGTCATGAGCTTGAAACTCCGGTATGGGGGGGCTCGTGTGAGCCTTTTTGTTATCTATAAAGGTGGCTGTGGCTTACTGAGATTTACGCGGGGCTGGACTGAGAGGCGCAGACACCCACCCAATGACCGTTAGCAGTACCCCCGACGTACCAGATGTCAGCACGGTTCCAGCCGAGTTTCTTAACGAGGGCCTTAACGGCTGCCTTTACGTTCCCCTCTACGGTCAGCTCATGGTCGTAGCAAACCGTGATGGAGCCAGCAGCCGCAGTAGCCTTCCAACGGGAATCTTTGGTGTCGGTAGCTGGCAGGTACTTGATGGTGATTGCTTGCATGGTGTTGGTGTCCTTAAGTGGTCGATTGCTTGGTGCGCTTTAAGTGGGTGTTTTAAAACCACCTTCACCGCACCGCTTATAAAAACACATTTAATGTGTGTTTGTAGCCTTTAAGAAACCGCTTGGAAGCGGTGTAGGCGCTCAATCTACCGAGGAAGCTCTATGCTGTCAACACATTAAATGTGTTTTTATTGATTAAAGAAACCTACCTCAGTAGATAGGGTTCTTCTTCAGGTAATCCGAAAGGGCCTGACGTACCTCGGGCTTGTTGACTTTCAGTGCCATAGCGAGGCAAAACCAGGAGCCGAAGGCAATACCTGTAAAGCTCTTCCCATCCTCTCTGTGGTAAGTCTCTTCAGCTACGACCTGACCGTTGGCCGTCCATTGGGTTGCACTTAGAACCACCACACCAGACTCCACAAGCTCATCAAGCCCCTTCTCCAAGGTCCTGGCGAAGTCTGAGTGAGTTCGCATACTTTGAATGCCTCCCTGAGCCTTCAGGAACTTGAACAGCTGGTAGGTGTCTGTATAGAGCTTGGGTGTATTCATGTTTGCTACTCACCATTTGTTCTAATCGAAATTGCCCTGGCGCCGAGAGCGTAATTACACCACGGCCCACGCTCAATTGTTGGAGTGAACCATTCAATTTCGGAAAGGGCATTCGCCTGATGCCAATATGCTTGACGGCGTAGGTCCGCTACGATCTCTAAACCCGCTAACTTCTTGTCCTCATCTACCCGATAGCAGCGGACAGCTACCAGCTCTCTACCGTCGCGCCCACCCGGAAGGCCTTCCGCGTTGCTATAGATTCGAACCGCTGCACTTTCAGCCTGTAGCTGCTCGCCTTGGAATACCTTTCTGTCAACTGCCTGAGTAGCCACGGCGTAGACAAGCGTGGTAGCTGTGAGCCCACATCGCGCGGCGACACCAAACAACCGTCTGAACATTGCGAAGCTCCCTTTAGAAAGCCCCAAATGATACCGGTAGTCGCCGTGAGGATCGACCCTAAGCCGTGCGAACCTCGTTGAGTAACTCAGGGTGCCTATCGAGAACTCTAAGAAGCTTTATGAGCGCCAATGGTGGCTTGGTCTTGCCGTTCTCATAACGCGAGAACGCATTGACCCCTCCCCCGAATATCTCAGCGGCTTCCCGTTGGTCCAAGTCGAGTTTCTTCCGCACCTTCGTGATGTAGCCAGGGTCAACGAGGTCCGCATTGATTCTCTTGGAAAACGCGCGCATCTCCTTCATGACCCGATCTGATTCCGCAAGGTCTAAGACCGACTCAGAGCAAGACGGGCAGAACTCCCCCGTCACGTTCTTAATCACTGTGGTTTCGCCCTTGTACGTGTAGGGCACATCGCGGGTGTCATGTACCAAACCCGCAGCGCCGCAAACAGGACATTTCATGGTGTTCATAGCTCCTTGAAGGACACGATTAGCACGTCTTCGATAACCGTGAGTTTCAGGTATACATTCCCCGCCTTCGTGCGTGGCCTATACACGTCTTGCCATATCGTGTGGTCGGCGTAGGTGGTCATGCTCTTGTAAAAATCCATTGGTGAGAGGCCCATTACCACGGCCAGCATATCGGAAAGGTCAAGGTTAAGGGCATCGGCACCAACTCGTGCAGAGTTCGTTGTGCGCACCTTCCCGGATTCAATCAGGGCCTTGACGGTAGTTAGCTTGCAGTGGGGTGTCTTCTTCTCCATGACCGAATATTAACCTAATAGGTTTTTATTTGGCAAGTAGGTTAATTCCGACACCCTTTCCTCTTGCGTAGCAAAGACCCCCTCAATGACGTTCACAAGGGTCCCTATTGGTGTCACTGCACCGCCGTAGGTGTCATAGGTGATTGTCCCGCTTGCGTGTCCCAGGAGCGCCTGTGCGAAGGCTACAGGAACCCCTTTGACCTTGAATGAGGACGCCATGTGGTGCCGCAGGGAGTGGAGTGTCTGATGTGGTGATTTGTCGGGGAGAGCCTTACGGACCATTAAGCCCAGGCCTTTACGAGCCTGTACGTTATCCACGCCGTGATAGACCGGAAGAGGTGGTTTAGGACTGTCGAGAGCCGTTAAGAAGCCCTCAAGGTCGAACCCTAAGACACCATCAACCAGAGGCACCACACGAACGCTGTGCTTGTTCTTAACAGACTGACCTTCAGAGTCCTCACGGATGTTGATGCACATCACACCGTCCACCTCATGGATGTCTTTACGGGTCAGCTGGGTTACTTCACGTGATCGTGCCCCAGTGATCGCCAGTAGAACCATACACCAGCGTTCCCAGCTATCAGCAGGTAGAGAAGCCGCGTGAGTCACCAACGCTTGCACCTGGGCACGCTCAAACGGAATACGCTCACTCTCAGCGCCCTTCTTGAGCTTGAGCTTTGAGGTGTAGGCCTTCGTGAGGTAATCATTATTCACGGCCCAATTCATCACAGAGGCAAAGTGCGTTAGCGTGTTGTTCACTGTCAGAGGCTTGCGAGTCTCTAAGAGTTCGTCACGCATCGCTATGAGGTCTTCGCGAGTGTGCTTTCTGAGGTCTGATAGGCCGGTGACTTCAAGCGCTTCCCCAACCTGGGCGTAGTTGGTCTTGTACCCATCCAACGTGGACTTCTTAACGTCGCCCTCTTTCTCTTTGAGGTACAGCGGCCACAAGTCATCCCAGTGGAGCGGCTCACGGGTTGCCCTAAGGGATTCAGCGGGGCCAGTCCCTACTAAACCTTCGAGGTCGTCCACAATGTCCACAAGGTCCCGTGAGTCGCCCTTAATGCGCTTAACGGCAGCAGCCAGAATCCTTTGGGCACCTACAGCCCCTCGGTGTTGATTAAGGGTGAAGGGCTGTTGAGCCGTGGCAATGCTCAGATTTACCTGTAGGTCCTCGTAGATCGACTCATAGGCCGATAGAGAGGCGTCTGTGTGGGCCACTGTCAGGGCGTTCTGTGCGACCTCTGAGAGCCGCGCCTTGATGTCTGCCCAGGATGCTTCGGGGCTATCGAGGTGGAACACTGCAAGGGCCGCAAGGATGTCTTTGGTCAACTCTGTCGCCTGTGGTCGTTCGGTGGTTCGCAAGGATACCGTAAAGAGTCCTTTGGTAGACCCAACGGTCCTCATCCGCAGGTAGTAGACACCCTCCCTCCTGTACAGATAAGGACGGGCAAGGACAGTTTGTAGCAGCGTTGTAGCAGGCTTGGCGCACACAGTAGGAATCTCCCAGTATCCATTGGGTTCCCTCAGTGCCCGAACCAACTTTCATAAAACTGTACCAGCGCCGTCGCAAGATCGGCCTGCAAGCCTTGTTCCAGACACCACGTTTCGGCGTGCGCGCTCACTTCCGGCCAGTATTCCAGCAGCATTTTCCAAGGGTGTGCCATATCGCCATCAGCGTTCCAGGCTTGCCAAAGTGCGACCAGTGCCGCTTTGGCCGCTGGCGATAACGCGGCGGTGTACAGCTCGAGGAAGGCATCGAGCTTGTCCAGATGGATGTCTTCGTCCTGGCGATAGATGTGCCACAGCAACGGCCGCCCGGCCCACTGGGCGCGCACGAACGAGTCTTCGCCGCGCACGGCGTTGAAGTCGCAGCACCACAGCAGGCGATCATATTGTTCCTGGCGTACGAAAGGCAGCACCTGAACGGTCAGGGCGTCGCGCTGATGAACATCGCCCGCCGCCAAGCCATCAACGCCGAGCCAGCGCTGTACGTCACCGAGGATTCGCCCCTCCGGCACCAACAGATGCGTGGCACACCCGTCCGTCGCCAACACGTCCAGCCAACCGGCGAGCGCGGCGTTTTCGTAGGCAAACAGCGACATCAGCCGCGCACCGGCTGCCGGAAATACGCCCAGTGTTTGCAGGAAGTGTTGCTGCGCAGTGCCATTCTGTTGAAACGCCTGACGCTGTTCCAGTAAGCCGGCCTCACGCAACAAGCCGCCCGTACCGGGGCGAAAGCCGGGAAAGAAGAAGTACTTCTGCACGCCCTTGAACTTCACCGACGGCAAGCGATGGCACCCCACCACCCAGTCTTCGGCGCTGAGGTAATCCAGGTTCATCCACAAGGGCAGGCGTTCGCGCGCGGCCATGGCCTCCATATAGTCAGGCGGCAACTGGCAGGCAAACGCGGCAATCACCACGTCGGCGGATTGGGTTTGAGGCCATTCGGCCGGCCAGTGGCGCACATTGACGCCTTCCTGCCATTGCTGGTCCAGGTGCACATCAATCTCGGGGCACATGCGTTCGAACGCACGCAGGTCATCGACCCACAAGCGCACTTCACACGCGTGCTCCGCCACCAATTGCCGGGCCAGGCGCCAGGTCACGCCGATGTCGCCGTAGTTGTCGACGACGCTGCAAAAAATATCCCAGCGGGCTTTCATTCCGGGCTCCAACGCTCAAAGGCTCGATTGTCCGCATAAATGCCCTGATGCAGAAGGCTTGATCGAGATTATTCTGCACAGCGGCTGTGCGACAATCGCCGCCACGTCGCAAAAGCCTGCCAGGAGGCCCTCATGTCAGATCGTCCGTTGTCGCTGTTCAAGCTCAGTGCCGCCATTGCCTTTGGCATTTGGCTGGGTTTTATCGCCATTGCGCTGACGGCCTGGCTGGCGTCGCGTTACGTGTTCCCGCAAAGCCTGGCGCCCGTCGCCCAGGCGGTTCAGCAATTGGGCAAACCGGCCGCCGTCGCGCCGGAACCGCCGAACCGCATGTTCGAGCAGTACCAACAGAACCTTCAAAAGCTGGAACAACAGCAAGCCCTGGACCAGGCCCGCAACAATGCGCGCAACCTGTCCAACCCCAAATGCCAGTTCTGGCTGCAACAGGACCAGAACGCGCCCAATGAAAAGACTCGCGCCAATGTCCTGCAATTCTGCGATTGATCACTATGAATAAACACGCCGTCCTCCAGTTGATCCTGGACAAACTCACCGTCGACCTCGATATCGCCCAACGCGCCGCGCAGACCGCCTACGAAACTGCGACCCACGAAGAAAACATCGCCGAAAACAAGTACGACACGTTGGGGCTGGAGGCTTCTTATCTGGCAGCCGGGCAGGCCAAGCGGGTCGAGGAAATCAAGCAGTCACTGGCGCTGTGCCAGAACCTGCAGCTGCGTGCTTACGATGATCAGCGGGGCATTGAGATCGGTGCGCTGCTGGGCCTGGTAGATGAGAACAATCGCCAGCAGTGGCTGTTCCTGGCACCGGATGCAGCGGGTTTGAAGGTGGACGTGGTCGGGCAACCGGTGACCGTCATCACTGCGCGCTCGCCACTGGGCAAAAGCCTGTTGGGCAAGTTCGAAGGGGATGAGGTGGAGATTCTGGTGGCGGGCGCCCGGCAACACTTTACGGTTACCGAGGCCCGATAAACCACTGTAGGGGCAGCGCTGTTGTGGCGAGGGCGCTTGCTCCTGCTCGGGTGCGCAGCGCCCGCCGGTTTTTTGGGGCCGCTTCGCAGCCCAGCGGGAGCAAGCTCCCTCGCCACAACAAGCTCGTTCCTACAGTTGTAGGGTGTTAGTGGACGGGCAATTCAACGCCGCTGAACAGCTCTTCCAGTTCCTGCTTATTGTGGCACTGGATCGCCTTGGCCATGACTTCGCGGGTCAGGTGCGGTGCGAACTTCTCGATAAAGTCGCACATGAAACCGCGCAGGAAAGTACCACGACGGAAACCGATCTTGGTCACGCTGGACTCGAACAACTCGCTGGCGTCGAGCACCACCAGGTCTTTGTCGAGGGTGGTGTCGACCGCCATCTTGGCGACGATACCTACGCCCAGGCCGAGGCGAACATAAGTCTTGATGACGTCGGCGTCGGCCGCTGTGAACACCACTTTTGGCGTGAGGCCGCGATGGCTGAAGGCTTCGTCGAGTTTGGAGCGGCCGGTAAAACCGAATACGTAGGTCACGATCGGGTATTCAGCCAGGGCTTCCAGGGTCAGCTTCGGCAGCTTGGCCAACGGGTGGCCCTGCGGTACGACCACGCAGCGGTTCCAGCGGTAGCACGGCATCATCACCAAGTCGCCGAACAGCTCAAGCGCCTCGGTGGCGATGGCGAAATCGACGGTGCCGTCAGCGGCCATCTCGGCGATCTGCATCGGCGAACCCTGGTGCATGTGCAGGGCCACGTCCGGGTATTGCTTGATGAAATCGCGAATCACCGGCGGCAATGCGTAACGCGCCTGAGTGTGGGTGGTGGCGATCGACAGGGTGCCCTTCTTCTCGTTGGAGAATTCCTGGGCGATCTGCTTGATGCTCTCGACTTTGCGCAGGATCTCGCCGGCGGTGGTGATGATGCGCTCACCGGCCGGGGTGACACGTGTGAGGTGCTTGCCGCTGCGCGCGAACACTTCAACGCCCAGCTCGTCTTCGAGCAGGCGGATCTGCTTGCTGATACCCGGTTGCGAGGTGTAAAGGCTTTGAGCGGTAGCGGAAACGTTGAGGTCGTGGTGCGCCACTTCCCAGATGTAGCGCAGTTGTTGAAGCTTCATATGTGTCCCTCAAAGCGGATAGACGCCACGGGTATCAGCGACGGTATATAACTATATTAAAGGTTACACGGATAAATCTAGAACTTTTTATCGTTTCCTACGGGTCACACGTCATCACTGCGTCGACGTTGTAACGAGGGCACCAGGTAAACCGGTACCGTAGACAGCTGCAACACCCGCGCAGCGGTGCGCCCAAGCGGTGTGGCCGCTGCGGTGGCATGGCTATGACTACCTACGATCAACAGGTCCACGGAAAGTTTACGCAGTTGGTCGAGAATCACCTCGCACGGGTCCCCCTGAATCACCCGTACCGAGTGAATCAGCTTCAAGTCCTGTTCCCCCTCCCCCAACTCCTCGCGAAAACTGTCCAGCACCCGCTGCTCGATCGTCGCCATCACGGTGGTCAGCCCCTGGCTCTGCCATTCATTCAGGGCCTTCTCATCAAGGTAGCTCTGCAACACCGATTCAGCGAACAGCCCGATGGGCTCGACCACATGAATCACATACAGATCAGCCTTGAACGTTCGCGCCAGCGCCAGTGCATGTTGCATCACAAAAGGCGCATACAGACCGAGGTCCGTGGCGTACAGCATCGAACGAATCATAAAACCTCCTGGACTGCCAGGATGGCGGAGATTGAATGAGCTTAGCAGCGCCTCGGGGAGTTCGACTGACTCAGCTCTCGCTCTGGATCCTCACCTCATTGCTGATGCCGTGGGGCACATGCCCGGTGGCCACCACTTCCCTGGCTTTCTCACAATGACCGGCCTGGTCATCGAAAAACACATCGGCGGCGAAGGCCTCCAGAAACGCGGATTTTTCCAGCCCGCCAAGGAACAGCGACTCATCCAGGCGGATATCCCACTCGCGCAACGTACGAATCACCCGCTCGTGGGAAGGTGCCGAACGGGCCGTGACCAACGCCGTGCGAATCGGGCACTCCTCGTCCGGGAACTCGCGCTGCAACAAGTTGAGTGCCGCCAGGAAACCCTTGAAGGGGCCACCATGCAAAGGCTGGCGCGCCGACTCGCGCTCGCTGGCCTGGAACGCTGCCAACCCATCGGCCTGGTAAACCCGCTCCGACTCGTCGGAAAACAGCACCGCATCTCCGTCAAAAGCGATCCGCAGTTCCTCGCTCGACGCCCGGCGCGGGCCGCCCGACAGAATCGTCGCGGCAGCAAAACCGGCGTCGAGCGCACTGCGTACGTCTTCAGCATGGGTGGAAAGAAACAAATGGCAACCAAAGGCGGCCAAATAAGGATAGGGACTACGCCCTCCTACGAACGCGGCGCGGGAAATATCCAGCCCGTAATGCTGGATCGAATTGAACACGCGCAACCCGGTGTCGGCACTGTTGCGTGACACCAGCACCACCTCGACCCGGGCGCGGCCGAGGCTGGCGTTGAGGCTCAGCAGCTTCTTGACCAGCGGGAAGGCGTCGCCGGGTTCGAGGATTTCCTCCTCGTGCTCGATCTGGTATTTGCGATAAGCCTCCACCCCTTGGGCCAGGTAAACCTTGTGGCTTTCGCTCAGGTCGAACAGCGCCCGCGATGAAATCGCCAACACCAGTTTGTCGCCCAATCCCTTTGCCATGTGCTTTCCCCCCAATCAGCGGTGATGCCGATCAATAAAACTCAAGGCCTGGTAAAGCGCCTGCATTCGCGGCAATTCGCAACCGGCGGCCTCGGCAGCAGCCAGTGGTCGGGCGTAGATGGCGGCAAGCTCCAACGGGCGTTTATGCACGTGGTCGTGGTACATGCTGGGCAGATAGTCGTCCATGGTCTCGGTCATGGCGAACATCTGCTGGGCGTAGCTGGCAGGGATTTCATGACCGCAGGCGTGGGCGCCCTTCACCACTTCGGCCATCAGCGCCTGGATCAGTTCGCGACTGGACTCATCCGCCATCATGGCGGTGGTGCCGGTGCCCAGCAAAACTGACAGGCCGTTGTAAGGCACGTTCCACACCAGTTTATGCCAGCGCGCCAAGTGCACGCTGGGCATGGCCTGGGACTCGATCCCGGCCTGGTGAAACAACGCGGCACCCTCCTCGACTATTGCGTTGCGGCGGGCTTCATCGTTGGCCGCCGAGCCGCTGTGATAACCCAGGTTGACTCGGCCCAACGCCTGATGCTCGACGACGCCTGGCCCGGAACGATGCACGCCGATGTAGCACAGGCCGCCCAGCAGATGCAGCGACGGCGGCAGGTGGGCGCGCAGGCTGTCTTCGACGTCGAGGCCATTTTGCAGCAAGACTACCTTGGCGCCCGGCGCCGCGACCTGGGCGAGGGTCGGGGCCAACTCGACGTTCCCCGTGGATTTGGTGCCCACCAGCAGCCAGTCGCACGGCGGCATGTCGGCGGCGCGGGCGTAGGCCTGCACCGGATGCAGGTGCAAGGCGCCATGCACGGTGCTGTTGAGGTGCAGGCCATGCTCGCTCACCGCCGCGTATTCACTGCGCAACAGGAAGTGCACGTCGAACCCGGCGCGTGCCAGCATCAGGCCGTAAAAACCACCGATGGCGCCCGTGCCAATAATGCCAATGCGTGGCGACTGTTCTGTCATGGCAGCTCCTCTGGGATGCGGGTAAGCGCTTGATGAATGGCGTCGGCAAGGTCGCAAGACGTAAGACGTGTCTGTATTTGCCCGAGAAATTGACCCTCGCACACCACGAACAATGCCGGCAAATGAAAGATCTGATAGCGTTCGACCGCACCGCCGTTGTGGCCGGCATCCACCCAGCACACGCGGTCCACCGGCAAGCGCCAGCCCGGCACTTGCTGGCGCGCCCAACGGCAACTGGAACAACCTACGCTGGTAAACACGACGAGCGAAATACCTGGCAATGCCAGCAATTGCTGGTCAATATCCAGGTCGGTCAATTCCTGTTCCTTCACTATACTGCTGCCACCGCCGTCAACTGGACGGTGCTCGGAGTCCGTGTACATGGGTCGTTTTTTACCTCACCCTGATGATGTCGCTGTCGAGTTGATTCAACGTCCCGCTCCCCCCCTTCCCCGCCAACGCCTGCACACTATCGGCCTGAGCGGCGTCGCCTGCAATTCCCCGCATGCCTGGCGCCAAGGCACTGCCATCGAATTACGCATCCCGTCATTGGGCGCCAGCGCCCGTTATCCGGGGTATGTGGCGTGGTGCCGCAAGGCAGAGAATGGCTACCGTCTCGGCGTTGCCTTTACCGATGAACACGCGTTGTTCGGTGCGCGGATGGGCGAGCAAGTGTGCCAGATCGAGCGCTACTGTCGCCTGCATGAAGAGGTCGAGCCGACGCCCCAGCAGATCGAAATCATGGCCCGCGAGTGGGTTTCGCGCCATGCCGGCGAGTTCTCCCATGAGTCGATAGTGCAGCCAGTGCTGGATTAAAGCGGGCTTTGCCCATTGTCGCGGGCCCGTGTTACGCGCTAAGGTTCCTCCCCCCTGCATCCAAATCATGCTGTGCTCCGCCGCACGGGGATGGCTGGCGGCCGGCACCCGTGACCCTGACGAGTAACACGATGGCTGATTTACCGATCAATGACCTAAACGTCGAATCCAACGAGACCCTGATCACACCCGATCAGCTCAAGCGCGAAATCCCCCTGAGCGACGCTGCCCTGCAGACCGTCACCAAGGGCCGAGAAGTCATTCGCGAGATTCTCGACGGCACCGACCACCGCCTCTTCGTGGTAATCGGGCCTTGCTCGATCCACGACCTCAAGGCTGCCCACGAATACGCCGAGCGCCTCAAGGCGCTGGCAGCGGAAGTGTCCGACACGCTGTATCTGGTCATGCGCGTGTATTTCGAGAAGCCGCGCACCACGGTCGGCTGGAAAGGCTTGATCAACGACCCGTACCTGGACGACTCGTTCAAGATCCAGGACGGTTTGCACATCGGTCGCAAGTTACTGCTGGACCTGGCTGAAATGGGCCTGCCCACCGCCACCGAAGCCCTCGACCCGATCTCCCCGCAGTACCTGCAGGACCTGATCAGCTGGTCGGCCATCGGCGCACGCACCACCGAATCCCAGACCCACCGCGAAATGGCGTCCGGCTTGTCTTCGGCCGTGGGCTTCAAGAACGGCACCGACGGCGGCCTGACCGTGGCGATCAACGCGCTGCAGTCGGTCTCCAGCCCTCACCGTTTCCTGGGCATCAACCAGGAAGGCGGCGTCTCCATCGTTACCACCAAGGGCAATGCCTACGGTCACGTGGTGCTGCGCGGCGGCAACGGCAAGCCCAACTATGATTCGGTCAGCGTTGCGCTGTGCGAACAGGCGCTGAACAAGGCCAAGATCAAGCCGAACATCATGGTCGACTGCAGCCACGCCAACTCCAACAAGGCCCCGGCCCTGCAACCGCTGGTGATGGAAAACGTCGCCAACCAGATCCTCGAAGGCAACCAGTCGATCATCGGCCTGATGGTCGAGAGCCACCTGAACTGGGGTTGCCAGGCAATTCCCAAGGACCTGGCCGACTTGCAGTACGGCGTGTCGATCACCGATGCCTGCATCGACTGGTCCGCCACCGAGACCACCCTGCGCAGCATGCACGCCAAGCTCAAGGACGTATTGCCCAAACGCAAACGCACCTGAACCTGTACCTGATTTGCGCACACAAAAACGCCGGGCTTAGCCCGGCGTTTTTTTATTGGCTGCTGGTCAATTACAGCTTCGCGGCATGGCGCTGGTGGCGCTCCATGTAGCGTTCGACATAGGAGCACGACGGGATCACCGTATAGCCGGCCTCTTCAGCAAACTTCAAGGCTTCCTCGGTCAATGCGGCCGCAATGCCACGGCCTCGCAGTGCGTTGGGCACGAAGGTCCGATAGATGTCCAGGGTCTGTTTCCCGAGGTCCATATAGGTCAGATAGGCACGATGACCGTCCACATTGGTCTCGAACTGATGACCTGCCTGGTCATGGTGGATGGACAACGCCTCGCTCATCACTACTCCTCGCGGGTCTTGAATTTTGACCCCTACCTTACCGATGTTTTTCCGGCGAAGGAACATCTACGCCACCCCGTGCCGGTTTCGACAACGAGAAAACCTAATAGCGCTCACAACCAGCACGTAGGGAATAGTAGGCACCAATCCTGAAATTGCTCAAGGCGCACTCGTCATCGCCTGCCACGGTTGGATATAGAAAGGGCCTCGGTCAACCGGTGACCGATAGCCTGAACATTGCCGGCAGTTGAACCTTGAGACGAACTGCCGCTCTTAAAGTCACCTCTACATGAGCAAAAGATGCAAGGCGTGGTAAAGGCAAGCTGTACGAAAGTGTCAGCCTCGATATATAAATTTTCATCTATTTACACGGTTTAACACATGCTGGCCGGCCCTTTCAGCCTGGATCCAATCTTCACCCGAATGAAAAAAATTGGACGGTTTTTATACAAATCTCCAAAAGATTAGCCAAAATAGATTCGGCACAAGAATTTTTTTTGCTTCTTGCGCTACGTCAGTTTACTTACTACAAGTAATGGGTAGTATGTACGCCGGCTATTAGCTCACTCTGAGAAAGTAGCCATTTAATAGAAAGTCCTTGAAGGGGAACACGATGAACAACGTTCTGAAATTCTCTGCTCTGGCCTTGGCCGCAGTTCTGGCTACCGGTTGCAGCAGCGTCTCCAAAGAAACCGAAGCTCGTCTGACTGCAACTGAAGACGCAGCAGCTCGCTCCCAGGCTCGTGCAGACGAAGCCTATCGTAAAGCTGATGAAGCTCTGGCTGCTGCTCAAAAAGCACAACAGACTGCTGACGAAGCTAACGAGCGCGCTCTGCGCATGCTTGAAAAAGCAAGCCGCAAGTAATAATCCCTCGGGGTTGTTATCAAGCCGATCCATTTATGGATCGGCTTTTTTATTGCCCGAATGTGGGAGGGGGCTTGCTCCCGATGGCGGTGTCACAGTAAGCACATCAGGTACTGACTACCGCTATCGGGAGCAAGCCCCCTCCCACATGGGTGTTCCCTAGGGCTTACTGCTGCAAATCGATCGGCGTACTGGACGCCACCGGCGCCCCACCCGGCACACCGATTTCCGTCGGCAGGCCATCTTCAGCTGCAACCACATCCCGCACCTGATCCCAATTCACTCGCAGGTTATTGGTCAAGTCCTCTTGCTTGAGCATGGCGTTGATCACCGCCGTGTGCTTGTCGACCACCGACGGCGTGCCATCGTCGTTCAAGGGCGTATGCGCTTCCAGATAGACCTTGCCACCGCTTCTGCCAAACTTGTAGGCATCGCTGATGATGCGCACCGACGTACCCACCGGCACCATGCCGGCCATTTCCAGCACGTTGTTGTTGAACATGCGGAAGCAGCCGTGGCTGGTGCGCGTGCCGATGCCGAACTTCATGTTGGAACCGTGGATCAGGTAACCCGGTGTGCCCAACGTGAACTTGAACGGCCCCAGGGGGTTGTTCGGGCCAGCCGGCACCACGTTCGGCAGCGGGTCACCATTGGCCGCGTGCTCGGCCTTGATCGAGGCGGGAGGTGTCCAGGTCGGGTTCGGCGTCTTGGCGATGATGCTGGTGTGTGCGATGGGTGAACCCCAGCCCTCACGACCAATCCCCAGCGGGAAGGTGTAGACCACATTCTGGCCCTTCGGGAAGTAGTAGAGCCGGTATTCCGCCAGGTTGATCACGATGCCTTCGCGCGGCCCCGGCGGCAGGATGAAACGCGTCGGCAGCACGATCTCGGTACCCGCCCCCGGCAACCAGGCATCGACGCCCGGGTTGGCCGCGACCATCTCCGAGTATCCCAGGTCGTAGGTGGTGCCCAGGTCGGCAAAGGTGTCTTCGTACTTGGCCTTGATCACCTGGACCTGACCGACGATGTCTTCACCCGGTGGTGGCAAGGGTAACTGCAAGGCTGACGCAGAACCGGCCGCACAGAGTGCAGCGAGAGACAGGCAGCAGGTGACGACGGAAAGGCGCGACAACATCCGGAAAATCCTTCGCAGAACGACGGGTAGGTAAAAATCGATTGTATACGTGAAGCGCGCTTGTCGCTGCAAGCTTGTGGCCGTGCCTACAGCTCGAAGCGCAGCTCCGGCCAGATCGGCGGTGTGCCGCGCTTCTGCGATTCGAGAATCGCCCGGCACAGAGGGCACAGCCGCTGGTCCTGGAAGATCGAGCGGTCTACCGACGACCAACGAGGTTGCGCCGGCAGTAAAGTGCCACAGAGCGTGCGGTCGATCGAGCCGCCCAGTTCCAACTGACGCGCCACCAGATGCACCCGGACTTCCTGACAGGCGAACAAATCCAGCTGCTCGTCCGGCTCGATCAGTTGGTAATTAAACAGGGACCAGGCAGGACGCGACATCGGGGGCTCCAAATCGGGGGGGCGCCACCTTAGCCGAAAGCCTGCCGGTAGAAAAGCGTCATAGCAGCGGTTTTAGCGTCGGCCAGACATTTTCCAGCAACTTGCCCTGGGCGCCGACCGCCGGATGGAGTTGATCAGCCTGCATCAGCTCCGGATGACCACCCACGCCGTCGAGGAAAAACGGTACCAACGGAACACTCTTCTCCTTGGCCAAAGCACCGTAGACCTCGGCAAACGCCGTGGTGTATTTCGGGCCGTAGTTGGGAGGCAATTGCATGCCCAACAGCAACACCTTGGCACCGCCGGCCTTGGACTGGTCGATCATCGACGCAAGATTTTGTTTCAATTGCGCTGGCGGCTGTCCGCGCAAGCCGTCATTGCCACCAAGCTCAATGATCACCAGGTCCGGCTTATGCTCTGCAAGCGCCGCCGGCAGCCGCGCCAGGCCTCCGGCACTGGTGTCACCACTGATCGAGGCATTGACCACTTTATCGTCGAAACCTTCGCTCTTGAGCCGTTGTCCCAGCAAGGCTACCCACCCTTTGCTGGTATCCAGTCCGAAACCGGCACTGATACTATCGCCAACGATCAGGACTGTACCCGCCGCTGCGTTCTGGGCCATGCACATCAAGGCCAGGCCAGCACTCAAAAACCACATTCGCATCGGATTCTCCATGGGCGCAAGCATTCTCACCGCGCGGAACCTTAGCAAAGTGGTTCCCAGCGCGGAAGGTGAACTGACTATCCTGCACGAACTGAGCCTGGAACTGAACAAGGGCGATAGCCTGGCTATCGTCGGTGCCTCAGGTTCCGGCAAATCCACCCTCCTGGGCCTGCTGGCCGGCCTCGACCTGCCCAGCAGTGGCGAAGTCACCCTCGCCGGCCAAGCCCTGAGCACCCTCGACGAAGACCAGCGCGCACGCATCCGCGCCGAACATGTGGGCTTCGTATTCCAATCCTTCCAACTGCTCGACAGCCTCAACGCCCTGGAAAACGTCATGCTGCCGCTGGAACTGGACGGCCGCAAAGACGCCCGTGAGCGTGCCACGCACTTGCTCGAACGCGTCGGCCTGGGCCACCGCCTGACCCACTCGCCGCGTCAGCTTTCCGGTGGCGAGCAGCAACGCGTGGCGATTGCCCGCGCATTTGCCGCAGAACCGGACGTGCTGTTTGCCGACGAGCCCACCGGCAACCTCGACAGCCATACGGGCGAGCGCATCAGCGACCTGCTGTTCGAACTCAATAAAGAGAGCGGCACGACCCTGGTGCTGGTCACCCATGACGAGCGCCTGGCCCACCGTTGCCGACGCCTGATCCGCCTTGAAGCCGGCCTGATGGTCGCGCCCCTGGAGCCTTGATGGCACGTTTGCCGCTGTTGCGTCTGTTCAGCCTTGCCATGCGCCAATTACTGCGCGACACCCGCGCCGGCGAATTGCGTGTGCTGTTCTTTGCCCTGCTGGTGGCCGTTGCCGCCAGCACCGCCATCGGTTACTTCGGTGCACGTCTCAACGGCGCCATGATGTTGCGCGCCACCGAGTTTCTTGGCGCCGACCTGGTGCTTGAGGGCAGCTCGCCCGCGCGCCCGGAGCAAATCCGCTCGGGAACCGAACTGGGCCTGGATCATGCGAGCGTGGTGGAGTTCTCCAGCGTCATCGCCACCGATAACGGCATCCAGCTCTCCAGCATCAAGGCGGTCAACGAGCAGTACCCGCTGCGCGGCGAACTCAAAAGCGCCGCAGCCCCCTTCGGTGATGAAACCCCTGGAGGTGGCCCGAAACCCGGCGAGGCCTGGGTAGAAGCGCGACTGCTGACGGCACTTGAGATGAAAGTCGGCGACAGTATCGATGTGGGCATGAAGACCTTGCGCCTGGCGCGCATCCTGACCTATGAACCGGATCGCGCCGGCAACTTCTACAGCCTCACGCCGAGGGTGATGATCAACCTCGCGGACCTCGATGCCACCGGCGTGGTCCAGCCCGGCAGCCGCGTCAGTTACCGCGAATTGTGGCGCGGGCCGCAGGCCAGCACGGCGTTGCAAACCTATCGCGACCTGATCAAGCCGGGGCTTGCCGCCAACCAGCGCTTGCAGGATGCGCGAGACGGCAACCAGCAAATCGGCGGCGCCCTGGGCAAGGCCGAGCGCTACCTGAACATGGCCAGCCTGGTGGCAGTGCTGTTGGCAGGTGTGGCCGTGGCGCTGTCGGCAAACCATTTTGCCAGCCGACGTTTCGATGCCAGTGCGTTGCTGCGCTGCCTGGGTTTGTCACGGCGCGAAGCCATGCTGCTGTTCAGCCTGCAATTGAGCGTACTGGGACTGCTGGCGAGCCTTGCCGGCGCGCTCCTCGGCTGGCTGGCGCAATTTGGCCTGTTCTATTTTCTGCATGACCTGTTGCCGGCGGACGTACCACCCGGCGGGCTGTTACCGGCAGTGGCCGGGATCGGCACCGGGCTGGTCGCCCTCGCGGGCTTCGCCCTGCCCCCTCTGGCGGCACTGGGCCGAGTGCCGCCGTTGCGGGTATTGCGGCGCGACTTGCTGCCGATTCCTTCCAGCTCCTGGATGGTCTACGGCGCGGCGCTGTTTGCCCTGGGCCTGATCATGTGGCGCCTGAGCCTCGACCTGGTGCTGACCTTCGCCCTGCTTGGCGGCGGCGTGGTAGCTGCGCTGGTCCTCGGCGGCTTGCTTCTGTTGCTGTTGCAAAGCCTTCGCCGCCTGTTGGCGCGGGCGTCCCTGCCTTGGCGCCTGGGCCTGGGCCAGTTGTTGCGCCACCCGCTGGCAGCGGCGGGCCAGTCCTTGGCGTTTGGCTTGATCCTGCTGTCCATGGGGTTGATTGCGCTGCTGCGTGGCGAGTTGCTCGACACCTGGCAAAACCAGTTGCCAAAGGACGCGCCCAACTATTTCGCGCTGAACATCCTGCCGGCCGACAAGGACGCCTTTGGCGCTCGCCTGCTGGAGCTGCAAGCCCAGTCGGCGCCGTTGTATCCGGTGGTGCCTGGCCGGCTGATCAGTATCAATGGCGAGCCGGTGCAGGAGGTTGTCAGCAAGGACTCCAGCGGCGACCGTGCGGTGCAACGTGACCTGAGCCTGACCTGGGCAGCCGACCTGCCACCGGGCAACGCGCTGACCGCAGGGTCGTGGTGGTCACAACAACCGACCGATGACATACCGGGCGTATCGGTGGAGGCCAAGGTTGCTGAGAGCCTTAAGCTCAAGCTCGATGATCATCTGGTGTTTACAGTGGGCGGGGAAAATCGTGAGGCGCGAGTCACCAGCTTGCGAACCATCAATTGGGATAACTTCCAACCCAACTTCTTCATGATTTTCCAGCCGGGCACCCTGAAGGATCTGCCAGCCACCTACCTTACGAGTTTCTATCTGGCTTCCGGCCATGACCAGCAGATCGTCGACCTGTCACGGGCCTTCCCGGCCGTGACGATCCTGCAGGTCGAGGCCCTGCTGGAGCAACTGCGCAGCATCCTCGCCCAAGTGACATTGGCGGTGGAATATGTGCTGCTGTTTGTACTCGCGGCGGGTATGGCCGTGCTGTTCTCTGGCTTGCAGGCCACCCTGGATGAGCGGATCCGCCAAGGCGCGCTACTGCGTGCGCTGGGCGCCGAGCGCAAGTTGCTGGTCAAGGCACGACGCATCGAGTTCGGCTTGCTGGGCGCAGTCAGCGGCTTACTGGCGGCACTCGGCACCGAGCTGGTGACATGGGTGTTGTACCGCTACGCCTTCGACCTGGTCTGGCACCCGCATCCATGGCTGTTGCTGCTGCCGGTGATCGGCGCCGTATTGATCGGCGGGGCGGGAGTATTCGGAACGCGCCGCGCGCTGAATGCCAGCCCGTTGACGGTATTGCGCGAAGGCTGAAACACCAAGGGCCCGCACTCCTCACGGAATGCGGGCCCTTCACTGCCTACTTCACATACTCGATACCGGTGATCCACCAGCACACCTCGCCACCCGGGGTCTGCACGATGGCTTCATCGTCTACCTCCTTGCGCAGAAGAGCGCGGGCCATGGGCGAGTCGATGGAGATGTAGTCCATCCGATCATAAATCTCGTCATAACCGACAATGCGAAAGCGCTTGGTCTCGCCCTGCTCGTTTTCAATATCGACCCAGGCCCCGAAAAACACTCGCCCTTCCTGCTCGGGCATGTACTCCACCACGCGCATGTCTTCCAAGCGCTTGCGCAAATAGCGCACCCGCCGATCGATCTCGCGCAGCAGCTTCTTGTTGTACTGATAGTCTGCGTTCTCGCTGCGATCTCCCAAGGAAGCGGCCCACGTCACCTTGCGTGTGGTATCCGGACGCTTTTCTCGCCACAGGTAATCCAGCTCTTTCTTCAGCGCCTCATGACCTTCTTTGGTAATCAGCTTGGTACTCAAACGCTTGCTTCCCCTGGAAATGTCCATTGATTCCACTACACCAAAGCATCAACACCTGGCGTCGACGAACAGAGAGTGATGATAAATGAACGCGGGAAAGTAGCCAGACCACAGGAGATATTGTGTCAAACCGAGATATTCCAAAGATCGTCGTGGGCTTGAGCCTGCTCAGCACTGGCAATGCCGTCCACAGCCAGGTCCAACTCGATGAGCATTGCTTGCAGGTTTTGGCGCAGGCCAGGTAACTGCCCAAGCATGACCCCCAACTTCTCATTCTTCTGACGAACCAGCAACTCTTGGCCCCGAACCTGCGCAATGCGCTTTTCAAGAGAATGAGCGCGAGCATCCAATTGCTGCTGCTCGTATTGCTGCCCGGCGAAAGCATCTGCCAACTGTGCTTCACGGCCTTCAAGTGCCTGGGCCTTCAACTCCAGGGCGGTCCCTTCTTCCAGCGTCCGGCTAACCAGTTCCTGTCGTTTTTTCTCAATCTCGACTTCGCTCTCTTGTAGTTGGGCATGCCACTGCTCAAGTACCTCTTCTTGCTTTATCAACGCGAGCTTTTGTTGTGTCAGCTCATGGGCGACACGCGCAAGGTTGGTCAAGGTGCTATCCACCTCAAACAACAAATGGGGCTCAGCCCGGGCGTTCGACGCAGGCCGCTCTCTGAGTGCGGGTTCTGGCAGCGACTCAGCCGATGCAACGACCGCGGGTGCCGGCGACTCAGGCTCGGCCAGCTGTTCAAGCAACGGAGGCTGGAGCGCTTCAGGCACGCTTGTAACCTTGCGCGGCGAGACCATCTGGGAAGAAAAACGTATGGAGGGGACAATCAACGTAGCGCTTTCGATGGCCGGTGACGTGGGAGCAGAGGTTCCCAGGGTAATCACCTTCATCACCAAGGCTTTCTTGATAATGACCGAGTGATGATCCTTGGGCCTGGCGGGTGGCAAATTGCAGCCTTTCAAGTCGACAAAGTGATAAGGCACCTGGGTTTCGGTAACACTCCCGGCTTTGGCACCGGAAGCTGCCAGGACCAGTATTTGCTTAAACACTTGCATCGCAACTTGCAGGTCTTCCTGAACATCGACGCTCCCCAGGAAATACCGATCAAGTTTCTTACGCAACGCGGCGACGTATACCCTGGAACTCCCGGGTTCTGCTTCTTCATCGAGGCTGTAGACAAGAAAGTTCGAGGCAATCTGAGGCACAGCGAAACCACAGAGCAGCGCACCGTTGACCGGAGCATCCTCACCAGAGCATTCAAGAACAAGGGTACGTAGCAGCATCATGGTATTCAGGCCTCATGACGTTAGTTTAATTTTATTTGAACGCCAGATAAACATCTGACCCTTTATAAACATTGATCCTGCGGCGATTGTTTCAGCGTGCTATTGGGCTGAACGTAGGACTTGTCTTATTAATACATCTCAGCATTTGCAAGCCCCAACATTAAACGTACCATTTTCAACCCCGAGGCCCTCTACACCTCAATCCTGGCATTGGCTTCTTCATCTATCTTCCTTATTAAGCCAGTAGAAAACCCTAATGATCGAGATAAGCAACCTGACAAAATACCTGGGTAAAAATAGTGTCATCAGCAATTTCTCATTTCCTGCACAGCGCCAAGAGTGCCTTGGATTATTTGGTGCGGAAGGGGCAGGTAAAACTATACTTCTAAAGATGATTTCCGGATCAATCCGCCCCACTTCCGGGCATGTGAACATTTTTGGCTTCGACACTCAATCTCACCGAACTCAAGCATGTAAGGCTATAGGCTATCAACCTGAATCGGGAATCAACCATCCCAGCATGTCCGTTTTCAGCTTGCTCAACTTCATCGCCACCCTGCGCGGATTTCACGGTATCGAAAAACGCAGTCGAGTCGGTCGCGCCGCCTCACGCCTGGAACTGTCATCTGTACTCAGCTACCCGGTCCATACACTTCCCCCGGGGCACAAGCGCAGGGTCGCGCTTGCCCAGGCCATCCTGCATGATCCCGGCGTACTGCTGCTGGACGAACCCGGCGAGGGCCTGGCGCCTCATCAACAAGACAAGATCAGGACGCTCATCCAGTCACTGACCGAGGAAATGACGGTCATCGTCGCCTCCCGCGATTGCGAAGCGCTGTCCGGCATCTGTACGCGTGCCCTGGTCATCGGCAGTGGCCGCCTGTTGGCCGACACCTCCGTGCCCGAGTTGCAGCGCGGCTCCCGGCACTTTCAGGCGGTCACCCTGGCGGCAGAGTCTCATCTGGATCTGCTGGCTCTCGCCGTACTGCCTGGCGTTGCAGGCATTGAAGAACATCGCCACAGCCCCGGCACAGTGACCGTTCTCGCGATGCCGGGACACACCATTTACCCCTCTATATGCGCCTTGATCGCCAACCGAAACTGGCAAATAAGCTCATTAAAACTGGAGCCAGGTCGCCTGAACGATGTCGTTCATCAGTTGAGCCAAGAGGCGCCCCATTGAATCTGCTGCCTGTTTTCAAACGCCAACTTGCCAGCTATTTATCTGCACCTGCGACCTACCTGAGCCTTGCGGCGTTCCTGGTGCTTTCTGCAACGCTGGGGTTGCACACGAGCCAGTTGCTGGAGCGAAGCAGCAGCGACCTGCAGGGCATTTTTGAATGGCATCCCTGGCTTTACATGTTACTGATCCCGGCACTTTCAACCCAACTTTGGGCGGAGGAGCACGCGACAGGCTTCGGCGATTTCATGAAAACGTTACCTGTCACACCGGCAGAACTGGTGCTGGGGAAGTTTCTCGCCGCCTGGGTTATGGTCGGCGTTGCGTTGTTGTTGACGTTTCCCTTTGTGATGGTCGTCAACGTACTTGGCACTGCGGATAACGTGCTGATTGCTTCGCAATATCTGGGAAGTTGGTTATTGGCGGGAAATTATCTTTCCGTCGGTTGTTTTATTTGCGCATTAACCCACCAGCGCCTGGCGATTTTCCTGTTGACACTGAGCCTGCTGCTAATGGCCAGTGGTTTATCTTCCGTGCTTGATGCGCTGGAACATCAGGCACCTATCTGGATTGCCGAGAGTTTGATCTCACTGAGTCCATATTTACGCTTTGGCATGATCGACCATGGGGTCATCACCCTCAAGGAGAGTCTGTATTTCCTCAGTATGATTATCGCTTTTCTCGCTACGACGACTGTCATCCTCAACTACAAAAGCGGCTGAAAAGGAACGTCCTCAATGCGATCCCTCCTGCGGGCCGGCATGACGCTTAGCGTCATACTGTTACTGTTCCTGGCATTCAATCTGGTATGGGCCGTTAAACTCCCGGATCTACGCTGGGACGTCTCACAACAAAAAAACAACACGTTGTCGCCCGCGGTACGGCCCTTGCTCCGCCAATTGGATAGTCCACTGAGTTTGTACTTCTTCAACTCAAGCAAGCCTGCACTTAAGAGCGGCCCGCTGAAGTCCTACGGTAAACGCGTTGAAGCAAAATTGAAGGCCTTCGAACACGCTGCCAACGGCATGATCAATCTGCATATCATCGACCCTGCGCCTTTCTCGGAGGATGACTATAAAGCGCGATTATATGGCCTTGATGATAAACACGGGTTTCTGGGTCTTATCGGTACCCGTGACGGTCAGGCTGCACAACGCATCGCCTCATTCAGTCCCGACAGGGAACACCTGCTGGAGTATGAAATCAGCCATCTGATCAATCAACTGCTCCATCCCGAGCCGCCTGTGATCGGTCTGTTATCAGGGCTGTCGACAGGCGAATCGGCCGAGCCGTTAATGCAGGAACTGCACAGGCACTTCGACCTGATTGAGTTGGACTCGAGTGCCGATCATGTCCCTTCTTCGATTAAAACGCTGATGCTCGTGCACCCGCGCATGCTGTCGGAACCCACACTGTATGCGGTCGATCAATTTGTATTGGGGGGAGGCAAGCTGTTGATGTTTATAGACCCCCTGAGCGAACTGGACTCGCAGGCAGTTCCCTCTGCCGCTCGGCTGGATGGGCTGCTCGCCGGCTGGGGAATCGCGATGCCAAGCGACAAAGTGGTGGTCGATAGCACCTACGCCACCCCGGAACATCACCCCGCCTCATTAACACTGCCACGCCAAGCAATGAACGCGAGCGATGTCAGCACCTGGAAGCTGCAAACCGTGACCGTATCCAACAGTGGAGCTCTCTCGCGGCTTAAAAAAAGCCGGATAACCCTCACCCCGCTCCTGCAAAGTTCCAGGCAATCTGCATTATTGGATCCAGGCTTAGCGGGCAGCAAAACTGCCAAACGGGGTGAGCGGCACGTGATCGCAGCCCGCATCGAGGGCCCCGCCTATTCGGCATTCCCTGACGGCATCAGTGGACGACCGCCGGGGTTGCAGAAGGCCGAGCAGATTCATGTGGTGGTGGTCGCCGACACGGACTTGCTCAATGAGGCGTCTGGCAGCTCGGCGCAAAACAGCAACAGCCTGTTTGTATTGAATACGCTGGATAACCTGGTGGCTCCCGAGGTACTCACGAACATTCGACCGCATGCTGGAGTGAGTCACTCGTTACGAGTACTGGAGGGCATGCGCGAAGTCGCCGCACAGGCCTATCAAGACCAGGCTGGAGATCTGGAGCGACGGCTGGCGCTGACCGAAAAGGAATGGGAACGCCTAAACCCGCCAGTGACCGCCCTGGGCACCGAAGAAATCGATACCAATACCCAACTGCAAGCGCTCAACAAGGAGCGCCTGCGTTTGCCGATAGAGTTGCATACGCTGAACGTCGGGGCATACGCGGCGGTACATCGCCTGGAGCGAAACGTGAAGCTGCTGGTGATTGTGCCGGTGCCTGCGTTGCTCTGCCTGATTGCATGGGCGCTGTATCAGTGGAGGCATCGTCGCCGGTCGACACCAGCAGGAGCATATGACTGAAGGCTCAACGACGTGCAATCAGCCCTTGCCGTGCGATGCGTGTCAGTTGGTGGATGACCTCGGCCGCGTTGCTGGCAGTGGGAGCCTGGATCACCGCGAGGTCAAAACTGTTGCTGGCAAAGCGCGCAAGTGAATCGCCGTCTTCGACAAACTGGATCAGAAACGCCGAAGGCCGTCCGCTACGACGTGGCCAGCCGTCCAGGTAACGCAGCAACGTCGGCTGGTGCTTGCCGCCCAGGAGAATTTTCGGATTGCGTTGAGTCAGGTCCGCAGTGATCGGGGCCAGGTGTATGAGGGGGCGTAGTGCATTCATCGTGTCGTGTCTCTGCCTCAAAAGTCTGCGGGCAGGTGGGAGGCAACACCGAACCAGCGCTTTAGCGGTATTTCGAAGCCGGCTTCTGAAGTGAAAGCTGGTTTCTGTCGGGCTGCATCGAGTCCCAGTGGCGCCCCGCAATTAGCTGTTTAAATCGGCGCATGAGCAGCATCCTAGAGAAGCCGGTGGGGCGGTGTCAAGAATTCCGAGCAACGAAAAGGCCCGCACATGGCGGGCCTTTTCAGGGTTTTATGCAAGGGTCAGTTGGTGATGGCGCGGTCGGCAGACAGTTTGCCAGCACCTTCCAGCAGGACTGCCAGCGAGCCGCCCAGCAAGGCCAGAGCGAACTCATAACCGTTGTTGGCCATGAACAGACCGTTATGGATATGCACCGAAAAGATCGCCACCAGCGACAGGATGGTCAAGCCCAACGCCGCAGGCCGCGCCAGCAGACCAATGATCAACGCCAGGCCGGCGAAGAACTCGGTACCGCCCGACAACAGCGCCATCAGGGTACCCGGCGCCAGGCCGATGCTTTCCATCCACTGGGCGGTGCCGGCCAGGCCGTAGCCGCCAAACCAGCCAAACAACTTTTGCGAACCGTGGGCGGCGAAGATGATGCCGACAACGATACGCAGAATAGTCAGGCCATAACCGGCGCGGGTGGACAGGAGGCTTTTGATCAGTGGGCTCATGGTGCTAATCCTTTCAAAGTAGGGTGGGTTGGCCGCTATATTAATCAGTTTAAACAATGATAAAAGCCGAAAAAATGCCTAATTAATATCGATAAAATCGATTATTTCCGTGAGGCGATTTTCGGCTCCGGCGGTTCCAGGGACTCCCGCTCCCGGTCAAACGCCAAGTAGTACTTGTTGACACTATTAACATAGCTGACCCCACCCATCCCCACCTGCTCCATGGCAATGCGTTCAACCTGGAAGAACCACTGATTGGGGTTGAGCCCACGTCGTTTTGCCTCGGTACGCATGCCCTGCACCCGCTCCGGCCCCATGTTGTAGGCCGCCAGCACAAACGCCATGCGCTCGCGCTCGTTGAGCTTGGGACTGGAGAAAAACTTGCGGCGGATCATCGACAGGTAGCGCGCGCCCGCCTGCACATTGCTGTCGAGATTCTCAATATTGTTAACGCCCACCCGCTGCGCCGCCGAAGGCGTGATCTGCATCAGGCCGGTAGGACCACCGCTGTTACGTGCGCCGGGATCGAGCGCAGACTCCTTGAACGCCAGCGCCGCGAGGTTCAGCCAGTCCATGCCCTGCTCGCGGGCGTGCTTTTGCAGGACTGGCCGCAGTTTTTCCAGGCGCTGGCGGTCGGCGCGCGCCAGCGGGTTGCGCACCTGGTAAAGGCGTCGGTAGATACGCTGGAACGCCACGTCCTGGTCGGAAGGCGTTCGATAGGTCTTGAGAAAACGGTCAATACTCGCCCGCAGCATCGACGCTTCCTGGCGCACGAACCAGTACTCGTCGCCGGGCTCGCTGATCGCCACCTGCTTGTCAAAACGCAACTTGGGCAGGATCTTCGACCAGCGTTCGGCGATGGGCTTCTCGACGATGGTCAGGTGAAAGATGCCGGCCTGGACCATCTCCAAGACGTCTTCCACTGCCAGGCTCGGGTCGACCCACTCCACCTTCACCGGCGGCTGCTTGTGCAGGGCCAACTTCTGGTTGACCTGACTGATTGCATCCGCCGCCGCACTGCCGGTGGTCAGCGTCAGGGTCCGTCCGGAGAGCTGCTCCAGCTTGGTATAACGCCGTTCGCCCTTCACGCCGACCAGCCACAACGGCACATCGCTGACGATCGGGTCGCTGGTACTGATCTTGTGCGCGGCATTCACCTCCAGCAGTTCGCCGGGGGCCACCAGATCGCCTTCGCCACGGGCCAGTGCACCGAGCAGTTGATCCTTGGCTTTGGGGATAATCTTGAGGTTTATTTCCTGGCCATCACGGGCGTGGCCATTGAGGTATTGCTCGAACGCGCGCAGCCGATGGTATTCGACGCCGATGGCCTGGCCCTGCACCTCACCGGAGCTGTTGCGGCTCTGGTTGACCAATACGCGCAGGGTGCGGCTGGAGCGAATCTCGGCCAGGTCGCGCACCTTACCGGGCCGGGTCACTTCCAGCGGCCCGTCCAGACGCGCAACCGCCGCCATGGGCAGCAGTAACGTCAGGCACAACATAAGCAACGCCGAGGGTCGGATCATCCGCTCTCCGGAAAGAATACTGGCCAGCGCCTTCGCAAAAAACGAAGTGCTGGAGGTCAGAAACAGAGCGCTTTATGCGCTGGCAAGGTACGCAACGGCGACACGGGGAAAGGCGATCGGCCAACCACGATGTCACTTGCGACGTTCAAAGACAGCTATAACTCGTTGTAGTTCTTCGTTTTTCTTATAAATCTACAGCTCTGATATGCTTTCCGGCCGCAGGCGGAGGTAGCACCATGCAACTCATTGATATCGGCGTCAACCTGACCAACCCCAGTTTCGACGAGAAGCACTCGGCTGTTCTCGAACGCGCCTATGCCGCCGGAGTGCAACAATTGGTACTCACCGGCACCAGCGTCGACGGCAGTGAACACGCCCTGGAGCTGTGCGTAAAACTCGATGAAAGCGGGCAACGTTTGTTCAGCACCGCCGGCATCCACCCTCACTCTGCCAGTGACTGGAATGACGACAGCGCCCAGCGACTGCGCGGGTTGCTCAGCGAAAGTCGCGTGCGCGCCGTGGGCGAATGCGGGCTGGATTTCAACCGGGATTTTTCCCCGCGTCCGCAGCAGGAAAAAGTCCTCGAAGAACATCTGGCCCTGGCCGTCGAGCTGAAACTGCCGGTGTTTCTGCATGAGCGCGACGCCAACCAGCGCCTGCTGGAGATCCTCAAGGACTACCGTGACCACCTGACCGCCGCCGTGGTGCATTGCTTCACCGGTGAGCAGCAGGCGCTGTTCAGCTACCTCGACCTCGACTTGCACATCGGCATTACCGGCTGGATCTGCGACGAACGCCGTGGGATGCACCTGCATCCACTGGTCAGGGAAATTCCCCGAGGCCGTCTGATGCTGGAAAGCGATGCGCCGTACCTGCTGCCGCGTACGTTGCGCCCCAAGCCGAAAAACGGCCGCAATGAACCCGCCTACCTGCCGGAAGTGCTGCGCGAAGTCGCCCTGCATCGCAACGAAAGCGTGGAAGACGTGGCTGCACACAGCACCGCCAGCGCCCGTGCGTTTTTCGGGTTGCCTGCCGTGGATTGATGCGGCGCATTGACCCATGTCAAAACCGTTTTCCTCAGTAGCGGCACAATAATGGCACCTTGCCAATGCTGTTTCCGCTATCAGAGAAAACCTTCCATGGGTGCCTGGCTTAGCAATATCTCGCTGAAATACAAATTCTGGGCCGTCAACGCGGTCGCCTTTATCACCACCCTGCTCTTGGTGTTGTACGCCGTGCATCTCGAGCAACAGTCGCGTAGCCATGCGTCCCAGTCCTCGGCGCAAGCCCAGGCACGACTGCTCGATGCCTGGCCGGCCGACAAGGCATTGCCCAAGGGTGAGCAGTGGCTGACATTTGCCCGTGGCCAAATCCCACCATTGGCAGATCAAGATCTGTCAGCCCTGAACACCGCCAAAGGTTGGGTCGAACTCAATCACCTGCCCTTGTTCGGCGAAAATCCACTCATGGGCGCTGAAGTTGTCGCCCGCGCTGACGGGCAACAGGTCGCCGTACTTGCTTACGCGCCGAGCCTGAGCCAGGTCTTCAGTGAGCGCTTCGCCAACTACGCCGTGGCGGTGATGATCCTGATGCTGGCGATGCTCTGCGCTTCGCAGTTGCTGATCCGCTTCCTGCTCAGCCAACTCAACACGCTCAAAGACGTGATGCTTCACGTCGAAAAAACCGGCGACCTGTCAGCCCGCGTGCCCCTGGCCTGCAAGGACGAAGTTGGTCAGATGGCCAGCGCCTTCAACGCCATGCAAGCCGGCTACCAACGCGTGGTCAACACCGTGGCCCGCACCGCCAAGCTATTGGACGATGGCGCCGCACGCCTGGCCAGCAGCATGAACGAGGTGCAGCACGGCATGCTCGGCCAGCAAAGCGAAACCGACCAGGCCGCCACCGCCATCAACGAGATGACTACCACCGTCCACCACATCGCCCAGCATGCCGGCGCCACGCGCGACCTGTCCCAAACCGCCGACACCCTCGCCGGCAGCGGCCGAGAAGTGGTGAGCCGGGTGCAGAAATCCATTGCCGGATTGTCCAGCGGCGTGCAGCAGACCGCCGAGATGATCCAGAAACTCGCCGAGGACAGCCAGAAAATCAACGGCGTGGTCGGAGTGATCCACAGCATCGCGGAACAGACCAATTTGCTCGCCCTCAACGCCGCCATCGAAGCCGCGCGCGCCGGGGAAATGGGCCGTGGCTTTGCCGTAGTCGCCGACGAAGTGCGCAACCTGGCCAAGCGCGTGCAAAATTCCACCGACGAAATCACCCGCATGGTTTCGGCCCTGCAGGCTGGCACCCGCGACGCGGTGGACTTCATGCAGGAAAGCTCGTTCAAGGCCGACGACTGCGTACAACAAGCCCAGGAAGCCGGCGCCGCTCTTGCCGAAATCACCGACGCCGTGGCGCAGATGCGCGAGAGCAACACCCAGATCGCCGTCGCCGCCGAGCAGCAAAGCCATGTGGCCGAAGAGATGAACCGCGCGGTAGTGAGCATTCGTGATGTGACCGAGAATACCGTGCAGCAAACGGTGGATTCGGCGACCACCAGCAATGAGCTGGCAACGTTGGCGGGGGAGTTGAGCAAGGCGATTGGGCAGTTGAAGCTGTAGGACTGTTCAACTTGTAATCCGACTCCTACGACAGCCCCTGCGTTTACCCGAAGTTTTGATGAAACCTCCTAGCCCTTCCAACGAATAGCGCCTACTTCTTTACCTGCCAAACCTCTCCAAAGTCTCTCGCCTGATCAACCAGCGCGAGGGACCGCCGATGTACTTCTCCGTTAATGCCTTGCCCCCAGGGGCTGCTTCTTGATCCCGGTCATTGGCAAGTTCGTCCTGACCCCGATGAACGCCAAAGCGCCGGATGTTGAAAGCGTTTTTCGAGACTTCCGGGATTGCCTGAATACGTTTGACGAGTGGGCCGAGAGCTTCTGGAGCTTTTCAGCGCTGGATGTCGAACAGGTATTCAAGGTCGGGGATGAAGTGGCGTTGGTAGCGCCTGTTTCTGCCAAAGCCCCGAGTAGCACGGTTGCCATGTGCAAGACTCAGGGTTCATTAACCCTGGTGCACATGTTCGAAAGCACCCGGTTTGTGCCAATCGGCAACACGCCGGTGATGCTGCAAGCCCTTGCAGCGGATGGCAGCCCGTTGGGTGAGCCAATCCATCAAACGATCGGCCCCAGCGGCATTCTTGAAGTCAAGGAATGCACCCGCGACCAGAAGTACCAGATCACTTTCTACCCCAACGTTTCCAAGGATCACGTCAAGGCGCTGTATGCGTCTTATCAGTCGGTGATTACAGGGTTGGAAGTTCGTCTGCGCGATGAGTGGACGAAGACTTTCAAGCCCCAATGGAACGACTTTGCCAAAGCCGCGCCGTTTGAGCGCAGCGCGATACAGGGTGTTGCGTTCACAACCGGGATTGCCAAGGCCCTCTACAACCTGTGGAGCAACGTCACGCAGTTGTATGACCTGCTGGCGGGCATCAAAACCAACAGCGCAAAGCTGCTGCAATACATCTCCCAAGCCGAACTCGATGAGCTTCTGAAACTGGGCAAAGACGCCATTGCCAATGGGTTGCTGGTGCTCAGCGACGAGCCGCTGCTGTTTATCTATCTGTCGGCGATGGTCGGCTGGATACGGATGCTGCCGCCGCCAGAGATGTATGAACTACTGGGCGAGATCACCGGCGAAGTGTTGATCAATCTGTGTCTGATCTGGGCGACACGGGGCATGGGGGTGAAAATTCGCCTGGGTGTGCAGGCGTTGGGGCATATCAAGTCCGGGCGGGCGCGCCAGTGGCTGGAGATGCTGGCCGATCGGCTTGCGGGGCCTCGGTTGGAGTCGCATGTCGAAGCGGTTAAGCCTTTATTGCTCGGTGGTCCGGCGACTCCGATTCGGGCGATACCGGTGGCGCAGTTGAAGGCGGGGGATCAGTTGGTTTCGAACCCGGTGCCGGCGGTTCGCGACAAGGCTACGCAGCGGACGGTGCTGGTTCGGCAGGAACACGTCGATGATGTGCCCGCTTCGGCGAAGAACCCGGCTGGGGATGCCTCTGCCTCTTCGGATAAGACGCTGACTAACGGCTGCCCGGTGTCGATGGTGACTGGGGAGGAGTTGCTGACGCTGACGGATGGTTCGCTGGACGGGATTTTGCCGTTTGAGTGGACGCGGCTGTATCGCACCAGTGCGGTGGAAGTCGATTGTGGGCTGGGGTTTGGGTGGAGTCATTCGCTGGCGCAGCGGCTTGTTGTGACGGGCGATTCGGTGGTCTGGACGGATCATGAAAATCGCATTACTGAGTTTCCGTTACCCACCTCTTCTCGACCAGCAATCACTAACTCGCTGGCCGAAGCAGCGATCTACCTGGGGTCTGTGCCTGATGAACTGGTGCTGGCCCAGGCGTCGCGTTTTTATCATTTTCGCAATGGCACGCTGACAGCGATCAGCGATGCGTATGACAACCGGCTGCGGGTTTCCCGGGATGTGCTGGGGCGGGTTGAGCGGCTGGATAACGGTGTCGGTCGGTCATTGTTCTTGCGCTATGAGCTCGGCCGAATCGTGGCGGT
>NZ_LFMW01000014.1 GCF_001050345.1 Pseudomonas fildesensis | reverse complement strand
AGCGGGCTTGCTCCGCGTTGGGCTGCGCAGCGGCCCCAAAGAGGGGACTGCTACGCAGTCCAACGGGAGCAAGCTCCCTCGCCACAGGTTACTTTTTGCGCTTTCTATTTCTTAACTGAACAGGATTGCCCCTGTGGGAGGGGGCTTGCTCCCGATAGCGGTGGGTCAGTCAACATACCCGTGACTGCCACACCACCCCGCCAGTCGTGAGTAGCGCCAAGCACTCCAATGCATACAGTCAGGTATCCAGTTTCCCGTTCAATGGATGACCTTTATGCAATCGACGCTCGGAGTGCGGATCTGCGAAGCAATGGAACAGCGAAAACTATCAAAACTCTACGCCGTTGCCGTCGCGCTTGACGTCACGGAAAGTGCCGTATGCCGCTGGCGAAAGAACGGCAGGATAACGGTCGAAAACATTATCGCGCTGTGTGAACTCCTGGATGTTTCCACCGACTGGCTGCTGCTGGGGCGCGGCACCATGGATACTCATCGCAACGCCCAGCCTACCGGCGCCCCACAGCCCCGAAGACCTTTATCCACACTCCCCGATGCGGCCGTGGTGCACCTGGAAAGTTTCCTGGCGGCCATCGACTCGCCCTCAACTTGAGCGCCGCGCAAGTACATGCACCCACCTTTGCACGCCGCTCAATGTGAATGCATTGAGTCAAAGACCGTAGAAGCTCATGTTTTGGGTGTCACCTTTTTAAATGCGCAGAGGGAAATGGAAGTAGCAGTTGCGCATTGGAAAGGCCGACATCATCCAACACTTGGAGCTAGACATGGGACAGTCAAATACGATCAAAGAGCAGCAAGAAAAGAATGCTGAATTTCAGAAATATGTTGATGGCATGCGTGCCGACCTCAACAAAATCCAGGCAGAGCAAACGCAAATCCTGGATAAACATGTCAAGGAGCATTACAGCAAGTATAAAGACGACGCTTCGATGATTTCGAGCAGTTACCAACACCTGACCACTGTGAGCGAGTGGTCGCTGGCATCGGTTAACGTGATGATCGATTCGTGCCGGGATACCATCTTCGGTAAGAAGTTGCCCGTTGACCCTAAAAAAGACAAGCCACCTGCAGAAGTCAATATTGCCATTAAGGCGATGACGAACTTGGAACTGCTAATCGCCAACGCAGCGTTCGATGTCATTCAGGGACTTTTGACCAGTGCCGGCTCAAAAACTGAAACCGGCATAAGCATCAAGTACGATAAAAAAATGCTGGTGCCTGGCATGACTCTATTCATCATCGTGATGGAGAACTCTTACCAAAGCAAAGACTTCTTCAGTAATGAATCGATTATCCAGACCCTGTTCCTTTTCGATGTGCGTTTTTCGATCAAGGAAGGCAAAGGCATGAGTGAGCTGAACGACCTGCAAGCGTATGAAGAACAAAAGCAGGTCTTTCGTAATCAACTGCGCAAACTTGGCAACGACTTCAACGACCTGGACACCAAAGCCAGCGACTACCTCACCTCACTGGCCAAGTTCACGGAAATCAGCGACGTGCTGAACAAACGCCTCGGTTCCATCAACAAATTGCTCCAGGAACTTAACCCACTTGCGGGACCTGCGTTAAACGGGGTCGGATCGGAGCTTGGTGGGTTACCAGACACGGAAAAACAAGAAGGTGATGCGATCGTGTCGCGTATCAAGCGCCAGTTCCACACCGCACTGGCAGCCAGGCCATGAACAGCCGAAAGGCACCGTCGTTTTCCCGACTTTCAAGTTTCGATTGATAAGGAATTGATCATGACTATTATTTTTGAAATGAGCACTGATGCAGACATCCTGGCTACCCAACTCGATACTGACTGGCCCGCCGTCACTGCACGCCATCACTGGGCAGCGGTGCGCGGCACGAACCTGAACATTGCAGGTGGCGCGGTCATCGTCGTCATTGCACACGGCACCAATGAACATATCGGGGATGAGGGCCCGTCGCTTTCCATCGAAGCACCTGCTTTCCTGGCAACAGTGCAGGGCAATATGCAGGCGGGACAAGTACCGAGTGCGGTCTATATCTCGACCTGCGGCGAAGATATCGCCGGCTTCGCCGCCGCCGTTCGCCTCTGTGCCAACGCCAACAAGGTGTGGGCCAACACGAAGATCTTCGGCCATCACTCCGGGATCAACGGCCCTGTCCCCTCTCCAAATCCCAAGAATGTGAATTGGGTTCGAATCTACTAAGGAGGTTGAGTTAGATCTGTAGTGAATACGCCAGCTGCGTAGGCAATTGCAGTCACGCAACTGGTGTCCTCTTTACTGCAAAACCTATCTCGCATTATTGCCGTCCGGCAGTATTTAAAACCGACCTTGCACTGCGAGACAACATCAAGCAATTAATCGTCCCGCAACAACCCCGAACCATACTCACCATAACTACTCCCCAGCCCACTGCCTCCAAAATTCATCTTGGCGGCTTTGCTGGGGCTGTGGTCACCAAACGCCTGGCATCCCCCCGAAAAACAAGGGTCGCTGCTCACGCCTGACGAACCAGACGAACAAGCGCTCAACAGCAACGCACCAGCAATCATCACAACTTTGACGACGTTCGAGATCATTGTTCAGTTCCCTGTGGGCTGGAGGCGCGGGAGTCCTCTCTTAACGAGGATCGTAGACCTCAAACGCTTCGGGAATCATGAAAGTTTGCTGGGTGACAGGCTTGGTTCAGATTGCCGCCTTTGTGCAAGGCGGCAGGGTTGGTTGTCAGGCAGTAGCAGTGCTGGTAGCCGGCGCGACTTGCTCCTGTGCTCGATCAACGAGCAGAGCGCTCAACTCGATTAGCTGCTGAATGCCCAAGGCAATGGCGCGCTGGGATTCGTCGAGGTTGAAGGCCAGTGTTGTGGCCATTTCAGCGGCGGAAGCGAGGTTTTCGGAGGCGTTGGCCAGGAGGGTTTCGGTGTCGATGTTTGGGCTGACTAGGAATAGGTTGTTGCTGGGGCGTTCGGCGGGTGCGCCGTCGTTTTTGTTCGTGGGGAACAGGTAATGATCGATTGCTCGTTGAGCGGCTGCGTGGAGTTTGGTGTCGAGGGGAGCAGTATTGTGATCGACGTAGGGATTGCGTGTTTTTTTGTGCATGGGCGAAGCTCCAAATATTGTCGGGAGTTAAAACGCCTTAGCTATACGGACTTCCACCTCCGGCCGCTGGGTTTGCAGCGACTGGGGAAGGTTAGCGATGGGTGGTCTGACGGGCAAGCTAAGAAAAGTGTGGGAAATCTCCGAGGAGATATCTTGGTCTGACCCCGATATCGCGAGTAAACAAACAGCAGTACGACTTACCGTTACTATTTTTTTTCCAAATATGTTATCGCCAAATGGACGTTCTGGATGTGATATTGAACCAGTTGCGACCTTGCCGCATAGACTTGCGGCGACTCGGTAACCCTGTCTATCTCACTACTTACCAAATGCCCTGCTTCTGCTGCGGTTTTGAGATGAAATAGGTGATGAAGAAGCGATCCGGACCACAGGTGCGCGGCAGATATATCAGCAAGCAAAGACCGATACACAGTCCATTTCGAAGCGTGTCCAGCGACAACATAGTTATCTGTATGGAGCTTGAGCTCTTCTAGAAACTCCAGACTAGCCGACTGCTTAGGGATATTGGGCGTCTTGGGCCTAGCATGCATCCGGATCTCATGTGCAAATTCCGGCTTCTTGATCATACTCCCAGATAACATGCTATTGATGAGAGTAAGTTCGTTTGCCAGATGCCTCGCAACCGCCGAGAGAAGTTCTGAGATATCGGGGTCAGACCACGATAAACACTCCGAATTTCAAACTCCCCAAACTCACAAAAAAAGGGGGATCACGTTTTTCGCGTCTCCCCCCTTTCATCCCTCAATGCCCCTTATGATGCCCCCCACCCGCCACCGGCACACCCACCTGCGCCACTTTCCCCGACGCAGGATTAACCCGAATAATGCTCATCATCCCCAGGTCCTCATGCCCCAGCAGGTGGCAGTGAAAGACAAAATCCCCGACCACTTCGCCGCGAAAATCCATCAACAGTGACACGCTCGGGTACGGGTCCTGCGTATTACCGGACCAAGCTGGCACTTCGATGGTGTCCAGGTACTGCCCCACAATCCCCGGCGCCTGCGGCTCGGTGCCGAAATTATTCTGCCCCTGCACATAAAAATGAATCTGGTGGATGTGAAACACATGGTTTTCGGTGCTGCGGTTCTCGACAGACCACTGCTCCACCGCTCCCTGCGTGGTGGTAATGCTCGGTGGCTGGTCCGGGTTGAATACGTGCGGCACCTGGCCGTCGACCGTCATGTAGAACTCGGTTTGGTTGCCGTTCTCGGAAAAGTACAAATTGCGCTGTGCAACGATGGACGCTTGCGCCAAGCCGGCAAAGCGCCGCCCCGCCGCTTCGGCAATCGGCCGCGCAGGCAGGCTGGCAAGTTTTGCGTCCGCGTTCGCCGCCGGGTTAAGCGTGATTAACGGGCGAGTCGGGTTGCAGTCGCCATCCGCGCCGGTATTGATGTTGGCGGTCATCAGCGTGGCCTGTTGCACGCTGGCCTCGGGCATATTCGCCACAAACTCTACGCGCGACGCCGGCGGCAGGCGGAAATGGTTGACCGCAATGCTCTGGCCCGTGCCACCCGTGCCGTCTTGAGAATTGATGGGAACGCCGTCGATGGCGATCAGGTTGAGGGACTGCGGGACGTTGTCGTAGACGAGGCTCAGGTCGAGTATCGAATCCGCAGATATATTGGCGACCCGCCAAAACTGCGCCTGGCCCGGCGTGACTGGCAGTGTGGCCGGAACAAAAAATACGTTGTTCTTATCCGTGTAGGAGTTGACCGGCACATTGTTCACGGTGACGTCACGGAACGGCACGCCGACCCCGCAGTTACCGGGCCCTTCAGTCAGGTTGTTGAGCTGGAGCTGATCACGCAGCACCAGGATCTGTTGCGGTAGCCCCTCTACCCCCGGAAAAAACCGTTCGATCCCGTCCACAATCAATGCGCCGGTCGCCCCGCCCATCACCACCGGTTCGGAAATCCCGTGCACATGCGGGTGATACCAGTACATCCCTGGCGGCTCGTCAGTGGGGAAATCCAGGGTGTAGGTGAAGGTTTCACCGGAGTTGATGATGGTTTTGATCACCTCATCCCCGCCACATGTCGGCGCGGTATTGGTGCCGTGGTAGTGCAGGTTGACCGAGGTGCTGTTCATGAACTTGGCACCGCAGTTGGGCGGATTAAGCGCCATGGGGTTAATGCCTTCGGGCGTATTGTTGGTCACCACTACTGTGAGTTTGTCGCCGGGCAGCACATGTAACGTGGGGTTCTGCATGCCGTCAGGCGTCATGAAGCAATAGAGCGTACGACCCTTGTCATCGACACTTTGCTGATAAGAAAAACTCACCGCCAGCGTGCCATTTTCACTGTAAAGCGCGGGCGGCGTGAACACGCGCGCACCTTGTGTAAACCTTGGACACCCTCCGGGTATCGGCGCGATGGCTGCGCCCTTGGTGGCGGCTGGTGTGGTTTGCGCCAACGTGCTGCCGTGCGGAAGCAGGGATGACAGGAGTACCACGCACGCCGATGCGGCAAGCGCCTTGATCGCTAGAAGTCCATTCATATTCACCTCGTCATTGAGAACGCCCGGGTGCGCGCCTACTTTGCGTCACGACAGGAATTGAACAACACAGGAATTGAACAACGGTATGAGAGGAGAGGCGTTTACCTGGCCGGAATAAACGCCTGCGACACGCGGGGATACTGCCCTTGTGACTATCCATGTCATATCCTGCCAATCCTGAACGACAGACTAGCTCAGCAAGAACAAGGGTAAGCAAAGTTGAAAGATCGTTAAGTTATAAAAACAATAGCAAAATGACATCTTCCAAAAATGTGACGGCACCTTGCGCCAAGGGGTGAAGGGCGCGGAACTCGCCGCTCCGACGCCGCCGTTACATCCCTGATAAACTGCGCGCCATTCGCCTCGTTGACTCAGATTCCCCATGTCCCTACAAACCGCTCCACTCTCCCGCCGCTTCTCCGTCGCCCCGATGATGGATTGGACATAGCCTTCTTCAAAACCACCGCTAGCTATGCCTACCGGGCATTGAGCGGCCGATCTCGTAGCAATTTCTAAGCAAGCATCAATTTGGTAGGCCCCTGCTATGCTTAGCCCTTTTCTATGAGATAGCACACATGTCAGGGGAATACTCACTTCCGGATTTGCTTGAACGAATGTACGAGAATCAGCTCGCGTTAGAAGCAGCTCTGATGGAATTGGCTCTCCAAAGCGAAAAGCAAGGCTTGGATGAGGTTGGTAATAACGTACGTGGTGCGCTATTCGTGATCGGCGAAAACGCTGGGCACATCAAGCAGGGCCTGGCGAAGCTACGAACCGATCGTCTCTGACAAAGCACACCCCGATTGTGTAGGGGCATCGGGGGGATTTTGGAGGCAGGCCCTTGGTTACTGGCTGTAACTTTCGTCCACGGCAGGTTGTGTAAAAGCATAATAGGCATTGGATGGCATAGATCGGCGTATGGTTTGCCCCATACGAGGTCTCGGGACCCAATCTCCTCTGCCGTCCGGCGATGATCGAACGTCGCAATTTGAAATCACCCCAGCAAATTGATCATCAGGCGCCGAAGCCCCGCCCTTGCAGCGATTTCCAACCAGTCCAGCCAGTTGCTATGCTCACAGTTTACGGTCGCTTCAGGCAACCCTCATTATGAGAGCTATAATTTTTTTAGATCTGAGATCTTTTAATCTCGACAATGGCGGTGGTGGCAGAAAAAAGCGCCGAGGTGGACGCGATCTACCAATTGCCCAGGCGGTTTGCCATATCGGTATATTCAGAAAGGAAGTACCAACCATTTTCTCAACGAACCTGCTCACCCAAGACCGGTTAGCTCCAAACGGCCGATTTTCTGAAAGGGCGCTAAGGTAATTATCAGATCGGCAAAAAAACGCAAAAACACTACCAGTCATAAAATGGAGTAGTCCGTGAAAAAGTATATCGAAAGAATTTACGGAACAATTGAAAATAAGAACATTAAAATTGACATCAACACTAAAAACAAAAACCTAATAATTACCGGGCCGAATGGCTCAGGTAAAACTCACTTCCTAACAAACTTACATCAAACAATAAAAAACCACATATTGATGAGCGAACAAGACACATACGAATACAAAATCAAAAGAATCCCAGTTATCGAACAACTACTTAAAAATATAAAAGTTAAAACTGACAATTTTTACAATCTAACTTCAGAGTTGCGCGCTTTAAAAATAAACTTACGTTATCACGATTCAAAGCTAAACATTTGCACTCCAGACTTTCGGGAACTCCGCTCAAAAACTGAGGATCTTTCAGCGGTAAATCTACTATTTTCTGCTCATCGCCAAGCTGGTATTACTACGTCCGATGCAGCTCGCGGCTTAGAAAACGAAAAAACCATTTATAGATCGGAAATGAAACATAACAGAGTAGGAGGCTCTCTCGAAAAACATTTAGTAAACTTAAAAACGCGAAGCGCATACGCCATAGCCCATGAACGTGATTCTTCTGTAGCTCAGCTTATTGAGAGGTGGTTTAGCGATTTAGAACAAAACTTAAAGTTTCTCATGGAAGATGAAACGACAACTCTGAACTATAATCCTGACACGCTAAAATTCACCATTAGACGAAAAAACAAACTCGATACAGACCTGCAATCCTTATCATCAGGATACGCCTCGATACTTGATATTTACAGCGAGCTTTTAATGCGCGCCGCTTATTTAGAGATCCCCCCAAACACTCTTAGCGGCACAGTTCTGATTGATGAATTAGAAGTACACCTACATGTCTCTCTCCAACGACTCATATTACCATTCTTAGAAAACTCCTTTCCAAACATTCAATTCATTATCACAACACACTCTCCATTTATTTTAACCTCCATCAGCAATTCAGTTGTGTACGACATGGGGACCAACGTCACTACAGATAAAGACCTATCCCTCTATTCATATTCGGCAGTTATGGAGGGATTATTGGGAACCAGAACCACTTCAAAAATACTGGACGAAATAATCAGTGAAATAGCCGCAATCACTCAATCCAAAAACGGCAATACTGAAAAATTACGCCAATACATCAAAAAAGTTAGCGCATCCGAAAATTCCCTTGATAATCGCTCCAAGGCTTTTTATCTGATGGGGGTTAATAGCATTTTGGATGAGGACCAGAAAGATGTTTAAAGTTAGTCGACCTACCACGCCCCCAAGCTGCACAAAAAGCTCAGGCTACAACACCGCTGAAATAGTTAAAACTCTTTCTCAAATATTCCAAGGCAAATGCTATTTATGTGAACAAATAAATCTTTCCGACCCTGAAATCGAACATTTAGTTCCACACGAAGGGGACGATGAAAAAAAATTCGACTGGAACAACCTTTATTATTCTTGCAGCAGATGCAATAGCATAAAAGGCTCTAAGCATAAAAATATTCTAGACTGCTGCGACAGCAATACGGAAATTTTTAAGTCCCTACAATTCAGCATGCCGGGACACCCAGACCACAACATACGTGTCAATGTCGTCGAATCTTATAAAAACGAAGCCACTCACAACACTGCTGCTCTACTTGAAAGATGCTACAACGAAGCGGCTACCGGATTACGAGGAATTACGAGAAGCAACCTAATTGATAAAATATTTGACCACTTCTGCGACCTGCTCATATTACGTCAAATAATAGTCAACATTAAATCCACAAGTAGTGAGATACAGTTCGCCAAAGATAGACTGGCCGTCATGCTCGAAAGCTCGTTCCCATTTTCGGCCATTTGGAAATGGCATCTCCTACAAGATGAAAAATTACTGGATAAAACTCGCGACCTCATTCAGCCCCACCTATAAATCCAGCACCTATTCACATAGCTGCAAATAGTCGAAGTAGTATATTACAAGCCAGCCAACCAAGACCAAGCCCCATACAGCGGGGCTTGCGTTGCGTAGGATGAAGTCTTGATTTTATTACCAATACTAATCAGAGCTCCCCTTCAACCTCTCAAGCCCAGTACTAATAGAAAACTCCTTTCTGACATAGACCTTATCTTGCAGATTGGCCTCACTACAACTAATTTCGATAATTCAAGGAAGAGCAAATTTACTTCCTTCCTTAAGAAACTGCCTTTACCCCTATCCTTACGCTATATCACGGCGGATGGCCCTGGTAATTAAAATAGCACCCCCAATGCCGCAGGCTCCCAATTCATGACAACCAACTCCCCGCTCACCTCAGCCTTCCTATGTCGTTGGTTGGCTGCGGTGTATCGGATGTCCAAGGTCTCGAAGTGAAAACCATCAAACACCTGCCGGATGTCCGGATGATCGTTGATGCTAACCATCACCTTCCCTTTGCAACGCCGCATGAAATCAGCCATGCGCTCGTAATTCTCAAACGGAAAATCCACGCCATATCCCGCCGTCTGCCAGTAAGGCGGATCCATGTAGTGGAAGGTGTGGGCACGGTCGTAGCGTTCGGCGCAGTCCAACCAGGGCAGGTTTTCAACGTAGGTGCCGGACAACCGCTGCCACGCCGCAGATAGGTTCTCCTCGATCCGCAACAAGTTGATAGCCGGACCAGTGGTCGCGGTACCAAACGTCTGCCCCGTCACCTTGCCGGCAAAGGCATGGTGCTGCAGGTAGAAGAACCGAGCGGCGCGCTGGATGTCGGTGAGGGTTTCAGGACGGGTCATTTTCTGCCACTCGAATACCTGGCGCGAGCTGAGCGCCCATTTGAACTGGCGCACGAATTCTTCCAAGTGGTTCTGCACCACGCGGTACAGCGTCACCAGGTCGCCATTGATGTCGTTGAGGACTTCAACCGGCGCGGCCTGGGGCCGCATGAAGTAAAGCGCGGCACCGCCGGCAAACACTTCGACGTAGCATTCATGTGGTGGGAAAAGCGGGATAAGGCGGTCGGCCAGGCGGCGTTTGCCGCCCATCCAAGGGATGATGGGTGTGGACATATAAAAGCAAGACCTTTGCTGTATGGATAAACAGTGCTAGGCTCGCTCCGCTTTGTGCACGAAGCAGGAGCCTTGGCTGGACTTGCAGGGACTATCTGCAGGGAAGGTGGCCGGGTTGGATGTTGACGCATCCTGCCCGGCCGCTCCTTTTACTTCGGTGTAGAGACTTCTTTTGCGTAGGCCTGACAGGCCCGCAGGGCGATCATTCCTTGGTCGCCGGCATCGGTGATTCCGATAATTCGTTGAGCATGCGCTGGGTCAAGTTGGGCTCTTGTGGTGCCATGAACCACGCGGCCGGTGGCGGTGGTGGATAGCACTGAACAGCCGCTGGTGGCGTCGGTGGCGGCGAGTACGACTGACAGCTGCAGATCAGCAGTAGCCAGGCGATCACGCAGACGAGCCTGTTTCGTTTGCTCATCGGTCAATTCCTTGTGGTGGGTTTGGTCTTTGTTCTGCAGGCGCTGCACTAGGGCAAAGCGCTTGCCTTGCTCGGTACGCTGCAGGGCGGCAGACGCTTGTGATAACTCGTTAAGGGTGTCCGCATGTAGCCGGGCCTGGCGCTCCAACTGCTGGCCGTAACGCCAACCTTGAACGGTCCAAGCCAATGCAGCGGAGCCGGCAGCCAACATCACCAGCAACAGGCCGACCGCCGCAATCCGGTATTGCGTGGGGATCAGGTCGAAGAGACGCATAACACTGCCCTCGCCCTGGCCCAAAGTTGCAGCCGATCCTCCAGGCCGTTGAGGCCACCGTTGATTCGGCGGGTGATCGTGTTGAACTGCTCTTGATCCGCGAGCGCGTTCAATCCGTTTATCGACCAGAACCATGCAGCCGATTCGGCGGCCCACTGCGGCAGTTCAAGCAGCTCTGGCGTGCGCAGCAATCGCTCATCGCCGAACAGCGCCAAGCTACAGCGCAGGTAGTTGTCGTGACCGGTGATCTGGATCAGCCCACGGCCGCGATAACGTTGACCGTCACCATCGGCGACGGGAGTGTTGCCCAGCTTGGCGGCCAGTGTGCCGGTGTCGTACTTGCTGAGGTACTGATCGCCCCCCAGTTCACGCACGTACTGCAGTTGGCCCGACTCATGGCCGATCTGGGCAAGGAACGCCGCCTGGCGCTTCGGCGTATCGATCTTGCGGTTGCTCATGGCCGTGTTTAACGCGGAAACAAAAACGCCCGCTTGGCGGCGGGCGTTGGGCATGATGCGTTGGAGTTGTTGCTCGGTAATGGACATCGCTTTTTCCCAGGCAAAAAAAGACCGCTCGATGGCGGCGGGTGTGAAGCAGGTACGGCCAGTTACAGCTCCAGGACTTTGACCTCCTTGGACTTCTTCTTTTTCTTGCCGGCCGCCTTGGCCTTACCCTTCTTCCCTGCATTGCACTCGACCGTTGTACTCCAGCCGGACTGGGTGAACACCTGCTCCACCGAGTCGACCAGGAACTCCCCGTCCAATCCATCCTTGAAGCCCTGCGCGTTGATCTGCCGCTCAGCAAACAGGTCCGTCCGCCCCACCATCTCCAGCCGCACCTCGGCTGTCGAGCGATTGAACGCGGCGAGCCGGGCCTTCACGGCTTGCTCAGCGGCGGATTTGTTCGGGTGGATGTGGCGGTCGGTGTGAACCGGCGGCAAACCTACCGGCGCGTCGTCGTTGTCCAGGGTCAGGTTGACCAGCTCGCCGGTTTTCTTGTCCTGGTACTTGGCTTTGACGGCCTTTTGGGTGGTGCGGTCGGGGAAGCGGAATTGCCAGCGGCTGACGTCGCTGCGCAGGAGTGTGATCGCCGGCAGGCTCTTGCCGCTGGCGGTCTGCCCACTTTGGCGAGGCAGCACCAGAAGCTTGCTGTCGGCGACCTTGGCCGTGCAGTCGTAGCCTTTGGCGAGTCGGGTGATGAAGTTGTAGTCCGACTCATTCAACTGGTCGGCCCGAGGCACGACCGTGGTGACCGGGCATTCAGGCTTCCAGCCATTGCGTGCAGCGATGTCGCTGACGATCTTGGACAGAGGTACATTTTCCCAACTGCCACTGCGGGTGGTCTTGCCGCTACCGCGCATGTCGCTGGCCTTACCGCGAATGACCAGGGTGTCGGGCGGGCCTGACACCTCGATGTCGTCGACCGTATAGCGGCCCAAGCGCGCCAGTACTTTGCTGTCGTAGCCGAGGTATATCTCGATAGCAGCGCCTTTCTTGGGAAGCGCCACGGCGCCGTCACGGTCATCGATGCGCAACTCGAACTCGTCGGATTCCATGCCGGGCTTGTCGAGTGTGCGCAGCAACAGCAGGCGGTCGTTGATCAGCGCTGTTACGTCAGAGCCGTCGGCGACGATCCGAAAGATGGGTTTCAAAATTCTGCTCTCCAGAAACAACAAAGCCCCAATAAAGGGGCCGTGGCGTATGTGAAAATTATGCCTGCCGATATTTCAATGAGCCAAGCTCACTACGACGTAAAGCCCTCTCCTTATCTCTACGAACTGAACGCGGAGTAGACCTGTCGATACGTTTTTTACCTTTATGAGAATATGGATTAAAGCGAATCAGCATCCTCACAAAGAAGTTTTGCTCCAACCAGAGCACTTCAAAAACAAAAACTGGAGCTGCGTACAGTGACACCACAAACGGCACGTATGTCATTTTCACCTCACCAGCATAACCAGTAAATGCAATGAGACAGACTGTCAAAACAACCGAAATCAAAAACAAGACGAAGTAGACCCCTGAAGTCATGATTTCATGATTAACAGCAACCGAGTTAAAGCGTATGCGTCTGATTTTTTTCAAACGTTTCACCCTACCGCTTTGCATCCATTGCATACCAAGTCGAGGTACTAACTTAAACACGGCCAGTAAGACAACACCTATGACAACATTGAGGCAAGCACTAACCCACCACTTAACACTTAGAAAATCTGAAAAATAGTCCATGCGACGCACAATCTCCCTTGAGTGAGAAAAGGTGAATCTAATCGTTTGCCAAATGGGTATCCAGAAAAACCAATCAATCCCACAACTGCACCTGCTCGACCGTGGCCTGCTCAATGTCGGGAAAGGTGATCAGCAGCCCGGTACGCAAAGGCTGCGGTTCATCCGCCAGCAACCGATTGGCCGCAACCACCGCCTCGACCGTGCCATTGAGGTGCCCGTAATGCTGATAACACAGGGTGTCGAGCAGGTCGCCGTCAGACGTTCTGCATATCATCGCCATAACGCGTGAACTCCAAACTAAAGGTTTGCTTACGCGGGATCCCGCCAGCCAGCAGCGCGCCCTGCTCTTCCTCCAGGCTGCGTAAGCACCAGGTGCCCAGAACAAAGCCGTAGCCGGTGGTCAGGTTTAACGGCAGCAACTGGGCACCGATGGAGCGCAAAACGTCCAGTTGCTTGAGCCCCCCTTTGAACGCGGGAAAAATCGCGCCCTTGAGGCTTAGCTTTTCCTCGCCCAGGCCCACGGCTTGCTGCGCCGGTCGACGACTGAGGCGCTCTTGCGAGGCCCAGCGAAACTCTGTCTGCCGGCGAAGTTCGTCGAACGCTGCCGTGTCCAGGTTGAAGTAGAACGGCTGCGCGTTGGTTTGCAGCGGCTGCAAAATCAGCAGGTGCGGAAACGGTTTGACCGCTTCCGCCATCGGCGTGGCATTGGGCGCCAGGGCGCTGGTGGGCAGGATGTTCGCCAGCCTGGGATCGACCTTCCCGGCAACTTGGTTGATTGCCGTCCCGGCCCGGTAGGCTTGTTCCTTGAGCGTACCCATACGTTCATCAATGCCTGACAGCGTGCGAGTGGCTTTGTTGTAGGTTGCCAGCACCGTCCCAACCTTGGATTGAGCCGCACCGATTCCACGCATGACACGCTGCAGCTTTGCGCCAACCTCAGGTGGCACGCCCGGCAGGCTGGCGATCTCCTCGGCGGCGCCGGAGATCTCGCTGATCGCACCATTCACCGGGCCGATCATGTCGTCAATGCTGTGCCGGCCAGCCTCCCCGGCCTTGACCAAAGATTTAAAGCCGGACTGCAACTGCTCCATATAAGTCATCGCTCCCCCTTAAACATGTGGCGCGTCGAACAGGTTGCGTCGTGCCTGCTCCCGGCTGAATTCTTCAAACAGCTGACGCATGTGCGGCATCATTTCCTGCGCCAACTGCCGTGGATCCTTGACGTCCCCCTGAACCGTGACACCCACGGTCGGGGAGAATTGCCACTGCTGATCAATCCGAGGGGGTTCCGGCTTCGCGGCAACTCCAGCGCTGAGCACTGCAGGTGCGAATGCCGCCGTTGGAGCAGACGCCAACGAGCGCGACACGTCGCCCAAGGCCGGCCCAGGTGCAGCGGGCGCCCTGAGCATCAATGGACCTGCCGACAATGGCGGCGCCATCTGTGCCAAGCGCGGCATTGGAGCCGCACCAGGTGGCGGCAACCGCAACGGCGAAGGCTGAACCGGCAGCACCAAGCGCTCGGCCGGTGCGTCCGGTCCACCGAATGCGGCCTTGCCAACTACGCTGCCCAGTTCACCGCCGCCCCAACTACCGAGGAACCCGCCGATCAATCCGCCAACAACCGTACCGATGACCGGCACCACCGAACCAATCGCGGCCCCAGCTGCTGCACCAGCCAATGTCCCGGCCAACGTGCCAGCAGCGTTGCCATAGCCTTCGGCTTTTTCGTCGCGGGTCTCTGCATTTTGATAGGTGTCAGCAGCGATCAACCCCGCCTCGATCAGCGCCATGGGTGCACCGACCTTGGCGAACCCCAGCCCCTTACCCATCATGGCCTTAGGTGCAAACCTGCTGGCAACTGCTTCGACCGGCGCGGCAGATGCGACACTAGCAATTGCTCCACGGCCACCTCGCCCCCTGCGGCCTTTGCCCCGTCGGCCTTTTTTTCCTTGCCCATCAAGCCCACCACCATCCAGCCCACCCACGGGCATATTGGTCACGATCACTTTCTGCGGAATATTGGGATTGCCCATCAACGAGCCGCGGGCGACATTGAGCATCCCTTTACCCATCTTGTACGCACTCGCTGCAGTGCCCAAGGCTACAATGCCCGCAGCCAGCACCGTCGCGCCACTGATGACCGGAGGAAACTTCACTGCTAGCTCGCCAAGCCCATACGCCAGTTTCGCTAACCCGTCTGCCGCCAAGTCAGTCAGCGGCCGCAACGCATCTCCTATACTTGTCATCGACGATTCAATGCCGGCAGTCGCGGTGGCCCACTTCCGGTTGGACGTCTCCCGCTCCTTTGCAGCATCAGCCTCGATCTTGGCCTTACCATCCGTCTTCTCGATGGTCGCCATATCAGCCTTGATCTTGTCGCCATATTTGATCTGCGCGAGCAAACCCGCACTGGCGCTCTGATCACTGACGATGTTCGCCAACCCCGCCGCCTCGGTCAGCGCGATCATGGCCTGCGCTTCCTCTGCACTGCCATCGACCGAGCCTTTGATCTTGGCCTTCAGCGCCTCGATTTTCTTGGCCTTGGCGGGATCCTGCTTCCTGATCAACTGCTCGCTGAGCATGATGAACGCATCGACCGGGTTCGCCGACTTGCCGCTTTTGGTGGCCGCGTTGATCGAGCCGGCCAGGTCATAGCCTTCCTTGGCAAACCGTTCCTGGCTGGTGTTGCTGATCACTGCGTTGAGCAGGTTGTTCATGTTGGTAGCCGCAGCCGCCGCGTCCTGGGTTTGCGAGAACTGTGATTGCAGGCTGGCACCGAGAAAACGCACCGCCTCGGGGCCTTCCATGCCCAGGCGCTTGATGTTGCCGAGCATGGCCGGCAGGTACTTGGCCATCTCCTTGGGGCCGAACGCGCCGATGTCACCGGCCGCCGCCACCTGCCCCAGCATGGCGGCCATGTCACCCTGCTTGACCCCGGCCTCCTTGAAGGAGTTGATCAGGGTGGCGATGGTTTCGGGCTCCATGCCCTGGCCGTCGATCAGGTCGGCGATCTGCCCGGCGTAACCGGCGGCCACGTCCCAATCCACACCCTTTTCGATCAAGGCGCCGACCGACTGGGCCAACAGTTGCTGGCTCATTCCCTTCTCTGCCGCGACCTTGCTGATGCTCGCTGCCAGCTCGGCCTCATCGCCGGTACCGGCAGTGTGAGCCCACAACGACATCTGGCGGATTTGAGCCTGGTAATCGCCGGAAACCTTGGTCGGGATCGCCAACGACGCCGTGAGTGCCGCTGCTTTGCCGAGGGAGTTCTTCATGCCCTCTTTGCCCTGCTGGATCTGCGTGTGGCCCAGCGCCTTGAGTTCGGCGCCACGCGCTACCTGGCCGAGGGCCTGGTATTCCTTGCGCAGTTTGCCGACTTCAATGCCTTGCTCTTTCAGGGTCTTGAGATTGCCCTCAAGCTTTCGCAGTAGGCCATCGGCCGAAGCTGAGCCCGTGTCGTGGGCTTTTTTCCATTCGTCACGCAGGCGGATCGTGTCGCCGATGGTGCTTTGCAGCACCCGGGCCTTGGTGCCGGTTTCGCCGAGTTTCTTGATGCGGCCTTCAACGTCCTTGAAGGCGGCGCCGACTGTGGAGCTGACGACGCCGCCGATGACCAGGCCGAGCGCCAGGTTGTTTGCCATGAGAACACTCCAGGCAGGGATGCGGGGCTCAGTCCGTGAGCCACCAGATCATCGTGGAAAAGGGCATGGTCTCGATTTCATTGGCGGCAAATGAATAATGCGTCGCCAAGCGTTTCGCGACCTGTCGCTGCAGGGAGGCGCTAAACCCCGTCATCCTGCACCAGGCGAAAGTAGGCGGCTTGCAGCCGCTGGTAGTCCGTCAGCTTGAGCCCCTCCAGATCCTTGGTGTTGGATTCAGAGAGGCTGGCAAGCAGGATTGTGTCGCGCTGATCGTCGTCACCATTGGAAGCAGAGGTTGCGGCACGCACGTCGCGCACGGTGGGAGCGCGCAACACCAGGCGGTCGAGCTTGATGTCGTTGACGTCATAAGCCTTGGACAGCGTGACCACTGCGCCATCAGGGCCGACGACCAACCAGGTCGGCGTGTCGTCCCGGTCTTCGGGAAAGCCGGCATCCATCAGCAGCCGCGAGTAGCCGGACTGCACACGTGCGTAGTCCGTCAGCTTGAGCCCGTCGATGTCTGCTGTGCCCGCATCCGCCAGGGATGCGAACAACGTCACCTCGCACAATACGACGTCGCCACCACCAATCGCGTCAGAGGCACGGACTTCACGCAAGGTCGGAGCGCGCAGGGTCAGTTGGTCGACCTTTACGCCGTTAACATCGCTTGGGCGCGTCAACGTGATCGTCGCAGTATCCGCCTCGACGGTGAGCCAGGAAGGCAGCTTTTTCAGTTTTTTCATGAGAGCAATTTCCCTTACATACCTAGGTCGCGACGGACGCTGGCGAGTTGATCGACACCGTTGATAACCCGGACGCAGTTGATTGGATCAATCTCGAACATCAGGCGACCACCTACTTCGAGTTTGTAATAGCTAACCGCGACGGCGTACTTGAACTCGCCCGCCTCCCCGGCTTTCCAGTCGCCCGGATCAATCTCTTTGAGCATGCCGCGCAAGGTGGCAACCACCGCCGTGGTCGCGCCTTTCTGTCCTTTGAAGGAACCACGAAACACCGCGTTGAATGCTGTCTGGTCGGCCAGGCCGTAAAATTTCATGGCCTCAGGGCGCGCACCTTTGCCGGCGAAACTGGCTTCCAGCTTTTCCATGCCCTGGTCCATCTCCACCGGGGCATCCATGCCACCAGCGCGATGCTCTTCGGTTTTCAAGGTGAGTTTGGGGAGCGTCACACTGGTCATCTCCCCGTTAAAGGCGACGCCGTCGATATGGGCGTTCATGTTGTAGAGCGTTTGCGGAACCATCTGCGGCTCTCCTTTATGCGTTGGTGTCGAGGACTTCGGTCAGCCACTGGTTGGTGACCTCGACCCGGAAGTTGGGGTTTTCTGCCGGCGGCACGTCGGTGAAACGGATGTTCCAGTACACCTTGCCCTGCTCCAGCTGGCTGGCCGTGTTCAGTGCGGGGTCTGCGAACACCTCGAAGTTGATCACCGCACCCTGGTTTTTCAGGTCGCGCATAAACGCCGCGAGGCCTTCGGTCACGTCACTGACATAGGTCCTGGTGATCGAGCGGTCGACCGCCCATTTGTGGCCGTAGAGGATCGCGTCCATCACGATGTCCATGGTCCGCACTCGGGTGACGAACGCCCACTTCGGATCGCTGGAACAGGTGCGGTTGCCCCACAGGCGGTAACCGTCATCGCGGATGATCGTGGTGATCTGCGCATTGTTGAGCAGGTTGGCCCGGCAGGTTTCGTCGCCGTCCAGAAACTCGATGGGGCGACCGGTGCCGGTGATGCCAACGAACTCTTTGTTCGACGGCGAGGCCCAGAAGCCGTACTCCGAATCGGTCCAGGCGAAAAGCCCGGCGACCCAGGCGGAACCCGGGGCATTGACGGTGGCACTGAGTGCGGTGTCCCAGTACTGCACGCCTGGATCGACGAAGAACACGCGCTTACTGCCGAAGTTTTCGCGGTATTCCATCGCGGCTTCGTCGGTGGTGTTGGGGCCGTCGATAATTGCCATGGCCCGCAGCTTTTCGCTTAAGGCCACCAACGCCGTGGCGACGGGCAAGGTTGCGGTGTGCTTGGGTGCAGCCAGCAATCGAGGCTGCGCGTTGAAACGGCTCTTGCCGTCGAGCAGCGCCTGCATGCCGGTACGGGTGCCGTTCGCCAGGACGCCGCCGATGATGGCCGAGGTCTGCGCGGCGGCGTCCGCCAGTTTTTCCACGCCGCAGGCGACGATTACCGCCTTGGAGCGAACGTAAATCGCCTTTACCGCTTTGGTGATTGCCGCATTTTCACCCCAGGCAGCGATGGCTTCGCTTTCGCGGGTGATTAGCATCAGTTGATTGGGTAAGGCACTGACAGCGGGACCAGGGGTGAAGGTGTCGCAGAGGCCGATGATCGATGACGAGGGCACCGCGATAGGCCGCGTGCCGGTGTCGACGTTGGTCACGGTGACGCCGTGAAAGAATCCACTTGCACTCATGTTTGAACTCCAGAAACGAGAAAGCCCCCAAGGCGGGGGCTTCAATTAGAAAACTGACAGCGCCTTAGGCGGCGTCTTTCACATACGGCCACGGGAAGGCGCGTTGAATCTCTGCGAAACGATCCAGGCCACGCTGCTTGGCCGCCTCCGACGCCTCGGTATTTCCCAACAGCGCCTCGCGGCTTGCCTCTGAGAAATAACGATCCGACCCGATCAGAGGGTCGGCGTACGCCCGCAGACGCAAAGCCTCGATTTGCTCAATGGTCGGGGGCAGCAAAGCCGGATTAAGGTGATCGAACACTTCAGCAGCGCTCATGGGCACAAGTTCCTTACCGATACACTCATCGTCCGAACCGTCTGCCGCGAAAGCGAACACCTCCCCCGTTTTTTTGTGCCGGCAATATTTCATCAGCGCAACTCCGCCCAAGTGGTAATCGTATCGTTAGTGTCCTGCCGCTCAGCCCTGTACGTCGCACCAGGAGGGACGATTCCTGACACCCAATTCTGAGAGCTAGCACTAAGGTAGGTCTCTGCGATTTTTACGCCACCAACGTACAGCGATATAGAGAAGTTCCCCGCTACCGGATCACGAGCGACGACATTTACCTGAATTGGTTTTCCGGTGTTGTTGGTATAAGTCGTAGCCCATGCTCGACTGGCGGTTACGTCCTGCCAGGCCTGACCGATACCGAGGGCCGAAGCCGCCAAACGTCGCGGGCTCACCCATGTCGAACCAGAAACGCCCGCCGCCATATCGGCAGCTGTCGCCTCGCTCAAGTTCGCGTTGTGCCAGAACTCACACCAGACCGAATAGGTATCACCGCCAGAGGTACGAGCAGCAAATCGACGCTCAGTTGCTGATGCGATCAGCTGTAGCGAGTAAGAGGCACCACCACTAACATCAACTACGCACCGACTCTGCCCCCACCCTGATGGCAAGTTGGAAACGCCATTGGGGGTGACGAACTTCCCGCCAGTCTTATAACCGTTGAGGTCAACCACATCGGATACAAATTGATTACCGATCCCCCAGCCAGCATTGTCCGCAAGACTCGAAAGAACAGGGCTTGCGGCCTGCTTTCCTGCGAGAGCGCTGGAAACCGTAGTGGCATAGGCGTTGATGGCGGTCCACGTAAATGCACAGGTCGACAGCTGGGTGTTGGTGGTGCCCGGTGACGCCGTGGGAGCGGTCGGCGTATCGGTAAAGACCGGACTTTTCAGGTTGGCCTTTAGCGTCGGGTCAAAGTTCGACGAATTCCATAAGCTGCACCAGGCAAGAACGCCCGTCGGGTCTTTGCGCCGAAAGGCCATTTCATTACTGCCAAGGCTCCAGGCCAGGGTGAAACCGTAGTCACCCATAACCTGATTGAGCGCGCCCGAACCTGAAAATCCAGGTGGCCGACCGCCTGTAGATCCACCACCCAGCGAATAAAGCGCTGTCTTGGTAACTTCGGCGTAATCAGCTGCCGAAAGGCTCTTTGCGAAACCGTCAATAATTCCATAGCCGTCAAGCGTTGTCGGATTCGTACCGCCGATAACACGACCGTACTTGTCCACTGTCACCCGTGCATAAGCCCCAGCGCTGATACCCGTGCGCCCTGCGACCATCTCAAAGGAAAGCGCGGTGGTTCCCAGGACAATCGGCGCATCCGTCACCAGTTGCCAAACGCTATCGCTGTTTACCGTGCCCCTTTCCACGCTGACAAACAGCCCCGGTGTCACCTCAATGCTGGTATCCGCATCCAGGGCGCGCTTCCATACCCCGGACGCTGGTACAACATAGATGCCGTTGTCCTTGCCCTGGGTCTGACTTTTTACCAGCACCCGCGCGCCGGCTGCCAGCAGCTCCCCATCGATGGTCTGGATGCCGCTCAGCACGATATTGGTCGTGGTAGCCACAAGCACCGAGTGTTTGTAGTCCAGCTTGTTCAACGCCTCGGTGAGGGCTAGGTCAACATACTCACGCGTTGCCAGCACCACCGAAGGGTCAATCTTCAGCACGATGTTTGCGATGCTGGAAACGATGAAGTTCATCCGTACGATCTGTGTGCGGCCCGAACCTTGATCCAGCGCTGGCTTGAAGCTCGGCGCGCAGTTGGAAACCGCGACCAGATCGCCGTCAGAGTCGTACAAGCCGATCTCGCGGATCCACCAGCCGCCGATGTCTGCCGGGATCACCTGCTCGGCGATGATTACCGCCGCATTCACCGGATCAACGAGCAACTGATTCAATGGCGCTCGGCGCTGCTCGTTGATCAGTTTAGTCTGGGTCGCACTGGGGACCGGGTCGGTTCCGTTTGCATCCCCGACGCCCAGCGCCGTGAGGTTCCAGGGAATGCCCAAGGCATTGGCGTTAGCCAGCTTCGCGGCCCCCACGTTGGTGAGGATCGCCATAAATTGCGAGTTGCGATCAATCATGGGTAAACGTCCAGAGTGTCTATGCTGTGTTCGCGACCGGCCATGCTGATGTAGCCAGTGACTTCAATGTCACGCTGCATGGGTGGGTACACGTCGATTACGTCGCCTTCGTAGAGGGCAACACCGATGTTTATGGCGCCTTGGGTTTCCAGGCTGATCGCCAGGCCGGTCAAGGGGCGACTGACAGGCTTGGCGTCGTCGATCAGGCGTTCCAGCTCCAGGTACATCTCTTCGGTGATGCCGGTGTCTAGCACCCCGACCTTCAAAGCGAAGGTGCCGGGGACGCCTTTGGGCGTGGTCTGAAACCACTCGATGACGTCGATCAAGTAGCCCAGTGGCTCGACCACCCGCCGCAGGGCGCCGATGGTGCCCTTGTGCGCATGCACGTAGAACGCCGAGCGGATGGCCGAACGCTTGATAGCTTCCGACCACCTGTTGTCCCAGCGGTCGACCGACCAAGTCCACGCCAACCAAGGTAGCAACTGCACCGGGCAGGTGTCCGGGTTGTACAAGGTGCGCAACGGGATCTCTGTCTTTTCGGCGAACGCGGCTTCAATGGCACGTTCCAGCTGCGTGCTGTTCAGGGGTAACAAGCTGCTCATGTCATCCTCCTAGAACCACGCTGAACCCAGTGCAATACGCCGCCTGATACTTGGTCGGTTTCAAGTCAACCCAGTTTTTCAGCTCTACCCGTCCGACACCGCTGATGTGTAGCTGAGCGTCGACGCCGGAGCGGGCGACTTCCAACGCCAGGCGTTTACGTGGGTTGATCCAGGCAGCCAAGCGTTTAATGGCTTCGGTCAGGATCGCGTCGTTTTCCGGACCGGCGCCGATCATGTGCAGCACGGCGTCGATCCGGTATTCCAGGATCTCGGCGCTCTGCACTATGAGACGGTCGCCCACCGGGCGGATGTCGTCGTCGCTGAGCTTCACGTACACCTGATCAAGCAGAGGCTGTTCAGCCTTGCCGCTGCCGATCAGGCTGAGTACGGTCACCACCACTACAGCCGGTGACGGGCTTTCCGCCGTGGCATCAGCCACCAACGCCGAGGCGTTGCGTGCGTGGAAGATGTAGCTGTTGCGCGGGCCAGCCGTGGTCAGCCCTTCGTAGACCAGCTGTATCCGCTCGCGCAGGGCATCGTCCGATTCCCGAACCTCTTCGACCGGCGGCACCGCCAACAGGTTGGCCGGTTGAATGACCAAGCGCTGCAGCTTGACGTTGCCCGCGAGCTGATCGAGATCTTCCTTTTCCGCGTAGGCCAGCAGCAAGGCCTTGGCCGCATCATTGACCCGCGCCCGGTTCTGCATCTTGCCGTAGGCGCCCAACTCCACCAGCTTGACCACCGGGTCGCTCTCCAGCGCCGCCGACCAGTTGTCGCCCATGAACCCGCGAAACGCCGCGAGCCCTTCGTCGTACAGCGCTTCGTAGTCCAGGGTCTCCAGCACCTGCGGCGCCGGCAACGCCGATAAATCCACCGTGCTCATGCCGACACCTCCAACAGCAGGCTTTCGCCCTGATATTCGCCGGTCAGCTTGAAGTCGATGCGGCCACCGACGATGGCGACGACCTGCACCTGTTCCAGCTTTAGCCGCGGCTCCCAGCGACCCAGCGAGCGGGCCACCTCAGCCTGAACGGCGCTTTTCCAACCACCGTTGACCGGCAGGTCGACGAAGCGCCGGATCTGGCTGCCGTACTCAGGTCGCATCCGCCGACTACCCACGGGCGTGGCGAGAATGTCCTCGATGGACTGCCGGAGATGGTCGAGCCCGGACAGCGGTTTGCCGGTGCGGCGATCCATTCCGATCATCGGGATTACTCCTGCACCAGTTCCAGATCCGGGTGGGCCTTGAGGAGCGCGAACTGCTCATCGCTGCTGGCCGTTACGCGCCCCTTGCTCACCGGCGCCGTGCTGCCATCGGGGAATACCAGGGTGCGCGAGGTGAAGAGCGTGTCGCGGAACATACGGCCAGGTCCGATGGGCTCCAGGCTTTCGGGTTTGGTCTTGCTCATGAACGGATGCTCCTAAAACGAAAAACCCGCACAGGGCGGGTATGGGTCAGTGTTTGTGGTTCGGCGTGTTGCCACCGGCATCGATGACTTTGCCGGCACTGTTGATGTCGCCGGTCGTGTTCAACGTGCTGTTGATCTGGGTCGCACCGTCGATGGTGACCGTGCCCACCAGATTGATCTCGCCCGATACCAACCGCGTACTGCTCGGCGTCATCTCCAACACCGAGTCGCCAACCTTGATCGTGACGTTGCCCGCCGGCAGGTCGATGGTGTAGCTGTGTGCCGCCCAGTCGTAGACCAACGAGCCGCCGTCATCGAAACGCCAAACCTCGACGTGATCACGGTTGTCCGGCTGGGCACCGGCATTGCCGTACAGGCCAGCGATGAACGTGCCCATAGCCGGCTCCCCGCTGGGACTGATCAACGCGCCCTGCTCGCCCAGGCTCGGCACCCTCCAGTGGCGTGCCTTGCCAGCGGCTTGGCTGTGCCAACGCACCCAAGCGCTGGTCCAGTCGCCCGACTGCACACGCACCGTGGCGGTCGACAGGTCCACCGCCACGACAACGCAGGGCATCACCGTGGAAGCGATCATCCGATCATGCTGCGCCGTGGCATAACTCATTGCAGATCCCCCGGTTCGATCTGCCCAACGCCCGGCCCCAGGTCGATGACCAAGGTCCCCGGCGGTTCATCCGGCCACGGCCATTCCTCAGCGCCCAGGTAAACCGTCTGATACCACTCCACCAGCCAGACGAAGTACCCGTCCAGCTCGGGTTTGGTCCAGTCCTGGGTGGACCTTACAAACTGAGCGCAGTCGACCTCCAGGCCCCAGCTCTGCGCACGGAGAAGCACGGCGAGTTGAGAGGCCAACTGCACCGCCTGACGCTGCGGATCCACGCTAATCGAATCGACGATGATCCGCGCCTCGAACTTGCAGGTCAGCGCGGTTTCACCCGTACCGATATCCTGCGCCGGCTCCATCTCGGCCATCTCCAGCAGCACCACGGGCGTTGGGATGCTGGTCTCTGCCGATAGATCCGGCCAGAACGACACGCCCTGAATTCCCGGCAACTGCTCCTGCAGGTGTTGCTCGATGGCCTCATACAAACGGTCGAGGCTGAAGGGTTGATCAGACACGGGCGGTCCCCTTGAGGTACTTCTGCAGTTCAAAGTTGAGTTCTTGCTTGAGGATCTCCAGCAAGCGTTCGTCAGCGCGTTTGACCCAGCTATCAAAGTGCGGTCGCACCTGGTCCAGCGAGACCTTGGCTTTCGCCAGCGGGAAGCGGTTGTCGCTTTCCGCCACGAAGCCGGAGCTGCGCCGGCCCTGCGTACTGCCGGGATAGTCCGTGGCGTTGAAGTGCTTGCTCGACGTGCGGATCCAGATGTCGGGACTACTGCCATACACCTGTTTGAAGAACGCGCCTTGGTAACGCCGCCCTGCCACCGATACACCGGCGCGAGTTTGCCGGGCCTTCCCGATCCGGCTGGCCTCGATAGCGTTGACCCCGAACCACAACTTGCCGCGCATCGCCCCGCCGCTGACCGGGTAAGCCCGCAGGCGCTGCCGGACGGCGCCGATGGCGATGCGTTCCTGCCTGCCCACGGCACGGGCAATGTGGGTGCGCAGCCAGCCCAGCGTCTTGTTGATTGCACGACGCTGAGCCGCTGCCGCTGCCTTGGGTACCAGTTGGCCAAACTCGCGTAAGGCCTGGGAATGCACCGCCGATGGCAGGATGTTAATCATCCCGCTGTCGCGGTTTTGCTGCACATAGCTACCGACGCTCATGGACGCTTCCTCAAGATCAGGGCCACCAGGCCGTCGCCGCCGGGCTCCAGTTGCAGCAGGTCGTAGTCGCCACCGCCGTCCGGTGACGGTAGGTCGATGGTGACTCGCAGCCCCTTGCTCAGCCCGTCAGAATCCTTCACGCGGATCTCAAAGCGAGGCTCCCTTAATCCGGTGTGGACCTTGCCGAACTGCGGTTGCTTCCACGGCGCCGCGAACATGCCCAACACCGGATCTGCGCGGCCTTCGATCAAGGCGCTGTCGCCCAGGGTTTCGAACACCACATCGTCGATGTCGTCGATCAGCTCGCGAAAGGCCACGGTCAGAGTTCCAGCAGGATCTGCGCCAGGGGCCGCGTGCACAGGTGCAACGGGTTGGACTGAGCTTCACCGGCCACGCCCTTGTTGAACGGCAGTGGCTCGATCTTGCTGTAGTACGGAATGCCCTGCGTGTTGACTGTTTCCATGTAGTCGGCCGGTGCGAACGACGAGATGTACAAGTCCGGGACGCCTTCGGGGATCAACAGCGCCTTGTCGTCGTGGACGAACGAAACACCCGCTACCTTGCCGCGATAGCGCTCCCAGACGATCCCGCCGAACTCGAAGCTTTCACGCGCATCGCCACGCAGGGACGCGGCTTGCATGGTGTTGAGATACGTCTCTTTAACCGAGCGGTGCACGATCAGCTTGTTCCAGAAGTTCTTGCCGCAGAAGGCGCGGGAGCCGGTGCTGGTGATGCTGCCCAGCGCTTCCTCTTGCATGTCGAGCGCTTCACCGGCGCGGACACGCAGCTCGGTTTCTGGATTGCCCAAGCCCATGGGTAGCTTCTTGCGAGTGACGCCAAACACCTTGTAGATGTCGAGCAGCGAGGTCTTGCCGTCCGCGTCCAGGATCTGCCCGTTCAGGGCGCCCATGCGCTGGAATTCGTGAGTCGCATCCAACTGACGGCGAGCTTTCGCCAGGCGCTTGTTGACCACATCCTGCACCGCCTGTAACTCGCTGCGCGTGCCAAATGCGCGGATGCCCTGGATCTCATCGGCCTTGATGGTGAAGCGTTCCGGCAGGTGCACGGTGTTGAAAGGGATTAGCGTTCGCTTGGTCCCGCCGACCACCAGGCCCGACGTACCGCGCTCACCCGCCGGCACAAGGGCCAGGGTGTCGCCGTCCTTCTCGATCTGCACGGTCAGAGTGCTGATGCCCTCTTCGCGGAACAGACCAAGGCTGCTGATGCGGCCCGGCAGGTATTCCTGGTCATTGATTGCAGCGGTCAACGAGGAGACGCTGAACGCATCGTCTTCAAAAATGGCGATCTCGGCCATGGGGGTACTCTCCAGAAACGAAAAATCCCGCACTCGGCGGGATGGATAAACGGGGGTGAGCGTCTTAGCGGACGATCACGAAATGAGTTGCCAGGGCTTTTTCGGCGGCGAGGTCGAGGCCAGTCAAATGCGCTTCGCTGACCTCGGCCAGCCGCACGATGGCACGACCACGACGCACAACATCCGACTCGCCCAGTGGCCCGTAAAGGATCGCGATGGCGTTTTCAGTACCATCCTCAGCGGTCGGCTGGTACGGGGCGAACTCACTGGTGAGGGTGACCAGACCAAGGATCTGACCCGGCTCCAGGGCTGCACCGGCGGCGACGTTGATCGCCTCGCGGGAAATGTTGCCTGCGCCCTCGGACAGCAGGAACTCACCTGCGTGCATCGATTCGATTTTCATGCTCTTGCTCCTTTCGAGGTTCCGTTCTGCGCCGCCTGACGGGTGGTCCAGATCGAGTGGGTATCAACCTGCTTGGCCTTGACCTTGGGTACAGGGTCATCGTCCAGCGGCAGGCTGTTGTTGATTTCGAAGCCGCCGCCACTGCCGACCAGTTTGTCGAAGAGACGCGCGCGAACTGCAGCTTCGTCCAAGCCGGCCGTAATAAATTCGCCAGTCAGCTCTGGCAGTCGGGCGGCGACACAAAGACCGTGCAAAGCTTTTGCCTTGATCAGTGCCGCCTGGATCACCGCTTCGCTTTCAAGCTTGGTGGCAGCCAGCAGCGGTTCCACCAGGTTGCTGATGCCTGCTGCTGCACAGCCTTGCGTGACCATCAGCGCCAGTTTCGCAGCGTCCAGCACCGGTGCCGGATCTGGTTCCGGCGGCTCGGCTTCCGGCTCCTCATCCAACTGGGCGAGCAGCTCGGCCGGGGCATGTTGGAAACGTTGCAACACGCTGCCCTGGCCGAGACAGGCACTGACCTTGAGGCCGTCGCCCACTTCATCGGCCAAGCCCAGCGCCACCGCCTCATTGGCCGTGAGCCAGGTTTCAGCGTTGACCATCCGCCGCAGCTCGGCTTCGTCGATGTTCGGCGCCTTGGCTTTGTAGGCCGCGATGATCGCTTCCAGAGTCTGGTCCAGCACATCCGCGACACGGCGGAAGTCTTCGGCATCGCCACCGGTGAAGGTGTAGGGGTTGTGGATCATCAACATGGCGTTGGCAGCGATCACCACCCGGTGAGCGCCACACACCGCAACACTGGCCGCGCTTGCCGCCAGCGCATCAATGCGCCCGGTGCAGCGCTCGCCCAAGCGAGACAGCGCGTTGTGGATCGCCAGGCCGTCGAACAGGTCACCGCCGATGCTGTTGAACGCAACGATCACCGGCGACATGCCGTCATCCATGGCGCGCAGATCCTGCACGAACTGATTGGCGGTGACGCCCCACGCACCGATCTCGCCATACACGAAGATCTCGATATTGCGCTGCTCGGCTTCGCCGCTGGCCTGGAAGGTATACCAGCTCTTGTCGGCGACCTTGACCTGCTTGCCCGCCTTGTCATAAACGCGGGGCTTGGCTTTTTTGCTCATGGTTGTTCCTTGTCATCGTTCAGCTCGATGGCATCAAGCGTGGTGTAGTTGAGGCCGAGGTCCGTGGACCTGGCGAGGTCGGCAGCGTTTTCAGCGTCGATGGTTTCGGCGTCGTAGCCGTTGCGCAGACACATCTCACTGCGCGAACCGAACCCCGCCTGAACTTCCATTCGCCGCGCCTGAACGTCCTGCACCGGCTGGATGTAGGCCCAGCCTTGCGGCACCCAACGTGTGCGCAGGTATTCACGCCGACGTTGCGCGTAGTCCGGCAGCACCAGGGCGCCGGACAGCACCGCCATGTCCATCCATGCAGCCCGCACCGGGCGACACAGCTGATGCACATAAACGCCGAACTGCAATTGCTCTAGGCGCCGCCGGAACTCGTTGAGCACCACTCGCAGCGCCCGGTCGTTAACCTCCCGCATGTCACCGGTGAGGATCTCGTAAGGCGTGCCCGAACCTGCCGCCGCAGCCATTAGCTGCTGCCGCATAAAGTCCGGGTAGTTGTTACCGGCGTCTGGTGGTTTGGAGAATTCCACCTCTTCACCGGGCCCCAGCTCCTGCATAGTGCCGGGCTCCAGGGCAACCATCGGCGTGAAGCCGTCGCGGTCGGTGACCAACAACTGCCCCGTAACGGGATCGCGTGGCTGTTGCCCACTGTCCGGCGCCGGACGCTTGATGAAGCCCGCGAACAGGTTTGCCACTTCCTGGCGGAACAGCACCGCATCATCGTAGTTGTCCAGGCTGCGCAGGCGCTTCAACACCGGAGCCAATCGCGGTACGCCGCGCAGTTGCCCTGGCTCCATCGGTTCGAAGATATGCAGCACCTGAGCCGCCGGCACACGCACCAACTGGTTGTAGCCAGCGTTCAACGACGACGAGTCGCGTGGATGGGACAGGTACATCCAGTACGCCACACGTTTGCCGGCCGGGTTGAACTCGATACCGGCGCGGATCACGTTGCCATTTTTCGCCGTCTCAAACTTGTCGTGCGGGACAAACTCAGGGGCCAGCGCCTGCAACTGCAGTGGCACCGCCAAACCTTCGCTTGGGCTGCGCGGCCGCAACCGCACAAAGCACTCGCCAGCGGTTTCAACGGTGCGCGCCACCAAGGCCTGCATGCCGTAGAAGTCGGTCAGCTCATCGGCGTCCGCCTCATCCACCCAGTCGTCCCACAGTTGCTGCTTCAACTTGCGCAGCTCCGCATCGTCCGTAGTCGGCCTCGGCGTAATGCCAGTGCCGATCAGGTTGCTGACGCGCTTGTCGATGACGTTGAACGCATAGGGGTCATTGCGCACCGCCGCCCGCGAACGAGCCCGCAGGTTGCGAAGCGCCGGGGTGTTGATGCTGTTGATGCCGTTGTCGGTGGCTTCCCAACTGGCCGAACGACGGCCCTCCGCGGCGCCTTCGTAACTGGCCTTGATGTTCGACGGCAGCAAGAATCCGTTACGGGTCAGCGTCGGATAATGTCGGGCCATTAGAGTCCTTTGCCTCCGTGGGTAAGCCGAACCACGCGAGAGCGCGGCCCGGCGGCGTTGGTCAGCGACGTGCGGATCTCGTCGCGGGCCTTGAGCAGTTCGTCAATCGAGCGGTACTCCACCGTGCGGTCGCTGTAGCGCACGGTCTTTTCACCGCGTGCGATGGCGCGCTCGATGGCTTCGAGGTGCTTTGGGGTAAACGACATTAGGGCTCTCTAGAGGTGGTAGCCATATGCTATAAACGCAACCAAAATCGGACTTGACCGCATTTCCACACCTGGCTGAATGACAAGGAGTTCAAGGCATGGCTGCCTCAAATATCGAACGTTTCGATGAACTGACTGGAAAGATCTTTGGGGCTTTGTACGCCAGCTTTCCCATTCGGATACATCTGCAATCTCGACACTTCATTGCTGAACACATCTTCGATAACCCTCATGCACAAGATCCCGTGCGGCGCCAGGAAATCAACATGTTCTATGCAACGGTACGTTGGCTATCAGACGCTGGTTATCTAACCTACCGAGAGTCAAGTGGAGCTATCGAAGACGCTGTCCTAACCGCAAAAGGATTGGAAGTATTGAAAGCAACACCTTCGAGTCTTGATGCTGGACCTTCAATTGGTGAAAGGCTTTCGACCGCAGGTAAGGAAGAAGGCAAAGAACTCTTCCGAGGACTAGTGACTGAAGCGCTTGGACTCGGCGCGCGCCTGATAAGCCCTCTCGTTGGCTTGCCTTCAACCTAACGCCTTTTCAAGTAACCGCTTGTCGAACTGCGACGTTGCACTGCCGGACGCGGGACGATTACCTCTACCGATTGCGACGGCGGAGATGCTATCCGGGCCGGCTCACCAGCTTTCACACGCTCGGCAACAACAGTCTTTTCATCGAACAGACCCGACTGCGCCAGCGACTGTCGCACCCGCTCCCAGTCGTGCTCCTGGTAACGGTTGATGCCGAGGTAATGCGCCATCGCCAGGCAGTACACCATCAGGTCGAGCGCTTCGTTGCGCTCAGCCTTGCCCTTGATCCACTCGATACGCTTGTGGCCTCGCACGTACTTGGCGACCTTGCGCTCGGCCACGCACTGGGCGAAGAACTCGTCCGGCAGGTCGTTGGCAAAGTGCAGCGCGCCTGGCCCGGACTCGAACGGGTAGCGGTTGTAGATCCAGTCCTTTGCCGTGTCGGTGCCGACAAACCACAGCTCAGCGCCGCCACGTTCGGTCTGGCCCTTCCAGGTCACGTCAACCATGGACGGCCGCTGAGCGATCACTGGTTTGCCGGGTTTGCTCGCGCCCTTGATCGCAAAGATGTTGCGCCAGCGCCGCACACGGCAGAACTGGTAGACCTCGTCCGTGTGATGACCACCCGAGTCGACCGCGACTGCGAGAATGCCCAGGCCGACGCCGCAAGGGTGCCGGTAGCGTTCCTTCAACAGCTCATCCAGAACCGCCCAGGTTCGTTCGTCCGATGGGTCGCCCGCAATCACCCGGTGATCGATGACCCAACGCTCCATGCCGACGCCCCAGCCCATTGCCATGAACTCCAGGCGGTCAGCCTGCACGTCCACAGAGCCTGTGATCATCATCACAGCGGCGGGCATGGCACCGAGGGAGAACCCTTCCCGACGTGCCCGCTCGATCAGCACAGAGGCCTTGGTCTGCTCTTGCGCGCTGTCCCAGACCTTCGCCAAACGGGTGTTGTAGAACACCTGCATGGGTTCAAGGTCTCCCTTGGCCTGAGCCTTTTTCGCCTTCTCGAATTGCTTTGCCAGCGACTTCCAGCCCGTCCAACCCAAGGGCGAATACAGCGCGTTGAGGTGGAAGCCGACCGTCTCGCCGTCGCCCTTGGCATGGGCGCGCCACTCGCCACGGGCGAGCATGTCGCCCTTGTGGTGTTCCTCGATCAGCACGTCACAGTCAGGCCCGGCGCACTCGTAGTGCACCACGTTGAAGTCCTGGGGGTAATGCAGCCGTTCCCACTCCAGGATCTGCATGTGCCCGCAGGTCGGACACGGCACGTAGTAGTAACGCTGGTCGCTGCCCTCGAACAGATCGTCGATGCGCGAGGCGCCCTTGATCGTCGGCGAGCTGGAGAAGTAGAACTTGGCGTTGCGGCCGAAGGTACTGCCCCGCGTTTCCGCCAGCTCGATGGGGTCGCCCTCTTCGCCTACATCGACCTCCCAGCGGTCGATCTCATCGCCGTACACGTAGCGCGCCGACAGCTCGGCCAAGTTGGCAGCAGAACCGGCGGTGGTGACGTACAGCGAGCCGCCTTCAAACTCCTTGGTGTCCATGGTGTTGCGCGAGTCCCGCGAGCGACTCGCCGCCACACGTTCACGCAGCACCGGGGTGGCCTTGATCGTCTTGCCGATCCGCGACGACACACGCTTTGCCAGGCCCAGGCTGGGCAGCAGCGTGAGAATGTTCGACGGCACCATGTGGATCAGCGCGCCGATCCAGTTCAAGGCGATCTGGGTTTTCATCAGCTGCGAGGCGACCATGGTGACCACGCGCTTGCACGGGTGCGCTGGTGACAGGCAACGCATCGGCTCGCGAGCGTAAGGCGTTCGCAAGGTGCGATATTTTCCTGGCTCGGCGGCGCCAGTGTCACGTGGGATACGCATGTACTCGTCGGCCCACTCGTCCACCCATAGGCTAGGGTCTGGACGCAGCCCACGGAAATACGCCTCACGGTACACCTCAGCGCCGTCAGGTTTTTCCGTCTGCATGGGTTAACTCGTAGTAATCAGATCGCGTTCAAGGTCGGCCGAGGACATGCGCTCGGCCTCTTCCAGGGCCAGCCGCAGCGCCTTCGTCAGGTGCTGTTCAATTTCCCAAGGGTCGGTCATGGCCGCCAGTTCGGGGGCCAGTTGCGGGGGCATGCTGAGCAGTTGGTCGCGCAGCATGCGTCCGGCGTTGTAAGCCCCGGAGGTGACCGCCTTCATGTCCACCAGCGAGCCCTGCACCTTGTGGAACTCGGCCTCAGCCAACTGGGCCAGGTAGTACTCGCGGTGTGCGCGGGCCTTCTGGAAGTCCGGTTGCCCGCTCTTCGCGCCAGCAGGCTGCGGCGGCGCAGCCGTGTTAGTCGGCTCGACCAGGGGGGACAGTTGGCTGTAAACGTCACGCTGGAGCCGATCCTGCTGGTGGCGAGCCGCGACGGCGGACTTGCTGGGGTCGGCGGTTTCGAGGATCAGTGCTTCGGTTGCCAGCACGTCCACCTTCTTGCCGTCCGGCGACAGCACCAGGCGGTTGTTGCCTTTGAGCCAGGTGATGTAACTCGGCGTCCTGCCGATGCGAACCGCGAAAGCGCTTTTAGACAGGAACAGTGGATCCGTCATAAGCCCTCCTTTTCAACGGCTTTTCAATGGAAACCTTTCAATTTCAATGGATTGAATTTCAGTAAGCTGGCAGACCATCCGCTAAAGCTTTCCCGCGGGTTTCCGACCCCGTACCCCCCGAATAACCCCAGGGTCCCCGGCGGTTTTCGGCGCCCCGCCGCGATTCGTCACCCCTGTTCACCATTGGCAGGTGGCACTTCGGTAACGCCCAGCCGCTTGGCGGCCCAGCGTTCGTAAAGACCGATGGCGACATCAGCGCCGGCCATCGCGGTCAGGCAACCCAAGCTACCGGCCGTCCAGATCGTCATGCCCGCGCCGATCATCAGCATCATCGCCGACACCCCGCAGACAATGCAGGCACCGGATCGAAGCGCGAGCCGGCGTAACAACGCCCAGCCCCGAGCCCCGTCCTTGTCGGCGCGCCACATCTCCCCCGACACGCCACCGACCAAGGCCAGGACGATCACTAACCAGATTGGCATCTCTGCCAGCGCTTGTTGCTCGTTCGTCATCGCCCTACTCCATAAACGCAAAAACCCGGCGCAATGGCCGGGTTTGGTGTGTGGTGCCTGCCGCTTTCTGCGGTCGCACCTATCGAAGATGGGTACTTTTTACAGGTGGATTCCGGTGGCAGCAAGCGAGTTTTAATGCCATGGCGCAATACGGGTGCAACGTGGGTGTGACGCAGGTACAACAGGGGTACAACGCATTCAATCGGCTATCGCTTCTAGTGCCCTGTCCTACCTGTCCCACTATGCAGAGTCGAAGTAGGACAGCTACAGGCGCCTAAATTCGGGGCTTTGCCCTACTGTCCTACCTTATTTAACTTTCTCTTGTGTATAGAGAGAAAACTAAAAACACGCATGCGCGCCATGGGCGCGACTACGTGCTCGCTATGCTTACGTGTGCATGGGGCGGGCAAAGGTTGGACAGTAGGACAGCCCAGTAACGGCGCGGCCTGCACTTGTCCGACTGCTCTAAATGGCAGTCGGACAAGGCCGGACAGTAGGACAGTGGCACGCGGAGTGAGACCTGGGGTCACGCAGCCTTCCCCATCAACATGCCAGCAATGTGCAGGTGCGCTTCGTGCAGACGTTGGTAATAGGTATCGCGACTGCAACCGCAGTGGGTGTACTTCTGCGAGAGGAAGCTTTCGTGATTGCAATAGTGCTCCCACACCACCACCGACAGCTGCGCCGGCAGATGCTTGTTCACGATCAGCTCGATATCCGCAGATTCATCCAGCAGCACTCGGCTGCCGCGAGTTCCGCGTATCAACTCGCCCTTGCACTCCATCAACATCGCAATCATGTTGCCGCCACCAGATCCGACAAAGTCGGGGTTCATTGGAGAATGCAGATCCTGCGCCCAGAGCTTGAGCATCTCATCAATACGTTTAATCACCGAAGCAAGGCTCCTCTACCGGTGGCGCCTGCAATGCTGCCGCATACCCCCACGTTGCGGGCTTCTGATAGGCCCACTGCCGGATGCCGCTCTTTGCCAACGCCGGCATGCGCTTCTTACGCCATCCCAAGCGATGCATGATCGCGCCGACGCGCATCTGCTCCGGCTTGCCCCAATGGCCGACATCCAACTTGAGGGCCTGGGTCAAAATCTCGTTGCCGGTGGCGGTTTCGCCGATCTGCGACTCCTCCATCCAGGTCAGGATCGGGCCTTCCCACTCGTCCACAACAAAGCGTTCGTCCTGCGCCTCAGCGAACATCCAGGACTCGTCCTTCGTCACCCACCAGATATCGCCGGCCTCGAAGCAAAACACCGCTTCAGCCCACAGCTGGTCGCGAATCTCGCGCAACGCTTCCAGGTCGACCTTGTTGCAGAACACTGGCCAGTAACGGCGGTTGCCAGTGGCGTCCTTGAGGTATTCCTCTTGGTTGGTAGTGCCCACGAAAACACACTGGCGTGGCACATCGTTCGTTCTGCGACCGTAGCTTTCGCGGTAGGTGTCAGTGGACGCAGAGAAAAACTGCTTGGCCTTGGTGCTTTCAGCTTTGTTAAAGCTGTCCAGTTCCCCCAGCTCGACAATCCACTTGCCACGAATCGCTTGGAAACTGTCCTTATCGCCGAGGGCGAAGGGCGTGTCCATGAACCACTCACCACCGAGAATGCCCATGGCCGTGGACTTACCTTCACCCTGCCCGCCTTCAAGGATCATCACCGAGTCGGCCTTGCAACCAGGGCGCATCACCCGAGCCACCGCCGAGATCGGCCAGCGCTTACCGACTTTGGCTGAGTATTCGTTTGCATGTACCCCGAGCACGTCAGTCAGCCAGGTTTCCAGCCGAGGGACGCGGTCCCATTCAAGCTTCTCCAGATACTCACGTACCGGGTGAAAAGAATGGTCATGGGCCACCACACTGACCGCCTCGATCACATGGGACGCTTTGACCCGAAGGTTGTATTGCTGCGCGAGCCATTTCATCACCCGCATGTCATCGATGTCGGCCCAATCGCCGGCACCACCACCAAAGGGAGCGGACCGCAGCTTGACGATCTTGGAGCTGAACACGCTGTAACCGATCACACCCGCCCAGCGTTCGTCATTGCCCAGGATCAGCTCGACGTTTTGCATGTGCGCGATCAAAGAGCCGTTTTCGGTGCGGGCCAGTTGATCCTTCCAACCACCAGCTGCGGGAGGTTTGACGACCGCCAACACCTGGCGGCGGACAGCCTCTAATCCTTCGGCAATGTGCAGGTCGTTGAAGTCGGTCCACTTGATTTCGCGCTCGGCTGAGAAGACCGGCGCTACCACCTGGCCGCCGACGATCAGCGCGGCGTTGTTGGCCTTTTCCTCACCAGGGTTCCATGGCTCGCCATTCGGACGCTTCGTCTTCCAGTCATCGTCCCGGCAGAGGATTAGTGGGCAACCGGGAAAACGCTCCCGCATGGCCTTAGAGACAGGTAGCAAGTTGCCCGCATCAAAGGCAATTGCGACCGTCAGCGAGGTCGCCATGTGCAGACTGGCGCCTGTGGCGTACCCCTCACACACGAGTACTGGCTCACCCGGCTCAGGGTGCGGGCCGATCAAATGGAAAGCTCCCTCTTTCGACATGCCGTAGGGCCAATAGGCTTTGTCGCGGCCGGTGTCTTCTTGCTTTGTCGGGAAGATCACCTGCAGACCGACGATTTGATCACGCACATTGCACATAGGCACCAAAAATGCGCCGGTACGTGGCGCATAGCGAACCTTGAACCCAACGATCTGTTTTCGATCCAGGTAGGCGCTCTTGCCCTTTTCCGGCATGCGCTTGAACAATCCGGCAGCACGGTTGGCTGCTCGCCGTGCCGCGTTGGCCGCTACCTCAGCAGCCTTACGCTTGGCGTCTTCCTGCCGAGCGCGCATGACTTCACGCTCTTCCGGGCTCATGCGCCCGGCCTTCACCTTGATCTTTTGCGACTCGCCCGAACGCCAATCACCGAAGCTGCCGAAGATCAGTGTTTCGTTCTTCTCCGTGCGATGCTCGTGGACGACGTACCAGCCGTTTTTTTCTTTGCCCTTGTCCTGGGCGGTCTTGCAGCGGGTGAGCTTACCGAAGATCAGCGGCTGCTCAGGCTCAAGGCCGTAGTCTGCGAATTGATTCAATACCTCATCGAGCATGACGGGCCTCCCGCGCTTCGTCGATCGACTGGCATCTCACGCACTGGGTACAGCCCGGCAAGGCCAACCGACGTGGCTCCGGAATGGCGTCGTCGCACCCCTCGCAGAACAGAAATGAATGCGCCGCCAAGGCGGGCTTGGCGGCGTTCCGTGCAGCCAGCGCCTGATCAAGCCGCTCCTGCACCAGGTCATTAGCAAAATCTGCGATGTCAGCCATGGTCGGCACCCCGCGTGGTCTGATTCACGTAGGTAGCGCGGTTGAACATCCCTAGCAGCCCTTGAATGCCGCGAAACACCTGCAGGCGAATCGCGGCCAGTTCGTGGTCCGTCACCACGCCGTCACCGATGCTCTTGGCCCATGTCTCAGCCAAATCAGCGACCTGCCGAAAATACTCGGCAATTCCGGTGGTCAAGGTTTCAGGCATGTCGTTGGTGTATGCCTCGGCCAACTCCTGCCAAGTCGTATCACCTACCAAGGCGTGCACCGCATCCAGAATGCGGCGGTCCTTAGTCAGCTCCAGGATCTCGCCGAACTCCTGAATGTTCACGGAGTGGCTTGGATGCGTGGGAGATAGCTTGTGCTGCAGCGTGGTGGCGTTTCTGCCGGTTGTGGCGGCAATTGCTGCGGCGCCGCCGGGATAGTCCCTAGCAGCATGGTAAAGCGCTAAATCGAGCGGCAGGATCTCCCGCTGCGCCCGTTCTACACAACTCAGAGCGATTCGGCTCATGGCATTAATCCTTGAAAGTTGCCAGTGCCTCACGACATGCAGTGGTGATACATTTGTCGTGTGGCTTGAAGAGGCCCAAACGCCGGCGAGATCTCAGGATCGACACCGGCACCGTGCTGAGGCGAACGATCCGTCGTTCACCTCTGGCGCAACAGCTGCTCAATCTGTGGTGGAAAGAGCAGCAACCCAAGGCATCCGTGCCTTGGAAACGCGGTGAAGTTCAGCGGTTAGCATGTGGTGTGCCCGCTTTACCTTCAACGCGACCCGACAGCACTGTGGTGGTGTGTGCCGGGAGGAACTGGGCGGCCCTTGGGTCGCCTTTTTTCTGTCTAAGCAGCAGCTTTCTGTGGGGTCGACGCATGAAGCAACCAAGCCGCATCAAAAGCATTACCCTTTTGCTCCGCAGCATTCGCCAAAAGCATGGCGTACTGTGTTTCGCCGGTGTAATCGGTTCGCGGCAGGCTGGCTGCCAGGCGCCATTTATTCAGTGCCTGATAGCTCCGGTTGCACACCTTGGCGGCAGCTCCGATTCCGCCTACGGCTTCGAAAGCAAACGCAATGGCATTTGGAAAGTCTGACGGGTTCAAGTTTTGGCCCTCTATTCAACTGTTGGTTGATAGTAAAGGTCAACTGACGGATTAGCAACTTCTATGTGATCATCAACTCATGATTGATAAAGAAACGCTGCGCCACATGTTTGCCGAAAGGCTCCACGCCGCCCTAGACGCTAAGAGCGTCCGCCAGCATGGGCGAGGTGCTGATGTCCTCAAACAACTCAAATCCAAAGGCGTCATTAAGACGCCCCAAGCGGTCAGCAAATGGCTCAATGGCGCAGCTATGCCAGAAGTCGATAGCCTCACCGCAATATCTGATTGGTTGGGTGTACGCAGAGAGTGGCTTGAACACGGCGTAATGCCTGTTTTCCCCGATCAAGCACTACCTAAGATAATGGCCAGCAATGTAGACAATGTGCGGACCACCGAAACCAAAATGGGCAAGGTACCGCTTATCTCGTGGGTTCAAGCCGGTTCATGGTGCGAAATGGACGCTAGTGTTGAGTCCTTCGATGCGGAGCTGTGGCTCCCTTGCCCGGTAAATATCAGCAAATCCGGCTATGCCTTACGCGTAGTTGGTGACTCCATGACCAACTACGGCCCAGGCAGAAGTTATCCGGCAGGCTCCGTAATCTTTGTCGACCCGGAACTCGTTGTAAACAACGGTGACCGGGTCATAGCAACATTACCTAGTACCAACGAGGCGACCTTCAAAGTCTTGGTGCAGGACGCTGGCAAGCACTACCTAAAGCCTATAAACCCGCAATATCCAATCATGGAACTGACTGAAGAGATGCAAATTTGCGGGAAAGTCATTGGCACTTTCACGCCGGAGTAAGCACTGCCACTTGGACAGACAGAACAGAACGACAACCAAAATTCACCCAATGGTTGTTGACATGATTTAACCAATGGTTGATATTCGCCTCACTCTTCCACCACAGAGCGAGGCAACACCATGCACACCACTGCAACCCTGCACGTCCACCCGACTGCCGATGAACCATTCCGCATCCTCGAAGTTCGCCGCATCGCGCGCAATTGCGGCTGCACGTTCATCCCTAGCAAATCCAAGCCGCAAACCCGTACCGCGCCGACTCCGTTCGATCCAAACGACGGAGGCCGGGCAGCATGAGCAAGTTCAAGATCGACAACCGCACCCTGACCTTGCTATGCGCCCAGGTGAACCTGAGCGAAACCTTCAACCACACCCTGCGCTCAACACCACAACGCATGGCGATGCCGTTCCGGCTGAAGGTTGAGCGTAGCCGGGTGGACAGCACCTTCACCATTAGTATGGGCACGGAGCGCCACACGCTGACCCTGCTCAACGACAAGAAGACCCACCTGAAGCTGGCCGACTTCATCGAGGAGATCGCCAACGGGCCAATCGATCCGAACACCGAACTGCCCCCACAACTGCACGCCGAACGTCAATATGGCGTTTTCAGCGCGCAGCAGCGCGAGCAGGTTTTCGGTCTGGTTTGCATTGGCGGCTTTCTCGATCTGGATCTGGGTTTCGAGTTGCCCATCCGCCTAGCGGTGCACCGCACTCGGACACGTACTGGCGTCACCGTGGTGATGAGCATCGGTGTCAAGAGCCCACGCACCAAATGCTTCACCGTAAGCGGCACCGACGTGGACATGTACGAAAAGGTCTGCGAGTCCATCAACCACCTGGCTGCGCAGGCGACACCCGCCGCGCACGCAGCATAAGGAGGCCGATATGGAGCGTAACCTCGAAAAAACCGCCAAGTGCTTTGGTATCACTCGTACCGTGCTGATCAAGCTGATGCGTGAAAAAGGGCTTATCACCGAAAGCCGCCTGCCTGCATTTCCAGTTCGCGACCGCGAGTACCTGCGCGTTAAGGACGGTAGCTGGTATCACCACGAATGGGGGATGCAGTACAGCCAGTCAACCCGGGTGCGGCAGGCAGGTATCCCTTGGCTGGCCGAGCAACTGGGCCTCGACCTTCCTGCCATCCCGGCAGACCACCGTGACGTGGCCTAGGGAATACGCCCGCCAGATCATCGCCATGCGGACACGAGAGGAGCGCAACGCCGCGCTTCTCGAAGTGCCCGAACATCTGCGGGAACTGACCAAACGCCACTGCCTGAACGCCTGGAACCATCCCTCAAGATCAAAGAGCAAGGAGGCCCAACAAGCCAATGAGTAGCTCAAGCCAACCAACGCTGCGACTGCAGCAAGCCCCGGATTCGTCCACCGTCGAGATGCTTCACCGAATTTTTGGCGACGTGCTTATCCCCCTTGAGGAGTTGCGCGAGCGTTACTTCAGAAACCTCAACGAGAAGACGTTTTCGGAAGCGATCAACAGTGGGCGGATTCAACTGCCGGTGACGACCATCGATGAAAGCGTGAAGGCTTTGAGGTATGCCCATATCAAACACGTTGCCGCGCTGATCGATATGAGGGCCTACAAGGCAGATGAAAGCATGCCTCGGGCGGCGACCGATAAGCCAGAGGTGTGACATGTCACTTCATTATCAATGCAGGAATTGCCGGACTCCACTAACAACGGAAGAAACATCCAGTCGACTGTGCGACGAGTGCTGTTACCTGGCCGCCGACTATCGCCGTTACGACGACTTACGGGAGGAAGGTCACATGTCCGACCAGGCGAAGCTGATGTGCGGGTTGGCCGATCCACCCGATCCTGACGACGAATAAACAACCAACGAACGGCTGTCACCACCAGCCAAGCGAATCAACTAGGAGCACACCACATGACTGCAATTCAAATTTGCGCACTGATTGTCCTCATTCTGCTCATCGGCCTCACCTATTGGGCTGGGTATCGAGGCGGCCTGATCGATGGCCGCCTTGAAGGAATCGACGAAGGGAAAGACATTCAGCAGTCCGACAACTCAGAGACGATCCAAAACCTAAAGCTCTTGCTTGATCAGGCACGTGATCACCACAAGCAACTGTACTCCCACTACGAGCGAGCTTTGGCTTCTTCGAAACTGGGCGAGCCAGCACGTCAAACCCTATTGGATATCGCAGAAAAGCTGCGAATCGCGGCTGAGACGTTCAGCGCCTTCCGAACGGGAAAAAAACTCGAACGTGACTCGCTAACGCTCCGCGAACAAGCACTTGCCATGGCAGCTTTGCTAGATCCAGCAGCACCAAAAATGGCTGCGGCCGAAGTGAACAGTTCAACCACTGAACCACATGGGCGATGGGTTATAGAGCGAGAGCCAATCGAGAAAATGTGCCCCAACGAAGCCCACAAAGCAGCTCAATTTTTTCGAACTTCCCCGCTGGATCGCGGTGCCCAAATAAAAACAACAGTCGGAGGTGAAGCATGAGTCGTCCTATCTCGATGCTGCGACTCACCCCCCAAGCTGCCGGCAAGTTACAGCAGCAATGCACCAAAGCCACCACCGAGCTGCAGAAGCTGACTCGCTTTCGCAAAGAGTTCGACCGGCAGTTGGCCGTGCTAATTGGCAATGACAACCTGCGCAAACTCCACAAGGACAACAAGAACGCGCTTTTACTTGCCGATCTGGTCAAGGAGGCCGCATGACTCAGATTCTCACCGCAACCGGCAAACGCTTTGACCTGTATGAGCCGAATGCCGACCTGATCGACCCACGCGATATCTCCCACTCGCTATCGAATTTGTGCCGTTTCAATGGCCACACCCGCGAGTTCTACAGCGTGGCCCAGCACTGCTGCATGGTCGCCGACCTGGTGCCCGAAGAGGACAAGTTGGCGGCACTCCTACACGACGGTACCGAGGCCTATGTCGGCGACATGGTACGACCGCTGAAGGAATGGATGCACGCCTACCAAGACGTCGAGCATTGGATCTGGGAGCGCATCTGTACTCGCTTCAACCTCGACCTCGCGCTACCAGCATCCGTCCACCATGCCGACCTTGTTGCCCTGGCGACCGAACGGCGCGACCTCATGCCCGCAGATCCGGCCGTCTGGGATTGCTTGATCGGCATCGAACCCATGGCCGAAACGATTCGCCCATGGTCCGCCACCGAAGCACGGCTCACGCTTCACCAGCGCTTGATGGACCAACTCGCTATCGAACACCGGAGGAAAGCGGCATGAAGATGGACCTGCATACCACCCAAGCATCGACCGCTTTGCTCCGCACTGCCAACGGTGTCGACACGCTAGAAACAAACAGTCTCTGCTGCGCAGCAGCAGGCATTATTGCCCCTCTCAGCGCCACCGCCGAGGCACTTATACCCCACGAAAAGCTGCGCGGGGCAGCGCTCACTGATGCAACGCTAAACGCTCAGAAACGCCCGCTCGCGCAGCCTGTCGTGGGGTATACACACGTTTCGGAAGTCACGCATACCGCGCCAGAATCGAAAGCAGGCCGGAGGTATTGGCCTGCCGACCTAACCAACGTTCGCCCTGAGGAATGGGTAGCCATGTCTCCTAGGCACGTCGCCGAATTTGCTGGCATGACCGAGGTCTGGCTACTGCTTGAAGCCGCTCAGAAGCGTATTGCCGAGCTTGAGCTGGAGCTGGACAGAGCTGAATTAGCAGGAGGTGATGCATGACGTCCTTTAACTCACATCCGATTGCAGAAGCAGTGAAAACCAAGTTCGGCCTCGACTTCGTCGGCGAGATTTGCGTGGATCTCTTCGCTGGCGGTCGAGACTCCACCATGGGTAAAGAGATGGCCACCGTCACGATCAAGGGCACCCCCTACGTCATCGCCGATATAAACATGCGCATGCTCATGCCCGACGAGCCGTATCGCGCCCAAGGTTTCCCGGATAACTACGTCATCGACTACGGGCACGACGGCCGCAAGTTCAGCAACAAAACTCAAGTGCTGATGGTCGGCAACCCGGTATCACCCTGGCCAATGATGGCGTTAGTTAATGCAAATACAGATCAAACCGAAGACGACTTGATGGAGGTGGCGGCATGAATACACTTTTTTTGCTGATGGCCCAATACGATGGACAGGCCGTCATCCCACTCAGTCGTGTTTGCACTGATTACATGCATCTAACCGTTGAAAAATTCAAACTGAAATGCATGTCAGGAGAGATAGACATTCCAATTGTAAGGCTTGGAGCCAACAGCCAAAAAGCTGCACTTGGCATTCACCTAAGGGATTTAGCCGATTACATTGACAAGCAACGAGACAAAGCAACTAAAGAACAAAAACAACTTATGCGTTAATTTAAATAAGAGCTATATTTTTTGTTGCCACAGAGGGATTACTAATCAACATTTGTAATCCCTCGAAAAATCCAATACCATAAGCGATTTTTTAGAGAATAGTCAGATGCTTACACCGTTACGTTATCCCGGTGGCAAGGCCAAGCTTGGAGCTTGGCTTGCGCACCTGCTAAGGAACAACAATATTCAAGATGGCTCCTACATTGAGGCATACGCCGGCGGCGCGGGCGCTGCAATTTATTTGCTGAGCAACAAGTACGTAAAAAACATATTCATTAATGACATTGATCCTGCAATTTATAGCTTCTGGAACTCCATTACAAATGATAGCCGCAGCTTCATCAAGCTTCTGCTTGACACTGAAGTAACCATCGACGAAAGAGAAAAGCAGCGAGAGATCTACTTCAACCCTCTAAAACACACCGAGCTCGAATTAGGCTTTGCCACTTTCTTCCTTAACAGAACCAATCGCTCAGGCATTATTAAAGGGGGAGTGATTGGAGGGAAGAATCAGGACGGAAACTACAAAATTGACGCTCGATATACAAAAGAAAACCTAGCAAAGCGCATCATAGATATCAGCGAAATGAGATCAAACATCACCATTTCGTCCGATGACGCGATAAAATTTATGAGTAAAGTCCCACACGACAACAACTCACTTATAAACCTTGACCCACCGTACTACAAGAAGGCTGACCAACTTTACTCCAGCTTCTATACGCACGACGACCACGTACGCATAGCGCAATTAGTACACTCAATAAAAACACCAATTATTGTGACGTATGACAACTGCGAAGAAATCCAGGAAATCTACGAAGACCACAACACATTAACATTCAACATCATCTACTCAAGCCATCTGGAACGCCCCGTCGCAAAGGAGCTCCTAATCTACAAGAATATAAACATCGACCCCTTACCGTTCACATCAAAACAGATAAGTCCAATTAAGGAGCCGAGCACAAAACAATTAAGCCTTAGCAGCTAGCAACTGCCATAGCAATTTCAAAAAGTGATAGAACTCATCCCAAGTTTTTATGACGTCCGCATCCTTGGGATTAAACATCTCAGAATGAATAAATTTTTGCATTGTCGGAATAGTGACGATCGAATTCTGTTCCATCAACTCAACCTTAAGAAATAAATCCGAGCCTTTACCCTCAACTAAAACACCGCCCTCTACCAATTTTTTCCGAATAAATTTAAGCATATCCTTAATTGAAGCAACATCGATACGCCCCTCCTCCATCAACTCGTTGACCCTTACAAATTTCCTGAAGGTACTTTCAACAAACGCTCGCACCAGCATCATTCCCGCTATTGGGCATTTCTCGACAGTCTGAAGCTCCTTATAGATATCTCTAACTTTTTGTTCGCTTGTCGGCATTTCCAGAGGATGCAAAGCCCTAGTCACATATTTTTTCCGCAGAGAGCTGTGAGTTGCGGGTGTCGTACCGTTCTTCCCACCCTTAACATCCACTCCCCCAGCCCCAGATGCATCTGCTTGCGCAGGACCTGATCCAGGCTTGCCGCCGCCTACGTCAGGACCACTACCATTTTCACCAGGCTGGCCGCCGGTCGGCGAAGACGCGGGTCTTGCACCCGCGCCATTGCCGCCCGGCACAGGGTCAACCGCGCCAACAGTGTCCAACTTCATCTCGTGTCGAATCGCAGCGATATACAGATCACGATTTTCTGCCAACATCAGCGAGAGGGTTCCGGGAGTGTCGCCACGCTTCACGTGAACGCATCCAGACTCTATATCAGCAATGATTTTTTTGACGATCACAACGGCCGTAAACAACGGCACCGTTGGAAAAATATTGTCATCCTCATCAAACTCAAAACCAAGCAACTTGATATTTTTCGCCGCGTTAAAAAACCGCCCCAAAGTAGTAATGCTGAACTTATCTGGAACTTCCAAATCGTTTTCATCAGCCCAAAGCATGAGCTTTGCGGCCCTCCAGTAGCCTCCCTTTTCACCAATTGAAATCTGATAAAACTCTTGTTGCAGAGACTCCCACCCTGACCTGCCCACCCCACCATTTTCACCGGTATGGGCTCGCCAGATATAAGCGTTAATCGCTTCTTCACTGGATCCAACCATGCAATCGACCTTGCCGAGCAGATTGCCATTCTCCTCCGCCGTTTTCGCAAGCTTCGTAAATCGCTCCCTTGTGGCCTTATCAGGACAGAGGTGTGGTCGATTTAATAGCTTCAGCGCTGAAATTCGACGATTCCCATCTCTGACTCTGTATTTATTTCCATCTTTTTGCACCACGACATGCTCAATGGACAGCCCACTTTCAGCAATATCCTTGGCCAGCGCAAAGAAAGGCTGCCCGTACGCAATCATTCGAGCTAAAACAGAATCTTGATCTTTGGCGAAACCGAGACGGGGATTTTTCTCATCCAATGTCAATAGATCAATAGAAACCGCTTTCTTTTCCTTGAACTCAGCTCTCATTTTGAATCTCAGCAATAGGCAAATTTTGGTTAAAAGGACAGGTCAGATGTCTTTTTAACATCACAGAACTGAGAACATACTAATTTTGCTCACCGCAAGCAACGACCCACCAGACCAAAAAGAACCTGAAATATTTCGTCACTTCTTGAGAAGGGTATCTTTCCACTGCCAACTCTTATAGGGATCCCCCCTTCCTCTCAGATGTGTATAGCGACGTAACGAGTTCCAATCGCGATGCCCCGACACACTCGACACCCTAGGGATATCCCAATCCATCTCAAACAACCGACTCACCCCTTCATGCCGAAGATCATGGAAATGCAGATCCTCTATGCCCAATAACGGACAGGCCCGCGTGAAGGACGCTGACACCGACTTGGCGTTGTAGGGGAAGATCTCCCTCTCCCCCTTAGGCATGGTGTGCAGGATCGCCCAAGCTTCATCTGGCAAATGGCACCACACGTCATTACCGATCTTCTGCCCGGGATTCTTCATGTCACGCACCAGGACAGCCTGGCGGGGCTCATCGAGATCCTCCCAGCGGATCCGTGTGATCTCCTCCTGCCGGCGCGTTGAGAAAATCGCGAAGGCAATCATCTTCGGCATGTCGATCTGGGCTTTGCGGCGCGCCTGCATTTCGAAAAAGTGCTTCATCAACTTGTCCAGCTCCTCCAGGGCCGGCCGGCGGTTGCGCTCCTTGCTTTTGCTCACCATGCCCAGCTTGCGCAACACCTTGCGCGCATCCGGCATGGCCAGGGGATCGACCTCGTAGCCCCATGCCGGTCGCGCTACGGACAGCACCGCACCCAAGTGAGACAGATCGTTGCCGACCGTCTGCGCCTGAACGCCACCACCCTCTTTACCCATCCGCCACTGTGCGAATTCGACCAGCTTCTGGCTAGTCAACGCCGAATCGTCGAGCTCACCCAACCAGGTGTCCTTGATCGCCTTTAGCGTGGCGTTCTTGGTCTTGCCCAGCGGACGGATCTTTTCGTACTCGTCCAGGTACTGCTCGATCATCTTCTTGATCGTCACACCTTTACGGTTCGCGCGCTCGATACCACCCGGTTCCGCCAGCTCCGTTTCCCGACGCTTGATCCAGGCCTGGGCGACCTGCTTACGGTCGAAGGTTTGGCTTTCCTGATAAACTGTCTTACCGTCCCGATTGATCCGTATCTGCGCCGTGTAGGCCGTCGAGTTGTCCTTGCGCTTGCGTGATGTGATCGTGCCCATTTCCAGTTGCTACATTGCTGAATTCGATTGCTACATTGTAGCAACCGACTTCAAAAAACAAGGAAAAATGGGTAAAAACCGCTGTATAAAAGACCAGTACTGATGAATTTTGAAAAACCTAAAGCGCCTGTAATCACTAGCCCTTCCCATTCTGAGCCGTCTCGACGCTTCAGCGTCGCCCCGATGATGGATTGGACCGACCGCCACTGCCGGTTCTTCCTGCGCCTGCTCTCCAAGCACGCCCTGCTCTACACCGAGATGGTCACCACCGGCGCGATCCTCCACGGCGATCACGACCGCTTCCTGCGTCACAACGAAGCCGAGCACCCTCTGGCCCTCCAGTTGGGCGGCAGCGTGCCCGCCGACCTGGCAGCCTGTGCTCGTATGGCTGAGGCCGCCGGTTATGACGAAGTGAACCTGAACGTCGGCTGCCCCAGCGACCGGGTGCAGAACAATATGATCGGCGCGATCCTGATGGCTCACCCGGCGTTGGTGGCGGATTGTGTGAAGGCGATGCGCGATGCGGTGTCGATTCCGGTGACGGTGAAGCACCGTATCGGGATCAATGGGCGGGACAGTTATGCCCAGTTGTGTGATTTCGTCGGGACGGTGAAGGATGCCGGGTGCACCAGTTTTACGGTGCATGCGCGGATTGCGATTCTGGAGGGGTTGTCGCCGAAGGAGAATCGCGACATTCCGCCGTTGCGGTATGACGTGGCGGCGCAGTTGAAGCAGGATTTTGCCGAGTTGGAGATTGTGCTCAACGGCGGGATCAAGACGTTGGATCAGTGCCATGAGCATTTGCAGACGTTTGATGGGGTGATGTTGGGGCGCGAGGCTTATCACAATCCGTATGTACTGGCGGAGGTGGATCAGCAGTTGTTTGGCAGTGCGCGGCCGGTGATCAGCCGGGCGGAGGCGTTGGCGCAGTTGCGGCCTTATATTGCTGAGCATTTGGCTGAGGGTGGGTCGATGCATCATATAACGCGGCATGTGTTGGGGTTGGGTACGGGGTTTCCGGGGGCTCGCAGGTTCAGGCAGTTGTTGTCGGTGGATATTCATAAGGCTGCGGACCCGTTGGCTTTGTTGGATCAGGCGGGGGAGTTGTTGGAGGGGCGTTGAGAGCGGGACGCGGAGCGTCCGGGGCTGCATTCCCACGCGGAGCGTGGGAACGATCGACCTGCGGGCGGTTTGGCCTCTTCGGGATTTGCGGTGGTCATTGGGTTGAACCTGTCCCGCCTTTTGCCCTCCTATTTACCAGTAAGGACAGTCATTCAAACGGCTGTTTTCAGGTTGTTGCCCTCGCAAACGATCGAACGCATTTGCGCCCTTGAGCGCCTGTCGGCGCTCGGGTAATGTCATCAGACCCATAGGACAGAGCACGCCCATGACTTCCAAGCTGGAACAACTCAAGCAGTTCACCACCGTCGTAGCCGATACCGGCGATTTTTCTACCCTCGCCAAGCTCAAGCCGCAAGACGCCACCACCAACCCTTCCCTGCTGCTCAAGGCCGCGTCGATTCCGGGCTATGCCAAGCTGCTGGATGAGTGCGTGAAGGACTGCAACGGCGACGTAGGCCTGGCCAGTGACCGTTTTGCGGTGGCGGTCGGTCAAGAGATTCTGAAAGTGGTTCCCGGCCGTATTTCCACCGAGGTGGATGCGCGTCTGTCGTTCGACACTGACGCCGTACTCAAGCGTGCGCACCGTCTGATCGACCTGTACGACAAAGCCGGCGTTGGCCGTGACCGTGTGCTGATCAAGATCGCTTCCACCTGGGAAGGCATCCGCGCAGCGGAGAAGCTGGAAAAAGAAGGCATCCAGACCAACCTGACGCTGCTGTTTTCGTTCGCCCAGGCTGTGGCGTGTGCTGAGGCCGGGGTGTTCCTGATTTCGCCGTTCGTGGGCCGTATCTACGACTGGTACAAGAAGGCCAACGGTAACGACTACACCGGTTCGGATGATCCTGGCGTGCAGTCGGTGACGCGCATCTACAACTACTACAAGGCCAATGGCTACAAGACTGTAGTGATGGGTGCGAGCTTCCGTAACCTGAACCAGATTGAAGAATTGGCCGGGTGTGATCGTTTGACCATCAGCCCGGATTTGCTGGAGAAGTTGGCGGCGGACGACGGTAAGCTGGAGCGTAAGTTGGCGCCAGGGCATGCCGGCGAAGCGCGCGTGCATTTGACGGAGGCGCAGTTCCGTTGGGAGTCCAACGAGGATGCGATGGCGACTGAGAAGCTGGCGGAGGGTATTCGTCAGTTTGCTCGGGACCAGGAGAAGTTGGAGGCGCTGCTTTCCGCCAAGTTGTAAGGGCGGCGGTGGCAAAAAGGGCGGTACCTGTGAGGGTGCCGCCCTTTTTTGTGTCAGTGTCTTGTCCTGAATAAGGTTTACACCTTCTGACCCAATCTCAGGAGGGCGTAATGAATTCAGGAAAAAGGCGCAGTCAGCGTGATTACTCGCTGACCTTTAAATTGTCAGTCGTCGATCAGGTCGAAAAAGGCGAGTTGAGTTATAAAGAGGCTCAAGAGCGCTACGGCATTC
>NZ_LFMW01000013.1 GCF_001050345.1 Pseudomonas fildesensis | reverse complement strand
CACCAACTGAGGCTGTTCCTTGTCGACAACGGCTTTGAGCAGCTTGGCAACGGCCAGGGAGGTCAGCTCTTCAGCGGACTCAACCAGCACGGCGCGGTCGGCGCCCAGTGCCAGCGCGGTACGCAGCTGCTCTTGAGCAGTGGTCGGGCCGATGGAAACCACGACGATTTCAGTCGCCACGCGCCCTTCTTTTATAGAGAACTCTTTCAGGCGTACGGCTTCTTCCACGGCGATTTCGCAGAAAGGGTTCATCGACATCTTGACGTTAGCGAGGTCGACGCCGGAATTGTCCGCCTTGACGCGAACTTTCACGTTGTAGTCGACCACCCGTTTGATGGCTACCAGGACTTTCATGAATAACTCCATAGCAACTTAGTGAACCCGATATGCCACCGGCATACCGGGAAAAAAGATCAGCGCTCGCCCAGTTGCTCGATCACGCCGCTGGCTTTCAACTGCGCCAGACGCTCGTCATCCAAACCCAGCTGACGCTTGAGCACTTCATCCGTGTGCTCACCGAGCATCGGCGCCGGACGCAGGTATTCCACCGGTGTGCCGGACATCTTGATCGGGCTGCCGACCGTCACGAAGTCCGCCTTTAATGGATGTGGAATCGTCACCAGCATATTGCGCGCCTTGACCTGAGGTTCATCCAGGGCCTGGGCGATGCTGTTGATCGCACCGATAGGCACGCCACGCGGATGGACTCGGTCAATCCACTCCTGTGCACGCCCCTCAAGGAAGTGCCCTGACAAGATCTCAATGATCGCTTCGCGATTGGCCACACGGTCGGCGTTACGTGTAAAGCGAGGGTCTGCCGGCAGATGTGCCAGGCCGATGGCGTCGCACAGCGCGACAAATTGCGAGTCGTTGCCGCAGGCGATGATGAAGTCCTGGTCGCTGGCACGGAACACCTGATACGGCACGATATTGGCGTGAGCATTGCCGTAGCGCCCCGGTGGTTTGCCCGAGGCCAGGTAGTTCTGGCTCTGATTGCACAAGGTAGCGACCTGCACGTCCAGCAGCGCCATATCGATGTGTTGGCCTACACCGGTTTTTTCGCGGCTGAGTAAAGCCGCCTGGATGGCAACCGTGGAATAGAGGCCGGTCATTAGATCAGAGAAGGCCACGCCAACCTTCTGCGGGCCGCCGCCAGGCAAGTCATCGCGCTCGCCGGTAATACTCATCAGCCCGCCAATGCCCTGCACAATGAAGTCGTAACCAGGTTCGGCCGCGCGCGGGCCAGTCTGCCCAAAGCCTGTGACGGAGCAGTACACCAGCCGAGGGTTCAGCTGGGACAACGAGGCGTAATCCAACCCGTATTTTGCCAGGGAGCCAGCCTTGTAGTTTTCGATCAGTACATCACAATCGGTCGCCAGCGCACGCACCAATTCCTGCCCTTGCGGGCTGGCCAGGTTCAGCGCTACCGACAACTTGCCGCGATTGGTCGATTGGTAATACGACGCTTCAGAGGTCAACTCATCGCTCTGGCCTTTCATCCAGGGCGGGCCCCAACCACGGGTATCGTCGCCCGCGCCTGGCCGTTCGACCTTGATCACCTCTGCGCCCAGATCGGCCAGAGTTTGCCCGCACCAGGGGCCGGCAAGCACACGGCTCAAGTCGAGTACGCGGTATCCAGTCAAAGCACCCATGTCATTTCACCTTTGCTTGAGCGATTACACACGCTCGATCACCATCGCCAGCCCTTGGCCGACACCGATACACAGACTCACCACGGCGTAGCGCTTACCGCTGCGCTGCAAGGCTCGCGCAGTGCTAAGCGCCAGACGCGCACCGGAGGCACCCAAGGGGTGACCCACCGCAATCGCGCCGCCATTGGGGTTGACGCGAGGATCGTCGAACGCCACGCCCAGCCCTTTGAGGCAACCCAGAACCTGGCTGGCAAATGCTTCGTTGATTTCGATGATATCCATGTCCGCCAACGTCAGGTCTGCCCGTGCCAGCGCTTTATTGATTGCCTCCACCGGGCCCACGCCCATGATACGAGGGGCGACACCGGCAGCCGCGCTCGACAGGATACGCACCATGGGCACCAAACCATGGCGCTCGCCGGCCGCACGCGTGCCGATCAGCAACGCAGCGGCGCCATCGTTGACACCCGACGCATTGCCGGCGGTGACCACCCCGCCCTCGTGCAGCGGTCGCAGGCGGCTCAACGCCGCAAGGTCAGATTGCGGGCGTGGGTGCTCATCGTGCTCCACAAGGTTGGGCGGCGTTTTACGGCCAGTGGGCACGCTGACGGCCAGTATTTCATCGTCGAAGAAACCGCTTTCGCGCGCGGCTTCATAATTGGCCTGCGAGCGGGCCGCAAAAACGTCGGCCTGTTCACGGTCGATGCCGTATTCCTGCGCCACGTTGTCGCCGGTCTGCGGCATGGTGTCGTTGCCAAACTCCGCCACAATTTTCGGGTTCGGGAAACGCGCGCCAATGGTGCTGTCGTACACCGTCAAATCCCGGCTGTAGGCCGCCTCGGCTTTAGCCATGACAAAGGGCGCGCGTGACATGCTCTCCACCCCACCCGCCACAAACAGCTCGCCTTCGTGGCAAGTGACTGCGCGCGCCGCATCAATCACCGCTGCCAGTCCGCTGGCGCACAAGCGGTTGACCGTCTGTCCAGGCACAGTGACAGGCAGCCCAGCAAGCAGCGCCGCGTGACGCGCAATATTGCGACTGTCCTCACCGGCCTGATTGGTATTGCCGAGAATCACGTCCTCGATGGCATCGCCGGGGATGGCGTTGCGCGCGAGCAATTCCCGAATCACGTGGGCCGCAAGGTCGTCAGGCCGTACCGGCGCGAGTGCGCCCGCATGACGACCGAAAGGCGTACGTAACCCCGCAAAAATATAAGCATCGAGCATGGCAGTTTCCTAAGCGTTGAAAGGTCAGGTCAGTGTCGGTTCTGGGTGGCACAGCGATAGGCCCAGGGCCGCGCGACGGCGCAGCCAGGGGCCGGGGCGATAACGCGGGTCGCCGGTCAGATCGGTCATGCGCTCGAGGATGGTCAGCAAACGTTGGGGGCCGACACTGTCGCCCCAGGCCAGCGGGCCTTGCGGGTAACCCAGCCCACGGCGCACGCCTTCATCCAGGTCTTCAACGCTGGCAATGCGCTGCTGGACGATATCGCCCGCCAGGTTGACGATTAGCGCCAATACCCGCTGAGCGACGAAGCCGACGCTGTCATTGATCACACTGACGCCCACACCGTCGCGAGCCAACAGTGCATGGGCGGCATGGCGCATATCAGTGCGGGTCGCCGGTGTGATCATCAGCGTGCGGTAGCGCGTGCAATCCAGCAGAGGGTCAATGCACACCGTGCGCGTCGGGTCTACGCCAAAACGTTGCGCCGCGTTTGTCGCGTCAACGCCATAGGGCGCCAACAGGCAAAGCGCAGCGTCAGAAGGAGTGCTGCCCTGCTCTACCTGGGCGCCCAGTCGTTCCAACAATGCGCGGAGGCTGGCACGGTCGGCATCGTTTTCGGTACCCAACCACACCGGTGGCATAGCCTCTACGACGGGCACGGACTGGGGTTGCGGCACGTCGACCATTTGGCCGTTGGCATAGCGGTAAAAACCACGCCCCACCTTACGCCCCACATAGCCAGCCTCAAGCATTTGGCGGGTCAGCGCGGCAGGACGATAACGGGGTTCCTGGTAGAACTGGTTATAAATAGACTCGATCACTGGGTGGGATACATCCAGTGCCGTCAGGTCGAACAGCTCCAGCGGGCCCATGCGAAAACCCAGGCCTTCGCGCAGAATGCGATCGATCTCGGCGGGCTCGGTCACGCCTTCCTTGAGTATCTGTAAGGCTTCGGTGCTGTAAGCGCGCCCCGCGTGGTTGATGATGAAGCCGGGGGTGTCTTTGGCGCGGATCCCGCGGTGCCCCATCCTCGTGGCCAATGCCTGCAGGCTGTCACCGACGCCAGGGTCACTGGCCAGGCCATCAATGACCTCCACCACCTTCATCAGCGGCACCGGATTGAAAAAGTGAAACCCCGCCACACGTTCAGGCTTGCGGCACTCGCGAGCGATGCTGGTGACCGAGAGCGAAGAAGTATTGGTGGCAAGAATACAATCGTCGCGAACGACGGCCTCAAGCTGGGCGAGCAAGGCTTGCTTGGCATCAAGGCGTTCAATGATGGCTTCGACCACCAGGTCAACATCGCTGAGATCAGTCAATGCGCTGGCAACACGCAGGCGCTCAAGGGTTGCCTGGGCATCACTGGCCGAGATTTTGCCTTTGGCTACCAACTTGTCCAGGGTCTGTTGCAGGTTTTCGCGAGCGGTCTGCGCGGCGCCTTCACGGTTGTCGAACAGCATGACCTCAACACCGGCCTGGGCCGCTATCTGAGCAATACCCGTCCCCATGACACCCGCGCCCACGACAGCCATCCGTTTGATTTCACGTGCCATGGGTCATTCTCCAGTGAAGGTTGCTTTGCGTTTTTCAAGGAACGCATTGGCGCCTTCCTTTTGATCCCTGGAATCAAACAGCAACTGAAACGCCTTGCGCTCCAATGCCAGCGCACTCTCCAGAGGCAGGTCGGCACCGAGCAGCATGACTTCTTTGATCTGCGCGACGGCCAGAGGCGGCAACGCGGCTATTTGCGCTGCCAGTTCGAGGGCTCGGGGCAGTGTGAGCTCATCACTAACCACTTCACTGACCATGCCCATGGCAAGTGCCTCGGGTGCAGGCACCAGGCATCCGGTCAGGGCTATTCGCATGGCCTGGAATTTGCAGACAGCGCGGATCAGCCGTTGAGTGCCGCCGGCTCCCGGCATCAGGCCAAGCTTGACCTCGGGTTGACCGAAGCGCGCCGATTGACCGGCAACAATGATGTCGCAGTGCATCGCCAGTTCGCAGCCGCCGCCCAGGGCGAACCCATTCACTGCGGCGATGATCGGCTTGGGGCAGCGAGCGATAGCGTCCCACAGGAGTTCCGTGTGGCGAAGATACATCTCGACGGGGCTGGCCTGAGCAAACTCGCGGATATCAGCCCCAGCGACGAAGCACTGCTCGCCGCCAGTGAGGACGATTGAACGCACGCGGCCATTCACGGCCAAAGCGCGAAAGATATCGGCCAGTTGTTCACGTACGGCACTGTTGAGCGCGTTCTTGACTTCGGGCCGTTCAATGCGCACGACAGCGACCGCATCGTCTTGTATGTGCAGATGCACGACGGGCTCTTGATGGGAGTTCATATCGACCTCTTATTATTGTTTCGCTAGACGAAACTGGATTCCGTAATTAATAACAATCATAGGTATCCTCGTAAAGGCCTGTAAACAGAAAAAGAAAAAACACGCTTAAACCCCAGAATTTACTCGGCCGTAAGAACTTAAAATAAGTCACTTGGTTTTTAATACGCCAGCACATACAATTTCGTCAGGCGAAACTTAGTTTTATTTTCTTGCATTTTTTTAAAAGGGGGTTCTACCATGGCTCGCATCAAAGCAGATCAACAGGCCGCCGACACGACAACGGGAGCGGACGAAATCGGGTTACTGAAGATGGGCATGCTTGACCCCGCCAGCGCATTGAGCGACGACGAAAACAGCGGCCAGTTCGTAACGGCGCTGGCACGCGGGCTGGAGTTGATGCGCTGCTTTACCCCGCGCGACAACGTGTTGGGTAATCAAGAGCTGGCACGCATGACGGGCCTGCCCAAGCCGACTGTGACTCGCCTGACCAATACGTTGATGCGCTTAGGCTGCCTGAAACGAGAAGTGCATTCCGGCAAGTATCAGCTGGATGTTGGGGTGCTGGGTTTTGGCTACGCGATGCTATCGAACCTGGCGATACGCACGGTGGCCCATCCGTTGATGGAGGAGCTCGCCAATCATGCGCAAGCGGCTGTCGCCATGGCATCCCGCGATCGCCTGCAGATGGTTTACCTGGATGTGGTTCAGGGTCAGGGCAACATGACCATGCGCCGCCAGACCGGCAGTTACTTGCCACTGGCACAGAGCTCGGTAGGCCGCGCATGCCTCGCGGCAATGCCCGAAACCGAACGGGAGTTTTTGCTCGACCACATCCGCCAGCGTGAATCGGAGCAGTGGCCAACCATTCGCAAGGGGCTGGACCGAGCATTCAGAGATTACGCCGACTATGGCTTTTGCTTGTCGATCGGCGAGTGGCATCGCGACGTGAACTCGGTAGCGGTACCGCTGCTGCATCCGCAGTACGGGTTGCTGACCTTCAACTGCGGCGGACCGAGTTTTCAACTGCCGCGTGAACGACTGATGGACGATATCGGGCCGCGGCTGATCAACATGGTTAACAACATTGGTGCCGCTGCTCGCTGACGCAACGGAGTAACGGCGCCCTAATAAAAGAACCGCTCGCCTGCGAGCGTTAGGAGCGCACATGATCCGTGATACCGAAACCCTGCAGATTTTGTTGGATTCACTTCGCCAATTTGTCGGTGAAGTGCTGATTCCTCGCGAAAATGAGGTGGCTGACACCGACGCGATCCCCCAGGACATCGTCGAGCATATGCAAGCCATGGGGCTGTTTGGCCTGACGCTGCCGGAAGAGTTTGGCGGGCTGGGCGTGACGATGGAGGAAGAGGTGAATATCGCCTTTGAATTGGGGCGCACATCCCCGGCATTTCGCTCCTACATCGGCACCAACAACGGGATTGGCTCCATCGGTATCCTCCTGGATGGGACTGCAGAGCAGAAACAGCACTACCTGCCCAAGCTTGCCAGCGGCGAGCTGCTCAGTTCCTTCTGCCTGACTGAACCCGATGCCGGCTCTGATGCCGCCTCGCTCAAGACCAGTGCGGTGCGGGATGGCGACAGTTACATCCTCAATGGCACCAAGCGTTTCATCACCAACGCGCCCCATGCCGGCATCTATACCGTGATGGCTCGTACAAGCACCGAAATAAAAGGCGCTGGCGGTATCAGTGCGTTTATCGTCGAGCGCGGTACACCCGGTGTGTCCTTGGGCAAGCCCGACCACAAGATGGGCCATAAAGGCGCGCACACCTGCGACGTCATCTTTGAAAACGCTCGCGTGCCAGCCAGCCAATTGATTGGCGGCGTCGAAGGCGTGGGTTTCAAGACCGCCATGAAAGTCCTCGACAAAGGCCGCCTGCACATTGCGGCCTTGAGCGTAGGAGCGGCTGAGCGGATGCTCGATGATGCCCTGCGCTATGCGCTGGAGCGCAAACAATTCGGTAAACCCATCGCCGAATTCCAACTAATCCAGGCGATGCTGGCCGACAGCAAAGCGGAAATCTACGCCAGCCGCTGCATGGTCCTGGATGCTGCCCGCAAGCGCGATGATGGCCATAACGTGAGCACCGAAGCCTCGTGCGCCAAGATGTTCTCCACGGAAATGTGCGGGCGCGTTGCCGATCGCTGCGTGCAGATCCATGGCGGCGCCGGCTACGTCAGCGAATACGCGATTGAGCGCTTCTACCGCGATGTACGCCTGTTTCGCATTTATGAGGGCACTACCCAGATTCAACAGATCGTGATTGCGCGGAACATGATTCGCGACGCTCAAGGCTAAGGCACGCCCTTCCCTGCTCTACTCCACCCTAATAAATACAATAAAGGTAAGGCCCTCTATGGACGCTGCTGTTCATGCAAGCGCGACTGCGCACGCCAAATCCAATACCTGGGTACTGGTGTTCATTTTTTGTTTTCTTGGCTTGTTGATCGACGGCGCCGACTTGATGTTGCTGTCATACAGCCTCAATAGCCTGAAAGCTGAGTTTGGCCTCACGCATGTCGAGGCCGGCAGCCTGGGTAGTTTCACCCTGGCCGGCATGGCGATTGGCGGAATCTTCGGCGGCTGGGCGTGTGACAGGTTCGGCCGAGTCAAAACAGTGGTCTGGAGTATTTTGCTGTTCTCCATCGGCACTGCCGCCCTGGGCCTGACGCACAGTTATTGGCAGTTCGCGACCGTCCGATTCCTGGCTTCATTGGGCATCGGCGCGCTTTACGTAGCGTGCAACACGTTGATGTCCGAGTACGTCCCAACCCGTTACCGCACCACAGTGCTTGGCACCCTGCAGGCCGGCTGGTCTGTGGGCTACATCGTCGCGACCCTGCTGGCTGGTTGGATCCTGCCTATCCATGGCTGGCGCTGGCTTTTCTACATCGCGATTATCCCGGTGATACTTGCTCTGGTCATGCAACGGTTCGTACAGGAACCGCAGGCCTGGATCAATGCCCAGGCCGAGCGAGCCAAAGAAAAACTCGCAGGCATCCGTCATGGGGCAGTCGTCAAACGCGAGAGTATGTACAAGCAAATTTTCAGTGATCCGCAGGCACGTCGGATGTTTTTTTGTTGGGCGCTGACGGCCGGCTTCCTCCAGTTCGGCTATTACGGCGTGAACAACTGGATGCCAACCTATCTGGAAAGTGAACTGGGCATGAGCCTCAAGTCCATGACCGGCTACATGGTAGGCACCTATACCGCCATGATCCTCGGCAAAATTCTCGCAGGCATGGCTGCCGACCGCATTGGACGTCGAAGCGTATTTGCTTTTGGCGCACTGGGAACAGCTATTTTTCTGCCGGTGATCGTGCTGTTCCAAAGCCAGGAAAACATCCTGTGGATGCTGGTGGTGTTTGGCTTTTTGTATGGCATTCCGTACGGGGTGAATGCGACGTACATGACCGAAAGCTTCGAGGCAAAACTACGTGGGTCGGCGGTTGGAGGCGCCTATAACATAGGCCGAGTGGGTGCGGCGATCGCACCAGCTGCCATTGGCTTCCTGGCGTCACACGGCTCTATTGGCGTAGGTTTTCTAGTGATGGGTGCTGCTTACCTTATTTGCGGTGTGATTCCTGCGTTGTTCATCCGAGACAAACAATTTGATCCGCAAAAGCAGTAGGGAGAGCCTTGCATATGACCAGGAGCGATGGCATCTGCATCGTGGGCCGTCTTACGATAGGACGGGGATCTAAAAATTAAAAAGCCCGCCGCGATAGGCGGGCTTTAAGTTCGTTACAGGGTGAGGATTGGATAACAGTTTCCCGTGTTCACAAGTATGTTGCTCAGCGTGTGAAACGGCGGGCATCCATTATCCAGATACCACCAGTTTTTTTGCGACGTGGGTATCATCGACGTTACTGACCGAATGGCACAGCGCGGCTGGTCTGTATAAGGTCGACAGCTGTACATGGCGGATCACTACCGAGCCGCATCCGACATGATTGTGAGGTGGGCACTGAGCAAGTCCGCGCACTGCAATGTCGAGGTCGCTGAATGGTTGCCCTCTCAAGCAGAAAAACGGCGATTATTTGCGATGTTTGATCTGGGAACGCCACAGCTTTTCGAGCTAGGAAAGCTGCAAAAAATGGAAGCTTGGCTTAGTTCGCAATAGGTCGGTGGAGACAGTTTGATCGGAGCAGCTGCTTGCAGGGCTGCGCGAAACCATTACCCATGACAACCATCTGCTGGCAGCTGCAACTGCAATCTTCGATGGCCTGCTCGCGGGGTTCGTGAAAGAGGAGCAACCCAATGAGTAAGGTTTTTGCATCAGCGGTTGAAGAGGATCTGTCGAGGCCTGAACCAATCAGTTTGCGTGAGGCATTCTGGTTCTGGCTGAAGCTAGGGTTCATCAGCTTCGGCGGGCCTGCGGGACAGATCTCGATCATGCACCAGGAGCTTGTAGAGCGGCGACGCTGGATTTCCGAGCGCAGATTCCTACACGCTCTCAACTACTGCATGTTGCTGCCTGGGCCAGAGGCTCAGCAGTTGGCGACCTATCTTGGCTGGCTAATGCATCGAACCTGGGGAGGAGTGATCGCCGGGGTGCTCTTTGTGCTGCCCTCACTTTTCATCCTGATCGCGCTGTCGTGGGTGTACATCGAATTTGGTGAAGTACCCGTGGTGGCCGGACTCTTCTATGGCATTAAACCCGCCGTGACGGCTATCGTGGTGCAGGCGGCACATAGGATCGGCTCTCGGGCATTGAAGAACAATTGGCTGTGGGCGATAGCGGCTGCGTCATTTACAGCAATCTTTGCATTCAATGTTCCTTTCCCGCTGATTGTCTTGGGGGCAGCGTTAATTGGCTATTTCGGAGGGCGTTTGGCTCCGGAGAAGTTCAGAACCGGGGGGCATAGCGCTGCCAAAAAGTCCTTCGGCCCAGCCTTGATCGATGACGACACTCCGTCCCCGGAACATGCCCAGTTCAGTTGGCTCAAACTGGCGTCACTCGTATTGATCGGCGCCGTGCTATGGGCTTTGCCAATGGGGATTTTGACCGCGCTCTTTGGTTGGGAAGGCACATTGACCCAGATGAGTTGGTTCTTTACCAAGGCGGCGTTATTGACTTTTGGCGGGGCCTACGCTGTGTTGCCGTATGTCTACCAAGGCGCAGTCGGTCACTATGGCTGGCTAACCCCGACACAGATGATCGACGGGCTGGCTTTGGGGGAAACCACGCCAGGGCCGCTGATCATGGTGGTGGCTTTCGTCGGCTTTGTCGGGGCCTATGTCTCGCAAGTGTTTGGGGCGGATGAGGTGTTTCTGGCTGGAGCTGTCGCGGCCTCCCTAGTGACATGGTTCACCTTCCTGCCCTCATTTCTGTTCATTCTTGCGGGCGGCCCGCTGGTGGAGTCGACCCATAACGAACTCAAGTTCACGGCGCCACTTACTGCTATTACAGCAGCGGTGGTGGGCGTAATCCTCAATCTGGCGTGTTTTTTCGGCTATCACGTGCTTTGGCCGAAGGGCTTCGGCGGCAACCTCGACTGGCCCTCTGCACTGATCGCCATTGCAGCGGCAATTGCTTTGTTCCGCCTCAAGCGGGGCGTCATCCAGGTGCTGATGGCCTGCGCGCTCGCCGGTTTGGCAGTGCATCTGCTGCGTTAGAAAGCAGCAGCTGTTTAGCAATCTTTGGCGGGCAGGCTGATCATAAAGGTCGTATAACCTTCCTTGGAGACACATCCAACGGTGCCGTCATGTACATCAACCAGCGATTTGACGATTGCCAAACCTAACCCCGCATTGTTCGTGGCGCCCTCTCTACGTGCAGGATCAACTCTGTAAAAACGGTCAAACAACCGGGGCAAATGCTGTACCGCTATCTCCTCGCCGGGGTTTTCCACTGACAAGTTGATCATGTTGCCATCGGGCTCGATTCTCACGGAGATCGTAGAGTTATGGGGGGTATACCTGAGCGCATTGGACAGCAAATTGGAGATCATCCGATCTAGCATAGTCCTGTCACCGTACACCGTGCCGTGCCCAGAGACCTGTAGCTTTACCCCGGTGTCGTCTGCCAGTAACTGGTAATACTCGAAGAGTTTTTCGACGGCCGAACGTAACTCGATTTTCTCTTTGGCAGGTAGAACCAGACCGTTGTCCGACTTCGCCAAGAAAAGCATGCCGTCAATAATGCTGGAGAGCCGGTTCAGATCCTCTAGGTTGGAATAGAGATTCTCTTCATAGGTATCCGGCGCACGTTTCTTTGAAAGGATGACTTCGGTGTGGGTACGCAGATTGCTGATAGGAGTTCGTAGCTCATGCGCAATATCGGCTGAAAAGTTGGACAGCCGAACAAAAGACTCTTCAAGGCGAGCAAGCATGGCGTTGAACGAAGAGACGAGGCTCTCAAGCTCACGAGGCACCGAGTCGAACGGAATGCGCTCCTTTAGCGATCCAGCTGACATCGAAGCCGCTACTTTCGTCACTTGAGCGACCGGCTTCAAACCGCTGCGCGCCACCAGCCACCCTAAAGCTGCGCTGACCAACGCGCTGATAGCCAGCCCAATCACCAACCACCAGCGTAAAGTTTCAAAGAAATGCATATGGCTGGTGATGTCCAGACTCAACCACGCGGTCAATGCCTCGGTGTCACTTACCAAATGAACTTGGGCCTGCATGCCTCGGTACGTATGGCCTCCAGCCGTCCACTCCCACACATCTTTCTCTGGGTCACCAGAGTAGGTAGGGGGATGTCCAACTGCATTCGGTGTAGCGAAAATTGTCTTCCCTCCCTTGGTGGTAATCGAGGCTGAGAGTTCCTGATGAGCACCAAGGAGAGCTTGTAGTTGCAACACCACTTCTGAAGAGCCTACTGAGCCAGCTTCGCCATCCATAATTTGCCGAATGGATTCGAGCTTTTCCGTCATCGCCTGACGGTCGAGCGCTTTGAAGTGATGCCTGCTGAACGCATCGAAGGTAAAGCCTGCTAAAACCAGCACAGCTACCACTGCACAGACAAACATCATGCTCAAACGGAAGGTAAGAGATACACGCTTCATTCTGTATCTTGAGCATCTAGCATGTAGCCCATTCCCCTAGTGGTCTGAATCAGCTTGGTGTCGAAATCATCATCGATTTTGGCCCGGAGCCGGCGAATCGCGACCTCGATCACGTTGGTATCACTGTCGAAGTTCATATCCCAAACCTGCGATGCGATCAGTGATTTTGGGAGGACTTCCCCTCTACGGCGCATAAGGAGTTCTAAGAGGGAGAACTCCTTGGCGGTGAGGTCAATGCGTCGACCTGAGCGCGAGGCACGTCGTTTCAGAAAATCGACCTCCAGATCGCCGATTTTGATAGATGTTTGGTTGGGTACGGCGGAACCACGGCGAAGCAAGCTTCTGACACGAGCAAGCAGCTCGGAAAATGCGAAAGGTTTGACTAGATAATCGTCCGCTCCTAATTCCAAGCCTTTGACCCGGTCATCAACCCCATCCCTTGCTGTCAGAAATAGCACAGGAACTGAGCTCCCGGCTGTACGGACAGATCGAATGACCTCCCAGCCGTCCACGCCCGGCATCATTACGTCTAGGATCAGAAGATCGTAGGTCTCATTTAGCGCCTGGTGCAACGCCTCTTTTCCCGTAACAACTCGGTCGACAGTGAAGCCAGCCTCCACAAGACCCTGCTGTAGGTACATTCCGATTTTGGGTTCGTCTTCTGCGACCAAGAGTTTCATACACGGGCTCCGGTTTGCGGTGTTCTAGTGTGCTACCAATCTGACAACTTGTGCGCAAGCTTACGTAAATGTAATTGCCTCAACAGTCAGCGGATCGCGCCCTGGCACGACAGGTCGGTGTGTGGTGGCTTGGGTGAAGTGAGCTGGAAGGCAGCTTACAAAAATGTAATCAGCGATCTGAGCTTTTTGCGCTTAACCTACCTTCCAACCAAGGCGGAAGCACGACTCGTGACCCAAGGCTGGGGCATACAGGGCAACCGCACACTAAAACGTGACGAGGTGCATCGAATGTTCAAACTAAAGCTATCGCTGGCCGTGGCCTTGATGATTTGTGGTGTCGCGCAGGCAGCTGAGCAGCTCATAATTGATGTACATCGTGACGCGAACTGCGGGTGCTGCAAGGAGTGGGTTAAGCACCTTGAATTGAATGGATTCAAGGTGGTCGACCACGTAGAAAGCAATATGAGCGCTATCAAGCAGAGCCTGGGCGTGCCACAGGAACTCGCCTCATGCCATACGGCTGTAATTGGCGGAAAATTCGTAGAGGGTCATGTCCCAGCCGATGAAATCAAGAAGCTGAGTGGTCGTTCAGACCTAGCAGGAATTGCAGTCCCAGGCATGCCCGCAGGTTCTCCAGGCATGGAATACGGCCAAAACCATCAGCCATATAAAGTCTTGGGAGTCACCAAGGCGGGGGCGCAGGAAGTAGTCTCGCAGTACCCGATCAGCCGATAGCCTTTGCCCAGATCTGAATGCCCTCAAGGCCGCTCTGATCTGGCTTCCTGATCACCCCTGAGCCATCTCGATTGAGGGGCTCAAGGTTCCTAGCCAAGCCACCAGGCAAACGATGACGACAGCACAGGTGGATTCCAGCACAACGCTTTTTCTCAAAGCAGTCGCTGCCAGAGAATAGTCACCGGCCTGCAATGAGCGCTCAAGAGCAGGGCTCAGATAGAAGCGATTGAGGGTAGCAAGCCCGATCATGCCGGCGAACAGTACGATTTTCACGAGTAAAAGGACGCCATAGGGGCTGGATATGACATCAGTTACCGTCGGCCCGACGATGAAGAGATAATTAGCGACGCCTGTCACTATGATCGTACCCACAATGAGTGCGCCCGCTGTTTCAAACCCTTTGAGCGCTCTTGAAAGCACTCTTACGAGTTGCTCCGAATCAGCCCCCTTAATCCTCAACATCAGTCCAAACGCTGCGAGAGCGCCAATCCAGCCGCCAGCAGCAAGTAGGTGGAGAATATCAGCTGCAAAGTGCCAGAACCGCTGGGTACCTTCGTCCATCGCCCCGTGACCTGTCCATGCGAGCGTTGACAACGCGGTGCTGCCTGCCAAGGTAGCAACCCAGAGACTCCCTGTTGGCCATCTCTTGCTCTGGCTTGCGGCAAAAACCACCACTGCTAGCGAAATCATGCGCGTCAACCAGCTATAGCCGATCTCAGTCTCGTACAGCATCATTTCTATGTGAGGTCGCAGCTCGTCCCAGTCAGCGGCGCCACTCATATTGCGCGTCATAACGACAAAAAATGCTATGGACAAAAGCATACCCATAGCAGCGGTGCCAGCCAGTAGCGACCCAAAATGCAACAACGTTCCAGACACGCGCTCTTTACCCCGAAAGCTGTACAGTCCAAATACCGCCAGTCCGAACAAGAGCATCAGATCGAGATAAAGCGCGAGGCGCAGCGCCACGTTCAATGGGTCGCCCATGCTTATTTCACTTTGAACGTAACGCTGCCGGTAATCGGATGGGTATCGGAGGAGACCGCTCGCCATTCGACTTTGTAGGTGCCCGCAGTGAGAGGAGATGCCGGAGTCAAGATCATGGTTTTAGGATCGCTACTGCCGGCCACGCTGGCTTTCACAGCCATTGGGGCGTGTGACATACCAGGCATTTCCGTCATGACCAACTTGGCTCCGGAAAACTTGGTCACCAGGTTTTCGGAAAAATGCAGCTCAATCTTCGCAGGAGCTAGCCCGCTCTCGCCCTCAGCCGGAGTTGAAGACAGCAGCTTCGGGTGAGCTTGGGCAACTGCACTGAGCAGCAGGCTAGAAGAAAGAGCGACGGCCACAACACAGGATTTGAATACGGACATGCAAGGCTCCTCACAGCGCGAAGCTGTTGTAATGAGGTTAGATAATTATTTAGTACCGCTAACTTTGTTTCAGAACCACACTCGGACGCCGAGCACTAGGCGTGCTTCGTTGTTATCTTCGCCTTCCTCGCGGGCATAGTCTGCGGTTCTGCCATAAGCCCGATTCCAAGTTACACCGACGTAAGGTGCGAATTGCGGGCGGACTTCGTACCGAAGCCGCAAACCAACCTCACTTTCAGACAGCCCTGAACCAACCCCGCGTTGAGGATCGTTTTTGCCATAGAAATTGAATTCTGCCGTCGGTTGCAGAATCAGCTTATTAGTTAAGAGAATGTCGTAATTCCCTTCTAAACGCGCTGCGGTCTGGCCACCTTCACCCAAATAAGCAGTAGCTTGGGCCTCGAAATTGTAGAGCGCCAAGCCTTGGATACCGAAAGCAGCCCACGTCTGAGGGTCGCCTGGCTTGAAGTCTTGACGCACCCCTCCGACTAGATCCCACCAAGGGCTAATGGCGTGTCCCCATAAAGCTTGAACTTCAGCCTTTTCAGTCTTCCCATTAGTGCGCTCGCCTTCGGAGCGCAACCATAGCCGATCAACATCACCCCCTATCCAACCTTGTGCTTCCCAGTTCAGCGCGCTTCCATCGTCAGCATCCTGCCATTCCAGCTTCTCAAATATAAAAAATGAGTTGAGGGCTGTGTCATGAACTTGGTGACCACCTGGGGACTTATAGACTGCGGCTCTATCGGCATCGGTTAGCGGCGGAATCGGAGTCCGGCTTTGGATTTGTGGTTGCTTGGCGGGCTGCATACTCTCCATTTTACTGTGATCCATGCCCTGCATCTGGCTGTGATCCATATCGTCCATCTTGCCGTGATCCATACCCTGCATTTGGCTGTGATCCATGGTCTGCATCTGCCCGTCTTCGGCACCCCGGCTTGTTTCAGCGGCTGCCGGCAAGACAAAACCAGCAGTTATAGCAAATGTAAATACTGCTGAGTGCATGCGAGTCCCGCAAAAATAATTGCTCATAAGTCGACTCCTCATTCTTCTACACGCACTTCGCGGAACATCCCCATTTCCATGTGGTACAGGAGATGACAGTGATAGGCCCAGCGCCCGAGCGCATCGGCTGTTACTCGGTAGCTGCGCTTTGACCCTGGTGGCATATCAATAGTGTGTTTGCGGACAAGGAATTGGCCGTTCTCATCCTCAAGATCGCTCCACATGCCATGCAAGTGGATGGGATGAGTCATCATGGTGTCGTTAACGAGAACGATCCGAACTCGCTCACCGTATTTCAGTTTTAACGGCTCGGCATCGGAGAACTTCACGCCGTTGAACGACCAGGAAAATTTCTCCATATGACCGGTCAAGTGCAGTTCGATAGTTCGACTTGGCTCGCGGCCATCTGGGTCTTCAAACGTGCTCTTAAGATCAGAATACGTCAGTACCTTTCGACCATTTTCGCGAAGGCCCATGCCAGGATCATCAAGCTTTGGCGACGTCGACATTGCCTGCATATCGACGAGAGGATTGTTGGATTCTGTGGTTGGGTGCGACTGCATTTCCCCCATACCACCCATAGACATTTTGCTGTGATCCATTCCAGCCATATCGCCCATACCAGACATCGCACCATGATCCATACCGGCCATACCCATGTCGGCCATGGTGACGAGAGGACGAGGGTCAAGCTCAGGTACTGGGGCAGTCATGCCAGACCGGACGGCCAAGGTGCCTCTGGCGTATCCCGACCGATCCATCGACTGCGCAAACAGTGTGTAGGCGTCCTGAGTGGGTTCGACAATCACATCGTAAGTCTCGGCAGTGGCAATCCTGAACTCGTCTACGCTCACCGGCTTAACATACTGGCCATCGGCAGCTACAACAGTCATCTTCAAACCCGGAATACGAACATCAAAGTAGCTCATGGCTGAACCATTGATGAACCTCAATCTGAGCTTCTCGCCGGGTTTGAACGTGCCTGTCCAGTTGGAGTTCGGAGCCTGGCCGTTCATCAGGTAGGTGTACGTCGCACCACTGACGTCTGCAATGTCAGTGGGATTCATCTTCATTTCTGCCCACATTTTTCGGTCAGCGACGGTTGCTGACCAACCCTTGTCAGCTACGTCATGGATAAAGTCACTGACTGTTCGCTTGTGGGTGTTGTAGTAATCAGACTGCTTCTTCAGTGTTTTCATCAGCGAAGCAGGATCTTCATCCGTCCAGTCGGTAAGCATCACCACGAGGTCGCGGTCATACTCAAAAGGCTCCGGCTCTTTGGCATCGATGACCAGCGGGCCGTATACGCCAACTTGTTCTTGGAAACCGGAGTGACTGTGATACCAGTACGTTCCGTTCTGCTTGACCTTGAATTGATAAACATACGTGCCGTCAGGCTCGATCCCATGAAAGCTGAGGCCCGGAACACCATCCATGTTCGCGGGAAGGATAATCCCGTGCCAGTGGATAGAAGTCATATCCTTAAGGCGGTTCTTGACCCGCAAGGTCACGGTATCGCCCTCGCGCCAGCGCAGCTGAGGCCCCGGAAGCCCGCCATTGATTGTCATGGCTGTCCGAGGCTTTCCAGTGATATTTACCGGAGTTCCCCCAATAAAGAGGTCGAACTCTGTACCTGACAGGACATTGGTTTCGCCCAAGCGAGGTGCCGCCCATATAGGCGTCTGCCAAAGCCCTAGGCCACCGAGAATCCCGCCTGCGGTGAGACCTTTCACAAAGGTGCGCCGAGAAGTTTTGGATTGCATACCGATTAATGCCCCGTCAGTCGGATGTCAGTGCCTGCACTAGGATGTGCCCCTATGGGTACACATTTTGAAGAGCCGGTGTGTTAAGTCGGAAGATGCCACAAGCCAGCAAACGGGGTGATTACATTTCCGTAAGCTAGATGGCTCAGCAGTGATGCTTCTGCGTAAGCGTCCGGCCAAGACGCCCCCTTGAAATCACAATCAGTCGAAACTTTCGAAACCCGTTTACCAACACAGCTGTCGCAGAGAAATTTCAAAATTTTTGAACCGAGGTTAATCTTCTACCCCTTCGACTATGACGCAACCGTGCTCCACCTTTCAGCCTCGGTCATCAACACCCTCTATCGGGTAAAGGAGCTTCTTAGCAGGTAAATCCCGGGCGCGGGAACGTTCGGCTACATACTTTTACGTTCAATTGTCCGCAAGGTTTTTCCGAGCCCACTGCTTGGCGGCGGTGACTTGAATCGACTGCTGCTCGTTGAAAGTGGAATCTTTAGGCCACGCCACGCCTCTGCCTTGTGCGAACACAGCGCGATACTTTTTGATGTGATGAGTGGGGTCTTTCTCCAGTTCTTGGATAAGGTACGGAACTGTCCACACGTTCCGTTTGAATGGGCGTCCCAGAACACGTTCAAGGATGCTCGCAACCTGCCCATACGTCACAGTGTCGCCAGAAAGGTAGACGATTTGATTGCGGAAGCGAGGTTCAAAGAAAACAATTCTGCGCAGCCTACTCACATTGCGTAAGTCAGGCCTGAATCCATTGGTGCGGGAGTAGTTGATCAATCTCACTCGCCCGTTGAGTCGCACAGACTGGATCAAACTCATGATCGCAACCGCCCGTTTCCCAACGCGTAGCGATCCGGCGAAGAGCAGTTCTTGCGTCCAAGAGCCCAGGTCGGATTTGGTTATCACACCAATTATTATCAATGGGCACGCCACCGTCGTAGATGTAGCGCGAGAGCGCTGCCCAACGTTTAAGGCAGTAATCCAGCGCTCTACACATAGCCGAACCTTAGGGCACAAGCATTTGGCCAGGGGCGCATTTCGTAAGGTAGTAATCAAAATCTCGTAGACTCAAGAAACGACTGGGGCATCCGGCGGTGGAGTATCGACACCACTTACTCAAGTCGGTAGCTTTTATCGAAGGGTTGCAGCGCCGAAGTCCTAGTCGAGACTAAGCCGCCGGACGGCTCAAATAATTAGGGCGCTACATGCGTTTGGAAAATCTTGCTAACCACAGTCCACTTGCCTTCGACTTTCAGCAGATGAAAGAAATCAGTGAAAGAGATGCCTGACATACCGTTGGCGTCGATTCGAGCACTAGCGGCAGTACCGACGATCTCTATGCGCGTGATAGCAGCCTTTGCGTCAGGAGATGGGCGAAAATCCTTGTCGATCCCATCGAACAAGATTTGAATTGCTCCGCCAGACAACTTGCCATCGGCACCGACGCTGTACATCGTTGCTTTTTCGCTGAACGCAGGCTTCATGATGCTGCTCTTGGCCTGCCTGCAGCCCTCAATGTACTTGTTCAATACCTCAGTGATAGCGTGGTATTCGTCTACGTACATAGGTTTGACCATTGTTTTATTACTGATGACTTGTGGGTCGCCCGGTAGGTTTTCTGCTTGAGCAATCGCGCCAAAGCTCGAAATCAGGGCGACAAAAAACAAAATCTTGATAGAAGTAATTTTCATTTTTCTACTCTTAACTTAATAAGTAATTCGATTATCAATTTATGCTCAACTGCAAAAAACACAGCGGGCGTTCCGAAAAACTTTGGTGTTAATTTAGCTTCGTAGTGAACCAACGATGTGTTTTCAAAGATAATTTCCGCAGATTCACCGTAACCTGCGGACTCTTTGTTTTTTGAAACTACTCACTCAGACTGGTTTTGAGCTCTTGAGATGCCTGCTCGATCGCGGTGCGGGGAGTCGGCAGATGGCTGAACGCGTTCGACAGCCCGAAATCGTGAATCATACCGTTGTAGCGAACCGTCTTCACGGGTACGCCTGCAGCGTCGAGCTTGCGGCCGTAAGCTTCAGCTTCATCGCGCAGGACATCGAATTCCGCCGTTTGGATCAGCGTCGGCGGCAGGCCCTTCAACTGCTCGCTCGTGGCCAGCAGTGGAGAAGCGTAAATCTGTTTGCGTACCTCGGCGTCGGATGCGTAATTGTCCCAGAACCACGCCATCATGTCCTTCGTCAGGAAATAGCCGTTGGCAAACTCCTTGTACGACGGCGTGTCAAAGTTGGAGTCTGTCACTGGGCACAGCAACACTTGCGAGCTCAGTGCGGGTTTACCCTTCTCGTTGGCCATCAGGGCAACTACGGCGGCAATGTTCCCGCCTGCGCTGTTGCCGGCTACGGCGAGGCGAGTGCCGTCTACCTTGATATCTTCGCCATGTTCGGCGACCCATTTTGTCGCGGCATAGGCTTGCTCGGTGGCGACGCCATATGCCGCCTCTGGCGAGAGGCTGTAGTTGACGAAGACCGCCACCGCACCTGAGCCTACCACCAGGTCACGCACCAGTCGTTCGTGGGTCGGGAAGTCGCCCAACACCCAGCCGCCGCCGTGGAAATACATGAACGCGGGCAGCGTCTTCTGTTGGCTACCGACCGGGCGCACGATGGTCAACTTCAGATCGCTGCCGTTGACGCGTATCGTCATCTCGCTGACATCAGCTGCCGGCAAGGCCACTTGGGGGGCAGCCTGGGCACCCGCCAGCGCGGCACGGGCATCGACCGGCGTCATGGAGTCGAGCGTCTGGCCACCTTCAAGCGATTGCAAGAGTTTCGCCGTGTTGTGCTCAACTCCCGGGTATATGGTGGCGGAGGCAGTACCAGGCGCAAGGGCAACGACGGTAGGAGCGAGAGCAGAGGTAAGGGTTTTCATGACGTTTCCATTTTTATGTCTGAGTGCTGGGAAGCCTCAACTACCGCAGACTCAAGGACGACAGCGGTTCAAGACGCGACGTGGATGTGAAAGATCTTGCTGACGACCGTCCACTGGCCATCGACTTTCAACAAATGGAAAAAGTCGGTGAAGGAAATGCCTGATATGTCGTTGGCGTCGATGCGCGCACTAGCCGCCGTACCGACAATCTCAATGCGTACGATAGCTGCCGGTGCATCTGGAGATGGGCGAAAACCCTCGTCGATCCCCTTGAACAGGATTGCAATTGCGCCGCCGGCCAGCTTACCGTCTCCATCGACGCTAAACATCGTCGCTTGCTCATTGAAAGCAGACTTCATGATGCTGCTCTTTGCTTGCTTGCAGCCCTCAATGTACTTGTTCAGCACCTCGGTGATGGCTTGGTATTCGTGTACGTAAGTAGGTTTGCTCATGGTTTTACTCCTGCTTCGTTGGATTGGGTTGAGGACTAGCACCTCCCAGCCGCCCGCTTAGGACCTGGACTAATTCACGCTTTGGTATCAAGCCATACAGAACCGTAACGAGTGTAGGCAGCAGGAATCTCAATGATTTCTTTCAAATCATCCGCTGCAGTGCGCACCCAGAATGGATCACGCAGCATTTGCCGCCCGACAAACACCAGGTCGGCTCGGCCGTTCTGCAGGATTTCTTCGGCTTGACGACCACTCTGGATTACACCCACGGCCCCTGTAGCAATATGCAGTTCCTTACGCAGCAACTCAGCAGCCGGGACTTGGTAACCTGGATAGGTCTGAACCTTGATCATCTTGATCCCGCCGGAGCTGCAGTCGATCAGATCGACGCCCTGCTCTTTCATCCAGCGACCGTATTCAAGGAATGACTCAGGCGTGTTTCCGCCTTCGGCGTAATCAGAGCTGGAGATACGAACAAACAGCGGACGATCGCCCCAATGGGTTTTGACTTCATCCAGCACTTCGCGCAGGAAGCGATAGCGACGCTGGGCATCACCGCCATATTCGTCATCGCGGGTATTGGCGAGTGGGGAGAGGAACTCATTCAGCAAATAACCATGAGCGGCATGGATCTCGAGCACATCAAAGCCCGCTTCACTGGCGCGTCGTGCGGCATCGCCATAGAGCTTTACCAAATCCGGAATTTCATCAGCCAAGAGTGCGCGAGGCACAGGGCTGGTATCCGTGAACGGAATCGCCGAAGGTGCGATATGAATAAGGTTGGGCAGATCGGCATTGCGCCCTGCATGACCGATCTGGGCACCAGCTTTTGCACCAAAGCTGTGAAGCAGTTCAGTCAGAGACTTTAAGCCGACAACGTGTTCATCACTCCAGATACCAAGGTCACCGGCACCGATACGACCGTCAGCCTGAATAGCCAACGTTTCGGGAAAAATCAGCGCCGCCTGACCCAGAGCACGAGCTCCATAATGAACGCGGTGCCAGTCAGTGACAAAGCCATCATCCGCTGCCATGTGCATGCACATAGGGGACATGACGACCCGGTTTTTCAGTTTTAGGCCTTTAATTTCATGTGGGGATAACAACAAGCTCATCAAGCGGATTCCATAGTGTTCAATATCGAATGATGCTAGCTTACGGAGCACTTTCGCGTAAGTACGCACAATTTTGTGCTGTAGGCACACTTTTTATACCGTGGTGATAACAGTGAAAAAATGTAACCCTCAGGATGAAATTGAGGCCTTCGCTTGTCCCGTCGCGTTTACTGTCGATGTCATTGGCGGAAAATGGAAATCGCTCATACTGTTTCACCTGATGTCAGGAACGAAGCGCTTCAACGAACTGCGACGCCTGATACCAGATATCACTCAGAGGATGCTGACACTGCAGCTGAGAGAGCTGGAGGTTGATGGGATTATTCATCGCGAAATCTATCGCGAGGTGCCGCCAAAGGTGGAGTATTCGCTGACAGAATTAGGTAGCTCTCTCGCGCCTTTGGTGAGTGCCATGCGGGAATGGGGAGCTGTACATGAGCGTAAAATTTTGGAACTCAGGCGTGCGGTGCCGGTAAGTTCGGTCGCCTCCTGTTCCAGCATTTGATCTCGCGCGAGCGTCGGGCCTTAGTGCAGCCTTAGCCTTGATACGCCTTGGCGTGATCGGCAACCATCGCAACGAATTCGTTCTCGCCAACCGATTGCTGGTGGCAATCTTGGGCTCGAAAGGCCTCTGCTGCCCAAGCGATGGAGGCTTACCCCGGCGCCCAACAGACCCAGGCGTTGCTTTATATGACCCTAACGCCCCGCCCGGTGTACATATCCTGCCAGCCGAACGATTGGCCTGAGTTTTTAATCCTCGTACTAACGTCACGCAGGCTAGGGCCCGCCAGAGCTCCAGCAATGCACTTGGTTAAATAAAACACCCTGATCGAAACCCGGGTGTTCAGCGATGGCTGCAGTAGTCAACTGAGCTGAATGTCATCAGCTTCCAAATGCCCTTTTGCATTCAAGTTTAAAATGCTTGCCTAGCCAGGACTGGACGTGTCAATTCCTTGAATTCTTTAATGCCGGATTAGAAACAACTGAAGACTATTGTGACCATCCACGATCAGTCCTCGTATGAGTTCCTGGTAGTGGTCTGCTGTATTCAAATCTTGCAGGTCAAAGCTTGCAGACCAATTGATGAACGTCTTGGACTGTCCAGTGAGAGAGGCCAATTTCACCGTGGCAACATAGTTGTCCAGCGCTAATGGAGCCTCCTCGAAGCGGTAGGATAGCGTTGTATTGTGATCATCGACCGATAACAAACGCTCCCTGACAACTGCACCATCGGCCAGCGTGAGTCTGCGAATACAGCCGACCAATCCATCAGGTTGGTTGTCCTCAATGCTGCTTTCGACAATCGACGGATGCCATTTATGAATCTCTCCAAATTTTTTCAACACGCTCCAAGCGTTTCCTGTATTGCAGTCCAAGACAGCGGAAAACTCAACCATCGGCATCGTGTATCTCCCTTCAAATGATCTATTTGTGAAAACAGCTAACTCCGGCTCAAATGCAGCACTCGGAGGTGATGATGTGGACACCCGGTCTGTGCTCAAGGGCGGACTCGAGGAGCAGCTGGGCGATTCGCGACGCGGGGTTAAGTTGCCACCGAGCGGGTAAAAATCTTCCTGCCAAGCCGAGCGCAAACACCAGTGCACGCTCGCCGAGCCGCAGCTCATTGCGCGTCCCACTGATGACGCCGGGTCTCACATAGGTGAGTGATTCAAAACCAAGACCTGTAAGAGATGTTTCCAACTCGCCCTTTACCCGGCTGTAGAAAAAACTCGAGTTTGGGTTCGCCCCAATGGCCGAGTTGAGAACATATGTTGAGGTGCCATTCATTCTGGCAAAGCGCGCTACATCCAACGGGTACTCGTAATCAACAAGCCGAAAAGCGTCTCTCGATCCAGCGCGCCGCATCGTCGTGCCCAATGTGCAGATCACGGCATCCGCCCGCCACCAGTCGACTGTTTCCGGTAGATTGTCGAAGTCGGTTAGAGGTGCATGTAACTTGGGATGTGCTGCAAGCGCACGGCGAGTCGGCGCAACCACAAGGCTGATACGTGGATCGTCGAGCGCCTGTTTCAGAACCTCGCGTCCAACAAGCCCCGTAGCGCCAACCAAAATCAACTTCATTGTAAGCAACGCTCATGACCAAGCCTGCGAACCGCGTCGGAGACTGGTGTGTCACCCTGAGTGAGTTCGATAATGACCCGGCTCACCTTGGGCTGATCGATCAACTCGGCAAGTGTCGCTGCCACGTCATCTCTTGAAACTTCACCGTAAGGAATAGCGACGTCAGCACGGATTTTGCCAGTGCCGGTGTCATCCAGAAGCGTTCCTGGGCGCACAATCACCCAATCCAAACCCGTCCCCACCAAGTGAGCATCAGCTCGTTTTTTCACGGCAATGTAATTTTCGAAACCTTCGGATACCGGGCTACCACGCAGCGCATCGGGGAAGGCCGAGACCAGAATGAAACGCCGGACACCTGCTTGAATGGTTGCGGCCACTGCCAACTCCAATCCTCGCCCATCAATCGCATTGGTCAGATCCATACCTGCGCCGCCCGCACCTGCAGTGAAGACAACGGCATCACTGCTCGACATAAGCTGCGCCATTCGCCCTGATTCAAGCTCCAACAAATTGCCTTCGATGGGCGTCGCTCCCAAATCCGCAAGCTCACTCCCCTGCTCCGGGTTCCGATGCAGTGCGATCGCTTCGTAACCTCGCCCGACGAGTTGCTTAATCAATCGCCGCCCCACTTTGCCAGCGGCGCCGATGATGAAAACCTTACTCATGATCGCTTCTCCATTTGACGATGAACGAGCTCCGATCCCGGCATTGATTCAACCGGGATCGGTGAACACTCAACCTTCGAACTGGTGATAAACCTTGGCGATGACCTTCCAGGTGCCGTCGATTTTGATCAGGGTCAGGTAGTCGTTGTAGTCCGCGCCTATCGCATCCTTTTCCATATCGACACGCACCACGGCTGTCGTGGGTGTGATCGCCAGTATGTCGAGCCGAGTGGTAATTTCTGGGGCGCTACCGTTCTTCTGAACGAAATCAAACAAATTCTTGATCGGGCCGCCAAGCAGCTCACCATTTGTGAAACCGTACATCACGGCGTCTTTATGGAAAGCCTGAGCAACGCCTTCTGCACTGCCCACTCGCAGACCTTCAACGTACTGATTGGCAGTTGCGATGACAGCGTTGTACTCGGAAGTTGGTACTGCCTTGATGTTCTTTGACATGGTTTTCTCGTTTTAATAAGGGCGAGGTACAACCCACCTCGCCAGAGGCGCTCAAATACTCAAGCGCTCGGATGGGTGTGGTAAATCTTGCTGACGATCGTCCACTTGCCTTCTACCTTCAGCAGGTTGAAGAAGTCGGTGAATCGAAACCCCGAAACATTGTCGGTATCAACGCGCGCACTGGCGGCAGTGCCCACAATGTCGATGCGAACGATCGCGGCTTTGGCTTCGGGAGATGGGCGAAAAGAGTTGTCGATGACGTCGTACAGATTCTGGATCGCCCCGCCGACGAGCTTGTCACCGTCGACCCCAAACATGGTGGCCTGTTCGTTGAACGCGGGCTTCATCAAACTGCTGTCAGCCTTGGCCCCACCTTGGTTGTACTGGCTCAAAACGGCGACGATCGCGTTGTATTCCTGGACGTAAGTTGGATTGCTCATCATGTACTCCTGGTTGCATGTTGCCGGTGACCCTTTTGGTCAATCGGACACGAAAAACTCAACCGACAATTACCAATCCTGGCGAGTCGGCGAGATGATCAAATCGTTGACGGTGACGTTTTCCGGTTGATTGAGCGCGTAAATCACAGCACGGGCGATATCGTCAGGCGCAATGGCAATCCGGTTCAGCTCCTGAGCAGCCTTGCGCCCTTCAGGATCGCTGACCTTGTCTGCCCAGCCGGTATTGATCACGCCGGGGCTGACGGTGTTGACGCGAATACCATGCTGCACGCCCAACTCCTTGCGCATAGACTCGGTCATGGCCTGGACGAAAAACTTGGTAGCGCTGTAAACACCCGCCGCCGGGCCGACCTGGTGACCTGCAACGGAGTCCATGTTGAGAATCTGCCCGGACTTCCGTTCCAACATGAACGGCAGTACCGCAGCAGTAGCGTTGAGGTAGCCCTTGATGTTCACATCGATCATCTTTTCCCAATCCTGCACGGCCAAATCGACCCAGTTGGAAAAGAGCATGAGACCGGCGGTGTTGACCAAGATGTCCACAGCCCCGTAGGTGTCTTGTGCAAACTTCGCGAGCGCTTTGGTTTGATCCAGATGGGTAACGTCTGTGGTGAAAGCGACTACGTCGCTCCCGGCCTCACGCAGCTCGGCAACAAACGCTTCCAACCCGTTCTGATCGAGTGCTGCTGCCACGACGCGAACGCCCTGTGCGGCCAATGCGCGGGTGGTGGCAGCACCAATGCCGGAAGACGCGCCAGTGACAATGGCAACCTTGTTTTGCAGATAATTCATATTTAAGTACCTCTTGTGCGGCGAAATGCTTTCGCGACGGAGCCTCAAGCAGGTTGATAACGTCTTTCAGGCTGTAGCCATACTTTGCGAGCAAATTGCGTAGCTTCGTTTCGAATTCAATTTCTTTCTTGAGGCCAGAATCCCCCTTCAAGGCTTCGAGAGCTTGGAGCTGTTCGGCGTGGAGAGAAGGTCAGCATTCTCGTTCAGTACACTGGCAGATCCTCTGACGTGCCTAATAGAGAGGGGAAATGTCAAAAGAACTCCCTAGGGGCCTTGGCCTACAGAACTTGTACGTGCTCGCCACGTAGGTGGCCGAGATCGATGGGATCGATGCGGGCGCGAAAACGCCCGCATTGCCCTCGCCATCGGCAGCCATGGAGTCGTGCGTATACTGCGATTCTGTCAATTGCATAAGCTTTCCAATGAAAAAACTGCTTTCCGTAGGCAATCAGCCCCACCTTCTCAAGCCCTCCAACTACGTTTTCCGAAGCCAAGGTCGTTGCAAAGCAAAAGATCTACCTCGACCAGGCGAACAGTGCCATGGCCGAGCTGTGTTGCGGCTGCAAATGGACATGGATAGCTACAGCGAACCATGATGCAGTAAAAACCCGGGGCTCAAGACTTCAGAGCGTTTAGGGTTGATGCCCGGGCCCCAATCAAGGAGTGGGTTACCGCATGACAGCAGTTATAGATGATAGCTCGGGCTCCCCCGGAACCCATGCTTTACCCAGGCGTAGAAGCTATGCGTCAACACGCCAAGACGGGCAGCTACATTAGCGACAGGCAGCTTCTTTTCGGTCACTTGATTGACCGCTTGGATTTTGAATTCTTCGGGGTAACGCGGATTGCTAATGGCACCTCCTAATTGGCCTCAGTCTAAGGCAAAGGGGTGTCTACGAAACCCGGGGCGATTCACAGTTCCCTATGTTTTGTCTTCACGTTTCATTTCACGAAAAAACATTCGCCGATACTCAGACGGCGAAGTGCCGAGCTGAACTCCGAATTGTTGCCTCAAGGATAAGGGGGTACCAAAGCCTGCCTCACCGGCAACGCATTCAATCGGTAAATCCGTCGTTTCGAGCAGCTGTTGCGCCCTGGCGACTCGCTCAGCATTCAACCATTTAGAAACGGTACAGCCAGTGGCCTCCCTGAAACGTCGAGTGAACGTGCGCCTACTCATCTTCGCCATGTCTGCAAGAACGTCGAGCGACAGATCATTGGCTAGGTTCAATCTGGCCCACGCCAGTACATCAGACAAATGGGTCTCTCTAGAAAGTTGCGGCACAGGATGCTCAACGTATTGAGCTTGACCTCCTTGCCTATGTGGCGGCGTCACCAGCATCTTCGCAGTGCGATTCGCCACATCGGCGCCAAGTCGCTGCCTTACAAGATGAAGGCAACAATCGATTGCCGCCACGGTTCCCGCAGAGGTCACGATATTGCCATCACTGACATAGAGCACTTCGGGCCTGAAACGAACTTCAGGGAAACGTCTCGCAAACTCCTCTCTGACTGCCCAGTGAGTAGTCGCTTCTCTCCCATCAAGTAACCCGGCATCCCCAAGCACGAATGCGCCTAAACATAATCCGACGATGAGCTTGCCTTGGGCATTGGCGAGCTGAAGCGCACCCACCAGCTCGGCAGATGCAACGAGCGATTGCTCGGCCCACGCTGGAATGACGATTACGTCAGATGCCTCCATCAGCTCCAGGCCGTGCGTGACCGCTAAACCGATTCCTTGGTCGCTGCTCACCATTCCCGGCGTCTCTGCGCAGTAATTGATCTCGTATTGAGGTTCGCCAGGTGCCGACTGCGCCGTCCCCAGCACCACTCCCGGCACAGAAAGGTGGAACAGGCTAACGCCGTTAAAAGCCAGAACAGCAACACGTATCGATTGCATCAGGCAGCCTCTAATTGGCCGTGTACTTGCCATCGACGCACACGGGAATTTATGAACGACCGTCTACGGTGATGTATTTGCACAGACGGAAGGGGTAAGTCGTCTGCCTTCTCACATTTCCGGACAACACTGGCCACATGGCCCGATTATATCGAAATATGTCATTCAGGCCACTGTTGAGGTTCAAAGCATTGGGCAAGAATGGTCTCCTCGATGTATCAACAGGATTAATTTCATGAACCTTAGAACTCTCCCTCTTGCCATCAGTATTGCTTGCGCCGGGGTCGCCACAGCGGTATCTGCGGGCTCAGACATCTCCAAGATGTCGGATGCATCCCATAAAGTGGACTTGCAGCAAGTTCGTAACGCGACGGTCAGAATCTCCTACGGCGGTACGACCTTCCTGATCGACCCGATGCTGTCCAAAAAGGGAACCTACCCAGGATTTGAGAACACCTACCGCAGCAACCTCCGTAATCCGCTGGTAGATCTGCCCGAGTCGCCCGAAAAAGTGATCTCTGGTATCGACGCCGTCATCGTGACTCATACGCATCTTGACCACTGGGACGATGCCGCACAAAAGGCGTTGCCGAAAGACATCCCTCTGTTCACGCAGCATGAAGAAGATGCGAAGTTGATTCGCTCCCAAGGTTTCAAGAACGTACGCGTACTGACAGATGACGCTGAATTCGGCGGCGTCAAAATCACCAAGACCGGTGGTCAGCATGGCACCGACGAAATGTATGCAGTACCCGCTCTCGCCAAACCTCTGGGAGAAGCAATGGGAGTTGTTTTTCAAGCGCCAGGCTACAAGACCCTTTACCTAGCTGGCGACACTATCTGGCGTAAAGAGGTTGATCAGGCCATCGAGAAATATCGCCCCGAGGTCATCGTGCTTAATGCTGGGAAAGCAAAGATGACCGGCTTCGAGGGTGCAATCATCATGGGCGAAGAGGACGTTCTGCGCGCATCGAAGGCCGCGAAAAACGCGAAAATCGTCGCCGTGCACATGGACGCAGTCAACCACATGTCCCTGACTCGTGAAGAACTGCGCACCTACGTCAAGAAGCAAGGTATTGAGAGTCGCGTCGATATTCCGGAAGACGGCGCTTCACTAGAGTTCTGATTAATTGGGCTGTCGTTGACGCAGGCTTAATGTCCCGCAAACGGCTCGCCCTCACGACAGCATCACGTTGATAATTTGACTGGAGATCGTTCATGAAACGAGGTCTTGTAGTAGTTGATCTGCAAAACGAATACCTGCCCATTGGCAAATTGCCTTTGACCGGCATCGAAGGGGCTGTCGCGAATGCTGTCCGGGTGATCAGTCACGCGCGCGATACAGGTATTCCAGTTTTTCACATACGGCATGAGTCCGATAATGAGGGCGCTACCCTCTTCGTTAAGGGATCTGCCGGCGCGGAAATTCAACCAACTGTGGCTCCTGAAGGTCGCGAACCCGTGATCGTCAAAAAGCATATCAATGCTTTCAGGGAAACTGATCTGAAACAGCAGCTGGACGCCGCAGGTGTACAGGAAATCGTTGTCATAGGTGCAATGAGCCACATGTGCATCGACGCCGTTGTACGCGCTGCAGCAGACATGAGTTATCCGGTTACCGTATTGCATGATGCCTGCGCCACATTGGATCTCACTTTTCGCGGCGTAACTGTCCCTGCCGCTCACGCGCATGCGGCAATAATGGCAGCATTTGAGTTCGGCTACGCCAGCGTTAAATCTGTCGACGAGTATCTGTCGGCTTAAACGCGTATCGATTCAGCTATTCGGAGCCCATGCGGGCTCCTTTTGTTTTCTGATCTTGAAGGCTGAGTTAATCGGGCGATGTTTGCCCCATCTGGCCAACCTAGCGTTGGTAAATGACGCAAGCGTGCTTGCACGGCTCACTTGAAGTCCTTTAACCCTTGATAGCTACTAAATGTTTTGCGACAGCATCAAGGTTCAATAACGATTTCCTATGCGTAGGCCCTGTTGTGGTGAAAATAATTAGGTCGATGCAAATCATCGCAACAGGTCTCGCACAACGGTGGCACATGCAGCAGCGCTTTCGGTGGGCTAGTTCACTTTGACGGTGCCGCGCGAGTCGATGCTTTATGAAGCAGCTAACGAATGCCCTCCCGCTAGCTGAAAGGGCAGCGGAATGAAAGCAGGCTGCAGCGCGGTGGCTTTGTTTGTTTGCACTTGAATCCATTTATGGACGATTCGGGTCAAGGCTGTGCTTCTGCGCGACGCGGGCAATCGAAGTTCCGGGCTGGACGCACTCTAGGACAACCCGGATCTTGAAAGACTTAGGATAGAAAAGACATTGTGGTTGCATGGAAAGACCTGTTTGAACAGCTAGAAAGAGCGTCCACTCAATTTGATCTGCCCCCGAAAAGTTGCACGCCTTCTATGCCCGCCGTGCTTGAGTCCTGTACCCATTACGCAGCGGGAAACGGGAGAGGCGATCATGAGTTTGATCCTGTCTGCGCGGCTGAAGTGGCTATGCGTAGTGGACAATTCCTATGGGACGACGCTACTGGATAGCGTCGTCGAATCGTAGGCCATCAAAACGGGTAGTGCCTACCCCTGTAATTTGGCCCCATCATCCACAAAGGAAAGGTGGCGCTTCTTAAGCCACCTGAGTCGCAAACCTGCCCACCGCATCGACTACTCTCTTGGCGCCCTCCTGAATCTCAACAATTACTTGGCCTGCTTGCGTGGCAAGCTCAAGGCCTTGCTCAGCTTGGGACTTGCTGTTGGTCATCTCCGCGACGGTCTCATCTACCAGCTTCTGGTTCTGCAAGACGACCGAGGCAATTTCTTCAGTGGCCGTGCTGGTGCGTCCGGCTAATTGTCGAACCTCATCAGCCACCACCGCAAAACCTCGACCCTGCTCACCTGCACGAGCAGCTTCAATCGCAGCATTCAATGCCAGCAAATTAGTTTGCTGGGCGATACTACTGATTGTCTGAATGATGGAGCTGATCAACAATGACTGCTTACCGAGCGCTTCGACCCCACCCGAGGCAGCCTGCATATCAACAGCGATTTTACGCATGGTATGCATAGTGTCGTTGACTACGACTGCTCCGCGTTGAGCACTAACATCAGTCTGCTGGGAAATTTCAAATGCAGTCTGTGCTGCACCACTCACTTCTTGTTCACGGGCAACCTGGTCGGTGACAACCGTCGCAAACTTAACGACCTTGCAGAGTGTTCCTTCGGTGTCATAAACCGGGTTGTACGTCGCTTCCAGCCATACGGTTTGACCGCGACTGTCAATACGTTCAAATCGGCCAGCAACAAATTCACCCTTGTTCAAAGTTGACCAAAAATCCTTGTATTTTTGAGACGAAACTTCCTCTGGCTTGCAGAAAAGACGGTGGTGACTCCCTTTAGCTTGGCCCAGGTTGTAGCCCATCGCGTTTAAGAACTGGTCATTTGCCATGAGTACATGCCCGGAGAGATCGAATTCGATCACCGCCGTCGAACGAAGTAATGCGTCAATGAAAGAGGTGTTTTCCGATGCTTTTTCTACTCGTGAGGTAATGTTCGTCGCATAGCAGATGATATGACTCAAGCTGCCAGTCGCATCCGTTATCGGCTGCCAATGTGCGTGAAGCCACACCAATGAACCGTCAGCATGCAGATACCTGTATTCGTCAGAGATCGACTTACCTGCGGCTACTGCTGCTCGAAAGTTATGAAAACACGGAAGTTTGGATACGTACTGCGGAACGATATCGGCCATGGCACGACCTACGAGCCGATCCTGGGTGTGGCCCAAAGCCTTTGCAAAATTTTCGTTGCATGCGGTGATTTTAAAAGTCGAATCGATACTCAACGTTAGCATTTCACGGTTTAACCCATCACGCAGTTGGCGCAACTCCGACAGCTCGGCTTCCTGAGAGTGAAGCTGGCTCTTGATTTTGGTATTGAACATGGGAAACCGCCTCTAGGGTCATAACAAATATATCGGAATGACCTGCTGCATATAGAGGTCGTCCGACGGGCATAAAGCGATAGAACGTTTAGTCTTACTGCGAGGTGGATGAGCAACCGTCACATGAGCGGCACGACATTGTTCAGTGCAGACGTTCAATTTATAAGGCCTGGATGCCAGCGGAACTCTATTCTTCAAAGAAGCCCATTCGGCCCCGCCCTGAACATCCTAAGCCGCGCTGAAGAACGCCACTTTCGCGGTAAGGCTATCCGCCAACAGCGAGAGCTCCATGCTAGCCGTTGCCACTTGACGCGAGCCGGTGGCCGACTGCACCGTTGATCCGTGAATGCGGTTGATATTTTTAGCGACATCATCGGCCACGCTGCTCTGCTGCACGGATGCGCTCGCGATCTGGGCGTTCATGTGACTGATAGCGCCAACCTGCTCGCTGATCCTGGCCAATGCATTCTGAGCACTGCGAGTTTGTGTAACGGTTTGGCTTACCAGCTCGCAGCTATTGCGCATGGTTTCCGATGCGGTCTCAGCACCCAATTGCAGCGTACTGATCATCTCCCGAATTTCCTCGGTCGACTGCTGTGTACGGTTGGCCAGAGAACGTACTTCATCAGCTACCACCGCAAACCCGCGCCCATGCTCTCCTGCCCTCGCAGCCTCAATAGCGGCGTTTAGGGCCAACAAATTGGTTTGGGAGGCTATGGAGTTGATGACGTCGATCACTGACTCGATATTTTCACTGTGTTTGGATACCTGGTTCACGGTATCCGTAGTTTGTTCAAGAGTTAGTGCAAGCTGTTCGATGGCAAGAGTGGTGCTTGCAACTAATTGATTGCCGCTTTCCACTTCTATATCGGCCAACCGGGAAGCATTAGCCGCCTGCGCGGCATACCCGGATACTTCATTAACAGTCGCAGCCATTTGCGTGATGGCTGTGGCCACCTGCTCGGCTTCGCGGGTTTGCAGGCTAATCTGCTCATTGTTAGCCGATGATGTGGCAGACAATTGGGTAGACGAGTGATTGACCTCTTGGGCCGCTCTCCGCACCTGCTGGATAGTCTCTCTCAGGTGGCTAAGCGCGTCTTTCAATACACCCATCACGCTGCCAGGATAATCTGTGGAAATAGTCTGATTAAGATCACCTGCAGCCAGCCGCTGGATGGCTAATGCAACCTCGGTGGGCTCGGCGCCCAACGTGGATTTAACAAAACGAATAATCACAGCCGACAACATGATGCTCAGCAGCAGGGCAATAACGGTTGCGATCAGCATCAGTGTACTGAATTGGCTGGCTGTTGCCTGAACCGCGCCAAGCTTCGCCTTGATTGACGCCTCCTCGTAGTCGATCAGCGCATTCACCCGCTTCAACCACTCGCTGTAATCCATAGACGTTTGACGCATCAGTAGTGCCTGGGCTCCTGGAATGTCACCAGACCGGCGCAGTGCCAGTAACACCTGGGTAGATTTTAGGGTTTGTTGTTCGATTTCCTTAATAGCGCTGAGTAATCGAACCTCTTCCGCAGTCACGCTTGCGCCCTTGAACAGCTGATCCAGAGGAGCCGCAGAGTCGGAGTAGGCCTTTTCCAAGGTTGTAACCTCGAACAAGTATTTTTCCAGATCCAGATCGTTCGTCACCAGCACCGCATCCCGGATAGCAATTGCGCGGTTATGCACGCTTCCACGGAAATTGATCGCGTAGCGCTGCACCTTAGCTGCGTTTTCGCTAACGTCGCCTAGGGTGGAATCAATAAACGCAACGCGCTGAATGCCGATGGCAGTGATCACTAAAAGAAGCGCTAGGACTGCTGCGAAGCTAAGGCCTATACGTGTGGCCAACGAAAGCGTTTTCTTCATGGCTAGCTCGAAAATGTGCCCTGTACAGGACTGGAAGGATGCGGATGTCGCGAGTGGCGCTATTAGCCAATTACGCTTGCTGCGTTGACGATACGTCGATACCGAATTGCCCATCCAGTGAGTAATACGCACCACACCGATAGCTCATCGCTATCATTAAGGGCCGAATTTGTCGGCTGATATGCAATGGCCGCAGCAAGCTGTCCATGGGATTTAAGGATGGTTATGGCAGTCGGATCTATTGAGAGCGGTTGCCGAAAGCTAACGTTCCAGAGATCGCCAAATGGGCACCAAAAAACCCGTTTCATCGCGTAGTTGAGCCCCCATTTTTGGTTCGTGTCCTTGATCATATCCTGTAAAAAAACTTATACAAGATGTTTGTTTGTGTACAAGAAAAAGCGGTGACCACTGACGGTCTATTTTGATGACGAGTGCCCACCTTGCGCTCGAGAAAGGCTGCAGGAGGAATCGGGGGTGAGACAGAAGGCCTGGGATAAATGCTTTGTTCAGAGTGGGAGTGTAGCCAATTCGATACGCGCAGAGCGACGATGTCATTGCGTAAGGTGAACTGACCTTTAGTAGCAAAATCGTTTAGGCGGTAGTGGTTTGCTGACAGCAGAAAACACTGACGTTACCTCCCAAACGGGCTAAAAATTACCTGTACACTCATATTTCCTTGTATAGGCTTTATTTCTCGATAACGAAATCACTGGATTCTGTTTGATGATCACGACTCGGCGGTTACTCATCGTTCTGGGGGAGCCGAGACGCAGGCCCCCCCATCATCGACTCATGCCTGGCGTATTTCGTTAATGCACACCACTTTGGGTTGCGTCATGTCCTCATAGGCAAACCGCACCCCTTCCCGCCCCAGGCTTCCGTACTTGGATCCACCGAAAGGCATGGCATCGAAACGATAATCGGACGAGTCGTTAATCATCACGCCACCGGCTTCAATTTGCCGCGCCAACTTCAGGGCCTTGGACAGGTCACGTGTGAACAGTCCCGCATGCAAGCTGTACTCTGCAGCGTTGGCCAGAGCAACGGCATCGTCCAGATGATCAAAAGACTCCAGGATGACCACCGGTGCGAAGACTTCCTGCTGCCAAATCTGACTGTTATGGCTTACAAGCTCCAGCACGGTCGGCGAATAGCTTCCCGCTTGGCGATGGTGCCCGCACAAGAGAAGAGCACCCTCGGCCAGTGCTTCATTCACCCATTGTTCCGTGCGACGAGCCGCCTGCTCCGTAATCATCGGGCCAACATCGGTTGCTCGTTGATTCGGATCGCCAAGTACCAATGCACGCGTTTGACTGACAAAACGCTCGCGGAAGTCTTCGTAGATTGAACAATGTACGAGGATACGCTGCGTGCCGATGCAGTTCTGCCCCGCCGCCCAGAACGCACCAGAAACACAAGACGCTACGGTTGGTTCAAGATCACAGTCTTCGAGCACCAGAACCGGCGCATTCCCCCCTAGATCCATGGCCAGCTTCTTTAAGCCTGCACTTCGAGCAATTGACTCTCCAGTGGTAAAACCACCGGTGAAGGAAACCATCCGTACTTCGCGCAGCTCCACCAATGCTTTACCCAGATCGACGCCCCCGGTGGCAGTAGTTACCACAGACGGAGGCAGACCCGCGTCCACCAGGCACTCAACCAGCTTCAGAGCAGACAACGGTGCGAGCTCTGAGGGTTTCAGGATCACAGCATTGCCACCGGCGATGGCCGGGCCCAGTTTATGGGCGACTAAGTTCAGCGGATCATTGTAGGGGGTGATCGCGACAATTAGCCCCAACGGTTCGCGGGTGAACCAGCCCTGGCGCGATTCGGAACCTTCATATGCCTCAAATGGAATCACTTCCCCAGCGTTACGACGAGCCTCTTCCGCCGATAGCTTCAGCGTGTTCACACAACGCTTCACCTCCTTCTCGGCTTGTCGCAGCGTCTTTCCCGCCTCTGCAACAATGAGTATGGCAAACGCCGCAGACTCCAGTTCCACTCGCCGGGCCGCCTCTTCCAGGATACGTGCACGCAGGTGCCGAGGCATTGCCGCACTCTCGCGCACGCCAATCCGCGCGCGCTCCAGCAAGCCAGGAACCGCGCTTGCATCGAGGCAAGGGACGCTCCCCACCAGGCGCCCGTCGAACGGACTGAACACGTCAATTTGCTTGGCGCCCACACGCTGGACGCTGGCCATGCTGGATACGCTCATGTCGACTCTCCTATTGCTTGCCGTGGGTGGTATGGATGGCAATGATGTCGGACAGCAACGCAAAGGCCGTCTCGATACGACCGGCCCCAGGACCGGAAACCGTGACGTTGCCAAGCAGTGCGGTATTGAACGACACCGCATTGGTGGCACCGGAAATTCCTGCAAGAGGATGCGAATTCGGCAGCAGTCGCGCTTCCACACTCGCTCGAACCGAGCCATCAACTTCGCGACTTGCAGAGCCGATCAACTTCCAACTTGCGTCGTTGGCACTTGCTTGAGCGATGTCTTCTGGACTGATGCTACTGATCCCTGAACAAGCCACATCGCTGACATTCAATCGAGCATTGAGCAGCTCGTTGGCGAGGATCACCACCTTGAGGCGGACGTCAAACCCCTCCACATCGGCAGTTGGGTCGGCCTCGGCATAGCCGAGCTGTTGAGCCTGAGCGACTGCGTCGTTAAACGACAGGCCGTCCTTCATGCGGGTCAATACGTAGTTGGACGTCCCGTTGAGGATGCCTTCAAAGCCTTGAATCCCTACACCTGGCAGAGCCTGTCTTGCCAGACGAATCACAGGTGTACCGCTCATAACCGAACCTTCGTACTCGAAGGCAACACCATGACGACGGGCCAAATCCTTTAGCTCAGCGCCGTGCAGTGCAACTGGTCCTTTATTGGTGGTCACAACATGGATGCCACTTTCCAGCGCCCAGCGGCAGAACGTAGTAGCGGGCTCTCCATCGACTGGGTTGGTGAAGGTGGCTTCAGCAATCATGTCTGCACCGGAATGCCTGATGACGGTTTCGTTGAACGCCTCAGCGGTGCCGCCGGGCAGTTGAGCAAACACACCCTTCTCGACGGGCATCGCGACCAACTGCTTGGCGTCCAGGCCATCTTTAGCGACGATGGAGCCGAGAAAAAGGTCAGTCACACCGACGATTTTGATACTGAAGCCCAAAGAGGCTTTCCACTCGGCATTGCGCTCTGCGATCAGTTGAGCGAGACCACGATTGACACCGCCAAAACCTACCAGGGCAATTTTGTATTCCGTCATGAAGCCGTCCTCCTAGTCATTGTTCGATAGGAACATCGTAGGTGCCAGGCCCTGGCAGTTGAATATGGCAGAGTGCTGTATTAGTTGGCCATTTTGCCCAGGCGAGAAGACTCGCGACTCAAAAGCGCCCAAACGAATGGGCGCGCCTTACGCCGGGTCAGTAGCGCGCCCTTGGTCGGCTCAAAACACCGCGGAGAGGACGAACGAGGTCACGGTATTTTCCACCCCTGGCATGGCAGCGATTTCTTTCCATACGAGGTGGACACGTTCAGGGGAGGCGGCATTGACACGAAGCATCAAGTCAAACTCACCGCTCAACACTTCACATTGAACCACCTCTGGTAGGGAGCGCAGCACGGCAAGTACCTCATCTCCACGCATGCGGTCGTAGCGGTAGACAAAAATGACGGCACTAATGAGTGAGGACAGACGCCGGGAATCGCCCAGGCGTACCGTGTAGCCCTGAATCGCACCGTCTCGCTCCAGGCGCTCAATGCGTTGGCGTACGGCGTTGCGAGACAAGTTGATCTTGGCACCTAACTCAATGTGCGCGATCCGGGCATTCGCCGTGAGTTCAGCCAGTATGCGTTCGTCCAATGGATCCAGAATGCGCTTCATGCCCCCCCCTGCCACGCCAATAACAGCGCTCGGCGCAGGGCCTCCAGATCACCTTTGGCCAAGTACGGCGGCATTGCATGCACCTCTGGAACAACCGGTACTTCGCCCTGCCATACCCCCAACGTCGCCAACAACGCCGCCGATTTGGCCGGAGCTATTTGCCCAAACGTCACCATCGGAGCGCCCAGGCTGCGTCGATGCATTCGCCCAGCCAGAGCGCCTACGGCGGTATGAGGGTCGACGGCAGAGCCCGTCTCACGGAACAACCTGATGACTTCGTCGCGAACCTGCGACTCGTCCACAGCATAGGAATCGAACAGTACACGGGCACTGAGCCACTGCGGGTTGCCAATACTTAACTCACCACAGTCCTCGAAGTGTTCCATCAGCGTCTTCGTTGCGCCCCCATCGCGCCCATACAGCTCCCAGATGAACCGCTCCAGATTGGAAAACAGCGAGAAATCCATCGATGGAGACAACGTTCGGTTGCTCACTTGAGTCGAGTAGCGGTTACGGTGAATAAACTGGTGAAGCGCATCGTTACGGTTGGTGGAAATGATCACCTGATTGATCGGCAAGCCCATTTTTTGAGCGATGAAGCCGGCGTAGATCTCAGCAAAACTCGCTGCTGGAACGCTGAAACCGACAGGGCGTATCCCGCCGCCCAACTGTAAAGCTGCATGGAAGTACAAAACGATTTGTGCGAGAACGCCGACCCAGTTTGTCGAGTTGAAGCAGATCGGTATGACACCCTCTAATGGCCAGTCACGAAAGAGCCGGGAGACAAGGGTCTGACAATCGTCGAAGCTGCCGTCCACAGGAAAAAGCTGAACCTGTTCAGGGTTGGCTGTTTGTAAGGCCGCGAGTGTCTCGGCCGGCAGCCCATTACGCGGATAAAGCATCGACATTCGGGCTCCCGGGCAATCAGCAAACGCCTCCAGAGCCGCCAGCCCGGTATCGCCGTTGGTGGCACCGACGATCAGCGCCTGTGCACCGACCTCGCCGAGAAAGTGCGCGACCAGGCGCGATTGCAGTTGTGCGGCGAAATCCTTGGAGGACTGAGTCGGGCCATGAAAAAGCTGGAGAACCCACTCGTTATGACCGATCTGCTGAAGGGGGCAAATGGCCCGGTGATTAAAGTGACGATAACTATCGCTTAGCAGTTCTCGCAGAACGTTTTCATCGATAGAGGTGCCCACGTACGGTGATACGACTCGCCAAAGCAATTCATCGAAGGGCAGCCACGACCAACTGGCAATCTGCTCCGGAGTGAACACCGGTAAACTTTCGGGGACATAGAGGCCACCGTCGTCGGCGAGCCCCGACAACACCACGCTGCGAAAGTCCGCCCGCACGCCACTGCCACGTGTACTGACGTAGTGCATGATGACTCCAAATCCGAGTTACAAAGGGCGATGGGTTTGAGCCATCAGCCACGTGGAAAATATTGCGGCATCCGGTGAAAGTGCTTCACCTTCCTCGCGCACTAGATAAAAGGATTCGCTGGCTTCAATTCGGTGATTGAACGGAGCAACCAGGTGCCCGTTCTTGAGCAAATCCTCCACAACGGAAGAGCGTGCCAAGGCGACCCCCAGACCCAGCTCGGCCATACGGATGGTCGAAACCAGCGTATCGAACTGCAGGCCACGGGAGAAATCGACATCATCCGCGCCAACCCGCTTGAGCCAGTAGCCCCACCCTTCCTCGTACCCCAGCACATGAAGCAAAGAATGGTTGATCAGGTCGCGAGGCTCGCGTATCGGCGAACTGGCCATGAGCGCTGGTGCGCAAACCGGCTGGAGCATGTCCCAGGTTAATCGTTGAGAGTGCAATCCAGGCCACTCGCCGCACCCCCAGCGAATCTCCAGATCATCCTCTCCGTCCGGCTCCTTCACCCAAAGGTTACTGATATAGCGGATGTCAATCAGAGGGTACTCTCGACAAAAATCCGCGAGCCGTGGCGCCAACCAATATTGAAGGAAGGACAAACTGCCGCGAACCTTCACATGCCTTCGATTGCGCTGGCCAAAGATCTCGTTCGTACCCACCGCGAGACGGCTAATCGCATCTTGCACCACCGGCAAGTAAGACTGCCCTTCTTCGGTCAAGCCAAGCCCTCGAGGAAGACGCTTGAAAAGTGCAACTCCGAGGTGGCTTTCCAACTGACGAATCTGTTGACTGACTGCGCCTTGAGTCAGGTACAACTCCTGCGCGGCATGGGTGAAGTTCAAGCACCGTGCTGACACTTCGAACGCCCTCAGCCAGTTCAACGGTGGCAGGGATTTTTGACTCATCAGCGCGGCCTCATTGGGACTTATATCCGCTCAATCATCGCGTGATGGTTCAAACGGCGCCAGCAGAACGATGCCCGGTACCTGCTGAAGCCAGCCTTTGCGCCCGCTTCTTACGGGTGACCCAATAGACAAAGTAGCACCACCCGATAAACGGAAGACCGAAGTACAGCGCGACTCTCTGCTCGGGATCGAACGCGATGCCCACACAGGCCAGTAAGCAACACAAAATTGCGGCAATCGGAACATACGGATAGCCACGCACACGAAACTGCAGATCTTCAACTCGCCCGCCATGGGCAACGTAATGACGTCGGAAAGCGATTTGGCTAGCAGCAATGCTCATCCACACAACGACCACTGCCAGTCCGGAAATCGACACCAGGGCCAGGTAAACCGTATCGGGAGCAAGTACGCTGCTGAGCAGAGACGCCACTGCGCCGGCCATGCTCAACATGATCGCGTTGACCGGCGTACCCCGTGTTGACAGGCTGGCGAAACGCTTGGGCATGTGCCCTTGGTCGCTCAGCGTCCATAGCATGCGGGAAGCGGCATAAAGTCCCGAATTGGCTGCGGAAATCAAAGCCGTAAGAATCACGAAATTCATGATATCTGCCGAGTAGGGTATGCCGATCAGCTCGAATACCATCACAAACGGACTTTCTACGATCCCGGCCTGCTCCCGTGGCAATAGCGTGGCAAGAACGAAAATGGTGCCTACAAAAAACAGCGCCAAACGCACAACAGTGGTACGAATGGCCTTGGGGACGCTTGTCTGGGGGTCATGGGCTTCACCGGCTGCAATCCCGATAAGCTCTGTTCCAGAAAACGCGAAGGAGACGGCAAGAAGGGTCATTGCGATGGGCAGGTACCCGGTTGGAAAAAGCCCTTCGCGGGTGAAGTTGGACAGTCCGGCGCCTTGAATATGCTGCATCTCAAAGAGGCCCAAGATAGCGCCCGCCCCAATGACAATAAACGTAATGACGGTGAGCACCTTGACCAGCGAAAGCCAGAATTCAGTCTCTGCAAACAAGCGGACAGACACGACGTTACTTGTAAACACCGCAACGGCGAACAGCGCACTCCAAATCCACACGGGCGTATGAGGAAACCACCGCACCATGAGGATTCCCGCGGCTGTAAACTCAGAACCAATAGCGACCGCCCAAGTGAGCCAATATAGCCAGGCTACCGTATAACCCGTACCGGGCCCCAGGTACCGGGTTGCATAACTACTGAAGGAGCCCGTTTCCGGCATCTGAACAGCCAACTCGCCCAGGCAAACCATCACCAAATACACCATCACCGCACCAATGATGTAGGCAATCACCGCACCCAAAGGCCCTGCCTGATTAACCGTATAGCCGGAAGTAAGAAACAACCCTGTACCGATGACGCCACCCAGCGCCAACATAACAATATGTCGAGTCTGCATTTCTTTTTTAAAGTGCACGCCTGGCTCAGGCTGTTTAGCGTTAGTTTCTGTGGACATAGTGATGCTCTCATGAAATGTTCGGGCAAAAATTTGCTACCGACTATTAAGCAGTACAATTAAATTGCCGCTATTTTTTTGTTTTCACTCTTCATGAACAGACTGTCAGATGGTTAGTCGACAGCCTTTAACGCGGTCAAGCACTCGGTATGTGTGGTTGTATTCCCTTGTCTGTTGCTGACTAACGCAAAGGCTTGTTGAAGATCCGCCAACAGATCGACGGTCTCTTCAATGCCTACGGAGACCCTGACCAACCCTTCGGAAATCCCAAGGGCCTGGCGCTCCTCCAGGGTGTTCTCCACATGGCTCGTCGTCCGTGCCGGCCCATAGATAGTTTCCACTGCGCCCAAGTTACCTGCGCGGTGGGCGTAATTGAGCAGCGGCAACAATCGAGTCACTGTTTCCATCCCGCCTACCAATACAAAGCTTATGATTGCGCCAAAACCCTGCATCTGCGAACGAGCAATTACATGCCCTGGGTGTTGGGGCAGTCCCGGATAATTCACCGACTCAACCAATGGCTCACTGCACAGGTATTCAGCGATTACTTGTGCGCTCGCTTGCTGTTGGCGAAGACGCAGCGCGAGGGTCTTGATACCTCGAATGATTAAGTAAGCAGAGAACGGGTCGAGTGAGGCACCGTTGATTTCTCGGTAATGGCGAACTTGGGACATAAGGTGCTCGGCACCGCAGACCACACCGCCCAGTACATCACCGTGCCCGGACAGGAACTTGGTAGCGCTGTGTACGACCACATCGACACCCAGCGCGAGGGGGTTCTGATTCAACGGTGTTGCGAATGTATTGTCTGCTACGACCAAGGCACCTACCCGCCTCGCCGCGGCCACCAGGCGTCGAATATCAAGAATCTTCAGGGTCGGGTTCGTCGGGGTTTCCAAGTAAACAACGTCGCAGCCTTTAGCGATTTGATACTCGATAGCTTCAGTGTCATGAGTATCGCAAAGCGTTACATCGACCCCCATGCGCGGAAGAAACTCTTCAAAGATCTTGTTCGTGCCCCCGTAGCTATCGCGGGTAGATACCACACGCTGCCCGCAGGACAGAAAGGTATGTAATACACCGCTAATCGCCGCCATCCCGGTACTGAACGCCACCGCCGATTCTGCACGCTCCAGTTCGCACAGTTTGTCTTCCAGGACAGAGACCGTGGGATTGCTCATTCGGCTGTAAATAAATCCGGGCTCCTTGCCCAATGCCACGTCGTACCACTGATCAATATCATGGTAACCATAGGCGGCACTGAGCACGATGGGCGTCTGTGTTGCATTGTAGGGATGCTGAACCTGCTCTCCCGCCCAAACCACTCGAGTCCCCACGCCGGCCACCAAGTTCTGCTCGGCTTTTGTTTTTTTACTCATAAGTCTGTCTCGCATCGAAGAAACACAACGGTGTTCCGATTGGGCTTGCGAGGACTATAAGGAAGACGTTGGGTGATGAAAAATCATGTTAAAGGGGGCTAAGGGCAGGTTTTTTTAATGGATGTAGCGGGAGCAATGCCGGTGCTACAGGTGGCGCCCTCCTCAAGACGCGGCGGTGCCTTTTGGTGCCGTCAAATCATCGGGCATCGGGCGTGAGTTCGGGTCAGCGTTTATCGACGCTTACACCGAACTCAAATCGCTGATGATTCGCTACTCACAAGCCGACGGCATGGACGACGCCCATGCCGGCCTACCGCTTAGTTGCAAATGCTCAACGCGGGTTCGCCTTCGAGTCAGTAGAAGTACGCAAGACGAAACTGCAGCGAATTATCAATCTTCACGCCCTCACGCACGGACGTGTCATGCATGAGCTGCCCCAGGACCTGCACTTGCTTACCCAACATTGTCGCTACAGTGAAGCCAATCGTGCCATTGCTGCGGCTCGTGGCAAGGGTTTCATGGTCAAGCGTCTCGCGCGCGCCCCAGTTGTGACGATATGAGATCGCTGCGTAGGTGTCAGGGGTGAAGTTGTAGCGCAGATGATTGTGCAACTGAAGTAACGGATCTTTCTTGGCATCGGTGGAACGCTGCTCGTCGTAGAATTCGGTTTCGGCGATCACGTCCCAGGTAATTTTGTCGGTGAGCCCTTTGATATAACCGACCTGGAAATCCAGGGCCCAGCGATTGTCGCTCAAGGCAAAGCCCTGGTTCTTCTCGCTGCCGGTGGGCGCGGTAACGAATACCGACCAGCCCAGATGTTCATTCTTGGCAAGATCAGCAATGGTCCACACCGTTCCTCCGAAAGTGATATCACCCAGCCCCGAATTTTTGCTGTCGGTGGCACCGGTCTTCTGATAGCCGAAGGGGATGACAATCTGCGGGTCCCACGTAAGCCCTGTGTTGAAGAACTCAGTGAAGTGGATCAGCCGCAAGACCCCGACAGTCAGATCAAGGCCCAGGTTATCAGCCACTTTTTTGCCGCCGGAGTAGACCTTATCCCCTCTCGGGTTCTGCTGGTACAACACCACCACATCGGTACCTTGCGGTAGCGCAGTGTAGTCGCCAGGGTCGGGTTTAACATCGGCCTGGGCCAAGGGCGCCAGGCTGGCGAAAAGTGCGCTGAGCGTCAGAGTGCTAAGTGTTTTCATGACGTTTCTCTTTATTTTTATTGGAGGCAGAGCTTCGCCATGACGACTCCTTGGGGAGTCGCCAGGCAAGGTGAAACAGCATGGGATCAGTGAGAGGCAGTGTGCCCGGCAGCCTTGAGATCGGCCTGCAAATCCTGGGTACGCTTGACCAGGTATTGACGGATCAACTCCATATCTTCGCGCTGAAGAATGTCGGAGAAGTTCGGCATGCCCCTGTTGATCAGCGCTCCGCTGACAAAGGCGGGGAACGCCGCGTGTTTGTTGTCATCCAGATAGCGCAGGTCCGGCACCACGCCGCCACTGATAGCATTCAGGCCATGGCAGCCGGCACACAGGCCATTGAACAGACCGCGAGCCTGAGCCAGTTGCTCGGGGGTTGCCGTGAGTGTCTGATGCGTGGTCGGCAAAACCGGCGCAGCCTTTGGCGGCGGCAGCTCCCCGTGGGCACCGAGCTTGAAGGCAATCACCCGTGACTCCGCACGCACCTTGCCTTTGTTGGTCAATGGCCCGGTCAGCAAGGGGATGATTCCGCCCCAACCCACCGAGAACGCCACGTATTGCTCGCCATTGACTGTATAGGTGACAGGCCCTGCCATCACCCCGGAATTGGCCCGATGCTCCCACAGTTTCTTGCCGGTGTCGGCGCGATAGGCGACTACGCGGCCATCGGCAGTGCCCTGGAACACCAGGTTGCCCGCCGTGGCGAGCGTACCGCCGTTGCCGGCGCTGATATACGGCTGCTTCCAGGCCGCCTTCTGTTTAACCGGGTCCCAGGCAATCAACTCACCGCTCCAGGCTTCACGGATTTTATTGAGGGTTTCAGGATCTTCAGGCAGGTCCGGCACATCCAGCCCGAAGTTCACCACTGACTTGTTCGGCAAGAACATCGGTGCCTTGGCAGCCTTCAGTTCAGCCAAGGTGTACTGGGCCGGGATGTAGACGTAGCCGGTCTTCGGGCTAAACGACATGGGGTGCCAGTTGTGCCCGCCGAGAAAGCTTGGCTGCACAACCTTCGGCTCTTTGGAATAGTCGGCCGCGCCGGTAAGGATCGGGCGTCCGGTTTTCATGTCGATACCGCTGGCCCAGTTCACCGGGACGAAATTCTTCGCCGACAGCAACTTGCCGCTGGTGCGATCAAGGACGTAGAAGAAGCCGTTTTTCGGCGCTTGCATGATCACTTTACGCACGTTACCGTCAATCTTGATGTCGGCCAGAATCATGTGTTGGGTCGCGGTAAAATCCCACTGGTCTTGCGGCGTGATTTGGTAGTGCCACACGTATTCGCCTGTGTCTGGCCTGAGCGCCAGAATCGAAGACACATACAGGTTGTCACCCTTGCCATTGGTGCGGAACTGATAGTTCCAGGGTGAACCGTTGCCAGTGCCCACATAGAGAAGATCAAGCTCCGGGTCGTAGGCCATAGAGTCCCACACCGTCCCGCCGCCACCCCATTTGACCCAGCCGTCGCCGTCCCAGGTTTTCATCGCCTTGGCCATTGCCGGGTTTTCCGGTGGCAGCTTTGGGTCTCCCGGCACAGTATAGAAACGCCATACCTGTTTGCCGGTCTCGGCATCGTAAGCAGTGACGTAACCGCGAACCCCGAACTCGGCGCCGCCATTGCCGATGAGCACCTTGCCTTTGACGATGCGGGGAGCCCCCGTGATCGAGTAGCTCTTCGTGCGATCTATGATGGTGTCGACGCTCCACACGGGCTGACCATTAGCCGCATCAAGGGCTATCAAGCGGCCGTCAAAGCTGCCCACATAGACCTTACCCTGCCATACCGCAACGCCACGGTTGACCGGACCACAGCAACCCTGACTAAGGTTCTCGGCCGGCACCTTCGGGTCGTATTTCCAAAGCAACTCGCCCGTGGCGGCATTGATGGCATAGACAATGCTAAAAGCACCGGTGGTGTACATCACCCCATCGACCACGAGCGGCGTAGCCTCGGTGCCGCTGTCGATATCAAGCTTGGTCGTCCACGCCATACCCAGCTGCCCAACGTTGCTGGCATTAACGCTGACTAGTGGACTGTATCGCTGCTCGTCGTAGGTGCGGCCGTGGCTCATCCAGTTGCCCGGCTCTTGGTCGGCCGCGATGATTCGCTGGCCATCGACCTGAGCCGGGCCTGCCAACGCAACTGAGCAGAACGTGGCCATCAGTAAAGGGGTGCCTATCAGCAGGCTCCGTGGTTTCATTATTATTTTTCTCCAGCAATAATCGGCTCGGTATCACCCCCAGCCCAGGCAACCTTATTAGAGTGCCTGCCACGCAACATGACTTGACTGAGTCTGCCAAACCGCTTGGCATTTTCTGCCATGCTGGCACTTACGAGGGGTATTGGCGGAAATCCCGAGGGGCATGTTGGAAATGGCGTTTGAAGGCTCGGCTGAAATGCGCGGCGTCAACAAAACCCCATTTAAAGGCGATCTGAGTGATTGACTCATGACGCAGGTCTTGGGCCCGTAGATCCTGAGCCACCCGCTCCAAGCGGCGTTGCTGAATATAGCGAGAGATGCTTTCGTGACGCTGCTCGAAAAGCCGGTATAGCTGTCGGACCGAGACGTTCAAGCGGCGGGCCAGATATTCAGGACCTAACTCGGCCTCTTGCAGGGAAGTCTCAACCAAGCGGGTGGCCAAGCCATAAACATCATCATGGCCCACGCAGGAAAATCCAAGCTGTCCATCGGTACCTTGGTCCAGGCCGGCAGCGGCCAATCCGATCAATGCTTGCTCCAGTGCTGGGCCATCGCTTCTGCCGCCATAGTTGTTGCTCAACTTCACATCACCCAACGAACGCACCAATGCGCGAATCATGTGAGTGGAGACGCTATTGCGAGAGAGCTTGCCGAACAGTTGTTTCTGGCTGAGCTGCAAGCTGACTTCTTGGCGTGACAGGTGAATCGAGATGTTTTGCACTAACCCCTGCGGCTCGATCTCAAATGCCCGCGCAGAGTCAACCAAGGCGATGTCTTCAGGCCCCAACTCGATCACCTGGTTTTGTTGGCGAATGCGCTGATGGCCACTGCTCTGAAGAATTAGAAAACAGTAACGATCGTCGTCCCCGTCACCGCAGGTGTGACGACGGCTGATCAACCCCGCATTGGTACGGATATGTGCCAACTCCAAGCCACAGACATCCTGGCCGTGGACGCTGCCGATAAACAGATTGTGCTGATCTGAAAGCGCCGTGCTGAAGTTACCGCACACCGCACGCAAGTCGCGGCTCCAATTGGTGAACTCAGCGCAAGAGTTAAACACGGCAGGCATACCCCCTCCCACAGATTATTTTAGTTATACCGTTAACATATTATCTATTTTTCCCGGACGCAAGTACGGAGGCGCTGGCGACACAAAATTATGCACCTACCGGTATCTGTGAAACGTAAATAGAGGGCGATGCGGCCTCTGGTAGCGAAGATCCACGGCAAGGCCCGCATGCTGTTTAGCCAAGTAACAACGTGCACAACCAGAGTAGTTGCAATGGTCGTCCCACCAAACACTAGTCGCTGACTTCGGGACACCCACCGATGGACATGCGCTGCCGCGACCCTTCCGGTAGTAGCGGAACACCACGGCTCACTAGGCATGGCTTCCGCTAGGGAACATACCGTCAGGAAATCCACTGCGGCGTAACCCCAGGGCGCCGTCCATCAGCGCCGAGGCTTCGATGGACGGTCCTTGCGATCAATTCAGACCACTCGAGCGCGTTGTCGTCACGCACGCATCAAAAGTCATCCTTTACGTTTCCTCCCTTGATCTTGAACTCTCGGCTTTGCAGATAAACACTTCGAATAAAGTTGTACTTATCGCCCGTAATGAGCTTTTCGGATTTTAGGTATTGAGCACGTCCGTCGATCATGCTCATGCCGTACAGGCTATTACGCGTAGGAACGTCGCCGATGTAGCGAACCGGGTTGGCGTAGGTATCGGGAAAGATGGCTGGCGCATCGCGCAGTGTGCTTGGCCCCAGCAACGGCAGTACAAGGTAAGGCCCGCTATTGACCCCCCAATAACCGAGGGTTTGACCGAAATCTTCGTCACTGCGCTGCAACCCCATCGGCGTCGCGACGTCGATCAACCCCACCAGGCCAATCGTGCTGTTGAGCAAAAAGCGACTCGTATCGACGCCGGCACTATGAAACTTTGCTTGAAGTAAATTGTTAGCCAGATTTTTGGCCTCCCCCAGGTTGTTGAAAAAATTATGAATGCCGTCTTGAGCAATATGGGGGGTGACAAATTGATAGCCTTGGGCGAGAGGTTTCAGTGCATACGTGTCCAACGTGTCATTGAATGAAAAGATAGGTCGGTTAATACCTTCCCATGGATCCTTGTCGGAATCCGCGCGGGAAAGGGGTGAAATCATTATGAAACAGGCGCAGGCAAGCACCTGAGTGCAGCGGCTTAAATTGGAACGATATGCACACATGTTTATTCCCCGTTGAGTGAAGTCAGTCGATTTGATACGCGCAAGCCGTTCCATCGCTGCGGTTATGTGTGCACGTGGTGGAGCCATTAATTCCAACCGCCCCCCAGCACTTTGTACAACGTGATGCGGTTGCCCTGCTCGGTCAGACGCAGGGTGATCAGGTCCTGCTGTGCGCTGTAGAGGGAGCGTTGCGCATCCAAGGCTTCGAGGTAGCTTTGCGAACCGCCTCGATACAAGGCATCCGAGAGTTCGAAGCTTTTGCGGCTGGCATCGGTCAGGGCCTGTTGCGCGGCGATACGGCGATCCAGGGTGCTGCGCACGGCGAGTGCGTCGGCCACTTCGCGGAATGCGGTCTGCAGGGTTTGCTGATAGGTCTGCACCTGGATGTCGCGCTCGACCTTGGCCGAATCCAGGGTCGCGCGGTTACTCCCTCCGTCGAAAATCGGCACGCTGATGCTCGGGGCAAAGGTCCAGGCACCGCTGCCGGACTTGAACAGCCCGGCAAGCGCAGAGCTGGACGAGCCGGCGTTGGCGGTCAGGCTGATGCTCGGGTAGAACGCCGCACGGGCCGCACCAATATCGATATTGGCAGACTTGAGTGTGTGTTCGGCCGACAGCACATCCGGGCGTTGTTGCAACAGGCTGGAAGGCAGGCCCGCCGGAATCTCCACCAGCACCGCAGCCGACTCCAGGTGCGTGCCTGGCAAAAGTGCCTCGGGCAGGTCGCTACCCACCAGCAGGCGCAACGCATTGCGGTCCTGCAGAATCTGGCTCTCGTAGGACGCCACATCGCCCCGCGCCGACTCGACCGTGGTCTGGGCTTGCGCCACGGCCAGGGCGGCGGAACCGCCCAGAGCAAAGCTGCGCTGGGTCAAGTCGTAAGTGGCCAGTTGGCTGGTCAGGGTTTCCTGGGCCAGCAGCAACCGTTCGTTGTCGGCGGCCAAGGTCAACCAGGCAGTGGCGACTTCGGCCACCAGGCTGATTTGCGTGCTGCGCTGGGTTTCCGTCAGCGCCAGGTAGTCTTCCAGCGCCTCGTCCCGAAGGTTGCGTACACGGCCAAACACGTCCAGTTCATAACTGCTCAGCCCCAATTGCGCGCTGTAATCGTGAGTAGTGGCCGCCGTGCCGGTGTTGGACAGCGACCCCGGCGTACGGCTATGGGTGCCGCTGACGCCCGCGTCAATGCTGGGGAACAGGTCCGCACGCTTGATGCGGTACTGCGCCTGGGCCTTTTCAACGTTCAGGCTGGCAAGGCGCAAGTCGCGGTTATTGGTCAGCGCCAAGGCCTGCAACTGCGCCAGGCGGCTGTCGGTAAAGAACTGCTGCCATTTGATATCAGCGCTCACCTGCCCTTTGGGGCGGCTGGTCGCCGGCAGCCATTGCTCGGACACCGGCGCATCAGGACGCTCATACTGTGGTGCCAGATTGACGCAGCCACCCAGGGCCATGGCGGCCAGCAAGGGCCAGTGTGACTTGATCATGCATCACCTGTCGGGGCAGATTGGTTAGCGTTGCGTACTCGGCCAAAACGGCGGCGGATCAGCACAAAAAACAGCGGTACAAAGAAGATCCCCAGCACCGTGGCGCTGAACATCCCGCCCAGTACCCCGGTACCGATGGCCTGACGCCCGGCGGAGCCTGCGCCGGTACTCAAGGCCAGCGGCAACACGCCGAACATGAACGCCAGGGAGGTCATCAGGATCGGCCGCAGGCGCTGGCGCACCGCGATCAGCGTCGCGTCGATCACGCTGTTGCCTTGCTCTTGCAGGTGCTTGGCGAACTCAACGATCAGGATCGCGTTTTTCGCGGCCAGGCCCACCGTAGTCAACAGCCCGACCTGGAAATACACGTCGTTGCTCAACCCGGCGACACGGGTCGCCAGCACCGCACCGATCACTCCAAGGGGCACCACCAGAATCACCGAAAACGGCACCGACCAACTCTCGTAGAGTGCGGCCAGGCACAGGAACACAAACAATACGGAGATTGCGTAAAGCAGCGGCGCCTGGGACCCGGACAGTCGCAGCTGATAGGACTGCCCGGTCCACTCGTAGCCGATGCCTTGGGGCAATTGCCGGACAATGGCTTCAACCGCATTCATCGCATCCCCGGAGCTCACGCCTGGCGCGGGATCGCCAACGATTTCCAGGGAGGCGTTACCGTTGTAGCGTTCCAGCAACGGCGAGCCGTAACTCCAGGAGCTGCTGGCAAAGGACGAGAACGGCACCATTTCATTGTTACTGTTGCGCACAAACCAATGATCAAGATCCGCAGCCTGCATGCGCGAGGATGCCTGGCCCTGCACATAGACTTTTTTCACCCGGCCCTGGTTGAGAAAGTCGTTTACGTAAGTACCGCCCAAGGCCGTCGACAAGGTGGTGTTGATATCGCTGGTACTCAGGCTCAGGGCCCCGGCCTTGCGGTCGTCAATGCTGACCTTGAGCTGCGGTGCATCGTCCAGGCCGTTGCTGCGAACCCCCAGCAAGCGTGGATCTTTTCTGGCCAGTTCAAGAAACTGTTCGCGAGCCGCCACTAACGCATCGTGGCCCAGGCCACCGAGGTCCTTGAGTTGCAGGTCGAACCCCGAGCTCTGGCCCAGACCACGTACAGTCGGGGGCTGCATGACGAAAGCGTCGGCATCGCCGATGCTGGACAGCGCCATGGTCGCGCGCTGGGCAATGGAGGCCGCATCCTGGCCGGTGCCACCGCGCTCGGCCCAGTCCTTGAGGCGGATAAACGCCCGCGCAGTGTTCTGGCTGTTACCGCCCATGCCCAGCCCACTGATGCTGATCATCGCGTCGACTTCGGGCTGTTTCAGGATGTAGTCCTCGAACTGCTTGATCACCGATTGGGTCCGGCTGTCCGTCGCGCCTACCGGTAACTGGATCTGTGCCAGGAGGATCCCTTGGTCTTCGTCCGGCAGGAACGAAGTGGCCAGGCTCATGTAGCCCACCGCCATGACCACCAGCACCAGCCCGTAGAGCAGCAGGCTGCGCGCCCAACGCCGCAACACCACGCCCACCCAGCGCTCGTAACCGGCACTTGCACGTTCAAAGGTGCGGTTGAACCAACCGAAGAACCCGCGCTGAGCACCATGCCCCTGGCCGTCGCGCGTTTTGAGCAACGAAGCGCAGAGCGCGGGCGTCAGGGTCATCGCCACCAACACCGACAGGACCATAGCCGAGACAATGGTCACCGAAAACTGCCGATAGATAATCCCGGTAGAACCCCCGAAAAACGCCATGGGAATAAACACCGCGCTCAGCACCAGCGTGATGCCGACCAATGCGCTGCTGATTTCACGCATCGATTGACGCGTGGCTGCCACGGGCGATAGCCCCTCGCCCATCAACCGCTCGACGTTTTCCACCACCACAATGGCGTCGTCCACCAGCAAGCCGATCGCCAAGACCATGGCAAACATCGTCAAGGTATTGATCGAATAGCCAAACATCGCCAACACACCGAACGTGCCCAGCAGCACCACCGGCACGGTAATCGCCGGGATCAGCGTCGCGCGCAGGTTTTGCAGGAACAAGAACATGATCAACACCACCAGCACGATGGCCTCGCCCAAGGCCTTGACCACTTCCTCGATGGATAGGCTGACAAACGGTGTGGTGTCGTAGGCAATCACGTTTTTAAGCTGCATTTCTGTCGGGTAGAACGGTTCCATCTCTTTGAGCTTGGCCTTGACCGCCTTGCCGACGTTCAGCGCATTGGCGCCTGCTGCCAACTGCACACCCATGGCCGCGGCGGGCTTGCCGTTGAGGGCGGTGCTGATGTCGTAGCTTTCGCTGCCCAACTCCAGGGTCGCGACATCGCCCAGCAGTACCACCGCACCATCACTGTTGGACTTGACCACCACATTGCGAAATTCTTCGACAGTCTGCAGTTTGCTGCGGGCGCTGATCGTGGCGTTCAACTGCTGCCCCTTGATCGCCGGCAAGGCACCGAGCTGCCCGGCGGAGACTTCGGTGTTCTGCGCCTCCAGGGCGCTGCTGACGTCCGAAGGCATCAACGCGTACTTTTCCAAAAGGCCGGGGTCCAGCCAGATACGCATGGCGTAGCCCGACCCCAAGGTCTGCACATCGCCAACGCCGTCTATTCGGCTGATGGAGTCCAGCAAGGTGGTGGAAATGTAGTCACCGATCTGGGTGCCGCTGACACTGGGATCGTCCGATGCCAGGGCGACAATCATCAAGAAGTCCGAGCCACCCTTGGTCACGGTCAGCCCTTCGCTTTGTACCGATTGCGGCAGTCTCGACTCGGCTTGTTGCAGCTTGTTCTGTACTTGCATCTGGGCGACATCCGGATCGGTCCCGGCGGTAAAGGTCAAACTGATGCTGGCGCTGCCTGCCGAACTGCTGGTGGCCGACATGTAGGTCAGGTTATCCAGACCTTTCATCTGCTGCTCGATGACCTGGGTCACCGAGTCCTCTACGGTCTTGGCTGAGGCCCCGGTGTAGGTGGCGGAAATCTTGACCGTGGGCGGCGCGATGTCCGGGTATTGCTCCAACGGCAACTGGCTGATGGACAGGCTGCCACCGAGCATGATCACGATGGCGATGACCCAGGCGAAGATCGGTCGATCAATAAAAAAGTGCGCCACGGTTAACCCTCCTTAACAGGGGTGGACGCCGTGGCGGCCTGGTGACTGGCGTCTTGCACGTTTACCGCGGCGCCGGCACGGACTTTTTGTCCGCCTTCGACGATCAACTGGTCACCCGCCTTCAGGCCCGCCGTGACCCACCACTGGTTACCCACCGCGCGATCGATGGTCAGCTCACGTTGTTCAACCTTGCCGTCGACCACCAGCAACGCCGTGGTCACGCCGCTGGCGCTGCGGTTTACCGCTTTTTGCGGAATCAGAATGGCCTGGTCATTGCGCGCCTGTTCCAGCACCGCACGTACATACATCCCCGGCAGCAGCAGGTGGTCAGGGTTGGCGAATTCAGCGCGCAGGGTGACGGTGCCCGTACCCTCGTTGACACTGACGCCGCTGACCTTGAGCCGCCCCTGCTGGTTGTAGGTGCTGCCGTCGTCCAGCTTCAGGCTGATCCGTGCCTGGCCCTCGCCGTTGGACTGCAAGGCGCCGCTGGCCAGGTCACGCTTGAGCCGCAGCAGTTCGGTGGTCGACTGGGTGACGTCCACATAGATCGGATCGAGCTGCTGCACCGTGGTCAACGCGCTGTCCTGATTGGCAACCACCAGGGCGCCAGGGGTTACGGTGGACGTTTCAATACGCCCGCTGACCGGCGAGGTAATACGCGTGTAAGCCAGGTTGATCCGGGCGGTTTGGACTTCGGCCTCGGCGACTTGCACGTCGGCGGCGGCCGTCAGCAAGGTCGCCTGCGCGTCCTCGTTATCTTGCTGGCTGATGGCATTGATCTTCACAAGTTCGGCGTCGCGTTTGGCCGTGGCCTGCGCCGATTTAAGCGTGGCGCGGTACTTGGCGAGGCTCGCCTGGGACTGTGCCAGGGCCGCGGTATAGGAAGCCGCATCCAATTGGTACAGCGCTTGCCCAACCTTGACATCTGCACCCTCGACAAACAGCCGCCGTTGGACGATGCCGCCGACTTGCGGACGAATTTGCGCCACCATGAAGGCCTGGGTGCGCCCCGCAAGCTCGGTGGTCAGCACTTGGCTTTGGGGTTTTACGCTGATCACCGAGACGTTGGGGGTGACCGCTTCAGGTGCTGGCTCGCCGCCGGAGCAGCCGCCCAGCATGACCAGAATGATCAAGGACAGGAAAACCGCGGCGGTTACCAGAAATTTGGCGATTGTTTTCGTCGACATAGGTGCCTCTGCAAGACGGGATGACTTGAGTCAGCGCCATCCTGCGAGGCAAATGTGCAGGAAAATTGAAGATTGTCTGGCTGGGTTGAATCTTTTCTCCGCCAGGGCCTAAATGACCCTATCCATTCTTAACGGCCCCTCTCCATGAAGTTGAGTATCTCCACCAAGCTGTTTATTGCGGTACTGGCCGGTGTGCTGCTGGTCATCCTTAGCATGGGCTTGGCGACGAGCTGGAGTTTTGGGCGAGGCTTTCTCGGGTATCTCAATGAGCAGGCGCTGGACCGCATGGCGCCCGTGCTGCCGCGCCTGGCCAGTGCCTACGCGCGTGAGGGCAATTGGGAGTTCCTGCGCAACCAGCCGGATCGCTGGTTCGACATTATGCGGCCCGAAGTCGGCGAAGATCCGGCGAAGAACGACTTGCGCACCCCCATGGCCTCGGACCTGACGGGCGCCCTGTTTCGCATCGCCTTGCTGGATAAACACAAAAAACGCGTGAACGGCTACCCGGATATCGGCAACGACGCCCTGTTACGCCCGATCGTGGTGGCCGATGAAACCGTTGGCTGGCTGGCCGTGACCCCGTTCCAGAGCGTGACCGAAGCGGGCGGCGAACGGTTCCAGCATTACCAGTTACGCACCAGCCTGGTCATGGGCGCCTTTTCGCTGCTGCTGGCGATGCTGATTGCCTGGTGGATCGCCCGCACACTGCTGGAGCCGGTCAAACGAGTAGCCGCTGCGACGCACCGCCTGGCCAGCGGCGACTACAGCAGCCGGGTGGTGGTGGCCTCCAATGACGAAGTGGGCCAATTGGCCCGTGACTTCAACCAGCTCGCCTACACCCTGGAGCGCAATGAACAGATGCGTCGCGAGTTCATGGCTGATGTGTCCCATGAATTGCGCACCCCGCTGTCGGTGTTGCGCGGCGAGTTGGAGGCCATTGAGGATGGCGTACGCACCCTGAACCAAGGCTCGATGAAGTCTTTGCAAAGTGAGGTCAGCATGCTCAGCAAACTGGTGGATGACCTCTATGAGCTTTCGCTGGCGGATGTTGGCGCGCTGACCTACCGCAAGAACTCGTGTGCACTGGATCAACTGCTGCAAACCAGCGTGTCGATGTTCCAGGAGCGCTTGAACGCACGCCACTTGCGCGTCGAACTGGACCTGCCGCCTGAGCCCCTGGAACTGTTGGCCGATGCCAATCGCTTGCAGCAATTATTTTCCAACCTGCTGGAAAACGCCGTGCGCTATACAGATCCGAAGGGGGTCATACGCATCCGCGCCTTCCCGGATCGGGCCGACGTGTGCATCGACTTCCTCGACTCCGGCCCTGGCGTTTCGGCCGAGCAGCTGCCGCGCTTGTTCGAGCGCTTCTATCGCGGCGAGTCGTCGCGCAACCGTGCCAGTGGCGGGGCCGGCCTGGGGCTGGCGATTTGTCACAGCATCGCCCTCGCCCACGGCGGCAGCCTTAACGCCGCTCACTCCCCCCTCGGTGGCCTTTGGCTGACCCTGCGCCTGCCACGGAATATCTGACTCATGAGCGATGAAAGCCCGATCCTGATTGTTGAAGACGAACCGAAGCTGGCCGCATTGCTACAGGATTATCTGGTCGCCGCCGGCTACCCGACCCTGTGCCTCGACAACGGCTTGCAGGTGGTAGCAACCGTGCGCGCCCAAGCACCGCGCCTGATCTTGCTCGACCTTATGCTGCCTGGGCGCGACGGAATGCAAGTGTGCCAGGACCTGCGCAGTTTCAGCGCCGTGCCGATCATCATGATTACCGCCCGCGTCGAAGAGGTGGACCGCCTGATGGGTCTGGACCTGGGCGCCGACGACTACATCTGCAAGCCTTTCAGTCCGCGCGAGGTGGTAGCCCGGGTCAAGGCCATCCTGCGCCGCGGCCCCCAACTCCTGACCCGCGCGCCACCGCGACTGCTGATCGACGAAGCGCAGTACTGCGCATCACTCGACGGTATTGAACTGGACCTCACCCCCCTGGAACTTCGCTTGCTCAGCACCTTTGCACGTTCCGCCGGCCGGGTGTTTTCCCGTGATCAACTGCTCGACAAGATCTACTCCGACCACCGCGTGGTCACCGACCGCACAGTGGACAGCCATATCCGCAATCTGCGGCGTAAGCTGGAGCAGGCGTGCCCAGGGGAAACGCCCATCGAGTCATTGTATGGGGTGGGCTATCGGTTTCAGCTTTGATTTGAGCAGATAGTGGCCGTCGCTGTATCGATAACCGTTGCGCAGTGCTGGAGTCAAAAACCAGCACCAGACAAGCAGCCCACTTTGAAAATAAAGCAGCCCTAGAAAGCTTCGCTTTGTCATTGGCCCAACGAAGAACCTGGGTCAACGCTGATCTGGCGAAAACCGTGTGAACGGAGAACGCCTACCTTGGTAGGCAAGGAGTGAACCTTGAATCTGCAAGCGTTGACCGCGCGGGCCGCGGATGGCGCAGTACTCAACAAAGTCACCCCGGAGGAAAAGGCCGCAGAGGCACCGTTCTCGCCATTACATCTCTACCTGAGTCCCCAGTTCAATCACCCTATTCAGTGGCAATTTGAAATACCTGAGGTTGCTGTTGGCGTTCTTCAGCAGAAACGCGAACAGGTTTTCTCGCCAGCGTGCCATACCAATGCGCTTGGTAGGGATCACCGTTTCCCGGCTGAGGAAGTACGTCGTACGCATCGGACTGAAATCCAGCTCATTCAAATGACACAGGCTTAATGCCTTGGGTACGTCGGGCTCCTCCATGAAACCGAAGTGGAGACTGACCCGGAAGAACCCATCACCGTAGGCTTCAACCTCAAACCGTCGGTCTGCACTGACGCGAGGACTGTCTTCGGACACTACGGTGAGCAGCACCACTTGCTCGTGCAGCACCTGGTTATGCAGCAGGTTGTGCAAGAGTGCATGGGGAACAGCATCGGCCCTGGCTGTCAGGAAAACCGCTGTACCTTGCACCCGATGCGGCGGCTGCGAACGAATGCTGCTGATGAACAACGGCAGAGGCAGTGCGGTCTCGTCCAGCCGCTCGACGATGATTTTGCGCCCCCGCTTCCACGTGGTCATCAAGATGAACAAGCCGATGCCGGCGATCACCGGGAACGCACCGCCCTGGAAGATCTTCGGCGCATTGGCCGCGAAGTACAGGCTGTCGACCAGCAGAAAACCGAGCAGCATCGGGATAGCCACCCAACGCGGCGTTTTCCAGAGCAGCAGGACGACAGCTGAAGACAAAATGGTGGTGATCAACATGGTGCCCGTGACGGCCACCCCATAGGCAGCGGCCAAGGCACTGGACGACTCGAAGCCGATTACCAGCAGTACCACACCCACCATCAATGCCCAGTTGACCGTACCGATGTAGATCTGACCCTGCTCCTGACTGGAGGTGTGCTGGATAAACATCCGAGGCACGTACCCTAGCTGGATCGCCTGGCGCGTTAGGGAGAAAGCACCGGAGATCACTGCTTGAGAAGCGATAATGGTCGCAAGTGTGGACAGCGCGACCATCGGCAGCAGTGCCCAGTTCGGCGCGAGCAGATAGAACGGATTGCGCACCGCTTCCGGGTTCTCCAGGATCAGCGCACCCTGGCCAAAATAATTGAGCACCAGCCCCGGCAACACCAGAATGAACCAGGCCCGCGAAATCGGTTTGCGGCCAAAGTGGCCCATGTCGGCATACAGTGCTTCTGCACCGGTCAATGCCAACACGACGGCACCCAATATCGCCACACCCATTCCAGGATGAACGATGAAGAACTGCACCGCCCAAGAAGGGTTGAGCGCTTGCAGCACTTCGGGGCGCTGCAAAATGCCGTAGATCCCTAGGGCACCCAACACCACAAACCACATCACCATGACCGGGCCAAACAAAATGCCGATTCGGGCTGTGCCATGTTTCTGTATCAGGAACAGCGCCACCAGCACGATCACGGACAGCGGCACAACCCACTGCTCTATTCCGTCAAATGCCAGCTGTAATCCTTCAACCGCCGAGAGCACCGAAATCGCGGGGGTGATCATGCTGTCGCCGTAAAAAAGTGCCGCTCCAAACAACCCCAGCAGAACCAGTATTTTGCTCATATGTGGGTAAGGTGCTGCAGCGCGTCGGGCTAACGCCGTCAACGCCATGATGCCGCCTTCACCTTGGTTATTGGCACGCAGAATGAACAGCACGTATTTGATCGAGACGACCCAGATCAGTGACCAAAAGATCAACGACAGAATGCCGAGCACGCCGTCGTGATTGACCTGGACACCATAGTGGCCGGAAAACACTTCTTTAAGCGTGTAGAGCGGGCTCGTGCCGATGTCCCCGTACACCACGCCGACAGCGGCGACGAGCATGCCCACGCCTGACGTTTTGGATGGGGTGTCGTCGTGTGTAGCGGTCGCTGTCTCACTCAAGGGGCGCGTCTCTTAATTAGTAGGGAAGTCACTGCACGCCGTCCTTGGGCATTACGCTTTTCAGGGCCTTCAGAAAGCAAGGCGCATGGATGAACTCAAAGTTACGGCCAGTATCGTTGTGGGCAAAAACACCTACCGTAAAGAAACCGTAAAAAACTTACGGAAGATATACGCTCTGAACTGCTCCCGAGAGAAGCGTTTTCTGGCGCGCAATGGCCTGAAGGATGAACCCGCTCAAATACGTTTAACTCGCTGACCACTTGCCATACCTGATCCGCATCCTTTTGCCGCTGCGCTGAACGCTCCGTCTGGCGATAGCCCTCCCTGCGGCGAACGGGCGCAGCTGTAAAGCTTTTACATCGTTACCGAATTACGGCTAAATGCCATCCCCCTTTGCGGCGTCTTCATTCATGGCTTCGTTGAAACGCATCCGCCCGTGGATCGCCTGCCTGGCCGTGTTGTTAAACATGTTGGCCATGCCGTTGAGCCGCGCGATGCAGACGCCGGACATGCAATTGATGCTTTGGGGCGGTTTCTGTTCAGGTGGTGCGTTAAAGGCATTGCCTGCCGGATTCAATAAACTGATCGATACCCTCCAGCAACAGACGCCATCAAAAACCCTCATGCAACACGGCGATTGCTGCTGTGGACATGCTGGGCTGGCAGCGCTGCCATCGAACTACTACCGAAATTTCCTGCCTCGATACACACCTGACACCTCCCTCGACAACCCCGAACTGCCTACGCTGCACCCCAGAATCCGCTGGCCCAGCCTAAGCCCGCGCGCCTCGCCTATCGCCTGATATCCAACGTTGCTTCGCCGACAAATGTTCGGCGCTGTTTTCATTCCCTAGTGTTTGTGCGGCCTCCCCCTGTGACCGCCTAAACGCTCATGAATACTCTTGGTTATCAGGAAGTGTGCGTTATGCCTTCTCCAATCACTTTACCTCGTGCAAAGCCTTTGTCTGTGTCTGGCTCCATGTGGCCCCTGTTTTCGATTAGCGTGTTCGTTTTAAGCCCGCTTTCGTCAGCACTAGCCGAAACCGGCAAAATCGAAAACTCAACGCTCACCCTGGGCACGGTGAGCGTTCAAGGCAAGGCCAGCGGCCCGTTGAACACCAGTAACGTGCTTAGCTCAGTCGATATTTTGGGGGCAGACATCCTCGAGAAGATGCCAGTCAACTACAGCTGGGAGCTGTTCAGCCGTGCACCAGGCGTGATGCTCACTGAATTCAATCAAGGCACCACATCCGGAAAGATCTCCTTTCGAGGCTTCAACGGCGAGGGTGAAGTCAACGCGGTCAAGCTGCTGATTGACGGCATTCCGAGCAACAGCAATGACGGCAACATGCCGTACATGGATATGATTTTCCCTTTGGAGCTGGACAGCATCGAGGTGGTGCGTGGCACAAGCGATGCCCGCTATGGCCTAAACAACATCGCCGGCAACGTCAATATGCTGACCCGCACGGGTGGCGACTACAACAAGGCGCGGCTTCGTTATGGCAGCTTCAATACCCAGGAGGCCCAACTCGCCAAGGGCATTGAAAGCAACAATTGGACTCAGAACTACTTCTTCGCCTATCAAAAATCCGATGGCTACCGGGATCACGCCCAAGCAGACAAGTTTTCGATGTCTGGTAAGTGGTTCTACACACCGGACGACGACAGCTACCGCATCGGCTTGATCGCACGTCACTACGAAACCGAAGCTCAAGAGCCCGGGTATTTGACTGAAGACGATGCCCGTCATCATCCGAGTATGACCAACAGTTTCAACGCCACAGACAAGGGTACTCGGCGTATGAATCAGGTCAGCCTGCATTTCGATACAGACTTGGTTGAGAATCTCGCGTGGTCGGCGAAAACCTACGTCAACACCTTCGATGATCGACGCTGGACACAGTATTGGCGCACTAGCGCCCAACAGGAACGCGACGCCTACGAAACCCAATACGGCGCCCTCACCTCTCTGACGTGGCGACCCGAAGTCAGCTGGTTGTATGACGTTGCACTGGAAGGGGGAGCAGACGTACAACAGCAACAAAACAAGAGTGAGCGTTATCGAACCAAAGACCGTTCACGCCAGGCAACCACCCGCGACCAGCAATTCGATTTCGATACCTACGGCGCTTACGTCCAGGCCGAAATCAAACCTTTCGAGTCACTGAAGATCGTACCGGCCTACCGAGTCGACAAGATCCAGGGCGACTTCACCAACGAAATGACCGGCATGGACTACGACATAAACGACTACGGCCTGATCAAGCAGCCGAAGCTCAGCGTGGTGTATTCCCCATGGGAGGTGGCAAGCCTCTATGCCAACTGGGGGCGAACCTTCCAGGTGGGTACGGGCGCGGCAGCTTACAAGATCCCGCCGAGGGATACCGATCTGGCACCCTCGATCAATGAAGGCTGGGAAACCGGCATCAAGTTCACGCCGGCTGACTGGGTCGATGGTCGAGTCGCCTATTGGCAGCAAGAAGCCTCAGGCGAAGTCAGTCGCAGGCTAAACGATCCAAGTGGAGAGTCGGACAACGTCGGCGAAACCCGGCGCTGGGGCTACGACTTGCAGATGAACCTGCACCCTGACGAGCGAACTGAGATCTGGATGGCCTACTCCTGGCAGTATTCAAAAATACTCCAGCCGAGCGCCACGTTGCCCAACAGCAAAGGCCAGGAAATCGACCACATCCCCCATCACCTCTACAACGCCGGCATCAGCTATGAAGCGACCCCTGCCTTGCAATTGACCGCGTGGATGAACGGCCAGACCAACTATTACCTGGAGCGAGAAAACACCAAAGGTACTTATGGGGGTTACGTACTGATAAATCTCGGGGCCACTTACAAGGTGACCGAATCAGTGAGCGTAGATCTTCAGTTGAAAAACCTCACAAACCGATATTACGAATACGTCTGGTACGACCCGGATGGCGCCCAAGCATCCCTGCACTCGCCTGGAGAGGGTCGCGCGCTTTATGCCGGAGTGACATTGGACTTCTGACTTACCTCTATCACCTCAAGCGGTTAACCATCCCCGTGCTGTTAGCGGTGTTGGTTAACTCCTTTTACGGCTATCTCAACCTCATCCAGACTGGCGCTTAGAAGAACGCTATAGATCTCAGAAATCACCTGCATCGTTGCGTCTTCGAGCGTTCCTTCATTACGGCATAGAAACCAACCGTGATCTGCAATCGCTCGCTCGAACGCCTGGGTACAAGCGACATGTTCTCCCAGCGTGTGGATCACAGTACTGCTCAGCCCACGCCGGCGTGCTGCTGCCCTCGCCCATGAAATATCCGGGGCGGTGACAACCCCGACATGCAGGTCTGGCACTTGCACGTTTCGATCAATGTTCACCTGTAGAATCTCTGCAAACGGGACGATCCGGCGAAACGCGGCATCAGACGGGTACCAGCGATCAATCAAGATGATGCTGCCTGGCGGCTGTTTAGCCAGCACGTGCTGGGAAATCCAGGCCCGGCTATCAGCAAAGCGCTCACAAACCTCGAACTCCAGTTCCAAATCCCGGGTGGGGGTTCTGGCGAGTTTGTTGACGAGTGCCATTGTTTCACCCCGGCAGGGATCACTTTTTTGCTCGGAAAGTCGGATCACCTTTTTATTGTCTGCCCTTAGTACTTTCGTAACGGCCTCCAACAGTGTGGTTTTTCCGACGCCCTTGGGCCCATCTAGAGAAACAAACAGCGGACGATTCATTCTTCACGTATCGATTGTTAAATGAACACTCTAACCTGATTTGTAGATCAAACTGCCCGCTTTGACGGAAAGCCTGGAACCCCACGACGCCTCGCCACAAGTACAGTGCGCCCCCTTAACTGACTGGCAATAGGCCGATGCCCCCTAGAAATCCATCGTCGACGAAAGCTCCACAGTCCGTGGCGCTCCAAGCCCCAGGCTCGATAACAGCGGCGTTCCCCAATAGGCTTTGTTGGTCACGTTGTTAACGGTGCCGCGCAATATCACCGGGCGGCTGGCAAGCCGGGGGCTGTAGCGTGTGCCCACATCGAGCCATGGCCTGACCGAAACGTCTCAAACGAGGACGGCACCGGCAAATTGGGAAGGCGCCGGCCGGCGTTCAGCCTGGCCGGCGCATGGGCATTATCCGACCCAACCGACGGCGGTTTTCGGAATCACCTCCGACTCATCCAGTTTCGAGGCAAACATGCTCACCGCTTGCACCGCATCGCTGGTGCTGGTGCGTATTTGCAGAATCACCGAACCTGCCTGATCGGCCAGGTTGACGCCACGTTGCGCGCCTTCCTGGGTGGCATTCATGCTGCTCACCGCGTCACGTGTTTCCGACAGGATCAGCCCGATCATTTCGGCGATTTCTGCGGTGGAACGGCTGGTCCGTCCCGCCAATTGCCTGACCTCATCGGCCACCACGGCAAAACCACGGCCCTGATCGCCCGCGCGCGCAGCCTCGATGGCCGCGTTGAGCGCAAGCAGGTTGGTCTGGTCGGCGATGCCGCGAATGGTGTTGACGATGGCGGTGATCTGCTCGGAACGATCGCCCAGTTGCCCTACCAGTCGCGCAGAGGCGCCGATGTTCTCGGCAATCCGGCGCATTTCAGTGGCCGTGTCGTGAATCACCTGTGTGCCGTGCTCAGCAAAACGCTCTGTTTCGGACGAGATATGGTAGGCCCGGGAAGCGCCGCGTGAATCTTCCTCGAACTTCTCGACGCGCTCGGTGATGTCGCTGGCGAACTTGACGACTTTGATCAATTTTCCGTCGCCGTCGTACACCGGGTTGTAACTGGCCTCCAGCCACACGACACGGCCATGCTTGCCGATACGTTTGAATTGCCCGGTGAAAAATTCGCCGTTGTTCAGGCGGCGCCAGAAGTCGGTGTACTCGTTGCTGTTGATCAGTGCCGGCTCGCAGAACAGTCGGTGATGCTTGCCTTTGAGTTCCGCCAACGAATAGCCAATGACGTTGAGAAAGTTTTCGTTGGCGTCGAGCACTTGCCCGCCCAAATCGAACTCAATGACAGCCATTGCCCGGTCCAGCGCGGCCAGTTTGCTGCGGGTGGCCGCCTCCTGCTCAACTTTTGCGGTGACATCCAAGGCGTACTTGACCACCTTCAACACCTGGCCACGGTCATCCAGTATCGGGTTGTAACTGGCCTCCAGCCAGATCACCTTGCCTTGGCCGTCCACCCGTTTGAAGGTGCCCGACACGAACTTGCCGGCCTTGAGGTCCTGCCAGAACGTGGCATAGGCCGGGCTGCTGGTGAGCGCCGGTAAACAAAAATCACGGTGGGTCTTGCCGGCCAATTGCGCGGCGCTGTAGCCCAGGGTTTTCATAAAGTTGTCGTTGGCGCGCAACACCTTGCCGTTGAGGTCGAACTCGACCACGGCCATCGAGCGCTCGAGTGCGGCAATCAGTCCTTTGTACTCGGTGACTTCGGCCGTCCTGGCCGCCAGTTCTGTTTTAAGTGAGTTATTGAACATGACGTATCCTCAACCGAACGGGAACCTTGCATCTTCATTAACTATCGGCTGGCAATTACGCGACTTTACCCGGCAAAAATGATTATTTTCTGACGTCAAATTGCTGCTGGAGCCCCAGCCCTCAAGGCTTTGCGCCGAGCAACGCCAATCGGTCACGCATGCCTGTGCTGGCTGCCGGGCCGGCTTGCAAAGCGCGTGGCGCGAATGCCAGTGGGCTATTGCGCAGCGAGGTGAACCCATGGTTTGCCCCGACCGATTTTTTCGGGGACCATGGCGCCTTTCTGTTCCTGCCAACGAGAGGCGCCCATGGCCAACCACGACCTGTCCTACACTCCGGATCCCGATCCAGACTCCATCTCCTCCGACGTGATCGGCTTCAACGGCATCCTGGTCTCCACCCAGATCCCGACCCACGCGGACGGCAGCCTGGAGCTGGGCGATATCACCCTGCAAAGCGAATGTACCCTGCAAGCCCTGAAAGTGGCGCTGGAGAAGGCTGGCAGTTCCATGGACCGAGTGATGCACCTGACCATCTACCTCACCGACATGGCCGACCGCGCCGCGTTCAACGAGGTCTACAAGCGCTTTTTCGCCAAACCCTGGCCAGTTCGCGCTGCCGTTGGCGTTGCCGCCCTGGCGGTAGAAGGCATGCGCGTGGAAGTCACCGCGATGGCCGCCAAGGCCTGACAGCCCTGTGGTAGATGCCGGTCAGGCATTTCACAGCTACAATGCGCGCCTCAACCGTGACAAGCCTGACTAAAAAAACTATGTCCTTGCCCAAGCATCACCTGGAATTGCTCAGCCCTGCCCGCGATGTGTCCATCGCACGCGAGGCCATCCTGCATGGCGCCGACGCCATCTACATTGGCGGCCCGAGCTTCGGCGCTCGTCACAACGCCTGTAACGAGGTGAGCGATATCGCCCAATTGGTCGAATTCGCCCGTCGTTACCACGCGCGCGTCTTCACCACCATCAACACCATCCTGCATGACAACGAGCTGGAACCGGCGCGCAAGCTGATCCATCAGCTCTACGACGCCGGTGTCGACGCGCTGATCGTGCAAGACCTGGGGGTGATGGAGCTGGATATTCCGCCCATCGAGCTGCACGCCAGCACCCAGACCGACATCCGCACCCTAGGCCGCGCCAAGTTCCTCGACCAGGCCGGTTTCTCGCAGTTGGTATTGGCCCGTGAGCTGAACCTGCAGGAAATCCGCGCGATTGCCGACGAGACCGATGCCGCCATCGAGTTCTTCATCCACGGTGCCCTGTGCGTGGCGTTCTCCGGGCAGTGCAATATCTCCCACGCGCAGAACGGCCGCAGCGCCAACCGGGGCGACTGCTCCCAGGCCTGCCGCCTGCCGTACACCTTGAAAGACGACCAGGGCCGCGTTGTGGCCTTTGAAAAGCACCTGCTGTCGATGAAAGACAACAACCAGAGCGCCAACCTGCGCGCCCTGGTCGATGCCGGCGTGCGCTCGTTCAAGATCGAAGGCCGCTACAAGGACATGGGTTATGTGAAGAACATCACGGCCTATTACCGCCAGCGCCTTGATGAAATCCTCGAAGACCGCCCAGACCTGGCTCGCGCTTCCAGCGGCCGCACCGCGCACTTCTTCCTGCCCGACCCGGAAAAAACCTTCCACCGTGGCAGCACCGACTACTTCGTCAGTGACCGCAAGATCGACATCGGCGCCTTCGACACCCCAACCTTCACCGGCCTGCCGGTAGGTGTGGTGGAAAAAGCCGGCAAGCGCGACTTGCAGGTGATCACCCATGAACCGCTGTCCAACGGTGACGGCCTCAATGTACTGGTCAAGCGTGAAGTGGTGGGGTTCCGCGCCAACATCGCCGAGCCCAAAGGCGAGTTTGAGGAAGACGGCGAGAAGCGCTACCGCTACCGCGTCGAGCCGAATGAAATGCCGGCCGGCCTGCATCAGTTGCGCCCGAACCATCCGCTGAACCGCAACCTGGATCATAACTGGCAGCAAGCCCTGCAGAAGACCTCCGCCGAGCGCCGTATCGGCCTGTCGTGGGCCGCCCGCCTGCGCGAAGATCAATTGGTCGTGACCGCCACCAGCGAAGAAGGCATCAACGCCAGCGTCACCCTGCCCGGCCCGTTTGGCGTCGCCAACAAGCCTGAACAGGCCCTGGACACCCTGCGCGACCTGCTCGGCCAACTCGGCACTACCGAGTACCATGCCACCGCCATCGAGCTGGATGCGCCGCAGGCGTTCTTCATCCCCAACTCGCAGCTCAAGGCATTGCGCCGCGAAGTGATCGAAGCGCTGACCGCCGCCCGTGTTGCGGCCCACCCGCGTGGTGGACGCAAGGCCGAGACCACGCCGCCGCCGGTGTACCCGGAAGCGCACCTGTCGTTCCTGGCCAACGTCTACAACCAGAAAGCGCGCGACTTCTACCACCGTCACGGCGTGAAGCTGATCGACGCGGCGTTCGAAGCCCATGAAGAAACCGGTGAAGTGCCGGTGATGATCACCAAGCACTGCCTGCGGTTCTCGTTCAACCTGTGCCCTAAACAGGCCAAGGGTGTGACGGGCGTGAAAACCAAGGTAGCGCCGATGCAGTTGATCCACGGCGACGAAGTGCTGACCTTGAAGTTCGATTGCAAACCGTGCGAGATGCACGTGGTGGGCAAGATCAAGGGGCACATTCTTGGGTTGCCGCTGCCAGGCAGCGTGGTGGGTTATATCAGCCCGGATGATCTGCTCAAGACCATCCCTCGAGGCACGCACTAACCCTGGAGCGGGCTCGTTATGGCAAGCGAGCTTCCTGTGGCAAGTGGGCTTCCTGTGGCAAACGGGCTTCCTGTGGCGAGCGGGCTTGCCCCGCGTTGGGCTGCGAAGCAGCCCTGATACCAGACGCTGAAATTTGCCTGGAAAAATGCGCTGACTGTTTTTGGGGCTGCTGCGCACCCCAACGCGGGGCAAGCCCGCTCGCCACTGGAAGCCCGCTCGCCACAGAGTTCCATCCCCAGCCTCTTTGCAAGCCGGCAGCCGCCAACAAAATCGCCGCCACACCCAGCCATTGCAGCCAACCCAGGCGATGACCAAAGGCGATCCAGTCGACGAAAATGGCCGCAATCGGGTAGATGAACGACAGCGCGCCGGTGATTGCCGTGGGCAGTTTCTGGATCGCCCCATACAGCAACACATACATCAAACCCGTGTGCACCACCCCAAGTGTCACCAACGCGGCCCAGGCATTCGTCGACACTGGCAGGCTGTCCCAGGGCACTAAAGGCGCGAGCAGCAGCGCGCCGGTCGTCACTTGAATCAACGCCATCAAATGTGGCGGTATTTCCTTCAAGCGCTTGATGATCAGCGCGGCAATCGCATACAAAAACGCGGCGCCCAGCGCGAGTGCGATACCTGCCAGATAGTCCCCGCCACCGGTTTGCTGCTCGCCATGCGCCGTGACAATCGCCAACATCCCAAGGAACGCCACACTCAGCCAGGCGACTTTCTGCACGGTGATTTTTTCGCCCAGAAACAGAGCTGCCAGCATCACCAACATGAACGGCTGCACGTTGTACACCGCCGTACTGATCGCAATCGACGCGCGGGAATAGGACTCGAACAACAGCAACCAGTTGCCGACGATGGCCACGCCACTGAGCATCGCCAGCCCGAGCTTGGTCCAACTGAGCAGGTCCAGCCGCAGGTAACCGAGCAGAGCGCACACCAGCAACAGGGTCAACGCACCGATCACGCAGCGCCAGAACACCACTTCGATCACCGACACGCCAGACACCAGCACAAACCAGCCAATGGTGCCCGAGATCAGCATGGCGGCGACCATTTCCCACGACCCGCGACGAATGGATATATCCATGATTGAAGCTCCTCAAGTGAGGCTTAATTATGGCAATCTGATCCGCACCGGCTCCAGCGCCTAAAAAAGGCCAAAAGGCTGGATCACCTTTATTAATTAGGCGGACACCATGATTGACACCATCGACCAGCAACTCATCGCCGCCTTGATGGACGACTCGCGGCTGTCCCTAAAAGCTTTGGCGGGCGTCACCGGCCTGTCATCGCCCAGCGTCGGCGAACGCCTGCGCCGCCTGGAAGAGCGCGGCGTGCTCACCCACTACACCGTCGACATCGACCCCAAACACTTCGGCTACCTGCTGCAAGCCATCGTGCGCATCCGACCCCTGCCGGGCAAGTTGCAGGAGGTGGAGCGGCAGATCCAGGCGATTCCCGAATTTACCGAGTGCGACAAGGTGACGGGCGAGGATTGTTTTATCGCCCGGCTGCATGTGCGCACCATGGATCACCTGGACAGCCTGCTTGACCGGATCAACGCATACGCGGAAACCAACACCGCCATCGTCAAGAAAACCCCGGTAAAACGCCGCCTGCCGCCCCTGTCTGACTAACCTGCCATCCTGTGGCCAGCGGGCAAGTCGTGGCAAAAGGGACTGTTGTGGCGAGCGGGCTTGTTGTGGCGAGCGGGCTTGCCCCGCGTTGGGCTGCGAAGCAGCCCCAATAAAACCACCGCATTCTTCAAGATAGAACCGTGGCGTCTGGTTTCGGGGCCGCTTCGCAGCCCAACGCGGGGCAAGCCCGCTCGCCACAGGAAGCCCGCTCGCCACGATAGCCCCGCTCGCCAACACGCCCTTTTGCCACAACAATTTGCTCGCTGGCTGAAACACAGGGACACGCAAATCAACATAGGTCATCCGCCTCCACTGCTAGCGTGAAAGCTTATCTCTCATGTAAGGAGCAACGGATTGCCTCTTCAGCCAAACTCCCACCTGTTACGTCGTGGCCGCTATTCAGAATCTGGCCGAGCTTATTTAGTCACCGCCGTGGTGCATCAGCGCCATCCATTATTCCGTGACTTTCGCTTGGGCCGTTTACTGGTCGCTGAATTCAGGAAAGTCCACGATGCGGGCCAAGTGAATTCGCTGGCATGGGTGATCATGCCGGATCATTTTCATTGGTTGTTCGACCTCAATGACACGACGTTGCCCGACGTAATGAGACAGACCAAGTCACGCAGTACATTGAGCATTAACCGAGCGCGTTGCAGCAGGGAGAGATTTTGGCAGCGTGGCTACCACGACCGAGCAGTAAGGACCGATGAAGATATTCGAAAAATGGCGCGTTACATTGTCGCCAACCCGCTTCGAGCGGGATTGGTGGAGCACATTGGCGATTATCCACTGTGGGATGCAGCCTGGTTGTGACCCACATTTTTCTGCCATTTTGAATTCTGTGGCAGACCGGTTTTCTATGGCAAGCGGGCTTCCTGTGGCGAGCGGGCTTGCCCCGCGTTGGGCTGCGAAGCAGCCCCAATAAAACCACCGCATTCTTTCAGATAGAACCGTGGCGTCTGGTTTTGGGGCCGCTTCGCGCCCCAACGCGGGGCAAGCCCGCTCGCCACGACAGCTCGGCCACATTCAGTCATGCAGCGCTTTCGCGGGCGCCAACAAGCTCTGAAACTTTCGATAACGCGCTTCCAGCACCGCCCTTTGCGCCAAATCCGGTTCATACCGAGCCTTCACCGGCATACCTGCCCGCAACAAATCCTCACCCTGCCCCACCGCCAAAAACCCCAACTTTGCCGCCCCAATACACGCGCTCAACTCACTGCCATGCAGTGTAAAGATTTCCCGCTGCAGGATATTCGCCAGCAACTGCGCCCAGTACTCACTGCGCGCCCCGCCGCCCACCAACGCGCAGGCCCCTACGTTGGCACCGGCCGATTGCACCGCGCGCAGCGCATCCAGCAAACCGAAGCCCACCCCTTCCATCACCGCATAACCGAGCATCGCCGGTGTGCAGTCGTGGCCCAGGTTCATAAAGCCGCCGCGCAGCAGGGGATCGTTATGCGGCGTGCGTTCACCTGCGAGGTACGGCAGAAACAGTGGGGTCGACAGGGGCACGGGGCGCTCGATCGGGAGTTGCGCCTGGACCTGATCCAGCAGCGTCTGCTCATCGGGCATGCCCGTCAGTCGCGTGACCCAGCGCAGGCAACTGGCGCCCGCCAGCATGGCGCCCATGGTGTACCAACGGTCGGGCAGCGCATGGCAGAAGCTGTGCACTGCGCTGGACGGGTTGCCGGCGGCGTGATCGGTGATCGCGACAATCGCCGCGCTGGTGCCCAGGGTGATGAAACCGTCACCGGCGTTGATCGCACCAATCCCGACCGCCGCAACCGGATTGTCGCCGCCACCGCCAGCAATCACCACCTCAGCGGGCAACCCCAGCCGCGCCGCAGCACTTGCATTCAACGTCGCACTCGCTGCACCGCCCTCCACCAGCCGAGGCATCTGCGCAGGCGAAAGGCCGGTGGCACGCACCATCGGCCTAAACCATTCACGCTGCGCCACATCCAGCCACAGCGTACCGGCGGCATCGGACATCTCGCTGATGCGCTCGCCACTTAAACGCAAACGCAGGTAATCCTTGGGCGACAGCACACAGTCAATCGCCTGGAACACCTCGGGCTCATGCCGTTGCAGCCAGAGCAGCTTTGGCGCAGTCAGCCCGGCCATCGGCAAGCTGCCGGTGACCTCGGCGAATCCTGCGCCCAGTTGTTCGGCCTCAACGATGGCGCGCGAGTCATCCCACAGGATCGCCGGGTACAACACGCGGTCATCATCGCCCAGCAATACCGCGCCGTGCATCTGCCCCGACAGGCCGATACACGCGACGCGGGCATATGCCTCGTGGCTACGCAGTTGGTCCAGCGCCTGTAAACAGGCGTGCCACCAATCTTCCGGGGCCTGTTCGGACCAGCCGCTGTGGCGCCGCGATACACCCAAGCGCACGCCGGCATGGGCCAGCACGGCGCCGTCGGCGTCCATCAGGATGGCTTTGAGTTCGGACGTGCCAAGGTCGATGCCGAGGGAAACAGGACGGTTCATACGCGGGTTATTCCAATCAATGACAGCCACATGAATTACGTAATTGCAGGCTCGGCGCCAGGCGCACACTCTGGGTGGGCGCGGTGGGCGTGGCCATGCGTTGCAGCAACAAGTTGACGGCTTGGGCGCCCAGTTCCTTGACCGGCTGGGCGATCAACGTCAGGCGCGGCACGAAGAAGTCCGCCCAGTCAAAATCATCGAACCCCACCAGGGCCATCTGCCCCGGCACCTCGATGTGCGCGTCACGCAAGGCGTGCATGGCACCGAGGGTCATCAGGTTATTGCCCGCCATGATCGCCGTTGGTGGCGATGCCAGCGCCAACAATTGCGCAGTGGCCACCCGCGCCGGTTCGCTGCTGGAACCGCCGTTAACCAGCAACTGCGGATCAAAATCCAGACCCGCCGCCTGCAACGCAGCGCGATAACCCGCGACGCGCTCATCGGTAGTCCCGAACCCCGCCCGCCCGGCGATAAAGCCGATGCGCCGGTGCCCGTGTTCAATCAGGTGCGTGATCAGCGCCTGGGTCGACTGGGTGTTCTCCACCCCGACCTGATCGAATTGCACGCTCATCATGCGGTCCACCAGCACCGCCGGCATCTCAAAGGCGCGCAAATATTCCAGGGCTCGCGAACCGGTGGACGGCGCCAGCAAAATTCCGTCGACGCGCCGGTGATGCAGCGCGGTGACCACCCGCAGCTCCTGCTCCGGGTCGTCATGGGTGTCGACAAACAGCATCATGTAGCCGTGTTTGGCGCACTCGGTTTCAATCGCGTGCACCGTCTCGCTGAAGTAGTGGTTGGACAGCGCCGAAATCGCCACGCCAATCGTGCTGGTGCTCGAGCGCGCCAGCGAACGCGCCAGGGTGTTGGGGATGTAACCCAGGTCCTGGATCGCGCGCTGTACGGCCTGCACGGTGGTCAAGCTGACCTTGCGAGTGCCGTTCAACACATGAGACACCGTCGACGTCGACACCCCCGCCCGGCTTGCCACGTCATCCATGGTGACCACGGCGCCGCCCCCTCAATAAATCAATGTTTACTCGACCAGCCGCTGTACGTACCGACGTTGTCACGGGTGATCAGCTTTGGCGTGAGCAGGGTAACCGCTTCGGCCGGGGCCTTGTCATTGAGAATGTCATTGCCTACGTTCACGGCAGTCTGCGCCATGGCCCAAGGGTCCTGGCTGGACGACGCCTGGATCTGGGTATCGGTCTTCAGCGCGTTCTCGATGTCCGGGGCGCCGTCCACCGAGGTAATCACGATACCGCTGCGCTTCAGTTGCTTGGCCGCCAGGTCGCTGCCGATGGCTTGCGGGTCGTTGATCGCGAACAGGCCGTCGATTTTCGCAAAGCGCGTGAGGTAACCCTGCATCACGTTCAGGCCGCCTTCGCGCGAGCCTTTGCCGTCCTGGTCGTCAGACAGCACCTTGATGTCCGGTGCGCCGGCCAGCGCGGCTTTACAGCCTTTGACACGGTCGGTCACGGCGGTCACCTGCGGGCCGTTCTGGATAATCACATTGCCCTTGCCCGACAGTTTGTCCACCAGGAATTGGCACGCCAGCTTGCCGGCTTCGACGTTGTCGGTTTGCACCGTGGCGTTCACGCCCTTGGCGTCCACATCCACCGCCACCACAACGATGCCGGCGTCGCGCGCTTTCTTGATCGCCGAGGCCATGGCCGAAGGGTCGACGGCATTGATCAGGATCAGGTCGACCTTGGACGAGATGAAGTTATCGATCTGGGAAAACTGCTTGCTCAAGTCATAGTCGGCGGACACCGAGGTGACCTTGACGTTGGGGTTCAGCTCTTTGGCCCGGGCCGTGGCACCGTCGGCCAAGGTCACGAAATACGGGTTGCCGAGCGAGCCCATGCTGATGCCAAGGGCTTTCAATTCACGCGCTTCGACGACTTGGGACATCAGCGCAGCCAAGGCAATTACGGGAAAGATGCGTTTAAGGTTCATGCGGGTCTCTCTTGTGATTGTTGTTTGAGTCAAATCAGGTTCGCGCACCGGACTGGCGATAGCGATCCAGCGCCACCGCGCCAATGATCACGATGCCCTTGATGATGTATTGCCAGATATCCGAGACGCCCAGCAGCACCAGGCCATTGGTCAGTACCGCGATGATCAGCGCGCCGATCAGCGTGCCGCCAATGGTGCCGACGCCGCCGGTAAAACTGGTGCCACCGAGGATCACCGCCGCAATCGCATCCAGCTCATAGGATTGCCCCAGCTGCAGGCCGTTGGCGGCAAACAGGCGCGAGGCGCTCATCACCGCGCCCAGCCCGGCCAACGCACCGGACATCGCGTAGACAAACAGCAGCACCTTCCACACCTTGATCCCCGAGAGCCGCGCCGCTTCCGGGTTGCCGCCTACCGAATAAATCTGCACCCCCATCACCGTGCGGCGCAGGATGAACCACGACAGCGCCACCACCGCTACGGCGATGATCGCCAGCCACGGCACGCCGAGCACCGAGTCATTACCGATAAAGGCAAACGGCAGGTCCGGGTTGAACACGGTTTTGTCGTCGGCCAGCAACCGCGCCAGGCCTCGCATGGCGGTCAGCGCGCCGAGGGTGACGATAAACGGCGGCAAGCGCATGAACGCGATCAACCCGCCGTTGACCAGCCCCAGCAACAGACCGAAGCCTATCCCGGCGGCAATTCCGAACATGCCGAACTGCGGCGACATCGACGCCTGCAACGCCACCACGGCCGACGCCGCGAGGATCGCCCCCACCGACAGGTCAATGCCTGCCGTGAGGATCACAAAGGTCATGCCCGCCGCCAGCACCACGTTGACTGAAGCCTGTTGGGTGATGATCGACAGGTTCTGCAGGGTCAGGAAGTTTTCACTGGCCAGCGCAAAGCCAACCAGTAAAAGAATCAGCACCGGCAACATGCCGACCGTGCGCATCAGTTCCCGCACGCGTTCTGCCTTGCCTGTTGTTGCAACAATCGAATCAGCCATGGGCAACCACCTGATCGCCACCGGTGGCGAGGTCAATAATACGTTCCTGGGAAATGACGTGGCCCGAAGCCCCGCCGACTTCAGCGACCAACTGGCCTTCGCGCATGATCAGCACGCGGTCGCAGGTGCCGATGATTTCCGGCAACTCGCTGGAAATCACCACGATACCCACGCCCGCCTGGGCCAATTGATTGATGATGCGGTAGATCTCGGACTTGGAACCGATGTCCACGCCCCGCGTAGGTTCATCGAGAATCAGCACATGCGGCTTGACCTCCAGCAGCCGCGCCAACAGCACCTTCTGCTGGTTGCCGCCGGACAACGCACCCACGTTGACCTTGCCCGACGCCACGCGAATCGACAGCGACTTGATCGCGTCATTCGAACGCTGCGCTGCGTGACTTCGATCAAGCACGCCGCCGGCATGCGCATCCGGCACACACGCGCAGACATTAATGTTGTCGGCCACGCTCATGTCCAGGAACAGTCCCTGGGCCTTGCGGTCTTCGGTGAGGTACACCACGCCGGCGCGAATCGCGTCCGCCGGGTTGCGCAGTTGGGTGACCGTCTTGCCTACCACCTCCAGCGTGCCGGAGGTGCGCGGGTCGGCGGCGAAGATCAGCCGTGCCAGCTCGGTGCGCCCTGCCCCGACCAACCCGGCAATGCCCAGCACTTCGCCGGCGTGCAGGTCAAAGCTGCAATTGCGAACGCGTTTGCCGTCGGCCATGTCGCGCACACGCATCACTACGTTGCCGGGGTTGTACGCGGCGTGTTCCTTCTTGTAGAAGCCGGACAGATCGCGGCCCACCATCATTTTCACCAGTACTTCGGCCGACAACGCATCGCGGGTCAGCTCGCCGATGTACTGGCCGTCGCGCAGCACTGAGACGCGGTCCGACAGTTCGTAGATTTCGGCCATGCGATGGCTGATATAGATGATCGCCAGGCCCTGGCTGCGCAGCTGTTTGATCAAGGCAAACAGGCGGTCGGTCTCGCGCGACGAGAGTGGCGTAGTCGGCTCGTCCATCACCAGGATCCTGGCGTGGGCATGCAGGGCACGGGCGATTTCCACCAGCTGGCGCTCGGCAATCGACAGGCTGCTGACCCGCGTTGCGGGGGTGAACTCGGCGCCCAGGCGTTTCAGCACCTCCACGCAACCGGCTTGCATGCCCTTGCGATCGATGGTCCAGCCACGCCGCAGTTCACGGCCCAGGTAGATGTTCTCGGCCACGCTCAGGTTCGGGCACAGGCTCAGTTCCTGGTAGATCACGGCGATGCCGAGGGCTTTGGCGGTGGCGGGATTGAAGGTGGCGACGGGTTCGCCGCTGATGCGGATTTCGCCGCCGGGATCGGCCTGGTAGGCGCCGGAGAGGATTTTCATCAAGGTCGATTTGCCGGCGCCGTTCTCCCCCATCAAGGCGTGGATTTCGCCGGGGTAGACCTTCAGGCCGACATTCTTGAGCACGCGCAAACCGTTGAAGGTTTTGCTGATGCCCTGCATCTCGAGCAAGGGTTCAAGGCTCATGACTGAGCTCCTGGAATTATTATTTTTGTATTCGAGCTCCTTGAATCAGAGCCGATTGCCACCGACTCTAATCAGATACATTTGCTTACGCAAGCGCTTGCGCAGGCATTTTATTGCTGGGTGAAACGTTTCATCCGCGATCTAGCTGTCGTTTCGGCGCTCATAGCGTTTTGGCAACATCCGCAGCAGCGTGTTGTCCCGCACCCAGTAGTGGTGAAACAAACCTGCGGCGGCGTGCAGGCCGATCAACCAATAACCGGCGCTGCCCAGCCATTCATGCCAATGCTTGAATTGCTTGGCAAGATCCGGATCTACCGCCACCAACGATGGCAACGCAAACTCGAAGTACGGAATCGGTTTGCCGGCGGCATTGAGCATCAGCCAGGCCAGCAGCGGGGTCACGATCATCAACGCATAGAGCGCCAGGTGCATCAGGTGCGCGACGGCCGTCTGCCAGGTGGGCGGATGCGGCAGGATCGCCGGTCGCGGTGCCAGGCGGCCCAACAGGCGCAGCCAGACCAGCACGAAAATCGTGATACCAAACAGCGCGTGGGCGCCGAGGAATACACCCTTGAGCGCATGACCGCGAGGCAACAGGCCTTTGATCTCGATACAGCCATACACGCCGACAAACAGCCCCAGCATCAGCCAGTGCAAGGTCATCGACAGCCTTGCGTAGCGCGGTGTTATCAGGTTTTCGGTCATGGAAGGGAGCCTTGTGCAGAGCGTGGTGGCCAGACCTGGCCTTAAAGAATCCGCGCCACCCTGCCCGCCAAGTCTTAAGGCAGTCTGAAGATCGATAAAACGATCATTTTCACCACCTTCAGACTTCGTTAAGAAATGCCTTTGATACTCCTCCCAACTTCACTGGGGAGGCGTAACGCCAATGCCCGATATCAACTGGAACACGCCCTTGCCCCTGCTGTTCGGCCAGGCCGACAGTTCACCGCTACGCCTCGCCCGTGCCCTGCCTCAAGACCCTCAACGTCCCGCCTTCGAGGCGTTTATCCAACAGCGTTTTCGCCTCGCCCACGGCGCTGACATCCGGCATTTCATGCCGCAGTTGTTTGGCGTCAGCCAGGCCAATGGTGAGCTCTGCGCAGTGGCCGGGGTGCGGCTGGCTGGCGACGAACCGCTGTTCCTGGAACGTTACCTGGACCACCCGATCGACCCGCTGATCAGTGCCGCCGCCGAACAAACAGTAGAACGCCAGGCCATCGCCGAAGTCGGCAACCTGGCCGCCAGCAATACCGGCAGTGCGCGCCTGAGCATCATCGCCGTCACCTGGTTGCTGGCCATGGCGGGCCTGGAGTGGGTGGCATTCACCGGCAATATCGGCCTGGTCAACAGCTTCCACCGCCTCGGTTTGAAGCCGGTCACGCTGTGCGCCGCCGACCCGCAGCGCCTGGGGGACGAGCGCCACCACTGGGGCAGTTACTACGAAAGCCAGCCGTGGGTGCATGTCGGCAATATCCGCGCCGGGTTCATCCATTTGCGCAACATGGGCCTGTTCTCACGCCTGGGGTTGCCCACCACAATTGAGGACGCCAGCCATGTCGCCTGAAGCCCGCCGTTTCCACGCCGTACTTCGCGGTTATGCCGAACGCAACGACGGTGCCATCGCCCTGTGGGGCGACACCTTGAAAATGGACTACGCCTCACTGTTCGCCGAGGTGGCGTATCGGCAGGAACGCCTGCGCGATGAAGGCGTGAAGGTGGTGGCACTGGCCCTGGACAATGGCGTCGATGCGATGCTGTGGGATTTGGCGGTGCTGTTCGAAGGGTTGACCTGCCTGACCCTGCCGCCCTTCTTCAGCCCGGCCCAGCGCGCCCATTGCCTGGAACAGAGCCACGCTGAACGGGTGATCGCCGAACCCTACCTGGAAGCCGAGTTGCACGGGATCGGTTACCGCAAGTCCGGCGAATTCTGGTGCCGCACGTTTGAAGGCCGCCCGTCGATGCCGTCGGCAACCGCCAAGGTGACCTTCACATCCGGCACCACTGGGGCGCCAAAGGGTGTGTGCCTGAGCGCCGACAGCCTGCTGCGCGTCGCCCGCGAGTTGCACCAGGCCAGCCATGCCACCGACCCACGCCATCACCTGGCGCTGTTGCCCATCGCGATTCTGCTCGAGAACCTCGGTTGCTACGCCGCGCTGTATGCCGGTGCCACCCTGAGTTTGCCCAGCCAGAAAAGCCTGGGCATCCAGGGCGCCAGCGCAGTGGACGCCGCGCAATTGCTCGGTTGCCTGGCCGTGCGCCAGCCCCACAGTTTGATCCTGGTCCCGCAGTTGCTGTTGATGCTGGTGATTGCCGCCGAGCAGAAGGCCTTCAGCCCGCAAGGCCTGCGTTTTGCCGCAGTAGGTGGCGCGCGCGTATCCAAGGCCTTGCTGCAACGCGCGCAGCAGCTTGGCATGCCGGTGTTCGAAGGTTACGGGCTGTCGGAGTGCGCCTCGGTGGTGTGCCTCAATCGTCCCGGTGCACAGCGCCCCGGCAGTGTCGGCCGGCCGATGCCCCATGTGGAGATCCGTCTGGCCGAGGACGATGAAGTGCTGATCAAGGGCTCGACGTTGCTCGGCTACCTGGGCCAAACCGAACAGCCCGAACAGTGGTGGCCCAGCGGCGACCTGGGCGCCTTTGATGAGGACGGTTTTCTCTACCTCAAGGGCCGCAAGAAACATCAGTTCGTCACCAGTTACGGGCGCAACGTCAACCCTGACTGGGTCGAGGCCGAACTGACCCAAGACGGCGTCATCGCCCAGGCCTTCGTTTATGGCGAAGCCCTGCCACAGAACCATGCACTGCTCTGGCCCCATCGTGCCGACTGCAGCGACGCGCAACTCACCGCCGCCGTGGCCGCCGCCAATGCCGGCCTGCCCGACTACGCGCAGGTGCACCGCTGGACGCGCCTGCAAGAACCCTTCACCGCCGCCAACGGCTTGCTCACCGCCAACGGCCGGCCACGGCGCGACGCCATCGTCGCGCGTTATCACGCCCGACTTGCCCCTGCACTCAACGAGGAAACCTCATCGTGAATTTTTTCGACACGCTGCAAGACGCTACCCAACAGGAACGCCTAGCACTGTTCAACCTGCCGATCATTCGGGATGCGCTGGAAGGCAAGGTCAGCTTGCACAGCTATCGCGCGTTCCTGGCCCAGGCCTACTACCACGTGCGTCACACCGTGCCGTTGATGATGGCCTGCGGCGCGCGCCTGCCTTCGCGCCTGGAATGGCTGCGCAAGGCCGTCTGTGAATACATCGAGGATGAATACGGCCACGAACACTGGGTACTCAACGATATCGCCGCCTGTGGTGGCGACAAAGACGCCGTCCGTGACGGCCGCCCGGGCCTGCCCATCGAGCTGATGGTCAGCTACCTCTATGACCTGATCGCCCGTGACAACCCCGTCGGCCTGTTCGGCATGGTCAACGTGCTGGAAGGGACCAGCATCGCCTTGGCCACCCACGCGGCCGGCAGCATTCGTGAGCGCTTGCAGTTGCCGGCCACAGCGTTCAGCTACCTGAGCTCCCACGGCTCCCTGGACATCGGGCACATGGAAACTTATCGCCGCTTGATGAACAGCCTGGACGACCCTGACGACCAGGCCGCCGTGATCCATGCGTCCAAGGTCGTGTACGCGCTCTACACCGATATGTTCCGCAGCCTGCCGCGTATCGGGGAGGCAACCCATGCGCCTGTCTGACGCCCGTGTGGTGCTGACCGGCGCCAGCGGTGGCATCGGCCTGGCGATTGCCACCGCCTTGTGCGCCAGTGGCGCGCAGGTGCTGGCCGTCGCACGCCATCGTGCACCGCTGGAGGGGTTGCTGGAGCGCTATCCGCTGCAACTGCGCTGGGTCAGTGCCGACCTGACCTTTCTTGCCGACCGGCGCAAGGTGTTGGCCGCTGCCGAAGCCCTCGGCGGCGTCAACCTGCTGATCAACGCCGCCGGCATCAATCACTTCGCTATGCTCGAACAGCTGGACGACAGCGAGATCAACGCCATGCTGGCGCTGAACATCTCTGCGCCCATCTGCCTGACCAAGCTGCTGCTGCCGACGCTCCAGCAGGCTGCGAGCGCCATGGTGGTCAACGTCGGCTCCACCTATGGCTCCATCGGCTACCCCGGCTATGCCGCTTACTGCGCCACCAAGTTCGCCTTGCGCGGTTTCTCCGAAGCCTTGCGCCGAGAGCTGGCAGACACCCGCGTCGGCGTGTTGTACGTCGCGCCGCGCGCCACCCGTACGCGCATGAACAGCCCGGCGGCGCAGGCCTTGAACGACGCGCTCAAGTCCAACGTCGACGACCCGCACACCGTAGCGGCGGCGGTGGTCCAGGCGATTGCCGACGAGCGTCGAGACCTGTACCTGGGCTGGCCGGAGCGTTTTTTTGTGCGCCTCAATAGCCTGCTGCCAAATCTGGTCGACCGTGCCCTGCACAAACAACTGCCATTGATACGCCGCTTGAGCGACAAACCCATCGATAAGGACCCCGCCCCATGAAAAGCCTCTTCGCCGCGCTGCTGCTCATCGCCCTGAGCCCACTCACCTGGGCGCTGGATGCCACTGACCAGCAGCGCCTCAACGACATCCAGACGCGCTGGGCCCACATTCAATACAACCTGCCCGAGGAGCAGCGCCCCAAGGCCTTTGAACAGCTCGCCGCCCAGGCTACGGCCTTCACCCAGGCACGCCCCCAGGCGGCCGAGGCCTGGATCTGGTCCGGCATTGTCACCAGCAGCTGGGCGGGCGCCCAGGGAGGGCTCGGTGCATTGAGCAAGGTCAAGGCCGCCAGGGTCGACCTGGAAAAAGCCCTCGCTCTGGACCCCAAGGCCCTGCAAGGCTCGGCCTATACCAGCCTCGCGGCGCTGTACGACCGCGTCCCCGGCTGGCCGATAGGTTTCGGCGATGCCGACAAGGCTGACCAACTGCTCAAACAGGCCTTGCAACTGAACCCGGCGGGCATTGATAGTCTGTATTTCTGGGGCGACCACCTGTACCGGCAGAAACGCTACGGCGAAGCCCGCGACGCACTGCAAAAAGCCCTGCTGGCCACGCCACGGCCCGGTCGGGAAACCGCCGATACCGGCCGCCGCAAAGAGATCGAAAGCGTGCTGGCCGACATCAACAAAAAACTCAACTGACAGGAGTCTGCGTGCGCCTATTACTGATCGAGGATGACGTGGCATTGGGGGAAGGTATTCACCAGGCGCTGGTGCGTGAAGGGTACACCGTGGATTGGCTGCAGGATGGCAGCAGTGCGTTGCATGCCCTGCTCAGCGAGACGTTTGACGCGATGGTGCTCGACCTCGGCCTGCCGCGCATGGATGGGCTGGAAGTGCTGCGACGCTTGCGTGACACCGGCTCCAACCTGCCGGTGCTGATCCTCACTGCACGGGATGCCACCGAAGACCGCATCGCCGGGCTTGATGCCGGCGCCGACGATTACCTGATCAAACCGTTCGACCTGGACGAACTCAAGGCGCGCTTGCGTGCATTGCTGCGGCGCAGCGCCGGCCGTGCGCGGGCAGTGATCGAACACGCGGGTATTTGCCTGGACCCGAGCACGCAGCAAGTGAGCTACCACGGCGAACCGGTACTGCTCACCCCCAAGGAATATCAACTGCTGCACGAATTGCTCTCGCCGCCCGGCCGCGTGATGACCCGCGATCAGTTGATGCAATTGCTCTACGGCTGGAACGAAGAAGCCGAAAGCAACACCCTGGAGGTGCATATCCATCACCTGCGCAAGAAATTCTCCAGCGAGCTGATCCGCACCATTCGCGGCGTCGGCTACCTGGTGGAGGAACGTCGATGACCTCTATTCGGCGCCGTACGCTGACCCTGATCATCGGCCTGCTGCTGGGCGGGCTGCTGGTGATCAGCGTGCTCAACCTGCATGACAGCAATCACGAAATCGCCGAAGTCTACGACGCGCAACTGGCGCAAAACGCCCGCTTGCTCCAGGGCGTGATGAGCATGCCGTTGGCCAGCAAGGACCAGGCCGACCTGTATCGCGCTTTCAACAAAGCCCTGGGTGAAGCCATGCCCAAGGTCGACGGGCACCCCTACGAAAGCAAAATCGCCTTTCAGGTGTGGAACCCCCTGGGCGAGCTGGTGGTATTTACCAGCAGTGCACCGTCCTTTGCCACGCCGCCCGCCCGGCCGGGCTACAGCAATGTCGAGGACCTCAATGGTCGCCAATGGCGCGGCTTTGTCCTCAAGGACAAGGACAACGGCCTGCGTATCTGGGTGGGTGAGCGCGATGACGTGCGCTCCGACCTTGTCGGACGCATCGTGCGCCACACCTTGTGGCCCAACGTGCTGGGCAGCCTGATCCTGGCGGCGATGGTCTGGCTGGCTATCGGCTGGGGGCTCAAGCCGTTGGCCGATATGGCGGCGACTTTACGCGCGCGGCATTCCGGCTCCCTGGAACCGATGCAACTGACCCCCTTGCCCACCGAGCTTGAGCCGATGCAGGCGGCGTTGAACCGCATGCTCGCGCAAATCCAGGAGGTGCTGGGGCGCGAGCGACGCTTTATCGCTGACGCGGCCCACGAAATGCGCACGCCCCTGGCCGTGTTGCGGGTACACGCGCAAAACCTGCTGGAAGCGGGCACCGAGACACAGCGCCGCGAATCCCTGGAATACCTGATCTCAGGCGTGGACCGCACCAGTCGCCTGGTCAACCAACTGCTGACCATGGCACGCCTGGAGCCCACGGCTGCAAAGCTTGCCGTTCAACCCCTTGACCTCGCGGCGACCCTGCGCGAATGCCTGATTCAGCTCACGCCCTGGCTGTTGAGCAAAGGACTTGAGTTGTCATTCGACGTGGATGAAGCGCCCTACCCGGCCAAGGCTGACGCTGCGTCCATTAATATCGCCCTGACCAATCTGGTGACCAATGCGGCCAATTTTTCTCCGGAACAGGGGGTGATCACTGTCGGGTTGCGCAACACCGCCGATGGCTACGCAATGACGGTCGACGACCAGGGCCCGGGAATTGACGAGGCTGAGCGTGAGCGCCTGTTCGAGCGTTTTTATAGCCGTGGCAACGCCCACGGCGCAGGCCTGGGCCTGACGATTGTGCAAACCATTGCCCATCGCCTGGGCGGTGAAGTGCACCTTGAAAACCTTGCGGGTGGCGGGCTCCGGGCGACCCTGGAAATTCCACGTTGAGGGGCGTACAGCGTTAAGGCATTCATTTGAGGGTAATAAGCTTGCAGGGACGCGACACAAGCCATCAAAAAGCCACAATCTCTGCTATTGTCAAACCCTCTCATCTCCTGTTTATCGCACCCACGCGATCTTCTGTGAGCATGTTCTGCGCCATCGTCTGTCGACCATGGCGGGCCTGAAATTCACGGAACGCCCTGCGATGGATAAAAGCTCAACCGTCAGCCCGCCCGAACCCCAATCACGGGCCGAAAAAATCGTCGAATTCAAACGCCAGAAAACCCTGCTCAAGACCGGTGCCCTGCAAGACGCGATCTTCAACAGCGCGTATTTCTCCAGCATCGCCACCGACGAAAAAGGCGTGATCCAGATCTTCAATGTCGGCGCCGAACGCATGCTCGGTTATGCGGCCGACGATGTACTCAACCGCATTACCCCCGCCGACATTTCCGACCCTGCCGAACTGATCACCCGTGCCGCCGCCCTCAGCCTGGAGCTGGACACGCCAATCACCCCCGGTTTCGAAGCGCTGGTGTTCAAGGCCTCCCGTGGCATCGAAGACATCTATGAGCTGACCTACATCCGCAAGGACGGCAGCCGCCTGTCTGCCATGGTCTCGGTGACCGCCCTGCGCAACCGCCACGACACCATCATCGGCTACCTGCTGATCGGCACCGACAACACCGCTCGCAAGCAGGAAGAGGCCGAACGCAAGGGCTTTGAGCGCGCCCTGGAAGAAAAGAACCTGGAGCTGGAACACGCCAGCCATATGAAATCCGAGTTCCTTGCCACCATGTCCCACGAGTTACGCACGCCGCTTAACGCGGTGATCGGCTTTTCCGAGGCGTTGAAGGATGGACTCGTCGGCGACATGAGCGATGTGCAGCGCGAATACATCGGCGACATTTTCACCAGCGGCCAGCACTTGCTGTCGTTGATCAACGACATTCTCGATTTGTCCAAGGTCGAGGCCGGGATGATGGACCTGGAGCTGGAGGCCGTGGAGCTGGCCGGCTTGTTGGCCAACAGCCTGCTGATCGTGCGCGAAAAGGCCGCCCTGCAACGCATCCAGTTGAAGCTGGAAAGCCTGGACGACTTCGGCACGTTGCACCTGGACCTGCGCAAGACCAAACAGATCATCTACAACCTGCTGGCCAACGCTGTGAAATTCAGCGAACACGGCGGCTCCGTGACCCTGTCGGCACGCCAGGTGGCGCGCGAACAGGTCGGCCAAGTGCCCGGCGAATGGCCCGTACACAGCTTTGCGCTGCAACCCAGTGCCCACCAGCAGTTCCTCGAATTGAGCGTCAGCGACTCCGGCATCGGTATCGCCAAGGACGACATGGGCAAGCTGTTCAAGGCGTTCAGCCAGATCGACAGCAGCCTGGCGCGCAAATTCGAAGGCACCGGCCTTGGGCTGGCGATGGTCAAGCAACTCACCGACCTGCACGGCGGTAGCGTCGCCGTCGCCAGCCGCGAAGGCCAGGGGGCGCGGTTTGTGGTGTGGCTACCGTTACACCGCGCCCCGGAGGCTGCATGACCGATATCCTGATCGTCGAAGACAACGAGGCCAACATGCGCCTGGCTCGTCTGCTGCTGGTCAACGCCGGTCACACGGTGCTGTGGGCGGCCGATGCGGAAACAGGCCTGACCCTGGCCCGTGAAAAACAACCGGCGCTGATCCTGATGGATATCCAGTTGCCGGGTATGGACGGCCTGGCCGCCACTGCGCTGCTCAAGCAAGACCCGCACACCGCGCACATCCCGGTGATCGCGCTGACCGCGATGGCCATGAAGGAAGACCGGGAAAAAACCCGCCTCGCCGGCTGCGATGCCTACGTCATCAAGCCGCTACGCTACAAAGAGCTGTACCAGGTGATCGACACGCTGTTGCAACAAAGCACTCCTCCTCTCACATGAGTCCTCTCCATGGCCAGCTCACCCGCAACGCTTCTGATCGTTGATGACGAACCCCACATTCGCAAGCTGCTGGAAACCCTGCTGCAACACGAGGGCTACAACACCCTGAGCGCGGACAGCGGTGAAGAAGCCTTGCAGTTGGTGGCGCAACAGCCGCCCGACTTGATCCTGCTGGACATCATGATGCCGGGCATGGATGGCTACGAAGTGGCCAATCAGCTCAAGGGCAATCCCGCCACGGCGAACATACCGATCATCATGCTCTCGGCGCTGAGTGAGACCAGCGCACGGGTCAGCGGCCTGGAAACCGGCGCCGAAGAGTTCATCAGCAAACCGGTGGAACGTGTCGAGTTATGGCTGCGAGTGCGCAACCTGCTGCGGCTCAAGGCCCATGGCGATCAGCTCAAGCGCCATAGCCAGTTGCTGGAACAACAGTTGCAGCAGCACGTCGATGAAAACGCGCGCTTGAACGTACATGATCTGGCGCGCCAGAACCTGGAAAACGCCCTGCGCCAGGCGGTTGAACACAATGAATTCACCCTGCACTACCAACCCAAGGTCGAGTTGGCCAGCGGTGCGGTCTCTGCCCTGGAGGCCCTGCTGCGCTGGGACCGGCCCGGTTATGGCGCGGTATCCCCGGCGGTGTTCGTGCCGGTACTGGAAAGCCTGGGCCTGATCGTCCCCGTGGGGCGTTGGGTGATCAACAGCGTTTGCCAACAGATCGCCGCGTGGCAGAGCAGCCACATCGGCGCAGTTGAAGTCTCGGTGAACGTCTCCGGCCATCAATTGATCGAAGGCGACCTGATTGCCGATATCGCACACAGCCTGAAAAAAAACGGGGTTGACGCCCACTGGCTGGAGGTCGAGCTGACCGAAGGTTCGTTGATGGAAAACACCCAGCACACCATTGCCAGCCTGCAGCGCCTGCGGGCGATGGGGGTGAAAATCTCCATCGACGACTTCGGCACCGGCTATTCGAGCCTGGCGTACCTGCGACGTTTCCCCCTCGATACGCTCAAGATCGATATCGCGTTTATCCGCGAAGTCACCACCAACCCGCAGGACGCGGCAATCACCCGCACCATCATCGAACTGGCCCATAGCCTGAACCTGCGGGTCGTGGCCGAAGGGGTAGAAACCCAGGCGCAGTTGGCGTTTTTGAAGGAGGCCGGCTGTGATCAGATTCAAGGTTATCTGTTCAGCCGGCCGTTGCCTGCCGCCACCCTGGAACGCCTGCTGATTGAGCGCACACACCCCTTGTAGGCGCCAGCTTGCCGGCGATTGACGGCCATGGTCCGCATGAACACCATCAGTTCGCTGTCGATGTGAATCACATTGAACCTGCGCGCGGCGGCCGTCCTCAAACCTGCATAGACCACGGCCCGGACCACGCTCGATGACTTTTATTCTATGGTTGGCCGTACTTGGCGCCGTGTTGCTCACCCTCGCCCTCACCTCCTCTTACCTGCGCTGGATGCCGGTGACCACCTCGGCGGTGTGCCTGCTGCTGGGCGTGGGCATTGGCCCGCTGGGTGTGGATCTTCTGCACCTGGATATCAAGGATTCCGCGCGCTGGATGGAACACCTGACGGAAGTCGCGGTGCTGTTTTCGCTGTTCGTCAGCGGCCTGAAATTGCGCCTGCCGCTCAAACACCGCACCTGGCGCATAGCATTCGGCATGGCCGGGCCGGTGATGCTGCTGACCATCCTCGGCACCGGCCTGGCGCTGCATTACCTGTTTGACCTGTCGTGGGGTGTATCGCTGCTGGTGGGGGCGATTCTCGCGCCGACCGATCCGGTGCTGGCGGGACTGGTACAGGTCAATAATGCCCAGGACTATGACGCGCTGCGCTTCGGCCTGTCCGGTGAAGCCGGCTTGAACGATGGCACGGCCTTCCCCTTTGTAATTTTTGCCCTGCTGTTTATGCAGCACGGCGGTTTCGACGGCGACTGGCTGGGCGGCTGGGTGTTGAAAAACCTGCTGTGGGCGGTGCCCGCCGGGTTGCTGACTGGCTACTGGATGGGCCGAGGCATTGGCCGCATGACGTTGTGGATGCGCATCACCAACGCCGACAGCACCTTGTCACCCAATGACTACCTGACACTGGCACTGATTGCCCTGGCCTACGTAGCAGCCGAAGCCATCGGCGGTTACGGTTTCCTGTCGGTGTTCGCCGCAGGCCTGGGGTTGCGTCAGGCCGAGTTCAAATCCACCGGCATGTCGAAAACACCTTCCGAGCATTTGGCGCTGCCCGTGGTGGGCCACCTGGAAGTGGCACCGGAAAACGCCCTGCAGGGCGACACCACGCAACTGGCAGACGAACAGATTGCCGCCGGGGTGATGATGGGCGACATGCTGTCGTTCGGCAGCCTGGTGGAGCGTTCGATGGAGGTGTTCCTGGTGACGTTGCTGGGGATCGTGCTGGTCAGTCATTGGGATTGGCGCGCACTGGGCGTGGCAGCGTTGCTGTTCTGCGTGATTCGCCCGGCCAGTGTGCTGGCGATGCCTTGGGGCAGCCTGATCGACCGTCAACAACGCGGGCTGATGGGCTGGTTCGGGATCAAGGGAATCGGCAGCATCTATTACCTCTTCTACGCGCTCAACCATGGGCTGATCGGCACCAGCAGTGCGGTGGCGGTGAACCTCACGCTGTCGGTGATAGCCCTGAGCATCGTCGTTCATGGCCTGAGTACCCAGCCGATGCTGGCGTGGTACGAACGACGTGCCCAAGTGAAAGGTCAATCCTGACGATCGGTATTACCGAGGTCGGCCGCGTCATCCAGGTCATTGAGCGGCACTTCTGCATCATCCATCAGCGATCCTGGGTCTTCATTGCCTGGATCGTTGAGTTCGTCGTCGAGTTCTTTAGGCATGATCGTCTCCTCTAACCGCCTTGGGTGTCGATATCGGCATCGGTTTCAGGCTTGGGCTCGCGCTCGGGCTTGAAGTCTGGACTGTAGTCGTTTTCCTTGGCCTTGGGGTCTGCTGCAGGCTTCGGGTCTTTCGGCGCATCGGCGGCGGTGCCGGGGGCCGGTTCGCCGCCGTCGATGGCCGGATCGTTACGGTTGCTGACTTGCGGATTGTTGCTTGTGCTCATGGGTCACCTCTTTTGAAAAACGCAGCCTGCGTAAAGGTAAGGTCCTGCGGCGGGCGTTGAAGTTCCAATTGCTTAGGAGCCGGGGTTGTCGACCTGGATATAGAACGCGTAGGCGCCAAGCAGCACCCAGAACACCATGAACAGCCACGGCGCGCGCATCGAGAACAGCAGCGACTTGCGATAGCCCTTGTGGGACGACTCCATCTCGGAAAACAGCGGCGACTCATCGTAGGCCATGCCCATCAACGGCTCGCTGCGCAGCAGTTCGCTCTGCTTGTAGTGCCAGTGGTCGATGATTTCGTACGCGGCGCGAATGCCTGGCCAGGCGTTCAGGGAGCTGAGGATGCCGAGGAAGGCCAGGAATACCGGCACGATCAGTGTGAACAACTTGCCCCATTCCGGGTTGAGGTTGCCCATGCCGGAGACAAAGGCGATCACCAGGAACGACTGCGCCGTGAGATAGGCGTCGGTGCGGTTGGCCAGGATCGTGGTTTCGTACTGGATTTCGCGGCGATAGAAGTCGAGACGGTCCTTGGGGGAGCCGAACATTTTCGCGTTGTGTTCGCTGTGGTCGGAAAGGGCCGCTTCTGGGGTATTGGAAGAGATGATTCTGGGCACATCGGTGCTCCGCGGGGGTTCGAGTCTCATTAGAAGAAATGGGCTGGGGCTAAGTTCAAGTTTGTTCATGCACCAAGTCGGGGCGCTCTCCGCTCCCTGAGCGGGCTTCTGTCGTGAGCAAGGTTCTGCAGTAAGCGGGTTTCCCGTGGAGATCGGGCTCCTCGTGGCGAGCGGGCTTCATGTGGCGAGCGGGCTTCATGTGGCGAGCGGGCTTGCCCCGCGTTGGGCTGCGCAGCGGCCCTGAAACCAGTCGATGGGGTCTATCAGGAACACTGCGGCGGTTTTATTGGGGCTGCTGCGCAGCCCAACGCGGGGCAAGCCCGCTCGCCACAGGAGGCGGGGGGTCAGTACACCCAAACCTCCACCCGCCGGTTCTTGATCCGGCCTTCATCCGCCGTATTCGCCGCCACCGGCATCTGTGCGCCGAACCCACGGATATCGCGCAGCACCACACCGCTCTTCACCAACTCCCGCCGCACCGCCATCGCCCGTAACTTCGACAACAGCGCCGCCCGCTGCGGGTCGTTCTTGGCATCGCCAAACCCCACCAGCGTCACCTGCTTGTCGAGCTTTGCGTGGCTTCTTATATACGCCACCACCCGCTGCAGGTCCTGGCGCGCCTTGTTGTCCAGGCTGGCACTGCCTTCCTCGAAACGAAAATTCACGGTCAAGCGCTGAGCATCACGGGCGATGGCTTGATAGTCCTCGGGCATCGACGCGCGCGGCTCCACGCCGATCGCCTGCACTTGCTGCGCGATAAACCCATTGGCGGCCACAATCGCCTGGCCCTTGCTGCTCTGGGTAAAGTCCACCAGCGCCTTGGCCCACGGGTTATTGCCCGACGGCGGCAGGTAAAAAAACAGCCGACGTGATAGCGGATAATCCTCGGTGGCAATCAAGCTGTTCAACGGCAGCATCGGCTGCGAATTGCCATCGACAATCGCCACGGCCTTGGCCTGGCGCACATAGGGCAGGCCGATAAAACCGATGCCCTGGGGATCCTGGCTTACCGCATCGGACAATTGTTCGCTGGATTCGAAACGCTTGGCGGAAGCCGTGAGGGGCTTGCCGCGACGGCTCAGCACCAGTTCCTTGAACGTGTCGTAGGTGCCGGACTGATCATCCCGCGCATACACCTGAATCGCGCCGCCGACCCCGCCGAGATCCTCCCAGGTGCTGACCTCACCGTTGAAAATTCGTGCCAGTTGCTCGGTGTTCAGCGTGCCCAGCGGATTGCGCGGGTTGAGGATGATCGCTAAACCGTCGATGGCAATGACCTGTTCCGCCTCGGGGCTTTTGAGGTCGCCGAGGGGTTCGAGGTCTACCAGTTCACTGTCCTTGATGGGGCGGGACGAGGCGGCCAGGTCGGCGCTGTTTTTTTTCAGTGCAGTGAACCCGGTGCTGGAACCGTGGGCCGCGACTTCGATCGTCACGACCTTGCCCTGGCGAGTCTTGCCGACCACGCGCTGTTCATTCACCCCCGCGCCCGGTTCGCTGTGCACGGTTTGCAAGCCCTGATGCTCCATCAAACCTTTAACCAACGCCGGCCCCAACGCCGCGCCAATGGTGTTGGAACCCTGGATGCGCAAAGCAGGGCCTTGATCGGGAACGGGCAGGGGAGCAGAGACAGCGCAGAGGGGGAACAGGGTTAGCAGTAACAGAACGCGCAGCATCATGCCGCCACCTTCTCAAGGCAAAGGGAGTGCCGCGAGATTAAGTCAGGCAGATTTCAGAAATATGACTGGAGCACCACAAATCAAAATGTGGGAGGGAGCAAGTCGAGTCGTCGCACCGCCCCTCCCACATTTGACCGAGTACAGTCAGGGGTTCAGCTCAATTCCAGCCAGATCGGCGCATGGTCCGACGGCTTCTCCAGCCCCCGCAGATCGTAATCCACGCCGGCATCCTTGACCCGAGGCAGCAAGCCATTGGAGGCCATGATCACGTCAATGCGCAGCCCGCGCTTGGGCTCATCTTCAAACCCGCGGCTGCGGTAGTCGAACCAGCTGAAACGGTCGGCCACGTCCGGGTTCAGGTGACGGAAGCTATCCACCAGGCCCCAGTTCTTCAGGCGGGCCATCCACTCGCGTTCTTCCGGCAGGAAACTGCACTTGCCGGTCTTCAGCCAACGCTTGGCGTTGTCGGCGCCGATGCCGATGTCGCAGTCTTCCGGGGAAATATTCACGTCGCCCATCACCACCAGCGCCTGGTCATTGCTGAACTGGCTTTCGAGCAACTGTTGCAGGTCTTCGTAGAAGCGCTGCTTGGCCGGGAACTTGGTGGGATGATCGCGGCTTTCGCCCTGTGGGAAATAACCGTTCATGACGGTGACCGGGTTGCCGTTCTCATCGGCGAAGGTGCCCCAGATAAAGCGGCGCTGGGCGTCTTCTTCATCGCTGGCAAACCCTTTGTGCAGGCTCAAGGCTTCTTTGCGCGAGAGCAGGGCCACGCCGTAGTGGCCTTTCTGGCCGTGGTAGTACACGTGATAGCCCAGGGCCTGCACTTCGGCCAGGGGGAATTGGTCGTCGTGGACTTTAGTTTCCTGCAGGCCGATCACGTCGGGTTGATGCTTTTCAATCAGCGCCGCCAGCTGATGGGGGCGGGCGCGCAGCCCGTTGATATTGAAGGAGACGATTTTCATGGTCGGCAGTCCAGTCTGGCAAAAGGGCGATGCTAGCCGACAAGTCGGACGGGGGCCAGCGTGGCGGTAGGACCGATGCGCTGCTAATGTCTGGGAACGACTCGCGCCGCGTAAGTTCGTACCCATAAGAACGCCATCTTTTGAATGGTGCCCAGGGAGATGCACTGTATGCCTGACACTTCAACCGCCATTGCCGAAATTCGCCTGCTCAACAGCGGCTATTCCCGCGAAGCCCGTTCCTTGCTGTACCAGGCCTATCGTCACGAACCGACCTTCGCCTACATCTTCGAAGCCGAGCGCCCAGGCTACGAGCAGCGCGTGCGTGCCACGGTGCGCGAACTGGTCAAGCAGCATTTCTTCCAGAAGCTTCCCTCGATTGGCCTGTTCGTCAACGACCGGCTGATCGGCATCGCCCTGATCGCACCACCGCAGCGGCGCCTGGGCATCACCGAGAGCTGGGCCTGGCAATTGCGTATGTGGCTGAGCACCGGCGTGCGCGGTACACGGCGTTACCTGGAATACCATCATGCGGTGCTGGCCTGCCTGCCCAGCGAATCAGTGCATTTGTTACCGCTGCTGGGCATTCACCCGCAATTCCAGGGAAAACACTACGGTGAGCAGTTGTTGGAGGCGGTGCACAACTGGTGTGCCGAAGACCCGCATTCGTCGGGCGTGGTACTCGATACCGGCAACTCTCGTTACCTGGATTTCTACAAGCGACAGGGTTATGAGGAAATCGGTGAAATCGCCGTAGGACCTGTCCTGGAACATGTGTTTTTTCATCCTAATCCCCAGGCGTTACATGCTGTAACGGCATAGGGCAGAATTTTTCAGATTCGTCCGGGTTCTAAGATCCTCCCAAGCTCGTGTAGCATCCGCGCCTATGAAGTTTCCAGGAAGATTTACCAGCGGCTTGGTTCTGCTGTTCACAAGCTGCGGCGCCTTGGCGCAAAGCGAATTGGACGTGCGGATCAAGCCATCAAACGACGCGTTGAAAGCCAACATCGAAGGCTATATCGGCGGGGTAGGCGATCGTGATGAAGAGGCCTTGCTGCGGTTCAGCCGAGGCGCCGAAGAACAGGCGCGCAAGGCGGCCCAGGCGTTGGGTTTCTATCAGCCTAAGATCACCAGCGATGTAAAGGGTGGCAATAACCCGCGCCTGGTCATCACCATCGACCCCGGCGAACCGGTGCATTTGCGCAACGTGACCCTTCGCGTCGACGGCCAGGCGGCGAGCCTCAAGGCATTTCGCGTGCCCGCCAGTGACGACCTCAAATCCGGCGCCGTGCTCAACCACGGCCATTACGAAGACGCCAAGCGTCTGATCCAGAACCAGGCTTCGCGCTACGGCTTTTTCAACGGGCGCTTTATTAGCCAGAAACTGTCGGTGGACCCCCAGGCGGGCGTGGCCGATATCGAACTTATCTATGACAGCGGCCCGCGCTACACCATGGGCAAGGTCAGCTTTACCGGCGACACGCCGTTTGATGACGACTTGCTGCAACGCATGGTGCCGTTTAAAAGTGGCGCCCCTTACGATTCCGAATTGATCGCCGAACTCAACCAGAACCTGCAATCAAGTGGCTTCTTCGAAGGCGTGCGTGTGGACGCCGCCCCGGCTGCCTCGACCAATGACGTGATTCCGGTGGCCGTGCAACTGGAAACCCGCAAGCCGCGCACCATGGGCCTGGGCCTCGGTTACTCGACCGACGTCGGCCCACGGGGCAAGGCCAATTGGACCCGCCACTGGGTTAACCCCCAGGGACACAGCTATGGCTGGGAGGCCGAATTGTCGGCTCCGCGGCAGAACGTTGGCCTGTGGTACGACATTCCGCTCGACCCACCGCTCACCGACAAACTGCGCTTCGCCGGTGGCTACCAAAATGAAGAACTGGCCAACACCGACACCTTGAGCAAGCTGCTCACCCTCGGCCCCGAATGGCACAGCAAGTTGCCAAGCGGCTGGACCCGGGTGATCTCCCTCAAATGGCAGCGCGAAGAATATAGCCTGGGCAATGACTCGGGCCTCAGCAACCTGCTGATGCCGGGGATCAACTATTCCTACCTGCGCAGCGACAACCGCATCGACCCGCACAATGGCTACCGCCTGATGTTCGACGCCAAGGTCGCCAAGGAAGGGCTCGGTTCCGACACCAACCTGCTTTACGGCACCGCCACGGTCAAAGGTTTGACCACCCTGTGGGACAACCACCGTTTCCTCGCGCGGGCGCAGTTCGGCGGCAGCGCCACCAATGGCTACAAGTCGGTACCGCCTTCACTGCGCTTCTTCGCCGGTGGCGACCAGAGCGTGCGGGGCTACGAGTACCAGACCCTGTCACCGGAAAACGACCGGGGTGACCGCATCGGTGGCCGCTACATGGTGGCCCTGAGCGCCGAGTACCAATATTCGATTGCCGAGAAATGGCGGATCGCGACCTTTATCGACCAAGGCAACTCCTTCAACACCCTTGAAATGCCAAGCCTGAAAACCGGTGTCGGCGTGGGGGTGCGATGGGTCTCGCCGGTGGGGCCGATTCGTCTCGACCTGGCCCATGCCCTGGAAGATCCGGGCGGCGTTCGTTTGCACTTTTCCATGGGGCCTGAGCTGTGATGCGTGGTTTGAAAATAGCGGGGCTGGCCGTAGTCGCCATCCTCGCGTTGGTGTTGCTGGCGCTGTGGACGGTACTGGGCACCCAGGCGGGCAGCCGCTGGGCCTTGGGCCAGGTGCCGGGTTTGAGCGTGGAAAATTTCCAGGGTCGTCTGGGCGGCCAATGGAGTGCCGATCATCTGCTGTGGCAACAGGACAGCAGCCGCGTTGAGCTGAATGCGCCGAAGTTTGACTGGTCGCCGGCGTGTCTGCTGCGCATGACGCTGTGTATTGATCGGTTGGATGTGGAGCAAGTCAGCCTGCAGTTTCCACCCAGCACCGAGACGAGCAGCGGCCCCATCACGCTGCCGGATTTGAAGTTGCCGCTTGCCCTGCAGTTGGGCGACGTTCGCGTCGGTAGACTGCTGTTTAACGGCAGCGAAGAACTCAAGGGCCTGCAACTGGCCGCGCACTGGACCGGCGCCGGCATGCAGATCGACTCGGTGCACCTGCAACGGGATGATTGGGTGCTGGACCTGGCCGGCCTGCTGCAGCCCACTGGCGATTGGCCGTTGACCGCTACCGGTAACGTGAGCCTGCCCTATGCCCCTGGCGGTGCGCCGTGGAAGGTCGCGCTCAAGATCGATGGCGACCTGCTCAAGACCCTCAAGCTTGATGCCGACAGCAGCGGTTACTTGCCGGCCAAGCTCAAAGGTGAGCTGCAACCGTTGGCGGAAAACCTGCCCGCGCAATTGCACATCACCGCTGATGGGTTTAAACCCAGCGCCGATTTGCCTGACACCCTGCAACTTAATCAACTCGATCTCACCGCCAAGGGCGACCTGGAAAACGGTTACCAACTGGTGGGCAAAGCCGTACTGCCGGCGGAGAAAGGACCGGTGGACTTTCTGCTGCAAGGCAAGGTCGACGCCAAGGGCGCGCAGATCGCAGGCCTGGACTTGAATGCCGGTGAAAAACAAAGCCTCAAGCTCAGCGCCAACCTGGACTGGCAACAAGGCTTCAGCGCCGACGCAAAAATCGACTGGCTGGACTTCCCCTGGCATCGCCTCTACCCGGTGATCGACGAACCTCAGGTCGCCTTGCGTACCTTCAATGGCGAGATTTCCTACAAGGACGGCAACTACCTCGGCAACCTCAAGGCTGACCTCGACGGCCCGGCCGGCAAATTTAATGTGGTCACGCCGTTCAGCGGTGACCTCAAGCAAGTGTTCCTGCCCGAACTGAAACTGACTGCGGGCCAGGGCAAGGCCGAAGGCCACCTGACCCTGCAGTTTGCCGACGGCATCGCCTGGGACACCGCGCTGGACCTGTCGGCGCTGAACCCCGCGTACTGGGTCGCAGAGTTGCCGGGCACCCTGGCCGGACCGCTGCGCAGCAAGGGCGAGTTTAAAAACCAACAACTCAAACTGAACGCCGACCTCGACTTCAAGGGCCGTTTGCGCGGCCAAACGGCGGTGCTGACCGCCAAGGCCGAAGGCGCGGGTGAGCAATGGACCCTCGCCAACCTGGATATCCGCCTGGGCGACAACCGCATCAGCGGCAGCGGCAGCTTGCAGCAACGGCTGGCCGGGCAGATCGATATCAAGCTGGCGCGCCTGGCTCAGTTGTGGCCGCAGTTGCGCGGGCAGGTCAATGGCCGGCTCGACGTGGCAGGCACCTTGAAAGCCCCCCAAGGCAAGCTCGACCTCAAGGGCCAGCAACTCGCGTTTGCCGATAACCGCCTGCAAAACCTCATCCTCGACGCCACGTTGGATAACGCCCAGCACGCGAAGATCGACCTCAAGGGCAGCGGCATTCAAAGCGGCGACACCCAGGTCGGCACCCTGACTGCCAGTGCCCAGGGCGATATCAAGAGCCAGAAGGTTCAGCTCGATCTGGCAGGGCCGCTGGTCAAGTTGGCCCTGGCCCTGGACGGCAACCTCGACAAAGGCAACTGGCGCGGACGCCTGGCCAGCGGTGATGTGCAAGCCGGTGGCCAGGACTGGAAGCTGCAAGCCCCGGCGAAAATCGAACGCCTGGCCGACGGCAAGCTGACCTTTGCTGCGCACTGCTGGGTCTCCGGCCCTGCCAGCCTGTGCGGTGAAGACCAGCGCCTGATGCCGGAACCGAAGCTGCGCTACCACCTCAAGCAGTTTCCCATCGACAGCCTGGCGGCATTTTTGCCGAAAGACTTCGCCTGGCAGGGCAAGCTCAACGCCGACATTCAGCTCGATCTGCCCGCCAGCGGCCCCAAAGGCGTGGTCTCGGTGGATGCCAGCGGCGGCACCTTGCGCGTCAAGGACAAGGGCCAGTGGCTGGATTTCCCCTACGACACCTTGAAGCTGGAAACCACCCTCAACCCCAAGCGCATCGACACCCAGCTGAATTTCCGTGGCGGCAAACTCGGCGAGCTGCTGTTGCAGGCGCAGATCAACCCGCTGCCGAAAAACAAGCCGATCACCGGCAATTTCAGCCTTACGGGCCTCGATCTTGCTGTGGCGCGGCCGTTTGTGCCGATGGTGGAAAAGCTTCACGGCAAGCTCAACGGCAGCGGCCGGATCTCCGGCGGGCTGTTGGCGCCGCTGGTCAATGGCAACGTGAACCTGGTGGGCGGCGAAATTTCCGGGCCGGAACTGCCGATCAGCCTTGAAGACTTGAACGTGCAGGCGCTGATCGCCGGTGAAAGCGTGCAACTCAACGGCGGCTGGCGCAGTGGCAAGGCCGGGCAGGGTAGCCTCAAGGGCCAGATCGACTGGGGCCAGGCGCTGGTGGTCGACCTCAGCCTGCAAGGCTCGCAGCTGCCGGTCACGGTCGAACCTTACGCCGCGCTGGAAGTGGCGCCCGACCTGAAGATCAGCCTGAAGAACGACAAACTGGCGATAGCCGGCAAGGTGCACATCCCGCGCGGTGATATCACCGTGCGCGAACTGCCACCGTCGACCGTCAAGGTCTCGGATGACACGGTCATCGTCGGCAGCCAGACCGAGGAGGGCAAGCCACCGATGGCGATGGCCATGGATATCGACGTGGTGGTGGGCGAAGACACACTCAACTTCGCAGGCTTTGGCCTGACCGCCAAGGTGCAAGGCCACGTCCATATCGGCGACAACATGGATACCCGCGGTGAGTTGTGGCTCAACGATGGTCGCTACCGTGCGTATGGGCAGAGGCTCGATGTGCGTCGAGCTCGCCTGCTGTTCGCCGGGCCGCTCGACCAGCCTTACCTGGATATCGAAGCCATCCGCAAGACCGACGACGTCATCGCCGGTATCCGCCTGAGCGGCAGCGCCGAGCAACCCACCACGCAAATCTTCTCCGAGCCGGCCATGAGCCAGGAACAGGCGCTGTCCTACCTGGTGCTGGGGCGTCCGCTGAGCACCACGGGCGAAGACAACAACATGCTCGCCCAAGCAGCATTGGGCCTGGGCTTGATGGGCAGCGCCGGCGTGACCTCGGACATTGCCAATAAGTTGGGCATCCAGGACTTCGACCTCGACACCCAGGGCAGCGGCAATACCACCGCCGTGGTGGCCAGCGGCAAGATCACCGAGAAGCTCAGCCTGCGCTACGGGGTAGGGGTGTTCGAGCCGGCCAACACCATCGCCTTGCGCTACCTCCTGAGCAAAAAGGTGTACCTGGAAGTGGCCAGTGGCGTGGCCAGCTCCCTGGATATCTTCTACAAACGCGACTTCTAAGTCCTACTCGATAAAAAATGTGGGAGGGGGCTTGCTCCCGATAGCGGTGGATCACTACCGTTATCGGGAGCAAGCCCCCTCCCACATTTGCTCGTGTTCCAATCCGCCTTTCGTGAAATTACCAAGCAAGCTAATTATTCCATTTGACATTCGCTGCCTAAGCAGTAACATCTCGTCACACATTCACTGCCTAGGCAGTAATAAGGTGACTTTCGATGAAGCACTTCACCCCGGAGAACTTCCACAACTGCCAACTCGGCCTGTTGCTGGGCCGCGCGGCGATCCTTAAAGACAAGATTATCGACACCCACATGGAACCCCACGGCATCACCGCCGCGCAGTTCAAGGTGTTGATCATCATGGCGCAGTTCGGCGTCGACACCCCGGCGGAGCTGTGCCGCAACCTGTCCCTGGACAGTGGCTCGATGACCCGCATGCTCGACCGCCTGGAGCAAAAAGACCTGCTCAGCCGCAAGCGTTCCGAGCTGGACCGTCGCCAGGTGCAGTTGGTGCTGACCCCGGACGGCCAGCGCCTGGCGGACATGCTGCCGTACATCGGCGCCGATGCCTTGAACCAGCTGGCCGGCGCCTTGGAGCCGGGCGAGTTGCAAACCCTGGAAAACATCCTCAAGAAAATTCTGATAGCTGCCGGTGATCCCATCACCCTGCAGCGGGTAGGTAAAGAATGAACACACGTGCCCTTTGCCTGGTGCTGGTGGCCATGAGCATGGCCGGTTGCGCTAACTTCAGCGGCCTCGACACCCAAGGCAAACGCCTCGATGCCAACACCCTGCAAACCGGTAAATCCCTTAGCGGCGTGACCCTGTCGACCGCTGCATGGCCCACTGCCGACTGGTGGAAAAGCCTCGGCGACCCGCAACTCGATGGCCTGATCCAGGAAGCCCTGCAAAACAGCCCCGACATGCAAGTCGCCAGCGCGCGTGCCCACCAGGCCGAAGCGGCCGCCTATGCCGCCAACGCCGCGCGCATGCCAACCCTGGATGCCAGTGCCGGCGTGAGCCGTTCACGACTGGCCAAGGATCAGGACCCGCAGGGGCAGGGCGATGCCTATTCCACCGTGCGAAATATCGGCGCCAGCTTCAATTACACCTTCGACCTCTGGGGTGGCCAGCGCGCTGCCTGGGAAGCCGCGCTGGGCCAGGCCCGCGCCGCCGAAGTCGACCAGCAGGCCGCGCGCCTGACGCTCGCCGCCGACGTAGCCAAGGCCTACAGCGACCTGGGCCAGGCGCATATTGTGCGTGACCTGGCCAATGATGACCTCAAGCGCACCCGCCAGATGCTCGACCTGAGCCAGCGCCGCCTTAACTCGGGCATCGACAGCCAGTACCAGTACCAGCAGACCGAAAGCCTGGAAGCCAGCTCACAGTCGCAATTGATTGATGCGGAAAAACAACTGCAGAGCGCCAAAATCGCGCTTGCCGTATTGCTCGGCAAGGGCCCGGACCGTGGCAGCGAACTGGCCCGGCCCAACGTGCTCAAACCCAGCGTCGTCGCCGTGCCCTCGGTGCTGCCTGCCGAGTTGCTGGGCCGTCGCCCGGACCTGATCGCTGCGCGTTGGCGTGTGGAGGCGGCGAGCAAGAACATCGCCGCCGGCAAGGCCAACTTCTACCCCAACCTCAACCTGAGCGCGAGCGCCGGGGCCGAGTCGTTGCTGGGCGACGCAATGTTCGGGTCGGCCAGCCGCTTCTTCAACATTGCGCCGACGATCTCGCTGCCGATCTTCGACGGCGGCCGCTTGCGCGCCGACCTCGATGCGCGTGACGCCGATTACGACCTGGCCGTGGCCCAGTACAACAAAACCCTGGTGCAAGCCTTGGGCGATATCGGTAACACCCTTTCACAACTGCGCGAAACCGGCCGGCAAATCCAGGCCCAGCAACACGCGGCGGACATTGCGCAGCAGTCCTACAACACCGGGGTGCAGCGTTACAGCTCCGGGATCGGTAACTACCTGGATGTGCTCAGCATCGAGCAGCAATTGCTGCAGGCCCAGCGTCAGCTGGCGACCCTGAATGCCGCGCAGATCGATCTGTCGATTCAATTGATGCAGGCCCTGGGCGGCGGCTACAGCGCCGACAACGTGGCGTCGACCACCCCAGCTACACGCACGGAATAATTTGAGGTATTTGTCATGGCCACTGCCGAAAACACTAACGCAACAGAACAGCCCCAAGACAACAACCCACGCAAACGCAAGGTGATGCTGATCGGCCTGGCGCTGATCGTCATCCTCTGCGTCGTCGGCGTGTGGGGCTGGTACGAACTCTACGGCCGCTTCAGTGAAAGCACCGACGACGCCTACGTGAACGGCAACGTGGTGGAAATCACCCCGCTGGTCACCGGCACCGTGGTGAGCATCGGCGCCGACGATGGCGACCTGGTCCACGAAGGCCAGGTGCTGGTCAACTTCGACCCCAACGACGCCGCAGTCGGCCTGCAAAGTGCCCAGGCCAACCTGGCCCGCACCGTGCGCCAGGTACGCGGCTTGTACAGCAACGTCGACGGCATGAAAGCCCAGGTCAATGCACAGAAAGCTGAAGTGCAAACCGCCCAGGACAACTTTAACCGCCGCAAAACCCTGGCCCAGGGCGGCGCGATCTCCCTTGAAGAACTGTCCCACGCCCGTGACAGCCTGACCTCGGCCAAGAACGCGCTGACCAACCTTGAGCAACAACTGAAAACCACCAACGCGCTGGTGGATGACACCGTGATCAGCTCCCACCCCGACGTGCAAGCCGCCGCCGCGCAACTGCGCCAGGCTTACCTGACCAATGCGCGCAGCACCCTGATCGCACCGGTCACCGGCTACGTCGCCAAGCGCACCGTGCAGCTGGGCCAGCGCGTCCAGCCGGGCACCGCGTTGATGGCGGTGATTCCGCTGAACCAGTTGTGGATCGATGCCAACTTCAAAGAGACCCAACTGCGCAACATGCGTATCGGCCAGCCGGTCGATATCGAAACTGACATCTACGGCAGCGACGTGAAATTCAGCGGCACCGTTGACAGCCTCGGCGCCGGCACCGGCAGCGCGTTTGCATTGCTGCCGGCGCAGAACGCCACCGGTAACTGGATCAAGATCGTGCAACGGGTACCGGTGCGCATCCACATCAACGCTGACGAGTTGGCCAAGAACCCGTTGCGGGTGGGCTTGAGCACGTTGGTCAATGTGGACCTGCACGACCAGAGCGGCCCGGTGCTGGCGCAACAGGCGCCGCAAAAAGCCTCGTTCACCACCAACGTGTACGACCGCCAATTGGCCGAGGCTGACGCCATGATCACGCAGTTGATCCATGACAACAGCGTCGCCGCTCCCAAGGCTGCGCAACGCTGATGAGCAATAACGCCTCCTTCACGCCGCCCAGCTTGCTGATGGCCACGATTGGCCTGTCGCTGGCGACCTTTATGCAGGTGCTCGACACCACCATCGCCAACGTGGCGTTGCCGACCATTTCCGGCAACCTGGGCGTGAGTTCGGAGCAGGGCACTTGGGTGATCACCTCGTTTGCGGTGAGCAACGCCATCGCCTTGCCGCTGACCGGCTGGTTGAGCCGACGCTTTGGCGAAGTGAAGCTGTTTTTGTGGGCCACTATCCTGTTTGTACTGGCCTCTTTTCTCTGCGGTATTTCCACCTCGATGCCCGAACTGATCGGCTTTCGCGTGCTGCAAGGCCTGGTGGCGGGGCCCCTGTACCCGATGACCCAGACCTTGCTGATCGCGGTCTACCCGCCAGCGAGGCGCGGCATGGCCCTGGCGCTGCTGGCGATGGTCACGGTGGTGGCGCCGATTGCCGGGCCGATCCTCGGCGGCTGGATCACCGACAGCTACAGCTGGCCGTGGATCTTCTTCATCAACGTGCCCATTGGCATCTTTGCGGTCATGGTGGTGCGCTCGCAGCTGAAGAAACGCCCGGTGGTCACCAGTTACCAGCCGATGGACTATGTGGGCCTGTTGAGCCTGATCGTCGGGGTCGGCGCCTTGCAGATCATTCTCGACAAAGGCAACGACCTGGACTGGTTCGAATCCAACTTCATCATCATCGGCGCGGCGATTTCGGTGATTGCGCTTGCGGTGTTCATCATTTGGGAGATGACCGACAAACACCCGGTGGTCAACCTGCGGCTGTTCGCCCACCGCAACTTTCGCATCGGCACGATTGTGTTGGTGCTGGGCTACGCGGGCTTCTTCGGCATCAACCTGATCCTGCCGCAATGGTTGCAAACCCAGATGGGCTACACCGCCACCTGGGCCGGCCTGGCGGTTGCGCCGATCGGCATCCTGCCGGTGCTGATGTCGCCCTTTGTCGGCAAGTACGCGCACAAGTTCGACCTGCGCCTGCTGGCAGGCCTGGCGTTCCTGGCGATTGGCTTGAGTTGCTTTATGCGGGCGGGCTTCACCAATGAGGTGGACTTCCAGCACATCGCGCTGGTGCAGCTTTTCATGGGCATCGGCGTGGCGCTGTTCTTTATGCCGACCTTGAGCATCCTGATGTCCGACCTGCCACCGCACCAGATTGCCGACGGCGCCGGTCTTGCGACCTTCCTGCGCACCTTGGGCGGCAGCTTCGCGGCGTCGCTGACCACCTGGATCTGGATTCGCCGTGCGGACCAGCACCATGCGTACATGAGCGAGAACATGACGACCTATGACTCGGCCACCCGCGATGCGCTGAATGCGTTGGGCGGGGCAGGGCACCAGGCCTATGCGCAGCTGGACCAGATCCTCACCAGCCAGGCTTACATGATGTCCACCGTGGACTACTTCACGTTGATGGGGTGGATGTTCATGGGCTTGATCGTGATTGTGTGGCTGGCCAAGCCGCCATTTGCCGCCAAGGCCGGGCCGGCTGCTTCCGGCCACTGATATCCAAATGTGGGAAGGGCGGTGCGACGATTGATCGTTCCCACGCTCCGCGTGGGAATGCCGCCCTGGACGCTCTGCGTCCGCTCTTGAAGGTCGTGACGCGGAACGTCACAGGATGCACTCCTTTGCTGCGTGGAACGATCATCTCAGGCGACCAAGAGGTGTGATTCACAAGGCGCGGGGAGAAATCAAATGCCGCCAACTGAAATTCCTGCTCATCCCTCGGCAACGCCCTTCACTTACTGCTCACTCGCAAGTTGAACTTCCCGTATAAATCCTATTGTTTTCAAGTGCGTGTAATCCTATTCTTACGGACTTATGCGTCATTGAAATATTCTCATTAAGTTGCATGTAGCCTACTTCTTACAGTCACTTTTATAGTTTTGGCAAATTGCCATAATTCTCCTATGTGTCTTGGTGTGACAAGGCTACGCGATTAAACGAATCAGACGGCATCTTCATTAAGACGTGCAGTGGAAACTTGCCTGGCATCGAACGGGTTCCTAGTTTGCAATGCAAATAGTTGGAAAAATTAAGTTTGCCAACGCTGCTAAGAACCCATTTTTTGAAAACAGGTATTCATCGCGGTTTCAGCGATGAACTGATATGACAATTATTAGGTGGGTGTCTGCAATGAAAACTAAAATGAAAACTGCGCTGTTGTCTGTCGGGCTGTTAGTGGGTTCGATGTCCGTTGCTCATGCGGCGGATGGCACGGTTACGTTTTTGGGGTCGGTGCACTCGGGTGCTTGTTCTATTAAGCCTGAATCGGTCGATCAGACCGTTAGCCTGGGTGCGATCGCAAAGCATCAGTTGATGGATGGGGGTCGGTCTGAGTCCAGGAATGTGTTTATAGAACTTGAAGGCTGCGATTTGACTGGCCTCACCGATAAAACGGTGACGACTACCTTCACGGGGGCGCCATCAAGCGTTGTTCCTGGTGCGTTGGGCACTGTCGGTGGCGCGGGTGGCGTGGGCATCATGATGACGCATGGCAGTCAACCCATCGTATTGGGTACCGCTACGACCCCGCAGGTTATTGCCGCTGGTGATAACACCCTGCAATTTGGTGCCTACGTAAAAGGCGCCGTTACGGCTACGGCCCCGATCGTCCCTGGTAACTTCAGCGCGGTAGCTAATTTCACCTTGGCTTATCAGTAAGTTTTGCCCCTGCCACTGATGGTGGCAGGGGCAAACTGGCGGGAGATCCAGGTGAACACATTCATACATCTCGCTACAGCCTCTTTATTGATGATGTTCATCAGCCCTTGGGTTTTCGCGCAGACGCCTGCGCAAGGCGATGGAATCGTCACGTTGGGAGGACAGGTCATCGACTCAGCCTGCGGGCTGGAAGCGACCACCAGCGATCAAACCATTGAGATGGTGCCCGAGCCCATCGGCCGGCTTTTGCGACACGCGAGGGGAGTCATACAGCCCTTCCAGTTGCGTTTGGTCAATTGCTCATTGAGCCGCCCCGACCCGTCGCGTCCCGATGCAAATCTGCCTGACTGGCAACATCTGCGCGTGACGTTTGACGGCCCTAGAGACAGAGAAGGGCGCTCCTTTGCGGTCTTTGGCGGCTCACAGGGGGTTGCCCTGCATATTACGGACGCTGCGGGCCAGGAGAGCGTTCCCGGTGTGCCGATGGCTCTGTATCCGTTGGCTGAAGGTGACATGACACTTCACTACACGCTTCGCTTGGTCGGCAACGGGCTGCCGATGGCGGCTGGGTCTCACAGCGTCGCAGTGAAGTTCAAGTTGGAATATTTTTGAACATTGATGGGTTGCTTGCATGTTGAATACGTCGCAGGTCAAAAATACGCTACGCCCAAGCATCTTTGGCGGGTTGATGTCGCTGGCAGGCACTGCAATGGGTGCAGGGGATATCGAATTTAATACTGATGTTCTTGATTTGACTGATCGCACCAATATTGACTTGTCTCAGTTTGCACGCAGTGGGTTTATTCTGCCGGGCACCTACTCGATGGTTGTGCAGATAAACACCCAAGCGGTTGCCGAACACTCGGTGACGTTTTATCCACCCGATAATGACCCCAAGGGAAGTCAGGCATGTTTGTCGCCGGTGCTCGTCGAGCAGTTGGGCCTGAAGGCATCCGAAGCGGCCAAACTCACCTGGTGGAAAGGCGGGCAGTGCCTGGATATTCAAGGCTTGCCTGGCATGGAGGTCAGTGCAGATCTGGCGACCGCCACGCTGGACATCAGCCTCCCCCAGGCCTACTTGGAATACAGCGCCATCAACTGGGATCCGCCTTCGCGTTGGGATGAGGGCGTGCCAGGGCTGCTGATTGACTACAACATGACGGCGCAGTCCAGCTACCGAAAGAATGACGGCACGCGTAACAACCTCAGCGGTAACGGAACGCTCGGAGGCAATGCCGGGGCCTGGCGCCTGAGGGCTGATTGGCAGGGGCGTCTCGACAAGGATCGCGACGGCGGGGCCAGAGGGCAAACACTGGAGTGGAGTCGTTACTACGCTTATCGCGCAGTTGCTGCACTGCAAGCGCGCCTGGTGGTGGGTGAGGACTACCTGTATTCGGACCTGTTTGACAGCTTTCGCTTTACCGGTGCCGCACTCAAGTCGGATGAAAGCCAGCTGCCACCCAACTTGCGTGGTTACGCACCGGAAGTGGTCGGGGTTGCCAAAACCAATGCAAAAGTCATCGTCAGCCAGCAGGGGCGAGTGCTGTATGAAACGCTGGTCGCGGCAGGGCCTTTTCGCATTCAAGACCTGAGTGAAGCCGTGTCCGGCACGCTGGATGTGCGAGTGGAAGAGCAGGACGGTTCGGTACACAAATTCCAGATCAATACGGCAGGCGTTCCCTACCTGACGCGCCCTGGGCAGGTTCGTTACAAGCTGGCGATGGGGCGGCCGTCCAATCTTCAGTACGACGCTGACGGCAACTTTTTCGGCACTGGCGAGTTCTCCTGGGGCATCAGTAATGGCTGGTCGCTGTTGGGGGGCGGTATTACCGATAACAACTACCGTGCGCTGTCAGTTGGCGCGGGTCGTGATTTATTGGCGTTCGGGGCGATATCGCTGGATGTGACACAGTCTCATGCAAACGTATGGAATGAGACACTCTCGGGTAAGTCGTATCGCCTGCAATACTCTAAGAACTTTGAACGCTACGACAGCCAAGTGACGTTCGCCGGTTACCGGTTTTCCGAGAAGAACTATCTGAGTATGAGTGAGTACCTGGATGCTCGTCATTACGGGATGAACGGTGAACTCGGTGGGCGGGGGTTTTACAATCAGGACGGTGAGTACAGTGAGGACTGGAAGCCTATCGGCGGCAGCAAGGCACTTCATACGGTCACGGTGAATAAGCAGTTTCGTGATCTCGGCGCCACCGTCTATGCCAGTTACAACAAACAAACGTATTGGGAGCGGCCGGCCACGCAGCGCTGGAACTTATCGGTGTCGCGCTACTTTAAGGTGGGCACCGTCAAAAATTTGAGCCTGTCCCTGAATATGTACCGCACTCAGGAATACCAATATAAGGATAACGGCATGGCGCTGACGGTCAGTTTACCGCTGGGGCCCACCGGCACACTGTCGCTGGATGCCAATAGAGCCGCAGGCGATAACAGTTTTTCAACACGCTACAGCGATCGACTCGATGAGCGTAATAACTACCAGCTCAGTGCCAGCGACAAGTCCGCCAGTGGCTATCTGAGTCATATGGGTGACCAGGCTGACATCGATCTTAGCGCCAGTACGCAACAAGGTAATAACCGAACCCTCAGTGCGTCTGTTCGCGGCGGTGGCACGCTCACGCCTCACGGTGCGGCACTCCATCGTATCAATGGCACGGGCGGTACCCGTCTGATGGTCGATACCAGCGGTGTGCCCGATGTGCCGGTGCGCGGTTATGGCACATCGACCCGCAGCAATACCTTTGGCAAGGCGGTCATCTCTGATATCGGCAGTTATCAGCGTACGGCGGCCAGTGTTGATCTGGAGAACTTGCCGAGCAATGTCGAAGCCACGCAATCAGTGACGCAACTGACACTCACCGAAGGGGCCATTGGTTATCGAACGCTGGAAGTGATTGCCGGAGAGAAGGCCATGGCCGTTCTGCGCCTGCCGGACGGTAGCTCACCCCCTTTCGGCGCGACCGTTAAGAACATGAAGCAGCAGGACACCGGGATTGTGAACGACGGCGGCAACGTCTACCTGAGTGGCATTCAGGCAGGCGAGCAAATGGTCGTCAGATGGGGTGGCGACGAGCGATGCATCCTCACACTGCCTGTCATTTTGCCGGTGGATGGCTTGACCGACGCCTTGCAACTGCGCTGCCAGACGGTAGCCACCGAGCAAGCTTTACCCACGCCGGCAGCGTGACCGGAACGCGTAACGATATGGAGAACATAGCCTCATGATGCTCAATACACGCCTCACACTCCAAGCCTTCGCGCTGCTCGCGCTGGGTTTGAGCCACAGCGCTTACGCCGCTGTCGGCCTGGATCGTACTCGAGTGATTTTTGATGGAAGCAAAGACGCCACTAGCGTGAACATCACCAATAACAACACCCAGTTACCGTACTTGGCTCAAGGCTGGATTGAGGATGAAGAGGGCAAAAAAATAACCACGCCCTTGATCGTGCTACCGCCGGTGCAACGGTTGGAACCGGGTAAGCAAAGTCAGGTGAAAGTTCAGGCATTGCCGGCGGCCAAGTTGTTGCCGCAGGACCGAGAGACGGTCTTCTACTTCAACTTGAGGGAAATTCCGCCGCGCACCGATAAGGCCAACACCCTGCAAATCGCGCTGCAGACCCGGATTAAATTGTTCTACCGACCGCAAGCCATTACGCCAAGTCAGCAAGACTTTTCCAACCCCTGGCAGGAAAAGTTGACCCTTACCCGCGAAGGCGACCGTTATCGGGTGAACAACCCTACGCCTTACTACGTCACCCTGGTGGACGCGCGCAGCACAAAGGACGGCAAAACCGTGGCGGGCTTCGAGCCTCTGATGGTCGCGCCTAAAGGCACGCTGACCTTGGGGCCAACGGCCAAGGCACTCGGGGCAACGCCCTATTTGGCCTACGTGAATGATTACGGCGGGCGTCCGCTCCTGGCCTTCACCTGCAGTGGCGACACTTGCAAAGTGGATTCCCAGGCATCGCCGCCTAATGAGTAGTGTCTGTTGCCGGAGAACGTCATGAAGTTGCACAAAGCGAAGGTCTTGGGCTGCTTGTTACTGGCCTTGATGGCGCGGGCGCACGCTGCGGATGAAGAAGATGTCGAGGGCATGGTGGGGATGCTCAATATCAGCGGGTCCATGCACGAAACCCCTTGCAGTCTGGAGATGAGTTCACTTCATCAAACGATTGACCTGGGCGCCATATCCGCCGGCCAGTTGCAACGGCCTGGCGATCAGGCGACCTCTGTTGCATTTCAACTGCGTTTTAATGATTGCCGGCGCACCGCAGGCAGCATCACGAGTGAACGTACGGGGAACCTGACATGGAGTGCTTTTCAACCCGTGCTGTCGGTAGCGTTCATGGCGCCCGCCGATGCCGATGACCCGCGGCTGGTCAAAGTGCAAGGCATCACCGGGATGGGCCTGCGCTTGACCGATGCCTTGGGTCGGGATGTACAGCTGGGCTCAAGGGGCGAGCCTTTGTTTTTGCCCTTGGGCGGCAGCACGCAAACCTGGAACGTTCAGCCCACACGTACCTCCGCGCCTTTGACCAGCGGGGCATTTCGGGCCGTGGTGGATTTCAGGCTCAATTATGAGTGAGGGCAGAGTAATGGCTAGGTTAACCGGCTCGCGTGCCATTTTTACCGCTGCGTGCCTGCTGTGGGCGGTCAGCCAACCGGTGCAGGCCGATACCAATTTGACTATCCGCGCGGTCATCATCGCGCCTCCACCGTGTGTGATTAACAGCGGGAGTACGTTGAATGTGCCATTTGGCAACGACCTGCTGACGTCACGGGTGGATGGCGTCAGTTATCGTCGGGAGGTGCCTTATACCGTCAGGTGTGATCCTCCGGTCTTCAACAATGCGATGACGCTGGAACTCAAGGGCACAGCGGCTGCGTTCGACAGCAACGTGCTCTTGACCGGCAAGACCGACCTTGGGGTCAAGCTGTTCGTCAATGGGGCTGACTGGCCTCTGAATACAGCCGTGAGGTTTACCCATCCAAGCTTTCCAACCGTGCAGGCGGTGCCCGTTAAACGTGTGGGCAGCACGCTGACCGGTGGGGCATTTAATGCCGCCGCCACCCTCGTGGTCGAGTACCAATGACGCGCGCTAATAGAAAGGAACGATCAATGAAAAGTTGGCCGCAGCGAGCGTTACTCGCCTTGTGTTCCCTCGGCCTTTGCAGCGGTGCGTCGGCCAACCTGACGTTCAGCGGAACGCTTAACGAACCTCCGCCCTGCACGATTGATGCTGGAAAAACGATCGAAGTCGATTTCGGGGATGTCGGGGTAAAGCGGGTCGACGGGGTGCAATATCGCAAAGGGGTCGGCTACACCATTCGATGCAGTGCCGCCACGCTGCCGTGGCTGCTGAAGTTGAGCGTGAACGGTACCGCAACGACCTTTGACCCTTCAGCGGTGCAGACCAGTGTGCCTGAACTGGGCATTCGGCTTTTTCAAAATAGCCTGCCGTTTCGACTCAATACGCCACTGGACATCACCCTGTCGTCACCGCCGACACTGGAAGTGGTACCCGTCAAACGGCCAGGTGCGGTGCTGGCCCCCTCAAGGTTTACAGCGGTGGCCACACTGTTGGCCGAATACGAGTAGGAGCTGAGTCGATGCGACATGAAATTGTGCATAAGGGCTGGTCATGTGCCTGGCTGACGTTACTGCTGACTTTCGGCCTGATCCCGCTGGGGCATGCGGTGGACAACCTGCGTTTCAAGGGCAATCTGGTTGAACAGGCCTGCACTATCCGGCCTGGCGACGAGGCAATCACGCTGGAGCTCTGGGACATAACCAGCAAGCACCTTTATATCAACACGCGTTCAGTGGGAAAGGGTTTCAAGCTGCACCTGGATGCGTGTGACACCACGATTGGCAACACGGTCACCATCACCTTCGGTGGCGCAGAAAACAGGGCGCTACCGGGATTGTTCGCGCTCGATGGTGGAAGTGGTGCCTCTGGTATTGGGCTCGGTTTAGAGACGCTGAGTAATAAGCCACTGCCCGTGAACAGCGTTAGCGACGAACAGGTTTTGACTAACGGCAACAACGTGATTGAGCTCCAAGCCTACGTGCAGGGTGAGCCGAATGCGATCCGCGATCAAACCATTGGGCATGGTGCTTACAGGGTGACTTCTACGTTTACGCTGGACTATCCGTAGCGCTGTGAACCGTAACTCATGGGCTGAAAACAGCCCCATACAAACCTCAAGTCTCTTCTAGACGGCTTTAAAGCACGGACTGAATGTTCGCTGGGCAGTGTCTGGGTAGAGGAGTAACGAGAGATCAAAATGAAACGACTATCTATAGCCGGTATGCTGCTTGTCCTGGCGGGTGTTACTACGACCGCGAGAGCAGCTGATTGCCGTGTAAACGGTGGACCGTGGGTCGGCGGGACACCCAACCTGCAAGTCCCCGTAACCGTGCGGGTGGGCGCGGACAGTACCCGTATCATCCTCGAAGGGGCGAACATACAGTGCCGGTTCACCCCCTACCCCAATACCCCGGCTTGGTGGACGGACTACTGGGCAACCGGGACGAGGGTCGGCCCGGCCTGGACCCCTGGCCCAAAATTCGTCAACCAAGGCACCGGCTTACGAATACACGGGACCTACCGAGACACCCCTGTCCCGAATGGTATTCGGATCTCGACCATGCCCAATAACGCCTCAGCGGTTCCCGTCGATGTCACACCCTATATTTTAATCCGCAACAATCCGACGAACCCTATCGATGTTCGAATCGGGGATACCCTGGGCGTGTTACGACTCGACCAGACAAATAATTACGATTCTGGTGCGGCGAACCTCACGCTCACGTACACCGCCGCCAACAACTTCAGCATCTCCCCATCAGCCTGCACGATCAACAATAACAACCCGATCGAGATAAACTTCGGCAACGTACACCAGAGAGCAATAGGCACCGACCCGCTGACATCGACGGTCAGCCAACCCCGCCGACTCACCTACTCATGCCCGGATGGCGGCATTAATACGCCGATAACCATTACTTACAAAGGCACGCCTTCCTCGTTCAACACGAACCTGCTGACAATGAGCAACCCGGACGTGGGTACGGCCATGGTGCGTGCAGGGGCTGCAGTTCGAGTAAACGGTTCATTCCTGACCCGCATTACCAACAGCGTAGGGGGCGACGATGTGACGTTTTCTCTGGTTCGGCGAGCTGGCTCCCTACCTATCCCGGGGCCCATAACCGGGAGTGGTGTGCTCGTGATGGGCGTGCCATGACGCACGCACAAGGCTAAGGCCACCGCCACCTCGGGCGACCTCTTCCCATACTGCGAAGGGGCCTGGCCCGATGATGCTCCGTGGCGCTATTGAAAGGGGAGGTCAGGCGCCAGGCAACGCCAACTGCGGGTTGACGAAGTCAAACGCCGCCAGCTGAAACCCTTGCTCATCCACCTGCAACGCCCAACCCTGCTTGTCCCAATCCCCCAGCACAATGCGCTTGGCGGCTTGATCGCCACTCTGCAGCTTGTGGATGGCCGGGCGGTGCGTATGGCCGTGCACCAGGGTGCGCACGCCGAAGTGCTGCATCACGCGCGGCACTTCTTCGGGTGTGACGTCCACAATGTCGTTGGCCTTCATGCGCGTCTGCGCACGGCTCTCGCTGCGCAGCTTGCGCGCCAGCGAGTGGCGGGTGCGCAACGGCAAGTGACGCAGGATAAACAGCACAACCGGGTTACGCAGGATACGCCGCAGCTTCATATAGCCGATGTCGCGGGTACACAGGCTGTCGCCGTGCATCAACAGCACGGGCTCGCCATAAAACTGCACGACACTCGGGTCCTTGAGCAAGGTAGCGCCTGCGGCTTTGCAGAACGCCTTGCCGATGAGGAAATCGCGATTGCCGTGCATGATAAAAATCGGGGTGCCGCTGTCGCTCAGCTCGCGCAGAGCCTCGCCAATTGAACGCTGGAAGGGCGTCATCCCATCGTCGCCAATCCAGGCTTCAAAGAAGTCCCCCAGAATGTACAACGCCTGGGCGCCACGGGCGCGGCCGTGGAGTAAATCCAGAAACGCCCGGGTAATGTCCGGGCGCTCCTCTTCCAGATGCAAATCTGAAATCAGCAATATCACTCAACGATCTCGGCTTTCTCGACGATCACGTCTTCTGCTGGCACGTCCTGGTGGCCGGCTTTGCTGGTGGTGGAAACACCTTTGATCTTGTCGACAACGTCAGTGCCTGCGGTGACTTTACCGAACACCGCGTAGCCCCAGCCCTGGGTGTTCTTGCCGGTGTGGTTCAGGAAGGCGTTGTCGGCCACGTTGATGAAGAACTGCGCGGAGGCCGAATGCGGCTCCATGGTACGGGCCATGGCGACGGTGTACTTGTCGTTGGAAAGGCCGTTGTCCGCTTCGTTCTGGATGCTTGGACGCTTGTCTTTCTTTTCTTTCATGCCAGGCTCGAAACCGCCGCCCTGGACCATGAAGTTGCCGATGACACGGTGGAAAACGGTGTTTTCGTAGTGGCCGGCTTTAACGTATTCGATGAAGTTGGCGACGGTGATCGGCGCTTTCTCGGCGTTCAGCTCGATGACGATGTCACCGTGGTTGGTGGTCAGTTTGACTTGAGTCATGTTCACTACTCTTTTCAGGGAATTCGTGGGTTTGGACGCCTGGGCGCCTTACCGAATTGGCTAAAACAGCGGCCAAGGCGCGCAGTTTAGCGTGCTCGGCAGGAATTTCGAGGTGGTTTTTTACCGCCGGGGCAATTAAAGCAGCAGTTTTTGGCCGTGCTCTGTCAGGCGGTTGACAGCTTCGGCTATGATAAGCCCTTTGTTTTATCTGGCCTGACCCGGCCACGTACTCGTCTGTTCAAGGATCCTATGAGCAAGCCCACTGTCGACCCTACCTCGAATTCCAAGGCCGGACCTGCCGTCCCGGTCAATTTCCTGCGCCCGATCATCCAGGCGGACCTGGATTCGGGCAAGCACACGCAGATCGTCACCCGCTTCCCGCCAGAGCCCAACGGTTACCTGCACATCGGTCACGCCAAGGCGATCTGTGTGAACTTCGGCCTGGCCCAGGAGTTTGGTGGCGTCACGCACCTGCGTTTCGACGACACCAACCCGGCCAAGGAAGACCAGGAATACATCGACGCTATCGAAAGCGACATCAAGTGGCTGGGCTTCGAATGGTCCGGTGAAGTGCGCTACGCCTCGAAGTATTTCGACCAGTTGTTCGACTGGGCCGTCGAGCTGATCAAGGCCGGCAAGGCCTACGTCGACGACCTGAGCCCGGAACAAGCCAAGGAGTACCGTGGCACGCTGACCGAGCCGGGCAAGAACAGCCCGTTCCGTGACCGTTCGGTTGAAGAAAACCTCGACTGGTTCGCCCGCATGAAAGCCGGTGAGTTCAAGGACGGTGAGCGCGTGCTGCGTGCCAGGATCGACATGGCCTCGCCGAACATGAACCTGCGCGACCCGATCATGTACCGCATCCGTCATGCCCACCACCACCAGACCGGTGACAAGTGGTGCATCTACCCGAACTACGACTTCACCCACGGGCAGTCGGACGCCATCGAAGGCATCACGCACTCCATCTGCACCCTGGAGTTCGAAAGCCACCGTCCGCTGTACGAATGGTTCCTCGACAGCCTGCCGGTACCGGCGCACCCGCGTCAGTACGAATTCAGCCGCCTGAACCTGAACTACACCATCACCAGCAAGCGCAAGCTCAAGCAACTGGTCGATGAAAAACACGTGCATGGCTGGGATGACCCGCGCATGTCGACGCTGTCGGGCTTCCGTCGCCGTGGCTACACCCCTGCGTCGATCCGCAACTTCTGCGACATGGTCGGCACCAACCGTTCCGACGGTGTGGTCGACTTCGGCATGCTCGAATTCAGCATCCGCCAGGACCTGGATCAGAACGCTCCGCGCGCCATGTGCGTGCTGCGTCCGTTGAAAGTCGTGATCACCAACTACCCGGAAGACAAGGTCGACCATCTCGAACTGCCGCGTCATCCGCAGAACGAAGGCATGGGCGTGCGTGCATTGCCGTTTGCCCGTGAAATCTACATCGACCGTGACGACTTCATGGAAGAGCCGCCAAAAGGTTACAAGCGCCTGGAACCCAACGGCGAAGTGCGCCTGCGCGGCAGTTACGTGATCCGTGCCGACGAAGCGATCAAGGACGCCGATGGCAACATCGTCGAACTGCGTTGCTCCTACGACCAGGAAACCCTGGGCAAGAACCCTGAAGGCCGCAAGGTCAAGGGTGTGATCCACTGGGTGCCGGCCGCCGCCAGCATCGAGTGCGAAGTGCGTCTGTACGATCGCCTGTTCCGTTCGGCCAACCCTGAGAAGGCCGAAGACAGCGCGAGTTTCCTCGACAACATCAACCCTGACTCCCTGCAAGTACTCACTGGTTGTCGTGCCGAGCCATCGCTTGGCAACGCACAGCCGGAAGACCGTTTCCAGTTCGAGCGCGAAGGTTACTTCTGCGCGGATATCAAGGACTCGAAACCAGGTCAGCCGGTATTCAACCGTACCGTGACCTTGCGTGATTCGTGGGGCCAGTGATTAAGGCAGGCCTGACCGGCTTTGCCTAGAGAGAAGGAAATGTCGTGCTAACGATCTACAACACACTCAGCAAGACCAAAGAAGTCTTCAAGCCGCTGGATGGCAACAAGGTGCGCATGTACGTGTGCGGCATGACCGTGTACGACTACTGCCACATCGGCCACGGCCGCAGCATGGTTGCCTTCGACCTGGCGACCCGCTGGTTGCGTTTCAGCGGTTATGACCTGACGTATGTGCGCAACATCACCGACATCGACGACAAGATCATCAATCGCGCCAACGAAAACGGCGAGTCGTTCGACGTGCTGACCGAGCGCATGATCGCGGCCATGCACGAGGACGAGGCTCGCCTCAACATCCTCAAGCCGGACATGGAGCCACGCGCCACGGACCATATCCCTGGCATGCTGACCATGATCCAGACCCTGATTGACAAGGGTTACGCCTACGCTCCAGGCAATGGCGACGTGTACTACCGCGTCGCCAAGTTCATGGGCTATGGCAAGCTGTCGCGCAAGAAAATCGAAGACCTGCGCATCGGCGCGCGGATCGAAGTCGACGAAGCCAAGCAAGACCCGCTCGACTTCGTGCTGTGGAAAGGCACCAAGCCGGGCGAACCAAGCTGGGAGTCCCCTTGGGGCGCCGGGCGTCCGGGCTGGCACATCGAATGCTCGGTGATGTCCACCTGCTGCCTGGGTGACACCTTCGATATTCATGGCGGCGGCAGTGACCTCGAGTTCCCGCACCACGAAAACGAAATCGCCCAAAGCGAAGCCGCCACCGGCAAGACCTACGCCAACGCCTGGATGCACTGCGGCATGATCCGCATCAATGGCGAGAAGATGTCCAAGTCCTTGAACAACTTCTTCACCATTCGCGACGTGCTGGAAAAGTACCACCCGGAAGTGGTGCGTTACCTGTTGGTGTCGAGCCACTACCGCAGCGCCATCAACTACTCGGAAGACAACCTCAAGGACGCCAAAGGCGCCCTGGAGCGCTTCTACCACGCGTTGAAAGGCCTGCCCTGCGTGGCGCCCGCCGGCGGCGAAGCGTTCGTTGAGCGCTTCACCCAGGTGATGAACGACGACTTCGGTACCCCCGAAGCCTGTGCGGTGCTGTTCGAGATGGTGCGTGAGATCAACCGGTTGCGTGAGAGTGATCTCAATGCGGCGGCGGGTCTGGCTGCTCGCCTGAAAGAGCTGGCCAGCGTGCTGGGCGTGCTACAGATGGAAGCCGATGACTTCCTGCAAGCCGGCGCTGAAGGGCGAGTGGATGCGGCTGAGGTTGGTGCTTTGATTCAAGCGCGCTTGACGGCTCGGGCTAACAAAGACTGGGCGGAGTCCGACCGGGTTCGTGACCAACTGACCGCGATGGGTGTGGTGTTGGAAGACGGGAAGGGTGGGACGACGTGGCGGTTGGCTGATCAGGCTTGATTGGTAAACGCTGAACGAAAAACGCCCCGACTGGTTCGGGGCGTTTTGCATCCCGTGACGCTCAACGTCACAAGTGCGCAGGACCTGAACCATGGGGCGTCTGGCGGGACGCGGAGCGTCCCAGTCGGCATTCCCACGCAGAGCGTGGGAACGATAAAAACTGGTTGCGCTTGCGCGCAACGCGCCATGCCTGGCGCACCATAAAAAGGCGCCCGCCATCTTGAGGTGGACGCTGTGCGTCTAGAGTTTAACCAACCTCATACCTACTCTGAACAAACCCATTGTCCGACACGTACGTACTGACATGGCGAAGCTCATGCTGACTGCCAACCTGGCTGAACAGCGGAATGCCCTGTCCCAGCAGAACCGGGATGCGGGTGATGATCAGCTCACTGATCAGGCCTGCTTCAAGAAACGCCTGGATCGTTTGGCCGCCGTCGATATAGAGATGCTTCATGCCGCGCTCGGCTAACCGCGCTACGAGAGTGGTCACGTCTGCTGCCAGCACCTCGACCTTATCCTCCAAGTGCGCTGGTATCTCCAGCGACTGGTGTGAGAGTGCTATGACCGGCGTGTCCTCGTAAGGCCACTCCGGAAAGGACAAGATTTTTTCCAGAGTTTTTCGGCCCATCACCAGCGCATCAACCGTGGCGATAAAGCTCTCATAAGTCATGCCGTTCAACGCTACGCATTCATATTCCGGCTGGTGAAGCCACTCGATATCGCCATCGGGTCTGGCGATAAAGCCGTCGATGCTTGCTGCGATAAAGACAGAGCATTTGATATCCATGGGGGCTGAATTCCTTTTTTGTGCGATTGGACATGACGACGTTCAGCGTGTGACGCCGAGCAGGAGCGCCAATGTTAGTTTAATGTCTGCGTGTAATAACCGAGCGTTGCCAAAAAACACCCTGGGTTGCCTGGCGGATGCCGACGCCGCTTTCTGTCAAACACATTACCCGTGCGCGGAGCGTCCCTGGCGGCATTCCTTTGCCGCACGTGGGAACGATCAATCTATTTGGCAATGAACAGATCTGCCATTTTTATCTTTGATTCACTGTCTCATTTTGAGCTACGACGCTATCCACCAGTAGTTGAATTCCCTCCGGCATCCGGCAGATTCCCAAAGCCACGCTGCGGGGAATACCGTCGATCTCAAAAGCCAAATGGCTTGCCAGCGCTTGAACCGACGCAAGATCCTCCGACGCGTTGACCAGCAGCGTCTCGACGTCTAATCCTTCACGTACGGTAAACAAACCCTGCTCCTGAGCAAAGGGCTCCGGTTTCTCAGGTGGGTTCAGGTAGTGATTAATTTCTTGATGAGCGGCGGTGTGAAACGCGGTTGAATCCGACGGCGGATTTGGACTGTCTTTAATCATGGCGAAGCTCCTAGAGTGTTGGAGCCGACATCCGTCGCTGCGAAACGATTTTAGGGTGGCTGCTGTACGCAGGTTCGCAGACCGGGACTCTAGGCACCCGGCATACCCGAAGGTATCCCGCGCACAGCCGCCATAACATCAGGCATAAAAAAGCGCCCGCTATCTTGAGGTGGACGCTGTGCGTCTGGAGTTTAACCGGGCTGCGAAACCCGGCCGCTGAATTTGCAGCGACCGCCGAAGATTAGTGATGCATCTTCCGAGGGGCAACCCTAAAAAGATGTCGGAAAGTTCTCGTTTCTACGGTTTTTTTGACGCCGGCCGACGCGCGCTTTTAGATAGTCGCCACAACCCAACCCATGATGAAACTGACGGTGATTCAAATGGATTGTATTTTCTGCAGCATTGTCCGAAAAACCTCCCCGGCCCACATTCTGTGGGAAGACGAACACCACATGGCCTTCCTGTCTATTTTCCCCAACACCCCAGGCTTCAGCGTGGTGATCCCCAAACAGCATTACGGCAGTTATGCGTTTGCGCAGTCGGATGAAGTGCTGGCAGGTCTGGTTGTGGCGGCGAAGAAAACGGCGCTGCAGATTGACCGGGCGTTTCCCGATGTGGCGCGCACGGGGATGATCCTTGAAGGTTATGGGGTGGATCACCTGCATGCGAAGCTGTTTCCCATGCATGGGACGGGGCAGGACAGCACGTTCAAACCGCTGAGCTCGAAGGTGAATAAGTTCTTTGAGGCCTATGAAGGGTATATCTCGTCGCACGATTCGGATCGGGCGGATGATGCCGAATTGGCGGATTTTGCGGCACACATCCGATCTTTCGCCTAGCGTCGATCCAAATGTGGGAGGGGGCTTGCTCCCGATAGCGGTGTGTCAGCGACAGATGCATTCACTGACACCCTGCTATCGGGAGCAAGCCCCCTCCCACATTTTTGACCGTGCCCGTTTTATAGATCAGCGGCGGCTGCTGACTTCGGCGGGTACATCATCACCGGCCATGCGCTTACGGAACAGCGCCGTACGCGCCAGCAGCAGGGTGGTCACCGGCACGGTGATCGACAACAAAATCGGGATCAACCACCCGTGCAACACCGGCCCGGACTTGAGCGCCGAAAAGTAGATAATCGACGCCAACGCCACACACCACGCCCCCAACGTCGAGGCCAGTGCCGGTGGGTGCATACGCTGGAAAAACTCTTTCATCCGCAGCAAGCCAATCGCCCCGATCAGCGCGAACACGCTGCTGAGCACCAGCAGCAGCGCCACGCTCACTTCAACCCATAACGGCATCATTCAATCACCTCGCCACGCAGCAGGAATTTGGCCAGGGCAAACGAGCCCACGAAGCCGAACAGCGCAATCAACAACGCCGCTTCGAAGTAGGTGTCGCTGGCATAACGAATACCCAGCACCAGCATCATCAGCATCGCCAGGATGTACAGGTAGTCCAGCGCTAGTACCCGGTCCTGGGCGGACGGGCCTTTGAACAGGCGGATCAGGGTCAGCACCATGGCCAGCGAGAATAAAAACAGGCTGAACAGGATCGCATTGGAGAGCAGGGCGCTCATTCGAAGATCTCCATCAGGGGCCGTTCGTAGTCGCGTTTGAAGTGTTCGATAAACGGCGCTTCATCGTCCAGGTCGAACACGTGCAGCAGCAGAATGCTGCGGTCCAGGGCCAATTCTGACCAAACGGTGCCAGGCGTCACGCTGGTGATCATCGACAGCACGGCCAGGCCGTTGGCGTCGCGCAGGTCGAGAGGGATTTTGATAAAACGCGAACGCGGTGGGCGCGATCCGCACACCAACACGCCCCACGCCACTTGCAGGTTGGAGATGATCACATCGCGTCCCACCCGGAAAAACAGGCGAATGATCACCCCAGGGCGGCGGATGCGGATCGGCAACGGTCGCAACGGCGCCATCAGCAGCGGTGCGAGGAAGCCCAACAGCGCGCCCAGCAGCAGGTTGCCGGGGCTGACGGACAGGTTCAACACCAGCCACAGCAACCACAAGGCCAGCGACAACCACGGGGCAGGGAACAGGCGCTTCATGGTTGCACCTCCAGCGCGGCAGCCTTGCCTTCAGGGCTCAGCACCGGGCGCGTGGCCATCACCGCCATCACGTAGCGCTCCGGGTTGTTCAGGCTCTGGGCGGTGGCCAGGGTGTAGCGCATCAGCGGTTCGGCCTTGAAGGTCAGGAGGATGCTCAGGCCGAGCAGGAAGAAGATCGGCACACACTCATAACGTCGCAGCAGCGGTGATGGGCGCTCCTCCGGGGTCCAGAAGCGCTGGATGCCGAGGCGTGCGAAGGCGATCAGCGAGGCCAGGCCGGAAAGGATCAGCAGCGCCACCAGGCCCCACGCCGCCGGGCGGATCGGCTCATCCACGGCGTTACCCAGGCCCAGCGGATTGACCAGCGCACTCAACAGGCTGAGCTTGCCGATAAACCCGGACAGCGGCGGCATGCCGATGATCAGCAGGGCGCAGGCGACAAAACTCAAACCGAGGAACGCCATGGTCCAGGGAATCACTTGGCCAACCACGGCTTTTTGCTCGTCATCGAGGTTGACGCCAGGGCGCGGATGCAGGGATTCCATGGCTTTGGGCAGCGCATCAATCTCTTCATCCAGCGGCAGATCGTTGGCCGAACGCGAGCGCTCTATCAATTCGGCCAGCAGGAACAGCGCGCTCAATGCCAACGTCGAGCTGACCAGGTAAAACAACGCCCCGGCAGTCAGGCTTGGCTGGGCAAAGCCCACCGACGACAGCAGGATCCCGGCCGACACCAGGATGCTCAAACTCGCCATGCGCTCCAGCCGTTGCGCCGCCACCATCGCCAACGCTGCGCAAACGATGGTCGCCATGCCGCCGTACACCAGCCAATCGCCGCCAAACAACGCCGAAGCGCCAGCCTGGCCGGAGAACAGCAGGGTCCACAAACGCAGCACGGTGTACACGCCAACCTTGGTCATGATCGCAAACATCGCCGCCACCGGCGCGCTGGCTGAAGAGTAGGCGGGCGCCAGCCAGAAGTTCAGCGGCCACATGCCGGCCTTGGCCAGGAACGCCGTGGCGAGGATTGCCGCACCGGCGTGCAACAGGCCGCGATCGGCCTCCGGTACCAGCGGGATTTTCAGCGCCAGGTCAGCGAAGTTGAGTGTGCCGGTGACGCCGTAGATCATCGCCGCGCCAATCAGGAACAGCGACGACGCCAGCAGGTTGATCGCAATGTAATGCAGTCCCGACGACACCCGCGCCCGGCCCGAGCCGTGCAACATCAAGCCATAGGACGCCGCCAGCAGCACTTCGAAGAACACGAACAGGTTGAACAGGTCGGCGGTGAGGAACGCGCCGTAAAGGCCCATCATCTGGATCTGGAACAGCGCATGGAAGCTGGTGCCCGCCCGGTCCCAACGGGCCATGGCGAACAGCAGCGCACTCACGCCGATGATCCCGGTCAGCACCAGCATCAATGCCGACAGTTGATCGACCACCAGCACAATACCGAACGGCACCTGCCAGTTGCCCGGCAGGTATACGCCAATCGAGCCGGGGCCGCCTTGTTGCGTCCAGTACAGCAGCAAAATGGCGATGCCAAGGCCAACCGTGCTGGAGAACAGGTTGATGCGTGCCTTGAGTGGGCGGCGTTTCTCGCCGAGCATCAGCATCAACGCGGCGGTCAGCAACGGCAGCAGGATCGGCGCGACGATCAGTTGATTCATCCACGTCATTCCTTGGGCTCCCGGCCGTCCACATGGTCCGTGCCGGTCAGGCCCCGGGAGGCCAGCAGCACCACCAGGAACAGCGCGGTCATGGCGAAGCTGATCACGATGGCTGTCAGCACCAGGGCCTGGGGCAGGGGATCGGTGTAATTGAGCAGGTCTTGCGGCACGCCGTCCTTGATGATCGGCTCCTTGCCGATAAACAGGCTGCCCATGCTGAAAATGAACAGGTTTACCCCGTACGACAACAGGCACAGCCCCATCACCACCTGGAACGTCCGTGGCCGCAGGATCAGCCAGACGCCGGAGGCCGCCAGGACCCCAATGGCAATTGCGATGACTTCTTCCATCAGGCGGCTCCTTCCGTTGCGGCAACCACTTTGGCCTGGTTGCTCGGTTTATGTGCGCGTACGGATTGGTGGCCGAGGGCGGTGAGCATCAGCAGCGTCGAACCGACGACCACGGCGTATACGCCGACGTCGAAGAACAGCGCGCTGGCGATGTGGATATCGCCCAGCACCGGCAGGCTGACGTGCCAGGTGTGAGTGGTGAGGAACGGGTACCCGGCGAACAGCGCGCCCAGCCCGGTCAGCGTCGCCGAGAGCAGACCGAAGCCCATCCAGCGCATTGGCCGCAAGCTCATCTGCGCCTCGACCCACTGCGTGCCGGCGACCATGTATTGCAGGATAAACGCCACCGACATCACAAGACCGGCGACAAACCCACCGCCCGGTTGGTTGTGACCGCGCATGAACAGGTAGAACGACACCACCAGTGCAATCGGCAGCAGCAGGCGCACCAGCACCGCCGGCACCATCATGAAGCCCAGCGCGGTGTCGCTGGCCTGGCTCGGGTTGACCAGGTCAGTGGCCACGTCTGGCGCCAATTGGCGCTGTTGCGCGGGCAGTCGCATGCTTTCTTTCGAGGGGCGGAAGCGCCGCAGCAGGGCGTACACCGTCAGCGCCACGGCGCCGAGTACAGTGATTTCGCCGAGGGTGTCGAAGCCTCGGAAGTCCACCAGCATCACGTTCACCACATTGCTGCCGCCGCCTTCAGGCAGGGCGCGGCTGAGGTAGAACGAGGAGATGTCGTTGGGCGTCTGGCGGGTCAGCATGGCGTAGGACAGCAGCGCCATGCCGCCACCGACCACGGTCGACAGCAGCAAGTCACGCAGGCGACGAATGCGCGCCTTGCGCAGCGAACTCGGCAGTGGCGAGACTTCTTCGATCCGCCGCGGCAGCCAGCGCAGGCCCAGCAGGATCAGCACGGTGGTCACCACTTCAACCACCAGTTGTGTCAGCGCCAAGTCCGGCGCCGAGAACCACACGAAAGTGATGCAGGTCATCAGGCCGCACACGCTGACCATGGTCAGGGCCGCGAGCCGGTGGTACTTGGCTTGCCAGGCAGCGCCGAGGGCGCAGGCAATCGCCAGCAACCACAGGGTCACGAACACGATGGAACCCGGAATCTTCGGCCGGTCGCCCCAACTGATGCCGCTGTGCAGCATCGGGATCAGCCCGGCGATCACCGCCGCCAGCACCAGCAGGAACAACTGGGTTTGCAGGCGCTTGGTGCTGATGCGTTTTTCGATCTTGCGCACGCCGCGCATCATCACTACCAGGCTGCGCTCGAACATGCGCTTGCCGTTGAAGTAGCTGATGATCGGCGGGTACTTGAAACGGCCACGTTTGAGTTGCTTGCGCAGCAGCAGATAGAGCACGACGCCGCCGGTCATGGCCACCAGGCTCATGATCATCGGCGCGTTCCAGCCGTGCCAGATCGCCAGGCTGTACTCCGGCAGCACGCCGCCGACCACCGGCAGTGCGGCGGCGGCGAGGATCGAGCCGACCACCTGGGCCGGGAAGATCCCCACCAGCAGGCAGGTGAACACCAGCAGTTCAACCGGCGCGCGCATCCAGCGTGGCGGTTCGTGGGGGGTGTGGGGCAGGTCGGTGGCGGGTGGGCCGAAGAACACATCGACGGTGAAGCGCAATGCATAGGCGACGCTGAACGTACCCGCCACGGTGGCGATCACCGGCAAGGCAATTTCCAGCCAGGCCGTGGCTGAGATGAAGACGGTTTCAGCAAAGAACATTTCTTTGGACAGGAAGCCGTTGAGCAACGGCACCCCAGCCATGGACGCGCTGGCGACCATCGCCAGGGTCGCGGTGAATGGGATCAGCTTGACCAAACCACTGAGCTTGCGGATATCACGGGTGCCGCTTTCGTGGTCGATGATGCCCGCCGCCATGAACAGCGACGCCTTGAACGTGGCGTGGTTGAGGATATGGAACACCGCAGCGACGGCGGCCAGCGGGCTGTTGAGGCCCAGCAGCAGGGTAATCAGCCCAAGGTGGCTGATGGTGGAGTAGGCCAGCAGGCCCTTGAGGTCGTTCTGGAACATGGCGCAGTACGCGCCGAGGAGGAGGGTCAGGGCGCCGGCACCGCCGACGATCCAGAACCATTCTTCGCTGCCGGACAGCGACGGCCACAGACGGGCCAGCAGGAACACGCCGGCCTTCACCATCGTTGCCGAGTGCAAATAGGCGGACACCGGGGTCGGTGCGGCCATGGCGTGGGGCAGCCAGAAGTGGAAGGGGAATTGCGCGCTTTTGCTCAAGGCGCCGATCAGCACCAGGGCCAGCATCACCGGGTACAGTGAATGTGCGCGGATCTGGTCACCAGCGGCCAGCACCTGATCCAGGTCATAGCTGCCGACAATATGCCCCAGCAACATCACGCCCGCGAGCAGGCACAAGCCGCCGGCGCCGGTGACCATCAAGGCCATGTACGCGCCACGGCGCGCATCGGCGCGGTGGTGCCAGTAGCCGATCAACAGGAACGAGAACAGGCTGGTCAGTTCCCAGAAAAACACGATCTGGATCAGGTTGCCGGAGATCACGAGGCCGAGCATGGCGCCCATAAAGGCCAGGAAAAACGCGAAGAAACGTGGCACCGGGTCATCCGGCGACATGTAGTAACGCGCATACAGCGACACCAGCGTGCCGATGCCGAGCACGAGCATCGAGAACAGCCAGGCGAAGCCGTCCATGCGCAACACGAAATCCAGGCCGAGGCTGGGCAACCACGTGAATTCTTCGCGGATCACGCCACCGTGGGCGATCTGGGGGTAGAGCAGGGCGACTTGAACGGTTCCGGCCAGGGCCACAAGGCCAGCCAGCAGGGATTCGGTGTTACGTGCGTTGTGCGGCAGCAAGGCCGCGAGACAGCTGCCGATAAACGGCAGAAGCAGTAGAACTATCAGGGACATAGGCTTCTAATCTGCGGGAGTTTGGGATGCATCATACGTGCCGCTTTCTCGATCACCAAACGGCAAGATGTGGCAGGATCCTACAAAAGCAGTGGAAAGCAGCTACAAGCGGCAAGCTACAAGAGAATAGCCGTGCGTGCACATCTTGCAGCTTGAGGCGTGCCGCTAAGGGATCAACCCTGGCTTTCTTGCTCGGCTGCGGTTTGCGAATCGACAGCCTTCGAGCTGCTCCTCTTCCACTCACTCACAATCACCGCCACCACAATCAGCGCCGCCCCGACCATCGCAATCGGCGGAAAACGCTCCCCGGCAATCCGCCCGATCACCCCGGCCCACACCGGCTCTCCGGCATAGATCAACGTGGCCCGCGTCGGCGAAACACTTTGCTGCGCCCAGTTCATCGCCACCTGGATCACCGCGCTGGTCAAGCCCAGGCCCACGGCGCTGAACAGCAGCAGCCACGAGAACCCCGGCAGCGCCTCGCCCATCGGCACCACCATCAGGAACGACAGCAGCGACGCGGTGGCCAGTTGCACCACGGTGACCCGGCGCACATCCACCTGCCCGGCATAGGCGCTGATCAGAATGATCTCGGCCGCCACCGCCATCGCACAGATCAGTGTGGCGATTTCACCGGGGCTGAAGTTAAACGACGCGCCCGCAGGCCCCGTCAACAGCATCAACCCGGCAAACGCGAGCATGATGCCAAGGCTCGGCATCAACCCCGGGCGCCGCCCCAGCACCAGCCACTGCAGCAGCGGCACGCACGGCACATACAAGGCGGTGATAAACGCCGACTGGCTGCTCGGAATGGTCTGCAAGCCAATGGTCTGCAAACCGTAGCCGAACATGATCGACACGCCGATAAACACCCCGGCCTTCAACTCCAGCAGCGTCAGGTCGCGCAGGGTGTGCAAGGTAAAAAGGCTGACCACGATGGCCGCCGCAGCAAAGCGCAGGCCGACGAAAAACATTGGCCCGCTGACCGTCATCGCATGCTGCACCAGCAAAAAGGTGCCGCCCCAGATCATGGTGATCACCACCAGCAAGCATTCGGCTTTGCTTAAACGGTTGAAGCGCTTGGATGGGGTCGAGGTAGTCATGGCGGCTCTGAACTTGCACAGTAAGGACGCGGAACGCACAATGCGCCGCAAGCTGGGCAGTATACTGCGCACCCCCACCCATTGAGCAATATAGTGCACAAAGAAAATCCGCAACGGGCCTCGGTCCTGCAGCACGTCAGCCAGAACGTTCGTCGCCTGCGCCACGCCGCCGACATGAGCCAGACCGCACTCTCGGAAAAATCCGGGGTCAGCCGGCGCATGCTGGTCGCCATCGAAGCGGGGGAGAAGAACGTCAGCCTGTCCACCCTCGACCGCGTGGCCGAAGCGCTGGATGTGGCGTTCAGTGACCTGATCCAGGCCCCGGATGCGCCCGACCACAGCCGCATCAACGAACTGGCCTGGGCCGGTGAAATTCCCGGCAGCAAGGCCGTGTTGCTGGCCAAGGCAACCGCCCGGCGCGAAGTGGAATTGTGGGAGATGCGCCTGGAGCCGGGCGATCGCTACAGCCCCGAGCCAGACCCGGAAGGCTGGAGCGTGCAGCTGTTTGTCTTCGAAGGCAGCCTGACGCTGACCCTGGATGACGATGAAAAACACGTTGCCGCCGGTGAGTTCTATATGTTCGCCAGCCGCCAGGCCCACGCCTATCGCAATGATGGGGACGTGGCGGTGCGCTTTGTGCGCAACGTGGTCATCTAACTGTTTGCCCGGCAACAGTGGATGGACACTTTGCTGGTTTGAAACACGACCTTTCGCGTTATGACGCCAGCAACTAGCTGATTTAACTTAAGATTAATTTCAGGCACGACTCCTGCAATCACTCCAGCATCCCCTCGGAGCCTGGAGTCGGCCCATGTCAGCCCATCCTCAACACCCTGCCCACATCATCCGCTCGGACGCGGAAGCCATCGAGGTTGCCACGCGCCTGGCCGCACGGTTTGCGGTCGAGGCAAGCGCCCGCGACCGTGAGCGGCGTCTGCCCGTGGTCGAACTCGACGAATTTTCTGCCAGCGGCTTGTGGGGCATCACCATTCCCAAGGCCTACGGTGGCGCCGGAGTGTCCTATGTGACGGTAGCCGAGGTGATCAAGTTGATCTCCGCCGCCGACCCGTCACTGGGGCAGATCCCGCAAAACCACCTCGGCGTGGTGGATATCCTCCTGCAGACCGCTACTGAGGCACAAAAACAGCACTACTTCGGCAAAGTCCTGCAGGGCTACCGTTTTGGTAATGCCTTCTCCGAAGCCAAGAGCAAAAACGCCGGCACCTTCGACACCCAGATCCGTTTCCACGGCGACACCGCCCAGGTCAATGGTGAGAAGTTCTACTGCACCGGCGCGCTGTTCGCCCATATCGTGCCCACCGCCGGCAATAGCGAACACGACCAGGCGTTTATAGCCTTCGTCGAACGCGATGCGCCCGGCCTCACCGTTATCGACAACTGGGACGGCTTCGGCCAGCGCACCACCGCCAGCGGCGGTGTGACCCTCGACGGTGTGACCGTGCCCTTGAGTGCAGTGGTCCCCGCCCACTTGGCATTCGACCAACCCACCGCCGATGGTCCGATTTCGCAAATCATCCAGGCGGCGGTCGACACCGGCATTGCCCTCGGCGCACTGGAGCAAGCGAAGATCTTTGCCCGTCAGGCACGGCCTTGGATCGACAGCCAGCAGGAGCACGGCTGGCAAGACCCGTTCACCATCGCAGCGATCGGCGACCTGGAGTGGCGCGTGCACGGTACCGAGGCGATCCTGGTTAAAGCTGGAAAAGCCGTGGACCAGGCCCTTGCCGAACCCAATGAAGACACCGTCGCCAACGCCTCGCTGATCGTCGCCCAGGCCAAAGTCCTGTCGGCCGAAACCGCCTTGCTCGCCAGCAGCAAACTCTTCGAACTGGCCGGCACCCGCTCGGTGACCGGCAAGCACAACCTCGACCGCTTCTGGCGCAACGCGCGCACCCACACCCTGCACGACCCGGCCCGCTGGAAATACCACCTGATCGGCAACTTCGTGCTAAACGGCGTAAAGCCCGCGCGCCACGCCTGGAACTGAGGAACCTTATTTATGACCGCCCTGAACCAAGCGCGCCAACTACTGGAAAGCACCCGGCGCTTTATCCAGACCAGCGATGACCCCTACGTGATCAGCCGTTTCGGCGATTTGCAGATCCGCGTCGATGTTGCCGCCGCGTTGCTTGAGCGTGCCGAAACCCACCCAAGCCCTGTCGCCCTCACCGAAGCGCAGATCGCCGCCGCCGAAGCCTTGATCTTCGCCAGCAACACCGAATTTGAACTCACCGGCCAACGCACCGCACTGCCGCCGACCCTCGATGACCCACTGCGCTGGAAATACCAGGTTGTCGGCAACTACCACCTAAACGGAGTGCTTTGATGGCCCGTAAAATCCGTTTGAATGCCTTCGACATGAACTGTGTCGGCCACCAAAGTCCCGGCCTGTGGGCGCACCCGCGTGACCGCTCGTGGCAGTACAAGGACCTGGAATACTGGACCGACCTGGCGAAAATCCTCGAGCGCGGCAAGTTCGACGGCCTGTTTATCGCCGACGTGCTGGGTATCTACGACGTGTACAACGGCAACGGCGACGCCGCGATCCGCCAGGCCACGCAGGTGCCGGTCAACGATCCGCTGTCGCTGATCGCGCCGATGGCGCTGGTCACCGAGCACCTGGGTTTTGGCCTCACTGCTTCGTTGTCGTTTGAGCATCCGTATCCGTTTGCGCGGCGGCTCTCCACCCTCGATCACCTGACCAAGGGCCGTATTGGCTGGAACATCGTCACCTCCTACCTGGAAAGCGGCGCCAAGAACCTCGGCCAGAAAGCCCAGACCGAACACGACGCGCGCTACGACTACGCTGAGGAATACCTGGAGGTTTGCTACAAACTCTGGGAAGGCAGTTGGGAGGAAGGCGCAGTACTGCGTGATCGCGAACGCCGGATTTTCAGCGACCCGAGCAAGATCCACGAGATCCGCCATGTCGGCAAACACTTCCAGGTGCCCGGCATCCACCTCTGTGAGCCCTCGCCACAGCGCACGCCGGTGCTCTACCAGGCCGGTGCGTCCAGCCGTGGCAAGCAGTTCGCTGCCGAGCAGGCCGAGTGCGTGTTCGTCGCCGCGCCGTCCAAGGTACTGCTGAAAAAAACCGTTGCCGACATCCGCCGCCGTGCCGCCAAGGCCGGGCGTGATCCGAAAAAAATCCTGATCTTCAACTTGCAGACGGTGATCGTCGGCGAGACCGATGCCAAGGCCAAAGCCAAGTTTGACGAATACAAATCCTACGTCAGCTATGAAGGCGCCATGGCGCTGATCTCCGGCTGGACCGGGATTGATTTCAGCCAGTTCAAACCGGATGAGCCGCTCAAGCATGTGCACACCAATGCGATTCAATCGGCGGTGGAAGCGTTCTCCACGGCCGACCCGAACAAGGTCTGGACGCCGAACGAACTGGCGGATTGGGTCGGGATTGGTGGTTTTGGCCCGCTGTTTGTCGGCGGCCCGGAAACGGTCGCGGACCTGTTGCAGGAGTGGGTCGAAGAGACCGACGTGGACGGCTTCAACCTGGCCTATGCACTGACCCACGAAACCTTTATCGACGCCGTGGACCTGCTGGTGCCGGAGTTGCAGAAGCGTGGCGTGTACAAGACCGAATATGCCCAGGGCACGTTGCGCGAGAAGCTGTTTGGTGACGGTGCGCGATTGGCGCCGAACCACCCTGGCGCCGGCTACCGCGACCTGTCTGCCTTGCACGCTTCCAATGTGGGAGGGGGCTTGCTCCCGATAGCGGAGGGTCAGTTAGAACACCTGTGACTGACACACCGTCATCGGGAGCAAGCCCCCTCCCACCTGTGGATCTTCATTGTCAGATATACCCCGGCCAGCGGACCACCGCACGCTTACCACCCCAATAGGAGCATCCCCCCCTATGAGCGTGCACGAACTCAAACGTCCGCTGACGTTGGAATGGCCTGCCGAATTGCTCGGCAACCTGCCCAAGGCCCTCGACCAACTGCAGCACTGGGCGCAGATCACCCCGCTGCACACCGCCCTGCGCCACAAGCGCCAGGGCCAGTGGTATGCCTGGCGCTGGATCGATACCTTGCGCGATGTCGAGCGCCTGGCCGATGGTCTGCGCCAGCAGGGTTTCAGCGAACAGTCGCGGCTGGCCCTCAGCGGCGCTTTCGAACCGAACCTGTTGCTGCTCGCCTTGGCTGCCCAGTCTATCGGCGGGCAGGTGCTGACCGTGGCCGATGACCTAGAGCCCGAAGCCCTGCAGCAGCCGCTATGGCACATTCGCCCGACGCACGCCTATGTACAAAGTCGCCAGCAACAACGGCATTGGGCGGCCGTAGACCTGTTGGATTTCGGCCAATTGCTCGGCCCCTTAGACCCGGCCCAACACCTCAGCCGCTGGTGGCATCTCTCTGGTGAAACGGTGTTGTGGAGCGAGGAGGGCACCCAGTGGCAGGGCGGCCTCGCGGTGGTGCTGGAGCAATGGCTGAGCAGTGGCCACGGCCTGGCCTTCCCCGAAAGCCTGGCCTCGGCCCGGCGTGATCGCAGCGAAGTCGCGCCCACCGGCCTGCTGTTGTCGCCTGCGCGTCTGCAGCACCTGGCGGACGACATCGAGAGCCGCCTCGCGCCCCACGGCACCTTGCGCCGACGCCTGTGCGACTGGGCCATCGCCCACCCGCAAAACGGCCTGCGCCGCCTTTTGAAAAACCGCGTGCGCAAGCTGCTGGGTTTCCAGCGCCTGGCCTCTATCTGGCAACCACCCAGCACGCGAAAAACCGACAGCGATCCTGCGTGGCTGGCTGAGTTCAAACGGGATATCGCATGAGCCAGGCCATTCTCCAGGTGCGGGATATCTCGCTGTCATTCAAAGGCGTCAAGGCGATCAATGCCTTGTCCTTCGACGTACAACGCGGCGAGATCTGCGCGCTGATCGGCCCCAACGGCGCCGGCAAAAGCTCGTTGCTCAATGTGCTCAACGGCGTCTACCGCTTCGATGCCGGCGAGATCGTTTTCGAGGAACAACACTTCCACCGTATCGATCCCCTGGGGGCCGCGCGCCGAGGCATTGGCCGCACCTTTCAGAACAACGCACTGTTCAAGAAAATGAGCGTGCTCGACAACATCCTCACCGGCCTGTCGCGGCATCTGCGCAGCACCTTCATCGAGCAGGCCCTCGGCTTGCCCCGCGCACGGCGTGAAGCCGATGCGTTTCGCCTGCGCGCCCAGGGCATCCTCGAATTTTTGGAGTTGCAAGCCCACCGCGATGTACTGGTCGGCAACCTGTCCTACGGCCTGCAAAAACGTGTCGAGCTTGGCCGCGCGCTGATCGCCGGGCCCAGCCTGTTGCTACTGGACGAACCGATGGCCGGTATGAATGCCGAGGAAAAACAGGAAATGGCGCGCTTCGTCGCCGACGTGAACCGTGATCTGGGCACCACGGTGGTGTTGATCGAACACGACATGGCCGTGGTTATGGGCCTGTCCGACCATGTGGTGGTGCTTGACTACGGGCGCAAGGTCGGCGACGGCACGCCTGCCGAAGTTCAAGCCAACCCGGATGTGATCGCGGCTTATTTGGGAGTGACAAACGGATGACGTTTTTCTTCGAAACCCTGCTCGGCGGCCTGCTCGCCGGCACCATGTACTCCCTGGTCGCCATCGGCTTCGTGCTGATCTACAAGGCCAGCGGCGTGTTCAATTTCGCCCAGGGCTCGATGCTGCTGTTTGCCGCGCTGACCTTCGTCAGCCTGCATGACCAGGGCGTGCCGTTTGCCCTGGCGTTGTTGCTCACGGTGATCGTGATGATCGTCGGCGCCTTGCTCATCGAACGGCTGGTCTTGCGGCCGCTGGTGAACCGTTCGCAGATCACCCTGTTCATGGCCACGTTGGGCCTGTCGTTCATCATCGAAGGCCTGGCCCAGGGCCTGATGGGCTCGCAGGTGCGTGCGCTGGACCTGGGCATCGACGACGTGCCGCTGTTTGTCGGGCCGCTGATGCTCAGCCAGTTCGACCTGATTGCAGCGGCCGCTGCGGTGGTGCTGGTGACCGTGCTGGCGCTGCTGTTCAACAAGACCCGCATCGGCGTGTCGCTGCGCGCGGTGGCGGATGACACCACGGCGGCGCTGTCCATCGGCATCAACCTCAACCGTATCTGGCAGATCGTCTGGGCGGTGGCCGGGATTGTCGGGCTGGTGGCGGGGTTGCTGTGGGGCGCGCGCCAGGGCGTGCAGTTCTCGCTGTCGCTGGTGGTGCTCAAGGCCTTGCCAGTATTGATCATCGGCGGCTTCACCTCGATTGGCGGGGCGATTGTCGGCGGGCTGATTGTCGGCGCGGCGGAGAACCTAGCCGAGGTGTATATCGGCCCATTGATCGGTGGCGGCATCACGCCGTGGTTTGCCTACGTCCTGGCCCTGGCCTTCCTGTATATCCGTCCCGCCGGCCTGTTCGGCGAGCGCGCCATCGAGCGAGTCTGAAACCATGTCGATTCCCGTTGCTCAAGAAACCGCGCCGTTGCTGCTGATTCAGCGGCGCATTCCCTGGGGCCTGCTCGGCCTGTTGGCGCTGGCGTTTGTGGTAGTGCCGCTGTGGGGCAATGACTATTGGCTCAATGCGATCCTGATCCCTTTCCTGGTGTTGTCGCTGGCGGGGCTGGGCCTGAATTTGCTCACCGGCTACACCGGCCAAACGTCGGTGGGCGCCGCCGGCTTCATGGCCGTCGGCGCGTTCGCCACCTACGGCTTCCTGCTACGCCTGCCGGAGCTGGGACTGCCAGTGGCACTGCTCGGCGGGGGGATTATCAGCGCGTTGGTCGGCCTGTTGTTCGGCCTGCCCAGCTCGCGGATCAAGGGCTTCTACCTGATGGTCACCACCCTGGCCGCGCAGTTTTTCCTGGAGTGGCTGTTCGTCAAATTCCCCTGGTTCTACAACTACGGCTCGTCCGGGACCATCTCCGCGCCGAAGCTGGCGCTGTTCGGTCATGACCTCAACACGCCGCTGGGTCGTTACCTGCTGACGCTGGTCACGGTGCTGCTGTTGACCTGGACCGCTATCAACCTGGTGCGCAGCCAGGTGGGGCGCAACTGGATGGCGATCCGCGACATGGACACCGCCGCCGCCGTGGTCGGCATTCCGGTGGTGCGCTACAAGCGCCTGGCGTTCGCCGTCAGTTCGTTCTACCTCGGCATCGCCGGCGCGCTATGGGCCTTCGCCTACCTGGGCACGGCCAGCGCCAGCAGCTTCGATATCAATCGCTCATTCCAGATCCTGTTCATCATCATTATCGGTGGCATGGGCAGCATCGCCGGCAACTTTGTGGGCGCTGCGTTTATCAGTTTGCTGCCGATCTTCCTCAGCCACGCCGGGCAGGCGCTGTTCGGCGGTTCGGTGGATGCAGGGCAGTTGCAGAACCTGCAGAAAATCATTTTTGGCGTGTTGATCATCGTGTTCCTGATCAAGGAACCCGAGGGTTTGATTCGCCTGTTGCACAACCTGCGTGACCGTGTGCGGCAGTGGCCGCTGCGCTTCTAAAACATTCCCTTAAGAGAATCCTTCATGCGTGCATCCTTGAAACGTTCCCTGGCCGGCGCCGCCTTCGCGCTGGCTACCCTGGCCGGTGCTGTGCCCCAGGCAATGGCCTCGCCCGACCAGCAATTCATTCCCTTGGCGACCTATCGTGTTGGCGCCTACGCGTCCAGCGGCGTGCAGGTGTGGGCCGGGATGATCGACTACCTGCGGTATATCAACGAGGTCGAGGGCGGCATCAACGGCGTCAAACTGGTGTGGCAGGAATGCGAGACCGAGTGGACGGCGGAAAAGGGCATCGAGTGCTACGAGCGCTTCAAGAATGGCCTGGATGGCGCGCCGGTTGCGGTGTATCAGCCCAACGGCGCGCCTGCTGCGTATGCCCTGAGCGAGCGGGCGGAAGTGGACAAGATCCCGCTGATCACCCTCGGCTACGGCCGCACCGAAGCCACTGACGGCACGGTGTTCCCGTACAACTTCCCGGTGATGCTGACCTTCTACAGCGAGGCCTCGACCCTGGTGAACTACATCGCCCAGCGCGAAGGCGGCTTCGACAAACTCAAGGGCAAGAAGATCGCCACGGTCTACCACGACTCGGCCTACGGTCGCGAAACCCTCGGCCCGCTGAAACTGCTGGCGGAGAAATACGGCTTTGAAAATATCCAGATTCCGGTGGCCGATCCAGGTAATGAGCAATCGGCGCAATGGCGCCAGGTGCGCCAGGCCAACCCCGACTGGGTGTTCCTGCGTACCTGGGGCGTGTCCACACCGGTCGCGGTAAAAACCGCCGCGCGCTTCGGCTTCCCGGTGGACCATATCATCGGCGATATCTGGGCCAGTTCCAGCGAAGACGTATTGCCCGCAGGCGCTTCCGCCAAGGGCTACCTGGCGCTCACGCCTTACCCGGCGGGTGCCGACTTCGAGATCCACAAACGCCTCAAACAGTACGTGCTCGACAAGGGCCACAGCGACCTCAAGGACCTGAAAAACTTCGGCAGCGTCTACTACAACTCCGGCCTGGTGAACGCCGCCGTGGCGGTGGAAGCGATTCGCACCGGCCAGGCCAGGTTCGGCAAGCGCCCGCTCAACGGCGAGGAAGGCCGCTGGGGACTGGAACACCTGAACATCGACGACGCACGCCTCAAGGGCATGGGCTACCTGGGCCTGATGCAAAACCTCAAGCTGTCGTGCCGCGACCACGAAGGCGGCGGCTCGGCACGGGTGCAGCAGTGGGACGGCGCCAACTGGGCGTTGATCAGCGACTGGATCGCCGCCGACCGCGCGCTGTTGCGCCCGCTGATCGACGAAAAATCCGCCGCCTTCGCCAAGGAAAAAGGCCTGACGCCACGCACCTGCACCGGGGATGAATAAACCATGAGCCAGCCCGCCGCTGAATCGGCCACCCCGTCGCTGTTAACCGTCAACGACATCGAAGTGATCTACGACGGCGCGATCCTCGCGGTGGCCGGGGTGTCACTGAGCGTGCCCAAGGGCGCCATCGTCGCCTTGTTGGGCGCGAATGGCGCGGGCAAGAGCACCACGCTCAAGGCGATCTCCGGGCTGTTGCGCGCCGAACGCGCCGAGGTCAGCCGTGGCGTGATCGAATACGCCGGTCGCGACCTGGCCAGCATTGACCCCAGCCAGCGCGTGCGCCAGGGCATGGTGCATGTGCTGGAAGGTCGGCATGTGTTCGGCCAACTCACGGTGGAAGACAACCTGCGCAGCGGCGGCTTTGTGCGGCGCCTGAGCCGCAAGGACATGGAACACGACCTGGAACGCCTCTACGCCTGGTTCCCAAGGCTCAAGACCAAGCGCCACACCCGCGCCGGGCTCACCTCCGGTGGCGAGCAGCAAATGGTCGCCATCGGCCGGGCGTTGATGACACGTCCTACTTTGGTACTGCTCGACGAGCCGTCGATGGGTTTGGCGCCTATGATCGTGCAGGAGATTTTCCAGATCATCGCGCAGCTCAACCGCGAGCAGCAGGTGAGCTTCCTGATCGCCGAGCAGAACATCAACGTCGCGCTCAACTATGCGTCCCAAGGCTACGTGCTGGATACTGGGCGGGTGGTCCTGAGCGGCAGCGCCGCCGAGTTGCTGGCGCGGGGTGATTTGCATGACATTTATCTGGGTAAACAGTAAGGGCGAATCTGCATGACTGAATCCATCCGCAACGCTGATGTGCTGATCATCGGCGGCGGCCTGAGCGGCACGATGCTGGCCGTGCAACTGCTGCGCCTGCCTGGCCAGCGGCGCATCCTGGTGATAGAGCCGCGCTCGGAACTCGGCCGTGGCGAGGCCTATAGCGCTGTCGAACTGGGCCACACCTTGAACGGCAATGCGGCGCGCATGAGCGTCGACCCGGACAATGCCGACGACCTGACCCAATGGCTCACCGACTACATCGGCGCCGGGGGTTGGCCGCAGTCGAACCAGCAGCACGTGCCCATCAGCGAACTGTTCCCGCCACGCGGGATTTTCGGGTTGTACGCACAGCAGCGGTTGGCTGAAGCCAAGGCGCTATCCGCATCTACCGTTGAGCATGTGCGCGCGGAAGGGGTCGACCTGCAAGTCGATGCAGACTCGACCCTGCTGACCCTCGATAACGGCCAGCAACTGCGCGGTACCCATGCGGTATTGGCCACGGGCATGTTCCCGGCGGCGCGCACGCCGCAAACCGAATCCAGCGGTTTGAACGCCGCCGCTGTGGACCCCTGGGACGTGCAGGCCATGACTCAACTCGACCCGCAGTCGACGGTGCTGATCATCGGTTCAGGGCTGACCATGGTCGATGCCGTGGTGTCTCTGGAACAGGCCGGGCATCGCGGGCCCATCGAAGTTTTTTCACGTCACGGCCTGCTGCCCCATGTACGGCGGCAACCGCCGAGCTGGGCGGATTTTCTCGCCGCGGACCACAGCCTGCGCAGCCCTCGGCAATTGCTGTGTGAGGTGCGTCGCCAATGCCGGCTTGCGCTGGCGCAGGGCATCGATTGGCAGGCGCCGCTGGACACCGTACGCGCGCATATCGGCCGGTTGTGGAGCCAGGCCAGCGAGCGTGAGAAGCGCCAGTTTGTGCGGCATGTACGGCCGTGGTGGGAAAGCCATCACCACCGCTCGCCGCCGTTGAGTGCGCAGTTGGTGGCGCGGCTGTATGAAGAGGGGCGGTTGCGGATTCGGGCAGCTTCGTTCAAGGGACTGGAGCGTTCGTTGAGCGGGGTCAGCATCCGCTTGCGTCACCGTGGCGAGCACGCGATCAGCGAGGTTTCAGGCGCGGCGTTGATCAACTCCAGCGGCATCGAATACGACTGGCGGCGCGTGGCCCGGCCGTTGCCGCAGCAGTTGCTCAAGCGTGGGTTGATCCAGCCTGGGCCGTTGGCGTTGGGGATTGCGGCGGATGTGTCAGGGGCGGTGCTGGATGCTCACGGCCAGGTCAGCCAGCGACTGTTCGCCATGGGCCCGCCGTTGCGGGGGATGTGGTGGGAGAGTACGGCGGTCACTGATGTGGCGATTCAAGCCAAAGCGCTGGCCGCCAAGCTCACACACATCTAATTGATCGTTCCCACGCTCCGCGTGGGAATGCCGCCCTGGACGCTCTGCGTCCGCTCTTAAAACCGTGACGCAGAGCGTCACAACCTGCATTCCCACGCGGAGCGTGGGAACGATCAAGCGCGTGGGAACGATCAGGGAAGGGGCGCTTTCACAAAACCGGGTTTCAGGCCGAACACTTCAACTCCCTGCGGCGTCGATTGCCCGGTGGTCACTTTTACCCGCTCCACCGGGCCATCCATCGCCGCCCGATACTCGACCGTCATGTCCGGCTGGATCGCCTGGCCCGGAATCACCATCGCCTGCTCATTGTTGTAAGTCACAATCGTCAACCGCGCACTCATCCCCAACCGCACCCGTTGCAATTGCTCAGGCGTCAGCTTGGGAATCGACAGCGTTACCGGAAACTGCGCACTACCCTGGCTGTCGCTGGCGATCGCCAACCCGCTGACCACACTCACCGACCCGCTCAGCCGCTCGCCGTCAAACCCGTCACCGAGCACTTCCACCGCCTGGCCCTGGTGCAGCTGGTTGATGTCCAGCTCGGAAACCCTGGCGACGATTTTAAGCCGTTCGATATTGGCCAGGCCGAACAGCACCTGCCCTTGACTGACCTTGCTGCCGGCCTGCACCGGCGCGTTGTTGCTGCCACCTGCCTGTGGCGCGTTATTGCCCGGCGCAGGCACCACGATGCCGGAGAACGGCGCCTTGACCTCCTTGCCTTCAAGCAGCGTGCGCAGGGCGTCGTATTTCACCGTGGCATTGGTCAATTCCATCTCGGCGATCTGCCGGTATTCGCCCTTGCCCTGATCCAGTGCCTGCTGCAGTTCACTGCGCGCGGCGGCCAGGTCGAGCTGTTGCTGCTGGCTCTGTTGTTTAAGGTCGTCCAACTCGTTGCGGGGGATGATGCCGCGCTGGAACAGGTTTTCGCTTTCGGTGAGTTTGCGTTGGGTGTTGCCGGCGGTCATTTCTGTAGTGCGCAGGCTGCGGCGGGCGCGGCTGACGGTGGGGCTGCTGTCCCAGTCCTGCATTTCCTGCACCGTGCGCCGGGCCTTGAGCTGGGCGGAGAGGGCGTCGCGCAGCTGCACTTCGAGGGTGGCCGGGTCCATGCGCAGCAGCACCTGGCCGGCGGCGACCCGCTGGCCTTGCTCAACCAGGTTGGCTTGCACATTGCCGTCGAAGGGCGCGGTGAGGATGAGCGTGGTGTCGGGCTCGATCTTGCCCACCAGGCCGATCTGGTGCACCAGCGGATCAGGCTTTACCGCCAGCCATTGCTCGGTGGCGGTGGCCGGGTCTGAGGCGGGGTTGCGCAGGGCCAGCCCCGCACAGGCCAGCAGCACGATCAACACAGCCGCCAGCAGGCGTTTTCGATTAATAGTCATTGAGGGCGATTTCCCAGCTTTCCAGCGTCATGCCCAGGGTCAGATCGAGCTGGGTCTGGGCGTTCAAATAGGCGATCAGTGCGTTGAGCTGCGCGTTTTCGGCGTTGCGCAGGTCGGCCTCGAAGCTCAGCACCTGGAAGTTGGTGGAGCGCCCAGCGCTGAGTTTTTCCCGTTCGATTTCGATCTTGCGCCGCGACAGCGCCACGGCGCGCTGGGCGATTTCATATTGGCGCCAGCGGGTGCCGAGGTCGCGCACCACATCGTTGACGCTGCGCTCCAGCGCCTGACGTGCATCGGTGATGCGGATCTCCTGATCCTCGACATTCACCCGCGCGCGCACTTCGGCCTGGCGCGTGCTGATGTCGCCGATGGGGATCTGCACCTGTACCCCGGCGTAGCTGTCCCAGCTGCGGTTGTTGCTGTTGCCGGCATCGTTGTTGTAGGCGTCGCGTATCTGATTCGCGCCGGCCACCAAGTCGACTTGCCAGCGCCCGGAGTCCTTGGCGATCACCAGGTTGAGGTCGGCCTGCTGGCTGCCGAGCAGGGCGGCAAGGTATTCCGGCTGCTGGTTCTGCGCCAGGTTGAAGGCCTGGCGCTTGTCGATCTGCATGGGTTTGGCCTCCAGGGCTTCGGTGGCGCGAATCGGTGTCGACAGGTCCAGCGCCAGCAGGCGCAGCAACGCCAGGCGGTTGGTGTCGAGTTGGTTTTGCGCTTCTTCCACGCCGAGTTGCTGGGTGGCGATATCGGCTTCGGTCTGCACGATTTCGAACTCGGCCATGCGCCCGGCGCTGATCAACGCCCTGTTCACCTCCAGCAGGGTGCCGGAGCGCTTGAGGGCATCCTGCACGATGCTTAGTTGTTCCTGGGCGCGTAGCAGTTCGCGGTAGGTGGCGATGATCTGGCTGATGGTTTGCGCCACGGTGGCCTTGAGGTTCAGGCGGTTGGCCTGCTCCGACAGGCGCGACAGGCGCAGCGGCGCGGTGGTGGCGTCCCAACCGGCGCCGCGCATCAGTGGCTGGATGATTGCCAGGTCGAGGCCGTCGCTGCGGTAGCGGCCGGCGCGATCGGCGTTGTTCAGTTGCTGGGTCCAGGCCATGCTCAAGCGGGTACCGTACTCGCCGAGCAGGCTGGTGGACGGCGCGAGATTGGCGTTGCGTGCGTTGTCCTGGGAACCGCGGGTGCTGCGGTAGTAACTGTTGAGCGTGAGCTTGGGGTTGAACACGTCTTCGGCGACCCGCAGGTCGAACTTCTGCGCGACCCGCTGCAGGTAGGCGCTGCGAATCGCCGGGTTGTTACGCAGGCCCAGGTACACCGCGTCGCCCAGGGTCAGTGTGGTGACCTGGGCATTCAGCGACACGCTGCGGTCATAGCCGCTGCGGGTGGTGCTGGGCGCTGACGGCGTGATGAGCACATCGGCGGCCACGCCGTGCAGGCTGACCAAAACGAACAACCACAGCCATTTACTCATCACGCAGGGCCTCCACCGGCTGCAACCGTGAGGCCGAGACGGCCGGGTAGATGCCAAAGAACAAGCCCACCAGCAAGGTACTGCCCACGCCCAGAGGCAAGGCGGCGACGGCCAGGGAAAACTGCCAGCCCGACAGCCACGCATAGAGCCAGGCGGCGGTCATGCCGAGTACCGCGCCGCACAGCGCACCCACGGCAGTGAGGGTGACGGCTTCAAGCAGGAACAGGTTGCGGATATCCCGCTGGCGCGCACCCAGGGCCATGCGAATGCCGATCTCGCGGCGGCGCTCCGAGACATTCATCAGCATCACGTTCATCACTCCGACGCCGCCGCCCACCAGGGAAATCGCGCCCAATGCCAGCAGCAGGTAGGCGAAGGTGCGGCTTTGGCGGGTCATGCCGTCGATCATTTGCTGGGGCACCTGAATCTCGACCGTGTGTTCAGTCAGCTGGCTACTCAGGGCGATGGCCGCTTCCCGGGCGATGCGTTCCATGTCCTGGTCGGGTGCCGCGCGGATGATCACGTTGCTGATTTGCGGCGTGGCATAAATGCGGCGCATGCCGTCGGCGGGAACGAACAGCGATTCGTTGGCCTGCACCGGCATCAGCATGGCGCGGGGCTGGTCGCGCAGGATGCCTACCACCAGAAACAGGTAGTCGTTGATGCGCACGCGGTCGCCGAGCTGCAACGGATCGCCGGGGGCGCTCAGGGCTTCGGCCAGTTGGTCGCCGATCACGCCGTAGGTCTCATTGGCGTCGAAGGGCGAGAGGAAGCGTCCCTCGCGCAAGGGCAGGCGCATGGCGTGCTGGATATTCGCAGTGCTGCCGACAAAGTTGGCGTTGACGGTGCGGCCGTGGAATACGATGGGCCCGCTGAACAGCGTGAGGGCGCCGATGTGCGCGATGCCCGGCACGGCTTGGCGCACGGCGTCGAGATCAAGGCGGGTGCGCATGGGCACGTTGTTGCTACCCTTGGCCGGGAACTGCACGACCAGCGTGTCAGTGCCCATGTCCTTGAAAATCATCGCCGCATCCACCGCCGCGTTATGCCCGATGTTGATCAGTGCCACCACCGACGAACTGCCGATCACAATGCCCAGTAAGGCCAGGATCGAGCGTTTGCCCAGGGTGCGCAGGCTGACGAAGGCTTCATGCAGCAGTTGGCTCAGGCTCTGTTCGACCCGCAGGCTCATGGATGGCCGGCCTCGTGCACCGCGCCGTTGCGCACCAGGATCTTGCGTTCCAGGCGTTCGGCGATGTGCGAGTCGTGGGTGACGATGATCAGCGTGACCTGCTGCTCGCGGTTGAGCGCCAGGAGCAGGTCCATGATCTCCTGGGCGGTGGTGCTGTCGAGGTTGCCGGTGGGTTCATCGGCGAGAATCACCGAGGGGTTGCCGACCAGCGCGCGGGCAATCGCCACGCGCTGGCGTTGACCGCCGGACAGATCGGCAGGGCGATGGTGGGCGCGTTCGGCCAGGCCGACCTGTTCCAGCATGCGCAGGGCCTGCTCCACCGATTCATGGCGCGATACGCCGCGATAACTCAGGGGCAGGGCGACGTTGTCCAGCGCACTGAGGCGCGGCAGCAGGTTGAAACTCTGGAACACGAAGCCGATCTGCTGGTTGCGGATCGCTGCCAGTTCATCGGGGCTGGCGCTGAAAATATCGTGGCCGGCAAAGTGGTACTGGCCGCCGTTGGGCAAGTCCAGCAAGCCGAGGATATTGAGCAGGGTGCTTTTGCCGGACCCCGAGGCGCCGAGGATGCCGCAGCTGTCACCGCGGGCGATGGACAGGCACACATCATTGAGAATGGGCAGGTGCTGGCCGGCCAGCTGATAGCTTTTGCCGATGCCTTGCAGGGAAATCAAGCCTGGGTGCGCGGGGGTCTCTGTCATCATGACTACGCCTGCAGTCTCGACGGTGCCGTCATGCCCCCGGAAAATCTTTGTAACGAGTTCGGGAGCTGCCTGGTACGCGTCACGGACTGGTTTTGTTTCTTGTTTTTAAAATATTGTTTGAATGTCGTTTGAATAGTAACCGCGATCAATGCGCTTCGCCAGCCATGGATGTAGAGCGGTTTTACGCCTTGAAATGATTTCCTTCGGGGTGTGCCAAGCCTGTCAAAAAGCCTTCGACTACCCTCCATAAGCCCGCCAATGCAGGCTTTTGATCATATGGCGTAGTGTCACGACTTGCTTTCGAGTGGCGGCCCCGGTATAAAAAATCAAATTATTTTTTAAAACAATATTTCCTCATTGGAACTTCCATGGTCGCGAAGAAAGTCAGCGCTCCAAACATTACCAAGACTCGATTGCTGGATGCGACAGAGGCTCTCTTCATCAAATACGGCTATGACGCCGTTTTGCTAAGGCAGATTACCGAGCGTGCCCAAGTGAACCTGGCCGCCGTGAACTACCACTTCGGGGATAAGGATTCCCTGATGAAAACCCTACTGATGCAGCGCCTGGAGCCGCTCAACGAGCAGCGTCTGGAACTGCTGGCGCGGTGTGAAGCCGAGTCCGACGGCCCCCTCGATTGCGACACCTTGCTCGGCGTGCTGTTCGCCCCGGCCATGGGCCTGGAGCGCAGTGATCCGGCCAGCGGGGAAGGGCGCTCGTTCATTCGCTTCCTCGGTCGGGTCTACAGCGATACCTCGCCGTTTATCCAGGAATACCTCAAGGTGCATTACCAGCCGGTGTTCCAGCGCTTTTTCGAAGCCTTCGCCCTGGCCCTGCCAGACTTGCCGCGCAACGAGCTGGGGGTACGCCTGCAATTTGCGCTCAAGGCGATTTCCGGTGTGATGGCCGGCACCGAGTTGCGCCTGCTGATGAACTCCATGAGCCTGGGCCGCCCGGCCACCGATGCCGAAGTGATGGCCAAGTTGATCACGCTGGTGTCGGCGGCGATTCGTGTGCCGCAGCAAAGCCCCGAGGCCGAAACGGCATTGGCGCGGGTACTGGATACTCAGCGTGCCATCCGCGAGCAGGCGGCTGCGCCTGCTGCCAAGGCGTCGCGTTAGCTCAAACCCCGGGCAAAAAAAAGCCCGCTGGGGCGGCGGGCTTGATGTGAAGCATTTGTAACGGATGAGGCTTCACACTACGGTCCGGGATGTGAATAAATCGTGAAAAATATGTAAGAAAAAGTTAGAGATTCGAAAAGGCATATTTTCGATCGGCCCTGTGCCTTTCGTCGGCACCTGTTAACTCTGACAGTAGTCGCTCTGCTTGTTTGGGTGTTTGATTACCCCAACGTCCAGCTACTGAAAGCAGACTGCAACGCCGCCGACAAGGAGCTCGAAATGACCACAGGCCGTAAGAAGCATCAGCTTGATCCGATAGATATTCCGTTGATGTTTCCTCGGATTGAGGATGATTTGGAGCGTGCGGATGGTGGGGTCGGCAGGCTGCATGTGACGCGTGATCTCGTCGTTTATGTGACCTACCCCTTCGATGTATCAGTCGGTACCACGTTCCAGCTTATCTGGCAGGGAGCAGCCCCGGTCGGCTTCTACCTGGTACGTGAAGGTGATCTTCCCCGCACGCGTTACCCTCTTACGGTGCCCTCGAACGTCATCCGGGAGCGTTGGGCTGACCCGGTGTATTGCAAAATTATTCCGAGCAACGATGAACCTCAACAAACACCGCCGCTGCGTCTCAGGGTCAACCTTCAGAGGCCTGGCGGCAAGGCCCCTGAGCCGACGGAAGAGGGCCATCGCGGGCTGGTATTTGACCTTGAACCGGAGGTGGCCCTGGAAGGTGTTGACGAAACGAAGGCCAAGCAAGGGGTGGTCGTCACCTGTAGAAAGTGGGAGAACATGGCCGTCTATGACCTTCTGACACTGACTTGGGGGTCACAAAGAATCAACCACCTGGTACTGCTGGACGAGGTTGATAAAGACATCAACATTATGGTGAGGCCAGAGATAATCAGTGCAGCGGGCGACAATAAAATGCTCCCCGTGGGGATGACCGTCACAGGGCCTACCGGCAACCTTCCCGATGAAAATGCGCGTTGGTCAGTGATCTCCCATGTGCCAGTACATGCTCAAAGTCGACGCATGGACTCACCGTGGATCGACAAGCCAGTGACCGAATCCAAAATCGACCTGGCAGAGATTGGCAACGACGCCGTGCGCATTGGTATTCACGTGAACTCGGATAATTACGAGCGCTACACCCATATCCATTTTTTCTGGATTGGCACGCCGGCAGAGGGGGGGCCTATTGCCCATTCGGAAACTCGAGAGATCACCGGTGCACGGTCCCATTACTTCGAAGTACCCAATGGCCTGCTCAGCGCCATTGCCAAGGGGAGCGCGATTACCTACTACACACTTGACAGTCCAGACGAGGATAGCGATCGCTCAAACTACCGCCATATGACCGTTGACGGCGAGATCATTCAATGGCTGCCGCCGACCGTAGAGAGTGACTCGGATGGCCAGGTTGACCCAGATCTTCCAAAGGTAGAGATCTATATTCCTATACAGTCGGGCTGGCAATCATTCGAAGCGCTGGACCTGACACTCCTGGCCAGTGGTGTGGGGGGCACCATTGAGCACCACATTGGCATCGACCTTGGTGAGCTCTCTCCAGGTGAGGAGCAATTGACCGTTGTACTTGAAGGGGACGACCTCAAGCGATTCAAAGGGCGTTTAGCCGAACTGTTCTACAGCGCAACCAAGAACGGCGAAAGGCCGCGCGAATCCTTGCGCCGATCGTTGAGAATCGGCGACCTGCAGCCGGACATGTCCGCACCTGTCGTTCAGGATGAGCGTGACGGTGAGCTCCATCTGGATAAGGTGTCGCCGTTTGGCACGCCCATCCACGCGCCATTTTCCGACGTGGAGTTCGGCGATTGGATTACGTTGTGCATCAAGGGTGTGCACAGTGTCGATCTGCCCAAACAAGTGAATATCGGCGGTGTTGCCGTATCGTTTGATGTATTACCTCAAGACCTGACGCCCAATCGCGGTGAGGACACGTCTATCTATTACACCCTCAAGCGAGGGAGCCTGCCTGAGCGCTACTCCCTGACCACACCTCTGCATATTGTTTGAGACTGCCCCCTTAGATCTTCCAGCGCCCGGCGCTCTTGGCCAGTCGCTGGCGCATTGCATCCACATTCGCCGCCAGTTGCACCGTCAACAACCGATACCCGTCCAGGGCGCTGTATACCGGCGCATCCAGCGTGGGCTCGCCGCTCGTGTGGCTCGGCCGCTCCAAACGCTCCGTCACCCCCGACTTCAACGCCCGAGCCATCCCCACCCATTGCACCCGAATCTGCCGATGCTCGGCCTTCAACATCACCTGCATCCGTGCCATTGCCTGCTCATCATGCGGGTCCGGGCGGGTATTGCCGAGAATCTCCAGGGTGCTGATGCACATGCGCAAGTGCCGCTGGATTGCGTCCAGCTCAGTCATGGAGATCCGCACTTCCTTGGACACCGAGGGCATCAGCGAACGCAGTTGCAGCATCGCCGCATTCAGACGGTTGAGCAGTTTGAGGTGTTCATCATCGGTGACCGACTGGCCATTGATGATCCGGCTGTAGATCGCGGCGCAGTCGCGCAACGCACTGGCCAGGTTGTAGCGCCACGAATACACCGCATACAGCGGCAGCGCGAAGGAAAACGCCAGGGCCAGGACGATGCCGATGAGGATGTCGACGGTGCGCCACAAGCCATCCGAGATCGGATTGTCGCCGTGGCCGGCGACGATAAACACCGTGATCGCCGACAGCAGCGCGATATACCCACCCTTGCCGATGGCGTGATAGGAAAAGAACCCGCACACCACCGACATCAGCAAATAGGTCAGCAGTGGCTGGCCGAAGTAGGCCTGTTGCACCACCAGCAGCAAGCCGACGCTGGCGCCGATCAACGTACCGTAGGCGCGCTCCACGGCTTTCTTGCCGATATTGCCGTGGTGTTGCAACCCGCCGATCACGATCAGCATGGTCACCGACGCCCACTCACCGTGGGGCAGGTTGATGCCGGTGGTGAGCAGGATCGTCGCCAGCAAGCCGATGGACACGCGCACGGCGTGGATCAGCTTGGCATGGCGGTAGCGGCGATAAGGGTCGAGCAACGGGCGCAACAGGCGGCGTAGAACAAGCGGAAGGCTGAGATTCATGAGGTCTTACTTCAGGCATAGACCTTGTAGGAACCGGCAAGCCGGCTCCTACAGAGGTTGATTTCAGAAAATGTAGTCGGTGGTCAAAAAGCTCGAATCGCGGTTGCGCAGGATATCGCTGACCAGCGCCTTGTTGCTTTCCTGGAACTTGGTGGCCACAAGTGTGCGGATCGAGAACACGCGTAGCGCGTCATGTACCGACAGCGTGCCCTCGGCCGAGTTCTTGCGCCCGTTGAACGGGAACGTGTCCGGCCCGCGCTGGCATTGGGCGTTGATATTGATGCGGCCGACCTGGTTGGCAAAGGTGTCGACCAGGCGCCCGACTTCCACCGGGTTGGTGCCGAAAATGCTCAGTTGCTGGCCGAAATCCGATTCCAGCACGTAGTCGATCACCGTCTCCACATCACGGTAAGGCACGATCGGCACCACCGGGCCGAACTGCTCCTCGTGGTACACGCGCATCTGCGGGTTCACCGGGTACAGCACTGCGGGGTAGAAGAATGAACCGCGACTGGCACCGCCATTGGCATTCACCACCTGGGCGCCGTGTTGCGCTGCGTCGGCCACCAGTGCGTTGAGGAAGTCGACCTTGCCGGCTTCCGGCAGCGGCGTCAGCGACACGCCGTCTTCCCACGGCATGCCCGGTTTTAATGTCGCCAGTTTGGCGTTGAATTTTTCGATAAAGCTATCGACCACGTCCTCATGCACAAACAGGATTTTCAATGCAGTGCAGCGCTGGCCGTTGAACGACAGCGAGCCGGTCACCGACTCGCTGACGGCATTGTCCAAGTCCACTTCGGGCAGCACGATGCCGGGGTTTTTTGCATCCAGGCCCAGGGCCGCGCGCAGGCGGTGCGGCTTGGGGTGCAACTTTTTCAAATCGCTGGCGGCCTTGTTGGTGCCGATAAACGCAAAGATATCGATCTTGCCGCTGGCCATCAGCGCACTGACGGTTTCGCGGCCGCTGCCGTAAATCACGTTGATCACCCCGGCCGGGAAGCTGTCGCGGAACGCCTCCAGCAACGGGCGAATCAACAGCACGCCGAGCTTGGCCGGCTTGAACACCACGGTATTGCCCATGATCAGCGCCGGAATCAGCGTGGTGAAGGTCTCGTTCAGCGGGTAGTTGTAAGGCCCCATGCACAGCGCCACGCCCAGCGGCACGCGGCGGATTTGCCCGAGCGTGTCCTGCTCCAGCTCGAAGCGGCTGCTCCGACGGTCAAGTTCCTTGAGGGCATTGATGGTGTCGGTGATGTAGTCGCAGGTGCGGTCGAACTCTTTTTGCGAGTCCTTGAGGTTCTTGCCGATCTCCCACATCAGCAGCTTGACCACCGCATCACGCTGTTCGCGCATACGCCGCAGAAACGCTTCGACATGCTGAATGCGATCAGCCACGCGCATTGTCGGCCATTCACCCTGGCCGCGGTCGTAGGCACGCACGGCGGCGTCGAGGGCGGTGAGGGCGGTGTCGGCGTCCAGCAACGGCGTGCTGCCGATGTGCACGCGCTCGTCGCCCAATTGCACTGGGCTAAGCACCTGGGCCAGCGGGCCGTTCCATACCTGCAACTGGCCGTCGACCAGGTAATCACGCTGTTCGATGGGCGCCGCCAGGCGAAATTGCTCGGGAATATCGGCGGCCGAAGCGGGAAACAGCTGGGCAAGCAGGTTGTTGGTGGTCATGTCGCTACCCCTGGAATAGTTGCAAAACATGACTAGAGAGTCACCCATCCACCGGCTCTGTGGCAAGGCTTGTGCGCTTTCTGCTACGCACGGCCAGGTCCGGCGGGTAAACTGCGCGGCTTTCTTGAAGGAGTTCACATGAGTCAGTACCAGCCGGGCATTCTTGCCGCACCGGTGCCTTTGCAGGCACGCCATCTGTTTTTTGCCGTGGACTCCCTCGACGCCGTGCCCGCTGCGCTGGACGCGCTCGCGCAGCGCGTGGATTCGGCGGCGGTGGTCGGTTTCGGTGAGCCGCTGGTAAAGGCACTCGGTGCCGAGATTGAAGGGTTGCGGACTTTTCCTGCGGTCAGCGGGCCGGGCGCGCACAACCCGTCCACCCAACAGGCGCTGTGGGTGTGGCTGCATGGTGTGGATCGCGGTGAACTGCTGTTGCGCAGCCGGGCGTTTGAAAAAGCCCTGGCGCCGGCGTTTCGTCTGGTGCAGTCGACGGAGGGTTTCCGCTACAAGACCGGCTTTGACCTGACCGACTACGAAGACGGCACCGAAAACCCCCATGACGACGCCGCCGTCGAGGCCGCACTGACCGACAGTGGCGCCAGCTTCGCCGCGATCCAGCAATGGCAGCACGACCTTGACGGCTTCGCCGCATTACCTGCCCAGGAGCGTGACCACATCATCGGCCGTCGCCATGGTGATAACGAAGAACTCGACGACGCCCCCGAATCTGCCCACACCAAGCGCACCGCCCAGGAAAGCTTCACCCCGGAAGCCTTCGTCGTGCGCCGCTCGATGCCGTGGGCCGAGAATGGCCAGGCGGGGTTGATGTTCCTCGCCTTTGGCCATTCCTTCGATGCCTTCGAAGCGCAACTGCGCCGCATGAGCGGGTTGGAAGACGGGATTGTCGACGGCCTGTATCGCATCAGCACACCGTTGACCGGGGGTTACTACTGGTGCCCGCCGCTGAAGGACGGGCGTCTGGATGTGAGTGCACTTTTTCACACACTCCACACCTGAAGCGTGACGCCTGGCTAGCCGATCAATTCCACCTTGCCGCTGTGCAGCTTGTAGATCCCGCCGACAATTTGCAGCGTGCCCTTGGCCAGTGCGTCGCCCAACAGGCTTGATTGGCGCTTGAGCTGGGCGACGGTGTCGATGACATTTTGTGCGATGGCGTTCTCAAGCAGGTCGCCGGGCGCTTTCAACACCTTGTTGACGGATGGCTTGAGCGCGTCGGCCAGGCCCTGGATCTTGCCGGGGAACTTGGCGTTGTCCTTGACCGCCTTGACCCCGGCCGAAATCGCGCCGCAGCTGTCGTGTCCCAACACCATGATCAGCGGCGTACCCAGCACCGCCACGGCGTATTCGAGGCTGGCGAGGCCGTCATTGGTGACGAAGTTGCCCGCCACTCGAACGGCAAAGAGGTCGCCGCGGCCAGTGTCGAAGGCGTATTCGGGAGCGATCCTCGAATCGGCGCAGCCCAGTACGGCTGCGAACGGATTTTGCCCGCTGACCAAGGCTTCGCGCTCGCTCATGAAGTCATGGCGTTTGGTGACGCCTTCGGCGTAGCGGCTATTGCCTTCCATCAGCCGGGCGAGTGCCTGCTGCGGGTTGAGGTCGTTGGCAGGTTTGGGTGCAGGTGCGGCATGAATGTCGGCGGTGGGCAGCGCGCTGGCGAGCATCAAGGCGCCGGCACCGACGGTGGCCAGGCGCAGGAAGGCGCGGCGGTCATTGTTCAAGGAAGCGTCGGCGGGGGTGTGAGCGTTGCACATGGACTGGGTTCTCGGCGTGGGTGGTTAGAGAAAGCGCCAAGGGTGCAAAGAATGCCGCGCAAAAAATGTAGGAGGTTTCTTGGTTTAAACGTGTTCGTGCGCAGTGAAGATGAAAATTCTGACAGCCACGCAATCGGCCACTGAAAAAAATCGCCACTGCCCGTAACCTAGAGCCCTTTGTCACCTGCTTGGATCGTCCATGTCTTCTGTTGCCGATGGGTTGCCCCTGAATAAACGCTTGCCGGCCGTTATCGCCATCTCCCTGGGGATCGGCATGGCCACCCTGGACACGGCCATCGTCAACACCGCTTTGCCTACCCTGGCCGAAGGCATCGGCACCGATTCCGCCTCGGTGATTTGGGTGGTCAATGCCTACCAGTTGGCGATTATCGCGACGGTGTTGCCGTTCGCTTCGCTGAGTGATGTGCTCGGCCATCGCCGGGTGTACCTCGGCGGATTGCTGCTGTTCATTGTCTCGTCGCTGTTTTGCGGGATGGCCGGGTCGCTGGTCACGCTGACCGCCGCGCGCGTGGTGCAGGGGTTGGGGGCGGCGGCGATCATGAGCGTCAACACCGCGCTGCTGCGGCATATCTATCCGTCCCACATGCTCGGGCGTGGCCTGGGCTATAACTCGCTGGTGGTGGGGCTGGCGTTTACGCTCGGGCCGACGGCAGCGTCGGCGATTCTGTCAGTGGCGACCTGGCACTGGCTGTACCTGATCAATGTGCCGCTGGGCGTGCTGGCCCTGGTGTTGGGCCTGCGCTCATTGCCGGCGATCCCCATGACAGGGCATGCCTTCGACCGCCTTGCCGCCGTGCTGTGTGCCGGGTTGTTCGCCCTGTTGGTGCTGGGATTGGGCACGGCGGTGCATGGCGCACAGGGCGCGCTGACGCTGGGGCTGATCGCCGTGGCATTGGTGTGCGGCGCGTTGTTGCTGCGTCGCCAGGCGGGTCATCCGGCGCCGATGCTGGCGCTGGATTTGTTCAAGCGGCCGGTGTTTGCCTTGTCTTCGCTCACCGCGATTTGCGCATTCAGCGCCCAGGGCCTGGCCTTTGTGTCGTTACCGTTCCTGTTGCAGGCGGTGCTGGGCCACAGCCAGGTGGCCACCGGTTTTCTGATGACGCCCTGGCCGGCGGTTGTGGCCGTGATGGCGTTGGTGGCGGGGCGGTTGGCCGACCGCGTGTCCCTGGGCCTGTTGTGCGGGATCGGGCTGTTGATGCTCAGCGTCGGCATGGCCGCACTGGCCACCTTGGGCGATGACGCATCGGCATTCGATATTGGCTGGCGCATGGCGTTATGTGGCGCGGGGTTCGGCTTCTTCCAGTCGCCCAATCTCAAGGCCTTGATGACCAGCGCACCCTTGGCTCGCAGCGGCGGCGCCAGTGGCATCGTGGCGATTTCGCGGTTGTTGGGGCAGACGCTGGGCGCGTCGCTGGTGGCCCTGTGTTTCCACCTGTCGCTGAGCAGCGGCCCGCAATACGCGCTGTGGCTGGGCTGCGGGTTTGCATTGGTGGGCAGTGTGGCCAGCGGCCTGCGTTTGTTGCCCTACGGCAAAAAGGCGTGATTGGGCGTTGTAAAACCTGCTTCGGGAAGGCTAACGTTGCGACATGAATATTTCGGGATGTTTCAGATTCATGTCCAGCCTGGCCCTCCGCACTGCTGATACCACTTCCCGCCGCGCCGCGCTGACCCTCGCTTTATGCCTGCCCAGTGACGTGTTGCTCTACCTGCTACTGCCCATGGAGTCCCAGGCCTTCGGTATCACGCTGGCCCAGGCCGGGATGTTGCTGGCGGCCAACCGTCTGGTGCGGATTTTCGGCTACCGGCATGTGCTGAATTTCTACGCGCGCAACGGCGATCGGCTGACCTGCATGCTCGCCGCCGGTGCCGCAACGGCGTGTGCGCTGGGCAATTCGCTGCTGTCGGGGTTTGCCGCGTTGCTCGGCTTGCGGCTGATCTGGGGCCTGTGTTTTGCCGCGTTGAACCTGTCGACCCAAGTGTTGGCTACCTCCGAACCTGCGGGTGCCGCCCGCCGCGCAGGGCGTTCCCGTGCCCTGATCGCCCTCGGGCCGATGCTGGCACTGCCACTGGGTGGTTGGCTGACGTTATGGGCTGGGCCGCGTCCGATCTTTCTGATTCTGGCCGGATGCTGCCTGGCGGGTTTGTGGGTCGCGCGCGGCCTGCCTGCCGTCGGCCATGATTTACACAGCAGCCCGGGGCGGCGGTTCAAGTGGCCCGACAGTGTGGCGGTGTGGTCGTTTATCGAAGGCGTGGCGCTGGACGGGCTGTTTATCTTTGGCTTGTCGATCCAGGCACAGAAGATCATGGGCGGCGATGCGGTACTGATCGCCGGTGGGCTGATGGCCCTGCGTTACCTGTCCGAGTTGCTCCTCAGCCCGTTGGGCGGCCGAGCAGCGCAGCGCTTTGGCGCCACCTCGATGCTGCTGGTGTTCTCGTTCCTGAGTGCACTGGCCCTGACCGCGTTTGGCAGTTATTGGGTGATCGTCGGCGCGGCCGCGGTGTTGGTGCTGCGGGCGTTGCAATTGCCGCTGGTCACGACCCTGGTGGCCGAGCGCAACCCCGGCTCAATGCGGGTGTCGGCGCTGGCGTCGAATGCCGTGTGGCGTGACGTCGGCGCCGGCCTTGGGCCGCTGCTGGCGGGGTTGTTACTGCCGGTGGCCTCGGCCCCTTGGGTATTTGGCCTGGCGGGTGCTGCGATTGCTGTCAGCGCAGTGTTCTGCTGGCGGGCGAAGACGGCTTAAACCTTTTTAAGGCTTTCCAGCCAGGCGGGATCGAAGCGGGTTTGTTCGGTATCGATCCCCAGCGCCTGCATCTTCGCTTGATGCGCTTCGATTTCGCCCTGCAATTGCGCTTGTGCACTGGAGTTGGCGTCCAGTTCATGCATCTGCGTCAGCCCTAAATGGTAGAAGCGCAGCAGCTTGATCGCTGTCGGGTCATTGGCCTGGACCCGTTCGGCGACCTTATGCATCACATTGGTCACGCTCATCAGGCTGCGCTTGAGCTGCCAGCTATACACCGCCGGCGCCAGCCACGGCTGGGTCCAGAACGGGCCGCGCACCAGGGCGAGGGTGATCAACACCCCGGCAAACACGCCGCCGACGTTGTAGCGCAGGTTGTCACCGCCGGGCTCGCCGAACAGCATCACGGCCAGGCTCGACAGCAGCATCGCCAGCGCCACGAACAACACGGCCACGATCAGCGTGCTGCGGCGAGTCTGTTTGCGGTAAGTCACTGGGTCGCAGGGTTTGAGCTCGAACATCCGGGGCAGGTCTCCAGAAGGAATAGGGCGGCATCTTCTCATGCCTGGGCCAATCAAGTTGAACGATGCTTCGCGGCGCTTTCTCTAAACCTGTGCAGGCTACCCACTGATGAGGTGAACCACCATGCCCGATTACAAGCAGCCCCCGCCCGGCACGCCCGACCCGGATCGCACCCCCGGTGAAGAAGAACGCGACAACGATGCGTTGCGCCCCAACGACCCGAAAGAGCGTGACGAAAACGCTGATGTCGAGCGCGTTGAGGAAAACTTGGAAACCCTCCACGACAAAGCTCGCCCGCTGTAACAGGAGACTGTGATGAACAAACGCTCGGATGGGCCCCACTCCAACGAACACGCCAGTGGCAATGACGAGCTGGGTTTCGACCCGGATTCGCCTGACGTGGCCGACCCGCAGGTCGACCCGATAGGCCCGGCCATAGCGCCGCTGGACCAAGACAAAAAAGATGAAGCGAAAAAAAAGCCGCCCTACGATCCGTTGGGCGACTTGAAAAAGTAACGAAGGCCCCGCCCTGTGGCGAGGGAGCAAGCTCCCTCGCCACAAGTTACGTTGCGCTCTTTCTATTTTTTTACTGAAGGGTCTTGAGCGGGGCTTTGTTTATTTGGGTGGTGCCCACGTCACTTCGGTGATGCCGTATTTCTCCGCCCAGGGCCGGGTGGTTTTTTTCACCTGTTCGTGGCCCACACGACCGATACGGCTGACGTGGGCAACGTCGGCGTCAACGGCCGCCCAGTGCCACGCCTCGGCGTTGTTCATCACTTCGGCACGCACGACAAAAGACTTCGGCTGGCCGTGTAGTTGGTAGTTAATGGTGTAGATTTTTGCGGTACTCATGTTGCCTCCCTGTCTTGTTATAGATGGATCGGAAAGCGTTCAAAAAGGTTCATTCAAAATGACAAATTGCCGGTCGGCGCGTCATAGTGAGGCCTTCGCCCCCGTGCCCAAGGATCGCGCCATGCACCACCTGACCCATAGCCAGCTGTACCTGCAACGCTTGGGCTACGATTCTCCGCCACCGCCCACCCTGCAAACGCTGCAGGATTTACAGTTGCGCCATGTGTGCACCTTCGCCTTTGAAAGCCTGTCGACCCTGCTGCGCGTGCCGGTGCCGATCGACTTGCCCAGCGTCGAGCAAAAGGTACTGTTCGAGGGGCGCGGCGGTTATTGCTATGAGTTGAACCAGCTGTTCCTCGCCCTGTTGCAGGAACTCGGTTTCGACGCGCGCGGCATTACCGGCAGGGTGGTATTGGGCGGGCCGCCGGACGCCCATACGGCGCGTACCCATCGGCTGAACCTGGTGACCGTGGACGGCGTGCGTTACATCGCCGACGTCGGCTTTGGCGGCATGGTGCCGAGCAGTCCGCTGCAACTGGACAGCGAAGCGGAGCAGGCCACGGCCCATGAATTTTATCGCCTGACCTTCAGCGATGGCAGCTACACCCTGTGGGCCCAGGTCGGTGGCCATTGGCTCGGCCTGTATGTGTTCGACCTGCAGCGCCAAGAGCGAATCGACTATGAAATCGGCAACTGGTACGTCTGCACACACGCCGATTCGCCGTTTCTTGGGCAGTTGAAAGTGGCGCTGTTGGCCCCCGGCAAACGGCATACCTTGAACAACGGCCACTACGCGCTTCACTCGCTGGATAAACCCAGCGAAAAACGCGCGCTACAGAGTGCCGATGAACTGATGCATGTGTTGCGTGACACGTTCGGTATTCGCCTGCCGGCGCATCCGCAACTTCAAGAAATACTGGATGGTTTAATCGCGGCTGAGTCTTGAGTGGGTAAGCGCCCCGAACCCGTCGGGGCTTCATCCATCAGGCTAATGCGGCAAGCTGTGCCACTGTTTCCGGAAAGCGCGCCACCAGGCGAATCAGGGTCACGGCCTGCGCGTTGGGTTTTGCCCGGCCCTGTTCCCAGTTCTCCAGCGTGCGGGTATTGGTGCGCAGGTACATGGCGAACACCGAGCGCGAGAGGTTGAGTTGCTGGCGCACAGCGACCACTTCGTCGGCGGTCAGCGGTGCGAGTTTGTTGAGGTGAACCTTGTGGGTACGCAGGGTGATTTTGCCTTGGCGTTCGTTGGCCAGCGCGTCGAAGCCTTCGACCAGTTCGGAAAAAATTTCACGTTTCATGGTGTGTTCTCGCTTTGATTTCCATGTCCAGCATGTGTTTTAGGGCTTTCTTGTGGTGTGGCGTCAGGTCGTCCTGTTCGTGTTTGCCGTACAGGGTGAACAGCCAGAACTGCGTGCCGCCCGACCACCAGTAGTAAATGACCCGCAGGCCACCGCGTTTGCCTTTGTTGCGTCGCTCGTCGACAAAGCGAACCTTGCGTAATCCGCCTGTTCCCTCGATCACGTCTCCTGCTTCCGGGTTTTTCATCAGTTCCTGCTGAAAACCGTGGAAAAGCTCGTCACTCAGATAGTCCTTGCGATGTCGCTCGAAGGCCGGCAGTTCGATAAATAGAGCATCCATGTTCTGTACGTAGCCTGCGTATAGTTTGGTGGCCCACTCGCCATGGGTCAAGTGACCCTGCTGTGGGAACTTTCCTAAAACGCAAACACCATACGGCGGCCTTCATCGGCTAGATGCCAGATAAGGAGGCAGATGGAGGAGGAAATTTCCGTGAGTAGGGGAGGGTAAAAGCAGCGGCCCCAGAAACGCAAAACGGCGCCCGAAGGCGCCGTTTTGTTTATCTACATCCCGCTAAGCGATCAAACGCCCAACACCGCATGCTGCACCAGGGTGAGCAACGGTTGTGGGTACACGCCGAGGAAGAAGGCGAGCAGGGCGATGGCCAGCAGCATCACGCCACCGGCTTTCTGTTCCCAGTGCAGCTCGGCGTCTACACGGCGCAGGTTGGGTTCGATCAGGTACAGGGTGACCATCACGCGCAGGTAGTAGAACACGCCGATGGCGCTGCCCAGCACCAGGGACGCAACCAGCCACCACTCGTGGGCTTCGACACCGGTAGCGACGATGTAGAACTTGCCGATGAAACCGGCGGTCAGTGGGATACCGGCCAGGGACAGCATCATCACGGTCAGTACGGCGGTCAGGTACGGACGGCGCCAGAACAGGCCGCGGTATTCGTACAGGGCGTCGGCGTCACGGCCTTTGAACGGCGAGGACATCAGCGTGATCACGCCGAACGCGCCGAGGCTGGTGACCACGTAGGTGACCAGGTACACGCCGATCGCTTCCACGGCCAGGCCTTTGCTCGCCACCAGGGCGATCAGCAGGTAGCCGAAGTGGGCGATGGACGAGTAACCCAGCAGACGTTTGAGGTTGTTCTGGGTCAGGGCCAGCAGGTTACCGAACAGGATCGACGCGATGGCGATAACGGTCAGCACGTGGCTCAGCACGCCGGTGTTGGCGGCCGGCGAGATCTGGAACAGACGCACCATCACCGCAAACACTGCCACTTTCGACGCCGTGGCCAGGAACGCGGCCACCGGCGCCGGGGCGCCTTCGTACACGTCCGGGGTCCACAGGTGGAACGGCACCAGGGAGAGCTTGAACGCCAGGCCGATCAGCATCATGGCCAGGCCCAGTTGGGCGATGGGCGCAGGCATGCTGGTGGCGGCCAGGGCGTGGCCGATACCAGTGAAGCTCAGGCTGCCGGCTTCGGCGTAGAGCAGGGCCATACCGAACAACAGGAACGCGGAACCGGCCGCCGACAGGACCATGTACTTGATGCCGGCTTCCAGGGAGCGCTTGTTGAAGAAGGCGTAGGCCACCAGGCCGTAAGTCGGGATCGACAGCAGTTCCAGGCCGATGAACAAGCCGGCCAGGTGCTGCGCGCTGACCAGCACGATACCGCCGGCCGCAGCCAGCAGGATCAGCAGGTACAGCTCTTCCTTGTTGCCCGGGTAGCCCGTGCCGCCTTCACCGAGGTAGGCGTGGGCGAGGGTGACGCAGGCCAGGGTGGCGACGAGGATCAACGCGATGTACAGCAGCGCGAAGTCATCGACCATCATCAGCGGGGTCACCGCCAGGGGCGCGACCTTGAGTGCCGGGATGATCGACAGCAGGGCCAGGTTTAACCCCGCGCAGGACAGCAGGAAGGTCTGTGAGTGATTGCGGCGCCAGGCGATCGCCAGCATCACCGCCACAACGGTGAGGCTGGTGATCAGCAGCGGCGCAAGCGCGATAAAGTGTTGGATCGTGAATTCCATAGCGCTCTTACCGGGCCGAAGCGAGTTGAGAGAAGGCGGTGCCGAACCACTGCTGCACGCCATGCATCGTTGCGGCAGAAGTGTCCAGGAACGGTTGCGGGTACACGCCGATGTAGATCAGCAGTACCGCAAGGCCGAGCACCATGATCAGTTCGCGAGCATCCATCCCTTTCAGGACGGCGTCGGACTTGGCCGGGCCGAAGTAGGCGCGGTGGATCATGATCAGCGAGTAAACCGAACCGAACACCAGGCCGGACGTGGCGATGGCGCTGATCCACGGCGTTTGCACGAAGGCACCCATCAGGATCAGGAACTCGCCGATGAAGTTACCGGTACCCGGCAAGCCCAGGGATGCGGCGGCAAAGAACAGGCTGATCGCCGGCAGGTACGCAATGCGCGACCACACGCCGCCCATCTCCCGCATGTCGCGGGTATGCAGGCGTTCGTACAGCTGGCCACTGAGGATAAACAGCGCGGCGGCCGAAACACCGTGGGCCAACATCTGGATCACTGCGCCTTGCAACGCCAGCTGGCTGCCGGAGTAGATGCCGATCAGTACGAAACCCATGTGGGAAACGGACGAGAAGGCAATCAGGCGCTTGATGTCGGTTTGGGCGAAGGCCAGGAACGCACCGTAGAAGATCCCGATCAGACCGAGGGTCATGGCGATCGGCGCAAACTCGGCCGAGGCATTCGGGAACAGCGGCAGGGCGAAACGCAGCAGCCCATAAGCCGCCGTCTTCAACAGGATACCGGCCAGGTCCACGGAGCCGGCGGTCGGCGCCTGGGCGTGAGCATCAGGCAACCAGGAGTGGAACGGCACCACCGGCAGCTTCACCGCGAAGGCGATGAAGAAGCCCAGCATCAGGATGTACTCGGTGGTCAGGGACATCTTGGTTTTCAACAGGTCGGCGTAGTTGAAGGTAATCACGCCCGTGCTGTTGAAGTTGACCAGTACCAGACCCAGGATCGCCACCAACATGATCAGGCCGGAAGCCTGGGTGAAGATGAAGAACTTGGTCGCCGCGTAGATCCGGGTTTTCTTGCCGTCCGAAGAACTGTGACCCCAGAGCGCGATGAGGAAGTACATCGGCACCAGCATCATTTCCCAGAAGAAGAAGAACATGAACAGGTCGAGGGCGAGGAACACGCCGACAACGCCGCCCAGGATCCACATCAGGTTCAGGTGGAAGAAGCCCACGTGACGCTGAATTTCTTTCCAGGAACAGAGTACCGAGAGGATACCCAGCAGGCCGGTCAGCAGGATCATCAGCAGTGACAGGCCGTCGAGGGCCAGGTGCACGTTGATGCCGAAGCGCTGGATCCACACGTGCTTGAATTCAAGCGCGAAGGTTGGATCGACACCCGGTGCCGGAGCAAATGAATAGTCGCCATGGGCCCACAGCCAGAGGCCGAGAGCGAGTTCCAGGGACATGGTCAGCAACGCAATCCAGCGGGGGAGGGTGGCGCCGAAGCGTTCACCCATCCAGCAGAGCAGGCCGCCGATAAAGGGAATCAGGATTAGCCAGGGCAGAATCATGACGGGCTCGTTTCCTTTCGCAAGTTCGCAAAGTTCGCAATGTATGCAATGTGCATGGACATAGTCAGACCACTGCCACAACGATGGCGCCGATCACCAGAACGGCACCGGCCGCCATGGAAGTTGCGTACCAACGCAATTGACCGGTCTCGCTGCGGCTCAGGGCGGTGTGACCGGCCTTGGCGGCGCGCGGGATCAAACCGATGGTCTGATCGAGCGGGTCTTTGCGCAGTACGTGGCTGATGGCCAGGTAAGGCTTGACGAACAGTTTGTCGTAGATCCAGTCGAAGCCCCAGGCGGCGAACCACCAGGCCGAAAGGAAGCGGCCAATGCCACTGTTGGCAACGCCCGTGACAAAGCGACGCTTGCCGAGGAACAGCAGGGCCGCCAGCAGGATACCGGCCAGCGCGATGGCGCCCGAGGCGATTTCCAGGCTGTGCTTGGCGGCGCCACCGGCATGGCCGGCGCTTTCCGGCAGTACACCGGCCAGTGGCGGGGTGATCATGGCGCCGATGAAGGTCGACAGGATGATCAGCACCGACAGCGGCAGCCAATGGGAGATGCCGTGGCCTGCGTGGGCTTCGGTCTTGGCTTCACCGTGGAACGTGATGAAGATCAGGCGGAAGGTGTACAGCGAGGTCATGAATGCACCGACCAGGCCTGCGTAGAGCAGGTTCTGGTTACCGCTGGCAAAGGCTTCCCAGAGGATTTCGTCTTTCGAGTAGAAACCGGCGGTCACCAACGGCAGGGCAGCGAGTGCAGCACCACCGACGATGAAGCTGGCGTAAGCCAACGGCAGTTTCTTCCACAGCCCGCCCATCTTGAAGATGTTCTGCTCGTGGTGGCAGGCGACGATCACCGCACCGGAAGCAAGGAACAGCAGGGCCTTGAAGAAGGCGTGGGTCATCAGGTGGAAGATCGCCGCGTCCCAGGCGCCAACGCCCAGGGCCAGGAACATGTAGCCGATCTGGCTCATGGTCGAGTAGGCGAGGATGCGTTTGATGTCGGTCTGCACCAGCGCGGCAAAGCCGGCCAGTACCAGGGTCACGCCGCCCACTACGCCCACCAGGTGCAGGACATCCGGCGCCAGGGTGAACAAGCCGTGGGTACGCGCGATCAGGTAGACACCGGCGGTTACCATCGTTGCGGCGTGGATCAGTGCCGAAACAGGGGTAGGGCCTGCCATCGCATCTGCCAGCCAGGTTTGCAGCGGCAGTTGTGCCGATTTACCGACGGCGCCGCCCAGCAGCATTAGGGTCGCCAGGGTGATCCAGAAGTCGCCGACCTGGAATTTTTGCGGTGCCAGCACCAGCAGTTCCTGGATGTTCAGCGTGCCCACCTGTTGGAACAGGATGAACAGGCCGATGGCCATGAACACGTCGCCGATGCGGGTGACGATAAAGGCCTTGAGTGCCGCGTTACCGTTGTTGCGGTTGCTGTAGTAGAAACCGATCAACAGGTACGAGCACAGGCCCACGCCTTCCCAGCCGAAGTACAGGAACAACAGGTTATCGCCCAGGACCAGGAACAGCATGCTGGCGATAAACAGGTTGGTGTAGGCGAAGAAGCGCGAGTAACCCGCTTCACCGCGCATGTACCAGGACGCGAACAGGTGGATCAGGAAACCTACACCGACGACCACGCCAAGCATGGTGATCGACAGGCCGTCGACGTAGAGGGCGAAGTTGGGCTTGAAACCCTCCACCGACATCCACTGCCACAGCACCAGGGTGTAGTGGCCGCCTTCCGGCGGCGCCACGTTGAATTGCCAGATGACGTAGGCGGCGACAATCGCCGACAGGCCAATGGAACCCACACCGATCAAGGCAGAAAGGTTTTCCGACAGGCGTCCACGGGAGAACGACAGCAGCAGGAAACCGATCAGGGGAAATACGAAAGTCAGAAAGATCATGTTCATCCGCGCATCTCACTGGCAGCGTCGATATCAAGCGTGTGGAAGCGACGATACAGTTGCAGCAGGATCGCCAGGCCGATACTGGCCTCGGCGGCTGCCAGGCTGATCACCAGGATGAACATGACTTGTCCATCCGGCTGGCCCCAACGACTACCCGCCACGATGAATGCGAGTGCCGCAGCGTTCATCATGATTTCCAGGCTCATCAACACGAACAGAATGTTACGGCGAACCATCAGGCCGACCAGGCCAAGGCAGAACAGGATGCCGGCGACCGCCAGACCATGCTCCAAAGGGATAGCAGGCATCGTCATTGCTCCTTGGCTTCGTTGCGGCCCAAGTGGAAGGCGGTGATGGCTGCAGCGAGCAGCAGCATCGAAGCCAGTTCGACCACCAGCAGGTACGGGCCGAACAGGCTGATGCCCACGGCCTTCGCATCAACAGTGGTGTGGCCGATGGCCTGGCCGCTCTGGTGAGCGAACAGCACATACAACAGTTCACCCAGCAGCAAGGCTGCGAGGATCACCGGGCCGAGCCAGATGCCGGGCTTGAGCCAGACGCGCTCCTGGGCGACCGAAGCCGGCCCCAGGTTGAGCATCATCACCACAAACACGAACAGCACCATGATGGCGCCGGCGTAGGCGATCACTTCCAGGACACCGGCGAACGGTGCGCCGAGGGCGAAGAAGGTCATGGCCACGGCGATCAGCGAAATGATCAGGTAGAGCAGGGCGTGCACGGGGTTGGTGTTGGTGATCACGCGAAGCGTGGACACCACTGCAATACCCGATGCGAAATAGAAAGCGAATTCCATCTTTCTTCCTTAAGGCAGCAAGCTCTTCACGTTGATCGGCTCGGCTTCGTTTTGTGCGGCGCCTTTGGGCTTACCGGCAACGGCCATACCTGCAACACGATAGAAGTTGTAATCAGGGTTTTTACCGGGACCAGAGATCAGCAGATCTTCTTTCTCGTACACCAGGTCCTGACGTTTGAACTCGGCCATCTCGAAATCCGGTGTGAGCTGGATCGCGGTAGTCGGGCAAGCTTCCTCGCAGAGGCCGCAGAAAATGCAGCGCGAGAAGTTGATGCGGAAGAAGTCCGGGTACCAGCGACCGTCTTCGGTTTCAGCTTTCTGCAGGGAGATGCAACCCACCGGGCACGCCACGGCGCACAGGTTGCAAGCTACGCAACGCTCTTCGCCATCGGGGTCGCGGGTCAGCACGATGCGGCCGCGATAGCGCGGCGGCAGGTACACCGCTTCTTCCGGGTATTGCAAGGTGTCGCGTTTGCGGAAGCCGTGACCGAACACCATCACCAGGCTTCGCAACTGGGTACCGGTACCCTTAACGATGTCGCCAATATATTTGAACATGGGTCAAATCCTCACTGAACCGCGACCGCTGGCGTGTTCAACAACACAACGGCAGCAGTTACCAGCAAATTGATCAGGGTCAGCGGCAGGCAGAAGCGCCAGCTGAAATCCATCACCTGGTCATACCGTGGACGCGGAATGGAAGCGCGCAGCAGGATGAACAACATGATGAAGAACGCGGTCTTGAGGAAGAACCAGAAGAACGCCAGCTGTGGCAGGATGCCGAACGGACCGTGCCAGCCGCCGAAGAACAGCGTGACCAGCAGGGCCGAGATCAAGATGATGCCGATGTACTCACCGACGAAGAACATGCCCCATTTCATGCCGGCATATTCAATGTGGTAACCGTCGGCCAGTTCCTGTTCCGCTTCCGGCTGGTCGAACGGGTGACGGTGCGTCACGGCGACGCCAGCGATGAAGAAGGTACAGAAACCGAAGAACTGCGGAATGATGAACCACAGGTTCTGCGCCTGGTACTCGACGATGTCGCGCATGTTGAACGAGCCGACCTGCACCACGATGCCCATCAGCGCGAGGCCCATGAAAACTTCGTAGGACACGGTTTGCGCCGAGGCCCGCAAGCTGCCCAACAGGGCGAACTTGTTGTTACTGGCCCAACCGGCGAACAGCACCGCGTAGACCGACAGACCGGCCATGGCGAAGAAGAACAGCAAGCCGATGTTCAAGTCCGCCACGCCCCAGGTCGGGGTGATCGGGATGACTGCGAAAGCAATCAGCAAGGCGCTCATGGCCACGACCGGTGCCAGGGTGAAGATCACCTTGTCGGCAAACGGCGGGGTCCAGTCTTCCTTGAAGAACATTTTCAGCATGTCGGCGGCGATCTGGAACATGCCGAACGGGCCAACGCGGTTCGGACCGTAACGGTCCTGCCACCAGCCCAGCAGGCGACGTTCGACGAAGCTGAGCAGGGCGCCCGCAACGACCACGGCCAACAGGATCACGATGGCCTTGACGACCGAGATGATCACGTCGATCACTTCAGGGGTGAACCAGGTCATTGCGCTGCCTCCTGCAGACCGTCAACGGTTTGGCCAAAGATTGCCGGCGGAATACCCGCGAGGCCTTTCGGCAGTGCAACCAGGCCGGCACCCAACTCTTCGTTGATGCGCAGCGGCAGACGCAAGGTCTTGCCGGCTACGGTCAGGCTGAGCAGGGCACCCTCATTGACGCCCAGGCGGTCGGCTTCGGACTTGGCCACGGACACGTAGGCTTCTGGAATGCGTTCTTGCACCGGCGCGGCTTTGGACGAGGTCTCTTCGCTGCCGAACAGGTGGAAGAACGGCACAACCTGCCAGGTACCCTGGGCCGGGTTGAACGGACGCGGTACAGCGGCGAACCAGTTCAGCGAATCGCCCTGGGTTTCGATCAGGCGGGTGCCCGGGTCGCCAGCGCGGATATGACCACCGACTTCGTCCTGGAACTTGTTCCAGGCCTGCGGTGAGTTCCAGCCCGGCGACCAGGCAAACGGCACCTGCTGACGGGGCTCGACCGAACCCGAGTAACCTTCCATGGAGAAGGCGAACGCGGTGTCGTTGTCTTGCGGGGTACGCGGTTCGTGCACGCTGATATCGGCGCGCATGGCGGTACGACCGGAGTAACGCAGCGGTTCACGGGCCAGTTTCATGCCCTTGATGCGGAACGTGGCGGACGGTGCAGCGTCGACAATGCGCGCCAGTTGCGGTGCGCTTGCGGCGGCGGCTGCGGTCACGTGATCAAGCTGGGTCCAGTCGATCGGCTGGTTCAGCAGGGTGGCGCGCAGGGCGTGCAGCCAGCGCCAGCCTTCGTGAACCAGGATGCTGGCGTCCATGTACTTCGGATCAAACACCTGGAAGAAGCGCTGGGCGCGGCCTTCCTGGCTGACCAGGGTACCGTCGCCTTCGGCGAAGGTGGCGGCTGGCAGCACCAGGTGAGCACGGTCGCTGGTGGCGGTCTTCTGGTGATCGGCCACGATCAGCACTTTGGCGGCGTCCAGCGCGGCGTCGACCTTGGCCGAATCCGTGCGGGTGTACAGGTCGTTTTCCAGCACCACGATGGCGTCGGCATGGCCGTCGATCACCGCTTGCAGGCCAGCGTCCAGGGACTCGCCACCGAGCATGGCCAGGCCAAGGCTGTTGGCTTCCGGCACGATCAGGCTGATGGAACCGTTCTTGTCGCGCAGCTTCAAGGCCTTGGCGATGTTGGCAGCGGCTTCGATCAGCGCCTTGGAACCCAGGGAGGTGCCGGCAATGATCAGAGGACGCTTGGCCGCCAGCAGGGCGTCGGCGATGCGCTGGGCCAGCGCCACGGCTTCAGTGTCCAGGCCTTCGACGGCAGGCGCGCTGGCATCGAGGGCGTGGGCCACGGCGAAACCGATGCGGGCCAGGTCGTCCGGCGCTGCGTGTACGCATTCTTCGGCGATGTCGTCGAGCTTGGTTTCAGCCAGGCTGGCGATAAACAGCGGGTTCAACGCGTGCTGACCGATGTTTTTCACCGCGGCGTCGAGCCAAGGCTGGACGCGCATGGCGTCGGCCATGTCTTCGGCCTTGCCTTTGACCGATTGGCGCAGCGACAGGGCCACGCGCGCGGCGGTCTGGGTCAGGTCTTCACCGAGGACGAAGATTGCGTCGTGGTCTTCGATATCGCGCATGTTCGGAACGGGCAGCGGGCTGTCGTTCAGCACTTGCAGGACCAGGCGGATGCGCTCCAGCTCACCGGCTTCGATACCGCAGTAGAAGTGTTCGGCGCCGACCAGTTCGCGCAACGCGTAGTTGCTTTCGAGGCTGGCGCGTGGCGAACCGATACCGACGATGTTGCGACCGCGCAGCAGGTCAGCGGCTTTATCCAGCGCAGCATCGAGGCTCAGCTTGGCGCCGTCGGCCAGCAGTGGCTGGCGCGGGCGGTCTTCGCGGTTGACATAGCCATAGCCGAAACGGCCACGGTCGCACAGGAAGTACTGGTTGACCGAACCGTTGAAGCGGTTTTCGATCCGGCGCAGCTCGCCGTAGCGCTCGCCCGGGGAGATGTTGCAACCGCTCGAGCAGCCATGGCAGATGCTCGGCGAGAACTGCATGTCCCACTTGCGGTTGTAGCGCTCGGAGTGAGTCTTGTCGGTGAACACACCGGTCGGGCAGACCTCGGTGAGGTTGCCGGAGAACTCACTTTCGAGCACGCCGTCTTCAACGCGACCGAAGTACACGTTGTCGTGGGCGCCGAATACGCCGAGGTCGGTGCCGCCGGCGTAGTCTTTATAGAAGCGTACGCAGCGATAGCAGGCGATGCAGCGGTTCATCTCGTGGGAAATGAACGGGCCCAGTTGCTGGTTTTGGTGGGTACGCTTGGTGAAGCGATAACGGCGCTCGTTGTGGCCGGTCATCACCGTCATGTCTTGCAGGTGGCAGTGACCGCCTTCCTCACAGACCGGGCAGTCGTGGGGGTGATTGGTCATCAGCCATTCGACAACGCTGGCGCGGAACGCCTTGGACTCTTCATCTTCGATGGAGATCCAGGTGTTGTCGGTGGCTGGCGTCATGCAGGACATGACGATACGACCACGGGTGTCGTTCTCGTCGGTGTACTGCTTGACCGCACACTGGCGACAGGCACCGACGCTACCAAGGGCTGGGTGCCAGCAGAAATAAGGGATGTCGAGGCCTAGTGACAGACACGCCTGTAACAGGTTGTCCGCCCCATCGACTTCGAGCGCTTTGCCGTCTACGTGGATAGTGGCCATGGTTCAAAGTTCTTCGTTGGCCCGTTGTCAGCGGGCGTGGCTAATGGAATCTTGTTATTCATGTGCATCTACACAGCCATCAAGGCGTCAGCACATGAGAAGGCGAAGGGTACGGACCCTTCGCCTTGTTAAGCGTTACGCGCCGACTACAATCGGCCTCGCCAGAGGCGGGACGGCGGCGCTGGTAGGCGCGATGCCGGCTTCGAACTCCGAGCGGAAGTATTTGATTGCGCTGCCCAATGGCTCCACGGCGCCCGGTGCGTGAGCACAGAAGGTCTTGCCAGGGCCGAGGAAGTTGACCAGGCCCAGCAGGGTCTCGATGTCACCCTCGCGGCCTTCACCGTTTTCCAGGGCCATCAGCAACTTGACGCTCCATGGCAAACCGTCGCGGCATGGGGTGCAGAAGCCGCAGGATTCACGGGCAAAGAACTGCTCCATGTTGCGCAGCAGCGAGACCATGTTCACGGTGTTGTCCACCGCCATCGCCAGGCCAGTACCCATCCGGGTGCCTACCTTGCCGATGCCGCCGGCGTACATTTGTGCGTCAAGGTGCTCGGGGAGAAGGAAGCCGGTACCCGCGCCGCCTGGCTGCCAGGCCTTGAGGGTGTAGCCGTCGCGCATGCCGCCGGCGTAGTCTTCGAACAGCTCGCGAGCGGTCACGCCGAAGGGCAGTTCCCACAGGCCAGGGTTCTTGACCTTGCCGGAGAAGCCCATGAGCTTGGTGCCCATGTCTTCACTGCCTTCGCGGGCCAACGACTTGTACCAGTCCACGCCGTCGGCGATGATCGCCGGCACGTTGCACAGGGTTTCGACGTTGTTCACGCAGGTCGGCTTGCCCCACACGCCGACGGCGGCAGGGAAGGGCGGCTTGGAGCGCGGGTTGGCGCGGCGGCCTTCGAGGGAGTTGATCAGTGCGGTTTCTTCACCGCAGATGTAACGCCCGGCGCCGGTGTGCACGAACAGTTCGAAGTCGAAACCCGTACCCAGGATGTTCTTGCCCAGCAGGCCAGCTGCCTTGGCTTCTTCCACCGCACGGTTGAGGTGCTTGGCTGCGGTGGTGTACTCGCCCCGCAGGAAGATGTAGCCGCGGTAGGTTTTCAGCGCGCGGGCGCTGATCAGCATGCCTTCGATCAGCAGATGGGGCAGTTGCTCCATCAGCATGCGGTCTTTCCAGGTGTTGGGCTCCATTTCATCCGCGTTGCACAGCAGGTAGCGGATGTTGATGGATTCGTCTTTGGGCATCAGGCCCCACTTCACGCCAGTGGGGAAGCCTGCACCGCCGCGACCTTTAAGGCCGGCGTCTTTCACGGTCTGGACGATATCGTCCTGAGCCATGTCGGCGAAAGCTTTGCGCGCAGCAGCGTAACCGTTCTTGGCCTGGTACTCGTCGAGCCATACGGGCTCGGCATCGTCACGCAGGCGCCAGGTCAGCGGGTGAGTCTCGGCCGAACGCTTGATCAGGTTGGCCGGGCCGAAGGAAGTCAGGGTCATGGGTAGCCCTCGAGCAATTGGGTGACGCCAGCAGGCTGCACGTCACCGAATGTGTCGTCGTCGATCATCAACGCCGGCGCCTTGTCGCAGTTGCCCAGGCAGCACACCGGCAGCAGCGTGAAGCGGCCGTCCGAGGTGGTTTCGCCGAGGCCGATACCCAGCTTGCTCTGGATCTCGCTGACCACCGATTCGTGGCCGCCGATGTAGCAGACCATGCTGTCGCACACGCGAATGATGTGGCGGCCTACCGGCTGGCGGAAGATCTGGCTATAGAACGTCGCCACCCCTTCAACATCGCTGGCGGGGATGCCGAGGATCTCGCCGATGGCGTAGAGGGCGCCGTCCGGCACCCAGCCACGTTCCTTCTGGACGATCTTCAAGGCTTCGATCGACGCCGCGCGCGGGTCTTCGTAGTGATGCAGCTCGTGCTCGATGGCCGAGCGCTCGGTTTCACTCAGGGTGAAACGGTCTGTCTGGATAAGCGTGCTATTCATGCTTAGCGGTCCACGTCGGCCATAACGAAATCGATACTACCCAGGTACGCAATCAAGTCCGCGACCATCTCGCCTTTGATCACCGAAGGGATCTGCTGCAAGTGCGGGAAGCTTGGGGTGCGAATCCGGGTGCGGTAGCTCATGGTGCCGCCATCGCTCGTCAGGTAATAACTGTTGATACCCTTGGTCGCTTCAATCATCTGGAAGGATTCGTTGGCCGGCATCACCGGGCCCCACGAAACTTGCAGGAAGTGCGTGATCAGGGTTTCGATGTGCTGCAGCGTGCGCTCTTTCGGCGGCGGCGTGGTCAGCGGGTGATCCGCCTTGTACGGGCCGGCCGGCATGTTGCGCATGCACTGCTCGATGATTTTCAGGCTCTGGCGCATTTCTTCGACGCGCACGATGCAACGGTCGTAGGCATCGCCGTTGGCCGCCAGCGGTACTTCGAATTCGAAGTTCTCGTAGCCGGAGTACGGGCGCGCTTTACGCAGGTCGAAATCGCAACCGGTGGAACGCAAGCCTGCACCGGTGACGCCCCATTCCAGGGCCTCTTTGGTGTTGTAGGCAGCGACGCCGATGGTGCGGCCCTTGAGGATGCTGTTGTCCAATGCGGCTTTCTGGTACTCGTCCAGACGCTTGGGCATCCAGTCGATGAATTCCTTGACCAGGCGCTCCCAACCATTCGGCAGGTCATGGGCCACACCGCCGATGCGGTACCAGGCCGGGTGCAGGCGGAAGCCGGTGACGGCTTCGATGACCTTGTAGGCACGCTGACGGTCGGTGAAGGTGAAGAACACCGGGGTCATGGCGCCGACGTCCTGGATATAGGTACCCAGGAACAGCAGGTGGCTGGTGATCCGGAAGAACTCGGCCATCATGATGCGGATGGTGTCGACGCGGTCCGGTACCTTGATGCCGGCCAGCTTCTCGACCGAGAGCACGTACGGCAGGTTGTTCATCACGCCGCCGAGGTAGTCGATACGGTCGGTGTACGGGATGAAACTGTGCCAGGACTGACGCTCGGCCATCTTCTCGGCACCACGGTGGTGGTAGCCGACGTCTGGCACGCAGTCGACGATTTCTTCACCGTCCAGCTGCAGGATGATACGGAAGGCACCGTGGGCCGAAGGGTGGTTCGGGCCCAGGTTGAGGAACATGTAGTCCTCGTTGGTGCCGGAACGCTTCATGCCCCAGTCTTCCGGACGGAAGCGCGCCGCTTCTTCTTCCAGCTGTTGCTTGGCCAGGGTCAGGCTGTAGGGGTCGAATTCGGTGGCGCGGGCAGGGAAGTCCTTGCGCAGCGGGTGACCTTCCCAGGTCGGCGGCATCATGATGCGCGACAGGTGCGGGTGGCCCGGGAAGTCGATGCCGAACATGTCCCACACTTCACGCTCGTACCAGTTGGCGTTTGGCCAGATACCGGTCACGGTCGGAATGCTCAGGTCACTCTCGGAGAGGGCAACCTTGATCATCACGTCGCTGTTACGTTCCAGCGACATCAGGTGGTAGAACACGGTGAAGTCGGCGCCGCTCGGCAGCCCCTGGCGCTTTGTGCGCAGACGCTCATCCACGCCATGCAGGTCATACAGCATGACGTACGGCTTGGGCAGGTTGCGCAGGAAGGTCAGGACTTCGACGAGCTTGGCACGCGCCACCCACAGCACCGGCATACCGGTGCGTGTGGCCTGGGCGGTGAAGGCGTCAGGGCCAAAACGGTTATTGAGTTCGACGACCACATCCTGGTCGTCTGCCTTATAAGGCGGGATGTACAGAGCACTGCCTGTAGTCATGGTTTTTTATCGCTTTCGGTCAACGTAAAGAATGAAGCCAGGTTTTCGTTCTATAAAAGAAGCGGCTCTGGATCAGACTTCGTCGGGGCTGCGCAGGTTGGTGACTGCGATTCGCTGTTCGCGGCGCTGTTCCTTTTGCGACGGCATCTCGGCGCGGTACACGCCTTGGTCGCCGACGACCCAGGAAAGCGGGCGACGCTCCTTGCCAATCGATTCCTGCAACAGCATCAAGCCTTGCAGGAATGCTTCAGGGCGGGGCGGGCAGCCAGGCACGTAGACATCTACGGGCAGGAACTTGTCCACCCCCTGAACAACGGAGTAGATGTCGTACATGCCACCTGAGTTGGCGCACGAACCCATGGAGATAACCCACTTCGGTTCGAGCATTTGCTCGTAGAGACGCTGAATGATCGGCGCCATCTTGATAAAGCAGGTACCGGCGATAACCATGAAATCCGCCTGGCGCGGCGATGCCCGGATCACTTCGGCGCCAAAGCGCGCGATGTCGTGGGGCGCCGTGAAGGCGGTGGTCATTTCCACGTAGCAGCAGGACAGACCGAAGTTGTACGGCCACAGGGAGTTTTTACGTCCCCAGTTGACCGCGCCACTCAGCACGTCTTCCAGCTTGCCCATGTAGATGTTTTTGTGGACTTGGTCTTCTAACGGATCGGAAACGGTTTCCCGTTCGCCGATGGGGTACTGCTCGTTAGGAGCATCCGGGTCGATCCTGGTGAGATTGTATTGCATCGCCAAAGCCTCATTGTTTCAGCTTCGCTTGCCGCTTGCGACGAGCTTCCGGTGCCCAGTCAAGGGCGCCCACTCGAAATAGGTAGACAAGGCCTGCCAACAGAATTGCTATGAAAACGAGAGCTTCGACGAATCCGGTCCAGCCGCTTTCGCGGACGGACACAGACCAGGCAAAGAGAAAAAGGGCTTCGATATCGAAGATCACGAACAGCATCGCGACCAGATAGAATTTGGCTGAGAGCCGCAAGCGGGCGCCACCTGTAGGCAGCATGCCGGACTCGAACGGTTCATTTTTGCTGCGGCCCCAGGCTTTTGACCCGAGGAGGCTGGAGACACCGAGCATGAAGGCGCAAAGGCCGACAACACCGAGGAGGAAAATGGCAAAGCCCCAGTTGTGGGCCATGAGTCCTGTCGCTTCGGTCATGCTGGAAATCCTTAACAGAGAGCAAAGGTCTCTGAGCTCGAAAAAGTAACGATGCAGTGACGATATGTCGCACTGCAATCAATCGCGGTGATTTTATGGCTAAACACCGGGCAAGTAAAATTCCTATAGCGAAATTATTCGATGGAATAAGCACATAGTGCACCTTATTGGGGCTGTAACCCTTGCGGGGCGGGGATTAGCGGGCATTTAATCAATTCTGTTTTGTTTAATGAGTAACGAAGTTTTCATCCGCTAAATGATAATGAATATTGTTTGCGAGAGATTTAAGCGAATGTTTCTCGTGTAGCGGGGGAAGTTGCCGTTACTTGGTTGATTGCCGCTAGTTGTTCGAGCGAATCTTTTAACCGATTTATCTGCAGCCAATACCGCTCTGGATCAAGGTTTTGCACAAAATCTTCAGGCTGATCACATTTCCCAATGTGGGAGGGGGCTTGCTCCCGATAGCAGGGTGTTAGTCGACCTATTAATTGGCTGATACGCCGCTATCGGGAGCAAGCCCCCTCCCACATTTTGACCTTCATTGTGTCAGGAGGAGTTTTCTGTAGGCAAAAAAACGCCCCGAACCAGTCGGGGCGTCAGATCGTGCGGCATTGCGGTTAGCTCTTTAACGGGTCCGCAGTGGCCGTGTACTCACATCTATCAGTGGAACTGCTCTTCTTCGGTCGAACCGGTCAGCGCGGTCACGGACGAGGTACCGCCCTGGATCACGGTGGTCATGTCGTCGAAGTAGCCGGTGCCCACTTCCTGCTGGTGAGCCACGAAGGTGTAACCCTTGGAGGCGTCAGCGAACTCTTGCTCCTGCAGCTTCACGTAGGCAGTCATGTCGTTGCGGGCGTAGTCGTGCGCCAGGTTGAACATGCTGTGCCACATGTTGTGAATGCCGGCCAGGGTGATGAACTGGTGCTTGTAGCCCATGGCGGACAGTTCGCGCTGGAACTTGGCGATGGTCGCGTCGTCCAGGTTCTTCTTCCAGTTGAAGGAAGGCGAGCAGTTGTAGGACAGCAGTTGGTCCGGGTATTCCTTTTTAATCGCTTCGGCGAAACGACGGGCTTCGTCCAGGTCCGGTTTGGCGGTTTCGCACCAGATCAGGTCGGCGTACGGCGCGTAGGCAAGGCCACGGGCGATCGCCTGGTCGAGGCCGGCGCGTACTTTATAGAAGCCTTCCTGGGTGCGTTCGCCGGTCACGAACGGCAGGTCGTACGGGTCGCAGTCCGAGGTCAGCAAGTCAGCGGCGTTGGCGTCGGTACGGGCCAGGATGATGGTCGGTGTACCGGCAACGTCAGCGGCCAGGCGAGCGGCGGTCAGCTTCTGTACGGCTTCCTGGGTAGGGACCAATACTTTGCCGCCCATGTGGCCGCATTTTTTCACCGAAGCCAGTTGGTCTTCGAAGTGCACGCCGGCAGCGCCTGCCTCGATCATGCTTTTCATCAGCTCGTAGGCGTTCAGTACGCCGCCGAAGCCGGCTTCAGCGTCGGCCACGATGGGCGCGAAGTAGTCGATGTAGCCTTCGTCACCCGGGCCTTTACCGGCTTTCCACTGGATCTGGTCAGCGCGACGGAACGAGTTGTTGATGCGCTTGACCACGGTTGGCACGGAGTCCACCGGGTACAGCGATTGGTCGGGGTACATGGATTCAGCGGAGTTGTTGTCCGCTGCCACTTGCCAGCCGGACAGGTAGATCGCCTGGATACCGGCTTTCACCTGCTGGACTGCCTGGCCGCCGGTCAGGGCGCCCATGCAGTTGACGAAATCTTTCTCTGGGCGGAAGGACGGCTTGGCACCCTGGGTGACCAGCTTCCACAGCTTTTCGGCGCCGAGTTTTGCAAAAGTGTGCTCAGGTTGAACCGAGCCACGCAGGCGGACGACGTCAGCAGCGGAATAAGCGCGGGTCACGCCTTTCCAGCGTGGGTTTTCGGCCCAGTCTTTTTCAAGGGCTGCAATTTGCTGTTCGCGTGTCAGTGCCATGGGGAAAAACCTCGTCGCGTCTTTTATGGAAAATCTACTAGGTTGAAAATTCCGTTTGCCAGCCACGTGTTGAGTGCGTGGGTATGGCTGCTCGCTGACCAGAAGCTTAGGCGGTCAAGTCAGGTTCGACGGGGAAGGCGACGGGATGAGCGTATCGCGAGAGGGGGAGTTGAGCAGGTAAGGGCGAACTGCGAACAGTCTTCGGGCATCGTGGGCCTTTGTACCATTCATCAGTGTGTAGCCGGGTTACCTGGTTAGCTTCCGTCCCTCGGGACAACTTCGTTCCAGTCGCAACCTCGTCAAACACACCTTGTGGGCGGTACAGACACGAATCGGCTCAGGTGGGTAGCGTTGAGCGGCGATCCGAAGGCCCTTGCCAGGGCCCCTGATTAGCGGGAGCGAGGCCATCATGCCCATGCTTTTTTGGATCGTCAAACGTTTTGTAGTGCTTTTTTTAAAGCACTACATCTTTAGTCTAATACGACTCATCAGTCAGTTTTTGGTGCTTCAGTTCAATGTGTCGACCTTGACCCGTAAAGTCAGGTCGTCACGGCCCTGAGTAGAGTAGCTGCGGGTTGTAGAGGATTTGTCGGCCTGGGTTTCACGATTGATGCCGGCCAGGGAAATCCATTCGCCCAAGCGCCCGCTGACGCTTGTGTCGGTACTCTGCACGTTCACTACATCGGGGCGTTCCTGGCTCATGCGGTCGCGGTTGGTACTGATTGCCAGGTGCACGGTGTCGCCGGTGACGCTGGCGGTGACGTAAAAGCCCTGGGTGACGTTGCGATACTGGGTCTGGTTTTGCGGGCGGCCATAGGCATCTGGCTGGGTCGTGGTTAGAGGCACGCTCTGGCCGACCTGGATCAGTGCGGGCACGCCTTCGCTGGCCTGGATCTGCTGGATGCCGCCGTCGCGGCTGGCAGTGCCGTAGCTGATGATGCGGGTCTGGCTGTCGCCGCTGTTTTGCTGGTTGTTTTCGTTGGTGTCGACGGTGATCAGCAGGCGTTTGGACGGGGTGTCCAGTTGTGAGAGCAGTGCGCGCAGGCCCTGGATCTTGTCTGGCTCCGCATTCACGATCAGTTGGTTGCCGTAGGCGCTGACGGTGCCGTCCTTGCCGATGAAGTTTTGCGCAACTGGCAGCAGGTCGGCGCTGGTTCGGTTGCTCAGGTTGACGACTTCGGTGGCGGCGACTGCCGAGAAGCTGGCGGCCAGGAGGAGGGTGGTGAGCAGGGTGCGTAGGGACATGTCCGTTATCTCTGCGAGTCATTTAGGCTTGATAGTGCCAGTTTGTCGGCCTGGCGGGTCGCAAGTTTAGTGAGGATCGAGTCTGCACTGCTGATTGAGTAGGTCTGTTGTGGCGAGCGGGCTTGTTGTGGCGAGCGGGCTTGCCCCGCGTTGGGCTGCGCAGCAGCCCCAAAACCAGACGCCGCGCTCTTTCTGAAAGAACGCGGCGTTTTTTATTGGGGCTGCTACGCAGCCCAACGCGGGGCAAGCCCGCTCACCACAACAAGCCCGCTCGCCACAGGGATCAGCCCTCGCGCACCATATCGACATGCGGAATCCCGACTTCCAGGAATTCATCGCTGACGGTCTTGAAGCCCAACCGCTCGTAGAAAGGCGCAGCGTAGACCTGAGCGCTGAGGAATTGCTTGGTCTGGCCGCGCTTCTCGGCCTGACCAATCACCGCTTCCATCAGCTTGTCGCCGACCTTAAGCCCGCGCCAGTCCTTGAGGACCGACACGCGGCCGATTTCGCCGCTGGGCAGCAAGCGGGCGGTACCGATCGGAAAGTCGCCCTCGAACGCGAGGAAGTGCATCGCGCCCGCATCGTCATCATCCCATTCAAGCTCGGGTGGAACCGATTGTTCAGCGATAAACACTGCTTCACGAATGCGCCGAATCTCGTCGATATCCTTTCGCCAGTCCGCGACACTTACGTGAATCCTATTCATCGGCAAACCCCAGGCTTCCTTGCTTGACCAGTTCGCACAACAGATCGCGGCCGTCTTCGTCCGCCAGCCACTCGCCGAGGTTGTCGCTGTGCAGCGCATCGGCCGAGCACACCAGCTTCAGCAACTCACGCAGTTTGCCTGGCAGGTAGCGGCTCTGGCCGCTGGCGAATAGCAGCACGTCGTCGTCGACTTCGGACCAGGCCAGGCGTGCGCTCGGGTTGCGAATCAGCACACCGCCGTCTTCCAGGCTGCTGATAACGTCTTCTTCCTGCAGATCTTCCGGGCCGGTGACCAGTTCCGGGTAGCGCGGCTCGGTCATGAACTGGCCGAACCAGGTCAGCAGCATGCGCTCGTCGCCCATGTGTTCGGCCAGCAGGCTTTTCAGACGGTCGAGGGCGTCGCTTTGGATCTGGTGCGGGTCGCTGACCGGCTGGGCGTCGGCGTCGGTGTAACGCTCTTCGTCCGTCAGGTACTGGCTGAGGAAGTCGGTGAAGTGAGTCAGCACTTCGGCGGCGCTCGGTGCACGGAAACCCACGGAGTAGGTCATGCAGTCATCTTCGGCAATGCCGAAGTGTGCCAGGCGCGGCGGCAGGTAGAGCATGTCGCCCGGTTCCAGCACCCATTCGGCGCTCTGTTCGAATTCGGCGAGGATGCGCAGGTCGGCGTGCTGGAGCAGCGGGCTTTCGGAGTTGCACATCTGGCCGATTTTCCAGTTGCGCTTGCCATGGCCTTGCAGCAGGAACACGTCGTAGTTGTCGAAGTGCGGGCCCACGCTGCCACCTGGGGCGGCGTAGCTGATCATCACGTCGTCGATGCGCCAGGCCGGCAGGAAGCGGAAGTTTTCCAGCAGTTCGGCGACTTCCGGCACGAACTGGTCGACCGCCTGCACCAGCAGGGTCCACTCGCGCTCGGGCAGGGTGCTGAAGGCGTCTTCGGCGAACGGGCCGCGACGCAGTTCCCACGGGCGTTCGCCGTGTTCGATTACCAGGCGCGACTCGACTTCTTCTTCCAGGGCTAAGCCTGCCAGTTCGTCGGCGTCGATCGGGCTTTCGAAGTCAGGAATGGCTTGGCGGATCAGCAGCGGTTTTTTCTGCCAGTAGTCGCGCAGGAATTCCCGTGCTGTGATGCCGCCCAGAAGTTGAAGAGGGATATCAGGATTCATGTGTAACCTATTGAAAAAAAGCACTTTTAAGACTGGAATAAAAACGCCCGGCGCTGCCGGGCGTCTCAAGGGTCTTGCGGTAATCAGATGCGCTTGGCTTGGGCCACGGCGTTGCCGATGTAGTTGGCCGGGGTGAGCAGTTTCAGTTCGGCCTTGGCAGCGGCTGGCATATCCAGGCCGTCGATGAAAGTTTGCAGTGCTTCAGGGCTGATGCCCTTGCCGCGCGTCAACTCTTTCAGCTTCTCGTAAGGGTTTTCGATGTTGTAGCGGCGCATCACGGTCTGGATCGGCTCGGCCAATACTTCCCAGCATGCATCCAGGTCAGCGGCGATTTTCTGCTCGTTGAGTTCCAGTTTGCTGATGCCTTTGAGGCTGGCTTCGTACGCGATCACGCTGTGGGCAAAGCCCACGCCGAGGTTGCGCAGTACGGTGGAGTCGGTCAGGTCGCGCTGCCAGCGGGAGATCGGCAACTTGCTGGCCAGGTGCTGGAACAGGGCGTTGGCGATGCCGAGGTTGCCTTCGGAGTTTTCGAAGTCAATCGGGTTGACCTTGTGCGGCATGGTCGACGAGCCGATTTCACCGGCAATGGTGCGCTGCTTGAAGTAGCCCAGGGAGATGTAGCCCCAGATATCGCGATCGAAGTCGATCAGGATGGTGTTGAAGCGGGCAATGGCGTCGAACAGCTCGGCAATGTAGTCGTGCGGTTCGATCTGCGTGGTGTACGGGTTGAAGCCCAGGCCCAGTTCGTCTTCGATGAAGGCGCGGGCGTTTTCTTCCCAGTCGATTTCCGGGTAGGCGGATATGTGCGCGTTGTAGTTGCCGACAGCGCCGTTAATCTTGCCCAGCAGCGGTACGGCGGCGACCTGAGCGATCTGGCGCTCCAGGCGGTACACCACGTTGGCCAGCTCTTTGCCCAGGGTGGTCGGCGAAGCCGGCTGGCCGTGGGTGCGCGACAGCATCGGCACAGCGGCGAAGCGGATCGCCAGTTCGCGGATGGATTCAGCAGTCTGGCGCATCAGTGGCAGCATCACGTCATCACGGCCTTCGCGCAGCATCAGGGCGTGGGACAGGTTGTTGATGTCCTCGCTGGTGCAGGCAAAGTGGATGAACTCGCTGACCTGAGCCAGTTCCGGCAGCTTGGCCGCTTGCTCTTTGAGCAGGTATTCGATGGCTTTGACGTCGTGGTTGGTGGTGCGCTCGATCTCTTTCACACGCTCGGCGTGCTCCAGAGCGAAGTTTTCCGCCAGGGTATTCAGCACAGCGTTGGCTTCGGCGGAGAACGCCGGCACTTCGCTGATGGCGGGGTGAGCGGCCAGGCGCTGGAGCCAGCGCACTTCAACCAGTACACGAGCACGGATCAGGCCGTATTCGCTGAAAATAGGGCGCAGGGCCTGGGTTTTGCCGGCGTAGCGGCCGTCAACAGGGGAAACCGCAGTGAGCGAAGAGAGCTGCATGGGGTGTTCTCGGACAGTCGGGCAACGAAATGGGGCGCGTATCATACATGAAAAAATTCGCCGGTCCGTTGCCAACTGACCGGCGTATTACGCGTAACGGCTTGAAAAAGAACTGTCGGTGCGACTTATTCGTTGCGCATCAACGGGTAAAGCTCTTTGAGCAATTTGCGTCGGCTGATCACCAACTGCCAACGATGACCGCCCAACTGGCGCCACAACCGGGCCGAACGAATACCGGCCAGGAGCAGGGCGCGGATTTTCGAAGCGTTGTTCGGTTGCTGCAGGTTGCGCATGTCGCCGTGGACCTGGATCCGTTGGCGCAAGGTGCTCAAGGTGTCCTGGTACAGCGCGCCTGTTGCTGCGATCACGTTTTCGTGGGCCGGGCCGAAGTGCTCGACCTGGGACTGAATCTGCGGCAGGCGCTTGCCGATGGTTTCCAGCAAGTCGTCGCGCTTGGCCAGTTGACGCTCAAGGCCAAGCATCGACAGGGCGTAGCGCAACGGTTCACGCTGCAAGGTGCTCGGGTCGCGCTCCAGCGCGCCGATCAGCGCGCGGTAACCTTCGCGCAGCGCCATATCGTCACCGCCGTAGACTTCCAGGGTGTCCTTGGGGTCGCGGATCAGCAGGCTGCCCAGCATGCAGGTCAGGCCTGCTTCGGTGACCTGGCCGGTCTTGGCGATTTTGTCCACCAGCACTGCAGCGAGAAACACGCCGCCGAGTGCCGTCAATTGCTCCTGGGTCGGGCTCATGCCGGGTTGCTCCAGGGCTCGGCGATTTCAATCACGCCGCCGCCCAGGCAAATTTCGCCGTCATAGAACACTACGGACTGGCCAGGGGTGACCGCGCGTTGCGGGTCATCGAACGTGGCGCGGTAGCCGGTGGCGGTTTTTTCCAGGGTGCAGGGCTGGTCGCCCTGGCGATAGCGCACTTTGGCGGTCAGGCGGCGCGGGGTGCTCAGGTCTACCGGGTTGACCCAATAGATCTCCGAAACCAGCAGGGCGCCCGAGAACAGCAGCGGGTGTTCATTGCCCTGGCCGACGATCAGCACGTTGTGTTCCAGGTCCTTGACCAGCACGTACCACGGCTCTTCACCGGCGTCTTTCAAGCCGCCGATGCCCAGGCCCTGGCGCTGGCCGATGGTGTGGTACATCAGGCCGCTGTGACGGCCGATGACGTCGCCTTCGGTGGTTTTGATTTCGCCCGGTTGCGCCGGCAGGTATTGCTTGAGGAAGTCGCTGAAGCGGCGTTCGCCGATAAAGCAGATCCCGGTGGAATCCTTTTTCTTGGCGGTGGCCAGGCCGTGTTTTTCGGCGATTTTACGGACTTCGGGTTTTTCCAGTTCGCCCACCGGGAACAGGGTTTTGGCGATCTGTTCGCCGCCGACGGCATGCAGGAAGTAGCTCTGGTCCTTGTTTGGGTCCAGGCCCTTGAGCAGTTCGGTGCGGCCATCGATATCGCGACGACGCACGTAGTGGCCAGTGGCAATCAGGTCGGCACCGAGGATCATGGCGTAGTCGAGGAACGCCTTGAACTTGATTTCGCGGTTACACAGGATGTCCGGGTTCGGCGTGCGGCCGGCCTTGTATTCGGCCAGGAAGTGCTCGAACACATTGTCCCAGTACTCGGCGGCGAAGTTGGCGGTGTGCAGCTTGATGCCGATCTTGTCGCACACGGCCTGGGCGTCCGCGAGGTCGTCCATGGCGGTGCAATATTCCGTTCCATCGTCTTCTTCCCAGTTCTTCATGAACAGGCCTTCCACCTCATAGCCCTGCTCCATGAGCAGAACGGCGGAAACGGAAGAATCCACGCCGCCGGACATGCCGACGATGACGCGCTTCTTTTGTGTGTCAGAAGGGGCTGGATCACGCATAAGGTTTCAACGGGTGTCTTGAAAAAGGACGCGATTCTATCAGGCCCAAGCCTTCAAGGCTAAAGAGAAGGGCGGATCAATTCGAGACTGTGGCGCTGGCCGCTCAAATAATCATCGATACAGCGGATGATCAGCTCGCTGCGCCAGTCGTCGCGCAAGGCCATCAGCTCGTCACGGGTCAGCCAGCGGGCGCGGACGATGCCGTCGTCCAGTGGGTAGTCGGGGTGATGTTTCAGCGCCTTGGCGGTAAAGCACACGCGCTGGTAGGTCACGCCGTTACTGGGCGCGGTGTACAGGTAGATGCCGACGATGCCGGTGGCTTCGACGTCCCAGCCGGTTTCTTCGAGTGTCTCGCGCACGGCAGCTTCGGTCAGGGTTTCATGTGGATCGAGGTGGCCGGCGGGCTGGTTGAGCACGGCGCGGCCGCCCTTGAGCTCTTCGACCATCAGGAAGCGGCCGTTGTCTTCGACGATGGTGGCGACGGTGATGTGGGGTTGCCAGGTCATTGGATGCCTCTCGATTCTGAGTACGGTGCGGTCTTCAAGCAGGATTACAGTCAGTGTGGGAGGGGGCTTGCTCCCGATGGCGGTGAGGCAGTCGACTTATTGGTAACTGACTCACCTATATCGGGAGCAAGCCCCCTCCCACATTTGGATTCGGTTTCTTCAGTTGAACGCTGGAAACAGAAACCCCGGCACGGGGCCGGGGCTTCTTTGCATCCTTACAACTTTACACCAGCGCAGCGATTGCCGCGTTGAGGGTGTTGCTTGGGCGCATGGCCTTGCTGGTCAGCTCTGGGTTCGGCGCGTAGTAGCCGCCGATGTCCACTGGCTTGCCCTGTACGGCGTTGAGTTCGGCAACGATGGTTGCCTCGTTCGCGGCCAGGGTCTTGGCCAGTTCGCCGAATTGCCCTTGCAGGGCGGTGTCTTCGGTCTGGGCGGCCAGGGCTTGAGCCCAGTACAGCGCCAGGTAGAAGTGGCTGCCGCGGTTGTCGATGTTGCCGACTTTGCGCGATGGCGACTTGTTGTTGTCGAGGAACTGGCCGGTGGCCTGGTCCAGGGTCTTGGACAGCACCAGGGCTTTCGGGTTGTTGTACGTCTCACCCAAATGCTCAAGGGAAGCAGCCAGGGCCAGGAACTCGCCCAGGGAATCCCAGCGCAGGAAGTTTTCTTCCAGCAGTTGCTGTACGTGCTTCGGAGCCGAACCGCCGGCGCCGGTTTCGAACAGGCCACCACCGTTCATCAGCGGCACGATCGACAGCATCTTGGCGCTGGTGCCCAGTTCCATGATCGGGAACAGGTCGGTCAGGTAGTCGCGCAGTACGTTGCCGGTCACCGAGATGGTGTCCAGGCCCTTGCGGGTGCGCTCCAGGGTGAACTTCATCGCGTCGACCGGCGACATGATGCGGATGTCCAGGCCTTCGGTGTTGTGGTCCTTCAGGTAAGCCTGAACTTTTTCGACCACGACGCCATCATGCGCGCGTTGCGGGTCCAGCCAGAAGATGGCCGGGGTGCCGCTGGCGCGGGCACGGTTGACGGCCAGTTTGACCCAGTCCTGGATCGGCGCGTCTTGGGTCTGGCACATGCGGAAGATATCGCCGGCTTCGACTTTCTGTTCCATCAGCAGGTTGCCCTTGCTGTCGGTGACGCGGACAACGCCGTCAGCCTTGACCTGGAAGGTCTTGTCGTGGGAGCCATACTCTTCGGCTTTTTTCGCCATCAGGCCAACGTTTGGCACGCTGCCCATGGTGGTTGGGTCGAAGGCGCCGTTGGCCTTGCACTCTTCAATCACCGCCTGGTAGATGGTGGCGTAGCAGCGATCCGGGATCACGGCCTTGGTGTCGTGCAGTTGGCCGTCGGTGCCCCACATTTTGCCGGAGTCACGGATCATGGCAGGCATCGAGGCGTCGACGATCACGTCGCTCGGCACGTGCAGGTTGGTGATGCCTTTGTCGGAGTTGACCATCGCCAGGGAAGGGCGAGCGGCGTACACCGCCTGAATATCGGCTTCGATCTGCGCTTGCTGATCGCCAGGCAGGGCCTTGATGCGAGCGTACAGGTCGCCGATGCCGTTGTTCAGGTTGAAGCCGATCTGTTCCAGCACGGTCGCGTGCTTGGCCAGGGCGTCTTTATAGAACTCGGCAACGATCTGGCCGAACATGATCGGGTCGGAGACCTTCATCATGGTGGCTTTCAGGTGAACCGACAGCAGTACACCTTGTTTCTTGGCGTCTTCGATTTCAGCGGCGATGAAGCTGCGCAGGGCTTTTTTGCTCAGCACGGCGCTGTCGATGATTTCGCCAGCCAGAACGGTGGTCTTTTCTTTCAGGACGGTGGTGGTGCCGTCTTGGGCGACCAGCGCGATTTTGACAGCGTCAGCGCCTTCGATCTGTACGGCTTTTTCGCTGCCGTAGAAGTCGCCGTTGCTCATGTGAGCAACGTGAGACTTGGAGTCGGCAGCCCAGGCACCCATCTTGTGCGGGTGCTTGCGTGCGTAGTTCTTGACCGACAGCGGCGCGCGGCGGTCGGAGTTGCCTTCGCGCAGTACCGGGTTCACGGCGCTGCCCTTGACCTTGTCGTAACGTGCACGGGTTTCTTTTTCCGCGTCGGTGGTTACGGTTTCCGGGTAGTCCGGCAGGGCGTAGCCCTGGGCCTGCAGTTCCTTGATCGCCGATTGCAGCTGAGGGGTCGAGGCGCTGATGTTAGGCAGCTTGATGATGTTGGCTTCAGGCGTAACGGCCAGGTCGCCCAACTCGGCGAGGTGGTCCGGGATAGCCTTGTCGCCCAGTTGCTCGGGGAAGCTTGCGAGGATGCGCGCGGCCAGGGAAATGTCGCGGGTTTCCACGGCAATATCAGCGGAAGCGGTGAAGGCCTCTACGATAGGCAGCAGTGAATAGGTGGCGAGGGCTGGGGCTTCGTCGGTGAAGGTGTAGATGATCTTCGAGCGGTTGGGCATATTCGGATTAACTCTCTTCTTTGCTGAAAGCGTGCGCAGAAACTCGAGATGCGCCGGGTGGAGCGCGTTCGTTCAAAGTCATCCATGAGCGAAATGTCGAGATTTCTTCGCGGTGATGTTGGGTTGCATCAGTCGAGCGTCAAGCGGGTGGACTATTGTATTAGTCCTGCTTTTTGAGCTGAGAGCTTCTGTCTAGAGCGGTCAGCCGTCGTGACTCTTTGGTCAGCGGCGGCATTATACATAGGTCGCTATGCTTACGCCGAGCCTTCATACAAAAGGTGTGTCGTCCATTGGTCTAAAGGTCGCAGGCACCGTTTTGCGACCAAAGTCGCACGGTGTGCTCAAGATTGGCGATTTTGCCTTTGCTTTCAAGCTTGTAGGCGACTAAATGTGCTGTTTTCGACGCAAATGAACAGGGCGTGAGGTTTCGGTCGTCATGTATCTGGAGTAGGCTCGAACGCAGCCCGAAGTTTTAACCACAAACGGAGTTCAGCATGGGATACCAGAAGATTCAGGTTCCGGCAGTCGGCGAAAAAATCACCGTCAATCCAGACCATTCTCTCAATGTTCCTGACCGACCGATCATCCCTTACATCGAAGGCGACGGCATTGGTGTCGATATCAGCCCGGTGATGATCAAGGTGGTCGATGCAGCTGTTGAAAAGGCTTACGGTGGCAAGCGAAAAATTTCCTGGATGGAGGTTTTTGCCGGCGAGAAGGCGACCCAGGTCTACGACCAGGACACCTGGCTGCCCCAGGAAACCCTGGATGCGGTCAAGGATTACGTAGTCTCGATCAAAGGCCCGCTGACTACCCCGGTGGGTGGCGGCATTCGTTCGTTGAACGTAGCCCTGCGCCAGCAACTCGACCTCTATGTGTGCCTGCGTCCGGTGCGTTGGTTTGAAGGCGTGCCGAGCCCGGTCAAGAAGCCAGGCGATGTGGACATGACCATCTTCCGTGAGAACTCCGAAGATATTTACGCCGGGATCGAGTGGAAGGCCGGTTCGCCCGAAGCGATCAAGGTGATCAAGTTCCTCAAGGAAGAAATGGGCGTTACCAAGATCCGTTTCGACCAGGATTGCGGCATCGGCATCAAGCCGGTCTCCAAGCAGGGTACTGAGCGTCTGGTGCGCAAAGCCCTGCAATATGTCGTGGATAACGATCGTGAGTCGCTGACCATCGTGCACAAAGGCAACATCATGAAGTTCACCGAAGGTGCCTTCAAGGAATGGGCCTACGGCATCGCCGAGAAAGAATTCGGCGCGACCCTGCTCGACGGCGGTCCATGGATGCAGTTCAAGAATCCAAAAACCGGCAAGAAGGTAGTGGTTAAAGATGCAATTGCCGACGCCATGCTTCAGCAGATCCTGCTGCGCCCGGCCGAATACGATGTGATCGCCACGTTGAACCTCAACGGCGACTACCTTTCCGATGCGCTGGCGGCGGAAGTAGGGGGCATCGGCATTGCGCCGGGGGCCAACCTGTCCGATACCATTGCCATGTTCGAGGCTACCCACGGTACTGCGCCCAAGTATGCGGGCAAGGACCAGGTCAACCCGGGCTCATTGATTCTGTCGGCGGAAATGATGCTGCGCCACATGGGCTGGACCGAGGCTGCGGACCTGATTATCAAGGGCACTAACGGTGCGATTTCGGCCAAGACTGTGACTTATGACTTCCATCGCCTGATGGACGGTGCCAAGTTGCTGTCTTCGTCGGCGTTTGGCGATGCGTTGATTTCGCATATGTAAGGAAAGTGGCATAAAAAACGGCCACCTCGGATTGACTGGGGTGGCCGTTTTCGTATCGCAAGACTGCATGCTCGGCGGCGAATCAGGCCGTTTGTTTCTTTTCTTTATGAGCGTGCGATGCTGCGGGCTTTTCCGGTGTTTCAACTTTCACTGCATCAATGTTCACGGCGTGCAGCCCTTTCGGTCCTTGAATGATTTCAAAGCTCACAGCTTGTCCCGCCTTCAGCGTTTTGTACCCATCCATGATGATCGCCGAATAGTGCGCAAAAAGGTCCTCGCTTTTACCTTCTTCGTTAACAAAGCCATATCCCTTGGCGTTATTGAACCACTTGACCTTGCCATTGATCTTGACGCCAGACATACCCATATCCCTCTGCACCAGACTCCATCACTGGAGTATCATCCAGTTTATCCGTCCTAACCCGAATAAATAAGGTTGACTGCGCGGACCTTTTTTACCCACTGTGGGTTCTATTGGTTGTAACACCGATTTGCCGATAGTCAAGGCGACCAGTCAGTCACAGTTGAAATTCTGACAGGTCGCCCCCATCACTGTATTTGAACCACTGACGAACCTTTCTTTCCATGCATGCAATCAGCCAGATTCGACTAACATTCAATCAGGACCGCCCGGATCACGAACATGATGACGACGGTTCTGCAGGCATTGCTGTTCAGGAGGCCAAACCTGCACTCCAGGCGCCGCCGATGTACAAGGTGGTTTTGTTCAACGATGACTACACGCCGATGGATTTCGTCGTCGAAGTGCTCGAGGTGTTTTTTAACCTGAACCGCGAGTTGGCGACCAAGGTAATGCTGGCCGTTCACACAGAAGGACGGGCAGTATGTGGAGTGTTTACCCGCGACATCGCCGAGACAAAGGCAATGCAGGTCAACCAGTACGCCAGGGAAAGCCAGCATCCGCTACTCTGTGAAATCGAGAAGGACGGTTAACGCCGACCACTTGGGTATGAGGTGAAGCTATGTTAAACCGCGAGCTCGAAGTCACCCTCAATCTTGCCTTCAAGGAGGCCCGTTCGAAGCGTCATGAATTCATGACCGTCGAGCACCTGCTGCTGGCACTTTTGGATAACGAAGCTGCCGCCACCGTTTTGCGTGCGTGCGGCGCCAACCTCGACAAGCTCAAGCATGACCTGCAGGAGTTTATCGACTCCACCACGCCACTGATCCCCGTGCATGACGAGGACCGCGAGACCCAGCCAACCCTGGGCTTCCAGCGGGTGTTGCAGCGTGCTGTTTTCCACGTACAGAGCTCCGGCAAGCGTGAAGTCACAGGCGCCAATGTGCTGGTGGCGATCTTCAGCGAACAGGAAAGCCAGGCAGTGTTCCTGCTCAAGCAGCAGAGCGTTGCCCGTATTGATGTCGTCAACTACATCGCCCACGGTATCTCCAAGGTGCCTGGGCAAGGCGATCATTCCGAGGGCGAGCAGGATATGCAGGATGAGGAGGGTGGCGAGTCTTCTTCTTCGAGCAATCCGCTGGATGCCTATGCCAGCAACCTCAATGAATTGGCGCGCCAGGGGCGGATCGATCCGCTGGTGGGGCGTGAGCTGGAGGTTGAACGTGTCGCGCAGATTCTCGCGCGTCGTCGCAAAAACAACCCGTTGCTGGTGGGTGAGGCGGGCGTGGGTAAAACCGCGATTGCCGAAGGCCTGGCCAAGCGAATCGTCGACAATCAAGTACCGGACCTGCTGGCCAACAGTGTCGTCTACTCCCTTGACCTGGGGGCATTGCTCGCCGGTACCAAGTACCGTGGCGATTTCGAGAAGCGCTTCAAGGCGTTGCTCGGCGAGCTGAAAAAGCGCCCGCAGGCGATCCTGTTCATCGACGAGATTCACACTATCATCGGTGCCGGTGCGGCGTCCGGCGGGGTGATGGATGCCTCCAACCTGCTCAAGCCGCTGCTGTCGTCGGGTGATATCCGCTGCATCGGTTCGACCACGTTCCAGGAATTTCGCGGGATCTTCGAGAAAGACCGTGCCCTGGCGCGTCGCTTCCAGAAAGTCGATGTGTCCGAGCCTTCAGTTGAAGACACCATTGGCATTCTGCGCGGGCTCAAGGGGCGTTTTGAAGCGCACCATGGCATCGAGTACACCGATGAGGCACTGCGTGCAGCTGCTGAGCTGGCGTCGCGCTACATCAATGACCGGCACATGCCGGACAAGGCCATCGACGTGATCGACGAGGCGGGTGCCTACCAGCGCCTGCAGCCGGTCGAGAAGCGTGTGAAACGCATCGACGTGCCTCAGGTCGAGGACATCGTGGCGAAGATCGCGCGGATTCCGCCAAAACACGTCAACAGTTCCGACAAGGAGCTGCTGCGTAATCTGGAGCGCGACCTCAAGCTCACCGTGTTCGGCCAGGATGCAGCCATCGACGCGCTGTCCACCGCGATCAAGCTGTCGCGTGCGGGCCTCAAGTCGCCGGACAAGCCAGTCGGTTCGTTCCTGTTTGCCGGCCCTACCGGCGTCGGCAAGACCGAGGCGGCGCGGCAGTTGGCCAAAGCCATGGGCATTGAACTGGTGCGCTTTGACATGTCCGAATACATGGAGCGTCACACCGTGTCGCGCCTGATCGGTGCGCCTCCGGGCTATGTCGGCTTCGACCAGGGCGGTCTATTGACCGAAGCGATCACCAAGCAGCCGCATTGCGTATTGCTCCTCGACGAAATCGAGAAGGCCCACCCGGAAGTCTTCAACCTGTTGTTGCAGGTGATGGATCACGGGACCCTGACCGACAACAACGGGCGCAAGGCGGACTTCCGCAACGTGATCGTGATCATGACCACCAACGCCGGTGCTGAAACGGCCGCGCGGGCGTCGATCGGCTTTACGCACCAGGATCACTCTTCCGATGCGATGGAAGTGATCAAGAAGAGCTTCACTCCTGAGTTCCGCAACCGTCTGGACACCATTATCCAGTTTGGTCGCCTCAGTCATGAGGTCATCAAAAGCGTGGTGGACAAGTTCCTTACCGAGCTTCAAGCGCAGCTGGAAGACAAGCGCGTGCAGCTGGAAGTGACGGAGGCGGCGCGCAGCTGGATCGCAGAGGGTGGCTACGACGCGGCAATGGGCGCTCGCCCAATGGCACGTCTGATCCAGGACAAGATCAAGCGGCCGTTGGCCGAAGAGATCCTGTTCGGCGAACTCTCCGACCATGGTGGCGTGGTGCATATCGACCTGAAGGATGGCGAGCTGACCTTCGAGTTCGAAACCACGGCTGAAATGGCCTGATCGTAAATCGCAGTAACGCAAAGGCGCCGAAAGGCGCCTTTTTACTGCCTGGAGAAATTGGAGTTCATTAATAACAAAAATGGGGATCAAATGTGGGAGGGGGCTTGCTCCCGATAGCAGTGGGTCAGCCAAAGCATTTAGCAACTGACACACCGCTATCGGGAGCAAGCCCCCTCCCACCTACAAAAACGCCCGGCATAACCGGGCGTTTTGTATTGACTTGATTAACGAGCGCGGTAAGTGATGCGCCCTTTGCTCAAGTCATAGGGCGTCAGCTCGACGCGCACTTTGTCGCCGGTAAGAATACGAATGTAGTTCTTGCGCATCTTGCCGGAGATATGCGCGGTTACGACGTGCCCATTTTCCAACTCCACACGAAACATGGTGTTGGGCAGGGTGTCGACGACAGTGCCTTCCATTTCGAAGCTGTCTTCTTTCGACATGCAGTAAAGCCCTCGGTATCCAGTGAATGGCCCGGTGCAACTGCGCCAGGCAAAAGCGGCGTGCATTGTGCCCGAAAAAGGGTGTTTAAGCCAAGGGGTTCTAGTTAAGCGTGACCCATCTTTGATTAATTAGCAGTTCTATGGGTCGATATTGGGTCTTGTAATTCATCTTTTTGCAGTTCTTGATCCAGTAACCGAGGTACAGCGCCTCCAGTTCCTGGCGCAATGCTTCGCCAATTTGCCAGAGGATGGCGAAGCGTCCCAGGCTGCGACGCTCTTCGGCCGGTTCATAGAACGTGTAGACCGCCGACAGGCCATTGGGCAGCAAATCGGTCACGGCGACGGCCAGCAGGCGACCGTCGAGGCGAAACTCGTAGAAGCGTGAAAAGGGCAGGTCGCGCACCAGGAACGTGGAAAACTGGTCGCGGCTGGGCGGGAACATATCGCCATCGGCATGGCGCTGTTCGATGTAGCGCTGATACAGGTCGAAATATTCTTCGCTGAACTTGGGCTTGGCCGGCGTTACCGTCAGGTCGGCGTTGCGCTTGAGGATGCGCTTCTGGTTGCGGTCCGGCAGAAACTGCGCCACGGGGATGCGTGCCGGGACGCAGGCATTGCAGTTCTGGCAGTGGGGCCGGTACAGATGATCGCCACTGCGCCGAAAACCCATTTCCGATAGATCGGCATACACATGCACATCCATCGGCTGACTGGGGTCGAGGAACAGCGTGGTGGCCTGCTCGTCGGGCAGATAGCTGCAAGAGTGAGCTTGAGTGGCATAAAACTTCAAACGCGCCAGCTCGGTCATGATCAACCCTCGGGTAAGCTTTGAAATAAGTGTAAGCCAGGTGTGCGGATGTCGCCTAGGAAACCCACGGACCAGAGCTGGGTTGGTCCAGATGATCGCGCAGGAAACCGGCAAATTCGCTGCGGGGAATGGCGCGGGCGCCCAGGCTGTGCAAGTGATCATTGGGCATCTGGCAGTCGATCAACACAAATCCCCATTCCTGCAATTGCCGGGTCAGCGTGGCGAAGCCGAATTTCGAGGCATTGTCGGCGCGACTGAACATGGATTCGCCAAAAAACAACTGGCCCATCGCCAGGCCATACAGGCCGCCCACCAGTTCGCCCTGGTCCCACACTTCTACCGAGTGTGCATAACCTCGCTGGTGCAGCTCCAGGTAGGCGCTCTGTATGCCCTCGGTGATCCAGGTGCCATCCGCGTAGGCGCGCGGTTCTGCGCACGCCTGGATGACGGCAGCGAAGTCCTGGTCGAAGGTCACTGCATAGCGCTGCTGGCGCAACAGTTTGCCCAGGCTGCGCGATACATGCAGTTCGTCAGGAAATATCACGGTGCGCGGGTCAGGCGACCACCAAAGGATCGGTTGGCCTTCCGAGAACCACGGAAAGCAGCCATGGCGGTAGGCCTTGACCAGGCGCTCGGCCGACAAGTCGCCACCGGCGGCGAGCAGGCCATTGGGTTCGCGCATGGCTTTGGCCAGCGGAGGGAAGGTCAGTGTGTTGCGTTGTAACCAGGTGAGCATGGCATCCAGGCTTACGGAAGGGGAGGGGAGTGGCAGGAATGTCGCCTGCCCCAGGGGGTGATTATTGTCGACACAGCGCTGTGGGGCCAGCCCGAATAGGGCATTGGCGTGGATTAGCGTGAACGGGTGTTTCTGCAACTCTATGCCTGAGGCGTGGTCGTAATCGGGTCCGGCCCATGCAGGCCATTTGCCAAGCTTGCCCGGATTGGTAAAAACAGCTCATAAGCCTTTGTCAGCAAAGACAATGCATGCTCAAATTGAACATGTTGTGACAAATGAATTGTCTATGCTGCCGGGTGAGGGCAAGTGCGTGGCAACGGGGACGCAAACCCGTACAATGCGGCCATTGTGGCGTTATCGCCATTTCACCCATCCATTGCCCAGTGTTAAAAGTAGTTTCTACGACGTTCGTTTATTTTTTCAGCTGCTCGGATTGGGCAGCAGTGTGCAGTCATTCAACGATGGACGCGCTAAAGGCGCAGGAAAAGACCCGTTTTGAAGAAAACCACCGCGAAACCTAAGACAGTCGTGCCGGCCTGGCGTCAGCACCTGCATTATCGACTCAAGGAAGGTGCGCTGATCGCTATCGGCGCCCTGTGCCTGTTCCTGATGATGGCTTTGTTGACCTACGGCAAGGACGATCCGGGCTGGAGCCACAACAGCAAGATCGACGACGTGCAGAACTTCGGCGGGCCTGCCGGCTCCTATAGCGCCGATATCCTGTTCATGGTGCTGGGTTACTTCGCCTACATCTTCCCGTTGCTGCTCGCGATCAAGACCTGGCAGATCTTCCGCCAGCGTCACGAACCGTGGCAGTGGAGCGGCTGGCTGTTCTCGTGGCGCCTGATTGGCCTGGTGTTCCTGGTGTTGTCCGGCGCAGCCCTGGCGCATATCCACTTCCACGCGCCGACCGGTTTGCCGGCGGGCGCGGGTGGCGCATTGGGCGAAAGCCTTGGCGACCTGGCGCGCAAGTCCCTGAATATCCAGGGCAGCACCCTGATGTTTATCGCGTTGTTCCTGTTCGGCCTCACGGTGTTTACCGACTTGTCGTGGTTCAAGGTCATGGACGTGACCGGCAAAATCACCCTCGACCTGCTCGAACTGTTCCAGGGGGCCGCCAACCGCTGGTGGTCGGCCCGCGTCGACCGTAAGCGCATGGTGGCGCAGTTGCGCGAGGTGGACACCCGGGTCAACGAGGTGGTGGCCCCGAGTACGCCGGACCGACGTGAGCAAGCCAAGGTCAAGGAACGCCTGATCGAGCGCGAGCAAGCCCTGAGCAAGCACATGTCGGACCGCGAGAAGCAGGTGCCGCCGGTGATCGCTCCGGCGCCGGCCAAGGCTCCCGAGCCCAGCGCCCGTGTGCAAAAAGAGAAACAGGCGCCGTTGTTTGTCGACAGCGCCGTCGAAGGCACCTTGCCGCCGATTTCGATTCTCGACCCGGCCGAAAAGAAACAACTCAACTACTCCCCGGAATCCCTGGCGGCGGTCGGCCACCTGCTGGAAATCAAACTCAAGGAATTCGGCGTCGAAGTGACGGTGGATTCGATCCACCCGGGCCCGGTGATTACCCGTTACGAAATCCAGCCGGCCGCGGGCGTCAAGGTCAGCCGCATCTCCAACCTCGCCAAGGACCTGGCACGTTCCCTGGCCGTGACCAGCGTGCGCGTGGTGGAAGTCATCCCCGGCAAGACCACCGTGGGTATCGAGATACCCAACGAGGATCGCCAGATCGTGCGCTTCTCCGAAGTGCTGTCGACCCCGGAATACGACAACTTCAAATCGCCGGTCACTCTGGCCCTCGGCCATGACATCGGCGGCAAGCCGGTGATCACCGACCTTGCGAAAATGCCTCACCTGCTGGTGGCCGGTACCACCGGTTCCGGTAAGTCGGTGGGCGTCAACGCGATGATCCTGTCGATCCTGTTCAAGTCGGGCCCGGAAGACGCCAAGCTGATCATGATTGACCCGAAAATGCTCGAATTGTCGATCTACGAAGGCATTCCGCACCTGCTGTGCCCAGTGGTCACCGACATGAAGGACGCCGCTAACGCTCTGCGCTGGAGCGTTGCCGAGATGGAGCGACGCTACAAACTGATGGCGAAGATGGGCGTACGTAACCTGTCGGGTTTCAACGCCAAGGTCAAGGAAGCCCAGGACGCCGGTACGCCGCTGACCGATCCGCTGTACAAGCGCGAAAGCATTCACGATGAAGCGCCGCTGCTGACCAAATTGCCGACCATCGTGGTGGTGGTCGACGAATTTGCCGACATGATGATGATCGTCGGCAAGAAGGTAGAAGAGCTGATCGCACGTATCGCCCAGAAGGCGCGTGCGGCGGGGATTCACTTGATTCTCGCGACCCAGCGCCCGTCGGTGGACGTGATCACCGGCCTGATCAAGGCCAACATCCCGACCCGCATGGCGTTCCAGGTGTCGAGCAAGATCGATTCGCGGACCATCATCGACCAGGGCGGCGCCGAGCAACTGTTGGGCCATGGTGACATGCTCTACATGCCACCGGGCACCAGCCTGCCAATCCGCGTCCACGGCGCCTTCGTCTCCGATGATGAAGTGCATCGCGTGGTCGAAGCCTGGAAACTGCGTGGCGCGCCGGAATACAACGACGACATCCTTGCGGGTGTCGAAGAAGCCGGCAGCGGCTTCGATGGTGGCAGCGGTGGCGACGATGATGCCGAAACCGATGCGCTGTATGACGAAGCCGTGGCGTTCGTGCTCGAAAGCCGCCGCGCCTCTATTTCTGCGGTACAGCGCAAGCTGAAAATCGGCTACAACCGTGCCGCCCGCATGATCGAATCCATGGAAAACGCTGGCGTCGTGACCGCAATGAACACCAACGGCTCGCGCGAAGTCATCGCTCCCGGGCAAATGCGCGACTGATCACGTGCCGCGTGGCATCACGCGGCTCGCCCTAACGACTCAATGAGGACTCCCATGCGTCTTATCCGCATGCTGTTGTTGCCGGTACTGGCCCTGACCGCTGTTTCGGCCCACGCTGACCCGGCCTCCGTCGCCAGCCTGAAGAACCTGTTGGACAAATCCCAGACCCTGACCGCGCGCTTCTCCCAGCTCACGCTGGATGCCGGCGGTACCCAGTTGCAGGAAACCGCCGGCGAGATGGCCGTGCAGCGCCCAGGGCTGTTCTACTGGCACACGGAAGGCAAGGCCGAGCAGACCATCGTCTCGGACGGCCAGAAAGTCACCCTGTGGGACCCGGACTTGGAGCAGGCGACCATCAAGAAGCTGGACCCGCGACTGAACCAGACTCCGGCGCTGCTGCTCTCGGGTGACGTGTCGAAAATCAACGACAGCTTCGAGATCACCTCAAAGCAGACCAGCAACGTGATCGAGTTCACCCTCAAGCCGAAATCCAAGGACACGCTGTTTGACACGTTGTCCCTGTCGTTCGGCAACGGCGTGATCAATAACATGCGCCTGGTCGACAGCGTCGGCCAGCGCACCGATATCCTGTTCTCCGGGGTCAAGGCCAACCAGCCGGTACCGGCGTCCAAGTTCAAGTTCGACATCCCCAAGGGTGCCGACGTGATCCAGGAATAAACTGCCGAGAGGTTTTAAACGCTGCCCATGGATCTGTTTCGAAGTGACCCGATTGCTCAACCATTGGCCGCGCGTTTGCGTTCGACCAACCTGGACGAGTACGTCGGTCAGGAACACCTGCTCGCTCGCGGCAAGCCGCTGCGCGAAGCCCTGGAGCAGGGTGCGCTGCACTCGATGATTTTCTGGGGGCCGCCGGGGGTGGGTAAAACCACCCTGGCGCGGCTGCTGGCGAAAGTCTCGGATGCGCATTTCGAAACGGTCTCGGCGGTGCTCGCCGGGGTCAAGGAGATCCGCCAGGCGGTGGAAGTCGCCAAGCAACAGGCCGGGCAATACGGCAAGCGCACCATCCTGTTTGTCGACGAAGTGCACCGTTTCAACAAATCGCAGCAGGATGCGTTCCTGCCCTATGTCGAAGACGGCACGCTGATCTTCATTGGTGCCACCACCGAAAACCCTTCGTTTGAATTGAACAACGCCTTGCTGTCACGGGCGCGGGTCTATGTGCTCAAGAGCCTGGACGAAGCGGCGATGCAGAAGCTGTTGCACCGCGCCTTGAGCGAAGACAAGGGCCTCGGTAAGCGCCAGCTGAGCCTCGGCGACGAAGGCTTCAAGATTCTGCTGAGCGCCGCCGATGGTGACGGCCGACGCTTTCTCAACCTGCTGGAGAACGCCTCCGACCTGGCCGAAGACGGCAGTGAGATTGGCGTCGACTTGCTGCAAAGCCTGCTCGGCGACACACGCCGGCGCTTCGACAAGGGTGGCGAAGCCTTTTACGACCAGATATCGGCGCTGCACAAATCCGTGCGCGGTTCGAACCCGGACGGCGCGTTGTACTGGTTTGCACGGATGATCGACGGTGGTTGCGACCCGCTGTACCTCGCGCGCCGCGTGGTGCGCATGGCCAGCGAAGACATTGGCAACGCTGACCCGCGCGCCCTGAGCCTGTGCCTGGCCGCCTGGGAAGTTCAGGAGCGTCTCGGCAGCCCGGAAGGCGAGTTGGCGGTGGCACAAGCCATTACCTACCTGGCCTGCGCGCCGAAAAGCAACGCGGTGTATATGGGCTTCAAGTCCGCATTGCGCGCGGCCGCCGAACACGGCTCCCTGGAAGTGCCGCTGCACCTGCGCAATGCACCGACCAAGCTGATGAAACAACTGGGCTACGGCGATGAATACCGCTATGCCCATGACGAGCCGGATGCCTACGCGGCCGGCGAAGATTACTTCCCTGACGAGCTTGAGCCACAGCCGTTCTACCAGCCGGTGCCTCGTGGCCTGGAGCTGAAAATCGGTGAAAAGCTCAACCACCTCGCCCAACTCGATCGCCTCAGCCCAAAACAGCGGAGAAAGTAGTGTTCAAGACGATTCTTGCCGTGTCCGCAGCCGGCATCGCTGGTACATTATTGCGTTTCGCCGCTGGCACTTGGGTCAGCGCCAATTGGCCGAAGCATTTTTATGCGGCGACCCTGGCGGTCAACCTGGTGGGCTGTTTGATCATCGGGCTGTTGTACGGCTGGTTTCTGTTGCGCCCGGAAGTGCCGATTGAAATTCGAGCCGGCTTGATTGTCGGCTTTGTAGGCGGTCTGACGACCTTTTCATCCTTTTCACTGGATACGCTGCGCCTGCTGGAAAGCGGGCAGGCCCTGGTAGCCTTCGGTTACCTGGGCATCAGCGTGTTCGGCGGGCTGCTCGCCACCTGGGCTGGCCTGTCCTTGACCAAACTTTGATAAACGAGAGACCGACATGCTCGATTCCAAACTGTTACGTAGCAACCTTCAGGACGTAGCGGACCGCCTGGCATCCCGTGGCTTTGCCTTGGATGTTGCGCGCATCGAAGCGCTGGAAGAACAGCGCAAGACCGTCCAGACCCGCACCGAAGCACTGCAGGCTGAGCGTAATGCGCGTTCCAAATCCATCGGTCAGGCCAAGCAGCGCGGCGAAGACATCGCGCCGTTGATGGCGGACGTGGAACGCATGGGCACTGAACTGTCCGACGGTAAAATCGAGCTGGAAGGCATTCAGGGCGAGCTGGATTCGATCCTGCTGGGTATCCCCAACATTCCCCATGAATCGGTGCCGATTGGCGAAGACGAAGACGGCAACGTCGAAGTGCGTCGCTGGGGCACGCCGAAAGCCTTTGATTTCGAGATCAAGGACCACGTCGCCCTGGGCGAATTGACCGGTGGCCTGGATTTCGAAACCGCCGCCAAAATGTCCGGCGCGCGCTTTGCCTTGCTGCGCGGCCCGATCGCGCGCATGCACCGTGCCCTGGCGCAGTTCATGATCAACCTGCACACCGGCGAGCACGGTTACGAAGAGGCTTACACCCCGTACCTGGTTCAGGCCCCGGCGCTGATGGGCACGAGCCAGTTGCCGAAATTCGAAGAAGACCTGTTCAAGATCAGCCGCGATGGCGAAGCCGACCTGTACCTGATCCCGACCGCCGAAGTGTCGCTGACCAATATCGTGGCCGGCGAGATCCTCGACGCCAAGCAACTGCCGATCAAGTTCGTTGCCCACAGCCCGTGCTTTCGCAGTGAAGCCGGTGCTTCGGGTCGCGATACCCGCGGCATGATCCGCCAGCACCAGTTCGACAAGGTCGAGATGGTTCAGATCGTTGAGCCATCGACTTCCATGGAAGCCCTGGAAGGCCTGACCGCCAACGCCGAACGTGTCCTGCAACTGCTGGAGCTGCCATACCGCGTATTGGCATTGTGCACCGGCGACATGGGTTTCAGCGCCGTGAAGACCTACGACCTCGAAGTGTGGGTGCCGAGCCAGGACAAATACCGCGAAATTTCTTCGTGCTCCAACTGTGGTGATTTCCAGGCCCGTCGCATGCAGGCGCGTTTCCGCAACCCGGAAAGCGGCAAGCCGGAACTGGTGCACACCCTTAACGGTTCGGGCCTGGCTGTAGGTCGCACCCTGGTGGCCGTGCTGGAAAACTACCAACAGGCTGACGGCTCGATCCGCGTACCTGAGGTGCTCAAGCCTTATATGGCGGGCGTTGAGGTCATCGGCTAAATGGAATTTCTGCCGCTGTTTCATAACCTGCGCGGCAGTCGTGTGTTGGTCGTCGGTGGCGGGGAGATTGCCTTGCGCAAATCCCGGCTGCTGGCCGACGCCGGCGCGTTGCTGCGGGTGGTTGCTCCCCAGATTGAAGTCCAGTTGCGTGAACTGGTACTGGGCAGTGGCGGGGAATTGATTTTACGCGGTTATCAGGAGGCCGACCTTGATGGTTGCACCCTGATCATCGCGGCGACGGACGACGAGCCACTGAACGCGCAAGTGTCCAGTGATGCCAAACGCCGTTGCGTGCCGGTCAACGTGGTGGATGCGCCAGCCTTGTGCAGCGTGATCTTCCCGGCGATTGTCGACCGTTCGCCCCTGGTGATTGCAGTGTCCAGTGGCGGCGATGCACCCGTGCTGGCACGCCTGATCCGCGCCAAGCTGGAAACCTGGATTCCGTCCACCTATGGCCAATTGGCCGGGTTGGCGGCGCGTTTTCGTGCCCAGGTGAAAGGCTTGTACCCGGATGTGCAGCAACGCCGGGCGTTCTGGGAAGAAGTGTTCCAGGGCCCGATTGCCGACCGGCAACTGGCCGGGCAGGGCGCTGAAGCTGAGCGTTTGCTGGTGGAAAAAGTCAACGGCAAGCCGCCCCATGCGCCGGGTGAGGTCTACCTGGTGGGCGCAGGCCCCGGTGATCCAGACCTGCTGACCTTCCGTGCCTTGCGCTTGATGCAGCAAGCCGACGTGGTGCTGTATGACCGCTTGGTGGCCCCGGCGATTCTCGAGTTGTGCCGCCGCGACGCCGAGCGCGTGTACGTGGGTAAACGTCGCGCCGAACACGCCGTGCCGCAAGACCAGATCAACCAGCAACTGGTGGACCTGGCCAAGCAAGGCAAGCGTGTGCTGCGCCTCAAGGGTGGCGATCCGTTCATCTTTGGGCGCGGCGGTGAAGAGATCGAAGAGTTGGCGGCCCATGGCATCCCGTTCCAGGTGGTGCCGGGGATCACGGCGGCCAGTGGTTGCGCGGCGTATGCCGGGATTCCGCTGACACACCGCGACTATGCGCAGTCGGTGCGTTTTATCACGGGACACTTGAAGGACGGGACTTCGGACCTGCCCTGGAATGACCTGGTGGGGCCATCGCAGACCCTGGTGTTCTACATGGGCTTGATTGGCTTGCCGATCATCTGCGAACAGTTGATCAAGCATGGGCGTGCGGCGGATACGCCGGCGGCGTTGATCCAGCAGGGCACCACGTCCAACCAGCGCGTGTTTACCGGCACCCTGGCCGACTTGCCACGCATGGTGGCGGAGCATGAAGTGCATGCGCCGACACTGGTGATCGTGGGTGAGGTGGTGGTGTTGCGTGAGAAGCTGAAGTGGTTTGAGGGTGCTCAGGCGCAAGTCTAGACGAACGCCCCCTTGTGGCGAGCCCGCGTGGTGTGGCGAGCGGGCTCGCCACAAAGAGACCGCTCGCCACGGGAAGCCTGTTCAGCTCCAGACACCTTTGCCGGCCAGCTTTTGTCGATCATGCTTGGCATCAAACGCCTGTAACGGCCCCTTCGGCACTATCCCCGTCGGATTGATCGTCCGGTGACTCGCATAGTAATGCCCCTTGATGTGCTCGAAATCCACCGTCGCGGCGACGCCCGGCCACTGATACAACTCCTTCAGCCAGTTCGACAGGTTCGGATAGTCCGCAATCCGCCGCAAATTGCATTTGAAGTGGCCGTAATACACCGCATCAAAGCGAATCAGTGTCGTGAACAGTCGCACATCGGCCTCGGTCAGGTGTTCGCCGGCCAGGTAACGATGGTCGCTCAGGTGCTGTTCGAGATGATCCAACTCGGCGAACACATCATCAAACGCACTTTCATACGCCTGCTGCGAAGTGGCAAAGCCTGCACGGTATACGCCGTTGTTGACGGCGGGGTAGATGCGCTCGTTCAACGCATCGATAGTCGAGCGCAGCGCGTCGGGATAGAAATCCAGGGTATTGCCGGTCAGCCCGTTGAACGCGCTGTTGAACATGCGGATTATCTCCGCTGATTCATTGCTGACGATGCGCTTGAGCTTCTTATCCCATAACACCGGCACGGTGACGCGCCCGGTGTAGTCCGCTGTATCGGCGGTATAGCGCTGGTGCATGTAGGTAAAGTCGTCGAGCGTATCGCCGGTGGCGCCGTGGGCCTTGTCGAAGGTCCAGCCGTTTTCCAGCATCAGCCAACTGACCACGGACACGTCGATCAAGGCTTCCAGGCCCTTGAGCTTGCGCATGATCAACGTGCGGTGGGCCCAGGGGCAGGCGAGAGAGACGTAGAGGTGGTAGCGACCGGCCTCGGCCTTGAAGCCACCTTCGCCGCTGGGGCCGGGTTGACCGTCGGCAGTCACCCAGTTGCGGCGTTGTGCCTGTTCGCGCTGGAAAGCGCCATCTGCGCTACTTTCGTACCACTGGTCGTGCCAGCGTCCTTCGATCAGCAAGCCCATGACTGGCTCCTTGGCTAATAAGCGTTGGAGCCCAGTCTAAAGGGATGAGTTCGAACTAAAAGCGCAAAGACTGCGGGTGAATGATCGATTAAATCGATTTGTCCCGCGCATCCCAGTACTGCTGGGCCAATGCGAAGGCCTGTTCCCGGGAATGGCCGAGGCCGCGCAACGCCAACGCCATGGTGGCGATCAGGGCCAGTTGCGGGTAGCTGTCCTCCACGTCGCCGCGCCACAACGCCTTCAAATGCTCGGGCTCCAGGCTCGCCGGTTTGACGTGGCGCTGGGCGGACAGGGCGGGCCATTCTTCGTCCCAGCTTTCGCCGCCGGTGGTGCCGTAGAGGTGGCTGAGGGTGTCGGGATTGATCTCGATTTCGCCGCCGTCACCTTTGACCACAATGACGTTGTCGCCGAGCAGGCCGCTGGCATCGCGATGCACGCCCTGGTAGCCGGGATGGAAGATGCTTTGCAGGCCGCAACGGGCATTCAGCGGGTTGAGCAGACGCGCCAGGGAGTGGATCGGCGAGCGCAGGCCCAGGGTGTTGCGCAGGTCAATCATGCGCTGCAGTTGCGGCGCCCAGTCACCCAGCGGAATAAACGCCAGGTTGCCGTGTTCTAACGCCGTCTCGACCTGCTGCCAGTTACGGCACAGCGGGATCTGCAAACCCTCCAGCAATTGCTCGGTGTACAACCGTCCGGCCGTGTGGGCGCCGCCGCCGTGCATGAGGATGCGCACACCATTTTGCGCCAGGCACTTGGCCGCCAGCAGGAACCACGGCAGATGACGCTTCTTGCCGGCGTAAGTCGGCCAATCGACATCGACGTTCAGCGATGGCGCATGCAGGCGCTCGCGCACCGCTTCGGTGAAGCCGGCGAGTTCTTCCGGGCTTTCTTCCTTGTGACGCAGCAGCATCAGGAAGGCACCGAGTTGGGTGTCTTCGACTTTTTCGTCGAGCAGCATGCCCATGGCTTCGCGGGCTTCTTCGCGGGTCAGGTTGCGCGCGCCGCGCTTGCCTTTACCGAGGATGCGCACGAACTGCGCAAACGGATGCTCGGCGGGGGTTTCGAGGGTCAGCGGGGCAAAGTCGGTCATAAGCAATTCGTCGGCCTGGGCAGGCCCGCCAACTTGGCGGCGAGTTTGGCGGGAGTGCCCTTGAACAGTTGGTTAAGGTGCAGGCTGTTGCCCTTTTCCGGGCCCAGCTTCAAGGCGGTGTACTTGATCAGCGGGCGCGTGGCGGGGGACAGCTGGAATTCGGCGTAGAACCCGCGCAGCAGTTCGAGGATTTCCCAGTGGGACGGGGTCAACGCCAGGGATTCGGCGGCGGCCAGGGCGTTGGCCACGTCGACGGACCAGTCATTCAGGTCGACGAGGTAGCCGTCCTTGTCCAGTTCGAAGGTGCGCGCGCCTACGGTCAGGGTGTTCATAGCCAGGTGTTGACCTTGTCGTGGTCGAGCGACAGTTGCACAAAGCCCGGGTAATCCACGCTGTCGGCCCAGTCGGGCAGCGGTAAATTACGCGCCTGGCTGTCTTCGGCCAGCACAAAGACCTTCACGCCCTTGAGTTGCAGAGCCGGGTGGCGCAGCCCATAGGCGCCGTCGCCGCAGAGCAGGATTGCATCCTCGCTGCCGCAGATACGCAGGCAGCTGTCGAGGCGGCTATCAGTAAACGGGGAGTGGGACACCACATGTAAAGTCGACATCAGAGGGTTATCACCTGGTCGTAACGGTCAATCAGCTTGGAGATATCTTCACTGCTCAGCGGCTGTGCATTGACGGGGTGCGTCAGCCCGCGGGCGGTCAGGCTATGGTGGCAGGCAAACACGTCGTCGATGCCGAACAGCCCCAGCGCCTGCAGGTTGGCACCCAGGTCTTTTTGCTGCACGGCCTTGGCGTCCTGGTGCGGCGCCAACTGGAACACGCCGTCATCCATGAACAGCAGGCCGATCGGCAGATCGAACGCGCCGCCCGCCAGCACGATATCCAGCGCTTCGCGCGCGCTCGGCCCGGACCACGGGGCCTGGCGGCTGATCACCAGCAAGGATTTGGACATGTCATGGCCCTCCAAAACAAATCAGGCGGTCGGCGGTCTGGGTAGCGTCATGCAATTGCCCCAGGCCCGACAGCGCCCACGGTGCATCCAGGTTGACCGCGCTGCGTTGGTAGCGGGTGGCTTCTTCGCTGTTGAGCACGCCACGGCGCAGGGCGGCGGCGATGCACACCACGCCGTCAAGCTGGTGCGTGCTGACAAACTCACGCCATTGGCGAGCGATGTCTTGCTCATCCTGGGGGGTGACGATGTTGTTGGCGGCGCTGTACACGCCGTCCTGATAAAAAAACAGCCGCACAATCTCATGCCCGCCCGCCAGCGCCGCCTGGGCGAACAGCAGGGCGCGGCGCGAGGAGGGCGCGTGGGCGGCGGAAAACAGGGCAATCGCGAACTTCATGGAACACTCGGCAAGCAAACGTGGGCCAATGATAAAGCCGCCGCCGCGAAAAAGCCCGCCGTGATCAAAACGGTCACTGCCGGTGATCGTTCTGACGATTGCCGATCAAGGCCAACGCTGTCTACGCTGTGGGTATTCGAATCGGAAATGGAGTCTCCATGTCAGGTCCCTTGGCGTCCCTCAAAGTGTTGGATTTTTCCACCTTGCTGCCCGGCCCGTTTGCCTCGCTGATGCTGGCGGACATGGGCGCCGAGGTGTTGCGCATCGAATCGCCCACGCGCATGGACCTGCTGCGCGTACTGCCGCCCCATGACCAGGGCACTTCGGCCAGCCACGCTTACCTCAATCGCAACAAGCGCAGCCTGGCCCTCGATTTGAAGCAGGCCCAAGCGCTGGAAATTGTGCGGACGTTGGTCAAGGACTACGACATCGTCCTGGAGCAGTTTCGACCCGGCGTGATGGAACGCCTGGGCCTGGGGTATGAGGCGTTGAAGGCGATCAACCCCAAGCTGATTTATGTATCAATCACCGGCTACGGCCAGACTGGTCCCTATAAGGACCGTGCCGGGCACGATATCAACTACCTGGCGCTCGCTGGCGTTGCCAGTCACACCGGCCGTCAGGGCAGCGGGCCATTGCCGCTGGGCGTGCAGTTGGCAGATGTTGCAGGGGGTTCGCTGCACGCGGTGGTGGGCCTGCTCGCGGCGGTCATCGCTCGACAGCAGACCGGCGTCGGCCAATACCTGGATGTGAGCATGACCGATTGTTCATTCAGCCTGAACGCGATGGCCGGCGCAGGTTACCTGGCCTGTGGGGTGGAGCCGGGTTGGGAAACCCATGTGCTCAACGGTGGCAGCTTCTACGATTACTACCGTTCCCGCGATGGGCGCTGGATGTCGGTCGGCAGCCTGGAGCCTGCGTTTATGCAGCAGCTGTGCGCGGCGCTGGGGCGGCCGGAGTTGGCGGCGCAGGGCTTGTCGCAAAAGCCTGAGCAGCAAAAAGCCCTCAAGCAGGCGCTGCAGGTCGAATTTGAGAAACGTAGCTTCGAGGAGTTGTGCGCATTGTTTGCCGGGGTGGATGCGTGCGTCGAGCCGGTCTTGCGCCTGAGCGAAGCCGTGGAGCATCCGCAGTTGAAAGCGCGGGAATTGGTCAGCCAGGTGCCCCGGGGTGATGGCTCGACCCAGGCGCAGATCGCCTGCCCGCTTAAATTCTCGGAGGGCCTGCCAAAGCCCCGGCATATTGGCGTTGCCGTGGGCGCGCACAGTGATGAAGTGCTGGGTGAGCTGGGGTTTAGTGTTCAGCGGATAGCGGATTTGCGGCAGATCAAGGTTGTCGGGTGACTTGCTCCCGATGAGGCCCTAACAGGCACCGAAAATTTCACTCGACGCGGGTTTCGCCGCTGAACACCAAGGTTTGCCGACAACGCCTGCATAAATACCGCCGCCCCTGGCTCACCATCCCATGGCGCTGTGACGAAAACGGGAAGTCGCTGTCGGCGCACGGGCAGCGGTAGATGTAGCGGGTCACCTGACGGCGTTTGATTTCATAGGTATGGCATCGGTCCGGCGGTAATTCATAAACCCCGCGCATGATCAGTTGCCACTCCTCGCCATGGGGCTGGATACGTTCGCCAAACAATTGATGGGCAATCAGGTGCGCCACTTCATGGGCCACGGTCTGTTTCAGGAAGTGTTGGCTGTTTTCACGGTACAACTGTGGGTTGAAGCGCAGCAGGTTCTCGTGCAAATGCGCGACACCGGCCTTCTGGCCCCGTAGCTTGAGGCTGACCTGGGGGCGTTTGAAGCTTCGTTTGAAAAAGGATTCTGCTTGTAGGAAACACTCTTCGACGCGGGTATTGAGTTGCTCGGGCATGCTGTACAAATCTCCAGAGGTGCCCAGTATGCCGCAAAGCCGGGTGTTTCCGAATCTGTCAGGCGCCGAATGGTCATGCATCACGCACAAAGCCACCTTGCGGTGGCCTTGCCTCAGGGTGGAAACGGCTTAGCTGGTGTAGATCGGGCCTACGCCCAGGCCCCAGACGATCACGGTAAACGCCATGATAGCCACCAGTACCACCAGGCCCACGGCCAGCACCGAGCTGGAAAACAGGAAGCCTTCGTCCGGGTCGATGCTCATGAAGGTCGGCAAACCCACATAAAGCAGGTACACCGTGTAACAAATGGCCGCCGTACCGACGACCATTCCCAGCCACATATGCGGGTAGAGCGCCGCCAGTCCGCCGATAAACAGCGGTGTCGCGGTGTAGGTGGCAAAGGCCACGCACCGCGCCATGCTGGGGCAGGCGTCGTAGGTTCGGGCCATCCAGTGAATGAACGCGCCCATCACCGCTACGCCGCCGAGCATGGCTGCGTATGACATGAGCGTCATCCACAGCGCGCTTTCCTGCGTCAGCATGACCGGGGAGCGGTTGCCGATGACCCAGCCGACCTGGGTGGTACCGATAAAGGCTGATACGGCGGGGATCGCCGCGAGAATCAGCGTGTGAGTGAGGTACATGTGGCCGATGCTTTCTTCTTTATCGCCACGAATTTCCCGCCATTCCTGGTCGGGATGGGTAAAAAGCCCCACGACGTGATGGATCATGCCAGTCACTCCTGTCGTTATTACCATCGCCCCCCATCGGAGCGCCCACGGGCCAAATGGCCTGAAAGGTCTGGATAGATATGTGCGACCTCATGTCGCAGTATAGGAAGTGATGACCGGAAAAACTGTAGGGCCTTAGAGCAAATTGCGCTGTAAACATGGGCCCTAATCGCGCGCAGGTCTGTCACATCCCTTGTAGAAGCCGGGTTGCCGGCGAGGGCATCACCTCGGTGTACCTGATGAGCCGAGTCGCCTGCATCGCCAGCAGGCTGGCTCCTGCATTGGATCGCCGTCGCCCATTGCCGTATTTTTGCGTAAAATACCGCGCTTTTCGTCACACACCTCTAGCGGATCCAAGCGCCATGGGCACTCTTACGGTCAACCAGAACAAACTGCAAAAACGCCTGCGTCGCCTGGCCGGTGAAGCGGTCGCTGATTTCAACATGATCGAAGACGGCGACAGGGTCATGGTCTGCCTCTCAGGCGGCAAAGACAGCTATACGATGCTCGATGTGCTGCTGCACCTGCAAAAGGTCGCGCCGATCAAGTTCGAGATCGTTGCCGTCAACATGGACCAGAAACAGCCAGGCTTTCCCGAAGGCGTGCTGCCGGCCTACTTGAAAGCGTTGGGCGTCGAGTACCACATTGTCGAGAAAGACACTTACTCGGTGGTCAAGGAGCTGATCCCGGAGGGCAAGACCACCTGCTCGCTGTGTTCGCGCCTGCGCCGTGGCACGCTCTACACCTTTGCCGATGAGATCGGTGCGACCAAGATGGCCCTGGGTCACCACCGGGATGACATCGTCGAGACCTTTTTCCTCAATATGTTCTTCAACGGTGCCCTCAAGGCCATGCCGCCCAAGCTTCGTGCCGATGACGGGCGCAACGTGGTGATTCGCCCGCTGGCGTATTGCAACGAGAAAGACATCCAGGCCTATTCCGACTTCAAGCAATTCCCGATCATCCCGTGCAACCTCTGCGGTTCCCAGGAAAACCTGCAGCGCCAGGTGGTCAAGGAGATGCTGCTGGATTGGGAGCGCAAGACCCCAGGGCGCACCGAAAGCATCTTCCGCAGCCTGCAGAACGTGATGCCGTCGCAGTTGGCTGACCGAAGCCTGTTTGACTTCACTAGCCTGCGTATCGACGAAGCGGCGGCTTCGCGCTTCGTCAGCGTAGTGAACCTCTAACGCTGTTCAACGCTCTGAAAGACGGCGCTCACGGGCGCCGTTGTCATTTCAATCCCCAGGAGAGGGCATGCGCGATTACAAGTGGCTGCACGAATATTGCCTGAACCGCTTCGGTTCAGCGGCCGAGCTGGAAGCCCATCTGCCAGTCCCCAAGACGCCGGCGCAATTACGCAAGATCAGCGATGACCGTTACCTGTCGACATTGGCGCTGCGCGTCTTCCGCGCAGGGCTCAAGCACAGTGTGGTCGACGCCAAGTGGCCGGCGTTCGAGCAGGTGTTTTTCGGCTTTGACCCGGAAAAGGTTGTGCTGATGGGCGCCGAGCATCTGGAGCGCCTGATGCAGGACACGCGCATCATCCGCCATCTGGGCAAGCTCAAGAGCGTGCCGCGCAATGCGCAGATGATTCTGGACATTGAGCAGGAGAAGGGCAGTTTCGGTGCATTTGTCGCCGATTGGCCGGTGACCGATATCGTCGGGTTGTGGAAGTACCTGAGCAAGCACGGCCATCAGTTGGGCGGGCTGTCGGCGCCACGCTTTTTGCGGATGGTCGGCAAGGATACGTTTGTGCCGAGTTATGACGTGGTCGCGGCGTTGAATGCGCAGAAGATCGTCGACAAGGCACCGACCAGCCTGCGCGACCTGGCGACGGTGCAGGGCGCGTTCAACCAGTGGCACGCCGAGAGTGGGCGGCCGATGTGTCAGTTGTCGATGATGTTGGCGTACACCGTTAACCACTGACGGACTCTTTCTGTGGCGAGCGGGCTTGCCCCGCGTTGGGCTGCGAAGCGGCCCCAAAACCTGGCGACCGAATTCCGACTGGATGAACTGGGGGCCTGTCTTGGGGGCCGCTTCGCAGTCCAACGCGGGGCAAGCCCGCTCGCCACAATAAGTACGAGAATCCTTGGGTGATTAGGCTGGCAGGGGATCTGCGGCCAACCGCCGATTCAACTGATGCCGCCAACGCACATACAGCAACGCCGTGCAAAACACCGCCAGACTCGCGAGCATCTCGAGCACCCCGAACCACTGCCGGTTCGGGTCGTACGCCGCCAGTGCGCCCTTGATGAAGTACAGGTTCACCACAAAACACATCCACGAATGCCCGCGCGCGCTGCCGATGATCATCCCCGGCGCCAACAACAGCAGTGGCACCAGTTCGATTAGCAGGATCACCCACGGGCGCGCACCGTGCAGATCAGCGATGAACAGGTAGTACACGCACAACAGTCCCACCAAACTGAAAAACGCCAGCAGGCTCAATGCCCGTGCGACTTTTACCCGCGGTTCCAGCCATGCCTGGGGCGGCAGTACCTTAGGCTTCCTGGCCACGGCCGTTCTCCAGCAGCGTGGCGGTTTTCGCCAGGCGCAGGCCGAGGGCCCGGCACAGGGTGATCTCATGTTGATCGAGCATGCGCTTGCCGTCAGGCCCTGCGTGGTGACTGGCGCCGTAGGGCGTGCCGCCGCCCTGGGTGTCGAGCAGTGCCTGCTCGCTGTAGGGCAGGCCGGTGATCAGCATGCCGTGGTGCAGCAATGGCAGCAGCATCGACATCAGCGTTGTTTCCTGGCCGCCGTGCAGGCTGGCGGTGGAGGTGAACACGCCGGCCGGCTTGCCGACGAGCGCGCCGGTGAGCCACAGGTTGCTGGTGCCGTCGATAAAGTATTTCAACGGCGCGGCCATGTTGCCGAAGCGGGTCGGGCTGCCCAGGGCCAGGGCCGAGCAGTTTTTCAAGTCATCAAGGCTTGCGTACAGCGCGCCTTCGTCTGGAATGCTTGGCGCTACAGCTTCACACTCGGTGGAGATCGCCGGCACGGTGCGCAACCGCGCTTCCAGGCCGCCCTGCTCGATGCCCCGGGCAATTTGCCGGGCCATTTCGCTGACCGAGCCGTTGCGGCTGTAATACAACACCAGCACATAGGGTGCAGTCACGGCAGAATCTCCAGCACTTTTTCTGGCGGGCGGCCAATGATGGCTTTTTCAGCCGTTTCCAGGATCGGGCGTTCCATCAACTTCGGGTGCGTGGCGATGGCAGTGATCAGTTGCGCTTCGCTCAGGCTGGCATCGGCGAGGTTGAGGGTTTTGTATTCGTCTTCGCCGGTGCGCAGCAGTTGGCGCGCGCTGATTCCGAGTTTGCCGAGCAGGGCCTTTAATTGCGAGGCGTTCAGCGGGGTTTCCAGGTAGCGAACCACTGTGGGGGCGAGGTCGCGTGCTTCCAGCAGTTCGAGCGCACCGCGGGATTTCGAGCAGCGCGGGTTGTGATAAAGCGTCAGATCGGTCATGTGCGGGTCGCATCTTGCGTAAGGTGGCGGGTATTCTACTCGCGCTGCGCCCGGTCCTTAAACCGTAAGAGGCGATAGGTCGCAGCCAACGTTCATTTTTGCGAAGGATTACCCCATGACAAGGCGACTGATCGGTGCATTGGCGATCATCACAACCCTGCTGCTCAGCGGCTGCGGCAATGACTACGGCGTTGACCAGAACGGCCAGAAAGTGGCGGCCGAACGCCTGGACAAGCAGTGGCTGGTGGTTAATTACTGGGCGGAATGGTGTGGCCCGTGCCGCACGGAAATTCCGGAACTCAACGCTTTGGCGCAACAGTTGAAAGCACAGAATGTGGGCGTGTTCGGGGTCAACTTCGACAATGTGCAAGGTGTGGAGCTGAAGGACGCCAGCGACAAGCTGGGCATCAAGTTCACGGTGCTGGCGCAGAACCCGGACGTGATCTTCGATATTCCGCGCAGTGAAGCATTGCCGGTGACCTACATCATCGATGACAAGGGCAAGGTGCGCGAACAGTTGATGGGCGAGCAGACAGCGGAAGGGGTGTTGGCCAAGCTCAAGGCCTTGCGCGGTTGATTCTGTAGGCGCTGGCTTGCCGGCGTGCAGGCGACTCGGTGTATCTGTGGCGCCGAGGTGATGCGATCGCCGGCAAGCCAGCGCCTACAGAAAATAAAGGTCGACGCAGAGGCGGGTTAGCCCTCTTCAAGCCACAAGCGAATGGGCTTGCCCTCCATCGGCCAGAAACGGGTCTGCTCGATCGGCGAGATGTCCCAGCGCTGCACGTCCTGCAGGGCCTGGAAGAAGCGGTGCTCCTGCTCCATCAAGGCTTCGGCGCAGAGTTTGCGGGTACTGCCAACCTTGCCGAAGCTGAGTTTGTTGCCCTCAAGCGTGTACGGCGCAAACCAGTGGTTGCAGCCGCCATTGCCATAGGCGCGGCCATCGGCGCCGAGGGTGACGGTCAGGTGCGCGTAATCCATCAGCGGCCGCTCACCAATCCATTCCACCACGTAGCTGTGATCCTGCTTGAGCTTGACCGCATCACCGGCGCAGCCCGTCAGGGCCGCCCCGATGGCGGCGAGCAGAAGCAGGCCCTTCATTGCGCGGCCTTCTGGCATTTCGGGCAGCGGTGTTTGTCGCCTTCGCTGGCCCAGCCCAATTCTTTGATGCGCGCGTTGGCGGCCGGCGGTAGTGGCTCTTTGGTCAGCTTGGTTTCCACCGCGAACTCAAACTCAAGCACGGCGTCGCAGCTGTCGCAGTTGACCTTCCAGGTGTGAATTTCCAGCTCGCCGAACTTTGGCCCCTGGGCCATGGCGACCCACTGGCCCGCCGGGCGGATGGAGTAGCGTGCGTCACCTTCTACGGTGAGGCGCATCGACAGGGTTTTACTGCCGCGCAAGGTGACGACCAGTACGTCGCCATTTTTGATCGAGCCACCGTTGCCAGTGACCTGGTAACGGCCCGGCACCAGGGCGCGGCATTCGATCAGGGTGTGTTGCGGGCTCAGCAAGCTGAAGCGGAAATCGTGTTCGGCCATGGATCCTCCAAATAGGCGCGGCATCCTATCACGGGTGCCGGCCTATCATGAGCGCGGTATGTGACCGCTGATCATCCTTCGACGAGGTTTTGCGCGTTGCCATCCGCCCACGCCACAATGTTGGCCAAGGTGGTGCTGGCGATCGCCGCCAGGGCCTCACGGGTGAGGAAGGCCTGGTGTGCGGTGATGATCACGTTGGGGAAGGTCAGCAGGCGGGCGAGTACGTCGTCCTGCAGGGGCAGGTCCGAGCGGTCCTCGAAAAACAGCTGGGCTTCTTCCTCGTACACATCCAGCCCCAGGTAGCCAAGCTGGCCGTCCTTGAGGGCTTCGATCAGCGCCGGGGTGTCCACCAGGCCACCGCGCCCGGTGTTGATCAGCATCGCGCCGGGCTGCATCTGTGCCAGGGAGCGCGCGTTGATCAGGTGCTTGCTGTCGGCAGTCAATGGGCAGTGCAGGCTGATGATCTGCGCTTGCGCCAGCAGGTCGGGCAGGCTCACGTAATGCGCGCCGAGGGCCTGTACCTGCGGGTTGGGGAAGGGGTCATAGGCCAATAATGTGCAACCGAAGCCTGCCATGATTTTGGCGAAGGTTGCGCCGATCTGCCCGGTGCCAACCACGCCCACTGTCTTGCCCACCAAGTCGAAGCCGGTCAGCCCGTGCAGGCTGAAATCGCCGTCGCGTGTGCGGTTGTAGGCGCGGTGCAGGTGGCGGTTGAGCGCGAGGATCAGCGCCACGGCATGTTCGGCCACGGCGTGGGGCGAGTAAGCCGGTACACGTACGATGGTCAGGCCAAGGCGTTTGGCGGCGGACAGGTCGACATGGTTATAACCGGCCGAGCGCAACGCAATCAGGCGCGTCCCGCCGCTGGCCAAGTGTTCCAGCACCGCGGCGCTGAGGTCATCGTTGATAAAGGCGCAGACCACCTCGTGGTGTTCGGCCAGGGCCACCGTGTCGAGGTTGAGGCGTGCGGGCTGGAATTGCAGTTCCATGCCCTGCGCAAGCGGCTCGCCGAGAAAGCTGTCGCGGTCGTAGGTCTGGCTGCTGAAAAGAATGACGCGCATCAAAGGGGTCCTTTTTGATTCAAACGCTGACTCGCGCCTCACTGGCCAACCGGGCAATCGCCATATCCAACTCGTCCAGCGCGGCCATGGCTTTGGCATCGTCCTGCTTGAGCAAGGTTTCAGCACGCTGGCAGGCGGCGCGCAATTGTGGCACGCCACAGTAACGGGTGGCGCCGTGCAGGCGGTGGACGCGTTCGATCAACGCGTGGTTGTCATTGGCTTCGCGGGCAACGGTGATGGCCAGGCGGTCGGCTTCCAGAGAGGCCAGCAACATGGCGAGCATATCCGCCGCCAGGTCGGACTTGTTGGCGGCCAGGCGCAGGCCTTCCTCGTGGTCCAGTACCAGCAATTGCACGCGCGGGGCAAGGTTGTCTGTCGAGCGCTCGGGCACCTGGTTGCGCAGGGCCAGGCCGGTCCACTTCAGCACCACTTGGGCCAGTTGCCGCTCGCTGATGGGTTTGGTCAGGTAGTCGTCCATGCCGCTTTGCAGCAGGGCGCGTTTTTCGTTGGCCATGGCGTGGGCGGTGAGGGCGACTATCGGCAGTGGCGTGCCGTGGCGCTCGCTTTCCCACTGGCGAATGGCCTCGGTGCTTTGGCGCCCGTCCATGCCGGGCATCTGCACATCCATCAACACCAGGTCGAAGGTTTCCTGCTTGACGGCGTCGATGGCCGAGTAACCGCTTTCCACTGCCTGGACCTTGGCGCCCATGTCTTCCAGCAGGGTCTGCACCAGCAACAGGTTCGCCGGGTTGTCATCCACACAGAGCACGCGGGGTGCGCGGCTGGACAACGGCTCGCCCGGCTCGCTGCGGGAGGGACGCGGGCTGATCAGGTCGGACAGTGCACGGCGCAGCTTGCGCGTACACGCCGGCTTGGCCTGCAATTGGCTGTTGGGGTTGGGCACCGACTGGTTGAACAGCATCTGCTCGGTGGTCGGGCACAGCACCAGCACCTTGCAGCCCAGGTGTTCGAGGTCCCAAAGGTGCTGGTTGAGGCGCTCGGGCGGAATGTCATTGGCGGTGACACCGAGCACTGCCAGGTCAATCGCCTGCTCGGTCTGATGGGCGCTGGTGATGCCGTTGGTCAGGCTTTCCAGGGTGTTGAACGGCGTGACTTCCAGGCCGCAGTCTTCCAACTGATGTTGCAGGGCCTGGCGCGCCAGTTCGTGGTTTTCCAGGACGGCCACGCGGCGGCCGAGCAGCGGCGCGCAGGGCAGGTCTTCGACGTCGTCGCGGGTCTTGGGCAGGTTCAGGCTGATCCAGAATTCCGAGCCTTCGCCCGGCGTGCTGTCGACGCCGATTTCGCCGCCCATCTGCTCGATCAGGCGCTTGGAAATCACCAGGCCCAGGCCCGTGCCACCGGGCTGGCGTGACAGCGAGTTGTCGGCCTGGCTGAACGCCTGGAACAGCGCGCGCACATCCTGGTTGGACAGGCCGATGCCGGTGTCCTGCACGCTGATGCGCAGTTGCACGCTGTCTTCCTGTTCGTCCTCGATCATCGCACGGGCAACGATGGTGCCTTCGCGGGTGAACTTGATCGCGTTGCTGATCAGGTTGGTGAGGATCTGCTTCAGGCGCAGCGGGTCGCCGACCAGCGCCAGCGGGGTGTCGCGGTACACCAGGCTGACCAGTTCCAACTGCTTGGCATGGGCGGCGGGGGCGAGGATGGTCAGGGTGTCTTGCAGCAGGTCCCGCAGGTTGAAGGGCACGCTGTCGAGGACCAGCTTGCCGGCTTCGATCTTCGAGAAATCAAGGATTTCGTTGATGATGCCCAGCAGGTTGTCGGCTGACTTTTCGATGGTGCCCAGGTAGTCGAGTTGGCGGGGCGTCAGTTCGCTTTTTTGCAGCAGGTGGGTAAAACCGAGAATGCCGTTGAGCGGCGTGCGGATTTCATGGCTCATGTTGGCCAGGAACTCCGACTTGATCCGGCTGGCCTCCAGGGCCTCCTTGCGCGCGAGGTCCAGCTCGATGTTCTGGATCTCGATGGTTTCCAGGTTCTGGCGCACGTCTTCGGTGGCCTGGTCGATGCTGTGTTGCAGTTCTTCCTGGGCGTTTTGCAGGGTCTCGGCCATGCGGTTGATGCCCGACGCGAGCTGGTCCAGTTCCTGGCTGCCCAGCGGTGGCAGGCGGGTTTGCAGGTTGCCGTCCTTGAGCTGGGCGACAGCCTGTTTGATCTGGCCAATCGGCGAGTTGATCGTGCGGCTGATGCGCAGGGCCAGCGCGGCGGTGCAGATCAGGCCGATGGCGATCAGCAGCAGGCTGGCAAACAGGCTGCGATAACCGCGCAGCAACATGACATTGTGGGACAGTTCTACCTCGACCCAGCCCAGCAGGCGGTCGGATTCATCGGGGATCAGGTCGCCCGCCAAGTTGCGATGATGGCCAAATACCGGCATCAAATAGCGGGTGGCGTCGTTGCCGGTGCGTTGCAGCAGGTGGGAGCTGTTGCCGGTCGGTGGCTGATTGAGCATGGACGGGCCGGCGTGCGCCAGGGATGAGCGGTCTGGCGCGAGGAACGACACGGTGCGCACGTCGGTCTGTTCCAGTGATTGGGTGGCGATGCGTTCCAGCAGGCCGGTGTTGTTGCTGCTCAGGGCCGGGGCCACCAGTGGCGCCAGCTGCTCGGCGATCATTTCGCCGCGTTGCAGCAATTGGGTTTGTAACTCCGAGAGCTGCATCCAGGTGAAATAACCCCCCAACAACAAGGCCATCAGGCTGGTCGGTAATAAGGTCAGCAACAGTACGCGGCCTTTTATCCCCATTCTTCTAAGCACGCCACTCTCCTGCTTTCACACTGATATCAATCGTCCGCGCAGGCATCCGGCCCACACCAAGTGCGCAGTGTAGCCATTTGCGTCGCCTGGAATCTCGCAAATTAGTCATAGATGGCTATCTGCGGGCTCAGGCCCTGGAAAATAGCCTGCTTAGGGGGAAACGACATTCAACGTTGGAGGGGCGCCGTGATGGCGAGTGCTTGCACTTTTGGCCGGAGGATCGGGGCGGGTGTATCTGCGGTTGTGGGCTCGCCAAGTATCAACCGCGCCGCTGTTTGCGCTTCTTCCACTGGTGCGCCACCCACCAGCGCCAGTAACCCATGGTCAGGCAATAGGCCAGTGCGCCCAACACCAACCCCAACACCACCGAACCGAGCAGGAACGGCTGCCACAGCGTGCTCAGCTGGCCGCTGATCCATTCCCAGGTCAGGTCATCGGGCAGGCTGCGGGGCGGCACATTCATCAGCCACGCGCCGGTCATGTACGTGCACAGGAACACCACCGGCATGGTAATCGGGTTGGTCAGCCATACCAGGCTGACGGCGATGGGCATATTGCCGCGCACCGCAATCGCCAGCACCGCGGCCAATAACATCTGCAAGGGAATCGGGATAAACGCCGCGAACAAACCCACCGCCATGGCACGTGCCACCGAGTGCCGATTCAGGTGCCAGAGGTTCGGGTCATGCAGCAAAGTGCCAAGAAACTGTAATGACTTGTGTTCCCTGATACTGGTGGGGTCAGGCATGTACCGTTTGAAAAAGCGCCGGGGCATAAGGGTTCCAGGTCAGTTCGAGGGGCAAGTATGCCCGCATTCTATAAACAGAAAATTCAGACTTTGTGACAAAACATCATAGGCGACGCTGTCTGTCCGGCTAAAACTGAGTGAATCATTTGCAAGGGATGATTCATGAAGACAGGGATGTTTGCGTTGGCACTGGGGCTGCTTGCCCTGCGTTTTCTACCTGCGTTGCCGTCTTTCGGGTGGCTGTTGGCCATGTTGCTGCTGGCGTTGATGCTGTTGCCGTTTCGCACGTCCCCACTGGCGTTCTTCCTGCTGGGCCTGAGTTGGGCATGTATCAGCGCGCAGTGGGCATTGGATGATCGGCTGCGGCCGGCACTCGACGGCCAGACGCGTTGGGTGGAGGGCCGTGTGGTCGGGTTGCCGCAACAGACGGCGACGGGTGTGCGTTTCGAACTGGCCGACAGCCGGTCGCGTAACGCTCGGCTGCCCAAGCGCATTCGGCTGTCCTGGCATGGAGGGCCGCCGGTGCGCAGTGGTGAGCGCTGGCGCCTGGCCGTGACGTTCAAACGACCGTCCGGCCTGCTCAACTTCCACGGTTTTGACCATGAAGCCTGGCTGCTCGCCCAGCGTATCGGCGCCACTGGGTCGGTGAAAGACGGTGACCGCCTGACACCGGCCCGCAATGCCTGGCGCGATACGGTCCGCCAACGGCTGCTGGCCGTGGATGCGCGAGGCCGAGAGGCTGGCCTGGCGGCGTTGGTGCTGGGCGATGGTTCCGGGCTGGCAGCCGAGGATTGGCGAGTGTTGCAGGACACGGGCACGGTGCATTTGCTGGTGATTTCCGGCCAGCACATCGGCTTGCTGGCGGGCTTGATCTACGCATTGATCGCGGGGCTGGCCCGCTACGGCTGCTGGCCCCGAACCTGGCCGTGGTTGCCTTGGGCGTGTGGCCTGGCATTTGCTGCCGCCCTGGGATACGGCTTGTTGGCAGGATTCGGCGTGCCGGTGCAGCGGGCTTGCGTCATGGTGGGGCTGGTGCTGCTGTGGCGGTTGCGCTTCCGTCATCTTGGGATCTGGTGGCCGTTGCTGTTGGCCATGAATGGGGTGCTGGTTCTTGAACCATTGGCCAGTCTGCAGCCGGGATTCTGGTTGTCGTTTGCGGCCGTTGCGGTGCTGGTCCTGTCGTTCGGTGGGCGCTTGGGGCCGTGGAGTGTGTGGCAGGCCTGGACCCGTCCCCAGTGGTTGATTGCCATAGGTCTGTTCCCGGTATTGCTGGTGCTCGGTCTGCCCATCAGCCTCAGTGCGCCGGTGGCCAACCTGTTTGCCGTGCCGTGGATCAGCCTGGTGGTATTACCCCTGGCGCTGCTGGGGACGGCGCTGCTGGCGGTGCCGTTTGTGGGGGAGGGTGTGTTGTGGTTGGCAGGTGGCGCGCTGGATGGGTTGTTCAGTGGCTTGGCGCTGCTGGCAGGCCAACTGCCCGCGTGGATACCGGCTGAGGTGCCTCTGGGTTACTGGCTGGTGAGCCTGGCCGGCGCGGTGTTATTGCTGTTGCCCAAGGGTGTGCCGTTTCGCTTGCTGGGATGGCCGATGCTGTTGTTGGCGGTGTTTCCACCGCGCGAGCCGGTGCCTTATGGGCGAGTGGAGGTGGTACAACTGGATGTCGGCCAGGGGCAGGCGTTAATCCTGCGCACCCGCCATCACACCTTGCTCTACGATGCAGGCCCGCGCTCGGGAGAGACTGACCTCGGCGCGCGCGTGGTCTTGCCGTCATTGAAGAAGCTCGGCGTAGGGTCTCTGGACATGATGTTGCTCAGCCACGCCGATGCCGATCATGCCGGCGGTGCGGCCGCTGTCGCCCGCGGGCTGCCGATCAAGCGTGTAGTGGGCGGCGAAACCCGCGGGTTGCCAGCGTTTCTCGACACTCAGGCGTGTATCAGCGGTGAGCGGTGGGAGTGGGACGGCGTGTCATTCGAGCTATGGCAATGGCCTGAAGCCATTAGCGGTAACCCGAAATCCTGTGTATTGCAGGTCCAGGCCAATGGCGAGCGTCTGTTGCTCACCGGCGATATCGATCGCGCCGCGGAACAGGCGCTCCTAAGCTCGTCATTGGCGGTAACGACCGATTGGCTGCAAGCCCCCCATCACGGCAGTCGCAGTTCTTCGTCCAGGCCTTTTCTACAGCGACTGGCGCCGCAGTCGGTGCTGATCTCCCGGGGGCGCGGCAATGCGTTCGGCCATCCTCACCCGCAGGTGGTGGAGCGCTATCGGGCGCTCGGTAGCCAGGTGTATGACAGTGCCGAGCAAGGTGCAGTACGTCTGCAATTAGGGGCTTTCCTGCCACCGGTTGTTGCTCGTAGTCAACGCCGTTTCTGGCGCGAACCGTTACCCTGATCCTTCGATTCCAAAGGCCGTCACCCGCGATAGTCCGGTCGGTGGCCGACGAACCCCGCTGTCGTACCTATATGGTAAAGTGGCGCACTTTTTTGAGGGGGCATTCACTGTGTGGGAATTGGTCAAATCCGGCGGCTGGATGATGTTGCCGATCATCATGAGCTCCATCGCCGCACTCGGCATCGTTGCCGAACGCCTGTGGACCCTGCGCGCCAGTCGCGTCACGCCCGAGCATCTGTTGGGGCAGGTCTGGGGCTGGATCAAGAACAAGCAGCTCGACAAGCAGAAACTCAAGGAGCTGCGCGCCGATTCACCGCTGGGTGAAATCCTCGCCGCCGGGCTGGCCAACTCCAAGCATGGCCGCGAGATCATGAAAGAGTGCATTGAAGAGGCGGCGGCCCGGGTCATTCATGAGCTGGAGCGCTATATCAATGCCTTGGGGACCATCGCGGCGATGGCACCGTTGCTCGGTCTGCTGGGCACGGTGCTGGGCATGATCGATATTTTCAGCTCGTTCATGGGCTCGGGCATGACCACCAACGCCGCAGTGCTGGCCGGCGGTATCTCCAAGGCCTTGATCACCACGGCTGCCGGGCTGATGGTCGGTATTCCTTCGGTGTTCTTCCACCGTTTCCTGCAACGCCGCATCGATGAGTTGGTGGTAGGCATGGAGCAGGAAGCCATCAAGCTGGTGGAAGTGGTGCAGGGCGACCGAGACGTGGATCTGGTCGAGGGTAAAGCGTGAAATTTCGCCGCAAGCAACGGGAAAATGTCGATATCAACCTAGCGTCGCTGATTGACGTGGTGTTTATCCTGCTGCTGTTTTTTGTCGTGACCACGACGTTTACCCGCCAAACCGAACTGCGCGTTGATTTGCCGGAAGCGGTCAGCGGCTCGCCGGCCGAGGACCAGGAGGTCAAGCAACTGGACATCGCCATCAGCGCCGACGGGGTGTTTTCGGTCAACAACCAGTTGCTCGAGAAAAACGACCTCGCCAGCTTGATGGACGCCTTGCAGAAGGAATCCGGTGGCGACACCAAAATGCCCTTGTCCATCAGTGCCGACGGCAAGACTCAGCATCAAGCCGTGATCACAGCAATGGATGCCGCCGGCAAGCTCGGTTTCAGCCACCTGCGCATGACCACCGTCGAGGCGGCGAGCCCACCCTGATGGCCATGTCCGATCGTTTGCTCAAGGCCTGGTACGAGGGCCATCCGGCACTCGCGCTGTTGCGCCCGCTGGAATCGCTGTATCGCCGCGTGGTGCAGCGCAAGCGCGCGCGTTTCCTGGCGGGTGAGGGTCAGATCTACCAGTCACCGGTGCCGGTGGTGGTGGTCGGTAACATCACCGTGGGCGGCACCGGCAAGACGCCGTTGATCCTGTGGTTGATCGAGCACTGCCGGCGCTGTGGTTTGCGCGTGGGCGTGGTCAGTCGCGGCTATGGCGCCAAGCCGCCGCAATTGCCGTGGCGGGTGTCAGCCACTGACAGCGCTGAGGTGGCCGGCGACGAGCCGCTGTTGATCGTGCAGCGCAGCGGCGTGCCGCTGATGATCGATCCGGACCGCAGTCGCGCGGTCAAGGCCCTGCTGGCCAGCGAAACCCTGGACCTGATTCTCTCCGACGATGGTCTGCAGCACTACCGTCTCGCCCGCGATCTTGAGCTGGTGCTGATAGACGCCGCCCGTGGCCTGGGCAATCGCCGTTGCCTGCCTGCCGGGCCGTTGCGTGAACCGGTGGAGCGCCTGCAGAGCGTTGATGCGCTTCTGTACAACGGCGCCGGCTCGGATCGAGACGATGGTTTTGCCTTCCGCCTGCTACCCACGGCACTGGTCAACCTGCAAAGCCGCGAGCGCCAGCCGGTCGAGCACTTCCCGGCGGGCCAGCAGGTGCATGCGGTCGCCGGCATCGGTAACCCGCAACGTTTCTTCAATACCCTTGAAACGCTACACTGGCAGCCCATACCCCATGCTTTTGCCGACCACGCGCCCTACAGTGCCGAGGTCTTGAGTTTTACGCCGTCATTGCCGCTGGTCATGACCGAGAAGGACGCGGTGAAGTGCCGCGCCTTCGCCCGGCCTGACTGGTGGTACCTTGCGGTGGACGCGGTACCGTCGCCGGCGTTTATCGTCTGGTTCGACACGCAGCTGATGCGCCTGTTACCCGCCCGTCTCTTGCCTTAAAACGCTTCTTTCCAGGACACACTCATGGACACCAAACTGCTCGATATCCTCGCTTGCCCAATCTGCAAAGGCCCGCTCAAGCTCAGCGCCGACAAAACCGAGCTGATCAGCAAGGGTGCCGGCCTCGCTTACCCGATCCGCGACGGCATCCCGGTCATGCTGGAAAGCGAAGCCCGGACCCTGACCACCGATGAGCGCCTGGATAAATGACCACTGCCTTTACCGTTGTTATTCCCTCGCGTTATGCATCGACCCGCCTGCCGGGCAAGCCGCTGCAACTGATCGGCAACAAGCCGATGATCCAGCTGGTGTGGGAACAGGCCTGTAAAAGCAGCGCCCAGCGCGTGGTAGTCGCCACCGATGACCCGCGCATCATCGAGGCCTGCAAAGGTTTTGGTGCCGAAGCGGTGCTGACCCGTGAAGACCACAACTCCGGCACGGACCGCTTGGCCGAAGTGGCTGCAAAGCTTGGCTTGGCGCCTGACGCTATTGTGGTCAACGTACAAGGTGACGAACCGCTGATCCCGCCAAGCGTGATCGACCAGGTGGCTGCCAACCTGGCTGCCCACGGTGAAGCGCGCATGGCGACCCTGTCCGAACCGATCGAAGACATCGATACGCTGTTCAACCGGGGCGTGGTGAAAGTGGTCACCGATATGAATGGCCTGGCGCTGACGTTCAGCCGTTCGATCCTGCCTTGGGCACGGGACGCGTTCGCCAAGAACCCCGACGTGCTGCCGGAGGGTGTGCCGTACCGCCGCCATATCGGCATCTACGCCTACCGCGCCGGTTTCCTGCATGACTTCGTCAGCTGGGGCCCGTGCTGGCTGGAAAATACCGAATCCCTGGAGCAGCTGCGTGCCCTGTGGCATGGCGTGCGCATCCATGTGGGCGATGCCCTGGAAGCACCACCTGCCGGTGTCGACACCCTGGAAGACCTCGAGCGCGTCCGTCGCCTGCTGGGGGCCTGATGGAGGTCCTGTTTGTCTGCCTGGGCAACATCTGTCGTTCGCCCACCGCAGAAGGCGTGCTGCGCCATAAGTTGCGCGAAGCGGGTTTGGCTGGCCAGGTCGACGTGGCGTCTGCCGGTACCGGCGACTGGCATGTCGGCAACCCACCGGACCAGCGCAGCCAGCGTGCTGCATTGGTGCGGGGTTACGATTTATCGTCCCAGCGCGCGCAGCAGGTCTCCCGTGCCGATTTTGCGCGGTATGACCTGATCCTGGCCATGGACCTCAGCAACCTGCGCAACCTCAAGGCGTTGCAGCCGGCGCAGGGCAACGCTGAGCTGGATCTGTTCCTGCGTCGCTACGACGCCGAGGTGGACGAAGTGCCAGACCCTTATTACGAAGGCGAACAAGGCTTTGAACGGGTTCTGGACCTGATCGAGCGAGCCTGTGATTTATTGGTGATCGAATTGAAGGGGCGGTTATGACCTTGCAAGTGCTTGCGCAGGTATCGCTCAAGCCATTCAACAGCTTTGGTATCGATGTGCGCGCCCGGCTGTTCGCTGAGGCCCGTAGCGACTCCGATGTGCGTGAAGCCTTGGCCTACGCGGCCGCGCAGGCGCTGCCGTTGCTGGTGATCGGCGGTGGCAGCAACTTGCTGCTGACGCAGGATATTCCGGCGTTGGTGTTGCGCATGGCGACCCAGGGTATTCGCGTGCTGAACGATGATGGCGTGCACGTGGTGGTCGAGGCCGAAGCGGGTGAAGCGTGGCACCCGTTTGTGCTGTGGACCCTCGAGCACGGCTTCTGCGGCCTGGAAAACCTCAGCCTGATCCCCGGCACCGTCGGTGCGGCGCCTATGCAGAACATTGGCGCCTACGGTGTGGAGATCAAGGACGTGTTTGCCGGCCTGACCGCCCTGGATCGCCAGACCGGCGAGCTGCGGGACTTCAGCCTCCAGGAATGCAAGTTCGCCTACCGTGACAGCCTGTTTAAACACGAGACGGGGCGCTGGTTGATTCTGCGGGTGCGTTTTGCCCTGAGCCGCGCCAGCCATCTCAAACTCGACTACGGCCCGGTGCAACAGCGCCTGGCGGGGCAGGGGATCACCGACGCTACGCCCAGCGACGTCAGCCAGGCGATTTGCAGCATTCGCCGGGAAAAACTGCCGGACCCGGCGGAGCTTGGCAATGCGGGCAGCTTCTTCAAGAACCCGCTGGTGTCCCAGGCTCTGGCCGCAGAGCTGCAGAGCCTGTATCCGGACCTGGTTACCTACCCTCAGGCCGACGGGCAGATGAAGCTCGCTGCCGGCTGGTTGATCGACAAGGCCGGCTGGAAGGGCTTTCGTGATGGCGATGCGGGCGTGCATAAAATGCAGGCGTTGGTGCTGGTGAACTATGGTGGCGCTTCGGGTCACGATATTGCGAACCTGGCGCGACGTATCCAGCAGGATATTGCCGAACGCTTCAAGGTCGAACTGGAAATGGAACCCAACCAGTACTGAGCCTTGAAACAAACAGCCTGAAAACAAAAATGCCCCGCATCTTTCGATACGGGGCATTGTTTGTTGCGGTATGAATCAGTCGTCGCGGCTCATGATGCCGAAGATCTGCAACAGGCTGATGAACAGGTTGTAGATCGATACATACAGGCTGACGGTCGCCATGATGTAGTTGCGCTCACCGCCGTGGATGATCGCGCTGGTCTGGAACAGGATGCACACCGAGGAGAACAGCACAAAACCCGCGCTGATCGCCAGTTGCAGACCGCTGATCTGGAAGAACATGCCTGCGACCACCGCAGCCAGCAACACGAAGAAGCCTGCAGTGATGAAACCACCCAGGAAACTCATGTCCTTGCGCGTAATCAGCACGTAAGCCGACAGGCCACCAAACACCAGCGCCGTCATGGCAAACGCCGAGCTGACCACTTCCGCACCGCCGGCCATGCCGAGGTAACGGTTAAGGATCGGGCCGAGGATGAAGCCCATGAAGCCGGTCAAGGCAAACGCCGACACCAGGCCCCAGGCCGAGTCACGCAGCTTGTTGGTCAGGAAGAACAGACCATAGAAGCCGATCAACACGACAAAGATATTCGGGTAGCCGACGTGCATCTGCTGGGCCACGAACGCCATCACGCCGCTGAATGCGAGGGTAAGGGCGAGCAAGCCGTACGTGTTGCGCAAGACGCGGCTGACTTCAAGCTGCTCAGCCTGCGCGTTACCATTCACTGCGTAATTCTGTTCGCGCATGGCGACACTCCTTCAGTTTTGAAACGTTCAGTCGCAAAGATCATAACAGACGCTATGTAACAAGCGATGGCGAGAGTTTGACAGTGTGTTTCATTCGGGTATTATGGCGCCCGCTGAGACAGGATGGGCTACTATAATCCTGTGATGCAAAAGGGAAATTGGCAGAGTGGTTGAATGCACCGGTCTTGAAAACCGGCGAACGTTAATAGCGTTCCCAGGGTTCGAATCCCTGGTTTCCCGCCAAGATTCAAACGAAAGCCCCGCAATGCGGGGCTTTTGCGTTTCTGGGGTTTGGGCAGGAAAAGGCGGTTTTTGGAAGGCGTTCCGAAACTTTTGGGTAGGCGTTCCGAAACTTTGCCTATTTGGAGGGCTTGGCGGTCGCACCGATCCTCCTGTAAACCCGTTTGGTGATCTCCTGTTTGCTGTGCCCGAGCAGTAGGCTTGCGTCTCCGATATCGACGATTTCCGAGGCTGCCTTAGGCCGAATGTCGCGGAATTGAAACCCTCCTATCTTGGCTGCCAGTACTGGGTCGCCCTGATCGATTGCCTTCTGCTGGGCCTTCTCCCGCGCCTTGTCCCAGCGCAGGCGCAACATCCCTTTTGTCATCCTCTTCGCGTATTTGTTTATCAGCAGGTATTTGGAAGGGTGGCAGGCATTCCTCTCGGTTATCTCCCGCACCAATCTCCCCAGGCTGTTTTCTCCCGCTTCCGTACGCATCAGGATTCTGAGCTTCTGACCGGTCTTGCCCTGTGTCACGAGGAAGTAGTCACCTTCGGTGTCGTCGCTGCACATGATCAGTACGTCACAGCCGGTTGCCGCGCCGGCCATATGGGCAAGGTGCGTACGGTTCCAGTTCCCTGGCGCACTCTGCTTCGGTCGATCCAAATACACAGAAGCCATAGCGCGGGTCTCGCTGGCCTATTGCGTTCCAGCGCTGACGATCTCCAACCGGAATGGCAGTGTCCTCGGTAGGGATCTGGAAGCCTTTCACCGCCCGCCGCGTGACCGTCTTCCGGCCTTCCAGGATGGCGCGCACCATCGGCGCCGAGAACAGGATGGGGCGTTCTTTGATTTCATTCATGGCGTCACCACCTGTTGCACCCACACGCAGATCGGGCCGTCGTCGGTATCGTGGATCGAGAAGACGAACCAGCCTTCGCCATCGGGCTTGGTTGGGTTCCAGGCTGCACAGTCGGCGATACCTTCAGCAAGCCAAGATGCCTGCACCTACTCTGATGCGTCGTATTCGAAGGCCAGCTCGCGTCGAGAGTCGCGGCAACGCATGGAATGTCGTCGTAGCTGTATCCGCCGCTCTTTCTGCCTCCGCCGGCGAGCTTCGGCGCAACAAGGAAGTGTCCTACCGCTGCGCCGTCAGGCCTTCCGCCTGCGCCTCCACTGAACGCGTGGCTGGTTAGCGTTCCGGCGACCTCTGGGTGAATGAAGAATGTCTCACTTTCGATGTCCAGCCGGCTGTCCTTGGCGGTGAGCGTTGCTGCGCGTTCGATCGAGCCGCCCAGGCTATGGCCGCCGAACGGCGGTATCCCACCGAACATATAGACTGCTGGCCCCTCGTCGCCTTCGCAGTTCGGACATCCGTACTGGCCTAGGGATTCAGCGAAGACGTATCCACATCCGCACTGGAGTGCAGGGCCGAAAGGAGCTGTTCCGGTAACGTCTTGCCCCTCGCCTCTGCGCGGCGCAGTATCCCGGCGCACGCCTTCGCGCTCAAAAAGTACCTCGTTGGGATCGAATCCGTCACGAGCACTTGCGACAACGAACACACGACGGCGTCGTTGGGCCAGGCCGAAATATTGGGCGTCCAGGATCCGCCACGCGATTGTTCTTTTGGGTCCATACACACAACCAGCGTCCTGCCATTTCTTCCCTGGAGGCTGCAGCTCGCAGTCTTCCCCAGCAAGCGCGCCAAGAACGCATCCGAAGGCGCTCCCTTTGTCACTGGGGACGCCGGGGACGTTCTCCCAGACGATGACGCTGGCGGGCTTTCGCAGGCCGGCGTGAACATAGTCAACTGCATCTGCAAGCTCCACGTATTTGATGGTTAGGGCGCCGCGCGGGTCGGTGAGGCCTTCGCGCATACCGGCGACCGAGAAGGCCTGGCGCGGGGTACCGCCGACCAGCACGTCCGGCGCGGGGATCTTTCCGGCCAGCACCAGGGCGGCCAGCTTGGTCATGTCGCCGTGGTTTGGAACATCGGGGTAGTGGTGGGCCAGGACCGCCGAGGGGAACGGTTCAATCTCGGCGAACCAGGCGCCGCGCATGCCCAGCGGGTGCCACGCTTGTGTTGCAGCCTCGATGCCGGAGCAAACAGAGCCGTAGGTGATGGTCATGGCGGTTCTCGATGTTCGTGTGGGTTACGCGGCCTGGTCTTGTTGCTTTGACGGCCATTCCGTAAACCCGACCTTTGGCGCTTTCGTCTTCGGGTTAATGATTGGCTCGCCCTGGGCATCGACCAGCGTGCGCTTGGCCTTTATCCGCATGTCTCGGCATTTGCTGCCCTTGCGTGCAAGCTCAATGAAGTGCTCTGCATACTGCGGTGCGTCGAAGAGCGTTAGCTGCTTTACCCTGACCCCCCCATGATCTGTTCGGCCTTCTGAGAAACCTTGATCAGCCAGTCATCGACCGAAAGCTCAGTCTTGTGGCCGGGGCGCTTCGGGTCGGGTCGGGTGGTTTTTACGGTCTTCCTCGCCTCGGCCATGGCGACATCGAGGGTCATTCCAAACACTGCAAAAGTGCTCATGGGTTATCTCCAAGCGTGCGCCTGCCTCGCCGGCTGGCGTGATTCGTTAAGGTGGGTGATATGCTTTGCTGCTTATCAAACAAGGAGGTGGTAATGGTCGGTAAAAAGCTTGAAGCGTTCCGCGTGTGGTTCACGCCGCGTAAGCGGCTATGGACAGGGGTAGGCCTGTTTGCAATTGCTATCGCCGTACCAATTGTCAGTCCGGGAACGACCGCCGCTTGGCTCATAGGGCCTGCGACTGTCTTTTTCTTGGGTAGCTTTATTCCCGATACGAACGGAAAGCGATAGGGCGCTGCCAGGTGGCAGATTTCGTTGATATGGGTTATTACGGGTGACCGGTAGGGGGCCGGATTAAGGAGCGAAAAGTATGAATCTTGCGGAGAAGAATGAAGTCTCTCAGTCCCTTGCGGTCGTCCAAGTGGAGAAGATTCGTTCGATTGCTGGCAGGGTGACTGACTTCAAGCTGCCCAGTCGCAAGTTCGATTAATCAGCGCCACGTTTTCGAATGCGCCAAATCGTGGCGAAAGATGGCACTAAAGTCAGTGGCTTTTTCTCTCCATATTTTTGAACAGGGACTGGAGATGGGAGGGGTCTAGGCAGTCGGGTGCTAGCTTCTGTACCTGCTTGAAATAGGCCCGAACTTTAGGGTTCGCGATATCGCCCGTAAGTGCTAACAGGTAATAACCGTCGGCGCGAAACTGTTCCAGGCTCAGAGACACTGGTTGGTAGATGTCTCTCATAGTGGTCAACGGTTGTTGATGGTTGACTTCAGGTATCTGTGAGTCTTTGAAACAGTACGAGCCTCTCGCTGGCAGTGGATAATAGTCGGAGTACGGATCTGGCTGTTCCAGAGCATTGACCAGCTGACTATGCTTGCGCAGAAGCTCGGGATCATCGAACTTGTGTCGTTGGAAAGCTTCGTCACAGTTGCGCAATACTATTACCGCTCCGGCAATCAACCCTTGATCCGAGGCGTTCTGGTAAAGCGCGCAGGCTTCTGCATGCATCGCCTCATAGCCATCTAGAAAGGTTGCCGCACGACCATCATGCAGATTCGCCAACACGAAGGACGCGACACCGTGCCCGCCGACGCTAGCCTTCCGCAGTTCTCCCTCAAAGGCCTCAAGTCCTTTCGTTGCTTCCTGTATGGATTGGCTCATTGTGAGCTTGTCGATTTTCCCCTGCTGTTCTTTTTCAATCAGCTGATCAACTCGCTGCTGTATGTCATTAGCTAAAAGCATTGCGTGCTCAAAGACAGCTTCGGTTTCGGGGGATGGCGCAGCCTGCACTTCAGCACACAGAGCGATGCTGAAAAGTAGGATTGAAAGATGAAGTTTCAAAGGCGTTTCTTCCCTGATTGCAGTTGTTCGAGTCTCCATTACTGTAATGGACCCAACCGAGGTGGGGTAGTTCACGTGCTGGTCCGGTACTCGAGCATGAGGCGCAGTTATGGTGAGGTTTCCGATGGGTGCAGAGTTTCATTGTAGAGGGTCATACATGACCAACGTCACCCGCCTGCGGCACGTGCTGCCAATGAGCCCAGGCATCAATGCTGCGGTAACCGCTCTTGACAAGGCCATTGCCGAAGCCGTGGACGCCGCCAAGGAAGCTGGGCTGCCCCAGGGCCTGATCGTTGGATTGCTCCACGGTCACGCCCATGCACAGACACACCAAATGGTGACCGAATGACCGTCAAGGCTCTTGAGTTCAAGCGGGAAGACTGGCGCGATGCCGCCAAGACCCTGCGCAAGATCCCCGATGATCTTGATGCCGGTGAGCATCCCGAATGCACGGTAGGCGCCTTGACGCTGATCGGAGCCAAAGGAGAGGTGACCGTCTTCGGCCTCGGCCCTAAGTGCGACGACCTGCAATGCTTGGGTGCGATGCGCCTGGGTGAGCAGAAGCTGATTGACGTGCTGCTGGATTGCCAAGACTAAGGATTCCCCATGGCAACGAAGCAACCCGACTGGGAGGCAATCGAACGCACCTACCGGACAGTGTTTCTGTCGTGTCGAAGCTGGCCCTGATTCATGTATGCGACACTGCGCCATCTCACTAGGGAATGGAATGTTTACAAATGGTCCAATTATTAGCGGTGTCCGGAAGCATTCGCGCAGCATCTTCTAACTCCGCACTACTGCGTGCTGCTGAGGCGCTGAGTCCTGACGGGGTGTCGATCAAGCACTACCTGGCGGTTGGTCAATTACCTCACTTCGATCCGGACCTGGCTGATGAACCGCCTAAGATCGTCGCAGAGTTACGGGCTTTGATAGGCAAGGCAGACGGTATCCTCATTTCGTGTCCTGAGTATGCTCGTGGAATACCTGGCTCTTTCAAGAATGCGTTGGATTGGCTTGTGGCGAGCCATGAATTCCCGGGTAAGCCGGTTGCACTGTTTAACGCTTCACCTCGTGCGAGTCATGCCCAGGAGGCGCTTCGGCTGGTGCTGAATACCATGTCCGCGGTAGTTGTAGAGCCTGCGTCGATAACTGTGAACTTGCTCGCTAAAGGAATGGATGAGGCCGGCATCGCAGCGAGCCCAGAGATCAGTAAGCAAATCGTCTCGGCATTAGCTGCATTCAAGATTCACATAGAGGTCATGCAGGAATAGCGAAGGTATCGGCTCTGTCCGCGAGGTGACGGCTTTCACCGAGATCTCGCAGGTCACCGAAATGAACTCGGCCGGTAGCGATCAGCAGTTCCTTACCTTTGGTTTCGTGGCCGACGACAACGACCGCCAGATGCCGGCCACCAAGAATCCGATCACGCTGACTTACACCGTCGCTGACGATCCGTCCAAGCCCTATGTGGCTGTCTGCGAGGCGGCGGACGATGACAAACAGCCTCGTTTGCTCCGCCTGAACCTCCCGGATGGTAGTAGCATTACCTGCGCGATGCCCCAGACTTCTCCTACATCCGTATTACGCAGCGTCCAGTCGCGTTTGAACGGATCGCATATATCTACTACGCCACCAGTAATATCCAACAACCGCTTGGCGGTATGGTTGGCGAGCTTGGCCAGGGTTTTGGTGCGTGCAATGCCCACGCCGACAGGGATGCCCGTGCGTTTGAGAAGTGCAGAGCGCATCTGTCGACCAAACGCGGACAAGTCACCGTCAATGCCCGTCAGATCGGCAAACGCCTCGTCAATGTAAAGGAAAGATGTCAACCCATGGACATGAGTGAAACCCGCGCCAACTCTAGTTTCCCGCTGAATACACCATGGCCATGGATATCCACCTATGTAGTGCTTTCAGAGTCTAATTTGTCCATACCGACATCTGCTGTTGACTGCGGACAGCACCGCTGCTGGCCTGGTGGAATCATTCATGACAGGCAGCTATCAGCCAAAAGCAGCCATTAGGGCTCACGCTAGGTCACCTCCTACAATAATGCGTCGGTCGCGTGCTGACTCAAAACACTCGAAGATGACGCTCAATCGATCACCGATTTCGCCGCTCTCTCCATCGCTTCGATCAATTGCGCTGACGCTCGATAAAGGGGGACATGGCCGCGCATCAAGATTTGGGTATTGCGTCGGTAAGCAGCGGCGCGAATGTCTATGCTATCGGCATGAGCCTTGACACTGACCGTGGTGTCCAACTTGCCAGCCGGATTCTCGATACTCACCTCCACATCCGAGTACGTCGCTGATGCGCTTTTCAGACCCACGGCCACCGCATGGGCGGTGCTTCCCGCTAGCAGGCATGCGGCTGCGAGACAGCAGCCGCCAGAGACGGCCATCGAAGCGTGCCCCGTCTGGGGCGTGAAATACCGGACTGCAATGTGCCCGCCGTGACGGGGTGCGCCGACGATGCACACTTTGGGAATGGTTTCACTTCGTTCGAGTTCGGCCAGGCTCATGAGCTCGCCGTCGCGACGCCGAAGCTGCATCTTCAAACCCGCCTCAATCCAGACTTGCCTTAGCTTCGCCATGAACACAGCGTCGGCTTCGAGTTCTGAAATGGCTTCGTGGCCTGTTTTGCCAAAGCTGGCGGCATCGGCAATTACCATGGGCACAGCCACGTCCACACACGAAACATTGTGCCCGGCGACTGTGTCCAGGACGTTGCCTGTAGGTAAAAGAGCGCCGGTCTTGTTGCCTACCGGTGACTGCAAGAAAAGATCGACGCGGGGAAACGCGCCGGTAACCCCTGGAATTTCAGCATTCACAAATCCGCCCCGGGAATCCTGGGACATCCGTGCGACAGTAAGAACGCCCGTGTTGGTGTTCTTGATTTCGATGTCGAAGCTCTCAGCCGCAGGCACTTCGATCAAGCCCATGTCGATAGCCCAGAGCGGCAACGCGGAAGACATGTTGCCGCAGTTCACGCTCCAGTCTATGTCGCTATGATCACTGGCCAGTTGGGCAAGCGTACTGACGATCTGAGGCCCCGAAGGCGTGTACTCCATCCGTGCCAAAAACACTTTATTGCTGGTAGCAGGGCCCCGGCCCAGACCGGTTATCTGCCGATTACCCTGCTGACTTCCAGCAAGAGGTACTCCCATGAGATGGCGCAGTAACTCTCCTCGCAGCCTCGCATCACTGGGTAGCAAGGGCTCCCAAATCACCACCCCCGTCGAAGTACCACCTCTCATGTAATGCACTGGCAACTCCATCACGCCAGCATGCATCCGAGCGCTAAAGCCATTCTGGGAGACGGGAAACATAGGTGATTTGAACATCGACAACTCCACACATCATTGAGGCAGCCCTTAACTAGGCTTCTGCACGGATTCAGAAGTATTGGTCGCAGCGCCGTCTCTGAGTGGCGCCAGGCGTTTGGCCAGAACCAATGCTGCAACGACGCTTAACGCCAATGGCAAGGATGTAGCCACGATACCCAGGGTAAAGGAACCAGTTTGGTCTTTAATAAGACCAATTACGTAAGGCCCTATGAATCCGCCGAGATTGCCAAACGCATTGATGAACGCTATACCCGCCGCCGCCGCTGAGCCGGTGAGAAAGCTGCCCGGTAAAGTCCAGAATATCGGTCGCGCTGCAATCACACCCAAGGTGCTGATTGAAATGCCCACCATGGCTCCGGACAGTGTGGGCACAGCTGCAGCTATCAACAGGCCTATCGCACCCAGCAAGCAGCTGGCAGCCACATGGAGGGAACGGTTAGGGCTTTTATCGGATAAAGCGCCCCAAGCGATCATTCCTATAATCGCGACACCGTAAGGGATCATCGACATCAGTCCGATGTGGAAACTGCTCAAGCCGTGCCCTTTGAGGATCTGCGGCAGCCAAATCGCAATCCCATAGGAGCCGACGGCGAATCCCAAATGAATAACACCCATGAGCATCACGTTCAGGCTTTTGAAGGCGTCCTTGAAGCTGGAGAGATGACCGCCCGTTTTTTCCACGGAGAGCTTGGAAATCAGCCAATCCTTTTCCTCTGGAGTGAGCCACTTGGCTTCAGACGGCCTGTCGGTGAGATACACCAGCACCACTACGCCCAAAATGATCGCTGGAATGCCTTCGATGATGAACATCCACTTCCAGCTGGCGATACTCCAGAAACTGGCGGTTTCGAGCAAAAAACCAGACAGCGGCGCGCCAATAAGAGCAGACAGGGGAATCGCGGTCATGAACAATGCTGTCAATCGCCCGCGATACTCCTGCGGAAACCAATAGCTTATGTAGAGCACCATACCGGGAAAAAAGCCCGCTTCGGCGATTCCCAGCAAGAATCGCAAAGCCATGAATGATATTGGCCCCTGAACAAAGGCAAAGCAGGTAGAAACGATCCCCCAGGTAATCATGATTCTGGCAATCCAGCGACGTGCTCCTACCCGATGAAGGGCCATATTGCTGGGCACTTCACAGAGAAAGTAACTGATGAAGAACAGTCCTGCTCCCCATCCGAATACTGTTGCAGTGATTCCAACATCTTCGTTCATGTGTAATGCAGCGAAACCCACGTTAATACGGTCTAGATAATTGACCAGGTAACAAACCAGCATCAGCGGAATCAGCCGCAATCCAACTTTCTTGATGGTGCGTTTCTCAATCGACGTGTTCATAGGGCACCATCTCCGCGCGTGGTCAGTTTGACTTGATCGGTAACCGGCAAGCGATAAAGACTGCGCCCGTTACTCCAAAGCGCCTTACGCGCCAACTCTTGCCCCAGGATAGATTTGATAAGTTCTATATCGGTAGCCTGGAATGGCCGCTTGGTGCGTGTGGACGGCATATCCGACCCGAACATCAAAGCGTCAGGGCTGCGCCGGGCAATACGTTCGAGTGCGCGAGGCACATCCAGATCGACCCTCCCAAATCCTGAAGCCTTGACCTTGGCACCGGCGTCAACCAGATCCAATAGCACAGGCAAGCCCGCTTCGGTCATACCGAGATGATCAATAACTAGGCCACGCAGATGACTCAGCTGCGGCACATGCGCTCGTATTTGGGAAGCATCCAGATAGACTTCTGGATGCCATCCTGCAAGATCGAATGCTCGCTGGGAGAGCGCCACCAGTTGATCCATCGAAATTTCATCACCACGATAAATATTGAAGCGAATGCCGCGAACCCCAAACTTCGCAAGCCTAAGGATTTCCGCGTCCGAAACGTCCATAGGCAATTGGGTGATTCCGACCCATTCAGTTCCCAGCTTGGTGAGTGCGTCGCATAACCAATCCTGCCGGTAGCCTTGGAACGAGCTGCCGACCAAAACGCCCGAGCAAATCCCTAATGGGGTCGCAAGCCGCTGGTAATCAGCCTGGGAAAACGTAGGTGGCGTGTACCCACCATTAGCGTCTATCGGGTAAGCAGGGTCGAACAAATGAAAGTGTGCATCGAATACGGGCTCGTATGAAGTTTCCCCAGCTGCGAACAGATCGCGCAGCGGAATGCACGCAAGTGCGGCAGCCGACCCCATCAAAAAACTTCTTCTTTTTATTGTCATTGTCGAATCCTTCAGTGATACCGGGTTACAGCGATGCCAAAATAGAGTCGATGTTCGCAGCCACAGATCCCGGCGTTTCGATGGGTGTGTAGTGCCTCGCTTCAGGGATGACCTGGAGCACTGAATTCGGCAGCAGCCGCTGAATGTCCATCGCCATAGAAATCGGAGTGGCGTAGTCATCCTCTCCGACGACGATCCGCGCAGGCCCTTTATAGCGGGGCAGCAGCCTCCTTTCGTCGGCTTTGCCCAACATCAGGCATGCCTGGTGGTAGGCCATGGTGTCATTGGCCAGGAAGACGTCGAGCGCTCGACTGACCACCTGTGGATGAAGTTGGCGGTATTGCGCACTGAACCAGCGCTCACACTGAAAATCTGCCAGCGAGGCCATCCCGTCGCGCAACGCTTGCTCGCCTCGGTCTGACCATTTCGAGAGAGCTCCGTCGCCGTAGCGGGCTGTGGTGTCGATGGCGACTAGGCCAGCCACTCGCTCCGGGTATCGACCAGCCATTCCCAAGGCTATGGTGCCACCCATGGAACAGCCCACCACCACGGCCCGATCTACCTTCAGGTGGTCAAGGACGCTGCACATGTCCTCGCTGAAGCGAGCGATATCGTAAGGCCCCACTGGCTTGTCAGATTGACCATGACCACGACAGTCGACAGCGTAGACATTGGCCTGCGTTTGTAATGCTCGGACAGTGTCAGTCCACATCTGAGAGTCCATAGCCAAAGCATGAATCAACACGACTGTGGGGGCAGTATCAGCGGCATGTTTCAAACGTCTGACGGCCAACCGGCATCCATCTTGGGTGTGCACGAAGAGCAGAGGGTTATCTATTTCGGAGTTTAAGTTCATATCTTTCCTTGTCGCACTTCCAGCTAACGCCTAGAAACGCTTTTATTGTTCTGTCAGTGCTTCTGCCGGGAGTTCGAGTGCGCGCTTGGAAACGATCAGACCGTCGCTATCCACATAGACCCAGTCGCCCTGCGCGATGGTTATATTCAGGAAACTGACGGCGCCGCCGAGATGCCCCGCACCTGTCTTCAGAGGCCTGAGGGGTACGGTCCCTAACGCGAACACCGCGAAAGGCAGTAAGGCTAGGAGCTCTCGGTCCCTTACATAGCCATTGATCACTAGCCCAGCCCAACCGTTGTTCATTGCCTTGGCCGTCTGGACGTCACCCAGCAGGGCACGGTTTGCAGATGCCCCTCCATCGATCACAAGCACCTGGCCATTGCCTGGGGAAGACACCAGTTCCCGGATCAGCACGTTGTCGTCGACGCATGTGACTGTCATGGCACGGCCAGCGCAGGTGCGTTTGCCGCCCAGGGAGACAAGGCCCGGAAAAGCTTGCTGGATGTTGGGCCCGATGGAATCCCAGTAGAGATCGCACAGATCCGCCGTTGAAACGCGGCTTGAGCAGGTCGTCATAAGTATCTCCTAGGTAGTTCTGTACAGAAGTATAGATTTATTGAGCGGCCTGTCAACGTCTGGTAATGTGCTCTCCCTATTTACCGCGCCACGCTTAAACTCAAGGATTAGTGAAATGGTTTCTGATCACGCTTCTAGCCAAAAGCCGGATAGCCGCCTGCCCCGCTACGTGCAGATCCGCGACGACCTGGCGCAAAGAATCAATCAGAGGACTTGGGCGACTGGCATAGCGTTGCCTTCAGAAGACAAACTCGCCGCAGAGTATTCAGTTTCGGTAAGCACAATGCGGAAGGTGCTTGACGCGTTAGTGCAGGACGGTTTGGTCGAGCGTATCCGAGGGCTGGGAACGTTTGTGTCGCGTTCTTTCGAACGTTCCTCGATGCTGCGCTTCGTGCGATTCAGGGGGACAAAAGGAAACGAATTGCCCACCGCCCAAATCCTCGCGACAAAAATCCTGCCCCCTCCAGAAAAAGCTGCGCAGCAATTACGGCTCGCGCCTGGGCAAACCGCGCTCTACATGCATCGATGCAGATCTTTCGGCGGGGAAATTGTGCTGGTGGAGCATATCTGGCTGCCGTTACCGAAATTTGAGAAGTTGTCTGCGTATCTTGAATCTAACTCTCCGGTCTTGCTGTACCCCGTGTACGAATCCGAATGCGATGTACTCGTGGCCCGCGCGGTCGACGATCTCACCGCACAGCCACTGACCTACCAGGATGCCAAACTCTTCCAACTCGCTCAGGGGACGATGGCAATCCAGATCGAAAGAACGATGCACGATCATGTTGGCGCACCTGTCGAATGGAGACTGTCGTATATACCTGCCGACAGATTTCATTACACGGTGGAGATCAAGTAGTTCAGGATTTGTTAGCGAGCAACGGCAAATAAAAAACCTTCCACATGCAATAAATCTTTTTCAACACCAATTTATGGGCTGCATCAGCGGCATCGTCGGTGCGGAAGTCAGATTTCATTAAGAACGGACATCGCTTAGACCAACCACCAGTTTTGAGACCCGGCATACCTGATACCGCCCAGGTGACGGCTGGAGGATGTATGTCCAACATGCCTTGAAAGCGGGCGAGGTGATCTCTATCGCATCAGGGATCCAATGCCGATCCCTCGTTGGCGGGCGATGTGTTGTCGCCTCAACGTGCCGACGCACATGCGTTCAGCTCATGCCTAGTGTCCAGTGCACAGAGATCGAAGCCGTCACTGCGGGTGTAGCCTGCGCGCTTCATACACTCGAAGCGTTCTGCTCTCTGCTCGAGCGTGGCCTTGGGGTCAATGCCGTAGCGATTCGTTGAACCGCACGCCAACATCGAGGAGAGCACCTGCCGCTCGTCCTCACCAGGCTTCTTCCAGAGTTCCACTTCATCCGTGGGTGGCTGAAACGGCTTGGCAAAACAGGCCGTGACGAGCGGTAGCAGCATGAATGCAAGTGCAACAGGTTTGAGCCACATTAAGAGTTTCCTTATTTTCCACGACTGACAGGCACCAACACATACTTCTTTTCTTTCATGTCGCGCCATTAGCTCATGCAGGCAGGCTCGCCTTTGCCATAACAACTGCACAATGTAGTTGATCCGCTGAAGACGTTGTTCAGTTCCTTTAGCGGATCGCCTCTGGGTGCTCGAGTCTGCGCGAGTTTCTGCGTCTTTCAAGGCGGCGTCCCCATATCACTCTTCGGGTGCTGCAGTGATAGTCGGGGTTTCGTGATCTCCTAGTGAAAAGCAATCGACGGGCCTAACAGCGATAAAAAAGGATGCAACGTAAGCTAGGTTATCGGAGGTTTGAGGGGGCATCTCAATGGTTGTCTGGCTTTGACTTAGACAGATGAGTGAACTGCTCCAATGCGTTTTGGAAGTCCTCAAGGGTAATGGTCAGCAGACTCGGCGGATTGAAGAGAGCCTTGTTATTGGCGGCACTGTTACTTGCTCCGATATCTGCTCTTACGGCCGGGCACGGTTGGTATGGAGCGCTCATCTTTCCGGAAGACGTTGAGATTATGTCGGACTAGGGCTCGCCATAGGGCTGTGCGGGTCGCTTGATCGAACCAGTCCGCGCCTGGGCCTCTGCGCAAGTCTCATCACAGACGTGGCATATGCCGTCATGCACACAATGGGTTTTGCCGCTGGTGTTGGTTTGCTCCGCTGGATCAGCGACGTAGCGGTGCCCACCCGCTCATCCGCTGCGATCACAGTTCATTCTCTCGGCGTTCGGCAGCAACGCAGCGTTTAGCAGCATGCAGGAAGAGGCGAGTGGCGTTGTCGTAGTCTTCAGCGAGAACCACTACCGGTTGGAACACAGCCTTGCTCTCGCTTTCGACCCCTGGGATGAAACCCTTCAACTTCCAACGCATTACTTCGCTCACTGTTTCTCGCCTGCAAGGATACGGTCCGGTGCTGGGAGTACGAGGGAATTTGGCGGCTAACGACAGGCTGTCGTTGGCGCTGGTTGTTCAGAATGGTTAACGGAACGTATGATCGGAGCGAGCACCTTGTTTGGTGCTGAGACTCACACCCTTTGAAGGACATGAGCATGGAAAAGCACTTCGGTAATTCAGGCCTGTTCAAGGCTGCTTCGTATCACTGCAACAAGCTTTTGGGCAGCGGCATCGCTAGCTGGGAGCTGAAAAATATTGCTCTGAATACGAAGGAGTTTTTGATATGTCCAAAGAACTACTCGGAGTTTCTGCTCTAGGGTTGATGGTGATCGGTGAGTTTTGTGCAATCTACAGTGAGGTGGTAACCGCCAAGCTTGCCCAAACAGGGAACGGCTCATGGGAAGGTTTCATACTTCCCGTTGTGCTTATGTGTTTTGCAGGACTTTGTCTTCTGGGCGCCTATTGGCTGGGGTACGTTGCTGTTGGTGATATCTGGATCGTCACCGTGGTCTCAGTCACTTCTTTGTTGCTTCTTGAGCCCGTAGTGGTCTGGTCTCTGTTTCATGAAGCACCAGGACGAGGCGCACTCATTGGGTTCGTCTTGGGAGCCTTGGGAATGCTTTCCACTGTATTGCTTTAACTTAGCCCTCTGGCCCAGCAATCAAACGCTGGGTCAGCTCACCGCAGTTGCATCAACGAGCGTCGGAGAACGCCGACGTCCCGCTCAACTGACTCATGCGAAGGCCACACATTATTGGTCGCCTCGTTCGATATAGATAAGCCTACATGGGCCTCCGTCAAGCGACCTGCATAAAAACAAAGTGCAAAAGAACCTGGGACACCGTTGATGCTGACGCCGCTGTACGAGCGCCATATATAGCCATTTCCATGATCCAGTTCTGCTAGATAGAATGGTGCCAGCATCGACACTGCGCTATCTGATGTGAGGGGGCTGTCGATCACAGTACTCTTCATAACAAAACGCCCCAGGCCAGCAAGGCCCAGGGCGGTGAAGATGTCAAAAAGCAGGTATTCGGTTAATCGCAAGGCTGCTGCGCTTAAGTGAACAGCATTGCGCACATTAGCGGGTTTTCGATTTCAATGGCATCAACTCATCAATGGCGCTTGTTCTTGTGCTTGTTGTTGCCTTTATGCTTCTTGCCGTCTGACCGATGACCGCTTTCGTCATCCGCTAGGTTATTGCCTAGCGCACCACCAGCGGCACCACCGAGCCCTGCGCCGATAGTCGAACCGGTTGTGCCACCAAGGCGATTGCCTATGAGCGAGCCGCCAGCAGAACCAACCCCGCCACCTATCGCGGCTTCTGCTCTATTGCCTCTTTGAGCGCCAACTGCGCCACCTGCGGCGCCACCCAAGCCTGCGCCTACCGCTGCGCCAGTTGATCCCCCCAGCTGTTGGCCCACGATGTTGCCCAGTGCACCACCAACGCCACCGCCAAGAGCGGCTGTGCCATCTCCGGCGGCCATCGCTCCTTGCGAAATCAGGACACCCAAAGCCAGGGCAGGCAGTGATATTTTCATTTTTTAAACCTCTATGGGTTGTCTACAGCGGATCACGGTTGAAGTGCGCTTAGCATTAGGATTGGAACGAAAGCTCGAAGTTCTGCGCGGGCTTCGCCGGGATGCCAATGGTTGTAACAAGGTGTGCCGCGTGCAGTTAGGCGTCCTCAGGGGCTGACCCCTGTTTCCTATGCTTCACCGCTTATCAAACAAGGAGATTGGTAATGGCCAGTAAAAAGCTTGAAGCGTTCCTGGAGTGGTTCACGCCTAAGCGCCGTCGTCGTACAGGCGGCGCCTTACTTATGGTGTGGGTCGTCGGTCTGATTGTGTACCCAAGCTCTCAATGGGTCTACGTCATGATTCCCGGGGTCATCATTTTTTTCAATGCCTGGCCGACTGACGCTCACGAAAAGCGTTAAGACGTCACCTTTCAGAGCGCGACTGAAGCGGTCGCCGACGCGATTCAGTGGGTCAAGGAGACGAAAACCACCGCCCGTTGAAATGTAAGAATGGGCTTGCTCATCGCACTTTTTTTCATTCTCTCGATCTATGTCTGTCCTGACCCCACTCATTTCCCGTGTGGACAGAAAAACCAGACAAGGTGCCGATGGATCGCAAACTCGTTCTTTTTGCCACTCGACGGATACGCCAGCCGCTGCTGCTGGCGGCCGTTTTGATGCTCTGCGCCACCGCTTGCAGCCAACAACAAGGACGCGATATCGCCCGGCAGTTCAGCAACGGCAAACCGGATGAGTTCTTTCAGACCAGCGTCGATCGCATGGCGACCCTGGGCATGCGCGACAACCTGCAAAGCCTGTATTTGCTGATGAACAAGCTCTACCTGCGCAACCCCAACCAGTGGCGTCAGTCGGGATACCTGGACGCGGTGAGCGCTGCGCGGGAAATTCGTCTGGCGATCGAAAATCGTCAACCCTTGCCCGCCCTGGGCGACCGGCGTGATTTGGTGGCACTCAGTTACTCCTTGAGCCCGGAGTTTCGCGGCGACCGTGTGGGAGCCTTTATCTACGCGATCGGCAGCATGCTGGTGACCGCCCACGGTGGGCGCACCCAGTTTTATATCTCCGACTCGATCAACCCTCAGTTTGTCAGCAATGCTGCGCGTAACATCGAGAAGGCCACCTGGCTGCTCAGCCAGCGCCAGGATGCCAATGGGGTGCTGCTGTTGTTTTCCAACGAGATATCGGAGGAGGGCAGCAACCTGAGTTTCGCCGTCGAGTTCGGCAAGATCGTCGCGCGGCTCGATCTGCTGACCCAGTTGCTCGATGAGCGCTACCGACGCATTGGTCTTAATTACGCGCAAAGCCTGTTGTTGATGAATTTCCTGCCGGTGCAGTGATTGTGTTGCTGGGGCGGCCGCGAGTGCGTACCACTTCCTGGTTTTAGCTGATCGTGGGGCGGTGTGGCGGGGTGCTCACCTCACAGCGCAATTCTGGCAAGGCGCGGTGTGGGTGACTGGCGGTTCGCTGATTGGCTGGCAGGCGACTCGAGGGCGCGCTGCCTGAATAGGCAGGGCAGTGCGCTGTTTCCGTTTCATCTGTAGGAAATGGCCTATCTTGCGTTTCGCCGCTTGAAACGACCCCCGGTCGGCAATAGCCTCGGATTTTTCCTAGCTATGAGGCCCTCCCTTGGGTAAGCGAAAAACGGTTTGGCCCACTGATCGCGAAATTCGGCTGCGGTTTATCCTGTTTGCTGTGATCCATGCTGCGAGTATTCAGGGTGTCTCTGCCGAGCTGTTATTGCCAGCGCACAAATTGCTGCGCGACTCGCCGACAGAGGCTCAGTTGCGTGAGTCCCTCAGCGAGATTCTGGCCACTGACGAAATGTATGGTTTCAGGTTTCCCGCGGATTCAGAGGCGGATGAACTGCTGCGGGCATTGGAGCGAGCTGCCGATTGAGGAAAAGGCGGCGCTATTTCAAGGGTGGTTAGATCGTTTATTTCCTTAAGAATGGTGCCAATTCCTCAATCGAATATCCATTGCAGCGCTTTCGACTCATCAATGGATAGCGTCGACGCGATAACGTCTATCTGGTTGTCATTGCAGCGTGCGTAGCTGTTTTGATCGCCTAAGCGTGTCCCCGAACATCCAGTTCTGCCGCTCTGCCACCGTCTTGCGCCGTTATCTGGCATCTCCCTCGCCACAAGTACAGTGCGCCCCCTTAACTGACTGGCATTACGGTCAGTCGCCTGGTTTTCCTGGATGCCCGGGCCGTGTCCTTAGGAGACTTCTTCACCGAGGGTGCGCAAGCGGATCTCGTAAAACTCGGACTGGCGCGCCGTGTCGTAGGGAAACATCGCCCGGCTAACGAACGCACCGTCGGTACCGGGTTTGGGCAGGGGTTCAGGTGGTTCGGGAATCACATGCAAAAAATTCATCGGCTTTACGCCCGGCGAGTTTCGCTGGACGTCGAGGCGTGCGTGGTAAACACCGACAACCCGGCACGCGCGGCGTACATCGCCCACATCAACTCGGCCGCTGCCCGCGCCTGGCGGCGTTTGCGGTGGAGGGTGAAGTCGATGACGGTGGCGGATGTTTGCATGGGGACGGTCTCGTGGTGCGTGGGTGACTCAGTGGCTCCACAGTAATGCGTGTCGGTTATTTCTATAAATACTGAGTTTGCATGTGTTAATTCGATTTTGGACTTAAAAGATAAAACCGGTCCGACACTGTTGTGGGAAGGGTCTGGTCCGTTAATAAAGCGTGACCTGGCGGACATGCCTGTCTTCCCATCCCTGTTCGCGTGGTGGGCTCGGCCTTTCACGCTCCCGAATTTCAAGGACCTGCCCATGCTGCTGCGACCCCCTCCGTTCCTGTTTGCCGCGCTGACGCTCAGTTCATGGGTGCAAGCCGAAGCATTGCAATTGGCACCGGTCGAAGTCACCACGGCTGAAGCCAGCGCCGGCGAAGTGGCCCAGGCGCAGCTCAAGAGTGTACCCGGTGGCACCAACTTCATTGACATGAACAGCGTCCAGCAGGGGCGGGTGAGCACCAATGAGGATGTGTTCAAGTACCAGGCCGGTGTGTACGCCAAGGCGGCGAATAACGAAGGGGTGAAGCTCTCGATTCGTGGCTCGGGCCTGAACCGCAGCCCGGGCTCCCATGCGTCGGGGCTTTATGAAATGTTCGACGGCCTGCCGCTCACCGGCCCCGGCGGCACGCCCTATGAACTCAAGGACCCGTTGTGGCAGAGCCGGGTTGAAGTGCTGCGCGGCGCCAACGGGTTTGATCAGGGCGCGCTGGCGCTGGGCGGCGCGGTCAACTACGTCACGCACACCGGCTACGACGCGCCGAAGTTGCAGGTGCGCTACGAAGCGGGCAGTCGTGGATACGCCCAGCGCGAGATCAGTTCGGGCCAGGTGCTGGGGGATGCTGACTATTACATCAGCCTCACCGACTCGGAGTCCGATGGTTACCAGCACCAGAGCGCCGGCACGGGCAAGGGCATTGCGGCCAACTTCGGCTATCGCTTCAACCCGGAACTGGAAACGCGCTTTTACTTCCGGTACCGCGAAACCACCAACGACACACCGGGCAAACTCACGCGTTACCAGATCAGCCACGATCCGCGTGCCGCCAACAGCGTCAACGTCGCCCGAGACTCCAAGCGCCTGCAGCCGGGCTCTACGTGGATCGCCAACAAGACCACGTTGCAGTTGGATGACAGCTCCCGTGTCGAGGTCGGCCTGGCCTATCACGATTACCCCATGGACCTGCGCGAAGGCACCAACCGCCTGAAAGTCGCTTACACCGATATCAGCGGCACGTTGAATTACATCCGCCAGGACACGTTGTTCGGGCATGACAGCAAAACCACCCTCGGTTTGCGTACGACACAAGCGATGCCCAACAACGGCGCGTCGGAATATGTACGTACGCCTGCGAATAACACCGCCATCTACGCGCCCGGCACCAAGACCCGCGACTACACCTACCTCGGTTCCGACACTGTGCTGCATATCGGCAACGACCTGGAACTGGTCCCGGACCTGTGGCTGACGACCGGCCTCGCCGCGATCTACACCCGCCGCGAAACCCAGGTCACCTATCCCGAAGGCCAGGCGCCGCTCAGTCAACATGACTGGGACTACGCGCCGCGCATTGGCCTGCGCTATGACTTCAACCCGCAGTTGCAGGTGTACGGCAACCTGAGCCGCTCGGTCGAGCCGCCACATGCGTGGTCGATGATCTGGGGTTCCAACAAATATTTCCCAACCGGCAGCGGCCCGGCCACCGGTCTACAGCGTGAAGGCGTGAGCCTGAAAAACCAGACCGCCACCACCCTGGAAATCGGCGGCCGTGGCGAGGAATGGTTCGGCCAGTGGGACCTGGCGCTGTACCGCTCCGAAGTGCGTCACGAGTTGCTCACCGTCGAAACCCTGGCCCAAACGTCGTCCAGCAATGCAATCGTCGCCGAATCAAACGCGAGCCCCACCGTGCATCAAGGCGTGGAACTGAGCCTGCTCAGCCCACTCTGGGACGGCGGCCGCACCGGTAAGCTGGCCCTGCGCCAGGCCTACACTTTCAGTGATTTCCACTACCGCGACGATGATCGTTTCGGCGACAACACCTTGCCGGGTATCCCCAAGCACTACTACCAGGCGCAACTGCGCTACAGCCACCCGACCGGTTTCTACACCAGCCTCAACACCGAGCATTCTTCACGCGTGGCGGTGGACTATGCCAATTCCTACTATGCCGCCGCCTATACCCTACTCGGCGCTACCTTCGGCTACGACGCGCCCAAGCAGGACTGGCAAGCCTGGGTCGACCTGCGCAACCTCACCAACCGTCGCTATGCCAACACTGTCACGCCGGGTTACGACGACAAGGGCCTGGACGTCGCCCGCTCCACGCCCGCCGATGGGCGTGGCATCTACACCGGCGTGTCGTGGAGTTGGCGTTGAGCTGACGAGCCTAAAGGTTGGAGCCAACCGACCCCTTGTGGCGAGCGGGCTTGCCCGCGTTGGGGGGCGAAGCAGGCCCAATAGGATGAACGCGGTTCGCCAGGTACACCTGCGGCGCTGGTTTGGGGACGCTTTGCGGCCCAACGGGACGGTGCGGCGATACGACAAGCTCCCTCACCACAGGATTGTGCAAACCTGTGAGGCCCTTGCTCCCGTTTCGATTTACTGGCATTGTTTGCGCAATTGGTAATATTTCCCATTTGAGAAGTTTTTGCGCATGCATGACATTCCGGCCTCGCTGGGCGACTCAGCCCGTCAGCAGACCCTTACGGCAATGTACAGCGAGCACCACGGCTGGTTGCACGGGTGGCTGCGCAAAAAGCTCGGGTGTTCCCAGCATGCCGCCGACCTGGCCCACGACGCCTTCATCCGCGTGCTGATGCTGGCCGAACCGCAAAACATCAAGGAACCCCGCGCCTTTCTCGCAACCACGGCGGGGCGGTTGCTGATCGATGGCGCCCGTCGGCGGCGTATCGAAAGGGCCTACATGGAAGCCCTGGTAATCCAGTGCGAAGACGCCGGCATGCCCGACCCGGCCGAGATCCACGTGGCGCTGCAAGCCCTGGAGCGCATCGCCGAGATGCTCGCGGGTTTACCCGCCAAGGCCCGCGAAGCCTTCCTGTTGAGTCGCCTCGATGGGCTTACGTACAACGAGATTGCCACGCGCCTGGACGTGTCCGCCAGCAGCGTCAAAAACTACATTTCCAGCGCGTTGGTGCACTGCTACCACAGCCTGCACGCGGCAGACCCGCTGTCATGAGCTCCGAACAGATCATTCAGCAAGCGGCGAATTGGCTGACGCGCCTGCACGACGAAGACATCAGCGACATCGACCGCCACGCCTTCAATACCTGGTGCCAGACCGATCCTCGCCACGCGGTAGCCATCGACCGCATGCGCGCGTTGTGGGGCAGCCTCGACACCTTGCCCGCGCAACCGGCACGTATCGCCTTGAACCGGGCCTTCGCACCGCAGCGTTCACGATTGGCGGCGCGCAGTACCCAAATGCTCGGTGTACTCGGCGTCTTGCTGTGCGGCTGGATGGGCCTGGACCACCTGCCGGTGTGGATGGCCGACCAGCGCACCGGCGTGGGCGAACGTCGCCAGATCGCCCTCGAAGACGGCAGCCAGTTACAGCTCAACAGCAACTCGGCGGTGGACGTTAAATTCGACGGCCACCAGCGCGTGATCGAACTGCTGCAGGGCGAACTGTGGGTGGACGTGGCCAAGGACGCGCAACGGCCGTTCGTGGTGCGGACCGACCAGGGCACCGCGACGGCGCTGGGCACGCGTTACCTGGTCAAGCGTGCGGCGGATGGCTCGACGGTGGTGACGGTGATCGAGTCCACCGTGGCGGTCAAAGGCGAGGGCGCAGACGGCGTGAAAGTCACGGCCGGCCAGCGTTCGATCCTCGACCATGGCCGCGCCCAGGCCCCGCAAACCATCGCCAACGCCGACCCGGACGCCTGGACTCGCGGCCTGCTCAAGGTCAACGACCAGCCGTTGAGCGACGTGCTGCAGACCTTGGCCAGTTATCGTCATGGGCTGGTGCGCTTCGATCCCCAGGCCCTGCAAAACCTTCGGGTGTCCGGTGTGTTCAAGCTGGATGACACGGCAGCGGCGCTGGCGGCGCTGGCGGATAACCTGCCGATCCGGGTGGAGTATTTCACCGATTTGCTGGTGGTGGTCAAACCGCGCTAGCTCAGCCTTCGTTCTGGCGCAGTCGTTTATACAGGGTGTTGCGGCTCACCCCCAGCTCCCGCGCCAGGTGGGAAATATTCCCGCCTGCCGCCTTCAAACGCTGCGTCAGGTCGATGCTGCCATCCAGAAATTCACCGGTGGGCAACGGCGGCGTCACCTTCAAATCCACAAAAAAATCGTCCGGCAGATGCTCCGGACGGATCGGCTGTTCCTCCGCCATGGCCAATGCGACCTGCAACACACTGCTTACCTGACGCAAATTACCTGGCCACGGGTGTTGCTCGAACAACCCCAGCACCTCGGCGCTGAGCCCGGCCCATTGGGTCGGCTCGCGGTGCTGCTGCCACAATTGCTGGAACAGCGCTTGCTTGTCAGTACGCTCGCGCAACGGCGGGAGCTCCAGGGTCAGGCCGCCGATGCGGTAGTACAAATCCTCACGGAAACGCCCGGCCTGCACCAGTTCCCTTAGCGCCCGGTTGGTCGCCGAGATGATGCGCAAATCCACCGGGAATAGCTCGCTGCTGCCCACCGGTTGCACGCAGCGCTCCTGCAACACCCGCAACAGGCGGGCCTGGGTCGGCAGCGGCATGTCACCGATTTCATCGAGAAACAGCGTGCCTTTATCGGCCTTGCGGATCAGGCCGATACTGCCTTTCTGATTGGCGCCGGTGAAGGCGCCTTTTTCGTAGCCGAACAGCTCCGATTCCACCAGTTCGGCCGGAATCGCCGCACAGTTCACTGCGATAAACGCCTGCTGGCTGCGGGAACTGGCCTGGTGCAGGGCTTTGACAAACACCTCTTTGCCCACGCCGGTTTCACCGTGGATCAACAGTGGAATGTCTTTTTCCAGCAGACGCTCGGCCTGGCGCACGGCTTTTTCCACGCGCACATCGCCAAAATGCAGGGTCTTGAGGCCAATCGAGGCGGGTTTGGGCGGCGCGGTTTCGGTGAACACCCTGGCTTGCACTGGTATCTGCCGGGGGCGCTTCAACAAGCATTGGAATCGATTGCGTCCGGCCGCCTGCAAGGAAAATGGCAATCCCTCCGGCTGATTGAGCAGCTCCAGCAGCGACACCTTGAACAAACTGTCGATCATCACTCGCGACAGGCTGATGCCCAGCAGGTTGTCGGCACGGCGGTTGGCCGACAACACTTGGCCGCTTTCATCAAAGATCAGCAGGCCCGCCCACTGGCTGTCGAGGTTGCTCAGGCCGGTGTTGAAGGTCAGCTGGAAATGCTCGCCGCGAAACAGGTTGAGGATCAGCCGGTTTTCCACCGTCTGGCTCATCATCTTGACCATGCCCAGGGTGTGGGAGGGCGGCAGGTAGCTGTCGCTGGACACATCCAGCACCGCGATGATTTCGCGCTGGGCGTCGAAGATCGGCGCTGCCGAGCCGGTCATGAAGCGGTTGGCCTTGAGGAAGTGTTCGTCATGTTCGATATGCACCGCCTGGGCACAGGCCAGCGCCGTGCCGATGGCATTGGTGCCGCTGGAACGCTCCATCCAGCTGGCGCCGGCGCTGAAACCACGTGCCAGCTTCGGCTCGATAAAACGCTGGGTGCCCCACGACGTCAGGACCTGGCCATGGCTGTCGGCCAGCATGATCAGGCAGTTGGAATTGCTGAGAATGTTCTCGTAGTAGGGCAGCACTTCCTGGTGAGTGGTCTGCACCAGTGAATGCTGGCTCTCCAGCAACTGGCTGATGCCCTCGGCGGGAAGCTGGTCGAAGCTGGGCGTGCTCTGGTGATCCAGGCCAAACGCGCGGCAACGGCGCCAGGAGTCCTGGATGAGGGTGTCGTGAGCCAAGGGTTCGGCCATGGTGCGACCTTCTGTTTTTTATTGTTGTTATGACCCCGGAGCACATCCCTGTAGGAGCCGGCTTGCCGACGATGAGGCCCTGAAGAACTGCATCGTCCTCCAGACTGCTATCGCCGGCAAGCCGGCTCCTACATGGGGCGTGGCGGGGTGAAAAGCCTACTCAGTGTTGTTCATAACTGTTCATTGTCAACCCCGTGGCTGTTCAGTTGTTCAACCCGGCCTGTTCATTTCTGTTCACTCCTGAACATCGCATTTAACCCATTTCCTTGCAGATCAATCACCTGCCGGTTTTGGCACGAAACTCGCTCTGACGAATGACCAGATTCATTCCAATAATAAAAAGGGCGTGTCATGTCATTGACCCTGGAACATGTCTCCCGCGTCGTCGAAGGCCAGACCTGGATCGACGATGCCAACCTGCGATTCGAAGCCGGTTCCTTCAACGTCCTGCTCGGCCGCACCCTGTCCGGCAAGACCAGCCTGATGCGCCTGATCGCCGGCCTCGACAAGCCGAACACTGGCCGCATCCTGATGAACGGCGTGGATGTCACCCAAAAGCCGGTACGCCTGCGCAACGTATCGATGGTGTATCAGCAGTTCATCAACTACCCGACCATGACCGTGTTTGAAAACATCGCCTCGCCGTTGCGCCAGGCGGGCGTGTCCAACGAGCTGATCCAGAGCAAGGTGCTGGAAACCGCCAAGATGTTGCGTATTGAGAAATTCCTCCAGCGCCATCCGCTGGAGCTGTCCGGTGGCCAGCAGCAACGCACGGCCATGGCCCGAGCGCTGGTGAAAGACGCCGAACTGATCCTGTTTGATGAGCCATTGGTGAACCTGGACTACAAACTGCGCGAAGAGCTGCGTCAGGAAATGCGCGAGCTGTTCGCCGCGCGCCATACCATCGCCATCTACGCCACCACCGAACCCAACGAGGCACTGGCCCTGGGCGGTACCACCACCATCCTTCACGAAGGCCGGGTGATCCAGAGCGGCAAGGCCGCCGAGGTCTACCATCAGCCGCAGACCGTATTGGCTGCCGAGCTGTTTTCCGAGCCGCCGATCAACCTGATGCCAGGGCGCATCAGCGGTAACGAAGTGAGCTTCGCCAACTTCGTGCACTTCCCGCTGAATGTCGACCTGCGCCCCATCGGCGAGGGCGAGTTTCGCTTCGGCGTGCGCCCCAGCCATATCAGCCTGGTGCCCAGCAATGACGACGACCTGGAACTGGCCGTGACCGTGGAAGTGGCCGAGATCAGCGGCTCGGAAACCTTCCTGCATGTGCGCAGCGAACACTTCCTGTTGGTGCTGCACCTGCCGGGGGTGCACGAGTACGACGTCGACGCGCCGATCCGCGTGTATATCCCCACCCATAAATTGTTTGTGTTCGATGGGCAGGGCCGCTTGGTCCAGGCCCCCGGCCGCCGTATCGCGAGGGTTGCCTGATGGCCGAGATCCATTTGCAGAACCTGGCGCACAGCTACAGCCCTACGCCGGCAGGTCCCGAGGACTACGCGATCCGGGAAATGAACCACGTGTGGGAGCAGGGCGGCGCCTACGCTTTGCTTGGCCCGTCAGGCTGCGGCAAGTCGACCCTGCTCAATATCATTTCCGGGCTGCTCAGCCCCTCGGAAGGCCAGGTGTTGTTCGACGCCAAAGTGGTCAACGACCTCACGCCGGAAAAACGCAACATCGCCCAGGTGTTCCAGTTCCCGGTGGTGTACGACACCATGACGGTGTTCGACAACCTGGCCTTCCCGCTGCGTAACCAGGGCATGGCCGAGGCGAAAATTCACAGCAAGGTGCAGGAAATTGCCGAGGTCCTCGACCTGCAAAACCTGCTCGGCAAAAAAGCGCGCAACCTTACCGCCGATGAAAAGCAGAAAGTCTCCATGGGCCGTGGCCTGGTGCGCGACGACGTGTCGGCGATCCTGTTTGACGAACCGCTGACGGTGATCGACCCGCACCTCAAATGGAAACTGCGGCGCAAGCTCAAGCAGATCCACGAGCAGTTCAATATCACCATGGTTTATGTCACCCACGACCAGTTGGAGGCCTCGACCTTCGCCGACAAGATCGCGGTGATGTACGGCGGGCAGATCGTGCAGTTCGGTACGCCGCGCGAGTTGTTCGAGCGGCCGAGCCACACGTTTGTCGGCTATTTCATCGGCAGCCCAGGGATGAATCTGATCGAAGTGCAGGCCGAGGCGGGTGGGGTGCGTTTTGCCGGCACCCACCTGGCCTTGTCCGAAGCATTGCAGCAGCGCCTTGCCGATACGGACTACAAGAAATTGCAGGTGGGCATCCGCCCGGAGTTTATTCACGTGTGGGATGAGCCCAACCCTGACGCCCTGCAGGCCGATGTCACACACCTCGAAGACCTCGGCACCTACAAAATCATGACCCTCAACCTCGACGGCGCAACCCTGAAAGTGCGCCTGGCCGAAGACAAGCCCGTGCCCGAAGGCAACGCGTCCATCAGCTTCCCCGCGCAATGGCTGATGGTCTACGCCGACGATTACCTGCTGGAGGTGCTGCCATGAACAAGGTGCAGAACAACAAGGCCTGGTGGCTGGTGTTGCCAGTGTTCCTGCTGGTGGCGTTCAGTGCGGTGATCCCGATGATGACGGTGGTCAACTACTCGGTGCAGGACATCTTCGACCAGTCCAGCCGCTACTTCGTTGGCGCCGACTGGTACAAGCAGGTGCTGCTCGACCCGCGCCTGCATGACTCGCTGCTGCGCCAGTTCATCTATTCGGCGTGCGTGCTGTTGATCGAAATCCCGTTGGGCATCGGCATCGCCCTGACTATGCCGACCAAAGGCCGCTGGTCGTCGCTGGTGTTGATCATCCTTGCCATTCCGCTGCTGATTCCGTGGAACGTGGTGGGCACCATCTGGCAAATCTTCGGCCGCGCCGATATCGGCCTGCTCGGCTCGACGCTCAACGCTATGGGCATCAACTACAACTATGCGGCCAACACCATGGACGCCTGGGTCACCGTGCTGGTGATGGACGTGTGGCACTGGACTTCACTCGTGGCGCTGTTGTGCTACTCCGGGCTGCGTGCCATTCCGGATGTGTACTACCAGGCTGCGCGTATCGATCGCGCATCAGCGTGGGCGGTATTCCGACACATCCAGTTGCCGAAGATGAAGAGCGTGCTGCTGATCGCCGTGATGCTGCGCTTCATGGACAGTTTCATGATCTACACCGAGCCCTTTGTGCTGACCGGCGGTGGACCGGGTAACGCCACCACCTTCCTCAGTCAGACGCTGACCCAGATGGCTGTCGGCCAATTCGACCTGGGCCCGGCGGCGGCGTTTTCGCTGGTGTACTTCCTGATCATCCTGTTGGTGTCCTGGCTGTTCTACACCGCCATGACCCACTCCGACGCCAACCGCTGAGGCCGCCAACATGAGTAAACGCAAGCTTATACCGCTGCTGATCTACATCCTGTTCCTGCTGGTGCCGATCTACTGGCTGCTGAACATGTCCTTCAAGAGCAACACCGAAATCCTCGGCGGGCTGACGCTGTTTCCGCAGGACTTCACGCTGGCCAACTACAAGGTGATCTTCACCGACCCGAGTTGGTACACCGGCTACCTCAACTCGCTGTACTACGTGAGCCTGAACACGGTGATTTCCCTGAGTGTGGCGTTGCCGGCGGCCTACGCGTTTTCGCGCTACCGTTTCCTCGGTGACAAGCACCTGTTCTTCTGGCTGCTGACCAACCGCATGGCGCCGCCGGCGGTGTTCCTGCTGCCATTCTTCCAGCTGTATTCGTCCATTGGCCTGTTCGATACGCACATCGCCGTGGCACTGGCGCACTGCCTGTTCAACGTGCCGCTGGCGGTGTGGATTCTCGAGGGCTTCATGTCCGGGGTGCCGAAGGAAATCGACGAAACCGCCTACATCGACGGCTACTCTTTCCCCAAGTTCTTCGTGAAAATTTTTATCCCGTTGATTGGCTCGGGTATCGGCGTGACGGCGTTTTTCTGCTTCATGTTTTCCTGGGTCGAGCTGTTGCTGGCGCGCACGCTGACCTCGGTCAACGCCAAGCCTATCGCGGCGGTGATGACGCGAACGGTGTCGGCGTCGGGTATCGATTGGGGCGTGCTGGCAGCGGCGGGGGTGTTGACCATCCTGCCGGGCATGCTGGTGATCTGGTTTGTTCGCAACCACGTGGCCAAGGGCTTTGCCCTGGGCCGGGTCTGAGGAGTCGATGATGGAATGGATGGCCTGGACCACCCCCACTGCGCTGTTCTTTGGTGGCATCGCCCTGATTCTGGCGGGCATGACCACTTGGGAATTGCGCTCACCGAGCATCCCTCGGCGCGGTTTTCTGCCGATCAGCACCACCCGTGGTGATCGCTTGTTTATCGGTCTTCTCGGAAGCGCCTACCTGCACCTGTTGGTGATCGGCGTAACCGGCTGGAGCATCTGGGTGGCGTCCGCGCTCTCCCTGGTATGGCTGTTGTGTGTGATGCGTTGGGGCTAGGCATGCACTCTGCAGGTGCGAGCCTGTGTGGCGAGGGAGCTTGCTCCCGCTGGGCTGCGAAGCAGCCCCAAATTGGATGTTCGAGATACATCTGCTGTAACTCGGTGATCGGTTTGGGAGTGCTGCGCACGGGTGCGCCAGCCCGGTCCAGCGGGAGCAAGCTCCCTCGCCACAGCAAGCTCGCGCCTACAGGGGCGGGTGTTTCAAGCCCCGTTTGAAATTAACCAGGAGGTCTCTATGTTGAATAAAAACAATAAGCTGCGACATAGCATTTCATTGGCCGCCGTACTGGCCCTCAGCGGTTTGAGCGCCACGGCCTGGGCCGATGCGTATGAAGATGCGGCGAAAAAATGGATCGGCAGCGAGTTCAAACCGTCCACTCTCACGGCTGACCAGCAGCTTGAGGAACTGAAGTGGTTTATCAAGGCGGCAGAACCGTTCCGTGGGATGAAGATCAACGTGGTGTCGGAAACCCTCACCACCCACGAGTACGAATCCAAGGTGCTGGCCAAGGCCTTCAGTGAAATCACCGGGATCAAGCTGACCCACGACCTGCTGCAGGAAGGCGACGTGGTGGAGAAGCTGCAAACCCAGATGCAGTCCGACAAGAATATCTATGACGGCTGGGTCAACGACTCGGACCTGATCGGTACGCACTTTCGCTACGGCAAGACCGAATCCATCACCGACCTGATGGCCAACGAAGGCAAGAACTTCACCTCGCCGACCCTCGATATCAAGGACTTTATCGGCATCTCCTTCACCACCGCGCCGGACGGCAAGATCTACCAGCTGCCCGACCAGCAGTTCGCCAACCTCTATTGGTTCCGCGCCGACTGGTTTGAACGCGCCGACCTTAAAGCCAAGTTCAAGGAAAAATACGGCTATGAGTTGGGCGTGCCGGTGAACTGGTCCGCCTATGAAGACATCGCCAAGTTTTTCAGCGAAGACGTCAAGGAGATCGATGGCAAGCGCGTCTACGGTCACATGGACTACGGCAAGAAAGACCCGTCCCTGGGCTGGCGTTTCACCGATGCCTGGTTCTCCATGGCCGGCGGTGGCGACAAGGGTTTGCCCAACGGTTTGCCGGTGGACGAGTGGGGCATTCGCGTGGAGGACTGCCACCCGGTGGGCTCCAGCGTGACCCGTGGTGGCGACACCAACGGGCCAGCGGCGGTGTATGCCACGCAGAAATACGTGGACTGGATGAGAGCCTACGCGCCACCGGAAGCGGCGGGCATGACCTTCTCCGAATCCGGCCCGGTGCCGTCCCAGGGCAACATCGCCCAGCAGATCTTCTGGTATACCGCGTTTACCGCCGACATGACCAAACCCGGCCTGCCGGTGGTGAACGCCGACGGCACACCGAAATGGCGGATGGCGCCCTCGCCAGTCGGGCCTTATTGGGAAAAGGGTATGAAGAAGGGTTATCAGGACGTGGGTTCCTGGACTTTCCTCAAGTCGACGCCTGAGAAGCAGAAACTCGCGGCCTGGCTGTACGCGCAGTTCGTGACCTCGAAAACCGTTTCGCTGAAGAAAACCATCGTTGGCCTGACGCCGATTCGTGAATCGGACATCAACTCCCAGGCCATGACCGACCTGGCGCCGAAACTCGGTGGCCTGGTGGAGTTCTACCGCAGCCCGGCCCGGGTGGAGTGGACCCCGACCGGCACCAACGTGCCGGACTACCCGCGCCTGGCGCAGTTGTGGTGGAGCCACATCTCGGAAGCCGCCAGCGGCGAGAAAACTCCACAACAGGCCCTCGACGGCTTGGCCAAGGACCAGGACGCGATCATGACGCGCCTGGAGCGTTCCAAGGTGCAGCCGGTGTGTGGGCCGAAAATGAACCCCGAGCGTGACGCGCAGTACTGGTTCGACCAGCCGGGCGCACCGAAGCCGAAACTGGCCAACGAGAAACCGAAAGGGGAGACCGTGAACTACAACGACCTGCTCAAGTCGTGGGAGGCGGCGCGTAAGTAATTGCACCCAGGTAATCAACGGCACGCTTGCGTGCCGTTTTGCGTTCAGGCCTCTGTGAACCGCTTGGCCAGGAATCCATACAGCAAATACCCGAACGCCAGCACCAGCATCGCGCCAAACACCGCGTCTTCACCGCAGGCATAAATCGCATACAGTGAGTACCCTACGGCCACCAGCACCACCAGGGTATTACGTGCCTGTATCGATGCACTCACCCGTGCTTTGTGCATCATCACCAGCAAGCCGGAAAGAGCGGTCACATAGGGCACCAGGTTGGTCACTACCGCCAGATTAACCAGGCGGTTGAACTGTGCGCTGGCATTGGGCGAGATGGTCGACAAGGCAATCAGGCTCTGCAATGTCGCACACGCCACTAGCCCCAGCACGGGTGCATGCGCCCCGTTGACCCGACTGAAAAAGCGCGGAAACAGACGCTGATCTGCTGACATTTTTGCCGTTTGCGCCAGGGTGAATTGCCAGCCCAGCAATGAGCCGATGCAGGCCAGGACTGCCAGGGCCATCACGACCTTGCCCACCCAGGGGCTGAACATTTGTGCGTAAACCAGTGCAAACGGCGCAGACGAAGCGGCCAGTTCGGTGTTAGGTACGATGCCCTGGATCACCGACGTCGACAGCACATACACCACCGCCACACCAAGGGTACCGAACAGGCAGGCCAGGGGCACCGTGCGCGTGGGATTCTCGACGGCGTCATACCCCTGGGCGGCCGTCTCCATACCGAGAAAGGCCCACAGGGTCAGCGGAATACTCGCGCTTACGGCGTCCCACAGGCGCAGATCGTGCGGGTTCCAGGCGGCGCTGAATACCTGCGCTTTGAAATAGAACCATCCGATCACGCACAGTCCCACCACCGGAATGATAACGCCCCACACCGTCACCACGCCGATGCGCCCGGTGACGCGCGGGCCGCCAAAGTTGGCTGCGGTGGTCAGCCAGATCAGCGCCAGGCTGCCAATAAACAGCGGCACTTGCCCGCTGCCCAGCCACGGAATAAACGATGACAGATAGCCCACCGCCGAAATGGCGATCGCCACATTGGCGATGATCAGCGAGAGAAAATACAGAAATGAGCACATGAAGAACCCGGACTTGCCATGGGCCTCTTCGGTGTAAGCCGACATACCGCCGCTGCGCGTGCAGAAAATGCCGCATTGGGCAAAGCCATACGCAATCGCCATCGAACCGATCGCCGTGACGACCCACGACAGCAACGAAATTGCCCCAAGTTGCGCCATGCTCGCAGGCAACATGATGATCCCCGAGCCCATCATATTGATCGCCACCAGGGTGGTGAGGCCCAGCAGGCTCATCTTTTTGCTTGGTGCGGGCATCAAAGCTCCTTGTTATCAACGCGAACAGCAGATCTGCAACTCTTTGGATTTACCGGTGCTGATCTTTCGTTTCGTCCAGAACCCGCGCCGTATCTGCACCATTGCCTCCCGAGGGATGCCGGTCTCGGTCCTGTGGTTTTCAGCCTTGGTGGCCAAGGCGCGCAGTTCGATCAATTGAGCGTTCATAGTGGCCATGCTGTCCCTTCCCACGAACGCTGCGCAAGCCAAAAGCAGAAACAGGCAGGATTGAAGCAGTAATGGCTGCGTCAACCGTCATTTGAACGGAGCCAGCTCCGTCAGTACCTGTGGTACCAGTAAGTCCATTACGTCACAGAACAACAAGCGGTCGCGCCAGTCGTTGCGATCACCGATCACATAGAAGCGTCGCTTGGCTCGTGTTGCTGCAACGTTCAGTAGATTGGGCTCGCTGACCACCCAATCACGCGCAGCCGGGTTTTCACTGTTGCCACCCAGCACCATGATGACCACCGCTGCCTCTTTGCCCTGCATCGTATGGATGGTGCCGTAGACCATCTTGCGTGGAAGCAGATCCCTGAGGCGGTCCCGCACTGCTTGGAAAGGCGTAATAACAGATATGTCGGAGATGCTTACGCCGTCTGCACGAAGGCTTGTCAGCAAGCGCATCAGCGCATCTCCTTCTGCGGGAACCCAATTCCCGGTGGACCCGCCGCTGGCCTGAACCCAACCTGTAGGCAAGCTGGCGGTGGTTTCTTTTTCCGGGGGAGGGGGGCGAGTGCCAAATACCATCACCCCGTCATAGGCGATCCGGTTGGCTAGCGCGTACATCGGTCTATCACAGCGACGGTGGACCACCAGGGGCAAGCCGACCCATCGCTTATCATCCACCGGGCCCATCATGCGACCCCATTGCGTGGCTTCGTCGGCCAGAGTTTGCGCGGATTGGCGGCTTGGGAGCCAGTGCTCATCGACCCCATAGCGTGTGCGCATATGTTCCAGTACGGCATCCGATACGGTGACGATAGGCTTGAGTTGCAAAGGGTCTCCCACCAATACCGCGCGCCGAGCACGCCACAGTGCGCCCACTGCTGCCTGCGGTGTGGCCTGGCCTGCTTCATCCACCAGTAGCCAGCCGATTTCGCCTACACCCAATGAGCCGAATGAGCGCGCAAACGACGCGAAAGTGCTGCTCAAAACAGGAACAAGCATGAACAATGACGCCCAGCCAGAGCGGATTGCATCGCGGGAGAGGCCACGGAAACGGCCCCCTTGCAGTACGCTGTTAATGAAAAACAGGTTGGTGCGAATACGCTTGGCTTCGAGTTCGAACAAGCATTGATGTAGCTTGAGTGCCTGGATGAAAACGCGTGCCCGTGCCTGTCGCCACCCAGCAATCGCCCAAGGCTCAACAAGCTCTATGGCCTCACCGCGTCCGATGATGCCGTGCTTGAGCCAGGCCAACAAATGGTCGGCTTTGCAGGCCTGTGCCAGGGCAGTGATGTGTTCGCCGTGCTGGCGCTGACGTGACTGCAGGTGCACCAGCGTTGCGTTGGCTTCGCTATACAGGCCCTCAAGCAGTTTGCGTTCGGCTGCTTGGCGAAGCGTACTGCGCTTGACGCGTTCAAAGCCCTCTTGCGCGACTGAACGCCTCGCGTTGATAAGGCGGCCTACGGTGTTCCAGCTGCGTTGCGCTCCCCACAGGCTAAACAAATTGGCAAAGAAGCCTGGCGTGTCCTGCTGGTGTGATTGCAGTTCGCGCAGGCACTGTTGAAGAGCCTCCTCAGCGGGTTTGAATTCGACCTCGTCAAGGTGTGCGAGTCGCCCATCGACGTCTTTGATTTTGCCGCTCAACTGCTTGAGCGTGTCGGTCTGCTCAGTAACCTGATGGCGTAGATCATTCAGGGCCTGAATATGCGCATTGATGCGCAGGGCGTCGGCACTCAGTTGTTCGGCATGTGACTTCGCCGCGTTATAGGCGGCGACCGCCTGCTTCCAGGTTTGCAGGCGTTGAGCGGTGGTCCGCGTGACATCGACTTGAATTTTCAGCCAGCCCAGAAAGCCTTGAGGTCCCGGTTCTTCGGCGTCATCAGGCAGGTCGCCCGATTCAGATTCGTTGGGCTCCTGTTGATCCTCAAGTGCTTCGGCGTCCATAGCCGTCATCCAATCGTTGTGGTCATCGAGCGTGCTGCCGGCCTTGGGCTTTTCGGGTGATTTCCCGTAGAAATATCGGCTGATGAACGCATTACGCCGGGTTTTGCTGCCCAGCGCTGCTGAAATCAAGCCCCAGGCGGGTTTACCACTGACCAATTCGCCCAGTTCGCTAAAGTAGTCGGCTTCCGGCAGCCAGCTTGGGTCGACCTTGTCTCGTTGGGGCAGCTCCAGAGTGACGTTTTCAACAGCCCCGTTATTCGAAGACGCAATGACTATTTCAAAACCGAGCAGGGCAGGGTTGAGCTTATGGATTTTTTGGGCATCGTTACCGTCGCCGGCCTTTTCCGGTACATCGTCGATGAACGCTGCAGAGGCGCGAGGCAGGCTGGCGAGTTTATCGGCTCGCTGAGTGACCACGGCGGCTATAAGATCCCGTAGCAAGGTGGTCTTGCCAGTACCGGGCGGGCCGTTGATACCGAGTATGCCCTCGCCATCGCCCAGCGTGCGCATGATGGTGTTCACTGCCAGTTGCTGAGAATGCACCAGCCCAAGATGGTGTTCCGCAGGCCAGCATCCCGATGCGTAATGCTTGGGCGTCAATCGCTCGATGACTGACAAGCTGGCATCGTCATCATCGATGTGCAGGCGATTGTCCGGGGCGTGCCGCGCAAGGTATTGATCAAGCGCCTTGCTCGACAGGCCTTTTCGCAAGCTGTCTGACACGTCGGCGAGGTCTGAGAGCAGGAAACTGTTGAGCGGGTCGTCTTCCTGCTCCGGTTTCTTTTCCTTGACGGGGGTGGAGCGCCACCGGTGGCGAAGTTGAGCGGGCTCTGGGAAAAAATTATCCAGGCCAAGGAACTGGCGAATGTTGACCGTCAACTGGAGCAGCGCGTCCGCGTCGACCTGGCCACCCATCAGCACCTTAATGTCTTCACGCAAGCAATTCTGGTCGTCGTCGAAACCTCGGGTCCAATCCCTTTTGCTCAGCGCGCGGCCAAGGAACCAGGCTTCGCTGGAGAGCACCAGGCTGTCTTGGACCATCATGCCCTGAGCCGTGAATTTCAGAGCAAAGAGTGCAGACTCTCGGCGTTTTGGATGTTCTTTGTAGCCTTGGTCGGCGCCGTAAAGCTGCTTGAGCTCATCGGCCACTGCCTGGCTGTCGTACAGGTGGGCGAATAGGGTATGGCTCCAGACCCTCTTGCCTGGGATCTGCTGGCCTGCGACGGGACTCTCTTCAGACCAAGGCATCACCGTTCGAGCAGCGTTGACGTCGTGGAAAAACGACGAAAACAGGCCGTCGCGCTTTTCTATTTTCGGGGCTGATTGAGGTTGTAACAGCTCAACGGCGTGCCAGTAGCGGGTGATGCATTCTTGATTCATCAACTTCATTCCTTTGTGGTTGACGCCGGATTGTCCCTGTTCGGCGGCACGCTCGTGACTTTCTGATGGTACAACGCGACTCACATACCTGGAAATTGCCTGCCATCCAAGCGGAGGTCAGTTTTCTCGCAGAGTCCGAGCCTTATCAGGCTGCCGACTGTGGTAATAACCGCAGTTCTCCATCAACTTCCTTGACCAACCCACTGGCCAAAAAAAGCGGCAATAAGCGTTTGTGTAACTGCGGTTCGACAAAGTCCTTCACCCCATCTATTGCCAGGTTACCCGCGCCGGTAAGTTCGGCCTTGGTGTAGGACAACCATGCTTTCTTGAGCATCAACAGCACATCACTGCCCGCCGTGGACGCGAAGCGGCGGTGGGTGGGTTTGCCGTCAAAATTGAAAGTGTGCTGAAACGCATAGCCGGTTTCATCCCCGCCACTGGCCGTGCAACGCACACACGTGCAAGGGCCGTCGCCGAACGCGCTGCGCAGGTAGGTGTTGAAGTCCACCACGGGCTTGAGTGACAGGCGCTTATCCACCTCGAACAAGTCCCCGGTCATTTTTTCGTCAGTGTTCAACGTCCATTTCCTCGCAGGTGGTGAGCGGTTTTTCAAAGCGCCGCACGATACCAGCCGGACGCAGGTTTGGGGATCATTTGCATAACAATAGATCCCGATATTCTTTTCCAGTCTTAAAAATCGCCGCTAGGCTCCATCACCTCCTCGAAAACGCGGCAGATCCCCCATGACTTTCAAGCGTCCCTCCCTGACCCTCCTGGCCGTGTCCCTGGCCGCTGCGAGCGCTTTGCTCAGCCCTGGTGCGCAGGCCGAGGGCAAGATCAGCATCGCCCAGCAATTCGGTATCGGTTACCTGATCCTCGATGTGGTGCGCGACCAGCACCTGATCGAAAAACACGGCAAGGAACAGGGCTTGGACATCGAGGTGGAGTGGAACAGCATTTCCGGCGCCACTGCAATGAACGAATCGTTGCTGGCCGGTGCGCTGGACGTGGTCTCCGCCGGGGTGCCGCCGATGCTCACCCTGTGGGACCGCACGAAGGGCAAGCAGAACGTCAAGGCCATCGCCTCTCTGGGTTCGATGCCCAATTACCTGCTGACCAATAACCCCAACGTGAAGACCTTGAAGGACTTCACCGAGAAAGATCGCATTGCCGTGCCCGCCGCAGGTGTAGGCTTCCAGTCGCGCACCTTGCAGATTGAGACCGCCAAGCAGTTCGGCGCTGCCAACTACAAAAAGTTTGACGACATTTCCATCAGCCTGGCCCACCCCGATGCCACGGCGGCGTTGATTGCCGGTGGTTCGGAGATCAATTCGCACTTCTCCAGCCCGCCGTTCCAGTACCAGGAGCTGTTGAACCCCAACGTGCACAAGGTGCTCAGTTCCTACGACATCCTCGGCGGGCAGGCCACGTTCAACGTGCTCTACACCACGCAGAAATTCCACGACGAAAACCCCAAGACTTATAAAGCGTTCTACGACGCACTGGCCGAGGCGGAGAAGATCATCAAGGCCGACAAGCCCGCCGCCGCCAAGGCGTATATCCGCGTCGAGCAATCCAAGTTGCCGTTGGACCTGGTGGAGAAGATCGTCCAGGACCCGGAAATCGACTTCACCATCGTGCCGCAGCGCACCTACATCTATGCCGAGAAGTTGCAAGAGTTGGGCGTGCTGAAAAACAAGGCGGCGAGCTGGAAGGACTACTTCTTTGAAGAGGCCCACGGCGGGAATGGCAGCTGATCCCTAATCCTGATGTGAAATGCAGTCAAAAATCGTTGTCTGAGGGTCAGCGGAAGAATTCGCCGGGTGTGGCATCGAACTGCTGCCGAAACGCATTGATAAACGCCGATGTCGATTCATAGCCACAGCCCAGCGCCACATCCGTTACCCGCTCACCTTGCTCGAGGGCGGGCAGGGCGCTCAGCAGTCGCAGGCGCTGGCGCCAGGCGCGAAAGGTCAAGCCGGTTTCACTCAGGAACAACCGGCTGAGGGTCTTCTCGCTCACTCCCAGCTTCTGGCTCCAGTGACCCAAGGTGGTCTGCTGCTCCGGGTGCAAATTCAAGCTGCGGTAGATCTGCCGCAGTCGCGGATCCAGGGGCAGTGGCAGCATCAAATCCACTTGAGGCGCCGCCGCCAGTTGGTCCAGAACCACTTGGGCCAGCCGTCCGTCCGGACCCTCCTCGGCATATTCCACCGGCAATTCGCTGAAGCTGCGAATCAACTCGCGCAGCAAACTGCTGACTTCCAGCACCTGGCAGCGCTCATCCGCCCAGGCGGTGACGCTGCAATCGAGGTACAGGCTGCGCATCTCGGTGTGGGGCGAGCTGTACACCCGGTGCGGCATGCCCGCCGGAATCCACACCGCGCGCTGCGGTGGTGCGACGAAGCGGCCGACGTTGGTCTGGATCTCCAACACACCGGAAATCGCGTAAGACAATTGCACCCACGGGTGGCTGTGCCGGCGAGTGAGCGCGCGATTGGGCAGGGATTCCGTACGCCCGTACACCGGACGAGGCAGGCTGGAAAGCCCGGGCACACTGCGGCGCACGGTGTTGGCATGTCCTTTAGGCGGCATTTACTGGCTCATTGGCGTTAGTCGGTAACAAGCCGTTACGTTAGAGTCGTGATGACGCTCTTGGCAACCCCCGGAAGATCCTGCTTATGACCCGCCCCCGTTTTCTGCCCGACAACTTCACCCTGATCCTGATTGCCACGGTAATCCTTGCGTCCTTGCTGCCCGCCAGCGGCCAGACCGCCGTGGCTTTCGGCTGGGTGACCAACCTGGCCATCGCGCTGCTGTTTTTCCTGCATGGCGCCAAACTGTCGCGCCAGGCCATCGTCGCCGGTGCCGGCCACTGGCGCCTGCACCTGCTGGTGTTCAGCCTGACATTCGTGCTGTTCCCGCTGCTGGGCCTGGCGCTCAAGCCGGTGCTGTCGCCGTTGATCGGCAAAGACCTGTACATGGGCATGCTCTACCTCTGTGCCTTGCCGGCCACCGTGCAATCGGCGATTGCCTTCACATCGCTGGCGCGCGGCAATATTCCGGCGGCAATCTGCAGCGCGGCGGCGTCGAGCCTGTTCGGGATCTTCCTGACGCCGTTGCTGGTGACGCTGTTGCTCAACGTCCATGGCGACGGCGCATCCACCGTCGACGCGATCCTGAAGATCAGCGTGCAACTGCTGCTGCCGTTTGTGGCCGGGCAGATCGCCCGTCGTTGGATCGGCGAGTGGGTGGGCCGCAACAAATCCTGGCTGAAGTTCGTCGACCAGGGCTCGATCCTGCTGGTGGTCTACGGCGCGTTCAGTGAAGCGGTCAACGAAGGTATCTGGCACCAGATCCCGCTGTGGGAACTCGGCGGCCTGGTGGTGGCGTGCTGCGTATTGCTCGCGCTGGTGCTGGTGGCGTCCACGGTGTTGGGCAAGGCGTTCGGTTTTAATCAGGAAGACCGCATCACCATCCTGTTCTGCGGCTCGAAGAAAAGCCTGGCCACTGGCGTGCCAATGGCCCAGGTGCTGTTTGCCGGGGCGAGCATGGGCGTATTGATTCTGCCGCTGATGCTGTTTCACCAGATTCAACTGATGGTGTGTGCAGCGCTGGCCCAGCGTTATGCCAACCGGCCGGAAAGCATCCCGGAAATGATGGGCCAGGTGGACCCGTGACGGCTCGAAAGAGTCGACGAATAACCTTAAGTTAACGCAAGGCCAGACGACTGACTTTTTAACAGCCCAAGAAGGAGCGTCGGCATGAGTGTTAAAGGTATTTCGGTGTTTACTGGCCTAATACCGATCATTTAAGGCCAGACACCGTCCCTGTGGCGAGGGAGCTTGCTCCCGTTGGGCCGCGAAGCGGCCCCAAAGCCTGCCTACTCGGTCTGCCTGAATTACCTCGTTCATCCGACTGGGGCCGCTGCGCAGCCCAACGGGAGCAAGCTCCCTCGCCACAATAAGCAGTGTGTCAGCCACAATTAGGCCAAACACCGTCCCTGTGGCGAGGGAGCTTGCTCCCGTTGGGCCGCGCAGCGGCCCCAAAGCCTGCCAACGCGGTCTGCCTGAAATATCTTCGTTCATCCGACTGGGGCCGCTGCGCAGCCCAACGGGAGCAAGCTCCCTCGCCACAATAAGCAGTGTGTCAGCCACAATTAAGGCCAGACACCGTCCCTGTGGCGAGGGAGCTTGCTCCCGTTGGGCCGCGAAGCGGCCCCAAAGCCTGCCAACGCGGTCTGCCTGAAATATCTTCGTTCATGCGACTGGGGCTGCTTCGCACCCCAACGGGAGCAAGCTCCCTCGCCATAATAAGCAGTGTGTCAGCCACAATTAAGGCCAGACACCGTCCCTGTGGCGAGGGAGCTTGCTCCCGTTGGGCCGCGAAGCGGCCCCAAAGCCTGCCAACGCGGTCTGCCTGAATTACCTGTTTCATCCGACTGGGGCCGCTGCGCAGCCCAGCGGGAGCAAGCTCCCTCGCCACAATAAGCAGTGTGTCAGCCACAATTAGGCCAAACACCATCCCTGTGGTGAGGGAGCAAGCTCTTATAGAGCAAAATTTATCTTATTGATTTTAAACATAAATAATTTTCCGATTTATCGGCAGGTTCTCTGCGCGACAGCGCAGCCTGTTTGCAGGCTGGGAGGCCTCCCTCGCCACAGGTTACTTCCCGCTCTTTCTATTTCCTAACTGATCGGCATTAGATTGCGGGCCTCCGGTGTTTCTGGGTGGGCGCATGCGGTGCGGCTCAGCCCGCGAGCCATGGAACGATTCAGTTCACAGGCGCTATCGTGGAGTCAGGCTGTGCGACAAATGCGCGCAGCGGTGCGGTGATTCAATTGACGGGATGCGCCAACGCCAGCCGTGGCACCCGGGTCGACGTGCGAAGTGTGGCCCCGGTGGCCAGCGTCAAGGCACTGGGCGACCCGGCGGCCCACGTGCTGCTGGTTGCGGACAGCGGCGGCGGGCGTTATTACGACCAGCGTTATCTGCTGGTGGACGGCGGCGGCAAGCCGATTCAGCCGAAAACTACGTGATTACCCTCACCGCGCCATGAGGCATCGGGCGACGAATGCGTAGGATCTGCGCCAACAGCCGACCGAGAAACCTATAGAATGCTCGGCGGCGGCGCTTCTACGGCGTGGCCGTTTGATCATCGTCAGAGTGCCGCGCCGTTCAATGAGCCTTTCAGCCGCAACACCCCAAGCCAACTGGCAACCGGTCATCGCCCTCGCGCTGGCCGCCTTTGTGTTCAATACCACCGAATTTGTGCCGGTCGGACTGCTCAGCGCCATCGGCGCCAGCTTCGACATGCCCATCGCCAGCGTAGGCCTGATGCTCACCATCTACGCCTGGATCGTGTCCCTAACCTCGCTGCCAGTGATGCTGCTGACCCGCAACATCGAACGGCGCAAGCTGCTGATCGTGTTGTTTGGCCTGTTTATCGCCAGCCATATCCTTTCCAGCGTGGCCACCAGCTTTGGCCTGTTGATGGTCAGCCGCATCGGCATCGCCTTGTCCCATGCGCTGTTCTGGTCGATCACCGCATCCCTCGCCGTGCGCCTGGCGCCGGAAGGCAAGCAGGTGCAAGCCCTCGGCCTGTTGGCCACCGGCACGTCCCTGGCGATGGTTCTCGGCATCCCGCTCGGCCGCCTGCTGGGCGAAGCCATGGGCTGGCGCACCACCTTCCTGGTCATCGCCGCGTTCGCCGCCGCCCTGGTGTTCTGGCTGGCGCGTACCTTGCCGCTGCTGCCGAGCCAGAACTCCGGCTCTCTGCGCAGCCTGCCACTGCTGTTCAAACGCCCGGCACTGGTGGCGCTCTACGTGCTGACCGCGATGGTGGTCACCGCGCAATTCACCGCCTACAGCTACATCGAACCCTTCGTCGAAGGCGTCGCAGGCCTGAGCGGCAACGCTGTGACCCTGTTCCTGCTGGTATTTGGCGGCGCTGGCATCATCGGCTCGCTGCTGTTCAGCCTGGTGCACCGCTTCAACCCGCACATCTTTGTGATCAGCGCCGTGTTCCTGCTCACGGCGTGCCTGGCGCTGATGTTGCCGCTGAGCGGCGCCGAGTCGTACCTGGTTGGCCTCAGCGTGTTCTGGGGCATGGCAATTATGGGCTTCGGCCTGGCGATGCAGTCCAAGGTACTGGTGCTGGCACCGGACGCCACCGACGTCGCGATGGCGATGTTCTCCGGCATCTACAACATCGGCATCGGCGGCGGCGCCCTGATGGGCAGCTGGGTCGGCAGCCACTTCGGCTTCGCCTGGATCGGCGCGGCGGGCGGGTTGCTGGCGGCGGTGGCGTTGATAGGGTATTGCCTGGCGATTCGGCGGTTTGGGCAGGGTGTGGCCCAAGCCTGAGTAGGCGCTAAGCAGACGCCTAGTCTTTGCTCTTGCAACCTGCGTACAACTGCACAATGAAAGGAAACTGGACACGGGCTTTAGAAGCCCGGTCCTACCGTTGGTCGCCTTTCATTACGCAAAAAGTTATTAAGTTGACGCCATTTTCTCCTCCTTCTAATATCGCCAGCGGCTAATGGCACCACGATGGCCTTTGCCCACTACCTCACCAGGTACTGCTAGCAAACCACTCTCTAAAAGGACTTTTCCAGTGGCATTTCGCACGCTCCGAAACTGTATCGCCCTGATTTTCATCTGTTCCGGCCTGTATGGCTGCGCGGCCAACATCCAGAAGCCCGTCGAGCTCGACGCGCAGTTCTGGAGCGACAAGAGCCAGACCATCGGCGTGGCCATGACCACGCTGCCGCCCTCGGAGCTGGTGCTGGGCGGCCAACAGGGGTTGCTGGACCTGGCGATCAACAAGGGCATCAACAGCAAGCTCAGCACTCAGGTCAGTACCTGGAAGCTGCAGGACGCCGCGAGTATCCCTGACGAAATCGTCGCCAAGCTGGTCGCCAAGGGCTACAAGGCCAAGCGCGTGGACGAGTCGATCGACCTCACCAAATTCAAGGAAAACAAGTTCCGCGAAGGCTTCTTCGGCCGTGACCTGACGCCGTTGCAAGCCAAGTACGGTGTGGATCGCCTGCTGTTGATTTCCTACACGGCGAGCGGCGCGTACCGGACGTACTACAGCGTGGTGCCGACCAGCGTGCCGACCCCGCAAGTGGGCGGCATCGGCCTGGTGGTCGATCTGCGTGACAATCACCTGCTGTGGTACAAGCCGTTTGCCGTGACGCAACCGGCGCAGGGCGAGTGGGACCAACCCAACTACAGCAACTTGTCGAACGCCTACTACCAGGCCGTGGACAGCAGCCGCCAACTGGTCATCACTCCGTTCGCCCAATGAAGCAACTGGGCAGTGCGTTGCTCATCGCCAGTGGCCTGATGCTGGGAGCGTGCGCCCAGCATCAGCTGCCTGAACCCGGCTTCAATACGCCGTCCGCCCTGTCGTACATCAATACCCACGGTGCCAAGGTCGAGGTGCGGTTGCCGGCCCAGGGCTTCGTCACGGCGTCGATGGTGATTGACAGCAAGCGTGCGTCGGACGCGGCCCAAGTCAGCGACAATGTCACGCGCAGTGCCGTGAACGCGGGGGGCGTGGTGGGCTTGTTGATCGCCAGTGCCATCAATACCCAGACCGGCGTGGGTGTACTGGAGCGCGATGCGCGCAATAGCGCAGAACACGATGCCCGCCCGATGACGACGCTGCTCGCTGAGCAGAACCTGGAAGCGGCTATTTCGCGACGCTATCAACAGACCAGCCAGGCGGCGGGCCTGCCTGCGGCGCAGGGGCAGATCAGCGCGCTGGTGCTGGTCGAGCCGCGGCTGGTGCTGAGCGCGGACCGGGGCAGCTTTATCCTGGTCAACCGGGTACAGGTCCAGGACATCGCCGGGTCGGTGCTGTATCAACGGCGGATCGAAGTGGTCGGGCAGCCCTTTCGCAGTTGTGGTGCGCAATGCATCGACGACGGTCACCTGGAATGGGCCAAGGTGAACGAGCAACTCGAAGTCTGCATCGACGAGGCCATGCGCGTCTTCGCCCAGGACTTGCGCGCAGGTGAGGGCGTGGCTGACGCTGGCGAGCAGACCGTACGTTATGTACTGGACGGTCGTCGCGTGGTGGAGCGCGGTCGGTTGTTACCTTCGGCCGGTGTCTACCACCGTTACCGTAACCTGGACGGCGCGATCAAATCGGTGCCGATGCCGTTTGAAAATATGGCGGCGCAAAGCGTTTCGCCGTGAGGGGGAACTCAGGCCCCCCTCGCGCCTACAGTGCAATAGCGTTATAGCGCGGCCAGCACAGCCTCAAGCTTCTCCTGATCCCGCGCAAACTGCCGAATCCCTTCCGCCAGTTTCTCCGTCGCCATCGCATCTTCATTCGACGCCCAGCGAAATTGCGCTTCGTTCATTGGCTGACGCGCTTCGCCGTCGGTCACCGGCACCAACTTGCGCTCCAGCGTGCCCTGGTCTTCGTCGAGCTTTTGCAGCAGGTCCGGGCTGATGGTCAGGCGATCACACCCCGCCAGCTGTTCGATCTGGCTGAGGGTGCGGAAGCTCGCGCCCATCACCACGGTGCTGATCTGGTTGGCCTTGTAGTAGTTGTAGATACGCGTTACCGACTGCACGCCCGGGTCCTCAACGCCTGTGTAGTCCAGGCCGGTGTTCTTGCGGTACCAGTCGTAGATGCGGCCCACGAACGGCGAGATCAGGAACACCCCGGCATCGGCGCAGGCGACGGCCTGGGCGAAGGAGAACAGCAGGGTCAGGTTGGTCTGGATGCCGGCTTTTTCCAGGCGTTCGGCGGTGCGGATGCCTTCCCAGGTGGAGGCCAGTTTGATCAGCACGCGGTCGCGGCCGACACCGGCCTGGTCGTACAGGGCGATCAACTGGTTGGCCTTGGCCCACAGCGCGTCTTCATCGAAGGACAGGCGCGCGTCGACTTCGGTGGAGATACGCCCAGGGATTACCTTCAGAATGCCGGCACCCACCGACACGGCGAAGTGGTCGCAGGCAAGGCCTACATCGCCTTTTGACAGGTTTACGGCATTGCGCAGCAGCTCGGCGTAGTCCGGGATGGCGGCGGCCTTGAGTAGCAGCGAAGGGTTGGTGGTGGCGTCGACCGGGCGCAAGCGGCTAATGGCGTCGAGGTCGCCGGTGTCGCAGACCACGGTAGTGAATTGCTTGAGTTGTTCGAGCTTGGACGTCATGAGCGGCAGTCTCCAGAAAAGGGGTTAGTGGTTCAGGGCCTGGGCGGTGTCGAGGTCGGTGATCAGGATGTCGAGGTAGCCGCCCTTGAGCGCGCCACGAATCGCCTGGACCTTGTTCAGCCCGCCGGCCAGGCCGAGCACGCGGTGGATCGAGCGCAACTTGGGCAGCGCCACCGACACTACGAATTCTTCATCTTCTTCCAGCACCGGTTTGCCCTGTGCGTCGAAGTAGCGCAGGCAGATATCGCCGACCGCGCCACGTTCAGCCAGCAGGCGCAGCATCTCTTCGGTGTAGTAGTTGCCGCTGTTGCGCAGCAGTTGTGAGGGCTCCAGATCGCCGATGCCGACGATCGCCAGGGTGATGCTGTCAAAGCGTTGCAGCACTTCCTTGACCTCTTCCATCTCGACGATGCGCTGCTTGCTTTCCACCGATTGCTCGATGCTTTGCGACGGCAGCAGGAACGCCGGGCAGTTGAGCAGGGTGGCCAGGCGCTGGGTGAGCAGGGTGGCTTCAAAGGCGCCTTTGTTGCCGACGCCGCCCAACAGTTGTACCACTTCCTGGGCGCCTTGTTTGCCCGGTTGGGCATGCAGATGGCCGACCATGGCGCGAATGGTGCTGCTCCACGATGAAATGCCGATGTGGTCCTGGGGCGACAGACTGGTCTCCAGGTAGTGCGCGGCGGCCGAGCCGATGGCTTGCTTGATGCTTTCATCATTGCCCGGCTCAGTGGCTTCCACCACGATCACCCGCCGCACGCCGTAGCGGCGCTGCAGTTGATTTTCCAGCTCCAGGTGCAGGCCTTGCAGGCGCATTACGCTGATCTTCACCACGCCGTCCTGCAGCGCCCGACGCAGGGCGCGGCTGATAAAGGACTGGGACAAATCCAGCTGCGTGGAAATCTCGGACTGCTTGAGCCCTTCTTCGTAATAGAGGCTCGCGATCTTGGTGATCAGGCGCTGTTCTTCGATCTGGCTCATGAAGGCCTCAGTTGTTGACTCAATGGCCGTGAGGATACCAAACCCTTACGACATGATCAGGCCACCGTCGATATTGATCGCCTGCCCGGTGAGGTAGGCCGCGTCATCCGAGGCGAGGAACGCCACCAGGCCCGCGACATCCGAGGGTTTGCCGGCGCGGCGCAGGGGGATGTTCTTGACCCACTCGGCCATCAATTCACCCTTGCCGTAGCGCTTTTCATCGGTGCTGAGGATCTCGCCCCATACGCGGTCGTTGTAGTCCCACATTTCGCTTTCAATGATACCGGGGCAGAACGCGTTGACCGTGATGTTGTGCCGCGCCAGTTCCAGCGCGAGGCTTTGGGTGATTCCGATTACGCCCATTTTGCTCGCGGCGTAGTGCGGCGTGTAGATAAACCCCTGGCGGCCCTGGCCCGAGGAGGTGTTGATCAACCGCCCGCTGCCTTGCTTGACCATGTATTTGGCCGCCTCGCGGCAACCGAGCCACACGCCGGTGGTGTTGACCTGCAGCACCTTGTCGAAGTCGGCGCGGGGCATCTTGTCGTAGTGGTCGATGGTGATGATGCCGGCGTTTTGCACCGACACGTCGATGCTGCCAAAGCGCGCGTGGCCTTCGCGGTAGAGCGTTTCGATATCGGCTTCGTTCGTGACATCGATGCCCAGGGCGAGCGTGTCGACCTGGTATTCCTGGGCCAGTTGCTCGGCGGTGAAGGTCACCCGCTCCAGGTCGTTGGAGGCCAATACCAGGTTGGCGCCTTCCTGGGCGAAGCGCTCGGCAATGCCGGCGCCGATGCCACGGCAGGCGCCGGTGATCACTACGGTTTTACCGCTGAAACGTTGCGACATGACGAGGGGCTCCACTGCTTACCAGCAAACAAAACCGCCATCGACCAACAGGTCGACACCGGTGCAGAAAGACGAGGCCTGGCTGACCAGGAAAATCGCCGGGCCGACCATTTCTTCCACGCTGGCCATGCGGCCCATGGGCGTGGTCTGTTCAAAAATCTTCACCTGGTCGGCGACTTCCGGCCGTGAGTTCATCGGCGTGGCGGTGTAGCCGGGGCTGATGCAATTGACCCGCAGGCCCTTATCGGCCCATTCCATCGCCAGGCTCTTGCTGAGGTGGATCACCCCGGCCTTGGAGGTGTTGTAGTGCGCCTGCAACAGGCCACGGTTGACGATGCTGCCCGACATGGAGGCGATGTTGACGATGGCGCCTTTGCCACGGGGCAACATCACCGCAGCCTGGGCCTGGCAACTGAGGAAAATCCCGGTGAGGTTGATGTCCAGGGTGGTTTGCCAGCGTTGCAATTCCAGGTCTTCGGCAGCCTGGGCATTGGCGATGCCGGCGCAATTGACCGCCACGCTCAGCTCGCCCAATTCGCTTTCGGTGCGGGCGACGGCGGCATCCAGTGCGGCCCGTTCGGTGACTGTGCCGCTCAAGGCCAGGGCGCGGCGGCCGAGGGTTTGGATGCGTTCGACGGTGCTGGCGATACCGGGGCTGCCGGGTAGATCAAAACACGCGACATCCGCGCCGGCTTCGGCGAGACCTACGGCGATAGCCTGGCCAATGCCGCTGCCGGCACCGGTCACAAAAGCCACCTGGCCCTGAAGACTAAAAAGCTGCATGGAACACTCCATAATTCAATATTGGTTAACACCCTGTGGCGAGCGAGCAAGCTCGCTCACCACAAAGGCCTTGCTCTCACAATTGATCTTTGTTGGCTTTAATTAGGCCGTGGCCATTTCCATTACCGAAACGGGCGTTGCCTCGCCACGCTCCAGAATCCCCATCTGCCGGCCCCGGCTCATCACCATCACCCGATGGGACAGCCCAAGTACTTCATCCAGATCCGAACTCACCACAATCACCGCCATGCCCTTGGCCGCCAAATCGGCGATCACTTCATAAATCGCCGCCCGCGCGCCCACATCAATCCCGCGTGTCGGTTCATCGAGAATGAACACCTTGGGATTGCGCGCCAGCCACTTGGCGATAATGACCTTCTGCTGGTTCCCGCCGGACAGGCTGGAAATCCGCTGCTGCGGCGCACCCTTCACGCCCAACCGCGCCACCGCCGTGCGGGCAAATTCGCGCAGCGGGGCAGGGAACACCCAACCACGCTTGTCCAGCAGGTCGGTGTTGCCATAAATCAGGTTGTCTTCGATACGATGCTCGACGACCACGCCTTGCTGCTTGCGGTCCTCGGGCACCAGCACCACGCCGGCCTGAATCGCCTCGAAGGGTGAGCGCAGGCGGCGCACCTCGCCGTCGAGCACCATATGGCCCTGAATATCCTGGGCCGCACCGGCAATGGTGCGCACCAGCTCGGTCCGCCCGGCGCCGACCACACCGGCAATGCCGAACACTTCACCCGCGCGCACGCTGAAATCAATGCCATGCAGCGCAAACTCACGGCAACTCAAATCCTTGACCTGCAACATCACCCGTTCCTGCGGTGGCTGCAGCGCGGGGAAAATCCGTTCCAGGCTGCGCCCGACCATTTGCTCGACCAATTCACGCACCGGCACCTGGGCCGTGGCATGCAAGGCGATCTGGCGACCGTCGCGCAGCACCAACACGCGGTCGGCGATGCGCGCGATCTCTTCCAAGCGATGGCTGATATAGATAAACGACACGCCCTCGGCCTTGAGCCGCTCGACCTGCTGGAACAGTAGCTCGGTCTCTTCACCGCCCAACGCAGCGGTGGGTTCGTCGAGGATCAGCAGCTGTGCCTTGAGGGTCAGCGCCTTGGCGATTTCCACCAGTTGCTGGGCCGCCACGCTCAGGCCTTCGACCTTGCGCGATGCCGGCACCTTGAGCCCCAGGCGTTCCAGCTGGATCTGCGCCTGGGCCTCCATGTACTCGCGGTCGACCCGCCCGTGACGCATGGGCAGGCGGCCGACGAAGATGTTCTCGGCGATCGACAATTGCGGCAGCAGGCGGATTTCCTGGTGGATCAGGCCGATCCCGGCACCCAAGGCGGCCCCCGGCGAGCCCGGCGCATACGCCTCGCCCAGCCAGGTCATGCTGCCCCCGACTTCCGGTTGCACGAGGCCGGCGATGATCGACGACAAGGTCGACTTGCCTGCGCCGTTCTCGCCGAGCAGGGCCAGGACTTCGCCGGGGCGAATGTCCACGTTGACCTGCGACAGCACCTGCACCGGGCCATAGGCCTTGCTGATGTTGCGCAGGCACAGCACCGCGTCGGCTGCTATGTCCAGAGCTGCTGCTTGCATGACGACCTCCGAGGCTTACGGGTGCTGTTGCAGGAACGGCGCGACGTTTTCTTTGGTGGTCAGCACGGTCGGCAGCAATTGTTCCTTGGGCACGGCCTTGCCGGCTTTCAGGTCAATCGCCGAGGCCACGGCCAGGCGGCCCATTTTCTGGGTCTGTTGGGTCATGGTTGCATTCAGCACGCCGCTTTGGACGGCCTTGAGTCCGGCCACGTCGCCGTCGAAACCAACCACCACCACCTTGTGATCGAGGTTGCCGACCTTGACTGCCTGCGCAGCGCCCAACGCCATGGCATCGGCACGGCCGAAGAAGACGGTGATATTCGGGTCACGCTGGAGCAGGTCCTGGGCCACGGCGAAGCCTTTGTCCTGCGCCCATTCGGCCGGTTGCTGGGCGACGACCTTGAGGTCCGGGAAGGCTTTCAATCCCGCTTCGAAACCCTTGGCGCGATCGTTCTCCGGCGTGGTGCCGAGCTGGCCTTGCAGGATCGCGATGCGGCCTTTGCCGTCGGTAATCTTGCCGACGTATTCGGCCAGGGTCTTGGCGCCGGCCACGCTGTCGCTGGCGATAAAGGTGTCGCCCGGTGCATCGGGGGCGTTGCGGTCGACGGCGATCACCGGGATGCCCGCGGCCTTGGCGGCTTTCACCGGCACACCGGCGGCGGTGGCACCGGCCGGGATGTAGATCAGCACGTCGATCTGGCGGGTGATCAGGTCTTCAATCTGGCTGACCTGGGTCGACGAGTTGCCCTGGGCGTCCACGGTGATCACTTTGATCCCCTTGGCCTTGCCCTCGGCTTCCACTGATTGCTTGATCTGGTTGAAAAAGTCGGCCTGCAGGTTGGCCACGGCGAGGCCGATGGTCAGGTCCTTGGCCCAGGTGGTGCCGGCGGCGGTGAGTGTGGCGGCAGCGAGAGCGGTGGCCAACAGCAGTTTCTTGGGGCTGAACATGTCGGTGACTCCTGGTTTTATTGTTGGAGGGTGTCAACTGTCGAACAGGTTTAACGGGCAGTGCTGGAGCGGCGTCGCAAGGTATCGATGGTGACGGCAAGGGCGATGACCACGCCGATCACCACTTGTTGAATGAAGGGCGAGACGCCAAGCAGGTTGAGGCCATTGCGCAACACGCCAATGATCAGCACACCGACCAGCGTGCCGCCGATGCTGCCGACGCCGCCGCTGAGGCTGGCACCGCCAATCACCACGGCGGCAATGGCATCCAGTTCCAGGCTCAGGCCGGCGCTGGGTTGGGAAGAGTCGAGGCGCGCGGCGAGGGTCACGGCGGCGATGCCGGCCAACGCTCCGCTGATGGCGTACACCCACAGGGTGATCGCGCGCACCTTGATGCCGGACAGGCGCGCTACTTCCGGGCTGCCGCCCATGGCGTAGAGGTTGCGCCCGCCGGCCCGAAAGCGCAGGAATACCCAGGCCACTACCAGCATCACCAGGAACAAACCGACGGTGGCCGAGAGAAAACCGAAGTGACGCACCGTGGCCAGGCTGGTGAACCAGTCCGGGTAGCCGACGATCTGCCGGCCTTCGGTGAGAATGTTCGCCAGGCCCCGGGCCACCGACATCATGGTCAGCGTGGCAATAAAGGGCGGCAGCTTGGCATAGGTGATCAACCCGCCGGACACCAGCCCGGCCAGCATGCCGGTGGCAATCGAGACAGGAATCGCGAAACCCAGCGGCACCGCCTGATCCTGATACAGCCAGCCGAGCATCATCATCGAGAAGGCCAGCACCGAGCCGACCGACAGATCGATGCCGCCGATCACGATCACCGCCGTCATGCCAATCGCGAGGATGCCCAGCACGGTGACCTGATCAAGAATGTTCAGGCCATTGCGCAAAGAGAAGAAGAATTCGGAACTGAAGGAGAAAACCAGCACCAGCAGCACAAGGCCGATCAGCGGGCCGCCGATATTGCTGGGGAGCAGTTTCACCAGCCGTGGGCGGTGGGGCGGCTTGAGTTCGGCCGGATGCTGGACAATAGCTTTGGTGTCCACAGTGTTCTCCTGATTTATTTTTTTTGGAGTGCTTTCAGGTGCGCTGAATATTTATGCGTGCCTGACTGTTAATTCAGATTCCAGTGACACCGTGTCAAAGTCAAGCGCTTAATTTTTCATGTATACCGCTAAACCGCAGATTTTTTAAGCCGCAAAGCCACGGGCTAGAGTAGTCCGTGTAGGATTTTTGCCGTTTGTCCGCGGGGTATTTCCGAGGTTTATTTCATTTTTCCGCAGCGTGCTCACTTGACCTGATGAGCGTTCGGCGTCTAAATAGAAATATATTGTCACTGCTGAATAAATATTCAAATGCAGCTTTCGACACTTTTATCTCCAATGCATATCCCCAATGCATACCTCGCGTGGTCAGCCCACAGGAGCCGCTGCATGAATGCCTTCCAGTACGACGCCCACCAGATCAAAGAACAGGCCCGCCTGATCCGGCGCCACGTGATCCGTCTGAATGCCGACTCACCGGCGGGCGGGCATACCGGGGCCGACCTGTCGGAAACCGACATCCTCGCCACCCTGTATTTCCGCATCCTCAATACCGGCCCGGAACGCACCGAAGACCCTGAGCGCGATATCTATATCCAAAGCAAGGGCCATGGCGTCGGCGGTTTGTATTGCTGCCTGGCGCAGGCGGGCTACATCCCGACTGAATGGCTGCCGACGTACCAGCACTTCAATTCCCATCTGCCCGGCCACCCGGTGCGCCAGAAAACCCCCGGCATCGAGCTGAACACCGGCGCCCTCGGTCATGGTTTGCCCGTGGCGGTAGGGCTGGCGCTGGCGGCAAAAATGTCCGGCAGCAAAAAACGCATCTACGTGCTGACCGGCGACGGTGAGCTGGCCGAAGGCTCCAACTGGGAAGCGGCGATGGCGGCGGCCAAGTACGGCCTCGACAACCTGTTTGTGATCGTCGACAAGAACAAGCTGCAACTGGCCGGCCTGACCGCCGAGATCATGCCGCTCGACCCGCTGGATGTGAAATGGGCCGCCTTCGGCTTCAGCGTCAGCGAGTGCAACGGCAACGACGTGGGCCAGTTGATCGAAGCCCTGGAGACCATGCAGGCCAAAACCGGCAAGCCCCAGGTGCTGATCGCGCACACCATCAAAGGCAAGGGCGTGTCGTTTATCGAAGCCCGCCCCGAATGGCACCACCGTGTACCCAAGGGTGACGAAATCAACGCAGCACTGGAGGAGTTGAACCATGGCGAGTGAACATTTGGCGAGCGTCATGGTGGAAGCTTTTATTGCTGCAGTCGACGCCGGGCTGGACGTGGTGCCGGTGGTCAGCGATTCCACCTCCACGGCCAAGATCGGCCCGTTTGCCCAGCGCTTTCCCGAGCGGCTGATCAACGTCGGTATTGCCGAACAGTCACTGGTCAGCGTCGCGGCGGGCCTGGCCCTGGGCGGCAAGATCGCGGCCACCTGCAATGCGGCACCGTTTCTGATCTCGCGGGCCAACGAGCAGATCAAGGTCGACGTCTGCTACAACCAGGCCAACGTCAAAATGTTCGGCCTGAATGCCGGCGCCAGCTACGGTCCGCTCGCCAGCACCCATCACAGCATCGATGATATTTCGGTGATGCGCGGCTTTGGCAATGTGCAGATTTTCGCCCCGGCGGATGCCTTTGAGTGTCGGCAAATCGTCGATTACGCGCTGCGCTATCACGGCCCGGTGTACATCCGCCTCGACGGTAAAGCCTTGCCCGATGTGCACGCTGGCGACTATCAATTCAAACCCGGCCAGGTGGATATCCTGCGCCAGGGCGCGGACGTGAGCATCGTCGCGCTCGGCTCGGTGGCGCATGAAGCGGTGGAGGCGGCGCGGTTGCTCGCGGAGCAGGGCGTCCAGGCACAAGTGATCAACCTCTCGTCGATCCGGCCGTTGCAGCGTGATGTATTGCTCAGCGCCCTGAGCGGCACGCGCACAGTGATCAGCGTCGAAGAACACAACATCAACGGCGGTGTCGGCAGCATCGTTGCCGAAGTGCTGGCCGAGGCCGGGCTGGGTATCCGCCTGATCCGCCTGGGCATCGGCGATGGCGAATATGCCGCCGCCGGCGCACGTGAACCGACCCGCGCCTTGCATAACATCGACGCGGCTGGGATTGTGGCGGCTGCCACTCGGTTGCGGTGAATGCGATGACTAACAACACTCCGCTGATCCTGGCGATAGATGAAGGCACCAGCAACGCCAAGGCGGTGCTGGTCAACGAACTCGGGCAGGTGATCGCCCGGGGCTCGCGACCGTTGAGCATCAGTCATCCGCGCACCGGTTTTTCCGAGCAGGACCCGCTGCTGATCTGGCAGAACACCCTGGCCGCGATTGAAGAATGCCTGGCCCAGGTGGATCGCCCGATCACCGCGCTGGCCATCAGCAACCAGCGTGAATCGGTGGTGGCCTGGGATCGCCATACCGGCGAGCCTTTGTCGCCGTGCATCAGCTGGCAATGCCGACGCTCCACGGCGCTGTGCACGCAACTGCATGAGCAGGGTCATGAAGCGCTGATCCTGGAAAAGACCGGGCTGGCGCTCGACCCGATGTTTTCCGCCGGTAAATTGCGTTGGATTCTCGACAACCTGGACAACGGTCACGCCCGTGCCGCAGCCGGTGACATCTGCCTGGGCACGGTCGACAGCTGGCTGCTGTGGAAACTCAGTGGCGGCCAGGTGTTCGCCACCGACCATTCCAACGCTGCGCGCACCCAATTGTTCAACCTGCACACCTGCGCCTGGGATCCTGAACTGTTGGATCTGTTCGCGATTCCGTTGGCAGCACTGGCACCGATCCAGCCCAGCGCCGGCTTCTTCGCCGAGACCGTCGCCGTGGGCAGCTTGCCCGCCGGTATCCCGGTGATGTCGATGATCGGCGACTCCCATGCGGCGCTGTACGGGCAGGGCGGTTTCGCCCCCGGGCTGGTCAAGGCGACCCTTGGCACCGGCTCATCCTTGATGACCCCCATGAGCGGCCCGATTGCTTCAACCCACGGCCTGTCGACCACCCTGGCCTGGCATGACGGCGGCAAACCCACGTTCGGCATGGAAGGCAATATCGTCCACACCGGCGCCGCCGTGCAGTGGGCCTCGCGGCTGGTAGCGGGGGAATCCCTGGATGCCCTGACCGAACAGGCCGCGCAACTGCCGGATAATGGCGGCGTGTACTTTGTACCGGCGCTGTCCGGGCTGGGGGCGCCGCACTGGAAGGCCGATGCGCGCGGTTTGATCTGCGGGCTCACTGAAGCCACGTCCGGTGCGCATATCCTGCGCGCGTCACTGGAGTCCATCGGCTATCAGATTCGTGATGTGTTTGAGGCGATGCAGCAGGACATTGGCAGCCCATTGAAGGAACTGTGGGTGGATGGCGGCGCGACGCGTAACCGCTGGTTGATGCAGTTTCTGGCCAACCTGCTGCAACGCCCGGTGGTGCGCAGCCTGTCGCCGGAGGTGTCAGCGTTGGGGGCTGCGCATTTGGCGGGGAGGGCGTTGGGGGTTTGGTCTGATGATGAGGCACTCGTGCAATTGGAACGTCAGCGTGAGCGATTTGAACCGGTAAATGATCCGGCGATGGCGGGTCGTTATGAAGCATGGAAAAAAGCCCTGGCCCGCACCCTGTATTGATCGTTCCCACGCTCCGCGTGGGAATGCATCCTGGGACGCTCCGCGTCCCGCGAACCAACGCCAGACTTCAGCCCTGCGAAGTGGTGACGCAGGGCGTTACGCGATGCATTCCCACGCAGAGTGGGAACGAGCCGTTAGTTACGGCTTCCAGGTGTCGACATCCTTCGCATCCACCGCCTTGGGCAACAACCCCTCCTTGAAGAACGCGTCCGCAATCTTCTGCTGCTCGCCCAACTGATCAACTGTCACCGGCTGCACCTGATAACTGCGGTGCGCGTTGGCGGCCTCAACCGTCGCCACATCCAGGTTACCCCACAGCGGGCCGAGCACTCTGGCCGCGTCCTGCGGGTTGGCTTTCACCCATTTTCCCGCTTTCTCCAGCTGCTCATACACCCGCTTCAACACCTCGGGGTGCGCCTTTGCGTAGGGCGTGCCGGTCAGGTAGTAACGCTTGTAGCTGGCCAGGCCCGCGCCGTCCGCCAGGGTGCGCGTCGGCAGTTGGCGCTGCACGCCAGTGAGGAACGGTTCCCAGGTGACCCAGGCGTCGACCTTGTTGTTTTCAAATGCGGCGCGGCCATCGGCAGGGGACAGGTAAGCAGGCTCGATATCCGAGAACGCCAGGCCGGCCTTGTTCAGTGCGGCGATCAACAGATAGTGAGCGCCGGCGGCCTTGGTCACGGCGATTTTCTTGCCTTTCAAATCCCCCAGTTTTTGAATCGGCGAGTCCTTGCGCACCACGATGGCCTGGGCCGACGGCGAAGGCGCTTCCTGGGCGAAGTAAGTGAGTTTGGCCTGGGCGGCCTGGGCGAAGATCGGCACGGTGTCGGCCACATCGGCGCTGATATCCACGTTGCCCACGTTCAGCGCCTCCAGCAGCGGCAGGCCACTGGGAAACTCATGCCAGCTGACGTCGATATTGTCGGCCTTGAGGGCCTTTTCCAGGGTGCCCTGGGTTTTCAGCAGGGTGATCAGGGTCGAGGACTTCTGGTAACCGATACGTACGGTTTCCTGAGCCTGGGCACTCACCGTCAGGGAAAAGGCCAATAGCCCGATGACGGCGGCGAGGGGACGACGAATAGACATGGCGCGCTCGATCTCAACGAAATAATCCCAAGCTTAATGATCTAAAAACCATTCGATAAATACTCTTTCGATCTGAGCTTAGGGTGCTTTTTTAGCGTTTCGGCGAAACTGGCATAACCATAGAATTATATGGTTCTTTCATAATTACTCGTCATTAATATAATCAAAAAATATTTATATCCCACGCCAAGGCCTTTCATGACGCTGAAAAAACTTATCGCCGCCACCAGCCTGCTGCTTGTTGCAGCGGCGGCCCAGGCCGAGCAAACCCTCGATATCAGCTACCAGCGCTCCTCCACTTTGTGGATTCTGCTCAAGCAAAACGGCCAGCTCGAACAACGCCTGAAACCTCTGGGTTTCACCGTCAGTTGGCATGAATTCAGCACCGGCCTGCTCAGCTCACTCAACGCCGGCAGTGTCGACTTGCACGCCGATGTGGCTGACGCCTTTGCGCTGTTCACCCAGGCCGCCGATGCGCCGCTGACCTATTACGCTCAGGAAAACTCATCGCCCGGCGCCCAGGCGATCATCGTCCAGGACACGTCACCGATCCACCGCATCGCCGACCTCAAGGGCAAGACCGTCGCCGTATCCAAAGGCTCGGGCAGCAACTTCCTGCTGATCGCCGCCTTGAAAAAAGCCGGGCTGACCCTGGCCGATATCACCCCGCGCTACCTTGAAGCGCCGGACGGTGGCGCGGCGTTTGCCAACGGCAGCGTCGACGCCTGGGTAATCTGGGACCCGTTCCTCGCCACCCAGCAACTTGAACATCATGTGCGCGTGATCGCCGACGGCAAGGACGGCCTGGCCAATTACAACCGCTTCTACCTGGCCACGACGAAGTTCGCCAAGGCCCACCCGGAGGTGTTGCAAGTCACCTTCGACACCCTGCGCGAGACCGGCCAATGGGTCAAAGCCCATCCCAGGGAAGCTGCTGAAATTCTCGGCCCGCTGTGGGGCAATATCCCTCCCGCCACGGTGGAGCGCGCCAATAGCCGACGCAGCTACGACATCATCCCGGTCAAGGTGGAAAACCTTGCCGAGCAGCAGCGCATTGCCGACACCTACTACGCGGCCAAGCTGATTCCCAAAGTATTGAAGGTCAGCGACATCACCGTGTGGACGCCCACACCATGAGCCGCCAAATTCATCTGTCGGCCTTCCTGCTGAGTGGCCCGGTGGTGCACAGCCATGCGGTGTGGCGCCACCCTGAGACGGTCGGCAATTACCTCGACCCCGAGTACTACTCACGCGTCGCCAAGGTGGTGGAAGAAGGGCTGTTCGACTTCCTGTTCTTCGCCGATCGCCTGGCGGTGGGCGACCAAATGGGCGGCTCCCGTGAATTCGCCTTGCGCTACGGCGCCCAGGACGCCACGCGCCTCGACCCGTTGCCGATCCTCTCTTACCTGGTGGGCAAGACCACCAAGCTCGGCCTGGGTGCGACGCGGTCCACCACCTATTACGAACCCGCGCACATCGCCCGCGAATTCGCCACCCTCGACCACCTGTCCAAGGGCCGCGCGGCGTGGAATATCGTCACGTCGATGAACGACAGCGAAGGGCGCCTGTTCGGCAAGGACAAGCACCTGGAACACGACCTGCGCTACGACCGCGCCGACGAGTTTGTCGAAGTCGCGCTGAAACTCTGGAATAGCTGGGGCAAGGATGCGCTCAAGCTGGATCGCGAAAGGGGCGTGTTGGCCGACCCTGATTTGATCCGCTCGGTGCAGCACCAGGGCGAGTGGTTCAACGTCGAAGGCCCGCTGAATATTCCGCGCACGCCTCAGGGCCGACCGGTGTTGATCCAGGCCGGTTCGTCCGGGCGCGGACGCCGGTTTGGCGCTCGCTGGGCCGAGGCGATTTTCACCATCCACCCGCACTTGGCGGCCATGCGCGCGTTTCGCGATGACGTGCGCGCCCAGGTGGTGCAGCAAGGCCGCGATGCCGACAGTTGCAAGGTGCTGACGGCCATCATGCCGTTCATTGGCGGCAGCGAAGCCGAAGCCCGTGCCAAGCGCGACCAGCACAACGCCCTGGCGCGACCCGAATTGGGGTTGGTGACACTGGCCTCGCAATTGAATATCGATCTGTCGCCATTTCCGCTATCCGCCACCTTGGCCGAGGTCGCCAGGTCGCCGCTGATCCACCCGGCGGCCGCCGAAAAACTGTTGATGCAAGGCCCCGACATAAGCCTGGAACAACTCGGCCGCATCTTCTCCAGCAGCGTGCGGGTGCCGCAACTGGTGGGCACCGGGGCGCAGATTGCCGACCAATTGGCCGAACTGTTTGAGCAGGGCGGTTGTGATGGGTTTGTGATCTCGCCGGGGTATTTGCCGGGGTCGTTTACGGAGTTTGTCGAGAGCGTGATTCCGCATTTGCAGCGCAAGGGGTTGTTCCGCACAGCGTATGAAGGCTCGACCTTGCGTGAGCATTTGGGGCTGGCTGATCTGGAGGCTTGAAACGCTATCTACGTGGTCAGCGGGCTTGTCGTGGCGAGCGGGCTTGTTGTGGCGAGCGGGCTTGCCCCGCGTTGGGCTGCGAAGCAGCCCTAAAACCTGCCGCCACGATGTGTCTGAAAGACTGCGGTGACTGTTCTGGGGCCGCTTCGCAGCCCAACGCGGGGCAAGCCCGCTCGCCACGACAGCCCCGCTCGCCGCAGTTAGAGCTGAGTACATCAATTTTAAAGGGACATTTCGTATGGCTACTTTCGATCACTTAACCCGTCGCCGCTTGCTCGGCATGGCCGGCATCACCCTGGCCAGCCCACTGCTGATGTCGCTGCCAGGCGTGACCTTCGCCGCCGACGAACACGCCGGCCACAACACGGCCCAGGAGCCCGCCGGCACCGGTGACTTCATCCGGCTGGACGCCCCGCGCAAGTTGAAACTGGCGGTCAACCTCAACGCCGTCTGCCTGGCCCCGGTGGTGATCGCCCACGGCCAAGGCTTCTTCACCAAGCACAACCTGGACGTCGAGTTGGTCAACTTCGGCAACTCCACCGAGGTGCTGCTCGAAGCCATCGCCACCGGCAAGGCGGATGCCGGTGTGGGCATGGCCCTGCGTTGGCTCAAGGCGCTGGAGCAGGGCTTTGATGTGAAACTCACTGCAGGCACCCATGGCGGTTGCCTGCGTTTGCTCAGTGCGTTGAACGGCGGTGTGAGCAAACTCGAAGACCTCAAGGGCAAGACGATCGGCGTAACCGACATGGCCAGCCCGGACCGCAATTTCTTCTCGATCCTGCTGAAAAAGCACGGCGTCGACCCAGTGCGCGATGTGGAATGGCGCCTGTACCCGGCCGACTTGCTGGGCACTGCCCTGGAGCGCGGCGAAGTGCAGGCGGTGAGCGGCAGTGACCCGTTCATGTACCGGTTGATTAAGTCTGGTGTGGCGCGGGAGTTGTCCACCAACCTGGTCGAGGAATACGCCAACCTAAGCTGCTGCGTGGTCGGCGTTACCGGCAAACTGGTGCGCGAAGACAAACGTGTGGTCGCGGCGCTGACCCAGGCGATCCTCGAAGCCCATGACTATTCCGTGCAGCATCCCGAGGAAGTCGCAAAGGGCTTCCAGGCTTATGCGCTGAACACCTCCACCGAAGAAGTACAGGCGATCCTCCACGATCACACCCACGGCCACCATGCCGTCGGCGCAGCGCTGACCAAAGAAATCACCACCTACATCACCGACCTGAAAACCGTGGAGGTCATCAGCAAAAGCACCGACCCGGTGGAGTTTGCCAAGGAGATCACCGCCGATGTCTTCAGCTGACGCGACAACCCTGACGTCACCCCTGACACTCAAGGTCTGGTGGCAGGGCGCAGCGGTGGTGGCGGCCTGGGTGGCCGTCGCACTGTTGATCAGCTACTGGCCCAACGCGACGCGCAACTGGCCGATGACCCAGGGCTTGGCCAATCTGTGTGTGGCCGTGGCGGTGGTGTTCATCGTGCTGAGCGTGGCGGGGCGCAGGTTTTCCATCCTGGGCCAGCGCCTTCGCAACGCCGGCCCCTGGTTGATTGCCTTGCCGGTGCTGTTGGCTATTTGGGAGCTGCTCACCGCCAAACTCGCGCTGTTGCCGGTGCCGTTTTTCGCACCGCCCCAGGCCTTGCTGGCGGTGTACATCGAAGACTACGCACGTCTGGCCGACAGCCTGCTGCATTCGGCGTTGCTGCTGGGTTCGGGCGTGGCGCTGGGCGCGGCCACCGGGTTTGTCGCCGGCGTCGCCATTGGTTGGTCGACGCGCATCGGCTACTGGCTGCACCCGGTGCTGCGCATCCTCGGCCCGGTGCCGTCGACGGCCTTGTTGCCGCTGTGTTTTTTCCTGTTTCCCAGCAGCTGGAGCGCGAGCGTGTTCCTGATCGCCCTGGCCACCTGGTTCCCGGTCACGGTGCTGACGTGGTCCGGCGTGGCCAGTGTCGATAAAGCTTATTACGACGTGGCGCGCACACTTGGCGCCAAACAGGGCTTTTTGATCTTCAAAGTGGCGATCCCCGCCGCATTGCCCCATGTGTTCGTCGGGCTGTTCATGGGCTTGGGCGCTTCGTTTTCGACCCTGGTGGTGGCGGAAATGATGGGGGTGAAATCCGGCATCGGCTGGTACCTGCAGTGGGCGCAGGGCTGGGCCGCCTACGCGAATATGTACGCGGCGTTGTTGATCATGGCGCTGGCGTGTTCGGGGTTGATCACCGGGTTGTTCCTGGTGCGCGACCGGTTGCTGGCATGGCAGAAAGGAGCGATGAAATGGTAGCCCTGGAAAAGGCACCAGAAGCCTCAACAGGATTGGCGCTGCGCATCGAAAACCTCAGCCACGGCTTTGCGTTGGACGGCCAGCACCTGCCGGTGCTGGAGCGGGTTTCGCTGGACGTGGCACCGGGGGAATTTGTCGCGCTGCTCGGCCCCTCCGGGTGTGGCAAATCCACCTTGCTGCGCCTGGTAGCAGGGCTGGAACCGGCTGATTCAGGTCGACTGTTGGCGGATGGCGAGCCGATCACCGGCCCCGACCCAAGCCGCGTAGTGGTGTTCCAGGACCCGACGCTCTACCCGTGGCGCCGCGTGTGGGACAACGTCGCCCTCGGCCTGGAAGCCCAGGGCCTGCTCAAGACCCACGCGGCCAGGGTTGACGAAGCCCTGGACAAGGTCGGCCTCAGCCCATTCGCTCGCGCCTATCCGAGGCAGCTCTCCGGCGGCATGGCGCAGCGCGTGGCGTTGGCCCGTGCGCTGGTCAACCAACCGCGGCTGCTGATCCTCGATGAGCCGTTGGGCAAACTCGATTCCCTGACTCGCATCACCATGCAAAAAGAGCTGATCGACCTGTGGCAGCGCCAGGGCTATACGGCGTTGCTGGTGACCCACGATGTGGAAGAAGCCTTGCTGCTGGCCAACCGCGTGATTGTGTTCAGCGACCGTCCGGCAAAAATACAGGCGCAATTGAGCATCGATCGGCCGTATCCTCGGCACCGGGATGATCCTTATCTGGTGGACCTGCGGCGGCAGATACTGGGCCTGCTGGGGTTGGGAGAGAGCTGGTAGTCATGACGTTCACATCATTGCATTGGGGCGCCTACCGCCCGCAGGTGGTCGACGGCAAGCTAGTGTCGATGACCCCGGCGGAGTGGGACAAAGACCCTTCGCCCATCGGCGCGTCGATTCCCGAGGCGATTACTTCGCCGACGCGCATTTTGCGACCCGCCGTGCGTCGCAGTTACCTGGCCGAGCCGGGATCGCACCCGGAACTGCGTGGCAAGGAACCCTTTGTCGAAGTTTCCTGGGACGTGGCGCTGGACCTGGTGGCGCGTGAGCTGAAAAGGGTCAAGGCCGAGTACGGCAACCAGGCGATCTACGGCGGCAGCTACGGCTGGGGCAGCGCCGGGCGCTTTCATCACGCACAAAGCCAGTTGCACCGTTTTCTCAACGGCTTTGGCGGCTACGTCGCCAGCACCGACAGCTACAGCCTCGGCGCCGGGCGCGTGTTGATGCCGCATATCGTCGGCAATATGGATTGGCTGCTGGCGGCGCACACCTCCTGGAAAAACCTCGCGCAGCATTGCGAGCTGTTCGTGGCCTTCGGCGGCTTGCCGGCAAAAAACGCCCAGACCAGCCCCGGCGGCGCCAGTGATCACCTGTTGAGCGACGCGCTGGACGCGATGTCTGAGGCCGGTGTGCAATTCGTCAACGTCAGCCCGTTGCGCGACGACCTCAGCGGCCCGACGCTCAATCAATGGCTGCCGGTTCGCCCTGGCAGCGACACCGCCTTGATGCTGGCGTTGGCCTATGTGCTGGTAACAGAAGGGCTGCACAACGAGGCGTTTATCCAGCGTTACACCGTGGGCTATGAACGCTTTCGCGATTACCTGCTGGGCGCTGTCGACGGCCAGCCCAAAAACCCTGCGTGGGCCGAGGCACTGACCGATATCCCCGCGCAGCAGATCACCGACCTGGCCCGCCGCATGGGCCGCCAGCGCACGATGATCAATATCGCTTATTCCCTGCAACGCTCGGTGCACGGCGAACAGCCGTTCTGGATGACCGTGACCCTGGCCGCGCTGCTTGGGCAGATCGGCTTGCCTGGCGGTGGTTTTGGCCTGGGCTATGGCTGCATGAACAACACCGGCAGCGGTCGCAAAAGCTTCTCCGGGCCACGCTTTGCCCAGGGGGCCAACCCGGTCAAGGCGTTTATCCCGGTGGCGCGGGTCACCGACATGCTGCTCAACCCAGGCGCTACGTTCGACTACAACGGCAAGCGCCAGCAGTACCCGGATATCCGCCTGGTGTACTGGGCGGGCGGCAATATTTTCCACCATCACCAAGACCTCAATCGCCTGCTCGAGGCCTGGAAAAAACCGCAAACCCTGATCGTCCACGAACAGTACTGGACCGCCCAGGCCAAGTATTCGGACATCGTGCTACCGGCCACCACCGCCCTGGAGCGCAACGATATCGGCAGCTCGGCGTCCGACCGTTTCATGCTGGCGATGCAGCAAGCCATCACGCCCGTGGGGCAGGCGCGGGATGACTATGCGATCTTCGCTGGCGTCGCCTCGCGGCTGGGCTTTGCCGACAGTTTCACCGAAGGCCGCGATGCCGGGCAGTGGCTGCGGTTTATCTACGACGAGTCGCGCGGGCGGGCGGAAGAGCACGGGATCGAACTGCCGGATTACGATGCGTTCTGGCGCGACGGGTTGTTCGAAGTCGTGTATCCCGAGACCGATACCGTGTTGCTCAAGGCGTTTCGCGATGATCCGGTCGCCCACCCGCTGCCGACGCCGTCGGGGCGAATCGAGATTTTTTCCGAGCGCATTGCGAGCTTTGATTATGCCGACTGTCCGGGGCATCCGGTGTGGCTGGACAAACCGGTGCCCGGATTGCCCTTGCACCTGTTATCCAACCAGCCAAAGACGCGGCTGCACAGCCAGTATGACCATGGCAGCTACAGCCGTGCTTCGAAGGTCCAGCAGCGTGAACCACTGACGATCAATGTGGATGACGCGCGTGAGCGGGGGATAGTCGATGGGGATGTGGTCAAGGTCTTCAACGAGCGGGGTGCGTTTCTCGCGGGGGTGATCGTCTCTGCGGATATCCGCCCAGGTGTGGTGCAGATTGCGACGGGCGCCTGGTTTGACCCGGTGACGCCGGGAGAGCCCAACAGCCTCGACAAACACGGTAACCCCAACATGATCACCGCCGACGTCGGCGCCTCGCGTTTGTCCCAGGGCTGCTCGGCGCAGACGGCGACGGTGGAGGTGGAAAAGTGGGATCAACCCTTGCCCGATATCACCGCTTTTGATCCGCCCCCTATGACCCTGTAGGAGCTAACGATCACGCAGACTTTCGGGAGGCATGCAGCGCACCGGCAGCCTGTCGGGCGCGCGCGTTTGCTGGGGATCGCCCAGACCACCGCGCGACGGCGAATCGAGTAAGGCTTGACACTGCGAGGCATGCACGCAACGATCAACTCAATTTTCATAAATTGAGTTTCAGTTATGGCGAAGATTCAGAAACCCACCGAATTCGGGGTATTACTCAAACACTATGGTTTAGAGATTTTTGAGCTGGCACATACCTATAAGGCTGTCGATGACAAGGGGCGGTACCTGCATTGGGATGAGTTTCGTAGATACCCCGCGCCGGGTGTGAATAAAGAGGCTGCGTGGGCGGCAATCAAAATGTCCCGGGCTTGTGGGAGTAAGACCCTCGAACTTCGCAGTGAGTGCAACAGCCCGTTTTTCTTATACATCACCGATTTTTGTGATGCGGTTATTCACGGCGTTGAGTCGGTCACATCCAGATTGGGTGGGGCAGCGGCATCTTCTCCCCAGTACCGCGATAACACCAAGTACCTGGTTGATTCCCTGATGATGGAAGAGGCCATCTCCAGTGCGCAATTGGAGGGCGCCGCGACCACGCGTAAAGTCGCCAAGGATATGTTGGCCAAGGAGCGCACGCCTCAAAGCGATGATGAGCGGATGATCCTTAATAACTATCATCTGATGAAGCATGCCAAGTACAACAAGGATGAAAGTCTGTCTGTCGCGTTGATCTGTGAATTTCACGGTATTGCAACCGCGAGCATCGATGAGGAGAACGTTCATCCGGGGCACATCAGAGCAGATGACGACATTTTTGTTGGTGGGGCAGGTGATGAAGTCGTGCACCAACCACCCAAGGCCTTGCTGCTGCCGGCGAGGCTTGAGGCGCTCTGTCAATTTGTGAATGATCGACATGATGGCCAGGGCGGCAGACACTTCATCCACCCCTTAGTCAAAGCCATTATCCTGCATTTCATGGTGGGTTATGAACATCCCTTCAGGGACGGTAACGGGCGGACTGCACGCTGTTTGTTCTACTGGTTCATGCTCAAAAGTGGCTATTGGCCTTTTGAATACATTTCGATCAGTACGCTGCTGAAAGAAGCGCCCATGCAATACGGCCGGTCATATATTCATACGGAAACGGATGCTTTCGATCTGACCTATTTCGTGATTTACCAACTCCGGGTCATAGAGCGCGCTACCCATGAATTCATGCAGTATTTCGAAGACAAAAAGCGCGACGCCGTCGAACTGACGAATTGGCTGGACACGCTCAATTTAAAAGACGGTCTGAATTATCGGCAGGGCCATTTTTTGAAAAAAGTGCTCCATCACCCGGGTCGTATTTTCACGCCCAAGGAACTCACCCATGACTATGACATTTCGGAAAATACCGCACGTAAGGATCTTGAGAAGTTGGTCAGCATGAAGGTGCTGTTCCAGGTGCAGGAAGGCAAAGGGTTTCTCTACGTTGCGAGAGATGACGCGCAAGCCAATCTGGAGAAGCTCGCACCTGCGGGTTAAGTGTTTTCAACCTTGCTCCTCCCCCCGCAACTGCACACTCATTTCATCACAACTACGCGCCCAGTCCTCCAGCCACTGCGGCATGGGCGGCGATTCTTCCGCCAGGCCCAGTTCCCGCACAAACTCCGCCGGGGGCAGGGTGCCCTTGGCTGAGCGAAACAGCCCGCGCATCACTACCACGCCGACCACGCGGCCCTTCCTGACGAAACGGTGCTCCATCAGGCTCCACTTGGCGTCCCAGCCGAGCATGCGGGTGTGCACTTCGAACGCTTCGAACACCTTCAATTCCCGTCGAAACTTGCCCCAGGTATCGCCCACGATCGGCAGTGCCTTGTGGCGCAGGGCCACGCGAAAGGCACCAGTGCGCAAGACGAAATCCATGCGTGCGACATCCGCCAGGGTGAAATACCGGCCATTGGTGACATGCCGGTTGAAATCCAGGTCCAGCGGCCATACCCGCATACGCACGACCGTGGTATCCAGCCCATGCGCAGGTTTGCGCCAAGGGCGACGGCAGAGCATGTAGAGCAATCGAAACCAGAGATTCATAAGAACGCCACGCAGTTGATCAGTGGCAGCACTGTAAAGGCGTGGAATCGGCTAAGGTAGGTGCGCAAATGACTTATTACATGCGAAAAGCGCAAGCAGGCTTCTTTATGCACATTACCTTGCTCCTGGCCGATCAATGCTCCGCCGCCAGCGCCACACTGGCCCTGGAGATGCTCTGCGCTGCCAACCTGTTTGCCGACAGCCCGCCGTTTGAGATCGAGGTTGCTTCCCTCGACGGCGAGGTCGTCAGCGCCTGGGGCGGACAGTCTTTACAGGTGGATCGCTCGACAGCTCAGATCCGGCAGACCGACCTGATCCTGATCCCCGGTTTCCTCTTTACCTTGAAAGAGGCGTTGCCGATGTTTGCGGCTTACGGCCCTTGGTTGCGCGAACAGCATGCACAGGGAGCGGTGCTGGCCTCGATGTGCACGGCGGCCTTTTTGTTGGCTGAAACGGGCTTGTTGCACGGCTTGCGTGCGACTACTCACTGGGCATTTGCTGAATTTTTTCGGCGGCGCTATGCGGACGTGAGCCTGGATGACGCGCAGATTCTGTGCGAAGAAAACCGCGTGATCACCTGTGGAGGCGCGAGTGCGGCGATGGATTTGATGCTGCACCTGATCCGCCGATTCGGCTCGCCGGAACTGGCGCATACCTGCGGCAAATACCTGTTGATTGACAACGTGCGCACCGAGCAGTCGGTGTACGCCATGTGGTCGCTGCCCAAGAGCCACGGCGACGGCGAGATCCTGCGGGTGCAGCACTGGCTGGAGCAGCACTTTGCCCAGGCGCTGGTGATTGACGAGGTGGCCGGGCGTTTTGGTTTTGGCGTGCGTAATTTCAAGCGGCGCTTCAAGGAGGCCACCGGCTATACGCCCATCGCCTACGTGCAAACCCTGCGTCTGGAGCGCGCCAAGCAGCTGCTCGAGTCCACGCGCATGACCCTCGAAAGCATCACCTACGCGGTGGGTTATGAAGACAGCAACTCGTTTCGCCGCCTGTTCCAGCAGCGTGTTGGAATGCTGCCGGCGGCGTATCGCAAGAAGTTTTTAACCACCCTTGGCTGATTCAGCGGCGCAACTGCGCCTCGGCTTCGATGCACTCCACCAAAAACTCCATCACCACTTTCACCGACGGTGAGCGACGTATATCCGGATACACCGTGAGCCAGATATCGCGTACGGGACCTTCGGTGGCCGTGGGTAATCGGGCCAGCAGCGGATCGTGATCACCTACCAGGGTCGGCAATACCACCGCGCCGACCTCGGTCCTGGCCGCCATTTGCTGAGTGATTAATTCACTGGCGGCGAACACGATCGGGCGTTGACCGCGCAGTTGGTGCATCCATGCCTGCTGCGGCAAGTGATCGCGGCTGCTGTCATAGGCGATGAACGTCCATTGGGCGGCGGGCAGTTGCTTGAACGCGGGCGAGCCATACAGGCCGAAACGCACCATACCGACCTTGCGGCGAACCAATGCGTCTTCGTCAGGGCGCACGGTACGCAGGGCGATATCGGCTTCGCCCTTGTCCAGCGCCGCCAGTTGGGTGGAGGGCATCAGCACCAGGTTCAACTGCGGGTACTGGGCGCGTAACCGCGCCACATGGGGCGCGATGCAATGGTTGGCGATGGACGGCGGGCAACTGACGCGCACGGTGCCGGCGAGTTCGATGGATGCGACCCGCGACAGGCGCATCACTTCGGTGGCCATTTCGCCCATGCCTGCCGCCAGTTCGGCCAGCGCCAGGCCTTGGGCGGTCAGTGGCCGGCTGCGCGGCAGGCGGTCCACCAGTTTCACACCGAGGGCTTTTTCCAAGGCATCAACCCGACGCCCCACGGTGGCGTGTTCCACCTGCAGCTCGCGCGCGGCCGCCGACAGCGACTGGGTGCGCGCCAATACGGTGAAGTAATACAGGTCCTGCCAATCGAACATCGGGTAATTTCCGCACGGAGGCTGGGAAGGGTTGGGGAATTTTCCTACTGAAGATGTCCTTTTACCATGGCCGCTTCCCAGTGCAAACGGAGTTGTTTCCCTATGAAAGCCATCACCCTGCAAACCTACGGCGGCCCCGAAGTCGCCCAACTGCGCCACGATGTGCCCAAGCCCCAGGTCACTCCGGGGCATGTGCTGGTCAAGGTGGCCTGCGCCGGTATCAATTTCATGGACATTCACACGCGCCAGGGCAAGTACGCCCACTCGGTGACGTACCCGGTGCGGTTGCCATGCACCCTGGGCATGGAAGGTGCCGGCGTGGTGGTGGAAGTGGGCGCCGGCGTCAGCCATTTGAACGTGGGTGATCGGGTAGCCTGGTGCATCGCCTGGGGCGCCTATGCCGAGTACGCCAATGTGCCAGCTGAAAAAGTCGCCCAGATTCCCAATGCCATTGGTTTCGATCAGGCGGCTGCGGCGATGTTTCAGGGCTGCACCGCGCACTACCTGATTGACGATGTCGCGCGTTTGCACGCCGGCAGTACCTGCCTGGTTCACGCCGCGTCCGGCAGCATTGGGCAGTTACTGGTGCAGATGGCCCGTCGATTGGGCGCGACGGTGTTGACCACCGGCAGCACGCCTGAAAAATGCGCGATTGCGTTGCAGCGTGGTGCTCATCAGGCCTGGACGTACGACGAGGGCGGGTTTGTCGACCGCGTGTTGGAGGCAACCGGCGGGCAGGGGGTGGACGTGGTCTTCGATTCGCTCGGCAAAGCTACGTTGCGCGACAGTTTCCGGGCGTGCCGCACGCGCGGTTTGATCGTCAATTACGGCAATGTCTCGGGTTCGATCACCGACCTGGACCCGATTGAACTGGGCGAGGCGGGCTCACTGTGTTTGACCCGGCCCCGCTTGGCCGACCATATGGCCGATGGCCCGACTGTGCAGCGGCGTGCCAATGCGGTATTCGCGGCGATGCTGGAGGGGTCGCTGACGGTGGAGATCGAAGGGCATTACACCCTGGAGACGGTGAAGCAGGTGCATGAACGCATCGAAGCGCGGCAACAGATCGGCAAGGCCGTGCTGTGGGTTGACCGAGAACCGGTTTAACGCAGACGGAAAAAAACCGGCTGATCAGGCCGGTTTGGGGTGCCCCGCGAACAATGCGGGGTTATGCGTTGTTGCCCTGCAGACGATCAGCACCGCCTTCAGCTACACGACGTTCCAGCAGGCGATCAGCACCGCCTTCAGCGAGACCACGTTCTTGCAGACGATCAGCACCGCCTTCGGCTACACGACGTTCTTGCAGACGATCAGCACCGCCTTCGGCTACACGACGTTCCAGCAGGCGATCAGCACCGCCTTCAGCTACACGACGTTCTTGCAGACGATCAGCACCGCCTTCGGCTACACGACGTTCCAGCAGGCGATCAGCACCGCCTTCAGCTACACGACGTTCCAGCAGACGATCAGCACCGCCTTCAGCTACACGACGTTCCAGCAGGCGATCAGCACCGCCTTCGGCTACACGACGTTCCAGCAGGCGATCAGCACCGCCTTCGGCAACACGATTTTCCATCAGGCGGTCCGCGCCACCTTCAGCGACAACCGGGTGGGCGAAAGCGTTTGCAGCGAGTACCGAGAAAGCGAGGCTAAGCAAGATTTGGCGTTTCATGAGGGTGTGCTCCGAGTGTTTTAGTTTGGGTGTTGCCGGGTATGGGGTTGATGTTACGCGTTGCTTTTTTTAAGAGAACTTCATTGCGCTGATGGTGACTATCGATGCCAGCGATGGCCCGTTTCGCGGGCCATCAATGGGGCGGTCATGGCATCTGCGGCCGTTCCTGAGGGCGCAGGTCGAACACCAGCACCTCAGCGTCTTCACCGTGGCTCAGGTGGATACGCTGCTCATCGCGCACTCGGGCACCGTCACCTTCCTGCAGGCGCTGGCCGTTGATTTCAACGCTGCCCCGGGCAACGTGGATGTACACGTGACGCTCCGGTGGCAATGCCAGCGTGGCGCTTTCGTCGCCGTTGAACAGCCCGGCATATACCCGCGCATCCTGGCGTACGTTCAACGAACCCTCGGCACCGTCCGGCGAGATGATCAACTGCAAGCGCCCACGTTTCTGCGCTTCGCTGAAGTGTTCCTGCTGATAGCGTGGCTCGGCGCCCGCCACACTCGGCACGATCCAGATTTGCAGGAAATGCACACCACGGCTCTGGCTGTGGTTGAACTCGCTGTGGGCCACGCCGCTGCCGGCGCTCATCAGTTGCACATCGCCAGGGCGAATCACCGAGCCGGTGCCCAGGGTGTCCTTGTGTTCCAGGGCGCCTTCGAGCACGTAGGAGAAAATCTCCATGTCGCGGTGCGGGTGCTGGCCGAAGCCTTTACCGGCGGCGACGCGGTCATCGTTGATCACCAGCAGGTCGGAAAAGCCCTGTTCGTCGGGGTTCCAGTAGTTGGCGAACGAGAAGGTGTGAAACGACTTCAACCAACCGTGATTGGCGGCGCCGCGTTCGGAAGCTTTGCGAAGGGTCAGCATGGTCTTGTCCTCAAGTGAGAGCGGGCTGCGAGATGCAGTGCTCTTGCGTTGAGATGAAGGTTACTGGTTATCAAAATATTCATTAATAATGTGAAAACTGAATAACTGTCTCATATGGGTGGACAATATAAGGCATGGCATAATGCGCAACGCATTCCTACTTGATGGACGTCTTCCTCTATGAAAACCGTGGCCATGGCGCTGTTTCCGGACTTCCTCCTGCTCGACATGGCGGGGCCGCTTGAAGTGTTTTCAATTGCCAACCGCTACCTGTCTGCGGCGGATCATTACCGGATCCTCACCCTTGGCACCGAGCCCGGCCCGCTGCGCGCGTCCAATGGCGTGATGGTGCAGCCCGACCTGCTGCTGGACCAGGCCCATGACCCGTATGACTTGCTGCTGGTGCCCGGTGGCCCCGGCGCCTATAACGAATGCCATCCCGACCTGCTGCCCTGGCTCAATGCCGCAGCGCCAAAAGCGCGACGCTTCGGTTCGATCTGCACCGGGGCCTTTGTGCTGGGGCATGCGGGGCTGCTCGACGGCCAGCGCGTGACCACCCACTGGCATTACACCGACCGCCTGATCAAAGCCTTTCCCAAGGCCATCGTCGAAACGGATCGCATCTACCTGCAGGACGGCCGCTTGATCACCTCGGGCGGCGTCACTGCGGGCATCGACCTGGCGCTCTCCATCGTCGCCCAGGACCATGGCAAACAGGTGGCGGTGGACGTGGCCAAGGTGCTGTTGGTGGTGATGAAGCGCCAGGGCGGTCAAGCCCAGTTCAGCCCGATGACCGCTGCCGTGGCGCCCCAGGAAACCGCGATCACGCGGGTGCAGAACCATGTGCTGGAGCATCTGGGACAGCCGTTCAGCATTGATTCCATGGCGGACCTGGCCAGCATGAGCGCGCGGCACTTTGCGCGGTCGTTCGCCAAGGAGGTTGGCATGACGCCCATGGCCTTCCTGCAGGGCGCGCGCATTGACCGCGCCCGGCATCTGCTGGAAAGCACCGACCTGCCGCTCAAGACCGTGGCCTTCCACGCAGGCTTCGGCAGCGTGCGGCATATGCGCTTTCTGTTCAGTGACAAGCTCGGCCTGAACCCCACCCAATACCGTCAGCAGTTCAGTTAACGCGCGTATGTCCGTCTTGCACACCTGAATGTCCGTGATGCTCCCAGTGCCAGCATTGTCCTGTCACGGGTAGCTGGCAAGATAACGTCATGCCCATGGAAAAGGATGCGCGGACGCCCAAGGTCGGGTGTTTCAGCGCTTTGACAGGTATGAGCGACCTTCACGCGGTGGATGCCGATGGCGCGGTGCGCTTCGGCCCTTATGTCTTTCATCGGCAGCAACGCCTGGTCAGCAAGGCTGGCTGGCCGGTGCCGTTGGGTGGACGTGCGCTGGATATCCTGGCGGTGCTGCTGGAAGTGCCTGGGCAGTTTTTCAGCAAGGACACCCTGATCGCCCACGTCTGGCCGTGCAGCGTGGTGGAAGAGAACAACCTGCGCGTGCACATCGCGGCTCTGCGCCGTGCGTTGGGTGGGCAGCACTACATCCTCAATGAGCCACAGCGGGGCTACTGCTTCGCCGCACCGGTGACAGGCGCGGTACCGGCCGCGCCAACCCGGCACAACCTCGCGACCCGGCTTAGCCCGTTGATTGGCCGCGATGAGCTGCTGGGTGCCTTGGTACGCCGCCTGTCCGGGCAACGCCTGATGACCCTCACCGGTTGCGCTGGCGTCGGCAAAAGCAAACTGGCCCAGGCGCTCGCAGAGCGCGTGCTGCCGCGCTACCGCGATGGTGTGTGGTGGGTGGACCTGGCGACGGTAGAGGCGCCGCTGACGATGCTCCGTCATCTGGCCAGGACCCTCGAAATTGCCCCGTGCAGCAACACCCATGAACTGGGTAACCAATTAGCCTCGCGCCACCTGCTGCTGGTGCTTGACGGTGCCGACCTGTTGCTCGCCGCCTGCCGCCATCTGGTGCGCACGCTGCGCCAGAAGGCACCCCAGGTGACGGTGCTTTTGAGCAGCCGTGAAACGTTGCAGTTGCCGGGTGAATGGGTACAGCGCGTGCCCAGGCTGGCACTGCCGATACCATCCGCCTGGGGCGATGTCGAGCAGGCGATGGCGTACCCGGCAGTGCAGTTGTTTGTCGCGCGCGTGCGTGCCGGTCAGCAGGGTTTTGTGCTGCGGCCCCAGGACCTTGCGCCGCTGCGTGACATCTGCCGACGCCTCGACGGCATTCCCCTGGCCCTCGAACTGGCAGCAGCCCAGGTTGACGCCCTCGGCGTGCATGGCGTGCAGGCGCAGTTGCGCGGTGGCTTGCAACTGCTGACCCGTGGCCGCCGCACGGCGGTCGAGCGCCACCAATCCCTGGCCGCTGCGCTGGGTTGGACGTACGAACGCTTGAGCCTGCCGGAGCGCTGGCTGTTCCTGCAACTGGGGTTGTTCAAGATGGCGGTGACCCTGCCCACCTTGCGCGGGCTGATCGCGGGCACGGAACTGGAGCACGCCGATTTGCCTTACCTGCTCGCACGACTGGTTAACACTTCGCTGCTGGTGGTAGAGCCCGGCCTCGGTCCTGCGCGTTATCGGCTGCTCAATAGCGTGCGCAGCTACGCCCTGGCACAGCTGCGCGACCCATTGCAGGTGGCGCGTTTACAGCAGGGTTATGGGCATTACCTGGGGCCGTTTTCAGGCCGGTCGTTTGTCTTGCAACTCGTCGAGCAGGCGGCGTACGCGGAGTAGATCCTGGGTGGCAAAGCCTTCGGTAAATCGCCCGTAGACTGAACTCAACAGTTCGCGGGCGGCCTCCACTCGGCCCTGACCCTGCCACAACCGCGCCAATGCCGTTGCACTGCGCAACTCCCACGCAAGGGCGCCTTGCTGATGGGCCAGGCCCAGCGCCTCCAGCAGCAGGGCTTCAGCCGCTTGGGCATCCTGCAGCGTTTCAGCCCACACCCGCAGAATCTCTGGTGCGCACCAGCCGGCCGCGCCGCCTTTGGCACGCTCAAACATAGGTTCATCCACCTCGGCCGCACTGAAGGTCACGAGGATATCCTTGACCAGGCCCAGCCCCAGCAAATCTTCCGGCTGCGCCGTACCTTCGTAGTGCCGGGCCCACGTGAGAAACAGCTGCACCGAATGTTTTTGCGCTTGTTGCAACAACAGCTCCAGCAGCGAACGCGCCGAGGCCGTATCGCCGTTGTAGCGGGCGATCACCACGCCGGCCAGGGCCAGGGTGTAGCAGATGGAGGTGCCATGGTTGATCTGCAGCGCCAAGTCCAGCGCCTGGCGGGCGGTGCGCCAGGCGCGCTCGGGAAAACCCTGCAGCCAAAGGATGCGCGCCAGTACGGTGAGCGCGGCAACACTCTGGTCATATTGCACGCCGAATCGATGGGTAAACCGGTTGAGATGGCCGCTGTGCGCCATACGTTGGATCACTTGTTCGGCATTGTGCAGGGCCAACGCCTGATGCCCCGCGTAATGCTGTGCCAGAACCCGCAGACGCTGGGCACTCAAATCCAGCAGCGGATCGGTACGCGGGTCGAGTCGATCAAAATGCACGCTGTGGCCCAACGCTTCGCGATAGTGTCCGGCACACAGGTTGACCGCCATGTGCCCGGAGACCGCGCGCAGTTGGCCCGCGACATCCTGGCGCGCTTCGGCCAACTGCAGGGCACCGGTAAACGCGGCGATGGTCTGGGGCGCGCCGCCCTGGGCATGATAGGAAAGACTGCCCAGGGCCAATTGCAGTTGCATCGTCAACTGCGTGCACGGTGCGCTCGACTGCTGCATCAGGGCCAACGCCTTGCCCACGTAAAGCCCATGCTCACGCAACAGTGACAGCTCCTGCCACAGCGGCATCGCGCTGACCGTCAGGCGGATGCCCACCAGGTGCGCGGCCTGGTCGCCGAGGCCCCAATCGAGGGCGGCGCGGATGTCTTCGCGCAGCGGTGCGTAGCGGTCAATCCAGACCTGCGTCGCGGTCAACTCCCAATCGTCCTGCGCCTGCTCCATCAGCGCCAGGCAGCGCGCTGCGTGGCGTTCACGGGTGGCGGCGAGTTCGGCGGCGCCGCTGAGTTTTTCCAGTGCGTAGGAGCGGGTGATGTCCAGCAGGCGGTAGACCACTTCTTCATCGCCGGGCTCAACATTGAGTAGGGACTTGGCCACCAGTTGAGTAATCGAACCGAGTACTTCGGCCGGAGCGACCTGCTCCCCGGCAATCACCGCCGCCGCACTGGCCAAGCTGAATCCACCCCGAAACACCGCCAGCCGGCGCAGGCAGATTTGTTCGCAAGGTGTGAGCAGGTCGAAACTCCAGTCCAGCGTGGCACGCAGGGTTTGCTGACGGGGCAGCGCACTGCACCGGTCACGGGTCAGCAGGCGGAAGTTGTCTTCCAACTGCACCAGCAAGCCCGACAAGCCAAAGCGCTCGATCTGCGCAGCGGCCAATTCGATTGCCAGGGGAATGCCGTCCAGGCGCTGGCAGATATCAATCGCCAACGGCAGTTCGGCTTCGCTGAGTTCAAAATGGTCCTGATGGGACATGGCCCGCTCTATCAGCAATTGCAGCGCCGGGTAGCCCAAGGCCTGGGCGCGGTTGCCGGTGGCGGGCGGGCAGGCCAAGGGTTCCAGACGTTGCACGTGCTCGCCCTCAGCGCGCAGGGCTTCGCGGCTGGTGGCGAGGATGTGCAGCTTGGGCGCATGGCGCAGCAGGGTTTCACTGATCAGGGCGATGTCGTCGAGCAGGTGTTCACAGTTGTCGATCACCAGCAGCAACTGACGCTCGTGCAAGCTGCGGGCGAACGTGGCCAGCGGCTCATGGTCGGTGGCAGTGAGGTCGAGCAGGGCGGCGAGGTTGGGCAGGATCATCGCCGGCGCGCTGAGGGGCGCCAGGTCGAGCAGACGAATGCCGTCGCGGTAATGGCCGATCAGCAATTCTGCGACGCGCAGGGCGACGGTGGTCTTGCCGATGCCACCGGCGCCGGTCAGGGTGATAAAACGTTGCTGCGGCAATTGCTGCACCAGGGCGTCAATCAACGCCTGGCGGCCAATCATCCGCGTACTGCGCACTGGCAGGTTATGGCCCTGGCTGTGGGGCGCGCCGTCGGTTGGAACGCTCATCGGTTCGATGCTCAGTGGCGCCACAAAACTGTAGCCGCGCTGGGCCACAGTGACGATATAGCGCTGCCCGGCCTGGCCATCGCCCAGCGCCTTGCGCAACGCCGCCATATGTACCCGCAGGTTGCCGTCTTCCACCACGCTTTTCGGCCAGACCCGCGCGATCAGTTCCTGCTTGCTCACCACATTGCCGGCCTGTTCCAGCAGGATCAGCAGAATGTCCACCGCGCGCCTTCCCAGGCGCAATGGGCGACCCGCCTCCAGCACCAGGCGTTGGTGCGGGTGGATGCGGTACGGGCCGAAATGCACGGCCTGATCGCTGACGTCACTCATGGGGGCACATGCTCTGGGACAGGGGTTCGGCCAGCATATTCCAGGCGCGTAGCGACCACTAGGCCGCAATCACTTGCTTGTGACGCATTTGGTGGTTTCTCCAGGTCATCGGGTTGACACCTTCGCTGCGGGTGAACATATGGCAGAAGTGTGCCTGGTCGCAGAAACCGCACTCCAGGCTGATTTGCGTGAGGCTCAGGGCGGAGCCGGTGATCAGTTCCTTGGCACGCTGGATGCGCTGCTGGCGAATCCATTCCTGTGGCGAAAGCCCGGTGGTGCATTTGAAGGCGCGGGAAAAATGGCTGCGTGACAGGGCGCAGGCCTGTGCCAGGTCGGCAATCGCCAGGCTTTCGCCGAGGTTGGCGAGGATCAATTGCTTGGCGATACGCTCGCGCCGGGGGCATAGGCCGCCGGTAGCGGATAAGCGAGGAGCACAGTACTCGAGTCGGGCCATGACGAATATCCGCAGTCGATGGGAGCGTTCCCGGTGAATGGATGCAGTGTAGACCGCTTCATTCTTGGCGCTTGGCCGCCTGGCTGACGAGTTAATCGTTGTTAATTTTGCCAGCTGCAGCATTGAAAAACGTCGAAAAAAGACAGCACAGACGTGCAATCCCGATGGCTGTGCGCGTGGTTATCTGGCTTATTGCTAACCGTTTGGATATCGCCATGAACCGCAACGACCTGCGCCGCGTCGACATGAACCTACTGGTGATTTTTGAAGCGCTGATGTTCGAAAAGAACCTGACCCGGGTCGCCGAAAAGCTGTTTATGGGCCAGCCGGCGGTGAGCGCGGCGTTGGGGCGCTTGCGTGACTTGTTCGACGACCCGTTGCTGCTGCGCAACGGGCGGGGCATGGAACCTACGGCCCGCGCCGTGGCGATACTCAAGGAGTTGCAACCGGCCATGGACACCATTTCAAGCGCGGTCAGCCGCGCCAAGGATTTCGACCCTTCCACTAGTTGCGCGGTATTTCGCATTGGCCTGTCTGACGACGCCGAGTTCGGCCTGTTTCCGCCCTTGCTCAGCCAGCTGCGCGAAGAGGCACCCGGCATTATCGTGGTGGTTCGCCGGGCCAATTACCTGTTGATGTCGTCGCTGTTGGCCAGCGGCGAGATCACGGTGGGGGTGAGCTACATCACGGAATTGCCGGCGAACGCCAAGCGCAAGAAACTGCGGGATATTCCGTGCAAGGTACTGCGTGGTGATGACGGCATAGCGCCGTTGACCCTGGATGATTACTGCGAACGGCCCCATGCGATGGTGTCGTTTTCGGGGGACTTGAGCGGCAATATCGACCAGGACCTGGCGCGCATCGGCCGGGCGCGGCGGGTGGTGTTGGCAGTGCCGCAGTTCAGCGGGTTGCGCGCGTTGCTGGCCGGCACGCAGATCATTGCGACTGTGCCCGACTATGCCGCGTGTGCGTTGACCGAAGGCACCGCGTTACGCGCCGAAGACCCACCGTTTGCGATCGATGCGGCGGAGTTGTCGATGGTGTGGAGCGGGGTGCATGACAACGATCCGGCGGAGCGTTGGTTGCGGGGGCGAATTGCGGAGCATATGGCGCGGCAGCTTTGAGGGGCAGCCACCCCATACGTCATCCAACGTATTCCCCGATTTAGCTGGCCCCCTGAGACTGGATTGAACGCACCCCGTCATCCGTCCAGGAGCCAGCCCATGACCGAAACGCTGATCAAAGTCGACCTCAACCAGCCCGTCACCGAAAACGAAAACATCCATAACCGCTGGCACCCGGATATCCCGATGGCCTGCTGGGTGAAGCCGGGCGACGATTTCATCCTGGAGACCTACGACTGGACCGCCGGCGCGATCAAGAACAACGACGACGCCAGCGATGTGCGCGATGTGGACCTGTCCACCGTGCATTACCTGTCGGGCCCGGTGGGCGTGCACGGTGCCGAGCCGGGTGACCTGCTGGTGGTGGATTTGCTCGATATCGGTGCCAAGGCCGATTCCCAGTGGGGCTTCAACGGCTTTTTCTCGCGGCAGAATGGCGGCGGTTTCCTCACCGATCATTTCCCCAGCGCGCAAAAAGCGATCTGGGATTTCAAGGGCATGTTCACCAGTTCGCGGCACATTCCGGGGGTGAATTTCGCCGGTCTGATCCACCCCGGCCTGATCGGCTGCCTGCCCGACCCAGTGATGCTTGCCGATTGGAACCGCCGCGAACAGGAACTGATCGACACCAACCCCACCCGCGTTCCGCCGTTGGCCAACGCACCGCTGGCCGCCACTGCGCACATGGGCAAGCTCAAGGGCCAGGCCCGTGACGCTGCCGCCGCCACCGGCGCACGCACCGTGCCGCCGCGTGAGCACGGCGGCAACTGCGATATCAAGGATTTGTCCCGGGGTTCGAAGATCTTCTTCCCGGTGTATGTCAACGGCGCGGGACTGTCGGTAGGCGACCTGCACTTCAGCCAGGGCGACGGCGAAATCACCTTTTGCGGCGCCATCGAAATGGCCGGCTGGGTGCACATGAAAGTCGAGTTGATCAAGGGTGGCATGGCCAAGTACGGCATCAAGAACCCGGTGTTCAAGCCAAGCCCGATCACGCCGAACTACAAGAACTACCTGATCTTCGAAGGCATCTCGGTGGACGAGCAGGGCCAGCAGCACTACCTGGACGTCAACGTCGCCTACCGCCAGGCGTGTCTGAATGCGATCAACTACCTGACCAAGTTCGGCTACTCGCCGGCCCAGGGCTATGCGCTGCTCGGCTCGGCGCCGGTGCAAGGGCATATCAGCGGCGTGGTGGACATCCCCAACGCCTGCGCGACCTTGTGGTTGCCCACGGAAATCTTCGAGTTCGACATCAACCCCAACGCCAACGGCCCGACCAAATTCCTCGACGGCAGCATCGACCTGCCCATCGCCCCGGACCTCTAGCCATGCCGACCTACGAATACGCCTGCGTGGCGTGCGGCACTTTCACCCTGCTGCGCCCGATCGCCCAGCGCCACGAACCGAGCCAATGCCCTTACTGCGCGGGGGCAGGCGGGCAGCTCATGGTGTCGGCCCCGGCGCTGCAAACGCTTTCAGCCAACCAGCGCAAGGCCATCGCCGGCAACGAACGTAGCGCCCATGCGCCGCAAACCGTTGGCGAATACCAGGAGAACCGTCGACATCCGGCGGGATGCAGTTGCTGCGGCACCAGCAAAAAGGTGGTGCCGAGCAAGGCCAACCCGCTGGGCCTCAAGACCAGGACCGGGCCACGGCCGTGGATGATCAGTCACTAGGAGCGTTGTTATGCGTCATGGCGACATTTCCAGCAGCCCGGACACCGTCGGTGTCGCGGTGGTGAACTACAAGATGCCGCGCCTGCACAGCAAGGCCGAGGTCATCGAAAACGCGAAGAAGATTGCCGAGATTATCGTCGGCATGAAGCAGGGCCTGCCGGGCATGGACCTGGTGGTGTTCCCGGAATACAGCACCATGGGCATCATGTACGACCACGACGAGATGATGGCCACCGCAGCGAGCATTCCCGGCGAGGAGACCGCGATCTTCTCGGCGGCCTGCCGCCAGGCCAATACGTGGGGCGTTTTTTCGTTGACTGGCGAGCGCCACGAAGAGCATCCGCACAAGGCGCCCTATAACACGCTGGTGCTGATCAACAACCTCGGCGAAATCGTGCAGCGTTATCGCAAGTGCATTCCCTGGTGCCCCATCGAGGGTTGGTACCCCGGTGATCGTACCTATGTGTGCGACGGGCCCAAGGGCATGAAGGTCAGCCTGATCATCTGCGATGACGGCAACTACCCCGAGATCTGGCGCGATTGCGCGATGAAAGGCGCGGAGCTGATCGTGCGCTGCCAGGGCTATATGTACCCGGCCAAGGAGCAGCAGGTGCAGATGTCCAAGAGCATGGCCTGGGCGAATAATTGCTATGTGGCGGTGGCGAATGCGGCGGGGTTCGACGGGGTGTATTCGTACTTCGGCCACTCGGCGATCATCGGGTTTGACGGGCGCACGCTGGGGGAGTGTGGCGAGGAGGAGATGGGAATTCAATACGCCCAGCTGTCGGTGTCGCAGATCCGTGATGCGCGAGCCAACGACCAGTCACAGAACCATCTGTTCAAGCTGTTGCACCGGGGATATACCGGCATGCATGCCTCGGGCGATGGCGATAAGGGCTTGGCCGACTGCCCGTTCGAGTTCTACCGCACCTGGGTGCTGGACGCGCAAAAGGCCCAGGAGAATGTCGAGGCATTCACCCGCAACACCGTGGGCGTCGCCGATTGCCCGGTGGGGCAACTGCCCCATGGTGGCCAAGAAAAAAGCGCGGGGTAGGGCATGCGTTTTACCTTCGAACCGGCCCAGGTCATGGCCTTGCGCAGCCGTATTTTCGGCCAGGACGCTGCGCTGGCGCAGGTTGAAGGCTTGCTCAAGGTGGTCAAGGCCGATATCGGCGAGCGCACCCTGGACTTTCGCAACAGCCTGATCTTCATGACCAGCAATATCGGCGCGCACCAGGCGCGCCGTCATCGCCTGCGGTTCGCCCAGGGTTGGCGCCGCCTGCTGCGGGTGTTTGCGCGGGGCGAAGCGGCCGTGCTGGAAGACGCGCTGCACGCTCACTTCGAACCGGAGTTTCTGAACCGTATCGACCGTATCCTGACGTTCCAGCCCATCGACGCTCAGTGGCTGGAGGCGTTGCTGGAGGTCGAACTCGGCAAACTCAATCAACGCCTGGCGTTGCACCAGCGTTCGTTAACCGTGGATGCGCAGGCGCGGGCGTGGCTGTGCCGCCAGCACGATGTGCGGTTTGGCGCGTGGGCGTTGGGTCGACGTTTGCGGGTGGAATTGGAGCCGGCGATTGCCGAGTGCCTGTTGCACAACGATGCCCAGCGTCTGCGGGCGACGGTGCGTCATGCTTGCTTGGTCGTTGAGCCAGTGAACGGATAAAGCGCAGCAAGATAGGATCCAATTACGGTATAACCCTCGGACGCTTTTGCTATCCGAGGCCCCGTTTTTCATGCAAAGCCCTTTGCAACGCCCGTTGTGGCAGGTCTACCTGATCTTCCTGGCACCGATGGTGCTGTCCAACTTCCTGCAGAGTTTTTCCGGCACGCTCAATGGCATCTATGTCGGGCAAATGCTCGGCACCCAGGCGCTGGCGGCGGTGTCGGGGATGTTCCCCATTGTGTTCTTCTTTATTGCCCTGGTGATTGGCCTGGGCGCGGGCGCGTCGGTGCTGATCGGCCAGGCCTGGGGGGCCCAGGAGACCGGGCTGGTCAAGGCGATTACCGGTGCCACGCTGACCCTGGGTGCGCTGGTGGGCTTGATCGCAGCGGTGCTGGGCAGCCTGTTTGCCCGCCCGGCCTTGCAGGCGTTGGGGACGCCGGTGGACGTGCTCGACGATGCGGTGGGCTATGCCCAAGTGATGATGCTGATCATGCCGCTGTTGTTGGTGTTCATCCTCTATACCCAGCTGCTACGAGGCGTCAGTGACACGATTTCGCCGCTGCTGGCGCTGATGGTTTCGACCGTGGTGGGCTTGCTGCTGACTCCCGCGCTGATTCGCGGCTGGATCGGCCTGCCGCCGATGGGCATCCAGAGCGCGGTGTACGCAGGGTTGGTGGGTAACGCCTTGGCGATGCTGTTTTTGATCCTGCGCCTGCGCCACAAAAACCATGTGATGGCACCGGACCGTGAACTGCTCGCGGCCCTGCGCCTGGACCGCGCGATTCTCGGCAAGGTCCTGCGCATCGGCCTGCCTACCGGCTTACAGATGGTGGTGTTATCGCTGTCGGAATTGGTCATCCTCGCCCTGGTCAACAGCCACGGTTCCCAGGCCACGGCCGCTTATGGCGCGGTGACGCAGATCGTCAACTACGTACAGTTTCCGGCACTGTCGATTGCCATCACTGCCTCGATCCTGGGTGCCCAGGCGATTGGCGCCGGGCGCCTGGAGCGCATCGGGCCGATCCTGCGCACCGGGCTGTTGATCAATATGTGCCTGACCGGTGGCCTGATCCTGCTCGGTTATCTGTTATCCCACTGGCTGCTGGGCCTGTTCATCACCGACGACGCAGCACGGGTCAACGCCGAACACCTGTTGCACATCATGCTGTGGAGCATCCTGGTGTTCGGGTTCCAGGCTGTGATCGGCGGGATCATGCGGGCCAGCGGTGTGGTGCTGATGCCGGTGGCGATCTCGATCTTTTGCGTGCTGTGCGTGGAACTGCCGATGGCTTACCTGTTCAACGCGCACTTCGGCCTGGAAGGGGTCTGGATGGCGTTTCCGGTGACGTACCTGGCGATGCTGGTGTTGCAGACCGCGTATTACCGGTTGGTTTGGCGGCATAAGCAGATCAAGCGGTTGGTGTGATAAATCAAGGAAAGAAGGTTTTTTAGTCATGGCAAACCCCTACGCCGAGTTATTCCATGCCCCGGGCGCCCGGGCTTTTGTATTGGCAGGCATGCTTGCACGCATGCCGATCTCCATGACCGGTATCGGCCTGATCACCATGCTCTCGCAGGTGCATGGCGGCTACGGCCTGGCCGGTTCGGTAGCGGCGGTGTTTGCCCTGGCCACGGCGTTTTGTGCGCCGCAGGTATCACGGCTGGTTGACCGGCACAGCCAGGGCCGGGTGCTGCCGATCGCCGCGCTGATCGGTGGCGGGGCGTTGTTGATGTTGCTGCTGTGCACCCGTTTGCAGGCGCCGAACTGGACGTTGTTCCTGTTCGCCGCCCTGGCCGGTTGCATGCCGAGTATGTCGGCCATGGTCCGGGCGCGCTGGACCGAGTTGTACCGCGGCCAGCCCAAGCTGCAAACCGCGTTTGCCCTGGAATCGGTGCTGGACGAGGTGTGCTTTATCATCGGCCCGCCGATTTCAGTCGGCCTGAGCGTAGTGTTGTTCCCGGAGGCCGGGCCTTTGTTGGCCGCGCTGTTGCTGGCAGTGGGGGTCACCCTCTTTGTGTTGCAACGCGAAACCGAACCACCGGTGCATGAACACCATGACCATCACGGCCGCTGGCTGATCGCGTCGCCTTCGGTGCTGATCCTGATGATTCTGCTGCTGGCCATGGGCGTGATCGTCGGCGTGGTGGATGTGGTCAGCGTGGCCTTTGCCCAGCACCAGGGCCAACCGGCGGCGGCGAGCATTGTGCTGTCGGTGTACGCCATCGGTTCGTGCCTGGCGGGTCTGGCATTTGGCACGCTCAAGCTCAAGGCGCCGTTGCCCAGGCAGTTTCTGTTCTGCGGCGTGGCCACGGCATTGACCACCTTGCCGCTGCTGCTGGTGACCCATATTCCCGGGCTGGCGGCGGCGATCTTTATCTCCGGCCTGTTCTTCGCACCGACGTTGATCGTGTCGATGGCCCTGGTGGAGCAGATCGTCCCGCCGAGCCGCCTGACCGAAGGCATGACCTGGCTGATCACCGGCTTGAGCATCGGTGTGGCCATCGGCGCCGCCAGCTCCGGTTGGATGATCGATCACTTTGGCGCGGCCAGCGGGTTTTGGGTGGCGCTGGCGGCGGGGAGTGTGGTGTTGGGGTCGGCGGTGCTGGGATACCGGCGGTTAGGCTAGTCAGCCAATCGCCGGGCTTGGGTCTGGGCAGTGATGCTGCAAAAACTCATTCAGCGCCTGGCGAGTCAGGTCATTGAGCGTCACTTTTTTACGGGTCGCCGCCAGGGCTGCAGCCAGATGCAAGTCATGCCCGACCCGGACATTAAAAGAACCTTTGCAAGGTTTTTCCGGTGTTTGACCCAGGCTCTGGCAAGTCGCGAGATAGTCGTCCACCGCCTCGCGGAAGGCCGCGTCGAGTTCGGCGACGGTTTTCCCCTCGTAGCTGACCAATGCCTTGATGAACAGGATTTTGCCGAACAGGCAGTCGTCTTCGATGCTGGCCTCGATAGAGCCAATGTAGCCTTTATGTTTCAGTTGGTTGTTCACTGAATCAGGTCTCCTGATTTCAATTGCTCGATGATCTGGCGCCGAATGTAATGTTTCAGTTCATTGCCGGGGTGAGGCTTGTGCAGGGTGATCATTGCACTGGGGTCGCCTATGTCGAACTTGACGCGGCTTCCAGCCCCTTCGATCTGTGTGTAGCCCAGCCGGTGCAGCAGTGTGACGAGCTCGGGCCAGGTAAATGCCATGTGCTGGTTGAGCAGTTTGGCGAGCAGCTTTTCATTTTTGGACACGGCGTTCCCTGCGTGTAACTAAATGTAGTTGCAAAAAGTGGTCTGCGTCAATGCTAGCCCGAGTTCAGGTGTCCTTCCTGAGATTGATGTAACCCTTGATGACACCTCGCTCTGCGTCTCCCACCCCCCGCTAATTTTTCCCTCTCCGGTTCGTTTTATAGGGACGACGTGCCTTTGTGCTTCCCGCCTATTGCTCCGGACTCCAAGAAATGAATGCTGAAGACTCCTTGAAACTTGCTCGCCGGTTTATCGGGTTGCCTCTGGAAAAACGCCAGCTGTTCCTGCAGGCCTTGCAGAAGGAAGGGGTGGATTTTTCGCGGTTTCCGATTCCGGCAGGGGTAGAAGCACAGGATCGCCAGGCGCTGTCCTACGCGCAGCAGCGCATGTGGTTTCTCTGGCAACTGGACCCGGCCAGCGGCGCCTACAACCTGCCGGGCGCGGTGCGGCTTAAGGGCGCGTTGAATTCAAGCGCGATGGAGCACGCGTTCGCCAGCCTGGTAGCGCGCCATGAAACCTTGCGCACGGTGTTCCAGCGCCAGGCCGACGAGCGCCTATTGCAGGTCGCCGTCGAGCCGTCGTTGCTCGTCGAGCAGCTGGATTTCAGCGCCCTGGACACCGCTGCGCGCGAGCAGGCCGTCAACGAGGCCGCGACCCGTCAATCGCTGCTGCCGTTCGACCTGGAGAACGGCCCGCTGCTGCGGGTACAACTGCTCAAGCTGGATGAACAGGAACACGTGCTGCTGCTGACCTTGCACCACATCGTCTCCGATGGCTGGTCGATGAACGTGCTGATCGATGAGTTCATCCGCTTTTACGACGCCCACGAACGCAACGAAGCGCCGCAACTGCCACCGCTACCGATCCAGTACAGCGACTACGCCCTGTGGCAGCGCCGCTGGCTCGAAGCGGGCGAGCAGGCCCGCCAACTGGAGTACTGGCAGGCTCGCCTGGGCGATGAGCACCCGGTATTGGAACTGCCCACCGATCACCCGCGCCCGGCCATGCCCAGCTACCAGGGCACCCGCCATAACTTTGCGATCGACCCGGCGCTGGCCGTGCAACTGCGCAGGTGCGCGCAAAAGCATAACGTCACCCTGTTCATGCTGTTGCTCGGCGCGTTCAACGTGTTGCTGCATCGCTACACCGGCCAGGGCGATATCCGCATCGGCGTGCCCATCGCCAACCGCAACCGCAGTGAAGTCGAAGGGCTGATCGGCTTCTTCGTCAACACCCAGGTGCTGCGCACCGAGCTGACCGGGCAGACCCGCGTCGCTGAACTGCTGCAAGGCATCAAGGAGCACGCCCTCGGCGCCCAGGACCATCAGGAGTTGCCGTTCGAACGCCTCGTGGAAGCCCTCAAGGTCGAGCGCAGCCTGAGCCATACGCCGTTGTTCCAGGTGATGTACAACCACCAGCCGGTCGTGGCTGACATTGCGAGCGTCAGTACCGCCTCCGGCCTTGAGCTGGCGCTGGTGGAGTGGCAAGGCCGCACCACCCAGTTCGACCTGACCCTCGACACCTATGAAAAATCCGGCACGCTGCACGCCGCGCTGACCTATGCCAACGACCTGTTCGATGCCCCGTCCATCGAGCGCATGGCGCGTCACTGGATCAGCCTGTTGCAGGCTATGGTGGCCGATGGCGAACAGCGCGTGGGTGAGTTGCCGATGCTGGCCGCCGACGAGCAACACATGCTGGTTCACGCCTGGAACCAGACCGCCGAGGCGTACCCAACCGAGCGCGGTATTCATCACCTGATCGAAGACCAGGTGCAACGCACGCCAGATGCCCCGGCGCTGGTGTTCGGCGCGACCACATTGACCTACGCCCAACTCGACGCGCGCGCCAACCAACTGGCCCATGCGTTGCGCGAGCAGGGCGTTGGCCCCGATACGCTGGTGGGCATCTGCGTCGAGCGCTCGCTTGAAATGGTGATCGGCCTGTTGGCCATTCTCAAGGCCGGCGGCGCCTACGTGCCGCTGGACCCTGAATACCCCCGGGAACGCCTGGCCTACATGATCGAAGACAGCGGCATCGCGCTGCTGCTCAGCCAGCACAGCCTGCTGTCATTGCTGCCCACCGAAGGCATTCGGGTGGTTGCCCTGGACCAGGTGGCGGGCTGGCTCGACGGCTACAGCAGCGAATCGCCCAAGGTCACTCTTGGCGCGCTGAACCTCGCCTACGTGATCTACACCTCCGGGTCCACCGGCAAACCCAAGGGCGCCGGCAACAGCCATCGCGCGTTGGTCAACCGCCTGTGCTGGATGCAACAGGCCTACGGCCTGGCTGCCAGCGACGCCGTGCTGCAGAAAACCCCGTTCAGCTTTGATGTTTCGGTCTGGGAGTTCTTCTGGCCCCTGATGACCGGCGCACGTTTGGTGGTGGCTGCCCCCGGCGAGCACCGCGAACCGGCGCGCCTGATCGAAACCATCGGCCAGCACGCCATCACTACCTTGCACTTCGTGCCGTCGATGCTCCAGGCGTTTATCCATGAGCCGGGCGTGCAGGCCTGCGCCAGCCTCAAGCGCATCGTATGCAGCGGCGAAGCGTTGCCGCTGGATGCGCAAAACCAGGTATTCACCAAGCTGCCGAACGCCTCCCTGTACAACCTCTACGGTCCGACCGAAGCCGCTATCGACGTCACCCACTGGACCTGCGTCGACGAAGGCGCCGACAGCGTGCCCATCGGCCGCCCGATCGCCAACCTCGGCACCTACGTGCTGGACGCCCAGCTCAACCCGGTGCCGGCCGGCGTATCCGGCGAGCTGTACCTTGGCGGCACCGGGCTGGCGCGCAGTTACCACCGTCGCCCGGCATTAACCGCCGAACGTTTTGTACCGAGCCCGTTCGTTAACGGTGAGCGCCTGTACCGCAGCGGCGACCGCGTGCGCCAACGCGCCGATGGCGTGATCGAATACCTCGGTCGTCTCGACCACCAGGTCAAGCTGCGCGGCTTGCGCATCGAGCTGGGCGAAATCGAAACCCGCCTGATGCAACACCCGTCCGTGCGCGAAGCGGTGGTGCTGGTGCAGGGCGGCAAACAGCTGGTGGCGTACCTCGTACTGGAAGACGAAGCACCGACCGACCTCAAGGCCTGGCTGCTCAGCAGTCTGCCGGAGTACATGGTGCCGACCCATATGGTGCCCCTGGCCAAACTGCCGGTGACCGCCAACGGCAAGCTCGACCGCAAGGCCTTGCCGCTGCCGGATGCCGCGCCGCAACAGGCTTTTATCGCCCCGGAAAATGCCCTGCAAAAAGCCTTGGCGGCGATCTGGAGCGACGTGCTCGGCGTCGAACAGGTCGGCCTGGAAGACAACTTTTTTGAACTGGGCGGCGACTCGATCATCTCGATCCAGGTGGTCAGCCGCGCGCGCCAGGCGGGGATTCGTCTCAGCCCGCGCGACCTGTTTCAGTACCAGAGCGTGCGCAGTCTCGCGCTCGTGGCAAGTTTTGCGCAGGCCACGGTTATCGACCAAGGCCCGGTCACCGGCGAGGTGATCCTGACCCCGGTGCAACAAGGCTTTTTCGAGCAAGCGATCCCGGCGCGTCACCGGTGGAACCAGTCGTTGCTGCTGACCCCGCGCGAGGCGTTGGTGCCTGCACGGCTGGAGGCGGCCTTGACGCGATTGATCAACCATCACGACGCCCTGCGCCTGCGCTTCACGCAGCAGGCTGATGGCTGGCAACAAACCCATGCTGCCCCTGTCACCGAGCCGTCGCTGTGGCAATCTCACGCGACAACCGATGCTGAACTGGCAGCGCTGTGTGATGAGGCTCAACGCAGTCTCGACCTGGAACAAGGCCCGCTGTTGCGCGCGGCGCTGGTCGCCATGGCCGATGGCACTCAACGTTTGCTGTTGGTGGTCCATCACCTGGCAGTGGACGGCGTGTCCTGGCGCATCCTGCTCGAAGACCTGCAACAGGCTTACCGCGGCGCGCCACTGCCGGCCAAGACGAGCGCCTATCAGCACTGGGCGCAACAGTTGCAAACCCATGCGCACACCCTCGACGACCAGCTGCCGTACTGGCAGGCGCAGTCCAGCGACGCCGAGTTGCCGTGTGACCACCCCGAAGGCGGCCTGCAAAACCGCCTGGGCAGCAAGATCGACCTTCGCCTCAACGCCGAGCAAACCCGGCAACTGCTGCAAGACGCGCCGGCGGCCTACCGCACCCAGGTCAACGACGTGTTGCTGACCGCGCTGGCACGCGTGGTCAGCCGCTGGAGTGGTCAAGCGGCAGCGCTGATCCAACTGGAAGGCCATGGCCGCGAAGACCTGTTCGACGCGGTCGACCTGACGCGCACCGTCGGTTGGTTCACCAGCCTGTTTCCGGTGCGTTTGCAAGCCGATGGCGACCTGTCGGCGGCGATCAAATCGGTCAAGGAACAACTGCGCGCCGTGCCCGACAAAGGCCTGGGCTACGGCCTGCTGCGCTACCTTGGCACGCCGCACGCCCGTGATTCCCTCGCCGGCCTGGCCGCGCCGCGCATCACCTTCAACTACCTGGGCCAGTTTGACCGCCAGTTCGACGAATCGGCGCTGTTTGTTCCCTCCACCCAGAGCAGTGGGCAGGCCCAGGACCCGGAGGCGCCGCTGGCCAACTGGCTGACTGTGGAAGGGCAGGTGTACGGCGGTGAACTGGCCCTGCAGTGGGGCTTCAGCCGTGAGATGTTCGACGTGGCGACTGTCCAGCGCCTGGCGGATGATTTCCAGCAGGAACTGCTGGCGCTGATCGCTCATTGCGTCGACCCGAAACATGGCGGCCTGACACCGTCCGACGTGACCCTGGCACATCTGACCCAACCCCAGCTGGAGGACTTGGCACTGCCCGCACGGGAGGTGCAGGACCTGTACCCGCTGTCGCCGATGCAACAGGGCATGCTGTTCCATAGCCTCTACCAGCAGGACGAGGATGACATCTACGTCAGCCAGCTGCGCGCCGATGTGCAGGGGCTGGACGTGGCAGTTTTTCAGCGCGCCTGGGAGCAAGTGCTGGCACGGCATGACATTTTGCGCACCGGGTTTGTCTGGCAGGACGACCAGGGCCAGGCCCTGCAAGTGGTGCATCGCCAGGTCAGCTTGCCGTTCACCGAATACGACTGGCGTGGGCGTCAGGACCTTACCGTTGCCCTCGACAGCCTGGCCGCCGAGTACCATCGCGAGGGCTTCGAGCTGGCGCGTCCGCCGTTGCTGCGGGTGGCGTTGGTACGTACGCGTGAAGACCGCTGGCACTTGATCTATACCAGCCATCACATCCTGATGGATGGCTGGAGTAATGCCCTGGTCCTCAATGAAGTGTTGCAGGCCTGCAAGGGTCAGGCCCTACCGCCGGTTGGCGCGGCGTTTTCCGAGCATATCGCCTGGTTGCAACGGCAGGACCCGGCGTTGGGCGAAGTCTTCTGGCGCCAGCGCCTGGCGCAGTTGGACGAGCCGACGCACCTGGCGCGCAGTGTGGCCAAGAGCACAGCTCACAGTGCCACTGAATATGGTGAAGTCCTCTGTGAGTGGGATGCTATCCAGACTCAGCGCCTGGTGGCCTTCGCCTGTGCACACCAAGTGACGCTCAACACCCTGGTGCAATCGGCGTGGCTGTTGCTGCTGCAGCGCTACACCGGCCAGTCCAGCGTCGCCTGTGGGGTGACGGTATCCGGGCGCCCGGCAGAGCTTGCGAATGTCGAGCAGCAAGTCGGCCTGTTCATCAACACCTTGCCGCTGATTGCCGCCGCCAGCCCGGCGCAAAGCGTCAGCGACTGGGTGCGAAGCGTACAGGCACTGAACCTGGAAATGCGCGAACATGAACACACGCCGCTGTTTGATATCCAGCGCTGGGCCGGTTCTGCCGGCGAGGCGTTATTTGACACGCTGGTCGTGTTCGAAAACTTCCCGGTGGCCAAGACTCTAGAGCAGTCGGGCGAGGGCGGTTTGCGTTTCAGCAGCGTCAGTCATCAGGAGCGCACTAACTACCCGTTGACACTTACCGTGCACGGCGGCGAGCGCCTGAGCCTGCACCTGGAATACCTGCGTGCGGATTTCGCCACTGACACCGTGCAGCACATCGGCGCCTACCTGCAGGGCTTGCTGCAGCACTTTATCCATGCGCCCGAGCAAGCCGTGGGTGCCGTCCCCTTGCTACTGGACCATGAATACACCCGCGTGCTCCAAGACTGGAACCCGCGGGGTGTCGCTCTACCTGCCACGGCCAGCGTATTGCAGCGCTTTGAAGAACAAGCGGCGTTGCACCCGGAAAACATCGCGCTGATCCTGGATCAGCAGCGCATGACCTACGCCGACCTCAACGTGCGCGCCAATCGCCTGGCCCATCGCCTGATCGAGTTGGGCGTCAGCGCCGACACCCTGGTGGGCGTTGCGGTGGACCGCTCCCTGGAGATGATCGTCGGCCTGCTGGCGGTGCTCAAGTCCGGTGGTGCTTATGTGCCGCTGGACCCGAAATACCCAGCCGAGCGCCTTCAATGCATGATCGAGGACAGCGGTCTGCAATTGCTGCTGACCCAGCAGCCGTTGGTGGAGCATCTGCCGATTAGCGAGAACCTGACCCTTGTCTGCCTGGAAACCAGCGCAGACTGGCTGGCCGATTACAGCGCCGAAAACCCCGCGTCGAGGGCGCAGCCGGCCAACCTGGCCTACGTCATGTTCACCTCCGGTTCGACCGGCAGGCCAAAAGGTGTGGGCATCGACCTGGCATCCCTGGCACGGCATGTGGAGGTATTCACCGAACTGTTTGCGCTGAAAGCCGATGACCGAGTGTTGCAATTCGGCACGTTCAACTTCGATGGCTTTGTCGAGCAGCTCTACCCGGCGCTGTGCTGCGGTGCGGCGGTGGTGGTGCGCGGTGGTGAACTGTGGGATAGCGACACCTTCTACCGGCAACTGCTTGAACACGATATTTGCGTGGTCGACCTGACCACTGCCTATTGGCTGTCGCTGGTGCGTGACTTTGCAGGTCTGGGCCCGCGTGACTACGGGCGCTTGCGCCAACTGCACATTGGCGGCGAAGCCATGCCACCCGAAGGTCTCAATGCCTGGCGCGCAGCGGGCTTGCAGCATGTGCGCCTGCTCAACACCTACGGGCCTACCGAAGCCACGGTGACCGCCACCGCCCTGGACTGCGCCGCGTATGTCGATGGCCGTGAAGCCTTGCCGTCGATGATGCCGATTGGCCGAGTGCTGGATGGCCGTGCCATCTACCTGCTGGATGCCAACCTCAACCCGGTGCCAGTAGGTGTCGCCGGCGAGTTGGTGATCGGCGGGCCGTTACTGGCGCGGGGTTACTTCAATCGTCCGGACCTGACGGCCCATCGCTTCATTCCCGATCCCTTCTGCAGCGACGGCACCGGCCGTCTGTACCGCACTGGTGACCTGGCACGCTATCGCGCCGATGGGATGATTGAGTACGTGGGGCGAATCGACCACCAGGTCAAGGTTCGCGGTTTCCGCATCGAATTGGGCGAAATCGAAGCGCGTCTGCTGGCCCAGGCCAGTGTGCGCGAGGCGCTGGTGATCGCCGCGGACAACCAGTTGGTCGGCTACATCGTGGCCAGCCAGTCGTTGTCCCACACCCAGCAAGCCGAGTTGCCCACGCAGCTCAAGACCACGTTGCGCCAAGCGTTGCCGGACTACATGGTGCCGGCGCATTTGCTCCTGCTGGAGCGCCTGCCACTGAGTCCCAACGGCAAGCTGGACCGTGCCGCGCTGCCCAAGCCGGATGTCAACCAATCCCTGGCCGATTGGATTGCACCCGTCACCGAGACCCAGCAACGCGTCGCAGCCATCTGGGCCCAGGTGTTGGGCGCCGAGCGGGTAGGGCTCAACGATCACTTCTTCGAAATGGGTGGACATTCTTTGCTCGCAACGCAGGTGGTGTCGCGGTTGCGTCATGGCCTGGGTATCGAAGTGGCACTCAGGACGCTGTTTGAGCACCCGGTGCTTGGCGATTTTGTCAGCAGTCTGGCCGCCGTGAGCGCTTCAGCGCCGGCAATGGTGGCGGCGGATCGCGATCAGCCGTTGTTGCTGTCCTATGCCCAGGAACGCCAGTGGTTCCTCTGGCAGTTGGACCCGCACAGTTCGGCCTATCATGTGCCCAGCGCGCTGCGCTTGAAAGGCCCGCTGGACCGTTCTGCCCTGCAACGTGCCTTCGATACCCTGGTGGCGCGCCACGACAGTCTGCGCACGCATTTTCAGCAAGAGGCCGACCGCACGGTGCAAGTGGTCAGCCCACAGGCGCGGATCGAACTGGTGTCGGAGCTCACCGATGAAGCGCAGCTCAAATCCAGGGTTGAAGCGCTGGTGGCTCAACCGTTCGATCTGCGCCAGGGGCCGCTGATGCGTGTGAGTCTTCTGCGCCTGGCCAAAGACGAGCATGTGCTGGTCCTGGTGCAACATCACATCATCTCCGACGGTTGGTCGATGCAGGTGATGGTCGATGAGCTGGTGCAGCTCTTTACGGCCTACAGCCAAGGCCAGTCGCTGCAATTGCCGGAGATGCCGATCCAGTATGCCGACTACGCAAGATGGCAGCGCGACTGGATGGAAGCCGGTGAAAAGGCACGCCAGCTCGACTACTGGCGTGAACTGCTCGGTGGCGAGCAACCGGTGCTGGAGTTGCCGTTCGATCAGCAGCGTCCGGCGGTGCCGTCCCATCGCGGTGCGCGCTTGTATATTGCGCTGCCGACCCCACTGCTCGATAGCCTCAAGGTCTTGGCTCAGCGCGAAGGTGTGACACTGTTCATGCTGTTGTTGGCCTCTTACCACGCGTTGTTGCATCGCTACAGCGGCCAGCGGGATATCCGCGTAGGCGTCCCAATCGCCAACCGCAACCGCGTTGAAACCGAACGGCTGATCGGCTTCTTCGTCAACACCCAGGTGCTCAAGGCCGAGATCGACGAGCAGACCAGCGTTGCCCAGTTGCTGCAGCAGGTCAAACAGCGCGCGCTGGAAGCCCAGGCCCATCAGGACCTGCCGTTCGAGCAACTGGTGGAGGCTCTGCAACCTGAACGCAGCCTCAGCTTGAGCCCATTGTTCCAGGTGGTGTTCAACCACCACATCAGCCTGGCCAGCCAGCATTTGCAGCGCCTGGCGCAGTTGGACATGAGCCCGGTGAGCTGGGACGAAAGCGCCGCGCATTTCGACCTGACCCTGGATATCGAGGAGTCTGGTGACCAATTGGGCGCATCGTTGAGCTATGCCACCGACCTGTTCGCCGCGGCGACCATCGAACGCATGGCCGACCACTGGCAGAACCTGTTGCAGGCGATGGTTGCCGACCAACAGCAGCCCATCAGCCAACTGAACCTGCTGGGTCAGGATGAGCAACAACACATCCTTCAACTGTGGAACCAGACCGATGCCGGCTTCT
>NZ_LFMW01000012.1 GCF_001050345.1 Pseudomonas fildesensis | reverse complement strand
CCGTGTGGAAAGACCCCGAAGGCCTGACCGACGACGAACGCCGCATCGTCATGCGCAACCTCGGCTTCTTCTCCACTGCCGATTCGTTGGTCGCCAACAACCTGGTCCTGGCCGTGTACCGCCTGATCACCAACCCGGAGTGCCGCCAGTACATCCTGCGCCAGGCCTTCGAAGAAGCGATCCACACCCACGCCTACCAGTACTGCATCGAATCGCTGGCCATGGATGAAGGCGAGATCTTCAACATGTACCACGAGATTCCATCGGTCGCTAAGAAAGCGGCGTGGGGCCTCAAGTACACCCGCTCCATCTCCGATCCAAAGTTCGAAACCGGCACCGTCGACACCGACAAAGAGCTGCTGCGCAACTTGGTCGCCTACTACTGCGTCCTGGAAGGCATCTTCTTCTACTGCGGCTTCACCCAGATCCTCTCCATGGGCCGTCGCAACAAAATGACCGGCGTGGCCGAGCAGTTCCAGTACATCCTGCGCGATGAATCGATGCACTTGAATTTCGGTATCGATGTGATCAACCAGATCAAAATCGAAAACCCACATCTGTGGGATGCCGAGATGAAGGAAGAAGCGACCCAGATGATTCTGCAAGGGACTCAGCTGGAGATTGAATACGCGCGCGACACCATGCCACGCGGTGTATTGGGCATGAACGCGGCGATGATGGAGGATTACCTCAAGTTCATCGCTAACCGTCGCTTGTCGCAGATCGGTTTGAAAGAAGAATACCCAGGCACCACCAATCCGTTCCCTTGGATGAGCGAGATCATGGACTTGAAGAAAGAGAAGAATTTCTTTGAGACCCGTGTGATCGAGTACCAGACGGGCGGCGCGCTGAGCTGGGATTGATATAAAACGGCCCCTTCGGGGGCCGCGTTGTTTTACCTGTCGATGTCTTTTTATGCCCAGTCAAACCATCAAGACACCCTGCGTCGGCCTGTGCTCCACCGTGTATGGCGACCTGGTCTGCCGTGGCTGCAAGCGCTACCACCACGAAGTCATTCAGTGGAACGGCTATAACGCCGAAGAAAAACAAGCGGTGTGGCTGCGCCTTGAACAGTTGCTGGTGCAGGTGATGGCCAGCAAGCTGGAAGTGTTCGATCCGCAGCGCCTGCGCCAGCAGTTGGAAGACCGCAAGATCCGCTTTATGCCGCACCAGTCGCCGTATTGCTGGGCGTACCAGTTGATTGCCCGCGGTGCGCGGGTGATTTCGAAGCTGGATGCATATGGGCTGGCGTTACTGCCGGAGTTTCGTGAGCGCAGCCTGGCGGATTTACGCGATGCGATTGACCGGGAGTTTTTTCTGCTTTCCGAGGCACATTACGAACGCTACATCGCGCCGGGATTTATCCGCGAGGCGTTTGGACCGGCCCTGATCGCCACGTTCTAAACCTCACCACAACACCACACTGTAGGAGGGAGCAAGCCCCCTCCCACATTTGGATATATGCCGGTCAGGCATTCCAGGAAGCGGCGCGCTCCGGCTGCACGCCATACCGCTCAATCGCCTGCTGGCACACCTGCGGTTCCAGACTCCCCTGCTCCACCAACGCCGTCAGCGCAGCCAACACAATGTGATGGCGGTCCACTTCAAAGAAATCCCGCAGCGCAGCCCGTGTATCACTTCGCCCGAAACCATCGGTGCCGAGCACGGTGTAGCGGGAATCCAGGTAGGAAGCGATCATCTGCGGCACTGCCCGCACATAGTCAGACACGGCGATCACCGGTGCGCCCTTAGGCAGGCAACCGGTCAAGTGACTGGTCCGTGCAACTTCCTGCGGATGCAACCGATTCCACCGTTCCACCTCCCGCGCATCCCGTGCCAGTTCGCTGAAGCTGGTGACGCTGAACACCTCGCTCGCCACCTGCCAGTCGTCGGCCAGCAATTTCACCGCCGCCTGTGCCTCACGCACCAGGGTGCCTGAACCGAGCAAGCGCACCTTCGCGTCGGGCGCTCCGCCCAGGCGATACATACCCTTGATGATCGACGCTTCCACCCCCTCGGGCAGTGTCGGCTGCGGGTAGTTTTCGTTCATCAGGGTTACGTAGTAGAACTCGTCCACATCGTGCTCCAGCATCTGGCGCATGCCGTGGTCGAGGATCACCGCAAATTCGCCAGCAAATGCCGGGTCGTAGGCGCGGCAGTTGGGCACCGTGGCGGCGGCGAGATGGCTACTGCCATCCTGATGCTGCAACCCTTCGCCGCCCAGGGTGGTGCGGCCGGCGGTGGCACCCAGCAGGAAACCACGGGCGCGCTGGTCGGCAGCCGCCCAGATCAAGTCGCCTACGCGCTGGAAGCCGAACATCGAGTAATAGATGTAGAACGGCAACATGCGCAGGCCATGCACCGAGTAGCTGGTGGCCGCAGCGACCCAGGAACTGATGGCGCTGGCCTCGCTGATGCCTTCTTCGAGGATTTGCCCGTCGGTGGCTTCGCGGTAGCTGAGGATCGAGCCGATGTCTTCCGGCTCGTAGCGCTGGCCGACGCTGGAATAGATGCCGATCTGCTTGAACAGGTTGGCCATGCCGAAGGTGCGCGCCTCGTCAGCGACGATAGGGACGATGCGCGGCCCGAGGGATTTGTCCTTGAGCAAGTTGGTGAGCATGCGCACGAAGGCCATGGTGGTGGACATCTCCTTGCCCTCGGCTGCCGTGGCGAAAGCGGCGTAACCGGCAATAGGCGGCACGTTGACCGATGCTGCAAGCTGGCTGCGGCTGGGCACGTAACCGCCCAGGGCGTGGCGACGTTGATGCAGGTAGCGCAGTTCGACGCTGTCATCGGCCGGTTTGAAAAAACTCAGGGACTCGGTCTGTTCATCCGACAGCGGCAACTGGAAGCGATTGCGGAAGGCGATCAGCGCGTCGCGATCGAGCTTCTTCTGCTGGTGGGTGGTCATCTTGCCCTGCCCCGCTTCGCCCATGCCGAAGCCTTTTTTGGTCTGGGCCAGGATCACCGTGGGCTTGCCCTTGACCCGGCGCGCGGCGTGGTAGGCCGCGTGGATCTTGACCATGTCGTGGCCCCCGCGTTTGAGGCGGTCGATCTGTTCGTCGCTTATGCCCTCGACCAACTTGGCCAGCGACTTGCTCTGGCCGAAGAAATGTTCGCGGTTATACGCGCCGTCCTTGGCGGCAAAGGTCTGGAATTGCCCGTCCACGGTGTGTGACAGCGTCTCGACCAACGCGCCGTCGGCGTCCTTGGCCAGCAAGGCGTCCCAGTCCGAGCCCCATACCAGCTTGATCACGTTCCAGCCGGCACCGCCGAACAATGCCTCCAGTTCGTCAATGATTCGACCGTTGCCGCGCACCGGGCCGTCGAGGCGTTGCAGGTTGCAGTTGACCACCCAGGTCAGGTTGTCCAGGCCTTCGCGAGCGGCCAGGGTCAGGGCCGACATGCTTTCCGGCTCGTCCATTTCGCCGTCGCCGAACACTCCCCAGACGTGGCGGTCGGTGGTGTCCTGCAAGCCGCGATGCTGCAGATAGCGCATGAAGCGCGCCTGGAAAATCGAGCTGATGGGGCCGATGCCCATGGAACCGGTGGGGAACTGCCAGAAGTCCGGCATCAACCAGGGATGGGGATAACTGGACAGCCCGCGTGCACCCGCTTTAGCCCCGCCGATTTCCTGGCGATAATGGGCCAGGTCGCTTTCGTTCAGACGGCCTTCAAGGAAGGCGCGCGCGTAGATACCCGGCGCGGAATGGGGTTGGTAGAACACCAGATCGCCGCCAAAGCTCTCGTGGCGGGCGCGGAAAAAATGGTTGAAGCCGACTTCGAACAAATCCGCCGCACTCGCGTAGCTGGCGATATGGCCACCGAGTTCGCCATAGGCCTGGTTCGCGCGTACCACCATGGCCAGGGCATTCCAGCGCACCAGCGAGGCCAGACGCTCTTCGGTAGCGAGGTCGCCGGGAAACGCCGGCTGCTGCTCGACGCTGATACTGTTGATATAGGGCGTGCCGTGGCGCGGCTTCCAGTCGATGTGCGGGGCGCTGCCTTCGCGGGCCAACAGGTCGAGAATCTGGCGTGCGCGCTCGGGGCCGGCATTGGCCACCAACGAGGCCAGGGCATCGCGCCACTCGTTCAGCTCTTCCTGATCCATTGCTGTGTGATTCACTGCACTCGCGAAACCGTTCATGGGCACCTCCGGGCTTTTTTTCAGTTTATGTCGGTGACTGAGGATTTTTTGCCTCTTGTGAGGCGCGCCACAGCGTATTTTGAGCATGAATCGCTGCCAATCAGACGATTCCCAGCACGTTGTGCTCCAGCACCCCGAAACGTGGCAATTGTGTTTAAAATGCCGCCCGCTCAACGACTGACGTTTAACGATGACCCCAGACGTACTCGCCACCCTGCACGCCCACCTGCTCACCGCCCTGGCCAGCCCGCCCGCTGAAACCCGGCGCCTGTTCCACGGCCGTGGCCGCTGCTGGCCGGGCCTGGAGCAACTGACCGTGGACTGGCTGCAGGGCGTGGTACTGGTCTCGCTGTTCAAGGAACCGGATGCGGCGCAACTGCAAGCCTTGAAACAGCTACTGCAGGCGCAGTTGGGGGCGTATACCGTCGCGCTGCAACACCGCTATCTGCCGCAAAGCACCACCGAATGGCTGGTCGGTGAGGCCGTCGACGAGCTGACCATTACCGAAGGCGGCCTGCGTTACCTGATCGACCTGGGTAAAAAACAGAACAGCGGGCTATTTCTGGACATGCGCTACGGACGCAACTGGGTGCGCGAACAGGCCAAAGACCTGCGCGTACTCAACCTGTTTGCCTACACCTGCGGTTTTTCTGTGGCCGCCATTGAAGGCGGCGCCGAGCACGTGGTGAACCTGGACATGGCCCGCGGCGCACTGAGCCGTGGCCGCGACAACCATCGCCTGAATGGCCACGACCTGGGCAAAGTGACCTTCCTCGGTCACGACCTGTTCAAATCCTGGGCCAAGGTCAGCAGTTATGGCCCCTATGACTTGGTGATTATCGATCCGCCGTCTTTCCAGAAAGGCAGTTTCCTGCTGACCAAGGACTACCAGCGCGTACTGCGCCGCCTGCCGGATTTGCTCACCGCACAGGGCAGCGTGCTGGCGTGCATGAATGATCCGGCCTTTGGCGAAGACTTCCTGATCGACGGCGTTACCCGCGAAGCTCCGGGCCTGCGCTTCGTGGAACGCCTGGAAAACCCGCCGGAATTTCCGGATATCGACGCACAAAGTGGCCTTAAAGCACTGGTGTTCCGCCAAGGCTGATGCCGAAACGGCCTACGCTTGCTACGCTAATCAATACACCGGGGTGGTGAACCTTATCCCCCCCTTCCCGGTCGATACCTGCATCCCCTGGCCAGACTCGACGGCGTAACGCCGTCGGCTGCCCCGTTCCACCCTTTGGAGAACAGCCCGTGATATCGACCCTGCATGTAGCCAGATTAAAAGCCTGGGGCGCCCACGGCTTTACCGCCACCGGTGTGGTATTGGCCTTCCTGGCCACCCTGGCACTGCTGGAAAACTCACCCAAGGCCTGCCTGCTATGGCTGGGCCTGGCGCTGGTGGTCGATGGTGTCGATGGCTCATTGGCGCGACGGGTGAATGTCAGCACGGTATTGCCAAGCTTTGACGGTTCGGTGCTGGACTTGGTGATTGATTACCTCACCTATGTGTTTATTCCGGCGCTGTTTATCTATCGCTATATCGACCTGCCCGAGTTCACCCACCTGTTTACGGTGTCGGTGATCCTGGTGTCGTCGCTGTTTTGCTTCTGCAACGTCAACATGAAGAGCAAGGACAACTACTTTGTCGGCTTCCCGGCGGCCTGGAACGTGGTTGCCCTGTGCGTCTATATCATCCAGCCGGCGGCGTGGGTGACATTGTTGACGGTGATCGGGCTGGCGCTGCTGACCGTGACGCCGATGAAATTTCTGCATCCGTTTCGGGTGAAGCGGTTTATGCCGATCAATATTGCGGTGACCACGATCTGGTTGTTGTGCAGCTTTTTGATGGTGGTGGATTATCCGAATACCAACCCGTGGACGTTTGGGTTGTGGTCGGTGATGTCGGCCTACTTCCTCGGGATTTGTGTTTGGCGGACGGCGCTGGAGTGGATCGAAACCCACCGGTAATCAAGCGGGTACGGTCTCAAATGTGGGAGGGGCTTGCTCCCACATTTGGATCTCCATACTTCAAACAGGTAAGATACCGGCCTTTGGCGCTGTCCCTTCTGCGCCCTGCCAATAATAAGCCCCGCCCATGCCCTTCGAACTCAGCGTAGACCTCACTACCCTCGCCATCCTGGCCGTCGTAGCCTTCATCGCCGGTTTCATCGACGCCATCGCCGGCGGCGGCGGGCTCCTGACCACCCCCGCCCTGCTCACCGCGGGTATGCCGCCGCACATGGTGCTGGGTACCAACAAACTCAGCTCCACGTTTGGTTCCGCCACCGCCAGTTTCACCTTCTACCGCCGCAAACTGTTCCACCCGCGCCAATGGGTGCACGCCATCGTCGGCACCCTGATCGGTGCCCTCGCCGGTGCCGTCGTCGCCCATTACCTGCCCGCCGAAACCCTGAACAAGATGCTCCCGGTGATCGTCTTCGGTTGCGGCCTGTACCTGTTGTTTGGCGGCACGCCCAAGGCACCGCTGGATGCCGACGCGCCGATCAAGAAGAAATGGCAAAGCACCCAAGGCTTCGGCCTGGGCTTCTACGACGGCGTAGCCGGGCCTGGGACCGGTGCGTTCTGGACCGTCAGCACGATGCTGCTGCACCCCATCGACCTGGTAAAAGCCAGCGGCGTGGCGCGCAGCATGAACTTCGTCAGCAACGCGGCGGCGCTGTCGGTGTTTATCTTTAACGGTTCGGTGGACTGGATCGTCGGCCTGGCCATGGGCTTTTCGGTGATGGGTGGCGCGTTCTTCGGCGCACGCAGCGCGATCAGCGGCGGCGCCAAATTCATTCGTCCGGTGTTTATCACCGTGGTCCTCGGCCTGACGGTGCGCCTAGCCTGGCAGCACTGGTTCAGCGTGGCCTAAACGGCGGGCCAGGTAGAGGTCGATCAGGTAACGCGCAATCGAACGCGACGCCGGCAACGGCGGCAGGTCGTGGATGTTGAACCATTGTGCGTCTTCGATCTCGTCGGCCTGGGGCACGATATCGCCGCCGGCGTACTCGGCATGGAAGCCCAGCATCATCGAGTGTGGGAACGGCCAGCACTGGCTGCCCATGTACTGGATGTTCTTGACCTCCACCTGCACTTCCTCGCGCACTTCGCGGATCAGGCAGTCTTCGGCCGATTCGCCCGGCTCGGCAAACCCCGCCAACGTGCTGTATACGCCCGTGACAAAGCGTGGCGAACGCGCCAGCAGAATCTCGTCGCCACGGGTCACCAGCACAATCATGCTCGGCGAAATGCGTGGGTAGCTGCGCAAGTCACAGGCCTGGCAGAACATCGCCCGCTCCCGTGGCACTTGGACCATGGCCTGGCCGCAACTGCCGCAAAACCGGTGTTCCCGCGCCCAGGTGCCGATCTGCGCGGCGTAGCCCAGCACTTTGTACAGTGTGTGATCACCTTGCAGCATGAAGCCGCGCAGGCCCTGCCAACTGCAGCCGGGCACGTCGCTGGCCGAATTCAGTTCCAGCAGGTACACCGGTTCGCCGTCGAGGTGGCCAATGCCGTGTTCGGCAAATACCGACAGGTCCTGGCGCTTGAGCCATTCCCGAGGGAACAGCGGGCCGTTGGTGTCGTGCAAAAAGCCCTCGCGGCTGCGGGCAACGGCCCAGCCGCCTTGGGCGTCGTTGTCCAGCAGCGTTGTGGTAATCCAGCCTGGGGTCATGTCAGTCAATCCACGAATTCGGGTTTCTGCTTGCTCATATGGGCCGCGATGGCCACGCGCAGGTCGTTGGATTGCAACATAGCCGAGTTCCAGGTGGCAACGTATTCCAGACCGTCATTGACTGTATGGTCACGCATGTAGCTGATCATGGCCTTGGTGCCGGTCACGGCAATCGGTGACTTGGCGGCGATTTGATGGGCGATCTCCAGCACGCCGGCCAGCAGGCTTTCTTGATCGGGATAGACGCGATTGACCAGGCCGATGCTGCGCGCTTCATCGGCGCCGAACGGGCGACCGGTATACGCCAGCTCACGCAGCATGCCGTCACCGATGATGCGCGGCAGGCGTTGCAGGGTGCCAACGTCGGCGGCCATGCCGATGTCGATTTCCTTGATCGAGAACTGCGCGTCTTCAGCGGCATAACGCATGTCACAAGCGCTGATCAGGTCAATGGCACCGCCGATGCAGTAACCCTGAATCGCCGCCAGCACCGGTTTGCGGCAGTTGTCGACGGCGTTGAACGAGGCTTGCAGTTCGAGGATCTTGCGGCGCAGCAGGCGCGCGTTACGGCCTACGTCCTTGCCGAAGTCGTTGGCGACCGAGGCCAGCATCATCAGGTCGATGCCCGAGGAGAAATGCTTGCCGGCGCCGCTGAGCACCACCGCACGCACGGCGTCGGTGTCTTCCACCCACTGGAAAATGTCGATGATTTCGGTCCAGAACGCCGCGTTCATCGCGTTGATCTTTTCCGGGCGATTGATCTGCACATGGGCAACGTTGCCGGTGAGTTCGACGACAAAAGCTTGGTATTCGGACATGGCAGTGATCCCTGACTGGCGGCTGATAAGGCCCGAACTATATCAAGGGTGTATCAAGGCGCGTCGGCCAAAAACAGGACTGGCAAAGGTCATGGAATGTTGTGGGTGCCCCCGTCGGGAAAACGCTGGAAAAAATCCCGCCCAAGCGCCATCCTGCGCGCTTTAAGCCGCCCGTCAGCGGCGTTCGACGCTCAAAGGATATGCCCATGCAAGCCCAACCCCTCACCCCCGCCGATTTCGCCTTCATCGATGAAACCCTGTTGAAATACGGCGACGACCACTCAGTGCTGAACCTGGCCGAACTCGACGGCTACTTCACCGCCCTGGTGTCCAGCCCGGCACAGGTGGATATCACTGAGTGGTTCCCGGCCATCTGGGGTGGGCAGAACCCGGAGTGGGAAAGCCCTGAGGAAGCCCAGCAGTTTCTCGACCTGTGCGTGCGCCACATGAACACCCTGGCCACGCAACTGGCCAGTAATGCCCAGGGCTTCAAGGCACAGTTCGACGAGACCGAGCATCAAGGCCATGCGCTGACCCTCGCGGAAGAATGGTGCTTTGGCTACATCCGTGGCGCGGCCATTGGCAACTGGCCGGAACTGCCGGGCGAACAGGCTGCACAACTGGAAAAAATCTCCTGGTGTGCCGAGCAGGACAACTTTGAGTTGCCGGCGGATTTGGATGTGAAGGCCCATCAACAGCGGGTCAGTGAGATCGAACCGGCCGCGCGGGCGCTGCATGATTACTGGCTGGCCTTGCGCTAGACCTCGACAAGCACCGCTGCTTTGGCCGATTATTCGTGTCCGCCCGTCGGCCACTCCGTTCCACCTTGCCTTGATCAGGAGCCTTGTACCTTGAGTTCGCAGAAAACCGTGACCGTTACACCGCCCAATGTCCCCCTGAACGGCAAGGTCGCACCGCCCGGCTCCAAATCCATTACCAACCGCGCCTTGCTGCTCGCGGCCCTGGCCAAGGGCACCAGCCGCCTGAGCGGTGCATTGAAGAGTGATGACACCCGCCACATGTCGGTGGCCCTGCGCCAGATGGGCGTGATCATCGATGAGCCGGACGACACTACGTTTGTCGTCGTAGGCTCCGGCAAGCTGCAATTGCCGGCGCAGCCGTTGTTCCTCGGCAATGCCGGCACCGCGATGCGCTTCCTCACTGCCGCCGTGGCCACCGTGCAAGGCACCGTGGTGCTCGACGGCGACGACTACATGCAGAAACGCCCGATCGGCCCGCTGCTGGCCACCCTCGGCCAGAACGGTATCCAGGTTGACAGCCCGACCGGCTGCCCACCGGTGACCGTGCATGGCGTCGGCAAGGTCCAGGCCAAGCGTTTTGAGATTGATGGCGGTTTGTCCAGCCAGTACGTGTCGGCGCTGTTGATGCTCGCCGCCTGTGGCGAAGCAGCGATTGAAGTGGCCCTGACCGGCAAGGACATCGGCGCCCGCGGCTACGTCGACCTGACCCTGGATTGCATGCGTGCGTTCGGCGCACAGGTCGAGGTGGTCGACGACACTACCTGGCGCGTGGCGCCGACCGGCTACACCGCCCACGACTACCTGATCGAACCGGACGCTTCCGCCGCCACTTACCTGTGGGCCGCTGAAGTGCTGACCGGTGGCCGCATCGACATCGGCGTGGCCGCGCAGGATTTCACCCAGCCGGACGCCAAGGCCCAAGAGGTGATCGCGCAGTTCCCGAACATGCAGGCCATCGTCGTCGGCTCGCAAATGCAGGACGCGATTCCGACTCTGGCCGTGCTGGCCGCGTTCAACAACACACCGGTGCGTTTCACCGAGCTGGCCAACCTGCGGGTCAAGGAATGTGATCGCGTGCAGGCGCTGCATGACGGCCTCAATGAAATCCGCCCGGGCCTGGCGACCATTGAAGGCGACGACTTGCTGGTAGCCGCCGACCCTGCGTTGGCCGGCACGTCGTGCAATGCACTGATCGACACCCACGCCGACCACCGCATCGCCATGTGCTTTGCCCTTGCCGGGCTGAAAGTCTCGGGTATCAAAATTCAAGACCCGGATTGCGTCGCCAAGACCTATCCTGAGTACTGGAAGGCTCTGGGTAGCTTGGGCGTTCAATTAAGTTACTGACACAACCCTACTGTAGGAGCGAGCTTGCTCGCGAAGGTCGTTAACGATAACGCGCTCATTCTGAATGAACGCGGTGCCCTGGCGTTTTTCGCAAGCAAGCTTGCTCATACAGCTCCAATTCGCCGGGAGCGTTCATGACCATTCGCCAACCCTGCCCACCCGGCGCCTGTGTCTGCGATCGCGAACAACTGCTGCAAGCCCCTGGCGCCGACGCGCGCATCCTCAACCTTACTCGCCAGGAAGAAAAGCGCCTGATCGAGCGCCTGGAAGACTTAAAGAACCTCCAGGACCTGGAGCGCATGCAACAGCTGATGTACCAGCAATTGGGCATCCGCGTGCATGTCGCGCCGGGCCATACGGAGGTCAAGAGCATGCGCGGGATTCAGATCGTAATCGACGAACTGCCGGGCCTGTGTCGCAAGACCCGACAGTCGATTCCGGCGGCGATTCGTCGAGGGTTGGAGAAACGTCCGGAAATTGCCTACCGCTTGCTGGATGCCCACGACCTGTTTCGCGAAGGCTGAATTACCCGGCCACCGTCTCGCCCTGAAACAGGCCCTGCCCCACGCCTCTGGCCTTTTGCAAATGCGCCTGCGCGCCACCGCTTTCCGACTCCAGCAGCAACGCTGACGTCACCACCTTTGCCCCACAGTAATCAAAAATTCCGTAGTCGATCTGCGTGCGCATGGCGTTGGCGTAGCCGTGGCGATCGAAAGCGCCTTCATCCGCTGCGCCAACGGCCAGCAGGTGCACCTGCAAGTGCCGCAGCTTTTTCACCACGGGGGTGTCGGGGCCGTAATCAATCGCCCAGCCGTTGATGAATACGCGGTCGACCCAGCCCTTGAGCAAGGCCGGCATTGACCACCAGTAGATGGGAAACACGATGACCAGTGCGTCGGCGCGGTCGATGCGCGCCTGCTCGGCGAGCACGTCGGCCGGTGGCGTGGCACGGGTGCGGTGCACCAGGTGGTCGGCGGTCGAGTAACGCGGGTCGAACCCTTCGGCGGCCAGGTCGGCGATCTCATGGGTATGGCCGGCCGCAGACAATCCGGCGGCGACTTGCGCAGCCAGGCTGTGGGTGAGCGATTGCCGGTCGTGGTGTGCAACAACGATCAAGGCGTGCATGACATTGACTCCTTTTCGGTTTACGCTGGGCTTAAGTTACCTTTGGTAAGTTACTTTTGGTATATAAGCATGTCAAGCAGTCAATCCCCTCCCCCTCGTCGGCGCCTGGCCCGCGAGGATCGCCTGCGCCAATTGCTCGACGTTGCCTGGCAACTGGTGCGTGAGGAAGGCACCGACGCCCTGACCCTGGGGCGTCTGGCGGAACTCGCGGGCGTCACCAAGCCGGTGGTGTACGACCATTTCGTCACGCGTTCGGGGTTGTTGACCGCGCTGTACGAGGATTTTGACGCGCGCCAGAACCAAGTGTTTGCCGATGCCATTGAGGCCAGCAGCGCGACACTGGAGGATCGGGCTTGGGTGATCGCCTCGGCCTACGTCGATTGCGTGCTGTTGCAGGGGCGCGAAATTCCGGGGGTGATAGCGGCACTGAGCAGTTCGCCGGAACTGGAAATCCTCAAGCGCAAGTACGAAGCGATCTTCCTCGACAAGTGCCGCGACGCGCTGGCGCCGTTTGCGCCCGGTGGTCGGGTTTCCCAGGCGGGGCTGCGGGCGATGTCGGGAGCGGCGGAAGCGCTGTCCCACGCAGCGGCCAGCGGCGAGATAAGCCGTGAAGAGGCGCAGCAGGAACTGTTGGCGACCATTCTGGCGATGGTCAATCGCGGGGTGTGCACCGCGGGTTGATCGGGCGCGGGTAATACCGTTGCCATCGCATCCATGGGTAAACACCCTCTAAGAGCAAACACCGTACCTGTGGCGAGGGCGCTTGCTCCCGTTGGGCCGCGAAGCGGCCCCAAAGATGGGACTGCTAGGCAGTCCAACGGGACGGTGCGGCAATCCGACAAGCTCCTTCGCCACAGGGTGCAGTGCTGAACTTAACTGAACGGTATTGCCCCACGGGACGTTGTTATTCAGCCCAGGCGCTCGTTCACGAAGAGCCGCACCTTGCGCGTCAATTGATCCAGATGCCGATCACGCTGCTTCTCCGCATCCACCATCGCGCGCTTGCCATGCTTTTGCAGCAGGTAGGTATGGATCTGCCGCACCTCCAGTGAGCTGTAGATCGACGCCACATCCAGCACGCCCATCAAGCCATCGGTGCCGTAGTCCCGGGTGTTCATCAGCACCTGGGTGCCCCGCGCGCCGCGTACCTGCAAGCCCATGGCTTCAAATGCAGGCACCTTTTCTACCGCACACGCCAATTCGGCGTGGGGATAACGCGCCAGCATGTCCTGCATCATGCTCCGCGCCACACCCTGGCGCCTGCAAGCGGCCTGCACCGCCATGAACGCCACCCCGCATGCCTCGGGGTCGTCCTTCACTGGCAGGTACAGCAAAAAACCGATGACCTTTTCCGGGTCCTGCGCATCCGTGGCGACGATCAGTTCGACCGCAATCCCTTTCGCTCCGCTCAGCGCCTCAAGGTACAGGTGCACCTCAAAGCCAATCGCGTACTGGTAGATGTTGTAGAGCAGGTTGCTCGGCGCCAGCGCGACGCTGCTGATGTCGGTGAGGTTATCCACCACCATCTGCAGGATCTGGCTGTTGATCGGCTCGGGGCACGGTGTGGTGTAGCGGGTAAGGCTGAACATGCAAATTCCTGGGGTTTCACGTCAAGGCAGCGGCGATTGTACCTGCTGCCGGCCGGTCATTGCCCGCACACCTCGCGCAAACACCCGCGCAACCAGCGATGGGCGAGGTCGGCGTCCAGGCGCGGGTGCCAGAGCATGGCCACGGTGAAGGCCGGTAACGCCAACGGGAGCGCAAAGCAGAACAGGTCGCGTCGATTGGTGGCATAGCGTTCGGGCACAGCGGCAATCAGGTCCGTGTCGCGAGCCAAGGCGATGGCCGTGGAGAAGCCGGCAACGATGGTTGTGATTGTTCGCGTCAAGCCCTGGGCTTCGAGAGCATCGTCAATCTGGCCACGCGCCTGGCCGCGGCGAGACACGTAGACGTGCTGGCCTTCGGCAAACCGCTCTGCACTGACGTCGCCCTGGCTGAGGGGATGGCCGCTGCGCACGACGCCGATCAGGCGATCACGAAACAGCGCCTGGGTCAGCACTTCGGGGCTGGCAGTGGCGTCGACCACACCGGTTTCCAGGTCGACGCTGCCTTCACGCAGCAGCGCATTGTCTTTGTCAGTCTTGTTGACGAAGCGCAGGCGCACGTCGGGAGCCTCTTGGGCGATGCGTGCCAGCAACGCCGGGCCGACGCTTTCAACAAACTCTTCGCTGGTGCGCAGGGTGAAAGTACGCACCACCTCGCCCATCGCCAAAGATTGCACAGGACGCAGCACCGCCTGGGCGTCCTGCACCAGTTGGCCGACCTGTTCGCGCAGTTCCAGCGCGCGTGGCGTTGGCACCAGGCCGCGACCGGCGCGCACCAGCAACGGGTCACCGGTGGTTTCACGCAAGCGCGCCAAAGCCCGGCTCATCGCCGAAGGGCTCAAACCCAGGCGTTTGGCGGCGCGGGCGACGCTGCCTTCGCTGAGCAGCACGTCGAGGGTGATCAGCAAGTTGAGATCCGGCATCAGCGCTCCTTATAAGGCGTTTAGCGCAAGTATTCAGTGCAATCCATGCGCCTTCCGCCATGTTAGGCGACGCCGTAGATTTGCGACAGTTGCGTTCATTAAAGGAATCTCCCATGCAAACCACTTCACGCGGTGCACTCGTCAGCCTGTCGCTGTGCATGTTGCTCGCATCCCTCGGCACCAGTATCGCCAATGTGGGCTTACCGAGCCTTGCGCAGGTCTTCGATGCCTCGTTTCAGGCGGTGCAGTGGGTGGTGCTCGCCTATCTGCTGGCGATTACGGCGGTGATTGTCAGCGCCGGGCGCCTGGGGGATCGCCTAGGGCGCCGCCGGCTGCTGCTCGGGGGATTATTGCTGTTCGCGTTGGCGTGTGGACTGTGTGGTGTTGCGCCCTCCCTGGCGTGGCTGGTTGCAGCACGCGGCCTGCAAGGCCTGGGCGCGGCAATCATGATGGCGATGACCCTGGCAATGGTGGGCGACACGGTGACCCGCGAGCGCACCGGGCGCGTGATGGGCTTGCTCGGCACAATGTCGGCGGTGGGCACGGCCATGGGGCCCAGCGTTGGAGGACTGCTGCTCAGTCTATGGGGCTGGCGGGCGCTGTTTCTGGTGGGTATGCCGCTGGGATTGCTCGCGGCCGCCCTCGCCTGGCGCTACTTGCCGGTGGATCGTCAACAGCCTCCGTTGCCCACGGGCGCGACCTTCCGATCGTCATTGAACGACCCTGCCCTGCGCGCCGGCCTGGCCATGAGCACGCTGGTGTCTGCGGTGATCATGGCGACTTTTGTGGTCGGGCCGTTCTACTTGTCTCACGGGTTGGGGCTCACGCCTGCATGGATGGGCCTGGCCATGGCCGTCGGTCCATGTGTAGCGGCGGCAACCGGGGTCCCCGCGGGCCGCCTGACCGACCGCCTGGGCAGCCACCGCATGACGCTTGCCGGGCTGGGCATCATGGCCATCGGCGCCGTGTCGCTGGCACTGGCCTTCGGGCTGGTGGCCTACCTGGGTTCACTGGTCACGCTGACGGCGGGCTACAGCCTGTTCCAGGCCGCCAACAACACCGCCGTGATGAGCGATGTCGAGGCGGCACGCCGAGGGACGATCTCGGGCTTGTTGAACCTGTCTCGCAATCTCGGCCTGATTGGTGGCGCCTCGGCACTCGGTGCCGTGTTCGCGTGGGCGACTCCCGATGTGACCCACGCCGCCGCGCAATCTGTGGCTAATGGCCTGCACGCAACCTTCGCCGTGGCATTGGCGTTGATCCTGCTCGCAGGCACGTTGGCCTGGGGGCGCAACAACGCCGGGAACCACCCGCAGAACACCCGCTGAGGCAAAAAAACAAAAAAGGCGTTGCGCCAGACCGGGTTACATCGCGCATCATGGGCACTTTCAAGCTCAAGGGTAACGTCCATGCGCGTTCTGTCATTGATGATGGGTCTTACGACGCTGGCCGCCAGTCTGGCGTTCTGCGCCAGCGCGATGGCGAATGAAGAAAGTCAGTTGGTACAACAGATCAACGAGTACCGCAGCCAGGTGCAACGCTGCGGTGACCAGGGTTCCCAGGAACTGCCACCGCTGGCCAGCGATACGCGGCTGGTGCTGCCGGCCAACAATGTTGGCGACTTGCAGCAGGCATTGGCGCGGGCGGCGTACCCGATGGTGAATGTGCAGGCCATCAGCCTGTCCGGCCCCAAGGATGCCCAGGCGGCCATGAAGGCCGTGCGCGAAAGCTTCTGCCGGGTGGTGCTGGACCCACAATTTGTCGATATCGGCGTGAGCAACAGCGGGCAGGACTGGCGCATCGTGCTTGCGCGCCCGCTGCTGTCCAGTGGCCTGGGGGATTGGCAGACCGAGGGCAAGCAACTGCTCAACCTGATCAACGCCGCCCGTGAAAAATCACGCCAGTGCGGCAAACAGGACTTCGCCGCCACCACCCCGTTGTCGTGGAACGACACCCTGGCCAGCGCCGCCAACAGCCACTCGCGAAGCATGGCCAACGGCAACTTCTTCGACCACCTGGACCATGACGGCCGCACCCCCGGCGACCGCGCCGAACTGGCCGGGTATATCGCGAAGAACATCGGCGAAAACATCGCCGCCGGCCTCGATACCCCGCGCAAGGTAGTGGACGGCTGGCTCGCCAGCCCCGGCCATTGCGCCAACTTGATGAACCCGCAATTTCGTGAATTGGGCGCGGCCTATGCCATGGACCCGAAGAGCGATGCGGGGATTTACTGGACCGGTATGTTGGGCACGCAGTAGGGTTTGGGCAATCGCCCAAACCTTGTAGGTTTTAACTATTCAAACGGATAGATTATCAACGTGCCATCTAAGCGAAAATAGCGCTGAACTGGCAGCGTCCAAGCGGGTCAGTAGCTTTGGCACCCGATACTCCGGGGCCGCTTGAAGACTCTGGCAAAACAAGGTGTTCACCCAATGATGAATTGGCTGCAAAGCAGCAGCAACATGGCTGAGCGGGTTCGTCAGCATGATTGGGCAAGCACGCCTCTGGGCCCGCTGGAGCAGTGGCCGGACGTGTTGAAGACCACTGTGGCGCTGTGTTTCGCGTCGAGCTTTCCCCAGGCCATCGTTTGGGGCCCCCAGCTGATTACCCTCTACAACGATGCGTTTGTGCCGATCCTGGGGGACAAACCGTATGCGCTGGGGCGTCCCTTCAGCGAGACGTGGCAGGAGGTGTGGCCTGAAGTGGCGCCCTTTGCCGACGCAGCCTTCCAGGGCCATGCCACCTACATCGAAAACTTCCCCCTGCTGATCGAACGCGGCAGCGAGCCGGAGCAGGCGTATTTCACTTTCTGCTACAGCCCTATCCGCGACCCCCAGGGCACAGTGGTGGGAATGCTCGACACCGTGTCGGAAACCACCGCCACGGTATTCTTCGCCCGCCGCCTCGCCGCGCTGGATGCCATCGGCAACGCCGTGGCCAATGCCACCGACGCCGAAGCGATCATGACCAGCACCACCCAGTTACTCGCGGAACACTTGCAGGCGAGCAATTGCGCCTACGCCGATATGGACGCCGATGAAGACGGCTTTACCATTCGCAACAACTGGACCGCACCGGGCTCGCCGAGCATCGTCGGCCGCTACAGCCTGGCCGCGTTTGGCGAAAAGGCCGTCAGTTGCCTGCGCGCCGGCGAACCGCTGGTGATCCGCAACAACCTGCACGAGTTGCCCGCCCACGAGTCCGCCACCTTCCAGGCCCTCGGCGTCACGGCAACAATTTGCATGCCGCTGATCAAAAACGGTCGGCTCAGCGCCTTGATGGTAATCCACGACAAGGCGCCGCGTTTCTGGTCGCCCTATGACCTGGCCCTGTTGGGCGAGATCACCGAGCGCTCCTGGGCGCATATAGAGCGGGTTCGCGCCGACGCCGCCGTGCGCGAGGGCCTGGCGGCCTACACCGAGCTGAATGCGAGCCTGGAGCAACGGGTAGAAGAACGTACCCTGCTGCTGACCCAGGCCGAAGCCGCTTTGCGCCAGTCGCAAAAACTCGAAGCCATCGGCCAACTGACCGGCGGCGTGGCCCATGACTTCAACAACCTGCTGACTATTATTCGCTCCTCGGTGGATTTTCTGCGCCGCCCAGGCTTGTCCGAAGAGCGCCGGCAACGCTACATGAGCGCGGTCTCCGATACCGTGGAGCGTGCCAGCAAGCTGACCAGCCAACTGCTCGCATTTGCCCGGCGCCAACCGCTGAACCCGGAAGTCTTCGACGTGGGCCAGCGGGTCATGAACATCGGCGAGATGCTCGAAAGCGTCACCGGTGCGCGCATTCAGGTGCGGGTCGAATTGCCTGGCCAGCCTTGCTATGTGCGTGTTGATTCCAGCCAGTTTGAAACCGCGCTGATCAACATCGCCATGAACGCACGCGACGCCATGAGCGGCAACGGCACGCTGACCCTGCGCGTCGACAACGTGCCCGCCCTGCCGAGCATTCGGGGCCACGCCGAGTCGCGCCAGCCGTTTGTGACGGTTGCCCTGGCCGACACCGGCAGCGGCATTGCCGGCGAGACATTCGAGCGTATTTTCGAGCCGTTCTTTACCACCAAAGAGGTGGGCAAAGGCACGGGCCTGGGCCTGTCTCAGGTGTTCGGCTTTGCCAAGCAATCGGGCGGTAACGTCGATGTGACCAGCACACTGGGCCAAGGCACGGTCTTTACCCTGTACCTGCCCGAAGTGCAGCCCGAGGTAACCCCGCATGAGCCTTCACCCCTGGTGCCCGGCCCGATACAGGACGCGGCCCTGCGCCATATCCTGATAGTGGAAGACAACCTGGAGGTGGGCCGCTTCGCCAACCAGATCCTGCAGGACCTGGGGTACCAGACCACTTGGGTCACCGATGCCGAACAGGCACTGGCGCTCGCCGGCCCGGATGCCGGAGCGTTTGACGCGATTTTCTCGGACGTGGTAATGCCCGGCATGACCGGCGTAGCGATGGCCAAGGTGCTGCGCGAGCGCCGCGCGGACCTGCCGCTGGTACTGACCTCAGGCTACAGCGAAGAGCTGGCGGACAACGGCTACGAAGGTTTCGAATTCCTCGCCAAGCCTTACTCCGCCGATCAGGTTGCGCGGGCACTGGCCAAGGCGATGCGCAAGGACTGAGCCCTACTCCGCCACGGCGACCTGATTGCGGCCCAAGGCCTTGGCACGGTACAGCGCCTTGTCGGCAGTGTTCATCAGGCCGTGCAGGTCTTGATCCTGCGTATGGGTGGACGCCACGCCGAGGCTGGCGGACAGGCCCTGTACCGGCTCGGAAACCAAACCAGAGATGGCCTTGATCAACTGCTCAGCGATATCCCGCGCGGTTTCCAGTGACGTATTGGGCAGCAACACCGCAAATTCCTCGCCACCCAGCCTGCCGTACACATCGGCCTGGCGAAACGACGCGCTGATCACCCCGCCAATCTGGCGCAACACCTGGTCCCCGGCCTGATGGCCGTAGGTGTCGTTGATATTCTTGAAGTGGTCCATGTCCATCATCAGTGCACACAGCGGCTGCTGATTGTGGCGACATTGCGCATACAACAAGTGGCCATGTTCGAAGAACGCACGGCGGTTCATCAGGCCGGTGAGTTCATCGGTCTGTGCGGCGCGCGTGGAAATCGTGTGGGCCTGTTCCATTTGCCGGGTCAGGCGGAAGGCTTTTTCCAGGGCATCGGAGAACTTGCGCGTGGCGCTGACCACAAACGAGGAAAACACCAGCACCGCTAACGCCACGCCCACCTGCATCGACGACGGCTGAAACAGCAACCAGAAGGTGCAAGGCATCAACACCAGGCCGATGGAGACCAGCGTCATATAGCGATAAGCCGAGTAACACGAGACCGCGCTGACGGACATGCCCACGGCAAACAGCATGATCAGAGCCTGGGAAAGCCGGTCGTCGGTGGGCATCAGCGCAAACGCACCGGCGCCCCAGGTCCCTGCGGACAGCATCAGCGTGATGAAGTAACGCAGCTCCCACCGGTCCGGCGTGCGTTCGCTGTTGGGGCAACGAAACCAGTCCATGAACAGTTTGACACGCAGCAGCGACGTTACCGCCAGCACCACCAGCCACACCAGCATGACGCGATGGTCAAAGCGCTCCCAGCACAGCCAGCAGAGCATCGCAGCGGCCATGTAACTGCCGAAAATCGCGGCAAACGATTGGCGGAACAGCTGGTGCAAACGGTCGGTTCGCACCTGCTCTTCTATAAGACAATCCTGGTCCTGCCCACGCCCAAGGCCATTCATGAAATCCGCCTGATTCAACTGCCATGACAAAGGCGCCATTGTGGCACCCTGCCACTAGCGTGGACAACAGAATCCAGCAGGATAGAGCGTCTAACTCGCTTCCGGCCGCAAAATCAGCACCCCCAACGGCGGCAAGTTCAGCAACAGCGACACCGGTTGCCCATGGCGCGGCTCATCTTCGGTGAAAACGCCGCCGCCGTTGCCGTAATTGGAACCTGCGTAAGTGTCGGCATCACTGTTGATGACTTCGCTCCAACGCCCGGCAAACGGCACGCCGACGCTGTACGCCTCACGCGGCACCGGGGTGAAGTTGGCCACCACCAGCACCGGCTTGCCATCCTTGCTCCAGCGAAGCCAGGCATACACGCTGTTGATCGCGTCGTCGCCGATCAGCCACTGGAAGCCCTGGGGCGCGTCGTCCTGTTCATGCAGGGCCGGTTCCTCGCGGTACAGGCGGTTCAAGTCGCCCACCAGCTTCTGCACGCCACGGTGTTCCGGGTACTGCAGCAGGTACCAATCCAGTTGCTGGTCGTGATTCCACTCGCGCCACTGGCCAAATTCGCAGCCCATGAACAGCAATTTCTTACCGGGGTGCATCCACATGAAACTCAGGTACGCACGCAGGTTGGCGAATTTCTGCCAGCGGTCGCCGGGCATCTTGTCGATCAGCGAGTGCTTGCCGTGCACCACTTCATCGTGGGAGATCGGCAGGATAAAGCGCTCAGACCAGGCATACACCAGGCCGAAACTCAGCTCGTTGTGATGATGGGCGCGGTACACCGGGTCCTGCTGGATGTAATGCAGCGAATCGTGCATCCAGCCCATGTTCCACTTGTAGTTGAAGCCCAGGCCGCCCTGTTGGGTGGGCTGGCTGACGCCGGGCCAGGCGGTGGACTCTTCGGCAATCACCAGCGCGCCGGGCGCTTCCAGGGCCACCACGTCGTTCAGGTGGCGCAGAAAATCGATGGCTTCCAGGTTCTCGCGGCCGCCGTGGCGGTTGGGCACCCATTCACCGGCCTTGCGTGAATAGTCGCGGTAGAGCATCGAGGCCACCGCATCCACGCGCAGGCCATCGACGTGGAAGTGTTTAAGCCAGTGCAGCGCCGAAGCCAGCATAAAGCCGTGCACTTCGGTACGGCCCAGGTTGTAGATCAGCGTGTCCCAATCCTGGTGAAAGCCTTCCAGTGGGTTGGCGTATTCGTACAGCGCTGTGCCGTCGAATTGCGCCAGGCCGTGAGTGTCGGTAGGAAAATGCGCAGGGACCCAGTCGAGGATCACGCCAATATCGGCCTGGTGGCAGGCATTCACGAAGTAAGCGAAATCTTCCGGCGAGCCAAACCGCGCACTCGGTGCGAACTGTGACAACGCCTGATACCCCCACGAGCCACCGAACGGGTGCTCCATGATCGGCATCAGCTCGATATGGGTGAAGCCCAGCTGCTGCACATACGGAATCAGCCGTTCAGTCAGTTCGCGCCAGCCGTATTGGCGCGACACTTCACCGGCCTCGTCCAGCTCGCACTGCCAGGAGCCCACATGCAGTTCATAGATCGACAACGGTGCGCTGGGTTTCTGTTTTTCGCCGCGTGACTGCATCCAGTCGTGGTCCTGCCAATCCACCTGTAAAGGTGCGGCGACCTTCGAGGCGGTGTCGGGCGGCAGTTGGGTGGCCAGGGCCATCGGGTCGGCCTTGAGCGGCAGGATGCCGTTGGCGCCGAGAATTTCGTATTTGTAGGCCGCACCCGGTTGCAGGCGTGGGATGAAGAGTTCCCACACGCCGGAAGGATGACGCAGGCGCATCGGGTGGCGGCGGCCGTCCCAGATATTGAAGTCGCCCACCACCGACACGCGCCGGGCATTCGGTGCCCACACCGCAAAACGCACACCTTGCACGCCGTCAACGCTGGTCACCTGGGCGCCCAGGCAACTGCCGAGGTCACGGTGATTGCCTTCGGCAAACAGGTACAGGTCCATTTCCCCCAACAACAGCTGGTTGAAACTGTAGGGGTCTTCGGTGATCTGCTCACCGCCGGCCCACTGGATTTTCAGCAAGTAGTCCTGGCGAGTCGCGAAATGCCCGACAAACAGGCCGGGCACCTGGCTCGCTTCCAGGCTGCCGAGCTGTTCACCGCCCTCACGGCTCAGTACGTGGACGCTCAAGGCCTCCGGCAGGAACGCGCGGATAAACTGCCCGCCCTGCTCATCGTCGTGCGGCCCCAGAATCGAAAACGGGTCGTGATGCTCGGCGCGTACCAGCGCTTCGACGTCCTTGGACGCCGGCATTGCAGTCAACTTGGGCTGCAGCGGTTCTTTATGTGTAAAACTCATGACGTCTCCCCACCGCGTACAGATTTAGATCCAGGTATAAGCCCGCTCAGCAAACCGTGTAAACCCTGCAAGGGCACCGGCAACCAGGTCGGGCGGTTTTCCGCTTCGTAGGCCACTTCATACGCGGCCTTCTCCAGACTGAACAACGTGAGTGCGGCGTCCTGGCCTTTGGCATCCTGCCAGTCATGCGCCAGTGTAGACGTAGCAGCCTGATAAGCCTGGATAAATGCCTGCCGCGCTTCATTCAGATAACGGTCGGTCACACGCCGGCGGGCAGTGTCCGCTTCGGGCGAGTGATCCACCCCTTGCACGTTCAGGGCCATGGCGGCGGCGTAATCAAACGAACGCAGCACGCCACTCACATCCTTATACGGGCTGTGCTTGCCGCGCCGTTCATGCAGCGGCCGCGCCGGTTCCCCTTCAAAGTCGATCAGGTAAGCGTCGCCCTTCACCACCAAGACCTGGCCCAGGTGCAAATCACCATGGACGCGGATGCGCAACCCGCCGACCGTGGCTTTCGCCAGGGCCTGCACGTGAGCGCTGATGGCTTTTTTCTGCTCCAGCAATTGACTGACCAGCGCCTGATCGGCCGGGTTCAATTGGCTTTGATGCACCTTGAGCAATTGCAGCGCGCGCTCGATCTGCGCGCTCACATCCTTGGCCCAGGCCTGGGTGTCCTTGACCGTGGTGGCTTCGGGCTTGAAGTCTTTGTTGGTGGTTTTCGCGCCCAGTACCACGTGCATTTCACCGAGACGCTGCCCGAGCAATGCAGCGAAATCCGCCAGCTCGCCCAGGGCGTTGTAGTGCTGCTCCTGTTCGGAGATGGCTTCGGCGAGTTCATCGCGAATCGCACGTTCCAGGTTGTTCTGGGTCCAGCCCCAGGCGTCGCCCTGGTTGCTCAGGTAGCCCTGGGCAATCATCAACAGGCTGTCCTCGCCTTGGCCATCGCGGCGAATCATCGAGCCCAGCAGCGGCGAAATATTCGGGTAACCGGCTTCGGTCAAGTAGGCGCTCATTTCCAGTTCCGGGTGCACCCCGGCGCTGACTTTACGGATCAGCTTGAGCACCAGGCTCTCGCCCACCACCACCGAACTGTTGGACTGCTCGGCCGCCAGGTAGCGCACTTGCGCTTCCTCCGTCAGTTGCAGTTTGGCCAGGTGTGGCGTGGCTTCGAAACGCAGGTCGCCTTCGCTGGAGTTCAACACGGTGCCGGCCTGCAGGCTCTGGATCACCGCACGGATAAAGTGCTCAAGGCTGAACGCATCGGTGACCAACCCCACTTGCCGCACACGCCGTACACGGGCCAGGGCGAGTTGTTGCGGCAAGGCGCTGGTGAACTGGTCTTCGCCGAGGAAGCCGAACGGCAGTTGATAACGGCTGACCTGGCCGCCCGCAGTCACCTCAAGCTCGCTGAGCAGCACCGGGTGCTGCGGGTCGCCAAAACGCACGCCGTAGGCAATGCGCACGCTGTCGATGGCGGTGTCCTTGCCGGCAAACCAGCGGCGCTTGGGCAGCCAGGCCGGCAGTGAGGTCTGTTCAAGGGTCGTGCGGCAAGGTTCTTCGAGTAATTCTTCCATGCGTTTTTTCAGCACCAGTGTGGTGAAGTCCGGCATGCTTTGCGCCGGCTCCACATGCCAGCTCGGCATCTGGTTTTCCGCCGCCAGCACGAACCAATAGAAGCCATACGGCGCCAGGGTCAGCAGGAAATTCAACTGGCCGATAGGCGGGAAGGCATTGCCGCCGAGCATCTCCACCGGGACCATGCCGGCAAACGCCGAGAGGTCCAGCTCCGCCGCCTGGGCACTGCGCGACACGTTGGCCACACACAGAATGATTTCGTGGCGGCCATCCTCCCCGGTGTATTCACGGGTGTAGGCCAGGATGCGACGGTTGCTCGGTGAAAGCATTTTCAGACTGCCCCGGCCGAACGCCTTGGACTGCTTGCGTACCGCCAGCATGCGCCGGTTCCAGTTGAGCAGCGAATGCGGGTCCTGGGTCTGGGTCTCGACGTTGACCGACTGGTAGCCATACAGCGGGTCCATGATCGGCGGCAGCACCAGGCTGGCCGGGTCGGCACGCGAGAAACCGCCGTTGCGGTCGATGGACCACTGCATCGGCGTGCGCACGCCATCGCGGTCGCCGAGGTAGATGTTATCGCCCATGCCAATTTCATCGCCGTAATACAGGGTGGGCGTGCCCGGCATCGACAGCAGCAGGCTGTTGAGCAACTCGACACGTCGGCGGTCACGCTCCATCAGCGGCGCCAGGCGGCGGCGAATGCCCAGGTTGATCCGCGCGCGACGGTCGGCGGCGTAGTAATTCCACAGGTAGTCGCGTTCTTTGTCGGTGACCATTTCCAGCGTCAGTTCATCGTGGTTGCGCAGGAAAATCGCCCATTGGCAATTGGCCGGGATCTCCGGGGTCTGGCGCAGGATATCGGTGATGGGGAAGCGGTCTTCCTGGGCCAGGGCCATGTACATGCGCGGCATCAGCGGAAAGTGGAACGCCATGTGACATTCATCGCCGTCGTCACCCTTCTTATCACCGCTCTTTGTTTTACCAAAATACAACTGCGTGTCTTCCGGCCATTGGTTGGCTTCGGCTAGCAGCATGCGGTCCGGGTAATGGGCGTCGATCTCGGCGCGGATCTGCTTGAGGACATCGTGGGTCTCTGGCAGGTTTTCGTTGTTGGTGCCGTCGCGCTCGATCAGGTACGGAATGGCGTCCAGGCGCAGGCCGTCGATGCCCATGTCCAGCCAGTAGCGCATCACCGACAGCACCGCTTTCATCACCTGCGGGTTGTCGAAGTTGAGGTCCGGCTGGTGGGAATAGAAACGGTGCCAGAAGTACTGGCCGGCGACCGGGTCCCAGGTCCAGTTGGACTTCTCGGTGTCGAGGAAGATGATGCGGGTACCGTCGTATTTCTGGTCGTCATCGGACCACACATAGAAATCCCGCGCGGCCGAGCCCGGCTTGGCCTTGCGTGCCCGCTGGAACCACGGGTGCTGGTCGGAGGTGTGATTGATCACCAGCTCAGTGATCACCCGCAGCCCGCGCTTGTGGGCCTCGGCGATAAAGCGCTTGGCGTCGGCCATCGTGCCGTAGTCGCTGTGTACACCCCGGTATTCGGCGATGTCATAGCCGTCATCGCGGCGTGGCGAGGGGTAGAACGGCAGCAGCCAGATGGTGTTGACGCCGAGATCGGCGATGTAGTCGAGTTTGGCGATCAGCCCGGGAAAGTCACCGATGCCGTCGTTGTTGGAGTCGAAATAGGATTTGACGTGAACCTGGTAGATCACCGCGTCCTTGTACCAGAGCGGGTCTTTGATAAAGGTGGCAGCCTTGGGTTTCTTCGCCATTGGAAACTCCTGAAATTCTGCGATGGAGATCGTCGGAGATCGTTCCCACGTCGAGGCGTTTAACCGTCTGCGTGGGAATGCAGCCAGGACGCTCCGCGTCCCAAAGCGTGACGCAGAGCGTCACATGAGGCATTCCCACGCAGAGCGTGGGAACGATCTCCACGGTTCGACGCCTCGACATGGGAACGATCTCCAGACTTAAGATGTGGTAATCCGCCAGATCCCAAAGGGGGTGTGCGGCTCAAGGCGCATCCACTGGGTCTTGCCGTACCACGTCCAGCGATGGCCATTCATTAGGTCTTCGCCCTGGGTGTGGGCGTCGTCAGGGAGGCCCAGCTCCCAAAGCGGCAATTCGAAATCGGCCTCCTGGGCGTTGAACGGGTCTAGGTTGACGGCGATCAGGATGAAGTTGCTGCCGTCTTCACTGCGCTTGCCGAAGTACAGGATGTTGTCGTTCCAGGCGTTGTAGAGCTTCAAGCCCAGGTGCGTCTGCAGCGCCGGGTTTTGTCGGCGTATGCGATTGAGTTGGGCGATCTCGGCAATGATGTTGCCCGGCGCGGTGAAGTCCCGTGGACGGATCTCGTATTTCTCAGAGTCCAGGTACTCTTCCTTGCCCGGCACCGGCGCGGCCTCGCACAGTTCAAAGCCCGAGTACATGCCCCACAGGCCGGAACCCATGGTTGCCAGCGCCGCGCGAATCAAGAAACCCGCGCGCCCGGATTCATGCAGGAAGCCAGGGTTGATGTCCGGCGTATTGACGAAGAAGTTCGGCCGGTAGCACTCACGCCACGGCGACTCGTTCAACTGCGTCAGGTATTCGCTCAGCTCGGCCTTGGTGTTGCGCCAAGTGAAATACGTGTAGCTCTGCGAGTAACCGACCTTGCCCAGGCGCGCCATCATCGCCGGCGTGGTAAATGCTTCGGCGAGGAAGATCACCTCGGGGTGTTTGGCCCTGACGTCGCTGATCAGCCATTGCCAGAACGGCAGCGGCTTGGTGTGCGGGTTGTCGACGCGAAAAGTCTTCACGCCCTCTTCGACCCAGCCCACCACGACGTCGCGCAACTCGGTCCACAGGCTCGGGATAGCGTCAGCGGCATAGAAGTCGACGTTGACGATGTCCTGGTATTTTTTCGGCGGGTTCTCGGCATATTTGATCGTGCCGTCGGGGCGCCAGTTAAACCAGCCGGGGTGTTGCTTGAGCCAGGGATGGTCCTGGGAACACTGGATGGCAAAATCCAGGGCGATTTCCAGGCCATGGTCGGCAGCGGCTTTGACCAGGCGACGGAAGTCGTCGCGGCTGCCCAGTTGCGGGTGAATGGCGTCGTGGCCGCCCTCCTCGCTGCCAATCGCGTAGGGGCTGCCGGGATCATCCGGGCCGGCGGTCAGGGAGTTGTTCTTGCCCTTGCGATGGCTGCGGCCGATCGGATGGATCGGCGGGAAGTACAGCACGTCGAAGCCCATGTCGTGAATCATCGACAGCCGCGCGTGCACGTCGTTAAACGTACCGTGACGTGCGGGATCGTCGGTGATCGAGCGGGGAAACAGCTCATACCAACTGGCAAACTGCGCAAGCTGGCGCTCCACGTCAATCGGGTAGACGCTGCTGATGCTCAAGTAGGGGCGATGATCGGCCTGGGTCATCAGGTGCGCACTGTCTTCGTGCAGAAACTGCGCAACCTGCTCGGTTTCCAGCAGGCCGGAGAGTTCGTGGTGCAACAGCATCAGGCGGTCGCGCAGCTCGTTGTCGCTGCGCTCGGCGGCCTGCAACACCAGGCTGCGGCCTTCCTGCAGTTCCAGGCTAACCGGCATGCCGGCTTCGTGCTTTTTGCGCAGTTCGTAACAGAAGCTGGCGAAGGTGTCGATCCAGGCTTCGATGCAGTATTCATGGGGGCCCTGGGCGGTAACAGTAAATGAGCCTTCCCAGCCATTGTTGCCGACATCGTCCATGACCACGCTGTGCCAGCTTTCTTCGTGCAAGGCGCGCCAGCGAATCAATACGGCGAGCTTGTCGTGGCCGTCTGCGAAGACTTTGCTGGTGACGTTGACCCGCTGGCCAACCACGGCCTTGACGGCAAATTCGCCGCCGTCGATCACGGGGGTGGTGCTTTCAATCGCTATGCGAGGCAACAACAAGGCCTGGGACAGCGGCAGTACGGAACCTTCTTCTGGCGTCAGTGTTTCAGCAGTCATCGAGCATCTTCCCCTTACGCCCTGTGGACGCTCTTTGCTTGATCCGAATTCTGATACGGCGACGCTCTCCTTGAGCAGGGCCGTATAAGGTCCGAGCCCGCACCCCGGTTAAAAGTTCAGGTGGATATGCCGGTTTTGAGCAAGGAATCAATTGCTCCCGACGGATGTCCACCAGTAGAGCAAAGCACAAAGGAGGCCACACCGATGAATATCCCGATCCCGGCTGAAACACCGGACCCGAATATCGACAACCCAACCCTGCCGCCGACCGAACCGGAGCCGATTCCGGAGAACGAGCCGCCTGGAACCGTACCACCGCCCGTGGAGGAACCGCCAACGACGATGCCGCCAGTGATTGTTTGAGCAACGCAGAGCCGGCTTTTTCAATGATTACGAGGGCGCGGAACAGCCGGCGCTGCAGCATTCCACTCCCTGATCAGAACGTTGATGCGTTAGTCGTTATTTATTGCGAATCGGCCTAGACAACTGTCATTTATGACAGTATCCGCCGATTGAAAGACGGCCTAGCATTTGGAGACTATCGGACGTAATAGCGCCCGCCACTCCAAGTTCCCACACGGGCAGACAAACAATGAAAATACTAAATGCACTGTGCCTGGCAACCCTCTCAATGCTGATGGGCTGCAGCACGCCTTCACTGCATATAGATGAAAAAAGCAGCGTGGCCGACGAATTGAATACGCGATATATGGACACGTCAGAAACATGCAGTGACGGCAGTGCCGCGTTTCACTGTAACGGCGTTCTAGTCCGTGTTTCCGACACGCTTATTTCCTCAAAAGATGAACTCGACAAAAATACGGTCGCATTTTCCTATATGCGCGCCGACGCTCGCGTGACTGAACTCTACAAACGAGGTACTCAGGGCATCATTCTGAGCGCACTGCCCATTGCAACCACCAATGCGCTGAGTGTGCGTTGCGCGTTTGCAACGAACGCGCAAACCGATTCTCGCCCGGATGGATGCGGGATGACGACCAGGGTCATTCAGGGTTTAGAGTTCGAATGGAGTCGGCATTGTGATGAACAAGGGATCAACGATGAAGACAGTTGGTATCTTCACTATAAAAAAATCCGTTATCACGAAGCCTATATGTGTGCATTGCGCCCTACTGCGTACCAATTTGCGCTGAGTATTAAAGCCCGTAAGCTGATGCTGCAGGATTTCACTACCCCGTGGAATGAAGTTGTTACTTCCGCATGGAATGTAGCAGACCTGAAAACACTTCCCTTCCAAGCGTTTTTCTTTAACCCGCAAGCCCCCCAAAATCTGGTCGCTGCACAAAAGCTACAACGCGACTTCTACACGTACACCGGTATTATTTTGCCCATCGTCAGACTCGACTTGGCCGCGCAGGACCGCCCTGTTTTCGTTTACAGTAAAGACGATCAACTTCTCTTACCGACTCATTGATCCCACGCTCGACAGGCGGCGCCCCGATACCTGCGGCTCCGAGAACCCGCCTTAACAAGCGAAACATCCTACTGACTCGAACGGTGAAGTCCTGACTTCGTCTGAACGGACATTGCTCATACTGACCTCGCATAGACGTCTTCCCAAGACGACTCGCTTACCCATGTACTCGCGAGGAAACATCATGTCAGCCATCAATCAAATGTCGGACCTTCACTCTGCACTCCCGCCAGGGCAACATCGTCCAGAACACAGCCCCCCTCCAACGTCTTCAGTCGTCACCCCGCAAGCGTTGGAGGCCCTGCTCCAGTCAGGCCCGAACGATGCGAGGGAGCCCAAGCGACCTGACAACTTCAAGCCCACCCCTTCAAATACGGTAACGATGAAGCAGGACCTCGCTGACCTTGGCGTACAGGTAGACAGGAGCGCGGTTGAGCGCATGGTGCGTGACCCGACATCCAAAGCATCGGTAGCCGTCTTCAACAAGATTAGCGCGCTGTTGACGGCAGACAAGATCAATTCCTTATTGTCCGAGCCCAATGCAAACGATAACGTCAAGGCCCTCAGCGGGGTCGAAGCCCAATTGGGCAAGGACGCGATCGACGCTGTCGTGACCCCCCTCGAGGCTGAGCAGATCGAGGCCTATCAGCGCTACGTCGATTCGGCACTGTTCAACTTGAAAGCCAGATTAATGAACGCCCCGCTTGAAAGCCGCTTTGATATCGTCCGCAATTTTGCAGGTAAAAAACACGAGCACTTGACGGGTATCGAGGACTATCTAGTTGAAGTAAACGCCAAGGCTACATCCCTCTGCTCCATTTCCGCCCTGGTGAAAAAGGCAATCGGCTCGTTGCAGTTCGCACACCACAACGATTGGGACAACCGCGTGCCCACAGACACACGCGACAAACCGTGTAAGGATCGGCCCAATATCTACAGTTACGCAAACATCCACGAGTCCTCCCTCGACTCCCCCAGCGAAGTCAGGGATTTCGTGCAGGGTCGAGACAAACTGGATGTTTCACGTATTCGAAGACAACTGAACAAGACACTGCAATGGGTCCACCAGTTATCCGGAGCTAGCGGCGAAATGCAGTTGAAATACTCCCCCATCCATAACACGAGCGTTCTCGTGATATCAGGTAACAAGGGGGAGGATGCGTTTGTCGCAAAGGTATTCGGGCAACTAAAGGAAACCGACCTGCTGACCTGAGCGGCGCTCATTGATCCTTTTCAAAGGTCTTGACGATTTTTGGCATCACGCTGAACACCGCCAAGGCCAACAACGTACTGAGCACCGCTGTCGATTCCCGGCCCAACCCGGCCGAGACCCCAATCGCAGCGGTCATCCACAGGCCAGCAGCGGTGGTCAGGCCTTTGACATGCCCTTCCTCATCATCCTTGCCCTTGATGATGGTGCCGGCACCGAGGAAACCGATCCCGGCAATCACACCTTGAACCACCCGGCTCATGGCGTCCGCCTGACTGCCGGACATCTGCGGCACCATCACAAACAGCGCAGCGCCCAATGCAACCAGCATGTGCGTGCGCACCCCGGCGGCCTTGCCCTTGCTCTCGCGTTCAAACCCGAGGATGCCCCCGAGGATCGCGGCGATCAGCAGGCGTACGGTGATCTGGGTAAGCTGTTTCGCGTCGCCGATGTCCGCGAATTCAGCCTGCAGGGTTTGCCACACTTCTTGCCACCAGGCATCCATGGAAACGGTCCTTTGTCGTAGTAGTTATTGGATGGACAGCGGCGACCGCCAGTCAGTTGCCTGGAACCCGTGCCTGCGCCCGCACCCTAACGTTCATAGCCCATGAAAAGGAGATCGGCATGACCCTACGTATCGAAAACCAGATGTGCTACTTCAAGCTAGATGAGGATGGCCAGGAACAAAGCCTGCCCGCCACACGGGTCAAGATCGTTACCGACAATGACAAATCCATGTCGTTCGTGGAGCTGGCGGGCCAGCGGATCTACATCACTGAAGTCGAAGCCGACGCCCTCACGGTCGCCGGGGCGACGGACGGACGTAACCATGTAAAGGCGGAAGAGCCTGGTTCGCTGATTTAATTGATCTGTATCAGCACAGGCCAAATAGCGCTGCACCCCAGGCCCAACGGGGTGCAGCAGATTGTCGCAGCGACTGATTCCCGACCCATCTGATCCGCTTTATATCGCTGTAGCTGAGCCTGTTATGCAAACAGAGCGGCCGTCATAGTTCATTGGCCTGATGGAGGCTGATGAGCGAACGACCATGAGCGAAATAATCCCCGTCCGAACCGTGGAAACCTATGAGCCTGCGCACCCAAAGAAGGTGAAGGCCACATCCAGCGACCACCTGATCCATACCCGTAGTTTTACCGGCGTGTACCGCACCTTGCGTGTGAGTGGTGCAGCGTTCCTGTTCCTGGCCTTTTTCGGCACCGTGTGGCTGAACTGGGGCGGTCGCCAGGCCGTACTGTGGGACTTGGCCGAAAGCAAATTCCACATTTTTGGCGCGACCTTCTGGCCCCAGGATTTCATCCTGTTGTCGGCGCTGCTGATCATCTGTGCATTTGGCCTGTTTGCGATCACCGTGTTTGCCGGTCGCGTGTGGTGCGGCTATACCTGCCCGCAAAGTTCGTTCACCTGGCTGTTCATGTGGTGCGAAAAGGTCACCGAAGGCGAACGCAACCAGCGCATCAAACTGCAAGCGGCGCCCTGAAACCTGAAAAAACTGGCGCGACGCTCGGCCAAACATACGATGTGGCTGGGCATCAGCGTGCTGACCGGGCTGACCTTTGTCGGCTACTTCACGCCCATACGCCCGCTGGCTACCGAACTGCTGACCTGGCAAATGGGCGGCGTGAGCCTGTTCTGGGTGCTGTTTTTCACCGGCGCCACCTACATCAATGCTGGCTGGCTGCGCGAAGCGGTGTGCATGCACATGTGCCCGTATGCGCGGTTCCAGAGCGTGATGTTCGACAAGGACACGTTGACGATCTCCTATGATGTGGCGCGTGGCGAAAACCGTGGCCCGCGTAAACGTGAGGTCAAGCCTGCGGATGTGGGCCTCGGCGACTGTATCGACTGCCAGGTGTGCGTGCAGGTCTGCCCCACCGGCATCGACATTCGCGACGGCTTGCAAATGGAATGCATCGGCTGCGCGGCGTGTATCGACGCCTGCGATTCGATCATGGACAAAATGGGCTATGCCCGTGGCCTGGTGAGCTACACCTCCGAACATCAACTGCAAGGCGGCAAGACCCATCTGCTGCGGCCACGCCTGATCGGCTACAGTGCCGTGCTGCTGGTGATGATCGCGGCGCTGGTGGTGGCCTTGATGGAACGGCCAATGGTCTCGCTGGACGTGACCAAGGACCGTGGCATGTTCCGTGAGAACAGCCAGGGCTTGATCGAAAACATCTACAGCCTCAAGGTCATCAACAAGACCCAGCAGCGCCAGGATTACCGCTTGGAACTGGTGGACGCCGAGGGCTTCCAGTTGCAAGGCAAGACCGAGATCAGCCTCGCCCCAGGGGAAATCAGCGATGTGCCGGTATCCGTGGCATTGTTGGCGGATAAGCCGGCGAGCAGTTCGCAGACGATCCACTTCAAGGTGTCGGATGTGGACGAACCCTGGATCTACAGCGCTGCCGACAGCCGTTTTGTGGCGCCGCTGAACCGCTGACGACCACGACGTCAAAGACGCAGGGGACTAAATGTGGGAGGGGGCTTGCTCCCGATTGCGGTATGTCAGCTAGAGAGTTCATTGACTGATCCACTGCTATCGGGAGCAAGCCCTCTCCCACACTTTGCTCTGTGTTAAAAATGAGAAATCGTTTAAGGCCACCCATGAAACGCTACGAAAAATTCGCCGATGACATTGCCGAACTGATCCGCTCCGGCGTTCTGGGCCCCGGCCAACGGGTGCCGTCGGTGCGCTATGCCAGCCAGACGTACGGCGTCAGCCCGTCCACGGTGTTCCAGGCCTACTACCTGCTGGAACGGCGCGGGCTGATCCGCGCGCGGCCGCGTTCGGGCTACTTCGTCAACACCCATGCGCCCAGTCCGTTTTCCGAGCCGGTGGTGAGCGAACAGGTGCATGAGTCGACTGAAGTCGATGTGAGTGAGCTGGTGTTCTCGGTGCTCGACTCCATCAAAGACCCGAACACAGTGCCTTTCGGCTCGGCCTTCCCCAGTCCGATGCTGTTCCCGCTGCCGCGCCTTGCCCGCTCCCTGGCCAGCGCCGGTCGCGAGATGGACCCGCGCCTGGTGGTCACCGACATGTCGCCGGGCAACCCGCAACTGCGTCGGCAAATTGCCCTGCGCTACATGGTCGGCGGCCTGATGCTGCCCATGGAAGAACTGCTGATCACCAACGGCGCCCTGGAAGCGCTGAACCTGTGCCTGCAAGCCGTCACCGAGCCGGGCGACCTGGTGGCCATTGAAGCACCGGCGTTCTACGCGTGCCTGCAAGTGCTCGAACGCCTGAAGCTCAAGGCGGTGGAAATTCCGGTGCACCCGCGCGATGGCATCGACCTGAATGCGTTGTCACAAAGCCTTGAGCGTTATCCGATCAAGGCCTGCTGGACCATGACCAGCTTCCAGAACCCCATGGGCGCCACCCTGCCGGAGGCAAAAAAACAAGCGCTGGTGGCGTTGCTGCGCAGCCATCAGGTGCCGCTGATCGAGGACGATGTGTACGCCGAGTTGTACTACGGGCAACACGCGCCCAAACCGGCAAAGGCCTTCGACACCGAGGGCCTGGTGATGCACTGCGGGTCGTTTGCCAAGAGCCTGGCGCCAGGGTATCGCGTCGGCTGGGTGGCGGCCGGGCGCTATGCGCAGAAGGTCGAGCGCTTGAAGCTGATGACCTCCCTATGCCCGTCGATGCCGGCGCAGGCGGCGATTGCCGACTACCTGCAGCACGGTGGTTATGACCGGCACTTGCGCAAACTGCGCTATGCGCTGGAAGAACAACAAAGTGCCATGCTGGCCGCCATCGCCCGCTACTTCCCCGCGCAGACACGGGTCAGCCAGCCGGCTGGAGGATATTTCCTGTGGCTGGAATTGCCCGAGCAAACCGACTCGTTGAAGTTGTTCCAGATGGCCCTGGCCCAGGGCATCAGCATTGCGCCAGGCCCGATTTTCTCGGCGACCCGACGCTTTCGCAACTGCATTCGCTTGAACTATGGCAGCCCGTGGACAGAGGCGTCGGAGCAGGCGATGGAGACGTTGGGACGAATTGTGCGGTCGTTTTGAGTTATGGCGTTGCCCTTACTGACGCCATCGGGAGCAAGCCCCCTCCCACATTTTGATGTGTGAATACTCTCAAGTGTGGGAGGGGGCTTGCTCCCGATGACACCGGTGCAGGCACTACATAACTAGCGACCGCCGCCCAGATCGATAAAAGTACCGGTGGCGTACGACGCCTTGTCCGACAGCAACCAGATAATCGCTTCCGCCACTTCGTCCGGGCGCCCGCCCCGGGCCATGGGAATTCCGGACTCCAGCTTGCTGACCCGGTCTGGGTCGCCGCTCAGGGCGTGGAAGTCGGTGAAGATATAGCCAGGGCGCACCGCGTTGACACGAATGCCCTCGCCCGCGACTTCTTTCGACAGGCCCAGGGTGAAGGTGTCGAGCGCGCCCTTGGAAGCGGCATAGTCCACATATTCGCCCGCTGCCCCCACGCGCGACGCCACCGACGACACGTTGACGATACTGCCGCCCTGCCCGCCATGCCGAGGCGACATGCGCAGCAGCGCATGCTTGGCGCAAAGGATCGGGCCCAGCACGTTGGTCTTCAAGACTTTCAGGATGCGGAATTCGGACATTTCATCGACCCGCGACTTTTGCCCCACGGTGCCAGCGTTGTTGACCAGCGCCGTGACACGCCCCAGCTCAGCGTCAACGCGGCTGAACAAGGCGATCACTTCATCTTCAATACTGACATCCGCACGCACGGCAATCGCCTGCGCGCCCAACGCGCGAACCTGCTCGAGAACGCGGTGGGCGGCGGCTTCGTCGGACTGAAAATTGATGCAGATGCGATAGCCCTCGCGTGCTGCCAGCAATGCCGTCTGGGCGCCAATCCCGCGACTGCCTCCAGTGATGATGACGACTTTGTCCATGCGTGCGATCTCCTGATTCAACCTGAGGTTTAGGGTTGGATCCAAGAATACGCGTCACGCACGGCTTTTGTCAGGCGTTAACACGTCTTCCGCACGCTGGATGTCTGCCATAAAACCGTCTGCCGGCAGCGGGTGACCCAACAGGTAGCCTTGCAGCGCGTTGCATCCCAGGCGCGTGAGGAAGCTTTGCTGCACATCGGTCTCTACCCCTTCGGCAACAATCCGCAACCCCAGGGCCTGGCCCAGCGCGACGATGGCCGACACGATGGCGGCGTCGTCGCTGTCGTGCTCCAGGTCGCGCACAAAACCACGGTCGATCTTCAGCTCGTTGGCCGGCAAGCGCTTGAGGTACATCAGGCTTGAATAGCCAGTGCCGAAGTCGTCGATGGACAGGTCGACGCCCATGTCCGAGAGCTGCTGCAACACCGCCATGCTCGCATCGGCGTCGCTCATGGCGGTGGTCTCGGTGATTTCCAGGGTCAGGCTGTTGGCCGGCAACTGGTGACGCTCAAGGGCCGAGGCCACGCTATTGACCAGCCCGACGTGACAGAACTGCAGCGCCGAGAGGTTCACGGCAATGCGCCAATCCTCATAGCCCTGGGCGTACCACACGCGCATCTGACGGCAGGCTTCATTGAGTACCCACTCGCCAATCGGAATGATCAACCCGGTCTTTTCCGCCAGGTCGATAAAGGTCGCCGGCAGTAACAGGCCTTGCTGCGGATGTTCCCAACGCAACAGCGCCTCGGCACCCACCGGGATGCCACTGATCGCGTCGAACTTGGGCTGGTAATACAGACGGAATTGCTCGTGTTCCAGGGCGTTGCGCAAGTCCTGCAGCAGCTGCAGTTGTTTGCGTGCGTTGGTGTTCATCGACACATCAAAGAAGCTGTAGCCGTTCTTGCCCATGCCCTTGGCGTGGTACATCGCGGCGTCGGCGTTCATCAACAGGTCCTGCGGGTTGCTACCGTTGCCGGGAAACATGGCAATGCCGACGCTGGCGGATATTTTCAGTTCGTGTTCAGCCACCTGGAACGTCTGGTTGATCAGGTTCACCTGGCGTTCGGCGAGGCCGAGGGCATCGTCTGGCTGGGTCAGCTGTACCAGCAGCACAAACTCATCCCCGCCGATGCGCGCCAGGGTGTCGTGGCTGCGCAGGTCTTCGCGCAGGCGTAGGCCGACTTCGCGCAGGAGCTGGTCGCCCATATGATGACCAAAGGCGTCGTTGACCGGCTTGAAGCCATCCAGGTCGATAAACATCAGGGCGAAGCAACCGCCTTGCTCCTTCACCGCCTGTATCGCCTGCTGAATGCGATCCGCCAGCAACGTGCGGTTGGGCAGGCCGGTAAGCATGTCGTGCAGGGCCAAGTGGGTCAGCTCCTGGTTGGCCAGGGTCAGGGAATCGGCGAGTACGGAGGTGCGCGCCTCCAGACGGGCGTCGAGCAACGAGGTGAGTAGCGCGATGCCCAGCACCGCTAACGTCGTCACCAGCACCAGGTTGTCCAGGCCTTGGCCGCTCAGGCCTGTCAGCGCCGCGCCGCAGAAACTGTCGTCGGCAAACTGTGCCGCCGCCATGCCGGTGTAGTGCATGCCAACGATGGCCACACCCATCACCACTGCCGCGCCACCGCGTGCCAGGCGTACATAAGGGGTGCTACGGCGCAGGTTGAACGCAATCCACAGTGCCGCACCGGAGGCCACGACCGCGATCAGCAATGAAGCGCCGAACAAGGTGGGGTCGTAGTCGATACCGGGCGTCATGCGCATTGCGGCCATGCCGGTGTAGTGCATGCTGGCGATGCCTGCGCCCATGATCAGCGCACCAAAGGCCAGTTGCCAGGCGGGCAAGCGTTGCTGGCTGACCAGCCATAACGCAAAGCCGCTGGACAACACCGCGATCAACAATGACAGCGCGGTAATGCCCAGGTCAAAACCCAGAGCAAACGGCAGGCGCAGGGCCAGCATGCCGATAAAATGCATGGACCACACGCCCACGCCCATCGCCAATGCCCCGCCGGCGATCCACAGGTAGACGGCGCGGCCCTTGGCGGTCGCGATGCGGCCGGTGAGGTCCAGCGCGGTATAGGACGCAAGGATCGCGACGCACAGGGAGATCACAACGAGGGAGATTGAATAACTACCGATAAGCATGGGACTTCTCGTGGGCAACGGCCCCGATAGGCCAGTGCCAAGTGGCGAAGCGGCGGATTGTAGCGAGAATAATTATTGAGCACTTGATTAATTATCAGAGCGCCATCATTGGCATTTTGACGTCAATTGGCTGGCTTAAAACGCCCGCAATCCTCGTTCCCGCGCGCAGCAAAGGAACGCATCCCGTGACGCTCCGCGTCACATTCGTCAACGGGACGCGGAGCGTCCGGGGCGGCATTTCTACGCAGAGCGTGGGAACGATCTAACGATCTACTCTTCCTTCTCGGCGATTGGCGTTTGCCCATCCCATCCACCGCCTAGCGCGGCGATCAGTTGCACACTTGCCACCAAGCGTGTCTGCAGCAACGTCAGCACCGTGCGCTCGTTACTCAACGCCGTCGCCTGCACCGTCACCACATCCAGATAAGCAATCAACCCCGCCTTGTACTGGTTCTGCGTCAACCGCAACGACTCCCGTGCCGACTCCAGCGCTTCATTGCTGACCACCGCCTCGTCTTGCAGCACCTTGAGCTGGACCATGTAGTTTTCCACTTCGCGGAAACCGTCGAGCACGGTCTGGCGGTACTTGGCCACCGTCTCGTCATAGGACGCCACGGTACGATCGACTTCCGCCGAGCGCTGACCGCCGTCGAACAAGGTCATCGCCAGTTTCGGTCCCACTGACCAGAAACGGTTCGGCAAACTGATCCAATCGGCGTAGGTGCTGCTGGAGTAACCACCCGCCAGGCTAAGGCTCAAGTCCGGGTAATAGGCGGCCTTCGCCACGCCTATATTGGCGTTGGCGGCGATCACCGAGCGTTCTGCCGAGGCGATGTCGGGGCGGCGCTCCAGCAGTTGCGAGGGCAGGCTCAGCGGAATCTGCGGCAGTGCCGGGATGTCCTTGCTCACGGCCAGGTTGAAGTTGGCCGGCGCTTCACCGATCAACACGGCGATGGCGTTTTCCAGTTGCGCGCGCTGCCAGATCAGGTCGATCAGGCTGGCCTGGGTGGTCTTCAGCTGGGTTAGCGCCTGGGCAACCGCATCCTTGCCGGAGACGCCGGCGCGGTATTGGTTTTCGGTCATTTGCAGGGAGCGCTGATACGTCTCCAGGGTGGCTTGCAGCAGGCGGGTCTGTTCGTCCATGACCCGCAATTGCAGGTAGCTTTGCACCAGTTCAGATTGTTGGCTGAGGCGCATCGCCGCAAGGTCCGCCGAGCTGGCTTCGGCGCTCGCCTCATTGGCCTCCAGGCCTCGGCGCAACTTGCCCCACACATCGGCCTCCCAGCTCACGCCCAACTGCGCATTGAGGGTGTCGCGGATGCCGCTGCTGGAACTGCTGAGACTGGCATTGCTGCTGCCGGTACCCTGGCTCGCGCGGGTTTTCCCGGCGCTCAGGTCGACGGTGGGGTAAAACGCCCCGCGCGAGCTGCGCACCAGTGCCTGGGCCTGGCGAAAGCGCGCTTCGGCCTGGGCCACGGTCTGGTTGGCGGTATTGAGGCGCAGCACCAAGTCATTCAATTGGCGGTCGCCGTACAGCTCCCACCAGGCGCCACGAGCCAGGGAGTCGCTCGGCGTGGCCTGGCGCCAGCCCTGGGCTTCCTTGAACTGGACGGGTTCGATGACGTCCGGGCGTTTGTAGTCGGGGCCGATGGCGCAGGCGCTGAGCAACATCGCCAAGCCCACTGTAGGAGCGAGCTTGCTCGCGAAGGTCGCCAACGATGACGCGCCCAACCTGGAGGAACGGGGTGCCTGTGAGTTTTTCGCCGGCAAGCCGGCTCCTACAGGGGGTTGCGGTGCAATGAAGTCAGGTGAGTATCCCGGCTGCGGTGAATTGGCGTTGATTGAATCGGTCATAGCGCAGTGTCCAGGGCAGCATCGGTACGCACGCCGCGCCAAGCGTTGAAGCGGTGGCGCGCGCGGTCGAGATAAAGGTAAACCACCGGGGTGGTGTAGAGGGTCAGGATCTGGCTGAACACCAGGCCGCCGATAATGGTCAGGCCCAGGGGCTGGCGCATTTCCGCGCCTTCGGCCGTGCCGAGCAACAGCGGCAAGGCGCCTAGGATCGCGGCCAGCGTGGTCATCAGAATCGGCCGCAAGCGCAACAGGCAAGCGCTGCGAATCGACTCCAGCGGGCTCATGCCCTCATGGCGCTCCAGTTGCAGCGCCAGGTCGATCATCAGGATCGCGTTTTTCTTCACCACCCCGATCAGCAGGAACAGCCCCAGCAGGGAGATCAAACTGAACTCACCGCCCAGCAGGTAGATCGAGAGCAAGGCCCCGACCCCGGCCGACGGCAACGTCGAGAGAATCGTCAGCGGGTGGATGTAGCTTTCATACAGAATGCCCAACACCAGATACACCGCCACCAGCGCGCCGAGAATCATGAACGGCTGGCCCTTCTGCGTGGCCGCGAAAGCATCGGCGGTGCCGGCCATCTTGGCGATCACGTCTTCCGGCAAGCCGACCTTGGCAATCGCCCGCTCAATGGCAGCGGTGCCCTGCTCCACCGTCACGCCGGGCGACATGTCGAAGGCAATGTTTTCCGAGGCGAACTGGCCTTCGTGGCTGACGCGGTCATCCGCCAGGCTGTTTTCGTAATGGGCGATGGTCGACAACGGCACCCGCGCCCCGGTGGAAGTGATCACCTGCATCTGGTTGAGGGTGATCGGGTCCTGGGCGTACTTAGGGTTGACCTCCATCACTACCTGGTACTGGTTGAGGCTGTCGTAGATCGTGGAAATCTGCCGCTGGCTGTAGGCGTTGTTCAACACCGCCGTGACCATGTCCATATCGATTCCCAGGCGCTTGGCCTGGTCACGGTCGACGATCAGCGTGACCTGGGCGGCGCCTCGGCCTTCGCGGGCGTCGATGGCGGTGAGCTCCGGCAGTTCGCGCAAGGCGCTCACCACTTTCGGGTACCACAGGCGCAAAGCCGCCAGATCACCGCTTTGCAGGATGTAGGAATACTGCGCGCTGGACTGGTCACGGCTGCCGCCGAATTGCAGGTCCTGGTCGGCCATCAGGAACAGGCGCCCGCCCGGCACCAGCGGCACGCTTTTACGCAAGCGCTCGATCACGGCCTGGGCGGAAATCTTGCGTTCGCTGATGGGCTTGAGGCGCACCAGCATCACCGCGTTGTTGGTGCCGCTGTTACCGCCGATAAACCCGGCCACGCTGAGCACCGCCGGGTCTTGCAGCACCGCCTTGCGGTAAATTTCCATCTTCGGCTGCATCACGCTGAACGACAGCCCGTCGTCGCCGCGCACAAACCCGATCAACTGCCCGGTGTCCTGCTGGGGCATGAAGGTTTTCGGCACGACCACGTACAGGGCGATATTCACGCCCACAGTGATCAACAGGCTGAGCAGCGTCAGGCGCCGATGGCGTAGCACCCAGTCCAGGCTGGTGGCGTAGCCGGCCACCATGCGGTCGTTGACCTTCTGGCTCCAGCGCTGCAACCCGGTCATCTCGCCTTTGACGTGGGGCTTGAGCCAGCGCGCGCAGAGCATGGGCGTCAGGGTCAGCGACACAATCAGCGATACGATGATCGCCGCCGACAGGGTGATGGAAAACTCGCGGAACAGGTTGGTAACGATCCCGCCCATAAACAGGATGGACAGGAACACCGCCACCAGCGACACGTTCATCGACAGCAAGGTAAAGCCGACCTCCTTGGCCCCCAGGTACGCCGCCTTCATCGGCGGCACGCCCTCGTCGATATGCCGGGAGATGTTCTCCAGCACCACGATGGCATCGTCGACCACCAGACCGGTGGCGAGGATCAGCGCCATCAGCGAGAAGTTGTTCAACGAGAAACCGAACAGGTACATCACCGCAAAGGTGCCCACCAGCGACACCGGCACCGCCAGGGTCGGAATCAGCGAGGCGCGGAAGTTACCGAGGAACAGGTACACCACCAGGATCACCAGGACCACGGCGATCAGCAACGTCATCTCGGCTTCGTGCAAGGTCGCGGTGATCACCGGCGAGCGGTCCATGGCCAGGCTGAGCTTGACGCTGGACGGCAGCACCGCCTGCAACGCCGGCAACTGCGCCTTGATCTGCTTGACGGTCTCGATAATGTTGGCGCCGGACTGGCGGTTGATCACCAGCAGCACCGCCGAATCATTGTTGAAGAAACCACTGTTGTAGCGGTCTTCCACGCCGTCGCTGATCTTGGCCACGTCGCCCAGGCGCAGGGCTGCGCCGTTCTGGTAGCGAATCAGCAGCGGCTCATAGTCCTTGGCTTTTTCCAGCTGGTCGTTGGCCTGGATCTGCCAGTTGCGCTCGCCGTCTTCCAGGGAACCCTTGGGCCGGCGCTGGTTGGCGTTGGCGATGGTGTTGCGCACATCGTCCAGGGCCACGCCGTACTGGTCGAGGGCCTTGGGTTCGAGCTCGATGCGCACCGCAGGCAGGGAGCTGCCGCCGATCTGCACTTCGCCCACACCCGGCACCTGGGACAGGCTTTGCGAGAGGATGGTCGAGGCCAGGTCGTAGAGCTGGCCCTTTTGCAACACGTCCGAGGTCAGCGACAGCACCATGATCGGCGCCTGGGACGGGTTGATTTTCTTGTAGGTGGGCATGCTACGCATGCCGCTGGGCAGCAGGTTGCGCGAGGCGTTGATCGCCGCCTGCACTTCCCGCGCCGCACCGTTGATATCGCGGTCGGAGTCGAACGCGAGGATCACCCGCGTCGAACCCTGGCTCGACGAACTGCTCATGGTGGTGATGCCGGCAATCGCACCGAACGAACGCTCCAGCGGCGTCGCAACGGTGGATGCCATCACCTCGGGGCTCGCGCCGGGCAAGCTGGCCGACACCACGATGACCGGGAAGTCGATCTGCGGCAGCGGCGACACCGGTAGCAAATTGAAGCTGACGCCGCCCAGCAGCATGATCGCCAGGCTCAGCAGCATGGTCGCTACCGGCCGGCGGATGAAAGGTCCGGACAGGTTCATGACTCAACCGGCTCCAGGCTCTGCGGCTCTTTGCGCCAGCGCCGGCCAAGTCGATCGAAGTACAGGTAGATCACCGGTGTGGTGAACAGCGTCAGCACCTGGCTCACCAGCAAGCCGCCGACCATCACCAGGCCCAGGGGCTGGCGCAATTCCGCACCGGAACCCGTGGCCAGCATCAGCGGCACCGCACCGAACAGCGCGGCCAGGGTAGTCATCAGGATCGGCCGGAAACGCAACAGCGCCGCCTGGTAGATCGCGGTCTGCGGGTCGAGGCCCTGGTTGCGTTCGGCGTCGAGGGCGAAGTCGATCATCATGATCGCGTTCTTTTTCACAATACCGATCAGCAAGATGATGCCGATGATCGCGATCATCCCCAGGTCATTGCCGCTGAGCAGCAAGGCCAGCAAGGCCCCCACCGCCGCCGAAGGCAAGGTCGAGAGGATGGTGATCGGGTGGATATAGCTCTCATAGAGCACGCCGAGCACGATGTACATGGTGACCACCGCCGCCAGGATCAGCAGCAAGGTGCTCGACAGCGACGCCTCGAACGCCTGGGCAGCGCCCTGGAATTGGGTTTGCACGCCTACCGGCATGCCGATGTCTTTCTGGGCCTGGTTGATCAGCTCCACGCCTTTGCCCAGCGCGACGCCGGGGGCCAGGTTGAAGGACATCATCACCGCCGGGAACTGGCCGATATGCGCAATCGCCAACTGCGCCTGACGCTGTTCCACCCGGGCCAGGCTCGACAGCCGCACCTGGCCGCCGTCGGTGGTTTTTACATGGATCTGGTTCAGCGCATCCGGGCCCAGGGTTTCACCCGTCTGGGCCTGCAACACCACCCGGTACTGGCTGGCCTGGGTGTAAATCGTGGAAATCTGCCGTTGGCCAAAGGCGTCGTACAGCGCATCGGTGATGGTCGACACGCTGACGCCGAGGCGCGAAGCCGCATCGCGGTCGATTACCAGGTACACCTGCAAACCTTTGTCCTGCAGGTCGCTGGCGACGTCGGTGAGCTCGGGCAACTGGCTGAGGGTGTGCACCAGCTTGCCGCTCCACAGGGCCAGCAGCTCTGAGTCCGGCGAGGACATGCTGAACTGGTACTGGGTACGGCTGACACGGTCTTCGATGGTCAAGTCCTGCACCGGCTGCATAAACAGGCGGATGCCCACGAGTTTGTCGATTTCCGGTTGCAGGCGCGTGATCACCTGGGCCGCGCTCAAGTCGCGCTGGCCATGGGGCTTGAGGTTGATCAGCAAGCGGCCACTGTTAAGGGTGGCGTTGTCGCCATCCACACCGATATACGACGACAGGCTTTGCACCGAAGGGTCGGCGAGGATGATCTTCGCCAACGCCTGCTGGCGCTGGCTCATCGCAGCAAAGGAAATCGACTGCGGCGCCTCGGAAATGCCCTGGATCACGCCGGTGTCCTGCACCGGGAAAAAGCCCTTGGGCACCACCAGATACAACACCACCGTCAGGCCCAGGGTGGCGATGGCCACCAGCAGGGTCAGCGGCTGGTGCTTGAGCACCCACTGCAACTTGCGGCCGTAGGCTTCGACCATCCAGTCGATCCAGGCGCCGCTGGCCTTGTAGAAACGGCTTTGTTCCTCTTCCTTGGGTTCGCGCTTGAGCAAGCGCGCGCACATCATCGGCGTCAGGGTCAGGGACACCACCAGGGAAATCAGGATCGCCACCGCCAGGGTGATGGCGAATTCGCGGAACAGTCGCCCGACCACGTCGGCCATGAACAGCAGCGGGATCAATACCGCGATCAGCGACAGGGTCAGGGAAATAAGGGTGAAGCCGATCTGCTTGGCGCCCTTGAGCGCAGCGGCCATCGGCGTCTCGCCTTCCTCGATATAGCGGGAAATGTTCTCCAGCATCACGATGGCGTCGTCCACCACAAACCCGGTGGCGATGGTCAGGGCCATCAGCGTCAGGTTGTTGATGGAGAAGCCCGCCAGGTACATCACGCCAAAGGTGCCTATCAGCGACAGCGGCACGGCGATGGACGGAATGATCGTGGCGCTGACCCGGCGCAGGAACAGGAACGTGACCATCACCACCAGGGCGATGGCGATGAGCAATTCGTGCTGCACATCGGTAACCGAGGCGCGGATGGTCTGGGTGCGGTCGGTGAGTACAGTGACGTCAAGGCCGGCAGGCAGGTTGTCGGTGATGCTCGGTAACAGCGCCTTGATGCGATCGACCACCTCAATCACGTTGGCACCCGGCTGGCGCTGGATGTTCAGCAGCACAGCCTGGTTTTCATTGGCCCACGCGGCGAGGCGTTCGTTTTCGGCGCCGTCGACGATCTGCGCCACATCTTTAAGGCGCAGCGGCGCGCCATTGTTGTAGGCAAGGATCAGTTCGGCATATTGCTGAGGCGAGACCAACTGGTCGTTGGCGTCGAGCATTGATACGCGGGTGGGACCGTCGAAGTTGCCCTTGGGCTGGTTGACGTTGGACGCGGCGATCAGGGTGCGCACGTCCGAGAGGTTCAAGCCGTTGGCCGCCAGGGCCTCGGGGTTGACCTTGATGCGCACGGCCTGGCGCTGGCCACCGGCGATACTGACCATGCCGACGCCACTGATCTGGGCGATTTTCTGCGCCATGCGGGTGTCGACCAAGTCATTGAGCTTGGGCAGCAACATGGTCTTGGAAGTGATCGCCAAGGTCAGCACCGGGGTGTCCGCCGGGTTGACCTTGTTGTACACCGGCGGCGCCGGCAAATCCTTGGGCAGCAGGTTGGTGGCGGCGTTGATCGCGGCCTGAACCTGTTGCTCGGCGACATCCATGTTGATGTCGAGGTTGAAGCGCAGGGTGAGTACGGACGCGCCGCCGGAGCTGGTCGACGCCATCTGGGTCAGGCCGGGCATTTGCCCGAACTGGCGCTCCAGGGGCGCGGTGACCGCGCTGGTCATCACGTCCGGGCTGGCGCCGGGGTAAAGGGTCATCACCCGGATGGTCGGGTAATCCACCTGGGGCAAGGCCGAGACCGGCAACAGGCGATAGGAGATGATGCCGGCCAGGACAATGGCCAGCATGCTCAGCGTGGTGGCGACCGGGCGAAGGATAAACAGCCGCGACAGGTTCATGAACCGACCTTTTGCGCCTTGCCGGCGTCAGCCCCGGTCTCCCCTTTTGCTGCCGGCTTGCCTTGCAGGTGTTCAGTCGGGGTGGTCGGCACTTGGCTGCTGTCGTTGACCACTTCGATTTCGCTACCTTCCTTGAGACGGTCGGTGCCTTCGAGCACCACGCGGTCTCCGGCGACCAGGCCTTCCTTGACCACAGTGTTGTCGCCATCGTTGTCACCCACCACCAGCGGCTGGACCTTGACCTTCTTGTCGCCGTCGAGCTTGTAGACAAAGGTGCCGGTGTTGCCAAACTGAATCGCCGCGGAAGGTACCAGCACCACATTGTGCAAGGTGTCGGCGAGCAGATGCACATTGACGAACTGGTTCGGGAACAGTGCCTGGTCCTTATTATCGAAGCGGGCCTTGAACTTCAGGGTACCGGTGGTCACGTCGATCTGGTTGTCGAGGCTTTGCAGCACGCCAGTGGCCTGGCGCTTGGCGTCGCCACGGTCCCAGGCTTCGACCGGCAGCTTGTTGCCGGCGTGGTAACGGGCGAGCACGGTTTCCAGGGTATTTTCCGGCAGGGTGAAGGCCACGCTGATCGGCTGGGTCTGGGTGATCACGGCGAGGAACGTGGTGTCGTTGGCGGCCACCAGGTTGCCCACGTCGACTTGACGCAAACCGACCCGGCCGGTGATAGGCGCGCGGATTCTGGTGAATTCGAGGTTGAGCTTGGCGTCATCCACCGCGCCCTGGTTCGTCTTGACGGTGCCCTGGTATTGCAGGACCAGCGCTTCGGCGGTGTCCAGGGTTTGCTTGGCGATACTGTCCTGGGCGTAGAGGCCGCGATAACGCTCGACGTCGACCTGGGCGTTTTTCAGCTGGGCCTGGTTCTGCATCAGCGTGCCCTGGGCCTGGAGCAAGGCGTTCTGGTAGCTGCGCGGGTCGATTTGGGCCAGCAGGTCACCGGCCTTGACCATCTGCCCTTCTTCAAAGGCGATCTTGACCAACTCTCCGCCCACCCGGCTGCGCACATTGATGGTATTGAGCGCGGTTACCGTGCCCAAGGCCTTGTAGTACACCGGGAACTCCCCCTGCACCGCCGGCGCCACGCGCACCGGCACTGCGCCGGTGGAGCCACCGAAGCCCGGGCGCGCCATGCCGGTCTTGCTGGTGTGACCGGCCGGTGCGTCTTTGTGGGCAACGCCGCCGGGCCAGAATTTCCAGCACAGGCCGGCGATAACCAGCAGCACAAGCAGGCCGAACATCCAGCGGCGGGACTTACGGGGGGAGGATTGCATGGAGTGATCAACCATTGGGGGCGAGAGCTTCTACTTTGGGAGGCTGAAAGATAAGCACTGGGGCGCGTTAAGAAAAGCGCCTTTACCGGCTATTTACCTTGGGCTTACAACTTTTAACTTTTGAGCTTAGTCCGCAGGCTATTTCGCTAAGCGTCTGACCGGTAAATAAAAACGGCCTGGACTAGGCCAGGCCGCAATCATGTATCACGCGTGTTACTGCCAGACGACAGTAATGCGCCGAAACAGTTATTTCAAAACAGCCAGGGCTGCTTCGTAGTTAGGCTCTTGGCCGATTTCAGATACCAATTCGCTGTGCAGCACGTTGTCGTTTTCATCCAGTACCACGACGGCACGGGCGGTCAGGCCTTTCAATGGGCCGTCAACGATCGCAACACCGTAGTCGACGGCGAAGGCAGCGTCGCGGAAGTCCGACAGGTTTTTAACGTTTTCCAGGCCTTCGGAGCCGCAGAAACGCGCTTGGGCGAATGGCAGGTCAGTGGAGATGCACAGCACAACGGTGTTTTCCACATCGTTGGCCTGGGCGTTGAACTTGCGAACCGAAGTCGCGCAGGTCGGGGTATCAACGCTTGGGAAGATATTCAACACTTTGCGCTTGCCGGCGAAGGTGGCCAGGGTTGCTTCCGACAGATCGCCGGCGGTCAGGGTGAAGTCTTCAGCTTTGGTGCCGACTTTCGGCAGATCGCCTTCAACCTGGACAGGGTTACCACGAAGGGTGACTTGAGCCATGAACAGAATCCTTATGCTGGGTTTTGGTTAAACGAATTCGAGAGGCCGAAGTTAACCACAAAGTGCCGTGGCTACCTACCGCCAGACACAAATTGTCATGCCATGCGGTTGTGGTTTAATTGCGCGCTTTTCGCCCGCACTTCAAGGAAACCGTTGTTGATGAATCAGCCCGCCACAAAAGTTTTGGTCATTGGTTATGTCTGGCCAGAACCCCGCTCCTCGGCCGCCGGCGGGCACATGATGCAGATTCTGCAGAGTTTCCTGGACGCGGGCTGGAACATCACCTTCAGCAGCCCGGCCGCGCTTGGCGAGCACAAGGCTGACTTGCTGACACTGGGCATCGCCGAGTGCGCGATCGAGCTCAATAACAGCAGTTTCGACGACTTTATTCGCGAACTGGCCCCGGACATTGTGCTGTTTGACCGTTTCATGATGGAAGAACAGTTCGGCTGGCGCGTCGAAAAACATTGCCCCGACGCCCTGCGCGTGCTGGAAACCTCTGACCTGCAAAGCCTGCGCGACGCCCGTCACCAGCGCCTTAAGGACCACCTCAAGGCCGATCCGGACGGCGACGACTTCGGCGCCCTGTTCGCCCCCGCACTGGAGGGAGAATTCCAGTTGATGGCAGACACCGACTTGGCCAAGCGCGAGATTGCCGCCATTTACCGCTGCGACATCAGCCTGATGATCTCCGACGTGGAAATCCGCATGCTCACCGAGCAGTTCAAGGTGCCCGCCGCCCTGCTCCACGGGTGCCCGCTGATGCTGGAACCGCCGACCGAGGCCTTTGCGCCGTTTGAAGACCGCGCGCACTTCCTCAGCATCGGTAACTTCCGCCACGCGCCTAACTGGGATGCGGTGCTCTGGATGAAAAACAGCGTGTGGCCGCTGATCCGCCAGCAACTGCCCGGCGCCCAGTTGCACATCTATGGCGCCTACACGCCGCCCAAGGCTACTGCGCTGCACAACCCGGCCCAGGGCTTTCATGTGATGAACTGGGCTGAAGACGCCCTGCAAGTGATGTCTGCTGCGCGCATCTGCCTGGCACCCTTGCGCTTCGGCGCGGGTATCAAGGGCAAGCTGGTGGACGCGATGCTGTGTGGCACGCCGAGCATCACTACGCCCATCGGCGCCGAGGCCATGGGCGATGAACAGCCCTGGCCGGGGATGATCGAACACAGCGCCCCTGCCCTCGCTGCCGCCGCCGTGGCCCTGTATCAGGACCGCAAGCGGTGGACCCAGGTCCAGGAACACGGCCGCCAGTTGCTTGCTCGCCGCTACGACCAGAACGTCCACGGCCCGGCGTTGGTGGAATGCCTGGAACAGTGCCGCAACCGCCTCGCCGCCCATCGCCGGGATAACTTCACCGGCAGCATGCTGCGCCATCACGCGCATAAAAGTACGCAATACATGTCTCAGTGGATCGAGGCAAAAAACCGCATCGTATAAACACCGAGGCTGACAGGGTCGCGCGCAAGGGGGCATTATTCAGGTCGCAATCACAATAAAGCGACGGCAGCATGACCCGAGCAACGCGAATCACCGACCCTTCCTACGAGCTGATGGACGATCACAACGGTCTGTCCATCATCTATCGCCAGCACGGTTTCCCCTGCCCGCTGGTGCGCTGGCATTTCCACAAGGAATACGAGCTGCACCTGATCGTCGCCAGTTCCGGCAAGGTGTTTATCGGCGATTACATCGGCAATTTCTACCCTGAAAGCCTGTTCCTCACCGGCCCAAACTTGCCCCACAACTGGATCAGCCAGGTCGAAGAAGACGAAGTGGTGCCCAAGCGCGACATGCTGGTGAACTTCACCGATGACCTGTTCGAGGGCGGCAGCCAGATATTTACTGAACTCAAGACCCTGGCACCGCTGCTGGAACGCGCGCAGTACGGCATCGAGTTTCGCTGCAAAAAGACCATCGCCCAGGCCATGAGCCTGATGCAACGCATTGAGGACGCCAAAGGCATGGCGCGCCTGGGGCACTTCTTTATCCTGCTGGAAGTGTTGAGCGCGTGTGAGGACTACCAATTGCTGTCCGGCGTGACCACGCCGCAGCTGGCCGACGAGCACAGCATCGACCGCACCAACCGCGCGGTGGACTACATTTTCGCGCATTACGCGCGGGAGTTACCGCTGGAGGAAGTGGCGGACTATCTGGGGATGAAGCCGACGTACTTTTCGCGCGTATTCAAACAGGCGACGGGACGCACGTTTATCGAGTTTGTGAACCGGTTGCGCATCAGCAAGTCCTGCGAGTTGCTGGCTGACGGTGACAAGGCGGTCACAGACGTGTGTTTTGAATCGGGCTTCAACAACATTTCCAACTTCAACCGGCGCTTTCAGCAGCTTAAAGGCATGACGCCGTCCCACTACCGACGCCTGGCGGTGCAAAGGCTCACCGAGCAAAACCTGGCTTAATGATTGATCGTTCCTACGCTCTGCGTGGGAATGCCGCTCCGGACGCTCCGCGTCCCGCCATGCAAGGTTTGAAGACTGTGCAACGGTGACGCAGAGCGTCACGGGATGCATTCCCACGCAGAGCGTGGGAACGATCAAGTTAACCGCTTCAGCACGTTGAGACCGAGTGCAAAAAAGTATCAGTCCAAGTGCGCCCAAGGATTTGTCACAACCCCATTTCAAGGCTGTAATCAACGCACACTCTTCCTGACTCCTTGTAGGAAGACACAACAACAATAACTGTCCTTCTGTAGCCTTCCGGGCGCGGAAATGGAGTGCGCGATGAAGTTCACAGTAAAAGCTCTGCTTGCCTGCACCTGCATGACCCTCAGCGCCGTCAGTCTTGGCGCGCAAACCCTGACCATTGCCACCGTCAACAACAGCGACATGATCCGCATGCAGAAACTCTCGAAAACCTTCGAGGCCGAGCATCCGGAGATCAAGCTGAACTGGGTGGTGCTCGAAGAAAACGTGCTGCGCCAACGCCTGACCACCGACATCGCCACCCAAGGCGGGCAGTTCGATGTGTTGACCATCGGCATGTACGAAGCCGCACTCTGGGGCGCCAAGGGCTGGCTGGAGCCAATGAAGGACCTGCCTGCTTCCTACGACCTCGATGACGTATTCCCTTCCGTGCGTGACGGTTTGTCCGTCAAGGGCTCGCTGTATGCACTGCCGTTCTACGCCGAAAGCTCGATCACTTATTACCGCACCGACCTGTTCAAGGACGCCGGGCTGACCATGCCGGAGCACCCGACCTGGACCCAGATCAGCGAATTCGCGACAACACTCACCGACAAGACCAAAGAGCAATACGGCCTGTGCCTGCGTGGCAAAGCCGGTTGGGGTGAGAACATGGCGCTGATCACCACCCTGGCCAACGGCTATGGGGCGCGCTGGTTCGACGAGAAGTGGCAGCCGGAATTCAACGGTCCTGAGTGGAAGGATGCGCTGAACTTCTACGTCGACAATATGAAGAAATCCGGCCCGCCGGGTGCTTCCAGCAACGGCTTCAACGAAAACCTGGCGCTGTTCAACAGCGGCAAGTGCGCGATCTGGGTGGATGCCAGCGTCGCCGGCTCGTTTGTCACCGACAAGACCCAGAGCAAAGTGGCTGACCATGTCGGTTTCACCTTCGCCCCGCACGAGAAGACCGATAAAGGCACCTCGTGGCTGTACTCCTGGTCCCTGGCCATCCCGACCAGTTCCAAGGCCAAGGACGCTGCCAAGGTGTTCACCAGTTGGGCGACCTCCAAGGAATACGGTGCCTTGGTCGCCAAGACCGATGGTGTTGCCAACGTTCCGCCAGGCACGCGCAAGTCGACCTACAGCGACGAGTACATGAAAGCCGCGCCGTTCGCCAAGGTGACCCTGGAATCGCTGAAAGTGGCGGACCCGACCAACCCAACCCTCAAGCCGGTGCCGTATATCGGTATCCAGTTGGTGACCATTCCTGAGTTCCAGGCGATTGGCACCCAGGTCGGCAAGTTCTTCTCGGGCGCGCTGACCGGGCAAATGTCTGTCGACGACGCACTCAAGCAAGCGCAGACCACCACCGAACGCGAAATGAAGCGGGCCGGTTATCCCAAATAGTCTGTAAATGTCTCAATTGTGGCGAGGGAGCTTGCTCCCGTTCGTGGGCGCAGCCCACGTAAACCTGCCGGCGTAAATATAGAAATCGCCTACACAGGTTTTGGGGGCGCTTCGCACCCCAACGGGAGCAAGCTCCCTCGCCACAAGGACCTCGCCGCATAACGAGCCTGTGATCATCATGAATACCACCACTGCCAAAGTGCAAACCGCCGCGCCTGAAACGCCGCGCAAAAGCCGCCTGGCCAACCCCGGCTGGTTCCTCGTCACCCCTTCGGTCGCCATGCTGCTGCTGTGGATGATCGTGCCGCTGGGCATGACCCTGTACTTTTCGCTGATCCGCTACAACCTGCTCTATCCCGGCGAAAACCAATTCGTGGGGCTGGAGAACTTCGCCTACTTCGTCACCGACTCCGGCTTCCTGCCCGGCGCCACCAATACCCTGTTGCTGGTGGGCAGCGTACTGCTGATCAGCGTGGTGTTCGGTGTGTTGATCAGTGCCCTGCTGGAGGCCAGTGAGTTCTTCGGTCGTGGCGTGGTACGGGTGTTGTTGATTTCGCCGTTCTTCATCATGCCCACCGTCGGTGCGCTGATTTGGAAGAACCTGATTTTCCATCCGGTATCGGGGATTCTCGCCGCCGTGTGGAAGTTCTTCGGCGCCGAGCCCGTGGACTGGCTCGCGCATTACCCGTTGCTGTCGATCATCATCATTGTGTCGTGGCAGTGGCTGCCCTTCGCGATCCTGCTGCTGATGACCGCCATGCAGTCCCTCGACCAGGAACAAAAGGAAGCCGCGCGCCTCGACGGTGCCGGTGCCATCGCGATCTTCTGGCACCTGACCCTGCCCCACCTGGCGCGCCCGATTGCTGTGGTGGTGATGATCGAAACCATCTTCCTGCTCTCGGTCTTCGCCGAAATCTTCACCACCACCAACGGTGGCCCCGGCTACGCCTCGACTAACCTCGCCTACCTGATCTACAACCAGGCGCTGGTGCAGTTCGATGTGGGCATGGCGTCGGCCGGCGGCTTGATTGCCGTGGTCATCGCCAATATCGCGGCGATCATCCTGGTGCGGATGATCGGCAAAAACCTGACTGACAAGCCTTGAGGGCCGCGCCATGACGCTTCAACAATCCCGCCGCCTGCAAAGCCTGTTGCTCGGCACGTTGGCCTGGGCCATCGCGATCCTGATTTTCTTCCCGATCTTCTGGATGGTGCTGACCAGCTTCAAGACCGAAATCGACGCGTTCGCCACACCGCCGCAGTTCATCTTCACGCCGACGCTGGAGAACTACCTGCACATCAACGAGCGCAGCAACTACTTCAGCTATGCCTGGAACTCGGTGCTGATTTCGTTCAGCGCGACCGCGCTATGCCTGCTGATCTCGGTGCCGGCCGCCTACTCCATGGCGTTCTACGAAACCAAGCGCACCAAAGGCACGCTGCTGTGGATGCTCTCCACCAAGATGCTGCCGCCGGTGGGCGTGCTGATGCCGATCTACCTGCTGGCCAAAAGCCTTGGCCTGCTGGATACGCGCATTGCACTGATCATCATCTACACCCTGATCAACCTGCCGATCGTGGTCTGGATGGTTTACACCTACTTCAAGGACATCCCCAAAGACATCCTCGAAGCCGCCCGCCTGGACGGCGCGACCCTGTGGCAGGAAATGGTCCGGGTGCTGCTGCCGATCGCCAAGGGTGGCCTCGCCTCCACGGTGTTGCTGTCGCTGATCCTGTGCTGGAACGAGGCCTTCTGGTCGCTGAACCTGACCTCCTCCAACGCAGCGCCCTTGACCGCACTGATCGCCTCCTACTCCAGCCCCGAAGGTTTGTTCTGGGCCAAATTGTCAGCCGTCTCGACCCTGGCCTGCGCGCCGATCCTGATCTTTGGCTGGATCAGCCAGAAACAGCTGGTGCGCGGTTTGTCCTTCGGCGCCGTGAAATAACCGACATTTAATAAAAATTCAAAGTGGAGGCCCATCCCATGGCCAACCTGAAAATCAAGAATCTGCAAAAAGGCTTCGAAGGTTTCTCCATCATCAAGGGCATTGACCTTGAAGTGAACGACAAGGAATTCGTGGTATTCGTCGGCCCGTCGGGCTGCGGCAAATCCACCCTGCTGCGCCTGATCGCCGGCCTGGAGGAAGTCAGCGAAGGCACCATCGAACTCGATGGCCGCGACATCACCGAAGTCACCCCAGCCAAGCGCGACCTGGCGATGGTGTTCCAGACCTACGCCCTGTACCCGCACATGAGCGTGCGCAAGAACATGTCGTTTGCCCTGGACCTGGCGGGTGTCGACAAAAAAATCGTCGAGAGCAAGGTCAACGAAGCGGCCCGCATCCTGGAGTTGGGCCCGCTGCTTGAGCGCAAACCCAAGCAGCTCTCCGGTGGCCAGCGACAGCGCGTGGCGATCGGCCGTGCGATTGTGCGCAACCCGAAGATTTTCCTGTTCGATGAGCCGCTGTCCAACCTCGACGCCGCCCTGCGCGTGCAGATGCGCCTGGAACTGTCGCGCCTGCATAAAGAGCTGCAAGCGACCATGATCTACGTGACCCACGACCAGGTCGAAGCCATGACCCTGGCCGACAAGGTGGTGGTTCTGAACAGCGGCCGCGTGGAACAGGTCGGCTCGCCGCTGAAGCTGTATCACCAGCCGGCCAATCTGTTTGTCGCAGGCTTCCTCGGCACGCCGAAAATGGGCTTCCTCAAAGGCAAGGTCACTCGCGTGGAGGCACAGGGTTGCGAAGTCGAACTGGATGCTGGCGGTCGCATCAGCCTGCCCCTGAGCAGCGCGACCTTGAGCGTGGGCGGCGAGGTCACACTGGGCATTCGTCCGGAGCACCTGGAAATCGCCGCCCCTGGCCAGGCCACTCTGACCGTCACCGCCGACGTCGGCGAGCGCCTGGGCAGCGACACCTTCTGCCACGTCATCACCGCCAGCAAAGAGCCGTTAACCCTGCGTATCCGTGGCGACATGGCCAGCCAATATGGCGAAACCCTGCAGTTGCACCTGGACCCGACTCAATGCCATCTGTTCGACGCTGATGGCGTTGCCGTGGCCCGCCCACTGCGCGCTGCCGCCTGATTTTGCGAGATTTGTGATGAAACTGAATAAGCAGAACCTCACCCAGCTGGCGCCCGAAGTGAAACTGCCGGCCTACGCCATTGCCAGCACCTCCCAGGGCATCGCGCATATCGGCGTCGGCGGTTTCCACCGTGCGCACCAGGCGTACTACACCGATGCGCTGATGAACTTAGGCGAAGGCCTGGACTGGAGCATCTGCGGCGTTGGCCTGCGTGCCGAAGACCGCAAGGCCCGCGACGACCTGGCAGGCCAGGATTACCTGTTCACCCTGTATGAATTGGGCGACACCGACGACACCGAAGTGCGCGTGATCGGCGCCATCAGCGACATGCTGCTGGCCGAAGACAGCGCCCAGGCGCTGATCGACAAACTCGCCAGCCCGCAGATCCGTATCGTCTCGCTGACCATCACCGAGGGCGGCTACTGCATCGACGACAGCAACGGCGAGTTCATGGCCCACCTGCCGCAGATCCAGCACGACCTGGCACACCCTGCTGCACCGAAAACCGTGTTCGGCTTTATCTGCGCCGCGCTGACCCAACGCCGTGCCGCCGGCACCCCGGCCTTCACCGTGATGTCCTGCGATAACTTGCCACACAACGGCGCCGTGACGCGCAAGGCGCTGCTCGCCTTCGCCGCCCTGCACAACGCCGAGCTGCATGACTGGATCAAGGCCAATGTGAGCTTTCCGAACGCGATGGTCGACCGCATCACCCCCATGACCAGCATCGCCCACCGCCTGCAATTGCATGACGAACATGGCATCGACGATGCCTGGCCCGTGGTGTGCGAGCCCTTTGTGCAGTGGGTACTGGAAGACAAGTTCGTCAACGGTCGCCCGGCGTGGGAAAAGGTCGGCGTGCAGTTCACCGACGACGTGACGCCCTATGAAGAGATGAAGATCGGCCTGCTCAATGGCAGCCACCTGGCCCTGACGTACCTGGGTTTTCTCAAGGGTTACCGGTTTGTGCACGAGACCATGAACGATCCGCTGTTTGTGGCGTATATGCGTGCGTACATGGACCAGGACGTCACGCCGAACCTGGCGCCGGTGCCGGGTATCGACTTGACAGACTACAAGCAGACCCTGGTGGACCGCTTTTCCAACCAGGCGATTGCCGACCAGTTGGAGCGGGTGTGTTCGGATGGGTCGTCGAAGTTTCCCAAGTTCACCGTGCCGACGATCAATCGGTTGATTGCCGACGGGCGCGAAACCGAGCGGGCTGCACTCGTGGTTGCCGCATGGGCCTTGTATTTGAAGGGGGTGGATGAGAACGGGGTGAGCTACAAGATCCCCGATCCGCGTGCGGATTTCTGCCAGGGGCTGGTGAGTGATGATGCGCTGATCAGCAAACGCTTGCTGGGGGTGGAAGAGATTTTTGGTACAGCTATTCCCAACTCGCCCGAGTTTGTGGCAGCGTTCGAGCGGTGCTATGCGAGCCTGCGTGACAAAGGCGTCACCGAGACGATCAAACAACTGCTCGCAAAAACCAACTGAAGAAACTGGGTTAAATGTGGGAGGGGCGGTGCGACGATTCGACTTGCTCCCGCCCCTCCCACATTTGGACCGCATTGACACTCCAACAATAATGCTGAGCAAATCATCATGACCCAGCAAAACCTGTTTCTCGGCATCGACTGCGGTACCCAAGGCACCAAAGCCATCGTCCTCGACGCCTCCAGCGGCAAGGTCCTGGGCCTCGGCGCCGCCGCTCACACGCTGATCAGCGGCGCCAATGGCCGCCGCGAGCAGCACACCCAGGAATGGCTGGACGCCTTCACCGAAGCCACCCACCGCGCCCTGCAACAGGCCGGCGTGGACGGCCAGGACATCCTCGGCATCGGCGTCTCCGGCCAACAACACGGCCTGGTATTGCTCGATGACAGCGGCCAGGTGCTGCGCCCCGCCAAGCTGTGGTGCGACACCGAAACCGCGCCGGAAAACGACCGACTGCTGCAGCACCTCGGTGGCGAAAGCGGCTCGCTGGAACGCCTGGGCGTAGCGATTGCGCCGGGCTACACCGTGTCCAAATTGCTCTGGACCCGTGAGCAGCACCCTGACATTTTCGCGCGCATCGCGCATATCCTGCTGCCCCACGACTATCTCAATTACTGGCTCACCGGCCGCGCCGTCGCGGAATACGGCGATGCCTCGGGCACCGGCTACTTCAACGTGCGCAGCCGTGAATGGGATGTGGCGTTGCTCAAGCACATCGACCCGAGCGGGCGCCTTGAAGCGGCGCTGCCTCAACTGATCGAAGCCGATCAAGCCGTGGGCACCATCCTCCCGGCCATCGCCGAACGCCTGGGTATCAACCCCAATGCCATCGTTTCCAGCGGCGGCGGCGACAACATGATGGGCGCCATCGGCACCGGCAATATCGCCTCCGGCGTGATCACCATGAGCCTGGGGTCATCGGGCACTGTCTACGCGTTTTCCGACCAGGCAAATGTCAGCCCCCAGGCATCCGTCGCGACGTTCTGCTCGTCCAGCGGCGGCTGGTTGCCGTTGATCTGCACGATGAACCTGACCAACGCCACCGGGGTGATTCGCGAGCTGTTCGAGCTCGACCTCACCGCGTTCAACGCGCTGGTCGAACAGGCCCCGATTGGCGCCGACGGCGTGAGCATGCTGCCGTTCCTCAACGGCGAGCGCGTGCCCGCCCTGCCCCACGCCACCGGCAGCCTGCACGGCCTGACCATGACCAACCTGACGCGCGCCAACCTGTGCCGCGCGGTAGTCGAGGGCGCCACCTTCGGCCTGCGTTACGGCCTCGACCTGCTGCGCCAGACCGGCCTGCAAAGCCTGCGCATCCGCTTGATCGGCGGAGGTTCAAAAAGCCCGGTGTGGCGCCAGATGGTTGCCGATATCATGAACACCGAAGTTATCTGCACCGAACAAAGCGAAGCCGCGGCCCTGGGCGCGGCGATCCAGGCGGCGTGGTGCCAGTCCGGCGAAAGCCTGGCGGCCCTGTGCGAGAAATGTGTGAGTGTCGACCCGGCCAGCCGCACGCTGCCGGTGGCGTCCAGTGTCAGTGCCTATCAACAAGCTTACGAGCGCTATCAACAGCACGTTGCAACCCTTTAAGAGCGAACGACTATGTATCTGGTGTGTGGTGAAGCGCTGTTTGATTTTTTCAGCGAGGAGGATGCCAGCGGGCAGGCGTCCAAGGTCAATTACACGGCGATTGCCGGCGGCTCACCGTTCAACGTGGCGGTGGGGTTACGCCGTCTTGGGATCGAAGCCGGGTTGTTCGGCGGCGTGTCCACCGACTTCCTCGGGCGCCGCTTGTTGCAGGTGCTCAAGGATGAAGGGGTAAGCGAAGACTACCTGGTGGAATTCGCCGCACCGACCACCCTGGCGATGGTCGCCGTGGGCGCCAACGGCTCGCCGCAATACAGCTTTCGCGGCGAAGGCTGCGCCGACCGCCAACTGGAAGTCGCGCACCTGCCGGTATTGGACGATGACATTCGCGGGCTGCACATCGGTTCATTCTCGTTGGTGGTACAGCCGATTGGCGACACCCTGCTGACCCTGGTCAAGCGCGAAAGCGGCAAGCGCCTGATCAGCCTCGACCCCAACGTGCGGCTTAACCCCCAGCCGGATATCCAGCTGTGGCGCGACCGCGTCGCGGAGCTGGTCAAGCATGCCGACCTGATCAAGGTCAGCGATGAAGACCTGCACCTGCTCTACCCCGATCAATCGCCGGAAAGCGTGTTGCAGGGCTGGTTGCAGCACCGTTGCCAGCTGGTGTTCCTCACCCGTGGGGGTGACGGCGCCAGTGTATTCAGCCGCCAACACGGCACCTGGTCGCAACCGGCAGTGAAGGTGGTGATGGCCGATACGGTCGGTGCCGGGGATACTTTCCAGGCGGCGTTGATTGCCTGGCTGACCGAGCAGCAATTGGACTCGGTGGAAGGGCTGCAACAGCTGAGCCGCGCGCAGATCGAGAGCATGCTGACCTTCGCCATTCGCGCTGCCGCCTTGACCTGTGGCAAGACCGGCCCGGACCTGCCGTATCGCCGACAACTCGACTAAGTCACTCGCCTCAACAACCAACACGCAGGCCACGTATTCCGTGGCCTGCAAAGATGAAGGTTTTGTCAGCAACGGCAACATTAATCGATGGTTAATCCCGCAAGCCGAGATTGAAGGCGTACCCCTTGCGGAGAACCTTCATGAAACTGCGTACTTTAATGCTGGGCGGCGTATTGGCGCTGTCGGCATCCTCGGGCCTTGCCCAGGCAGACGATCAAAAACCGGTGCCCTATCAATACGGCATGCCCTTGAACATCAGCAAGGTCATTGCCATGAACGAAACCCCGACCAATGACTGCAAGGTCATCGACGCCGATATCAAGTTCGTGGACAAGGCCGGGAAAGTTGAAGATGTGGGGTATCTCAAGCTGTCGGATGCCTGCAGCTTCCAGAATTGAGGCATGAACGAAGCGGATCCATGTAGGAGCTGTCGAGCTCAAGCGAGGCTGCGATAGGATCGCCTCGGTGTGCCTGCAAAACCGCTGCGCCTGCATCGCAGCCTCGCTGAAGCTCGACAACGCCTCCAAATGGCATCACAAATAGCGCACAACAGGGTATTCTTGCGCTCTTGTCACAACGCCGAAAGGATTCGTCATGTCGTTGAGTTTTCGCACCCTCGCCACCTTCACCGCATGCCTGTGCTTCGCCCTCGCATTGATCTGGGGAGTGCGCCCTGACCTGCTGTTATTGATGTGGGATGTGGAATATTCCAGCGCTACAGGGCTCGTCGCTCGACGCAACGCCGCGCTGTTTCTGGCCCTCGGCGTCATGTTCTACCGCATTCGCCATGCTGTGCCTTGCGACACGCGACGTGCCGTGACCCTTGGGTTTATCACCGGCTGTTTTGTGCTCGCGGCACTGGGGTTGAGTGAGTGGATCAGCGGCCACGCAGGCCCTGGAATTCTGCTGGCAGTGGCAACAGAAACCGTATTGGGCCTGGCGTTTATCCAGGCCCACAAGGCTTCAGTGACTCAACCTCAAACGTCGCGCTAGCTAGTAGTAAGCACGCCCCGCTGCTCGCTGCAAAACGGGTGTGTGCGAATGTTTGAGGTCTTCACGCAACCCGGTGATCAGGTTGCAAAGGGCTCGACTGCTGTCGAGTTTATCGGCGTTTATGCCTTTGACTTCCAAATGCACCCGATCACGGTCGCGGTGGTCATACACCTTGATCGTCAAGGAAGCATCATCGGCTTTGGTGCATTCGCACCGATTGGGCAGGAAACTTCCTTCAATAATGCCGCGCAGTTCTAATTCCGAAAGCATGGCCAACCTCTCCTTTTTTGAGACTGCCAATTGATTGTTATCAATACTCAAGGTGTTGGCAGGCGCGTGCCTGCCACGTCTTTCCAGCCTTGGAAGACGCTTACAATCAACAAGCCTACTCGGCAAAATCCGATCCCGTTGTAACCTTTCCTCATAAGCGCCGTGCGGTTTTGTATAACTTGGTTCAACTCAAATTCGCTCGGCGCGCATCATCGCCGAACCGCTTCGATTAAACGTTTAACCCTGCACCTCGTGTTTAAACAGCGCCTTGTGCAGCGACTCTTTCAGCAACATATCGCAAACTATCAAAGTTGATATTGGCCCCGGAATTAACCGCTACCAACGTCTGCCCACGTGCGCCCGTCTCCCGGACGTACTTGCGAATACCTGCCACCGCCAACGCTCCGGAAGGCTCGGTGATGGAGCGCGTATCGTCGTAGATCAGCTTGATCGCGCTGCACAACTGGTCATTGCTGACGGTGATGACTTCATCCACCCAATTGCGGCAGATTTCAAAGCCATACGCGCCGATCTGCGCCACGGCGGTGCCATCGGCAAACCCGTCGACGCTGGGCAGCACCACGCGCTCACCGGCACGCAAGGCGGCCAGCAGGCAACTGGAACCCTGGGGTTCGACGCCGACGATGCGCACCTCGGGGCGCAGGTATTTGACGTAGGCTGCAATGCCCGCGATCAAGCCACCGCCGCCTACCGGTACAAAGATAGCGTCCAGCGGGCCCTGCTGCTGGCGCAGGATCTCCATGGCCACGGTGCCTTGGCCCGCGATCACGTCCGGGTCATCGAACGGTGAGACGAAGGTGCAACCGGACGTCTCGGCCAATTGCAGCGCATGGGCCAGCGCAAACGGAAAGCTCTCACCGTGCAGCACCGCTTCGGCCCCCCGGGAGCGCACGCCGAGGACTTTCAACTCCGGGGTGCTGCAGGGCATGACGATGCTGGCTTTGATCGCCAATTCCCGCGCTGCCAGCGCCACGCCTTGCGCGTGATTGCCTGCCGATGCGGTGACCACACCCCGCGCCCGTTGCTCGTCAGTGAGTTGCATCAGCTTGTTGTAGGCACCGCGAATCTTGAAGGAAAAGGTCGGCTGAAGGTCTTCGCGCTTGAGCAATACGTGGTTGCCGAGCAATGCCGATAACGCTGACGCGGCTTGCAGGGGCGTGCGCACGGCCAGGTCGTAAACCGGCGCGGCGAGGATCTTTTTCACATAGTGTTCAAGCAATCCCGCATCGGCGGTGCGGGGGACGGGACAGGTGCTCATGGGTGTCTCCTGGCGTTGTGCAAAGGGCGCTGGAGACGGAAAAACAAAACCCGCCTCTAGGGCGGGTTTGGGTGCAGCCGTGCGCTATCCCGCCAAATGAGGAATGGCGGTAATAATGCTTGGCTGGGCACGAAAGGCTTGAAATGTCATGAATTGAAATTAACCGCCAGCTGCGGGGCAAGTCAATCGCAAACCGCCATTTGGCGCCCAGGGGTTTACGGTCAGCATACGAAACGTATACGCTTTGTATATTAAATCAACACAGTGAACCCCATGGGTATCGTCAAGATCACCGACCAACTGCACGAACAACTGCGCCTGGCCAGCGCCGCGATGGACCGCTCCATCAACGCCCAGGCCGAGTTCTGGATCAAGATCGGCCTGTTGGCCGAGCTCAACCCCAACCTGCCCTACAACGAGTTGATCAACAAACTGTTGCTGGACAAACCCGACCTGATCCGGGGGCGCAGTTGATGATCAAGACCGCCAAACAACTTGCCGTGATGCGCGAATCCGGGCGTTTGCTCGCCCAAGTGTTCACGATGCTCGACAGTTTTGTCGTCGCCGGCCGCTCCACCCTGGAGCTGGACAGCGCCGTCGAAGCCTTCATCCGCAATGACCTGAAAGCCCGCCCCGCGAGCCTCGGGCAATACGACTACCCCTTCTCCATCAACACCTCGATCAACGAAGTGGTATGCCATGGCATGCCCAGCGCCAAGGAAATCCTCAAGGACGGCGATATCATCAACATCGACATCACCCTGGAAAAAGGCGGTTTTATCGCCGATTCCAGCAAGATGTACCTGATCGGCAACGTCGCGCCCAAAGCGCGGCGCCTGGTGGAAATGACCTTCGAAGCGATGTGGGCCGGCATCCGCCAGGTCAAGCCCGGCGCCCGCCTGGGTGATATCGGCCATGCGATCCAGAGCCATGCCCAGGCCAACGGTTACAGTGTAGTGCGCGAATACTGCGGCCACGGCATCGGCCGCCAGATGCATGAAGAACCGCAGATCCTGCACTTCGGCCGCCCCGGCACCGGGTTGGAACTGCGTGAAGGCATGGTGTTTACCGTCGAGCCAATGCTCAACCAGGGCAGCGCCAAGGTGCGCGGCCTGAAGGATGGCTGGACGGTGGTCACCAAGGACAACAGCCTGTCGGCGCAGTGGGAACATACCGTGGCGGTGACCGCAGAGGGTTTCGAGGTGCTCACCCTGCAAAACCAGCCAGGCGAATAACCTGTGGCGAGGGAGCCTGCTCCCGTTGGGCTGCGTAGCAGCCCCAGGATCAGGCGCGCTGCGCACGCCAACGGGAGCAAGCGCCCTCGCCACATTTACATCGTCGCACCCGCAATCCGTTTTAACCCCAGCACCATCAAACCTGCCCCCAACCCCATCGCTGTCAGAAACAACGGGTAAGACACCCACCACGGCGTCCCTGCCGTCATCATGCTGAATTCCGACATGCCGCCAATACTCGCAATCAGGTTGAGTGGCAGGAACACCACGTTGATCAACGTCAGCTTGCGCAGCAGGTTGTTCATGCTGTTGTTCATCAGGTTGCCACGCGCGTCGATCAGCCCGGAGAACACGTTGGAATAGATCTCGGCCTGTTTGTAGCACTGGTGGTTCTCGATGATCAGGTCGTCGATGAGGCCGAGGATTTCGGCGCTGAAATGCTCCTTTTCGCCGTGGTTGCGTAGCCGCGACAGCACCGCGCCATTGCTGTGCAGGGCGTTGATGTAATAGATCAGGCTTTCGCTGAGGCTGAACATCTGCATCAGGTGGTGGTTGCTCATGGACGCGTTGAACTGTTGCTGCAACTCCCGCGCGACCAGTTTGATCACCTTGAGGTGGCCCAGGTAGTGGTGGATGTTGTTGAGCAGCAGGTCGAGCAGCACATCCAGCGGCGTGTGCAACGGGCGGCGGGCGCCGAGCCCGGACAGCGGGGTTTCGTCGGTGGCAATCACCAACAGGCGGCCGGGCGAAAAGAGCAGGCCGCAGGACGACACCTCGAACACCAGGTTGCCGCCGCCGGAGTAGTTCTCCGGGCGTTTCCAGATCAGGAACAGGTTGTCGGGGTGAAATTCGATGCGTGAGACTTCGTCGGGGTCGAGCGCCGAGGCCAGCGCGTGTTCATCCAGCTTGTGGTGGTCGCGCAGCCATTCGCGCTCCGCCTCGTCAGGGTTGCTGACCAGCAGGATCGGCACATCATCGCCCTGCCCGGTGTTGAGTTTGCCGTCGGTCAATTCAAAGCGCTGGATCATCGCGACTCACCAGACCTGGCCCTGACGTTTCAATTCCAGGCGTCGGACAAATTCCTCCAGCACCAGGCCATACAGGTCGTCCTGCAAGTAGGCATCTTCGATACCTGCATCGAGGTTGGGGTTGTCGTTGACCTCGATCACCACCACCTTGTCGCCGGACTGCTTGAGGTCCACGCCGTACAGGCCGTCGCCGATCAGGTTGGCGGTCTTCACCGCCAGTTCCACTACAGCCTTGGGCGCCTCGTGTACCGCCAAGGTGCGGCATTCGCCGTTGATGTCAGGGCCGATGGCCTTGTGGTTGTAGATCTGCCAATGGCCCTTGGACATGAAGTACTGGCAAGCAAAGATCGGTTTGCGGTTGAGTACGCCAATGCGCCAGTCGTACTCGGTGTAGAAAAACTCCTGGGCGAGCAACAACACCGAATGCTCGAACAGTTCAGCGGTGGCCTTGAGCAACGCCTCCTGGCTTTCGACCTTGATCACCCCCCGCGAGAAACAGCCGTCGGGGATTTTCAGTACCAGCGGGAAGCCCAGGCGCTCGCCGACCCGTTCGAAATCTTCCGGTCGTTCCTTGTAGAGAATTTCGGTGGCGGGCATGCCCAACTGGTGGCTGTTGAGCAGGTCGGTGAGATAGACCTTGTTGGTACAGCGCAGGATCGATGCGGGGTAGTCCATCACCACCAGGCCTTCGCTTTCGGCCTTCTTGGCGAATCGGTAGGTATGATTGTCGACGCTGGTGGTCTCGCGGATCAGCAAGGCGTCGTATTCGGCCAGGCGCGCGTAGTCCTTGCGCTCGATCAGCTCAACATCGATGCCCAGGCCCTTGCCGACGCGTACGAAGTTTTCCAGGGCCTTGGCGTTGGACGGCGGCAATTGCTCCTGGGGATCGTGAAGGATCGCCAGGTCATACCGGGCCAATCGACGCGAGCGCGGCTGACGCCAGATCTTGCGGCTGAAGTTATCCAGGGCGTGGGCGAATTGATCTTCCTGGTCATCGCGCAACTTGTGCAACACGCCGGACTTGACCCCTTCAATATGCCAGCCGTTATTCTTTTTAAAATCAACTAACAGAATCGGACAGGGAAAGGCTTCAAACAACTGACGGGCCAAATCCTGCAACGGCTCTATATTGGTACGGCCAAAATAAAGTGTCAGGGTAAAGCCTTCGGTATTGCTGTAAAGATGATGATTCAAGGCTTTATCGAGGGTTTTATCCAAGTCATCCAGGGCCAGGCCATACAGGGATTTCTTGGTCAATTCGCTGATGGTGCGCACCGAGGGAATCACCTTGTGCCCGCGCGCTTCGGCCAGCAGCGAGCAGTAGTAGCCGTGGCCCAGGTACTTGTAGCTGCGGCACAGGTTGATCACCTGTACCCGCTTGCCCGTCTCGTTTTCGCGGGTCTGTTCCAGGTATTCCTGGGCGGTGACGATGTCTTCGCTGGGGAAGTAGGAGGCCCAGTCTTCCTTGCGTTCGACAATGATCACGACTTGACTGGCGCCTTTGAGTGGAGTGGAAAAATAACCCTTGGAAGTTATTGTCGCCGCGACAGTTTGCTCGGATACTTCACGCCAATGACCTTGTACCGCTGACATAATATTTGATCCGCTTTAGAGAACTCGACCTTTTCTATTAAGCACGATCTTTTAGAGAAGTCCCGTTTCGTTACGCAACTTTTACGGCGGTCATATGGCTCTTTTCTTTCGCGTTGCAACCCTCTGCGATGCACCGGCATTGGTGGCACTGGAACAGCATTGTTTCACCACCGACCGGCTGTCACCGCGCAGTTTCCAGTGGATGATCAGCCGCGCCCACGGCCAGTTGCTGGTGGCCGAACAAGACGGGCAATTGCTCGGGTATGCACTGGTGTTGTTCCATCGCGGCACCTCGCTTGCACGGCTGTATTCCATCGCCATCGCCGAGCACGCACGCGGCCTGGGGCTGGGCAAGCAATTGCTCGCGCGCATTGAGGCCTGTGCCGTGGAGCATGACTGCGCCTACCTGCGCCTGGAAGTGCGCACCGACAACCCCGGCGCCCTCGCCCTGTATGAGCGCAATGGCTATCGGCGCTTTGCCATGATCAACGATTACTACGAAGACCACGCACCCGCCCTGCGCCTGGAAAAACGCATCGTCCAGCACCAGGGTGCGCGCCCGCAGAGCGTGCCGTATTACCAGCAGACCACCGACTTCACCTGTGGCGCCGCGTGCCTGTTGATGGCCATGGGCGCGCTGGTGCCTGCGCGCGTGGCGCAGCGCCGCGAAGAGCTGCAAATTTGGCGGGAAGCGACCACCGTGTTCATGACCGCCGGCCACGGCGGGTGCAGCCCTCAAGGGCTGGCACTGGCGGCCTGGCGCCGGGGGTTTGGGGTGCGGATGCAGGTGAATGTGCGCGGGCCGCTGTTTCTCGACGGCGTGCGCGATCAGCATAAAAAGGACGTCATGCGCGTGGTGCACGAAGCCTTCGAGGAAGAGTTGGCGGGCAGCGACGTCGAGCAGGTGCTGGCCGGCGCGCTGGACCTGCCCCAGGTGCTGCGCGACGGCGGGCAGCCACTGGTGTTGATCAGCAGCTACCGCCTTACGCGCTCCAAGTCACCGCATTGGGTGATGGTCACCGACTGCGACGACGATTTCGTCTACCTGCATGACCCGGACGTGGACCACAGCCAGCACCGCCAGCCTCTGGACTGCCAGCATCTGCCGGTCAGCCACGGGGAGTTCGAACGCATGTGCCGGTTTGGCAACAACAAGCTGCGCGCGGCCGTCGTGCTGTTCAAGCCACTTGCTTGATCCCGGCCTTGGCTTCCAGCTCGCGCACCAGCGGCAATACACGCTTGCCGAAGTACTCGACTTCTTCCTGGAAGTGCAGGAAACCCGCCAGCACCAGGTCAACCCCCACGGCCTTGAGCGCAACGATGCGCTCGGCGATCTGCTGCGGCGTGCCAATCAGGTTGGTCTTGAAGCCATCGTTGTACTGCACGAGGTCTTCAAAGCTGGACTTGGCCCAGTTGCCCTCGCCTTCCGGCGACGCCTTTCCCGCCTGCCTGGCGGCGTCGCCAAAGGCGTTGACCGCTTCCGGGTCAGCCTTGTCGATGATTTCCGCGAGCACGGCCCGCGCTTCTTCTTCGGTATCGCGGGCGATCACAAACGCGTTCACACCGACCTTCACCGAATGGTTATTCACGGCAGCCTTGGCGCGGATATCGTCGACCTGGGCCTTGATGCCTTCCGGGGTGTTGCCGTTGGTGAAGTACCAGTCGGAAACCCGCGCCGCCATATCCCGCGCAGCCCGTGAGCTGCCGCCCTGAAATACTTCCGGCTGGCCCAATGGCTTGGGTTTCAGGGTGTAGTTGTTGAAGCGGTAGAAGTCGCCCTTGAAGGTGAAATCGTCCTGGGTCCAGATGCCTTTGAGGGCGCGGATAAATTCCTCGGAGCGGCGATAACGTTCATCGTGCTCCAGCCAAGGTTGGCCGATGGCCTGGAACTCGCCCTTGAACCAGCCGCTGACGATATTCACCGCGATGCGGCCGTTGGTGAGTTGGTCGATGGTCGCCAACTGCTTGGCCGCAAGCGCTGGTTGCCACGGGCCGGGCAGGATCGCTGCGATAACTTTGAGCGTGGTGGTCGCGGCCAACAGCGCATGGCTGAACGCCACGGACTCATGCTGGTTTTCGGCGCCGTAACCGGCGGTGAAGCGAATCTGCGTCAGGCCATATTCGAAGCCGGCGGCTTCAGCCAATTGCGCGAGTTTGCGGTTGTAGTCGATGCCCCAGTGGGTGCGCTGCTCGATCTTGCTGACTACCAGCCCACCGCTGACGTTGGGCACCCAATAGGCGAATTTGACAGGTTGCTGACTCATCTAGCGGTACCTCACACAAAGGGATGTGCTTACGCTTGAGCAGCAAGCGTGCCAGGCAGCGGCAAAGGCCCGGGCCATGGGCTCGCGTGCGCAAACCAAGGCTGTCGAAGGCATCAATAAGGATGTTTCGGATCGCATCGATTTGTCGGTTTGCTGTTGCTCAGGCAACAGTGGTTTGAAACCAATCCCAGTAAAACCGGGCCCCAGAACCCGGCACGGAGTGTGCAATCCCCAAGGTATTGATCACTGCCCAGGAGCCTTTCCCCATGACCGAGCAACATGTCATCAATCCGCTGTCCATCGGCGTCGATTACGCCACCCTGGCCGCTCGTTTCCGGCCGATCTTCCAGCGCATCGCCGACGGTGCGGTCGAGCGCGAACTCACCCGTACCCTGCCCCATGCGCCGATCCAGTGGCTCAAGGCCGCCGGTTTTGGCGCGGTGCGGGTACCGGTGGAATACGGCGGTGGCGGCGCGTCCCTGCCGCAGTTGTTTGAATTACTGATCGAACTGGCCGCCGCAGACTCCAACGTGCCCCAGGCGCTGCGCGGGCACTTCGCCTTTGCCGAAGACCGCCTTAACGCAACGCCAGGCGCCGGGCGCGACGTGTGGTTCAAGCGCTTTGTCGACGGCGATATCGTCGGCTGCGCCTGGACCGAAATCGGCAATGTGGCGATTGGCGATGTGGTCACCCAGGTCAGCCCGGATGGCGACAAATGGAAGCTCAACGGTGAAAAGTTCTACAGCACCGGCAGCCTGTTTTCCGACTGGATCGACGTGTACGCCCAGCGCAGCGACACCGGCGGCGATGTAATCGCCGCCACCCGCACGCGCCAGCCCGGCGTGGTGCAAAGCGATGATTGGGACGGGTTTGGCCAGCGCACCACCGGCAGCGGCACCTCGCGCTTTACCGACGCGGTGGTCGAAGCAGAAAACGTCATCGACTTTGCCACTCGCTTCAAATACCAGACCGCGTTTTACCAGCTGGTGCTGTTGGCGAGCCTGGCGGGTATCGGCCGTGCAGCGCTGAATGACGTGGCCCACCAGGTACGCAGCCGCAAGCGTATTTACAGCCATGGCAATGCGGCGCATGTCAGCCAGGATGCGCAGGTTCAGCAGGTAGTAGGGGAAGTCGCCGCGCTGGTGTATGCCGCACGCGCCAGCGCATTGAAGGCCGCCGTGCCGGCGCAACGGGCCTACCTGGCGCGCTTTGGCGGGGATGAGGCGGCGGAGCGCGAAGCCAATGTGGCTGCCGAGATTGAGTCGGCGACGGCGCAGGTGGTGGTGTCGGAACTGATCCAGCGCGCCACCAGCCAATTGTTCAACGCGCTGGGGGCGTCGGATGTGCGCCAGGGCAAAGCCCTCGATCGGCACTGGCGCAATGCGCGGACCGTGTCGTCGCACAACCCGGTGATCTACAAGGCGCGGATCGTCGGCGATTGGGTGATCAATGGCACCGAACCGCCGTTTGTGTGGCAGATCGGTAATGGCCCGGCCAAGGCATGACCAAATGTGGGAGGGGCTTGCTCCCTCCCACATTTGGACCGCGTACACCTTAGAAGGCGAGTTTGTAGCCGATGGTCATCAACATGATCGCCAGGCACGGGCGCAATACGCCGTCCGGGACTTTGCCGGTCATGTGGCTGCCGAAGTAAATCCCCGGCAGCGAGCCGATCAGCAAAAAGCCCAGCAGGTGCCAATCCATATTGCCCATGCCGGCATGGCCCAGGCCCGCAACCAACGTCAGCGGCACGGCGTGGGCGATCTCGGTGCCGACCAGGCGCCGCGTGGCGAGGAAGGGATAGAGGATAAACAGCGCGACCGTGCCGAGGGCGCCGGCGCCGATGGACGTCAGGGCGACCATGGTGCCCAGCACCGCCCCGGTGACCACCGTCAGCGCATTCAGGTTACGCGGGCTCATATGGTAGTCATCGCCAGCATGGCGCTGGGCGAAGGCCAACAGGCGCTTCTTGAACAGAATCGCCAGGGCCGTCAGCAGCAACACAAAGCCGAGGGCCTGTTTGATCACCGCGTTCATGACGCTGGGGTCGGTGTGCAGGCTGGCGAGGAACCACAGGGTCAGCAATACGGCGGGCACACTGCCCAGGGTCAACCAGCCGGTGATGGTCCAGTCGATGTTCTTGTTCTTGCTGTGCACCAGCACACCACCGGACTTGGTGATGGCGGCGTACAACAGGTCGGTACCCACGGCGGTCGCCGGGTTGATGCCGAACCACAACAGGATCGGCGTCATCAACGAGCCTCCGCCGACACCGGTCATACCCACGATAAAACCAACCACCAGGCCAGCGATTACAAAACCAACGTTACCCACATCCATTACAGCTACCTGCGGCCTTATAAATTTCTGGCGGCAGGATAGCGATTTTTCTTATAACGACTTATATCAATATGATCTGACTTTATGCCTTTTACGTCAGTCGTTGACAGACGTATGCCTGGGTCTGGTAAGGGAACGCCACCGTGTCACGGCCCTTCAGCCCAGGGTGGGTGTCGATCAAGCGGCGCAATTGCTCGGTCACCCGGGCTTTTTCAGCCGCGGGCAACACGGCGATAAAACTCACCGAGAGGAAGCGATCGATGATCACTTCTTGAGGACTGCCGACGTGACTGTAGGCGAAACAGGTCATTTGCGGATCGGAAAAGTACTCGCCGGTGAAGGCTTCGCGCCAACGCCCACTGTGAAAACGCGGCGTGTCGCCCTCGTACGGCGTGATGATCGCGGTGATGGCGGCCACCCAATCTACCGACTCATCGCGCACATTCCACACCAACCCCAGGCGCCCGCCGGGCTTGAGCACGCGGTGGATTTCGGCCAGCGCGGCCCGGGTGGAAAACCAATGGAAGGCCTGGGCGCAGAACACGGCGTCGGCGCTGGCGGTTTCCAAGGGCATGGATTCGGCGGTGCCGTTTACCAGGCGCACGTCTGGCAACAGCTTGGTCAACTGCGCACCCATCTGCGCCACGGGCTCGACCGCTATCAGCGTCGGCGCCAGGCTGCTAAGCAATCGGGTGAACTTACCGGTGCCGGCGCCCAGGTCAATCACCGTGGAGTGCGCATCGACGTGCAGTGTGTCGGTGAGCCAGCCCGTCAGTTGGCGGGGGTAGTTCGGGCGACCTTGGGCGTAAGTGACGGCCTGGGTCGAGAAACCCTGTTGAGCGGACGTGTGAACACCAGTCATTGCCAATCTCTCCTCGGGTAAAGCGGGGGCACAGTGTGCGCCCTCCCTGGTTTATTTTCTAATCCGTGCATCCAATCGTGCGCACTGCGGGTAGTCCCTACAGTCACCCCGCTGTTTTACTGAATGGAGAAACACCCATGAACGCTAAAGCACTGCTCTGCCTCACTGGTTTGCTGGTCGCCACCCCGGCGGCGTTTGCCCAGACCGGCTTGCCCGACAGCATCAAGGTGCCGGATGGGCACAAGGTTGCGATGGAAACCACAGGCGTCGGCGAAATCACCTACGAATGCCGCGACAAAGCCAACGCCGCCGGCCAGACCGAGTGGACGTTTGTAGGCCCCAAGGCCGTGCTCAATGACCGCAGCGGCAAGCAAGTGGGGACCTACTTCGGCCCACCGGCCACCTGGCAAGCCAAGGACGGCTCGAAAATCACCGGCACCCAGTTGGCCGTGGCGCCGTCGAGCCCGGGCAACCTGCCCTATCAACTGGTCAAGGCCAACCCGGCCGAAGGCAAGGGCGCGATGAGTGGCGTGAGTTACATCCAGCGGGTCGCGTTGAAAGGTGGCGTGGCGCCGAACACAGCGTGCACCGCCGCCAACAAGGGTCAGCAGGAAGTGGTGAAGTACCAGGCCGACTACATTTTCTGGGCGGCTAACTGAGGAAAATCGGCTACGCTGCCCGAAGGAAACTGCCCACACCCCCTTGTAGGAGCGAGCTTCTTGTGGCGAGGGAGCTTGCTCCCGCTCGGGTGCGTAGCGCCCGCAAGCTTTTTGGGGCCGCTTCGCAGCCCAACGGGAGCAAGCTCCCTTGCCACAAGAAGCTCGCTCCTACACGGAGGCCGGGGTAGTCGTTATTTCAGTGGCAGGAAACCGTGCCTTTGCCTGAATCCATTTTTGATTACGAAGCCTGCCTGCTGGCCTGCGCCCGTGGCGATCAACAGGCCCTGCGCCGCTTGTATGAGCAGGACAGCAGCCGCTTGCTCGGTGTTGCTCTGCGCATCGCCCGCGACAAGGCGCTGGCCGAAGATATCGTGCATGACGCCTTTCTCAAGATCTGGCGCGGCGCCGGCAGTTTTGACCCCTGCCGCGGCTCTGCGCGGGGTTGGGTCTACAGCGTGACGCGGCACCTGGCGCTCAACGTCGTGCGCAACAGCGGCCGCGATGTGCCGTTGAGCGATGAACACGAGCAGCTCGCAGAACCGGAGCACACCTTTGAATTCACCGCGCGCACCGGGCAAATCCACACGTGCCTGGAACAGCTGGACCCGGCCCGTCGAACCTGCATTCTGCATGCCTATGTCGACGGTTATTCCCACAGCGAAATCGCGCAAAAACTGGGCACCCCACTGGGGACCATCAAGGCCTGGATCAAACGTAGCCTCGCCGCCTTGCGGGAGTGCATGGCATGAACAACACCCCTGATGAACTGGCCAGTGAGTACGTACTGGGCACCCTGCCCGCCGAACAGCGCTCCGAGGTCGAGCAACGCCTCATGCATGATGCCGAGTTGCGCGCGGCGGTGGATGCCTGGGAGCAGCGCCTGCTGCCGTTGACCGCACTGGCCGAACCGGTGCCGCCTTCCGCGCAACTGTGGCGACGCATTCAACGCAGCGTCGCCGGCCCCGACGAAGCGACGGTGCCGTGGTGGAACCTGCTGGCGTTGTGGCGTGGCCTGGCCGGAGCCGGGCTGGTGACGACCCTGGTCTTGGCCGCGCTGTTGCTGACCCGCCCACCCAATACAGAACCGAGCTTTGTCGTGGTGCTGGTGGCGCCGCAAAGCCAGGCGCCGGGCTGGGTGATCCAGGCGAGCAATGACCAGCAGATCCAGTTGATCCCGTTGGGCGTGATGGAAGTTCCGGCCGACAAGGCCCTGCAGTTCTGGACCAAGGGCGATGGCTGGCAAGGCCCGGTATCGCTGGGGCTGGTCAAGCCGGGGCAGACGCTGTCGGTGCCACTGGACAAGTTGCCGCCGTTGTCGGCGAACCAGTTGTTCGAACTGACCCTGGAAGACCCGCGCGGCTCGCCCACCGGTAAACCCACCGGGCCGATCCAGGCGATCGGCCGCGCAGTCAAAGTGCTCTGATCAGGCGATGGTGGGCAACCACACGCGAAACCGCGCACCACCCAGTGGCGACGCCTGAGCGGTCAAGGTACCGCCCTGGGCCTCCAGGGCGCGCCGGCTGATCGCCAGGCCCAGGCCAAAGCCGCCGGTGGCGCGGTCGCGGCTACGGTCGAGGCGGTAGAACGGTTCGAAGATACGCTCGCGCTGGTCCAGCGGGATGCCAATGCCATCGTCATCTACCCAGATCTCACAGCCCTTGGCGCACACTTTGACGCCCACCTGAATGCGCTTGTCGCAGTAGCGCGTGGCATTGCGCAGCAGGTTCTGCAAGGCGCGGGCGGTCAGGCGCGGGTCGAGGCTGAAACGCTCGACGCTGCAGTCGAGCACCACGTCGATGACGATCTCGGGGTTTTCCAGTTCATCGTCGACGCTGCCCAGCACGCTGTCGATAAACTCATCGAGCATTACGTCGACCCGCTCCGGCAATTGCGCCGGGTTTTGCAGGCGACTGTAAGAGAGCAATTCCAGCACCAGCTCATCCAGCTCGCGAATATGCGCCACCAGGCTTTGCAGGCGCTCGCGGCTGGCCTGGGGCAAGTCTTCAGACAACGCCAGGGCCAGGCCGAAATCCAGGCGGGTCAACGGTGTGCGCAGTTCGTGGGAGACCGCATTAAGCAGGTCGCGCTGCTGGTTGAGCAGGTGTTCGATGGCGTCGGCCATGGTGTCGAACACCGCCGCCAGGCTGCCGATGTTGGAGCTGGGCGGAATGTGCGTGCGCTCGGCCAGGTTGCCCTTGCCCAATTGCGCGGCAGTGCTTTTCAGCCGTTCCAGGTCACGCCAGTGCGGACGCAGCCATACCAGCAGGCAGGCCAGGAGTGCAGCGCCGATCAGCACGTTCATCGACCAGTACAGCAGGTTCATGTCCAGCGGGTCCGGCGGGACCGTCAGCTTGACCGCAAACTGCTGGTTGATCGGCGAACTGACCTCTTCCATCCAGCCCCACTCGCCCAGGCGGATCACCGGCTTGCCTTGCTCCAGCAGCTGTTCTTCCTGCGGGGTGTAGCGCGCGTCCTGGCGCAGCATCAGCTCGACTTTCAGCGGTGCGAAGTCGTGGCTTAGCTGCTCGGTCACCTGGGACCAGCGCTCCACCGGCGCCCGCTGGTATTGCTTGACGATCAGCTTCTGCATGCCCCTGGATTGCTCGACGTTGTAGTCCAGGTAGCGGTGTTCGAACAGCTGGATCACCAGCTTGGGAATCAGGAAGATCGCCGCGCTGTAGGTGACGATGGTGATCAGGTAGAGGCGAATCAGCACACGAAACATGGATCAGCATTCCCACTCGGAACGGCTGAACAGATACCCCTTGCCCCACACGGTCTTGATCTTGCGGGCTTCGCCTGCGTGGTCGTCGAACTTGCGGCGCAGTTTGGAAATCGCCACGTCCACCGAGCGATCGGTACCGTTGAACTCGATACCGCGCAGGCGTTGCAGGATCTGGTCGCGGCTGAGCACTTCACCGGCATGGCGCGCCAGCACCACCAGCAGGTTGTATTCGCCGCTGGACAGCTCCACCGCCTGGTCGCGCCAGATCACGGTGCGCTCCGACAGGTCAATGCACAGGTTGCCCATCAGGATCTGGTCGTTGGCCACCTGCGGTTCGGACAGGCTGCTACGCCGCAATAGCGTACGTACCCGCGCCAGCAAAACACGCGGCTCGCAGGGCTTGGTGACATAGTCGTCGGCGCCCATTTCCAGGCCCAGCACCTGGTCGTGGCTGTCGTCGCGGGCGGTGAGCATCAGGATCGGCAGGCCCGCCGAATCGGCGCGCAGCAGGCGGCACACTTGCAGGCCATCAAGGCCCGGCAACATCAGGTCGAGGATCACCAGGTCCGGCGGGTTGAGGCGCGCACGTTCGCGAACGTGGTCGCCCCGGCTGAGCACGCTGACGTGGTAACCGTTGCGTTCCAGGTAGCTGGCAATCAGCTCGGAGAGTGCGGCGTCGTCTTCCACCAGGAGGATGTTGGGCATGGTGTTTCCAAATAATGCAGTTATTGGTCGTACGAAAATCCCATGTGGGAGGGGGCTTGCTCCCGATGGCGGTGGTTCAGTTGCAGAGTGGTTGACTGATACACCGCCATCGGGAGCAAGCCCCCTCCCACATTGGACCTTTAGTGTTTGCAGGATTGTGCAAGGATATACGCCCTCGGCGCCCCACGCGTCGCACCTTACATTTCTTCACACACGACCTACACAGCTTCACAGCACCACGGCGCAGGTGACCTTAGGATGCGCCAGTCAATATTGGGATAAGAGCATGTCGAAGAATCTGTTTGCGCCGTTTTGCCTGTTGGCACTGACACTCGCACTGAGCGCGTGTGACAAGTCCGCAGCCGAGGCGCCGGAACTGCCGCTGGCCAAAGTGCGCATTGAAACCCTGCAGGCCAAACCCCTCTCCATCACCAGCGAACTGAGCGGGCGCATCGCCGCGCCGCGCATTGCCGAAGTGCGCGCACGGGTCGCCGGCGTGGTCATGCAGCGCGTATTCAAGGAAGGCCGTGACGTGAAACAGGGCGATGTGCTGTTTCGCATCGACCCGGCACCGTTCAAGGCCGATTTGGACAGCACCCAGGCCAACCTGAGCAAGGCCGAGGCCAATGCGTTCCAGGCGCGCCTGCAAGAGCAGCGCTACAGCCAGTTGGTCGAAGGCAACGCTATCAGCGGCCAGGACTACGACAACGCCCGCGCCGCCGTGCGCCAGACCAACGCCGAAGTCGCCGCCAACAAGGCCGCCGTCGAGCGGGCCAAATTGAACCTGGGTTACGCCACCGTAACCGCGCCGATTTCCGGACGCATCGGCCGCGCACTGGTAACGGAAGGCGCGCTGGTCGGCCAGAACGAGGCCACGCCGCTGGCGATCATCCAACAACTGGACCCGATCCACGCCGACCTCACCCAGTCCACCCGCGAGCTGAATGACCTGCGCCGCGCCTTCCGCGCCGGCAGCTTGAAGCAGGTCGGCCAGGACCAGGCCAAGGCCACACTGATCCAGGACGATGGCAGCCTGTATCCGCTGCCGGGCAAATTGCTGTTCGCCGAGATCAGCGTCGACCCCGGCACGGGGCAGATCATCCTGCGCAGCGAGTTCCCCAACCCGGACCTCGACCTATTGCCCGGCAGCTTTGTGCGCGTGCGCCTGGAGCAGGCGGTCGACAAACAAGGCATCAGCGTGCCGCAACGCGCGATCACGCGTGACAGCGCCGGCATCCCGATGGTGCTGCTGTTGGACGCCGAGCAGACCGTGAGCCAGCAGCCGGTGGAACTGGGTGCGGTGATCGAGGATCGCTGGGTCGTCAGCAACGGCCTCAAGCCCGGCGACCGCATCATCGTCGAAGGCCTGCAACACGCGCGCCCCGGTGAAAAAGTCCAGGTAGATGACAGCCCGACACCGCTCGCCCAGGCTTTGGGCCAATAAGGATTATTGACAATGCCGCAGTTCTTTATTGACCGCCCGATCTTCGCCTGGGTGGTCGCCCTGTTTATCCTGCTGGCCGGCGCGCTGGCCATCCCGCAGTTGCCGGTGGCCCAGTACCCCGTTGTGGCGCCGCCGCAAGTCGAAATCTACGCGGTGTACCCCGGCGCCTCGGCCCAGACCCTGGACGAAAGCGTGGTCAGCCTGATCGAGCAGGAGCTTAACGGCGCCGATCACCTGCTGTATTTCGAGTCCCAAAGCAGCCTGGGTTCGGCCACCATCACCGCCACCTTCCAGCCGGGCACCGACCCTGAAATGGCCCAGGTCGATGTGCAAAACCGTCTCAAGGCGGTCGAGCCGCGCCTGCCCCAGGCGGTGAACCAGCAAGGTTTGCAGGTGGAAAAAGTCTCCGCTGGCTTCCTGCTGCTGGTGACCCTGACGTCCAGCGACGGCAAGCTTGATGACGTGGCGCTCAGCGATTACCTCGCGCGCAACGTGATGAACGAGCTCAAGCGCCTGGACGGCGTGGGCAAGGCGCAGTTGTATGGCGCCGAACGGGCGATGCGCATCTGGATCGACCCGCAGAAACTGATCGGTTTCAACCTGACCCCGGCCGACGTCAATGCCGCGATCAGCGCGCAGAACGCCCAGGTCTCGGCGGGTAGTATCGGTGACTTGCCGGGCACCAAGACCCAGGAAATCACCGCAGCGATCCTGGTCAAAGGCCAGCTGTCGACCCCGGCGGAATTCGCCGACATCGTGCTCAAGGCCAATCCTGACGGCTCCACCGTGCGTATCGGCGACGTGGCGCGGGTGGAAATCGGCAGCCAGGAATACCAGTTCTCCACGCGTCTGAACGGCAAGCCTTCCACCGCCGTCAGCGTGCAGTTGGCACCGGGCGCCAACGCGCTGAACACCGCGACCCTGGTGCGGGCGAAGATGGACGAGTTGTCGCGCTACTTCCCTGCCAACGTGGAATACAAGATTCCGTATGACACCTCGCCGTTCGTCAAGGTCTCGATCACCAAGGTGGTGTACACCTTGCTTGAGGCGATGGCGCTGGTGTTTGCGGTGATGTTCCTGTTCCTGCAGAACGTGCGTTACACGCTGATCCCGACCCTGGTGGTGCCTATTGCGCTGATGGGCACGTTCGCCACCATGCTGTTGCTGGGTTTCTCGATCAACGTGCTGACCATGTTCGGCATGGTGCTGGCGATCGGCATCCTGGTGGACGATGCGATTGTGGTGGTAGAGAACGTTGAGCGGATCATGGTCACCGAAGGCCTGTCGCCCAAGGACGCGACCAAGAAGGCCATGAGCCAGATCACCGGTGCTATCGTCGGTATTACGCTGGTGCTGGTGGCGGTGTTTCTGCCAATGGCCTTCATGCCGGGCTCGGTGGGGGTGATTTACCAGCAGTTTTCGCTGTCGATGGCCACCTCGATCCTGTTCTCGGCGTTCCTCGCCCTGACCTTGACACCTGCCCTGTGCGCGACCTTGCTCAAGCCAATCGCCAAGGATGATCACCACGCCAAGGGCGGTTTCTTCGGCTGGTTCAACAAGCGTTTTGAGCAGCTCACCGACCGCTACGAAGGTTGGGTGGCCTATGCCCTCAAGCGCAGCGGCCGCTACCTGCTGATTTATCTCGTGCTGCTGGTGGGCCTGGGGTGGATGTTCAGTCGCCTGCCCTCCTCGTTCCTGCCGGTGGAAGACCAGGGTTACACCATCACCGATATCCAACTGCCGCCGGGCGCCAGCAAGAACCGCACGGTGCAGGTGGCCGAGCAGATCGAGGCGCACAACGCCGAAGAGCCGGGGGTGGGCGATACCACCATGATCATGGGCTTCAGTTTCTCCGGTTCAGGGCAAAACGCCGCGTTGGCGTTTACCACGCTGAAGGATTGGTCGCAGCGCGGCAGCGAGGACTCCGCCTCGGCAATTGCCGACCGTGCCAACGCGGCTTTCAGCGAACTCAAGGACGCGATTGCCTACGCGATCCTGCCTCCGCCGGTAAACGGCCTCGGCACCTCCAGCGGTTTCGAATTCCGCCTGCAGGACCGGGGTGGCGTCGGCCACGCGGCGCTGATGGCGGCGCGGACCGAGTTGCTGGCTGCCGCCGAGAAGAGCCCGATCCTGGCCAACGTACGTGAAAGCGCCCTGGCCGAAGCACCGCAAGTACAACTGGAAGTCGACCGTAAGCAGGCCAATGCGCTGGGTGTCTCGTTTGCCGATGTGGGCAATGTGCTGTCGTCGGCGATTGGCTCAGCGTATATCAACGACTTCCCCAACCAGGGCCGCATGCAACGGGTGGTGGTGCAAGCCGAAGGCGACCAGCGCAGCCAGGTCGCGGATTTGATGAAGATCAACGTGCGTAACAACGCCGGGAAGATGGTGCCGCTGTCGGCGTTTGTCGAAGCCAAGTGGACCCAGGGCCCGGCGCAGTTGACGCGCTACAACGGCTACCCGGCCATCGCCATTTCCGGCGAAGCGGCACCGGGGCACAGCACGGGTGAGGCGATGGAGGAAATCCAGCGTCTGGTCAATCAACTGCCGGCGGGCCTGGGCCAGGAATGGACCGGGTTGTCGTTGCAGGAACGCCTGTCCGGCTCCCAGGCGCCTTTGCTGCTGGGGCTGTCGCTGCTGATCGTATTCCTGTGCCTGGCGGCGTTGTATGAAAGCTGGTCGATCCCGACTTCAGTGCTGCTGGTGGTGCCATTGGGTGTGCTCGGCGCGGTCGTGGCGGTGTCGTTGCGCGGCATGCCCAACGATGTGTTCTTCAAGGTTGGCTTGATCACCATCATTGGCCTGTCGGCAAAAAACGCGATCCTGATCATCGAATTCGCCAAGGACCTGTATGACCAGGGCGAAGATCTGGTCGATGCCACCCTGAAGGCCGCGCGGCTGCGCTTGCGGCCGATCATCATGACGTCACTGGCATTCATCCTCGGCGTGGTGCCGTTGGCGATTGCCACGGGCGCCAGTTCGGCGAGCCAGCAGGCGATTGGTACGGGCGTTATCGGCGGGATGATCACCGCGACACTGGCGGTGGTGTTTGTGCCGGTGTTTTTTGTGGTGGTGATGAAGCTGGTGCGCAAGCAACGCTAACTACGCGCCGGTTGTGGCGAGGGAGCTTGCCCTAATGCCGATCAGTTAAGGGCGGGCACCGTACCTGTGGCGAGGGAGCTTGCTCCCGTTGGGCCGCGAAGCGGCCCCAAAACCTGACGCCGCGTTTTGCCTGAAAAAACGTGTGGCTTTCAATGGGGCTGCTTCGCAGCCCAACGCGGGGCAAGCCCGCTCGCCACAACAAGCCTACTCGCCACAACAAGCCCGCTCGCCACAGTAAGTCAGCCTCCACGGAATGCGCTATGGTGCTCACAAGCACCGTACTTGTGAGCCGCCATGCCCTTCCTCGCCCGCACCCACCCTCGCCTCTCCTGCGCCGCCGTGCTGGGCCTTGCCGTTGGCATCCTCGTACCGGCCGAGTCCCTCGTCAGCAAAATCCTGATCGGCTGGAACGCCGGCGTCTGGACCTACCTGGTGCTGATGCTGTGGCTGACCATCCGCGCCAAGGCTCACGACGTCAAACGCATCGCCGAGATCGAGGATGAAAACGCCGGGCTGGTGCTATTCATGGTGTGCATCGCCGCGATCGCCAGCCTCGCGACCATCACCTTCGAGCTGGTGGGCAGCAAGGACCTGGCCACTTCCGAGCGCCTGCTGCACTACGGGTTTACCGGGCTGACGGTGATCGGTTCATGGCTGCTGATCGGGGTGATTTTCAGCGTGCATTACGCGCGGCTGTATTACACCTGGGAAGGCAAGGAACCGGCGCTGCGCTTTGCCGAAGGGCTGTTGACGCCCAACTATTGGGACTTCCTGTATTTCTCGTTCACCATCGGCGTGGCGGTGCAAACTTCCGACGTGGGCGTCGCCACCCGTGGCATGCGCAAGGTGGTGTTGGGGCAATCGTTGATCGGATTCCTGTTCAACACGGCCATCCTGGGGTTCTCAATCAATATTGCGGCGGGACTGTTCAGTTAACGCTGCACCCACCGTCTAGACGCCCAAGAACCGCGCCTGCCGTAAATCATCAGCCAAGCCCTCCACCCCCTGCCATTGGCCCCTGCCTCGCGCAAAAGGCCTGGGCTGGTCGGCACGCCCTGCCTGCAATGGGTCACCCCAAGACAAGGATGATAGCGCTGGCCAGTATGTTTGCCGCACTGCGTGGTTGAACGGCGTGCGCGCCAGGCAGTAATAACGACGAACGGTAGAGTAAACCTGTTAATTCTGACAGTTGTCGCCTACGCATATCTGGCGCTGAATGGACCCACTCAGTACACGCAGTGCCCCCCTCAGCCCGGTCTTCAGGGAGATACACCATGGCAACGCTTATTCCATTGGCCAACAACCTGGTCATCAACGGCAACTTTGCCCTCAATGGATCAAATTGGAATGCCACCGCAGTTCCCCCCGGACATGTGGATTTCTCAGAACAAAGCTGCATCCTCAGAACCAATGGCAGCGCCGAACAGGCCATGCCCGTGTTGAGCGCAACGGGCTACACATTCAGCGTGTACAGCTTGATTACCTACCAGGGTGAGGGGGCAGCGCATGTGCAGTTCCAGCCCTCTGGCACCCGCGAGTCAATTCCCCTGTCAGGAAATCATGGCTGGGTGCGACAAATGTTGATGTTCACCACGCCCGCAGGGACAACCACAGCGACGGTGCAACTGGAAGGCACCAAAGGCGACGTGTGGTTCGATAACGTCAGGCTGGTTGAAGAAGAAGGACCGGTAGTTCCCAGTGAACTTATCCTCAATGGCGATTTTTCAGAAAACAATCGTTACTGGGCTGTTACACGACCGGAGCTCCCATCCAACGTAACATTCACCGATGGGCGGTGCCAGTTAACGCTCATGGGTTACATGGAACAACAAATCCCCGTTATTCCGGAACAGACTTACAACTTTTCAATCGATGCCCGGGGAATTACAGGGGGCCATGGTTTCGTACGCTTTCATTTGGCCGCCGGCAATGTACCTGAAGTGGAATTGCGCGGTGATGGCTGGGATACCTATCCGTTTTCCCTGACAGTTCCTGCAGGCGTTACCGAATTCACTCTACAAGTGGAAGGTACGACGTTTCTAGAAGTCGACAATCTCTCTCTGACCCCGTCAGGTCGAGCAAACACTCACATCACTTCACGACCACCATCGCAGGAGAATCGCATCATGGCCACTGCAACCGCTCGAAAAGCTCCCATCCGGAAAACTGAAACGCAGTTTTTTCAAGGCAAGATCGGAAGCGCGGATTTCAAGGCAGACTTTCTGGAAAACAATCTCAAAAACAACTTCTGGCTAGCTCAAGGCACCATGAAGATTCCACCCTCGGAAACATCAAAGCAGGTGGTGATCTTCAAGTACTCATCGACCCTGCAATCCGGTCGCTATTCTCTACCAGACAACCCTGAAGTCCGCCGGCCCACCCATAGTTGTCCGCAATCCGTCGACCAGGAAGCTGCTCGGTTTTCCGTCATTCTCATGACCATCGATGAAAACCCCGTCCCGGCTTATGAAGCACAACGGGGTACTGTCGAATTCTTTCATGATCCAAATGACAATAGTGTCAATGGCGCACTCGACGTTTACTTTGTTGATGTCAATAACAACGAAGTACACATGCAGATGCTGTTCAGTATCTAAAATGGCTTATAAAAGAAAACGCCCCGATTTCGGGGCGTTTTTTTTCAACCATAATTGAAGCGCAACGTCATTACCTGTTTACCAGCTATAACGCATTCCGACATTCGCTCCCCATGGCTGATCAACGTGCTTGCCCTGGCCGTAGTCAAAGTCGGCATGCAACTGCAGCTTCTTGGACAAGGAAACGGCGACGCCTGCTCCTAACTCGATACGAGATCCCGAAAGATTGTTGTCGAATGCCTGGTTGTTGACCGTCACCTTATTGTTCTTGGCAAATTCATGGGCCACGCCACCACGCAAGTAGGGCTGGAGCACACTGCCATCATCCAATACAAAATCGCGGCCTACGGTAACACCCAGCTTGCCCAGCACCGAGTCGGTGTGCTCGCCTTTGGCGTTAAGGCCATTGTCCAGGCTGTAGCTCTTGCCTTGTACCTTGACCACAGACGCCTGGGCGAACGGCTCAATGAAAAAATCGTCGTCCAGCTTGATATGACGGCCAACTTCCACAGACGCACCCAGCGCATTGGTGCTGTAGTTACCCTTCGCTTGCTTGCCATCACTCAACCCGACCTTGGAGTCGTTGTTCAGGCGGTTGGCCTTGATGGCACCGTCGAAATAGTAGCCGTCGTCTTCATCCAACCAAGTGGCATACAGGCCGGCGTAGTAACTCTTCACCGTGCCCGAAGTACCCCGGCTAAGGTCCAGGTCAGAAGTACTATGACCGGCCATTACCCCAAGCAACCATTGACCTTCACCCACCGGCGTATCTGCCCCCAGAGAGAAGCCACGCTGGGTTTGCTCGTAGGCACCGCTATCACCTCCGCTCACTTCATATTTATTGCCATAGGCACGCAGCCAACCGCCGGCTTCGGCGCCGTTATGGCGCAGTTCACCCATGCGACTACGCAACGACGTCATTTCGCCATACCAGACAGTTGGGGCGGTATTGAACAATGCCAATACCGATCGTGTGCCTGGGCTGACCGTACGGTTGTTCGGATCGAGGAACCAATCGTTGCCGTCCTGCTTGAGTCCATAAGACCAGGCCCCAACATCCACGGCGCCCCCCACCAGTGCGAATTGTGCATCGCCGCCGCCGGTATGGACGATATGCACCTCGCCTGGATTGACGGGTTCTGCACCGCTGCTGGCAAGCAACAGGTCGTGATTGCCGCTGGCTTCGCCGGTAATGTTCAAAAAGTCTGTCTGACCACGGGCAAAATCGGTCCCCATCACAAAGGTACCCTGGCCCGACAGGCTCTCCAGGTCCAACTGATAGAACGCGTCGCTCTCGCCAAATTTGACTATGCCGTCTGCAAGATTCAGGTCCCCAACCTGGCTATTGCCGGTCATGACCCACATGGATTGGTCGCCAATGTTCAACGACGATACGTTTTCCAGGCGGCCGGTCAGCGAGGCTTGATTACTCAATTGCAGATGGGCATGGCTTCCCGCATCAACAATGACATCACCTTGAAGCTGGCTATTCTCGACGCTCATATTCGCCGTCGAGCCACCCTTTACTTCCAGCAGATTGCCATTGCCACCGATAAGGGTCGAACCATTGCGTACCACAATATCCGCCACCGTACCCTGGCCACGGGAGCCTTGTACAAGCAACGCAGCGCCGGTAGTCCCCGTCACATGGGTCTGGTCGAGCACCAGTGCATTAGACCCGGGCGAATGCCGATTGGACGACATTTCAATGCCGTTACGACCTCCCGTGATGTTACTGCCGAAAGCCCGTGCCGTTGAGCCCTCCAACCTCAACCCAAAGCTGTCATCACGGGTACCGATCACTTCGCTTCGCTGCAACTCCAGCGTACTTCCACCCGTAACGGCTGCGCCGCCAGTTGCACCGACCAGGACACTACCGCTTACCGTCGCAGTGGATGCATCGGTTGAGGTGGTAAATTTGCTGACCAGCAAGCCGACGTAGTCGGTGCTGGAAATCACACTGTTGTTGATCTGGGCGGCGCTGCTGTACAGCGCTACACCGGATTGAAACGCCCCGGAGGCGGTGACGCGGCTGCCGTCGACATTCACGTTGGAGCCACTCTGGGCGACGACAGTCCCCAGGATCGTACTGCTCTTGCTGACATTCAGGTTCGAGGCATGGGCAAAAATATCCAGCGTCTGACCGTCTATTACATTAAGCGTGGCATTCTGTAATTCAAAGGTATCAATATAGGCATCATGCCCAATGGTTTCAGTGCCATTTTCGATCAGCCGCGCATGGGCGTGAGGCGCCAGAAGCAATAAGGTGACAACAGATGGCACCTGCATCATTGCAACCAAGGGTTTTAACTTAAAATACGAATTGATATTCACAAGGCACCACTCATTCAGCAGACATTCCACGACGGAACTGTTCGGCCTGTTTCCAGAGGGTTGGAGCCAGGCCATTCAAGCCGTGGACATTACAGATAGGAATTACCCATTTATGTAGGATTAATCCCAACATATCGGTATGAATGGAGTCGGTGGCCGTGTGAACGCTGTAGCGCGTGTGCCCTGCAACTAAAGGGTGCCGAAGCACCCCACAGTCTGTTTCTATACCTATTCCTCTTGCGCGACGGGTGGTTGCTCCTCGCAATACATCCCGTTCAAGTCAGTGAAGCGTGTACGGCTCCTGGCTCTCTCGGCAGTGTGCTCCCCGCCCCCTGGGATCGGCACGAAGTAGCGAAAGTCCACCGAGTTTCGCGCCGCCGGCCTTAAGGCCGTGTAAGGGACCGTTATGTTGAACCCGTTGGAAACCATATCGGGGGTCAGCTTTGGTGAGTTGAGCACTACAGTATCGCCCAACTGGGTGTCTCCAGTGGTGTCGCTGAACACCCGGAACTCGCACCGAACGATCATATCCAGCTCGAAGTAAATTGTATTACCGGGAACTCTCACCGTCCCCGCCCACGTTGTCCGATTGAGGTCTGTGCAGGCCCAGGTTGCAGTAGCCTTGTTGAAAGTTGCTGGCTCCAACACCACCTTGTTGGCATTCACAATCACTTCTTGCGCCGGGGAGCGCTGAGTATTGTCATTGGTATCCCATCCCAGTGTGTAGAACACCTGGACCGGCACGTTGCCTACATCCCGAATAATTGGCCACGGCACCGTCAGCGTTACGGTATCGCCAGGGCCTTCGCTCGTTAGTACCAAACTATCAAACTCATTCGCCAAGCTCCCCCAATAACCTCTGAGGGTTGTTCCCGGCGCGGGAATGGGCTCGTCCCAAAGCACGATCTCGGCGGTGGCGGCGTTACCGAAATCATCTACTGTGAGTTCGTTGGGTTTGGATGGATCGCTGCCATAGACCAGCACCGTGTTGAGCAAGTCGTTCTCCGGGTCGACGCCCGGGTTAGGGCCAGGGGAGGAAAAGTCAACATCGATTTCGTGGTCAGGCGCGTCGAACGCACTACCGTTGCGGTCTATAAAATAGCTGATGGTCGTGGGGAGCTCGCCAGTGGCTGTGCCGTAATCGGCTACAAGGTTAGCCCTACTGATGGGCAGCATTAACGGAAACGGCAGATAAAGACCGACATTGAAACGAAGCGGAGGCCGCGAGCCCCAGGTCAATTCGATCACGTCAATGTCTGGCAGATTTTCATCATATTTGGGGATAGCGACGAACACCCCGGCGGGGTCATAAAGGTCCTGTAAATCGAGCACCCCATCCTCAGGAAGAAGTGCTAAAGGCACATAGGCTTCCAGCGGAACAGCGTCACCGGTGAGGTTCAATTCAATTCGGGCAGGTGCCGAGTCTTTGCTGAAGTTACCCGCCTGGTCAATCAAGCGGTAGAACAGGTAGTTCTTCCCTCCCTGATTACCAACAAGCCGACTCCACGGCAACGTAAAACTCAATGCGCCCGCAACAACGGGAAATGTGTCGATCGGGCGCGACAGTTGTGAAGAGAAATCGGGCGCGAAATGGACTGCGATTCTGTCGCCCGAACGACGACTGCTCGGATAGTCGGGAAATGTACACACCATCCCCTCAGGGTGATCCTCGATATCCCTCTCAGTGATTTCACCTGCCAAGGACAAATAATCAGGGAATAAGGGCTCTAACGGGTAATTGGGGTGGTAGGGCGGGGTGTGGTCCACCTCCAAGGGGGCACCTGTGAGCAGCGGCGTGGCATTACGGTCCTCATAGACGATGTAGCCGATCTCATGGCTCCCTTCCGTCAAACGGGCTACAGGAATATCACGGATGAACGGTTGGTCAATAGGCGGGAATGTAGGGTTCTCGGGCGTTCGGAACCTTACGATGTAAAGCGCGGCGCCCCACTGTGTTGCACCTTTGCCACGTATATGTACATCAAGACGCGTGATGGCGGGATCAAGATCGTTATCCTCCGCAAACTGCGCAATATCAAACGTCACGGGAAGCGGCTTTTTTGAATTTTCGGCGGAGATCAACCCCTCAGAGTTCATTGCACTGAAGGTAGGAAGCGGTAACGCCAAGCCCGCCTTTTTGCGTTGGGACATCAGCTCTTTATTCGCCTTGCGCGACTCAATGGCGGCCTGTTGTTTCTTACTCAAAATCGTCATTTGTATTCTCCTTTTGCACTTATTGATACGGTTATAGCCGGATAAGCACTTACGACATGACACCACTCAAATCGAACAACCGCTGCACCGCCACTGCCAGGACCTGCAACTTGCACCAGCATTCAACTCTTAAGTGCCGCTACACTTCTATGTTTCAGGGCCGTCACCGTCCGGCCCGCAATAATTGACCCCCGCTCTTTTACGATCAATCTTTGCATAGCGTAATCTTGACGAACCGATCACTCTGGTTTTACGCCATAACGTATACATGACGGACACAGAACTACCCGAACTGTGAGGGTTTGGTGACTTGATCGGCTTGATCTTATCTTCGTAGTTGGATTGCTTGAAGGTATAACCGTTTTTCGCCTCCTCTTCGGTCAATCGGTGTGTCAGGGTATCCGCCGTTGATGTAATGGCTTCGCCACCGCCAGCAAACTCTTCATATCCTTGCCACTCCACAACAAGATCGTCATCTTTCCGGAAGGCCGTCTCCGGAACAATTCTGATTGGAATGTGATCCCACATGGCCGGAACAGAATCGCAATTTATAAACATTTGGATATTGGCACTCGGGAACTCAACACGCGTCAGTACCAGCGGTGCGACCACATCGACTGTCACTTCAGTAAAATAGGTAAGTTGCTCATTAACGCCGTTGAATGTCGAGTAGTACACCCGTAGTTTTTCATCATTGCCTCCATCGACAATGACCTGCCAGGGAATATCGCTGAATTCCACACGCACGCCTTCGGCATCCCCCTTGCCGGTATCAACGACATAACGCGCCACTGGGTTATCACTGTTGGGAAAATCGCCCCAAAACAACTCCAACACCTCACCGTCGCGGGGCCGGTGATACAGCAGGACGCTGGCATATACACGCCGGTCCTTGTCGCGAATATCAATATGGTTTTCAGTCTGGGAGCCTTCGCCAAACACGCGCACCTTGGGCAAGTCGAGGTTAAGCAGCGCGGGGGCATTGATATGGTCTTGCCCTGCGACTCTAAAGTCCCAGCGAATTAACGTAGGTGGGCTGGGGAGCGTGGGCGTGCTGCTGCCGGACCGTGTAACGGTGTAGGTGGCTGCACCTTCTGCGAGCCCCAAGCCATCCTCGATCAACCTGGCCCAGGGGATCGCGACATTGAAGGGCACCTGGGTGACGCTCTGCCTGGCAAGCAAGGTTTGGCCCCAGCGTACGGTGACGAAATCTCCGTCTTGCCAATTGTCGTATTGAACGATGGCTATAACGCCGAGCCGGGCATCGTGGCGATTGATCAGGCCACTCGACATTGCTGGAATAACAAGAGCCTGGAGCTCTGAAGGAGACGCCGACAATTGAACTTCTATGCTTGTCTGATCGGACCTCGGGCCGCGGTTACCGGAACGGTCTTGCAGGCGAATATGAACGTACTGGGTACCGCTGGGGAATAGGCGAAACAGTTCCCCGGGAATAGGAAGGGTAAGCGGGCTAGTTTCGGACGGAAACTCTACAAAACCATTCGGTGCCATGTCCTGAGGAGGTGATCTGTCCGAGAGATAGTAATAAACCCTGTCGTAGGGCCGACGACCGTTATAGGCAGGCAGTATAAGCTTTACTGTTGGATTCGCCGCAAGATAAGCCTCATCAATAAGACCTACCGGAAAGGCAGGGTTGGGTGGCGTAACATTATTGTTTGGCGGCGTCCGATCAAGCACTAAGGTGCGGTAGTCCGAGGTCGTAGACTGATTGGTTTCATCGGTGATCCGATAAGCCAGCCGGACTGTACCGTCGTTCTCCAAATAGTCTCGCGGCACAAAGATGGAAAAAGGAAAGGGCTTGGTAATCGGACCGTCCCACCGCTCCTTGAACGGTGAGACACCTCCACCTCCGCTGCGCGACCAAAGAATTTCCACAATATTGTACTCGCCGGCTTGCGGAGCACCGTCCCACAGTTTCTGAATCACCACTTCAAGTGCGGTATCGAGATGTTGATGAGGGATATACCCCTCCAAAATCGGCGGAATAACGTCGTCCAGAATAGGTACTTTAATCTCGGCCAAGTTCAGAGTACCGCTGCGAAGAAGCCTATTTTCATTGGTCTTGTGAGCGCTCATCGGAATCTCCTGTCGTTCCACCTGTTACACACCGCCAGGGCGGGTCTGGCAGTTATTAAACGCTCAATGCAAAGCGTCGAATACTGTCAGAACTAACAGGTAGGCAGTGCCGCCCATCGGATACTGGGTGATGACCCCCTCACGGCCGCTTGACGAAATGGCCTAGTTGATGTCTTCTGAAACCGGTTTCAGCCTCTAAAGCCACGGCTCAAACCGACTAAATCCAATAAGAAAGGCCCGCCACCGTGACTCCCTTTTCCGCCGCCCAGCGCACCCGCGTCACCATGCTCGACGTCGCCCAGCGCGCCGGCGTGTCCAAAGCCAGTGTGTCGCGCTTTATCGGCGATGACCGCGCCCTGCTCTCCGACGCCATCGCCCTGCGCATCGAGCAGGCCATCGACGCGCTCGGCTACCGTCCCAACCAGATGGCCCGTGGTTTGAAACGTGGCCGTACGCGCCTGATCGGCATGCTGGTGGCCGATATCCGCAACCCCTATTCCATTGCCGTGATGCACGGCGTCGAAACCGCCTGTCGCCAGCACGGCTACAGCCTGGTGGTGTGCAACACCGACCGTGATGACGAGCAGGAGCGCCAGCATTTGGCGGCGCTGCGCTCGTACAACATCGAAGGGCTGATCGTGAACACCCTCGGCCATCACCTCGACCAATTGCTCGAACTGCAACAGGAAATGCCGCTGGTGCTGGTGGACCGCAAGGTCGAGCCGCTGCACAGCGATTTGGTGGGGCTGGATAACCCTGCCGCTGTGCGCATGGCGGTGGAGCATCTTGAGCAGCAGGGCTATCGCGATGTGCTGCTGGTGAGCGAGGCCACCGATGGCACCAGCTCACGGTTGGAGCGCCTGGATAGTTTCCAGGCCGAGATTGCCCAACGCCCGGCGTTGACCGGCGCAGTGCTGGAGCTGGATGGCGAGCTGGAGGTTCATCTACAGACCTTTCTGGCCAGGCCCGGCGCCAAGGCCTTGTTCTGCGCCAACGGTATCGCCGCGCTGGCGTGCACCCGCGCGCTCAAGGCGTTGGGCTGCAGCCTGTTTGACGATATCGGCCTGATCGCCCTGGATGACCTGGACTGGTACCCGCTGGTGGGCAACGGCATCACCGCCCTCGCCCAACCGACCCAGGCGATTGGCGCCAGTGCCTTCGACTGTTTGCTCAAGCGCCTGCGCGGTGACACCGCCCCCACGCGAACGCTGGATTTCCTCCCCGAACTGATTATCCGAGGCTCCACAAACCCCTTGTAGGAGCCGGCTTGCCGGCTCCTACAGTGAACATTGCGAAAGAAAATGAAACCGGTTTCAGAGGTAAACAACAATGCATAAATACCCCGTCTCCATCAGCCTTTCCAGCTACGGCGCCGACCTTGTGCGCCAGCAGGGCCAATTGAGTTTTGTCGAGTTGTTGGCGGCAGCCGGCGCCCAGCGCATCGAATGGCGCGAAGAACTGCTGACCACTGAACAGCCGGTAGAGCTGGCCCAGGCCGCCGCTGAGCATGGCCTGGAAGCCGTGTTTTCTTCACCGCTGGAACTCTGGGTCGCCGGCCGCGCCCAGCCGAATGCCGAGCTGAACGCAACCCTGGACCGTGCCCAGGCATTCGGTGCGCGCTGGCTAAAGGTCTCCCTAGGTTATTTCACTGACACCAACGACCTGCAAAGCCTGCACGCCCTGCTCAACCGCCACCCGGTCAAGCTGCTGGTAGAGAACGACCAGACGCTGCACGGCGGGCGCATCGAACCGATGCAACGGTTCTTCAACGAGGTCGAGCGCCTCGGCCTGCCGGTGAAAATGACCTTCGATATCGGTAACTGGCACTGGCAAGACCAGTCCGCCCTCACCGCCGCACGCCTGCTGGGCCGGCATGTGGATTACCTGCACTGCAAGGCCGTCGCCCGTCGCCAGGACGGCAAACTCGTTGCCCTACCGCCCGGCGCCACCGACCTGCATCTGTGGGAACAACTGCTCAAGCACATGACTCAAGGGATTACCCGGGCGGTGGAATTCCCGTTGCAAGGCGATGACCTGGTCGAAGTCACCGCGCAGCAGGTCGCCGCCCTCGCCCTCCTTGGCCAACCCCGTGCGGAGAATGCCCATGTCTGAGATCGATATCCTGTCGTTTGGTGAAACCATGGCGATGTTCGTCGCCGAGCAGACCGGCGACCTGGCCCAGGTCGAGCAATTTCATAAACGTATTGCCGGGGCCGACAGCAACGTCGCCATTGGCTTGTCGCGCCTGGGTTTCAACGTCGCCTGGCTGAGCCGGGTGGGCAATGATTCCCTTGGGCGTTTTGTGGTCGACACGCTGAAAAAGGAAGGCCTGGACTGCAGGCATGTGGCAGTCGACCCGCTGCATCCCACCGGCTTCCAATTCAAATCCCGCGAAGAGGCCGGCGCAGACCCTCAAGTGGAGTACTTTCGCAAAGGCTCCGCCGCCAGCCATCTATCCATCGAGGCCATCAGCCCTGCGCTGTTGCGAGCTCGCCATCTGCATGCCACGGGTATTCCGCCGGCCTTGTCCGACGCCACCCGCGAACTGTCCTTCGAGCTGATGACGCAAATGCGCAAGGCCGGGCGCAGCGTGTCGTTCGACCCGAACCTGCGACCGTCACTGTGGGCCAGCCAGCAAGAGATGATCCGTCAAGTCAACGCCCTCGCCGCCCTGGCGGATTGGGTATTGCCGGGCTTGAGCGAAGGTCGCCTGCTGACCGGTTTCGACGACCCGGCCGACATCGCCGCGTTTTACCTGGACCACGGCGCCGAAGCCGTGGCCATCAAGCTCGGCCCCGACGGCGCTTACTACCGCACGCAGATGGACCAGGGCTTTATCGCCGCCGTCAGCGTGGACAAGGTGGTCGACACCGTGGGTGCCGGTGACGGTTTTGCCGTCGGCATGATCAGCGCCCTGCTGGAAAATTTGAGCTTCCCCGAGGCGGTACAACGCGGCAACTGGATCGGCAGCCGCGCCGTGCAAAGCCGCGGGGATATGGAAGGTTTGCCGTTCAGGGCCGACTTGCCCCGGGCACAAAAGGCGAGTTAACCAACGGGGGGAAAGCCCCCTCGCCACAACGTTACCTGTTGCCACAACTACAACAAGCTCAGGAGCAACCCCATGGAAACCGTGAAACTCGCCACCCGCCGTTGGTGGTACATCATGCCCATCGTCTTTATCACTTACAGCCTGGCGTACCTGGACCGCGCCAACTACGGCTTCGCCGCCGCCTCCGGGATGGCCGAAGACCTGATGATCACCCCCGGCATGTCGTCGTTGCTGGGTGCGCTGTTTTTCCTTGGCTACTTTTTCTTCCAGGTGCCGGGGGCGATCTACGCGCAGAAGCGCAGCGTGAAGAAGCTGATATTCGTCAGCCTGATCCTCTGGGGCGCCCTGGCCACCCTGACCGGGGTGGTATCCAACGCCTACATGCTGATCGTGATTCGCTTCATGCTCGGCGTGGTCGAAGCGGCAGTCATGCCGGCGATGCTGGTGTACCTGTGCCACTGGTTCACCCGTGCCGAACGCTCGCGGGCCAACACCTTCCTGATCCTCGGCAACCCGGTGACCATGCTGTGGATGTCGGTGGTGTCGGGCTACCTGGTGCAGCATTTCAGCTGGCGCTGGATGTTTATCATCGAAGGCCTGCCAGCCGTGCTGTGGGCGTTTATTTGGTGGCGCCTGGCCGATGAGCGTCCCAAGGATGCCAAGTGGTTGAGCGACAGCGAAAAACACGACCTGGAAACCGCCCTGGCCGTCGAGCAGGTGGGTATCAAGGCGGTGAAGAACTACGCCGAAGCCTTCCGTTCGCCCAAGGTGATCATCCTCGCGCTGCAGTTCTTTTGCTGGAGCATTGGCGTGTATGGCTTTGTGCTGTGGTTGCCGTCGATCCTCAAGTCCGGTTTGCAGATGGACATGGTCGAAGCCGGCTGGCTGTCGGCGCTGCCTTACCTGGCGGCCGTGATCGGCATGCTGGTGGTGTCGTGGGGTTCGGACAAACTGCAAAAACGTAAGCGTTTTGTGTGGCCGCCGTTGCTGATCGCCTCCATCGCCTTCTATGCGTCCTACGTGCTCGGTGCCGAACATTTCTGGTGGTCCTACACCCTGCTGGTGATTGCCGGGGCCTGTATGTATGCGCCCTACGGACCGTTTTTCGCCATCGTCCCGGAAATCCTCCCAGCCAACGTCGCCGGTGGCGCCATGGCGCTGATCAATAGCATGGGCGCCCTCGGGTCGTTCGGCGGTTCGTATCTGGTCGGCTACCTGAACAGCAGCACCGGTTCGCCCGGCGCGTCCTACCTGCTGATGAGCGGCGCGCTGATGCTCGCGGTGGTGCTGACGATTTTCCTCAAGCCCGGCGCCAGCGACCGCGAACGCGCGCCGATGCCTACCCTTGAATTGAAGGCGAGAACCTCATGAAAAAGTCTGTCGTTTTGTACAAGAAACTCTCCGCCCCGCTGATGGCCCGCTTACACGAGCAGGCCGACGTCACACTGATTGAAGCGCTGGATGAAACCGGCCTGGCCGCGTTGCGCGATGCCCTGCCCTCCGCCCATGGCCTGCTCGGTGCGAGCCTGCGCCTGGATGCCAAATTGCTCGATTCGGCACCCAAACTGGAGGCCGTAGCCAGCGTCTCCGTGGGGGTCGACAATTACGATATCGACTACCTGACCCAACGCGGCATCCTGCTCAGCAACACCCCGGATGTACTCACGGAAACCACCGCCGACACTGGCTTTGCGCTGATCCTGGCTACCGCACGGCGTGTGGTCGAGTTGGCGGAGATGGTGCGCGCAGGCCAATGGAACAAGAACATCGGCCCTTCGCACTTCGGCAGCGACGTGCATGGCAAGACCCTGGGTATCATCGGCATGGGCCGCATCGGCGAAGCCCTGGCCCAGCGCGGGCACTTCGGGTTTGGCATGCCGGTGATCTACCACAGTCATTCGGCCAAGCCGTTGGTTGAAGAGCGTTTTGGCGCGCAGTACCGCAGCCTGCAGGACTTGCTCAAAGAGGCTGACTTTGTGTGCCTGACGTTGCCGCTCACGGCTGAAACCGAGAAGTTGATCGGCGCTGAGGAATTCACGCTGATGGGCCCGGAGACAATCTTTATCAATATTTCCCGGGGCAAGGTGGTGGATGAAGCTGCGCTGGTGGAGGCCTTGCAGCAACGCACCATTCGGGCGGCGGGACTGGATGTATTCGAGCGCGAGCCGCTCAATCACGATTCGCCGTTGTTGCGCTTGAACAATGTGGTAGCTACCCCGCACATCGGCTCGGCGACCCATGAAACGCGGGAGGCGATGGCGAAGTGTGCGGTGGATAACCTGCTGGCGGCGTTGGCGGGAGAGCGCCCGAAAAACCTGGTCAACCCCTCCGCCTGGAAGCACTGACTCCATTGTGGCGAGCGGGCTTGTCGTGGCGAGCGGGCTTGCCCCGCGTTGGGCTGCGAAGCAGCCCCAGTGAGAGCCCCGCGTTTTTTCAGACAAAACGCGGCGTCAGGTTTTGGGGCTGCTTCGCAGCCCAACGCGGGGCAAGCCCGCTCGCCACAGGAGCCCGCTCGCCACAGAAGCCCGGTCACCACAACAAGCCCGCTCGCCACAAAAAATCAAATCCCGGCAAGGTCAGATAACGAACCGCGCCACCATCGCGTTCAAATCCACCGCCAGTCGCGACAGCTCATGGCTGGCCGCGCTGGTCTGGTTGGCACCCGCCGCCGACTGGGTTGCCAGGTCGCGGATGTTGACCAGGTTGCGGTCCACTTCACGGGACACCTGGGCCTGTTCTTCCGAGGCGCTGGCAATCACCAGGTTGCGCTCGTTGATCAGGCTGATCGACTGAGTGATCTGTTCCAGCGCTACACCGGCGGCGCGGGCCAGTTCCAGGGTGTTCTGGGTGCGCTGGTTGCTCTGCTGCATTGACTGCACCGCTTCACCGGTACCGTTCTGGATGCCGGCGACCATCTTCTCGATTTCCTGGGTCGACTGGGCCGTGCGATGGGCCAGTGCGCGCACCTCATCGGCCACCACCGCAAAACCACGCCCTGCTTCACCCGCCCGTGCGGCTTCGATCGCAGCGTTGAGCGCGAGCAGGTTGGTCTGTTCGGCGATCGCGCGGATCACGTCGAGCACCTTGCCGATATCACGCCCTTGCGTAGCCAGGCCTTCGATCAACACTGAGGTATTTTGCACGTCCTGGGTCATGGTCTGGATCGCGCCAACGGTCTCGATCACACGGTCGCGGCCTTCGCGCGCCGCCTGGTTGGACTGGCCGGAGGCTTCGGAAGTCGACACCGCATTACGCGCCACCTCTTCCACGGCGGCGGTCATTTCGTTGACGGCGGTCGCGGCCTGGTCGATTTCATTGTTCTGTTGCTGCAACCCTTTGGAGGCTTCTTCGGTGACCGCGCTCAACTCTTCGGCGGCAGACGCCAGCTGCGTGGCCGAGCCGGCGATGTGCTGGATGGTCTGACGCAGGTTGGTTTGCATGGTGGCCAACGCCGCGATCAAACGCGCCGGTTCATCCTTGCCGTCGTCCTCGATGACTTTGCTCAGGTTGCCCCCGGCGATGGTTTCAGCTACTTCCACGGCTTTGCGCAGCGGCGTTACGATGCTGCGGGTCAGCAACCAGGCCAGCAACACGGTCAGCAATGCAGCGGCCACCGAAACCACAATGATGCCGGTGATGGCACTTTCGTAACTCTGCCCTGCGCCCTCGTTGGCTTGCCTGGCGCCGGCGGCATTGATGGCGATCAGCTTGTTCAACTGCTCGCCCATCTGGTCGGTACCTTCCTTGATCCGGCTGTTGATCAGCGCCCGCATCTCATCGACCTTGTCTTGTTTGGACAGGGCCAGCATGTCGGCCTGGGCCTTGAAGTAGTTGTCCAGGGTAGCGACAAAGGTCTTGTACAGCGCGGCCTCCTCCGTACCGGCGGGCAACGCTGCATAACCGGCCTGGGCGGTTTTCACCTTGTCGACCAGCGCCCCTATGCGGGTTTCAGCTTCCTGCAGGCCGGCGGCCTCACGGTTGACCAGCACGCGGAACGACAGGATGCGCAGGCGCAGTACGTTTTCCGTGATGTTGCCCAGGTACGTCACGCTGGGCAGCTGGTTCGTGCTCATGTCGACCGAGGCCTGGCGGATCAACGTCATGCGGTTGACTGCAAACACCCCCAGTACAACCACTAACAACGCAATAAACGCGAAACCTAGAGACGCTCGAGGGGCAATGTTCAAGTGACGGAGGGACATAGGGGTGCTCTCAAAATGGAGTGTTTGCGTGCATCCGTGCCGCGAAACGATCAGCCAGCGTCAACGCGCTGTCCTGACCCTGGTCACCACTGTTGTAATTGGTATGTGGGCCTATAAGAGATATCGGCAGGCACCGGGGTTTTACGCAGGGTCTTTATAAATATTTTTTTACACTTCTGACGTTTGGCGGTTTCTGGCATCCTGCGCCTCCATTTTCTGACCCGAGCCATCATCTTGTCTGACGCTCAAGCCTCCCGCCCGCGCTATAAATCCGACCTGATCTACGGCCTGGAAGACCGCCCGCACTTCACCGCGGCGATTTTCGCCGCCTTGCAGCATGTGCTGGCCAGTTTTGTCGGCATCATCACGCCCACGCTGATCGTTGGCGGCGTGCTCGGCCTGGAAAGCGAAGTGCCCTACCTGGTGAGCATGGCGTTGTTTGTGTCGGGGCTGGGCACCTTCGTGCAGGCGCGCACCTTTGGCCCGATCGGCTCGGGGCTGTTGTGCCTGCAGGGCACCAGTTTTTCCTTTATCAGCGTGATCCTCAGCGCCGGGTTCATGGTCAAGGCGCGGGGTGGCGGCACCGATGAAATCCTCTCGACGATCTTTGGCATCTGCTTTTGCGCGGCGTTTATCGAAGTGGTGTTCAGCCAGTTCATCGGCAAGCTGCGCAAGCTGATCACGCCCGTGGTCACCGGCACCATCATTACCTTGATGGGTTTGTCGCTGATCAAGGTCGCGGTCACCGACATGGCCGGCGGCTTTGGCGCCAGCGACCTCGGCGCCGCGAGCAATATGGGCTTGGCCGCGTTGGTGCTGCTGACCATCGTGGTGCTCAACCGCTTCAATAATCCGTTCCTGCGCCTGGGTTCGATCGTGATCGGCCTGACCCTGGGCTTTGTGGTGGCCTGGTGGCTGGGCCGCGTCGATATGACGGCGTTGCCCCAGGTGCCGTTGATCAGCGTGCCGGTGCCGTTCAAGTACGGCTTTTCGTTCGACTGGGTGGCGTTTATCCCGGTAGCGGTGATCTTCCTGATTTCGCCCCTGGAAGCAGCCGGTGACCTGACAGCCAACTCGATGATTTCCCAACAGCCGGTCAAGGGCCCCCTGTATATAAAGCGCATCAAGTCCGGCCTGCTGGCCGACGGCCTTAACTCGGCCATGGCGGCCACGTTCAACAGCCTGCCAATGGTGACCTTCGCCCAGAACAACGGGGTGATCCAGTTGACCGGCGTGGCCAGCCGCTACGTGGCGTACTTTATCGCCGGCCTGCTGGTGCTGCTGGGGCTGTTCCCGATGATTGGCGCGGTGCTGCAACTGATGCCCAAGCCGGTGCTGGGCGGCGCCACACTGATTATGTTCGGCACCGTGGCCGTGGCCGGGATCAAGATCCTTGCCGAGGCCGGGCTGCATCGACGCAATATGCTGATCGTGGCCATTTCCTTAGGCATGGGCCTGGGCGTCGCCGCCGTGCCGGAAGTGCTGCGCGATTTGCCAAAGGCGCTGCACAACATCTTCGAATCGCCGATCACCGTGGGGGCGTTCTGTGCAATCCTGCTGAACATTTTCCTGCCGGAAGAGTTCATAGCACTGGAAGAAGATGAATTTGATCCGGAGTCCTCTACCCTCAAAGTGATGCAGGACCCTGACGTCACGAAATAGGAGCACCCTTTTATGCGCAAGCTCATGGTTCTATCGTTACTGCTACTGACCTTGAGCGCCTGCGCGCTGTTCCCCAACCGCGACCCGGTCAATATAAACGTGGTGGGCATCGAGCCGCTGCAAGGCCAGGGCCTGGAAGTGCGCTTCGCCGTGAAGTTGCGGGTGCAAAACCCCAATGAAACGGCGATTGACTATAACGGCGTGGCACTGGACCTGGAGGTCAATGGCCGGCCGCTGGCATCAGGGGTGAGTGATCAAACGGGATCCATCCCACGTTTTTCCGAGACCGTACTGATGGTGCCGGTCAGCGTTTCGGCGTTTTCTGTGCTGCGTCAAACCCTCGGCCTGAGCCAGACCCAGAGTCTGAATAACCTGCCCTACGTACTGCGGGGCAAACTGGCGGGCGGGCTGTTCGGCACCATGCGGTTTGTGGAACGTGGCACGCTGGATCTGCCGAACACAGCAACCTGGTAGAACACATGCAACCTACTTTGATCACAGAACGCCTGATCCTGCGGCCACTGACCCTCGACGATGCCGAGGGCATCCAGCAACAGTTCCCCCATTGGGAAGTGGTGCGTTACCTCAACGCCCTGGTGCCCTGGCCCTACCCTGCCGATGGTGCGCGGACCTACCTGGAACAAAACGCCCTGCCGGCCATGGCACGAGGCGAGGAATGGCATTGGTCGATCCGTCTGAAAATCGCGCCTGAACAACTGATCGGAAACGTCAGCCTGATGAACGAGCAGGACAACAACCGGGGCTTCTGGCTGGGCCCACAGTGGCAAGGCAAAGGGTTGATGTCCGAAGCCAGCGCGGCGGTGACCGACTATTGGTTCGGCGTGCTCATGCGCCCGCTGCTGCGTGTGCCCAAGGCCGCGCCCAACCTGGGCTCGCGGCGAATTTCCGAGCGCACTGGGATGCGGTTGATCAAGACGGATGAAGGCCAGTTTGTCGAAGGCACATTCCCCCGGGATATTTGGGAGATGACCCGCGAGGAATGGCTGAAATCCAATCCCTTGTAGGCGCTGGCTTGCCAGCGCCTACAGTTTTATACCGGGTTCAGTCGGTGAGGTAGCGCACGCCGGGTTTGGTGCGCTCATCCACCGTCAGCTCGAAAATATCCGGCCGGGCGTAATGGCCTACCACGTCGTAGTCATACCGGGCACGTACCAGGTCGTCGGTGTTGATCTGCGCGGTCAACAGCCCCGCTTCGCCGACCAGCGGCCCGGCCAGAATATCGCCCATGGGGCCGACAATTATGCTGCCCCCCGCAATCAACGGCCGAGCCGCCGGCCAGTTGGCAACCTCGACCCCCAAGGCCTCGGGGGATGCCTGGACCTGGCACGCGCTGACCACAAAACAACGCCCCTCATGGGCGATGTGGCGCATGCTCACCTGCCACATCTCGCGCTCGTCCACCGTGGGCGCGCACCACACCTGCACGCCCTTGGCGTACATCGCCGTGCGCAACAGCGGCATCATGTTTTCCCAACACACCGCGCCGCCGATGCGCCCGACTGCGGTGTCGATCACCGGTAAGGTCGAGCCGTCGCCCTTGCCCCAGATCAACCGCTCGGTGCCGGTAGGCATCAGCTTGCGATGCTTGGCCACCAGGCCGCCAACCGGTTCGACATACAGCACGGTGCAATACAACGTGCTGCCATTGCGCTCGATCACGCCGACGACCAGGCTGGCACCGGTGCGGGCCGACAAACCCGCCAGCACCTCGGTCTCGTCGCCCGGCACTTCAATGGCATTGGCAAAGTACCGCGCAAACGCTTCGCGGCCTTCGGGCAGGCGATAACCCAGTTGCGTGCCAAAGCTTTCACCTTTGGGATAACCACCCAGCAGTGCCTCGGGCATCACCACCAGTTGCGCGCCACTGCGCAGGATTTCGTCCTCGTAAGACAGGATTTGCGCCAGGGTTTCGGCCTTGCCGCCGGGCAATGAACCAATTTGCAAAGCAGCCACAGTAGAAACAGGCATCACGATCACTCCGGAAAACGGCGGTTGCGCAGGCCTCTTGCAGGAGCGAGGCGGGCGGCTAGCCCTTGCTCCTACAGAGGGTTTAAAGGTTGCCCATTCTCCGGCCAGCCTCGATCATGAATAAAGCCCACTTCAGTGCTGAATGATATGAGCCAAATGAATATCGCCAAGGTTGACCTGAACCTGCTGAAAACCTTCGAAGCCCTGCATGACGAGTCCAGCGCCAGCCGTGCGGCCCTGCGCCTGGGTGTGACGCAATCGGCCATCAGCGCCGGTTTGCGGCGTTTGCGCGAGGTGTATGGCGATCAACTGTTCGTGCGCACCGGCCGAGGTCTGGCGCCGACCTTGCGCGCCAATCAGTTGAAGCCGGTGATCAGTGAGGCGTTGGATCGCTGCCGGCAAAGCCTGGCGATGATCAGTCCGGATAACCTGCACTATCAGGGCAGGTCTGTGGTGTTGGGGCTGTCCGACGACTTCGAGATTGCCTATGGCCGCCGGCTGATGGAGGCCATCGCGCAGCGTTTGCCGAAACTACGGGTGATCTTCCGCCAGACCCACAGCCAGATCGTCGGCGCCGCCCTACTCGACCGTAGCCTGGACCTGGCGATCACCGCCGGCGGTTTTGCCGAGCGCCGGCTGAGTCGGCAGGTATTGGGGGAAGGTGATTACCGCTGCCTGGTGGACCCGCACAGCCTGGAGCCCGGCCAGCAAGGCATCAGCCTGGAGGAGTTCGTCACCCGCGAGCATGTGCTGGTGTCGTCGGGCGGGTTTATCGGGATCACCGACGAGGGGCTGGCGGCGCAGGGGCTGAGCCGCCAGGTGTGCGCATCCACCAGCCATTTTGCCGCGCTGCCGTTTCTGCTCAAGGGCAGCCAGGCAGTGGCGACCATTCCCGGGCACGCGGCCGAGGCGATTGCGGACATGACCGGCTTGCGTGTACTGCCCTGCCCGCTGGCGTTGCCGCGCTACCCGGTGGAACTGGGCTGGCGCACCCAGGCCCAGTTGGACCCGATGCTGCTCAAGGTTCGAGAAGCGATCAGCGCCAGTTTTACTTGGCCGCCATCAGCTTGTTGACTTCACTGCGCACCATGCTGGAGAACTCCGGCGGCGACATGCCGTCCAGCTCCGCGCGCACCCATTCGGCCCATTTGCCCTTGCGCTTGGCGCGCTCGCCAAACAGTCGAGCCGCTTCGCCCTTGGCCTTGCCCAGGTTGGTTTGCCACAGGTCGTAGAGACGGGACTTTTCATCTTCCAGCTCGGCGCGTTCGGCGAGGGTCTTGTTGGCGAGATTGAAGCTCATGTTGAATTACCTGCTGCACAAATAGGCGACATCTTACACTGTAGGTCGAAATTTCCTGATTCGGAATTTACTCAGGGCGCCGCGACGGCAAAAAAACTGCAACTTTTGCCACGGCCCGACACTCCATTGTTCACTGTCACATTCACCCGCAAGGAGTCACACAATGGCCCGCAAAACCGCCGCCCAAGCTGCCCAAGCCGTCGAAGATCAAATCAAGGATCAAGCCTTCAGCGAACTCACGGCGCTGATCGAAGAATCGGACAAACTACTGAAAAGTAGCGCCGCCCTGGTAGGCGAAGAAGGTGAAACCCTGCGCGAACAGGTCGCGATCAAACTCAAGCAAGCACTGGACTCGGTGTCCAACGTGCGCGAACGCAGCAAGCCAGTGGTCGATGCCACCGAAACCTACATCGGTGGTCACCCATGGCAGACCGTCGCCATCTCCGCCGGTTTCGGCCTGGTGGTTGGCTTGTTGCTGGGCCGCCGTAACTGATGTGCCGGGGGCTGCGCCAGTGGCGCAGCGCCTTTTTCACTCCGCCAACAACGCCTGCAATCGCGCCAGGTCCTGCGCCTCCAGCTCAATCCCTTGTTGCTCCGACTTCGCCCGTGTGCGATGACGTCGATCCCCCGGCAACCGCCGTAACCCCACCGCATGCATCTGCCGCACCAGTTCCTGGCTGCGCTCGGCGAAGTGTTGCCCGGCGGTTTTGCTCGGGTCGATGACGATCAGCAACTGACCGGTCCAAGGTGTGCGTGCGCCAGGGTGGTCGGCCCAAGTGAACTCAAACGAGAAGTTACCGCCCGTCAACGCCGCTGCCAGCAGTTCGACCATCATCGACAACGCCGAGCCCTTGTGCCCGCCAAACGGTAACAGTGCGCCGCCTTCGAGCACGGCCTTGGGGTCCTGGGTCGGCTGACCGAGGCTGTCGACGCCCATGCCCGGCGGCAGGCGCTCGCCCTTGCGCGCGGCAATCTGCACGTCGCCGTGGGCAATCGCGCTGGTGGCCAGGTCGAAGACGATGGGCGAGCCGTCGGCGCGCGGCGCGGCGAAGGCGATGGGGTTGGTACCGAACAGCGGCCGGTCGGCACCGTGGGGCACGACGCAGGTCATGCTGTTGACCACGCTCAGTGCCACCAGGCCTTCTTCGGCGAAGGGTTCGACATCCGGCCAGAGCGCGGCAAAGTGATGGGAGTTGTGAATCGCCAGCAACGCGATACCAGCGCTGCGTGCTTTTTCGACCAGCAGCGCTCGGGCCGCCGCAAGGGCGGGCTGGGCAAAACCGTTGCCGGCGTCGACACGCACGAAACCGGAAGCGACATCGGTGACCACCGGGATGGCCTTGCCATTGACCCAACCGCTCGCCAGCGTGCTCAGGTAACCGGGCATCCGGAAAATACCGTGGCTATGGGCGCCATCGCGCTCGGCGCTTGCACAATTGTGCGCCAGGATCGCCGCTACTTCCGGCGAGGTACCGTGTTTCACAAACACCGCGCGCAGCAACCCCACCAGGTCGTTGAAACCGATGAACGTTGTAGCACTGTCAACTATCGGGGACTGGGCAGACATCTGTAGCTCCGACTTTATAATTGGGAGAGACAACAAGAATCCAGACCGTCGATTAAACAACGCCTGCCGTGCCTGCTGTCAACGGGCGCTTGAGGTCTGACGCAGTTATCTACCGCAAGTCGCGCCGGAACGGCTCTTACCTTGGGACTCCCAAGAGCCCCTTTGATAGAGAGCACACCATGGCGCACGTAACCCCCCCGTACTTTTTCGATGAGTTCCTGCAACCCGTCAAACGCATGGTCCCCACACCACGGGAGCTTTCACTGGGGTTTACGATCAAGGACCTGGAATGGCTGCATACGCGGTACTACGCCACTGACACTGCGCGCAGGGACCCTGCGGTGCATCGGTATCCAATGCTGGCGGAAAGGCTGCTGATCAACCTAATCGGCAAACCCGCTCTCCCGCTCGCCGGCGCGTTTATGCTGAGCCCGACGCCAGAGGCCGCAAAAGCTGTGCTCTACACGCCCTATGGTGGCCTGGAGGTGTTCGACGGCCATGCAGCCCTGCTTGACGAAGTGAGCGCACGCTTGAGGCAAACGAGCCAGCGCGTCGAGTTGCTGCAATTTCTGTCCATAGGTGAGCGTGATGCGATCCCGATTGACGCGCTCCTGACGGTAAGCTCCGCCGTTATCTCCGGCGCCGTGATGGAGGATCAGGAAAAAACCATCCTCGCGGGCCAGCAGAGAAATGTAGAGGCAACGCTGGACGAGCTGCTCAAATTCCCCAGCCTGAGCTGGATGCTCGATACGTTGCTCGGCATCATGGCCCGCCCCTACTTTCCGCGCCTGAACCAGCGCGACACGCGGGTGAATTTTTTCAGCCGCGCGTCCGAGGGACAGGACAGCCGCTTGCTCGCCTGCGAACCGCTGCGCGACGTACTGTTGCAGTTCTACGTCAAGCAAGCCTGGCCGATCGATCAAACCCATACATTCTTCAATATCGGCCATGACACCCGCGCTTTTACTCCCGCTCAACTGGCCCAGGACCAGCAGCGCTGGGACAGCGTAGTCGAGCAAACCAGCGGCATTCTTTCAAAGTTATTAAACAGCCTGCTGCAGACCTACTGGAACGAAGACTTCCAGGCGGGCCAGTCACGCCTGAAGTTTTTCGCCCAGGTCATGAGTGAAAAATTCCGCGCGGACCTGTTGTTCAAGCAGCAGAATTTGATCCTGTCGACCGACGAAAGCCTGCAACTGCGCGCGATGTTTCTGGCGGACCAGGCCGCACGTACCGCCTTCGCTGCCCAATTGAGGATCGAAAAGGTCAAGATTCACGCGCCTTATCAACACTACGTCGAGCTGGCGAGCACCCTTCTGATCAGCAATTCCCACGCGTACCTCTACACCCAATCCCGTGGCTTGCAGGTACTCAAGGACCTGAATGACCTCAACGACCTCTTGCTGGCCATGCTCAAGACCGCCGGGCATGAAGATGAACTGCTCAATTTCCTGTCTCTGGACGAGCGCAGTGTGTTTATTGGCATGGATCAAATCCAGGTCAGTGGCCAGCCGATCGCCGGCCATGTCTTCCAGGACATGCTCGGGGACATTATCGCCAAGCAATTCAACAACCTTGAACATGCGCTGGGCCTGTATCGGCGCAGCGGGGGCAGCATCGACCTGGCCGCCTTGCTCGACAGTGCCCTGGATATACGCACCATGCTCGACAGCCGTTTGCTTGAGCACGAGGCCCAAGGACGCTGGACCGTGCATCCCGTCATCAGTGGCAATGGGCGCCCCACCACCGTCCGCGCAGAAAAGGCCAAACGACACCTGCAGCGGCTGAGCGCGGTTGACACGGCGATGGCCCTGGAGCGCAGCAAACACCCGACCTTTCGCGACCTGGCCGCCCATGCATTGGAGGTGGAACTGACCAAAAGGCATCTGGACCTGAAGGCCCGCGATGTCTTCATCAATACCTACCCGACGGCGGCCCAGGAGCGCGAAGAGCGCGGGCCCGGCATGTCATCGAGCATGGTCGAGCACTTTATTGCGCGCCTGGCGCGGCAAACCGATGCGCTGACCAACTCGCCCCTGACCTGGTTTTACGACAAACGCGAAACAGGCGTTGCGCACAAACTGCACAACCTGACGATAGACAGCTTCAATGCCGTCATCGAGCAGGTGATGACCACCTTTGCACAACACGACCTGCGCACGCTGCCGCAATTGCTGGTGGACAATAACCAGCCCCACCTGAGCCAGGGCTTATTGCAGGGGCTGAGCGGCGAAGCCGAATTGGGGCGGCTGTACAAGAGTTTGTCACCCGGCAACCACGCGCTGCTGGACAGTGTTCTCAACGCCAACAGCTTGAGCAGGCAGACCCGCCATGGCCTGAACGGGTTTATCCCGGATGCCTATGGCATGACCCTGAAAGTCGGCGTAGCAACCGAGCCTCAAGCCCTGGCCAATTGTTTTGTGCTGACCGAGCGCGGCGGCATGGACCCTGCTCATTCCGGTGCGGCACTGCTGTGGACGCCGCGTTGCGGCTATGAGGCGTTTGCGTCGATTAAAATCATGCGCGACGCATTGGAGCAGCGTTTGCAGGATCCCCTGGCGCGTTTGCCGTTGATGGAAAACCTGCCGGTCTCGAAACGAATCCCGCACCAGCCCTGCCAGCTCGGCCCGCTGCGACGTATCGACGACCACCTGATTAACAACCGCCAACACACCTACAGTCACTTCCTGCGCGACGAGATTGACCATGTGCTCTCGATGAGACTCAACGCGCAACGCTTTCAGGACTGTATGGACGCCTTGATCCGGCGGGCGCCACCGTCCAACCTGCCCAGGGCCATTGCCCTGGCACGCACGTTGATCCACCAGCAGGCATTACCGGCTTGGCTGGGCATGGCGCGGCCATCTGAGCAAATTCAGCACGCCGAACTTATCGAGCAGTACCGTATCAGCGCGCCGGACGAACGTGACTACCTCCACAGCATCACACCCTTGCGCGAACAGGCCGTGACCACCTTGTCGACCCTGCTTAACGCGCGATTTCCCGGGCAGGTGATCAACCCGGACAACGTACTGATTCCCGTGCGTTTCGAGTTGGAGGGCCACATCCAGACCCTGACGGACTTCGCCCTCCGGCACCTGCCTGAGTTAAGCGCTGATGAGATCCGGCCACGGTCGCGTACCGCCACGCCGTTGCCAACGGCGATGGACGGCAATGCCGTGGTGCAAATGGTGCGACAGCTCGACTTGAACAGCCTCTACCAGCCCCTGCTGAGCACCCACCTCGAAAGCCAAACCGACGACGCCCACGAACGCCGCCGATTATTCTGCCGACAGTTGCGCTGGCAAGTGCTGCAACACGCCCATGAACAGAAGCTGGATGAGCGCCTGTCCGCCTCGGCCTGGAGCTTTATCCAGCAAGTGTTTGATATGCCGGATGCGCTGGCCCGGGCCGCTGTCAGCGGCGTCACGGCGATCATTCGCCCCCTTGAACTGATCGCTACCCCCGGCGCAGCCCTGGCCAAGGCTCTGGGCTGCTACCTGATCGGCCCGCAGGCGGGTGCTTCCGGCCCCTCAATCCTGTATGCACCCTACAGCCCCAAACACGTATTGAAGGAATACTCGAGTGAAGCTGCGCTGCTCAATGAATTCACGACGCCGGGCGCGCTGCAGGAATGGGTCGTCGGGCAATTGGAAGCACCGCATCAAGCGACTTACCGCAATTTGCTACAGCAACGCTGGCGCCCTGAAACATCGGAGATCCGTCTCGGCGCGTCAGCCATCGTCGGCAACCTGCTGAACCGCCTGTTTGTGGACAATACCGGGATGCTGAAACGAATGCTGGCGTGCCAGTTCACCCAGGGCAGCAAAACCCAATGGGACGCGGGCGCTGGCCTACTGACGCGGGGTATCGCCAACGGTTTGCAGTTCATGGCGGGTAAACTCAGCTACCCGCTGGTGGTGTGGCGCAGCTATAAACTGTTCAAGACTTCCGCTGAAGACCTACAGCAACACCGCTGGCAACACGCACTCAGGACCTTCGTCGGTGGCGTGGCCGAGTTGGCCTCCTTGCGCACGGAACTGGACAGGCTCCTGCCGCAACCCCCCGCCCCCAAAGAACAGCCCACACTCAAGCAATGGCTCGAAGCCCCTTTACCCCCCGCTCCCGCGCTGGCAACCCTGGACCTGACAGCACCGGATCGCACCCACCTGCAAACGTTCGAACACCACGATGTGGCCCTGACCGACCTCAAACAAAGCCCCAAGACCCAGGTGTACAGGGATGACGCCTCCAACCGTAATTTTGTACCGGTGGCAGGCAAGGTGTACCCGGTGAAAAGCGCGGGTGAGCAATGGCGCGTGAGCAGCGGTGAGCAGCACGGCCCATATGTAAAGCGCAACGCGCAGGGCGATTGGGTACTGGACCTCGACGGGCATCAACCGCGCTACGGTAAAACCTTGAGTCGCTATGCAGGAAGAGTTCAAACCCAGGTATCTGAACGTCAGGCCATCAATATAGAGGCGGTGGGCATGAGGGAAATTGCCGCCCTGTCCAGCTGGAAAGCGCAGTGTATCGATGAAGCGCTTAACGTCGCGACGTATTACACGGTCACCTGCAAGCGCAACCTCCTGCACTTCGCGGACCTGCTTGATCCCTTCAGCCGACTCGGGCGCTTTTTGGGCGAGTTGTTCGGCGTCGTCACCCTGAACCCCAACCAAGTGAAAAGAATTGAGCAGCGCATCGACGAAGTCCTCAATGAGCTGGTCAACCACACCCTGATCGGTCCCGATTCAAAACGTTTTGTCACCGGTACCCACCGCTCCAGCCCGCAGGAAAATTACGCCTTCGTGATACCTGCTGATGCGCAACAGAAGATCTACCTGCTGGACCGCTTCTTCGACCCGGCCATGGACGTCTATCAGAACCGCCTGACCACGCCGTTCGATATCTCGGCTCATGCACGGGCCACTGTGTTGATACACGAGATCACCCACCTCAAATCCTTGACCGAAGACCTGGCGTACCTGGAAACCATGCGGCCGTTCGCGGACCTGATCAATGTGAATATCACCGGGGCCGAACTGATGAAGACCGACCTGACCCACGTGCGCGAGACCGCGCTGTCTACGCTGACGCCCGCCACGATGCTGTTCAAGACTTGGGACGAGTTTTCCCAACAGTGGAAAGACTTCGGCAGTAGCGGTGAGGAGGGTACTTCTGGCTCGGTGCTCAAGCATAAAGTCCTGAACACCACCGGTGCCCGGAGCCTGGATGATGCCCGAGTAATCTTCATGAGCAACGTCGACAAACGTATCGACACCATCCTGGCGAATGCCGACTCCGTCACCTACCTCATCAGCCATCTGGGCCGGGAGCTGGATGCGGGAGCCTGAGAGGCCGCCGCCGGGGCATTTTAGAGAGATTCATTCTCATTGATGGGCAATTGCCATGATGGCGGTTTTCGCCGTCCCAGTGTGAAGGTTAGAATGCGGGAAATCAGGATGAGTCAATGAGCGAAAAAACCCTTTTGGAAGCCGAATATGACGCCATCACCGACGCCGCCGCGCATTGGTGCATGCGCCTGCACGCAAGCGATTGCACGGGCGTCGAGCGTCAGGCTTTTGAGCAGTGGCACGACGCTCATCCGCTGCACGCCTTTGAATACGCGGCCATGCTCGAAATTTGGGACGTCGCCGACCACTTGCCTCGCCCTGAACCCACGCGGGTAGTCGTGCCGTTCAAGCCGCGCAGCCGGTTGCGTACCTACGCGGTGGCGGCAGCGATCTGCCTCGCTGCAGCGCCCCTGGCAGCCTTTACCGGCTGGGAAGCGGGCTGGTTGCCGAGTTCCTACGAACGCTTCGAAGCTACCAATGGGTTGCGCCAGGTCACGTTGGGCGATGGCAGCCAAGTGGAACTGAACCTGGGCACCGAGCTGGTCTACAGCAACTACAAGGACCAGCGCCGGGTCACGCTGAACAAGGGCGAGGCGTTTTTCAACGTCAGCCATGACAGTGCCCACCCGTTTATCGTGCGCGCTGGCGACGGCCAGGTGCGCGTCACGGGTACCCAGTTCAACGTCTGGAAGTATGACGACCAGGTCCGTGTGATGCTGATCGAAGGCTCGGTGCAGATTTCCATCGACAAGGTGCACGGCAGTGCGCCGTTGACGCCAGGGATGCAGGCCAGCTACCGACAGGGCGATGCCACCCCTCAGATCAGTTCGATCGCCCCTAACGACACCGCGCTGGCGTGGCGCCAGGGCAAGCTCGTCCTCGACAACCTCGCGCTGGCCGATGCCTTGCCGCTGATCAACCGCTACCTGAGCAAACCGGTGATGCTCGCCGATGCCAGCACCGGGGCGATACGCATCGGCGGCATCTACAACCTCAATGAGGTCACGAACCTCATCCCTTCCCTGCCCAAGGTTTTGCCGGTCTACCTGACCCAGAACAAGGATGGCAACCCCGTACTCAATTCCATACCGCGTAAAACGCCCAAGGGCTGAGCCTCCTGCGCGCCACGACGGGCGCACTTGCGCCTGCAGTGTCCACTTTTGAAACACTCGCCTCCCCTGAATCGCCCATTCGGCGCGGATTCACGTGTTTGTCATACACGGTGTTACATCACTGATACAGCCTCCCGGAAGCCTGACCGCCGGGCGGGATCTGCCGAGCAGAAGAGCTCGTCTGCCCCGACCTGTATCAGCGCTGAAACAGCGATGCCATCACTGCGCCCTGCCATTTACCTATCTCATTGATTAACCAAACTAAATAAAAAGCGGCACGCCTTCTGCTCTCTCCCTTACAGCGCTGTTTAGGGTCAGCGCGATGAATAAGGAATGCCGCCGTGATCACACTCACTCAAGGTTCGATGAACGTACTGCTGATCAGCTGTGTACTCAGCGCCGGCATCAGTACTCCGAGCTTTGCAGGTGACGGCGTTATCGTGACCGGTCGTGAAGTGCAAGGCCACATGTACGGTCGAGTGTCCTTACCTGACCCCTACCCCACCACTGCCAACGCCAATCCCAGCCGAGAAATCATGAGTGCCACCTCCGGTGAACTCAGTGATGTTGATTTTGGCGGCATCAGCAGTGGTTCAAGCATCGCACGGTCGATACAGGCCACTAGCGGCTTGTCTGGCCTTACCTCCACACAAAACAGCATGTCGACACTGGGGGCCGGTGCAGCGGCCGGCCGCGGTGCGGGCAGCAATGTGGGTGGTCAGATCGGCGACTCGATCCAGCGCGGCATGGCGCCCCTTAACAACATCGGCAGCATGATGGGGGGCAAGTGATGAATCGCACTCTGCTGATCCTCGCCCTGCTGGGCAGCGCCACTGCATGGGCGGATGACACCGCTGTGATCAACAACAGCGGCAAAGACTACAGCGGCAACTTTTCGATCAACCAGTCGGCTGGCAATCAGCAGCAAACGGCCAACAACCGGGCCATCGCGCTTGGCGGGCAAGCCACCACCGTCAATATCCAGAACATGAACGGCAAGGTCGATCCATCCCTGAACGCCAAGGCCGCGATCGAGGGAACCTCTTTTACCAACGGCAACGGGATGCTGGGCATCAACCAGACAGCCGGGGCCAATAACCAATCAATCAATGCCGTGCGGATCAGCGTCAATCCTGGCCCGCTAAGCATCGACGACAGCGTCCTGTTGCAACAGAACACGACGACGCTGGCAACCGACTCAGGGCTCACCTCCACCACTGGCAGCCGCCAGGTCGTGACCAGCGACCAGGCCTTCACAGGCAGCCGAGGAGTGATTCAGGTGAACCAGAGTGCCGGGGTGGGGAACCGAGTGGCTAACACCCTAGGCATCACTATCAAGTAAACGCTTGGTAGCACTAGTTAGACCGTACCAACACTTAACCAACTAATTAGAAGCAAGGAGATACACCATGAAACCTCAAATGGCTCTGAAACCAATGGTTTTCGCTCTGGCTGCGCTCATGGCTGCTGCTGCACAGGCAAATGGCTGGCACCCTGCGCCTCAACCCACCGGCACTGTTGCCGCTGTCGTTACAGATGTACAAAATAGCGCAGGCAACAAGTTCGACGACACCAAAACCGAAAATAACGCTTCCTCCGATAACTCGGTAAACGGCAACAGCGGTAACGTCGGGGTTAACGTTCAAGCGGGCAGTGGCAACCAAGCAGACAACTCTGCCGCCATCTCCAGCGCCAAAGGCGACTTTGCAGCGGTATTTGGCGTGGTCGATGTGAATCAAAACAGCGCGCTGAACAACTTCGTCAACAAAGGCACGCAAAACAATGCCTCCCTGGACAACTCGCTTAACGGTAACTCCGGCAACCTGGGTTACAACGGCCAGGCCGGTCAAGGCAACCAGGGTAAAAACAACCTGGCAATCACGACTGCTGACGGCAAAAACATCGCTGCAGCCGCCAACACCGAGCAAAACTCGCTCGCCAACAGCTACCTGAACGCTGCCGCTACCAGCCACGGGTATGGCTATGGCTATGGCGGCAAGTCTCAAATTGTGTCCAACAACTCGAGCCTCGACAACTCGGTTAACCGTAACTCCGGCAACGTAGGCGTAAACCTGCAATCGGGTTCGGGCAACCAAGGCAGCAACAGCCTGTCGATCGGCCAGGGTTGCAGCGTCTGCAGCAGCGCCGTGCGCTTCTGATGCAACGGGGCCTTGGCAACAAGGCCCTTTTTTATTCCAGTGTCCAACAGGTCATTCAATCATGCGCCTCGCGACCCTCACCCTCCTGATGTTACTCACCGGCCCGACCTGGGCAGGCACCATGGCGATCTCCGCCATGCCTGGCGGTGCGGTGATTTTCAAGAAGGTCGAGAGTATTCGTGAGCGCCGGTTCGCCAACCTGGTGGAACAGAAAACCGATTTCAGCTGCGGTGCTGCGGCACTTGCCACCATCCTGCGCCAGGCCTACTGGCTCGACGTCGACGAAGACCACATCATCAAAGGCATGCTGGTCAACGCCGACCAGGACCTGGTACGCACCCAGGGCTTCTCCATGCTGGACATGAAGCGCTACCTCGAAAGCATCGGCATGCGTGCCCGGGGCTACAAGATCGGGCCAGACACCCTGGTGACCTTGAAAATCCCTGTGGTGGTATTGCTGGAAATTCGCGGCTACAAGCACTTCGTGGTGATGCAGCGCGCGGACAAGGATTGGGTCTATGTAGGCGACCCGGTGCTGGGCCATAAGCGCTACTCGCGCGACGATTTCGTCAAGGGTTGGAATGGCATCGTGTTTGCCGTGCTGGGCGAAGGTTACGACAAGGCCAATGTCTTGCTTGACCCGCCTACCCCGCTCACCGCGAAGAACCAGTTGAATGAATTCAGACCCGTGGGCGACGCCGAGCTGATGGACTTCGGTTTTATCCAGAGCGACTTCTTCTAAGAAGCGCAATAAAAGGCAGGACGCTCTAGGAGCAAAAGATGAACACTTCCCGTTGGCTGACGGTCATGTGTCTGGCAGCCTCAATGCCCGCTTATGCTTCATCGGGGTTCAACCCGATCGAACTCAAGGATTCGGAAATGGCCGATCTGCGCGGCCGTTATGTGATGCCGGGGCGAATCATCAGCTTCGGCATTGTCATGAGCAGCACCTGGACCAACGCTATCGGTGACACCATCACCGGCAAGGCCAGCATGCAGATCGACAAAACCACCATTACCCCGCAGTTCTATGTACAGACCACCGGCTCGGCGGGTACCGGAACCAACCAGAACACCGGCACGGGTAACGTGGTCGGCGGCGCCGGCCTCGGCAGCGGCCAGGGCGTAACCCAAAGTGTGCGCACGGCGGGTGATGACAACACGGCCTACAACAACGTCGGCATCAACGTTTCCCAGAACGGCTTTGCACCCGGCAATGCCGTGCAATCGGGGCAGGTACTGGTGGCCGGCGGTACGGTCACCGGTGACAGCGCGGCAGGCCGGGTAAGTGTGTCAGCCAACAACGGCGGCTTGCAGATGGCTATCCAGGCCAACCACAACCAAGGCAACAGCCTGCAGCAGATTGGTGGCGGCAATGTACTGCAAGGGACGGTTTTGACCGGCAATACCAACTTCGTCAACAACATGACCCAGCTCAACGTCGTGATGAACAATAACGGACTAAACAACGGCGCATTGAATTGCAACCTGGATCAACTCAAAGGCCTACGCACACTCGGTTATTGAACTACGCTGACCCTCGACACTTACGCATTAGAAAAGGACGGCTTAATTCATGCATCGATCGTTATCGCTACGCGCGGTGGTCTGTTTAAGTACGCTCTTGCCTGCATCCGTTCTGTATGCCGCGCCAGACGCCGATATCGAAACCCTCAAACAGGAGCTTCTGCAACTAAAACAGCGGTACGAAGTGCAGCAAAAAGCCCTGGCCGTGCTGGAACAGCGTGTGCGTCAGGTGGAGGACCAACCAGCGACTCCCGCGCCTAAACGCTTGGCCAAATCACCTGCCGACTTCAAAAAAGGCGGGGCCACGGTCGCGGGCACGGGCGCTGCGGCGGCATCCGGTGGTGCAGGTGGCGGTGGCAGCTCCTACGGGCAGGCCCTCAAGGACGACTCGGCCCCCGCGCAAAGTGTGAGCAACCTCTATAACGAAGCCAGCGGCTTTTTCGGCAATGGCAAGTTCAGCTTTGAAACCGGCGTTACCTATGCCCGTTACGACGCCCGCCAATTGACCCTCAACGGGTTCCTGGCGCTGGACTCAATTTTCCTCGGCAATATCAACCTGGACCGGATCAAGGCCGATAGTTGGACCGTCGACATGACCGGACGCTACAACTTTGATAACCGCTGGCAGTTCGACGTCAACGTACCGGTGGTGTACCGCGAGTCAACCTACCAGTCGGGCGGCGCTGGCAACGATGCCACCGCCACGTCGGAAGCTTCAGTGACTCGCGACCCGACCATCGGCGATGTCAATTTCGGCGTGGCGTACAAGTTCCTCGACGAAACCCCCAACTTGCCGGATGCGGTCGTGTCTGTAAGGGTCAAGGCGCCTACGGGTAAAGAGCCCTTTGGCATCAAGCTGGTCAAGCAACCCCTCAACGACAACCTCTACGTGCCGGAAAACCTGCCTACGGGTAACGGTGTCTGGTCGGTCACGCCAGGCATCTCGCTGGTCAAGACGTTCGACCCGGCGGTGTTGTTTGGATCACTCTCCTATACCCACAACTTCGAGGAGTCGTTTGACGATATCAGCAGTGAAGTCAACCAGAAGGTCGGCGGCAAAGTGCGGCTGGGCGACAGCTTCCAGCTCGGTGTGGGCGTAGCCTTTGCCCTCAACGAGAAGATGAGTATGTCGTTCTCGGTGTCGGACCTGGTGCAACGCAAAAGCAAGCTCAAGCCCAATGGCGGCGACTGGCAATCGGTGGTGTCCAGCGATGCTAACGCCGGCTACTTCAACGTGGGGATGACCATTGCCGCGTCGGAGAACCTGACGATCGTGCCGAACCTGGCGATCGGGATGACGGATGATGCGCCGGACTTTACGTTTAGCCTGAAATTCCCGTATTACTTCTAGCGACATCGGGACGCAGAGCGTCCCAGGCGGCATTCCCACGCGGAGCGTGGGAACGATCAAATCGCAGCCCAACGGGAGCAAGCTCCCTCGCCACGAGGAAAAGCCCCGCAACGATAAGTGTCGTTGCGGGGCTTTTCGGTTTACCCGCCCTAGCGGATCTGGTGTTTGTGCAGCAACCGGTAGAACGTTGGCCGGGAAATCCCCAGCACACGGGCCGCGATACTCAAGTTGTCGCTGTGCCGGTTGAGCACATCGCACAGCGCCTGACGTTCGGCGCGGTGCTTGTAGTCTTCCAGTGTAGCCATCGGCTGAGAAATTGCCTGTTCGCCTTGCAACCCAAGATCAGCGGCTTCGATCTGCCGTCCTTCGGCCAGTACCAGGCCACGCCGCACGCGGTTGGCCAGCTCACGCACATTGCCTGGCCACGGGTGCTGCCCCATGGCCACCCGTGCGTCCTCGCTGAAACTGCGCGGGCGACGGCCGGTTTCCTGGCTGTAGAAACGTGAAAAGTGGTTGGCCAGCATGGCGACGTCACCATGGCGCTCGCGCAACGGTGCGGTGACCACTTGCAACACATTCAAGCGGTAATACAGGTCTTCGCGAAACGAGCCCTTTGCCACCGCCGCTTCCAGGTCCACGTGGGTTGCCGCCAGTACCCGCACATCCACAGGAATGGGTTGGCTGCCACCGACCCGCTCGATCTGTTTTTCCTGGAGAAAACGCAGCAGGTTGGCTTGCAGCTCCATCGGCAAATCGCCGATTTCATCGAGAAACAGGGTGCCGCCATTCGCCGCCTCGATCCGCCCGACCTTGCGCTGGTGCGCGCCGGTAAACGCGCCCTTTTCGTGGCCGAACAGCTCGGACTGAATCAGGTGCTCGGGGATTGCGCCGCAGTTGATTGCAACAAACGGCTTGGCGTGGCGCTGGGATTGGCGATGCAGGGTTTTGGCGACCAGCTCTTTACCGGTGCCGCTGTCGCCGCGAATCAACACCGGCGACTCAGTGGGGGCCAGCTTGGACAACAATTTGCGCAGCTCGCGGATCGGTCGGCTGTCGCCCAGCAGTTCATGCTCGGGCTCTTCCACCTGGGTGTTGCCTTTACCCCGCAGGCGCGCCATGCCGAAGGCTCGGCCCAGGGTGACCTGCACCCGCGACACATCGAACGGCAAGGTATGAAAGTCGAAAAACCATTCGCAGACAAAATCACCGACGTTCTGCAGCCGCAGTACGTCCTGACTGAGCACCGCGATCCACTCGGTGCCGCTGCGACCAATCAGTTCCTTGACGGCTTCGGGCCGCTCCAGATGATAGGGTTGCAAACGCAGCAGCCCGACGTCACAGGAACGATCGCCCACTGCCTCCAGGGCACAGCTGTCCACATCCCACCCCACGGTGCGCAGGCCGGGCAGCAGCCCGTGACAGTCGTCACACGGGTCGACCACGAGCAAGCGGCGCTGGATAGGTGTGCCAATCATGACTATTCCTTGGCGTCAAAATTGTTGTCATTGAGGAACAAAATTATTTAGAAACAAAGGTTTGTAACGCCTGGCGCTTACATTAGCAAGGTCTTGACGCAGGCCTTGTACCGTTTAGCTATAAGTGTGGGCAAAAAGCCACTTCTGCCTGCGCACGAACACAAAAACTTCCATCCCAGGAGACTTTCATTCAGCTTTCAAAACAGCCGCTTACATGATGTCAGTCAGGGAAAGTTAAAAAATCTTGCTCTAAGATGTGACCCGTACCCTGCCATCGTGCATCAGTACAAGTAACTCGCCGCACGGTACGCCCAGCCGACGGCACTCACTTGATTGGGCATTTAGAGAGACGACCCACATGAACGCCCCGCTCCGCATCAACGAAGCTCTTTTGATCGCAGACCGTGCTTTCCAACCCTTTCAGTGCGTGGCCTGGCACGATGGCAATGGCGCCCTCAGCCTGAGCGTCATCGACCGCACCAACACTCGTATCAGTAGCAAACAACTGTCCTCCAGCACTTATACCGACGCGGCACAGTTGGAAAACCTGCTGTCGCAGGCCCGTGCCGAACTGGACAAAAGTGGCTATCAGTTGCAGTCCTGGGCCATGCCAAAGTAATTCGATGCTGTAACTTCCGCTCAGGGCTTGACGGCAAACTAATGAGCGGAAGTTCAGTGTTAGAACGTAGCGTGCTTATTGCGCCGCAAGTATAAAACGCTCGATCGCTTCAGCAGCGCCATCGTCGACATTACTGCCGGTGACAACGCTGGCCTGGCGCTTGACGGCTTCTTCAGCCTGCCCCATGGCAATCGATAACCCGGCCACGTGAAACATCGCCGGATCGTTGCCGCCATCGCCGATGGCCGCCGTTTGCTCAATGGGCACTCCCAGGTGCGCCGCTAAAGTCTTCAAGGCCTCACCCTTGTTGGCCAGCATCGCCGTCACATCCAGATAGACCGGTTGCGAACGCGACACCTGCGCCAACCCTTGCACCTTGGGCTGTAACTGCGCCTCCAACTCCACCAGCAACTGCGTGTTGTTACTGGCAGCAACGATCTTGTCGACCCGATCCAGGTACGGCTCAAAACTCTCCACCACAACCGGCCCGTAGCCCAAGCCATCGGCTTCGCGCTGCATCATCGGCCCAGGCGGGTCACGGCGCAGCCAGTCGCCGTCGGCAAAGACCCATACCTCCACGTCCGGCTCCGCCGAAAACAGTGCCAGGGTCACCAGCGCCGCCTCCGCCGGCAAATAGTGGGCAACCAGGATGCTGCCATCCGGGTTGATCAGCGTACCGCCATTAAAGCCTGCCACCGGCACATCGATGCCGAAGGTCTCGATGAGATGCAGCATGGCCTTGGGCGGTCGCCCGCTGGCCAGGCTGAAAAACACCCCGGCGTCGCGCAAGGCACGAACGGCGTCGGCCGTGCGCTGGCTCAGGCGGTGATCGGGATAGAGCAACGTGCCGTCCACGTCGCTGAGGATAAACCGGATGGGATGGATCGCTGCATCACTCATCCGAGCGAGTGCCAGGCACGGCCATCGCGGGCCAGCAACGCATCGGCCGCCACCGGCCCGTCTTCACCGGCCTTATAAGCCTGGATCCCGTCGTCTTCCTTCCACGCATCGAGAAAGGGCTGCACCGCACGCCAGCCGTTTTCGATGTTGTCGGCGCGCTGGAACAAGGTCTGGTCGCCGGTCATGCAGTCGTAGATCAGGGTTTCGTAGCCTGTCGACGGCTGCATCTCGAAGAAGTCCTTATAGGCGAACCCCAGCTGAATGTTGGCCATGTCCAGGGCCGGCCCGGGCTTTTTCGCCAGCAGGTCGAACCACATGCCCTCGTTGGGCTGGATCTGGATTTTCAGGTAGGTGGGCTTCAGTTCTTCGACTTCGGTATCGCGGAACTGCGCGTACGGCGCGGGCTTGAAGCAGATCACGATCTCAGTGTCGCGAACGCTCATACGCTTGCCGGTGCGCAGGTAGAACGGCACGCCGACCCAGCGCCAGTTGTCGATCATCACTTTAAGGGCGACAAACGTCTCGGTGCTGCTGTCGGGGGCGACGTTGGCTTCTTCGCGGTAGCCAGGCAACTGCTTGCCGCCAATTTCGCCAGCGGTGTATTGGCCACGTACCGAGTTGGCTCGTGCGTCCTCCAGGGACCACGGGCGTACCGCACCAATCACCTTGGCTTTTTCACCGCGTACCGCATCGGCGCCGAAGGCGGCCGGCGGCTCCATGGCTACCATCGCCAGCAACTGGAACAGGTGATTGGGCACCATGTCACGCAAGGTGCCGGTTTTTTCGAAGAAATTACCCCGGGTTTCCACGCCCACCGTTTCCGCGGCCGTGATTTGCACGTGGTCGATGTAATGGTTGTTCCAGAACGCCTCGAACAGCACGTTGGAGAAACGGCTGATCAGGATGTTCTGCACCGTTTCCTTGCCCAGGTAATGGTCGATGCGATAGATCTGCTTCTCGCTCATCACCTTGAGCAGGCTGGCGTTCAACGCTTCGGCGGTGGCCAGGTCAGAGCCGAAAGGCTTTTCGATCACCACGCGGCGGAAGCTGTCGTCGGTTTCCGTCAACAGCCCCGCGCTGCCCAGGCGCTGCACGACTTCACTGAAGAAGCGCGGCGCGGTGGCGAGGTAGAACACCGCATTGCCGGTGCCGCTGTCGGCGATCTTTTTGCCGATGTCGGCATAGGTTCTGTCATCGAGGAAGTCGCCCTCGACGTAGCTGATGCCTTTGGCCAATTGCGCCCACAACTCTGGGTCCAGGGCGTTTTCAGCGTTGCCCTTGACCTTGCTCGCCGCCTCGGTGCGGATGAAATCCTCGAGCTTCTTGGCGAAGTCGGCATCGCTGATGGCGTTGTGATCAACCCCGACAATGCGCAAGCCATTGCCCAGCAGCCCGTCCCGACTCAGGTTGTACAGCGCCGGCATGAGCAGGCGCTTGACCAGGTCGCCATGGGCGCCAAACAGAAACAGCGTGGTAGGTGGAGCGGGTTCGGCCTTGGATTTCTTGCCGTTTGAAGTCATTTTTTGGAAGTCTCCACGTGGCCGCCAAAGCCGAAGCGCATGGCAGACAGCATTTTGTCACCGTAGGTGCTCTGCTGACGGGAGCGGAAACGCGCAAACAATGAGGTGGACAGCACTGGCACCGGTACGGCCTGTTCCATGGCGGCTTCGATGGTCCAGCGGCCTTCACCACTGTCGGCCACGGAGCCGGAGTAGCCGTCGAGTTTCGGGTCGGTGGCCAGCGCATCGGCGGTCAGGTCCAGCAGCCAGGACGAGACCACGCTGCCACGGCGCCAGACTTCGGCGATGTCGGCAACGTTCAGGTCGAAACGCTGGTCTTCCGGCAAGTTCTCCGAGTTCTTGGTCTTGAGGATGTCAAAACCTTCGGCAAACGCCTGCATCATCCCGTACTCGATGCCGTTATGGATCATCTTGACGAAATGCCCCGAGCCCGCAGGGCCGGCGTGAATGTAGCCATGCTCGGCACGCGTATCGGCGGTGGCAGAACGGTCCTTGGTGCGCGGGATGTTGCCGATGCCCGGTGCCAGGCTGGCGAAGATCGGGTCGAGGCGTTGCACCGTCTCGGCGTCGCCACCGATCATCATGCAGTAGCCGCGTTCCAGGCCCCAGACGCCGCCGGAGGTGCCGACGTCGACATAGTGCAGGCCTTTTTCCGACAGCGCCTTGGCGCGACGCACGTCGTCTTTATAGTTGGTGTTGCCGCCGTCGATGATCACATCGCCGTCTTCCAACAATTCACTCAATTCATTGATGGTGTTCTCGGTAGGGTCGCCTGCCGGCAGCATCACCCACACGGCGCGAGGCTTTTGCAGCCCGGCCACCAAGGCTCTCAAATCGGCAACGCCGGTGGCGCCCTCTTCGCTCAAGCCTTTGACGAATGCTTCGTTACGGTCGTAAACAACGGTGGTATGCCCATTGAGCATCAGGCGCCGCGCAATATTACCGCCCATGCGGCCTAGTCCAATAATCCCCAGTTGCATGTGCTGATGCTCCTAACTACTAAAAAATGTGTGACATAGTTTATAGCGCAATGAGGCTAATGAGGGTTAGTCCAGAGCGGATCCATGTAGTTTCATGACAAAAAAGTAGCCATCATTTCACCATCACGACACAAAAAGTCACACGACCGCCAAAAATAAAAAAGTTCCATTGATGCAAAAAAGAATTCAGAATTGCTTCCGACTGATGCCGAGAACCTCGAATCAAGCGTTCCGGCACCGCGATCTACCGCTATTTGCGAGGTAAGCAATGAGCACAGTACAGATGACCCGCCCGCCACAGACCCTCTACGTCACCATCCGTCGTGATGAGTTACGCCAGTTGAAGGACGAACGCGATCAACTGCTCATGCAAGTCGCGCAACTGCAGATGCAATTGCAAGGCCCCAGCTCAGTCGCACTGACGGCACCGGCCCACAGCTGATTCACGATGGCATGCGGCTGAAAAACAGGCGCTGTGCATTCCGTTGGCGATAATCCCCACCTCGCGGTTCTGCGCCTCACGAAGTTGGTCGTCATAGGTCTTGTACCTTAGGGCCGCCAACTTCAAATGCCCTTTACGCAACGTCTTCACATTTTCCCGTGAGCAATGAAAGTGCGCGTACCGCAGCACTGTATGACGGCCCTGGCGGAAATTTTTCTCGTCCAACACTTCAAATGCGCTTTCAGCCTCACCCACGACCCTGTGCGGTGCCCGCTAGTCGTCGCCCACTGAAACTTCAGGTTTAAAACTCACGAACTTTTCACACCCCACTGACGATACTGCGCCCGATAAACGTCCGGTCTGCGGATGAAAAGCCGTACGGGCAATGCTGCCCGAGGATGAACTCACGTTTTGCTGGAGCGCTGGATGGCAATGTTCAAACGCAGCACCAAGTCTGCGAAAGGCTTCGATTGGGCCGGCTTTGGCTGGTTGTTCCTGTTTTTCTGGTACTTCTCGGGTATCACCCAACTGCTGATCCAACTGACCGGCACCTCCGGTTTCAGTGGCTTCCGCCAGGCCTTCTTCATGAGCGCGCTGTGGTTGGCGCCCATGTTGCTGTTCCCGCGCCGTACCCGTTTACTCGCCGCCTTGATCGGTGTGGTGCTGTGGGCCTGTTCCATGGCCAGCCTGGGTTATTTCTTCATCTATCAGCAGGAATTTTCCCAAAGCGTCATCTTCATCATGTTCGAGTCGAACATCTCTGAAGCCGGTGAATACGCCACCCAATATTTTGCCTGGTGGATTGTGCTGGCGTTCATCGCCCATACCGCCTTCGCGGTCTTCCTGTGGACGCGCCTGCGACCGGTGTATCTGCCGCGCGGCCAGTCGATGCTGGCAGCCGCTGCCATTGTGCTGGCCGTGGTGGGTTACCCGCTGGTCAAACAGATCGCCACCAGCGACAACATGGAACAGGCCATCGACCGCTTCGAAACCCGCATCGAACCCGCCGTGCCATGGCAGATGATCGTCGCCTATCGCCGCTACACCGAACAGTTGGACAACATGCAAGGCATGCTGACCAGCGCCAGCCAGATTCCGCCCTTGAAGAACCTCAAGGACAGCATGGCCGGCCAGCCTTCGACCCTGGTGCTGGTGATCGGCGAATCCACCAACCGCCAACGCATGAGCCTCTACGGCTACCCGCGCAACACCACCCCGGAGCTGGACAAGCTGCGCGACCAACTGGCGGTGTTCGACAACGTCATCACCCCGCGCCCGTACACCATCGAAGCGCTGCAACAGGTGCTGACCTTCGCCGACGAAGAGAACCCGGACCTGTACCTCAAGACCCCGTCGATTGTCAGCGTGATGAAACAGGCCGGGTACAAGACCTACTGGATCACCAACCAACAGACCATGACCAAGCGCAACACCATGCTCACGACCTTTTCCGAACAGGCCGACGAGCAGGTGTACCTGAACAACAACCGCAACCAGAACGCCCGCCAATACGACGGCGATGTGCTGGCACCGTTCTCCAAGGCCCTGGCCGACCCGGCCGAGCGCAAGTTCATCGTGGTGCACCTGCTGGGCACGCACATGAGCTATCAATACCGTTACCCGCCGACCTTCGACAAATTCACCGATCGTGAAGGCGTTCCGCCCGGCGTCAGCGATGCGCAACTGCCAACCTACAACAGCTATGACAATGCGGTGCTGTACAACGACTTCGTGGTGTCGAGCCTGATCAAGGACTACGCCAAGACCGACCCCAACGGCTTCCTTATGTACCTGTCGGACCATGGCGAAGACGTCTTCGACTCGGCCGGCCACAACACCCTGGGTCGCAACGAAGGCAAGCCGACGGCGCCGATGTACACCATCCCGTTCATGGCCTATGCCTCACCCAAGTGGCGCGAAACCCACGACTGGAGTTTCGCCGGTGACCTGCAGCGGCCGTACAGCAGCTCGCAGTTGATCCACACTTGGGCCGACATGGCCGGCTTGAGTTTCGATGAATTGGACCACAGCAAGAGCCTGGTCAGTGAGAGCTTTAAGCCACGCCCGCTGTTGATCGGCAACCCCTACGAGCGTCAACAGAAAGCGCTGATCGACTTCAGCCTGATCAAGCCGAAAAAGGCGGACAGTAACGAGGTCGTACTCAAGTAGAAACGCGCCTTGTAACAGAAAGATAACAATCATTCTCGTCTAACCCTAAAGTTCCACACCTCCTTTCGTCTTTGAGCCAAGGCCTTTTCTTACTGAAAAGGCTGCAAAGACGACAAGGAGTCTTCCGCGATGTTCGCGCCTTTTACCCGTTCCATGACCTTCACCCTTGGCCTGTTCAGCGTGGTGCTGAGCCCGGACCTGCTGGCTGAAACCGACCCTGACCAAACGCCCGCCACCGCGCTGGAGCTGGGCAGCACTCGCATCACTGCCGAAGGCCTGGGGGCCAATACCGAGCACACCGGGGCCTACACCACCGGCGCGATGAGCACCGCCACCCGCCTCAACTTGTCCATCAAGGAAACCCCGCAGTCTATTTCGGTGGTCACTCGCCAGCAGATGGATGACTTCAACCTCAACACCCTGACCGATGCCCTGCGCCAGACCACCGGGGTGACGGTGCAGCACCTGGATTCCGACCGCGCCGCGTATTCCTCGCGGGGTTATTCCATCAATAACTTCCAGGTCGACGGCATGCTCAATACCTTCGGCCGTATGAAATCCGATTCCGATACGATCATTTACGACCGTATCGAGGTCGTGCGGGGTGCCACCGGCTTGACCACCGGCGCCGGTGATCCCTCGGCGACGGTGAACATGATCCGCAAGCGCCCCACCGCGCAGTGGCAGGCCAAAACCGGCGTCAGCGGCGCCAGCCATGACAACTACTACAGCTACCTGGATGTGGGCGGCCCGCTGGCGTTCGATGGACGACTGCGCGGGCGCACGGTGCTGGCTTATCGTGACAGCCAATCGTTTCGCGACAACTACGCACTGCAACGGGAAGTGGGCTACGGCATTCTCGAAGCCGATCTGACGGACGATACCGTGTTGGCCGTAGGGTTCGACTACCAAAACAAACATGTGCAAGGCACTTCGTGGGGCACCCTGCCGTACTGGAACAGTGATGGCAGCAAAGCCGATTTATCCCGCTCGGCCAACCTGGCAGCCGACTGGAGCTCCTGGCCACTGAAAGACAAGACCACCTTTGCCTCCATCGACCACCGGCTGTCTGCAGACTGGCGCCTGAAAGCCGCCTACACCCATCGGCAAAGTGATACCGACGGCAAGGTGTATTACGGCGGCGCGGGCTTCCCGAACGCGGATGGCAGTGGCATGACGGCGTGGACCAACCAAATGGTCGGCACGTCGAAGATGGATGCGGTGGATTTCAACCTGGCCGGTTCTTACTCGCTATTAGGGCGCGAGCATGAATTGATGATGGGTTACGGCGAGTCCGACCAGCGGGACACTTCGCCCTACCAACGCGGCAGCACACCCGACGGTTACGTAACCATCCCTGACTGGCAACACATGGGCGGCATCGTTAAATTTGCCGACCGCACGACAGGCCTCAAGGGCGCGCACTCGAGCAAGCAACAGAAGGCTGGCTACCTGGCCACGCGCCTTAGCCTGACCGACAAGCTGCACGCCGTGCTGGGAAGCCGCTACGGTAGTTGGGAAATCGAGAGCGTCTCGCCCAAGTACGACCTCAACAACCAACTGACCGCCTCACCCAAGTCCAGCCAGACCCACAATGACATGTGGACGCCCTATGCCGGCCTGCTCTACGACCTGACGCCGGAGTACACGGTGTACGCCAGCTACACCGATATCTTCAACCCGCAGGACGCGCGCGACGTCAGCAAGAAGTACCTGGAGCCAGTGGTGGGCAGCAACTATGAGGTAGGCCTGAAGGGCAGCCTGCTGAACGAACGATTGAACCTGGCCGCTGCGTACTTCTGGAGTACCCAGGATAACGTCGCCGAACTGGATAACAGCGCCAAACCGGACAAGGACACCGGCGAGCAGTTCTACACCTCCGGCGGCAAGGGCAACAAGGTGCAAGGCTTTGAAGTGGAGGTGTCGGGAGAAGTCATGCCGGACTGGAACCTCACGGCGGGTTACACCTACACCCATTCGCTCAACGGCAACAAACAGCGTAACAACACCGACCAGCCGATGAATATGCTCAAGCTGTCTACCGCCTATCGCCTGCCGGGCGAATGGCACGGCTTGACCGTGGGCGGTGCGGTGAACTGGCAGAGCGATTTCTACGACTTTGCCGAGCGTCCGATCGGTGGCAGGGACACAGATGGCTACCTGATCACCGAGTCCACGAAGATCACGCAACAGGCCTACACCGTCGTCAACCTGATGTCGCGCTACCAGTTCGATGAACATGTTTCGGCGTCGGTTAACGTCAACAATCTATTTGATAAGAAATATTACGAACGCGTCGGTTTTTATAACGGCGTGTATTGGGGCGACCCGCGCTCGATTACGCTGGCACTGGACTGGAAACTGTAGGAGTTTTTAACCCGAAGTTAACGAAAATGTTAACTTCGGATATTTTTAGCGTTAATTCCCACTTAATAAGATCGTTGCAAACTCGCCCCATAAATCTGATCAAGGAGTGAACGGATACCGATCATTCTTAATGGGAACACTGCCATGAAAATCTCGACCTTGATGCTTGCCAGCCTGATGACACTCGCCTCTGCCGCCGCTTTTGCAGAAGGTGGCTCGGAGCGCTCGAAGGAGTTTTACAATAACTTCAGTTTCATCCAGCAACAAACCCACGGCACTACCGAACAAACTGCAGCTGCCGACGGCAAGACTTTGAACACCCGCACTGTTGATCAGTCCGAGGCAGAGCAACAACCGAAAAGTTGATTTAATGCTTGGTTAATCCGCAACACCCTGTGCCATTCCGCTCCGTTGGCAAAGGTTTATCGGGCGCCATTTAATGGCGCCTTTTTTTGCCTGTTATTTATTACAGCGGCTTATTCCAAAACAACATGCGCCCATGGGCCGGATCAAAACTTGAGTCATCAAAACCAAACTTGCGGTAAGCCGACTGGGCCACGGCATTGCCCTCAAGCACCTCCAGGGTGATCTTGCAGCAACCGCGTTGACGGGCGATTTCCTCGACTTTTTGCAGCATTTTCTGACTCAACCCCAGCCCCCGAAACTGATTCATGACTACCACGTCGTGGATGTTGACCAGCGGGCGGCAGGCGAAGGTGGAGAACCCTTCAAAGCAATTCACCAACCCCGCCGGCTCACCGCCGACGAACGCCAGAACGCTGAACGCATGCGGGCGCTTGGCCAGTTCCGCCGGCAGTTGCTGCAGGAGATCGGCTGGGAGGGTGTGACCACCGCCCATCGGGTCTTCGGCGTAATGGTTGAGCACCAGGGCGATAGCCTCGGCATGTACGGAGTTGGTGTAGCTGGCTTGCAGCACCAGGATGTCAGGGGTGTCCATTTCCTTCCTCGATAACGACAACAAGGGAATCGGTTCCCTTTGAGGGGAACGATTGTAAGCGTGGAGCCGGCAGCAGATGAAGGAGATTAACTACAGATGCTTGCCTGAAAGCGCGAAGGTTATGCAGATCAAAGCGCCCACCCAGGCCTTCCGAAGGTTTTTTCGTACGGTCATCACTCGCCGAATCGCTGCAACTGCATCTCCTGCAAACGACTCAGGGTGCGGCGGAAGGGAAATTCCAGGTAGCCCTCGGTGTAGAGGCTATCGAGCGGCACCTTGGCCTCGATGAACAACGGCACCTTGCGGTCGTAGCATTCATCCACCAGCGCGATAAAGCGGCGCACGCTGTCATCGTGTACCGACAACTCGGGCAATTCGCGATCACCGGCCACCACGCGCTGGGCGCCGTCTTCAGTGCCACGAGCAATCCGACCAGGGCGTTTCTGCGCGCTCAGGTTGGGCACCTCTCCCAGCAGGATCGCCTTGAAACGGTCACACAGCAGCATGAAATCCATCGCGGCCAGCGGCTGCTCGCATAGGTCGGCATAGCGACACCACAGCACCGTGTCACTGGCCTGCACCGCTACAATCGAACGGTGACCGACAGAGATCGCCCCGCTGCTCACGGTTTGTCCTGCACTCAATTGCTTGAACACAGCAGCCAGCGCATCCGGATGATCCACCCAATAACGCTGTACGCCGACGCCTGGATGCAAACGATGATCCTCTCCACCGGCCACCGCCACGACCTGCATGTGCTGCTTGATCGCCTCGATGCCCGGCAGGAAACGCTCGCGATTGAAGCCCTCGGCATACAGCTGCTCGGGCGGTTGATTGGAGGTGCACACCATCACCACGCCTTCTTCAAACATCACCTGGAACAAACGGCCGAGGATGATCGCGTCGCCGATGTCATTGACGAACAATTCGTCGAAGCACAGCACCCGCACCTCCCGGCTCAGCTCGCGGGCCAGCGCTTGCAAAGGGTCTTGGGTGCCGGTGAGCTGGAACAATCGCTGGTGCACCCAGCCCATGAAGTGATGGAAGTGCTGACGACGCGCAGGCACCCGCAGGCTTTGGTAGAACTGGTCCATCAACCAGGTTTTGCCACGACCCACCGGCCCCCACAGATAAACCCCGGTAATCGGTGAGCGGCCCTGATGCAAAGCCTCATGACAGGCTTGCAGGGCGCCTGCCGCCCGGCGCTGGGCGTCGTCGGCAACAAAGCCCTGCTGGGCGATGGCGTATTGATAAGCGGTGAGGGGCGAGTCGAAAGTCATGTGCGCAATTATGACTTACACAGAGATATCCAGCCGTGAAATCTTGCCCTGCTCATTCAGGCGAAAGGTGTAGCGCAACTCCAGCGGGCTGCCGGGGAAATTACCCGACACAACGTTGCTGACCAGCACCTTGCCGGTGCGGTGCTGCACGTTGAGCACTTCCACCCGTGGCTGGTAGCGACGCCCGGTGTCTTCCATCCAGCGCGCGATGGCGGCGGTGCCGACCTGATGCACGCCTTCATCGAACACGTTGGCATCGTCGGCAAAACAATGGGCAATGACCGAGGTATCGCGGGCATTGGCTGCAGCGATATAGGCCACGATGGCCGGGGCCAGTTCTGGGTGGGTAGCGGACACGGCACAGCTCCTTTTTGGTGATTTATGACGCCATGCTAAGCCATGGGTGTGTCATTTTTTGTCAGGAGTGAACGGCCCAGCCTCATTCTGTTCCATCAGTTTGCGCCAGGCGCGCAGCCAGTCACTGCGCCGGCCGGAGTAGCGCTCGCCCTGAAGATCGGCGGTGGCCACACGGTCGGTGCGAAAGGTGCGGTAGGCGCCACGCAATTCGCACCAGGCCACGATCACCCGCACCTCATTCAGAAAACCCAGGGCCAGCGGCCAGATCAGCCGCTGGCTCTGGGTCTGGCTGGCGTCCGCGTAGTCGATATGCAACTTGGCCTGATTGCGAATAGCCTCGCGAAACACATTCAGCGGCACGCGATTTTCCGGGTAGCCGAAACCCGGCGGGCCGGGCAGCAGGGTCGGGTTGCGCAGCGCTTCCTGGGCGGCGGGATCGAGCACATCGGCAATCTTCGCCAAGGCATTGGCCGCGGCGCGGCTCAGTACGTCGTCTCCACGCTGATCCACATAACGCAGGCCGAGCACGATCGCTTCCGTTTCCTCGGCATTCAGCATCAGCGGCGGCAAAAACAAGCCACTGCGCAGCACATACCCTACCCCGGCCTCACCGAAAATCGGCGCGCCCAAGGCGGTCAACTCGGCGATATCGCGATACAGCGTGCGCTCGGACACTTCCAACTGCGCAGCGAGGACGGCGGCAGTCACCGGGCGCTTTTTGCCCCGCAGGGCCTGGAGCAACGTCAGTAGACGAGTGGTGCGCGACACGTTGATCCCACCTCGGACAATAAAATGTGCCGCAGCTTAGCAGAGCGCCCTGCCAGAAAATGTCAGTAGTGACAGCGTCGACCGCCCGTGATTTGAATCGCAGCGTCTGCACAAAGGAGGATGCTCTAGCTGTTGCCTTGCTTTGCTTTGCTTTGGATTTTGATCTGAGGCGCCCCGTTAAACACGCTGGCCGCACGCAGGCTTGAATCCGCGGGTTACCCCGCAGCGTCACGGCCCCCCAGACAAAAAAACGGCCCACCGAGTGATCGGCAGGCCGTTTTCATTGACCAGTGCAAGCGTTAAGCAAGGCTCTTGCTGACCACCTCAAACACATCACTCGACAGCTCGCCCGACGCACGAATACGCTCCAGCTCCGCCTTCATCAACGCCTGCCGCGCGCTGTCGTATTTACGCCAGCGAGTCAACGGCGCCAACTGACGCGAAGCAATCTGCGGGTTGAACGCGTTCAGCTCGATCACCAGGTCCGCCAGGAAGCGATAGCCAGAGCCATCCGCAGCATGGAAGTTGATCAGGTTCTGCCCGGCAAACGCGCCGATCAAGGCTCGCACCTTGTTCGGGTTCTTAAGCGTAAACGCCGGATGCTCCATCAACGCCTGGACCCGCGCCAGCCCGCCCGGCAACGTGCTGCCGGCCTGTACGCTAAACCACTGGTCCATGACCAGCGGGTTGTCCTTGAAGTTCTCGGCAAACACCGCCAGCGCCTTGGCCTTTTCTGCCTCGAACGGCGAATTCACCAGCACCGCCAACGCCGTCAGGCGCTCGGTCATGTTTTCGCTGGTGTCGAACTGGTCGAGTGTCGCCGCCAATACTTCCGGCTTGCCGCTGAGCATCAGGTAAGACAGCGCGATGTTCTGCAAGGCACGACGGGCAAAATGCTCGGCCGCAGCCACGTACGGAGTTTGCTTGGACAGCTCGCGATTGGCCTGGTAGCGCAGCCATAGCCCTTCGAACAGGTGGTCGGCCAGTTGCTTGCGGGCAAACTCACGGGCTGCATGAATGGCGTCAACATCCGCCACGTCGCTGATTTCGGTCAGGTAGGCTTCACCCGGCAACGAGAGCATTTCCGCGACCATTGCCTGGTCCAGGCGCTCGTCGCTCAACACCGTGCGCAGTGCATCGATCAAGCGCTGATCCAGCTTCAGCGGCTGACCCGCCTGATGCTGGCCTATCAGCTCTTGCAACACCTGCACCGACAACTGCTGGCCGGCATCCCAGCGGTTGAAACCGTCGCTGTCGTGCTGCATCAGGAACATCAGTTGATCGCGGCTGTAAGGGAAGCTCAGTTTCACCGGCGCCGAGAAACCGCGCAGCAGCGAAGGCAACGGCTGTTCAGCAATATCGACGAAGGTGAAGGTCTGCTCGGCTTCAGTCACCGAAATCACCCGGGACGTGGCGCCAGCAGCCGCTTCACCGACCAGGCGCAAGGCGATACCGGCGCCCTTCCCGTCCAGCAAGCCCAGCTCAACCGGGATCACGAACGGCAGTTTTTCAACCTTGTCCGGAGTGTCCGGGCAGCTCTGGCGGAAGGTCAAGCTGTAGGTTTTGGCCGCCGCGTCGTAGGACTCGCTTACCGCCAAACGGGGTGTGCCGGCCTGGCTGTACCAGCGCTTGAACTGGCTGAGGTCGGCGCCATTGGCGTCTTCCATCGCCTTGATGAAATCGTCGCAGGTCACAGCCTGGCCGTCATGGCGTTCAAAATACAGGTCACTGCCTTTGCGGAAACCTTCAGCGCCGAGCAAGGTGTGGATCATGCCGACGACTTCCGAGCCCTTTTCGTACACGGTCAGTGTGTAGAAGTTGGAGATCTCGATAAAGCTGTCCGGGCGCACCGCGTGGGCCATTGGGCCGGCGTCTTCGGCGAACTGATGGGTACGCAGGTACGCCACGTCCTGGATGCGCTTGACCGTGGCCGAGTTCATGTCGGCAGAAAAGCCCGAATCACGGAATACGGTGAAGCCTTCCTTGAGCGACAGCTGGAACCAGTCGCGACAGGTCACGCGGTTGCCCGACCAGTTGTGGAAGTATTCATGGGCGACGATGGCCTCGACGCGCTGGTGCGCGGCATCGGTGGCGGTTTCGGCGCGGGCCAGCACGGCGCTGGAGTTGAAGATGTTGAGGCCCTTGTTCTCCATGGCGCCCATGTTGAAATCGTTGACCGCCACGATCATGAAGATGTCGAGGTCGTACTCGCGGCCGTAGGTTTCTTCGTCCCAGCGCATCGACTTTTTCAGGCTGGTCATGGCGTGCTGGCACTTGTCGATGTTTTCCGGCTCGACGTAGATGCGCAGCGCCACGGTGCGCTCGGTCATGGTGGTGAAGGTATCTTCAACGCACCAGAGGTCACCGGCCACCAGGGCAAACAGGTACGCAGGCTTCTTGAACGGGTCTTCCCAGGTCGCCCAGTGGCGACCGTCTTCACCGGGGCCGCTGGCGATCGGGTTGCCGTTGGACAGCAGCACCGGGTAACTGTGTTGCTCGGCGATCACCGTGGTGGTGAAGGTGCTCATCACGTCCGGACGGTCGAGGTAATACGTGATCTTGCGGAAACCTTCGGCCTCGCACTGGGTGCAGAACATGCCGCTGGATTTGTACAGGCCTTCCAGGGCGGTGTTGGTTTCCGGGTGGATCTTGACGGTGGTGTCGAGGGTGAACGTCGCGCTGGTGGGATGCACGGTCAGGTGGCTGTCGGACAGCTGGTAGTCAGCGTCGGTCAACTCCTGATCGGCCAGGTTCACGCTCAACAGCTCAAGCTGCTGGCCATCCAGCACCAGTGGCGGCAAGCCTGCGCCGCGCTCGGGGTTGCGGCGCATCACCAGTTGCGCGTGGACCAGGCTGTGGTCCTCGAACAATTCGAAGGTCAGGTGCGTCTCGTCGATCAGGTAGTCCGGCGCCTGATAGTCCTTCAGGTAAATCATCTTCGGTTGTTCGGTGCGCATGGGTGGCATCCTTTTACTGATGCACGGCGAGCTGGTAGGCCGTGTACTTACGAATGTTGATAACGCCGGTGTCGAAGATCAGGTATTGGCCCTTGATCCCCAACAGCGTGCCTTCGGCAATCGGGTTCTTGTCCAGGTTGAAGCTGACGATCTTGGTCGGATACTGCTCGACCGGGTAGCGGATTTCGATCGGTTCGATGTCGGATACCGGTTGGATGGCTTGCAGGCCAAAGCGTTCCTGCAAATTCAACAGGCCATCGGCACAGGTCGCAAACAGCTCATCGCGCACCTGCTTGAGGTCGACCGATTGCGCATCGCCCTTGAGCAAGGCACGCCAGTTGGTCTTGTCGGCCACCTGGCTGCGGAACAGGTCTTCGACGAAACCGGACTGCTGGCGGGTCGCCACGCGCATGATCGGCAGCGCCTGGCTGGCGCCTTGATCCAGCCACCGGGTCGGCAGCTGCGTGGCGCGGGTGATGCCGACCTTGACCCCCGACGAATTGGCCAGGTACACCACGTGGTCGGTCATGCAGAACTGCTCGCCCCAGCCCGGATCACGGCAGGTACCGGCGTCGTAATGGCAACGCTCGGGGCTCATGATGCACAGGTCGCACTGGGCCAGCTTGGTCATGCACGGGTAGCAATAACCCTGGCTGAAACTGGTTTTGGTCTTGCGGCCGCAATGGCTGCAATGAATGGCACCGAGGTACTCCAGGCGCACATGGGTGCCGATCAATGGGTTGACCGGCACCTCGGTATCGCCCAGGCGAAACGCATATTGAACGGTCGGCTCACCGAGTTGCGCCGACATTTTGCTGACTGCACCGCGACCAATTTCAATCAATGGATCGCATCCGACTTGAACAGGATGTTCGGCACGGTGGTCGACTTCGACTCGCATTCCTGAGCGCCCATATAGCCGGTGCGCTGGTCTTCCGGCAGGTTCTGGAGTTCCCAGGCGATCATCGCTTGCAGGGACAGCTCGCGCTGCTCGGCGGTGAGCTTGCGCCCGTCGGACCATTTGCCGATTTCCACGGCGAGCTTGAGGCTCTCGTAGATGTCGGGCGTGATGTTTTCGATCATTTCAGCAAAAGAGGACATGCGGCTCTTCCTTAATAAATAGGGGTTTTGCGGCGGCTGTAGAGCCCGCCCAGCAAACCGGTCAGGCAACCGATAACCAGGCCGCCGACATGGGCAGCGTTGGCGATTTCGCCGAAACCGATCATCGAGACCAGCCCCGACAGGCACAGCACCAGCCACACCAGCATCATCACCAACACCCCACGGGGCAGGCGATACGCCGGGTTGGGCGAGACGAGTTGATAGATCCAGCAATGCCCGAGCAGGCCATACAGCACGCCCGACAAACCGCCAAACAGGCCGGGGCCGCCGTAAGCGTATTGCGCGTAGTTGGAGACCAGGCTGAACAACAGGGTCAGGCCCAGCAGGTTGATACTGCCCTGGCGCGCTTCGATGCGCCGGCCCAGTTCCCAGTACCACATGCCGTTCATGGCCAAGTGCAGGATGCCGAAGTGGATCAGCATCGGCGTGACCAGCCGCCACCACTGCCCCGACGCCAACATGTCGGCGAACGGCGTGAACTGGATGTACTCACCCATCACCCGGAACGGCAGGAAGGTCAGCCAGCTCATGGCTTGCAGGTTTTCACCCAGCAGGGTCACCGCACCGACGATAAGGCTCGCCAGCAATACCAACGCTGTGACTGGGCTGTGGCGCAGTTGCTGAACAAAGCTCGGGCGCGTGGCCGGTGCCTGTTCGGGAATATCCAGTTGCTGGTCCGGGTCACCGGCGGGAAAGCGCTGATACAACACGCGCACGTCGTCGCTGATGGTTTCGGGCACCCACAGAACCTGCTCGCCGGCCTCTTCGCTGACGCGATGGGGCACTTGCATACGTTGCAGCAGTTTGACGAAACCACCCAGGTCGACGCTCAGGGGCAAGCGCAATACGGCCACGGTACTCATGAAATTACCTCAGGGCGCTCAACGTCGACCCATACGAATTTACGCGGATCCAGTTGGGTTTCCTGGTCCAGGCGATACGCCACCAACTTGCCGTACAGCACGGCGCTGTAGTCCAGGCAGGCCAGGTTCGGGCGGATAGGCGCCGGTTTACCGCTGCGCCAGTAATGGCCGACGAACAATAACGGCTCGTCGACGCCGTAGCGCAGCAGGGAATTTTTTTCAGTCGAGGACAGCGCCGTACGTGCCACCGGCTCCGGCAAGGCGTCGGGCTGGAACACGATATCGCCGTAGGTTTTCGGGTCGTCTTCCCAGAATTTGGTGCGGAAGAACGAGCGCGTCAGGCCATCGCCACCGGTGAGGGTCAAGCCATCCGGCAGGCGCATGTCGGTGCCGCGCAGCAGGCGGTCGAACGCGTTGCAGGCAAAACTGCCCGGCACCGCCGCGGCCTGCAGGAAATGCTGATCGATGCAGCCATCGGGGAAGGTCGCGCGCAACGGTGCGATAAAGCCGTTATCCCAGCACGCATGCACCACGCGAAAACGCCCGGCGTCGACAAACAGCGGCATGTCATAGAACCAGCCGAGGAAGTCGTGCCAGTCAGCCGGGTGCTGTTCAAATTGGGTCAGGGTCTCGTGGATCAGCCGCTCATGCCGTGGGGTGTGCTCACGCACGAACTGCTTGCCACTGCCCGGCGGCGCCGGTGTGGCCCAGCCCAGGGCATTGAACTCGTGGTTACCCATGATGCACAGCGCCTGGCCGGCCTCGGCCATGTCGTGGACGATATGCAGCGCCTCGCGAATGCGTGGGCCACGGTCGATGATATCGCCGAGGAACACCGCCATACGCGACGGATGACGCCAGGTGCCACCCTGCTTGTGGTAGCCCAACTGGTCGAGCAAGTGCTCAAGGGTATGAGCGCAACCGTGCACGTCACCAATCAGGTCGTAGCTACGCGCGGGATCGAGCATCAGTCGCCTCCACCCCCCAAGCGGCTGCCCCAGCCCAACTTGGTCCGGCACACTTCGTAGTAATTGTGGTCCAGCGGGTGGATCAACCGCAGCTTCTGCGCCTTTTTGCTCACAGTGATGGTGTCACCCGGGGCGCAGGTGAAATGGTTCTGCCCGTCACAGGAGACTTGCGGGTAGATCTGCATGTCTTTGGACACCACGATTTTCAGCTCACTGTTGCCATCGACCACGATGGGCCTGCTGGACAACATATGGGGGTACATCGGCACGATCACAATGGCATCGAGCTTGGGGTGCATGATCGGGCCACCGGCAGACAACGCATACGCGGTAGAACCGGTCGGCGTGGCGACGATCAGGCCGTCGGCCTTCTGGCTGCACACGAACTGGCCATCGATATACAACTCGAACTCGATCATCCGCGTGGATTTGCCGGGGTGCAGCACCACATCATTAAGGGCGTCGCCCTGGCCGATGGCTTCGCCGTGGCGGCGTACTTCGGCCTGCAGCAGGAAGCGGTTTTCCACCAGGTAATGGCCGTCGAGCACCTTGGCCACTTCGACTTCCAGCTCATCCGGGCGAATATCGGTGAGGAAGCCCAAGCTGCCACGGTTGATCCCCAGCACCGGCACGTTATGCCGCGCCAGGGCACGGGCGGCGCCGAGCAGGCTACCGTCGCCGCCCACCACGATGACCATGTCGCAGACCTCACCGAGCATCTTGCGCGACGAGGTTTGCAGGCCGTGGCCGGGGAGGATTTCAGCGATGGTGTCTTCGAGGATCACATGCAGGTGGCGATCCAGCAGGAATTTTTTCAGCCGGCGGACGGTGTCCAGCACCTGGGTACTGCCCAGGCGACCGATAATGCCGATATTGCGAAATTGCTCCATGGGGCTCCTGCGGGATTGGGGTGTGGCAAAAAAGAACGATTATGGGCGAAAGGCCGTCTCAGGCAAAATCCTTTGTCGCCGTGAAGCCTTGATGACAACGGTTCTCAGCCACCTGCAACCGGCTTAAAAGGCTATGCTCGGACCATGACTGTGTTCCCCGACTTACACAACTTGCCTCGCCAGCTGCGCCACCCTGAGGTGCGCGACCTGGCGTGGGTCATACTCGCCCCGCCGATGCTCGCGCAAACGCCATGGCCGCAGCGCCATCCTCTGGCCGGCAGTGACTGGGTGCAGGCGCCTCATTTGCTCGAACACTGGCTGCGACAATTAGACCAGGACAGCCGCGAACTGCAGCACTGGTTGAGCCTGGCCCGCACCCGACGCCTGGGCTTGTATTACGAGCGCCTGTGGCAGTTCGCCGTGCAACACGCGCCCGGCGTTCAATTGCTGGCGGCCAACCTGCCGATCCGCCGCGCCGGGCATACCCTGGGCGAACTGGACATGCTGCTGCGTGACCGCGATGGCGTGCATCATCTGGAGTTGGCGATCAAACTCTATCTCGGCCCGCAAGACGGCGATGGCCGCGACCCTGCGCAGTGGCTGGGCCCGGGTTGTCATGACCGTCTGGACCGCAAGCTGGCGCATCTGGCCCAGCATCAACTGCCGATCTCCGCACGGCCGGAAAGCCGTGAAGTGTTGGCGGCGCTGGATATTCAGCAGTTTGATGCGCATTTGTGGCTCGGCGGGTATTTGCTCTATCCGTGGCCTGGCCAGGCTGAATCTCCCCAAGGTGCCCATCCGCAGCATTTGCGTGGGCGTTGGTTGCATCAGCGTGATTGGCCGGCGTTTGTCAACGCCAGCCCGCCCGGCCACTGGCAACCCCTGCCCCGGCATGCATGGCTGGCGCCGGCGCATTACCCGGCGCATGAGGTGTGGAGCGAGGAGCAGATGCAGGGATGGTTGGCGGAACTGGAACCGATGGCACCGGCGCAGTTGCTGGTGCGATTGGTTCAGGTTGGGGAAGATTGGGAGGAAGCCGAGCGGTTGTTTCTGGTGGCGAATCTTTGGCCGAGTGTGCCTGGCTCGGGATGAGGCTTTGCGGTGGCTTCAAAGGCCTCATCGTGAGCAAGCCCACTCCCACATTCGACCGTATTCCAAAGGAGGTACTCGGTTGAATGTGGGAGTGGGCTTGCTCACGATAGCGATAGACCCAACGCTACACAGTATCGATATGCCAATAATCCAGTTGTAGCCCGGCGGCCAGCTCTTGGGATCGGCCCAACCTGATCGGCCCGCGCTCGATATCCACCAACAACCCCGCGCACTCCAACTCAGGCAACCCCGCTAACGCCTTGACCCGCCCATCCGTAATCAGCAGCAACCGCTGCTGCTCGGCGGGATAGCGCTTGCGCCGCGCCACCAGCCAATGGCGGGCCTCGGTCAACGCCGCCACCAATGGCGTGCCCCCGCCCGCGCCCAGTTGATCCAACCAACCGGTCAAACTCTTCGCGGCTTTCAGCCCCTGCACCTGCCACTTCGGCGACTGCCCGCTGGCCGTCAACAACGCCATCCGCGCGCGTTGCCGGTAAGCATCATCGAACAACTGGGCCAGCAACCCCTTGGCATCGGTCAAGGCGCGATGCCGCCGCGTGGACGCGGATGCATCGACAATCACCAGCCACAATTCATGGGCCGAGCGGCTGCGCAGGTGGAACAACAGATCCTCGCGGCATTGCGGCCGGCCACCGAGCAAGGTGCCCGGCCAATTGATCGAGCCGCGCTGCGCGCTGCGCGCCTTGCCTTGCCTGCCTCTGTCCAATCGCCCTGTCTTGGGGCGGGCATCCGCCCCCGCGTCAGGTCGAGGGCGAATGCCTAGGGCTTTTTTGGCCAGGTGGGCACGTCCCGGCGAGCGCCCGTGGGCAGGGACGGAGCAGGCATGTCGCCCCATTGGCCTTGGCCGGGTGAGGTGTCTGAGGGGTTCGGCGCCTGGCCTTCATTGGGCGCACTGGCCGGCGGCGATTGCTCCTGGCGCCGGTGGCGCAAGGCAAACTCGGCCACGGCTTCGATATCTTCCTCGGCAATCGCGCTAGCGCCACGCCAGGCTGCGTGGGCCCTGGCGCCGCGCAGCCAGACCAGGTCCGCGCGCAGGCCATCGACACCGGCGGCAAAACAGCGCTCGGTAATCTGCGCCAGCGCCTGGTCATCCAGCTCAATGCTGTCGAGCCGCGCCCGCGCCTGGGTGCAGCGCTCGCGCAAGGCAGACTGCGGTTCAGCCCACTGTGCGCAGAACGCTTGCGGATCGCTGTCGAAATTCAGGCGACGGCGGATGATCTGCCCGCGCTCGGCCGGCAAGGTCTGCCCGCTCAGCGCCACGTTGAAGCCGAAACGGTCGAGCAGTTGCGGGCGCAACTCGCCCTCCTCCGGGTTCATCGTGCCGATCAATACAAATCGCGCCGAGTGGCGGTGGGAGATGCCGTCGCGCTCGATCAGGTTGGTACCGCTCGCGGCGACGTCGAGCAGCAGGTCCACCAGGTGGTCGGCCAGCAAGTTGACTTCATCGACATACAACACGCCGCCGTCCGCCTTGGCCAGCACGCCTGGGGAAAACTGCGCGCGGCCTTCGCCCAGCGCCGCATCCAGATCCAGGGTGCCCACCAGGCGTTCTTCAGTGGCGCCCAGTGGCAGGGTGACGAACTGACCACTGGCCAGTAGATCGGCCAAACCGCGGGCCAGGGTCGACTTGGCCATCCCGCGCGGGCCCTCGATCAGCACGCCGCCAATCTTTGGGTCGATGGCGGTCAGGCACAGCGCCAGTTTCAGGTCGTCGGCGCCGACCACGGCGGACAGCGGGAAATGGGGGATATCAGTCATTCGGGTTCTCTTTAAATTCTGCGGTACAGGCAATCAACTTTGATGGGCGAGCTTCCTGTGGCGAGCGGGCTTGCCCCGCGCTGGGCTGCGCAGCAGCCCCAATAAAGCTAAACGCATTCTTCCTGACGGAACGCTGTGTCCGGTTTTGGGGCTGCTTCGCAGCCCAACGCGGGGCAAGCCCGCTCGCCACAGGAAGCCTGCTCACCACAAGAGCCGGATCTTGCGCTAACCGTCTTCTTCTATATCCAGCAACAGGTTTTCCAACGCCTCGCGATACGCCCCGGGCTCCTGCCACATCCCGCGCTGCTGGGCCTCGAGCATGCGCTCAGTCATGTCCCGCAGGGCGTCGGGATTGTGCTGTTGCACAAAGGCCCGGGTGTCAGGGTCGAGCAAGTAGGCGTCGGCGAGCAAGGCGTATTGGTGATCGTCGATCAGCGCGGTAGTGGCGTCGAACGCGAACAGGTTGTCCACGGTCGCGGCCATTTCAAACGCGCCTTTATAGCCATGGCGCTTCACGCCTTCGATCCACTTGGGGTTGGCGGCGCGGGAACGAATCACCCGGTTCAGCTCTTCCTTCAAGGTGCGGATCTTCGGCAGGTCCGGCTGGCCGTGGTCGCCATGATAGCTGGCGGCCTTGTCGCCGCTCAGGGTCTCCACGGCAGCGAGCATACCGCCCTGGAATTGGTAGTAGTCATTCGAATCGAGCAGGTCATGCTCGCGATTGTCCTGGTTCTGCAGCACCGCTTGCACTTGGCTCAGGCGCTGGGCGAACTGTTCGCGGGCGGCGGTGCCTTCGTCGGAGCCGCCATAGGCGTAGCCACCCCAATTCAGGTAAACCTCGGCCAGGTCCTCGCGGCTTTGCCACAGGCGACCGTCAATCGCGCCCTGCACGCCCGCGCCATAGGCACCCGGCTTGGCGCCAAAGATGCGCCAGCCGGCATGTTTTGACGCAGTTTCTTCGTCCAGGCCCGACTCAAGCAATGCCGCGCGCTCGCTGCGCACCTTGGCCGCCAGCGGGTTCATGTCGTCGGGTTCATCCAGCGCCGCCACCGCCTGCACCGCCGCATCGAACAGGCGGATCAAGTTGGCGAAGGCATCCCGGAAGAAGCCCGACACGCGCAGCGTCACGTCCACGCGCGGGCGGTCCAGCAGGCTGATCGGCAGGATCTCAAAGTCATCCACGCGCTGGCTGCCCGTGGCCCACACCGGGCGCACGCCCATCAACGCCATGGCCTGGGCGATATCGTCGCCGCCAGTACGCATGGTGGCGGTGCCCCATACCGACAGGCCGAGTTGGCGCAGGTGGTCGCCGTGGTCTTGCAAGTGCCGCTCAAGAATCAGGTTGGCGGATTGAAAGCCAATACGCCAGGCGGTGGTGGTGGGCAGGTTGCGCACGTCCACCGTGAAGAAGTTACGCCCTGTGGGCAGCACGTCCAGGCGACCGCGACTCGGTGCGCCACTTGGGCCTGCCGGGACAAAGCGGCCACTCAAGGCATCGAGCAAACCACGCATTTCCGCTGGGCCACACGCATCCAGGCGCGGCGCCACGACAGTGCGCAGGCTTTCGATCACGGCCTTCACGTCCTCCCAGCCGGGTTCCTCCAATTGCTCAAGCGGCCCTTCCAGCGCCTGCTCGATCAAGCGCGCCGCATACAGTTCGAGGCGTTCGCGGGTGTCACCGGCCGTGCGCCACAATTGCGCATCGATCGTTTGCAGTACCTCGGGGCGACACCCGGCCCACGGCTCGGCGAGGGCGCAATCCAGCGGATCAAAGCCCAGCTCGAAAGCCTTGGCCAACACACGCAGCAGGCTCGATTGCGGCCCGCGACCATCGCCACGCGGGATGCGCAACAACGCCAGCAAAGTGTCGATACGCAAGCGGCCTTGGGGCGACTCGCCAAAGATATGCAGGCCGTCGCGGATCTGCGATTCCTTCAAATCGCACAGGTACGTGTCCAGGCGCGGCAACCAAATGGCGGCGTCGGCGTCGTTGTCCAGTTCCAGCTCTTGGTCGATACGGGTTTCGCGCACCAGCTTGAGAATGTCTTTTTGCAGCTCAAGGGCGCGGCGCGGGTCAAGCAGCTGCGCCTCGTAATATTCGTCCGCCAACAGTTCCAGGTCGCGCAGCGGGCCGTAGGTTTCGGCGCGGGTCAGCGGCGGCATCAGGTGATCGATGATCACCGCCTGTGTGCGGCGCTTGGCCTGGGCGCCCTCGCCCGGGTCATTGACGATAAACGGGTAGATATTCGGCAGCGGCCCGAGCAATGCATCCGGCCAGCAGTGTTCCGACAGCCCCACGCCCTTGCCCGGCAGCCATTCCAGGTTGCCGTGCTTGCCCACATGGATCACACCGTGGGCGCCGTAGGTGTGGCGCAACCAGAAGTAGAACGCCAGATAACCGTGGGGCGGCACCAGGTCCGGGTCGTGGTAGACCGCGCTGGCGTCCACCTGGTAACCCCGGGCCGGTTGGATGCCGACGAAGGTCAGGCCCAGGCGCAGGCCGGCGATCATCATGCGGCCGTCGCGGCACATCGGGTCGCTATGTGGCGCGCCCCAGCGCTCCAGCACAGCGCGGCGGTTGGCTTCGGGCAAGCGCTGGAACATCGCCTCATAGTCGTCCAGCCCCAGGCTTTGATGGCAGGGGCGCAGGTCGAGGCTGTCGAGGTCATTGGTCACGCCGCCGAGCAGTTCATGGATCAAGGCAGTGCCGCTGTCCGGCAGCACATCCGGCAGCGGGTAACCCTCGGTTTGCAGGGCGCGCAGGATATTCAGCGCCGCCGCCGGCGTATCCAGGCCCACGCCGTTGCCGATGCGGCCGTCGCGGGTCGGGTAGTTGGCGAGGATCAGCGCGACGCGTTTGTCCGCATTCGGCACCCGCGCAAGCTCGACCCAACGCCGCGCCAGTTCCGCCACAAAGTCCATGCGCTCGGGCGCTGCGCGGTAACACACCACGTCCGACTGGCTACGCTCGCTGCGCCAGGCCAAGTCTTTGAAGCTGATCGGCCGGCTGATAATGCGCCCGTCCAGTTCCGGCAAGGCGATGTGCATCGCCAGGTCGCGTGGGCCGAGGCCCTGCTCGCTGGCCTCCCAGCCGGGTTGGTTGTCCTGGGCGCAAATCGCCTGGATCACCGGGATATTGCGGCGAAACGGACGCAAATGCGGCGCTTCGGGGCTGGATTGAGCAAAACCGGTGGTGTTCAAAATCACCGCCGCCCCGACCTCATCCAGCAAATCCTCGACCACCGCCAGGCAGCCGGGCTCTTTCAAACTGGCCACCGCCATCGGCAGCGGGTTAAGGCCTGCTGCCTGCAAGCGCTGGCAGAACACATCGATAAAACCGGTATTGGCCGCCTGCAAATGGGAGCGGTAAAACAGCACGGCCGCCACCGGGAAGTCCGGGCGCCAGTCGGCCTGCCAGTCATTGAGGTGGGCATTGGCTTTATGCGGGTGATAAATCGCGGTGCGCGGCAGGGTTTGCGGCTCGGCCCAGGCGTACTCGCGGCCCAGGTAGTCGCTGGCGAGGCAGCGATAGAAATCCAGCGCATTACCTAGCCCGCCCTGACGCAAAAAGTGCCACAGGCGGTCGCGCTCTTCCTGTCCCACAGTACTCAAACCGCTGAGTTCCGGGTCTGGCCGATCACAGCCCGGCACCAGGATCAGTGTGACGCCGCGCTCGGCCAACTGCACCAGACGCTCGATACCGTAGCGCCAATAGCCAATGCCGCCATGCAGCGAAATCAGGATGACTTTGGCGTGGCACAGCACTTCATCGACATACAAGTCGACGGACGCGTGGTTCTGCACCTGCATCGGGTTGGCCAAGCGCAGGCTCGGGTAATCGTCGGGCAACTGCTGCGCCGCTTCGGCGAGCAGCGCCAGGCTGGAATCGCCGCTGCACAGGATCACCAGCTCGGCGGGGGTTTGTCCAAGGTCGGCAATATTGTCGTCCGAGACGAAACCACCGGGCTGGGTCCTGAGCAGGTGCATGGGTTAAACGCTGAGGGCGGCGCGCAATTGCGCTTCGAGGCCCGCCGCGTCCAGCTCCTGGCCGATCAGCACCAGGCGCGTGATGCGCGCTTCGTCGGCGCCCCAGGCACGGTCGAAGTGCTTGTCGAACCGCGTGCCCACGCCCTGGATCAGCAGGCGCATCGGCTTGTTCGGGATCGCCGCGAAGCCTTTGATCCGCAGGATGCCGTGCTGCACCACCAACTGGGTCAGGGCGTCGAGCAGCAGTGCTTCGTCGGCTTGAGGCAGGTCGATGGAGATGGAGATGGAGTCAAACGCGTCGTGGTCGTGGTCGTGATCGCCTTCACCGTCGTGGTGATGATCGTGATGGCTGTGGCGGCCGTCGATGTGCTCTTCGGAGCCGGCGCCCAGGCCGATCAACACGTCCAGAGGCACGCGGCCGCTGCTGGCTTCGATGATTTTCACGGCAGGCGGCAGCTCTTCGGCCACTTCCAGGCGCACGCGGGCCAGGTCTTCAGGGCTGATCAGGTCGGATTTGTTGAGGATCACCAGATCGGCGCTGGCCAGTTGGTCGGCGAACAGCTCGTGCAGCGGCGATTCGTGGTCCAGGTTCGGGTCGAGCTTGCGTTGGGCGTCGACCTGATCCGGGAAGGCGGCAAAGGTACCGGCAGCTACGGCCGGGCTGTCGACCACAGTGATCACCGCGTCAACCGTGCAGGCGCTGCGGATTTCCGGCCACTGGAAAGCCTGGACCAACGGTTTCGGCAGGGCCAGGCCCGAGGTTTCGATGAGGATATGGTCCAGGTCGCCACGACGGGCGACCAGTTCACGCATCACCGGGAAGAACTCTTCCTGGACGGTGCAGCACAGGCAGCCGTTGGCCAGTTCGTAGACGCGGCCGTTGGCTTCTTCTTCGGTGCAACCGATGGAGCACTGCTTGAGGATTTCACCGTCGATGCCCAACTCGCCGAACTCATTGACGATTACCGCGATACGGCGGCCCTGGGCGTTGTCGAGCATATGGCGCAGCAAGGTGGTTTTGCCCGAGCCGAGGAAGCCGGTAACGATGGTGACGGGGAGTTTGGCCAGTGTTTTCATCGGATGCCCTTTGGGGCGGGCATACGGGACGATGAGCCCTGCGGCGGCGCGCAGCAGCGGATTTCGTCACCGGATCACCCCGCCCGGTTGAATTGAAAAATCGGTTGCGAGGCAGGTCTCCTGGCTTGGGGCATGCGGGTCTTTAGACCGGCGCTGGCTGCGCCTTCCCGCCGTATTGGCAGTGGCGTGGCAGTCAGATAAACCCTTCACAGTTGCGGGGGCAGCCGCGGCTTGAACCGCGTTCCCTTCTTAGCTTCGACCTGGGCCGAAGAACCTCGAAGGTGCAAGGCTACAGGGGCTCGGTCAATTTGACTACCGTCGCTCTGCATGCTTTCCTACACGCCTTGTTTCGGGTGCCCTTCACAGGGTGAAACGGGAAACCGGTGAGTCATGCTTCCATGACGAGTCCGGTGCTGCCCCCGCAACGGTAAGCGAGCGAAGCGTCACAGCCACTGTGCCTCTGGGTATGGGAAGGCGATGCTTTCAGGACTCAGTTCAAGAGCCCCCTCGCAAGCCCGGAGACCGGCCCGAAAAAATCAGATAACAAACCCGCGGTGGGCGGGCGCTGTTCAGAACCCTGCGTGCCTGGCTCGCGGGGTTTTCATGCGCTCGTTTCACCCAGACACCTGAAAGGGACGCGCCATGTCGATCATCAGCAGCACTTCGCACACCAGCACCACCACTTCTCTCAGCCAACGCCTGACTGCCGCCATCGGTGCGTCGATCCTCGGCGCGTGCCTGGTGTATTTCGCCGGTTTCTCGCATATCGAGGCGGTGCACAACGCTGCCCACGATACCCGCCACAGCGCCGCGTTCCCTTGCCACTGAGACCTGCCGACATGATCAAGCGTATTGCGCAAACCGCAGGGTTCACCGGCCTGCTGGCCGCCCTGCTGCTGACCCTGCTGCAAAGCTTCTGGGTGGCCCCGCTGATTTTGCAGGCGGAATCTTTTGAAAAAGCCCCGGCCGCGACTGAAGTGGTGCATGAGCACGCCGCTGGCGCCGTCGCCCACACCCACGACGCCGAAGCCTGGGAGCCGGAAGACGGCTGGCAGCGCGTGTTGTCGACCACCGGTGGCAACTTGGTGGTCGCGGTCGGTTTCGCGCTGATGCTGGCCGGTTTCTACACCCTGCGCGCGCCGACCCGCACCGCTCAAGGCCTGCTGTGGGGCCTGGCCGGTTACGCGACCTTTGTACTGGCGCCTACCCTGGGCCTGCCACCGGAGTTGCCGGGCACCGCCGCTGCCGACCTGGCGCAGCGCCAGGTCTGGTGGATCGGTACTGCTGCGTCTACTGCTGCCGGCATCGCGCTGATCGTGTTTGGTCACAACTGGCTGCTCAAAGTGCTGGGCGTCGCAATCCTGGCCGTCCCGCACGTGATCGGCGCGCCGCAGCCGGAAGTGCACTCGATGCTGGCGCCGGAAGCGCTGGAAGCCCAGTTCAAGATTGCTTCGCAGCTGACCAACGTTGCGTTCTGGCTGGCCCTTGGCCTGATCAGCGCCTGGCTGTTCCGTCGCAATCGCGATGATCAATACTCGGCATGACGCTGGTCGTTGGCCTGGGTTGCCAGCGCGGTTGTGAGGCTCACACCCTGCTGGAACTGTTCGATACTGCCCTCGCCGAGGGCGGTATCGAGCGCCAGCGTGTCACCGCGCTGGCGAGTATCGATCGCAAGCAGGACGAACCGGGATTGCTTGCACTCGCCCGGTTGCTGAACCTGCCGCTGCAGTGTTTCAGCGCTGACCAACTGGCGATGTATGAAGACCGACTGAGCCACAAATCAGCGCTCGCCTTTGCGCATACCGGCTGTTACGGCATCGCCGAAAGTGCCGCCCTGGCCCTTGCTGAACACCTCTACGGCGCACCTGCACGCCTGTTGATCGCCCGCAAACAAAACGCCCAGGCCACCTTTGCATTGGCCTGCGTCGACTAAAACCCCGATAATCGCCCGTCTCGATCATGAGCATTTTTCATGCTCGCCCGTTTTTCGACAGGAATTCCCCATGACCGTCTACTTCATCGGCGCCGGCCCCGGCGACCCGGAATTGATCACCATCAAAGGCCAGCGGCTGATCCGCAGCTGCCCGGTGATCATCTATGCCGGCTCGCTGGTGCCCACGGCGGTATTGGACGGTCATCAGGCGGAACAGGTGATCAACAGCGCCGAATTGCACTTGGAACAGATCATCGAGTTGATCAAGGCGGCTCACGCCAAGGGCCAGGATGTGGCACGCGTGCACTCCGGCGATCCGAGCCTGTATGGCGCGATTGGCGAACAGATCCGTTATTTACGTGAACTGGGCATTCCGTTCCAGATCATTCCGGGTGTGACCGCAGTGGCGGCTTGCGCGGCGCTGCTGGAGGCCGAATTGACCCTGCCGGACATCGCCCAAAGCGTGATCCTGACCCGCTATGCAGATAAGACCAGCATGCCTGCCGGCGAGGACTTTGACAGCCTGGCGCGGCATGGCACGACCATGGCGATTCACCTGGGGGTCAATCATCTGGAGAAAATTGTCGCCGAGCTGCTGCCGCACTATGGGGCGGATTGCCCGATTGCCGTGGTGCATCGCGCTACCTGGCCGGATCAGGATTGGGCGATGGGTACGCTTAGCGACATTGCCGAAAAAGTCGCGGCAAAGGGCTTCCGGCGTACGGCATTAATTGTGGTGGGCCGGGTGTTGGCGAGTGACAGTTTCAGCGATTCGTCGCTGTATCGTGCCGGCCATGCCCACCTCTATCGACCATGACAATCCACATCACAAAATAACTACAAGTCATTGATATAGATAAATAAATACCAATAGCTTGTAGGAGCCCGGCTCGCCGGAGATGGCGTCTTCATGGGCACCATCGCCGGCAAGCCGGGCTCCTACAGGTGATGTTTTTTATCAGGACAATGATGTAATTGGTTGAATTTAAAGCATAAAAAAACGGCGCTCACGGGGCGCCGTTTTTTTGTTCGCAGTGAACGCCTTACTCAGTAGTAGGCGTTTTCTTTCTGCGTGTGGTCGGTCACGTCGCGTACGCCCTTGAGCTCCGGAACGCGCTCGAGCAGGGTGCGCTCGATGCCTTCGCGCAGGGTCACGTCCGCCTGGCCGCAGCCCTGGCAGCCGCCACCGAATTTCAACACGGCGATACCGTCATCCACCACGTCGATCAGGCTGACCTGACCGCCGTGACTGGCCAGCCCCGGGTTGATCTCGGTTTGCAGGTAGTAGTTGATGCGCTCGTTGACCGGGCTTTCGGCGTTGACGTTCGGCACCTTGGCGTTTGGCGCCTTGATGGTCAATTGGCCACCCATACGGTCCGTGGCGTAATCGACCACGGCGTCGTCAAGGAAGGCTTCGCTGAAGTTGTCGATGTAAGCAGTGAAGCTTTTCAGCCCCAGCGCGGTGTCTTCAGGTTTTTCTTCGCCCGGCTTGCAGTAGGCAATGCACGTCTCGGCGTACTGGGTGCCAGGCTGGGTAATAAAGACGCGGATGCCGATATTCGGGGTGTTCTGCTTGGACAGCAGGTCAGCCAGGTAATCGTGGGCGGCGTCGGTAATGGTTATGGCAGTCATGGAAACTCCTCACAGGCTTGACAGGAGTTTACGCCAAATTATTACGGAGGTACAAAGTCCTAGTGTTTTTGTCGGGATAGTTTTTGGTTTGGGTGTGGGTGTACATATCCGTTTCTGCGGTAACGGCTGATATGGGTTCCGCTCTTACAGCGGCTCACTTTTGAAAAGCGCAAAAGTAAGCAAAACGCTCTTGCCCCAACACTCGGCACCTCGCTTGGGCTCGGTGTGCCCGGGGCAGCATTCCGGTCCTTCCAATAGTGACCCGCTGTAAGAGCGGAACCATAGGTGGCACTTACCGCAACAACGGATATCCACCTAAAACCCCCGTCACAAATTCTCATACCGATTCATATCCAACACCCCCTCTTCCACCGGCGTGGTTTCCCGGATGTACTGCGACAAATCATGAAAATACTGCCAAAACAACGGATGACTCCGCCGCACACCCCACCGATCAACAATCTTCTCAAAGCGCTTGGCATCTTTAGCCTTCTCCATCAGCGCCACAAACTCCGGCACTTCCTGAGCCGGAATATTGAACATAAAGTTCGGATAGCTGCTAAGCACCCCCGGATAAATAGTCACCGTGTCCAGCCCAGGCTGATAGCGATAAGCCTCACCCAGCAAAAACGCCACATTACTGTGCGCACGGTTACGCAGCAGGCTATACACCACCCGCTTGCCGTTGGCGGTCTCGATCCGCAGCATCGTCGCTTCAGGCAATTGATCGATCACCGTGAGCCCCGCCGCCGGGCGTGCCGTCAGGCGGCTCAGCGCTTGTTCCGCATCCTGTAGCGCCGGATCAATGCCATCACGCGAGCAATAGGCCCCCACGCAACGGTTGATCGGGTCCGGACTGGCGTTCAAATCGCCGTAACGGGCCAGCAACTGGTTGGCAAAATCCCGTTTCGGGTCCTTTTCATCCAAGTACAACCCGCTGGGCTTGTCGTCATCAATCGCCTCGTAGTCCAGCCACAGCTTGATTTGGCCGCCGTTCTGGTACCAGTCGTCCATGAAGTCGTCGCGGCTATCCGCCGGCATCAGGCGCAGGAAGTTCTGTTCGGCGCCGTTGCGGATCAGGTCGAAGTACAGCCGGGTCTGGGCCTGGTGCGACACATTGCCGAACACATCGAAATTCACCGCCAACTGGTAATACGTGCGCTCCAGCAGCGGATAGTCGAACAACCACATCGTCTGCGGCACTTCGCCGATCAGGCCCTTGTTCACCGAGGCGCTGTCAAAGTGGCGGAAGATACTCAGCAAGGCATTGTCATTACCGGCCCACAAGCTCGACCAACTCGGCGGCGGCAGGTCGGCGTAGTTGTCCCGGCGCAGCGCTTCGTACTGGTTGCGCTTGTCGCGATAGGCCAGCCATAGGCTCAACACGCTGCCCACGTCATCGTTCTGCCCCGGCATCGCCAGCAACGGCGTGGCCTGGCCGCGATAACGCGCATCGGTGATGTACAGGTCGTGGTCGGGGTCCTGGAACAGGGTCCAGAAGTTGTCGCGAATCACGTCCGTGGCGATCTGCCCACGGCACACCGGCCCGCGAATAAAGGTGCGCACGAAGTATTCGGCGTTATCCAGCATGAACTGGTAACGCGCCTTGGCCGGGATCGCCTCGAAGGTTTCGAACGGATTGGCGCGGCGGCGCGGGCCGTAGCCAGGCGAGGCGTTGACCTGCCAGTCGCCGGCATAGAACAGCGACTTGATCCGGGCCATTTTTTCGGCACTGAACGGATAGGTGATGTGGGTCTTGTGCACGATCACGCCCTGCACCGGCCACAGGCGGTAGTAAACCCTCGTGCCTGGGTCGTCATTCGGGCGGCGGGTGCTGATCAGGTCGATCGGCTGGCCACTCGGCGTGCGCGAGCGCACCCACTGGAAGAAATGCCCCGGCTCGCCGTTTTCGAAGTAGATGTGCGCGAGGAACAAATGCTCGTACAACCAGCGCCCCACCAGGCTTTCACGGGCACCAGGCTGGTTAAACAGGTTTTCCCATTGCTGCACCTGCAGGGCTTCCTGGGCGCTGGGTGCCAGGCCTTGCTCGTCAATCGGCGCACCGGAGGCCAGCCAGCGTTGCAGAGTCTGGTATTGCTGGTCGGTCAAGCCGGTGACCGCCAGCGGCATGCCTTCGCTGGGATGGGCACCGGCGTAGGCGTTGAACTCGCCGGGCAGCGCGCACATGTTTTCGCGGTTGAGCCCCAGCACAATCTCTGCGGGCAACTTGGCATTGGGCTGCAAGGGCGCCTTATGCCCCATCTCCAGCATGCGCGTCATCAATGCGGCCTGGCTGCCTTGGGCGTCCAGTACCGAATAGAAGCCCTTCTGCTGCCAGGCCTGCTTGCCAAATGCGTCATAGAACAAACGGGTGGTCGGCGTCGCCTGGCTACGCTCGCCGTCGTAGACCGGCACTTTGGTCGCACCGCGCGCCGCACCCTCGGCACTTCCAAGGTTCAACTGGCAGGCGGAGTCGTAGCAGGCATGGCAGGCCACGCATTTCTCGGTGAAGATCGGCTGAATGTCACGAGTGTAGGAAATCGCCGGTAAAGCGTCCGCCTGGGCAGTACTGGCTATCAATGCCAGAACGGCGCTGACGATAAGACGAAGTGACATGTACCCGGTCCCGATTCAATGCGTGCGATAAAGAGCAGGCGGTGATTCTACCGGGCTAAGACCCGCACCAACATGAACGATATTCATGCAAAACCGGCACATGCTCCAAATCGGCACAGGTTTGCTATGATCCACGCCCTCCGTAATGCCTGACCAGAGTAGTCCCATGTCCGATCGTAGCGCTCGTCTGCAAGCCCTTCACCAAGCCCTCAAGGAACGTATCCTGATCCTCGACGGCGGCATGGGCACGATGATCCAGAGCTATAAACTGGAAGAGCAGGACTACCGTGGCAAACGCTTCGCCGACTGGCCAAGCGACGTCAAGGGCAACAACGACCTGTTGATCATCACGCGTCCGGACGTGATCGGTGGCATCGAAAAAGCCTACCTGGATGCCGGCGCCGACATTCTGGAAACCAACACCTTCAACGCCACCCGGATTTCCATGGCCGATTACGGCATGGAAGCACTGGCCTACGAGCTGAACGTAGAAGGCGCGCGACTGGCGCGTAAAGTCGCCGATGCCAAGACCCTGGAGAACCCGGCCAAGCCGCGTTTCGTCGCCGGCGTGCTCGGCCCTACCAGCCGGACGTGCTCGCTGTCACCGGACGTGAACAACCCCGGCTACCGCAACGTGACCTTTGATGAACTGGTGGAAAACTACACCGAGGCCACCAAAGGTCTGATCGAGGGCGGCGCCGACCTGATCCTGATCGAAACCATCTTCGACACCCTCAACGCCAAAGCCGCGATCTTCGCCGTGCAAGGCGTGTTCGAAGAACTGAATGTTGAACTGCCGATCATGATTTCCGGCACCATCACCGACGCGTCGGGCCGTACCCTGTCGGGCCAGACCACCGAAGCGTTCTGGAACTCCGTCAGCCACGCCAAGCCGATTTCGGTGGGCCTCAACTGCGCCTTGGGTGCGAGCGACCTGCGCCCGTACCTGGAAGAGTTGTCGAACAAAGCCAACACCCATGTGTCGGCTCACCCTAACGCCGGCCTGCCCAACGAATTCGGCGAGTACGACGAACTGCCGTCGGAAACCGCCAAGGTCATCGAAGAGTTCGCCCAAAGCGGCTTCCTCAACATCGTCGGCGGCTGCTGCGGCACCACGCCGGGCCATATCGAAGCCATCGCCAAGGCCGTGGCCGGTTACGCGCCACGCCCGATTCCGGACATCCCCAAGGCCTGCCGCCTGTCGGGCCTGGAGCCGTTCACCATTGACCGCAGCTCGCTGTTCGTCAACGTCGGCGAGCGCACCAACATCACCGGCTCCGCACGTTTTGCCCGGCTGATCCGTGAAGACAACTACACCGAAGCCCTGGAAGTCGCCCTTCAGCAGGTGGAAGCCGGCGCCCAGGTGATCGACATCAACATGGACGAGGGCATGCTCGATTCGAAGAAGGCCATGGTGACCTTCCTCAATCTGATTGCCGGTGAACCGGACATCTCCCGCGTACCGATCATGATCGACTCCTCCAAGTGGGAAGTGATCGAGGCCGGCCTCAAGTGCATCCAGGGCAAGGGCATCGTCAACTCCATCAGCATGAAGGAAGGCGTCGAGCAGTTCATTTATCACGCCAAGCTGTGCAAGCGTTACGGCGCGGCGGTTGTGGTGATGGCCTTCGACGAAGCCGGCCAGGCTGACACCGAAGCGCGCAAGAAAGAAATCTGCAAACGCTCCTACGACATCCTGGTGAATGAAGTCGGCTTTCCGCCGGAAGACATCATCTTCGACCCGAACATCTTCGCGGTCGCCACCGGTATCGAAGAGCACAACAACTACGCCGTCGACTTCATCAACGCCTGTGCCTACATCCGCGACGAGCTGCCGTATGCGCTGACCTCCGGCGGCGTATCCAACGTGTCGTTCTCGTTCCGTGGTAACAACCCGGTGCGTGAGGCGATCCACTCGGTGTTCCTGCTGTATGCGATCCGCAACGGCCTGACCATGGGTATCGTCAACGCCGGCCAGTTGGAGATCTATGACCAGATCCCGGCCGAGCTGCGCGATGCGGTGGAAGACGTGGTGCTCAACCGCACCCCGGAAGGCACCGACGCCCTCCTCGCCATCGCCGACAAATACAAGGGCGACGGCAGCGTCAAGGAAGCCGAGACCGAGGAATGGCGCGGCTGGCCGGTCAACAAGCGCCTGGAACACGCACTGGTCAAAGGCATCACCACCCATATCGTCGAAGACACCGAGGAATCCCGGCAGTCGTTCACGCGCCCGATCGAAGTGATCGAAGGCCCGTTGATGTCGGGCATGAACATCGTCGGCGACCTGTTTGGCGCCGGTAAGATGTTCCTGCCCCAGGTGGTGAAATCCGCGCGGGTAATGAAACAAGCCGTGGCCCACTTGATCCCGTTCATCGAGCTGGAAAAAGGCGACAAGCCGCAAGCCAAGGGCAAGATCCTGATGGCGACCGTCAAGGGCGACGTGCACGACATCGGCAAAAACATCGTCGGCGTGGTACTCGGTTGCAACGGCTATGACATTGTCGATTTGGGCGTCATGGTGCCTGCGGAAAAAATCCTGCAAGTGGCCAAGGAACAGAAGTGCGACATCATCGGACTGTCCGGGCTGATCACCCCGTCCCTGGACGAGATGGTGCACGTGGCGCGCGAGATGCAGCGCCAGGACTTCCACCTGCCGTTGATGATCGGTGGCGCCACCACCTCCAAGGCCCACACGGCGGTGAAGATCGAGCCCAAGTACAGCAATGACGCGGTGATCTACGTGACCGACGCCTCGCGCGCCGTGGGCGTAGCCACGCAGTTGTTGTCCAAGGAATTGAAGCCGGCGTTCGTCGAGAAGACCCGCCTGGAATACATCGACGTGCGTGAGCGCACCTCCAACCGCAGCGCGCGGACCGAACGCCTGAGCTACCCGGCGGCCATCGCCAAGAAGCCGCAGTTCGACTGGAGCACCTACACCCCGGTCAAGCCGACCTTTACCGGCGCCAAGGTGCTGGACAATATCGACCTCAAGGTACTGGCCGAGTACATCGACTGGACGCCGTTCTTTATTTCCTGGGACCTGGCCGGCAAATTCCCGCGCATCCTGACCGACGAGGTGGTGGGCGAAGCTGCTACCTCGCTGTACGCAGACGCCCAGGAAATGCTCGCCAAGCTGATCGACGAAAAGCTCATCAGCGCCCGCGCGGTGTTCGGTTTCTGGCCGACCAACCAGGTGCAGGACGATGACCTGGAAGTCTACGGTGACGATGGCCAGCCAATTGCCAAACTGCACCACTTGCGCCAGCAAATCATCAAGACCGACGGCAAGCCGAACTTCTCCCTGGCCGACTTCGTTGCGCCAAAAGACAGTGGCGTGACCGACTACATCGGTGGCTTTATCACCACCGCCGGCATCGGCGCCGAAGAAGTCGCCAAGGCGTATCAGGACGCGGGCGACGACTACAACTCGATCATGGTCAAGGCCCTGGCCGACCGCCTGGCCGAGGCCTGCGCCGAATGGCTGCACCAGCAAGTGCGTAAAGACTACTGGGGCTATGCCAAGGACGAACAACTGGACAACGAGGCGCTGATCAAGGAGCAGTACAGCGGTATCCGCCCTGCCCCCGGCTACCCGGCGTGCCCGGATCACACCGAGAAAGCCCAGCTGTTCCAACTGCTCGACCCCGAGGCCCGCGAAATGCAAGCCGGGCGCAGCGGCGTGTTCCTCACTGAGCACTACGCGATGTTTCCGGCAGCGGCGGTCAGCGGCTGGTACTTCGCCCACCCGCAGGCGCAGTACTTTGCCGTGGGCAAGGTCGACAAGGACCAGGTGGCCAGCTACACCGCCCGCAAAGGCCAGGACCTGAGCGTGAGCGAACGGTGGCTGGCGCCGAACCTGGGTTACGACAACTAAGCCCTGCCGGATGATCGTTCCCACGTTCAGCGTGGGAATGCCGCCCGTGACGCTCCGCGTCGCCCTCCCCGACCCAGCCGTAGGCCATCGTCTATGCTGTCCCACACACACCTTGTGTCGAGGGATGTATGGACGATCCAGGCAACAACAAGCCACCGACCTTCTGGCAGATGCTTCACAGCGTCATGGCCGCCGCCTTCGGCGTGCAGAGCGGCAAGAACCGCGCGCGGGACTTCACCCATGGCAAGCCCAGCCACTTCGTGGCGCTGGGCATTCTGTTCACTGCAGTGTTTGCCTTGACGCTGTTCGGCATCGTCCAACTGGTGCTCCACCTGGCGGGTGTCTAGCGCAGCAGCAGTTGCAGGCTGAAGGGGTATAGATAGGACGCCGGCTTGCCCTGGGCGGACAGCGCGCGAAAATTCACCGACGGTGTCGGCCCCAACAAGCGCCGTACCTGGCCGACATCGATCAACTGGAATAACGCCAGCTGACGGTCGCGCCCGCCGTATGCGCCAATGTCCACGCCCTTGGCATCATCATTGATCAGCACCATGGCCCACCCGCCCACGGTGAAATGCCCAGCGACCAAGCTCGACAAGCGCCCATCCAGGCGCGCCTGCAAGATCTCGGGCGAGCTGTTGACCGCGCTGAACAGCGTATCCTTACCGGGCAATCGCCCACTGGCCTGGAGCGCCTGCATGGCGCCCAGCGCCATCTGATCGTTGGCCGACCACACCAGCGCCGTCTGCGGATAGCGCTTGAACAGTTGCATCGCTTGCTCGAAGGCCCGCTCGCGGCTCCACTCGCCGAAGACTAACTGGCGCAGGCGCACCTCGGGATGCTCGGCCAGCGCCCGACGCATGCCCCGCTCACGCAATTGCGCGACCGGCGTGGTCTTGAAGCCGGAAAATGCCAACAGGTCGAGGGATTGGCCGGGCGCAACCGGGCCGTACTGGTGCAGCAGGTCGCTGAGCATCAGATAGCCAGCTTCTTCGTCGTCGGCGACCAGGCTGCCGATCAAATGGATGCCGTTGCGGGCTCCCAGCAATTGCACCTGGTCGGGGGTCAGCGCGCTGTTCACTACCAGCAGCTTGACGCCACTGCCCTCAGCCATGCGCAGGATCTGCGGTGCAACGTATTGCTCATTCACCAGCACCAGATAATCAGGCCGCTGGCTGCCTTGCAGCACCTCACGCGCCTGGGCCAGCGTGTTGTTGGCATCACGCTCGGCATAACGCACACGCAAATCCAGGCCGAGATCCTTGGCGGCGGCCTGCATGAATTGCGTGTAGCTGACCCAGAAGGTTTCCGTCGACATACCGGGGTTGAGAAAGACCACAGAGGTCGCATGAGCCATCGCCCCATACGCCGCCCCCAGGCACCACAAACACGCAATCAGAACCTTCGACATGCTTAATTCGAGCCTTGAATATAAGCCGCCATGATAATGCCGGCTCGCCAGTATATCGAGGCTCGAACAGGGTTCTTTATTGGTGGCTGACCCAGAACACGGCGGTTCCCACCACCAGAATTATCAGGAACAGAATGGCCCAGGCATCAACGGTACTGTCGGGTTTACGGGCTTTTGTCGGATTGCTCATTGCATCGCCTCTTGTCGGTTTTATAGGTGATTGCACTCAAACACGACCACAGTAAAGTTGATGATTGCCCGCATGACAAATGTGGGTATCGCGATAACCGTTCTCATTAGTCGATTTGGTTATTTACATATACTCAAACATCACTTTTGCGCATAAACGCAAACTGGTATCGTGCGCCGGCTCCGTTGGGAGTGCGCGGCCGTGCGCGCAGATTTGCCGAGAACAGGACCTATATGTACGTATACGACGAATACGATCAGCGCATCATCGAGGACCGCGTCAAGCAGTTCCGTGATCAGACCCGACGCTATCTGGCAGGCGAACTGAGCGAAGAAGAGTTCCGCCCTCTGCGCCTGCAAAATGGCCTTTATGTTCAGCGCTTTGCGCCGATGCTGCGGGTGGCCGTGCCCTATGGCCAACTGACTTCGCGCCAGACGCGCATGATGGCCAAGATTGCCCGCGACTTCGACAAAGGCTATGCCCACATCAGTACCCGCCAGAACGTGCAGTTCAACTGGCCGGCGCTGGAAGACGTGCCGGACATCCTGGCTGAACTGGCCACTGTGCAGATGCACGCTATTCAGACCAGCGGTAACTGCCTGCGCAACGTGACCACCGACCAATTCGCCGGCGTTGCCGCCGACGAACTGATCGACCCGCGCCCCTGGTGTGAAATCGTCCGCCAGTGGACGACCTTCCACCCGGAATTCGCCTACCTGCCGCGCAAGTTCAAGATCGCCATCAATGGCTCGACATCGGACCGTGCGGCCATTGAAGTGCACGATATCGGCCTGGAGCCGGTGCACAACGCGGCCGGCGAGCTGGGCTTTCGCGTACTCGTCGGTGGCGGCCTGGGCCGTACGCCGGTGGTGGGCGCATTTATCAACGAGTTCCTGCCGTGGCAGCACCTGTTGAGCTACCTCGACGCCATCCTGCGGGTCTACAACCGCTACGGCCGTCGTGACAACAAATACAAGGCCCGGATCAAGATCCTGGTCAAGGCGCTGACACCTGAGGTGTTTGCCCAGAAAGTCGACGCCGAAATGGAACACCTGCGCGGCGGCCAGACCACCCTGACCGAAGCCGAAGTTCACCGTGTGGCCAAGCACTTCGTCGATCCTGAGTACAAGGCCCTGAGCAATCAGGACGCCGAACTGGCTGAACTCGACAAGCAGCACCCAGGTTTCGCCCGCTGGCGCACCCGCAACACCCTGGCGCACAAAAAGCCGGGCTATGTGGCCGTGACCCTGTCGCTGAAACCCACCGGCGTGGCGCCGGGCGATATCACCGACAAGCAACTGGACGGCGTCGCCGACCTGGCCGAGCGCTATAGCTTCGGCCAACTGCGCACCTCTCACGAGCAGAACATCATTCTGGCGGACGTCGAGCAGAGCCAACTGTTCACCCTGTGGGGCGAGCTGCGCGAAGGCGGTTTCGCCACGCCGAACATCGGCCTGCTGACCGACATCATCTGCTGCCCGGGCGGCGACTTCTGCTCCCTGGCCAATGCCAAGTCGATCCCGATTGCCGAATCTATCCAGCGCCGTTTCGATGACCTGGACTACCTGTTCGACATCGGCGAGCTGGACCTGAACATCTCCGGTTGCATGAACGCCTGTGGTCACCACCACGTCGGCCACATCGGCATCCTGGGCGTGGACAAGAAAGGCGAAGAATTCTACCAAGTGTCCCTGGGTGGCAGCGCCAGCCGCGATGCGAGCCTGGGCAAGATCCTCGGCCCGTCCTTCGCCCAGGAAGCCATGCCGGCGGTGATCGGCAAACTGATCGATGTGTACATCGAACAGCGCACCGAAGATGAGCGTTTCATCGACACCTACCAGCGCATCGGCATTGACCTGTTCAAGGAGCGCGTCTATGCAGCGAATCATTAAGAACAACGAAGTCCTCGACGAAACCTGGCACCTGCTGCCCAAGGACGCGAGCTTCGACGGCATCTCCAACTGCGACGACCTGATCGTTCCGCTGGCGCTGTGGCGCGAGCACGGCCACGCCCTCAAGGCCCGCGACGGCGGCCTGGGTGTGTGGCTGGACGCCGATGAAGAAGCCGAAGAGATCGGTGATGACGTGGAGCACTTCCAGGTGATCGCCCTGAACTTCCCGGCCTTCACCGACGGTCGCAACTACTCCAACGCACGCCTGCTGCGTGACCGCTACGGTTACAAAGGCGAATTGCGCGCGATTGGCGACGTGCTGCGCGACCAACTGTTCTACCTGCGCCGCTGCGGGTTCGATGCCTTCGCCTTGCGCGCCGACAAAGACCCGTACGAAGCGCTGGAAAGCCTCAAGGACTTCTCGGTGACGTACCAGGCTGCAACGGATGAACCGCTGCCGCTGTTCCGTCGACGCTGAGTCCTCGGTAGCCACACACCAAGGGCAAACACTGCACCTGTGGCGAGGGAGGGCCCACCCCGTCTTCGACGCCGCGCTGTCGCGCAGCAAACTGGGCCCTCTGTGGCGAGCGGGCTTGTCCCGCGTTGGGGTGCGAAGCGCCCCTGATGAAGACGATGCGGTGTATCGGGCACTCCTCTGCGCCTGGTTTTGGGGCTGCTGCGCAGCCCAACGCGGGACAAGCCCGCTCGCCACAAGAATGCGGTCGCCTGAAAGTGTTTATGCAAGACTCAAGACTTTAGGGTGAAATTTTAACCCTTTAAAATCAGTAAGTTATTTTAAGTTTGATAAGAGGGGGCTTGCTCCCGATTGCGGCGTGTCAGGCACTGTGTTTATTGACTGACCCACTGCTATCGGGAGCAAGCCCCCTCCCACACTGTCCTGCGTTGTTCTCAAGGTTGAGTTACACCCCTTGGCTACGCAACCAGCTCATCAACTGCGGCAACGGAAACGCCCCACTCTGACGCGCCACTTCGCGGCCGTTCTTGAACAGAATCAAACTGGGGATCGAACGAATCCCCAACTGCGCCGAAAGCTGTTGATTGGCCTCGCTGTCGAGCTTGGCCAACCGGCACTTGCCTCCCAGCTGCCCAGCTGCCTGTTCAAACACCGGCGCGAACGACTTACACGGTCCACACCACTCGGCCCACACATCCACCAGCAACGGCAGATCGCCCTTGATCTGGCTGGCGTAGTCGCCTTCCTTGAGTTCAAAAGGCTTGCTCAACAACACGGGCTGCTTGCAACGCCCACATTTCGGCGCGTCAGCCAGGCGTTCGCTGGGGATGCGGTTGAGGCCGTTGCAATGTGGGCAGGGGATTACGAGAGGTTCGGACATGGTGGCGCTCCTTTGAAACTGGCCAATAGGTCCTATTTGGAGTCGCGCACAGGTTTTATCAAGCGAGGGTGTGGCGACGCATGTGCTCACAGATTCGTCCGTGTTGATTTGCGCATGTCTATCTAGGCTGTGAAGGCGTGTTCAACACAGCGCCACTGGTCCGTTTGAGGCTATAGCAAATTGCGATAGTCGGAGTTCGGGTATAACCTTCATAGCAAGATGCGATAGGGATGTTGCATGCGAGTGATTAGTGCGAAGCACATCCGAAATGCCAAGGAAAAATGGCCCCATTCAGCCAGTGCTTTGGATGAGTGGCATCGGAAAGTCAAAGTCATCAGTCCTGAAGACTTCGCCGCGTTGAAATCGGTTTTCCCCGCGGTGGATAAGGTTGGGTCGTTGCACGTCTTCAATATCGCAGGCAACAAGCTACGACTCATTGCGGCAGTGCGCTATCGAATGCAGCGCCTCTATATCCGACATGTTCTGGACCATCGTGAATACGACAAGGGTAAGTGGAAGGAGTAACTGCAAATGAGTGTACTGATCGAGCAGGTAGTCGAGCATTGGCAATTCGTATCACCCCTGCTGCGCAAACCCAAAACTGAGGCGGACTACGATGTGCTGGTGGAGGCGCTGGACGAATTATTGGATATTGTGGGGGAAAACGAAGCCCATCCACTGATGGGCGTGGTTGATATCATCGGTGACTGGGTCGAGGCCTACGACTTAGAACATTGGCCAATTCCTGAGGTGAGTGGAGTCGATGTATTACGGTCAATGATGCAGGAGCATGGGTTGACTCAGAGTGATTTGCCGGGTGTTGGCGCTCAATCGGTTGTTTCAGAAATACTGAGTGGGAAACGCCAGCTGAACGTGCGACAGATTCGTTGGCTGGCGGAGTTTTTTAAGGTGCCGGTAGACATGTTTATCTGATCGCAATCATGGCATGGGCGACCTTCTGGAAATGTCGTCCTTACGACGAACAACTAATCTCCAAATGCTTCCCCCAGTCCGGCGGCCGCTGCGCGTACTGTTCCATCCCCGGCTGTTCCTCAAACGGTCTGGTCAGCACCTCATGCAGCCGCCGCACTTCGCTGTAATCGCCTGACTCGGCCGCAGTGATAGCGTTCTGCGCAAGATAATTGCGCAGGATGTACAGCGGGTTCACCGCATGCATCCGCTCGCAGCGCTGTTCTTCGTTGTCATCGCTATCCCGTGCAACGCGGGCCGTGTACTGCTCGGCCCAGGCATCAAACCCTGCGATATCGACAAAATCATCGCGCAACCGCGCCACGGCCAGCGCCGCCGATTCATCACCCAACCGGCGGAAGAATAACGTGTAGTCAACGGCGCTGTTCTGCATCAATTGCAGCAAGCGCTCCACCAGCTTCTGGTCATCGTCTTCGGCGGTGGTCAGTCCCAATCGGCGGCGCATCAGGTCCAGGTAATTCGCCTGATACAGCGGCAGGTACAGGCCGAGCGCTTCCTTCAAGGCTTCAACGCTGATAAACGGCGTGAGTGCCTGGGCCAGCGCGCTGAGGTTCCACTGTCCGATCGGCACTTGGTTGCTAAAGGAGTAACGCCCTTCGTGGTCGGAGTGGTTGCAGATGAAATGCGCGTCAAAGTCGTCGAGAAACGCAAACGGACCAAAGTCGAAGGTGATGCCGAGGATCGACATGTTGTCGGTGTTCATCACCCCGTGGCAGAAGCCGTAGGTCTGCCATTTGGCGATCAGTTCGGCATTCCGCTCGACGATTTCGCGGAACATCGCAAGGTACGGTTCTGGCTGTTCCATGCACTCGGGGAAGTGCAATGAAAGCACATGCTCGGCCAGCTCTTTCTGCTGCTCGGGCTTCTTCGTGTAGTAGAAATACTCGAAATGCCCAAAGCGGATATGGCTGTGCGCCAGGCGCAACACCATCGCCCCGCGTTCCTGTTTTTCACGCCACACCGGGGTACTGGAGCCGATTACGCACAACGCGCGGCTGCTGGGGATGCCCAGCGCATGCAGCGCTTCAGATGCCAAAAACTCACGAATCGAAGAGCGCAGCACCGCACGCCCATCGCCCATCCGCGAGTAAGGCGTCTGCCCGGCGCCTTTGAGGTGCAGGTCCCAATGCTCAAAGGCCTCGTTGTACACCTCGCCCAGCAACAACCCACGGCCATCGCCCAATTGCGGGTTGTATGAGCCGAACTGATGCCCGGAATAGACCATCGCCCGCGGTTGCGCCTCGGCCCACAGCTTGTGCCCGCTGAACAGCTCGGCGAATACCGGCGTTTCGGCCACCGCCGGGTCGAGGTCGAGCAGCGCCATGGCGGCGTTGCTGGCGACTACAAGGCGCGGTTCGTCGAGGGGTTCGGGCAGCACGTGGGTCGAGAACGCATCGCCCAGGCGTGCGAAGCGGTTGTCGAAGGTCAGTTCGTCGAGGGCTTTCACCGGCCATCTCCAGCAGAATGTCCGAGCATTCTGCTGGGGATAGGCGTTTTAGTCGAGCTTGGAGGGTGGCGGCTCGGGGGCGTCCACCACTTTGCCCGGTGGCGGCTCCGGCAAGTCGTGGGGCTCGGCCGGACCGACGATGGTGCGATTCTCGTCTTCCACCGGCACCAGCTTGTACTCCTGGCCGTGGAGGTTCTTCAGGTAGACCTCCATCTGTCGGAACGAGATGTTGATGTGGTTGTTCTTGAACTCGCGGTTGATAAAGCGGTTCACCTCGTCGATCACCGGGTTGCGGTCACCGAGGTCGCGCACGTGCATGCGCAGCTCATGGTCGAGGGTGCTTTCGCCGAAGTTGAGGAAGTAAACGTGGGGTTCGGGCTCTTTCAGGACCCGTGGGTTTTCCCGCGCGGCCTGGAGTAGCAAGGCCTTCACCAGGTCGAGGTCGGAGCCGTAGTCCACACCGAGTTTCAGGGTGACGCGGGTGATGGTGTCGGTCAGCGACCAGTTGATCAGTTGCCCGGTAATAAACGTCTTGTTCGGGACAATGATGTCCTTGCGGTCAAAGTCGGTGATCGTCGTGGCGCGGATGCGGATCTTGCTCACCGTGCCCGACAGGTTGCCGATGGTGATGGTGTCGCCGATGCGCACCGGGCGTTCGAACAGGATCATGATGCCGGAGATAAAGTTGGCGAAGATCTCCTGCATGCCGAAGCCCAGGCCCACCGACAGCGCCGCGACAAGCCATTGCAACTTGTCCCAGCTCACGCCGAGGGTCGAGAGGGTGGACACGAAGCCCACGCCGGCAATCACATAGGACAACAACGTGGTGGTGGCATACGCGCTGCCCTGCGCCAAGTCGAGCTTGGACAGCACCAGCACCTCCAGCAAACCGGGCAGGTTGCGCGCCAGGGCGAAGGTGATACCGATGATGATCAGCGCGCCGAGCAAGTCGCCAATGCTGATGGGCACCATGCTGATATTGGCGCCGGTGCCGCTGGTGTATTCGTAGAGGGTGACGTTGTCGAGGTAGGAAAAGACCGAGATCAGGTCAGACCACACCCAGTACAGCGCGGCGATAAAGCCACCGAGCAATGCCAGGCGAATCAGGCGCATGGACTGTTCGTTGACCTGCTCGATGTCCAATGTCGGTTCTTCAATCACCGCTTCGCCATCGCCGGCTTCCTTGGCGGCCTGGCGTTTGGCCAGGGCTCGGGCATAGGCCAGGCGTCTGGCAGCAACGCCCAGGCCACGCACGAAGGTGGCTTCGATGACCAGCCAGAACATCAGCAGGTACAGGGTGTTGATCAACCGGTCGCTGAGCTTGAGGGCGGTGTAGTAGTAGCCAAAGCACACGGCAATAAACAGCGCGATGGGCAGGGCGGTAAACAGCAGGCCTACGGCTTTGCGGAACAGCGAGGCTTTTTCATGGGTCGGGCTATGCAGCAGCAAGCGTCCCAGCAGCCAGGCCATCAGGGCGTAGCATGTGAGCACCACGCCGATGCCCAGTACGTCGTCCGCCAGCGCCGCCGGCTGGTGCTCGGCAATCGCCACCACGGCCACCAAGGCCAGTACCACCAGCCCGAGTTTGCGTACCCAGCCTTGCAGGAATTCAACCTGAGGTCGTTCCCAGCGGAAGTGCAGCTCCGCCACGCCACCCGGCGCGAGGATGCGGTAGGCGGTGTAGAACACCAGCCATGCCTGGGCGATTTGCAGGAGCGCCGCGCCGAGGTTGGCGTTTTGCCCACGGGCGTCGATCTGCAATGCATAGCCGCACAGCGCCAAGCCCAGGGTCACCGGCATGGCCAGCAGGATATTCACCAGGATCGCCTGCGGCGTGTGCCACTGGCTGTCGCGCTTGAAGTGGCCGATGTCCAGGTGGACCTTTTTCAGGCGTGCATACAGAGCGTTGCGCCGCCACAACAGGGCGCCGATCAACAGCAAAAGTGGCAAGAACAGCAGCGGGCGCTGGGTCAAACCGTCGTACAGCTCGCTGACGCTGGAGGCCCAGGGCAGGGTGGTGACTTGCTTGCTCAGGTGTGCCGGGACGGTTTCCAGCCATTCGGTGTCCAGCGGCTTGTTGCTGGGGATCCAGAACATCTGCTCATCCAGCGTCGCGCGCAGGGTGGTGGCGGTGCTCAGCAGTTGCTTCTGGTTCAGTTGCAGGGTGATGGATTCGTTAAGCAGCGCGCTCAGCTCGCGGCTCAGGCGCTCCAGCAGGTCACTACGGGTGATCGCCAGCTCCAGCAGGGTGCGCCGCAGTTGCGGGGTGACGTCGTCCGGCGGTTGGTTGGCCAGCAAGTTATCCACATAGCTGCTGGGGGAGCTGATCAGTTCACGCTGCTGGTTGACCTCGAACTGGTACAGGCGAATGTTGGCGATATCGTCAGCCAAGTCGCGGTCCACTGTCAGACGTGGCAGTGCCTGTTTCTGCTTATAAAGAATTTTCGACAGCAGCAGGCTGCCCTTGAGCACGTTGATCTGCTCGTCCAGCGCCGAGTCGCTCTGGGTGACGGTGTCCAGTTGTTGCTTGGTCTTGAGGTTTTTCTGGGTCAGGTCGTTGAGGCGGTCAGTACTTTTGAGCAGGTAGTCGGACAGCTTCAGGTTGGCCGCGCTTTCTGTGGCGAGCAGGCTGCTACCACCGGCTTTCTGCGCTTCGATGGACTGTTGGGTCACGGTTTGCTGGGACTGGGCCAGGCGTTTCTGGTTGATCAGGGTTTGCAGGTCCTGGATCTCTTGTTCCAGGCGCGCGGTTTTTTCCATCACCAGGTCATGTTGGCTGTTGCCCAGGTCTTGCAGCTGGCTGTTGCCGGCCAGTTCCTGGCGGCGCAGGGGGATCAGCGCGTTCAGGGAGGCGAGTTCGGCGTTCAGCTGGTTGCGCTGGTCGCCGCTGAGGGCTTTGCCATTGTCCTTGCCGGCCTTGAGGGTTGAATTGATCTGCTGGATGCGCGTCTGGCTGCTGCTGATTTCGGTCTGGGCGCGCTCGGGGCGAGTCTGGGCGGCGATAGTCAGGCTGTTGGCCTCGGCCAGGTCTTTTTGCAGATCGCCTTGCTGGGTGGTGCGCTGCACCAGCAGTTGCTCAAGTTGCGGCACCGGCAGCGTGGCGTAGCGTTGGGCCACTGGGACGACCTTGGTGGCCTTGAGACGGGTCAGCTCGCGCTGGTTATCGGTGGTCTGGCGCGGAGCGTCTTCCAGCTGGCGCTTGAGGTCGGCCAGGCGTTGCTCGTAATCCTGCTGGTTGCCCAGGTAGGTCAGGGTCTGTTGCAGGATCGACTGCAGCGCCTTCATGTCGGCGTCGGGCAGCTTGCGGTCGGGCAGCTTGTCCAGGGTTTGCTGGATGGCGTCGGCGCTGGGCGGGTCGGCGGCGTGTACGCTGCCGACACAAAGGGTCAGGCTCAGCAGGGCAGTGGCGAGAAAAGTGCGCAGGGTTGGCATAGAGACCGGTCGAGCAAGGTGAAGAATCGGGGCGTCGTCGCCCCGCAGTTTAGAGGAAGAGTCCGGGGCCCGGGCGACTTCCTTCGGGGAATCTGACGCCCACTTTGCCAATCTTGTTCCCGTCCATGACCGCGACCGTCCAGATAGTGTTGTTCCACTCCACCTGGTCGCCCACCACCGGCGCGCCGCCGACTTTCTGGTTGATGAAGCGGCTCAATGGCATGTCCGGGTCGAGGCCTTCGAGCTTGAGGCCATACAGCGCCGAAACCGCGCCCAGCTGGGCGTCGCCTTCCAGCACGAAGTCGCCGAAGAAGCGCAGGTCGAGGCCGCGTTGCGGGGCCTGGCTGAACAGTTTGCCCAGTGCCGGCAGGTTGTGTTCGTGGCCTATCACGCAGAGCAAATCGTCGACTTCCAGCACCGTACTACCCGACGGATGGAGCAGTTGCTGGCCACGAAACAGGGCTGCGATGCGCGTGCCTTCGGGCATTTTCAGCTCGCGCAGGGCCGCGCCAATGCACCATTTTTCCGCGCCCAGGCGGTACACGAACAGCTCCCACTCGCTGGTGACGTGCACTTCCAGGGCTGCGCGGGAAATCGGCGCAGGGTCCGGTGGTACGGTCACTTTCAGCAACTTGGCCACCCACGGCAGGCTCGTACCCTGCACCAGCAGCGAGACCAGCACGATGAAGAACGCCAGGTTGAAGTACAGCTGCGCATGGGGCAGGCCGGCCATCAGCGGGAACACTGCCAGAATGATCGGCACCGCGCCGCGCAGGCCGACCCAGGCGATAAAGGCCTTTTCACGGCCATGGAACGCTTTGAACGGCAACAGGCCGACCATCACCGACAGCGGCCGTGCGAACAAAATCATCCACAGCGCCAGGCCCAGGGCCGGCAGCGCAATCGGCAGCAAATCATGGGGCGTGACCAGCAGGCCCAGCACGAGGAACATGCCGATCTGTGCGAGCCAGGCCATGCCGTCGAGCATATGCAAAATGCCATGACGGCTGCGCACCGGGCGGTTGCCGATCACCAGGCCGCACAGGTACACGGCGAGGAAGCCGCTGCCGTGCAGGGCGTTGGTCAGGGCGAAGACGAACAGCCCGCCGGCGATCACCAGGATCGGGTAAAGGCCGGTGGCCAGGTTGATGCGGTTGACCATCTGCAGCATCAGCCAGCCGCCGCCCAAGCCGACGAGGCCGCCGATGCCGAATTCGCGGATCAGGTGCGTCAGCAGGCTCCAGTGCAGGCCGGTCTGGCCGCTGGCGAGCATGTCGATCAGGGTGACGGTGAGGAACACCGCCATGGGGTCGTTGCTGCCGGATTCGATTTCCAGGGTAGCCGTGACCCGCTCGTTGAGGCCCTTGCCGCCGAGCAGCGAGAACACCGCTGCGGCGTCGGTGGAACCGACGATGGCGCCGATCAGCAGGCCTTGAATGATATTGAGGTCAAACAGCCAGGCCGCCGCCATGCCGGTGAGGCCAGTGGTAATCAACACCCCCACCGTGGCTAGCGATAACGCCGGCCACAGTGCCACGCGGAAACTCGCCACCCGCGTGCGCAGGCCACCGTCGAGCAGGATCACTGCCAGCGCGAGGTTGCCTACAAGGTAGGCGGTTGGGTAGTTATCGAAGATGATGCCGCCGCCATCGACGCCGGCGACCATGCCCACGGCCAGGATAATCACCAGGATCGGGATGCCCAGGCGGGACGAAAGAGAACTCACCAGAATGCTCGCACTCACCAGCAACGCGCCGATCAAGAACAGGCTGTTGATGGTCGTCGCATTCAAAGGCAGTACTCCATGAGCAAATAAGACGGGGCGCAAACTGACCATGCAGTCTGCGTGCCAGCGATTCTAACCTGTTGAATTGCTGCGCTGTCAAAAAGGTTTGATGGTGGGCCGAGATCTAAATGTGGGAGGGGGCTTGCTCCCGATGGCGGTGGGTCAGCAGTACATTTGCCGGCTGACACACCGTCATCGGGAGCAAGCCCCCTCCCACCTTTTTAACCCCGTGCAGTCAGTTAGAGGCGGAAACGCCCCACCATCCCATTCAAGTCCACCGCCAGGCGCGACAGTTCACTGCTCGCCGCACTGGTCTGGCTGGCACCGGTCGCCGACTGCACCGACAAATCACGAATGTTCACCAGGTTGCGATCCACTTCCCGCGCCACTTGCGCCTGCTCTTCTGCCGCGCTGGCGATCACCAGGTTGCGCTCGTTGATCTCGACAATCGCCGTATTGATCGTGTCCAGCGACATCCCCGCGCCCTTGGCGATGTTCAGCGTCGACTCCGCACGCTCGGTGCTGTTGCGCATCGAATTCACCGCATGTTCGGTGCCAGCCTGAATGCTGCTGATCATCCGCTCGATCTCGCTGGTGGACTGCTGGGTACGATGGGCCAACGCCCGTACCTCGTCAGCCACCACCGCAAACCCACGACCCGCTTCACCGGCACGCGCTGCTTCAATCGCCGCGTTCAGGGCCAGCAGGTTGGTCTGGTCGGCCAGGCCGCGAATCACGTCCAGCACCTTGCCGATATCGCGGGATTCATTGGCCAGGTCGCCAATCAGGGTGGCGGTGGCTTGCACGTCACCACTCATGCGCTCGATGGCGCTGACAGTTTCCTGCACCAGGTCGCGGCCATCACCGGCAGAGGTGGTGGCATTGCGTGAGGCTTCGGACGTGCTCACGGCATTGCGTGCGACTTCTTCGACGGCGCTGGTCATCTCGTTGACGGCGGTGGCGGCTTGTTCGATTTCGTTGTTTTGCTGGGTCAGGCCGCGAGCGCTTTCGTCGGTGACGGCGTTCAGTTCTTCCGCAGCAGAGGCCAGCTGAGTGGCCGATCCGGCGATGCGTTGCAGGGTGTCGCGCAGTTTTTCCTGCATCTTGGCCATGGCCAGCAACAGGCGCCCGGCTTCATCGTTGCCGTCGGCCTTGATCGGACGCGTCAGGTTGCCTTCGGCGATTTCTTCAGCGGCATCCAGTGCCTGGGAAATCGGCACGGTGATGCTGCGAGTCAGCAGCCAGGCGAACAACAGGGTCAGCGCGGTGGCAGCGATCAACAGGCCGACCACCAGGTCAAAGGCCATGTTGTATTGGTCTTCGGCTTGCTGGTTGGTGGCGTTGGCCATCTTGTTGTTGATGTCCAGCAGGCGCGTCAGCACGGCGTTGACCTGCTCGGAGTTGCTCAACAATTCGGTATTGAGCAGGGCCCGCAGCTCATCAATCTGATTGGCGCGCGACAGGCTCTTCATGCGTTCTTCAATCTGGTGGTACTGGCCGAGAAGGCGCACGTACTCGTCGTAGGCCGAACGCTCTTCGCTGCTGTCGATCAGTTTTTCGTAGACGCCCTGTGCGGTGCGGATCTGCTGGTTACGCAGTTCGAAGGCCTCCAGGGTTTTTTGCTGTACGTCCGGCTCGCGGTTGGTCAGCAAGCGGTACGACAGCACGCGCAGGCGCAAGGTCAGCTGGGTGAACTCGTCGAGGGCACGAATACTGGGCACGCTGGACAGGGTGATGTCTTCGGTGGCGCCACGGATTTTGCTCATCTGGTTCAGGGCGAACACACCGAGAAACAACATGAGTGCACCTATCAACGCGAAGCCCAAGAAGGCGCGCGGTGCGATATTCATATTACGAAGAGACATGCTGGAGTCCTGGGGAGAAGCGCGATCCGTGCGGTCATGAGGCGGGGTGTGCATCAACTATCGGCGGTACGACTAAAGTCTTAAGGGGCGTGCGCTTTTGTCGCATCTGACGAGGGGTTGGGCGGATTCAGGAACCAGATGGGGTAATTGCAGTCACTAAGGCTCGAAAGTGTGGCCCGGCCCTTAAAAATCGGGCTGCGCGCCGGGGATAACCCTGGCTTCCGAGGTGAATTTTCTTTATCGTCACCGCCCTTTGAAAAAGCCCGAGAAATCAAAATGTTAGAAGCATCCCTCAGCCAACTGGAACAACTGGTCAGCGACCTGGTACAGCAGAATCAGGACCTGCTGGGCAGCAACGAATCTCTCAAGGTCGAACTGGCCCGCGCCAAGGATGAAAACGACAGCCTGCAACTGAACCTGATGGAGCAGGAAGAAAAACACAGCGCCACCGCCGCGCGTATTCAAGCGTTGGTTGAGCGCGTGAGCGCAGGGCCTGTCAGCGCATGAATGAAGGGATAAAGGTCGTTTCGATTCTCGGAGAGGATTACTCGATCAAGGCGCCGGCCGGGGAAGACCAAACCCTGATGCACGCCGTGACGATGCTCAAGGCTTCCCTGGCCACCACCAAGAAAAAGTACCCGACCCTGATCGGTGACAAATTACTGGTGCTGGCCGCGCTGAACCTGTGCGCCGAGCAGATCGAAATGCAACAGCGTCACCAGCAGGAACTCGACCGTTACCAAGAGCAAGTCAGCGCCACGGTCGAGGTGATTTCAAAGGCGATTGGGCAGGGGGAGTGATTGGAGCGGCCTAAGCCTCTTCGATGATGAGGCCGATAGTGATGACCTCACCCTCTGCATCGAGTAGCCAGTCTTTTTCCAGAACCCGGTGTCTTTTACCTTGCCGGAAGTACGCTTCTCCAACGGCAACATTCAACAGAAATAGTGTTGAAAACGTGCTGTTGTCCGGAACGGGTTTGCCGTTAATGGTTGCCTTGATTGCGTTGGGTGAACTCATGTTCGCATGCTCCATTTCGATGAGTTGAACTCGCGGGAATACCCGAACGACAACGAGAACAACCATCCGGTCAGGTCATGCTAGTGCTGATCGTTGTATGGCGTCACCTGTGAACAATGACAGGTGGCGCAATGATGCTTACCTCAGAACCACTCATCCCGCATCCCCAGGCACGTATCATCGCGTGCCTCCAGAATCGCCAGCTCATGATGGCAGCCCGGCACTTCCCAGGTCAGGAAGTACCGGGCGGCCTGGAGCTTGCCTTTATAGAAGGCGACATCGGCCGCACTCCCCTTGGCCAGCCCTTCTTCTGCGCGAATCGCCTGTTCCAGCCAGCGCCAGCCAATCACCGTATGCCCGAACACCTTCAGGTACAGCGCCGAATTCGCCAGGCTGCTGTTGACCTTGCCTTGGGCGAGGTCCGTCAGCAGACCAATCGTGACGCTTTGCAGGCGGGCCACCAAGTGTTCCAGCGGCTCTCTCAAGGCAGTGAGTGAGGGGTATTCTTGTGCGCGTGCGCCGGTCTCGGCGATCAACCGAATCAACTGTTTAAGGCCTGCGCCGCCGTTCTGCGCGAGCTTGCGCCCGAGTAAATCCAGGGACTGGATGCCGTGCGTGCCTTCGTGGATCGGGTTCAGGCGGTTGTCGCGATAGTACTGCTCCACCGGGTATTCGCGGGTGTAGCCGTGGCCGCCGAGGATCTGGATCGCCAGTTCGTTGGCCTTCAGGCAAAACTCCGACGGCCAGGATTTGACGATGGGGGTCAGCAGGTCCAGCAGCTCGTGTGCGTGCTTGCGTTCGGCGTCGGTTTCCAGGGTGGTGGTGTCGTCGAACAGCCGCGCGGCGTACAGGCCCAGGTCGAAGGCGCCTTCTACATAGGCTTTCTGGGTTAGCAGCATGCGCTTGATATCGGCGTGCTGGATGATCGACACCGGTGCGGTACTTGGGTCCTTGTTGTCTGGTAGTCGACCCTGCGGGCGCTCGCGGGCGTATTCCAGGGAATACAGGTAGCCGGCGTAACCGAGCATGACCGCGCCCATGCCGACGCCGATGCGCGCTTCGTTCATCATCTGGAACATGCAGCTCAGGCCCTGGTGCGGTTTTCCCACCAGATAGCCGACGCAGTTGCCGTTATCGCCGAAATTCAACGCAGTAGACGTGGTGCCGCGCCAGCCCATCTTGTGAAACAGCCCGGCCAGCAGCACATCGTTGCGCTCGCCCAGGCTGCCGTCCTCGTTGACCAGGTATTTGGGCACGATAAACAGTGAAATGCCCTTCACTCCGCTCGGCGCATCCGGCAGCTTGGCCAGGACCATGTGCACGATGTTTTCCGACAGCGAGTGATCGCCGCCGGAGATGAAGATCTTGTTGCCCTTGAGGCGATAGCTGCCGTCAGGCGCAGGCTCTGCGCGCGTACGAATATCCGACAGGGACGAGCCCGCGTGGGGTTCAGTGAGCGCCATCGTGCCGAAGAAGCGGCCGTCGATCATCGGTTGCAGGAAGCGTTGTTTCTGCTCCTCGGTGCCGAAGCTCTCGATCAGGTTGGCGGCGCCCATGGTCAGGAACGGGTAGGACGTCGACGCGGCGTTTGCCGACTGGAAATGCGCGAAGCAGGCTTGGGACAGCAAGGTTGGCAACTGCATGCCGCCGGCTTCGAAGCTGCGGGCCGCGTTGAGGAAGCCCGCTTCGAGGAAGGCGTCCACGGCGGGTTTCACTTCCGGAATCAGAATCGCCTTACCGTCTTCGTAGCGCGGTTCGTTCTCGTCGTTCTTGCGGTTGTGGGGGGCGAAGTACTTTTCGGCGATGCTGCGCGCGGTGTTGATGGCCGCGTCGAAGGTCTCGCGGTTGTGCTCGGCAAACCGCTCGCGCTGGGTCAAGCCCTCGGCATCAAGGACTTCGTACAGCTCGAAAGCCAGATTGCGGGAACTGAGCAGCGTCTCGGACATGGCGGCTTACCTGTGTGGGGATAGGCCTGAGTCTAAGTGCGCGAATAGAAGCTGGATAGCAAGATTGATCTGGGTGATGGAGGGGCAGAACGCAGGCGAGGAATTGAAATGCGGTCAAATGTGGGAGGGGGCTTGCTCCCGATAGCGATATTTCAGTCACACAAGGCGTTGACTGTTCAATCGCTATCGGGAGCAAGCCCCCTCCCACCTGTTTGACCGCGTTTCGTCATTTAACCAATGGTCATCAAGCTGGCGTTACCGCCAGCAGCCGCGGTGTTAACGCTCAACGCCCGCTCGATCACCAGACGCTCCAGCGCAATCGCCGTCTCGCCCTGGGACAAACCATGCACCCCGACAATCGCCCCGCCACGCTGGGCCACTTGCTGGCACACCGCGCGCAGGTGGTCGGAATCGCCGTGGTGCAGGACGGCGTCGAACACTACGTCGTCCTTGGTCCAGTCAGCCACACGCTTGATCTTCGCTTGAATTTCCTTCGGCAGGCGTGGGAACAAGGCCTTGGTCAGGTCAGTTTCCGGCCATACCGCCGAACCGCCCACGGCCAATACCGCGGCCAGTTGGCTCAGCAGATCGCCTTCCACCTCGGCCAGGCACAGCACGTGCTCGCGGGGCAGGATGGCGTAGCTGTTGCGTTCGCCGGTCGGGCCGGCCAGCAGGCGGGTGATACCGCTTTGCGATTGCGTGGCGAACTGGGTGCACAGGGCGCTCAGTTCGCTGAACGTGTTGCTGTCGGCCCATGTTTTCAGGGCGGTCAGCGGTTGGCTCATGGCATCGCGCAGTCGCACGTCCGGTGCAGATAACGCATCACCGCGAACGAAGGATTGCTCGATCGCATCGGTAGGACGTGTCGACAACAGGCGGTACAGGTACAGCGGGCCACCGGCTTTCGGACCGGTGCCCGACAGGCCTTCGCCGCCGAACGGCTGTACACCCACCACGGCACCAACGATGTTGCGGTTGACGTAGACGTTACCGGCATTGACGTTGTCGATCACCTTGGCGATGGTCTCGTCGATACGCGTGTGCACGCCCAGGGTCAGCCCGTAGCCGGAGGCGTTGATCTGGCCGATCAACTGGTCGATCTCTTTACGCTTGTAGCGCACCACGTGCAGCACCGGGCCGAAGATCTCCCGTTGCAACTCGTCGAAGCTTTCCAGCTCGATCAGGGTTGGCATCACGAAGGTGCCGCGCTTGACCTCTTCGCTATCGGCAATCGCCACCTGATACACGTTGCGACCTTTGTCGCGCATGGCCTGGATGTGTTTCTCGATGCCGGCCTTGGCTTCGGCGTCGATCACCGGGCCAATGTCTACCGACAGGCGCTCAGGGTTGCCGAGGCGGCATTCAGCCATGGCTCCTTTGAGCATTTCGATGACACGGTCTGCGGAATCTTCCTGCAAGCACAATACGCGCAGGGCCGAGCAACGCTGGCCGGCACTGTCGAAGGCGGAGGAGACCACGTCGATGACCACTTGTTCGGTCAGCGCCGAGGAGTCGACGATCATGGCGTTCTGGCCACCGGTTTCGGCGATCAGCGGGATCGGACGGCCCTGGGCATCCAGGCGGCCGGCGACACTGCGTTGCAGCAGGCGCGCGACTTCGGTGGAACCGGTGAACATCACGCCTTTGACGCGATCATCACCCACCAGACGGGCGCCGACGGTTTCGCCCTGGCCCGGCAGCAGTTGCAGCACGCCTTCCGGAATGCCGGCTTCGAGCAAGATGCGTACGGCCTGGGCCGCGACCAACGGTGTTTGCTCGGCAGGCTTGGCCAGTACCGGGTTACCGGCGGCCAGTGCTGCGGCGACCTGGCCGCTGAAGATCGCCAGCGGGAAGTTCCACGGGCTGATGCAGACCACCGGACCCAATGGGCGGTGGGCGTCGTTGGTGAAATCGTTACGGGCCTGTACCGCGTAGTAACGCAAGAAGTCCACGGCCTCACGCACTTCAGCGATGGCGTTGGCGAAGGTCTTGCCGGCTTCACGGGCCAGCAGGCCCATCAGTGGCTGGATCTCGCCCTCCATCAAATCGGCGGCGCGTTCCAGGATCGCGGCGCGCTCGGCTGGCGGGGTGGCCTGCCAGATCGGGCCAGCATTGATGGCGCACTGGATGGCGTTGTCGACGTCTTCGACGGTGGCTTCCTGAACATGGCCGACCACGTCACGCAAGTCGGACGGGTTCAATACCGGTGCGGCAGCCTGATCGCTGGAGGCGCAACCGAGCATCGGCGCGGCTTTCCAGTCGTTATGTGCAGAAGCCAGCAAGGCGCAGGACAGCGACGCCAAACGGTGTTCGTTGGCCAGGTCGATACCGGCCGAGTTGGCGCGGTCGCTGCCGTACAGGTCGCGCGGCAGTGGGATACGCGGGTGCGGCAGGCCGAAGCCGCCTTCCAGCGTCGCCATCTGCTCGATGCTGGCCACTGGATCGGCCACCAGCTCCTGAATCGATATGGATTGGTCGGCGATGCGGTTGACGAACGAGGTGTTGGCGCCGTTTTCCAGCAGGCGACGGACCAGGTAAGCCAACAGTGTTTCGTGGGTGCCGACCGGTGCGTACACGCGGCACGGACGGTTCAGCTTGCCTTCGGAAACTTTGCCTACCACCTGCTCGTACAACGGTTCACCCATGCCGTGCAGGCATTGGAACTCGTACTGGCCGGGGTAATAGTTCTGACCGGCGATATGGTAAATCGCCGACAGGGTATGGGCGTTGTGCGTGGCGAACTGCGGGTAGATGACTTCCGGTACCGACAGCAGCTTGCGTGCGCAGGCGATGTAGGAAACGTCGGTGTACACCTTACGGGTGTAGACCGGGTAGCCTTCCAGGCCTTCGACCTGGGCGCGCTTGATTTCGCTGTCCCAGTACGCGCCTTTTACCAGGCGGATCATCAGGCGATGGCGGCTGCGGCGTGCCAGGTCGATGACGTAGTCGATCACATACGGGCAACGCTTCTGGTAAGCCTGGATCACAAAGCCGATGCCGTTCCAGCCGGTCAGTTGCGGCTCGAAGCACAGGCGTTCGAGCAGGTCGAGCGACAGCTCCAGGCGGTCGGCTTCTTCGGCGTCGATGTTCAGGCCGATGTCGTATTGCTTGGCCAGCAGGGTCAGGGACAGCAGGCGCGGGTACAGCTCGTCCATCACGCGCTCGTACTGGGCGCGGCTGTAACGCGGGTGCAGTGCCGAGAGCTTGATGGAAATGCCCGGGCCTTCATAGATCCCACGGCCGTGGGAAGCTTTGCCGATCGAGTGAATGGCTTGTTCGTACGAGGCCAGGTACTTCTGCGCATCGTGTTCGGTCAGCGCGGCTTCACCGAGCATGTCGTAGGAGTAACGGAAGCCCTTGGCTTCGAACTTGCTCGCGTTGGCCAGGGCTTCGGCGATGGTTTCTCCGGTGACGAACTGTTCGCCCATCAGGCGCATGGCCATGTCGACACCCTTGCGGATCATCGGCTCGCCGCTTTTACCGATGATGCGGCTCAGGGACGAGGTGAGGCCGGCTTCGTTGTGGGTGGCGACCAGTTTGCCGGTCAGCAGCAGGCCCCAGGTGGCGGCGTTGACGAACAGCGACGGGCTGTTGCCCAGGTGCGGCTGCCAGTTGCCGGTGCTGATCTTGTCGCGGATCAGCGCGTCACGGGTGCCTTTGTCCGGAATACGCAGCAGCGCTTCGGCCAGGCACATCAGCGCCACGCCTTCCTGGGACGACAGGGAAAACTCCTGCAGCAGCCCCTGAACAATACCGGCACGGCCGCCGGCGCTCTTCTGGTTGCGCAGTTTCTCGGCAATCGAGGCGGCCAACTTGTGGGTGGCTTCGGCCATCGCTACCGGCAGGCGCGCCTGCTCAATCAGCATCGGCACCACTTCCGGCTCGGGGCGGCGGTAGGCGGCGGTGATCGAGGCGCGCAATACGGATTGCGGCAGGATGCTCTCGGCGAACTCAAGGAAACACTGGTGGGCGTGGTCGGTCTGGACTTCGCCTGCATCTTCAGCGTCCTTGCTGCTCAAGCCATTGAGCTCGGTCAGGGTTGCACCACCCTCGAGTTTCTCCAGGTAATTGAAAATCGCCTGCTTGATCAGCCAGTGTGGCGTGCGATCAATCGAGGTCGCGGCCGCCTTCAGGCGCTCGCGGGTCGGGTCGTCAAGTTTGACCCCAAGGGTGGTCGTAGCCATTTTCTTATCCTCATGGGTGCCACTAACGAGTGGCATCAGCTGGCGGCAAGATTAGCTTTGCGCATGGCGAGGTGCAACCGGGTGCAACCCTTTTTATTCAGGAAATTTTCGATCGTGATCGGGAAAAAAATAGGTCATCGACCGAATCCGCTTTGTCTTGGTGCATTTGCTTCTGATATCGGCTGTTCTTGCTCCGAAAAGGAGCAAAAACGGGCTGTTTTCTGCAATTCACATCCGGGTGCTACTTATTCTCGAGAAACTGGTTGCACCTTATTTGCTTTGTTGAATAGCATTCGCGCCCAAGGTGCAACCGCCTTTACGGTACGGTTCATCGGCTGACGGCTTTCCTGGGGAAACGTCAGTCATAAATGCGCGGCACGCAGGCTCGTCTATCCCACTATGCGTGGGTGGCCGTCTGACAGACCGCTGCTACATAAAAACAAAGCCAGGGCGTCACTCTTATGAGCGTTAGTAATCCAACCCTGATCACGTTCGTGATCTACATCGCAGCAATGGTGCTGATCGGCTTGATGGCCTATCGCTCCACCAACAACCTTTCCGATTACATCCTGGGCGGTCGCAGCCTCGGTAGCGTGGTGACTGCCTTGTCAGCCGGTGCTTCCGACATGAGCGGCTGGTTGTTGATGGGCCTGCCGGGCGCGATCTACATGTCCGGCCTGTCGGAAAGCTGGATCGCCATTGGCCTGATCGTCGGTGCCTACCTCAACTGGTTGTTCGTGGCCGGTCGCCTGCGGGTACAGACCGAACACAACGGCGATGCCCTGACGCTGCCGGATTACTTCTCCAGCCGTTTCGAAGATAAAAGCGGGCTGCTGCGGATCATCTCCGCGGTGGTGATCCTGGTGTTCTTCACCATCTATTGCGCCTCCGGCATCGTCGCCGGTGCGCGTCTGTTCGAAAGCACCTTCGGCATGTCCTACGAGACCGCGCTGTGGGCCGGTGCTGCAGCGACCATTGCCTACACCTTCGTCGGTGGTTTCCTCGCTGTGAGCTGGACCGACACCGTACAAGCCACGCTGATGATCTTCGCGCTGATCCTCACGCCGATCATCGTGCTGCTGGCCACCGGCGGTATCGACACCGCCTTCCTGGCGATCGAAGCGAAGAACCCCGACAACTTCAACATGCTGAAAAACACCACCTTCATCGGCATCATCTCGCTGATGGGCTGGGGCCTGGGTTACTTCGGCCAGCCACATATCCTCGCGCGTTTCATGGCGGCGGATTCGGTAAAGTCGATCGCCAATGCGCGTCGCATCTCCATGACCTGGATGATCCTGTGCCTGGGCGGCACTGTGGCCGTGGGCTTCTTCGGTATCGCTTACTTCTCGGCGCACCCGGAAGTGGCCGGCCCGGTCAACGAGAACCATGAACGTGTGTTCATCGAACTGGCCAAGCTGCTGTTCAACCCATGGATCGCGGGCGTGTTGCTGTCGGCCATCCTGGCGGCAGTGATGAGCACCCTGAGCTGCCAGTTGCTGGTGTGCTCCAGCGCCCTGACTGAAGACTTCTACAAGACCTTCCTGCGCAAAAATGCTTCCCAGGTTGAGCTGGTCTGGGTCGGTCGCGCCATGGTGCTGCTGGTGGCATTGATTGCTATCGCCATGGCTGCCAACCCGAACAACCGTGTGCTCGGCCTGGTCAGCTACGCCTGGGCCGGCTTTGGCGCCGCGTTCGGGCCTGTGGTACTGATCTCGGTGATCTGGAAAAACATGACCCGCAACGGCGCACTGGCCGGCATCCTGGTGGGTGCGATTACCGTGATCGTGTGGAAACACTTCGAGTTGCTGGGCCTGTACGAAATCATCCCAGGCTTCATCTTCGCCAGCCTGGCGATTTACTTCGTGAGCAAAATGGGCGCCCCGACTGCCGGTATGGTCGAGCGTTTTGATGCTGCTGAAAAAGACTACAACCTCAACAAGTAATTCACCGGGCGCCTAGCGCTCGTTGAGTTGAAAGAAAGGCCCGCATCCTACGGATGGCGGGCCTTTTTTTGCGTGCGATTTGGGCCGGCGCGAAGAAGATTCAGACGCTGGCGTGTAGGGTTTTACTGATTTATTTGGGGCGTGCTCAGTAGGGCCCAACAGTGGTGCAGAATCTGCCGCCTACCCCAAGCAGAGAAACACCGGATGTTCGCTCCTGCCAATCAAAGTGCCTTCAACCTGACCTTGGATGGGGTTGCCAGCGACCTTAAGGTCTATAGCTTCAAAGGTGAGGAGGCTATCAGTCAGCCCTACTGTTTTAACCTTGAATTGGTCAGCGAACAGCCCGATCTTGATCTGGAAAGCCTGCTGCATCGCCCGGTCTATCTCGGCTTCGACGATCAGGGTCATGGCGTCCACGGCTTGGTTGCCCGGGTGGCGCAGGGCGATTCAGGGCGTCGCCTGACGCGCTATCAGATCAGCCTTGTGCCGCAGTTGGCGTATCTGGCGCATAGCAGCCACCAACGCATTTTCCAGCACAAGACGGTGCCGCAGATTGTTGCGCAGGTACTGCTGGGGCAGGGGGTTCAGAGCGACCGATTCGAATTTCGCCTGAGCGGCACTTACCCTGAGCGCGAGTACTGCGTGCAGTTCGGCGAGACCGACCTGGCGTTCATTCAGCGGCTGTGCGCCGAGCTGGGCATTCACTATCACTTTCAGCACTCGGCCGAGGGGCACCTTCTGGTGTTCGGCGATGACCAGACGGTGTTCGCCCAACCGGATCAGCCCACCCCTTACACACCCGGTTCCGGGATGGTGGCTGATACCCCGGCGATCAAGCGCTTTGCGGTGCAGCTGGCGATTCGCACCACGGCGGTGAACCTGCGCGATTACGACTTTCGCAAACCGCGCCTGCAGTTGGAAAGTGAAGTCGCTGTTGAGCAGTTCCCGGCGCTTGAAAAGCAGGCATACCCAGGCCACTTCAGTGATCGGCTCCACGGTAAATACCTCGCCCAACGTGGCCTGGAACGCCACCGCAGTGACTATCGACTGGCCCATGGCAACGGGGACGAGCCCGCGTTGCTCAGTGGCCGGTTCCTCGCGTTGACGGGGCACCCGCGCGAGGCCTGGAATGACTTGTGGCTGGTGACGCGAGTCACCCATGAGGGCAGGCAACCCCAGGTGTTGGAGGAGGCTGTGACGGAGGTCGCAGGCGGGGATTTTCGTCAGGGTTATCGCAATGAGTTTGTCGCTGCGCCGTGGGATGTGATCTTTCGTCCGCCATTGCCCGAGCACGTGCGCCCGTCCATATCGGGCTATCAGAACGCGGTGGTGACCGGGCCCGTCGACAGTGAAATCCATTGCGACGAATACGGCCGGGTCAAGGTGCAACTGGCCTGGGACCGGGCCGGGGAACACAACGATCATTCCAGTTGCTGGCTGCGGGTCGCCAGTGCCTGGGCTCATGACCGCTATGGTTCGGTGCTGATCCCGCGAGTGGGCATGGAAGTCCTGGTGGGTTTCGTCAATGGCGACATGGATATGCCGCTGGTGATGGGCTGCCTGCCCAACGCGACAAAGCCGGTGCCCCTCGACCTGCCGGCAGACAAGACCCGTAGTATCTTGCGCAGCCAGAGCAGCCCGGGTGGTGGCGGTTACAACGAACTGCGCATTGAAGACCGCAAGGGGGCCGAGGAAATCTACCTGCGTGCCCAGCGCGATTGGACCCAGCATGTGTTGCATGACCAGCAGGTGCAGGTGGATAACCTGCGTCGGGTAAGGGTGGGCGGCGAGTCGCATCATGAGTTGCAGGGCGAAGAGCAGCGCATCACCCACGGCAACCGCCTGACTGAACTCAAGCAGGACGATCATCTGGTGGTCGGCGGTTCGCAACAGATGCGCGCCGGGCGGACCATTCAGATTGGAGCGGGGCGAAGCATCGTCATTGATGCCGGCGCCACCGTCACAATTCAGGCGGGCGGGCAGTCGATCACGATGTCGGCGGGCGGGATTTTTAGCAGCGTGCCGATTCAGCTCGGCGGTGCGCCTGCTCCGGCTGCCTTGCCGTTGCTGCCTGGGCTGAAGGATAAATTGCTCGCAGTGATTCCTGCGCCGTTAAGCCGCGTGCAGGTGGCCAGCCTCAAACGCAGCGCGCCGTTTTGCGAAGAGTGTGAACGCTGCAAGAACGGTCAGTGTGATATCCCCCGGCACATTCAAGTTCGACCTTAAAAGGAATTTACTCTTATGCATCAACACGTGATTCCTCACGCCTGGCTGATCCAGTTGCCTTTGCTACCCAATGAGCAGATTTTCGTGGTGCTAGGCACTGCCAGTGAGGCTAAACCGTTTGCCGCTTGGCAAACCATGGCCTCTGGGACGCCGCTCCATCCCATCTGGGCGGGCACGGCTTATGCCGAGTGGAATGAGGTAATGCCCTATGTCGGCATTGTCGAACCCGACAGCGCCTTCCTCGATTGGATAGCATCCACCCAATCCACGGACTGGGGTTGGCTGGCTGTATCGTCCAGCCCGCTGGAAGTGGTGATCGCGCACCTGCAAGGCTTGACCAAGGTGCACCTGCCCGATGATCAGGAGGTGTTTTTGCGCTTCTGGGATGGCGCTCAGTTCCTGCCGATTGTGCAGAAGCTGGGCGATGAAGCGAGGAAGGTGTTGCCGGTGTTCCAGCGTTATCTGATCAATGGCCAGCCGCTGGCCGTTGCGGCTGGCCTGGTCACTGCCGCCCAAACCAGCCCTTGGTGGCGAGTGCCTGCGCCCTTACTGGAATACTTGGCGGAGCAATCACCGCAAACCCTGATCGACAACCTGCTGCTATGGCTCGAAGAGCAGCGCCCCGACCTGTACGGCGCCTTCACGACGGCGACCTTGCGGCACAAGGTCGCCTACTTCGCGCGCAGTCCGGACATCAGCCATGGGGCCTTGGTCGATTACCTCGCCTCAGAGTTGAGTTGAACCCAACGCCTGCTCCAAATCATCGATCAGGTCTTCAATCGCCTCGATACCCACCGACAGGCGAATCATCTCCGGCTTCACGCCTGCCTTGGCCTGCTCCTGCTCGTTCATCTGCCGATGGGTGGTGGACGCCGGATGGCAGGCGAGGGATTTTGCATCGCCGATATTCACCAGGCGCTTGAAGATTTGCAGGGCATCGTAGAAACGCACGCCAGCTTCGTAGCCGCCCTTCAAACCGAAGGAGAGGATCGCCGACGGTTTGCCCTGCATGTATTTTTGCGCCAGTGCGTGGTGCGGGTGGTCTGGCAGGCCCGCATAACTGACCCATTCCACCTCGGCATGGCCTTGCAGGTAGTAAGCGATTTTCAGAGCGTTTTCAGTGTGGCGCTCCATGCGCAGGGCCAGGGTTTCCAAACCTTGCAGCAGCAGGAAAGCATTCATTGGTGCGAGTGCCGCGCCCGTGTTACGCAGCGGTACGGTACGTGCCCGGGCGATGAACGCAGCAGGGCCGAACTTCTCGGTGTAGACCACGCCGTGGTAGGCCGGCTCGGGCTGGTTGAGGCCGGGGAATTTGTCCGGGTATTTCGTCCAGGGGAAGGTGCCACTGTCGACGATCACACCGCCTAAGGAATTGCCGTGACCGCCGACGTATTTGGTCACCGAATGCACCACGATGTCGGCGCCGAACTGGATCGGTTTGCACAGGATCGGCGTGGCCACGGTGTTGTCCACCATCAAAGGCACGCCACGGGCGTGGGCGACGTCGGCCAGGGCTTCGATGTCGATGATATTGCCCGCCGGGTTGCCGATACTTTCGCAGTACACCAGCTTGGTGTCGTCGTCGATCAGTTCGGCGATGGCTTCGGCAGAGTCGTCCCGGGCGAAACGCACGTCGACGCCAAAGCTTGGCAGCAGGTGGGCGAACAGGGTGTAGGTGCCCCCGTAGAGCTGCGGCGTGGTGACGATATTGTCGCCGGCGCGGGTCAGGGTCTGGATCGCATAGTGGATCGCCGCGCTGCCGGCTGAAACGGCCAGGGCTGCGATCCCGCCCTCCAATGCGGCGATACGCTGCTCCAGCACATCGTTGGTGGGGTTCATGATGCGCGTGTAGATATTGCCGGGCACGTCCAGGTTGAACAGGTCGGCGCCGTGTTGGGCATTATCGAATTCGAAGGCGACGTTCTGGTAGATCGGCACGGCGACGGCCTTGGTGGTCGGGTCCGACTTGAAACCGTGATGCAGCGCGATGGTGGCGTCTTTCATGATGGTTATTGACCTCCCTGGATAGTGGACGGCCACAATAAATCCGCCCCGGCGCGGGCGTTTAGATTTTTTTCACCGGCCTTCCTGCCTTTGCGACATAAGCACCGCCCGGCATGCGGCCCTGCACCTTTGCCCGCGTAAAAGGTAAACTTCGCCCCCTGCGCAGGAGCAACCATGAATTATCGTCACGCCTTTCACGCCGGCAACCACGCCGATGTCTTCAAACACCTGACCTTGACCCGCCTCATCGCCCTGATGTCGCGCAAGGAACAGCCGTTCGCGTACCTCGACACCCACGCGGGGATCGGTCTGTACGACCTGCAGGGCGACCAGGCCAACCGCACCGGTGAATACCTGGAAGGTATCGCCCGCCTGTGGGGCGAAAGCGACCTGCCGCCGCTGACCGCCGACTACATGCGCGTATTGCACGAGATGAACCCGGACGGCCAGTTGCGCTACTACCCCGGCTCGCCAGAGCTGGCGCGACGCCTGACGCGGCCCCAGGACCGTGTGCTGCTCAATGAAAAGCACCCGGAAGACGGCGTGCTGCTCAAGGACAACATGAAGGGAGATCGCCGGGTCAAGGTGCACTTGGGCGAAGGCTGGCATGTGCCGCGCGCCTTGCTGCCGGTGCCGGAAAAACGTGCGCTGATGCTGATTGACCCGCCGTTTGAACAGCTCGACGAAATGCAGCGCTGCGCGGCGTCCCTCAAGGAGGCCGTGAGCCGCATGCGCCAGACGGTCGCGGCCATCTGGTACCCGGTGAAAGACCAGCGCATGTTGCGCCGCTTCTACCAGGACCTGGCCGGCACCGGTGCGCCGAAGCTGCTGCGCGTGGAGTTGCTGGTGCATCCGCTGGACACGCCCAACACCCTGACCGGCTCGGGCCTGGCGATCGCCAACCCGCCGTGGGGTCTGGAAGAGGAGTTGCGCGAGCTGCTGCCCTGGCTGTCCAAGAAGCTTGGCCAGACCCAGGGCGGGTGGCAGATGGATTGGCTCATAGCTGAGTAGTTTTCAGCTTCAAGCTTCAAGCCACAAGAGGTTATTCCAGCTTTTACTTGTAGCTTGCAGCTTGATACTTGCAGCTTGATACTTGCAGCTCCGATCTTCAGATCGGACATGTCACGCCCGTGCCGCCAATCCCGCAATAGCCCTGCGGATTTTTCGCCAGGTACTGCTGGTGATACGCCTCGGCGAAGAACACCGTCGGTGCTTCTTCGATTTCCGTGGTGATAGTGCCCACACCGGCCTTGGTCAATTCTCCCTGATACGCCTCGGCACTGGCCTGCGCCGCCGCCAATTGCTCAGGCGTAGTGGCATAGATCACCGAACGGTACTGGCTGCCGATGTCGTTGCCCTGGCGCATGCCCTGGGTCGGGTTGTGCAGTTCCCAGAACATCTTCAACAGGTCTTCGTATTTGACCTTGTCCTGGTCATACACCACCAGCACCACTTCGCTGTGGCCGGTCAGGCCCGAGCAGACTTCTTCATAGGTCGGGTTCGGCGTGTAGCCGCCGGCGTAGCCGACCACGGTGCTGACTACGCCGTCGCGCTGCCAGAACTTGCGCTCTGCACCCCAGAAACAACCCAGGCCGAAGATCGCGAAGCCGACGTCGTCGACGAACGGCCCCAGCAGTGGGTTGCCGTTGACGAAGTGCGTCTCTGGCAGGCTCATCGGTGTTTCACGGCCAGGCAAAGCTTGTTCTGCAGTAGGAAGCACGTTTTTGTTCACCAGGATTTCCGAGCGCAAGACCATGATCAGTCCTCTCGTAAGGTTGAATTAACAGTAAAGAGTCAGACAGCCAGTGTGCCCGAGTGTTACAGCGCTGTCAGGCGATTGGCCCGCGAGGATAGCGTTTAAGCATCGTAAGCAGCTCTGAACCGGGGATCGGCCGGTCGAACAGGTAGCCCTGGCCGACGTCGCAGCGATGCCTGCGCAGGAACGCCAACTGCTCGGTAGTTTCAATGCCTTCGGCCACGACCTTGAGCTTGAGGTTGTGGGCCATGGCGATCACCGCCGAGGTGATTTCCATGTCGTCCTGGTTGTCCGGGATTTCGTGGATAAAGCTGCGATCGATCTTAATGATGTCGATGGGGAATTTTTTCAAGTAGCTCAGCGACGAATAACCGGTGCCGAAGTCGTCCATGGCCAGGGTCAGGCCGAAGCTTTTCAACTGGTCCAGTTGCAGGCGTGTGTCCTCGGTGGCTTCCAGCAGCAGGCCTTCGGTCAGCTCCAGCTCCAGCAGGTGGGCCGGCAGCTCTTCTTCCTTGAGGATGGCGGCAATCGAAGCCACCAGGTCCGGGTCGGAGAACTGTTTGGGCGACAAGTTGATCGCCACCTGCAAATCGCCCAGGCCGCCGGCACTCAGGCGTTTGCTCATGCGGCAGGCCTGGCGGGCGATCCATTTACCGATCGGGATGATCAGCCCGGTCTCTTCGGCCACGCTGATGAACTGGTCGGGGCGGATCATGCCCTTTTCCGGGTGGTTCCAGCGCAGCAGCGCTTCCATGCCCAGCAAGCGGCCGCTACGCAGGCACAGCTTGGGCTGGTAGAACACGTCCAGCTCGTTCTGGGTCAGGGCGCGGCGCAGGTTGTTTTCCACGAACAGCTTGTAACTGGCTTCGGCGTTGAGTGCTTCGGTAAACACTTGCACCTGGTGTTTGCCGTTAGCCTTGGCCTTGTGCAGGGCCAAGCCGGCGTTACGCATCAGGGTTTGCGGGTCGCGCCCGTGCAGCGGCGCACAGGCCAGGCCTACGGAGCCGGTGACGCTGATCAGTTGGTTGTCGACGAACATCGGCTTGTCGAGCGTCGCCAGCAACTGGCTGGCGACCTGCTGGCCGGTTTCCAGGTCGGTGTCGTCGAGCAGCACTGCAAATTCGTTGCTGGCAAAGCGCGCCAGGCTGCCGCTGGTACTGAGGCTGTTGCGCAGGCGGCGGGCCAGGCTGATCAGCAGCTTGTCGCCGGTCTGGTGGCCGAGGCTGTCGTTGATCCGCTTGAAGTTGTCGATGTCCACCAGCAGCAGGCTGATCGGGCTGTCGCTGTCGCGGGCGAAGCGTTCATCGAGGTTGCGGATAAACGCCGGACGGTTGCCCAGGTTGGTCAGGTTGTCGGTGTAGGCCAGGCGCTCGATGCGCTGCTGGGCCAGCTTGGTCTGGGTGATGTCTTCGTAGATGCCAATGTAGTGGGTTAGCTCACGGTTATCGCCGTATACCTTGGAGATCGACAACTGGCCCCAGTAGGGTTCCAGGTTTTTGCGACGGCTCTTGAACTCGCCCTGCCAGCTGTTGCTCTTGGCCAGGCTCGACGGAGCGTCGAACAGCAACTCGCTGAGGTTCTCCAGCGCTGGCAATTGCGCCAGGCGGTGGCCGTGGACTTCTTCGGTGCTGTACTGGGTGATCGCGGTAAAGCTGGGGTTGACGTACTCCACCACGCCGTCGCAATTGACCAGCAGAAAGGCGTTGGCGCTTTGCTCCACCGCGCGCTGGAACAGGTGCAGGGCGCTGGTGGCAGTGCGGCGGTTGTGATTGTTGATGACCTGGGCGAACTGGTCCGCCAGCTCGCCGGCAAAGGCGATCTCGTCGGACTGCCAGGCGCGCGGGCTGCCGCTCTGTTCCAGGCACAACACGCCGACCACCTGGCCGTCGACACGGATGCTCGCGTCGAGCATGGCGTAGACGTCCTTGGCTCGCAGAGCCTCGGCCATTTCCCGGGTGCGCGGGTCGCGCATCGCGTGGGTGGCGTCGATGGCCCGGCTGGTCTGCAGGGCTTCCAGGTAATCCGGAAAGCCGCTGGCATCAATCGGCTCGGGCAAATGGTGCTGCTGATCGGCGCGGTGGTACGCCGAGATCGGTACCAGGCGCTGGCCTTCGAGGTTCCAGAGGCTGGCGCAATCGATCTGGTAGATATCGCAGGCGCTGCGGGTGATTAGCTCAGCCGCTTCCTGCAACGAGTTATTCGTGGTGTAGCGCTGGCGGGCCAGCAGCAGGATCAGCTCTTGCTGAGCACGCACCCGCTCCAGGTGCTGCAACTGTTCCTGTTGCGCGCGCTGGTTGAGTTCCAGCGCAATCTGCAGACGGCTGTTCTGGCTTTCCAGGTCTGCCGTTGGGGCAGTGGAGGGCGCTTCGTCGAACAGGCCGTCGACCACCATCAGGTAGCCGCGCAGCAGGTGTCGATTGTGCTGCTTATAGGCTTCGCCCATTTCCAGCAGGCTCAGGGGGCCGTCGTTGGTGTGCAGGGTGTAGCGCACCAGGTAGTGGGGGCTCTGGGTCATTTGTTGCTGGATAGCGTCATGCAGTTGATAGCGCGCCTGCGGCTCCATCAGGCTGGCGTAGGGCGAACCGATCAGGGCGCACAGCTCAACTGCCGGCAGGCCGAATTGGCGCTCGCAATTGGGGTCGAGGTACAGCAGGGCCCAGCTTGCCTCATTTAGCCGCTCGAAACGCAGCATACCGAGGCGCGAAGGCACCGGTAATTGCGTCACTACCTCGGCCGCCATACGGGCGACATCGGGTTGGCTTTTCATGGGGGGAAGCTCACTTGAAAAAACGCACTCGGCGCCGGGCTCACGCCCTCTTTGCTGTTGCCTGCGGCAAGGTTGCATCATGCAGCACAGGCTGACAAGAGAGGATGAAGGCTAAGTGCTATATGTGTGTTATCGGCTGCGTGGGTGATTTCTGCAATCGGGGTGATGGAAGGTGTACAAGCCTGTTCTTGTTGTCCAAGTTCTTGTCCAAATGGCAGGCAAAAAAAGCCCCGCCAAGTGGCGGGGTTGAGGTACGAGCGTGGCGCTCGGAAATCTTTTCAACCAGGCCTCCCCGATGAGAGGGAGGCCTGTTAAGGCTTACAGCAAGATGGTACGGATGTCGTTCAGCAGTTGGCTCAGGCGCTGTGTGAAGCGTGCAGCAGCGGCGCCGTTGATCACACGGTGATCGTAGGACAACGACAGTGGCAGCATCAGCTTTGGCTGGAACGCTTTACCGTCCCACACAGGCTGGATAGTGGCCTTGGAGACACCCAGGATCGCCACTTCCGGCGCGTTGACGATTGGCGTGAAGCCAGTGCCGCCAATGTGACCGAGGCTGGAGATAGTGAAGCAGGCGCCTTGCATGTCGTCTGCGGTCAGCTTCTTGTCACGGGCCTTGGCAGCCAGCGCAGCAGCTTCGGCAGCCAGTTGCAGCAGGCTCTTCTGGTCGACGTTCTTGATGACCGGTACCAGCAGGCCGTCTGGAGTATCAACCGCAAAGCCGATGTTCACGTACTTCTTGCGAATGATCGCCTTGCCGCTTGGCGCCAGCGAACTGTTGAAGTCCGGCAGCTCCTTGAGCAAGTGCGCGCAGGCCTTGAGCAGCAGTGGCAATACGGTCAGCTTGACGCCAGCCTTCTCGGCCACGGCTTTCTGCGCTACGCGGAAAGCTTCCAGGTCGGTGATGTCGGCCTGGTCGAACTGAGTCACGTGCGGAATGTTCAGCCAGCTGCGGTGCAGGCTCGACGCGCCGATTTGCATCAGGCGAGTCATCGGCACTTCTTCGGTCTCGCCGAAGCGGCTGAAGTCCACGACCGGGATCGGCGGAATGCCGGAACCACCGGTAGCAGCGCCTGCAGCTGGGGCTTCCTTGGCTTTCTGCATCATGGATTTGACGTAAACCTGAACGTCTTCCTTCAGCACGCGGCCGTGAGGGCCGGTGGCCGATACGGCGTTCAGCTCGACGCCGAATTCACGGGCCAACTGACGCACGGCTGGGCCGGCGTGAACCTTGGCACCGCTTGGCGCAGGTACGGCAGCAGCAGGGGCCGGTGCGGCCTCGGCTTTGGCCGCCGGTGCAGGAGCGGCAGCAGCAGGTGCGGCCTCAGCCTTGGCAGCTGGAGCGGCGGCCGGTGCTGGAGCAGCAGCAGGTGCAGCGCCTTGTACTTTCAGCTTAAGGATGAAGTCACCGGTGCCGACTTCGTCTTCCAGCTTGACCGCAATGCTTTCCACGACGCCGGCAGCCGGCGACGGGATTTCCATGGAGGCCTTGTCGGACTCCAGGGTGATCAGCGACTGGTCGGCTTCGACGGTATCGCCGACCTTGACCAGCAGCTCGATGATCTTGGCCTTGCCCGACGAACCGATGTCCGGAACATGAATGTCCTGGACGGTAGCGGCAGCAGCAGCAGCAGGTGCAGGTGCAGGTGCAGCTGCCGGGGCCGCTGGGGCCTCGGCAGCAGCGGCAGGCTTTTCAGCGGCAGCAGCAGGAGCGGCTGGCGCAGGGGCCGCATCAGCGGCACCCTCGATTTCCAGTTCCAGCAGTTCGTCGCCTTCTTTCAGGCGGTCGCCCAGCTTCACTTTCAGGCTTTTGACCACGCCGGCCTTGGGAGCAGGGATTTCCATGCTCGCCTTGTCCGATTCCAGGGTCAGGATGCTCTGGTCGGCTTCGACTTTGTCGCCGACCTTCACAAACAGCTCGATTACTTCACCTTCACCGCTGCCGATGTCAGGTACGCGAATGAGTTCGCTCACAAAAAGTCTCCTCAGCAGTCCAGTGGGTTGCGTTTTTCCGGGTTGATCCCGAACTTGACGATAGCGTCAGCCACCACCTTAGGTTCGATCTCACCACGGTCAGCCAAGGCTTCCAGGGCTGCCAACACCACGAAGTGACGGTCGACTTCGAAGAAGTGACGCAGCTTCTTGCGGCTGTCACTGCGGCCGAAACCGTCGGTGCCCAAGACTTTGAATTCCTTGGACGGGACCCACTGGCGAATTTGTTCAGCAAACAGCTTCATGTAGTCGGTGGAGGCGATAACCGGACCTTTACGGCCAGCCAGGCACTCTTCGACGTAGCTCAGTGCAGGCTTCTGGCCTGGGTGCAGGCGGTTGTTGCGCTCTACGGCCAGGCCGTCGCGACGCAGTTCGTTGAAGCTGGTCACGCTCCATACGTCAGCGCCGACGTTGAACTCGTCACGCAGGATCTTCGCCGCTTCACGCACTTCACGCAGGATGGTACCGGAGCCCATCAGTTGCACGTGGTGCGCCGCTTCCTTGGTGTCTTCTTCGAGCAGGTACATGCCCTTGATGATGCCTTCCTCGACACCGGCCGGCATGGCTGGCTGCTGGTAGGACTCGTTCATCACGGTGATGTAGTAGAAAACGTCCTGCTGCTGTTCGGTCATCTTCTTCATGCCGTCCTGGATGATCACCGCCAGCTCGTAGCCGTAGGTTGGATCAAAGGTGCGGCAGTTCGGGATGGTGGCAGCCAGGATGTGGCTGTGACCGTCTTCGTGTTGCAAGCCTTCGCCGTTCAGCGTGGTCCGGCCAGCGGTGCCGCCGATCAGGAAGCCACGGGTACGGCTGTCGCCTGCTGCCCAAGCCAGGTCGCCGATACGCTGGAAACCGAACATCGAGTAGAAGATGTAGAACGGCAGCATCGGCTGGTTGTGGCTGGAGTACGAAGTACCGGCAGCGATGAAGGAGCTCATGGCGCCTGCTTCGTTGATGCCTTCTTCGAGGATCTGGCCCTTCTTGTCTTCCTTGTAGAACATCACCTGGTCTTTATCGACTGGCTCGTAGAGCTGGCCGACGGAGGAGTAGATGCCCAACTGACGGAACATGCCTTCCATACCGAAGGTACGGGCTTCGTCCGGGATGATCGGGACGATACGCGAGCCGATTTCCTTGTCCTTGACCAACTGAGCGAGGATCCGCACGAAGGCCATGGTGGTGGAGATTTCACGGTCGCCCGAGCCGTCCAGGATAGCCTTGAGGGTATCCAGTGGTGGCGTCGGGATGTCGAAGCTCTTGGCACGGCGCTGTGGCACGAAACCGCCGAGTGCAGTGCGACGCTCGCTGAGGTAGCGGGCTTCGGCGCTGTTTGGCTCCGGCTTGAAGAACGGCAGGTTTTCCAGTTCTTCGTCTTTCACTGGAATGTCGAAGCGGTCGCGGAACAACTTCAGGCTGTCGACATCGACTTTCTTGGTGTTGTGCGCAGTGTTTTTCGCTTCGCCGGCACCAGTGCCATAACCTTTAATGGTCTTGGCCAGGATGACGGTCGGTTGTTCTTTGTGGTTGACCGCTTCGTGGTACGCCGCGTAGACCTTGTACGGGTCGTGGCCGCCACGGTTGAGTTTCCAGATCTCGTCGTCGGACAGGTCTGCAACCATTGCCTTGAGTTCAGGCGTGTTGAAGAAGTGTTCACGTACGAACGCGCCGTCTTTGGCCTTGTAGTTCTGGTACTCGCCGTCGATGACTGCGTCCATGCGACGTTGCAGGATACCGTCGACGTCCTTGGCCAGCAGTGGGTCCCAGAAACGGCCCCAAATGACTTTGGTCACGTTCCACTGGGCGCCGCGGAACACGCCTTCGAGTTCCTGGATGATCTTGCCGTTGCCGCGAACCGGGCCGTCGAGGCGCTGCAGGTTGCAGTTGATGACGAAGATCAGGTTGTCGAGCTTCTCGCGGCCGGCCAGGGAGATGGCGCCCAGGGATTCCGGCTCGTCACACTCGCCGTCACCCAGGAAACACCAGACTTTTTGCTTGCCTTCCGGAATGAAGCCACGGGCTTCCAGGTACTTCATGAAGCGTGCCTGGTAGATCGCCTGGATCGGGCCCAGACCCATGGATACAGTCGGGAACTGCCAGAAATCAGGCATCAGCCAAGGGTGCGGGTAGGACGAGAGGCCGCCACCGTCGACTTCCTGGCGGAAGTTGTTCATCTGGTCTTCGGTGATGCGACCTTCCATGAACGCACGGGCGTAGACGCCTGGCGAGGTGTGGCCCTGGAAGTAGATCAGGTCGCCGCCGTGTTCTTCGGTCGGGGCCTGGAAGAAGTAGTTGAAGCCGATGTCATACAGGGTTGCGCTGGAAGCGAAGCTGGAGATGTGACCGCCCAGGTCAGAATCTTTCAAGTTCGTGCGCATTACCATCGCCATGGCGTTCCAACGTACCAGCGAGCGAATGCGGCGTTCCATGAACAGGTCGCCAGGCATGCGTGCTTCGTGGGTAACGGGGATGGTGTTGCGGTACGGCGTAGTGATGGCGTAGGGCAGTTGCGAGCCGCTGCGGGTCGCGAGTTCGCCCATACGGGTCATCAGGTAGTGAGCACGGTCTTCGCCTTCTTTGTCGAGAACCGATTCCAGGGCGTCCAGCCATTCCTGGGTTTCGACGGGATCGAGGTCTTGCATGGCTTGCTCCAGGGCGGAAAGGCTACCAGAATCGGTTGCCTGAAGTTTGCGACTGGCCTTGTGGGCAGACGACATAAATTCTTGGATGGCCGAAGGTTGCTTCGGCGTCCTGTAGTTTTACTACAAATCGTCGGCCATTTCAGCCTTTCGAATGTATATACGAGTAGTAAAACTACACAAGACTGAGCGTATGGCCCGGTCTGGCTGGTGAGCATAATCGTTATTGTTGATCTTTTGCGAACAAGAAAAGGTAGAAGTTTAATGTTCCCTGCCAAAATTAAAGAAATTTCAGCTATTTCTAACTTTTGTTCGACAGTCCTTCACCGGGCGTGGTGCCTGCGTTCACAACAACACACCCTTTACGCGCCGATCAAGGATAGACCATGAGCCTTCCAACGCTGGCCCAACTGCCAGCCATTCTGTTGCCATTTGCCCAGCGGGCCGAGCAGTCATTTCGTGACGCAGTGGCCGCGCTGGACGACGATCATGGACTGTGTGCGTGGACGCCGCAACGGTGGGCCGACTTCGCCCGCGTGTGCGCCGCCAGTGATTTCGTCATTGAACAGAGCGTTCGTGACCCTTTGATGTTGCTCGAGCTGGTGGCCTGGGGCGAGCTGGACCGTGGCTTTGCGCCGGGCGAGCTGTGCGGGCAGATTGCCGGTGCCGTGCAACAGGCCGAAACAGAAGATGAGCTGGGCCGTATGCTGCGTCGCCAGCGTACGCGCCAGCAAGTGCGCATCATCTGGCGCGACCTGACCCGCCAGGCCGACTTGGTGCAAACCTGCCGCGACCTCTCCGACATGGCTGACGCCAGCATCGACCAGGCGTACCAATGGCTGTACCAGCGTCACTGCGCGCAATTCGGCACGCCAACCGGCCGACGCAGCGGCGAGCCGCAGCACATGGTCATCCTCGGCATGGGCAAGCTCGGCGCCGTGGAGCTGAACCTGTCGTCCGACATCGACCTGATCTTCGCTTACCCCGAGGGCGGCGAAACGGTGGGCGTGAAGCGCTCCCTGGATAACCAGGAGTTTTTCATCCGTCTTGGTCAAAAATTGATCAAGGCCCTCGACCCGATGACCGTCGACGGTTTTGTCTTCCGTGTCGACATGCGCCTGCGCCCCTACGGTTCGGCCGGCGCGCTGGTGCTCAGCTTCAACGCGTTGGAGCAGTACTATCAGGACCAGGGCCGCGACTGGGAACGCTACGCCATGATCAAGGCGCGCGTGGTGGCCGGCGATCAGGTCGCCGGTGCGCAATTGCTCGATATGCTGCGCCCGTTCGTTTACCGCCGTTACCTGGACTTCTCCGCCATCGAAGCGCTGCGCACCATGAAGCAGCTGATCCAGCAGGAAGTGCGGCGCAAGGGCATGGCCGAAAACATCAAGCTCGGCTCGGGCGGCATCCGCGAAGTGGAATTTATCGCCCAGGCGTTCCAGCTGATCCACGGTGGTCGCGACCTCAGCCTGCAACAGCGGCCGCTGCTCAAGGTGCTCGGCACCCTGGAGGGCCAGGGTTACCTGCCGCCGGCGGTGATCGCCGAGTTGCGCAACGGCTACGAATTCCTGCGTTACACCGAACACGCGATCCAGGCGATCGCCGATCGCCAGACGCAAATGCTCCCGGACACCCCGGAAGACCAGGCGCGCATTGCCTTTATGCTCGGTTTCGCCGACTGGGCCGCGTTCCATGAGCGCTTGATGTACTGGCGTGGGCGTGTGGACTGGCACTTCCGCCAGGTGATCGCCGATCCGGACGAAGAAGAAGGAGAAGAAAGCGAGTTGGTCGTGGGCGGTGAGTGGTTGCCGCTGTGGGAAGAATCCCAGGACGAAGAGGCCGCCTGTCGCCAGTTGGCCGAAGGCGGCTTCAGCGACGCGCCGAAGGCCCTCAAGGCCCTGGCCGGCCTGCGTGGCAGCCCGCAATTGCGCGCCATGCAGCGCCTGGGGCGTGAGCGGCTGGATGCGTTTATCCCCCGTCTGTTGGCCCAGGCTGTCGAACACGCCAATCCCGACCTGGTACTCGAACGTGTATTGCCCTTGGTCGAAGCCGTCGCCCGCCGCTCTGCGTACCTGGTGCTGCTCACGGAAAACCCCGACGCACTGCGCCGCCTGCTGACCCTGTGCGCCGCCAGCCCGTGGATCGCCGAACAGATCACCCGCTTCCCGCTGTTGCTGGATGAACTACTCAACGAAGGCCGCCTGTTCAAGCCACCGTTGGCGCCGGAACTCGCCGCCGAGCTGCGCGAGCGCCTCACGCGCATCCCCGAGGACGACCTTGAGCAGCAGATGGAAGCCCTGCGCCACTTCAAGCTGGCCCACCGCCTGCGCGTGGCCGCCTCGGAAATCGCCGGCAGCCTGCCGTTGATGAAAGTCAGCGACTACCTGACCTGGCTCGCCGAGGCCATTCTCGAACAAGTGCTGGCCCTGGCCTGGCGCCAGACGGTCGCGCGCCACGGTTCGCCGCAACGGCTGGACGGCACCCTGTGCGACCCTGGTTTCATCATTGTCGGTTATGGGAAAGTCGGCGGGATCGAACTCGGGCATGGTTCGGACCTGGATTTGGTGTTTATCCACGATGGCGACCCGCAAGCCGAAACCGATGGCGCCAAACCGATTGACGGCGCGCAGTTCTTCACACGCCTGGGCCAGCGGATCATTCACCTGCTGACCACCCAGACCAACTCCGGGCAGTTGTATGAAGTGGATATGCGCCTGCGACCTTCCGGCGCATCCGGTTTGCTGGTGAGTTCGCTGGGGGCGTTCGCGCGTTATCAGGAAAATGAAGCCTGGACCTGGGAGCATCAGGCGCTGATACGGGCGCGGGTGCTGGTGGGCAGCCAGGACGTGGGGCCGGCCTTCGAGCAGGTGCGGGCCCGTGTGCTGGGGCGTGAGCGGGACTTGGCGAAGCTGCGCCAGGAGGTCAGCGAGATGCGCGCCAAGATGCGCGACAACCTGGGGACCAAGTCGACGGCGGCCGGTACCGGCGCGAATGCCTTCGAGGCCACGGCGGCGTTCGACCTCAAGCAGGACGCCGGAGGTATCGTCGATATTGAATTTATGGTGCAATACGCCGCTTTGGCGTGGTCTGCGCAACATCCATCGTTGCTGCGCTACACCGACAATATTCGCATTCTGGAGGGCCTGGAGCAGGTCGGGCTGATGCCCGCCGCCGATGCTCATTTGCTGCGCGAGGTGTATAAAGCCTACCGTTCCGCCGCTCACCGCCAGGCCTTGCAGAACGAGGCTGGCACGGTTGCCGGGGATCAGTTTGCCGACGAACGGCGGCAGGTGATGCGAATCTGGCAAACGCTGGGTTTAAGCTGATACTCGATTAATTGGGCGATACCAATCTAATGTGGAAACCGGCTTTATGTGGGAGCGGGCTTGCTCTCGATGCAGGCGCTGCGGTACGTCCATCGGACCGCGGTGATGCTATCGCGAGCAAGCCCGCCCCCACAAAAAGTGCGATCCACAGTAATTATCGAGGCGGGGAGGCATAAGCCTCCCCGCATCGTTTGTGGAAACTACATGAATATTCTGATCGTTGGGCCCAGTTGGGTCGGTGACATGGTGATGGCACAGACACTGTTCCAGTGCCTGAAACAGCGTCATCCCGACTGCCAGATCGACGTGCTCGCCCCTGAGTGGAGCCGGCCGATCCTCGAACGCATGCCGCAAGTGCGCAAGGCGTTGAGCTTTCCGCTCGGCCATGGCGCCCTCGAACTGGCGACCCGCCGTCGCATCGGCAAGTCCCTGGCCGGCCAGTATGAGCAGGCAATTTTGTTGCCCAACTCGCTCAAGTCGGCGCTGGTGCCGTATTTTGCCGGCATCCCCAAGCGCACCGGCTGGCGTGGCGAGTTTCGCTACGTGCTGCTCAATGATGTGCGCACGCTGGACAAGGCGCGCTACCCGCTGATGATCGAACGCTTCATGGCCCTGGCCTACGCGCCGGGTGCCGAGTTGCCCAAGCCTTACCCGCGCCCCAGCCTGCAAATTGACCCGGTGACCCGCGACGCGGCCCTGGCCAAGTTCGGCCTGATGCTTGATCGGCCGGTATTGGCACTTTGCCCTGGTGCCGAGTTTGGCGAGTCCAAGCGCTGGCCGTCGGAGCATTACGCCAAAGTGGCCGAGATGAAGATTCGCGAAGGCTGGCAGGTGTGGCTGTTCGGTTCGAAAAACGATCACGCTGTGGGCGAAGATATTCGCCAGCGCCTGATCCCCGGCCTTCGCGAAGAAGCGGTCAACCTCAGTGGCGACACCTCGTTGGCCGAGGCTATCGACCTGCTGTCTTGCGCTGACTCGGTGGTGTCCAACGACTCGGGCCTGATGCACGTCGCCGCCGCGTTGAACCGCCCACTGGTGGCGGTTTACGGCTCTACGTCGCCCGGTTTCACGCCACCGTTGGCCGATAAGGTCGAAGTGGTGCGCCTGGGCCTGGATTGCAGCCCGTGCTTTGACCGCACCTGCCGTTTCGGCCACTACAATTGCCTGCGGCAGTTGCTGCCGCAACCGGTGAGCGATGCCTTGCAGCGGTTGCAGGGCACAGTGGTTGAGGTCCGATAGTTTGCGAGTATTGGTAATCAAGACCTCATCCCTGGGCGACGTGATCCACGCCTTGCCGGCGCTGACCGACGCAGCGCGGGCGATCCCGGGCATTCAATTCGACTGGGTGGTGGAAGAAGGTTTTGCCGAAATCCCGACCTGGCACCCTGCGGTCGACAAGGTGATCCCAGTGGCGATTCGCCGCTGGCGCAAAAATATCTGGCAAACCATCAAGAGCGGCGAATGGCGGCGTTTCAAGCAGCGTATCCAGTCGACCCAATATGACCTGGTGATCGACGCCCAGGGCCTGCTGAAAAGCGCCTGGCTGACCCGCTATGTACGCGCCCCGGTGGCCGGTTTCGACAGGGACTCTGCCCGTGAGCCGATCGCGGCGCGCTTCTACTCGCGGCGCCTGGCAGTCGCCCGTGGGCAGCATGCGGTGGAACGTTTGCGCCAGTTGTTCGCGGTTGCCCTGGGCTACGACCTGCCCAAAGGCTTGGGCGACTACGGCCTGAGCGTCGACAAGTTGCTCGGCCTGCCGCCGAAAAAGCCTTTCGTGCTGCTGCTGCACGGCACCACCTGGGACACCAAGCACTGGCCTGAAGCCTACTGGCGCGAGCTGGCCGAGCGCATGGGCCGCCTGGGCGTGGACGTGAAGTTGCCGTGGGGCAACGCCGCCGAAAAAGCCCGCGCCGAGCGGCTGGCCCAAGGCCTGAAAAACGCCGAAGTACTGCCAAAATTGAACCTGGCCGGCGTAGCCCGTGTGTTGGCCGGCGCCCGCGCCTGTGTGGCGGTGGACACTGGCCTCGGTCACCTGGCCGCTGCGCTGGATGTGCCGACGATTTCCCTGTTTGGCCCCACCAACCCGGGCCTTACCGGTGCCTATGGCAAGGCGCAGATTCATCTGGCCAGTGATTGGCAATGCGCCCCGTGCCTGCAAAAACACTGTACCTATCAACCGACGGCCGACGACCTGCGTCGGTTCGACATCAAGCGCGAGTCGCCCCTGTGCTTCACGCGCTTGAACCCTGAGCGTGTGGCAAGCCGACTGAGCACGTTGTTACTGGCTGAGGAGCTGCACTGATGCAACTGGCTTTTGTTCTGTACAAGTATTTCCCCTTCGGTGGCCTGCAGCGCGACTTCATGCGCATTGCCCTGGAGTGCCAGCAGCGCGGCCACACCATTCGTGTCTACACGCTGATCTGGGAAGGTGACATCCCGCCGGGCTTCGAAGTGCTTGTGGCGCCGGTCAAGGCGTTCTTCAACCATCGGCGCAACGAGAAGCTCAGCGCCTGGATGGAAGCCGACCTGGCCAAGCGCCCGGTGGACCGCTTGATCGGTTTCAACAAAATGCCCGGCCTGGACGTGTACTACGCCGCCGATGGCTGCTTTGAAGACAAGGCGCAAAACCTGCGCCATTCGCTGTACCGCAGTTTTGGCCGCTACCGCCACTTTGCCGAATACGAGCGCGCGGTGTTCGCCAAGGACGCCAAGACCGAAGTCCTGATGATCTCCGAGGTCCAGCAACCGCTGTTCATCAAGCATTACGACACGCCGCTCGAGCGCTTCCACCTGTTGCCGCCGGGCATTGCCCAGGACCGTCGCGCACCGCCGAACGCAGCCGAGATTCGCGAAGACTTCCGCAAGGAATTCAACCTCGGTGATGACGACCTGCTGCTGGTGCAAATCGGCTCGGGCTTCAAGACCAAGGGCGTCGACCGCAGCCTCAAGGCGCTGGCCGCATTGCCCTCGGAACTGCGCAAACGCACACGCCTGTTTGTAATTGGCCAGGACGACCCCAAAGTATTCCAATTGCAGAGTGCGACACTGGGCCTTGGCGACAACGTCCAGTTCCTCAAGGGCCGCAGCGATATCCCGCGTTTCCTGTTGGGCGCCGACCTGTTGATCCACCCGGCGTACAACGAAAACACCGGTACCGTATTGCTCGAAGCCCTGGTGGCCGGGTTGCCGGTGCTGGTCTCGGCCGTGTGTGGTTATGCCCACTACATCGCCGAAGCCGACAGTGGCCTGGTGCTGGATGAGCCGTTTGAACAGACGCAGCTCAACCAGTACCTGGCGCGAATGCTGACCGACTCTGCACAGCGCGCGGCCTGGGGCCGCAACGGGTTGGCCTTTGCCGAGACGGCCGACCTCTATAGCATGCCGCAGCACGCGGCGGATGTGATTCTGGCGGAGCCAAAACCATGAAGTTGATGCTTGCCGAACCGTTCAAGACCCTCTGGGACGGGCGCGATGCGTTCGCCGAAGTCGAGCGTCTGGAAGGCGAGGTGTACCGCGAACTGGAAGCCCGCCGCACCTTGCGCACCGAGGTGGAGGGCCGTGGCTACTTTGTGAAGATCCACCGTGGCGTTGGCTGGGGTGAGATCGTCAAGAATCTGGTCACCGCCAAGCTGCCGGTACTCGGCGCGGGCCAGGAGTGGCAGGCCATCCAGCGCCTGCAGGAAATCGGCGTGCCGACCATGACCGCCGTGGCCTATGGCGAGCGCGGCAGCAACCCGGCCGACCAGCACTCGTTCATCATCACTGAAGAGCTGGCGCCCACCGTCAGCCTTGAAGATTTCAGCATCAATTGGCTCAAGCAGCCGCCCGAGCCACGCCTCAAGCGTGCGCTGATCGCCGAAGTGGCGCGCATGACCGGCATGATGCATCGCGGCGGGGTCAACCACCGCGACTGCTACATCTGCCACTTCCTGCTGCACACCGACACGCCGGTCACGCCCGATCACTTCAAGTTGTCGCTGATCGACCTGCACCGTGCCCAGACCCGCGACAAGACCAGCCATCGCTGGCGCGACAAGGACCTGGCCGCGCTGTACTTCTCGGCGCTGGATATCGGCCTGACCCGTCGCGACAAACTGCGCTTCCTCAAGGGCTACTTCCAGCAGCCGCTGCGCCAGATACTGGCCGAAGAAAACGCCCTGTTGCTGTGGCTTCAAGGCAAGGCCGACAAACTCTATGCACGTAAACAACGCTACGGGGATGCGCTCTGATGGCGGGTTGGATTCTGGAACCTGCCTATGCCGCCCTGGCGGATGATTTTGGAAGCCTTGAGGCGGTATTCGCCTTGCAGGGCGAGCGCCTGACCCGCGACCCGCTGTCGGAAGTGATCCGGGTGGAGCGCGGCGGGGTTAATTATTACGTGAAGCGCTATGTCGGTGCCGGCAAGGGCCTGCGTCGCTACTTGGGTAAGCCTCGGGTCAAATCCGAATGGCAGAACCTCAAGCGTTTCGCGAAGTGGGGCATTCCAACCGCCGACGTGGTGGCCTGGGGCCTGGAACGCAACGGCCTGGCCTACGACCGTGGGGCGATGATCACCCGCGAGCTGGCCCAGACCGAAGATTTGTCGGCGCTGGCCGAGCGCAACGACGCGCGTCTCAAGGACCCGAAATGGGTCGACGCCGTCAGCCGTCAGCTCGCCGAATATACGCGCACGATGCATGACCATCGCTTCACGCATAACGATTTGAAGTGGCGCAACCTGCTGATCGACAACCAGGCGACCCTGTACCTGATCGACTGCCCCAACGGTGATTTTTGGCGCGGTTTCTGGCTCAAGTACCGCATCACCAAGGACCTGGCCTGCCTGGACAAGGTCGCCAAGTATCACCTGTCGGCCACCCAGCGCCTGCGCTTCTACATGCAGTACCGCCAACGCACGCACCTGAGTGCGTCGGACAAACAGCGAATTCGCCATGTGGTGAAGTTTTTCGAGGGACGCGAATGAGTGACTTCCTGGCGGCCGAAGACCGCGCTTTGCTTGAGCGCAACGGCCTCGCGACTTTCGACGCCCTGTGGGCCAAGCGATTGGACGCGGTGGATGAGCCGAATACCAGCCGTGGCGGCTGGAGCAGCGTGTTCCGCCTGGAGCTCGAAGGCCGCGGTTATTACCTCAAGCGCCAGAGCAACTACCTCACGCGTACCTTGCACAGCCCGTTTGGCGAGCCGAGCTTTGCCCGTGAGTTTCGCAATATCAGCCGTTACCGCGCGCTGGGCATTCCGGCCTTGCAGGCGGCGTTTTTCGGCGAGCGCAAGGTTCAGGGCGAACGCCGCGCAATGCTGCTGACCCGTGCCCTCGACGGCTGGAATGACCTGGATTCGTTGCTGGAGCAGTGGTCGCAACTGAGCGATGCCCAGCACCGTGCCATCCTGCAAGCTTGCGGCGAGTTGGCGCGTCGGCTGCACAGCGTGGGCCAGGTGCACGGCTGTTTTTACCCCAAGCATATTTTCTTGCAGGCCATCGGCGACAGTTATGCCGCGCAGTTGATCGACCTGGAGAAAACCCGCCCGTTGTTGTTTGGCTGGCGTGATCGGGTCAAGGACCTTGAACCACTGTTGCGCCGTGCGCCGCAGTGCTCGGATGCGCAGGTGCGCCAACTGCTGGCGGCCTACCTCGCACAGCCTGAGGACAGCGCACTGGTCACCACCTGGCACCAGCGCCTGACCGCACGCCGTAGCCACAAGGAGAGCCGCTGATGCGTTTGTCCGAGCTGAAAAAGGCCGGCCGTTCCCCCAGCTTGCCGCTGACGATCGAACTGGCGGATGCCGCAGGCGCTGGGCAGTTGCAACTGCTTAGCCTGTTGCGCGTGCTGCCGGGCGAGCGCTATGTCGGGGCAGCGGTGTGGCGCGGGCGGCCGGTGTTGGCCAAGTTGTTGGTGGGCGGTAAGGCGGCGCGGCATTTTCAGCGTGAACTCACCGGTGTGCGCCTGCTCGCCGAACAGGGGCTGACCACGCCACTGCTGCTGGCCGACGGGCTGCAGGAAGGCGAGGGCGGCTGGCTGCTGTTCGACTTTGTCGAGGGCGCCGAAAGCCTGGCCGATGCCTGGCAGGCAGTCGAAGGTTTGCCACCGCTGGCGGACGAACAAACCGCCGTGCTCGCCCAAGCGCTGGGTGCGATAGGCCAGATGCACGCCAGAGGGCTATGGCAGGAAGACTTGCACCTGGACAACCTGTTGCGTCAGGGCAGCAGGCTGTACCTGATTGATGGTGCCGGGATCTGCGTCGAACAGGCGGGTAAGCCGCTGTCGCGTAACCGGGTGCTGGAAAACCTCGGGGTGTTTTTCGCCCAGTTGCCGAAAAATCTCGAGCCGTTTACCGAAGAACTGCTGGTGTATTACCTGCTGAGCAACGGCGAGCACGGGTTGCCGCTGGAGGCCCTGGAAAAACAGGTGCGCAAGGTCAGTGCCTGGCGTTTGAAAGACTTCCTCAACAAGGTCGGCCGTGAGTGCACGCTGTTCAGCGTGGTGCGTGGCGCCTTTGGCTTGCGCGCGATTCGTCGCGAGGAAGAGCCCGCGATGCTGCCGGTGCTGGAGCAGGCGGATGCGTTGCTCGACCAGGGCCATCTGTACAAGACCGGTGGTGCGGCCAGTGTGGCCAAGGTCGACGTGGCCGGCCGGCCGCTGGTGATCAAACGCTACAACATCAAGGGCTTTGCCCATTGGCTCAAGCGCTTCTGGCGCCCGAGTCGCGCCTGGCATTCCTGGCGCGAAGGCAATCGCCTGATGTTCCTGGGTATCGCCACGCCCAAGCCGCTGGCCGTGCTGGAAAAGCGCTTTTTGTGGCTGCGCAGCCGGGCTTATCTGGTCACTGAATACCTGCCGGGCCCGGACATCATCGAGCGCTTCGCGCCGTATGTTGAAAGCGGCGACGCGCCTGAAAACGAACTGCTGGCGCTGGATCATCTGTTTGCCGAGCTGATTCGCGAGCGCATCAGCCATGGCGATTTCAAGGGCCATAACCTGTTCTGGCACGCAGACTGCTGGGCGTTAATCGACCTGGATGCGATGTGTCAGCACAACTCCGCTGCCAGCTTCGCCCCGGCATTTGCCAAGGACCGCGCGCGGTTTATGCGTAATTGGCCGCAGAGCAGTGCGCTGTACCAACGGATCGATCAACGCCTGCCCAAGCAGCCAACTTGATCGCTCCCACGCTCTGCGTGGGAATGCCGCCCCGGACGCTCTGCGTCCGACCGCTGGCGAAGCAAGGCTTGAGACTTGCGCAATGGTGACGCGGAGCGTCACAGGATGCATTCCCACGTGGAGCGTGGGAACGATCAAGCGCGGTGAGCCCGAGTTGTAGGCAGCCGCTGATCAGAACTGATACTCGGCGCCCGCACCGGCGTACCACGAACGCCCTGGCGCCGCTTCGTAGTAGCGCCCGTTGCCATCGCCAACGATCACCGAACCGACATACTGGCGGTCCAGCAAGTTGTCCAGGCGCAAGGTCTGGTGGAAGGTCCAGTGCTCGACCTTCTGCTCGAACCGCGCGCGCCAGTTGAACACGCTATAGCCCGGCGCGGCGTGTTGCTGGTTGGTGTCTTCGACGTAGACCTTGCTGCGGTACAGGCCTTCGATGGCGGTGCTGACCCAGTCGCGGGGTTTCCAGTTCAGCTCGGCGAACAGCGTGGTTTGGGGGACGCCGGGGAGGTAGTTGCCTTTGTCGATGGTGTTTGTTCCGCTGGCGAAGTCGCTGTCGTAGGTGGCTTGCAGGCGGGTATAGGCGAGGTTGGTGCTCCACTGTTCGCTGAGCTGGCTTTCGATGCCCAGTTCGAAACCGCGGCGTAGGGTGCGGCCGGCGTTTTGGTAGCTGGTGCGGCCCTCATTGGATTGGCTGATCACCAGTTCATCTTCGGTAGTGATCTGGAACACGGCAGCGTTCACCCGCGTGCTGTTGTTCACCTGCGCTTTCAATCCCACTTCATATTGGGTGCTTTCCGACGGCTTCAGACCGAAGTTGAAGCCTTCGACATTACCGGGTGCGTAAGCCAATTCGCCCTGGGTAGGTGTCTCGAAGCCTTCGCCCGCACTGACGTAGCCGTGTAGTTCGGGGGTGAATGCGTACATCACGCTCATCGACGGGGTATTTTTCTGGTACGTCTTGCTGCCGCTGGCGTCGCCGTTGCTCAGGAATTGGTCGTCGACGTCCATTTCCATGGTGCTGTGTCGAATACCTGCTTGCAGGGTCCAGCGATTGATGGCCCAGTTCGCCTGAATGTAAGGGTCGAGGCTGCGCGCGGTGTCGATTTCATCGCGACGTAGCTGGCCTTTTACGCCCAGGGTGTTGCCGCTGTAGTTCTGGTAGCCGTGGCGGCTGTCTTCGCTCTGGTCGAAATCCACGCCGGTGATGATCATCAGGTCGCCCGGTGCGCTTTCGATGGGCTGCATCCAGCGAGCGCTGCCGCCGTAGAACTTGCGATCAAACTGCACCACACCACCGCCGCGTTCGTTGGGCGGTGTGCCTTTTGGGATCGACAGGTACTGAATCACACTCCGCCGCCCCGTATACGCATTTACCTGCAACGTCGCATCGCCGAAATAGCGCTCGTAATTCATGCCCAATTGCTGATGATCGATACTTTTCCGCGTGTTGTACGTCAGCGCATTGGTGCTCACCGAGCGCGGATCAGCCTTGTAGGCGTCCCAGGTTTGCCCCAGCGGGTCCTGCGTGCCGTTCTGCTCCAGGCTGCTGTAGATCAGCGCCAGTTTGCTGTCGTCATCGGGCTGGAAATTGAGCTTCGCGAAGGTCTGGTCACGGCGGGCGCTGCTGTGGTCGCGGTAGCCGTTGGTGTCCATGCGCGAGGCGTCGAGCACGAAGCCGGCACCGTTCGCCGCGCCTTCGGCGGTCAGGTGGTTCTTGTTCAGGCCGTCGCTGCCTACCAGGGTTTCGGCGCCGATATGCGGCGGGCCTTCGCCATCGCGGGAAAACATCTGGATGACCCCGCCCGCGTTGCTGCCATACAGCGTCGCCGCCGGGCCGCGCAGCACTTCGATTCGTTCGGCGGTGTCGAGGTTGAAGGTGGCCGCCTGGCCTTGGCCGTCCGGCGTGCTGGCCGGGATACCGTCGGCGATCAGCTTGATGCCGCGCACGCCAAACGCCGAACGGGCGCCAAAGCCACGCGACGAAATCTGCAGGTCCTGGGCATAGTTCTGGCGGTTCTGCACCACCAGGCCAGGCACGCGGGACAGCGCCTCGGAGGCGTTGATGCCCAGTTGGCCATCGCTGATCTGCTCACGGCTGATGCCGTCCACCGAGTACGGCAGGTCGAACGTCGGGCTGGCGCTGCGTGAGCCGGTAACTACGCTGGGGTCGAGGATCAACGGGGCGTCATCGGCCAGCGCGGTGGTGCACAGGCCCAGCAGTAACAGGGCAAGGCGGGTGGGTGCGGGTGAGCTCATGGGGATGCCGGGTCCGTGGCGCCACGCGTGGTAAGTGGCGTGGGCGCAAAAAAAACGCCAGTTTAACGGCTCCCTCTGTCTTTTACCGCATTCCTGGGTCGTCAGGCATATGGGACGTTTCCTACGCAATGTTACGTCGCCAGGTGACTGTGGAAACCCGTTTGCGGTGGTAGGTTTTTGGTCCCTTTAAATTATGGAGAGATCTATGGAGCCTAAAATTGCAGGGTTACTGGCATTGGTGGGAGTGTCTTTGATTCTGGCGGGCTGCGGCACGGTGACCACGGTGCTGCGTGAAGACAGCGTCACGATCCAGGCACTCAAAGCGAGAAAAACCTATTGCCAGTCGGTTCCACGCGTTTACAGCGGCGTGGCTTATGACGTGTGCGTGCTGCATGCACCACCGAATTCTGGAAGTGAGCTCTCCTTGAACGATGTCCCATGGCCTTTTCTCGATGTTGCTGTATCCGGGGTCCTGGACACACTCTTCTTGCCTTATACCCTCTACCGGCAAAGTGTCGACGGCAGCATTGAGCTGCGCTAGCCGCTAACCTTGCCACTTGCCGCTAACAGCTCCCCACCGCTTTTAAGCTATAATCCCGCCCTTTAGCTGTTTCTCGCCCAGGCGAGAGGCACACTTTTTTCAGGCGTAACCCGCCTGCATGCAGACTAAAAGAGGCTAGACCCCTGTGGCATTGACGATTCTTGGCCTGTCCGGCGCCCTTAGCCATGATCCTTCCGCAGCCCTGTATATCGACGGCAAGCTGATCGCGGCCGCCGAAGAAGAGCGCTTCGTACGCGACAAACATGCAAAGAACCGCATGCCCTACGAATCGGCGAAGTTCTGCCTGGAACAGGCCGGCATCAAGCCTTCCGACGTTGATGTGGTGGCGATTCCGTTCGCGCCGATCAGCCTGTTCGGCGAAGCCCGCTGGCACTACGCCAAGCGTTACTGGTACGCCCCGGACCGCGCACTCGACGCGATCCTGATGGGCAACCGTCGCTACAAGCGCTATCGCAACAAGATCGTCTGGTGCCTGGAGCAACTGGGCTTCGATCCGAAGAAAATCAAGATCGAGCCGGTTGAACACCACCTGGCCCATGCCTCCAGCGCCTACCACTGCTCCGGCTTCAAGGAGAAAACCGCGATCCTCGGGATCGACGGCAAGGGTGAGTACGCCACCACGTTCTTCGGCTACGGCGAAAACGGCAAGATCCACAAGATCAAGGAGTTCTTCGACCCGGACTCCCTCGGCGGCCTGTACGGCGCGATCACCGAGTTCCTCGGTTTCGAGATGCTCGACGGTGAGTTCAAGGTCATGGGCATGGCGCCGTATGGCGATGCCAGCAAGTACGATTTCTCGCGCCTGGCCTCCTTTGAAAACGGCGAGCTGGTGATCAACACCGACTACGCCAACGTCATCGGCCTGCGCCGCTACAAAGAGAAGGGCAAGGGTTTCTACTTCTCGCCAAAACTGATCGAGTGGCTGGGCCCGAAACGCGAAGGCGACATTGCCGACGAGCCGTACATCCACTACGCGGCCAGCATGCAAGCGCTGTTCGAGAAGCTGGCGCTGCAGATGATCGACCATTACCTGGGCGACATCCTGAAAGACACCGGCAAGCTGGCCTTTGCCGGCGGCTGTGCGCTGAACGTCAAGCTGAACCAGAAGATCATTGCCCGCGACGACGTGAAAGAGCTGTTCGTGCAGCCGGCGTCCGGCGATGCCGGCACCGCTGTCGGCGCTGCGGCCTACGTGTCCCACGCCCGTGGTGTGCCGGTGGAGAAGATGGAACACGTCTATCTCGGCCCGTCCTACAGCAACGAAGACGTGATCGCCGCCTGCGCCAAGCACGAGGCCAAACCGGTCTGGCGCAAGATCGAGAACATGCCCAAGCGCATCGCCAAGATCATGGTCGACGGCAACCCGGTGGCCTGGTTCCAGGGCCGCATGGAGTTTGGCCCGCGCGCCCTCGGCGGTCGTTCGATCATCGGTTGCCCGAGTGCTACCGGCGTGGCTGACCGCATCAACCACCAGATCAAGTTCCGCGAGCGCTGGAGGCCTTTCTGCCCGTCGATGCTCGACACCGTTGCGCCACAGATGATCAAGGTCGATCACCCGGCGCCGTTCATGACCTTCACCTTTGAAGTGTCGGAAGAGTGGAAAACCCGCGTGCCGGAAGTCGTCCATGAAGATGGCACCTCCCGCGCCCAGGTGCTCAAGCGCGAATACAACCCGCGCTACTACGACATGATGAAAGAGCTGGAAGTGCTGACCGGTAACGGCGTGTCGCTGAACACCTCGCTCAACCGTCGTGGCGAGGCGATGATCTGTTCGCCGACCGACGCGCTGAACATGTTCTTCGGCTCTGACCTTGAGTACCTGATCATGGAAGACATCCTGGTCGTCAAGGACGGCGTAGACCCTTATGACGCTGTGGTTTAAATGCTGAACCGCTTCCAGGGCTGGCGTGAACGTGGCTGGACGCCTGTCGAGGCCGAGGTTTACGCCCAGGCCTGGCAGCGGTTTGGCGGCAGCGTGGCGACCCATCCGCTGATCGTCGAGCGGTTGGCCGGCCTGGCGCAGATTCCGGTGCGTTACCTGGGCTGGGAACAGGACGGCGAACTCAAGGGCGCGATTGCCACCTGGGGGCGCGACCTCGCCCTGTCCAAAGACGTGCTCAAGCGCAGCGGCAAGAAAGGCCTGTTTGACCTGGGCAATGCCGAGATCATCCTGCCGATTGCCGCCGACGCGCAGTTGCCGGTGCGCCATCGCGGGCGCTACCTGTCGGCGCTGAACGAAGGGCGCGTCAGCACCCTCAAGCCCCAGGCCGAGCAGTTGGCCATGGCGCGCACCCCCGAAGACCTGTCAAAGAAGTTTCGCTACAACCAGCGCCGCGAATTGCGTTTGCTGGAAGAGGCGGGCGGCGTGGTGCGGGCGGTAAACGAGTTTTCCAGCGCTGAATTGGCGGCGATCTACTGCGATTTGTTTCTACGACGCTGGGGCTTTCCGGCCACCGGCGCCGAGCGTCTGGCCGAGGTGCTGGAGTTGCTCAAGGAATTTTTGATCGGCTCGGTGCTGTTTCTCAACGATGCACCGATTGCGGTGCAGTTGGTGTACCGCGTCGAGGCGCCCGAGTGGGTCAGCATCGAGTACGTCAACGGTGGTGTCGACCCTGAAACTCGTGCATTCAGCCCCGGCAGCGTACTGAGTTTCCTCAATACGCAAAGCGCCTGGGAACAGGCGCGTGCGCAGGATTTACCGCTGCGGTTTTCCTTCGGGCGTGCCGACCGTGAATACAAGGAGCGCTGGTGCAATCCGGTGCCGGTGTTCAGCGTATGAGCCGCAAACAGCAACTGCTCAAGCGTCACCGGCGCAACAAGCGTATTGCGTTGCTGATCGGGGTGCTGGTGTTGATCGCGGCCGGCGTGCTGGTGGCCTGGTGGCTGCCGCTGATCCTCGCGGTGCTGCTGTGGGTGGCCCATGAAGCCTGGTTTGCCGACCACCTGTTCTACTCGCCCAAGGATGACTACCAGTACCGCTTTGCGCCGGGTAGCCAGCGGACCAGCCTGCGCCTGGACGCCGGGCGACTGGTGGCGGATGCGCCGCTGAACCTTTCGGGCGATGAAACGCTGATCGTCGAAGTGCAGCTTAAAAGCAGCTGGCTTGGCCGTTTTCTCGATCCTGCGGTTGAGCTGTCGGGAGGCGAGTCGCCTGACCGTCAGGCGTTTGAGCGCGGCGTCGCAGGCAAGCGCTACTTGAATCTAACGGGTTCGGCGTCGGCGTTGGCCGGCGGTGAGCTGCGCTTGCGCGGTCGTTTTTGCCGCGTGATCGGTCAGCCCGCTTTGTGGGTTTTCCGTCAGCCGGACTTGGCTCGCCAAACGGTGATGGTGATCGCGCCCCATGCCGATGATGCCGAACTGGCTGCGTTTGGCCTGTATGGCCAGGCGAATGAAAGCTGGATCGTGACCCTCACCGCCGGCGAGATCGAGGCCGAGCATTATCAGCAGATGGGTCTGCCCAAGGCTGATGCTGCGCGGATCAAAGGACGCTTGCGCGCCTGGGATAGCATTGCCGTGCCGCGTTGGGCTGGCGTTCCCGAGGCGCAGTGCGTGCAGTTGGGTTACTTCTGCCTGCAACTGCCGGCCATGCAGGCCGCTCCGGATCAACCCCAGGTGTCCCGCGAAGCGCAATTGGAAGATACGCGGCTGTTTCGCCAGTTCAATGCCCTGGCGCTACCTAGCGATGCGGACGGTGCGCCGACCTGGCACAACCTGATCGCCGACCTGCGCGCGGTGCTGCTCACTGCGCGCCCCGAGGTGATTGTGCTGCCGACGCCGGTGCTCGACCCGCACCCGGATCACATCTGCGCCCACGCCGCCGTGGTTGAGGCGCTGCAAGGGCTTGACTGGCAACCGAGCACATTGCTCGGCTATGCCAATCACTTGCATGATAACGACCGCTGGCCCATGGGCGATTCGGGCGCGGGCGTGGCGTTGCCGCCGCAGTTTGCTGCCGCTCAGGTGCTTGAGCCTTATTGCCGCGTGCTGAGCTTGAGCCAGCAGCGGGACAAGGCTATGGCGCTGGGCATGATGCATGACCTGCAGCCCCGCGCGCCGTTCAAGCGGAGGGTGCGTCGCCTGTTGCAGCAACTGCTGGCTGGCCGTGGTCCATCGCCTTACGGCGAGAACGAATTTTTCCGCAAGGCCGTGCGCCGTCACGAGCTGCTTTGGGTGCTGAAGCGGGACTGAGATTGACTTTTTCGTTGGGCTGCCCGCTCGTAGCGGCCCGATTGCCTCATGGAGTGATATGAAGCCTCGTTTCAAGGTTTTGCAGTTGCAGCCGGATTACAACGTCAAGGTCAATGATTTCGCCGACCTCGGCGAGCAGATCGTCAAGTCGTTGCCGGTTGAACGGTTCGAGGTCACGTCGGCCTTCCTCAGTGGCCGCCCGCAACCGGGCCAGCCATTGAGCGTGGCCGATCATTCCAAGTATTTCGAATTTCCCGAGAAGGCCCTTAAAGGCATTCGCCTGGGCGCCATGTGGGCCATCTACCAATATTGCCGCGAGCAGAAGTTCGATGTGGTCATCTGTAACCGCTTCAAGTCGGTGAACATGATGCTGTCGCTCAACCGTTGGTTGAAGATCCCGTTGTGCATCGGCATCTCCCACGGTTTTGGCGAATACGAGCGGGCCTATCGCCGACGCCAGACGCGTAAGCTGGTCAGCCCCGCCTGGCGGTTTGTTGGCGTGTCGGCGGCGGTCCGGGATTACCTGGTCGGTCTCAATTGCGGCTTTACCCGTGAGAACACCACCTTCGTCACCAACGCCATCGATATTCCCCAGGCCGAAGCCCTGCAGCTGCCGCGCGAGCAAGCGCGGCAATCACTGGGATTGCCACTCGATGCGCGGATCATTGGGGCGTTGGGGCGGCTGGTGCCGATCAAGGGCCACACGCACCTGCTGCAGGCTTTTGCCCGCCTCAAGGACAAATACCCGCATGCCCAGCTCGGTATCATCGGCGCTGGCCGTGCCGAAGCCGACTTGCGCGCGGACATCGAGCGCCTCGGCCTCACCGGTCGTGCGCACCTACTGGGTTTTCGTGAGGATGGCCTGCAATACGTACGTGCCTTCGATATCTGGACCATGCCCTCGTTGCTGGAAGGCCTCGGCCTGGCGTTGCTGGAAGGCATGAGCGGGCGCTTGCCGGTGATTGCCTCCAACGGCCCGGCCATGTTGCCGCTGGTGGAAGGGGCGGGCGGCTTGTCCCACGAGCCCGGCAATGTCGAGCAACTGACAGCTGCGCTGGACACTTACCTGGCGATGAGCGACGAACAACTGCGCGCCAAGGGCGAGCAGGTATTCCGCTACCTCGAAGAAAACCACGCCCTGGCCGAATTCCAGCAGAAGTACCTGGACCTGATCGAAACCGGTTTAAAAGAAGTAGGTAGAGCATGACTGCGCAACAACCCCTGGTCTCGGTGATTATCGCGTCCTACAACCACGGCCGATACATCGAAGAAAGCATCCTCAGCGTGCTCGGCCAAACGTACCCCAATATCGAACTGCTGGTGGTGGATGACGGCTCCAAGGACGACAGCGTCGAGCGCATCCTGCGCCTGCAGGCCGAACACGGGTTTGACTTCCAGGTGCAACAGAACCAGGGCCTGACCGCCACCCTCAACGGCGCGGTCGCCCGCGCGAAGGGCAGCCTGATTGCACCATTCGGTTCCGACGACATCATGCTGCCTGACCGCATTGCGACCCAGGTGGCGTACATGGCCGACAAGCCGAAGGTGGGGATTTGCGCCGGCAACATCGAACTGATCGATGGCGACGGCAACCTGCATCCGGAGAAAAAGCAGCGCCGCGACGTGCCGTTCCGTAGCCTGGATTTCGACGATATGTTCATGGACCGCAAGCCCTTCCCGCCGGCGCCGACCATGCTGATTCGCCGGGAGGCGCTGGAGGAAGTCGGTGGCTTCGACCCGCTGATTCCCCTGGAAGATCTGCTGATCCAACTGAAGATCACCGCCGCGGGCTACACCATCGACGCCCTCGGCGTGGTGATGGCGCGCTATCGCCAGCATGCGAGCAACACCTACAAAAACCACCGCTACATGATCCAGAACATCCTCAAGACCTATGCCAAGTTCAGCGAACATCCGGCCTATGACGCGGTTCGCTACAACTTCCTGAACTCGATGTTCCTCAAGACCGCCGACCGTGACCGGCCGCTGGCGCGGGAGATCCTCAAGCAGATCCCGTTGAAGTTCTGGGGGCGCAAGACCTTGCGTGGGCTGGTGCGGTTGTATCTGGCGCCCCTCAGAAGCTGAGGCGGCAGGGGATGTGAAAAAGGCGACTATCAGCAGTGATAGTCGCCTTTTTTGTCAGGCTGCCGGGCGGGCCAGGGTCAGGACTTGCTCGCGGATCTTCGCCGTGGCTGCCTGGCTGGCGACCGAGGCGTAGCCTTTGGCCAAGTGCTCGAAGTGAGTCTCGAACAGCCAGTTGCGGTCCTGCGGGTAGCGTTGCATGTGGCGCAGGTTGCGCTGGCGCAAGGCGTTACGCAGCGGCGATGGGAAGATGCGCAGGTCGGCGATATCGATCAGGCCGAACTCGCCGTCCTCCATCAGCAGCACGTTGCCCAGGTGCAGCGAGCGGAAGTACACACCGCGCTGGTGAAGCTGGGCCATGAACTGGCCGAAGCGTTCGATCAGCGACTCGCGCAGGCTGCTGTCCAGGCTTTGCAGGGCTTGGCGCAGGGTCAGGCCGGGCAGTGGCGAGTAGGTCACGGCGCTGCTGGCGTCGCGCAGGCGATAGAGGGCCAGAATCTCTGGCGTGGGAATGCCCAGGGTGCGTAATCGCTCGGCGTTGCTGGCAAACCGCTCGGAGTACGGGTTGAAGCTGCCCGAGGTGTACCAGCGGCGCGCGCGGAATACCTTGAGGAAGCGGCCGTCTTCCAGGCGCAGGACTTTCGGGCCCAGGCCATCGGCTTCAATCACCTGAGCATTGCTGCACAGCTGATCAAAGGCCTCGGTCTTGAGGGTTTGTACCGGCATGCGCAGCACACTGCGGCGGCGCTGGGCAATGCTCAGGCCGGCGATGATTGCCAGGGGAATCCACAGCAGAAACCAGTGCTCCTTGGGTCGCGACAGAATGCCACCGCCTTCGGTCAGGCCGGCGCCGATGCCGTAGGCCAGCAGGGAAGAAGCGAGGATGAACAGCGGCTGCGCGCGCTCCTTCAGGCTCTTGTACAAGCCCCAGCCCAGCATGAAGATCCACGGGATAAAACCGATGATGCCGACGTAATAGAGCACGCCCAAAGCAAAGCTGTGGGGTTCGCGAAGCTGATAGCCGTCGGCCAGGGTCAAATAAAGCTCGGAATCGTAGCTGTGGCCGATCCATGGGTGTTCGGCGATGCGTTGCAGCGACATGCCCCAGAGTTCGAAACGGAACGAGCTACCACGGTTGGTGAGCAGTTCCGGGTAGAACAGCACGAGCCCTGCGGCGCCGACGACCATGCCCGCGATCAGCAACGCCGAGCGGCGGTTGCGGCTGACAAAACTCATCCACAGGATGGCGAGCGTCAGGGCTACCAATGGCGTTCGAGAACCGGTGGCCAGCACTGCGGCAGTCATGATTGCCAGGGCCGGTATGCTGAACCACAGCACTTGCAGGCGATGGGTAGTCATGCAGACGTACAGCCAGTAGACGCAGAAAAAGCCGAATATGTGCGAACTGAGCAGCGGGTTGTCGAGGGCGCCACGGCCGCCGATCATGCGGTTTTCCATGCCGGGTTCAAAGCCCTTGGCAAACGCCACTAGGTCGAACAGGCACGCCACCAGCGCAATCACCGCCGCACTGAAGAAAATCGGTTTGAACAATTCATTGCGGTAATGCAGCAATAGACCGCAACCGCCAAACAGCATGAACGTATGCAGCGGGCGTTTGAACAGGTCGGTGTCGGGATGATGCTCAGGGCTCCAGAACAGACTGGCCAGGGCCCAGGCGGAAAACACCAGGAACGCGATCGCCAGGGGCTCACGCAACAGTTCTTTGATTTCCCTGGGCCGCAGACACAGCAGCAACAGGGTCGGCGCACTGAACAGGCCGTAGTAGAACTTGTGCAGCACATTGCGATTGGTGACGAAGAACAGCGAACTCAGTAGCAACAACAAGCCAATGGGCAAGACCCAGAGCACCAGGAAGTCGAAAACGCGGTTTGAGCCATAAATAAGGCGCTTGGACTGCATAAAAAAAGCCATTCCAGAAGAAGAAAGCCGACCATCTTAAAGTAGTGGCTATTTAATGTCTCCGGTTGGATCCAACCGGGCTGCGGCTTATGCCGGGTGCAAGTACAACAGAGAAGCTGTGCTAAAGTCAGCCTCCTTTTTCAAAACGCCGCGTGATATGACCGACTCCAGTCCGAGCGCAAGCCCTTCGAGCTTGAAAATATACTTCCGTCTGCTCAGCTACGTCAGGCCCTACGCGGGCTTGTTTGCATTGAGTATCCTCGGATTTCTGATTTTCGCGTCGACCCAGCCGATGCTGGGTTACATCCTCAAGTATTTCGTCGACGGCCTTTCCAATCCGCAAGCCGTGCTGTTCCCAAGCGTGCCCGTCCTGCGGGACTTGCAATTGCTGCAAGCCGTGCCGCTGCTGATCATCTTGATCGCGGCCTGGCAAGGCCTGGGTTCGTTCCTGGGTAACTACCTGCTGGCCAAGGTGTCCCTGGGGCTGGTCCACGACCTTCGCGTGCAGTTGTTCAACAATTTGCTGACCCTGCCCAACCGCTACTTCGACAATCACAACTCCGGGCACCTGATTTCCCGCATCACCTTCAACGTGACCATGGTCACGGGGGCGGCGACCGATGCAATCAAGGTGGTGATCCGTGAAGGCATGACGGTGATCTTCCTGTTCGCCTCGCTGCTGTACATGAACTGGCGCCTGACGCTGGTGATGATCGCTATCCTGCCGCTGATCGCGGTGATGGTCAGCACGGCCAGCAAGAAATTCCGCAAGCAGAGCAAGAAGATCCAGGTGGCCATGGGCGACGTGACTCACGTGGCCTCGGAAACCATCCAGGGCTACCGCGTGGTGCGCAGCTTTGGCGGCGAGGTCTACGAGGAAAAACGTTTCCTCAAGGCCAGCCAGAGCAACACCAACAAGCAATTGCGCATGACCCGCACCGGGGCGATCTACACGCCGGCGCTGCAACTGGTGATCTACACCGCCATGGCGGTGCTGATGTTCCTGGTTCTTTATCTTCGCGGCGATGCATCGGCCGGTGACATGGTGGCCTACATCACCCTGGCCGGCCTGCTGCCCAAGCCGATCCGCCAACTGTCGGAAGTCAGCTCGACCATCCAGAAGGGTGTGGCCGGTGCCGAAAGCATTTTCGAGCAGTTGGACGAAGAGGTCGAGATCGACCACGGCACGATCGAGCGCGACAAGGTCAGCGGTCGCCTGGAAGTGCGCAACCTGAACTTCACCTATCCCGGCACTGAACGCCATGTGCTCAAGGACATCAGCTTCACCGCCGAGCCTGGGCAGATGATCGCGCTGGTGGGGCGCTCGGGCAGCGGCAAGTCGACCCTGGCCAGCCTGATCCCGCGTTTCTATCACCACGAAAGTGGCGAGATTCTGCTCGATGGCGTAGAGATCGAAGACTACAAATTGCTCAACCTGCGCAAGCACATTGCCCAGGTAACCCAGCATGTGACCCTGTTCAGCGACACCGTGACCAACAACATTGCCTATGGCGACCTGTCCGGCGCGCCACGGGCGGACGTTGAAGCGGCGGCGGCGGATGCCAATGCCAAGGACTTCATCGACCAACTGCCCAAGGGCTTCGACACTCCGGTCGGTGAGAACGGTGTGCTGCTGTCCGGTGGTCAACGCCAGCGTTTGGCAATTGCCCGAGCCTTGCTCAAGAACGCGCCGCTGCTGATTCTCGACGAGGCCACCTCGGCCCTCGACACCGAGTCCGAGCGGCACATTCAGGCTGCACTGGACACTGTGATGCAAGGCCGCACCACCCTGGTGATCGCGCACCGTTTGTCCACCATCGAGAAGGCTGACTTGATCCTCGTTATGGATGACGGTCGGATCGTCGAGCGTGGCACCCACAGTGAATTGCTGGCACAGAAAGGCTATTACGCCCGCCTGCATTCCATGGGGCTGGACACGCCGGTTACTGCCGACATCACCTGACCCTCCTTATAGCTTGCCTGTGGCGAGGAGCTTGTCGGATCGCCGCGCCGTCCCGCTGGGCTGCGCAGCGGCCCCAAACATGGGACTGCTACGCAGCCCAACGGGAGCAAGCTCCCTCGCCACAACAAGCCGGCTCCAATGCAAAACCCTCCCGCAAACCTCCTGTAACCCTGTGCTAATATCGCGCCCCTGTTCATTTTGTATGTGGGTTGCTCCATGAAGTTGTCCATGCCGCGATTCGATCAAGCCCCTGTCTTGGTGGTCGGCGATGTCATGCTCGACCGTTACTGGCATGGCGGTACCTCACGGATTTCCCCTGAGGCACCGGTACCGGTAGTTAAGGTCGAGCAAATCGAAGACCGTCCAGGTGGCGCTGCCAACGTTGCCCTCAATATTGCCGCCCTTGGCGCCCCGGCCTCCCTGGTGGGTGTGACCGGCGACGACGAAGCCGCCGACAGCCTGGCCAACAGCCTGCGCGGTGCCGGCGTGCGCGCGCTGTTCCAGCGCATCGCCCATCAGCCGACCATCGTCAAGCTGCGGGTGATGAGCCGTCACCAGCAATTGCTGCGTATCGATTTCGAAGAACCCTTCGCCACCGACGCCTTGGCCCTCAGTGGCCAGGTCGACGAGCTGCTCGAAGGCATCAAAGTGCTGGTGTTGTCCGACTACGGCAAAGGCGCCTTGAAGAACCACCAGGTGCTGATCCAGGCCGCCAAGGCCCGCAACATCCCGGTACTGGCCGATCCCAAAGGCAAGGACTTCTCGATTTATCGCGGAGCCAGCCTGATCACGCCGAACCTCAGCGAGTTCGAAGCCATCGTCGGCGGTTGCGCCGATGAGCACGAATTGGTCAGCAAGGGCGCGACCCTGATGGCTGACCTCGACCTGGGCGCCCTGCTGGTAACCCGTGGCGAGCACGGCATGACCCTGCTGCGCCCCGGCCACCCGGCGATGCACCTGCCGGCGCGGGCCCGTGAAGTGTTCGACGTGACTGGCGCCGGTGACACGGTGATTTCTACCCTGGCCGCCTCCATCGCGGCCGGTGAAGAACTGCCCCACGCCGTGGCCCTGGCCAACCTGGCGGCGGGCATCGTGGTCGGCAAGTTGGGTACGGCGGCTATCAGCGCACCTGAATTGCGCCGGGCGATCCAGCGTTCCGAAGGCTCGGAGCGCGGCGTGCTGACCATCGAGCAATTGCTGCTGGCGATTGACGACGCGCGTGCCCACAACGAAAGCATTGTGTTCACTAACGGCTGCTTCGACATCCTGCACGCCGGCCACGTGACGTACCTGGAGCAGGCGCGTGCCCAAGGCGATCGCCTGATCGTCGCGGTCAACGACGATGCGTCGGTCAGCCGCTTGAAAGGCCCGGGCCGTCCGATCAATAGCGTCGACCGTCGCATGGCCGTACTGGCCGGGTTGGGCGCGGTGGACTGGGTGATCAGCTTCCCTGAGGCCACCCCGGAAAACCTGCTGGCCCAGGTCAAGCCGGACGTACTGGTCAAGGGCGGCGACTACTCCGTCGACCAGGTGGTAGGGGCCGACATCGTCAGCGCCTACGGCGGCAAGGTCAAAGTACTGGGCCTGGTTGAGAACAGCTCGACCACTGCCATTGTCGAGAAGATCCGCAACAATGAGTAATGCTGATAAGTGGGTTCTGATCACCGGAGGTGCCGGCTTTATTGGCTCGCACCTCGTTGATGCGCTGCTCGCCAAGGGCTACGGGGTGCGGGTGTTGGATAACCTGTCCACCGGCAAGCGCAGCAACCTGCCACTGGACAATCCGCGTGTGCAACTGATCGAAGGCGATGTCGCCGATGCCGCGCAAGTGGCGCAGGCCGCTGTCGGTGTGACGGCGGTGGTGCACTTGGCCGCTGTGGCCTCGGTACAGGCGTCTGTGGATGATCCGGTCAGCACTCACCAGAGCAATTTTGTAGGCACCCTGAATGTCTGCGAAGCCATGCGCCGGGCCGGCGTGAAGCGCGTGGTGTTTGCCTCCAGTGCCGCGGTGTATGGCAACAACGGCGAGGGCGATTCGATTGACGAAACGACCACCAAAGCGCCGCTGACGCCCTATGCCTCGGACAAGTTGGCCGGTGAACACTACTTCGACTTTTACCGTCGCCAGCACGGCCTGGAGCCGGTTATTTTCCGCTTCTTCAATATCTTCGGGCCGCGTCAGGATCCGTCATCGCCGTATTCCGGCGTGATCAGTATCTTCAGCGAGCGCGTGCAACAGGGCGTGCCGATTGCCGTGTTTGGTGATGGCGAGCAAACCCGCGACTTCATGTACGTGGAAGACCTGGTGGACGTGTTGGTGCAAGCCATCGAAGCGCCGGGCGCGCCGCTGGGTGCGATCAACGTCGGCTGGAACCGCACCACCACGCTTAAGCAGGTGTTGCAGGCGCTGGAAGAGGTGGTGGGCTCGTTGCCGACGATCACTTACGGGCCGGCACGTTCTGGGGATATTCGGCATTCGCGGGCCAACAACCAGCGGCTGTTGGCGAGCTTCACGCTGCCGCAGCCCACCCCGTTGAAGGTCGGCCTCGCACGTCTGCTCAACGGCTGACGCAATCAAATGTGGGAGCTGTCGAGCTTTAGTGAGGCTGCGATGCAGGCGCTGCGGTCTGGCAGGTACGGCGCGGTGATCCTGTCGCAGCCTCGCTAAAACTCGACAGCCCCCCACATTCGACCTGCTGTGTTTCGAAGTAAGCGTTCCCTGCGTTCTAGCGGCTGGCTTTTTTCTTCGGCACGATCTTACGCAACATCTGCCGCGCCTTGCCGGTCAGACGCTTCAATTTCGACTCTTTCTCGGGCTCTGCCAGGCCTTGCTGCCTGAGCCAATCCTTCCAGCGAATCCGCTCGTCCCGCACCACCCACCCCTCCTGCTGGGCGAAGCTTTCGGCCAGGTACAAACCCCGCGTGCTCGCCGGGTACAGCTGGTCTTTCTTCACGGTGTACAGCTCGGCGAGCGGCTGGCCGTCCTTCAACGGCATCAGGTACAAATCCGGGCGCTGGCGGTCGAGGCGGGCGACCAGTTGATCGCCTTCCAGTCGCTCATCCACATGGAACAGGCTCAGGGATTTGGCTTCCTTGGGCACTTCCAGACGCAAGTCATAAATCAATTGCAGTGACGCCGTGGGCAGGTGCACGTAGGCCCGTGGGCGCTCGATCAGTTGGGTTGTCGCGCAGCGCACCGGGCGTGCCGCGCCGGACAGTGGGCTGAGGCGAAACGGCAGCGCTTCGCGGTAGTGCAGGGCAGCGGAGTAGGGCGCCGGTAGCCAGGTGTCGTTGAAGCGCCCGCCGAGCCAGCCTTCGGGCGTCTCAAGCAGGCATTCTTCGGCAATTTCCTGGATGGCGGTGTGCAGCGGCAGGTTCAGTTCGTGGGCCGGTACGTAGCCGGAGATCAGCTTGAGCACCACGTCACCCCGATCCTGGCGACGCTGGCGCACCAGCACCCAGTAATCCTTGTTCTGCCAATGCAGGGTCAGGCGCACCGACACGCCCAGGTTGGCCAGCTCCAGGGCGAAACGCTCGGGGTCCGCCACCTCCACCGGCTTGCGCCGTTGCAGGGTCTGGGCAAAGTTGAGCGGCATGCCGACGCTCTGGTAACTCAGGCCTTCGGGGGTGGCTTCGACGTGCAGCGGGAGTGTCTTGAAGTTGCTGGGGTTTTTTCTTATGAGCGTTCGCGGCATGTCGGCTCCTTTTTGCGACGGGGGCGGCCGCGTCGGCGGCATCAGAGTTGACGAATAACCTGGGCAGCGGTCGCCACGTTATGGGCCAAGTGCAGCGGATTAATGGTCCCGACAATAGCACTGGCAACGCCCGTTTGCGCAAACAACAACATGAAACTGGCTCTAATTGGATCCATTCCAGGTTCCAGGCACACATGACCGCTGGCCAGGGCTTTTTTCACCAGGATGCCTTTGCCATGAGCGGCCGCATAATCAATGACGGCTTTCTCGCATCGTGAGTTCAAATTGTAAGTGACCATCGCGCAATCACCCTGTTCCAGAGCCTTCACGCCGCCTTCGACGGTCTTGCCGGAGAAGCCGAAACCGCGAATTTTACCCTCGCGTTTCAAGTCGGCCAGGGCCTGGTAGACCTCACAGTCGTTGAGGATGTGCAGGTCGTTGCCGTCGGAGTGCACCAGCACCAGGTCGATAAAATCCGTTTCCAGTCGTTTCAGGCTACGCTCGATCGACATCCGTGTATGGGCAGCGCTGAAGTCATGGCGCGACACGCCATCGTCAAACTCTTCGCCGACCTTGCTGACGATCACCCAGTCCTGGCGTTGGCCACGCAACAGTGGCCCCAGGCGTTCTTCGCTGCAGCCGTAGGCGGGAGCGGTGTCGATCAGGTTGATGCCCAGTTGGCGGGCCTGGCGCAGTAACATCCGCGCCTCGTCGTCATCGGGGATCTTGAAACCGCTGGGGTATTTCACCCCTTGGTCGCGACCCAGCTTGACGGTGCCCAGGCCCAGCGGCGACACCAGCAGGCCGGTGCTGCCCAGAGGGCGATGCAGGTCATGCAAGGTTGGCAAGGTCATGGCAACAGTTGCTCCCAGGCCGGTTGCCCAATGGCCGGTTTTGGCAGGTCGGGCAGGGGCTCGCTCGCGCTTGGGCGGATGCCGTCGCGTTCCAGGGCGCTGAGCACGCGGTCGGCGAAGTCCGGGGCCAGTGCCAGTTTGGTCGGCCAGCCCACCAGCAGGCGGCCCTGATCGGCGAGGAAGGCGTTGTCGGGGCGGGACAGGCCGGATTGCAGCGGCTCGGCACGGTCGACGCGCAAGGTGGCCCATTGGGTCTGGCTCATGTCGATCCACGGCAGCAGCTGCGCCAGCTCTTTTTGCGCCGTGGCGATTTGTTCCTGCGGGGTGCGCGCCACGCCATCTGCCTCGGCGATGTCGCCGCCCATGTACCACACCCAATTGCCATCTTTTGCCGGATGGGTGGTGACGGTGATGCGCGGCTTGGTGCCGCCGCCCAGGCAATGGGCATACAGCGGCTTCAGGCCTGGGCCTTTGGCAATAATCATGTGCAGCGGGCGTGTTTGCATGGCTGGCTGGCTCAGGCCCAGGGCCGTCAGTACATCAGCGGTGCCGCCGCCGGCACTCAACACGATGCGCTGTGCGCGGATCTCGCGGCCGTCGACCTTCAGGCCCACTAGCGTGTCGCCTTCCAGCAGCGGTTCGATGTGCTGCCCAGCGAGCAAACCATCACCGGCGAGTTGCGCCAGGCGTTCGATCAGGCTGGGGACATCGATGACCAGCTCCGCCAGGCGATACACCTTGCCCTTGAAGCGACGGTCTTGCAGGGCGGGGGGCAGGTCATCGCCCTTGACCTGATCGACGCGGCCGCGCACGGCCTTGCTGGCGAAGAAGCTGGTGAGGTTGCCGGCGATAGTGCCCGGGGACCAGAGGTAATGAGCTTCGGAGAGCAGGCGCACGCCGGACAGGTCCAGCTCGCCATTACCGTCCAGGGCTTCACGCCAGCGGCGAGGCATATCGGCAATCGCTTCGGAGGCGCCGGTGAGGGCGCCGTGCAGGGCGTATTTCGCACCGCCGTGAATGATCCCCTGGGACTTCACGCTTTGCCCGCCACCCAGGGTGGCGCTCTCCACCACCACCGTGGAAAACCCCTGGCGGCGCAGGCGCGCATTGAGCCAGAGGCCGGCAACCCCGGCGCCGACAATAAGGACGTCGGTGGAAATAACGGATGGCATGGGCAACCTCAATGTTCAAATCAAGGTGCCAAGTATACAGACTCAACGGGTCGATCTTTGCCCAGGATCAACATTGCACGAGTTGTCAGTGCCCAGCAGTTTTCGAAAACAACTGAATCACCACTACGCCCAACACAATCAATCCCATCCCCAGCATTGCCGGGATATCCAGCTTCTGCCCGTAGATAAACAGCGCCGCAATGCTGACCATTACAATCCCCATCCCGGCCCACACGGCATACGCCACGCCCACCGGCACGGTGCGCACCACCAGGGTCAGCATCCAGAAGGCCACGCTATAGCCGACGATCACCAGCAGCAACGGAATCGGCGTGCTGAAGCCCTTGATGGCTTTCATGGACACGGTCGCGATCACTTCCGAGCAGATGGCAATGGCCAGGTAGTAGTAAGCGGCATTCATGGGTCAATCCTCGGTGTGGAGCGCTTTGATAAGGTCGGCATTTTAGCGGCTCTCCAGATGGGGTAAAGTCATTACCTATCTGAATTAAGGATGGGTTGAGCCATGAGCGTGCAGTGGAATCTGGAGCAGATGCGCCTGTTTGTCAGCGTCGCCGAGCAGCGTTCGTTCTCGGCGGTGGCGCGGGAACAGCGCAAGGCGCAATCGGCGGTGAGCAATGGCATTGCCCTGCTCGAAGCGGATTTGGGCGTCAGCCTGTTTGAGCGCAGCAGTGGCCGCCAGCCGCGTTTGACTGAAGCCGGCACTGCTTTACTCGAAGAAGCCAAAGAAGTGCTGCGCCAGTGCGAGCGCCTCAATGGCCGGGCCCTGTCACTGATGCGCGGCGAAGAGGCGCGCCTGCGATTGGCCCAGGATGAGGCGATGTTGTATCAGCCGGTGCTCGACAGCCTCGATGCCTTGGCGGGGAAATTTCCCAACCTGGAAGTGCAGCTTTCCAGTGCAGCCCAGGGCGACGTCGCCCGCAAGCTGGTGGAACGCCAGGCTGACCTGGGGATGTTGTTTTATCACGATCAAATCCCCGAGGCGTTGGAGCGACGGGTAGTGGGCAGCGTCGAAATGGTCACGGTATGCGGGCGCAATCACCCGCTGGCGGCGCAGAAAACCGTGGACTGCCAACGCCTGGCGCAATTTCGCCAGTTGCTGATGTCGACCCAGACCAGCGTCTACCCCGGCAGCGAGGCCGCCAGCCCCCAGGTGTGGCGCGCCGACAGCTTCTACGTGCTGGCCGAATGGCTGATCCGTGGCCTGGGTTGGGCCTGGTTGCCCCGCCATGTGGTGCAGTACCCCGCCTATCAGAACAGCATGGTCGAACTCGATAGCGAATGGACCCCGCCGGCGTTGGTGGTGGAGTTGGTCTGGCGCCGTGACGAGCCTCTCGGTCCGGCCGCACGCTTTTTGGCCGAACGTTTTACCGAGTGCCTGCAGGCGATCGACTGAAAAAGCCGATAAACTCCGCCGCCATGAATAGAACTCTCTACAGTTGTCTGTTTTATCTGGCGCTGCCGTTGGTGGCCTTACGTCTGTGGCTGCGCGCGCGCAAGGCGCCCGCCTATGCCAAACGTGTCAGCGAGCGGTTTTCCTATGGCTTGCCGGCGATGCAGCCCGGCGGGATCTGGGTGCATGCCGTGTCGGTGGGCGAAAGTATTGCCGCCGCTCCGATGATTCGCGGACTGTTGGAGCGTTATCCACAGCTGCCGATTACCGTCACCTGCATGACGCCCACCGGTTCCGAGCGCATCCAGGCGTTGTTCGCCAACGAGCCGCGCATCCAGCACTGCTACTTGCCGTACGACGTGCCTTGCGCCGCCAAGCGTTTTCTTGATCGGGTGCAGCCGAAACTGGCGGTGATCATGGAAACCGAACTGTGGCCCAACCATATCCACGCCTGCGCCCAGCGCAGTATTCCAGTGGCGCTGGCCAATGCGCGGTTGTCGGCGCGTTCCGCCAAGGGCTACGCACGTTTCACCAAGCTTACGGCGCCGATGCTGTCTGAAGTGAGCCTGTTCGCCGTCCAAACCGAAACCGAAGCCCAGCGTTTTCTAAGTCTCGGCGCGCGTCCGGAAACCGTGGAAGTGACCGGCTCGATCAAGTTCGACCTGACCATCGATCCCCAGTTGCCGGTACGTGCCGCAGCCTTGCGCGAGCAATGGGGTGCGAGCGAACGCCCGGTGTGGATCGCCGCCAGTACCCACGAAGGCGAAGACGAAGTGGTGCTCGCTGCCCATCGCCAATTGCTCGCCAGCTATCCCAATGCCTTGCTGATTCTGGTGCCGCGTCATCAGGAGCGCTTCGGGCCGATGTTCGAGTTGTGCACGCAACAGGGGTTCGCCACGGTGCGCCGTTCCAGCGGCGAGCCTGTCACAACGCAAACCTCAGTGCTGCTCGGCGATACCATGGGCGAGTTGCTGTTTCTCTACGCATTGGCCGACAGCGCATTTGTCGGCGGCAGCCTGGTACCGACCGGCGGGCATAACCCGTTGGAGCCGGCGGCGCTGGCGAAGCCTGTGATCATGGGGCCGCATGTGTTCAACTTCCTCGAAATCACCGCGATGATGCGCGAAGCCGGCGCGTTGCGAGAAGTGGATGACGCAGAAGGGTTGGCCGAAGCGGTGCGACAGCTGTTCGAACTGCCGCAGGATGCGCGCAAGATGGCGCAGGCGGGGCTTAAGGTGATGCAGGCCAACCAGGGCGCGTTGAAGCGCTTGCTGGATGGGCTTGATCGACTGGTTCAGCGTTGACCGCAATCCCTCTGTAGGAGCGAGCGCGCTCGCGAAAATCGCTAACGCTGACGCGGGTATTCTGGATGACTGCGGCGTCCTCAGGTTCTTCGCGAGCAAGCTCGCTCCTACAGAAGATTTTTAATAGCCCGGGCGGGCCTTCAACTGCTCAGCGGCGGCTTTGGCCAGGTCCGGTGGCAGGAAGTCCTTGTCCGGGTTGTAGTCAGCCTTGAGGTAGCGCGCCAGGTCCTGCAAATCTCCCGGGTTCAGCGTGCCCGCTGCCTGCTTCAAGCGCAGGTTGTCGAGGATGTAGTCGTAGCGGCTGTTGTTGTAGTTGCGTACCGACGCGTAGAGCTGGCGCTGTGAATCGAGCACGTCGACGATATTGCGCGTGCCCACCTGATACCCGATTTCCGTGGCTTCCACCGCACTCTGGTTCGAGATGATCGACTGGCGGCGCGCCTGCACCTGTTCCACATCGGTGTTCACCGCGCGGTGCAGGTTGCGCGTGTTTTCCACTACCTGGCGGCGCAGGCCTTCGCGTTGCTGCTCGGTCTGGCCAAGGCGCGAATACGATTCGCGCACTTGCGAGCTGGTGAGGCCGCCGCTGTACAGCGGGATATTCAAGCGCAGGCCGATGGTGCGTTGCTCGACATCGCCACGGTACGGCGTGCCGAAGGCATTCGGGTTGCTGAAGCCGAGGGCGTCGTTGTCACCCTTTTCGTACTGCGCCACGGCATCGAGGGTCGGCGCATGGCCGGCCTTGCGTTGCTTGAGGGTTTCTTCGGCAGCGCTGACCGCATAGTTGCTGGCGAGCAGGTTCAGGTTCTGCCGGCCTGCAGTCTCGACCCAGGCCTTGGCATCGTTCGGCAGCGGCGGCAACACCGGCAGCGTATGCACAATGCCCTGGATCGAGTTGTACTGGCGGTTGGTCAGGGTGATCAGTGCTTCGAAGGCATCGTCTACCTGGCGCTGGGCCAGAATCCGGTTGGCCCGTGCAGTGTCATAGCTGGCCTGGGATTGCAGCACGTCGGTCTTGTCCGACAGGCCTACATCGAAGCGCTCGTTGGACTGGTCCAGCTGGCGCTTGAAGGCGTTTTCTTCGGCCTTGGTCGAGGCCAGGTTGTCCTGGGCGCGCAGCACGGCGAAGTAGTTTTCGGCGCTTTGCAGGATCAGGTTCTGTTCGGTGGCCGAGAGTTGCAGCGCCGCCTGTTCGTTGGTGGCTTCGGCAGCCTGCAGTTGGAACCAGCGGTCGGCGCGGAACAGCGGCTGGCTCAAGGTCGCGCGCCAGGAGTGGGCATCGCGGTTGGCAGTGGCTGAGGGCGTGTCGATCTGGGTGCGCACGTTATTGATATCGGCACCGGCCGACAGGTTGGGCAGCAACCCGGCGCGTGCCTGGGGCACCACTTCTTTCTGCGCGCCATATTGGGCGCGGGCGGCGGCCAGGTCGGCGTTGTTGTCCACCGCTTCCTGGTAGACGCTGACCAGATCGGTTCTGGCGGACAAGGGCGCTTCAGCTGCCCAGACCATTCCGTTGGTCGCACAAGACACGGCAACAGCCAGTGAAAGTTTGCGCAGCATGAGGCGATCCCTAGTGTGAATATTACGGCGATAATTTAGCGCCCAAGGCTAAGGCTGGCCATTCCTGGCGTCAAGCATTGTGGCGGGGATCGAGTGTAATGGCGCGGCAGCGGCGCAACAATCCCGTAATTACGCCATTCATCACGCTGAATGCACGGCTATTGGCAATTTGCCCACGGCATGGTCTAGACTTGCGGCGTTCTTGTCGGGGTGCCTTGTTGGAAGGCTGAGATCGGTAAATACCGGATCCCGTTGAACCTGATCAGGTTAACGCCTGCGTAGGGAACAAGATTTCTCGTCACCCGGCGAGTCCTCTTGTGCTTCGTCCGGGATGTTGTTCGACAATCGAACAGCTCTTGTGCGCCAAGCACAGCACTGGTTTCAGTGCGTCCATCCGTCACAGGTTCGCTCCGACAAAAATCCACCGCCTGGATAGTTGGAGAGCCCGTGATGAGCACAGAACTAAAAAGTACAAAACTGAAAAACACCGTGCACTTGAGTGAGTCGGCCAAGGTCGATTCCGGTTCCGTGCAGCCGTTTACCCGCTCGCAGAAAATTTATGTCCAGGGCAGCCGTCCGGACATCCGCGTGCCGATGCGCGAAATCAGTCTCGACGTGACTCCTACCGATTTCGGCGGTGAAATCAACGCACCTGTGGTTGTTTACGATACCTCCGGCCCGTACACCGACCCCAGCGTCATCATCGATGTGCGCAAGGGGCTGGCGGATGTGCGTTCGCCGTGGATTGAAGACCGGGGCGATACCGAGCGGCTCGCTTGCCTGAGCTCAAGCTACGGCCAGGAACGTCTCGATAACCCGGACCTGGCTTACCTGCGCTTTGCTCACCTGCAAAACCCGCGTCGCGCCAAGGCCGGCGCCAACGTCACCCAGATGCATTACGCGCGTAAAGGCATCATCACTGCCGAGATGGAATACGTCGCCATCCGCGAGAACATGAAGCTCGAGGAAGCCCGCGCCAGCGGCCTGCTCGACCAGCAACACGCCGGCCACAGCTTCGGCGCCAGCGTGCCGAAAATCATCACGCCTGAATTCGTGCGCGAAGAAATCGCCCGTGGTCGCGCAATCATCCCGGCCAACATCAACCACACCGAGCTGGAACCGATGATCATCGGCCGTAACTTCCTGGTGAAGATCAACGGCAATATCGGCAACAGCGCCCTCGGTTCTTCGATTGAAGAAGAAGTGGCGAAGATGACCTGGGGAATTCGCTGGGGGTCGGACAACATCATGGACCTGTCCACCGGTAAGCACATCCACGAAACCCGCGAATGGATCATCCGCAACTCGCCGGTGCCGATCGGTACCGTGCCGATCTACCAGGCCCTGGAAAAAGTTGGCGGCGCCGCTGAAGACCTGACCTGGGAGCTGTTCCGCGACACCTTGATCGAACAGGCCGAGCAGGGCGTCGACTACTTCACCATCCACGCCGGCGTGCTGCTGCGCTACGTGCCGCTGACCGCCAAGCGCGTCACCGGCATTGTGTCCCGTGGCGGCTCGATCATGGCCAAGTGGTGCCTGGCGCATCACAAAGAGAACTTCACCTACACGCATTTCGACGAAATCTGCGAAATCATGAAGGCCTATGACGTCAGCTTCTCCCTCGGCGACGGCCTGCGCCCAGGCTCTATTGCCGACGCCAACGACGCCGCGCAATTCGGCGAGCTGGAAACCCTCGGCGAGTTGACCAAGATCGCCTGGAAACACGACGTGCAAACCATGATCGAAGGCCCTGGCCACGTGCCGATGCAGTTGATCAAGGAGAACATGGACAAGCAGCTCGAGTGCTGCGACGAGGCGCCGTTCTACACCCTCGGCCCGCTGACCACCGACATTGCACCGGGCTACGACCACATCACCTCCGGCATTGGTGCGGCGATGATCGGCTGGTTCGGCTGCGCCATGCTTTGCTACGTCACGCCCAAGGAGCACTTGGGCTTGCCGAACAAGGATGACGTGAAGACCGGGATCATCACCTACAAGATCGCCGCCCACGCGGCGGACCTCGCCAAAGGCCATCCGGGCGCGCAGATCCGCGATAACGCCTTGAGCAAGGCACGGTTCGAGTTCCGTTGGGAAGACCAGTTCAACCTCGGCCTGGACCCGGACACCGCGCGTTCGTACCACGATGAAACCCTGCCGAAGGACTCGGCCAAGGTCGCGCATTTCTGCTCGATGTGCGGGCCGAAGTTCTGCTCGATGAAAATCACCCAGGAAGTGCGTGAGTACGCGGCCAACCAGCGCATTGAAGCGGTGGATGTGGATGTGGCCAAGGGCTTGGCCGAGCAGGCGGAGCGGTTCAAGCAGGAAGGCAGCCAGCTCTACAAGAAGGTCTGACACCGATGATCGTTCCCGCGCTCTGCGTGGGAATGCATCCCGTGACGCTCTGCGTCACAAAGGCGGACGCAGAGCGTCCAAAGCGGCATTCCCACGCGGAGCGTGGGAACGATCATGTTCTTCAGAGATAACACCCTTGAACATTCAACCCAGCACGTACTCGCCTGATATAGCCGTGCCGAGTGACAAACGCGTCTTCGGCGCCCGCGACCTGTTCTCCCTGTGGTTCTCCCTCGGCATCGGCCTGATGGTCCTGCAGACCGGCGCACTGCTCGCGCCCGGCCTGGGATTGTCCGGCTCATTACTGGCGATTTTCCTCGGCACCCTGGTGGGTGTGCTGTTGCTGGCCGCCGTCGGCGTGATCGGCAGCGACACTGGCCTGTCCGCCATGGCCGCCCTCAAGCTCAGCCTCGGCACCCAAGGCGCGAGCCTGCCGGCATTGCTCAACCTGCTGCAGCTGATCGGTTGGGGCTCGTTCGAAATCATCGTGATGCGCGACGCCGCCAGCCTGTTGGGCACGCGGGCGTTCAGCGACGGCAGCCTGCTGGCCAGCCCCTTGCTGTGGACGCTGTTCTTCGGTGGCCTGGCGACCCTGCTGGCGGTCAGTGGCCCGCTAACGTTCGTACGGCAGATCCTGCGCAAATGGGGCATCTGGCTGCTGCTCGCCGCCTGCCTGTGGCTGACCTGGAACCTGTTCGCCAAGGCCGACCTCGCCGCGCTATGGGCTCAGGCCGGTGACGGTTCGATGCCGTTCGCCGTGGGCTTCGATATCGCCATCGCCATGCCGCTGTCCTGGCTGCCGCTGATTGCCGATTACTCACGCTTCGGCAAGCGCGCTAAAAGCGTGTTCGGCGGTACGGCGCTGGGTTTCTTTATCGGTAACTTTTGGCTGATGAGCCTGGGCGTGGCCTACACCCTGGCGTTCGCGCCGAGCGGTGAAGTGAATGCGTTGTTGCTGGCATTGGCCGGAGCTGGCCTGGGGATTCCGCTGTTGCTGATCTTGCTGGACGAATCGGAAAACGCCTTCGCCGATATTCACTCGGCGGCGGTGTCCAGCGGGATTCTATTGCGCTTGAAAGTCGAGCATCTGGCCTTGGCCATCGGTGTGCTCTGCACCCTGATCGCCTGCTTTGCGCCGTTGGCGCAGTACCAGAACTTCCTGCTGCTGATCGGCTCTGTGTTTGCGCCGCTGTTCGGCGTGGTGCTGGTGGATCACTTTATCCTGCGCCGCCGTGGCCAGGGCACGCTCGCCAATCTGCGCTGGCCGGCGCTGCTGGCCTGGCTGGGTGGTATCGGCACTTACCACCTGCTGGCCAACCTGTATCCGGATGTCGGCGCAACCCTGCCGGCACTGGTGCTGGCAGGGCTGTTGCAGTTCATTCTGGGCCGGGCTTTCAGCGGCGCGCGGGCACGAGTTCAGGCTTGAGGATGCCTTCTAGGCGTGAGTAGGGAATCTGCAACTCGACGTGGCCTAGGGCGTACGGCGCGATGGTGGTAGTGGGGTATTTGAGGATCACGCCACCATAGGTCAGCGCCACGTTCGGGGTTTTCTGGAACGGGTAGCTTTTTACGAAGTCCGCTTCCAGGCTCAGGCGTGTGCTGATCAGCCAGCTGTTGTGGGCGACCTGGGCCGCTTTCCAGAAGGCGTCTTCCTTGCCGGGCAGCAGCATGTCGGTCAGCGAAAGGGCTTTTTGCTGCTGGCGTGAATAGTTGATGAACGCGCGGCCCGGCTCACCATGGGTTGCACCCTGGTCCAGGTAGCTGGACAACTCGATGATCACCAAGCCGTCATGCTGCTCGCGTACCTTGGCCTGCAAGTACATGCTGTTTCGCGGGGCTGCGGTGCTCAGGAATTGCTCGCGGTAAGTCGCAAGGCTCGACGGCAGCGGGCTGCTCGGCGTGGTGCGGGTCATTTCCAGCAGGCGCTGTTCGATCAAGGCGTCCAGCTTGGGCTCTTTGGCAAAGTGCACCGTGTCGATATTCACCAGTGGGCAATCGGCGCTGGCGCAGCCCGGCTTGCTTTGCTCGGAGGCGTCGCGGGTGGCTTCCAGCGGGGCGCGGTAGCTGGGCTGGAACAGGCTCTGGCAAGCGCCGAGGGTCAATGCGATACACGCCACGGAGGCGATTTTTAAAAGCGACATGTATGTTCTTCGTCCATCGATAAGAGCGAAATTTGTGGAGCTTCGACTACCGGCAGGGCAGTCAGTTCGCCACTAAGCTGAATAGGGGTCCATTCTCAATTAGTTTCCCCTGCGCGGTGGGGAAGCTAATGGAGAACGCCCCCTGCGAGTTTGACGCCCGCCGTCTATCCCGGCAACCGGAAAGGGGCTGCATCAACGGGCAGGAGCGCGTTAGGATGGCGCCAACTGCACGGCCATTACGAGGAAGAATATGACGGACATTGCGAAATCGACGCCGAGCATCATCGAAATTGTTCAGCGTGACAATGCCTACAAGGGCTTCTACAAGCTCGATCGCGTGCAACTGCGCCACGAGAAATTCGACGGCGGCATGAGCCGTGTGATCAATCGCGAAGTGTTCGTGCGTCACGACGCCGTGTGCGTGCTGCCCTACGACCCACAGCGCGATGAAGTGGTGCTGATCGAACAGTTTCGCGTTGGCGCCATGGGCCGCACCGACAACCCATGGTTGATAGAGATGGTCGCCGGGCTTATCGACAAGGATGAAGAACCGGAGGAGGTTGCACACCGCGAAGCCGAGGAGGAAGCTGGGCTGACGTTCTCTGCGCTGTGGCCGATCACTCAATATTTCCCGTCTCCCGGTGGCAGTACCGAATTTGTGCACTTGTTCCTCGGCCGTTGCGACAGCTCGGGAGCCGGTGGCGTCCATGGACTGGAAGAAGAGGCAGAAGATATCCGCGTCACCGTATGGTCATTCGAAGATGCCCTGCAAGCGGTGCGCGACGGTAAAATTTCCAACGCAGCCAGCATCATCGCCCTGCAATGGCTTGCGCTTAATCGCGCGGAAGTGAGGGGGTTATGGCAGTAAAGGCACGGGAACGTTATCGAGTCGACCTGATCGGGCTGCAGGCAGCGTGCGAGGCCAACTATGCGCGGCTGATGCGCCTGCTCCCGGACATGCGCTACACCCCCGAGGCGCGGCGCATCGGCGTGACCCATGGCGACCAGATGCTCGGCGTGCTGGCCCTGGAAGTCATCGTCAACTGCCCGTACACCACCACCCTGCGCGTGCGCCAGGAACACAGCCTGCCGTGGCTGCCGGTGCCGCAGCTGGAAGTGCAGGTGTACCACGATGCGCGAATGGCCGAAGTGATCAGCGCCGAACATGCACGACGCTTTCGCAGCATCTATCCTTACCCGAATGTGTTCATGCACCAGCCCGATGAGAAAGCACAGCTCAATGTGTTCCTCGGTGAATGGTTGAGTCACTGCCTGGCCCTGGGCCATGAGTTTGAAGTCGTGCGGTAGATGTGAACTGCGTCTGCTTCCTCAGGTTTCCTCTTTGCGTCCTGTCCCAGCATAATCGCGCCAAACGTCCATTTCCTGTGATTGCCTTGGGAGAGCGCCTTGCCGAGCGTATCCACCTTGAACCCTGATGCGCCGGTGATGCTGGTGCAACTGTCCGACAGCCACCTGTTCGCCGAGGCCGACGGTACGCTGCTGGGCATGAACACCCGCGAAAGCTTGCAGCGCGTGATCGAACTGGTGCGCGCGCAGCAGCCGCGGATCGATTTACTGCTGGCCACGGGGGATTTGTCCCAGGACGGCACGCTGGAGTCCTACGAGCAGTTTCGCCATATGACCGGGAAAATTCCGGCCCCGGCGCGCTGGATTCCCGGCAATCACGACGAACCGCAGGTCATGGCTCACGCAGCTGTGCACAGCGACTTGCTGGAACCGGTGGTCGATGTCGGCAACTGGCGGGTCACCCTGCTGGATTCTGCCGTACCGGGCTCGGTGCCGGGGTATCTGCAAGACAAACAACTGCAGGTGCTGGCCCAGGCCTTGAGCGAAGCGCCGCATCGCCATCATCTGGTGTGCTTTCACCATCACCCGGTGTCCATTGGTTGTGCGTGGATGGAGCCCATTGGCCTGCGTAATCCGGAGGCGTTGTTTGCTGTGCTTGACCGCTTCCCGCAGGTCCGTGCGGTGCTCTGGGGTCATGTGCACCAGGAGATCGACCGCGAGCGCAACGGCGTGCGGCTGTTGGCATCGCCGTCCACCTGCATCCAGTTCGCGCCGGGCAGCGAGGATTTCAAGGTCAGCGAGCAGGCGCCGGGCTATCGCTGGCTGCACCTGCATGCCGACGGGCGGTTGGAAACCGGGGTAGAGCGGGTCACTGGCTTTGCCTTTACCGTGGATTACGGTAGCAACGGCTATTAAAGGCTGTAAACACAGGCCAAACGGTAGGAGCTGGCAGGCCCCCCTCCCACATTCGATCCGCTTTGTCTGGTAAACCACGTTCGGCGGTAACCCTGCTCACATCGCTCTTATTCCCTGTAAACTGCGCCCTTTTGGCGCAAGCATGGAGAGTCGGCATGTCCGCTTCGATCCTGTATATCCACGGTTTCAACAGCGCGCCCGCGTCAAACAAGGCCTCCCTGCTGATCAACGTGATGAACACCCTCGGCCTGGCCGACCAACTGCGCGTGCCGGCCCTGCATCACCACCCCCGCCAGGCGATCCCGCAGTTGGAGGCGGCCATCAGCGAACTGGGGCGGCCACTGCTGGTAGGCAGCTCACTCGGCGGCTACTATGCAACCCATCTTGCCGAACGCCATGGCCTCAAGGCGCTGCTGGTCAACCCGGCGGTCAGCCCACATCGGATGTTCGACGGTTACCTGGGCACCCAGAAGAACCTCTACACCGATGAAACCTGGGAATTGACCCACGACCACGTCACGGCGCTGGCCGAGCTGGAAGTACCGGCTCCCCAGGAAGCCGCGCGTTATCAGGTGTGGTTGCAGACCGGGGACGAAACCCTGGACTATCGCCTCGCCCAGCAGTATTACCGGGCCTGTGCCTTGCGCATCCAGGCCGGTGGCGACCATGGTTACCAGGGATTCGCCCGGCAATTGCCAGCGCTGCTCGGCTTTGCCGGCATTGGCGCAGATCAGTATCAATCCTTCGATTTCGCGGCACTGTAATTGCCTTGGAAACCGCAGGTTACTTTTTAATCGAACGACTCACGACGAGACCCCATGGCCACTCCCAGCGCTAGCTCTTATAACGCCGACGCCATCGAAGTCCTCTCGGGCCTCGACCCGGTGCGCAAACGCCCCGGCATGTACACCGACACCAGTCGGCCGAACCACCTCGCCCAGGAAGTTATCGACAACAGCGTCGACGAAGCCTTGGCCGGGCACGCCAAGTCGGTGCATGTCATTCTTCACGCTGACCACTCCCTTGAAGTGTCCGACGATGGTCGCGGCATGCCGGTGGACATTCACCCGGAAGAGGGCGTGTCGGGCGTCGAGTTGATCCTCACCAAGCTGCACGCCGGTGGCAAGTTCTCCAACAAGAACTACCAGTTCTCCGGTGGCTTGCACGGTGTGGGTATTTCGGTCGTTAACGCCCTGTCGACCCTGGTGCGGGTCAAGGTCAAGCGCGACGGCAACGAGTACGAGATGACTTTCGCCGATGGCTACAAAGCCACCGACCTGGCAGTGATCGGTACCGTTGGCAAACGCAACACCGGCACCAGCGTGTACTTCGCCCCGGACCCGAAATACTTCGATTCGCCGAAATTCTCCATCAGTCGCCTCAAGCACGTGCTCAAGGCCAAGGCTGTGCTGTGCCCGGGCCTGCTCGTCACCTTTGAAGACAAAGGCACCGGCGAGAAGGTCGAGTGGCATTACGAAGACGGTCTGCGCTCCTACCTGGAAGACTCCGTCAGCGACTTCGAACGACTGCCCAACGAGCCGTTCTGCGGCAGCCTGGCCGGTAATAAAGAAGCCATCGACTGGGCGCTGCTGTGGTTGCCCGAAGGCGGCGACAGCGTGCAGGAAAGCTACGTCAACCTGATCCCCACCGCTCAGGGCGGCACCCACGTCAACGGGCTGCGCCAAGGCCTGCTGGATGCCATGCGCGAATTCTGCGAATACCGCAGCCTGCTGCCGCGCGGCGTGAAGCTGGCGCCGGAAGACGTGTGGGAGCGCATCGCGTTCGTACTGTCGATGAAGATGCAGGAGCCGCAATTCTCCGGCCAGACCAAAGAGCGCCTGTCGTCCCGCGAGGCGGCGGCGTTTGTCTCTGGCGTGGTCAAGGATGCCTTCAGCCTGTGGCTCAACGAGCACCCGGAACTGGGCCTTGCCCTGGCCGAACTGGCGATCAACAACGCCGGTCGTCGTTTGAAGGCCAGCAAGAAGGTCGAACGCAAGCGCATCACGGCGGGCCCTGCACTGCCGGGCAAGCTGGCCGACTGCGCCGGGCAGGATCCAATGCGTTCCGAACTGTTCCTGGTGGAAGGTGATTCCGCCGGCGGTTCCGCCAAACAAGCGCGGGACAAGGAGTTCCAGGCGATCCTGCCGTTGCGCGGCAAGATCCTCAACACTTGGGAAGTCGATGGCAGCGAAGTCCTGGCCAGCCAGGAAGTGCACAACATTGCCGTGGCCATCGGCGTCGACCCGGGCGCGGCGGACATTAGCCAATTGCGCTACGGCAAGATCTGCATCCTCGCCGACGCCGACTCCGACGGCCTGCACATCGCGACCCTGCTGTGCGCGCTGTTTGTGCAGCACTTCCGCCCGTTGGTGGATGCCGGCCACGTCTACGTCGCCATGCCACCGCTGTACCGAATCGACCTGGGCAAGGAGATTTTCTACGCGCTGGACGAAGCCGAGCGCGATGGCATCCTTGACCGCCTGGTGGCCGAGAAGAAACGCGGCAAGCCACAGGTCACGCGATTCAAGGGCCTGGGTGAGATGAACCCGCCGCAACTGCGCGAAACCACCATGGACCCGAACACTCGGCGCCTCGTGCAGTTGACCCTGGACGATTTTGCCGCCACGTCGGAAATGATGGACATGCTGCTGGCGAAAAAGCGTGCCCCGGACCGCAAGTCCTGGCTGGAATCCAAAGGCAACCTCGCCGAGGTGTTGGGCTGATGCGCACAGGTTTCGCCCTGGCGATCCTGATGTTGAGCGGGTTGGCAGCCACCCCAGTGGTCGCCGCGCCCGTGGCTGAGCTCAAGCTTGTGTCCGAGCACCCGGTGGACGGGATGCGCGGCGGCAATTTGTCGGGCCTGGCCCTGTGTGGCAAGGAGCTGTGGACGGTTTCTGATCGCGATGACGACCAGATCTACCGTCTGGATATCAGCGCTCCGACCTGGAAGGCCGAAACGGTGAAGATCGACGTGCCGCCCGTGCCTGAGTCTGGTTTGCCCTGGGGCTTACGGTCGCGCACCAAGGCCGCTTCGTTCGTTCGTGGTGGCGACCTGGATTTTGAAGGCATCAGCTGCGATGCCGCCGGTAATCGCTACATTGTCAGCGAAGCTCATGCCGCAGTACTGCAAGTGCCGGCGACCGGCGCACCTGAATGGTTGAAGATCGCTCCCGGCATGGTCCGTGAAGCCCGCGCCAGCGGAATGCTGCTGCACTTCAATGCCTTGTTTGAAGGCTTGGCGGTGAATCCCGAGGGCAATCAAATCTGGCTGGCGGCGGAGCGAGAGCGACGCGGGCTGATTTCCATCAAGCGCCCGCAAACCCTGTGGGATTGCGATGGCCCTTGCGTGTTGCTGAGCGAGGCCGGCCAGGAAGTGCAGCCCGCCCAGTTCACCAACGGCAAGGCCGTGTCCAAGGATTTTGCCGACCTGGCCCTGTTCAACGGCAAGCTGTTTACCCTGGAGCGCAATGCGTTCCAGATTTGCCGGCGCGATGCGGTGACGGCCAAGATTGAGCTGTGCTGGTCGTTTGCCGACGAAACCCTCACGCCGAACCGCCGTTATGCCCAGCTGTACGGCCTGGCCGAGGCACTGGTAATAGACGCTGACGGAGCGTGGCTGGGCCTCGACAATAATTTCGGCCCGCGCGCCGACGGTGAAAAACGCCCGATGGTCTATCGTTTCGCCGCCCCGGCCAGTGGCTGGAGTGCCCAGCCATGAGCTTTCCAACTTTTGAATTGAATCAGCGCAGCGGCATTTCCGCTGCGCCTCACCCAACATTGATGAGGCCCGCATGAGTGACATCCTCGCAGACAGCTTAGATGGCGTAGAACGCCGGTCGCTGGCTGACTTCACCGAAAGTGCCTACCTCAACTACTCCATGTACGTGATCATGGACCGTGCCTTGCCGCATATTGGCGACGGCCTGAAGCCTGTGCAGCGGCGCATTATCTACGCCATGAGTGAGTTGGGGCTGGACGCCGATTCCAAGCACAAGAAGTCGGCGCGTACCGTCGGTGACGTGCTCGGTAAGTTCCACCCCCACGGCGACTCGGCGTGCTACGAAGCCATGGTGCTGATGGCCCAGCCGTTCAGCTACCGCTACACGCTGGTGGACGGCCAGGGTAACTGGGGCGCGCCGGATGATCCCAAGTCCTTCGCCGCCATGCGTTACACCGAGGCGCGCCTGTCGCGTTATTCCGAAGTGCTGCTCAGCGAGCTGGGCCAGGGCACCGCGAACTGGGGCCCGAACTTCGACGGCACCCTCGACGAACCTTTGGTGTTGCCGGCACGTTTGCCGAACATCCTGCTCAATGGCACCACCGGTATTGCGGTCGGCATGGCCACTGACGTGCCGCCGCACAACCTGCGGGAAGTCGCCTCGGCCTGTGTGCGCTTGCTGGATGAGCCCAAAGCCACGGTCGAGCAGCTCTGCGAGCACATCCAGGGTCCGGATTACCCGACCGAAGCGGAAATCATCACGCCGCGCGCCGACCTGCTGAAGATGTACGAGACCGGCAAGGGCTCGGTGCGCATGCGCGCCGTTTACCAGATTGAAGATGGCGACATTATTGTCACCGCGCTGCCGCACCAGGTGTCTGGCGCCAAGGTGTTGGAGCAGATTGCCGCGATGATGCAGGCAAAGCCGTCGAAACTGCCGCAAGTTGCCGACCTGCGTGATGAGTCCGACCACGAAAACCCATGCCGCATCGTGATCATCCCGACCAATAGCCGGGTCGATCACGAGGTGTTGATGCAGCATCTGTTTGCCAGCACCGACCTTGAGTCCAGCTACCGGGTCAACGTCAACATCATTGGCCTGGACGGCAAGCCGCAGCTGAAAAACCTGCGCAACCTGCTGGTGGAGTGGCTGGAGTTCCGGGTACAGACCGTGCGTCGCCGCCTGCAATTCCGCCTCGATAAGGTCGAGCGCCGCCTGCACCTGTTGGACGGTTTGCTGATTGCCTACCTCAACCTGGATGAGGTGATCCACATCATCCGTACCGCCGAGCACCCGAAAGCCGAGCTGATCGCGCGTTTCGAGCTGAGCGAGATCCAGGCTGACTACATCCTCGACACCCGATTGCGCCAGTTGGCGCGACTGGAAGAAATGAAGCTGCGCGACGAACAGGACGCGTTGCTCAAGGAGCAAGCCAAGCTGCAAGCGCTGCTGGGCAGCGAAACCAAGCTCAAGAAGCTGGTGCGCACAGAGTTGATCAAAGACGCGGAAACCTATGGCGACGACCGCCGCTCGCCTATCGTCGAGCGCACCGAAGCCAAGGCCCTGACAGAAACCGAGCTGCTGCCAAACGAGAAAATTACTGTCGTTCTGTCGGAAAAGGGTTGGGTTCGTTCTGCCAAGGGGCATGATATTGATGCCACAGGTCTGTCGTACAAGGCCGGTGACGGTTTCAAAACCTCTGCGGCCGGGCGTTCCAACCAGTTTGCGGTGTTTATCGACTCCACGGGGCGCAGTTACTCGGTGCCGGCCCACACCTTGCCGTCCGCACGGGGCCAGGGCGAGCCGTTGACCGGGCGCCTGACGCCGCCACCGGGCGCGAATTTTGAATGCGTGCTGCTGCCGGACGACGACTCGCTGTACGTGATCGCTTCCGACGCCGGTTACGGTTTTGTGGTCAAGGGTGAAGACCTGCTGGCCAAGAACAAGGCGGGCAAGGCGCTGTTGAGCCTGCCGAACAACGCCAAGGTGATCCTGCCGCGAACAGTCGAAAACCGCGAAAGCAATTGGCTGGCGTCGGTGACTACCGAAGGGCGCTTGTTGGTGTTCAAGATCAGCGATTTGCCGCAGTTGGGCAAAGGCAAGGGTAACAAGATCATTGGCATTCCCGGCGAGCGGGTGGCCAGTCGCGAAGAGTACGTGACCGACATCGCCGTGGTCCCGGAAGGCTCTACGCTGGTGCTCCAGGCCGGTAAGCGCACGTTGTCATTACGCCCTGATGACCTTGAACACTACAAGGGCGAGCGTGGTCGACGTGGTAATAAACTGCCTCGCGGATTCCAGCGGGTGGACGCTTTGTTGGTGGAAACGCCGGTTTAAGGCGGATTAGAGCCCTCGATCTACGATTTAGCGCGTAGATCGACGCTTTGGCGCTGGAGTCATGGCGCATATTCACGGATGATATGGCCTTTCCAGCGCCGGCGTGGCCGAGCGTGTTTAGGTTATTTTTAAGTATTACATTGTGGTTCGCCTTGTGGCAGCCACCTGGATGGGATGATGACTGCTCCACGCCTTCCTTTATTTTTCATGCTCGCTGGCCTTCTGGGGCTGGCGGGTTGCAGCACACACAAGCCTGTGTCGCTGTACCAGCTGGACAGCGGAAGTCCGGTTCAACCAGCACAAGCCGCAGGTATGTCGGTTTTATTGGGGCCGGTGGTCGTGGCTGATTACCTGCAACGCGAAACCCTGCTGCAACGTCAGAACGACGGTAGCCTGCAAGGTTCCCTTGATGGTCGTTGGGCCGGCAGTTTGTCGTCCGATATCAATCAGTTGATGTTGCGTCAGGTCGCCGGGCAGCTGGACAGCCAGCGTGTGGTCCTGGCGCCCGCGCCAACCGGCTTCACCCCGGATGTGCAGGTGTTGCTGACGATTACCCGGCTTGATTCCGGCAAGTCGCAACCGGCGATCCTCGATGCGCAGTGGCGCTTGATCGATCGTCGCGGCCAGGTGCGCGATAACCGCATCGTGCACCTGCAGGAAGAGCACACCGGCACCACCGCGTCCCAGGTCCAGGCCCAGGGTGTGCTGTTGCAGCACTTGGCGCAGCAGTTGTCGGTGGCCCTCAAACCATTGGCCAACCAGCCGCCAATCGCCGAGGCACCGCGCAAGCAAGCCCCGGTACAAGCCAAGCCGGTAACCCCGGAAAAACCGAAGATGCCGATGGCGGCGCCGATTCGTACAGATATGGAAGTGTTCAGGTTCTGATCTGAATCGCCGAAACAAAAAAGGCCCGCTGAGTAAGCGGGCCTTTTTGTTGGGTTGAGATATGAGTCGCACCACAGGTCAAATGTGGGAGGGGGCTTGCTCCCGATAACTGTGCGTCAGTCAATGCATGTGCTGACTGATACCCCGCTATCGGGAGCAAGCCCCCCTCCCACATTGTCCGCGGTCGTTCTTTAGGGCTTCACACGGGTCTCGTGCATCCGCGCCAACTGTCGCTCCAGCATCGACGGGTAAGGTTCCATCAACCGCTCCACACAGCTGGCCCCCTCCGGGCTGGCAATCGGGCGGATGCGTGCGCGTTGGCGGATCAGCGTGTCTTCGCTGATCTTGCGCTCCACCAGCAGCAGGTTGCGGCTGTGTTGGGACAAGGCCAGGGCGTCCTGGGCGATCTCGGTCAGCAGCAGGTCGATCTGGCTCATGCCGAACAGATCGTCACCCACCGTCAGGCCCAGTTGCAGTTGCAGCGTAATGCCGCTGTCGGCTACTTCTATCTGCAACTCATGGCCCAGGGCCCGCAGCAGTTCGCCGCAGCAAATGGCGTTGGTCAGGTAGTCTTCGCCGCTGTCTTCGCTGTGGAACAGCATCAGCGTGCTGCCGTCGTTCAGGGTGTGCAGCTCGCTCTGGTAGAGCGAGGCGGCCTGGTCGAGGCAATCGCGGTAGCGTTCCAGCAATTCCGTCAGGCGGGCACGGGGCAGGCGGCGCAGTTGGTCCTGGGCGCCCAGTTGCACGGCCAGTACGGCGCTGTGCTGGGGTTCGGTGTTCTTCGCGGGGACAGGCTTTGGCGCGACGGCCGGGCTGGCCGAGGTATCGCGCAGGTCGGCGAACGGGTCTTCGTCGTCCAAATCGTCTTCTTCGGCCTGGATTACGTGGCGCGGCGCGGGCTTCAGGCCAGCCACCGGCGGACTTTCGTCAAAACCTGGGTCGCGCAGGTTGCGGACTTCAAATTCGGGTTCGTCGTCGTAATCGGTGTCGTCGTACTCGGGCTCGGGTTCAACCTCGGGCACGACCGGTTCAGGGGCGAAGCTGGCGTGGAGCTGGCGCGCGAGGTCGCCGATTTCATCCTGGCGGTCGGTGGCCGGGGTGTGTTCGTCGATATCCCGAAGCCAGATGCGCAGTTGCATCAAGGGCGTGGAGATATGCCGCCCCAGGCGCAGGCTCAAGGCCAGGGCCAATGCCAGCAGGATCGCGCTGAGGATGCCCATGCTCTGCAGGCTGATAGTCATCGGCTGCTGAAATTGCTGCATATCGAGGCTGATGCGCAGTTGGCCTGCCTTCACATCCTGAAACGTGATATTGCTCTGATACAGACCTTCTGCCTCACCGAGCAGGCCGTTTTTCGGGCGCTGCCCGGCTTCGGCCATGATTCGGTTATCCACGCTATAGATAGCGGCGTGAGCCACCAGCGGGTTCTTGGTCAGGTTATTGAGCAGCACGTTGAGGCTGAGGATGTCGTTGGACACCAACAGCTCAGTCGCCGAGGTGGCGGTCTGGGTGGTCAGGCTCTCGCCCAGGGCGTCGGCTTGCTCGTGCATGGCCTGCTTGAACTGCAAACCCATCACGCAGGCGTAGATCACCAGGGCCAGAGCGACCAGGATCACGTTATGGCTGGCGATGCGTAATGCGATCGGTACACGGCGGTGGCGCAGTGCCCGGAAGATCAGCAGGAAGAAGTTATCGGTTTTTACTGGCGTAGGCCGGTTCACTTGAGCTCGGCTCTTTAGTCCGTGAAGTTGACGCGCAGTATAGCGACAGGCCCAAGACCGGCAAAGCGCTGGCTGTGCCCGATGGTCACTGAAAGTGGGTAGAATGCGGTTTTTTTCCAGCCTGGGGGTGCGCTTTGCGCGAAATTGTCCTGATTAACATCACTGGGGAAGACCGCCCAGGTCTCACCGCAGCCATTACCGGTGTTCTGGCCCAGGGTGGCGTGAACATTCTCGACATCGGCCAGGCGGTGATCCACGACACCCTGTCGTTCGGGATCCTGGTGGAAATCCCGAGTACCGAACAAGCTTCGTCGGTGCTCAAGGACATCCTGTTTACTGCCTACAAGCTGGATCAGCAGGTGCGTTTCACCCCGGTGTCCGAAGAGGACTACCAGCATTGGGTCGACGGCCAGGGCAAAAAGCGCCATATCGTCACGCTGTTGACCCGCAAGGTCACAGCTGAGCAGTTGCAGCGCGTCAGCTCGATTACCGCGCAATACGGTTTGAATATCGACCATATCGACCGCCTGTCGGGGCGCATGCCTTTGGACACGCCGGCCGACAAGGGCAAGGGTTGCATCGAGTTCTCTGTGCGCGGCGAACCGGCTGACCCGCAAGCCTTGCGCGCCGAATTCCTCAGCGTGGCCCAGGAGCTGAATGTCGATATCGCCTTTCAGGAAGATTCGCTGTTCCGTCGCAATCGCCGCCTGGCGGTGTTCGACATGGACTCGACGCTGATCGAGGCTGAAGTCATCGACGAACTGGCCAAGGCGGCCGGTGTGGGTGAGCAAGTGTCCGAGATCACTGAACGTGCGATGGCCGGTGAACTGGATTTTCGCGCCAGCTTCAAGGAGCGCCTGGCGCTGCTCAAGGGGCTGGATGTGAGCGTGCTGGATTCCATCGGCGCGTCGCTGCGCCTGACCGAAGGCGCCGAAACGCTGTTCGCCGAACTCAAGCGCCTGGGCTACAAGACCGCGATCCTGTCGGGCGGCTTTACCTACTTCGCCAAGCAATTGCAGGCCAAATTGGGCATCGACTACGTGTTCGCCAACGAGCTGGAAGTCGTGGATGGCAAGGTGACCGGTGTGGCCGTGGAGCCGATTGTCGACGCACAGCGCAAGGCGGATCTACTGAAGGAATTGGCCCACAAGGAAGGGTTGCGTCTGGAGCAGACCATTGCGGTCGGTGACGGTGCCAATGACTTGCCGATGCTGGCGATTGCCGGGCTGGGTGTGGCATTCCGCGCCAAGCCGTTGGTCAAGCAATCGGCCAAGCAGGCGATTTCGACCTTGGGGTTGGATGGCGTGTTGTACCTGCTGGGCTTTCGCGACCGCGACGGACAGCTGTAACCCGATCTCCGATCGTTCCCACGCTCTGCGTGGGAATGCGTCCTGTGACGCTCCGCGTCGCGACCTTCAAGAGCGGACGCAGAGCGCCTAGGGCGGCATTCCCACGCAGAGCGTGGGAACGATCAATGTGTCAGTCCTTCGGTGACCCGATACCCTGGCCCATCTGCACCGGCGAACCTGCCACCAGCTCTTGCGCCCAGTTCACCTGATCCGGCCCGAACAGCACGATTGCGGTCGAACCCAACTTGAAGCGACCCAGCTCCGCACCTTTCTCCAGGTGAATCGGCGCACGGGCAGCTTCGTCGTAACGCACGGTTTTCAGCTCGCGTTTCGGCGGCGTGACCAATCCGGCCCATACGGTTTCAATCGAAGCGACGATCATTGCGCCTACCAACACCACGGCCATCGGCCCGCGTTCGGTGTCGAACAGGCAGACAACACGCTCGTTACGTGCAAACAGTTCCGGCACGTTTTCGGCAGTGGTCTGGTTCACCGAGAAAATTCGGCCAGGCACATAAACCATCTCACGCAAGGTGCCCGCCAGAGGCATATGCACCCGATGGTAATCCTTCGGCGACAGGTAGATGGTGGCAAAGTCGCCGCCCATGAACGGCGCAGCCACGGCCGCATCACCGCCCAGCAACTCCAGCACGCTGAAGCTGTGGCCTTTGGCCTGGAACACGCGACCATGTTCGATTGGGCCGAGCTGGCTGACCGCCCCATCGGCCGGGCTGAGTACCGCGCCAGGGGTCTGGTCCAGCGGGCGGGCGCCGTCTTTCAAGGCGCGGGTGAAGAAGGCGTTGAAGTGCTCGTAGGCGGTCACGTCTTCCACCAGGGCCTGGGACATGTCCACTTGATAGCGCTTGGCAAACCAGGTGGTGAAGGCGTTTTTGAACCAGCGCACGCGGCACTCGGCAATGCAGCCGGCCAACCGCGACAGCAGGTGGTGTGGCAGCAAGTATTGGCTGAGGATAAACAACTGCTTTTTCATTTACTGTCCTTAAACCTTAAATCTCAACGGGGGTGTCGGGGTGGTTGCCCCATTCGCCCCAGGAACCAGCATAACCTTTGACTCGCGGATAACCGAGCGCCTTGGCCACCAGGTAGGTGAAGCCAGAGCGGTGGTGAGTCTGGCAGTGAGTGATGATTTCTTTGTCTTTGGTCAACCCGAGGTCTTCGAGGATCTGCGGCATGTCACGGCGGATGCGTAGGTTGCGTGCCTTGTCCATACCGGCGGTCCATTCGAAATTCACTGCGCCGGGGATGTGACCGCCCTTGGCGGCGAGGACCTTGTCGCCGGAATATTCCAGCGGGCCGCGCGCGTCCCAGATACCCAGGTCGGCAGCGCCGAGACGGCTTTGCAAGTACTCGCGAGTGGCCGTTGGGCCCTCGTGCAGCGTGAGGCTTACGGGGCCGCCGACCGAGGCGGGCACTTCGGTGGAAACCGGGTGCTTGTCTGCCAGCCACGCCAGCAGGCCGCCGTCGAGGTAGTGGTATTTCTGGTGGCCGATCACGTCGAGCAACCAGATGAATCGCCCGGCCCAGCCGCCGCCTTCGTCGTCGTAGACCACGTAGGTAGCGTCGGGTGTGTGGCCCAGTTCGCCGAACAGTTTTTCCAGGTCGGCCTTGTTGGGCAGCAGGCCGGGGGCCGGCGGCAGGCCCAGTTGGGTGCGCTTGGGGTCAACGAAATGCGCGCCGGGGATATGCCCTTCGGCGTAGCGGGCGGCACTGGTGAGGTCCACCAGAATCAGGTGTTCGGCATCCAGTTGACCGAGCAGGTCGCTGGATTCGATCACCAGCGGCAAGCCAGAGAAGTCAGGCATGTGAGGTCTCCTGGGCACAAATGTTGGCGATAAAGGACGGCGATTGTAGCGCAAGCATCAGGCGCTGCGGTTGGTAAAGCAGTGCAGGGCTTTCTCGATGCATTGGGCGGTTTTGCCGAAAGCTTGCACAGTGGTTTCCGAGAACGGCCCGCCGCCCTGGTCGGCAACCATCAGCATCACCACCTTGCCGTTGCAGCTCAGCGAGCGCAGCAGCAGATGCTCGCCGGTGAACAGGCGGCGCAGGATCGGCGGCAACAATGCCGAGAACTGCGCATGGTTGTCGGGCGTGAGGCGCACCTGGGCTGACTTTTCCAGCAGGCGTTGCAGCAACGTGCTGTTGACCACGTCCAGGCTCAAATGCGCAGCGTCTTTCGGCAGGCCGTCGGCTTGATGGACGCGTAAGGTGCTCAGGGTGCGATCCGCCATGAACAGCAATACCCGCTGCATGCCGCTGGCCACCAGGGCTTCTTTGGCGCAGGTGGTCATGTGCATCGCGTTGGCAAAGCGGCTCGGTTCAACCAGCAATTCGGTGCAGCGCTTGCGCCACAGGGCGAGGGCTTCGGCGGTGGGCGGCGGCGCGGGCAGCAGGCCGCGATGGATCTTTTGCACATGCCAGGGCCAGAGCAGCGACAGCGCAGGGTGCCAAAGGTCGGGCATCAAGGTGGAGCGGGCGCTGGTCACGGCTTGCTGGTGAACCTGTTGTTGCACGTCGCCCAGCGGCTGTTGCAGGTACAGCGCGGTGAGGTATTGCCAGCGTTCGGTATGCGGGCAGGTCCAGGATTCCTGGGCCGACATCGCCAGGCCGTTGGCCAGCAGCACGGTGTTCGCCGGCTGGTTCAGCCAGCGACGCAGATTGGGTTCGGCATCGAGTAATTGCTGGTGGCGCAGCGCATCATCTTCGCGGGCGATGTGCAGCGCCTTGACCAGCAAACGCTGTTCTTTGAGCAGCAGGTTGTAGCCCTGTGATACCCAGATCGGCAGGTGCCAGGCTTCGGTCAAGCCGAGGCACAGGTCCAGCAGGCGTACGCCGAACAATTCCTGCTCGACCCTGCGCGCCGATTCGCCTTTGTGGATAACCCGCAGTTCCCATTCTTCCAGGAGCTTGGGGTAGGCTACCGCCATCGGCCACAGGGGTGACAGAAACAGCAGGCTGCCCCAGTGAATGTCTTGCCACAACCGCGCCAGGCGGCTGGCGAACAAGCCGCTGGCTTGCTGCGATGCGTGCTGGCTCACCAGCAGCAATTGACGCAACGCCACAGGGATCTCGTGGGCCGGCACCGAGGGCAGGCGCGCCAACAGTTCTTCGGCACGTTTGAGGCCCAGGCGGTTGAGCGCCACTTCGAGGTTTTCCGCCGGTTCCGTCAGGCTGCCATGGGTGTGGCTGTTGGCCTCGCGCATCACGCTGAGCACCAGCGCCGGGCTGTTGTGCATCAGCTCGGCAATATCCCGTAATGAGCTGCGGCTATCGCGAATGGCTTTGCACACACGTTCGTGGCTGGCCTGGGGAACGGGCAGCAGCACGTCGTCCAGACGCTTGATCCAAGCGGCGAGTGAGATAGGTCTTACAGATGGGACGTTCGTTTCATTAGCCATAAGGGGGCGCGATCATCACTTGCGGTCAACACGCCCAGAGCGGGCCGAACTGGCTTTTCGCCTTAACGGGCTATAGTCTGGCGCAGTTTTGCCGATAAGTAGAACAAGAGTTTTTCAGTTGCACCCAATATGTCCATGAACCCGACGGCGCAAGTACAGATCCCCTATGGCTAAAATTATCGGCATCATCGTCGTCTTCGCAAGCGTGCTCGGCGGGTACGTCCTGTCCCACGGCAAGATTGCTGCCTTGATCCAGCCCTTCGAAGTGCTGATTATTGGCGGTGCCGCGTTTGGCGCATTCTTGCAGGCCAACCCCGGCTACATGACCATGCATGTGATCAAGAAGTCGCTTGGCATGTTCAGCTCGCGCTTCTCCCACACCTTCTACCTGGAGGTTCTGGGCCTGGTCTACGAGATCCTCAACAAGAGCCGCCGTGAAGGCATGATGGCCATCGAAGGCGACATCGAAGACGCCTCGGCCAGCCCGATTTTCGCCAAGTACCCGGCCGTGCTCAAAGATGAGCGCATGACCGCCTATATCTGTGATTACCTGCGCATCATGTCCTCCGGCAACATGGCTCCCCACGAGCTGGAAGGCCTGTTCGACATGGAGCTGTTCAGCCTCAAGGAAGAGCTGGAGCATCCTTCCCACGCCGTGACCGGCATCGCCGACGGCATGCCTGGTTTCGGTATCGTTGCGGCGGTACTCGGTATCGTGGTGACCATGGCTTCCCTGGGCGAAGGCGACCAGGCGGCCATCGGCATGCACGTTGGTGCGGCCCTGGTAGGTACCTTCTTCGGTATTCTCGCGGCCTACGGTTTCTTCGGCCCATTGGCCACCTCCCTGGCACATGATGCCAAGGAAGAGATCAACCTTTACGAAGCCATCAAGGCCAGCCTGGTCGCTTCGGCGTCCGGCATGCCGCCATCGCTGGCCGTGGAGTTCGGTCGCAAGGTGCTGTACCCGAAACATCGCCCGAGTTTTGCCGAGCTGGAACAAGCGGTTCGCGGTCGCTAAGCCATGGAAAACAACCAGCCGATAATCATCAAGCGCGTCAAGCGCTTCGCTGCGGGGCACCATGGTGGCGCCTGGAAAATCGCCTTCGCAGACTTTGCGACGGCGATGATGGCGTTTTTTCTGGTGCTGTGGCTGATGTCCACCGCCACCCCCGAGCAGAAAATCGCCATCGCCGGTTACTTCAAAGACCCGATTGGCTTCTCGGAAAGCGGCACGCCCTTTGTGATCGACTTGGGCGGCTCGCCGCAGTTGGCGCCTGAGCGTACCATCAACCCCGAGGTCAAGACCGAATCGCCCCAGGAAAACATTCCGATCGAGCGCGAAACAGTCGAGAGCATGGCCGAACAGGTCGAGCAGGAACGCCTTGAATTGTTGCTGCAGGAATTGCAGACCAAGGTTGACGAAAACCCGCAACTGATGAAATTCAAGGATCAGATTTCGTTCGAGATCACGCCCGATGGTTTGCGCATCCAGATCACAGACGCCGCTAACCGGCCGATGTTCGACTCCGGCAGTGCACGCTTGAAGCCTTACTTTGAAGACATCCTGCTGGCCATGGCCGATACCATCAAGGCGGTGCCTAACAAGATCAGCGTCAGCGGCCACACCGACGCCAAGCCGTATGCGGGCCAGGGCGACTTCGGCAACTGGGAACTCTCGGCCAACCGCGCCAACGCCGCCCGCCGTGCGCTGGTGGCCGGCAGCTACCCGGACCCTCAAGTGGCGCGGGTGGTGGGTTTTGCTTCTTCGCAGCTGTTTGATCCGAAGGAACCGTTCAATCCAATCAATCGCCGGATCGACATCGTCGTGCTGACCAAAAAGGCCCAGCGCGCGATTGAAGGTGATCAGCCGCCGCCACCGCAACCGACCCAGGGTGTAGGTGCGCCAGGCGAAGTGCCGGCCGATCCGAACGCCATACCACCGGGGCAGGAGCCGTTGCCGGCGCATGAGCTGCGGCAGAAGCTGAACCTGTTTGATGATGGTGGGGTGAAGGATCCTACGGTGCCGGCGACGGGGTCGTAGCTGACAGCAAGCCCCTATGGTGAGCGGGCTTCTGTGGCGAGCGGGCTTGTCGAATCGTCGCACCGCCCGCGTTGGGCTGCGCAGCAGGCCCAAAACCTGATAGCGCGGTTTTTGCCTGCAAGAAATGCGGCTGTTGGAACGGGGCTGCTACGCAGCCCAACGCGGGGCAAGCCCGCTCGCCACAGTGTTGTGTGCGGCTTAGTAACTGCTTTCGGGCAAGCTCGCAATAATCGATCGATAGCTGTTCATCCGCTGCTGCTGCACGCGGCCATCTTCCAGCGCCTTGAGCAAGGCACAACCCGGTTCGCGGTCGTGTTTGCAGTCGCGGAAACGGCAGGTGCCGATCAGGTCGTTGAACTCGATAAAGCCCGCTTCCACATCGCTGCGGCTGACGTGGCCCAAGCCGAATTCACGAATACCAGGGGAGTCGATCAGCTCACCGCCGCCGGGGAAGTGAAACAACCGTGCAGTGGTCGTAGTGTGAGTGCCCTGGCCGGACAGCTCCGACAGCGGGCCCACACGCGTTTCAACTTCCGGCAGCAGGCTGTTGACCAGCGATGACTTGCCCACGCCAGACTGGCCGACAAACACGCTGATGCGGCCATCCAACTGCTGTTGCAGCTGTTCCATGCCATTGCCGTGATGGGCCGAGACCTCCAGCACCGGGTAGCCCAGGGTGCGGTAGACCGCCAGCAGTGCGTTAAGCGCCGGGGCGTTCTGCTCGTCGATCAGGTCGAATTTGTTCAGCAGCAACAGCGGGCGAATGCCGGCATGCTCGGCCGCGACCAAATAGCGGTCGATCAGGTTGGCATGCGGTTCCGGCAGCGGCGCGAACACGATGACGATCATGTCGACGTTGGCCGCTACCGGCTTGAGTTGGCCGCGGCTGTCAGGGCGGCGCAGCTCGGTGGTGCGTGGCAACTGGGCGACGATGACGCCGATGCCCTGGTTGCCGGCACGCCACACGACCTTGTCGCCGGTGACCAGCGCAGGCAGGTTGGCGCGCAAGTGGCAGCGGAACACTTGGCCTGCGAGTTCGCCTTCCAGCGCCTCGACTTCGACCTGCACACCAAAGTGCGCGATCACTAGGCCCGTTTGTTCGGGACCCAGGTCACCGCCCTCAAGCGCTTCCACTGCGGAGGATTCACGTTTGGCGGCGCGTGCGGCGCGTTCACCCTGAATCTTTTCGATGCGCCAGTTTTGGCGACGATTGAGCTGGCGTTTGGCCATTGGTGTTCCGTGTCGATAATGCAAAGGTTAGGTAAAACGGTCGCGAGTCTAGCACGCCGCTGCCTGCTAAACTGCGCAGCTAAGCCAAGGTGCCAAGAGAATCAAGCCATGCAAAACCCACAGAACCTGATTTGGATCGATCTGGAAATGACCGGTCTGAACCCCGACACCGACGTCATCATCGAGATGGCGACCATTGTCACCGATAGCAACCTCAACACCTTGGCTGAAGGTCCGGTGATCGCCATCCATCACAGCGACGCGGTGCTCGCCACCATGGACGAGTGGAACACCCGCACCCACGGCAACTCCGGCCTGACCCAGCGCGTGCGCGACAGCCGCATCAGCATGGCCGAAGCCGAAGCCGAAACCATCGCCTTCCTGGAAAAATGGGTGCCCAAGGGCAAGTCGCCGATCTGCGGCAACAGCATCTGCCAGGACCGGCGCTTCCTTTATACCCACATGAAGGGGCTGGAAAGCTACTTTCACTACCGCAACCTGGACGTGTCCACGTTGAAAGAGCTGGCTGCGCGCTGGGCGCCGGAAGTGAAAGATAGTTTCCATAAAGGCAGCACCCATTTGGCCCTGGATGACATCCGAGAGTCGATCGCCGAGCTGCAGCATTACCGCAAGCATTTCATCAAGGCTTGATCCGGTTTCTTGTTATAGATCGCTCCCACGCTCCGCGTGGGAGTGCAGCCCAGGACGCTCTGCGTCCCAAGGTTTGACGCAGAGCGTCACAAGAGGCATTCCCACGCGGAGCGTGGGAACGATCTATCCGGTTTCTTGTGATCTGGCGAGTAGTGGCGAGCGGGCTTGTTGTGATGAGCAGGCTTGTTGTGGCGAGCGGGCTTGCCCCGCGTTGGGCTGCGAAGCGGCCCTAATACTGCCAACGCATTCCTCCAAAAAGATATAATTGTCCGGTTTTGGGGCTGCTGCGCAGCCCAACGCGGGGCAAGCCCGCTCGCCACAACAAGCGTGCTCGCCGCAATAAGGCCCGCTCGCCACAAAAGCCCGCTCGCCACAACTTTTGCAAGGATCGCCATCATGCTGCTGATGCTCTACCTCATCGCCATCACCGCCGAAGCCATGACTGGCGCGCTGTCGGCCGGCCGGCGCGGCATGGACTGGTTTGGCGTGGTGCTGATCGCCTGTGTGACGGCGTTGGGCGGGGGGTCGGTACGCGACGTGTTGCTCGGTCACTACCCGCTGACCTGGGTCAAACACCCGGAATACCTGGTGCTGACCTCCGTCGCTGCGTTGGTGACGATCTTTATTGCACCGCTGATGCGCCACCTGCGTTCGCTGTTTCTGGCGCTGGACGCTGTAGGCCTGGTGGCCTTCACCTTGATCGGCTGTATGACGGCCCTGGAAATGGGGCATGGCATGTTGGTGGCGTCGGTCAGCGGGGTGATTACCGGCGTCTTCGGAGGCATCCTGCGGGATATCTTTTGCAACGATATTCCGCTGATCTTCCGCCGTGAACTGTACGCCAGCGTGTCGTTCCTCGCCGCCTGGTTCTACTTGCTCTGCCTGTACCTGGAGCTGCCCAGCGAACAAGCGATCTTGCTGACCCTGTTCAGCGGCTTTTTACTGCGTCTGTTGGCGATCCGTTTTCACTGGGAGATGCCCAAGTTCGTCTACAACGACGACGTTCATTGACGCTCGGCGTGCTGGTTCAGCGCCCATTCCACATGTTCGCGCACAAGCTCTGACGGGTAATCCCGCCGCGCCTTCAAGGCTTCCAATACCGGAATGCTCGACGGCGCATTGCCCAGGCCCACTGCCAGGTTGCGTAACCAGCGCTCGTAACCGGCGCGGCGCAGGGGTGAGCCTTCGGTGCTGCTGAGGAATTTATCCTCGTCCCACATAAACAGTTCGGCCAGCTCTGCGTTATCCAGGTTGTGCCGTGGCTTGAAATCGCCCTCGGCGGTGGATCGAGCGAAACGATTCCACGGGCAAACGATCTGACAGTCATCGCAGCCAAATACCCGGTTGCCGATCAGCGAGCGCAGGTCTTCCGGGATCGCGGTTTTGAGTTCGATGGTCAGGTAGGAAATACAGCGGCGGGCATCCAGCACGTAAGGCCCGACGAAAGCATTGGTGGGGCAGATGTCCAGGCAGGCGGTGCAGCGGCCGCAGTGTTCGGTGCTGTGGGGCGGGTCCACCGGCAATGGCAAGTCGACAAACAGCTCGCTCAGGAAGAAGTAACTGCCGGCCTTGCGATTGAGCACCAGGGTGTTTTTGCCGATCCAGCCTAGTCCGGCCTGTTCGGCGATGGCTTTTTCCAGCACGGGCGCGCTGTCGACAAAGGCGCGAAAACCGAATGGCCCGATCTGCGCCTGAATGCGGTCCGCCAATTGCTGGACGCGCTTGCGGATCAGCTTGTGGTAGTCGCGGCCCAGAGCGTAGCGCGAGATGTAGGCTTTTTCTGGTTTGGCCAGGAGTTGCGCCATTTGGGTGTCGCCGGGCAGGTAGTCCATGCGCAGCGACACCACGCGCAAGGTGCCAGGGACCAGCTCATCAGGGTGCGAGCGCTTGCTGCCGTGGGCGCCCATGTACTCCATCTCGCCGTGGTAACCCGCGTCGAGCCAGCGTTGCAGGTGCTGTTCATGCTCGCCAAGGTCCAGGCCGCTGATGCCGACTTGTTGAAAACCCAGTTCGCGGCCCCAGTCTTTGATCGATTGGGCGAGGGCGGGCAGATCGGAGGTAATAGCAGGCATGAGACACGGGAAACCACAGGTTAGATGCGTATAATTCTGCCAGACATCGGAGCCTGAAGACGCATGCCGCAGACAAAACACGAAATAACCGACGTACAGACCTTGTTGCCCGGCCATTTGCCGCAACTGGCTGCACGTTCCCCGGACGCCCATAAGGGCCAATTCGGTCACCTGCTGGTCATCGGAGGCGATCGCGGCTTTGGCGGCGCTGCGCTGCTGAGTGCCGAAAGTGCCTTGCGCGGCGGTGCCGGCATGGTGTCCTTGGCGACCCGTGCCGAGCACGTGTCGGCCGCGCTGACTCGCCTGCCGGAAGTCATGACCCTCGGCGTGAGTTCGGCCAACCAGTTGATGGGGTTGCTGGAAAAAATCTCGGTCATCGTCATTGGTCCGGGCCTCGGTGATGCCTCCTGGGGCAAGAGCCTGTTATCCGTCGCCGCCAACGCCACGCAGCCGCAAGTCTGGGACGCCGATGCCTTGAATCAACTGGCGACAGGCAGCGTGAGCCTGCCGGCTAATTGCGTGATCACCCCACATCCGGGCGAAGCGGCTCGCTTGTTGGGCCTTTCGACAGCCGAGGTTCAGGCCGATCGTCTTAAGGTGGCGCGCGCGTTGAGTCAAAAATTCAATGCAGTGGCTATTCTCAAGGGGGCTGGCAGCTTGATCGCCAGCCCGGACGGGCGTGTTTCCCGTTGCGATCAGGGCCATCCGGCCATGGCGACAGCGGGGCTTGGCGATGTACTGGCCGGCCTGGTGGGCGCGCTGCTGGCCCAGGGGATGCTGGCCTATGACGCCAGTTGCCTGGCCGTGTGGTTGCACGCCACGGCGGGGGATCGCCAAGGCACTTTTGGTCGCGGGCTGGCCGCCAGTGACCTGATACCCGCCGTTCGTCAATTGCTGGAGGAACAGTCGCCGTGCCTGAAGTAAACCTTTTCCTGGCCGACGAAGACGCAATGGTTGCGTTCGGTCATCGTCTTGCACAGGTTACAGGCGGTGCGGGGCTTATCTTTCTCGAAGGCAACCTGGGGGCGGGCAAGACCACGCTGTCCCGTGGGATTATTCGCGGTCTTGGCCATGAAGGGGCGGTGAAAAGTCCAACCTTTACCCTGGTCGAACCCTACGAAATCGGTAAGGTGCGAGCTTTCCACTTTGACCTCTATCGCCTCGTCGACCCCGAAGAGCTGGAGTACATGGGTATCCGTGATTACTTCGACGAAGACGCGCTGTGCCTGATCGAGTGGCCAGATAAAGGAACAGGCTTTTTGCCAAAGCCGGACCTGACCATTACCATTACGCCGCATGAGCAAGGACGTCAGCTGAAGTTGTTGCCCCAGAGCGCGCGCGGTGAGTCGTGGTGCGCCGCTCTGGCATTGGAATTCAAATAATTGGTGGGGTTAGGTATGCGCTTTCGCGCGTTGGTTGCTGTCGTAGGGGTGTTGCTTGCGGCAATGACTGTCAATGCTCTGGCTGCTTCACAGGTGAAAAGTGTTCGCCTGTGGCGTGCGCCGGATAACACGCGACTGGTGTTCGACCTGTCTGGCCCGGTCCAGCACAGCGTCTTTACGCTGTCGGCGCCTGATCGCCTGGTGATCGATATCAATGGTGCAACCCTGGCCGCGCCGTTGAAAGTCTCCACCGCCAACACTCCGATTACCGCCATGCGCTCGGCCCAACGTACGCCGACCGACTTGCGGGTGGTCATCGACCTGAAAAAGGCGGTCACCCCAAAAAGCTTCTCCCTGGCGCCAAACGCTCAATACGGCAACCGGCTGGTGGTCGACCTGTTCGACAATGCCGCCGATGCCGCGCCGCCGCCTGCGCCAACTCCGAGTGTTGCGACCTTGCCGGCCGTACCGGTCAGCCCGTCGCAGCCTCAGGTCAAGCTGCCACCGCCGCCGCCGGCGCCAGCGGGCAAACGCGACATTATCGTGGTGATCGACGCCGGCCACGGCGGCGAAGACCCGGGTGCCTCGGGCTCACGCGGCCAGCACGAAAAAGACGTGGTCTTGGCCATCGCCCGTGAACTGCAGCGCCAGGTCAACGGCATGAAAGGCTATCGCGCCGAGCTGACGCGTACCGGCGACTACTTCATTCCGTTGCGCGGACGTACCGAAATAGCCCGCAAGAAGGGCGCCGACCTGTTCGTATCGATCCACGCCGACGCCGCCCCTTCGGCTGCCGCTTTCGGTGCCTCGGTATTTGCCCTGTCGGATCGTGGCGCCACGTCCGAGACCGCCCGTTGGCTCGCCGACAGTGAAAACCGTTCCGACTTGATCGGCGGGGCCGGCAACGTGTCCCTCGATGACAAAGACAAGATGCTCGCCGGCGTACTGCTCGACCTGTCGATGACCGCCTCGCTGACCTCCAGCTTGAACGTCGGCCAGAAAGTCCTGAGCAACATCGGCCGCGTGACCTCCCTGCACAAGCAGCGCGTGGAACAGGCCGGCTTCATGGTATTGAAATCGCCCGACATCCCATCGATCCTGGTGGAAACCGGCTTCATTTCCAACTCCAACGAAGCATCGAAGCTGGCCAGCGCCAGTCACCAGCAAGCCCTGGCGCGCTCCATCAGTGCCGGTGTACGCCAGTTCTTCCAGCAGAACCCGCCACCGGGCACCTACATCGCCTGGCTGCGTGACTCTGGCAAAATCGCCCAGGGCCCGCGTGATCATCGCGTGCAGCCCGGCGATACCCTGGCCATGCTGGCGGTACGTTTCCAGGTGTCGGCGGCTACCTTGCGCAGCGCCAACAACCTGAAAACCGACGAGTTGAAAGTCGGCCAGGTGTTGAACATTCCCGGCACTGAATTGGCGGCACAGTAATGAGCGAATCAGTCTTGAACAGCGGCTCGCGCATCGAACTGCTCAGTCCGCGCCTCGCCAACCAGATTGCGGCGGGTGAGGTCGTTGAGCGGCCGGCTTCGGTGATCAAGGAACTGCTGGAAAACAGTATCGACTCCGGCGCCAAGCGCATTGATGTGGACGTGGAGCAGGGCGGCGTCAAGCTGCTGCGGGTACGTGACGATGGCAGCGGCATCTCCTCGGATGACCTGCCGCTGGCCCTGGCCCGTCACGCCACCAGCAAGATTCGCGACCTGGAAGACCTTGAACGGGTGATGAGCCTGGGCTTTCGCGGTGAGGCCTTGGCCTCCATCAGCTCCGTGGCGAGACTGACCTTGACTTCGAGAACCCGTGAAGCGGATCAGGCCTGGCAAGTGGAAACCGAAGGCCGCGACATGGCGCCTCGGGTCCAGCCGGCTGCGCACCCGGTGGGCACCTCGGTGGAAGTGCGCGACCTGTTTTTCAACACCCCGGCGCGACGTAAATTCCTCAAGGCCGAAAAAACCGAATTCGATCACCTGCAAGAAGTCATCAAGCGCCTGGCGCTGGCGCGTTTCGACGTGGCCTTCCATTTGCGCCACAACGGCAAGACCATCCTCAGCCTGCACGAAGCCCATGATGACGCCGCGCGCGCTCGGCGTGTGGCGGCGATCTGCGGCGCGGGCTTTCTGGAGCAGGCGCTGCCGATCGAGATCGAGCGCAATGGCCTGCGGCTGTGGGGTTGGGTGGGTTTGCCGACCTTCTCGCGTAGCCAGGCTGACTTGCAGTACTTCTTTGTAAATGGCCGTGCGGTGCGCGACAAGCTGGTGGCCCACGCGGTGCGCCAAGCCTATCGCGATGTGCTGTTCAACGGGCGGCACCCGACGTTTGTGCTGTTTTTCGAGGTCGATCCCGCCGTGGTCGACGTCAACGTGCATCCGACCAAACACGAAGTGCGCTTCCGTGATGGGCGCATGGTGCATGACTTCCTCTATGGCACCTTGCACCGTGCCCTGGGCGATGTGCGCCCGGATGACCAACTGTCGGCGCCGATCGTTACGGCGATGGTCCGCCCAAGCGGCCCCGAAGCGGGTGAGTTCGGGCCCCAGGGTGAAATGAGCCTGGCGGCCAACCTGCTGCAATCGCCGCAACCGCAGCCGAGTTACACCGCGCCTGGCGCCGGTGCTGGTGCGGGGTATCAGTATCAATACACCCCGCGCCCGCAATCGGCCGTGCCGGTGGCCGAGGCCCAGGCGGCGTATCGTGAATTTTTTGCTCCGCTGCCGGGTGCCGAGCCGGGGGCTGTCGCCTTGCCGGAAGGTGGCGGTGACATCCCGCCGCTGGGCTATGCGCTGGCCCAACTCAAGGGCATCTACATCCTCGCGGAAAACGCCCATGGCCTGGTACTGGTGGACATGCACGCCGCTCACGAGCGGATCATGTACGAACGCCTGAAAATCGCCATGGCCAGCGAGGGCCTCAGTGGCCAGCCGTTGCTGGTGCCTGAGTCCCTGGCGGTCAGCCAGCGTGAGGCCGATTGCGCCGAAGAGCACCACAGCGTATTCCAGAAACTGGGCTTCGAATTGCAACGCCTGGGCCCGGAAACCCTGGCGATCCGCCAGATTCCTGCGCTGCTCAAGCAGGCTGAAGCAAACCGGCTGGTGGCTGACGTGCTGGCGGACTTGATGGAGTACGGCACCAGCGACCGCATCCAGGCGCACATCAACGAATTGCTCGGCACCATGGCCTGCCACGGCGCCATCCGCGCCAATCGCCGCCTGGCCCTGCCGGAAATGAACGGCCTGCTGCGTGACATGGAAAACACCGAGCGCAGCGGCCAGTGCAACCATGGCCGACCGACCTGGACCCAAATGGGCCTGGACGATCTGGACAAACTGTTCTTGCGCGGCCGTTGATGAGTGCCTTGCCCCCCGCGATCTTCCTGATGGGCCCAACGGCCGCAGGCAAGACCGACCTGGCCATCGAGCTGACCAAAGTGTTGCCGTGCGAGCTGATCAGCGTCGACTCTGCCCTGGTTTACCGGGACATGGACATCGGCACTGCCAAACCTTCCAGAGAGCTACTGGCGCAGTATCCGCACCGATTGATCGACATCATCGACCCGTCCGAGAGCTATTCCGCCGCAGATTTTCGCAACGACGCCCTGGCGGCCATGGCCGATATCACCGCGCGCGGCAAAATCCCCTTGCTGGTGGGCGGCACAATGCTCTACTACAAGGCTTTGCAGGAAGGGCTGGCCGATATGCCGCCCGCCGACGCCCAGGTGCGCGCCGAGCTTGAAGAGGAGGCTGCATGCCTTGGCTGGCAAGCCCTGCACGACCAGTTGGCAGCTGTGGATCCGGTGTCCGCCGCGCGCATTCACCCCAACGATCCCCAGCGGCTCACGCGAGCTCTTGAAGTCTGGCGCGTGAGTGGCCAGACCATGACCGAGCATCGGCAGCGACAATCTGCGCAAAGTGCTGACGCAGGCGCATCTGGACAGTCACAATTGCCCTATACTGTGGCGAATCTGGCCATCGCTCCGGCAAATCGCCAGGTGCTGCATGAACGAATTGCACAAAGATTCACAATTATGTTGGAACAGGGGTTTGTAGACGAGGTCGTAGCACTGCGTTCAAGAGGTGACCTGCATCCAGGTTTACCTTCGATACGTGCTGTAGGCTACCGCCAAGTCTGGGATCATCTGGATGGCAAGCTGACGTCAGCTGAGATGCAGGAGCGCGGCATCATTGCCACGCGCCAATTGGCGAAGCGCCAGTTCACCTGGCTGCGCAGCTGGAGCGATTTGCACTGGCTGGACAGCCTGGACAGCGACAATCTGTCACGCGCCTTGAAATACTTGGGAACGGTCTCCATATTGAGCTGAGTCCTTGCAATTGCCGTCTATCCTTGGGGGTGTGACGGCCATAAGATATCTATTTTCCGATTTTTATTATTGATCCTTAAAGGAGTGCGGCACATGTCAAAAGGGCATTCGCTACAAGACCCTTACTTGAATACTTTACGTAAAGAGAAAGTTGGGGTTTCCATCTATCTGGTCAACGGTATCAAACTGCAAGGCACGATCGAGTCGTTCGACCAGTTCGTGATCCTGCTGAAAAACACCGTCAGCCAGATGGTTTACAAGCACGCTATCTCGACAGTAGTTCCAGTTCGTCCAATCCGTCTGCCTAGCGCTGCCGGTGACGAACAGGGTGACGCTGAGCCAGGTAACGCCTGATAGGAGTCTCCTTTGTTCTTTGAGCGCCACGGTGGTGGTGAGCGAGTGATCCTCGTTCACTTGGATGGACAGGACCCTGAGGCGCGCGAAGATCCGCAGGAGTTTCAGGAGTTGGCAAATTCGGCCGGCGCCGAGACCGTTGCGTTTTTTAACGTACCGCGTCATCGGCCAACCGCCAAATTCCTGATCGGCAGCGGCAAGGTCGAGGAACTGCGCGACCTGGTCCACGCCGAAGAAGCCGATCTGGTGATCTTCAATCACACGCTCACGCCCAGTCAGGAACGCAACCTCGAACGTGTTTTCGAGTGTCGCGTAATCGACCGCACCGGCCTGATTCTCGATATTTTCGCCCAGCGCGCCCGTACCCATGAAGGCAAGCTCCAGGTAGAACTGGCCCAGCTTGACCACATGAGCACCCGGCTGGTTCGCGGCTGGACTCACCTTGAGCGTCAGGGTGGTGGTATCGGCATGCGTGGCCCGGGTGAAACCCAGCTGGAAACCGACCGGCGTTTGCTGCGGGTTCGCCTGCGACAGATCAAGGGCCGCCTGGAGAAAGTACGCAGCCAGCGCGAACAATCGCGCCGTGGCCGTATGCGCGCGGATATCCCTACCGTTTCCCTGGTGGGCTATACCAACGCCGGCAAATCCACGCTCTTCAATAACGTGACGAAATCGGACGTGTACGCGGCCGACCAACTGTTCGCCACGCTCGACCCGACCTTGCGCCGTCTGGAGATTGACGACCTGGGGCCGATCGTCCTGGCCGATACCGTGGGTTTCATTCGTCACTTGCCCCACAAGCTGGTTGAGGCATTCCGGTCTACGCTGGAAGAGTCGAGCAACTCCGACCTGCTGTTGCATGTGATCGATGCGGCTGAACCGGATCGCATGTTGCAAATTGAGCAGGTAATGGTGGTACTGGGCGAGATTGGTGCCCAGGACTTGCCGATCCTCGAGGTCTATAACAAACTCGATTTGCTTGAAGGCGTTGAGCCACAAATCCAGCGCGACGAAGACGGCAAGCCCCAGCGGGTCTGGCTGTCGGCGCGTGATGGCAGTGGCCTGGAGTTGCTCGAGCAAGCCATTGCCGAGCTGTTGGGCAGCGATTTGTTCGTGGGCACCTTGCGCTTGCCTCAGCGTTTTGCTCGACTGCGTGCACAGTTTTTCGAACTGGGTGCGGTACAGAAAGAAGAACACGACGAAGAAGGTGTCAGCTTGCTGGCCGTTCGATTGCCGCGCTCGGAGCTCAATCGGCTGGTCAGTCGTGAGGGCATTGTTCCGGCAGAGTTCATCGAACAACACACTTTGCAATAAAAGCCTGGGAAAGCGGTTGTGCCGCGATAGCAGGCATTCTGTAGCATTGGTCGGCGCGCCGTGGGTGCGTCTTTGCTTTATCAGATGGAGAGCGCTATGGCTTGGAATGAGCCGGGTGGCAACTCGAATAATCAGGATCCTTGGGGTGGTAAACGCCGCAATAATGGCGACCGCAAGGGGCCACCGGATCTCGACGAGGCCTTCCGAAAGCTGCAGGAAAGCCTGAATGGGTTGTTCGGTGGTGGAAAAAAACGCGGTGGTGATGAAGGTGGTCGCACAAGCAAGGGCGGCGGCTACGGCCTGCTGGGTCTGGGTCTTGTCGTGCTCGCGGCCGTCTGGCTGTACAGCGCGGTCTACGTGGTCGACGAGCAGGAGCAAGCCGTGGTGCTGCGCTTCGGCAAGTACTACGAGACTGTCGGTCCTGGCCTGAACATCTATTTCCCGCCGATCGACAAGAAGTACATGGAGAACGTCACGCGTGAGCGTGCCTACACCAAGCAGGGCCAGATGCTGACCGAAGACGAGAATATCGTCGAAGTGCCGCTGACCGTGCAGTACAAGATCAGCAACCTGCAGGACTACGTGCTGAACGTTGATCAGCCGGAAATCAGCCTGCAACACGCAACTGAAAGCGCCCTGCGCCACGTGGTGGGTTCTACCGCCATGGACCAGGTGCTGACCGAAGGTCGTGAATTGATGGCCAGCGAAATCAAGGAGCGCCTGCAACGGTTCCTCGATACGTATCGCACCGGTATTACCGTCACCCAGGTCAACGTACAGAACGCAGCCGCACCGCGCGAAGTGCAGGAAGCCTTTGATGACGTGATCCGTGCCCGTGAAGACGAGCAGCGTTCGCGCAACCAGGCTGAAACCTACGCCAACGGCGTCGTGCCGGAAGCCCGTGGTCAGGCCCAGCGTATCCTTGAAGATGCCAACGGTTACCGTGACGAAGTGGTCTCCCGTGCCAAGGGTGAGGCGGATCGCTTTACCAAACTGGTCGCTGAGTACCGCAAGGCGCCGGAAGTTACGCGTCAGCGTCTGTACCTGGACACCATGCAGGAAGTCTTCAGCAACACCAGCAAGGTTCTCGTGACCGGCAGCAAGGGTGGGCAGAACAACCTGCTGTACCTGCCGCTGGACAAGATGATCGAAGGTGGTCGTAGCAGCACCAGCGCACCGTCCACCAGTTCCAATGCCGCTGCCAACGAAGCGAGCGCCCGTGCGGCCGCTGACTTGCTGCAACAGCAAACACGTACCAGGGAGAGTCGTTGATGAGCAATAAATCGCTGACCGCCCTGATTGTGGGCGTCGTCGTGGTCATCGCTGCCTGGAACTGCTTCTACATCGTGGCTCAGACCGAGCGCGCGGTGTTGCTGCAATTCGGTCGCGTAGTCCAGGCGGATGTCCAGCCTGGCCTGCATGTGAAGGTCCCCTACGTTAACCAGGTGCGCAAGTTCGACGCTCGCCTGATGACCCTGGATGCACCGACGCAGCGCTTCCTGACCCTGGAAAAGAAAGCTGTGATGGTTGACGCCTACGCCAAGTGGCGCGTCAAGGACGCCGAGCGCTTCTACACCGCGACCTCCGGCCTCAAGCAGATTGCCGACGAGCGTTTGTCGCGCCGTCTGGAATCGGGCCTGCGTGACCAGTTTGGTAAGCGCACCCTGCACGAGGTGGTATCCGGTGAGCGTGATGCGCTGATGGCTGACATCACGCGTTCGTTGAATACAATGGCGGAAAAAGAGCTGGGCATTGAAGTGATCGATGTTCGGGTCAAGGCCATCGATCTGCCGAAGGAAGTGAACCGCAGCGTGTTCGAGCGTATGAGCACCGAACGTGAGCGTGAGGCTCGTGAGCACCGTGCCAAGGGTAACGAGTTGGCTGAGGGTATCCGTGCGGATGCCGACCGTCAGCGTCGTGTACTGCTGGCAGAAGCCTATCGCGAGTCTGAAGAGGCCCGTGGTGATGGCGATGCTCAAGCGGCGTCCATCTACTCCAAGGCCTACGGCCAGGACCAGGAGTTCTACGCGTTCTACCGTAGCCTGCGTGCCTACCGTGAAAGCTTCGCGAACAAAACCGACGTCATGGTGCTGGACCCAAGCAGCGACTTCTTCCGCTACCTGGAAAAGTCCAAGTAACAAGCCTGTGATTCTGTAGGTCTCACTCCGTCGGGCGGCTAAAACGCCTGGCGGGGTGATCCTTTCAGAAAACGGGTGTATGATGCGGCAGCCGGGAAATTCCCGGCTTTTTTGCGTCTGCATGTTTGATTCGGCAGGCGTGACAGGTTTTTCGAGGAAAGTGCCCGACGAGGCCGTTTGCAGGTCGTTCGTCACGTCGCTCTTGCGCGTGGTTTATGCAGGGGGCGGGTATTTTCTGCTTCACTCAAGGCTCGGCCGAGGGTTGGCCGCCCGGATCATAGGGGAATGGCGTAATGGCAACGGTAGACCGCTGGCTGCTGCCAGATGGCATCGAAGAAGTACTGCCACCAGAAGCTGCGCGCATTGAAGTAGCGCGTCGCCAGGTGTTGGATCTGTTCCAGAGCTGGGGTTACGAGTTTGTCGTGACCCCCCATATCGAGTACCTGGAATCCCTGCTGACCGGTGCGGGCCAGGACCTGGATCTGCGCACCTTCAAGGTCATCGACCCGCAATCGGGCCGGCAAATGGGGTTCCGTGCCGACATCACGCCGCAAGTGGCGCGCATCGATGCGCACACCCTGCGCCGCGAAGGCCCGAGCCGTCTGTGCTACGCCGGCAGCGTGCTGCATGCGCAGCCGCGCGCCTTGTCGTCTTCCCGTAGCCCGATCCAGTTGGGCGCCGAGTTGTACGGCGACGCCAGCCCGAGCAGCGACGTTGAAGTGATCAGCCTGATGCTGGCCATGCTGCAACTGGCCGATGTGCCGGATGTCCACATGGACCTGGGCCACGTTGGTATCTACCGTGGCCTGGCCCGCGCGGCTGGTTTGTCCGGTGAAGTGGAGCAACAGCTGTTCGATGCCCTGCAACGCAAGGCTATCGATGAAGTCATCGCGCTGACCGCAAACGTGCCTGCCGATCTGGCTGACATGCTGCGTGCGCTGGTGAACCTGTGCGGCGGTCGCGAAGTATTGGTGGCCGCGCGTGAGCGTCTGGCCAATGCGCCAGCGCCGGTATTGGCCGCTCTGGACGACGTGCTGGCGATTGCGGAGCGCTTGTCGGCGCGGTTCCCGGACTTGCCGCTGTATTTTGACCTGGGCGAGTTGCGCGGCTACCACTACCACACCGGTGTGGTGTTCGCGGTGTTTGTGCCGGGTGTTGGTCAGGCCATCGCTCAAGGCGGTCGTTATGACGATATCGGTGCCGACTTCGGTCGTGCACGTCCGGCGACTGGCTTTTCCACCGATTTGAAAACCCTGGTGACCCTGGGGCGTGCTGAGGTCGAGCTGCCGTCTGGTGGCATCTGGATGCCCGACAGTACGGACGCAGCACTCTGGCAGCAGGTTTGCCAGTTGCGCAGTGAGGGTCAGCGTGTCGTCCAGGCCTTGCCTGGGCAGCCATTGGCCGCCGCCAGTGACGCGGACTGCGACCGGCAATTGATTCTGCAGAACGGGCTTTGGCAAGTATCGCCACTGGCTTCTTGAGTTTTCCTGCCGGCCAATGCCGGCACCAAGTTTGCGCGAATGAGGACAAGTGTTATGGGTAAGAATGTCGTAGTCCTGGGCACCCAATGGGGTGATGAGGGCAAAGGCAAGATCGTTGATCTGCTGACCGAACATGCTGCCGCCGTAGTGCGCTACCAAGGCGGCCACAACGCTGGCCACACCCTGGTCATCGATGGCGAAAAAACCGTCTTGCACCTGATTCCGTCGGGCGTACTGCGCGAAGGCGTGCAGTGCCTGATCGGCAACGGCGTAGTGGTTGCACCGGATGCCCTGCTGCGCGAGATCACCAAGCTGGAAGAGAAAGGCGTACCGGTGCGTGAGCGCCTGCGTATCAGCCCGTCCTGCCCGCTGATCCTGTCCTTCCACGTTGCGCTGGACCAGGCCCGTGAAAAGGCCCGTGGCGAGCTGAAGATCGGCACCACCGGTCGCGGCATCGGCCCGGCCTACGAAGACAAGGTCGCGCGTCGTGGCCTGCGTGTTGGCGACCTGCTCAACATGCCGCGCTTTGAAGACAAACTGCGTGAACTGGTGGAATACCACAACTTCATGCTGGTGGGTTACTACAAAGAGCCAGCCATTGAATTCGACAAGACCCTGGCCGAATGCAAGGAATACGCTGAGCTGCTCAAGCCGCTGATGTTGGACGTGACTGCCGAGTTGCACGACCTGCGTCGCGCTGGCAAAGACATCATGTTCGAAGGCGCTCAAGGTTCGTTGCTGGACATCGACCACGGTACCTACCCGTACGTGACCAGTTCTAACACTACCGCTGGCGGCGTTGCTACCGGTTCGGGTGTTGGCCCTATGTTCCTGGACTACATCCTGGGCATCACCAAGGCTTACACCACTCGCGTAGGTTCGGGTCCATTCCCGACTGAGCTGTTCGACGAAGTCGGTGCACACCTGGCTAAACAAGGTCACGAGTTCGGCGCGACCACCGGCCGTGCTCGTCGTTGTGGCTGGTTCGATGCCGTCATCCTGCGTCGCGCTATCGATGTGAACAGCATTTCGGGCATCTGCCTGACCAAGCTGGACGTACTCGACGGTCTGGAAACCATCAATATCTGCGTCGGCTACAAAGATGCAGAAGGTAAGGACGTTGCTCCGACTGACGCTGACAGCTACGTGGGTCTGCACCCAGTGTACGAAGAAGTACCGGGCTGGACCGAGTCGACCGTGGGTGCCAAAACCCTGGAAGAGCTGCCAGCCAACGCGCGTGCTTACATCAAGCGTGTTGAAGAGCTGATCGGCGCGCCGATTGACATTATTTCGACGGGCCCGGATCGCAACGAGACCATCGTTCTGCGTCACCCGTTCGCTTAATAAGCTGTTGATGTAAAAAGCAAAGGGCTCCTTCGGGAGCCCTTTTTCGTATCAGTTCGCCAAGCGGCACGACCCTTGCTGTGTTTCTTTCTTTCGCGGTGCTATCAAAATAATGGCGCCTGTGGTGGAGGGATTCCCGATGTCTGCCGTTCTCTCATTGTTACAAAGTCGTCTATTGCGGCCGGTGTTCGTTACCCTAGGTATCGCTCTTTTGGTGCAAGTGCTGGTGGCGGTCGCTCTAACCCGGAGCACGGTCACGGCGCTGGAAGCTGATTTGGGCAATCGCCTGGGGATCGACAGCCAGAAACTGTCCGGCGAATTGGCCCAGGCCGGTAAGGAAGTCACCTCCAGCCTGGACAGCTTGTCCGCCAGCACCCGCCAGCGTCTGACAGCAGGGCTTTCCACGCGCCTGCAGGGAGAGCAGAAGCAACTGCGTGCGACCCTGGAAAAAGACCTGCAAGACTCCGCCAATGACATGGCGCAACTTCTGGCCTCGGTGGCGCCCCGCGCCATGTGGGACAGCGACGTGCCGACGCTGTCGGAGTTTGCCCGTCGCGCCCAGCGCAACCCCAATGTGTTGTTCGTGGTTTACGACGACGCTGCGGGCGAACATCTGACTCGCTATCTGAACCGGGAAAATCCGATCAACCAGGCACTGCTGGCAAAGGGCGCGGGTGATCGTGCCTTGGATAAAGTGCTGGATGCGGCCAAGAACGACCCTTCCGTGTACTACGTCGAAGCGTCTATCAGCCCCAACGGGGTAGAGATCGGCAAAGTCCGCATGGGCGTCTCGACTGCCTCGGTAGAGGCCGATCTGCAAGCGCTGGATAAGCGTTTTGCAGCTCTGATCGCCAGCGGTGATCAGTTGGTCGCAGACAGCATCAAAGGCGCAGCGGCCGATAGCGCGGCCGCCATGGGCGCTCGCTTGCAGTCGGCGCAAGCCACTGCGACCCAGATGACCGCCAACACCACCGGCGCTGTGCAGGAAGCGGCAGGTACTTTGCGCTGGCGCATCGGCATGGGGCTCGCGGTGGTTGGCTTCGGCGTGTTGCTGTTGATCGCCGTGGTGCTGGGGCGCCGTGTGGTCAATCGCCTGAAGCTGTTGATTGCAGCTATGGATGATCTGGCGGCGGGCGATGGCGACCTCACCAAGCGCGTGCAAATCAGCAGCAGGGACGAAATCGGCGACATGGCCTCAGCGGTCAACCGCTTTGTGGATAAGTTGCAGCCCATCGTGCGCGAAGCGGGCGATGTGGCCCAGCGTACGGGCGTGGAAATCGGCGCCATGACTTTGCGCAATGCCGGTGCCGATGCGGCGGCTGGTTTGCAGCGTGATGAGGTGGCCGAGAGCTTGCGCGCACTGTCGCAAATGGCCGACGAAGCCCAGGCTGAAAGCCATGCCATGCAAGCCGCGCTGCAGCAGGTGGTGGATATTCGTCAGGCCACTGATGAGAACTCACGCACTTCGGCCGAAGTCGGCAGCTTGATCGAAGCGTTGGCGGGGCAGGTGCAGGCCGGTTCCAAGGTCATCGAGCGCCTGGCCCAGCAGAGCGAGCAGATCGAAGTGGTGCTGACGGTGATCCACGGCATCGCCGAGCAAACCAATTTGCTGGCCCTCAACGCCGCGATCGAAGCTGCGCGTGCCGGCGAGACCGGGCGCGGCTTTGCAGTGGTGGCGGACGAAGTGCGTGCACTGGCCAGCAAGACCCAAAGCTCTACCGGCGATATCCAGGCGCATATCGTGGCGTTGCAGCAAGGTGCGCGCGAGGCGGTGGAGACCATCGGCAAAGCCGGTCGTCAAGCCAGCGAAGGTTTGCTGGTGTTACGCGACAGCGTGCGCTTGCAGCAGACGGTGCAGGCTTCGGTGGAGCAAGTGCATGCGGCGATTGGCCTGGCCACTCGCGCGGCCGAGCACCAGGCGCAGGGCGCACATGCGGTGCGTGGGCGGGTCGAGGTGATACATGCCCAGGCCGAGCGTGCCGCGCAGGCGGTGGTGGAGACTACGGCCAGTGGCAAGGTGCTGGATGGGTTGGCCGCGCAGTTGAAGGCGAGTTTGGGGCAGTTCCGGGCCTGATGTCGTCTGTTCCGCCGTCATCGGGAGCAAGCCCCCTCCCACATTTGGAGCGCATTCCAAAATGTGCGAGGGGGCTTGCTCCCGATAGCGGTTCAGCGGCTCAGATACATCCGAGTCGTCAGTAGATATACCGGCAACCCCGACACCAGAATCAACAACGCCGCATAGGGCGCCGCTGCCGCGAATTCTACATTCGAGGTATGCGCCCACACCGCCGTCGCCAAAGTGTTTAACCCGGTCGGACTGAGCAGCAAGGTCGCCGTCAACTCCTTCATGGCATCGAGAAATACCAGCGCAAACGCCGCACCCAATGCCGGGAAGATAATCGGCAAGGTCACCCGGCAAAACGCACTGAACGACGATGCACCGAGCGTGCGCGCGGCCTCTTCCAGCTGCGGCGCGGCCTTGTTCAAGGCCGTACGAATCGGCGCCTGGGCCAGCGGTAAAAACAACAGCGCATAAGCGATCAGCAACAACGCCGACGTCTGATACAGCGCCGGCACGTAATGCAGCGCGAAATACACCAGCGTCAACGCAATCACCAGGCCGGGCAGGGCGTGCAGCAGGTACGGCAGGCGCTCGGCCCAGATCGCCAGCTGGCCTTTGTAGCGCACCACCAGCAACCCGACCGGCACCGCCAGCATCAGGCAAAGTGCTGCTCCACCAAGGGACAGCGCCAGGGAGGACAGCAGCGCCTCGCTGATCTCGGCCACCGGAAACGCCGCCGAAGAACCCACCGCCAACCAATACCCGAGCATGCCCAGCGGAATGCCGCTGCCGATGCTCGCCAGCGCCAGGCAATACAGCTGCCCCAGCGGCGCCCACTTGCCCAGCGCCACCTGTTCGGCATGCCGCGCCGCGCCCTGGCCGATGCGTACGTGTCGGCCCTTGCCGCGCACGCGCAACTCCAGCCACAGCAGCGTCAGGCACATCACCAGCAACACCGCTGACAGCATCGCGGCGTTGGCATTGCTGAATTCCAGTTCGAATTGCTGGTAGATCGCCGTGGTGAAGGTTTGCAGGCCGATGATCGACAGTGCGCCGAACTCCACCAGCATATGCAGCGCGATCAACAGCGCCCCGGCCAGCAGCGATGGCCACAGCAACGGCAAGGTAATCCGGAAAAATACACCCCAGCGATTCAGCCCCAGGGTACGGGCGGACTCCTCAAGGGAAGGATCGAGATTACGCAGGGTCGCCGCCACCGGCAGGAACACCAGCGGGTATTTGGACAGGGTCATCACCAGGATCGCCCCGCCGAGCCCTTCGAAATTGGCGCTCAGCGACACCCAGGTAAAGCTGCTGACAAACGCCGGAACGGCGAACGGCAGGCACAGGATCACGCCCCAGATGCGCCGCCCCGGCAGGTTGCTGCGTTCCAGCAGCCAAGCCAGGGACAGGCCGATCACCCCGCACGCCACCGTCACGCCGACCATCAGCGCGAGGGTGTTGCGCAGCAGCCCAAAGACGTAGGGCCGCCACAGCAGATGCACCGCCTCCGCCCAGCCGGCTTGCCAGGCTTTGAGCCCGACATACACCAGTGGCAGCAGGCTCAGGCCCACCAGAAGCAGGACGGGTAGCAACAGCCAGATCGACGGGCGTTTGCGTCGCGGGCTGAAACCCCCGCGAAGGGCGGGGGCGGGTAGCGATGGGTTCATCAGTTCAAGCCAACGTCACGTTCCAGGTCCAGGGCTTCTTCGGCATTGCCCAGGTCGGCGGGCGTGACTTTCGGAGGTTGCAGCTCGCTGAAAGGCTTGAGGCCGCGGTTGGATTCCATGCCCTTGCGCAGCGGGTATTCGGCCGAGGTATTGGTGATCACGCGCTGGCCTTCTTCACTGGTCATGAATGCCAGCAGTTGTTGGGCTTCTTTCGGGTGTTTACTGGATTTCAGTGCTGCAGCGGAAGACACGGTGATCAGTCCGCCCGCATCACCATTGGTGAAGTAATGCAGCTGGGAATCCAGATTGGTTTTTTCCTTTTTCAGGGCAAACCAGTAGTAGTTGTTCACCAGGACGGTGGCCACTTCGCCGTTTTCCACGGCCTTGAGGGCCACCATGTTGTTGCTGTAGACCTTGCCAAAGGCGCGCAGGCCGGTCAGCCATTCTTCAGCGGCTTCGCGGCCATGCAGCTTGATGATTGCCACGGCTTGTTCCTGGAAGGCACCGCTGGTAGGTACGAAGCCGACTTTGCCTTGCCATTCGGGGCCGGCGAAATCGAGTACCGACTTGGGCAGGTCTTTTTCAGCGATCAATTTCGGGTTGAAGGCCACGACGCGAGTGCGCGCGGTTACGCCCATCCAGTCGCCCTTGCTGCCGACGTAGTCCTTGGGCAGTACGTCGAGGGTGCTGGCGTCGATCTTCGCCAGCAAGCCTTGCTCGCCGAGTTTGTTCAGTGGCGGCGATTCTTCGGTGTAGATCACGTCGGCAGGAGAGCGGTCGCCTTCTTCGACAACCTGGCTGGCGAGCTGGTTGCTGCTGCCTTTGCGCACGTTGACGTGAATGCCGGTCTTGGCTTCGAAGGCCTTGGCGAGCTCATCGCCGACTTCTTTGTGTTGGCCGTTATACAAGGTCAGGGGCGCCTTGTCGGCGGAATAGGCGGCGGGTGAGAGCAGGGTCAGGCCGAGTAGAGTGATGGAAAGGCCACGCAGAAGGGATGTCTTGAGACGGGTATCGCGGATCATCATCCGAAGTTTTCCTCGCTTAAGTGCAACAAATCATTGCCGATTTATAGGGGGAGGATAAACGATAAAGCTTCTCAAGTGAGGCTGAGGCGGGAATCGAGGCCGAAGTTTTCAAACGTCAGAAACGCAAAAACCCGCTTTCGCGGGTTTTGGGAGGCTCAAGGTTGAACCTTGAGTTTCAAATTGGTGCCCAGAAGAAGACTCGAACTTCCACGACCTTGCGGTCACCAGCACCTGAAGCTGGCGTGTCTACCAATTTCACCATCTGGGCATTATCAGCAACGTTGCCGCTGTTGATGGGCGAACTATACGGAGGCCTTTTTGATCTGTAAACCCCTGATTCAAAAATATAAATCAAGTTTTCTTTTAAAAATCAAAGGCATGAAACGCAAAAACCCGCTTTCGCGGGTTTTTGTGAGACTCAAGGTAAAAACCTCAAGTTTTGAATTGGTGCCCAGAAGAAGACTCGAACTTCCACGACCTTGCGGTCACCAGCACCTGAAGCTGGCGTGTCTACCAATTTCACCATCTGGGCAGTATCTTGGACGTTGCCGTCGTCGATGGCGCGCACTATACGGAGAGGGCTTTTGGCTGTAAACCCCTGGAATGAAAAAAGCCTGGAAAATTTCGCCAATGGTCGTGCAAGGTGCTTTCCGGCGGCTGTAAAGGGCTTTTAACGGCTTGTTGATGCCTGAAATTTCCCGTTTCAATACGCGTATGCCAAACTAACCCGCATATAGACAAGGTGAAAACTCTCTAATGGCCGATTGGCAGTCCCTCGATCCCGAGGCCGCTCGTGAAGCGGAAAAATATGAAAACCCTATTCCTAGCCGTGAACTGATCCTGGCGCACCTCGCCGATCGGGGTTCGCCTGCTAGCCGCGAGCAGCTGGTTGAAGAATTCGGTCTGACCACCGAAGACCAGCTCGAAGCCCTGCGCCGCCGTTTGCGTGCCATGGAGCGCGATGCTCAACTGATCTACACCCGCCGTGGCACCTACGCGCCCGTGGACAAGCTCGACCTGATCCTTGGCCGCATCGCCGGCCACCGTGACGGTTTCGGCTTCCTGATCCCGGATGATGGCAGTGACGACCTGTTCATGAGCCCGGCGCAAATGCGCCTGGTATTCGATGGTGACCGGGCTCTGGCCCGCGTTTCCGGCCTGGACCGTCGTGGTCGCCGTGAAGGCGTGATCGTCGAAGTGGTGTCGCGTGCCCATGAGTCCATCGTCGGTCGTTACTTCGAAGAAGGCGGCATCGGCTTTGTGATTCCGGATAACCCGAAGGTCCAGCAGGAAGTGCTGGTGACCCCGGGTCGCAATGGCGCCGCCAAGGTCGGTCAGTTCGTCGAGGTGAAAATCACCCACTGGCCAACCCCGCGCTTCCAGCCGCAGGGCGATATCGTTGAAGTAGTCGGCAACTACATGGCGCCGGGCATGGAAATCGATGTTGCATTGCGCACCTACGATATTCCCCACGTCTGGCCAGAGGCCGTGCTCAAAGAAGCCGCCAAGCTGAAGCCGGAAGTTGAAGAGAAAGACAAAGAAAAACGCATCGACCTGCGCCATCTGCCGTTCGTCACCATTGACGGCGAAGATGCTCGCGACTTCGATGACGCGGTCTACTGCGAAGCCAAGCCCGGCAAACTGCGCCTGTTCTCCGGCGGCTGGAAGTTGTTCGTCGCGATTGCCGACGTGTCCAGCTACGTGAAGATTGGCTCGGCCCTGGACAACGAAGCCCAGGTGCGCGGCAACTCGGTGTACTTCCCTGAGCGCGTGATCCCGATGCTGCCTGAGCAGCTATCCAACGGCCTGTGCTCCCTGAACCCGAAAGTCGACCGTTTGGCCATGGTGTGCGAGATGACTATCTCGAAAACCGGCGAAATGACCGACTACCAGTTCTACGAAGCGGTGATTCACTCCCAGGCCCGCCTGACCTACAACAAGGTCAGTACCATCCTGGAGCAGCCGAAAACCACCGAGGCCAAAGCCCTGCGCGGTGAGTACGGCCATGTCGTGCCGCACCTCAAGCAGCTTTACGCCTTGTACAAGGTGTTGCTGGGCGCACGCCATGTGCGTGGCGCGATCGATTTTGAAACCCAGGAAACCCGGATTGTCTTCGGTTCCGAGCGCAAGATCGCCGCAATCACCCCGACGACCCGTAACGATGCGCACAAGCTGATCGAGGAGTGCATGCTGGCGGCCAACGTGGCTACCGCTGAATTCCTGAAAAAGCACGAAATTCCTGCGCTGTACCGGGTGCACGACGGCCCGCCGCCGGAGCGTCTGGAAAAACTTCGCGCGTTCCTCGGTGAGCTCGGCCTGTCCCTGCACAAAGGCAAGGACGGCCCGACGCCGAAGGATTACCAGGCCTTGCTGGCCAGCATCAAGGACCGTCCGGATTACCATGTGATCCAGACCGTGATGCTGCGCTCCTTGAGCCAGGCGGTGTACAGCGCTGACAACCAGGGCCACTTTGGCCTGAATTACGAGGCGTACACCCATTTCACCTCGCCAATTCGCCGTTACCCGGACCTGCTCACGCACCGGGCGATCCGCAGTGTGATCCATTCCAAGCAGAACACCCCGCACGTCAAGCGCGCCGGTGCGATGACCATTCCGAAGGCGCGGATCTATCCGTACGACGAACCGGCCCTGGAACAGTTGGGCGAGCAGTGCTCCATGAGCGAGCGCCGCGCCGACGAAGCCACCCGCGACGTCGTGAACTGGCTCAAGTGCGAGTTCATGAAGGACCGCGTGGGCGAGTCGTTCCCGGGCGTGATCACTGCCGTGACCGGTTTTGGCCTGTTTGTCGAGCTGACCGATATCTACGTCGAGGGCCTGGTGCACGTCACCGCCTTGCCGGGCGACTACTACCACTTCGACCCTGTGCATCACCGCCTGGCGGGCGAGCGCACCGGTCGCAGCTTCCGCTTGGGCGACACGGTGGAAGTGCAGGTCATGCGCGTCGACCTTGACGAGCGCAAGATCGACTTCGGCATGCCTGACAAGCCCGTCGAACCGACTGGCCGTAAAAAACGTGGCAGCGAAACCGCAGCGCCGGCCAGCAAAGGCAAGAGCGCTCCCGCGAAAGCGGCCGTTGCCGAGCCTGCCCCGGCCAAGGCCGGGCGTCGTCCTGCTGCCAAGGACAAGGCGCCGGAAGCCTACCGCCCGAGCGATGCGGCGGCAAAAAACGCCGAGCTGCGCAAAAGCCGCGAGTTGAAGCAGCAGTTGCTCAGCGAAGCCAAAAGTGGTGGTAAAGCGGCGTCTGGGGGAAAGTCCCAAGGGGCGGAAAAACCGTCGAGCAAGCCCAGTAAACACCGGAAAGGCCCGCCAAAAGCGGGTTCGGCCCCCGCGAAAAGCGGCGGGTCGCGCAAACCTAAGGCCAAGTCATGAGTCTGGAAAAAATCTACGGCGTGCACGCCGTAGAAGCATTGCTGCGTCATCACCCGAAACGCGTCAAGCAAGTGTGGCTGGCGGAAGGTCGCAGCGAGCCACGCGTGCAAGCGCTGGTCGAGCTGGCCAACCAGAATAAAGTTGCCATCGGCCAGGCCGAACGTCGCGAGATGGATGTTTGGGTCGAGGGCGTTCACCAGGGCGTGGTAGCGGACGTAAGCCCGAGCCAGGTCTGGGGCGAAGCGATGCTCGACGAGCTGCTCGATCGTACCGAAGGCGCACCGCTGTTGCTGGTGCTCGACGGCGTGACCGACCCGCACAACCTTGGCGCCTGCCTGCGTTCGGCGGATGCTGCCGGTGCGTTGGCGGTGATTGTGCCTAAAGACAAATCGGCCACGTTGACGCCGGTCGTGCGTAAAGTTGCCTGCGGGGCTGCGGAAGTGATTCCATTGGTCGCCGTGACCAACCTGGCGCGCACCCTGGAAAAGCTCCAGCAGCGCGGCCTGTGGGTCGTGGGCACGGCGGGCGAGGCTGAGGTCAGCATTTATGACCAGGACCTCACCGGGCCGACCATCCTGATCATGGGTGCTGAAGGCAAAGGCATGCGTCGCCTGACGCGTGAGCATTGTGATTACCTGGTGCACCTGCCGATGGCCGGTAGCGTCAGCAGCCTCAACGTGTCGGTTGCCACCGGTGTGTGCCTGTTCGAAGCCCGGCGCCAGCGTGGCGTCAAGGCCAAGACCAAGAAGTAGCCCGGCCTGGCGCAGGTCAGAATGTGGGAGGGGGCTTGCTCCCGATAGCGGTGGATCAGTTACAGATGATGTGACTGACCTACCGCAATCGGGAGCAAGCCCCCTCCCACATTTGTTTTGTGGTGTTTACAAGATTGTTCAAATAATCACCAATCACCTTGCGCCCTTTCTCCCCCTTCTCTACAATTGCGCCCCTTGCCTTCCTGGCAGGCACTGATGTGCCTCCCTGCGGCAAGATCCATAAGTGTCATTCACTCCTTGTCTGACCGTTTTTGAGCGGCAGGCTACAACCCGTAAGGAGCATTCATGCGTCATTACGAAATCATCTTTTTGGTCCACCCGGATCAAAGCGAGCAAGTCGGCGGCATGGTAGAGCGTTACACCAAGCTGATCGAAGAAGACGGCGGCAAAATCCACCGTCTGGAAGATTGGGGCCGTCGTCAACTGGCCTACGCAATCAACAATGTTCACAAGGCTCACTACGTGATGCTGAACGTTGAGTGCACTGGCAAGGCTCTGTCCGAGCTGGAAGACAACTTCCGCTACAACGATGCAGTGATCCGTAACCTGGTCATCCGTCGCGAAGAAGCCGTTATCGGCCAATCCGAGATGCTCAAGGCTGAAGAAAACCGCAGTGAGCGCCGTGAGCGTCGCGACCGTCCTGAGCACGAAGGCGCTGAAAGCGCTGATAGTGATGACAGCGACAACAGCGATAACGCTGACGAGTAATCCACGGACCTTTTAAGGAGCCTATCAAATGGCACGTTTCTTCCGTCGTCGTAAATTCTGCCGCTTCACCGCTGAAGACGTGAAAGAGATCGATTACAAAGATCTCAACACTCTGAAAGCCTACGTATCCGAGACCGGCAAAATCGTTCCAAGCCGTATCACCGGTACCAAAGCACGTTATCAGCGTCAGCTGGCCACCGCTATCAAGCGCGCCCGCTTCCTGGCCCTGCTGGCCTACACCGACAGCCACGGCCGCTGAGACCGGGCAGTCGACAAGTAGTAAGGGATTGAATGCATGCGCGCCTTAGCTGAGTTCATCATGCGCGGTCGTGTGCAGGCCACTCTGGTAGTGGCTGGATGTGCAGCATTGCCGTTGTTGTATTGGTTGGGTGCTGCCGCTGGATGCCTTGTGCTCCTGCGGCGCGGTTTTCAGGATGCCATTGGCGTCCTGGCCCTGGGATTGCTGGCTGCCTTGATCTGGTGGCTGCAATTGGGCGAACCCAAGGTGCTTATGGTGCTGTTGGGGTCGTCGAGCCTTGCGTTGGTTTTACGCGCAAGTGAGTCCTGGGTCCGCACGCTGCTGGTCAGCGTGGCATTGGGGTTGGTGTTTTCAGTGTTGCTCGGCGCGGCTTTCCACCCGCAAATCGAGGCGCTGGCGCAAGAGATCGTCAAGGTCCTGCCGCTGGCTCTCGGGGATCTCTACCAGCAGTTATCGGTAGACGAGCGAGCGCGCCTTGCGGCGCTGATAGCACCGGCCCTGATCGGCCTGATGGCGGTAGTGTTGCAGATTGTCAGTGTGCTGAGCCTGATGCTTGGGCGTTACTGGCAGGCGTTGTTGTACAACCCGGGTGGTTTTGGTCGCGAATTTCGCAGTATCAGAATCCCCGCGGGCCCGGCGATGTTGCTGCTGGCATGCATGGTTGTCGGACCGAACTTCGGTCCACAGGCAGCCCTGTTATTGCTGTTTTGCAGCGTACCGCTGGTGTTCTCCGGACTGGCCCTGATTCACGGGCTGGTGGCGCAGAAGCGCCTGGCCAGGTTCTGGCTGGTGGGGTTGTACGTCACGCTGATGCTGTTCATGCAACTGATCTATCCGTTACTCGTGGTTTTGGCCATTGTCGACGGCCTGATTGATTTTCGCGGTCGTCTGGCGCCGAAAGACGCCGATAACGCGAACGGTGAAGGTTAAAAGTTAGAGGATTTTCACATGCAACTGATCCTTCTGGAAAAAGTCGCCAACCTGGGCAACCTGGGCGACAAAGTGAACGTTAAGGCCGGCTACGGTCGTAACTACCTGCTGCCATACGGCAAAGCCACCGCTGCAACCGCTGCCAACCTGGCTGCGTTTGAAGAGCGTCGTGCCGAGCTGGAAAAAGCAGCAGCAGACAAAAAAGCTTCGGCCGAAACTCGCGCTGCCCAACTGGCTGAGCTGGAAGTGACTATCACTGCCACCGCCGGTGACGAAGGCAAGCTGTTCGGTTCGATCGGCACCCACGACATCGCTGATGCACTGACCGCCTCCGGCGTTGAAGTGCAGAAGAGCGAAGTTCGTCTGCCGAACGGCACCATCCGCAACGTAGGCGAATTCGACGTAGCCGTGCACCTGCACGCTGAAGTTGAAGCCACCGTACGCGTTGTCGTGGTAGCAGCTTAAGCAGCACCTAACTGACTGGCACCTAGCGTGCCAGACGGTTAACATCGGGCACGATCCTGTTCACAGGTCGTGCCTTTTGTTTTTCTACAGCCCCCTAATTTCAAGTGGCCATGAACGATATCTCCGCTCCTGAGCAATACGATCTGCAAACCGCGTCCCTGAAGGTGCCGCCGCATTCCATCGAGGCCGAACAGGCCGTGCTCGGTGGTCTGATGCTGGACAACAACGCCTGGGAACGCGTGCTTGATCAAGTCTCGGACGGTGATTTCTATCGACATGACCACCGCCTGATCTTCCGCGCCATCGCCCGCCTGGCTGACCAGAACTCACCGATCGACGTGGTGACCCTGGCCGAGCAACTGGACAAGGAAGGCCAGACTTCGCAAGTCGGCGGCCTGGGCTACCTGGGCGAACTGGCGAAAAACACGCCGTCGGTCGCCAACATCAAGGCCTATGCGCAGATTGTTCGCGCGCGGGCCACCCTGCGGCAGTTGATCGGCATCGCCACCGAGATCGCCGACAGCGCCTTCAACCCGGAAGGCCGCACCGCTGAAGAGATTCTCGACGAAGCCGAACGGCAGATCTTCCAGATCGCCGAAGCCCGTCCGAAAACCGGCGGCCCGGTCAGCGTCAACGACCTGCTGACCAAGGCCATCGACCGGATCGACACCTTGTTCAACACCGACAACGCCATCACCGGCCTGTCCACCGGCTACACCGACCTTGATGGCATGACCAGTGGCTTGCAGCCTTCGGACTTGATCATCGTCGCCGGCCGTCCGTCCATGGGTAAAACCACCTTTGCGATGAACCTGGTGGAGAACGCTGTACTGCGCAGCGACAAGGCCGTACTGGTCTACTCGCTGGAGATGCCAGGCGAATCGCTGATCATGCGTATGTTGTCGTCCCTGGGGCGTATCGACCAGACCAAAGTGCGTGCTGGTCGCCTTGAAGACGACGATTGGCCGCGCCTGACCTCGGCGGTCAACCTGCTCAACGACCGCAAGCTGTTTATCGATGACACCGCGGGCATCAGCCCCTCGGAAATGCGCGCGCGTACCCGGCGTTTGGTGCGTGAGCACGGCGACATTGCCCTGATCATGATCGACTACCTGCAACTGATGCAGATCCCGGGCTCCAGTGGTGACAGCCGTACCAACGAGATTTCCGAGATTTCCCGCTCGTTGAAAGCCCTGGCCAAGGAATTCAACTGCCCGGTGGTTGCCCTGTCGCAGCTCAACCGCTCCCTGGAGCAGCGCCCGAACAAACGCCCGATCAACTCCGACTTGCGGGAGTCCGGAGCGATCGAGCAGGATGCTGACGTCATCATGTTTGTTTACCGGGACGAGGTGTATCACCCGGAGACCGAGCACAAGGGCATCGCCGAAATCATCATTGGTAAACAGCGGAACGGTCCAATCGGCACCACACGCCTGGCGTTTATCGGTAAATACACCCGCTTTGAAAACCTCGCGCCGGGCAGTTATAACTTCGACGACGAGTAAGTTCAGGTCAGGAGGTCAAGCAGGTTATTGATCGCGGCTTCGTCGTATTGGTAGTTCCAGCGCAATTCAGTGCCGGCCGGAATATCTTCGCTGGCAAAAAATCCCGACAGTAATGCCTTCTCCAGAGGCTCGTTGCCGATTTGGGTCTTAACCCTGAACTTTGCAACTTCAACGTTATACCCCGCCGCAGCCTGCCTGACCGGCTTTCCTGCTTCGTATTCGAAAATCGTGTTTATCCTGGAAAGGATGTTATCCCCCGAGAACTCTGGCGGGTTAGCGGCGCGCCCCGAGGAGGGTGCATTGATATCCAACAGATAAGGATCCCTTCGGTAAACTGCTACGTTGTGGGGGACCAACTCTCCGCCATACACGCCGAGGGCTTCGCCCCTTTGAATGGGCTTTCTGGTGATGACGGTGTCCTGCTTGATCAGCACCGATTCCTCCGGGAATTTTTGATGGGCAGCGGTGAAAACGGTGAGTTCGAGTTTGTCCTCATAAAGTCGCGCCACCTCTTCGTAGCCTTCCCACTGAATGTAAGGTTTCACCAGGTTGCTGCTGAATGTTGCATTTGTGGTGTTTGATCTACTGCGGGTCTGCAATTCCTTGATGCGCATGGGGCGCCCACTCAGGCTGCGCAACGGATATCGGCCATTGTTGGCGCGATCATATTTGCGTAGATAGTTCTGGCTGTGTTGATAGCTTTTCTCGGTGCGCATGCGCTCGCGTTCCTGAGGTGTGAAGCGCGGGATCACTGTGCTCTCTTCGGCCGAGCCATAGTCGCTGGAAGACTCTGCTGACTCGAACTCATCACTCGACTCCATGTGGATCTGCAGAGGCACCTGAGAGGGTTGCATGCCTCCCGGCAGGAGGCCTTTGGTTTGATCTATTTCCCATCGCCCTCCCTGCGCCCGACGCAGGTAGGGCCTGTAGGCCCTGAACGGGCTGCGTGCGTCGATCAAAAACCAGCCAAGGTCGCTGATTTTGATTTGAAAGTATTTACCGTTGTCCTGGACGTAATACCGATAGCGTCCATCGGGCAGAGGAGGCGCTTGATAGATGCCATCCTCGCGCAGTGTCAGCCCTGGCAGAGTGCCCGTTTCGGCGAACAACGGGTCCAGTGGCTCCCCGGCAGCGCTTGAGAGTGCGCTCATGGCGACCCTGGCACGAATGGCCGGAGAGTTGGCTGTACGTGACAAGCTGATTTTTTGGATGGCGTGCTTAAGGGAGTCGGCTCCCGACTGCTCCAGGAGTGCCGCGCGTTCGGGGTCGGAAAGTGTTTGCTCAAGGGTGCCAGCAAGATCGTTGAGCGAACCCGAGGGCTGGCCTTTGGTATCCAGTCGCGCGTACAACTCGCCCTGGCGGATCAAGGTGTGCTGAACACGGGCATCCGAGGGGCCTATGCAACCCAGCAGTGCGCCTTCACGACTGCCGTCGTACACCTCGATCTTGCGCGAGCTTGGCCAGCCGGGCAGTTGCTCCAGGCTGTACAGCGTCAGTGGCACGCTTTCACGGCTGCTCATCGAGTCGAGAAAAACCCCTGACTGAGCACGCCATGCCTGGGTCGCCGCATCGTATTGCTCGGCCTCCCAGCGCGACAGTGGCGCCAAGCTTTTAGTCTGTTGCAGGCTCTGCTGTTCGGCTTGGGAGAGGGTGGCTTCCATTTCCTCAAGATGACTTTTTGATAGTCGCGGCATAAGCGCGCGAATGCCTATCTCCGTGGGGGTGACGGCTGTTTCGCCGGGCGCGGTGAGCAGGGAAAGCAGCCGTTGTTTTTGCTGCGACGCTTGTGTTTCCAAGCGCATGGCCACGTTCTCGACCTTGGTCATAAAGGCGGGATACCAGTCGAGCAGCAGTGTGTTGAATTCAGTCTGCGCCATCTGCTCTTCCAGGGCATGCAACAGTTCACCCTTTCTGAATCGCGCTTCGCTGATCTTGATTTCAACCGTACCCGTGCCGTGACTCACTAGCACCTGTTGTTGCTCGCCGACAATCTTCAACACATGGTTGGCGGGCCATTCGGGGAGTGAAGTGAGCAGGTGAAACTGAATCAGCGGCGAGTGGGCAGTAACCGATGCGCCTTCGGCGCGCGCCAGGTTGAAGTCATTGATTTCCTGCTCCAGGTTGAAGTGCTTGACCGTGTCACGCAACAACGGCGGAGGGCGCAGCATGGCCTGGTGGACTTCGCTCAGGCTGGCCTTGTCCAGGCCGCTGAGCAGCAGGATCGGTTCCACCTTCGGTTGGGTGATATTGGCTGCATCGGGCCCCAGGCGCTTGATCAGTTTAAGATCGTCCCAGCTCTCTGGTGCTTCATGGGTCTGACGCCACCCGCCTACGCCATTACTCAGGAGTGGAGGGCAATAAGCGTCCTGCACGCTTGGGTGTGACAGTTCCCATTGCTTGCCATCCGGGGCGCGCTGGACTGCATGGGGGTGATCATCCAGTTTCAGATAGTGCTGTTGCCCGTGTTTGTACAAGCCTTGGCTGTCGGCCACTACGTGGTCAGGCAATGGATCGGGGTGGCGGTAGGGTTTGATGTCGGCGCTCCACAAGCGCCAGCCCTTGCTGCGCACGCGCACCTTCACCAGTTTGGCACCGAAGCCGACTGTGCGGGTGACGCCGGCGGTGGCCACTGCCAGGGCGGCGGTATCCACCAGGTCGAGCAAGTCGTTCAAGGCTTCATCGCTGTCGCCGCGGCTCCAGGCCGCAAACCCTTCATACACCGTGTTGAGCACCTGAGTCGCAGTGACCACCAGCAGTACTTCTCCCACGATTGGAATGAACGACGCGGCGAAGAACAGCGCGGACTTGCCCAGATCGATGTAGCCCTGCAGGCGTTTTTGCCGGCTTATCAGGTCGGCTTCGGCGGTGGGTACGGCAACGATGCGTGCGTCGTTCTTGATCTGAGTGATTCGCTGGCGGGCAATGGCCTGGAACAGCTCACCCTTAATTGCGGTGAGGCTGACCGTTGCCTCCAGTCTGGCAGGATAGGTTCTTCGATTCGTTAGCAGTTCAGGCCCGCCAACGTAAGCCGGAGTCACGCTCAAGAGGTTGCCTTGATGTTGCAGCGGCACAAGGTGCTTGAAGAAGTCTTGGTAATCGGGTTTTAGCAGGCGCTCTGTCAGGCGCTCCTTGAGGTCATCCATGGAGGCGTGTTTACGCAGCGGGGCGCTCGGGTCTTCGGGTGTATAAAGCATGAACGGGATGCCGATGCTCGACGCCTCGATCACCAGGACATTGGGCAGCACCACCCTATTCAGGGTCAGGTGGTTGTACGTTATCGCCAGGTGGTTTCCCGAGCGCTGGAGGCTGTGCAATTGCAAATGCTGTCGGGGCCGTAACTTTTTACGCATGTAAGCAACATGCAGCGTGACTCCGAAGGCGTGCTGCGCCTGAGCCCTGACCACGTTGAGCACCTGGGCGGCAGTACGACCAGAGGTGGCGCCCGTCGCGGGTTCGAGGATGTTGCTGAGGTGTTTCAGGTACTGGCCGCCCAGGTCCAGCTCGCGGCAGAAGCGGGCGAACGATGCTGCGCATATGGTACTTGGCACCTCACCGGACTTTGTGACGTTGAAAATGGCGGTGCCGATTTCCAGTCCACCAACGTCGGTTTCCGAGGCTTCGAAGTTTTGCAGGGCGGCTTCCAGCAGCGTCTGGCGGGTGGTTCTGGCGTGATTCTTGATCAGGCCAAGCAGGTGATGATTTTTCCATTCGCGGGACAGAATGGCGTCCTCGTCCTGGATAAAGCCAAAGAACCAGGATTGGAGTCGCTCTCGCAGCAGTGGGCGCGTAAAGGTTTCGGGGCTTTGTACTTCATCCAGCAGCGCCTTGAGGTCGTGCCTGGATTGATTACTGCTGATCAGGCTGCTGCGAAAGTCTTCACGCAATTGTGCGGGAGCCTGGCTCAGCCAGGCAGGCAACTGGTCCTTTATAAAGCCCAGGTGGGGAGTCAGGGGAGAGGCTGATGCTTGGCGGGCGGGCGGTTGAAGCGATTGTGTGGTCATTGATCGAGCCATGTGCTGGGGTTGATCGCTTCCAGCCTATCCATGGTTTTTTTGACGCGGGCCTAACGCAGTAGCCCCAGAAGGGGGCGACAATCTGCATGGCCGATCGAACTGGCAGGTACCCAGATTAAAACCCGACCATTGCCGTCGGAATTGGTCAAATTTTGTGCTATATTCCGCGCCCGCGATTTTTCATCTCAACACCGGTCATCGTCATGCAAACAGCCAAGCCGTTATTTGACTATCCCAAGTACTGGGCCGAATGTTTCGGTCCTGCGCCATTCCTGCCGATGAGCAGGGAGGAGATGGATCAGCTTGGCTGGGATTCATGCGACATCATCATCGTCACCGGTGATGCCTACGTCGACCACCCGTCGTTCGGGATGGCAATCATCGGCCGGCTGCTGGAGTCCCAGGGCTTTCGCGTCGGGATCATTGCCCAGCCGAACTGGCAGTCCAAAGACGACTTCATGAAGCTCGGCGAGCCGAACCTGTTTTTCGGCGTCGCGGCCGGCAACATGGACTCGATGATCAACCGCTACACCGCCGACAAGAAAATCCGTTCCGACGACGCCTACACCCCTGGCGGCATGGCCGGCAAACGCCCGGACCGCGCGAGCCTGGTGTACAGCCAGCGCTGCAAGGAAGCCTACAAGAACGTGCCGATCGTGCTCGGTGGCATCGAAGCTTCCCTGCGCCGTATTGCTCACTACGACTACTGGCAGGACCGGGTACGCAACTCGATCCTGATCGACGCGACTGCCGACATCCTGCTGTACGGCAACGCCGAGCGGGCCATCGTCGAAGTCGCCCAGCGCCTGTCGTGGGGCCACAAGATCGAAGACATCACCGATGTGCGCGGCACCGCGTTCATTCGCCGTGACACGCCGGCGGGCTGGTACGAAGTGGACTCCACGCGTATCGACCGTCCGGGCAAGGTCGACAAGATCATCAACCCGTACGTGAACACCCAGGACACCCAGGCCTGCGCCATCGAGCAGGAAAAGGGGCCGGTTGACGATCCGGAAGAGGCCAAGGTCGTACAGATCCTGGCCAGCCCGCGCATGACCCGCGACAAGACTGTGATCCGCCTGCCATCGGTGGAAAAAGTCCGTGGCGACGCGGTGCTCTACGCCCACGCCAACCGCGTGTTGCACCTGGAAACCAACCCAGGCAACGCCCGCGCTCTGGTGCAGAAGCACGGCGAAGTGGACGTGTGGTTCAACCCGCCGCCCATCCCGATGACCACCGAAGAAATGGACTACGTGTTTGGCATGCCTTACGCGCGCGTCCCGCATCCTGTGTATGGCAAGGAAAAGATCCCGGCCTACGACATGATCCGCTTCTCGGTGAACATCATGCGTGGCTGCTTCGGCGGCTGTACCTTCTGCTCGATCACCGAGCACGAAGGCCGGATCATCCAGAACCGCTCCGAAGAGTCGATCATTCGCGAAATCGAAGAGATCCGCGACAAGGTGCCGGGCTTCACCGGCGTGATCTCCGACCTCGGCGGGCCGACCGCGAACATGTACCGCATTGCCTGCAAGAGCCCGGAAATCGAATCCGCGTGCCGCAAGCCGTCGTGCGTGTTCCCGGGTATCTGCCCGAACCTGAACACCGACCACTCGGCGTTGATCCAGCTGTACCGCAGCGCCCGTGCGTTGCCGGGTGTGAAAAAGATCCTGATCGCCTCCGGCCTGCGCTACGACCTCGCCGTCGAGTCGCCGGAATACGTGAAGGAACTGGTCACCCACCACGTTGGTGGTTACCTGAAGATCGCCCCGGAACACACCGAGGAAGGTCCGCTCAACCAGATGATGAAACCGGGCATCGGCAGCTATGACAAGTTCAAGCGCATGTTCGAGAAGTACACCAAGGAAGCGGGCAAGGAGCAGTACCTGATCCCGTACTTCATCGCCGCCCACCCTGGCACCACCGATGAAGACATGATGAACCTGGCCTTGTGGCTCAAGGGCAATGGCTTCCGCGCCGACCAGGTGCAGGCGTTCTACCCGTCGCCGATGGCCACCGCCACCGCGATGTACCACTCGGGCAAGAACCCGCTGCGCAAGGTCACCTACAAGAGCGACTCGGTGACCATCGTCAAGAGCGAAGAGCAGCGCCGTCTGCACAAGGCCTTCCTGCGTTACCACGACCCGAAGGGCTGGCCGATGCTGCGTGAAGCGCTGACCCGCATGGGCCGCGCCGACCTGATCGGGCCGGGCAAGGAGCAACTGATCCCGTTGCACCAGCCGGCTACCGACAGCTACCAGAGCGCGCGTCGCAAGAACTCGACGCCGGCCGGCAGCCATAAGGTCGCCAAGGAAGCCACCACCAAGATCCTCACCCAGCACACCGGCCTGCCGCCCCGTGGCAGCGACGGCAGCAACCCGTGGGACAAGCGCGAACAAGCCAAGGCTGCAGCCATGGTGCGCAACAAGCAGGCGGCGAAAGAACGCACCGATGCGGCCAAGGGCAAAGGCAAGAAGCCTGTCCGCAAGCCGGTCGTGCCGCGTTGATCGTAGCCTGAACATGCAAAACGCCAGCCTCGTGCTGGCGTTTTGCTTTCTAGGCGGTGGGCTGACCGTTTGTTAAGGTGGCGCCCATTCATTTCAAGGAAGAACACCCATGGGCAACCCGCTGCTCAACATCGGCATGGACTCCAACCGCTCGCAGTTCATGGTACGCCAGCGCATCGAAGGCCAGATCAACTTGCCACGGCTGTTTGCGGCCATCGACGCCGACCCCGGCATTGTCGGCGCGGGCGTGGTGTATATCGACGCCGACTTCAACGTCGTGACCCTGCGCGAGTTCAAGCCTATCTGCAGTATCAAGCCCAAGCGCGTCATTATTCGCGAGGCGCAGAAGTACATCGCGCCGGCACAGTTTGTGGAGCAGGTAAAGAATGACCCGCGAGAAGGACGCCTGCGCAAAGAAGCGTTCGACATGGGATTGTCCTGCGGCGCCGCCGTTATCGGTTGGATAGTCGTTTTCAGCGGCAGTGTGGCCGTACCGTTCACGGCGGGTGCCAGCGCATTTGTGGTGGGTATTGGCGTGACAGCCGCGCTGGCCAGCAGTGCGCAGTGTGGCTTTGGTGTGGCGCGTACCTACAACGAGGTCCTCGAACCCGACGCCAACGACCGTATGGATGACTCCGAATGGTACGGCGCCGTTTCTCCCTTGCTTGATGGGGCGTCCCTGCTGGGGGTCGGTGTCGGCGCGTTGACAACGGTGCGACTACTTAAAGCCAGCAAAGCTGCCGCATTGGGTAAAAGTTGGTATGAGTTGCTCAAGGGGCTCAGTCGCCAGGAGCGCAAGAAACTGACCAAGGAATTGCTGAGCCTCAAAGACCCGAGCCTCACGCCCAAGTTGCTCAAGTTGCAGCAGCGCTCGGGCAAATTGACGAAGAGCTTCAGCTCCACCGAAATCCGTCACGCAACCCTGACCCAAATGAAAGATGCGCTGGGTGGCCTATTGGGCGTCGTCGGTAGCTATCGTACCGGCCATGTGGGCACTGCCAGCACCCTCGCAATCGGCTTGTATGAGGACTTGACGGAATGAATGGCTTTCCCGACCTGGGTAGTTTTCTTGCCCGCTACTTCCCCGTGTTCATGGGCACGATATTCATGGCGATCTTTTCCGGCGCCGGTGCTGTTTCCTTGGCAGGAGTGACTTATCTGCGTGGGGTGGATCTCTCTCTCAAGGCCGATTACTCCGTGCTGGCCATTCTGGTGCTGGTGGCGGTGCTGGTCGTTGGAAACGTGATGATTGCGCGAGGTTATCCTTGGGCTGCCAGGCTGGTAGCGGGCTACCTGCTGGGTTGCTTGTTGTGTGTGGTTCCGATGATTCAGTACCACCCTCATATGTTGGTCTATTGCTCGACAGTCGTCTTCCCGCTGTTGGGGCTCCTGCTGCTCAACAGCAAGCGCCATCGCGAGATGCGCCAGAAGCTGCTTGAAGTACGTCAACTGCGCCAGGCCGTTATTGCAAAGCGCAAGGCCCGTTGACTGGGTAGATTCACCACCCACCCTCACACTCACGCCACAAATATGTGCAACGCTTGCACCATCGCCCCTACGTTGGCGCTGTTTTGGTGCTGTACTGCACCGGGTCTTACGATAAAGCGCAATGTCCGCCGCTCTGGCATAAGTCTTGCGCGCTTTGTGTCCATGCCCTGGCTCGCAGGAGGCCGCCGTGTCGATTCATGTCGCGTTGCACCACGTTACGCATTACCGCTACGACCGCGCTGTCGAACTCGGCCCACAGATCGTGCGTTTGCGCCCGGCTGCCCATAGCCGCACGCGGATTCTGTCCTACGCACTGAAAGTGCTGCCCGAGCAGCACTTCATCAATTGGCAACAAGACCCCCAGGGTAATTACCTGGCGCGGCTGGTGTTCCCGGAAAAGACTGACGAGTTGCGCATCGAAGTCGACCTGGTCGCCGAGATGGCGGTGTTCAACCCGTTCGACTTTTTCCTTGAGCCCTACGCGGAAAAAATCCCGTTCAGCTATGCCGCCGATGAGCAGCGTGAGCTGGCGCCGTACCTGGAAACCCTGCCGCTGACGCCCAAGTTCGCCGCGTACCTGGCCGGTATCGACCACACACCGCTGCCGGCCGTGGATTTCCTGGTCGGCCTGAACCAGCGCCTGGCTGCCGACATCGGCTACCTGATCCGCATGGAACCGGGCGTGCAAACCCCGGAATTCACCCTGGATAACGCTTCCGGCTCGTGCCGCGATTCGGCCTGGCTGCTGGTGCAATTGCTGCGCAACCTGGGGCTGGCGGCGCGGTTTGTCTCCGGTTACCTGATCCAGCTCACCGCCGACGTCAAAGCCCTCGACGGCCCGTCCGGCACCGAAGTCGACTTCACCGACCTGCACGCCTGGTGCGAAGTGTATTTGCCCGGCGCCGGCTGGATCGGCCTGGATGCCACTTCCGGGTTGTTCGCCGGTGAAGGCCACATCCCGTTGGCCTGTAGTCCCGATCCTTCTTCCGCCGCACCGATCAGCGGGTTGGTGGAACCGTGCGAGTGCGAATTTACCCACGAGATGTCGGTAGAGCGCATCTGGGAAGCACCGCGTGTCACCAAGCCCTACACCGAAGAGCAATGGCTGGCGATCCAGGCCTTGGGCCGGCAGATCGACGGCGACCTGCTCAAGGACGACGTGCGTCTGACCATGGGCGGTGAGCCGACCTTCGTCTCCATCGACGATCCCGACGGCGCCGAGTGGAACACCGCCGCCCTTGGCCCGGACAAGCGTCGGCTGTCAGCCGAGTTGTTCCAGCGCATGCGCAAGCACTACGCGCCCAAAGGCCTGGTGCACTTCGGCCAGGGCAAGTGGTACCCCGGCGAGCAACTGCCGCGCTGGTCGCTCAACTGCTACTGGCGCCGCGATGGGGTGCCGATCTGGCACAACAGCGCGTTGATCGCCGATGAACAACAGGACTACGGCGCGGACGGCGTGATGGCCGGGCGTTTCCTCGCCAGCGTCGCCGAGCGCCTGAAGCTGCCAGCGCGCTTTGTGTTCCCGGCCTTCGAAGACAATTTCTACTACCTGTGGCGCGAAGGCGCGCTGCCGCAAAACGTCACCGCCCAGGACCCGCGCCTGAGCGATGACCTGGAGCGTGAACGCCTGCGCAAAGTGTTCGGCCAGGGCCTGGATAAAGTCATCGGCCAAGTATTGCCGCTGGCGCGCACGGCGGCTAACGACCGCTGGCAGAGCGGGCGCTGGTACCTGCGCGATAACCACTGCCGGCTGGTGCCGGGTGATTCGCCGCTGGGTTATCGCCTGCCGTTGGCGTCGCAACCTTGGGTGACAGCGGCGGAATATCCGTTTGTGCATCCGACTGATCCTAACCAGGATCAACCGGAGTTGCCGACCACCACGCAACTGCAAAGCCACGCCGAACCTGCGTCGAGCGAAGACCGCACGCCGAAGGTCGACGAATCCGCCGACTGGCTGACCCGCACCGCGCTGTGTGCTGAGGCGCGGGAAGGGCGCCTGTACCTGTTCATGCCGCCGCTGGAACGTGTTGAGGATTACCTGGAATTGGTGACCGCCATCGAGGCGACCGCCGAAGAGTTGCATTGCCCGGTGCTGCTGGAAGGTTACGAGCCGCCGGCCGATACACGCCTGAGCAACTTCCGCGTGACGCCGGATCCGGGTGTGATCGAGGTCAACGTGCAGCCGTCCGCCACATGGGACGAGCTGGTGGAACGCACCGAATTCCTCTACGAAGAAGCGCGGCAAACCCGTCTGACCACTGAAAAATTCATGATCGACGGCCGTCACACCGGCACCGGCGGCGGCAACCACTTTGTAATGGGGGGCGCGACGCCCAAGGACTCACCGTTCCTGCGCCGCCCGGACTTGCTGCGCAGTTTGATCAGCTACTGGCATAACCATCCGTCCTTGTCCTACCTGTTCTCCGGCCTGTTTATCGGCCCGACCTCACAGGCGCCACGGGTGGACGAAGCGCGCAACGATGCGCTGTACGAGCTGGAAATCGCCTTCGCGCAAATGCCCGAACCCGGTGAAGAATGTGCGCCGTGGTTGGTGGACCGTCTGCTGCGCAACCTGTTGATCGACGTGACGGGCAACACTCACCGCGCCGAATTCTGCATCGACAAACTCTACTCACCCGACGGCGCCACTGGCCGCCTGGGCCTGCTGGAATTGCGTGCCTTTGAGATGCCGCCCCATGCGCGCATGAGCCTGACCCAGCAACTGCTGCTTCGGGCACTGGTGGCGCGCTTCTGGCGTGAACCCTATGCGCCGCCGAAACTGGCGCGCTGGGGGACCGAGCTGCATGACCGTTTCCTGTTGCCGCACTTTATCGAGCAGGATTTTGCCGACGTGATCGTCGAGCTCAATGCGGCCGGTTACCCACTGCGTGCCGAATGGTTTGCTGCGCACCTGGAATTCCGTTTCCCCAAGGTCGGCGACTACGCCGTCAGCGGTATCGAACTGGAACTGCGCCAGGCCCTGGAACCCTGGCATGTGTTGGGCGAGGAAGGCGCGGTGGGCGGTACGGTGCGTTATGTGGATTCGTCCCTGGAGCGCTTGCAGGTGAAGTTGAGCGGGCTGCCGCCGCAACGCTATCTGCTGACCTGCAACGGCATCCCGGTGCCGCTGCAACCGACCGGGCGCATCGGCGAGTTCGTCGCCGGCGTGCGTTATCGCGCCTGGCAACCGGCGAATTGCCTGCAGCCGACCATCGCGGTGCATGCGCCGTTGGTGTTCGACCTGCTGGACACCTGGATGCAGCGCTCGCTGGGCGGTTGCCAATACCACGTCGCTCATCCGGGCGGACGCAATTACGACAGCTTGCCGGTGAACGCCAACGAAGCCGAGAGCCGGCGCATGGCGCGGTTTTTCCGCTTGGGGCATACACCTGGAAAGCTCGCTGTGCCAACAGTCGTGATCAACGACGAATTGCCGATGACCCTGGATCTGCGACGCTTCCCCAATAAAAACGACTGAACTCAGTCCCTCGGTGGGGATGGGCTTTTGTGGCGAGGGAGCTTGCTCCCGCTGGGGTGCGAAGCGCCCCCCAAAGCAGGCGACTGCTACGCAGTCGAACGGGAGTAAACTCCCTCGCCACAGCAAGCCCGCTCCCACAGGGGATTTGCAGTGTTTGTTAGGTTAATCTGAGCCCCCTTGCCTCTGCCGAGCGTTCCATGCCCGACTTGCTCGACCGTTACCCGCTGACTGCGGGCACTTATCACGAACTGCTGGACGACAGCGGCGCGGTCCGCGCCCATTGGCAGCGCCTGCTTGATCACCTGCAACGCAGCACGCCCGCGCAGCTGGCCCAGCGCCAGGCGCTGCTGACCCGGCAGATCCAGGAAAACGGCGTGACCTACAACGTCTACGCCGACCCCAAGGGTGCTGATCGCCCGTGGGAACTGGACTTGCTGCCGCATGTGCTGGCCTTTGACGAGTGGCAGCACCTGTCGGCCGGCATCGCCCAGCGCGCGCGCCTGCTCAATGCGGTGCTGGCCGATCTGTATGGCCCGCAGCGCTTGATCAAGGAAGGGCTGCTGCCGGCCGAGCTGGTGTTCGGGCATAACAACTTCCTGTGGCCGTGCCAGGGTATCCAACCGCCGGACGGGGCGTTTTTGCACCTGTATGCCGTGGACCTGGCGCGCACCCCGGATGGACGTTGGTGGGTCACCGCCGACCGCACCCAGGCCCCTTCGGGCGCCGGTTACGCGCTGGAAAACCGCACCATCGTCTCCCGCGCCTTTCCGGATTTGTACCGCGACTTGCAGGTGCAGCACCTCACCGGTTTTTTCCGCACGCTCCAGGAAACCCTGGCCCGCCAGGCGCCCAGCGACGACCAGCCGCCGCTGATCGTGCTGCTCACGCCCGGCCGTTTCAACGAAAGCTATTTCGAACACCTGTACCTCGCGCGCCAGCTCGGCTACCCGCTGGTGGAAGGCGGTGACCTCACGGTGCGTGACAGCACGGTGTTCCTGAAAACCCTCAGCGGCCTGCGCCGGGTGCACGCGATCATGCGCCGCCTGGACGACGATTTTTGTGACCCGCTGGAGCTGCGCACCGACTCGGCCCTCGGTGTGCCCGGCCTGCTCGATGCGGTGCGCCAAGGCAATGTGCTGGTGGCCAATGCCTTGGGCAGCGGCGTGCTGGAGTCTCCTGGGTTGCTCGGCTTTTTGCCGAAGATCAACCAGTTCCTGTTTGGCGAAGAACTGATCCTGCCGTCCATCGCCACCTGGTGGTGCGGCGAGGCCCCGGTGCTCGCCGAGGCCCTGGAGAAACTGCCCGAGCTGCTGATCAAACCGGCGTTTCCGTCGCAGAGCTTCGCACCGGTGTTCGGGCGCGATCTGAATGAAGAGCAGCGCCAGGCGCTGGCCGAACGCATGTGTGCACGGCCCTATGCCTATGTCGCCCAGGAACTGGCGCAGTTGTCCCAGGCGCCCGTCTGGCACACCGTCGATGATCACTTACAACACCGCGCCATCGGCATGCGCGTGTACGCCGTGGCCAGTGATGACGGCTACCGTGTCTTGCCCGGCGGCCTGACCCGCGTGGCCGCCGACGCCGATGCCGAAGTGGTATCGATGCAACGCGGTGGTGCGAGCAAGGACACCTGGGTGCTCGGCGAGCGTGCGGCCGGTGGCGAGCAATGGCGTGCACAGCGCACGATTGGTGCTCACGACCTGGTGCGCCGCGATCCGTATCTGCCGTCACGCGTGGTGGAAAACCTGTTCTGGTTTGGCCGTTACTGCGAGCGCTGTGATGACAGCGCGCGCTGGTTGCGTATCGTGCTGGCGCGCTATGTCGACGGCGACGATCCCCTGGCCTTGCAGGCCGCGGTCGAGCTGGGTGAAAACCTGCGTCTGTTGCCGGAGGAGGGTGAGTTGCCGGAACGCCTGATGGCCGCTTTGCTTGGCGATGACTGGCCGTCGAGCCTGCGCGCCAACCTGCAGCGCTTGCAGTGGGCGGCGTCCCAGGTGCGCGGCAAGTTGTCCCGGGAAAACTGGCAGGCACTGGTCGAGTTGCAACGCGAAGCCATGGAGCTGGAAAGCGAAGAGCCGGACTTCGGCGAGTTGCTGGACTTCCTCAACCGTCTGGTCATGTCCCTGGCGGCGTTGTCCGGGTTTGCCCTGGACGACATGACCCGTGACGAAGGCTGGCGCTTTTTGATGATGGGGCGGCGCATTGAGCGCCTGCAATTTCTCAGCAGCAGCCTCGCGGCGTTCCTGCGTGGCGTGGCGGTGTTTGATCAGGCGGGGCTTGAGTGGTTGCTGGAGCTGGGTAACAGCAGCATCACCTACCGGTCGCGCTACCTGGCGGTGCCGCAGTTGATCCCGGTGTTGGACCTGTTGTTGCTGGATGAACAGAACCCCCATGCGGTGCTGTTCCAGCTCAAACTGGTGAACCGCACCCTGCGTCGCCTCAATGATGATTTCGGCGTGCCACGGGAAACCGGGCTGGCGCCCTTGGTCGAGCGCCTTGCGCGTTTCGACCTCAGCTGCCTCGAGAACCCACTGTTCGGCGAACCCAGTGTGCGTGCCGCTTTGGAAGGCCTAGCCGACCTGCTGCAGGCCGTCGCCGATGAAAGCGGGCAAGTCTCCGATCGCCTGGCCTTGCGCCATTTTGCCCATGTGGATGATGTCAGCCAGCAAACGGTGTCGGTGTGATGATGAGTGCGCGCTACCAGATTTTCCACGATACCCATTACCACTACGACAGCCCGGTGTCCCTGGCCCAGCAGTTGGCGCATTTGTGGCCACGGCCTTGCGCCTGGCAGCGTTGCACTGCTCAACAGTTGGACATCAGCCCGGAACCGTCTTCACGTCGCGATGAGCTGGACGTGTTCGGCAACCCGATCACCCGCCTGGCGTTTGAGCGGCCCCATGACGAATTGCTGGTGAATGCCGGGCTGACCGTGGAAGTGCTGGCGCGGCCGGTGCTGGATTTCCAGCAGTCGCTGGCCTGGGACCAGACTCGCGACAGCCTGACTTACGGCAGCCAGCCGATGTCGCCGCAACTGATCGAAGCGTGCCGCTACCGGTTCGAATCGCCTTACGTGCATTTGAAGAAAACGTTCGTCGAGTTCTCCGAAAGTTGTTTCCCCGCCGGTCGTCCGCTGCTGTTGGGTGTGCAGGCGCTGATGGAAAAAATCTTCGATGAGTTTACCTTCGATGCCGAAGCTACCCAGGTCGCCACGCCGCTGGTGGAAGTGCTGGAGCGACGTCGCGGCGTGTGCCAGGACTTCGCCCACCTGATGCTCGCGTGCCTGCGCTCGCGCGGCCTGGCGGCGCGCTACATCAGCGGGTATCTGTTGACCCAGCCACCGCCCGGCCAGCCACGGTTGATTGGCGCCGATGCGTCCCATGCGTGGGTTTCGGTGTATTGCCCGGTGTCGGGTTGGGTGGATTTCGATCCGACCAACAATGTGCAACCGGCACTGGAGCACATCACCCTGGCCTGGGGCCGGGATTTCTCCGATGTGTCGCCGTTGCGGGGGGTGATTCTGGGGGGAGGGAGCCATGACCCGGAGGTGCGGGTGACGGTGATGCCGCTGGAGTAGGAGCGAGCTCGTTGTGGCGAGAGCACTTGTTGTGGCGAGCTGGCTTGCCCCGCGTTGGGCTGCGCAGCAGCCCTAAAAAACCGTCACCGCTGTCTTTCTGATGTAACGGGGTGATCCTATTAGGGCCGCTTCGCAGCCCAACGCGGGGCAAGCCCGCTCGCCACAACAAGCCCGCACCACAATAGAATTTATTCAGCCGGGTCTTTCGGTGTCTCGGTGTCTTCAGTCGCCACTTCACCTTCCGCATCCGGGTTCAGTGCGCCTGCTTCTTCGTCGGCAGAGGCTTTCTTGCGTTGCAGTTTTTCCTCTTTCTTCTGTTCCTTGGCCAAGTCTCTCTGACGTTTGGCGAAGGAGTAATTAGGTTTGGCCATGGGCGATCCTCTTGGGGTCGAAGGTGAGGGTGGGCGGCGCGCAGCTGCCTTGGGTCGCTATGGTAGCAGCTTAGCAGCGCGCTTTGCTTTCACTTACCGCAAGCGTAGGCGGCCAGCAGGCCGTTGAACAGGTGATTGAGGCGCATGGTTCGGACTCCAGTGGGTGATGCGCCGATCATAGGTGGGGTGTGGCACTTTGGCTGGTTGATTGTGTCGATAAGTCTGATAGCCTAAAGTTGTATACAATCTGTTGATTCAGGTCATAAGAATTCTTGCCTGCCTCAGGCACCCTTGTCGCACTATGCGTTTATTAAACCCTGCCTTGGAGATCCACATGTTTGCCAAACTCGTTGCTGTTTCCCTGCTGACTCTGGCGAGTGGCCAGTTGCTTGCTGCAGAGTGCAAGGTCACCGTCGACTCCACCGATCAGATGTCCTTCAACACCAAGGCCATTGAAATCGACAAGAGCTGCAAGACGTTCACCGTCGAGTTGACTCACTCTGGCAGCTTGCCGAAAAACGTCATGGGCCATAACTGGGTGCTGACCACCGCAGCCGACATGCAACCGGTCGCTACCGATGGCATGGCCGCCGGTATCGACAAGAACTACCTGAAAGAAGGCGACACTCGCATCATCGCCCACACCAAGATCATCGGTGCCGGCGAGAAAGACTCGGTAACCTTCGATGTGTCGAAGCTGGCCGCCGGTACTGATTACGCCTTCTTTTGCTCGTTCCCTGGCCACATCTCGATGATGAAAGGCACTGTAGTTGTGAAGTAAGCCGACTGCGGTCAAAAAAAAGCGCCTGTTCAGGCGCTTTTTTTTCAAGGCGTTATTAATTCGAAAGATTCAAGATCGAGGCCTAACTCCAGGTGTTGAGGGGTTAGTCTTTTTTCAGCGCTGTCCATGAAATGGAGCGCCCGCCCGCCATCAACCTGCGATTTTCCACGGCAATCAAGCATTTGCCAGGATTCTGTGATGAGGCTTTGTTGCCACTCACAACGGGTCTCGGCGGAATTGTCAGTGAAAAAATTGGGTAGGCGCAGTTCGGTGCCAAGGACCGTGGGTGATTGCTCGCTGAGCGACTCAGGAGGCGTCAGGTCGAGCGTGGCACTTTCCGTAGTTGAGGAAAGGAGTGCGATCAGAACAATAGCTGTGCGTGACATACCGAGGTTCCCAATGGGTAGGGTAGGTCACGAGACTGCAGTGGGGCCTTGGTGCATTCAATAATCAGCGAGTGAATCAGACCGTTCCCACGCAATCATAGGAACGATCCAAAGGCAGGCCTTACGGCGTAAACGGCATCACGCGCTTGTGTTCGGTCTTGCGATACGTGTCACAGATGATCCTGAACGCTTCCTCACGCACGGGCTCACCGTGCAGGAATGCATCGATCTCGGCGTAGGTCACGCCGTGGGACGCTTCGTCCGGCTTGCCCGGCGATAGGTCTTCCAGGTCCGCAGTAGGAATCTTCTCCACCAGCGACTCCGGCGCACCAAAGTGCCGTGCAATCGCACGCACCTGGTTTTTCACCAGCCCGCTCAACGGTGCCAGGTCGCAGGCACCATCGCCGAACTTGGTGAAAAAGCCCATCACCGCTTCCGATGCATGGTCGGTGCCGATCACCAGGCCGCCGGCCGCACCGGCGATGGTGTACTGCGCCACCATGCGCATACGTGCCTTGGTGTTGCCCAGCACGAAATCGCGGGACACCGCCGCCTTGCCTTCAAACGCCGCGACTTCATTGGCCAGGGATTTCACTGCCGGGCCGATATTCACGGTGTGGCGCTCATCCGGCTCGATGAAGTCCACCGATGCCTGGGCGTCGAGCTCGTCAAACTGGGTTTCGTAAGGCAGGCGCACGGCAATAAAGCGGTACGCCTCATCCCCGGTGCTGGCGCGCAGTTCCTGCATCGCACGTTGGGCCAACAGGCCGGCGGTCAGGGAGTCGACCCCACCGCTGATGCCCAGTACCAACACCTTGAGTCCGGCATTGCGCAGGCAATCCTGGATAAAGGCCACGCGACGGACAACCTCGGCTTCAAGGGCGGCCTGGTCGATGAACGGCGCTTGGACCTTGAGCTGCTGCGCAATCTCACGCTGTACGGCTTGCATGATTCACTCCTTGCTGGAAAGGGCAGGTACTTTGAAAACGTGACGCAAATAGGCGACGAAATTCGGGTCGGTGCAGTGGGTCTTGCCCGCTTCATCGGAGATCTTCGCGACAGGCTGGCCATTGCAGGCAGTCATTTTAAGCACGATGCTCATCGGCTCCACCCCTGGAATATCGCAGGTCAGGTTGGTGCCGATACCAAAGCTCACATTGATCCGACCGCGCAGCGCCCGGAATATCTCCAGGGCCTTGGGCAGCGACAGGCTGTCGGAGAACACCAGGGTCTTGCTCATCGGCTCGATGCCGAGCTTGTGGTAATGGGCGATGGCTTTTTCTGCCCACTGTATCGGGTCACCGGAGTCGTGGCGCAGGCCGTCAAACAGCTTGGCGAAGTACAAGTCGAAGTCGCCAAGGAAGGCGTCGGTGGTGATGCAGTCGGTCAGGGCGATGCCCAGCAGGCCACGGTATTCGCGAACCCAGCAATCGAGGGCGGCGATCTGGCTGTCGATCAGGCGTGGGCCGAGTTGCTGGTGGGCCATGATCCATTCGTGGGCCATGGTGCCGAGCGGCTTCATATCGAACTCGCGGGCCAGGTGCACGTTGCTGGTGCCGACGAAACGGCCAGGGAAGTCGTGTTTGAGCACGCTGACCACTTCTTCCTGCACCCGGTACGAGAAGCGTCGACGGGTGCCGAAGTCGGCGACTTGCAGCTCGGATAACTCTTCGCTGCTGGCGTTGGCGGTCAGCCAATCAAACTTGCGATACAGCTGCTCGCGCGCCTGCTCGAGGATCACGGTCTGGTAGCGGTAGCGGTTACGCACTTCGCTGACGATGGCCAGCATCGGCACTTCAAACAGGATCACATGCAGCCACGGCCCGCGCAGGCGGATAAACAGCTCGCCGTTTTCGATGCCGGTCTGCACATAACGCAAGTTGAAGCGGAACAGCCCGAGGAAGCGCAAAAAATCCGGTTTCATGAAACTGATGCGTTCGAGGAAGCCCAGTTGATCCGGGCTCAGGCTCAACTCGGCGAGGCGTTCGATCTGGTAGCGGATTTCCGCCAGGTACGGGCGCAGGTCTTCACTGTTACGGCAACGAAACTCCCATTCAACTTCCACATTCGGGTAGTTGTGCAGCACCGCCTGCATCATGGTCAGCTTGTAGAAGTCGGTGTCGAGCAGGTTCTGCACGATGCGATCGGCAAACACACTCTCGCTCATAGCGGGAATCTCCAGACGGATCGGCGATGGGCGCCGACCTTTACGCACAATTAAGGAAGGGTGCTAGTGGCGCATAGACCTGTGGGGTTTTGCCAGTGATTTTTTCTGTGCGACGTGCTCCCGATGGCGGCGGTACAGAAAAAATATTTACACCTGCTCCATCATCCACTTCACAAACTCCCGCACCTTGGGCACCTCCGCCGAATGCTCCGGGTACGCCAGGTAATACGCATCCTGACTCGGCATCGCGTGCGGCCAGGGGATTACCAGCTTGCCGTCTGCCAATTCCTCTTCCACCAGAAACCGCGGCAACAGCGCTACCCCGCAGCCCACCTGCGCCGCGCGAATGCACATATAGAAGGTGTCGAAACGCGGCCCATGGTAGCTGTGCTCGGTGTGGAACCCCTGGCTGGCAAACCAGTCGTGCCAGCCCTGGGGTCGCGAGGCGTTTTGCAGAAGCACCAGGTCGCTCAGTTGCGTGGGGTCGGTGAACGGCTGCGTGGGCAGGCTCTCCGGGGCGCACACTGGCACCAGTTCTTCGCTGAACAGTTTCAGGCTTTCGGTGCCGGGGCGTGAACCCTGGCCGAAGTAGAAGGCCATGTCGGCCTTGCCTTGCAGCAGATCGTCGGGTTCCTGCTCGTTGCACAGGTCCAGATGGATCTGCGGGTGACGCAAGCGCCAGCCCTTGAGGCGCGGCACCAGCCAGCGCGCGCCGAAGGTGTAGGGCGTGGACACGCGCAGCACTTCAGTCTCGCCGCCGTAGGAGCGCAGGTAGTGGGTAGACATCTCCACTTGGGTGAGGATCTTGCGCACTTCCACCAGGTACAGGTCGCCCGCCGGGGTCATCTGCAAGCGGCGGCGCACCCGGCGAAACAGCAGGTGCTGCAGTAATTCTTCCAGCTGGGCGACCTGTTTGCTCACCGCGCTTTGCGTGAGGTTCAGCTCCTCGGCGGCGCGGGTGAAGCTCAGGTGACGGGTGGCGGCTTCGAAACACTGCAGGGCAGTGATCGAGGGCAAATGTCTTTTGTTCAGCACGGCACGCCTCTTTTTATTCTTTGCATGAATAAACGGAATGATATCTCGCCTAATCGTCGTTTGTTGGCAAGTCTTGGGCCAGCTACAAATAAGGTCTGGATCGCCGTGCCTGGCGCGGTGCGATTTTTTGTTTGCAGATTGAAGGAGTGACCCATGGTTGCCGCATTGCTTGACCGTCTCGGGGTAAACCCGGCGTTGTACCAGTCGGGTAAACAACCCGTGCATTCGCCGATTGATGGCAGCCGTATCGGCAGTGTGCACTGGGAAGGTGCCGCCGAGGTGGAGCAGCAGGTCAGTCGCGCCGAGCATGCATTCGACGCCTGGCGCAAAGTACCGGCGCCCCGTCGCGGTGAATTGGTGCGCCAGTTCGGCGATGTGTTGCGTGAATACAAGGCCGACCTGGGCGAACTGGTGTCCTGGGAAGCGGGCAAGATCACTCAGGAAGGCCTGGGTGAAGTGCAGGAAATGATCGACATCTGCGACTTCGCCGTGGGCCTGTCCCGCCAACTGTACGGCTTGACCATCGCCTCCGAGCGCCCAGGCCACCACATGCGTGAAACCTGGCACCCGCTGGGCGTGGTCGGCGTGATCAGCGCCTTTAACTTCCCGGTCGCCGTGTGGGCGTGGAACACCACCCTCGCGCTGGTGTGCGGCAACGCCGTGATCTGGAAACCCTCGGAAAAGACCCCGCTCACCGCCCTGGCCTGCCAGGCGCTGTTCGAGCGCGTGCTGAAGAAATTCAACGACGCCCCTGAGTACTTGAGCCAGGTGATCATTGGCGGTCGCGACGCCGGCGCCGCACTGGTGGACGACCCTCGCGTGGCCCTGATCAGCGCCACCGGCAGCACCCGCATGGGCCGCGAAGTGGCGCCGAAAGTCGCCGCGCGCTTTGCCCGCAGCATCCTTGAGTTGGGCGGCAACAACGCGATGATCCTCGGCCCAAGCGCCGACCTGGACATGGCCGTGCGCGCCATCCTGTTCAGCGCCGTTGGCACCGCCGGTCAGCGTTGCACCACTCTGCGCCGCCTGATCGCCCATGAATCGGTAAAAGAAGAAATCGTCACCCGCCTCAAGGCCGCCTACTCAAAAGTGCGCATCGGCCACCCGCTGGAAGGCAACCTGATCGGCCCGCTGATCGACAAGCACGGCTTCGAAAACATGCAGGACGCCCTGGAGCAAGCCTTGAGCGAAGGCGGCAAGGTATTTGGCGGCAAGCGTCAGTTGGAAGACAAATTCCCCAACGCTTACTACGTGTCCCCGGCGATTGTGGAAATGCCCGAGCAAAGCGACGTGGTGTGCACCGAAACCTTCGCGCCGATCCTTTACGTGGTCGGTTACAAAGACTTCCCTGAGGCGCTACGGCTGAACAACGCCGTGCCACAAGGCCTGTCGTCGTGCATCTTCACCACCGATGTGCGCGAAGCCGAGCAGTTCATGTCGGCGGTGGGCAGTGACTGCGGCATCGCCAACGTCAACATCGGCCCGAGCGGTGCAGAGATTGGCGGTGCGTTTGGCGGTGAGAAAGAAACCGGTGGCGGTCGTGAGTCGGGTTCGGATGCATGGCGCGGGTACATGCGCCGGCAGACCAATACCGTGAACTATTCGCTGGAGTTGCCGCTGGCACAGGGCATTACTTTCGACTGATCACCTGTCGAAACACGGTTAAAAATGTGGGAGGGGCGGTGCGACGATTCGACTTGCTCCCTATGCGGTGGAACAGGTTTGAACGTGTTGGCTGATACACCGCCATCGGGAGCAAGTCGAATCGTCGCACCGCCCCTCCCACATTTGATGATCGTTCCCACGCTCCGCGTGGGAATGCATCCTGTGACGCTCCGCGTCACGACTTTAAGAGCAGGACGCGGAGCGTCCAGGGCAGCATTCCCACGCAGAGCATGGGAACGAGCGGCGGTGTATTCATCCCGGAGTCTGGCAATGCCATTACGCGAAACGTGTTTGTGGGAACAGCTCACCCCTGGCCGGCCGGATCGCGCCGCGCTCAAGGGCGAGGTGAAGGTGGATGTGTGCGTGATCGGCGCCGGTATTACCGGTTTGTCGGCCGCCATTCACTTGCTGGAACAGGGTAAAAGCGTCGCCGTACTGGAAGCTCATCGTACCGGCCATGGTGGTTCGGGGCGCAATGTCGGGCTGGTCAATGCCGGCATGTGGATTCCGCCGGACGACATCGAAGCCGGTTTCGGCGAGGTGGTGGGCAGCCAGCTCAACCGCATGTTGGGCGCGGCGCCGTCGCTGGTGTTCAGCCTCATCGACAAATACACCATCGATTGCCAATTGCGCCGCGAGGGCACGTTGCACATGGCGCACAACGCCCGTGGCCAGGCGGATTTGCGCAGTCGTGAAGAACAATGGAAGCGTCGTGGCGCGCCGGTTGAGTTGCTCACCGGCCAGGCTTGCGAGCAAGCCACCGGCACCCAAAAGATCTCCGCCGCCTTGTTGGATCGGCGCGCGGGCACGTTGAATCCGATGGCCTACACCAGTGGTTTGGCCAACGCGGCGGCGCGATTGGGTGGGCAACTGTTCGACCATTCCCCGGTCACGCAACTGGAGCGCCAAGGTGCGCACTGGTCGGTGCAAACGGCGAACGGTGCGGTGCAGGCTGCACAAGTCGTGATCGCCTCAAACGCCTACACCGAAGGTGAATGGACCGAACTGCGGCGCAATTTCTTTCCCGGCTACTACTACCAGGTCGCTTCCGCGCCGCTCACCGACGACGCCGCCAAACAGATCCTCCCCGGCGGGCAAGGTTCGTGGGACACGCGCCAGGTGCTCAGCAGCATCCGCCGCGATGCTGACGGCCGTCTGTTGCTCGGCAGCCTGGGCAACGGCAACCAGAAACCGGCGTGGTTCCTCAAGGTGTGGGCCGATCGGGTGCAGCAGCACTACTTTCCGTACCTCAAATCGGTGCAGTGGGAATGCACCTGGACCGGCTGCATCGCCTTCACTCCCGATCACCTGATGCGCCTGTTCGAGCCGGCCCCTGGGCTTGTGGCAGTCACGGGCTATAACGGGCGCGGCGTGACCACCGGCACCGTGGTCGGCAAGGCGTTTGCCGATTACGTGTGTCACCAGAATCCCCAAGCCTTGCCGATTCCATTCACGCCGATGCAGCCGCTGGCAGGGGTGGGGCTGCGCAGCTGTCTGTATGAGGCTGGATTCTCGCTGTATCACGCCGGGCAATGCCTGAGGATCGTGATCTGATCAGCGAAATACCGTTCAAAAGCCTGCATTTTCTTAGCAGGCTACTCATCTGTATTGGTGCAAGTCGTAGCATTCGCGCACTGTAAATGTGCACTTCCGTTACGCAGTTTGTTACAGCTGTAGGAAGAGCCGTTTATAGGTCTGGTTGCAGGTGCGACCTGTCGAGGTTGTACTTTTTTGGTCGGTGGGTTGCACCTCTTGATGCTAGAGGGTTGCACGTACTGGCAAGCGGAGTCGAAACGCCTGTAATAACAATGACACCGTGTCTTTTTGAAGAATAAAAAAGTAATGGCACGGGGCTTGCTCTGAGCTTTCAGTGAAAAGTTTGAATGCAAGTTGTCGTGCCAAAAATCAAAAATATCGGAGCACCACTCATGTCCCAGACGTTTTACAAGAAAGGTTTTCTGGCCCTCGCCATTGCAGCGGCGCTGGGTGTTTCTACGTTTGTTCAAGCTGATGTGAAGATTGGCGTTGCGGGGCCAATGACGGGCGCCAACGCTGCTTTCGGTGAGCAGTACATGAAGGGTGCCCAAGCGGCAGCCGACGTCATCAACAAGGCCGGCGGCATCAACGGCGAGCAGATCAAGCTGGTCGCCGGCGATGATGCCTGCGAACCCAAGCAAGCCGTGGCCGTGGCCAACCGCTTGGCCGACCAGGACAAGGTCATCGGTGTGGTCGGGCACTTCTGCTCGTCCAACACTATCCCGGCGTCCGAGGTGTATGACGAGGCCGGCATCATCGCGATCACTCCTGGCTCCACCAACCCACAAGTGACTGAACGCGGCCTGAGCGGCATGTTCCGCATGTGCGGCCGTGACGACCAGCAAGGTATCGTCGCTGGCGACTACATCGTCGACGTGCTCAAGGGCAAAAAAATCGCGGTCATCAACGACAAGGACACCTACGGCAAAGGCCTGGCTGACGCCACCGCTGCCCAGTTGACCAAGCGTGGCGTCAAGCCGGTGCTGGAAGAAGGCCTGACCCGTGGCGAGAAAGACTTCAGCGCCCTGGTCACCAAAATCCGCTCTCTGGGCGCCGACGTCGTGTACTTCGGCGGCCTGCACCCGGAAGCCGGTCCCCTGGTTCGCCAGATTCGCGAAGCTGGCCTCAAAGACGTGAAGTTCATGTCCGATGACGGCATCGTGACTGACGAACTGGTGGCTACTGCCGGTGGTGCGCAGTATGTGGATGGCGTCTACATGACCTTCGGCGCTGACCCGCGCCTGCTGCCAGACAGCAAGACCGTCGTGGAAGAGTTCAAGAAAAACGGTTACGAGCCTGAAGGCTACACCCTGTACGCCTACGCTTCGGTCCAGGCCCTGGCTGCCGGCTTCAACGGCGCCAAAAGCAACAAGGGCGAAGACGCCGCCAAGTGGCTCAAGGCTCACCCGGTTAAAACCGTAATGGGCGAAAAAGCCTGGGATGCCAAGGGCGACCTGAAAATCTCCGACTACGTGGTTTACCAGTGGGATAAAGACGGCAAATACCACCAGCTGGAAAAGCAGAAGTAAGCAGAACGCCTGATTCTTTGTAGGGGCGAGCTTGTTGTGGCGAGGGAGCTTGCTCCCGCTGGAGTGCGCAGCACTCCCAAACCGTTCACCGAGTTACATCTGATGTATCTCGATCGCCCAGTTTGGGGCTGCTTCGCAGCCCAGCGGGAGCAAGCTCCCTCTCCACCCAAGCGCGCTCCCGCACGGGTGGGCGGGGCGGGTGTTAAACCTCTGTTTTCCTCCAGAAGGACCGCACACCCCCCCGGTGTGCAGGTTCTCACCGCGTGAGATTGCGTTATGGATGGTATTTTCCTGCAGCAACTGGTCAACGGCCTGACCCTCGGGTCGGTCTATGGCCTGATCGCCATCGGCTACACAATGGTCTATGGCATCATTGGCATGATCAACTTCGCCCATGGCGAGGTTTATATGATTTCCGCTTACCTCGCGGCGATCAGTCTGGCACTGCTGGCTTATTTCGGCATCGAATCCTTCCCGCTGCTCATTCTCGGCACTCTGGTCTTCACCGTGGTCGTCACAGGCGTTTACGGTTGGGTCATAGAACGTGTCGCCTACAAACCGCTGCGCAACTCTACCCGACTGGCTCCGCTGATCAGCGCCATCGGGATCTCCCTGATCCTGCAGAACTACGCGCAGATCGCCCAGGGTGCGAAACAACAAGGTATTCCTACGCTGCTGGCCGGAGCCTGGCGTGTCGATATCGGCACCGGGTTCGTTCAGTTGACGTACACCAAGGTCTTCATTCTGGTCGCCGCGTTCGCGGGCATGGCCCTGCTGACCTACATCATCAAGTACACCAAGCTTGGCCGCATGTGCCGCGCCACCCAGCAAGACCGCAAGATGGCTTCGATCCTGGGCATCAACACCGACCGCGTGATCTCTTACGTCTTTGTCATCGGTGCAGCCATGGCGGCCCTGGCCGGCGTGCTGATCACCTTGAACTACGGCACGTTCGACTTCTACGCCGGCTTCATCATCGGCATCAAGGCATTTACCGCAGCGGTACTCGGCGGCATCGGTTCCCTGCCTGGGGCCATGCTTGGCGGGATCATCCTGGGTATTTCCGAGTCGCTGTTCTCGGGGTTGATCAACTCTGACTACAAAGACGTGTTCAGTTTCTCCCTGCTGGTGGTGATTCTGATTTTCCGTCCTCAGGGCCTGCTTGGTCGCCCACTCGTGGCGAAGGTGTAAACATGTCTGCTGCCAAACCAATCGATATCAAGAAAAGTGTGGTCGATACGGTCCTCGCCGGGCTGATTTCGTTGATCGTGTTCGGTCCTATCGTCGGCGTGGTCCTCGACGGCTACAGCTTCAACCTGGAACCTGCGCGTGTGGCCATCCTGGTCGCCATCGTGATGGCCGGGCGCTTTGCCCTCAGCCTGTTCCTGCAAACCCCCAAGGGCCTGAAGATTCTGCAGGGCTTCGAGAGCAGTGGCTCCGGCGTGCACGTGCTGCCACCGGACTACAAGTCGCGGCTGCGCTGGATCATCCCGGCACTGATCGTGATCGCCATCGTGTTCCCGATCTTCGCCAACAAGTACTTGCTGACCGTGGTGATCCTCGGGCTGATCTACGTGTTGCTGGGCCTGGGCCTGAACATCGTGGTGGGCCTGGCCGGCTTGCTCGATCTCGGTTACGTGGCGTTCTACGCCATCGGTGCCTACGGCCTGGCGTTGGGTTATCAATACCTGGGCCTGGGTTTCTGGAGCGTGCTGCCATTGGCGGCGATCGCGGCGGCGCTGGCGGGGTGCATACTCGGATTCCCGGTGCTGCGAATGCACGGTGACTACCTGGCCATCGTGACCCTGGGCTTCGGCGAAATCATCCGCCTGGTGCTGAACAACTGGCTGTCGTTCACCGGCGGTCCAAACGGTATGCCGGTGCCATCGCCGACCTTCCTTGGCCTGGAATTCGGGCGTAAAGCGAAGGAAGGCGGGATTCCGTTCCACGAATTCTTCGGCCTCGATTACAACCCCAACATCAAGTTCATGTTCATCTACATCGTGCTGTTCCTGGTGGTGCTGGCCGTGCTGTACATCAAGCATCGCCTGACCCGCATGCCGGTCGGTCGTGCCTGGGAAGCGTTGCGCGAAGATGAAATCGCTTGCCGCTCCATGGGCCTGAACCATGTGCTGGTCAAGCTCTCGGCGTTCACTATCGGCGCGTCCACAGCCGGTTTGGCCGGGGTGTTTTTCGCCAGCTATCAGGGCTTCGTCAACCCGTCGTCGTTCACCTTCTTTGAGTCGGCGTTGATCCTGGCCATCGTGGTACTGGGCGGCATGGGCTCGACCGTCGGTGTGGTGATCGCGGCGTTCGTCTTGACCGTTGCGCCTGAACTGCTGCGCAGCTTCTCCGAATACCGCGTGCTGCTGTTTGGCGTGTTGATGGTGGTGATGATGATCTGGCGACCGCGCGGCCTGATCCGGATCAGCCGAACTGGTGTAACACCACGTAAAGGAGTGGCGCCATGAGCAAGGAAGTCGTCCTGTCCGTGGAACACCTGATGATGCACTTCGGAGGCATCAAGGCCTTGAGCGATGTAAGCCTCAAGGTCGAACGCAACTCGATCTTCGCCTTGATCGGCCCCAACGGTGCCGGCAAGACCACGGTGTTCAACTGCCTCACCGGCTTCTACAAAGCCAGTGGCGGCAAGATCGAACTCAACGTGCGCGGCCAGCAGACCAACGTGATCCAGTTGCTCGGCGAGCGCTTCAAGGCCGTCGACTTTGTGTCGCCGAAAAGCTTTCTCAGCCGTGTGTACTACAAGATGTTCGGCGGCACCCATTTGGTGAACCGCGCCGGGCTGGCTCGTACGTTCCAGAACATTCGCCTGTTCAAGGAAATGTCGGTGCTGGAAAACCTGCTGGTGGCCCAACACATGTGGGTCAACCGCAACATGCTCGCGGGCATCCTCAACACCAAGGGCTACCGCAAGGCTGAAAGCGACGCCCTCGACCACGCCTTCTACTGGTTGGAAGTGGTGGACCTGGTGGACTGTGCCAACCGCCTCGCCGGCGAACTCTCCTACGGCCAGCAGCGCCGCCTGGAAATCGCCCGCGCCATGTGCACCCGGCCGCAGATCATCTGCCTGGACGAACCGGCGGCGGGCCTCAACCCCCAGGAAACCGAAGCCCTCAGCGCGATGATTCGCCTGTTGCGCGACGAACACGACCTCACGGTGGTGCTGATTGAACACGACATGGGCATGGTGATGAGTATTTCCGACCACATCGTGGTGCTCGACCACGGCAACGTGATCGCCGAGGGCGGCCCGGAAGCGATCCGCAACGACCCGAAAGTGATTGCCGCCTACCTGGGCGCGGATGAAGAGGAGCTGGTATGAGTGCACCTATCCTCGAAATGAAGGACCTGGACGTGTTTTATGGCCCGATCCAGGCCCTGAAAAAGGTCTCGCTGTACATCAACGAAGGCGAAACTGTCAGCCTGATCGGCTCCAATGGCGCGGGTAAATCCACGCTGCTGATGTCGATCTTCGGCCAACCACGGGCCGAGTCGGGGCAGATCCTCTATAACGGCGTCGACATTACCCACAAGTCGTCCCACTACATCGCCTCCAACGGCATTGCGCAGTCGCCGGAAGGGCGGCGGGTGTTCCCCGACATGACTGTCGAGGAAAACCTGCTGATGGGCACCATCCCGATTGGCGACAAGTATGCTGCGCAGGACATGCAGCGCATGTTCGAGCTGTTCCCACGGCTCAAGGAGCGGCGTACCCAGCGCGCCATGACCATGTCGGGCGGCGAACAGCAAATGCTCGCCATCGCCCGTGCACTGATGAGCCGGCCCAAGCTGTTGCTGCTGGACGAGCCGAGCCTGGGTCTGGCGCCGATCGTGGTGAAGCAGATCTTCGCCACCCTGCGCGAACTGGCGGCCACCGGGATGACCATCTTCCTGGTGGAGCAGAACGCCAACCATGCGCTGCGGCTGTCGGACCGGGCGTATGTAATGGTCAACGGCGAGATTCGCCTGACAGGCACCGGTAAGGAATTGCTGGTGAACGAGGAAGTGCGCAATGCCTACCTCGGCGGGCACTGATCTAAAAACCGACGCAGCACCCCTGTGGGAGGGGGCTTGCTCCCGATAGCGGATTTTCATTCAACAGAGGCCTTGAATGTTAAATCGCTATCGGGAGCAAGCCCCCTCCCACATTTGTTTTGCGTGCTCCACAGGGCATTCTCCAAATTGTGGAAAACAAATCTGGCCACCCTCTAAAGCGCGACATATAGCCGCCGCAAATCCCTGTTTTGTCACAGTTTTGACTTGTCCCCATTCACTGTGGAACCGGCTGTGGGTAACGTGGGAGTAGCTGGCTGAAAGCCTTTGATTACGTGGCTTGTAGCGCGGCGGTTGTTTTTTGACCAGTCACTTTTTCGCGACCTGTCGAAGGGTTTGTCAACCTGTTTAAAGACACAGGTATATGACCGAATTATGTCGGTTCAGCCTGTGGATAAGTCTGTGACTAAACTCTGGAAAGACCTCCGCAGAGGCCGGAATGACTGGCCTGGAGCCATCGTTCGAATCTTGATTCTATTGATGGGGCTACATACGCCCTCGCCCAGGTCAAGCAAAAAACTTTCTAAAACCGCCTGAAAGCCTTGTACACAGCGGCCTGAGGCTTTTTGCACTTGCCCCCAAAGACTGTGGGCCCAGTTGTGGATAACCTGCGCGTATATGGCTGCAAGCCACGGTTCATAAGGCTTTGCTCGGACTGGTTAATAATTGATCAGGGCTGCATGAAGGTGTGTGCATATCGGTTGCCGCGACGGCGGCGTAAGGGCATTCTGCTGGCTGATTTTTTCTCGATGCCCGCAAGGAGAACACCATGTCCGACACGCTGTTTATTACTGGCGCAACCTCAGGCTTCGGCGAAGCCTGTGCCCGTCGTTTTGCCGAAGCCGGCTGGAAACTGGTGCTCACCGGTCGTCGTGCCGATCGCCTGAATGCACTGGTCGAAGAGCTTTCCAAGCAGACCGAAGTGCACGGCCTGGTAGTGGACGTACGTGACCGCAAAGGCATGGAAGAGGCGATTGCCAACCTGCCGCCGTCATTCGCCACGCTGCGCGGGCTGATCAACAACGCCGGCCTGGCCGTGGGCACCGACCCTGCGCCCAAGTGCAGCCTCGACGATTGGGAGACCATGGTCGACACCAATATCAAAGGCCTGCTGACGACCACCAGCCTGCTGCTGCCACGCCTGATCGCTCACGGCCGTGGCGCCGGGATCATCAATTTGGGCTCCATCGCCGGCAGCTACCCGTACCCAGGCAGCCATGTGTATGGCGGCTCCAAGGCGTTCGTGAAGCAGTTCTCGCTGAACCTGCGCTGCGACCTGCAAGGCACCGGCGTGCGCGTGACCAACATCGAGCCGGGCCTGTGTGAAAGCGAGTTCTCCTTGGTGCGCTTCGGCGGCGACCAGTCGCGCTACGACGCCACCTACGCCGGCGCTGAGCCGATCCAGCCGCAGGATATTGCCGACACCATTTTCTGGGTAATGAACACGCCGGCACACGTCAACATCAACCGTCTGGAGCTGATGCCGGTGAGCCAGACCTGGGCCGGGTTTGCGATTGAGCGTGGCGCCAAAGGCTGATCACTTCTGTGGCGAGGGCGCTTGCTCCCGTGGGGCTGCGTAGCGGCCCCAGAATCTTAGGGCCGCTTCGCGCCCCAGCGGGAGCAAGCTCCCTCGCCACAGGGTTTTTCAACAACCTTTGAAATGCGGCAAATCGGCCAAAATAGGACATAAGGTACACTCCATCCCGGAAAACCCTCCGCATCGTGCGGTTTAAAGGTTTTAACGGGAGGAAATGTGAGTAACCGAGGTGAGCAGGCACTGCTCAAACAATCGACCATCCTGATGTTCGCCGTGGCGATCGCCGGGATTGTCACGGGTGTGGTATCCGGCGCCCAATCCATTTTATTCGACGGCTTTTTCTCGCTGATCGCCACCGCCATCAAGGTGTTGATGCTGATCACGGCCAAGCTGATCGCGAAGAAAAGCAACGAGCGCTTCCAGTTCGGCTATTGGCACCTGGAACCCATGGTGCTGTTGATCGAAGGCAGCTTCCTGCTGTTGATCGCCATCTATGCATTCCTCAACGGTGTGTTCGGCATTATCAATGGCGGGCGCGAGATCGAGCTGGGGTTGGTGATCAGCTACGCGGCGGTGTTTACCTTTGTCGAGTTCGCCTACTTCTTCTACGTGCGCCACCGCAATCGCACGCTGAAATCATCGCTGATCCAGTTCGACAACATCAGTTGGATGGTGGACGCGATGCTCTCGGTGGGCTTGCTGATCAGCTTTCTCGCCGCGCTGTTGCTCAAGTCCCAGGGCTATGGCGAGTGGGCGGTGTATGTCGACCCGTTGATCCTGATCCTGCTGGCCCTGAGCATGCTGGCGCCGGCGTTCAAGATCCTGCGCCCAGCGCTGCGTGAGGTGCTGGGGATTGCCCCGGATCATCTGGATGACAAGGTGCGTGAAGTGATGGACGCGGCCCAGGCCAAACATGGTTTCGATGACTACGTGTCCTATGTGCAAAAGCACGGGCGCGCGCGGTTTATCGAGATTCATGTGGTGTTGCCGGCGGATTACCCGGTGGATAACGTCGCGACGCTCGACGGGCTGCGCGAAGAGATATCCACAGGGCTCGGCACGCCGGATGCGGCGCGCTGGCTGACGATCAGTTTTACCGGGGATCGCAAGTGGATTGCGTGACGGTCAGCCGAGATACCTGACCAAGCCCTGATAACAGGTCGCCAAGTGATACGGCGTGGTCGACGGCATATCCCGCCGGCTCACCTTACCCTTGGCGTCCAGGCATTCATGCCAGCCCTTCTCATGCAGGAAATGCGCTTGCAACGCCAGCAACTGGCGCTGCAACACCGCCTCACTTTCCGGTCGCAAGGTCAATGCCCGCAGGTATTCGGCCTGGGCCCAGATACGTTGCGTGCCGTCACGCACGGTGCCGTCGAGGGCCAGCATCCCACTGACCGCGCCCGTGACGTTATCCACACCCATTTGCTCGGCATAGGCAAACGCCCGCGTCAGCGACGCATGCAGCGCGGTGCCGCGCAGCACTTGCGAAGACTCCAGCAAAAAGAACCATTCGAACTGGTGCCCCGGCTCAAACCAGTTATCCACAGCGCCCAGCGGTTTTTCCATCATCACCCCGTGCTGGCGGTCGATGAAGCGCTTTTGCAGGGCGTTGGCCAAGTCCAGCAATGCGTCCTGGGTGATGGCGTCTTCGCGCACGGCCAACGTGGCGAGGAAGCCTTCGGCGAGGTGCATCAGCGGGTTTTGCAGCGGGCCGGACTTGAGGGATGCCCAGTTGCGCTCCAGCACCGCTTCATACAGGCCGTCGCCGGTGGCGAAACGTTGCGCGACCACTTCCAGCGCGGCATCGAGCACCGATTCCACCAGCGGCTCGCGCACCTTTGCCCAGTAATGGGCGCACGCGAAGATGATGAAGGCGTGGGTGTAGAGGTCTTTGCGCTTGTCCAGCGGCTGGCCGGCAGGGTCGATGCTGTAGAACCAGCCGCCGTGCTCCGCATCATGGAAGTGCCGTTGCAACGAGCGGAACAGCGCCGCCGCGCGCTCCTCGGCAAAAGCCGCACCGGGTTCGCCGATCAGGCTGGCAAACAGGTAAAGCTGCCGGGCACAGGCCATGGCGCGGTAGCGTTGCGCAGGTAAAGGGCGGTGATCGGCGTCCAGCGCCTCATAGGGCAACGCCAGGTCGGCATTCCAGCCCGGGCCCTGCCAGAGCGGCACGATCAAGTCATGGAAGTGCGTGAGCACGGCATTCAACGAAGGCTGGGGGGCGGAGCTTGGAGCGATGGGCATCGGCTGGCGTCGTCACGGCAGGGGTGTAGGCGCGCATGGTAGCAGAGGGGCAGCGGCAAGTTGTGAGCTGATCGTTCCCACGCTCTGCGTGGGAATGCCTCTTGTGACGCTCTGCGTCACGGTTTGGGACGCGGAGCGTCCCGGGCTGCATTCCCACGCAGAGCGTGGGAATGATCTTTACAGTCAGCCCGCGAGCAGCCATACCCCTGTCGCCGCCGACGCCGCCCCGGCAATCCGCACCAACGGCGCCGCCGCAGTCGGCAGGAAGCGCACCACCGCATAACCGGCCGCGTGCAATGCGGCCGTTGCGCCGACAAAACCTGCGGCATACGCCCAAGGGCTGGACATGTCCGGTAGCTCCAAACCGTGGGCCACACCATGGAACAGCGCAAACAATGCAGTCGCACCGACAGCCAGGAACAACGGCGGACGCACCGCCAGTGCCACCGCCAGGCCCAGCGCCAGCACCGATGCAGCAATCGCGCTTTCCAGCGCCGGCAATTGCAACCCTTCAAAACCGAGCAGGCCGCCGATCAACAGGGCACCGACAAAGGTGCACGGAAGTGCCCAGCGCGCGTTGCCCTTTTGCTGCGCCGCCCATAGGCCGACCGCGACCATCGCCAGCAAGTGGTCAAGGCCACCCAATGGATGGCTGATGCCGGCCATCAAGCCGTTGTCGCCGTGGCCAGGGTGGGCGAAGGCGAGGGCAGGGGCCAGCAGCAGGGCGGCGGCAGCGATGAGTTTTTTGAGGCTCATGGACAGGTTCCTTATAGGTTGATCAGGCGGCGGTCAGCAGGCCCTGGCGTTCGATAAAGGCGACGATCTCTTCCAGGCCGACGCCGGTTTTCTGGTTGCTGAACACAAAGGGTTTGCCGTTGCGCATACGCTGGGTGTCGCTGTTCATCAGCTCCAGCGAGGCGCCGACCAGCGGCGCCAGGTCGATCTTGTTGATCACCAGCAGGTCGGATTTGCAAATGCCGGGCCCGCCTTTGCGCGGCAGCTTGTCGCCGGCGGACACATCGATCACGTAGATGGTCAGGTCCGACAACTCCGGGCTGAAGGTCGCCGAGAGGTTGTCACCGCCGGACTCCACCAGGATCAGGTCCAGGCCGGGAAAGCGCCGGTTGAGCTGGTCTACGGCCTCCAGGTTGATCGACGCATCTTCACGAATCGCGGTGTGCGGGCAGCCGCCGGTTTCCACGCCGATAATGCGCTCCGGCGCCAGGGCCTGGTTGCGCACCAGGAAATCGGCGTCTTCGCGGGTGTAGATGTCGTTGGTGACCACCGCCAGGTTGTAGCGATCGCGCAGCGCGAGGCACAGGGCGAGGGTCAGGGCGGTCTTGCCGGAGCCCACTGGGCCACCGATGCCGACACGCAAGGGTTGTGTGTTCATGCGACTCTCCAAAATAAAAGTCCCTAGGACCGGAACAGGCGGCTGTATTGGCGCTCGTGGGCCATGCACGCCAGGGACAGGCCGAAGGCGGCGCTGCCGAAATGGTGGGGTTCGATGTGGCCTGCGTCCTGCTGGGCTTGTTGCAGCAATGGCAGCAGTTCGCTGGTCAGGCGCTGGGCGGCTTGCTGGCCCAGTGGCAAGGTTTTCATCAGCACGGCCAATTGGTTTTCCAGCCAGCTCCAGAGCCAGGCGGCGAGGGCATCGTCGGGGCTGATGCGCCACGCCCGCGCGGCCAGCGCCCAGCCGAGAGCCAGGTGCGGCTCGCCGCGTTGTTCAAGAAACGTACGGGCGGCGCTGTCCAGTTCCGGCAAGCCGTTGAGCAACTGTTGCAGCGAGTAGCCCATCTGCCGGCTTTCCTGATACAGCTCTCGGGTCTCACGGCTGGCGCGGTGCTCTTCGCACAACTGAGCCAGACGCGGCCAATCCTCATCAGCGGCGGCCTGGCAATGGGCAAGCAAAAGAGGCGCTTCGAAGCGGGCGAGATTGAGCAGCAACTGGTCGCTGATCCAGCGCCGTGCGCTGGCCGCATCATCGACGCGGCCGTTCTCCACGGCCATCTCCAGGCCCTGGGAATAGCTGTAGCCGCCAATCGGCAATTGCGGACTGGCCAGACGCAACAGCGCCCACGCTGGGTTCATAGACGCACGCCGAATTGGTGCAGCTTGGGCGGATAGTTGAAGTCTTCGTCGCCGTGGCGCGAATGATGGTGGCCACCGCCGTAAGCCCCATGTTCCGGCTGGAACGGCGCTTCGATAGTCTCGGTATGGGCACCGAGTTGTTCGAGCATGGCCTTGAGCACGTAGTCATCGAGCAAGCGTAACCAGCCATCCCCGACTTGCAGGGCTACATGGCGATTGCCAAGGTGATAGGCGGCGCGGGTCAATTCAAGTGCGCTGCTGCAGGTGACGTGCAGCAGGTGTTCAGGGCGGGCGCATACGCGAACGACACGTCCGTCTTCAGCCTGTAGGCATTCGCCGTCATGCAGCGGCGGCTGTCCGCGCTCCAGAAACAGGCCGACGTCTTCACCGTCAGCACTGAAACAGCGCAGGCGGCTTTTGCTGCGGGCTTCGAAATTCAGCAGCAACTCGGCGGCCCAGAGGGCTTGGGGGGCGATTCGGCGGTGGATCACCAGCATCAGGCAGCTTCCAGCTATGGGCGATGGAAGTGCTAGAGCAAGGGGCTTGCCAACCCGAATAGGGAGTAGGAATTGCCTGAAGGCAATAGGTGTGTGCCACGCAATAGAGCGTCGCGAAATTACCGGAGCGCTCTAAAGTGGTGCGCCAAATGGCGTTGGCGCACCCGTGATGGGCGTTTTTGGGATTTGCCCTACAAGGTCTGCGGAATTGGCGTCCATAACGTTACGCCTTAATTCTTTAGGATTTGCGCCGTGTTTAATTCTTAGCGACGTTCATCATGTTCAGGTCCTTTTTTTGTGTCGTCATGGTCAGCCTGTGTTGCGCCATCACCTCGGCTTCGGCCAATTTAAAACCCCAGGCAACCTTCAGTTCTTCCGTGCAGAGCCTGCGGGCGCCCGCCATCGACGATGTGATCGACCGCGCCCATGAACTGCTGGGCACGCCTTACAAATTCGGCGGCACGTCGGCAGAGCAGGGGTTTGATTGCAGCAGCTTCCTGGTCTATCTGTTCAAGACCGAAGCCAACATTCACCTCCCCCGCACAACGGCGGCGATGCACCGCTCTTCGGCCGCCACGATCAAGCGCACTGCGCTCAAGCCTGGGGATGCGGTGTTTTTCAAGGGCAATGGGCGCGGGCAGGTCAGCCATGTCGGCCTTTATATAGGCGCGGGCAAATTCATCCATTCACCGCGTACCGGCAAGAATGTGCGCATCGATTCGTTGAGCAACAGTTACTGGAACAAAAACTACACCACTGCCAAGCGCTTTCATAAGGCGGGCTGACCGGCTTACTCGGTGCTGCCCAGGCCTTGCCAGTGCTTGAGGCCGATGAAGATAAAGCGCAGTTGCTGGGTGATTTTCGCCTGGGGCGTGAGGTGGGCAGGCAGGGCCTGGGCCGGCGGGTCGATGATGTCGGGCAGGGTGGCGAACACGCTTTTAACGATCAGGTCGGCCATCACGTGCAACCCCTCGGCATCCAGGTGCTGCAGTTTGGGCATCCGCGTGAGGTCGGCCGCCAGGTCACTGGTGATGTCTTCGCGCAGGGCGCCGATGGCTTGGCGTACGGCCAAACAGCCACCGTACTGTTCGCGGGCCAGGAACAGGAATTGCGAGCGGTTGGCCGAGACCACGTCGAGAAAGATCCGCACGGACGCATCGATAATGCCGCCCATCACGAATTCGTTGTGGCGCACCAGTCGAATGGTTGCACGGAAGGTCTGGCCTACTTCACTCACCAGTACCAGGCCGAGTTGATCCATATCGGCAAAGTGACGGTAGAACCCAGTGGGCACGATCCCGGCCGTCTTGGCCACTTCGCGCAGGCTCAGGCTGCCAAACCCACGGCCGCACTCCATCAGATGGCGGGCTGCGTCCATCAAAGCGAGGCGGGTCTGTTGCTTCTGTTCGGCGCGGGGCAGCATGGCAGGCGGGCTTTGTCGGCAAGTACAGCGACGCACTCTAGCAAAACAGCTTCGTTGGCGTCGAACTTGGAGTCAGGTGCAGGGGGGAGGAACGTGACGCAGGCTACAAAAAGTCAAAAGCCCGATCGGCGGATCGGGCTTTTTTCTGGGCCGCCACAGGGTTAGCTCTGTGCTTGATGCATTTCTTGCAGACGGTCCGCACCACCTTCGGCAATACCTTGGGTGTAAGCACGTTCGTCGGCTTGTTCAGCGCCGCCTTCAACCAGGCCCTCGGTGTAGGCGCGTTTGTTGGCGTGTTCCGAACCATTTTCAGCAACAGCGCCTTTGGCGTAGTCACGGTTTTCGTCTTCTTGCGAACCGCTGCGGGCCAGGGTCTGGCTGAAGTGAACGGCGTCGGCTTTGACTTGTGGGGTTACTTGTTCGGCGGCTGGCAGGGCGAAGGCACTGGAAGCCAGGATGGATAACAGGACGGTAGCGAGTACTTGGCGTTTCATGATGGGTTGCTCCTTGGGAGGGCGATAAAGTGGGTACGGGGCTAATGCTACTCTCGATATGTCGATATAAAAGTTCATAAACACAATGGTAATAATCAACGGAATTGATTGTTCCCGGCAGAGGCTCTAGATCGAGCCTCTCAAGCCCGCGGTTTTGCACCGTGGTGGGTATTTTCGACACGAGCCTGGGTAACAATGGTGCGTCGTTGATGATTGAATCTGTCTGGATGATCAGGAAAATGGCTTTTAGCGGCTAAATCGGTGAGCGGGTTAAACCCACAGGCGGTTTGCCAGTCGTAGTGTTATAGGCTGCTCTATAGAGGTAGCTAAGCCAGTCGTATTCAGGAGTCCTGTGCAATGACGCGCACTCGTAAAATTGTCGCTTGGAGCTGCGCCAGCTTCGTTCTATTAATTGCCGTGGTGGTGTTGGTCCTGGTGTTCTTTGACTGGAACCGCATCAAGCCGCCGCTCAATGCCAAGGTCTCCGAAGAGTTGCATCGCCCGTTTGCCATCAATGGCAATCTGGCGGTGGTGTGGCAGCGTGAGCCGGATGAAGGCGGTTGGCGCGCCTGGGTGCCGTGGCCCCACGTGATTGCCGAAGACCTGACCCTGGGCAACCCCGACTGGTCGAAAAAGCCGCAGATGGTCACCCTCAAACGCGTGGAGCTGCGTATTTCGCCCCTGGCCTTGCTGGTGCAGCGCGTAGTGATCCCGCGTATCGACCTCACCGAGCCAAGCGCCGAGCTGCAGCGCCTGGCCGACGGCCGCGCCAACTGGACCTTTAAATTCGACCCCAAGGACCCCAACGCCGAACCCTCGAATTGGGTGGTCGACATCGGCGCCATCGGTTTCGACAAGGGCCACGTGACCCTCGACGACCAGACCCTCAAGACCCAGTTGGACGTGATTGTCGACCTGCTGGGCAAACCCATTCCGTTCGGCGAAATTGTTGGCGATGCCGATGCAAAGAAGGCGCTGGAAAAAGGCTCGGCACCGCAGGACTACGCCTTCGGCCTCAAGGTCAAAGGCCAGTACCACGGTCAGAAACTCGATGGCACCGGCAAGATCGGTGGCCTGCTGGCGCTGCAGGACGCGGCCAAGCCGTTCCCGCTGCAAGCCCAAGTGAAGATCGCCGACACCAGCATCGCCCTGGCCGGCACCCTGACCGACCCGCTGAACCTCGGCGCCCTGGACCTGCGCCTGAAACTTTCCGGCAGCAGCCTGGGCAACTTGTACCCGCTGACCGGCGTGACCCTGCCGGACTCGCCGGCGTACTCCACCGACGGTCATCTGATCGCCAAGCTGCATGAAGCCAGCGGCGCGTCGTTCCGCTACGAAAACTTCAACGGCAAGATCGGCAACAGCGATATCCACGGCAACCTGGCCTATGTCGCCAGCCAGCCACGGCCCAAGCTGAGTGGCGCGCTGGTGTCCAACCAACTGTTGATGACCGACCTGGCCCCGCTGATCGGCGCCGACTCCAACGCCAAGCAAAAAGCCCGTGGCGGCGAAAGTAAACAGCCGGCGACCAAAGTGCTGCCCGTGGAAGAGTTCCGCACCGAACGTTGGCGTGACATGGATGCCGACGTGGAATTCACCGGCAAACGCATCGTGCACAGTGCCGACCTGCCGTTTAACGATCTCTACACGCACCTGGTGCTCAACGACGGCGTACTGAGCCTTGAGCCGCTGCGCTTCGGCGTGGCCGGCGGCAAGCTCGATGCGCAGATTCGCTTGAACGGCCGCATCACGCCGATGGAAGGTCGCGCCAAACTCACCGCGCGCAACTTCAAGCTCAAGCAGTTGTTCCCGACCTTCGAACCGATGAAAACCAGCTTCGGTGAGCTCAATGGCGATGCCGATATCGCCGGGCGCGGCAACTCCGTGGCGGCGCTGCTGGGCAGCTCCAACGGTGACCTGAAGATGCTGATCAACGACGGCGCCATCAGTCGCAGCCTGATGGAAATCGCCGGGCTCAACGTGGGCAATTACGTGGTGGGCCGCCTGTTTGGCGACAAGGAAGTGAAGATCAACTGCGCAGCGGCAGACTTCGGCATCAAGACCGGCCTGGCCACCACCCGGTTGTTTGTGTTCGATACCGAGAACGCCATCATCTACATCGACGGCACGGCGAACATGGCCACCGAGCAGTTAGACCTGACTATCACCCCGGAATCCAAGGGCTTTCGCCTGTTCTCCCTGCGCTCACCGTTGTACGTCAACGGCCCATTCATCAAACCTAACGCGGGCGTAAAAGCTATACCCCTGGCGCTGCGTGGCGCGGGCATGGTTGCGTTGGGCGTGATTGCCGGCCCGGCTGCCGGGTTGCTGGCACTGGTCGCGCCGAGTGGCGGCGAGCCGAACCAGTGCGCGCCGTTGCTGCAACAGATGAAGGAAGGCAAGGCGCCGAAGACTGTGAAGGGCTGATACAGCGCAACCGTGAGAAAGGGCGACTCCTTGGGTAATGCCAGTGAGTTAAGGGGGCGCACTGTACTTGTGGCGAGGGAGCTTGTCGGATCGCCACAGGTTACTTCCCGCTCTTTCTATTTCTTAACTGATCGGCATTAGACTCCTTGGGTCGCCTTTTTTATGGGCGACGCGGTAGTTTGCTTGGATCAGTTCCGTAAGCATGTTCCTGGTCTTACGTAGTTCATTTCTGAAACGGTAAAACCTCCCCTGATTCCCCTTACACCTCCTGCGGCGCCTTCATATAGTCGGCCGCCACAGTCACTTGGAGGTGTAAGCAATGCAGGGACCCTATGTATTTATCAATGAGCGACCGCTGCCTTATCTATTGCTCAAACTCAGCCTTTCTCTTAATCCCCATACGCAAACAAAGTTCGACATCCTCAACCAGCACATTCGCAACACCGTGGTACTGCCTGGGCAGCTCGTGATCATTCCCGATGCACGGACGGCGTCCTGCACCGCAGAAGAGGCGTGGCTGATGGGCTCGGCGCAAAACGTGAAGCATGCGCTATTGGCGCACTCTGCGGCCGATCAGTTTTTGATCAAAAACTACGACCTGTTGCAAGCCATCATGACCAACGCCTCTATTGGAATAGGGAGCGCCAGCAACGCCTGGAGTAAGCACCTGGAGGCAATCGAGAAGACCCTCGAGGAAGTCTCTGCTTTGCATAAGCAGTATTTGAGCAAGGGCACTCCGGCCTCACGGGATGAGTTCCTGACTAAGCGCCGCGCGTTGTTTGCAAAACTCGATGGTCAGCTTTCTGGCATGGCACGTTTTGGTACAGGCCTGAAAAATGAAGGCTCAATCAAGAAAATGTTAGGCATCTCCAGTAAAAGCTATTGGCAGCACGGTGAAATTCGCCGGTATGAAGAGACGGTAAAGCGTATCGCCAAGGCTTCACAGATGCTGAAGAAGGGGACTTACATTGGTATCGCCCTGGACGTTGGGGCGACGGCGTTGGAAATAACAGAAGCGTGTTCCACAGGGCGGGAGCAGGAATGTACGCGGGCAAAGTATGTGGAGGGCGGGAAGTTGGTGTTAGGCGTGGGTGGCGCCGCTTTCGGGGGATACGCAGGAATGGGATTTGGAGTTGCCGTATGTGCACTTGTCTTTGCCATACCTACTGTGGGAACGAGTGCGCTAGGCTGCGCCATAGTGGGTGGGGCCCTTGGGGGCGTAGCCGTGGGTACCATAGGAAGCCATGCCGGTGAGCAAATAGGCACCCGCCTTTACGAAGTTTCAGGGGGTGGAACATGATGCCAGAGTCTATCGGTATAGGGTCGGGTGTGTTGATGCTGCTGTGTTTTCCATTAAATTTTTATGTCATCTATACAAGACTTGAAGAGGCCGAAGACTATCTAAAATTCAGCACATTCATAGTGACGTTCAAATATAGGTTTGGAGTAGGACCGTTGGGTGGGAAGTTGAAACGCCTCTTCGCGATTGCCCTCGTCATCCTTATGCCGAGAGTTTTTCAATGGCGATACCTCGTACTCGTTGAGGATGTGAAGCGTATCCCAACACCTCTCAAACTCTGGATAGTAGTTCCCTACCTGCTCACAATGTCGTCCATGGCGGGAATGGCTCTGTCATGGTTTCTGACTAACTGACGGTCGTATCGGGTAAAAAAGGGACGCTGGATAACCAGCGCCTAATGTCGATCAGTTAAGCAGTAGAAAGCGGGGCCGCTTCGCGGCCCAACGGGACGGTGCGGCGATCCGACAAGCTCCCTCGCCACAGTTACGGTGTTTACCCGTAACTGATCGGTATTACCCTCAGCGCCCCCTTTTTTCGCGCAGCGATTTACAGGCTTTCTAGAATATCCGCCATATCGTCCGCATGCTCTTCTTCCTGAGCCAGGATTTCTTCAAACAGGCGGCGCGTAGTTGGGTCTTTATCCCCGATGTACTGGATGATTTCGCGATAGCTATCAACCGCAATCCGCTCGGCCACCAAGTCTTCGTAGACCATTTCCTTCAACGAGTTACCCGCCACGTATTGAGCGTGGGAGTTCTTCGACAGCAGGTCCGGGTTGAATTCCGGTTCGCCGCCCAACTGCACGATGCGCTCGGCGAGTTTGTCGGCGTGCTCGGCTTCCTGAGTGGCGTGCTCAAGGAATTCCTCGGCGGCGATGTGGGCTTTTACGCCGCTGGCCATGAAGTAGTGGCGCTTGTAGCGCAGTACACACACCAACTCGGTGGCGAGCGAGCCGTTGAGCAAGCGGATGATTTCTTCGCGGTCGGCGTCATAGCCTTCGGTCACGGCACCGTTTTCGACGTTCTGACGGGCGCGTTGGCGCAGGGTCGCAACGTCAGTCAAGTTTGCTTCAGTCATCTCAATCTCCTGGTGCTAATCCGGTTTTGCGCCACGCTCTGCCGGCGTGATCGCTCCAAGTTGTGAGTCCTGGGCGCAGCAAAAAGTTTTATTGGATTTGCCGGGAGGTGTCATCAGTGCGTCGCCGGACTGCGCTAACCTGCCCTCATCCTTTCTTGATCAAGGACGTTCGCTTCATGTCGCAGTCGTTAGCCACGCGTTACCCCTTGGTGCTGGTGCCGGGCATGCTCGGGTTTGTGCGCCTGGGATTTTTCCCTTACTGGTACGGTATCGTCCCCGCACTGCGGGCGGGTGGCGCGCAGGTGTTCCCGGTGCAGGTGGCGCCGCTCGACTCGAGCGAGGTACGCGGCGAGCAGTTGCTGGCGCAGATCGAGCAGATCCGCCGCGACACCGGCGCCGACAAGGTCAACCTGATCGGCCACAGCCAGGGCGCGCTCACCGCGCGGTATGCGGCGGCCGTGCGGCCGGAATGGGTTGCGTCTGTGACATCGGTGGCCGGGCCCAATCATGGTTCGGAATTGGCGGACCATATCCACATGCATCACCCCGCTGACAGCGCGAAAGGCCGGATCATGAGCGCGCTGTTTCATCTTGTGGCCTGGGTGATGGGCGTGCTGGAAACCGGCTATCGGGGCCCGCGCTTCAAGGCGGATTTGCAGGCGTCGCACCAATCGCTGACCAGCGAGGGCGTGGCGCTGTTCAACCGCCAGTATCCCCAGGGGCTGCCGGATACCTGGGGCGGGCAGGGCGCCGAGGTGGTCAACGGCGTGCGCTATTACTCGTGGTCCGGCACCTTGCAACCGGGTATCACGGATCGCGGGCGTAACCTGTTTGACGGCACGAACCGCAGTTGCCGGTTATTTGCTCGCAGCTTTGTACGCGAAAAAGGCCAGTGCGATGGCATGGTCGGGCGCTACAGCTCACACCTGGGAGTGGTGATCGGCGACGACTACGCCCTGGACCACTTCGATATCGTTAACCAGTCCCTGGGCCTGGTAGGCAAGGGCGCCGAGCCGATCAGGTTGTTTGTCGAACATGCCCAGCGCTTGAAAGCTGCCGGGGTTTAGGCCCGGCGACGCACCGGCGTGGTCCAGCGCTCCGACAGGATCACCCCGCCCAATGTCAGCAAGCCGCCCACCAGGTGATATGGCGCCAACTCTTCTTTTAACACCACCGCCGCAATCAGCGCTGTGATCAGCGGCAGCAAGTTGAAAAACAGCGTGGTGCGGCTTGGCCCCAGGGTCTTAACCGAATGCATCCACGCCAGTGGTGCGAGCATCGAGGCCAACAGGCAGGCGTACAACACCAGCGGAATATTCGCCCAGCCCAGGCCGGCTTTCGCCGAGAACAGGAACAACGGGAACAGCACCACCACCGCCACCAGCACCTGCAAATACAGCAACACCAACGGCGGCAGGCGCAACTGCCATTTTTTCAGCAGGGTGCTGTAGACCGCGTAGGCCAGGGTGGCCACCAGCATCATGCCGTCGCCCAGGTTGACTCCGTGTTGCAGCAGCGCGCCCAGGCTGCCAGCCGAGACCACCACCACGACGCCTGCGAACGACAGGACTGCGCCGGTCAGTGCGCCAAACGTCAGGCGCTGGCCGAGGCTGATGATTGCAGCGGTCAGCGCCATCAACGGCATCAGGGAGAGGATGATGCCCATGTTGGTGGCGGTGGTCAGCGACGCGGCGTAGTACGCCAGGCTCTGGTACACCGCCATGCCCAATACCCCGAGGATGAAGATCTTGCCCAGGTTCGGGCGAATCAGCGCCCAGTTGGCGATCACTGGCTTGAGCATGAATGGCGTGAACAACGCTGCCGCCAGCAACCAGCGGTAAAAGCCGATTTCAGCGGGGAATAGCGCGCCCACGGCCAGTTTGTTGACCACGGTGTTGCCGGCCCAGATGAAAATGGCCAGCAAGGGATAAGCGTATTGCATTAAAAATAACCAGGTGTGTTGATGAGACGGGATTATCCCCTGTCTGGATCGACGCCTATACTGCGATCCAGACAAACGACCTCTGAATCCAGACAATATGGCCCGACATACCGTACGCCTCGCCGATTTCCGCAGTTTGCCGAGCCCGGTGTACTTCCGTTATTCGGATTTCGCCCCGGACACCGAGTGCACCCCGCACCGGCATTTCTGGGGCTCGCTGGATTATTCGGCCAACGGGGTGATGCGCATGCAAGTGGCCGGCAACCGCTTTATGTCGCCGCCGCAATACGCGGTGTGGATCCCACCCAACACCGAGCACAGCTCCTACAACGCCCAGGCGATTGTCTACCGCTCGGTGGGCCTTTCGCCTCAGCTCTGCGAGCAACTGCCAGAGCAACCGTGCACCTTGGCGATCAGCGAGATCCTCAAGGCGATCCTCAGCGACTTCGCCCGGCGTGACGTCAACATCCCCAACACTGAGGCTGATATTCGCCTGGCCCAGGTACTGGTGGACCAACTCAAACAGGCGCCGATCCACGATGGTTTCCTGCCCTACGCCCGCCACCCCGGGCTGCTCGGCGTGTTGGAAGGCATGCAAGCGGAACCAGGCGACAACCGCCCCCTGGCGCAATGGGCCGAGCAGGTGCATGTGAGCGAACGCACCCTGGCGCGGCAGTTTGTGCGGGAGCTGGGCATGAGCTTTGGCGAATGGCGCCAGCGCCTGCGCTACCTGGCAGCTATCGAGGCGCTAGACAGCGAACGCAGCGTGCAACACGTAGCTTTTGACCTGGGTTACAGCACCGCCTCGGCGTTTATCGCGATGTTCCAACGCCACGCTGGCTGCACGCCGGAGCAATACCGCCGGGCAAACATTCGCAGCCGATGAAGATGTAACAGGTTTTGACTACACTCCTCGTCAGGCCGTACCCCCCGGTGCGGTAACAGGGAGAAAACTCCATGAAGATGCTGCGTATTCCGTTGTTGATGATGGGCCTGCTGTTGTGTTCCCAGGGTTTTGCCGCCACCGCCCAGCAAAATAAAATGACCACCTGCAATGCCGAAGCGACGACCAAGACGCTCAAGGGCGACGACCGCAAGGCCTTCATGAAAACCTGCCTGTCGGCGCCAGCGGCCAATGATGCGAAGACCCTTACGCCGCAGCAGCAGAAGATGAAAGACTGCAATGCGGACGCCAAGACCAAAGCCTTGGCTGGCGATGCACGCAAAACCTTTATGAGCACCTGCCTGAAGAAATAATAGCCCCGGGCCATAGAAGGCTGCGACACTCGCACACAGCCCCCTGTCGTAGGCGTTGGCCTTTAGTGACGAGGGAGCTTGCTCCCGTTGGAGTGCGAAGCGCTCCCAAACCAGTCAAACAGGTGCATCTGTTGTATCTTGATCGACGGGTTTGGGGCAGCTTCGCAGCCCAGCGGGAGCAAGCTCCCTCGCCACAGCAAGCTCGCTCCTACAACATCCTTTAACGCCGTTCGTTTTGAGGCTGTATGCCAACGTTTTCTCAGCGTCACGTGTTGTTGCTGGCCAGCTACATCATCATCTTCGGCGGATTGCTGCTGGTCCTGCCGCTGAAATTGCTGCCCAGTCTGCTGGCCGGCTTGTTGGTTTTTGAACTGGTCAACATGCTTACCCCCCAACTGCAGCGGCTGATCGAAGGTCGGCGAGCGCGTTGGCTGGCGGTGGCGTTGCTCGGTACCCTGATCGTCAGCGTGCTGACCCTGATCTTTGCCGGCGCCATCAGCTTCCTGCTCCACGAAGCGGAAAACCCCGGGGCCTCCCTCGACAAATTCATGGGCGTGGTCGACCGCGCGCGCGGCCAGCTGCCGCCGTTTATCGACGCCTACTTACCGGCCAGCGCTGCCGAATTCCGCGTGGCCATCGGCGACTGGCTGAGCAAGCACCTGAGCGAACTGCAACTGGTCGGCAAAGACGCCGCCCACATGTTCGTCACGCTGCTGATCGGCATGGTGCTCGGCGCGATCATGGCCCTGCAGCGCGTCCCCGACCTGACCAAACGCAAACCGCTGGCCGCCGCGCTGTTCGACCGCCTGCACCTGCTGGTCCAGGCGTTTCGCAACATCGTCTTTGCCCAGATCAAGATTGCTGCGCTCAACACGGTCTTCACCGCGGTGTTCCTGGCCGTGGTGCTGCCGCTGTGCGGTATCCACCTGCCGTTGACCAAAACCCTGATCGTATTGACCTTCCTGCTGGGCCTGCTGCCGGTGATCGGCAACCTGATGTCCAACACCCTGATCACCATCGTCGCGTTGTCGCTGTCGATCTGGGTGGCGGTGGCGGCATTGGGGTATTTGATTGTGATCCACAAGGTCGAGTACTTCCTCAACGCGCGCATCGTGGGCGGGCAGATCAGTGCCAAGTCGTGGGAATTGCTGCTGGCGATGCTGGTGTTTGAAGCCGCGTTTGGCCTGCCGGGTGTGGTGGCGGGGCCGATTTACTATGCGTATTTGAAGAGTGAGTTGAAGCTCGGCGGGATGGTTTGACCGCTGTCTTCCGGCAGGGCGACTGAAAGCCGCCCTGTTCCCGCTTAGGCCGCTTGTGGAGTTAGCCTGCGCCCAATCACATCCATCAAATCACACCCATCCCGCAAGGGGATGGCCAGCAATTGTGCGAAGTCGTGAAGCACCACGGCATCACTGCTGATCTCTTCTCGGAATGCGAGGTTTTCAAGTAATTGCGTCACTGCGCGAATGCGGTACGCGGCGGCTTCGTGGAGGACGTCGAGAGGGGCTTGGGTGTCGATGATTAGAGCGGGGATGGTGCAGTCGTTGCCGGTTAGCGGGATGTATCGAGTCATAACGTGACGCTCCAGGTTCAATTGGCTTATCTAATATAAAAACGACTGCCGGATGTGCAGCCGCTTTCTGAACCGTGGTTTCCAGGTCGCCAAACCTGGTCGCTTTTTTGAGCGACGGGCGGACTATATGCTTCCTCGCGGAAATCGTGCAAGGCGCGGGGCGGGTTGGTTACAAGATTCAGGCGGGAGGCCGTTCAGTCAAAACGGTGGCGTGCCGGACGCGATCTTTGTGGCAAGCAGGCTTGTCGTGGCGAGCGGGCTTGCCCCGCGTTGGGCTGCGAAGCGGCCCCAGTCAAGAAGAATGCGGTGCTTCAGGCACTCCGTGGCGCCTGGTTTTGGGGCTGCTTCGCAGCCCAACGCGGGGCAAGCCCGCTCGCCACAACAAGCCCGCCTGCCTCAGCCCGCTTGCCTCAACTAGCCTGTTGTGAGCCGCGCCCGGTTGCTGATCAAGGATTTTGACGCCAAGGGCACGGTAAAGCGTGCAAGGCGCGGGGCGGGTTGGTTACAAGATTCAGGCGGGAGGCCGTTCAGTCAAAACGGTGGCGTGTCGAACGCGATCTTTGTGGCGAGCAGGCTTGTCGTGGCGAGCGGGCTTGCCCCGCGTTGGGCTGCGAAGCGGCCCCAGTCAAGAAGAATGCGGTGCTTCAGGCACTCCGTGGCGCCTGGTTTTGGGGCTGCTTCGCAGCCCAACGCGGGGCAAGCCCGCTCGCCACAACAAGCCCGCCTGCCTCAGCCCGCTTGCCTCAACTAGCCCTTATTGACTCGTTCACACCTGTTATTTTTGACAGTAGACAGTGTTTTTTCTACCTGCTTATCTACCTGGCAAGACAGTCAGCGGGTGCTGGCTCTGCCTACCGGGAGAACGTTCATGAGTGCAATCGAGCTAAGTGGCGAAGCCAGCGTTATCGACGTGCTGCAAAAAACATCGAAACCGGTAGTGCTGGTGTTTTTGGGTAACCTGACCAAGGCCGATGGGACTCCGTCTGCAAGCGGCAAGATGAAGGCGGTGATGGAGGCGTTGGCGGAAGATTCTGTTGTGAGCGGCGCCCAGTTGCTGATCAAGAACTTCGACGCCAAGGGCACCGTTGAAAAACTCTACGATGTCCAGTCAGGTCCGACGACGCTGCTTCTCCAGACCAAAACGATCGTGGGCCACTACCCCCAGGACTGGATGAAACAAACCATTAAAGATGCATTCCACCTTTGAACGCTCGATCGTTCCCCGCGCAAGGGAACGATCAACTTCAACGAATCAGCAGCCGTACCGCTTGCTGGCCTCAATCGCCAACCCGCTACCAATGCTGCCAAAGATATTCCCTTCCACATGCCGCGCATTCGGCAGCATCGCCGAGATGCTGTGGCGCAGTGCCGGGATGCCGCTGGAACCACCGGTAAAGAACACCGTGTCTACCTGCGCCACATCCACCGAAGCATCATTCAACAGCTGCGTCACCGCGTTGCGCACTCGCTCCAGCAGGCTGTCGATGGCCGACTCGAACAACGCCCGGCTCAATTCCACGCTCAACCCCGGTTCAACCCGATCCAGCAGCACATGGCGGCTGTCTGCGTGGGTCAGCTGGATCTTGGTTTCTTCCACTTCCATGGCCAGCCAGTGCCCGGCGCGCTGTTCGATCAGCTTGAACAGGCGGTCGATGCCGCCGGTGTCTTCGATGTCGTAGCGCATGCTGCCGAGGGCCAGCTGGGATTTTTGCGAGTACACCGAGTTGATGGTGTGCCAGGTGGCCAGGTTCATGTGGTGGCTGGTTGGCATGTAGGCGCCGCTTTTCATGCGGCTGCCGTAGCCGAACAGCGGCATCATGCCTTGCAGGCTGAGCTGTTTGTCGAAATCGGTACCGCCGATGTGCACGCCACCGGTGGCGAGGATGTCGTCGTGGCGGTTGTCGTTGTGACGGCGGTCGGGGGACAGGCGCACCAGCGAGAAGTCGGAGGTACCACCGCCGATGTCGACGATCAGCACCAGCTCTTCTTTTTCGATGGTGGACTCGTAGTCGAACGCGGCCGCAATCGGCTCGTACTGGAACGAGATGTCCTTGAAGCCGATGGCCCGTGCCACGTCGACCAGGGTGTTTTCGGCTTCCTGGTCGGCCATCGGGTCGTCATCGACGAAGAACACCGGGCGGCCCAGCACCACTTCTTCGAACTCACGACCGGCGGTGGCTTCGGCGCGGCTCTTGAGTTGGCCGATAAACAGCCCGAGCAGGTCGGTGAACGGCATGGCCGTGCCCAATACGCTGGTGTCGTGCTTGATCAGCTTGGAACCCAGCAGGCTTTTGAGCGAGCGCATCAGCCGGCCTTCGTAGTTTTCCAGGTATTCGTGCAGGGCCAGGCGACCGTACACCGGGCGGCGCTCCTCGAAGTTGAAGAACACCACCGACGGCAACGTGATCTTGTCGTCCTCCAGCGCGATAAGCGTCTCCTCGCCGGGGCGGATCCAGCCGACGGTGGAGTTGGACGTGCCGAAGTCGATGCCGCAGGCACGGGCTGGGGATGGGTTTTTCATGTCTATCGGGTTCCGGTTGAAAAACGGCCGCGCAGTGTATGCCAGTCGGCGGCGGATGCGTAGGCCGACCATCCGTTAAATTGTGCTTGAAACTGGGCGATTCGCCCCCACATGTGTTGCATACGGCGAGTGCCGATAACACGTTGACGCAACCCCTGGCCACTAGACTTAACAGATGCAAAACAGCGCATGTTTTGCCCCGGGCTGTGCGATCTCGATTAAGGAGGGTGACGCTTCGATGGATTTCAAAGACTACTACAAGATACTGGGTGTCGAGCCGACGGCCGATGACAAGGCAATCAAGGCTGCCTATCGCAAGCTCGCGCGTAAATATCACCCGGACGTGAGTAAGGAAAAAGACGCGGAAGAGAAATTCAAGGACGCGTCCGAAGCCTATGAAGCGCTTAAAAGTGCCGACAAGCGCGCGGAATACGACGAACTGCGCAAATACGGCCAGCACGGCCAGCCGTTCCAGGGCCCGCCGGGCTGGCAGAGCCGTGGTGGGTTCGGCGGCGGTGGCGGTGGCGCGGGCACTGAAGATTTTTCCGATTTCTTCAGCTCGATCTTCGGCGGCCGTGGCGATGCCTTCGGCGGTGGCCAGCGCCGCCCTACCGGGCGCAAAGGCCAGGATGTGGAGATGCAGCTGTCGGTATCTCTCGAGGACACACTGTCCAACGAGTCCAAGCAGATCAGCTTCCAGGTGCCGCAATACGATGCCTCGGGTCGGCACGTCAGCAACACCACCAAGAGCCTGAACGTGAAGATCCCCGCCGGCGTGGCCGATGGCGAGCGCATCCGCCTCAAAGCGCAGGGCGCACCGGGCATTGGCGGTGGGGCCAATGGCGACCTGTATCTGATCATCAAGTTTGCGTCGCACCCCAAGTTCGAGGTGGACGGTGAAAACCTGATCATCAACTTGCCCCTGGCGCCTTGGGAATTGGCGTTGGGCGCGGAAGTGGCGGTGCCGACCCTCACCGGCAAGATCAACCTCAAGGTGCCGGCCGGCAGCCAGAACGGCCAGCGCATGCGCGCCAAGGGCCATGGCCTGCTGAACAAGGCCGGGCAGCGCGGCTATTTGTTTGTGCAGCTCAAGGCCGTGATGCCCAAAAACAGCGACGAGGAGGTCAAAGCGTTGTGGCAGGAGTTGGCGCAGAAAGCGGCGTTCAATCCCCGTGAGCATTTCTGATCGGCGATAAATAGCTAGGGCTTTTCAGGTAGGGCTATTCGATAGGCTGGTTTTTTTACAGCCCCTCATGGATGGCCCTTTATGTCAGAACAACCCGTTCCCCCTACCGCCGAAGGCTCCTTTAATGTTGACCTTCGGGGTGTGCACTACGACTTCCTCAAAGACCGCGTGCCTGCCTGGTTCAACCAGGGTTCCAGCCAGCGCCAGGAAGAACTCGCCAACCAGGTAATAGAACTGCCCAGTTGGTATCTGAGCGCCACGGCTGAGCAAAAGTCTGCCCTGGCCGACAGCCATACGCGCTACCGCGAGACCTTGAACCAGGTGGAGAACACCCTGGGCGGTATCAAGGATGTACTCGCCTTTGCCGAGCAACCGCTTAAAGACGCGATCAAAAAACGCTTCAACCTGGATGTGGATGTCAAGAACGTCTACTTCGCCCGCAAATATGCGTTTAAAAGCCGCGACGACCTGTTCGGTGCGCTTGTCTTCGAACAGGCGAGCGACCTGGCGCTACGTTATGAATACCGTGGCGTTTCGTTGCTTGAGGCCGCCCTGGCCAATTTTACGCCCGAGGAAGCCCAGGCCAGTGCCTGCAGTGATTGCCAGATCATCACCCGGTGGAGCGCGTATGACGGTGAAGTCATACCGACGTTTCACGCGGTCAATCGCCAGGCCCTGCCCATCGCCCCGCATGAATTTGCCCACCTGTGCCGCGCCCTGGACTTGGGGACTTTGTATCAGCAGCACATCAAGGCCATCGTCCAGCCAGAGGCTCTAACCGAACGCACCGCGCTGCAAACCCAACTGCAAGAGCATCACCGCCAACTGCTGGCGCTGAGCGCCGAGGTGGCCGTTCACACGCCTGAGTGGGGGATCAGCGCCGATGCTTACCGCATGATCAAGCCGGTGATCACCGACCCGAGCAGCGCCACCCTCGATGGCAAGCCGGTGACGTTTGCTGCGCTGAAGCTATTTGGCAGTGTATTGGTGGGGCCGTTGATGATCGGGCCTGACCGTAAAGACAGTGACAGGGTCGAGCGCCTGGTGGTGTATATCCCCAATGACCCCCAGCAGCCGCTCAAGGAATATGCCTCCAGCGCCGAGTTCATGGTCGACCTCAGGGCCCGTTTGCACAGTGCTTCGTACCGCCGCTTTTTCAGCCGCTTTGTGCCCCAGCGCGAGCAGGGGAGTGTTTTCCAGCATTTCAATGCGCTGTACAAACCGTCCAGGGACAACGGCGCGGCCGGCGATTACCCGATAGCGTCAAGGCCGGTGAAATTGCCCCTGGATGAGCGAGTGATCGGCGCCAACCTGTGGGAGCAGTTGCGCGCGGACCAGCTGCGCAAGATTTTCTCCGACGCCCGCGCCGTTGCTGTGCCCACCGGCGACGAAGACCGCAAGGCGCGAATGGACCGGCTGTCGAGCTACATGGACGCGGTGATGAGCGTGTTCAACCTCGCCGCTTTTGTGGTGCCGGGGCTGGGGCCGATCATGCTGGCGGTCGGTGGGGCGCAGATGTGCACGCAAGTGTATGAAGGCATCGAAGCTTACGAGCAAGGCGATTTAAAGACCATGTGGGCGCACTTCTCGAGTGTGGCGCTCAATGCGGCGATGCTGGCCGCCGGGGCCAAGGTGTTGCCCGAAATCAAGCTGGCGAGCAGTGTCGACCACCTTAAGCCGGTGACGCTGCCAACCGGCAAGCAGGTGCTGTGGAACCCTGATATGACGCCCTATAAGGTGCCCGTCGAATTGGCTCAAGACGCCAAGCCAGACGCTTTGGGCCTGTACCGGCAGAACGGGCAGACGCTATTGCCCCATGAAACTGATCACTATCAGGTCCGGCAGGAGGCCGACACCGGCCAGTACCGCATCCAGCACCCCAGCCGCCCCGGTGCGTATGAACCGCAACTGGAACATAACCTGAGCGGCGCCTGGAGTCATGAAGTCGAAGAGCCGTTGACGTGGGACAAGCCGACCCTGATCAGGCGCCTGGGCCTGGAGCAGCGTGGGCTCGACACCCAGACACTGGAACAGGCCCGCATCGCCAGCGGCGTCGATGAAGACACCTTGCGCCAGACCTTCGTCGAGCATGAGCCGGTGCCCTTGTTGTTGCAGGACTCGATCCAGCACTTCAAGGCCCACCAGGACCTGACGACCTTTGTCGAGCACATGCACAGCCGCGACCCGGCGGTCTACGCCAAGGCTGACCCGGCGCTGCAACTGCAGATGATTCAGCGTCGCGGAATGTTGCCCGTCAACGCACCGCTTCGAGTCCTGGATGGCGAACTCAGGGTACTTTGGGACGCTGATGCCCCGGCAACGGTATTCAGGCGCGTGGTGGTGGTCACTGAAAGCCAACTGGCGCGCGGCGAGCTGCTCGAAGAGGTGTTGAGTTCCCTGCAAGGCGTTGACCTCGGCCTCAAGGAAATCCCCGGCAATGCTGAAGACGCGCTGGCGGTACGCGCCGGCAAGCTGCGCGAGTACATCGCCACTATCGTCGAGACGTTCAAGGGCTCATTGGCTGAAGAGCGCTACGAAGCATTAAATGCGACCGACGACCCAGAGGTGGGACGGGTCTTGGGCACTTACCCCAAACTGCCGACGTCGATGGCCGCCGAGTTGATCAAAAGCCTGACGGGCGAACAATTGCAGACCTTTCGCGACAGCGGGGTTTTGCCTGAAGAGCAGCGTGCGCAGGCGCGCTGGTTTGAGCAGGAAACACGCGTATCGCGTGCCTATGAAAGGCTGCACCTGGACAGCCTGGCGGACATCGACAGCCAGCGCCTGGCCCTGCGCACCCTGGAAACCTTGCCTGGGTGGCGGCGCGGAACGCGGGTGGAACTGCGCCAATATTCGGCCCAGGGCACGTTGCTCGATGCGATAGGTTCCACGGATTCAACCCCCTTCAAGACCTTGGTACTCAAGGACAATGGCTTGTTCGAGGCGCCCATGCCCCGGGATTTCTACGCGGCGACCTGGGACCTGCTGTCCGCCGCAGAGCGCCAGGCCCTGGGGTTTACCGATGCGTTGCAAATGAAGGCCGCTATTTCGCACTCACCGCTGCCTCGCGCACCGCTGCGCACGGTGTTGCTGGAGCATCCTGTGCTTAGGCCAAGCATTGAAGCGGGGCAGCGACTGCTGGGCGGTGGCCGTGGGTTTCGACAGCTGCTGAGCCGTGTCTTTGGCCCTTCGGAGGTGGCCGTAAACGCCCGTGTCCGCGCGTTGTACCCCGCCATGACTGACGAGGAAGTCACGGCCTTTGTCCAGTCATTGGGGAGTAATGTCCAAGGTGGGCTGGCGCTTCGGGAAGCTGAGTTCAAGACGCTGCGCAAGGCGCTGCAGGTTTGGGTTCAAGCCAATGCTCCGGGCGTGGTGGATCCCTTCGACCCAGTGCTTCGTTTCGCCAAGGATATTGTGAGCCACTGGCGTCGTACGAGTAGAGGCCCCCTGCGGTGGGTGGCGAGGGGCGGGCTGGAGCTGCCGGTATTGAGCGCCGACTTCAGTCATGTCGAGCAGCTTGATCTCTACGGTGCCAAATGGTCGGGCAACGCGGATGCATTCCTTGAAAAATTCACCCAGCTCAAAACGTTGAGCATTCGCAAATGCGGGCTCACTGCGCTGCCCGCCGCCATGGGTGCCATGAACACCCTGACCTCGTTGGATTTATCCACCAACACCCTTCGCTTGACCCCCCAAAGCGCCAGAGTACTGAGCACCCTCGGCAACCTTGAAACGCTTTACCTCTCCGGTAATCCACTGGGGGTTGCCCCGGATTTCAGCGCAATGGCGCACTTGAAACGCCTGGGGTTGAGGGGCACGCAACTGGAGCAGTGGCCAACGGGGTTGGCCGCGCGCACGGGGTTGGAGGTCGTTGACTTGAGCCATAACCTATTGCGTGAGGTGCCCGCGCACTACCTTAACCCGCCGGTTGAGCAGCTCGAAGAGAGCGCACGACTCAATAGCGTCACCCTGCTTGAAGGCAACCCATTTCCTGCCGATTATTGGCAGCAGTTCGATCGCTATTGGCGGCGCCTGGAACAGGCCCAGCCGGGCCTGGCGAAAAACGCCCGCGACGGCGCGTTTGACAGTGGCAACCCCAGGCTTGAAAAGGTTCGGCGCATGTACCCGGACAAGCGCACGCACGAGGCCAGGGAGTGGCTCTGGAACTTGGGTGAAAATCCCGACACCGAGCTGGCCCGGCTCGAACAGGAGTTCAATAGCCTGCAACGGCAGTTAAACGCCTGGTTGTTCTCGGGGGGCGGCGAACGCCAACGCTATGTGAGGACACACCAACGGCAAGCCAACGCCAGTGGCCAGAATGCTCGTTACCAGGCCCAGCAACGGATCCTCGCGTGTTGGCGCCGGGACACCCCGCAAGTGCTTAACAATGACCGGCAACCGATTGGCCTGGAGCTGGACCTGAGTGGCCTGGCGCTGCCGAGCTTGCCGGATCTGGATGTCGATTTCAGCCATGTGGGTTCACTGAAATTGAGCAACATGGGGCTCAGCGCTTCGCCGGAAGGGTTCCTGGCGCGCTACCGGCATCTGCGCTGGCTGGAGCTGTCAAACAACCAGCTGCGCGAGCTGCCGCCGGCCCTGAGGGACATGCATGGCCTGACCCGTTTGTTTTTGAATAACAACCAAATCCGCCTGAGCCCAGAAACGGCGCAGATCCTGTCGCAGCGCGTGACACTGCGAGCGCTCTGGCTGCACCACAACGTGCTCGGCACCCCGCCGGATTTCAGCCTGATCACCGATATGCGCTCGCTCAACCTGAACAACGCGGGTATTGATACCTGGCCCGCCGGTTTGGCCGAGCAACCGAGGCTGGACAGCATCGATCTGAGGAACAACAACATCACCACCCTTCCGGCCTCAGTCATTGCGCCACCTGACGAGCAGTTGGCGCAGTCGGCGCGGGTTAATGGTGTGACGTTTGTATCCGGCAATCCGTTGACTGAGGGCACCCTGCAACAGGTCAGGGCGTACAACCGGCGATTGGAGCAGGCGGGGCTGGCGTCAGCGAGCAATCCGAACAACCTGGTGACCACCGCGCTGAACATCCGTGCGCCGGTCGTACCCGGAGCCGGCGCGCAGCAGCCGTTCCTGCGCTGGGCCCAGGACCTGCCCGCGAGCCAACTGTCAGCCAAAGAAGCCCAGTGGCAGGCATTACGTGGCGAGGAGCGTGCAGGCCCGTTCTTCGACATCCTTAATCGCCTGGACCCGGCCGGCACCGGCCATGCCGACCTGCAACGTCGCGTCTGGGAAGTGATCGACAGCATCAGCGAAAACACTGCGGAATCGGACAACCACCGCAAGGCGTTATTCGACCGAGCGGGCGAGCCGGGTTGCTGCGACCGCGCGGCGTTCTCGTTCAGCAATATGGAAGTGATGACACTGGTCTACAAGGCGCGTGCGCAAGCCACGGGGCAGGTGCAAGGTGCACAGCTGTCGAGTTTGTCCAAAGGTTTGTTCCGTCTGCACGAAGTCGACAAGTTTGCATCAACGGACATCCAGCGCAGCGAGGCCATCGTCAATGACCCTGCGGTTTCGATAGCCGATAAGTTGCCCCATACAGCACGTCTGGCTGAAGAAGTGGAGATCCGGCTGGCGTATCGCTTCGGCCTCAAGGACCGGTTGCAATTGCCGGGGCAGCCGCAGCAAGTCCGGTTCACCAGCATGGGCGGGGTCACACCGGCGATGCTGGACACCGCCTACGAAAAAATCGTCGCCCTGGACAACTCCGCCGAAGAGTTTCAGGCCCTGTTGTCCCAGGATTTCTGGCAGGACTATGTAACCCACAAGCACCGTACGCAATTTGATGCGCAGAGCGAGCCCTATCAGCAGCAGCTGGTCGCGCTGCATGCGGCGCGGGTTGCCGAGACGTTGTCCGACGGGGTCTATAAGGAGAAAGCCGATAACCTGCAAGCGCAGCTGGCGATCAAGGAAAGTGCATTGATCGAAGCATTGAGCCGCCAGGAAATCGCGCAGATTCTGTTGCCGCGCGAAAACCTTGAAGTGCTGGTGCCCGCCAGCGAACGAGCAACGCCTGGGTTGCAGCTCTCACAGGCGCAAGCCATCGATCTCAATGGGAAACAGTACTTCATTGCGAGCATGCCTGATGCCGGGGACGGCGAGCACTACGTGTTGTGGGTGCAGGCGCGAGATAATCCGTTTGCCCTGGCCAGCAGCGGGATCATCGCCAAACCGGATGTAGCCGGGGGTTGGACGCGCAGAGGCTTGTCGGGAGGGATGAGGCCAGGTGCTGCCGAGGAGGTGTTTGAAGACACCACCGAGTCCATGCCGGTGGCGCCCTACACGGCGGACGAACTCGCTTCGATGAAGCGCGAAGTTCATTTCATACACCTCAGAAATATACCCGGCAGTTATGACCGTGTTAACAACGGCAGGTATCCGCTCAGGGATCTACAGGGCAAACCGATACGTATTCGAGAACTGCAGAGAACCGTCATTGCGCAGTCGGGTGTTCAATACCGTTCAGCGCCCATCAAGCCGTACATTCAGTTTGAAGGGTTTGAGGCCGTGGGGGCACTTTATGAGCAGAAACTGCAGCGGCGTGTGTTCACTGCGCAGGATATGAAGGTGCCCCAGGAAAAGTCGCTGATAGGGCAGTCCATGGTGGTGGCCAACACGCGTATCGCCCAAGGGGAAATCGTCGGCGTTTACGGCGGGACCGTTCTTCCCTCTGGAGTGGGCAGTCCCGGAGGGCAGACTTACATCATGCTCGCAGGCGTTAGACCGACCCCTGGAAAACTGGGAGTGGAGCCGATCGAAATCTCGGGGGACAACATTCTCTCCAGGATCAATACCCACTTTGAGTACGACGCTGACGGCAAACCTGTGCGTCAGGCCGTGGGGGGTTACAACGTTGAAGGTGTCGGGTTCGACGTTGACGCGGATGAGGTATGGGGTGTGGGGCCTGCAGCAAAAACAACGCGTACCCGTTTTCTACTGACGGCGGTATTTGCGACCGAAAATATTCCTGCGGGCGCTGAGCTGCGAATGGATTATCAGTACAGCGAAGGCATGATAGAAGCACAGTTTGCGTAACGCGGCGGTTGCCACTGGCCGTCTGATTCCGGGGCCTGTGGCTAATGCCGATCAGTTAAGAAATAGAAAGGGCGAACAATAACTTGTGGCGAGGGAGCTTGCTCCCGCTGGACTGCGTAGCAGTCCCATCTTTGGGGCCGCTTCGCGGCCCAACGGGAGCAAGCTCCCTCGCCACAGTTACGGTGTTTACCCTTAACTGATCGGCATTAGGGCCTGTGGCCATTTGATCAGCCGCTGCATTCAGCCCCGAAGACGAACAGTCTTCGGGGCTGAATCGTCTTCGTCAGAACAAAAAGTAGCGCTGGGCCATGGGCAGCACATCGGCCGGTTCGCACCACAGCAGCACGCCGTCGGCCTTGACCTGGTAAGTCTGCGGATCAACCTCGATATCCGGCAGGTAATCGTTGTGGATCAGGTCGGTTTTCTGCACGTTGCGGCAACCCTTGACCACAGCAATCTGCTTTTTCAAACCCAGGGCCGCGGGCAGTCCGGCATCCTGCGCGGCCTGGCTGATAAACGTCAGGCTGGTGGCGTGCAGCGAGCTGCCGAAGCTGGCGAACATGGGGCGGTAGTGCACCGGCTGCGGTGTGGGAATAGACGCGTTGGCGTCGCCCATCAGGCTTGAGGCAATCGCGCCGCCCTTGAGAATCAGGGTCGGTTTGATGCCGAAGAATGCCGGGCGCCACAGCACCAGGTCGGCCCACTTGCCCACTTCGATCGAACCGACGATATGGCTGATACCGTGGGTGATCGCCGGGTTGATCGTGTACTTGGCGATGTAGCGCTTGGCGCGGAAATTGTCGTTGCCGGGGCCGTCACCCGGCAGGGCGCCGCGCTGTTTTTTCATTTTGTCGGCGGTCTGCCAGGTGCGCGTGATCACTTCGCCAACGCGGCCCATGGCCTGGCTGTCGGAGCTGATCATCGAGAAGGCGCCGAGGTCGTGCAGGATGTCTTCGGCAGCGATGGTCTCGCGGCGGATGCGGCTTTCAGCGAAGGCCACATCTTCGGCAATGCTCGGGTCCAGGTGATGGCAGACCATCAACATGTCCAGGTGCTCGTCGATGGTGTTGCGGGTGAACGGCCGCGTTGGGTTGGTGGAGCTGGGCAGTACGTTGGGGAAGCCACAGGCCTTGATGATGTCCGGCGCGTGACCGCCCCCGGCACCCTCGGTGTGGTAGGTGTGAATGGTGCGACCCTTGAGCGCGGCGAGGGTGGTTTCGACGAAGCCGGATTCGTTGAGGGTGTCGCTGTGGATCGCCACTTGCACGTCGTATTGGTCGGCGACGCTCAGGCAGTTGTCGATACTGGCCGGTGTGGTACCCCAGTCTTCATGCAGCTTCAAACCAATCGCGCCGGCCTTGACCTGTTCGATTAACGGCTCCGGCAAACTCGCGTTGCCCTTGCCGGTAAAACCGATGTTCATCGGGAACGAGTCACTGGCTTGCAGCATGCGCGCCAGGTGCCACGGGCCCGAAGTACAGGTGGTCGCGTTGGTGCCGGTAGCCGGCCCGGTGCCGCCGCCGATCATGGTGGTGACGCCGCTGGTCAGCGCTTCTTCGATCTGCTGCGGGCAGATGAAATGCACATGGGAGTCGATGCCGCCGGCGGTGAGGATCATGCCTTCACCGGCGATCACTTCGGTGCTGGCGCCGATGGCCATGGTCACACCCGGCTGGATATCCGGGTTGCCGGCCTTGCCGATCGCATGAATGCGGCCGTTCTTCAAGCCGACGTCGGCCTTGACGATGCCCCAGTGGTCGATGATCAGTGCGTTGGTGATCAGGGTGTCCACGACCTCATGGGCGAGCAATTGGCTCTGGCCCTGGCCATCGCGGATCACCTTGCCGCCGCCGAATTTCACTTCTTCGCCGTAGACGGTGAAGTCCTGCTCCACTTCGACGAACAACTCGGTGTCGGCCAGGCGCACCTTGTCACCGACGGTGGGGCCGTACATGTCGGCGTAGGCTTGTTTGGAAATTTTCATTAAACGTTGTCCTCGATCGTTGTGGCGAGGGAGCTTGCTCCCGTTGGGCTGCGTAGCGGCCCCAAGGCCATACACTGGGGGTGGGTCAGACGGATTGAGTCAGCTCATCTGCGGGTGCTGCGCACCCGAACGGGAGCAAGCGCCCTCGCCACAGGTCAGTCGAGATTGCCCATGATCCGCCCGGCAAAGCCGAACACCCGGCGCTTGCCGCTCAAGTCGACCAATTCCACCTCACGACTCTGCCCCGGCTCAAACCGCACCGCCGTGCCCGCCGGAATATTCAGGCGCATGCCGCGGCTCAATGCACGGTCAAACGTCAGCGCGTCATTGGTCTCGAAAAAGTGGTAGTGCGAGCCGACCTGAATCGGCCGGTCGCCGCTGTTGGCCACGCTCAACGTGACGGTGCGGCGGCCAACGTTGAGTTCGATCTCGCCAGGCTGGATCTGAAATTCACCAGGAATCATGCAGGTTGCCCCAGGGTCTTGAAGTAGATGGCGGTCGGGCTGTAGCGCCCGTCCGGGCTTTGGCAGTAATCGGGCAGTTCACCGATCTTGGTGTAGCGCAGCGACTGGTAGAAGGCTTCGGCGCTGGAGCCGGCTTCGGTGTCCAGGTACAGCAGGCCGCGCTTGTGCTGGCGCGCGGCGAGTTCCAGGGTGCTCATTAACTGCTGGCCGAGGCCATGGCGGCGCGCGTTGCTGTGCACCAGCAGCTTTTGCACTTCGGCGCGGTTCAGGCCGTTGGCTTTCTGGCACAGCGCCAATTGCACGCTGGCGATCACCTGTTCGTTGCGCACCACTACCCACAGCAGCAGGCTGGCGTCTTCGATACTCGCCTGCACGCCGCTCAAATAGGTGCGGGCCTGGGTCTCATCGAAGTCGGCCATGAAACCGACCGAGGCGCCGTGCCTGACCGCGTCCAGCAACAGCTCAATCAGGCCCAGGCGGTAATGGGCAAAACTTTCAGCATTGACTCGACGCAGTTGAGCGGCGTTCATCAATCTCACTCCTTGGGCGGTTCTGCGCCCGGATTCAACGTCAGTTGCATAAAGGTCAGGTCCAGCCAACTGCCGAACTTGATGCCCACCTGCGACATCTGCCCGGTGGTGATGAAACCCAGGCGTTCATGCAGGCGGATCGAGGCCTGGTTGCCGCTTTCGATGGCGGCGACCATCACGTGTTTGCCACACGTTTTGGCGCGTTCAATCAGCGCTTGCATCAGGCGCGGGCCGAGGCCTTTGCCGCGTTGGTCGTTGCGCACGTACACCGAGTGCTCAACGCTGTAGCGAAAGCCTTCAAAAGGACGCCAGTCGCCGAACGAGGCGTAGCCGATGACTTCATCGTTCTCGATGGCGACCAGGATCGGATAGGCCTGGGCCTGGCGCGCGTTGAACCAGGCCTGGCGGTTGCCCAGGTCCACCGGTTGTTCGTTCCAGATTGCCGTGGTGTTGAGTACCGCATCGTTGTAGATGTCACGGATGTGCGGCAGGTCGTGCTCGGTTGCATCACGAATCATGGCCGGGCCTCAGGCGATGGGCTGGTGGACGGTGACCAGTTTGGTGCCGTCGGGAAAGGTGGCTTCCACCTGGATATCCGGGATCATTTCCGGGATACCTTCCATCACCTGTTCACGGTTGAGCAGGGTGGTGCCGAAATGCATCAGGTCGGCCACGGTGCGGCCGTCGCGCGCGCCTTCCATCAGCGCTGCGGAAATATAGGCGATGGTTTCCGGGTAGTTGAGCTTCACACCGCGCGCCAGGCGGCGCTCGGCGACAAGGCCGGCGGTGAAGATCAGCAGTTTGTCTTTTTCCCGTGGGGTCAGGTCCATGGTTCAGTCCGTGGTGAAATACATTCGTAAATACAAAGGAGATCAAGTGTGGGAGGGGGCAAGCCCCCTCCCACATTGTTGATCTTCATGTGCTCCAGATTCGTGGTGCAACGGCTTCTCGACCAAGCACTGCAGGGCGTAACAATTTCCATAAATCAATCAACCATCCCCGCGCCAGCAGCGCTTCACTGGCCAGGCAACGAGCTACCAGCAAGCCGGGCAGTTGTGTCAGGTCGCCGCGCACGGCGTTGGGCAGGGCGCGGCACTGTTCAAGCAATTCAGGGGCGACGTCGCCGGTCAGCAGCAGGGTTGCGAACACCGGTTGCCCATCCAGCCCGATGGGCGAGTCGAGTAAACCGTCGGCGCCCACAATGCGCTGGCGTTCATGCCAGAGCAACTGGCCGTCGCGGCGGATATCCAGGTGTGATTGAAAGTGCCCCAGGTCGAAACGCTCGCCACTCGCTGGGCGTCCGAGGGCGATCACGTCCCAGTAGAACAACCGGGCATCGCCGTGCAGGTCGATGCGTGTGGTGAGTTCGGCCTGGGCGGCACTGAATACGATGGTTTCCTGGGGCAGCCATTCCAGCGTCGCGCCGGCTTCCACGGTCAATTCGAGCTGCTGAAACGCCGGGCCGCTGGCGCGGTACCACTTGGCCGCGCCAGGGCTAGTCAATTGCGCCCAGGCGCCTTCGGCAACGTGGGCGCAGATGTTCAGGCGGTCGCCGCCGGCAATCCCGCCGGGCGGGTGCACGATGATGTGCTGGCACACCTCGGGGCCTTCGGCGTACAGGTGTTTTTGCACGCGTAGCGGGCCCACATGGCGGCGCATCACCGGGCGCGTGGTGTCGTCGAAACGCGCGTAGCCGAGTTCCAGCGCGGCGTGCCAGCTGGGGGTGAACAGGGCAGGGGAAACGGGCTGGTTCATGGTTAAGTGCTTATCGTTAGGACGCTACAGATTAGAGCGTAACTTATATAGAAACCAAGCCACGCACACCCTCGCTTTCCATATTTTCGCCACGGCCCTGCTGGACGATTTCGCCCCGTGACATCACCAGGTACTGGTCGGCCAGTTCGGCGGCGAAGTCATAAAACTGCTCCACCAGCAGGATCGCCATATCGCCGCGTGCCGCGAGCTTCTTGATCACCGCGCCGATCTCCTTGATCACCGACGGCTGGATGCCTTCGGTGGGCTCATCGAGGATCAACAGGCGCGGGCGGCTGGCCAGGGCCCGGCCAATCGCCAACTGCTGTTGCTGGCCGCCGGACAAATCGCCGCCACGCCGATGTTTCATTTGCAGCAGCACCGGGAACAGTTCGTAGATGAATGCCGGCACTTCCTTGGCTTCGGAGCCTGGGAAACGCGACAGTCCCATCAGCAGGTTCTCTTCCACCGTCAGTCGGCCGAAAATCTCCCGGCCCTGGGGCACGTAGGCGATCCCGGCGTGCACGCGCTGGTGCGGCTTGAAGCCAGTGATGGCCTTGCCCTCCCAGTTCACCGCGCCTTCCTTGGTCGGCAGCAGGCCCATCAGGCACTTGAGCAAGGTGGTCTTGCCCACGCCGTTACGGCCGAGCAGGCAGGTGACTTCGCCGATTTTCACGTCAAAGCACAGCCCGCGCAGGATGTGGCTACCGCCGTAGTATTGGTGAAGGTGTTGTACTTGTAGCATTTGAACTCCGTTAGTTGGGCTTCAAGTCGCAAGCTGGCCGATTGATCTTTCCCACGCTCTGCGTGGGAATGCATCCCGTGACGCTCCGCGTCACCCTTGCGCAGGACTTGAGCGCTGCATCGACAGCGGAACGCGGAGCGTCCCCGGCGGCATTCCCACGCAGAGCGTGGGAACGATCAGCTTTCAGCGACCGAGGTAAACCTCGATAACCCGCTCGTTTTCCTGCACCTGCTCCAGCGACCCTTCGGCCAGCACGCTGCCTTGGTGCAACACAGTCACGTGGTCGGCAATCGAGCCGACAAACCCCATGTCATGCTCCACCACCATCAGTGAGTGCTTGCCCGCCAGGCGTTTGAACAGCTCGGCGGTGAATTCGGTTTCGGCGTCGGTCATGCCAGCCACCGGTTCGTCCAGCAGCAACAGTTGCGGGTCTTGCATCAGCAACATGCCGATTTCCAGGAACTGCTTCTGCCCGTGAGACAGCAAGCCCGCCGGGCGATGCACCGAGGCGGTGAGGCGAATGGTGTCGAGCACCTCAAAGATGCGGTCTTTTTGCTCGCCGCTCAGGCGTGCGCGCAGGCTGGCCCATACCGACTTGTCGGTCTTCTGCGCCAGCTCCAGGTTTTCGAACACGCTGAGGGGCTCGAACACCGTCGGTTTCTGAAACTTGCGCCCGATGCCGGCCTGGGCGATCTGCACTTCGCTCATGCCTGTCAGGTCGAGGGTTTCGCCAAACCAGGCATTGCCGTGGCTGGGTCGGGTCTTGCCGGTGATCACGTCCATCAGCGTGGTTTTGCCCGCGCCATTGGGGCCGATGATGCAGCGCAGTTCGCCGACGCCGATGTACAGGTTGAGGTCGTTGAGCGCCTTGAAACCGTCGAAGCTGACGCTGATATCTTCCAGGGTCAGGATGGTGCCGTGGCGGGTGTTCAGGCCCTTGCCGGCGGCCTGGCCGATGCCGATGGCATCGCGGCTGCTGCCCGCGTCTTTGTTCGGTTCGAGAATAGGTTCAAGCATAAATTCCGCCGTCGCTGTCACTCTCATTGCTCACCCCGTTTCTTCAACAGGCCGATCACGCCCTTGGGTAAATACAAGGTGACGATGATGAACAACGCCCCCAGGAAGAACAGCCAGTATTCCGGGAACGCCACGGTGAACCAGCTCTTCATGCCGTTGACCACGCCGGCGCCCAGCAGCGGGCCGATCAAGGTGCCGCGCCCGCCCAAGGCGACCCACACAGCGGCTTCGATGGAGTTGGTGGGCGACATTTCGCTGGGGTTGATGATGCCCACTTGCGGCACATACAACGCTCCCGCCAAACCGCACAGCACGGCGCTTAACACCCACACGAACAGCTTGAAGCCGCGCGGGTCGTAGCCGCAGAACATCAGGCGGTTCTCGGCGTCGCGCAGTGCCGTCAACACGCGGCCGAACTTGCTCTGCGCCAGGCGCCAGCCGATGTACAAACTTGTCACCAGCAACACCACCGTGGCAAAAAACAGCACCGCCCGCGTGCCCGGTTCGGTAATCCCGAAGCCCAGGATGCTGCGGAAATTGGTGAAGCCGTTATTGCCGCCAAACCCTGTCTCGTTGCGAAAGAACAACAGCATCCCGGCGAACGTCAGGGCCTGGGTCATGATCGAGAAATACACGCCCTTGATCCGCGAGCGAAAGGCGAAGAAACCGAACACCAGCGCCAAGAGTCCTGGCGCCAATACCACCAGGCACATGGCCCAGAGGAAGTGCTCGGTGCCTACCCAGTACCACGGCAATTCGGTCCACGACAGGAACGTCATGAACGCCGGCAGTTCATCGCCGCAGGCCTGGCGCATCAAGTACATGCCCATCGCATAACCGCCGAGGGCAAAGAACAAACCGTGGCCCAGGGACAACATCCCCGCATAGCCCCACACCAGGTCCAGGGCCAGGGCGACGATGGCGTAGCAGAGGATCTTGCCCGTCAGCGTGAGGGTGTAGGCCGAGACATGAAAGGTGTTGTCGGGCGGCAATAACGACAGCAGCGGCAGCGCCAGCAGCGCGGCGAGGATCACTACGCCGACCGCAATCGTCACCTTGGTGCCGGCTTTTTGCGCGGCCGTGAGCATCAATGGCTGGTTCATCAGTCGATCACCCGTCCTTTCAGTGCGAAGAGTCCCTGCGGGCGTTTCTGGATAAACAGAATGATCAGCGCGAGGATCAGAATCTTGCCGAGCACGGCACCGATCTGCGGTTCAAGAATCTTGTTGGCGATGCCCAACCCGAAGGCGGCCATCACGCTACCGGCCAACTGGCCGACACCGCCGAGCACCACCACCAGGAACGAGTCAATGATGTAGCTCTGGCCCAGGTCCGGGCCGACGTTGCCGATCTGGCTCAGGGCTACGCCGCCCAGACCGGCGATGCCGGAACCGAGGCCAAACGCGAGCATGTCCACGCGCCCGGTGGGTACGCCGCAGCAGGCGGCCATGTTGCGGTTCTGGGTAACGGCGCGCACATTGAGGCCCAGGCGTGTCTTGTTCAACAGCAGCCAGGTCAACACCACCACGAACAGCGCGAAGGCGATGATCGCGATGCGGTTGTACGGCAGCACCAGGTTGGGCAGCACTTGAATGCCGCCGGACAGCCACTCGGGGTTGGACACTTCAACGTTCTGCGCACCGAACACCAGGCGCACCAGTTGGATCAGCATCAGGCTGATGCCCCAGGTGGCGAGCAGGGTTTCCAGCGGCCGGCCGTACAAGTGGCGAATCACCGTGCGTTCGAGGGCCATGCCGATCACTGCAGTGACGAAAAACGCCACTGGCAGCGCGATCAGCGGGTAGAACTCGATGGCCTGGGGCACGTAGCGCTGCATCATCAGTTGCACCACATAGGTCGAGTAGGCACCGAGCATCAGCATCTCGCCGTGGGCCATGTTGATCACGCCGAGCAGGCCGAAGGTGATTGCCAGGCCGAGGGCCGCGAGCAGCAGGATCGATCCGAGGGACATGCCGCTGAACGCCTGGCCGAGGATTTCGCCGAGCAGCAGTTTGCGCTTGACCTGGGCCAGGCTGGTCTCGGCGGCGGTGTGTACGGCGGCATCGGTTTCGACGCCGGGGGCGAGCAGGGCTTCGAGGCGGGTGCGTGCGAGAGGGTCGCCGGTGCTGCCGAGCAAGCGCACGGCGGCCAGGCGTACCACCGGGTCGGTATCGACCAGTTGCAGGTTGGCCAAGGCCAGGCTGAGGGCGGTGTGCACCTCCTCGTGGGTTTCTGCGGCGACTTGCTGGTCGAGGAATTTCAGTTGCGCAGGTTGCGCGCTTTTCTGCAGGGTTTGCGCAGCGGCCAGGCGTACCTTGGGGTCGGCGGCGAGCAGTTGCTGGCTGGCCTGCACGTTGTCGATCAGGCCGCGCAGGCGGTTGTTCAGGCGTACGGTTTTGGTTTCACCGTTGACCGTGAGTTGGCCTTGTTGCAGGGCGTCCACCCACTCGATGCGCGCAGGATCAGGCTGGGCGGCCCAGTCCTGAAGCAGCTTGGCTTGTTGCGACGGGTTGGCGGCCAGGAAGTCTTCGGCGTCGTTTGCATATGCCGCCAGGGGCAGCAACAGCAGGGCCGTGAGGATGAGGCGGTGGAGGGCAGTGGGCATAACAAATGGTTCCTATAGATCGTTCCCGCGCTCTGCGTGGGAATGCCGCCATGGACGCTCCGCGTCCGCTGTGTGACGCAGAGCGTCACGGGATGCATTCCCACGCAGAGCGTGGGAACGATCAGCGGCTTTAGTTGCTCTTCACGGCGTAGTCCGGCTTCTTGTCATTGCCAGGAATGTACGGGCTCCACGGCTGCGCGCGAATCGGCTCCTGGGTCTGCCACACCACCGAGAACTGACCGTCGGCCTGGATCTCGCCGATCATCACCGGCTTGTGCAGGTGGTGGTTGGTCTTGTCCATGGTCAGGGTAAAGCCCGACGGCGCGGCGAAGGTCTGGCCGGCCAGCGCTTCACGCACTTTGTCGACGTCGGTGGACTTGGCTTTCTCAGCGGCCTGCGCCCACATGTGGATGCCCACATAGGTGGCTTCCATTGGGTCGTTGGTCACGGCTTTATCTGCGCCCGGCAGGTTGTGTTTCTTGGCGTAGGCTTTCCAGTCAGCAACGAATTTGGTGTTCACCGGGTTCTCCACCGACTGGAAGTAGTTCCAGGCCGCGAGGTTACCCACCAGCGGTTTGGTGTCGATGCCGCGCAGTTCTTCTTCGCCCACCGAGAACGCTACCACCGGTACGTCGGTGGCTTTCAACCCCTGGTTGGCCAGCTCTTTATAGAACGGCACGTTGGAGTCGCCATTCACGGTGGAGACCACGGCGGTCTTGCCGCCGGCCGAGAATTTTTTGATGTTGGCGACGATGGTCTGGTAATCGGCATGACCGAACGGGGTGTAGACCTCTTCGATGTCTTTATCCGCTACGCCTTTGGCGTGCAGGAACGAACGCAGGATTTTATTGGTGGTGCGTGGGTACACATAGTCAGTGCCCAGCAGGAAGAAGCGTTTGGCGCTGCCACCTTCTTCGCTCATCAGGTATTCCACCGCCGGGATCGCCTGCTGGTTAGGCGCCGCACCGGTGTAGAACACGTTGGGCGACATTTCTTCGCCTTCGTATTGCACCGGGTAGAACAGCAGGCCGTTGAGTTCTTCGAACACCGGCAGTACCGATTTACGCGATACCGAAGTCCAGCAACCAAACACCACCGCGACCTTGTCCTGGGTCAACAACTGCCGGCCTTTCTCGGCGAACAGCGGCCAGTTCGAGGCCGGGTCGACGACCACCGGTTCGAGCATTTTGCCGTTCACGCCACCCTTGGAGTTGATCTCGTCGATGGTCATCAAGGCCATATCTTTGAGCGATGTTTCGGAAATCGCCATGGTCCCGGAGAGCGAGTGCAGGATGCCGACCTTAATCGTCTCGGCCGCCTGGACGGTCCAGGTCATGCCCATCGCGGCAATGCTTGCCGTGAGTGTGAAAGCCTTGAGCAAGTTACGACGCTTCATTGTGCGATCTCCATGAACCTGTTTTTAGAGGGCTAGATACGGACGCTGAAAGGGGTGTTTGCAAAGGCTGTGCCGAGGTGCGCGCAGGGCGTTTTCAGTGCAGTTGTGGCAAGGCGTGTCGTGCTTGATGCACTGATTTGGCGCGCCAGCAGGGCGGGTGGTGCGGCGGTTGCGCCGAAAGGGGGCTAGTGCGGGTAATGCCGATTAGTTAAGGGGGCGCACTGTACTTGTGGCGAGGGAGGTCCCACTACCTCTTCGACGTAGCGCTGTCGCGCAGCAAACTGGGACCTCTGTGGCGAGCGGGCTTGTCCCGCGTTGGGGTGCGAAGCGCCCCTGATGAAGACGAATGCGGTGTATCGGGCACTCCTCTGCGCCTGGTTTTGGGGCTGCTGCGCAGCCCAACGCGGGACAAGCCCGCTCGCCACAAGAATGCGCTCGCCTGAAATTGTTTATGCAAGACTCAAGACTTTAGGGTGAAATTTTAACCCTTTAAAATCAGTAAGTTATTTTAAGTTTGATAAGAGCTTGCTCCCGTTGGGCTGCGCAGCAGTCCTGAAACCTGCAACAGACGTCTTTCTGTTGGACCTCAATGGTCAATTAGGGCCGCTTCGCGCCCCGACGGGAGCAAGCTCCCTCGCCACAGGTTATTTTGCCTGCCTTCATTGATGTGTGGATGCCTATGCTGCGATAGGATCTACCCGACACCACCATTTTCCCTGCCTGAGCGCCTATGCCCGCCATTGACCACCCTCTGATCGACCGTTTCCTCGACGCCCTGTGGCTGGAAAAAGGCCTGTCTGACAACACCCGCCAGGCATATCGCAGTGACCTGGCCCTGTTCAATGGCTGGTTGCAGGAAAAAAACCTCGAACTGATCAACGCTGGCCGCGAGCTGATCCTGGATCACCTGGCCTGGCGCCTGGAGCAGAATTACAAGCCGCGCTCCACGGCCCGATTTCTCTCCGGCGTGCGTGGCTTTTATCGCTACCTGCTGCGCGAAAAGCTGATCGCCCTCGACCCCACCCTGCAGGTCGACATGCCGCAACTTGGCAGGCCATTGCCCAAATCCCTGTCGGAAGCCGACGTCGATGCCTTGCTCTCCGCGCCTGATCTGAGCGAGGCCATCGGCCAGCGTGATCGCGCGATGCTGGAAGTGCTGTACGCCTGTGGCCTGCGGGTGACCGAGCTGATCAGCCTGACGCTGGAGCAAGTCAACCTGCGCCAGGGCGTGTTGAGGGTGATGGGCAAGGGCAGCAAGGAGCGACTGGTGCCGATGGGCGAGGAGGCGATTGTGTGGGTTGAGCGCTATATGCGCGATGCCCGCGGAGAACTGCTCGGTGGGCGCCCCAGCGATGTGCTGTTCCCCAGCCAACGCGGCGAGCAGATGACTCGCCAGACGTTCTGGCACCGCATCAAGCACCAGGCCAAGGTCGCCGGGATCGGCAAGAGCCTCTCGCCTCACACGTTGCGCCATGCGTTTGCCACCCATTTGCTCAACCATGGGGCGGATTTGCGTGTGGTGCAAATGCTGCTCGGACACAGCGACTTGTCTACCACCCAGATCTACACCCATGTGGCGCGGGCACGCTTGCAGGATATGCACGCCAAGCACCATCCTCGCGGCTGAGATCTGTCTGTAAATGGCCAATTTATCCCGCCACGGGCTGCCCTGCGGCCCAACTGTGGTAGGCTTTGCCGGTTAGCAAAGGGGACGGCCAGACTTGTGTTTACAGGCCCGTGTTTCCAGATCGGTGTTCCGCACCCGTCCCTGCATCTGCCTTCAGGAGTTCCCATGCGCTTGACCCAGATTATTGCCGCCGCAGCCATTGCGTTGGTTTCCACTTTTGTCGTCGCCGATGACGCCGCCGAGCAGACCATTCGCAAGAGCCTGGCCAACCTGCAGCTCGACACGCCGATCGAAAGCATCAGCGCCAGCCCGATGGCCGGCCTGTACGAAGTCAAGCTCAAGGGCAGCCGCGTGCTGTACGCCAGTGCCGATGGCCAGTACATCGTCCAGGGCTACCTGTTCCAGTTGAAAGACGGCAAGCCGGTCAACCTGACCGAGAAAGCCGAGCGCCTGGGCGTGTCCAGGCTGATCAACGGTATTCCGGTGGCTGAAACCGTGGTTTATCCGGCCATCGGCGAAACCAAGACCCACATTACCGTCTTTACCGACACCACCTGCCCGTACTGCCACAAGCTGCACGCCGAAGTGCCTGCGCTGAACAAGCTGGGCATCGAAGTGCGCTACGTAGCGTTCCCGCGTCAGGGCCTGGGCTCGCCGGGTGATGAGCAGTTGCAAGCCGTCTGGTGTGCGGCCGACAAGAAAGCGGCCATGGACAAGATGGTCGACGGCAAGGAAATCAAGTCGGCCAAATGCGCCAACCCGGTTTCCAAGCAGTTCGCCCTCGGCCAGTCCATCGGCGTGAACGGTACACCGGCTATCGTTTTGGCTGACGGCCAGGTGATTCCGGGCTACCAGCCGGCACCACAAGTTGCCAAACTGGCGCTGAGTGCCAAATAAACCAGCATCGTCGAACCTTTGACGATCATGGCCCGCTGACAGATCAACGGGTTATTAATTGAAAGCCGCAGTTGTGCGGCTGTTTTCCACGGCCGACCTTGCGTCGGCCGTTTCATGGGGAGTTCTTCAGTGAAACCGGTCAAAGTAGGCATCTGTGGGTTAGGGACCGTCGGTGGCGGCACCTTCAACGTACTTCAGCGTAACGCTGAAGAAATTTCCCGCCGTGCAGGGCGCGGGATTGAAGTGGCGCAAATTGCCACGCGTTCGCCAAAGCCTCAGTTCCAAACGACCGGTATTGCGATTACCAACGATGTCTTCGAAGTCGCCACCAACCCTGAGATCGATATCGTCATCGAGCTGGTAGGCGGCTACACCATCGCCCGTGAGCTGGTGCTCAAGGCCATCGAAAACGGCAAGCACGTGGTCACCGCCAACAAGGCGCTGATCGCCGTGCACGGCAACGAGATCTTCGCCAAGGCCCGCGAAAAGGGCGTGATCGTTGCGTTCGAAGCCGCCGTGGCCGGTGGTATCCCGGTGATCAAGGCGATCCGTGAAGGCCTCTCGGCCAACCGTATCAACTGGGTGGCCGGCATCATCAACGGCACCGGTAACTTCATCCTCACCGAAATGCGCGAGAAGGGCCGTACCTTCGAAGACGTGTTGGCCGAAGCCCAGGCCCTGGGTTACGCCGAAGCCGACCCGACGTTTGACGTCGAAGGCATCGATGCAGCCCACAAGCTGACCATCCTGGCGTCCATCGCGTTTGGTATCCCGCTGCAGTTCGACAAGGCCTACACCGAAGGCATCACCAAGCTGACCACCGCTGACGTGAACTACGCTGAAGCCCTGGGCTACCGCATCAAGCACCTCGGTGTGGCGCGCAGCACCCCGGCCGGTATCGAGCTGCGTGTGCACCCGACGCTGATCCCGGCCGACCGCCTGATCGCCAACGTCAACGGCGTGATGAACGCCGTGATGGTCAATGGTGACGCCGCCGGTTCGACCCTGTTCTACGGCGCCGGCGCCGGCATGGAGCCGACCGCTTCGTCGGTGATCGCCGACCTGGTGGACGTGGTTCGCGCCATGACCAGCGACCCGGAAAACCGCGTACCGCACCTGGCCTTCCAGCCGGACTCTCTGTCGGCCCACCCGATTTTGCCGATCGAAGCCTGCGAAAGTGCCTACTACCTGCGCATCCAGGCCAAGGACCATCCGGGCGTGTTGGCCCAGGTGGCCAGCATCCTGTCGGAGCGCGGTATCAACATCGAGTCGATCATGCAGAAGGAAGTCGAGGAACAAGACGGCCTGGTGCCGATGATCCTGCTGACCCATCGCGTGCTTGAGCAGCACATCAACGATGCCATCGCCGCGCTTGAAGCGTTGCAGGGCGTCGTTGGACCGGTGGTGCGGATTCGCGTCGAACATCTTAATTAACGCAGCTGCGAGCTATCAGCCACAAGCTGCAAGTAAAAGCCGAGGCGCTTTTAACTTGTAGCTTGCAGCTTGAAGCTTGAAGCCCAAACCGAAGGTTTGCTTTTATGCGCTACATCAGCACCCGCGGCCAGGCACCGGCCCTGAACTTCGAAGACGTCCTGCTGGCAGGCCTTGCCACTGACGGCGGCCTGTATGTGCCGGAAAACCTGCCACGCTTTACCCAGGAAGAAATCGCTTCCTGGGCCGGCTTGCCGTACCACGAGCTGGCGTTCCGGGTCATGCGCCCGTTCGTCACCGGAAGCATCCCGGATGCCGACTTCAAGAAAATTCTGGAAGAGACCTACGGCGTCTTCTCCCACAGCGCCATCGCCCCGTTGCGCCAATTGAACGGCAACGAATGGGTGCTGGAACTGTTCCACGGCCCGACTCTTGCGTTCAAGGACTTCGCCCTGCAACTGCTGGGTCGTCTGCTCGATTACGTGCTGGAGAAGCGCGGCGAGCGCGTGGTGATCATCGGCGCTACTTCTGGTGATACCGGCTCGGCGGCCATCGAAGGTTGCAAGCATTGCGAAAATGTCGACATCTTCATCCTGCACCCGCACAAGCGTGTGTCGGAAGTGCAGCGTCGGCAGATGACCACTATCTTCGGTGAGAACATCCACAACATCGCCATCGAAGGCAACTTCGATGACTGCCAGGAAATGGTCAAGAACAGCTTCGCTGACCAGAGCTTCCTCAAGGGCACGCGTCTGGTCGCGGTGAACTCGATCAACTGGGCGCGGATCATGGCCCAGATCGTCTACTACTTCCACGCCTCCCTGCAGTTGGGTGGCCCGGCACGTTCGGTGTCTTTCTCGGTGCCAACCGGCAACTTCGGCGACATCTTTGCCGGTTACCTGGCACGCAACATGGGCCTGCCGATCAACCAACTGATCGTCGCCACCAACCGCAACGACATCCTGCACCGCTTCATGAGCGGCAACCAGTACGTCAAGGAAACCCTGCACGCCACGCTGTCGCCGTCGATGGATATCATGGTGTCGTCGAACTTCGAACGCCTGCTGTTCGACATGCACGGTCGCAACGGCGCAGCACTGGCCGGCCTTATGGATAGCTTCAAACAAGGTGGCGGTTTCAGCGTCGAGCAAGAGCGTTGGACCGAAACCCGCAAGCTGTTCGACTCCCTCGCCGTGGACGATGCACAGACTTGCGAAACCATCGCTGAAGTCTATGCCCAGACCGGCGAGCTGCTCGACCCGCACACCGCCATTGGCGTCAAGGCCGCGCGCGAATGCCGCCGCAGCCTGGACATTCCGATGGTGATCCTCGGTACCGCGCACCCGGTCAAATTCCCGGAAGCGGTGGAGAAGGCGGGTGTTGGCAAGGCGCTGGAGCTGCCGGAGCACTTGGCAGACCTGTTTGAGCGTGAAGAGCGCTGCACCGTGTTGCCTAATGACCTGAAGGCGATGCAGGCGTTTGTCAGCCGGCATGGGAATCGTGGTAAGCCTTTGTAAGGCGAACTGCGCAGACAAAAACGCCGCTTTCCCTTCCCTGGGTCAGCGGCGTTTTCGTTTTTGGCACTCCCCGCAGCGTGCTGGGCTAAACGAGCAATTTAATGGCTATCCCGGTGACTGAAGCAACAGTTGCGACGACGGCCATTGCTACGCCCATGGGATACCAGAAAGTCTCGCAGGTTATCTTCAGGGATTCGGCGTGGAGTTTGTTTTGCTCTGCATTCATGCGTGCTATCTCAGCAAGAATACGGGATACCTCGGCGTTCATTCTGTCTGTCGTCGTATGGTGTTCATTGTGTTCCTCCATCGTATTTATCCTTCGCAATAGGGCCTTTAACATGCGCTTTTATCTGCGTAGCAGCGTACCCAGCGCTCGCCGAGTATAGGATTCACTTCAGGTCCCAGCCGTCGACGAACCCCAAAACAGCAACCCATTGCGTAAGCAGTTATGTGCCGCCGTTTTTTCGTTGTCATGTTGCAAGCGCATGCTGTTCCAAGTCACTCCCCCACGGCCGCATAAAGACGAAAAAGCGAACTTTCCTACGCAACAACCAGTCACTTAGGATAGATGCAGCTCCCGTTGAAACGATTGTTCCCGAACTATTGAGTGGTGATCGAGATGGAAAGTATCAGCCTATTGCTCGAAGAAGCATTGAGCCCCTATCAGGTTACGCTGACCACCTCTGGTGCGCAGGGCGAGTGCCTGGTGACCGTTAAGAATCCTGCGGGCGCGATCATGGTCGAGCGTGAAGTCGACCGCGCGCAATTGACCGACAAGCGCGTGCTGGTGGATGTGGTGGATTGCCTGTTGCGCGACCTAAAAATCGCCGAAGGCCGCCTGGAACCCTCGGTCATCGCGGCTTTACGCAACGCTGCCCAGACCCGCAGCGCCGCCCTGGCATGAAGAATTATTTATCTCAGGAACCTTCCTACACCATGGCCGGTCAGATTTTTTAACAGCAAGAGCAAACATTGTGCTCCGGTGTTTGTGGCTTGCTGTACTGGTCTTTTTTTAGACCACGTTTAACCCCGAGTCGTCTCCCCACTTCTCGGGGTTTCTTTTTGTCCGCGATTTGTCAGGGCTCGGCCGAGTCCTGGAAAAAACTCGGGTTATCGTGCAGGTAGTGCTCGCGCGTGGCGGGGTCCAGCCACGACGCATAGGACTGCTGCGCTTGCGTCTGAGGTGTGTCGCGCAGCAGTTGATTGATTCGTTCGATGGCCTGGCGGCCCTGGGCGGTATTCGAACAACCAATATACGTGCGTTGGTACGGCATGGAGCCTTTGATCGGGAAGAACACCAGGTCCTGGGGATCAATGCCCTGTTGCATGGCGTGATAACGGATCTCTGTCCAGTAACCCAATACCGCTTCCAGTCGGCCAAGCCGCTGCATCTGCAGCAAGCTGCCCAGGGCGTCGTTGCCGTAATGGAGTGCCAGCGTGTGAGGGTCGGCGTGTTTGAGCTGTTCATCGATGACAGGACCGTAGCTGCGTTCGGCCGTAGCACCGAGGCGTGTGTTGTGAGCCTCGAGAAAAGCCGGCAGATCGAACTGGTCCTCGACGATAAAGGGCGCCATCACGTCCTGTTGGCTCCGGCGGATCATCACCCCATTGCTGACCACTACAAATGCCTGTGTCGAAAACACCACGTACTTTGCCCGCTCCGATGTCCACAGCAGCGAGGGGTCGCAGGTGAAAGAAGGTTCGCGCATCATCTGTGTGCCCCGGGCGCGGTTAACGTGCAGGACCTGATGTCGATACTCCGGCAGGTGCTCGATGAGGATGGGCAGCAGTTGGTCCACCGCCCCCTGGCCTTTCTGCGGCCCTTCGAAAATGGTCAGTGGCGGCAAGTCGCGCAGTAACCAGATCAGCGTGTCCTCGGCACTGGCCGACAGCGGCCAGTCGCCGACCATCACAGCGACGACAAAGAGGTGAGCGAACCAGCGCCTGCCGCGACGAGCCATCAGATCGCGCCATCCTCACGCAAGCGGGTGATTGCCAGGGCGTCATACCCCAGTTCATTGAGCAACGCGTTGTTGTGTTCACCCAGTTGCGGCCCGACCCATTCGCAACTGCCCGGCGTGTCCGACAACTTGGGTACGATGCCCGGCATCTTGAAGTCCTTGCCACCGGGCAGCTGCGCCTTGAGGAACATTTCGCGGGCCAGGAATTGTGGGTCCCCCAGCATGTCCTCGGCACTGTAGATCCGGCTGGCAGGCACCTCGGCCTTGTTGAGTTGCTCCACCACCTGCTCCAGCGGCAAGGTGTTAACCCAGCGATCAATCACCCCGTAAAGCTCATCGCGACGACCATCACGCCCGTCGTTACTGGCCAGCTCGGGATCGTTGGCCAGGTCTTCACGGCCGATCGCCGACATGAAGCGCTTGAAGATTGCATCGCCATTGGCCCCAATCTGCACATGCTTGCCGTCAGCGCTGGTGTGGATTGAAGACGGCGTAATGCCAGGCATGATGTTGCCGGTGCGTTCGCGAATAAACCCGAACACGTCGAACTCGGGGATCATGCTTTCCATCATGGCGAAGATGGCTTCATACAACGCCACATCCACCACCTGGCCTACACCACCGTTGACCTCGCGGTGCCGCAACGCCATCAGTGCACCGATCACCGCCCACAAGGCTGCAATGGAGTCGCCAATAGAAATCCCGGTGCGCACTGGCGGGCGGTCCTCGAAGCCGGTGATATAGCGCAACCCGCCCATGGATTCTCACACCGCACCAAACCCCGGCTGGTCTTTCATTGGCCCCGTCTGGCCAAAGCCCGAGAGGCGCACCATCACCAATTTCGGGTTGAGTGCGTGCAAGGTTTCCCAGCTCAGGCCGAGCTTTTCCAGCACGCCGGGGCGGAAGTTCTCGATGAGGATGTCGGCGTCCGCCAGCAACTGCTTGAGAATCGCCAGGCCGTCCGGGTGCTTGAGGTTCAGCGTCAGCGACTTCTTGTTACGCGCCTGCACAAACCACCACAGTGAAGTGCCTTCATACAATTTGCGCCATTTGCGCAGGGGGTCGCCGCCGTCCGGGGATTCGACCTTGATCACGTCGGCGCCGAACTCGGCGCAGATGCGTGAGGCGAACGGGCCGGCGATCAGGGTGCCGAGTTCGATGACTTTCAGGCCGGCAAGCGGTTTGGCATTAAACGACATGAGGATCCTTTCAAGCGCAGGGCAAGGGTATGAAGCCTTGTAACATAGGCGAGCGGCCCAGGGATAAGGGTGATGCAGCGCAGGATTCGTTGAATGACCTCGCCATCGGTTAGACTGGCCGCCTTTCCCAGTCTCTAGAAGCCCGTTCATGGCCCAGCCGTCCACGACCTACAAATTCGAACTCAACCTCACCGACCTCGACCGTTCGGTGTACGAGAGCGTTAAACAGACCATTGCCCGTCACCCTTCGGAAACCGAAGAGCGCATGACCGTACGCCTGCTGGCCTACGCCCTGTTTTACAACGAGCAGTTGGCTTTTGGTCGTGGTCTATCAGATGTAGACGAACCAGCCCTGTGGGAAAAAAGCCTGGATGATCGGGTTCTGCACTGGATTGAAGTCGGCCAGCCCGATGCCGACCGCCTGACCTGGTGCTCGCGTCGCACCGAGCGCACCACCTTGCTGGCTTATGGCAGCTTGCGCGTGTGGGAGGGCAAAGTGGTGCCGGTGGCTAAGAACCTGAAAAACGTGCACATCGCCGCCGTGCCTCAGGAAATCCTTGAGACCCTGGCCAAGGACATGCCCCGCGTCATCAAGTGGGACGTAATGATCAGCGAAGGCACGATCTTCGTCACTGATGACCGTGGCCAGCATGAAGTGCAGCTGGATTGGCTGGTTGGCGAACGCGATTGAATTGAAGCAGCTTCAAGCCACTAGCTTTTAGCTACAAGCTTGAAGCTTGAAGCTTGAAGCTTGCCACTTACATTTCCCCTACAGAGAACTCCCCACCGTCCCATGCGTATCGATCCCCGCCCGTTGCCCGCTGTCCTGCCGTTTCTCGGTGAATTGCCACCGCTGTTGACCCGTCTCTACGCCGCGCGCGGGGTGCAGTCCGAGGCCGAGCTGGACAAGAGCCTGGCACGGTTGATTCCCTATCAGCAGCTCAAGGGTATCGATGCGGCCGTGGACTTGCTGGTGACGGCCCTGGAGCAGCGCCAGCGCATCCTGATCGTCGGCGACTTCGATGCCGATGGCGCCACTGCCAGCACCGTGGGCACCCTGGGTCTGCGTTTGCTCGGTGCGGCCCATGTCGACTACCTGGTGCCCAACCGGTTTGAATACGGCTACGGCCTGACCCCGGAAATCGTCGCCGTGGCGCTGCAGCGCGAGCCGCAGCTGCTGATCACCGTGGACAACGGCATCTCCAGCGTCGAAGGCGTCGCGGCGGCGAAAGCGGCGGGGCTGCAGGTGCTGGTCACCGATCACCACTTGCCGGGGGATGAGTTGCCGGCAGCGGACGCTATCGTCAACCCAAACCAGCCCGGCTGCGAGTTCCCGAGCAAGGCCCTGGCCGGTGTCGGCGTGATCTTCTACGTGCTGATGGCCCTTCGCGCGCGTTTGCGCAGCCTGGGCTGGTACGACAACAAACCGCAGCCGAACATCGGCGAATTGCTCGACCTGGTGGCCCTCGGCAGCGTCGCCGACGTGGTGCCCTTGGACGCCAACAACCGCATTCTGGTGCATCAGGGCCTGGAACGGATTCGCGCCGGTCGCGCCCGGCCCGGGATCAAGGCGATCCTCGAAGTGGCCAAGCGCGATCACGCCCGCATTACCTCCACCGACCTCGGCTTTATTCTCGGGCCTCGGCTCAACGCTGCGGGCCGCCTGGATGACATGAGCCTGGGCATCGAATGCCTGCTCACCACGGATTTCGCCGCCGCGCGGGAAATGGCCGCGCAACTGGACGGCATGAACCAGGACCGCAAATCCATCGAACAAGGTATGCAGCGCGAGGCCCTGGCCCAGCTCAAGGACTTGCCGGTGGAGTCGATGCCCTACGGCTTGTGCCTGTTCGACCCGGAGTGGCACCAGGGCGTGATCGGGATTCTGGCGTCGCGCATGAAAGAGCGTTATTTCCGCCCGACCATCGCCTTTGCCGATGCCGGTGATGGCCTGCTCAAGGGCTCTGGACGCTCCGTGGCGGGTTTTCACATCCGTGATGCCCTGGCGGTGGTTGCGAGCCAGCATCCCAACCTGATCGCCAAGTACGGTGGCCACGCCATGGCGGCGGGGCTGACGCTGCCCGAGGCGAATTTCCCACTGTTCGCCGAAGCCTTTGATGCCGAAGTGCGTCGGCAACTTCGCGAAGAAGACCTCACCGGCCGCCTACTGTCCGACGGCACCCTGGCGGTGGAAGAGTTTCACCTGGAACTGGCCCGCGCGCTGCGCCATGCCGGCCCGTGGGGGCAACACTTCCCCGAGCCGTTGTTTCACGGTGTGTTCCAGTTGGTGGAGCAGCGCGTGGTGGGGGAGCGGCACCTGAAGGTGGTGCTCAAGACGGAGTGCGGGTCTGTGAAGCTCGATGGCATTGCGTTTGGGGTAGACCGTGAGGTCTGGCCGAACCCGACGGTGCGTTGGGTGGAATTGGCCTACAAGCTGGACGTGAACGAGTTCCGTGGGCAGGAAACCGTGCAGTTGATGATTGCGCATATCGAACCGCGCTAATTGAGCCATACCGCAAAACAAAATGCGGGAGGGGGCTTGCTCCCGATAGCAAAGTGTCAGTCAAGGATGCTGTGACTGATCCACCGCTATCGGGAGCAAGCCCCCTCCCACAGTTTTTTTGCATACAGCCCGAGATTACTCGGCTTTATCCTTGGCCTGATGCTTCTCGATGATATCCACCAAACGCTTCGCCAGCGCCGGGTAGTTCTCGTCGAAGTGATGCCCGCCTGGCAGCTTGATCGCTTCGCCCACGGCGGTCTTCTCGGTGCAGCCGCTCTCGTCGACTTCTTCCGCGCCGTAGATGCACACCACCTTGTCTGCCGGCAGCTTGGCCATTTCCGGACCGGTCGCCGCTTCCTTGCCGGCATTGCCGAGCCAGCCTTCCACTTCGATCTCAAAGCTGCCGGTGCGGGCGAAGGCCAGCAGGATGATAGCGTCGACCCGTTGCTGTTCGTTTTCCGGCATGCGGTTGTAGATCGCCGGCAGCACGTCGGCGCCGAACGAATAACCGGTCAGCACGAAACGCTTGGTGCCCCACTTCTGCCGGTAGTGCTGCATCAGCTCGCTGAGGTCTTTGGCGCTTTGTTCCGGGGTCTTGTGCTGCCAGTAGTAGCGCAGGGTGTCGATGCCGACCACCGGGTAGCCGATCTTGGCCATTTCGCCGGCCACGTCGCGGTCCAGGTCGCGCCAGCCGCCGTCACCGGAGAGGAACAAGGTGACGGTGTCCTTGGCTTGGCCTGCGGGAACTTCGACCACAGGAATCGCCAGGCCGCCGTTGTCCGAGCCGACCAGTTGCTTGCGCAGCTCGTTGTTCAGCACTTGCGGGTAGTGAATGTCGTAATCGCTGATGCTGGTGGTTGCGCGCGGGGTGTCGCGTACGAAACTGGCGCTTTCGTCGTCAGGGTTGTCGTTCCACGCCACCAGCCAATTGCCATGTGCGGCGGTTTTCGGCAGCGGGTCCTTGCAGCCCTCCTGCACCAGGGCGAAGCCGACGGAAATGGCGTTGGCCTTGTCGTCGTTCTGTGTGGCCAGCCAGCGCCAGGCGAGCGCAGCGCCAGGGCCGATGCCGCTAACCAGCGTCGCCGGGCCCTTGAGCTGGCCCAGGGCGCTTTGCAGCGATTGTTCCTGCAGCTTGCAGTCATCCTTGGGCAGGATCACCTGAACGATTTGTGCCTTGCCGCCCTGGCTCAGGGCGATCAGTTGGCTGTCGGTCAGGATTTCATCGGCCATCACCGCTACGGCCACCCGGGCTTTGGGTGTGCCGGCGGGCGTCACGCGGGTCATCACCGAACCGTCCGCCTGGGGCAGTTGCTCCAGGGTCGGCTGTGGGGCAGGGCGGTTCCAGTACCAATAGCCGCCACCCACGACCAGGGCGAGCAGCACTACAAAGGCCAATACATACCGCCACGAGCGTCGAATCATCAGCGTTTCACCAATCCAGTCAGGCCACCCGCGATCAGGGCGGCGGTATCGGCCAGTGCCACCAGCGGATCAAGTCCTGCGGGCACGGCCATGTAACGGGGTTCCCAGTCAGGCTGGAACTTGTCTTTGAAGCGGCGCAAGCCTTGGAAGTTATACAGTTGCTCGCCGCGGCGGAAAACCATCGAGCCCAGGCGTTGGGTCAGCGGTGCGCCACGTCGCGGTTGCAGGCCCGACAACGGCACCATGCCGAGGCTGAAGCGGGCGTAGCCGTGATTCTTATAGTGTTGAATCAGGCCGACCATCATGAACTCCATGGTCAGCTTCGGCGCGTCCGGGTGGGCACGCATCAGGTCGAGACTGGCCAGGTCGTGGTTGTAGGTCTCGAGCAGGTTGGCGAAGGCTACCGGGTGCCCTTCGAAGCGAATGATCGCGATGCGAAAGTGCTTGAGGTAGTCGTCGCTGAATCGTCCCAGGGAAAAGCCTTTTTCCCGCACGTTCTTGCCGGTCAGCCAGGCATCGGAGATGACTTTGAGCTCATCCATCGGCGCCGTGCCCGGTTCATGGATCTCCAGGGACAGGCCGTCCCGGGTGCCACGGTTCCAGGTATAGCGCAGGTCTTTCATCTCTTTGCCCTTGGCTTCCAGGTCAAAGCGTTTCAGGTCGACGCGGGCTTCTTCGCCCAGCTTGATCGCGGTGAGGCCGATGTCCATGTAGTACGGCAGGTTCTCGGCCCGTACCTGGTAGAACACCGGGCGCGCGTGGTGGATGTCGCACAGGTCGCGGAACTGCCAGATCATCTCGGCCCGTGGTTGGGTCGGCCCGATCGGGTCGTACAAGGCAACCAGGCTGCGCCCGCGACGGGCGTACATCAAGAAGGCTTCATCGTTGGGATGGAACAGCAGCGCTTTGTCACCGGTCAGCGCCAGGCCGCCGTCGGGCTGTGACGAAGCCATCAGGATCTTGGTGGCGCGTTCCAGTTCGTCCGGGGTTGGCAGGTGGATGACCGGGCGTGCAGTGCGCAGCAGCCAGGTCAGCGACACGATCACCAGCAGCACCGCGGCACCCAGCAGCGAGCGCAGGCCGCGCGGAGCGTTGGCGTCGAGGGTGAACTGCCACCAGAGTTGGTGGCTGTAAGGCACGTCCTGATAAGCGAACAGCAGCAGCCAGATGGAGGCACCGAGTACGCAGACACTGGCCACCAGGTACAGCGGCGAGAAGGGCAGTTCGGTCAAGCGGCTGGCGCGGTAGAACGAGCGTCGGAAGATCGCCAGCAGCACCGCGGTCAGGGTCATCAGGCTGGCTTCTTCCCAGTCGAAACCTTTGAGCAACGAGAGCAGGGCGCCGGTCAGCAGCAGCACCATGGTGAGCATCCAGGCGGCCGACAGGCGACGACGCAGGCCCTGGGCCAGCAACAGGCACAACACGCCGATCAGGCTGGCACCAAAGTGCGAAGCGTCAATCAGGCGGTGGGGAATCAGGAAGCCGATGTTTTCCAGGCGTGAGTCGATTTCTGGCGTGGCGCCGGAAAACAGCAGGACCACGCCTGACAAAAAAACCAGCACGGCCAGCACTGGCGCCGCCAGGCCCGAGGCAACCCGCAGGCTCTGCTGGGTCTGGAACAGGCGCTGGGCCTCGTTGACCAGCAGGAACACGCAGGCGATCAGCAGTGGCAACACCACGTAGATCATGCGGTACAGCAGCAGGGCGGCGGCCAATGGCGCGGCGCCGAGTTTGTCGGCAAACGCGGCCAGCAGGATCGCCTCGAATACCCCAACGCCACCCGGCACATGACTGAGTACGCCAGCCGCCAGGGCCAGCAGGTAAACCAGCAGGAACGGGCCGAAGGGCGGCGCTTCCGGCAGCAGCATATAAAGGACGGTGGCGGCAGCGGCGACGTCCAGTGCGGTGATGATCAGTTGCAGCAAGGTCAGGCGTCGGCCGGGCAGGCGCAGGGTGCGGCGCCCGGCCTTGACCAGCAGGTTGTCCGGGTAAGGTTGTTCGGGCAGGCGGCGGCGATAAATGCCGATGCACAGCACGACCGACAGCAGCAACACGGCGCCGGCGATGCCGCCGAGCAAACCTTGGGATACATGCAGGGCGGACGACGCTGCCGGCAAGTTGCTCAGCGTTGCCAGGGCGGCCAGCGGCGGCAGGGCGCAGCCCAGGGCGAGGCTGGCGAACACCGTCATGCGGGCGACTTCCGAAGCCCCGATGCCGTGGCGTGCATATAAACGGTAGCGCACCGAACCACCGGAGAGCATCGATAGGCCAATGGCGTTGCCGATGGCAAAGGCAGTAAAACCACCGAGGGCCAGGGTTTTGGCGGGCAGTTTCACCCCGGCAAAGCGTGCGCCGGAAAACTCATAGCCCAAGAGAATGATGAAACCGGCAACTGCAGCGGCGAACGCTCCCAGCAAGGCGGGCTTGGGCACTTCCAGAATCGAGTCGTGGAGAGCGTAGAGATCCAGTTCCAGCAGCAGGTGCCGGCAGGCGATCAGGGCGATTGCGAACAGCAACAGAGTCACGGCCAGCCCGATGGGTTGACGGTACTTGCTCAACAGATCCAGCCAGCGCAAACGGGTGGGAGTGATCGGTTGTGTCGCTGTGACGGTGTCTTGTGGTTCAGACGAGTTGGCGCGCATCAATCACCTCGTGGATTGTGCGCGACAGGATGGGGGTATCCAGCCAAGTTACCAATCCCTATGGACAAAATAATTACAAATATTAACGCGTATCACCGGGTGCGGCGACAGCGGCCATTGGTCGTAGAGGATTAAGCATAGCGTGCGATGAGATGGACTCTACAAACCGTGTACGGTTTCATGAAAGATGCCATGCCATTGTTTCAGAAGAACTTTTTTACCGGATACAAAAAAGGCCACTCTTTCGAGTAGCCTTTTTTGATGTTTGGTTGCGGGAGCCGGATTTGAACCGACGACCTTCGGGTTATGAGCCCGACGAGCTACCAGACTGCTCCATCCCGCGTCTGTGGGCGGCATTCTACAGCCCAGCGGCGAGGTGTCAACCGTTAATGGGCTGATGGGTCAAATAAGTGTGAATTAGCGGTTTATCACCGCGCACATTCGCTAAGTGCGCGAGAGAGAAAGGTTTTTTGTCGGACAATCGAAAACATGCACGCACAAAAAAGGCCACTCTTTCGAGTAGCCTTTTTTGATGTTTGGTTGCGGGAGCCGGATTTGAACCGACGACCTTCGGGTTATGAGCCCGACGAGCTACCAGACTGCTCCATCCCGCGTCTGTGTGTCGGCATTCTACAGAGGAACGCAGGTGTGTCAACCTGTTAATAGAAGAAAAGCGCTTGTGGTTCAATCGCTTAGGTCTCCATTGGCACCTCTTGAGCCCCTCGGGGCCAGTCTGGCCGAGGGTTTCAGCTCTATCGGGATGCCAATTTCGATTGAGAAAATAAATTCATGTGGGAAATTTCCTACCGCTTAAGGGGAAGAATCAAACTACTGGTGCTATATACAGGGGTGAGTGCGATACTGGCCATCCGTTGGACTACACCTCCTTATATATGACGCAGCGCAAAATCATCCACGTCGACTGTGACTGCTTCTACGCCGCCATTGAGATGCGCGACGACCCGAGCCTGGCGCAAAAACCTTTGGCTGTGGGTGGCTCAGCGGACCGACGCGGTGTGATCGCTACCTGCAACTATGAGGCGCGGGCTTACGGCGTGCGTTCGGCGATGTCGTCACGGCATGCCTTGAAGCTGTGCCCGGACCTGACGATCGTCAAGCCGCGGATGGATGCTTATAAAGAAGCGTCAAAAGAAATCCAGACGATCTTTCGCGACTACACCGACCTTATCGAGCCGTTGTCGCTGGACGAAGCCTATCTGGACGTCTCGGAATGTTCACATTTTGGCGGCAGTGCCACGCGCATCGCCCAGGACATTCGCCGCCGGGTCTCCAATCAGTTGCACATCACCGTGTCGGCCGGCGTGGCGCCGAACAAGTTTCTGGCCAAGATCGCCAGCGATTGGAAAAAACCCAACGGGTTGTTTGTGATTACCCCGGATCAGGTCGAAGACTTTGTCTCCCAGTTGCAGGTCAGCAAATTGCACGGCGTGGGCAAGGTCACGGCCGACAAGCTGGCACGCTTGGGTATTGAAGACTGCCTGCAACTGCGCGAGTGGAACAAATTGGCGTTGGTGCGGGAATTTGGCAGTTTTGGCGAGCGGCTGTGGAGCCTTGCGCGTGGGATTGATGACCGTGCGGTGCAGAACGACAGCCGTCGGCAATCCATCAGTGTGGAAAATACCTACGATGTGGACCTGCCCGACCTTTCAAGTTGCCTGGCGAAGCTTCCCGAGCTGATGGACACCTTGGCCGGGCGTATAGCTCGCATCGACAGCAGTTACCGTGCGGGCAAGCCGTTCGTCAAAGTGAAGTTTCATGACTTTACCCAGACAACGTTGGAGCAGGCGGGCGCAGGGCGGGATCTGGAGAGTTATCAACAGCTGCTGACGCAGGCGTTCAATCGGGGCGGGAAGCCGGTGCGGTTGCTGGGGATTGGGGTGCGGTTGCTCGACCTTAGTGGTGGTAATGAACAGCTGGAGCTGTTCAGCCGATGATTGCTCATACCCACGCTCTGCGTGGGCATGCCACCCTGGGCGCCCCGCGTCCTGCTGGCGATGCAAGGTTCACGTTTTGCGCAAGGGTGACGCGGAGCGTCACGGGATGCATCCCCACGCGGAGCGTGGGAACGATCACACATTCAGGTCTTAGCGTGCGCCGGGGTCTGCGACTAATCGCCCTGCATCCTTGGTCAGCGCTTGCAGGAATTCCTGCTGCAACTCGGGATCATTGCGGGTCAGTTCGATCAGGCTTTGTTCCAGTTCGCTGGCTTCTTCTTCCAGGCCCAGTTCCGACAGGCGCTTGACCCGGTGCACCCACTGGCTCACTTCGTCATCTTCCAGGTCGTCGTAGATCAGGCCATGGGCTTCCAGCAACTTGCCGCGCAGCGTGTTGCTCACCGCCAGGGTCGAGTCCGAATGCACGTCGTCCTGGCCATCTTCCACGCTGATCTTCAAGGTCGTGACGCGGTTCAGGTCCTGTTCGGCAAACGGGCTGTCCAACAGCTTCAGGCGCAGTACGCCGTTGCGGTCGGTGGTCAGATCAAAGACCTGTTTGCCAGCGGTAACCTGGACCGGACGCTCGCTCCAGGGCAGGCTCGAATACTCCACGCGCTTGTCGCGCTGGACTTCATCGATACCCGCGAGATTCTGCTGCGCACGGCCGTGGGACTGCACGTTCATGAACGGGTTGAGGCCGTCCACACCGTAGGTCAGCCAATCGTGGGTCATGCTGGTGGGGAGGTTGCCGAGGGCGAAGATATTCGCCACGTTGGCGCCCGCGCCCGCCACCAAAGCGACCGCACCCAGGGGCATCTCATAGAGTTTGCGCCAGGGCTGGTAGGGCGTGTAGCGATCGTAACGGCGGGTGACTTCGAACTCGGTGACCTCAAAGGTCTTTTGCTCGTGAATGCGCACCCGGCGTTGCGGCAGCTCCAGCACTTTGGGCTCGCCTACATCGATCTGCAGGCTGTGGTCGAGCAACTTACGCTCAACCCGCTCCTCGTGCTCACTGCGTTGCGACATTTGGTTGGCGCAGCCGCTGACCAGCAGGGCGCCGCACAAGGCGGCGCCCCCCAGGGCTCTGGTGTTTCGCTTGAACATGACTTCTCTTGATCTGGTTTTCAGCGACGAATACGCGCCTGAAGGAAAGACAGCACGTCAGCCACCGGCAACGGTTGGGCTTCGGCTTCGGTCCGGCTTTTGTATTCCAGATTGCCATCGGCCAGGCCGCGGTCACTGACCACGATACGGTGCGGGATGCCAATCAGTTCCATGTCGGCGAACTTGATGCCCGGGCTGGTTTTCTTGTCCCGGTCATCCAGCAGCACTTCAAAACCGGCGGCCGTCAGTTCGGCGTACAGTTTGTCGGTGGCTTCGCGTACTTGTTCGGTTTCATAACGCAGCGGTACCAGAGCGACCTGGAATGGCGCCAGGGTGTCACTCCAGATGATGCCGTTCGCGTCGTTGTTCTGTTCGATGGCCGCCGCAACGACACGGGATACGCCAATGCCGTAGCAGCCCATTTCGAGGATGACCGGCTTGCCGTTCTCGCCCAGCACTTTGCAGTTCATCGCTTGGCTGTACTTGTTGCCCAGCTGGAAGATGTGCCCGACTTCGATGCCGCGCTTGATTTCCAGGGTGCCCTTGCCATCCGGGCTTGGGTCGCCGGCGACCACGTTACGCAGGTCGGCCACGGTCGGAACTGGCAGGTCACGCTCCCAGTTCACGCCGAAGTAGTGCTTGTCGTCGATGTTCGCGCCGATACCAAAGTCGCTCATCAGCTCGACCGAACGGTCGATGATGATCGGCAGCGGCAAGTTCAGCGGGCCCAGCGAGCCAGCACCGGCACCAATGGCGTCGCGCAGTTCGGCATCGGAGGCCATGACCAGCGGGCTGGCCACGCCAGGTTGCTGGGCGGCCTTGATTTCGTTGAGTTCGTGGTCGCCACGAATTACCAGGGCGATCAGCTTGCCTTCTTCTTCGGCGTGCACGATCAGAGTCTTGATGGTCTTTTCAATCGGTAGATTGAATTTTTCCACCAGGGCCGCGATGGTCTTGGTCTCAGGGGTGTCCACCAAACGCAGCTCTTCAGCCGGCGCTGGACGGGCCGTTTCCCGTGGCACAGCTTCGGCTTTCTCGATGTTCGCTGCGTAGTCGGAACCGTTGCTGAAGACGATATCGTCTTCGCCGGATTCGGCCAGTACGTGGAACTCGTGGGAGCCTGCACCGCCGATGGAACCGTTGTCCGCTTCAACCGGGCGGAATTTCAGGCCCAGGCGCGTAAACACGTTGCAATAGGCCTGGTGCATGCGGTCGTAGGTGACCTGCAGGGACGCCTGGTCAGCGTGGAACGAATAGGCATCCTTCATGATGAATTCACGGCCGCGCATCAAACCGAAGCGTGGGCGGATTTCGTCACGGAATTTGGTCTGGATCTGGTACAGGTTGAGGGGCAGCTGCTTGTAGCTGCTCAACTCATTGCGCATCAGGTCGGTGATCACTTCTTCGTGGGTCGGGCCGGCGCAGAAATCGCGGCCATGTCGATCCTTGAAGCGCAGCAACTCAGGGCCGTACTCTTCCCAGCGCCCGGATTCCTGCCACAGCTCGGCCGGTTGGGTGCTCGGCATCAACACTTCCAGAGAGCCGGCGGCGTTCATTTCTTCGCGAACGATCGCTTCGACCTTGCGCATCACCTTCAAGCCCATGGGCAGCCAGGTGTACAGGCCGGAGGCCAGTTTGCGGATCATACCGGCGCGCAGCATCAGCTGATGGCTGATCACAACCGCGTCGGAAGGCGTTTCTTTCTGTGTGGCGAGCAAATATTGACTGGTACGCATGGTAGGCCGTTGTCGGTTGCTTGGACTTGAAATGACTTGGGATTGTACGGGCGGTTGCTACTGGAGTACAGGATGGCGGCAGACATGTAACTGTAGGAGCCGGCTTGCTGTGGCGAGCAAGCTTGCTTGCGCTGGGGTGCGACGCCCCTCCAAAAGGCCGACTCCAGCTGCGCTGTCGAACGTGCGCGAGCTGCCTCGCCACAGCAAGCCCGCGTCCAGAGGTCAGTCTTCCTCGGGAGGGTTCAACCGAATCCGCCGATTTTCCTGGAACCAGTGCAACGCAATCAGCAGCAGCGTCGGTACACCGAGCATGCAAGTGATCAGGAAGAAGTTGTGGTACCCAAACTTCTCCACCATCACCCCCGAATACCCGCCGATCAGGCGCGGCAGCAACAGCATGATCGAGCTGAGCAGGGCGTATTGGGTGGCGGAGAACTTGAGGTTGGTCAGGCTCGACAGGTAGGCGACAAACGCCGAGGTCGCCAGGCCCGAGCTGAAGTTATCCAGGGAAATGGTGAAAATCAGCATCTGCAGGTCCGGGCCCATGTCGGCCAGCATCACGAACAGCAGGTTGGTACCGGCCGAGGCTATGCCGCCGATAAACAGGATCGGCAGGATACCGAAACGCACAATCAGCAGGCCGCCCATGCCGGCGCCGACCAGGGTCATGATCAGGCCGAAAACCTTGCTGACCCCGGCAATCTGGTCCTTGGTAAAGCCTTGATCGATGTAGAACACGTTGGCCATCACGCCCATCACGGTGTCGGACATGCGATAGGTGGCAATCAACCCGAGCAGCAGCAGCGCCTGCCAGCGGTAGCGCATGATGAAGTCGTTGACCGGCGTCAGCACCGGCGCCAGGCCTCGGCGGCCCATGGCCGAGAGGCACATCGCGGTGAGGATGATATAGAGGATGGCGCGCAGGAAGGCGCGGTCTTCCATCAGCAGTTCCCACGGGCTGACGCCGTGAAACAGCACGCTGGCGAAGTCTGTGTTGTAAAGCTGGGTGAACATCGCCGGTACCGACACCAGCAGCACGATCAGCACGAACACCGACATCAGTTGATGCATGAAGCTGTACCGGCCGGCCTGCAACTGGGTGCGCAGGGGCACATTCGGTTCGCGCATGAACAGGGTGGTCAGCAGCGCCGGAACCATCAGCAAACCGAACAGCACGTAGGTGCCGGTCCATGCCGAGTGCTTATAGTTGAAGCCGGTAGAGCCGAAACCTTCGGCGAAGAACAGGGCACCGGCAGTGGCCAGCAGGGCAGCGATGCGGTAGCCGGACATATAGCTTGCAGCCAGCGCAGCCTGGCGGCTGTCATCGGCGATTTCCAGGCGATAGGCGTCGACCGCGATATCCTGAGTGGCCGAAGCAAAGGCGACCACAACCGCGATAGCGATCAGCCAGGACAGGTGTTTCTGCGGATCGCAGAACCCCATGCCGATCAATCCAAGGATCACCAGCGATTGGGCAAGCACCAGCCAGGAGCGACGACGTCCGAGTTTGCCGAGCAGCGGCAGGCGCCATTGGTCGAGCAGCGGCGACCAGACCCATTTAAAGGCATACGCCAAACCGATCAGGCTCGCATAGCCGATGGTCTCGCGGGCCACACCGGCCTCACGCAACCACACCGAAAGCGTCGAGAACACCAACATGTAAGGCAAGCCGGCGGCAAAGCCGAGCAACAACAGCACTAACGTCGAGGGGCTGGCATAGGCGGCGAGCGCGGCGCGCCAGGTTTTACGGGGCATGGGCTGGAGTCTGCCTCAGATTCACGGAAACAAAGCGCGCACTCTAACCGCTGTGCTCTACCGGGCGCCAGCCATGGCGCTGAATATCAACGCGATTATTCAGGATAGTGACGCCTTCGCCGCGCAAACGCGCGCGTTGCTCGTCACCCGAGGCACTGCCCACTGGCAGACTTATCCGACCACCGGCACCCAGCACCCGGTGCCACGGCAAACGTGTGTCCTCGGGTAGCTGGCTCAACGTGCGCCCCACCCATCGCGCGGCGCGGCCGAGCCCGGCCAGATGTGCGAGTTCGCCGTAGCTCACCACACAGCCTGCGGGCACTTGCGCCAAGGTTAGGTATAGCGCGGTGCGGCGCATTTCGGCAGGGCTTTGCGGCGTGTCGGCAGGTGGATTCACTGTGGGCATATCCGTTTAGATCGTCGGTCTTTTTGTAAGAAACGTCTGTAAACATGGTGCTGAGGATGGAACTCAACATAAATCCTTGAGTCAGTCCTAGCTATCTAACACGATAACGCCCCTTTTTCGCCAACCTCGAGCCCCGTATCTGCTTATGTTGTCCAGAACCCTGCTGTGCCTCGCTGTTTTCAGCGCCTCCACGCCCTTGCTGGCCGATACCGTCTGGTTGAAGAACGGTGACCGCCTGACCGGCAAAATCAAGGTCTTCGATGGTGGCAAGCTGCTGATCCAGACCGACTACGCGGGCGCGATCCCGGTGGACTGGAAACAGGTGAAAACCCTGGAAAGCGATCAGGAATTGCTGGTCAAGCAAGACGCCTACACCGGCGAGAAAGCCAAATCCCTGCAAGCAGCGGATGACGGCAAGGTGGTGCTGGCCAATGGCGAGGCGCCCAAGACCGTGGACCTGGCCAGTATCCAGCAGATCATCAAGCCCAAGCCTGTGATCGAAGACCTGGTGTGGAAAGGTAATGTCGACATGGCGCTGGACTACAAGCGCGCCGAGAAAGATACCAACGACTACGACATCGACTTCAAGACCACCGCGCGTCATGGCCAATGGCGCCACACCGGGCTGGGCGAATACAACCGCGAGTTCCAGGACGACGTCACCACCACCGACAACTGGGCCCTGGAGTACGACCTGGACCGGTTCATCACCGAGCACTGGTTCTGGCAGGGCCGCCTGACCTACAAGCGCGACAAGGTTGAAGACCTGGCCCGCCAGCGCACCGTGGGCACGGGCCCGGGCTACCAGTTCTGGGATGACGAACTGGGCGCGTTCTCCCTGGGGTCGCTGGTTAACCGCACCGATTACGAATACTCCGACGGCGGCAAGGACAACTTCTATTCCCTGGCGATGAAGTGGAACTACAACCGCTACCTGGTGGGCAAGACCGTCGAGTTTTTCACCGCAGGCGAGTTGGGCAAACCCATCGGCGGGCCGGCCGAATACTCCCTCGATGCGGAAATGGGCCTGCGCTACAAAGTCACCGAGTGGGCCTCGCTTAATCTCAAAGCCGAGCGCGACGTGATCAGCGGTGATTCGGAAAGCAGTTTGAGCAAGACCCGCTACACCGCAGGCTTTGGTGTGGCCTGGTAATCGGGCTCGACAAAACCTGCAAGGGCGCCTCTGGCAACCTGCGCTTAGATTGATTACCTTGTGTTGAGATCCATTCCCATAGGCTATGGGCAGCGGAATACCCGAGGAGTCATACGTTGAGCGCGCACGTTGCCAAGAACGCCCGAGAGCTGTTGCTCAAGGAATACCGTGGGGCTCTCTCCACATTGTCCAAAGCCATGCCCGGCTTTCCCTTTGGCTCGGTGGTGCCTTACTGCCTGGACGAGCAGGGCCGGCCACTGATCCTCATCAGCCGCATTGCCCAGCACACCCATAACCTGCAGAAAGACCCCAAGTGTTCGTTGCTGGTCGGTGAGCGTGAAGCGGATGATGTGCAAGCGGTAGGGCGCCTGACTTACCTGGCCGAAGCCGAGAAGCTGGAGGACGATGCAGCCATTGCAGCCGCTGCCGAGCGTTATTACCGCTACTTCCCCGATTCGGCCAACTACCACAAGGCCCACGATTTCGACTTTTGGGTGCTCAAACCCGTACGCCACCGTTATATCGGTGGGTTTGGTGCGATTCACTGGGTGGATCAATTGACCCTGGCCAATCCCTTCGCGGGCAAGGCCGAGCGCAGCATGATCGAACACATGAACAGCGATCACACCAAGGCCATCGCCCATTACGTCAAGTTGACCGGCTTGCCCGAAACCGAGCCCGCACAATTGGCCGGTATCGACAGCGAAGGCATGCACCTGCGTATTGGCCAGTCGCTGCATTGGTTGCCCTTTGCAGAGACTTGCAACACGCCGACACAAGTGCGCGAGGCCTTGGTTTCATTGGCTCACGCCGAGGCTTGGCCGAAAAAAAGCGTGGCTGAAGCTTGAATTCACGAAACGACGACGTCATCTAAGGTGGACTGGCAAGGTATTCTTGCGTTGAGGAACCATTTGATGCGCCCTTTTTTGTTGCTCTTTCTGCTGTTCCCGGTGTTGGAGCTGTTCGTATTCGTTCAAGTCAGCAGTGCGATCGGGTTTTTCCCGGCGCTGTTATTGATCATTCTCGGCTCGATGCTCGGCGTCCTGGTGCTGCGCGTCGCCGGCCTGGCCACCGCGCTGCGTGCCCGTGAAAGCCTGAACCGTGGCGAGCTGCCCGCGCAAACTATGCTCGAAGGCTTGATGATGGCGTTGGCGGGTGGCCTGTTGATCCTGCCGGGCTTTATCAGCGATGTGGTCGGCCTGGTCATGTTGCTGCCGTTCACCCGCAAGCTGCTGGCCGGCAAAATGCGCCAGCGCGCCGAAGAAGCGGCGATTCGCCAGCGTGCGTTCGCCGATGACCTGCAACCCCGTGGCGGCCCGGCCCCGCGCCAGCCGTTGGGGCGTGAAGGTGATGTGATCGAAGGCGAGTTCGAACACCGCGACAGCAAATAAACGCTTTATTGACACGGCACCTTCGGGTGCCGTGTTGCTTTTACCGCCTGGCAGATGCAAAAAAATCCGCCGAGGCCCCTTGTAATAAGCTTATGCGCCCTTATGTATCGGTCACCGCAAGGTTTCTGGTGGCGACACCAGACAGACTTCCGCGTTTCGCTTGGCGAGGCGCGACCGGCACAGCCGGAATACAACCCGCCGGTACAGACACCGGCCGATGAAAAACACAATTAGGAGAGATCGACAATGAGCAAGCTTCGTCCTCTGCACGACCGCGTCGTAATCCGTCGCAGCGAAGAAGAAAAGAAAACCGCTGGCGGTATCGTTCTGCCAGGTTCGGCTGCTGAAAAAGCCAACCACGGTGTGATCGTCGCTGCTGGCCCAGGCAAGACTCTGGAAAACGGTGATGTACGTGCGCTGGCCGTTAAAGTCGGTGACAAGGTTGTATTCGGCCCTTACTCCGGCAGCAACACTGTGAAAGTCGACGGCGAAGACCTGCTGGTTATGGCTGAGAACGAGATTCTCGCTGTTCTGGAAGACTGATTTTCCCGCTCATTTTCCCGTTACTAGAAAGTATTTAAGGAATATCGATCATGGCTGCTAAAGAAGTTCTGTTTGGCGACTCCGCCCGTAAAAAAATGCTCAAAGGCGTCAACGTCCTGGCTGACGCGGTAAAAGCGACCCTGGGTCCGAAAGGCCGTAACGTGATCATCGAGAAGAGCTTCGGCGCTCCGACCATCACCAAGGACGGCGTTTCCGTCGCTAAAGAAATCGAACTGGAAGACCGTTTCGAAAACATGGGCGCGCAGCTGGTCAAAGACGTTGCCTCCCGTGCCAACGATGACGCAGGCGACGGCACCACCACCGCTACCGTTCTGGCTCAGGCAATCGTCAACGAAGGCTACAAAGCCGTCGCTGCCGGCATGAACCCTATGGACCTCAAGCGCGGCATCGACAAGGCGACCATCGCCGTTGTTGCTGAGCTGAAAAACCTGTCCAAGCCATGCGCCGACACCAAGGCCATCGCTCAGGTAGGCACCATCTCCGCCAACTCCGACAGCTCCATCGGCGACATCATTGCCGAAGCTATGGAAAAAGTCGGTAAAGAAGGCGTGATCACCGTTGAAGAAGGCACTGGCCTGGAAAACGAACTGTCGGTTGTAGAAGGCATGCAGTTCGACCGTGGCTACCTGTCCCCGTACTTCGTCAACAAGCCAGAAACCATGGTTGCCGAGCTGGACAGCCCGCTGATCCTGCTGGTCGACAAAAAGATCTCCAACATCCGCGAAATGCTGCCAGTGCTGGAAGCCGTTGCCAAAGCCGGCCGCCCACTGCTGATCGTTTCCGAAGACGTTGAAGGCGAAGCCCTGGCAACTCTGGTTGTGAACAACATGCGTGGCATCGTTAAAGTCGCAGCCGTCAAGGCTCCAGGCTTCGGCGACCGTCGCAAGGCCATGCTGCAGGACATCGCTGTTCTGACCGGCGGTACCGTTATCTCCGAAGAGATCGGCCTGAGCCTGGAAAGCGCCACCCTGGAAAACCTGGGCAGCGCCAAGCGCGTGACCATCTCCAAGGAAAACACCATCATCGTTGACGGTGCTGGCGTTGAAGGCGACATCCAGTCCCGCATCACCCAGATCCGTGCCCAGGTTGCCGAGACCTCCTCGGACTACGACCGTGAAAAACTGCAAGAGCGTCTGGCCAAGCTGTCCGGCGGCGTTGCAGTGATCAAGGTTGGCGCGGGTTCCGAAGTTGAAATGAAAGAGAAGAAAGCCCGCGTTGAAGACGCCCTGCACGCAACCCGCGCAGCCGTTGAAGAAGGCGTGGTACCTGGCGGTGGCGTTGCGCTCATCCGTGCTCTGGAAGCCCTGACCAACCTGACCGGCGACAACGCTGACCAGAACGTCGGTATCGCTGTGCTGCGTCGTGCTGTTGAAGCACCGCTGCGTCAGATCGCTGCCAACTCCGGTGACGAGCCGAGCGTTGTGGTTAACGAAGTCAAGAACGGCAAAGGTAACTACGGTTACAACGCTGCGACTGGCGTCTACGGCGACATGATCGAAATGGGCATCCTTGACCCTACCAAGGTGACTCGTTCCGCGTTGCAAGCAGCAGCCTCCATCGGTGGCCTGATCCTGACCACCGAAGCTGCAATCGCCGACAAGCCGAAGGCAGATGGCGGTGCTGGCGGCGGTATGCCAGACATGGGCGGCATGGGTGGTATGGGCGGCATGATGTAAGCCAGCCTTACCCGGCGCTTAAAAAAACCCCGCCTGCAGCGATGCAGGCGGGGTTTTTTATTGCCGTTTTAATACACCAGGCCCTTACGGGCTGCGGGTTGATGGCCGATAGAGCAGCAGGCAGTACACGCCCAGGCAAATCAACCAACAGAAAATCGCCGTCCACACATTGTGGGAGAAGAAATGCGCGCCTTGCATCATGCGGCTTACTGAAAAGGCGCTGCCCAGAACCACGGCGAAGATAAACGCGTTGCGCGCCATCCGCGGCCGGTGATCACGTAGCGCGAAGAACCAGGCGAACAAGGCAAACCCGGTGGCCGCATGGCCACCGGGCCAGCAACGGCCGGGTTTATCTGTGGGCGGGCGGGGGCTCAGCAGTTCGCTGTAGGTTTCCTGGCCGCCGAACTCCTTGAGGCTCCAGGGGCACTGCACGGCGGTGATGGTTTTCAGCGGTGAGACGAAGGCAGTCGCCAGCCCCAGGGATAACACCAGGCAGCCCAGTTCGCGCCGGTAAGGCTTGAGCCGTTGCAGGATGAATGTGCCGGCAAGGCCTAGAATTGCCAGTACCGAAAACAGGATAACCAACTGTTTGGCGCGGTCATGCAGGATGTCTTCGAGGAAGAAGCTGTAACGCCCGATGAAGCCGCCATCCGCTGCATTGTAGAAGCGTTTGGCAAGGTCCATGTCCAGCGAGGTCATCTCAAGCAAGAGCATTACAAGTGCGACGCCGAAGGGGATACCCAGGCACAGCCAGAAATTGAGAGGTTTTGAAACGGTCACTGCGGAGGGGGAAGCCATGGCGAACTCTGGTGAAAAACGTCCCGTACTCAGCCGTACGGGACGTTTTGGTTAGCGAGTGCTCAGCGCTGGCGCCGCGTCCCTGGGTGCCCTCCAGCTCAGCAATTGTTGTTTGAACCCATAGCTGGCGGCCTGGTAGTAGGTGATCGCCCGCTGTATCAACGGGTCATCGCTGTCTACCCGCAGTTCCTGGCTCTCGCCCAGTGCCTGGTCGTGGCGCCGCAGGCCGAGGCGCGGGCTGAGGATCGCCAGGTCTTTGCCGTCGAACAACCCCAGGTGTTGATAGTTGCCGACCACGACGCGCGGTGGCAGCGGGTTGTCTTGCAACAGGTTGCGACCAAAGAAAGTCGACTCGTAGCTCAGGTTGATCAGGCCTAGCAGGGTGGGCGCTAGGTCGATCTGGCTGGCCAGTTGCGCGGTTTCCCGAGCTTCGATCAGCTTGGGTGCATAGATGAACAGCGGAATCTGGTAGTTGGTGATGGGCAGGTCTTCCTTGCCCGCGCTACCGGCGGTGTGGTCGGCAACGAACACAAAGATCGTATTATCAAACCACGGCTTCTGGCGTGCGGCGGCGAGGAATTCGCCGATGGCGTGGTCGGTGTACTTCACCGCACCGTCACGGCCGTTACCGGATTTTATATCGATGCGCCCGTCCGGGTAGGTGTAGGGGCGATGGTTGGAGGTGGTCATCAGTTGCAGCAGGAAAGGCTGCTGCTTGGCGTAGTCCGCGTCGGCCAGTTTCAGCGTTTGTTTGTAGAGATCCTCGTCGGCCATGCCCCAGGCGTTTTTGAACGAAATCTCCGACTCGGGCACGCTACTCTGGTCCACGACCCGATAACCGTTGCCGCTGAAAAACGCGTTCATGTTGTCGAAATAACCGCGCCCGCCGTAGACGAACACGCTGTCGTAACCGATTGCGCTGAGTTGCTGCCCCAGGCTGGCGAAACCGCTTTCGCGGCCGATGCGCTTGACGATCGAGCGCCCCGGCGTCGGTGGAATGGCCAGGGTGATCGCCTCCAGGCCACGATCGGTGCGGGTGCCGGTGGCGTAGAAATTATTGAAGTACAGGCTCTGAGTACGCAAGGCATCGAGGTTGGGCGTGAGGTTGCGCCCGTCGCCGTTGCTGCCCATGTACTTGGCGCTGAAGCTTTCGATGGTCACCAGCACGATGTTGGGTTTGCGCAGCGTGCCCGGGTTGGTGATGGCGCGGCGGATATCCAGCGGGTCTTCGCCGATAAAGCGGGCGTTGGGTTCGCTGAGTTCGGCGCGCAGCTGTTTGGCGACGACCTCGGTCGGCAGGCTCTTATAGAACTTCGAGTAGTCCAGCTCGTTGTTACGGAACGCCGCGAAAAACTGATACGGCCCATTACTGGCCAGCTCGTTCTTGTAGGCGTTGCCGCCTTGGGTACGCGGGCTGTCCTGGCTGATCAGTTGCAGGCTGAGGCCGGCGACGACCACCAAGGCCACTGCATTCAGCAAACGGCCGCGCATCGCCGGCAGCGGAGCGCTCATCGCCGCGTTGAACGGCTTGCGCAAGGCCAGGCTCAACACAATGGCCAGCATCGCCAGCAGGCTGAGCAGTTTGCCAATCGGGTAGGACTCCAGCAGGTTGTTCAATACTTCGTTGGAGTAGACCAGGTAGTCGACCGCGATAAAGTTGAAGCGCACACCGAACTCATCCCAAAACAGCCACTCGGCCACCGACGTGAACAGCATCGCGAACAGGCTGACCGTGAGCACGCCTTGCAGGAACCAACGGTGGCCACGCCGGCGCCACAGCGCGGGCGGGCACAGCAGCAGGTACAACCCGAGGGGCACGGCGGCATAGGTCAGAAAACCCAGGTCATAGAGCAAACCCACGCCAAATACCGGCAGTAGATTGCCACCGACTTCGTCCAGGTGAGTGAGGAGCAGCACGCTGCGCGTGAGCAGGAAAATAACCAGCCAGGCACCGGTTACCAACAGCAAATAGCGCATTGGCGCTGTTTTGACAAAACCCATGTCTATGTTCCTTAGATCGATGGGCGGCGATCTTCTGCCTGACACTGTAGTCAGTTTGTGAAGCTATAGTGAAAAACTCGTTCAACTCTTTAATCGGTTGAAAACCTTTATTGGCTGACCGCTCAGCTCTATCCCTGAGCCCCACTTGGCCTTAAGCTGCGCGAGCCAACACGGCTGCTACTGCGTACGGAGACACTGCCCATGCGAATTTTATTGGTTGAAGACAACCGCGATATTCTGGCCAACCTGGCGGACTACCTCGGGCTCAAGGGCTACACCGTGGACTGTGCGCAGGACGGTTTATCGGGCCTGCACCTGGCCGCCACTGAGCATTACGACCTGATCGTGCTCGACATCATGCTGCCCGGCATCGATGGCTACACCCTGTGCAAACGCCTGCGTGAAGACGCACGCCGTGACACGCCGGTGATCATGCTCACCGCCCGCGACCAGTTGGATGACCGGCTGCAGGGCTTCAAGTCCGGCGCCGATGACTACTTGCTCAAGCCGTTTGCCCTGTCGGAGCTGGCCGCACGCATCGAAGCCGTGCTGCGCCGCGCCCAGGGTGGCGGTCGCCGTGCCCTGCAGGTAGGCGACCTGAACTATGACCTCGATACCCTGGAAGTCACCCGCGAAGGGCGCCTGCTCAAACTCAACCCGGTTGGCCTCAAGCTGCTGGCGGTGTTGATGCAAAAAAGCCCCCATGTGCTGCGTCGGGAAATTCTCGAAGAGGCGCTGTGGGGCGATGACTGCCCGGACAGCGACAGCCTGCGCAGCCATGTCCACCAATTGCGCCAGGTGATCGATAAACCTTTCGCCAAGCCATTGCTGCAAACGGTGCATGGTGTGGGTTATCGCCTGGCCGAGGGTCGTGATGGAGTTTAAGCAAAGCCTTGCCCAGCGGATCATCATCGCCTTTGCGTTGATGAGTGCGCTGGTGGCGGGTGCCTTCGCCATGGGCATCGTCGCGACGGTGCACCTGGTGGAAGAGAAGCTGATTTCGGCAGGGTTGGGCGGCGACTTGCAACGCCTGCTGCTGATGGACAGCGTCGAAGACTGGCTGCATCGGCCCGAGCCGGATCAGCTGTTTTATTTCAGCGGCGGGCGCGGCGATTTCGAACTGCCCAAGGACCTGCGGCACCTGGAACCCGGCTTTCACGAAGTGTTCCGCGAGGCGCTGTCGTATCACGCTATGGTCGAAGTGGTCGACGGCCGGCGCTATGTGTTGCTGCAGGATCAGAGCGATTTCGAAGAACGTGAGCGCGTGCTGTTTGCCGTGGTGCTGGTGGGCTTCGTGCTCAGCCTGGCGCTGGCGGTGTTCCTCGGCTGGGTGCTGGCGCGTAAGGTGATGGCGCCGGTAGTGCGCCTGGCCCGCCAGGTTCGCCATCGCGACCAACTGCTCGGCCTCGCGCCGCCGCTGGCGCCGGATTATGCCGCCGATGAAGTGGGTGAGCTGGCCGTGGCCTTCGATGCCACCTTGGGCCGTTTGCGCCAGGCGCTGTCCCGTGAGCAATTGTTTACCAGCGACGTGAGCCACGAATTGCGCACGCCGTTGATGGTACTGGCCAGCTCCTGCGAACTGCTGCTGGAAAACCCTGCCATCGACCAGCGTGGGCGTAATCAGGTGCTGCGTATCGCCCGGGCCTGTGAAGAAATGCGCGAGCTGGTGCAGACCTTCCTGATGCTGGCCCGCGCCCAACACAACGACGCTGCCATGTCCCCCCAAGTGACCCTCACCCAAGTGGCGGACGATTTGCTCGGCATCTGGCGTGAGCCTATCGAGCGCAAAGGCCTGGAATTGATCTACCAGCCGGGCAATCCCCTGGACACGCGCTACAACACCACCTTCCTGCATGCGGTGATGGGCAACCTGTTGCGCAATGCCCTGCATTACACCGAACACGGCTTTATCCGGCTCACCCTGGAGCCGAGCGGTTTTGTGGTGGAAGACTCGGGCGTCGGTATTCCGGAAGATAAACGTGAAGCCATGTTCGAGCCGTTCGTGCGCGGCAGCGAGAAGCGTGGCGAAGGCCTTGGCTTGGGGTTGTCGCTGGTGCAGCGCATCTGCGAGAACCAGGGCTGGAATGTCAGCCTGAGCACCATGGAGCCCAATGGTTGCCGCTTTCACGTTGAGTTGAGCCAGGTCAAACCCTGACGTCCCACCCTGCCGCTATCCTGCGGCAGACTCTGCGCTTTTCGGCGAAGATGGCCCCGTGCTACTGAATGTGTCTGTAAAGTCTTGAAATGTATGAGATTGGACAGGACAAGTTTTTCACACTTGGTTGACCTGTTGATCACACTTCGCTGCTTAAGGTTGTAGGCATCAGTAACTGGAGGTCAGTGATGTCTACCCCGATCAAGCTCGAATTTTCCGAAAAGTACGACGATCAGCACGCGCAGAATTATTTGCTCAAGCATCAGGACAATCTCGCTCGCCGGCTGTCCCACAAACGCGACGAGCAATTGGCGCGCGGTGCACTGGCCATGGCCGGTGAGCCGGGCCTGGTGTTGGACTTGCCTTGTGGGGCCGGCCGTTTCTGGCCGCTGCTGGCGGAAAAACCCAACCGCGTGATTATCGGTGCCGACAATTCCGAGTCGATGTTGAAGGTCGCGACGCTCGCCCAACCGGCGGATGTGGTGAAACGGGTACGACCCTTGCAGACATCTGCCTTTGATATCGATTTGCCAGATAACTCGGTCGACAGCATTTTCTGCATGCGCCTGATGCACCATATTGGTGATCCTGAGCACAGGCTGGCGATTCTGCGGGAGTTTCAGCGTGTTACCCGCGACAGCGTAATCATTTCGCTGTGGGTGGATGGCAATTTCAAGGCCTGGAAACGTAAGCGTGCCGAAGTGAAACGTCGCAAGAAAGGTGAGCAGGACGGTTACCAAAACCGGTTTGTGTTACCGGCTGCTACTGTTGAGGCAGAGTTTGAGCAGGCTGGTTTCCGGGTTCAGGAATCCCTGGACTTCATACCGCTCTACGCCATGTGGCGAGTGTATGTATTGCGCAAGAGGTAACAGGATGGCAGTTGAGTGCGTAGCGGGCAGTCACGTAGCTCCCGAAGAACGATTTGATTATTTCTGGCGCAAGCAGGGCGAGTGGGTCGAGGAACCCAATCGTCGGCGCGGTGGTGAAAGTGGTGTGCAACGGGTGATGGGCCCCAATGGGCGCTTGCTCTACAGCAAACGCCAAACCGGGCATATCTACCGCAGTTGGCTCCACCCTTTTGGACGCCCGACCGTGTTGCGCGAACGTGATGCCCTCAAGGGCCTGCGTTTGTTGGACGTGCGGGTGCCGGAACTGGTGTTCTGCGAGGCGCGTCGCGACCCGGAGCACCAATGGAAGGCATTATTGGTCACGGCTTCGCTGGACGGTTTCGACGAGATTGAAAACTGGTATGCCGCGGGTGGCCGCGAACAGTACGGCGAAGGGGTGCATGAACGCCTGCTCAAAGAGCTGGCCAACACTCTGGCGCGTATGCACAAGGGCCGCTGGCAGCATGGTTGCCTGTATATCAAGCACATCTTTGTAAGGGTCACGGGTGAAGGCGACTCGGCCAATGTGGAAGTGGCGCTGCTGGATTTTGAGAAGTGCCGCCAGCGCCTGACCGCTTATCGGGCGGCGTCCCACGACATGCTGCAATTGCGTCGCCATTCGTCGTGGAACGGTAGCGACTGGCAAAAACTCAGCTACTTTTACGAGACGGCGTTTGGCAGCGCTATCAAGGGTTTAACCAAATGAAGCTAGAAATAGCTAGAAGTTTGTTCCTGGTGGGGGCGTTGGGCGTTGCAGCCCTCGCCCTGGCAGCATGGGAACAACCTCGGACACAAGTACTTAGCGCGGTGCAAGGCGGTGGGCAATGCCTGCTGCCGCGCGTCGCCAAGGCGAGTGTGGCGGTCAAGCCCGATCATGATTTGCTGCTGTTCATGTTCGGGATGTCTCAAGGGATGAGGCCGCAGAGTTGAAACGATTCAAACCCCCGGAAAGGGCCTTGCGATGCGAGGCCCTTTTTTTTCGCTTGTTCCCACGCGGAGCGTGGGAGCAATCATATGAATCCGCCTCCTACTCGATGGTTTAATTTTTATCCGGCTTGGCCAGTAACGTATAAACGCAGGGCAACACAAACAGCGTAAACAGCGTTCCAATCGACATCCCCGTCGCAATCACCATCCCGATATCGAACCGGCTCACCGCACCCGCGCCGGTTGCGAAAATCAATGGCACCATGCCGAACACCATCGCAGCAGTGGTCATCAGTACCGGTCGCAGGCGAATCGCCGCCGCTTCCTCAACCGCCTGGCGTGGCGTCAGGCCCTTGTCCTTGCGTAGTTGGTTGGCAAATTCAACGATCAGGATCCCGTGCTTGCTGATCAGCCCGATCAACGTGACCAAGCCCACCTGGGTGTAGATATTCATGCTCGACCAGCCCAGGAACAGCGGAATCAATGCCCCGCAGATCGACAGGGGCACCGTCACCAGAATCACCAGCGGGTCGCGGAAGCTCTCGAACTGGGCCGCCAGCACCAGGAAAATAATCGCCAGGGCCAAGGCAAACGTGACCCACAACGCGCTGCCTTCCTGGACAAATTGCCGGGACGCGCCGCTGTAGTCGAAGGCGTAGCCTGGCGGGGTTTCCTCAATCGCAATCTGGCGCACTGTGTCGATGGCCTCGCCCATGCTGACGATGGGAAAACCCGATATCAGCGCCGAGTTGAGTTGCTGGAACTGGTTCAACTGGCGCGGGCGAGCGCGGTCGGTGAGGGTGATCAGGGTCGACAGCGGTAACAATTCGCCCTGGGCGTTTTTCACGTAGTAGTTGTTCAGCCAGTCGGGGTTATCGCGGTAAGCGCGCTCGACCTGGGCGATCACCTTGTAGCTGCGCCCGTCGAGGGTAAAACGGTTGATTTCCGCCTCCGCCAGCAGTGTCGCCAGAGTGCCTCCGAGGTCTTGCATCGACACGCCCATCTGCGCCGCTTTGGCGCGGTCGATGTCGACCACCACTTCCGGTTTGTCGAAGGCCAGGTCGATGTCTACAAAAGCGAACTTGCCCGACGCCATCGCACGCTTTTTCACGCGGTTGGCCACTTCCAGCAACGATTCATAATCGTTGGCCGTATTGATCACGAAGCCGAACGGCAAGCCTTCGCCGGTGCCGGGCAGGGAGGGCAGGTTGAATCCGAATACCTGCAGGCCCGGAATCTGCTCCAGACGGTGCTGCACGTCGGGCAGGATTTGCATCTGCGTGCGGTCGCGCTCGTTCCACGGCTTGAGCAGGAAACCGCCGATGCCCGATTGCACGCCGTTGAAGCCGTTTATCTGGAACGACGAGTAGTACTCCGGGAACTCCTTGAAGATCTTGATGAACTCGTCGGTGTAGGTGTTGAGGTAGTCCAGGTTGGTCGGCTGCGGTGCGCTGGCCATCATGAAGATGATGCCCTGGTCTTCGTCGGGGGCCAGTTGCGACTGGGTGAACTTGAGGAACACCGGGATCAGGCACAACACGATCAACGCAAACACGATCACCACCGGCCGGGTGTTGAGCGTGCCGTGCAGCATGCGTTGGTAGCGGCGCTTGAGGCTGTCGAACGCCCGGTCGAGGCGATGGGAAAGGCCGGACGGGTTCTCGTCATGGCGCAACAGCAGCGCGCACATCATCGGCGAGAGGGTCAGGGCGACGATGCCGGAAATGATCACCGCGCCCGCCAGGGTCAGGGCGAACTCCTTGAACAGTGCCCCGGTGAGCCCTTCCAGAAATCCAATCGGCGCATACACCGCCGCCAGGGTGATGGTCATCGACACCACGGGCAAGGCGATTTCCCGCGCACCTTCCAGCGCGGCATCCAGCGGCGTCTTCCCTTCCTCGATGTGCCGGTGAATGTTCTCCACTACCACAATCGCGTCGTCGACCACCAAACCGATGGCCAGCACCATCGCCAGCAAGGTCAGCAGGTTGATCGAGTAGCCCATCAACTGCATGAAGAACAGCACGCCAATCATCGACAGCGGGATAGTGATCACCGGGATCACCACCGAGCGTAGCGCCCCGAGGAACAGGAACACCACCACGATGACGATCAGCACTGCTTCAAACAGTGTCTTCACCACCTCGTTGATGGACGCCTGGATAAACAACGTGGCGTCGTAGGCGATTTCCGCCTTGAGGTTGGGCGGCAACTGGGCTTCCAGCTCCGGCATGATCTTGCGCACTTCCTTGATCACGTCCAGCGGGTTGGCGCTGGGGGTGGCCTTGATGCCGATGTACACCGACGGCGTACCGCCGAACGAGCTGATTGCGTTGTAGTTCTCGGCGCCCATTTCCACCCGTGCCACGTCCCGTAGGAGCACGCGGCTGTCGCCGTCGGTTTTTATCGCGATGGCGCCAAAGGCTTCGGCGGACTTGAGATCGGTGTTGGCGTTGATGCTGGTCACCACGAACTCGCCCTTCACCTCGCCGGCTGCGGAGAGGAAGTTGTAGCGGCGCACGGCGTCGGTGATGTCGCTGGCGCTGAGGCCGAAGCCTGCGAGCTTGACCGGGTCGAGCCAGATACGCATGGCAAATACCTGGTTTCCGAGGATCTCGGCTTCGGCCATGCCGGGCAGGGTGGCAAGCTTGGGCTGGATGACCCGCGACAGGTAGTCGGTAATCTGCGGGTTGCTCAATTGCTGGCTGGAGAAGCTGATGTACATCAGCGCCGAGGCGTCGGCGGCCTCCTTGCTCAACACCGGGTCTTCGGCGTCCTGGGGCAGCTTGTTCTTGACCTCATTGGCCTTGGCCAGCAGTTCGGTAAACAGCCGGTCGCTGTTGGCGCCGATGCGCGCGTAGATCGAGATCACCGAGAAGTTCTGGCGACTCACCGAGGTCATGTAGTCGATGCCCTCGGCGCTCGCCAGACTTTGCTGCAACGGTTGAGTGATATAGCCCTGGATGGTCTCGGCATTCGCGCCGGGGTAGGCGGTGGTCACCGTGATCAGGGCGTTTTCCATGCTTGGGTATTGGCGCAACGGTAGCTTGCTGTAGGCCTGGAACCCCAGCAGCACTATCAGAAGGCTGACCACCATCGCCAGCACGGGCCGGCGGATAAACGCGTCAGTGAACTTCATGGCTCAGTGCCCTGCCGGCAGGTTTTTGTCCGGGCTGATGGCGATGGGCGTGCCGTTGTCCAGTTTCAACTGACCGGCGCTGACCACCTGTTCACCGGCCTTCAAGCCCTTGCTCACCAGCACCAGGCCACCGCGCCGTTCGCCGGTTTCGACAAACCGGCGCTCGGCGATCAACCGGGGCTTATTGTCGGCGTCTTTTTCCACCTCGCCGTTTTCGTTGTTTTTCTCGGCCACGGCGTACACCGAATTGCCGTAGAGGGTGTAGGTAATCGCGCTTTCCGGCACCACGATTTGCGCGGTCGGGTTGGGCAGTATGACCTCCAGGCTGGTGAACATGCCGGGCAACAGCTTGCTGTCCGGGTTGGCCAGGGTGGCGCGCACCAGCACATTGCGTGTGCTGTTCTCAACCTTAGGGTTAATCGCGCTGATGCTGCCGGGGAATTGCTGGCCGGGGTAGGCCGAGACTTCCACCTGCACGCGTTGGCCGATGGCAACCTTGGGCACCGCATGTTCCGGGATATAGAAGTCGACGTAGAGGCTGCTGATGTCCTGCAGCGTGGCGATCATCGTGCCGCTGGCCAGGTAGTCACCGACGTCTACCTGACGAATACCGATGGTGCCGCTGAACGGCGCGACGAGGTGTTTCTTGGCCAGGGACGCCTTGAGCTGGTTGACCGTGGCCTTGTTCTTTTGCAGTTGTGCGTAGAGGCGGTCGAACTCGCCTTTGGAGATCGCCTGGCTGCCGACCAACTGGCTGCCACGCCCGTAATCCAGTTGCGCGAGGCCGAGGTCCGCCTGCGCGGTTTCGAGCAGGGCGCTTTCCACGGCGCTATCGAGTTGTACCAGCGGTTGGCCCGTCTTTACCTTCTGCCCGGAAATGAACTGCACATCCTTCACCGTCCCCGCCGTTTCCAGGCTCAGGTTCACTCCCTGCAGGGCCTTCAGCGTCCCCACCGATGGCAAGCGTTGTTGCCAAGGCTGCTCGATCGCTAGTGCGACGGCGACGCTCACCGGCGGCTTGGGTTTGGAAAAGACCTGGATCTGCCGGTAGATGGAAAAGGCTTTGTAGCCCGCCAGCAGCAGGACGATTAACAGGACGACACCCAACATGATCAACATGCGACGGCGCAGCATATTCCGATTCCTTGGAAAGACTTGGGCAGACGAATCGAAACGTTACTCCGTCTTTGCCAGGGATTCCAGCTGGGAATGTTGACAGGTCTGGCGTGGGGCCGGGCATCGAATAGTTGAGCAGCAAGGGCGCTTGCGGGATGACTTCAAGCCGCCCATAACCCTTGGCTGATGAGGAATCAACAGGTAGCAGGAGGGGCCGGCCGGGTAGCATTTGGGGATTCGCCAGCAGCGTGTAGAAGCAGGGCAATACAAATAACGTGAACAGGGTGCCCACGGACATGCCGGTGGCAATCACCAGGCCGATATCAAATCGACTGACCGCCCCGGCACCGCTGGCCAGGATCAGCGGAACGACGCCCAGTACGGTGGCGACGGTGGTCATCAAAATCGGCCGCAGACGAGTAGCGGCGGCTCGTTCCACGGCTTCGCGAGCTGTCAGCCCATGCTCCCGGCGCAACTGGTTGGCGAATTCGACGATCAGGATCCCATGTTTGCTGATCAGGCCGATCAGTGTGACCAGGCCTATCTGGGTATAGATATTCAGGCTCGACCACCCCAGGAACAGGGCGATCAAAGCCCCGCAAATCGACAGGGGAACACTGATCAGTATCACCAACGGGTCACGAAAGCTTTCAAACTGGGCTGCCAGCACCAGCCCAATGATCGCCAGCGCCAGGCCAAAAGTGCTCCATAAGGCGCCGCCTTCCTGAACAAACTGACGCGTAGCGTTGCTGTAGTCGAAGGTGATGCCCGGTGGCGCTTCCTCTTGCACAATGGCGCGCAGGGTGTCGATGGCATCGCCCATGCCGACGATTGGAAAGCCGGAGATCACTACTGAGTTCATTTGTTGGAACTGATTGAGTTGGCGTGGGCGTGCCTGCTCTTCGGACACTGTGATCAGCGTGGAAAGGGGCAGCAACTGTCCTTTAGCGTTTTTGAGGTAATAGTGGTTCAACCAGTCCGGCGTGCTTCGAAACGCTTGCTCGACTTGAGCTATCACCTTGTAGTGACGACCATCGATGCTGAAATGGTTGATTTCCGTTTCCGCCAGCAACGTCGACAGCGTCAGCCCGAGGTCTTGCATCGAAACACCCATCTGTGCAGCCTTGTTTCGATCAATGTCGATAACCACTTCCGGGCGGTCGAAGGCCAGGTCGCTGTCGAGATACGCGAACTTTCCAGAGTCGATTGCTCGCTGCTTGACCCGTTCTGCCAGTTCCAGCAGCGATTGATGATCGTCGGGCGTGCTGATCACAAAGCCAAAGGGCAGGCCTTCTCCGGTGCCCGGCAATGCGGGCAGGTTGAAGGCAAGCACCTGTAGACCTGGAATGCTGTTGAGCTTCTCGCGCAATTGCGTCAGGACTTGCATTTGCGTGCGGTCGCGGTCCTCCCAGGGTTTAAGCAAAAAACCGCCGATGCCGTATTGCGCGCCGTTCAGTCCATTGATCTGGAAAGAGGACTGGTATTGCGCAAGCGTCTTGAACAGTGGGATGAAGTCCTTGGTATAGGCATTCAAATACGCGAGGTTGGCGGCTTGCGGCGCATGGGAGAGCATAAAGACAACGCCTTTGTCCTCATCTGGAGCCAGCTCTGAGGTCGTAAACTTGAGCATCGCCGGAATCAGCAGCAGCACAATCAGTGCGAACACCATCACTACCGGCCGTGCACTCAGTACCTTCTTCAGTGCGCGCAGGTAACGCTGCATGAGTCGTTCGAATGACCGGTCCAGCACCAATGCAAACCCTCGGGAAGGGTGCGTGCTGCGCAGCATCAGTGCGCACATCATCGGTGACAGGGTCAGCGCTACGATGCCGGAGATCACGACAGCTCCGGCCAGGGTCAAGGCAAATTCCCTGAACAGTGAACCCGTGAGCCCCTGCAAAAAGCCGATGGGGGCGTAGACCGCTGCGAGTGTAATCGTCATGGCGACGACCGGGGCGCACACTTCCCGCGCCCCGGCTATCGCGGCTTCAAACGGTGGCAAGCCTTTCTCAATATGCCGATGAATGTTTTCCAGCACCACAATCGCGTCATCCACCACCAGCCCGATGGCGAGCACCATCGCCAGTAGCGTCAGTACGTTGATGGAGTAGCCCATCAAATGCATGAAAAACATCACCCCGATCAACGACAGTGGAATCGTGATGATCGGAATGAACACTGCGCGCAGTGAGCCCAGGAAAAGAAACACCACGACCACAACGATCAGCACTGCCTCCAGCAACGTGATGAGCACCCCGTCGAGGGACGCGAGGATAAATTGCGTGGAGTCAAAGGCAATGTCGGCATTGAGGTTGGGTGGCAGCCTCGATTGCAAGTCGAGCATGAGCTCGCGCACCTGCCGGGCCAGTTCAAGAGGGTTGGCGTCCGGCGCTGGCTTGATGCTGATGTACGTGGCGGGTACGCCATTGAATGAGCTGAAACTGTCGTAGTTTTCGGACCCCATCTCAACCCGTGCCACATCCCCCAGGCGAACCTGGCTGTCTTGTTCGTTCCTCAAGGTGATCGCCTTGAAGTCTTCGACCGTGCGTAGTTGAGTGTTGGCGTGAACGCTGGTGACCACATAGTCGCCGGTAACCTCGCCGGCTGTTGATTGCACGTTGTAACGGCTGACAGCCTGGCTGACATCGCTGGCGCTTAAGCTGAAACCGGCGAGCTTGATGGGGTCCAGCCACAGGCGCATGGCCAGGGTGCGGTTGCCGATAATGTCGGCGCCGGCCATGCCTGGCAGCGTCGCCAGTCGAGGTTGAACCACCCTCTGCAAGTAGTCGGTGACCTGGGCACTGTTCATCGTGTTGCTGGAAAAACTGAGATACATCAGCGCAGTGGTCTCAGCCGCGACCTTACTCAGTACCGGGTCTTCAGCTTCCCGAGGCAATTTGCTGCGCACTTCGTTGACCTTGGCCAGCAACTCGGTAAACAAGCGATCACTGTCGGCACCGCTGCGGCCGTAGATCGAGATGACCGAGATGTTCTGGCGGCTCGTGGCCTTCATGTAGTCGATGCCTTCGGCACTGGCCAGGTTTTTCTGAAGCGGCTGGGTGACAAGGCTCTGGATTGTTTCGGCATTGGCTCCGGGGTACAGGGTAGTGACAGTGATCAGGGCGGTTTCCATCTGCGGGTATTCCCGCATCGGCAACTGGTGGTAGCCCTGCAGTCCCAATAGCAGGATCAACAGGCTGACCACCATCGCGAGCACCGGGCGACGAATGAACAGGTCGGTAAACTTCATGGGGCGGCATCCGCGGTACCCACGCGCGAGGACGCGCCGGGTGACAGGGGTGCGTCATCACTGACGATGACAACTGTGCCGTGCTTGAGCTTGTGCTGGCCCGCTGTGACCACCTGTTCACCCGGCGCCAGCCCTTTGGTGATGATCACTTGGCCGTTAAGCCGCTCGCCGGCCTCGATCTGGCGTTGTTCGGCGGCCAGTACCGGCAGACCTGCTTGATCGGCCTGTTCATCATTATGTCGAGAAACTACGTAAACGTACTGGCCCGAAGGTGTGTAGATGATTGCTACCTCTGGAACAACGACCTGCAGCGTCGGTTGCGCCAATTGCACCTGCAAACTGGCGAACATTCCCGGCAATAATCGGTTGCGCGAGTTGGGCAGTGTTGCCCTCACCCTGACGTTGCGGGTGTTGTCATCGACGACAGGGTTGATGGCGCTGACCAGGCCAAGGGTGTGTTGCCCGGGCCGTGCGGAAACCTCAACCTGTATAGGTTGGCCAACCTCAATGAACTGGACCGCTTGCTCCGGTACGTGGAAGTCGACATAGAGGCTACTGGTGTCCTGCAGGCTGGCGATTATGGCGGTGCTTTGCAGATAGTCGCCGATACTGACCTGGCGAATACCGATGGTGCCGCTGAAGGGGGCGGTGATGTGTTTCTTCGCCAGCGCCGCGGTGTACTGGCTTACCAGTGCATTGTGTCGATTGAACTCTGAAGAGAGCCGATCGAACTCACCTCTGGAAATCGCCTGGCTTTCCACCAGCTTCTCTGCTCGCTCGAAATCTTGTCGGGCAAGGCGATGGTTTGCCAAGGCGACGTCCAGTTGCGCCTTCTCCATCTGGTTTTCCAATTGCAACAAGGATTGCCCGGCTGTGATCTTTTGTCCTGATTCAAAATGCACCTGCGTGACGACGCCGGGGACTTCGATTCTCAAGTCAATTCCTTGAAGCGCCTTGAGACTGCCGGCGGCTGGCAGTTGGCGTTGCCAGAGTTGCTCGATGGCGGGCACCACTGCCACGCTGACGGGCGGTTTGGGAGCGTGCAGCAATGTCAGTTGCTGGTTGATCCAGAACGCTTTGTAGCCTGCCAACATCGACACCACTATGAAAACGATGCCTAGCATCGTGACCATACGGCGACCAGGCATAGACGACTCCTTGGGGGACAATAGCGAAGGCGCTGATTGTCACCAAGGCAGCGAGGGCAAATAAGCCGGAAAATCGCTTGGAGTGGTGGGAGCTGTGATTATCAGGAGAAAGAAATCTCTCCTTATTTCGTAGGAACAAGCACTGTCAGGCGCTCCCGTCTGCGAATCGGGGAGCGGCCATTCGGGAGGGGGGTCAGATCAGATGCAGATGGTTGTCCCAAAGCCCTGCCGGCAATTCCAGCGGCTTGGCCAGCAGTTCTTTTTGGCGGCAATCGTAGAAGCGGCAACGGCCTTGGCCTGAGGTCACGACAAACCCGTCCGCCACCGCACCGACGCCGGCGCAGTCGGGCAAAGGTCCGTCAAGACGCAGCTCGCCGCTGTCCATGTTCCAGATAAAGAAGCGGTTGCCACGCGGTGCCGTCAGTGCCACCAGGCGCAGTTCGCTGTGCACCGCGACGCTGGCGGTGTAGTGCCCCATCGCCTGCAACTGCTCATCTGCCACCGGGAACGCCACAAATGGCTGCCCCGGACGCTTGATCGCCAGTAACTCGGAACGCTCCTGGGACGGCCCCATGAACTGCTGCCCCGTGAGGATGGTGCCATCGCTGGCGATCCCCATGTGGCGCACGCTGTTCATCTGCTGGCCCAGGGTTTCCTTGCTGATCAGCGTGCCGTCGCGGTGCATCAGCACCAGGCTCGGCGCCATGGCATTGAGGTTCATCTCCACGCGGCTTTCGGCTTCGGTGCGAATGCCGCCGTTGGCCACCACCAGGGTCTCGCCATCGGGCATCCAGGACACCTGGTGCGGGCCGATGCCGTGCGTGGAAATCTCGCCGCTGTGCACCAGCCGCTCGCCTTCGAATTTGTACACGCCGAGCAGGCCACGGCCGGGGTCGGACGTGTCGTTCTCGGTGGCGTACAGCCAGTCGCCGCTCTTGTGGATCACCGCATGCCCATAGAAGTGGCGATTGGCATGGGAGGTGATGGTTTGCAGCAGCGCGCCATCACGCAGGTCGATCAGGTAACTTTCGGTGCCCGGGCGACGGGCGACAAACAGTGCAATCGGCAGCGTCGGGTGGTTGATGATGTCGTGGCAGCGTTGGCCGACCTGGGTGGCAAATACCTGCTTGCCGTCCAGGCGATAGCCCACGGCGTAGTGCTTGCCGTCCGCATCATCCCGTGCCGACAGCAGCAGCGGGCCATGCTCTTTTTGCAGAAAACCCTTTTGCTTGAACAGCGTCCAGCCACCCAATGTGAGTGCGGTGAGCAGCACGCTGCCAATGGCCAAAGCCTGTCGCCTGAGCATCATCAGTCACCGTCGTTGGCATTGAAGCCCAGTTGGATGCCCAGCGCCTTGGCCAGTTCGCCTTCGTGCAGGCGGTGGACAACGTTGAGGCTGTCGTAGATGTCGTTGAGCTGTTGTCGCCCGGCGTCGTCGGCCAACAATTCATTGAGCGTGCGCTGGTTGCTGGCGAACAGTTTCAGCGCCGCGGCATAGGCCGCGTCGATCTTGTCAGCCAACGGTTTCTGATCGGCAGGCAACAGGCCACGCAGGCCTTTGTTGTCGACACCGACCCACACGGTCTGGGCGGCGGCGAGGCTGGCGGCGAGGCTTTGCAGGGACGACTGGCTGCGCCATGCATCGGCCTGGAACGGCTGCGGGATGCCCTTGGTCTGGCGGCCCATTGGCGTGCCGAGTTTCTTCTTCAAGGTATCCAGCGCGGTGACTTGCACGCGCAGCAGATCGGCGATGGCTTCGTGGGAATCGGCGTAGCGCTGGTTCGGAAACTTGGTCATCTGCGCGAGCATGCCGTCAGTGCTGTTCCAGCTGGCCAGGATCTCTTCGGCCAAGGCTTTCTGACGATCGCCAATGGCGACCAGCAGCGGGCAGTAGCGGGCTTTTTGCGCTTCGTCGGCGACGTCGGTCTTGGCGTCGTAGAGGATGTATTCGTAGGCCGACAGGCCCTGCACCACCACGCTCGACTTGGCCAGGGCGGCACCGTCGATCTGCGGCTGTGCGGTGACCAGTTGCTCGACCTGACGGCCCACCAGGTTTTTCTTGTCCGGCCAGAACTGCACCTGCCACGAACGGTTACCCTCGGCCAGCGGGCCGATCAGCAGCGGTTGTAGCTCGGCCCAGGCCTTTTGCGCGTGGAGGAAGTCGGCGCGCGCGGTCTCCAGGCTTTCCTTGCCCTGGCAGTAGGCAAGGGCGCTGACGGCCAGTTGGCGGTCGGCTTCAACCCAGCGGCTGTAGGTCGGCAGGATCACTTGCTTGGCGATGGCGGCCGAGGTCACCGCTTGCGGGTCCTGGGGCGAGCAGGCGCCGAGGGCGAGGGCGGCCAGGCTGGTGAACAACAACTTGGGACGGAACATGTCGAGCTCCCTTCTGTAAGTGGGGCGAAGCTTATAGAGAATTCAGGAACGCAAGCAACGCGGCGCGCTGCTCGGCGTTAAAAGACAACACATGCTGCTGCGCCGCTTGCGCTTCACCGCCATGCCAGAGCACGGCTTCCAGGGGGTTGCGGGCGCGGCCGTCATGCAATAACTGGGTATGGCCACTCACGGTTTGCGTCAGGCCAAGGCCCCACAACGGCGGCGTGCGCCAGTCGCGGCCACTGGCCTTGAATTCGCTGCGGTTGTCGGCCAGGCCGTCGCCCATGTCATGCAACAGCAGGTCGCTGTAGGGGCGGATCACTTGGTTGGCCAGTTCAGGTTCAGCGGCATTGGCCGCTGTGGTGAAGGATGGCTTGTGACAGCCCTGGCAACCGGCCTGGTAAAACAGGTTTTTCCCGGCCAGTACCTGCGGCGCGTTGACGTCGCGGCGCACAGGTACGGCCAGGTTACGCGTATAGAACAGCACCAGGCGCAGTATGTTATCGCTGACTTCCGGCTCGCCCTCGGGGCCATTGCCGTTGGGCGCCTGTTTGCAGGCGACTTGGGCGTCGGTGCAGTCATCGAAGGGTCTCAGGGACGTGGTGAGGCCCATATCACCAGAGAACGCGTGAACATTTTGTTGATTGAGGTTGGGTTGCCCGGCTTTCCAGCCAAATCGCCCGAGGACGGTTTTGTGTTGGGCATCATCCCAGACCCAATTCGCCCGCCCGACGATGGCTTCTTTGTCGGCGGTTTTCGGGTCGGTGTTGCGCAGGACATCCGCGTCGGCAATTGCTTCGAGCAAGCCCAGGCCGATCATCGGCGGGGCGATGCGTGCGGAAAAACGTGTGTCCGGGTGCATCGGGCCGTAGCCGAGTTGGGTGATCTGCAAGTCCGGCTTGCGTAACTCGACGACGGTGCCGTCCTTGAACCTGACGTTGACGGGTGTGTAGTCGACCCGCACCTTGCCTTCCGGCACGACGCCCGGCACGGCCATGTCTTGCAGTTGCCCACCGTAGACCGGTTCGGGCACTACGCCAATCTGCTCGATGAGCTTGGCGTAGGGGGATGCGTCCGGGATCGACAGGCGCACCAGCATAGACACCGCATTCGCTGCGTCGGGCAGCGGCGGATGGCCACGGCCGTCCTTGATATGGCAGTTCTGGCAGGCGTTGGTGTTAAACAGCGGGCCCACCCCATCGCGCGCGGTGGTGGTGGACGGCGCGATCACCCAGGGGCTGCGAAAGAAACTGTTGCCGACGCTGAAATCCAGGCGGCGCGTCGGCGACAGGTTGGCCGAGGGCAGGGAAAACGCGTTCTGGTCTCGCTTGTTCACCGTCGTCGCGCCGCCGGCCCGCGCTTCACCCGGCTCAGCCTTGGTACTGTTTAGAGACGCTGGGGGCGGGGCGTCATCACAGGCTGCCAGGCTCAAGGCCAGCAACGCTGCAGACAGGCGAAGAAGCGAACGGAACATCGACTTTCCTGGACGAAGGCGAAAAATGCGGTCGCAAAGTCTAACAGGGCAGGGCGGTTTGAATAAGAGCAATTATCGTTTGGTGGAATCCGATTCATTCCCGTTAGAATGGCCGCACATTTTTCTCTGGAGGTGGCCAATGCAGGCTCTCGACGCTTTGCTCAACCGTGTTTCCGTGCCGCGTTTGCTGGAGCCGGCACCGACCCAGGAGCAGCGTGATGTGCTGTTCGCCGCCGCCATGCGTGCCCCCGACCACGGCCAGCTGCGCCCTTGGCGCTTCCTGACCGTGGAAGGCGCGGCCCGTGAGCAAATGGGCACGTTGCTTGCCGAAGCCGCGCGCCTGCAGGATGCCGACGCCCCGCAAGCTGCCATCGATAAAGCCCAGAACGGCCCGCTGCGTGCCCCGTTGGTGGTGGTGGTGATTGCTCGCCTGCAAGACCACTTCAAAGTGCCGAAGTCCGAGCAACTGCTGGCGGCCGCCTGTGCGGCCCACGGGATTTTGCTGGCGGCTTACGCACAGGGGATTGGTGCGGTGTGGCGTACCGGCGACTTGTCCTACTCGGCCCACGTCGCCCAAGGCCTGGAGCTGACGGCAGGCGAGGAAGTAATTGGCTTCCTTTACCTGGGCACGCCGCAGAACCCGCCGCGCACCGCGCCGAAAGAAGACCTGGCAGCGTTCGTTCAGGCCTGGCCTGGCGCCTGATTATCGATCGTTGATCGTTCCTACGCTCTGCGTGGGAATGTCGCCCTGGACGCTCTGCGTCCCGCCGTCAATGCCAGCGTGACGCGGAGCGTCACAGGATGCATTCCCACGCGGAGCGTGGGAACGAGCGACAGCCCCCTCCCACATTGGACTGTGGTGTTTCTTAAACCCTGAACTGATCCATCAACTTCATCTGTTGGCTGGCCAACGCATTCAGTTGGCTGCTGATGGCCGCCGACTCGGTGGCCTGGCTGGTGAGGGTCTCGGTCACGGTGCGAATCGCCGAGACGTTGCGGTTGACCTCTTCGGCCACCGCGCTCTGTTGTTCGGCAGCGCTGGCGATTTGCAGGTTCATGTCGCTGATCACCGTCACTGCGTCACTGATCTTGCCCAGTGCCTGCACCGCCTGATGGATCTGCCCGGCATTGCTCTGGGCCTGGTGCTGGCTGGAATGCATGGTCGCCACCACCCCACGGGTGCCGCTCTGGATGCGTTCGATTACCAGGCGAATCTCTTCTACTGAATCCTGTGTGCGCTTGGCCAGGTTGCGCACTTCGTCGGCTACCACCGCAAACCCACGTCCGCTTTCGCCGGCGCGTGCCGCCTCGATCGCCGCGTTCAATGCCAGCAGGTTGGTCTGCTCGGCGATGCTGCGGATCACCTCCAGCACTGAACCGATCTGCTCGCTGTTGACGGCCAGGGCTTCGACTTCGCTCACGGCTTTGCTGACTTCTTCGGCGAGGGTGGTGATGTCGCGGGTGCTTTGCTCGATGATCGACATGCCTTCACGCGCAGACTGATCGGCGCCGCGTGCCGCACTGGCAGCGTTGGATGCGCTGTTGGCGACGTCATGGGCGGTGGCGCTCATTTCATTGGAGGCGGTGGCCACCTGGTCGATTTCGCGGAACTGCACCTGCATGCCTTCGCTGGTCTGGCGCGCGATGGCCGATGACTGATCCGCAGTGCCACGCGCTTCGGTGATGCTTTGCTTGATCTGCGCGATGGTCGGTTGCAGCTTGTCGAGGAAACGGTTGAACCAATTCACCAGTTCGCCCAACTCGTCTTTCTTGGCGTAAGCCAGGCGCTGGGTGAGGTCGCCGTCGCCGCTGGCGATGTCCTTGAGCATGGCGGCCACGCTGTTTATCGGCCGGGTCACGCCGGTGGCCGTCAGCCAGATCAGCAGCAAGCCCAGCAGGCCGGCTGCGGCACCGACGAGCAATGCCTTGAGAGTGCCCGCCGCCTGGGCCTCGTCGAGTACGCCTTGCAGCTTCACCGTATCGGCGAGCATCACTTGCTTGGGCAATTTGATTACCACGCCCCAGGACTTGGCATCGGCAATCGGCTTGACCGGGTACACGGCGCGAATGGTGTCGCCTTGTTCGCGGTTCACATGGCTGCCACTGGCCAGCAGTTGTACGATTTCCTTTCCTTCGGCGCCGAGGGTATCGATCAGGTTCTTGCCGACGTTGGCCGGTGCGCCGCTGTAGGCCGCGATCAAGCCGGTGCCCGACAGAATCTCCAGGTGCGCGGCGCCGTCGAACAGGTCTTTTTGCGCCGCATCGGTTGCGGCTTGCAGGGCATTGAGGGCGATGTCGACACCCACCACACCGATAACTTTGCCGTCCACGATCAGCGGCAGGGAAATGGTCGTCATCAACACGGGTTTGCCGGCCACCGTATCTTCGTACGGGTCCAGCAGGCACGTATTACGCGTGTCCCGTGGGCAGGTATACCAAATGTTGTAGGGCGTGCCGCTGAGGTTGAGGGTGGTCTTGGTCAGGTCGTCCTCGACCATGATCGTGTTCAAGCCTTCGCCGCCGGCGCGGCTCCAGTAGCTGGAGAAGCGGCCTTTTTCATTGGATACGCGGGCCTTGTCGTCAATGAACTCGCTGTCCTTGCCATCCAGGCCGTTGGGCTCGAACGACAGCCAGATACCGAGCACTTTGCTGTTACGGTCGAACGCGGTCTTGAGGCTCTGGTTGAGCTCTTCGCGCAGGGCGCCTGGCTCCAGGGCACGTTTGGCGGCGAGGTTGCGCAGGTCTTTGATCTGGTCGGCCAACGCCGTGACCACCACGAGGTTTTCGCCAAAGGTTTTCTGCAACTGCACGGCCTGTTCAGCGGCCTTGGCTTGCAACAGGTCTTGCACGCTGCTGCTGAGCATTCTCGAGCTTGAATCGCTGATCAGGTGGTCGTTCTGATCGGTCTCGTACAGGTTGATGCTGATAATCAGCGCAATCACCCCCAACAGGCAAAGGCCGGACAGCAGCACAATTTTCAAGCGGATGGAGAGGGTGTCGAACATAGGTTCACTCGCGAATGGACTTATTGGTATACAAGCTGGGCCAAGTCCATTCGGCGCATACCCGGAGCATCGGCGCAGTGTGTTAATTCATGAGAGGGAGGCGATGAGCGGTAGGAAAACGCCTGTACGCAGCGTTATACGGGCTGTGTAAGCCGTTCCGGGCGCGACCAGATCCACAGGTTGCCCAGGCTCATCCCGGCAATCGCCAGGTAGATCGGCCAGCCATGATCGAGCATCACCAGCATCAAAATGGCGCACAGCAACATGCTCACGGTTGCGCTGACTTTGGCGCGGCGCGCAATGATTTTGCCATTGCGCCAATTGGACAGGATCGGCCCGAACAGCCGGTGATTTTCCAGCCAGGCACTGAGGCGCGGTGAGCTTTTGGTAGCGGCCCAGGCGGCCAGCAGGATGAATTCGGTGGTAGGCAAACCCGGCACGACAATCGCCACCAGCCCGATGCCCAGGCTGACGTAGGCCAGCAGGCCGAAGAGCAACTGTGCGATTTTTGAGGTGGATTGGGTTGTGCCGGTCATTTACGTGGAGTTTTCAGATAGGTGATAACTGTAGGCGCGAGCTTGCTCGCGAAGGTCGTAAACGATAACGCGCCCTTCCTGGATGAACGCGGTGTCTGAACGTTTTTCGCGAGCAAGCTCACTCTTACGGTAACAACGTGGGTCAGGCCAGTTCGGGGGCGCTAGCGTACGCCTGTTCCAGCAACACGGTGAAGCGCACAAACGCATCAACCGCGCCTTTTTCCACGTCTGCTTCTTCTTCGGCACTGAATTCCAGGCTGTCGAGGGTACGGGTGAAGCTCTTCCAGCCTTCAGCGCGACCACCGGCCGGTTCGCCGAGGTGGCGGGCGCCGAAGGTATCGCTCAGGCCCAGGCCCACGGCGCGCTTGATAAGGAAGGCAGCGCCCAGCTTGGAACCCTCGGAGACGAACAGCCAGCCCAGGGCTTCGGCCTTGCTCGGGCTCTTCACGGCGCCCGCGACCGGTGCCGGGACTTCAGTGTCCAGGTCGCCGAGGTCCAGCTTGGCGGCGTCGGCGCGGCAGCGTTCGGCCAGGTCGGGGACGATCTTGATCAATTCGGCATCGTTGTACAGGGCCACCAGTTCCGACTGGAACAAGTACTGCGCCACCACGAAACGGGCGAAGTTGGCCTGGGTTTCGAACGGGGCGTGGGCCTTGACCAGTGCGTCGAGCTTGGTGTGAGGCTCGTTTGTGATCTGGTTCAGGCGCTGGGAGCGCAGGCCTGGGCGTTCTGCGGTAGGAGAAACGGTCATCGAAAAGGTCCTTGAGAAGGGAAGCGCCTGGGTGCCCTAAAGAGAGCTGTTATCAACTAGACGAACAAGAAGACGCGGCACAGTAAAAAATCCTCACCTCGCCGGTGATTAAATCCGGCGGGGCGAGGTGGGTGGTATCAGATGTCCCAGATCACGTTGATCGCAAAATTGCGGCCGGGCTGGGTCAGGCGGTCGAGGTTGGCCGGACCGGTCACTGCGGCTTCGCCGACGCTGTCGTAGCTGCGCACGTCGTCCCAGTTCCAGTATTTCTTGTCGGTCAGGTTGTAGAGGCCGCCGTTGATGGTTACATCGTGGGTGACCTTGTAGAACGCGGTCAGGTCGAGGATGCCGAAGCCTGGGGTCTTGAACGGGCCGTCGGTGCTGCCGTCGGGCGCGTGGAAGGTCGTGCTGTCGACGCGATCCTGTTTCTTCACCAGGGTCCAGCTCAGCAGGCCGCCGTAGTTGTCCTGGTCGTAACCCAGGCCGAATACGCCCTTGAGCGGGTTGACGCTGTTCAGCGGCTCGCCGTTGTCGTCGTTACGGCCATAGGCGTAGGAAATCGATCCTTGGGTGTACAGGCCCTGAGGGGCGCCGAACGCATCCAGGTTCAGACGACCTTTGGCTTCTGCACCCTTGATGGTGGCGCGCTTGATGTTGACGGCCCTGAACTGTTCGACGGTGCCGCCGACCACAGCGTTGTCTTCGTCGATAAAGTCGCGGTACTTGTTATAGAACACGGCGATGTCGAAGGAGCCCTCGTCGAAGTTGCCGCGAATCCCGGTTTCGATGCCTTTGCTGGTTTCTGGCTTGAGGTCGGGGTTTGGCTCGACGGTGTAGCCCAGGTTGAGGTTTTCAAAACGTCCGTACAACGCTTTGGCTGACGGGGTACGGAAACCCTCGGCGTATTGGCCGAACAACGTGTATTGATCGGTCAGCGCATACGTCAGGCCGAACTTGGGCGTGACACGGTGCCAGGTTTTTTCTTTGTCGCTCACCGGGTCCGTGCCCGTGGGGTTTACGGTATTGAGGAACTCCTGGGTCAGCTTGGGTTTGAGCTGGGTGTAGTCGTAGCGCACGGCGGGCAGGAAGGTCCATTTGTTCCAGGTGATCTGGTCCTGCGCGAACAGTGAATAGGTGTTGATGGTCGGGTCAGGGAAGTCGCTGGACTTCTTCACACTGTCGGTGGCTATTGGGCTGGGCGCGCCGATGGCGGTGCAGCCGCTGCCGACGGCAAGGCACGTGGCGGTGCCTTCGCGCGAGCCGGTGACTTTCTGTTGCTTGAGGGTGGTGCCGTAGGTCACTTGGTGATCGGTCTCGGCGAGGCTGAACGCTTTGTCCAACTGTGCGTCGAAAATCCACTGTTTTTCCTGGTAAAGCGTATCGCGGGTACGCAAGACACGACGGCCAGACTGATAGATCTCGGCCGTGGTCTGATCAGTCTTGGCGATCTGGTAATTGAGGCTGGTCTTGATGCGGTCGGCAATGGGTGACTCAAGCGCAAAGGTGTTTTCCAGGCCAAAACGTTCACGGGTGATGGTGTCGTTACCCCGGCGGTCACGGTAGAGGTTGAAGCCTCGGCCGCCAATGAACGGGCCGCCCACCGCGTTCTTCAGGTTGACGTCGCGATCATCCTTGTACTTCTCGTACGTCAGGCCCAGGCGGTTGTCATCGCCATAGTTCCAGCCGAGTTTCGCCAGAATGTTGGTGGTGCGCGCCTCTTCTGGGTTGGCGCCGGTGCGGGCCAGGCCGGTGGCGTTGTTGCCGTCGTAGGATTCGGTTTCATGGCCGTTGCGCTGGCTCAGGTGCAGCAAGCCGTCGAAGTCCTGTACACGGCCGGCGACGGTGCCGGAGGTCAGCCAGCTTTCGTCGGCGGAGCTGTAGCCGGTTTTCAGGCGGGCGCCGAAGTCCTGGCCGGGCTTGATGATGTCGTCCGGGTCGAGGGTGAAGTAGCTCACCGCGCCGCCAATGGCGCTGCTGCCGTACAGGGCCGAGGCCGGGCCACGGAGGATTTCCACGCGCTTGACGATTTCCGGGTCGACGTAATTGCGACGGGTCTTGGCGTAGGGGCCGTTAAAGAAGTTGTCCGGCACTTCCACACCGTCCACCTGAGTGAGGATACGGTCGCCGTCGATGCCGCGAATGTTGAAACCTGCGTTACCGGCACGGGTGCCTGCGCCGCCCACCGAGACACCGGGCTCATAGCGCACCAGTTCGCGGATATTGTTGACGTTCTGGCGGTCCAGTTCCTCGCGGTCGTGCACGCTGACGGTGCTCGGTACGCTGGTCACGTCCTGCTCATTGCGGGTGGCGCTGATGGTCACCTGTTGCAGGTTGAGGGTGCTGCCGGCCGCGCGCTTTTCAAGGACGATGTTGTTATTGCCCAGTTTGCGGTAGCTCAGGTTGGTCCCCACCAACAAGCGGTCCAGGGCTTTTTCCGGCGACAGTGCACCACGTACTCCAGGAGACGACACACCCTGGCCCAACTCGGCCGGCAGGCCGACTTGCCAGCCGGTCACGGCGGTAAAGGCATTGAGTGCCGACACCAGTGGCTGTTGCTCGATGCTGAAACTGTAATTGCCCTGGCTGCGCGGCGCAGGTTCGGCGGCGGTGGCGCTCAGTACGGGCGCGCCGGCCAACAGGATGGCGGCGGTCAGCAAGGACAGCACGGGCGAAGAGGACCGGCGGTTGAAACGAGAGGACATCGAGAGCGCTCCGGAGGTACGAATCTTATAGTTGCGAACCGATTCAAATAGGAATCAGTTGCATTGGCTAAGACGAGACGTACCAGCGTTGGCTATCGAGTAAAAATAATTCTCATTTAGTTCAAGATCACCAGTGCCGGGTATTCAGAAAGCTTGGCCGAGGTGATGTGGGCCAATGAGCGCACCACGTCCAAGGGTTGGTCGAGGCGGTAATTGCCGGTGACGGCGACGCTGGCGAGCTGGTCATTGGTGTTGACGATCCAGCCCGGGTAATACCTGCGCAGCTCGGCGAGCACTTCGCTCATCGGGCAGTTTTCGAAAATCAGCCGGCCCTGCACCCAGGCTAGGTCCTTGGTGGCATCCAGCTTGGCGGGTTGGCCGAAACCCTTGGGACCGATGCGGATGCTTTCACCGGCGCTCAGGCGCACGCGGGCATCGTCGAACGTGTTGCTCAGGTCGACATCGCCGCGTTGCACTTGCACCTGGGCTTCACCGTTGAGGTAGCGCACGGCGAATGCGGTGTCGCGTACGCTGGCGCGTACAGGGCCGGCGTCGATTTCCAGTGGCAGGCCACGGTTGGGCACCACTTCGAAAAACGCTTCGCCCTGATACAGGCGGGCGATGCGTTGGTGGTCCTTGATGCTGCTGGAAAACGCCGAGTTGGTGTTCAGCAAGACTTGCGAGCCATCGTCCAATTGCAGGCGCTGGCGTTCGCCGACCACGGTGAGGTGGTCGGCCTGCAGACGCACGGGCAGGTTGCTGAAGCTGAACAGCCCCAGCAGCAGGACGGCGGCGGTGGTCAAGGGTTTCCAATGCGGTTTGATACGGCGCCAGGCGCTGGGCTTGCGCGGCGCGGCCAGGGCCACAGCGGCGCTGTGCACCGGCGCGCCACCCCAGGCGGCCTGGGCTTTGCCGAAGGCATGGACGTGCGCCGGGTCGCTGGCCAGCCAGGCCTCGAACTCGGCCTGCTGCCCAGGCTGCGGGCACTGCAAGGCGATCAGCCAGTCGAGGGCTTGGTCCATCGCCGTGTCTTGCAACACCTCATGAGCCAGCTCATGGGGGCGCAGTTTATTGGGGTCCGTCACGGTGTGCCTCGGGTCTTCGCCACGTTCTATTCATCTTTCCTACAGCGAGGATCGACATCTCTGTCGGGTGAAGCTTAAGGCCGATCCAGCCTTTCGGCCACACCTACACAGATGGCCATGATCAATTTCAGTTCCTTTTGCACCGTGCTCAAGGACACTTCCAACTGATCGGCAATCTCCTGGTAGCTGCAACCGTGCAGGCGGCTGAGGATGAAAATCTGCTGCTGGCGGGCGCTCAACTGACCGAGGCTGACGCTCAGGTGCTCAAGCAAGCGCTCGGCCTGAATGGCGTCTTCGGGCGTGCTGATGGGGGCGGCGACGCTTTGCAGCACGTCCAGCGGAACATCTTCCTGCAGCGTGCGGGCCTGAATCCGACGCGAACGCAGGTGATCCAGCGCGAGGTTGCGCGCGGTTTGATAAACAAAAGGTTCGAGGTGATCGATGGGCCGCTCGGTCAAGGCCCGGGTGACGCGCAGGTAAGTTTCCTGCAACAGGTCCTCGGCAGTGCTGTGGTTATTCACCATCCGCTGCAAGGTGCGTAGCAGAATCACCCGTTGGGTGAGAAAGACTTGGTTGAAGCGAGATTGGCTCACAGTGATACCAGACCGGTTTGCAGTTAATGATAATGCTTATCATCAACTCAAATGGCAAGTGGCACGATCGTTCCCACGCTCTGCGTGGGAATGAATCCTGTGACGCTCCGCGTCACGATCTTGAGACCGGGACGCAGAGCGTCCAGTACAGGGCTGCATTCCCACGCAGAGCGTGGGAACGATCCCCTGGCCGAGCATTACTCGGCGTTGCACAGCGCCAGGCAGTTATCCAGCATCCGGTTGGAGAACCCCCACTCGTTGTCGTACCAGGCCAGCACTTTCAGCAGTTTGCCGCTGACTTTGGTGTGGTTGGCATCGAAGATCGACGACAGCGGGTTGTGGTTGAAGTCGCTGGAAACCAGAGGCAGGGTGTTGTAGCCAAGAATTTTCGAGTGCTGGCTGGCTTCTTTCAGCAGTGCGTTGACTTCCTCTGCCGTCGCTTCTTTTTTCAGCAGCACGGTGAGGTCGACCAGCGACACATTGATCACCGGCACCCGCACGGCCATGCCGGTCAGCTTGCCCGCCAATTCCGGCAGCACCAGGCCAACCGCTTCAGCGGCGCCGGTCTTGCTCGGGATCATGTTCTGGGTGGCCGAACGCGCGCGGTACGGGTCGGTGTGATAAACGTCAGTCAGGTTCTGGTCATTGGTGTAGGCATGAATAGTGGTCATCAAGCCGCTTTCGATGCCCAGTTCGCGGTGCAGCACCTGGGCGACCGGCGCCAGGCAGTTGGTGGTGCACGACGCGTTGGAGATGATCTGGTGCGATTGACGCAAAATGTCATGGTTTACCCCGTAGACCACGGTGGCGTCTGCGCCTTTGGCCGGGGCCGAGATGATCACCTTGCGCGCGCCGGCGGTAATATGGGCGGCAGCCTTGTCACGGTCGGTGAACAGACCGGTGCATTCGAACACCACGTCGATCTTGTGGGCAGCCCACGGCAGGTCGGCCGGGTTGCGAATGGCGCTGACGGCGATCCGGTCACCATTCACGGTCAGGCTTTCCTGATCGTGAGCGACCTCTGCATCGAAAGTACCGTGGACGGTGTCGTATTTGAGCAGGTGGGCGTTGATCGAGCTGTCGCCCAAATCATTGATGGCGACGATCTGCAAATCCTGGCGATAGCCTTGGGTATACAGTGCGCGCAGGACATTACGGCCGATACGGCCAAAACCATTGATTGCGATACGAAGAGTCATTGGAAAGTGCCTGTCGTCGATTTGTTGTAAGAATTACAAGATTATTCGCATAAAAATAGAAAACAAGCCTTTTTAGTGGCAATATTTTGTTCAATCTACAACGAGTGACCTGAATCAACTGGTCCGATGATTCAAGCGACTCCCTGCCATCCCATGAGCAGCGGGCGTTTGATCAGCATAGGAACGAGGGTCGCCACATCCGTTAGCCTGGAGTTCTATACATGCATCCCCGCGTACTTGAGGTCACCGAACGGCTTATCGCCCGTAGCCGAGCAACCCGTGAGGCTTACCTTGCGCTCATTCGCGGCGCTGCCAGCGACGGTCCGATGCGCGGCAAGCTGCAATGCGCCAACTTTGCCCACGGCGTGGCCGGTTGTGGCACCGAAGACAAAAACAGCCTGCGCATGATGAACGCCGCCAACGTGGCAATTGTTTCTTCATATAACGACATGCTCTCGGCGCATCAGCCGTACGAACATTTCCCTGAACAGATCAAGAAAGCCCTGCGCGAAGTCGGCTCGGTCGGCCAGTTCGCCGGCGGCACCCCCGCCATGTGCGACGGCGTGACCCAGGGCGAGCCCGGCATGGAACTGAGCCTGCTCAGCCGTGAAGTCATCGCCATGTCCACGGCGGTAGCGCTGTCCCACAACATGTTCGACGGCGCGCTGATGCTGGGCATCTGCGACAAGATCGTCCCCGGCCTGATGATGGGCGCCCTGCGCTACGGTCATCTGCCGATGGTCTTCGTACCGGGCGGGCCGATGCCGTCGGGCATCTCCAACAAGCAGAAGGCCGACGTGCGCCAGCGCTACGCCGAAGGCAAGGCCACCCGTGAAGAACTGCTGGAATCGGAGATGAAGTCCTACCACAGCCCCGGTACCTGCACCTTCTATGGCACCGCCAACACCAACCAGCTGTTGATGGAAGTGATGGGCCTGCACTTGCCGGGCGCCTCGTTCGTCAACCCGTACACGCCGCTGCGTGACGCGCTGACTCGAGAAGCCGCACACCAGGTCACGCGCCTGACCAAGGCTAACGGCAACTTCACGCCGATTGGCGAGATCGTCGACGAGAAATCCCTGGTCAACTCGATCGTTGCCCTCAACGCCACCGGCGGCTCGACCAACCACACCCTGCACATGCCGGCCATCGCCATGTCGGCGGGCATCATCCTCACCTGGCAAGACATGGCCGACCTCTCCGAAGTGGTGCCGACCCTGTCCCACGTGTATCCAAACGGCAAGGCCGACATCAACCACTTCCAGGCTGCGGGCGGCATGTCGTTCCTGATCCGCGAACTGCTCGAAGCCGGTCTGCTCCACGAAGACGTCAACACCGTGGCCGGCAAGGGCCTGAGCCGCTACACCCAGGAACCGTTCCTGGTCGACGGCGAACTGGTCTGGCGCGACGGCCCTATCGAAAGCCTCGACGAAACCATCCTGCGCCCCGTGGCCCGTGCGTTCTCGCCGGAAGGCGGCTTGCGCGTGATGGAAGGCAACCTCGGCCGTGGCGTGATGAAGGTGTCCGCTGTGGCGCCGGAGCACCAGATCGTCGAAGCGCCGGCGGTGGTGTTCCAGGACCAACAGGACCTGGCCGATGCGTTCAAGGCCGGCCAACTGGAAAAAGACTTTGTTGCGGTGATGCGCTTCCAGGGGCCGCGCTCCAACGGCATGCCGGAACTGCACAAGATGACCCCGTTCCTCGGCGTGTTGCAGGACCGTGGCTTCAAAGTGGCGTTGGTGACAGACGGGCGTATGTCCGGCGCGTCGGGTAAAATCCCCGCTGCGATTCATGTCAACCCCGAAGCCCAGAGCGGTGGGCCGCTGGCACGGGTACAGGATGGCGATATCATTCGCGTCGATGGCGTGAAGGGCACCCTGGAGCTTAAGGTGGACGCCGAAGAATTTGCAGCGCGCACGCCTGCCACGGGCCTGTTGGGCAATAACGTGGGGGCCGGTCGCGAGCTGTTTGCATTTATGCGCTTGGCCGCAAGCTCCGCAGAGCAAGGCGCCAGCGCCTTTACCTCTGCCTTGGAGACGCTTAAGTGAAGCTAGCGCTGGTCGGTGATATCGGGGGTACCAACGCCCGTTTTGCGTTGTGGCGGGATCAGGAACTGCATTCGATTCGGGTGCACGCCACGGCGGATCACAAAAGCCCTGAGGACGCGATCAAGGTCTATCTGAAGGAAGAAGGCCTGGCAATCGGCGACATCGGTGCGGTGTGCCTTTCTGTAGCGGGGCCGGTGAGTGGGGATGAATTTAAATTCACCAACAATCACTGGCGCCTGAGCAAGACTGCGTTTTGCCAGACCTTGCAGGTGGATGAGCTGCTGCTGGTGAATGACTTCTCGGCCATGGCCCTGGGCATGACCCGCCTGCAGCCCGACGAATTTCGCGTGGTCTGCGAAGGCACGCCGGAGCCGTTGCGCCCGGCGGTGGTGATCGGCCCGGGCACTGGCCTGGGTGTCGGCACGTTGCTGGACCTCGGCGCCGGCCGTTGGGCGGCGTTGCCGGGGGAGGGCGGGCATGTCGACCTGCCCCTGAGCAGCCCGCGGGAAACCCAGCTGTGGCAGCACATCTACACCGAGATCGGCCACGTCAGCGCCGAAACCGCCTTGAGCGGTGGCGGTTTGCCGCGTTTGTACCGGGCGATTTGTGCGGTCGACGGGCACGCCCCGGTGCTGGACACGCCCGAAGCCATCACGGCAGCGGGCCTGGCCGGCGACCCGGTGGCGATGGAAGTGCTGGACCAGTTCAGCATCTGGCTGGGCCGGGTAGCCGGTAACAATGTACTGACCACCGGTGGACGCGGTGGCGTGTATATCGTGGGCGGTGTTATACCGAGGTTTGCCGACTTCTTTATCAACAGTGGCTTCGCCAAAAGCTTCAGTGACAAAGGCTGCATGAGCGACTACTTCAAAGGCATTCCGGTGTGGTTGGTGACCGCGCCGTATTCCGGATTGACCGGGGCGGGTGTGGCGCTTGAACAGGCTTTTGCGTAGGCAGTAATGGCGCCATCGCGAGCAAGCCCGCTCCCACATTTGGAATGCGTTCCAAATGTGGGAGCGGGCTTGCTCGCGATGGCGCCTTTAAGAGCAACCAATGACTTAAGCTTGGCCATAACAACAAGGAGGACCCCGTGAGCGTAATCAGTAAATCGATTCTCCTTGTCGATGACGACCAGGAAATCCGCGAATTGCTGCAAACCTACCTCAGTCGCGCCGGTTTCCAGGTGCGTGGCGTGCCGGATGGCGCGGGGTTCCGCCAGGCGATGAACGAGGCGCCGTGTGACTTGGTCATCCTTGATGTGATGTTGCCGGACGAAGACGGTTTCAGCCTTTGCCGCTGGATCCGCCAGCACCCGCGCCAGGCGCAGGTACCGATCATCATGCTCACCGCCAGTTCCGACGAAGCCGACCGCGTGATCGGCCTGGAGCTGGGCGCCGATGACTACATCGGCAAGCCCTTCAGCCCCCGCGAGCTGCAAGCGCGGATCAAGGCGTTGTTGCGCCGCTGCCAGTTCGGCCAGGAACGCAGCGGCAACGGCGACGTGCTGGTGTTCGATGAATGGCGCCTGGACATGATCAGCCACCGGCTGTTCCACGTTGACGGCGAAGAGGTGATTCTCTCGGGCGCCGACTTTGCCCTGCTCAAGCTGTTTCTCGATCACCCCCAGCAGATCCTCGACCGCGACACCATCGGCAACGCCACCCGTGGCCGCGACCTGATGCCGCTGGACCGTATCGTCGACATGGCCGTCAGCCGCCTGCGCCAACGCCTGCGCGATACCGAAAAACCCCCGAGGCTGATCCGCACCGTGCGCGGCAGCGGTTATCAACTGGCAGCCAGCGTGGTTGCCGGCAATGCCCACTGAACACCTGACGGAACGCCATCGCCGCTTCCCGGTACCGCGCTCGTTGCTCGGGCGCATGCTGCTGCTGACCCTGCTGGCGGTGTTGTTTGCCCAGGCGCTGTCCAGCGTGATCTGGGTGTCGCAACTGCGCGCTACCCAACTCGAAGGCCTGGTCACCAGCGCCCGAAGCCTGGCGCATTCGATGACCGCCAGCGTGAGTTACTTTCGCTCACTGCCGGTGGCGTATCGCCCGTTGGTCCTCGACCAGTTGCGCAGCATGGGCGGCACTCGGTTTGTGGTGACCCTCAATGACCGCCCGCTGGACATGGCGATACTGCCGCAGACCCCGCGCAAGCAGGCGGTGCTGGAGGCGGTCGATGAAGTGCTGCGCCAGACCCTGGGCGCCGACGTGCATATCTCGGTGGAATTTGTCAGCGCCGAAGACCTGCGCATCTTCAATGCCGGGCTGAAGCTCGATGAACTGCCACGCTCCTGGGCGCATTACGCACTGACGCTGGAACCGGTGAACCCGCCGGTACTGGTCACCCAGATCCAACTGGCTCCTGGCGAATGGCTGTACATCGCCTCGCTGTTGCCCGAGCCCTACACCAGCCTCGAAGAACAGGGCCTGCCGTCCCAGCAGGTGTGGTTCATTGTGTTGACCAGCGGCTTTTTGCTGTTGTTTATCGGCTTGCTGGTGCACTGGCAAAGCCGGCCGCTCAAGCGCCTTGCGCGGGCGGCGCGGGACATGTCCCTGGGCGCGGATGTGGAGCCGGTGGCCGAAGGCGGCGGCAGTGAAGTGGTCGAAGTGGGCCGCGCGTTCAACGCCATGCGCGAACGTATCAGCCGCTACCTCACCGAGCGCAGCCAGTTGTTCAGTGCGATTTCCCACGACCTGCGCACACCGATTACCCGCCTGCGCCTGCGCGTGGAATTGCTCGAAGACGAAAATCTGCAAACCAAATTCGGCCGCGACCTGGATGAACTGGAGTTGCTGGTCAAAGGCGCGCTGCAATGCGTGAAAGACACCGATATCCACGAAAACATCGAACCGGTGGATTTAAACCACGTACTCGACTGCCTGGTGGAGCCGTACCTGGCGCCCAACGGCAACGGCCGCGTGACGCAACACGGGCGCGCGCTGACGACCTATCCGGGCAAGCCGCTGGCGCTCAAGCGCTGCATCGGCAACCTGATCGACAACGCCTTGAAGTATGGGCAGAACGCGCATCTGCATATCGAGGACGATGGCGCCGAGTTCATCCTGCATGTGGATGACGAAGGGCCGGGCGTACCGGAACAGCGCCTGGAACAAGTCTTCGAACCGCACTTCCGCCTCGCCGGCCAGCAGCAGGGCTACGGCCTGGGCCTGGGGATTGCGCGCAACATTGCCCACAGCCATGGCGGTGAAGTGAGTTTGCAGAATTTGCGCGAGGGTGGGTTGCGGGTGACCTTGCAGCTACCCCGAACCCTGGACTAAAGAACACCGAGGATCAAATGTGGGAGGGGCGGTGCGACGATTCGACTTGCTCCCGATAGCAGCGTGTCAGTCAGCATATTTTTAGCTGATCCACCGCTATCGGGAGCAAGTCGAATCGTCGCACCGCCCCTCCCACATTTTGATTCCCCGTGTGTCAGACGCTTTGGCGTAGACGCGCCAGGTCTCTTAAGGGCGGTGCCCCAAACAACCGGCTGTACTCCCGGCTAAACTGCGACGGGCTTTCATACCCCACCCGATACCCCGCCGCCGACGCTTCCAGCCCTTCGGCGATCATCAACCGTCGCGCCTCCTGCAAGCGCAGTTGCTTCTGGTATTGCAGCGGGCTCATGGCGGTGATCGCCTTGAAGCGGTGGTGCAGGGTCGAGACGCTCAGGTTGACTTCCTTGGCCAGGTCGTCGATGCGCAGCGGCTGTTCGTAGTTGCTGTTCAGCCACTTGATCGCCTGGCTGACCCGATGGCTCTGACTGTTGGCCACGGCGATTTCATACAGCCGATAGCCCTGCGGGCCACGCAACAAACGGTAAAGAATTTCGCGATTGATCAACGGTGCCAGCATTGCCACGTCTTTGGGCGTGTCGAGCAAGCGCGTCAGGCGCAGCACGGCGTCGAGCAGTTGGGTGTCGATGCGGTCGACATACATCCCGCGGGAGGTTGGGCGCGACGGCACACCCATCGGCCCGGCCTCTGCGATCAGCGCGGTGAGCTGTGCCGGGTCGATGTTGATCCTGATCGACAGGTTGGGGTCCTCCGGCGTGGCATCGATGATCCGCCCGGCCACCGGCATCGACACCGAAAACACCAGGTAATTGAGCGGGTCATAGGCAAACACTTCATCCGCCAGGCGCACTTCCTTGCGGCCATGGGCCAGGATGCACAGGGCGGGCTCCACCAGCACCGGCATGAAATCCCGTGGCGTGTTGTGGCGGTTGAGGAACAGCGAGGTGATCGCCGTACCGTAGGAACCCTCTTCCCAGGTATGGCGGCAGACAATACTGGCCAGTTCGGCGCGCTGCTTTTCCATATCAGCATCAAGGGGCATGGCGTGTTGTTCGGGCGACGACATGGAGCGTCCTCTGAATGCTTTTACGATGGGCTCAGCTTAGTGGCGGTGTTTCAAACAGTGTTATGTCGATTCTGCTCAATCCTTGCCTGATCCTGCGACACGTTGCGAATCAGGCAAGCGTAGGGGCTGTCATCTGCCTGAAACACGGCGATTGCGCATGGAATAAAACCTGCGAGCCAAACGTCCTATCTACGCTTTTCGCAGGATTGTGCAATAAGCCTGCAGGAATCGACTAACCAGGCCCACAGCGGCGCCGTTATCTTTGATCCTGTGGCAACACGCCCTCACAGTGCTTGCCGAGCATCACTTCTCAACGGGAGAGTCGAACATGTCCACCCCCATTCCCGCGAGCCATATGGCCTTCATCCGCGCCCGCACCGGGTGCAGCACCGAACTCGGTGCACGCTTGAGCAGTTTGATCGAACCGGGCCGCGAGGCTCAGGGTTGCCTGCAATTCTCGTTGCAGCATTCCCAGTCGGACCCCGATGTATGGCTGGTCTCGGGTTTCTGGAGCAGCGAGCAGGCGATGAGTGCCTACTTCAATTCGCCTGCCCTGATGATCTTCACCGAGCTGTTGAACGATAGGGTCGTTCGTAGCATGGACTTCCAGACCTTCACCGATGCGTCCGCCGTCAATGCTTACGGCGAGTACCTGCAACTGGCGGGTTAGTGCTTTAGAATGGCCGCCTTTCCCATTGGCCAGGACCTGCAACATGGCACGTAAAGAGTTTGCCCACCACGAAGCCGTTTCCGCCCTGGTGCGTGAAGATGAGGGTGGCTACAGCGCCGCCATCGCCGTCAAGGCACTGGATGGTATGGGCGCACCGCGCTTTCACAAGATCCTTGATGGACAGACCTTCAAGACCGCCGATGACGCTGACGATGCGGCTGCCCAGCAACTGGGGCGGTTGGTTGACGTCGACGAAGAAGGCCAACTCACCTGGGCAACTGCCGCAAACTAACGAACGCCGCCCCTCCCACATTTGACTGTATTTCCAGTCAGGGCTTTGTGGCGCCCGGGCGATACATTTTGAACAGCGCCTCCGGCCCCACCTGGAAATAATCCGCCGGGCCACCGCCGCGCAAAATCGGCTCGGCGGCGGCGGTGTCGTAGACCCCATCCTTGAGCAGCCACTTGGCAATGTGCACCGCGACCACCTCGCCCAGCACCAGCCAGCTTGGCACTAACTGCTTGTCGGCGCGCTGCAACTGGATGATCTGCGTCACCTTGCACTCGAACGACACCGGGCTCTCACCCACCCGCGGTACGCCGACGATCTTCGAGGCCACCGGCGTCAGGCCGGACAACTCGAACTCATTCACCTCTGGTGAGACGGCGGCACAACTCTGGTTCATCTGCTCGGCCAACGGACGGGTGGCCAGGTTCCACACAAACTCGCCGGTCTGTTCAATGTTGTTCAGGCTGTCTTTGCGCCCGACGCTGGAAAACCCAATGATCGGCGGAATGTAGTTGAACGCATTGAAGAAACTGTAGGGCGCCAGGTTCAGGCGGCCCTCGTTGTCGTGTGACGAAATCCAGCCGATCGGCCGTGGGCCAACAATGGCATTGAACGGGTCGTGTGGCAGGCCGTGGCCGTTGGCGGGTTCGTAGAAGTGGATATCGTCAGACATGGGCCGGGGTTCCTGCTGCGGGTGGCGGGGAGGCAGTCATAGTGCAATCCATGACAGCGAATTTCCATCAGCCTATGGAATTTTCATTCAACGCCCACCTATTTTTCACAGCGCCCCGTTCAGTCTGCGCGCAAGGTCGACACCCCCTATAAGTCGGCCCATTGACAGACTGAGCTTCGGAGCCTTCCCACCCTATGAACAAACTTCCTCAGATCACCCTGGCGTTCTGGGTCATGAAAATCTGCGCAACCACCCTGGGCGAAACCGCCGGTGACTTGCTGTCGATGACCCTGAATGTCGGTTACGCCATCAGCTCGATGATCCTGATCAGCGTGTTCCTGGTCACCCTGGTGACGCAACTCTGGTCGAAAACCTACAACCCGGTGCTGTACTGGATCGTGATCCTGTCCACCAGCACCGCCGGCACCACGATGTCGGACTTCATGGACCGCACCCTGGGCCTTGGGTACGCCGCGGGGTCGATGATCCTGATCGTGATCCTGATGATCATCTTTGCGCTGTGGCACCTCAGCGGTGACTCGCTGAACGTGAACAAGGTGCAGACCTTCCGGGGCGAGCTGTTCTACTGGATGGCGATTCTGTTCTCCAACACTCTGGGCACCGCCTTGGGCGACTTCCTGGCGGATGATTCGGGGCTCGGTTTCGCCGGTGGGGCGCTGTTGATCGGCTCGACCATTGCGGTCGTGGTGGCCCTCAAATACTTCACCCAAATCTCCTCGGTGCTGTTGTTCTGGGTGGCGTTTGTGTTGACCCGGCCGTTTGGCGCGACCCTGGGCGATTTCCTGACTAAACCCCATGAAAAGGGCGGGCTGGATTTCGGCACTATCGGCTCGTCGGCGGTGTTGGCGGCGGTACTGGTGCTGATGATTGCCGGGGCGTCGTATGCGCAGCGGCGGTATGGGCGTCAGGCGGCCGCAGAGCTGTCCTGATCCCGATGAAAAAAGGGGCTGTGTCATTTACTGACACAGCCCCTTTTTTTGTGGCTGGCGAACCGTTAGTCCGTAGTAATCCGTGAATGCTTGCGGGTGTCTTTCATGGTCACGTAGACCACCAGCGACACCGCAATACATGCGGTCACATACCAGTAGTAGCCGGTTTCCATGCCGATGCTCTTGAACCACAGCGCGATGTATTCAGCGGTGCCGCCGAAGATCGACACGGTCAAGGCATACGGCAGGCCGACGCCCAGCGCACGGATTTCAGTCGGGAACAGTTCAGCCTTTACCACTGCGTTGATCGAGGTGTAGCCACTGACGATGATCAGCGCCGCCATGATCAGGAAGAACGCGCCCCACCAGCTCTGGACCGTGTGCAGGGTGGTGAGGATAGGCACGGTGAACAGGGTGCCGAGGACGCCGAAGGCGATCAGGATTGGCCGGCGGCCGACCTTGTCCGACAGCCCGCCGACGAGGGGTTGCAGGCACATGAACAGAAACAGCGTCGCCGCCGAGATGGTGGTGGAGTCGGAGATGCTCATGCCGACTGTGTTCACCAGGTATTTCTGCATGTAGGTGGTGTAGGTGTAGAAGGCCAGGGTGCCGCCCATGGTCAGGCCGACCACGGTCATCAGTTCCTTGGGGTGACGCATCAAGGTGCGCATTGCGCTTTCCTTGGCTTTTTCCTTCTTGGTGAACGACTCGGTTTCTTCCATGCCGCGACGCAGGTACAGCGCGACCACTGCGCACAGGGCGCCGATGGCGAACGGGATACGCCAGCCCCAGTCGTACAGTTGCTCGGTGGTGAGGGTCTGTTGCAGCACGATCAGCACCGCCAGCGCGATGAGCTGGCCGGAGATCAGGGTCACGTACTGGAAGCTGGAGAAGAAACCGCGACGCTCCTTGGTCGCCATTTCACTCAGGTAAGTGGCCGAGGTGCCGTATTCGCCACCGACCGACAAGCCTTGCAGCAGACGGGCGAACACCAGCAGGATCGGTGCGCCGACGCCGATGGTTTCATAACCCGGGCTCAGGGCGATGACCAGCGAGCCGAAGCACATCAGCAGTACCGAGGCCATCAACGCGGCCTTGCGACCTTTGCGGTCTGCGTACAGGCCCATCAACCAGCCGCCGATCGGGCGCATCAGGAAGCCCACGGCGAAGATCGCGGCGGTGTTGAGCAGTTGTGCGGTGGTGTCGCCTTTCGGGAAAAAGGCTTTGGCGAAGTACAGCGAGAAGGCGGCGTAGACGTACCAGTCGTACCACTCGACCATGTTGCCGACTGATCCGCTGAAGATCGATTTGATCCGGCTGGAGGTGGTGCGTACCTGCGCAGGCGCAGCCGCCGACCCCAGAGGCAAGGTGTTGGAGTTATCCATTGAAGGATCCTTCATCTAATTGTTTTTGTGGAGCGTGCTCAAGCACAGCCTGGTTGGGGCTATAGCAGGAGCTGTGCCAGTTAGATGAAGGCCCGGAATAGAAGGGTTACAACTTTTTTTTGAGCGGAAAGTCGCTGACGATATGAAGGCCGTGAGCGGAAATCCGCCTACGCTGACCTTGATCGTTCCCACGCTCCGCGTGGTAATGCAGCCCTGGACGCTCTGCGTCTGCTTTTAAAAGCGTGACGCGGAGCGTCACAGAATTCATTCCCACGCAGAGCGTGGGAACGATCGGGTTAGAGGAATGTGTCGCGGGCCAACCCATGGCGCTGCATCTTTTCATTAAAGGTGCGTCTGGGCAGTTGCAGCTCCGCGAGCACCGCCTTGATATCGCCTTTGTGCCGGGTCAACGCGGCTTTCAGGCAATGCGCCTCGAACGCCTCCTGTTGCGCCGCCAACGATTGCCCGGCTTCGATGCCTTCCGGCTCCGACTCGCCAAGGCCCAGCACCTGGCGCTCGGCGACGTTGGCCAGTTCGCGCACATTGCCCGGCCAGTCGTGGCTGAGCAGGCGTCCCAACTGTGCGCCGCTCAGCGGTTCAACGCTGCGGCCCAAACGCTCGGCGGCGCTGTGGGCAAAGTGATCGAACAGCAACGGAATATCTTCGCGGCGCTCGCGCAGGGGCGGCAGGCGCAGTTGCGCGACGTTCAGCCGATACGCCAGGTCTTCACGAAAACGCCCGGCGCGGGCCTCTTCCAAAAGGTCCGGCTTGGTGGCGGCGATGATGCGCAAGTCCACATGAATGCTCTGATTGGAGCCGAGCCGTTCCAGCTTCTGCTCCTGCAACACCCGCAACAGTTTCACCTGCTGGGCCAGCGGCATGCTTTCGATTTCATCCAGGAACAAGGTGCCGCCGTGGGCGTATTCCAGCTTGCCGATGCGCTTGCCCTGGGCGCCGGTAAAGGCGCCGCTTTCATGGCCGAACAGCTCGGCTTCAAATAGCTGCTCGGGGATCGCGGCGCAGTTGAGCGCCACAAAAGGCTTTTTCGCCCGTGGTCCGAAATCATGCAGGCAACGGGCGACCAGCTCCTTGCCACTGCCGGTCTCGCCACGGATCAGCACGTTGACCGGCAACGTCGCCAGGTCCAGCACCTGGCGCCGCAGGTTTTGCAGGCCACGAGACACGCCCAGCAAGCTGGACTCCAGCTGCATCCGATGGTCGGCCTGTTGGTGCAGGCGGCGGTTTTCCAGGATCAGCCCGCGCTTGTCGAGGGCTCGGCGCAGGCTGTTGAGCAGGGCCTCCGGGCTGAAGGGTTTTTCGAGGAAGTCGTAGGCGCCGTCGCGCATGGCTTCGACGGCCATCGGCACATCGCCGTGGCCGGTGAGCAGGATCACCGGCAAATCGGCATCGCGCCGCTGCACTTCGGCGAGCAGCTCCAGGCCGCTGAGCCCGGGCATGCGCACGTCGCTCAAGATCACGCCGGGGAAGTCCTTGGGCAGGTGCGTCAGGCATTCCTCGGCGCGGCTGAACAGCTGCACCGCAAACCCCGACAGGCTCAACCATTGCTCGACGGCCGTGCGAATGCTTGCTTCGTCATCGACCACAATCACCGCGTTCAACATAGGTCGGGCGTCTCCAGCGCGATAGGCAGGGTCAGGGTAAATACCGCGCCGTCGCCACGGTTGCCGGCGATCAGGCGTCCGCCCAATTCGTGCACGATAGCGTAGGACACCGCCAGCCCCAAGCCGAGGCCGTCACCCACCGGCTTGGTGGTGAAGAAAGGGTCGAAGACGCTGTTCAAGTGTTCATCGGCAATGCCGCCGCCGCTGTCGCTGACGGTCAGTTGCCACAGTTGTTCGTCGGCATGCAGGCGGATTTCCAGGCGTTTGCGCGGCTTGTCGGCCATGGCGTCGAGGGCGTTGCGCAGCAAGTTGATCAGTACCTGTTCCAGGCGAATGGCATCGCCGCGTACCCAGGCAGGGCGGGTCAGGTCCAGCACGGTGCCGATGGCTTCATCACGCAACCGCGCGTCGAGCAGGTGCAGCGACTGGTCGACCACCGTGGCCAGGTCCAGGCGTTCGCGCAGGCCGCTGGGGCTTTTGCGGGCGAAGGTCTTGAGGTGGCCGGTCAGCGCGGCCATGCGTGTGAGCATGTCGTCCAGCGGCGTGAGCGCCTTGTAGGCGTCGTCCACGCGGCCGTGGTCCAGCAACAGCCGCAGGGTGGCCAGTTGCATACGTTGGGCGGTCAGCGGCTGGTTGATCTCATGGGCGAGGGCGGCGGACATCTGCCCCAGCGCCGCCAGCTTGGCCGATTGCACCAGGCCGTCCTGAGCGGTGCGCAGCGCCTGGGTACGCTCCTCCACAAGCTGTTCGAGCTCTTCGCGGCTGCGCTGACGCAAGCGGGCCAGGCGCCAGCGCTGGGTCAGGAACAGCACCAGGAACACCAGCGCCAGCCAGGAACCGGCAGCGGCGAGACCGGCGTTGCGTTGGTCTTCAAAGGCGAACTGGGGTTTGCGCAGCAGGTGCAGGGTCCAGCCCTCGGCTTTCAGCGGCAGGGATTCCCAGATGTAGTTGGCGTTGCCGTCGGGGCCATTGACGCGCATCAAATGGCTGTTTTCGTCGAAGCGCTGCAAGGGCAGGGTGTCCAGCGATTGCAGTTGTTTCTTGTCGTATTGGCGGGTGGCCTTGAGTTCGGCCAGGTCGCTGGCCGACAACGGCCGCAGGTTGCGATAACGCCAGCCCGGCTGATTGGCGATAAACACGATGCCGCGCGCGTCACTGACCAGCAGCAGGTCATTGCCCTGGGCCCACTCGCGCTCCAGTTCGGGGAACTCCAGTTTGACCACCATGGCGCCGAGGAACTGCTCATGTTCATCGACCACCGCGCTGGAAAGGAAGTAACCCGGTATGCCCGTGGTCACCCCCACCGCATAAAAGCGCCCGGTGCCCTGGCTCAGCGTCTGGCTGAAATACGGCCGAAAAGCGTAGTTGTGCCCGACGTAACTGCTGGGCAGGTTCCAGTTGCTGGCTGCCACGGCCAGGCCGGTGCGGTCCATCAGTTCCAGGGTTGAAGACTGCGCGGCGCCGTTGATGCGCTCCAGCTTGCGGTTGAGCACGTCCTGGGTGGCGGCATCCAGCGGGCCTTTCAACGCGCTGATCATCTCTGAGTCCAGGGCCAGCACGGCGGGCAGGGCGCGGTAGCGTTCGATCAGGGTGTGCAGTGAGTTGGCATACAGCGCCAACTGCTGATTGGCGCGAGCGGCGTCGTCCACCAGCACCTGGCGTTCGGCATGGCGCGTGGCCAAGGCGGCGGCCAGCACCGCACCGGCGATGATCAATAGTGAGTAGAAGGTCAGGCGCAGGGGGCGAGGGATCACGATCATACGGTGATGAGCAGGCGCAGTAAGGGGGAGCACCATACCATGTGCGGCTTGGATCTTGTGGCGAGCGGGCTTCCTGTGGAGGGCGGGCTTGCTGTGCACTTCAGGAAGCCCGCTTGCCACAAGGGAATCAGCAGGCAATAAAAAGGCGACTGGGCTTATCGCCTCAGTCGCCTTTTTATTTCAGTCAGAGGTGCTTACTGCACTTCTACCGCCAGGCTTTCACTGATCTTTTTCTGCCAGATGGCAGGACCGGTGATGTGGACGGATTCGCCCTTGCTGTCCACCGCCACGGTGACCGGCATGTCTTTCACGTCGAACTCGTAGATCGCTTCCATGCCCAGTTCGGCGAAGGCCACCACGCGCGACTTCTTGATGGCCTGCGCCACCAGGTAGGCGGCGCCGCCCACGGCCATCAGGTACACGGCTTTGTGGTCCTTGATCGCTTCGATCGCAGTCGGGCCGCGCTCGGATTTGCCGATCATGCCCAAAAGGCCGGTTTGCTCGAGGATCTGACGGGTGAACTTGTCCATCCGCGTCGCGGTGGTCGGGCCCGCAGGGCCAACCACTTCTTCGCGCACCGGATCAACCGGGCCGACGTAGTAGATGAAGCGACCCTTGAGGTCCACCGGCAGGGTTTCGCCCTTGTTCAGCATCTCGACCATACGCTTGTGCGCAGCATCGCGGCCGGTGAGCATCTTGCCGTTGAGCAACACGGTTTCGCCCGGCTTCCAGCTTTGTACGTCTTCCGGAGTCAGGGTGTCGAGGTTGACGCGGCGGGCCGACGGGCCGGCTTCCCAGACGATTTCCGGGTAGGCGTCCAGCGATGGCGCTTCCAGCGACGCCGGGCCCGAACCGTCGAGCACAAAGTGCGCGTGACGGGTGGCGGCGCAGTTGGGGATCATGCACACCGGCAGTGAAGCGGCGTGGGTCGGGTAGTCCATGATCTTCACGTCGAGCACGGTGGTCAGGCCACCCAGGCCCTGGGCGCCGATGCCCAGTTGGTTGACCTTTTCGAACAACTCCAGGCGCATCTCTTCGATACGGTTGGAGGGGCCGCGCTTTTTCAGCTCGTGGATGTCGATGGATTCCATCAACACTTCCTTGGCCATCACTGCGGCTTTCTCGGCGGTGCCGCCGATACCGATGCCGAGCATGCCCGGTGGGCACCAGCCGGCGCCCATGGTCGGAACGGTCTTGAGCACCCAGTCGACGATCGAGTCGGACGGGTTGAGCATGGCCATTTTCGACTTGTTCTCGGAACCGCCGCCCTTGGCCGCCACGTCCACTTCCACGGTGTTACCCGGGACGATGGAGTAGTGGATCACGGCCGGGGTGTTGTCCTTGGTGTTTTTACGCGCGCCTGCCGGGTCGGCAAGGATCGACGCGCGCAGGACGTTTTCCGGCAGGTTGTAAGCCTGGCGCACGCCTTGGTTGATCATGTCGTCCAGGCCCATGGTGGCGCCATCCCAGCGTACATCCATGCCCACGCGCACGAACACGGTAACGATACCGGTGTCCTGGCAGATCGGGCGGTGGCCGGTGGCGCACATGCGCGAGTTGATCAAAATTTGAGCGATTGAGTCACGAGCTGCTGGCGATTCTTCGCGCAGGTAGGCTTCGTGCATCGCCTGGATGAAGTCAACGGGGTGGTAATAGGAAATGAATTGCAGGGCGTCTGCAACGCTCTGAATCAGGTCGTCTTGCTTGATCACGGTCATGAGTCGCGCTCCTCTATAAGGGAACATTCAATAAAGGTGGCTTCAGTGGTGTGCATCGGTCGGCTGAAACCACCTTCCACAGGCACGCCGTATGGTGCTGGCGCGACGCTAAAAAGGCGCGGCAGTATAACCCGACGCGGTGGCCGATACACCCGACTATGGTCATGATTGCCTCGCCCCATTCACCGTAGGCGCTAGGGGGACGCCCAGTTCTTGCTCGCGAAAAAACGTGAATCTGGTGGGTTTCGTCAGGCAGCTCGCGTTATCGTTAGCAACCTTCGCGAGCAAGCTCGCTCCTACAGTTGAATAGTTTTATGCCTGAAATGCACGTCGGTGAACGCCACTGGTCGGTATCCACCGGCAGTAACCTGCTGGATGCCTTGAATCAGGCGGGTGTGGCCGTGCCCTACAGTTGCCGGGCGGGCAGTTGCCACGCCTGCCTGGTACGTTGCCAGGGTGAGGTCGAGGACAAACAACCCGACGCCCTGAGCCCGGCGCAACGCCAGGACGGCTGGCGCCTGGCGTGCCAGTGCCAGGTGATTGCGGATGTGCAGGTCGAAACGTTTGATCCGACGCGCGACGGTTTGCCGGCCAAGGTGGTGAGCACCGACTGGCTGAGCGTAAACGTATTGCGCCTGCGCGTTGAACCGGAGCGTGGCCTGCGTTACCGGGCGGGCCAGCATCTGGTGCTGTGGGCGGGGACTGTGGCGCGTCCATACTCGTTGGCCAGCTTGCCCCAGGAAGATCCCTTTCTTGAGTTTCACCTCGATTGCCGCCATCCCGGCGAATTCAGCGACATTGCCCGACAGTTGCAGGCAGGCGATCACCTGCGACTGGGCGAGTTGCGCGGCGGGGCGCTGCAATACGATCCCGACTGGCAATCCCGACCGCTGTGGCTGCTCGCATCCGGCACAGGCCTGGGCCCGTTGTGGGGGGTGTTGCGCGAGGCCTTGCGCCAGGATCACCAGGGCGCTATCCGCGTGATTCACCTGGCCCATGATGCCGGCGGTCATTACCTGGCCCAGCCCTTGGCGGCGTTGGCTGCGAGCCATCCGAACCTCACCGTGGAACTATGGACCGCGGCTGAGTTGACCCAGGCATTGGCGCAACTGCGGCTTGTTTCCCGGCAAACGCTGGCCTTACTCTGCGGGCACCCCGTCAGCGTCGAGGCGTTCTCCAAGCGCTTGTTCCTGGCGGGATTGCCGCGCAATCAACTGCTGGCCGACGTGTTCCTGCCGCGTGGTTGAGCGCTGAATTTTCCAGCCGCGAGATTCGCCATGACCGACGCCATCCTGCAGCAACGCGAACGTGGGCTGCTGACCCTGCAGCTCAATCGCCCCGACAAGAAAAACGCCCTGACCCGAGCCATGTACACCCAACTGGCCGAGGCGCTGGAGCAGGCGGATGCGGATGCTGACATCCGCGCCGTGCTGATCCAGGGCAGCAGCGACTGTTTTACCGCCGGCAACGACATCGGCGACTTCCTCGAACAGCCGCCCAGCGACCTCGACAGCCCGCCCTTTCACTTCATGAAAAGCCTGCTCAACTGCCGCAAGCCCGTGATCGCCGCAGTGGCGGGTGCGGCAGTGGGCATCGGCACCACACTGCTGCTGCATTGCGATCTGGTGTACGTCAGCCGGGATGCGCGGTTGCGCATGCCGTTCGTCAACCTGGGGCTGTGTCCGGAATTTGGCTCCAGCCTGATCCTGCCGCGCTTGTTGGGGCATGCCAAAGCGGCGGAGTTGTTGCTGTTGGGCGAAGGCTTTACCGGTGAGCAGGCGGCTGCGTGGGGGATCGCTACCGAGGCGTTGGGCAGCGGCGAAGCGGCGCTGGCCAAGGCGCGGGAAGTCGCCGGACGGTTCGAAACCCTGGCGCCGGGCGCGGTGCAGGTCAGCAAGCATCTGATGAAAAGCGTTGATCGCGAGCAGTTGCGCCGGGTGATCGAGGAGGAGGGTGGGTTGTTTATTCAGCGTTTGAAGTCGCCGGAGGCGATTGCGGCGTTGTCTGGGTTTATCAGTAAGCGGTGAAGTTGCTTGTTGGGTTGATTCTTATAGACGATTTCAATATGGATAACTGTGACAACTGACAGTTATATGACCTTTCCAGCCTCCGTATGCTGGTTGTTCAAGCGTTCGTTTGTTCGATCGTCAGGGAGGCTGCAATGGATACTCGCGACTCTGTCGTAACTGCGCATCATGGTGGGGAGTTGGATCTTTCGTTCGGTGAGCAAGGCTGTGTCTTGCTGCTCAAGATGGAAGACGGTCAAGCCAAGGCGCTGAGTGCCAGCTTCACGAAAAGCCGGATTGCGGGATACGGATTTCGGCTCGCTAGGCTTTCTTGAATTGAAACATGACGGGCGACCCATAATGCCGAGCGCGTTGTGTCGGCAACCTGATGAAAAAATAGTAGTGGCTGGGAATATCAGCGACGCAACCCCCAAGGGGTTGGTCTGTCGGTTTGATGTCGCTGGCAAGGCAGACGAGGGGTTTGCCGATAAGGGCGTTTATGTGCTCGGCAACCTGCACGTGGGTGCTATGAGCATTCGGGCTGACTCGACTATTGCGTTAGTAGGGGCTGGCACGCGGCAGGAGGAGAGTAAGTGCCTTTTCCTGGTGAAACGGGATGGCTTGGGCAAACCCGATCCGACTTTCAATAAGGGGCAAATGCTTCAGGTGTGTGTGGCAGTGGCTTAGTCGCACGGTCCCATCACATCAGAAAGCAAAAAGCCCCGCCATGTGAATGGCGGGGCTTTTGTTTTTCAGCGTGTCACTCAGACCATTGGGTCGCCAACGTGCAGGATTTTCATGCCGTTGGTGCCGCCGATGGTGTGGTAGCTGTCGCCCTTGGTCAGGATGACCCAGTCGCCTTTCTCCACGACGCCGCGCTTGAGCAGTTCGTCGATCGCAGCCTGGCTGACTTGCTCAGGCGGCAACGAAGCCGGGTCGAACGGTACGGTGTAGACACCACGGAACATCGCCGCGCGGGCCTGTGTTTCGCGGTGCGGGGAGAACGCGTAGATCGGAATCGAGGAACGGATACGCGACATGATCAACGGCGTGTAGCCACTTTCGGTCAAGGCGATGATCGCTTTAACGCCCGGGAAGTGGTTGGCGGTGTACATGGCAGCCAGGGCGATGCTCTGGTCGCAGCTTTCGAAGACCTTGCCAATACGGTGGCTGGAGGTCTTGCTGGTCGGGTGCTTTTCGGCACCGACGCAGATACGCGCCATGGCCTGGACGGCTTCCAGCGGGTAAGGGCCGGCGGCACTTTCAGCCGAGAGCATCACGGCGTCGGTGTAGTCGAGCACGGCGTTGGCCACGTCGGACACTTCGGCGCGGGTCGGCATCGGGTTCTGGATCATCGACTCCATCATCTGGGTCGCCACGATCACTGCTTTGTTGTGACGGCGTGCGTGCAGGATGATTTTTTTCTGGATACCGATCAGTTCGGCGTCGCCGATTTCCACGCCCAGGTCGCCACGGGCAACCATCACAGCGTCGGAGGCCTTGATCAGGCCGTCGAGGGTTTCGTCATCGGCCACGGCTTCGGCGCGTTCGATCTTCGCCACCAGCCAGGCGGTACCGCCGGCTTCGTCGCGCAGTTTGCGGGCGTATTCCATGTCGGCAGCGTCGCGCGGGAAGGACACGGCGAGGTAGTCCACTTCCATTTCGGCGGCGAGCTTGATGTCAGCCTTGTCTTTTTCAGTCAGGGCTGGCGCCGTTAGGCCACCGCCGCGACGGTTGATGCCTTTGTGGTCGGACAGCGGGCCGCCGATGATCACGGTGCAATTCAGCTCAGTCGGGGTTGCGGTGTCGACGCGCATGACCACGCGGCCGTCGTCCAGCAGCAGTTCGTCACCGACGCCGCAGTCCTTGACCAGGTCCGGGTAGTCGATACCCACGACTTGCTGGTTGCCGTCGGTCAGCGGATGGCTGGTGGAGAAGGTGAACTTGTCACCGATCTTCAGCTCGATCCGCTTGTCGGTAAATTTGGCGATACGGATTTTCGGGCCTTGCAGGTCACCCAGCAATGCGACGAAGCGACCGTGCTTGGCGGCCAGGTCACGCACCAGCTTGGCGCGAGCCTTGTGCTCGTCCGGGGTGCCGTGGGAGAAGTTCAGACGGGCAACGTCCAAACCAGCCAGAATCAGCTGTTCGAGGACTTCCGGCGAGTTACTGGCCGGGCCAAGGGTGGCGACGATTTTGGTACGACGGACGGACATGCACAGACTCCTGAGTTCAAGCGCTGGGGAAGGCTACTATGCTCTTTGGTTGTAGTCATTGTTCGTTTGCACTACTTATCAATGATTCGCTTGTTTTCACTTCGATTGAATAGATGAACGTTCTTGAAGATTTTCGACGAGGGGTCGATACACTGCACAAGACAGGAGAACCTTCATGCGAATTTTGCTCATTGCTGCCCTGGCCGTCAGTGTTGTCGGCTGTACCCGCTGGTCGATGGACCACCATTTGAACAACGCCTACCGCGCGTACGGGGTTGGTGACTGCGAGCGGGTCACCCTGGAATTGTCCCAGGTCGACCGTGAAAGCCGCACCCGGCGCTACGTGCAACCGGAGGTTTCGATGTTGCGCGGGCAATGCCTGGAACGGCAGAAACTGTTTGTCGATGCGGTGCAAACCTACCAATTCATCATCAACCAGTACCCTTCCAGCGAATACGCCTACCGTGCCCGTGCGCGGCTCGACACCCTGCAACAACTGGGGCATTCCCCCGGTGCCAGTGTTGCGCAGCCTCGTCCGGCGGCGTCCTTGTGATGATATTTGTCATTCTATAGCTGGCCCGACACCAGTCTTGAGCTATTCTTTGGAGGTTCGTTTGTACAACTTTAAATTCAAGCGGATGGAATGCTTGGGATTGGCAGCTGTAAAGTGACAAAGCGTTTGCTGTTGTCGCACCGATCTCCAGGGAGAGCGGGCGTGTTTCGCCTGTTCCGAATCACTGGCACGGCCAGAGTCATGGCCAATGTATGGCGATTTCATCATGTTTACCGACCGACGGATTGAGCGGCATCAGTTGTCTTGTTTCCTGCAAGTGTTCAACCGGCTTACGGACAAGCCCATTGGCTACTTGGGTAACGTGTCCGAACATGGGCTGATGTTGATCAGCCAATTGCCGATGATGGTCGACGTGGAGTTCGAGCTACGCTTGAAGATTCCCACGGCCGACGGTGATTTCCAGGCAATTGACCTCACCGCCAGCTGTCTATGGAGCCATGAGGACATCACCCCGCAGCATTACGACTCAGGCTTCAGCGTCGTTAAGGCACCTAAGGAATACAGCCAATTGATCAACGCCTTGTTGCACTACTTCAGTTTTGATCCCTTGCAGGCTTCCGCCTAGACATTGCGCGCTGTCGACTCGGCTCGGCTATATCGCCCAAGCCCGAGTCGTGCGCTTTCACAGCACCCCGGCTTTTTTCCAACCCAAATAGCGTGTTACCAGAGCTGGGCCCAGCGCTGAAGGCGGCGTATCCAGCACGGATAAACCGTGGGCGCTCAAGCGCTCGTGCAGTTCATTCCGTTTGTTGAGGTAGTCGACTGTGCCGCTGTAGGCCAGCGCTTCGGGCAAGGTTTGCACGGGTGACTGACGCAGTTGGTCGAGTACGTCTTCTCGCAGGCTGGCGACGAGTACCCGGTGTTGCCGGCTGATGCGTTTGACCGCCGTCAACATTGCCTCATCGTCCTCGTCCCGCAGGTTGCTCACCATGATCACCAGCGCCCGGCGTTTCTGCCGCGCCAACAACTGGCTGGCAGCAGCCTGGTAATCGGCTGTACGCCGGGTGGTGTCCAGGTCGTAGACGGCGTTGAGTAAGAGGTTCAACTGGCCGGTGCCTTTTACGGGGGCCAGGTAGCGCGGTTGGTCGCAGGCAAACGTGCACAGCCCGACGGCGTCGCCCTGGCGCAAGGCCACATAGCTCAGCAGCAGGCAGGCATTGAGTGCATGGTCGAAATGCGACAGCTCGTCATCCTGGCTGCGCATGCGCCGACCACAATCGAGCATGAACACGATCTGCTGATCGCGTTCGTCCTGGTATTCCCGAGCGATAGGCGTGCGTTGGCGCGCGGTGGCCTTCCAGTCGATCTGCCGCAGACTGTCGCCCTCACGAAACTCCCGCAACTGGTGAAACTCCAGCCCCAACCCTCGCCGTTGGCGTTGCCGCACGCCCAACTGGCTCAGCCAGTTATCCACACCCAACAGCTGTGCGCCATACAAGCGGGCGAAATCCGGGTAGACGCGAATGGCATCGCTGACTTCCACAAAGCGCCGCGCGGACCAGAGCCCCAAAGGGCTGGGCAGGTGAATCTCGCAACGACTGAAACTGAAATGCCCGCGCCGTAAAGGACGCAGTCGGTAGCCCAGTTCGCTGCGTTCGCCGGGACGCAGTTCGATGGCCTGGGGCATGTTCTCTACGTTCAGACCGTCGGGCACATGATCGAACACCTGCACGATCAATGGCTGTGGGTGATCGTGTTCAAGCGTCAGGCGTACTTCTCCCCAGCGCCCCAGCGCCAGGCTGCCGGGCATCTGTCGTTGCACCCGCGCGGACGGCAGGCGGTGTAGCCGGACTGCGTCCAGCAGCGCCAACAGCAACAGCGCCAACATCAGGCCCCACGCCACCGAATGCAGGGTATCGGGCACCTTGAGCTGCAACGCTGCCGCGATGCCCAGCAGCGTGTTCAAGCCGAGCAACACGCCAAGCCAGATCAACAGCAGACGAGTCGGTTTCATAGGCGGGTCATTGCCGAGGTGCCGGAATCTGGTCCAGCAGTTGCTGGAGTACCTGGTCCACTTCCAATCCATCGATGTCCAGTTCGGGGGCGATGCGAACCCGATGGCGCAGCACCGCCAGGGCGCACCCCTTGATATCGTCCGGGGTGACGAACTCACCCCCGCGCAGCAAGGCTCGGGCGCGGGCGCCGCGCACCAAGGCGATGGAGGCGCGTGGGCCGGCACCGATGGCCAGCCCCGGCCAACTGCGGGTGGCCCGAGCCAGGCGCACGGCATAGTCGAGCACTTGCTCGTCCAGCGCCAGTTCGCTGGCGATCTGCTGCAGCCGCAGCACATCCTCGGCGTGCAACACGGTGCGCAGCGGTTGTACATCCAGCATGTCGGCGCGGGATGAGCGGGTTACTTCGCGCACCATGTCCAGTTCCTGCTGGGCGTCGGGGTAGCCCATGCGCACCTTGAGCATGAAACGGTCCAGCTCGGCCTCGGGCAGCGGGTAGGTGCCTTCCTGCTCAATCGGGTTCTGGGTGGCCAGCACCATGAACGGTTGGCCGATGGGCAGTGCTTCGCCCTCAAGCGTGACTTGGCGCTCCTGCATGGCTTCGAGCAGCGCCGCCTGCGTCTTGGCCGGCGCGCGGTTGATTTCGTCGGCCAACAGCAGGTGGGTAAACAGTGGCCCCTTGCGCAGCTTGAACTGTTCGGTGTGCAGGTCGTACACGGCGTGGCCGGTGACATCGCTGGGCATCAGGTCCGGAGTGAACTGGATGCGCGCGAAGTCGCCATCAAAGCAACGGGCCAGTGCACGTACCAGCAAGGTCTTGCCCAGCCCCGGTACGCCTTCAAGCAGTACATGGCCGCCGGCGATCAGAGCGGTAAGTACGTCATCGATCACCTGATCCTGGCCAATCACTGCCTTGCGCAGTTCGACGCGCAAAGCCTGGGCTTGTTGGCAGGCGTTCTGCAGGGCTTCGGTGGTCAGGGCAGTGGCCGCTGGATATTCGCTCATAGGGCATTCCTGAGAGTTTGCAGGCACGCCACCTGACGGCTGAAATCGGCACTGGAAAGCCGTTTTGCCGGAAGTGGGCCGAGGGCCTGACGGATGACGTGGTTGGGTTGGCGCGTCAGGTGCTCAAGCACCCGCCACTGTTCTGCGCTGTCGAGGTGTTCAAAGCCAGGGTGACGATGCCGGGCGGCACGCTGGATATCGCGCTGCAGCGCATTCAACAACGTGCCCTGGCCGCTGCGGCGCAGCAGGAAGTCGGCGCTGGCTTTCAAGTGTTCCTGCAATTGTCGGCGTGCCTTTTGGGTTGGCGCCTGGATCGGGCCTTGGCGCATACCGGCCTGCCAGAGCGCCAGCGCAATCAATGCCGCGAGTGCCACCAGTGCCTGGGGGAAATAGCGCATCAGCAGGGTGAGCAAATCGTCCGCGTCGCTGTTGAACAGCAAGGTTATGTCAGTGCCCTGGTTCAGGTACCACAGCAGCCAGGCGTTATCGTGTTTACCGATTCCCGGATTCTTCCACAGATCGCTGTCGGTGATCACCGTCATACGGCCTTGCCCGAGGTCGAGTTGCATGAGGTGGCTGGACCTGGCGCTATTGGCGGAAAACTGCGCCAGATGCCTGGGGTCGATGAGGTTGAAGTCGGTATCGAAGCTGAAATACGCCGGGGCGGTTTCATTGTCGACGTAGAGCTTGGTCAGGTCCGGCGCTTTCTTTTTACGTGCCGGAACGGGCTCTTCGGGTTCGTCACTCAATGCTTGCTGGATGTGCAGGCGATCGAGCAACAGGTCGCCGCTTTTTCCGGCTTCTTCATCCCACAACGCTTCGGCTACCAGCAGCAGGTGGCCGCCGGACTTTGCCCAATTCAGCAATTGATCCACCTGGCGTGGCGTCATGTTGCTGCGTTCGCCGAGCAACAACAGGCTGTGGCCTTTGGCGGGCAGGTCGGAGAGCCGCTCAAGACTGTTGGCGTGTTCCACTGCCAGGCCTTGCTGGCGCAGAAAGTGCTCGGCCGCCAGATAGGGGTTGGCCAACACTTGCGGCGATGGACCGCGATCCACCACTTCGTCGTAGGGGATTGCCTTGTGCCAGAGGTACAGGCCGCCCGCGGCCAGCAGGCATGCCAGCAGCAGTCCTGTCCACAGCAATGGCCGTTTCATTGGGCGGCTCCCGAGCTGAACAGGGCCCGCCAATCGTTGCACAGTTGCTGTTGTGCCGACGTCGGAGGAAGACGGTGACCATAGGCCAGGTTTTGCCAGTGCCGGGTCAGTTCATCACTGAATGCCAGCAATTGCGGTAGTTGCAACTGGTGAACGCGTTCCAGGACCTGGCCTTCGGTGTCGGCGCTTTTCAGTGGCAGGTTGAAGTCATGCAGTAGCCGGCTGAGCAGGCCTCGATACAACAGGCCGAGGGCCTCCCGTGGTTGGGTGGACCATAGTTGCTCGACAGTGCTGGCGATATCGGCGGGCAAAGTTTCGGTACCCAACTCCAGGCCGAACAGTTGCGTGGGCACCGGTTTGGCAGCGTTGGGTTTGCGTGGCCCCTGTCGGCTGACAAAGGTGCGTAGCCAGTCGCGATAGCGCCAAACCAGCAAGGCGAGGCCGCCTGCCAACAGGCTCCACAGCAATACCTCCAGGCCCAGTGCGACGTGTTTGAAGGAATTGCTGTTGAGGTTGTCCAGCAACGCCTGCAGCCAGGCCGGAAGCTTGCCTTCGCCGTGCGCTTTGTTTTTAGCGGTGGGTTTTTCTTCGCCAAAGCGATAGCGGGTGACGGTCTCCGGGTTTTTGAAGGGGGGCTTGTCCAACAGCGTCTTGATCGATTGGCTGGCAGCCTGGGTGCTGACTTCTTTGGAAGGTTTGGAGTCATCAGCCACGGCGGGCGGGCTGAATGGCAGCAGCATCAGCGCACTCACCAGCAGTAACAGGGGCGCGACGCTGCTCAGGCGTTGGCGCAGACGGCGGAATACCAGTTCCAGGTCCCAGGCCTCCAACACGGTGCGGCGGTTAAGGTACAGGCTGAAACCGCAGGCGACATAGATGGGCTCCCAGAACACCAGGATCAAGGCATAGAAGGCGTTGCCCAGGTGCTCCAGCCATAGCCCCTCCGAACTGGTCGCCAGCGCCAGCCGTTGCCAGTCCCAATCCAGTTCAAGTTGTTGGGGGATGAATAGATAGAACAGCGCCATGCAGCCGAACCACAGGCCGATCTCCAGGTGCACGCCGAGGATGGTCAGCCAGCGCGCGGCACCGGCGTTGCGTTGTTGCAGCACCCCCAGGCGTTTTTGGCGTGCCTCGCCATCCAGGCCTTCAAGTTGACTCACTGGCATTACAAAGCTGCGGCTCAGGCTGAGCCGCCGCCAGGTCAGGCTCGCCAGCAGTTGGCCTTTGAGCAGGCGCGGCCATTCGCGTATGGCCTGCTTGAGGCTTGGCGCCTCGCCAAACAAGGTCTTGGACAATATGTAGAGCGGCAAACGGTCGAAAGCCGGCTTTAACCACCAGAACAGAAACATGGCGGTGGAGGGAGATTTCCACAGCAGCGCGGTCAGCAAGACGAAGACCGGTAGGGTGATCAGCGCCCAACTGGCCATCAATAGTGTGCGATGTTCCCGGGCCATTAAGACGCCAAGGTCCATGGCCTCCCAGGACGTACGCGGCCGAATCACCACGCTGGCATCACTCAGGCGCATGGGGCGTCCGTCCGGTAAAGGTCAGGTAAGCGGCCACCAATAGCCACAGGCCAGCGCCCACCAGGTATTTGACCCAGGGCGCGATTGAGGTGGAGGAAGACCAATACGCTTCGATAAATGCCGCGATCAACAGGAACACCATGACGCCGCAGAGCATCTGTACGCTTTTGCGTGCCGCCAGCCGCAGGGACTCGCCGCGTGTCAGGTGCCCGGGAGCGATCAACGCCCAGCCCAGTTGTAAGCCAGCCGCACCGGCCAGGGCAATGGCGCTGAGTTCGAAAGCACCATGGCCGATGACAAATGACCAGAAGGTCTGGCCATAGCCGATTTCCGTGAGGTGCCCGGAGATGGCGCCGATGATCAGGCCGTTGAAAATCAGGAAGAACACGCTGCCCAGGCCGAACAGCAAGCCGGCGGCAAAGGTCTGGAAGGCGATACCGATGTTGTGCATCACGTAGTAGCCAAACATCATCCAGTCTTCACTGGATGCGCGTTCGGCGACGCGGCCCAGGCGACTGGCGTCGGGGTCGTACATGCTCTGCATCTCGGCCACCTGCTGGGGGCTGACGATGCTGTAGATCAGGTCGGGGAACAGGTACACCAGCAGCGCAATACCCACCAGGCTGCCAAAAAACAGCAGGCTGGCGATCAACACGAAGTGCCACTGCTCACGCACCAGTCGAGGGAAATCGGCCAGCACAAAACTCAACAGGTTCGCGCCTAATTGGCTGCGATGACGATACAACTGTTGGTGGCCGCGCAGGGCCAGTTGTTGCAGCGGGTCCACCAGGTAGCTGCTGTAGCCCCGCTCCTGTGCCAGGGCGAGATGTTGGCACAGGCGTCGATACTGATGAGGGAAGTCGGCCACGTCACTGCCCCTGGCTTTGCCTTGCTCCAACCCCTTCAGTTGTTCGGCAAAGGCCTGCCACTGCGGCTGATGACGGCTTTCGAACAGGCTCTGCTTCATGTCGGCCCCAACAGGCCACGGGCCACGCCATTGAGTTGCTCCACGGCGCGAGCCGGAGACACTTGCAGGGGCGTTGCGAGAATGCTGGCCAGTTCGTGCACACGCTCGGCGGACAGTTCACCCTGGCGCTCGGCAAAACCCAGGATGGCGCGTTGTTCACTGAGCTCAAGGGCAAAGGGCAGGCGCAAGGCAGCGGCTTGCGGTACCTGGGGGCGGGCCAGCAGTTGTTCGCGGTAGACCACGAGCGTACCGGCGGCCAGGTCGCCGAGCCGTTTGAAGTGGGGGTGTTGCAGGCAACTGATGGCGCCGAGAAAGTACCCGAAAGGCAGCATGTCGACAAAGCGCAGCAGGTTGCGAATGAGCGACGCGGACCAGCCGATGGGCGTGCCGTCATCCTGCACCACGCGCAAGCCCATGACCTGCTTGCCGGGCGAGCAACCCTGGTTGAGCACTTCAAACAGCACCATGTACCACCAACTGACCAAAAACAGCAGCAGTGAGCCCAGGCCTATACCGATGTTGCCGAGCAGGGCCAGCGGCACGAGCAGGATGCCCATCACCAGCCCGCGCACGCCGAGGTCGAAGGCGAAGGCCAGTGCCCGAGGCAGCAGGCCAGCCGGGCGCAAGGGCAGGTCGATGCCCTCCGGGGTCTCGATCTGGTAGAGGGTATCCAATGGGGCTGATGGCATCGCGGTCCTTGGCAGTGCGGAGCGGCTTGAAGACACGGATGCTAGCAGTGTCGACGGTGGAAGCAACCATTCAAGGTTTTGCTGGATGTTTGTACAGTTAACGTAGCGCTGGCCGAGGACGCCTTGCAGCGCCTAGACTTTGTCTATCTTCAGCACAGGAACAGCCCGTGACCTCCATTTTCTGGTACGACTATGAAACCACCGGCATCAACCCACGCAGCGATCGCCCCCTTCAGGTTGCCGGTATTCGCACCGACCTCGACCTTAATGAGATAGCCCCGCCGGTCAACCTTTATTGTCACCCCAGCGACGACATCCTGCCCCATCCGGTAGCGTGCGCAATCACTGGTATCACTCCGGGCATACTGGCGGAGAAGGGCTTGGCCGAGGCTGATTTCATGACCCGGGTGCACGCAGAACTCGCGGCGCCAGGTACCTGTGGTGCGGGTTACAACACGCTGCGGTTCGACGATGAAATGACGCGCTACAGCCTGTACCGCAATTTTTTCGACCCTTATGCACGCGAATGGCAGGGTGGTAATAGCCGCTGGGACCTGATCGATGTGGTCCGCACCGCCTACGCACTGCGCCCGGAAGGAATCGTCTGGCCCGAGCAGGATGGGCGCGTTACCCTTAAGCTCGAACGTCTGACCGAGGCCAACGGCATCGATCATGGCCAGGCCCACGATGCCTTGTCCGACGTACGCGCCACCATTGCCCTGGCTCGATTGGTCCGCGAGAAACAGCCCAAGCTTTACGACTGGCTGTTTCAACTGCGCAGCAAACAACGGGTGATGGATCAGGTGCGCCTGCTGCAACCGATGGTGCATATCTCCGGGCGCTTTTCCGCCGAGCGCCATTACCTGGGCGTCGTACTGCCACTGGCCTGGCACCCGCGCAATCGCAATGCGTTGATCGTCTGCGACCTGGGCCTTGACCCACAAGGGCTGCTGGACCTCGACGCCGATACTTTGCGCCAGCGCCTCTACACCCGTCGTGATGACCTGCTCGAGGGTGAGTTGCCGGTGCCGCTCAAGTTGTTGCATATCAACCGCTGCCCGGTGGTCGCCCCATTGAACGTGCTGCGGTCGCAAGATCGTGAGCGCCTGAATGTGGATATGGACAGTTATCAGGCTCGCGCGCTGCGGCTAACTGACGCACAAGAAGTTTGGCGCGACAAGTTGGCAGCAATTTACGCCGAGGAAGATTTTGCACCGACTACAGACCCGGAGCAGCAGCTCTACGATGGTTTTATTGGTGACCGCGACCGTCGTTTATGCGAGCAAGTGCGGGCGGCAGAGCCGGCACAACTAGCGCGCCAGCAGTGGCCTTTTGATGATCATCGTTTGCCGGAATTATTATTTCGCTACCGTGCGCGTAACTTTCCTGAAACCTTGAACAGCGAGGAGCAACAACGCTGGAAACTTTTCTGTCAGCAACGTTTGTCGAGTGCCGAATGGGGCGCGCCGAATACCTTGGATGCATTTAATCTGGCGCGGCAAGAGTTGGCTGTTAGTGCTACACCGTTTCAAGGCCAGGTATTGGATCAATGGCAGGAATATGCCGACTCTTTAGCGGCTCGCTTGAACCTGTAGTCAGGTCATTGAGGAATATTCAGGCAATAAAAAACGCCAGCAAGCTGGCGTTTTAATGTGTCGCGTATCAGGCCAAAGCCTGGCGAGGCTTAGCCCAGCAGGGTAGCCCAGCCTTCAACCACGTCACCGCCCCACTTGGCTTTCCACTCTTTCAGAGTCTTGTGGTTGCCACCTTTGGTTTCGATGACTTCGCCGTTGTGCGGGTTTTTGTATTGCTTGACCTTGCGAGCACGTTTGGTGCCGGTAGTTTTCACGGCGCCACGCGGTGCTTTAACTTTCGATTCCGGGTCCAGCAGTGCGATGATGTCACGCAGGGATTTGGAATATTCGCCCATCAGTGTGCGGAGTTTGCCTTCGAATTCCAGCTCGGTTTGCAGCTTGTCGTCTTGGGACAGATTCTTCAAACGGGCTTGCAGCTCTTTGATAGCTTCTTCGGTGGCACGGTATTCGTTGATCAGAGACATGTGGACTACCTTAATGTAGAGCGCTGATTGACAGGGATAGTGGCCCAATAATAGTCAGGCAATTTCCTCAAGTAAACATTTAAGACTGCATTTATGTGAATTACTTTGAATGTTTGTCGCAATCCTGTGCAATCGAGTTAATTAGTAGGTGGTACGCCTAAAGGTAATCACCTTAAATTCTCGATAACTGCATGAGTTTACCGTTGCACATTCATATAGCAGCGGTAAATCCTTACGCTATTAAGGGATGTGGGTCGGGCCGGGGATCAGCATAGGCCTCAAGGAATACTGCAGTTTTTCTGCGTACTCGCTAGAATGGCGGCCTTTGCGAAGTTCTGGAGTTTCCCCCTAATGCGCACTTTTCGGCTGGTGATTGCTTGCCCGGACCGGGTCGGCATCGTTGCCAAAGTCAGTAACTTTCTGGCCTCCCACAACGGCTGGATCACCGAGGCGAGCCATCACTCGGACAATCTCAGCGGTTGGTTCTTCATGCGTCACGAAATCCGTGCCGACACGCTGCCCTTCGGTCTTGAGGCCTTTCGCGAGGCGTTTGCGCCGATCGCCGAAGAGTTTTCGATGACCTGGCACATCACCGACACCGAGCAGAAAAAGCGCGTGGTGCTGATGGCCAGTCGTGAATCCCACTGCCTGGCCGACTTGCTGCACCGCTGGCACAGTGATGAGCTGGACTGTGAGATCGCCTGTGTGATTTCCAACCATGACGACTTGCGCAGCATGGTCGAGTGGCATGGCATCCCGTACTACCATGTACCGGTCAATCCGCAGGACAAGGAGCCCGCGTTTGCCGAAGTGTCGCGACTGGTCAAGCAGCATGAAGCGGATGTGGTCGTGCTGGCGCGTTACATGCAAATCCTGCCGCCGGAGCTGTGCCGCGAATACGCCGGCAAAGTGATCAACATTCACCACAGCTTCCTGCCGTCGTTTGTCGGTGCCAAACCGTACCACCAGGCCTCCCTGCGTGGCGTGAAGTTGATCGGCGCAACTTGCCACTACGTCACCGAAGAGCTGGACGCCGGCCCGATCATCGAGCAGGACGTGGTGCGTGTCAGCCACAGCGACAGCATTGAAGACATGGTGCGTTTCGGCCGTGACGTCGAGAAGATGGTGCTGGCCCGCGGCCTGCGCTATCACCTCGAGGACCGCGTGCTGGTGCACGGCAACAAGACGGTCGTGTTCTGATCACCGCGTTTTGATTGAAGAATGAAGGGCCTGGGCGTTAAATCGTTTCAGGCCCTTTTTCTTTGCCCGCTGTTGAGGATTTGACGATGAATAACCCGCTGGATAAAGCCACTTCCAAAGCCCCGGCGACGATGGGGGAGGGATGTTTGAGTCGATATGACCCGGATGACCTGGACAGTGACGACGGCACGGAATTTCCAGGTGCCGCCGAGTTGTGGGAGCAAGAGCAGCGCAAATCTGAGTCCAGTGAAGAATAACCGAGCGCCGCGTTGGCAGGCGGCGTGCGCTTGGGTCAGATCCGGAAACTGCCCACCAGTTGTTTCAGTCGTGCCGCTTGCTGTTCCAGGTCGGAGCAGGCGCGCAGGGTCGACTGCAGGTTTTCCACACCCTCCTGGTTAAGCGTGTTGATTTCGGTAATGTCCATGTTGATCGACTCGACGACCGAGGTCTGCTCCTCGGTGGCAGTAGCGACTGACTGGTTCATGCCGTCGATCTCGCCGATGCGCTGGGTCACACTGTTCAAGCGCTCGCCGGCGAGGTTGGCGATCTCCACGCTGTCGAGGCTGTGGCGCTGGCTTTCGCTCATGGTGCTCACCGACTCCCGCGCGCCGACTTGCAGTTCCTCAATCATCTTTTGGACTTGTTGCGCCGACTCCTGGGTGCGATGGGCCAGGTTGCGTACTTCATCGGCTACCACCGCAAACCCGCGTCCGGCTTCCCCTGCGCGGGCCGCTTCGATAGCGGCGTTGAGTGCGAGCAGGTTGGTTTGTTGCGAGATGCTGGTGATTACCTCGAGAATCTGCCCGATATTGACCGTCTTGCTGTTAAGCGCTTCGATATTGCTGCTGGAGGCGCTGATCATCGTCGACAGCTGCGTCATCGCCTTGATATTGCGCTCTACCACCTGTTGACCGTCTTCGGCCAAGTGGCGCGCATCGCTGGCCTGGCTTGAGGCTTGCGCGGCGTTACGGGCAATTTCCTGGGCAGCTGCGCCGAGTTCGTTGATTGCGGCGGCGACGCTGTGGGTGCGGTTGGCCTGCTCGTCGGAGTTGACCATCGACGAGTTGGAGGCGCTGACCACCCGCTGGGCCACTTCGTTGACCTGTTCGGTGGCCGAGGACACTTCGCGGATTGATGTATGAATCCGCTCCACGAAGCGGTTGAACGCATTGCCCAACGTGCCGAACTCATCATGATTCTGGATGGTCAGCCGGCGGGTCAGGTCGCCCTCGCCATCGGCGATGTCCTGCATGGCGCGGGTCATCAAATGCAACGGCTGCATCAGCACGCTGATCAGCATGCCGAGCAGGGCGATGATGATCAGCACGGCAATGATCGTGGCGATCACCGCCGAGGTGCGGAAGTCGCTGAGCATTGCGAAGGATTTGTCTTTATCCACCGAAATGCCCAGGTACCAGTTCACCGACGGCAAGCCCTTGATCGGCGTAAAGGTCACGATGGTGTCCTTGCCGTTGGCCTCGACTTCACTGAATTCACCGCTGATCTTCGGCGTGTGCTTCGGGTACACGTCAGCCAGGGTCTTCATCACCAGGTTCTTGTCCGGGTGTACCAATACTTTGCCGTCGGCGCTGACCAGAAACGCATAACCCATGCCGCCGAAGTTCAGCGCGCCAATGTTATCCACAAGCGTTTGCAGGCTCAGGTCACCGCCGACTACGCCGATGCTCTGGCCGCCCTTGGCGCTGGGGGTGGCGATGGAAATGATCAGTTGCCCGGTAGCCGCGTCGATATAGGGTTCAGTCAGCGTCGGTCCGTTAGCGCTTTGGGCGCCTTTGTACCAGGGGCGAACACGCGGATCGAAGCCGTCCGGCATCTTGGTGTCGGGGCGGATGGTGAAGGCGCCTTTGCTGTCGCCCACGTAGGTTGCCATGAACGAGGATGTCAGGGCTTTCTGTTCCAGCAGGTTGGCAACCAGGCCAGGTTCGGGATTGATGGCGATGTTTTGTGCTGCGTTTTCCACCAGGGCAATGCGCCCGGTGAGCCAGGTTTGAATGTTGCTGGCGGTGACATCACCCATTTCATGCAGGTAGTTGTTGAGGTCGTCGCGAATAGCATTGCGTTGCAGATAATCGTTGTAGAGGCTAAACAGCGCGAAAGCGGCGATGACGATAAGGGAGGCTGCAAGCAGGATTTTGTGGCTGAAACGCAGATTTTTATTCATGGTTTGAAGGGTCCGCTAAGGTCTTAATATCCGAAACGCGTTCTTGTGGAACGCGCCAAATAGCAGCGTCAAAAAAAGTGTGATATTTCCTTTGGCCCCTGGAGAACTATCCGACTTGATTTTTTTAGACTTCTTGGGTCTGACGTATCTCTATATCGACCTTGCAGCGCTAAAGCTTAACCATGGGTGACGAAATGCCTGATTCCACGCAACTCCTTATCGGTGCCGGTCTCGACGCCCAGCCCATCGCCCAGGCCATGCGCCTGGCCAATCGTCACGGGTTGATTGCCGGTGCCACAGGCACGGGCAAGACCGTCACCCTGCAACGCCTGGCGGAAGCCTTCAGCGACGCAGGTGTGGCGGTGTTCGCCGCCGACATCAAGGGGGATCTCTGTGGCCTCGGCGCCGCCGCCAACCCTCAGGGCAAGGTGGCCGAGCGCATCGCCGGCATGCCTTTTCTTAATTACACGGCCAAGGCGTATCCGGTCACGCTGTGGGATATTCACGGCGAGTCCGGTCATCCCTTGCGCACCACCATCAGTGAGATGGGCCCGCTGTTGCTCGGCAGCCTGCTGGAACTTACGGACAGCCAGCAGTCGGCACTCTACGCCGCGTTCAAGGTCGCAGATCGCGAAGGCCTTTTGCTGCTGGACCTCAAGGACCTCAAGGCGCTGCTCAACCACCTGCGTTATCACCCAGAATTGCTGGGCGACGATGCCGCGCTGATGACCACCGGCTCCAGCCAGGCCTTGTTGCGGCGCCTGGCGATACTGGAACAGCAGGGCGCCGAAGCCTTGTTTGGCGAGCCGGCCCTGCAGCTTGAAGATATTTTGCAACCTGGCAGCGACGGTCGCGGGCGCATTCATTTGCTCGACGCCAGCCGCCTGGTGCATGAGGCGCCGAAGGTGTACGCGACGTTCCTGCTGTGGTTGTTGGCGGAATTGTTCGAGCAGTTGCCGGAGCGTGGCGATGCTGACAAACCGCTGCTGGCACTGTTTTTCGACGAAGCGCACTTATTGTTTGCCGATACGCCCAAGGCGTTGCAAGACCGCCTGGAGCAAGTCGTGCGGTTGATCCGCTCCAAGGGCGTTGGCGTGTATTTCGTCACTCAATCCCCGGGCGATTTGCCGGACACTGTGCTGGCGCAACTCGGGCTGCGTATCCAGCATGGCTTGCGGGCGTTCACGACTAAGGAGCAGAAATCCCTGCGGGCTGTGGCAGACGGTTTCCGCCCGAACCCTGCGTTCGATGCCTTGGCGGTACTGACCGAGTTGGGCACGGGTGAGGCATTGGTGGGCACTTTGCAGGAAAAGGGCACGCCGGAAGTCGTCCAGCGCGTGCTGGTAGCGCCGCCGCAATCGCGGATCGGGCCGCTGAGCGAGGCCGAGCGTGGGGCGTTGATCGCCAGTTCGCCGTTAAAGGGCCGATATGACAAGCCGATCGACCGGGAGTCCGCCTATGAAGTGCTGATGGCGCGCAAGGAGTTGGGGCCGACCGAAGAGGCCAAGCCGACCGCCGAGGAGCCGAGCTTTACCGACAAGGCCGGGGCGTTTCTCGGTACCACGGCGGGCAAGGCGCTGAAATCAGCCATGCAGCAGGCCGCCAATCAGATGGGACGGCAATTGGTGCGGGGTTTGTTGGGGTCGTTGCTGGGCGGTAGCAAGCGCAAGTAGGGTGTCAGGGTTTGGGCTTGGCATGGGCGGCCAAACGTTCCAGTGCCGCGCGCAAACCCGGATCGCTGATCCCGTCGGCCGTGGCCTGAATGGTTTCGGCCGCATTTGCTGACAAGTCCATCGTGTGCCCCACCGCGCCTTGCTGCACGGTGGGCGGCTGTACTTTGAACTGGATGCGCGTCAGGCTGGCGAACTCATCAAAGGCCATCAATTGCCGCTGCAGGCGTTTTTGCTGATAGCGCAAACGCGTCGCCCAATGGCCGTCGGTGACGATCAACAGCAAATTACCTTCACGCCAGGACGCTACATGGCAGTGTTCTCGCGCGGCAGGTTGCAACTGGCTTTCAAGCAGGCGTTGCAAATGGCCCAAGCGTTGCGCATGGCCGAAGATGGCTTTCAAGGGCTTGGCTTCGCGAAGCAACACGCTGGGCGCGCGGGCCGTAAGAGGGCGAAATGCCATGATCAGACACCTAAAGTAACAGAGCGGCCATCTTAGCAGAAACGGCCCAGGCGCCCTCCAGGCAATGCATTGCAGCGGCTTTACCCGTGAAATCAATAGTTAACTTCTGTGCTCCATGGGTTGAAGTTCGCGCAAAAGCCCTTATTTTAAACATGCCCTCTCACAGCACCATGCCAGCATCGGGGAACAACGCCACTTTCCTCACCCACGATTCCGGGTAGAATGCGCGTTCGCATGCGGCCGTGAGGGCTGCTCGGGCCACTGACGGTGCGCCCTCCATCCCTATGTGTGGAAGAACCTGCCGATATGTTTGCGCCTTTGTTAAAGAAACTTTTTGGAAGCAAGAATGAGCGCGAAGTTAAACGCATGCTCAAGACGGTGCAGTTGGCAAATGCCTTCGAAGAGCAGATGGTTGCCCTTTCGGACGAGCAATTGCGCGCCAAGACCGAAGAGTTCAAGGCCCGCATAGCCAAAGGTGAAACCCTCGACAAGCTGCTTCCCGAAGCCTTTGCGGTCGCCCGTGAAGCCGGCAAGCGTGTCATGGGCATGCGTCACTTCGACGTCCAGTTGATCGGTGGCATGACCTTGCACGAAGGCATGATTGCCGAAATGCGTACCGGTGAAGGCAAGACCCTGGTGGCAACCCTGGGTGTTTACCTCAACGCACTGTCCGGCAAGGGCGTGCACGTTGTGACGGTGAACGACTACCTGGCCCGCCGGGACGCCAACTGGATGCGCCCGCTGTATGAATTCCTCGGCCTGAGTGTCGGCGTCGTGACGCCGTTCCAGCCGCCGGAAGAGAAGCGTGCCGCCTACGCTGCCGACATCACCTACGGCACCAACAACGAATTCGGTTTCGACTACCTGCGTGACAACATGGCGTTCAGCATGGAAGAAAAATTCCAGCGCGAACTCAACTTTGCCGTGATCGACGAAGTCGACTCCATCCTGATCGACGAAGCCCGTACCCCACTGATCATCTCCGGCCAGGCCGAAGACAGCTCGCGCCTGTACACCGAGATCAACAAGTTGATCCCGCGTCTGGAGCAGCACATCGAGGAAGTGGAAGGCGTCGTGACCAAAGAAGGTCACTTCTCCATCGACGAGAAGACCCGCCAGGTCGAACTCAACGAAGCCGGTCACCAGTTTGTCGAAGACATGCTGACCCAGATCGGCCTGCTGGCTGAAGGCGAAAGCCTCTACTCGGCACACAACCTGGGCCTGTTGACCCACGTGTATGCAGGCCTGCGCGCCCACAAGCTGTTCCATCGCAACGTCGAATACATCGTCCAGGACGGCCAGGTCGTACTGGTTGACGAACACACCGGCCGTACCATGCCCGGTCGTCGTCTGTCCGAAGGCCTGCACCAGGCCATCGAAGCCAAGGAAGTGCTCAACATCCAGGCCGAAAGCCAGACGTTGGCGTCCACGACCTTCCAGAACTACTTCCGTCTGTACAACAAACTGTCCGGCATGACCGGTACAGCCGACACCGAAGCGTTCGAATTCCATCAGATCTACGGTCTGTCGGTGGTGGTTATCCCGCCGAACAAGCCACTGGCACGTAAAGACTTCAACGACCTGGTGTTCCTGACCGCCGAAGAAAAATACGCGGCGATCATCAACGACATCAAGGACGGTATGGCCCAGGGCCGTCCGATCCTGGTGGGTACCGCTACCATCGAGACTTCCGAGCACGTGTCCAACCTGCTCAACAAGGAAGGTATCGAGCACAAGGTCCTCAACGCCAAGTTCCACGAAAAAGAAGCCGAGATCATCGCCCAGGCCGGTCGTCCAGGCGCGCTGACCATCGCCACCAACATGGCCGGTCGTGGTACCGACATCCTGTTGGGCGGCAACTGGGAAGTGGAAGTGGCTACCCTCGACAACCCGACCCCTGAACAGATCGCCCAGATCAAGGCCGACTGGCAGAAACGCCACCAGGCCGTGCTGGAATCCGGTGGTCTGCAGGTGATCGCGTCCGAGCGTCATGAATCACGCCGTATCGACAACCAGTTGCGTGGTCGTGCCGGTCGTCAGGGTGATGCCGGTTCCAGCCGCTTCTACCTGTCCCTTGAAGACAGCCTGATGCGTATTTTCGCCTCGGACCGGGTGAAGAACTTCATGAAGGCCCTGGGCATGCAGTCCGGCGAAGCGATCGAGCACCGCATGGTGACCAACGCCATCGAGAAGGCCCAGCGCAAGGTTGAAGGCCGCAACTTCGACATTCGTAAGCAACTGCTTGAGTTCGACGACGTCAACAACGAACAGCGTAAAGTGATTTATCACATGCGTAACACGTTGCTGGCCGCCGACAACATTGGCGAGACCATCGCTGATTTCCGTCAGGACGTGCTTAACGCCACCGTCAGCGCACACATTCCGCCACAGTCCCTGCCTGAGCAGTGGGATGTTGCCGGTCTGGAAGCCGCGTTGAAGAGCGACTTCGGTGTCGAACTGCCGGTTCAGCAGTGGCTGGACGAAGACGACCACCTGTACGAAGAGACGCTGCGCGAGAAGCTGATGACCGAGCTGTTGGCCGCGTACAACGAGAAAGAAGAGCAGGCGAGTGCCGAGGCACTGCGCACCTTCGAGAAACAAATCGTACTGCGCGTGCTCGACGACCTGTGGAAAGACCACCTGTCGACCATGGACCACCTGCGTCACGGTATCCACCTGCGTGGCTATGCCCAGAAGAACCCGAAGCAGGAGTACAAGCGCGAGTCGTTCACGCTGTTCTCCGAACTGCTCGATTCGATCAAGCGCGATTCGATTCGCGTGCTGTCCCACGTTCAGGTGCGTCGCGAAGACCCGATCGAGGAAGAAGCTCGCCTGCGTCAGGACGCCGAGGCACTGGCTGCGCGCATGCAGTTCCAGCACGACGAAGCGCCGGGCCTGGAATCCCCTGAGGTGTTGGGCGAAGAGGTCGATGTGGCCCTGGCTCAAACCCCGGTTCGCAACGAGCAGAAGCTGGGCCGCAACGAACTGTGCTGGTGCGGTTCGGGCAAGAAGTTCAAACACTGCCACGGCGAAATCAACTAAGATTTTTGCCTGACGCTGCAACACCCCGCGCCGCGACCGGCTTCAGCCGTCGCGGCGTTTTGCCATTAATTCACCGTCGAACGCGACGGCACAGACATCACCTATTTTTAAGGAGCGCATTCATGGCTGTTGGTCTTGGTCCTTTGCCCACATTGCACCCGGTTGCCGGTTTTGAACTCGGTATCGCTTCGGCCGGCATCAAGCGTGCGGGGCGCAAGGATGTGGTGGTGATGCGCTGTGCTGAAGGCTCGACCGTCGCCGGTGTGTTCACCCTCAACGCGTTCTGCGCTGCGCCGGTGATCCTCGCCAAGCAACGTGTTGCCGGGCCGATTCGTTATTTGCTGACCAACACCGGTAATGCCAACGCGGGTACCGGCGAGCCAGGACTGGTTGCTGCTGCGCGCACCTGCGCCAAGCTGGCGGAACTGACCGGCGTGGACGCCAGCCAAGTGCTGCCTTACTCCACCGGCGTGATCGGTGAGCCGTTGCCTGTGGAAAAAATCGAAGGCGCCCTGCAGGCTGCGCTGGATGACCTGTCTGTGGATAACTGGGCGGCAGCCGCGACGGGCATCATGACCACCGACACCCTGCCAAAAGGCGCGAGCCGTCAGTTCGTGCACGAAGGCGTGACCGTCACCGTGACCGGCATCAGCAAGGGCGCCGGCATGATCCGCCCGAACATGGCCACCATGCTCGGCTACATCGCCACCGACGCCAAAGTCTCCCGTGAAGTGCTGCACAGCCTGATCCTGGATGGCGCCAACAAGTCGTTCAACCGCATCACCATCGATGGCGACACCTCGACCAACGACTGCTGCATGCTGATCGCCACCGGCAAAGCCAACCTGCCGGAAATTACCTCCGCCAGCGGCCCGCTGTTCGCAGCGCTGAAGCACGCGGTGTTCGAAGTGTGCATGGACGTGGCCCAGGCCATCGTGCGCGACGGCGAAGGCGCGACCAAGTTCGTGACGGTTGAAGTCAACGGTGGCGGCAACCACCAGGAATGCCTGGATGTTGGTTACACCGTGGCCCATTCGCCACTGATCAAGACGGCACTGTTCGCCTCCGACCCGAACTGGGGCCGCATCCTCGCAGCCGTTGGCCGTGCTGGTGTGCCGGACCTGGACGTGAGCAAGATCGACGTGTTCCTCGGCGACGTGTGCATCGCCAGTCGTGGCGCGCGCGCCGAAACCTACACTGAAGCTCAGGGCTCGGCGGTGATGCAGCAGGAAGAAATCACCATCCGCATCGAGTTGGGTCGTGGCGAGTGCAGCGAAACCATCTGGACCACCGACCTGTCCCACGAGTACGTGAAGATCAATGCGGAATACCGCACCTGATAGCCAAGAGGATAAGCGCGGTGAAACGAGTGCATGTAGCAGCAGCGGTGATCCGCGGTGTCGACGGCAGGATCCTGCTGGCGCGCCGTGCCGATACCCAGCATCAGGGCGGTCTCTGGGAATTTCCCGGTGGCAAGGTGGAGGCCGACGAGTCGGTCGCCACGGCGCTGTCCCGCGAGTTGCAGGAAGAGCTGGGTATCCAGGTCACCACGGCACGGCCGCTGATCAAGGTGCAGCATGATTACCCGGACAAGCAGGTGTTGCTGGATGTCTGGGAAGTCTCGGCCTTCACCGGCGAGCCTCACGGTGCAGAGGGTCAGCCGCTGGAGTGGGTTGCGCCTCGAGATCTCATCAACTATGAGTTCCCGGCGGCAAACGCTCCGATCGTCGCTGCCGCGCGTCTGCCGGCCGAATACCTGATCACCCCTGGGGAGTTGGAAAGCCCCACGTTATTGCGTGGCATCCAGAAAGCCATCGCGGGCGGCATCAAGCTGGTTCAGCTACGCGCGCCCAACGGCTACGACCCCAAATACCGTGACCTAGCGGTGGACGCGGTAGGCCTGTGTGCTGGCAAGGCGCAATTGATGCTCAAGGGGCCGTTCGAGTGGCTGGGGGATTTCCCTGCCGCCGGCTGGCACATGACCTCGACACAACTGCGTAAATACGCGAGCAAAGGCCGGCCGCTGCCGAAGGATCGCTGGTTGGCCGCCTCGTGCCACAACGCCGAAGAACTGGCGCTGGCGCAATTGATGGACGTGGATTTTGTCACGCTGTCACCGGTGCAGCCGACCCAGACTCATCCCGATGCGCAACCGTTGGGTTGGGAGCAGGCGGCAGAGTTGATCCGTGGGTTTAGCAAGCCGGTGTTTCTGCTGGGCGGGGTAGGGCCTGCGGAGCGGAAAAAGGCGTGGGAAGCAGGAGCCCAAGGTGTGGCCGGTATCCGAGCGTTCTGGCCACAAGATTGATGTCGCTCTGAACGCATGTTGATCGTTCCCACGCTCCGCGTGGGAATGCAGCCCCGGACGCTCTGCGTCCAAAGCGTGACGCAGAGCGTCACAAGAGGCATTCCCACGCGGAGCGTGGGAACGATCTTCGGTCCTGTCAGTGGGGTTTTGCGGCGGCCTGCCACAAAATCTCGGCAACTCCCTGGCGCTTGGCGATCACCCGTGCTGCAACAAACAGTAAATCCGACAGCCGATTGATATACGCCAACCCAACCCCTTCCAACGGTTCCACCGCATTCAGATGCTGACACCGCCGCTCCGCACTGCGCGCCAGGCTGCGGCACACGTGGGCTTGGGCAATCAGCGCTGAGCCACCAGGCAAGATGAAATTTTCCAAATTCCCCACTTCCTCGTTCCAGCGATCAATCGCCGCTTCCAGCCGATCCACTTCCGCCGCATTCAATGCCTTGTAGACCGGCATTGCCAGTTCACCGCCCAAGTCAAACAGGCGATGCTGGCAAGGTGTCAGCACTTCAATGACATCCTTGAGTTCAGGGTGCTTGCCGCTCTGTTCTTCAAGGCCCGCCAGTAACAAGCCCAGCTGACTGTTTAGCGTATCGACCTCGCCAATCGCCTCCACCCGTGGGTGGTCCTTGGGTACGCGGCGTCCATCGCCGAGGCCGGTTTCGCCCTTGTCGCCGGTACGGGTGTAAATCTTCGACAGGCGAAAGCCCATGGTCAGTGCTCCAGTTGGGTAAATTCAGCGGGGGACATTTGGCTGCCGGCCAAGGGCAGGCGCAAGGTGAAGCAGGTGCCCTGGCCCAGGGTGGAATGCACTTCCATCTGGCCCTTGTGGTTGTTGGTGATGATGAAATACGACACCGACAGCCCAAGCCCGGTGCCCTGGCCGATTTCCTTGGTGGTGAAGAACGGTTCGAACGTGCGTTTGCGCACGTTTTCGCTCATGCCGATGCCGTTGTCTTCCACCTGGATCTCGGCCCAGGGCGGGTTCAGGCGAGTGCGCAAGATGATGCGTCCCGGCTCGCTGTCGCCTTCGCGCAGGTGAATCGCCTGGGCGGCGTTTTTCAGCAGATTGAGCAGTACCTGTTCCAACTCGTTGGCGGTACCGGGCACCGGGCCCAGTTGCGGGTCGAACTGGCGGGTGATCGCCTGGCCCCTGAAGTCAAAGCCAATGGCCAGGTCGAAGTCATTGCCGGCGATTTCCACTGCCTGGTCGATCAGCGCCGGCAAGTCGCAGGGTGCCATCTGCCGATTGCTCAGGCGGCTGAAACTGAGCATGTGCGTGACAATTTTCGCCGCCCGCGCACCGGCTTGTTGGATACCGTCGAGCAATTTCGGCACTTCGCGGCCTTGCAGGTAGCGGTTGACCGTCTCCAGTTCGATGCCCGCCTGTTCGGCATGTTCGAGGTTTTTGGGCAGATCGGGCGACAGGCGACGACGGATGTTCTGCACGTTATGCAGGATCGCTCCCAGTGGGTTGTTGATCTCATGGGCCATACCCGCAGCGAGTCCGCCGACGGAAAGCATTTTCTCCGACTGCACCATCATTTCTTCAAGGGACAGGCGCTGGGTAATGTCATCGATGCGGATCACCACGCCACGCCCGGCACCGCCTGTCAGCGGATAGAACGTCAGGGCGTAATGCCTGGGCTCATCGTCCTTGATCCAAGTGACACGCTCGATGCGCTCCACCGTATGTTGCTCCACCGTGGCCTTGATCTGCGGCAGGTACGGCTTGAGCGGTTGGAAGGCAAGGTAAATCGGCTGGTTCAGGGCTTCGTCCAGGCGCGTGCCGGAAAGTGCGCTGGCTTCCTGGTTCCACTGCGTGACATAGAGCTGCTCATCCAGTGCGATCAGCGCCGAGGGCATCGAGTCAATGATGCTGTTCAGATAATTCTGAAACCCCGTGAGTTTTTTCTCGATCTTGCTGCGAACCTGGACTTCCAGTTCCAGCTTGCGGTTGGTATGGCGGGTTTCCTCGGCCAGGCCTTGGGCCTGGTCATAGGCGGCCTGGGAGTCGTCGCGCGCGCGCTTGAGCTGCTGCTCGCGGGCTTCGATGCGCGACAGCATGGTGTTGAAGGCCTCAGCCAGGCTGCCGATTTCGTCATGGTTGCCACGGCCGGCGCGCAGGGCGTAGTTCTCTTCGCGGGTCACCTGGCGGGACAGTTCCTCCAACTCGTGAATCGGCCGGGTGATCAGGCGTTTGATTTGCCGGGCGATGATCAGCCACAGCAGCACACTGAAAATCAGGATGCCCAGGCTGGCGGTCAGCGTGCCGGTATAAAAGGCCACCGGCAGCTCACTACTGGCCACCAGCAACAAATGCCCGGAAGGCAAGCCGGGGCGGGGCAGGGTGATCACTTGGTTGCTGCGAAACTCGGTCACGCGCCAGGCTTCGATGTGCCGATAGTTGTCCGGCAAGTGCAGGCGGTCGCCGTGTTGCATCTGCGCCAGGCGGTTGCCTTCAGCGTCGTACAACGCGGCGGCGCGCAGCGGCGAATAGCTGGTCAGCTCATTGAGTAGTGCGTTTGCTTTGTCGGGAGATTCGAGGGCTTCGGCGGCGAGGGCCGGGTTGGATACCAGGCGCCCGATGGCCTGCAACGCCTGGGGCGCCATGCTTTCCTGGGAGATCCAGTAGGCCGCGCTGATAAATGTCAGGTTGGCCACCAGCAAGACGGTGGTCAACAGCACCAGCAGGGCGGCCAGCAACTTTTGCCCAACCGGGAGGTTTTCAAGTCGCTGGCGCAGTGGCATCAGGGTTTTCCGAGGCAATAGACAAGTGGGCAGGGTAGCGCGTGCCTCAGTCGCTGGGCAATCCGCGTGCAATCAACTGCTCGACGAGGCGAGTCTGAACCTGTTGCAGGTGCGGCAGGACCAATTGGTGACGGGCGGCCGCCTGGCAGGCATAGCCCAGCAGGTAGCTGATTTCGGTGCGCCGGGCGTTGGCCACGTCCTGGTACATCGATGAGTAATTGGCGGCCGTGGCCTGGATCACCCGTTCCACTTCACTGTGCAGGTCTTGCGCGGCGGCAGGCTGGCCGCAGCATTCCAGCAGCTCGGTCAATTCGGCGCACAAGGTCGCGACTTCACATTGGTGCGCCTGCAGGCCGCCGTTGCGGCATTGGTACAGCACGGTCAACGGGTTGATGGCGCAATTGAGGGCGAGCTTGCGCCACAGGCGTGTGAGGATATCCGTGCTCCATTCGTGTGGGATTGCGGCGGCGCGCAGGTCATCCAGCCACAGCGGCGGAGTGGGATGGGTCGCGTCCCCCAGCCAGGTGTAGCCATGGCCGGCAAATACCACGCGCCAGTCGCCATCGCGAAACGCGCCTTCGGTGCTGGAGGCAAACATGCAGCGGGCCTGGGGCAACTGCGCGGCCACTGCGTCCTGGCTGCCGAGGCCGTTTTGCAGCAGGACCAGTTCGGCGTCCGGCGCGAGGCGATGTTGCAGCTGTGCGATGGCGCTTTGGGCGTCGTAGGCTTTGCACGCGACCAGCAGGCGATGAATCGGCTCGGGGCTGTCAGGCGTTTCGCCAATCACTGGATAACTATGTTCGACGCCTTGCTCGACCAGCGTCAGCCCTGGACCGGCCTGATAACTGGCCAGGCGCGCATCATTGCGCAGGATCAGCCGCACGGGCACGCCGGCGCGCGCGAGGCGGGTGGCCCAGAGTGTGCCAAGGCTGCCGGCGCCGAGAATATGCCAGGTGGTCGACATCTGTTTTTGCTCCGTGGGATCGCTCACAGTGAACGGGGCGAAAGAACCGTTATAATGCTCCGGCATTTTAGCTTGGGCGCGCTCCATCTCTACTGAGCCCGCCCCTTATATTGGAGAAATGACATGCCTTCGTTCGACGTGGTATCCGAACTGGACAAACACGAAGTCACCAACGCCGTCGAGAACGCCGTCAAGGAACTGGACCGTCGCTATGACTTGAAAGGCAAGGGCAGCTTCGAATTCAAGGAAAAGGAGCTGACCGTCAACCTGACCGCTGAAGCCGATTTCCAGCTGGAAGCGATGATCGAGATCCTCAAGCTGTCCCTGGTCAAGCGCAAGATCGACGCGCAGTGCCTTGAAATCAAAGACGCCTACGCCTCCGGCAAACTGATGAAGCAGGAAGCCGTACTCAAGGAAGGCATCGACAAGGAGCTGGCGAAGAAGATCGTCGCCCACGTCAAGGATGCCAAGCTCAAAGTCCAGGCCGCCATCCAGGGCGAGCAGGTGCGTATCACCGGCAAGAAACGTGACGACCTGCAAGACGCCATCGCGGCCCTGCGCGCCAAGACTTTCGACATGCCGCTGCAGTTCAATAACTTCCGCGACTGATGGCACTTCGGGGAACCTGTGGGCGTTTTTGACGTCCCACGCCCCAGCACCTGCGTCTACCATTGAGCCCTACGGGGCTCAATTGCGTTAGTGAGCAGTCAATCAAGCCGCACACCCGGTAAACAGGAGAATGTAGATGGATTTGAACGCTGAAATGGATCACCTGATCAAGACTTCGCAGTCATGGATCCCGATGATCATGGAATACGGCAGCCGGTTCTTGCTGGCGGTGATCACCCTGGCCATTGGCTGGTGGCTTATCAACCGACTGACCCACCGGGTGGGGCGCTTGTTGGCCATCCGTAACGCGGACCTGGCGCTGCAGCACTTCATCACCAGCCTTGCGAACATCGCGCTGAAAGTCATGCTGGTCGTGAGTGTGGCCTCGATGATCGGCGTGGCAACCACTTCGTTCGTCGCGGCGATCGGTGCTGCTACCCTGGCCATTGGCCTCGCATTGCAAGGCAGCTTGGCCAACTTCGCCGGTGGTGTGCTGATTCTGTTGTTCCGCCCGTTCCGCATTGGCGACTGGATCGAAGCCCAGGGCACATCAGGTACCGTCGACAGCATCCAGATTTTCCACACCGTGCTGCGTACCGGCGACAACAAGACTGTGATCGTGCCTAACGGCATCCTGTCCAACGGCATCATCACCAACACCAACCGTCAGCCTACCCGCAAGGTGGTGTTTGATGTGGGTGTGGACTATGAGGCTGACCTGCAGAAAGCCCGTGAAGTCTTGCTGGAACTGGCGAAAGACTCGCGCGTATTGGCCGACCCGGCACCCGTGGCAGTCGTGTCGACCTTGGGCGATAGCTCGATCACCGTTTCTCTGCGCTGCTGGACCAATACCCCGGATTATTGGGACGTGGTGTTCATGCTCAATGAGCTGGCGCGTGACCGCTTGAAAGCGGCAGGGATTGATATTCCCTTTCCGCAGCGGGTTATTCGTGTAATGCAGGAAGCGGTAGCTAAGTAACGGTGTTTAAGTTGGCCGACAGGCCAGGTTCAATACGAGGGTTTAGTCTAGATAGTTAGCTTGCTAGTTACTTTGCTATGGAAATAAAACTGCAATAAAAAAGCCGCTCCCTTGCAAACAAGGGAGCGGCTTTTTAGTTAAGGCCGAAGCCTTAAGTCATCGTTGTAATCAAACAGCCAGTTACAAGATGTTCAACGGGTATTGCGCGATCAGACGCAGTTCGTCGAGAGAACCCGAGTAAACCTGATCAGACGAGCGATAGGTCGCTTGGCGTACGCGCAGGCTCAGGTCTTTGGCCGGGCCACTCTGGATCACGTATTTGGCTTCGATATCGCGTTCCCACTCTTTGCCGTTGCTAGTGCTGGCGATGTTGGCGCCGGTACCTTTCACGTAACGAGTCATGAAGCTCAGGCCAGGAATACCGAAGGTAGCCATGTTGATGTCGTAACGTGCCTGGTAGGACTTCTCGCCTTCGGCGTTGAAGTCGGAACGGGCGATGGAGTTGGCCAGGAAGATCGTGCCGCCGCCGTCTACGCCGTAGCCGTATTGGCCGTCGCCGCTGACCTTCTGGGCTGCCAGGGTGAAGGTGTGAGCGCCAATGGTGTACGCACCTTGCAAGCTGAACGCGCGGTTGTCGAGCTTGGTAGTGCTGTCTTTGTCAGCACGTACCAGGCCTGCGCCGTCGCTCTTGGTGTCGTAGATGTTGAAGTCGACAGCCACGGATTGGTCGTCACTAAGTGCGTGGGTCCAGTTCACGTTGGCGTAGAGTTTCTTCCAGTAGTCTTCCACTTTGGAGTAGTAGAGGCTGGTGGTGAACTCTGGAGACCAGGCGTAAACACCGCCCACGAAGTTGGCGTCTCGCAGGCCACGGCTTGAGCCAGGCTCGGAGCTGGAGATACTGTCCTTGTAGGTTTGATCTTGGGCAACGATCGAGGTGAAGTGACCGGCTTCCAGTTTCAGGTCTTTGATTTCGTTGCTGGTGATAGAGACGCCTTGCGGCAATTCCGGAAGCAAACGGCTGTCATCGGAAGCGAACACTGGCGCGGTGGTGTATTGATCACCGACCTTCAGGACCGTATTGGAAATGCGGAACTTGACTGCAGCGCCGCCTTTGGAATAGTCGTCCTGCGAACGGCCATCGGAGCCCTCTGGGAACAGACCGGTGCCGGCACGACCCTTGCCGCTGTCGAGTTTGACGCCCAGCAGGCCGATCACATCTACACCGACACCGATAGTGCCTTGGGTGTAACCCGAGCTGAAGAGACCGTGGAAGCCGAGACCGGTTTCCTCTATACGGCTTTGTTCTGCACCTTGGTTACGGCGGTCACGGCTGAAGTACAGGGCACGAGTCAGAATACTGGCTGTGCTGTCCTCGATAAAGCCCTTGGAATCGTCTTGGGCGGACGCCATTGCGAACTGCGAGGTGCCTGCTGAAACAGCCAGGGCGATCATGCTCCACTTCATCACGCGCATCGTGATTTGCTCCTTTGGTTTTAGGAAGAGTACTGCCGTCCCACCTGTATTTTTGTCTGGGCGGCTCTTTCTTTTTTTGTGTCGGCGCAAAGTTATATCACGCAGACCCTATTGACGATACTTGCCTATCTTTCCTTTCAGCTTCTTTACGAGGCTGTCGTAAATTGCTAGCTCCATGTCGCAAATTCACAGCCCGAATGTAACCGGACTGACAACTTCAATGCTGTTTTCAAACCCTCTTACAGTTTGAATTCTTCCTTGGTACGCATTGAAACGCTGCTGTGTTTTATCGCGAAACACCTGCTTCCGCACGGGTGTCGTTGCCGACGATATGAGGTTGAATGCAACAAGCGCGCCCAAACCGATAACCGAATGTCATTTTTTCGTGAAAAGCGTGAAACCAGTGTAAAAACCGCATAAGTACGGGCTTTTTGCGCCGTTTGGTTTGGGCTTGACGCCCGCTCGTAGCACCTGCGAAGTGGGGCATAAATCCTCCGTCTGAGAGAAACGTTACCGGTTGACCCCTCTGAGTGGGTAATCGGCGGATCCCTTTGAAGCACAGGTGAGTCATTTTGGTGCATCCCGTTGAGGCCCGAGTTAGCGTAGCTCAAATAATCGTCTGCCTCGAAAGGGTGCATGTTTTTTATCTGGCCGCGTCGGTATGCCGGCAATCGCCGTGAAGCGCAGAGCATTCGAAGGTATGCTGAGGCCCTGAAACTGACCAGCCGAATGGAGTGCCCGCGGTGTTCGCCTTAGATCAACGCCTGCAAGAAGATACAGTGGCCATCGGGGACTTCCCGCTGTGCCGCCTGCTGCTGTCCAATGACTCGAATTACCCCTGGTTCATCCTGGTGCCACGCATCGACGGTATCAGCGAAGTGTTTCAGCTGGATGTCCTAGATCAACAAACGCTGTGGCAGGAAACCACCACCCTGGCGCAGTTACTTAACAAGGGCTTGGCCGCCGACAAGATGAACATTGGTGCACTGGGTAACGTCGTCAGCCAACTGCATGTGCATGTGATCGTGCGCAGGCGCGATGACGCTGCCTGGCCTGCTCCGGTATGGGGCAAGCACCCGGCGCAGCCTTATACTGAACAACAGGTAGCGGCTATTCGCGCGCGCATGCGTGAGTTGTTACCTGCCGATTTTATTTTTGCGCAGGACTGAACCATGGATTTGCAAGACCGTGTGACGGACCTGGAAAGCCGTCTGGCATTCCAGGACGACACCATTGAAACCCTCAATGACATCCTGGTCGCCCAGCAGCGGGCGGTCGAGCGCCTGCAACTGCAGATGACGGCGCTGCTCAAGCGTCAGGAAGAAATGGGTGGACAGTTCGAGACCTCCGAAGAAGAGGCGCCACCGCCGCACTATTAATTGCCCCGCAATTAATAGCCGCGCATAAAAAACCGCGATCCAGTCAACGCTGGATCGCGGTTTTTTTGCTGCGAAAGCTGGAGTCAGCGACGCGGGAGCGCGGCGATTACATCTTCAGCTTGCAGGCCTTTGTCGCGGTTCATTACGGAGAATTCCACGCGCTGGCCTTCGACCAGGACGCGATGGCCTTCGCCACGGATGGCCCGGAAGTGGACGAAGATATCGTCGCCCGAATCGCGGGAAATAAAGCCGAAGCCTTTGGAGGTGTTGAACCACTTGACGGTCCCGGTATCCCGGTTGGTCATGTCGTAGTTTTGCGACGAGGCCGCAGGGGACGAACGGTAGAAGCTGATGGCCAGATGAAGAACGATGGCGACCAGCGCAATCACCAGGCTGAGCAGGATGGCCGGGTGGCCGCCCACTTCAGGCATAGGTGCCAGGAGGGTGAGGGTTTGAACGACAACGGTCAGTACCAGCAGCGCGCTGACCAGGTTTTGCAGTTGATGACGGGTGCCTTTGTTCCAGTAAGGAATGACAGGTGCGAGCGTCAGGTTAAGAAGGCCGAACAAGGCCAGGTACAGAGCGTCGTGTTGTTGCAGGTAGGGCAGGCTTTCAGGCTGCAGGCTCGGGATAAAGGACAGCAGCAAAGCTGCAACGCCCGTTAGCAGGTGGACGATTTTCAACATTTTGATTGACTCACGTTAAGACGGATCACAAGGAGGAGCTGACTGGCACGGTTCGCTTCTGAACAATAGGAGGCGGTGAGCACGTGCGCGGGTATCAGCCTATGCGCTGGCCGAAGAAAAGAACGGCAGCGACACCCCGTCTATTTAACAGCAAAGGCTGTGCCTACTCAAATCAAGCATTTGCGAGTGTTGCAGGTGAGCAGGGCATTTCTGTGGCAAACGCTTGTCCTAGACAGTTGCGGGCTTTTTGAGCGGTGCCAGAGAAATTTCCTATGGCGCGCAAGGCCTTGCCTGACGCAGGCCGGCGAGCACGAGCGGGGCGATTTGCCGCACGTCGCCAGGGTGTGTCGGGCTGCACAAGGTGGGCACTCTTGCTAGAGTGGTCCTGCACCTGATCAATGAATGCTTGTCAATTGAAGGGGATAAACATGGCAATCGATATCGGTATCAGTGAAGAAGATCGTAAATCCATCGTCGACGGGCTTTCGCGACTACTTTCCGATACTTATGTACTGTACCTGAAGACCCACAACTTCCATTGGAACGTCACGGGCCCCATGTTCCGTACGCTGCACTTGATGTTCGAAGAGCAGTACAACGAGCTGGCGCTGGCGGTGGATTCCATTGCCGAGCGTATCCGTGCCCTGGGTTTCCCTGCGCCGGGTGCCTATTCGATCTATGCCCGCCTGTCTTCTATCAAGGAAGAAGAGGGTGTGCCGAGTGCAGAAGAGATGATCAAGCAGTTGGTGGCGGGCCAGGAAGCGGTCACGCGGACTGCGCGTGGGATCTTCCCGCTGCTGGACAAGGTCAGCGATGAGCCGACAGCCGACTTGTTGACCCAGCGTATGCAAGTTCACGAGAAAACCGCGTGGATGCTGCGTTCCCTGCTCGAAAATCAGTAAATATCGAGTCTGAGCGGCGCCGTCCTGGCGCCGTTTGCTTGTTTCCGCGCATTTCCTGGCGTTGTCCTACGCCTTTCAAATCCACGTCTTCTGGCTAGCTGTTGGCTCCTGCTGTTCTATAGGACCACTGTCCAATGGGAGAACCCATGGGCTGTTGTTTGGCAATGGAGTGTCAGTTGTATGTCACGTGGAGTGGGTAATGGAGTGATGGAAACCTGTGGTTTTCATAAGTTGAAGGTCGACCCCTTTGTTAAAGGGTTCGACATGGGGCTGGCCAGGCCATTGTCCCGATCAGTCAGGCTCAATGGTTTTTCCACCTGTCTGCGTCTGGAACAGATCTATTGGAATATCCTCACGGAAATAGCCAGGATCAATGCCTGCTCGGTCAGCGCGTTGCTGTCTTATGTCGATCGGGAAGTGCACTTGCGTTATGGAGGGGTGAAGAACTTCAGTGGCCTGGTCAGGGTGGTGTGCGTGGTTCACGTATTAAAAGGCCGTGAAGCCTCGTTGGACCCTGGGTAATTCGACAGTTCCGGGGCCGGTCCGCTGTCCAGGCGGGCAAGGCTCCGGGCAGAAAGCCGGCTGCGCTGCCTCGATTTACCAGATATAATCCCGCGCTTTGCTGCGCATGCCCGGGTTTACTCCTTGGGCAAGCGTGGCGCAGTAACGTTCTGATCGCCGAGACATCTCCATGCCCATGTACGACTATCAATGTGCTTCCTGTGGTCATCAGTTGGAAGCCATTCAAAAGATCAGCGCCGCGCCGTTGGTCGATTGCCCGGCCTGCAAGGCGCCGGAGCTCAAGAAGATGTTGTCCATGCCGGGCTTCCGCCTGAGCGGCAGCGGCTGGTACGAGACCGATTTCAAGACCGGCTCGAAGAAGAATCTGGCGGGCGGCGACAAAGCTGACTGAGTTGAACTCTACGCGCAGGCTCCTGCATTATCCGTCCCCTGCTTAAATGTACGGTGACGAGGCAGGCCTCCACCGAATTTCGAATTACGAGAAGTGAAACCACGACCATGATGCGCAGCCACTATTGCGGCCAACTGAACGAGACCCTGGAAGGTCAGGAAATCACTCTTTGCGGATGGGTTCACCGTCGCCGCGACCACGGCGGGGTGATCTTCCTCGATATCCGTGACCGTGATGGTCTGGCCCAGGTGGTGTTCGACCCGGATCGCGCCGAGAGCTTCGCCGCCGCCGATCGCGTGCGCAGCGAGTACGTCGTGAAGATCACCGGCAAGGTTCGCCTGCGTCCGGCCGGTGCGGTGAACCCGAACATGGCGTCCGGCGCGATCGAAGTGCTGGGCTATGAACTGGAAGTGCTGAACGAGTCGGAAACCCCGCCGTTCCCGTTGAACGAATATTCCGACGTTGGCGAAGAAACTCGCCTGCGCTACCGCTTCCTGGACCTGCGTCGTCCGGAAATGGCCGAGAAGCTGCGTCTGCGTTCGCGCATGACCACCAGCATCCGCCGCTTCCTCGACGAAAACGGCTTCCTGGACGTCGAAACGCCAATCCTCACCCGGGCCACCCCGGAAGGCGCGCGTGACTACCTGGTGCCGAGCCGCACCCACCCTGGTTCTTTCTTCGCCCTGCCGCAATCGCCGCAGCTGTTCAAGCAATTGCTGATGGTGGCCGGCTTCGACCGTTACTACCAGATCGCCAAGTGCTTCCGTGACGAAGACCTGCGTGCTGATCGCCAGCCGGAATTCACCCAGATCGACATCGAGACCAGTTTCCTCGATGAAAAAGAGATCATGGGCCTCACCGAGAAAATGATCCGCAACCTGTTCAAGGAAGTGCTGGACCTGGAATTCGGCGAATTCCCGCACATGACCTTCGAAGAAGCCATGCGCCGCTACGGTTCCGACAAGCCAGACCTGCGTAACCCGCTGGAACTGGTGGACGTGGCCGACCAGCTCAAGGACGTCGATTTCAAAGTATTCAGCGGCCCGGCCAACGACCCGAAATGCCGTATCGCCGCCCTGCGCGTGCCTGGCGGCGCGAGCATGCCGCGCAAGCAGATCGACGACTACACCAAGTTCGTCGGCATCTACGGTGCCAAGGGCCTGGCGTACATCAAGGTCAACGAGCGCGCTAAAGGCGTTGAAGGCCTGCAGTCGCCAATCGTGAAGAACATCCCTGAAGCCAACCTCAATGTGATCCTGGATCGTGTTGGCGCGGTTGACGGTGACATCGTGTTCTTCGGTGCCGACAAATCGAAGATCGTCAGCGAAGCCTTGGGCGCACTGCGGATCAAGCTGGGCCACGACCTGGACCTGCTGACCTGCAAGTGGGCACCGATGTGGGTAGTCGACTTCCCGATGTTCGAAGAGAACGACGACGGCAGCTTCAGCGCTCTGCACCACCCGTTCACCGCGCCGAAGTGCACGCCGCAAGAGCTGGAAGCCAACCCGGCTGGCGCTCTGTCCCGTGCCTACGACATGGTGTTGAACGGCACCGAGCTGGGTGGCGGTTCGATCCGTATCCACCGCAAGGAAATGCAACAGTCGGTCTTCCGTCTGCTGGGCATCAACGAAGCGGAACAGGAAGAGAAGTTCGGCTTCCTGCTCGACGCCCTGAAATACGGCGCGCCGCCCCACGGTGGCTTGGCCTTTGGCCTGGACCGCCTGGTGATGCTGATGACCGGCGCCCAGTCGATCCGTGAAGTGATTGCCTTCCCGAAAACTCAGAGTGCTGCCGACGTCATGACGCAGGCTCCGGGTGTGGTGGATGCCAAGGCATTGCGCGAGTTGCATATCCGTCTGCGCGAGACGCCGAAGGCTGAGTAAGGCTGCTGCGTGAAAGCGCACTGAGGTTTACGCAGTCTTAAAGGCGCATCTTCGGATGCGCCTTTGCGTTACAAGGGCTGTGCTTTAAAGAAAGAGGTCCGGCCTGGGGCGGGATTGATAAGGTTTCTAGAGAATTTCGGAGTTGTGTTATGGCTGGCCATTCCAAGTGGGCGAACATCAAGCACCGCAAAGAGCGTCAGGATGCCAAGAAAGGCAAGATCTTCACCAAGTGGATTCGCGAACTGACCGTCGCTGCGCGCCAGGGTGGCGGTGATCCGGGCTCCAACCCGCGTCTGCGCCTGGCGCTGGACAAGGCCCTCGGCGCCAACATGAGCCGTGACATCATCGACCGGGCCGTGGCCCGTGGTGCCGGCGCCGCCGATACCGACGACATGGTCGAGTTGAGCTACGAAGGCTACGGCCCGGGCGGCGTGGCGGTGATGGTCGAGTGCATGACCGATAACCGCAACCGCACCGCAGCAGCTGTGCGCCATGCGTTCAGCAAGTGCGGCGGCAACCTAGGCACCGACGGTTCGGTGGCCTACCTGTTCGAGCGCAAGGGGCAGATTTCCTTCGCGCCGGGTGTGGATGAAGATGCGCTGATCGAAGCTGCGATGGAGGCGGATGCCGACGACGTGGTGACCAACGAAGACGGTTCCATTGACGTGTTTACCTCGTTCGCAGGCTTCTATGCGGTGCGTAACGCGCTGGAAGCCGCTGGTTTCAAAGGTACCGACGCGGAAATCGTGATGCTGCCGACCACCAGTGCCGAGCTGGATCTGGACGGCGCGCAGAAAGTGCTGAAGATGCTGGATATGCTCGAAGACCTGGATGATGTGCAGAACGTCTATTCCAATGCCGACATTCCGGAAGAAGTGGCCGAACAGCTCACCTGAGAACGAAGAAAAGCCAATGTAGGAGCGGGCTTTTGTGGCGAGGGCGCTTGCTCCCGCTGGGGTGCCAAAGCCTGCGCCTGCTACGCAGTCGAGCGGGAGCAAGCTCCCTCGCCACAAAAGCAGCTCCCACATTGGATCTATGTGTATCCACAAAACTGCAGGCGTTATGACTTTAATCCTAGGTATCGACCCCGGTTCGCGCATCACCGGCTTTGGCGTGGTGCAACACACCCCGCGCGGCTGCGTTTACGTCGCCTCGGGTTGCATCCGCACCGGCGCGGGCGAGTTGGCCGAGCGCCTGCAGATCGTCTATCGCGGCGTGCGTGAAGTGATCCAGACCTACAAACCCGTGACCATGGGCATTGAAAAGGTCTTTATGGCCAAGAACGCCGATTCGGCGCTGAAACTCGGCCAGGCCCGTGGCGCCGCCATTGTGGCTGGCGCCGAGGAGGGCATGGGAATCGCCGAATACACCGCGACCCAGGTCAAGCAAGCGGTGGTCGGCACCGGCGCGGCCAATAAAGAGCAGGTGCAGATGATGGTCATGCACATGCTCAAGCTCACCTCCAAACCGCAGATCGACGCCTCCGACGCCCTGGCCATCGCCATTTGCCATGCCCACACCCGTTCCAGTCTGCTGCCTCACGGCCTGGGCACGGCACGCAGTCGTGGCGGGCGCCTGCGTCTCTGATAGCATCAGCGCAATCGTATTTTTCGGTCAGGCCTTGATCTGACCCCAAGCTTTAAGGATCTGAACCGTGATTGGACGCTTGCGCGGCACACTGGCTGAGAAACAGCCGCCGCACCTGATTGTGGATGTAAACGGGCTGGGGTATGAGCTGGAAGTGCCCATGACCACTCTGTATCGCCTGCCGTCGATTGGTGAGCCGCTGACTTTGCACACCCACCTGGTGGTACGCGAAGATGCGCACTTGCTCTATGGTTTCATTGGCAAGCGTGACCGCGATTTCTTCCGCGAATTGATTCGCCTCAATGGCGTCGGACCGAAGCTGGCGTTGGCACTGATGTCGAGCCTGGAAGTGGATGAATTGGTACGTGCTGTTTCGGCCCAGGACACCTCGGCGTTGACGAAGGTGCCGGGCGTGGGCAAGAAAACCGCCGAGCGCCTGCTGTTGGAACTCAAGGACCGCTTCAAGGCCTGGGAAGTGGTGCCGAGCATGTTTGCCCTGGTGCCCAATCAGCCGGACATGCCGGCGGGCCAGGTTGCGAGCGCCGAGAGCGATGCGGTCAGCGCGCTGATTTCCCTGGGCTATAAGCCGCAGGAGGCCAGCAAGGCAGTATCGGCCATCAAGGACAAGAACCTGAGCAGCGAAGACATGATCCGCCGAGCCCTGAAGGGAATGATTTAAGTGATTGAAGCTGATCGTCTGATCGCGGCCACCGGCCCCCGTGACCGTGAAGAAGTCCAGGACCGGGCTATCCGCCCCCTGAGCCTGGCCGACTACATCGGCCAGCCCACCGTGCGCGAGCAGATGGAGTTGTTCATCCAGGCCGCGCGGGGGCGCAATGAGTCTTTGGACCACACCTTGATCTTCGGCCCGCCAGGGTTGGGCAAGACCACCCTGGCCAACATTATCGCCCAGGAAATGGGCGTGTCGATCAAGTCCACCTCTGGCCCGGTGCTGGAGCGTCCGGGCGACCTGGCAGCCTTGCTGACCAACCTGGAACCCCATGACGTGCTGTTTATCGACGAGATCCACCGGCTGTCGCCGATCGTTGAGGAAGTGCTGTACCCGGCCATGGAAGACTTCCAGCTCGACATCATGATCGGCGAAGGCCCTGCGGCCCGCTCGATCAAACTCGACCTGCCGCCGTTCACCCTGGTGGGCGCGACGACGCGCGCGGGTATGTTGACCAACCCGCTGCGAGACCGTTTCGGCATTGTTCAACGTCTAGAGTTCTATAGCACGGCGGACCTGGCGACCATTGTCAGCCGTTCGGCGAGCATCCTCGGCCTGCCGCTGGACCCGGAAGGCGCGTTTGAAATCGCCCGCCGGGCCCGTGGCACGCCGCGGATTGCCAACCGTTTGCTGCGCCGCGTGCGCGACTTTGCCGAAGTGCGTGCCCAGGGGCATATCACCAAGGCCGTCGCCGACCTGGCCTTGAACCTGCTGGATGTGGACGAGCATGGCTTCGATCACCAGGATCGACGTCTACTCTTGACCATGATCGAGAAGTTCGACGGTGGCCCGGTGGGTGTCGACAGCCTGGCGGCCGCCATCAGTGAAGAGCGTCATACCATTGAGGATGTGCTGGAGCCGTACCTGATCCAGCAGGGTTACATCATGCGTACGCCGAGGGGCAGGGTGGTGACTCGGCATGCCTATCTGCACTTCGGGTTAAACATTCCGTCACGATTGGGTGAGATGCCCGTGGTAGACGAATTCCTCGATGCAGTAGACGATTAAAAAGACCACGCGGGTCGATTTATTCAAGGTTTGTGCTGTCCTAGTGGCTGGCGTCGTCATTCAGTCACAGGAAATGTTTCATTGAATGAAAAAACAGTTGCCTGACCGGATTGGCAACCTGAGGAGTAAGCACTAGAGTATGCGCGCGCAAAACGGGGATCAGTCGTTCGCACATCGCTGTCGCGTTTATTACGAGGACACCGATGCTGGCGGCATCGTGTATTACGTCAATTACCTCAAGTTCATGGAGCGGGCTCGAACCGAGCGGCTGCGGGAGCTGGGCTTTGCCCAATCCACGCTTGCAGGGGAGGACCTGTTGTTTGTCGTGCATTCCAGCGAGGCGCGTTATTACGCGCCGGCGCGGCTCGACGATGAGCTGCTGGTCAGCGCAGAAGTAATCGAATTGAACCGTGTCAGCCTGCGCTTTAAACAGCAAGTCAGGCGGGCGTCGGATGCAACGCTGCTCTGTGAGGGGCAGTTCCTGGTGGCGTGTGTGCGCACCAACAGTTTGAAACCTCGGGCCATTCCCGAAACTCTACGTGCGGCCTTTGCTGCCGTGAGCGGCGCGGGTAAACAATCAAAGCAGGAGATTTAGCGTGGAACCTACCGTCGTCGACCATTCCTCCATGTGGAGCCTGGTCAGTAATGCCAGTGTCGTGGTTCAACTGGTGATGCTGATCCTGGTAGCCGCATCGGTTACCTCTTGGGTCATGATTTTTCAGCGCAGCAACCTGCTGCGTGCCGGTCGACGTGCCCTGGAGAGCTTTGAAGAGCGCTTCTGGTCGGGTATCGACCTGTCCAAGCTCTATCGTCAGGCCGGCAGTAACCCTGACCCGGATTCAGGCGTCGAGCAGATCTTCCGCGCTGGCTTCAAGGAATTCTCCCGTCTGCGTCAGCAGCCAGGCGTTGACCCGGAAGCGGTCATGGAAGGCGTGGCGCGTGCCATGCGCGTGGCCATTTCCCGTGAAGAAGAGAAACTGGAGCAGAGCCTGCCGTTCCTCGCCACCGTCGGCTCCGTCAGCCCGTACATCGGCCTGTTCGGTACCGTATGGGGGATCATGAACTCCTTCCGTGGCCTGGCCCAGGCCCAGCAAGCGACTCTGGCCACTGTGGCCCCGGGTATCGCAGAAGCCCTGATCGCCACCGCGATCGGCCTGTTCGCTGCCATTCCCGCAGTAATCGCCTACAACCGTTTTGCTGCTCGCGGCGAGACCTTGATCAGCCGTTACTACACCTTCGCCGACGAATTCCAGGCGATCCTGCACCGTAAAGTGCACACCAGCGAAGAATAAGCAGGTAATTCCCAATGGCTTTAATCGCTCGAGCTCGCAAAAAGCGCAAGCCGGTCGCCGAGATGAACGTAGTGCCTTACATCGACGTGATGCTGGTGCTGCTGGTGATCTTCATGGTGACCGCGCCGATGCTCAATCAGGGCGTGAAGGTTGATCTGCCCAAGGTTTCCAGCGAAGCCTTGCCGCAAGACAACAACACTCAGGTCCTGACCATTTCGATCAAGGCTGACAAGACCTATTACTGGAACCTTGGCAGCGAAGTCGACACCCAGAAACAGCAGGACAAGGCCATGACCTTGCCGCAGATGACCGATGCCGTGACCAAGATCATCCGGTCCGGCAACGAGGGCGGCAAGCACACCCAGGTGTTCATTCGCGGCGACAAGGTCGTCGACTATGGCTCCGTCATGGGCGCCATGGGCGGGCTGCAGAAGGCCGGCGTCGGCAACGTTGGCTTGATTACCGAGGCGCCCTGATGCACCAACAGCGAGAGCCGTCCGCCTCGGAAAGCTTCTTCTGGCCTAGCGTCTGGGCAATTGCCCTGCACGTCCTGGTGTTTGGCATGCTGTTTGTCAGCTTTGCCATGACGCCGGACCTGCCGCCAGCCAAGCCGATCGTGCAGGCGACCCTGTATCAGCTGAAATCGAAAAGTCAGGCTACCACCCAGACCAATCAGAAGATTGCGGGTGAGGCCCAGAAGTCGGCTGCGCGCCAGACTGAAGTCGAACAGATGGAACAGAAGAAGGTCGAGCAGGAAGCGGTGAAGGCTGCTGCGGAACAAAAGAAAGAAGAGGCGGCTCAAAAGGCCGAGGAATCGAAAAAGGCTGACGAAGCGAAGAAAGCCGACGAGGCCAAAAAGGCTGATGAAGCCAAGAAGTCCGAGAAAGCTGCCGAAGCTAAAAAAGCTGAAGAGAAACAATTGGCTGATATAGCCAAGAAGAAAACTGAAGAAGAAGCCAAGAAAGCTGCCGAAGAAGAGGCCAAGAAAAAGGCCGCTGAAGAGGCCAAGAAAAAGATAGTCGAAGACGCGAAGAAGAAAGCCGCCGACGACGCCAAGAAAAAAGCTGAAGCAGACGAGGCGAAGAAAAAAGTCGCCGACGACGCGAAGAAGAAAGCTGCCGCCGACGCCTCCAAGAAAAAGGCCCAGGAAGCAGCGCGTAAATCCGCCGAAGAGAAAAAGGCCCAGGCCTTGGCAGATTTGCTCTCCGACACGCCGCAGCGTCAGCAAGCCTTGGCCGATGAACGTGGTGATGAAGTCGCGGGCAGTTTCGACGACCTGATTCGGGCACGGGCAGCGGAAGGCTGGACACGTCCACCTTCGGCACGCAAAGGCATGACAGTAGTGCTGCAGATCGGCATGTTGCCGGACGGTACGGTGACTTCGGTCAGTGTGGCCAAGTCCAGTGGTGACGGTTCGTTCGACAGTTCGGCGGTTGCCGCAGTCAAGAACATTGGCCGGTTGACCGAGATGCAGGGAATGAAACCAAGCGACTTCGCTCCCTATCGTTCATTCAAGATGACATTCACACCTGAGGATCTAGCCTTGTGAGAAACCTTCTTCGAGGAATGCTTGTCGTTATTTGCTGTATGGCAGGGATAGCGGCGGCGGATGAAAAGAACATCCTGGTCACCAGCGGTAGCGATCGGGCCACCCCGATTGCGGTTGTACCGTTTGGCTGGCAGGGCGGCAGCGTACTGCCGGACGACATGGCCCAGATCGTCAGCGACGACCTGCGCAACTCGGGTTACTACGCACCGATTCCAAAAGGCAACATGATCAGCCAGCCGAACCAGGCCAGTGAAGTCGTGTTTCGTGACTGGAAGGCAGTAGGTGCGCAGTACCTGATGGTCGGCAATATCGTGCCGGCTGGCGGTCGCCTGCAAATCCAGTACACGTTGTTCAACGTGGCCACTGAGCAGCAGGTATTGACGGGTAGCGTGTCCGGCACTGCCGAACAACTTCGCGACATGGCTCACTACATTTCGGACCAGTCGTTTGAAAAGCTCACGGGTATCAAGGGTGCTTTCTCGACGCGTCTGCTTTATGTAACGGCTGAACGCTTCTCCGTAGACAACACTCGCTACACGCTGCAGCGTTCGGACTACGACGGTGCGCGGGCTGTGACCTTGCTGCAATCGCGTGAGCCAATTCTGTCGCCGCGCTTCGCGCCGGACGGCAAGCGTATTGCCTACGTGTCCTTTGAACAGAAGCGTCCGCGCATCTTCGTCCAGCACATTGATACTGGTCGTCGTGAGCAGATCACCAACTTCGAAGGCCTCAACGGTGCACCAGCCTGGTCGCCGGATGGTTCGCGCCTGGCATTCGTGCTGTCCAAGGACGGCAACCCGGACATCTACGTAATGAATATGGCTTCGCGCCAGATCAGCCGTGTTACGAGCGGCCCTGGTATCAACACTGAACCGTTCTGGGGCAAGGATGGCTCGACCATTTACTTCACCTCTGACCGGGGCGGCAAGCCACAAGTTTACAAGGCGAGTGTGAGCGGCGGTGGCGCAGAACGCGTGACCTTTATTGGTAACTACAACGCCAATCCTAAGCTTTCGGCTGATGAAAAGACGTTGGTGATGATTCACCGTCAGGATGGTTTCACTAATTTCCGGGTTGCGGCCCAGGATTTGCAGCGCGGAACCGTAAAAATCCTCACAGATACCAACCTTGATGAGTCAGCCACTGTTGCGCCCAACGGCACCATGGTAATCTACGCCACCCGCCAGCAGGGCCGGGGAGTCTTGATGCTCGTGTCCATTAATGGACGCGTAAGGCTCCCACTTCCTACCGCACAAGGCGAAGTCAGAGAACCATCCTGGTCCCCTTACCTGAACTGACGCGGCGCTACAAAAAAGATTTGCTTAACACACTGGGGTTCATTAGGAGTTTCACGATGGAAATGCTGAAGTTTGGTAAGTTTGCTGCTCTGGCTCTGGCTTTGTCCGTAGCCGTTGGTTGCTCGTCTAAAGGCGGCGACAATGCCGGTGAAGGCGCAGCTGTTGATCCAAACGCTGGTTACGGCGCTAACACTGGTGCAGTTGACGGCTCCCTGAGCGAAGAAGCTGCTCTGCGCGCTATCACCACTTTCTACTTCGAATACGACAGTTCGGACCTGAAACCAGAAGCCATGCGCGCTCTGGACGTTCACGCGAAAGACCTGAAAGGTAACGGCGCTCGCGTTGTTCTGGAAGGTAACACCGACGAACGTGGTACTCGTGAGTACAACATGGCACTGGGCGAGCGTCGTGCGAAAGCCGTTCAGCGCTACCTGGTACTGCAAGGTGTTGCTCCAGGCCAACTGGAACTGGTTTCCTACGGTAAAGAGCGTCCAGTTGCTACTGGCCACGACGAGCAGTCCTGGGCTCAAAACCGTCGCGTCGAACTGCGTAAGTAATTCGTCATGCGAACGTGCCGTCGTGCTCTAACTGTATTGGCTCTCAGCTTCGCACCGCTTGCGGTGTGGGCTGCGGTTCCTGTGGAAGATAGCAACTCTGGCTATAACAATAGCGGGAGCAGTTATCCGCCAGCGGGTTATGGCACGAACGGCGCCTATGCTGGGGGGGCGGCTACGTCTGCCCCCTCCGCACAGGGCGAACTGTTCAACCAGCTGCAACGCATGCAGGATCAATTGGCGCAGCAACAAGGCACCATTGAAGTTCTGCAGAATCAAGTGAACCAGCTGAAGCAAGAAGGCCTGGAGCGATACCAGGATCTTGATCGACGTATTGGAGCCGGCGTTACACCAGCCGCAACTCCTGATAATTCTTCTGCCGGTGGCGCACCCAGTGCTGCTATCGGTGGTGCAGCAGGGGCTGCGGCTGCAAGCCAAGCCCCTGCCGCCAGCAGCGAACCGGGTGATCCGGCGAAGGAGAAACTGTATTACGATGCAGCCTTCGACCTGATCAAGGCCAAGGACTTCGATAAGGCCAGCAAGGCCTTTACCGCATTCCTGGGTCGTTATCCAAACAGCCAGTACGCGGGCAATGCCCAGTACTGGTTGGGTGAGGTGAACCTGGCAAAGGGTGATTTGCAGGGGGCAGGCCAGGCATTTGCCAAGGTCAGCCAGCTGTACCCCAAGCACGCCAAGGTGCCGGACTCGCTGTACAAGCTCGCTGACGTAGAGCGCCGCCTGGGTCATACCGACAAGGTCAAAGGCATTTTGCAGCAGGTGGTTGCCCAATATCCGGGCACTTCCGCCGCTCAGTTGGCCCAGCGGGACTTGCAGCGCTTGTAAGCGATGCAGCCCGTTCAGAAGAAACCCGCGCCTGGCGCGGGTTTTTTCGTTAGAATCCATGCCCTTTTATGAAACACGCTTCCTGGGGTTTACGCGTTGGCGCAATCCCTTGAAGTGCCTGACGGAGGCGGACAGCCTGTTTAGCTGTTACGCCCGTGGCGACTATGCAAGACACATTACGCATCACCGAAGTTTTTTACTCGTTACAGGGTGAAACGCGAACCGCCGGCCTGCCCACAGTATTTGTGCGCCTGACCGGTTGCCCTCTGCGTTGCCAATACTGTGACAGCGCCTACGCCTTTAGCGGCGGTACCGTGCGCACCCTTGAAGACATCCTTGAGCAGGTTGCCAGTTACCGGCCGCGCTACGTCTGTGTGACGGGTGGCGAGCCATTGGCGCAGCCGAATGCCATCCCCTTGCTCAAGCAGTTGTGTGATGCCGGTTACGAGGTGTCCCTCGAAACCAGCGGCGCCCTCGATATTTCCGCTGTGGACCCGCGTGTGAGCCGAGTGGTCGATCTCAAGACGCCGGGCTCCAAAGAGGCGCACCGCAACCTCTACGAGAACATGGACCTGTTGACGGCCAACGATCAGGTCAAGTTCGTGATCTGTTCCCGCGACGACTACGACTGGGCCAGCTCCAAGCTGATCCAGTACGGTCTGGACCGTCGCGCCGGCGAGGTACTGTTCTCCCCCAGCCACCACGACCTGAACGCCCGTGACCTGGCTGACTGGGTGGTGGCTGATAACCTGCCGGTACGCCTGCAATTGCAACTGCACAAATATCTTTGGAACGATGAGCCGGGACGCTGACATGACTGAACAAACGATCGATCAAAAACGTGCTGTCATCCTGTTGTCCGGTGGCCTGGACTCCGCCACCGTGGTAGCGATGGCGCAGGCTGAAGGTTATAGCTGCTACACCATGAGCTTCGACTACGGCCAGCGCCATCGCGCCGAACTGGACGCGGCTGCCCGTGTAGCCCGTGATATGGGCGTAGTCGAGCACAAGGTTATCGGCCTGAACCTCAACGGCATCGGCGGCTCGGCCCTCACCGACAGCAGCATCGATGTGCCGGAAGCACCGAGTGAAGGCATCCCTGTCACTTACGTGCCGGCGCGCAACACCGTGTTCCTGTCCCTGGCCCTGGGCTGGGCAGAAGTGCTGAAAGCCCGCGACATCTTTATCGGGGTCAATGCGGTGGACTATTCCGGCTACCCGGACTGCCGCCCGGAGTTCGTAGAGTCGTTCGAGCGCATGGCCAATCTGGCGACCAAGGCCGGTGTAGAAGGGCAGGGCTTCCGTATTCAGGCGCCGCTGCAGAACCTCAGCAAGGCCGATATTGTGAAGGCTGGTGTAGGACTAGGCGTGGATTACTCGCTGACTGTTTCCTGCTATCAGGCAGACAATGACGGCCGTGCTTGTGGGAAATGCGACAGCTGCCGACTGCGCGCAGAAGGGTTCCAAGCGGCCGGAATTGCGGACCCAACGCGTTATTTCTGATTTATTTCAAATAAGGTGTTGAATAATCCTTAGAAATCAGTATTATACGCGCCACCACACAGCGGGTCGTTAGCTCAGTTGGTAGAGCAGTTGGCTTTTAACCAATTGGTCGTAGGTTCGAATCCCACACGACCCACCATTTTTATAGCAGTTTAGAAAATCCGGAAGGCCCACGTAAGTGAGGATTTCCGGGTTTTTTTTTGTTCGCGATTTGGTAGTGAGGCGCATCGGCAAAGGTTCGCAAACGCCTATTCAATCTGTCTGGCATGCAGCCGTCCGAGGGGCAATCTAATGTTGGCTTTTGGTGATGTCGATAGGGGACTGCCCGTAAAATTGGCGTTTGCGGCGGGTCTGTCAGTCGTCCAGTCGTCGGCTTGAAGTGAATTAAGAAAAATCCTCAGAGCTTGTAAGCTCCACCTCAGTTCTTACACTCCTACACGCAAAACGTCGACCTTGATTGAGGGGATGAATGTTTTTGCAGGTCACTCATGGGCCACCTACGTGGGGAAGTGGGCGGACAGGATTCAACGCTACGTCCCACGACGTGGCTTTTGCCAAACCCTCCTATTGACTCTCCTGTTACGGGCACACCCTATTCTGAACGCTCAACTTTTCAGGATGCAGTGATGATGAGCAAGCGAGTACTGGTGATTCTGGGGCACCCCTCAACCGACAGTTTCTGTGGGGCGTTGACTGAAACTTATGTGAAGGCGGCCACACGTGCCGGGCACGATGTGCGTGTGTTGCGGCTGGATGCACTGCGCTTTGATCCAGTGCTGCACGATGGCTACAAACAGGTTCAGTTGTTGGAGCCCGATCTGCTCAAGGCTCAGGCTGATATCACGTGGGCCGAACACCTGGCGTTTGTCTATCCCATTTGGTGGGGCGGAATTCCGGCCTTGATGAAAGGCTTTTTCGATCGGATATTCCTTCCCGGGTTTGCCTTCAAGTACCGCGAAGGTAAAGCTTTTCCCGACAAGCTTTTGAAGGGGCGCACGGCTCACCTGCTGGTCACGATGGATACCCCGCCGTGGTACTACAAATGGGTCTATCGCATGCCAGGTCTGCACCAGATGCGCAAGACGACGTTGGAGTTCTGCGGCATCAAACCGTTGAAGACCCTCACGTTCGGGCCAGTGCTCGGTTCTGATCCCGCTCAGCGTGAAGTCTGGCTAAAGCAAGCCGAGGCTATCGCTGGCCGCTGACACCGCTGTTGCACAGCATCGCCTTGCAACAGGCGATGCCGGCTTCATCCCTGCCAATACACTGCCTTTTGACACCTTCGGGTTTCCGACCCCGTAGACATGTGTGAAGATGCGGCGCGCCAAAGTACGCGCCTCTTCTTGTGCCATAAAAAAGGATTTTTACATGTATATCGGCAAAGCCGCCCAGTTGTCGGGCACGACAGTCAAGACGATCCGCCACTATGAAGACATTGGTTTGCTGCCGCCGCCCGTGCGCGAAGGCAAATATCGGGTCTATAGCCAGCAAAGCGTTGAACTGCTGACGTTCATCAAATGCGCTCAGCAGCTGGGCTTCAAGCTCAAGGAAATGCAGGCGATCCTTCAGGATCACCGCGGCCAGGAGCTGCCGTGGGATTTGGCCAACCAGGCCATTGCGGATAAAAAGCTGGAGCTGAAAACCCAGATCGAAGGGTTGCAAAACATCTACGATGGCCTTGAGCAGTTCGAAAGCAGCCTCAAGGACGCCCAGTACCAATGCCAGTTTGAACATCTTTCCAAAACGGCCTGAACGACCTTGCTGCGTGACCTCATGAGGCGTTGTGCGCTGTTCGGAAACGCCGGCAACCGTTGGTTACTTAATGGCTATGGCCGGCGTCGCCCTTTGCAGCGTCTAGCTCAAGGCGCCCTCGCGTTCTGGGTGTTCGCGTTCATCTGCCCGATGCTCGGGCACAATGGCTGCAAAGAACCACGGAGATATCAGCGTTACTAACAAAATGGTCATGACGCCGCTGGAGAAGAGGGCCAGCGCCACCAGTGTTCCCAAGTCAATGACCGGTTTGTAGGCGGAAAACAGCAGGGCGAGAAAACCCACGGAGAAAATCACCACGTTGACCACTGTCGAACGCCCGACACTGTGCATCGCCGTCAGAATCGCTTCGTCCACGTGGATACCAGCCCATAGCCCGTGACTAAAACCTCTCGCGGCCCCATGCAGATCTCCTAGACCGTTTCCGGCAAGCGGGATGCGGCGAACTGCTCCACCAGATTGCGAGAAATTTCGTCCCCTTCCATCGGCGTCAATCGTGCACTGCAACCGCCGCATACCACCTGGCGACGCTCATTCAGACGTGCCTGGTCGGCATTGCACTCTGGGCAGGTCGCGGGCAGGTAGTCGAACATCCGGTAGCACTGCACGGCCCAGTTACGCACGGTCGTGGCCGCGAACACATCCGCCGGTTGCATGCCTGCGCGCAATTGCCCGGGTGCAAATGTGCTCAGGCTTTGCTCCAGGAGTTCTACCCCTGCGTGGGTGATACGGCCTTTTTCGACCAGGTCGCTGACGTCGCCAAACACCGCTACCGCATGATCCAGCACGCTGGTTTTAGGCAATGTGCAGCCATAGTTGCGGCCTAGTTGAAAACTCAGGTCGGCGATATCCAGGGAGTCGGCATTGAGATCTTTCACGATGCTGCTGTGCTCATCGACATCTGCGACGTCCATCACCAATAGCTGCGCGAGGATCTCGCGGGTAGTGGTAATGACGCTGTCCAAGTCCAATGGATTGTTCATCGGCTATCTCCCTATAACGCGTAAATGAGGGGGGTAAACAGTGGCCCTGAGGGCTATTTGCTTGAGGTGATTTCTGAAGGCGGGGGCGCGTAAACCCTCCCCCGGAGGGGAGAGTCAATGTGCCATTAGCGTTTTTTTTGCCCGACAGGTGCACGCGTCAAAGCCAGATTAGGCTTTTGAATCCACTGGATATTCTGTAGCCTTGCGCAGCTTCACTTTTAGCCGTGCTTGATGAACACAATCACTTCGTCCGGCGGCGCCCGAAGGGCTCCAGAGCCGGTGGTACACTCGACTTTCGCGCAACTGCGCCTGCAGGTCTTGCGAACATGACGCAAATTTCCGAACGCCTACTGGTTCAAGCCCACCTCGACGCCAAGCAGCCCAAGGTGCTCAGCGCCGATGAAGAGGCAAGCCTGCGCGCCGCCATCGCTGCCGAGCTGAAAGCTCAAGACGCGGTGCTGGTCGCCCACTTCTATTGCGACCCGGTGATCCAGGCCCTGGCCGAAGAAACCGGTGGCTGTGTCTCCGACTCCCTGGAAATGGCGCGCTTCGGCGCTGCCCACCCGGCCAAGACCGTACTGGTGGCCGGCGTGCGTTTCATGGGCGAGACCGCCAAGATCCTCACCCCCGAAAAACGCATCCTGATGCCGACCCTGGAGGCCACGTGCTCCCTGGACCTGGGCTGCCCGGTGGATGAGTTTTCGGCGTTTTGTGATCAGCATCCCGAGCGCACCGTGGTGGTGTATGCCAACACGTCGGCGGCGGTTAAAGCCCGTGCTGATTGGGTGGTGACGTCCAGCTGCGCGCTGGAAATCGTCGAAAGCCTGATGGACAACGGCGAGACGATTATCTGGGGCCCGGACAAACACCTGGGCACCTACATCCAGCGCCAGACCGGTGCCGACATGTTGCTGTGGGACGGCGCCTGCATCGTCCACGAAGAGTTCAAGTCCAAGCAGCTGGAAGACATGAAGGCGCTGTACCCGGATGCAGCGATCCTGGTGCACCCGGAATCCCCGACCGCGGTGATCGAGCTGGCGGACGCCGTGGGTTCCACCAGCCAACTGATCGCCGCCGCGCAGCGCCTGCCGAACAAGACCTTTATCGTCGCCACCGACCGCGGCATCTTCTACAAGATGCAGCAGCTGTGCCCGGACAAGGTCTTTGTGGAAGCGCCTACCGCCGGTAACGGCGCGGCCTGCCGCAGTTGCGCGCATTGCCCGTGGATGGCGATGAACACGCTGGAGCGCACGCTGCAGTGCCTGCGCGAGGGCAGTAACGAGATATTCGTCGAGCCGTCGGTGATTCCGCATGCGGTAAGGCCGCTCAAGCGCATGCTCGACTTTACCCAGGCCGCCCGCCTGAAGTTGGCCGGCAACGCCTGATCCTGTTGTGAACACTGTCAAAAATGTGGGAGGGGGCTTGCTCCCGATAACAGTTGTACATTCAACATCTCTGTTGACTGACACACTGCAATCGGGAGCAAGCCCCTTCCCATATTTGGATCTCTAGTGTTCTGGGCTTACTTTTTCTGCTTCGGAATCCGCACCAACTGCGTGTCGGAATAGATGTCATGCCAGCTGCGTTTCTGCTTGTCGAACAACGACCAGATAAACCCCAGCCCCACGCACAGCCACGACGCAATCGACACCACAAAGCGCAATAGCGCCTGCCACAGGCTGATTCGCGAGCCGTCGACGTTCTGCACGCGCACGCCCCACACCTGCATGCCCAGGGTCTGCCCGGTATGGGTCCAGAACTTGGCGAAGAAACCAAACAGCACAAACAGCAGAATCGTCGACAGCAACGGGTCGCCGTCCAACGCGCCGGATTCGGTGAGGGTGCGCATCTTGGCTTCGCCCACAAAAGCGATCCATACCAGCTTGTAGATAAAGGCCGTGACGATCAGCAGGGCCGTGCACAACAGAAAGTCATAGAACATCGCTGCCAGACGACGGCCCAGGCCAACGGCGGGGAACTCGCCTTGGGGGCTAAGCAGGGGTTTGGACATGGCAGGGCTCTCTTGAGAAAAAAGCCATTCTACGGAGCTATACCCATACGGCGTCCATAAAAAAGCCCCTGATGTCACCATCAGGGGCTTTTTGTCGCAGGAAGGATCAGCCTTCTGCTTGTACCTCGTCAGCCTGCATGCCTTTCTGGCCTTGCACAGCAACGAACGTCACTTTCTGGCCTTCTTTCAGGCTCTTGAAGCCGTTGCCCTGAATAGCGCGGAAATGCACGAACAGATCCGGACCGCTTTCTGGAGTGATAAAACCAAACCCTTTCTCGTCGTTAAACCACTTGACGGTACCGCTCTGACGATCAGCCATTTTCTTCTTTCCTTTGACGCTAAAAATTAATGACAGCCCCTTTCACATGAAAGAGTACTGGGCTGAGTTGCAGGAAAGTAAGAGACGTCGAACGGGTTGTAGCACAACTACTTCAGCTACTGCCCAGGTCCAGGTTCCAAGCGACCCATGCAAACACAGTGAGCAAACTCTACGCCAACTAACGGAGAAAAAACAAGCCCTGCCAAAAGCCCAGGTTTTGCTTGGCTTTGTGCCACTTAGGTCAACAATGTCGAGCCCACTTATTCGATAGAGTTGGTCACTTGTTATAGGGTGCTCCCTATAATAATGACTATCGTGAGTGCACTGTTTTATGGCGGTTGCGTTACAGTTTAGTGCACGTTAACGCAACCGCGTTACTTATAGAAACAGCCAATCAGCCGCGGTAGTAACGTTGCGGTACAAATGGCATTTTACTTACACGGAGTGGCACCTTTTTCCCACGCACCAGCGCAGACACTTCGGTGTCGAGTGCGATGAATGCGCTGTCCAGGTAACCCATGGCCAGCGGGCCGCCCAGGCTCGGACCAAAGCCGCCGCTGCAGACGCTGCCGATCACGGTGCCGTGTTCGTCGACGATTTCGGCGCCTTCACGCACTGGCGTGCGCTCCTGGGGCAGCAGGCCTACGCGCTTACGGCTTACGCCGGCTTGTTGCTGGGTGAAGATCTGGTCCGCGCCAGGGAAGCCGCCGGCACGGGCGCCATCGGCACGACGGGCTTTGGATATCGCCCACAGCAGGCTGGCTTCGATCGGCGTGGTCTCGGTGTTCATGTCGTGGCCATAGAGACACAGCCCGGCTTCCAGGCGCAGGGAGTCACGGGCGCCCAGGCCGATGGCCTGCACTTCGGTCTCGGCCAGCAGGCTGCGAGCCAGGCTTTCGGCGTTGGCAGCCGGCACGGAGATTTCAAAGCCGTCCTCACCGGTGTAGCCGGAACGGCTGACGTAACAGTCCACGCCCAGCAGGCGCAGCGAAGCGAACTGCATGAAGGTCATCTTGGTCACTTCGGGTGCCAGGCGCGCGAGTACCTTGACCGCCTCAGGGCCTTGCAGGGCCAGCAACGCACGCTCTTCAAACAGCGGCTCAATGGTGCACTGGTCGCCAATGTGTTTGCGCAGGTGCGCCAGGTCCTGGTCCTTGCAGGCGGCGTTGACCACCAGGAACAGTTCGTCGTTGCCCAGGTTGGCCACCATCAGGTCGTCGAGAATGCCGCCCTGCTCATTGGTAAACATGGCGTAGCGCTGCATGCCCACCGGCAGGTCGATGATGTCGACCGGCACCAGGGTTTCCAGGGCCTTGGCGGCATTGGCGCCGGTCAGGCGGATCTGGCCCATGTGGGACACGTCGAACAACCCGGCCTGTTCACGGGTGTGCAGGTGTTCTTTCATCACACCCAGCGGGTATTGCACCGGCATGTCATAGCCGGCGAAGGGCACCATGCGCGCGCCGAGCTCAACGTGCAGGGCGTGCAGCGGGGTTTTCAACAGGGTTTCGGTGGACATATTCAGCTCCTGAAAAACGTGCGGACGCGCTTGTAGGCGTCAGCACTCGATAATGTTGACCGCCAAACCGCCACGGGCGGTTTCCTTGTATTTGCTTTTCATGTCGGCGCCGGTCTGGCGCATGGTGCGGATGACCTTGTCGAGGGACACAAAGTGCTGCCCGTCGCCGCGCAAGGCCATGCGCACCGCATTGATCGCCTTGACCGAACCCATCGCGTTGCGCTCGATGCAGGGCACCTGTACCAAGCCGCCGATGGGGTCGCAGGTCAGGCCGAGGTTGTGTTCCATGCCGATCTCGGCAGCGTTTTCCACTTGGGAAACCGTACCGCCCAACACTTCGCACAGCGCGCCGGCGGCCATGGAGCACGCCACGCCGACTTCACCCTGGCAACCCACTTCGGCGCCGGAGATCGATGCGTTTTCCTTGTACAAAATCCCGATGGCAGCGGCGGTGAGCAAAAAGCGCACCACGCCGTCTTCATTCGCGCCCGGGATAAAGCGCATGTAGTAATGCAGCACCGCCGGCACAATCCCGGCCGCGCCGTTGGTGGGCGCCGTGACCACGCGCCCGCCGTTAGCGTTTTCTTCGTTGACGGCCAGGGCGTAGAGGTTGACCCAATCGAGCACCGACAGCGGGTCGCGCAGGGCCGATTCCGGGTTCTTGCACAGCTGGCGATGCAGGGCGGCGGCGCGACGCTTGACCTTCAAACCGCCGGGCAGGATCCCTTCGTTGCGACAGCCCGCATCCACGCAGTCCTGCATCACCTGCCAGATCTTCAACAGGCCTGCGCGGGTCTCGGCTTCCGGGCGCCAGGCGCTTTCGTTGGTCAGCATCACCTGGCTGATGGACAGCCCGTAGGTGGCGCAATGGCCGAGCAAGTCCTTGGCGTGTTTGAAGGGGAAGGTCAGGGGCGTGGTGTCTTCGACAATCCGGTCGGCGCCGGCAGCGTCTTCATCCACCACAAAACCGCCGCCGACCGAGTAGTACTCGCGGCTGCGAATCTGGATGCCGGCCGCATCAAAGGCACGAAAGATCATGCCATTGGGGTGATAGGGCAGGGGTTTGCGAATCATCGCCAGGTGTTCTTTCTCGTTGAACGCAATGCTGTGTTCGCCGAGCAGGTTCAAGCGTCCGTCGCTGCGCATCTGCGCCAGGCGCGCGGCCACGGTTTCAGTGTTCACGGTGTCCGGGTGTTCGCCTTCCAGGCCCAGCAGCACGGCTTTGTCACTGCCGTGGCCTTTGCCGGTGGCGCCGAGGGAGCCATAGAGTTCCACCTTGATACTGTTGGTGGCGTTCAGCAAATCATCGCGTCTCAAACCCTCGACAAAACGGGCTGCGGCGCGCATCGGGCCGACGGTGTGGGAGCTGGAGGGGCCGATGCCAATCTTGAACAGGTCGAACACGCTTAAAGACATGAGTTGTTCTCCGGTTTCTTGTTATGTATTGGGTGTACTCGGTCAGTGTGGGAGGGGGCTTGCTCCCGATGGCAGTGTGTCAGTCAACAGAGATGTTGAATGCACAGCCGCCATCGGGAGCAAGCCCCCTCCCACATTTGATTGAGTTCAGCCTCAGGTTACGCGTAGCTCTCGATCGACGGGCACGCACACACCAAATTGCGATCGCCAAACACGTTGTCGACCCGGCCAACCGGCGGCCAGTACTTGCCTTCGATCAAGGACGCAACCGGGTAAACCGCTTGCTCACGGCTGTATGGGTGGCTCCATTCGCCCACCAGTTCCGCCGCCGTGTGTGGGGCGTTCTTCAACGGGTTGTCATCCTTGTCCAACGTGCCGTTTTCCACCGCGCGGATCTCGCAGCGGATCGCGATCATCGCGTCGCAGAAGCGGTCCAGTTCTTCCTTGGATTCGCTCTCGGTAGGCTCGATCATCAGGGTGCCCGCGACCGGGAACGACATGGTCGGCGCATGGAAACCGAAATCGATCAGGCGCTTGGCCACGTCATCCACGCTAATGCCGCTGCTGTCTTTCAGTGGGCGCAGGTCGAGGATGCACTCGTGTGCCACCAGGCCGTTGCTGCCGGTGTACAGCACGGGGTAGTGCTCTTCCAGGCGACGGGAAATGTAGTTGGCATTCAGGATCGCCAGCTGCGAAGCGCGCTTGAGGCCCGCGCCGCCCATCATGCTGATGTACATCCAGGTGATCGGCAAAATGCTCGCGCTGCCGAACGGCGCCGCGCACACCGCACCTTCCTTGCGTTCCATGGCTGCGTGGCCGGGCAGGAACGGCGTCAGGTGCGACTTCACACCAATCGGGCCAACGCCCGGGCCGCCACCGCCGTGGGGGATGCAGAAAGTCTTGTGCAGGTTCAGGTGGGACACGTCGCCGCCGAACTTGCCCGGGGCGCACAGGCCGACCATTGCGTTCATGTTGGCGCCGTCGATGTACACCTGGCCGCCGTTGTCGTGGATGATCCCGCAGATTTCGCGGATGCCTTCCTCGAACACGCCGTGGGTCGACGGGTAGGTGATCATCAGCGCGGCGAGGTGTTCGCGGTGCTCGATGGCTTTGGCGCGCAGGTCTTCGATGTCGACGTTGCCACGTGCATCGCAAGCAGTGACCACAACACGCATGCCGGCCATGTTGGCAGTGGCCGGGTTGGTGCCGTGGGCCGACGACGGGATCAGGCAGATGTCGCGAAGGGCTTCGCCACGGCTCTGGTGATAGGCACGAATGGCCAACAAGCCAGCGTATTCACCCTGGGAGCCGGCGTTCGGTTGCAGCGAGATCGCGTCGTAACCGGTGGCCGCACAGAGCATGGCTTCCAGTTCGGTGGTCAGTTGCAGGTAGCCGGCGCTTTGTTCGGCGGGGGCGAACGGGTGCAGGGCACCGAATTCGGCCCAGGTTACCGGGATCATTTCGCTGGCGGCATTGAGCTTCATGGTGCACGAGCCCAGCGGGATCATGGTGCGGTCCAGCGCCAGGTCCTTGTCGGCCAGCTTGCGCAAGTAGCGCATCAGCTCGGTTTCCGAGTGATAACGGTTGAACACCGGGTGGCTGAGGATCGGCGACTGACGCAGCAGCGCCGCCGGCAGGGTGCTGTCGACGCTGGCGGCGAGTGCGGCGAAGTCCGGCAGCGCTTTGCCGCCTGCGAACACGCTCCACAAGGTTTCGATATCGGCCTGGGTGGTGGTTTCATCCACCGACAGGCCCAGGCGTTCGCCGTCGACCACACGCAGGTTGATGCGCTGGGCGCGGGCCTTGTCGTGCAGGGCCACGGTGTTGGCACCGGTGGCGAGCGTCAGGGTGTCGAAGAAATGCTCTTGCTCAACCTTCAGGCCCAGCGCGCTCAAGCCATTGGCCAGGATCGCGGTCAGGTGATGAATGCGGTTGGCGATCTGAGCCAGGCCTTTAGGCCCGTGGTACACGGCGTACATACTGGCGATGTTGGCCAGCAGCACTTGCGCGGTGCAGATGTTGCTGGTGGCTTTCTCACGGCGGATATGTTGCTCGCGGGTCTGCATGGCCAGGCGCAGGGCCGGCTTGCCGAAGCGGTCTACGGAAACGCCGACCAGACGGCCCGGCATGTCGCGCTTGAACGCATCCTGGGTGGAGAAGTACGCCGCGTGCGGGCCACCAAAGCCCAGCGGCACGCCGAAACGTTGCGCGCTGCCGATGGCCACGTCGGCGCCGAACTCACCCGGCGGGGTCAGCAGGGTCAGGGCCAGCAGGTCGGCGGCCACGGCTACCAGGGCGTTGGCGGCGTGGAAACGGTCGGTCAGTTCGCGGTAATCAAACACGTCACCGTTGCTGGCAGGGTATTGCAGCAGGGCGCCGAAGAACGCGCTGACGTCAGTCAGTTCACGCTCATCGCCGACTACCACCTCAATGCCCAGCGGCTCGGCACGGGTGCGCAGTACGTCGAGGGTTTGTGGGTGGCTGTGCACCGAGGCGAAGAAGGCGTTGCTGCCTTTGTTCTTGCTCAGGCGCTTGCAGAAGGTCATCGCTTCGGCAGCGGCGGTGGCTTCATCGAGCAGCGAGGCGTTGGCGATCGGCAGGCCGGTGAGGTCGCTGATCAGGGTCTGGAAGTTCAGCAGCGCTTCCAGGCGGCCCTGGGAAATTTCCGGCTGGTACGGGGTGTAGGCGGTATACCAGGCCGGGTTTTCCAGGAGGTTGCGCAGGATCGGCGACGGCGTGTGGCAGTTGTAGTAGCCCTGGCCGATGTAGGTCTTGAACAGTTGGTTCTGGCTGGCGATGGCCTTGATCTTGGCCAGGGCCTCGGCTTCGCTCAAGCCGTCTTCCAGGCCGAGCACGCTGGTGCCCTTGATACTTTCCGGGATCACGCTGGCGCTCAGGCCTTCCAGGGAGTCAAAGCCCAGGCTGGCGAGCATCTGCTGCTCATCTTCCTGGCGTGGGCCGATGTGACGGGCGATGAATTCGTTGGCGGTGCTGAGATTGATCGTCATGGTGCGCTCCTCAAGCTTCAGCGTTGGCTTTGATCAGGCGGTCATACGCATCCTGATCCAACAGTTTAGCGACTGCTTCGGCATCGGCCGGTTTAAAGCGGAAGAACCAGCCTTCGCCCATCGGATCTTCGTTGACCAGTTCCGGGCTGCCATCGAGCTTGTCGTTCACTTCGAGGACTTCACCGTCCAATGGCATGTACACACCGCTGGCAGCTTTTACCGACTCGACGGTGGACGCTTCGGCGCCCTTGGCGTAGGTCTGCAACTCCGGCAGTTGCACGAAAACCACATCACCCAGCGCGTTCTGCGCGAAAGCGGTGATACCCACGGTGACGCTGCCATCGGCTTCGGCGCGCAGCCATTCGTGATCTTCAGTGAAACGCAACTCGCTCATGGAAACTCCTCGGGGCCAGATTCGTCTGGTGGACGGGATTGGAATAATGAGGAGTTGCTTAGCAATATCGCGGCCAATGTTATTAAATCTTTATAAATCAATAACTTAATAAAACTGGTTATGACGTTATAGATTTTGGCTGTAGCGATTTCGCTACAGTCGGGCCGGTGAAAAAAAGCCTATGTGGATCAAAGCCTTGCATGGCGCGTAAAAAACAGGGTTGTAGCGATATCGTTCCACTGTAGCGATTTCAGTACAGACGGAGGTCGCATTTGATGAGGCACCGCAAAACCAATGTGGGAGGGGGCTTGCTCCCGATGGCGGGCGTTCAGCTATAGACAAGCTGACTGACACACCGTCATCGGGAGCAAGCCCCCTGCCACATTAGTTTTGCGTTTAGTCAGGGCTTGTTCGGGATGCCGTACTTGCGCAGGCGATGGGCGATGGCGGTGTGGGAGGTTTGCAGACGGCTGGCCAGTTGCCGGGTCGAGGGGTAACGGGTGTAGAGCTTTTCCAGCAGGCTGCGCTCGAAGTCTTCCACGGCTTGCTCCAGGCTGTCGATTTCGCCGTCGTTCTGGCGTGCCACCGAGGTGCCGGCGATGTCCAGGTCGCCGATGTCCACCAGGCTGCTTTCGCAGATGGCGGCGGCGCGGAAGATCACGTTCTGCAATTGCCGCACATTGCCCGGCCAGCGGTTTCCCAGCAGCGCCGGGTACGTGCCGGGTGCCAGGCGGCACACCGGACGCTGGATCTGCGCGCAGGCCTGCTGCATGAAGTAGCGCGCCAGCAGCAGGATGTCCTGGCCACGCTCACGCAGCGGCGGCACTTCGACGTTGAGCACGTTGAGGCGGTAGAACAGGTCTTCGCGAAAGGTGCCCTCGCTGACCATTTTTTCCAGGTCGCGGTGAGTGGCGCTGAGGATGCGCACATTGACCTTCACTTCACGGTCGCCGCCCACCCGGCGAAAGCTGCCGTCATTGAGAAAACGCAGCAGCTTGGCCTGCAAGTACGGCGACATCTCGCCGATCTCGTCGAGAAACACCGTGCCCTGGTTGGCCAACTCCATCAGCCCCGGCTTGCCGCCGCGCTGGGCGCCGGTAAAGGCGCCGGGGGCGTAGCCGAACAACTCACTTTCGGCGAGGTTTTCCGGCAGCGCCGCGCAGTTCAACGCCAGGAACGGTGCGCTGTGGCGCGCACTGATGGCGTGGCAGGCACGCGCCACCAGCTCTTTGCCGGTGCCGGTCTCGCCCTGGATCAACAGCGGTGCATCCAGCGCCGCCACGCGTTGCGCCCGCGCCTTGAGGGTGCGGATCGCCGGGGACTCACCCAGCAGTGCATCAAACCCTTCGGCGTGATCATGGTGCAGCGCCGACAATTGCTCGCCGATGCGGTTGGGTTGGTAAAGGGTGAGCAGGGCGCCGGCATCGGTGATCGGCGTGGCGTCCAGCAGCAGGGTCTGGCCGTTGACGCTGATCTCGCGCAGGGGCAAACGAAAGCCATTGTCCAGCAAGGTCTCCAGCAACGCCGGGTCATTGAACAGCTCGGTGATGCTTTCCCCGGCCGGCTCGCGACCGTACAGCGCAATCAGCGCCGGGTTGGCCAGCAGGATCTTGCCCGCGCTGTCCAGGGCCAGCACCGGGTCGGTCATCGCCGCCAGCAGGGCGTCGAGTTGCAGGTGGCGGCGTTGGCCGGGGAGGATGTCCACCACCTTGACCGCCTGCACGCCGTGCACGCTGAACAGGGCATCGCGCAGTTCTTCGAGTACTTCGGCGCTGAGGGTCGGGGCGTCGATGTAGACGTTGGGCGGCACCATTTCCACCGCATCCAGGTTGAGATTGCGCCCACCGAGCAAGGCCAGGACTTCCTGGGTAATGCCGACGCGGTCGATGAAGCTGACGTGGATACGCATGGGGCGGATCTTGATTCTGGAGTGCGGAGGGTGGCAAGTATGCCTTGGAGGAGAGCTGAGGTGAAATCTGACGGGTGATGGAGATGTTGATCGTTCCCACGCTCTGCGTGGGAATGCCGCCCAGGACGCTCCGCGTCCCGCTGTCGATGCAGGTTTTCAATCCTGCGCAAGGTGACGCGGAGCGTCACGGGATACATTCCTTTGCTGCGCGTGGGAACGATCAACATCTGTAGCTGTTCCACCGCTATCGGGAGCAAGTCGAATCGTCGCACCGCCCCTCCCACATTTGGAAGCGTGTTGTTATCCCAGGTGTTCGGGTTTGACCGGATCGCCTGGCTTCACATCCAGCTGATGCCGCACATCTTCGAACATCTTGTCGTACTGCTGGTGCATCGAACCATTCAACACGGCAGTCTTCGGCATTCCGTACTTCTGCGCGATATTCATCGCATGCCGCGCAAAGTCGAACGCCTGGTCCTTGGGCAGAAAGAACTCTTCCTTAAGCTCCTTGCCCTGCACCGTTCCGTGCAGCTTGAACAGCATCCCCTTGCCGTCCTTTGGGTCCTGGCTGACTTCATAGTCGATGCACAGGTTGTAGCTGTAGTCATCCTTGTTCAGCGCATGACGTTCGACATGCAAGTGACCGGGTTCAAAGGTGGCCATAGGCGAATCTCCTCTACTTCACAGATAGGTGATGCCAGGTTTTGCCGTGCTGATGCGCGTGCCGGCGCTGCCCTGGACGATGGCTTCGATGTCCGAGAGTGAACCGATCACTGCGGTTTTGCCAGTCTGGCGGGCGAACTCGCAGGCGGCTTGCACCTTGGGTCCCATGGAGCCGGCGGCGAAGCCGAGTCTTTCCATTTCGTCGGGGTGGGCCTGGCCGATGGCCTTCTGGGTTGGCTTGCCGAAGTCGATAAACGCCGCGTTGACGTCGGTGGCGATCACCAGCAAATCGGCCTCCAGTTGCTTAGCCAACAGGGAGGAACACAGGTCCTTGTCGATCACCGCTTCGATGCCGCGCAGCTTGCCGTCTTCGCCATACATGGTCGGGATGCCGCCGCCACCGGCGCAGATCACGATGCTGCCTTTTTCCAACAACCACTGGATCGGGCGAATCTCGAAGATGCGTTTCGGGCGCGGGCTGGCGACCACGCGGCGGTACTTATCGCCATCGGGGGCGATGGCCCAGCCTTTTTCGGCCGCGAGTTGTTCGGCCTCGGCTTTGGAATACACCGGGCCGATGGGCTTGGTGGGGTTCTGGAAGGCCGGGTCCTTGGCGTCCACTTCCACCTGGGTGAGCAGGGTGGCGAACGGCACTTCGAAGTCCAGCAGGTTGCCCAGTTCCTGTTCGATGATGTAGCCGATCATGCCCTCGGTCTCGGCGCCGAGCACGTCCAGCGGGTACGGCGAAACCTGGGTGTAGGCCGCCGCCTGCAATGACAGCAGGCCGACTTGCGGACCATTGCCGTGGGCGATCACCAGTTCGTTGCCGGGGTAGATCTTGGCGATCTGTTCGGTGGCGATTCGGATATTGGCGCGTTGGTTGTCCGCTGTCATGGGTTCACCACGGCGGAGCAGGGCGTTACCGCCCAGTGCAACGACGATACGCATAAAGAATGTCCTTTTAAAAAGCTTAAACAACGCGGTCACTGTAGGAGCCAGCTTCCTGTGGTGAGCGGGCTTGCCCCGCGTTGGGCTGCGAAGCAGCCCCAGTACAGTCACCGCGTTTATGTCTATCAAACCGCAGTGGCAGGTTTTGGGGCTGCTGCGCAGCCCAACGCGGGGCAAGCCCGCTCGCCACAGAGGCCTCCTCCTATGTGCATGTCCCGACAGTGAGGTTTAGATATCCGCCAACGCCGACACCAGGATCGCCTTGATGGTATGCATGCGGTTTTCCGCCTGCTCAAACGCGATGTTGGCCGGCGACTCGAAGACTTCCTCGGTCACTTCCACGCCATTGGCCAGGTTCGGATAACGCGCGGCGATGTCCTTGCCGACCTTGGTTTCGCTGTTATGGAACGCCGGCAGGCAATGCATGAACTTCACGCGCGGGTTGCCCGAGGCTTTCATCATCTTGGCGTTGACCTGGTACGGCAGCAGTTGCTCGATGCGCTCGTCCCACGCTTCCACCGGCTCACCCATCGACACCCAGATATCGGTGTGGATGAAGTCCACGCCTTTCACGGCTTCTTTCGGGTCTTCAGTGATGGTGATGCGCGCGCCGCTCTCTTCGGCAAACGCCTGGCATTGTTTGATGAAATCTTCATCTGGCCACAGCGCTTTCGGCGCGCCAATGCGCACGTCCATGCCCAGCTTGGCGCCGATCATCAGCAGCGAGTTGCCCATGTTGTAACGGGCGTCGCCCAGGTAGGCGTAGCTGATGTCATGCAGCGGCTTGTCGCTGTGTTCGCGCATGGTCAGGGTGTCGGCGATCATTTGGGTCGGGTGGAATTCGGCGGTGAGGCCGTTGAACACCGGCACGCCGGCGAACTTGGCCAGCTCTTCGACGATCTCCTGCGCGAAGCCACGGTATTCAATGGCGTCGAACATGCGGCCGAGGACGCGGGCGGTGTCTTTCATGCTTTCTTTGTGGCCGATCTGCGACGACACCGGGTCGATATAGGTGACGTGGGCGCCCTGGTCATGGGCCGCGACTTCGAAGGCGCAGCGGGTGCGGGTCGAGGTTTTTTCGAAGATCAGCGCGATGTTTTTGCCCTGCAGGTGCGGACGCTCGGTGCCGGTGTATTTGGCGCGTTTGAGGTCGCGGGACAGGTCCAGCAGGTAGTTGAGCTCGCGGGTGGTGTGGTGCATCAGCGAGAGCAGGCTGCGGTTGCGCATATTGAAAGCCATGGTGGATCTCCTTCTGTTTAGGTTATCCCCTTGGCCGGCGCCTCGTGAGCGGCGGCCAAGGCCTGAAAATTAATAATCGATAGGGTCGCGGATGATCGGGCAGGTCATGCAGTGGCCACCGCCACGGCCACGGCCGAGTTCACCGGCGCTGATGGTGATGACTTCCACACCGGCCTTGCGCAGCAGGGTGTTGGTGTAGGTGTTGCGGTCGTAGCCGATCACCACGCCAGGCTCCAGGGCCACCACGTTGTTACCGTCGTCCCACTGCTCGCGTTCGGCGGCGAAGCTGTTGCCGCCGGTTTCGACGACCCGCAGGGCCTTGAGGTTGAGCGCTGCGGCCACGGTGTCGAGGAAGTTGGTTTTCTCCCGTTGGATATCGATGCCGTGTGGCTTGCTTTCGTCAGGGCGCAGGGTGAAGGCGACGATCTGGTTGACCACTTCAGGGAAGATGGTGACCAGATCGCGGTCGCAGAAACTGAACACAGTGTCCAGGTGCATCGCCGCGCGGGATTTTGGCAGGCCGGCAACGATTACCCGTTCTACCGCCTTGTTTTTGAACAGGTTTCGCGCCAGTTGGCCGATGGCCTGGTGGGACGAGCGCTCGCCCATGCCGATCAACACGACGCCATTGCCAATCGGCATAACGTCACCGCCTTCCAGCGTGGCGGCGCCGTGTTCCAGGTCGGGGTCGCCGTACCAGATCTGGAAGTCCGCGTTGGCAAACTCAGGGTGGAATTTGTAGATGGCGCTGGCCAGCAGGGTTTCCTGACGTCGCGCCGGCCAGTACATCGGGTTCAGCGTCACGCCACCGTAGATCCAGCAGGTGGTGTCGCGGGTGAACTGGGTGTTGGGCAGCGGCGGCAGAATGAAGCTGGAGTGGCCGAGGAAATCGCGGAACATCTCGATGGTCTTGCCACCGAAGCTGCTCGGCAGGTCATCGGCCGACACGCCACCAATCAGGAACTCGGCGGTCTTGCGCGGCTCCAGGCTGCGTAGCCAGGAGCTGACTTCATCGACCAGGCCCAGACCCACCGTGTTGGAGGTGATCTTGCGTTGCAGAATCCAGTCGAGGGCTTCGGGGATGGCGACAATGTCGGTGAGCAGGTTGTGCATTTCCAGCACATCAATGTCCCGCTCGCGCATTTTGGTGACGAAGTCGAAATGGTCGCGCTTGGCCTGGGCCACCCACAGCACGTCATCAAACAGCAGTTCATCGCAGTTGTTGGGGGTCAGCCGTTGGTGGGCCAAACCTGGGGAGCACACCATGACTTTGCGCAGTTTGCCGGCTTCGGAATGTACGCCGTACTTCACTTTTTCCGTGGTCATTACAGATCCTCCAAGGAACAAAAATTAACAATTACAGCGTCAGGAAACCGTCGTAGAGCCCATAGGCCGCCACCAGGGCGCCAATGACTACCGCGGCGAAAATCAGCTTCTCGACGTTGGTGAAAATCGGTTTGCCCAGTTCATGCTTGGCCTTGGCGAACAGGATCGCGCCGGGGGCATAGAGCAGGGCGGAGAGCAGCAGGTATTTGGTACCTCCCGCATAGAGCAGCCAGACCGCGTAGATCACCGCAATCGCGCCGATGAACAGGTCTTTTTTGCGCTCGGCAAGAGCGTTTTCGTAAGTCTCACCGCGTACCGCCAGCAACAGGGCGTAGGCCGCCGACCACAGGTAAGGCACCAGGATCATCGAGGTGGCGAGGTATATCAGCGACAGGTAAGTGCTGGCGGAAAACAGCGTGATCACCAGGAACACCTGGACCATGGCATTGGTCAGCCACAGCGCATTGACCGGCACATGGTTAGCGTTTTCCTTGCGCAGGAACTCCGGCATGGTGTGGTCCTTGGCGGCGGCGAACATGATCTCCGCACACAGCAGCACCCACGACAGCAACGCGCCGAGCAACGAGATGATCAAGCCTACGCTGATCAGCACCGCGCCCCAGTGGCCCACCACGTGTTCCAGTACGGCGGCCATCGACGGGTTCTGCAGCTTGGCCAGTTCCGGCTGGGTCATGATGCCCAGGGACAGTACGTTCACCAGCATCAGGAACAGCAGCACGGTGATAAAGCCGATCACCGTGGCCTTGCCCACGTCGCTGCGTTTTTCCGCACGGGACGAGAAGATGCTCGCGCCTTCGATACCGATAAACACCCACACGGTGACCAGCATCATGTTGCGTACCTGGTTCATCACGCTGCCCAGGTCGGGGTTTTTGATGCCCCAGATGTCAGCGGTGAAGATGTCCAGCTTGAACGCGAACACGGCGATCAACACAAACAGCACCAGCGGCACCACTTTGGCGACGGTGGTCACCAGGTTGATGAACGCCGCTTCCTTGATCCCGCGCAGCACCAGGAAATGCACGGCCCACAACAGCACCGAGGCGCCGATGACCGCCGCCGGGGTGTTGCCTTCGCCAAATATCGGGAAGAAATAACCGAGGGTGCTGAACAGCAACACGAAGTAACCGACGTTACCCAGCCAGGCACTGATCCAGTAACCCCAGGCGGACGAGAAACCCATGTAGTCGCCAAACCCGGCCTTGGCGTAGGCGTACACGCCGCCGTCGAGGTTGGGCTTGCGATTGGCCAGGGTCTGGAACACGAAAGCGAGGGTCAACATGCCAACAGCGGTAATCACCCAACCGATCAGCACCGCGCCGACATCGGCACTGGCGGCCATGTTTTGCGGAAGTGAGAAGATCCCGCCGCCAATCATTGAGCCCACGACCAGTGCAACCAGTGCACCTAATCGAAGTTTTCCGGGAGATTCAGACATTGCATGACTCCAATGCAGGAGAAGAGAGACCACAGATTAAATCCGTGCGCTAATCAAACAGCTGACTCAGATCACTTCATTGGCACATTCCATTGTGAATTAATGACTTATGATGAAAGCTGCGGGCGCACGACTACCCCGGAAATACGCTTTTCAGAGCCTTTCCGTTTTAAATAACAGGTTTTCTCATTGGTGTGGACGATTGAAGTTAGTCCTTATTTCAAGATATGCAAACGTTTAAAAAAGCGTTTTATCGGAATCGATAGGTTCAAAAAAATTAGTCTTATTTAAATAATAAATTGCTCGGGGCGTTATTTGTTGTAATGCCAGTGAGTTATGAGGTTTATAGGTTTATTCACAATAGCTATTAAGCGCGGATAAGACTTCAAATAGCCGTCGAGTGCACAGTTGTTGCCTCAATAAATGTAGTTAATCAGGAATATTCATGTCTCAACCGACGGAAAAACTTCGGCTCGGCGCGCTGATCGCCTTGGTCGTGGGCTCGATGGTCGGCGGGGGGATTTTCTCCCTGCCGCAGAACATGGCCGCGCGCGCCGAAGTGGGCGCGGTATTGATCGGCTGGGCGATCACTGCCGTGGGCATGCTGACCCTGGCCTTCGTGTTCCAGACCCTGGCCAACCGCAAACCCGAGCTGGATTCCGGTGTGTATGCCTACGCCAAGGCTGGGTTTGGCGACTACATGGGCTTCTCGTCCGCCTGGGGTTATTGGATCAGCGCCTGGATGGGTAACGTCGGTTATTTCGTGCTGCTGTTCAGCACCCTCGGTTACTTTTTTCCGGTGTTTGGCCAGGGCAATACACCGGTGGCCATCGGCTGCGCGTCGCTGTTGTTATGGGCCGTGCATTTCCTGGTGCTGCGTGGGATCAAGGAAGCGGCGTTCATTAACCAGATCACCACCGTGGCGAAGATCGTGCCGTTGATCATGTTTATCGTGATCGCTGCCGTGGCGTTCAAGGCTGATATCTTCACCCGCGATATCTGGGGCCTGGGCAATCCGCAGTTCGGCAGCGTGGTCGATCAGGTGCGCAACATGATGCTGGTCACGGTGTTTGTGTTTATCGGAATCGAGGGCGCCAGCGTGTATTCGGCGCGGGCCGAAAAACGCTCCGACGTGGGCCGCGCCACGGTGATCGGGTTTCTCGGCGTGCTGGCGCTGCTGGTGTTGGTGAACCTGTTGTCGTTGGGGATCATGAGTCAGCCGGAATTGGCCGGCCTGCAGAACCCGTCGTTGGCGGGGGTACTGGAGCATATCGTCGGCCCATGGGGCGCGCTGCTGATCAGCATTGGCTTGGCGGTGTCGTTGCTGGGAGCGTTGTTGTCATGGGCGTTACTCTGCGCCGAAATCCTCTACGCCACAGCCCATGACAAGACCATGCCGGCCTTCCTGAAAAAGGAAAACGCCAACCAGGTGCCGGTCAATGCGCTGTGGCTGACGAACGTGATGATCCAGGCCTTCCTGGTGATCACGCTGTTTTCCCACAGCACCTACACCAGCCTGATTTACCTCGCTTCGTCGATGATTCTGGTGCCCTACCTGTGGTCGGCGGCTTATGCCGTGCTGTTGAGTGGGCGCGGCGAAACCTATGAAGGCGCCCAACACCACCGCGTGAAGGACTTGCTGGTGGGCCTGACGGCCCTCGGCTATGCCGTGTGGCTGCTTTACGCGGGTGGTTTGAAATACCTGCTGCTGTCGGCGTTGCTCTACGCGCCGGGAGTGGTGTTGTTTGCCCTGGCCAAGCGCGAGCAGGGCCTGCCCTTGTTCACGCATGTGGAAAAAGGCATTTTCGCCTGCGTGATTGCAGGCGCAGGGCTGGCGGCGTATGGGCTGTATAGCGGGGTGTTGTCGTTGTGAGACTGGCCTATCAACCGCCCTATGACTGGGCGGCCATGTTGGGGTTTTTAGCCGCGCGGGCGATCACTGGGTTGGAGACGGTGGTGGCGGGCGTGTATCGGCGCAGTATCAGCGTGGGCGAGCAGCATGGCTGGATCAGCGTCGCGCCAGGTTCGGGAGATTGGCTGGAGGTAACGATCGACTTTCCTGACCCTGCGGCGTTGCCCGAGATCGAGCGACGGCTGCGCCGGATGTTTGATGTGGACGCCCAGCCTGAGTTGATCAACCCGCAGTTGGCGAAAGACCCATTGATGGCGCAACTGGTCGCGGCTCGCCCGGGCCTGCGGCTGCCAGGCACGTGGGATGGCCTGGAGTTGGCGATCCGCGCGGTGCTGGGCCAGCAAATTACGGTGGCGGCGGCGATCCGCCTGGCGGGAAAGTTGGTCGCGCAGTACGGCCAGCCGCTGGAGACACCGCATGACGGGATCACCTATGTGTTCCCTATGCCCGATGTCTTGGCGGCAGCGGACCTGGCTACGTTGGGCATGCCCAAAGCCCGAGGCCGAACGTTGTCCGGTGTCGCCCAGGCGTTGCTGGATGACCCTGAATTATTTCAACCCAAGGCCAGCCTCAAGGAAGGCGTGGCGCGCTTGGTGGCCTTGCCGGGGATTGGCGACTGGACGGCGCAGTACATCGCCATGCGCCAGTTGCGCGAGGCGGATGCATTTGCGTCGGGGGATATCGGCTTGATCAATGCGCTGGCGGCGCTCGAGGGTGGGCCGGTTTCGGCGCGGCAGTTGTTGGCGCGGGCTGAAGCGTGGCGACCGCTGAGGGCGTATGCGGCGCAGCATTTGTGGACGTCGTTGAGCCGGGCGGATTGATAGCGGATGTGAGGGCCTCATCGCGAGCAAGCCCGCTCCCACATTTGTACCGTGCACATCTTTTGGAATGCGGTCGAATGTGGGAGCGGGCTTGCTCGCGATAGCGGTAGTCAGCTCACCACTGCGGCCGATGCGAGCCCAATTCCCCCGCCGGCAAATCCCACTGCAACGGTGTGCCGCTGATGGTCACCGGCGGCAACAATCGATGCGCCGGCCCCCAACTGGTTTGTTCCTCCACCACCCCTTGATCCTCTGCCTCTTCGGCTCGCAGCGCCGGCTGTTCCGGCACCTGACCCGCGTCCACCAACAACTTCGCCGTGCGCGCCAATGACAACCGCGCCGAGCCGCCACGGCCGGATTTCAATCGCTCGCTCAACGCCTGGATCGCACTGGCCGCCATCAAATACCCGGTTGCATGATCCAGCGCCTGCAACGGCAGTGGCACCGGTTTGTCAGCCTGCTTCCAGGCCATGCCCGCAACGGCGATCCCGCTGCTCATCTGCACCAGGCTGTCGAACCCCCGGCGATTGCGCCACGGGCCACTCCAGCCGTAGGCATTGAGGCTCACGTCGATGAGGCCGGGGGCAAGGTGTTGCAGTTCGCGGGAGGTGTAGCCGAGTTGTTCCAGGGCATCGGCGCGGTAGCCGTGGAAGAGGATGTCGGCGTCCTTGAGCAACCCTTCGAAAACCTGCCGGCCTTCCGGGGTTTTCAGGTCAAGGCGCGCGCAGCGTTTGCCCAGGGTCATTTCAGGGACCACACCCGGTTCGTTCCAGGTGGGTGAGTCGATGCGCAGAACATCCGCGCCCAACCCAGCGAGGAAACGACTGGCCACGGGACCGGCCAGTACGCGGGTCAGGTCCAGTACCTTGATTCCGGCCAGTGGGCGCGCCACCGAGCCGAGCCAGGGTTTGTCGGTGAGGGTTTCGAAGGTCTGGCGCTGGACCAGATCCTCGGCATTCACCGCCAGACCCTGCGGATGAGTCAGCCAGGCCTGCGAGGAACGCATCTGCGCGGCACAACCGCCTTCATCGGCAATCGTCTGCTCCAGTTCGGCGGCGTTCCAGGCGGCGACCTTGCTGGCCATCTCGGCGCGGTCGACAACCTTGCCGAGCACCCGTTCGGCGGCGGCACGGTGATGGGGCGCGTTGGTGTGCAAGCGAATCCAGCCGTCGGCGCTGGCATAGTCACCGGCCACCGGGTCCCACAGCGGTGGCACTTGCCAGCCCACCGGGCGAATCGACGACGAGAACCAGAAGGAAGCAAGGCGCCGGTCGACACTGACGCTGGGCAAGCGCCCGGTCTGATGCTGGATCAGTTGGGCGACGGCCTGGCCGGCGGCGCTGATGCTGGCGCTGGCCAGGTCGGTCACGGCGAAGGTCGAGGGCAGGGCGCCGGCCTCGGTAAAGGTCAGCGGCGTTTGCGGTAGATCGAGTGCGGCTTGGATGGGAGTCAGCAGGTCAGTCATCAAAGGCCCTCCGTAAGAGAAGGGCCACTAAAAAGATCATCACACCGGTGTGACAACCCCAGGCTCCAAGGGCAGGTCGAGACTTGCAATAAAACCACCGTTGGCATGATTGGCCAGAATCAGGCGGCCGCCATGGCGCTCCGCTGCGCGCCGTGCAATCGCCAGGCCCAGGCCGTGGCCCTGGGCGGTCTGGCCGGGCGCGCGATAGAACGGTTCGCCCAGCAGGCTGAGGTGCTCGGCTTCCACGCCGGGGCCGTGATCGCGCACGCTGATCAAAATCCGTTCGCCCTGGCGTTGGGCCTGTAACTCGATCGGTTGGCCTACCGGATTGAAACGCTGGGCATTGCGCAGCAGGTTATCCACAGCGCGTTCGATCATGGTCGGCCAGCCCTTGAGGTGCAGATCGGTTTCGGCGGTGAGGTGCACCACCTGGTCAGGCGCGCTGAGCTGGGCGTCTTTTTGCAGGGTCTTGAGCAGCGGGGTGAGGTCGACTTCTTCAGCGCTGGCGTTGTCGGCATCGACGCGGGCCAGTACCAGAATCTCGCTGATCAGCGCTTCGAGACGGTCGCATTCGCGGGTCAGGCGCGGCCAGAGTTTCTCGCGCTCTTCGGGGCTGGCGCGTTCGGCCAGGGCCAGGGCGATACGCAAGCGGGCCAGCGGCGAGCGCAGTTCGTGGGACACGTCCCGCAGCAGTTGGCGCTGGCTGCCGATGAGGCTCTGCAGGCGGGCGCCCATACGGTTGAAGTCGGTGGCCAGCACGCCGAACTCATCGCGCCGGTTGGCCAGGCGCGCCAGGCTGTTTTGCTGGTAGGTGGCCTGGCCGAGGTCATGCACCGCACCGCGCAGGCGGCTCAACGGGCGGGTGATGGACAGCGTCACCAGCAGGCTGAACAGGGTCAGCACCACCAGGGCAATCGCCAGCGCGCTCAACGGCCAGACCAGGCTGCTGCGGTGCCAGGCGTCCAGTTCCGGGTGGGGGATGCGGTAGATCAGCAGGTAGGTGTCGCCGGTCTTGTCGCTGGTGTACTCGGCGGTCAGGCGCCGCCAGGGCAGGTGGCCGTCCTTGTTGTCGTTCTGCCGTGCTTCGAAGGCGGCGGCGCGGCGCGGGAAGGTGCCGCGCACCACGGGCTCGCCGCTTTCGTTCAGCACTTGCACGTCGATGTGGTACTGGCGCTTGCGCTGTTGCAGCAAGTCCTGCGCAGCGTCCTCGCCCTGGGCTTCGTAGAGTTGGGTCCACTCTTCGGCCAGGTTATTGAGGCCGGGGTGGCGGCTGAGAATCCAGGCATCTTGATTAAGCATGTGCCCAAGCAGGATCGACAGCCCGGCAACCAAGGCGATGGCCAGCCAGAAACTGGCCAGGATGCGCCAGAATAATGAACGCACAGGAAACCCTCAAACAGGAAAAGCCCAGTGGCGTGGGCCACTGGGCTGGGAGCGTTAACGCGGGGGCATTATTGCGCTTTTTGCGGCTGTTGCGCTTTCCAGGCCTGGAATTCCTTCCACTCGGCGCGGCGCTGTTCTTGCTTCTTGACGATCTCGTCGAACTTCTTCTGTTGATCGGGTTTCAGCACTGCGCGGATATCCGCCTGAGTTTTCTGCTTGCCGGCAGCCATTTCGTCTTGCATGGCTTTCTGGTCAGCGGCCGGGAGTTTGTCCAGGTACTTTTTGACCAGGTCTTTGCGAGCGTGCCATTGGTCGCCCATCAGCCTGCCGATCTGCTGGCGCTGTTCCTTGCTCAGGTCCAGCTGGCTGAACGGGCCACCTTTGCCACGCGGACCGTGTTCACCGCCGTGGCCCGGGCCACCCATCATGTGGCCTTCAGGACCGCCCATCGGGCCTGGGCCTTCGGGCATGGCGGCCATGGCAACGGTAGGCAGGGCAGCGGCGAACATCAGAGCGATTAGGGTCTTGCGCATGGTGATTCTCCTGTCTCTATTCCGGTGAGTCCGGATGTGAGTAGATTACGGAGATCAAGGTCAGCGGCGGTCAGGGGAGGGTAAAGGTTTGGTAAGGGGAGGGCGGCAGTTGCAAGCTGCAAGCCTTAAGCTGCAAGTGGAGCGTTTTCGCTTGCAGCTTAAGGCTTGAAGCTTGCGGCTGCTTCAAAGGCTGTAATAGTAGCCGCGACTGCGCAACGCCACGATCCGTGGCCGGCCATCCTGGTGCGGGCCGATTTTTTTGCGCAGGTTGCTCACGTGCATGTCCAGGCTGCGATCGTAAAGGGTCAGTTTGCGGCCCAGGGCGATCTGCGCCAGTTCCTGTTTATCCAGCGGCTCGCCAGGCTGGCGCAGCAAGGCTTCGAGCAGGCGGCTTTCGGAGACGGTGAGGGTGAATTCCTGATCATCGATGCTGACCACGCCGCGCACCGGGCTGAAGCACAGGTCGCCCAATTCCAGTTGGCTCGACACGGCGGCCGGGTGGCTGCGGCGTAATACGGCGCGCAGGCGGGCGGTCAGTTCGCGCGGGTCGCAGGGCTTGGCCAGGTAATCGTCGGCGCCCAACTCCAGGCCGAGGATGCGGTCCAGCGGTTCGCCACGGGCCGAGAGCATCAGCACGGGCAATTCCGGGTGGTCGTTGCGCAATTGTTTGAGCAACTCCAGGCCGCTGCCGTCGGGCAGCATCACGTCGAGTACCACCGCTGCCGGAGCGGTGTCGGCCAAGGCTTTGCGGGCGCTCAAACCGTCGTGGCAGGCGCGCACCTGGAAGCCTTCCTGGCTCAACCAACTGGTCAGCAGCTCGCAGAGCTCCTGGTCATCATCTATCAGTAACAGCTCGCTCATGACTCACTCAATTTAGCCATTGTCGACGGCGACGGTGCCCACCGCTGGCGAAGATCCCGCACAGCAAGGCGATCAGCGCGACGGCCCCACCGGTGACGAACCACTGCTGTTGCTCGGTCAGCCATCGGGTCAAGGCGCCGCCCTGTGTCTCTTTGAGTTGCTGGGCCAGGCGTTGGTTCTCCTGGCGCAAGCGATTCAGTTGAGCACTTTCGCGTGCGGCGTCTGCGGTTTGCAGTTGCTTGCTCAGTTCTTCACGCAGCCGTTCGCTTTCTTTCAAGCGTTGCTGCAATTCGGTGATCTGGCTGCCGGCACTCAAGGACAGGGGCGTGGAACTGCCGGTGTTCGAGGTTTCTTCAGCGTGGGCCGTAGCCCCGATCATTAACACTGCCAACAGACACAACTGACGTAAGCGCATCGGAACTCCTGATTCCACACGAATATTCAGAACGTTGTCGGCAGGTTACCGGGAATAATGAGCAATTAGGAGCGCGCCGAACGCAATTGGTTCGGCGCGACCGGGTTCAACAAAGGTAGGTCAAGGCAGGACTTGCTTGAACGGCTTGACCACGACATTGGCGTAGACGCCCGCCGCTACATACGGGTCAGCATCGGCCCAGGCCTTGGCATCGGCCAGGGACGCGAACTCGGCGACGATCAGGCTGCCGGTGAAACCGGCCTCGCCCGGGTCATTGCTGTCGACCGCCGGGTGCGGGCCGGCGAGCACGATGCGGCCTTCGGTTTGCAGCACTTTCAGGCGTTCGACGTGGGCGGGGCGCACGCTCAGGCGTTTTTCCAGCGAGTTGGCGACGTCGGTAGCAATGATGGCGTAGAGCATGTCAGTCCTCGGTTTTCGGCGTAGTAGGGTCGGTGTCATGCAGGTGGCGCGACAGGTAGATGCCTTGGCCAACCAGGAACAACAAGGTCATGCCCAGGCTGCCGAACACTTTGAAGTCGACCCAGTAGCTCTGGAAGGTAAAGGCCACGAACAGGTTGGCGGCGCCGCAGAACAGGAAAAATACGATCCAGGCTACGTTCAAACGCGTCCAGACCGGCTCCGGCAGGGTCAGTGCGTGGCCCATGATCCGCTTGATCAGCAGGCGATCACCGATGAAGTGGCTGCCGATGAAGGCCAGGGCGAACAGCCAGTTCACCACCGGGGCTTTCCATTTAAGGAAGGTTTCGCTGTGGAAGGCCAGGGTCAGGCTACCGAAGACCAGGCACGCGACCAGGGTCAGCCATTGGCTTTTTTCCAGTTTGCGCTGGGAGATGAAGAGGGCGCCGTAGACCACGAGCGAGCTGATGATCAGTACTGCGGTGGCACTGTAGATGCCTCCGAATGACAGCTCATGGCCGGCGATATCGATGACCCGAGGGTCGAGTTTGTAAACGATGAAAAACAGCAACAGCGGGATGAAGTCGATGAATTGTTTCACAGTAAGAGCCAGAAGCTGGATGTGGCGGCATAATAACAAACATCCTTGGTAGCGAAAGCGCCAGCTGACTTGAGGTTACACACTCCCGTGAATGTTGATTTGCACTGCCACAGCACGGCCTCCGACGGCGCTCTCGCGCCCGCGGTACTGGTTGCGCGTGCGTTTGAAAAAGGCGTGCGAGTCCTGTCGTTGACCGACCACGACACCCTCGAAGGCCTCGACGAGGCCCGTACGGCGGCGCATGCCCTGGGCATGCAACTGGTCAACGGCGTTGAATTGTCCTGCACCTGGGGCGGCGCAACCATCCATGTGCTTGGCTACGGCTTCGATCAAAACGCCCCGGCGTTGGTGGCCGCCATCGCCCAATTGCACGATGGCCGCTGGCTGCGGTCCGAAGAAATAAGCCGAAAACTCAGCCTCAAAGGCATGCCCAACGCCCTCGAAGGCGCCCGCGCCATCCAGCAGGAGCTGGGCGATAGCGGCAATGCACCGGCCCGTCCGCACTTTGCCGACTGGATGGTGCGTGAAGGTTTTGTCAAGGATCGCGCCGAAGCCTTCCGCAAATGGCTGGGTGCCGGCAAGTTGGGCGACGTCAAGCAGCATTGGCCGACCCTGGAAGACACCGTCGAGACCCTGCGGGCCTCCGGGGCCTGGGTCAGCCTGGCGCACCCCTGGCATTACGATTTCACCCGCAGCAAGCGCCGCAAGCTGATTGGCGACTATATTGGAGCGGGCGGCCACGCAATCGAAGTGGTCAACGGGCATCAACCCGCCGAACAGGTGGGCAGCCTGGCGATTCTTGCCCGCGAATTTGGTCTGCTGGTCAGCGCCGGCAGTGATTTTCATGGCCCAGGCGGCTGGTCCGAGATCGGCGAGTATCGCCCCGTCCCGGAAGACTTGCCGCTCTTGTGGGGGCGATTCAAGCATGACCCCATTATTGCCACCGTCTGAACAGGTAGAACACGTGAGTCAATTCTTCCAGATTCATCCGGAAAACCCTCAACCTCGCCTGATCAAACAGGCCGTGGAGATCATTCGCGCCGGCGGTGTGGTGATCTATCCAACGGACTCGTCCTACGCCATCGGTTGCCAGATCGGCGACAAGGGCGCCGTGGAGCGGGTCAGGCGCTTGCGTGACCTGGACAAGAATCACAACTTCGCGCTGATCTGCAGCGACCTGTCCCAGTTGGGGCTGTTCGCCAAGGTCGACACCGGCACGTTCCGCCTGCTCAAGGCCCACACGCCCGGCCCTTACACCTTTATTCTCAACGCCACCCGCGAAGTGCCGCGCCTGTTGCTGCACCCGAAAAAGCGCACCATTGGCCTGCGTGTGCCGGAGCACCCGATTGCCCTGGCGTTGCTCGCCGAGTTGGGTGAGCCGCTGATGAGCGTGTCGTTGATCATGCCGGGCGACACCGAGCCGCTGGAAGACCCCTACGAAATGCGCCAACTGCTGGAAAAGCAGGTGGACCTGATCATCGACGGCGGTTTCGGCGGCGGCAAAGCCTCTACGGTGATCAACCTGGCCGATGGCGAGCCGGAAGTGGTGCGTGTGGGCTGCGGCGACCCGACCCCGTTTATGGTCGAGGCCTGAATGTCGGTCGTGGAAACCGTCGACAGCCAGGCGGGTGCGCAGCAGGAACTGCCGTTTGCCATGGTCTACGGCCAGGCCGTGCTGGAAATGCCGCTGGATTTGTACATCCCGCCGGATGCGCTGGAAGTCTTCCTTGAAGCCTTCGAAGGCCCGCTGGACTTGCTGCTGTACCTGATCCGCAAACAGAACATCAACATTCTCGACATCCCCGTGGCGGAAATCACCCGCCAGTACATGGGGTATGTCGAGCTGATGCAGTCGGTGCGCCTGGAACTGGCCGCCGAGTACCTGGTGATGGCCGCCATGCTCGCCGAGATCAAGTCGCGCATGCTGTTGCCGCGCTCGGAGACGATCGAAGCCGAAGAGGATGACCCGCGCGCCGAACTGATCCGCCGCCTGCAGGAGTACGAACGCTTCAAGGCCGCTGCCGAAGGCATCGACGGCTTGAGTCGCGTTGGTCGCGACGTGGTGGTGCCCAAGCTCGACGCCCCGGAAGCCCGTGCGCGCAAGTTGTTGCCGGACGTGAGCCTGGAAGAACTGTTGATGTCCATGGCCGAAGTGCTGCGCCGTGGTGACATGTTTGAACATCACCAGGTCAGCCGCGAGGCCCTGTCGACCCGCGAGCGCATGAGTGATGTGCTGGAACGCCTCAAGGGCGGGGGGTTTGTGCCGTTTGTCGAGCTGTTTACCAAAGAGGAAGGGCGCTTGGGGGTGGTGGTGACCTTTATGGCGGTCCTCGAACTGGTCAAGGAATCCTTGGTCGAGTTGGTCCAGAATGAGCCTTTTGCGGCTATCCACGTGCGGGCGCGAGCCGAATAAAGAGCTGAATCGATGAATCTGACTGAACCCCGCGAACTGGCCCCGCTGCTGGAGGCCTTTCTTCTGGCCTCGGGTAAGCCGCAATCCCTGGAGCGCCTGTTCGAACTCTTTGAAGAAGCCGAACGTCCGGAACCGCCGGTGTTCAAGAAGGCGCTGGAGATTTTGCGCAAGTCCTGCGACGGCCGTGCCTTTGAACTGCGCGAAGTAGCGTCGGGTTATCGCCTGCAGATCCGTGAGAAATTTTCCCCGTGGGTCGGCCGCTTGTGGGAAGAACGCCCACAGCGTTATTCACGGGCGATGCTGGAGACCATGGCGCTGATCGCCTATCGCCAGCCGATCACCCGGGGCGAGATCGAGGACGTGCGGGGCGTGGCGGTCAACAGCCATATCGTCAAGACGCTGCTGGAGCGCGAATGGATTCGTATCGTCGGCTACCGCGACGTGCCCGGCAAACCGGCGATGTTCGCCACCACCAAGGTGTTCCTCGACCACTTCAACCTGAAGAACCTAGACGACCTGCCGCCTCTGGCCGAACTGCGCGAAATGGAAGTCGAGCCGGTGCTCGACTTCGACGACGCCCCGGTCCCTGCGAGTTTGCAGGAACTGGCCGACGCTACTGCCGAGCCGGAAGAGCCGAAGGACGAAACCAGTTTCCACACCTTGTTGCTGGAACTGGACGACATGGAGCTGGGAATCAAGACCGACTTCGACGATTTGCTGCGTGACGGTGCTGTCGAGCCGGAAGCGGAGGTGAACGTTGAAACGGAGCCTGCGGTCGAAGTTGAACCCGAGCCCGAGCCCGAGGAAGACATCCTCGGCGTCGCCGAAGCCCGCGAGAAACTGCTTGCCGCCGTCGCAGCCCTCGAGCAGCCGCCGTTGAACGATGAAGAGGACGAAGCCCGCGCCCTGGCCGAAGCCATCGAAAACGAGCGGCGCCAGTTCGAAGACTGAACCGTTGATCGTTCCCACGCTCCGCGTGGGAATGCCGCCTTGGACGCTCTGCGTCCGCTTGTGACGCGCAGCGTCACGGGATGCATTACCACGCTGAGCGTGGGAACGAGAGTTGTGGTGATGATTTCAACCAAAGACCCCTGCATCAGCATCTGCACATTCAGCGACGACATCTGCGTCGGCTGCGGCCGCAGCAAGCGCGAGATCCGCGCCTGGAAGAAACTCGACAAAGCCGATAAACGCACGGTTCTGGCCGAAGCCGAACTGCGACTCCTGGCCCTGGGCGCCACCGGTCGGCGGAAAAGCAAATGACCAGGCACTTATCGACTAGTCTCTGATGCGCAACGCGCGCCATGCGCGTATGATTCGCGACCCTTTGGCGATCTATTCGCCCAAAGCCCCGCTTTCAACACTCTTCAGGCCACGCCTGAATCGACCCACCGGGAGGTGCTTAAGATGAACGACAAAGACCAGAACGACAGCCAGGAAATCGGCCCAGCAGGCGAAAAACTGCAAAAGGTGCTGGCGCGTATCGGCGTGGGCTCACGCCGCGACGTCGAAGCCTGGATCACCCAGAAGCGCATCAAGGTCAACGGCGTTGAGGCCACCCTTGGCCAGCGCGTCGACTTGCACGATGCAATCACCATTGATGGCAAGGTCATCAAGCGTGTCGAGGCTGACGAATCCGTACGCCGCGTCATCATGTACAACAAGCCCGATGGCGAGATCTGCACCCGTGACGACCCGGAAGGCCGTCCGACCGTGTTCGACAAGATGCCCAAGCCCAAAGAAGGCCGCTGGATCAACATCGGTCGTCTCGACATCAACACCACCGGCTTGCTGATGTTCACCACCGACGGTGAACTGGCTAACCGCCTGATGCACCCGTCCTACGAGATGGACCGCGAGTACGCTGTGCGTGTACGCGGTGAAGTCGATGACGAGATGATTGCGCGCCTCAAGGCTGGCGTGGTGCTGGAAGACGGCCCGGCCAAGTTCACTGACATCAAGCAGGCTCCCGGTGGCGAAGGTTTCAACCACTGGTACCACTGCGTGGTGATGGAAGGCCGTAACCGTGAAGTGCGTCGCCTGTGGGAATCCCAGGGCCTGGTGGTCAGCCGCTTGAAGCGCGTGCGTTTCGGCCCGGTGTTCCTCAACTCCGACCTGCCGATGGGCCGCTGGCGCGAAATGAGCCAGTTCGAAGTCGACATCCTCAGCGCCGAAGTTGGCCTGACGCCGGTCGCCATGCCGCAGATGAACGCCAAGAGCAAAGACAAGCTTGAGCGTATGCAGCGTAAATCGTCGCGTCCTGTGGCCCGTACCGAACGTGTTGCCCGCACCCTGCGCCCCGCGCTGGATGCACCGGCCACCGGCGGTCGTATTTCCCGTGAGCCGCACATCGAAGGCGAGCGTCGCCCAACCGCACCATCGCGTCAGGAAGGCGAGCGTGCTCCACGCGCACCGCGTCCTGCCGGCCGTGGCGAAGCGCCAAGTGGCGGTCGCGGTAACCGTGGCGAAGCTGGCCGTGGTGCTCCGTCCGATCGCCCGGCCGACAGCGCCAACACCAAGCGCCCAGCCAAGCCTGCGCCGAAAAAGCGTCCTGGCCTGAAGCTGGTGGCTGATGAGCCGTCGGGCAAGCGCCGTGGCGCACCGGCAGGTTCCGGTCAGCGTCCTGGTTTTGGTCGCAAGAAGCCGCAGTGATGTAAACGCTGCACAAAAACGCCAACCCTAGGGTTGGCGTTTTTTTTTGCAAGATTTTCGGCTGAAATTACTCACTCAACTGCCGTGCAGTTCATTGTGGTGAGCGGGCTTGTCCCGCGTTGGGCTGCGCAGCGGCCCCAGAAGGTCACCGCGTTGTGTCAGGTAGAAATCAACTGCAGGGCTTGGTGCGGCTTCGCCGCCCAACGCGGGGCAAGCCCGCTCGCCACAGAAGGGAGTGTCTGCATTCAGAACGCAAATGTGCCATCAAATACTGGTTTATCGTCGAGGGCCAACACCCCACTGGCAAAGATCAAATCCAGGTGATGACTGCCTTTCTGCCCACCGCCCAGGCCCAGGTGCAACCCGCAATGGCGTTCTTCAAACCCCGCATTACGCGCATACAGGTCCTTGACCCCTTCATTGGTACCAATCCCCAGTTCCTCCACGCGGCGGTTGGACGGGTTGGCGTTCAGGTACTTGTTGAAATCATCTGCCAGCCCCGGCACATCGCTGGCTACGCTGCAGATGGTCGAGTTCTCGATCCACAGTTCCAGCGGTGATTGCAGCACGCCGTATTTGCGTGCGAACGGGATGGTGCTGAGAAAGGTGCCGACAAACCTTACCTGGCCATTGATGGCCTCGCTGTGGGTGGCGATTTCGCCGGGGGCCAGGTCGTGGTTGCCGACGCCGTTGATATTGGTCCACTTCTTGATGCTGCTCATCGGCGCTTCCAGGCGTGAGCCGTGCTCGTCGGTAAAACTCAGCACCGTGGCCTCGGACATGCGCCGGATCAGCGTGGCGTTGAGGTCGGCTATCCGCTGCGGTTCGACGCTGAACGTGTCGTAGAAATAGTCGCCGTAATCCTTGAACAGCAGGGATTTCTTCCAGTGTTCGGCCATCACGCCCTGCAAGGCGCGGATGAAGTCCGGGCCTTCGGCGCGTGGGTTGGGCAGGGTCGAGGCGTCGTAGAGAAACAGGTACAGGTCGCAGGCTTCGATGGCCTGGGCCAGGGAATCGCTGGCGGCCAGGTCCAGGCGCTGCACCTGGAAGTTGAATCGGGCGGCGCTGCTGTGAGTGATCGCGTGGGCGATAGCGTCGTAGCGCTCGGTGTGGCCCAGCAGTACGGTAGGGCGGCTCAGGCCGTTGAGGGCCGGGTGGTGAGCGAGGTAGTAGAGGAAATGTTCGACGGCGCGGGCCTTGTCCATGACGTATATCCTTCTGTGCCTGGGGTAAGGGGGCAGATGCCGTGCACAGCACCTGCCGGATGCCTGCCGGGTGTTAGAAAGGCCACATCGCGGTGCCAAAGGGCACAACGGCATCGGCTTGCATCATTTCAACGGCGGCCTCATGGGTCGGCGCTTCAAACCAATCGTCGAGTTGCAGTTCGGTTTCCAGGGCGTTTTCCAGTGCTTGCATGGTGTATCTCCTAGAGGACGTTGTTTGAGAACGGCTTGCCAGCGGGCTTCGCTGAGCAAGTGGAACGAACCTAGGGGAGAGTGTTTCGGAATGCAAAAAATTTATTGACACGGTCTCATTCGGATTTTTTGTTCTATTTTCCCTCCGTTGTTTTTTATTCAAAAAAAACAGCGCGATGGCTGGACTGAACGGTCAGAAATTCCCTACCGACAATTTTCCGTTAGGTGCCCGATTTACCTTGGCTGTAACGTTTAATTTCCGAGATGTAACGATAAATTTACGATCCAGGTCAGTCATATCGGGGCCTGGTCCGGCTGTAAGCAATACCTGACAGATTGTCGCGCGCGCTTTGCTGGTGCGTTGCGAAGCGGTCGAGCGGTGTACAATGCGCCGCGTTTTACTGTGACGCCCCTTGCGTACCTACGCAAAAGGCCAAGACCTCAGGGTTTACGACCCCTGATCACTCCGCCTGGCCACGAGCCGGACGGGTTCGATTTCGTCACAGATAAAAACAAACAGGTGACGCATGACCGTTAGAAAGACGCTGTACTCCTGGTGCCTGCGCTGGGGTTTGAGCGGCGCTGCTTGAGTCGGACATCAAGTCAGCAACCTGCATTCAACATTCTCAAACCTTGCGTGAGACCCTTTTCATGAGTGGACCCCATTCCCCTTCAGGCGAGCTGAAACGCGGCCTGAAAAATCGGCATATCCAGTTGATCGCCCTCGGTGGCGCCATCGGCACCGGCCTGTTCCTCGGCTCGGCCGGGGTGCTCAAATCTGCCGGCCCATCGATGATCCTGGGTTATGCCATCTGCGGCTTTATCGCCTTCATGATCATGCGCCAGCTCGGCGAAATGATTGTCGAAGAGCCGGTCGCCGGCTCCTTCAGTCACTTTGCCCACAAGTACTGGGGCGGTTTCGCCGGCTTCCTGTCGGGCTGGAACTGCTGGATCCTGTACATCCTGGTGGGCATGTCGGAGCTGACGGCCGTCGGTAAATACGTGCACTACTGGTGGCCGGAGATCCCGACCTGGGTCTCGGCGGCGGCGTTCTTCGTGCTGATCAACGTGATTAACCTGGCCAACGTCAAAGTCTTCGGTGAGGCCGAATTCTGGTTCGCCATCATCAAGGTGGTGGCCATCGTCGGCATGATCGCCCTGGGCAGCTACTTGCTGGTCAGCGGCAGCGGCGGCCCGCAAGCCTCGGTGAGCAACCTGTGGGAGCACGGCGGCTTCTTCCCCCATGGCGTCGGCGGGTTGGTGATGGCGATGGCGATCATCATGTTCTCCTTTGGCGGCCTGGAAATGCTCGGTTTTACTGCGGCTGAAGCCGACCAGCCACGCACCGTGATCCCCAAGGCAATCAACCAGGTGATCTACCGCATCCTGATTTTCTACATCGGCGCCCTGGTGGTGCTGTTGTCGCTGACGCCGTGGGACAGCCTGCTGGCGAGCCTTAATGCCTCCGGCGATGCCTACAGTGGTAGCCCTTTCGTGCAGGTGTTCTCGATGCTCGGCAGCAACACTGCCGCGCATATCCTCAACTTCGTGGTGCTGACGGCCGCACTGTCGGTGTACAACAGCGGCACCTACTGCAACAGCCGTATGCTGCTGGGCATGGCCGAGCAGGGTGACGCACCTCGCGCCCTGGCCAAGATCGACAAGCGCGGCGTGCCGGTGCGTTCGATCCTCGCCTCGGCGGCGGTCACCCTGGTGGCCGTGCTGATGAACTACCTGATCCCGCAACACGCGCTGGAACTGTTGATGTCACTGGTCGTGGCCACGCTGGTGATCAACTGGGCGATGATCAGCTTCTCTCACTTCAAGTTCCGCCAGCACATGAACCGCACCGGCCAGGTGCCGTTGTTCAAGGCGCTGTGGTATCCGTATGGCAACCTCGTCTGCATCGCCTTCGTGGTGTTTATCCTGGGGACGATGTTGATGATCCCGGGCATTGACCGCTCGGTATATGCGATCCCGGTGTGGGTGGCGTTTATGTGGGTGTGCTACTTGATCAAGAACAAGCGAAAGGCGCAGGCGGCCCTTGGCACGGTGGAGACCGTTCTGGAGTAGGACGTTACCCATAAACAGAAAACCCGGCGCCTTGCCGGGTTTTTTGTGGGTGCGGGCAGGTTAAACTCGCGCCTCGTTTTTCATCGACGCTCTACTGGAGGTCCTCATGCAGCACACCGATATCGACGGCGGCACTTTGCAGCGTGAAGAGTTGGAAGAGCTGATCGACCAGCACAGCGGTCCCCTGCGCCTGATTGGCGTGGACCTGAGCGGAGCCGATCTGTCGCGGATGGTGCTCGATCACTGGGTGTTCGAGCGCTGCATCCTGGTCCAGACCTCTTTCCTCGGTTCGCGCCTGGAAGGTACCCAGTGGAAAAGTTGCCGTGCCGGTCATGCCATCTTCGAAGCGGCGAACCTGCTGGAAGCCCAGTTCAACAGTTGCGACCTGAACAACACGCGCTGGCAGCGCAGCAAACTGCCCCAGGTAAACTTCGCCCACTGCAAGCTGACCGGTGCCAACTTTACTCATTGCGCGTCCCTGGGGCTGAGTTTCAGCGAGACCCGCCTGAACAGCGCCTTTTTGTCCGGGCTGTCGTTTGCCCGAACCGTGCTGAACAACCTGGATTTTTCTGACAGCGATTTGTCGGATGCAGATTTTCGTAAAGCTGAACTGATCGACTGCAGCCTCGCCCACGCCCGTATCAACGGCGCCAATTTCGCCGGTGCCGACCTGCGTGGTGCGGATTTGAGCGGGTTTCGCCTCAATGATGCCAAACTGTTCAAAGGCGCCGTGATTTCCAAAGCCCAGGCGTCGATGTTGTTGTCCGAGTTGGGCTTATCCGTTGCTTAAGGTTTTTGATTGATGCTGGTGATTTCCAACAACGTGCACCTGCCCGACGCCGAGATCGAGCTGACTGCCATTCGCGCCCAGGGCGCCGGTGGGCAGAACGTCAACAAGGTGTCGAGCGCGGTGCACCTGCGGTTTGATATTCCGGCGTCGTCGTTGCCGGATTTCTACAAGGAACGGCTGCTGGCGCTGCGCGACAGCCGTATCACCAGCGAAGGCGTGCTGGTGCTCAAGGCCCAGCAATACCGCACTCAGGAACAGAACCGCGCCGATGCGCTGGAGCGTCTGGTGGAGTTGATCCTCAGCGCCACCAAGGTCGAGAAGAAGCGCCGACCGACCAAGCCGACCCTGGGCTCGAAGAAGCGTCGCCTGGAATCCAAGACCAAGCGCGGCAGCATCAAGGCCGGGCGCGGCAAGGTCGACTTCTAGGCGCCGCGTGCCTCGCGGGCTTTGGGCGCCTGTCGGTACAGGTACACGCTCAGCAGCAAACCACCTGCGGCTGCGAGGGCGGCGAACAGGAAGATCGATGCAAAGCCGAAGCCTGCCGCCACGGCCCCGGCCAGCGGGCCGGTGATGCCCAAGGACAAGTCGATAAACAGCGAGTACGCCCCCACCGCCGAACCGCGGCTGGACGCCGGCACGAGGTTGACCGCTTCCACCCCCAAGGCCGGAAACACCAGGGAAAAGCCGAAGCCGCTCAATGCCGCACCGGCCAGGGCCAAGTGGGCATCCGGCGCCAGCCACAGCAACAGCAAGCCTAGAATTTCTACCGACAGGCAGGCGATCGCCACGCGAAAGCCGCCGATCCGGTTGATCAGGTTGCCGAACAGCAGGCGCGCGCCGATAAAGCTGGCGCCGAACAGGCTCAGGGCCCACACCGCGTTATCCCAATGCTGGGTGGTGTAATACAGGGTGATGAACGTGGCGATGGTGCCAAAGCCGATGGAGCCCAAGGCCAATGCGCAACCATGAGGCAAAACCCGGCCCAGTACGTTTATGAACGGCAAGCGCACACCGGCCACAATCGGCGCAGGTTCTTTGCGCCAGGCCAGCAGCACGCCGACCACGGCCAGCAGGATGATGCTGACGCCCATGCTCCAGAGCCCGAACTGGCTGACCAGTACCACGCCCAACGGCGCGCCGACCGCCAGCGCGCCGTAACTGGCGATACCGTTCCAGGAGATCACCTTGGCGGTATTCGCCGCGCCAACCCGGCCAATGCCCCAGCCGATGGCGCCCGAGCCCACGAGGCTTTCGGCGCTGCCCAGCACCAGTCGGCCGATAAACAGGCTGGCCAGGCTCAGGGCCGGCAGGTTGGAAAACCACGCTGCGAGCAACATGAACACACCGCTGAGGCCACAGCCCACCAGGCCAATCAGCACCGCGCGTTTGCTGCCGAGGGTATCGATCATCCGCCCGGCGTAAGGGCGGCTCAGCAGGGTGGCCAGGTATTGCACGCTGATCACCAGCCCCGCGATTACTGCGCCGAAGCCCAGCTCACTGTGGACATAGCCCGGCAAGACGGCCAGGGGAATGCCGATATTCAGGTAGCCAATAAAGGTAAACAGCACGATGGAAACAACTTGCAGCGTGACCGCCATGGGGCGCTGGGTATCTGGCATGGGAAAGGTCCACTGTCGCAGCAGGTAAAGATAGGCTGCTAATGATACCGATGCTTTGGCCCGGGCAGGGCGGCAAAACGCAAAAACCTCAGATCAGGCTTTTGCAGCGGCGAGCAATTGGGTGGTGACCAGGGCTGCCAGGGCATTCTCCTGGGTGCCGAAGCGCTTGAGCAGCACGGCTTGTTTGTCCGCGCTGAGGCGGTTCCACACTTCGACCATCTGCAGCGCAGCGTCGAGTACGGCGGTGTCGGGGAGGGTATCGGTCATGGCGGGTATCCGGGGTGATTCAGGCAGTGTGGAAAGCGCTCAAAACGCTGCGCTTTCCACACGGTCTGGTACGGCGTCAGTCCTGGCTTTTGCTGTCGACTGGTTTTGCTTCTTTGGCCTCAGGCTGCTTGGTGCTTGCCTGCTGCGGTGTTGGCTGCTCAGTTTCGTGCAGGCTTGGGAAGGGGAGATTAGGTATCTCGTGCATCGTCGTCGCTCCTCGCAAGGTCTGTGGTTTTCAATCGCAGGTGATTCCGCGCTCTCAAAGAGCCTTGGCAGGATACAGCACTGTAAATGACAAAAAGACTTTTATATCGACGGATGTACGAACCTTCATCGCTTAAACGCAAGTGACAAGAGGTCACACCGTCAGAAGGGCACCTGTTTAAAAGGGCGCCTATTTAAAAGGGTACCTTGCCCAGAATCATGTCGCGGTACATGACAAAATCCCCCAACAGGCTGTAGAGCGGATGCTGGAAGGTCGCCGGGCGGTTCTTTTCGAAAAAGAAGTGGCCGACCCAGGCAAAGCCGTAGCCGGCAATCGGCACGGCCAGCATCAGGCCCAAGGAGCCTCTGCCGACGGCATACGCCAGAATGCCGATCACCAGCGTGGTGCCGATAAAGTGCAGGCGCCGACACGTGCTGTTGCCGTGCTCAGTCAGGTAATAGGGGTAAAACTCGGCGAAGCTGTTGAATCGCTTGACGTTTTCCACGGTGGCCAGCCTTTTGATTGTTGTACCGACCGACAGATGTTCGGCGGGGAGCTTATTTGAGTCTAGAGTGATCAGTGGTAACAGCCAGTGACAATAGATGCCACTTTAGTATCCTTGGCTTCCTGGCTGTAGTTTCAGCCTGCTTTATTAAGAAGACGCCATGAGCGAACGAACAACTTCTGCAAGCTGGGCGATGGGGATAGTCAAGGCATTGGAAATGGACGGCCTGGATTGCCGTGCCTTGTTCAAGCAACTGGGCCTGGACTATACCGCCCTCAAAGACCCTGATGCTCGCTTTCCGCAAGACTCCATGACCCGGCTCTGGCAGCGCGCGGTGGAGTTGTCGGGCAACCCCGCGATTGGCCTGAACATGGGCAAGGTGGTGCGCCCGGCATCGTTTCATGTGGCCGGTTATGCGCTGATGTCCAGCAACACCCTGGCTGAAGGCTTTATGCGCCTGGTGCGCTACCAGCGGATCATCGCCGAAAGCGCCGACTTGAGTTTCCGACTGTTGCCCGAAGGCTATGCGCTGATTCTGACGGTGCACGGCGATCACCTCCCACCTACCCGGCAAAGCGCCGAAGCCTCGCTGGCCAGTGCGTTGGCGCTGTGCGGCTGGTTGACGGGGCGCACCCTGCAACCGCGCAAGGTGCTGTTGCAAGGTGAGCAACCGGCTGACCTTGCGCCCTACAAGCAAGCGTTCCACGCGCCGCTGGAATTCAACGCGCCGTATGACGCGCTGATTTTTGAACGCGATGATATGGACGCGCCGCTGCCCACGGCCAACGAAGCCATGGCGGTGTTGCATGACCGCTTTGCCGGTGAATACCTGGCGCGTTTCTCCGAAAGCCGCGTGACCCACAAGGCGCGGCAAGTGCTGTGCCGCCTGTTGCCTCAGGGCGAGCCCAAGCGTGAAGTAGTTGCCCAGACGCTGCACCTGTCCCAACGCACCTTGCAGCGGCGGTTGCAGGAGGAGGGCACCAGCTTCCAGACGTTGCTCGACGACACCCGTCGAGAACTGGCCGAGCAATACCTCGCGCAGCCCAGCATGACCCTGTTGGAAATTGCCTACCTGTTGGGCTTTGCCGACCCGAGCAACTTCTTCCGCGCGTTTCGCCGCTGGTTCGATGCCACGCCCGGCGAGTACCGGGCGCGGTTGTTGGACACGTCGACGGTCAGTGACGCCAGAACGCCGGAATGCACAGAACAAACACCGTAATGATCTCCAGTCTGCCCAGCAGCATGCCGAGCGACAAGATCCACTTGGCCGCATCCGGCAGGCTGGCGAAGTTACCGGCCGGACCGATAGTTTCCCCCAGGCCCGGGCCGACGCCCGACACGGTGCTGGCGGCGCCGGTCAGCGCGGTCATCCAGTCCAGGCCCAGCAGCGACAGGGCCAGGGCGATGGCGCAGATGGTGATGGCGAAGAAAAACGAGAACGTCAGGATCGAGCGCACGATCTCTTCGTCGAGACGGTGGCCGTTGTACTTCTGCTTGATCACCGCGCGCGGGTGAATCAACTGGTTCAAGTTGGCCTTGAGCAGGATATAGGCGACCTGAAAACGGAAGATCTTGATCCCGCCGGCGGTGGAGCCCGAACAGCCGCCGATAAAGCCCAAGTAGAAAAACAGCATCAGTGAGAAGTTGCCCCACAGGCTGTAGTCCCCCAGTGCAAAACCGGTGGTGGTCACCACCGACGTGACGTTCAAGGCCACATGGCGCAGGGCGTCGAGCCAATGCAGGTTGGTGGTCCACCAGTACCAGGTGCCGAGTACCAGCCATGTCACCACCAGCAAACCGAGCAAACCCTGCACCTGCTGATCCTTGATCAGCGCCCGGCGGTTGCCGCGCAACGTGGCGACATACAGGGTAAACGGCAAGCTGCCGAGGATCATTACCACTACCGCCACCCAGTGCACGGCGGGTTGTTTCCAGTGCGCCAGGGATTCATCGGAGGTGGAAAACCCGCCGGTGGAAATCGCCGACATCGCATGGTTGATCGCATCGAACAGGCCCATTCCGGCCCACCAGAACGCCAGGCTACCGAGGATCGTGATGCCCACATACGCCGCCACGATCAGCCGCGCCACCATGTGCGAGCGAGGCATGACCTTTTCCGAGCGGTCCGACGATTCAGTCTGGAACAGGCGCATGCCACCAATGCGCAGCAGCGGCAGGATCGCCACCGCCATGCCGATAAAACCGATGCCGCCCAGCCAGTGCAGCAGCGAGCGCCACATCAGGATGCCCGGCGACATGGTGTCCAGCCCGCTCAATACCGTGGAACCGGTGGCGGTGATGCCGGACATGCTTTCGAAAAACGAGTCGGTGTAGCTGATGTGCTGCGTCAGCAAAAACGGCAGTGCGGCGAACACGCACACCACCACCCAGCTGCTCACCGTCAACAGGTACATGTCCCGTGGGCGCAGGTGCACATGCTCGGGACGGCCGGGGATTACCAGTGCGAGGCCGGCGATAAAGGTAATCAGGCTGGCCCAGAGGAACGAGGGCAGGTCGCTGGTGCGCTCGAAGATCACCAGGGTGGCCATGGGCACGACCATGGCGATCGCGAGGGTGATCAGGAAGATGCCGAGGATGAAACCGATGATGCGTAGGGTCGGCAACGCCATGAAGTTCGCTCGAGATAGGGCAGAGGCGTCATTCTACCTGCGGTGCAGGGCATGTAAACCGGCGCACTTGGGAACGACATGGATTTTGTAGAGGCAGGGATAGTGCATAAAAAAGGCGACCCGAAGGTCGCCTCATTCAACACTGCGTTGATCAGAACTCGTGATCAGCATTGTCGGGGTTCAGGTCGCTGATCCCCAGCTTGCCGGCAGCGGCTTCGATCGAACCGGTCTGCTTGACCAGCGCAGCAATCGCATCACGCACGATCTGGTTGCCCGCATCGTTGCCCGCGGCGATCAACTGGTCGTAGTGCTCGCCTTTGGCAGCGTGGTCAACCATGACCTGGATCTTCGCTTCGGTAGCGGCCAGGTCAGCCTTCAGCGCCGTGTCGGCAGCCGGGTCGGCCTTGGCCACCAGGGACGACAGGCTGGCACCGGTCATTTTGGTGCCGTCAACGCGGGTGTACTCGCCCAGGTAGACGTTGCGGATGCCCTTGGCGTCGTAGAAGTGCGAGTAGTGGGTGTTGTCGCTGAAGCAATCCTGCTCGTCTTCCGGCGAGTTGGCTTCCAGGGAAACCTTCATGCGCTCACCGGCCAATTCGCCGAGGGACAGGCTGCCCATGCCGAACAGCATTTTGCGCAGGCCGTCGGTAGCCGGTTCGGCTTCCAGCGTGGCGCGGTAGTTGTCTTCGACGTTGGGTTTCCAGTTGCCGACCATTTCTTCCAGGTCGCTCACCAGCAGTTGGGTCACAGCGCTCAGGTAGGCGCGGCGACGCTCGTTGTGGCCGCCTGTGGCACCGTCGCCGGTCAGGTAGTCCGACGCAGGACGGTTGCCCGCGCCAGGGCCGGTGCCGTTCAGGTCCTGGCCCCAGAGCAGGAATTCGATCGCGTGGTAGCCGGTGGCGACGTTGGCTTCGGAACCGCCCAGCTCATTGAGGCTGGCGAGTTTTTCCGGGGTGATGTCCTTGACGTCGACCTTGTCTTCGCCGACCTGGATCTCGGTGTTGGCGATGATGTTGGCCGTGGCGCCTGGGTTACCCAGGGCGTGCTCGTAGGATTTGTCGGTGTAGTCGATCAGGCCTTCGTCCAGGGGCCAGGCGTTCACCTGACCTTCCCAGTCGTCGATGATGGTGTTGCCAAAGCGGAACACTTCGCTCTGCAGGTACGGTACGCGTGCGGCGATCCAGGCGGTACGCGCGGCTTTCAGGGTGTCGGCGTTTGGCTTGGCGAGGAACGCATCGATCGCGGTTTGCAGGGTTTTCGCCGTGGACTCGGCATCGCTGTACACCGCGAACACCATGTCAGCGTAATGCGCGACGACAGCTTTGGCGGCCGTTTCGTCGACCTGGCCGGCAGGGGTGGCAGCCGCTGGAGCGGTAGTGCTGGCAGCCGGGGTCGGCGCTTGTGGCGCGGCGGCCTTGTCTTTACCTTCGCCGCAACCGGCGAGAGAAATGGCAATGGCCAGCAGACTGGCGGTGGCCAGGGGCATACGAATCATGGCGAACATCCTGCTTCGGTTGTTGATGGGGCGCGCGGGGGGCGCGCAAAAAGCTGTAACATAATGCGAAAGATTTGCATTTTGTGTAAAGGTTTAAACGCAGGAAATATTCAGTATTGTTTGCTGGAGTCAGAGAATCGCCGCGTTATTGCGTTCGGACTGCTTCAAATAAGCCACCACCTCCCGTGCCGGCAGGGGTTTGCTGTAGTGGTAACCCTGACCTTCGTGGCAGCCCTCGGAGATGATGTAGGCCTCCTGTTCGGCGGTTTCCACGCCTTCGGCGATCACCTGCATGCCCAGGCTTTTGCCCAGTTGGATAATCGCCCGCACGATGGTGGCATCGTCATCGTCGTCCAGCAGGTCCTGGACGAAGCTCTTGTCGATCTTGATCTTGTCCAGCGGCAGGCTTTTCAGGTAGCTCAGGGAGGAATAGCCGGTGCCGAAGTCATCAATGGCGATCAACGCCCCGGACCGGCGCAGGCTCAACAGGTGCTGGGCGGCGGTGCTGATGTCTTCCATCAGGCCGGTCTCGGTCACTTCCAGTTCCAGGCTACGCGGCGGCAGGCGGTAGATCTGCATCAGGTTGTTGACCACGCGCGGCAACTCGGTGTGGTGCAGTTGCACGGTGGACAGGTTGACCGCCATGCGCAGCTCGGTGAAGCCCAAGTCATGCCATTCGCGCAATTGCCGGCAGGCCTGGTCCAGCACCCATTCGCCAATCGCAATAATGGTGCCGTTCTGTTCCGCCAGTGGGATAAACAAATCCGGCGGCACCAGGCCATGTTCCGGGTGCTGCCAGCGGATCAGCGCTTCAACGCCGACCACGCGGTGGTCGCGGTAGCTGATCTGCGGCTGGTACACCAAGTGAAACTGGTTGCGGCTCAAGGCATCGCGCAGGTCTTTTTCCAGTTCACGGCGGCGGCGCATTTCGCTGTCGACGCTGGCGATATAGAACTGATAGCGATTGCGCGAGCGGCTCTTGGCCAGGGTCATGGTCTGTTCGGCTTTTTGCAGCAGCTTCTCGGTGCTGTCGCCGTCTTCCGGGAACAAGGTGATGCCGATGGTGGCGCGCAGGCGAATCTGCTCGTGGTCGAGGGCGAACTCGGCGTCCAGGTCATCGAGGATGCTCTGTGCCAGTTCGGCGGCTTCGTAAGGCTGGTCGATATCGGCCTGGACCAGGGCGAACTGGTCACCACCGAGACGCGCCAGGGTGCCGAGGCGGCCACTGTGCGCGCGCAGGCGGTCGGCCAGGGCGAGCAGCAATTTGTCACCGGCCTGGTAGGTGAACTGTTCGTTGACACTTTTGAAGTCGTCCAGCCCTACGCACAATACCGCTACGCGGCGTTGCCGGCGGCCGGCATCGATCAGGATCTTGTCCAGTTGCTCCTGCAGCTTCTGGCGGTTCGGCAGGCCCGTGAGGAAGTCGTACTGGGCCATGCGCAACAGGCTGGATTCCGCTTCGTGGCGCAGGTGGGTGTTGCGTTCGATGGATTCGAGCAACTGGTTGGCGGTGTTGATCCACAGTCCCAGCTCATTGTGTTCGTGGCCCTTGAGTTGCGGGATCTTGTGTTCGCTTGGGCGGTCGGGGTTGATCGACGTCAGGTGTTCGATAATCCGCGACAACGGCTTGGTCAGCAGCCAGTGATACACCAGGTACAGCACCAAGCCCATGGCCAAGGCGCGTAACACCCCGGAAATGAAGATAATCACCGAGCTGATAATAAAGCCCTTGCCGTAAGTGGCGGTGTCGAGGGTGATGCTCAGGTCGCCGTAATACTCGCTGTAGGGGCCTTTGCCGACCAATGCGGTGTTGAACGTGCGTTCCTGGCCCAGAATCAGGTCGGTCAACCAGCGGCTGGAGGATTGCTGCAAGGCTCGGCTTTTTTCGGCGAGCATGGTTTCGTTGGGGTGGCCGATGGAGGCCATGCCCACTGCGTCATCCTGAAACAGGCCTTCAATCACCTGCATCCCCATCTCGCGGTCCAGGCTGTAGACGGCCTGGGTCGAGGGGTCGCGAAACATGTCGAGGATGCGCTGGGCATCACCGGCTACGGCCTGGCGCGTCTTGTAGGCATCGAAAACGATCTGCGCCACGCTCAGCGCCATGCCTACGATCAGTGCCGACAGCAGCACAACCCGGAGCAACTTCACCGACAAGCTGTTCTTGAGTTCCAGCTTCAAAGGGTCATTCCTTGTTCCATGCGGGTGGCCTCAATATGCCATGAGTATTGGCAATCCCGTGATGGCAGTCAAAGGGACATTGCGCCGGGCCCTGTCTGGAAGTTGGCAATGTGATCGGTTTTGCTTAAAACGCCCATAAAAAAGCCCGGCAATCGCCGGGCTCTTTCTACTGCAAGCGTTGCTTAGGCAGTGAAGGTCTTGCCTTCGAACTGCTCAGCCACGAACTTCCAGTTGACCAGGTTCCAGAACGCTTCCACATACTTTGGACGCACGTTGCGGTAGTCGATGTAGTAAGCGTGTTCCCAGACGTCGCAGGTCAGCAGCGGGGTGTCGCCGCTGGTCAGCGGGTTGCCGGCGCCGATGGTGCTGGCCAGGGCCAGGGAACCGTCAGCCTTTTTCACCAGCCAGCCCCAACCGGAACCGAAGGTGCCGACCGAAGTCTTGGTGAACTCTTCCTTGAACTTGTCGAACGAACCGAACGCAGCGTTGATGGCGTCGCCAAGCGCGCCGGTAGGTTGACCACCGGCGTTTGGCGCCAGGCAGTTCCAGTAGAAAGTGTGGTTCCAGACCTGAGCGGCGTTGTTGAAGATGCCGCCCGAAGAAGACTTGACGATTTCTTCCAGGGTCTTGCCTTCGAACTCGGTGCCTGGCACCAGGTTGTTCAGGTTCACGACGTAGGTGTTGTGGTGCTTGTCGTGGTGGAATTCCAAGGTTTCCTTGGAAATGTGCGGCTGCAGGGCATCGTGTGCGTAGGGCAGCGGCGGCAATTCGAAAGCCATGATGATTCTCCTAATCAGGTCAGTTGCGGTGAGCGCAAGGCCGATCACGGGCGGCCAAACAAGCGCCGGGGAGTTTGTACTCTTTGCGGCGCAGGGGCAGGATCATAGCACCGGGGTTGCGGCATAACCACGCAACAACTGTGTGGGATAGAGGTTCCAGAGCGTTTTGGAATAATCCTCAGGCGGCGATCAGTTGATAGGCCACGCTGAACATCATCACTGCCACCAGCAGGTCCAGCAGGCGCCAGGTAGCAGGGCGTGCCAACCAAGGGGCCAGCCATGCGGCACCGAGTGCCAGGGTCGCGAACCACAGGAACGAAGCGCTGGCGGCGCCGGCCACGTAGGCGCCGGGTTCGGTTTGTTGGGCGCCCAGTGAGCCGATCAGCAATACCGTGTCCAGGTACACGTGGGGATTGAGCAACGTCACGGCCAAGGCGCTGAGCATCACGGCCCGCAAAGAGCGCACCTTGAGGTTGCCCCCTTGCTCCAGGCTCTGTTTGGAAAACGCCCGGCGCAACGCCAGGGTGCCGTACCACAACAGAAAGGCCGCGCCGCCCCAGCGGGCAATCGCCAGCAGCAGCGGGTTTTGCGCCAGTACCGTCGCCAGGCCGAATACCCCGGCCGCCACCAGCAAGGCATCGCACACCACACACAACGCCGCCACGGGCAGGTGATGTTCACGGCGCAGGCTTTGCGCCAATACAAACGCATTTTGCGTGCCGATGGCCATGATCAGGCCGAGGGCGACCAGCAGCCCGTTCAGATAGCTTTGCCACATAAGGTTTACTCCGCGTCCGTCGCCAATTGCCGCAATACACCCATGGCGCGCTCGGCATCGGTGCGTCCGACAAACAGGTGGTCGTGGTAATAACCGGCAATCACATTGCAACTGATACCGGCCTTGCCCAGCGCGCTGGCGAACGCGGCGGTCAGGCCTACCGCTTCCAGCGCCGAATGCACGTTCAAGGTGATCCAGGCCGCCACATAGTCGAAGGCCAGCCCGGCCTGCTCGGCGTGCTGGCGCTCAAGGATCAGCGTCAGGCCTTCCTGTTCGCGAAAGCTGCCGATCACCTCACAACCGGCTGGGATGCGGTTATCGGGCAGGGTGCAGAACACATAATCACCGTCATTCAAGTGCGGGCTCATGCTGCGCAGCAGGGTTGCCAGGGCGGTTTCGCCAGCCATGTGAGGTTCCTTATAAAGAGAGACGCAATGCTGGCTATTCTCATGGGGCAGGCTGTATAAGAAAAACCAATATTGCTGATCGCTCATTAGAGAAACTGATGTTCGACTATAAATTGCTCTCTGCCCTGGCGGCGGTGGTGGAACAAGCCGGCTTCGAACGCGGCGCACAGGTGCTGGGGCTGTCGCAATCGGCGATCTCTCAGCGCATCAAATTGCTCGAAGCGCGCATCGGCCAGCCGGTGCTGGTGCGCTCCACGCCGCCAACGCCTACCGATATCGGTCGCCGCCTGCTCAACCATGTGCAACAGGTTCGCTTGTTGGAACGCGACCTGCAAAGCCAGGTGCCGGCACTGGACGAAGAGGGCATGCCCGAACGCCTGCGCATTGCGTTGAATGCCGACAGCCTGGCCACCTGGTGGGCCGAGGCCGTCAGCGGTTTTTGCGCCGAGCAACATCTGCTGCTGGACCTGGTGGTGGAAGACCAGACCGTCAGCCTCAAGCGCATGCGCGCTGGTGAAGTCGCGGCCTGTATCTGCGCCAGTGAACGCCCGGTGGCTGGTGCACGCAGCCTGTTGCTGGGGGCCATGCGCTATCGGGCGCTGGCCAGTCCGGCGTTTATTGCGCGGCACTTCCCCGAGGGCGTGCGCGCCGATCAACTCGCGAGAACGCCGGCACTGGTGTTTGGACCGGACGATTTCCTGCAACACCGCTACCTCGCATCCCTCGGCGTGGACGGCGGATTCGAGCACCATTTATGCCCGTCGTCCGAAGGCTTCATCCGCCTGACGGAAGCCGGGCTGGGTTGGGGCCTGGTGCCGGAATTGCAGGTGCGCGACCAGCTGGAAAAGGGCGTATTGGTCGAGTTATTGCCAGATAAGCCCATCGACGTGCCGTTGTACTGGCATCATTGGCGCAGTGGCGGGCAACTGTTGGGCCTCTTGACCGACCATCTGGCCAAGGCGTGTGGCCAATGGTTGGTGTCGTATGAACAGTGACGAGCGTCAAGCTGCAAGCTGCAAGAGAAGAGCTTGCAGACCGTATTTAACTTGCAGCTTATTAGCTTGAGGCTTTCAACTGCATCCGTAGGAGGCTCCATGAAAATTCTGGTCACAGGCGCAAGCGGCTTCATCGGCGGGCGCTTTGCGCGTTTCGCCCTGGAGCAGGGCCTGGACGTGCGGGTCAACGGGCGGCGCGCCGAAGGTGTGGAACACCTGGTAAGGCGCGGCGCCGAGTTTATCCAGGGGGATTTGAACGACGCCGACCTGGTGCGCACCTTGTGCCGCGATGTTGAAGCCGTGGTGCATTGCGCCGGCGCTGTCGGGTTGTGGGGGCGTTATCAGGACTTCCACCAGGGCAATGTGCTGGTGACCGAAAACGTCGTCGAAGCCTGCCTCAAACAGCGTGTCGGACGCCTGGTGCACCTGTCGTCGCCGTCGATCTACTTTGACGGGCGCGATCACCTCGGGCTGACCGAAGAGCAAGTGCCCAAACGCTTCAAACATCCCTACGCTGCTACTAAATACCTGGCAGAGCAAAAGGTCTTCGGCGCCCAGGAGTTCGGCCTCGAAGTGCTGGCCCTGCGCCCGCGTTTTGTCACCGGCGCCGGCGACATGAGCATCTTCCCGCGCCTGCTGAAAATGCAGCGCAAGAACCGCCTGGCCATCGTCGGCGACGGCCTGAACAAGGTCGACTTCACCAGTGTGCACAACCTCAACGAAGCGCTGCTCAGCAGTTTGCTCGCCACCGGTTCGGCGCTGGGCAAGGCCTACAACATCAGCAACGGCGCGCCGGTGCCCGTGTGGGATGTGGTGAACTACGTGATGCGCCAAATGGAAATGCCTCAGGTCACCCGTTATCGGTCCTACGGCTTGTCCTACAGCGTGGCAGCCATCAACGAGGCATTCTGTGCGATGTGGCCAGGGCGGCCGGAGCCGGCGTTGTCGCGCTTGGGCATGCAGGTGATGAACAAAGATTTCACCCTCGACATCAGCCGGGCGAGGCATTATCTGGATTACGAGCCCAAGGTCAGCCTGTGGACCGCCCTCGACGAGTTTTGCAGTTGGTGGAAAGCTCAGAATCCGCAGCTCAAGTAAGCTCACAAGCAGCAACATATCGGGAACCGAATTCAGGCTTCCGGGTCGATCAGTGCGACGTCACTGCGGTTTATACTCGCGTCGCTCGGCTTTCCAGCTAGCCATCTCACCGATTCAGGGTTGATTCATGCGTAACGATGCTAACGACGACTTCGACAATGTTCCCAGCCTGCGGGCCGATAATGGGGATGACGATGACTTCGTACCGACTCCCGCCACGTCCGTACGCTCGCGCAGCACGCCGGTGGTCAAGGTTAAAAGCGCCAGCACTGGCCCACTTTGGGCCTTGGTCGGCGCGCTGCTGATCGCTTTTGCCGGCCTCGCCTGGTGGAGCTTCCAGCAGATTTCCCTGATGGGCCAGCAATTGGTCGCCACCCAGGAAAGCTTTGCGCGCATCAGCGAAGAAGCGGCAGGGCGCCTGCAGGATATTTCCGGCAAGGTCGTGGCCAGTGAAGCCAGTGTGAGCAACGGCAGCGAGGCGCTGAAGTTGCAGATCAAACAGTTGGAAACCCAATTGCTGGAGCAGGGCAAGCAGCAAGTCGGCGTGGCCGGCCAGGCCACCGAGCTGGACAAGCGCCTGGCGCAAATGACGGCCAGTACCACCGACCTGTCGAGCGCCAACGCCAAGCTGCAAGGGCAGGTGCAAGCGCTGACAGACGCCGTGGCCGCTCTCAAGTCGGCGCAAGGCGATGCCGGCAAGCGCGATACCGAGATCAAGGAACTGGTCGCCGACGTTGCCACGTTGAAAAAACAGGGAAACCCGAGCGCCGACATCGCTCGCTTCGAACAGGACCTGGTGGTGCTCAAAAGCGCCCAGGATAACCAGCCTGCCAACGCCAATGCGCCGACCAACAAAGAGTTCGACGTGTTCCGCATCCAGACCACCCGCAACATCACCACCTTGCAGAGCCAGGTGCAGAACCTGCAACAGCAGCTCAACGCACCGGCGAAGATCACGCCGCTCGGTCAATAAGGCTAACGATCGTTCCGACGCACGATGATCGTTCCCACGCTCTGCGTGGGAATACATTCCGTGGCGCTCTGCGCCACCCATGTGTAGGGTTTGAGCCATGCACAGACGCGGGACGCGGAGCGTCCAGGGCGGCATTCCCACGCAGAGCGTGGGAACGATCGGGGTGTGCGTGGGAGCAATCGGGCGAATGCGTGGGAGCGATCGGAGATTGTCACTATATGGTGACATTTCCCATCCCCTTCGTTACTTGCCCCCGCCGTGCCCTTGTTTAGACTCCGGTCATCCCACAAAAAATAATAAGGGCCACCCATGACCACACAACCACTGCCTGCCAGCAGTTGGCTGAACGCACCTGCCCATCACGCCTGGCTCGCCAACGAAGGCCAGCGCCTTTTGTCTTTCGCCAAGGCCTCTCGACTGCCCGACGGTTTTGGCAACCTGGACGACCACGGCCAACTGCCAGTCGATGCCCACCCCGAAACCATGAACACCGCCCGCATGACCCACAGCTTCGCCATGGCCCATGCCATGGGTTTGCCGGGTTACGCCGAGCTGGTCGGGCACGGTGTTGCCGCCCTGAGTGGCCCCCTGCGTGATAGCGAGCACGGTGGCTGGTTCGCCGCGCCTCACGCGTTGGATGGCAATACCGGCAAGGCCGCCTACCTGCACGCCTTTGTTGCCCTGGCCGCAAGCTCTGCCGTGGTGGCTGGCGCGCCGGGTGCGCAAACGCTGTTGAACGATGCAATCCATATCATCGATCAGTTCTTCTGGAGCGAGGAGGAGGGCGTGATGCTCGAGTCCTTTGCCCAGGACTGGAGCGGCGTCGAAGCCTATCGCGGCGCCAACAGCAACATGCACGCCACCGAAGCCTTCCTCGCCCTGGCCGATGTCACGGGTGACACCCGCTGGCTCGACCGCGCGTTGCGCATCGTCGAACGCGTGATCCACACCCACGCTGCTGGCAACCAGTTCATGGTGATCGAGCATTTCGACGCCCAGTGGAAACCCCTCCTCGGTTACAACGAAGACAACCCCGCCGACGGCTTCCGTCCCTATGGCATAACCCCCGGTCACGGTTTTGAGTGGGCGCGGCTGGTGCTGCACCTGGAAGCCGCGCGCCTGAGTGCCGGGCTAACCACGCCGGACTGGCTGGTGAACGACGCCAAAGGCCTGTTCGCCAGTGCCTGCGAGTATTCCTGGGCGGTGGATGGCGCCCCCGGCATCGTCTACACCCTGGACTGGAACAAGCGGCCGGTGGTGCGCGAGCGCCTGCATTGGACCCACGCCGAAGCCAGCGCCGCCGCCCAGGCGTTGCTCAAACGCACGGGTGAGCTGCATTACGAAACCTGGTACCGGCGCTTCTGGGAGTTTTGTGAAACTCACTTTATCGACCGTATCCACGGCAGCTGGCACCACGAACTCAGCCCGCACAACCTGCCCAGCAGCAAGATTTGGGGCGGCAAACCCGACCTGTATCACGCGTGGCAAGCGGTCGTACTGCCTGCGTTACCCTTGTCACCCAGCATGGCCAGCGCATTGGGGACAGGCTGTTATGTCACCAAGTGGTGACATTTGAGCATCCCTTTGTTACCTGCGCTTGAAAAAACCCTGTTTAAACTCCGTGCAGCGCAAGCTCTAGACTTGCATGCATAACAACAAGAAAAGGTACTCAGATGAACGCGATTAATCGCCTCGCCGTCGCTATTTCCATTGCCTCGTTGTTTCCCCTCAGTGCATTTGCCGCCGACTCGAAAGGGACGGTTGAAGTTGTGCATTGGTGGACCTCAGGCGGTGAGAAAGCGGCTGTGGATGTCCTGAAGGCCCAAGTTGAGAAAGACGGTTTCACCTGGAAAGACGGTGCCGTCGCAGGTGGCGGTGGCGCCACTGCCATGACCGTGCTGAAAAGCCGTGCGGTCGCCGGCAACCCGCCTGGCGTTGCCCAGATCAAAGGCCCGGACATCCAGGAATGGGCGTCCACCGGCTTGCTCGACACCGACGTCCTGAAAGACGTGGCCAAGGCTGAGAAGTGGGACTCCCTGCTCGACAAGAAAGTCTCCGACACCGTGAAGTACGACGGTGACTACGTCGCCGTACCGGTCAACATCCACCGCGTGAACTGGCTGTGGATCAACCCGGAAGTCTTCAAGAAAGCCGTTATCACCAAGAATCCAACCACCCTCGAAGAATTCTACGCAGCCGGCGACAAGCTGAAGAAAGCGGGCTTCATTGCGCTCGCCCACGGTGGCCAGCCTTGGCAGGACAGCACCGTTTTCGAAGCCGTCGTTCTGTCGGTGATGGGTGCCGATGGTTACAAGAAAGCCCTGGTTGACCTGGACAACGCTGCGCTGACTGGCCCGGAAATGGTCAAGTCGCTCACCGAGCTGAAGAAAGTCGCGACCTACATGGACGTCGACGGCAAAGGCCAGGACTGGAACCTCGAAGCAGGCAAGGTCATCAACGGCAAGGCAGGCATGCAGATCATGGGTGACTGGGCCAAGTCCGAGTGGACCGCCGCCAAGAAAGTCGCCGGCAAGGATTACGAGTGCGTAGCCTTCCCGGGCACCGACAAAGCCTTCACCTACAACATCGACTCCCTGGCGGTGTTCAAGCAGAAAGACAAAGGCACTGCTGCCGGTCAGCAGGACATCGCCAAAGTCGTGCTGGGTGAGAACTTCCAGAAAGTCTTCAGCATCAACAAGGGTTCGATCCCGGTTCGTACCGACATGCTCAATGAAATGGACAAGCTCGGCTTCGACTCCTGCGCCCAGACTGCTGCGAAAGACTTTTTGGCTGACGCCAAGTCCGGCGGCCTGCAACCAAGCATGGCCCACAACATGGCCACCACGCTTGCTGTACAGGGTGCGTTCTTTGATGTCGTGACCAACTTCATCAACGACCCGAAAGCAGACCCGGCCGACACCGCCAAGAAACTTGGCGCAGCGATCAAGTCTGCCAAGTAAAACCCTGTGTAGGAGCCGGCTTGCCGGCGATGCGGGCTACTCGGTTTGCCAGTTGAACCGAGGTGATGCAATCGCCGGCAAGCAGGCTCCTACAGGATGCGGTCCTTTTCCCCTGTATTGGATTTCCCCATGAGTTCTGTTGCTGTGTTCAGCAAGGCCTCGCCGTTCGATGCACTGCAGCGCTGGCTACCCAAACTGGTGCTGGCGCCCAGCATGTTCATCGTTCTGGTGGGCTTCTACGGCTACATCCTGTGGACGTTCGTTCTGTCGTTCACCACGTCCACGTTCCTGCCGAGCTACAAATGGGCGGGGCTTGCGCAATACCAGCGCCTGTTCGACAACGACCGCTGGTGGGTGGCGAGCAAGAACCTGGCCCTGTTTGGCGGGATGTTTATCGGCATTACACTGGTAATCGGCGTGACGCTGGCGATTTTCCTCGACCAGAAAATCCGTCGCGAAGGCTTTATCCGCACCATTTACCTGTACCCGATGGCGCTCTCGATGATCGTCACCGGTACCGCCTGGAAATGGCTGCTCAACCCGGGCATGGGCCTGGACAAACTGTTGCGTGATTGGGGTTGGGAAGGCTTCCGCCTGGACTGGCTGATCGACCCGGACCGCGTGGTGTACTGCCTGGTGATTGCCGCTGTCTGGCAAGCCTCGGGTTTTATCATGGCAATGTTCCTCGCAGGCCTGCGTGGCGTTGATCAGTCGATCATCCGTGCCGCCCAGATCGACGGTGCGAGCCTGCCGCGCATCTACTGGAGCGTGGTGCTGCCTAGCCTGCGCCCGGTGTTCTTCAGTGCGGTGATGATCCTTGCGCACATTGCAATCAAGAGCTTCGACCTGGTGGCGGCGATGACCGCTGGCGGCCCGGGCTACTCGTCCGACCTGCCCGCGATGTTCATGTACTCGTTCACCTTCAGCCGTGGCCAGATGGGCATGGGCTCGGCCAGTGCAATCCTGATGCTCGGTGCGATCCTCGCGATCATCGTGCCGTACCTCTACTCCGAGCTGAGGACCAAGCGTAATGACTAGTCTCGCTGCCAAACCTTCCATCAGCCTGAGTCGCATCGCGATTTACGCGGTGCTGATCCTCGCGGTGCTGCTTTACCTGGTGCCGCTGGTGGTGATGTTGCTCACCAGTTTCAAGACCCCGGAAGACATCAGCACCGGCAACCTGCTGAGCTGGCCGACCGTGGTCACCGGCATTGGCTGGGTCAAGGCCTGGGCCACTGTGGATGGCTACTTCTGGAACTCGATCAAGATCACCGTGCCTGCCGTGATGATTTCCACCGCCATCGGCGCGTTGAACGGTTATGTACTGTCGTTCTGGCGCTTCCGTGGTTCGCAACTGTTCTTCGGTTTGCTGTTGTTCGGCTGCTTCCTGCCGTTCCAGACCGTGCTGCTGCCGGCCTCGTTCACGCTGGGCAAAATGGGCCTGGCGAGCACCACCACCGGCCTTGTGTTTATCCATGTGGTCTACGGCCTGGCGTTCACTACGCTGTTTTTCCGTAACTACTACGTGAGCATTCCGGATGCGCTGATCAAGGCGGCACGCCTGGACGGTGCAGGTTTCTTCACCATCTTCCGTCTGATCATCCTGCCGATGTCGACCCCGATCATTATGGTCTGCCTGATCTGGCAGTTCACCCAGATCTGGAACGACTTCCTGTTCGGTGTGGTGTTCTCCAGTGGCGACTCCCAGCCCATCACGGTGGCGCTGAACAACCTGGTCAACACCAGCACCGGGGCCAAGGAATATAACGTGGATATGGCGGCGGCGATGATCGCCGGGCTGCCGACCCTGCTGGTCTATGTGATCGCAGGCAAGTATTTCGTGCGCGGCCTCACGGCCGGCGCGGTCAAGGGGTAATCATGGCTACGCTTGAACTTCGCAATGTAAACAAGACCTACGGTGCCGGCCTGCCCGACACCTTGAAGAACATCGAGCTGTCGATCAAGGAAGGTGAATTCCTGATCCTGGTCGGCCCGTCGGGTTGCGGTAAGTCCACGCTGATGAACTGCATCGCCGGCCTTGAGACCATCACTGGCGGCGCGATCATGATCGGCGACCAGGACGTCAGCGGCATGAGCCCCAAGGATCGCGACATCGCCATGGTGTTCCAGTCCTATGCGCTGTACCCGACCATGAGCGTGCGCGAGAACATCGAGTTCGGCCTGAAGATCCGCAAGATGCCCCAGGCCGACATCGACGCCGAAGTGGCGCGCGTGGCCAAGCTGCTGCAGATCGAACACCTGCTCAACCGCAAGCCGGGCCAGTTGTCCGGTGGCCAGCAACAGCGTGTAGCCATGGGTCGTGCCCTGGCGCGTAGGCCGAAGATCTACCTGTTTGACGAACCCCTGTCCAACCTCGACGCCAAGCTGCGCGTCGAGATGCGCACCGAAATGAAACTGATGCACCAGCGCCTGAAAACCACCACCGTCTACGTCACCCATGACCAGATCGAGGCGATGACCCTGGGCGACAAAGTGGCGGTGATGAAGGACGGCATCATTCAGCAATTCGGTACGCCGAAGGAAATCTACAACGACCCGGCCAACCTTTTTGTGGCAAGCTTTATCGGTTCACCACCGATGAACTTCATCCCTTTGCGCCTGCAACGCAAGGACGGTCGTCTGGTGGCGCTGCTAGACAGCGGCCAGGCGCGTTGTGAGCTGCCGTTGAGCATGAACGACGCTGGCCTTGAAGACCGCGACGTGATCCTCGGCCTGCGCCCGGAGCAAATCATGCTGGCGACGGGTGAGGGCAATGGGTCGTCGAGTATTCGTGCCGAAGTCCAGGTCACCGAGCCGACCGGGCCGGACACCCTGGTGTTTGTGCAACTCAATGACACCAAGGTCTGCTGCCGCTTGGCGCCCGACGTGGCACCGCAGGTGGGCGAGACCCTGACACTGCAATTCGATCCGGCCAAGGTGCTGCTGTTCGACGCCAACTCCGGCGAGCGCCTGGGCACTGCTGCTTCAGTGCCGACACAAGGACATGCCGATAACGTGGCTCAGTTCAAGGGCCGCTGAGCGAGATAAGTGGTTGTTTTAGTTAAAAAATGTAACCCGCGTTAGATAAAAACAGTTTAATAACAATAAAGACGAGGATGTAGGGATGAAAAAGCAACACAACAACACCCGGCTGATCTGCCAACTGTCAGCAGCAGCAGCCCTTGTACTGTCCGCCAATGCGATGGCGGCCGATGCATTCAGTGCCGATTCCAAGTGGATGACCGGCGATTGGGGCGGTGAGCGTACCAAGCTGATCGAGCAAGGTATCGACATCAAGGCTGACTACGTAGGGGAAATGGGCGCCAACCTGCGCGGCGGCTATAACGACGACAGAACCGGCCGTTACTCCGACCAGTTCGGGTTGGGCGTAGCGCTGGACCTGCAAAAACTGTGGGGCTGGGATAACACCCAGGCCAAGATCCAACTGACTAACCGTAATGGCCAGAACATCTCCAACGACCGCATTGGCGACCCGCGTGCCGGCACGCTGAGTTCGTCCATGGAAGTCTACGGTCGTGGCCACATGGTGCGTCTGACCCAGTTCTGGATTCAGCACCAGATGTTCGACAACAAGCTGGACGTGAAACTCGGTTACTTCGGTGAAGGCGAAGACTTCAACACCTTCCCGTGCGACTTCCAGAACCTGTCGTTCTGCGGGTCCCAGGTCGGTAACTATGTGAACACCTGGTACAACTGGCCGGTCAGCCAGGCTGCCATCCGCGTGAAGTACAACATCACGCCTGAGCTGTATGCGCAGATTGGCGCGTACAACCAGAACCCATCGCAGCTGGAGCACGGCAACGGCTTCAAGCTCAGCGGCAGTGGCACCAAGGGCACCGTGATTCCAGTGGAATTGGTCTGGTCGCCGAAGGTCAATAACCTGCCGGGCGAATACCGTGTGGGTTACTACAAGAGCGCGGCTGATGCACCCGACGTGCGTGAAGACGTCAACGGCGGCAATGCGGTCCTCACTGGCGCAGACTTCCGTACCCGCAGCAGCAAGAAAGGCTACTGGTTCGTTGCACAACAGCAGCTAACCACGCACAACGGCGATGCTTCGCGCGGCCTGAACATCGCAGCCAACGCCACCTTCCACGACAAGGAAACCAACCTGGTCGACAACTACCAGTCCTTGATGCTGGTGTACAAAGGTCCATTCGACGCGCGTCCAAAAGATGACGTCGGCATTGGTGCTGCTCGTCTGCACGTCAACAATGATGTGAAGAAGAACGCTGAGCTGCTGAACGCCGCTAATGGCGTAAGTGACTACGACAGTGCGCTGTACACGCCGATTCGCGAGACCGAGTACAACTTCGAAATCAACTACGGCTTCCACGTCACCAACTGGCTGACCGTGCGTCCCAACCTGCAATATGTTGTCCAGCCGGGCGGCGTGGATAAAGTCGACAACGCCGTGGTTGCCGGTCTGAAAATTCAGTCGGTCTTCTAACGCTGTTGCGATAAGCTCCTTCTCTCTGTGCGCATTTTGCGGATAGCCATGGCTATCCGCTTTTTTTTGGGAAATGGTGCACACCCCCTGTAGGCACTGGCTTGCCGGCGATGGCGACCTCACGGACGCCATCGCTGGCAAGCCAGCGCCTACACGGGCCCGCGACATTGATTTTCAGGACCGTGGCACATGCATGAGCATCCGCTGCAACGCTTTTTCACATCCCTGCGCGAGCGTCCGGTGTTCGCCTGGGAGCGCTTTCAGATGCGTGACGTATTGGTGATTGATCACCCGCTTTGCCAGGCGGTGTTCAGTCGCCAGGGTGCGCAACTGTTGCATTTTCAGCCCCGTGGCCAGAAACCCTGGTTGTGGTGCGCGGCCAAGTGGCCGCAAGTCGGTGCCATTCGAGGTGGCGTGCCGGTGTGCTGGCCGTGGTATGGCCGGCATCCCAGCGAAAACGCATGGCCGTCCCATGGTTGGGCGCGGTTGATCGACTGGAAACTGCTCGACAGCAGCACCGACGACGACGGCGTACGCCTGCATTGGCAATTGCAGCTGTGCGACTGGCAGGTCGACCTGCACGCACACTTGGGTGAAACCCTCGAACTGCGCCTGAGTACCGAGCATCAGGACGAACTGCCGTGCCAGCTGAGTCACGCTTTGCACGCTTATTGGCGTATCGGCAACGTCGGTGAGGTAGCGCTGTCTGGGCTCGACGGGGCGCAAGGTTATGACCAGCTCAATCGCCAGGCTTGTCAGCAGGAAGGTGAGCTACGGGTAGACGGCGGCTGCCAGCGGGTGTTCCAGCATGAGGGCGAGTTGCACCTCAAGGACCACGCCTGGCAGCGCGAACTGTGCATCGACACCGGCGACAGCGCCGACACCGTGGTGTGGCACCCAGGCAGCCGGCCGCTGTTGGGCGTGAGCTTCAACGAGGCGTCGGGTTTTGTGTGCGTGGAGTCGGCGATGGCCGGGGCCAGCCTGGCGCCGGGGGAGAGGGCGCACCTCAGTCTCCAAGCCCGGGCTGGGGCCTGAAGCGAATACACTTTCGTGGCGAGCGGGCTTGCCCCGCGTTGGGCTGCGAAGCGGCCCCAATGAAAACGCTGAGTTCTTTCTGAAAGAGCTCAGCGTCTGGTATTAGGGCTGCTTCGCAGCCCAGCGCGGGGCAAGCCCGCTCGCCACAGGGGGAGGCGCGGCCCTAGTTGAATTCATCCCCCACCGGATACCGGCTGTCATTCAAGCTCGCTTTGATCTTGCGCAAATGCGGCTGGAAATCAACGCCACGGCGCAACGTCATACCGGTCGCCAGCACGTCCAGCACCGTCAGTTGAATGATCCGCGAGGTCATTGGCATGTAGATGTCGGTGTCTTCCGGCAGCGGAATGTTCAGGCTTACGGTACTGGCCTTGGCCAGCGGCGAGTTCTCGGCGGTCACGCCCAGCACCGACGCACCGTTTTCCCGCGCGATACGCGCCACTTCCACCAGCTCGCGGGTGCGCCCTGTGTAGGAAATAATCACGAACAGTTCGCCCGTGTGCGCCACCGACGCGATCATGCGTTGCATCAGCACGTCGGCGTGGGCGGTCACCGCCAGGTTGAAGCGGAAAAACTTGTGCAGCGCATCCATCGCCACCGGTGCCGAAGCGCCCAGGCCGAAGAAGTGGATCTGCCGAGCCTGGATCAACAGGTCCACGGCCTTGCTGATGAGGGCGGGGTCCAGGGCCTGGCAAGCGCTGTCCAGCGAGGCGATGGCGCTGCCAAAGATCTTCTGGGTGTAGGCCTCAGGGTTATCATCGGCCTCCACTGCACGGCTGACATACGCTGCGCCACTGGCCAGGCTTTGCGCCAGCTGCAATTTAAGTTCAGGGTAACCGCTGACACCGAACGAACGGCAGAAGCGGTTGACCGTCGGTTCACTGACCGAGGCGGCCTGGGCGAGGGCTGCGATCGAGAAGCGGGTCGCCTGCTGCGGGTTGAGCAGGATGACCTCGGCGACTTTTTTCTCGGCCTTGTTCAATTCTTCGAGGCGGTTCCGGATGGTTTCCAGAAGATTTCGCACGCGGTCCATTCAGTCTTTCCTTCGGGCGACGATGCAAATTAAAGGGCGACAACCAATCGACGAGTGGCGTTTCGCGGTGGCCTATCCTACTGAGGGTAGCTGAACACCACCACTCGGAATGCGTATTTCGGGAAAATGTTGTGGTTATTACTACATTTTTCCTTGAGTGATGCCTTGAAAAAAGGTATTTGTAGCTTAACTTGATAAAAGAACAAACATCATGCCTTCGATAACCGTAGAACCCTGCACCTTTGCCCTGTTTGGCGCGTTGGGTGATCTGGCGCTGCGCAAGTTATTTCCTGCCCTCTATCAACTTGATGGCGCCGGGCTCTTGCACGACGACACCCGCATCCTGGCCCTGGCCCGCGAAGCCGGTTCCGAGCAACAACACCTGGCCCATATCGAACAAGAACTGCGCAAGTATGTCGGCAACGAGCTGGATGAGGCGGTTGCCCAACGCTTCCTGGCACGTCTGACCTACTTGCATGTAGATTTTCTCAAGGCTGACGACTACGTCGCCCTGGCCGAAAAGGCCGGCACCGAGCAGCGTCTGATCGCCTATTTCGCCACCCCGGCAGCGGTGTACGGCGCGATCTGCGAGAACCTGTCCAAGGTCGGCCTGGCTGAAAACACCCGCGTCGTGCTGGAAAAACCCATCGGTTCGGACCTGGAATCCTCGCGCAAGGTCAACGATGCCGTCGCGCAATATTTCCCGGAAAACCGCACCTACCGCATCGACCACTACCTGGGCAAAGAAACCGTCCAGAACCTGATCGCCCTGCGTTTCGCCAACAGCCTGTTCGAAACCCAGTGGAACCAGAACTACATCTCCCACGTGGAAATCACCGTGGCCGAGCAGGTCGGTATCGAAGGCCGCTGGGGCTATTTCGACAAGGCCGGCCAGCTGCGGGACATGATCCAGAACCACCTGCTGCAGCTGCTTTGCCTGATCGCCATGGACCCGCCGGCCGACCTGTCCGCCGACAGTATTCGTGACGAGAAGGTCAAGGTGCTCAAGGCCCTGGCGCCCATCAGCCCGGACGGCCTGACCACCCAAGTGGTGCGCGGCCAGTACATCGCCGGCTACAGCGCCGGCAAGCCGGTGCCGGGTTACCTGGAAGAAGAGAATTCCAACACCCAGAGCGACACCGAAACCTTCGTCGCCCTGCGTGCCGATATTCGTAACTGGCGTTGGGCCGGGGTGCCGTTCTACCTGCGCACCGGCAAGCGCATGCCGCAAAAGCTGTCGCAGATCGTCATCCACTTCAAGGAACCGTCCCACTATATCTTTGCCCCCGAGCAGCGCCTGCAGATCAGCAACAAACTGATCATCCGCCTGCAACCGGACGAAGGTATTTCCTTGCGTGTGATGACCAAGGAGCAGGGCCTGGACAAGGGCATGCAACTGCGCAGCGGGCCGCTGCAACTGAATTTTTCCGACACCTATCGCAGCGCACGGATTCCCGATGCCTACGAGCGGTTGTTGCTGGAAGTGATGCGCGGCAATCAGAACCTGTTTGTTCGCAAAGATGAAATCGAAGCCGCGTGGAAGTGGTGTGACCAGTTGATCGCCGGGTGGAAAAAATCCGGTGATGCGCCCAAGCCGTATGCGGCGGGGTCCTGGGGGCCGATGAGCTCGATTGCACTGATCACGCGGGATGGGAGGTCGTGGTATGGCGATATCTGAATTGAAACTGCCTCAGGGCGTCACTGCCCATGAGTACCTTACGGCTGCCTTGCTGGCGGACGGCCTGGCCAATGATGTGGCCGAACAACTGCGCGCGGCCATCAGTGCTCGTGGCGAAGCGACGTTGGTGGTGTCCGGTGGCCGTAGCCCCGTGGCGTTCTTCCAGAACCTGGCCAAGCAGGGCCTGGACTGGTCGAAAGTCACGATTACCTTGGCCGACGAGCGCTGGGTGCCGGTGGAACACGCCGACAGCAATGCTGGCCTGTTGAAAAAGTATTTGCTGCAAGGCCCGGCGGCCAAGGCGAGGTTTCTGAGCCTTTACAGCGTCGCCGCCACACTGGATCAAGCTGCCGAGCAGGCTGATCGCCTGCTGGTCGAATTACCAGCGATTGATGTGCTGGTACTGGGCATGGGCGATGACGGCCACACCGCATCGCTGTTCCCCAACAGCCCGAACCTGAGCTCAGCCCTGCAGGCCGACGGCACCCGCCGTTGCTGGCCGATGCTGGCGCCGACCGTGCCGCACCAGCGCCTGACCATGAGTCGCGCGCTGCTGGCTACAGCCCACTACACCGTGCTGTCGATTTCCGGCAGCTCGAAATTGACCACATTGAGCGCCGCGCTGGCCAGTGACGATGTTGCTGCCATGCCGATACGCGCGTTTTTGCAACCTACATTAGAGATTTACTGGTGCCCATGAGCCAAGGATCAGCCGCTATGAAAAGCCCTCAACCGACCGTGTCCATGGCGGATAAAGTTGCCCTGATCGACAGCCTCTGCGCCAAGGCGCGGATCCTGCCGGTGATCACCATCGCCCGCGAACAGGACATACTGCCGCTGGCCGATGCCCTGGCAGCCGGTGGTTTGACCGCATTGGAAGTGACCCTGCGCTCCGAGTTCGGTCTCAAGGCTATTCAGGTCCTGCGCGAGCAGCGCCCTGAACTGTGCACCGGTGCCGGCACCGTGCTCGACCGTCATATGCTCGAAGCAGCGGAAGTGGCCGGCTCGCAATTTATCGTCACCCCCGGCATTACCCGCGACCTGCTGGAAGCCTCGGTGCACAGCCCGATCCCGCTGCTGCCTGGCATCAGCAATGCCTCCGGCATCATGGAAGGCTATGGCCTGGGCTATCGCCGCTTCAAGCTGTTCCCGGCCGAAGTCAGCGGTGGTGTTGCCGCGATCAAGGCCCTTGGCGGCCCGTTTGGCGAAGTGAAATTCTGCCCGACCGGCGGCGTTGGCCCGGCCAACATCAAACACTACATGGCGTTGAAAAACGTGATGTGCGTGGGGGGTAGCTGGATGCTTGATCCTGAGTGGGTCAAGAACGGCGACTGGGCCCGCATCCAGGAAGTCACCGCGCAGGCGCTGGCGCTGCTGGACTGATCTGATTTAACGAATCGTTGTTGCTGTGCTTAACGGCATTTTTTGCGGTGCACTTGGTCGGTGTACCGCTTTTTTTTGCCCGCCAAAAACCTTGAGACCCATTCAAATGTGGGAGGGGCTCAGTTCGGTGATGGCGTTGACCAGAGCATCGATGTCAGCGGTAGAAGTCACCAAGCCTGGAGTGACTCGAATACAGGTCCCAAACGACGGCCCGACACGCGTAGTGGTAAACAGGCCGTAATCCCTGAGCAACCGATCTGCCATCACCTGCTGATCCCTTCCGATAAACTTGAACGCCGTGATCCCGCAATACAACCGCGGGTCATCCGAGGTGAGCACCTCAATCCCCGCTAACGGCCGTACCCGACTCACCCACAAATCCCGCAGGTAATTCACCCGCGCACCTTTGGCCGCAGCGCCGCCCAATGCCCGATGTTCTTCAAACACCAGCGGCAAGGTCATCAGCGCCGGAAAATTTGGCGTGCTGTAGGACGTGCGTGCGCGTACGTCGCTGGCCGGGTAGTGGAACTCGCCCATGTCCGGATCGATGTCGGCCAGACGCTCCGGCGCTATGTAAAGAAAGCCCAGGGTCAGCGGCGCGCCGATCCATTTGTGCAAGTTGAAGCCGGCGAACGCGATGCCGAGTTCAGTGAGGTTGAATTCGATCTGGCCCAAGGCGTGGGCGCCATCAAGGATCACATCGATACCCTGCTCGCGGGCCGCATTGGCAATGGCCTGGACGGGCATCACCAGGCCGGTGCGGTGGGTGACGTAGGTCAGCGCCATCAGTTTAATGCGTGGGTACTTCGCGAACGCATCGCGATACGTCTGCAAAAGGCTGTCGAAACTGGCCGGGTGCGCGTGGGACACTTCGATCACTTCCACCCCACGATAACCAGCGAGCCAGCGCATGGCGCCTTTGACTGTGTCGTACTCCAGGTCACTGATCAGTACCTGATCGCCCGGTTGCAGGCGGTTGTAGTTGCGGATCAGCGACTGCAGGGCTTCAGTGGCATTGCGGGTGAACGCGACGGACTCGGTATCGGCCTCGATCAACTCAGCCAATTGGCGGCGAATCTCTTGATTCTCGCCCTGCTCGAAGCGCTGGCGCACATGCACCGCGTTGCTGCGGTTGATAAACGCAACATGCTCCAGATACTGCGCCTGCACCGCGCGGCTCATGCGCCCGAAGTAGCCGTTTTCCAGATTGATCGGGCCAGGCTCCAGTTCGTAGCGCCGGGCAATGGCTTGCCAGTGAAGTTCGTTATCTGCATTGCGTGGCATGACGAGGACTCTTAATGGCGAGGGGCGGGTTTGCCATGTTTGGCACGCAGCGGTTCGAGCAATTCAGACAGGCCGTTGTGGTCGATTTCCTGCATCAGTGCCAGCAGGCCGCCCAACTCGCCGTGGGGGAAACCCTCGCGGGCAAACCAGTTCAGGTAAGGGCCAGGCAGGTCGGCGATGATTCGCCCCTTATACTTGCCGAAGGGCATTTGGCGGGTGATCAGCAGTTCGAGTTTTTCGGGGTTCATGGGGTTTCAGCGGCGTGAGTCGAGACCTTTGAAAATACAGGCATTCTGCATGAAGGCCAAATGACAGATCATGCAAATAACGCACATACAGATGGTTCAATTATTCGCAACTAATTGATATTAAAAGAAAAAGTTATTTTTAGAAACCTGGCACGGGCGCTGCAATCATTAAGACAAGCTTCTTAACCCACCCGCACAAGGAATTGGAAAATGACTGACATCAACAAAGAATCGATCTCCGTACTCAACGACCTGATCGAAACCAGCAAAGACGGCCAGGAAGGTTTCAAGACGTGTGCTGAGGACATCAAGCACCCCGAACTGAAAGCCCTGTTCGTCAAACGCTCCGCCGACTGCGCCACCGCTGCTGCCGAACTGCAGACCGCCGTGCGTGCCTTGGGCGGCGATCCGGAAGATTCCGGTTCGGTCGCTGGCGCGCTGCACCGTGGCTGGGTCGACGTGAAGTCGATGGTCACCGGTAAAGACGAAGAAGCCGTACTGAACGAAGCCGAGCGCGGTGAAGACCACGCTTTGAAGGCTTACAAAGAAGCGATCGAGAAGATCAACAAGCATAACCTGGTGGGTATTCGTGACTTGGTTGAGCGTCAGTTCCACGGCGCCCAGCGTAACCACGACCAAGTGAAGGCCCTGCGTAACCAGGCACGCGCTCAGTCTTGAAGCCCGCTGGGTAACTTCCAGGTCACCTCTGGGTAACCGATATGGGAGGGGCTTGCTCCCGATGGCAATGTGTCAGTCAGCTTATCTGTAGCTGACCCACCGCCATCGGGAACAAGCCTCTCCCACATTTATATCTAAATCGTGTCGATCGTGAAATCGCAATCAGCCAATGCTGATCGGCGGCAGTTCGGTCAGTGTCACCACCTGCTGCTTGCGTGGCGCGAGGATTTCCGCCTCGCCGTCCACCACCAGCTCATCGCGCTGGTTGAACACGCGAGTGGCAATGCGTACACGAAACTTCGGCAGTTTCTCCAGAATTTCCAGACGCACGGTCAGGGTGTCGCCGATTTTTACCGGCTTTTGGAAGGTCATCTGCTGGCCGATGTAGATCGTGCCTGGCCCAGGCAACTCGCAGGCAACCGCCGCACTGATCAATGCGCCGCTGAACATACCGTGAGCGATCCGCTCCTTGAACATGGTGGCCTTGGCGTATTCGGCATCCAGGTGCAACGGGTTGTGGTCACCGGACATCGCGGCGAACAGCTGGATATCGCGCTCTTCGACGGTCTTGCTGTAGCTGGCGGTCTGGCCGACTTCAAGGGCTTCGTACGGGGTGTTGGTTACCTGTGTCATCTAAAGGTGCATCCTGTGGCTAATCGGTAATTTTTAATGGGCTGATTTTAAACGGCTGATTTTAAAGGAAAAGTCATTCGCAGTGGGCCGGTCTGCGCAACGTCAGGGCCTGGTCGAGCCACGTCAGCACATCCGCTGTGACAGCGTCGAGGTTGGTTTCGTTGAATACTTCGTGACGCGCCTGCGGGTAGATATTCAGTTGCAGGTGCTGGCAGCCGGCTTCACGCAGTGCATCGGCCAGATTGTTGAGACGCTTGCCCTCACTCACCGGATCACATTCACCGCCCATTACCAGGATCGGCAGGCCCGGGTCGATCTGCGCGAGATTGGACGCTTTGCTGATTTGCTGCAAGCCGCCCAACAAGTCGATCCACAGCTGGTTGGTGCAGCGGAAACCGCAGAGCGGGTCGTTGATGTACTTGTCCACTTCAGCCGGGTCGCGGCTGAGCCAGTCAAATGCGGTGCGATTGGGTTTGAACGCCTTGTTGAACGATCCGAACGACAGGAACTCGATCAGCGCACTGCGGCCACGCAGGCCTTGGCGCAGGCGTTCGGCCCGGGCAATCACCCGCGCGGCGCGGTACAGCGCCACCGGCTGGAAATTCGAACCACTTAGAATCGCCCCGTGCAGGCTGGCACTGTGGTGCAGCAGGTAGGCCTGGGCGATGTAGCTGCCCATGCTGTGGCCAAGCAAAATGATCGGCAGGCCCGGCTGCTGCTGGCCGATGTGCTGGTTGAGGCTGGCCAGGTCGCCCACCACTTTGTTCCAGCCATCCTTTTCTGCGTACAGGCCCAGGGTGCCTTCGTCTGCCGTGCGGCCATGGCCCCGCTGGTCCAGCGCGTACAGACCGTAGCCGGCACCGCACAAGGCTTCGGCCAGGCGCGCGTAGCGACCACTGTGCTCGGCCATGCCATGGGACAGCATAACCAGCGCCTTCGGCGTGCCGTCGGGCATCCAGTGATTGACGTACAGGCGGCTGCGGTCATTCGCGGTCAGCCAGAAGGTGCTGTGGTTCATGGCGGTTCCTTTGCTCAGGGTCGTGGCAGTGTATAGCTCATCCCGAGGCTTGCGGCTGGTCAGCGCAAGCCTTTGTAGGAAGATTCACGCAAGTAATGACGCTCTTTCCTGTATTTGCCTGTTTGGCCATAGCTGCTAACGTCCCCAAAGCTCCGCTTTCTATAGCAGCACACTTTTTATAGCTGCAGCGGCCGGACACACTCAGGTAAGGGGACAAGAATAATGCAACCTGATTTCTGGAATGACAAACGCGCGGCGGGCGTTCCCAATGACATCGACCTTACAGCCTACAAGTCGGTGATCGAAGTCTTCGAACGTTCCTGCAAGGCTTTTGCCGACCGTCCGGCATTCAGCAACATGGGCATTACCATCACCTACGCAGAGCTTGAGCGCCAGAGTGCGGCGTTCGCCGGCTACCTGCAACAGCACACCGACCTCAAGCCCGGCGAGCGCATCGCGGTGCAGATGCCCAACGTACTGCATTACCCGATTGCCGTGTTCGGTGCGCTGCGCGCCGGGCTGATCGTGGTCAACACTAACCCGCTTTACACCCCGCGCGAGATGCGTCACCAGTTCAAGGACGCCGGCATTCGCGCGCTGGTCTATCTCAACCTGTTCGGTTCGCGGGTGCAGGAAGTCAGCGCCGACACCGAGATCGACTACCTGATCGAAGCCAGGATGGGCGACTTCATGCCCGCCGCCAAGGGCTGGCTGATCAACACCGTGGTCGACAAGGTGAAGAAGATGGTCCCGGCCTATCACCTGCCACGTGCGGTGTCGTTCAAGCGCGCCTTGCGTATGGGCGCGGGGCTGGGCGTGACCCGTCACCCGGTGAGCCTGGATGACATCGCCGTGCTGCAATACACCGGCGGCACCACCGGCCTGGCCAAGGGTGCGATGCTTACCCACGGCAACCTGGTGGCCAACATGCAACAGGTGCGCGCGTGCATGTCCCAAGTTGGCGATGATGGCCACCCGCTCATCAAGGAAGGGCAGGAGGTAATGATTGCGCCGCTGCCGCTGTACCACATCTATGCCTTCACCGCGAATTGCATGTGCATGATGGTTTCGGGCAACCACAACGTGCTGATCACCAACCCGCGGGATATTGGCGGCTTTATCAAAGAGCTGAAGAAGTGGCGCTTTACCGGCTTGCTTGGGCTCAACACGCTGTTTGTGGCGTTGATGGATCACCCCGACTTCAAGACCCTGGATTTCTCCCACCTCAAGCTCACCAACTCCGGCGGCACGGCGCTGATCAAGGCCACGGCCGAGCGCTGGGAGCAAATGACCGGCTGCGCGATTGGCGAGGGTTACGGCCTGACCGAAACCTCACCGGTGGCCAGCACCAACCCGTATGGCAACAAATCCCGCCTGGGCACCGTGGGCATCCCGGTACCGGGTACGGGAATGAAGGTGATCGATGATGAAGGCGTCGAGTTGCCCCTGGGTGAGCGGGGCGAGTTGTGCATCAAGGGCCCGCAAGTGATGAAGGGCTACTGGCAGCAACCGGCCGCCACGGCCGAGACCCTGGACGCCGAAGGTTGGCTCAAGACCGGCGATATCGCAGTCATCGACGATGACGGGTTTGTGCGCATTGTGGACCGCAAGAAAGACCTGATCATCGTCTCGGGTTTCAACGTGTACCCCAACGAGATCGAGGACGTGGTGATGGCCCACCCGGCGGTGGCCAACTGCGCTGTGATCGGCGTGCCGGACGAACGCACGGGGGAGGCGGTGAAGCTGTTTGTGGTGGCGCGGGCCGAGGGCGTGAGCCTTGAGGAGCTGAAGAACTACTGCAAGGCCAACTTCACCGGCTACAAGGTGCCCAAGCATATTGTGTTGCGCGAGTCGTTGCCGATGACGGCGGTGGGCAAGATCTTGCGGCGTGAACTGCGCGACATCGCTTGATTTGAAATGAGGTCAAATGTGGGAGGGGCGGTGCGACGATTCGACTTGCTCCCGATGGCGCTGGATCAGTCACCAGATGTGTTGGCTGATACACCGCCATCGGGAGCAAGCCCCTCCCACCTTGTTGTTTTTTCGCCCTGAAAGCCCTATTCCAGAGCCTTTTGCTCGGGGATGTCCCGCCTGTTTGAAGTGTGACCAATTATTGTAGGACAGTCATGTTTATGACCGTAGGGCCCTCGTTTGGCTCTAGGCGGCACTTGGCAAAGCTGCTACTCTCGGCGCGCTTTGTGACCTCTCGGCTTGCTTGAAAGCGCCAGACTCACCTTAAAAAAACATACACCAATAATAATCGCATCAAATGCGATGATGAATTCGCGTCGCTGAGGAGTGGGCTTCCATGCACGAAGACTTTTGGAAGGATAAGTACCCCGCCGGGATTGCTGCTGACATCAATCCAGACGAGTATCCAAATATTCAGGCGGTACTGAAACAGTCCTGCCAGCGCTTCGCCAACAAACCGGCTTTCAGCAACCTGGGCAAGACAATCACCTACGGTGAGTTGTACGAATTGTCCGGCGCGTTCGCCGCCTACCTGCAACAGCATACCGACTTGAAACCTGGCGATCGCATCGCCGTACAACTGCCCAACGTCCTGCAATACCCGGTCGCGGTATTCGGCGCCATCCGTGCCGGCCTGATCGTGGTCAACACCAACCCGCTGTACACCGCGCGGGAAATGGAACACCAATTCAATGATTCCGGGGCCAAGGCCCTGGTCTGCCTGGCCAACATGGCCCACCTGGCGGAAAAGGTCCTGCCCAAGACCGCCGTCAAGCATGTGATCGTCACTGAAGTCGCCGACCTGTTGCCGCCGCTCAAGCGCCTGCTGATCAACAGCGTCATCAAGTACGTGAAGAAAATGGTCCCGGCCTATCACTTGCCCAAGGCGATCAAGTTCAACGACGTGCTCGCCAAGGGCCATGGCCAACCGGTCAATGACGTCAGCCCTGCCAGCAGCGATGTGGCCGTGCTGCAATACACCGGCGGCACCACCGGCGTGGCCAAGGGCGCGATGCTCACCCACCGCAACCTCGTCGCCAATATGCTGCAGTGCAAGGCGCTGATGGGCTCCAACCTCAACGAAGGCTGCGAGATCCTGATCACGCCGCTGCCGCTGTACCACATCTATGCGTTCACCTTTCATTGCATGGCGATGATGCTGATCGGTAACCACAACATCCTGATCAGCAACCCGCGCGACCTGCCGGCGATGGTCAAGGAGCTGTCGAAGTGGAAGTTCAGCGGCTTTGTTGGCCTCAATACCCTGTTTGTGGCGCTGTGCAATAACGAAAGCTTCCGCAAGCTGGATTTCTCCGCGCTGAAAGTCACCCTGTCGGGCGGCATGGCCCTGCAACTGGCGGCGGCCGAGCGTTGGAAGGACGTGACCGGCTGCGACATCTGCGAAGGCTATGGCATGACCGAGACCAGCCCGGTGGCCACGGTCAATCCGATCCAGAACATCCAGATTGGCACCATCGGCATTCCGGTGCCGTCGACCCTGTGCAAAGTCATTACCGATGACGGCGTCGAACTGGCCCTGGGCGAAATCGGCGAACTGTGCGTCAAGGGGCCGCAGGTGATGAAGGGCTACTGGCAGCGTGAAGACGCCACTGCCGAGATCCTCGACAGCGAAGGCTGGCTGAAGACCGGTGACATCGCGATCATCCAGCCGGACGGCTACATGCGCATTGTCGACCGCAAGAAGGACATGATTCTGGTCTCTGGCTTCAACGTCTACCCCAACGAGCTGGAAGACGTACTTGCGACCCTGCCGGGTGTACTGCAATGCGCGGCCATCGGTGTGCCGGACGAAAAATCCGGGGAACACATCAAGATTTTCATCGTGGTCAAGCCGGGGGCGACCCTGACCAAGGACCAGGTGATGGAACATATGCGCGCCAACGTCACCGGCTACAAGGTGCCCAAGGCCGTGGAGTTCCGTGATGCGTTGCCGACCACCAATGTGGGCAAGATCCTGCGGCGTGAATTGCGCGATGAAGAACTGAAGAAGCTGGGCTTGAAAAAGTAACCCGGCCTGAAATAAAAAGCCCCGCAGACGCGGGTAATGCCGATCAGTTAAGGGTAAATACCGTAACTGTGGCGAGGGAGCTTGCTCCCGTTGGGCCGCGAAGCGGCCCCAAAAATGGGACTGCTACGCAGTCCAACGGGAGCAAGCTCCCTCGCCACAAGTTATTGTTCGCCCTTTCTATTTCTTAACTGATCGGCATTACGCAGATGCGGGGCTTTTTATTGGGTGCGATTTCTGTAGAAGCGAGGCGGGCGGTACGTTTACAGCGTGAACTGCGCGAAGCTCACGCCAGCCCCGGCTGGGCGTACATCCTTCAGGAACGAATCCTTGTCCGCGCTCAGCTCCAGGGTGATCTCCGGCTTGCGCTTGCCCGCGTTGCGCACCACCAGGCCTTCGAGCTTTTCACGCAGGAACACCGTCGGCACCTTCAGGTGCAGCAACTGGTCACTCTCGGCGTTGTGCATCAACAGGTGAATCCACTCGTACTGGCCCACGGCGATGCGCGCCACCGGCAGGTCGAACCACCAGATGTTGCGTTTACGGTCCAGGTCGGTGAAGTGGCAGTTGTTGACGCCGAGTACGGCACCGCCCAGTTCCAGGTTTCTGCGGGCGATGGCCTGTGCTTTATTGAGTTTCATAACCTTCCTACGGGATCTGTTATTCAGCGTTATAGCCTGAATGTGCCGGGCATTCTCGTGGGTTGGCTGCAAAACATAAAGCCAAACCTGCGACCAGCGATGAAATGCCCGCTAAAAATAATTGAAACTCTGCTGAACAGCCCTGGGTCAATCTCTACGTAATGACCAAAACCCATCGATTGTTTCAGGAGAAATACCATGAGCAGCACATCGGATAAGGCAAAAGGTTTGGCGAACGAAGCCGTAGGCAACATCAAGCAAGGTGTCGGCAAAGTGACCGACAACGACAAGCTGCGTGCTGAAGGTGTGATTCAGGAAAAGAAAGGCGAAGTGCAGAAAGCAGTGGGCGATACCAAGGATGCGGTCAAGAAAGCGACCAAGTGATCTGCGATCGCTGGCTGTATGCGTGCAGCCCCGACGGCCATCCTCGGATGGCCGTTTTTATGTCGTACGGTGCAACTAAAATCTCGTAATTGTTTCAAAGTCGCCAAGTAGGCTACTTTTGATGTAGAAAACGGCCCCTGAGTCGCCCACGACCTCACCCTCTTTGCGGCGAAAGGAGACGCTATGATTTTTCCGGTATTAGATGGCCTCAAGCTGCACAAGGTGCTGGTGCGCACCGTCAAGGAATTCGTCGATGACGAAATGCCCACCTACGCCTCGGCACTGGCCTACCAGATGCTGTTCTCATTGTTTCCCTTCCTGCTGTTTCTCATTGCCCTGATCGGTTTCCTGCACCTGCCGGACTTCTTCACCTGGCTGCGCCTGCAGTCGGAACTGGTGTTGCCGCCCCAGGCCCTGGAGCAGGTCAACCCGGTGATCGACCAGTTGCAGCAATCCAAGGGTGGCCTGCTCTCGGTGGGTATCGTGATTGCGCTGTGGACCGCTTCGGCGGGCGTGCGCCTGATGATGAGCGCGATGAACGCCGCGTACGACGTGGTCGAAGGCCGGCCGATCTGGAAGCGCTTTCCGCTGTCGATTTTCTATACCGTCGGCATCGCCGGCATGCTGCTGGCCGCCGCCGCGTTAATGGTGCTCGGCCCGCAGGTGATGGAGTGGCTGGCCGGGCAGATCGGCATGCAGGAATTCGTGGTCACCCTGTGGACCCTCGTGCGTTGGCCGCTGATCGTGATCCTGCTGATGTTCGCGGTGGCCCTCATGTACTACGTGATGCCTGACGTTGAGCAGAAGTTTCGCTTTATCACGCCGGGTTCCGTACTGGCGGTGGTGGTCTGGATCGTCGCGTCCCTGGGGTTTGGCTACTACGTCAAAACATTCGCCGACTACAACGCCATGTACGGCAGTATCGGTGCCATCATTGTCTTACTCCTGTACTTCTATATTTCTGCCGCCGTGCTGTTGCTGGGGGCGGAGATGAATGCGGTGATCGAACACATGTCGGCCGAAGGCAAGGATCCCGGCGAGAAGGAGTTCGACGAGCCGGGTCACACCGGCGAAAAACAGCACGTCTCAGGCCTTGGCCGGGACCATTCCAAACCCACTCCCGACGAAGTCTGATCGATGATCCGTGAAATCCTGAAAATGGGCGATGAGCGCCTGCTGCGTATTGCACCGCCGGTTCCGCCGGAAATGTTCGACAGCCCCGAACTGTGGCAGTTGATTGATGACATGTTCCAGACCATGGAACACGTGGGCGGCGTTGGCCTGGCCGCGCCGCAGGTGGGTGTCGACCTGCAACTGGTGATCTTCGGTTTCGAAAGCAGCGAGCGCTACCCGGATGCCCCGGCGGTGCCGCAGACCATCCTGATAAACCCGCTGATCACACCGCTTAGCCCGGTCGTGGAAGAGGGCTTTGAGGGTTGCCTTTCCGTACCGGGCCTGCGTGGGGCGGTGGACCGTTACCAGCAGATTCGCTACGAAGGTTTTGACCCCAAGGGTGAGCCGATCGTACGTATTGCCGACGGTTTCCATGCGCGGGTGGTGCAGCATGAATGCGACCACCTGATCGGTCGGTTGTACCCGTCGCGGATTACGGACTTCAGCAAGTTCGGGTTTATTGAAGTGATGTTCCCGGACATGGACCCCGCCGCCGACGAATGATCAACCTCGATAGCTGATCGATCCCACCCTCCGCGTGGGAACGTTCACTTGGCGGGTTTGACGAACCGCAACGTCATCCGGTCTGACTCGCCAATCGCCACATACCTGGCCTTGTCCTGCGCCCCTAACTTCAACGTCGGCGGCAAGGTCCAAACACCCTCTGGATAGTCCTTGGTATCCTTCGGATTGGCATTGACTTCACTCTGCCCGGCCAGCTTGAACCCGGCATCGGTCGCCAGCTTCACCACTTGTGCGGTGGTCAGGTAACCACTGTCCTTGATCGCTTCCAGGTCCGCGCCATCCTTGGCCCGATGATCTTCCACACCCAGCACGCCGCCCGGTTTCAACACCGTGTAGAACGCACTGAACGTAGCTTCGGCGGTATCGGCAAGTACCCAGTTGTGCACATTGCGAAACGTCAGCACGGTATCCGCCGAGGCGGGTTTGCCGAATACGGGCGCCTTGGGATCAAACTCGACAACCTCGGCCCTGGCATAGCGTGCCGGGTCGGCGGCGAATTTCTTTTTCAGGTTCTCTTCCGAAGTGCGCGCGTAGGCGCTCACATTCGGCGCCTGCACCGCAGCGATGTAATGCCCATGGTCCTTGAGCAGCGGCGCCAGCACTTCGCTGTACCAGCCGGCTCCTGGTGTAATCTCGATGACGGTTTGCTTGGCGCCCAGGCCAAAGAACGCCAGCGTCTGCTGCGGATGGCGATAGCCGTCGCGCGCACCGTTGGCCGGCTCGCGCCAACTGCCGGCGAGAACGCTGGCGTATTGCTCGGCGGTAATCGGGGCGTCGGCTGCCTGGCTGAAGGTTGGAGCGAGGAGGGCGGTGAGGGACAGAGCTGCAAGCGTCGTTTTCATGATCGTCCTGGTAAGGGGCCACTGTGCCGTCGAGGCTAGCATGGGCCCTCTCCCTGCCGATCACACATTATCCGAGGTCGACCTCACCAAACGTTCTAAGCCCATGGCGATCATTGGCTTGTTGCGCTTGTAGCGCACCAGCCGTTCGCTGAGGGATTGGGGTAACACAGTCTCTTGGCTGAAACCCATGCGCTGATACACAGCTTCCAGGTCCGGATGACACAGCAACCAGACCGTTCCTTCAACCTCGGCCGCCGCCTGAAGAATCAACCTCCCCGCCAGCCCCTGGCCGCGATAGGCCGGGTCGACAAACACCCCGGTCAGCCATTGCCCACCCACCACGGGCGTTAGGCACAGGCCGGCGATAATCTCGCTGTCTCGTGCCACCCACAAACGTCCGCCCTTGAGCGCTTTCATCGGCGAATTGTGGCTGCGATAAAACTTGTTAAGCAACGGCCACAGGGGCTCTGCCAACGGTTCGATGAGTAACTCGGGCATGGTGTTCAGGCGCGCGTGATCAAGGGTCGGGGATTATAAGCGCCTTCTGTCCGGCAATAGGTGGTATACCCAGTGTTACATCCCCTGTAAGTGGAGCACGCATCATGGCCAAAGGTATGGATTCAAAGAAAGCCGCGAAGAAAAAACCGGCAAAAACCGCCGATGAAAAACGCGCCGACAAGAAAACCAAGAAAGCCGAGACTGGCTTGTTCGGTCACTGAGTTACACGCTTAGAACCAAACGCTCTGCAAGATTTTCGCGCCTCACTGCACAGAGCAGGAAACACCTGCTCTGAGCTGCCGATACACAATTGCCTTGATCACAATCCGCGCCGAGATATCCACGTCCTGGCGCTTCACTCATTTCGCGCACCCAATGGGCCAGCTGGCGCACTGATGGCCTTGCAGAGCACCAAGCCCCGTCTATGCTCACCCAACCATTAGCCGCTCTATGGCGGTGATCGAGTTAACGCCCCAGGGCCATATCCTCAACGCCAACGAAAACTTCCTCAAGACTGTGCAGTATTCCCTCGACGAAATTGTCGGCCAGCACCACAGCCTGTCCTGTCACCGCAGCGAAGTGGAGTCACCGGCCTATACGGCGTTCTGGGCGTCACTCAACCGCGGTGAATATCACGCCCACCGGTTCGAGCGCAAAAACAAGTACGGCAAGACGCTGTTTCTGGAGGAGTCCTACAGCCCGATCTTCGATACCCATGAAGTGCGCAGCCTCGCGGCGCGGACCAGCGCAATCGGGCAGTTCAATTCGACGTTGCAACTGCAGTAACCCGCGTCATAGCCGGGTTACTGTGGCAAGCGGGTTTACAGTGGCGAGCGGGCTTGCCCGCGTTGGGCTGCGAAGCGGCCCCAATAAGAACACCGTGTTTATTCAGGTAATACGCGGTGTACGTTTTTAGGGCCGCTTCGCAGCCCAACGCGGGGCAAGCCCGCTCGCCACATGGTCAGCATTCACGCGGGACGGCGGTGTTGCTTAGATCGCTGCCAGGGTTTCTTTCACGGCCTGCGCCTGCGGGTCGGTGGTCTTCGCGGCTACCTGCTGTTCTTGCTGGTCCTTCAGGCGCTGAGCCACTTCCTTGGCAATCGCATCCTGTTTTTCCTTCGGCATGGCCTGCACTGCTTCCTCGGTCAAACCCTGCTCCTTGAGCAACTGTTCGCGAATGCGTTCGGCCGGGGTTTTGCTCATGTATTCGTTGAATTCAGTACGCGCGGTGCTGGTGGTGGAGCCGGTCGCGGCCACATCCGTTGACGCCACAGGCGCAGCAGTGGTTGCCTGCAACTGCACGCGAGTCTTGGCGAAGGCTTCGTCGATGCGATCGCTCGCCTTGTCCAGTTCCTTCTGCGCGGCCGGCACCGTGACGCTTTGCTGCGCGGCCTGCAGGGCGCCGCTGTACAACGTGCTGGCAGCGGCGTTGGCGGGGTCCATGTCGGGTCGCTTGATCTGTTGGACGGTCGACACGGCTTGGGTGTTGTTGTTAACCAGCATGTTCGGTCACCTGGAGAAATGTACGGTGTCACAGCTGGAGCAAATTGCATGCCGGGTACGCCAGCCCCGGTTTTAAAGGGGCTGGCGCGGCCGTCGCGGCAAACATTGTCCCGCAGGCGGCCAACCTTTGCCGTCAGTGGGCGATGTTTTCCAGCGCCAGGTTGCGCGTACGTGGCCCGAACCAACTGATGGTGATCATCACGATCAACATGCTGCTGGCGATAAAGGCCAGCACGCCCGGCGTGCCCAGGTGCTCGAGGATAAAACCGATCAACAGGCTGCTGAACACCGTCGACAAGCGGCTGAACGAATAGCAGAACCCCACCGCCCGTGCGCGAATGTTGGTGGGGAACAATTCGCTTTGATACGAGTGATAACTGAAGCTCAGCCAGGCGTTGCAGAAGGTGATCATCACCCCGCAGATCACCAGCCCCACCGCCGTGGTTTGCAGCGCGAACAGGCTGCCGAAGATCACCGCGCCCATGGCCGAACCGACAATCTGCCATTTGTTCTCGAAGCGGTTCGCCACTTTGACAAACAGCAGCGGCCCCAGCGGGTAGGCGAGGGTGATGATAAAGGCGTACATCAAGCTGTGGGTCACGCTGACGCCCTGGCCCGAGAGCAGCGCCGGCAACCAGTTGCCGAAGCCGAAAAAGCCGATGGCCTGGAACACATGGAACACGATCAGCATCAACGCGCGGCGGCGGTACGGCGGTTGCCAAATATCGGCAAAACGGCCGGAGCCCTGCACGCTGACGGCTTCGGGCTCCGGCTCGTCCAGCGGTTTGCCGTGGTCCTTTTGGCAGCGCGCTTCCAGGCTGTCCATGATCTTTCCGGCCTCGTCAAAGCGGCCTTTTTGTGCGAGCCAGCGCGGTGATTCCGGCAGACGCTTGCGCAGTTGCCAGATAAACAGCGCAAACACCGCACTGGTCAGCACCACCCAACGCCATCCGGAAATCCCGAACGGCGCCTGGGGCACCAGCCACCACGACATCAACGCCACCGTCGGCACCGACAGAAACTGGATGAAAAAAGCAAAGGCAAACGCCGAGCTGCGCATGCGCTTGGGCACCAGTTCCGAGAGGTAGGCGTCGATGGTTACCAGCTCGATGCCAAGGCCAATGCCCACCAGAAAGCGCATGCAGATAATGCCCAGCGCGGATGTTTGAATGCCCATCAACACTGTGGCCACGGTGTACCAGATCAGCGCGAAGGTGAAGATCGCCCGGCGCCCGAAGCGGTCGGCAATCGGGCTGAGCAGGCTGGCGCCGAGGAACAGGCCGAGAAAGGTCGCCGAGGCAAATGCGGCCTGGTCGGAGAAACCAAACACGCCCTCGCTGCCGGTATGGAAAATCCCGTCGCTGATCAAACCGGGGCTGATGTAGGCGGTCTGGAACAGGTCGTACAGCTCGAAAAAACCACCGATCGACAGCAACGCCACCAAGCGCCAGACGGTGGCGACGGCGGGCAGGCGGTCGATGCGCGCGCTGATATGGGCGGCACGGATCGGGTCGATGCCGTCCGTGGCAGAGGCGGTGAGTGTCGACATAGGAGCGATTCCAGGGGCAGTGACCTGGAATCTTAGCTGGCTAACGGAAATCGGCGCTTGTGAAGTTGCGTGCGGCAGGCCACACATTCGCCGATTTATTGCGCTTAGGCGTTATGTTTCAAGGTTTTATAGCGCAGGGGCTCAGTAGGTGATGGGGATCTCAAAGGTTTGGAACGCATCATCCACCGGCTCATAGCCCAGTACCCGTGTGGTCTCGCTCAGGTCCAATCGCTTGAAACGGTTATTGGAAATGCCATGGGCGATCAAGTGTTTTACCCCGATGGCCTCCACCGAACGCTGCAGCAGCTGCACCGCATCACGCGGGCTGAGCCAGGCGCTGAGGTCGCGGGCGTTGTTGAGGTCGTGGGTTTCGGGGAATTCAAATGCGCCGATGCGCAGGGCAATGGTCGACAGCGGCGTTTTGGCGGCGTAATAACCGCACAGCGCCTCGCCGTAGCATTTGCTCACGCCATACAGGTTGGCGGGCATCACCTGCATGCCGGGGGTGATCTGGCGGTCCACCGGGTAGCCTTCGATGGTTTGCGCGCTGCTGGCGAACACCAGGCGATGGACCCCGGCGGCCAGGGCGGCTTCGAACAGGTAGGTGGTGGCGAGGATATTGTTCGGCAGCAGTTCGTCGAACGAGGCGCTGGCGTGGGGGATGCCTGACAGGTGCACGATCACGTCGATGCCGTCGAGCAGGGCGGCGAGGCTGGGTTTGTCACTCAGGTCGGCGTGCACGAAACGATGCTCGCCCAGGTCGAAATCCGGCGTGAGGCGGTCGGTGAGGGTGAAGCGGTAACGGTCTTTCGAGGCTTCGAAAAACGTCTTGCCGATTCTGCCGCAGGCGCCGGTGAGCAGTACGTTGAGTCCTTGCATGTAACCTCCGGTGAGCTACAAGTTATAAGCTCCAAGCCGCAAGAAAAAGCGGTCTGGCTTGAAGCTTAAAGCTCACAACTTGCAGCTGCCTTTATTAGTTATGGCCGTCGAGGGCGAAGGTCTGGAAGCCTGGGTGGGAGCTGAGTCGCTGATAGTACGCCGCTACCGCCGGGTAGGCCGGGCGTTCCATGGGCGTCATCTGCCAGCGATGCACCGACAGCCCGATCGGGATATCGGCCAGGGTGAATTCATCACCGGCCACGTAGGCGTTTGTGCGAATCAGCTGTTGTTCGAGCAGGCCCATCTTGTCATTCCACACCTGCACAGCGGCGGCGATGGCCTCTGCGTCGAGGCCGTCGGGGTTGTTGCGTACCAGCGCGGTGAAGGCATCGCCCCAGGCGCGGTTGAGTTCGACGGCCTGCCAGTCCATCCACTGCTCGACCCGGGCCCTGGGTGCGGGATCAAAGGGGAGCAGGTCGTGGCGTTGGTAGAGGTTCACCAGGTAGCGGCAGATGGTATTGGATTCCCACAGTACGCCGTGGTCGTCGATCAGCACCGGCACTTGGGCGTTGGGGTTGAGGGCGAGGAATTCGGCAGACTGGGTGGGTTTGAAGCCGATGCCCCAGTCTTCGCGCACGTAGTCGATGCCCAGTTCGTGGCATGTCCACAGGACTTTACGCACGTTGATGGACGAGGCACGGCCTAAGATTTTCAGTGAGTGTCCCATGGTGCTTCCCTGGCATTGGAGAGCAGCCAATCTAGCAGGGGCAAAGTGGGCACGGTTAAAAATGTGGGAGGGGGCTTGCTGAGTAAGGCTTTAGCAGCGTGGAGTGTGCTGGTCCATCGCCTTGCCGACCAGCAATACGCTGAGTTCGCTCAATTGATGAATGGCGAGTGCTACATCGCGGTGTTTACCGGTGAGGTCATCGGACAGGTCGAGCAACAAGGTGCTGACGGAGCACACGGTTTCGTAGCTGTTGATCAGCAGGGTTTCGGTGGGGATGTCGGGGATAACGGTGAAGAGGGTCGTTGGCGATTTTTCAACTTCTTTGATCATTACGGTGCTCCTGGTCTAGAAAGTCCAAAAGTGGGCTACTAAACCCGATCACCGAGAAGTTCAGCGACCGGCAAACCTTAGAGACCCGCACCCAAGCGCACAAGCCGGCGGATTCTGACGTAAGCGTAGGCAACGGAGCAAGGCGCTGACCGCAATGTCCGTCGCGTCCTACAGGCGTCCTACGTGCTCTCCCGCACCTGCAACTCAAACCCCATATCCACCACCGGCTTGGCGATCTTGTTACCCGCCATGATCGTCAACAAATGCTCCGCCGCACGCCGGCCAATCGCTTCCCTTGGCGTGCTGATGCTGCTCAGTCGCGGCACCATGAACGAAGACGCGGGCAAGTCGTTGAAGCCCAGCACTGCCACGCGCTCCGGCACTTTGATGCCATGGCGCATGGCTTCCAGCAGCGCACCCTGGGCCAGGTCGTCGTTGCCGAAGAAGATCGCATCCACATCCGGATGGGCGGCCAGCAGCTGCAAGAACAACTCGCCGCCCAAACCCACTGAGGAGGGCCGTGGCGTCAGCAGTTCCAACGCCGGGTCATACAACCCGGCCTGTTGCAGTGCGCGACGAAAACCTTCACCGCGCAGCAACGTACGCTGATCCAGTTGCGCGCCGATATACGCCAGGCGCTTGCGCCCACGGGAGATTAAATGCGCCGCCGCTGTCTCACCTGCGCTCAACTGCGAGAAGCCCACGCAGTTCACCCCGGCGTTGGGGTCCAGGTCCATCATGTACACGCAGGGCACATTGCTGGCTTCGACCATTCGTCGTGCGCTTTCGGTGCGGTCGAAGCCGGTCAGCAGCAACCCCCGTGGCTGGTAGGCCATGTAGTTGCGCAGCAGGTTTTCTTCTTCGTCGCGGGAATAGTGTGAGTTGCCGATCAGCACTTCAAAGCCCTTGGGCCGCAGCACTTGGTGGATGGCTTCCAGCGTTTCGATAAACAACAGGTTGGACAGCGACGGCACCAACACCACTACCGAATGGCTCTGGGCTGAGGCCAGGGCGCGGGCGGCTGGGTTGACCACGTAGTTGAGTTCGGCGGCGGCCAGTTGCACTTTTTCCACCAGTTCGGTGGCCACTGTGCTGATGCCGCGCAGGGCGCGTGAGGCCGTAATCGGGCTGACCCCGGCCAGGCGGGCGACTTCGTTCAGGGTGGGGCGTCCCGTCGTGCGGGTATTTTTATCGTTCTTGGAGGTCATCAGGCGGCTTGCCAAACAAAAATCGAGGCACTAAGGTAGCGCTGTCTCTAAATGGCTGCAAATTATTGAACTTTGGGTTGCCTGATCCGGTTCAAATGATTGAAGCGGATGCACGCGTCACTCCATAAAAATGACAAGACGGCGCGGGAAAAGCCTGTTTTTGCACTGCCCTTACGGCGTGTAAAGGTAGCGCTATCTGCGTCCTGAGGTGTTTCATGAGTCAACCTGTTACTGCCCTGGTCATCATGGGTGTTTCCGGCTGTGGCAAGTCCAGCGTCAGCGAGGCCTTGTGCCAGTTGAACGGTGCCACTGCCATCGAAGGCGACAGCTTCCACCCCGCCGCGAACATCGAAAAGATGAGCGCCGGCCACCCCCTCAACGACGACGACCGCGCCGGCTGGCTCGACATCCTGTGCGATGAACTGCGCCGCTCGCTTAAGGCCGGCGAACACCCGGTACTCACCTGTTCATCCCTGAAAAAGAAATACCGCGACCACTTGCGCGAATCTGCGCCGGGCCTGGGTTTTGTGTTTCTGGAGCTGACCCGTGCCGTTGCCGCCGACCGCGTGCTGCATCGCCCCGGCCATTTCATGCCGGCCAGCCTGATCGACAGCCAGTTCGCCACCCTTGAATCGCCCGTGGGCGAGCCGCTGACCCTGGCGCTCAACGCCAGCGAAGACAGCGTCGAGGCGTTGGCCAAGCAGACCAACGACTGGTGGCTGCTACACGGCTTTGAACCTAAAAAATAATTTTTTGCCGGGAAAGATAGCGCTATCCCCGGCGAAAGATTCAATACCGGCTTTAATAACAACAACAAACAGGAGAGACCCCCATGTTTGGCATGTCCCACGAGTCCTACCTGCTGCTCGATGCAGTGGTCACTATCATCGGGTTGATCGTTCTGATCACCAAGTTCAAGGTTCACCCGTTCATTGCACTGATCATCGCGGCCGGCTTCCTCGGCCTGACCTCGGGCATGCCCGTGGACAAGATCATCAAGGCCTTCCAGGACGGTTTCGGCGGGGTGCTCGGCTTTGTCGGCATCATCCTCGCGCTGGGCACGATGCTCGGCAAGATGATGGCTGAATCCGGCGGCGCCGATCAGATCGCCCAGACACTGATCCGTGCCTTCGGCAAGGACAAGGTCCAGTGGGCCATGATGTTCGCCGCATTCCTGGTGGGCATCCCGCTGTTCTTCGAGATCGGCTTTGTGTTGCTGATACCGCTGGTGTTTATCGTCGCGCGCCGCACCGGCGTGTCGCTGATCAAGATCGGCATCCCGCTGCTCGCTGGCCTCTCGGCGGTGCATGGCCTGGTGCCACCGCACCCGGGTCCGCTGCTGGCTATCGGCGTGTTTGGCGCGGACATCGGCAAGACCATCCTGTACGGCCTGATCGTCGCACTGCCGACCGCCATCATCGCCGGCCCGATCTTCGGTACGTTCATTGCCAAGTACATCCCCGGTAATCCGTCCCAGGAACTGGTCGATCAACTGGCCCGCGAGCCGGAAAACAAGACGCTGCCGAGTTTCAGCATCACCCTGATCACCGTGCTGCTGCCGGTGTTCCTGATGCTGCTGAAAACCTTCGCCGACGTCGCTTTTGCCGAAGGCAATGTGGTGCGCAACTGGATGGACATGATCGGTCACCCGATCACCGCCTTGCTGCTGGCGCTGCTGCTGTCGCTGTACACCTTTGGCCATCGCCAGGGCATCCACTCCAAGCAGATCCTCAAGTTGCTCGACGCCAGCCTTGCGCCGACCGCCGCGATCATCCTGATCATCGGCGCCGGTGGTGGTTTCAAGCAGATGCTGGTGACCAGCGGCGTGGGTGACGTGATCGGCCATATGGCGGTGAACGCGCAGATCAACCCTATCCTGCTGGCGTGGCTGGTAGCGGCGGTGATTCGTGTGGCGACCGGTTCTGCAACCGTGGCGACCATTACTGGCGCAGGCATCGTGGTGCCGGTGGTGGGGATGATTCCTGGGGTTAACCGTGAGCTGCTGGTGTTGGCGACGGGGGCGGGCTCGTTGGTGCTGTCTCACGTCAACGATGCGGGATTCTGGCTGGTGAAGCAGTACTTCAACATGACCGTGGCCGAGACGTTCAAGACCTGGACGGCGATGGAAACCATCCTGTCGGTGGTGGCGTTGATCTTCATCATGTTGCTGTCGTTGGTGGTGTAACAGGCACACCGCAAAAACAAATGTGGGAGGGGGCTTGCTCCCGATTGCCGAGTGTCAGTCACTGCAAATGGTGACTGGTCCACCGCTATCGAGAGCAAGCCACCTCCCACATGTTTGACCGAGTCAGGGTCAGGCTTTAGGGGTCAGCCCGTCCGCCCGGAACATCCCGCGAATCCCCCGCACCGCCTGGCGAATCCGGTCCTGGTTCTCGATCAGCGCGAAGCGCACATGATCGTCACCGTACTCACCAAACCCAATCCCCGGCGATACACACACCTTCGCTTCCAGCAGCAGCTTCTTGGCAAATTCCAGCGAGCCCATGGCGGCATACGCCTCGGGGATCTTCGCCCAGACGTACATCGCTGCCTTCGGATTTTCCACCATCCAGCCCAGCTCATGCAGGCCCTTGACCAGTACATTGCGGCGCTGGCGGTATTGCTCGGCGATGTCTTTCACGCACTGTTGGTCGCCTTCCAGCGCAGCGATCGCCGCCACTTGCAGCGGGGTGAAGGTGCCGTAGTCGTGGTAACTCTTGATCCGCGCCAGGGCGTTGACCAGTTCCGGGTTGCCCACCATGAAACCAATGCGCCAGCCGGCCATGTTGTAGCTTTTGGACAGGGTGAAAAACTCCACCGCAATGTCCTTGGCGCCCGGCACCTGCATGATCGACGGGGCTTTCCAGCCGTCGAAGACGATGTCGGCATAGGCCAGGTCATGCACCACCAGCACGTCGTACTGCTTGGCGAGGGCGATCACCCGCTCGAAGAAATCCAGCTCCACGCACTGCGCAGTCGGGTTGGACGGGAAACCGAGGATCATCATCTTCGGCTTGGGAATCGAACCGCGAATCGCCCGTTCCAACTCGGCGAAGAAGTCTACGCCGGGAATCAGCGGTACCGAGCGCACCTGGGCGCCGGCAATCACGGCACCGTAGATATGAATCGGGTAGCTGGGGTTCGGCACCAGCACTGTGTCGCCCTGGTCCAGGGTGGCCAGCATCAAGTGCGCCAGGCCTTCCTTGGAGCCGATGGTGACGATGGCTTCCGACTCGGGGTCGATGTCCACTTCATAGCGGTCTTTGTACCAGCGCGAAATCGCCCGGCGCAGACGCGGAATGCCTTTGGAGGTGGAGTAGCCGTGGGTGTCTTCACGCTGGGCGACGGTGACCATTTTTTCCACGATGTGGGGAGGGGTCGGGCCGTCAGGGTTACCCATGCTCAAGTCGATGATGTCTTCGCCGCGCCTACGCGCAGCCATCTTCAGCTCGGCAGTGATATTGAAAACGTAAGGAGGGAGTCGATCTATGCGCGCAAAGCGGCGCGGCGAACCTTGGTCTGCCATTGTTGCCTCGAAAGTACGTAAGCGCCCGGAACCGTCCGAGCGACGTCGGCCACTGCGGTGGCCTGCGGGGCAGACAATACGGTCGATGATGGCCAGTTGTCCAGATGCGTAGGAAAAATTTCTGCATGGAGTCCCGCGTGGATATGCCCCTATACTCGATACGGGTTTGTTCCCTCATAAGAAGGAGACTGTTCATATGGATCAGCAGACAAAACAACCGTTAGAGCCACGCATGGAAGAGGGTAAGGCACTGGTAATTGCTGGTGTACAAGGGCGTTATTCGAAGGCCACCGTGGGCGATATCCCGCGGCTGTGGGAGTTGTTTGATACGTGCATCAAGGACATCAAAAAACGTGTCAGCGGCGTGACCTACGGCGTTTGCCATAACCCCCTGCACGGTGAGTTTGATTACCTGGCCGGGGTCGAAGTCCCGTCCAAGATCGATGTGCCGAGCAACTTCCAGTCCATCGAAATTCCGGTGCATCACTACGCCGTATTCCCGCATTACGGCCCGGTACAGGCGCTGGAGCAGACATACGAGCGGATCATGTTCGAATGGTTGCCGCATTCGGGCTACAAGGTTGCCGGGGTGGATTTTGAGCGCTACAGCGCGGATTTTGATGGGAGAAAGGGCACTGGCACTGTCGAAATCTGGTTGCCGATAGAAGCGAAGGCCTGAAACACCGGCCGAAGATGATTTATGCTCTTCGGCCATTTTTTTCTGCGAGTGAATGTTGATGATCAAGCGCTGCACGTTGCTCGACCACGCTGGCTGGCTGGCGTTGCGTATCGCGCTGTGGCCGGATTCGGCGTTCGGCAGTGAGGATGAAACACAGACCCTGCTGAGCGCGCCAGAGCGCAACCTTGTCCTCACCTTCCACGACGCCGACGGCCAGGCAGTGGGTTTTGCCGAGGCGTCGGTCCGCGAGGATTACGTCAACGGCACCAGCACCTCGCCGGTCGCGTTTCTTGAAGGGCTGTACGTAGCGCCCGCCAGCCGTGGCCAAGGTGTCGCACGACAGCTTGTCGCCGCCGTTGAACAGTGGGCCGTGGACGTGGGCTGCGTGGAACTGGCGTCCGACGCATTGCTGGAGAACCACAGCAGCCATGCCATGCATCAGGCCCTGGGCTTCGCAGAAACCGAGCGCGTGGTGTATTTCTTGAAGCCGCTGGCGGCTTCCGACAAGTAGTCCCTGTCACGTAAACATGACATTCACTTCAAAAAGTCATGTTTGCGTGACATTCACCGAGCGTTAAACACCCAACTCAACCTGCGCTCATACCCAATCCGGCCCTTATAGGCCTCGCCGCTATCCGCCCACCCCGCGCCCAGATACAAGCCCATCGCCGCCACGTTGTTGGTGTCCACCGACAGCTCCAGCGCCTCGATCTGCGGCCACGCCTGCTTCGCCGCATCCGGCAGCGCCCGCATACACGCCTTACCAAACCCTCGTCCCTGTTGATGCCGATCCACCTGCAGCGCGTGCAGCGTGGCACTGTGTTCATCCGCCCAATGGGGCAGGCACGGTGGGCGTTTGAGCAGGAGGAAAGCCACTGGGGTGTCGTCGGCGAGCAGGGCGAAGCCCTTGATGCCGGGGTTCGGGTTGACCAGCAGGGAGTTCAGCGCGCAATAGATATCGCCGGAATACGCCAGTTGGTCGGGATGCACTTCCAGGCCGTCGAGCTGCTGTTTTTGCGCAGTGCTCAACGTCTCATAGGGCACGAGGCGGGTTTCCATCAGGGGGGCATCCGAATTCCTACGCAGAAGCGCGGATTCTAGCGGGTTTGCCGGGGGCGAAATTATTTTTCAGTGGGCTGTCGATTGGCCGGTGGCGCGTTCGACTCAGGGTTTCTTAAGTAATCGACGCCTTTCAATATGGAAGTCGGCGCCGGTCTGTTCGAGCTGAAACCTTGAGTTCCGGCGGTACGGGTCGGCAGTGTGGAAGTACGCCCCGTGCGTGAATTGAATCTCTGAACACAACAATCATAAAACTCAGGAGGTTTCCCCATGAACCCGCAACCCGCTGAATTTGAACTGTCCATCAGCCGCTTGATCGACGCGCCGCGCAGCCGCGTCTTCCGTGCCTGGACCGAACCGGCCTTGCTGCAACAATGGTGGGGCCCCCACGGCATGACCACCCCCGAGTGCGAAATGAACCTGTGGGTCGGTGGCCTGTTTCGCACCCTGATGCGTGCGCCGGATGGCAGTGAGTACCCGCGGTGGGTCAGCTTGCATTTCTATTGGCTGATACGCCGCCATCGCCGGCAAGCCGATATCTACAGGGTTGGGCGTTATTCGAGCATCTGCCCCAACATCCAGCTCCCCGCCGGCCCCGGCGGGTGTTGCCGCGACCAGAGTGCATCCACCGCCACCGAGCGCGGCCAACCGCGAACGGTGAGTTCCACCAGCCCGGCATTGCCAAAGCGTTCCACCAGCCAGCGCGGCAGTGCCGCCCAACCGAAGCCGAGTTGGGCCATCTCCATCAGCATCAGAAAACTCGGCGCCGACCACACGCGGCCCGCAGGGCGGGTTTCATTCGGGTTGATGATGCTCGCCAGGCGTAGTTCACGGTGTTGCTGCAATGCCTGCTGGTCGACGGCTGCCAGGCTGGCCAACGGGTGCGTAGGGGCGACGAACAGGGCGATTTCAGTGCGTTGCGCCACCGGCGCGCGGGTCAGGTCGGGCGGATACACGTCCTGGGCTTCGATCAGGGCAATCTGCGCCCGGCCACTCTGAACCAGCGCGATCAAGTCCTCGCATTCGGCGATCAACCATTCCAGCTCCAGGTCCGGGTAGCGTTGTTCGAAGGCCTTGAGGGCGAGTTCGAAGCGTTCCGACTGGTACGTATCGGACATCGCGATACTCAGCTTTGGCTCCAGCCCCTGGGCCAACTGGCTTGCCGCCAACTCCAGACGGCTGCTGGCCTCCAGCACCTGCTCGGCGCGCTGCAACAACACATGCCCCGCCGGGGTCAGCGTCGGCTTGCGGCTGCTGCGATCAAACAGCACCACGTCCAAGTCGATCTCAAGGCTGGCCACTGCAGCGCTGACGGTGGACTGGCTCTTGCCCAACTTGCGCGCCGCCGCCGAAAACGAGCCTTGGGTGGCAGCTTGCACAAACGCCTGGAGCACTTCATGGGACGCCATGACTATCGCCTTGATCGATGGTTATTGGTTATGAAGTATCGACTCAAGGGGTAATGATGGCAACCGTTGTCACTCACGGAGCCGGGTCATGAACCCTACCAAATCCATTACTGAACGCGTTTGCCAGGCCATCGGTTTCGAGGCCCTGGCGTTGTTGATCTGCACCCCCTTACTGGCGTGGATCATGGACAAACCTGCCCTGGAGATGGGCATGGTCACCCTGGCAATCAGCCTGATGGCGTTGACCTGGAACGTGATCTTCAACGGCCTGTTCGACCGCCTCAAGGCCCGCCTGCAACTGGCCAACAACGGTTGGACCCGCGTGCTGCACGCCCTGCTGTTCGAAGGCGGGCTGATCCTGGTGTGCGTGCCCTTGATTGCTGCGTGGCTGAATATCAGCCTGATGCAGGCGTTTATCCTCGACATCGGCGTGCTGCTGTTCTTCCTGCCGTACACCTATGTGTATCACTGGGGGTATGACGTGTTGCGCGAAAAACTCTTACAAAAACATGCCGCCCGACGCCTCGATACGTTGCCCGGTGATCCAGTGGCTGCCGTCGGCCAGCAAGAGGGAAATCGCCCCGCCGATGTCATCCGGTAAACCCGCGCGGCCCAGGGCGGTGTTGCTGGCGACCATGGCGTTGAGGTTTGCGTTGTCGCGCACCGCGCCGCCGCCGAAGTCGGTCTCAATGGCGCCAGGGGCGAGGATGTTGACGCTGATGCCACGTGCGCCCAATTCTTTGGCCTGGTAGCGGGTCAGCACTTCCATCGCGCCTTTCATGGCGGCGTACGCCGCGTAGCCCGGCAGGCTGAAGCGCGCCAGGCCGCTGGAAATATTGAGCATGCGCCCACCGTCGCGGATCAACGGCAACAACTTCTGGGTCAGGAAAAACGGACCCTTGAATTGGATCGCCACCAGTTGGTCGAACTGGGCTTCGGTGGTCTCGGCGAAGCTGGCATGAATGCCAATCCCGGCGTTGTTGATCAGAAAGTCGAAGTGATCCTGTGCGAAAACATCCTTGAGCACGCCACTTACTTCGCCGACGAAATCGTTGAAGGTCGTGCTCTGGCTGACATCCAGTTGCAGCATGGCGGCGCGGCCACCCAATTGTTCGATCTGCGCGACCACCGCCTGCGCCTCATCCGCTTTGCTGTGATACGTGCCGATGATATCGACGCCTTGCGCCGCGAGGTGCAGCGCGGCGCTTTTGCCCAGGCCGCGGCTGGCGCCGGTGATCAATGCGATTTTGCGGGTCATGGTGAGTTCCTCTGAGTGATCGTGGGATGAAGTGTATTTGTCCGGCTGTTACGTGATAAACAGAGTGAAAGCGGAATCACTGGCCGGATAGGGCGAACAATCCATGAACAAACTGGAGTTGCTGCGCACCTTCGTGCGCGTCACCGAACTGTCGAGTTTCACCGGCGCCGGCGAGAGCCTGGGCCTGCCGCGCTCCACCGTGTCCGAGCACGTGCAGGCGCTGGAAGAACTACTCGGCACGCGGCTGTTGCAGCGCACCACGCGCAAGGTGCAGGCGACCCAGGACGGTCGCGTGCTCTATGAGCGCAGTAAGGATTTGCTCGCGCACATGGAGGAACTCGAAGGGCTGTTTCGCCAGGACGAAGCGCAACTGGCCGGGCGCATCCGTGTGGACATGCCCAACGTGATGGCGCGGGAATTGATCCTGCCGCGCCTGCCGGAATTCATGCGCGCGCACCCGCTCATCGAGCTGGAAATCAGCACCACCGACCGTCAGGTCGACCTGCTCGCCGAGGGGTTTGACTGTGTGTTGCGCGTCGGTGCGCAGCCGGACCAGTCCGTGGTGGCGCGGCTGTTGTGCAGCCTGCCGATGATCAACTGCGCGAGCGCGGCGTACCTGCAACGTTATGGCGTGCCGCAGACGCTGGCAGACCTGGCCGATCATCAGTTGGTGCATTACGTGCGGCCGCTGGGTTCGCGCTCGGCGGGGTTCGAATACCAGCAGGGCAACAAAGTGCAGCGCATTCCCATGGCCGGGCGGGTTACCGTCAACAGCACCGATGCGTACAAGTCGGCGTGCCTGGGCGGCTTCGGGATTACCCAAGTGCCGGCCCTCGGTATTGGCGATCAGTTGGCCAGCGGTGAGTTGGTCGCGTTTTTACCGGATTACCCGGCGCCGCCGTTGGACGTATCCCTGCTCTACGCCGGGCAGCGGCATTTACCGTTGCGGGTGCGGGTGTTCATGGACTGGCTGGCGGCCACGCTGCAAGCCCAGCTCTAACGCCGTGCCGACAATTGTTGAGGCGTCAGGAACGCATCATGGAAGTAATCGCGGAACGCCTGCATCGCCGGGGTAAACGCGCGCTCGCGGTGCCAGGCCAGGCCGACGCTCATGGGCGTGACCTTGTCGGTCACGGTCAGGGTTTCGATGCGCTTGCCTTCCAGTGACCAGGGCCGATGCACCAGGTCGGACAGAATCGCCACGCCGCTGCCATTGGCGACCATGCTGCGTACCGCCTCCACCGAACTGGTGCGCAGCCGCACCTTGGGCGTTTGCCCGGCCTGCTCCCAGTAGCGCATGGCGCTGTGTTCGGCTTCGTCGACGGTGAGCAGGATGTAGGGTTCTTCGGCCACATCCGCCAGGCTCACGGCGCCGCGCTCGCACAACGGGTGATGGCTGGGCAACCACAGGCGTCGCTCCGAGTTGAACAGGATTTCCGAGACGATATCCGGGTGGGTGAGGTTGGCGGTGAGCACCACGGCCATGTCGAACTGGCCGTCGAGCAGGCCGTGTTCGATGGCTTGGCGCTCCTGTTCGAACACTTCGATGGTCACGTCGGGGTGCCAGTGTTCCATGCGCTGCAAATGGTGGGGCAGGAAGTAACCCAGCACTGTGTAGCTGGCGGCCACGCGTAATACGCCGCTGGCGCGGTAGTCGGGCAGGGGGCTGTTCAGCGCGTCGTCGACACTGCGCACGATCACGTAGGCGCGGTTGAGAAAATGCCGGCCGGCGTCAGTCAGGTTCATGCCCTGGGCCGAGCGCACAAACAGCTGGGCGCCGAGCATCGCCTCCAGCTCCTTGATCGCGGTGGTCACCGCCGATTGAGAGATGTTCAAGTGAATCGCCGCTTGGGAAATCTGGCCGATTTCGGCGGTGGCGACGAAGTAGCGGATTTGGCGCAAAGTCAGTGACATAAGGCTTTCCCCTGATCGTTCCCACGCTCCGCGTGGGAAAGCAGCCCAGGACGCTCTGCGTCTGCTTTTAAAGTCGTGACGCGGAGCGTCACAGGATTCATTCCCACGCAGAGCATGCGAACGATCGGTGTCGATCTGTCGTCAGGAGCTTAGTGATATCTGATTTTCAGAAGATACCCTATCTGATAATAGATCTTCCCAAGGGGTCAAGCGCCAGCCTACTTTCCAGCATCACCTTTGGCGGAGCAACCCCCGATGCAGGCAGTGGATTTCAATTCAGACATGGGCGAAGGCTTCGGCCCCTGGACCATCGGCGATGGCGTCGATTCCGAGCTGATGGCCTATATCAGCTCGGCGAATATCGCCACCGGCTTCCACGCCGGCGACCCCGGCACCATGCGCCGCACCGTCGAACGCGCCAAGCAGCTGGGTGTGGCGATCGGTGCCCATCCCGGCTTTCGCGACCTGGTGGGATTTGGCCGCCGGCATATCAACGCTCCCGCTCAGGAATTGGTCGACGACATCCTCTACCAGCTCGGCGCCCTGCGTGAAATCGCCCGGGCCCAGGGCGTGACCCTGCAACACATCAAGCCCCACGGTGCGCTTTACATGCACCTGGCCCGCGACGAAGAGGCCGCACGCCTGCTGGTGCAAAACCTGCAATTCATCGAGCCGACCTTACTGCTGTACTGCATGCCCAACTCGGTGATCTGGCGCGTGGCCAAGGAATTGGGGCAGCCGGTGGTGCGCGAGTTTTATGCCGACCGTGAGTACGATCTGACCGGATCTATCGTGTTTACCCGCAACGTGCGTGCGCTGGATCCTGCAACGGTTGCGGCGCGTGTCTTGCGTGCGTGTCAGACCGGCCTGGTACGGACCGTAGAAGGCGAAGACCTGTTTATAGAATTCGATTCCATCTGCCTGCACAGCGACACCCCCGGGGCCCTGGAACTGGTAGAGGCGACCCGCGAAGCGTTGGACCAGGCGGGAATAGCAGTCAAAACACCAAAAAAATAAGATCAGAAATAACTTTTTTGCCTGCCTTTCTATAACGATTCCAAGAGGAACAGACATGGCTGAAACGTCCCCCATCCGCTACAGCTTCGGCGCTGATGAACACCTGTTTGCCGAGGTCAGCGACAGCATGTCCCTGGAGGCCTTTTTCAAGGGCATGGCGGTGACTCGCGCCGTGGAGCGCCTGGCGCTGGAAGGCGTGCTGGATGTGTGCCTGGCCAATGCGTCGTTCCAGATTCGCTTCGACCCCGATCGTATCGCGCCCCAGGTATTGCTCGACGCGGTGCAAAGCGCCGAAGCCCAGGCGGTGGCCGAACGCACCTTGCACACGCGCATCATCGAAATTCCGGTGCTCTATAACGACCCCTGGACCCATGAAACCCTGATGCGTTTTCGCGACCGCCATCAAGACCCCAGCGGCACCGACCTGGAGTACGCCGCGCGCATCAATGGCTTGGCCGATGTGGATGCGTTCATCGCCGCTCACAGCGGCGCGCCGTGGTTTGTGTCGATGGTTGGCTTTGTCGCGGGCTTGCCGTTCATGTTCCAGATGGTCGAGCGCGAGCGGCAATTGCAGGTGCCCAAGTACCTGCGCCCGCGCACCGACACCCCCAAGCTGACCCTCGGCCACGGCGGCTGTTTTGGCTGCATTTACTCGGTGCGCGGCGCCGGCGGTTACCAGATGTTCGGCGTGACCCCGGCACCGATCTACGACCCGCAGCAGCAGTTGGCGTACCTCAAGGAACACATGGTGTTCTTCCGCCCCGGCGATATCGTGCAGTTCAAACCCATGGATCGCGACGCCTATGACCTGGCCGTCGCCGAGGTGGACGCAGGCCGTTTCGACCTGCGCATCCGCCCGGTGGAATTTTCCCTCGACGCGTTTCTCGAAGACCCCGTCGGCTACCCGAAAACCCTGCAGGAGGCGCTGGCATGATCAAGGTCCTCAAACCCGGCCTCGCTACTTCCGTGCAGGACCTTGGCCGCGAAGGCTATTACCACTTGGGCATTCCGCCATCGGGCGCACTGGACCCATACGCACTGAGCGCGGCCAACCATCTGGTGGGCAACCCGGTCGGTGTGGCCGGGTTGGAATGCACGTTGATCGGCCCCGAGTTGGAGTTCCGGCAGGACGCCCTGGTGGCACTCAGCGGCGCGTTGATGTCACCGCGCCTGGATGGCGAAGTGGTGCACCAGGACACCGCCTTCCAGGTGCGCGCCGGGCAGGTGTTGCGCTTTGAATTTCCCAAGGCGGGCGCGCGTACTTACCTCGCGGTCGCCGGTGGCATCGATGTGCCGTTGGTGCTCGGCAGCCGCTCGACGTACACCCTGGGGGCGCTCGGTGGTTTTCACGGGCGGCGCTTGCAGGAGGGCGATGAACTGCCCATCGGCGAGGCCAGCGGCCAGGGGCGCGCGGGTAACAGTTTACCCATGGCGCTGCGCAGTTCGGTCGGCGGCGATGTGACGTTGCGCGTGGTGCCGGGGTTGTATTACGAGCGCCTGACGGATGCGGCGAAAAGCAGCTTTTTTGCTGAACCGTGGACCGTGGGTTCCGAAGCGGACCGCATCGGTTATCGCTTCAAGGGCGGCAGTGCGCTGAGCTTTCAGCCACGTGAGCAGCCGTTTGGTGCGGGGTCTGATCCGTCGAACATCGTCGACAGTTGCTACCCCATCGGTTCGATCCAGGTACCGGCCGGGCTGGAGCCGATTGTGCTGCACCGGGATGCGGTGTCGGGTGGCGGTTACGCGATGATCGGCACGGTGATCAGTGCCGACCTGGATTTGATCGGGCAGATGCAGCCGAACCAGCGGGCGGGGTTTGTGGCGGTGACGCTCGAGGAGGCGCTGGAAGCGCGACGGGTGTACAAAAAACGGTTGAAGGCGATGACCAGATTGTTCTGCTGATCGTTCCCACGCTCTGCGTGGGAATGCCGCCCTGGACGCTCTGCGTCCGCTTTTGACGGTCGTGACGCAGAGCGTCACAGGATGCATTCCCACGCGGAGCGTGGGAATGATCGATCAGCGATGGTGTGTCAGAACAGTTGAGTGAACAACCAGTACAAACTACCCGACAACACAATCGCCGCCGGCAACGTCAGCACCCAGGCCATCAGCAAGTTGCGGATGGTCTTCATCTGCAAGCCACCGCCATTGGCCACCATGGTCCCCGCCACCCCGGACGACAACACATGAGTGGTCGACACGGGCAACCCGAACATATCCGCTGCGCCGATGGTCAGCATCGCCACTGTCTCGGCCGACGCGCCTTGGGCGTACGTCAGGTGGGTCTTGCCGATCTTCTCGCCGACCGTCACCACGATGCGCTTCCAGCCGACCATGGTGCCCAGCCCGAGGGCGATGGCCACGGCGATCTTCACCCACAGCGGAATAAAACGCGTGGCGTTGTCGATCTGTTGCTTGAACAGTTGCAGCTTGTCTTGGGTGTCGGCGTCGAAGCTGCCGACCTTGCCCTTGTCTATCAACCGAATGGTTTCGCTGGTCAGGTACATGTCGTTACGCACGTTACGTACCGCCTCGGCGGGGACTTTGGCCAGTGAACCGTAGCCTTTTACTTCGTCACCGATCTGGCCGGCGAGGGCGGCGAGGGCGGGTATCAGTTCCGGCGTGGCCTCCTTGGTGCGTACATAGGTCGAGAGGATCGGCCGCGGATCTCCTGGCAGCGCGTGCGGTGCGCTTTTCATCAGGGCCACCTGGGTCACTTCGGCCACCGCCGCGAACTGCAAAGACTGCTCGGCGGGCATGGTGCGGTTCAGTGCGTAGGCCATCGGCAGGGTGCCGACCAGGATCAGCATGATCAGGCCCATGCCTTTCTGCCCGTCGTTGGAGCCGTGGGCGAACGACACGCCGGTGCAGGTGACGATCAGCATGCTGCGAATCCACCACGGCGGCGGGGTGTTGCCTTTGGGGGCCTTGTACAGCGCGCGGTTTTTCACAAAGGCGCGCAGGGCCAGCAACAGCAGCGCGGCAAACGCGAAGCCTATCAAGGGTGACAGCAGCAACGCATAACCGATCTTGGTCGCCTGGCTCCAATCCACGCCGCTGGTGCCGTCACGCCCGTGCATCAAGGCATTGGCGACGCCGACGCCGATGATAGAGCCGATCAGGGTGTGGGAAGACGACGCAGGCAACCCCAGCCACCAGGTGCCGAGGTTCCACAGGATCGCGGCGATGAGCAGGGCGAAGATCATCGCGAAACCAGCCGATGAGCCCACCTGCAAAATCAGCTCGACCGGCAGCAGCGCAATGATGCCGAACGCCACCGCACCGCTGGACAGCAGCACCCCGAGGAAGTTGAAAAAACCCGACCACACCACCGCAAATTGCGGTGGCAACGAATTGGTGTAAATCACGGTGGCGACGGCGTTGGCGGTGTCGTGGAAGCCGTTGACGAACTCGAAACCCAGGGCGATCAGCAGCGCCACGCCCAGCAGCAGGAACGGCGTCCAGGTGGTGACCTCCGTGCCCAGTTCTTTCATGTCGTGCATCAGGCTGTAGGCGGTAAACAAAAGGCCCATGGCGAGCACGGCGAAGAAAAAGATCACCGTCAACAGGCTGGGTTTTTTGTCCAGTCGGGGTTTGGGGTCGGCGTGTAAGCCGGCGGTGGAGGCAGTCAGGGAAGGGGTGGCCATGCCGAAGCATCCAGTGGGGAGGATGTCGCCCATGATCGTTGCAGAATGTTACAGACATGCTGCCTCAGGTCATGTTTAGCTCATTGAGCAGCACCGCTGGTCAGTCCGATCGTTCCCACGCTCCGCGTGGGAATGATCAATGTGGGAGCAAGCCCCCTCCCACCTTTTTTACCGCATTCCAATTCAGTAATCCTTGCGCTTGCGGAAGGCCCAGCGCCCGGCAATCAGGGTGAAGGTCGCAACCAGCGCCACCAGAATCCAGAAGCCTTCCGGGTCTTGGGAGAGCGGTACGCCGCCTACGTTCATGCCGAAAAAGCCGGCAATGATGTTGATCGGCAGCGCCAGTACCGTCACCACCGTGAGCGTAAACAGCGTGCGGTTGCTTTGCTCGTTGAGGTTGGCGGCGATCTCTTCCTGCAACAGCTTGATCCGCTCACCCAGGGCCATCAGGTCGTTGATGATCAGCGCAAACTCCTCCGTGGATTTGCGCAACTCCTTCACGTCTTCCTTTTGCAGCCACTGCGGCGGGCGGTTGAGCAGGCGCAGCAACGAACCTGGCTCCAGCGCCAGCAGGCGTTGCAGGCGTACCAGCACCCGGCGCGCCGCACCCAGTTCGGCGCGGTTGGTGGACAGGCGCGAGGACAGCAACTGGTCTTCGATATGGTCGACGCTGATGCTGGTCTTGCGCACGATCTGCGTCAGCACTTCGCCCTGGTCGCGCAGCAGGTGCACCAGTAATTCCAGCGGCGAGCGAAAGCGTTCACCGGCCTTTACCGACGAGCGCAATTTGTCCACCGAGTGCAACGGTTGCAGGCGCGCGCTGACCAGCAGCCGGCTGCGCGCGCACACCCACAGCGTGGAAATATCCGACGAGACCATGCTGCTGAAGTTGAACACCACGTCGTTGACCACCGCCAGCAAGGCCGAGTCGACGTGTTCGATGCGGGTAGAGCGCGAGCCTTCATGCAGGGCTTCGAAGAATTCTTCGGGCAAGGCCAGGTTCGCCTGCATCCAGCGCTCGCACGCTGCGTGGGCCAGGTTCAGGTGCAGCCAGAGGAACTCCTCCGGGTCGGCCGGTTGTTGCAGGGCCTTGAGGGCGGTGGCCGAATCAATCTGTTCACCCTTTTCACCGGCACGAAAACGAAAACCGTAAAGCAAGCCAAACAGGTCGGAATCCTGGTGGCTGTGGTCGATGCTGTGGTTCATGGGGGCTCGCAGAGAAAGGGCCTGTAGGACGTTTCACAGGTTCGCGTGGGCGAATCATTGCAAGGATATTTGACATTTTTGTGACACTAAGAGGTTTTTCACTGCAATAAGACATTTTTTTGACCATTGGTCGGGTAGGCTCAAGAAGCGTCTAGAACAGCCGATCCAGCGCATAAGCCCCGTGTGGATCTGAGGGCCCATTGATGACAGGGAAGTTAAGGCGTGCTTGCACCCTATCCCCTCGTGTCGAGACTTTCCCCTATGAAACTTCTGCAAACATCCCTGAGGGCACAAATTCTGTCGCTGCTCGGCGGCAGCCTCCTGGCGATGCTGTTGATCGCCCTTGCCTGTTTCAACTTCCTCTCCAACGGGGTGCAAAGTTATCGCAGTTTGCTCGAGGGTCCCTTGCTCACTTCACAACTGGTCGATGAAGCCAACCTGCAATTCAAGGTGCAGGTGCAGGAATGGAAAAACGTGCTGCTGCGCGGCAAGCAACCGCAGGATATGGAGAAATACTGGGGCCAGTTCCAGGAGCGGCAGCGCGATGTACAAGGCATTCTCACGCGGCTGGTCACCCAGACCAACAGCGACCCGGTCTTGAACCGACGCATCGAAACCCTGCGCCAGGAACACCAGCAGCTCGGCGTCGCCTACCAGAAGGGCCGCGATGCCTACGTGGCTGCGGGCGCCGATGCAGCCGCCGGCGACAACGCGGTCAAGGGAGTGGACCGCGCAGCCAGTGAGCAGATGAGCGCCCTGGTCAGCGACCTGCACGCACAAGGCACTCAACAATCCCAGGCCATCAGTGCTTATGCCGAGCGCACCGTGTGGGTGGGCCTGGCGATCATGTTGCTGTCCGGTGTGCTGATTGGCCTGTTCAGCCTGTGGCTGATCAACCGTAACCTGATCCTGCCGATTCGCAGCCTGATCGACTACGTGACTCAACTGAGCCGTGGTCGTTTTGCCGAACGTGTTGCCAGTTCCCGCCAAGACGAACTGGGGCATCTGGCGGCCGCCGCCAATACCTTGCGCGACTTTCTGGCCGAGACCTTCAGCCGCTTGCAGCGCAGTGCCAGCAACCTGGTGGGCGCCAGCGGCGAGTTGAATTCGATTGCCGCACAGATGTCGACCGGCACCCACGACCAATTTAACCGCACCGATCAGGTGGCCACGGCCATGACTGAAATGTCGGCCACAGCCCAGGAAGTGGCGCGCCACGCCGCCAGTGCCTCGCGCGCTGCCGATGAGGCCGACCACTCGGCCCGCGAGGGCGGCGAAGTGATGAAAGTCACCATCGCCACCATCGGCCAGATGCGTAATGAAATCCTCAACACCGGTACCATCATCCGTCGCCTGGAAACCGACAGTGTGCGCATCGGCAAAGTGCTGGAAGTGATTCGCGGTATCGCCGAGCAGACCAACCTGCTGGCGCTGAACGCGGCTATCGAGGCTGCGCGGGCAGGTGAGGCGGGCCGTGGTTTTGCAGTGGTGGCCGACGAAGTGCGCAGCCTGGCGCAGCGCACCGCCGCGTCGATCATCGAAATCAACCAGATTATCCAGGCGGTGCAGACCGGCGCGGTGGATGCGGCCGAGGCGATTGTCACCGGCCAGTCGTGCAGCGATGACAGTGTGGAAAAAGTCACTCAGGCCGGCGCCATGCTGGCTCACATTACCCAGGCCGTTGAAGCGATCCGCGATATGAACCGCCAGATTGCCACGGCGGCCGAGGAGCAAACCTCGGTGGCTGAGGACATCTCTCGCAACATCACGCAGATCACCACCGTGGCCACGGCCAACCTCGAGAGTGTTCAGCGCACTGAAGCCGCGAGCCACAATTTGCGCAGCTTGTCCGGCGAGTTGAATGAGGTGACGGCGCGACTGGGTGCCTGATCAGGCCGTTGGCAGGCTAAACGTAAACACCGTGCCGTGCTCTTCGGTCGTGGTCAGGTCCAGCTCGCCGCCGACGCCGAGGCCGAAATTCAACGGGTCGAGCACGGCGCATGCGGTCCAGGTGTCGTCGGTCACCCTGGCCACTGCGGCAAAGCGCAGGCCGGTCATGTCGCTGATGACTTTGAGCATCGCGGGCACGGCACTGATTCGGCCGATGGTAGCGAGGTTGGTGGCTTTTTGCTCCATGCAGCGGTCTCTGTACGCAAAGTGGCGGCGTGATGCCCTGGCCCGTCAGTGGGATTCTAGTGAGCTTGCGGGTTATAGGGGCAGTTTCATCCGCTCGAACGGGGTTTTCCTACGCTGCATTGACGAGCGCCCATAAAAAAACCGCGCCACCCGAGGGTGGCGCGGTTTTTTAAGGTTTGACTCAGGTGTCCAGCTTGTCTTCCAGCACGGCCCCGGTCTTGGCGTCGAGCTTCACTTCAAACTTCTTGCCGGTGGTATCGGTCAGGTCAACTTCGTAGACCAGTACGCCACTATTGTTGTGGTCCAGTTCGGTGTCGTTGATGGTGGCGCCGGCATGTTTGGCCACGGCCGCAGCGTTGAGTTTCTCGAATGGCATCACAGCGCCGGACTTGAGCAGGCCTTCGATATGATCCGGGCGAACATCAGCCTGGGCCAGGCCGGCAGTCAGGGTCAGGGCGGTGGCAGCGAACAGAGCGGTCAAGGTTTTCATCGTGTGTATCCTTCTTCGGTGAGCTGTTTAAGTGGGCTCAGGTTAACCAGTGCAACTTAACTCATGCTTAATTAGTTCAAGGAGTTGCGCAGTTCGTTCAATCCAATGTGCACGCGAACTTTCATGCTGGGGCCTCACGTAAGGGAGACTCGGATGAAACGGTTAGTGAGTTGGATGTATGCGCCCGCGTTCCTGGCAGGGTTTGTCGGCTGGTCACTTTGGCTGATACAGGCCGGGCAAGCGCAATGGCTGGTGCTGGTCTTTGCCACAGCGGTGGCGGTGTCGTTCCTGGCGGAACAATGGCTGCCCTATGAGCCGCAGTGGAATCACACCCTGGGCGACCGTCGGCGTGACACGCTTCACGCGCTGGTCAACGAAAGCCTGAATGCCTTGGGTTTGCTGATAGTGCCGGGGCTGACTGCGCTGCTGGCGTTCGACGGAATCTGGCCGCGCGGGTGGCCGATGTGGCAGCAATTGTTGCTGGCCGTTTTCCTGGCCGACGCCGGCATTACCTTGATGCATTACGCCAGCCATCGCATCGCCCCTCTGTGGCGCCTGCATGCGGTGCACCACAGCGTGCAACGGCTCTATGGCTTCAATGGGTTGATGAAGCATCCCTTGCACCAACTGCTGGAGGCCACGGCGGGCCTGCTGCCGTTGATCCTGCTGGGGATTCCGCTGGAGGTGGCGCAGTTGCTCGCACTGGCCATCGCCATTCAATTGTTGTTACAGCATTCCAACGTCGATATGCGCCTGGGGCCGTTGCGTTGGGTCTTTGCCTGGGCGCCGGTGCACCGTTTTCATCATATGAAGTACGGCCGGGCGGGCGATGTGAATTTCGGGCTGTTTTTCAACCTGTGGGACTGGCTGCTGGGCACGGCGTTTTATCGTGACGGCTATCGCATGGGGCCGGGGGATTTGGGCATTGGCAGTCGGCCGGATTTTCCGGTGGCGTACGGGGCGCAGTTGCGTGATCCGTTTATGCGTGCGCAGTTGGCCAAAGAGCCGCCGTTACCAGACGATCTACGTTAAGAGTCGCACGTGCAATTGGCGCAGTGACGCTCCAGCGGTGACGCCAAACAACTGCTTCATCGTCCGCGAGAAGTGCGCCGAGTCGGCAAAGCCCGCACCGTGGGCGGCCTCGGTCAAGCTGCTGCCGGCGAGGGCCAGTTGCAGTGCGACGCGCAACCGCCGCCACAGCACCAGGCGGCGTATCGGCACACCGAGTTGATCAGCGAACAGCCGCTCCAGTTGGCTCAGCGACAGGTGCGCCGCCTGGGCGAGGGCAGCGGCCGATACCTTGCCGGCCAGTTGTTGATCGAGGGCTGACAGGGCGCGCTTTATCCGAGCATCTTCAAGGGTGCGCCGGGGCAATTGACGCAAATGCTGGTCGAGTATTTCCAGCGACAGTTCGCCGGCAAGCAGCAATTGCTGCAAAGGCTCGGCATCAAACACGACGGGTTCGGCATACAGCATCAACACCTCAGCCTCGGTCTCGAGAATGGCGTGGGTGTGCCGTGAAGGGATAAACAGGCGATGGGCCGTGACTACACGGCCATCAAGGCTGACCGTGACCGGCCCGCCGAGGGAGAACATCAACTGATGCGCGTAATGCGCATGGGGCGCGGTGCGCCAAGGCTTGCCGAGGATCAGGCCGTAGTCACACCCCAACCACAGGAGGCCTGACCCTTCGGGTTTCACTCAGTACTTATAGTCGTTCAGCAGATCCTGCACGCTGGACGACGGGTAGCGCTTGTAGAACTTGAGCAGTTCGGCGGCGCGGTTGGTGAAAATGCCGTCGACGCCTGCTTTCGTCACCTTGTCGAAGTCCACAGGCTCATCGACGGTGTAGACGTGCACCAGTAGGCCCTTGTCGTGGGTAAGTTGGTTCATTTCAGGCTTCACCAGGTCGGTGTAGCTCTGGTCGCCGTGGGCGGTCAGTTCGGCCGACGGGCCAGTGCCAATGGCGCCGAGGCTCTTGGCTTCGTCGACCCATTTTTCAAATTCAGCGGCGTCTTTCGGCTCTTGCTTGGCGTAGTAGGCGGCCTTGGTGGTTTCGCCGGATTCGGCGAAGGTCTGCTTGGATTTCGGTTCGATGCTGCCTTCACCCACCCATAACAGCAGGATCTTCGGGGTGTTCGGCATTTCTTTCTGCAGCTCTTTCAAGCTGTCTTTTTCAAACGTCTGCAGCACGACGCGGCCCTTGCCCTGGCCAACACCGATGTTCTTCTGCGCTTGGTTGGAACCGGTGGAGCTCAGCCAGCCCTTGTCCAGCAGCTTGTTTTTCAGGTCGGCTTCGATGCCAGGAAACTGCTTGGGCTCCTTGGTTTCGATGTACAGGCCTGGTTTGTGCTGCGGCGAGCCTTCGGCAATCTTGATGATTTCGTCGAGGCTCTGGATTTTCAGGCCCACGAACCCTGGGCGGGCACGATCCGGGTAAGCGGCGTTGAACCAACTGCCGGCGTCCAGGGTGCGCAGCTCGGCCCACGTGAACTCGTTGGCCGGGCTGTCTTTACGCTCGGGAAACTTGGAGGCCACGTCGGTGGTGCGCTGCAGGTTGTTGTCGTGCAGGGCGAACAGCACGCCGTCCTTGCTGCGCTGCAGGTCCAGTTCCAGGTAGTCGGCACCCAGGTCGCGGGCGAGCTTGTAGGAAGCAGCGGTAGATTCGGGTGCGTCGTAGGAAGCGCCACGGTGGGCGATCACGGCTGGGTAGGGGATGCCTTCGTTAGTTGCCAATTCAGCCGGGCTGATCGGGTCGGCAGCCTGCGCCTGGCCAAAGCCGAGCATCAGGGCGAGCAGCAAGGCGCTCCCTATCGTGGCTGGCACCGGGCCGTTGGTAAACGTGACAGGCATATGCGAAGTCCTTTCGTGGAGGTAGCTTTGAGAAGGCCTCCTTTTTAACAATTGATTGCGAAAGGCGCTATCACCAAACCGACATTAACGTGCGCACGGCCCAATTTTCTCGGTTTTTTTGTGATGCATTGCAGTACCCTTGCCTGAAGCTGCCCCGCTAGAGGGCGGTACTTTCTGCCACGCGTGTAAACCATCTTTCCAGTCCCTGTGGGACTTTTCAGTGAGGTTGACCATGCGCATCACTTCCGAGCTTATCTGCCAGGCCGCCGACCAACTCAAGGGTTTTGTCGGCCTGAACCGCAAGTCCGGCCAGTACATCGTGCGTTTCAGCGAAGATTCCTTCGGCATGGACGTGGCCGATGACGGCATCATCCCCACCGCCGAATTTGTCTGGCTGCCAGCCCCCGAGCAGGCCATGACCCTGTCGCGTGAACGCATTCAGTTGCTGCTGGACCAGAACATCGACGACCGCATCAACATCACCGAGCCGCTGCGGGTGTATATGCAGCGGGTGGAGATACCGCAGATCAGTGCGTTGCGCAGTTTGGTGAGCTGACAATCAAGGTGTGGGCTTGTCGTGGCTAGCATGCCTGTTGTGGGGCGCGTGCTTTTTGTGGCGAGCGGGCTTGCCCCGCGTTGGGCTGCGCAGCAGCCTTAAAACCTGACGCCTCGGTGTATCAGTAATAACCAGGTGGTCTGAATGGGGCCGCTTCGCGGCCCAACGGGAGCAAGCTCCCTCGCCGCAGTTACGGTGCTTACCCTTAACTGGGCAAGCCCGCTCGCCACGACAAGCGTGTTACTGGCTGTCGAATGTGTAAGCCCGCTCCACTTTGCACACCCGTGTGTGAAACGCCGCGTACCAGGTGGAGCGTCCCTGTTCACGTATGTCCCGATGCTCGGCCTGCTGTTTCCAGGCCAGGATCGCCGCCTCGCTGCTCCAGTACGACACGGTGATCCCCAAACCATCCTCCCGCGCCGATTCCACCCCCAGGAACCCCGGTTGTTCGCGCGCCAGTTCCAGCATGCGCGTCGCTGCCTGGCCATAACCTTGATCACCGTCGGTGCGCAGTGAGCTGAAAATCACCGCGTAGTAGGGTGGCGCGGGCGTCTTGGCGATCATGCCGACACCGCCTGGCAGGCCTTGAGCAGGGCAACTGCCAGCGGCGGCGTGATGCCTTTGAGGGCGGCGCGTTCGGGTTGGAACAGGGTGGCGACGAAGAACGGATGGTCGAGCAATTCCACCGCGCGCACATCTCCCGCCGAATCATGGCCGCTGGAAATCAGCTGGCCTTCGAGCAATGCGCTGGCGAACTCGGGGCTCATGCCGTAGCGGCAGCGATAGCCTTCCTCGATATCAAGGTGGCCGTAGGCTTCGGCGATTCGCGTGTAGGGCGCCAGGCGCACGGTGTCGGTCGCTTCCACCAGCGCACAGCTCAGTGGCGTGATCACTGCACGCTTGGCATCCGGCGCCAACTCGCCATGTTCGGCGTCGGCCCAGCCGAGCACGTTGCGGGCATATTCCAACACCGCATGTTGAAAACCACCGCAGGTACCGAGGAAAGGGCGACGCTGTTCGCGGGCAAAACGGATCGCGCGCAGTGCGCCTTCAGCGTCGCGGTACGGGCTGGCGGGCACGCACCAGAAGCCGTCGAAGCCATGGAGTGATGGGGGGAGTGTGTCGGTGTCGAGCCATTGGGCATGAACGGTCAGCCCCAAGGTGTCGGCCGCCTGTTGCAATGCGAGGGGAATGGCCTGGTGCGCGATGACGTCGGGGTTGTAATCGCCGATCAGGGCGAGGTGCAGGGTGGTGTTTTTCATCGTGGGCGTCCCATGGCTTGTTGTGTCCTGGTGCGCACTATAGATTGGCGTTCACGCAATCAAAATTGGCGTTTACCCACATGCTCAATGCAGCCACGCACTATCAAATCGACTACCCCGACCTGTCGCTGATCCTTGCTTTGGTACGCGGTGGCACACTCGCACGGGCGGCGGCATTGTTGCGGGTGGATGTGTCCACGGTGTTCCGTGCGGTTCGGCGGTTGGAGGCGTCGCTGGGCCAGACGTTGTTTGAAAAAAGCCGCGCCGGTTACCTGCCCACCAGCCTGGCCAGCCACCTGGCGCAACAGGCCGAGCACGCAGAACAAGCTCTGGAAGCCGCGCGAATAGGCGTGGAGCAGGGCGGTGAAGTGATCAGTGGCACGGTGCGCCTGACTTGTACCGACTCGGTGCTGCAAGGCCTGCTGCTGCCGGCCCTGGCGCAGTTCATGCCGGATTACCCGGCGCTGACCCTGGAACTGAGCACCTCCAATGATTTCGCCAACCTCAGCCGCCGCGATGCCGACATCGCGCTGCGCCTGACCAAGACGCCACCGGAGCATCTGGTCGGCCGCCGCCTGGGCGCGGTGGCGTATCAAGTGTGTGCCAGCGCGGGCTATGCGCGGCAGCACGAGGGTCGCGACCTGGCCGACCTGGCCTGGATCGCGCCGGATGACTTCCTGCCCGATCACCCCACCGTCGCCTGGCGTCGCGCGCACTTGCCGGGCGTGCGCCCGAGTTATCGTTGCAACAGCATGTTGTCGGTCACCGAACTGGTGCGGGCGGGGTTGGGCGTGGCGGCGTTGCCGGACTTTCTATTGAACGGCAGCCTGCAACCGCTGGGCCCTGCGCTGTCAGGGCATGACACGGCGCTGTGGTTGCTGACACGCCCGGATTGCCGGGCGTTGCGCTCGGTGGTGACGCTGTTTGATGAGTTGGGGCGGCATGTGCGCTTGCCGGGGCGTTAGGTTTTTCGCACAAAGTGCTCATGCATTTCGCACGTCAGGGTCTCGATGTGTTCCGTCAGCTTCTGGGTCATTTCCGTCAGATGGGTGTTTTGTTCCAGCAGGGCCAACAGCTGTTTGCTGGTCTGTTCCGCCTGAGCCTGGCGCTCGGTATTGGCGACGGCCAGCGCTTCACGGTGTTGCGCATCGGCGTCGGACTGGGCTTTGTCGCGGGCGGCCTGGCGCGTCTGGGCCAGCAGGATCAGCGGCGCGGCGTAGGCCGATTGCAGGCTGAAAGCCAGGTTGAGCAGGATGAACGGGTACACGTCGAAATGCGTGATGCCGGTGACGTTCAACACCACCCACAAGATCACGATCGCGGTTTGCGCGCCGAGGAACGTCGGCGTGCCGAAGAAGCGGGCAAAGGCCTCGGCCTTGAGGGCAAAGGTGTCATTGCCAAAGGTCGGTGCCAGGTGGGCGTGAGCACGGTGAAAACGCAGGTGGTCGACGGGAGTGGGTTTGGGCTTGTCTGGGGTCATGGCGGGCTCGGGTCATCAACGTTGAGACAGTGAACCACTATAGCCCTGGCGACCTGTCTGACACATGAATAACCCCGGTCCCACCCTCTCAGGTTCAGTTGCCGCCGCGCTCATTGGCAAATGCGCTGACCGCTTGCACTGCCTCGCTGGTGCTTTCGCGAATCTGCAGGATCACCGTGCCGTCTCGATGGCGGCGTTGAGCGCGAGCAGGTTGGTCTGGTCGGCGATGCGGGCGAACGCAGGCGTGCAGAACATTCGATGGAGCTGGCTCTCGATCTGCTCGGCGCGGTAGCGCATGGTCCGCAGGGAATTGTCACTGGCGCGCAGCACAGTACCTTGCAGGCCGAATTCGAATTCAGACGAGGTGTCGTATGACAACCTCAGGCGGAATGAGCGATCACGTAGTCGCTGACATTGACCCGATTACGCCCAGTATCCTTGGCGGAATACAGCGCCCGATCCGCCGCGTTCAGCCACATGGCCGCATCGGTGAAGAAGGGCTGGAAATCCGCCAGGCCAATGCTGAGGCCGACGCGCAGCTCGGGGATCTGCGGGTTGCGGTAATTGCTGAAGGTTTCGCGCATGCGTTCCATGACCTGCGCGGCCTCTTCCAGGGGCATTTTCGGAAGAATCACACAGAACTCATCGCCACCATAACGGCCTGCCAGGTCGTTTTCCCGCAGGTTGCGTCGCAGCTCCACACTCAATTGCCGCAGCACAGCGTCACCGACGATGTGGCCGTGGGTGTCGTTGATCTGCTTGAAGTGATCGATGTCGATCAGCGCGATGGTGGCGTGACTTTGCTGCTGTTGGCACTTGTGGAACTTGAGGTGCAGCAGGTCTTTCCACGAGCCGTGATTGAGCAGGCCGGTGAGGCTGTCGGTGCGGCTCAGGGCGCTGAGGGCGCGTTTGTGTTCCGAGAGTTTGATTGCCAACTGATAACAGACCATGCCGATGGCCATGGGGTAGAGGGTCAGCATCGGCAGGCAGGTGTAGACCTGGAGCAGGCTGACGTCGGGGTTGAACCGGATGCCGAACAAAGCTCCCGCCACACCGATGCCGATGCCTTGTGCCAACAGGCCGCGCAGGAACAGGCGCTTGCCGCCGGCCGCGACGTTGTTCATGGTCATCATCGAAAGGATCGTCACCGCCGTGAGTGGGGTGAACTGCGTGGCGGCAGCCCAGAAACCACCGCACAACGAGTCGTACAGCAGGTTGCGCTGTTCGGCCTGATAGGGAAATTGCGAACGGGTCGAAAGCTGGTACGCCACGTGCGCCCAGGCAAAACCATTGAACAGCAGGAATGCCCAGACCCAGCCCGGCATTGCCAGTGGGTATAAAGCGCCAATGACGCTGAAGCAGCCGATACCCAGGCCGATAATCCTTGGCTTGTAGATACGCCTGGCAAATGAAAGCCCTTTGCCTCGTCTGTTTTCCATAAATTCCTGGGGCAGCTCTTTTTTGCAGATTCGCCAGTGCGCGTTCGCAGGGTTAACCGTTGATCGGATAAGGCCTGTGAATATTGTCAGTTATTCACGCAGGAATAATCAGTGTCCTTATAGGCCATTTACGTGAAATAGAGGGCAAATACGTCAAAAACGACCAGGGATGTCGTGCCTGCAATGGTTGCTATAGCGGTCGGGTTGCGGGGACCTCGTAGCCAGCCAGAAACAAATCGATAGCCGACTCGATCACACTGGCCTGGTTGGCGGCGTCCAGGGTGGGTTGGCCCAGGGTGATTTGCGGCCAGAACGCGAACGCCTTGAGCAGGCTTTGAATCTGATGGGCGGCGAACGCCGGGTCGGTGCAACTGAGCCGGCCATCGTCCTGGGCGGCGCGTACCCACTGGGTAAAGCCTTCTTCACGCTTGCTCAGGCGGTTGACCATGTCCTGGGCGCGTTCCGGCGAGTGGATGGTCGCAGCGATGGCAACGCGGGCCAGGTCGAGGAAATTGGCGTCCGCCATCATCTTCATCTTGGCTTCCAGCAACCCGCGCAGTTGTTCACGCAGGGGGCGGTTGCTGGCGTAGCTCACATCCAGTTGCGCGACGCTGCTGGCCCAGAGTTGGTGGAGGATCTCTGCAAACAACTCCTCCTTGCTGGGGAAGTGGTTGTACACCGTGCGTTTGGAAACGCCGGCCGTGGCGGCGATCTTGTCCATGCTGGTGACCTCGAACCCGTTATCGCGAAACTCGGCGATGGCAGCGGCCACGATGGCTTCGCGTTTGCGGTCGGTGAGGCGTTGGGGGGCAGTCATGGCGGGCGATCAGCTCCAAAAATAAAATTACACTCGGTAGTTTACTTGCTACAGGTTTTGTTGCAATCTTGAAACTACACTGTGCAGTGTAACTTATGAGCGGTCTGTAGGAGATACCTTGTAATGGCCACAACCTTAACCCGTCTCGCCCCCGCGCCTGTCGCGCTTAAACCCGCCGAGCAGGATCAGGGGCACTTCAGCAACGACGCCCCCGTGCCGCACGGCGGCTTTGGCAAAACCTTGGGTATTTTTTGGAAGATGCTGTTCCACAAGCCGCGCAGTACGCGGCCGTTGGGCGAAATTCCAGTGCATGCGCTGACCCGCCAGCAACTACTGGCCGCCCCCGATCACAGCGTGTTCCGCCTGGGTCACTCCACCGTGCTGCTGAAAATGCGCGGCAAATTCTGGCTGACCGACCCGGTGTTCGCCGAGCGCGCGTCGCCGTTCAGTTGGGCCGGCCCCAAGCGCTTCCACCCGCCGCCGATCAGCCTGGACGAGCTGCCGCCCCTGGAGGCGGTAATTCTTTCCCACAACCATTACGACCATCTCGACCACAAGGCTGTCATCCAGCTGGCCGACAAGACGCGTTATTTTCTCGCTCCGCTGGGTGTGGGCGACACCCTGGTCAAGTGGGGCGTGGACGCCAGCAAGGTGCGGCAACTGGATTGGTGGCAGGGCACCGAGGTCGATGGCATTCGATTTGTCTCGACCCCTGCGCAGCATTTCTCCGGGCGCGGCCTGTTTGATGGCAACCAAACCCTATGGTGTTCCTGGGTGATGATTGACGGCGCACGGCGGATCTTCTTCAGCGGTGACACCGGCTATTTCGACGGCTTCAAACGCATCGGCGAGCAGTACGGGCCGTTCGACCTGACGCTGATGGAAACCGGTGCTTACAATGTCGACTGGCCCCATGTGCACATGCAGCCGGAGCAAACCCTGCAAGCGCATATCGACCTCAAGGGCCGCTGGCTGCTGCCGATTCACAATGGCACCTTCGACCTGGCGTTCCATGCCTGGCACGAACCTTTCGATCGGATCATGGCGCTGGCGTGGGAGCGCAACGTGTCGATCACCACACCGCCGATGGGGCAGGCGTTCAGTTTGAACCAGCCTGAACGTGGGTATGCGTGGTGGCTGGAGGTGGAAACTCAAGGGGTGGAAGAGCAGGTTGTAAGCTAATGCAGGGGGCATCTGGAAAAAGGATTTTCGGGGTGTTTCACCCCTGCGACAAACGCCCGAACAGGGTGCGATGATCCCGGCAAATTCATAGTCCGGGGCAGGTTCTGATGGAAGAGAAATGTACGAAATATTGGCGGGCGGGCATGCCCTGTCCGGCGGGGTTGCCCTTGCTCTCCGGTTCGGCCTGTTCGCCATCGCCGCCGCCGCCCCACGACCCCCCCAGTCCGGGTAGCATCACGTTTGGCGTCGCTGCACCCAATTCGGAACAGCCTGTCGTAAGCGTTCCAACGCCCAGGTATGACGTCCCGGGGCCGATGATGAAAACCTCACGGGATCCCGCGTTGTCACTGATGGCCTTGAGTGGTATCGAGCCTACGGGGCCGCTAATGGTGGAAGTCCCTTTGGTGCAAAACAACAGCACGTTTGCTCCCACCCAGGCATTGGCCGGTTGGCGCATAGGCTTTGCCGGCCGGTATGTGCGTGTAAACAACTACCAGCGTGTCGAGCAAGGGGCACCCTTCGTCCGGGCCTTGGACATCCTGCGCGAGGCCGGTGCACAGCTAGTGCCGGTGGACGTGCAATGGGTGGATGACACCCTTCAATTCACCCTGCAGACCCACCCTGAAATCGATAATTACGTGATCAAACATCGCCTGGATGCCATGGTTTCCGAAGGCGAGAGCAGCGTATTTCATGGGGCTTGCAAACGCGGGTACCCCGGCCTGTGCGAGCCGTTGGAGGAGGGTGCAACGCTGTGGTTTTATAGCGCGCGTTGGTCGCGCGATTCGTTGGCCACGTTGGTGCGGGTGTATCGGCAGAGGGCGTCATGTGAGCCGGGTAGCCAGGATCCACTACAAGGCACGCTGATTCCTCCCACGGCCTGAATGGCAATAGTCTCAACGCTCGGGAGAGGCTTGGGTTCTTAGACTGGAGCATGGATCAACCTTGATCCTTGGTTCTTTCTTACCTCAGGAGAAGCCTTATGGTTGGCATTGGTTACGGCATGAATTCGCTCATCCGACAGTGTGCGCAGTATCTGGTCGAGGTTCCCTCCCGTCCAGCTTCCAAACCCGTGTCACCAGGTACCGAATACGCAAGCGTTCGCGAACTCGGCGAGCAAATGGCCAGGCCGGGCGGGCTGACATCGGCGGATCTGGTCAATTACCTGCAAGAGCGTATCCGCACGTTAAACCCGCAACTGAGTGCGGTCATTGAACTGAATCCCGAGGCGTTGGAGACCGCTCGCGAGCTGGACCGCGAACGCGCCAGTGGCAAGGTTCGGGGGCCCCTGCATGGCATTCCGATTTTGCTCAAGGACACGATTGAGACCCAAGGCATGCAAACCAGTGCAGGCGCCTTTGGACTTGTCGGGGCGGTGGCCGGTAAAGATGCCCCTATTGTCCAGCGCTTGATCGAGCAGGGCGCGGTGATCCTGGGTAAAACCAACCTGAGTGAGCTGGCCGGTTTTCGCGGTGGCCCCGATGGCTGGAGTAGCCGGGGTGGGCAAACACGTAACCCGCATAACCCCGACGCGGATGTGGGCGGTTCAAGTGCCGGGTCGGCGGCGGCAGTTGCTGCCGGGCTGGCACCGTTGGCGGTAGGCACCGAAACCAATGGTTCGATCATCGTGCCCGCGGCGCTTAATGGCGTGGTGGGGCTCAAGCTCAGCGTCGGTCTGGTGGATCGCAACGGCATCATTCCCGCCAGCCAGCGGCAGGACACACCGGGCCCGATGGCGCGCTCGGTGTTCGATGCGGCGTTGATGCTCAATGGCATGTCGGGCAGCGATCCTCAAGATCCGCAAAGCACAGGGGCACCTCAGGGCATCGACTACACCAAGCTGTTGGTTCCGGGTGCTTTGAAGGATAAGCGCATTGGCTATCCCGCGACTTTCTCCGCAAATGGAGAAAGCCAGCCAGTGATCAACAGTGAACAATTCGCCCAGACACTCAAAGTGCTTGAAGCGAAGGGCGCAATTCTGGTGCCAATCGACATGCGCATTGCCGATGCTTCACGCTACGGTGAATTGCTGTACTCGGATGTGAAGGACGAGCTGAATGCCTATCTGCAAAAGCGCCCGGGGTTACCGGCCCAGTCACTGGACGAGTTGATCAAGTTTAACGAGGCGCGTGACGGCACCGAGACCGATCACCAACCAATGCTCCACGAGGTCAACGCCTCCACCCTTAAACCTGAAGAGCGCACAGCGCTTTGGGATGACCTTATCGAGGATTTTCGCAGCACGGTGGACGACCCGATCAAACAGAACAAGCTGGACGCCATCGTGTCGGACTTCGAAACGAGCAGTTACTTCGCGGTTGCCGCCGCGGGTTATCCGGGCATCACGGTGCCTTCCGGAACGAATGAGGAAGGCCTGCCTACCAGTGCGTACTTCTTTGGTACCCGCTGGGCGGAGCCGACGTTGTTGGCGGTGGCCCACGGTTACGAACAGGCGGCCCAGGCTATTCCAAAGCCTGTGCTTTCAAAGGATCAGTCGCGTTCCCGGCAATAGCGAAGGGGCGGGGTTGCGGTGTGGCAGGTCTGGGCCAAGGGCCTGACACGCCGGTAGGTTGCCTGTTACACAGAACAGCCTTAACCCCGGACGCGATTACACTCAATCCCATGGAGGGAAACCATGGCCTATAAAATTCATATCCTGGGGGCAGCAGGTGCCGGCACCACAACCTTGGGCAAGGCCTTGGCCGAACGCCTGGGCGTTGCCTATTTCGAATCGGACTTCTTCTACTGGCAGCCAACGCCAGCCCCCTTCACCGTCGCCCGACCCCGGGATGAACGCATCCGCCTGCTGCAGGAGCAGACCGCCGGCCTGGAAGGCTGGGTGCTGTCCGGCTCATTGTGCGGTTGGGGAGATCCCATGATCGAGCACTTCACCCACGTGGTGTTCCTGCGGCTGGACCCCAACTTGCGCCTGCAACGCCTGCGGCTGCGGGAAGTGCAGCGCTACGGTGACCAGATACTGGAGGGCGGCAGTCGCCATGCAAACAGCGTTGCCTTCCTCGCCTGGACCGCGCGTTATGACGACGGCAACCACAGCCTACGCAGCCTGCGCCGGCATGAAACCTGGTTGAAACCGCTGACCTGCCCGGTGATCCGGCTGGATGCTACGCACCATTCGGTTGAGGGGTTGGTGAGTCGATTACTTGAAGCGATAAGAAGGCGCTGACCAACGTCCGAGAGCCACTCAAGCGAACAGCACTTCAATACGTCCTTGTGCACGCGAAGCGGGAGCCGCGCTGATGACAATTTGTACATCACGTCCTAGCAGCGATAAACACTCCAGCATCTTGGCTTCGCTGATGCCTCTGAACTTTCCGCGAAGCATTTCAGAAACCTTGGGTTGCGATAACCCAAGGATCACCGAAGCCTGGGATTGAGTGAGATTGCGTGCCTTGAGGATCTCGCCGATCTTTGCCGCGAGCTGTGCCTTGACCTGCATTTCGCTGGCGTCAGGTTGACCAATATCCTCATAGACATTGCCACTGCTTTCTTCGATCTCAATCGCTTTGTGATGCTTCTGCATGGTCCTGCGCCGCCTTGAGTCGCTGTTTGATCAGTTGTATATCGTGCTGTGTTGTTGCAATGCTTTCGTCGACTTCTTCTGAAAACAATGGAGGACATACACAGCGGAGCCAAACCGAACGGTATAGACCCCTCGATAAGTGTTGCCGTCGAAATCTTCGACGATCTCCACTACGGCGTTACCGCCAAATCCCTTTAATGCCTTGGTTTGAGAATGTCTCCCGCCTTCTTGGGCGAGGTGCAACGCAAAGCCAAACACGTCTTGAACAGAGCCAGGCATCAACTGAAGGTCTTTTTTGCTACCGCCCACCCACAGGAGTGGTTTCCATGGACTCATGAGAAAATATACCTAAATAGGGATAATCGTCAGTGCAGGTAAAAAATTAGTCTGCTGTCTCATAAGCCGCATGTATCGAGGATACGGGCAAGACACCGCGCACACTCATCCCCCACCCCGGCGCAAACCCCGGGAAAAACACCAGCCCCTCGGCCTCCAGGCGAAACGCCAATGCCAAACGGGTTTCATCACCCACGTCTGCCTGGCTTTCAAATTGTTGAATCGCCTCCACCGCCACACCGGCCTGGCGGGCCAGTTCTTCGCGGCTCCAACCCAGTATCGCGCGGGCCTGTACGCTGTGCTTGGCGGTGAATTGATGCAGGACGATCTGCTGTTCTACGAAAGAGCTCATTGCCAGAGAGGACATGGATTGTCTCCAGGGTTCGACGGGGGAGGGCAAACTATACTGTGTTTTTGTACAGTTGTTTTGACCGCTCATCAACTGGATTTTGTTGATGGCGTTTCAGCCACCCGTTATTCCACCCCTGGGGTCTCCCGAATAATCAGATGGTCCAGGTTCTCGATATTCGCGCTGAACACCCCGAACGTCTGCTCGGGGTTTTTCTTGCTGGGCACTTGCTTCAATTCCGGCGTCACCCCGTAGAAGAAGCAATACAACGGCCGCTCACTGTCCACCGCCGCCTTGATCTGCTCAAGGAACGCCTGGCGCTTGCGGTAGTTCTCGATGAGCTTTTTGCTCAGGTAGACGTTGACCGAGTAGGGCTTCTTGTCGAGCCACACCTTCTTTTCGAAGTCGATGCGAAAACTGCTGGTGTAGTCCTTGATCTCCTTAATCTTGCCCCAGTAGATAAGGCCCTTGTTGTCCTGCAGGTATTCGATTTTCTTGAAAAATGCCCAATAGGTTGCCGTGTGATCGCCGATCTTCAACGGCATCGCTTTAAGCTTGTCCTTGTCGTCGATGTTCGACACGTAGCATTCCACCGGGTGGGCAAACACGCTGGTTTTATCCGGGGTGGTATCGCTCGAGCTGACAGATGAGTCGGTGCGGTTTAACGGTGTTTTCGCTGGACCTTGTGGGACTTGTCCCTCGGTACCCGTCGCCGGTGTTTTACGCTCGTAGGTACGTCGAGTCAGTACAAACTCCGAGGGGAAATTCTCCTCGCGCTCGTCGTCATTTTCACCCGTGGCGGTTTTGTGGGTGCTGGCGTAGCGGCACCCGTCGATGTGCCGCGTAGTGGTTTTGTTCTTGAAGTGCGGGGTACGCAGGTAGTTGACGTTTTTCGCGTTGAACGTGCTCAGCGCATTGCCCGTCTCGAACGCTGCACGGCAGGTATCGTTGGGGCAGAGGAAGCTGTCCTTGTCGGAATCGTAGGCAGCGGTTTCGTCGAAATTCAGGTCTCGTACGTCGTAGATCGACAGTTTGTCATCGAGACTCAGGCTGTAGGCCGTGTCGAATTTCATGGGGCTCGGGTCCGTGAGATGAATAGCTGGATACTACGCAAATATCAGCCGTTACGGAGTTCAAAAGTGGTCGCCCCCCAGCGAGGTCGCGAACACTCAACCCCTAGCACCCCATGCTGGTGCGCTTCCCACCCTGACACCGCTCAAACCGTAGGAGCTGTCGAGCCCCAGCGAGGCTGCGAAGGGATCACCTCGATCCCCCCACCCGCATCACCGCTGCAACCGGGCCCGCTTTTTCTTCTTCGCATGAAAATGCCGAAAATGCGCATCCTGCGCCGCCGCCAACAACTCCTGATCCCCGCGCGTATCGCCCCAGGCCCGGAGCCGATAATCCCCCAGGTCCCCATACACCGCCTCAAGCCGCCGCACCTTATTCTCACACCGGCAGTTATTCCCGGTGAGCTTGCCCGTCAACACCCCGTCGACCACCTCAAGCTCAGTCCCAATCAACTTGATCCCAAGCCGATCGGCAAACGGCTGCAACACCAACGCCGGCGACGCCGAACACAGCGTCACCACCGCCCCCGACCCCAACTCCTGCTCCACCGACAGCACCCCGGCCGGCCGCATCAACCGTGCCCAGTTGCGCTGGCAGTATTCCTCGGCCTTCTGCTGCACCCACGCCTTCTCCACCCCAGTCATAAAGGTGCGGATCAACTGCGCCTTCAACTCATCCCGGCTGATCCGCCGCAGCAAAAAACGCAGCCCAGGCACCGCCAGCTTCACCATCCGGCCATAAAACTCGCCGGGGCCAAAGGCAAACTTGAGGAAGGGCACGAAACTGTCGTGGTGGGTCAGGGTGCCGTCGAAGTCAAAGACGGAAAGTACTTTGGCATCCACAGGGCCGGCTTCGAGCATGTCTGGGTTCACGGGTTGGCCTCGGTCCTATCTAGTATTTTTTGAGCGTGCATCAGGTGTGACAGCAGGAGTCTACTCCCGTGCCAATCTTCCGATTTTGGAATAAAGCCCCTCAGTGAAAGCATCTCGATCACTTGAACGGTGACAACGCTGATGGCAATTGGGGCACAAGGCTACAGCATTGGTGGTGCGATCCGAACCCTTCTGGGCGAGGTGCTTGACGTGATGTACTTCAAGAAATGGCTGGCCATCCTCTCCAGCAAACGGCGCTGGCTGATCGCAGCCTTCGCAAATGCCATTTGCTAACAGTCTAACCAGCCTTCGCACATGCAGTGCGCGCGCGTAGGAAAGACTGACAGTAAATAACTGCCGCGGATTAAGAATGCCTTGCGGCTCTATTTCAAGGGAGGGCATCGGAACAGTGGTGCGCTTTCGAGGCAATGGCTTATCCGCTGTAGCCTTATGAATCTCAGCGTACAAGCCAGGTTTCGCATCCAGCACCTTGCGTATACGTTCAATCACGCCAGCGCCGATGTTTTTCGCAGGCATATAGCCAGTGATACGCCGCAAGCCCAGCTGTTCAAACACCGCAGATATATTCTGCATGCGGTATTCAATAGACGAGGCGCTGCGCAGGTTAAGTGGCCCCTCTCGCAGTAACCGGTTCTCTGCTGATTTCTTAAAGGCTTGTCCGCTCTGTTCAAGCGTCCACATTTTCAAATAGGCATCGACTGAGGCTTCAAGCTCCTCGTCACTCCAGCCGTTACTCGCTTTTTTCGTATCCATACAGCCGCCGAGGGTAGAAAACCCTCGGACGATACTGAGTGGCTACTATTGAGTCTACGAAATTTCCTACAGCGTGTTGGTGATTCGAAGTCGTTTGAGTCAGAAAATTCGCTGCCACATTCGGAGAGTCTGAGCGACTTTCCGCCACCAAGGCGTCTTTGCTGGCTCTCTACGATAGGTTCGATTCACCAACAGATACGGCATGTCCCGAAGCCGTATCCAGCCTTCATCCTGCCAATGCAGCAGGTTTAGTGACATCTGGGGCCAATCCAGCATGCTCAACAACGGCCGCTCCATCGTTCGTGGCTGACGCTCGTCCCGTAAAATCGGAACGACTTCGTGAGTGAGCCAGTTCCGCAGTAGTCGATTACCCGGTGCGTAGTGGTAAACCAGTAATGCATAGGCACCCGATTCGCTGATCATCAGCATTTCTTCCGGTTGACCGTGGAACAGCAGCCTCAGGCTTTGTCGCTGATCATCATCAAGCTTACGGGTTGTTCGCTCATCCAAGTAACAGCCCATCAAGCGTCCAAGGTCACGCGCGCAGAACCAGGGTTGGTTTTCCAAAAGAAGGGCATGTAGGTGAAGATTATGACGGGTGAAAACGACGGCGATAGAAGGCTCGGGCGTGGCAACTTTCTTGGCCGTCGGCAAGTCGAGCAGATATTGGCTATGCATTTCCTATGACCTCTACGTAATTAACAGAAAGGCCTGAACCCAACGTAGAGAGCGGATTTAAGAAACTCCAACTGGCTTCGCCTCAATGCAGCATCAATTCCGCAGGCACTGAGGTCAGGCGGATTTATTGCTGTGTGGGTGAGGTTAGCTTCTACGTTGGGCGTTTCTTAGGCACCGGCGGACGAGACTATTCAACATCAAAATTCACATCAATCATTCCAGGGATGATCTTCGCGTAAGAAGGATCCTGTTCAGATCATTGAGCATAAAAAAGCCCTGAACAAGTCAGGGCTTTTTAATGTTGCTTGGCTCAGGAATTAATCCCAGCTCAACGCCCCACCAGTCTGATACTCGATCACACGAGTCTCAAAGAAATTCTTCTCTTTCTTCAAGTCCATGATCTCGCTCATCCACGGGAACGGATTGGTGGTGCCTGGGTATTCTTCTTTCAAACCGATCTGCGACAAACGACGGTTAGCGATGAACTTGAGGTAATCCTCCATCATCGCCGCGTTCATGCCCAATACACCGCGTGGCATGGTGTCGCGTGCATATTCAATCTCCAGCTGAGTCCCTTGCAGAATCATCTGGGTCGCTTCTTCCTTCATCTCGGCATCCCACAGATGTGGGTTTTCGATTTTGATCTGGTTGATCACATCGATACCGAAGTTCAAGTGCATCGACTCATCGCGCAGGATGTACTGGAACTGCTCGGCCACGCCGGTCATTTTGTTGCGACGGCCCATGGAGAGGATCTGGGTGAAGCCGCAGTAGAAGAAGATGCCTTCCAGGACGCAGTAGTAGGCAACGAGGTTGCGCAGCAGCTCTTTGTCGGTGTCGACGGTGCCGGTTTCGAACTTTGGATCGGAGATGGAGCGGGTGTACTTGAGGCCCCATGCCGCTTTCTTAGCGACCGATGGAATCTCGTGGTACATGTTGAAGATCTCGCCTTCATCCATGGCCAGCGATTCGATGCAGTACTGGTAGGCGTGGGTGTGGATCGCCTCTTCGAAGGCCTGGCGCAGGATGTACTGGCGGCACTCCGGGTTGGTGATCAGGCGGTACACGGCCAGGACCAGGTTGTTGGCGACCAACGAATCGGCAGTGGAGAAGAAGCCGAGGTTGCGCATGACGATGCGGCGTTCGTCGTCGGTCAGGCCTTCGGGGTCTTTCCACACG
>NZ_LFMW01000002.1 GCF_001050345.1 Pseudomonas fildesensis | reverse complement strand
CTCTACTCCAGGTTTCACGCCCGGCTCTACTCCAGGCTTCACGCCCGGCTCTACTCCAGGCTTCACGCCCGGCTCTACTCCAGGCTTCACGCCCGGCTCTACTCCAGGCTTCACGCCCGGCTCTACTCCAGGCTTCACGCCCGGCTCTACTCCAGGCTTCACGCCCGGCTCTACTCCAGGCTTCACGTTCGGCTTCACATCCGGCTGCACATCTACCCGTAGTTTCCGACCGCTATCCGGCAATACGTTCGTATCAGGGCAGTGACAATGACCGACATTAACGTTCACATGTACGTCTGCCTTGGCATCATTGGTCACGGTGATGCCAGGGGTAACCACCTTGCGCGCATCAGGCATCACGGTCGTTAGAGGATTAGCCGGCAACTTGCCCGCGTCAGGCTTGACTGCTTGATCATGTTCATGCGGTTTCACAGGCGGCTTGGCTGCATCAGGCTTCACGGGCTGATCACGCATATCCGGTTTCACCGGCAACTTGCTTGTACCCGGCGCATCAGCCAACGTTTTATCCGAACTCGGCAATGCGCCAGGCTTGAGATTGTTCACGGGATTGTTCACGGAAAACATTTCACGCATTGATTTGAAAACCAGCTCCAGCATGTCAAACAATTTGGTGAGCGCACCCGCGTTAGTCATCACTTCATTGTGCAAAACCTTGGCGTTGTCTTGTCGCACCGGTGGAGGCAAAGGTTTCGAATTCGCCGCGGGTACGGCGGACTCCGTACCGGTTTTCGGTGCAGCTGGCGAATGCCGGTCCATAGGTGTTGTATCAATTTGTACGAAGGCAGGTTTATTAATTGATAGGGACATTAGTGGGTTCCTGATTAAGCGCAACCTGGCGCCGATAATAGGCCATGGAAGCGACAGTAGTTATTAGCCGGAAACAACACTCGCTGCTTCACAGTCCGTACTTTCGTGGAATGTGAGGCCATCGAGTTCCAGAAATCGCGACTCATATAAGGAAACCAAACCAGACTTTCGGATTTTGCCTCATGGCTATTTGCGTAAAACCCTGATCAAGGCTACTTTGAAGCGCCCCTCACTTGACATACATACTAATAAACCACTCGACAGGTAACTCAACGACATAGTTCACGTAACGCCCCGCCTGTCGATTGTGGTATTCCACGCGCACAGGAATAACATCAGATCACGTGACTGCCAGTCACTGTTAAACCCGATCAAACAAACAACTAAGCTTACATTTCGCCTCATTTTGAATCAGTAACACCGCCCCTTTTTCACAGTGTGTCTGGCGGCTATTAAAAAGGCGATACTGCCCCTGGCGCACCCCGCCAATAACGCCCCTGAATGCAAAATGCCCCGCTTCTTTCGAAGCGAGGCATTTTTTGAAACACAGAACACGCTCACGCGCGGCGTCAAAGCCCCCTCAGGGGCACTAAAGCGTTACGGCATGATCAGGATGAGGCATCCCCAGCAGTCGACTCACCTGCTCCAGGTCGGTCTCTCGACGCATGGCGGTAAACAGCTCCACCGCTTCCGGGTAATTACGCGTGAGCATTGCCAGCCACTGCTTCAAGCGGCCCGGCGCCTGACGCTCGGTCAGTTGCGCGACCGACTGGGTCCAGAAATCCTGGAGCAGTGGCTGCATCTGCGCCCAGGTCATTTCCACAACTTCTTCGCCCGCCCGTGCCGCCGCGATCTGTCGCGCCAGGTCAGGCCGCGCCACCAGGCCGCGACCCAGCATGATGTCTTCGGCGCCGCTGATTTCGCGGCAACGCCTCCAGTCTTCGACGCTCCAGATATCACCATTGGCGAACACGGGCACCTTGACCACGTCCTGCACCCGCGGGATCCATTCCCAATGGGCCGGCGGTTTGTAACCATCAGTCTTGGTGCGCGCATGCACCACGATATGCGCTGCGCCGCCTTCGGCCAGAGCCGTGGCACACACCAGCGCGCCGTCCGGGCTATCGAAGCCCAGGCGCATTTTGGCGGTCACCGGGATATGCGCGGGGACGGCACGACGCACGTGCTCGACGATCTGGTTGAGCAGCTCCGGCTCCTTGAGCAGCACCGCGCCGCCCCGCGACTTGTTGACCGTCTTGGCCGGGCAGCCAAAGTTGAGGTCAATCACTTGTGAACCCAACTCGCAAGCCAGGGCGGCGTTTTCCGCCAGGCATACCGGGTCGGAGCCGAGCAGTTGCACACGCAGCGGCACACCCGCAGCGGTGTGGGCACCGTGCAGCAGTTCCGGGGCGAGCTTGTGGAAATAGGCGGGGGTCAGCAAGCGGTCGTTGACGCGGATGAACTCGGTCACGCACCAGTCAATACCGCCCACGCGGGTCAACACGTCCCGCAGGATGTTATCGACCAACCCCTCCATGGGCGCCAAAGCAATTTGCATGGAAAACACTCAACAAAAATCGTGGCGCAGTTTACTGGGTTTCCCACGGCAACCGTTAACCCCCTGTCAGGGCGGGGCCATAGCCGTCGAGAAACTCCACCGGCATACGCTTGGGCTTGCCGGTAGACAGTTCGATGCAGACGAAGGTGGTTTGCGCACGCAGCAGGGTTGCGCCGTCGCGCGGGCGTATCAACTGGAAGCGGCGGGTCATTTTCAGGCGCTGGTCCCAGTCGACGATCCAGGTGGCCAATTGCAGGTCATCCCCCTCGTAACCGGCCGCCAGGTAGTCGATCTCATGGCGCACCACGGCCATGGCGCGGTCCAGTCGGCGGTACTCGGTGAGGTCCAACCCCAGGCGCTGGGAGTGGCGCCAGGCGCAGCGCTCCAGCCAGGACACGTACACCGCGTTATTGGCGTGCCCCAGGCCGTCGATGTCCTCAGGCCCCACCTGCAGATCGATGATAAACGGCGTTGCCAAATCCCAGCCCATGCCTTGCTCCAGTCGATTAATGTCGGCCGGGGCAGTGTATCAGGCGGTTTGCCGCTCCTGTAAACGACGGCCCGCGAGCAAGGCGAGTACGCCTTCGATCACCCGTGGGTCGGCCAGCACTTTCTGGTGCCCGCCCTGCTCCAGGCGCAGCAGACGGCTATCGAACCAGGCGTCGTGGATGGCTTGGGACGCTTTGACCGGGACGAATGTATCGTCTTCGGCGTGCACGATCAGGCCTGGGATATTCATCTGGTAGTGGGCCACATCCAAATGCTTGAGCGGCATCCCGAACGTCAATTCAACCTCCTGGATAAACGCCGAACGCGCCCGCGCCGGCAAACCGACCATTTTAGTGAAGCCGCGCAGCACATCGAGAAAGCGCGACGGCGCAGCAATGCTCACCAGCGCTTCAGTACGCAAGCCCAACTGCACCGCCAGCATCGCACTGGCGCCGCCCATCGAGTGGCCGACCACGGCATGCAGTGGAGGCAACTCGGCCGCTGCTTCGAGCATTGCGCGGGCGAACAGCAGCACGTGGGCTTCACGCCCCGGCGAACGACCATGGGCGGGACCGTCGAGGGCAATCACCGAGTAACCGTTGTCGACCAACGCAGTGATCAAGCTGGCGAACTGCGTGGGCCTCCCTTCCCAACCGTGCATCAGTAACACCGCCGGCCCCTGGCCCCAGCGCAGCGCCGACAGGCCGAAACGCAAGGTGATGCGCTCTGATTGCGCCAGCAGCGGCAACTCCCAATCACGCGGCGGCAGTTCCCGTGGGGTCATGAACACCCGACGCATCTTGTTGGCCACCGTGTGCGGCGCCAAGCGCCCAAACGTGCCGTTGACGCTACGAATCCAGGTTAAGGCGCCCATCATGCAACTCCTCTTCTAGCGAACGGCCGACTTGGCGGCGCGCAACACGCGGTCCGATAACTCGCCCGGCCCGAGCGCACGCGCCAGGGCCAGGCCGCCGATCATCAAGGCCATGTCTGCCAGGGCCTTGTCGGTATCCTCCGGGCTGGCGGCCAACTGGGCAGCCATCAATTCGCAATGCTCGTTCAGCGCGTGACGGAATTCATCCGGCAGGCGGCTCATCTCGCCTACCGTCGCAGGGATCGGGCAGGCTTGCGCCGTAGAGTCGCGGTGTTTGCGCGACAGATAAAACGCCGCCACCAGACCTCTGCGCTCCTCGCCGCTCAATTGCGAGTCCATGTCGTCAATCGATGCGCGACGCTTGGCAAGCAATTGCGTGAAAGCCTCCAGCATCAGCGCGTCCTTGCTTTCGAAGTGCGCATAGAAACCACCGACGGTCAGCCCCGCCGCGCCCATGACTTCCCCGACGCTCGGCTCAGCCGGGCCGCGCTGGATCAACGCGGCGCTGGCGGCTTGCAGAATGCGTTCGCGGGTCTGCGCTTTTTTATCGTTCATCGTTGCCTCCGACTCTCATGGGTTGAATATTATTACCATAATAATATTTCGCAAGCGACAGGCATGACCACTGGTCAGAACAGAAGAATGGAAGTGAGGAGAGAATTGGCCAAACGCCAGACAAACAAAAGGGCCATTCAATAATTGAATGACCCTTAAAAATCCCGCAGAGCGGGTAATCGTGGCGTCCCCTAGGGGACTCGAACCCCTGTTACCGCCGTGAAAGGGCGGTGTCCTAGGCCACTAGACGAAGGGGACACAAACCTTCTATACAACTGACCAAGCTGACGCTGGTCGATTCAAGGACGGTGTGGCCAAACCTTGAACCTGTAAATTGGTGGAGCTAAACGGGATCGAACCGTTGACCTCCTGCATGCCATGCAGGCGCTCTCCCAGCTGAGCTATAGCCCCGATTTTTCGCCTGGCGGCGCAGCAGACCTTTCGAGCTGCTTGTTGAAACTGGCGTCCCCTAGGGGACTCGAACCCCTGTTACCGCCGTGAAAGGGCGGTGTCCTAGGCCACTAGACGAAGGGGACAAAACCTTCTGTACAACCTGATCAAGCTAGGCCTGATCGATTCAAGGACGGTGTGGCCAGACCTTGAACCTGTAAATTGGTGGAGCTAAACGGGATCGAACCGTTGACCTCCTGCATGCCATGCAGGCGCTCTCCCAGCTGAGCTATAGCCCCTCATCGGTGAGGACGGGGCGAATCTTAATGGCGCTTTGAAAGGCTGTCAAATTTATTTTCAACAATTTTCAAAATTTTTTGCCGGGATAACAATCACTTACCGTTAAAACCCCGGAAAGCCGGGGTTTAACCGTTACAACAGGTTGCTTAGGCGATAGCACCCAGTAACTTTTCCCACTCTTTGTTTTCTTTCTTCGACACACCCCCAAGCAAATCAAGGGCTTGGCGCAGACGGAAACGCGTGAGATCCGGGCCTAGAATTTCCATGGCATCGAGTACCGACACCGAACTGGCCTGCCCAGTGATCGCGGCAAACATCAGCGGCATCGCATCGCGCAATTTCAGCTCAAGGGATTCGACCACCGCCTGAATCGTCGCGGTAATGGCATCTTTCTCCCACTGGCGCAGGCTCTCCAGCTTCCACAGGATCAACTGCATCAACTGGCGGACCTGGTCGCCCGAGAGCTTTTTCGATTCAAACAGCTTGGCATCCGGGTTCACGCCACCGGCAAAGAAGAAACTCGCCAGCGGGGCGACCTGACTGAACGTTTCCACCCTGCCCTGCACCAGCGGCGCAATCTTCATCATGTACTCGGGGTTCAGCGCCCACTGCTGCAAACGACTGGCGAATTCTTCCACCGGCAAGTCACGCAGCCACTGACCGTTGAGCCACGAGAGTTTCTCGACATCGAAGATCGGCCCGCCCAGTGAGACGCGGGACAGGTCGAAGTTGTCGACCATTTCCTGCAGCGAGAACTTCTCGCGCTCGTCCGGCATCGACCAGCCCATGCGGCCCAAGTAGTTGAGCATCGCTTCCGGCATGAAGCCCATGCGCTCGTAGAAGGTCACCGACGTCGGGTTCTTGCGCTTGGACAGCTTGCTCTTGTCCGGGTTACGCAGCAGCGGCATGTAGCACAGTTGCGGCTGTTCCCAGCCGAAGTATTCGTAGAGCAGGATCAGTTTTGGCGCCGACGGCAGCCATTCTTCGCCGCGCAGCACGTGGGTGATGCCCATCAAGTGATCGTCGACCACGTTGGCCAGGAAGTACGTCGGCAAGCCGTCGGTCTTCATCAGCACTTGCATGTCCATGCGGTCCCACGGGATCTCGACGTCACCGCGCAGCATGTCCGGCACCACACACACGCCTTCGCTCGGCACCTTCATGCGGATCACATGGGGTTCGCCGGCGGCCAGGCGGCTGGCCACTTCTTCGGGAGGCAGCAGCAGTGCGCGGCCGTCATAGCGCGGGGTCTCGCCACGAGCCTGTTGTTCGGCGCGCATCTGGTCCAGTTCTTCGGCGGTGCAGAAGCACGGGAAGGCATGGCCCATGTCGACCAGTTGCTGGGTGTACTGCTTGTAAATGTCGCTGCGCTCGCTTTGACGATACGGGCCGTGCGGGCCGCCGACGTCCGGGCCTTCCGCCCAGGTAATGCCCAACCAGCGCAAGGCATCGAAAATCTGCTGTTCCGACTCACGGGTCGAACGCACTTGATCGGTGTCTTCGATCCGCAGGATGAATTCACCGCCATGCTGCTTGGCAAAGCAGTAGTTAAACAAGGCGATGTAGGCAGTGCCGACGTGGGGATCCCCAGTAGGCGATGGCGCGATGCGCGTGCGGACGGTGGTCATGGCAGGTCTCGAATGGGCGATAAAATTGAAACAAGGGGCGAATGGTAACAGCCCAGAGTGGTCGGGCTCCAGCGTGGGTGATTCTGGAAAACCGAGGCGCGGCCATCGGGAGCAAGTCGAATCGTCGCACCGCCCCTCCCACACTTTGATCGCATTCTCATGCTGGAAATCGGTCAAATGTGGGAGGGGCTTGCTCCCGATGAGGCCGGCCGAGTCACCGCAAATCAGACGGCCAACAAGCGCTCGCGCAACTTGCCAATCTCATCCCGCGTCTGCGCCGCCGCCTCAAACTCCAGGTCGCGCGCCAGCTGGTACATCTTCTCTTCCAACTGCCGGATACGCTTGGTGATCTCACTCGGCGAGCGCAGTTCGTTCTCGTACTTGGCGCTTTCCTCGGCAGCCTTGGCCATGCCCTTGCGCTTCTTGCTGCGCGAGCCGGGTACGGTGGCGCCTTCCATGATGTCGGCGACATCCTTAAACACGCCCTTCGGGGTGATGCCATGTTCCAGGTTGTAGGCGATCTGCTTGTCGCGGCGCCGGTCAGTCTCGCCAATCGCGCGTTCCATGGAGCCGGTGATGCGGTCCGCATACAGGATCGCCCGGCCATTGAGGTTACGCGCCGCGCGGCCGATGGTCTGGATCAGCGAGCGTTCGGAGCGCAGGAAGCCCTCTTTGTCGGCATCCAGAATCGCCACCAGCGACACTTCCGGCATGTCCAGGCCTTCGCGCAGCAGGTTGATCCCCACCAGCACATCAAAGGTGCCCAGGCGCAGGTCGCGGATGATCTCCACGCGCTCCACGGTGTCGATGTCCGAGTGCAGGTAGCGCACGCGCACGCCGTGGTCGGCCAGGTAATCGGTCAAGTCTTCGGACATGCGCTTGGTCAGCGTGGTGACCAGCACCCGCTCTTCCAGGGCCACGCGCTTGCTGATCTCCGAGAGCAAGTCGTCGACCTGAGTCAGCGCCGGGCGGATCTCGATCTGCGGGTCGACCAGGCCGGTCGGGCGCACCAGTTGCTCGATCACGCGGCCGGCATGCTCGGCCTCGTAGTTGCCTGGCGTGGCCGAAACAAAAATCGTCTGCGGGCTGATGCTTTCGAACTCGTCAAACCGCATCGGCCGGTTATCCAGCGCCGACGGCAGGCGGAAGCCGTATTCCACCAGCGTTTCCTTACGCGAGCGGTCACCTTTGTACATCGCGCCCACCTGCGGCACGCTGACGTGGGACTCGTCGATCACCAGCAACGCGTCGTCCGGCAAGTAATCGAACAAGGTGGGCGGCGCCTGCCCGGAGTCGCGGCCCGAGAGGTAGCGCGAGTAGTTTTCGATGCCGTTGCAGTAGCCCAGTTCGAGGATCATCTCCAGGTCGAAACGGGTGCGCTGCTCCAGGCGCTGGGCTTCCACCAGCTTATTGTTGGCGCGCAGGTATTCCAGGCGCTCAACCAACTCGACCTTGATGCCCTCGATGGCGCCCATCAGGGTTTCGCGCGGGGTCACGTAGTGGCTTTTCGGGTAGAAGGTGAAGCGTGGCAGCTTGCGGATCACCTCGCCGGTCAACGGGTCGAAGGCCGACAGGCTCTCCACTTCATCGTCGAACAGCTCGATGCGGATCGCTTCCAGGTCGGATTCCGCCGGGTAAATGTCGATCACATCGCCGCGCACACGGAAGGTGGCGCGGGCGAAGTCCATGTCGTTACGGGTGTATTGCAGGCTCGTCAGCCGACGCAGCAGTTCGCGCTGGTCAAGTTTGTCGCCACGATCAACGTGCAACACCATCTTCAAATAAGTTTCCGGGCTGCCCAGGCCATAGATGCACGACACCGTGGTGACGATGATCGCGTCCTTGCGCTCCAGCAGGGCCTTGGTCGCCGACAAACGCATCTGCTCGATGTGGTCGTTGATCGACGCGTCCTTCTCGATAAAGGTATCGGACGACGGCACATAAGCTTCGGGCTGGTAGTAGTCGTAGTAGGAAACGAAGTACTCCACCGCGTTGTTCGGGAAGAACGCCTTGAACTCACCGTACAACTGCGCGGCCAGGGTCTTGTTCGGCGCCAACACCAGGGTGGGGCGGTTAACCTGCGCGATTACGTTGGCAATGCTGAACGTCTTGCCTGAACCGGTCACACCGAGCAGCGTCTGGTGCGCCAGGCCGGCCTCGATGCCTTCGACCATCAGGCGAATGGCTTCGGGCTGGTCGCCGGCGGGTTCAAAACGGGTGACGAGCTGGAAATCCGACATAACGTACCTCTTTCAAGTCACCCCAGGCTGCACACCATCAGGGACGAAAATAGCTCAGCAACCCGCGAATTCTCATCGCAGGTTGCAGGAAAAAACCATGATAACTGTAGAAGTGGTGGCGAATGTGACGGGTTTCAAGGCAATCCTCCTACCCGCCGTCTACGATCAACATTGCAATAAGACTAACGGTCGGCAAATAAACCGAAAAACCTGGCCGAAAAGCCGTTTCGGCTGTCGCCCTCAGCCATGATGGCCTCTATACTAGCTCCCCGTTTGTGCACCGCTCTAGTGCATTCGGCTGGAGCGCGACACGTCCCTCCTTTCCCCCAAAGAGCTGCCGCAAAATGAGCCTGTTCTCCGCTGTCGAAATGGCACCACGCGATCCAATCCTGGGCCTCAACGAAGCATTCAACGCCGATACACGAACCACCAAGGTCAACCTTGGCGTGGGCGTTTACTGCAACGAGGAGGGGAAGATTCCACTCTTGCGTGCCGTTGCCGAAGCGGAAGCCATTCGCGTGGCGCAACACGCCGCCCGTGGCTACTTGCCGATCGACGGTATTGCCGCCTACGACCAGGCTGTGCAAAAGCTGCTGTTTGGCGCTGAATCGCCGCTACTGAGCGCCGGCCGCGTCATCACCGCTCAAGCGGTAGGCGGCACCGGTGCCCTGAGAATCGGCGCCGACTTCCTCAAGCAACTGCTGCCCAACGCCATTGTCGCCATCAGCGACCCAAGCTGGGAAAACCACCAGGCGCTGTTCGAAAAAGCCGGTTTCCCGGTGCAAACCTACCGCTACTACGACGCCGCCACTCATGACGTCAACCGTGCCGGCCTGCTCGAAGACCTCAACGCCCTGCCGCCCCAGTCCATCGTGGTGCTGCACGCCTGCTGCCACAACCCGACCGGTGTCGACCTGAGCCCGGCCGACTGGCAACAAGTGCTGGACGTGGTCAAGGCCAAGAACCTGGTGCCGTTCCTCGACATGGCCTACCAGGGCTTTGGCGATGGCATCCACGAAGACGCGGCGGCCGTACGCCTGTTCGCTGAATCGGGCCTGACCTTCTTTGTGTCCAGCTCGTTCTCCAAGTCGTTCTCCCTGTACGGCGAACGCGTGGGCGCACTGTCGATCGTCAGCGAATCCAAGGAAGAAAGCGCGCGCATCCTGTCCCAGGTCAAGCGTGTGATCCGCACCAACTACTCCAACCCGCCGACCCATGGCGCGGCGATTGTTGCAGCGGTGCTGAACAGCCCTGAGCTGCGCGCCCAGTGGGAAGCCGAACTGGCCGAGATGCGCCTGCGCATCCGGGGCATGCGTGAGCAGATGGTGGCTGAACTGGCCAAGGCTGCACCGGGCCAAGACTTCAGCTTCGTCGGTCGCCAGCGCGGGATGTTCTCCTACTCTGGCCTGACCGTTGAGCAAGTCACCCGTTTGCGTACCGAGTTTGGTATCTACGCGCTGGATACCGGGCGTATCTGTGTGGCGGCGTTGAACCAGGCGAACATTGCTGCGGTAACCAAGGCGATTGTTCAGGTGCTGTAAGCCCGAACACGCTGTATGAAGGGGGAGGCCAATGGGTCTCCCCTTTTTATTTGTGAAACATCGGCCCGGGGTGGGCGCAGTACTTTTGTGGCGGGCGGGCTTGCCCGCGTCGGGTTGCGCAGCAGCCCCAAAACCCTGCCACCGTGAACTTATTGGAAAAACGCGTTGCCTGAACAAGGGCCCGCTGCGCGTCCCAACGCGAGCAAGCTCGCTCGCCACAAGCAGCATGTCGTCTGCAATAAACTCGCTACTTGCAGCGTCCACCCCCTAGACTGAACCCCAACCGCCCTTTTGCTGTGAGACCCCGATGAGAAACGACGACCTGGACCTGCATGCCGACCGCGATGACCTGGACCGCTTCCCCCCCCGCCCCCCTCAAGCCAAACGCCAGAAAAGCCTGGTGTTGCAAGTGGCGCTCGGCGTGTTCCTCGGCGGGTTGGCTCTTTGGCTGGTGCAGCTAGGCGCGACGGCACTGATGGCGAAACTGGCGATGGGCACCTTGCAGTTCGGCGGCTAACCCTCGCGAACTGCCCCTCGCTCCTCCAGCAGTCTTACGAAGCTGTTCAAACTCTGCGACACCGTGCCCCGTCGCCAAATCAGCCAGGTGTGCAAAATGCGGAACGTGTCCGTCAGCGGCCACACGCTCACCGCCGTAAACCCCGGCATACTTTCCAGCATGCTGCGCGGCATCAGCGCCAAACCAGCACCGGCGCTGACGCAGGCGAGCATGCCGTGGTAAGACTCCATCTCGAAGATCCTGCCCGGCACCGCACCGTCCTGTGAGAACCAGCGCTCGAAGTGATGCCGGTACGAACAGTTCGAGCGAAAGGTGTAGATACTCTCGCCATTCACATCCTGCCCCCGCGTGATCGGCGCATGGTGCAACGGCGCGATCACCACCATCTCCTCTTCAAACACCGCCACACCCTCAAGGGTGGCATGCAACACCGGCCCATCGACAAACGCCGCCGCCAGCCGCCCCGACAATACCCCCTCGATCATCGTGCCGGACGGCCCCGTGCTCAGGTCCAATTCGACCTTGGCGTGCTTCTGGTTATAGGCCGCGAGCAACGCCGGAATGCGCACCGCCGCCGTGCTCTCCAGCGACCCGAGGGCAAACGCGCCCTGGGGCTCCTCCCCCGCCACCGTCGCGCGGGCTTCCTGGACCAAGTCGAGAATGCGCCGCGCATAACCTAGGAAATTCCACCCGGCCGGTGACAGACGCAGGCGACTTTTCTCGCGGATGAACAACTCCACGCCCAGGTCCTGTTCCAGTTGCTTGATGCGCGTGGTCAGGTTCGACGGCACCCGATGAATCAACTGCGCGGCGGCGCTGATGCTGCCTTGTTCGGCAACGGCCTTGAAGATTTCCAGCTGCACCAGATCCAAATCATTCTCCAATCGTGAACATGATCGACTTATCGTTCCCACGCTCTGCGGCCCAAAGCGTGACGCGGAGCGTCACAAGAGGCATTCCCACGCGGAGTATGGGAACGATCAGCCCATTCATCATTCTCGTTTTGAGAATGTATTGCTTAATATTATTCAGTTTAAAGAAAAGATACAGCCCCGTACGCTGGACCCATTCCACTCATTCAGCCGGACGGTGCCATGAACGCTATTTCTCACCAGACCCACGCCCAGTCGATCAACCCCACCACGGGCGAAACGGTCGGCAGCTATCCGTACGAAACCGAAGCGCAACTGGACGCCGCCCTCAACCGCGCCACTGGCGCTTTCCGCACCTGGCGCCGTACGCCGGTCAGCCAGCGGGCCGAACTGCTGCTGGCCCTGGCCAGCGCCCTGCGTGAGCAAGCCGAAGAGATGGCGCAAATGATCACCCTGGAAATGGGCAAACCCATCGCCCAGGCCCGTGCCGAAATCGAGAAATGCGCGCAACTCAGTGAGTGGTATGCCGCCCACGGCCCGGCCATGCTCGCCCCGGAAGCCACCCTGGTGGACAACGGCAGCGCGCAGATCGAATACCGCCCGCTGGGCCCGATCCTCGCCGTCATGCCATGGAATTTCCCGGTGTGGCAAGTGCTGCGCGGCGCCGTGCCGACCCTGCTCGCCGGCAACACTTACGTGCTCAAACACGCACCGAACGTGATGGGCAGCGCCTACCTGATGAAAGCCGCGTTCCAAAAAGCCGGCTTCGCTGATGGCCTGTTCGAAGTGATCAACGTGACCACCGATGGCGTATCCAAAGCCATCGCCGACCCGCGTATCGCTGCTGTCACCCTCACTGGCAGCGTACGCGCCGGCATGGCCATCGGCTCCCAGGCCGGTGCCGCACTGAAGAAATGCGTACTGGAGCTGGGCGGCTCCGACCCGTTTATCGTACTCAACGACGCCGACCTCGACGCCGCCGTCCAGGCCGCCGTGACCGGACGTTTCCAGAACAGCGGCCAAGTCTGCGCCGCCGCCAAGCGCCTGATCATCGAAGAAGGCGTAGTGGAAGCCTTCACCGCCAAATTCGTCGAAGCCAGCCGCGCCTTGGTCATGGGTGACCCTGCGTCGACCACCACCTATGTCGGCCCCATGGCCCGTTTCGACCTGCGCGACGAGCTGCACGGCCAGGTTCAGGCCACTCTGGAGGAAGGCGCGACCCTGCTGCTGGGCGGCAACAAAGTACCCGGCGCCGGTAACTACTATGAGCCGACCGTGCTGGCCGATGTCACCGACCAGATGACCTCGTTCAAACAGGAACTGTTCGGCCCCGTAGCCTCCATCATCACCGCGCGCGACGCCGACCACGCCGTGGCCCTGGCCAACGACAGCGAGTTCGGCCTCACCGCCAGCATCTTCACCACCGACCCGGCAAAAGCCCGCGATATCGCCGACCAATTGGAAACCGGCGGGATCTTCGTCAACGCCTTCAGCGTCTCCGACCCTCGGGTGGCGTTTGGTGGCGTAAAGAAGAGCGGCTTCGGGCGCGAGCTGTCGCACTTTGGCGTACGGGAATTCTGCAATGCGCAGACGGTTTGGCTGGATCGCAAGTAATACGCAGCTTCAACACGGGATATGCCGACGCACACACTGTACCAACCCATCCAGCGCCTGGGGCTTCACCGGCGCCAACACACAGACAGTGTGCTCACGTTCGCCTTCCGTGACCGTCAGGGTGTAATGCACCCTGCCGGGATTACCGGGCTCGGGAGCGGTGCTTTGCGGCAACTGAAAAAAGTTTGAATCCTTGATCAGTTGCCGCAACTCTTGCTGGTCCTGCTCGGGCAGCGCTTCCAGCTGCACTGTGCGAGGTTTGGCCAACCCCGGAAAAAACGCAGGTCCGCCGTTTTCCTTGATCGAAATTTGCATGGCTGTTCCTCACCGCCCAAGTGTGTTGTCACACATCAATGCCCACCGCTTGCCAGCCGTCCTTGACCGCCTTCTGCTCATCCTTGCCAGCGCCGTACAGGCGACCGGCGATATCGTAGGTGATGCGCGCGAACCGCAAAAACCCCGAGTTCGGTCGCAGCCGCGCATCGCGCAGCGCGTCATACCAGATGCGCCCCGCGCGCTCCCAGGCAAACCCGCCAATCTTCGTCGCCACCTGATAGAACGCATGGTTGGGAATGCCGGAATTGATATGCACCCCGCCATTGTCCTCATAGGTCTGTAGGAAGTCATCCATATGACCCGGCTGAGGGTCTTTGCCCAACAGCTTGTCATCAAACGCGGTGCCCGGCGCCTTCATCGAGCGCAGGGCCGTGCCTTTGATTTTTGGGGTGAACAACCCTGCGCCGATCAACCAATCCGCCTCTTGCGCCGTTTGTTGTAACGCGTATTGCTTGATCAGTGAACCGAACACGTCAGACAGCGATTCGTTCAGCGCGCCGGATTGATTGAAATACATCAGCTTGGCCTCGTCCTCAGTAACGCCGTGGGCCAGCTCATGGCCAATCACGTCGAGGGCTACGGTGAACCGGTTGAATAACTGCTGATCGCCATCACCAAACACCATCTGGGTCGAATTCCAGAACGCATTGTTGTAGTTCTGGCCGAAGTGAACGGTGGCATCCAGTGCCATGCCAGCATCATCGATGGAATTGCGGTCGAAGACCTGATCAAAAAAGTCGAACGTGGCGCCCAATCCGTCATAGGCCTCATCCACCGCAGCGTCACCACTGGCGGGCTGCCCTTCGCCACGGATCAGTTTGCCAGGCAGGCTATCGGTGCCTTCGGCGCTGTAGATCGAGCGCCGTTTTTCGGCGCCGATGGCCAGGGCCATGTGGGCGGGGCCTTTGGCAGGCACCGCAACCATGCGCAATGAGCGGAACGTGCTGTCTTTGGCGCGAGTGCGTAATGCGACGTCCCGTTGCGCTTTATCACCGTTGCGCGCGATCTGGTCGAGCATGTACGGCGGGATCAGGCAGAAAATCGGATTGCGATGCTGGCGAACACACATTGGCTGGCTCCATTTGGCATGAGGTCTACGTCCGGGTAACCGTTTCAGGATAGCCCTACCGGTACGGCCTGGCCCAAATTGTCATGAAGCTATGTTGCAGTAGTGTTTATTCAAAGACTGCGAGGAACCCCCCATGCCCGCACGCAAAGCCAGAATCGACCTTACGCACCGCCCACGGCTTGCTGATCTACGCCCATTGATCGCCGCCGCCCCCAGCCTCATGGAGGCCAGAGCGGCAACTGCGCGTATCACCGAGGCCAGGGATCTGCAGGACCGGCATGGCTATGCTGAAGATTTTCTCAACAGCTTCGTGGTGCCCTGGCCCACCGTGGATGCGGCGCTGGCGGGTGACGTACAGCCGCTCCGCCTGGACTACACGCATTTTTCGGTGACGATGTCGCACTCGAGGCGACTGGCGCTCTACGTCGGGGCCAATATCGACGGTGGGCTGCATGTGGATATTGTCCGCAGCAACGACGCTTGGGCGTATGACGGCCGCTTGCCCGTCAGCGCACAGGTGGGCGATGACCTCTATGCCAACAATGGTTTAGATCGCGGCCATCTGGTGCGCCGGCAAGACCCCAACTGGGGCGATGAAGCAAAAACCGCCAACGCCGATACCTTCCACTTCACCAACTGCGCACCGCAGATGAGCGGGTTCAACCAGAAGACCTGGCTGGAACTCGAGGACTACATTCTCGACAACACGCAACGCTGGAAGGCCCGGGCAACCGTGTTTACCGGCCCGGTACTCGCCGACGACGACCGTGTTTACCGGGGTGTTAAAATCCCCAAGGCGTTCTGGAAAGTGATCGCCTACCTCGGCGACGATGGCAAGCCCTCCGCCAGCGCCTACATGATTGACCAAAGCCGCGAGCTGGGTCAGCTCGACCTCATGTTCGGCCAGCTCAGAACCTACCAACGCAGTGTGATTCAGATCGAACAATTGACCGGCATTCGTTTCGCCAACCTCGCTGACTACGACGGGTTCAGTAACGAAGAGCGTGCCACGGGGACGCGGATTGAAGCGCTGATCCGAGGCCCCGAAGATATTCGTCTCTGACCCGAATGCCTTGCAGGAGCGCGCTGGCTCGCGAAAAAACCGGAAGACGTTGCGTCAAACCCGACAGCCGGCATTATCCTTGACGTTTTCGCGAGCAAGCACGCGCCTGTCTGGAGTGACGTCCAGCTCCCCCTCTCCAGCCCAATCGACTACCATACCGCGCCGGTTCCCAAACGGGACTAATAGGGAATTCGAAACGCCGCACGCGACGTCAATCGAAACTGCCCCCGCAACTGTAGGTGCTGAGCCTGCTCCACATTGCCACTGGACCACGTCCGGGAAGGCCGGAGCGTGGCGATGACGCATCAGTCAGGAGACCTGCCGGCCGAGTAACTCACTAACCGGCGGGGTGTCCGGGAAGGACAGCCTTGCCCTGCCGCGCTGGCAGCGTTCGAGGGTGTGTTTCCGAGCCGTACCTCCCCGGCTGTACATACGGTTCAAACGGAGACTGCCCCATGCTGGCACGCGTTACCGCCTTGATCACTGGCCTGGGCTTCTGTGCCCTGGCCCAGGCGACCCCCACTCAGTACCCGCTGACCGTCGAAAACTGCGGCAGCACCCTCACCTTCCTGCAAGCGCCTGCGCGCAGCGTGACCATCGGCCAGGCCGCCACCGAAATGCTGTATGCCTTGGGCGTGGGCGATAAGGTGGTCGGCACCTCTCTGTGGTTCAACAACGTGTTGCCGCAGTTCAAGGCGCAGAACGACACCATCGAGCGCCTGGCCAACAACGAGCCGAGTTTCGAAGCGGTCATCGCCAAGCGCCCGCAATTGGTCGCGGCGGAACTGGAGTGGGTGGTGGGTGCGCAAGGCGTGGTCGGCACCCGCGAGCAGTTTCACGATCTGAAAATCCCCACCTACCTGCTGCCCTCCGACTGCGAAGGCAAGGACAACCTGGTGGGCGCCGACGGCACGCGGCTGGAGCTGTTCCGCATCGACACGATCTATAAAAGCATCAGCCAACTGGCCGAGATTTTCGACGTGCAAGCGCGCGGCCAGCAACTGAACGACGAACTCAAGTCACGCCTGGCCAAGTCCGTCGCCACCGTGCAAAGCAAAGGCCTCAAGCAAGCCAGCGCGCTGGTGTGGTTCTCCAGCGCCGAGATCGCCAGCGATCCCTACGTCGCCGGCCACAAAGGCATTCCCGAATTCATGCTCGAAACCCTCGGCCTGCACAACGTGGTGCAGTCCGATGAAGAGTGGCCGGCCGTCGGCTGGGAAACCATCGCCAAGGCCAACCCGACCTTCCTGGTGATCGCGCGCATGGACCGCCGCCGCTACCCGGCCGACGACCATGAAAAGAAACTGGCCTTCCTGCGCAGCGACCCGGTGACCCGTAACATGGACGCGGTGAAAAACAACCGCATCATCATTCTCGATGCCCTGGCGCTGCAGGCCAGCATTCGCATGTTCGATGGCCTTGAACAACTGGCCACGGCCATCGACGGCTACGACCTGCGCCAATGACTAACAGCGTGATACGAACCCTACTCGCCCTGGCGCTGCTACTGGTCGCCGTGCTCGCCGGCGTGGCCATCGGCGAAACCGCCATCGAGCCACACGTGGTGTTGCAGGTGCTCGCCAATAAACTCTGGGCGGCCGGTTACGTGCTGGACCCGATCGATGAAGGCGTGGTGTGGAATTACCGCCTGACCCGCGCCCTGGTCGCCGCCGCCTGCGGTGCGGGGCTGGCAACTTGCGGGGTAATTTTGCAGTCGCTGCTGCGTAACCCCTTGGCCGACCCTTACCTGCTCGGCATCAGCGCCGGCGCCTCGACCGGCGCAGTCCTGGTGGTGTTGATGGGTGTCGGCGGCGGGCTGATTTCACTGTCGGCCGGCGCGTTTGTCGGGGCGATGGCGGCGTTTGCGCTGGTGATCTTGCTCGCGCGGGCCAGCGGTTCGTCCAGCGGCACCGGCCAGATCATCCTCGCCGGCATTGCCGGTTCGCAGCTGTTTAACGCCCTCACTGCGTTTCTGATCACCAAGTCGGCCAGCTCCGAGCAGGCGCGCGGCATCATGTTCTGGCTGCTCGGCAACCTCAGCGGCGTGCGCTGGCCTGCGGTATGGCTGGCCGTGCCGGTGGCGGTCGCGGGGTTGGCAGTGTGCCTGTGGCACCGGCGCGCACTGGATGCGTTTACCTTCGGCAGCGACTCGGCGGCGTCACTTGGCATCCCGGTGCGCCGTGTGCAATTTGTGTTGGTGGGCTGCGCGGCGCTGGTGACAGCGGTGATGGTGTCGATTGTCGGCTCCATCGGTTTTGTCGGCCTGGTGATCCCTCACGCCGTGCGCCTGTTGCTCGGCACTGGGCACTCGCGATTGCTGCCAGCCAGTGCATTGGGCGGCGCGCTGTTTTTGATCGCCGCCGATGTGCTGTCGCGCACGTTGATCAAAGGCCAGGTGATCCCGGTCGGCGTGGTGACCGCACTGGTCGGTGCGCCGGTGTTTGCGCTGATTTTGATCGGCCGGAGGAATGCGCGATGACAGTACTGAGTTGCACCGGCCTGGGCTTCAAGGTGCGTGAGGCCGAGTTGCTGCGCGATATCCACCTTGAGATTCAGTTGGGTGAAACCTTGGGGATTGTCGGGCCGAACGGCTCCGGCAAATCCACCTTGCTCAAACTGCTCGCCGGTTTGCGCACACCGGCCAGCGGCGAAGTACTGCTCGGCGGCAAGCGCTTGGGCCACCTGTCCCGCCGCGCCATCGCGCAGCAACTGGCGGTGGTGGAGCAGCAGGCCGACACGGACGACGCCATCCGCGTATTCGACGCAGTGGCCCTGGGCCGAACCCCGTGGCTGTCGGCGCTGAGCCCGTGGTCCAGCGACGACGACGCCATCGTGCGCCAGGCCCTGCAGGACGTCGATGCCACGCACCTGAGCACGCGCGCCTGGCGCAGCCTTTCCGGCGGCGAACGCCAACGCGTGCACATCGCCCGCGCCCTCGCGCAACGGCCGCAGATTCTGTTGCTGGATGAGCCGACCAATCACCTGGATATCCAGCATCAACTGGCGATTTTGAAAGGAGTGCAGGCGCTGCCGGTGACCACGTTGATCGCCCTGCATGACCTGAATCAAGCGCTGACCTGCGACCGCTTGGCCGTGCTGGATCGCGGACGATTGGTGGCGCTGGGCAAACCGCTGGAAGTGCTGACACCGCAGCGATTGCAGGAAACGTTCGGCGTGCAGGCGCATTACCTCACGGACCCGTTTGATGGGGCACAGATACTGCGGTTGCGCTCGGTGTAAGTGTGCCGGGTGGTTTTATTGTGGCGAGCGGGCTTCCTGTGGCGAGCGGGCTTGCCCCGCGTTGGGCTGCGGAGCAGCCCCAATAAGAACACCGCATTCCTCTGGGTAGAACTGGGTCGTATGGTTTCAGGGCTGCTTCGCAGCCCAACGCGGGGCAAGCCCGCTCGCCACAAAAGCCCGCAGGCCAGAGCGCTATAAATACCGCTTCATATGCGTCGTCTGCCACACCGGGTCCGCCTCAACATCCACCACCTCCACCGTCTTGCGGTCGTGGTAGTTCAACTGCGCAAAACGCGCGTCATAGGGCAGATAGCCGATGACGGCGACAATCTGGCCCTCGACACGAGCGATCAGAAACCGACCGTCACCGTGAAGGTAAATCGCCTCAAACTGTGCCAAATCCGCCGGCATGCCGGTTGCGCCGAGCTTGGGAAAAAGCTCGGCGCGCGCCTGCAGCACGAAGCTCAATACATCAGGGATGTCGGCGTCAGTGGCTGTCTGAATGATAGGCCGTTGATTCATACGAGCTTGATCTGGCTTATCCCCATCAACTCCGCCTGCTCCAGAATCTCCTCCGGCGCCGCATCCGCTGCGGGCATGATCAAACCATTCTCCGCATCTCCGAAATGCAGCGCCAGCAGGTGCATCGCTGCTTCATGCACAGGCAATTCAGGCTGGTTGAGTTCGAACGCGTGAGTGCGAGACTCGCCGTTAAAAAGATAGGTGACGGTATATTCGCGCATAGCGGAATCCTTGTGATGTGAGAGAAACGATGAATATGAGTGAACTACCAGGGCCCGGCGCTCGGCAGAGTGATAAAAACAGGAAGATTATCCAAGCCACCCTGGCGGCAAGAAATCTGGCAGGCGCGGCAAACAATACCAAGTGGAACGAACTGACCACCCACTTCCGCCAGCTCCCAGGTTGGAAGCCGTCCTATCGATCGAAATCCATCACAGGCCATATCTCGGAATGGGATGTAGAGTGGTTTTACCACTTGCCGTTTCCATTCGCTTACGTCGAATGGTTCGACATTGGAGTATGGGAAGCTGCGCCATCTTTGGGAGTGCTGCTCCCACACACATACATTGACCATAGCGAAGAAGTATCGAGGGTCATCGCGCAGATTGGGTTTGAGTTTGAATTGCAGGCTGACGTGCTGAGAATTTGGGGCTACCTACCAAAATCCTACGAAGACTTCCCGCCTGCATAGAGGGAATACTTACTGCCCTCCCTCTATGCGCTCAGTGATCCAGTGCCGACAATAAGCAAGCACACCTTCCGCCATCGCCACAGGGAAATGAATAAACCCATGGGCCGATTCGGGCAATAGGTGTGCCTGCGCCGCAGGCCATCGCTCGGCCATCTCCAGGGTGTCATCCTTCAGCGGGTCCAACTCGCCGACAAACATCAATGCCGGCGGCAACCCGGTTAAGTCGCCATACAGCGGTGACAATGGCGGTTGGCGACGCGCTTCGTCGTTCAGTCCAGGCGTCAACATAGCCAGCGCGTCGACCATTCCCGGGCCATCCAGCAGCAATGTCTCGGGGCCGGCGGATTGGACGCTTGGCGTCCCGGCCAGATCGTAAACGCCGTAATACAGCACCACACCGCTCACACGCTGGAGCAGCGCCGGCCATTGCTTCAGCGCCAGCAATGTCGCCGCCGCCAGATGCCCGCCCGCCGACTCGCCCACCACAATCACCGGCAGGTCGGCAAACTCTTCAGCGCTGAGCAGCCAACGCGCGGCGTTCAAGCAGTCTTCCATCAAGCCTTCAATCGGCGTGTCGATCGCCAGCCGATAGTCCACCGACACCACCACCACGTCGCACGCGTTGACCATGCCCAGGTTCAGTTCGTCATCCATTTGCGCGTTGCCAATCACCCAACCGCCACCGTGGATATCCAGCACCACACCCTTGGGCTCGCCGCTCGGCCGCAGGACGCGCAACGGCACGTTGTCCACAACCCTGCGTTCAGCCGGTGTGGCGCGCTTGATCGTTTGACTGACGCGCAACAACGCCTGAATCAAACGCGGCGTGATGCGGTTACGGATTTTAAAGCGTGGCAGCCACGCAAGCTTCTGATTGAAGCGGCGCATCTCGGCCAACTCCGGCTCGCTGACCAGCCAAGTTGTGTAGGCCATCAGCGATTATTCCGCAGGATCGAGAAATTCAACGCCGCCGCTACACACAGCCATGCCAGGTAAGGGAACAGGATCAACCCGGTGATCAGGTCCAGGCGCACGGCCAATACCACCATCGCCGCCACAGTGATCCACAGCAGCACAATAATTACCATCCCGGCCAGGAGACGGTGCGCGCCGAAAAACACCGGCGTCCACAGCGTATTCAACGCGATCTGCGCAGCCCACAATGCAAGTACCATCTGGCTACCTGGGATCAGGCTCAAGCGGTAACCGGCCCAGGCGAGCAGCAGGTAGATGATTGTCCAGGCCACCGGAAACAGCCAATTGGGTGGGGTGAAGCTGGGTTTTACGAGGGATTCGTACCAGGCACCGGGCTTGAAGATAATGCCGGTGCTGGCAGCGGCGGCGCAGGCGAGCAGGAAGATAAAGAAGATCATGTTCGGTCCTTGGCTAGTCATTTCATGCTTGGACGTGCAGCAAGCGGGTAAAAGTTCACCACCGATCAAATGTGCGAGCTGTCGAGCTTTAGCGAAGCTGCGATGGGATCACCGCGCAATACCCGCCAGCCCAAGGAGCCAGCATCGCAGCATGACTAAAGCTCGACAGCTCAAACAATCCTCAGCCAAGGCCAGCGCGCCTGATAACTCCTGGCCTTCTGCTCAAACAACTCCGGCTGCGCATGCAGTGGATTAATGCGCAGCACGCCCTGCTCCACATCATCCAACCCATACGGCGCATATATCTCGCCGGTCGCAATATCCAGCGCAATACACGTACCCGCCACCAGGTAACGATCCACCCCCTGACTGGCCGTGCGCAACTGCGGATAGGGACGGCCGAACCGCTGGCCGTACCAGAGGTGAACCCGCGCCTGGTTCTTGACCTCCACATTGACGCCCAAATCCTGGAACAGCTCATGCGCCGACCGAATCACCGCGTCCTCCGCCTCGTAGGACAAGTCGGTGTCGAAGTAAAAAACGTCGTAGTCCTTCACGCCATGAGCGGCAGGCAGATTCGCTTGATGATTCCACACCGCCTGGAACAGGCAACCCGCCGTGAGCATGCATTGGTCCACACCCAGGTCAGGCAGGCGTGCGGTGATTTCGGCGTTGATGGGGTTGGCCATGGCCAGCTTGAGCAGGGTTTCGACGGTCAATGTCATGTTTACTCCTTAATAGTCGTTCCGGCGTCAGGCGCAACTGTATCGCACCAACGATGACACTACCTCTCTGGAGCGAGGGGGACGCCTAGTCCTTGCTCGCGGAAAACGCGAACGATAACGCAGCGCCCCTAGGCAAAATCCGAATACCTCGCAGCACCTTGCTCCATTGCCTACGCTTGCGTCAGAATCCGCCGGCTTGTGCGCTGGGGTGGCCGTCTCTAAGGTGGCTCGGTCGCTGAATCTCTCGGTGATCGGGTTTAGTAGCCCACGGTTTAACCTAACAAGTGCACAAGCTTCATCTGTCAGACGTTCCTGTCTGTGCTTGATGGTGGCTGTGCGTAGGGCGCCCTCGGGCGCGCCGGTTTTGTTAGGTTCCACCGGTCTACTAACCTGCGTACAGCTACCGCCTTATCGTTTAGTAGCGATGAGGTTGTGGCACAAGCAAGGAACTTAACAATGGTTAAAGTCACACCTGCCCTTTTCAATGTCGTCACCGACGCCAGCAACGAAACCCTCATCACCAACAGCTACGAAACCTTCACCTCAGTCAGCACCCTGCTGCTCGACCTGTCCGAAGACCTCAACGGCAAACACCGCGACATCGCGCTGGCGATTCATCAACTGAGCGAACTGGGCGTCCTGCTAACGACCAAACTTCTCGACCGCGAAGCGCCCTGCTCCGGTTAAAGCCTAGCCCTTCAACTCACTAGCGCGATGACTCGCCGCGTCGTCGTAAGCCACATACAACGACTCGGCGATTTGGCTTTTGATGGCTTTGGCGGACTCAAGCCCCAACACAAAGCCTTCGGCCTTGCCGCCGGCGCGGTTGAGATCTTCATGGGTGGAAGCGCCAGTGATGGCGTCGAGGAGCTTGATGGCGTGAGGGCCTACGCCTTTGGGGAGGGAGATTTGGTCGATGGACATGACGATACCTTGAAAGAAAATGAACGGTAGCGCGTGGACCACTGCCGGGGGATGCCATGGTAGACCGGTTAGCACAGAAAGGGGCTGATTTCGGCCTTCATCAGCCACTGGCACTTGAACCGGTGCGGGCAGTGAAGCTGCGTACCCATTAGCTTCCAGCGGCTCATTAACCGCCGAAAACTAGCGCCCATATAGAACATAACTAACCCCCACCCACACAAACATTTGAATGACGAAGTAATCCGGCCAGGTCGCCCAACGTTTAAGGGAAACCGGAACGGAGGCAAGCTCTTCTGAGCTCACATCGCCTAAACGGATGTAACTTTTAGGAAATATCAGGAACAAACCAATCTGTCCCATACGCATAGCCTTATCCATTGGCCGTTTACCCGGCCAACGTCGCTTATTGAGCTGAACGATTTCATTTTTTTCAAAATACTTTTCGAGTTTTTCAAGCTTGAAATAGTGCGAATACAGCAGCAATGCCAAGCTAATGAAAAACTCAACGCGCACCAGTACTGTGATGAACTTGTAGCCTGCTATATCCATAGATCATCGCCCATATACAGTTCTTCACCCCACTGCGCGCCGCGGTCGCCAAAAAAAGCCCCCCCTGTGCCCCCGACCACAGCACCGCCAATTATTCCGCAGGAAAGCCTCCCTACTCCTTTGGTGGCAATCCCCAAAAACAGACGGCACATAGCAGGCCCAACCTTCCCCCCAATCGTCCCACCCAAATATGCCGCTCCAACCCCTCCCACCAATCGCCCGCCCTCCACAAACTGCGCCTTACGACACTCCTCCTCCCGGCCCACCGTACACGCCTCCTTCACCTGCAACCCGGCCGCCCCCACATCCAGCACCAGCCCGAAATAAGTCCCCTTGCGTAAATGCCGGCTGACACCCGCAATACCTTTAATACGCTCCGCATACCCCTTGATATCGCCCTTGTGCAAAAAGCTTTTGGTTGAAACCCCCAGAATCCACCTCAACGAGTGACTATTGCGCAACCCCGTGCCAAACCGGGCCGCGCCCTGAAGCTGGCTGTTCAATTGCGTCAACAACGCTTGTCGTTGCCGAAAAAACGCCTCTCGATCCACCGCGCCACTTTTGAGCCGAACATAGGCCTGCTCGATTTCTTCAAGTGTGTGTCGAACCTCATTCAGATGGGTACTCCAGGCAGACGTTGCGCTGCCGACACCCAACGAGCTGTAACCCAGTACGCTCTGGAGCAAATTATAGTCACTGACTATCAGGTCTCCGGCGTGTGGGTTGTCATCCAGTACGCGGCTGACCTGCTCGGCCTGGCTCATCAGCCAGGCTTCATCGGCGGTGCTTTCTTGAAGCGTGTTGCTCGGCACGATAACCATGTACCCCGGCGTTACAAAATGGCGGGGTAAGTGAGCGTTAAGCGCATCGAATTTCTGAGTCGCCAGGGGCGACGCACCGTTAAGCACCCATGCCCTTAGGCTGACGTAGTCAATGAGTCGTTGATTGATATAAGCCGTCGCCATGCCTGAATTCCAACATCAACAAAGAAGAAGTCGAAATATAAAGTCGGTTTTTTGTTAACGGGCAGGAAATGAAGGGGTCGAAATTCAATTTCAGAAAGAGGCCACAGCCAACCGGATCAAAGCCTACAGCAGTAACCCAAATCCCACGCCTAGAGGCCAAATCTCGAATCAAGCGCCCACTCTACTGTACTTTTTTCGGAGCATTCCCACTGTTGGATATGCAAAAGGCACTGGATTTGTCGATGAGGAAAAAACGGACAGATATATTTCCCCGCGCTTTAATACGCAGCCTCCTTTTCCCGTCTTCGAGAGCCCCCATGCCTCCAACCAAACGCGACAGCGCCCGCCTCGAACGTCGCCTGATCGCCACCCTGACCGAAGCCTGTGAAACCGCCAAAGCTGAAATCCCGGGCTTCGACTGGCTCACCCACACCGTCGACTACGCCGCCTTCCCCCACAGCCTTAGGGTGGTCTGGGTATTCGACACCCGCGCCAGCAAGGAGCTGGCCCTTGCAAACGGAAAAGACCAACGCATGCGTGAGCTGACCGCCGCTGCGTTGAGCGACGCCGAGGTGGACACGGTGCGATTGGACCGCTGCGTACGCTTCGACTCGGAAGAGGAATGCCACCTGCAGCACGGCGGTGATTGGGCGCTGCGCCTGCGCAAAGCGTAGGGAAAAACCCCATCGAATTCCGAGAATGCCGTGGTTAACATAGACGCCCTATCGGCAGGAGCCACCCCATGGAACTGAAATTCAGCCACGTCGACATTCTGGTCGAGAATCTTGAGGAGGCCTGCGATTACTACGCTCGGATACTCAAGGCCCGCATCTCCACAACCTTCGTTTGGGAACGCGGTGGACTGCATGTGCGCTACGCCGTCGCGCTGATGGGCCAGGAGCGTTTCATGCTGGTACAGCCGTTGGCGGGGAATCTCAGGGAACTCCTGGACACGTGTGGCGAGGGGATGATTTACCGGCATTGCTACTCGACACCGGACATCGAGGCGGCCTACGACGAATTGATCGCCAGCGGGGTTCAGCCGGAAGACGAAAACGGCAAACCGTTGGCGCGGGAGAACCTGCAAACACCGTCCGGGGGCCGCATTATTTGGCTGCCCAAGCGCTTTGGGCACTTTTCTATCGAGATACTGGAGGAGAAAGGGCTGGAGGCGTTTATCGAGGCGGCGTTTTCCTGAAAAATAATCAAGGGCACTCCCTGGCGGCGGCGTAGTCTCTACCAGAACATACCCCCTCTCGCCCAGCGGAGCCCCACATGATCATTGTCCACCACCTCAACAACTCGCGCTCGCAGCGCATTCTCTGGCTGCTCGAAGAGCTCGGCCTGCCTTACGAGATCAAACGCTACCAGCGCGACCCGAAAACCAACCTCGCACCGCCCGAGCTCAAGGCGATCAACGCACTGGGCAAATCTCCGGTGATCGAAGACGGCTCCCGCGTGGTGATCGAGTCCGCCGCGATTATCGACTACCTGATCCGCCGCCATGGTGAAGGCCGCCTTCAACCGGACCCGGCCACGGCCACCTTTGATGAGTACGTGCAATGGCTGCACTTCGCCGAAGGGTCGGCGATGTTGCCGCTGATGCTCAACCTGTACGTCGGGCGGCTGGGTGATGCCGGCGCGCCGCTGCATCCGCGGATTGAATCGGAGGTGGCCAATTACTTGGGTTATCTGAACGATGCGCTGGGGCGGACGCCGTATCTGGTGGGTGATGAATTAACGGGCGCGGATATCCAGATGAGCTTTATCGGTGAGATTGCCAAGGCGCAGGGCAAGTTGCAGGCATACCCGAACCTGGCGGCGTGGGTGCAGCGGTTCCAGGCTCGACCGGCGTATCGAAAGGCGCTGGAACAGGGCGGGGAGTATGCGTTTGCGAAGTGAGAAGGGATTGCCTCTGCCGGGTGAATGACTAGGCCGAAAACCAGCGGGGCCCTGTGGCGAGCAGGGTTGTTGTGGCGAGCGGGCTTGCCCCGCGTTGGGCTGCGCAGCAGCCCCAAAACCTGCCACCTCGGACTGCCTGAAAGAACTCGGCTGCAGCCACTGGGGCTGCTACGCAGCCCAACGCGGGGCAAGCCCGCTCGCCACAACAGGCTCGCCCGCCACAGAGAATGGTGCCGGCCATTAGCGAGAGGCGGCCTTTGGAAAGCGGTAGCCCAAGCGTGCGTGCGCCCGCCCTCACCCATTCCCCACCATCTGCCACAACGACGCCCCCACTCCGGTAATGCTCTCCCCCGCAATCAACCCCGCCGCTGCAGTAATCGCAAAGCGCTCAGTGAGACTGGGCCAGCGACAGCTCACCCACCACGTCAACACTGCGCCGAGCGCCATCATCAGCGACACCGAGGCTGGCAGCACGAAGGCCAGCCCCAACGCTGCTGCGCTGGGCAGGTACCGGGCGCGATGCGCAGGCAGCACGCTGTCGAGTATCCCCAGCAACACCCCGACCACGCCCGCGATACCAATCGCCCAGCGAATGCTCACCGACAATGAATCCAGCCCATGGGTCAAGGTTTGCGCCACGGCTTTCCAGGTAGCTACCGCCGGCGCCGGCCATTCTTCGGTGAGCAGCATGCTCTGTGGATCGGGGATCAGCGCCAAGTAGGCGAACACACCGACGATGCTGCCGACGAAAATCCCCAAAATCTGCGCGATCACCTGCTTGTGCGGCGTGGCGCCAATCGCCTTGCCCACCTTGAAGTCGTTCATCAAATCCGTGCATTGCCCGGCCGAGCCGCCGGCGGTATTGGCGCTCATCAGGTTGATCGGCACTTGCCCCGGCGCAACGATGCCAAAGCTCAGCTGGGACAGTTGCCCGATGGCGCCAATCGGCGGAATGCCGGTAGCGCCGACCACCCGCGCGGCCACGGCAGCCAGGCAGATCGCCACGGGAATGGTCAACAAGGCCATCCACAGGTTGATGCCAAATAGCAGCGCCTGCAGGCTGACCACCAGAATGATCGACAGCGCAAACCCGGCCGCCGGCCCCGGCTTTGGGATCGCCCAGGGTGTGTCGCCATCGGCCTTGGTCGACGCGTGCAAGGCCCACAAGCGAATCGCCAGCGAGGCCAGGGTCGAACACACCATCAGGCTCACGCCCGGCCACAGCAGCCATTCCACCAGCGCCGCGAATTGCGGGCCGCTGCTGTCAGCCGGCAATGTCACCAGCCCTTGCGCCAACAGCCACGGCCCCAGGCCGCCCCACGCGAGCAAGGCGCCGAGCAACAGGGTCAGGCCCACGCGAATGCCGATGATGCCGCCGAAGCCCAGCAACAACAGCGAAGGGTCGGCAGTGAAGGTCAGTCGCTCCAGTTGGGCGGTGGGCGACCAGCGCGGGAAGGCCCACATAAACGTATCCACCCACTTGACCAGCCCGGACAACAACGCAGCGCTAAGCAGTACCTTGAGGCGCGTCGCGGCTTCGCGGCCGTGGTTGTAGATGTGCAGCAGGGTTTCCAGGGTGGCCATGCCTTCGGGGAACTTCAGCGCCTTGTCATTGAGCAACGAGGGGCGCAGGTACCAGGCGATCCAGATCCCCAGGAAGCTCACCGAGAACACCCAGGCGATCATCGGCAGCGCGTCGAGCTGGTTGCCGGTCAGCAAGGTGTAGGCCGGGATCGGCGCGACCAGCCCACCAGAAATGATCGACGCGGCAGCGGAGGCGACGGTCTGGTTGATGTTGCTCTCGTGCAGCGTCCACGGCAGTTGCTCAGATGAACGCTTGGCCAGGCCTTGCCAGATGGCATAACCGACCAGCAGCGCGATGATCGACATGTTGAACGACCAGCCGATCTTCAACCCGGCGTACACGTTGGAAGGCGTCAGCAGGATACCGAGCACGATCCCGGTGATGACCGCGCGCAGGCTCAGTTCGCGCTCGACGGGAGCGCTCAGTGGGAGGGTTGACGAGGTGGAAGGCATGCAGATTCCTTTCGGCCAAGAAACGGTGCTACCTGACAAGTGAGCCCGGTATGGCTTGAAGGTTCAACACGACTGATGGCGTGGCCCACCCCACTGTAGGAGCGAGCTTGCTCGCGAAAAACGTCAACGGTGACGCGGGCATCCTGGATACATGCAGCGCTCTCGGGTTCTTCGCGAGCAAGCTCGCTCCTACCGTGGCGGTGGTCGTGGTGCTTAGCTCAGGCGGAATCGCGCGGTATTTTCACTCAACGCACGGCTGCCTCTGCTCAGGGTATCCGCCGCCTGATTCACCGCCCGCGCGCCATCGAGCAAGCGTCCGGCCGCCTGGTCCACCTGCTGGATATTGCCGCTGACTTCATCCGCCGTGGTCGCTTGCTCTTCCACCGCTGCCGCAATCTGCGCCAGGGTATCCGTCACGTTTTGTACGGCGCCGGCAATCTCGCCCAGCCGCGTGCCCAGCCCTGTGACGGACTCGGCATCGGTCAACGCCTGGTCGCACGCGGCGCCCATCAGCGCGACCGCCTGGCTGACTGTGGCGCGCAGGCTGTCGACGGTGCTGGCGATTTGCGCGGTGGAGGCCTGGGTGCGTTGCGACAGGCTGCGGACTTCATCGGCTACCACGGCAAAGCCCCTGCCCTGCTCACCTGCGCGCGCGGCTTCGATGGCGGCGTTGAGCGCCAGCAGGTTGGTTTGCTCGGCGATGCCGCGAATGGTGTCGACCACCGATTGAATCTGCTGGCCCTGCTGGCTCACTTGCTCCAGGGCATTGGCGGTGTCGGTCAAACGCTGATTAAGCTGCTGGATACTGGCCGTGGTGCGCTGGCTGTCGCGGCTGCTGTCTTCGGCGATGCGCCGGGTGTGCTGGGCGCTGCCGGAAGCTTGTTCGCAGCTTTTGGCGACGCCCATCGAGGTGGCGGCCAGTTGGGTGGCGGCGGCGGCGATCTGGCTGATCTGGTGCTGCTGGTCTTCGACTTCGCTGAGGGTGCTGCCCGATTGCGTATTGAGGGTGAGCACGGCTGAACCGAGCTGCTGGGTTTCGTGATTGACGCCGAGCAGGCTGGTGCGCAATTGCACCACCGCAACGTTGAGCGCCGTGCTGATCACCGCCAGTTCGTCGCGGCCTTCGACGGCCACTTCGACGCACAGGTTGCCGTCGCGCAGGGACTCGGCCAGCGTGGTGATGCCGCTGGCACTGCGGCGGATGGACTCTTGCAGGCACATGAACAAATAAAGCGCCGCCAACGCCAGCAGGCTGAACGTGGCCGCCACGGGGATAAATTGCTGCAGCGAACGATCGTGAAAATGGCTCAAGCGCGCATCCAGCGAGCCGAGCGACTGGTTGCGCAGTGCACCCAGGCTGCCGAGCATGGCGTCGACACTGCGTTCGAAACTGGCGGGGTCGAGCTTGATAGTGCCGCCGAACACGCCTTCATCGAGCACCTTGAGTTCGGTATCCAGCGTTTGCAGGCTGTTGTCGTACTGCGCGATCCAGGGTTCCAGGCCGGGGTATTGCTTGGCCTTGAGCGAAGCTGCGGCCTTGACCAGTTGGTCCCGCGCATCGCCAATACGGCCGCGCAGGTCACGCATCTGCAAGCGGCTTTGCAGGGTGAACTGCCCCGAGGCGATGGACGACTGGCCGACACTCGCCATACGGCCGATGCGTTCGATCAGGTCCGGCGTGTGCTGGCTGGAAATCTGCATCAGCAGGTAGGTTTCCAGCCAGGGGTCGAGGATCAGGCCGGTGTCCAGGGTGATCTGTTCACGCAGGGTTTGCATCGCGCTCAGCGCCTGGGTGAAGCGGTCGTAGCCGTCCGGCCACCAGCCGATGCCACGCAGGGATTGGACGTCCATACCCTTGACCGTCGCCTGCAACGCTTCGAAGCGCGTGAGGGTGCCGGCGCTGGCTTTCTGGGTTTTGAGCGCGTCGCCCAGGGCTTGCAGGCTTTGCAGGACGAGGGGGTTATTCGCATCCACCTTGTCCATCATCGCTTTGGCCGCAGGCGAGGGTTCACGTAGCAGGTCCACCGCTTTCCAGCGGGAGGCCAGGTTACGCTGGGCGGTCAATTGGCCATCCAGCGCGTCCAGGGCCAGCAGTTGGTTAACGCCGGACTTTTCGCTGGAAATCACCGCGAGTTTGTCGCGATAGTCCAGCCCGATCATCCACAGGCTCCCGGCCAGGGGCAGGATGAACAGAATGAACAGGATCTGGAATTTACGTGCGAAACCGAAACGTCCGAGCAGGCGGATACCGGGTGACAAGAGACTGCGCATGGCCGACTACTCTCCAAAACAACCCACGTGATGTGACGGTGGGCGAACGCTTGAAATGACTAACGGCAAAAAGCCATGTCATTGATTGAGAAGGCACTAGCAAGATACGGGCCGTTGGGATGAGGCCCGGAGGCAGGCGCTTCGGCGCTCAACAAATGGATTACCGTGCACGAAAATGGGGCGAAAGCACTCAGTGGTGCTGGAAACGTTGTAACCGCTCTTACCGCCCCTTTCGATCATTCGGCCGTTGGGGCAGCTTTTACCTGCATGTACTGGCTGAAATTGTTGATGTGATCGTCCAGATTATCCTCAAGCATCAGCCGGTACTGATCGGTGAAATACTTCAACAGCGCTTCACGGGCATCGGCCATTTCTGCGCCGGACTTGAAGCTGCGCGCGCTGGCCCAGGCATTGAAGCGCGTGGTACCGAACGTCATCGAGGCGCTGACCTGGCCGAGGTTTTCGAAGGTCTTGAGTTGCTCGTTCGACAGCTCGATATGGGCGTCTGCACGGTCGTAGAAAGCGTGGTCGGTGGCGTCTGCCATGGAGGGGTTCCTTGCTGAATCGTTGAATAAATGAACCATCAGGTTCAAGCCAATAACGCGTTGATCCACTGCGCCTGCTGAGCAATCTCTTGCACCTTGGCCTCGGGCAATGCCTGCCGCGCCTGCTCGAAACTGGCCAGGGTCTTGTGCTTCTGGTGCAGCATGCGCTGCCACTTGGCCAGAAATACTTGGCTGCGAGCCTGCATCTGCAGCGGGCCGAAGTACAGTTCCTCGCAGGTATACGTCACCGGCTCGCCGCGCTCGGCGACGATAATTTCGTAGTAGAAGCGGTTTTCCTGCAACAGCTCCTCGACCAGGATGCGGTAGCCGTTCTCCATCAGCCATTGGCGCAGCGGTTGCTCGCCGCCGTTGGGTTGCAGGATCAGGCGCTCGCAGCCGGTGAGGTGCACCTTGCCGCTGTCGAGGATGTCGCGGATCGTCTCACCGCCCATGCCGCACAGGCTGATCGCGGTAATTGCGTCTCCCGGCTCGATGGCTGCCAGGCCATCGGCCAGGCGCACGGTAATGTAAGCATCCAACTCGTTTTCGTGCACGGTGCGTTCGGCAGCATGAAAGGGCGTCAACGCCACCTCGCCCGCCACCGCCGCCGCAATCACGCCACGACGCATCAACGCCACCGGCAGGTAACCGTGATCAGAGCCAATATCCGCCAACCGCGCCCCGGCCGGCACATGCGCAGCCACGCGCTCCAGGCGCATGGACAATGTGTGTTCGTTCAACAGGGCTCCTTATCACTACGACATCTGGGTTTGCTGGCTACCGAGCGTTTTGCTCTCGGCGTTTTTTGAATGCAGTCGCTGCAATTGGCTGCACAGTCAGCTCTACTCCCAGCGCCAACATCAGCTTCTGGACAGTCTCATAGCGCGTTTTTGAACCACCTTTCAGCGTTTTATAAAGGCTCTCCCGATTAACCCCGGCCGCCTCGGCAACCTTGTTCACGCCCTGGGCCTTGGCGACTTCGGCAAGCGCTTTCATGAGTATCTGCGGGTCATGAGACTCCATACTCTGCGCCAGGTAAGCGCTGATGGTTTCCGGGCTATCCAGGAAGCGCGAAGCTTCATAGTCGCGGGTGCCGCTGGTATCAAGATCGAGGATTGGCATGTCCTCTGGTTTGAATTTCGATTCGCTCATTTCATTGACCTCTCAGGGCATCGAGGATCTCTTTTGCCCGCTTGATTCCTCTGTTCTGGTCAGTTTTATCACTCCCCCAAAGCATCAGGTAAGCAGTGATACCCGTACGTACGAAGTAAATTCTGTAGCCGGGCCCAACAAAAACACGCATTTCACTCAGGCCGTTCCCTACAGGCTCACAATCGCCAACGTTGTTTTCTTCAGCTCGGTAGAGTCGCGTCAGAACAGCTGTCTTACCCCAAATATCCCTCATACCGTCGAGCCATGTATCGAACTCGGGCGTCCTGTCGATCAAGTGGGTCACAGCATCACTTGTAGCCTATCGGCTACTTCCTGCCGATGCCAGTGAATTTTAGATTCAGGTAAGTACCGGATAAAAAACCCTAGCCCAGCACCCGCAGGATCAGCCGGTCAATTCTATTAGCGCTTATTTCTCCCGTGATCAAAGCGCACGATCAAACAACGGCGCCACGTCATACCGCTGCTTCAACATCTGCGCATCAAACAAAAAATCCGCCGTGGCCTGCGCTTCGCTGACAATTTTCGGCGAGATCGGCAGCACTTTGATCGCATCCCGCTTGAACCACACCTTGGCGATTTCCGGCGCCGACTGGTTGGCCTTCGACCACGCCTCGGCGTACTCATCGACGTGGCTGTTGCTCCAGGTGCGGGCGCGGGTGAGGCGTGCGATGAAGTCCTTGATGATCGCGCCTTTCTGCGCCAGGGCCGGTTCATACGCGACCAGGTAGGTCGGTGCGCTCATCAGGCCCTTGGCGTTGCGGATCAGCGTGCTGCCCTCTTTCTCCTGCAACGACACATAGGGTTCCCAGGTGCCGAAGGCGTCGATGTCACCCTGGGTCAGTGCCAGGCTGGCTTCGGCTGGCAGCAGGTACTTGAAGGTCACGCTGTTGCGCGGCACACCGGCTTCGTCCAGAGCCTTGTACGCCAGTTGCTGGCTCCACGAACCGTTCCAGATCGCCACCGTCTTGCCTTTGAGGTCGGCCACCGAATGGATGCCCTTGCGCGCCACAATACCGACGCCGTCGAGGCTGGTCTGGGTACTGGCGACCACCTTCACCGGCGCACCGTTGGCGGCGAGGCTGATCACGGGTGTATCGCCGACGATGCCCACGTCCAACGCGCCGCTGGCCACGGCCGAGGCCACCGGTGAGCCGGTGTTGAAACGCTTGAAATCGATTGTATACGGCAAGTCTTTCAACTCACCCGACAGCTCCAAAACGATGCGATTGGAGAAGAACTGGTCGCCCACCGTGAGGGTCAGCGGCTCCGCTGCCCACGCAGGTGCGCCGTGCAGCGTGAGCGAGGCCAGGCCCAGCAGGGAGAGCAGTGTTCGACGATTGATCATGAAAGGTACCCACAGAATAAATGGCTGACTCAACCATCTGGGGGCATGCAGTCTGGTCGTTCGAGAAGAGGTTTGTCGGTCACCGGGCACGGCGCACGTAGAAGCTAACGCAATAAGAAGCCGGCCATTAATACTGTTGAGCAATATGGATAGAACCGTCGTGCAGTTCGATAGCTATTTTTCGTATTAAAAACTTTGCCACCCCTGGGTTAGGGTGGCGTCACCAGACCACTGGGCCCCCGCACCTGAACCACTTTCTGCAAGGTCCATTGCATGTCGACTCCCGCTTTGAATATTTGGGGCGCCCCGCCCACTGCCCGCTACGAACAACTGGCCGCGCCGTTTCGTCCGCTCTTCGCGCAAATCCTCGCCCAAGCCGCCGAGGCGGACCAGTCGCGCGGCAGCCTGGCCAGCGTCATCCAGCAACTCAACGAACTGGGCCTGCCACGCTGGCGCCTGCCGAACGGGTATGGCGGCCACGACGCCACCTTGGTTGAACTGCTCACCCTGCTCACGGAATTATCGGCGGCCGACTCCAACATCACCCAGGCCCTGCGCGGGCATTTTGGATTTTGCGAGGACGTACTCAGCGCCAAGGACCTCGACTGGCGGGCCAAATGGCTCGACCGCCTCGGCCAGGGCGCCCTGCTCTCCCCCGGCAGCACCGAAGTCGGCACCCAGGCCCGTGGCGATTTCGAGACCCGTCTGCATCGCGACGAGGCCGGCGCCCTGCGCATCAGCGGTAAAAAGTTCTACACCACCGGCGCGCTCTACAGCGACCTGATCAACACCATCGCCACGGGCGAAGACGGCACGGTGTACAGCGTCGTCGTCGACCTCAAGGCCCCCGGCGTGCAAATCATCGATGACTGGAACGGCTTCGGCCAACGCCTCACCGCCAGCGGCACCTGCCTCTTCGACAACGCGCCCGTGCTGGACAACGACCTGCGCCCCACTCAACAGCGTTTTGGCCACGGGCAATCATTCTTCCAGCTCTACCACCTCAGTACCCTCGCCGGCATCGCCCGCCGCGCGGCATTAAGCGGCGCCGAAGAACTCAGCGCCCGCGCCAGAACCTTCACCACTGGCAACGCCGACACCGCTGCCCAGGACGTGCAACTGCTGCAAGTGATCGGCGAAGTGGCAAGCCAGGCCTATGCCGCCCAAGCCATTGCCCAACAAGCGGCGCAGCGCCTGGAATACACCGCGCACTACGTGATCACCCACGACCAGTCGCTGCATGACGACGACCCGCACGTTGCACTGGCAGAGCTGGAAGTGTGCCTGGCCGTCAACCCGGTGGTGGACGCAACGCTCGCCGCGACCACAGCACTGTTCGATGCCCTGGGCGCTAGCGCCACTGCCAGCAACAAGGCACTGGATCGGCTGTGGCGCAACGCGCGGACCCTGGCGAACCACAACCCGCGCGTGTACAAGTCGCGGATTGTCGGCAATTACCTGGTCAACGGAATTCTGCCGCCCGCGCAATGGCGCGTGGGGGTGGCAAAGGCCTGACGGCTGTCGCCCCCTGTGGCGAGCCTGTTTTTTGTGGCGAGCGGGCCTGCCCTAATGCCGATCAGTTAAGGGCGGGCACTGTACCTGTGGCGAGGGAGCTTGCTCCCGTTGGATTGCGTAGCAGTCCCATCTTTGGGGCCGCTTCGCGGCCCAACGGGAGCAAGCTCCCTCGCCACAGAAAGCCCGCTCACAACAACAACAACAACAACAACAACAACAACAACCTCCCTCACCACAGGTTCAGCATACAAATTCCAGCACCCGCTGCAGCATGCGGTCACAGGCGTCGAGCTGCTCCACGCTGATAAACTCATCCGGCCTGTGCCCCTGCTCCATGCTCCCCGGCCCGCACACCACCGTGGGAATCCCCGCTTGATCAAACAGCCCACCCTCAGTACCAAAGGCAACGGTGCCGTATTCCCGAGAGCCGCAAAACTGCGCAACCCACTCGGCAGCCTGGGTTTCCAGCGAAGTCGCCAAGCCCGGGTAGCTCGACAATTCGTTGAAGCTGATCGCGCACTGCGCACTCACCGCCTGCATCGCCGGCAGCAGCATCTGCTCTGCATAACCGCGCAACTGGTGCGCAACCTGCCACGGGTCCTGAGCCGGCAACGAACGCACTTCAAAATCAAACGTACAATTCTGCGGGACAATATTCAGCGCCTTACCCCCGTTGATCACCCCGGTCTGCACCGTGGAAAACGGCGGATCAAACCCTGCATTTAAATGCTGCGGCGCCTTGAGCTGTTCGCCAATCCGCACCAGTTCCCCTATCAACCGCGCTGCATATTCAATGGCATTCACCCCCGAAGGCGCATACGCCGAATGGCACGCCGCACCCTGCACTTCGCAGCGCATCGCCAATTTGCCTTTGTGCCCCAACACCGGCTTCAGCTCGGTGGGCTCGCCGATCACGCACAACAGCGGCTTGACCGGCTGCGCATGAAACCGCTCGATCAACGAGCGCACACCCAGGCACCCCACCTCTTCGTCATAGGACAGCGCAATATGCACCGGCATACGCAAAGGCGCCTCCACCAACGCCGGCACGCAGGCCAGCACACAGGCGATATAGCCCTTCATGTCCGCAGTGCCACGGCCGTACAACTTGCCGTCCTTTTCCGTCAGTTCGAACGGCGCCACGCTCCAGCGCTGGCCGTCCACCGGCACCACATCGGTGTGGCCCGAGAGCACAATGCCGGGCACGTCCGCCGGGCCGATGGTCGCCAGCAGGTTGGCCTTGCTCTTGTGTTCGTTGAACACCCATTCACAGGCAACACCGTGGCCCTGCAAATAAGTGCGCACGAAGTCGATCAACGCCAGGTTGGATTCGCGGCTGGTGGTGTCGAAGCGCACCAGTTGCGCGAGCAGGTCACGGCTGCTGCTCATCGGTCATCTCCCGACACCGCGTAGCCCGGTGCGATGTGCGGGTTGAGCGCACGGTCGATGTAATCCTGCAGTTGCCCGCGATAGGCCTGCCAGAGTTGGTCGAGTGCGCCAATCGGGTCTTCATCGGCCCAGTCCACGCGCAGATTGACGATGGGCCACAGCAGGTCATCGACCACCACAAGCGCCGCCGAATGCACCGGCCCCGCTTCGCCACCGTGGGCCTGGCCGGCGTGCATCGCCGCGAGCAGCCTGTCAGCCAGATGCCCGGAGGCCTGCTCGAACGCGCGCACCATCGCCTTGATCACACCCGCATTGGCCAACATATTCCCCGCCGCCACGCACTGCTCACCGCTCACCGCATCGTGAATACCGAGGGTCTGCGCGCCACTGAAATACGCGGTGCGGCCTTCATTATCAATCACCGTGACCTGTCGATACGCACTGTGCGGCTGACCGGCCACCACCTCGGCCAGCGCTTCGCTCGCCGCCATACCCTGCGCCAACAAGTCCAATACCTGCGGCCCCAGGCTCGGCAAGGTGATGTTCTGCGACGCCACCGCGCCCACGCCGGGACGTAGCCACGGGCAACGTGCGCCCACGGCAATACTCGACGAGCTGATAGCGATACCCAACTGGCCGGTTTCGGCACAGCGGGCGACAACGGAAAAGGTCATAGGGCTTCCTTCCTCAATCGAGCACCGACGCATCGGCCTCGATCATCAGTTGCTTCATCTCTTCAAAATGCTGCCGCGAAAAATCCGCAATACCTTCCCAGCCCCGCGCGGTTTTCTCCGCCACGTCGTCCGAGAGCACCCGCAGCGGCTGCCCGGTGGACCACGCCGTCACGAGGATCTGGCAGGAGCGCTCCAGGGTCCAGATATCGTCAAACGCCTCACCCATCGAGGGCGCCGTCACCATCACGCCATGGTTGCCCATCAGCAGGCGGCTCTTGCCGTCGAGCAGCCCCGCCAGGCGTGCGCCTTCGGCCTCGGTATCGGCCATGCCACCGTAGAGTTCGTCCACCGCCACGCGGTTGAAATAACGCGCGGTGTTCTGGTCAATCGGCGGGATGTGCGGCGTGGCCAGGCACGCCACCGCCGTGGTGTACACCGGGTGCAAGTGCAGCACCGCGCGGGTTTGCGGCAATAGGCGGTGGATCTGCCCGTGGATGGACCAGGCGGTGGCGTCCACATTCGGGTTGTCGGCACAGGCTGGGTCGTCGGCGTTCAGCAGCAACAGGTCACTGGCACGGATGCGCGAGAAGTGCTTCCACTTCGGGTTGAGCAAAAACTGTTTGCCATCGGCCGACACGGCCGCGCTGAAGTGATTGGCCACCGCTTCGTGCATGCCCAGGTGGGCGATGATGCGAAAGGTCGCCGCCAGGTCGATGCGCGTCTGTTCTTCGTGGGATAACGCCATGAATCGGTCTCCGCAAGGCGTGTGCCGCAGCCGTCTGCGGCAAACGCGACTGGCTTACTTCGGCATCAAGGCCGCGATGTCAGCGTCGGTTGGCGCCTGGAAGTTGTACTTCTTCAGCAGCGCTGCGTATTCCGGGGTGGCGCGGTATTTTTCCAGGCCTTCGAGCAAGGCGGTCTTCACGGCGTCATTGCCTTTCTTCACGCCGAAGCCGTTCAACACCGGGTAGATCAACGTGTCGGACGAAATCACCACGCGGTTGCCCAGCTTGTCGACCACGCCACGGGCCACGGCGGCGTCGGTGATTTGCGCCTCGACGGCGTGAGCCAACAGGGCCTGGGTGGTTTGCGGGTCGGTGCTGTACTCGCTGATCAGGATCGGCTTCAAGCCCTTGGCCACGCAGTATTCCGTGGACAGCTTGTTCATCTGCGCCAGCCACGAGGTGGCGCCCATGGAGCCGATCTTGTGGCCGCAGAATTCTTCCGGCGTCTTGGGCTGGAAGGTGCTGTCCTTGAGGGTCAGGATCGACTCGCCGCTTTTCAGGTAGGGGATCATGTCGATGACTTTGACCCGCTCCGCCGTGATGTACATCGACGAATTGGTCAGGTCAAAACGCCCGGCTTGCAGGCCGGTGATCAGGTTGGGAAAGCGTGTGTCGAGGGTCTCGACCTTGCGCCCCATGACCTTGCCCAGGCCGTCCATGAACTCGATATCAAAACCTGCGGGCTTGTTGTTATCCATGTATTCATATGGGAAGAACGTCAAATCGGAACCGGCGATGATCTTGCCTTCCTGCTGGAAAGCCGAAGCCGCCAACGAAGTCATCGCAACCGCTGCGCCCAGCAGGCACACGGCAAGAGGGCGAACACTTTTACGAAACGCTGTCATGGTCATTACCTGCAAGGTTTTTAAGGGGGTTAGGCAGTGGCGCAATCTTGTCCGGCCTGTTGCACGAAGAAGGACGCGCCACGGGGTTTCTGCGGCAAGCGCATGTGGTTGTCCGTGGAACGCACCAAGCCGCTTTCTTCACCGGCCACCAGCAGGCCGGCATGTGCGCTGGGCAACGGGTTTTCGCCGAATGGCAGCGCGTCTTCAGCGGCGTACACGCTGATGAAGAGGGTGCGCGGGAGTTCGGTCTCGTTAGGGCTGGAAGCATGCAAAAGACGCGTGTGCATAAAGCACACGGAGCCGGCCGGGCCGTAACAGGCGACCGGTTGCTGACAGTGTTCTTCGACGACGCTGTCGTCCACCGAACCGGTGAAACGCTGGTTCTGCCAGTGCGACCACAGCGGGCCTTTGTGGCTGCCGGGGATCACATTCAGCGGGCCGTTTTGCGGGGTCACTTCACTGACCATCAGCAAGGCGGTGACGATGTCATCGTTGCTGTGGGGCGTGAACAAAAAGTCCTGGTGCCACTTCACCTGGGTCGCGGTGTGCGGCAGTTTCGAGTTGATCTTGCTGTGATGAAAACGCGCACCACCGGCACCCACCAACTGCGCGGAAATCGCCGCCATGCGCGACTGCAACGCCACACGTTCATACGCCGGGGAAATCTCGGTGGGCGAACTCACGCGGCGCAGCGACGGGTGATCGGGGCGGTGATCGCCCTCCAGATCGAAGCGTTCGCGGCCATCCACGGTGGCGCCCCAGCCCTGGTCATGGCTGCGGCTCTCTTCTACCCACTGGTCGAAGTCGTGCTGCAGCGCGGCCACTTCGTCCATCGACAGCACGCCTTCCACCACCAGGTAGCCGTCGCGCTGGAACTGTTCGATTTGAGATTGCTCGATCATTTTATTGTTTCCTGAACGTTGAAGAGATCACGCCAGCGAGACGTCCTTGAGGAACGCCTCCACGCGTGGGTTCTGGCCGCTACGCAATACCTCGGGCGTGTCGTCGCAGACCACGCGCCCCTTCTCCATAAACACAATTCGATCGGAGACCTTGAAGGCGAAATTCATCTCGTGGGTGACGATCACCATGGTGATGCCCTCCCCGGCCAGGGCTTCGATGACTTGCAGCACTTCGTTGACTTTTTCCGGGTCGAGCGCCGAGGTGGGCTCATCGAACAGCATGATTTGCGGGCGCATCATCAGGGCGCGGGCGATGGCCACGCGTTGCTGTTGGCCGCCGGACAACTGGTGCGGATACTTCCAGGCGTGGTCGAGCATGCCCACCTTGTGCAGCAGCGCGTAGGCCTGTTGCTTGAGCTCATCGGTACGCCCCAGGCGATGGTATTTCGGCGCCATCAGCAGGTTGTCGAGCACGCTCAAATGCGGGAACAAGTTGAAGCTCTGGAACACCATGCCGATATTCAGGCGGTGCTCGGCGTGCTCCACGTATTGAGGTTTCTGCGCACCGACCTTGTTCAAGTGAATGAACGGCTGGCCGTTGATCGTGATCTCGCCGTTGTCCAGTTGCTCCAGGCCGTTGAGCAGGCGGATCAAGGTGGTCTTGCCCGAGCCGGACGGCCCGATCACCGACACCACTTCACCCGGCTGGATCTGCAGGTTGACCGAGCCCAACACCTCGATATCGTTGTAGGCCTTGTGCAGCCGCGTGGCGTGCAGCGCCGACGCCCCGGTGGTTGCCGGACGTTGCAGCGCAACCCGCTGTTGCGTGGCCAGGGCCAGCACCGCCGCATCCGGCACGCGGGACACATTGCGCTGGTTGACGTCGAGAAAGCGCTCCAGGCGTTTGAGCAGGAAGTCGAACACGGTGACGATAAACACGTAGAAGAACGCCACCGCCGCCATGGTTTCGATCACCAGGAAGTTCTGCGAATACAGGCGCTGGCCGACCATCAGGATTTCAGTCAGCGAGATCACCGACACCAGGGACGTGAGCTTGACGATGGAGATGTATTCGTTGGCCAGCGACGGCAGCGCCACCCGCAGCGCCTGGGGAATCACCACGCGCCACTGAGTACCAAAAAACTTCAAGCCCAACGCCCGTGCCGCCTCGCCCTGCCCTTTGGGAATCGACAGCAAACCGCCGCGATGGATCTCGGCGACATACGCCGTTTCGCAGATCACCAGCGCCAACAGGCCGGACCAGAACGGGTCCGCCAGCACCGCCGAAGTACCCGGCAGCGCTTGAGGCAGGTTGTAGATAAAGATCAGCAGCACCAGCAGCGGCAGACTGCGGAACAACCAGATATAGCCACGGGCGGGCACGCTGAGCAGACCATGCCTGGACTGTTTGGCCAGCGCCAGCAGAAAGCCCAGGCCAATGCTCAAGACCCACGTCAGGGTGCTGAGCTTGATCACCGTCCACGTCGCCCGCCAGAACTCGGCGTCGCCCAGCAAACCAAACATGTAATTCCAGTCGAATGTCATCGTCGCTGTGCCTTGCAAAAAAAAGAGGTTGATCTGCATCGATGGGATGAGAGTCGTGGGGAGAGGTGCTTGGGGTCAATTCGTAAAAGCCGGCCCAGTGGGTAGGTAGAACCTATGCAGCAGACGAACGTCCTGTGGAGCGCTGCATTTTCTGTGGCCAGCGGGCTCGTTGTGGCGAGCGGGCTTGCACCCGCGTTGGGCTGCGAAGCAGCCCCAGTAAGATAAATGCGGTGTGTCAGGTATACCGAGTCGTTAGGTTTTGGGGCCGCTTCGCAGCCCAACGCGGGCAAGCCCGCTCGCCACAAGAACCAGTACAGTGCACACCTCAACCCACAGCATCACGCACGCCAACTTTTGGTGCGATTTCAGCCAACCTCACTCAACACCCGCACCGCATGCGGATCAAAAAAGCTCGGCGGCGCCATCCCGGGGATGTACTGGTCAGACACAAACATCCGGCACCGCTCGGCAAACGCCGACACCACCCGCGACAACTGCGTATTGCTCGCCGTGGCATACCCCAGCTTCATCGGCCGATGCGCACCGGCCAACCGCAGGCGAATCACCCGCTTGCCATCCTGGGAGATGTTCGATTTGGGCCGCGCGTTCGCGAAGGAGTAGCCAATGCCATTGCCCACCATCGCGCGCACTGTTTCGAGGTTGGTCGAGCGCATGATGATGTTCGGCGTGGTGCCCGCCTGCATGAACAGGCTGAGGAAATAGTCGCGGCTCCAGGGCGTGTCGAGCAGCACCACCGGGTACGCCTCAAGGTCTTGCATGCTGACCGCCGACAGGCTGGCCAACGGGTGATACTCGCCGACCATCACATACGGCGGCAGGTGGGCCAGCGGTTGGAAGTCGATATCCGGGCTGGTCACCAGGTCATAGGTCAGGGCGATGTCCAGCTCGCCGCTGCGTAGTTTTTCCAACAATTCCTCGTGGTTGCCTTCGGCCTGAGTCAGCCGCACGCCGGGAAACGCACGGCCAAACCCAAACACCAGTTCGGGGGTGATCATTGGCGCCAGCGACTCCAGGCACCCCACCCGCAACGGCCCGCGCACGGTGTTCAACGACTCCGACGCGATGGTGTAGAGGTTGGTCATCTGCTCCAGAATCAGCTTGGCCTCTTGCATCACCTGGCGCCCGACGGCCGTCAGCGAAATACCCTGGGCGTGATGCCGGATAAACAGCTGTATCCCCAGCTCGGCCTCCATATGGGTGATGGCCGCCGAGATCGACGGCGACGACACATGAATGCGTTCAGCGGCCGCGCTGATACTGCCCGCCTCGCCCGACGCGACAAAATATTCCAGTTGGCGCTGAGTAATACGACTGAGCATCAGGCCTGTACCTCGGTAATGACTGTATGGGCACCGCGTTGCAGGGTTCATGCCGGGATGCGCGCGGGACCTGTGCCAGGCGATGACCTGCACGGGCTTCGGTTTTTCCTAAGCACTACCCCGCGCAAATGCTGGTTTCGTGATGGGAGGCGCGATGTGAAGCTGGCTGCATCCCGCTTCTGACGAGTCGTTCGCCATGCCCACCCACACCCGTATCCGCATGTTCAACACCAAACAGACCTACCCCAACCAGGCGCTGGACAACGACCTGTGCCAGGCCGTGCGCGCCGGCAACACCGTGTACGTACGCGGCCAGATCGGCACCGATTTCGACGGCAACCTGGTCGGCCTCGGCGACCCGCGCGCCCAGGCCGAACAAGCGATGAAAAACGTCAAGCAACTGCTTGAAGAGGCGGGGTCCGACCTGTCGCACATCGTCAAGACCACCACCTACCTGATCGACCCGCGCTACCGCGAGCCGGTGTACCAGGAGGTCGGCAAATGGCTCAAGGGCGTATTCCCGATCTCCACCGGGCTGGTGATTTCGGGCCTGGGCCAGCCGGAATGGCTGATGGAGATCGATGTGATCGCCGTCGTGCCGGACGATTGGACCGTATGAAGGCCGTGATTGCCCGTGAGCCCGGCGGGCCTGAGGTGCTGCAGTTAGTCGAGCGCCCGGTGCCGGGTTTGCAAGCCGGTGAAGTGCTGATCCGTGTCGCAGCTGCCGGGGTTAATCGCCCGGACTTGATGCAACGCAGCGGCGCGCCCACGCCCCCCGGTGTCACCGATGTACTGGGGCTGGAAGCAGCGGGCATTGTGGTCGAAGTGGGCCGCGAGGTGGACGAGTTTGCGGTAGGCGACCGCGTGATGGCCTTGCTCAATGGCGGAGGCTACGCCGAATACTGCGTGGCCCAGGCGGCGCATTGCCTGCCGGTGCCGGTGGGGTTGTCGCTGCAGAGTGCTGCCGGTATTCCCGAAGCGGCCTTCACGGTATGGCACAACCTGTTTGAACTGGGGCGCCTGCGCAGCGGCGACACGGTGCTGATCCACAGCGCCGCGAGTGGCGTCGGCAGCTTCGCCGTGCAGTGCGCGCATGCCGCCGGCGCGCGCGTGATCGCCACCGCCGGTGGCCCGCAGAAAGTCGCGATGCTGCAAGCGCTGGGCGTGTGGCGCGCGGTCGACCGGCACATCGAGGACTTCGTCGAGGTAGTGAATGACTGCACCGAAGGACGCGGCGTCGACGTGGTGCTGGATAACGTCGGCGGACCGTACGTGGCGCGCAACCTGGCGGCCATGGCGATGGGCGGGCGGCATGTGAGTTTGTCGTTCCTGCAAGGCGCGAACATCGAACTGGATTTACAGGTGTTGATGCGCAAAAACCTCAGCCTCACGTCCTCGACTCTGCGCCCCAAAAGTCACGCCGAAAAAGCCCGCTTGGCGGTATGCATCCGTTCACGTTTTTTGCCCTGGCTGGCCTCCGGCCTGGTCAGCCCGCAGATCCATGCGCAGTTGCCGCTTTCTCAAGCAGCCGATGCTCACCGGCTGCTGGAAGCCAATGCCAACGTCGGCAAAGTCCTGCTGACCGTCGCTGAATAACCTGGAGTGCCCCCATGCCCCACCGCGTGTTTTTCCTCAACGGGCCCAACGCCAACCTCTACGGGCTGGACAAGAGCGGCACCTACGGCAGCGAAAGCTTCGCCAGCATCGAAGCACGCTGCCAGCGCCACGCCGTTGAACTGGGCCTGAGCCTGGACTTTCGCCAGAGCAACCACGAAGGCGTGCTGGTGGACTGGATACAAGAAGCGCGGCTGAACGCCGACGCCATCGTGATCAACGCCGCCGGCCTGAGCTACAGCTCGGTGCCGATCCTCGACGCGCTGCTGGCCTTCGACGGCCCGATCATCGAAGCGCACATGAGCAACCTCTGGAAGCGCGAGAACTTCCGGCATCACTCCTACGTATCCAAGGCCGCCACCGGCGTGATCGCAGGCCTGGGGGCGCTGGGTTACCAACTGGCACTCACGGCCGTGGCCGATCTTCTCAAAACATAAATGTGTGGCGAGCGGGCTTGTTGTGGCGAGCGGGCTTCATGTGGCGAGCGGGCTTGCCCCGCGTTGGGGCGCGAAGCGGCCCTAATCCAGTCACCGCATTCTTTCAGCCAGAACTCATTGGCAGGTTTTGGGGCCGCTCCGCAGCCCAACGCGGGGCAAGCCCGCTCGCCACAACAGCCCCGCTCGCCACAGGAAACCGGTTCACCACAACAAGCTCATTCACCACAACAAGCCCGGCAACCACAGCAAACCCGCTCACCCCAAGAGATTTGCTTTCACCTCATTACTGCGTTCAAAAACGCCTAACTACTTTCCAGGAAACGCCCATGTCAGTAGAAACCATCAACACCCTGGTCGTCGGCGCAGGCCAGGCCGGCGTCGCCATGAGCGAGCACCTTTCCCTCATGGGCGTGCCGCACATCGTCCTGGAACGCCACCGCATCGCCGAACGCTGGCGCTCCGAACGCTGGGACTCCCTCGTCGCCAACGGCCCGGCCTGGCACGACCGCTTCCCCGGCCTCACATTCGAAGGCATCTCCCCCGAAGCCTTCCCCCCCAAGGAACGCATGGCCGACTACTTCGAAGCCTACGTCGACAAGTTGCAGGCCCCGGTACGCACCGGCGTCGAAGTGCACCAAGTGGAACGCCACGTGGGCCGCCCCGGCTTCAAAGTCACCACCTCGGCCGGCGTGTTTGAAGCCGCCAACGTGGTCGCCGCCACCGGCCCGTTCCAACACCCCTCCACCCCCAACATCGTCCCCACCACCGCACCCATTCACCAACTGCATTCCTGCGCCTACAAAAACCCCGGCCAACTGCCCGAAGGCGCCGTACTGGTTGTCGGCGCAGGTGCCTCCGGATCGCAAATCGCCGAAGAACTGCAAAAGGCCGGCAAAACCGTCTACCTCTCCGTCGGCGAACACTACCGCCCGCCCCGCGCCTACCGCGGCCGCGACTACTGCTGGTGGCTCGGCGCCCTGGGCCTGTGGGACGAAGTCAAAATCCAGCCGAAGAAAAAGCATGTGGCCTTTGCGGTCAGTGGCTACGAAGGCGGTAAGACTGTGGACTTCCGCCGCCTGGCGCACCAAGGCATCCACCTGGTGGGCGTCACCCAGGACTGGAACGACGGCGTCATGACCTTCCAACCGGGCCTGGCCGACAACGTGGCCGAAGGCGACCGCGCGTACTTCGACGTGCTGCGCGATGCAGACGCCTACATTGAGGCCAACGGCTTACCGTTCCCCCTGGAACCCACGGCCTGGGAACTGCTGCCCGACCCGGAATGCCTGGTCAACCCTATCCTGAGCCTGGATTTGGCTAAAGCTGGCGTGACCACCATCCTCTGGGCGACCGGTTTCAAGTTTGATTTCAGCTGGCTGCAAGTGGATGCGTTTGACGAAAAAGGCGAGCCGTTCCACAAGCGTGGGATATCGGCGCAGAGCGGCATTTACTTCCTGGGGTTGCCGAACCTGGTGAACCGCGCGTCATCGTTTATCTATGGGGTTTGGCACGATGCGAAGTACGTGGCGGACCATATTGTTTTGCAGAATGAGTACATGTCCTACAACAAGCCGTGAAACGAGGAAGTGCACGGCGACAGCGCCTTACTCCGTTGCCTACAGTTGCGTCAGAATCCGCCGGCTCGTGCGCTGGAGTGAGCGTCTCTAAGGTTGCCCGGTCGCTGAAAACTCAGTGATCGGGTTTAGTAGCCCGAGTGACAACATAAAGTGCATAAGCCTAATTTCTCAGATGTTCTTGTCTGTGCTTGATGGTGGCTGTGCGCAGGGCGCCCTCGGCGCGCCGGCTTTGTGTGTTTCCCCGGTCTACTAACCTGCGTACAGCCGCCACCCTCAGGGCAAACTTCTATGCAGTCATCAACCGGGGGGTTAGTTTCAGGGCACCACTAAAATTTCTACCGCCATGATCACGGGTTGTCGTAGTGCTGTACCTCAGTCGCAGACCGATCAATGCGCTTTTCCATCTCGGCAACAAACCCGTTCAATGGCATCAACCCTTCTCCCGCATACCCTGGGTACTGCACCTGATACGGCGGTGCATCGGACAAACTGCGTAATTGGTCCAGGCTCTGCGCCACATAGGCAACGCTGACAAACTGTGCGCCTGTGCGCTCGTTCGCCCAGCGTTCAAACACAATAGTGCCGCCCGGCGCTGCGTCATTCTCGGGGTATTCGGCGATTTTCCAGTCAAAGCCCAGCAGCGTGCGCAACTGCGCGATGTTGCTGTCGTGGCCCACGTACGCCAACCATTTGGTACCCGGCGGGCTGCCCACGGATGTCGGTTGCAGGGCAAGGAGGATTTGTCCGAGCAATTGCGAAGCACCCCGCTGGGCGATGTAAGGTACGTGATTGCTCAGCGCGTATTTGCCCGAACGCAAGGCCATCAAGCGCGATACGTCTGCGGCGGTGCGCCCTTCGCCAAACGCCACCTGGTCCAGTGGCAAGCCTTCGGCGTATTGCATGCGGAAGGTTTCGCTCATGGCCGCGCCCACACTCAACGGACCGCTGAGCTTGGTGACGCCTTCCTTCTCTTTCAGCGTCCAGGGTTGCTCGCTCAGGGTACAGGTCTTTTTCCCGCAGGGCGTCGGCACGCCTACCAATTGCTGCATGGCCAGCACCGGCGCGGCAAAGCGCTCGCGAGCTGCGTCGACGCTGCCACCCATGGCTGCCAGCATCGCCGCCTGGGTGCGCGCCGGGTCCAGTGGTGCCAGGCCGTTTTCGCCGCCGTGGAACAGCTGGTCTTCACTCTCACGCCCATGGTGTATTGCTACGTTGCAGCCCGGGAACATCCCCTTTACCAACGCCGCACTGGTGGCCTGGGTACGCGCTACCGGGCTGGACCACACGTAGGCATCCCCCGCCTGCGGGCACTGCCCCGCCTTGAACAGGCCGAGCGAATCCAGCGTGTGGCGTTGCCATTGGCCCAGCAGCACGGTGGCAGCGCGGCCATGGGCGGTCAACTGACCGTCGCGGGCACCAAACGCAGGCCAGGTCTTGGCCGACCAGCCTTGCAACTCGGCGGTATTGGTAGCCGGGCGGATACCGTGGCGCATCACCAGTACCACCTTGTCCAGGCGCAGGCCGGTGGTGTCCAGAGGCGCGGCCACCGATGGAAGCGCCAGGCACGCGCCCAGCGCCAAACCCGCATACTTCAACAAAGTCGATTTCATCATCACGGGCCTAGAAGTCATAGCGGGTATTGAGGCTTAAAGTACGTGGCGAACCCGGCTGCAGGTAGTTTTCCTGGTAGTAGGTCCAGTACTTTTTGTTGGCCAGGTTGGTGACGTTGGCACCCAAGGTCAGCGCACGACCATCGCCCAGACGCAGACGATAGCCGCCCCCGGCATCGAACAGGCTGTAGGCCGGCAGGGTATGCACGTTGCCCGAATCCACCGCCATTTCGCCGATGCGCTGGGCGCCGGTGTGCACGAACATCCCCCGCATCGTGGTAGGCCGAGTCCAGTGACATGACGCTACCTTCCACTGTCAGGTTCGGTGTGGCATCAACGCTGGCTATCAGCTCCAGGCCCTGATAGCGAAGTGAAAACAGACCTACCCTATCCCTGCGAGAACGTGATAAATCAAGCCCCTTTTCAACGCAAAACATCTCAAGGACGCCCATGAAGTACGATGATGCAAGCTGGCACCATGGCGGAGACTTTCCAGCAGGCCAACCACAGGAGCATGGCGGCACACACATAGCGCTTTTCATGAGATGGTGTTTTGTTAGAGGCTGGGCTGGCGACTTTCATGTCGAGGAAGAGCCTGAAGCCGTCGCCCACGTGATCAGCGGCGAACTCTCCGCCACCGAATTTCTCTTCAGGTATTGCGATGGCAAATTTACTGAGGAGGACTTGAACGACGCTGGGAATGCGATCGCACAGCACTATTACGGGAGCCGTGGCCTTTACCTTCACGACTACGCAGACCACTTTGGCAACTTGATGTACGTTGCCCCGGAGTCCGCGCACGATTTTGAGGAATTTTCCGCGATGCTGGATGCTCGGGTTAAGAGTGGCGTGCTGATTAAAGCAGAGGCCTAACCGCGCTTCTGGCCGAAAACATTCGTTTATCGGCTCGGCGCCGCACATCTCGCACTACCTGCCTGGCATCAGTGGAGTGTCCGCTTGGGGTCGATTGCAGCCCTTCATGAGATGCAGCGATCGGCCAGAAGCGGCAGGTCACCAATACGGAGGGGTATAAAAGCGCCTCGTAATTCAACCGAGCGTACTCACGGTTTTTTGGCCTGCCGTCTGCGTGCGATGCTGCGAGATTTAGTCCGCCCGCCTCCGCTACAGAGCGTACAGCGGCCATTTGAATCGCTAGCACCACGTTAGAAGTCGGTAATTATCGTCCCGGCAATGCTCTCGGCAAATCCATCTCCGAAGACCGTGGCCGGTGTCGCAAATCCCGGGCGCCGTTCACCGTTCAATACCCGGCGCGCAGCTTCCACCGCTGCCAATGGCGTATAGGAATAGCCGTTCACGGTTTCGATCACAGACGTTGCGGTTACTCCATCAGCGCCTATGACCTCAACCACTGCGCGGGCGCGATGCGCATCCCGTTGTTCTGCCGTGGGTCCGTCAGGCAGTTGCGACAGATCACCTTCTGGAAACGCATCGCCCGCGATATTCACATACATCGCGATATTAGGAATGCCCGTCGAATGCCAGCCTGTGACCAGGTCACCGAAAGAAAGCGGCACGCAAAGGACCGGCCCCTGACCAAAGTCAAAGTCCCGTGGCGTCGCATCGGGCGCCATAACCAATTCGCCGTCCACCCTTGCGAGTAGGCCTGCACCGATGATCTCACTAACGCTCATGGCCGACCCACGGGACATTGATCCTGGGACCTGAAGTGCGATGCTCATTGCAAGCGGCTTTTCAACGCGCCTAGCAACCTGCACCGCCAGCGAATCAGTGGGGACGACGTCCCAACCAACGCCTGGCAAAAGCATGACCTTATTGGCAGCGGCTTGAACGCCCAGCCTCTCAGCCAGCCGGTAAACGTTGATCTCGGCGGTGATGTCCAGATAGTCGACCCCAGACTTGATGCACGCGTTCATCAATGGCTCTGCTGTTTGCGCGAATGGCCCCGCGAAGTTTAGTAATACCGAGATGCCAGACAGATCAGTTTCGAGAACTGCGCCAGCATCGAACACTCGATATGGCACGTCCAACTGCGCTGCAAGGGTCGCAAGCTGCTGCTTGCTGCGCCCTGCGATTTCAAAATTCAGATCAAGCGCTTTTGCCCGCTTGGCCGCCATACGACCGGTGTAGCCCGTGGCTCCGTAGATCAGAAGTGTGCTCATTGGACGTGTTGCCATTTTTTATAGACGAATTCCAGGCTGTACCCATCCGGGTCCAGTACATTGGCTGCGTAGTAATCGGGGTCGTAGTGTAAGCGGGCGCCCGGCGCGCCATTATCGATGGCGCCGTGCGCTATGGCCGCGGCGTAGGCAGCATCAACTTCTACCTTGTTGTTCGCGACGAAACCAACGTGCACAGCCCGCCCTCCAGATACACCTTCACGCAACCAGAAAAACATTCGGCCATTGCTGCCAAAACCTTTCAGGTCTGGATGCCCCGGTGGGCCGTCCTTGCCGTCGTAGTCCAAACGCGCGGTGATGCCCAGCGGCTTCAGTACAGTCTCATAGAAACTGATAGAGCGTGCGATGTCGCTTACCGACAAAAAAATATGATCAAGCATGGTGTACCCCCCGTATGTTCAGATGTTGTAGCCGCCGGCGACTTCAATAGTCTGGGCATTGATCCAAGTGCCCTCTTCGGACAGCAGCATGGCAATAACCCGCGCAACATCTTCGGGCTCACCCACCCTTCCAAGCGCTGTTTGCGCCGCCAGCATCGCTTCGAACTCGTCGTTCAGCCCGCCACCCAGCTCAGTACGGATAGCACCCGGTGATACAGCATTGGCCCGTATGTACCGCTCACCAAACTCTTTGGCCATATAGCGGGTGAGCACTTCGAGCCCGCCCTTGAACGCGGCGTACGGTGCAACTCCGGCGGTGGCTACACGAGTAGTGGCGCTGGTCAGGTTGACGATACTGGCGCCTTCCGCCAGCAGCGGCAGCAATACCTGAGTGAGAAAAAACGGGCCTTTGAGATGCACTTTGAACAAGTCATCGAACTGCGCCTCGCTGACGGAGGCCAAAGGGTTGAACAAGCCATAGCCGGCGTTGTTGACCAGGCCACTCAGCGTTGTGGCATTCCACGTCTCCCGCAGAGCTACCACTACTGATTCGCGAAATGCCTCGAAACTGCCAACATCCGAGACATCGAGCTTGAGCGCTATGGCTTTCCCACCTGCGTCCTTAATGTGCTCCACAACCGAAGCCGCCGCCTGGGGGTTGGCGTTATAGGTCAGGATGACGCCCATACCTTTTTTGGCAATATGCTCGGCGGCACTGGCACCGATTCCGCGGCTGCCGCCTGTGATCACGATGACGCCCATATCTGTTTCCTCTGTGTGGAATGTGCGTCCAGAGTAATAATCAGCGCCTAGGGGGTCATATCCGTTCCTACTCTAAACATGCCTGTTTCTGCTTTTTGCTTGCACGAGGAGTCGTTATACCTTCAGCATGCTAATCATGGACAACCAACTCAAAGAACTTAGATCACTGGCGGCCGGCGCTGAAAACCGCCGAACCGAAACAGGCATCCCGCGCGTAGCCATGGTTCAGGGCAAGATCCCAGAACACCTGCTGGCGGCGGTCTATGACCCCATGATCAATCTGATTCTGCAAGGCAGCAAAAGCATGACGGTGGGTAACCGCACGCTTAGATATGATCCTGCGACCTACTTTGTCATGTCCATCGACCTACCAGCCGTGGGTTCAGTACATCCCGCCGCATCAGGCGAGCCGTATCTGGCAGTCAGTCTGACGCTTGATCCGGCAGTCCTGTCGACATTATTCGGTGACTTGCCCAAACCTGCCGTCCGCATGGAAAATAATCCCGGCTTTTCGGTGGCCTCGGTTACGACCGAGCTGATGGACGCTTGGATACGAATGCTCCGACTGATGGGCGATCCAGATGCCATCGCAGCTTTGGCCCCGGTTTACGAGCGGGAGATCATCTTCCGCGTCCTACAGGGGCCGCATGGGTGGATGCTCAGAGAGATCGCAGCGCCTGATACCGCAATGGCCCGCGTTAACATGGCTATTCAATGGATTCGCCGCGACTTTGCCAAGCCCATCGGCGTAGAACGTTTGGCAGAACGAGCATCGATGAGCGTCTCGGCATTTCATCGCCATTTCAAGGCTGTTACCAATTTGAGCCCTTTGCAGTATCAGAAGCGCGTGCGCTTGCTCCAGGCGCGAACACTGATGGTGGCAAATGCCAAGAGCGTCATGGCTGCGGCCTTCGAGGTTGGCTACGAAAGTGCCACGCAATTCAGTCGCGATTATGCTCGGGTGTTCGGGCTACCCCCTGCAAAAGATGCGGGGCGGATCCTCGGGGATACGAGAGACGCCAGGGTGACGTGAGCACTCAACTGAACCCTTCCGCGCAGTGCCGCACGGAGTCAATTGAAGCCAAATCAGTGAGCGGCAATTCTGGGACGAATATCGATGACGGAGTACTGTACCTGATCCACCCTTGTCCTCTCCTGAGGAGGAGGAATCCACCATGAACACCATTGGAAAACCTCTGACCTTGCTACCTGCTAAGAATCCGGAATTTAGTCGTCCGACGAGGACGGGAGTCGATCCTTAGCTGCCGCTCAGTGCCCGGGCAAGCCAACGATGTCGAGAATATCTCTGAATTTTTTGAGATTAACGGCTTTGCAATCGTCAGGCAGAGATTCATAGCCCCAACTGGCAAAAGCAAACGGTATTCCGTATCCGCGTGCGGCTTCAAAATCGTTCCTATTGTCTCCGATCATTATCTTGGGGAGCTTTCCGTAATCGGCACGCGCTACCAATGCACCCAGGTGTCTGGGGTCAGGCTTCTTAAAGGACACGGTATCCCCGCCACAGACCACATCCATAAATTTCAACAGGTTGGTTTGCTTGAGAATATCGATGGCAATCGATTCGTCCTTATTCGTACAGACAGATATTTGCCACCCCGCTTCTCGCAACGCGCTAAGGGTTTCAATTACCCCGTCATAAGGTTTTGTCATCGGATGGTCAGTGTGTTCGTAACGCGAGATGAAGGTATCAATCGCTTCTTCCATGTCATTTATTCCACGCAAGTAGAACGCTCGCCTGGCAAATGATCGCATTCCGTCACCGAGGAATAATGAAGTTTTTGCGACCAAAATTGGCTCAAGATTCCGCTCGATCAGAATTGCGTTCAGTTGCGCTGTCATGTCGTCCGCAGAGTCAACGAGAGTACCGTCAAGGTCAAAAATAATTGCGTCGGCCTGAACCGGGTGTGCAATTTTCAGTTCATTTATCGACATATATCTTTACTCAGGTTTTGCAGGGCTGTGGCTAGATGGCAGGGCTCTGGCTATGGCTTTTTTTGCTACGCATCAGCACATACACCGCACCGGATGCGAGTAGCGAGAACATAGCGGCAATCACAAATGCGCCCGCGAATCCCTGGCTGTAACTCTGCTGAGCGAGCCCATTCAGCGTTTTGGTTAAGTCGTGGGGATACATTGCGATAGCACGTTCGAAGTCGCCTGCCATCACGTATTCGGAAAATCCGGGTTTAGCAGACACTCCCGCGTCTATCAGCCTGCTTTCGACCGCCGATTTCACTCCGCTGGCGAGTACCGCTCCCAGCCCGGCGAAACCCAGCAATATGCCGGTGAATCTGGATGTGGTGCTGATGCCGGATGCCATTCCGGCGCGACTCCGAGGAACTGTGCCCATGATCGCCTTCTGGGTTTCGCCATTCAGCAATCCTCCACCAGTTCCCAAAATAGCCATGCCGGAAATCAGCAATAGTTCTCCCTGCTGAATGGCGGCGAACATCAGAATAAGGTTACCCAGTGCAACGATTAAGAGGCCCAGTGCCAGGATGCCCGCGCTCTCAAGGTAAGGCGAAAGTCGCCTACCTACTTGGGGGAAAATCAGCATCGCAATGGCAAATGGAAGCATGGCGATACCCGCTTGGAGTACTCCGTTGCCACGGCCATTTTGTAGAAAGAGCGGTAACAGCGATGCCATGACTTGAGCAGATGAGGCATAGGCTAGCATCGCGAGTACTGCGCCAACGAAGGGCCTGGCTGTGAACAATTCGAGATCAAGCATTGGGTGGGTACGACGTTTTTCGACCCAGACAAAGACTGCGAAAAACAGCAGGCCCCCGATCATGCTCACGAGGACAGGGATACTGGACCATCCATGACTGGGACCGGCTATGAGTGCCCATGTGGCACTGAACATCCCTAGCGCGAAAAGCGCAATTCCCGGGATGTCCAGAGTTCTCGGAATGGGGTCACGAGATTCATCCACCAGCGTCACGACCGCTGCCGCCAGCAATAAGCAGACCGGGATGTTGATATAGAAAGCCCAGCGCCACCCAAGTGAACTGCTGATCACTCCACCAATGAGCGGCGAGACAACCATTGTGAGTCCCATGATGCCGCCCCATATCGCCCATGCGTGGCTGCGCTCGTTTTCATCGTGAAAAGTGTGTCCGATGATTGCTAGGGCAGGAGCAAGCAGGAAAGCGGCTCCGACTCCCTGTACCGCTCGCGCCAGATAAAGGCCTGACGCTGAAGGCGCCAAACCACATGCCAGAGAAGAGACTGCAAAGAGCGCTATTCCGAACAGAAAGACGCGTCGTCGGCCATACCGGTCAGCGATGGAACCAGCCGGAAGCAGGAGGGCAGCGAAGCAGAGCACGTAGGTGCTTATGACCCACTCGACCTCTGCAAACGATGCCTGAAGATCCCTGGCAATGGTTGGCAAAACGATGCCTACGACGTTCGTATCTAGAACTGTCATGGCACAGCCCGCCGACGCGACAACCAGTATGGCCGCTTCTTTTCTCATGGAATGACAGTCTCTTCTGATAACGGGAGCGGTAACTGCACTTTTTGAAATGGGCGTTTATTTAAATGCAGCTAGCCCGGCTTGAGCGATCTCTTCATCGTGCTGTGGTGTGTCCGCAGATACCCCTACAGCCCCAACGGTGTGTCCGTTGATGATGATCGGAAAACCACCACGCATCAGCACAAAGCCTTGGGCGGTGATTGCGGCAGGTCGGGTGCCGTTGATGGCATCTTCTAGCGCGCCGCTGGGACGTCGGAACAGAGCGGCTGTACGAGCTTTTCCGGGAGCCAGTTCTACACCCGCAGGGACAGCGGCGTTGTCCATTCGAGCGAGGAGAATAGGCAAACCAGCACTATCGACAACTGCGATCACGCACGGCCAACCAGCCTTTTGCGCTTTTGTTTGCGCTGCTGTGAGGATCTGTTGAGCGGCGGCAAGCGTCAGAACTGGCTGGCTAGGCAAATCCGATGCTGCTGCTGGCAGAGAGAGCAGAGCAAGCGTTCCAGAAAGAGCCAAGGCAGTCGCGATGTGAGGAAGACGGAACATGGTGAACTCCTAATGCAGTGAGTCCAATGATTGGAACAGGGGGGATAATTCAGTACAACAAAGCTTTACGGCTTTATAATTCAGAAAAACTGAATACTAGGTCCCGCAGCCATGGACATTCGACATCTCCGCTCTTTCGTAACAGTGGCGGAAAATCTACATTTTTCACGCTCGGCCGAGCAACTGGGCGTTTCTGCCCCAACTCTCACTGCGCAGATTCAGGAAGTGGAGAGCTTGTTAGAAGCTCGGCTTTTTAATAGAACAAAGCGATCTGTCGCGCTCACGCCAGCTGGGGAAGCGTTTCTGACAGAAGCCCGCGCTACTCTCGAACAATTCGAGAGAGCTGTTAACGTGGGCCAACGTGCAGGCCGAGGCCAGGTTGGCCGAGTGGAAATCGGATACGTGGGGTCAGCCGCCTTTTTCGGGGTACTCCAGGACCAGGTCCAGCGCTTTCGCAATCAGTGGCCAGACGTCATGGTGAACACCAAGGAACTCCCTACCGAGCAGCTCACGGCACTTCTCGAGGACGGTCGGATTGACGTGGCCTTTGTACGGATGCCGGTGCATCTGCCCGACGCAATCTCCAGCCGTATTTTGGCCCGAGACCGATTCTGCGTTGCTTTGCCAGCGGACCATATCCTGGCAAAGACAGTTGATGACATTCGCCCGAGTGCGCTTGCTGGCGAGTTGTTTGTGCTACCTGAACAAGGGTTAGGGTTGCGTGAAGTAGCCAAGCGCGGGAGATTCGATCCATACATTGGTTCGGCTCCCGGAAGTCTGGTCGCAGTGCTGACACAGGTGGCACTGGGTGTGGGTATAGCAGTCATTCCCAGCGTTCTGATTCAAACTGTTCAACTGCCAAATGTGGTCTTTAGGGAGATAGCTGGGCCTCCCATTTTTTCAGAGGTGGGCGCTTTGTTTCGCCGCCATGAGAGGCTACCGATTGTGTGCAACCTGATTAGCCAGATCCTTGAGACCGATGAACGCGTGTGGAACGGCGATCCTCTGCGGAGTGCACAGAAAGAAATGCTCTGAAGGTTAAACTGAATCGCCCTAGATTCGTAGACACATTCGAGCGTCCGCTTGTCGCCGATTGCTGCCAGTCACGAAAAGCCGCTTCACGAAAGTCTTCCATTTTATCAGGCAGGTCATAGAGGCTCTGGCTTTGACAATTTTAAGCGCTTACTCCCACGCAGAGATGTGTTTCCGGTCTGCCTCTTTTTTGCGCCTGCGCGACGGGTATGAACTGCAATTCTTCTCGAGTAGGTCCCTCGGCATAATTACCGAAGATAATAGCTATTTCCATTTACATCTCAGGCCTGCCTGAAAACATGTACCGACCAACTTGTAGGGAAATCCCTACAAGGTTCGCAAATCACTAGAGCAATATCAGGATTTCCTGATGGCTCTTTGCTATGTGTCGCGCTAGAGTGATTAGAAGATTTAATAAAATCTTGGTTTCTCCGGCCTCGGCCTAGGCCGCAGGACACTTCATACCTGTGGAGTGCACCATGAAAGTTCTAATCGCCGATGACTCATCCATGTCCCGCAAGATGGTCTTGCGCTCCCTGCCTGAATCACTGACCGAAGATGTTCGCCAAGCCTGTAATGGTTCCGAGGTGATGGAGGCCTACCACGCCGGGCAGGTCGATCTGCTTTTTCTCGATCTCACCATGCCCGTCATGGACGGTTTCCAGACCCTGGAGGCGCTCAAGCGTGAAGACGCCAATGTGGTCGTCGTGGTGATCAGCGCAGACATCCAGCCCCTCGCCAGGCAACGCGTATTCGACCTGGGCGCTGCTGCATTCGTCGCCAAGCCGGTTACGGCAGAAGCCGTACTCAATGCTTTGCACGTCATAGGAGTGCTTTGATGGAAACCTTGGCCGAGCTCACCGAAGACCAACGTGACGCCCTGCAGGAACTGATGAATATCGCCATGGGACAGGCGGCCGAGCGACTGGCCCTGCTGACCAATACCATGGTGACGCTTTCGGTTCCTTTTATTCACCCGCTGATTCGGGAACAGAATAACCTGGCGATTCCGGAGCATCTGCGCCGAAGCTTCATGATCGTCACCCGCCAGTCTTTCCTGGGGGAGTTACGCGGAGAAGTGTTTGTGTGCTTTGGCTCCATGGGGGCAGATGAACTGGCCGAACTGCTGGGCTACAAGGGCGGCGGCCTGGCCCAGCAGGACGAGCTGATGCTTGATGTCACCAACATCCTGACCGGCGCCTGCATCAGCGGCCTGGCAAGACAGGTGGCGACTCAAGTGAGCTATGACGCGCCATCCATTCTCGTCCACAGGGAACAGGAAGCGAATGCACTTGATGAATTGAACCTGAATGAACACCTTGCGATGGTGTTGGAAATCCGTTTCGAAGTTCAGGCTCATCAATTCTCCTGTGACTTGTTGATCTGCATCACTGAACGTACAGCAGGCGTTGTCGTTCGGGCCATTGATCGTTTGCTGGACGAGCTTTGAAGGGACCTCTCATGACAGACAGCAAGGCAATCTCCCGAGAAACCCTTGAGTCGATGCTCAAGGCCATCAACATGGGCGTGCTGCTGGTCGACCAGGACTGCAAAGTGCTGTTCTCCAATCACTTTATGTCCATCAACAGTGGCCGCAGCGCTGAAGAACTTGTCGGCCGTACGCTGTTCGAAGCATTTCCGGAGCTGCCGGAGGTCTGGACCAGGCAGAAGATCAACAGCGTCATCACTCTGCAAAACTTTGCTTTCACTTCATGGCAGCAGCGGCCGCACCTGTTCAATTTCGAAAGCACCCGGCCCATCAGTGGCCAGGTCCGGCACATGTATCAAAACTGCACCTTCTTCCCCGTGCAAGATGCCGATGGCAGCAATCTTGGCGTGGGCCTGGCCATCAGCGATACGACCGATACCGCTGCCCGTCAACTCGAGCTGACGCACCTTAACCAGTTGCTGGAAGAAGAAAAGGCCGCCCAGGCGCTGCTTATCGCGCGGCTCGAAGATGCACAAGCGCAGTTGCTGCAGTCCGAAAAGATGGCGGCGATAGGTCAACTTGCTGCAGGCGTGGCCCACGAGATCAATAACCCGATCGGCTTTGTTTGCTCCAACGTCAACAGCCTGCGTCGTTACCTCGTGGACATCTTCGCGTTGCTCGAAGCTCATGAGCAGGCAACCGACGACAGACATGCCAATGCTCATCCCGAGCTTGCGGTCATGCGGGACAAGATGGATTACACCTTCATGCGTCAGGACATCGACGACCTGCTTGCCGAGTCGGCCGACGGTCTTGACCGGGTCACACGTATAGTCAAGGACCTGCGCGAGTTCTCCCACGTCGACAGTTATGAATGGCAGTTGGCCGATCTGCACAAGGGGCTCGATAGCACCCTCAACGTTATCTGGAACGAGATCAAGTTCAAGGCTCAGGTGATCAAGTGCTACGGCGATGTCGAGCCCATCGAATGCATGGGCTCACAGATCAATCAGGTTTTCCTGAACTTGCTCATCAATGCAAGCCATGCCGTGGGCGCCGACGGCGAAATCACTATCAGCAGTGGGAGGGAAGACGGCGGAGTGTTCGTTGAGATCGCCGACAACGGTCATGGCATCCCCCTTGAAATCCAGAACCGAATATTCGAACCGTTCTTCACAACCAAGCCGGTGGGCATGGGGTCAGGCCTTGGCCTGTCGTTATCGTATAGCATCATCGTCAAGCACCATGGAAGGCTCACCGTCGAAAGTGAGCCGGGTAGGGGAAGTTGCTTCCGGGCTTGGTTACCATTACGTCAGCCCCTGCATCAGGCCCTTTCTACTTCCGCCGCAGAAGGATGCTGATCATGGACGGTCCGACTCTGCTTCCGCTACATCAGCAAACCCTGGAATGATGACGAGTTGCAGCTCACCATTGATCAGGCTCTAGAAGTGCAGAGAGTACTTTGTGATCGTGAAAATCCCCAGGAACTCATTAGTGGATAGAACGAAATCCTGTGTAGTGGTCAACTTATTCCGGAAACTGCGTTAGGTTTTTTCTCAGCTAAAGCAGGCGGCAACCGGTGTTGGGCTGGTGTTGCAACCGAGCAGGACGTCGCGGGACGTTAGCTGATGCTGGCTCGCTTGCTGCCCTTCAACTGGCAGCAATTGGCCGAAGGTCGGCGGTCGCAAACGACTGCCTTCAGCCAAGAGCCGACATTACTATGACGAAAAGCTGACTTTCCAGCAGACCCACTGGCCAAGAACGCTATTGATAAATATGTTGGGTTGAGCGGTCAACTTGACCCACTTCTAAAGCCTCCCCGTTACCGAATGTTCTTGTCCAGGAATTCACGAATGACAGGAATGATTTCCTTGCCGTGGGTTTCGAGCGCGAAGTGGCCGGTGTCATAGAAGCGAATATCCGCCTTAGGCAGATCACGCTTCCAGGCCTCGGCCCCGGCCGGAAGGAAGAACGGGTCGTTCTTTCCCCAAACCGCCAGCAGCGGTGGCTGGTACTTGCGAAAGTACGCCTGGAAGGTCGGGTACATCGCTACGTTCGAGGCGTAATCCAAAACCAGGTCTAGCTGAATGTCCGCATTACCAGGCCGCGATATCTGAAGCCCTTCCAACGTGTAGCCATCTGGCGAAACCGAACGCTTGTCGGTAACCCCTTCAAGGTACTGCCACTTGATCGAGGCCGGTGTTGGGAAGTCTTTCAGGGCGTTCCGGTTTTGCTGCGTAGGTTCGTGCCAGTACTTTTGGATAGGCGCCCAACTATCGCCCAACCCTTCCTCATAGGCGTTGCCGTTCTGAGAAATAATGGCGGTCACCCGGTCAGGATGTGCGACAGCGAGTCGCCATCCCACGGGGGCGCCGTAGTCGTGAACCATAAGCGCGTACTTATCGAGCTTGAGCTGTTCGGTGAACTGGCCGATGGTCTTCGCCAATTGGGTGAAGGTGTAGGCGTACTCGCCCCTCGCTGGGGCTTCGGTGAAGCCAAACGCCGGCAGATCCGGCGCGATCACGTGATAGCGATCGGCTAGTTCGGGAATAAGTTCGCGGAACATAAACGATGAGGCTGCGAAGCCGTGAAGCAGCAGTACCGTGGGTGCGCTGGGGTTGCCTGCCTCACGATAGAAAACCTTCACATCACCCACCTGCTCGTAGCGGTAATGAACCACGCTGGTCGCATTGGCGGACTGCGCACCGCCAACCAGCAGAGAGACCGCGAGGCCAGCAGCTGCGATTGATTTGGAAGAGGTCATGACGATTTCCTTTGTAACCGTTAAATTTGATATTTGAAGGTTACGTAGCTTTTTGGTAACCTGTCAAACTTATTTTATTAGTTACAGAGCTATATGAATCCGACCAGCACTTCTTCCGGCGCACTCTTTCTGGCTGACAACCTTGCCCTCGATTTCATCAATAGTGAGTACGGTGTGGGTGACCTACGTCACGACTGCCTTACCGATGATCAAAGCGTCGCGAGCTGGCTCAAGATGGCAGGGCTGCTGCCTGAGAGCGCTGCCCCAAAGGTCCCGCGTGGACTGCTGGATGAAGCTCGCAAGCTTCGCGACTGTTCAAGGGCCTTGGTAAACGCCGCAATGAAAGGCGTTTCAGTCGATCTCACCTTGATCAATCAGATGCTTGAAGCGGGTCGCCCGGTGAGTAGGCTGGAATGGGATGGCGAAGCGCAGGAGTTCCGAGTCGGCGTTCATCAAAGGGACCGCAGCCCGGCAAGCCTGCTTTGGCCTGTGGCCGATTCCTTGGTGAGTCTGGTCACGAGCGAGAAGTTCGAATTTGTTCGCCAGTGTGAGGCGCATGATTGCATTCTGCTGTTTCATGACCTGAGTAAATCGCACCGCCGCCGCTGGTGCAGCATGTCGACCTGCGGCAACCGTATGAAAGTGGCGGCGTTTCGTTCCAGGCAGAAACCTGAATAGGGCAAGTACAACCTCCTGAGATCGTCTGCCCCCTATTTTTCTCATGGCCCTGGTTTTCAGGTCAGGGCTTAGGGGCGCTGAATGAGCGCAAACGCCTCCCCCTTCAGCCAACCCGCTCAAACCGCCGCCGCTTCAGGAACAACCCCACCCCCAGCGCAACGGCAAAGATCGACAGCAGCCCCAGATCAACCCCTAACAAGCGGGTTTGGCTTGCCGCAACGCAGCCGACCGCGCCACCCACCACCAGCAGCACCCCTAGCCACTTGCGAAGCAGATACGACTTGAGAAACCGATCGAGCAGAAAGAACAGCACCAGGGCAATGACCATTTGGATAATTTCGGACATGTGCTTCTCCAGTCAGGTCTTGATGATCAGTGTCGAGCCGGAGCGTTGCGGGCCGATACCGCCGTTGACCTGCGCCTCGATGCTGACCAGTACGTCGCCTGCATGATAGGTGGGCAAGATTTCATTGGCGTACATGCGTACACCGGCGCCTACAGGAACACCCACGTAGGGGGAGGCCACAGCAGAGGTGGCGCCAGCGAAGGCACTAGCGGCAAGGTTGGCGATCTTGGTGCGTTGGGCATTGAGGGCATCACCCTGCTGCCGGGTCAGCGGATTGGAGATGCCGATCATCATCACGCACGGCAGGCTCTTGGCCAACATCTTGTCGTACACCTCGACGACCTTGTTGTTGACCTCATAGTGGGCGCTTCTTGCCTCGCCAAAATGCAGCTCGCGCAGGCGCCCGCGTTCGCTGTCGGTGAGGGTGATCTGCGATACGTTGAAAACGATCCCGTGATTGCCCATGTATTGGAAAGTCTCTTCGAACTTCATCGCACGCATCCTTTCGAGCCAAAGACGGGGATTCTCTACAAGGAATGCATCGGATTCAAATCATTTCACCCTTGCCGGCAAAGTGTGTTGGCTGGACGCTTACGCTTTCTTGCCAAAGCAGCAAGTTGCGGTAGGTAGCACTCGGCAGATCGCCGCCGGTGTAGCCGACTCGCGTGTGCAGCACGCCAGGGTAGCGTCGCAACAGATCCTGCATGCCCCAGAAGCAACCGCCGGCGAGGATGGCGGTCTCGGCTTGGTTGGTCATGGTCTGCCCTTTTTCTCAATGGATACTGGAGTAGTTATCGGGCGGTGCTGGCCAATACCAAGGTTAAACAGCGGCCAGCTATCCGAAAGACGACGTAGCGTCGGGGGACTGACGAAGCGGTGTAGGCCCAAAATGCCATTTGCTCCAGCGCTATTCGCCCATCCGATCCGTTACAATCGCCGCCCTGAACATCAGCCAAGGAGGCCCCCATGAGCGTTCGCGGTAAAAACCTACAGATCGACAATATCGAATTCAACGTCAGCGACATCGCCCGCAGCAAAGCATTTTACGGCGGCGTATTCGGTTGGACATTCGTCGACTACGGCCCCACCTATACCGAATTCAGCGATGGCCGCCTCACCGGCGGTTTCACCACAGGCGAACCCGTTCGGCCGGGTGGCCCTCTCGTCATTTTGTATTGCGATGATCTCAACGAAGCGCAACAGCGGCTCAAGGCTGCGGGCGCGATTATCACGCGCGACACCTTTTCGTTCCCCGGTGGAAGCCGATTCCACTTCAAGGACCCGGATGGTTATGAACTGGCCGTCTGGACCGCTCAAGCCTAGTAGTTTGCTGGCCGATAACTAACGTTACGTTATTGCGAAGACCGAGTTAATAAATGAAAACAATCGCCCTACCCGCTTTTATCGCACTCCTGTGCCTGCACGGTTGTGCGGAGATGCCTGCCTATTCGAATGTCGCGGCCAGCGAAGTGACGGATGAGTCGCGCTACACGGTGGTGGAAACCGACACCTATGCGGGCAGGCCCCAGCGCCACTATGCGGACCTGCTGCCGGACCTGAACATCATCAAGGTCAACGACAAAAAGGTCGGGAACATCCCGTTGTCCACCTACTACTACAAGAATGATTCGCCCCAACGCGCCGTGCTGACGCCGGGCAAGTACACGATGCAATTGGAGTACCGGCTGCCTCGGCACTTCATGTTTGCGGATCTTGAGTTCGAGGGTAAGGCCGGCCAGAAGATCATCGCCCGCTCCAAGTACATTGGCCTCAACCGACTGGAAATATGGCTGGAAGATTCGGCGACCGGCGAAGTCGTCAGTAAGCGGGTGCGCTGACAGGAACAGAAAGGGATGAGGAAAACCTCACCCCCTTCACTGTTTCTATTGCGCCTGCCAAATCCTGTGTTGTCAGCTTGTAGCGATATTGCTAGTGTCGATCCATGACTAACTATTTCCTCACCTCGACCACGACCACCACGACCGCAGAATGCGGAGCGTGCGAGGTGTCGTAAGCGAATAGCAGACAAACCTCAAAGGCCCGCCAGCGATGGACAGGGCCTTTTTTATGCCCTTGTGTCGCTGGCTCAAACGCAAGGAGATGCACCCATGTACGCCCTGTTGATACTCGATGTCCAAGTCGGGCTTGTTCACGGACCGGAAAAACCATGGCGCTGTGAAGCGTTGTTGGAAACGGTGAATATCTTGCTGGACAAGGCACGCAGCGCAGGAGCGCCGATTTTTATAGCCCGCCACATCGGGCCCGCCGGGTCGCCTATCGAACCCGGCAGCCCACTGACGATGGTTGCGCAGGAATTGAAGCTGCTCGGTGGCGAAGTGGTGTTCGAAAAACGCCGGCCCAACGCCTTCGAAATGACCGACCTTGCGGGCAATTTGCGCGCTTGCGGCGCTACCGGTGTGGTGATCGCAGGGATGAAAACCCAATACTGCGTCGACAGTACCTGCCGTGCAGCACGTGACCTTGGCTTCGATGCGGTACTGGTCGCCGATGGCCACACCTGCACAGACACGCCCGTGATGAAAGCTGAAGACATTGTCGCTCACCACAATGCAACGCTTGACGGGCCGTTCTGCCAACTCGTTCTGACACAGGACTGGCGCTTCTAACAGCACCCGAAAACGCGGGAATACGCATGGCTTGCCATAGGCACTGGCTACCTGCGACATTCCCGCACGCGTGTGCAGTAACTGCAGTTACTGGGACGGATTTATTTAACCGCGACCGCCGAAGTCAGTTAACGCGGGCGCTAACCTCGCACGAAGCGGAATGATGGATCAATCAATTCAAGGACTATAAAAACAATGAAAACCGTATTCTCCACCCTGCTTCTACTCTGCCTGGCCGCACCCGTGCTGGCTGACAACAGCCCTATCGGCTTCCAGACCGCGACCCTGCCCGACGCGCAAAACGACCGCCCGCTGCAACTGGTCGTCTGGTACCCCGCCACAACCAACGCGAAACCTGAGTTGATCGCCGACGACATCGTGTTCGTCGGTGCCCTCGCCGTGCCCGACGCACCACCGGCGGCCGGCGAGCATCCCTTGGTCGTGCTCTCCCACGGTGACGGCGGTAACTGGGGCAAACAGGTGTGGCTGGCCAGCGCGCTGGCGCATCGGGGCTACATCGTGGCGGCGGTCAACCACCCCGGCACCACCAGCCGGGACCGCACCCCTAAAAACGCGGCGCAGTTATGGCAACGCCCCAAAGACTTGAGCCGGGCCATCGATGCGGTCATCGCCCAGCCGAAGTTGTTTGGCGCGGTCGCCACACAACGGATCGCAGTGATAGGCCACTCCCTCGGCGGCTGGACCGTCATGGAAACCGCCGGCGCGCGTTTCGACCCAGACTTGTTCACCCGCGACTGCAGCACCCACGCGGTGTTGGCCGGTTGCAAAGCCTACCTGCGGATGAACCCCACCGGCGTTCCAGACGGGAAGGCGAAACTGGCCGCCGACTTGAGCGACAAACGCGTGCGCGCCGTGGTGTCCCTGGACCTGGGCCTGTCACGCGGGATGACCGACGCCAGCCTGGCAGCGCTGCCGGTGCCGGCACTGGTGATTGCAGCAGGTGTGTCGGAGGAGGCGCTGCCAGCTGAGTTGGAGTCTGCCGATATGGCCCGGCGTTTGCCAAAAGCGTCGACGCAGTACTTGGAGATCGGCGACGCCAGCCACTTCAGCTTTATGTCGATCTGCAAACCGGGCGCGGTGAAATTGCTCGAAGCAGACGTGCCGGGCGACGGGATTATTTGTGGGGATGGGGAAGGCGAAGGGGCTCGGTCGCGTGAGGTGATTCATGGGCAGGTTGTGGGGTTGATCAGCGAGTTTCTGGCGAAGTCGTTTCGCAACTGAAGCAGGCACGAGACTCAACCCAACGTTGGATGCGCCTGGAAAACCTCGCGTATCATTCAAGGCCGCGCAAACGCTGAAACCACTTTTAATAAAGGAATAGACCCACGTGATGTCATGGAAACCCAAGGCCATTTTTGCGGCTGTCGCCCTCTCTACACTGCTTGTGGGATGCACCACGGGACGCTATGACGGCACCCGCCCGCCAGACCCGACCAAAGCCATCATCGTTGGCTCCATTACTGAAGGTTTCCTGACGCAACCCCATGGACTGATGGTGCATATCCGTAAAGTCGGCGAGCGGTACACCACCGTCCCGTTGGACACGATGAGTGCCGAAGACGATGAACCGTCGCCAAACCGGCTGGGGAATCTCTTCATGTACGAAGTGCCTGCGGGCAACTATGAAATCTACCAGTGGAACTACCGATATTACCGTGGCGAAACGCAGCCCCGGGCAAACCCGGTGATCTTCAGCGTGAAAGCGGGCGAGACCGCCTACATTGGCGACTTCGCCGCCAATGCCCTGACCTTCTGCCTGTCTAACGTCAACAACGCCGACACGACGGTGCCCGCCTTGAAGCGCAAGTACCCGGTGCTTGATGGCCGTACGGTGCAGAACCTGACAGACCGGACGAAGTTTGAACCGTGGCCGGATTCCGATGCGCGCGATCTCGGTAGGGGGCTTTGCAAGTTTTGAGGTAGGGCAGCGATGCTTAAGCGAAGAACGGGGGCAGACCACGATTCGGCGACTCGGATAAACGTGTTCTGACCCCGTTTTTTTTGCGCTATTTGAGTTCGAGTCGACTGAAATTGTCGAGTGAGTTTACTTTTGAACAGGGGGCCGGCGATGCAGGGAAAAGCGTTCGAAATAGTGCGATTAGATCAAGTCCACGAAATAGTTTCGCCCACTGTAGAGTCACTTTTACAGCCGCTAGGATTCGAGGTACAGGGCCCGCTGTCCTGGCTTCGTAGCGACGATGCTCCCATTCGCCAAATCTTTCGCCTTGAGCAGTGGAAAGGCGGCGCACTAGCGCCGTCATGGGCTCTGTCACTGGACTTCGTCCCTCATCTCTCCGGAAATGAAATCAAATGGCACAGGACGTCAAAATCAGCACGACCTGATCTGACTTTCGATGTGCGAGATCAGTCGTTTGATATCTCATATAGCTATGGACCTGATGCTATAGCGAGCAGCGCACCCAATATCCTCAGGGCTGCCATTCCCAAAGCTGAATCGTTCTGGAGCGAGGCTCGTTCGATAGCCGACCTGCCTGGTGCTTTCGAGAGGGTCAAGCAGCATCTGTCGACTGGTGGCCTGGGTTTCTACAACTACACACAACATCCTCTTGCATATGCCTTTGTATTGGCCGTGAACGGCAAGCCCGACGCAGCAGAGAAAGAGTTTCAACGTTATTCACTGCGCCTTTCAGAGGCGGCTCGAAAAAAGCTCCGCAAGCTATTCATCGATGCGGGTGGTCACGCGGGTTAGCCATGGGAAAATCTGTGTCCAACTCTTGCCGAGTCGGTTGAAAAACTCGCTATGGATTTAAATCTCAGCCGCGAGCTTTTCTGCCACAGGAGTGCGGTTCATGCCGGCCTCTTCAATATTTTCCAACTTAATGCTCGGACACGCGCCATGGGCCCAAGCGCGTCGCATCGATTGCACTGATGATTACTATCGAACGGCTCGCCTATTGGGTTGCCAACCCCCATTCCTATAATCGCCTCCCATTTCTCCCCCTCTCCCCCGCCTGGCTTCAGGCGACATTCCCCTTGGAACCCAACACCATGCCAAGCGCCAGCCACGCCCCTCGCGGCCTACCCGAACATAGTCAACAGAGTGTCAAACAGCAGTGGCTGGCGATTCTCTCGGTCGCCGTGGGTGCCTTCGCCCTGGTGACCAGTGAGTTTCTGCCGGTGGGTGTACTCAACGACGTCGCCAGCGACCTGGGCATCAGTGCCGGCCACGCCGGGCTGATGGTGACCCTGCCCGGCATCATGGCCGCCCTCGCCGCCCCCTTCCTGTCTGTCAGCATTGGCACCATGGACCGCCGTTACCTGCTGATCGGCCTGACGTTCATCATGATCATCGCCAACTCGGTCGTGGCCTTCGCCAGCGACTTCAGCCTGCTGCTGTTCGGCCGCGTACTACTGGGCATCAGTATCGGCGGTTTCTGGGCGACGGCCATCGCCCTCAGCAGCCGCTTGGCCCCCAAGGGCGTGGGCGTTGCCCAGGCCACGTCGATCATCATGGTGGGCGTGACCTTGGCCACCGTGCTGGGCGTACCCGTCGGCACCTGGCTCAGTGGCCTGATGGGCTGGCGCATGACCTTCCTGGTTACCGCGCTGCTGGGCATACCGGTGTTACTGGCGCAGGTGTTCCTGCTACCCCGGCTCAACCCGGAAAAGGCCATTCGCATCAGCGACCTGCCGGCCCTCTTTATCAACCCACAAGCGCGGGTCGGTTTGATCGCTGTGTTGCTGATCGGCCTGGCGCACTTTGCTGCCTACACGTATGTCGCGCCCTTCTTCAAATACAGTTCCGGCTTCGACGGGCCGACGATTGGCTCACTGCTGCTGCTCTTTGGCGTGGCTGGGGTAATGGGCAATATTTTTGCCGGTTTCGCCGCCAACCGCAGTGTTCGTCACACCCTGCTGCTGGTCGCGCTGATGATCGGCACCAGTACCGCCCTGTTCCCCTACTTCGCCACCGGCATGACCGGCGCCGCGATGCTGATCGCACTCTGGGGCTTCGCCTTCGGCGCCTTCCCGGCCTGCGCCAGTATCTGGATGTTTGTCGTCGCGCCCAAGGATGTCGAACGCGGCATGCCGCTGTTCGTCGCGTTGTTCCAGGTGATTATTGCCCTGGGCTCGTTCTTCGGCGGGCGGATCGTCGACCAGATGGGCAGCTCGGTGTTGTTAAGCCTGGCGACGGTGCTGGTGGGCTTCGGTTTTGTGACCGTGCTCGTGCTGGGGCGAAATGTCAGCAACAGCTTGGCGGCTCAGCCTTGCTAGCGCTGCGCTTCAACCTGGGAGCTTGGCAATACTGGGATTCGTAACGTTGTCACGATCCTTGAGGGCTTGGGGTACAAATTGACTGCTACGCCTGCGCGTCGGCGCATGACGCTTGATGAGTTGAAAACGACGAACGTTCATGAGTAAGCAGGGCCAAAAAGGCGCCATTGGGGAAGGGGCGCTAACAGCCAAAAACGGACGTTCCCCTCGCTATAGCCAACGTCTGACCTGGCTGCAGTATTGCGTGAACTCTCTCCCGAAAAGGCTGGCAAGGGCCCGCTCCTCCGGCCCGATCTGGAAGATATTCATGTACATAACGAAGCCCAGCACGCCTAGGAGTGCCGGGGGCCAGGCGAGGAAGATTGACCAGGCTATCAGGACTATGGCGAAGCCTAAGTACATGGGGTTGCGGGTATATCTGTAGACGCCCGAGCTAACCAGAGCCGAAGCCGTTTCAGGCTTCAGCGGGTTGACCGTGGTGCGGGCCTTGCGGAAGGACAGCACGCCGGCTAGACAAATAGCTACTCCTGCTAGCAACGCCACCAGCGCCAGGCTAGTGCGCCACTCGATAGTCAGCTCCAGGGCGCCGGGTAAGTGTCGAGCAGCGACCCACATCAACAGGCCGAACAGGGCAGCAACCAGCGGCGGAGGGATGCGGGTATCCATGATGAATTCCTATTAGATACGAACTTGCTACTAGAATGAGGGTTATAGCCACTATAGGGTCAAGCACCATGAGCACGATGGAGACTGCGGGGCAGGTCGCCCTGAGTTGCCTCAGACTTTGTCGACAGTTAGTGACTGCTCTTGGCCGACAGCTGACCTTTCAGCACAGTGCTCGGTCATCGGTGTCGTTGTCGTTGTCGTTGTCGTTGTCGTTGTCGTTGTCGTTGTCGTTGTCGTTGTCCGGGGAAGGCGTTATCCGCTCGAAATGGTTCAACCAACTCGCAGCGGATGCCGTGCGGTGTCTCTATTTAACGAACTTCAGGCATGCGAACCCAGTCTTGATTTGCAGCTGTTGAATGGGTTCGATGCTCTCCTGGTCGCCGACTTTCTTGATGACGCCTACGCCGCAGAAATGTTCGTCGTGGTTGAAGATCGGAAGAATGCCTGCCTTGGGCTTGCTCCAGGAGCCTTGGATTAAGGTATAGGTGGCGCCGTTCTGTGGCGTGAAGGAGAACGGTATCTGACAAACGCTGCTTCCTGAGAACTGCCCATAGGTCAGGATCAGCTCCTTATTCACGGCGACCCGAGATTCGATGTAGTCGCCGTTAGAGGGCAGGATGGTGTAACCCGCATAGCATCCATTGTCGCTGAACGTCATGGCATCCAGTCTCGCACCATTTCCAGCCTTGAGGCGAACCGTTGCGGAGGGTTCATCGGGGCCAGGAACGACATACTGCTTGCCCTGCAAAAACGAAGTGCAACCGCTAATTACCAACACGCCGGCCAGCAAGATACAGCGGCTGGACTTTTTATTGAGGTACATCCATCTCTCCCTGATTCCATTGGGTGCCCTGTCCATTCCGGGGCTTGGGACTGCCGAATAGCGGGCTGATGATAATGTATTCGGTGATGTATCAACGAGTATTCAGGGCATAGGTCTGGACAAGGATGCTCTTCGTTCCAGATCACATTTCCAGTGAACGAGTAAAGGGGGATTTATTCCCCCCGAATCGGATCTACTCCATTTTCCTCCGGCGCCCCCCACTCTCACGCACGCTTGGGCAGCTTCCAATTCGGCCGAACAAAGTGGCACGTATACCCATTAGGTATCCGCTCCAGATAATCCTGATGCTCCGGCTCCGCCTCCCAAAACGGCCCCGCCGGCTCAATCTCTGTCACCACACGCCCCGGCCACAACGTCGAAGCATCAACGTCCGCAGCCGTATCCTCGGCAACATCTCGCTGCTGCTCACTAAGATAATAAATCGCCGAACGATAACCAGGCCCAAGATCATTCCCCTGCCGATTAGGCGTACTCGGGTCATGGATCTGGAAAAAGAACTCAAGAATCTGCCGGTAAGTGATCACCGCCGGGTCAAACACGATCTCAATCGCTTCAGCATGGTTGCCATGGTTGCGGTAGGTGGCATTCGGCACATCGCCGCCGGTGTAGCCGACTCGCGTGTGCAGCACGCCGGGGTAGCGTCGCAACAGGTCTTGCATGCCCCAGAAGCAGCCGCCGGCCAGGATGGCGGTTTCGGTTTGGTTGGTCATGGTCTGTCCTTGCATTTAATGGAGACAGGGGTAGTTATGGGGTGATGTTGGCCAATACCAAGTTGAATCGAGGAAGAACGGGGGGTGGCCGTTGGACTAACAATCGCCTGCCGTATCTCAAGCACATCACGCGCCGGCGATGCACCAAATTGCCGTAGATACTCGCGGCTAAACTGTGACGCACTTTCATAACCAACAGCAAACGCCACATCAGACGCACGATGCTCGCCGGCCAGCAAAAGCTGGCGAGCTTCCTGCAATCTAAGCTGTTTCTGATAGCGGATGGGGCTGAGGCCTGTCATCGAAAGAAAGTGGCGATGCAGGCTTGCCCGGCTCATGCCGCTGGCCTTGCACAATGCATCGATACGCAGTTGGTCGGTGTAATTGTCCCGGATCCAGGCAACGGCCCGGCGGATGCTGGCCAGGGCGCCATCGGGTTGAGCAATCTGACGCAGCAATCGGCCCTGGGGGCCCAGCAGAAGACGATAGAGCAATTCCCGTTCGACCAAGGGGCCGAGAACCGGGATATCGGCAGGCGTGTCGAGCAATGACAATAAGCGCAGCAACGTATCGCGCAGCGAAGCGCTCATCGGGTTGATCGTGATGCCAATCCCTTTTTGTTCGCTCTCGCGAATCACAGGCATGGTCGCCGCCAGGTCCGCCAGTATGGCCGGGGCCAGCACCAGCGATACCGCCACGTAGGGCTCACCCCCTTCAGCATCAAGGATTTGTCCGCTCAAAGGCAGGTCCAGGGCGCTGATGAGATAGTGCTCACTGTCGTAGCTCAGGAGATTGTCGTTAATCGCGACGCGCTTGGAGCCTTGCAGGATGAAGCAGATCATCGAGCGATACAGGCATGGCGCCTTGTCCGTGGTGCCTTGCCCGACGCAGAGGTCTACACGCGGGATGCGTGTAGTCGTCAAACCCGGTGGCGCATGGCGCAGGGCTATTTCAAGATGCGGTGCAAGGTCGTTGTTCATGAGCCGATTATGCCGACGCCCCGTCATCACGCAAGACGATTGAGACAATCGGGCAATGAATTGAGCTTATTGGGCGTGGGTTATAAACCGATCACTGCCTATCTTGAGCGGGTCAAGAAAGCGCCGAAAGGCACGCCTAAACCTAGCTGAGATAACCCATGACCCACCCGATCGCACTCATCACAGGCGCCAGCCGTGGCCTTGGCCGCAACATGGCCGTTCACCTCGCCAAGCGCGGTGTCCACATCATCGGCACCTATCGCAGCGGCGCGGCAGAAGCCGAATCGCTGAAGCAGCAAATCGAGGCGCAGGGCGGCAAGATCGCGATGCTGCCGCTCGACATTACTGATACCGCCAGCTATGAGGCTTTTTCAAGCGCAGTGACTAAAACGTTGAAGACCAACTTCGGTCGCGAGCGCTTCGACTTTCTCGTCAACAATGCTGGCAATGGCCTCTTTGCGAACTTCGTTGACGCCACCGAAGAACAATTTGCCTCACTGGTCGCTACGCACCTGCGTGGTCCGATTTTCCTGACACAGAAGCTGCTGCCGCTGGTGGAAGACGGCGGCCGAATCCTTAACGTTTCCTCCGGTTTTGTGCGCTTTACTCTGCCGGGATACAGCGTTTACGCGGCAGTGAAAGCCGCCGTCGAGGTGCTGACCCGTTTCATGGCGGTTGAGCTGGGCTCGCGCCACATTCGGGTCAATGCGATTGCCCCCGGTGCTATCGCTACCGATTTCGGCGGCGGTGCGGTACGCGACAATAAAGATGTGAACGCCTATGTGGCACATGGCATCGCGCTGGGCCGTGTCGGTCTGCCGGATGATATAGGCGCTGCGGTTGCCGCCATCCTGTCCGATGACATGGCCTGGGCTAACGGGACGACATTTGACATTTCGGGCGGGCAGCTGCTTTAAGCGCAATTGCGCTGACTCCTTGAAAGGACACCGTCATGCCAACACCGATCGAGACTGTCAGCGCTTTTTTTGCCGCTTTTCCCGAAGACCATGGGAGAGTCGCCATACAGCGTTGGTTCACACCCAGCACCGTTTGGGTCAATGAAGGCGTCGCCATCACGACCGGTATCGACGAAGCGATTGCGCTCATTGATGCCCTTGAGAAAGCATCAGGCATCGCTACGGTACGTTTTGAAATGCTCGCCATCGCCGCAGACGGTAACAGCGTGCTCACCGAACGACTTGATAGGTTCGAACGCGCTGACGGCAGCGAGATCGGAGCAGCGAAGGTCATGGGCATACTTGAGCTTGAGGGCGATCACATCGTCGCGTGGAGAGACTACTTCAATGTCAACTTCGCTCAAAAGCTCTCCGATAGTTAATCTCAATATCGCAGCGGCTGCGCCTCGCGCTAAGCACGGCTTGCCATCAAGGCAGTAAAGGGGACAAGTAACGGGGCGGATTCATTTAGCTATGAAACCTTTTCCTCGGTTAACGCGTTGTTGCTTGACCTGTCGGATGAGCTGACGGGGAAGCAGCGGGATGTGGCGTAGGCGATTCACCCGTTGAGTGAGCTGGGGGGGGGGGTTGTTGGTGGATAAGTTGATGGCGCGGGAGGGTGCTGTAGCGGGCAGCGAACCTTCCACCCACTCAATAGATCGCTGAGTCTTTGTGACTCACTTTACGAAGACTCGGCGATTTTCCTTCGGAATAAATAAATAGATCAGTCCCCTTAATCCTGCAGCCTCAGCAGTGGCTGGGCAAACACGCTCCTCAAGTTGGCGGATAAATACGACGAAGTCGAAGCGCTACTGTGGGTGAGAACTCATTCGGCCGTCCACCACGTTGCTCGGAATTGCCGATGAAGCCAGCAGCGAAATGCTGATCGGCAACAGTTCCGAAGTCTTTTAGGCTTTATGTGTTTTCATCAGCGTCGATGAATTTCTTGCGATTTACCATCCAGGGTAGCGCCGGCTGGCTGCGTATTTTCTTGCAGCGGTTTTTTGTAAATTGGTAGGTCACAAGCTCAACGAAATGGCGGTTGCCTTTAACCACGTCGTAGGTGATAAGAAAATAAATCAAGGGGCTTTTAGCATCGATCCAGGTGTTCAACGTTTGGTCTAGAGCCTTTTGAATGTCCTCTACACGACTGTAGCCAATGAACGTCTGAAAGGCTGCCTGACCGGCCTTGCTATGCAGCTTTTTGATTTCATTGATGTCCGTATGGGCACGCTTCCACTCCCATTCCACGAAGGTCAAAATATCCTTTTCGGAGTACTGCACCACCGCATCGGTACGCCCGCCCGATTCGAAAAGCGCCCGTGCGCCCAGCAGGCTGGCACATTGCCGAATTACGAGGCCCATATGAATCGTCCAGTTGGCCCGGTTCGCCAGGCAGGCTGTTTCAGTAACGGGAAAATCCTTGTACCAGAGGTAGTTGAACAGCGTAACGAAGTCCCGTTCAATCCGTTTCATTATGGCTTCCATATGTCTAATGATTAGCTGTAATTAACGTTCCAGCCATGACCCCAAACGTCCTCAAGGTTTTCGTTAGAGATCCCTGAGCGCCTAGCGATAGTCGTCAATGTATCGGCACTACGCCGCTGACCTTTATCTTCACGCACTGCTGCCACTCCCTGTCGGCTGAGCGCTGTCAGTAAATAACCACTAGGCATCTGGGCCTTATTGGCCGGATTACTGATTTATTAAATGGGGGAGAACGTGAGGCGCTTGGGCTTAAGCGCAGCCCTGCTTGAAGTCTTAGCCGTACGTTTACCACACTGGATCGCGCGCCCGACGCCGAGTAGCCTATCGCTATAACGGAAAACCTCTTTACCCCCTGCATTTGGAATGCCTAATGGCCCTGCACGACGCAATTGCCCTTGAAATCCACGCCGGCGCGCTACCGCTACACTTCCGCGCTGCAGACCTTAAAACCATTGGCCGTAGGGTCTACTTAAGCCCCACCGACGCCAACGAACGCTATCGCGTGGGCCTAGACTTTTTCGCCGCCAACACAATCAATACGCAGCTGGCAAACCTTTGTGAGCACACCGGTTACTGGGCGCGCAACGGCCAAGTGGCGCGTTACCGGCGTGTGGCCGAGGGGTTGTATGAGTTGCTCGGCCTGGACGAAACGCAGGAGCTGACCGCTGAAGTCGAGCCGGCTACCGAGGCGCCCCTGGGTTGCCATAGCTTAAGCCCCTGGGAAGCGCGCTTTGCCTTCTACCTTGAATATGAACCCTTTCAAATCTACGATCGCCGCCGCCGGAAGGTATACCCAGCCCAGGCAGCTCAGGGACTGGATGCACGATTGAGCAGCTACTTCTGGCCCTCCCCGGGAGTGAATTTTGTAGCTACTGAGCAAGTTCTGCAGGGGTTTATTACTCAGGCTCGAGTGCTAAGTATTGACCTTGCCGGTAATGCCGACGCGGTGTTGGCGTTATTCGCGTCTATCTGTCAGTGGGGCGGGGTGCGCCTGCCCACACAGGATGCCGATGCGGTGGTCGCCAACCTGCAACGTGCAGCTAATCGCAACGCTCAGAACCCTGCTGCGATGAACAGTGCATGGACGAAGCTGTACGCCATGTTTTACCCAGACGACTTTGTGATCTATGACTCGCGTGTAGCCACCGCATTGGTGGCTATTGCTGAGGCCGTGTTCGATGACGTCGAGCTCGATTCCTTCAAGGCGCAGTATCCCAACCTAGGCCTGATTGCCGGGCGTGGCGGTAGTCGGCCACGAGCGACTCGTGCTGTATGGCGCAATGCATATATGTCATGGCCAGCGCAGCTCGATGCAAATCATCTTGTCGCGTCCATTGTGCAGGCGCTTAATACACGATCTGGCTTGGCCTACAGCGCCCGCCAATTGGAGGCTGTGCTGTTTATGGAAGGATATTGAGCGGCCGTTACACTCCAGGCGACGCCTATTTTGAAGAGCATTGCCACTCCTAAGCGTGACGACCGGCAGCGTTTGGCCGATTGCTGCCGTGCGCCAACGGCAGCTATCGGCCAGGAGCAGACATTCGAGACAGTCTACCTATGGGCCATTTTCGGAGCTTGTTGATGGGGCTGGGGGGCTCCCTTGTCTCATTCTCCAAGGTCCCTCTCTAGGAGCCCTCATACGCCAGTCGTCGCTTCGGCGTAGCTAGGCTGGCTGATAACGCCCTTTTTTCAGCGCAAAAAGGCCAGCGTGAAAGTGGCTGCACAAACAGCAGCCATCCTATACCAGGCCCGGTCGGCTTATTGCCCGGCCTGGCTGACAGGGGTAACGCTGCGGGTGTAATAATCGCCCGACGAGTCCTGGATGCAGTAATTCGGGGACATCGGTTTTTCCTCGCCGGCTTTCAACTCAACCACCTCATTGCGGCACGTTGTCTGGAGTGTTTGCGACTGGAATGCCTGCCGGACTTCATAGTCGGCGCCTGCGCGTGGCACGAAACTGACGGGCGCTGAAGAGCAACTGGACCCGGACGTGACGAACGCCACAAACACGATCAGCGGCTGCCCGGCCGGGACCACACGTTCATCGAAGTACCTGCGCGTCTCATCGATCTTCGCGCTGACCGGGGAGGCCGGCATGCCGATGACATTGTTCTGGTAGTCGGAAGGCCACATGCCGAAGATATCCGCGCTCTGACCGCTGGGCACGATACGCGAAGGATTCCATCCTTGCGGCCGCTCGCGGGCGGCCAGCGCTTTTCTGTAAGTGTCGTTGAAATACTGCTCGCAACTTTGGCCGGATACGAAACCTGCGTATGCCCCTTGCCCGCTGATCAGGCGGATGCGCGCCGTACTGGCGGGGTCGTACTTGGCCATCTCGGCCGGGTTCTGGACATCGGTTTTCTTGAAGGTGCAGCCCCCGATAGCCAACGGCACGATGAGCAACAACCCCAGGCGTGCGATGACAATGCCCAAGCCGGTATGAATTGATGAGCGCTTGCTGGCGTCCTGCTTCATTATTTTCTCCCTGTTAGTAGCGCAACCTTGGTGATGGCGGGGTTTGGGCAGGCGTTTGCCTTCAAAGTTCGCGGGTTCGCACTGGATTGGGGGCAAAGAAAGCATGACGGCGGCCTTTTCTCTCTCCCGAAGTGTCGCGCGTACAGTCTGCCCTGTTATGCTGATTCAGCTATCCGGCGTGTAGATAAGATGCTATACGGCATTAAGTGACAGGAATGTCGGCCAATTGATAGTTAGGGAAAACTGAGTATGCGTCGCTTAATAGCCAACGGATTTGTGTTTGTCAGCATTGCGATACTCTGTTCCGGCTGCACATCTTATTCGTCCCAGCCGACAATCAACAAACCCGTTGAACCCGAAACACAAGAAATCATCTCCAGCTTCAGTTACGCAATAAACTCCCCATGGAAAGACAGTCGCTTCGGCAAGGACGCATACGCAGCGACACTCAAAGTTATTCCCGATGCACAGGATACGGGCTCCAGCCTTGCCGCCCCGACCCTACCGGCATTAGAGATAAAGATCTCGGAGTTCTCATCTGGCGGCGCTTGCGGACAAGATTACTTGACGGGCCTGAGTCTGGGTTTGATCCCCAGTTGGTGTACGCGGACAAACCTTTTCAAGTTTGAATTTATATTGAATAAGGATCAGCGCTTTTGCAGGCAGAAAACCTACTCGATAAACGCCACGTCGTTTTCACATCTCACGATGATTCCGTTTGCACTATTCAATACGGACAATCAGCCATTGACGCTCTATCAGGCGGCGCTTAAAAATTTTCTTCGGATAGGTCAATGTGCGACGCGTTGAGAGGCATGTTAACAGGCTGTGTTTTGCGGCTACGAGGGGCTCATTCCAGGCGTTGGGACGTTCGAAATTTATCTCAGGTGAGCGGCAGCTTTTGGCCGAAAGCACCCTGTCATGGATGGCTGCTTTGGGTCGATTGCTGCTCATCGTGACAGGCAACTATTGGCCGATTGCTGCATCTCACGACAGGCGACAATCGGCCTACTGAGTTGAAAACAGTCGACTTTCGGTAACGTCCAGAGAGGGTTACAGATACCATTCTGATTACATTCAGTGGCGTGCTTCATGCCGTAAGCAAAGATTCTCAAGAATCTAGGCAGTTGGGGAGCCTGACGTACATAAAGGACTAACATGTTGCGCAAAGCTCACATCATTACCTTTCCTGCCCTAATCGCGACGGTGCTTTTACTGACCGGTTGCCCGCCTTCAGCTGAATTCACGCGGTGGAAACGCGCTTCGACCTCTGTTGAGGGTGTTAAGGCGGCTATGACGGAATGTGGCGACCCCGTTGGCAGTTCGATGACGCATTTGCCGATAAACGAGCAAGTGCTGCAATTCCAGTGTATGCAGCGTCATGGCTTTGTTCGCAAAGACGGTTTTGAATACTGTGAATTAATGAAAGACATGCCCGCCTGCGTTGAAGAGAGGCAGGGTCATCCTCTCACCTTGTCCCAGCTCGAAGCTTTACCGTTTGTCGAGGATGACGCATTTCACCCAATCAAGCCGAATTCAGGCCGGGATGAACGCATGCAAGTAACCTGGCGCAAGGCGGGAGCATCACCGCATTTCTCAGTCCAGGTAGCGAATGATAGTGAAGCCCTGCCGGTGATGTACGCATGTGGCTATGCCAAACCGCTAGGGTCAAATCTGGACGTTGCAAGCATCGGAGACACAGCCGAAGCGCAACGCTGCATGATTGATCACGGCTTTGAGCCAAAACACAAATCGACGCTGGTTTGCCTGATCTATCCACAAGTGACGGGCTGTTCGTCAACGACGCTGCGTTAACCTCTTGAATAAGTCACGAGGGAAGCTTGCCGACCGCTTTGATCATCCCAGATTGTGGTATGAGCTGATAATTGAACTTTGTACACGAACGCTCACTGATCGTCCCTAAAGGTTAATCGTCTCACGGTGATTTTTTCAGGATTGCCCAAGACCTGAAGAAGAACATTGTTTTTTTGAATTGATAATTGCTTCGCCGAAAATCCTTTCAAATTTCGTATGACTGAACTCCATGTTTGGCAGATTTATGTCGGCGCATAGCCCTGCTAAATAATCTGGGAGTCTAACGTGCTCGGCATAATCTTTTGTTCCATCCATATAAGGATAGGCAAACAAAAATTTCGGTCTGTTAGGGTCTTTCACTGCACCTGAATTCATACGAAATATGAGGAATGAAAAAGGAGCCAACGAGCTGATGGAGACTGCCCGCTCCTTCCAGGAAGTTGACGATAAACTGGAGACGCATTCGTGAGTAAAGTGGAGCACTACTCGGATAAAGTCATATGACGGCATGGCGAAATCAGAGCGTGCTTGGTTTCTTTTAGCCAGTGCCTGTGCTTCTTCTTCTTTTGAATACTTCATATTAGATTTGTTAGTTATATGAAAAATTATATCATTTATTTTTAAAATCATTCTCACACATTGGAAAGTGTTATTAGGCACGTCAGCGCTGGTGGGAGACCGAAGACATAGAAATCATTGGCTGAATCGTGCCAACGACCTCTGCGCATCGACAGGTGGTCATCTTTCTACCGAAACGAGCAGAGCATAGTGGTGCCGCCACAGGCAGTGGCGAAAATTAGTAACTCAACCTATGTACTATGACTATGGTGATAGCCGGTATCGGCAACCAGGACCACTGCGCAAGCTATTGAAATTGAAGGGTTGCAGGCTGGATATGTGTTAGTTCCTGCAGGTTGTGAAATCTTTATCCATCCGATGTGTCAAAAATAGCAACCCTTGGCTTAAAGAATTCTGGTTACCTGCCGCTATAGAGGTTGAGTCTTGCTGTCTTTTCTATACAAGACGAGGGAAAATGCTTTCGCGTCATGGATGTATGACCTAAAGCTACTATCCTTCTGCATCAATAAGGCACTTGTAGTTAAGGTGCTTACCGAAACGCGGAAGGACAAGAGTTATAGTGATTATCAAAATTAAAGGGATATTTATGAGATTCGCTAAACTGTTCGGGACAGTAACTCTATTCGCCTCTATGATTGCATCTGCCCAAGCAGGCACAATCGTCACCGTGAAGGTGAAGAACTCTACGACCGGTCCAGCCGCGTACACTTTCGAGTACTTTTCAGGGAGTGTAGCCCCCACCCCAAATACGATTCTGCCGTCTGCAACGACAACATTTGCCCTGACCAGTGTCGCGGATACGGTTTCAGGAATGCGGTTCGTCTATACTTCAGGTAATAAGAAATGTCGTTTTGCAGCAAGCCACCAAGTCAATCCAACGACTAAAGCCCCTAGCTGGACTAAAATGGGCACTGGCACTGGTTCCGATAACGCTACTTGCAATGCGAATATCACAGCAATTCAATCGGCGCCTCCCTATAACTACACTGTCGAATTTGAAATAAAATAATCCGACATTTGTATAGGAACCCTAGCTGAAGATAGCTCTCGAGCTATCTTCAGCGTATGGAGTATCACCATGGATATTTCGATTAAATCGTATCAAGCAAGTACACAGGCAAAGGTTTCTACACAAGAGAAGGTTCCTTCGTCCAACCCTGTAAATTTACCTTCAGGGGATGCCGCCATCAAGACGACGGAGACCGTCACAATCTCCGATTCTGCACGGGCACTGTACGCATTAAGTAACGCTGATGATAAACAAGCATCTATGTCCAATAGGGATTTAAAAGGACAATATGCAAAAGGTCAGAGCGATATGTACAATTTCGGGCAGCGGATTGCTGGCGGGAATCTTAATAGTGAGGATCTACTTCCCAAAACAGACGACCCTGCCCGTTTGGCGTTAGGTCAGCAGTCACTAGATTACGCAATTGGGCTTTCTAAACTCCCCCCCGAAAAACTTCCAAACCCATTTGAAGGTATGGCCCGAAACGGGCTAAGCAATATTGTTTATGATGATTCAGGAACCTATACGGATGCAGAACGATATGCCGCTTATGGGGAGCTTAGTAAGCAGGATGAAACATATTTTTCCAAGTTGTACGCCAATATAACGAACGGCGGTGACAACAGTGAAATCTTCAAAGGCATCATGGACTATTTCGATGATCTTCCAGGGGTCGAGAAAGCGGCATACCCTGATGGCTTTAGGGACAGTATAAAAAGTCTTTACCAAGAGCAGTTAGGACAATCGGGGCCGCTCGCCCTTCTCAGGCAATCGACTGAAAACGACTCTGATAAATTGTCACCGAGCTTCTTCAACAAGGAACAATCACCGGAGCAGATGTTACAGGCCGTCTTAGAAAAAGCGATTGCTCTTTCGACGGTCTGACCAGTCCAAAGCAACTAATGTGTCAGTGCACGGATTAATTAGGAACGTCAGCATGGTTCGAGAACGGTTGGACGATTGAACGGATCGAGGCAGAAGCGCAAAAATACCAATCCGAACTGGGTGGTTCCAAGACAGAAGAGGTGGGCTGATGTCCAAAAGTAATGGGTCAGTTTTCAATCAGCTCCAACTGGGAAATTGCACTCCACTTGACCACCCATTTGCATTCGACTTGATCAGTCGTTTGCATCGGACGTGACCAGGCATTTACATTGGACTTGACCACTCGCCTAGCGAATGATGGGAAGGCTACAACAGCGCTACGGGGGGCACTACCTGGGGTGTGCCATCAGCGATGCACATCCAACCCCATGTTCTGAGTGCCGACGTCTTTTTAAACTCCTCGACCAGATCGGCCGCAATTTCTATGTCCGTCCGCAACTCGTCACGCGGTCGATCTCGGCCATTGCGCCGCCCTGCCAGCTTCTGCATTAAGAATGCAGGTCGCCGCATCAATGTCATTCAAATCTGGGCCTCTGAAGCTTATCAGCCCTCAATCACAAGCACTGGTTTTTCATTGCAAATAATGTCTATCCACTCATCTGCGACAATGGCCAAATGAAAAATCGGATCATCTTTATAGATATCAAATGAATCATTATGTAGCCATGCTAAAAAATCTGAATTCTCGACTAAAAAGAATGAGGTTTCGATTTCCCAAGGAATCAGTTGCAACGAAACAAGCCTCATGCTTTCGTTTGCTATGCGTATCACGGTGGGAAGTTCAATGAAGTCTAAATAAAGTTTTCTGCCTGCACTTCCTGATTCTTTAAGATGAATGCGCATGCCGCTGTCATAGGTAATTCGTTCGAAGGTTACTCTACCTAAAGCAGGTAAGCCTAATGCACTCCATGGACGGAATATTTGTGTATTCACGTCAGCATCCTTTAGTCGTAACGTATCTTATCACTGGCTCATTTTCCGTCGGGTCGTTGTATTTCGATGGTTGGCCGACCGTCGCTGCTATTGGGATGAACAATAACTCGCCTACCGTCTTCTAAATTCCCTACACGTATACCGTTACCCTTGTCTCCCACATTTGAGGGATTTATGCAGTCAAAAATCTTTGTTGGCTTCATCGAAGCCGTCAGGTCTAAGCGACTGACAACAGAGCTGTCCAGTGACTGCTCCTGGCCGATAGCAGCCTGTCAATAATTGGGAACCTCCTGCAACCGCGTCCATCCGTCGCATCCCCCACCCTCCCCCTCCAGCCCCCACCCAACCTGCCGATAACCCTACTAACAGTATGCCTAACCCCCTGCCCCCCACTCGATCGAGTCCACCATGAACCCACTCTCCCTTCTAAAAAAAGCCCGGGCCGATCGTCAAGGCACTGCCACGCTCATTAGCACTGCCAGCGACCTGGACGCCGCACTCACTGCCCTGCGCATCACCCCCACCCTGATCACCGGCTTTATCTCGCCGCATCTGGACATCGACGCAATCGCCGCCAAGCTCAAACGCCGTTTCCCCCAATCCACCATCAGCCTCTGCACCACCTCCGGCGAGCTGTGCAATGCGCCCAATTCGCTGTATTGCGCCACGGGCGAGCGTTGGGACCGGATTGTGTTGCAGCTCTTCGACGACAGTGTGATCGCCTCGGCCGAGGTGGTGATGGTGCCGCTGGAGTGTGAGGACATTCGCAGTGGCGGCAAGCGTTTGGGGATGCAGGAGCGGATTGCCAAGTTGGTGAACAATATCAAGCGGGTGCAGGTGCACACGCCGATTGATCATCGCGATACGTTGGCGTATGTGGTGTTCGATGGGTTGTCGGCGTCGGAGTCGTTTTTTATGGAGGCGCTGTATGAGTCGGGGCGTTTTCCGTGTTTGTTCGTAGGCGGGTCGGCCGGCGGTAAGTCGGATTTCCAGAAGACGCTGATCCATGACGGCCAGCGCAGTTATCAGAACCATGCGCAGATTGTGTTCCTGAAGACGGCGGCCCATGTGCGATTTGGGGTGTTCAAGAGCCAGAACTTCAAGCCGGCGGATTTGACCTTCAGCGTGCTGACTGCCTCGGTGGAGGACCGCACGATTGACCAGGTGATCGACAGCGGCGGCAATATCAAGAGCATGGTGCAGGCGCTGTGCGATGCGTTCAGTTGCGCGCCCCAGGCGTTGGAGTCGAAGCTGGCGGATTACTCGTTCGCGATTCGCGTGGGCAGTGAGTTGTTTGTACGTTCCATCGCGCGTATCGACTATGAGCAGCAGATCGTGCAGCTGTTTTGCGACGTGGCGCCCGGCGAGGAGTTGGTGATGGTGCGGCGTACGCCGTTGCGGGAGGCGACGCGCCTGGACTATGAGCAGTTCTTGCGCGGCAAGGGCGGCCAACCGGTGGCGGGCATCCTCAATGACTGCATTTTGCGAAGGCTGAACAACGGCGCCGAGTTGGGCAGCATGACCGGCATTTTTGGTGATGTGCCGTTGGCGGGGTTTTCGACCTTTGGGGAGATTTTGGGCTTGAACCTGAACCAGACGCTGACGGCGATTTTCTTCTTTCGGGTGGCCAAGGGCGCGAGTTTCAGTGATGAGTACGTGGACAATTTCATCGCCCATTACGGCGAGTTCAAGGCATTTTTCCTACGGCGCCAGGTGAAGAAGCTGGCGGGGTTGAACCATGTGGTGGTCAAGCAGATTGCCGCGTTCAAGAACAATGACTTCACCGACACCCTGAATACCCGAGGTCTGGACCGCAATATCCTGCCAGTCTTCGAAGGCCTGGCCGACTTGGGCCTGGTGTTGGCCCAGGCCGAGCGTCAGCAGGAGGACATCGCTTCGCAGCTCAAGCATTACTCCGGTGAGCTGCATGCGTCGATGGATGAGCTGGTGGGCACGATTGGCCAGCAGAACAGCGTGTCTGCCCAGGCCGGGGCCACGGTGGAGGGGCTGTCCAGCCAGGCGGATGTCGCGGTGCAAGGGGCGCGCACCCTGGCCGGTTCGAGTTTGCGTATCCAGTCGATTGTGCAGGTGATCCAGCAGATCGCCGGGCAGACCAACTTGCTGGCGCTCAACGCCGCCATTGAAGCAGCGCGCGCGGGCGACCTTGGCCGGGGCTTTGCGGTGGTAGCGGACGAGGTACGCAAGCTGGCGGAAATCACCCGCAAGAATGCGGCGGAAATCGGCGTGGATATCGACTTGTTGTCCAGCGAGATCCAGCGCGTGGCCCAGCAGATTGAAGACCAATCCACCGGGGTGGGCGCGCTGCGCGAAATGCTCGATGCGCTGGAAGCGTCAAGCCGCGCGACCGAGGGGACGGCGCAGCGGACAAAGACGATTGCGGATACGTTGACGGGGCTTACACATGCGTAGGATGCCTATTGGGGCGGTTGGAGTAGATTGAGGCCAGCCCTTCGCAAGGCGAGCGTAAACGCCCCTCCCTGCGCCAGCTGGCCGAGCGCCTGGGCGTGTCGGTGTCGACGACCAAGTACGCCTGCGCGCTGCATGCTCAGGGTCGAGGCCCGGCCATAGCCGACCATGGCCGTCGAGTCGCCCACCAGAATGAAATCCACGAGCGGGTCGATCACCGTGGCGATGGAACGGGTGTGGATACTCATCATGTCTTCCCTATCGCGTTCAATACTCGGGGCTTGCAGGGCCCGAGTATCGGCGAAAGGAAAGGCGATTCAATGCACAGATCAGCGTTAAAAAGCGACCCAGGGAACGGCCGCAGTTTTTAAGCTGGTATCATCCGCGCATGCACAAACCGGATAAAACCACATGAATCGCCAGAAAAAACTAAAGCAACTATTCAAGGCCAAAGCCAAAAAGGCCAGCGCGAAACTGGCGCCGAAAAGTAAGGATAAATACATCAGCAAGGCGGATCGGGAAAAGCTGGCCCCCGAAGCGGCTCAGGAGCCGAGCTCTTCCCCGCAGAGCTGACGCGGAGGCGGTCTTAGCAACCGCTCAACGCCACCCGCGGCCGCTCACCCGCAAAGAAGAACGGCCGCAACCGCACGCCCACGCTGTTGCCGATAAACGCCGCCACCAACCACACCCAGCCATGCAGGCTGCCCGAGGCGATGCCGCTGAAGTACGCGCCGATGTTGCAGCCATAGGCCAGGCGCGAGCCGTAGCCGAGCAGCAGGCCGCCGATCACTGCGGCCACCAGCGAGCGCGCGGGGATGTTCAGGCTGGGGGCGAAACGCCCGGCCAGGCCTGCGGCCAACAGCGCGCCGAGGACGATGCCAATGTCCATGACGCTGGTGATGTCTTCCCACACCGGCGCGGCCAGGGCCTTGGCGTTGCCGGGCATTTGCCAGAACGCCCACGTGCTCACATCTACACCCAAACCGCTCACCGCCTTTGCACCCCAGAGCGCAAAGGCCGAGGTAATGCCCCACGGCCGTCCGGCCAGAGCCAGGGTCGCGTAGTTGAGCAAGGCCAGGCCAATCGCACCCCACACCAACGGCCATGGCCCGCGCAGGAAACGACGCAGGCCCTGGTGCTCGCTTTTCACGCCTTCTTCAAGCTGCCCATGCCGACCCTTTTCCAGGCGTACGGTCACCGCGGCAATGAGGCCGAACACGGCCAGGCTCAAGAGCAAGGCAGGTACTACGCCGAAGCTCTTGACGATGGAAACCGCCGGAAACGCCGGCAGTGCAAACCACCAGTCCACATGGTGCGTGGCGATCAACGAACCGCAGATAAAGAAGAACAGCGTCACCAGCATGCGCGCATTACCGCCGCCCACGGTGAATAAAGTGCCCGACGCACAACCGCCGCCCAACTGCATGCCGATGCCGAAAATAAACGCCCCGAACACCACCGACACCCCGGCCGGCGCCACCAGCCCGACCACCGGCTGACCAAACAATGTGCCCGCACCCAGCGCCGGGAAGAACAGCAGCACCGCCACCGCCAGCATCACCATTTGCGCACGCAGCCCGGCGCCACGCCGATCATTGATAAACACGCGCCAGGCCGAGGTGAAGCCGAAGGCGGCGTGATAGAGGGTCAAGCCCAGTGCGGCGCCGACCACCAGCAACAGCACTTGGCGTGAGCCGACGCTGTTTTGCAGGAACAGGGCGCCGAGCACCAGCAGTGCAAAAGCCACCAGTGGCGCGACGGGCTTGCGCGTCGGGGTCATGGAAAGAGAGGTGCTCATGAGGGTTCTCAGGTGGTTTGGATGGAGTGAGTGCCGAGGGTGCGCAGTATAAACCCAGGCGCCGGCCTTTGGACGAAGAAGGCCGAAGCGTCCATGAATCTGGATCATTGTATAGGGGGGGTGGGGTATGCCATGATCCGCCCCTTCATAGGTAGGGGGGGTATACCGTGGGCCATGTAGCGGCAAACAAAGACAGCCTGATCAAGCGCGTCAAACGCATCGCCGGGCAGATTCAGGCGGTTGAAAAAGCGCTGGAGTCGGACGCTGACTGCGCCAAGACCCTGCACCTGGTGGCCGCCACGCGCGGCGCCATCAACGGCTTGATGGAAGAAATCATCGAAGAGCACGCCAGGGCACACGTGGCCGACCCGTCACTCAGTGCGCAGGCCCGCAACAAAGGCGTCGAAGAGTTGCTTGAAGCCATTCGGCGCTACTCCAAATGAGCCTTATGAACAGCCATGCACACAGCCATGTGTTCTTGGGGGCTGCCCATGAAGAAAACGCCAAACGCACCCTGTGGGTGGTGATGCTGACCGTGGTGATGATGGTGGCGGAGATTACCGCCGGCGCCCTGACCGGCTCCATGGCGTTGCTGGCCGACGGTTTTCATATGGCCACCCATGCAGGTGCGTTGGGCATCGCGGCGGCGGCCTACGCCTACGCCAAGCGCCATGCGAACAGCCCTCGCTACAGCTTTGGCACCGGCAAGGTGGGTGACCTGGGCGGCTTTGCCTCGGCACTGATCCTGGCGCTGGTGGCCTTGGGCATTGGTGTCGAGTCGGTCCTGCGCCTGCTCCAGCCGACCGACGTGCAATTTGGTACGGCGACCCTGATCGCTATCGTCGGGCTGGTGGTGAATATCGTCAGCGCGCTGCTGCTGGGCCACGGTCATGACCATGGGCATGGGCATGGGCATGACGCTGATCACGACCATCGTCACCCTGGCCACGATAACAACCTCAGGTCAGCCTACGTGCATGTGCTCGCCGATGCGCTGACCTCCGTGCTGGCGATCGCCGCATTGCTGGCGGGTCGGTACCTGGGTTGGGTCTGGCTGGACCCGGTGATGGGCATCGTTGGCGCCATCGTGATTGCGCGATGGGCCTGGAGTTTGATGGGCGTGACCGCCGGCGTGCTGCTGGATCAGACCGACGAGCACGTTGCCGCCGAGATCCGTGAGTTGGTGGAGCAACCGGGCGATGCGACGATTACCGACCTGCACGTCTGGCAGGTCGGGCAGGTCGGGCCGGGCGTCCATGCGGCCATCGTGAGCGTTGTCGGTCAACCGACGGCAGATGCCGAGACCATTCGCGAGCGCCTCAAGCCGGTCCATGAAGTGAGCCACCTCACGATTGAGTTTCGTGCGGCGTAGCGGCGACCCTTTACTTCATCCCCAGGTGAAATCTTGGCTAAAGAAATCGAAAACCCGTGTGTCTCTACCTGCCAGTTGAGTGGCGAGTTGTGCGTCAGCTGTGGGCGGACCAAGGACGACATCCGTAAATGGAAACGGATGAAACGCCCAGAGAAAATGGCCGCCGCCCAGCGAGCGACAGCACGCTTGAAGGCGTTGAAAAAAGCCAAGTAACGCTGCTCAGCCCTTTATTTACATGCGCCCTACCGAGCCTGTCACCGGCAGATTGCCCAGCAACTTCAACCCGGTGCTCTTCACAAACGCGTCATAGTCCATCGGCCGTTGGATGCGGGTCTGCGCGTTGGGCAGCACATACGCCCAGGCACGCTTGGACGAGGTGTCGTAGACCAGCTTGAACAGCCGGGTCGGCACCCAGACTTTGTTCTTGCCAACGGTGCCGTAGCCCGAATCAAACAGCGGGCCGGTGAACACAAACACATCGCCGCCGGCGCGCTTGGCAAACTTGCGCACATCCGCCTCGACCTTGCTCCAGATCTTGCGGTTGTTGGTGGGGTCCTGGGGCACCATGTTCGACAGCGCGAAAGACTGCGCCATGGCATTGGCGTTCGGCGCATCGGCGGCGGGCGATTGATGGCCACGGTCGACGGCCGGACGCTGGCTGCGGTAGTCGCTCAACTCCGCGCGGCCGTTCCTGGGAATGCGCGGGTCGGCGTAGAACTGGTTAGTGCGTTCCTCGCCCTTGGCGTCTTTCAACAGGGCGGCATTCAGACGCTCGACCACTACCAGCGGCGTCTTGCTGGTTTGCGAGTACAGCACGGCGAAGTTGTCGGAACACAGTGCCAGCGGTTTCATACTGGCGGGCACGGTGGCGGTATTGATCGGCTTTGCGGCGGGGAACAGATCAGCGCAACCGTCAAACGAGGCACGTCGTTCTGTAGGGGTGTAGAGGTTCGTAAGACTGCGGGCTTGCACCCCGGTGGAGAGTAAAACAAGGGCTGACAGCCCCACTGCAATGTTGCGTAGGTACATGCTTTAGATCTTATGGTGAGGGTAAACGGACGACGGGCCCCGTTCATGAGGCCGACAAGCGCGCGACCACAGACGATCGCGCGGGGGCTATTGACCCGCATAAATCACTTTCGTGCGTTTGCCCCCTTAAACCGATAAGGGCAGCGTCACCACAAACTCACTGCCCTTGTCATGCCCTTCACTCATCCCCGTCACCGTGCCGCCGTGGGCCTCAACCAATTCGCGAACCACCGTCAAGCCAATGCCCAGGCCGGTCCCGTTGAAACCTATGGCGTGGGTGTCTTGCACATAAGGGTCGAAAATAAACGGCAGCGCTTTGGCGGTAACACCGATGCCATTGTCGGCAATACTGATGCGCAACACCTCGGCCGCCGCAGTGACAACCATCCTTATATTGCCGCCGGCAGGTGTGTACTTGGCCGCGTTTGCCAACAGGTTGTGAAGAATCTGCGCGAGCCGCCCAGCGTCACCGTTGAGGGTCAGGGTGCAGTCGGGAAGCTGTACATCGAATTGCTGATGACGCGCGATCATCACCGGGCTGCAGGCGTCGACAGCGGCATTCAGAATGCGCAGCATATCGACCTCGCTGCGGTTGATTCGCAGCTTGCCGGCGCTGGCGCGCGAGACATCCAGCAGGTCGTCGACCAGTTGGGAAATATGCTGGACCTGACCGTCGATCAGCTCACGCATGCGGGGTAGTTGGTCACTGGGCAGCCTCACCATGCGCTCCGCAATCAGGCTGATAGGGGTCAGCGGGTTGCGCAGCTCATGGGCCACCGTCGCAAGGATGCTTTTCTGCTCACCCAACGCACGTTCGGCGATCGCCTGGAGGTCCTGGGCGCTGAGCGCAGCGATGACCAGTTGCGCATTGGCCTCGCGCAGCTCCTGAAACAGCTGCTGTTCCTCCAGGCGCGGCGTTGCAACAGCGTCGGACTGCGCCAAGAGCATCGCCAGCACCAACTGTTGATTGGCCTCGATCAATTGCTCGACGTGCCGGGTATCTACCAAACGGCTGTTGGCGTCACTCAGTTGTTGCTGCAATGCGGCCAAAACGGCGCGCGCCTCAACGGTTTTCCGGCCGAGCAGGAAGAGTTCGTGGGCGGCACTGGCCACCTCACGTTCATCCCCTCCACCGCTTTTACTCATGGGTCAACTCAAACATTTTCATATCCTATGTGCTTCGTGGTTGGCCGACCACCGAGCAGCCCCTCCTGATCAGTGAGCATCTCGCCGATCTGCAGGCCATCGTCATTGATGTGATATTGACGCAGTTCATCGGAGTGGGCGCTGGCGCGCACTTTGACCACCGCCATGATTCGCAAGAGGCGGCTGCGCACTTCAATGTAGCGCTGGACGATGATCGCATCGGTCAGGAACGCTGTGCCGTAAGGGCTGAAGCGCAGGTCGGTGTAGCGATCTTCCAACTCTGAGGTCATCAATACGCTGACGCCCGCACGGGTCAACGCCGTGACCATGCGCGACAACGACTCACGAAAGTCCTCACGGAAGGTCGGCGCCAGGGCCAGCTCGAAGCCCGACAGCGAATCGATGACCACGCGAGTGGCGTTCAAACGGCTGATCTCGCTGAGCAGCAGTTGCACGACTTCGTCGATGGACAGGTCCGGCGCCCGGCTGTCCACCAGACCGACCTGCCCGGTTTCAATCAGCTTGGCCAATGTGGCGTTTTGCGAGTGGTTGGGCCGCGGTTCGAACACCGCAATAACGCCGGTTTCACCGTTGCGCGCGCCCTCGGCGAGGAAGGTCGCCGCCAGAATGCTTTTGCCCGAACCCGAGGGCCCTGCCACCAGCAAGGAATAGCCTCGGGGCAGCCCACCACCGAGCATTTCGTCAAGTTGTGGCACGCCCATTTTCAAGCGCTGGATGGGAAACACCGTGGGTGTCTCAACCGGGTTGAGCGCAGCGGGGGCAAAGACCTTGATGCCTGAGGTGGCGATACGGAAGGTGTGCAGCCCCGGCAAAGTCGGCTGGCCGCGCATCTTCATGATTTCCATTTTGCGCACCATCGAGTTGCGCTCGACGCTCTGGCGCAACCAGATCAACCCGTCTGCCACGGTGAAGATCGGGTTGGTGTCGGTTTCGGAGAAGTATTCACCAATCAGGAAGGTCGTCGCCTGCCAGGTGGTCATCAACATGCCCAATTCCTGGACAAACTGCGGCAGGTTGTTGTTAGGGTTGTGCTCTGTCTGGCTGGCCAGTACCACCGAGCGGAACGAGTCGACAAACACCAGCGACGGCGAATGAGTCTCCACTTCGCTGACGATGCGTCGCAGCACTTCATCCAGATTCCCGGCCAGGGTGTCATCGGCCAGGTTGATGTAGCGGATCGACTGGTTGATCGCGTTGTCGTCGAAAAAGTCGAACTGCTGCTGATAACGCAGCATCTTCAGCGGCGGCTCGCCGAGCACGGTAAAAAACAGCGCCGGGCGCTCAGGCGTTGCGAGGGCGAACATCATTTGATGCGCCAGCGTGGTCTTGCCACAGCCAGGCGGGCCGGCGATAAGGTTGAACGAAAACTCCGGCAAACCTCCGCCCAGCACCTCGTCCAGTCCTGGCACGCCGGTGGCCAGACGGTTGATTGTCACTTTGGTGCTCATGGAGAAATTTCCTGCGAAGGGGTGTCGCTCAAAGAAGGTTCCCACACGCCATGCAGCAAACGGGTAGTCAGCGAAGGTCCGATCAGTGTGGTCAGCAACTGGTAAAAAGTGCTCAGCAGCACTTCACCGAAAAACACTGCATCAGCTTCATTCTGCTCAAGCAATACGGATTTCAGGTCGGTCAGGTCCGACGTCGGCTGCACACAGTCGTAGGTGCCGGCCAGTCGGGAATGGGTCGTGGCGCTCAGAAGGAGGCTGCGGCGCGTCAACGCGACAACCCCCTGCTGGCCGATGATCGGCGTCAGTGCTGCGTCCATGTCCTGCAGTATCGAAATGATCGCCTCGGCGATGCTTGCAATGTCAGCGGTGGGACCAACACGGTGCGCCAGAGAAGCTACGATCTGGCGGCTCTCTTCGCTTAGCGTGGACATGACGGACTAATATCTGATGGATTGTGAGACTGATCGTACACCCTATGGCGACACGCCGAAGGTTTAATGGGCTATCCGTCGTTGCCCCGGCTTGAAACCGTGGGCACGTGCCGCCCACGCGGTCACCAACGCCACGCCGATCAAGCCCACCATCGCCCACGGAAACGCCGCCACACCCCAGCGATCCAGCAGCACTCCGCCCAGGACACCGCTGCCGGCAATCGCGCTGTTCCATGCCACCACGTTCAGCGACAACGCCACATCCGCGCCATCGCCTGCCGCATCTGCCAGCGCCGTCTGCAATAACGTCGCCGCACCGCCAAAACTCAGGCCCCACACTGCCACGCCGAGGTAGATCACCTCAGGCAGGTTGCCGAAAGACCCAAACCCCACGCAGACGGCCGCAAAGGTCGCCAAGCTCACGAGCACGGTCTTGCGCAGCAGTCGCTCGACCAGCCTGGCCGTTAGCCATATCCCGGCCAACGCGGCGATCCCGAACACCAACAGCACCAAATCGACACGATCCGCCAGCCCGGCCGATGCCACGAACGGGGCGATGTAGGTATAGAGAATGTTGTGCGCCAGCATCCAGCTGATCACCACCGCCAGCACCGGCCGCACGCCGGGCGTGGTCAGCACCTTGCGCAACGACAGGCGTTGATGCGCAGGCTGGGGCGCGTAGTCCGGGACTTTCACCAGCACCCAGGCAATCAGCACCAACGTGAGCGCCGACATGACGCCGAACGTGGTGCGCCAGCCGACCAGACCACCGAGCCAGGTGCCCAGCGGCACCCCCAGAGACAGCGCAATCGGCGTACCGACCATCGCCAGCGCCAGCGCCTTGCCCTGTTGGTGCGGCGCGACCATGCGCCGGGCGTAACCGGCCAGCAGGCTCCACGCCAGGCCCGCCGCCACACCGGCGAAGAAGCGCGCCACCAGGGTCACGCCGTAATGGGACGACAGTGCGGTGATCGAGTTGAACAGCAGGAACCCGACGATGGTCAGCAGCAACACGTTGCGCCGGCGCCAGCCACGGGTCGCGATCGTCATGGGGATCACCGCGAGCACCGAACCCAGCGCATACGCGGTGACCATCTGCCCGGCCATCGAGGGGGAAATCGCCAGGCCTTCGCTGATCAGCGGCAACAGGCCGGCGGGCAGGGTTTCGGTGACGATGCAGATGAAGCCGGTCATGGCCAGGGCGAGCAAGGCGCCGATGGGCAAGCGTTCGGAAGACGCGGATAAGCTGAGTGAGGGGGTCACGGTTAACTCCTGGGGCCACTTAAGTACTGATCGATATAAATGTTGCAGGCTGCCATGCACCGTTGTCAACGACTTATGTATCGACTAGTATTTATCTAATTCTCCAAGGAGTCTTCACATGGCGCAAATGGGCCGCCCCCGCACCTTCGACCGCGACGACGCTGTGGAACAGGCCATGCACCTGTTCTGGCAACACGGCTACGACGCCACTTCCCTGGCCCAGCTGAAAACCGGGCTGGGGGGCGGTATTTCCGCGCCGAGTTTTTACGCCGCGTTCGGCTCCAAGGAAGCGCTGTTCGACGAGTGCGTACAGCGCTATCTGACGACCTATGCCCAGGTCACCGAATGCCTGTGGGATGAAAGCCTGCCACCGCGCACGGCCATCGAAACCGCACTGCGCCAGTCGGCGCGCATGCAATGTGAAGACGGCCATCCGAAAGGCTGCATGGTCACACTGGGTGTGATGAGCGCACCGAGCCCGGAGAATGCGCGAGTGGCGAATGCGTTGACGCAATCGCGTATGCGTACGCGGGCAGGCATGGTGGCGTGTGTCGAGCGGGGTATCCGTGCCGGGCAGTTGCCGGACACGATTCACGCGGCGTCGATGGCGACAGTGTTTGACAGTTTCCTGCAGGGGGTTTCGATACTGGCACGGGATAATGTGGCGCGTGAAAACATCGATGCGGCCATCAGCCAGATCCTGCTGACGTGGGACCTTGCAGCAAAAAATCCACAAACGCGCACACCCGATGCGGCAGATAGCGCCCCAGGGGATACTGCAACGTAAACGACCGCGATCGGCCACCGTAAGGTTTCAACACTTCCACCAGGCTACCGCCGGCCAATCCTCGGCGGCGTTGCTCGAAAAAAGTCCGTCCGCAGTCGGTGGGCGAATGTTGTGGGGGCTCGGGATGCATGGATGCAGCCTGCTTAATAGGCGCTTGATTGATTTCAGCTCAGTCAAATCCAACGCAAAAAAAAGCCTGCATCGCTGCAGGCTTTTCTCTATCTGGCTCCACGACCTGGACTCGAACCAGGGACCCAATGATTAACAGTCATTTGCTCTACCAACTGAGCTATCGCGGAATGCGCCGTATGTTACTGATTGAAAAGGAGAAGTCAAGCTTTTACGCGGACTCTGCCATTTCCTGGGCCAGATCCAGCCAGGCGCGCGCCGCCGGTGGCAGGTGGGCGCTGGCGCGCCAGGCCAGGGCGATGTGCCAGTCGGTATGGGGTTCGTCCAGGGGGATCAGGGCGATGCCGGCGTGTTGGTGCTTATGCGCCAGCATGCGCGGCACGAAGGCGACGCCGAGCCCGGCCGAGACCAGGTCGACGATGAAGTCGATCTGGCCGCTGCGCGCGGTCACCTTGGGCGTCACGCCTTTGCGTTCGCAGGCGGCCATGATCATTGCGTTCAGGGCAAAGCCGGCTTCGAACAGAATGAACGGTGAATCCGCCAGGTCGGTGAAGTCGATTCGCTTGCGCCGGGCCAGTGGATGGCTGATGGGCAGCACGGCCATCAGCGGCTCTTTGCGCACCGGCTGGTAGTCGAAGCCTTCGTCGACCGGTAGCAACAGGGCCGCCAGGTCGACCTCGCCGGCTTCCAGGCACTCACGCAGTTTTTTGCTGCCGTACTCGGTGAGTTCGATATCAATTTCCGGGTAGCGGCTGCGGTAGGTGGCGAACATCGCCGCGAACAGCACGCCACACCCTACAGGCGGAAGGCCGATGCGCAGCCGGCCACGTTTGAGGCCGCGCAGGTCGTTGATCTCGGCGACGAGGTCGTGCTGTTCAGCGAGCAGCACCAGCGCGCGACGGTAGGCGATTTCGCCGGCGGCGGTCAGTTCGTTCCGGTGGCCAAGACGATTGAGCAGCAGCATGCCCAGTTCATCCTCCAGCGTCTTGACGGCCTTGCTCACGGTGGATTGGGTGAGGGACACCACTTCAGCCGCTTGGGAGAACCCTCCCTGGCGCACTACTTCGACGAAGACAAGCAGTGTTCTCAGGTTCATCAGTATTCCTTTTGCGACTGGATATCAGTGAAAAAAGTTGTTTTTATCATGACAGATATTTGCTTATGGTGGACGCACCCTGCCCCGTGGAGAAACTGTTGATGATCATCTCGTCCGCCGCCGATTACCGTGAAGCCGCCAGGCGCAAGCTGCCGCGTTTTCTGTTCGACTACATCGACGGGGGCGCCAACGCCGAACACACGATGCGCGCCAACGGCTCGGACCTGGCCGAGATCAGCCTGCGCCAGCGCATCCTGCGTAACGTCGACAACCTGAGTTTGAAGACCACCGTGTTCGGCCAGGAACTGGCGATGCCGGTCATCCTCAGCCCGGTCGGCCTGACCGGCATGTACGCGCGGCGCGGTGAAGTGCAAGCGGCCAAGGCGGCGGCGAACAAGGGCATTGCGTTTTGCCTGTCGACGGTGTCGGTGTGTTCGATAGAGGAAGTGGCGTCGCAGAGCCCGCAGTCGATCTGGTTCCAGCTCTATGTGCTCAAGGACCGTGGCTTTATGCGCAACGCCCTGGAGCGGGCTCAGGCTGCCGGCGTAACCACGCTGGTGTTCACCGTCGACATGCCCACACCGGGCGCACGTTACCGTGATGCGCACTCGGGCATGTCCGGGCCGTATGCCTCGGCGCGGCGGATGCTGCAAGCGGTCACCAAGCCGCAATGGGCGTTGGATGTCGGGCTGCTCGGCCGCCCCCACGACCTGGGCAATATCTCCAAATACCTCGGCAAACCCACCCACCTGGAAGATTACATCGGCTGGCTGGCGAACAACTTCGACCCGTCGATCAGTTGGAAAGACCTGGAGTGGATTCGCGAGTTCTGGAAGGGCCCGATGATCATCAAGGGCATCCTCGACCCGCAGGATGCCAAGGACGCCGTGAGCTTCGGCGCGGATGGCATCGTGGTGTCCAACCATGGCGGCCGCCAATTGGATGGCGTGCTGTCCACTGCCAAAGCGTTGCCGCCAATTGCCGAGGCAGTGGGCGATGACCTGACGGTGCTGGTGGACTCCGGCATTCGCTCCGGGCTGGACGTGGTGCGCATGCTCGCCCTCGGCGCCAAGGCGTGCTTGCTGGGACGCTCGGCCGCGTATGCATTGGCTGCCGATGGCAGACACGGGGTGGAGAACCTGCTGGATATCTTCGCCAAGGAAATGCGTGTCGCCATGACACTGACGGGGGTCACGTCGATTGAGCAGATTGACCACACCACGCTGGTTCAATCAGCCAAATAACTGACGCAACTCTTCAACGGCTGTTTTTATCTTTAAAAACAGCCGTTGATTTATAAGGACTTTTATTTAGTTAAACAAAGTGGCATGAATCTCGCTCTAACCCTTTCCAAGCAGGTTAAGCGATGACAAGACGTGCGGCAGTGCCCAGGGGTTATAACCCATGGCAAAGCGGTTTAGACTGTTTCCAATGTTTTACGGAACTGAAGGAACAGTAAGACGCTTGGCACTCGCCACTCTCATCGAGCCTGTAAGACAGCTAAGTGCTTAGAGGCCGATTGCTTATGAAAACACCAACCCAGACCCACGCAATTGACTTCGATACTGCCAAATTGCAACGCCTGGGCTTTGGTCAGCCATCCCTTCTCCCGCGCCGCCCTACGACGATCGCCGAACTTCGCCGGCAACTGGGCCTGCAACTGCAGACCAGCCTGGAACCGGAGCGCATCCTCGGCCTGTTCTTCCGCGAGATCCAACGCCTGGTTCCCCTTGACGCCTTGCTGTACCGCCACGAGGCCAGCGACTTGCGCCTGGAGTTTGGCCATCGTGGCCATCACTCGGTGAGCTACACCCTCAGCCACGAAGGCGAACATCTGGGTGAGCTGGTGTTCCGCCGCAACCAGCGCCTTACAGAAGAAGAACTGGGCCAGCTCGAATCCCTGCTGGCCACCCTGCTCTACCCGATGCGCAACGCCCTGCTCTACCGCGCCGCGACGCGCAGTGCACTGCGTGACCCTCTGACCGAAACCGGTAATCGCATTGCCATGGACCAGACCCTGCAACGGGAAATCGACATGGCGCGGCGGCATCTGAATCCGCTGTCCCTGCTGATGCTGGACATCGATCACTTCAAACGCATCAACGACACGCACGGCCACGCAGCCGGCGATAAGGTACTGCGCGCGGTCGCCGCGTCGATCAAAGGCCAGTTACGGAACGTGGACATGGTGTTTCGGTTTGGCGGGGAAGAGTTTCTGATCCTGCTGTCCAACACCGGCCGGGATGCGGCGGCGATGGTCGGCGAGCGCCTGCGCCAGGCGGCCCAGACCCAGGATTACTGGTCGGATGACACGCGGATAGAATTGACGGTGAGCCTGGGTTGCTCGACCTTGCTGGCTGCCGAGTCGGCCGAAAGCCTGTTGCGGCGGGCCGACAGCGCGCTGTACGTGGCCAAGCGCGAAGGCCGTAATCGCTTGGCAATGGCGGGGTAAAACCCCGCCATCACGTTTACATCACGCTTCGCTGGCGACGCGTACCTGGCGCTCACGCGCTACCACAGGCGCCTTCAGGTTCTCCAGGCGCATGCAGCTTTCCAGGAACAGGTACATGTAGTCGTAGCTCTTGCACACGGCCTGGCGCAGCTCTACCTGCAGGGCCTTGGTCGGGTTCATCCCGGCCAGGGTGCAGATGATTTCCAGGGCTTCCCAAGGGTGGGCATCGTCATACTGGGCGTGCATCTTCAGCCACTTCATTGCACGCTTGCGGTCTTCCTCGGGGAAAGCGGCCGCGTACACGCCGGTTGAGCACACCACCGCCGACCACTCCCCAGTCGCCCCCTCAATCGCATAGTTGGTCGCGGCAATCGCAACGATCAACGAATCCGCCGAACTGGTGTGCCAGCACCAATGACTCAGTGCGTGCAATTCCGGTGGTACGTTCTGCGCTTGCAACTCTTCGAGGCTGACGCCGTGGGCGCGGGCCCAATGTACCCAATAGTCGGCGTGGTTAAGCTCCACTCGAATATTGCGCATCAGCCAACGTCGCGCCATATCCTCCCCAGGGTGGCGGGCAAACTTGGTTTTGGTGAGGTTTTGTGCCATGTACAAGGCAAACTGTTCGACCACTGGCCAACCACCAATGAGGTAGTGACGCATGGTCTTCGCGCTGAGCGTGTTATCACGCATGCGCTGGTACAGTTCGTGCTCGACAACTCGGCGCTTGCTCTCACTACAGTCCTGGATCAGTTGTTGCGCCCAGGCGGGGTAACTCGAGGCTTCCATAAGCGGGCCGGTTCTATTGAAGGTGTCGATCACTGTAAGGCTCCTTTTTAAGTGTGATTGTACAGACCAACAAATGTTTCAGCGGAATGTGCCGGGCGCCTTGAATAACAGAGGCTGCGGCCGTACAGGTCGACACTGCAAGCTATCAAAGGTAAACAATTGCGGGCGTTCAATCAGGTAGCCCTGAGCGTAATCCACACCTATCTCAAGTAAAGCCTGTTCGATTTGCAGTGTTTCAACAAACTCGGCAATTGTGCGTTTACCCATGACGTGGCCGATGTGATTGATCACTTCGACCATGGCGCGGTTAATCGGGTCGTCCAGCATATCCTTTACGAAACTTCCATCGATCTTCAGGAAGTCTACAGGTAAATGTTTCAGATAAGCGAATGAGGACATTCCGGCACAAAAGTCATCGAGTGAAAAATAGCAACCTAAGGCTTTGAGTTCATTAATAAAGCGAATTGCACTACCCAAATTGGCAATAGCGCTTGTCTCAGTTATTTCAAAACAAATCATTTCCGGCGGAATGCTGTAAGCCTCGAATTTTTCACGTAAAAACCCGAGAAAATCTTCATCTCCAATAGTTATGCCTGACAGATTAATCGCACACATAGCCATGGGCCGGCCTGGACGCTCGTGCATACAACGAGCGATAAGCTTGAATACGTTTTCAACTACCCAACGATCCAGGGAAGTCATCAAGCCGTAACGTTCGGCCGCCGGAATAAAACTGTCGGGCAGAATGATTCGCCCTGCTTCATCGTGCAGGCGCAACAGGATTTCAACATGCCCGTTACCCGCGTCGGTCTGGCCCAGCGCGGTGATTTCCTGGGCGTACAGGCAGAAGCGGTTTTCTTCCAGGGCCATGTGCAAGCGCTGCACCCAAGCCATCTCGCCGAAACGCAGGGACAGCTCGGAGTCGTCGGCGTGGTAGACCTGCACGCGGTTACGACCTTTTTCCTTGGCCATGTAGCAGGCCATGTCGGCGGCCCGCAGCGACGTCTCCAGGGTCGTCGGCGCTTGTGAGATGTGCACCAGGCCGATGCTGACGGTGGTCATGAACGGCCGGCCCTTCCACACGAAATGCAGGCTTTGCACGGTATGGCGCAGGCTTTCGGCGATCTTTTCCGCCACCGGCGCCGGGCAGTTCTCCAGCAGGATGCCGAACTCGTCGCCCCCCAGGCGTGCCAGGGTGTCGCCCTCACGCAGGTCCGACTGCAGCAGCGCGCAGATATGCCGCAACAGCTCGTCGCCCGCCGCGTGCCCGCAGGTGTCGTTGACCAGCTTGAACTGGTCCAGGTCGAGGAACATCAACGCGTGCCGCCCGTCTTGCTGGCGCCCTACCTGTTGCAGCACTTGCTCCAGGCGGAACTCGAATTCGCGTCGGTTGGCCAGACCGGTCAAGGCGTCGTGTGTCGCCTGCCATGACAGGTTGGCGATGTATTGACGCTCCTGGGTCATGTCATGCAGCACCAGCACGGCGCCGCTGACCTTGCCGGAGCTGCGGATCGGCGCCCCCACCAGGGTGACCGAAACGGTGCTGCCGTCCAGGCGCTGAATCAATTTCGAATGTTCGCTGCCGCCGCTGAGTTGGCCCTTGATGATGTGTTCGATCAGGGTAAAACCGTCGGGCTGGGCGTTCTCATCCAACAAGTTGAACAGCGCGGCCAGTGGCAGGCCCTGGGCCTGGGCGGACGTCCAGTGGGTCAGCGCTTCGGCCGCCGGGTTCATGTAGGCAATTGCGCCATCCACATCGGTGGTGATGACCCCGTCGCCAATCGACTCCAGGGTGATCTGCGCCCGCTCTTTCTCCACTTGGAGGGCGTTGGCAAAGGCGTGCCGCTGGGTCAGCAACTTGCGCGTGCGTAACAACGCGAGGGCAATCAGCCCCAGGGCGGTGGCCAGGTTGGTGATCAGCAGCAACCGCAGGATAAACCGCGAGCCTTCACCCAGGGCATCGCTGAACGCCTTGGCGGGCGGGGTCACGCCGTCGTTGATGGCAAAGATATGCGCTTTCCATTGCCGCACCTCGTCGCTGCTGACCTGATCTGTGGTGATTGCGCGGTGCATCGCTTGAGCCAGGTCGTCCAGCTGAATCATGTAGCCATCGCCCACGGCCCACAGCTCGATGGCTTTTTCCAGGTAACTGAAATGACGAAAGTTGAGGTACAGCCAGATCAGGCTGGAAACGTCATCCGGGTGGTTGCCGCCTTTGAGGATGCCCTGGCGTGCCGCCGTGATGTTGGGCGTGGGGCTGTCCAGGGCGATACGCAGCTCATGCCCACCCTGGGGCACGGCAATGGCTTGCTGGTATTTGAGATAGGTGGCTTCGTCGTGATTATCGGCGTAAAGCGTCAGGTAATAGATGGCGTCTTTCTGGCCCTTGGACCACAAGCTTTCCCCGGCCACGTAGCCTCGTACCGCCGAGAGCATGTAGAGACTGACGCCGCCCAACAATGCCTGGAACAATACGACGGCGATAAAGGGCCAGACAATGCCCAGTAGCCTTGGCGTTCCGAGAGTCCGCTTCTGCTTCATGAAGTCCCTTACACATGCACTGCTGGATACGCACGCGAAAACCCGCTTCCGAAAGCTTAGCCTAGACTGAATCAGCGCACTTGTTGCAGGTGCCCGTAAAGTTTGGCGTACAGGCCGCCATCTGCAATCAGCTGCTGATGGTCGCCATCTTCGGCGATATGCCCACCATCAAACACCAACACCCGATCAGCCTGTTTCACCGCAGACAACCGGTGGGCGATAATCAGTGTAGTACGGCCACTGAGAAACCGCGCCAAGGCTTGGTGCAGGTTGTACTCGGTGGCGGCGTCCAGGGCCGAGGTGGCTTCATCGAGGATCACCACTTTGGGCTCGGCCAGTACCATGCGCGCAATCGCCAGGCGTTGGCGTTGCCCACCGGAAAATCGCACACCGGAGCGTCCCACTACACTGTCCAGGCCCATTGGCAGTGCCTTGACGGTAGCCTCCAGCTGGGCGATTTCCAGTGCCTGCCAGCACGCCTGGTCCGAGCGGGTGCGGCCCATGGTCAGGTTGGCGCGCACGGTGTCGTTGAACAGTGCCGGGTGTTGCAGCACCACTGCGACGTTCTCGCGAATGGTCTCCAGGCCGATTTCCTGCTGGGTTGCACCACCGAAGCGAATGCTGCCGGCTTGCGGCGTATAGAGCCCCAGCAGCAGTTGCACCAGGGTACTTTTGCCACCGCCGCTGGCGCCGACAATCGCAACCTTCTCACCGGGCGCAATGGTCAGGTTCAACTGGTCGAGCACCAGGTCTTCGCCGTAGCCAAAGTTGAGGCCGCGCACTTCGATACCGACCGTTTCGCGCCCGGTAAACGGGTCTTCGCCGCCGGCGTATTGCGGCTCATCGGCGCGGGCCAGCAGCTCGTTGATCCGCGTCAGCGCGCCACCCGCCGCGTAGTAGGCGTATTGCAGGTTCAGCAGTTGCTCCACCGGGCCAATCATGAACCACAGGTAGCTGAATACCGCGAGCATCTGGCCGATGGACAGGTCGGAAAACAACACCGTGAGCATCGCGGCCGCGCGGAAGATGTCGATGCCGAACTGGAACAGCAAACCACTGGCGCGGCTAGAGGCGTCAGTTTTCCATTGGGAGTGAATCGCAAAGTCACGCACTTCCTGGGCACGCATGCCCAGGCGCCCAAGGAAAAAGCCTTGGCGGTTGCCGGCACGGACTTCCTGGATGGCATCCAGGGTTTCGGTCAACGCCTGGGTGAAGCGCGAGGTGCTGTCGTTTTCCAGTTTTTTCAGGTGTTTGACGCGTTTGCCCAACTGCACCGTGGCGTAGATCACCAGCGGGTTGAACAGCAGGATCAGCAGCGCCAGTTGCCAATGCATCCACACCAGAATGGCCGAGGTGCCGACCAGCGTCAGCATGGCCACCAGGAATCGGCTGAGGGTTTCGCCGACAAATTTGTCCAGCGTATCCAGGTCGGTGACCAGGTGTGTGGTGACCGTGCCGCTGCCCAGGCTTTCGTATTCCCCCAGGGAAATGCGCTTAAGCCGCTCGATCAGCCGCACGCGGATGCGGTACACGATATCCTTGGCCAGCCGCGCAAACAGCCGCGCCTGCACCACGTTGAACACCAGCGCGCCGCAACGCAGGGTCAGGGTCACCAGCAGCATCAAGCCGATGTAACCGGCGGCTTTCTGCCAGCCCAGGGGCAGCGCGTGGTTCATGAACTTGAGCGCAGCATCGCCATGGCCGAGCAGCACTTCGTCCACCAACAAAGGTAAGAGCAGAGGGATGGGCACGCTGCACAGGGTCGCTAGCACGGCGACGCCATTGGCGATCCACAGGGATTTTTTATGACGCAGCGCCAGGCGGCGAATTTCCGCCCAGGTCAGTCGGTCTACGCGTTTTTGGGTCGGTTCAATGTCGGGTTGATCATGCACTGGTTGCTCGCTCCAACCATCGGGCGAGCAGAGGCGACAGCTCGGACAGCGGCTGGTAGCCGTTGGTCAGCAGGGCCAACTGGCCGTGGCGCTCGGCCAGCAAGGTCGGGAAACCGGCGATACCCAGGTCCTGTACCCAGGTGAAATCGGCAGCCGTCGCGGCATGTTGCTCGGCACGGTCAAAGGCGCCGGCAAACTCGATGCGCGGAATGCCCGCCTCCTCGGCCAACTCCACCAACACACTGGCGAGGGTCACGTCGCGGGCCTCGACATAAAACGCGTGCTGGATCAGCCCCAGCAGCGTCCAGGCGCAATCCGGCGCCAGGCTCCGGGCGGTGACGATGGCGCGGCACGCCGGCTCGGTGTCGTAGACAAAACCGTCAGGCAAGGCCCCGTCGCGGTTGAACGGCTGCCCGGTGGCGTCGGTGACCGCCTGCCAGTGCTCAAGAATGTAGCGCCGGGTCGACGGATCCAGCGCTGCGCCGCTGCCGGTGCGCAAACCGCCCACCACCAGGTGCAACTCCACACCGGCGGCCTGGGCCTGCTCTACCAACACCTTCGCCACCGGGGCAAAGCCCCAGCACCAGGAACACATCGGGTCCATTACATAGAGCAGGCGCGCGGACATGGGTCAGGCCTCGGAGGGGGTTTGCTTATAGTTGAAGCCAATCGGGTGCGGCATATTGCGGGCCTTGGCCAGCTCAATCTGCTTCTGCCGGTCGATCGCGCTGCGACGGGTTTTCTCCGGCAGCTTATCCCAGCAATGTGGACAACTGATGCCAGCCACATAGTGCTCGGATGCGCGGTCTTCCACACTGACCGGTGTGCGGCAGGCATGACATTGATCGTAGTCGCCTTCGCTCAAGTCGTGGCGCACGGTCACGCGATTATCGAAAACAAAGCAGTCGCCCTGCCATTTGGTTTCTGCCTGCGGCACCTCTTCGAGGTACTTCAGGATGCCACCCTTGAGGTGGTAGACCTCATCAAAGCCTTCGCTGAGCATGAAGCTGGAAGCCTTTTCGCAACGAATGCCGCCGGTGCAGAACATGGCGACTTTCTTGTGCTTGGCCGGGTCGAAGTTGGCTTTGATGTAGTCAGGAAATTCGCGAAAACTCGTGGTTTTCGGGTCGATCGCGCCTTCAAAGGTGCCGATCGAGACTTCGTAGTCGTTGCGCGTGTCGATCAACAGCACTTCCGGGTCGCTGATCAGCGCGTTCCAGTCCTGTGGATTGACGTAGGTGCCGACTTTTTTGTTCGGGTCGACGCCTTCGACGCCCAGGGTCACGATCTCTTTCTTGAGCTTGACCTTGGTGCGGTAGAACGGCTGGTCATCGCAGTACGACTCTTTGTGGTCGATGTCGACCATGCGCGGATCGTTCTTCAGCCAGGCCATCAGGCCATCAATGCCTTCGCGGCTTCCGGAAACGGTGCCGTTGATGCCTTCTTCGGCGATCAGCAAGGTGCCTTTGATGCCGTTGTCGACCATTGCCTGCAGCAATGGCTCGCGCAGGGCGACGTAATCTTCGAGAGTGACGAACTTATACAGTGCCGCCACGACGATCGGTTGAGTCATGGGTGTTCTCTCCAGGTGGCTACCCTCGTAAGGGGTGAACCGGATGCAAAAAAAACGCGCCGGCTAAGCGGCGCGTTGCGGATTCTAGCAAATGCGAGGGGTCAGAAACACCCGGTCATCAGCTATGCCCGCCGGCGCAGGTCGGCGAGGCCGGGGCTGCGTCGATTTTCGCCCATTCATCAGGCGTATAGGTATGCAGCGCCAGCGCATGAAACTCGCTCATCAGGTCACCCAGGGTGGCGTAGACCTTCTGGTGGCGCTTGACGCGGTTGAGTCCCTCGAACTGCTGGCTGACCAGCACGGCCTTGAAGTGGGTCTGCAACCCACGGCTGTGCATATGGCTTTCATCCAACACGCTCACGTGTTCCGGAGCCAGGGCGGCAAGCGCCGTTTCGATACGCTGTTGCATGATCATTCCTGCTTACTTCTTCTTGGCCGGTGCGGCGGCTTTAGGCGTCAGCTCGTTGGTCATGTCTTCCAACAGCTTGTTCACCACCGGCACGGCGCTTTCCAGCTTGGCCTGGGTCATCTGGGCCGATTGCTGGGTCAGTTGCGGCATTTTTTCCAGGACTTTCTTGCCCAGTGGCGACTGGTAGAAGGCAACCAGGTCCTTGAGTTCGGACTCGCTGAAGTTGGTGGTGTAGAGCTTGACCATGTCCGGTTTCAGCTTGGGCCAGCCGATGGCTTGGTCCAGGGCGGCGTTGGCCTTGGCCTGGTAGCTGTCCAGTACGGACTGCTTGGCGGCAGGAGCCTTGGTCTGTTCGAAACGCTGGGCGAACATTTGCTGCACTTGCATGTACACCGGGGTACCCAGCTTGTCAGCGTGGGCCAGGGTAAGGAAGGCTTCGGCACTGGCGTTGTGGCTGGCGGTATCGGCAAAAACCTGGCCGCTGGCGCAAACCAGAGCAACCGCGGTACAGATGGCACGAAGACGAGTCATCGAGTTTCCTTTTCTAGCAGGCGAGGTAAGACCCCAAGGGCGCCCATTCTGCGCCTAAAAAACCTCGAGGCTCAACCCCAGGCCTTGTAGGGACTGGTTTTGCGGGCCATGAATCCGATGAAGCGTGTTTTAGGGAACCCCCCAGGCCGATCACGGCCTAAACTGCGCAAACGAACCTGAAGGAGTGTGCCCGATGAGCCGTATAGAAACCGACAGCCTGGGAGACGTTCAAGTCCCGGATGACGCTTACTGGGGTGCGCAGACCCAACGCTCACTGGTGAATTTCGCCATCGGCGAGCAGCGCATGCCCCTGGCGGTACTGCACGCCCTGACACTGATCAAGAAGGCCGCCGCCCGGGTAAATAACCGCAACGGCGACCTGCCTGCCGATATCGCCCGCCTGATCGAACAGGCCGCCGACGAGGTGCTCGACGGTCAACATGACGACCAGTTCCCCCTGGTGGTGTGGCAGACCGGCAGCGGCACCCAGAGCAACATGAACGCCAACGAAGTGATCGCCGGCCGTGCCAACGAGCTGTCGGGCAAGCCCCGTGGCGGCAAGAGTCCGGTGCACCCCAACGATCACGTGAACCGCTCCCAGAGCTCCAATGACTGCTTTCCCACGGCCATGAGCATTGCGGCGGTGCAGGCGGTGAACCAGCAACTGTTGCCGGCGATCACTAACCTGTCCGGAGGGCTTGCGGAACTGTCGGCACGGCACGTGAAGCTGGTGAAGACCGGTCGCACTCACATGATGGACGCCACGCCGATCACTTTCGGCCAGGAACTTTCGGCGTTTATCGCCCAACTGGATTACGCCGAACGCGCGATCCGCAGCGCCCTGCCGCAGGTCTGCGAACTGGCCCAGGGTGGTACTGCCGTCGGCACCGGGCTCAATTCGCCCCACGGTTTTGGCGAGGCGATTGCGGCTGAACTGGCAGCATTGTCGGGCTTGCCGTTCGTAACTGCGCCCAACAAATTTGCCGCCCTCTCCGGCCATGAGCCGCTGGTGACCTTGCACGGCGCGCTGAAAACCCTGGCCGTGGTCCTGATGAAAATCGCCAATGACCTGCGCCTACTCGGCTCCGGCCCGCGTGCCGGGCTGGCGGAGGTCAAGTTGCCAGCCAACGAGCCGGGCAGCTCGATCATGCCTGGCAAGGTCAACCCTACCCAGTGCGAGGCGCTGTCGATGCTGGCCTGCCAGGTGCTGGGCAATGACGTGACCATCGGCATCGCCGCCAGCCAAGGGCATTTGCAGTTGAACGTTTACAAACCGGTGATCATCCACAACCTGCTGGAGTCGATCCGCTTGCTGGCCGATGGCTGCAACAACTTCCAGGAGCACTGTGTGGCAGGCCTTGAGCCGGACGCCGAGCAAATGGCCGCGCACCTGGAGCGCGGTCTGATGCTGGTGACTGCACTCAACCCGCACATCGGCTATGACAAGTCGGCGCAGATCGCCAAGAAGGCTTACGCCGAGGGCCTGACACTACGCCAGGCGGCGCTGGACCTGGGCTACCTCACTGACGAAGAGTTCGACCAGTGGGTACGCCCGGAAAACATGGTGTAGGAACGAGCTTGCGCGCGAAAAACCTGAGAGCGCAGTTGGGTTTCAGGTACCCGCGTCATCGTTAACGGCCTTCGCGAGCAAGCACGCGCCTACAAGGCCAAGCGTGCGCGCCGGGCCTTGAGCCCAGCAAGCAACGAGGGCGCCAAGGCCACGGTCGCCGAGCCCAGCACCACCACCAACGCCCCGGCATAGCCCAGGGCGTTGATTTCTTCGGCCTGCACAAAGTCAGGCCACAACCATGCCGCCAAGGCCACCGCTACAAAGGTCACCAGCGGCGTCAGCGCCAGGGTCGCACTGACCCGCGAGGCTTCCCAGTGAGCCAGGGCTTCGGCAAACGCGCCATAGGCCACCAGCGTGTTCATGCAGCAGGCCAGCAGCAGCCAGCCTTGCAGTGGGCTCAACTGCAACGCCTCCAGCGGATGTGCCCACGGTGTCAGCAGCACGGCACATGACAGGTAGATCACCATCATTACCTGCAGCGAATTCCACACCGTCAGCAATTGCTTCTGGCCCAGGGCGTAAAATACCCAGATGGTCGTGGCGAGCAGAATCGTCAGCACCCCGGCGGTATAGGTGCCCAGGGACGTGAGCATTTCGACCAGGCGCTGATTAAAGAACAGTCCGAAGCCGATTATCAGCACCACCAACCCCAGCCCCTGGCCCAGGCTGAAGCGCTCCTTGAACACAAACACACTGGCGACCATCAGGAAGATCGGCCCCATCTGCACCACCAACTGGGCAGTGCCAGGGCTGAGCATTTTGAGGCCGATCAGATACAACACGTAATTGCCCACCAGGCCGCAAACGGCCATGGCCACCAGCCAGCCACCCTTGGGCCCAAGCACTTTGCGGCTGGGCAGGCGCTTGGTCGCGGCGAGGTAGAGAAACAGGCAGGTGCCGGACACCGTCAGGCGAAACCAGGTGACGGTGACCGGGTCCATCACCTGCAGCACTTGTTTGAGTTTGACTGGGAGAATGCCCCAGAGCAGCGCGGTCAACAGGGTCAAGCCAAAGCCATAGACCCAGCGGCCGGAAGAGATGTGCATGCGTGCCCCAGGAGCCAGAGGAAGTGGAGCGGGCATTCTAGGGGCATGTAACCGGATAGGGCTATGACGCAATTCAAATGTGGGAGGGGGCTTGCTCCCGATGGCGGTGTATCAGTCACCTGATGTAGTGGCTGACACTGCTATCGGGAGCAAGCCCCCTCCCACATTTTGATTAGCGGACAGCTTCGAATAATCCGGTGGCGCCCATGCCGCCGCCCACGCACATAGTGACGATGCCATAGCGCAGATTGCGCCGCTGCAACTCACGCACCAGATGTCCCACTTGCCGCGAACCGGTCATGCCGAACGGGTGCCCGATGGAGATCGAACCACCACTGACGTTGTACCTGGCGTTGTCGATTTCCAGGCGGTTGCGCGCGTAAAGGCACTGCGAGGCAAACGCTTCGTTGAGTTCCCACAGGTCAATGTCCGCCACCTGCAAGCCCTTGGCCTTGAGCAACTTGGGCACCGAGAACACTGGGCCGATGCCCATCTCGTCCGGCTCGCAGCCGGCCACGGTAAAACCGCGAAAAAACGCCTTGGGCGTGAGCCCCAGTTCCAGGGCTTTTTCCAGGCTCATCACCAGGGTCATCGACGCGCCATCGGAGAGTTGCGAGGAGTTGCCCGCCGTCACCGAACCGTCTTCGGCAAACACCGGTTTAAGTCCCTGGAGGCTGGCCAGAGTGGTGTCCGGGCGGTTGCAGTCGTCGCGGTCAACCACGCCGTCGAGTATTTGCACCTCGCCAGTGTTCTTGTCTTCTACCTTGTACTTGACCGCCATCGGCACGATTTCATCGTTGAACAAACCGTCGGCCTGCGCCTGGGCGGTGCGCTGCTGGCTTTGCAGGGCATACAGGTCCTGTTCTTCGCGGCTGACGTTGTAGCGGCGGGCGACGATTTCGGCGGTCTGGCCCATGGGGAAGTAAATGCCCGGCACCTGTTCTTTAAGCAGCGGGTTGATCAGGTTGTCGGTGTTGACGCTTTTCATGGTCAGGCTGATGGACTCGACGCCACCGGCAACGATGATGTCGCTGCAGCCCGAGGCAATTTGGTTGGCGGCAATCGCAATTGCCTGCAGGCCCGACGAGCAAAAACGGTTGAGGGTCATGCCCGCCGTACCGGTACCCAATTGCGAGAGCACTGCCACATTGCGCCCGATGTTGTAGCCCTGGGCGCCTTCGTTGGAACCAGCGCCGACAATGCAGTCCTCCACCGTCGCCGGGTCGATGCCATTGCGGGTGAGCAATGCATTGACGCAATGAGCCGCCATGTCATCGGGACGGGTCTGGTTGAATTTGCCGCGAAAGGATTTGGCCAGGCCGGTTCGCACACTGTCGACGATCACTACTTCACGCATGGGCCACCTCGATCTTGTCGTTGTTGGGAGATGGATCGAGGATAGATCCAGCTACTTTCAATCGCGACGATCATTCACCTGGCGTATGCAAAAGCATTGTGTCGAACGCTGGATTTTGTGGTTAACGCGCTTCCTGTGGCGAGCGGGCTTGCCCCGCGTTGGGCTGCGGAGCAGCCCTATCAGGGAAACCGCGTTCTTTCAGGCAGAACTCATTGGCAGGTTTTGGGGCTGCTTCGCAGCCCAACGCGGGGCAAGCCCGCTCGCCACAACAAGCCCGCTCGCCACAGGGAGCCTGCGAGCCACAATGGTCACTGAGTGTTACTTCTTCTTTTTATCGTGCTTGTCAGACTTGTCGAACGCCTCTTCCAGCGCCAGGTTGATGGTACGCAGCACCTTGACCCGCGCCCAGCGCTTGTCATTGGCCTCCACCAGCGTCCACGGCGACACCTCGGTACTGGTGCGATCAACCATATCGCCCACGGCCGCCCGGTAGTCGTCCCACTTGTCGCGGTTGCGCCAGTCGTCTTCGGTGATCTTGAAGCGTTTGAACGGGATCGCCTCGCGGGCCTGGAAGCGTTCCAGTTGGGTCTGCTTGTCGATGGCCAGCCAGAACTTGACCACGATCACGCCCGCATCGCGCAACTGCTCTTCAAAGTCATTGATCTCGCCATAGGCGCGCATCCAGTCCGCCGGGGTGCAGAAGCCTTCAATGCGTTCCACCAGCACGCGGCCATACCACGAGCGGTCGAATACGGTGAACATGCCGCGCGCCGGGATCTTCTGCCAGAACCGCCACAAGTACGGCTGCGCGCGCTCGTCTTCGGTGGGCGCGGCGATCGGCACGATGTGGTACTGACGTGGGTCGAGGGCCGCTGCCACGCGGCGAATCGCGCCGCCCTTGCCCGCCGCGTCGTTGCCCTCAAACACCGTGACCAGGGCGTGCTTGCGCATACGCTTGTCGCGCATAAGGCCGGAGAACCGCGCCTGTTCGGTGATCAGCTGTTCTTCGTAATCGTCCTTGTCCAGGCTCAGGGTCATGTCGAGGCTGTTGAGCAGGCTCATCTGGTCCACTGCCGACGGCAGCGGCGCCGGGTTCATGCCGCTGGCTTTGCCTTTGGGCAGCTTCAGCGCGTTTTGCAGGCCGTCGAGCAGGATCTTGCCCACGGTCAGGCTGCGGTAGTTGCTGTCCACGCCTTCGATCACATGCCACGGCGCGTAGTCGCGGCTGGTGCGACGCAGCACCCGCTCGCCGAAATGCACAAACTTGTCGTAGGTCTTGGACTGCTGCCAGTCCAGCGGGCTGATGCGCCAGCTGTGCAGCGGGTCATCGGCCAGTGCCTTGAGCCGCGCCTTCATCTGCTTCTTGGACAGGTGGAACCAGAACTTGAAGATCAGCGCACCTTCGTCGCAGAACATTTTCTCCAGGCGTTCGGCACCGGCGATGGCTTGGTCGAGTCGCGCGTCCTTGATCTGCCCATGCACGCGGCCCTGCAGCATCTGGCTGTACCAGTTGCCGAAAAAGATCCCCATGCGGCCCTTCGCGGGCAACTGGCGCCAGTAGCGCCAGGCCGGCGGGCGGGCCAGTTCTTCGTCAGTCTGCTGGTCGAAGGTGCGCACTTCGATCAGGCGCGGGTCCATCCATTCATTGAGCAGCTTGACGGTCTCGCCCTTGCCGGCGCCTTCGATGCCATTGATCAGGATGATCACCGGGAAGCGTTTTTGCTGCTGCAGCTCGTACTGCGCTTCGAGCAAGGCTTCGCGCAGGGCCGGCACTTCGGCGTCGTAGGTGTCTTTGTCGATGGCGTGACCGATTTCGGCGGATTCGAACATGGGCAGCTCCGTTTCAGAATTCAGCAAGACTAGCGGATTGGGCAACGCCATGCGGGAGGAAATTCCACGCCGGCTTGCCATGGGTCAATTCAAAGTCCATTGATCAGCTAGAATGGCCCCCTTGCCGTTACCGAGCCGCCCATGAACCCCGTAATCCACGCCCAGCTCGACTGGGATGACCAAGGTCGCCCGCATTCACGGGTCTTCGACGATGTGTACTTCTCCGACAAGTCGGGCCTTGAAGAAACCCGCTATGTGTTCCTCGAACAGAACCGTTTGCAGGAGCGCTTTGCCGCCCTGCCCGTGGGCGGCAGGCTGGTGATTGGCGAGACCGGGTTCGGCACGGGGTTGAATTTTCTCTGCGCCTGGCAATTGTTCGAACAGCACGCAGTGGCGGGTACGCGGCTGCATTTCATCAGCGTGGAAAAGTACCCGCTGAGCCACGCAGACCTGCAGCGCGCCCTCGCCCTCTGGCCGGAACTCAAGCCGTTGGCCGATCAGTTGTTGGCGCAGTATTTTGCCATCCATCAGGGCTTCCAGCGCCTGATTCTGGATAACGGCCGCGTGACCCTGACCCTGCTGATCGGCGACGCCATGGAGCAGTTGCCGCAACTCGACGCCCAGGTCGATGCGTGGTTTCTCGATGGTTTTGCCCCGGCGAAAAATCCCGACATGTGGACCGCCGAGCTGTTCGCCGAACTGGCGCGGCTGGCCGCACCGGGGTCAACCATCAGCACCTTTACCAGCACCGGCTGGGTGCGCCGGCTGATCAACGCGGCCGGATTCAAAATGAAGCGCACGCCGGGCATCGGGCATAAATGGGAAATTCTGCGCGGCGAGTTTTTGGGCTGGCCGGCAGACACGCCAGCACCGGTGGCGAGCAAACCGTGGTTCGCCCGCCCCGCGTCCCTGAGCGGTGAACGCAGCGCCCTGGTGATCGGCGGCGGCCTGGCCGGTTGCACCACGGCGGCCAGCCTCGCCGCACGCGGCTGGAACGTTACGCTGCTGGAGCGCCATGCAGCACTGGCGCAGGAAGCCTCGGGTAATCCGCAAGGGGTGCTGTACCTCAAGCTGTCGGCTCACGGCACGGCCCTGTCGCAATTGATCCTCAGTGGTTTCGGGCACACCCGGCGCGTGTTGGAGCACCTGCAGCGGGGCGTCGACTGGGACGGCTGCGGGGTGCTGCAACTGGCTTTCAACGCCAAGGAGGCCGAGCGCCAGGCGCAGTTGGCTGCGGCGTTTTCGCCCGACCTGCTGCACCTGCTGGACCAGCCTCAGGCGCAATCGCGTGCCGGTGTGGCGCTGGCCCACGGCGGGCTGTTTTTCCCCGAGGGCGGCTGGGTGAATCCTCCCGCGCTGTGCCAGTGGCAGGCGACGCACCCGTTGATCAAGGTGCTCAACCACCAGGAAGCGCTGCACCTGCAACGGGTCGACGGCCTGTGGCAGGCCCATGCCGGCGATACCTTGCTGGCCAGCGCGAGTGTGGTGGTGCTGGCCGGCGCTGCCGAGATCAAGCGGTTCCCGTTCAGCAGCGACCTGCCCCTCAAGCGTATTCGCGGGCAGATCACCTGCCTGCCCCTCACGCCGCGCAGCGAAGCGTTGGCAACGGTCGTGTGCGCCGAGGGCTACATCGCCCCGCCCCGCTTGGGCGAACACACGCTGGGCGCCAGCTTCGACTTCAAGAGCGACGACTTGACGCCAACGGTGGCCGAGCATGTCGGCAACCTGGACATGTTGCGCGAGATCTCCACCGACTTGGCCGACCGCCTTGACGTCGACGCCCTCCCCATCGAGCGCCTTGAGGGGCGCGCCGCCTTTCGCTGCACCAGCCCCGACTACTTGCCGATTGTCGGCCCGCTGGCCGACCGCGACGCCTTCGACCAGGCCTATGCCGTGCTGCGCAAGGACGCGCGTCATGTACCAGACATTGCGTGCCCGTGGCTGCACGGGCTGTACATCAACAGCGGCCACGGCTCTCGAGGGTTGATCACCGCGCCGCTGTGCGCGGAGTTGCTCGCTGCCTGGCTGGACGACGAACCCTTGCCGCTGCCCCGAAGTGTGGCCGAAGCCTGCCACCCGAACCGGTTCGCCCTCCGTGCGCTGGTACGCAGCAACGCGCAGCCGTCGTAAGCCGCGCGGTTACGGCAGTGAACCACTGATTGCGTTGAGTCGTAAGGCTCAACAATAAGGCGAACACTTGCGTGAATTGACTCAAATACTTGGGCGTTTACGCGCCCAATCCGCGCAATACTCGCCTCTCTCCTCGCAATAAATACCGCCCTTTAACCCCAGGCCAGACCGCCCGCTGGGTGTCTTCCAATCAGGTAAGGCTCTTTGCCTTATAACAGATTGTTCTAAAACTCCCTGAATGTGACCGGGTCAGTTTCTGGGTACCCGCCGTTTTGGCGAGCGGTACTTCTATCCCTCCCCAACGGAAAAACCGGTAAGGAACTTATGTGCGGATTAGCTGGAGAGTTACGTTTCGATCACCAACCTGCCGACCTGGCAGCAGTGGAGCGAATCACCCATCACCTGGCACCACGCGGACCTGACGCGTGGGGCTTCCACGCCCAAGGGCCGATTGCCCTGGGCCACCGACGCCTGAAAATCATGGACCTGTCGGATGGCTCGGCCCAACCGATGGTCGACGCCCAACTGGGGCTGTCCCTGGCGTTCAACGGCGCGATCTACAACTTTCCGGAATTGCGTGAAGAGCTGGAAGCCCTGGGCTACGCCTTCTATTCCGGTGGCGACACCGAAGTGCTGCTCAAGGGTTATCACGCCTGGGGCGAAGCGTTGCTGCCCAAGCTCAATGGCATGTTCGCGTTCGCCATCTGGGAGCGGGACGCTAAGCGCCTGTTCATCGCACGTGACCGCCTCGGCGTGAAGCCGTTGTACCTGTCACGCACCGGCCAGCGTTTGCGCTTTGCTTCGGCTCTGCCGGCCCTGCTCAAGGGCGGCGATATCAACCCGATCCTCGATCCGGTAGCGCTCAATCACTACCTGAACTTCCATGCCGTGGTACCGGCACCGCGCACGTTGCTGGCGGGCATTGAAAAACTGCCGCCGGCCACCTGGATGCGCATCGACGCCGACGGCAAGACCGAGCAGAAAACCTGGTGGACCCTGCCCTACGGCCCACGTGAGGATGAGCAACACCTCACGCTGGAAGACTGGACCGACCGCGTGCTCGACAGCACCCGCGAAGCCGTGGCAATTCGTCAACGCGCTGCCGTGGATGTCGGTGTGCTGCTCTCCGGTGGTGTCGATTCGAGCATGCTCGTCGGCCTGCTGCGTGAAGTCGGCGTGCAAGACCTGTCGACCTTCTCCATCGGCTTTGAAGACGCCGGCGGCGAACGTGGCGATGAGTTCCAGTATTCGGACCTGATCGCCAAGCACTACGGCACCCGTCACCACCAATTGCGCATCGCCGAAAGCGAAATCATCGAGCAACTGCCCGCAGCGTTCCGCGCCATGAGCGAGCCGATGGTCAGCCATGACTGCATCGCTTTCTACCTGCTCTCGCGCGAAGTGGCCAAGCATTGCAAAGTAGTGCAGAGCGGCCAGGGCGCCGATGAGTTGTTCGCCGGTTACCACTGGTACCCGCAAGTGGACGGCGCAAGCGACCCGTACGCCGCGTACCGCGATGCATTTTTCGACCGCAGCTACGACGATTACGCCGCCACCGTCGCGCCGAAATGGCTGACCGCCAATGACGCTGCCGGTGACTTCGTGCGTGAGCATTTTGCGATGCCGGGCGCCGATGCGGCGGTGGACAAGGCCCTGCGCCTGGATAGCACCGTGATGCTGGTGGACGACCCGGTCAAACGCGTCGACAACATGACCATGGCCTGGGGCCTGGAAGCGCGAACGCCGTTTCTGGACTACCGCCTGGTGGAACTGTCGGCCCGTGTGCCGGGCAAATTCAAGCTGCCTGACGGCGGCAAGCAAGTGCTCAAGGAAGCGGCGCGCCGGGTGATCCCGAGCGAAGTCATCGACCGCAAGAAGGGCTACTTCCCGGTGCCGGGCCTCAAGCACTTACAAGGGGACACCTTGAACTGGGTGCGCGACCTGCTGCTGGACCCGAGCCAGGATCGCGGCCTGTTCAACCCGGCCATGCTCGACCGCCTGCTCACCGACCCGCAAGGCCAATTGACCCCGCTGCGCGGCTCCAAGCTATGGCAACTGGCGGCGCTGAACCTGTGGCTCAGCGAACAAGGAATCTGATTCATGAAACCTCTTGCCGCGGCATACAGCCAACGTTTGCTGAAGGGTCAGGCGCCAACCTACGAGCGCCTGCAAGCGCGCCTGGCCGAAGACGGCAGCCCGCTGGGCGCCGAGCCAATAGCGGTGCATTGCGGATGGGGCCGATTGCTGATCGGCCACACCTTTCCCGACCCGGCCAGCCTGGCCCAGGAACTGCTCAACGAGCAGGCCGGCGAGCGCGATATCGCGCTGTACGTGGCTGCGCCTCAACAGATCCTCGGGATTGATCCGCAGCAGCTGTTCCTCGACCCGTCCGACACCCTGCGCCTGTGGTTCAGCGACTATCGCCCCGCCACGCGGGTGTTTCGCGGTTTTCGCATTCGGCGGGTACAGACGGAGGCCGACTGGCAGGCCGTCAACCAGCTTTACCAGGGACGCGGCATGTTGCCCGTAGACGCCGAGCGCCTGACGCCCCGTCATCAAGGTGGCCCTGTGTACTGGCTGGCGGAGGACGAAGACAGCGGCGCGGTGATCGGCAGCGTGATGGGGCTCAACCATCAGAAAGCCTTTCACGACCCGGAAAACGGTTGCAGCCTGTGGTGCCTGGCAGTCGACCCGCAATGCACCCGCCCCGGCGTGGGCGAAGTGCTGGTGCGCCACTTGGTGGAGCATTTTATGAGCCGTGGCCTGAGCTACCTTGACCTGTCGGTGCTACACGATAACCGCCAGGCCAAGAGCCTCTACGCCAAGCTGGGTTTTCGGGCGTTGACCACCTTTGCGATCAAGCGCAAGAACGGCATCAACCAGCCGCTGTTTCTCGGCCCGGGCCCGCAGGCGGGGTTCAACCCTTATGCGCGGATCATCGTTGAAGAAGCCCATCGGCGCGGGATCGATGTGCAGGTGGACGATGCCGACGCCGGCCTGTTCACCCTCAGCCATGGCGGGCGTCGTGTGCGCTGCCGCGAGTCGTTGAGCGACCTGACCAGCGCGATCAGCATGACCCTGTGCCAGGACAAGAGCCTCACGCACAAGGTGCTCAAGGCCGCTGGCTTGAAACTGCCGTCGCAGCAATTGGCGGGTAATGCCGACGACAACCTGGAGTTCCTCGACGAACACCAGCGCATCGTGGTCAAGCCGCTGGATGGCGAGCAAGGCCAGGGCGTGGCGGTGGATCTGCAGAGCATCGAAGAGGTGCAACAGGCGATCGAAGCGGCGCGGCAGTTCGACAGCCGCGTGCTGCTGGAAAGCTTCCACGAAGGCCTGGACCTGCGCATTCTGGTGATCGGTTTTGAGGTAGTCGCTGCCGCTATTCGTCGCCCAGCCGAAGTGATCGGTGACGGTCAGTATTCCATCGGCGCCTTGATCGAGGCCCAGAGCCGGCGGCGCCAAGCGGCCACCGATGGCGAAAGCAAGATCCCACTGGATGCCGAAACCGAGCGCACCTTGAAAGCCGCTGGCTACGGCTACGACAGCATCCTGCCGCGTGGTGTGCAATTGGCCGTGCGCCGTACGGCCAACCTGCACACGGGCGGTTGCCTGGAAGACGTCACCGCCATCCTGCACCCGACCCTGGTGGACGCTGCCGTGCGCGCCGCCCGCGCCCTGGACATCCCGATGGTGGGCCTGGACCTGATGGTCCCCGCCGCCGACCAACCCGAGTACGTATTTATCGAAGCCAACGAACGCGCCGGCCTGGCCAATCATGAACCGCAACCCACTGCCGAAAAATTCATCGATTTGTTGTTTCCCCATAGTGGGTAGCTACTAGTCCCAAGCCGCAAGCTTCAAGCTAAAGCGAGACACTGATCGTTCCCACGCTCCGCGTGGGAACGATCGCCCAACTTGAAGCTTGTAGCTCAAAGCTTGCAACTAAAGGGAACCTTTATGACCATCCCCGAACCGGATCTCAACTACCTGCAAAAAGTGCTGCTGGAAATGCTCGCCATTCCCAGCCCCACCGGGTTTACCGACACCATCGTGCGCTACGTCGCCGAACGCCTGGAAGAGCTCGGCATCCCATTTGAAATGACCCGGCGCGGCACCATTCGCGCCACCCTCAAGGGCCAGAAAAACAGCCCTGACCGCGCCGTGTCGGCGCACCTGGACACCATCGGCGCTGCCGTGCGCGCGATCAAGGACAACGGCCGCTTGACCCTCGCCCCCGTGGGCTGCTGGTCGAGCCGTTTTGCCGAAGGCAGCCGTGTCAGCCTGTTCACCGACAACGGCGTGATCCGTGGCAGCGTGTTGCCGTTGATGGCCTCCGGGCACGCGTTCAACACCGCCGTGGATGAAATGCCGGTGAGCTGGGACCACGTGGAGCTGCGCCTGGACGCTTACTGCGCAACCCGCGCCGATTGCGATTCCCTGGGCATCGGCATCGGCGACTATGTGGCGTTTGACCCACTGCCCGAGTTCACCGAGAGCGGGCATATCAGCGCGCGTCACCTGGACGATAAAGCCGGTGTCGCCGCCCTGCTCGCCGCACTCAAGGCGATCATCGACAGCGGCGAACCGCTGCTGATCGACTGCCACCCGTTGTTCACCATTACCGAAGAAACCGGCAGTGGCGCAGCAGCCGCCCTGCCATGGGATGTCAGTGAATTCGTCGGCATCGACATCGCCCCGGTCGCACCCGGCCAACACTCCAGCGAACATGCGGTAAGCGTGGCGATGCAGGATTCCGGCGGGCCGTATGACTATCACCTGTCCCGCCACCTGCTGCGCCTGGCGTCGGATAACGACCTGCCGGTGCGCCGCGATCTGTTCCGGTATTACTTCAGCGATGCTCACTCTGCCGTGACCGCGGGCCACGACATTCGCACGGCCCTGCTGGCGTTTGGTTGCGATGCGACTCATGGGTATGAGCGCACGCATATCGACAGCCTGGCCGCACTGAGCCGCCTGTTGGGCGCGTATATCCTCAGCCCGCCGGTATTCGCCAGCGATGCGCAACCGGCCAAGGGTTCACTGGACCGGTTCAGCCATCAGATTGAGCACGAAACGCAGATGGAGAGCGACACACGCGTGCCGTCGGTGGACAGCCTGGTGGGCAACAAGTCCTGATACTGGCAACCCTGATACTGGCAACAAGGGTCCCGGCGCAGTAGCATCGCCGGGATCCATCACCTGAGGCTTGTATGCTGATTCCCTACGACGCACTTGAAGTCGACACCCTGACCCGCCTCATCGAAGACTTCGTCACCCGCGACGGCACCGACAACGGCGATGACACGCCCCTGGAAACCCGCGTACTGCGGGTGCGCCAGGCGCTGACCAAGGGCCAGGCGCTGATTGTGTTCGATCCTGACAGCGAGCAATGCCAATTGATGCTCAAGCACGATGTGCCCAAGCATCTGTTTGACTAATACCGTTGCTCAGGGATTAGGCACGGGGACTGGGTAGGTGGCGGCGCCTTGGTGCTCGAGGATTTTCTGATACACCTCGGCGCGGTGCACCTTGACGTCCAGCGGCGCGTCGATGCCGAATTTGATCTGGGTGCCGTTCAGTTCGAGAATGTGCAAGGCGATGTCATCGCCTATCGAGATGGTTTCGCCTACAGCGCGGCTTAAGACCAGCATGGCGGGTGTCCTTCTGGAGTGACAGGACCTCGACCATGCGTGATTGGGTAGTGAGGCAGCAATGGCTTGCGATGAAAACAGGCAGCACCTACACGGATAGGTAATTTACCTGACAGACCCGAGCACAAGTCGGCGCCTGACTCGGTCAGGCTTTGACCGTCTGCGCCTTGGCGCGCATCTTGTCGGCCATCATGGTCATCTCGTCATATAACAACTGCGGATTCTTCTGCTTCAACGCCCACGCCATCCGGCCCTGCTCATGGGGCAAAATCATGAACTCTCCTTGCGCCACCCGCTGGTAAATGTAATCGGCAATGTCCGCAGCCGAAATCGGCGAACTCTCCAGCAACTTGCCCACCTGCGCTTTCATCGCCGGGGTCGGCCCGCGAAACGAGTCCAGCAGGTTGGTCTGGAAAAACGACGGGCACACCACATGCACGCCCACTTGCTGCTGCTTGAGCTCCACCAGCAGACTCTCGGACAACGCCACCACGCCCGCCTTGGCCACGTTGTAGTTGCTCATGGCCGGCCCCTGCATCAGCGCCGCCATCGAGGCGATGTTGATGATGCGGCCCTTACTCTTTTCCAGCAGCGGCAGGAACGCCTTGCACCCCTTGACCACGCCCATCAAGTTGATTGCGATCTGCCAGTCCCAGTCTTCCAGGGACAACTCGGCGAAGAACCCACCCGAGGCTACACCGGCGTTGTTGACGATCACATCAATGCCACCCAGCTTCACCTCACAGGCCTGGGCGAAGGCCGTGAGCTGGCTGTAGTCGCGTACGTCACAGCGTTGGATAAAACCATCGCCACCCGCCTCGCGCACTTGTTTGAGGGTTTCCTGCAAGCCGGGCTCACTGACGTCCGACAAGGCCAACTGCCAACCCTCGCGGGCCCAGCGCAGAGCGATTTCACGACCCAGGCCGGACCCGGCGCCAGTGATCATCATGCGATTTTGCATAGGAAAGTAGCCTTGTGGTTCAACGAAGAAGTGATCGGCAGTGTAGCGAAGGTTTTTCCTACACCCACGCACCATCAGATTGATGAATGCCCCAGGCAAACCGTGGGCCCGGTCGGATGCCTGCGTATAGCCTAAGTTCAATCTTTTTCAACTAACCCAGAGTCATTGCGACGGCATTAAAAGAAATAAGCGCCACTGCAAAATGCTTTAAAAAAACAGGGAATTTTCTGCGAAGTGGCACAGTCGGAGTTGTTAGGGCGTCCGCATTTAAAATGACGGGCCTAACGTTAAACAACCAGTCCTTGCAGAAGGCCTATAAGGAAATAAAACTATGAGCCTCATTCTAATTATCATCCTGATACTCCTGCTGGTCGGCGGTCTGCCAGTATTCCCGCACTCGCGCAGCTGGGGTTATGGTCCGTCGGGTATCCTCGGTGTTGTACTGGTTGTTCTGCTGGTGCTGCTGTTGCTCGGCAAGATTTAAAGCTGCCGTTATGCAGGAGTGGGCTTGCCCGCGAGGGTCGTTGACGATGACGCGGTGTGTCTGATTTAACGGGTTGATCTTGAGATTTTCGCGAGCAAGCTCGCTCCTACAGTAGAAAAAAAAGCAAAAAAAGAGGCCTTCTAGAAGGCCTCTTTTTTATTGCCGGTCAATTAGTCCGGCTTACCGTCTACCACGCCTGCGGTGTTATCCAACAGACTCTTGGTGGCGGTCTGTAGGAACGACTCGAGTTTCTGCTTCAACGCAGCCTCGTCCGGCGATTCTGGAATGACTTTACCGGTCGGGTTAGCGCCCAGCTCGTATTCCCACAACTTCGGAGGCATTTCCTTAGGCAGTACCAGCACGCGGTCACCCGTGAGCAAGGCCACGGTCTGGTCGCTGCCCGACGGTTTGATCACGCCGAAGCCCTTGTCGCCTTCCGGCAGGTTCAGCAGGTCACGGCCCCAGCACTGGTGCAAGGTGTCGCCACCGAGACGGCCCATGATGGTCGGCACGATGTCGATCTGGGTGCCCACGGTGTGGTCACGCTCGCCGAACTTCTCCTGCATGCCCGGTGCGATCATCAGCATCGGCACGTTGAAGCGGCCCAGGTCCATCTCGGTGATCTGCTGCTCGTTGCCGAAACCGTGGTCACCCACGATCACGAACAGGGTTTCCTTGAAATACGGCTCCTTGCGGGCCTTTTCAAAGAACTGGCCCAGGGCCCAGTCGGAGTAGCGCATGGCGGTCAAATGCTCGTCGAGGCTGCCACGGCCAGTGACTTTATCCACCGGCAACGGGTTCGGCAGCGCGTACGGCGTGTGGTTGGACAGGGTTTGCAGCAGCGCGTAGAACGGCTTGCCGCCTTCACGGGCTTTCAACTCTTGCAGGCCACGGTTGAACATGTCCTGGTCGGACACACCCCAGGTCGGATCGGAGAACACCGGGTCGACGAAGTCGTTACGGCCGATGAAGTTGGTCATGCCCTGGTTGCTGAAGAAGCCCGACTGGTTGTCCCAGGCGAAGTCGCCGTTGTAGACGTACACGTCATCAAACTTGCGCGCACTGAGCAACTGCGGCAGGCCCGACAGCTTGTGGCTGCCTTCCGGGGTCTGCATCAGGTATTCGAAACCCGGCAGGTTCGGGAAGCAGGCCATGGTGGCAAACATACCCTGGTGGGTGTGGGTGCCGTTGGAGAAGAAACGGTCGAACAGCAGGCCTTCCTTGGACAGTTTGTCGAAGTATGGCGTGATGTTGCCTGGGCGACCCAATGCGCCCACCGAGTGACCGGCGAAGCTTTCCATCAGGATCACGACGACGTTCTTGATCGGCAGGGTTTTCTCGGCCGGCGGTGTGAAATCACGGCGCACGGCAGCGGTGTCGGCATCCACCAGTTTTTCCGACGGCAGCACCAGCATGTCGCGCACGGTCTGGGTGGCCAGAGGCTGCTCCAGCGTGGCTTTCCACACGTTGGTGCGATGCTCGGAGAAGCGTGCCTTGGCGGCACCGATCAACGACAGCGTGCCATTGAGGCCCAACTGGTTGGCGAAGTTCGAGTCGGTGGTGTAGACGTCACCCCAACGCAGCGGCGGGCCCTGGCGCAGGGTGCCACGGGCGGCGACGACAGCGATCAGCAGGCAGACCACGAACACCGCGATGCGCGAATACCACGGCGCCACCTGGCGGGTGCTGATGCTGCCGCCGCTGAACGGGCCGCGTGGGCGCGTCGCGCGGTCGGCGCCTTTGAAGGCAATGCTCAGGATCAGCGTGCCCACGGCCCAGGCCAGCAGGTAACGCACCACCGGGAAACCGTACCAGAGCATGCTCATCACGGTTTTCGGGTCTTCCTTCACGTACTGGAAGACCAGGCCGTTGAGGCGCTGGTGGAATTCGCGGTAGAAGTCCATCTCCATCAGGCCCAGGAACAGCGCGATGCTGGACGCAACGGTCAGCCAGAAACGGAAGAACCCGCGCGCCGCCATCGCCCGTACGCTGAACAATGCCAGCAGCAGGGGAATGAGCAGGTACACCACCAGGCGCAGGTCAAGGCGCAGGCCGTTGGCGAACGCTTCCAGGAAGGTCGAGGCCGGCGTGTCGAGGATCATCTCGCGGTTGTACACCAGCAGCGCCAGGCGCAGCAGGGAGAACATCACCATCATGACCAGTGCGCAAAGCAGCGTGTATGCCAGATGGGATTTGACGGTCGGTTGCAGCAGGCGATTAGAAGCTCGCTGCTGACTCAGGGCGTCCGGGTTTGCCATGTCGTTTCAGGACCCATTGGAAGTTTAAGTTGCGAAATAATGCAGTGGCGTCCGTCCCTCGCCCAGGCTGGCTGGGGTAGGCGGTTAACGCGGTGGCGCAAATGGTGCCCGATCAATGCGGGCAACGCCATTAATTACTGAACGTGTCCCGCTGCCCTGCCTTCAATGGCGCTTGAGATAGAGCCTTTGGCAGGAAAATAAAGCCGGCGAATTGTCTTGGATGGGATGTGAAAATTTTGTGCAGCGAATATTTCGATACATAAAACTCTGGAGCACGGCACCAGTTAATGTGGGAGGGGCTTGCGCCCTCCCACATTAACTGTGCCCTCGCCAAATTGAAGGGGCGGTCAAATCCGCACGTTGCCCCGAGGCCCGGCAATCGCCCAGATGATCAGGCCCAGCACTGGCAACAGCAGGATCAGCAGAATCCACAACACCTTGGCACCGGTGCTCGCACCGCTTTTGAACACGTTGATGATCGCCCAGATATCCAGCGCCAGGATGATCAACCCGATCAGACCATTAAAAGTAGAACCCATGGTGTTGCTCCTAAGTGAGGGCATGCCCTTGTAGGATAGTCAGCCTTGGCCTGGGTTCCGTTTTATTTCAGACGTGTACGGCGATGCGCAGGGCTTCGAGGGACGGTTCGCCCTTGATACCGACTTCTGCGCACAGTTCCAGCACGCGCGGCAGGTCATTGCCGTACACCAAAACGGCCTGGATCTCGTCATCCAGTGGCTGGCTGAAGTTCACCAGCACGTAGCCGCCGTCTTCCGGGCTCAGGGCGCTCATCTGGATCTGGATGCGATTGAGCGCGGTGAGGGCGTCAGTCTTGGCCAGTTGCTTGGGTTTAAGGTTGAACGCCACGCCGGGGCCGAACGAGGCAACGATTTGCGCAAACAGGTCGCCATAGGTGTCGGTCTGGAACAGCGCAGTATCCGGCAGGCTGCCTACGACGATCCACTCACCGAGTGGGATGGGGAAGGTGTCGTCGTAGTTGATGTCCGGATTGGCCGCCAGAAACGCCGCAGGGTCGGCGTAAGCCTGGGCAGCTTCCTCGGCGATGCGCGCCACCTCGTCATCGCCCATGACGCCGGCGCTGATTTTACTGATGAGTTCGACGAGGGCGGTTTTCATGGGGTGGTCCTGTGGCGGGCTGGTTTTCGAGGGCGCGTAGCCTACACCAGTTTCTGCAACAACGCCGCCGTATCCACCGCGCCCATGGTCTGCGCAGCACCCAGCGCCGTCACGCCCTGGGCATCGGTGGCCTTGGGATTGGCGCCTTTGCTGAGCAGGTACTCGACCATTTCAATGCGGTTGAACATCGCTGCCATCATCAGGGCGGTACGGCCATCAGAGGATGCACCTTCCACCGGCGCGCCGCCGTCGATCAGCGCCTTGACCACGGGCAGGTTGCCTTTGAACGCCGCGCCGGCAATCGGTAGCTGGTTCTTGTCATTGGCGATCTGCGGGTCGGCCTTGAATTCCAGCAGCACTTTTACCGCTTCGTCGTGGCCGTGGTAGGCCGAGAGCATCAGCAGGGTGTCGCCATTGTGGTTACGCAGGTTGGGCGGCAAACCCTTCGCCAGCAGCGCGGCGAGCATGGCAGCGTCGCCTTTGCGGGCGACGTCGAAGACCTGCTCGGCAAATTCGGCGGCTTCGTCTTCGGTCATTTGTTTGGCTTGGTCTGACATGTGGGGGCTCCTTGTGTGGTGCGGCTTCTAGACTGAAGAGTAGGTGCCCAGTGTCACGACGGAGTTCCCCACTGTCATGGCTTTTTTGTCAAAAGCATTCATAGCCAGAATCAATAACGGAACTGCCCCCCCTGTATCTGCGCCAGCAATTGCCCAGTGACCGGTACATAACTGTCTGAGCCCGGCAGCCAGGCGAACACCGGATCGCTGCCCGCCTTGTCCGGGTCGAACGCCTCCTCCTTGAGCCGCACTTTCTGGTACTTGAAGGTGCCGGTGGTTTCCATTTTCACCTTGATCCGCAGGAACAGCGGCACTGCATAGTGCGGCAACTGGCCGTGGGCGAACTGCAGCAGCTCGCGCATATCCAGCGCGGCCAGGGATTCACTCGGGGTGATGGCGACCATGCCGGCGCGGCCGTTGGTGTTTTCGATCTCGACACCATAGGCCACCACTTCGGCGATCTGTGGGTGTTGCAGCAGGATGTTCTCGACTTCGGTGGTGGAAACGTTTTCGCCTTTCCAGCGATAGGTATCCCCCAGGCGATCGACAAATTGCGCATGGCCAAAGCCGATGCTGCGCAGCAAGTCGCCGGTATTGAAGTAGCGGTCGCCCTTTTCGAAGACATCGGTGAGCACCACCTTGCGGTTCTTTTCCGGGTCGGTGTAGCCGTCGAAGGGCGCCTTGTCATCGATTCTGGCCAGCAACAGGCCCTGCCCGCCCGTTTGCACTTTGCGCATGAACCCATCACTGCCACGGAACGGCTCACCGCTGTCGTGTACGTAGTCCACCAGTGCCCAGTGCTGCAGGCAAAAGCCGATGGTGTTGTCGAAATTCAGCACGTTGGTGAAGCCGATATTGCCATCGCTGGCGGCGTACAGTTCGCAGACATGCTCGACGCCATAGCGTTGCTTGAACTGCGCCCAGACGCCTGGACGCAGGCCATTGCCGACCATCTTGGTCACCTGGTTATCGCAGTCCTGTGCGCTGGGTGGCTGGTCGAGCAGGTAGCGGCACAGCTCACCGACATAACCGAGGGTGGTTGCCTTGAACTTGCGCGCGTCGTCCCAGAACTGGCTGGCGCTGAATTTGCGGCGAATGGCGAACCCCGACGCGCCGACAATCGCCGAGCCCCAGCACACACACAGGCCGGTGGCGTGGTACAGCGGCAGGGTGCAATACAAGACGTCGGCCGGGCCCATGTCCAGCGCGATGCTGCCGAAGCTGACGGCAGTTTTAGTCCAGCGGCCGTGCTTCATGATGCCGGCCTTGGGCAGCCCCGTGGTGCCGGAGGTGTAGATATAGAAGCAGGGGTCGTTGAAGAAGATCTGCGCGGTGCTGGCGGGGTTGTCGACCGAGCACTCGGCGCTGGCTGCCATCAGGTCGATATAGCCGTCAGGCACAGCGCTGCCCTGCTGATCGGCGACGAACCAGGTTCGGTCAGCCTGGATGTGCACCTGATCGCGCACCGCCGTGTAGGCGGCCACCAATTCCGCACCCACCACGATCGCCACCGGGTTGACCAGGTTCAGGCTGTGCACCAGCGCCGCCTGGGTTTGCGAGGTGTTGAGCATGGCGCAGATGCCGCCCAGCTTGGCCACGGCCAGCACGTTCAAGAGCAATTCGGGGCGGTTTTCGATAAACAGCGCCACCACGTCGCCCTTGCCGATGCCCTGGGCGTGCAAGTGGTGGGCGATACGGTTGGCGCGCTGGTTGGCGTCTTGGTAGCTGAGCACGCTGTCGCCGTACAACAACGCGGCGCCGTGAGGGTTGCGCAGGACGGCTTGCTCGAAGTGCCAGCCCAGGCCGCAAGGCTGCGCGGGATCGGTGACATTCGCGGCACGCATGCCGCGCACGACGCGTGGCAGGGCTCGCACGATGGTGGGCACCTTCCGAAGCAGCATGCCCCAGGTGATCATGTCGTTTTGCTGTTGGCTCATGGAGGAACGTCCTTTTTCTTATTCTTCGTCTGATCCAGAAACACCGGCGTTCCTGTAGGCAGTAGGCCAAATGTCTTGCAGGAAAATACGCCAGCCCTTCTTTAGCTGTACATGTGGGATTTGAAAAGTTTTGTATCCCGGACCGGCGACCGTTGGAAAAGGGAATTTAGCGACGCGTGAGCAGTCTTTATCAGTAACGGCACGCCACTCCACACAGCTTGAGTAGCGCAAAATGCAGGATGCATGATGGCCATTCATGCAATTTGCACGAAAGCGAAAAACTTGAATTTTTACAAGATACTGATTTATAACGATATTTTTATAAATCACTAGATGGCACAATCACTGCACCTATCACTCCATGCTTGCCAACTTGAGCCAACGGAGCTGATAGACATGAGCCTGATCCAAGATAAATTCGCCTCAGTATTCTCCCAATACGACGTCACCACCCAGCCACGTCCCGACGGCGGCATCCTGTTGACCCTGCGCAACAGCGAAGGCAAACAGGTCAAGCGCTCGATCTCCTACCAGCAGTTGCACACTGCCGATCAACTGACCTGGGTGATCAGTGCCATTCGCCGCGATCTGGCCGAACAAGCCAGCGACCTGCCACAAATTTCGATGCTGCAAAGCCAGAACCGCTTTGCCCTGCCGACTTACCATTCGGCTTAATTGCAGACATAGAAAGGGCCGCGACGCTGAATGGCGTCGCGGCCCTTTTTTATGCTCAATACAGGCGCTGCCGAACGGCTTCGTTCATTGCTTGTACGCGGTTGGTGACTTGCAACTTGCCATAGATATTACGCAAATGAAATTTCACGGTAGCTTCGGAACTGGCGCGAATCTGGCTGATTTCCCACACTGTCTTGCCTTCCGAGGCCCAGCGCAGAATTTCCAGTTCCGCTGGGGTCAGGGGCTTGCCGGACAACGTCAGGCGCCTCCTGATGGCAGTGGGCAAGCTGGATGACGGCTGACACGACTCCTCTGAGCCACTCATTGCTTCTCTCCTTTTTATTGGCTGATGCTCCATCGCCATTCGGATTCCTCCTATTGACAGGCGATATAAACATTGAAGTTGGAGAGAGATTTACATAACGAACGGAATTAAAGAGAAAGTCGGGAAAAAACAGCCAGATCTCACATTCAAATAGGGTTTTTCCCACAGCATTATTCAACATGCAGGGGTTGAACTACTCCTGCGTTGCGACTAGTCGTCCAGGCCAGGAAAACGAACCGCAATGTCATCACCGGTCAATTCGGGCACCGCGTTCGCAGTTTTGTTAAATAAGCGCAAGGTCACGCAGTGCGGGTTCTCACCCATATCGAACCAATGCGGCACGCCGGCCGGGATCACCAGCAAGTCATTCTTCTCACAGCGTACGCTGTAGACGTAATCGCCAATGTGCAGCGTGAACAGGCCCTGACCGGCGATGAAGAAGCGTACTTCGTCTTCACTGTAACGGCGTTCATCGCGAAACTGTGCGCGCAATTCGACGTGCTGCGGGTGGTGGCCGGTGACACTCAGTACCTGCGTAAAACCGTAGCCGAGGGCGTCGATCTGCGGCTGATAAGCGGCGATCATTTCAGCCTCGCTGGCGCCCTTCTCGATTGGGCTTGGCTGCCAGCGTTCGAACCGGACAGCGTGCTCAGCCAGTGTCGACGCGATGTCGTCGAAGTGGGTCAGGACCTTGTTCGGGGTATCCGGTGTGGCGATGTGGTAGACGGCGACATAACTCATTGGACGGTTCCTTGGTTCTGCTCTTGCAATCGAAGGCCGATGATAACGGCCGCAGCCAATGCGGCGACGCTGGCGATGCTGAAGGTCAGGGTCGGCCCCAGCAGGTTCCAGCTGTAGCCGGAGTAAAGGGCGCCGAGTGCGCCGCCGGTGCCGGCCAGAGCAGCGTACAAAGCTTGGCCCTGACCTTGTTGACGGTCGCCGAAGCTGCGTTGCACAAAGGCAATCGCCGCCGCGTGAAAGCTGCCAAAAGTCGCGGCGTGCATCACCTGCGCCAATAGCAGCACCCAGAGAAACTCGGCAAACGAGCCCAGCAGCAACCAGCGCAAGGCTGCCAGCACAAAACTGGCCATCAGCACACGGCGTACCGAAAAGCGCGTGAGGATGCGGCTCATGCCCAGGAACATCAGCACTTCCGCCACCACCCCCACGGCCCAGAGCATACCGATCACGCCACGGCTGTAGCCCAGGTGTTCGAGGTGCAGGGTGAGGAAGGTGTAATACGGGCCATGGCTCATTTGCATGAGCGCCACACAGGCATAAAACGCCAGTACGCCGGGGCTGCGCAGTTGTTTCAGGAAACCTTCCCCGGCCAGGCGATTGCCCGTGACTGCGGGCTGCGCGTTCGGTACCCACAGGCTGGCGCCGATGATGCCGGCCATGATCACTACAACCACCACCGGGTAGATGTCCAGGCTCAGCCAGTCGAACAGGCGCCCCATGATCACCACGGTGAGAATAAAACCGATGGAGCCCCAGAGGCGGATCTGGCTGTAGCGCGACGTCTGTTTTTGCAGATGAGCCAGGGTGATCACTTCAAACTGCGGCAACACCGCGTGCCAGAAGAACGCATGCAAGGCCATGACCAGGGCCAGCCAGGCGTAGCTCTTGCTGACAAAAATCAGCGAGAAACTGACCAGCGTGCACACCGCGCCAAACCGCACGATGGCCAGGCGCCGGCCGGTGTAGTCCCCGAGCCAGCCCCACAGGTTGGGCGCCACGCAGCGCATCAGCATGGGGATAGCGACCAGTTCGCCGATTCGCGCGCTGGAGAACCCCAGGTGATCGAAGTACAGCGCCAGGAACGGCGCCGTCGCCCCCAGCAGGGCGAAGTAGAACAGGTAGAAGCTGGAGAGACGCCAGTACGGGAGGGCTGTCACGGTCAGACCGTCACAGCTGGCCCAGCACCGGCGTACTCACACGCACATCGGCGTTTTGCCCACGGTTGCGCAGCAGATGGTCCATCAACACGATGGCCATCATCGCCTCGGCAATCGGCGTGGCACGGATGCCGACGCACGGGTCATGGCGGCCCTTGGTGATCACGTCCACCGGGGTGCCGTGTACATCGATCGAACGGCCCGGCGTAGTGATGCTCGACGTGGCCTTGAGCGCCAGGTGCGCCACGATAGGCTGGCCCGAGGAAATCCCGCCGAGAATGCCGCCGGCGTTGTTGCTGAGGAAACCTTCCGGCGTCATCTCGTCGCGGTGTTCGGTGCCGCGCTGTGACACGCAGGCAAACCCGGCACCGATTTCAACCCCCTTCACCGCGTTGATGCTCATCAGCGCGTGGGCCAGTTCGGCGTCCAGACGGTCGAAAATCGGCTCGCCGAGGCCCGGTTTTACACCTTCTGCAACCACCGTGATCCTGGCGCCGACGGAATCCTGGTCGCGGCGCAACTGGTCCATGTAGGCTTCCAGTTCCGGCACTTTGTCCGGGTCGGGGCTGAAGAAAGCGTTGTCGTCCACGCTGTCCCAGGTCTTGAACGGGATTTCGATGGGGCCCAGCTGGCTCATATAGCCGCGAATCACAATGCCCTGGGTCGCCAGGTATTTCTTGGCGATGGCACCGGCAGCCACGCGCATGGCCGTTTCGCGGGCCGAACTGCGGCCACCACCACGGTAGTCGCGCTCGCCGTATTTGTGATGGTAGGTGTAGTCGGCGTGGGCCGGGCGGAACAAGTCCTTGATGGCCGAGTAGTCCTTGGACTTCTGGTCGGTGTTACGAATCAGCAGGCCAATGGAGCAGCCGGTGGTGCGCCCCTCGAACACGCCGGAGAGGATCTCGACTTCGTCGGGCTCCTGACGCTGGGTGGTGTGGCGACTGGTGCCGGGCTTGCGGCGGTCGAGGTCACGCTGCAGGTCTTCCAGGGACAGCTCGAGGCCGGGCGGGCAGCCGTCGACAATGGCGACCAACGCCGGGCCATGGCTTTCGCCCGCGGTGGTGACAGTGAACAGCTTGCCGAAGGTATTGCCGGACATGCAGGGCGCTCCGTGAAATCAGTTGTAATCACTCAGAGGTGATAACCAAGCGCGCCAGTATACGCGGGCCAACCGACTAGTTCATCCTCGAAACCTTACCGGTAGACGTTGGTCCAACCGGCACCTCCCTGATGATGGCGCGATGATGCTGCGAGTTTTGCTGTTCACCCTCACCCTGTTGACCACCCTGGCGCACGCCGCCGCCCCTGTTGTCCTGCAACGGCCCATCAGCCTGGACACCGGCAGCGGCGAGCTGTTTGGCTCGCTATTGTTGCCGCAGTCGGACAAACCGGTGCCGGTGGTGCTGATCATCGCCGGCTCCGGGCCCACCGACCGCAATGGCAACAGCGCCGACGGCGCGCGCAACGACAGCCTCAAGCGCCTGGCCTGGGTGCTGGCCCGGCATAACATCGCCAGCGTGCGCTACGACAAACGCGGCGTCGCGGCCAGCCTGGCCGCCACCCCCGACGAACGCAACCTGACCCTCGACGCCTACGTCGCCGACGCTGTGGCCTGGGGCAAGCTGCTCAAGGCCGATAGACGCATGGGCCCGCTGATCGTGCTGGGTCACAGCGAAGGCGCATTGGTTGCCGCCCTCGCCGCGCCGCAACTTGACCCGGCCGCGGTCATTTCCCTGTCCGGCAGTGCGCGCCCAGTCGATCAGGTGATCCGCCAGCAACTCGCCGACCACCTGCCCCCTGCCCTGTTGCTGCGTAGCAATGAAATCCTCGATCACCTCAAGGCCGGCCAGGTGGACGCCGATGTGCCGGGCCCGCTGGAAGGCATTTTCCGACCCAGCGTGCAGCCTTATCTGATCAGCCTGTTTCGCGCCGATCCTTCGGCCGCCTTTGCCAAACTACGGATGCCGGCGCTGATCATCCAGGGCACCAACGATATCCAGGTCGGTGTTGGTGACGCCCATCAACTGAAAAAGGCCAAGCCCGATGCCGAGTTGACGGTGATCGAAGGCATGAACCACGTGATGCGCATCGTTCCCAACAACGTGAAGCAGCAATTGGCCTCCTACAACGATCCGCAATTGCCCCTCGCCGCCGAGCTGGGCAGCCGCCTGGTGCGCTTTATCGACGGACTTCAACCCCGTTAAGCGACTATTGGCCTCCAGTCTTGGAAAACCCGGCCGATAAGCCCAGGGTCGACAGTAAAAAGACTGTCGACTGGCTGGGCTTGGACAGGATCGCGCCGCATGACTATCACCGAAGCAATACCGGAACCCACCGCCGAGACCCCGGCTGAAAACATCGAGGCCGTGCAAGCGGCGGCTCTGCCGTGGGCGGACGTTCAGGCTGAACATTTCAAGATGCTGCGCCTGGCACCGCTGGCAATCGATCGCGCCACCGGCGGGCGGCCGTTGCGGTTCGTGCAGTTCGGGTATGCCGAGCGCCATGACCCACATCACAGCCTGTTGCGCATGGTCATCCAGTTGCCGGGCCAACGGGTGCGCCGCGAGCAGAATCATCTGGATATCTGGGTCGATCACGATAAACACCGCGTGCACTTCGGCCCGGGCAACAGCCTGGAAATCGAGCCTGCAAACCGCGGTATCGGCCGTTTCCTCGTGGCCCAGGCGGCTGCGTGGGCGAAAAAGAAGTGGTCACACTACCGCGTCGACGGCGTCGAACTGGCCAACAAGGACGCACTCAACGAAGCCACACGCCTGCGCCGTGACCATTTCCTGCGTATCCAGGGTTTTGATGTGGCGTATGCCGACGTGCAGCATTTGAAAGGCAACGTGCAGCCGGGCAAGGTCAGCGATGTGCTGGACAGCTGGAATACCGAGAAAGTGCAGTTCGTGGAAATTCTCGAAGCCGCGCAGATGCTGCAACAGGCCGAGCACAACCTCGCGGAGCATGAAGTGAAGCTGCGCAAGGAAGAGGAAAAGGTCACCAAGTTCAAGCGCGAGGACAGCGGGTTGCGCTTTACCATCACCTGCCTGGTGGCGTTTACGGTGTTTCAGGCGGGGTTGTTGATCTGGATTGCCACCCACCGGTAACAGATCGTTCCCACGCTCTGCGTGGGAATGCGGCCTTGGACGCTCTGCGTCCGCTTGTGACGCAGAGCGTCACGGTATGCATTCCCACGCGGGGCGTGGGAACGATCGTAGCCGGGCTCGTACGGGTTTTGCGTCAGACGTGGGCGGCAAACACCGCCTGATGCGCCCGGCACTGCTCCGCCGTCAGCATGAACACGCCATGCCCGCCGCGCTGGAACTCCAGCCAGGCAAAGTCCACTTCCGGGTACAGCGCCTCGAGATGCACCTGGCTGTTGCCCACTTCGACAATCAGCAAGCCCTTCTCGGTCAGGTGGTCCGCCGCCTCGGCCAGCATGCGCCGAACCAGGTTCAAGCCGTCATCACCGCACGCCAGGCCCAGCTCCGGCTCGTGCTGGTATTCGTCAGGCATGTCGGCGAAATCTTCGGCATCCACATACGGCGGGTTCGACACGATCAAATCGAAACGCTGGCCCGGCAGGCCGTCGAAGCCGTCGCCCTGAACGGTGTACACACGCTCGTCGACGCCATGCCGCTCGATGTTCTGGTTGGCCACTTCCAACGCTTCGAAGGACAAGTCGCCCAGCACCACTTCGGCGTCCTGGAACTCGTAGGCGCAGGCGATGCCGATGCAACCGGAGCCGGTGCACAGGTCGAGAATGCGCGCCGGCGGCTGGGCCAGCCACGGTTCAAAGCGGTTTTCGATCAGTTCGCCAATCGGTGAGCGCGGGATCAGCACCCGCTCGTCGACGATGAACGACATGCCGCAGAACCAAGCCTCCTTCAACAGGTAAGCAGTGGGTACGCGCTCGTGTATACGGCGATGCAGCAAACGCTGCACGTGAGAGATTTCCTCTTCTTCCAGATTGCAATCCAGGTAGCTGTCGGCAATTTCCCAAGGCAGGTGCAAGGCGCCGAGCACCAATTGCCGGGCTTCGTCCCAGGCATTGTCGGTGCCATGGCCAAAAAACAGGTCTTCCCCATGGAAACGGCTGACAGCCCAACGGATGTGGTCGCGCAAGGTGCGCAGGCGGGAAGTGATCACGGGGGCAAGCTCCTGGAAAAAACGACTGGCGATTCTAACAGCCTTCGCCTGTACGAACGATGTACGAAAAACCCCTGCCGTACATCGGATTTCATCCAATTTGCCATCATTGGGTTAAACAAGCCCACCTCTTGACATGGCTGCACGTCAACAACGGCGTACCTTACGATAGTAGCGATTCACAGAACCGCTCAGCCAGTGGACAATGTCACAAAAGCCCCCCTCACAGGAGCCCCAGAATGTCCGTTCCAAAGACGATGTTTCAACTCAGCGGTCGTGGTTACGCGGCAGCCAACCTTGGCCATGCGACCCTCGTGATCATCGACGCCCAGAAGGAATACCTCAGCGGCCCCCTCGCCCTCAAGGGTATGGACGCGGCTGTCGACAATATCAAGCAACTCACTGCCGCGGCACGCAACGCCGGACGCCCGATTGTGCATGTGCGCCACCTGGGCACCGTAGGCGGCCTGTTTGACCCCCAGGGCGAGCGCGGCGAATTCATCCCAGGCCTGGAACCTGCCGGTGACGAAACCATCATCGGCAAGCTGCTGCCCAGCGCGTTCCACGGCACCGGCCTGGAAAAACACCTGCAGGACCTCGGCTCGCTTGACCTGATTGTCTGCGGCTTCATGAGCCACTCCAGCGTCAGCACCACGGTGCGCGCCGCCAAGAACCTGGGCTTTCGCTGCACCCTGGTGGAAGACGCCTGCGCCACCCGTGACCTGCCTTACAAGGGCGGCATCCTGAGCGCCGAGAACGTGCAACAGACCGAAATGGCCATCATGGCCGACAACTTCGCGACCCTCGCGCTGACCAAAGATCTGATCTGATCTGATCTGATCTGATCGCCTCTGATGAGCGGCACGGCGTGTTTATTGCCCCGCTCATCCGCAAATGCCTGTCATTTGCCGCAATTGCCTCTGGCACAGGAACAACCTGTGTATCTTCCGGTCGAAGGGCCGATACCCTGGAGGAAAGGTCGGAATGAAGATATCCGATGGTTTTGACGCTCGTCGCTTGCGCCCCAAGGGCCCAAGCAATTGGCGTCTGCGCCTGGTGGCCGGCTTTGCCGCGCTGCTGGCGATAGTAGGCGTGCTGCTGGCGGTCGCCGGTGGCGCCGGCTTGTCGGGGCACTCCCCGGCATTGGGCGAACTGAATGCCAGCCCCGGCGGCTCGGCGATTTTGCTGGTGATCGGCCTGTTTGTGGTGTGGTTCGGCGTGTGGTTGTGGCGTCGCAGCCGTCGGCGGATGCGTCAGCCGTTGTCGCTGAACATCGCTTCACACCTGATGAAAAAGCACGACTGATGGCGCTTGGATAGCGTTTCCTGCGCCCTGGCCGCCGCGATTTAGGTAAACTGCCCGCCCTTCGCGGAGGCTGACATGCAAGACGACGATTTTTCCCTGTTCAAGAACGAGCTGCGCGGCGTCAAGCCGATCAAGCACGACCGTGCCGAAACCGGCAAACCCAAGGCTGACCGGGCGCAGATCGCCAAGCTGCGCCAGGCCGCGACCGTGCGTACCGATGCGACGACGGTGGATGGCCTGTCGGACCAGTTCGTGATCGACGTCGGCCCGGAGGACGAGCTGATGTGGGCACGCGACGGGGTACAGGAAAGCCAGATGCGCAAGCTCAAGGTCGGCCAGATTCCGTTCGAAGGCAGCCTCGACCTGCACGGCATGAACGTGGAAAAAGCCCGCGAAACCCTCTGGGCCTTCCTCGCCGAAGCCACCAAATTCGAAATCCGCTGCGTGCGCGTCACCCACGGCAAGGCCGTGCGCCTGGACGGCAAGCGGCCGATGATCAAGAGCCACGTCAACACCTGGCTGCGCCAGCATGCCCAGGTGCTTGGCTTTACGTCGTGCCAGGCCCGCCACGGCGGTGCCGGCGCGGTGTATGTGATGCTCAAGCGCACCATGATGGAAGGACGCGACGAGTAACAAGTGCCATCGTCAGGCTTGCAGCGATGTGTCCGCCACCGTAACCTTGCGCTTTGCGAAAATCCCACAGGTAGTTTCATGTCCCTGGAACAGAATTACACCGAGATCCTCGGCCAACTCGGCGAGGACGTCTCCCGCGAGGGCCTGCTCGACACGCCAAAACGTGCCGCCAAGGCGATGCAGTACCTTTGCCGCGGTTATGAACAGACGCTGGAAGAGGTCACCAACGGTGCCTTGTTCAGCTCCGACAACAGCGAAATGGTGCTGGTCAAGGACATCGAGCTGTACTCGTTGTGCGAACACCACCTGCTGCCGTTTATCGGCAAGGCCCATGTCGCGTATATCCCGAGCGGCAAAGTGCTGGGCCTGTCGAAGGTCGCACGGATTGTCGATATGTACGCGCGCCGCCTGCAGATCCAGGAAAACCTCAGCCGCCAGATCGCTGATGCGGTCCAGCAGGTCACCGGTGCACTGGGTGTTGCGGTGGTGATCGAAGCCAAGCACATGTGCATGATGATGCGCGGTGTGGAGAAACAGAATTCGTCGATGATCACCTCGGTGATGTTGGGTGAGTTCCGCGAAAACGCGGCCACCCGCAGCGAATTTCTCAGCCTGATCAAGTAACAGGCTGCGTAGGAAAAGGCCGGCGTTCATCGCCGGTTTTTTTTCGCCTTCAAAAATCAGGTAAGCTGCGGCCCCTTCTGTCATGGGCAAGAGGTTTCAGCCATGTTCGTCAAAGCACTTCGAGTGGGCCTCGGCCACGTCATCATCGCGGGCGACCTCCTTACCCGCCCGCGCAAAAAGCAGCGCCCGGCCGAACAACAGGCACAGGTGAACGCAGCGGCCAAGGATTTGACCCTGTATCAATTCCACGCCTGCCCGTTCTGCGTGAAGACCCGTCGTACCTTGCATCGCCTGAATGTGCCGGTGGCGCTTAAGGATGCGAAGAACAACGAACAGGACCGCCAGACCCTGCTGGAGCAAGGCGGCAAGATCAAGGTGCCGTGCCTGCGTATTGAAGAGAATGGCCAGACCACCTGGATGTACGATTCCAAGGTGATCATCGATTACCTGGACAAGCGCTTCACCGCGGTCTGACAGACAACGCAAACCTTATGTGTAGGGGCTTTCTGTGGCGAGCGAGCTTGCTCGCGCTAGAGTGCGAAGCGCTCCCAAGGTTTGGGGCCGTTGCGCGGCCCATCGGGAGCAAGTCGAATCGTCGCAACGCCCCTCCCACATTCAGGATATTGCGATGTCCAGGTCCAGCAGCGCGGAGCCCAGGCATTTGCCATGGGCGTCCAGCGCCAGCGAACGGGTGACACCGCCGCGCAAGATCCCAGGCAATACAAAGTTCAGCGCCTGCACATTGGGCAATTCATAACGCCGCACTGGCGCAGCGCCCGGCTCCAAAAGGCCAGCGAAGAACTCCGCTACGCGCTCAGCCGTGAGCTGCTCGCACAGCAGCGGATAATCCTCGGCGCGATAGGCAATGATCGAGATGTTCGAGGTGTCGCCCTTATCCCCGGTGCGGGAATGGGCCAGCGTGTGCAGTTTCATGCTTCTATCCTCGGATTGACCGCGCTGCGCGCCAGCAGCAACGACGCCACAGCCACCACCTGACGCACGCTTTTGCTGGCACCGCCGCCGCCGGACGGGCCGTTGGTGTAGAGGGTTTCCACTTCATTGCCGACCCGCACCGCCTCGCTGCGGGCTTCACAGCGAGCGGCCACGCGCAGGCGCACTTCCCAGGGTTCGACACTGCTACGGGGGCCATGCAATGAGTCCATGCCGATCAATTCGGCGCGCACGTCCTGCATCTTCACGCCCATCAGTTCCAGACGCTTGAGCACCACATCGCGGGCCAATTGTGCCCGTGCGACAGCACCCGGGCCGCCGTAGGACATCTGCCCCTCGCCGATCCAACCGTCCAGGTAACCGACGCTGACCTTCAACTGCTCCGGCCGCGCACGTCCCGCTGCGCCTTGAGCACGCACGCGATCAACACCCTCCTCGACAAACCCCACCCGGGAAAAGTCGGCGGTCACGTCCGGCGTCAAATAGGCCGCCGGGTCGTGAACTTCGTAGATCAGTTGCTCGCTACACGTGGCGCGGCTGACGCGTCCACCTGAGCCTGCAACTTTGGTGATCACCGCTTCGCCATCGGCATCGATCTCGGCCAACGGAAAACCCAGGCGTGCCAGGTTATCCACATCCTTGAAACCCGGATCGGCGAAATAGCCACCGCTGACCTGCCCCGCGCATTCGAGCAAATGCCCGACCAGCGTGCCACGCCCCAGGCGCGGCCAATCGTCGGGCGCCCAGCCGAACTCGAACATCTGCGGCGCCAGAAACAGCGAAGGGTCCGCCACACGCCCGGTGATCACCACATCGGCATCGGCGCGCAAGGCGTCCAGAATGCCGTCGACGCCCAGGTAGGCATTCGCGGAAATCAGCCGCGCGCCCAGCGAGCCGACAGTCTGACCGTTATCCAACACCTGCTCGGGGCGCAAGACGTCCAGCACATCGTCGCCCACCACGGCCACGACCTTGAGGTTCAGGCCCAGCTCACTGGCGATGCGGCGCACTTCAATGGCCGCCGACACCCGGTTGGCCGCGCCCATGTTCGTGATCACCCGCAGGCGACGGCGACCGTCATGCTGGCCGACAAAGGGCAAAACCCGGCGCATACGCTCACTCAGCAGCGGGTCATAACCGCCCTGCGGATCGCTGATTCGCGCCTGTTGCGCCAGGGCGATGGTGCGTTCGGCCAGGCATTCGAAGACCAGATAATCCAGGTCACCCTGTTCGGCCAGTTCCACAGCGGGTTCGATACGGTCGCCGGAGTAGCCGGCACCGGAACCGATGCGCAAGGTTTTCATCTTAAAACACTCCCAGGAGCAACGCGGTCAGGGTCATCAACACCGACGCGGCAAACAGAAAAGGGATGGTGAAGCGCTGGTGATCGGCCAGCTCGATCTTGCACAGGCCCACCAGCAGGAAGGTCGCGGGGGTCAGCGGGCTGACCGGGAAACCGGTGGTGTGCACGCCAAGCAGCGAGGCCTGGGCCACTTGCAGCGGGTCGACGCCCAGCGCTTTGCCGACCTCGGCGATCACCGGCATCACGCCGAAATAGTAGGAATCGGGATCAAACAGCATGCTCAACGGCATGGAAATGAAGCCCACCACCGCCGGGATCAGCTTGCCGTGGCCGGCCGGAATCTGCGCCACCGCCACTTCGGCAATCGCCTTGAGCATCCCGGTGCCTTGCATGATGCCGGTGAACACCCCAGCGGCGAGCAGGATGCTGGCCATGGTCAGGGCGGTTTTGGCATGGGCGTCGATGCGAGCGCGCTGGGCGTCGACATTCGGGTAGTTGATGCACAGCGCCACCACGGTGCCGAGCATGAACATCACCACCGGGTCGACCCAGCCTGCAATCATCACCACCATCACCAGCACGGTGAGCATCAGGTTGACCCAGAACAAACGCGGGCGACGCAGCTTGATGTCTTCGTCGCTGAGTACCCGTTGCGGCATGGCATCCACCGTCGAACCGGCGCCCAGGCCCAGGCGTTTCTCTTCACGGTGGCCCAGCCACCAGGCGCAGGCAAATACAAAGACAAGGCCGACAATCTGCACCGGGATCAGCGGCTGGAACAGGTCCGCCACCGGCACATGCAACGCCGCCGACGAGCGCAGCACCGGGCCGGTCCACGGCAGGAAGTTAACTCCGGCCGCCATCGCGCAGACACAGGCGAGGATGCGTTTATCGATGCCCAACCGCGTATACAGCGGCAGCATCGCCGGTACCGTGACCAGAAAAGTCACCGCGCCGGAGCCGTCCAGGTGCACCAGCAGCGCAAGGGTCGCGGTACCGACGACAATCCGCGTAGGACGCGTCCCTACCGTACGCAGGATGCGATCAATGATGGGGTCGAGCATGCCAGCATCGGTCATGATCCCGAAAAACAGGATCGCAAACACAAACATGCCCACCACGGGGGCGACGTTCTTGATACCGGTAATGATGAAGGCACTGGTTTGCAGGCCGAACCCGCCGAGCAACGCGGCGATGATCGGCAAGGCGATCAGGGCCACCAGGGGCGAGAGGCGTTTGCTCATGACGGCAGCGAGCAGGCACAGGATGGTAATGACACCCAGGGTAGCGAGCATGGGTTACTCCAGAGCGGCCTTGTTGGCCGGTTATTGTTTTCCCTGGAGTATTGGAACCGCGTTAGTCTTTGTAAATTGGAATATTCAGCCGCTGACGTTCGGAAAAACAAAATGAAGCCGCCCCGATGAAAAACAGCATTCAGCACATTCAAGCGTTCCTCGCAGTAGCCCGCACCGGCAGTTTCACCAAGGCCGCCAACGAACTGCATCTGTCGCCGTCGGCACTCACCGTACAAGTTCAGCAACTGGAAGAATGGCTGGGCGTCATCCTGTTCGACCGTAGCCCGCGCCATGTGAGCATCACCGCTGCCGGCCAGGATGCCCGCGGCCCCATGGAAAAACTGCTGCTGGACCTGGACAACATCGTCACCGGCTCGCGCGACCTTGCTGCCCTGCGCCGGGGCGTGGTCACCATCGCCGCCCTGCCCTCGGTGTGCGCCGGCACCCTGCCCCCGGCGTTGCGCGTATTTCGCGAGCGCTTTGCCGGGGTGGAAGTGCGCCTGCATGATCTGGTAGCCCATCGCATTCATGCCGAGGTGCGTGCCGGCGAGGTAGATTTCGGCATTGGCGTACGCGCGCGACTAAGCCACGGCCTGGAGTTTGTGCCGGTATTGAATGATCGATTGTGTGCATTTGTGCCGCAGGACCATCCCCTCGCCCTCCACCCTCGGCTGACGCTGGAACAACTGGCGGACCAACCGATCATCCTCACCGGGCGCGACAGCAGTGTGCGTGAGCAGGTGGATGCGTTGTTTGATGAGACGCGGCTGACGATGAACGCGGGGATGGAGGCCAACTACATGTCGACGGTGTTGGCGTTGGTGCGCCAGGGTTTGGGCATCAGTGTGTTGCCGGAGTCGGCGGCAGACAGCCTGGAGGGGTTGAAGCGCATCCACATTGACCATCCTGGAGTAAACCGGGAGATCGGGTTGATCAGTCGTAGCGGCATGGGCCTGAGCCCGGCGGCGCAGCGGTGTTTCGACCTGCTGAATGATGAATTATCTGACACAACATCGAGCTAAATGTGGGAGGGGGCTTGCTCCCGATGGCAGCGGTTCAGTCATGGAGTCGGTGACTGACAACTGCGCTATCGGGGGCAAGCCCCCTCCCACATTTTTGACCGCGTCAATCAGTCAATCATCGGCACGTGCTTGGGTTGGCTGGCCACGCGCTTCAACCACGCCTGCACGGCCGGGTAAGGCGTCAGGTCAAACCCACCTTCATGGGCCACATGGGTGTAGGCATACAACGCAATATCGGCAATCGAATACTGCTCGCCCACCAGGTACGGCGTGGCCTGCAACTGACGTTCCATCACCCGCAAGGCCTTGTAACCGCCCTTGTGGCTGGTCTTGTATTCCTCCAGGCGATCTTCCGGCATGTTCAGGTAAAACTGGATAAACCGCGCCACCGCAATGTACGGCTCGTGGCTGTACTGCTCGAAAAACTGCCACTGCAACACTTGCGTACGCAGGCGTGGCTCGGTCGGCAAAAACTCGCTGCCATCGGCGAGGAAGTTGAGGATCGCATTGGACTCCCACAGGCAGGTGCCGTCTTCAAGCTCCAGGACCGGGATCTTGCCGTTGGGGTTCTTGGCCAGGAATTCAGGGGTTTCTGTGTCGCCCTTAAGGATGTCCACATCTATCCACTGATACGGAATGCCCAGCAGGTTGAGCATCAATTTGACCTTGTAGCAGTTGCCCGACTTGTAATCGCCATAAACCTTGTACATGGGGCTCCCCTTATGCCGCTTGCGCGTGCTGTGCTTGACGGACCACCGCAGCCAGGCGTTTGAGACCTTCGTCCAAACGGGCCGGGTCGATATGGCTGAAATTGAGCCGCAGCGATCCCAGGTGCTGGTCCGGCTCGGAAAAGAACGGTTCACCGGGCATGAACGCGACGTTCTGGTCGAGCGCTGGTGCCAACAAGGTGCGGGTATCGAGCGGTAGTTTCAAGGTCAGCCAGAAGAATAATCCGCCCTGGGGCACTTGCCAGTCGGCCAGGTCGCTGAAGTGGCGCGCCAATGAGGCCTGGAAAGCATCGCGGCGCTCGCGGTAAAAACTGCGCAGTTCCACCAGGTGCTGCTGGTATTTTTGCGTACCGATCCACTGCATCGCCTGCCATTGGCCGACCCGGTTGGTGTGCAGGTCTGCCGACTGTTTGAGCTTGAGGAGGTGTGGGAACAGGTCCGGGCTGGCGATCAGGTAGCCCACGCGCAGGCCGGGCAGCAGGGTCTTGGACACGGTGCCGGTGTAGATCCAGCTGGCCTTTTTCAGGCGGCCGACGATGGGCTGTGCACTGCCGCCGTCGAAGGTCAGTTCACGGTAGGGTTCGTCTTCGATCAGGGTCACGCCAAACTCATCCAGCAACACGGCCACGGCTGTGCGCTTGGCTTCGCTGTAGCGCACGGCCGAAGGATTCTGGAACGTCGGGATCAGGTAGATGAACGCCGGGCGATGGCGTTCCAGGTTGGCGCGCAGGCTGGTCAGGTCAGGTCCATCAGCCTCCAGTTGCACGGTGAGGCAATCGGCGCCGAATAGCTGGAAGATCTGCAGCGCAGCCAGGTAGGTCGGGCCTTCCAGCAAAACCTGAGTGCCCTTGTCGATGTACAGTTTGGCCGCCAGGTCCAGGGTTTGCTGGGAACCGCTGACCACCAGCACTTGGCTGGCCTGGCACGGCACGCCCAGCGCGCGGGCCTCGGCGGCGAGCAGTTCACGCAACTGCGGCTCACCTTCGCTCATGCCGTATTGGCCGATGTTCAATGGCATATCATCCCAGTTCAACGCGGGCAACATGGCTTCGGCCGGCAGGCCACCGGCGAACGACATCACTTCCGGACGCTGGGCTGCCGCGAGGATTTCGCGGATCAAGGAGCTTTTGAGGCGCGTAACACGTTCAGAGAAGGCCATGGAGGTCACCGCTAGCGAAGGCTGTGGGAAATACGTCAAACTGGTTGACTGAAATTACGACAGCTTGAGTGAATACGTCAATATGCTTGACCTTAAAAACCAAAGCAGCCAGCAAGCCGCCATGGAAGCGTTCTTCTTCGGCTACCAGGCCTTCACCGCCAAGGCTGACGATATGCTCGAACGTCGTGGACTGAGCCGGGTGCACCAGCGCATCGTGTTTTTTATCGCGCGCTACCCCGCCTTGAGCGTGAAGGAGCTGCTGGAATTGCTGGGGGTGAGCAAGCAGGCGCTGAACATGCCGCTGCGCCAATTGCAGGAAATGCACTGGGTGGACAGCGTCGCGTCGGAGGCTGACAAGCGTAAGCGTCTGCTCGAATTGACCGAAGAAGGCCGGCGTTTCGAACAGTCACTGCGCCGCGAACAGGTGAAGCTGTTGCAGCGCGCGTTCAGCGAGGCAGGTGAAGAAGCGGTCGCGGGTTGGCTGGCGGTCAACCAGGCGCTCGCCGGTCAGCCTTGATCCCTGTGGTGAGCGGGCCTGTTGTGGTTGACGGGTTTGTTGTGGCGAGCGGGCTTACTGTGGCGAGAGGGCTTGCCCCGCGTTGGGCTGCGCAGCAGCCCCAAAACCTGCAACCTATGTATCTCAGGTGTACCGAGGCGTCTGGATTGGGAGCGCTTCGCACTCCAACGCGGGGCAAGCCCGCTCGCCACAGTAAGCCCGCTAGCCACAAGAAGGCCACCCACCACAGAAAAGCCTGTCATTTGCCTTTCATCCCTTTCGCACACAAAATAGAAAACATTATTTGCTTTATTTGTATACAAAAGCATAATTCGCTTCGTGCGAGTTCCTGACCTATTGGTCAACAAAACTCGCCAGTACCTCAAAGCGCTGTTGCCCACTTATGTGACCGGCGCTGGAAATAACAATAAAACTCTTGAGGAGTACTCGCTGTGGATAGCCGCAAATCCGAAGCCCCGACGCTGGACCTTGCCCCATCACACAATGGCTGGCTGGAACGCCTGTTCAAACTGCGCTTGCATGGCACCACAGTGAAGACCGAGCTGATCGCCGGCCTCACCACCTTCATCACCATGGCCTACATTATCTTCGTCAACCCGAACATCATGGCCGACGCCGGCATTGATCACGGTGCGGCGTTTGTCGCCACCTGCATCGCCGCTGCGCTCGGTTGCCTGTTGATGGGCCTTTACGCCAACTGGCCTGTAGGCCTGGCGCCGGGCATGGGCTTGAATGCGTTTTTCACCTACACAGTGGTCGGCACCATGGGCTACACCTGGGAAACCGCGCTCGGTGCGGTGTTTATCTCGGGCGTGCTGTTCATGATTCTGACGTTGTCGCGCATCCGTGAATGGCTGCTCAACAGTATTCCGGTCAGCCTGCGCCATGCGATGGGCGCCGGTGTCGGCCTGTTCCTCGGGGTGATCGGCCTGAAAACCGCCGGCATTATCGTCGACAGCCCGGCCACGCTGATCAAGCTCGGTTCCCTGCACGAGCCGGCGCCCCTGTTGGCGGCCATCTGCTTCCTGCTGATCGCGATCCTCAGTTATCACCGAGTGTTCGGCGCAATCCTCATCAGTATCATCGCGGTGACCCTGGCCGGTTGGGGCCTCGGACTGGTGCACTACAACGGCATTCTCTCGACCCCGCCGAGCCTGGCGCCGACCTGGATGGCAATGGACGTGATGGGTGTGTTCAATATCAGTATGATCAGCGTGGTGTTTGCCTTCCTGTTTGTGCACATGTTCGACACCGCCGGCACGCTGATGGGCGTCGCGCAACGGGCCGGATTGGTGAATGCCGACGGCAAGATCGACAACCTGTCCCGCGCCTTGAAGGCCGACAGTGCGTCCAGTGTGTTTGGCGCTATGGTCGGCGTGCCGCCCGTCACCAGTTACGTGGAAAGTGCCGCCGGCGTGGCGGCCGGTGGTCGCACCGGGCTGACGGCCGTCACCGTGGGTGTGCTGTTTGTCGCTGCGATGTTTTTCGCGCCGCTGGCTGGCATGATTCCCGCTTATGCCACTGCCGGTGCGCTGATCTATGTGGCGATGCTGATGATGAGCGGCATGGCCCACATCAACTGGGACGACGCCACCGACAGCATTCCGGCGATTGTCACGGCGATCATGATGCCGCTGACGTTTTCCGTCGCCGACGGGATCGCGCTGGGCTTTATCACGTACGTCGCGCTCAAGGCCGGCACTGGTAAACACAAGGAAATTTCCGTCAGCCTGTGGGTGCTTTGCGCGATTTTCATCGCCAAATTCGCCTTCCTGTAGGCCAACACGCAGCACCCCGCCTCACCACGTCGGGTGGGGCTTTTGTACGAATGGAGGAATGCAATGAGTCTGGAAACCTGGCTGCTGTTCAGCGGCGCTGCGCTGGTGGTGATCCTGATCCCCGGCCCCCTGTCGTTGCTGATGATCAGCAACAGCCTCAACTACGGCCTGCGCCGCTCTTATCCGGCATTTCTCGGCGGCGTGCTTGCCTCGATCTGCCTGTTGAGTGCCTCGGCATTAGGACTGGGCGCATTGCTGCTGGCCTCGGAGCAGGTGTTCAGCGCCCTGAAGGTCGTCGGTGCGCTGTACCTGTTCTACCTCGCCTGGCAGAGCTGGCAGCAATCGCGCCAACCGGCACAGGGCGCGGTGGTGCCTGAGGCCATCGCCAAACCGCGTTTTCGCGCTTTATTTGGCCGCGCGTTTCTGCTGGGCGCCAGCAACCCCAAGGACATCCTGTTCTTTGCCGCCTTCCTGCCGCAGTTTCTCAGCAGCGAGCAGCCGTTCCTGCCCCAACTGCTGATCATGATCGCCACCTGGGCCGTACTCGACTTGCTGTGCAAGCTGACCTACGGCCTGGGTGCCCATGGCGCGGCGCGGTACCTGCGTAGCGGCAAGGGCCAGAGCTGGTTCAACCGCGTCAGTGCCGGGCTATTCGGCGGCGCCGGTGTCCTGTCGTTGATCAACGTCAGGACGGGTTCAATTTGACAAAGTAAACGCTGGGCTGGACCGTCCCCTTGGTGGGCCATTGGATGCCTGCCATGATCCGAACCAGACGCTGCTGCTCCATTGCACGCTTGACTCCCGCAAGTGGTAACGAATCCGGATACTTGTTGATAGCGGTTTTAAACCACTTATCCGTCAGCTTGGTTCTCAACTGGGTACTCCCGCTGCCAAGCCACTGGAGGGATAGGTAGTACAGCCGATTTGAATTGGAAAGCGGATGGGTTGCGACCAACTCAAGCATGGGGTAGTGGCCGCGCATAACTTGCAGTTCCTGGACGTTGAACCCCTGCTGTTCCAGCACGCGTTTGATTGCCAAGTGCTGCGCAACGTTTTGCTGAGTCGCGACTTGGCGGCCGCGGGATCGCAGCGCGGGATCCAATCCAGCCACCTGGAAGTCGACCCGAGTGAAGCCAGGTGCCTTGCCGTCGAAGCCGATGTTTATGTATCCGCCCACCCTTTCGGTGGGCCGTAACATTCTCAGCAAGTCATCCGTCTGCCCGACCCCGCTGGGGGTTTGGACCAACCAATTATCCAGCGTGGCACGGCTATTGAGCAGGTGAGTAGCCGTTACCGAGCGGGAAGAGTCTGCCATTTCAATCAGCCTTGCGGCTGCCATTTTTTGGCTGTGGGTGGTCATGGTGGGAAACGCCCTACCGACAGACTGCTCCAGGGGCCTGTCGAACAAAGGCCTATGGAGAACCCACTCGCCCGCAGGGTGGCGCGATACCGGAATGGGCTGCTCCCCAAGCGCAGTGCTTGTCCAACGTTCGACATCAACGCGTGCGAGTGAAACCAGCGGCTCATCTTTGGTGATAAACGCGATGCCGCTCCATGGCGCATTGTCACCTTGGGGAAGCAACCTGTAGTACCCGACCCCCGATGCTGTCGGAGTGTCATATCTCGCCCCGACATAGAGGGTGTCGTAGGGAAACCCCGGAGGTTCCATGTGCACATGAAACGTCCCGATAGCCGAGGAGCCGGAGGCCTGCCCGTTGGGGACCCGAGCCCTCCAATCGAACCAGTAGGTGCCCTGTGCAGGTGACTGATAAATACTGTTTTCGGTAGCGGCACGCACCGTGGGTGGCCGCCAGTCCGGCGGTGGCGGCACTGGCGCACGCCACGGGTTGAGCACTCCCGAACTCGTCCCAGCCACCGGTTGAGGCGCATCCGCGCCCAGTAACCACTCCCTGGGCTGGTGAATGTTCAAAATCAGTTCGTCTTGCCCCGGCGTTTGCTTGTTTTTCAGGCGAAACGACTGCTCGTTGCTGCGCCTGTAAACCGGGTAATGATGCGTGTCATCCGCCACAAATAGCTCGCCATTTTTCACATAGACACCTTTCTCACCCGGCCCTTTCAACGCCACAGCCCCCTCAGGCACCGTCTTGATTTTGAAACGTTCCAAGGCTTTGAGTTGAGTCGCGGGAGACGGCGCCACGCTGGAAAGCCCGCCGTGCGCGGTCATACGCAAGTGGTGTATCCGTCTCAACGCCGCCCTCGGAGACGGCCGTGTAACGCCGCCCGCTGCACGGCCCGCCTTCTTGGGGCCGGGTATAAAGTTAGATAACAGATCGATAACCAAAAAGGCGGCCATAAAGCCCACATCGAGCGCATCGTGGGGATCGCCAAAGCGGTGATAACTCCGTGCCATCCGCAGCAGCTCATAGAAGTCATTAAACATCCCGAATACCGGATAAAAAAACCCCACCAACGCCCGTGTGCGGGTATCGCTCTGCTCACTCAGGCGACGGATTCGATAGTTCTGCAGCGCCTCGCCGGAATGACTGGAAGCTTGAGTCCGGCGTTGCAGATCAAGCACGCTGGCGCGGTACAGCAATGCCTGGGGGTTACTGTGGGAGGTGGGGACAACAGCCAGCCAGTGCTTCGGATCACTGGCGATCTGCTCAAGGGTTTGTTCTTCAATCTCATCCAGCGACGCCGTCGGCTCCAAATGCTTGATGCGGAATGAGCGAACAAACCCGATGCCCCACCAGATCCCTTTCGCTATAAAAAAATGACGCGATAGTTCACGCACATTGAATACTTGGCCACGTCTATCGACGCTGTCCGGATGATGGGTGATTGCCTCAAATGCCCAACCGGGTGCGACCTGCAGCGCCAGCGCCTTGACGTTTTCGGGCGATGCGCCGATACGATTCAGTTCATCCTGAGCCCTTTGCAGGCTGTTGTATTCGGTGAGGGTCAAGGCGTGCGGAGCATCGGGCCAATAAACCACACACAGCCCGGTGGGCTTGTCATGCACAACCACGATCCCTGCGATGTAACGATCGTGCTGCATCGTGTGCCCCACCAGATGAACCACATGCAGTTGCAATTCATGCTGGTTTTTCAACAGATCTTGTGGCGTTCGTGCCGCCATTGCGGTGTTGAACAGGCTTAGTGCATTCGCCGACAGCCCCCGTTGAATCGCCGAGAACAGATGATGCGCAAAGCCTGCTTGCAGCTTGCGATTCAATAACTCGGGAATACGTCCCTCGCTGAGCATGTGGTGGGTGTCAATACGCGGATAAAAGACCTTGTTGATCAATGCGTCGTACTGGCCACCGATATCCAGCGATGACGCCATTCGGATCAGGTAATCGGCATTCAGCTGCTGTTTCAAGTCGGGTTGCAGATAGTGGGCGCGATCGAGTCGCCACTGAGTCCAGGGCGCCAGTGGGTCCAGGTTATGCAGCGCCAGTTCCAGCAGACTGAAGGTCGTACGCACCGAGGTCGGCGTATACACTATGTTGCGATCACCCACAGCACAGCCGCTTGTCCACCCACAGAAAGAGCCGCGTACATCATCGGGCATATCAATCAAGGGTTGGTCGATATCAAACTGTGGGGAGATGCCGTCCTCGCTCAAACGGGCAATCAAGGCGCGGCGGGCGAACGTGTTCAGGTCCGGCAGGCGTTGTTCAAGCCGGCTTTTAAATGCATAGGCGTTGCTCAGGTGCAGACGCTGCAAGCGCTTGAAGTTTTTACGCTGGGCACGCGTTGCACCCGTCAACCATGCCGGCAGTTTTTTCGCTTGCGACGCGACCTTGCGCAGCAACTCAATATTGGCCTGAGCCTGGCTCAGTGCACTATTGGCCGGAACCTTCAGTTGCTCTTCCAGCTCAACCATCAGCAGCGCTCGGCTCAACTCGACATCCGTGACCTCACTGAAAATACGCGTGATGTCCTCGGTGCTTTTGTGCAAGCGATCGCAGCAGCCAAGCAATTTCTTCAGCGAAGCCAGTGCAGGCTTGCCATCGAGGGGTACGTAGCGCACTGCCAACGTTTCACCCACCGCATGTGCGCGTAAGTCATTACGTTTATCGCGCTCGACATACCCCCACAACACGGAGTCGTCGCGACTGCTCAGGCTCGCCTTGAGGCTTCGGGTTAATGCGTCCAGCCCGGAAAAAGCCATCACTCCGCCATCCAACCCGAAAGCGTACAACACCACCGGGAGCTGGCGCGCCGGAACCCGCACCGCCGCTGCCGTGGTCACCATCCACACGTTATGGAGCGGGTAGAAGGCGTCCGGCTCGCTGCCCACCGCGATCGACAGCACCTGGGTTTGACTGCCCGGGCGTTTGGTTGCCAAAGGCTGGTCGACCACTTCGATAATCAGGTCCCGATGAGCCGTGCTTAGCAGCTTGAGCCGGTGTTGCAACTGAACCTCACAGCGCAGGGCCTCGGTTTGGGCATTCATGAACAGGGAGCCTCGCCTGAGAGTCCCCACTCCACCGGGGCGCTCAGCCCAAAAATCCAGATTGAGCAACCGTGGCTGCGCACCCTGCATCAACGTATTCAACGCCTGGGTCTGGACCTTGAGTTGGCTCACCAGCGACACGACCTCCTGATACGCTGGCGTCTGCGCACTGGCATCATCCGGGTTCAACAGCGCGACTAGGCCCTTTTCGTAGCGCTGGATCTGCCACTCTGCGGTGCGCAGCGCCAGACCGGACGCCGTACTGGCAAAGATTATTTCTTCGCTGCGTCGCTGCTGGTCCCACTTGAGCAATTGATCGCCTATGACGCCGAGACGAGCGCTACCGACCAATTGCTGCCTGGCGCCCTCCACATGCGCGAGAAAAGAGGCCGCATCCAGCGGTTGAGGCCGAGGTCGCGTTTCAGAAAACACGTGCTCGAAATAAACCTTCACGGCACAGCCCAGCTCGTTGCTCCATTGCCCGGTCAACAGCGCCTGGGCGCCTTGCTCCAGCGCATCGTCCATCACCTCTAGGCCACAAACAAAGCCGGTCGCCGGGGACAGGTCCGCGGGCCGGTATAATTCCTTGCGACGACTTAACGGCAAGCACTGCCAGAGGTCGTGGAACAGGGATCTGTTCAACTCCAGCAGGGTGCATTGAAGGGCGGAGAAGGACGGTGCCTCGTAAAAGTTGCGGACCACACCCGGCAGGTAAATCACATGAGGCGCATCGCTGGGGTCGCCCTCACGATAAAGATGCAATGCACCGGGGATCGCTACCGCAGACGTACCCGGCCACATCAACTGACCCACTTGCACGCTGGCCCAATCTCCGCCTGCGCGCTGGCGGGCCTGCGCGGTCGGGGCATCGATCAGGGCTTGAACCATGGCCATTCCCGCACTCGTCAACTCCCCCAGTTGCCGAGCCAAAAAGGCTCGGTCAGCGAATAACCCCTTGTGCAACTCTACCCAGCGCTCCCGGTGCGTAAGCCAGGAACCCTGCGCCAGGGTGTCCCAATAGTCGGTTACCGCGCGCGCCAGGCGTTCAAAGAGTGTCATCGCGATAACGCGCCGCAATACGTCCAACGGCGTATAGGGCAACCGACGACTCGGGTCTCCCTTGACGCTCAGGGCAGTGAATTGATTAACGTTGATCTCAACCGAAGGTCGCACCAGCAACAACAACGCCCGGTCGGTCAAACTGTCGACTTTGCGGGGAACGCCTGGCGACTCGGGCTCAGTGAACAAAAGGCTGTCCGGATCAATCTCAAACGCTGTGCGCAGTTCGGCGCGAATAACCTTCAAGACCTTGGGCGAGCGCCCTATCAGGCGTGCAAGCTCCTGAGTCGACTCGGTACACCGCCAGTCGGCAAGGCCGATCTGATTGATCAGGCGGCTGGGATGGGTATAGGCGTTAATCCGCTGTATCAACGGGTCACACATGGCCCGTGACTCTACTTCAGTGGCGACGTCCGGTTCGAAGGGGTCGAACGCGGCATTGCCAGGGCGTGGCGCGTGCGGATGATCTGGGGGCGAGGTCATGGTGTTTTCTTCTACATGAGGAAAATACCCAGCCTAAACACCTCAGATATTCAAAAGGCGCTAGATAGTTGAACGCACACCCACCCCAAAAAAAAGCCCGCTGTGTGGGCGGGCAAAAAACCAACGAAGAGCTTTGGGGGTATGAAGCGAGGTGACGACTCAACTGCCGCGATAGGTGGAATAGCTGTAAGGCGAAATCAGTAGTGGGACATGGTAGTGATCCTGTTCGGCGCAGATACCAAAGCGCAGTACCACCACGTCGAGGAAAGCCGGCTCTGGCAGCTGCACGCCACGGGCGCGGTAGTAGTCGCCGGCGCTGAATTGCAGTTGGTACACGCCGCTGCGGTAGTCGTCGCCTTGCAGCATCGGCGCATCGCAACGGCCATCGCTATTAGTCACGGCGGTAGCCACCAGGTCCAGTTGCGCGCCTTCGACGCGGTACAACTCGACCTTTATGTTACTGCCGGGGCAGCCGTGTGCGGCGTCCAAAACGTGTGTGGTCAAACGTCCCATGGCGTCTACGCGCCTCCTGAAGTCAGTAGAAGAGAAACCTGCACTTTTTCAGGGCATCGAAAAAGCCGGTGATGATTGATTAAGACACTTTTTAAAAAAATTGTACACAATAAATTCAACAGGACAATTGGATGCCAGCTACAGCGTTTCTGTAGGAGCGAGCTTGCTCGCGAAAATCGTCAACGCTGACGCAGCGCGTCCGGCTTACCGTGGCGCTCTCGGGTTTTTCGCGAGCAAGCTCGCTCCTACAACAGACGAGTGTTTATTTTGATTTAGCTGACCAGTCAGGCAGGTTTCTTGCAATGGCTTACAAGCAGACCGTTTAGAAAAAATGCAGAAATCCAGGCTTACAAACTCAATGATAAGTTGTATACAATCACTCATCGCTACTCCGACGAACAAGAAGGAAGACTGCAGTGAGCGCTGACTACCCACGCGACCTGATCGGTTACGGCAGTAACCCTCCTCACCCCCACTGGCCGGGCAAGGCACGCATCGCGCTGTCTTTCGTACTCAACTACGAAGAAGGCAGCGAGCGCAATATCTTGCACGGCGACAAAGAGTCCGAAGCCTTCCTTTCGGAAATGGTCTCGGCCCAACCGCTGCAGGGCGAGCGCAACATGAGCATGGAGTCGCTGTACGAATACGGCAGCCGTGCCGGCGTGTGGCGCATCCTCAAGCTGTTCAAAGAATTCGACATACCGCTGACCATCTTCGCCGTAGCCATGGCCGCCCAGCGCCACCCGGATGTGATCCGCGCGATGGTCGCCGCCGGCCATGAAATCTGCAGCCACGGTTACCGCTGGATCGACTACCAATACATGGACGAGGCTCAGGAGCGCGAGCACATGCTCGAAGCCATCCGCATCCTCACCGAACTGACCGGCGAACGCCCGTTGGGCTGGTACACCGGGCGCACCGGGCCCAATACCCGGCGGCTGGTGATGGAGGAAGGCGGCTTCCTCTACGACTGCGACACTTACGACGACGACCTGCCCTACTGGGAACCCAACAACCCCACCGGCAAGCCGCACCTGGTGATCCCCTACACCCTCGACACCAACGACATGCGCTTCACCCAGGTGCAGGGTTTCAACAAGGGCGACGACTTTTTCGAATACCTCAAGGATGCCTTTGACGTGCTGTATGCCGAAGGCGCCGACGCACCGAAAATGCTCTCCATCGGCCTGCATTGCCGCCTGATCGGCCGCCCTGCACGCCTGGCGGCCTTGAAGCGTTTTATCGAGTACGCCAAAGGGCACGAGCAGGTGTGGTTTACGCGTCGCGTCGACATTGCACGTCACTGGCACGAAACCCACCCGTACACGGGAGCGGCGAAATGACCTCCTTCCAGACCCTGAAGCCGTCGACGTTGAGCCGCGATGAATTCATCCAGGCCTTCGCCGATATCTACGAACACTCGCCATGGGTGGCCGAAAAGGCCTTCGACCTGGGCCAGGACAGCTCGATCGATGAGATCGAAACCTTGCACCAGCGCATGAGCGATATCCTGTTGAGCGCCGATCATGCCAGTCAGCTTCTGCTGGTCGTCGCTCACCCGGACCTAGCAGGCCGTGCGGCCGTCCAGGGCCAGCTTACCGCAGCCAGCACTGGAGAACAGGCTGGCGCGGGGATTCACCAATGCTCGAGCGACGAGTTTTCGCGCTTCACCGAGCTGAACGAGGCTTACAAAGCCAAGTTCAAGTTTCCCTTCATCATGGCGGTAAAAGGCAGCAACCGGCACCAGATCCTGGCCGCGTTCGAAACGCGCATTCACCACTCGGTGGAGACCGAGTTCAAATGCGCACTGGCCGAGATCAACAAGATCGCGTTGTTCCGACTACTGACCCTCTGAATGACCATCCCCAGCCACTCTATCTAAGGCAGACAAGAAGAATGAAAGCGCAACCCGTACCTTTCGAGAAGTTCGTCAACCTGGCCGACGCCCGTCTGGGCACCAAGATTCTCTCGGTGACCGATGACTGGTTCGCTGACGCCAACCGCCTGTTCCAGCCGACCCCGGCCGTGTGGAAGGAGGGCGTTTTCGATGACAACGGCAAGTGGATGGACGGCTGGGAGTCACGCCGCAAGCGCTTCGAAGGCTACGACAGCGCGGTAATCCGCCTGGGCGTACCGGGCCGAATCAAAGGCGTGGACATCGACACTTCATTCTTCACCGGCAACTACCCGCCGTCGGCCTCGCTGGAAGCCTGCTTCCTGGCTTCAGGCGATCCAGATGAAAATACCCAGTGGGTGGAAGTACTGTCGGCCGTCGAGCTGCAAGGCAACAGCCACCACTACCACGAGATCAGCAACGACCAGGCGTTCAGCCACTTGCGTTTCAACATCTACCCGGATGGCGGCGTGGCCCGTCTGCGCGTGTACGGCGTGCCGTTCCGCGACTGGTCTTCGGTGGGCGACAACGAACAGGTCGACCTGGCTGCGGCCCTTAACGGCGGCCGTGCGCTGGCCTGCTCCGACGAGCACTTCGGCCGCATGAGCAACATCCTCAACCCGGGCCGTGGCATCAACATGGGCGATGGCTGGGAAACCGCACGTCGTCGTACGCCGGGCAATGACTGGGTCATCGTCGCGCTGGGTCATCCTGGCGAGATCGAGAAGATCATCGTCGACACCCTGCACTTCAAGGGCAACTACCCGGACACCTGCTCGATCCAGGGCGCCTTCGTGAAAGGCGGCACCGACAACCAGATCGAGACCCAATCGCTGTTCTGGCGCGAACTGCTGCCGGCGCAGAAACTGGAAATGCACGCCGAACACACCTTCGCCGAGCAGATCAAGGCACTGGGCCCGATCACCCACATCCGCCTGAACGTGTTCCCGGACGGTGGTGTGAGCCGCCTGCGGGTGTTGGGCAAGGTCGCGAAGTAAGCGCTGAACCCTGTGGCGAGGGAGCTTGCTCCCGTTGGAGTGCGAAGCGCTCCCAAGATTTTAGGGCCGCTACGCAGCCCAACGGGAGCAAGCTCCCTCGCCACAAAAAGCAGAACCAACAACACAGAACTCGGATAAGAGACAGCCATGCGCACACTGATGATCGAACCCCTGACCAAAGAAGCCTTCGCCCCTTTCGGAGACGTTATCGAAACCGATGGCAGCGATCACTTCATGATCAACAACGGGTCGACCATGCGCTTTCACAAGCTGGCAACGGTAGAAACCGCACAGCCTGAAGACAACGCGATCATCAGCATCTTCCGCGCCGACGCGCAGGACATGCCGCTGACCGTGTGCATGCTGGAGAGACACCCGCTGGGCAGCCAGGCCTTCATACCGCTGCTCGGCAACCCCTTTCTGATCGTGGTCGCGCCACTTGGCGATGAACCTGTATCAGGCTTGGTCCGCGCCTTCGTCACCAACGGCAGGCAGGGCATTAATTACCATCGCGGCGTCTGGCACCACCCGGTGCTGACGATCGAAAAGCGGGATGACTTCCTGGTGGTTGATCGCAGTGGCACAGGCAATAACTGCGATGAGCATTTTTTCAAAGAGGATGAGCGGTTGATCCTCGCCCCCCACCAATAAGAGAAGGCCGGATCACCCGACAACAAGGGTGACAGGCGAGAGGTAAAGACTGTGGAAGCACATCTGTTGGAATGGCTGAACCTTAGCGTGCGCTGGGTTCACATGATCACTGGCGTCGCCTGGATCGGCGCTTCGTTTTACTTCGTCTGGCTGGAAAACAACCTTAATCGCGTCAACCCCAAGAACGGCCTGGCCGGTGACTTGTGGGCGATCCACGGTGGCGGTATCTACCACCTGGAAAAATACAAACTGGCCCCGCCGACCATGCCGGACAACCTGCACTGGTTCAAATGGGAAGCCTATTTCACCTGGATGTCGGGCGTCGCGCTGCTGTGCGTGGTGTTCTACCTCAACCCGACGCTGTACCTGCTCGCCCCCGGCAGCAGCCTCAGCGGCACCGAAGGCGTATTGCTGGGCATCGGCTCACTGTTCGCCGGCTGGTTCATCTACTCCTTCCTCTGCGACTCGGCCCTGGGCAAGCGCCCTGCCCTGCTCGGGTTGATCCTGTTTGTGCTGTTGATCGCGGCGGCTTACGGCTTCAGCAAAGTGTTCAGCGGCCGTGGTGCTTACCTGCATGTGGGTGCAGTGATCGGCACCATCATGGTCGGTAACGTGTTCCGCATCATCATGCCGGCCCAGCGTGCGCTGGTGGCAGCAATCGCGGAAAACCGCACGCCCGATCCGGCCCTGCCGGCCAAGGGTTTGCTGCGTTCGCGGCACAACAACTACTTCACCTTGCCGGTGCTGTTCATCATGATCAGCAACCACTTCCCGAGCACCTACGGCAGCCAATACAACTGGCTGATCCTGGCCGGGATCGCGGTGGCAGCGGTGCTCGTGCGGCATTACTTCAACACCCGGCATAACAGCCAGAAGTATGCGTGGACCTTGCCGGTAGGCGCGTTGGCGATGATCTCTCTGGCGTATGTCACCGGGCCCAAGCCTGTTGCGGAAGTGGCCAAGGCTCCCGCTGCCATCGAGTACCAGCCGTTGCCGGAAACAGCGCTGGGCGGTGGTTTGAAACCGGCTGCTCCCGCCGCGGCACCTGCGGCTGCCCAGGCCACCACCGACTTCGGGCAGGTGCACAGCGTGATCGAACAACGCTGCACCGTGTGTCATTCGGCCAAGCCGACCAGCCCGCTGTTCAGCACCGCACCGGCTGGTGTGATGTTCGATACGCCGACGCAGATCCAGCAGCAGGCGGCGCGCATTCAGGCGCAGGCCGTGGCGAGCCAGATCATGCCGCTGGGCAACATCACCCAAATGACCCAGCAGGAGCGGGATTTGATTGGGACCTGGATCAATCAGGGGGCGCGTACCAATTAACTGATTCACAGCGTTCCAATGTGGGAGGGAGCAAGCCCCCTCCCACATTGGGCCTGTAGTGTTTTGAAGATTGAGTTCCAGCCGGCAACTGAATGCCAAACAACACAAAAATAAAAAAGATCCGAGGTGGTGCATGTCCGAGTTAGTCGAACCGCAGATTCCTGCCGCACCCGCCATGGTGCGGCTGCCCCTCTTGCAACTGATTCTGGTAGGCCTGCAACACGTCTTGCTGATGTACGGCGGCGCCGTCGCCGTGCCCCTGATCATTGGCCAGGCCGCCGGCCTGAGCCGCGAAGAAATCGCCTTTCTGATCAACGCCGATCTGCTCGTAGCCGGCATCGCTACCCTGGTGCAGTCGTTCGGCATCGGCCCGGTGGGCATTCGCATGCCGGTCATGATGGGCGCCAGTTTCGCCGCCGTCGGCAGTATGGTCGCCATGGCCGGCATGCCCGGTATCGGTTTGCAGGGCATCTTCGGCGCGACCATCGCCGCCGGGTTCTTCGGCATGCTGATCGCGCCGTTCATGTCCAAGGTTGTGCGCTTTTTTCCGCCCTTGGTGACCGGCACCGTGATCACCGCCATCGGCCTGTCGCTGTTTCCGGTCGCAGTGAATTGGGCCGGTGGTGGCAGCGCCGCTGCAAGCTTCGGCTCGCCGATTTACCTGGCCATTGCCGCGCTGGTGCTGGCGACCATCTTGCTGATCAACCGCTTCATGCAAGGCTTCTGGGTGAATATCTCGGTGCTGATCGGCATGGCGCTGGGTTACAGCCTGTGCGGCATGATCGGCATGGTCGACCTCAGCGGCCTGGCCCAGGCGCCATGGGTGCAGGTAGTCACGCCGCTGCATTTCGGCATGCCCACGTTCGAGTTGGCGCCGATTTTGTCGATGTGCCTGGTAGTGGTGATCATCTTTGTCGAATCGACCGGCATGTTTCTCGCGCTGGGCAAGATCACCGGCCAGGAGGTCACACCAAAGATGCTGCGCCGAGGCTTGCTGTGTGATGCCGGCGCGTCGTTCTTCGCCGGTTTTTTCAACACCTTTACCCACTCCTCGTTCGCGCAGAATATCGGCTTGGTGCAAATGACCGGCGTGCGTTGCCGCTCGGTGACGATCATGGCCGGCGCCTTCCTGATTGTGCTCAGCCTGTTACCCAAGGCGGCGTTCCTGGTGGCGTCGATTCCACCGGCGGTACTGGGGGGCGCGGCGATTGCGATGTTCGGCATGGTCGCGGCCACGGGTATCAAGATCCTCCAGGAAGCCGACATCGCCGACCGCCGCAACCAGTTGCTGGTGGCGGTGAGCATCGGCATGGGCCTGATCCCGGTGGTGCGCCCGGAGTTCTTCGCGCAACTGCCACTGTGGATGAGCCCGATTACCCACAGCGGAATTGCCATGGCCACCCTCAGCGCGCTGTCGCTGAACGTACTGTTCAACATTCTCGGTGGTTCCGAACGACCCGCAGTCGCCCATACACATTGATTCCTTTGTTAGTAAAACAATAACAACAAACAAGGAACGTCCACATGCTCACCCTTCACCAGGGGCCGGCCACACGCCGTGCCCCATTCTCGCCCTACGCGCTCTGTTACAGCGCACTTGAGCCCAGGCCTGGGAGCCAGTATTCTCCGCGCCCGCTCGAATCGACTCAAAAAAAAACAGCGAATGTAAAAGCTGACTGCAAGGCCAACTTACCCAGGCCTCATGTCTGCTGCCGAAGTGCGCAAACGTCCTCTGAATTCGACTGCATCCACTGCAGCCGACGGGGATTTTTTGGCTTTTTAAACACATTGGCGCAGCTCTTGCTAAAAGCATTAAAGCTGACCGAACAGACGATTTTTGCAGCGAACCAAAAGGCGCCACACCAGAGCGCCTGCGTAGAAGAAAAACCATAAAACTTTAACTCGGGAGCAACCGAATGAAACCTATGTTCAAAGGCCTGATGCTGGCGGGATCCCTGCTGGCCGGTGGCCAAGCCGTGGCCGGTGATTTGTTGCAGTGGCAGAACAACAGCCTGACTTACTTGTGGGGCAAGAGCTTTACCGTCAACCCGCAGATCCAGCAAACCGTGACGTTTGAACATGCCGACGCGTGGAAGTACGGCGACAACTTCTTCTTCCTCGACCGCATCTTTTATAACGGCAAGGAAGACGGCAACGCCGGCCCGAGTACTTACTACGGCGAGTTCAGCCCGCGGCTGTCGTTCGGCAAGATTCTGGACAAGGACCTGTCATTCGGCCCGATCAAGGATGTGCTGCTGGCCTTCACTTATGAGTTCGGCGAAGGCGATAACGAGTCGTACCTGGTGGGCCCGGCCTTCGACTTGAACATCCCCGGTTTCGACTACTTCCAGCTGAACTTCTACCAGCGCCAGACCGAAGGCAATCGCCCGGGTGACGGTGTGTGGCAGATCACCCCGGTATGGTCGTACACCATTCCCGTGGGCAACTCCGATGTGTTGATCGACGGTTTTATGGATTGGGTGGTCGATAACGACAAGAACGCCCGTGGCACTTACCACGCCAACCTGCACTTCAACCCGCAGGTTAAATATGACCTGGGCAAGGCGCTGCACTGGGGCGACAAGCAGCTGTATGTCGGCTTTGAATACGACTACTGGAAGAACAAGTACGGGATCGAAGATTCCGGCGCGTTCAAGACCACGCAGGACACGGCGAGCTTCCTGGTCAAATATCACTTCTAAGCGTTCGCACTCCCCACTGCTGGAGCGAGGCGGACGGCTAGTCCTTGCTCGCGAAGAACCTGAGCGCGCCGCGTTTATTCAGGATTAATGCGGCGCCCTTGCGTTCTTCGCGACGTCCGCCTCGCTCCTACAGTTGGTTTATGCCAAGCCTAAGAACCGCTTGAGCTCTTCGCGCTTGGCCAGCGCATCCTTCCTGCCCAACTCAATCAACTCGCTGCAATACCCCGCCTCGAACAGCAAGTAACTCAACACCCCCGCCCCGCTCGTCTTGGTCGCCCCTGGCCCACGCAAAAACAAGCGCAACGCCGCTGGCAATTCCTGCCGATGCCGGGCCGCGATTTCATCGATCGGCTGGCTCGGTGCGATCACCAACACTTCCACCGGCGCCAACCCCCGCGCCGCGCTGTCGGCGGGTTGGTAATGGCTGAACTGGTTCAGACGCTCCAGCAGCTCGATATCACTTTCCAGGCTGTCGATGAAGGTGCTGTTGAGCATATGCCCGCCGATCTGCGCCAAGGTCGGCTCCTGGCCCGTATAGGTGCGCTGTATCGCCGGTTCGTTGCCCCGTGGGTTGCCGCTGACGCCGACCACCAGCACGCGCGTGGCCCCCAGGTGCAACGCCGGGCTGATGGGCGCGGATTGGCGTACGGCGCCGTCGCCGAAATACTCCTGGTCGAGTTTGACCGGGGCAAACAACAAGGGGATCGCCGAACTGGCCAGCAAGTGCTCGACGCTCAGTTGCGTGGGTACACCGATACGACGATGGCGCAACCAGGGATCGATGGTGCCGCCGCCTTGATAGAAGGTCACCGCTTGCCCGGACTCGTAACCGAAGGCCGTCACCGCCACGGCATGTAGATGCTTGTGCCGGATGGCCTCGTCGATACCGGCCAGGTTCAAGCGGTCCTGCAGCAAGTCGCGCAACGGCACGCTATTGAGCAAGGCCACAGGCACTTGGGCGCCGATGCCGAGCAGGCTGTGAATAAAGAAGCGGCTCGCCTGGCGGATAACTCCAGGCCAGTCACTGCGCAGCACCAGATGGCTGCGAAAGCCCTGCCAGAAGGCGGTAAGACGTTGGATAGCTGCGGTGAAGTCCATGGCGCCACTGGCCAGGCTTACCGCATTGATCGCGCCGGCCGACGTGCCGACAATCACCGGAAAAGGATTGGGTGCCCCCGGTGGTAACAGCTCGGCAATCGCCGCCAACACACCCACCTGATACGCCGCTCGCGCCCCGCCGCCGGAAAGAATCAAGCCTGTAACCGGTTCAGCTGGGTGCATTGCGTCACTCCATATGGGGGGCAGAGGTCGGTGTTATCGACGGCGCTTTTCGTAAATTTTGGGTTCGCCCGCCGGCCGGCTTTTGAAGCGGCGGTGAGTCCACAGGTATTGCTCGGGGCATTCACGCACCGAGGCTTCGACCCACTGATTGATGCGCAGGCAGTCGATCTCGTCGGATTCGCCGGGGAAGTCAGTCAGCGGCGGATGGATCACCAAGCGGTAGCCGCTACCATCGGCCAGGCGCTCCTGAGTGAACGGCACCACCAGCGCTTTGCCCAGGCGAGCGAACTTGCTGGTTGCGGTCACGGTGGCAGCCTGAATACCGAACAACGGCACGAAGATACTTTGCTTGGCGCCGTAGTCCTGGTCCGGCGCGTACCAGATCGCCCGGCCGGCACGCAGCAACTTGAGCATGCCGCGCACGTCTTCACGTTCAACTGCGAGGGAGTCGAGGTTGTGGCGCTCGCGGCCACGGCGCTGGATGTAGTCGAACAGCGGGTTGCCATGCTCGCGGTACATGCCATCAATGGTGTGTTTCTGCCCGAGCAGCGCCGCACCGATTTCCAGGGTGGTGAAATGCAGGGCCATGAGGATCACGCCCTTGCCGTCCAGCTGCGCCTGCTTGAGGTGCTCAAGCCCTTCGACATGGGCCAGGCGGGCCAGGCGCTGACGCGACCACCACCAGCTCATGGCCATCTCAAAGAAGGCGATTCCGGTGGAGGCGAAATTTTCCTTGAGCAAATGTTTGCGCTCTTTGGCGGACTTTTCCGGGAAGCACAGTTCCAGGTTAACCGCGGCAATGCGGCGACGTTCGCCGGCGACACGGTACATGCCCGCACCCAGCAGGCGACCAATCACCAGCAGCGCGCGGTACGGCAGTTGCGTAACCAGCCACAGCAGGCCGAGTCCCAGCCATAACAGCCAAAAACGCGGGTGAAAAAATACAGCACGAAAACGCGGGCGATCCATTACAGATTCCGGTAAAGACAGGGTCGCGCATTCTACAACGGTTCGACTCGGCTTGCGGCCAGTGGATGTTCTCGCTATAAGTCTCGACACTTTTCGTGACAAGCCGTTTTTGCCGACCATGAGCCAAACCGAACCGCTAGACCAAGATCCCGTGTTCCAGCTGAAAGGCAGCATGCTCGCCATCACCGTGCTGGAACTGGCCCGCAACGACCTCGACGCCCTGGATCGCCAGCTCGCCGCCAAGGTCGCCCTGGCGCCGAATTTCTTCAACAATGCCCCGCTGGTACTGGCCTTGGACAAACTGCCCGCCGGCCAAGGCGCCGTTGACCTACCCGGCCTGATGCGCGTCTGCCGCTCCCATGGCCTGCGCACGTTGGCGATTCGCGCCAGCCGTATCGAAGACATTGCTGCGGCCATCGCCATTGAACTGCCAGTACTGCCGCCGTCCGGCGCGCGTGAGCGTCCGCTGGAACCTTTGGTCGGCGAAGTGAAGAAAAAACCGGAAAAACCGCCGGAGCCGAAGATCAAGCCTACAAAGATCATCACCTCACCCGTACGCGGCGGGCAGCAAATTTACGCCGAAGGTGGCGACTTGGTGGTGATCTCTTCGGTCAGCCCGGGGGCGGAACTTCTCGCCGATGGCAACATCCATGTATACGGCCCGATGCGCGGCCGTGCCCTCGCCGGCATCAAGGGTGATACCAAGGCCCGTATTTTTTGCCAGCAGTTGAGCGCTGAGCTTGTGTCCATCGCAGGCCAGTACAAGGTTTCGGAAGATTTGCGCCGTGATCCGCTGTGGGGGGCCGGGGTGCAGGTCAGCCTGTCGGGCGATGTGTTGAACATCACACGTCTTTAACGGATACTGCCGCATTTTCCAAGCATCTCTAGGCTCTGATAGCACAGCGAAACCGGCAAGACTTGCGTAGGAATAATTGAAAGTTGGCGTTTCCCCTACGGAAACCACATCTTTTTCCTACAACAGCTGCCCCCCTGTGGCGAGTTCCAAGAGATGTTTTTCAGGGACTGAAAGGTCCTTTTTCCTTAGGGGTGAAACACCTTGGCCAAGATTCTCGTGGTTACATCCGGCAAGGGTGGTGTGGGTAAGACCACCACCAGCGCCGCTATCGGTACCGGCCTCGCTCTGCGCGGCCACAAGACAGTTATCGTCGACTTCGACGTCGGTTTGCGTAACCTCGACCTGATCATGGGCTGCGAACGCCGCGTGGTGTACGACTTCGTCAACGTGGTGAACGGCGAAGCCAACCTGCAACAGGCCCTGATCAAGGACAAGCGCCTTGAGAACCTGTATGTACTGGCCGCCAGCCAGACCCGCGACAAAGAAGCGTTGACCAAGGAAGGCGTAGGTAAAGTCCTCGCTGAACTGAAAGAAACCTTCGAGTACGTGGTGTGCGACTCCCCGGCCGGCATCGAGACCGGTGCTCACTTGGCGATGTACTTCGCCGACGAAGCCATCGTGGTGACCAACCCGGAAGTGTCTTCGGTACGTGACTCGGACCGCATGCTCGGCCTGCTGGCCAGCAAGTCCAAGCGCGCCGAAGACGGCCAGGAGCCGATCAAGGAACACCTGCTGTTGACCCGCTACAACCCGGAGCGCGTCAGCAAAGGCGAAATGCTCGGTGTTGAAGACGTCAAGGACATCCTGGCCGTGACCCTGCTGGGCGTGATTCCAGAATCGCAAGCCGTACTGAAAGCCTCAAACCAAGGCGTTCCGGTGATTCTCGACGACCAGAGCGATGCCGGCCAGGCATACAGCGATGCCGTCGATCGTTTGCTGGGCAAGACCGTGGAACATCGCTTCCTCGATGTACAGAAGAAGGGATTCTTCGAGCGTATCTTTGGAGGCAACTAAACAATGAAATTTCTCGACTTCTTTCGCGCCAACAAAAAGCCAAGTACCGCGTCGGTAGCGAAAGAGCGTCTACAGATCATCGTGGCGCACGAACGCGGCCAACGCAGCACGCCGGACTACCTGCCAGCCTTGCAGAAGGAATTGGTCGAGGTGATCCGCAAGTACGTCAATATCGGCAACGATGACGTGCATGTCGCTCTGGAAAATGACGGCAGTTGCTCGATTCTGGAACTCAATATCACCCTGCCTGATCGTTGATCGAAAAGGCGGCTGCCACGGCGGCACGTTTACCCGCGACAATCGATTTATCGGTTGCCACGGGTAAACGTGTCGCCGTTGGCGTTTGTTACGAGGCTGTTTAATGCCGTTGTCCAACATCCACATCCTCTATCAGGACGACGCTGTCCTGGTGGTGAACAAGCCGACCCTGCTGCTCTCGGTGCCTGGCCGCGCCGACGATAACAAGGACTGCCTGATCACACGCCTGCAGGAAAACGGCTACCCCGAAGCGCGCATCGTCCATCGCCTGGACTGGGAAACCTCAGGGATCATCCTGCTCGCGCGGGACGCCGACACACACCGCGAACTGTCCCGCCAGTTTCACGATCGTGAAACCGAAAAGGCCTACACCGCCTTGGCGTGGGGCCAACCGGAACTGGACAGCGGCAGCATCGACCTGCCCCTGCGCTACGACCCGCCGACCAAGCCGCGCCATGTGGTCGACCACGAATTCGGCAAGCACGCGCTGACCTTCTGGAAGGTGCTGGAACGCTGCGCCGACTGGTGCCGCGTGGAACTGACACCGATCACCGGGCGTTCGCACCAGCTGCGCGTGCACATGCTGTCGATCGGCCATCCGTTGCTGGGCGATGGTTTGTACGCCCATGAACAGGCCCTGGCCGCGTGGCCGCGCCTGTGCCTGCATGCGAGCATGTTGAGCTTCACCCATCCGCAAAGCGGCAAGCGTTTGCGCTTCGAGTGCCCTGCACCGTTCTGACCGACAAAACCGGGTACCTGCAGGAGCGAGCTTGCTCGCAAAAATCGCCAACGATTACGCGGGCATCCTGAATGCACACGGCGTTCTCAGGTTTTTCGCGAGCAAGCTCGCTCCTAGAATGAATCGGTCGGGCCAATACGGTAAACTCCGCGCATTGCTGTCTGGAGCTATTTATGCGCGAAGCGTTGAATCAAGGCCTGATCGACTTCCTCAAGGCCTCCCCTACTCCTTTCCATGCCACTGCCGCCCTCGCGCAGCGCTTGGAAGCGGCCGGTTACCAGCGTCTCGACGAGCGCGAAACCTGGACCACCGAAGCCAACGGGCGCTACTACGTCACCCGTAACGATTCCTCGATCATCGCCTTCAAGCTCGGCCGTCACTCGCCGCTGCAGGGCGGGATTCGCCTGGTCGGCGCCCACACCGACAGCCCTTGCCTGCGGGTCAAGCCCCAGCCCGAGCTGCAACGCCAGGGCTTCTGGCAGTTGGGCGTGGAAGTCTACGGCGGCGCGTTGCTGGCGCCGTGGTTCGACCGCGACTTGTCCCTCGCCGGCCGCGTCACCTTCCGCCGCGACGGCAAGGTCGAAAGCCAGCTGATCGACTTCAAGCTGCCCATCGCCATCATTCCCAACCTGGCCATTCACCTGAACCGTGAAGCCAACCAGGGTTGGGCGATCAATGCCCAGACCGAGTTGCCGCCGATCCTCGCGCAATTTGCCGGTGACGAACGCGTGGACTTCCGCGCCGTGCTCACCGAACAACTGGCACGCGAGCACGGGCTGAACGCCGACGTGGTGCTTGACTACGAGCTGAGCTTCTACGACACCCAGAGCGCAGCGGTGATTGGCCTGAACGGCGACTTCATCGCCGGCGCTCGCCTGGACAACCTGCTGTCGTGCTACGCCGGCCTGCAAGCCTTGCTCACCAGCGAGACCGAAGAAACCTGCGTGCTGGTGTGCAACGACCACGAAGAAGTCGGTTCCTGCTCGGCCTGTGGTGCTGACGGTCCGATGCTGGAACAGACCCTGCGCCGCCTGCTGCCGGAAGGTGATGAGTTCGTACGCACTATTCAGAAATCGCTGCTGGTGTCTGCGGACAACGCCCACGGCGTGCATCCGAATTACGCGGAAAAACACGACGCCAACCACGGCCCGAAACTCAACGCAGGCCCGGTCATCAAGGTCAACAGCAACCAGCGCTACGCCACCAACAGTGAAACCGCCGGGTTCTTCCGCCACCTGTGCATGGCCCAGGAAGTGCCGGTGCAGAGCTTCGTGGTGCGCAGCGACATGGGTTGCGGCTCGACCATCGGCCCGATTACCGCCAGCCACCTGGGCGTGCGCACCGTGGACATCGGCCTGCCGACGTTCGCCATGCACTCCATCCGTGAACTGTGCGGCAGCCATGACCTGGCCCATTTGGTCAAAGTGTTGGGCGCGTTCTACGCGAGTCGCGATTTGCCTTAGGAAGGTGTTCTGTAGGAGCTGACAAGCCAGCTCCTACAGAAAATTCCGCAGCTGACACATATCAACTCCACCTCCCGCAATCCGGCCTAGACTTGTCAGTCTTCCCACTTCGACAAGGCCGTCGCACCATGATCTCCATGTCCTCGTTCCACGCCATGCTTATCCCCATCATCATCGGCATGATCCTGCTGGCTGTGGGCTTCAACTTTCGCGACAAACCCGTCGGTGTGTTCGGCATGTGGGTCGGCATGCTGCTGATCCTGGGCACCGTGGTTTACAAGATCCTCGCCAAACTGGCGGAATGACAAATGCACTCGCATTGGGCATAGCGGCCTCGTACACTCGGTCAACTCGTCGTTTTCAAGGTTGACCGCCTCGTGCTTTCCCGTCTGTTTGCCCTGCCCTGCTACCTGCTGATTACCCTGCTCACGCTGCTACCGCTCACGCCTGCCCAAGCCGTTGGTTTGCCCGGGCTGTTGGGCAGTTCCAGCAAGACCCAACCCCAGGCCGAACTCCCTTTGGGGCAGTCGCTGGACGAGGTGATCAAGACCCTGGAAAACGACCAGCAGCGCACCCAACTGCTGAGCGACCTGAAAAAACTGCGCCAGGCCACGCAAAAGGCCCAACCGGTCGCCGAACAGGGCGTGCTCGGGTTGATCGGCAGTACGCTGTCAGGCCTTGAGCAGCAGTTCTCCGGCGCCGACAGCCCGCTCGGGCGCTGGTCCAACGAGTTCGACCAGGCCAAGGACGAACTCAGCGCGTTGATGCTGCCGGCCAGCGAATGGCTGCCAATCATTTTCGGTTTTGCCTTGATCCTCGCGGTGTGGAGCCTGTTGGCCGCTGCGCTGATCTGGCTCAGCCACCGCGTGCGTGAGCGCTTTGGCCTGCCTGAGGAACTGCCGCAACACCCGCGCACCTGGGACATGTTGCGCTTCGCCCTGCGCAAACTCGGGCCATGGCTGATCGCGCTGGTGATCACGGTTTACCTGAGCTATGCGCTGCCCTCGTCCCTGGGCAAATCCCTGGCGATGGTGCTGGCCTACGCACTGGTGGTCGGCACCTGTTTCTCGGCGATCTGCGTGATTGCTTTTTCCGTGCTCGACGGGCCCCATCGCCACCGCGCGCTGTATATTCTGCGCCGCCAGGCCTTCCGCCCGCTGTGGTGGATTGGCAGTTTCGCCGCCTTTGGTGAAGCCTTGAGCGATCCACGGCTGGTGGAAGCCCTGGGTCAGCACCTGGCCCACACGGCAGCGACCATCGCCAATGTGATGGCCGCACTGTCCACCGGCGTGTTTATCCTGCGTTTCCGGCGCCCGATCGCGCACCTCATCCGCAACCAGCCACTGTCGCGCCGCCTGACCCGCCGCGCCCTCAGCGACACAATCGAAATCATCGGCACCTTCTGGTACATCCCGGCCCTGCTGTTGGTCGGCATCTCGCTGTTCGCCACCTTCGTGTCCGCCGGCGACACCAGCACGGCGTTGCGCCAGTCACTGCTGTGCACGGTGTTGCTGGTGCTCTGCATGGTGATCAATGGGCTGGTACGCCGCCACGCGCTCAAGCCGCAACGCGGGCACAAGCGTCATGCGCTGTATTCCGAGCGGCTGAAAAGCTTCGTCTACACCCTGGCCCACCTGGTGGTGTGGCTGGTGTTTATCGAACTGGGGCTGCGTGTCTGGGGCCTGTCGTTGATTCGCTTTACCGAAGGCGACGGCCATGAAATCAGCGTCAAGCTGTTCGGCCTCGGCGGTACGCTGCTGTTCGCCTGGCTGATCTGGATTCTCAGCGACACCGCGATTCACCACGCCCTCACCCGCTCACGCAAAGGCCTGGCCAACGCGCGCGCGCAGACCATGATGCCGTTGATCCGCAACGTACTGTTTGTGACCATCTTTATCATCGCCGCCATCGTCGCCCTGGCGAACATGGGCATGAACGTCACGCCGCTGCTCGCCGGTGCCGGTGTGATCGGCCTGGCCATCGGTTTTGGTGCGCAGTCACTGGTGGCAGATTTGATCACCGGCCTGTTCATCATCATCGAAGACTCCCTGGCTATCGATGACTACGTGGACGTCGGCGGCCACCTCGGCACCGTCGAAGGCCTGACCATCCGCACTGTGCGCCTGCGGGACATCGACGGTATCGTGCACACCATCCCGTTCAGCGAGATCAAGAGCATCAAGAACTACTCGCGGGAGTTCGGCTACGCGATCTTCCGGGTGGCGATTCCCTACAACATGGAAATCGACGACGCCATCAAGTTGATGCGCGACGTCGGCCAGAAAGTGCGCAACGACCCGCTGCAGCGCCGCAATATCTGGTCACCGCTGGAGATCCAGGGCGTGGAAAGTTTTGAGTCGGGCAGCGCGATCCTGCGCGCGCGCTTCAAGACTGCGCCGATCAAGCAATGGGAAGTGTCGCGGGCGTTCAACCTGTCGCTCAAGCGTCAACTGGATGAAGCCGGGCTGGACCTGGCCACGCCGCGTTTGAGTGTGCAGGTGGTGACGGGGGCTTCGGGCGGGTTGGCGAAAGAGAAGAACGCCTAAGGTCTGTCTGTGGCTGCAGAAGGGCTTATTGTAGCGAGCGGGCTTGCCCCGCGTTGGGCTGCGAAGCAGCCCCAGTGAAGATGAATGCGGTGTGTCAGCAATTGCTCAGTGGCAGGTTTTGGGGCTGCTTCGCAGCCCAACGCGGGGCAAGCCCGCTCGCCACAACAGGCACGCTCGCCACAGGGGGTTGTGTCAGGCCAGGGCGGCACTGTCCATCTTCTGGCGCAGGCTCAATGGGCGCATATCGGTCCAGACTTCTTCGATGTAGGCCAGGCACTCTTTCTTCATGCCGCTCTTGCCCACGGTGCGCCAGCCTTCCGGCACAGCCTTGTAGTCGGGCCAGATGGAGTACTGTTCTTCATGGTTGACCACTACCTGAAACAGGATGTCGTCGCGGTCAAATACTGAGGTCATTGCTGTTCTCCGTCGCTCAAAGGCTGGCTGCGCACCACGCGCAGCGCTGATATCTGTAGAAACGTACCAAGGCACTGAAAAATTAGAGGCTGGCGACCGCTGCAGCCAGGGCGCGCCCGAAAATCTCGGCCACGCGATCCACTTCAGCACCGGTGATCACCAGCGGGGGCAGGAAGCGCACCACACTGCCATGCCGGCCGCCCAGTTCCAGGATCAAACCGCGCTTGAGGCATTCGCGCTGCACCAGCGGTGCCAGTTGGCGGTGCACCGGCGGGTGGCCCTGGATATCAAGAGCACCGTCCGGGTCCACCAGTTCCACGCCGAGCATCAGCCCACGACCGCGAATATCCCCCAAGTGCGGATAGTCACGCTGCAGGATGCGCAGGTGTTCGCCGAGGCGCTCGCCCATGGCTGTCGCATGGCCGGCCAGGTCGTGCTCCGTGAGGTAGCGCATCACCGCCGAACCTGTCGCCATCGCCATTTGATTGCCCCGGAAAGTCCCGGCATGGGCGCCCGGCAGCCAGGTGTCGAGCCAGTCGCGATACACCACCACCGCCAGGGGCAGGCTACCGCCGATGGCTTTGGACATGACCACCACATCCGGGATGATCCCCGCGTGCTCAAAAGCAAACATCTTGCCGGTGCGACCGAAACCACTCTGGATTTCATCGACGATCAACGCCACACCCGCCCGCTCGGTAATCCGCCGCAGGCCGCGCAACCAGTCGAGGTCCGCCGGGATTACGCCGCCCTCGCCCTGTACCACTTCGACAATCACCGCCGCTGGCAGCGACACCCCGGCTTCAGGGTCGTTGAGCAGGTTTTCCAGGTAATGCAAATTGACGCGCACACCCTCCGCACCGCCGAGGCCGAATGGGCAGCGATAGTCGTAGGGATACGGCAGAAATTGCACGCCATTGCTCAGCAGCGCGCCCAAAGGCTTCTTCGGCCCCAGGCTGCCCATCAGGCTCAACGCGCCCTGGCTCATGCCGTGATAACCGCCCTGGAACGACAACACCGTACTGCGCCCGGTGGCGGTGCGCACCAGCTTCAACGCGGCTTCCACGGCATCGGTACCGGTGGGGCCGCAAAACTGGATCTTCGCTTCGCGCGCGAGTTCTTTGGGCAACAGGCCGAACAGGTCTTGCACGAACTGGTCCTTGACCGGCGTGGTCAGGTCCAGGGTATGCAGGGGCAGTTCGTCGGCCAGGACCTGCTGGATGGCCGCAATCACCACCGGGTGGTTATGCCCCAGCGCCAGCGTGCCGGCACCGGCCAGGCAGTCGATGAAGCTGCGGCCTTCCACGTCTTCCACGTAAATACCCTTGGCGCGCTTGAGTGCCAGGGGGATACGCCGTGGGTAGCTGCGGGCGTTGGACTCCTGCTGACGCTGGCGGGCAAGCAGTGGGGTTTCGTCGAACTGGTAGAGCGTTTCCGCAGGTGCCGGGCTGATGTGCACGTGGGTGTCTTCGATACGGCTGGTAGCGACTGACATCTCTCGATCCCTCAATACGCTGATGATGGTGACCAAACTGCCGATCCGTTGGCGTCTGGTCCCAAGGGTAGGCGCACGGATATCCTGTTCTGGAAACGCATCAGCTGAGGGGGGATTTAGGCTTGGGTCTTAAAATCTGATGGATGTACCTATGATCGTTCCCACGCATGGGAACGATCAGCATCAGCCGTTACCGCCCCAACGGATATGTACTCAATCCAAAAACCCTCAAATCCCCCGATACTTTTCATTCAACGCATACAAAACCGCACACGTCTCAGCATCCAGAACCCCACAATAATCCCGCGCCCGAAAGTGCATCTGAAACGCCCGGGTCCGCTGCACAAACGCCTGGCGATTCTGCGCCGGCTTATACCCGTAACGCTGAAACGCCCGCTCCACCTCTACCTCCGGCGGCAACCCGACACAAAACCGCCGCTGATACATCGCCCGCGTCGACTCATCAAACCAAGCGCCCACTCCCGCCTCGAACAAAACCCGCCACGGCAACCGGGGCCCCGGATCACTCTTGCGCCAATAGGCCACGTCCGAATGCCCAAGAATATCGGCAGGCCCGATCTGCGGGTACCGCTCAAGAATGTCCCGAACCAGCGCAATCAACACATCAACCTGTTCCTGAACGTACGCAGGAAAGGTAAACACGCCCCCTTCGTCCCGCGCCAGGTTGACGATCTCGACGCCTATTGACCGGCTATTGAGGTTATCCCGCCCGCCCCAGTGACTCGCGCCGGCATGCCACGCGCGCTGGTCCTCGGCCACCAGGCGAAACACGCGCAATTCTTCATACCCTGTGGCGCGATAACCGGGGTCATCCGGATCAGGCAGCAGGTAATGAGCGCTGACGCCGTTTTGGGTCAGGGTCCGCAGGGATGAAGCGAAGGGCGCCGCGGTGTAATGCAGGATCACCTGCCGCACCGCTTCACCGTTACGTTCGTTGAAGTCCCTGGCAGGGAAACTGGTATCGATGACCAACATATGAACCGTCCTTTTCAATACAGGCCGAGTCTTTCGGCCCGTTCAAGCGCAAAAAAATTACTGCCATCCTGAAGGCTTGAACCTCAGGAAGGCGGTAACTATTTGGCACTTGAAAGAAAAGTGATCAGCGCCGCAGCGGCATGCCCAGGTCGACCCGCAGGCCATCCGGCTGGCTGTCGAATTTCAATGAGCAGGAACAGCGCTGCACAATCGCCTGCACGATCGCCAGGCCCAGGCCACAGCCCTCGCTGCTGCCATTACGCCAGAAGCGTTGAGTCAGGTATTGCAGGTCTTCGCTGGAGATTTGCGTGCCATGGTCACGCACGCGGAACACCACCGTGTCGGCAGTGGTGAGCACGTTGAGCTCCACCCGGGTATCGGCCGGGGTGTGGCGCAAAGCGTTGTCCAGCAGGTTGCGCAAGGCCGCGACCGCAAGGCCCACCGGCATTTCTACCGGGGCGCTTGAGAGGTTCTCCGGCAGGATCAGATCGATGCGCTGATTGTCGCCGGCGTGGGCATCCTGGATCGCCAGCCGTGCGACCTGCTCGGCGCTGGACTGCAAGCCGTCATCGAACGACAGGCTGCCCTCGACCCGCGCCAGCAACAGCAATTGCTCCAGGGTGCGATGCAGGCGGTCGGCGCCCTCCTCGGCATGGGCCAGCGACTGGTCGCGGGCCGCGCCGTCGGTCATGCGCGCCACTTGCAGGTGGGTCTTGATCGCCGTCAGTGGGCTGCGCAATTCGTGGGCGGCGTCGCCGGTGAGGCGGCGTTCGCGCTCGATGGTCTTGGCGATGCGCTGCAGCAGTTGGTTCTGGGTGTCGAGCAGCGGTTTGAGTTCGCTGGGCAGCGGGTGGATCTGCAACGGTTCGAGGGAGTCGGCGCTGCGCCGCATCAGCGCGTCGCGCATGCGGTTGAGCGGCAGCAGGCTCTGCCCGATGCCCAGCCACAGCAGGCACAGGCAGCCCAACAGGGCCACGCCCACCGGCACCGAAGCGGCCAGCAGGATCGACAGGTTCAGCGCTTCACGTTCCACCTGGCGGTCGGCGGTGGTGATAAACAGGTCGCCACGGGCCAGGGTAAAGCTGCGCCAGGCGGCGCCGTCGATGGTCTGGTCGCGAAAACCGCTGCGGTGCGACTCCAGGCCCTGTTCCGGGGTGGTGTGGCTGCGCGCCAACACTTCCCCGCGCAAGGAACTGACCTGGCAGGCCATGCCGCCCGGCACATTGAGTTGCTCGGCACTGAAATGCTTGCCTTCGGCGGTGCTTACCAGGCCCGGCATCTGTTCCATCAACCCCGCCACCATGCGTGCCGATGCCACCAGGCGCTGGTCGAGGGAGAACATCATTTGGTTGCGCAAGTCGTTGAGCATCCAGGCCGCCGCCAGGGCCCAGATCAGCACAAAAGCGGCGCCAAGTTTGAACGTCAGGCGCAAGCGCAGGCTTTTCAAGTAGCGTCCTCTCCACCATCCGCAGGGCCCAGCCGATAACCGAGGCCGCGCACGGTCTCGACGATACCATTGCCCAATTTGCGCCGCAGGTGGTGGATATGCACGTTGAGGGCGTTGCTTTCCAGCTCGTCGTTGAAACCGTAGACGCTGTCCTTGAGCTGTTCGCTCGAGAGCACCCGGCCCTTGTTGTGCAGCAGGGCTTGCAACAGCGCCTGTTCACGGCGCGACAGGTCTACCGACTGGCCGCCCAGCAGGGTTTCGCGGCTGCTGGGGTTGTAGGTCAGCCGGCCATGTTCGATCAGGTTGACGCTGCGCCCAGCCACCCGGCGCAGCAGGGTTTGCAGGCGGGCAGCCAATTCGCGCAGGTCGAAGGGTTTGAGCAGGTAGTCGTCGGCACCGGCTTGCAGGCCGTCGACGCGGTTGGTCACCGAGTCCCGCGCAGTGAGGATCAGCACCGGAATTTCCAGGCCCTGGCTGCGCAGTTGTTGCAGCAGCTTGAGGCCGTCTTCGTCGGGCAGGCCGAGGTCGAGCACCATGATCTCGAACTCGGCCGCCTTGAGCATCGCCCGTGCGGCCGCAGCCGTGGCCACGCGCTCGACCGTAAAGCCCTGGGCGCCGAGGCCGGCCACGATGCCGCTGGCGATCAGTTCGTCGTCTTCACAGACCAGTACGTGCATGCTGAACCCTTCATAAAAGATGGGGGTGATTAGAAAAGCGGCGGATTAAGCGCGCATTATGCAGCCAAAGTTCGCAACACCCGATAATCCCTACACTCTAGAATAGCGCCCGGTTAATCATCGGTTAATCAACGCCACACATTGTGTGCCTCACTTGCATCGAACTAAGGCTTGACCATGCGGCATCTGTTTACCTTTCTGCTGGTGTTGTTCGCTGGATTCACCCAGGCCGCGCCGGGTAATCCTTTCGAGACCAAACCCGACTTCCTTCCGGTGAGCAAAGCCTTCACCTTTACCTCCGAACGTCTTGAAAGTGGCGAGACCCAGCTGTATTGGCAAATTGCCGACGGTTATTACCTGTATCAGCAGCGCATGAAGTTCGATGGCCTCGCTGAAAAGCCGGTGCTGCCGCAAGGTGAAGCCCACAGCGACGAGTTCTTCGGCGAGCAGCAAGTGTATCGCCAGGGCCTGGAAGTGAAGATCCCCGCCGGAGCCACCGGCCAAATCAAGCTGGGCTGGCAGGGCTGTGCCGATGCAGGCCTGTGCTATCCGCCGCAATCGATTACCGTGGACCTGGGCGGCAACCCCGCCGTCGCCGCCACCGCGCAAGCCCAGGACCAAAGCCTGGCCAGCGGCCTGCAACAACGCAGCCTGGGTTGGAGCCTGCTGGTGTTCTTTGGCCTCGGCCTGTTGCTGGCCTTTGCCCCGTGTTCGTTGCCGATGTTGCCGATTCTCGCCGGCCTGGTGGGCGGCAGTGGCGCCAGCCCGCGTCGCGGTTTTGCCTTGGCCGCCAGCTATGTCGTGTGCATGGCGCTGGTGTATGCCGCACTCGGCGTGCTCGCCGCCTTGCTCGGCGCCAATCTCGCCGCGCTGCTGCAAACCCCGTGGATCCTGGGCAGTTTCGCCGCGCTGTTTGTGATCCTCGCCCTGCCGATGTTCGGCTTCTTTGAACTGCAACTCCCTGCTTTCCTGCGCGACCGCCTGGACAACGCCAGCCGCCAGCAAAGCGGTGGCAGCCTGGTGGGCGCCGGGGTTCTCGGTGCGCTGTCGGGGCTGTTGGTAGGGCCGTGCATGACGGCGCCCCTGGCCGGCGCCCTGCTGTATATCGCCCAGAGCGGCAACGCGCTGCACGGCGGGCTGATCCTGTTTGCGATGGGCATCGGTATCGGCATCCCGCTGTTGCTGCTGGTTACCGTGGGCAACCGTTTCCTGCCCAAGCCGGGCACCTGGATGAACGTGCTCAAGGGCGTCTTCGGCTTCCTGTTCCTCGGTACTGCCGTGCTGATGATTCGCCCGGTAGTGGGTGAAAGCCTGTGGATCGGCCTGTGGGGCGCCCTGGCGCTGGTGATGGCTTACTGCGGCTGGGCACTCGCCCGTGAGTACGGCCTGACCGCCAAGGTAGTGGGCGCTGGTTCCCTGGTACTGGGCCTGTGGGGCGCGGTGCTGGTGGTGGGCGCGGCGGGTGGCAGCGATGACCTGTGGCAACCGCTGAAGGTCTACAGCGGCTCGCGGGTCGCCGGTGCGCCGACGGCCCACGATGCCTTCATGACCATCAACGACCCCGCCGTGCTGCAAAGCCAGCTCGACAGCGCCAAGGCCCAGGGCCAGTGGGTGCTGGTGGATTACTACGCCGACTGGTGTGTGTCGTGCAAAATCATGGAAAAACAGGTATTCGGCAAACCCGAGGTACTCGACGCCCTGAAAGACGTGCGCCTGCTGCGCCTGGATGTCACCGCCGACAACGCCGCCAGCCGCGAACTGCTCGGCCGCTACAAGGTGCCGGGGCCACCGAGCTTCGTGTGGATCGGCCCTGACGGTGAAGAACGCCGCGCCCAGCGCATCACCGGCGAAGTGGATGCCACCGCCTTCCTGCAACGCTGGACCCAAGCCCGGGACGCCCTCTGATGCTGACCCTGACCATCGGCACCTTCGCCATCGCCCTGAATCACATCCTGCTGATCAGCGCGCTGATTCTCGCCACCCTGGTGGGCTGGCGCGTGGCCAAGCGTGGCGGTGAGAACCCGGAATCGGTGCTGTTCAGCCTGTTCCTGCTGGGCATGCTGGCCGCGCGCGTCAGCTTTGTGCTGATGTACTGGAGTGACTACAGCAACGACCCGCTGCAGATGGTCGACCTGCGCGACGGCGGCTTTCTCGCCTGGCCCGGCGTGATTGCGCTGGTCCTCGGCGCACTGGCCTACGGCTGGCGTCGCCCGGCCCTGCGCAAACCGCTGAGCGCCGGGGTGATCACCGGCCTGGTGTTCTGGGGCCTGACCACCTTGTCCCTGAACCTCTACGACAAGGGTTCGCAACTGCCGGACATCACCTTGCGCAACGCCAATGGCGAAGTGGTCCAACTGGCTGATTACAAGGGCGGCCCGCTGGTGATCAACCTGTGGGCCACCTGGTGCCCGCCGTGCCGCCGGGAAATGCCGGTGCTGGAACGCGCGCAACACCAGCGCCCGGACGTGACCTTCCTGTTCGTCAACCAGGCCGAAAGCATGCAAAGCGTCAGCACTTACCTGGCCACCCAAGGCCTGACCCTGGACAACGTACTGTTCGACGCCAGCGGCCGCCTCGGCCAGGCCGTGGGCTCCATGGCCCTGCCGACCACATTGTTCTATCAAGCCGATGGACGCCTGATCAACAGCCACCTCGGTGAACTGTCCCAGGCCAGCCTGGCCCGTGCCATGGAACCCTTCGACACCGCCCCCGCCACGACGGCCCCTGCAAGGAAACCGACATGCCTCGCCTCCGCCACCTGCTGACCCTGACCCTGTTGTCACTCAGCGCGACAGCCACCCTGGCCCAGGCCGAAGACTGGCCGGCCCCGATCAAACAGATCGAAGCCAAGGGCGCCAAGATCCTCGGCAAATTCGACGCGCCCAGCGGCCTCACCGGTTACGCAGCGCAATACCAGAACCGCGGCATGGCCCTGTACCTGACCGCTGACGGCAAAAGCGTGATCGCCGGTAACCTGTACGACGCCCAGGGCAATGACCTGAGCACCGCGCCGCTGGAAAAACTGGTGTACGCGCCGATGGCCAAGGAAGTCTGGGCCAAGATGGAAAAGAGCAACTGGATCCAGGACGGCGACACCAACGCGCCGCGTACCGTGTACCTGTTCAGCGACCCCAACTGCCCGTACTGCAACATGTTCTGGGAACAGGCACGCCCATGGGTGAAAGCCGGCAAGGTGCAGTTGCGCCACATCATGGTCGGCATCATCCGCGAAGACAGCCCCGGCAAGTCCGCCGCGCTGCTCGCCAGCAAAGACCCGCAAAAAGCCCTGGAAGACCACGAAGCCGCCGGCAAAGGCAGCAAGTTGCGGGCACTGGACAAAATCCCGGCCGAGATCGAGGCCAAGCTCGATGCCAATATGAAGTTGATGGATGAGTTGGAGTTGTCGGCCACGCCAGCGATTTTTTATCTGGATGACAAGGGTGGGTTGCAGCAACAGCAAGGCGCGCCGTCGCCGGACAAGTTGGTTAAGATTCTTGGGGCAAAATAAGTCTTTGGACCGAGTAACCTTAAGTGACCTCTATATATAAGAGTTCACTTAAGATTTCCCAAGCGGGCCGTCCGCAGACACAACTTTACGTTAACAGGTGCCGATCAAGTCAAGACGAGGCACCACGCACCCATACTCTGTCCTGCTCCGGTTGTGCCGCCGAAACTTAATGCTGCACCGCGAAAAATAAAAATCCCAAATCGCCCTGTATTGAAGCATGCCCAATAAAAGACAGAACGTGCCGGTACATCGTAAACCTGTTGAGCAAGACGCGTGAAGGAATACGTATAACTAGGAATCCCCCCAATAGACTCCATCCACGCAATCGACTCGTTACTGGTCATAGGCGTTTCATTAATCACCACCTTATAAACATTAGAAACTTCCACGAGATATTCAACTGAAGTCCCCTCGGCATCAGTGACGGTTATCCGGGATAAGCCATTGGCATTTCCCGTCACCTTGCCGTTTTCTTCGGCCAAGGCAATCGTCTCGGCACTGGATTTATACGTATAAGGAGGAACCCCACCAATGGCGCTGCGTACTCCGGTATTACCGGGTGCATCCACACCCGTTGTCGGCCAGTTTATTTTGAAGGCCAGTCCATTCAGCTCCATAAGCCGGGGATCGATCGACAACGGTAAAATCCCGATATAAAGCGTCAATATCCTGGAAAATCGCAGCGGCTGCGCTCCACTTTTCAAGGTGTAATAGACGGTCACCGACTTGCCCAGGTTCGGCGCAATGTAAGCGGCCGGCACCGGAATCTGAATCGTCTGGCCGTCAGCAGTCACAGGGAAAGGGAATTGCTCGCTCACCCCCTCGTCCGAAGCCGCCCAGTACAAAACGATTTCGTCACCTGCCTTTGCTTCCACAAAAGGAAGCGTCACCAGCGTCCCCATCGGCACATCGTCAGGGTTCAACCAGCCGCCCTCGGCCTTGTCGACAATGGCTTGCGGCATATCCCCCACGAACTCACCGACCAGCAAGGGCAAGTGTTCGGATGCGCGCGGCGGCGTCACATCCGGCACGCCCAGCTCGTAGTACGCAACGACGGCATGCCCCTTGAAGCGCCTGACCTCAGCGCCCGGGATGACAAAAATCATCTCACGGTCAGGTGGAATAACCCCTACCTTTCGGGTCGCTCGATAGTGCACAGGGTTATCGGTATGGGTAGTTGCCATCACCACACTGAGGTCGTAATCGGGCTGCCAGCCCGGCGCGGCTGTAAAACGCACGGTCGCTTGGTTTACATCAGGGTCCAGGTACCCCGCCGGCGCTTCATCCACCTGTGGTGCGGGCCATGCCGGGCGATCACCAATGACCTTCACCTGACGCCGCAGGGACTGGCGTTTGCCCCCTCCCAATCGGGACTCATGCTCATAAAAAATCGTGGCTGTGCCCGAGGCAACGGCCTTCACAATTGCATTGGGCACAAAAAATTCCCGGGACCTGCCCAGTTGGTCCACCAGCCACAGCTCGGTATGAGGCACGCCCATGCCGTCGGCGTCCCACCCGTCAAAGACCATCAACACTGAATCGCCAAGCTCAAAGGCCTTGGTCGAGGGATACATCCATACCGACTGGTCATCATCTTGCAGGATTGCCAGATGTATCTCGTCTTCGGGGTCGCCGTCCTGTCCAAGCCAAGGCCTGTCATGTAGCTTAAAACCCAGCGACACATTCACAAACTCAACCGCTGACCACAGCGCAAAATAGTCAGGGAAGTTACCCACCGCATCTTTCACCTGGAACGCCACCCTGAGCATTTCATCGTCACCGGCTTTGACAATCGTCTGGTAGTCGACGGTGATGATGACGCTATTGCCGACTTCGATTGGCTTGTCCAATCGGTACTCAATGAGTTGGCTACCCCAGGCGAGCAGAATAGTGTCGTACAGGCTCATGTGCTCGTAAGGGTGAATCACGATATCCACGCCTTTGCCCGGACCAACGTTACCGGGATGCACACCGTTGATTTTCACATCATTGGGCAAATCGAAGTTGAGCCCTTGATGGCCGTCAAGGTCAATATTTGGGTCACGGCCGCCCGGCTGGGTATGTTTGACCCGCAGCCGCACAGGCCGGGTACGCTCAACATTGCCGCTGGGACGTGTCACCCGGCAATACACCGAATCTGCCCAACTAGGCAGGATCCATCGGGGGCTCACAGTCAGCGTGATGTAATCAAGGTGCTGGTTGTGCTCCCCGATGAACGCATGGGCCACCGGCACCGAGTCACTGTCCCAGAACAACTGCAGGAAGGTCATCGGAGCCGTACCCGCCGGCAGCTTAACCAACACGTCCAGGTCGTGATTTTTCCACCAGAGGCCCACTCCCCCGTCTACACCGGTATCCCCCGGAATTGACCTGGCGATACTGGGGATCCATACCGGGTCCAAATCGTTTTTAGTGGTCGCTGTGAGCGTTGAATGAGACTTTGGCATGACTTGGTGTCCTTTATAAATGACGTCACGAACAGGCCCAGTTTCAGGATGACAAGGGCGGGTTACAGCAACAGCAAGGCGCGCCGTCGCCGGAGAAGTTGATGAAGTTACTGGGGACGAAGTAAGTCGACCTAAATATCCATAGGCAGGCAGCCTACGGATACGCTCGCCGCTGACCAGACTCAGGTTGGAACCATGCACCATGCACCCAATAAATTATGGGGCCCTATCCCGTACCACCATTCGATATCTGGTCGGTAAACGTGAATGAATACGTAATACTCCCCGTATTTATCTGCGCACCCCCAATTCGCCTCTGTTCTGAGTGGCAGTTTATATACCTTGTTGAGTACAGCGCCCCCGTGCAAAAAGAGAGTTGCCCCATTTATCGACTGCATCCATGTAATGGCATCGTCCCCCCTCATCTTCGTTTCGTTGATAACCAGCCTATAAACGTTCTTCACCGCCACGTTGTAAAATACCGACGCCCCTTTAGCGTCTGTTACACGGATAGTAGCAATACCATTTGTATGCCCCGTAACCTTCCCATCGACGACATCTATGGCGGCGGGGTTGCTGGAAGAGTAGGTGTAAGGCGGTGTCCCCCCGGTGGGTTCGCGAAACCCGGTATTACCGGGGGCGTCCACACCAGTAGTCGGCCAATCGGGCATTTTTACAGCCAAACCGTCGAGAACCATTTCCAGAGGGTCGATCACCAGCGGCAAAACTCCGATAAAAAGCGTCAGCACCTTCGAGAAGCGCAGAGGCTCTCCGTCCCGTTTCAGGGTGTAGTAGACCGTCACCGATTTGCCAAAGTTAGGCGCAATATAGGCGTTCGCCACATGGATGCCGACCGTCTCACCGGCGGCGCCAATCGTGACGGGAAACAGGTGACTGACCCCATCATCAGAAGCCGCCCAATACAGAATGAGTTGATCGCCTTCCTCAGTTTCGGCAAAGGGAAGGGTCGTCAGGGTTCCCGTCGGCACGTCCTCGGGATTCAACCATCCCCCTTCCGCCTTATCGATAATCGCCGCCGGCATATCCCCCACATATGCACCCACCAACAAAGGCAAGCGTTTGGACTCGCGCGGCGCAGGAATCACTCCCGGCTCTGCCAATTCGTAATACACCTCGATCGAGTGCCCTTTGAAGCGCTTGACCTCTCTCCCCGGTACGGTAAAGAGCATCTCGCGGTCAGGTGGAATATTCCCTACCTTGCGGGTCGATCGATAGTGCACAGGGTTATCGGTATGGGTGGTCACCCAAACCACACTCAAATCCTGGTGCGGTTGCCAGCCGGGCGCTGCACTGAAGATTACTGTCGCGTTAAGGACATCGGGGTCCAGATACCCTGCAGGGGCCTCAACCACCTCAGGCACCGGCCATGGAACGGGGTCACCAATTATCCTGACTTGAAGCCGTTTGGACTGACGCACGCCACCGTCCCTGGGCTGATGTTCATAGAAAATTGTGGCCCTGCCCATCGCAACGGCCTCGACCGTGGCATAGGGAACAAAGAACGTGTGGGACCGGCCGAGTCTGTCCACCGACCACAAATCGGTATACGTCACAGCCATGCCATCTGCGTCGACACCGTTAAAGACCAGCAACACCCCATCATGCAGGACAAAGTCGTTGCTGGAGACAAACATCGAGACTCGCTGGTCTCGTCCTTCCAGCATTGCCAAATAGATTTCGTCGTCCGGATCGCTCTCTTCACCCAGCCAAGGCACAGAGTGCGGCGCGAGATCAAGAGACACCCTCACCAACTCGACCTCTGATAGCGGTGCATAAAAATCCGGAAAGTTGCCCACCGCATCCCGCACCTGAAACGCCACCTTCAGCATGTCATCGTCACCGGCTTTGAGAATCGTCAGGTAATCGACCGTGACAACGACGCTCTCACCCACCTCACTTTGCTTTTCCACACGGTATTCAATCAATTCGCTTCCCCAAAAGAGGCGAATGGTGTCGAACAGGCTCATATGCAAGTAAGGGTGAATCAATACATCAACGCCTTTACCGGGCCCTACGTTTCCCGAATGCACCCCGTCCAGCACCACGTCCTCCGGGAGCGAAAAATTCAGCCCTTGATGGCCATCGATGTCCATATTCGGGTCGCGGCCCCCCGGTTGAGTCTGCTTGACCCTCAGCCGAAGGGGGCGGGTCCTGGCGACGTTTTGGCTGGGGCGTGTCACCAGGCAATACACTGGGTCGGCCCATTGCGGACGAATATTGTGGGGCTTCACCGTCAAGGTGATGTATTCAAGGCCCAGGTCGTCCCCCCCATAAACGCATGGGCTACAGGTACTGAGGTGCTCCCCCAGAACAACTGAAAGAGAGTCATGGCTGGTGTATTACCCGGCACTTTTACAAACACATCCAGGCTGTTGTTTACATAATGGATGCCCACTCCTCCGTCGACACCGGTATCCCCCGGAATTGGCTTGGCGATATTGGGGATCCATACCGGGTCCAAATCATTTTTAGTGGGCGCCGTGGGCGTTGAACGAGACTTTGGCATGACTGGGTGTCCTCTATGGCGTCACGAACAGACCTTGCCCCCAACACCAGAGAAGGCCCATACGGTGGCGCACTGAGTATTTCGTGTGCCCTTTGCCCTATCAAACACCTCAGTCACTTGGCTGGCTACTGTCAGAATTAACAGGTAGCGACGGGCGGTACTGCCTGCCAAGCCTTACAACCCCTCCAACTCAGCCATCAAGTCACTCAGCCGATCCACCTTCTGCGCACTGATCTCATTGGCCGCCAACCCCTCGATGTACCCGCCCAACTCAGCCACCGTGCTGCACTCGAACATCGCCCGCAGCGGCACATCCCGCTGCAAGGTCTTCTGTACCCGCGAGGCAATCTGCGTGGCCAGCAACGAGTGGCCGCCCAGCTCGAAGAAGTTGTCCTGTACCCCTACCCGCTCGACTTTAAGCACTTCGGCCCAGATCGCCGCCAAGGTGGTTTCCAGCTCGTTGCGTGGCGCCAGGTAGTCCTGGCTGTGCAACTGGCCAATCTCCAAAGCCGGCAAGGCCTTGCGGTCGAGTTTGCCGTTGGCGTTGAGCGGCAGGCGCTCGAGCCACAGCCAATGCAACGGCACCATGTATTCCGGCAGTTCGGCGCGCAGGCGCAGCTTAATGCGGTCCAGGCGTTCGCCCGGATCAAGCGCGGCATCGGCGGCGACGAGGTAACCCACCAGGTGCTTGCCATTGACGCCTTCCTGCACGCCGACGGCCGCGTCACGCACTTCCGGTTGTTCATGCAGGCGCGCTTCGATTTCACCCAGTTCGATGCGGTAGCCGCGAATCTTTACCTGATGGTCGATACGCCCGACGTATTCCAGCACGCCGTCGCTGCGGCGACGGGCCAGGTCGCCGGTGCGGTACAGCCGCTCGCCTGACGCTCCGAACGGGTTCGGCACAAACACTTGAGCCGTGCGCAACGGATCGCTGACGTAACCGCGACCGACGCCGGTACCGGCCACACACAACTCGCCCACCGCACCTTGCGGCACCAACTCCAGCGCGCCATCCAGCAGGTACAAACGGTTGTTGTCGGTCGGCGTGCCAATGGGCAGGTAAGTGCCGCGGGTCGAGGCCAGATCGACACGGAAGAACGCCACATCGTCCGAGCATTCCGCCGGGCCATAGGCGTTCACCAGGCCAATCTCTGGGTAGCGCAGCAACCATTGGTGCGCCAGTTCCGGCGGCATGGCCTCGCCTGTCGGCAACATCCAGCGCAAGCCGTCGAGGCCGATACGGTCCTGGGCCAGCATGCCCTGAATCAGCGACGGCACGCTTTCCAGCACGGTAATGCCTTGGGCCTGGACATGCTCCAGCAAGCCCTGTGGATCATGGGCGAGGGTGTTCGGCACGATATCTACCCGTGCGCCGAACAGCGGCGCGGCGAGGAATTGCCACACGGAAATATCGAAGCTTTGCGAAGCGGTTTGCGCGATCACATCCGCCGCGCTGAGGTCCAGGTACGGCACCTTGCTCAACTGGTTATTGAGCATGCCACGCTGTTCGACCATCACGCCTTTGGGCAAGCCGGTGGAGCCGGAGGTGTAGATCACGTAGGCGAGGTTGTCCGGGCCACTGTAGATGCCAGGGTTCTCGTCCGACGGCAACAGCGCATCCCACACCAGCAGCTTCGGCCGGGCGCCGCAGGCAAACTCCTCCAGCAACACCAACGCCTGTTCACGGCACGCCTCGCTGCACACCAGCAACGGCGTGCGGCTCAGGTCGATGATGCGGCTCAGGCGCTGGCTCGGCAGGCCGGGGTCCAGCGGCAGGTAACCGGCACCGGCCTTGAAGCTGCCGATGATCATGCCCAGCAAATCAAGATTACGTTCAGCCAGCAACGCCACCGGTTGGTCCGGGCCGACACCCGCTGCAATCAGCGCATGACCCAAACCGTTACTGCGGCGGTTCAGCTCGGCATAGCTCCACTGCTGATCGAGACAACTGGCAGCGATGCGTTGCGGATGCTGCGTCACCTGCGCTTCGAACAGCTCGATGTAGCTGTTCTCCAGCGGGTAGTCGTGCTCGCTCTGATTGCAGCCCTCTACGAGGAAATCACGCTCCTGCTCGCCAATCAGCGGCAGGTCGGCCATGTCGCCATGGAAGCCTTGCACCAGTGCCAGCAACAGGCGCTTGAACTCGCCGAGCATGCCTTGCACGGTGGTTTCGTCGAAGTAGCGCTGGTCGTAGGACAGGTGCAGGCCGAGGTCATCGCCCGGATAACACACGGCGGTCAGCGGGAAGTTGGTGTGGGTGCGGCCGGAGTCCGAAGTGGCATTCAGGCTTTGCGCGCGGTCCAGTACGGAGACCTCCACCGGGGCGTTTTCGAACACGAACAGGCTGTCGAACAGCGGCTGGCCCTTGGGCAGTTCGCTGTGTTCCTGGATCGTCACCAGCGGCAGGTACTCGTACTCACGCAGCTGCATATTGCTGTCGAGCAAACCGCTCAACCACTGGCGCACGCTGCACCGTTGATCGTCCTCGGGCAGTTTCACCCGCAGCGCGATGCTGTTGATAAACAGGCCGACGGTGCGTTGCATCTCGGGCATGTCCACCGGGCGCCCGGCCACGGTGACGCCAAACAGCACGTCACGCTCCCCGCTCAAGCGCCGCAGCACCAAGGCCCATGCGGCCTGGGCGAAGGTGTTGACGGTGAGTTGATGGGCCTGGGCCAGTTCACGCAATTGCGCGCCATCGCGGGCATCGAGGCGGGTGTAGCAATCGCCCACCACCATGCCACCGCTGTGCCCCGCATGTTCGCGCAGGAACGGCCGGTCACTCGGGATCGGTGTCGTGCGCTCGAAACCCTGCAAGTTCTGCTGCCACCACTGGCGCGCCTCATTCAGGTTCTGGCGTTGCAGCCAGGCGATGTAATCGCGGTAGCGCGGCGGCGCGGCCAACTGCGCTTCGCGGCCTTCGCCGAGGGCCATGTAGATGTCGAAAAAGTCATTCATCAACAGCGAGCGGCACCAGGCATCGATAAGGATGTGGTGGTTGCTCATCATGAACCAGTAGCGCGCTTCACCGACGCGGATCAGGCGCAGGTGGAACGGCGCCTGGTTGAGCAAATCGAAACCGGCTTCGCGCTCGCTTTTGAGCAAAGCTTGCAGGCGCGTTTCCTGCTCGCTTTCCGGGTCGCTGCTCCAGTCCAGGTAATCAATCGGCGTGCTGCCCGGTTTGTGGATCACTTGCAGCATGTCTTCGCCAACGTTCCAGCAGAACGACGCGCGCAAGGCCTCATGCCGCGCTATCACCGCTTGCCAGGCCTGGGCGAAACGCTCGGGGTCCAACGCGCTGTTGATGCGGTAGCGGTCCTGCATGTAATAGAGGCCAGTGCCAGGTTCGAGCAGGGTGTGCAGCAACAGGCCTTCCTGCATCGGCGTCAGCGGATAGACGTCTTCGATGGCCTGGGCCGGTACTGGCAAGCTGTCGAGTTGCGCCTGGCTCAGGTGCGCCAGTGGGAAGTCGGACGGCGTGAGGCCGCCGACATCGTCCTTGAGGCAGTGCGCAATCAGGCTTTGCAGTTCGGCGAGGTAAGCCTCGGCCAACTCGCGGATGGTCTGTTGATCGTGGCGTTCGCGGCTGAAGGTCCAGCGCAGCACCAGTTCGCCGCCGTATACCTGGCTGTCGACGCTGAGTTCGTTGGGCAGCGGCGCATCCGGGTCATGGGCAAGACCGGCGGGTTCGTCCAGCGGGTGGAACAGCGCCTCGGCGCCAAAGCTTTGGTCGAATTGGCCGAGGTAGTTGAAGGTGATGTCGGCACTCGGCAGTGCCGCCAGGGTCTGCTGGCACAGCTCGTCTGCGAGGTAGCGCAGCACGCCATAACCGAGGCCCTTATGCGGCACGCCGCGCAATTGTTCCTTGATCGCCTTGATCGAATCGCCCTGCCCTTCCAGCGGGGTCAGTCGCAACGGATAAGCGCTGGTGAACCAACCGACGCTGCGGGTCAGGTCGATCTCATCGAACAGGGGTTCGCGGCCATGGCCTTCCAGTTGGATCAGCGCCGAGGCATGCCCGCTCCAGCGGCACAGCACGCGTGCCAGGGCGGTCAGCAGCAAGTCGTTGACCTGGGTGCGGTAGGCACTTGGCGCCTGCTGCAACAGCTGGCGGGTGTGGTCGCTGCCCAGGCGCACGCTGACCGTCTCGGCATCGCGATTGCGCAGCGCACCTTGGGGGCGCGTCACCGGCAATGTCACGGCCGGGCCGGCCAACTGGTGCTGCCAAACGGTCAACTCTTCGCGCAGGGATTCACTGTGGGCATACGCCTGTAAACGCGCGGCCCAGTCACGCAGGGCGCTGGTCTTGGCCGGCAGGCTGACGGACTGGCCGTCGCTCAGTTGGCGATAGACGTTCTGCAAATCCTCAAGCAACACGCGCCACGACACGCCATCCACCACCAGGTGATGAATCGCGATCAGCAGGCGCTGCTGGCCTTGCGGGCCGTCCACCAACAAGGCGCGCAGCAGCGGGCCGTGTTCCAGGTCGAGGCTGCGCTGGGTCTCGGTGAACAGCGCCGAGCACTGCGCCATATCTCGCACGCGCGCCTGCATCAGCACGCCGCCTTCCGGCACGGCCAAGTGTTCGGCGTGCCAGTGGGCATCGCGCCGGGTGAAGCTCAGGCGCAGGGCGTCGTGGTGCTCGAGCACCGCCAGCAGCGCTTGCTCCAGGCGATGAGGCTCGAGCAGTTGCAGCGGTTTAAGCAGCAACGCCTGGTTCCAGTGCTGACGCTGTGGAATGTCGGTATCGAAGAACCAGTGCTGGATCGGCGTGAGGCCCGAGTTGCCGATGAGCAGGCCTTGCTCCGCCGTGACCTGCTCGGTACGCGTGGCAACGGCGGCCAGGGTTTGCACGGTCTGGTGCTGGAACAGGTCACGCGGGCTGAAATGAATCCCCGCCTGCCGCGCACGACTGACCACCTGGATCGACAGGATGGAGTCGCCGCCCAGCTCAAAAAAGTTATCGTCGAGGCCGACCTGTTGCACGTTCAACACCGCGCACCAGATCGCTGCGAGCGTTTGCTCAAGCTCATTGCGTGGCGCCACGTACTGTTGGCGATTCGCCTCGGGATCGGGTTGCGGCAACGCGCGGCGGTCGAGCTTGCCGTTGGCAGTCAGCGGCATGCTGTCCAGTACGATCAAGTGCGCGGGCACCATGTAGTCGGGCAGTTGCGCCTTGAGGTGAGCCTTCAGCGCTTCGCGCAACTCAGCGTGGTCAGCGTCGCTGGCCAGGTAGGCCACCAACTGCTTTCCACTCGGCGAATCCAGCGCGAGCACCACCGCTTCACGCACGGCCTCGTGCTCCAGCAGGCGGCTTTCGATCTCGCCCAACTCGATGCGGAAACCGCGAATCTTCACTTGATGATCGATGCGCCCCAGGTACTCCACCAGGCCATCGGCGCGTTGGCGCACGAGATCGCCAGTGCGGTACAGACGACCTCCGTTGACAGCGAACGGATCTGCGACAAAACGCTCTGCCGTCATCCCCGGACGCTGGTGATAACCCTGCGCCAGACCGGCCCCGCCGACATACAACTCACCCGTCGCGCCTTGCGGCACCAGGGCCAGGTCGGCGTCGAAAATATAGGCCACACGGTCGCCGATAATGCTGCCGATCGGCACGCTGGCGGCGCCCTCCTCCAGCTGTTCCGGCGCCAGGCTGGCCAGCGGCATTACCACGGTTTCGGTCGGGCCATAGGCGTTGAAAAACACCTGTGGCTGGAACGCCGCGCGGATGCGCTGCAGGTGTTCGCCGGTCAGGGCTTCACCGCCGGTGATGCACATGCGCACCGGCAGGGTCTGGTGCTGGGTCGCCAGCCATTGCGCCAACTGGCTGCCGTAGCTCGGGGTAAAGCCGAGGATATTGATGCGATGGGTGCGAATCAGCGCGCAGATTTCTTGCGCATCCCACTGCCCTTGGGCGCGCAACACCACCTGCGCACCGCTGAGCAACGGCACCAGCAACCGCTCGGTGGCGGCGTCGAAGTTGATCGAATAAAAATGCAGCTCGCAGTCATCCGGGCGCATGCCGAACCGCTGAATCACCGCCTGGCAATGCATGGCGATTTCACCGTGGCACACCACCACGCCTTTCGGTTTGCCGGTGGAGCCTGATGTGTAGATCAGGTAGGCCTGATGCTGCGGCAGGCTGATAAACGGCAGCTCGCCCGCCGGGTAGTTGGCGAGCACCGGCAGGTCATCTTCCAGGCACCAGCACGCCACCGTCGCCGGCAATTCGCCAAGGGCTTCGAACATCGCCGCATCACTGAGCAACAGGCCGATGCCGCTGTCTTCGATCATGTAATGCAGGCGGTCCAGCGGGTATTCCGGGTCCAGCGGCACATAGGCGCCACCGGCCTTGAGGACTGCCAGCAGGCCGATGACCATTTCCAGCGAACGTGGCAATGCCAGGCCGACGCGCACCTGCGGGCCGACGCCACGCTCGCGCAGCATCCAGGCCAGGCGGTTGGCGCGAGCGTCGAGTTCTCGGTAGGAGAGTGTTTCACCGGCAAACGTCAGGGCCGGCGCGTCAGGGCGCGCGCTGGCCTGCTGGCTAAACAGCGGATGAATGCACTGGTCGAGGCGATGCTCGCCGGCTTCCACGCCCAGGCTGTCCTGCAACGCGCGCTGCTCGATGGCCGTGAGCAACGGCAGTTCGCTGAGGCGTTGTTGCGGGTTGGCGATCAACGCTTCAAGCAGGTTGCGCCAATGCTCGGCCATGCGCGCAATGCGCGGTTCATCGAACAGGTCGGTGCTGTAAGTCAGGCAGCAGCCCAGGCGATGGTCGAGGTCGGTGACTTCCAGGTTGAGGTCGAACTTGGTCGCGCGCGCGTCGTTGGCCAGGTACTCGACGGTCATGCCGGCCAGTTGGCGGCTCTGCTGGAACTCCCAGCGCTGCACGTTGCACATCACCTGGAACAGCGGGTTGTACGCCGCGCTGCGCGGGGGTTGCAGCGCTTCCACCAGATGGTCGAAGGGCAGGTCCTGGTGGGACTGGCCTTCAATCACGGTGTGGCGCACCTGCTCGAACAGTTCAGCGACATTCATCTGCCCGCTGAGCTGGCAACGCAGCACCTGGGTGTTAAGGAACGCGCCAATCAGCCCTTCGCTTTCCGGACGAATACGGTTGGCCACGGGGGCGCCGATGCGCAAGTCAGTCTGGCCGCTGTAGCGGTAGAGCAACACGGCCAGGGTGGCGGTCATGGTCATGAACAGGGTGAGGCCGCGTTCGGCATTGAAGGCACGCACGCGGGCGGCCAGGTCGTCGCTCAAGTCGAAGCGATACAGCTCGCCCTGGTGGCTTTGCACCGGTGGCCGTGGACGGTCGCCGGGCAGCTCCAGCAGCGGGTGCTCGTTGCCCAGTTGCGCGGTCCAGTAATCCAGCTGGCGCTGGCGCTCGCCGGATTCCAGCCACTGGCGTTGCCACAGGCTGTAGTCGAGGTACTGCACCGGCAACGGCGCCAGCGGCGATTCACGCTCGTCGATAAAGGCTTCGTACAGCGCGCTGAGTTCACGGGCAAAGATGTCCATGGCCCAGCCTTCGGTGACGATATGGTGCAGAGTCAGCACCAGGTAGTGTTCCTGCTCGCCGGCCTTGACCAGGCACGCACGCAACAGCGGCCCGGTTTCCAGGTTGAACGGCGTGTGGGCCTCGACATCGGCCAGTTGCTGCACCCGTTGCTGGCGCTCGGCGTCGTTTAACGCCGAGAAATCCTGCCAGTCCATGCGCAGGCCCGTCTGCGACGAGACCTTCTGACAGGCCACGCCGTCGACGCTCGGGAAGGTGGTGCGCAGGGTTTCGTGACGCATGATCAAGGCCTGCAACGCCGCCTCGAAACGCCCCACATCCAGTACGCCACGCAAACGCGCCATGCCGCCGACGTTGTATGCCGGGCTGTCCGGCTCCATCTGCCAAAGGAACCACATGCGCTGCTGGGAATAGGACAACGGCACCGGCTGGCGACGGTCGACCTTGGCAATAGCGGTCTGTTGGTTGCGTTGGCCCGCGGCCTGAATCAGGGCGACCTGCTCGGCAAAAGCGCCCAGCTCGCAGGCTTCGAACAAAGTGCGCAACGGCAGCTCGACGTCACACGCCTGGCGGGTGCGGGAGACGATTTGTGTGGCCAGCAACGAATGGCCGCCAAGGGCGAAAAAATCATCGCGCAGGCCGATACGCGGCAGGCCCAGCACTTCACGCCAGATCGCTGCGATTTGCTGTTGCAAAGGTGATTCGGGGTCGACGTGTTCACGGGTTTGCCAGACCGGCTCCGGCAGCGCACGACGGTCGAGTTTGCCGCTGGGGCTCAGGGGCATGGCGTCGAGGCGCATCAATTGCGCGGGCACCATGTACTCCGGCAACTCGGCGGCCAGGGCGGCTTTCACCGCCTCTGCCTCCAGTGCGGTGTGGGCGGTGTAGTAACCAATCAGCTGCGCGTCACGCACCAGCACCACCGCCTGGGCGATACCGTCCAGGGCCAGCAGGCGCGCTTCGATTTCTTCCGGCTCCACACGGAAGCCGCGCAGTTTGACCTGCTGATCAAGGCGGCCGAGGTATTCGAGTACGCCATCAGCGCCCCAGCGCGCGCGGTCACCGGTGCGATACAGGCGTGAGCCCGCCTCGCCCAACGGGTCGGCGACAAAGCGTTCAGCCGTCAGCCCGGCACGGCCAAGGTAACCGCGCGCCAGGCCGATGCCACTGATGCACAGTTCACCCGGCACACCGGCCGGCAGCGGGTTGAGCTGATCGTCCAGTACGCGGCAGATCACATTGCCCAGCGGCCGGCCAATCGGCGAACGCTCGCCATCCTCGGCCGTGCAGTGCCAGTGGGTGACGTTGATCGCGGTTTCGGTCGGGCCATAACGGTTGTGCAGTTGCACCGCCGGCAACTGCGCCAGCACACGGTTACGCAACTCGGCCGGCAAGGCTTCGCCGCCGGAGAACAGGCGACGCAGGCTGGTGCATTCGGCCACCAACGGTTCGTCGATAAACAACTGCAGCAGCGGCGGCACAAAGTGCAGCGTGGTCACGCCGTGCGCCTGTACCAACTGCGCGATGCGGTGCGGGTCGCGATGCTCGCCGGGGCCGGCCAGTACCAGGCGGCAGCCGGTGATCAGCGGCCAGAAGCATTCCCACACCGACACGTCGAAACTGATCGGCGCTTTTTGCATCAGCACGTCGCTGTCGTTCAACTGATACGTGGCCTGCATCCACTGCAACCGCTCGGCCAGCGCCGCATGCGTGTTGCCCACGCCTTTGGGCTGGCCGGTGGAACCGGAGGTGTAGATCACGTAGGCAAGGTTGTCGCCATTCAGGTGCAGGCCCGGTGGCTGGGTCGGCCAGCTGTCGAGGTGCAGGCTGTCCATGGCGATGACGCACACGCCTTCAGCCGCCGGAAATTGCTCGAGCAAGGCGGTCTGGGTCAGCAGCAGGTGTACGCCGCTGTCCTTGAGCATGTAGGCCAGGCGGTCGGCGGGGTAATCCGGGTCGAGCGGCACATAGGCGCCACCGGCCTTGATGATCGCCAGCAGGCCGATCAACAGTTGCGGTGAACGCTCGGCGGCGATGGCCACGCACACGTCGGGGCCGACGCCTTTGTCGCGCAGGTAATGAGCCAGGCGGTTGGCCTGGGTGTGCAGTTGGGCGAAGGTCAGGCTGCCGTCCTGCCAGACCAAAGCGGTGTCGTCCGAGGTCTGTTGGCTGAGCAGTTCGGGCAACCATTGCTGGGCAGGCGCGCACGGTGCTTCGCTCCACGGCTGCTGTTCGTCGACCTGCATCAACGTCAGGTCGCCGAGGGCTTGCCGGGGTTGTTCGCAGACAGCTTGCAGCAGGTTGATGAAGTGCTCGGCCAGACGCTGGATAGTCGCGCTTTCGAACAACTCATCGGCGTAGTCGAAGGCCAGGCTCAGGCGCCCGTTGCGGTCTTCTTCGGTGTGCAGTTGCAGGTCAAACTTGGCCTCGCGGCTGTGCCACGGCAGCTCGTCGGCGAGCATGCCCGGCAGGCGGCGCAAAGCGCTGAGATCACGTTGCTGGTGGTTGAACATCACCTGGAACAGGCCCTGCTCGCGGGCTTGCGGGAAGGCTTCCAGCAGTTGCTCGAACGGCAGGTCCTGATGAGCCTGGGCGCCCAATGCAGTCTGGCGTGTTGCGGCCAACAGTTCGTTGAACGGCAAGCGTCCGTCCAGTTCGGCACGCAGCACCAGGGTGTTGATAAAGAAGCCGATCAGGCCTTGGGTTTCCTGGCGCGGGCGGTTGGCGTTGGGCACGCCGATGCGGATATCGCGCTGGCCGCTGTAGCGGTAAAGCAAGGTCTGGAACGCTGCCAGCAACAGCATGAATGGCGTGGACTCATGGGCCTGGGCGGTCTGGCGAATCGCTTCGCTGAGGCTCACACCCAGACGCACGCTGTGGCGCGAGGCGCTGTTGCGGTGTTGCGCCGCACGCGGGTGATCGGTGGCCAGGCTCAGGGTCGGATGCTCGTCCCCCAACTGCGCCTTCCAGTACGCCAGTTGCCGTTGGCCTTCACCTTCGGCCAGCCATTGGCGCTGCCAGCTGCCGTAATCGGCGTATTGCAGGGCCAGTGGCGGCAGCGCCAGGGTTTGGCCCCGGGAAGCGGCGGCGTACAGGCGCGAGAATTCGTCGATGAGAATAGTCAGCGACCAGCCGTCGGCGATGATGTGGTGCAGCGTCACCAGCAGTTGGTGCTCTTCATCGTCCAGGCGCACGAGGGTCACCCACAGCAGCGGGCCTTTTTCGAGGTCGAACTGGGTGCGTGCTTCATCTTCGCGGATCTGTTGCGCGCGGGCTTCGCGCTCGGCGTGAGGCAGGTCGCTGAGGTCGATGACTTGCAGGTGGAAATCGGTGCCTGCATCCACGCGCTGGAACGCCTGGCCGTCGCGTTCGTAGAAGCGCGTACGCAAGGCTTCGTGACGCTGGATCAATTGCTGGAAGCTTAAGCGCACCGCGTCTTCATCCAGCTCACCGCGCAGGCGCAGGGAGCCGGGAATCGTGTAGGCGCTGCTCTGCGGGTCCAACTGCCAGGTGATCCACAGGCGGTTCTGTGCCAGGGATTGCGGCAGCTCGTCCTGACGCGACAGGGCATGAATCGCGCCTTGGGCGATGCCGCCGTCCTGCTGCAATTGTGCCACGTTGGCGGCGAACGTCGACAGCGTCGGCGCCTCGAACAGCATGCGCAGGTTCAGCTCCAGGCCCAGGGTTTCGCGCAGGCGCGCAACCACTTGGGTGGCGGTGATGGAGTTGCCGCCGAGCAGGAAGAAATGGTCATCCGCAGCGACCGTTGCGACTTCGAGCTGCTCGCACCAGATCGCGGCGATCTGGTTTTGCAGGTCGGTTTCCAACACCGCATCGCTCGCCTGCGCTTGCAGGTCGGGGAACTGCGCATAGCAGTCGAGGCTGCCATCGGCGTGCCGAAGGGCGCACGCCGCTCGCTGCACCTTACCGCTGGAGGTCTTCGGCAACGCGCCGGGGCTGAGCAACACGACCACGCTCGGCGCTTCTTGATAGGCCTCGGCAACGGCCTGGCGGATGGCTTTGATCAACGCTTCGGGCGGTAAGATCTTTTGCACGCTGCGGCTGATTTCCGCTGCGATGCCGATGCCTTCCAGGCCTTGGTCATTCACGGCAAACGCCGCGACGCGACCCTTGCGCACCACTTCCACTTCGCGCTCGATCGTCTGCTCGATGTCCTGGGGATACAGGTTGTGGCCGCGCACGATCAGCAGGTCTTTCAGGCGGCCGGTGATGTACACCTCGCCCTCGCGGATAAAGCCCAGGTCGCCGGTGCGCAGCCAGGTACGGCCGGCGTGTTGCACGAAGGTCTTGGCGGAAGCTTGGGGGTTGCGCCAGTAGCCGTGGGCGATGCTCGGGCCGGTGGCCCAGAGTTCGCCGACGCTGTTGTCGGCCAGTTGGATCAAGGTATGGGGATCGGCAATCAGCACATCGTGGTCCGGCTGGCGGGTGCCGCAACTCATGATCGCGCCGCCCTGCCCCGGTTCGGCACGGTTGGCGGCCAGGGCTTTTTCGTCGACACGCAGCGCCGGGATGCCCTGCCCACGAGTGCCGCCAGCAACAAACAAGGTGGCTTCGGCCAGGCCGTAGGAGGCGAAGAAATTATTCGGGGTGAAACCGCAGGTGGCGAATTTTTCGGCGAAGCGTTCCAGGGTGTCGAGGCGGATCGGTTCGGAGCCGGAATAGGCCACGCGCCATTGGCTCAAGTCGAGGCGCTCCAGGGCAGATTCACTGACCCGTTCGCTGCACAGGCGGTACGCGAAATCCGGGCCGCCGCTGATGGTGCCGCCGTATTCGCTGATCGCTTCCAGCCAGCGCAACGGCCGGCCGAGGAAGTACGCCGGCGACATCAACACGCACGGCACGCCGCTGAAGATCGGTTGTAGCAGGCCACCGATCAGGCCCATGTCGTGGTACAGCGGCAGCCAGCTGACGATCACATCGTCGGGGTTCAGGTCGATGCCGAAGCCGCGCCGGATCAGCACTTCGTTGGCCACCAGGTTGCCGTGGCTGACTTGCACGCCTTTGGGCAGCGCGGTGGAGCCGGAGGTGTATTGCAGGAAGGCGATGTCGTCGGCTTGCAGGTCGGGGGCGATCCAGGTCGAGGCGATCTCGGCAGTGAGGGTATCGACGCTCAATACCGGCGGTGCGTTTTCGATCTGCGCCAGGCCGTCGCCGAGGCTGGCGATGGTCAGCAGCAGGCGCGGCTCGGCATCGGCGATGATCGACAGCAGGCGCTCCTGGTGATGACGACGCGTCGACTCCGGCGGGTAGGCCGGTACCGCGATGACCCCGGCGTACAGGCACCCGAAGAACGCCGCGACATAGTCCGGGCCGCTGGGGAACAACAGCACCGCACGGTCGCCCAGGTCGGCGTTGGCCTGCAAGGCGGCAGCGATGGTGCGGGCGCGCAGGTCCAGGTCACGGTAGCTGAGCACCACGCCGTGCTCGGCAGATTCGGCAAGGAAGCGCAGGGCCACCTGGTCCGGGGTCTGCGTGGCGCGGCGCTGAAGGGACTGGACCAGGGTGCGGGGAAGTTCGAAGGCGTCCATATGGGGTTCCTGCCTGAAATCGGCTTACGGGGAAATCGGGGAATAGAGGGCTTTTTAGCCGGCGACGAGTTGCCGCGCCGTGCCATTGCGCCAGCGCGCGAAGTGTTCGTCGGCGTAGCGCCGCAGGCAGCGCAGCACGGCGCTTTCGTGCTGCACGAGGAAGAAGTGGTGGCCGTCAAACAGGTCGAGGGAGAAGCCGCTGGCGGCATCGATCTGCCAGTCGAGCAACTGGTCGGCACGCACGCTGTCTTGTTTGCCGCCGAACACATGGATCGGCATGCCCAGCGGCTCGCGTGCGCCGTAGGTGAAACTGCCGCACAGCAGGAAATCGGCGCGCAGGATCGGCAGCATCAACTGCATCAACTCGGGGTTGGTCAGCGCGTCTTCGGTGGTGCCCTGCAGATCGCGCAGGCGGGCGATCAGCTGTTCGTCGGTTTTTTCGATGGCGTATTCACTGACGTCGCGGCGCGCTGGCCCGGCGGTGCCGGAAGCGAATAACGCCAGCGGCGCAGGTACATTGCGCGCTTTCAAAGCGTGCGCCAATTCGAACGCCAGCAGCCCGCCGAGGCTGTGACCGAACAAGGCATAAGGGCCGTTCAGGTCGCGACTGATTTCTTCGGCCAACTGCGCCGCCAGGCCCTTGATATCGCGCTGCAAAGGCTCATCCATGCGCCTGCCACGCCCCGGCAATTCCAGCGGACACACCTGCAACCACTCCGGCAGGGCCCGGCGCCAACGTGCGTAGACCATGGCACTGGCCCCCGAATGGGGCAGGCAAAACAGGCGCAGCCGAGTCGTCATGCTCATCGCTCGAGGACGCCAAACTGAAACACGCTGTATGCACGATAGAAACCCATTTCGCCCTCCTGCGGGTGCTGATCCATGGCCGTTTTTAACGTACCTGTCACCCATGAGAACGGACGGAGCGGGCAAATAATTAGTCGCCCGGGACAAGCGAGACGTGGTTCACACCTTACAAGAAGGCATAAGATTACTTCGTCTTCTCATTTGACAATCATTATCATTAAGCATAATTTGTTGCCCGATGTGTAGGAGGCCTCAGCAAGGACGCCCTCCCCAAACCTCTTTAGCGACAAGGTGATTTCCATGACGGAACAAGTATCCACAGGCAGGTGCGACTCACCGCTTCTCCAGGCATTCGTCGACAATCGGCTGATTCTGGTGAAGATCGCGGCGCGCATTACCGGGTGCCGCTCCCGTGCCGAAGACGTAGTGCAGGACGCCTACTTTCGGCTGCAATCGGCGCCGACGATTACGTCATCGTTCAAGGCCCAACTGAGTTATCTGTTCCAGATCGTGCGCAACCTGGCGATCGATCACTACCGTAAGCAGGCCCTGGAGCTCAAATACTCCGGGACGGAAGAGGAAGGCTTGAATGTGGTTATTCACGGCGCTTCACCGGAAACCTCCCACATCAATTTCAACACCCTGGAAAACATCGCCGACGCCCTGACAGAGCTGCCGCAGCGCACCCGTTATGCGTTCGAGATGTATCGCCTGCACGGCGTGCCGCAAAAGGACATCGCCAAGGAATTGGGCGTCTCGCCGACGCTGGTGAACTTCATGATTCGCGACGCGCTGGTGCATTGTCGCAAGGTCTCGGGTAACCACAGCGACACGTTTGCGCGCCGGGTCTGAAAACAGCGCAAGTCCAATGTGGGGGGCTTGCCCCCTCCCACATTGAGATCTCTGTTTTGACGTTAGAGCGCCGGCATTACATCAATGCGATACGGCTCGAAAATCTTCAGCATCTCGCCGTTATCCCGCAAACGCTTGAGCAACTCGGCAAATGCCGACCCGGTGATCGGTGCCTTGGGCCGCAGCAAGGCGTAATGGTGATACACCTGGTCAATGCGTTCCGAGACCATCAACTCCCCCGCCATCTCGGCATTGCGCACCATGAAGTCACTCAAGTACGAGCGGGTTACCAGCGCGATATCCGCACGCCCGCGCGCGACCATCAGCAAGTTGCTGTCATGGGAGTAAGTCAACGTGGCGTTGAAGCGCTCAGCCAAGTACTTGGGGTCGGGATTGAAGTCGGCGAAGGCGTAGTGGTAACCGCTGAACACCGCCAGGCGTTTGCCGGTAAGGTCGGCGAAATAGCTTTGGTCGCGACCGTGCTTACGCTGGGCGACGAAAATTTCCGCGTCTTCCAGGCCCATGTCGACGGTGGTGTGGGCAATTTCCTGCCAACCCCAGTCGGGGTTTTCGAAGATGGCCATGTCGATCCGGCCCTGCTCGAAATCGCGAAAGCGCCGAGGAATGGAGGTGGGGACCAGCACAAACTGATAGTCGGTTTGCGAGGCGTTCAGGGCTTCGACCAATTGCGGCAGCAAACCGGTGTCGGCGCCCTGCTCGGGCCGCACGGTGTAGGGCGGAAAATGCGCGGCGCCGATGCGCACCAATTGCGCAGCCGAAGCCGGCATCCACCCTGCGGTGCCCAGTGCCCATAAAGTAAGTCCTGCAGCCAGCCGCCATGGCGAAAACATTGAGGCACGCACCGTTGAATACTCTGATGGCGATAAGCTAGGCGTTTTTGTCTGGCGAGACAACTTTCCACCGGAAAATTAATAGCTTGCGCCTCAATCGGCCTTCAAAACCATCAATAGAGCTTCTTCGGCCAGTTGTTCGAGGGTCAGGCTGCCCTGCGCGCGAAACCACGTAGTGGTCCACGACAGGGCCCCGGTCAGAAAGCGCCGGGTGATAAACACATCGCCCCTGATATACCCCGCGGCCTTGGCCTCGCCCAGCACCTGCAGCCAGATTTCTTCATACACATCACGCAGGGCCAGCACCTGGGCCTGGCCGTCGGCCGACAGCGAGCGCCATTCGTACACCAGCACCGCCATGGCCTCGCCGCTGCCGCCCATGATCGACTGCAATTCACAGCGAATCAGCGCCAGCACGCGCTCGCGCACGTTGCTCGCCTCCTCCAGCGAAGCGCGCATCATCGCGGTGTTGTAGTGGATGGTTTCTTCCATCACCGCGCGCAGGATCTCGTCCTTGCTCTTGAAGTGATGAAAGATGCTGCCGGACTGGATGCCCACGGCACTCGCCAAGTCACGCACCGTGGTGCGCTCAAAACCCTTGTTGCGAAACAGGTGAGCCGCAGTTTGCAGCAACTTGCCCCGGGCACTGTCGGGGTCGGTCAATTGGCCGGCGTCGACCATGGTGCGCATCACCCGCAGGGCATTGTGCTCATCCATGCTGCTCTCCTTCACTTCTACGGACGTCTTGGCCGGCAATTTAGGCTGTGGCCGCCACCCAAGCAAGCGCTTGGCTAAAACTTGTATCCGCAGTTTACAAACCAAGCGCTTGCTTGGTAGTCTCGTTGCCAGCCATTCGAGGAAGGATTTCTCATGAGCAAGACGGTTCGTATCGGCTGCGCCAGTGCCTTCTGGGGCGACACCTGCACCGCCGCCGCCCAGTTGGTGCACGGCGGCGCGCTGGATTTCCTGGTGTTCGACTACCTGGCGGAAGTCACTATGTCGATCCTCGCCGGTGCGCGAATGAAAGACCCCCACGCCGGCTACGCCACGGATTTCGTCGAGGTGCTCATACCGCTGCTCGCCGATATCCAGCGCCAGGGCATTCGCGTGATCAGCAACGCCGGCGGCATCAACCCCCAGGCCTGCGCCACCGCCCTGCAAGCTGCCTGCGACAAGGCGAAAATCCCCCTGAAAATCGCCGTGCTGCTGGGCGATGACCTGCAATCCCAACTCAAAAAAATGCACGGCATTACCGACATGTTCAACGGTGCGCAACTGCCGCCGATGTGCGTGTCCGCCAACGCTTACCTCGGCGCGCCGGGCATTGCGGCAGCGCTGGAACTGGGCGCCGATATCGTCATCACAGGTCGGGTGGTCGACAGCGCAGTGGTCAGCGCGGCACTGGTGCATGAATTCAACTGGTCGTGGCAGGACTACGATCACCTCGCCCAAGCCGCACTGGCCGGGCACATTATCGAATGCGGCGCACAGTGCACCGGCGGCAACTTCACCGATTGGCGCGACGTGCCGGACTACGAGCACATCGGCTTCCCCATCGTCGAAGTCAGCGCCGACGGCCAGTTCACCGTGAACAAAGTCGACGGCAGCGGCGGGCTGATCAGCGAACTCAGCGTGGCCGAACAACTGCTGTATGAGATCGGCGACCCGCGCGCCTATTTGCTGCCCGACGTGATCTGCGATTTCAGCCAGGTGAAGTTGCAGCAGCAGGGCAAACACAGCGTGCGCCTGCACGGCGCCAAAGGCTTGCCGCCCACCGATCAGTACAAGGTCAGCGCCACTTACCCGGACGGCTTCCGTTGCACGGCCAGTTGCCTGATCGCCGGGATCGACGCCGTGGCCAAGGCCGAGCGGGTCAGCCAGGCGATCATCAACAAGACCTCCGAACTATTCAGCCAACACGGCTGGGCACCCTACACCGAGGTGAATATCGAGCTGCTCGGCAGCGAAGCCACCTACGGCGCTCACGCCCAGCGCAGGGACTGCCGCGAAGTGGTGGTGAAGTTGGCGGTGCGCCACCCGAACAAACAGGCGCTGGTGCTGTTCGCCCGCGAGATTGCCCAGGCGGCCACCGGCATGGCACCGGGGCTGACTGGAATCGTCGGCGGGCGGCCGACGGTGTATCCGCTGATTCGGCTGTTTTCGTTCCTGATCGACAAATCTTGCTGTGCACCGGTCATCGATTTCCAGGGCGAGCAACACGCCATTGAGCTACCCGCCTCGGCCCCGATGCTCACTCCGGCCGCCCCCATCGAGCCACCCAAACCCCAAGGCCGCGCCGATGCCAGCGTGCCTTTGGTGAAACTGGCCGTGGCGCGCTCCGGTGACAAGGGCAACCACAGCAATATCGGGGTGATCGCCCGCCACCCCGAGTACCTGCCGTGGATCGCCGAAGCGCTGACCCCGGAAGTGATCGTCGACTGGATGGGCCACTTACTCGACCCTATCCACGGCCGTGTCGAACGCTGGTATTTACCCGGCAGCCACAGCCTGAATTTCCTGCTGGAAAACGCTCTGGGTGGCGGCGGTATCGCCAGCCTGCGCATCGACCCCCAGGGCAAGGCCTTCGCCCAGCAACTGCTGGAAATCCCCATTGCCGTACCGCAACACATCGCAGATCAACTCATCTGAAGGAGCGTTGCCGTGGCTTTCGACTCGATTTTCAAAGCCGACCTGTTCCAGGGCCACACCGTGATTATCACCGGCGGCGGCAGCGGTATTGGCCGCTGCACCGCCCATGAATTGGCGGCCCTCGGCGCCCACGTCATCCTGGTGGGGCGCAAGCCGGAAAAGCTGCAGGCGGTCGCGGCGGAAATCGCGGAAGACGGCGGCAACGCCGATTGGCAGGCCTGCGATATCCGCGATGAAGAGGCGGTGAAAGCGCTGGTCACCCAGATTATTAACGAGCACGGCCCGATCCACGGCCTGGTCAACAATGCAGGCGGCCAGTACCCGTCACCGCTGGCCTCGATCAATCAAAAGGGCTTTGAAACCGTGCTGCGCACCAACCTGGTCGGCGGTTTCCTGATGGCGCGGGAAGTGTTCAATCAGTCGATGAGCAAGCCTTCTTTGGGAACATCAGGCGGCGCCATCGTCAACATGCTTGCCGACATGTGGGGCGGCATGCCCGGCATGGGCCACTCGGGCGCCGCGCGGTCGGGCATGGACAACTTCACCAAGACTGCCGCAGTCGAGTGGGGCTACGCCGGGGTGCGGGTCAACGCCGTGGCGCCTGGCTGGATTGCCTCCAGCGGCATGGACACCTACGAAGGCGCATTCAAGGCGGTGATCCCCACACTGCGCGAACACGTGCCGCTCAAGCGAATCGGCACCGAATCGGAAGTCAGCGCGGCCATCGTGTTCCTGCTCAGTCCCGCCGCTGCCTTCATCAGCGGCAGCACCCTGCGCATCGACGGTGCCGCCAGCCTGGGCAGCCGCGCCTGGCCGCTGCACAAGGCGCAACCTGCGAGCAAACCGTTCAACGGCTTCCACCGCGCATACCTGCCCGATGTGCTCAAGGCGGAGCAATAACCCATGCCGCTGATTGAAAGCCTGATCGACTCCCACAGCCCGGCCTTCGCGCAAAACCGCGAAGCAATGCTGGCGGCGATTCAACACCTGCGCCAGCTGGAGCAGAACCTGCTGACCAAGGCCCAGGACGCCAAACCAAAATTCGACAAACGCGGGCAACTGCTGCCGCGCGAGCGCCTCAACTTGTTGCTCGACCCTGGCGCGCCGTTCCTCGAACTGGCCAGCCTGGCCGGCTACAAACTGCACGATGACAAGGACGGCAGCGCCGCCGGCGGCGGGTTGATCGCCGGCATCGGCTACGTCAGCGGCGTACGCATGCTGGTCGTGGCGAACAACAGCGCGATCAAGGGCGGGACGATTTCTCCCTCTGGCCTGAAAAAATCCCTGCGCCTGCAACAGATCGCCCTGGAGAACAAACTGCCGGTGGTGACCCTCGCCGAGAGCGGCGGCGCCAACCTCAATTACGCCGCCGAGATTTTCGTCGAAGGCGCGCGCAGTTTTGCCAACCAGGCGCGCATGTCGGCCATGGGCTTGCCGCAGATCACCGTGGTGCACGGCTCGGCCACGGCGGGCGGCGCGTATCAGCCGGGGCTGTCGGACTACGTGGTGGTGGTGCGCGGCAAGGCCAAGCTGTTCCTCGCCGGCCCGCCGCTGCTCAAGGCCGCCACCGGTGAAGTCGCCACCGATGAAGAACTGGGCGGCGCCGAGATGCACGCGCAGGTCGCCGGCACCGCCGAGTACCTGGCGGAAAACGACGCCGATGGCGTGCGCATCGTGCGCGAGATTGTCAGCTTGCTGCCGTGGGACGATCGCCTACCGCTCGCAGTAAAACGTACCTATGCCGAGCCGCTGTACCCCATCGACGAGCTGCTGGGGCTGATCCCTTCTGACCCGAAAAAGCCCTACGACGTACGCGAAATCCTCGCGCGGCTGGCAGACGCTTCCAACTTCCTCGAATTCAAGGGCGAGTTCGACCCGCACACCGTTTGCGGCCACCTGCACATCCAGGGCCGGGCGGTCGGCGTGATCGGCAATAACGGCCCGATCACGCCAAAGGGTGCGAGCAAGGCCGCGCAGTTTATCCAGCTGTGCGACCAGAGCCGCACGCCGCTGCTGTTCCTGCACAACACCACGGGTTTTATGGTCGGCACCGAGTCAGAGCAGCAAGGGGTGATCAAGCACGGCGCGAAGTTGATTCAGGCGGTGGCCAATGCGCGGGTGCCTAAACTGACCGTGGTGGTCGGCGGCTCATACGGCGCCGGCAACTATGCGATGTGCGGGCGTGGCCTCGACCCGCGCTTTATCTTCGCCTGGCCCAACAGCCGCACGGCAGTGATGGGCGGTGCGCAGGCGGGCAAGGTGCTGCGGATCGTCACCGAGGCCAAACAGTTGAAAGACGGCCTGGTGCCCGACCCCAAAATGCTGGACATGCTGGAACAGGTCACCGCGCAGAAGCTCGACAGCCAGTCCACTGCGCTGTATGGCAGCGCCAGTTTGTGGGACGACGGGCTGATAGATCCTCGGGACACCCGAACGCTGTTGGGGTTCTTGCTGGATATCTGTCATGAGGCTGAAGTGCGGCAATTACAGCCCAACACCTTCGGCGTGGCGCGTTTCTAACTGATCGCTCCCACGCTCTGCGTGGGAATGCCGCCCGGGACGCTCGGCGTCCCCAATGGGAGCACAATAAAAAATGATCTTTACCCAGGAACATCAGGAACTGCGCCGCACCGTCCGCGCCTTCGTCGACCGCGAGATCAACCCGTACGTAGACGAGTGGGAAAAGGCCGGCCGCTTCCCCATCCACGACATTTTCCGCAAGGCCGGCGACCTTGGCCTGCTGGGCATTTCCAAACCGGAAAAATTTGGCGGCATGGGCCTGGACTACAGCTACTCGATCGTCGCCGCCGAAGAATTCGGCACCATCCGCTGCGGTGGCATCCCCATGTCCATCGGCGTGCAGACTGACATGTGCACCCCCGCCCTCGCCCGCTTCGGCTCTGATGAACTGCGCGATGAATTCCTGCGCCCGGCCATCAGCGGCGAGCAAGTCGGCTGCATCGGCGTCTCGGAAACCGGTGCCGGTTCCGACGTAGCCGGGCTGAAAACCCAAGCGCGCAAGGACGGCGACGACTACGTGATCAACGGCAGCAAAATGTGGATCACCAACTCGCCCAGCGCCGACTTTATCTGCCTGCTGGCCAACACGTCGGATGACAAGCCGCACATCAACAAGTCGCTGATCATGGTGCCGATGAACACCCCCGGCATCAGCGTCAGCCCGCCCCTGGAAAAACTCGGCATGCACAGCTCGGAGACCGCCCAGGTGTTTTTCGACGGCGTGCGCGTGCCGCAGCGCAACCGCATCGGCCACGAAGGCGCGGGCTTCATGATGCAGATGCTGCAGTTCCAGGAGGAGCGCCTGTTTGGCGCGGCCAATATGATCAAGGGCCTGGAGTACTGCATCGACAGCACCATCGAATACTGCAAGGAGCGCCAAACCTTCGGCAAGGCGCTGATCGACAACCAGGTGATCCACTTTCGCCTGGCCGAACTGGCGACCGAAATCGAATGCCTGCGCGCGTTGGTCTACCAGGCCACGGAGCAATACATCAAAGGCCAGGACGTGACGCGCCTGGCCTCCATGGCCAAGCTCAAGGCCGGGCGCCTGGGCCGCGAAGTCAGCGACAGTTGCCTGCAATATTGGGGTGGCATGGGCTTCATGTGGGACAACCCGGTGGCCCGCGCCTATCGCGATGTACGCCTGGTCTCGATTGGCGGCGGTGCCGACGAAATCATGCTGGGCATCATCTGCAAACTGATGGGCACCCTGCCCGGGAAAAAGTCATGAACACCCTGCTGCTCGAACCGCATAACGGTGTGCTGCACATCACCCTCAATCGCCCCGACAGCCGCAACGCCATGAGCCTGGAGATGGTCAGCGAATTACGCACAGTGCTCGCGCAGTTGGACACGCAGGTGCGCGCCGTGGTGATCAGCGGCGCAGGTGGGCATTTTTGTGCCGGGGCGGATGTGAAGGACATGGTCAAGGCCGGCGGCAAGGACGGGTTGCAGGCGTTGAACCGGGCGTTCGGCACGTTGCTGCAAGCCGTAGAAGCGCTGCCGCAGGTGGTAATCGTGGTGCTGCAAGGCGCGGTGCTGGGCGGTGGGTTCGGGCTGGCGTGTGTGAGTGATGTTGCCATTGCCGATCACCAAGCGCAGTTCGGTTTGCCAGAGACCAGCCTGGGATTGTTGCCGGCGCAGATTGCGCCATTTGTGGTGAAGCGTATTGGCCTGACCCAGGCACGTCGGCTGGCGCTGACGGCAGCGCGGTTTGATGGAGTTGAGGCTGGGCGGCTGGGGGTGGTGCATTTTGTGGAGACCGATTCGCAGGCACTGGCGGAGCGGTTGGATGAGGTGTTGGGCCAGGTGTTGCGCTGTGCGCCGGGGGCGAATGGGCGGACCAAGGCTCTGTTGTTGGCCAGCGTGGATGAGCCGCTGGAGGTTGTACTGGATCGTGGGGCTGCGTGGTTTGCCGAGGCGGTAACTGGGGTCGAGGGGATTGAGGGGACTCAGGCTTTTGTGCAGAAGCGTAAGCCTCGGTGGGCTCGATGAACCGGACTGGTCGTTCCCAGCCCCCGACGCCGATTTCGCCGCCTGTCTTAAGCTCTGCGCAAGGTGACGCAGAGCGTCACGGGATGCATTCCCACGCAGAGCGTGGGAACGATCACAAGGGAACGATCACAACGATCAGAACAAACACCCGATCAGCCAAGGGATAACTCAATGCCGCCGTTCACCAAAATCCTGATCGCCAACCGCGGCGAAATCGCCTGCCGCATCCAGCGCACCGCCCAGGCATTGGGCTACCGAACCGTGGCGGTCTACAGCGACGCCGACGCCAACGCCCTGCACGTCCAAATGTCCGACGAAGCAGTACATATCGGCCCGGCGCCCGTCCAACAGTCCTACCTGAACATCCCGGCCATCCTCGACGCGGCGCAAAAAACCGGCGCAGATGCGATCCACCCCGGCTACGGCTTCCTCTCCGAAAACCCCGACTTCGCTCGCGCCTGCCAACACGCCGGTCTCACCTTCATCGGCCCCAGCCCCGACGCGATCGAACTGATGGGCAGCAAACGCCTCTCCAAACTCGCCATGCTCGACGCCGGCGTCCCCTGCATCGCCGGGTACCAGGGAGCCCAACAAGACGACACCACCCTACAAGCCGAAGCCCAACGCATCGGCTACCCCCTGATGATCAAGGCCAGCGCCGGCGGTGGCGGCCGTGGCATGCGCCTGGTCCACACGCCGGAACACCTGTTGGATAACCTCCAGACCGCACGCTCAGAAGCGAAGAACGCCTTCGGCAGCGACGAACTGATCCTGGAACAAGCCCTGATCGACCCGCGCCACGTCGAAATCCAGCTGTTCGGCGACAGCCACGGCCACCTCATCTACCTCGGCGAGCGCGACTGCTCGATCCAGCGCCGCCATCAAAAAATCATTGAAGAAGCGCCCTGCCCGGTCATGACCCCAGCGCTGCGCCAAGCCATGGGGGACGCCGCGCTCAAGGCCGGACGTGCGGTGAATTACGTCGGCGCCGGCACCGTGGAGTTCCTGCTCGACCGCGACGGCCAGTTCTACTTCCTGGAAATGAACACGCGCCTGCAAGTCGAACACCCGGTCACCGAACTGATTACCGGCCTCGACCTGGTTCACTTGCAACTGCAGGTCGCCGCCGGCCAGCCCCTGCCATTGACGCAAGCCGACGTGACCCTCAGCGGCCACGCCATGGAAGTGCGCCTGTACGCCGAAGACCCGGCCCAGGGCTTTCTGCCGCAAACCGGCGATGTACTGCGCTGGGAGCCGGCGGCCGGCGTACGAATCGACCACGGCGTGTGCGAAGGTCAGAAAATCAGCCCGTTCTATGACCCGATGCTCGGCAAGATCATCGCCCACGGCGCCACCCGCGAAGAAGCACGACGCAAACTGCTGCGCGCGGTGCAAGACACAATACTGCTCGGCGTTGCGACCAATCAGCGCCTGCTCGCCGACCTGCTCACGCATCCCGACTTTATCGAAGGCGATTTCAGCACCGGCTTCATCGCCGAACACTTCAATAAGATTCCACGCGCGACGGCCACTGCCGAACACCTCGCCCTGGCTGCCGCACTGTTTTTTCAACACAGCGCCCATGCACATCGGCAGGACTTGTCCGGATGGCGCAACAACGCCAGCGTTCCCTGGACCTACCGCCTGGGCGTTGACGATGAGCACCACGATGTCGCGGTCAGCGCTCTGCCAGACAACAGCCTGCAGGCCAACGGGCTCGACATCAGCCACCTCACCACCGACGGCCGCTGGGCCACCCTGGTGATCAACGGCATCCGCCGTCGCATCGCCTACCACCTGGAGGGCGACCGCGCCTGGCTTGACGGCCTGACGGTGGTCAACCGCACCCAGCAAGTCGCCAGCCGCCAGGCCGACGCCAGCAGCGGTACGGTCAAGGCGCCGATGGATGGCGCCATTGTCGACGTGCGGGTCAGCGCCGGCGAACGCGTGAGCAAAGGCCAACTGCTGCTGGTGCTGGAAGCGATGAAAATGGAGCATCCGCTGAAGGCCGGCATCGACGGCGTGATCAAGGGTGTGCAGGTGGTGGCGGGCGATCAGGTGCGCAATCGCCAGGTGTTACTGGAGATTGAATAGCCCCTGTTCGGAACTACGCGGCCCGGCTACGCTCTATCCCCATCAGGACGGGAAGACTACGGGAACCTGCGCGATGCCTCATTGGCTGATTATTGACCTTGAAGCCACAACGGATGAAGGCGGCTGGCCCGTGTCGGAGATGGAAGTCATCGAGATCGGCGCGAGCCTGGTCAACCGCCAGGGCCGCGAGCTGGATCATTTCCAGCGCTTTGTGCGGCCGTTGCGGCGGCCGCTGCTGACGCCGTTCTGCCGCAAGCTGACGCACATCACCCAGGCGAATATTGACGGCGCGGCGCCTTTTACCGAGGTGTGGCCGCTGTTTGAGCGTTGGCTCGGCCAGCATCAGGCGCGCCTCGAAGGCTGGGCCAGTTGGGGTGACTACGATCGCCACCAGCTAGAGCTGGAGTGGCAGCGCCATGGGCTGGCGAGCGCGTTGGCGCAGACGACCCATGTGAACCTCAAGCAACGCTTCGCCAAGGCCCGGCGCCTGGACAAGCCCCTGGGGCTCAATGGCGCCCTGCAATTGGCGGGCATGCAGTTCCATGGCCAGCAACATCGGGCGCTGGAAGATGCACGCAACACCGCCCGCCTGCTGCCGCTGATTCTGCCGGTCTAGGCAGCTTCCAAAGGCTTGGGCATACTGACCGACCTTTTTGAGTAATCTGCTCCCCTGTAGGAGCGGGCTTGTTGTGGCGAGGGAGCTTGCTCGCCACAACAAGCCGGCGCCTGCAGGAAACAGAAAGCCTTAACCCACTTTCCGAGGATTCGCCCATGTTTAAAGTCAACGAGTACTTCGACGGCACCGTCAAGTCGATCGCTTTCGGCACCGCAGAAGGTCCGGCGACGATCGGTGTGATGGCCCCGGGTGAATACGAATTCGGCACCGCCCAGCGTGAAATCATGCACGTGGTGTCCGGCGCCCTGAGCGTCAAACTGCCCGACAGCACCGATTGGGAAACCTTCGCCGCCGGCAGCCAGTTCAACGTACCGGCCAACAGCAAGTTCCAGCTGAAAGTCGCCGTTGATACGGCTTACCTGTGCGAATACCGCGGCTAAGCGTTTCTGCGGTCAAAAAAATGCCCGTCTCCTGCGAGACGGGCATTTTTTATGGGCGCATGAATTATTCGAGAACAGTCACCGGCATACCCACTTCCAGTCGGCCCACGCCATCGTTGACCAGGTTCTGGCCGAACATCGCGCCGTTCTCCGTCTTGCGATAAGTATCCAGCGTCGCGAACGGTTCGCGGTCGGCACTGCGCTCACCGGTTTGAGGGTCGATGGTGGTGAGGATACAGCGTGAACAGGCCTTGACCACGCGGAACTCAACGTCGCCGATACGCAGACGCTTCCAGCCGTCCTCGGCAAAGGCGTCACCGCCTTCGATCACCAGGTTGGGGCGAAAACGCAGCATCTCCATCGGGCGGCCGATGCGCGCAGACAGGTCGTCCAGGGAAGCCTGGCCAATCAATAACAGCGGGTAGCCGTCAGCAAAACCGACCTTGTCGTCATCTTTACCGAAGCCCGCTTCGGTAGAACGTGCACGTTCCAGGGGGATCTGCACCAGGCGGGTCGGTTTGCCGATAAACGCACTGACCCAGGCCGCTGCGGCACCGCCGGCGTCCGGCACGCGCAGGGTGTCGCGCCAGATGGTCACGCCGCGCAACTCGGCCTCGCTGCCTGGCAGCGCCACGTCCAGCGGTGCATGGCCGGGCGCGCTCAAGGTCAGGCCACCGGCGCTGTTCCACAGTGCCGACAGTTGGCTCATCTTCGCCACGGCTCGCTGCGTAAGAAAACGCCCGCTGGCTTCGTCCACCAGCATCCAGCGTCGATCCCCGTCCAGCCCGAGTTTATCCAGGCCGATCTGCTGTAAGGGTTCGGCCTTGCCGGACTTCAAGGGGTAACGGTACAACGCGCTGAGACGAAGCATGGGCCTGCATTCCTGAGGGGCAAAGCCGTCACCCTAAGGTCAAGCGGGCACTTCGTCCAGCATCAGTCGCTGGCGCACCACATCCACCAGTTTGTCCGGCTGGAATTTGGAGAGGAAGTTGTCGCAGCCGACCTTCTTCACCATCGAATCGTTGAAGCTGCCCGACAGCGAGGTGTGCAACACCACATAGAGGCTACGTAGGCGCGGGTCGTTGCGGATTTCGGTGGTGAGACGGTAGCCGTCCATCTCGGGCATTTCGGCGTCGGTGAAGATCATCAGCAGCTTGTCGGTCATCACCTCGCCGCTGTCGGCCCAGCCCTTGAGCATGTTCAGCGCCTTGAGGCCATCGCTGGCGATGTGCATCTTCACGCCCAGTTGACCAAGAGTGTCACGCAACTGCGACAGCGCGACATTGGAATCGTCCACCAGCAACACTTCGCGGCCACGGGCGCGTTCCAGCACCGGGTCTTCGAGTTTCTCGCGGGAAACCTTGGCGTTGTACGGCACGATCTCGGCGAGGACTTTTTCCACGTCGATGATTTCCACCAACTGGTCGTCGACCTTGCTGATAGCGGTGAGGTAATGCTGGCGCCCGGCGCTGGCCGGCGGCGGCAGGATCGCCTCCCAGTTCATGTTGACGATACGGTCGACACCGCCCACCAGGAACGCCTGCACCGAACGGTTGTACTCGGTGACGATGATGGTGCTGTTGGGGCCCGGCACCAACGGACGCATGCCGATGGCCTGGGACAGGTCGATCACCGGCAGGGTCTGGCCGCGCAGGTTGACCACGCCGCACACGAAGGGGTGACGCTGGGGCATCAGGGTCAGCTTGGGCAGTTGCAGTACTTCCTGCACCTTGAACACGTTGATCGCGAACAATTGCCGCCCGGCCAAGCGAAACATGAGGATTTCCAGGCGATTCTCACCCACCAGTTGCGTGCGTTGATCTACTGAGTCGAGAATGCCGGCCATTAAAAGCTCCTGGTGCGTAAAAAACTGGTGCGTAGAAAAAGTGTGCGCGAGCTGGGCTTGCGCCTGGGATTGTGCTGCTCCCTTAAGGCTTGTTATCGGCGGCAATCGCCAGACCTTGACCCCCGTAAAATGCCACGTAAATGCATTGATGTCACACTGGCATCATGCTTTACTTCATTGGCCTCTTCATGTGGCATTGCTGCGACCTTGCGCGACATCCAAATCGACGCGAGGTTCCCGCGCGTAAGGGATTCCCCTATGCACAATCAGGTCCAACCTGATATTCGCGATATCTAATAGCCATTAATGTGACGCCATTCTCATTGCATGAATGGAGTCAGGCTTTTGTTTGCCATCGCAAGCCCACGGCCCACGGGCCTTATAGACATGCACGTCACGGCAACCGAAGTAGTGCAAATGATCCCAACTGCAAGGGGCGCGCTCGGCTGTCGCCCGCATTCAAATAAAGGTCCTACTGAAAAATCAGAAGCGACCTACAGACCTCAGTCATATTTCAGCGCTAGTTTTAAGCCATTCACCCTGTGCGCCATCTCATCACCCGACCTTATGTTGCGGAGACTTGCATGATGAACGACGGAAACGAGTGGCACCTTGCACTTCCCGAATTCCTGCTTGAAGCCGAGAAGCTTCTGGCCAAGTCGGAAGAGTGCCTGAGCCACCTGCATATGATCCGCAACGACAGCGACGCCATCGATTGCATGAAAATCAGCCTGACCCGGCTCGCCGAGCAAGCCGATTGCCTGGCCCTGCAGGCGATCAGCGAGTTCTCGCGACATATCCATTACCTGATCGCCAACGCCGAAAACCCACTGCAATTGCATGACCAAGCCCTTGATGCCTTGCACGACTGCCTGACTTTGCTGGCGTGGCAGCTGGAATTGATCGATGCCAAAACGGGGAAACTGGCATTGGACGAAAGTGAACAAACGACATTAATTGCAACGGTCACACTGCAGATCCCGCAAAAGGACTTCAGTTTTAAACCGCAACAACGTTTGCATCACACGTACTGAGACTTTGTCAGGTCGTTTTCAATACGCTAATTGTCTGAAAACGACAGGCACAAATAGCCGATCCAAATCGACTATGAGCAAAAAAAGATATCAGTTAGCCACTAACGAAAATAACGATACAAATTAGCTTAAGCAATATAATTTCCTGTTCTTTGAACGCAGAGATACCGCCCAAGGCCCTTGTGTGGATATTGTTTCATCGAGGTTAGCCGCCAGGCGACCAACGGTAAGAGTGGTGGTACTATGCGCCGCTCGAAGTGACTCAACTTCATAGGTATAACAACGATTCGGCCACGCATTCCAAACTGAGCCCCGTCAGCCGCCGTGACCGGTCTTCCCGCAGCGAACCTTCATTGGCTCCATCCGTTATGTACGCCAGCCTCAAGTCACTCATCGCAAGGTCCGTGTCCCGCAGCAATGCACGCCGTATGGTCCTCGCCCTGTGCCTCGGCTCGTTGCTGGTCAGCCTGTGGGCCTACGCGCGCTCCGAATCACTGCCGCTGGCGGTACTGCTGCTTAACCTGGCCACGCTGGTGGTGGTAGGCCTGCAGCAGTGGAGCTCGCGCAAATCCATCAAATTCCAGCCCCAGGAATTAGCCGACCGTTTGCTGCAAGTCCAGGAAAACGAACGCCACCGCCTCAGCCGCGAACTGCACGACGATATCGGCCAGTTACTCACTGCCGCCAAGCTGCAAAGCGAATGGCTCAAGCGTCGCCTGCCGGATGACCTGCAAGGCCAGTGCACCGTGCTGTGCAACACCCTGAATGAAACCCTGGCGAAAGTGCGCGACGTGTCCGCGATCCTCAACCCGCGCCAGCTCGCCAGCCTGGGCCTCGAAGCCAGCCTGCGTGCGCACCTGCTCAAAACCCTGGAAAACACCCCGGTCCACTGGAGCCTGGAATGCCAGCAACGGCTGACCGGCATCCCTGAAGAAATGGCCGTGGCAGCCTTTCGCATCACCCAGGAGGCGGTCACCAACATGCTTCGCCATGCCCAGGCACGTAATCTGCTGGTGCGCCTGCAACGCTTGCCCCAGGGCCTGTCGCTGTATATCTGCGACGACGGCCTGGGCTTTTCGCCTGCCATCAACCCTGGCCTGGAAGGTCAACGGGGTATGGCGGGCATGTCGGAGCGGATTGATCAGCTGGGGGGCTCTTTGTCCGTCAGCAGCCAGCCAGGCAAAGGGACACGGATCGACGCGCTTTTCCCCTGGGCGCCCCGCGCCCTCGAACGGGCCAGTTCCCCTAAGGTTCTTGAGTGATCTGCAATTTACTTCTGGTGGATGACCACGCACTGATCCGCGCCGGCGTACGCGCGCTGATCCTGGATATTCCCGGCTACGCGGTGATCGGCGAAGCCAGCGATGGCGCGCAGTTGCTGGAGACATTCAGCGCCCTGCAGCCGGACATCGTGCTGCTCGACCTGTCGATGAAACACACCGGCGGCCTGGACGCTTTGCAGCAGCTCAAGGGCGCCTACCCCAAGAGCAAGGTGCTGATCCTGTCGATGCACACCGACCCAGAACTGATCATGCGCGCGCTGGAGTCCGGCGCCCACGGCTACCTGCTCAAGGACACCACGGCCAACGAGCTGGAACACGCCCTGTTGGCCTTGCGCAACAATGAGCGCTACCTGAGCCCGGCGATTGCCCACACCGTGATCACTCAGGCGCTGGTGCGCAGCCAGGGCGCGACCTCCCCCGCCGCCCACAGCCACAACCTCACGGCCCGGCAACTGGAAATCCTGCGCTTGATCGTGCGTGGCAAGTCCACCCGCGAAATCGCCCACGGCCTAGGCTTAAGCATCAAGACCGTGGAAGCGCACCGCTCGCAGATCATGAAGCGCCTGCAGATTTTCGACGTGGCGGGCCTGGTGTTATTCGCTGTGCGCGAGCAGATCATCAGCCTGGACGACTAACGGCGAACCCAGCGGCAGGTGCACCCGCAGCGCCTTGGGCAGCGCCTCGAAGTGCAGGTCATCACCTTCCAGCGGCTCACCGTCCAGGTTGATGTACAAGCCTTGCGCGACCTTGATGTTGACCCACGGCAGGCGCGCACGGACAAACATGGTGTCCAGGCCCCAGCCGTTGTTCATCAGTTCTCGCAAGGTGCCGACCACTTCCTGGGGCGCCGGCAGGATGCTGATGTCCAGCAAGCCGTCGTCGGCCAGTGCGTCAGGGCACAGCACATGCCCGCCGCCGGCCTGGCGACCGTTGCCGATACCGAGTGCAAGCAGCTCGCCTTTCCAGTGGAAATCCGGGCCTTCCAGTTCGCCGTAGGCGGCCTTCAGCTCACTGAAGCGCGACAAGCCGGTGAACAGGTAGGCCGCGCCGCCGAGGACTTTTTTCAGGTCTTCGGAGGTGTTGGCGGTGACCTGGCTGCCAAAACCGCCGGTGGCCATATTGAGGAACATTTGCCCGCCGACCTGGCCAAGGTCAATCGCCCTGGCCGGCACGTCCAGCAGCGCCAGCGCCAGCGCCGGCTCCAACGGCACGCCGGCCGCCTTGGCGAAGTCATTGGCGGTGCCCAGGGGCATCAGCACCAGGCTGGCGTCGGTGTTGGCCAGGGCCATGGCTTCGGCCACATCGCGCAAGGTGCCGTCGCCGCCGCCCGCAATGATATGCGTATATCCGCCGTCCAGCGCCTCGTTGACCAGGCGCTGGGCGTCGCCCCCCTCCCAAGTCACCCGCACCGCCAACTCCCAGCCCAACTCACGCCGGGCCTGCACGGCCGCGCGCACGTCCTCGTTGAGGGCTTGCTTGCCGTGGAGGATCAACAGTGCCTTGTGGGTGGTCATGGGGCGAATCTCCTGGGTTCAAAGGTGCTTGAAGGATGTTGACCCTGGGGGAGGAGAAAAAAGCCGTCGGCTTTGAAAATATTTGGCGGGATAGCTGATGATCGTTCCAACGCTCTGCGTGGGAATGCATCCTGTGACGCTACGCGTCACCTCGCGCAGGACTTGAGACATGTGCCCACGGCGGGACGCGGAGCGTCCGGGGCGGCATTCCCACGCAGAGCGTGGGAACGATCTGAATCTGAAAACTTGCGGCTTGCCGCTTGAAACTCTCAGCTGCTCTTATGCAACTTACTCATCAACTGCGCCTCAGCCTGGGTCAACCCGCAAGACTGCGTCAGCTCATCCACCGTAGCCCCCATCCCCACCAGCTTCGCCGCCTGGGCAAAGGACAGGCTCGAGGGATCACGCTGCTCAAGCTGCACCAACTTGTCCGGTAACGGCGCGAGGATGGCGCGCAGTTCATGCACCTCATCCCCCACCTTCACCGCACTCTGCTGGAAGTGATCGACCCGCTTGACCAATTCCAGAATGCGCCGGTCACGCACGGCATCGCGCTCGGCCTGTTGCAAAGCCGATTCCCGCTGCTGGCGCACGTAGCGCAGCAAAAATGCCAACGTCCCGGCCCACAACAGGGCCAGGACAATCACCACCGCTTCAAGGAACAATCAGATGTTCTCCAGATCCGACCATTCTTCTTCGCTCATCATCTTGTCCAGCTCAACCAGAATCAGCAGTTCGCCGTTCTTGTTGCACACGCCCTGGATGAACTTGGCCGATTCCTCGTTACCCACGTTCGGCGCGGTTTCCACTTCCGATTGGCGCAGGTAAACCACTTCGGCCACGCTGTCGACCATGATCCCAACCACTTGCTTGTCGGCTTCGATGATGACGATACGCGTGTTGTCGTTGACTTCGGTAGGCACCAGGCCAAAGCGCTGGCGGGTGTCGATGACCGTCACCACGTTGCCGCGCAGGTTGATGATGCCCAGCACATAGCTTGGCGCACCCGGTACCGGGGCGATCTCGGTGTAGCGCAGCACTTCCTGCACGCGCATGACGTTGATGCCGTAAGACTCGTTATCCAGTTTGAAGGTAACCCATTGCAGGATCGGATCATCTACCAAACCTTGTGCGGAAGCTGACTTGTTCATACCCATGACCCCTTCAAATGCCGTTTGGACACGGCGTGTGTGCTTCTTTGGCCGCACAACCGCGCGGCCCTTATTGTTCAATCAACTGCGTATATTCAACGGCATCGACTTAACTGCGCCGCTGGCGATCAACTCGGCCAGTTCGGCGACATCGAGCAATGCGCACATGTGTTCGATCACGGTGCCCGCCAACCAGGGGCGCTGGCCCCGCTGGCTGCGCCATTTGATTTCGTTCGGGTCCAGGCGCAACGAGCGGCTGACTTGATGCACCGCCAGCCCCCACTCGTAGCCCTGCACCGAGATTACGTATTGCAAGCCCTGGCGAAAGTCATCGCGGTAGCGGTCGGGCATCACCCAGCGTGCGGTATCCAATACCTTCAAGTTGCCCTGCTGACTCGGCAGGATCCCGAGGAACCATTCCGGTTGCCCGAACAGCGGTGTCAGCTCCTGGCCCTCCAGAGAGTAGATCGAGCCCAGGCACACCAGCGGCACTGCCAGGGTCAACCCGGCGACGTCGAACAGCAGGCATTCGAACGGCTCGGCGGCCCACGCCGGGCGGCCGTCGCCGGTGACCGGCGGCGGGGTGATGCTCGGTGGCAGGTGAACTTCAACCACCGGCTCAACCACCACGGGAGCCACGACAACAGGCGTGATCGGCACCACGACCGGTACGACCTGCGCATCGCGGGCCTGTTCTTCCAGCACGGCGAGCTGAAACTCATCCAGCGTACTTTCGGGTTCGACGGCGGGCTCCAGCACCAGGATCGGTTCCGGCAGCTCCTGCGCGGTCGCATCCTGCAGCAAGGCATCCAGATACGACTCCAGCGCCAGTTGCGGCCGGGTCTTGGTCTTGAGTTCGACGGGACGGTTCATCACGCCACCTGCGCCACGAGTTGCTGCGACAGCAGATGCTTGAGCAGCGCGCGGTACGCCAGCACGCCACGGCTTTTGCCGTCGAACTGCGACGGCGTGAGCCCTGCGCGGCTGGCGTCACGCAGGCGCGTGTCCACCGGGATATAGCCTTGCCAGATGGTGTCCGGGTAGGCATCGCGCAGTACGCGCAAGGTGCCGAGTGAAGCCTGGGTGCGGCGGTCGAACAAGGTCGGCACGATGCTGAACGGCAGCGCCTGTTTGCGCGAGCGGTTGATCATCGCCAGGGTGCTGACCATGCGTTCCAGGCCTTTGACCGCCAGGTGTTCAGTCTGCACCGGGATCACCAACTGCTGGCTGGCCGCCAAGGCGTTGACCATCAGCACGCCGAGCAACGGCGGGCTGTCGATGATCGCGTAGTCGAAGTCCTGCCACAGTTGCGCCAGGGTCTTGGCGATCACCAGGCCCAGGCCGCTCTGCCCCGGCGACTGGCGCTCAAGGGTGGCCAGGGCGGTGCTCGACGGCAGCAGGGAAATGCTTTCATTGCTGGTGGGCAGCAGCAATTGCCCAGGCAAGTCGCTCGGCACGCTGCCCTTGTGCAGGAACAGATCGTAGCAACTGTGCTCCAGCGCATCCGGGTCGTAGCCGAAATAGCTGGTCATGGAACCATGGGGATCCAGGTCCACCACGACCACACGCTTGCCCGCCTCGGCCAGCAAGCCGGCTAAGGCGATGGAGGTGGTGGTCTTGCCGACCCCACCTTTTTGATTGGCAACTGCCCAGACTCTCATTCGGTTGGTTCCTCCCGGTGGGCACTGGCGCGACCGAGACATTGCATAAGGTTATTGAGCCGGTGACGGAGAATTGACGGAGCTTTGACGCACCGGCGGCTTTGCAGGGGCCGGTGCAGTTTGTGTGCCAGCCCGCTTCAACGCCGCGTCCGGTGTAGCGTTGGCGGTGCCAGTACCGGTCAGGCTGCGCCGCACATCCAGGTTGCGCGACACCACCAGCACCACACGGCGATTACGCGCCCGGCCTTCCACCGTGGCGTTATTGGCCACCGGCTGAAACTCGCCATACCCCACCGACGCCAGGCGCCCGGGGTTCACGCCCTGCATCGCGAGCATGCGCACAATGCTAGCCGCCCGGGCCGACGACAGCTCCCAGTTGGTCGGGTACTGCGCGGTGCTGATCGGGAAATTGTCGGTAAAGCCTTCAACATGCACCGGGTTTTCAAACGGTTTGAGGATCGCCGCCACCTTGTCGATGATGGTAAACGCCTGGTCGCTGGGCATCGCATCGGCGCTGGCGAACAGCAGGCTCGAATTGAGCTCGATCTCGACCCACAACTCATTGCCGCGCACAGTCATCTGGTTGGAGCTGATCAGGTCGCCAAACGCGGCGCTGATGTCATCGGCGATGCTTTTCAGCGGGTCACTGGTGCCCCCCACGCCGGCGGCAGTCTCATCACTGTCGTTGACCAGCGGCTTGGCCGGGGTGACGGTCTTGGGCCGCTCTTCGCCGATGGGGATCGGCTTGAGCGAGCGGTCGGCGTCGTTGAACACACCGATCAGCGCCTGGGAAATGACCTTGTACTTGCCTTCGTTGATCGACGAGATGGAATACATCACCACGAAAAACGCGAACAGCAGGGTGATGAAGTCCGCGTAGGACACCAGCCAGCGTTCATGATTAACGTGTTCTTCAGGCTCGCGACGGCGACGGCTCACAAACAATACCTCCCATCATCAATCCATGAAGCCCTGGAGCTTCAATTCGATGGAGCGCGGGTTCTCGCCCTCGGCAATCGATAGGATGCCTTCGAGCAGCATCTCGCGGTAACGCGACTGGCGCATGGCGATCGACTTGAGCTTGCTCGCCACCGGCAACAGGATCAGGTTGGCACTGGCCACACCGTAGATGGTCGCAACGAAGGCCACGGCAATGCCGCTGCCCAGTTGCGACGGATCGGCCAGGTTGCCCATCACGTGGATCAGGCCCATCACCGCACCGATAATGCCGATGGTCGGCGCGTAACCGCCCATGCTTTCAAAAACTTTGGCAGCGTTGATGTCGCGGCTTTCCTGGGTGTAGAAATCCACTTCCAGGATGCTGCGAATCGCTTCTGGTTCGGCGCCGTCCACCAGCAACTGCAGGCCTTTGCGCGAATAGCTGTCGGGCTCGGCGTCGGCCACACCTTCAAGGCCCAGCAGGCCTTCCTTGCGTGCGGTGAGGCTCCAGTTGACCACGCGGTCGATGCCGCCGGCCAGGTCGACACGTGGCGGGAAAATGATCCATATCAGGATCTGCATGGCGCGCTTGAACGAGCTCAACGGCGCCTGCAACAGCGCCGCCCCGACAGTGCCACCGATTACGATCAGCGCCGCCGGGCCGTTGGCCAGGGCACCGAGGTGCCCGCCTTCGAGGTAGTTGCCGCCGATGATCGCGACAAATGCCATGGTGATGCCGATCAGGCTCAGTACATCCATCAGAGGCAAGCCTCCACCAGATGTTTGCCGATGTCGTCGAGGCTGTAGACCGCGTCCGCCAGGTCAGCCTTGACGATGGCCATGGGCATGCCATAGATCACGCAGCTGGCTTCGTCCTGGGCCCAGATGGCGCTGCCGCCCTGCTTGAGCAGGCGCGCGCCTTCACGGCCGTCGGCGCCCATGCCGGTGAGTACCACCGCCAGAACTTTGTCACCGTAGGATTTCGCCGCCGAGCCGAAGGTGATGTCCACACACGGCTTGTAGTTGAGGCGCTCATCGCCCGGCAGGATTTTGATCGCGCCACGGCCGTCGACCATCATCTGCTTGCCGCCAGGCGCCAGCAGTGCCAGCCCAGGGCGCAGGATGTCGCCATCCTCGGCTTCCTTGACGCTGATACGGCAGAGCTTGTCCAAACGTTCGGCGAAGGCCTTGGTGAACGCGGCGGGCATGTGCTGGATCAACACGATCGGCGCCGGGAAATTAGCCGGCAGTTGGGTCAACACCCGCTGCAAGGCGACGGGGCCGCCGGTGGACGTACCAATGGCCACCAGCTTGTAGGCCTTGCGCTTGGGCGCAGGCGAATAGGCGCTCGAAGCTCGGGCAGGCGCAGGCGCAGGCGCCACGGCAGGCCGCGCAACCGGTGCCGGCGCTGGGCGACCAAACGCGGTGGTGGCAGGTACAGCCGGTGCAGCAACCGGAGCAGGTGTCGGCGCAGGCGCGCTGAACAGGCTGCGGCGGTTACTGCGCGAAATGCTGTGCACCTTCTCGCACAGCATCTGCTTGACCTTCTCGGGGTTGCGCGAGATGTCTTCGAAATTCTTCGGCAGGAAGTCCACCGCGCCAGCGTCCAGCGCGTCGAGGGTTACTCGGGCGCCTTCGTGGGTCAGCGAGGAGAACATCAACACCGGGGTCGGGCAGCGTTGCATGATATGGCGCACGGCCGTGATGCCATCCATCATCGGCATCTCGTAGTCCATGGTGATCACGTCCGGCTTCAACGCAATGGCTTGATCAATCGCCTCTTTGCCATTGGTGGCCGTACCGACCACCTGGATCGTTGGATCGGCGGAAAGAATTTCCGAGACGCGGCGGCGGAAGAAACCCGAATCGTCCACCACCAGGACCTTGACTACCATAAACACTCCGTTAGGCGGGGCGGGCATTACCGCCCTGCCCCGCCAGAATCAAATACGCCGAGCGGCGTAACGCTTGAGCATGCTCGGAACATCGAGAATCAGCGCGATCCGACCGTCGCCGGTGATGGTCGCACCCGACATGCCCGGGGTTCCCTGCAGCATTTTGCCCAAAGGCTTGATGACCACTTCTTCCTGGCCCACCAGTTGATCGACGACAAAGCCGATGCGCTGGGTGCCCACGGAGAGAATCACCACATGGCCTTCGCGCTGCTCTTCATGGGCAGCCGATGCCACCAACCAGCGCTTGAGGTAGAACAGGGGCAACGCCTTGTCGCGCACGATCACCACTTCCTGGCCGTCCACCACGTTGGTGCGCGACAGGTCGAGGTGGAAAATTTCGTTGACGTTGACCAGCGGGAAGGCGAAGGCCTGGTTGCCCAGCATCACCATCAGGGTCGGCATGATCGCCAGGGTCAACGGCACCTTGATGACAATCTTGGAGCCCTGGCCCTTGGTCGAGTAGATGTTAATCGAGCCGTTGAGCTGGCTGATCTTGGTCTTCACCACGTCCATGCCCACGCCACGGCCCGACACGTCGGAAATCTCGGTCTTGGTCGAGAAGCCAGGGGCGAAGATCAGGTTGTAGCACTCGGTGTCAGTCAGCCGGTCGGCGGCGTCCTTGTCCATCACGCCACGCTTGACGGCGATATTGCGCAGAATGGCCGGGTCCATGCCTTTGCCGTCATCGGTGATCGACAGCAGGATATGGTCGCCCTCTTGCTCCGCCGCCAGAATCACTTTGCCGCCACGGGACTTGCCCGAGGCTTCGCGCTCTTCCGGGGTTTCCACGCCGTGGTCGACGGCGTTGCGCACCAAGTGGACCAGCGGGTCGGCCAAGGCCTCGACAAGGTTCTTGTCGAGGTCGGTTTCTTCACCCACCAGTTCCAGGTTGATCTCTTTCTTGAGCTGACGTGCCAGGTCGCGAACGAGGCGCGGGAAGCGGCCGAAGACTTTTTTGATCGGCTGCATCCGCGTCTTCATCACGGCGGTTTGCAGGTCTGCGGTGACCACGTCGAGGTTCGACACGGCCTTTTGCATGGCTTCGTCGCCGCTGCTCAGGCCCAGGCGTACCAGGCGGTTACGCACCAGTACCAGCTCGCCGACCATGTTCATGATGTCGTCCAGGCGCGCGGTATCAACCCGCACGGTGGTTTCGGCTTCACTGGCAGGCTTGTCGGCCACGGCAGCAGCCGGGGCACGCGCAGGCGCCGGGGCGGCTGCAGGGGCCGGGGCAGGCTTGGCGGCAGCAGGCGCTGCGGCTTTGGCCGGGGCCGGTGTCGCCGCCACCGGGGCAGCAGTCGCCGTTGCGGCCGGGGCCACGTCGGTGAACTTGCCCTTGCCGTGCAGTTCGTCCAGCAGCGATTCGAATTCGTGATCGGAAATCAGGCCGGCGGCGGCAGGTGCCGCACTGGCTGCAGCAGCAGGCGCCGCCGCTGTCGCGACTGCCGGCAAGGCGTCGGCAGCAAACGTGCCTTTGCCATGCAGCTGGTCGAGCAGCGCTTCGAATTCGTCGTCGGTGATGTCGTTGCTGGCAGCAGCAGCGGGTGCTTGCGGCGCAGCGGCCGGTGGCACGGCGTCGGCCGCGAACTGGCCTTTGCCGTGCAACTGGTCGAGCAGGGATTCGAATTCTGCGTCGGTAATATCTTCACTGGTCGGCGTGGCCGGCGGGGCTACCGCTTGCGGCGCTTCGGCTTGCGCCTTGACTTCATTCAGGGAGTTCAGCAGTTGCTCGAACTCACTGTCAGTGACATCGACCGCAGCTTCAACCACCGGCTCAGGCGCCGCTTCAACCACCGGTGCAGCCGAGGGTTCCGCCAGGCGCGCCAGGGCGGCCAGCAGTTCCGGGGTGGCTGCAGTGATTGGTGCCCGTTCGCGCACTTCGCTGAACATGCCGTTGACCGCATCCAGTGCTTCAAGAATCACGTCCATCAGTTCCGAGTCGACGTGTCGCTCACCCTTGCGCAGGATGTCGAACACGTTCTCGGCGATGTGACAGCACTCCACCAGCTCATGGAGCTGGAGGAAGCCGGCGCCCCCTTTTACAGTGTGAAAACCGCGAAAAATTGCATTGAGCAGGTTCGCATCATCCGGTCGGCTTTCCAGCTCGACCAGCTGTTCGGACAGCTGCTCTAAAATTTCGCCGGCCTCTACAAGGAAATCCTGAAGGATTTCTTCATCGGCGCCGAAGCTCATGGGTGTGCTCCTTAGAAGCCTAAACTGGATAACAGGTCATCTACGTCATCCTGACCTGACATAACGTCTTCACGTTTATCGGCATGAATCTGCGGACCTTCACCCTTGGCGAGATGTTTTTGTGGATCTTTTTCCGAGAGGATCGCTTCGCGGTCATGTTCGATGCCGGCAAAACGATCAACCTGGCCTGCCATAAGCACCAATTTGAGCAAGTTGCTTTCCACTTCGGTGACCAATTGGGTCACACGCTTGATCACCTGACCGGTGAGGTCCTGGTAATCCTGGGCGAGCAGAATGTCGTTGAGGTTGCTGGAAACCATGCGGTTTTCCTGTTCGCTGCGCGACAGGAAACCTTCCACCCGACGGGCCAATTCACGAAACTCCTCAGCCCCCACTTCCCGGCGCATGAAGCGGCCCCAGTCAACGCTGAGGGCCTGGGCTTCATTGGCCATGCCGTTGACCAGGGGCGTGGCGCTTTCGACCAGGTCCATGGTGCGGTTGGCCGCAGCCTCAGTCAGCCTGACCACGTAGGACAGGCGTTCAGTGGCGTCGGTGATTTGTGAAATTTCTTCGGCCTGGGGCATGTGCGGGTCAATCTGGAAATTGACGATCGCACTGTGCAGCTCGCGTGTGAGCTTGCCCACTTCCTGGTACAGGCCGCGGTCACGGGTCTGGTTAAGCTCATGGATCAACTGCACCGCATCGCCGAACTGGCCTTTCTCAAGGCATTCGACCAACTGGTGAGCATGTTTTTTCAGGGTCGACTCAAAGTCTCCCTGCGACGTTTCGTTATGCTCCATAGCTCCCCCGTGGCAGCATCAATGACCGATGCGTTCGAAGATTTTTTCGATCTTCTCTTTCAAGGCCAGTGCAGTGAATGGCTTGACCACGTAACCGTTGACCCCGGCTTGGGCGGCTTCGATGATCTGTTCACGCTTGGCTTCGGCGGTCACCATCAGCACGGGAAGGCTGCGCAGTTTCTCGTCGGCGCGCACGTGGCGCAGTAAGTCGATACCGGTCATGCCCGGCATGTTCCAGTCGGTTACCAGAAAGTCGATGCTCCCGCTGTTGAGGATCGGAATCGCCGTAATGCCGTCATCCGCCTCGACCGTGTTTGTGAACCCAAGGTCACGCAACAGGTTTTTTATGATCCGCCGCATCGTTGAGAAGTCATCAACGATGAGGATTTTCATGTTCTTGTCCAATTCGACCTCCAAGCAGTCTTAAACGCGCCCAGCACCTGGACGCGCCATTTCAATCAACAGGCGTTACACAAAAAGGACTGCCAGGGGCACTACCGAACGAACCAGCGAAAGGCTTTCACCTCTCGCCCAATTGCGCTGCAGTGTCCCCACACTGCCTGTCAGCGCGCGCGCCACTCTCCCAATCGCCCCCGCAAACGAGCCGCGCACTGGCTGTGTAGCTGGCTGACACGTGATTCGCTGACCCCCAGGACCTCACCGATTTCCTTGAGGTTCAGCTCTTCGTCGTAGTACAGCGCCAACACCAGTCGCTCACGCTCCGGCAAATTGGCAATCGCGTCCGCCAACGCGCCCTGGAAACGTTCGTCTTCCAGGTCACGCGACGGCTCGAGATGAGCACTCGCGCCGTCCTCGTGCAGCCCTTCGTGTTCGCCGTCCTGTAAAAGGTCGTCGAAACTGAACAGGCGGCTGCCCAAGGTATCGTTCAAAATCCCGTAATAATCGTCGAGACTCAATTGGAGTTCGGCCGCAACTTCGTGATCTTTAGCGTCGCGACCGGTTTTTGCTTCAATTGCGCGAATTGCGTCACTGACCATTCGCGTATTGCGGTGTACCGAACGCGGCGCCCAATCCCCTTTACGCACTTCATCGAGCATCGCACCACGGATACGGATCCCCGCATACGTCTCGAAACTCGCACCCTTGCTCGCGTCGTATTTGGTCGACACTTCGAGCAGGCCGATCATGCCGGCCTGGATCAAGTCTTCGACCTGAACACTGGCCGGCAGGCGTGCCAGCAGGTGATAGGCGATGCGCTTGACCAGAGGCGCGTAGCGCTCGATCAAATCACCTTGCTTGTCACGTGCCGAATTCTTGTAAAGGTTGTAGCCGCTGGCTGTCATAGCACCGGTCCTGCGCTCGTCTGATGCACTAATCGCTCGACGAAAAACTCCAGATGCCCCCGAGGGTTGGCGGGCAATGGCCAGGTATCGACCTTCTGAGCAATAGCCTTGAACGCCAATGCGCACTTGGAACGAGGGAACGCTTCGTAGACTGCACGCTGCTTTTGCACAGCCTTGCGTACGCACTCGTCATAGGGAACTGCGCCGACGTATTGTAAGGCGACATCGAGGAAGCGATCCGTGACCTTGGTCAACTTGGCGAACAGGTTGCGGCCTTCCTGCGGGCTCTGGGCCATGTTGGCCAGCACGCGGAAGCGGTTCATGCCGTAGTCACGGTTAAGCAGTTTGATCAGGGCGTAGGCGTCGGTGATCGAGGTGGGTTCATCGCAGACCACCAGCAGGACTTCCTGCGCGGCGCGCACGAAGCTGACCACGGACTCGCCGATCCCCGCGGCGGTGTCGATCACCAGCACGTCGAGGTTGTCGCCGATATCGCTGAACGCCTGGATCAGGCCGGCATGCTGCGCCGGGCTCAGGTGCACCATGCTCTGGGTACCCGAGGCGGCCGGCACGATACGAATGCCACCTGGGCCCTGCAGCAGCACATCGCGCAGCTCGCAACGGCCCTCGATCACGTCGGCGAGGGTATGTTTGGGTGTCAGCCCGAGCAGAACGTCGACGTTCGCCAGCCCCAGGTCAGCATCCAGCAGCATGACGCGACGGCCAAGCTCTGCCAGGGCCAGGGATAGATTCACTGACACGTTAGTTTTCCCGACGCCACCTTTGCCGCCGGTCACCGCGATCACCTGTACGGGATGCATGCTGCCCATTTTATTTCTTTACCTTGTCTTGCTTAGACGCAGGCTACATGGCTTGGCCGCGTGAATCGCTTGCAGACCATCGATGTAGGTACATTTCACGGTGTTCAGACTGACTCAACCCACCCGTTTTTTTGCCGGGTTGTGGTAGAGGTCAGCGAACATGTCAGCCATCGCTTCCTCGCTAGGCTCTTCTTGCATTTGCACGCTGACTGCACGGCTGACCAACTGATGACGGCGCGGCAGATGCAAATCATCCGGGATACGCGGCCCGTCGGTCAGGTAGGCGACCGGTAACTCATGACTGATGGCCAGGCTCAACACCTCGCCCAGGCTCGCCGTTTCGTCGAGCTTGGTGAGGATGCAACCGGCCAGGCCGCAGCGCTTGTAACTGTGGTACGCAGCGGTAAGAACCTGTTTCTGGCTGGTGGTTGCAAGCACCAGGTAGTTTTTCGACTTGATGCCACGCCCGGCCAGGCTTTCCAGTTGCATGCGCAATGCCGGGTCGCTGGCTTGCAGGCCGGCGGTATCGATCAGCACCACGCGCTTGCGCAGCAGCGGGTCGAGGGCGTTGGCCAGGGACTGGCCCGGGTCAACGTGGGTGACCGACACATTGAGAATGCGGCCCAGGGTCTTGAGCTGTTCCTGAGCGCCAATGCGGTAGCTGTCCATGCTCACCAGCGCGATATTCTGCGCGCCGTACTTGAGCACATAGCGCGCGGCCAGCTTGGCCAGGGTGGTGGTCTTGCCCATGCCGGCAGGGCCGACCATGGCGATCACACCGCCCTCTTCCAGGGGTTCGATTTCCGGGGTGGCGATCATCCGCGCCAGGTGCGCCAGCAACATGCGCCAGGCCTGGCGAGGCTCTTCGATTTCGGTGGTCAGCGCCAGCAGGTCGCGGGACAACGGGCCGGACAGGCCGATGCGTTGCAGGCGACGCCACAGGTTGGCCTGTTGCGGTTTACTGCCTTGCAGCTGCGTCCACGCAAGCGACCCAAGCTGCACTTCGAGCAATTCGCGCAGGCCATTAAGCTCAAAGCGCATCGAATCGAACACGCGCTGGTCGACTGCGGCCGCCGGGGCTGGCGCTGCAGGACGCGGCGGTTCGATGAAAGTCGGTTCTACCAGGGGCTCGGCAGCGGTCAGCGGCAAGCCGGCGAACAACTGCCGATTAGTGGTGGCATCGCTGTCGCCACGCATGCTCAGCTCAGCCTGGGCCGAGACGATGCGCGAGGCGGTCTTGCGCAGCTCGTCTTCGAGTTCCATGTTCGGCACGCGCGGGGCCAGCGCCGAGGGGGTGTAATCCAGGGCAGCCGTCAGCTCGACACCGCCGGCAATACGGCGGTTACCGATAATTGCAGCGTCGGCACCCAGCTCATCACGAACCAGTTTCATGGCCTGACGCATATCGGCGGCGAAAAAACGCTTTACTTGCATAACCCACTACCTCAGCCGTTGGGCCCTACTGTCGCGACGATAGTCACTTGCTTATTGTCAGGAATTTCCTGGTAAGCCAAAACGTGCAAATTCGGTACTGCCAGACGCCCAAACCGCGACAACATCGCCCGGACGGGGCCTGCCACCAGCAGAATCACCGGTTGGCCCTGCATCTCCTGGCGCTGTGCGGCGTCGATCAACGAACGCTGCAGTTTTTCAGCCATGCTTGGCTCCAGCAGAACGCCCTCTTCCTGGCCTTGTCCTGCCTTCTGAATACTATTGAGCAATATTTGTTCCAACCTTGGTTCCAAGGTGATCACAGGCAGCTCGGAGTCAAGCCCTACAATGCTTTGCACGATTGCGCGCGACAATCCGACACGCACCGCCGCCACCAGCGCGGCAGTATCTTGACTCTTGGCGGCATTGTTGGCGATGGCCTCGGCAATACTGCGAATATCGCGCACCGGCACCTGTTCGGCCAGCAGCGCCTGCAGCACTTTGAGCAGTTGCGACAACGACAGCACGCCCGGCACCAGCTCTTCGGCGAGTTTTGGCGAGGCCTTGGCCAACAACCCCATCAATTGCTGGACTTCTTCGTGGCCGAGCAGCTCGTGGGAGTGCTTGTACAGAATCTGATTGAGGTGGGTAGCGACCACGGTGCTGGCGTCTACCACGGTGTATCCCAGTGACTGTGCCTGGCTGCGCTGGCTGACTTCGATCCAGACCGCATCCAACCCAAAAGCCGGATCTTTGGCGGTTATGCCATTGAGGGTGCCGAACACTTGGCCAGGGTTGATCGCCAACTCGCGGTCCGGGTAGATCTCGGCTTCGGCGAGGATTACGCCCATCAGGGTAAGGCGGTAGGCGCTGGGGGCCAGGTCGAGGTTGTCACGAATGTGCACAGTGGGCATCAGGAAGCCCAGGTCCTGGGACAGCTTCTTGCGCACACCCTTGATCCGCGCGAGCAATTGACCGCCCTGGTTGCGGTCGACCAGCGGAATCAGGCGATAGCCGACTTCCAGGCCGATCATGTCGATGGGCGTCACGTCGTCCCAGCCAAGCTCCTTGGTTTCCTGGCTGCGGGCCGGGGATGGCAGCAATTCCTGCTGACGGGCGACTTCCTGCTGGGCAATCACCTTGACCTGGTTTTGCTTCTTCCAAAACAGGTAGGCACCACCGCCCGCCATGGCCGCCATGCTCAAGAACGACACATGGGGCATGCCTGGCACGATGCCCATCACCGCCATGATGCCCGCCGCCACGGCCAGGGCCTTGGGCGAGGCAAACATCTGCCGGTTGATCTGCTTGCCCATGTCTTCGGAGCCCGACGCACGGGTCACCATGATCGCGGCAGCTGTGGATAACAACAGTGATGGCAATTGCGCCACTAAACCGTCACCGATGGTCAGCAAGGCGTAAACCCGGCCAGCATCGCCAAAGGTCATGCCGTGCTGGAAGATACCGACCGCCATACCGCCGATCAGGTTGATAAACAGAATCAGCAGGCCGGCAATAGCGTCACCACGCACGAATTTGCTGGCACCGTCCATCGAGCCGTAGAACTCAGCTTCCTGGGCCACTTCCAGGCGGCGGGATTTGGCCTGGTTCTGGTCGATCAGGCCAGCGTTGAGGTCGGCGTCGATGGCCATTTGTTTGCCGGGCATGGCGTCGAGGGTAAAGCGCGCGCTCACCTCGGAAATCCGCCCGGCGCCTTTGGTCACCACCACGAAGTTAATGATCATCAGGATCGAAAACACCACGATACCGACCACGTAGTTACCGCCGATCACCACCTCACCGAAGGCCTGGATCACCTTACCGGCGGCGGCATGGCCGTCCTGGCCGTGGAGCATCACCACCCGGGTCGACGCCACGTTGAGCGCCAGCCGCAGCAGCGTCGCCACCAGCAGAATCGTCGGGAACACCGCGAAATCAAGCGGCCGCAGGGCGTAGACGCACACCAGCAGCACGACGATGGACAAGGCAATGTTGAAGGTGAAGAACACGTCCAGCAAGAACGGCGGCATGGGCAACATCATCATTGCCAGCATTACCAGCAACAACAATGGCACACCCAGATTACCCCGCGAGAGGTCAGTCAGGGTGCCACGGGCCGTGCTGAGCATATGAGAGCGATCCACCACCGGTATTCCTCGTTTCCTTGAAGCAAACTTTTGACGCCGGGAGGCGTCCTGGAGGCGGTATTGCAAGAAGCCTTCCAACTTTGCTTTCTCACCTTGATCGTTCCCACCTGTGGCAAAGGAGTTTGCTCCCGCTGCGCTGCGCGGCAGCCCCAAACCCAGGCGACGCGATTTACCTGAAAAACCGCATACACAGGAACTGGGGGGCGCTGCGCGCCCAACGGGAGCAAGCTCCCTCGCCACAAGTGTTCACTGGTAGAGACAAAGAAATTTCCGACACGTATTTGCGGGTGCCGCCAGGAAACCCGATCTCTAGTCTCCGTACACCGCTGCACACTCAGCGGTCGGGCGTCGCGGCGAATGCGCTGAGCTGCGACCTGGCCTTTAATCTGGAAGGTTCACCACGAGAGGCATTGCTGGGCGTTGCGCAGTTGATCGAACTGACACGGTTGCTGGCTGATCGGGTATTCACTGTCTCAGGGCAGGCAAGCCCGTGAGATAACGCCTCGTTCCCACGCTCTGCGTGGGAATGCCTCTTGGGACGCTCTGCGTCCCGCCATACGCGCATGGCTTGAACGTTGCGCGAGAGTGACGCGGAGCGTCACAGGCTGCATTCCCACGCAGAGCGTGGGAACGATCAATCAACGTAGCCGTACCTTTGCGGCCTGCTGCCCCTTGGGTGCCTCCACGACTTCAAACTCCACGGATTGACCTTCCACCAGGGTCTTGTAGCCATCACTTTCAATTGCTGAAAAGTGCACAAACAGATCTGGCTTACCGTCGTCCTGAGTGATGAATCCAAAGCCCTTTTCCGCATTGAACCATTTGACCTTGCCCGTCGCCATTGCCCGACTCCAACTGCTGATTAAGAAAGCGCAGCGTTATCAAACCTTGAAGTCGGGGCAGCCGCTACTGTCAAAGTTGACAGGTAGACGGGGATTACCGACGAGTGGTAGGGATGGATGACGGAGCAATTGTGGCGAGCAGGCTTGTTGTGGCGAGCGGGCTTGTCCCGCGTTGGGGCGCGAAGCGGCCCCATTGGGTTGATGGGTTTTCCAGTTAGAGCCGGGGGGCAGGTTTGGGGGCTGCTGCGCAGCCCAACGCGGGGCAAGCCCGCTCGCCACAACACGCCAGGTCACCACAAAAAGCCCGGTTATCACAGGAAATGCGGCAACCTGTGATCAGGAATCGCGGCGCAAATCCGGCGGAATCGGCAGGTCTTTGAGCGGATCAGGCCGCTTGCCCTTGCCTGCACGGTATTGGCGGATTTGATAGACATACGCCAACACCTGCGCCACGGCCAGGTACAGCCCCGCAGGGATTTCCTGATCGAGGTCGGTGGAGTAGAAGATCGACCGCGCCAGTTCCGGCGACTCCAGCAGCAGGATGTCGTTGGCCACGGCGATTTCGCGGATTTTCAGGGCGGTAAAGTCGCTGCCCTTGGCCAGCAGCATCGGCGCGCCGCCTTTCTCCGGGTCGTACTTGAGCGCCACGGCGTAGTGGGTCGGGTTGGTGATGACCACGTCGGCGTCGGGCACCGAGCTCATCATCTTGCGCTGGGACATCTCGCGCTGCAGTTGGCGAATGCGCTGTTTGACCTCGGGACGACCTTCCTGGTCCTTGTGCTCGTCGCGCACTTCCTGCTTGGTCATCAGCAGTTTCTTGTGGCTTTCCCACAGCTGGATCGGCGCATCCACGGCGGCGATCAGGATCAGCCCGAGCGCCATCCACAGCGAGCTCCAGCCCACCACTTGCACGCTGTGGATGATCGCCGACTCCAGCGGTTCGTGGGCGATGCGCTGCAGGTCGTCAATGTCGGACGACAGCACCACCAGCGCCACAAACAGAATGAGGATGAACTTGGCCAGGGCCTTGAGCAGTTCCACCAGGGCCTTGGCGGAAAACATGCGCTTGAGCCCGGCGCCAGGGTTCATGCGGCTGAACTTAGGTGCCATGCTGCCGGCGGCAAACAACCAGCCACCCAGGGCAACCGGGCCAATCAGCGCGGCCAGCAACAAGGTAATCAGGATCGGCTGCACCGCCAGAATCGCGATCTTCCCGGAATGCAGCAGGTACTGGCCCATGGCACCGGGGCTGAGCAGAACCTCACGGGGCAAGCTGAAGTTGTGCTTCATCATCTCCATCAGGTCCAGCGCCAAGCCACCGCCGTAGATCAGCAAGGCGCCGGCGCCAGCCATCATCGTCGCAAAGGTGTTGAGTTCTTTGGAGCGGGCAATCTCGCCCTTTTCCCGGGAGTCTTTTTTGCGTTTCTCCGTGGGGTCTTCTGTTTTGTCCTGACCACTCTCGCTCTCGGCCATGGCTCAGCGCGCCCGTGCCAAGTCACGCAAGAACTGCAAGGCGTCGGTCGCCAGCGGTTGATACTGATTGAGAATGTCGGCCAGGCCGATCCAGAAAATCCCCATGCCCAATACCAGGGTCAGCGGGAAGCCAATCGAGAAGATGTTCAGTTGCGGCGCCGCTCGGGTCATCACGCCAAACGCGATGTTGACCACCAGCAGCGCGGTGATCGCCGGCAATACCAGTAACAGGGAGGCGCCCAACACCCAACTGAGGCGCCCCACCACTTCCCAGAAATGGTTGACCACCAGCCCCGAGCCCACCGGCAACGTGGTGAAGCTCTCGGTCAGCACCTCAAACACCACCAGATGACCGTTCATGGCCAGGAACAGCAAGGTCACCAGCATCGTCAGGAACTGCCCGATCACCGCCGCCGACACGCCGTTGGTGGGGTCAACCATGGAAGCGAAGCCCATGCCCATCTGGATCGAGATGATCTGGCCGGCGATCACGAAGGCCTGGAAGAACAGTTGCAGGGAGAAGCCCAGCAGCGCGCCGATCAGGATCTGCTCGGCGATCAGCATCAAGGCACTGAGGTCGAGCGCGTTGACCGGCGGCATCGGCGGCAAGCCCGGTACGAGGACCACGGTAATTGCCACCGCAAAATACAGACGCACACGGCGTGGCACCAGGGTAGTCCCGAACACCGGCATGCTCATCAACACCGCCGTCACCCGGAACAGCGGCAAGATGAACGAGGCCACCCAGGTACTGATCTGGGTGTCGGTCAACGCCAGCAGGGATTGCATGCGGTCAGCCGATCAACTGCGGAATACTGCCGTACAGCTGCAGGATGTATTCCATGAAGGTTTGCACCAGCCACGGGCCGGCGACGATCAGCGTGACCAGCATTACCAGCAGGCGCGGCAGGAAGCTCAAGGTCTGTTCGTTGATCTGGGTCGCGGCCTGGAACATTGCCACCAGCAGGCCCACCAACAGGCTCGGCACCACCAGCACAGCAACCATCATGGTGGTCAGCCACAGCGCTTCACGGAACAGGTCAACTGCTACTTCTGGAGTCATATCGCTACACCTAACACATCATACTCCGCCGAAACTGCTGGCCAACGTGCCGATAATCAGCGCCCAGCCGTCCACCAGCACAAACAGCATGATCTTGAACGGCAACGAGATGATCAGCGGCGACAGCATCATCATACCCATGGCCATCAACACGCTCGCCACCACCAGGTCGATGATCAGGAACGGGATAAAGATCATGAAGCCAATCTGGAACGCGGTCTTCAATTCCGAGGTGACAAACGCCGGCACCAGGATGGTCAGCGGCGCCTGATCCGGCGAGGCTATGTCGGTACGCTTGGAAAGCCGCATGAACAGCTCAAGGTCGCTGGAGCGGGTTTGCGACAGCATGAAGTCCTTGATCGGGCCCTGGGCCCTGTCGATCGCGACCTGCGCCGTGATGGTCTCGGCCAGATAGGGTTGCAGGGCCTGCTGGTTCACCTTGTCGAACACCGGCGCCATGATGAACAGCGTCAAAAACAGCGCCATGCCGGTGAGGATCTGGTTCGACGGCGTCTGCTGCAGGCCCAGGGCCTGACGCAAGATCGAGAACACGATGATGATGCGCGTGAAGCTGGTCATCAGCATGACAAACGCCGGGATGAAGCTCAGCGCGGTCATGATCAGCAGGATCTGCAGGCTGACCGAATACTCCTGGGCGCCGGCCGCGTTGGTGCCCAAAGTAATCGCCGGGATCGACAACGGGTCGGCACCTAACGCCAGCGGCGCGGCCAGCAACAGCATGAGCGTCAATAAAACGCGCATTACTTCTTATCCTTCTGATCCTTGCCCAGCAACTCCATCAGGCGCTGAGCGAATTCTGGCGTGGCGGCCTGGGTCTGGGCCGCGTCCACGGGGTGCTTGAGCACGTGCAGCGGAGTGATGCGGCCGGGGGTGATGCCCAGCAGGATCTGTTCCTCACCCACTTGCACCAGCACCAGCCGATCACGCGGGCCGAGGGCGCGCGAGCCGATCATCTCGATCACCTGGGCGTTGCCCGGCCCGATGCGCTGTACGCGGCGCATCAGCCAGGCCAGCACGAAGATCAACCCCACAACCAGCAACAGGCCCAATACCAGTTGGGTCAGTTGCCCGCCGATGCCGCTGCTGACGACGGGCGCCGCAGCCGCCGCTTGCGCGACCGGCTCAGCCGCCAGGGCGCTCAATGGCAGCGCCAGTAACAGTCCCGCCATCGAATACTTCATATCAGCGCAACTTCTTGATGCGTTCGCTCGGGCTGATCACGTCGGTCAGGCGGATGCCGAACTTCTCGTTGACCACCACTACCTCGCCATGGGCGATCAGCGTGCCGTTGACCAGTACGTCCAACGGCTCACCGGCCAGGCGATCCAGTTCGATCACCGAGCCCTGGTTGAGCTGCAGCAGGTTGCGGATGTTGATGTCGGTGCTGCCGACTTCCATGGAAATCGACACCGGGATGTCGAGAATCACGTCCAGGTTCGGCCCGTCGAGGGTCACCGGGTCGTTGTTCTTCGGCACGCTGCCGAATTCTTCCAGGGGCATGCGGTTACTGGCCGGTGCGGTGGCGGCGTCGGCGGCCAGCAGCGCGTCGATATCGTCCTGGCCAACATCGCCGGTTTCTTCCAGGGCCGCGGCCCATTCGTCAGCCAGTGCCTGGTCTTCGGCGGAAGTGTTCTCGTGTTCGGTAGCCATTACATGTCCTCGGCGGAGCAAAAATTCATAAATAAATAGGGGTGCATCGATACGGGTGACTCAGCGCCGGTTGATCGACTCCACCACTTGCAGCGCCAGTTTGCCCTTGTGCGAACCAAGCTTGACCTTGAACGACGGTACGCCGCTGGCGCGCATGATCAGTTCTTCCGGCAACTCGACAGGAATCACGTCCCCGGGCTGCATGTGCAAAATATCGCGCAGGCGCAGCTGTCGACGGGCCACAGTGGCGCTCAGCGGTACGTCCACGTCGAGCAAGTCTTCGCGCAGGGCCTTGACCCAGCGCTCGTCCTGGTCGTCGAGGTCGGACTGGAAACCGGCGTCGAGCATTTCGCGCACAGGCTCAATCATCGAGTACGGCATGGTCACGTGCAGGTCGCCGCCACCGCCATCGAGTTCGATGTGGAACGTGGACACCACAATGGCCTCGCTGGGACCGACGATGTTAGCCATGGCCGGGTTCACTTCCGAGTTGATGTACTCGAAATTGACTTCCATGATCGCCTGCCAGGCTTCCTTCAAGTCGATGAAGGCCTGCTCCAGCACCATGCGCACCACCCGCAACTCGGTGGGGGTGAATTCACGGCCTTCGATCTTGGCGTGACGGCCGTCGCCGCCAAAGAAGTTGTCCACCAGCTTGAACACCAGTTTGGCGTCGAGGATGAACAGCGCGGTGCCGCGCAACGGCTTGATCTTGACCAGGTTGAGGCTGGTGGGCACGTACAGCGAGTGCACGTATTCGCCAAACTTCATCACCTGCACGCCGCCCACCGCCACGTCCGCCGAGCGGCGCAGCATGTTGAACATGCTGATCCGGGTGTAACGGGCGAAACGTTCGTTGATCATTTCCAGCGTCGGCATGCGCCCACGGACGATGCGGTCCTGGCTGGTCAGGTCATAACTTTTGACGCTGCCGGGCTCGGCAGCCAGTTCAGTCTGTACCAGCCCATCGTCCACGCCATGCAACAGCGCATCGATTTCATCCTGGGACAGCAGGTCTTGCACGGCCATGTCGTGATCCTACTGCAATACGAAATTAGTAAAGAGCACTTGCTCGATTACCACTTTGCCGAGCTCCTTCTGGGACACTTCCTGCACGCTGGCAGTGACCTTCTGGCGCAGCATTTCCTGGCCGACCGGGCTGGCCAGGGTGTCGAAGCTTTGTGCGGAGAACAGCATCACCAGGTTATTGCGGATCACCGGCATATGCACCTTGAGGGCATCCAGGTCCGCCTGGTTGCGCGCCAACAACGTCATGCTCACCTGTAGGTAGCGTTGACGGCCGTTCTGGTTGAAGTTGGCGACAAAGGCCGGAAGCATCGGTTCGAAGATTGCCGGTTGCTTGACGTTAGTGGCGGTTTCGGCAGCGGGTGCCGGTTTACTTGCACTGCTGTGCATGATGTACCAGGTGCCGCCCACAGAGGCGCCAATGGCCAGGAGCAAGCCCACGACTATCAACAGGATAAGCTTGAGCTTGCCCTTGCCTGCGGGTGCGGGTGCTTTTGCTGCGTCGTCGCTCTTCGCCATGCCAATAATCCGTCACTATTCGGGGATTCATAGTTCTACGGAAAGGCAAGAGCAAGTGTTATGCCAGAGTTGTCTGGTAACCGAGGAACAGGGAGGCACCGCAAATCAAATGTGGGAGGGGGCTTGATCCCGATGAGGGTGGGTCAGTTGATACATGTGGCGGCTGACCCTTCATCGGGAGCAAGCCCCCTCCCACATTTGGACCGGCGCTGGCGTTGGGTCAGGCGTAATAATCGACGGCGCTGGAGCCGATCACACTTGTAGTCACTGGCGCGACTGCAGCAGCCACCTCGGCATGATCGCCTGCGTCGTCGCTGTCACCACGCCCACCGCGGCCACTCACGCCACGGGCCTGGTTCTGCTGTTGTTCCTGACCTTGCCCCTGCCAGCCACGGGACTGGTCGGACACATTGACGTCCACTTGCCCCATGCCTTGCTGGGCGAACATTTCGCGCAATCGACCGGACTGGCTTTCCAGCGCTTCACGCACCACGGCGTGGCCGCTCATGAACGTGACCTGAGCCTGCTGGTCGGCCGTCATGTTGACCTTGATATCCAGGCGCCCCAGCTCAGCCGGCTGCAACTGGATCTCCGCCGACTTGAGGTTGGCGCTGGACAGGTACATCACGCGGTTGACCACCTCTTCGGTCCAGCCGCTCTGGTGCATGGCCAACGGCGCATTGGCTACCGGCGGCAAGGCGTTCGCGGTTTTCGGTGTGGCGGCCTGGGTCAGCGCAGCCAGCCGGTTGGCGAAGTCATCGACACGGGTGTCGCTGCTGGCGTTCTTCAAGTCCTTGAGGCCATCTTCGATCAACCCGCTGAAGGCTTTGTCACCGCCCTGGTCGGTGCTGTCCTTGGTCGCTTGCTGGTCGACCATGTTAGCCAGGCCAGCGGCGAAGTTCTGTGCGGCGGTCGGCTGATCCTGAGTCGTCGGGGCAGCTTTCTGTGGGGTCTGGCTGCTGGCAGAGACGTGACCACCCTGCTCCATCGCCAGGCGCACGGCGGGCATCGCGTCAAGCGGATCAGCTTGCGGGTCGAAGGCCGGCTGTTTGACTTCATCCGTCACGGCGACAGGCGCGAGTTGGGGCGTGTCGTCCTGGGCGGCGGCAACGGAAACCGGCGTTTCCACCGGCACGGCAACCGGCGTGACCGTGGCAACCAACGCCGGGTCGACAACCGGGTCTACCGGGGGCTGCTGCGCCAGGGACGGGTCGGTGGGTTTGTCGTCGTCACTGCTGGCGCTGTCGTCGGACTTGGCCGACGGGGCGGCAGGCAAGGGATTGCCGCTATCGGCAACCGCCGGCTTGCTGGCGGCAGGCTTGTCGTCACTGGCAACCGGCTTGGCGCTGTTGTCGGAAGACTTGTCTCGCGCGGTCTTGGGCAAATTATCGTCAGCCTTGACCGTCGGTTTAGCCTGGTTGGCGAACACTTGAGCGAAGCCAGCGCCCTTATCCCGCGGGGCCGCAGCCACTGCCGGTGGATTGGCGGCGGGCGCTTGAGGCTTGGCCGCGGGGGCAGCCTGAAGAAGCGAATTGGTGGCGACTGGCATAGGTAAAGGTCTCCACTGCATTGGGATCGGGGATGCAGTATCTGGAGGTAGAGCAAGAGTCGGGCCAGGTTGGCAAATCCAACGCTGATGTTTCTTACGCTCTGCGTGGGAATGCATCCGGTGACGCTCCGCGTCACCTTGCGCAGGGCTTGAAAACTGCGCCGACATCAGGACGCGAAGAGTCCGGGGCGGCGTTCCCACGGAACGTGGGAACGATCAATAACGCTGCCATGTAGCCAGTCAGAGCTGAAAACGCTGGCGTTCATGCTCATACAAAGGCCTGACGCGAGCGAACTCCTGGTCGATTTTGTCCACAAGCTCCCCCAGGTCCACCGGCACAGGTTTGGCCGACCGGTCTTCCAGCTGCCGGCAAAGCTCTGCCAACCGCACCGCCCCAAGGTTCCCGCTACTGCCCTTAAAGCTGTGCGCAATCAGCCCCAACGCCTTCGCATCGTCGCGCGCTGTGCGCAACGCCTCGACGCGCTTCTGGGAATCATCAAGAAAGGTATCGAGCAACTTGGGGTACTCACCTTCCATGACTTCCTGCAAACCCGACAGCACCTTTGGGTCCAGATGAATCTCAGCCACTTGTTCGCTCCTTGATCAAGAATCGGCGGATTATGCCAGAGCCTCCCAGGAAAACTCTACGCAGACACTGCGACCGCCATCAGACCAGCGTACATCGCTGCTCAACTGGCGCACCAGGCTCAAGCCCCGGCCAGACAAACGGTCGATATCCAGCGGCCGTGCCAGCACCTGCTCCACATCAAACCCGGCGCCGCTGTCTTCGATGCGCAAGGTCATCTTGCCGCCCACCTCGGTCGGCACCACCTGCACATGTACCCGCACGTAACCGCTGTTTAACCGCGCCAGGCGGTCATTGCGCAGGCGGTAGTACTCGGCAAACCCTTGGGCATCACGCTTAAGCCGTGAGTCCAGGCCCAGCACGCCATGCTCCAGCGCATTGGAGTACAACTCGGCCATCACGCTGTAAAGCGCCCCGCTCTGCTCGCGCAGGCCGTGGATCTCCAGCAGCAGTTGCAGCAGGTACGGCAACGGGTTGTAGCGCTTGAGGGTTTCGGCGCGAAATTCAAAACTCACCGACCAATCCAGTGGGCTCGACTGGCCGCTATCGGCATACAACTGCCCGGTCGCACGCAACGACTGACCAGGCTGCAGGGTGATCTCCACCATGCTGACGTCATCCCGTACCTCGCCGCGAAACGCCGCCAGGGCCAGTTCGATCTCTTCAAACAAGTGATCAGGCTCACGATTGGCGGCGAACACCTGCCGCAAGCGCCCGGCGCCGAACAATTGTTCATTGGCATCGGCGGTGTCCAGCACGCCATCGGACAGCAAAAACACCCGGTCGCCCACCGCCATGGGCCAGACTTCGGTGCGATCATCAAACGCCTCTGCCAACAGCACCCCCAAAGGCAAATGCCGCGACATCAAGGGCGTGCGCTTGCCAGTGGTAATTTCATGCACATAACCTTCAGGCATCCCACCGTTCCACACCTCCACCACGCGCCGCTGGGCACTCAGGCACAACAGCGTGGCGCAGCAGAACATGTCCACTGGCAGGATGCGTTTGAGCTTGGCGTTCATCTCCCGCAGGATCTGCGTCAGGCCGTAGCCCTTGGCGGTCATGCCGTAGAACACTTCCGCCAGCGGCATGGCGCCCACCGCCGCCGGCAAGCCATGGCCGGTGAAGTCGCCGAGCAGCACATGCATGTCACCCGAGGGCGTGTACGCCGCCAGCAGCAAGTCGCCGTTGAACAGCGCATAGGGCGATTGCAGGTAGCGAATGTTCGGCGCCGCGTTGATACAACCGGAATGCGCGACCTTGTCGAACACCGCCTTGGCCACGCGCTGCTCATGCAACAGGTAGTCATGGTGCCTGGCGATCAAGTCTCGCTGCTGCAAGACCGTGGCTTGCAGGCGGCGCAGGCGGTCCATCGCATTAATCTTGGCCGCGAGGATCAATGGGTTGTAGGGCTTGGGCAAAAAATCATCGCCGCCGGCATCCAGGCACTGGGCCAGGGCTTCGCTTTCACGCAGCGAGGTAAGGAAGATGATCGGCACCAGTGCCTCCCCCGCAAGCTGCTTGATGCGGCGCACCGCTTCAAAGCCGTCCATCACCGGCATCAACGCGTCCATCAACACCAGTTGCGGGCGCTCGCGGGTAAACACCTCGACCGCTTCCTCGCCGTTGCTGGCGGTGAGCACCTGGTGGCCCTGGCGCCGGATGATCGTCGACAGCAACAACAGGTCGGCGGCGCTGTCTTCGGCAATCAGGATGGTCAGCGGTTCGAGTACCGGGGCCAGGACGCTCAATTGATGTCGAACAGTTTGTCGAAGTTGGAAATGGCGAGGATCTTGCGCACGTCGGAGCTGCTGTTGATCACCCTGACTTCCGCCTCATCACCCCCTGCGTGATCGCGCAGCAGCAAGAGCATGCCGAGGGCGGAGCTGTCCATATACGTGGTTTCTTTCAAGTTGACGATGTAGGTATCCGGCACCTTATAGAAACGCTCGTAGGAATTACGAAAATCCTGGTGGCTGCCGAAATCGAACCGGCCCTTGATGGCGATCGTCAACGTCGTCCCGTCCAGGGATACTTCTGACTCAATTGACATGAGACTGCTTCCTTGTCATTGGCAATACAGACAAGGTGTAGCAGGTGAATGGGATCCGGGCAACATCGCGTGACAACTGTAGGAGCGAGGGGGATCAATAAACATCCTGGCGCGGGAGGCGCTGGGAGAGTTCGTCGAGGAGCTTTTGCTCGCGCTTGTCCTCAATCGCGCGCGCTTCATCGATATAGCGCTGCACCAGTTTGCGCAGCCCTTCAACCCGGGCATAGGCTGCCTGCCAGCTCTCACGGGCTTTATCGAGGTTGTTCTGGTGCCAGGCCAGGCTCTGGCGCTGTTGGCCGACGGCCGTCTCAAGCTGGTTGAGAAAGCCCTGATAGCCCATCAGCCACTGGCCCGACACGCCCTTGGTGCCGCGCTCGATCCACTGCTGCTGGTACTCGCCGCGAAAGCGCTCCAGGTCGCCCAGCTTGCTCTCCGCCAGGCGCACCTGACCCTGGAAGTAACCCAGGCGCTGAACGGCGGTTTTTTCGGCCTTTTCGGCCATGTCCACCACCGGCGCCAGGCGCGAGGAACGCGTGCTGGCCATGGCTTAGCCGCCCGGTGCCGGGGCGAAGATGGACTGCAAGTGCGCTTCGCTTTCGCCCATGCTGATGTTGTCGTTGAGGCCCTGGCGCAGGTAGGTCACCAGCTGCGGTTGCAGGGCGATGGCCAGGTCGGTCTCGCGATCACCGCCGGCCACGTAGGCGCCGACACTGATCAGGTCGCGGCTCTGTTGATAACGCGACCACAGCTGTTTGAACTGTTGCGCGCGGGCCATGTGCTCCGGCGTGACCACCGACGGCATCACCCGGCTGATGGACGCTTCGATGTCGATGGCCGGGTAGTGCCCCTCTTCCGCCAGACGACGCGACAGCACGATATGGCCGTCGAGCACGCCCCGCGCCGAGTCGGCAATCGGGTCTTGCTGGTCATCGCCTTCGGACAGTACGGTGTAGAACGCCGTGATCGAGCCACCGCCGGCTTCGGCGTTACCGGCGCGCTCCACCAGTTTCGGCAGCTTGGCGAACACCGACGGCGGGTAGCCCTTGGTGGCCGGCGGCTCGCCGATGGCCAGGGCAATCTCCCGCTGGGCCTGGGCGAAACGCGTGAGCGAGTCCATCAGCAACAGGACGTTCTTGCCCTTGTCGCGAAAATATTCGGCGATGCGCGTGCAGTACATGGCCGCGCGCAAACGCATCAGCGGCGCATCATCCGCGGGTGACGCGACGACCACCGAGCGCTTGAGGCCTTCTTCACCGAGGCTGTGCTCGATGAACTCCTTTACTTCACGGCCCCGTTCGCCGATCAGCCCCACCACGATGATGTCAGCCTCGGTAAAGCGGGTCATCATGCCGAGCAACACCGACTTACCCACGCCGGTACCGGCGAACAGACCCAGACGCTGGCCGCGTCCGACCGTCAATAATCCGTTGATGCTGCGAATGCCCACGTCCAGCGGCTGGCTGATCGGGTTGCGCTTGAGCGGGTTGATGGTGGGGCCGTCCATCGGCACCCAGTCTTCGGCTTTCATGCCGCCCTTGCCGTCCAGCGCGCGACCGGCGCCGTCGAGCACGCGGCCGAGCATGCTCATGCCCATCGGCAGGCGGCCGGTGTCGGGCAGGGGCACCACGCGGGCGCCGGGGGCGATGCCGGCGAGGCTGCCGACTGGCATCAGGAATATCTTGTTGCCGGAAAACCCCATGACTTCCGCTTCAACCTGCACCGGGTGATAGCTGTCGTCGTTGATCACCATGCAGCGGCTGCCCATGGCGGCGCGCAGGCCCTCGGCTTCGAGGGTCAGGCCGACCATGCGCAGCAGGCGCCCTTCGAGGATCGGTTGGCCCGGCAACTCGGTCGCCTCGGCGTAACCGCCGAGGCGCTTGGCGAAACTGGTGCGATCAAGGCGCATCGGGGGCGTCCAGGTCAACGCTCAGGTCAGGCTCCGACGGGTTGAGTGCTTGTTCGTGATGTTGGTCCAGGAGCTTGGCCATGATCTGGCTGATGCGGGTTTCCACCGTGGCATCGATGCGGCTGTGTTCGGTCTCGACGCGGCAACCGCCGGGCTGCAACGCGGCATCTTCGACGATGCGCCAGGTTTCTTCATGGCGCTCGCGCAGGGCTTTGACCTGTTCGAAATCCTGCGGGTTGATGTACAGCCGCACATTGCCGACGCCCAGGGGCAGCAGCTTGAGAGCTTCGCGCATCACGCTTTCGATCTGGCTGGAGTCGAGCACCAGTTCACGCTGGATCACCTGGCGAGCAATATGTTCGACCAGATTGACCATGGCTTTTTCAAGCTGCGAATCCTGCTCGGCGATCGGGTCGAACAGGCTGCCCATCAAGCGTTCCAGGCTGCCCAGCTTGACGTTCAACGCCGACTCGGCTTCCTGGCGCACCTTGAGCGTGGAGCTGCGAAAGCCGTCTTTTTCACCGGCTGCAAAACCTTCGTTGTAGGCTTCCTGGCGGATGCTTTCCAGCTCTTCCAGGGTCAGTGGCTGGACTTCGTCCAGCGGCACTTCTTCCATTTCCACCGGCGTCTCAACGACCGGCTCAGGCTCGGGTTCCGGCTGGTGCGGGTCGAAGCTGGGCAACGACCAGATGTCGAACCCGCCGACATCCCGTGCGCGAATCAGATCGCTGGGTGTCTCATCTTTGTTCGACATGCGGGGCGCCTTAAATCATTTCTTCGCCGCCCTTCCCGCCGAGAACGATTTCTCCGGCTTCGGCCATACGGCGGGCAATGGTGAGGATTTCCTTCTGGGCGGTTTCCACGTCGCTGACGCGCACCGGCCCTTTGGCTTCCAGGTCGTCGCGCAACAGTTCGGAAGCCCGCTTGGACATGTTCTTGAAGATCTTCTCTTTGACGCCTTCGTCCGAACCCTTGAGGGCCAGCACCAGCACGTCGGAGGAGACCTCGCGCAGCAGCGCCTGGATGCCACGGTCGTCGACATCGGAGAGGTTGTTGAACACGAACATGAGGTCTTCGATCTGGCCGGACAGGGTGTCGTCGATCTCGCGGATCGAGTCCATCAACTGGCCTTCGACCGAGCTGTCGAGGAAGTTCATGATGTCGGCCGCGCGCTTGATGCCACCCAGAGTGGTGCGCGAGGCATTCGAGTTGCCCGAGAACTGCTTCTCGAGAATCGTGTTGAGTTCTTTCAGGGCCGCCGGCTGCACGGTGTTCAGCGACGACACGCGCAGGATGATGTCCAGGCGCACTTTATGGTCGAAATGGCCGAGTACTTCACCGGCCTGGTCCGGGTCGAGGTACGCGACCACGATCGCCTGGATCTGCGGGTGCTCGTAGCGGATCACGTCCGCCACGGCGCGCGGCTCCATCCACTTCAGGCTGTCGAGGCCGCTGGTATTGCCGCCCAGCAGGATGCGGTCGATCAGGCCGTTGGCCTTGTCTTCGCCCAGTGCCGAGGTCAGCATCTTGCGGATATAGCTGTCGGAGCCGACGCCCAGGCTGGTCTGGTCGCCGACGATCTCGACGAACTCGCTCATCACCTGTTCGACTTGCTCGCGGTGCACATTGCGCATTTGCGCCATGGCCACGCCCACCCGTTGAACCTCTTTGGGGCCCATGTGGCGCAGCACTTGGGCGGCGTCGGTTTCACCCAGGGACAGCAGCAGGACTGCGGCTTTGTCGACCTTGGTGAGTTTGGCAACAGCGGCTCGACTATCACTCATCTGCGTTAATCCACTCTTTCACGACCTGAGCCACACGGCCCGGGTCTTCTGCCACCAGACTTTTGATTGCGTTCAACTGAGCGTCATAGCCTTCGCTAGGGCTCGGCAACAGGATACTTTGCGGGCCACCGAGGCTGACGCGGTCGTTGGCCAGTTCGCCATCCAGGCCGCCCATGCCACCCAACTCGACATCGCTGCCACCAAAGGCCGCCAGTTGTTTTTTGCCATTGCCGGTGATGTTGTTGAGCACCGGGCGCAGCACGCCGAACACCAGCACCAGGATGAACAATACACCCAATACTTGCTTGACGATGTCCCAGAACCACGGCTGCGTGTAGAACGCCGCTTCGGCGATGACTTCCGCACGCTCGGCGGAGAACGGCATGTTGATCACGCTGACGCTGTCGCCACGGCTGGCGTCGAAACCGACCGCGTCCTGCACCAGGCGCGTGAAGCGCGCCAATTCGTCGGCGCTCCAGGGTGCGCGGGTGACGGCGCCGTCAGCGGCATTGATCTTGACCTGATCATCGACCACCACCGACACCGACAGGCGATTGACACGGCCCTGCTGCTGCTTGGTATGGCTGATGGAACGGTCGAGTTCGAAGTTCTTGGTGGACTGGTTACGCTTGTCCGCCGGGTATGGCGCGAGCATCGGCTGGCCGGTGGCCGGGTCCATGATCTGTTGGCCGTTGGCGTCAAGCAGCGGCTGGCCAGCCGCAATCGCGCCGGCCGTGGCGGCTGCGCCACCGGTGGTTTGCGGCGCCGAGGCCGGGGCCGGTGGCTGGTTGCTCAGGGCACCCGGCACACCTTGCGGGCCATTGCTGGCGGTGCGTTGTTCGCTGGTGGACTGCTCGCTGCGCAGGGCCGGCTGGTCCGGGTTGAACTGCTCGGAGGTCGACTCGACAGCGCTGAAGTCCACGTCGGCGGACACTTCAGCCTTGTAGCGGTCGTTGCCCAGTACCGGTTGCAGGATGTTGTGCACACGCTGGGTGAGCATGCTTTCCATGCGGCGACTGTAGTCAAACTGCTTGCCGGCCTGGGTCAGCGCGGAGTTTTCCGCCATGTCGGAGAGCAGGTTGCCCTTCTGGTCGACCACAGTGATTTGCGACTTGCTCAATTCCGGAACGCTGGTGGCCACCAGGTTGATGATCGCCAGTACCTGGCCAGGCTCCAGGGAGCGGCCGGAAAACAGTTCAACCAATACCGAAGCACTTGGCTTGCGTTCGTCGCGCACAAACACCGAGCTTTTCGGAATGGCCAGGTGCACGCGGGCGCCCTTGACGTTGTTCAGGCTGGAGATGGTACGCGCCAGTTCACCTTCAAGGCCACGGCGGTAGCGGGTAGCTTCCATGAACTGGCTGGTTCCCAGGCCCTGGTCCTTGTCGAGGATTTCAAAACCGATGTTGCTGTCGGACGGGGTCACGCCGGCGGCGGCCAACTTCATGCGCGCACGGGCCACATCGTCAGCCTTGACCAGCAAGGCCCCGGAGTTCGGCTCCACGGTGTAGGCGATATCGGCGGCGGCGAGGGTTTCCATGATCTGCTTGGAATCCATGCCCGCCAGGCTGCCGTAAAGCGGCCGGTAATCAGGTTGCTGCGACCACAGCACCACGGCAAAACCAATCGCCACGCTGGCAGCCAGGCCGACCATCAGGCCCACCTGACGCAGCATGGTCATTTCGGAGAGGTTTTCCAGGAACGACAGGCCAAACAGCGGCGGCTTGCCGTCTGCCTTGGCGGGTACGTTGTCCACGACTGCTTCTGCCATGACTTAAATCTCGCCCTTAAACCGGCATCTGCATGATGTCTTGATAAGCCTGAACCAGCTTGTTACGCACCTGGGTCAAGGCCTGAAAGGAAACGCTGGCCTTTTGCGAGGCGACCATCACATCGGTGAGGTCCACGCCGCTTTTGCCGATTTCGAACGCGTTGGCCAATTGGCTGGAAGCCTGCTGGGTGTCACTGACTTTGTTGATTGCCTGACCGAGCATGTCGGCGAAACTGCTTTGGCCCAATTCCGGCGCGGGTGCGACGGATTTCGATTGAGCCATGGCGTCCATTTGCATGGAGCGCATATCCAACATCAATCGATTGAACTCAATACCCTGGCTCATGACCTTCTCTCTCCGACAACCCGCAAATTTTTGACACTACGCAGCGATTACTAGGGGAGGTAGCAACAAGGGTGCCAGCTCTGTAGCAACTCGTAAGAAAAGGCGACAAACCTTGTCCGCTTTGTTACTGATCAGGTGGAGAAAAGGTAGGCTTCGACATCCATGCCGGCGTCGCGCATCTGCGCCAGCTTGTAGCGCAGGGTGCGCGGGCTGATGCCCAGGCGTTCGGCGGCCTCCTTGCGGCGGCCACGCTCGGAACGCAGGGTGTCGATGATCATCTGGAATTCACGGCGACGCAGGTCATCGCCCAGGGCACCGGCAGACTCGGTTTCAGCCACCACCGCCGCTGGCGCCAGGCTTGGCAACGGCGCGGTGCCTGTGCCCATGGCCAGGCAGAAATCCTGGGGCTGGATCAGGCCGCCCTGCTGCAAAATCAGCGCGCGCTGGATCGCGTTGTCCAGTTCCCGCACGTTGCCGGGCCATGGGTAGCTGATCAGGCAGGCCTGGGCGTCGGCCGAGAGCCGTGCCTGGGCGTGCTTCATTTTTTTGACGTGGTTGTTCAGCAGGCGCTCGGCCAGCGGAATGATGTCCGCCGGGCGCTCGCGCAGCGGGCGCCAGGCCAGGGGGAATACCGAGAGCCGGTAGAACAAATCTTCACGGAAGCGCCCCGCCGCCACTTCACCCGACAGGTCGCGGTTAGTGGTGGCAACCACGCGGATGTCCAGCTGGATCGGCTTGCGCGCGCCCACCCGCTCCACTTCACGCTCCTGCAGCACCCGCAGCAACTTGGCTTGCAGGCCCAGGGGCATTTCCGAGATTTCGTCGAGCAGGATGGTGCCGCCGTCGGCCTGTTCGAACTTGCCCGCCTGCGCCGCGATGGCACCGGTGAACGAGCCCTTTTCATGGCCGAACAAAGTGGCTTCAAGCATGTTGTCGGGGATCGCCGCACAGTTGATGGCGATGAAAGGCTGCTTGGCACGGCTGGATTGCTGGTGGATATAGCGCGCCAGCACTTCCTTGCCGGTGCCGGACTCGCCGGAAATCAACACAGTGGAATCGCTGCGCGCCACGCGGGCGGCCAGCTCGAGCAATTGTGCGCTGGCCGGCTCGAACGCAATCGGGCCTTCGCCCTCGGTGGTCGAGATGACGCCCAAGGCATGCCGGGCCACCAGTTCGATCAACGCTTTGGGCTCGAACGGCTTGACCAGGTAATCCGCCGCGCCTTGACGCATGGCGTCTACCGCCCGCTCCACGGCGCCATGGGCGGTCATCAGCAACACCGGCAGTTGCGGCTGACGCGCGCGTAACAGGCCAAGCAACTGGTGACCGTCCATGCCCGGCATGTTCACGTCGCTGACTACCAGGCTGAAGGACTCCTGTTCGACAGCCTCCAAGGCTTCTTCGGCAGAACCGACCGCCCGGTAGCCATGGCCCGCCAGCAGCAGCGTGTCAGCCAATGCCTCACGCAGGGCGCGATCGTCTTCCACCAACAAAACCTTGATAGCCATAACCTTTTACTCCGCGCTTGCCGCGCTTGAAAACAGCGGCAAGGTCATCAATGCACACGTGCCACGCCCCAAGCGGGAATGCAGTTGCAATTCTCCCTGATGAGCACGCGCCACGGCCTTGACCACGGTCAGGCCCAGGCCTGTGCCGTTGGTCTTGGTGGTAAAAAAAGGTTCGCCCAGGCGCTGCAGCACCGCCGGGGGGATGCCGCTGCCGCTGTCGCTGATGCACAGGCGCAGGGTTTGCTCGCGGGTGTACAGGTGCACCTTGAGCCGCGCGCCGGGGCCGCTGGCCTGGGTCGCGTTTTCGATCAGGTTGAGCAACGCCCCCACCAGGGTGTCGCGGTTGCACAGCAATTCGCCGAGGCGGCTGTCACACTGCCAGCGCACATTGACGTCCTGGATATGCGTGGCGGCCGCCGCTTGCAAAGACTGCATCAATCCGGACGGCGTGACGCGGTCGGTCAGCGGCAATTCGCCGCGGGCAAACACCAGCATGTCGCGCACCTGGTGCTCCAGCTCATGGAGGCGCTCCTTGAGTCGACCGGCAAATCGCTGATGGGTGGCGGCGGGCAATTGCTCATCAGTCAAATGACTGGCGTAAATCAACGCGGCCGACAACGGCGTGCGGATTTGATGTGCCAAAGAAGCGACCATCCTTCCTAGCGACGACAAACGCTCATGCCGCGCCAATTGGTCTTGCAGGTGGCGGGTTTCAGTCAGGTCGTTGAGCAGCACCAACTGGCCGGGCTCGGCGTCGAGGGAACGGGTGGCAATGGACAGGCGGCGCCCGTCCTTGAGGGAAATTTCATGACCGTCATCTTCACGCGGCGCAAAACAGCGGGTGATGACTTCACGCCACAACTCGCCTTCGAGCGGCAGGCCGAGCATGTCGCAGGCGGCCGGGTTGGCCTCGCGCACGCGGCCTTGGTCGTCGATGACGATCACGCCACCGGGCAACAGCGACAGCAGGTTTTGCAGGCGGTTGGCCAGGCGCTCTTTCTCGGCCAGCTCTTCCATGCGCTGTGCGCTGACCACGGCCAGCTCGCCTTTCAGCTCGGACACCCGGGCTTCCAGCAGGCTGTAGGAATCAGTCAGTTGGCTCGACATCTGGTTGAACAGCGAAAACGCCTGCTCAAGGCCCTGGCGGCTTTGCTGCTCTACAGACGGAAGGAGCCCGGGGATGGCTGGGGCAGAAGATAGTTGGGCGGCGTGGGGCATCATGCTCTCTCGCTTGGCTGACCGTCAGTTAAACGGAACGTTGCGAGGGCTGTAGCAATACCCGTGCCTAAAAAAAACCGCTGATTAATCAGCGGTTTGAAAAACAGGCGTCAATCCTCCGCCTGTTCATCACCGTCTCGACGGCTCATGCCGTATTTGCGCATCTTCTCCACCAGGGTGGTTCGACGGATGCGCAGACGCTCGGCAGCACGCGCGACGATGCCGTTGGCGTCGTCCAGGGCTTGCTGGATCAGCCCTTGCTCGAGGTTGCCGAGGTAGTCTTTGAGGTCAAGGCCTTCCGGCGGCAGCATGGCGGTGGAACCGAAGTCCGGGGTATGGCCGTTGATGGCCACCCGCTCTTCCATGTCACTGCGCAGGCTGTCCAGTTGCTCGTCTTCATCGTCGACGTAGCGGAATTTCTTCGGCAACTCGACCACGCCGATCACGCCGTAGGGGTGCATGATCGCCATGCGCTCCACCAGGTTGGCCAGCTCGCGGACGTTGCCCGGCCAGCCGTGGCGGCACAGGGACATGATCGCGGCCGAATTGAAGCGAATCGAGCCGCGTTTTTCGTGCTCCATGCGCGAGATCAGTTCGTTCATCAGCAACGGGATGTCTTCCACGCGCTCACGCAGCGGGGCCATCTCGATTGGGAATACGTTGAGGCGGTAGTACAGGTCTTCGCGGAAGCTCCCGACCTCGATCATGCTTTCGAGGTTCTTGTGGGTGGCCGCGATGATGCGCACGTCGACGCTCTGGGTCTTGTTGCTGCCCACGCGCTCGAAGGTGCGCTCCTGCAACACACGCAGCAGCTTGACCTGCATCGGCAACGGCATGTCACCGATTTCGTCGAGGAACAGGGTGCCGCCGTTGGCCAGTTCGAAACGCCCGGCACGGCTGGTAATCGCCCCGGTAAAGGCGCCCTTCTCGTGGCCGAACAGTTCGCTTTCGAGCAGCTCTGCAGGGATCGCCCCGCAGTTGACCGGCACGAATGGCCCGTCGCGGCGCTTGGAGTGGTAATGCAGGTTGCGCGCGACCACTTCCTTGCCGGTGCCCGACTCGCCGAGGATCAGCACGCTGGCGTCGGTGTCGGCCACTTGCTGCATCATCTGGCGCACATGCTGGATAGCACGGCTGGTGCCGACAAGGCTGCGGAACAGGTTGGGTTCACGGTGGCGACCGCGCTCGCGGGCCTGGTCGTACATCTCGCGATAGACCTGGGCACGGTGCAGGGAATCAAGCAATTTGCTGTAGCTGGGCGGCATTTCCAGCGAGGAAAGCACGCGGCGGCGCTGGTCTTCCGGCAGGTCGAGCGAAGAAATATCACCCATCAGCAACACCGGAAGGAACTCATCCCAGGTCGACAGTGTCTTTAACAAGCCCAGAACTGCGCCAGGAGCGTTTACCGTCCCGATCAGCACACAAATGACTTCACGGCTCGATGACAATGAGCTGACCACCTGCTGCCAATCATGGCTGCCGCAGGGCAGATTTTCTTCGCCAAGAAAATTCAAAATCACCGCTAAGTCGCGGCGGCGGACGCTATCGTCATCGATCAGCAGAATTTTGGTTTCACGCCACATGCAATAGCAACTTCCCTAGTAAAACTCTCTGCCCAGAGTGCGGGCAATCAAGACGCGCGTAGGATTTATAACCCTATAGACGTCTGAAATCTGAAAACAACACTAGTTAAGTCAAAAATGCGGGCACAGTCAAATATATGACGCACCATTCGGACTAACTGAGCCAGTTCAGCCGAACAGATGGTAAACCTTTGACGCATTTTTAGCTTGGTTGATCTGCGACATCTCTTCGAAAATCGCCTGGCGTTCGCCGGTCGTCACCTCAAGCAACTGCTGATACACCACCAGCAAACTCTCCAGCTTCTCGCGCAGCGCACCCTCGTCCACTGGCGCTTCGCTGAGCACTTCATCAATCACCGCGCGACAGCCCAGGTCCAGCTCACCGACAGCCTCCCAGTTGCGCGCAGCCAACGCGTCGATCAGGGCTTCGCGGGTTTCATCGATGCGTTGCAGTGCGTGGCTCATGGTGTGTACCTCAAGGCTATCCGCCTTATTGTGGAGCGATGGCATCCCAGCCGGTCTTGACCGTAATCAGCAGACGAGCGACTTCGTCGATCATCTCAACATCATTCACTTGATTCGCCTCGACCAAGCGATTGCTCATGTAGTCATACAGGGCATCCAGACGCTGCACCGAAGCAGGATCTTCAGCCTTTTCCGGCTCCAGGCCATCGCGCAGTCCGGAAATGATTTCAATCGCCTTACCCAGCATCAGGCCTTTCTGAGCAATATCACCACGGCTCAATGCGCCTTTAGCCTGCGCCATGCGATCCAGGCCACCTTCCATCAGCATCTGCACCAGACGGTGCGGGCTGGCTTCGGAGACTTGAGCGTGGGAATTGACCTTCTGGTACTGGCGAAGGGCTCTCATCGGGTTCATGTTGCTACCTCGTTACTGGCGACAATCGAATAGGGTTGCTTAACCAGTTTTTCGACCGCGCCGCAAAAATCTTTAATCCAGGCTAGTAGTGCCAGACCGTCGGTAAAACCCTTGGCGGGGCGCTGAAACGCCCCGGCTATCAGCTCGACTTCGGATTGTTCAGCGAGTTGAGGGTAGTCATGATGCTGGAGCTGCTGGAGTTGATCTGCGCGATCATCGTGTCCATCGCGGTGTACTTGGCCGTCAGGGATTTCTGCAAAGCGTCCATGCGCCGCGTCAGGTCGTCCGTCTCTTTGGTCAAGTCAGTCAACTTGTTGTTGAGATCGGTGGCACGGGTCGCCAGGGTGCCGGTGCTGCCCACGTAGCTGTTGGTCGCCTTGTTCATCCGCGTGATCAAGCCGGTGTCGCCGGTGAACAGCTTGGCAATGTCGCCAGCGCCCTTGACCACCGCCTTGTCCCACGTCTTGTCGTCCAGGCTCAGCAGCCCGGTTTTCTGGTCGGTGGTGATGCCCATCTGCGCCAGGCTGCTCATGCTGCCTGCACCCGACCCGTTCACCAACTCGGAGCGCAAACCGTTCACCAGCTGACGCATAGAGGCGTCGCCCGTCAACGCACCTGCAACCGTGGTAGACGCATCACCGGTGGCGGTGACTTTGGTCTGAGTGTTGACGGCGGTCATCAGCGCGTTGTACGCGGTGACGAAGGACTGTACCGAGGTTTTCAACGTGTCGGTGTTGCTGGCCACGGTGATGGTCGTCGGTTTGGTAAGGTCAATGGTGTCCAACAGGTCCAGGGTCACACCACTGATCGCAGACGTGATCTTGTTGCTGGCGGATGACATTGCGATGTCATCAATGGAGTAAACGGCGTTTTTTGGCGCCGTGCCCTTGTCATAACCGGTGGCCAACTCTGAATCACCACTGAGGGTGATGTCGGTGCCTTCGCCCATAGTCGTCGAGGTCAGCACCAGCCGCGCGCCGTTGGAGTCACTCAGCACGTTGGCGCTGATGCCCTGGGACGAGAGCTGGGTATTGATGGACTCGCGCACCTGTTGCAGGGTTGCGCCACCAGCAATCACCACGTCGTAGCTTTTACCCGACTGGTTGATCGTCAGCGTCTGGTCTTCGTCGGTGCTATTGGCCTTGCCTGTCGCGCCGTCCACATTCACCACGGTGCTGACTTTCGAGGCGGTCGCCAGGTTCGTGACTTTCAACACGTACTTGCCGCTGGATGCGCCGTCACCCAGGGTGACCTTGGCGTTTTTCTCTTCCGAAGACGTCGCCGCCAACCCGTTAAACGCGGAGGCGTTGTTCAACTTGGTGATCGCCGCCTGGTAGGCTTCCAACGCCGTCTTGATCGTACCCACCGCCGACAACTGGACGGTGGCTTTTTTTTGCTCGCTGGTGATCTGAGCTTGCTTTGGCGCTTGCTCTGAACCCACCAACGCCTTGACGATAGCCTGCGTGTCGTAGCCCGAACCCGGGCCGGAAATCGTTGAACTAGCCATTTGCCATTCTCCTTGTTCTGCAGCGGCCGATTTTTTGGCGCTTGTGCGCGCTGACCGCAATCAGAAACATGTTTCGTGCCAACTCAAGCCTTCGTATCAAACAGCAGGCTGCTGGCATCGCTCAGGTTCTGCGCCAATTTCAGCGCGGTCTCCGATGGAATCTGTCGAATCACTTCACCACTGTCGGTGGCGATCACCTTGACCACCACTTTGCCAGTGGAGTCATCGATGGAAAAATCCAGGTTTCGCTGGGTAGCCTGCACAAACTCACGCATATCGGTTACCGCTTTTTCCAGCGCAATGCGCTGCGGTTCTTCACCCTTGTCCGGTTCACTGATGGCCGCAGGCTTGGCCTGGGTCACGGGAGGGCTGCTGGCCTGGGCCACGCTCGTCGGGTAAGGCGTGCTCAGCTTGATGCTCATGTCCATGTCACTACCTCCAAACTGAAAAAACGGAAGGGCACGTTGTTAAACGCACCCTCCCGTTATTTAACCGCTACCGCTATTACTGAAGCAGCTTCAGAACAGAAGATGGCAGTTGGTTGGCCTGGGACAGGATCGCAGTGGAAGCCTGTTGCAGGGTTTGTTGCTTGGTCAGTTCAGCAGCTTCAGAAGCGAAGTCAGCGTCTTCTACGCGGCCTTTGGCGGCCGTGGAGTTCTGCGAAATGCTCTGCAGGTTAGCCACGGTGCTGGCAAAGCGGTTTTGTACAGCACCCAGCTGGGAACGCTGGCTGTCGATCTGCTGCATGGCGTCGTCCAGAGCCTGGATGGCCTGCTGCGAAGAAGCGGCAGACAGGATGTTCAGGTCGGAAACGGTAGTTTCCATGGTCACAGCGGTCTTGGTGCCAGCAGCGGCAACAGTGGTCAGACCCAGAGCAGCCAGGCCAGTACCGGCGCTGCCGTCCTTGACGGTGATGTCTTTGTCAGCGAACAGGTTCAGGGTGCCGTCAGTGTTTTTGCTGGCTTGAACACCGGTGCTGGCGCTGTTGATCGAAGAAACGATCGCGTCAGCGGTATCGCCTTTCTTGAACTTGACTTCAACACCGTTGAGGCTAATCGAAGTGTCTGCGGTCAGCTTGGCCTGAGTAGTACCGGCTGCCAGGCCCAACTGCGACAGCGAACCGCTGGTGTTGTTGGCCAGCTTGATGTCAGCACCCTGACCGGAGGTAACCTGGAAACGACCGTTGGTGAACGATGCAGTACCACCCGTACCGGCAGCGGTTGTCAGGCTAGTCACGACGCTCGCGATGGTGGCGCTTGCAGCCCAAGTCACGTTATTGCCGTTTACAGAAACGGAACCGGCAGCACCCAGGGTAGTCGGGGTAGCGGTGGCGGTAGTGCCAGCGGTCATGCCCAAAGCGGTTGGACCGGTAGCAGGAGTGGCACCAATGGTAATCGCACTGCTGGAGGACAGAGAGACCACAAAAGTAGCGCTAGCGCTCGCAGTAACGCCAGTAGTCGCTGTTTGTGCGTTGATAGCTGCTACGGCTGCGGCAGAGGCAGCAGCGCCGGCACCCGCACCAGCAGCAGAGAGGGTGATCGCAGTACCGTTAATGGTGATGGCATCACCAGCACCAAGAACACCAGCGGCAGCAGAACCTGTGACAGTCGCCTTATCACCGATTACCGAACCGGTCGCAGTAGCAGCCAGGCCAGTCATCGCTGCGCCGTTGACAGCAGCTTCTTTGTAGTTACCCTTCAGCGCAGTCGAACTGATATCAGTCATACCGAACGAGATAGTCTCGTTGGCGTTTGCGCCGATCTGGAACGCTACGTTGTTGAACGAGCCGTCCAGCAGGTTACGACCACCGAAGGTGGTGGTGCTGGCGATACGGTTCAGCTCGCCCACTTTAGCGGTGAATTCTTGCTGCAGGGAAACACGGTCAGCGTCGCTTTTATCACCGTTCGCCGCTTGCAGGGCGAGTTCACGCAGACGCTGCAGGGTGTTGGTGGATTCTTGCATCGCGCCTTCAGCAGTCTGGGCGATCGAAACACCGTTGTTGGCGTTGGCGATGGCAACGTTCAGGCCTTTGACCTGGTTGTTCAGACGGTTGGCGATCTGCATGCCGGCAGCGTCGTCTTTGGCGCTGTTGATTTTCAGGCCGGAGGACAGACGGTTCATCGACTGGCTCAGAGCGTCGGAAGCTTTGTTCAGGTTCTTCTGGACACCCAGGGAAGTGATGTTGGTGTTTACTGATAATGCCATGACGAAATCCTCGTTAGTTGGATACTGCGGCTTCCGGCCCTGGCAACCGCCGGGTGTGGCCTAGAGAACCTTCGTAATAGTTATCGTCGTGTGGCGAGTTTGCTTGAGGGGTTTTTTGAAATTTTTTACTAGCACCGTGCCACCCCTTGCAATTCAAGGGTTTACGGCGGCTCAAAGCCGCGATTTCATTGGCTTTTCTGGCGCCAATAAAAAAACGCCGATGATCTTTCGATCATCGGCGTTTTTTTGTGGGGCGCTTTTGTAGAGCCTGTGCAGCCTATTAAAGGCTCAAGGACGATAGAGAATCGCCGAACCCCACGACAAACCCACACCAAAACCACTGATTGCCACGCGCTTCCAGGGGGCGCCCATCACGTGCTTTTCCAGCAGCAACGGAATGCTCGACGACACGGTGTTGCCGGTCTCGACCATGTCCTTGATGAACTTGTCCACCGGCGCATCTTCAAAACGCCGCGCCACGGCGTCGACAATCGCCGCACTGCCCTGGTGGATGCAGAAGGCATCAATGTCGTCAGCCTTAAGGTCCGACTCGTTGAGCAGCTCGTGCAAGTGCGCAGGCACCTTGAGCAGCGCGAAGTTGAACACCTGGCGGCCGTTCATGAAGAACACGCCGTCGCTGACCTTAAGGTGCGGTGCGCCGGAACCGTCGGTGCCGAACTTGGATTTGCCGAGCAACCACGGCGCGTCTTCACCCATCCAGGTGGCGGTGGCGGCATCGCCGAACAGCATGGTGGTGTTGCGGTCTTCCGGGTCGACGATCTTCGAGTACGGATCGGCGGTGACCAGCAGGCCGTTTTTCAGGCCAGTGGCTTCCATGAAGCCCTTCATCACGTAGATGCCGTAGACGTAGCCGGAGCAGCCCAGGGAGACATCAAACGCCGCCACATGCGTCGGCAGGCCCAGCTTGTCCTGGACGATGGCGGAGGTGTGGGGCAAACCCTCTTCGTCGCCGTTCTGGGTGACGACGATCAGCGCGTCGATGGACTCGCGCTTCAAATCCGGGTTATTGGCAAACAAAGCGTTGACCGCCTCGACACACAGATCGGAGGTTTCCTGTGCAGCATCCTTGCGCGGCAGGAACGCCGAACCGATCTTGCCAATGATGAACTCTTCATCCTTGGCGAATTTGGCACCCTGGGCGTAGTTATCGATCCCGTCTGCCGGCACGTAACTGGCGATGCTTTTTATGCCAATCATTGTGGCTTCCCAATACTAAATAGCTGGAGAACACCCCACGAACTGCCTCGGGGGTGCTGACAATAAAGGGGATAACCCCGCAAAAACTCGCTGAAAGCCGCCTCGCTAGGACCCGCAGGCGACTTATCCTTTTCACACGATACAGTGAAGATGCGCTTTATGACTCACAGGTCACTCAATTTTCTGCGCTTTGTGCAAAACCATTCAACAATTTAGTCCCGCAAACGACAACGGCCCACCCTGTTGCCAGGATGGGCCGCTGTGCATCAGCCAACTGATTACATCTTGTTGAACAGGCTCAACTGCGAGATTTTCACGAACGCCAGCTGCGAAGCCTCCAGCATGGTTTGCTGCAAACTCAGGTTGATGGCGGCGTCAGCGAAGTCGACGTTGCCCAATGCGTTCATGGTGGTTGCGTTCGCCAGGCCCAGGCTGGTGTTCTCCTGGCTCTGGATATCCAGGCCGTTCAAGCGTGCACCAATGCCACCGCGCACCTGGTCGATCTGGCTCTTGGCGTTGGTCAAGTTACCGATGGACCGGGCCACCACATCCTTGAGCTCCTTCTGCGCAGCCGGGTTGCCGTCTGATGGCGTTTCCAGGGTCTTGCGCAACTGGCTGAGGGTGTTGAGCACATTTTCGTTCTTGTTACTGGTGGCACCGATGGTGAACTGGTCGCCGGCGGCCGGTGCAGGTGCGGTGGTGACGTCAAGGGTCACACCCGCCACGGTGATCGAGGTCGCACCGGCGGCCAGGGTGTCATCGGCGATGGATTTGCTGTTCGCCGTATAAGGCTGGGCGTAGACACTGTAGGCGCCCGCTGCCCCAAACTTGACGACGACGCCTGAGTTGGGAAAGGTGCTGGCGTAAGCCGCAGGGTCGCTGACCTTGCCACCGCTCAACTGCGCCGTGGTCGGATTGCTCGGGGTGCGCGACACACTGAAGGTGTCCGGCTTGACGGAGAGGCTGAACTCGCGGTCTTTGACGATGGCGTCCGATGGCGCGCCCGGCAGCACGTCTTTGCCCAGCGCGTCTTTGCCCAGGTTCAGGCCAATGTCGAACTTGACGCCACGCAGGCTGACAGTCGAAGCGCCTTCCTTGGTGGCATCAAAGGTGCCGTTGCCCGGAATCTCGGAGGTGATGTCGTTGCCAGTGTTGTCGCTCACCGTGTATTGGGTGCTGCTGACAAACTTCAGCGTATAAGGCTGTCCGTCGGAGAAGCTGCTGCTGTAGCTGGTACCGGAAGCAATCAAGCCGGCCGACACCGTCACTTTGCCGTCATCGACCGCAGGCGGCACAAGGATAGGCGCGGTTTGGGTGCGCCCTGTGTTCGCCGTACTTTCGAGCATGGATTTTGCGGTGTCGCCCATCGTTATCGACAGGTTCTCCGAGACCTTCAGGCTCAACGGCGTGTCATCGCCCTGGTAACTGTAGGTGCCATCGTTGTTGCGCGAGTAAGGCGGCGTGTCGGTCTTGCTCCCCGAAAACAGGTAGTTGCCGCTGGCGTCCTTGGTATTGAGCAGGCCGAGGACCTGGTCTTCAATGGAGCCGACTTCGGCGGCAATCGATTTGCGGTCAGCGTCACTGATCCCGACGTTACCCGCTTGCAACGCCAATTCACTGGCTTTCTGCAGCGCCGTGTTGATGCTCTCCAGCACGTTATCTTCGGTCAGCAGCGAGTTTTTCAACGTATCAATATTGCCATTGAACTGGCCCAGCATGTCTTTCTGCTGCTGCAGCATCAACAACCGCGCCGCCGCCACAGGGTCATCTGCGGCCGTTTGCACGCGCACGCCGGAGCTTGCCTGGTCCTGCGCCTTTACCACACTGGAATAGTTGCTCTGGTATTTGGCGGAGCTGGTTTCGAAATACTGCTGTGTAGAAATACGCATCGTCCCAGCCTCCTTTAAAGAGCATTGATCAATGTGGTGAAGGTTTCTTGCGCAGCCTTGATGATCTGCGACGACGCGGTGTAGTACTGCTGAAACTTGATCATGTCACCCGCCTCGTCATCCAGGTTAACCCCGGACACCGAGTTGCGCGCTTCCTTGTTGGCACTCAGTAGAGCGCCGGTCGCAGCGGTGTCGACGCCGGCCTGGCTGGCCTTGGAACCCACCTGAGATACCAGGCGGCTGTTGGCCCCCACCAGGCTCACACCGGTATTACCGTCATTCATGCCGACGCTGGCCTTGGTCTGCAAATTGAGCAGTTCCTGGGCGTTGCGGCCGTCGGACTTGCCGCCACTGTTGAAGGCAAAGGTGGTGCTGTCACCGTCAGCGGGAGATCCGTTGACGGTGGTGTCGAATTTGAAGCTCTTGCCAGGGATCAGAGCACCGGCCGCGTCACGCATCGGCACATCCACGGTGATCTTGTTGCCCTGCCCCGGAATAATGGTGCCGGTGCCAATCGGGCTGCCCTTGGAATCGTTGATCGTATAGGACTGCGTGCCGTCGGCGGCCGGTTTGCCGAAGACCATTTTCACCGGCATCGAGTTTTCGATACCTGTACGCAACTGCGCCGTGTCGGTGCCGCCATGGATATCCAGCGGCACCGTCAAGGACGGTTGGGTGAACGTGCCCGTGCCGCTGTTGGTCGTGCTGCTGGTGCCCGCCAACGGGCCGGCAAAGGCCAGCTTGTTCGCATCGGTGAGCGCCACGCCAATGCCGCTCGCCCCGGTAGCGGTAGGGCTGACCTTGAAGCTGTCACCGAACGCCATCGTGCCCTTGCCATCCAGCGCCAGGGTGAAGCCATCCATGACCGGCGGCGGTGTGGTCGTAATATTGAAGGTGCCCATCGCCTTGCCATCCGAGCGCAGCACCGTGACCTGGTCGGGGTTGGCCGCATCGCTGAAGGTCACGCTGTAGTCGAAGGTGCTCAGCTGGCTGCTGTCCTTGATCGTCACATTCAGGTTGCCCGACGCGGCACTGTTACCCGCCGCGCCCTGACTGCGCGAGGCAATGGCGGTCGCGCTGTTGATGTCCTTGAACAACGAAACACCGAAATCACCATTCAGGTCCAGGCCCTGGCCCAGTTGATTATTGAGAGTGTCGGCGGTAGCGATAGCAAGACGCCCCAGCTCGTTGATGGCCGGCATCAGTGCATCACTGCGGTAGCGCAACAGGCCGCCGATGCTGCCGCCGGTGACCACCGAGCCCAGGTCCATGCCCGTACCGTTCATGTTCAGTTGAATGGTGTACTGGCTGTTGTCGGCCTTACTCGGCACCGCTGAAATAGTGTTGGAAATGCCACCTTCCACCAACGACTGGCCGGTGCCGGTGGTGATACTGAACTGGCCGTTCTTCTCGGTGGCGGTCACCCCGATCAATTCATTGAGCGAGCGTACGGCCTCGTTGCGTGAGTCCAGCAGGTTGGCGGGGGCATTGCCCGACGCGCCCTGTACCTGGAAGATCTGCTTGTTGAGCGAGGCAATCGAGGACGTCAGTTGGTTGACCTGGTCACTCATGGTGCTCAACTGACTGTTGATGGTCTCTTTCTGCTGGGTCAACTGCGTGGAGATCGAATTGAAGCGATTGGTCAGGGTCTGGGCATTGCTGACCAGCAATTGCCGGGCCGACAAATCGCTGGGGTTCGACGACGCGGTTTGCAGGGTCGCAAAAAAGGAACTGAGCACCGAGGACAGGCCTGTGGTTTTGTCCGACAACACCTTGTCTACCGAGCTGATCTGGCCCAAGTACGCATTGGCATCGCTGCTCAACGCCGTGCTGTTCTGGTAAGCGGTGTCCAGGTACTCGTTGTACACCCGGCGCACATCCGCCAAGGTGGTACCGGTGCCGATAAACACGCCGCCGAACTGGTTCGAGGCGTTGGTGGTCTGGCTGCTTTGCTGACGCGAGTACCCCGGGGTATTGACGTTGGCGATGTTGTTACTCAAGACCGACAACGATCCTTGAGCGGCATTGAGCCCCGACATCCCGATATTGAGCAAACTCATGGTTCAGACCTTATAAATGAGTGGTCGCGCCCGCGGCAGCGTAGTTCTGGTAACTGTTCATCGTTTTTGCGATCTGCGAAATCTTGCTGGCGTAGTCCGGGTCGGTTGCATAACCGGCTTTTTGCAACTCGCGCGCAAACTGTTCCGGGTTGTCGGCTGATTTCAAAACTTCTTTATAGCGATCATTGCTTTGCAGCAATGTGACCAGGTCATGGAAGCTGTCCTGGTAGGAATTGTAGGAGCGGAACTGCGCCGTTTCCTTGACCATCGAACCATCACGAAACTCGCTGGTGATCGCGCGGGCCTGGCCGCCCTGCCAACTCTGGCCGGCCTTGATGCCGAACAGGTTGTGGCTGCTGCTGCCATCCTCGGCGCGCATCACCGACTTGCCCCAGCCGGTTTCCAGCGCCGCTTGCGCCACCAGATACTTCGGATCGACACCGATACGTTCAGCGGCCGCCTTGGCCATCGGCAACATGGTGGCGACAAACTCATCCTGGGAGCTGAACGCTTTCTTCGCTGGCGCCAACGGTGGCTGGGCCACAGCGCGGCCGTAGACCTGCATGCGCTCGCTCGGTACGGCAAACGTGCGCGCGGTGCTGTTGACCACGTTGTCGGCGGCAGCGCTGTTACGCAGGGGGGCGCTTTTGGCATCGATAGCGACCGGCGCAGTCGGCACGATGCCGGCGAGCAGCCGATCGGTCAGCTTGCTCGGCAAGGCGATACGGCGCTGGTTCATCAGCTCCACATCGTTGGCGTGCGCACTGACGCCCTCGGGGACGGCCACGCGGTACGCCCACAGGGGGCGTTGGCCATTGGAGCGGCCCAGCGGGCCATCGGCCTGGGTGCCGGCAGCAATTTCCGTCGGCACGTTGGCCTTCTTCACAGGCTCGGCAGCTGCCGGGCCCTGCAAGGTGGCCGCCTGGGCGTCCACTGGCTTGTTCTTCTGCATCTGACGCATCAGCACGTCGGCCAGGCCGATACCGCCGCCCTCGCGGGACATCGAGACCGCCAACTGCTGGTCGTACATTTCCTGATACTGCTTGGCAGCCGGGGTGTTCAGCGGGTTGTCCTTGCCCAGGGCCTCGGTGGCCGAGCGCATGGATTTGAGCATCTCGCTCAAAAACAGCGACTCGAACTCCTGCGCCACTTTGCGCAGGTTGCCATCGCTGTTCTTGTCGGCACCGACCTTGAGCTGGTTAAGCCGGTTCAGGTCGGAATAAGACCCCGAGTCCGCCGAGCTGCTGATCCCGCTCTTGCGCATATCCATGGCCATGGCCTCAGATCACGATCAGGTCGGCTTGCAAGGCGCCGGCCTGTTTCAAAGCTTCAAGGATCGCCATCAAGTCGCCGGGCGCTGCGCCCACCTGGTTCACCGCGCGGACAATCTCGTCCAGGGTGGTGCCGGGGCCGAACTTGAACATCGGCTTGGCTTCTTGCTGAGCGTTAACCCGCGAGCGCGGCACCACGGCGGTCTGGCCGTTGGACAGCGGCCCCGGCTGGCTGACGATCGGGTCTTCAGTGATGGTCACGGTCAGGCTGCCGTGGGTCACCGCCGCCGGCGACACCTTGACGTTCTGACCGATCACGATGGTACCGGTGCGCGAGTTGATGATGACTTTGGCTACCGCCTGGCCGGGGTCGACCTCAAGGTTTTCCAGCAGCGACAGGTAGTCCACGCGCTGGCTTGGGTCCAGTGGCGCGGTGACACGAACCGAGCCGCCGTCAATCGCCTGGGCCACACCTGGGCCGAGCAACTCATTGATTTTGTCGACCACACGCTTGGCGGTGGTGAAGTCGGAGCGGTTGAGGTTCAGGGTCAGGCTGTTGCCCTGATTGAAGCCGCTGGGCACGGTGCGCTCTACCGAGGCACCGCCGGGGATGCGCCCGGCCGATGGCACGTTGACGGTGATCTTCGAACCGTCACGGCCTTCGGCGTCAAAGCCGCCCACCACCAGGTTGCCCTGGGCGATGGCGTAGACGTTGCCGTCGATACCTTTGAGCGGCGTCATCAACAACGTGCCGCCGCGCAGGCTTTTCGAGTTGCCCATGGACGACACGGTAATGTCCACCACTTGGCCCGGCTTGGCGAACGCCGGCAAGTCGGCACTGATCGACACGGCCGCGACGTTTTTGAGCTGCACGCTGCCTGAACCCGCCGGCACCTTGATGCCGAACTGCGAGAGCATGTTGTTGAAGGTCTGCAGGGTGAACGGAGTCTGGGTGGTCTGGTCACCGGTGCCGTTGAGCCCCACCACCAGGCCGTAGCCGATCAACTGGTTGGAACGCACGCCGGAGATGCTGGCGATGTCTTTCAGGCGTTCGGCCTGGGCCACTGCGCTCAGGCTCAGCAAGAGTGCCGCTGCCATCAGCTGTTTGAGTTTCAAAGTGGCCACCTAGAAAGGGAACAGCGGGCTAAGGAAGAAACGGTCGAACCAGCCCGGCTGACTCGCATCAGCAAACGAACCTGTACCCGAGTAGGTAATGCGCGCATCGGCAATCCGCGTAGACGGCACGGTGTTGTCGGTGGAAATATCATCGGCACGGACCATGCCGGCAATGCGTACCAGCTCGTCGCCGGTGTTGAGGGTCATCCACTTCTCACCGCGTACGGCGATGATGCCGTTGGGCAGTACATCGGCCACGGTCACAGTGATCGAACCGGTCAGGCTGTTGCCCTGCCCCGCCGAACTCTTGCCGTTGGTGGCGCGGTCGCCACTGTAGCCGGCATCCAGGCTCAGGTCGCCGCTGCCCAGCGGGTTGTTGGTATTGGGCACGCCGCCAAACAGCGAGGTCAGGCCGAGGCTGGCCTTGCTGGTCTTGCCCACCTGCGAGTTGGCATTCTTGCTGGCCGTGGTCTTCTCGTTGAGGGTAATGGTGATGATGTCACCGACCCGGAACGCCTTACGGTCGCTGTACAGGTTCTGTTCAAAACCGGCCTGGTAGATCGAGCCATTGTTGGCAGCGGCCGGCAACGGCGTGCGCGGCAACACCGGCGCGTAGTACGGGTCATTGGGTTTTGGCGTCGGGGCGACACAGCCCGCGAGCACGGCAATCCCACTCAATGCCAAAACGGAAACATAGCGATTCATGACCCTTACCTCACGGTGTTGCAGGCGCCCTCAAGAGCGCCCCATAGACTTGATTACAGATTCTGCGTTACGAACGAAAGCATCTGGTCGGCGGTGGAAATCACCTTGGAGTTCATTTCGTAGGCGCGTTGAGTGGTGATCATGTTGACCATCTCTTCAACGGTGCTGACGTTGGACGTTTCCAGGGTGCTTTGCAGCGTGGTGCCGAAACCGTTCAGCCCAGGGGTGCCGATTTGCGGCGCGCCGCTGGAGGCGGTTTCCAGGAACAGGTTATTACCCGTCGCCTGCAGGCCGGCCGGGTTGATGAAGTCGGCGGTTTGCAGGTTGCCGATCACTTGCGACGCCGGGTTACCGGCCACGGTGATCGACACGGTGCCGTCGTTGCCGACGGTGAAGGTCTGGGCGTTGTTCGGCACGACGATAGCCGGTTCCAGGGCGAAACCGTTGGCCGTCACGATCTGACCGTTGGCGTCCAAGTGGAAAGTACCGTCACGGGTATAGGTCGTGGTGCCGTCCGGCTGTAGAATCTGGAAAAACCCTTTGCCGTTGATCGCCATGTCCAGCGGCTGCCCGGTTTGCTGCAGGTTACCGGCGCTGAAGTTCTTCTGGGTGCCGACGATCTGCACACCGGTACCCAGTTGCAGGCCCGACGGCAGTTCGCTGTCCTGGGTCGACTGGGCGCCAGGCTGCTTCTTGATCTGATAGAGCAAGTCCTGGAACTCGGCGCGATCACGTTTGAAGCCCGTGGTCGACACGTTCGCCAGGTTGTTGGAAATGGTGGTCAGGTTGGTGTCCTGGGCGGACAGACCTGTTTTGGCAACCCATAGAGCCGGAAGCATGGTGTTCTCCTTCGTGCGCCTGTTTGTTGGCGCTGCGCTGCAAAATTAGTGGTGAGTCTCGAATCAGCTCATCGACAGAACGCGGGTCATAGCCTGGTCGTCTTCTTTAGCGCTGTTCATCATCTTGATGTGCAGCTCGAACTGCTTGGAAAGCGCCAGCACTGCGGTCATTTCTTCCACCGCATTGACGTTGCTTGCCTGCAGGAAGCCCGAGGTCAGGGTCACGCGCGCATCGGCCTGGGCCGGCTGGCCGTCCTTGGTGTGGATGGTGCCGTCCAGGCCTTTGGTCATGTTCTTCAGGTCGGGCTGGACCAGCTTGATGCGGTCCACTTCAGCCATCACACGCGGGCCTTCGCCCATGGCGCGGATGCTGACGGTGCCATCGGCACCCACTTCGATTTTTTGCTGGGGCGGCACGGCAATCGGGCCACCGTTGCCCATGATCGGCATACCGTTGCCGGCCCGCAGCACACCCAGCGCATCGACGTTCATGCTGGCGCTGCGCACGTAGGCTTCACCGCCATCCGGGGTTTGCACGGCCATCCAGCCGTCGCCGCTGACGGCTACATCAAGGTCGCGACCGGTTTCGATCATCGCACCCGGGGAGAAATCGGTACCTGGCCGCTCGGTCAAGGCAAACGCCCGCGCCGGAAAGCTGTCACCGAACACCGGCATCGAACGCGCCTGCTCCAGGTCACGCTGGAAGCCGTTGGTGGAAATGTTCGCCAGATTGTTGGCATGGGCCTTCTGCGCCAGTGCATTCTGGCTGGCGCCGGTCATTGCCACATAAAGGTATTTGTCCACGCTCTATCCTCTTTCTGACGGACGCTTGCCGCCCACCGCTGTACTGATGAGGCTTAAGCAATTTGCGAACCAACTTTTTAAAAGACAGAGAAGTCCAGGCGGGGCAAGGGTTTGCGGGTGCGCGGCAGAAAAGCAGGGCGAGGTGATAGTCGAAAAAACGGCGGACTTATGCCGCTTCCGGCAAGCACCCGTCTTACGGGTGACAGAGAACCAATGTGTCGGTTGGTTATTTGTCAGCCTTGAGAATTTCGTAATCGCGCAATTTATTCGCGATGGTGGTGTGCGACACGCCCAAGCGCTTGCCCAGTTGGCGACTGCTGGGGTGCTCGGCGTACAGGCTTTCGAGCACGGCCTTTTCAAACCGGCCGACGATGGCTTCCAGCCCGCCCTCCAGGGAAAAATCGCCAAGCGGCTGACGCACGCCGTAGTCCGGCAGGCGAATATGCTCGGCCTTGACCGTACCGCCCTCACACAGCGACACCGCCTGGAACAACACGTTTTCCAACTGCCGCACGTTGCCCGGCCAGTGGTAATGGCTGAGCCGGTCCATAGCCGCCGGCGCCAGCTTGGGCAGCGGGCAACCGATCTGCCGGCTGGCCTGGTCAAGAAAGTGCTCAACCAATGGCGCCAGGCCGTCGAGGCATTCGCGCAGGGGTGGGATATGCAGGGATAACACGTTGAGGCGATGGTAGAGATCCTGGCGAAATTCGCCACGGGCGCAGAGTTCGGACAGGTCTACCTGGGTGGCGCAGATCACACGCACATCCAGGTACACCTCTTCATCACTGCCCACCCGGCGAAAGCAGCCGTCCTGCAAAAAGCGCAGCAATTTCACCTGCAACCGCGCGCTCATTTCTCCTACGCCATCGAGAAACAACGTACCGCCCGCCGTCAGCTCCAGCAGCCCGAGCTTGCCTTCCGCGCGCGCCCCTTCAAAGGCCCCGGGGCCGTAGCCGAACAGCTCGGTCTCGGCCATTGACTCGGGCAAGCCGGCGCAATTAAGCGCCATCAACGGTGATTGCCCGCGCGGACTGGCCAGGTGACAGGCGCGCGCCAGCAGCTCTTTGCCGGTGCCGGTTTCGCCTTCTATTAATAGAGGCGCATCCAGCGGTGCCATGCGCCGGGCTTCGCGGACCACCGCAGCCATGACCCTGGAGCTTTGGAAGATACTGTCGAAGCCGCGCAACTCCTGCTTGCGAACGTTGTAGATACGCTCACCGACGCGGTCGGCACGGTGCAGCGTCAGCACGGCGCCGGCCATGGCTTCACTGTCATCATGATCGGAGGATTGCAGCGGCGCGATATCCGCCAGGAACACGTCACCCTTGACCTTGACCCGCAAGCCATTGATCCGCGACTTGCTCGCGCGCACCAGCTTCGGCAGATCGAAATCCTCGGCGTAGCGCGACAGTGGGATGCCCGGCACCTCATCCACCCGCACCCCGAGCAACTGCGCCGCCGCGCGGTTGGCGGCGACGATGGAGCCTCCCATGTCGATCGACAGCACCGGAAACTCCAATGCGCCGAGCAACGCATTCAGTTCCATGTGCCGACGCTCGCTGGGCATCAGCCCTACCCTTTTCACGCCAAACACCCCGGCAATCGCCTCGAACTGCGGGCGCAAGGCCTGAAACTGCATGTTCACCAGGTTAGGGCAGAACAGGTAGATCGCGTTGCCATGTTCGCCGCCGACCTCGCCCTTGGCGACGTTGACGCCGTACTCCACCAGCAGGTTGAGGATGTCCCGCAGGATGCCGATGCGGTTCTGGCAGTGCACTTTGATACGCATGAAAGGGCCCGAAGAGTGGGTAGGCGCCGCGTCTTTTTGTCGCTGGGCGCAGATAGTCGTCAAGATTATGTGACAGTTTCCGGGCCTTTCACAGCCAGCCGTAGCCATTAACCCCCCATCCGTAACGATAACTTTACGAAAATCAGTAATTTTTCCTACGACGGGCAATCCGAGGTCGATGGAATCTTGCTCCCGCCGGGTTATCAATACGTTCATCGCAGGACATAACAAGAACGAATGCCTAGCAGGAGAGCCGTATGAAGCAGACGCACTACGTGGCCCGTGAGCCCGATGCGCAAGGTTTTATCCACTACCCGCCGGAAGAACACGCGGTGTGGAACACCCTGATCACTCGCCAGTTGAAAGTGATCGAGGGTCGCGCCTGCCAGGAGTACCTGGACGGCATCGACAAGCTCGGCCTGCCGCTGGATCGTATCCCGCAATTGGGCGAGATCAACAAGGTGCTGGCCGACACCACCGGCTGGCAAGTCGCCCGCGTGCCGGCGCTGATCCCCTTCCAGACCTTCTTCGAATTACTCGCCAACAAGCAGTTTCCGGTGGCGACGTTTATTCGTACCCGCGAAGAACTGGACTACCTGCAAGAGCCGGATATTTTCCACGAGATCTTTGGCCACTGCCCGCTCCTGACCAACCCCTGGTTTGCCGAATTCACCCACACCTACGGCAAGCTCGGCCTGGCGGCCACCAAGGAGCAACGCGTCTACCTGGCTCGGCTTTACTGGATGACTATTGAGTTCGGCCTGGTGGATACGCCCGAAGGCCGGCGGATCTACGGTGGCGGCATTCTGTCGTCACCCAAGGAGACGGTGTACAGCCTGTCGTCCGAGCCCGAGCACCAAGCCTTCGACCCGCTTGAAGCGATGCGCACGCCGTATCGCATCGACATCCTGCAACCGGTGTATTTCGTATTGCCCGAACTCAAGCGCCTGTTCGACGTGGCGCAGGAAGACATCATGGGCATGGTCGAACGCGGTATGCAGCTGGGCCTGCACGCACCGCTCTTCACCCCAAAGGCCGTCCCGCCCAAACCCAAAGCCGCGTGAACCTTACGTTTTGAGGCCAGGTGAGTCTGTTCCCTGGCCCGGCGTTGCTTTAGGGTGACGCTACTGATGACTGATCTTCACACACTCGAATTCAGGACACCCCACATGACCACCTTGAACCAAGCCCACTGCGAAGCCTGCCGCGCCGATGCCCAGCAAGTCAGCGACGAAGAACTGCCGATGCTGCTCAAGCAGATCCCCGACTGGAACATCGAAGTGCGCGACGGCGTGATGCAGCTGGAAAAGGTTTTCCTGTTCAAGAACTTCAAATTCGCCCTGGCTTTCACCAACGCCATGGGTGAAATCTCCGAAGCCGAAGGCCATCACCCTGGCCTGCTCACCGAATGGGGCAAGGTCACCGTGACTTGGTGGAGCCACTCGATCAAAGGCCTGCACCGCAACGACTTCATCATGGCCGCGCGCACCGACGAAGTAGCCAAGGACGCCGAGGGCCGCAAGTAATGCATTTCGATGCCATTGGCCGCGTGCCCGGTGACCCGATCCTCGGGCTGATGGACCTGTATGCCCAGGACACCAACCCGAACAAGTTCGACCTCGGCGTGGGCGTATATAAGGACGATCAGGGCCTGACTCCGATCCCGCACTCGGTGAAACTCGCCGAGCAGCGCCTGGTAGAGCAGCAAACCACCAAGACCTACATCGGCGGCCACGGCGATGCAGCGTTCGGCACATTGATCAGCGCGCTGGTACTCGGCGCCGATTCCGCGCTGATCCGCGAGCGCCGTGCCGGTGCGACCCAGACCCCAGGCGGCACCGGCGCACTGCGTTTGAGCGCCGATTTTATCGCCCACAGCCTGCCCGGCCGTGGCGTCTGGCTGAGCAATCCGACCTGGCCGATCCACGAAACCATTTTCGCCAAGGCCGGCCTCAAGGTCAGTCACTACCCGTACGTGGGCGCTGACAATCGGCTGGATGTGGCGGCGATGCTGGCGACACTCGCCACCGTGCCCAAGGGCGACGTGGTGCTGCTGCACGCCTGCTGCCATAACCCGACCGGTTTCGACCTGTCCCAGGATGACTGGCGCGAGGTGCTGCAGATCGTCCGCGAGCGCCAACTGCTGCCACTGATCGACTTTGCCTACCAGGGCTTTGGCGACGGCCTGGAGCAGGACGCCTGGGCCGTGCGATTGTTTGCGGCAGCGTTACCGGAAGTACTGGTCACCAGTTCGTGCTCGAAGAACTTCGGCCTGTATCGCGACCGTGTCGGTGCGCTGATCGTGTGCGCGGCGAATGCGGAAAAGCTCACGGATGTGCGCAGCCAGCTGGCGAATACCGCCCGCAACCTGTGGTCGACTCCGCCGGATCATGGCGCAGCGGTGGTCGCGACCATCCTGGGTGATGCCGAGCTGAAAAAGTTGTGGAGCGAAGAAGTCGAAGCCATGCGCTCACGGATCGCGCAGTTGCGTTCCGGGCTGGTTGAGGCGCTGGCGCCCCACGGGCTGGCCGAGCGTTTTGCGCACATTGGCGCGCAGCGCGGGATGTTTTCCTATACCGGGCTGAGTGCGGCGCAGGTGCAACAGCTGCGCGAGAAGCACAGCGTGTATATGGTCAGTTCGGGACGGGCCAATGTGGCGGGGATGGATGCGACACGGTTGGCGCTGTTGGCGCAAGCCATCGCCGACGTCTCCAACTGACGAAGCCGGGATTAACTGTGGGAGGGGCGGTGCGACGATTCGACTTGCCCCCTCTCACATTAGCCTGCAACCATCTCGGCCTTGAGCTGCGCCTCCCTGGCCTGTGCATCCGCCAACCGATACAACTCGATATTGCCGTCCCAGTGCTCGATTAACGCCGTGCACGACTCCACCCAATCCCCGCAATTGAGGTAATCCACCTCGCCCACCTTGCGAATCTCCGCATGATGGATATGCCCGCATACCACCCCATGCAACTCACGCTTGGTCACTTCGTGGGCGATGGCTTCTTCGAAGTCGCTGATAAAACTCACCGCCGTTTTCACCTTGTGCTTGAGATAAGCCGACAGCGACCAGTAGCCATAGCCATACCGCGCACGCCAGTGATTCAGCCAGCGGTTCAGCGTGAGGGTGAACTCGTAGGCCGAGTCACCCAGGAACGCCAGCCAGCGGTGATAACGCGTGATCACATCAAACTGGTCACCATGGATCACCAGCAGATGACGGCCATCGGCGGTGACGTGCACCGCTTCGTCCACCAGTTGGATATTGCCCAGAATCAGCTTGGAATAGCGGCGCAGGAATTCGTCATGATTGCCGGTGACGTAGATCACCTCGGTGCCGCGCTTGGCCATGGTCAGCAGGCGGCGAATCACGTTGGTGTGGGCCTGGGGCCAATACATGCCGCCGCGCAGTTTCCAGCCATCGATGATATCGCCCACCAGGTAGATCTTGTCGGCATGGTAGCCCTTGAGAAACTGCGACAGGTGTTCGGCCTGGCAATCGCGCGTGCCCAAATGCACGTCGGAAATCCACAGGGTACGCACCCGTTGCTTACGGCTGGGCGGGGTGAACTCGGCACTGGTCATGGGCATCACTCGACGCTGTTTTCGCGAGCTTGCGCTCTGGCGGTTAATAGCCCATGACAACTGTGCGTCAGTCTGATGACAGCGCCCTCCGCACGCGAAGCGTTGTAGACTGCTGCCCTGCTGCCCTGGAGACCGCGATGAGCCCGACCCTCACGCTACGCCACTACCTCGAAGCGCCCATCGCCCACAGCCATGACCATGCGCAGTTGGTGTTCGGACTGTCCGGGCATCTGGACCTGGAAGTCGATGGCCGTGGCAGCCAGGTGCGCGAAAGCAGCGTGATGGTGCTGCCCTTTTCCGCCCACCACGCCTGCGGCAGTCGCGATGGCAGCCGGTGCCTGGTGCTGGACGTGCCCACCGAGCACTGGGTGCTGCAATCTTTGGGTGAACATGCCGATGCCAGCCGCCGCCTGCTCGACCATCCCGCGCGCCTGGCACTGGACTCCCGACAAAACCAGCTGGTGCAATGGCTGGCACACAGCCCGGTGGATGACCCGCTGATCGTCCAGCAAGGTGCGGTGCTATTGCTTGCCAGCCTCAATCATCCGCTGGCCCAACCGGCGCCTGGCAGGCGCCTGCCGTATGCCGCGTTCAATGCGCATATCGAGCGGCACGTCGCCCACCCCCTGCAAGTCGCCGACCTTGCGCGCATTGCCGACCTGTCCGTCGCGCGCCTGCATGCGCGTTTTATCGTCGAGTGCGGGCAAACGCCCATGGACTACATCCGCAGTCGTCGTCTGAAAATGGCCCTGGGCCTGCTGCGCGAAACCCCGCTGCCCATCGGTGAAATCGCCGAGCGCGTCGGCTATGGCTCGCAAAGTGCGTTTGCCGCGGCGATGTTGCGCGAGTTTGGCGCCTCCCCCGGCGCCTTGCGCCGCTCGCGCTAATCAAGAGTCCTACGGTAAAACTCGCGAGTCGCACGACAGACGTCCACCCCCTTGACCCTCTAGACTGCGCTTCTGTCACCCCGTTGGTTCAAGGATCGCAATGACTCCCCGTTCAGCCCTCGGCGCCCTGCATATTGGCGCATTGATGTTTGGCCTCACCGGCGTATTCGGCAAGCTGGCGGCCGCCTCGCCCGCCATCATCGTGTTCGGTCGCGCCGCGTTTGCGGTGATTGCCCTGGCGGTGTTTGCGCGGTTCGCCAGCAACACGCCGTGGAAGAAATTGCAGCTGCGCGACTGGCGCCGGCTGGTGATCAGCGGCGTCTTGCTGGCAGCGCATTGGGTGACGTTCTTTATTGCGGTCAAGGTCGCAGGCGTGGCCGTCGCCACCCTGGGGTTCACCGCGTTCCCGGCGTTTACCGTGATCCTTGAGGGCTTGATCTTCCGCGAGCGCATTCGCGCCAATGAAGTGCTGCTGGTGGCGCTGGTCACGGTCGGCCTGGTGCTGGTCACGCCCGACTTCAACCTCGCCAGCGAAGCCACGGGCGGTCTGCTCTGGGGGATTCTTTCGGGGCTGTTGTTTTCGTTGTTGTCGCTGAACAACCGCGCCAGTTCCGGGCGGATTCCGGCGGTGCAGGCAGCGCTGTGCCAGAACGTGGTCGTCGCGGTGTGCCTGTTGCCCGTAGCGGCGCCGGGGCTGGCAGACGTCCGCGCGCTGGACTGGTTATGGATCGCGCTCCTCGGCGTGTTCTGCACCGGCCTGGCCCACAGCCTGTTTGTCGCCAGCCTCGCGGTGATCAAGGCACGCACCGCATCGGTGGTGTTTGCGATGGAGCCGGTCTACGGCATCACGGTGGCCTGGCTGCTGTTTGCCGAAACTCCGACCTTGCGCATGCTGCTGGGCGGCGCGCTGATCATCGTCGCCATCATCGTCTCCGGCCTGATGGGCAGCGCCAGCCAGGCCAAACAACCGGCGGCGACCGCGTGATCTATACTCCGCGAATCCGCAACAGTCTGTCGTCGTTCAACGGATAAAGACTCCTCGACGACAGCCTGGATGTTTGAAGTTGCTGCAAGCGAGTGGTCACTCCATTAACGCTATGCAGGAGTTTCATCATGGAAATGCTCATCAACTTGCTGGTTCAAATTATCTGCGGTGCCGTCGGCGGCAATTTGGCCGGCATGACCAAACAAAGCCTGGGGACCGGGATCAATACCTTTCTTGGCGGCGTCGGAGGCCTGGTGCTGGGCCAGATCGTCTCGGCAATGACAGGCACATCCGGCGGCGAAACGCTGGATGTGGCGGCGGTCGGCAGCAATATCGTCAGCGGTGGTGTGGGCGGCCTGGTGCTGGCCTGGATCGCGGGCTTTATCAAAAGCAAAATGGCCGCCAAATAGCGGTGCCCCCAGTGGTCACCGCCCCTAAGCGGCGGTGACTTTCACTGCGTACGGTCGTTGTGCCCGAGGTCACGCTGCGGGTCGATCTGATCGCGCACGCGTTGTTTGAGTACCTTGGCCTCCGGGAAGCCGCCATCGATTTTGCGCTCCCAGATTTGCACGCCATCACAGGTAATGCGAAACGCCCCTCCGGTTGCCGGCTCCAGTGACACTTTGCCCAAGTCGTCGGCAAAGGTGCTCAACAGTTCCTGGGCCAGCCACGCGGCGCGAAGGAGCCATTGGCACTGGGTGCAATAGGTGATGACGATCTCGGGTTTATTAACGGACATAATTTGAGTGGTTCCCGGCATAACGGCCTCGGTGGATCGAGTGGCTATAATAGCGGCCTTTATCGCCCAGCCTCGAGATTCAAAATGCGTCGCCTGCTGTCCTGCCTGTTTCTGTGCCTGATCCCCCTCCTCGCCCAAGCCGTTGAAACCCCTCGCCCGAAAATCGGCCTGGTACTGTCCGGCGGTGCCGCGCGTGGCCTGGCTCATATCGGCGTGCTCAAGGCCCTTGAAGAACAGGGAATCCATATCGATGCGATTGCCGGCACCAGCATGGGTGCGGTGATCGGCGGGTTGTATGCGTCGGGCTACAAGATCGACGAACTGGAAAAACTCGCACTGGGTATCGACTGGCAGCAGGCACTCTCCGATGCGCCGCCACGGGAAGACGTGCCATTTCGGCGCAAGCAGGATGACCGGGATTTTCTAATCAAACAGAAACTCAGTTTCCGCGATGACGGCAGCCTCGGCCTGCCGCTGGGCGTAATCCAGGGCCAGAACCTGGCGTTGCTGCTGGAAAGCATGTTCGCCCACAGCAGCAACACGCGAAACTTCGACAAGCTGCCCATCCCCTTTCGCGCCGTGGCCACCGATATCACTACCGGCGAAAAGGTAGTGTTCCGCAAGGGCCACCTGCCTCAGGTGATCCGCGCCAGCATGTCGATCCCTGCCGTGTTCGCCCCGGTAGAGCTGGACGGCCGGCTGCTGGTGGACGGCGGCATGACCGATAACATCCCGCTGGATGTGGCGCGGGAAATGGGCGTCGATATTGCCATCGTCGTCGATATCGGCACCCCGCTGCGCTCGCGCAAGCAACTGAACACGGTGGTGGATGTGCTTAACCAGTCCATCACCCTGATGACACGGCGCAACTCCGAAGAACAACTCAAGGCCCTCAACCCAAAGGATGTGCTGATCCAGCCGCCCCTGGCCGCCTATGGCGTGACCGACTTCGGCCGCGCCAAGGACATGATTGAAGCCGGCTACCGCGCCACCCGGGCCCTCGACGTGCGCCTGGCGCATTTGCGCCCCGCCGAACCCATCGACGCGCAACTGGTGGCCGCGCGCACGCCGGGCGAGCGGACCCCGGTGATTACCGCGATCAACGTGGAAAACGACTCGAAGGTCAGCGACGACGTGATCCGTTACTACATCCGCCAAACCCTGGGCGAGCCGCTTAACCTGGGCCGCCTGCAAACGGACATGGGCACCTTGTATGGCCTGGATTACTTCGAGCAGGTGCAATACCGCGTGGTGAAAAAGGGCAAGGACAACACCCTGGTGATCAGCGCGCGTGGCAAACGCAGCGGCACCGACTATCTGCGCCTGGGCCTTAACCTGTCGGATGACATGCGGGGCGACAGCGCCTTCAACCTTGGCGCGAGCTATCGCATGAACGGCATCAACCGCCTCGGCGCCGAGTGGCTGACGCGGGTGCAGATCGGGGATCGGCAAGAGCTGTACAGCGAGTTCTACCAACCGATGGACACCGGTTCACGTTACTTCATCGCGCCCTATCTCAGTGCCCAGGCGCAGAACGTCGAGCTGATTCTGGACAACGACCCCATCTCCGAATACCGGCTGGAGCGCTACGGCTTCGGCCTGAATGTGGGGCGACAGATCGGCAACAGCGGCGAGATCCGCTTTGGCGTCGGCGAAGCGTGGGGCAAGGCAGATGTACGCATCGGCGACCGTGATTTGCCGAGCGTGAGTTTCAACGAAGGTTTTTATGAACTGAAGTACTCCTTCGACTCCCTGGACAACGTGTACTTCCCGCACACGGGCGAAGAAATCGGCTTGGCCTACCGTGAATTCGAACCGGGGCTGGGCTCCGACCAGCGCTACCGGCAATGGGAGTTCAAGCTGGACAAAGCCATGAGCCACGGCCCGGACACCCTGGTGCTGGGCGGGCGCTACGGGCGTACCCTGGACGATTCGGATGTGGTGACTTCCAGCTTCCTTCTCGGCGGCGCGCGGCAGTTGTCGGGCTTCCGCCAGGACGCGATTTCGGGGCAGAACATCAGTTTGATGCGTGCGGTTTACTACCGCCGCCTGACGCCGCGTTCGTATCTGCCACTGGATTTCCCGCTGTACCTGGGCGGTTCCCTGGAACGGGGCCGGGCGTGGAACAACGACAATGATTTCGACAGCGGGTATATCAACGCTGCAAGTATCTTCCTGGGGTTTGATACACCACTGGGGCCACTGAATTTCAGCTATGGGTTCAATGATGATAATCAACAGGCGGTGTATCTGAACCTGGGCCAGACCTTCTGATCTTGATCGTTCCCACGCTCTGCGTGGGAATGCGGCCCGTGACGCTCTGCGTCACACATGCACAAGACTCAAGACCTACGTCGACCTCAGGGACGCAGAGCGTCCCAATAGGCATTCCCACGCTGGAGCGTGGGAACGATCAACACGCTCGAGCGTGGGAACGATCAGAGAACCGGCGCGGCCTCAGGACCTCTCCAGATTTTCCAGAATGTGTCCATGTACGCGCATGCACACACGCAAATCCTCTTCATCAACGCCCACAAAAAGCTCATGGCGCAAGGCGGTGGCGATGGTTTCAATCTGGTCGATCAATGGCCGGGCGGTATCGCACAGCAGGATGCGCTTGGCACGACGATCTTCCACCACAGCCTGGCGTTGCACCAAACCCTGGCCTTCGAGGCTATCGAGCAAACGCGCGAGGGTGGGCCCTTCTACGCCGACGCTTTGCGCCAACTCCCGTTGAGTCGGCGCCTCTTCGAATCGGGCCAGGTGCAGCAGCACCAGCCAACGTGCCTGGGACAAGCCCAGCCCCGCCAAACGGCGGTCCAGTTCAGCGCGCCAACCTCGGGACATTTGCGCCAACTGCATGCCAAAACGGTGTTGATCGGTTAACGGCATAAAAAACTCATGGGTTAGACTAAAAATGAAGTATGGCTAATTATTAGTCAGCTAAGCATGAGCCATGTCAGTAGGCAAGGCCTGGTATGTACTGATTCGTTACATTGTCGTAATTGGCACACTAAATTTCGAACTCAGACTGCAAAGCGGCACGTACACAGTACAAGACACCCTCAGGAACACGCCCGGTAAACAGCGGCGCTATCTCTGAAACAGGTGGCAATTCGCCTTCGCCGTCGAGGAATGCATCCTGGATTTCACCGAGCAAATCCTCAGGTAAATCAAGGGCCTGCTCCAACGACAGCTGCTGCTTGCCGATGGACTCAGCGAGCAAGGTGTAGACATTCTTTTCCGAGCATTGCAGCTGGCCGGCGATCTGGATCGGGGTCATACCGGCACGCGCCAGGCTGATCAGTTCGTGGCGAATATCAGCCACTTCCTTTGGCGGTTCGGCCTGGCCGCCGAGCACTTCGAGGAAGGCCTGACCGTAGCGTTCCAGCTTACGCGCACCTACGCCGCTGACCCTGCCCATTTCGGCCAAGGTGGTCGGCTGCTCGCGCAGCATCTCCAGCAAGGTGGAGTCGGGGAAGATGACATAAGGCGGCACACTGTGCTCCTGCGCCAACTTGCGCCGCAGCGTGCGCAAGGCTTCCCACTGTTCGCGCTCTTCGCCACGCACGAGTTGGCTGGCCTGGCTGGTGCTGCTCTTTGCTGTGGTTTGCGGCTTGAGGTCACGACGCAGCTCCAGGCTCACTTCGCCCTTGAGCAACGGACGGCAGCTGTCGTTCAAGCGCAGGCCGCCGAATCCTTCGATATCAATGTCCACAAGCCCACGCGCGACCATCTGCCGGAACAACGAACGCCACTCGCCTTCGGCGCGAGCCTTGCCGACGCCGTAGACCGAGAGTTTTTCGTGGCCGAAGCTGCGCACTTTTTCGTTGTCCTTGCCCAGCAACACATCCACCAGATGCCCCACGCCGTAACGTTGGCCGGTGCGGTAGATCGCCGACAACGCCTGGCGCGCCGGTTCGGTGGCGTCCCACGTCTGTACGCCGTCCACACAGTTGTCGCAGTGGCCGCACGGCTGCGGCATGTCTTCGTCAAAATACGCCAGCAGGGTCTGGCGGCGGCAGCGGGTCTCTTCACACAGCGACAGCATGGCGTCGAGTTTGTGCTGCTCCAGGCGTTTGTGGCGTTCGTCGCCTTCAGAGTTCTGCAGCATCTGCTTGAGCATCACCACATCCTGCAGGCCGTAGACCATCCAGGCATCCGCCGGCAGGCCATCACGTCCGGCACGGCCGGTTTCCTGATAGTAAGCCTCAAGGGACTTTGGCAGGTCCATGTGGGCCACGAAACGCACGTTGGATTTGTCGATACCCATGCCGAACGCGATGGTCGCCACCATGATCAGGCCTTCCTCGTTGAGGAAGCGCTTCTGGTGAGCGGAGCGCGTTTCATTGGGCAAACCGGCGTGATACGGCAGCGCCGGGTAGCCCTGCTCACACAGGAATGCGGCGACTTCATCAACCTTTTTGCGCGACAGGCAATAGACGATCCCCGCATCGCTGCGCCGCTCGGAGAGGAACGCCAGCAACTGTTTGCGCGGCTGCTCTTTGGGCACGATGCGGTAGAAAATATTTGGCCGGTCGAAGCTCGACAGAAAACGCTCGGCGTTCTGCAAATGCAGGCGCTCGACGATTTCTTCGCGGGTGCGCTTGTCGGCAGTGGCGGTCAGGGCAATGCGCGGAACATCGGGGAACAGCTCCGCCAGTTGGCCCAACTGCAAGTATTCGCGACGGAAATCGTGGCCCCATTGCGATACGCAGTGGGCTTCGTCGATAGCAAACAGGGCAATTTCCAGGCTCTGCAGGAACGCCAGCATGCGCGGCTGCACCAGTCGCTCTGGGGCCAGGTAGAGCATTTTGACTTCGCCGCGCTTGATGCGCGCGGCCAGGTCGCGCTGCTGCTCGGCGCTGAGGGTGGAGTTCAAGGCCGCCGCGGCAACGCCGAGTTCCTCCAGGGTCGCTACCTGATCGTCCATCAATGCAATCAACGGCGAAACTACTACGGCCAGGCCGTTACGCAGCAACGCCGGCACCTGGAAGCACAATGACTTGCCGCCACCGGTAGGCATCAGGACCAGGGCATCACCGCCACTGGCTACGCGCTCAATGATCGCACCCTGGCGGCCACGAAAACTGTCGTAGCCGAAGATGTCCTTGAGGACGCGTTGAGCCTGCTCGAGCATGTAAAACTCCAAATATCGCCGAAATCCCTCTGTACAGGCTGGCCGAAAAAGCGCTACTTCACGGAAAATAATCCGTAAGCGAACTTTTCCTGCGCTAGCGCTTGGCCTGCAGGGGCATCACAAAACGCGGCAGTATACCCGAGCGTCGGTCGGCAAAGGGCGCGACTGACGAATAGCGGAAGTGGTTAATCGCCCAGAAACGTTGAGGAATATGTTCCGTCAGCAACACTAAATCGCCCTCATCGCGAGCAAGCCCGCTCCCACACTGGCCTGGGCGCTCAAGAAAGCCTAGAATTCAGCATCGATTATTTCCAAGGTAACCCTTCAATGTCCTTCGCTGAGCAACTAACCCGCCTGCAAGCCTTCCTCGACGCCGATGAGCTGCATGACGAGGCGCTGGACTACGTGGCCGCCCACGGCTATCTGACCGCCCTGTCGATCTCTTCCGACATCGTGCCGGACCGTGAATGGATCGACGCCTTGTTCTCCGAAGAACCTCATTACGCTGACGACGCCCAGCGCGAAGAAATCGAATCCACCCTGCTGGCCCTCAAGGCCCACATCGGTCGCCAATTGGCCTCGGATGAGGAATTCGAGCTGCCGTGCGATCTGGACCTGGGCGAAGATCCGGACGATTCCGACCTGCGCGGCTGGTGCATCGGCTTTATGGAAGGCGTGTTCCTGCGCGAAGCTGCCTGGTTCGAAACCGCCGAGGAAGAAGTCAGCGAAATGCTGCTGCCGATCATGGTCGGTTCGGGCCTGTTCGACGACCAGCCGGAATTCTCCGACATCGCCACCGACGCCAACCTGATGGACGACATGATCGTTCAGATCCCGGAAGCACTCACCGCCCTGTACCTGCTGTGCAACGCACCTGACGAAAAACCGGCGATCCTCAAGCCACGTCACCACTGAGTCGTTTGCCCGTGACACCCATGGGCAACCGCTCGCTGCTCCTGCGTTACGCGCTGCTGGCCATCGGCTGGTTGAGCGTAGCGCTGGGAGTGATCGGCATTTTCCTGCCGGTCTTGCCGACAACCCCCTTCCTCTTGCTCGCCGCCGCCTGCTTCGCTCGAAGCTCCCCGCGCTTCTACCACTGGCTGGTGGAACACCCGCGCCTGGGCCCGTGGATTCGTGACTATCTCGACGGCAACGGCATCCCGCTCAAGGGCAAGGTCTACGCCATCGGCTTGATGTGGCTGAGCATCGGTTTCTCCAGCTACCTGGTGCCGTTGCCGTGGGCACGCGGCTTCATGCTGACCAGCGCCGTGCTGGTGACGATCTATATCCTGCGTCAGAAAACCCTGCCACCCCGCTAAACCGCGACATCAAGTCGCGCTCAGACCTTGGTCGACACTGACTAACCCCAAGCATCATGCGAGACTGTCCCACCGGGCCTGGAATGCCCGGGTGTTCTTATGTCCGGAGTTACCATGACGCTGTCCAGCGGGCTAATCGCCGCCGTTGCCCTGGCCTATATGGCCATTATGTTTGCCATCGCCTTTTACGGTGACCGTCGCCATGCGCCGCTGCCACCCCGCGTGCGCGCCTGGGTATATAGCCTGTCGCTGGCGGTGTATTGCACCAGCTGGACCTTCTTCGGCGCCGTAGGCCAGGCAGCCGAACAGTTGTGGGCGTTTTTACCGATCTACCTCGGACCGGTGCTGTTGCTGGTACTGGCACCCTGGGTGCTGCAGAAGATGATCCTGATCAGCAAACAGGAGAACATCACCTCCATCGCCGACTTTATCGCCGCCCGCTACGGCAAATCCCAATCCCTCGCCGTGGTGGTCGCATTGATCTGCCTGGTGGGTGTGCTGCCCTACATCGCCCTGCAACTCAAAGGCATCGTGCTGGGCGTGAACCTGCTGATCGGCGCCGGTGCCGACACCACGGGCACACGCGCCCAGGACACCGCCTTGATCGTATCGCTGGTGCTGGCGTTGTTCACCATCGTCTTCGGTACGCGCAACCTCGACGCCACCGAACACCACCGTGGCATGGTGCTGGCGATTGCCTTTGAATCCCTGGTCAAGCTGTTCGCGTTCCTCGCCGTCGGCGCGTTTGTGACCTACGGCCTGTACGACGGTTTCGGCGACCTGTTCAGCCAGGCCATGCTGGCGCCACGGCTGGAGGAGTATTGGAAAGAAACCGTTAACTGGCCTTCGATGGTGGTACAAACCGGCGTGGCCATGATGGCGATCATCTGCCTGCCTCGGCAATTCCACGTGACGGTGGTTGAGAACATCGACCCGCAGGATCTGCGCCTGGCCAAGTGGGTGTTTCCCGCGTACCTGATTCTTGCCGCACTGTTTGTAGTACCGATCGCCCTGGGCGGCAAGATGCTGTTACCCGGCTCGGTAATGCCGGATTCCTATGTGATCAGCCTGCCCATGGCCGAAGCCCATCCGGCGCTGGCGGTGCTGGCGTTTATCGGCGGTGCGTCGGCAGCCACCGGCATGGTGATCGTGGCGAGCATCGCCTTGTCGACCATGGTCTCCAACGACATGCTCCTGCCCTGGCTGTTGCGCCGCTCCAGCGCAGAGCGGCCGTTCGAAGTGTTCCGCCACTGGATGCTGTCGGTACGCCGGGTCAGCATTGTGATCATCCTGCTGCTGGCCTACGTCAGTTACCGTTTGCTCGGCTCCACCGCGAGCCTGGCGACCATCGGCCAAATCGCCTTCGCTGCCGTGACCCAACTGGCTCCCGCGATGCTCGGCGCGCTGTATTGGAAGCAGGCCAACCGGCGCGGCGTGTTTGCCGGCTTGGCAGCGGGCACGTTCCTGTGGTTTTACACCTTGGTCCTACCGGTGACCGCGAAAAGTCTCGGCTGGTCGTTCAGCCTGTTCCCCGGCATGACATGGTTGCATTCGCACCCCTTTGGCCTCTCGGTCACCTCGCTGACCCTGGGTACGGTGTTCGCCCTGGCCGGCAACTTCACGCTCTTTGTCTGGGTCTCGATGCTGTCGCGCACGCGCGTTTCCGAGCACTGGCAGGCCGGGCGTTTTATCGGCCAGGAAACCAGCCAACGCGCGAGCGCGCGCTCCATGTTGTCGGTACAGATCAGCGACTTGCTCAGCCTGGCCGCGCGCTTTGTCGGTGAGGAACGTGCCCAGCAGAGTTTTATCCGCTTTGCCTATCGCCAGGGCAAAGGCTTCAACCCCAACCAGAATGCCGACAACGATTGGATCGCCCACACCGAACGTCTGCTGGCAGGGGTACTCGGTGCTTCTTCAACACGGGCTGTAGTGAAAGCGGCCATTGAAGGTCGGGAAATGCAGCTGGAAGACGTAGTACGGATCGCCGACGAAGCGTCCGAGGTGCTGCAATTCAATCGGGCGCTGCTGCAAGGTGCCATCGAAAACATCACTCAGGGCATCAGCGTGGTGGACCAGTCCCTCAAGCTGGTGGCCTGGAACCGCCGCTATCTTGAGCTGTTCAACTACCCGGAAGGGTTGATCAGCGTGGGCCGGCCGATTGCCGACATTATTCGCTATAACGCCGAGCGCGGCCTGTGCGGGCCGGGCGAAGCTGAGGTGCACGTGGCGCGCCGCCTGCACTGGATGCGCCAGGGCCGCGCGCATACGTCCGAGCGGCTGTTTCCGAATGGTCGGGTGATCGAGCTGATCGGCAACCCGATGCCCGGCGGCGGTTTTGTCATGAGTTTCACCGACATCACCGCCTACCGCGAAGCCGAGCAAGCGCTGACCGAGGCCAACGAAGGCCTGGAGCAACGGGTGACCGAGCGCACCCATGAACTGTCGCAGCTCAATGTGGCACTCACCGATGCCAAGGGCGTGGCCGAGTCCGCCAGCCAGTCGAAGACCCGCTTCCTCGCTGCCGTCAGCCATGACTTGATGCAACCGCTGAACGCCGCACGCCTGTTCTCCGCCGCCCTCTCCCACCAGAACGACGGCCTGTCCGGCGAAGCCCGGCAACTGGTGCAGCATCTGGACAGTTCGCTGCGCTCCGCCGAAGACCTGATCAGCGACCTCCTGGACATCTCGCGGCTGGAAAACGGCAAGATCAACCCTCATCGCCAGCCCTTCATCCTCAACGAGCTGTTCGACACCCTCGGCGCCGAATTCAAGGCTCTGGCCCAGGAACAAGGCTTGCGCTTCCGCCTGCGCGGCAGTCGATTGCGGGTAGACAGTGACATCAAGCTGCTGCGGCGAATTTTGCAGAACTTTCTGACCAATGCCTTCCGTTATGCCGACGGTCCTGTGCTGCTGGGCGTACGTCGGCGCAAGGGCGAATTGTGCCTGGAAGTCTGGGACCGTGGCCCTGGCATCCCACAGGATAAACAGAAGGTGATCTTCGAGGAATTCAAACGCCTGGACAGCCATCAGACTCGCGCGGAAAAAGGCCTGGGCCTGGGCCTGGCGATCGCCGACGGCCTGTGCCGCGTGTTGGACCATCGCCTTAGCGTGCGCTCATGGCCGGGCAAGGGCAGCGTGTTCAGCGTGCGCGTGCCGCTGGCGCGTAACCAGGCAAGCCCACCGGTCAAGGCGCCCCAGGAAAACGGCCTGCCATTAAGTGGCGCGCAAGTGCTGTGCGTGGATAACGAAGAAAGCATCCTGATCGGTATGCGCAGCCTGCTGACGCGCTGGGGTTGTGAGGTCTGGACCGCCGCCGACCAGGCGCAATGCGCCGCGTTGCTGGCCGAGGGTGTGCGCCCGCAACTGGCGCTGGTGGATTACCACCTGGACCACGGCGAAACCGGGACCGAGTTGATGGGTTGGCTGCGGGCGCAGTTGGCCGAGCCGATTCCCGGCGTCGTGATCAGCGCCGACGGCCGTCCGGAGATGGTGGCCGAGGTGCATGCGGCGGGGCTGGATTATTTGGCCAAGCCAGTGAAACCGGCGGCGTTGCGGGCGCTGATCAGTCGACACCTGCCACTGTAAATCGGGTGTACGCAAGCCCGCCCGTCCCACATTTGGGCCTGTGTTTATTCCGGGACATGCGCCACACCGTCGGCATCGGTCATCGCCCGCTCCAGCAGATCCGCCGGCAAGCTTTTACTGGCGCGAGCGCCGAGCAGCCTGAGTTGCTCGGTGCGGCTGACCAGATTGCCGCGTCCCTCTGTCAGCTTGTTCCGCGCTGCGCTGTAAGCCTTATCCAACTGCTGCAGACGATTGCCCACTTCATCCAGGTCCTGGATAAACAGCACAAATTTGTCGTACAGCCAGCCGGCACGCTCGGCGATTTCGCGGGCATTCTGGCTCTGGCGCTCCTGCTTCCACAGGCTGTCGATCACCCGCAGGGTAGCGAGCAAGGTGGTGGGGCTGACGATAACGATATGGCGGTCGAACGCTTCCTGGAACAGGTTCGGTTCGGCCTGCAAGGCAGCGGAAAATGCCGCTTCAATCGGCACAAACAGCAAAACGAAATCCAGGCTGTGCAAGCCTTCCAGGCGTTTGTAATCCTTGCCGGCCAAGCCTTTGACGTGATTGCGCAAGGACAGCACATGCTGCTTCAACGCCGCTTGGCCGATCACTTCGTCATCCGCCGCGACGTATTGTTGATAGGCGGTCAGGCTGACCTTGGAGTCCACCACCACCTGCTTGTCGCCGGGCAACATGATCAGCACGTCCGGCTGGAAGCGCTCACCGTCCGGCCCCTTGAGGCTGACTTGGGTCTGGTACTCGCGGCCCTTCTCCAGGCCGGCATGCTCGAGCACGCGCTCAAGAATCAGCTCACCCCAGTTACCCTGGGTTTTCTGGCCCTTGAGCGCGCGAGTCAGGTTGGTGGCTTCGTCCGACAGGCGCAGGTTCAACTGCTGTAGGCGCTCAAGCTCCTTGGCCAGGGAAAAACGTTCGCGGGCTTCGTTCTGGTAGCTTTCTTCGACGCGTTTTTCAAAGGACTGGATGCGCTCCTTGAGCGGGTCGAGCAATTGGCCCAGACGCTCCTGGCTGGTTTCGGCAAAACGCTGTTCGCGCTCGTCGAAGATTTTCCCGGCCAGCTCGGCAAACTGCGCACGCAGTTCGTCACGCGAGCCTTGCAGGTCGGCGAGGCGTTGTTGATGGCTTTCCTGCTGCTCACGCAGTTCGGCGCGCAGGGCGGCGGACAAGGCGTCGAGGCGGCGCAGTTCGGTTTCCTTGGCGCTGCGGTCGAGGTTCCACGCATGCGAGGCGTCGCGGGCATTATCGCGGTCTATCTGCAGCAGCTCGACTTCACGGCGCACAGCGGCGAGGTCGGCCTGCTTGGCCGCATTGGCCTGGCTCAGGTCGCTGATCTCGTCGCGACTGGCGTCCAGTTGAGCGGCCAGCCCTTCCTGGGCCAATTGCGCGGTGGCCAGGCGCTCTTCGAGCAACTCCCAGCCGGTGGTGCGCGCGGTCAGCCGCCGCTGGAGCTGCCAGCACACAGCCAATAACGGCACTGCAGCAGCCGCAAGACCCAAGGCAATACTGGTCCAGTCAAAAACCATCGCCATTTCTGCCATTACCGAAAAAGAACAAGGTTAACCAAGCACAGGGCCGGAAGACAGCTCAGTCTTCGACCTGGCCCAATTCGCGCTGGGCGCGGCGGTCGCCGGCACGGGCGGCCAGGCGCAGCAGGTCGTGGCCGATGCGACGGTCGCGAGCGTTGCCGCATTCACGGCACATCAACTGGCCCAAGCGGCTCTGCGCCGCCACAACGCCTTCACGGGCCGGCTGTTTGAGCAAGCGGCCGGCGAAATGTTTGACATTGGTGCTGTGCCCCAGGCGCGGGCTGTCGAGCAGCCACAAAGCAACTTTCAAGGAGAAACGCTTGGGTGCGGTAACAGTCTGGGGAGTGTCGGTAACAGAAGGTGGTACTGAACGAAACTTCATAAAGCACTGTGGGACAGAACGGAAGGCGCGCCACTCTACTCTTTTTTTCGTACAGGTAAAGCTGAAAAAACCCTGCACGCCCGTTCTAGAGCAAGCGCTCGGGACAATCCACAGAAGCTGTGGATAACTCGGTGGACAACCCACCTTTAACTCGCCCAAACCCCCATGGAATGGGGCCCGCAGTCAAACTGACGATTTTTTCACCAATAAAAAAAAGCCAGATTTTTCATTGACTTAAATTTCCATTGCAGGCAAATGGCGCGCTTCAAAGGCGGTCGACAATCAGGTTACACATGCAGCAACCAATGTGCACAAGTACCCATTCAATGGTTATATCGCCGGCAGTTTTTGTCGCCACACGCCCTGAAACGTTACCGCTCAGGCAAAGCCAGGGACTTTTCAAAATCATCCGGGGTCGCCACACTGCCCCACCTACAGGGCAAGGGTGTACGGGTCGATGAAAGGAATGCTGGTATTTGCCATGTTGCTATTGGCCATTTGTGCGACGTCCCTGGGAGTCAATGCGGCGCTGCCCTCCCCGGACGGCGCTTTGTTTGCCATCGCGATCCTGCTTTCTGCAGCCTTTACTGCGCTAAGCCTGTGCATCGAGCTGGGCGAAGGCCGGATCAACGACATGCGCGATGTAATGAAAGTGGTCGAGACCGGCCAGTCCCTTCGCCTGACACTGGCTGCCTATGGGCTGGGTTGCTCGTTGGCAGCGGCCCTCACGGTGCTGGTGTATCGCGGGCTGCTGGGCGGCTGATTGAAGTTTTTTGGCTAGCGCACTTCCCTTCGGTGTTTCAATCCGTTACTATCCGCGGCGTTAGTACCAAGCTGAAAGTCAATTCTGGTCGAACAACTCCCCTGTACAACACGGGATCGACCACCTCGATGGTTTCCAGGTATTCCTAGCGACGACACTGCCTTTGAACAAGCAAAGGGTGTCGCGAAGTTTCAATACTCTGACCGAACCAACCTGCAAATTGATCAGGATCTTCACCCTGGGCCCAGAACCTTTGCCCCTGTTGTGTTGCCTGCCCTCCTAAGTACCTACCTGCCAGCCCAAGCGCGCCAAACTATAAGCGCTTCAAACTGGCTGCTTTGTTCCAGTCGGGTTCTTCGTTCGATCAATGGTGATCAACGTCACTGGAACGTTTTAACGTTGCACGGTTCTTATCCGTGTCATTTGTAGGAACACCAATAATATGTCCACTCAAATCCATACTCAGGATGCCATTCGCACCCTCACCAACGCTTTTGCACCAATGAACTGCCTGATCATGGCCGCTCGCAAAGGCTGCTTCAGCTTCACCCTGGTCAACGAACACGGCATCGCTCGTCACAGCGAACGCCTGTACCCCGATCAATACTCCAGCGCTGAACCGCTGCAGGCTGTGATCGAGCGTACCCGTCAGGCACTGGTTGCCTGATCGACCCGAGTTGCTGAAACACAAAAACCCTGTCTAAAAAACAGGGTTTTTTATTGCCTGAAATTCAGACTTTGAGTTTTTACCCTAAGTTCAAATAGATATAACCGTTATAACTGGATGAAGAAGATGTTTTAAAAACAGTCCTTTACATCACAAATATGACACTACACTTCAACTCAAGCGGCATGATCCGCTTCCGGCGAGCCTGAGATCCGATCCACTGCTGCCAAGCCCACCTTCTCAGGCGTCGTCGACCACTTTCACGGATTGAGGCGTGTATGGGTATCGCAGCCAGCGAATTGTGTCGTTATGTGATCCGGCCGACGTTGATGTACCTGGGCCGCCATAACCCGACGGCTGAGTCCCTACTACTGGGAATTGCCGCCACGCAATCGGAACTGGGCTCCGCCCTGCATGATCGACGCGGCCACGGCCTGTACAGCATCACCGAACACCGCCACCGCGCCCTTTGGGACGACTACCTGGCACTGGACCCAGAACGCGCAAGCCTGGTACGCGGGCTGGCCAGCCAACACGCGTTCCTCAGTGCGCCCCAGCTGGAGCTGACGGTCAACCTGCGTTACGCCACGGCAATCGCCTGGCTCCTCGTTGAAAAACATCACTCTGTACTGCCCGCACCGGGCGACGTACTCGCCATGGCGCGTATCTGGAAAGAAATATTTCACCCTCAAGGACGGCTGCGGGATTTCACCCAAGCCTGGCAAACCTGTGTTTCACCCATGAATCAGGTCAGTTGCTGATCAGGCTTTTTGCAAGATTCGGCTAAAAACGCCGATTTTGGTCTGATTGTCCTACAAAAACGCTCTATCTCCGGCATTACAGCCTATAGCGCGATCTTAAATTTATTGATACTTTCCGCAACGGTGATCACCACGGAGTTCTAATAATGAAAAAAGTAATGCTCAAGACCACACTTAGCCTCGCCGTTGCCATGGCATCTTCCCAACTGTTCGCAAGCGGTTTTGCACTGAACGAACAAAGTGTCAGTGGGATGGGTACCGGTTTCGCGGGTCGCTCTTCTTCTGCCGATGATGCAAGCACTGTCTACGGTAACCCTGCCGGTATGTCTCGCCTGAATGGCCAGCAAATCACGGGCGGTGTTGCTGCCATTGATGCATCGACCGATATCAAGGACGCCAGTGGCCGCCCAAGCGGTTCCAACAAAGGCGACATGGTTCCGTTCACCGCGGTGCCATTCGGTTTCTACACCAACAAACTCGACGATCAGTGGGCCATCGGCTTCGGTGTGTACGCACCGTTCGGTCTGGTGACTGATTACGAAAGCGGCTTCCAGGGCCGTGGCTTTGGCAGCAAGAGCGAAGTGAAGGTCATGACCTTCCAGCCGACTGTCAGCTATGCCTTCAACGACAAGGTTTCCATCGGTTTTGGCCCGACTATCAACCGCATTTCCGGGGTATTGGAGTCGGACAAGACGCTGGTAATCGGCGCGCCTTTCGCTGACACCAACGTCAAGATCAAGGGTGACGACACCGCACTGGGCTTCAACGTCGGTGTGCTGGTCCAGGCTACCGACACCACCCGTGTCGGCCTGACCTACCACTCGAAGGTCAAGTACAAGCTTGAAGGCCACACCACCGTCACAGGCCCGGCTCAGACTCAAGCAGCGCTGCGCAACAACCGTTACGACGCCTCCCTGAAAATCGAGACCCCTGAGTCCTACGATCTGTCGGTCACTCAAGACCTGACTGACGCGTGGAAACTCTACGGCGGTGCAACCTGGACGCGCTGGAGCCGCTTGAAAGAGATCACCGTCAACAACGAAGGTGTGACTGGGGCAAACGGTGGCGCCTTGGCCCCGAGCCGCATCGCCAACATCACCGAAGAGCAAAACTGGCACGACACTTGGGCCTATGCCGTCGGTACCTCGTACCAGCTGACCAAACAGGTCGTGCTGCGTACCGGCCTGACCTTCGACCAGTCGCCAACCAACAACACCGATCGTTCGCCGCGCATCCCGACTGGCGACCGTACGATCTTCAGTGTGGGTCTGGGCTACAAGGTCATGGATAACATGACGGTCGACCTGGCTTACTCGTACCTGAAGGAAGAGGACGTCAAGGTCAACAACACCTCGCTGCCGTCCAACTACCAAGCCAAGTACCAAAACAGTGCCAACGGTTTCGGCCTGGGCATGACTTACACCTTCTGATTCAGACCGGTGTAAAAAAGCCCCGCTCTCCTGCAAGGGAGGCGGGGCTTTTTAATGGGCGACGATCAGGGTTTTGAAGCCAGCGCCTGCTCGACTGCCTCGATCAAATCCGGGCTGTCTGGCTTGGTCAGGCTGGAGAAATTGGCAATCACCTTGCCTTGACGGTCCACCACGTACTTGTAGAAATTCCACTTCGGCGCGTTGGTTTGCTGCGCGAGTATCTTGAACAGGTGCACCGCATCCGGTCCCTTGACCTTCTGCGGCTCGGTCATGGTGAACGTCACGCCGTAGTTTACGTAACAAACCTTGGCGGTTTCTTCGCCGGTCTTGGCTTCCTGCTTGAAGTCATCGGACGGCACGCCAATCACTTCCAGCCCTTGGCCCTTGTAGCGCTGGTACAGGGCTTCGAGGCCTTTGAATTGCGGGGCGAAGCCACAGAAGCTCGCGGTATTGACGATCACCAGCGGCTTGCCGGCGAAGCGCTGGCACAGGTCGATGGATTCCTTGGCGCGCAACTTGGGCAACTGTCCTTCGAGCAAGGGCGGACAATCGGCGGCCATCGCCACACCGCCAAAAGCGGCCATCAGGACGGGTACTGCAAGCCAGCGCATCTGCATGTCGAGGGTCCTTGAAAAAAGTCAGACCCAGAACTTAACAGATCGACATACCCAGTTGCATCAACGCCAACCCACCGCGCTGCCAACCCCACCATGCCAGGGCCAGCAACAGCGCTATCACTGCGGCTGCGCCGAACCGATACCCGATCGAACTCATACTGCCTCCATCTGCGCCTGCAATCGCGCCACTGGCCGCTCACGCACCGGCCAGTTCAGGGCCGCGGCGAGCAGACTCAAGAGAATCGCCACCTGCCAGATCAAATCGTAGTTGCCGGTTCGATCATAGACCACCCCACCCAACCAGCCGCCGAGGAACGAACCGAGCTGATGGAACAGGAACACGATCCCACCGAGCATCGAGAGGTTTCTCACACCGAACAACGTCGCGACGGTACCGTTGGTCAGCGGCACGGTGGACAGCCACAAAAAGCCCATCGCCATGCCGAACAGATAGGCCGTGACTTGCGTCACCGGTGCCCACAGGAACAGCGCGATCACCACCGCACGCAACAGGTACAACCCAGTCAGCAAGCGCGGCTTGGACATGCGCCCGCCGAGCCAGCCTGCGGTGTAGGTACCGAAGATATTGAACAGGCCAATCAACGCCAACACTGTGGTGCCCACGCTGGCCGGCAAGTGTTGGTCCACCAGGTAAGCCGGCAGGTGCACGCCGATAAACACCACTTGGAAACCGCAGACAAAAAAGCCGAACGCCAGCAGCCAGAAACCGGAATGGGAGCAGGCTTCCTTCAGTGCTTCACGCAGGGTCTGCTGGCCGGCCAGCACGGGCAACGGCCGGTCCTTGAGCATGGCCACCAGCGGCAGGATGAGCGCCACCATCAGGCCCAGCGCCAACAAGGCGGCCGACCAGCCCAACCAGCTGATCAAGCCCAAGGTGCCCGGCACCATGGCGAACTGGCCAAAAGAACCGGCGGCGCTCGCGATACCCATCGCCATGCTGCGCTTTTCCGGCGGCACTGCTCGGCCGACAACGCCGAGGATTACCGAGAACGAGGTGCCGGACAGGCCGATCCCGATCAGCAAGCCGGCGCTGAGCGACAACGACCACGCCGAATCGGACATACCCATCAACACCAGCCCTACGGCATACAGCACACCCCCGACCAGCACGGCCTTGGTCGCGCCAAAACGGTCGGCCAGGGCGCCGGTAAACGGTTGCGCCAGGCCCCAGATCAGGTTCTGCAACGCAATGGCAAAGGCGAACGTCTCACGCCCCCAGCCGAATTCGGCGCTCATCGGTGCCAGGAACAGGCCGAAGCCATGCCGCACGCCCAGGGACAACGCCAGGATCAGCGCACTCCCCACAAGAATCCAGCCACTGGTGCGCCACATCGAGGTCATTTCTTATTCTCCGCTCGCGGGTATATACCCGCTTATAGTCGATCAAACTCGCGCTCAGGCGAGTTCATCCAGCAAGGCCAACAGGGTTTCGCGCTTTTCGGCGCCCAACTGATCAATCAATTTCTGCTGCGCCGCTTCCCAGGCAGGCAAGGCGGCGGCCAGGCGTTCTTCGCCTGCTGCGGTCAGCTGCACCAGGCGGTTGCGCAAGTCATCGCCCTCGACCAACTGCACCAGGCCCTCGCCTTCCAGCACCCGCAGGTTACGCCCCAAGGTGCTGCGATCCAGGCCCATGGCTTCCGCCAGGCTGGAAATACTCGGTTGGTCGAGGCGCTGCAGGTTACACAGCAAAGAATACTGGGCGACGTTGATCCCGAAGCCGTCGAGAGCGCCGTCGTAATACCTGCTGACGCCACGAGCGGCGCGACGCAGGTTGGTGCATAAACACTGGGAGGCAAGCATGGAACGTGTATATACCCGCGATTAAGGAAATGCAAGAAAGTGTTACAGCGCCAGCCCGACCAGAACCGCCACTTCCAGCAGCTCCAACAACGCGCCAGCGGTGTCGCCGGTGGTGCCGCCGAGGCGGTTGATCATCAGTTGGCGCAACCCCATAAAACATAGCGCAGCGAGCAGGACGGCAATCCCGCCGCTGAACCCCCCGATCAGGATGCACGCCAGGCCGCTGAGGATCAGTACCTGTTGGCCGACAATCCTCGGTAAATGATCTGACAACGCCTGGCCCAATCCTCCTGCACGCACATAGCGCGTGGTGAGGAACAGCGCCAGCATCGAGGCCCGCCCAATCAGCGGGGCGAGGATCAGCGCCGCGCCATTCTGCTGCTCGATCAGCGCGACCAAGGCGGTAAATTTGAGCAGTATCACCAAGCCCAGAGTGACCACGGCAATCGGCCCGCTGCGCGGATCTTTCATGATGCTGAGGGTGCGCTCGCGGTCGCCGAAGCCACCCAGCCAGGCATCCGCGCTGTCCGCCAGGCCGTCCAGGTGCAGGCCGCCGCTGAGCAGCACCCAGGCCGTCAGCAACAACGCGGCGTGCAGCAACAATGGCGCGCCCATCAGTGCCGTATTCAGGCCCCATAACAGCAACCCGAATAACAGCCCGACCACCGGATAAAACAGCAGCGAGCGCCCCAGCTCCTGCGGCTGCGGCATGCCCGGCAGACGAATCGGCAGGCTGCTGAGAAATTGCAGGGCGATCCAGAACGGCAGCATGCTCACCCCACTTCCTTCAACACGCCATCGGCCTCGACCCGCAGGCTGAACAGCCCGCCGTGACCGACTTCGACATTCAATAGTTGCTCACGGGGCAAACCGCGCGCCTGAGCCAATAGCAAACGCATCACGCCGCCATGGCTGATCAACAGCACACGCTGGCCCGCATACGCCCGATGCAAGCGTGAGACAGCGTCGAGAACCCGGTCGGAAAAGTCGCTCACCGGCTCACCCTCAGGCGGGGTGAAGCTATAGGGGTCGGCCCAGAACAAACCCAGCCCTTCGGCATCGATTTCCATCAACGCCGCCGCGCTCTGCCCTTCCCAGGCACCGAAGTGCAGTTCCTGCAGATCTTTCTCCAGGCTCACCGGCAGGTTGAGCTGCGTGCCCAGTTCCTCAGCAAAGCGCGCACAACGTTGCAGCGGCGAGCTGACCAAGCGGTCCCACGGCCCCCGCTCCAGCACAGCGGCACGCATCTGCGCCCAACCCTTTTCGGTCAACGCGTCATCCAGGCTGCCGCGCAGGCCGCCACCCAGTTCGGTTTCGCCGTGGCGCAACAGGTCCAGGTGCAAGGTCATGCGGGGCGGTCTGCCACGGCGGCTTCGGCGAACGTCGCCATCTGCCCGTGCAGCGCACACGCCAGGCGCAGCAACGGCACCGCCAGCGCTGCGCCGCTGCCCTCGCCCAGGCGCAGGCCCAGTTCCAGCAGTGGCTGCGCATTGAGGCTTTGCAGCACATGGCGATGGCCGGGCTCTGCACCCCGATGGCCGAACAGCAACCACTCACGGCAGGCCGGATTCAGACGCGTGGCGACGAGCGCGGCAACGCTGCAGATGAAACCGTCGACCAGCACCACGATGCCCTCTTGGGCACAGGCCAGATAGGCACCGACCAACGCCGCGATTTCAAAACCGCCGAGGTTGAACAGGATTTGCAACGCATCGCCGCGTTGCCCTGCATGCAGTGCCAGCGCACGTTCGATAACAGCGACCTTGTGGCTGACGCCCTCGGCATTCAAGCCCGTGCCCGGACCGGTCAAGTCACTCACCTGGCAATCGAGCAAAGCACACGCCAGCGCGCTCGCGGCGGTGGTGTTGCCAATGCCCATCTCGCCGCCGATAAACAATTGCGCACCGCTTTCCAACGCGCGGCGCACGCTGTCCCTACCGGCTTGCAGTGCCAGTTGCCCCTGGGTTTGGGTCATCGCCGGGCCGTTGACGAAATTCGCCGTGCCCGCGCCTATGTTCAGGTGACGCACACCGGGCAGGTCCAGCAACGGGTTCACCGTGCCGAGGTCGACCACTTCCAGCTGCGCTGCCAGTTGCCGCGCCAACACACTGATGGCTGCGCCCCCGGTGACAAAGTTGTGCAACATCTGCCCGGTCACTTCCTGGGGATACGCCGACACGCCTTCCGCCACCACACCATGGTCACCGGCAAAAATCGCGATCCACAGTTGCTCCACCGAAGGCTTGACCCGGCCTTGCAAGCCCGCCAATTGCACCGCCAACGCTTCCAACTGGCCCAGGGAGCCGGCCGGCTTGGTCAATTGCTGCTGGCGCGCCAGGGCCTGTTCGTACGCCGAGGCGTCAATGGCCTTACAAGGGTTGAGCCACCAGGTGTCAGTCATAACGCAATACCTTTCAAAGTCAGGGGCAGGCCGGCGACCGTCAGGACAACACGCTGACACCGCTCGGCCAAGGCTTGATGCAGCCAACCGGCTTCATCCACATAGCGGCGAGTCAATTCGCCCAGCGGCACGACACCCAGACCGGTCTCGTTGCTGACAAAAATGATTTCACCCGGCAACGAGGCCAGGATTTCCAGCAGTTGCTCGCGCTCAAACGCCAGGCGTTCCGGGTCTTCAAGCATCAGTAAGTTGGTAAGCCAGAGAGTCAGGCAATCCACCAGAAGGCAGCGGTCAGGCGCAGCGTTTTCGCGCAACACCCGGGCCAGCTCGACGGGCTCTTCGATCAGCCCCCAAGTGTCGGGGCGACGCTCGCGATGCAGGGCGACGCGCGCATTCATCTCACCGTCCAGCGCCTGACTGGTGGCGATATAAATGACGGGCAAACCACTGTCGCTGGCAAGTTTTTCGGCAAGGCGGCTCTTGCCCGAACGAGCACCCCCCAAGATCAACTGATGCATGCAATAAGCCCTTTGAACCCAACCAGATACAAAGCTTTTGATCTTGATCTGGCTGTTGATTTTGATCTTGATCTTGAGCGCCCCGTTAAACCACGCTGGCCGAACGCAGGCATTAATCCGTGGGCAACCCGGCAGGACGCCGGGTTAGCCGCGCTGGGCCAAGGATGGCCCATCGCGGCGGCCCACGGATTAATGCCGGAGTGAGGGCACACCGAGCCTAAGCGAGGTGCCGAGTGGTGGGGCGAAGACCTTTTGGTTACTTTTGGGTCTTTCCAAAAGTGACTCGCTGTAAGAGCGAAACCATAAGTGGCCGTTACCGCAGTAACGGATATGTACACCGACAGCCAGCCATCGCCCCTACAGCGGGTTCGCGTGCACACCGTCAAACCCCACACAGCGTGCGCAACAAATCAGTATCCAGATGATTCTCCACCAGATCCGCCAACCGCTCGATATCACGCTCGCGCAGGCCGTGATAATCCACCTCCTGCACATCCTGCAACCCCGCCCAGCGCAACAACGCACTACACGCCGCCGGCGTCTCAAACAGCCCATGCAGATACGTGCCAAGAACCTGCCCGTCGGCGCTCTGGGCACCATCACTGCGGCCGTCATCCAACAGCACGGCGGCTTTCGACAAGGCATCGCCGGACGTCACCCCCGCATGAATCTCATACCCGCTGACCTCGGCATCCTCCAGCAACAACCGCCCCCGCACATTGCGCAGTTGCTTCTCCTCCTCCAGCGTCGTACTGAACGCGAGCAGCCCCAGGCCATCGCTGGACCCGGCCGGCCCTTCCAGGCCCAGCGGGTCGTGCACCTGCTCGCCGAGCATCTGCAAACCACCGCAAATCCCCAGCACCTTGCCGCCGTAGCGCAAGTGCCGCGCCACGCTGGTGTCCCAGCCATTGGCACGCAGATACGCCAGGTCACTGCGCACGCTTTTCGAGCCTGGCAGGATAATCAGGTCGGCGGCAGGAATCGGCTGGCCCGGCCCGACAAACTGCAAATCCACCTGGGGATGCAGGCGCAGCGGGTCAAAGTCCGTGTGGTTGCTGATGCGCGGCAATACCGGCACCACCACCTTGAGCACCTGCGCCGCCTTGTCGATCTGGCGCTGGTCGATGCCGTCTTCGGCTTCCAGGTGCAGGTCCATCACGTAGGGCAGTACGCCCACCACCGGTTTGCCGGTGCGCGCTTCCAGCCAATCCAGCCCCGGCTGCAGCAGCGCGATATCGCCACGAAACCGGTTGATGATGAACCCCTTGACCCGCGCCTGTTCACTCGGCGAGAGCAATTCCAGGGTGCCGACCAGGTGGGCAAACACGCCGCCGCGATTGATGTCGGCGATCAGCAGCACCGGGCAATCCACCGCTTCGGCGAAGCCCATGTTGGCGATGTCATTGGCGCGCAGGTTGATCTCCGCCGGGGAGCCGGCGCCTTCCACCATAACCACCGGGTAGGCTTCGCTCAGCCGCGTGTGGGAAGCCAGCACCGCCTGCATCGCGATGGCTTTGTAGTCGTGGTAGGCCACCGCGTTCATGCTGGTCACGGCGCGGCCGTGGATGATCACTTGGGAGCCGGTGTCGCTATTGGGTTTGAGCAGCACCGGGTTCATGTCGGTGTGGGGTGCCAGGTTGGCCGCCTGGGCCTGCACCGCCTGGGCGCGGCCGATCTCGCCGCCTTCAGCGGTTACGGCGCTGTTAAGAGCCATGTTCTGCGGCTTGAATGGCACGACCGCCACGCCCTGGCGTACCAGCCAGCGGCACAGTGCAGTCACCAGGGTGCTTTTGCCGGCATCGGAAGTGGTGCCCTGCACCATCAACGTACTCATGACGCTTCCTTATAGGCGACCAGGGCCTCGTCGAGGCGCGACCAATCCGCCTCGGTGTCGGGCAGGCCAAAGCGCAGGCTGCTGTCGTGAACAAACAAGCGCAGCAGAATGCCGCGCTGGGCCATGAATTCGTGGAGGCGTCCGGCGTGCGGGGTGATCAGCCATTGAAACAATGCACAGCCGCCCTGCGGTTGAAAACCATGGCGTTCAAGCAGGGCGAACAGGCGCTGGCCAGCTTCTATGCAGCGCTCTCTCTGCCGCACATGCCCGGCGCTGTCACGCAGGCACACTTGGCCCAGTACTCGCGTCGGCCCACTGACCGCCCACGGGCCGACCTGTTCGGCCAGCAGCTTGAGCAGCTTGCGTTCCGCCAGCACAAAGCCGAGCCGAACACCGGCCAAGCCGAAAAACTTACCGAACGAACGCAGCACGATCAGGCCTACCTGATGGGCGTGGCCCGCCAGGCTCAATTGCGGGGTGACGTCCATAAACGCTTCGTCCACCACCAGCCAGCCGCCGCGCTGGGCGAGCCGCGCGTGCCAGTCGAGCAGGCGTTGCGGGGGCAGGCTCAGGCCAGTGGGATTATTCGGGTTGACCACGACCAGCACATCGAGGCTGTCGAGAAAGAAGTCGACCTCCTGCTCCTGCACTTCGCGCACCACGTAGCCGGCACGGCGCCAAGCTTCGGCGTGCTCGGCATAGCAGGGCGACAGCACGCCGACCTTACCGGTCCGGCGCAGGCGCGGCAGCAATTGGATCGCAGCCTGGGAACCCGGCACCGGCAATAGGTGCGCAGCGCCGTAATACTCGCTCGCAGCCTGTTCCAGGCCATCGTCGGCTTCCGGCAAGCGCGCCCAGGCCCGCAGAGGGATCTCGGGGACCGGCCAGGGCCAGGGCGCCAGACCACTGGAGAGGTCGAGCCAATCGGCCTCGGCAATCCCGTACTCAATCGCCGCCTTGCGCAGCCGGCCACCGTGTTCAAGCATAAAATTGCGCCCCCGCACATAGGATCAGCAGCCACAGCCAGACGCCGCGCTGCACCAGTTGCCAGCCCCGGTCGATAGAGTCGGCATCCGCCGCCGGACCTTCGCCCAGTTGCGGGCGCTGGTGCACCTCACCGTGATAAATCGCTGCACCGCCGAGTTCAACGCCCAAGGCACCCGCGCCGGCAGCCATCACCGGCCCGGCATTGGGGCTGTCCCAGGTCGGGCCCTGGGTACGCCAGCATTTGAGGGCCAGCCGGGTTTTGCCGAGCACGGCGTAGGTCAACGCCACCAGGCGTGCCGGAATATAGTTCAGTACATCGTCGATTTTCGCCGCGGCCCAGCCGAAGCGTTCAAAGCGCTCGTTGCGATAACCCCACATGGCGTCGAGGGTGTTGCTCAGGCGGTAGAGCACGACTCCCGGCACACCGGCAACTACAAACCAGAACAGAGCGGCAAACACCGCGTCACTGCCGTTTTCCAGCACCGATTCGGTAGCGGCACGGGCAACTTCGGTGTGGTCGAGTTCGCTGGTCTGACGGCTGACCAGGTAGCTCACGCGTTTACGCGCCTCATCCAAATCATCGCTGCGCAGCGCCTGGGCCACCGGGATCACGTGTTCGCCGAGGCTGCGCATGCCGAGGGCGCAGTACAGCGCCAGGATCTCCAGCACCCAACCGATATACGGCGCCCACGACAAGGCGGTGGCCAGCAGGGTCAGCGGCACCACCGCGATAACCCACGCAGTCACGCCATGGCTGCGCCAGCCACGGCCACCGCTGTTGAAACGTTGCTCGATGCGCCCGGCGAAATTGCCGAATGCTACCAGCGGATGCCAGCGCCTGGGTTCACCCAGCAGCGCATCCAGCGCCACCGCAGCGACACACAGCAAGGCCACACTCATTGACTCACTCCCCACACATTCTCATACAACATGTCACTCAGCGGCCGCGGTTCGGTCCAGCCTTCGAGCTGCAACATCGGTGCCGGATAGAACTCGGTGACTGGCCCCAGGCACAACACCGCCAGGGGTTTTGCGCCGGGCGGTAAACACAGCAGGTCGGCGAGGGCTTGGGGTTCGAACAGCGAAACCCAGCCCATGCCCAGGCCTTCAACCCGCGCGGCCAGCCAAAGATTCTGGATCGCGCACGACAGCGAGGCCATGTCCATTTCCGGCAAGGTGCGACGCCCGAAGATGTGGCGCTCGCGATCATCCATCAGCGCCGCCACCAGCACTTCGGCACAGTCGTGGATGCCTTCGACCTTGAGTTTCATGAAGTCGTCGGAGCGCTCGCCCAACGCCTCGGCGGTGCGCATGCGCTCTTCTTCCACCAATTGCTGAATCTGCCCACGCAGGTGACGGTCGCTGATGCGGATAAAGCGCCACGGCTGCATCAAGCCGACGCTGGGTGCCTGGTGCGCGGCCTGGAGCAAGCGGTGCAGCAGTTCAGGGGCGACGCTGCCGCCGCTGAAGTGGCGCATGTCGCGGCGTTCGGCGATGGCGCGGTAGACGGCCTGACGGTCGGCTTCGGGAAAGGCGTTGTCGGTCATGGCCTCATCGCTGGCAAGCCAGCTCCTACATTGGATTGGGTTTCAACTCGGTCAACTGTAGGAACTGGCTTGCCAGCGATAGCGGTCTCCCGGTCGGGCGCAAACAGCGCAGCCACGGCCGCTGGGTTCGACGGGAAGTAAAAGTGCACGTACGACGCGGTCATCCGCCCCTGCCGGTACACCGCCTCGGCACCGCGCCCGCCATTGGGGCTCAGGCCTCGGGCAATCGGCTGCCATTCGGTGCTGGTCAGGGAATGGTGATAGGTGTGCCCGCGCAAAACGCCTTCAGGCAGTTCGACGCTTTGCAGCGCCAGGGCCGCCAGCTTCTTTTGCATGACGGCATCGCCCTGCAGCAGACCAACCAATTCGGCACGGGTGCCGTCGACGTCGGTGAGCGAGTCCAGCAAATACAGCATGCCGCCACACTCGGCGAGCAGGGGTTTGCCGGCAGCGTGATGGGCGCGAATGGCGTCGAGCATCGGGGTGTTTTCCGACAGCGCCTGGTGATGCAGTTCCGGATAACCGCCGGGCAAATAGAGACTGTCGGCGTCGGGCAATTCGCGATCGTGAATCGGCGAGAAGAAAGACAACTCAGCGCCCATCGCCCTTAGCAGATCAAGGCTGGCGCCATAGGTGAAGGCGAACGCTTCGTCACGGGCAATGGCAATGCGCACACCGGCGAGCAACGGCTCGGCCTCGATCACTTCCGGCGCGGCGAACGTCACTGGCGGTGGTAACGCGACTTCGCAGCTGCTGCCCAGGGCTTGGGCGGCGGCGTCCAGGCGCACGTCGAGGTCATTCAGTTCGATGGCTTGCACCAGGCCGAGGTGGCGGCTTGGCAACTCGATGCCGGTCTCACGGGACAGCGCCCCGTACCAGCGCAGGCCTTCGGTGAGGCTGCCTTCAAGCAACTGCGCGTGTCGCAGGGTGCCGACACGGTTGGCCAGCACGCCGGCAAACGGCAGGTCCGGCTGATAGCGCGCCAGGCCCAAGGCCAGGGCGCCAAAGGTTTGGGCCATGGCGGTGCCGTCAATCACGCCCAGCACGGGCACGCCGAAGTGCCGCGCCAGATCGGCGCTGGAAGGCGTGCCGTCGAACAGGCCCATCACACCTTCGATCAGGATCAGGTCCGCCTCACCCGCCGCTTCCCACAGCAAGCGACGACTTTCCTGTTCGCCCACCATCCACATGTCCAATTGATACACCGGTGCACCGCTGGCGCGCTCGTGGATCATCGGGTCCAGAAAGTCCGGGCCACATTTGAACACACGCACTTTGCGACCCAGGTTGCGGTGCAAACGGGCCAGCGCGGCGGTGACGGTGGTTTTGCCCTGGCCGGACGCCGGTGCGGCGATCAAGACGGCCGGGCAGTGACGGGGCGGGTTCAAAGTTCGACGCCCTTCTGTGCCTTGATACCGGCCTGGAACGCGTGCTTGAGCATGCCCATTTCGGTGACGGTGTCGCCCATTTCAATCAATTCAGGCTTGGCGCCACGACCGGTGACCACCACGTGCTGCATCGGCGGACGGGCTTGCAGGTCGCTGAGCACCTGATCCAGGTCGAGGTAACCGTGCTTGAGGGCAATGTTCAGCTCATCCAGCACTACCATGCCGATGGAAGGATCTTGCAGCAGTTCGCGAGACACCGCCCAGGCGGCTTCAGCGGCGGCGATGTCGCGCTGGCGGTCCTGGGTTTCCCAGGTGAAGCCTTCGCCCATGACGTGGAAACGCACTTGCTCGGGGAAACGGCGGAAAAACAGCTCTTCGCCAGTGCTGTGGCGCCCCTTGATGAACTGCACCACGCCGCACTGCATACCGTGGCCCATGGCCCGGGCCAGCATGCCAAACGCAGAGCTGCTCTTGCCTTTGCCGTTGCCGGTCAGCACCAGCAGCAAGCCGCACTCGTTCGGGGAATTGGCGATACGCTCGTCGATCACGGCTTTTTTGCGCAGCATGCGCGCCAGATGGCGTTCGTCGCGGTCAGGGGAATCAGTCATGGCAGCTCTCCGTTGGGGCTGGACAAAAACGGCGGGCAGGAAAATGGACAAACAGACAGCCAAGCATCGCCCACCGTGATGCTGTTGGATGATCCAGGCCGGTCTCCGGGCTCATGAGTGGCGCTTGCTCTCACAGTAGAGAGAGCGAACTGGCCGACGGTGCGCCTTCCCATATCGCTGGCGATACAGTGGCAAAAGGCACCGTGTTGACTCATTTACCGTTGCGGGGGCAGCGCCGGAATCGCGGCAGCACTGTGTACAAGTGCGCTCACTCACCGGCTTCCCTGTTTCACTCCGTCGACCATCGGTCACAGAGCACCTGGAACAAGCCGCGAAGGTTAGTGGGTTGGGGGTGGAGCGTCAATGAAAGCTGGACTTGTACTTGAACCATCGCACTACCGCCCGCCTCTACCCTTACAGGTATTAAGGAGAACACCATGCATAAAACAAGACTCGCCTTACTGATCATGCTCGCAGGCACCCTCGCCGCCTGCGGAGAAAGCTCTACTTTAAAGGTCTCCGACGGTACGGGGCCTTCGCCCAAGCTGCCGGAGCCAAACAAGACCCTGATCCCCACCGTGAACATCGCCCCGGCCATCGGCTGGCCCGACGGCGTCAAGCCGACAGCGGCGGCCGGCACTCAGGTGGTGGCATTCGCCGAAGGCCTGGATCACCCGCGCTGGCTGTATGTATTGCCCAATGGCGACGTGCTGGTGGCAGAAACCAATGCGCCACCCAAGCCGGATGACTCCAGGGGCATTCGCGGCTGGGTCATGGAAAAAGTCATGGGTCGCGCCGGCGCCGCTGTCCCCAGCCCGAACCGCATCACCTTGCTGCGCGATGCCGATCACGACGGCGTCGCCGAGACGCGCACGGTATTCCTGGAAAACCTCAACTCGCCCTTTGGCATGACCCTGGTCGGCAATGACTTGTACGTGGCCGACTCGGACAAACTGTTGCGCTTCCCCTATCAACCGGGCGAGACCGCAATCAAGGAGGCCGGCACCAAAGTCGTCGACCTGCCGGGCGGCAGCATCAACCACCACTGGACGAAAAACGTGGTGGCCAGCAAGGACGGCAGCAAGCTGTATGTGAGCGTAGGCTCCAACAGCAATGTCGGCGAAAACGGCCTGGAAGCGGAAGAAGGGCGGGCGGCGATCTGGGAAGTCGACCGCGCCAGCGGCCAGCACCGCATTTTCGCCTCCGGCCTGCGCAACCCCAACGGCATGGCCTGGGAACCGCAGAGCGGCAAGCTGTGGACGGCGGTTAACGAGCGGGATGAAATCGGCAGCGACCTTGTGCCGGACTACATCACATCGGTCACGGACGGCGCTTTCTATGGCTGGCCATTCAGTTACTACGGCCAACATGTAGACGTGCGCGTCAATCCGCAAAACCTGGACCTGGTCGCCAAGGCGATCGCCCCGGATTATGCGGTGGGGCCTCACACCGCCTCTTTAGGCCTGACGTTCGCCGAGGGCAGCAAACTCCCGGCGCCGTTCAGCAACGGCGCGTTCATCGGCCAGCATGGTTCATGGAACCGTAAGCCACACAGTGGCTATAAGGTGATTTTTGTACCGTTCGAGGGTGGGCAGCCCAAAGGACAACCGGTGGATGTGCTGACCGGGTTCCTCGATAAAGATGAGAAAGCCATGGGCCGGCCGGTGGGCGTGGTGATTGATCAGCAGGGGGATTTGCTGGTGGCGGATGATGTGGGGAATAAGGTGTGGCGAGTTTCGGCGGCTAAATAGGTAGCAACCAGTGATCATTCCCACGCTCTGCGTGGGAATGCCGCCAGGGACGCTCTGCGTCCGCTTTAAAGGTCGTGACGCAGAGCGTCACAGGATGTATTCCCACGCGGAGTACGCGAACGATGCAACCTAGGGGTTGCGCGCCAGGCTCCCTGGCAACACACGCTTGGCACTCAGGTAGGCATTCTGCCAATACGCCTTGGACAAGGTATCCAGCTTCACCGTACCGCCGGTTTGCGGTGCATGTACGAAGCGGCCCTCGCCCACGTAGATCCCGGCGTGGCTGACCTGCGAGCCACCACCGGTAGCAAAGAACAGCAGGTCACCGGTTTGCAGGTTCGCTTCGCTGACGTCTTGGGCGCGCATTACGATCAGTTCGCGGGTGGTGCGCGGCAGCGAGATGCCGGCGGCGTCGCGGTAGACAAACCCGATCAGGCCGCTGCAATCAAAACCTGAGTCCGGCGTGTTGCCGCCCCAGCGATAAGGCGTGCCGACCAGGCCCAGCGCGCGGAAGAGCACGTCTTCGGCTGCAGGCGAGAAATTCTGAGTGGAATAGTTGAACACCGGCTTGGGCTTGACCGCAACGGGAGCGGGCGGCGGCCGGCTTGCGCAGGCGCTGATAAGCGCGGCGCAGAGGATAAGGATCAGGCGGGCTGAGGTCGACATGTGCAGAACAATCCTGGTCTGGATGCGGCTTTCGCTGCCGAACGTTGAAAACCAGAACGCGCAAGCAAAGCTCGCGCGAACGGATTACAACAATGTCCAGGGATTCTAGCGCTTACACGTCAAACTTCAAGTATCACTTTAAGTTTACTTGCTAGCGGTAACCGTAGTCGGGGCCATGGCGAGTGCGCGCTTGGCTTCGATGAAGGTTTTGCTCCAGTAGCTGTCGCCCAGGCTGTCGACTCGAACACCGCCACTGCGACGGCTGCTGGAGTGGATAAACTGGTTATCGCCCAAGTAGATACCGGCGTGACTGACACGACCACGACCTGCAGTACTGAAGAAAAGCAGATCACCGGGCTTGAGGTTGTTGCGCGCGACCAACGGTGCTTTTACGTTGATCATTTCGCGAGTGGAGCGTGGCAGGTTCATGCCAGCTTCTTCACGAAACAGATAGCCGATGAAACCGCTGCAGTCGAAACCGGCTTCGGAGGTACCGCCGAAACGGTAACGAGTACCGATCAGGGACATGCCGCGTTCGAGGATACTGTCGGCCAGAACGGGAAGCTGGTAAGGCTTGCTGCCGGCAAATGCGGCCAGTTCTTTTTCGGTTGCTTGCTCTTCTTTATAAAGAGCTTCCTCATAAACAGTGGAAGACTGTGCAGCAACGAATTTCGCCTGACTTTGAACCTGAGGTTTTTGCTGCTCAGCCACCTGTTGAGGGTGGGAGGCGCAACCAAACAACAGGGTAACGAGTGCGAGAGGCACGAGGGGTGCGAAGCGATTTAGCATGGGCACGACCGTGGCTGATATGTAAAGAAGTCGAGACTATGCCCACTATCACATCGATTTGCAAATTCAATCGTGAACTGTGTGACTTCTTGTTTGGACTATGACATCTAAGCCCTTAACACCCTATATGTCCCTTTTGCGTGGCCAAACCGGCCTTAACGCGGGTTTTCTGGCGCCTGAAATTTGCCAAAGGCCCCGTAAACAAAGGGCTGGCTACCAGCCGAGGGTTTCCTTGAGGAAGGGAATGGTCAGCTTGCGCTGGGCCTGCAAGGAGGCTTGATCAAGCTGCTCGAGCAAATCGAACAACGCGCTCATGCTGCGGGTGCCACGGGTGAGGATAAAATGCCCCACCTCGTCGGTGAGGTGCAGGCCGCGGCGGGACGCGCGCAATTGCAGGGCGCGCAATTTGTCTTCGTCGGAGAGTGGGCGCATCTGGAAGATCAGCGCCAGGGTCAGGCGCGACTTGAGGTCCGCCAGCTTGACCGGCAACTCTCGCGGCGAGGTCGACGCGGCGATCAGCAGGCGCCGGCCGCTGTCACGCAGGCGGTTGAACAGGTGAAACAGCGCCTCTTCCCAATCTGCCTTGCCGGCGACTGCCTGCAAGTCGTCGAGGCACACCAGCTCGTATTGCTCAAGGTTGTCAAAGATCCCGATACCGCGATCCATCAACTCGGCCAATGGCAGGTAAACCGCCGGCTCGCCCATTTGCTCGAAGCGCAGGCACGCGGCCTGCAACAGGTGGGTACGCCCCACGCCATGCTTGCCCCACAGATAGATCAGGCTTTCAGTCCACCCGGCGTCGGCTTCGCAGAGCCGCTCGACATAGCCGAGTGCAGCGGCATTGGCGCCTGGGTAGTAATTGATAAAGGTGGCGTCGTCACGCAGACGCACACCTAAGGGCAGCTGAATCGGTTTCATGCTGACTGAACGGCTCCCATCGAACCGTTAGTGGCCTCTGTGAAAAGTTTGCAAAGTTTATACCCGTGACGCTGGGCGCACAATGCAGCAGACCCCAAGCAAAATCAAAGGTTTGCGTTAACTTGCGGATTTTGCGCAAATTGTTTGACGCAGCAGCCCCAGAAACAACAAACCCGGCCTGGGCCGGGTTTGTGACAACACGATTACAGATCGGGGTCTTCGACACCCGTATACACATCCGAATCCTTGTACAGATCGTGCACATGGCGCACCAGCACCATGATCACCGCCGCGACAGGCAGTGCCAGCAGGATGCCGGTAAAGCCGAACAGCTCACCACCCGCCAAAATCGCAAAGATCACCGCCACCGGGTGCAGGCCAATCCGGTCGCCCACCAGCAACGGCGTCAGCACCATGCCTTCCAGGGCCTGGCCCACCATGAATACCGCGAGAATCCCCAACATCGGGTACAGGTCGCCGCCAAACTGGAACAGCCCGGCCACCAACGCCGCACCGATACCGATCACAAAGCCCATGTACGGCACAATCGCGGCCAGGCCGGCGATCAAGCCAATCAACAGGCCCAGCTCCAGGCCGATCGCCATTAACCCGCCGGCGTAGATGATCCCCAAGGCCAGCATGACCAACAACTGACCCCGTACGAACGCACCCAGCACCTCATGGCACTCTCCGGCCAGCGAGACGATGCGCTCCTCACGGTTACGCGGCAGCAGGCTGCGGATCTTGGCCATCATGACGTCCCAATCGCGCAGCAGGTAGAACGCCACCACCGGGATCAGCACCAGGTTGGTCAGCCAGCCGATCAGCGCCAGGCTGGAAGCGGTGGCCTGACTGAGGATCACGCCGACGATATCGGTGGTCTGCCCCATGTGTTCGCTGATTGCCGCCTTGACCTTGTCGAATTTCCAGAAGCCGTCCGACAACCCGAGTTTTGCCTGGGCCCACGGCATTGCCGTGTGCTGCAGCCAGTCGAGCATTTGCGGCGCCAGCTCATAGAGGCGAAACAGTTGCTTGGCCAGCATCGGCACCAGCACCAGCACCAGCGCCGTGATGATCAACGTGAACAATGCGAACACCGCCACCACACCCAAGGTCCGCGACAGGCCGGCTTTTTCCAGGCGATCCACCACGGGATCGAACAGATAGGCGAGCAGCAACGCGACCAGGAACGGCGTCAGGATCGAATGCAGCAAGAACACAAACACGCACAGCAGGACAATCCCGCCAAGCCACACCCAACGACGCGCATCCGCCATAAACCACTCCATCTGTTATTTGCTTCCCGCCTCTATATAAGGAGGAAGAACATTTACCAACGAAAACGCAGTTGCGCCTGAGGTTCAGGGGCCGCAGCCGGCTGAGAGCCATCTGCCACGGGTTGCTGAACCGGCGCTTCGCCTGCCGGGACCTCCTGCAACTTGGCCAGGCTCAACTGGGTACGCAGCTGTTCGGCACTGCCGTTGACGCGATACACAATGCGATCGCCATCCACACGCTGTGGCTGGCCACCGAATGGTTCCAGCAGGTGCCCCAGCGCGGCATAACGCTCCAGGTTCATGCCTTGTACTTCGAGCAATTGCTCGGTACTCACACCAGGCTTGACCGCAAAGCGTGGCGCCAGTTTTTGGCTGACAGCCAGCAACACGGCATCCGCCACGGCGGCCGTGTCGGCACCTTGCGCAGTGCCCTGCTCGCTCTTGTCGCCCAGCCACAGGCGCCATTTGGCTTGCCACTGGTTACCTTCCTGGCGCGCGTGCACCGCGAGCAAGGCGTCGGCACCATAACGTTCGGAGGCGGCGCGCAGCGGTGTAGCGTCTGCGCTTTCCAGATTAGGCGCGGTGGCGACGACCTGTTCGTCCAGGTCACCCAGCGGCAAGCGCAACGGCAGGCCGCGGTGTTGCGCCGCCCGGCGCAGCGATTGGGCAACAGCCTGGCCGTCGCCCACCAGGCTGCTGCCGTCGGTGGAGTCGTTCAGCCACCAGCCGAGAATCGACGGCCGATTGCTGCCCCAGATCGATAGGCCCGCGTCACGCAGGGCGCGATCGGTGCTGACCGGATCGAAATCCACTTGCAGGCTTTCCGGCGGGCCGGCGTCGTAACCGTACTGGCTGATGATTTGTTGCGGGTCCTTGCGAATGGCCGCCAGGCCCGGGCCGTCGGCGGCCTTGGCGTCGCCGGTCAGGCGAATCACCAGGGTTTGCACGGCACGCTGGGTGGCTTGGTCGCGCTCTTGCGGGGACTGACTGCTGACCGGTTCAAGTACTTGATAAAGGCCATTGAGGGTTTCGGCATGACTCGCCAGGCTGACCAACGACAAACAGCCTACAAAAAAGAATTTACACAGACGCATGGAAGATTCCCGAACGACAAATTTAGCGGCTGGAACAGACCGCGTGAACCCGGTTTGGCAAGGCTGTGACCACAGCGACCGGTAAAACATTCACAGGGCCTTGGTAAGTTTTCCTACTGTCATAACGCTAGCGGCTTAAAGGCTATACCTTAATACGTGCCAGAGCAGACCCGATTAGCATTTTTTTAACGCGCTTTTTAACCTATATGGCCCTGCCCGTCGGCCCGAGGATGGCCGCTGCCCCTCAAGCCTGATAAAATCGCGCGCCTTCGCAGACCGTCAACGGCTGGGCTTTTTCACAAACGCCCTCGCCCACTCGGTCGTTACCCCTGAATCCCCCCTAAAGGCCTGGATCATGAGCAAGCAACCCTCCCTGAGCTACAAGGACGCCGGTGTAGACATCGACGCCGGTGAAGCATTGGTCGAACGCATCAAGAGCGTCGCCAAGCGCACTGCGCGCCCCGAAGTCATGGGCGGCCTGGGCGGTTTTGGCGCCCTCTGCGAAATCCCGGCCGGCTACAAACAGCCGGTGCTGGTCTCCGGCACCGACGGCGTCGGCACCAAGCTGCGCCTTGCGCTGAACCTGAACAAGCACGACACCATCGGCATCGACCTGGTCGCCATGTGCGTCAACGACCTGGTGGTGTGCGGCGCCGAGCCGCTGTTCTTCCTCGACTACTACGCCACCGGCAAGCTGAACGTGGACACCGCTGCCCAAGTAGTGACCGGTATCGGCGCTGGCTGCGAACTGTCGGGTTGCTCCCTGGTTGGCGGCGAAACCGCTGAAATGCCAGGTATGTACGAAGGCGAAGACTACGACCTGGCCGGCTTCTGCGTCGGTGTTGTAGAAAAGGCCGAGATCATCGACGGTTCCAAAGTGGCTGCCGGCGACGCCCTGCTCGCCCTGCCATCGTCCGGCCCGCATTCCAACGGCTACTCGCTGATCCGCAAGATCATCGAACTGTCCGGCGCCGACATCGAGAACACCCAGTTGGACGGCAAGCCGCTGAGCGACCTGCTGATGGCCCCGACGCGCATCTACGTCAAGCCACTGCTCAAACTGATCAAGGACACTGGCGCGGTCAAAGCCATGGCCCACATCACCGGCGGCGGCCTGCTGGATAACATCCCGCGTGTACTGCCAAAAGGCGCCCAGGCGATTGTCGACGTGGCCAGCTGGCAGCGTCCTGCGGTATTCGACTGGCTGCAAGAGAAAGGCAACGTCGACGAAACCGAGATGCACCGCGTGCTGAACTGCGGCGTCGGCATGGTTATCTGCGTGGCTCAAGAGCACGTTGAAACCGCGCTGAACGTCCTGCGTGAAGCCGGTGAGCAGCCTTGGGTCATCGGCCAGATCGCTACCGCTGCCGAAGGCGCGGCTCAAGTTGAGCTGAAGAACCTCAAGGCTCATTAATGTCTCAGACCTGTGATGTCGTGGTGCTACTTTCCGGCACCGGCAGTAACTTGCAGGCTTTGATCGACAGCACGCGCACCGGCGACAGCCCGGTGCGCATCGCTGCGGTGATCTCCAACCGCAGCGACGCCTACGGCCTGCAACGCGCCAGGGACGCGGGTATCGACACCCGCTCTCTGGATCACAAGGCTTTCGAAGGTCGCGAGGCCTTCGACAGCGCCTTGATCGAACTGATCGACGCCTTCCATCCCAAACTCGTGGTCCTTGCCGGCTTCATGCGCATTCTCAGCGCTGATTTTGTACGGCACTACGAAGGACGCCTGCTCAATATCCACCCTTCCCTGTTGCCCAAGTACAAAGGCATGCACACCCACCAGCGCGCGCTCGAGGCCAGCGACAGCGAGCATGGCTGCAGCGTGCACTTCGTCACCGAGGAACTCGATGGCGGGCCTCTGGTCGTACAGGCAGTGGTTCCGGTAGAGTCTGACGACTCGGCGCAGACGCTTGCGCAACGGGTTCACACCCAGGAACACAAGATTTACCCGCTGGCTGTCCGCTGGTTTGCCGAGGGGCGGTTGATTCTCGGTGAACAGGGTGCATTATTGGACGGTCAGTTACTTGCGGCCAGCGGCCACTTGATTCGAACCTAGGAGATTTTATGCGTCGCGCCCTGCTCTTCGCTTTTGCGCTATTCGCTTTGCCTGCCGTGCAAGCAGCAGAACTTCACCCTTTCTCCGCCAGCTACACCGCTGACTGGAAACAGTTGCCGATGAGTGGTTCGGCTGAACGCAGCCTGACCAAGAGTGACAACGGCACCTGGACCTTGAACTTCAAGGCTTCCATGATGATTGCCAGCCTCACTGAAACCAGTGTGATCCGCTTCGACAAAGATGCCCTGCAGCCCGTGAGCTACAGCTTCGAACGCGGCGGCCTCGGCAAGGCGAAGAAGATCAACCTGGACTTCGACCAGACGGCCAAGAAAGTCACCGGCTTTGAGAACAAAGACCCGGTCAACGTAGCCCTGCAAAGCGGCATGCTCGACAAGTCGACCTACCAGTTGGCGCTGCAGCGTGATGTCGCTGCCGGCAAAAAGAGCATGAGCTACAACGTGGTGGAAGGCACTGACGTCGACACCTACGACTTCCGCGTGATCGGCCCGGAAAAAGTCCAGACCAAGGTGGGCGCCATTGACGCGATCAAGGTTGAGCGCGTACGTGACCCGACTCAAAGCAAGCGCATCACCCAGATGTGGTTCGCCAAGGACCTGGGTGGCATCCTGGTAGCCCTGCGTCAGGTGGAAACCGACGGCAAGGAATACAACATCATGCTGCTGGACGGTACCGTTGACGGCAAAGCCATCAAGGGCAGCTGATTGCGTTGATGTGCTGAAAAGAGCCTCGCTGAATGCGGGGCTTTTTTTCGCCCGCTCGTTCCTACGCCCTGCGTGGGAATGCCGCCTGGGACGCTCCCGCAGTCAACGCAGGGGAAAATCTTGCGCACGGATGACGCGGAGCGTCACGGGATGCATTCCCACGCGGAGCGTGGGAACGATCAACGATCAATCAGCGTGGGAACGATCAAAGCCCTGCGCAAACATGAAACTTTTGTCATAAAACTCAGGCGCCTGCGACGCAATGTCGCGGTTTACGTGGCCTGCGAGACTGTTGCGTTTCCTGCAACTAATTGTTGCACGCAAAAGCAGTTTACGTAGCAAGCTAACAAAACATATAACAAAAGCCTGCGACGACTTGCCGCAGACCCACCAGAGATTGGAGCAAGCAGATGACTGTAAAAGTAACTGAGCGCGACGACGAGCATATGTCCCACGAAGCACTGGGCCATGGGATTCACATCTGGGATGTACATCAACAAGACCTGCTGGTCGGCATGTTTCACAACGAGAGTGACGCTCATAATTATAAAAACGAGCTCGAAACCCTTGAGATGAAACGCCAGGCACAAAGCTCCTGAATATTTGCAGGATTCAGGTACAAGGCCCACGCAGCCCGATGCCTGAAAACACAAACCCCGCCTCTTGAGCGGGGTTTGTAATTTTTTGGGTTTGCTTCGCAGCCCAACACAGGGCAAGCCTGCTCGCCACAACAAGCCCCCTCGCCACAATTTGTTTCTACAGCCTTACCACATCAGGTCATCCGGGATTTGGTAGGCCGCATACGGATCGTCCTCATCCGGCACCTGGCTTTCGGTGAGGATATTGAGCTGCACGATACGCTCCGGTGCGCGCTCCTGGATCTTCAGCGCCGCCTCGCGCGGGATCACCTCGTAGCTACCGCCGTGATGCACGATCGCCAGGGAGCCGTTGCTCAGCTTGTTGCGCATCAGCGTGTTGACCGACAGGCGCTTGACCTTCTTGTCATCCACGAAGTTGTAGTAGTCCTCGGTGGTCAGCTTGGGCAGGCGCGAGGTCTCGATCAATTGCTTGACCTGGGCCGTGCGGGCCTTGGCCTCGGCTTTTTCCTGCTGCTGGCGGTTCAGCTCCTGGTCGCGCTTGACCTTCTCGGCGTGCGCTGCAATGGCCAGTCGGGCCTGGGAGTCATCAGCCTCTGCCTGGCCTTTATGCACCAGACGCTGCTGCTTTTGCTTGTCCTTGCCGACCTGCTTGGCCTGCTTTTGGTTGACCAGGCCTGCTTTTAGCAACTGGTCACGAAGGGAAATGCTCATGGTGCTTACTCACTTAGGCAGCCGCTCAACCGCAGCTGGACATGTTCTTTTCCTGACGTTTGGCTTCGCCCCACAGGGCGTCCAACTCTTCGAGGGTGCAATCTTCTATGGGACGGTGGGTATCGCGCAATGCCTGTTCGATAAATCGGAAACGTCGTTCGAATTTGGCATTGGCGCCGCGCAAGGCAGTTTCCGGGTCAACCTTGAGATGACGGGCCAGGTTGACCGCCGCAAACAGCAGGTCACCGACCTCATCGGCAATGGCCACTGAGTCGTTATCGGCCATGGCTTCGAGCACTTCATCCAACTCTTCGCGCACGTTATCCACCACCGGCAAGGCAGCCGGCCAATCAAAACCGACCTGGCTGGCGCGCTTTTGCAATTTGGCGGCACGGGACAAGGACGGCAAGGCGGTGGGCACATCGTCCAGCAGGGAAAGCTGCTCCGGCGCGGAGGCCTTTTCTGCACGCTCCTCGGCCTTGATCTGCTCCCAGCGTTCCTTGACCTGCTCCTCGCTCAGTTGCGGGATGTCCAGCGGCGCATACAGATCGCCCGTCGGGAACACATGAGGATGGCGACGAATCAGCTTGCGGGTGATGCTGTCGACCACCCCGGCAAATTCGAACCGCCCTTCTTCCCGTGCCAACTGGCTGTAATACACGACTTGAAACAACAGGTCGCCCAACTCACCCTGCAGGTGATCAAAGTCGCCGCGCTCAATGGCGTCGGCGACTTCGTAGGCCTCTTCCAGGGTGTGCGGGACGATGCTCGCGTAGGTTTGCTTGATGTCCCACGGGCACCCGTATTGCGGGTCCCGCAGGCGGTTCATCAGGTGCAGCAGGTCTTCAAGTGAATACATCGTTGTGGGTCCGACTAAATTGGCGTGCCGCAGATCAAATGTGGGAGGGGGCTTGCTCCCGATAGCCGTCTGTCAGTTGACACATCTGCTGACTGAAGCACTGCTATCGGGAGCAAGCCCCCTCCCACATTTTTGACCGCATCATGGCGTGCGATTACGCCGGGTCTCGATGATGTTCGGCAACTGGGAAATCCGTCCCAGCAACCGCCCCAGCGCATCCAGCCCCGGAATCTCGATGGTCAGAGACATCAACGCAGTGTTGTCCTCCTTGTTCGAGCGGGTGTTGACCGCCAGCACGTTGATCCGCTCATTGAGCAGCACTTGCGAGACGTCACGCAGCAAGCCGGAACGGTCGTAGGCACGAATAATGATGTCCACCGGATAGGTGAGCACCGGCACCGGGCCCCAGCTGACCTGGATGATCCGCTCCGGCTCACGCCCGCCCAGTTGCAGCACCGACGCGCAGTCCTGGCGGTGAATGCTCACCCCACGGCCCTGGGTGATGTAACCGACGATGGCGTCGCCCGGCAACGGCTGGCAGCAACCGGCCATTTGCGTCATCAGGTTGCCCACGCCCTGGATCTGGATATCGCCGCGCTTGCCGGGCTTGTAGCCGATGGCTTTGCGTGGAATCAGCTCCAGCTGTTCGCTGCCGCGCTCCGGCTCAACCAGTTGCTGGGCCAGGTTGACCAGTTGCGCCAGGCGCAGGTCGCCGGCCCCGAGGGCGGCAAACATGTCTTCGGCAATCTTCATGTTGGCCTTTTCGGCCAGCTTGTCGAAGTCCACCTGAGGCAGGCCCAGGCGCCCCAGTTCGCGCTCGAGCAAGGTCTTGCCGGCGGCGACGTTCTGGTCGCGCGCCTGCAGCTTGAACCAGTGGACGATTTTAGCCCGTGCCCGCGAGGTGGTGATGTAGCCCAGGTTCGGGTTCAGCCAGTCGCGGCTCGGCGTACCGTGCTTGCTGGTGATGATCTCGACCTGTTCACCGGTCTGCAGGCTGTAGTTGAGCGGCACAATGCGCCCGTTGATCTTGGCGCCCCGGCAGTTGTGGCCGATTTCGGTGTGCACGCGGTAGGCAAAATCCAGCGGCGTAGAGCCCTTCGGCAAGTCGATAGCGTGGCCGTCGGGGGTAAATATGTAGACGCGATCCGGCTCGATATCCACCCGCAACTGGTCCGCCAGGCCGCCGATGTCGCCGAGTTCTTCGTGCCACTCCAGCACTTGGCGCAGCCAGGAGATTTTCTCTTCGTACTGGTTGGACCCGGCCTTGACGTCGGTGCCCTTGTAGCGCCAGTGCGCGCAAACCCCCAGCTCCGCCTCTTCGTGCATGGCGTGGGTGCGGATCTGCACTTCCAGCACCTTGCCCTCGGGGCCGATCACTGCGGTGTGCAGCGAGCGATAGCCGTTTTCCTTGGGGTTGGCGATGTAGTCGTCGAATTCCTTGGGGATGTGCCGCCACAGGGTGTGGACGATGCCAAGCGCGGTGTAGCAGTCGCGCATTTCCGGCACCAGCACCCGTACGGCGCGCACGTCGTAGATCTGGCTGAAGGCCAGGCCCTTGCGCTGCATTTTGCGCCAGATGGAGTAGATGTGTTTGGCACGGCCGCTGATGTCGGCGTCGACACCGGTGGCCTGCAACTCGGAACGCAGTTGGCCCATCACGTCGCTGATGAAGCGCTCACGGTCGAGCCGCCGCTCGTGCAGCAGCGTGGCAATCTGTTTGTATTGATCGGGTTCGAGGTAGCGGAAGGACAGGTCCTCCAGCTCCCACTTGATATGGCCGATACCCAGGCGGTGCGCCAGCGGCGCGTAGATGTCGAAGACTTCGCGGGCGACGCGGTTGCGTTTCTCGTCGTCAGCGGTCTTAACCGCACGGATCGCGCAGGTGCGTTCGGCCAGCTTGATCAGCGCGACGCGCACGTCGTCGACCATCGCCACCAGCATCTTGCGCAGGTTTTCCAACTGGCCTTGGGTGCCCAGCACCATCGACTGGCGCGGGCTGAGGCTGGCACTGATGGCCGCCATGCGCAGCACGCCGTCGATCAGCTTGGCCACCACGGCGCCGAAGCGCTGGCCAACGGTGTCCAACGGGATGTGCCCTTCACGCACGCCGCGATAGAGCACGGCGGCGATCAGCGAATCCTGGTCCAGCTTGAGATCAGCAAGGATCTCGGCGATTTCCAACCCGGTACGAAAGCTTGAAGTGCCCTCCGCCCACAGGTTCTTGGCCGCATTGTCTTGCTGTTCAGACTCACGAGCGAACTCGCAGGCTGCTTTCAAGGCTTCACGGTCCAGTGCCGGGTCGACACTGACGGCATGATCCAGCCATGCCTCGAGATTGATACTACCGTCGGTGTTGATCGGCTGGTGTGCTCTCACCTGTACCATCTTGCTTACCTTCCCTACGACGCACCTTTGATGCGCCAAAAAATCATCGCTGACCTGCTTTATCACTAAAGCTTGAACACACTCCCTGGCAGGTCACGGCCCTGGAGAATGCAGGCCAGTCGGATTAAACGGGCATCCTAGCCCGCTTCAAATAACGCCATGGCCTCGACATGTGCTGTTTGCGGAAACATGTCGAGGATCCCGGCACGCTTTAGCCGGTAGCCTTGCTTGACCAACTCAACCGTGTCCCGCGCCAGCGTGGCTGGGTTGCAGGACACATACACCAGGCGCTTGGCCCCCAGGGTGGCGAGCTTGCGCACGACCTCCAGGGCACCATCACGGGGTGGGTCCAAGAGTACCGCAGAAAAGCCCTGTTGGGCCCATTGCGCGTCAGTCAAAGGCTGAGACAAATCGGCCTGAAAAAACTGCACATTATGCAAATTGTTGCTTGAAGCGTTGAGCGCCGCGCGGTCTACCATGGTCTGCACACCTTCCACCGCCACCACTTCGCGCACTTGGCGAGCGAGTGGCAAGGCAAAGTTGCCCAGGCCGCAAAACAGGTCCAGCACCCGTTCATCGGGTTGCGGCGCCAGCCATTGCATGGCCTGGGCGACCATCGCCTCGTTGACGCCTGCGTTGACCTGGACAAAATCTCCTGGCCGATAGGCCAGCTCCAGACCCCACTGTTCCAATCGATAGCCAAGGGCTTGATCGGGCTCAACCGGTTCCGGCTGGCCCTCGCCATGCAGCCACAATTGGGCTTCATGGAAGGCACAAAATTCTTTCAGGACCAGCAGGTCCGCCTCGGACAACGGCGCCATATGCCGCAGCAGCACGGCGATGGACGAACCACTGAACAACTCCACATGCCCCAACGCCTGAGGTTTGCTCAAGCGGCGCAGCATGTTCGGCAAGCGCTGCATGATCGGTTGCAAGGCCTGTACCAGCACCGGGCAATCATCGATGGCGACGATGTCCTGGCTGGCCACGGCGCGAAAACCCACTTCCAGTTTTTTCGCCTTGCCATCCCAACGCACAGCCACGCGGGCACGGCGTCGGTAAGCGAATTCCGGTCCACTCAACGGCGCTGCCCACTCTTGCGGTTCGACACCGGCCACACGGGAAAATTGCTCTGCAAGCATGCGCTGTTTCAGGGCGAGTTGTTCGTCATGGGGCAAGTGCTGCACGCTGCAACCACCGCAACGACCGAAGTGCGCGCAGGGCGCCGGGCGGCGCAGTTCGCTGGCTTTGAAAACGCGCTCGGTGCGGGCCTCGACCACTTTACCGTGGGCGCCCAGCACGCGTGCTTCGACTTCTTCGCCGGCCAGCGCACCGTTGACGAACCACGTGCGACCTTCAAAGAACACGATGCCACGGCCATCATTGGCCAGGCGCTCGATGGTCAGGCGTTGTTTCTTGCCCACTGGAATCTGTGGGGCCCGGCTGCCGCCCGTCGGTTGGAAGCGCAGGCCTCTCTCGTGCTTGGCCATCAGTTAGGTTCGTCGAAAATGCCGGTCGACAAGTAACGGTCGCCTCGGTCACAGATGATCGCGACGATCACCGCGTTTTCCACTTCCTGGGACAAGCGCAACATGCCGGCCACGGCACCGCCGGACGACACGCCACAGAAGATGCCCTCTTCACGCGCCAGTCGGCGGGTGGTGTCTTCGGCTTCACGCTGGGCCATGTCGATGATGCGGTCCACACGCGTCGCGTTGTAGATCTTCGGCAAGTACTCTTCGGGCCAGCGACGAATGCCTGGGATAGCCGAGCCTTCCATCGGTTGCAGGCCAACGATCTGGATCGCCGGGTTCTGCTCCTTGAGGTAGCGCGAGTTGCCCATGATGGTGCCGGTGGTGCCCATGGAGCTGACGAAATGGGTGATGGTGCCCTGGGTCTGGCGCCAGATTTCCGGACCGGTGGTGGTGTAGTGCGCTTCAGGGTTGTCCCCATTGGCGAACTGGTCCAGCACCTGGCCACGGCCTTCGGCGGCCATGCGCTCAGCGAGGTCGCGAGCGCCTTCCATGCCCTCTTCCTGGGTGACCAGCACCAGCTCGGCGCCATAGGCGGTCATCGCCGCCTTGCGCTCGGCGCTGCCGTTGTCGGGCATGATCAGCACCATCTTGTAACCCTTGATCGCGGCAGCCATGGCCAGGGCGATCCCGGTGTTACCCGAGGTGGCTTCGATCAGGGTGTCGCCGGGCTTGATCTGCCCGCGCAACTCGGCACGGGTGATCATCGACAGCGCCGGGCGGTCCTTGACCGAACCCGCGGGGTTGTTCCCTTCGAGCTTGAGCAACAGGGTATTGCTGGTTTCACCCGCCATGCGTTGCAAGCGGACCAGGGGCGTATTGCCGACGCAATCGGCGATTGTAGGGTACTGCAAGGTCATGGCGTATTCGCAATCCAGACTGCGGGGGCGAACATCATACCGGGAAAGGCTGGCGGGCCATATCACGCAAAGTGCGGTGCTTATGGCTTACAGGAATAAGCAAGAAATGTGGCGACCTTGAGGGCCTCATCGGGAGCAAGCCCCCTCCCACATTTGATCTGCATTGACGACAGAGCGATATGCACACTCCGATCCAATGTGGGAGGGGGCTTGCTCCCGATGGCCGCGACTCGGTGAGCCTGCTAGCCAAGCCGTCCGTCGCCATGATTTCTCTGAAAAACATCTTCGCCCATCGCCGCAATCTGCCCTTCGATCAACGCTTCAAAGGGCCTGAGCAACGGATCAAAAGATGTCGGCGCTTCCAACACCTGTAACGCCTGCACAATCGCCTCCACCGTCGACAGCGCACCAGGCCCCGGCGCCTTGCGCAATCGGTAGCGGGAAACCGCGCCCTCGGCCAGCGACACGCGAGGCAGGGCCGCCAGCAACGGATTGAGGTGCAATAACTTGCGCGCCTTGCGCCAAGTGCCATCCGGCACCACCAATAACAGCGGTTGATCGTCCGGCGCATAGGCCTGCAGAAGCTGGGCATCGTCAGCGGGAAACAGCAGGCGTGCCTGATAACCGGGCGGGTTTAATAACGTGGCCAGGTCTTCGAACACCTCCCCCACTACCAACTGCGCATTGTTCAACCCCAACGCCGCCAACCGCGCGGTATTCAGCGCGTGGTTGACCTCGCTCGGATGCTGCAACAGCAACACGCGGGTGCGGCTGTCGAGGTTGGGGATCAGCGCGCACAGGCAGTGGGTGAAGGGCCTGAGGCAGCGGGTGCATTGGGGTCTGGACATGGTTTTCAGGCCTGGTTGAGCTGGGCTTTGAGTAGATCGCGGAAGGTCTGGATAAGCGGCTCGCGGCTGCGACCCCGGCGCATGATCATCGAGAACGGCGCCTGGTAGCCGAAAGTCGCCGGCAGCAATACACGCAGGTCGCCCTTGTCGGCCCACGCCTGGGCGTAATGCTCGGGCAGGTAGCCGATGTAGGCGCCGGACAGCACCAGGATCAGCTGCGCCTCCATACTTTCCACCGTCGCCGCGCTGTGTTTAAAGCCGTGGCGCGCCAGTTCGGCTTGGCTCCAGTAGCCGCGACCGACCATGCGTTGCTGGGTGATCACCTGCTCGGGGATACGCCGCTCGCTGAACAGCGGATGCCGCGTGCTGCAATACAGCCAGTGCTGCTCGCGGTACAGCGGCATATAGATCAGCCCGCTCATGCGGTTGGAGAAAGCGCCGATGGCCAGATCCAGGCGGTTGTCCTGCACGCCGAGTTGCAGCTCGTAAGGGCTCATCACCGACAAATGCAGGTGCACCGCCGGATGTTCCAGGCTGTACGCGCCGATCACTTCGGCGAACGGCAAGGCTTTGTCACTGACAGTGGAGTCGAGCACGCCCAGCTTGAGGGTGCCGCGCAATTCGCCTTTCAACGCGGCGGCGTATTGCTCGAAGCCTTCCAGCTCGCCCAGCAGGCGCAGGGTCTCCTGATGGAACAGCTCGCCCTTGCTGGTCAGGCTGAACCCGCCCCGGCCGCGATGGCACAGCACCAGGCCCAACGCCGATTCCAGTTGGCTCATGTACGTGCTGATGGCCGAGGTCGACAGGTTGAGTTCGTGCTGGGCGTTGGCGAACCCCTGGTGCCGCACGACGCTGACGAAAATGCGCAGGAGTTTCAGGTCGGGCAAGGCGCTGGCCATAGGCTCTCCAAGTGTCTTGTGGCGAGCGGGCTTGCCACAACACGCCAGCCCGCCAGCACAGTCTACCTGCCGGCATTAGTTTAGAAAAATCTGAACTAAGTATTTGCCTCTGCCGATTCTTCCCGCCCCGGGCTTTTCGCAGAATCGGCCCCTAATAAACAAAACAACGATGAGGCAATCCCGTGGACAAGATTTTCCACCAACCACTGGGCGGCAACGAAATGCCGCGCTTCGCCGGCATCGCCACCATGATGCGTCTTCCCCATTTGCAGTCGGCCAAGGGCCTGGATGCAGCCTTTGTCGGCGTGCCCCTGGACATCGGCACCTCGCTGCGCGCCGGCACCCGCTTCGGGCCCCGAGAGATTCGCGCCGAATCAGTGATGATCCGCCCGTACAACATGGCCACCGGCGCGGCGCCGTTTGACTCGCTGTCGGTGGCCGACATCGGCGACGTCGCCATCAACACCTTCAACCTGCTCGACGCCGTGCGCATCATCGAAGAAGCCTACGATGAGATCCTCGAGCACAACGTAGTGCCGATGACCCTGGGCGGCGACCACACCATCACCCTGCCGATCCTGAGGGCGATCCACAAGAAACACGGCAAGGTCGGGCTGGTACACATCGATGCCCACGCCGACGTCAACGACCATATGTTCGGCGAAAAAATAGCCCACGGCACCACCTTCCGCCGCGCGGTGGAAGAAGGTTTGCTCGACTGCGATCGCGTGGTCCAGATCGGCCTGCGCGCCCAGGGCTACACCGCTGAAGACTTCAACTGGAGCCGCAAACAGGGCTTTCGTGTGGTCCAGGCCGAAGAATGCTGGCACCACTCCCTCGCGCCGTTGATGACCGAAGTGCGTGAAAAAGTCGGCGGCGGTCCGGTCTACCTGAGCTTCGACATCGACGGCATCGACCCGGCCTGGGCGCCTGGCACCGGCACCCCGGAAATCGGCGGCCTGACCACTATCCAGGCAATCGAAATCATCCGTGGCTGCCAGGGCCTCGACCTGATTGGTTGCGATCTGGTAGAAGTTTCGCCGCCCTACGACACCACCGGCAATACCTCGCTGCTGGGCGCCAACCTGCTGTACGAGATGCTCTGCGTACTGCCCGGCGTGACGCACCGCTGATGAGTGCCCACGACGTATTGAAAGCGGCGGCCGACCTGGTGTCGGCCTTCGCCCGCAATGACCGCGCCGCTTACTTCGGCGCGTTCACGGCCGATGCCAGTTTTGTGTTCTACACCCTCCCCCAGCCGCTGCTCAGTCGCGATGCCTACCAGGCGTTGTGGGACAGCTGGCGCCGGGACGAGGGGTTCGAGGTGCTGTCGTGCACGTCGAGCAACGCTTTTGTCAGCCTGCAGGGTGACGTGGCGATTTTCATGCATGACGTGGCCACCGAGTTGCGCATGAACGGGGAGCAATTTTTCAGCCAGGAACGCGAGACCATTGTCTTCAAACGACAAGGATCTCAAACACAACAACAAGGCCTGTGGCTGGCCTGTCACGAACATTTGTCCGCTATGCCGGAAGGGCTGCCGCCCCCTTAGCCAATGTGATCGGAGCTGATCATGAATAATAAAAACAACGAAAAAAGTATTCGCAGCATAGAAACCAACGGGGTCGAACAGATCCCGGACCACGAACGTACCGCCGGTCCCAACGACCTGTTTCGCCTGATCTTCGGCGGTGCCAATACCTTTGCCACTGCGGTACTGGGCTCGTTTCCGGTGCTGTTTGGCTTGTCGTTTCAGGCCGGTGTCTGGGCGATTGTGCTGGGCGTGCTGGTGGGTGCGGTGATCCTCGCGCCCATGGGTTTGTTCGGGCCGATCAACGGCACCAACAACGCGGTGTCTTCCGGTGCGCACTTTGGGGTGCACGGCCGGATCGTCGGATCGTTTCTGTCGCTGCTGACGGCGATTGCCTTCTTCTCACTGTCGGTGTGGAGTTCAGGCGATGCGCTGGTCGGTGGTGCGAAACGCCTGATCGGCCTGCCGGAAACCGACCTGACCCTGGGCCTGGCCTACGGCGTGTTCGCCCTTCTCGTACTGACCGTGTGCATCTACGGCTTTCGCTTCATGCTGTGGGTCAACCGCATTGCGGTGTGGGCGGCAAGCCTGCTGTTTCTGCTGGGGGTCTTCGCCTTTGCGCCAGCCTTCGACAGCCAATTCGCCGGCACTGTAGCGCTGGGCCAGACTGGCTTCTGGGCGGCGTTTATCGGCGCCGCGCTGGTGGCCATGAGCAACCCGATTTCCTTCGGTGCGTTCCTCGGTGACTGGTCACGCTACATCCCGCGTGAGACGCCGAAAATGCGCATCATGCTGGCCGTGGTCGCCGCGCAGATCGCCACGTTGATCCCGTTCCTGTTCGGCCTGGCTACCGCGACCATCGTGGCGATCAAGGCACCGGACTACATCGCGGCCAACAATTACGTCGGCGGTTTGCTGGCAGTCGCGCCCACCTGGTTTTTCCTGCCGGTGTGCCTGATCGCGGTGATCGGCGGCATGTCCACCGGCACCACCTCGCTGTATGGCACGGGGCTGGACATGTCCAGTGTGTTCCCGCGCGTATTGTCACGGGTCAAGGCCACGCTGCTGATTGGGGTGATGTCGATTGCCTTCATCTTTATCGGACGTTTCGCCGCCAACCTGGTGCAGAGCGTGTCGACCTTCGCCGTGCTGATCATCACCTGCACCACGCCGTGGATGGTGATCATGATCATCGGCCTGATCGTGCGCCGTGGCTTCTACTGCCCGGACGACCTGCAGGTGTTCACGCGTGGTGAAACCGGCGGGCGCTACTGGTTCAGCCATGGCTGGAACTGGCGCGGGCTGGGGGCCTGGATTCCGAGTGCGCTGGTGGGCCTGTGCTTCGTCAACCTGCCGGGGCAGTTTGTCGGGCCGCTGGGCAACCTGGCCGGTGGCATCGATATCAGCTTGCCGGTCACGCTGGGGCTGGCCTCGGTGGTGTACCTGAGCTTGCTTCGCTCGTTCCCGGAACCGGCCGCCGTCTACGGGCCCGCTGTTGTGGCGAGGGAGCTTGTCGAATCGTCGCACAGTCCCGCTGGGCTGCGAAGCAGCCCCAAAAAAGCCGGCTCCAGCTTCGCTGTCGAACGGGAGCAAGCGCCCTCGCCACAGCAAGCTCCCTCGCCGCGACAAGCACCTTCACCACAATAAAAAATAATCGGAGAACCGCCGTCATGGCTTTGGATTTATTCGTCGTACTCACCTACGCCGCCGGTATGCTCGTGCTCGGCTATTACGGCATGCGCCGCGCCAAGACCCACGAGGACTACCTCGTCGCGGGTCGCAACCTGGGCCCAACGCTGTATATGGGCACCATGGCGGCCACGGTACTGGGCGGCGCGTCCACCGTCGGCACTGTGCGCCTGGGGTATGTGCACGGTATCTCCGGCTTCTGGCTCTGCGCCGCACTGGGCATGGGGATCATTGCGCTGAACCTGTTCCTGGCAAAGCCGCTGCTGAAGCTGAAAATTTTCACCGTCACCCAGGTCCTGGAAAAGCGCTACAACCCCATGGCCCGCCAGGCCAGTGCGGTGATCATGCTGGCCTACGCGCTGATGATCGGCGTGACTTCGATCCTGGCCATCGGCACCGTGTTGCAGGTGCTGTTCGGCCTGCCGTTCTGGATTTCGGTGTTGTTGGGCGGTGGTGTGGTGGTGGTCTACTCGACCATCGGTGGCATGTGGTCGCTGACCCTCACCGACATCGTGCAATTCGTGATCAAGACCGTCGGCCTGATGTTTATCCTGCTGCCAATCTGCCTGTACCGCGTCGGCGGCTGGGACGAACTGGTGACCAAGTTACCCGCATCGAGCTTCAGCTTCACCGCGATCGGCTGGGACACGATCATCACCTATTTCATGATCTACTTTTTCGGCATCCTGATCGGCCAGGACATCTGGCAACGGGTGTTCACCGCGCGTGACGAAAAGGTCGCCCAGTACGCAGGCACTTTCGCCGGTTTCTACTGCATCCTCTACGGCCTGGCCTGTGCACTGATCGGCATGGCAGCGCATGTGCTGATCCCGGACCTGGACAACGTCAACAACGCGTTTGCGGCCATCGTCAAAGTGTCGCTGCCGGACGGGATTCGTGGCCTGGTGATTGCGGCTGCACTGGCGGCGATGATGTCCACCGCCAGCGCCGGTTTGCTCGCTGCCTCCACCGTCTTGACCGAAGACCTGCTGCCGCGCCTGCGTGGCGGTAAACAGTCGAGCCTGAACATCAACCGCCTGTTCACGATGCTCACCGGTATCGCCGTGCTGGGTATCGCCCTGGTGGTAAACGATGTGATCAGCGCACTGACCCTGGCCTATAACTCGTTGGTGGGCGGCATGCTGATCCCGCTGATTGGCGCGATCTTCTGGAAACGCGCGACAACATCGGGGGCGATCACGTCCATGACGCTGGGCTTCGTGACCGCGCTGGTGTTCATGATCAAAGATGGGTTGGATGCGAACACACCGATCTACTACAGCCTGGCGGTGGCGTTGGTGAGTTTTGTGGTGGTGAGTTTGTTGTCGCGCCGGCCGGAGGCATCGGTAGCTCGGGCGGCTTGAGAAATACCAGCAATTAGAGCGGTTTCTTCAGCGGGTGCAACGTCGGATGTTGCACCCGTTTTTTTGCCTGGCATAAAACCAAATGTGGGAGCTGGCTTGCTCGCGAATGCGGTGTATCAGTCAACCTTTCATCGACTGACACACCGCCTTCTCGAGCAAGCCAGCTCCCACATGTTTAATCCTGCTGCGAACCGAGCTTATCTGCGACGTGGCCGACGCTGCTCGTCATCCGTACGAATCGGCACTGGCTGCAGCGGAGGCTCGATCAAGCCCAGCGCAACGCCAAGGTCATGGAGCCAGGTTTGAATTTTCTCTTTCATGATTGCCCCCTTTGAGGGTAGTGCGGATCGGCGAAAATTCTGTCGCCGCTTCCTACAGATAGTAGCTCTATGTCTTACGTATTGCTTGAACGAAACCACAACGAACTATTACTGAATTGATCCAAATCCTGACGGTTCGTTCAAGCAGTTGCGCGTGTATCGTGCAGGAACTCCGACTTGCCAGCTTGCTGCAGGTCAATCCATGCATTGAGGTTAGCGCCGAGCATACCCTTTCGCCACATCAACCAGGTGGTCGCAGTGGCAAAAGGCCCCATCAGCGGATGAACGGACACGCTGTCCTTGCCGGGCAGGCTGTCGAGCATGGATTCGGACATCAAGGCCACCCCGGAACCGGCGATGACACAGGCGAGCATGCCTTGATAAGACTCGATCTCAATGGCCCGGCCCATGGCCACGCGCTCGTGGGAAAACCAGGTTTCCAGCCGCGCGCGGTACGAGCAACTGCGGCGAAAGGTAAATACCGAACGCCCGGCGACATCCTGGGGACCGAGAACGGGTGGGTGGTCAGCCTCGCAAATCAGCACCAGACGCTCTTCGCATAACGGCACACCATCCAATGTGGCGATAGTCAGCGGGCCATCCACCATGGCCGCATCCAGGCGCCCGGTGATCAAGCCTTCCAGCAACTCTCCGCTGGGCGCTGATTGCACCTGCAAGTTCACCATTGGATACGCCTTGTGGTAACGCGCCAGCAGCTTCGGTAAATGAATCGCCGCCGTGCTGTACATGCTGCCCAGCACAAAGTCGCCGGCCGGCTGCCCGCCCTGCACGGCGCCGTGGGCTTCGTCATGCAGCGCCAGCAGACGGGTGCTGTAGTCCAGCAACACTTTGCCTGCAGGAGAAAGCTGCAGACGCTGGCGTTCGCGGACGAACAGCTCTACGCCGAGCTGTTCCTCCATCTGTTTGAGCCGGGTCGACAGGTTCGATGGCACGCGGTGTAAACGCTCGGCAGCGCGGGTTATGGAGCCCTCTTCTGCCACGGCCTGGAAAATCCGCAATTGACTGAACTCCACACCTTTCTCCAAAACTGAACAAGTTACTCACTATTATTCATTTTTACAGAAAGTAAAACCTCTTTAGCCTGCACGTATTCGCTTCCATGCAGGAAACCTGAACATGTCCCCCCTGATTCGTTTACTCGCCAGCTTTATCGCCCTGATGATGACCATGGGCATTGGCCGCTTCGCACTCACCCCGCAGATGCCGCATCTGCTCAGTGAAGGGCAGATCGACCTGACGGGCGCCGGCCTGATCGCCGCCGCCAATTACCTGGGCTATTTCGTCGGCGCGGTGGACTCGACTTTCGCGCGCAGCCATCACCATGTGCGCGGGCGTTTGTACGGCGGGCTTTGGCTGTGCGTGTTGCTGACGCTGGCGTCGTACTGGGCACACGGGTTCTGGCCGCATCTGCTGTTGCGCTTCGGAACCGGCGTGGCGAGTGCCTGGGCGCTGGTGATGATTACCAGTTTGAGCCAGCCGCTGGCGATTGCCGCCGGCCGCCCTCGCCTGGGAGCCCTGGTGTTTGCCGGGCCTGGACTGGGGATTCTGTTGACCGGGCTACTGGCGTTAGGCTCGAACCTGTTGGGGAAAAGCTCCGCAACCTTGTGGTTGGTGTATGGCGGGGTAGCATTGGTGATGCTGCTGGCGATTCTGCCCTTCCTACCGAAACCGGCCGCCGGCAGTGCACCTGTCGCCAGCCATGCCGAGGTGAGCAGCAACGGCAGCATCGCGCATTTGTGCTGGATCTATATGTTGTACGGCCTGGGCTACATCATTCCGGCGACGTTTCTGTCGCAGATGGCCAATGCACAATTCAACGGTGCCTGGCAGGCCGATCTGTTCTGGCCATGCTTTGGCCTGGCGGCCGCGATTGGCGTGGTGGTGACCAGCCTGCGCCGCAAGAGCCCGACTACCACCCGCAACTGGCTGATGACGACGCTGTGGTTGCAAGCGGCCGGGGTATTCGTTTGCTTGCTGGGCAATGGCTGGGGCTTGGCGCTGGGGGTGTTGCTGTGCGGTGGGTCGTTCCTGGCGTGCATGCAGTTGGTGATGGCGCGCTTGCGTGAGGTCGCGCCCCACGGCTACCAGCGCAACACTGGGCTGCTGACCGCCAGCTTTGCCCTCGGCCAATTGAGCGGCCCGCTGCTGGCGTCGGTGAGCAGCCACCTGAGCGGCGGGCTGCAACCGGCGTTGGTGATCGCCGGCTGCGGCCTGTTGTTGGCGGGCTCGGTGTTACTGCGCCCCGCTTCTGAGGTCAGCCCGCAACCAAAGGCGCCGGTGCGCGAACCTGTTCACGCCGAGCGAGCCCCCAGAAAAATAGCCCACCCAGGAAGCACCCGGTAAACCAGGCGAAGTTGGCCATGCCCTGCAACGCGGGTGTGAAGGTAATCGCGACGCCCACCAGCGTCGCGGGTGCCAGCGCCTTGACCGCCGTCCAGTTCACGCCGCCGTCGAAGTAATAGCGCCCGCTCGGGCTGTCATCGAACAGCGCATCCACATCGATCTTCTGTTTTTTGATCAAGTAGAAATCCACCAGCAGGATGCCGAAAAGCGGCCCGATGAATGCGGCGAGGATGTCCAGGGTGTAGTGGATCATCAGCGGGTTGTTGAACAGGTTCCACGGGGTGATGAAGATCGACGCAACCGCCGCGATCATCCCGCCGGCGCGCCAGCTGATTTTGCTCGGAGCGACGTTGGCGAAGTCGAACGCAGGTGAAACAAAATTGGCGACAATATTGATGCCGATAGTGGCGGTGACAAAAGCAAAGGCGCCCAGCAGCACGGCCATGCTGTTGTCGATCCGCGACACGGTGGCAATCGGGTCATGTAGCATTTCGCCGAACACCGGCAAGGTGCCCGAAACAATCACCACGGTTACCAGGGAAAACGCCAGGAAATTCACCGGCAGCCCCCAGAAATTGCCACGCCGCACATCTTGCATGCTGCGGCAGTAGCGGCTGAAATCGCCAAAATTCAGGGTCGGCCCGGAAAAGTAGGACATCACAAGCGCCGTCGCCACAATCACTTGGCCGAACGCCTGCCAGCCCGACAGCGACTTTTCCGACAGGGTAAAGCTGATGTTGGCCCAGCCCGCCTTCCACACAATCCAGCCGGCCAGGGCGAACATCACTGCGTAGACCACCGGTCCCGCCCAATCGATAAAGCGGCGGATGGATTCCATGCCGGCCCAGAACACTGCTGCCTGCAATACCCATAAGCTGAGGAAACCAAACCACCCCAGGTAGGACAGGCCTGCAAAGTGCGGCTCTGCATACACCGCCATCTGTGGAAAAAAGCGCAGCACCACAATGATCAAGGCACTGGACGCCAGATACGTCTGAATCCCGTACCACGCTACAGCGATCAGGCCGCGAATCACTGCGGGAATATTCGCACCGAACACACCAAAGGCCAGCCGACAGATCACTGGATAAGGCACCGCAGCTTGCTGACTCGGCTTGGCCACCAGGTTGGCGATCAATTGCACGATGCAGATACCGGCGAGCAAGGCGATCAACACCTGCCAACTGGCCAGGCCAAGAGCGAACAGACTGGCGGCAAATACATAACCGCCGACGCTGTGCACGTCGCTCATCCAGAAGGCGAAGATGTTGTACCAGGTCCACTTCTGCGGCAGGGGGCCCAGGTCCTGGTTGTACAGGCGCGGGCTGTAGCCTTTGGGCAATTGTTCGGTCATCGCTGGGCTCCTCGAAATACCGGCCTGCGCTTCCGTAACGGGATGCATACGGGAGGTGGCCTGGTTTGTATACGAGGTATTCAGCAGAATGCGTGCCAATGGCACACAATCCCTTTGGAACTGCACTCCAAAGGGTTTTATGACAGGCTAGACGCAGGGGCTACGCTCAGCAACAGTGCACACAAATCCTGTACACAATCAGTTGCGCACCCGATGTGCACACAAGTGCCCAACCGTGCAGCATGCCGCCGTCAGGAACGTACCCCAGGCCATGTCCATGACCGCGAGCCCGGCAGACCAGCCTTGCAGCGTGGCCCAGTTGCTCAGGTCATAGGTGCCGTAGGCCACCAGCCCGAGCAAGGCACCGAGGCGCGCCGCGCGTTGCCAGCTGCCGCTTGGCAAGACCACGAACACCACACAACCAATGGCATAGAGGAGATAAAACAGGGCTGCGGGCAACAGACGAGGCTGATCCAGCATCAATGGGCCGAGCAGGGATTTGTAGGTCGGCCCCATGAAGACGCCGAGCCAGAGTCCGTCGAGCACCAAAAAGGCGAACAAGGTGCCGAGGTAACCGAATATGACTTTTTTGGACATTGACGCAACCTTCTGTAGGAGCGAGGCGCCCGCCTCGCGCCTACAAGAAGAGCAAACCGAACTCAGCTAAGTTCAATGCGATCCGCGTGAATCACAATCTGACCCTGCTTGTAGAGCGCACCAATGGCTTTCTTGAAGTTGCCTTTGCTCACGCCGAACAAGTTGCTGATCACCGCCGGGTCGCTCTTGTCGCTGACCGGCAAGCTGCCGTTGTTTTCACGCAACTTGGCGAGGATCTTCGAGTTGAGGCTCGAAGCCGCCTCCTGGCCGACTGGTTGCAGGCTCAGGCTGATGTTGCCATCGGCACGAATTTCCTTGATGAAGCCTTTCTCTTCCTTGCCCGGGCGCAGGAACTTGAACACTTCGTTCTTGTGGATCAGGCCCCAGTGCTTGTTGTTGATGATTGCCTTGAAGCCCATATCGGTCGCTTCGGCCACCAGCAGGTCGACTTCCTGGCCCACCTCATAGTTGGCGGGCGTCTTGTCGAGGTAGCGGTCAAGGCGCGCGGTGGCGGTGATGCGCCTGGTGTGCTTGTCGAGGTAGACGTGCACCACGCAGTACTCACCGGCCGTCATCTGACGTTTTTCTTCCGAATACGGCAGCAACAGATCCTTTGGCAAACCCCAGTCAAGGAACACACCAATGCTGTTGACTTCGACGACTTTCAAACTGGCAAATTCGCCGACTTGAACTTTGGGGGTTTCCGTCGTGGCGATAAGTTTGTCATCGCTGTCCAGATAAATGAAAACGTTGAGCCAGTCTTCATCTTCGCTGGGAATGTCTTTCGGGATATACCGATTAGGCAAGAGGATTTCACCGTCTTGCGCACCATCCAGGTACAAACCAAAGTTAGTGTGTTTAACCACTTGCAAGCTGTTGTAGCGCCCGACTAAAGCCATTTCCAATTACCCTCATTGCGTGGGCGGCATTCTACCCGAGTTGCGCCCGGCACGCGCGCGCGCCTGAAAAATCAAGGGCTGGCGTGGTGCTCTACTGGCACGTTCCCGCTCGTCTGATCAGCTGACTGAATTTTGCCACGGCTATCGGCCCTCAAAGGTCGAGTGTTTCGATTTAAAACAGCAAGTTAGAGGCTTATTTCGAAGATTGAATTAGGCTATTTTCACCGCGCCCACTTATTCCCGGAGGATATTTGCCAAGCAATTGTCAAGTATTTCCTGTACGATGCATGGCCAAGTTAATTTTTCTACAGGTTAGTGGCCGCCATGCGCGTAAAAGCATCCAACAGCAAAGCAAAGCCAGCTCCCGCCGTTGAAACCAGCGAATCGATCAACAACCAGATTGCTGCATTCCTCAAGTCCGGCGGCGAAATCCAGCAGATTGCCAAGGGCGTGAGCGGCCAGACTTTCGGCCCGTCCAAGCAGATCAGCCTGGGCAAGAAGTAATACCCGCGCAGCACACCTGGTCCCTAAGCGTCTTGCCTTCAAGGCGCTAGGACTAGAGCCCGAAACACCCTCTTGCTTCACACTCGAATGCGCTAATCGACGAACGGGCCTCACCTCCCGGCATTCGCCGGTATGCTTGCACACGTCTAGCACGGGCATCTGCCCGATTTTTCCGTCACTGCTCCTCGCTTTTCATGGAGTGAAGCATGCTTAAACCCTGCTTGTTTCTGATCGGCGCCCTTGCGGCGAGCCCCCTTGCGCAAGCGCAGATCTTCCAGCGCGAATTGGGTGACTTTGACCTGAAATTGGGCACCACGCCCAGCCGCAGCATGGCGCAGGGCCTCGTCAAGCCAACTTCTCCGGGCAGCGACTCGTTCCATGGAGGCCTCGATCTGAGCCACGACAGCGGCGTGTATTTCGGCCAATTCTCGCCAAACATGGGCCTTTCCTCGGCCAGCAACCTCGAAGTTGATTCCTACATGGGCTTCAAGCATCCCTTCGACCAGACCCTGGGTTACGAAGTCGGATTGATCCACTACAGCTACCCCACGCTCAGCCCCCTCGACAGCCAGGAGTTCTATGGCGGCCTGAACCTGTTGGGCAATCGCTTCGGTGCCTCTTTCAGCAATGACCCCGACCGAAAGGACAGCACGCTGTTTGCTGACCTCAGCGGCACGCAGCCTTTCGGCATCGGCGTCAGCATGAAGTACACCACGCACCAGCTGGGCACCCCGACCTCAGTCGAAGGCGGCTCAATAAGCTCGTTCAGTGACTGGTCGGTGCAGTTCTCCCGCGAGTGGATGGGTGTTGACCTGAACCTGATCTACAGCGACTCCAGCCTCAGCGGCGGTGACTGCTCGGCCTACTCCGGACACAATTCGCAATGCGACGGCCTGTTGACCTTGAAGGCCGCTCGGTCGTTTTATTGACGGGCTGAACTGTCGCGCCTAACGCAGGTTCAGATGCGTTAATCCTCTCTGCGCAAGGACCTGCCAATGCTGCGTCGGCTTAAACTTCTGGTGGTGTTGCTCACCGTGAGCCTGGTGCTCGCCGGCTGCAATCGTGTGGGCCTGGCCTACCGCAACCTCGATGTGATCATTCCCTGGACCCTCAACGACTACCTGGACATGAATGGCGGGCAAAAGAGTTGGTTCAACGACACCCTCAAGGACCACCTGGCCTGGCATTGCACCACGCAATTGCCGGGTTACCTGGATTGGCTCGATCGCCTGCAACAAATGGTCGACAGCGACCAGGTCACCGACGCTGCACTGCAAACCCGCACCCTCGAGGCCAAACAGGCGATTGCCGAGGTTGCCCGGGAAATTACCCCGTCGGCCATCCAATTGCTGCAAGGGCTGGACGACCAGCAGGTCAAGGACATGAATGACGCCCTGGCTAAAGACCTGCGCAAGCGCCAGGACGAATACCTCAAACCGCCGCTTGCGCAGCAGATCAAGGAACGCGCCGAGCGTATGAGCAAGCGCCTGGATACCTGGATGGGCCCGCTGAGTGCCAGCCAGCAGAATCGTGTGACAGCTTGGTCAATCGCCCTGGGCGACCAGAACCAACAGTGGATCGGCAACCGCGCCCATTGGCAGGAGCAATTCATCGACGCCGTGCAACAACGCCACAGCGCTGACTTCCCGCAGAAAATCAAGCAATTGCTGGTAGAGCGCGAAAGCCTGTGGACACCGGAATATCGGACCGCCTATGCACAGACCGAGTCCGCCGCACGTAGCCTTATCGTCGATGTGATGGCTGAAAGCACCGTGCGGCAGCGCTTGAAACTGACGCAGAAAATCGACAGCGTGCGAAGCGACTTCAAGGAACTCAAGTGCCTCAAGGCCGCCACGAACTAAATTGTGAGACGGGCGGTGCGAATCGTCGCACCGCCCCTCCTGCATTTAGTCCGCATATTGCCTGTCAGGCGATCTGTGCTTTGGACGCCACTTCAGCAAACGTCGCCGGGTCCAGCGCATCCGCCTGCTCATCCAGCACCTGACGCGGGTGATCATTGCCCGGAATCGAGCTATCGATCAGCGCCAATAGCTGCGCACCGAGCGCTGTCAAAATGAAATTCTCGCCACTGCCACCCTCTTTCTCGGGGCGCGATTCAATAAATCCGCGCTTGAACAACAGCGCCTCGTAATCGGCAGCGGTCTTTTTCAGCTCATCCAGATTACCGGTGGACTCGCCCGCCGTGGCCTTCTCAGCCGCTTCCTGCTCGGCGTACTTGCGCGGGGCAAAGCTGCCCTCGCCGTTCTGCACTTCATGCAGCAGACGCTCGATCAGATCCCAGTTGTAAGTCGTCATCCTGATTCCTCCTGCAGGCCCAAGGAAAAGTAGCCCGTCTAGAGGTGTGACACGCCGCATCAGCGGCCGTTCAGCCGAATGGACGGGCGTCATTTCTCTGAACTTTCCAGACGTTCGTGCCCTCAACTACACATAACCGCCAAGGAGGTCCTACCATGAAAAGCCTGATGAACCTGGCCATCGCCGCCACCCTGCTCACCGCCCTGCCCACCTGGGCCTGCACGCCGGAAGAAGCCACGGTCAAGCGCGAGCAACTGGCCCAGGAAGTCGCCAAACTCACCGAGCAGAGCCCGACCAAAGCCGAGGAGATAAACGACGAGCTGCAGAAGATGGACCTGGATACCGAAAGCGCGGAGTTCCCCGACAAGTGCCAGTTGATCGACGCGCGCCTTAAGGAATTGAAAGAAGCTGCCGCCAAGGCCAAAGGCTGAGCAAAGCCGGACGCAGAGCGTCCCTGAAGGCATTGCCACGCGGGGCGGGGGAACGATCAAGCTGAAGGCATAAAAAAACCGGACATCGTCCGGTTTTTTTATATCGCCCTGCTTTATTCGGCAGCCGGTGCTTCTGGCTTGCGGCGCTTGAGCGGCGCCATGCCGTCCTTGCTGACGAGCGACAGGTTGTCGGTCTTCGGCCGGTTGGCGATCTTGCGCTTGGTCGGCGACTTGCCGCTGGCCTTTTTCTTGTCGCCCTTGGCGTCGACTTTCTTCTTCTTCACGCCAACGGCCTTGCCCGACGCCTTGACCTTCTTAGGCCCGGTGTAGGTGCCTTTGACTTCCTTGATGGTGCGGCGCTCGAACGACTGCTTGAGGTAGCGCTCGATGCTCGACATCAGGTTCCAGTCACCGTGGCAGATCAGCGAGATCGCCAGACCATCGTTGCCGGCACGCCCGGTACGCCCGATACGGTGTACGTATTCGTCGCCGCTGCGGGGCATATCGAAGTTGATGACCATGTCCAGGCCGTCCACGTCCAGGCCGCGTGCGGCGACGTCGGTGGCCACCAGAATCTTCACGCCGCCTTGCTTTAGGCGGTCGATGGCCAGCTTGCGGTCCTTCTGGTCTTTCTCACCGTGCAGGACGAACGCCTTGTAGTCCTGCGCCACCAAGCGACCATAGATGCGGTCAGCCGCAGCCCGGGTGTTGGTGAACACGATGGCCTTCTGATAGGTCTCGTTGGCCAGCAGCCAGTTGAGGATCTGTTCTTTGTGCACGTTGTGGTCAGCGGCAACGATTTGCTGACGCGTGGTCGCGTTCAGGTCGCTGACGTTGTTGACCTGCAGGTGCTCAGGGTTGTTCAGGACCTTGGCGACCATGTCGCGCAGGGTCGAACCGCCGGTGGTGGCGGAGAACAGCATGGTCTGCTGGCGATTGACGCATTCAGCCACCAGGCGCTGCACGTCGTCGGCAAAGCCCATGTCGAGCATGCGGTCGGCTTCGTCGAGCACCAGTACTTCAACTTCCTTGAGGTCGAGGTTGCCGGCGTTGAGTTGCTCGATCATGCGGCCCGGCGTACCGATCAGGATGTCCGGCACCTTGCGCAGCATGGCAGCCTGGACCTTGAAGTCTTCACCGCCGGTGATGAGGCCGGACTTGATGAACGTGAACTGCGAGAAGCGCTCCACTTCCTTCAGGGTCTGCTGGGCCAGCTCGCGGGTCGGCAGCAGGATGAGGGTCTTGATGCTGACGCGAACTTTGGCCGGGCCGATCAGGCGGTTCAGAATCGGCAGGACGAAAGCGGCGGTCTTGCCACTACCGGTTTGAGCCGTCACCCGCAGGTCACGCCCTTCGAGCGCGAGCGGGATGGCCGCTGCTTGCACAGGCGTAGGCTCGACAAATTTTAGCTCGGCCACGGCTTTGAGCAGGCGTTCGTGCAGGGCGAATTGGGAAAACACGGGTGCTACCTCGAAGAAATACAAAATATCAGCTGCATAGGGTAACGGTTTCGGGCGTCCAAACCGAGTTTCTTTACGCGAACGGTGCTAATCAGCTGCTTTTTTGTCAGGGCGTTTGTCTACAACGTCAACTTTATTGCACTTAAATGCTCTAATCGACCCGTCTTGTCTTACAGAAGAATCGGTTTCATCCATGGATATCAAACAGTTCTGGCTCAACGTCCAAGACCTCTGGGGCGCCCTCGATCAACACCCGCTGCTGCATTCAAGCCTGGGGTTGCTGGTGTTGCTGGTAGTGGCTCTGCTGCTCGGGCGGGTGGCGCGCTACCTCATCCTTCACGCCGTCAAATTGCTGGGTCGGCAACCCGCGCTGCATTGGCTCAACGACCTGCGGCATAACAAGGTCTTCCACCGGTTGGCGCAGATGACGCCCTCACTGGTCATCCAGTTCGGCCTGTACCTGGTGCCAGACCTGAGCAAGACCGCGATCCTGTTTATCGGCAACGTGGCCCTGGCGCTGACCATTCTGTTCCTGGTGCTGGCCATGAGCGCCCTGCTCAATGCCCTGCTCGACATTTACGCACGCACCGAACACGCCCGCACCCGCTCGATCAAGGGCTATGTGCAGCTGGCGAAGATGGTGTTGTTCGTGTTTGGCGCGATCATCATCGTCGCGACTCTGATCGACCGGTCGCCGCTGTTGCTGCTGTCGGGTCTGGGCGCCATGTCGGCGGTGATTTTGTTGGTGTACAAGGACACGCTGTTGTCGTTTGTCGCCAGCGTGCAACTGACCAGTAACGACATGTTGCGCGTAGGCGACTGGATCGAAATGCCCCAGGTCGGCGCCGATGGTGATGTAGTCGATATCACCCTGCATACGGTCAAGGTGCAGAACTTCGACAAGACCATCGTCTCCATTCCTACCTGGCGCCTGATGTCCGAGTCGTTCAAGAACTGGCGCGGCATGCAGGCCTCCGGCGGCCGACGGATCAAGCGCAGCCTGTATATCGACGCCAGCGGCGTGCGCTTCCTGCGTGATGACGAAGAAGTGCGCATGACCCAGGTGCATCTGCTGACCGACTACATCGGCCGCAAGCAATCCGAACTCAAGGCCTGGAACGAGGCCCAGGGTAATAGCGCGCAACTCTCGGCCAACCGCCGGCGCATGACCAACCTCGGCACCTTCCGCGCGTATGCCTTGGCCTACCTGAAAAGCCACCCGGACATCCAGCCGAACATGACCTGCATGGTCCGCCAGATGCAGACCACCGCCCAGGGCGTGCCGCTGGAAATCTACTGTTTTACCCGCACCACGGCGTGGGTAGATTACGAGCGGATCCAGGGGGATATTTTTGATTATTTACTCGCGGTGTTGCCGGAGTTTGGCTTGAGCCTGTATCAGCAGCCGAGTGGCAATGATTTAAGGGCGGGGATGTTGCCGGCGGTGTTGGGGGCAAGCCATCTGCCAGCCCCTGAACATAACGCTGTTTAAGCGACTGAACGGTTGGGCGACTTCACGCCCAACCGGCTGATCCACACGGCCCCCAAAATCACCAACCCACCCAACGCCAACCGGCCCAGCGGCTCGTGCTGGTTCCAGATCAGCAAGTTCAGCAGCAGCCCCACCGGCACATGCAGGTTATTCATCACCGCCAGGGTGCCGCCATCGACTAGGCAGGCGCCCTTGTTCCACCAGTACAGGCCCAGCGCGGTGCTGACCAACCCGAGGAACACCAGCACGCCCCATTGCAGCGGCGCTTCGGGCAGGAAGTTGGATTTGCCGAACAACAGGAACGCGGGCAATACCACCAGCAACGCCCCCAAATAGAAGTACCCGAAGCGGCGGTAGTGCGGCAGATCGCTCGGGTAGCGCGCCACCAGGTGTTTGTACAGCACCTGCCCGGCGGCATAGGTGAAGTTGGCCAGTTGCAGCAGCAAAAATCCCATGAGGAAGTGCGGGGTGATCTGGTCGAAACGGATCACTGCCGCGCCCGCCACTGCTACCAACGCGGCAATCAGCGCCCAGGGGTTGAAGCGGCGGTTGAGCGCATCTTCGATCAGGGTCACGTGCAGTGGCGTGAGGATGGTGAACAGCAACACCTCAGGCACCGTCAGCACACGAAAGCTCAGGTACAGGCACACATAGGTGATGCCGAACTGCAGCGCACCGATCACCAGCATGCCGCGCATAAAGGCCGGCTCCACAGAGCGCCAGCGGGTCAGCGGGATAAACACCAGCCCGGCCAGCAGCACGCGTACCAGCACTGCGAAGTAGCTGTCGACGTGACCGGCGAGGTATTCGCCGATCAAACTGAAGGAAAATGCCTGAATCAGGGTGACAACCAGTAGATAGCCCATGCGCGCCTCGTCTCGAATGGGCGGGACATTAAAGGTTTTCGGCGTTTGAAGAAACTCGGGGCAAAAAAAACCCGACCTCGCTATAGCGGCAGTCGGGCAGGAGCACTCAGGAGCAAAAGTGCAAAGGGAGGTTCGTTACGCGTACTTGAAGGGTTTGCGTGGGGGAATATAAACACCGCGTGATTATGTGACGATTAAAGGATCACGCGACCTGAGCGAGCAGCGCCTTGGCATGGTTGATCCCTTTTTCCTGGAAGTCGCCGCTCAGGTTCACGCCCTCTGCGTGAATGAACGTCACGTCGTGAATCCCGATAAATGCCATGACCTGGCGCAGGTAGGGTTCCTGGTGATCCGAGGTGGCACCGGTGTGAATCCCGCCGCGTGCGGTCAGTACGATAGCGCGCTTGCCGGTCAGCAAACCCTGGGGGCCGGTGGCGGTGTACTTGAAGGTCACACCGGCCCGCAACACGTGATCCAGCCAGGCTTTGAGGGTACTGGGGATAGCGAAGTTGTACATCGGCGCAGCCATCACCAGCACGTCAGCGGCGAGCAATTCGTCGGTCAATTCGTTGGAGCGGTCGAGGGAAGCCTGTTCGCTGTCGTTGCGCTGATCCGCAGGTTTCATCCAGCCGCCGAGCAGGTTGGCGTCCAGGTGCGGAACCGGGTTGAAGGCCACGTCACGTACGGTGATCTGATCCGCCGGATGAGCGGCCTGCCATTGGCTGATGAACTGTTGGGTCAGTAGGCGGGAGATCGAATCCTGCTGGCGGGCACTGCTTTCGATGATCAGAACGTTGGACATGGCTTCGTAGGCTCCATCTGTAAATGCTGTAAGTCGATGGAGAGAAGATTAACCAGGGCTCATTCGATTAAAAAGCGCAAAAAACTGCTATAACCCATCTATAAATTTGTTTATAAGCGGAGTATTCCTGTCGGCATGCTCCGCAGCAGCTTTATTTTGGGGCGCAAGCCAAGGCGATACGCATCTTGATGATAGAGCGGGTGAACTTGACCGTGGTGTTGGTGCTTTTGCCCGCCGGCACTGTGACCGTGCGCCGACGTGGCGACTCCGGGCCGTTGGTGAAGGTCACCGAACACACCGCGTCATTCGTGCCGTAGTTGCTTAGCTGGATCGAACTGATGTCGTTGTCTACGTCGGAGGCGATGTAATCAATGCTCACCCCGTTAATTTTTTTAGTCACATCGGTGGGGTAGGCAAACGCACTCATCGGTAGCAGCGCCAGCAGCACACAACAAAATTTTCTCATTCGGCAGTCTCCAATAAGGACTGTCAGCTTAGGACAAGAGGAGCTCATCTTGAAAGCGCCCCGCGTTACCCTCGATCAATGGCGCACGCTGCAAGCCGTGGTCGACCATGGCGGCTTCGCCCAGGCGGCTGAAGCGCTGCACCGTTCGCAGTCCTCGGTGAGCTACACCGTGGCCCGCATGCAAGACCAGCTCGGCGTGCCGCTGCTGCGCATCGACGGGCGCAAGGCGGTGCTCACCGACGCCGGCGAAGTGCTGTTGCGCCGCTCCCGGCAGCTGGTAAAAAACGCCAGCCAGCTGGAAGACCTTGCCCACCACATGGAACAGGGCTGGGAAGCCGAAGTGCGCCTGGTGGTGGACGCCGCCTACCCCAACGCACGCTTGGTACGAGCGCTCACCGCCTTTATGCCGCAGAGCCGTGGCTGTCGCGTGCGTCTGCGCGAAGAGGTGCTGTCCGGCGTCGAAGAATTATTGATGGAAGGCGTGGCCGACCTGGCGATCAGCAGCTTCAGCATCCCCGGCTACCTGGGCACGGAAATGAGCGACGTGGAATTTGTCGCCGTGGCGCACCCCGACCATACCTTGCACCGAATGAACCGCGAACTGAGCTTCCAGGACCTGGAAAGCCAGATGCAGGTGGTGATCCGCGACTCCGGCCGCCAGCAACCACGTGATGTGGGCTGGCTCGGTGCCGAACAGCGCTGGACCGTCGGCAGCCTCGCCACCGCCGCCGCCTTTGTCGGCAGCGGCCTGGGCTTTGCCTGGCTGCCTCGGCACATGATCGAACGCGAGCTCGCCGAAGGCGTGCTCAAGCAGCTACCCTTGGAGCAGGGCGGCAGCCGCCACCCCACGTTCTTCCTGTATTCAAACAAGGACAAACCCCTGGGCCCGGCCACACAGATTCTGGTGGAGCTGCTACGCACGTTTGATACCGCCCCACTGGACGCGCCTTTCGCCGCCCCCCAGCAAGCCTGAAACGGAGTTCACCGATGGCCTGGTTCGACCATGAAGGCTGCAGCCTGCATTACGAGGAGTATGGCCACGGCACCCCGCTGATCCTGATCCATGGCCTGGGCTCCAGCAGCCAGGATTGGGAACTGCAGATTCCGGTGCTGGCCAGGCACTACCGCCTGATCGTGGTGGATGTGCGCGGCCACGGGCGCTCCGACAAACCTCGGGAGCGCTACAGCATCCAAGGCTTCACCTTCGACCTGCTCGCCCTGATCGAACACTTGAACCTGCCCCCCGCCCATGTGGTGGGCTTGTCCATGGGCGGCATGATCGCGTTCCAGCTGGCGGTGGATGACCCTGCGCGGCTCAAGAGCCTGTGCATCGTCAACAGCGCGCCGCAGGTCAAGGTGCGTAGCGCCGACGATTACTGGCAGTGGGCCAAGCGCTGGACTCTCGCGCGCGTGCTCAGCCTGGCGACGATCGGCAAGGCGTTGGGCGACCGCTTGTTCCCCAAACCGCACCAGGCCGACCTACGCCGCAAGATGGCCGAGCGCTGGGCAAAAAACGACAAACGTGCTTATCTCGCCAGCTTCGATGCGATTGTGGGCTGGGGCGTACAGGAACGACTTTCGAGGATTACCTGTCCAACTCTGGTCATCAGCGCCGACCACGACTACACCCCCGTGGCGCAGAAAGAAATCTATGTAAAACTGCTGCCCGATGCGCGGCTGGTGGTGATCGAAGATTCCCGCCATGCCACGCCCTTGGATCAACCCGAAGTCTTTAATGCCACCCTGCTCGATTTTCTAAAGACAGTCGAAACCACTACCCAGGATCACTGACCCATGCTGAAAAAAATCGCCTTCTTTGCCGGTTCTGTTTTGTTCGCTGCCAACCTGATGGCGGCCGAACCTACCAAGGCGCAACACGTATTGATCACCACCACCAATGGCGACATTGAAATCGAACTGGACCCGGTCAAGGCGCCGATTAGTACCAAAAATTTTCTGGCCTATGTCGATAGCGGCTTCTACACCAACACAATTTTCCACCGCGTGATCCCGGGCTTCATGGTCCAGGGCGGCGGGTTCACCACGCAGATGCAGCAGAAAGACACCAAGGCACCGATCAAAAACGAAGCCAGCAACGGCCTGCATAACGTACGCGGCACGCTGTCGATGGCCCGCACGTCGAACCCGAATTCTGCCACCAGCCAGTTCTTTATCAACGTGGCCGACAATGCCTTCCTCGACCCAGGTCGCGACGCCGGTTATGCCGTGTTCGCCAAGGTCGTCAAGGGCATGGACGTAGTCGACATCATCGTCAACTCGCAGACCACCACCAAAAGCGGCATGCAGAACGTGCCAATCGATCCTGTCCTGATCAAGTCGGCCAAGCTCATCGACTAACGTCTGCAGGGCGTTCTTCAGGTAGCCCCGCGCGGTGCCCACAAGGCACCGCGCGCATTTGAACAGGAGAGCCCGCCAGGCGGGCGTCAACCCTAATGCTCTATCGTCGTTTTGAACAACTGATCGATATTTTCCGCGACGCACCCAGCGAAGCCCCTCCCGAAACCGTCCTGCCCTTCTACCTCTACTACCTACGGCAAGTGTGGCCATGCTTCGCCGCATTACTGGTGGTAGGCCTGGTAGGCGCCCTGATCGAAGTGGCGCTGTTCAGCTACCTGAGCCGCATCATCGACCTGACCCAGGGCACGCCGCCGGCGAACTTCTTCCAGGTCCACAGCGCCGAGCTGATCTGGATGGCAGTGGTTGCCCTACTGCTGCGCCCGATCTTCAACGGCCTGCATGACTTGCTGGTGCACCAGACCATCAACCCCGGCATGACCAGCCTGATCCGCTGGCAAAACCACAGCTACGTGCTCAAGCAGAGCCTGAACTTCTTCCAGAATGACTTCGCCGGGCGCATCGCCCAGCGAATCATGCAAACCGGTAACTCCTTGCGTGATTCGGCGGTGGCGACGGCGGAAGCCATCTGGCATGTGTCGATCTACGCCATCACTTCCCTGGTGTTGTTTGCCGAAGCGGACTGGCGGCTGATGATCCCGCTGATCACCTGGATCATTGGCTACAGCCTGGCATTGCGCTACTTCGTGCCACGCGTCAAAGACCGTTCGGTGATCTCCTCCGAGGCACGCTCCAAACTCATGGGGCGCATTGTTGACGGGTACACCAACATCGCCACGTTGAAGCTGTTCGCCCATACGCAAAATGAGCAGGAGTACGCCAAGGAAGCGATCATCGAGCAGACCGAAAAAACGCAGCAGGCCGCCCGTGTGCTCACCAGCATGGACACGGTGATTTGCACCTTGAACGGCCTGCTGATCGTCACAACCACCGGCCTGGCCCTTTGGCTATGGACCCAGTCGCTGATCTCCGTGGGCGCCATCGCCCTGGCCACCGGCCTGGTGATTCGTATCGTCAACATGTCCGGCTGGATCATGTGGGTGGTTAACGGCATTTTCGAAAACATCGGCATGGTGCAGGACGGTCTCAAAACCATCGCCCAGCCACTGGCCGTGATTGACCGCGAAAACGCACCACGTCTGGCAGTCCCTCATGGCGAAGTGCGCTTCGAGCAGGTGGATTTCCACTACGGCAAGAAGAGCGGGATCATTGGCGGCCTGAATCTTGAGATCAAGGCCGGGGAAAAAATCGGCCTGATCGGCCCGTCCGGTGCGGGCAAGTCGACCCTGGTCAACCTGCTGCTGCGCCTGTACGACCTGCAAGGTGGGCGCATCCTGATCGACGGCCAGAACATCGCCGAGGTCGCCCAGGAAACCCTGCGCGAACAGATCGGCATGATCACCCAGGACACTTCACTGCTGCACCGCTCGATCCGCGACAACCTGCTGTATGGCAAGCCCGACGCGACCGACGAAGAACTCTGGGCCGCTGTGCGCAAGGCACGCGCCGATGAATTCATCCCGCTGCTGTCGGACTCTGAAGGTCGTACCGGGCTGGATGCCCATGTGGGTGAACGCGGGGTGAAACTCTCGGGCGGTCAGCGCCAGCGCATCGCTATCGCGCGCGTGCTGCTCAAGGACGCGCCGATCCTGATCATGGACGAAGCCACTTCGGCGCTGGACTCGGAAGTGGAAGCGGCGATCCAGGAGAGCCTGGAAACGCTGATGAAGGGCAAGACGGTGATTGCGATTGCGCACCGGTTGTCGACCATTGCGCGAATGGACCGCCTGGTGGTGCTGGAGAAAGGGCTGATTGCCGAAACCGGCAACCATGCCGAGTTGCTCGCCCATGGCGGGTTGTATGCGCGGTTGTGGCAGCACCAGACCGGGGGCTTCGTCGGTATCGATTGATCAATTTCGGGCAAACACAAATAAAAAAGTGGGAGGGGGCTTGCTCCCGATAGCGGTGGATCAGTCAATATTTCCTTCACTGACCTGCCGTAATCGGGAGCAAGCCCCCTCCCGCACTTATGCCCTGGATTTGTACCGCAACCGTGCTGTAATCAGTGCAGTGCCCAGACGGGCGCTGAAGTAAATCTGCAGGGAGCATCACGGATTTACAGATTCGGTAGAGCGATCTATCAAGGACGTGCTGCATGTCTTTGTTCAAGCGTTCAGTCACAGAGGGGTTAGGGACGTTTTGGCTGGTGTTGGGCGGTTGCGGGAGTGCGGTGTTGGCCGCGGCGTTCCCTGCGGTCGGGATTGGTCTGTTAGGTGTAGCCCTGGCATTCGGGCTGACGGTGCTGACCATGGCGGTTGCCATCGGCCCTATCAGCGGTTGCCACCTCAACCCGGCGGTATCGGTGGGGCTGGTCGTGGGCGGCAGGTTTCCGGCCAGGGAGCTGCCGGCCTATGTCGTCGCCCAAGTCATTGGCGGCACTGTCGCCGCTGCGCTGTTGTATTTCATTGCCAGCGGTAAACCGGGGTTTGAACTGACGTCGGGCCTGGCCTCCAACGGCTACGGGGAGCATTCGCCAGGCGGCTACTCGATGGCAGCAGGGTTTGTCTGTGAGCTGGTCATGACAGCGATATTTGTGCTGATCATCCTCGGCGCCACCGACCACCGTGCCCCGAAGGGCCTCGCGCCCATCGCCATCGGCCTGGCCCTGACCTTGATCCACCTGATCTCCATTCCCGTGACCAACACCTCGGTCAACCCGGCCCGCAGCACGGGCCCGGCACTGATCGTCGGCGGGTGGGCGATCCAGCAGTTGTGGATGTTCTGGCTCGCGCCAATCCTGGGTGCGGTAATCGGCGCCGGGGCCTATCGATGGCTGGGCAAGGAGGAGCCTGCCTGAAGCAAACGGGTTCAGCCCTGCCGATAAGGCAGGGCTGCCCTCGCCTCTTCGGCATACGCCAGAATCCCCACCCGCTCGCGCTCCAGAAAATCCTCCACGGCGTTCTTCAGCCCCGGATGGCGCAGGTAGTGCCACGACCGGGTGATCACCGGCTCAAACCCGCGAATCAATTTGTGTTCACCCTGGGCGCCGGCGTCGAAGCGTTGCAGGCCGTGGGCGATGGCGTAGTCCATACCCTGGTAGAAGCAGGTTTCGAAATGCAGGCGGTCGAATTCCGCCAGGCAGCCCCAGTAACGGCCGTAGAAGCTGTCGCCGCCGATCAGGCTGAAGGCCATGGCTACCGGGCGCTTGCCTTGTTTGGCCAGCACCACGCGGATCGACTCGGGCATGCGTTCGGCCAGCAGGCTGAAAAACGCGCGGGTCAGGTAGGGCGATTGGCGGCGTACCGCGTAGGTATTGGCGTAGCAGGCGTAGACAAAATCCCACTGGGCTTCGCTCAGTTCATGGCCTTGCAACCACTCAAACTCGATGCCCTGCCCCGCCACCTGTTCGCGTTCCTTGCGCATCTGTTTGCGCTTGCGTGAACTCAAGGCGTCGAGGAAATCCTGGAAGTCGCGATAACCACGGTTCTGCCAATGAAACTGACAGCCCAGGCGCTGCATCCAGCCCGGCTGTTGGGCCAGCGCTTCGTCGGCGAGAGGGTCGGTGAAGTTGATATGGGCGCTGGAGAGCCCTTCGATTTCCAGATAACCCGGCAGGCTTTTCAGCAGTTCGAAACCGTCTTCAGCACTGCGCGCCAGCAAGCGCGGCCCGCTGACCGGGCTGAACGGCACCGCCATCAGCAGCTTGGGATAATAGTCGATGCCGGCGCGCTCACAGGCATCGGCCCAGCCGTGGTCGAACACATATTCGCCGTAGGAATGCCATTTGCGGTAACCGGGCAATGCCGCCACCAGCCGATCACCCTCCCAATGCAGCAAATGCTCAGGCTGCCAACCCGATTGCCGGCCGAGGCTGTCGCTGTCTTCCAGCGCACTCAAAAACGCGTGCCGCACGAAAGGCTGGGCCTCGGGCACCAGGGCATCCCAGGCATCCGGAGAGATTTCGGACAGGCTGTCCAGGCGTTGCAGCGGCATCGGCATCCTCACTACTTCGGGGCGTGAAAGCCTCGCGAGTATCGCCGATCACCCGGCCAAACACATCCTCCAATCGCCAGACAAAGCTCTAAATCAATAGTTCCGTTCCTAAACAATTTGTCATCTAGATGACATCACTTAGCCACTGCTGCGTCATAAACGATCGTGATACTGACGCCTGTTTTTAGAGCGTCTGGTTCTACCAGGCGGCTATTTTTCCGTCCGTCATGGTCGGTTGTGTCCTGGATGGTTTGCCATCCCTCCCCACTTTCGGAGATTGATATGCGTCTTGCTTCCACTAAAACTGCGGCGGTCCTGTGTGGCGGCCTATTGCTGGCCCTGAGCGTTCCGGCCAGCGCTGCAGTCGACGCTAAATTGCTCGACATGCTCAAGGCCAACGGCCAGATTTCTGCTGCACAGTACAGCGAACTGCAAGCTGAACTGGCTCGGGATCAGAAAGACCAGCAGATCGCACGGCAAGCTCAACAAGAGACCAACGAACAGATCGCCGCCACCGCGAAGAAAACCAACGAGCTGAGCGTGTTCGACCAGAAACTGGCCTGGGCCGCGAAGACCCAGTTCAAAGGCGATGTGCGTTTCCGCCAGGAAACCATCAAGATCGACGGCGAGCCGAACAACGGCGGGCGTGACAAGGATCGTCAACGTATCCGTGCCCGTCTGGGCGCCTACACCGAAATCAACTCGCAAGTGGACACCGGCATTCGTATCGCCACCGGCGGCGGCGACGATGCCCGCTCCACCAACCAGGACCAGGACGGTTACTTCGACAAGAAGTCGATCTGGCTGGACCTTGGCTACATCGACTACCACCCTACCCAGATCAAAAACCTGCACGTGATCGGCGGCAAGATGCTCCAGCCGTGGGTCAGCATGGGCGACGTAATCTGGGATAGCGATATCAACCCTGAAGGCCTGGCACTTACCTACAAATACCCGCTGGGTAGCAGCGCCGAACTGTTCGGCAGCATCGGTAACTACAACCTCAAGGACAACGTCGACGGCGAAGGCGTGCAATCTCGTCACGACCTGCGCCTGACGGCCGGCCAGTTGGGGACGCGCTTCTCGATCACCGACAACCTGAAACTGACCCTGGGCGGCAGCGTCTACGCCTACCAGAACGATGAAGACAGCCGCTGCACCGGCACCACCACGCCTTGCGCACTGGCGGTCAACGGCAACTCGGCCAACGAAGAATTCCGCCTCTACGAAGGCTTCAGCCAATTGGACATCGGCGGCCTGGCCGTTCCGCTGTCGCTGTATGGCCAGTACGTGAAAAACAACGACGCCTCGACCGACCAAGACACCGCGTGGTTGCTGGGTGCCAAGTCCAAGGTGTTCGGCTTCAACCTCGACTACAACTACCGCGATACTCAACGTAACGCAGTGGTTGGCGCCTTCACCGATTCGGACTTCGCCAACGGCACTACCGGTTCGCGTGGTCACAAGATGAAGGTCAGCTACGACATCGACAAGAACTTCGCCGTCGGCGCCACGTACTTCCTGACCAAGGCTGACTACGCCAGCCGCACTCAGACTGATGCCAACGTCAACACCCTGCAGTTGGACGCTGAAGCCAAGTTCTAAATGTGAGTGTTAAAAGCCTTGGGCCAGGACGGCCCGAGGTGGCTGTAACAGCCTTGCGTGGGTGGATCGGTCCCCATCATCCGTCCGATTCCCCCACGTGAGCCTGCTTATTCCCCGCCTTGCTGATCCTTGAGCCGCTCGGCAGCCAGCCGCTGCGCCAAGGCATCCACATCCTTCACCGGCTCCTCTGGCATTATCTTCAGCGTCGCCTGCATCAGGCGCATCTGGCGGATAAACCGTCGGCAGTTAGGGCAAAACATCAAGTGATGACGCACCAGCAGACGCTCGCGAAAGGTCAATTGCCCATCGAGATAGTCACTGGAACGTGCCACTTGCTCTTTACAGGTCAACATTCGCCCGTTTCCTCAAAATGCTCCACCGTGGCGAAGACTTTAAGCCGTGCTCGATGCAACAGCACACGGACATTGGAGAGTGAGAGCGTCAGAAGATTACAAATCTCCTCCAACTCCAGGCCCTGGCGCTCACGCAGTACCAGCACGCTGCTTTGCAATTGCGACAAACTCAGCAACGTATGCTCCAGGCATTGACGCAGTTCATCCTCGGTCAGCAGAGCTTCCGGGGTGTCCTGGTGCCAGGCGTATGGAGCGACGGCCCAATGGCCATCGTCGGGGCTAAACCGATCATCACCAATGGTGCCGTGAGGCGCGGGCAAATCGTCGAGCAGCACTTCCCGGCGATTCTGTTTATAGCGACCCTTGGCGGCGTTGGCGGTGATGGTGAGCAGCCAGGTCTTGAGGCTGGAACGCCCCTCGAACTTTGCCAGGTTGCGCACTACCGACAGCCAGGCATCCTGGACCACTTCGTCAGCGTGGCGCTGGCCGACAATGGCATAGGCCACCGCGCGCATGGCGCTCTGGTAAGTGGTGACCAGTTCCTTGTAGGCCCGCTGCTCACCCTTGAGCAGACGTTCAAGCAGGTGCGCGTCGTCCGCTGCTGCCATTCAAGACCTCGATTAACCGTTCGATGGAGCGCCTTGCCCCTTGTGGGAGACGGCTTGCCGGCGATGCAGGCACCTCGGTGTATCAGTTACACCGCAGTGATGCCATCGCCGGCAAGCCGGCTCCTACTAATCAGCGTTTGCGCAGGATCACGCTGCCGATCGAATAGCCGGCGCCGAACGAGCTGAGCACCGCCACGGAGCCCTTGGGCAGGTCGTCCTGGTAGGTGTGGAACGCAATCACCGAACCCGCCGAGCTGGTGTTGGCGTAAGTATCGAGGATCACCGGCGCTTCCTCCACCGTGGCTTCGCGGCCCAGCAGTTTCTTCACGATCAGGTGGTTCATGCTCAGGTTGGCCTGGTGCAGCCAGAAGCGCTTCACGTCGCCCACGTTCAACTGGTTTTCTTCCAGGTGCACGCCGATCAGCTCGGCAACCATCGGGCAGACATCGCGGAAGACTTTGCGGCCTTCCTGCACGAACAGCTTGTCAGGCGCGCCGATGCCCTCTTCCGCCGTGCGGTTGAGGAAGCCGAAGTTGTTGCGGATGTTATTCGAGAACTTGGTCAGCAGCTTGGTGCTGACCACGTCAAACTGGTGCTCCGAGGTAGCCAGGTCGGCACGTTCAAGAATCACGGCAGTGGCCGCGTCGCCAAAGATGAAGTGGCTGTCACGGTCGCGGAAGTTCAGGTGGCCGGTACACACTTCCGGGTTGACCATCAGGATCGCCCGAGCCTGGCCCAGCTGGATGCTGTTGGCAGCGTTCTGGATGCCGAAGGTGGCGGAAGAACACGCCACGTTCATGTCGAAACCGAAACCTGCAATACCCAGGGCTTCCTGGACTTCGATGGCGATGGCCGGGTAGGCACGTTGCAGGTTGGAACAAGCGACGATCACGCCATCGATGTCGGCGGCGGTCCTGCCGGCTCGCTGCAGGGCTTGTTCGGCGGCGCCGATGGCCATCTGGCAGAGCACCGACCACTCGTCGTTGCTGCGTTCGGGCAGGCGCGGGGCCATGCGCTGCGGGTCGAGGATGCCGTCCTTGTCCATGACAAAGCGGCTCTTGATGCCCGAAGCTTTCTCGATAAAGGCGGCGCTGGATTCGGTCAACGCCTGGGTTTCACCGCGCTCGATGGCGGCAGCGTTATCAGTGTTGAACTGCTGTACATAGGCATTGAAAGACTGCACCAGCTCTTCGTTGGAAATGCTGTTGGCCGGGGTGTACAGGCCAGTGCCGCTGATGACGACGTTATGCACGGTCGTTCCTCTAAATCTGTCAGGCAGAAGATATTGGTACCGTCGTACCAAACTTTAAGTAGTCCGATTCCGCACGGCGGGCATCAAACTGGCATCGCTTTATTCCATCGCGTCGCGGCTGCACACCAGCCCATCACGACGATCCCGGCATTTATAGCCGCGAAGTTTGCCACAACCCTGGGGATTTGGCGCCATATCCCGGATAAACACCCTTTACTGACGTGTGGCTAACGCGCCTCTGTGGCGAGCGGGCTTGCCCCGCGTTGGGCTGCGTAGCAGCCCCAAAACCAGCCGACCGGTTTTATCTGATACTCCGCAGAGCCTGTATTGGGGCTGCTGCGCAGCCCAACGCGGGGCAAGCCCGCTCGCCACAAGGGATCTCCAGCGATTTTCAGGCCTCGACCAGACTCCACTGTTTGCTCAAGCGCTTGTCGGAAATCGGCACTTTGGTGCCCAACTGCTGGGCAAACAATGACACGCGATATTCCTCCAGCCACCAGCGGTAGAGCGCCAGTTGGGGATCGTGCTTGCCTTCCTGGGCGTGTTTATTTAGACGATTCTGGTACTGCGCCCACAAACCGCCCAGCTCACTGCTCCATACCCGATCTTTTTGCACCTGGCTTGGCAGTTTTTCCAGGCGCAGTTCGATGGCCTTGAGGAAACGCGGCAACTCCTTGAACCATTGCGCCGGAGTTTCCCGCACAAAACCTGGGTACACCAGGTTGCTCAGTTGCTGCTTGATGTCGTTCAAAGCCACGGCTTGGGCCAGGTCGATCTTGCCTTTGAAGCGCTTCTGCAGGCCATGCCAGAGCTTCAGCACCTCCAGGGTCAGGCGCGCCAGACGCTCGGCGTGCTCGGTCCAACTGCCACGCTTGCGTTCAGCCAGTGCCGCCAAACCGGCACCGTCACGCGGCAAACTGGCTTCACCCTCCAGCACGCAGCTGTCGAGGCTGGCCAGCAAGATGTCTTCCACCAGCGCGTCGATGCGCCCCAGTTCGCGGTACATCAGCCCCAACTCGGTCAGGCCGGGTAACTTGCCACGCAAAAATTTCGCAGGTTCCGCCAATTGCTGCATCAGCAGGCGCTGCAACGCACGGCGATGCTGGAACTCAGCCTCGGCGGCAGTGGAGAAACGCCCTTCCTTGACCGTGCCGTTTTCTTCCACCAGCGCCGGATACACCGTCATCGAAAGTCCGGCGATCTTCTGTTGGGTCTTTTCAGCCACCGCCGCAAACACCTTGGCTTCCACCGGCTGCTGGCTTTTAGCGGTTTGCGGCACCGCCAAGGCCGCCTGGCTGGCTTCGGCAAAGCGTGCCGTCAGCTCGGCCAGGTCGCGACCTTCGCCGAGAAACTTGCCCTGGCCATCGACCACTTCCAGGTTCATCTTCAGGTGGTTTTCCACCTGCTGCGCCGCTTCGGCCCAGGCTTCATCGCTGACCCGCGCGCCAGTCATGCGCAGCAATTCGCGCCCCAGCGCCTGGGGCAGCGAGCCCTGGGCGAATTCGATGCGTTGCAGCGCCGCCTTGACGAAATCCGGCACGGGCACGAAGTTCTTGCGCAACGCCTTGGGCAGGTTGCGCACCAGGGCGATGCACTTGGCTTCGATCACGCCCGGCACCAGCCATTCCAGGCGCTCCGGCGGCAATGCCGGCAGCAGCGGCGCCGGCACCCGCAGGGTTACGCCGTCGCGCGGGTGGTTGGGTTCGAAGTGGTAACTCAACGCCAGTTCCAGATCGCCCAGGTGCAGGGTGTCCGGGTAATGCGCAGCGGTGACTTCGCTGGCTTCGCGGGCCAGCACGTCTTCCTCGCGCATGATCAGCAGTTGCGGGTCTTTCTGGCTGTTGACCTTGTACCAACTGTCGAACGTGGCGGTTTGATGGATCTCCGCCGGCAAGCGCGCATCGTAGAAGGCGTACAGGGTTTCTTCGTCCGCCAGGATGTCGCGACGTCGGGCCTTGGCTTCGAGTTCGTCGAGCTGCTCCAGCAATTGCTGGTTGGCCGTCAGGCACCGGGCGCGGGACTGAATCTCGCCGCGCACCAACCCTTCACGGATAAACAGTTCGCGGGACGTGACCGGGTCGATCGGCCCGTAATGCACCGGCCGGCGACCGACGATGATCAGCCCGAACAGTGTGATCTGTTCAAATGCCACCACCTGGCCGCGCTTCTTCTCCCAATGCGGTTCGAAGTGGTTTTTCTTGATGAGGTGCCCGGCCAGCGGTTCGATCCAGTCGGCATCGATCTTCGCCACCATGCGTGCATACAGCTTGGTGGTTTCCACCAGTTCGGCGGCCATCAACCATTGCGGGCGCTTCTTGCCGATGCCCGAGGACGGATGAATCCAGAAGCGGCGCTGGCGGGCACCGAGGTAATCACCGTCTTCGGTTTTCTGGCCGATCTGGCTGAGCAGGCCGGAGAGCACCGCCTTGTGCAGTTTCGGGAAGTCCGCCGGCTCTTTGTTGATGGTCAGCTGCATGTCACGGCAGATCAGGCTCAACTGGCGATGGGAATCGCGCCACTCGCGCAGGCGCAGGTAGTTGAGGAAGTTCTTGCGACACCAGTTACGCAACGGGCTGGCGGTCAGCGCCTGGCGCTGCTCTTCAAAACCACGCCACAGATTGACCAGCCCGGCGAAGTCCGAGTCCGGGTCTTTCCACTGCGCGTGGGCCTGGTCGGCGGCCTGCTGACGCTCCGGCGGGCGCTCGCGCGGGTCCTGGATCGACATCGCACTGGCCACGATCAGCACTTCCTGCAAACTGCCCAGCTTGGCGGCTTCGAGCAGCATGCGGCCCATACGCGGGTCGACCGGCAGGCGTGCGAGCTGGCGGCCCAGCGGAGTCAGCTGGCTGTTGCGGTCTACTGCCGAGAGTTCTTGCAGCAGGTTGAAACCGTCGCTGATGGCCTTGCCATCCGGCGGTTCGATAAACGGGAAATCGGTGATTTCGCCCAGGCGCAGGTGCAGCATCTGCAGGATCACGGCGGCGAGGTTGGTGCGCAGGATTTCCGGGTCGGTAAATTCCGGACGCCCAATAAAGTCCTCTTCGCTGAACAGCCGAATGCAAATCCCCGGCTCGACCCGCCCGCAACGGCCTTTACGCTGGTTGGCGCTGGCCTGGGAAATCGCTTCAATGGGCAGGCGTTGCACCTTGGCGCGGTAGCTGTAGCGGCTGATGCGCGCGGTGCCGCTGTCGATCACGTAACGGATGCCCGGCACGGTCAGCGAGGTTTCGGCGACGTTGGTCGCCAGTACCACACGCCGGCCTGGGTGGGACTGGAAAATGCGCTGCTGTTCGGCCGGTGACAGGCGCGCATACAGCGGCAAAATCTCGGTGTGCTTGAGCTGCGCCTTGCGCAGCATCTCGGCGGCGTCGCGAATCTCGCGCTCGCCCGGCAGGAACACCAGCACATCGCCTGGGCTGCGCCGTTCACTGCGTTCATAAGCGGCGATTTCATCGAGGGTGGCGAGGATCGCCTGATCAACCGTCAAGTCGTCCTCGACGCGGTTGCCCTCCTCGTCCTGCTCCAGGGTCAGCGGGCGATACCAGGTGTCCACCGGGAAGGTGCGGCCCGAGACCTCGACAATCGGTGCATCGTCGAAATGCTTGGAGAAACGCTCCAGATCGATGGTCGCCGAGGTGATGATGACTTTCAGGTCCGGGCGACGCGGCAGCAGGGTTTTCAGGTAGCCCAGCAGGAAATCGATGTTGAGGCTGCGTTCGTGGGCTTCGTCGACGATGATCGTGTCGTAGCGTTCGAGGTAGCGGTCGTTCTGGGTTTCCGCGAGCAGGATGCCGTCGGTCATGAGCTTGATCAGGGTGTTGGAGTCACTCTGGTCTTCGAAGCGCACCTGATAACCGACCAACGCGCCCAACGGCGTGGCCAGTTCTTCGGCGACGCGGCTGGCGACGCTGCGCGCGGCGATCCGGCGCGGCTGGGTGTGGCCGATCAAACCGTATTGGCCGCGACCAATCTCCAGGCAGATTTTCGGCAACTGGGTGGTTTTGCCCGAACCGGTTTCACCGGCAATGATCAGCACCTGGTGCTTGAGCAGCGCGTCCTTGATCTCGTCGCGCTTGGCTGCTATCGGCAGGCTGTCGTCGTAGCGAATCACCGGCAGGCTGGCACGCCGCGCCGTGACCTGGGCGCAGGACGCTTGCATGCGCGTCACCCACTGCGCCAGCTTTTCCTCATCGGGCGTCTTGCGCAGCTCAAGCAGCTGCCGCCGCAAGCGGTGGCGGTCGGCGAGCATGGCGTGATCGAGGTTTTTCAGCAGTTGGTCGATAGTGGGCGCTTGGTCGGTCATCAGGTACGTATAGGTCGTCTATTTATGCAGGGGGCGGATTGTCGCAGAAAACCTTCGATCCGCGCGCCCCTCATTCGTTATCGCGGTCCTTGCGGCGGTAAGGAAATACATCGATGACTTTGCCGGCACGAATCGCGTCCTGCAGGCTTTTCCAGTAGTCGGCGTTGTACAGCTCGCCGTGCAACTCATCGAACAGTTTGCGCTGGCCGGCGTCGGCAAACAGGAATGGCGGGAACTCTTCCGGAAACACATCCAGCGGACCGATGGAGTACCAGGGCTCGGAGGCCATTTCATCCTCCGGCGTGCGGGGCTCGGGGATGTGGCGAAAATTGGCTTCGGTGAGGAAACAGATTTCGTCGTAGTCGTAGAACACCACGCGGCCGTGACGCGTGACGCCGAAGTTCTTCAGCAGCATGTCGCCGGGGAAGATATTCGACGCCGCCAGTTGCTTGATGGCCAGGCCGTAGTCTTCCAGGGCTTCGCGCACCTGGGCGTCGTTGGCGTTGTCGAGGTAGAGGTTGAGTGGCGTCATGCGCCGCTCGGTCCAGCAGTGGCGGATCAGCACGGTGTCGCCTTCCACCTCGACGGTGCCGGCGGCAACTTCCAGCAATTCCGCCAGGCACTCGGGCTCGAATTTGCTCAGGGGGAAGCGGAAGTCGGCAAACTCCTGGGTATCGGCCATACGCCCTACCCGGTCGACACTTTTCACCAGGCGGTACTTCTCGATCACCGTGGCGCGGTTGACGTTTTTCGACGGAGAAAAGCGGTCCTTGATGATCTTGAACACCGTGTTGAAGCCCGGCAGCGTGAACACGCTCATGACCATGCCGCGCACGCCGGGGGCCATGATGAACTGATCGTCGGTGGTGGCGAGGTGGTTGATCAGCGCACGGTAGAACTCCGACTTGCCGTGCTTGTAGAAGCCGATCGAGGTGTACAGCTCGGCGATGTGCTTGCCCGGCAGGATGCGCTTGAGAAAGCCGATGAATTCCGCCGGCACCGGCACGTCGACCATGAAGTAGGAGCGGGTGAACGAGAAGATGATCGACACATCGGCTTCGTCGGTGATCAGCGCATCGATCTGGATGCCATGCCCTTCGCGGTGCAACAGTGGAATCACCAGCGGCCATTGTTCGTCGCGGGTGAAGATGCGTCCTACAAGGTAGGCGCCCTTGTTACGGTAGAGCACCGAGGAAAACAGCTCGACGCTCAGGTCAGGGTCTTTGCACACCCAGTCCGGCAGGTTCTCGCGCATCTGCGCTTCGAGGCGGCGCAGGTCAGCCGGCAAATCGGCGTACGGCTCGCTGAAGCCGTAATCGGCAAAAACCTGCGCCAGCATTGCCGCCAGGTCACCTGCGGGTCGGTAGATACGGGTTTGCGCCGACCGCGCTCTACGCAGGCTGGGCCGGGTGGTGTGGATGAACATGCAGCCGTCGCTGATCAGGTCATGGCTGAACAGGCCGCAGAAAATCGAGTTGTACCAGGTCTCGGACAGCTCATCGTCAAAGCGCAGGTCGATCAGCCCGATATAGGCGCTTTTCACCAGGGGCCAGGCGTCGATCTCCAACAGCGCGGCGTCATCGAAGGCGGCCCGCAAGCGCGCCGTCACTTCACTGACCTTCTCTTCATATAGGTTGATACGCGCCGCCGAGGCCGCCTGCCCCTGCTGCCACTGGGCCGTTTCGAAGCGCTCACGGGCGCCGTCGGTGATCTGGCGGAAGTGCTCGCGGTAATCGTCGAAGCCATCGAGGATCATCCGGGCGATAGCGAGGGCGGGCGTGGACTGCGGCATGCGGGAAACCTCGAACGGGCATCTGGAAGCCCTGAGCTTAGCCAGTGTAGGGAGGCAGGAGAAGGGGCATTTTTTGCGCTGCTTTGTACAGTTTCGTTCAACCCGTACATTTATTTTCGCGGCTTTTAATTCGACCATTCGGTCAATAAACACACATAACGCGCATTAAACGTTTCAGCCGGAAGCCTTGAACGGCGTGGCCTATGGCGATTACCCGAAAAAACCCTGGCTGCTGCGGGCGTGGAGTCGGTGTAAGGATTTTGATACGGCGTAAGGGAAACCCTCATTACAACGATGGTGGCACTTTGCTATATAGCGCGCCCTCTCCCACCCTAACAAGGTCAGAAGACCGATCCGGGAACAGGTTCTAATCGCCCAAGGAGCATTGAGATGTCGTTGAGGAATATGAAGATCGGGCTGCGTGCCAGTCTGAGTTTTGGGGTCTTGGCCAGCCTGCTGGTGATCGTCGGCCTGTTTGGCCTGGGCCAGATGACCAAGCTGCGGGAAAGCGCGCTGGTGATCGAACAATCGTGGATGCCCAACATCGAGAATATCCACGACAGTGCGGCCTATGTGGCCAGCATCCGCCTGGAGGCTTTGCGCGTAGCGACCACCGACGAATCGCGGATTCGCGACAACAGCAAAGGCCTGATCAGCCGCCAAAGTAGCGAACTGAAAACCTTGCTGGATCGCCAGGAAACCCTGCTCAGCGGTGACGAAGAGCGCGAGTTGCTCAAGCAGGTCAAGGCTAACGTGGCGACCTACCTGACCATCGTCGGGCAGATGGTCGCCCTGGTGGACAAGGATCAGCAGCAGGACGCCATCGACCTGCTCACCAGCCGCCTCGCGCCTCAGGGCACGGTCCTCAACAAGAGCCTGGAGAACATGATCACCTTCAACCAAAAAGGCGTCGAAGCCGCCGCCGATTCAGCGGCGCAGATGTATTCGAGCGCGCAGTGGGTGGTCGGCCTGATCATCATCGCCGCCCTGATCGCCACCTTGTTGCTGGCCTGGCTGCTGACCCGCAGCATCACCGCGCCACTCGGCCAGGCATTGAGCGTGGCACGCACCATCGCCGCCGGTGATTTGAGCCAGCCGATCGTGGTGAACGGCACCGACGAGGCGGCGCAACTGCTGACGGCCCTGGCCACCATGCAGGCGCAACTGCAGACCACCATTCGCGGTATCAGCGAATCGGCGCAGCAACTGGCGTCGGCGGCCGAAGAGATGAGTTCGGTGATGGAACAAAGCACCCGTGGCCTGCAAGCGCAGAACGACGAAATCGAACAGGCCGCGACGGCCGTGACCGAGATGAGCGCCGCGGTGGATGAAGTGGCGGGCAACGCGGTGTCGAGCGCCGAAGCGTCCCAGGCCTCCGATGAAGACAGCAAGCACGGCCACTACCAGATCAGCGAAACCATCAGTTCGATCCAGAACCTGGTCGACGAAGTGCTCGGCGCCTCGAACAAGGCCGAAGGCCTGGCGGTGCAAGCCCAGGACATCAGCAAAGTGCTGGAAGTGATCCGTGGCATTGCCGGGCAAACCAACCTGCTGGCGCTCAACGCCGCCATCGAAGCCGCTCGCGCGGGCGAGGCAGGACGCGGCTTTGCGGTCGTCGCCGATGAGGTGCGCTCCCTGGCGCAGCGTACCCAGGACTCCACCGAAGAAATCGAGCAGATGATCACCGGCATCCAGCAAGGCACCCAGGACACCGTCGGCGCACTGAAAAGCAGCGCCGAGCACGCCGGCCAGACCCTGCAACGGGCCAACAGCGCCGGCAGCGCCCTGGAGAAGATCACCGCCGCCATCTCGCAGATCAGCCAGCGCAACCTGGTGATCGCCAGCGCCGCCGAGCAACAGGCGCTGGTCGCCCGTGAAGTGGACCGCAGCCTGGTGAACATTCGCGACCTGTCGACCCAGACTGCCGCCGGCGCCACTCAGACCTCGGCCGCCAGCCAGGAACTGTCGCGCCTCGCGGTAGACCTCAATGGCCTGGTGACGCGGTTTGTCCTGTAATTAGCAATTGTGTCGAACAGGCCACTGGGCAACACTCGCCGCCTTAATTGATGTAGGAGCGTTCCGTGAGACCTGTCGACACCCTGTACTTGTTGGGGCTGGCCGCCATTTGGGGCGCGAGCTTCCTGTTCATGCGCATCATCGCGCCAGAAATCGGCACGGTACCGACCGCGTTTTTCCGCGTGTCGATTGCCGCCGCCGGCTTGCTGGTGATCCTGGCGATGATGCGCGTGAGCTGGGACTTCCAGGGCAAGTTCAAGACCGTCCTGCTACTGGGCGTGATCAACTCCGGAATTCCCGCGACCATGTACTCGGTAGCGGCCCAGGTGTTGCCGGCGGGTTACTCGGCCATCTTCAATGCCACCACGCCGTTGATGGGCGTGTTGATTGGCGGGTTGTTCTTCAGTGAGCGCCTGACGCCGTCGAAAATCGCCGGGGTCTGCCTGGGCCTGTTCGGCGTCGGCGTGCTGACCCGCGCAGGGCCAGTGGCGTTTGACCTGGAATTGCTGATGGGCGCGCTGGCCTGTTTGCTGGCGACCACGTGTTATGGCTTTGCCGGGTTCCTGGCGCGGCGTTGGCTGGATCAGCGTGGTGGGCTGGACAGCCGCCTTTCGGCTCTGGGCAGCATGCTTGGCGCGACGCTGTTTTTGCTGCCGTTCTTTGCCTACAACGCCATCAGCCATCCGCCTGCCAGTTGGGGTGGGTGGCAAGTGTGGTTGTCGCTGCTGGGCTTGGGGCTGGTGTGTACGGCGTTTGCCTACGTCTTGTACTTCCGACTGCTCTCCGCCATCGGACCGGTGAGATCAATGACCACCACCTTCCTCATCCCGCCGTTCGGCGTGCTGTGGGGGGCGTTGCTGCTGGATGAACCGTTGTCGATGGCGCATGTGTATGGCGGGGTGTTGATCGCAGGGGCGTTGTGGTTGGTGTTACGGCCCCAAAAATTGTAGGGGCCGGCAAGGACTAGGCGTCCCCCCGGCTCCTACAAGGGGTTGTGTCAGCCTTTACGAAAGACGAACACCAACCCAACGATGATCAATCCCATTCCCAGCAGACTCAACAGCGCGAGCCTATTGCCGAAAATCAGATAGTCCATCACCGCCGTCACCGCCGGCACCAGGTAGAACAGACTGGTAACGTTCACCAGATTGCCACGGGCGATCAGGCGGTAGAGCAACAGCGTCGCCAGCAACGACACCACCAGGCCCATCCACAGCACCGGCAGGTAAAAGCCGGCGTTCTGTTCAAAATGGAAGGGCTGGAACGGCACAAACACCGCGCACAACAACAGCCCCGCCAGGTACTGCACCGGCAGCGTGCCCAAGGGATTGTCGGTGATGCGCTTCTGCATGATCGAGCCAAAGGTCATGCTCGCCAGGGCCAGCAGCCCGAACAGCATCCCGGCCAGGGACATGCCCGACAGCCCAATGCCCTGGTAGACCACCATGATCAACCCCGCCAACCCCAGCCCCAGGCCGAACAGCCGACGCCAGGAACGCTGCCGCTCCAGCAGCACCACGGTGAGGATCGGCTGCACGCCCATGATGGTTGCCATCACGCCTGGAGTGACTTTGAGGTCCAGCGCCAGCAGATAGAAAATCTGATAGGCCCCCAGCAACACCAAACCGGTCGCTGCCGCGTACAGCATGGGTTTACCGCGGCGCGGCAGGCGCAACTTGAGGATCGGTACCAGGATCACCAGCCCCGCCAGGGCAATGGCGAAGCGGATGAGCAAAAACGCAAAGGGCGAAGCGTGGGCCAGGCCCCATTTGGAGAAGATCGCCCCGCTGCTCCACAGCAAGACGAACAGGCTCGTCGACGCCGCCGCGGCGACGGATTGTTTTGAAAGAACAGACATGGTTACCACCTGTAATCAGGCAAAAAAAGCCGATTCAGCAGTTGCTGAAATTCAGTAGATTTTTTTCAGGCGGGCAGACGGGAACAGCAATCAGCTGATCAGCCCGAAATGCCAACACCCGGCGGTGATACGACTGCGTACACCGGCGTGCTACTGACAGGTGGGGGGTAGTGACTGATCTGCGCAGGCTGCATGTTCGCGCACGGCACGACCACAGCGTTGACCGCTGAATCGACTACCGCTATGCGCAGGGAAGCTGGCATGTGCTGATCTTGTGTGAAGGGATAAAGACGCGACGACTATAACCAGCCGCAATCACATTTAGCAATCACTTCACCCAAGCGTTTTTCGTGGAGGAGGTTTCATGCCGCCGAAGAAGGTCGATCGCTATAATGCCGGTCAGTTTTTTCCAAGGACTTTCAAATGCTCGAACTGCCCTGGCTGTACCTGGCGCTTCTTTCCATTGGCTATGTACTCGCCTTGACCTACGGGCAACTGGGCGTGCTGGCGGTTGTGTCCGTCGCCCTGCTGCTGATTGCCGGGTATGCCGTGCGCCAACAACGCAACCCTTGGGCGCGCTACCTTGGCCACGGGTTGTTCATCGTGCTGGCGCTGGGCCTGGCGATGCATTGGCTGCCGGGGTTCTACAACGGGCGCGGTATCGACCCGCAGCGGTTTACCCCGGACGCCGTGCCCTTCTCGATGTACCTGAACCAGGACAAACCCCTGATCGGCTTCTGGCTGCTGCTGGCCTGCCCGTGGATTGTGGCGCGCCGCTCATTGCGCCTGTCGATCTGCGTGACCGCCCTGGCCCTGACCCTGACCGCCATTGCCGCCCTCGGTGGCGCGGCGTTACTGGGAATTATCAGCTGGGCGCCGAAATGGCCGGAACAGGCGTGGCTGTGGGTACTGAATAACCTGCTGCTGGTGACGCTGGTGGAAGAGGCGCTGTTTCGTGGCTACATCCAGGGCGGCCTCAACCAGCGCTTCAAACATTTGCCCTACGGCGAGAACCTCGCACTGTTGCTGGCCTCACTATTATTTGGCTTGGTGCACCTGGGCGCGGGCTGGCAATGGGTGCTGCTGGCGAGCATCGCCGGTGTCGGTTACGGCCTGGCTTATCGCTTCGGCGGGCTGGGCGCAGCGATTGCCACGCACTTTGGTTTGAATCTGCTTCACTTCGGGTTGTTTACCTACCCGATGCTGGCCAGCTGATTATTACAAAATTAAGCTAAATAAAAGCCCTCTACGGCCGACAACACCTGAAAGCCTTGCGGATTGAACAATCATGCGTAATAACCAACCCGTTACCCAGCGCGAACGTACCTTCCCCGCTCAGCAACGGTTGATCTCCACCACTGATGCCAAAGGGGTGATCACCTACTGTAACGACGCGTTTGTCGAAATCAGTGGGTTCTCCCGTGACGAACTGGTGCGTGCCCCGCACAACCTGGTGCGTCACCCGGACGTTCCGGCGGCCGTCTTCGCGCACATGTGGTCGACGCTCAAACAAGGCTTGCCATGGATGGGCATTGTCAAGAATCGCAGCAAGAGCGGTGATCACTACTGGGTTAACGCCTACGTGACACCGGTCTTCGACGGCAACCAGGTGGTCGGCTACGAATCGGTGCGCGTCAAGCCCACCGCCGAGCAGATCCGTCGGGCCGAAGCGCTCTACCAACGCATCAACCAGGGCAAGTCTGCCATTCCCCAGCGGGACAAGTGGCTGCCGGTGTTGCAGGACTGGCTGCCGTTTATCCTGGTCAGCCAACTGAGCTTCATGATCGGCGCGTCGCTCAATTCCCACTGGGGCTTTGCCCTGGCGGCGGGGTTGTCGGTGCCGTTGGGCCTGTTGGGCCTGAGCTGGCAACAGCGTGGTCTCAAGCGCTTGCTGCGCCTGGCCGAGCAGACCACGTCCGACCCGTTGATCGCGCAGATGTACACCGACAGCCGTGGCGCTCAAGCGCGACTGGAGATGTCGATCCTCAGCCAGGAAGCGCGTCTGAAGACGTGTCTTACACGTTTGCAGGACACCGCCGAGCACCTCAATGCCCAAGCGGCGCAGTCCAACACCCTGGCGCATAACAGCTCCAGCGGCCTGGAACGCCAGCGTGTCGAAACCGAACAGGTGGCGACTGCGGTCAACCAGATGGCCGCGACCACCCAGGAGGTCGCCAGCCATGTACAGCGCACCGCCGATGCTACCCAGGAAGCCAATCGCCTGACTGGCCGTGGCCGCGACATCGCAGGCGAAACCCGCGAAGCGATTCAGCGTCTGTCGGCGGCGGTTGGGGAAACGGGTATCACCGTCACCCAACTGGCCAAGGACAGCGATGAAATCGGCGGCGTTGTCGACGTGATCAAAGGCATTGCTGACCAAACCAACCTGCTGGCGCTGAACGCCGCCATCGAAGCGGCGCGTGCCGGTGAGATGGGCCGGGGGTTTGCGGTGGTGGCTGACGAAGTTCGCCAACTGGCCCAGCGCACGGCCGAGTCGACCGGGCAGATCCATGCCCTGATCGCCAAGCTGCAGCAGACCGCCAGCGCCGCCGTGCAAACCATGGACGCCGGGCATCGCCAGGCCGAAGAAGGTGTGGCGCGGGTGATGGAGGCGGATGCGGCGTTGGTGGGCATCAGTGAAGCAGTGGCCAATATCACCGACATGACCACCCAGATCGCCGCTGCCACCGAAGAGCAAAGCGCCGTGGCCGAAGAGATCAGCCGCAACATCAGCACCATTGCGCTATTGGCCGATCAGACCTCGGAACAGGCGTTGAGCTCGGCGCAGTTGAGTGAAGAGCTGACGCATACGGCGAATACCCAGTATTCGTTGGTCGAGCGTTTCAACCGGTAGACCGCTATCGGGAGCAAGCCCCCTCCCACAGTTAACCGCGTACATCCCTTGGAATGCGGTCGAATGTGGGAGGGGGCTTGCTCCCGATTGGCCCTAACAGGCGCCAAGAAACCCAGCCACTTGCACCGCCGCAGCCTCCAAATGCTGCTCATGCGTAAATCCCGAAGCCTTCAGCGGCTTCAAGTCATGATCCCCCGCCACCCGCCACATCACCTCGATGCTCGGCGACAACACATACCCTTCCACCGCCGCCCGATTGCCCAGTGCATCGCGCTCGCCCTGCACAATCAACGTCGGCGTCTTCAATCCGGCCAAATGCGCTACACGTGGTTTCTCCGGCTTGCCCACCGCATAAAACGGATAACCCAGGCACACCAGCCCATCGACGCCCAATTCATCGGCCAAAAGACTGGCCATTCGCCCGCCCATCGACTTCCCCCCAATCGCCAGTTTCCCAGCGACATGGCGTCGCACCTCGGCATACACCTCACGCCACGCTTCCAGCAGTTTCGGTGCCGGGTTGGGTGGCCGCCTGCCCCCGTCCACACGGCGCTGGGCCATGTACGGAAACTCGAACCGCAACACGTTCACGCCATGCCCGGCAAGGCGTGCAGCCATGTCGTTCATGAAGGATGAGTCCATCGGTGCGCCGGCGCCGTGGGCCAGGATCAGCGTGACCGGCGTACCCCCGGCAGCGCCAGAGGCGACATCCCACAACCAGCCGTGTTCCCGCACACACTGCGCCCATTGATCCCCGTCAATACTGGCCTTGTGCTCTTTGCCCATGCTTGCCTCGCATTTTAGTCTGCCTATAACTCCAGCCCAAGTGCCACATTTGCTTGGGTTGAACCGTGGATGGGGAACCATGAACACTACTTTAAGTACCGCCTATAACTACAAGGTGGTCCGCCAATTCGCCATTATGACGGTGGTGTGGGGCATCGTCGGCATGGGGCTCGGGGTTTTTCTCGCTGCCCAATTGGTTTGGCCTGCACTCAACTTCGACTTGCCTTGGACCAGCTTCGGCCGCTTGCGCCCGCTGCACACCAACGCGGTGATCTTCGCCTTCGGCGGCTGCGCGCTGTTTGCCAGCTCGTTTTACTCGGTGCAGCGTACCTGCCAAACCCAGCTGTTCGCGCCGAAAATCGCCGCGTTCTGCTTTTGGGGCTGGCAGCTCGTCATCCTCTTGGCCGCAATCAGCTTGCCGCTGGGCTACACCAGCTCCAAGGAATACGCCGAGCTGGAATGGCCGATCGACATCCTGATCACCATTGTCTGGGTGGCCTACGCCATCGTGTTCTTCGGCACCGTGGCCAAGCGCAACACCAAGCACATCTACGTCGGTAACTGGTTCTTCGGTGCGTTCATCATCACCGTGGCCATCTTGCATATCGTCAACAACCTGGAAATCCCGGTCAGCCTGACCAAGTCCTACTCCCTCTATGGCGGTGCGACGGATGCCATGGTGCAGTGGTGGTATGGACATAACGCGGTAGGCTTTTTCCTCACCGCCGGCTTCCTCGGGATGATGTATTACTTCGTGCCGAAACAGGCCGAGCGTCCGGTGTATTCGTATCGCTTGTCGATCGTGCACTTCTGGGCACTGATCACTTTGTACATCTGGGCCGGCCCGCACCACTTGCACTACACCGCGCTGCCGGACTGGGCACAGTCGCTGGGCATGGTGATGTCGCTGGTGCTGCTGGCACCGAGCTGGGGCGGCATGATCAACGGCATGATGACGCTGTCGGGCGCGTGGCATAAGTTGCGCAGCGACCCGATCCTGCGCTTCCTGGTCGTCTCGCTGGCGTTCTACGGCATGTCGACCTTCGAAGGTCCGATGATGGCGATCAAGACCGTCAACGCCCTCTCCCACTACACCGACTGGACCATCGGCCACGTACATGCCGGCGCCCTCGGTTGGGTGGCGATGATCTCCATCGGCGCGCTGTACCACATGATCCCGAAAATCTTCGGCCGCGAGCAGATGTACAGCATCGGCCTGATCAACGCGCACTTCTGGCTGGCCACCATCGGCACCGTGCTCTACATCGCCTCGATGTGGGTCAACGGCATTGCCCAGGGCCTGATGTGGCGCGCGATCAACGAAGACGGCACCTTGACCTACTCCTTCGTCGAAACCCTGGTGGCCAGCCACCCAGGCTTCATCGTGCGACTGGTGGGCGGTGCGATCTTCCTCAGCGGCATGTTCCTGATGGCTTACAACACTTGGCGCACCGTGCGTTCGGCACAACCTGCCGAAGTCACCGCTGCGGCGCAGATGGCCTGAGGAGTCGATGATGAAACACGAAACGATTGAAAAGAACGTCGGCCTGCTGATGCTGCTCATGGTGCTCGCCGTGAGCATCGGCGGCCTGACGCAGATCGTCCCGCTGTTCTTCCAGGACGTGACCAACAAGCCGGTGGAAGGCATGAAGCCCTACACCGCGCTGCAACTGGAAGGCCGCGACATCTACATCCGCGAAGGCTGCGTACAGTGCCACTCGCAGATGATCCGCCCGTTCCGCGCAGAGACAGAGCGCTACGGCCACTACTCGGTAGCGGGCGAAAGCGTGTGGGACCACCCATTCCTGTGGGGTTCCAAGCGCACCGGGCCGGACCTGGCCCGCGTCGGCGCGCGCTACTCGGACGACTGGCACCGCGCGCACTTGTACAACCCGCGCAACGTGGTACCGGAGTCGAAAATGCCGGCCTACCCATGGTTGGTCACCGCAGCCGTCGACAGCAGCCACACCGAGACCAAGTTGAAAGTGATGCGCACCCTCGGCGTGCCGTACACCGACGACGACATCAGTGGCGCAGTGGCCAGCCTCAAGGGCAAGACCGAGATGGACGCGCTGGTTTCGTACCTGCAAGTGCTCGGCACTGCCATCAAGAGCAAGAGGTGAGCCATGGGATTTGAAATCGATGCGGGCACCATTCGCGGCCTTGGCACGCTGGTGGTGGCCATCGCCTTTATCGGCCTGTCGCTCTGGGTGTTCAACAACCGGCGCAATGCGGACTTCGAGCAGGCACGCCTGCTGCCGTTCGCCGATGAACCTTCTCCATCCGACGCTCAAGAAGAGCCTGTAACAAGGAGCAACCGGCCATGACTACCTTTTGGAGTACATGGATCTGCGTATTGACCCTGGGCAGCCTGATCGGCCTGACCTGGCTGTTGTTCGGCACCCGCAAGGGCGAGACCAAGGGTAGCGTCGACCAGACCATGGGCCACGCGTTCGACGGAATCGAGGAATACGACAACCCGCTGCCGCAGTGGTGGTTCATGCTGTTCGCCGGCACCCTGGTGTTCGCCGTCGGCTACTTGATCCTCTACCCGGGCCTGGGCAACTGGAAAGGCGTGTTGCCGGGCTATGAAGACGGCTGGACATCGGCCAAGGAATGGGACAAGGAGATGGCCAAGGCCGACACCAAGTACGGGCCGATCTTCGCCAAATTCTCGGCCATGCCGGTAGAAGAAGTAGCCAAGGACCCGCAAGCGCTGAAGATGGGCGGTCGCCTGTTCGCGTCTAACTGCGCGGTGTGCCACGGCTCGGATGCCAAGGGCGCCTACGGCTTCCCCAACCTGGCGGATACTATCTGGCGCTGGGGCGGTTCGGCCGAAGCCATCAAGGCTACCATCATGGGCGGTCGCCACGCGGCGATGCCGGCTTGGGGTGAAATACTGGGCGAGGACGGTGTGAAGAACGTCGCGGCCTACGTGCGTCATGACCTGGCCAAGTTGCCATTGCCGGCCGACAGCAGCGCCGACCTGGCTGCCGGCCAAGCGGCGTTCAACACCACCTGCGTGGCCTGCCACGGTCCGCAGGGCCATGGGATGGAGGCCATGGGCGCGCCGAACCTGACCCTGCCCGGTGGTTATATCTACGGCACCAGCCTGGCGCAATTGCAGCAGACCATTCGCCATGGCCGCCAAGGCCAGATGCCTGCGCAGGAAGTGCTGCAAGGCAATGACAAGGTGCACCTGCTGGCAGCTTACGTGTATAGCCTGTCCCATCAATAGCAGCAGGTGAGCCGAAAGTTTTAAGCTTCAAGCTGCAAGAGAAGAGTTCCCAACTTGGATCTTGCAGCCGCTTTTTCTTGCGGCTTGCAACTTGCCGCTTATGGCTGCCGCTCTGCGGCAGTTCGTCACACCCTTCCAAAGCACAACTTTCCCCTCTTGCCATTCGGGTCTACGCTTGCTTGCACAGCGGACCGGTTCCAGCGTACGCGGCGACTACCGTTGCGACCTGAAAATTTTCCTGTCCACTTGATCAACTTTCTATTTCGAATTTTATCCTTACACCAAACATGGAAAGGGCGCAGAATCTGGCGTGGAACGCATTGATACAGGTCAGCCATTGCGTTGCAATGGCCCCTTGCTTTCTACATACTTGCGGCCGAATTTTACCTATAAAAAAACCTAAACCGTGGAACCTTAGAATGAGCACAGCAATCAGTCCGACTGCTTATAACTATAAGGTAGTCCGCCAGTTCGCCATCATGACGGTGGTCTGGGGGATCCTTGGCATGGGGCTCGGGGTGTTCATCGCCTCGCAACTGGTTTGGCCGGAATTGAATTTCGGTTTGCCATGGACGACCTTTGGCCGCCTGCGCCCGCTGCACACCAACCTGGTGATTTTCGCCTTCGGCGGATGTGCACTGTTTGCCACCTCCTACTATGTCGTGCAGAGAACCTGCCAGACGCGACTGATCTCCGACAGCCTCGCTGCCTTCACCTTCTGGGGTTGGCAAGCGGTCATCGTCGGCGCCATCGTCACCTTGCCGCTGGGCTACACCACCACCAAGGAATACGCCGAGCTGGAATGGCCGATCGCGATTTTGCTCGCTATCGTCTGGGTGACCTACGCCTTGGTGTTCTTCGGCACCATCGTCAAGCGCAAGACCAAGCACATCTATGTGGGTAACTGGTTCTACGGTGCGTTCATCCTGGTGACGGCGATGCTGCACATCGTCAACCACGCCTCGTTGCCGGTCAGCCTGTTCAAGTCCTACTCGGCGTACGCCGGGGCCACGGACGCGATGATCCAGTGGTGGTACGGCCACAACGCCGTGGGTTTCTTCCTCACCACCGGCTTCCTGGGGATGATGTACTACTTCGTGCCGAAACAGGCCGAACGTCCGATTTACTCCTACCGCCTGTCCATCGTGCACTTCTGGGCGCTGATCACCCTGTACATCTGGGCTGGCCCCCACCACCTGCACTACACCGCGCTGCCGGACTGGGCGCAGTCGCTGGGCATGGCGATGTCGATCATCCTGCTGGCCCCGAGTTGGGGCGGCATGATCAACGGCATGATGACCCTGTCGGGCGCCTGGCATAAGCTGCGCACCGACCCGATCCTGCGCTTCCTGGTGGTCTCGCTGGCCTTCTACGGCATGTCGACCTTCGAAGGGCCGATGATGGCGATCAAGACCGTCAACTCGCTGTCCCACTACACCGACTGGACCATCGGCCACGTACACGCCGGCGCCCTCGGCTGGGTAGCGATGATCTCCATCGGCGCGCTGTACCACATGATCCCCAAACTGTTCGGCCGTGCACAGATGCACAGCGTCGGGCTGATCAACACGCACTTCTGGCTTGCGACCATCGGTACCGTGCTCTACATCGCCTCGATGTGGGTCAACGGCATCACCCAGGGCCTGATGTGGCGTGCGATCAACGATGACGGCACCCTCACCTACTCCTTCGTCGAAGCGCTGCAAGCCAGTCACCCTGGTTTCATCGTCCGCGCCATCGGTGGTGCATTCTTTGCCAGCGGCATGCTGTTCATGGCCTACAACGTGTGGCGCACCGTGCGTGCCTCCGACCCTGCGCAAGCTGAAGCCGCCGCCAAGATCGCCGTTGTGGGAGCCCACTGATGAAGCATGAAGTAGTCGAGAAGAATATCGGCCTGCTGGCCTTCTTCATGGTCATCGCCGTGAGTATCGGCGGCCTGACCCAGATCGTTCCGCTGTTCTTCCAGGACGTAACCAACAAGCCGGTGGAAGGTATGAAGCCGCGCACCGCCCTTGAACTGGAAGGCCGCGATATCTACATCGCCAACGGTTGTGTCGGCTGCCACTCGCAGATGATCCGCCCGTTCCGCGCCGAAACGGAACGCTACGGCCACTACTCGGTCGCCGGTGAAAGTGTGTGGGACCACCCGTTCCTGTGGGGTTCCAAACGTACCGGCCCGGACCTGGCCCGTGTTGGCGGGCGTTATTCCGATGACTGGCAGCGTGCGCACTTGTACAACCCGCGCAACGTAGTGCCTGAGTCGAAAATGCCGGCCTACCCGTTCCTCGTGGAAAACAAGCTCGACGGCAAGGACACCGCGAAGAAGATGGAAGTCTTGCGCACCCTGGGCGTGCCCTACACCGACGAAGACATCGCCGGTGCAGCCGCAGCCGTGAAGGGCAAGACCGAAATGGACGCACTGGTGGCCTACCTGCAGGGCCTTGGCACCATCATCAAAAGCAAACGGTGACCTTCATGGATATCGGGATGATTCGAGGCCTGGGCACCGTTGTGGTGATGGTGGCCTTTATCGGCCTGGCGTTGTGGGTGTTCAGCCCCCGGCGCAAGTCGGAGTTTGACGACGCGACCATGCTGCCCTTTGCGGATGATCCCGAAGCCATCAAGCACGTCGAGCAAGCGTCTAGGAGTAACAAAGAATGACTACGTTCTGGAGTCTGTACGTCACAGTCCTCAGTCTGGGTACCATTTTCGCCCTGACCTGGCTGCTGCTGTCGACCCGCAAGGGCCAGCGCGCCGAGCAAACGGACGAGACTGTCGGCCACTCGTTCGACGGTATCGAGGAATACGACAACCCGCTGCCGAAGTGGTGGTTCATGCTGTTCGTCGGCACCATCATCTTCGCCCTCGGTTACTTGGTGCTTTACCCTGGCCTGGGCAACTGGAAAGGCCTGCTGCCGGGCTACAACTACCTCGACAACGACAAGCAAACCGCCTTCGCCAACGGCCAGACTGGCTGGACCGGCGTGCACGAGTGGGAAAAGGAAATGGCCAAGTCGGACGCCAAGTTCGGGCCGATCTTCGCCAAGTTCGCTTCGATGCCGATTGAAGACGTCGCCAAGGACCCGCAAGCCTTGAAGATGGGCGGCCGCCTGTTCGCCTCCAACTGCTCGGTGTGCCACGGTTCCGACGCCAAGGGCGCCTACGGCTTCCCCAACCTCACCGACGCCGACTGGCGCTGGGGCGGCGAGCCGGCCACCATCAAGGAAACCATCATGAAGGGCCGCCATGCCGTCATGCCGGGCTGGCTGGATATCATCAAGGAACAGGGCGTGAGCGACGTGGCTGCATTCGTCGTGACCAACCTGGATGGGCGCAAGCTGCCGGAAGGCGCCAAGGCTGACGTTGCCAACGGTGAAAAAATCTTCGCCGCCAACTGCGTGGCCTGCCACGGCCCGGCCGGTAAAGGCACCCCAGCCATGGGCGCACCCGACCTGACCCACCCGGGCGCGTTCATCTACGGTTCGAGCTTCGCCCAACTGCAGCAGACCATCCGCTACGGCCGCCAGGGCCAGATGCCTGCGCAGGAACAGTTGCAAGGTAACGATAAGGTGCACTTGCTGGCAGCGTATGTTTATAGCTTGTCCCATGGGGATAAGGTGCCCGAAGCGCAGTAAGTCAAAACAGCAAAATGTGGGAGGGGGCTTGCTCCCGATAGCGGTGGTTCAGTGACAGTTGTGCCAACTGACGACCCACTATCGGGAGCAAGCCCCCTCCCACATTGGGATTGCATTCCAAGCTCTGGAATCTGCAGGATTGAACCCTGCATCGCGGCGAAAACCGTCCATACTTCCCAAGTCAATTGATCCAGATCACCTACACCATCAATTGATTTCCCCCAACGCGACCAAAGGTCGCACCCTTTGCGCACCATCGGGGGCGTATCATTAGGCCACTGCAAGACCCCTAATTTGACCCCGGTTGGCACGTACTGGCCGAGGCAAATCTCCACCGCCGTGGGATGCAATGATGAGCAACCAAATACCGGTACATAACGTTACCCCGCCTGCCAAAAACTCGAACAACAACGTCGACCTCTATGCGTCGCGCGAGAAAATCTACACCCGCGCCTTCACCGGCCTGTTCCGTAACTTGCGCATGCTCGGCGGTGCCGGCTTGTTCCTCCTCTACTTCGGCACCGTGTGGCTGAACTGGGGTGGCCACCAGGCCGTGTGGTGGAACCTGCCGGAACGTAAGTTCTTTATTTTTGGCGCGACCTTCTGGCCCCAGGACTTCATCCTGCTCTCGGGCATTCTCATTGTTGCGGCCTTTGGCCTGTTCTTTATCACCGTGTACGCCGGGCGCGTGTGGTGCGGCTACACCTGCCCGCAAAGCGTATGGACGTGGATCTTCATGTGGTGCGAAAAGGTCACCGAAGGCGACCGCAACCAGCGCATCAAGCTCGACAAGGCGCCAATGGGCGCGAACAAATTTCTGCGTAAGTTCAGCAAGCACACCCTGTGGCTGCTGATCGGTTTTCTCACCGGGATGACCTTCGTCGGCTACTTCTCGCCGATCCGTGAATTGGTGTTCGAGTTCTTCACCGGCCAGGCAGATGGCTGGTCGTATTTCTGGGTAGGTTTCTTCACCCTTGCCACCTACGGCAACGCCGGCTGGCTGCGCGAACAGGTGTGCATCTACATGTGCCCGTACGCACGCTTCCAGAGTGTGATGTTCGACAAGGACACCCTGATTGTCTCCTACGACCCGCGCCGTGGCGAAGTACGTGGCCCGCGCAAAAAAGGCGTCGACTACAAGGCCGAGGGCCTGGGGGATTGCATCGATTGCACGATGTGCGTGCAGGTGTGCCCGACCGGTATCGACATCCGCGATGGCCTGCAGATCGAGTGCATCGGTTGCGCCGCGTGTATCGACGCCTGCGACAACATCATGGACAAGATGGACTACCCGCGCGGCCTGATCAGCTACACCACCGAACACAACCTCTCCGGGCAGAAAACCCACAAGCTGCGTCCACGACTGATCGGTTACGCCCTGGTGTTGCTGGCAATGATCAGCCTGCTGGCCGGCGCGTTTTTCATGCGCTCGCTGGTAGGTTTCGACGTGAGCAAGGACCGCGTGCTGTACCGCGAAAACGCCGAGGGGCGGATCGAGAACGTCTACAGCCTGAAGATCATGAACAAGGACCAGCGCGACCACACCTACGTGCTCGACGCCGCCGGCCTGCCGGACCTCAAGTTGCAAGGGCGACGCGAAATCAAAGTGGCCGCCGGCGATATCGTCAGCATGCCGGTCGAGTTGTCGAGTGCGCCGGAGCAATTGCCGTCGAGCACCAACGAGGTGACCTTCATCCTCAAAGATGCCGATGACGCCAGCGTTCATATTGAAGCCAAGAGCCGATTCATCGGCCCACAGGTCCGTTAAACAGAAAGCCCTTTAACAAGAGAGCAGAACGATGCCCGTAGCTACTGCCGCAAGCCCCTGGTACAAGCACCTCTGGCCCTGGATCATCATTGGCATCCTGGCCTGCTCGGTGACCTTGACCTTGACCATGGTGACCATCGCGGTGAAGAACCCGGACAACCTCGTCAACGACAACTATTACGAGGCGGGCAAAGGCATCAACCGTTCCCTGGACCGCGAACTGCTGGCCCAGACCCTGCAGCTGCGCGCCAAGGTGCACCTTGACGAATTGACTGGCGAAGTCGAGGTGCACCTCACCGGCAACAGCGGCCCTGCAACCCTGGAATTGAACCTGATTTCCCCGACCCAGCCGGAGAAGGATCGCAAGATCACCCTGGCCCGCAGCGACAGCGAACCCGGGCGCTACATCGGCCAGGTCACCGACAAGGTCGAAGGCCGGCGCTTCGTGGAATTGCTCGGCGTGGAAGGCGACCGCACCTGGCGCATGTTCGAGGAAGAACAGGTCAGCCACGACACGGACTTGCTGCTGGGTGACGAACCGCTGCAGGGTGCTGAAGACCTGAAAAAGTAATAGCCTGCCTTTTGCACACTTGATCGTTCCCACGCTCCGCGTGGGAATGCAGCCCGTGACACTCTGCGTCACAGAAGCGGACGCAGAGCGTCCAGCGAGGCGTTCCCACGCAGAGCGCGGGAACGATCTGCGGAAATTAAGCCATGAGCATCCCAACCCCCTGCTACCACTGCGCCCTGCCCGTCCCGCCGGGCAACCGCTTCACTGCCGTGATCCTCGGCGAGCGCCGTGAGCTCTGCTGCCCCGGCTGCCAGGCCGTGGCCGAAGCCATCGTGGCCGGCGGGCTGGAAAGCTATTACCAGCACCGCAGCGAAGCCTCGGCCAACCCCGAGGCACTGCCAGTGCAATTGGCCGATGAATTGGCGCTGTACGACCGCGCAGACGTGCAAAAGCCCTTCGTGCGCCACGAAGGCGAGCTCGCCGAAACCACACTATTAATGGAAGGCATCAGCTGCGCGGCCTGCGGCTGGCTGATCGAAAAACACTTGCGAAGCCTGCCTGCCGTGGCCGAGGCGCGGTTGAACCTGTCCAACCACCGCCTGCAAGTACGCTGGGCCGACGGCCAACTGCCGTTGAGCCAGTTGCTCAGCGAGCTGCGCCATATCGGCTACGCCGCCCACCCTTATCAAGCAGATCGCGCAGCCGAACAACTGGCCAGCGAAAACCGCCTGGCCTTGCGCCAACTGGGCGTCGCCGGGCTGCTGTGGTTCCAGGCGATGATGGCGACGATGGCCACCTGGCCGGAATTCAATATCGACCTGAGCCCGGAGCTGCACGTTATCCTGCGCTGGGTCGCGATGTTTCTCACAACACCCATCGTGTTCTACAGCTGCGCGCCGTTTTTCAAAGGCGCCATGCGCGACCTGCGCACCCGTCACCTGACCATGGATGTGTCGGTGTCGCTGGCGATTGGCGGTGCTTATCTGGCAGGCATCTGGACGGCTATCACCGGCGTCGGCGAGTTGTATTTCGACGCGGTGGGCATGTTCGCGCTGTTCCTGCTGGCCGGTCGCTATCTGGAACGCCGCGCCCGCGAACGCACCGCTGCGGCGACCGCGCAACTGGTCAACCTGCTGCCCGCCTCGTGCCTGCGCCTGAAGGCTGATGGCCAGAACGAGCGCATCCTGCTCAGCGAACTGGCCCTGGCCGACCGCGTGCTGGTCCACCCCGGCGCCGTAGTGCCGGCGGACGGGGTGATTCTCGATGGCCAATCCAGCATCGATGAATCCCTGCTCACCGGCGAATACCTGCCGCAGCCCCGGCAAGTCGGCGACGCCGTCACCGCTGGCACCCTCAACGTCGAAGGCGCGCTGACTGTCGAAGTCCGCGCCCTCGGCCACGACACGCGCTTATCCGCCATCGTTCGCCTGCTGGAACGTGCCCAGGCCGAGAAACCGCCCCTGGCCCAAATCGCCGACCGCGCCGCGCAGTGGTTCCTGTTGTGCTCGTTGATTGCCGCCGTGCTGATCGGCCTGTTGTGGTGGGAACTGGACTCATCGAGAGCCTTCTGGATTGTGCTGGCGATGCTGGTGGCGACCTGCCCGTGCGCACTTTCCCTCGCAACGCCGACCGCCCTCACCGCCGCCACCGGCACCCTGCACAAACTCGGCCTGCTGCTGACCCGAGGCCATGTGCTGGAAGGCCTGAACCAGATTGACACCGTGATCTTCGACAAGACCGGCACCCTTACCGAAGGCCGCCTGGCATTGCGCGCGATCCGCCCCTTGGGCAGGTTGAACAGCGACGAGTGCCTGGGCCTCGCCGCCGCCCTGGAAAACCGTTCCGAGCACCCTATCGCCCGCGCCTTTGGCCGTGCGCCGCTGGCCGCCGATGAAGTACTCAGTGCTCCCGGCCTCGGCCTGGAAGGTCGCGTGGGCGAGCGCCTGCTGCGCATCGGCCAACCGGGCTACGCCTGCGAACTCAGTGGTTGCCCGATCCCGGCTTCGCCGGAGGAAGCCGGGCAATGGCTGCTGCTCGGCGACCGCGAGGGCGCCCTCGCCTGGTTCGTGCTGGACGACCGCCTGCGCAGCGACGCCCCTGCCCTGCTGGCCGCGTGCAAGGCGCGTGGCTGGCGCACGCTACTGCTGTCGGGGGACAGTTCGCCGATGGTGGCCAGTGTGGCCGCCGAACTGGGCATCGATGAAGCCCACGGCGGCCTGCGCCCTGACGACAAGTTGCAGGTGCTGCAACAGCTGCACAAGGAAGGTCGCAAGGTGCTGATGCTCGGCGATGGCGTCAACGATGTGCCGGTACTGGCCGCCGCCGACATCAGCGTGGCCATGGGCTCGGCCACCGACCTGGCGAAAACCAGCGCCGATGCGGTGCTGCTGTCCAACCGACTCGACGCGCTGGTGCAAGCCTTCACCCTGGCGCGGCGCACCCGTCGGGTAATCATTGAAAACCTGCTGTGGGCCGGGCTGTACAATGGCCTTATGCTGCCGTTTGCCGCCCTCGGCTGGATCACGCCGATCTGGGCGGCGATCGGCATGTCCCTCAGTTCGTTGACCGTGGTGCTTAACGCCCTGCGCCTGACTCGCCTGCCGAGTGTGCAGGCCGCCAGCGCCCCTTTGGTAACCCGCCCGCTGCCGGCTTGAGCCGCGCGGGCATGGAGTGCAGATGCCAGCTCTATACGTGATGATTCCGGCGGCGCTGCTGTTAGTGGGCGTGGCCATTTACATCTTCTTCTGGGCGGTGGACAGCGGCCAGTACGACGACCTCGACGGCCCGGCCCACAGCGTGCTGTTCGACGACCAGGACCCGAACCACCTGGCCGCCATCGATGAGGCCAACGGCCTCGAACAACCGCCCACGCCCAAAGACCCACCCCATGCTTGAACTCGCGCCGCTGCTGGTCTCCGCGCTGATCCTCGGCCTGCTGGGCGGCGGCCATTGCCTGGGTATGTGCGGCGGGTTGATGGGTGCGCTGACCCTGGCGATTCCCAAGGAACAACGCAACCGCCGCTTTCGCTTGCTGCTGGCATACAACCTGGGGCGCATCCTCAGCTACGCAACCGCCGGCCTGTTGATCGGCCTGGCGGGTTGGGCGGTGGCCAACAGCCCGGCGGCGATGTTCATGCGCGTGCTCGCCGGGTTGCTGCTGATCTGCATGGGGCTGTACCTGGCCGGCTGGTGGAGCGGGCTCACCCGTATCGAAAGCCTCGGGCGCGGCCTGTGGCGGCATATCCAGCCCGTTGCCAACCGTTTGCTGCCGGTGTCCAGCCTGCCGCGCGCCTTGCTGCTGGGCGCGCTGTGGGGCTGGTTGCCGTGCGGGTTGGTCTACAGCACATTGCTGTGGGCGGCGAGCCAGGGCAACGCGGTGGACAGTGCGCTGCTGATGCTGGCGTTCGGGTTGGGCACCTGGCCGGTTTTGCTGGCGACCGGCCTGGCTGCCGAACGCGTCACGGCGCTATTGCGCAAACGCAGCGTGCGCATGGCCGGTGGTCTACTGGTGATCGTGTTCGGGATATGGACGTTGCCCGGGCCCCATCAGCACTGGCTCATGGGCCACTAGTGCCCTGCCTCGTAAGTACGATCCTTTTTTGACGAGTGGCTGTTGTCGTCAGGCAAGGCGCCGCAACGACTCATAGCTGGCTATGGGGAGAAGCGGCAACGCAGCATGGCGGCAACAGACGCCGTCAAAAAGGATCAGTACTTGCAAGGCATGGCACTCGGCCATGTGGCATAGCGCCGCTCCCCCGTTGATGCAAATCAAGATGGCATACCGGCCACACCCCTAGACTCGGTCCACTAGCCTATCCGGGGGACCGCCCGCATGCTCGACGCCATTCGTTGGGACAGCACTCTGATTCATCGTTACGACCTGACGGGGCCGCGCTACACGTCCTACCCCACCGCCGTACAATTCGACAGCCAGGTCGGCAGCTTCGAACTGCTCCATGCCCTACGCGACAGCCGCAAGGCCGTTCGGCCCTTGTCGTTGTATGTACATGTGCCGTTCTGCGCGAATATTTGCTACTACTGCGCCTGCAACAAAGTGATCACCAAGGACCGTGGCCGAGCCCACGCCTACCTGCAACGCCTGGAGCAGGAAATCCAGCTGATCGCCTGCCATCTCGACCCGAAACAAGCAGTGGAGCAACTGCATTTTGGCGGCGGCACACCGACTTTTCTCAGCCACGACGAGCTGCGCCAGCTGATGAGTTGCCTGCGCCAGCACTTCAACTTGATGGACGACGATTCCGGCGACTATGGCATCGAGATCGACCCGCGCGAAGCCGACTGGGCGACCATGGGACTGCTGCGTGAGTTGGGCTTCAACCGCGTCAGCATCGGCCTGCAAGACCTCGACCCGGACGTACAACGGGCAGTCAACCGCCTGCAAAGCCTGGAAGAAACCCGCGCAGTGATCGACGCAGCGCGCACCTTGCAGTTTCGCTCGATCAATATCGACCTGATCTACGGCCTGCCCAAGCAAACGCCGATCAACTTCGCGCGCACCATTGAGGAAGTGATCAAGCTGCAACCGGACCGTCTGTCGGTGTTCAACTACGCGCATCTGCCGGAACGCTTCATGCCCCAGCGGCGAATCGATGCCGAAGACCTGCCCTCCCCGGCGGCAAAACTGCTGATGCTGGAAACCACCATCGAACAACTGACCCAGGCCGGCTACCGCTACATCGGCATGGACCACTTCGCCCTGCCGGATGATGAGCTGGCCATCGCCCAGGAAGAAGGCACCCTGCAACGCAACTTCCAGGGCTACACCACCCACGGTCATTGCGACCTGATTGGGCTGGGTGTGTCGGCCATCAGCCAGATCGGCGACTTGTATTGCCAGAACACCAGCGACCTCAGTGGCTACCAGAACTCCTTGGCCGGCGCGCAACTCGCCACCAGCCGTGGCTTGCTGTGCACCACAGACGACCGGTTGCGGCGGGAAGTGATTCAGCAGTTGATCTGCAACTTCAGCCTGCCCTTCGAGCCCATCGAACAGGCATTCACTATTGATTTTCGCGGGTACTTCGACGAGGTCTGGCCACAGCTGGAGGCGATGGCCGAGGATGGCCTGATCGAACTAGATGCACAGGGCATCCGCGTACTGCCGGCCGGGCGGCTGTTGGTGCGATCCGTGTGCATGGTGTTCGATGCCTACCTGGAGCACCAGAACAGGCAGCGATTTTCACGGGTGATCTGAACGCGCTTACTTCATCGCCAGACCGGCGGCCTTGATCGCGTCGCTGCCGCTCATGCCTTTCATCGCTTTGGTCAGGGAAGCCTGGGCACTGGTCAAGCCGGCTTGCAGCCCGCTCAATGCAGATTGCAAGCCAGAGATTCTGGCGCGTGCCTGTTCAGGGCTGAGGTTTTTATCAGCCATGACTGCGGCCATCTCCGCCTGCTTCTCGGCAATCTGCTTCTTGATGTCGCGAATCATCTTCAGCAGCTGCTTGACGTTGTCATCCAGACCGCTGTCGTCAATATCGCTGTTGGAGGTTTTCTGGGCCGCCGCAGCCTTCATTGCAGCACCGGAAATGGTGACGGCAACCGCCGGCTTGGCCTCATCCGCGGCTGGCGCTGCGGAAACGTCTTTTTCGGCTGTCGCCTTTTTCGTTTCAGGCAATGCCTGGATCTGGGTGCGAGAGGCAAGATTGGTACTGAGGGAAAGCATCTGTTGAGCCACCGTTTTCCTATTTGATAGCAGTTTATCGGCCGCCTTTGGAGATCCTTTATACCCTTGCCTATTTTTTGTACAGGCTGGCCTCACGGCCACCCAGTGGGTTACCCTTACGTCTTATGTGTGTTTTTCCCACAAGGATTTAAGAAATGTCCGAGCCAGTCAAACTGCGCGCTCACAGCCAGGCCCATTGCAAGGATTGCAGCCTGGCCCCCCTCTGCCTGCCACTTTCGCTGAATCTGGAAGACATGGAAGCGCTGGACGAAATCGTTAAACGCGGCCGCCCGCTGAAAAAAGGCGAGTTTCTGTTTCGCCAGGGCGACAAGTTCGATTCCGTCTATGCAGTACGTTCGGGTGCGTTGAAGACATTCAGCCTGAGCGACGGCGGCGAAGAACAGATCACCGGTTTCCACTTGCCGAGCGAGTTGGTCGGGCTGTCGGGCATGGACACCGAGATCCACCCGGTCTCGGCCCAGGCCCTGGAGACCACGTCGGTGTGCGAAATCCCTTTCGACCGCCTGGACGAACTGGCCCTGCAATTGCCGCAACTGCGTCGCCAGTTGATGCGGGTGATGAGTCGCGAGATCCGTGACGACCAGCAAATGATGCTGCTGTTGTCGAAAAAAACCGCCGACGAGCGCATCGCGACCTTCCTGGTCAACCTCTCGGCGCGGTTCCGTGCCCGTGGGTTTTCGGCCAACCAGTTCCGCTTGAGCATGTCGCGCAACGAAATCGGCAATTACCTGGGCCTGGCGGTGGAAACTGTGTCGCGGGTGTTTACGCGCTTCCAGCAGAACGAACTGATCGCCGCCGAAGGCAAGGAAGTGCATATCCTCGATCCGATCCAGCTGTGTGCATTGGCCGGCGGTTCGCTGGAAGGCTGATCCAGATGCCTGTGGCCGCGCCAACCGGCGAGGCCGCAGGTATACTTTGAGTCCGTTTTCCTCCCCCAGGACTCTTCGACGATGGTCTTCGATTCGTTCGACATCAAATCCCTGATTCGCCCAGTCATCGACTTCCCCAAGCCTGGGGTGATCTTTCGTGACATCACGCCGCTGTTCCAATCGCCCAAGGCCCTGCGCCTGGTGGCCGACACTTTTGCCCACCGCTACGTTGAAGCCGACTTCACCCATATCGGGGCGATGGACGCACGGGGCTTCCTGATCGGGTCGATCATCGCCTATCAACTGAACAAACCGCTGATCCTGTTCCGCAAGCAGGGCAAGCTGCCGGCTGACGTGCTGGCCGAGGGCTACCAGACCGAATACGGCGAGGCCTTCCTCGAAGTGCACGCCGACAGCCTGTGCGAAGGCGATTCGGTGTTGATGTTCGATGACCTGATCGCCACCGGCGGCACCCTGATCGCCGCAGCGAACCTGGCGCGACGCATGGGCGCGAAGATTTTCGAAGCGGCGGCGATTATCGACCTGCCAGAGTTGGGGGGTTCGCAGCGCCTGGAAGACATGGGGATCCCGACGTTTTGCCTGACGCAGTTTGCGTTGACTGAGCGCTGATTAAAGGCCCATCTGCTTGCTGATGATCTCGTTCATCACTTCGCGGGTGCCCCCTCCTATCGACAGGATGCGGTTGTCGCGATACAGCCGCTCCACCAGGCTGCCGCGCATGTAGCCTTGGCCGCCAAGAATCTGCACGGCATCGTAGGTGACGCGGTCGGCGGTGTCGGTGGCGAGATTCTTGGCCATGGAAATCTCCTTGATCACACTCTTGCCCGCCGCCATCTTCGCCGCCTGCCGGTAGGTAAACTCCCGCGAGACTTCCACGGCTGTGGCCATTTCCGCGAGGCGATGCTTGAGGACCTGGAATTTACCGATGGGCTTGCCGAATGCTTCGCGCTGGGCGGCCCATTTGAGGCTTTCCTCCAATGCAAGCTGCGCGGTCATATTGGCCATGAGGGCCAGGGCCAGGCGTTCGCTCTGAAAATTGCCCATGATGCAGGCAAAGCCCATGTTCTCGGCGCCGATCAAATTTCCCACTGGCACCCGGCAATCGTCGAAGAACAATTCAGCCGTATCCGACGCCCACCAGCCCATTTTCTTCAGCGGCTGGCCTACAGTGAAACCGGGGGTGTGTTTTTCGATCAGCAGCAGGCTGATGCCGCCAAAGCCCGGCCCGCCGGTGCGCACTGCCACGGTGTAGAAGTCGGCTCGAATGCCGCTGGTGATAAAGGTCTTGCTGCCGCTGACCCGGTAATGGTCGCCGTCGCGCAGGGCACGGGTTTGCAGGTTGGCCACATCGGAACCGCCACCGGGCTCGGTGACGGCCAGGGCGATGATTTTCTCGCCCAATAACACCTGCGGTGCAACGCGCTCGCGCACCTCGGGCCGTGCCCACTTCACCACCGGCGGCAAGCCGATATCCAGCGAGCCCAACCCCGCTACCACGCCACCGGAGCCGCAACGCATCAGCTCTTCGCTGGCGGCGACCTTGGCGAACAGATCGCCCTCATGGCTGCCCCCCAGGGCTTCGGGGTAGCCGATCCCCAGGATCCCCGCCGCACCGGCCTTGAGGTACAGCTCACGGGGAAAGCTTTCGGCCTCCTCCCATTGCTCGATCCCCGGCAGCATCTCGCGCTCGACGAAACGGCGCACGCTGTCGCGGACCAATTGATGGCTGGGGTCGAAGTAGTCCTGATAGGCAGACATCGGCAAGCTCCACACAGAGGTGTAGCGAACTTACCAAGCGCTTGCTTGGCTATCAAGAAATGATCGTTCCTGCGCTCTGCGTAGGAATGCATCCTGTGATGCTCCGCGTCACGACCTCAACTGCGGACGCGGAGCGTCCAAGGCAGCATTCCCACGCGGAGCGTGGGAATGATCTGTAGGAGCGTGGAGGGATCTGTAGGAGCGTGGGAGCGATCAATATCAGAGGGCGATAGGTTTGCGGCCTGCGAACGAATGCGCCAACGTGCCACCGTCCACCAACTCCAGCTCGCCACCCAACGGCACGCCATGGGCGATACGCGAGGTGATCAAGCCTTTATTGCTCAGCAGTTGGGCGATGTAATGCGCGGTCGCTTCACCTTCCACGGTCGGGTTGGTGGCCAGGATCACCTCGGTAAAGGTGCCCTGCGCTTCGATACGTGCCACCAGTTGCGGAATGCCGATGGCCTCCGGCCCCAGGCCGTCCAGCGGCGACAGATGGCCCTTGAGCACGAAATAGCGCCCGCGATAGCTGGTCTGCTCGACCGCGTACACGTCCATCGGGCCTTCCACCACACACAGCAGTGTGTCGTCGCGGCGCGGGTCGGCGCATTGCGGGCAGAGTTCTTCTTCAGTGAGGGTGCGGCACTGGCGGCAGTGGCCCACCCCTTCCATGGCCTGGCTCAAGGCCTGGGCCAACCGGGAGCCGCCGCTGCGATCACGCTCCAGCAGTTGCAGCGCCATGCGCTGGGCGGTTTTCTGGCCGACACCCGGCAAGGTGCGCAGGGCGTCGATCAGTTGACGAATCAGGGGGCTGAAGCTCATGGGCGTAGGGTCCGACAAAACAACGAGACGCGGTTTATACCCGCGCCCCGGATTAGCGTCAAATCCTCAATCCTGCGCGACGCGCACCACCAACTTGCCGAAGTTGCGCCCTTCGAGCAAACCGATAAAGGCTTCGGGGGCCTGCTCCAGTCCTTCCACCATGTCTTCGCGGAACTTGATCTTGCCATCCCGCACCCACGGTGCCATCGCGCTGAGGAATTCCGGCTGGCGATCGCCGTAGTCATCAAACACGATAAAGCCCTGGATGCGCACGCGCTTGGTCAGCAAGGTGCGTTGCAGCGCCGGCAAACGGTCAGGACCGCTCGGCGCTTCATGGGCGTTGTAGCCGGCGATCAGCCCGCACAGCGGAATCCGCGCTTTGGGGTTAAGCAACGGCACCACTGCGTCAAACACCTTGCCGCCGACGTTTTCATAGTAGATGTCCACGCCGTTGAAACAGGCCTGTGCCAGCTCATCGGCGAAATCAGCGCTCTTGTGATCGACGCAAGCGTCAAAGCCCAACTCATCCACCACATAGCGGCACTTGTCCGCACCGCCCGCGATACCCACCACACGCAAACCCTTGAGCTTGGCCACCTGGCCCACCACCGAGCCCACGGCGCCGGACGCCGCCGCCACTACCAGCGTCTCCCCTTCCTTGGGCTGGCCGATATCCATCAGGCCCATGTAGGCAGTCATACCCGGCATGCCGAGCACACCCAGTGCCATCGACGGGCTGGCCAGGCCAGCAGGCACCGGCATCAGGTTACGCCCGTCAGAAATACTGTGGCTCTGCCAACCGGTTGAACCGACGACCAGGTCGCCCACTTCAAACTTCGGATTACGCGACTGCTCGATGCGGCTGACAGCGCCACCCGTCATCACCCCGTCGATTTCCACCGGCGCGGCGTAGGACGGTGCGTCACTCATGCGTCCGCGCATGTAAGGGTCGAGGGACAGGTACAGCGTCTTCAACAGGACCTGGCCGTCTGCCAACTCGGGCAAGTTCACGCGTTCCAGGCGGAAGTTTTCCGGGGTGGGGGCGCCTTGAGGGCGTGAGACCAGAACAATACGCTGGTTCAGAATCGGTTCTTGAGACATCAGGGGGCTCCTTTATCGAATTCATCGGTATAGGGTGCAGACCATGGGTGCCGTGCCAGGGTTCGATCGGATCGACACAAACAAAAATGCCAGGCTGTAGGCCTGGCATTTTTATTCTAGCTAAGACCGGCTGATCAGAACGGCAGCTTCATACCCGGCGGCAGTTGCATGCCAGCGGTCACGCCGGACATTTTGTCCTGGCTGTTGGCTTCGATCTTGCGCACGGCGTCGTTCACCGCCGCAGCAAACAACGCTTCGAGCATTTCCAGGTCGTCTTCGCTCGCGCCCGGCAACACGCTTGGGTCGATGCTCACGCGCTTGATGTCGTGACGACCGGTCATCACCACGCTGACCATATCGCCACCGGCTTTACCGGTGACTTCGGCGTTGGCCAGTTCTTCCTGCATCTTGGCCATTTTTTCCTGCATCTGCTGCGCCTGCTTCATCAGGCCGGCCATGCCACCTTTCATCATGGGAATCACCTCAAAAGTACGTGGATCAATTAATAGCCCGGTGTTATGACGCCTGGGGCACCGGGGCTTCGACAGGTTCAATAGTATCGTGACGGACGACCGCACCGAACTGTTGCATCATTTGCTGGATGAGCGGATCACCCTGGATCGACTCTTCGGCCTCGCGCTGGCGGTTGATGCGCCGGCGGGCGGCGGCCTGGGCCGGGGTTTCCTGTTCGGGCTTGATCAGCTCGATGGCGATGGTCAGCGTGCGCTCATGGTACTGGTTGAGGGCATCGTTGAGGCGGCGCTGCTGGGTCGCGTTGAACAGGGCGCTGTGGGCCGGGTCCAGGTGCAGCAGCCAATGGTCGCCATCGACGGCAATCAAAGTGCAGTTGGCGGCAATGCTGCCGGTCATGCCAGAGATCGGCAGTTTCGGGAACAGCTCCAGCCATTGCAGGGCCAGGCCGGTGGCCGGGGCCGCAGCGGGTTCCGCTTCCGGCTCGGGTGTCGGCTCGGCGGTGTGCTCGCTGGCGAGTTCGTCCAGGTAGCTGTAGGCCGAATCCATGTCTGGCTCGATGTAGTCTTCGTCCAGCGGCGGTTCGTCGTCGAGGTCGATGCCGGGCGTTGCCGCTTCGACCTGGGCGACAGTCGGCTCTGGAACGGGGGCTGAAACCCACTCGGGCGCTGCCGGAACCACGCTGTCCGGCGTCGGTGCCGGCATTGGCGTCAGCTCGGGCTGCTCGCCAGCGGTTTCCAGTACGGGGTCCACGGCGGGCAGCAGCTCCACTTCGGCTTCAGCTTCGACCGGGTCATTCCAGGGCAGGTCGACGACAGGCGCAGACTCGGACTCGGGCTCGGGCTCGGGCTCGGCTTCGACAACCGGTTCCGGCTCAACCACAGCCTCCGCCACAACGGGCGCAGGCGCAGGCACCACTGCAACCGGCACAACCGGTGCAGGCGTAGCAACCACTGGCGCGACAACCGCAGCGCCAGCCACTGGTTTGGCGGAATCAACTGTGGCCTGGCTGATCCCCACTGGCTTTAGCGGCTGTCTCGGCGCGTCTGCCGAGTCGGCGGGCCGGAAGGCCAGCATCCGCAGCAGGACCATTTCAAAGCCACCGCGCGGGTCCGGCGCCAGGGGCAGATCCCTGCGACCGATCAGGCCCATCTGGTAGTAGAACTGCACATCTTCGGCCGGCAACGCCTGGGCCAGGGCCAATACGCGATCGCGGTCGCCATGGCCGTTGTCGACACCCTCCGGCAGCGCCTGGGCGATGGCGACGCGGTGCAGCACATTAAGGATTTCCGAGAGCACGCCATTCCAGTCCGGGCCTTGCTCCGACAAGTGGCGCACGGCTTCGAGCAACGCCTTGGCGTCGCCTTCAATCAACGCGTGCAGCACGTCGAACACCTGACCGTGGTCGAGGGTGCCGAGCATGGCGCGCACGTCGGCGGCCATGACCTTGCCTTCACCGAAGGCGATGGCCTGGTCGGTGAGGCTCATGGCGTCACGCATCGAGCCGTCAGCGGCGCGGCCGAGCAGCCACAGTGCGTCGTCTTCGAACGGTACGTTCTCGACGCCCAGCACATGGGTCAAATGCTCGACCACGCGCTCGGGGGTCATGTTTTTAAGGGAGAACTGCAGGCACCGCGACAAAATCGTTGCCGGAAGTTTCTGCGGGTCGGTGGTGGCCAGGATGAATTTTACGTAGGGCGGCGGCTCTTCCAGGGTTTTCAACAGCGCGTTGAACGAGTGGCTGGATAGCATGTGCACTTCGTCGATCAGGTAGACCTTGAAGCGGCCACGGCTGGGCGCGTACTGCACGTTGTCGAGCAGTTCACGGGTGTCTTCGACCTTGGTTCGGCTCGCGGCGTCGATCTCGATCAGGTCGACGAAGCGCCCCTCGTCGATCTCGCGGCACACCGAGCAGGTGCCGCAGGGCGTTGAAGTGATACCGGTTTCACAGTTCAGGCATTTGGCGATGATGCGCGCAATGGTGGTCTTGCCCACCCCCCGAGTACCGGTAAACAGGTAGGCGTGGTGCAGCCGTTGGCTGTCCAAGGCATTGATCAGAGCCTTGAGCACATGGGTCTGGCCGACCATTTCGCGGAACGAGCGCGGACGCCATTTACGTGCAAGAACCTGATAACTCATCGAAAACCGTCGCAACTGGGAAGCGGGAGCCGGTAATGCTAGCGGAGCAAGGGGGAAATTGCATCCGGCACGCTCGTCTAATCTGACTAAGCTCTGCACACTTGCCCGCAAAAGGCCTGAACCCGGAGAGTGTATGCGCGTATTCCTGGGCGCTTTATGGCTGATCACCACGGCCAGCCTCGCGGCGCCCGCACCGTTGCGTTTCTCTGTTTCCGACAGCTGGGCGATGCCCGTGGTGCAGCTTGAAGAGGGTCGACCCACCCAAGGCATTTTGTATGACCTGATGTTGAGCCTGGCCACCCAGGTCGGGCACCCCGCCGAATTCCACGTACTGGCCCGGGCGCGCATTGGCAGTGCCATGCAGCATGGCGACATCGATGTGCGCTGCTATATGGCCCAGGCCTGGCTCGACAACCTGTCCGGCGACTACACATGGAGCATCCCGTTGCTGGTGCAGCGCAACGTACTGGTGAGTACCGAGAGCTCGCCGCAGCCGGTACAGGTAAACCGACTGGCGCCACAGTCAATCGGCACGGTGCTCAACTATCGTTACCCAACCCTCGAGCCGCTGTTTGCCAGTGGTCAGCTCACCCGCGACAACTCCCGCAGTGAAGAGCAGGTGTTGCAAAAACTGGTGGCTGGACGCTTCCAGTATGCGGTGAGTAACGAATGGACAGTGGACCGCTTCAACCACAACCTGCCATCGAGCCAGCCGTTGCACAAGGTCGCCGTTATCGAGGAGCAAAGTGTGGGCTGCGTAGTGCGCAACGACCCAAAGGTGCCGGTGCAACGAATCCTGCGTACGTTGTTGCGGATGAAGATGTCGGGCGAGATCGACGACATCGTCAAGCTGTACACCGGGAAAAGTGAGTCACCCCAGCAGACTCCTGACAAAAACTGACACTCCCTCCTCATAGACTGGCCTCACTTAACCGCCCGTCCTCAAGGAGCCTGCATGAACACCGTCGCCCATTATTTAGTGCTGTACGTCGACAGCCCAGCCACCAGCGCCAACTTCTACGGCCGCCTGCTGGACAAGCCTCCGGTTGAATTGAACCCGACCTTCGCCCTGTTCATTCTCGACAACGGCGTGAAGCTTGGCCTGTGGTCGCGCCACACCGTGGAGCCCGCCGCCCACATCACGGGGGGCGGCGGTGAAGTAGGTTTCTCGTTGCCCGATACCGCCGCTGTGGATGCGCTGCACGATCAGTGGGTGGCGCGTGGTGCAACCATCCTCCAGTCACCGACCGTTCTGGACTTCGGCTACACCTTTGTCGCCCAGGACCTCGATGGCCATCGGTTGCGCGCCTTTTCCCTGAACGGGAACTAAGCGCCGGCGCCAATGCCCTTCCAGGCTGATGGCGGCCACGCTGGCCAGCACGATCACCCCGCCGAGCATCACCTGCAAGGCCACATGTTCGCCGAGCATCGTCGCGGCCATCACCATCGCCACCGGCGGGATCAGGTACATCGCCACCGACGCGCGGCTGACGTCGACGTGCTTCAACACATAGGCCCAGGCCAGGTACGCCAAGGCGCTGGGGAAAATGCCCAGCACCAGCACGGCCAGGTTCTCCGGCAAGGACGCCTGGGCCACGGCGGCGGGCAGGCCTGGCAGGTTCACACACAGCATCAAAGTGCCTGACCACACCATGTAGCACGCCATGGTCAGCGGGCTGTAGCGATGGCCATAGTGCTTCTGGAGGGCGAAATAAACACTCCACGAGACTGCCGCCAGTAAGATCAGCAAGCCGCGTGGGTCGATATCGCCGATACCTTGATCGCCCCAGATCACCACCAGCACGCCGAGCAGCCCCAATAGCACGCAACCCCAACGCCAGACGCTGACCCGCTCCTTCAAACAGAAAAACGCGATCACCACACTGGACAGCGGCGACGACTGCGCCAACACACTGGAGGCCGCCGCCGTCACCCATTGCTGGCCGTAATTGAGACTGGTGTGGTGCAGGAACACCCCGAAAAAACCCAGCACCAACAGCCATGGCACATCCCGCAGACACGGCCGACCGATGCCCAGCACCAGCGCCACGCCGCCCATGAATACCGAAGCGATCAGAAACCTTGCCAACGCCAGTTGACCGGGGCTGTAGCTGTGCAGCCCCAGGTGTACGCCAATCGGCGAATAGGCCCAACAGAGGATCACGCTGGCGATGACTAGCGTAAGCTTTACGGGTGACGGGGGATTCATCAACGGCATCCAGAAACAGGGAAGGAATGCCGTCAGTCTTGTTCCGCGCCAGCCGCAGAACAATTAAGCGTTTCTGACTTCTGAAATCAGTGGAACTGAGCAATGGAACTGGCCCAACTGAAAATGGTGCGAGCCGTGGCGCAAACCGGCAGCGTGGCCCAGGCCGCCCTGCAATTGCACTGCGTGCCGTCCAACATCACCACGCGTATCAAGCAGTTGGAAAGCGAGTTGGGCACGCCGCTGTTCATCCGCGCGGGACGTGGGCTGGCGATCAGCGCGGCCGGTGAAATTTTTTTGGATTACTGCGAGCGCATCCTGGCGCTGGTGGACGAATCCAAGCGCGCCGTGGATGCCAACGCCATTCCCAGTGGCACCTTGCGCATCGGCGCGGTGGAATCGAGCGCCAGCGGCCGTCTGCCGCCGCTGCTGGCGGAATACCACCGACGCTACCCTGACGTCAGCCTGGAACTGGTCACCGGCGCCTGGTCGAATCTGCTGGACGACCTGCAACACCATCGCCTGGATGTCGCGTTGGTGGCCTCCGGCGGCAAACGCGCCAAACTGGAACACAGCGTGGTCTACAGCGAGCGCCTGGTGCTGATCGCCAGCGCGTCCAGCGCCCCGATCAGCAGCGCCGAAGACCTGGCGGGGCGCACCCTGCTGGTCTGGCCGCCGGGCTGCCCTTATCGCGCGGCGCTGGAAAACTGGCTCAAGCCCCATGACTTCAAACCGGCCATCGCCAGTTATGCCAGTTGGGGCACGATCATCGGGTGTGTCAGCGCCGGGATTGGCGTGGCGTTGGCGCCGGAAGGCATCCTGGCCCGCTATGAGCAGGCCAATCAGCTGGCGTCGTATCGATTTGAAGCATTGGCGGCCGTGGACAATCTGCTGTTCTGGCACAAGGACACCCAGCGGCATCTGGCACGGGATGCGTTTGCCGAACTACTGCGCGAAACGTTTGGCTGACATAAGTCAAAAATGTGGGAGAGGCGGTGCGATCAGCGCTTCGGCGCGGCCAGCCGTGCGTACTGGGTTTGGCTGATCCAGCCACTGAACGAACGGTCCTCGGCATTGATAAACTCGACTTGGGCCCAGCCGTCCTTGAACGCCAACACACCGACCACATCATTCTTGACGATATACGGACGCTTGGCGGCCTTTGCGCCTGGCGTTTTCAGCAGGTAAGCCTTCTCGGCCGACACCGTCACCAGGCCGATCCACTTTTTGTTGGCGGTCTGAGTCAGGTCCAGGCCGGTGGCGATCTCCGGCATCAACACGCTGACACAGCCAGGATGCTGACGGCCCTGCTCCACGCTCAGGGTCACGCCGTCGGACGAGGCTGCCACGCTGCCGGGGTAGGCGTCGTCGAGCCAGGTGGTCAGCGCCTCGGGCTTGCCGTTTTCAGCGAGCGGGAAACCCATCTTGGGAATGATCAGATTGAACAAATACTGGACGCACTGAACATCAGCGGGCAAGTTGCGGGCTTTACCCGGAGCGCCTACTGAAGCACTGATAAGACGGGGCAACCCTGTCAGTTAAAGAAGTGATAGCACTTCAATATCAAATCGACACCCTTGTTATATTCCGAAACAAGTGGCCGGCGGAAACTAACAAGCCGGTTTATGGATGTACAGAAAGGGATTTTAAAGGTGTGAAAAAGCCCTCACGAACCACAGCCTTTTCACTTAAACGGAGTAATGGGCAAGGCATTTGGCGACTGTCAGTGGCGCAAGACGCTTGGACTCAACAATATTCAAGGATTGAAATGAAAGCCCCCCCTGCTCATCCTGTCGCTCCTGGTCCTGCTATCCGGCTGTGCCTCGTCTCCGACTAAAGCACAGAAGAGATAGGCCGGGAAATAGTGCCGGTGATAAAGGCATTTCCCCTTTACCGCCCGTAATGCGGTTTAGCGCACAGCAGAAATCGGTTCGCAGACAGTGATTGTCAGCAAAGCTCGTTCAAAACTTGGAATGGGGGATTTGCAGGAAGATCGTTATGGAGGCAACCCCACCAGCCACACCCCGGCACACAATGTTCCCGCTGTGGCTGCTGCCTTCCGGCTCTGACCAGGTTCACGGGTAATCGTTGCGGGGGGACCGATGGGGTCACCATAACGACGCTCGCCTCTCGGCAAGCCGCGCCATTGTACCGATCTCATCGGAAGTTACAACCGTTGGTGCCGGATTAAAAATATTCGATGGTTCAAGCACTTGCCCACTGGTTTCACGCCGCTCCCAGTAGGCGCGAGCTTGCTCGCGATGATTTCAGACGCACCGCGCTTATCCAGAATGCCAGCGTCATCGTTAACGATCTTCGCGAGCAAGGGCTAGCCGCCCGCCTCGCTCCTACAGCGTCACGGCTTCGTCGGCCCGGCCGCCCTCTTCCTGGATCACCAGATGAATGAAGTGCAGCTTGGCGATCACCGCCGGTGGCAGCACGAACGGGTAAAAATCCGGCTGGCCCATGCTGCGTGACAGTTCGTTGAGCATGCCGGCCAGTTCGATCCAGGCGTTGACGAACGACAGGAACGCCGTGCCGCCGGGGTGATCCGGGTCGTAGAGGGTGCTCAAGGGAAACGGCTGGTAGTCCAGGTCCATCTCGCGAGCGCTCATGCCAAAGCCGAGCGCCGTGTCGACGGCGTCCATCATATGCAGGTAGTGCGCCCAGGTTTCGGCCCAGTCTTCCCAGGGGTGCATGGTGGCGTAGGCACTGACGCAGGTTTGCTGCCAGTCCGGGCGCGGGCCGTTCTGGTAGTGCTGGTCGAGAGCGTCGGCGTAACTGGCTCGCTCATCGCCGAACAAGCTGCGAAATGGTTGCAGCCAGTGGCTGTTGGCAATCAGGCGATCCCAGTAGTAATGGCCGACCTCATGACGAAAGTGGCCGAGCAAGGTGCGATAAGGCTCGCGCATTTGCACGCGGACTTTTTCGCGGTGGGCGTCGTCGGCTTCCTTGATGTCGAGGGTGATCAGACCGTTGGCGTGGCCAGTGGTGGGCGCGTTGCCTTCGAGGTCGATGCCGACGAAGTCGAAGGCCAGGCCAGTGTCTTCGTCAGCGCTCTTGGGCACCACTTGCAGGCCCAGGCTGATCAGTTGCGCGACTAGCCGGCGCTTGGCGGTTTCCACTTTGCGCCAGCGTTCGGGGTTTTCCGGGATCGACAGGTCGGGAATGGTTCGATTGAGGCCACAGGCAACGCACAGCGGTGCAGTACTGTGGGCCGGAATCAGCCAGTTGCAGGCCGCCGGGGTGTCGAGATTGGCACAGAGGCGGAAGGCGCCGGCGTCGAGGTTGTCGTCCTGTAGCCAGGTGTCGACCACGGGGCCGGGTTGCAGGGACGACAGTCGGCTTTGCTGGGGTTGATAGCCCAGCAGCGCCGAGCAGGCCAGGCACTGGCTGTTACGAAAGAACAGCGATTGCCCGCAGCGGCATTGCCACACCTTGCTGTTACGCGAGGATCCGGCCATGAACGGTGCAGCGATGCGCGAACTGAGTTGCTCGAAATAACGGAACATGGCGATCTCTCCCTGGGGTGACCAAGACTAGATCATTTAGCGCTTAAGATCGTTCCCACGCTCTGGGTGGGAATGCCGCTCGGGGCGCTCTGCGTCCGCTTTTAAACGCGTGACGCAGAGCGTCACAGGATGCATTCCCACGCGGAGCGTGGGAACGATCGACGCATCAGACAGTGATGTTGTGCTTGGCCAGGAAGGCGACGAAGGCTTCTTCGTCCAGCACCTTCAAGCCCAGTTCGCTGGCTTTGGCCAACTTTGAACCCGCGCCTGGCCCAGCCACTACACAGTGGGTTTTGGCTGACACGGAGCCCGCCACCTTCGCCCCCAGGCTTTCGAGCTTGTCCTTGGCCACGTCGCGGCTCATCAGTTCCAGGGAGCCGGTCAGCACCCAGGTATGCCCCGCTTCCGGCAGCCCTTCAACCACCTTCTTCTCGCTCTGCCAGTGCATGCCGAAGTCCTTGAGCTGCTGCTCGATGGCCAGGGCGCGGTTGGCGTTGTCGGCGTTATCGAAGAAGTCGCGCACGGCCTTGGCTTGTTTCTCGGGCAACGCCTGGCGCATATCCAACCAGTCGGCCTTGATCACGCCATCGAGGGAGCCAAACTTGTCCGCCAGTTTCTGCGCGGCGCCCGGGCCCACGGACGGGACGTGAAGCTTGTCGAGGAAACCACCCAGGGTAGTGCTGGCGGCGAACTCGGCACTGAGGTCGCCTTGATCCTGCAGTTGCAGGCCGCATTCGTCCGGCGATAACAGTGCACCGATCACGTCCTGGTTATGGCTGTCTTCAAAGAAGCTGTGGATCTCGTGCGCCACTTCCAGGCCCACGTCCGGCAAGTACGTCAGCACTTCCGGCAAAGCCTTCTGCACACGCTCCAGGGAGGCCAGGGAGCGCGCCAGCACCTTGGCGGTCTCCTCGCCTACATCGGGAATGCCCAGGGCGTAGATAAAGCGCGCCAGGGTCGGCGTCTTGCTGTTCTCGATGGCGGTGATCAGCTTCTTGCTGGAAATGTCGGCAAAGCCTTCCAGGTCGATGATCTGCTCGTATTTGAGCTTGTAGAGATCGGCTGGCGAGCCGATGAGTTTTTCATCCACCAGTTGCTCGATGGTCTTGTCGCCCAGGCCATCGATGTCCATGGCACGACGCGAGACGAAATGGATGATCGCCTGCTTCAGCTGCGCGCCACAGGCCAGGCGCCCGACGCAACGGTACACCGCGCCTTCGCTGACGGTTTCCTTGCCCTTGCTGCGCTTGACCAACTGCGTGCGCTCGACGTGGGAGCCACACACCGGGCAACGCTCGGGGATCTGCACTGCGCGGGCATTTTCCGGGCGGCGCTCAGTCACGACCGACACGACCTGCGGGATCACATCACCGGCGCGACGGATAATCACCGTGTCACCGATCATCAAGCCCAGGCGCGCGACTTCATCCATGTTGTGCAGGGTGGCGTTGGATACGGTCACACCGGCGACCTTGACCGGTTTCAAGCGCGCCACCGGGGTGACGGCGCCGGTACGGCCGACCTGGAATTCCACGTCAAGCAGCTCGGTCAGCTCTTCCATGGCCGGGAATTTATGCGCAATCGCCCAACGCGGTTCTCGGGCGCGGAAGCCCAGTTCTCGCTGGGAGGCGATGCTGTTGACCTTGAACACCACGCCGTCGATTTCATACGGCAGGCTGTTACGTCGCTCGCCGATATCGCGGTAGTACTCCAGGCAATCCTGAATGCCCTTGGCCAGCTTCAGCTCGTGGCTGATGGGCATGCCCCATTGCTTGAGTTGCTGCAGGTTGCCGATGTGGGTGTCGCTGATATCGGTGGTCACGCCGTAGCAGCAGAATTCGAGCGGGCGGCTGGCGGTGATTTTCGAATCCAGCTGGCGCAGGCTGCCGGCGGCGGCGTTGCGCGGGTTGGCGAAAGTCTTGCCACCGACCTCCAGTTGCGAGGCGTTCAACCGCTCGAAACCGGCCTTGGACATGAACACTTCGCCACGCACTTCGAGGGTCGCGGGCCAGCCGCTGCCTTGTAGCTTCAACGGAATATTGCGCACGGTGCGCACGTTGACGCTGATGTCTTCGCCGGTGGTGCCGTCGCCACGAGTCGCACCGCGCACCAGTTCGCCATCCTGATACAGAAGGCTCACCGCCAGGCCGTCCAGCTTGGGCTCGCAGCTGTATTCCACCGCTGCGCCGCCACCAAACAGATCGCCCACCGGCAGGTCGAGCCCTTCGGTGACCCGGCGATCAAACTCCAGCATCGTGGTTTCATCAAAGGCATTGCCCAGGCTGAGCATCGGGATCTCATGCTTGACCTGGGTGAATGCCGACAACGCGGCACTGCCGACCCGCTGCGTCGGTGAATCGCGCGTGACCCACTCCGGATGCTCGGCTTCAAGCGCCTTGAGCTCGTGGAACAACCGGTCGTACTCGGCGTCCGGAATGCTCGGTTCATCGAGGACGTGGTAACGGTAGTTGTGCTGATCCAGTTCAGCGCGCAGTTCGAGGATGCGGGTGTGGGCGGCGGTCATGGGTGTTCTCTCAGAAAGCAAAAGAGCAGCCGAAGCTGCTCAATATGTTAGTGCGCTTATTCTACTGACAACGCTTGCGGCCAATCCTCAGCGTTTCTGTGTCAGGGCGCGACGCTCGAACTCGACAATGCGCTGACGGTAGTGTTCGATGGTCTGGGCGGTCAGGACGCTGCGTTGATCGTCCTTGAGCTCGCCGTTCAGTTCCTGGGACAGCTTGCGGGCGGCGGCCACCATCACGTCGAACGCTTGCTTCGGATGACGCGGGCCTGGCAGGCCGAGGAAGAAACTCACGGCCGGGGTGCTGAACAGGTCGATATCGTCCAGATCGAAGGTGCCCGGCTTGACCGCGTTGGCCATGGAGAACAGCACTTCGCCATTACCGGCCATGCTTTCGTGGCGGTGGAAAATATCCATCTCGCCAAACCGCAGGCCGCTTTCCAGGATGTTCTGCAGCAGCGCCGGGCCTTTGAAGCCGGCGGCGTCGCGGCAAATCACGCTGATCACCAAAACCTCTTCGGCGGCCGGCTGATCATTTACCGATTGGCGCGGCGCGCTCTTGGTCGGGGTCTCGTCGGGGAAATCGTCATCGCGGCTGCTGAAGCTCGGGCCGTCATCGACGTCGAGGTTCAGGTCGCCCTGATGCGGCTCAGCCACAGCACCGCCGCCGCGCTTGCCGCGCTTGGAAGACGGTTCACGGGCTTCACGCACCGGCGCGCTCATCGACGGCAAGTCGTGCTCGTCCAGTTGCGGCTCTTTGTGCGTATCCAGCACACGTGGCGGCCCCAGCAGCTCGGCGCCGCCGTCGTCGTCAGGCAAGTTGGACAGGTTGCGGTCCAGACGGAATTTAAGCTTGCCCTTGCCGCCGCGCATCCGGCGCCAGCCATCAAAAAGAATACCGGCAATGACAATAATGCCGATGACGATCAGCCACTCGCGCAGACCGATTTCCATGTAATCCCGTGCCTCTAATAAAAAATGCTGAAAAATAAGGGGTTTAGCACCGTGCAAACCGCTTTAAAACGTGGCGCCAACTCTATGTTCTGAATGACGTTTTGCCCACGCATACGAAAATTGACATTAAACTAGCACGACCTTCGATAACTTTACACAGTTGGCGCAAATTGTGTCGATTTGCCATCTTTTCGACAACATAGGCAATCTCCTACAGCTGGCACCAACTGCGAGCTACAAGCCCTAAGCTAAAGGCTTCAAGCCAATTCACTTGCCGCTTGCGGCTTGAAACTAACAGCTCGCCGCTAGGCGTCCACCATCGCCATCGCTTCTTCGACATCCACCGCCACTAATCGCGAACAACCTGGCTCGTGCATCGTCACACCCATCAGCTGATCAGCCATTTCCATGGCGATCTTGTTGTGAGTGATATAGATGAACTGCACGGTCTGGGACATTTCTTTCACCAGTCGTGCGTAGCGTCCAACGTTAGCGTCATCCAGCGGTGCGTCAACTTCGTCGAGCATGCAGAACGGCGCCGGGTTCAACTTGAAGATGGCAAATACCAGGGCCAATGCGGTCAGGGCCTTTTCGCCACCGGACAACAAATGGATGGTGCTGTTCTTCTTGCCCGGAGGCCGCGCCATGATCGTTACCCCTGTATCGAGTAGATCTTCGCCTGTCAGTTCCAAGTAAGCGCTGCCACCACCGAAAACTTTTGGGAATAAGGCCTGTAAACCGCCATTAATCTGATCAAAGGTATCTTTGAAGCGGTTACGGGTTTCCTTGTCGATCTTGCGGATCACGTTTTCGAGGGTGTCCAGGGCTTCCACCAAATCGGCGTTCTGGGCGTCCAGATAACGTTTGCGCTCGGACTGCTGCTGGTATTCGTCGATAGCCGCAAGGTTGATCGCGCCCAGACGTTGAATGCGTGCTGCAATCCGTTCGAGTTCTTCTTCGGCGTCTTTTTCGTTGGCCTGGGCGGTCAGGGTGTTGAGCACGCCGTGCAGGTCGTAGCCATCTTCCAGCAACTGGTCTTGCAGGGTTTTGCGGCGCACGGTCAGGGCTTGCCATTCCATGCGCTGTTGTTCGAGTTGGCCGCGGATCAGCTGGGACTGCTGCTCGGCCTGGGTGCGGCGTTTTTCGGCGTCGCGCAGTTCGCGGTCGGCGTCTTCGAGGGCGATCTGCGCGGTCTTGAGTTCTTCGTCGACGGTCATGCGCTTGTCGAGCAACTCTTCGAGCTTGAGCCGCAACTCTTCCAGTGGGGCTTCGCCCTCCTCCAGGTTGAGGCTCAATTGCTCGCGCTTTTCGGTCAGGCGTTCGGACTGCATCTCCAGGCGCTCAAGGGCCTGGCGCGTGGAATCGTGCTGGGCCTTGAGTGAACCCAAGCGTACTGCCAACTGATGCGCGTGATCCTTGTGCTGGCGCGCCTCCTGACGTACACGGTCGAGGCGCTCGCGCAGGCTGTCGCGCTGGGCCAGCAGCAGTTCGCGCTGCTCGGTGTCGAGGGCCATGCTGTCGAGGGCTTCCTGCAACTGCAGGCGGGCTTCGCCAATCTGTTCGTGTTCGAGGGCGCGCTGCTCGCCCATCTCCGCCACTTCCTCGTCGAGACGGGTGCGGCGCAGGGTCAGTTGCTCGGCCTTGGCCTTGCTCGCCGACAGCTGGGCTTTCAATTCGCCTTGCTGGCGCGCTTCGTCCTGCAACAGGCGGCGCAAGTGTTCGCGGCCGGTCTCTTGCTGGCGCTGGGTAGCGCGCAGGGTTTGCAGTTCGGTTTCCAGGCTTTCGAGGGTCGCTTCGCGCTCTTCACGCTCGGCGCTCAGGTTGACGATTTCCTGGCCTCGGGCCAACACGCCGCTTTGCGCTTCGCTGGCGCGGCGAACGCGCAGGAAGTGTCGGCCGACCCAAAAGCCGTCGCGGCTGATCAGGCTCTCGCCAGCGGCCAGTTGACCGCGCTGGGCCAGGGCCTGCTCCAGAGAATCCACCGGTTTGACCTGGCCCAGCCAGGGCGACAGGTCACTCGCCGACTCGACCTTGTCCAGCAAGCTGCCCGGTACTCGGGTGCCATCGGCCGCCGGGCTGAGCAAGCGCAAATCACCCTGGGAAAAACCGGCCAGGTCAAAACCGCCAAAATCGTCCACCAGCACCGCTTGCAGGTCGGCACCTAGCACGGTTTCCACCGCCAGCTCCCAGCCGGCTTCAACCTTCAAGCCCTCAGCCAGACGCGGGCGCTCGGCCAAATGCTGATCACGCAGCCATTCGGCAGTGCCGGTGCCAGGGTCCAGCGCGGCTTGCTGCAAGGCTTCGAGGGAGGCCAGCCGGCCGTTAAGCCGCTGCAAATCACCCTGGGCCGTTTGCTGTGCCTGGGTCGCCTGTTGCAGTTGCTGACGCAATTGCTCCAGGCGCTCCACTTGTTGTTCTTCGCTGGCCTCCAGTTCTTCCAGCGTCATTTCGCTTTCAGCCAGCTTCTCACTCAGTTCCATGATCGCCGCGTCTTCCGGGTCGGCAGCGAGCAACACACGCTCTTCCTGCAGACGACGCTGACGCTCGGCCAAGCGCTCCATGCTGGTTTCCAGCTGCTGGATGCGCGACTGCTGCACCTCGGCCTGGCGGCGCGGCTCCGCGGATTGCAGGTTGAAGGCGTCCCACTGCTCCTGCCAACCGTGCATGGTGGTTTCGGATTCTTCGAGGGTGGCGGCGGCTTCTTCGGCGGCGGCGCTGGTGACTTCCTGCTCGGGGGTGAGCATGTCCAGTTCCTCGCCGAGGGTCAGCAGCAAGGTGCGGTCATGGCCCAGGTGGGACTCGGTCTCCAGGCGCGCACGCTCGGCTTCTTTCAAGTCGTCCTGCAACTGGCGCAGACGCTGCTGGCCGTGCTGGATGCTCTGTTCGACCCGGGCGATATCGCCGCCAACCGAATAGAAGCGCCCCTGCACCAGATTGAAGCGCTCGGACAGGTCATGGTGACCGTCGCGCAGGCGCTCGATGCTCGCGTCGGCATTGCGTTGCTCGGCCACCAGCGCTTCAAAGCTGATTTCCTGGGTGCCGATGATCGCTTCGCGCTGGCCCACCTGCTCGTTCAGCGCCTGCCAGCGCAGGGCCGAGAGTTGCGCCTTGAGTTGGCGTTCTTCGCCCTTGTATTCCTGATACTTCTCGGCGGCCTGGGCCTGGCGGTGCAGGCGCTCCAACTGGCGCTCCAGCTCGTCGCGCAGGTCGGTCAGGCGGGCGAGGTTTTCATGGGTGCGGCGGATGCGGTTTTCGGTCTCGCGACGGCGCTCTTTGTACTTGGAGATGCCGGCCGCTTCTTCGATAAAGTTACGCAGGTCTTCAGGCTTGGCTTCGATCAGCTTGGAGATCATGCCCTGCTCAATGATCGAGTAGCTGCGCGGGCCCAGGCCAGTGCCGAGGAAGATATCGGTAATGTCACGGCGCCGGCACTTGGTGCCGTTGAGGAAGTAGCTGTTCTGGCTGTCGCGCGTAACTTTGCGGCGAATGGAAATTTCCGCGTAGGCCGCGTACTCGCCGACCAGCGTGCCGTCGGAGTTGTCGAATACCAGCTCGATGCTGGCCTGGCTCACCGGCTTGCGGCTGGTGGAGCCGTTGAAGATGACGTCGGTCATCGACTCGCCACGCAGGTTTTTTGCCGAGCTCTCGCCCATCACCCAGCGTACGGCGTCGATGATGTTCGACTTGCCGCAGCCATTGGGCCCCACCACTGCCGCCATGTTACTGGGGAAGTTCACCGTGGTCGGGTCGACGAAGGATTTGAACCCCGCCAGTTTGATGCACTTGAGCCGCACGCTTAGGCGTCCGCCAACGCAGCGATCACCAGCGAGCAACTGCGCTGGCCGTAAGCCGACAACACCAGGCGAATCTGCACCAAGTCACGGGCCAGCACGGCGGCGAGCAATTGCTCGAACAGCGCCAGGTACTCGCTCATTTCCGCCTTGCGCTGATCCAGTGCCAGGTAATAGGCGCGGTTCATCGCCGGCTGCAGGTTCTCGACGGTTTCCTGTAAATACGGGTTGTTGGCGAAGGGGTACGCGGCGCGCATCACATTGAAGCTTTCTTCGACGAAGGCGCGGATGTCCTGGCGTTCGAAATTGGTTACCAGGCGCTGCTGGATCTGCACGAACGGCGCCATGTCGGCCTGGGTCTGCCAGCCTTGGGCAACCGCATTGCCGAGCAGGATGTACAGCTCGCCCATCAATGTGCACAGGCTCTGCACCTTGTGCGCGGTGAGTTCGGTGACGTGGGCGCCACGGCGCGGGAGGATCGCGATCAGGTGGCGACGTTCGAGGATCAGCAAGGCTTCACGCACGGACCCACGGCTGACATTAAGTGCCAGCGTGACCTTCTGTTCCTGGATCCGCTCCCCAGGCTTGAGATCGCCGCGAATGATACGTTCGGCGAGGTGATGAGCGATTTGCTCGGCGAGACTGTCCGGCGCCTTGAACGTCATGTTTTCCCTTCAAAATCTTCTATCGATACAAGCGCGGCAGTGTAGCGCATTGGCCCGCTGATGGCGCTACGCCCACCTTTCAGAATTTGGCATGAAATAAGCAGCATTGAAAACCCAGAAGCCCCCAAAAACGCCGGTTCCAGAAGACTGGACCATAATTGAAAGTGTTGCGATCGCAATTTCTTGACCTTCTGGTCAGAAAATCGTTGACCGAAAAGTCAGACATGACTAGATTCGGCGCAAAGCGGTTAACAACAATAATGAGTCTGCGAGGCCTTCCGTGATCCAGTTTTTACTTAACCAGGAACTCCGTAGCGAGCACGACCTGGACCCCAACCTGACCGTGCTCAACTATTTGCGCGAGCACCTGGGCAAATCCGGTACCAAGGAAGGCTGCGCCAGCGGCGATTGCGGTGCGTGCACCGTGGTGGTCGGCGAGCTGCACACCGACGCCCACGGCGCGGAGCAGATTCGTTACCGCAGCCTCAATTCGTGCCTGACCTTTGTGTCTTCATTGCACGGCAAACAATTGATCAGCGTCGAAGACCTCAAGCACCAGGGCCAACTGCACAGCGTGCAACAGGCCATGGTCGAGTGCCACGGCTCGCAATGCGGCTTTTGCACCCCCGGTTTTGTGATGTCGCTGTTTGCCCTGCAAAAGAACAGCGACGGCCCCGACAGCCAGAAGGCCCACGAAGCCCTCGCCGGCAACCTGTGCCGCTGTACCGGTTATCGCCCGATTCTCGCCGCCGCCGAACAGGCCTGCTGCAACAAACCGCAGGACCAGTTCGACAGCCGTGAGGCCCAAACCATCGCCCGCCTCAAAGCCATCGCGCCGACCCAAACCGGTGAACTCAACAGCGGCGACAAGCGCTGCCTGGTGCCCCTGACCGTCGCCGACCTGGCCGACCTCTACGACGCCTACCCGCAAGCCCGCCTGCTCGCCGGCGGCACCGACCTGGCGCTGGAAGTCACCCAGTTCCACCGCACGCTGCCAGTGATGATCTACGTCGGCAATATCGAAGCAATGAAGCGCATCGAAGACTTCGACGACCGCCTGGAAATAGGCGCCGCCACCCCCCTCTCCGATTGCTACGCCGCGCTGCACCACGAATACCCGGACTTCGGCGAACTGCTGCACCGCTTCGCCTCGCTGCAAATCCGCAACCAGGGCACCCTCGGCGGCAATATCGGCAACGCCTCGCCGATCGGGGATTCGCCGCCGTTGCTGATCGCTCTCGGTGCGCAGATCGTGCTGTGCAAAGGCACGACACGTCGCACCCTGGCACTGGAAGACTACTTCATCGACTACCGCGTCACCGCCCGCCAGGACAGCGAATTTATCGAAACAATCATCGTGCCCAAGGGCCACGCATTGTTTCGCGCGTACAAGGTTTCCAAACGCCTGGACGATGATATTTCCGCCGTCTGCGCCGCCTTCAATCTGAAGATCGACAACGGTGTGATCAGCGATGCCCGCGTCGCGTTCGGCGGCATGGCCGCCATCCCGAAACGCGCAAAAAATTGCGAAACCGTACTGATCGGTGCCACCTGGAGTTCCGCCACTGTGGAGAAAGCCTGCGCCGCTCTGGCCGAGGATTTCACGCCGTTGTCGGACTTCCGCGCCAGCAAGGAATACCGCCTGCTCAGCGCGCAAAACCTGCTGCGCAAATACTTCATCGAACTGCAAACGCCGCACATCGAGACTCGGGTGACCGCTTATGTCTAATCATCACGCCGTGGTAAAAACCCAGGCCGAACTGGCCGAGTTGTTTGCCCAGGACCTGACCTCCGGCGTCGGCCGCAGCGTCAAGCACGACAGCGCCGCCAAGCACGTGTCCGGCGAAGCGCAGTACATCGATGACCGCCTGGAATTCCCCAACCAATTGCACCTGTACGCGCGCATGTCCGACCGCGCCCACGCGAAAATCCTCAGCATCGACACCGCGCCCTGCTACGCCTTCGACGGCGTGCGCATCGTCATCACCCACGAAGACGTGCCGGGCCTAAAAGACATCGGCCCGCTACTGCCCGGCGACCCGTTGCTGGCGATCGACACCGTACAATTCGTCGGCCAAGTGGTGCTGGCAGTGGCCGCCCGCGACCTGGAAACCGCACGTAAAGCGGCGATGGCGGCGGTAATCGAATACGAAGACCTGGAGCCGGTGCTGGACGTGGTCGAGGCTTTGCGCAAAAAGCATTTCGTGCTCGACAGCCACACCCATCAGCGCGGTGACTCGGCCGGCGCACTGGCGACCGCGAAAAACCGTATCCAGGGCACGCTGCATATCGGTGGCCAGGAACACTTCTACCTGGAAACCCAGATCTCCTCGGTGATGCCCACCGAAGACGGCGGCATGATCGTCTACTGCTCCACGCAAAACCCCACCGAAGTGCAGAAACTGGTGGCCGAAGTGCTTGACGTGTCGATGAACAAAATCGTCGTCGACATGCGCCGCATGGGCGGTGGTTTTGGCGGCAAGGAAACCCAGGCCGCCAGCCCGGCATGCCTGTGTGCAGTGGTCGCACGCCTCACCGGGCAGCCGACCAAGATGCGCCTGCCGCGCGTCGAAGACATGCTGATGACCGGCAAGCGCCACCCCTTCTATATCGAGTACGACGTGGGCTTCGACGACAGCGGTCGCCTGCACGGTATTAATCTGGAACTGGCGGGCAACTGCGGCTGCTCGCCGGACCTGTCGAACTCGATTGTCGACCGTGCGATGTTCCACTCCGACAACGCGTATTACCTCGGCGACGCCACCGTCAACGGCCACCGCTGCAAGACCAACACCGCGTCCAACACCGCGTATCGAGGCTTCGGCGGCCCGCAAGGCATGGTCGCCATCGAGGAAGTGATGGACGCCATCGCCCGCCATCTGGCCCTCGACCCGCTGGCCGTGCGCAAGGCCAACTACTACGGCAAGACCGAACGCAACGTCACCCACTATTACCAGACCGTCGAGCACAACATGCTCGAAGAAATGACGGCCGAGCTGGAAGCCAGCAGCCAATACGCCGAGCGCCGCGAAGCGATCCGCCGTTACAACGCCCACAGCCCGATCCTGAAAAAAGGCCTGGCGCTGACCCCGGTGAAATTCGGTATTTCATTCACCGCAAGCTTCCTCAACCAGGCCGGTGCGCTGATCCACATCTACACCGACGGCAGCATCCACCTGAACCACGGCGGCACCGAGATGGGCCAGGGTTTGAACACCAAAGTCGCGCAAGTGGTGGCCGAAGTGTTCCAGGTGGAAATCGACCGCGTGCAGATCACCGCCACCAACACCGACAAGGTGCCCAACACCTCGCCAACCGCCGCTTCCAGCGGGGCCGACTTGAACGGCAAGGCCGCGCAGAACGCCGCCGAAACCATCAAGCAGCGTCTGGTGGAATTTGCCGCGCGCAAGTATGACGTGAGTGAAGCCGACGTCGAATTTCACAACGGCCATGTGCGTGTGCGCGACCAGATCCTGACCTTTGAAGCCTTGATCCAGCAGGCCTATTTCGCCCAGGTCTCGCTGTCGAGCACCGGGTTCTACAAGACCCCGAAAATCTTCTACGACCGCAGCCAGTCGCGTGGCCGACCGTTCTATTACTTCGCGTTCGGCGCGGCCTGTTGCGAAGTGATCGTCGACACCCTCACCGGCGAATACAAAATGCTGCGCACCGACATCCTCCACGACGTGGGCGCCTCGCTGAACCCGGCTATCGACATTGGGCAGGTGGAAGGCGGCTTTATCCAGGGCATGGGCTGGCTGACCATGGAAGAGCTGGTGTGGAACAACAAGGGCAAGCTGATGACCAACGGCCCGGCCAGCTACAAGATTCCGGCCGTGGCCGACATGCCCCTGGACCTGCGCGTGAAGCTGGTGGAAAACCGTAAGAATCCGGAAGACACGGTGTTCCATTCCAAGGCCGTGGGTGAGCCGCCGTTCATGCTTGGCATCGCTTCGTGGTGTGCAATCAAGGATGCCGTGGCGAGCCTGGGCGACTATCGCCACCAGCCGAAAATCGATGCGCCGGCCACCCCCGAGCGGGTGTTGTGGGGGTGCGAGCAGATGCGGCAGTTGAACGCTGCGAAAGCGGTAAAAAGCGAAACGGAATTTGCCGACTGATCGCTGATCGTTCCCACGCCCTGCGTGGGAATGCCGCCATGGACGCTCTGCGTCCGCTCTTGTGACGCAGAGCGTCACGGTATGCATTCCCACGCAGAGCGTGGGAACGATCGTAATGTTGAGGTGACTATGAACAACTGGATCAGCGCCCTCGCCGACCTGCAGAACCAGGACGAACCCTGCGTACTGGTGACCATCATTGAGGAACTCGGCTCCACGCCGCGCAATGCAGGTTCCAAGATGGTGATCAGCGCCGCGCAGACCTTCGACACCATCGGCGGCGGGCACCTGGAATACAAGGCGATGCAGATCGCCCGGGACATGCTCGTGCGCGGCCAGCAGAATACCCATCTTGAGCGCTTCAGCCTCGGCGCGAGCCTGGGCCAGTGCTGCGGTGGCGTGACCGTGCTGCTGTTCGAACCCATGGGCCAGGTGCAGGCGCAAATCGCGGTGTTCGGCGCCGGCCATGTCGGCCGTGCGCTGGTGCCGTTGCTGGCGAGTCTGCCGTGCCGGGTGCGCTGGATCGATTCGCGCGAGCAGGAGTTTCCGGAATACATCCCCCAGGGCGTGCGTAAAATCGTCAGCGAAGAGCCGGTGGACGAAATTGCCGACCTGCCCGCGGGCAGTTATTGCATCGTCATGACTCACAATCACGCGCTGGACCTGGAACTGACCGCCGCCTTGCTCAAGCGCAATGATTTTGCCTACTTCGGCCTGATCGGCTCGAAAACCAAACGCGTCAAGTTCGAACACCGCCTGCGTGATCGCGGCTTCGACACCGCGCAATTGCAACGTATGCGCTGCCCCATGGGCCTCACCGAGGTGAAGGGCAAGTTGCCGGTGGAGATCGCCATCTCCATCGCCGGCGAAATCATTGCCACCTATAACGCGAATTTCGGCCAGCACACCGCGAGCGCCGAACCCATTGCCAAACTGCTGCCGGTGTCACGCCGCAGCCAAGCTATCAATTGAGACCATCATGCCTCTGACTCGCAAAGCCTACCGTGCCGCCATCCTGCACAGCATCGCCGACCCCGCTGAAGTGGGCATCGAAGCCTCCTACGAGTATTTCGAAGACGGCCTGCTGGTGATCGACAACGGCCAGATCAGCGCGCTGGGCCACGCCAGTGACCTGCTGCCGACCTTGCCCGCCGATATCGACGTCACCCATTACCAGGACGCGTTGATCACCCCCGGCCTGATCGACACCCATATCCACCTGCCACAAACCGGCATGGTCGGCGCGTATGGCGAGCAGTTGCTGGACTGGCTCAACACTTACACCTTCCCGTGCGAAAGCCAGTTCGCCGAAAAGGCCCACGCCGAGGAAGTCGCGGACATTTTCATCAAGGAACTGCTGCGCAACGGCACCACCACCGCGCTGGTGTTCGGCAGCGTGCATCCGCAGTCAGTGACTGCGTTTTTTGAAGCGGCCGAAAAACTCGACCTGCGCATGATCGCAGGCAAAGTGATGATGGACCGCAACGCGCCGGACTACCTCACCGACACAGCCGAATCCGGCTACCAGGAAAGCAAGGCGCTGATCGAGCGCTGGCACGGTAAAGGCCGCCTGCACTATGCGGTCACCCCGCGTTTCGCCCCGACCAGCACACCGGAGCAATTGACGTTGGCCGGGCAACTGCTGGGCGAATACCCGGACCTGTACATGCAGACGCACATCAGTGAAAACAAGCAGGAAGTCGAATGGGTGAAGGCGTTGTTCCCGGAGCGCAGCGGCTACCTGGATGTGTACGACCACTACAAGCTGCTGGGCGAACGCTCGGTATTTGCCCACGGTGTGCACCTGTGTGATGACGAGTGCGCGCGGTTGGCGGAGACGGGCTCGGCGGTGGCGTTCTGCCCGACGTCGAACCTGTTCCTCGGCAGCGGGCTGTTCAACCTGCCGATGGCCGAGAAGCACAAGTTGAACGTGGGCCTGGGCACCGACGTGGGCGGCGGCACCAGCTTCTCGTTGTTGCAGACCCTGAACGAAGCCTACAAGGTCATGCAGTTGCAGGGTGCGCGGTTGAGCCCGTTCAAATCGTTGTACCTGGCCACCCTTGGCGGCGCTCGGGCACTGCGTTTGGAGGACAAGATCGGCACGTTGCAGCCGGGCACGGATGCGGACTTTTTGGTGCTGGATTACAACGCTACGCCGCTGCTCAGCTATCGCTTGAAGCAGGCGAATAACATTGCCGAGACGTTGTTTGTATTGATGACGCTGGGTGATGACCGGACGGTGTTGCAGACGTATGCAGCGGGCCAGCTGGTGCACCAGCGCTGATTTAGCAGCCTGACCGTTCCCACGCGCAGCAAAGGAATGCCACCCAGGACGCTCCGCGTCCCGCTGTTGGCGCAAGGCTCAGGTTTTACGCGATGGTGACGCGGAGCGTCACGGGATGCATTCCTTTGCTGCGCGTGGGAACGATCAGGTTCAAAGTTTGACCGAAGAACGCCCAGGCTTCTTGGTCTGCAACAAGTGCGAGAACACCGCGTGCAAATCATCCGACGCGCTTTCCTCATCGAGGTTGAGCTTGCTGTCGATGTGATCCATATGATGCATCATCAGGTTCACCGCCAGCGCCGCGTCCCGTGCTTCGATCGCATCGATCAATTGGGTGTGTTCATCGTAGGAACAATGCGAGCGGTTGCCGCTTTCGTACTGGGCGATGATCAACGAGGTCTGGGACACCAGGCTGCGCTGGAAGCTGATCAACGGTGCGTTTTTCGCCGCTTCGGCCAGCTTCAGGTGGAACTCGCCGGAGAGACGGATACCGGCACCCCGGTCACCCCGCGAAAAGCTGTCGCGCTCGTCGTTGACCATCTGGCGCAACTCGCTCAATTGCTCGGCCGTGGCATGTTGCACGGCCAACTCGGTAATCGCCCGCTCCACCAGACGCCGGGCCAGGAACACCTGACGCGCTTCTTCAACGCTTGGGCTGGCGACAACCGCACCGCGATTGGGCCGCAGCAGCACCACGCCTTCATGGGCCAGGCGCGACAGCGCGCGGCGAATGATGGTGCGGCTGACGCCGAAGATTTCGCCCAGTGCCTCTTCACTCAATTTGGTACCGGGCGCCAGGCGTTGTTCGAGGATCGCCTCGAAGATATGCGCATAGACGATATCGTCCTGGGTTCCGCTGCGACCGACCTTGCCGGCTCGCGGTTGTTTCTTGAGAGGTTGCAACTGTTCGTTCATGGGCACTCGGGTTTGGAGAACGGCGGCGAATTAACGGTAATACGGCAACTTTACGGTAATACGGCAACAGCGGGTCGCTGGCAAGTATCACCTAAAAACAGGGCACATTGTACACAACCCAATGCGCCAACACACTGTACGGCTGTTTACGGCCCCGGCTGTATTGCAATGAGTCGTTACGTTTGAGTTTAGGCTTGAATCCGCGCCTTCACCGGCAAACACCCAGGTAAAAGGAACACCTCCCCATGACCGACGCCACCCAAGCGCGCTTGCGCCCGTTGGCCGACACCTCTGCGTCAGCCGTCGTCGCCGGCTTCATCGCCATGATGACCGGCTACACCAGCTCCCTGGTGCTGATGTTCCAGGCCGGCCAGGCTGCGGGCTTGACCACGGCGCAGATTTCATCCTGGATCTGGGCTATTTCCATCGGCATGGCGGTGTGCAGCATCGGCCTGTCCTTGCGCTATCGCACGCCGATCACCATTGCCTGGTCGACCCCGGGCGCTGCGCTGTTGATCACAAGCCTGGGCGGCGTGAGTTATGGCGAAGCGATTGGCGCCTACATCACCTGTGCGGTGCTGGTGACGATCTGCGGGATGACCGGCAGCTTTGAAAGGCTGGTCAAGCGCATTCCCGCGTCGCTGGCCGCAGCATTGCTGGCGGGGATTCTGTTCAAGATCGGCAGCGAGATCTTCGTCGCCGCGCAGCATCGCACCAGCCTGGTACTGGGGATGTTTTTCACTTACCTGATCATCAAGCGCCTGTCGCCGCGTTATGCGGTACTGGCCGCGCTGGTGATCGGCACCCTGCTGTCGGGGCTGATGGGGCTGCTGGATTTCAGCGGCTTTCACCTGGAAGTGGCCACGCCAGTGTGGACCACCCCGCACTTCTCATTGGCCGCGACCATCAGCATCGGCATCCCGCTGTTCGTGGTGGCAATGACCTCGCAGAATATGCCCGGCGTCGCCGTGCTGCGCGCCGACGGCTACAACGTGCCCGCTTCGCCGCTGATCACCGCGACCGGCCTGGCATCCCTGGTGCTGGCGCCGTTCGGCTCCCACGGCATCAATCTGGCGGCGATCAGTGCAGCAATCTGCACCGGGCCGCATGCCCACGAAGACCGTAACAAGCGCTATACGGCGGCTGTGTGGTGCGGTGTGTTCTACGGGATTGCCGGGGTGTTCGGCGCGACCTTGGCGGCACTGTTCGCAGCCTTGCCCAAGGAACTGGTGCTGTCGATTGCGGCGTTGGCGTTGTTTGGCTCGATCATCAATGGCCTGAGCATCGCCATGAATGAGCCGAAGGAACGGGAAGCGGCGCTGATCACCTTTATGGTCACAGCGTCGGGGTTGACGTTGTTCTCCATCGGGTCGGCGTTCTGGGGGATTGTGGCGGGGGTGTTGACGCTGCTGATCCTGAACTGGCGCAACGCATAAAAAAACGGCGACCCGAGGGTCGCCGTTTTTTTCAGTATCACTTAGCCGCGTTGATCGGCTTTTCCGGATACCAAACGTCCAGCAGCGGGCTGACTTCAGCCTTGGTCAGCTCGGAACGGGTTTTCAGCCAGGCTTCAACAGCAGCACGCTGCTCTTCGGATACCGAGCCGCGCTTCTGCAAGCAAACCAGACCGTAGTCATCGCCGCCGACATAGCCCAGACCATTGGCTTCCATGGCTTCTTTAATGAACGCTTCGAGGAAAGCGTCGATAGCCTTTTCACTCAGGCCTTCATTGAAGTCCAGGTTCAGTTCGAAACCCAGCTCTTGAAATTCATCAACGCACAGTTTTTTGCGCAGACGCTGGGAACGGTTAGTCGCCATTGGAACAATCCTCATAAGTAATATCGGGCGGCACTTTAGCAGTTTAAGCACGCGATTGCCCGACTCTCTGGGACAGGCGGCAAGTTGCCTGCAAAAAAACGCCAATTTCCAGCTATCGTTCAGCTACACGTGGAGCCACCTTGGGGCATAATGCCGACACTTTCATGACCATTGAGGGATTTTTCTTACATACCCCTCGCCTTTTTCACCCTCCTCAGCAGTAGGGTTTTATTCTTTATGATCAAATCTTTGCGTTCCCACTCTTTACGTTCAGTGCTACTTGCCGGTTTTCTCTTGCCTCTGGCGTTTTCCGCCACTGCCGCCCCGATCAATACCACCTTGCCACCCAACGTTGCGCAGGCACTGCAGAAGGCCAAGCTGCAAAACACGGCGCTGTCCCTGGTGATGCTGCCGATGAACGGCCCGGGTACACCCACCGTGTTCAACGCCGACGTTTCGGTAAACCCGGCCTCCACCATGAAGCTGGTCACCACCTACGCGGCCCTGGAAATGCTCGGCCCCAACCATCAGTGGAAAACCGAGTTCTACACCGACGGCACCCTCAGCGGTGGCGTGTTGCACGGCAACCTGTACCTCAAGGGTGGCGGCGACCCCAAGCTGAACATGGAAAAGCTCTGGCTGTTGATGCGCGACTTGCGCGCCAACGGTGTGCAGCAAGTCACCGGCGACCTGGTGCTGGACCGTGGCTTCTTTATCCAGCCGCAACTGCCTGAATTCAATGACGACGGCAATGACGAGAACAAGCCGTTCCTGGTCAAGCCCGACGCCCTGCTGGTCAACCTCAAGGCCCTGCGCTTCGTGACCCGCAACGATTCGGGACGGGTGATCGTGTCGGTCGAGCCGCCGATTGCGAGTATCCGCATCGACAACCAGGTCAAGGTCTCCAACGCCAAGCAGTGCACTGGCGATGTGCGCTACAACCCGGTGACCGCCGCCGACGGCAGCGTCACGGTGACCGTCAGCGGCCAGTTGGGTGATGGCTGCAGCTCGCAGACCTACCTCTCGCTGCTCGACCACGCCACCTACACCGCCGGCGCCGTTCGAGCGATCTGGCAGGAGCTGGGCGGCAGCATCCAGGGCCGCGATATTCAGGCGCCCGTGCCCAAGGATGCCAAGGTCCTGGCCCGCGCGTTCTCGCCGGACCTGGCGGAAATCATCCGCGACATCAACAAATACAGTAACAACACCATGGCCCAGCAACTGTTCCTGAGCCTGGGCGCGCAGTTCCGCAACGATGCCGACGGCGACGATGCCAAGGCGGCGCAACGTGTGGTGCGCCAGTGGCTGGCGAAAAAAGGCATTACCGCGCCGCACTTGGTGATGGAGAACGGCTCCGGCCTGTCCCGTGCCGAACGGGTCAGCGCCCGCGAGATGGCGACCATGTTGCAAGCCGCCTGGAGAAGCCCATACGCGGCGGAATACATCAGCTCGATGCCGATTGCCGGCACCGACGGCACCATGCGTAAACGCCTGAAAACCACGGCCATGCGCGGCGAAGCTCACGTCAAGACCGGTACCTTGAACACCGTGCGCGCGATCGCCGGGTTCAGCCGCGACAACAATGGCAATACCTGGGTAGTGGTGGCGATCCTCAACGATCCGAAGCCATGGGGCGCCTCGTCGGTGCTCGACCAGGTGCTGCTGGACCTGTATCGCCAGCCGAAGCTGGCGGCGGCGGCACCCGTCCTCTAGGACACACCGCAGTCCCCCTGTAGGGGGGCTGCGTCATCCCTCAAGTCCGTATCGTCTCCACCGCCACCCGATCCCTGCCCGCCTGCTTGGCCACATACACCGCCGAATCCGCCCTCAGCAGCAACCCGTCGATCCCTTCATCGACCTGCCAACTGGCCACCCCGAAGCTCGCCGTCACAACCCCCACCGGCTCCATCGGCGCGCTGCGCAGCGATGCCCACAAGTCCATCGCCAAACTGTAGGCCTGGGCACCATCGGTGTTGGGGCACAACACCATGAACTCCTCTCCGCCCAGGCGGCAGAACACATCCGTGCGACGCAGGCGCTGGCTGATGCGCCTGCACAGCTCCTGCAATACCCCGTCGCCGACCCCGTGCCCATGCTTGTCATTGATCCGTTTGAAGTGATCGATATCGAGCATGATCAACGAAAGCGCACCCGAGGTGCGGTTGAGGCGCACCATTTCGGCCTTGAGGCGATCCTGGAAGTACCGACGGTTGTGGATACCGGTCAGCGAATCAGTAATGGACAGCGCGCGCAGCTCTTCTTCCACGCGCTTGAGATCTGAAATATCCGACACATAGCCATGCCACAGCGTACCGCCTCCCGGTAGTTCTTCCGGTGTGGCCTCGCCACGAATCCAGCGCAAACCGCGCTGCGGCAGCTGCACACGGTATTCTTCGCGCCAGTGGCTCAACTGCAGCGACGACAACCGAATCGACGCCCGAACCCGCTCGGCGTCCAAGGGATGGATGCGTTCGAAGACCTTTTTCGCATCCTGCTGCAACACCCCAACCTCGATTTCATAAATATCGCGCATGCCATCGCTGGCGTAGATAAAGCGCCAGTTATCGTGAGGCTCCAGGGTGAACTGGAAAATCCCGCCGGGCACATGGGCGCTGAGTTTTTTCAGCAGGCGGTCCCTTGCAGCCAGCGCCTCGTACGCGCGTTTCTGCTCGGTCACATCCAGGTAAATCGCGAGGTGCCCCACCCACAAACCATGGTCATCGAGCAACACGGTGCCCAGCATATTGACCGTCAACTGGCTGCCATCCTGGCGTATCAAGGTCCATTCGCGGGCCTCGTGCAGGCTGTCCGGGTTCTCCACCAGCATCGCCTGGCTCGGCGGGATACGTTTGCCCAACGTCACGCTCAAACTCGCGGCGCGCGCTTCCAGCTCGGCAGCAACATGTAGGCTTTCCAGGGTCGAGCGATTCAAAACCTGTTCGGCCTTGAACCCAAGCATCTGCTCGGCACCGGCGTTGAAGGTGTTGATCACGCCGCGCAGGTCGGTGGCAATGATCGCAACCTGAGTGGCGGCATTCAGCACACTGCGCAACTGGCCGTGGGCGCCGCGCAGTTCCTGTTCGCGCTGGCGCAGTTGCACGGTGCGTTGTTCCACCAGTTTCAAGGCGCGCTGGCGCTGGCTGACCAGCACATAGAGCAACGCACTGAGCAACAGGCTGAGCAGCCCGCCCATGGTCAGGATGGAAGCCAGAGAAGAGTGGTTGGTTTGATCGAACACCTGGCTCGGGCGCAGGCTCAGGGCGTAGACATGATCGCCCAGGGTGAGGCGGCGTGAAGCGCTGAGGTCGCTGCTGGCCAGCGCATTACTGGACTCGTACAGCAAGCGCTTTTGCTGGTCGGAGGTGTCGACGATCTGCATGACCAGGTTGTCACGGTCCGGCTTTGGCAAGCCCTCAGCGACCAATTGGCGCATGCTGATCACGGCCATTACAAAGCCATGGGGTTCAGTCCCGGTCAAGGGGGTGACCGGGGCAACCAGCAACACCCCGGTGGCATAGGCCGGCTCCACACCCACCAATTGCATGGGTTGGGACACCGCAAGTTTGCCGCTGCTTTGCGCACGCTCAACGACCGAACGCCGCAGTGGCTGGGCCAGCAGGTCAAAACCAAGGGGCGAACCGAGCAGGCTCTGAGTCTGGCTGTACAGCACCGGCACGTACTCATCGCGCTCAGCCGCCGGGGCCAACTCGCCGGACGGATTCAGCTCACGAATGCTGAAGGGCGTACCGCGTTGGCGGGACATCTCTTGTTCAAACTGGCTTCGCTGATCACGAAAAACCCGCGGCGCCCAGACATAAGCACGGGTACGCAACAGCAATGGCTGGGCGAAGCCGTCGAACTCTTCGCGGGACACCTCACTGGAATTGACAAAGAACCGCCGCAGGCTGCCCAGGCGTTGCTCCTGGTCCTCGAAACGCTCTTGCAGTCGGGTAAATCGCTCGTTCACCAGCAGCTGGAAACGCTGGCGCACCTGTTGTTGATAGAGGTCGGAAGCCGACCAGGCGACGATTACGGTCAGGGCGCAGCCTGCCGAGAACACCACCAATGCCACCAGCCAAGCCGACGCCTGCTCACTGATAAAGCCTAGTATTTTCGGGCGAACGGCTTGCAACGACATAGACAACACTCACAACGCCAGCATGCGGGGGGTGTCGCTTCGGCTAGGTCTTAGTTATAGCCATCGGCCCAGGGTTTGACCAGCGTAAAAAAGCCGCAAGGCCGGAATAAACCAGGCTTGCGGCTTAGGGGCGCACTCAATTAGCGAGCGGTGATTTTCCAGGCCCGGTGGATCTTCGCATTACGTGCAAAATCCGGGTCGAGGGTCTTGTCGCTGATTTCCTCAACCGCATAGCGCTCGCTGAGGTTGTCCTCCAGTTGGAACTTGCGGAAGTTGTTCGAGAAGTACAGCACGCCACCCGGTGCCAGGCGGGCCATGGCCAAGTCAAGCAACTGCACGTGGTCACGCTGCACGTCGAAGATGCCTTCCATGCGTTTGGAGTTGGAGAAGGTCGGCGGGTCGATGAAGATCAGGTCGAACTCATCGCGACTGGCTTCCAGCCAGGCCATCACGTCGCCTTGCTCCAGACGGTTCTTGTCGGAGAAACCGTTGAGTGAGAAGTTGCGACGCGCCCAGTCCAGATAGGTCTTGGACAAGTCGACGCTGGTGGTGGTGCGCGCGCCGCCCTTGGCCGCGTGCACACTGGCAGTGGCGGTGTAGCAATACAAGTTGAGGAAACGCTTGCCGGCCGACTCCTTCTGGATGCGCATGCGCATCGGGCGGTGGTCGAGGAACAGGCCAGTGTCCAGGTAGTCGGTCAAGTTGACCAGCAGCTTCACGCCGCCTTCGCTGACTTCGGTGAACTTGCCCTGGGCGCTCTGGCGTTCGTACTGCTTGGTGCCGCTCTGACGCTCGCGGCGCTTGACCACCACATGGTTCTTGTCGATGCCCAGCGCTTGGGGAATGGCCGCCAGGGCGTCGAACATACGCGCCGAGGCTTTTTCCGGGTCGATGGACTTCGGCGCGGCGTACTCCTGCACGTGCACCCAATCGTGGTACAGGTCGATGGCCATGGAGTATTCCGGCATGTCGGCATCGTACACACGGTAGCAATCCACGCCCTCACGCTTGGCCCACTTGCCCAGCAGCTTGAGGTTCTTTTGCAGGCGGTTGGCGAACATTTGCCCGCCTTCGCTCAGGCGCGCCTGCTCAACCACAGGGGCTGGCGCCGGTGCCGGCTTGATCGGGTTGCCGTTCTTGTTGTACTGGCGCTCCATCGGCTCAGTCGGAGCCTGATCGTAAGCGGCTTGCTCACGTTCGGCCTGACGCTGTTCCGGGGTACGGCGTTCGCCAGTGACGAACTGGTCCGGGTTGACCTTGATCAGCAGCAATTTGCACGGCAAGGCGCCGTTCCAGAACGAATACTGTTTGTGACTGCGGATGCCCATGCGCTTGCCCAGGTCCGGCGCGCCAGTGAACACCGCGGCCTCCCAGCCCATGCACGCCTGGCGCAGACGCTCGCCAAGGTTCTGGTAGAGGTACAACAGGCTCGCTTCGTCACCCAGGCGCTCGCCGTACGGTGGGTTGCAGATCACCAGGCCTTTCTGGTTCTGGTCAGGGCGCGGCTCGAACGTGCCGACTTCGCCCTGGTACACCTTGATCCAGTGGCTGAGGCCAGCGCGGTCGATGTTGTTGCGCGCGGGCTGGATCAGGCGCGGGTCCGCCTCGTAGCCACGCACCCACAGCGGCGGCTTGTTCATGCCGATGGCCGCCCGTTCGCTGGCTTCGGTGTGGAGTTTTTTCCACAGCGCCGGAACGTGTCCGAGCCAGGCGGTGAAGCCCCACTGTTCACGGTTCAGGTTGGGCGCCATGTCGGCGGCGATCATTGCGCCTTCCACCAGGAAGGTACCGACACCGCACATCGGGTCAGTCAGCGCGCCGCCTTCAGCCGCAATGCGCGGCCAGCCGGCGCGGATCAGGATCGCTGCCGCCAGGTTTTCCTTCAACGGTGCCGCACCCTGCTGCAGACGGTAACCGCGCTGGTGCAGGCTGTGGCCGGACAGGTCGAGGGACAGGATGGCTTCGCCACGGTCCAGGCGCAGGTGGATTCGCAGGTCCGGGTTAATCTTGTCGATGGACGGACGTTCGCCGGTCGGGGTGCGCAGCTTGTCGACGATCGCATCCTTGACCTTCAGCGCGCCGAAGTGGGTGTTGTCGATGCCCGAGCCATGACCGCTGAATTCCACCGCCAGGGTACCGTCGGGGACCATGTGGTCCTGCCATTCGATATCCAGCACGCCATGGTAGAGGTCCTCGGCGTCCTTCATCGCAAAGCGCTTGAGCACCAGCAGCACGCGGTTGGCCAAGCGCGACCAGAGGCACAGGCGGTAGGCGGTTTCCATGTCGGCCATGCCGCGCACGGCCGAGGTGTGCTCGCGGGCTTCCTCAAGGCCAAGCCCGACGGCTTCCTCGATCAGCAGGCCTTCGAGGCCCTTGGGGCAGGTGAGGAAGAGTTCGTAACGGTCCGACATGGGCAATCCAGGCTTTTCAGCAATAAATGAACGGGCGACGCATCGCCGGCTCGGTTTTCAATCAAGCACTTTTCTTGAAGAGTGCCCGCGTGGCACGAATGTGCCGTCCCACCCCGCCTGTCGGGCCTTTGGGCCGTGATTGACGGGGCAGATAGATAATTTGATGCAACAAAAAGAAATATTCCGACCCTTCGTCGAATAATAACCGACTGCAAAAGGCCGGCATTCTCACTAAAGGATTAAACCCATCCTCTTTGCAGGGCACATCATAGCTGGCTTTGCTCAGTAAATGGGGCGAAAAGCCAGCCCAGCTTATGGCTATAGCATCGTTATCGTTACGTGCTTATGACAAAACGATCATTGAATCCATGTGACCTATTGGTTAGAACTCAACACAGGTTGGCGCCGTAACGACGCCAACACATCGGCTCGCCACGCCGGCAGCGAGCCCACCAACGGCAGAAAAACTCTGCCCGACCTCAGACGAGGCCGAAGGATATCAAGACAGTCAACAAGTGAGGGAAACACCCTATGAGAAGACTTAAGCGTGATCCGTTGGAAAGAGCATTTTTACGCGGATATCAATATGGCGTTCATGGCAAATCCCGTGAGCTTTGCCCATTTACTCTACCGTCGGTACGCCAAGCCTGGATTAACGGCTGGCGAGAAGGACGCGGCGACAACTGGGACGGTATGACAGGCACTGCGGGCATCCACAGACTCAACGAACTTCACGCCGTCGGCTAATCAAGGGCATTTAATTCCGACACCAGCACGAATAGGCAATGACTTAACCACGCACGCCCTATCCAGGCGGCGGGCTTCGGCCCAGGGGCTCCTTTTGAGGAGCCCTTTTTATTGGGAGATCGTTCCTGTGCCCTGCGTGGTAATGCCGCCCCGGACGCTCCGCGTCCAGCTGTCAGCGCAATGCAGCAATGGCATCCACCGACTGGCGAATCAGCGCCGGCCCCTTGTAGATGAAGCCGGAATACAACTGCACCAGGCTCGCGCCGGCGGCGATCTTCTCGGCCGCGTGCTTGCCTTCGGTGATACCGCCCACCGCAATGATCGGCAAACGCCCCGCCAACTCGGCCGCCAGCACCTTGACGATATGGGTGCTCTTGTCCCGTACCGGCGCGCCCGACAGGCCGCCAGTTTCATCACCATGGGCCAACCCTTCAACGCCAACCCGGCTGAGGGTGGTGTTGGTGGCAATCACCGCGTCCATCCCCGAATCCACCAGGGCCTGGGCCACCAGAACGGTCTCTTCATCGCTCATGTCCGGCGCAATCTTGATAGCCAACGGCACACGCTTGCCATGGCGTACGGCCAGGTCTTCCTGGCGCTGGCGCAAGGCTTCAAGCAATTGCTTGAGGGAATCGCCGAACTGCAGACTGCGCAGGCCCGGGGTGTTGGGTGAGCTGACGTTGACGGTGACGTAGCTGGCGTGGGCGTAGACCTTTTCCAGGCAGATCAGGTAGTCGTCCACCGCACGCTCCACTGGCGTGTCGAAGTTCTTGCCGATATTGATGCCCAGGATGCCCTTGAACTTCGCCGCCTGAACCCGGGCCAGCAGGTGATCGACGCCCAGGTTGTTAAAGCCCATGCGATTGATGATCGCCTCGGCTTCCGGCAGGCGGAAGATCCGTGGCTTGGGGTTGCCCGGCTGCGGCCGTGGGGTCACCGTGCCGATTTCGACAAAGCCGAAACCCAACTGCGCAAACCCATCAATGGCCGCACCGTTCTTGTCCAGGCCGGCAGCCAGCCCGACCGGGTTAGGGAACTCCAGCCCCATCACCGATACCGGCATCTTCGCCGGAGCCTTGCATACCAGGCCATTGAGCCCCAGGCGGCCACCGGCACCGATCAGGTCCAGGGACAGATCGTGGGAGGTTTCCGGGGAGAGTTTGAACAACAGCTGGCGGGCCAGGGTATACATGGGCGGGCTAGACTCGGATGGCGACGAAAGGTGACGGCGATTATAGCCGGGGTGACAGGCCGCACGCGAGGCGTGCCGCCCAATCCTTAATAGCGCTGCGCCACCAACGCCTCGTAGCGCGCCCAGATTTTCTGCGCGTACTGCATGCGTAGCGCCTCACGCTCCGGGCCCGGGCTCGCGCCGACGTTGTAGGAGCCCACCGCCGTCCAGTTGTAGCCGAAGCGCTGGATAAACTCGGCGAGAATCGAGGCCCCCACCTCTACCGACAGGCACGGCTCACTCAACAGGCGCTCCTCGGTTATGCCTTGCTTGAGCAGGCGCGGCAAATGAATGCTGTTGATCTGCATCAAACCGATATCGCGGGTGCCATTGCGATTGCTGTAGTTCATCGCTTCCGCACGGTAACCCGACTCCACCGCAGCAATGGCCTGCAGTAACTCAGGTTCGATATCGTAACGAGCAGCCGTCTCATCCCAGCAGTAAGCCCTTGCCTCGTGGCTCCACGCCAGTGCAGTCAGCAACAGGCATATACCCCAGGGCTTACCCATGACTTACCTGGCCGCAGGCTGAACAAACGCGCCCCATGGCTCGCCGCTGTTCATGTCCCACGACACTCACCGAACAGGTGAAACGATAGCCCTGACCATAGATCGTCTTGATAAACCCCTTGTCCGCCTTCAGGTGCTTGCGCAGTGAATAAATGCAGCGGGTCAGAGACTCCTCCGCGACCTCCCCATGGGGCCACGCCAGCTCCAGCAGTTGATCCTTGGTCATCAATGCGCCGCTGGATACCAGCAGCAGCCGCAGGACATGCCATTCCTTGGGCGGCAACTGAATATCAACGCCATCGCCGGTCAACTGGCCATGGCCATGCAGGGTCCAACGCGCAAAGACAAGGGTGGCCGTCGTCGATCGATCACTCAGGACGGTCATACACACCTCTGCATCCAACTACTGACATTAAAGGTCCTTATTTCCTATACCGGCTAGCCCGCCAACGTCGTGACTATAGAAATCGGCACACGAGGCCACCCTAGGGAAAAACCCATACATCCGAGGTTATTTGGAAGCCGCATGTAAGACGCTTCGTCATTACCCATTACTGAGGCACGCCGTCGAGATAAACCTCATGCAACTCAACTCCCAATCGATCCTCCAATTGCACCAGTTCTCCCAGCGCCAGCAGCTTGCCGTTGACCCGGATCTCCACGCAGTCGCTGGCCGCGGGCGCCAGGGGTAATATCTTGCCCGGCACAAACGCCGACAGCTGCCTGCGACCGACCAACCGCTCCTGTAGCAGGATTTCCAGATGCATGAGCACGTGCCTTATTCACTGTTAGACGCCTCAATCGGACGCACAAACGCACGTTGTACCCGCTCGTATTGAGTTTGAGTCAAAGGCGGCGGCCCTACAGCGCCGCTGAGGACCTTCGGCTCGTTATCCACCGCTCGGGCCTGGATCACAAACAGACGCACCTCGCCATTGCGGCCCGCCATCGTGCCGCGTGCCGAGGCCTCAGTATCACGCTGGAAGCCCCCCACCCACAGGCGCCGCCCCTGAGGCACACGAATCACCGTGCTGATGCCCACACTTGCGACCACGGACGACTGCTTACGATTGCCGCCCTTGCCCAACTGCTGACCATCCTCGACGGTCAGCTGCATCTCGATTTCATTCCCGTGGGCGAATCGTGGCAACACACTGACCTGAGTGCCATACCGCACGGGTTGCCAATCGCCACTGTCTTCTCCAGGCCTTGGCAGGTAAAAGGTCTGGTTGTCCTGAAACACAGCCGGCACATTTTCCTGGGCAAGAATCACAGGCAGTGTCACCACCCTGGCCCGCCGCCGACGTTCCAGCTTATTGATCAGCGCCATGAGACGGTTATCTTCCAACGGCTCCAGCACGCGCGTCGCCGAGGCCGAGGTGTTGGCCTCGTCAATCCAGCCCATGTCCATTTTCTTGAGTTCCTTGCTGTCCACATCGATGAGCCAGAGCGACACTTCGATCGCGCGCTTGGGCATATCCAGCTCTGCGACGAGTTGCTCGATAAATCTCACCTGGGCAGGCTTGGCTTTGATCAGCAGGCTGTTGGTATCCGGATAGGCAATCACCGAAAGGCTCTCATCAGCCAGCAAGCTGGCCGGTCGTTGTGCGGTATTGCTGCGTTCGTTGCGGAGTACGCTTTCGATCATCGACGCCAACCCCGGCACATTGACCGTGTCATCCCCCATGGTGTACTGACGATCAGCCACGTGCGTGTTGAACACCTGCACCACACCGAATGTCTGTGCACCCAAGCGCAAATCGGCCCGCTGCCGATCCAGTAGTTGCGCCAGCCGCAACACCTGGTCGACATAGTTCGGTGGCCCTTCCACATATAATGTCCGCCTCCCGCTCTCTCGCAGGGGGTATCGTGAGTCATCCAGCCCAGCACGACGCATGAGCCCGCGCAACCTGTCGACGGAAATATGCCGCAGCGCCACCGCCGAGCTTTTCGCTTCACCGGCTTCATACAGGTAGAGCACTTGCCCGTCGCTGTGCCAAATCAGCCCCTGCTGCTGAGCAACCGCCTCCAGGACCTGCTGCGCCGAGCCAAAATCATAGGTCCCGGTGATACGTTGGCGGGCTGCCGCCCGACTGACAACGATGGGCAAGCCGAAGGGCACCGACAACGCGGTAAAAAACGTGTGAAGGCTTTCATCCTGCGCCTGGTAGGCCTCACCCCAGGCAGACGCGCAACCCAACATCAGCACGGCGCACAGCAGCCACCGGCAAAGCCAGTGAACAGTCGGGATTGTGGAGGATTCGGCGTACACCGGTAGGGTTTCCTGGGCGGTCTGGCGTAAAGAAGCGGCCATACTGAAAGCCTGCGGAGTTTCAATCTTGATGGAAAGTTGACGGCGTACTGCGCCTGTCGGCCCGTGGCATGTGCCTTGCTACGCACTCTGTAACAGAGCGCGTGCCAACGACGGTGCGGGCCTACAGACAAAGGCGTCGTTACCTGCAATGGCTTACATCGCCATCTGAGGGAACGACGCTTTTTTTTGAACGAAAAGGTAAGAACTGATGAACGATTCGGTCGGCAACAGCCCGATAAAAGACCCGCTGGCCTGGGTCAACGGCAGTGACGCCCCGGAAAAGAGCAGCCTCGACCTCGGCTTCATGGCCCTGAGCGATTGCGCCTCATTGGTGGTTGCGGCCACCCAGGGTTTCGCCCAACCCTACGGGCTGACGCTGAACCTCAAGCGCCAATCGTCATGGGCCAACCTGCGCGACAAACTGGTGAGCGGTGAACTGGATGCCGCCCATAGCCTGTATGGGCTGATCTACGCCGTGCACCTGGGTATTGGCGGTGTGGCGCCTACCGACATGGCGGTACTGATGGGCCTGAACCAGAACGGCCAGAGCATCAACCTGTCACACGGCTTGCAACAGCAAGAGGTGGTCACTCCTGAGGCATTGGATCGTCACGTGCACCAAAGCCGAACAAAACTGACCTTCGCCCAGACGTTTCCTACGGGGACCCACGCGATGTGGCTGTATTACTGGCTGGCCAGCCAGGGCATCCATCCTTTGGAGGATGTGAACAGTGTGGTGGTACCCCCACCGCAGATGGTGGCGCACTTGCAAGCCGGGCGTATCGACGGTTTCTGTGTCGGCGAACCCTGGTCCGCCAGCGCGGTGAAGCAAAACCAGGGCTTCACCCTGGCGACCACACAGGCGATCTGGCCGAATCATCCGGAAAAGGTTCTCGGCTGCACCCAGGCCTTTGTCGACCAGTACCCCAACACCGCTCGCGTGCTGGTGATGGCAATCCTCGAAGCCAGTCGCTTTATTGAAGAAAGCACCGCAAACCGCCGCTCCACCGCACAGTTGCTCAGTGCGCGCGAATACCTCGATGCCCCGCTCGACTGCATCGAACCGCGTCTGCTCGGCCACTATGAAGACGGCCTCGGCAACCAGTGGCAAGATCCCCATGCGCTGCGCTTTTTTGCCGATGGCGAGGTGAACCTGCCCTACCTCTCCGACGGCATGTGGTTCATGACCCAATTCCGACGCTGGGGCCTGCTGCGCGATGATCCAGACTACCTGGGCGTTGCTCGCCAGGTGCAGCAACTGACGCTCTATCGCCAGGCCGCCGATGCATTGGGCATCGCAGCCAGAGAGCAAGACATGCGCACTAGCCAGTTGATCGACGGCAAAGTCTGGGACGGCGCCGACCCCGCCGGCTACGCCCGCAGCTTCCGCCTCCATGCCATGGCGGATCACGCCGACCGCCAAGCCCTGCGCTGACAGGAGGACTGATATGTTGCGAATCCTGTTGATCAACGACACACCGCGCAAGGTCGGTCGTCTCAAGACGGCACTGATCGAGGCTGGGTTCGAGGTGATTGATGAGTCCGGCCTGACCATAGACCTGCCCGCGCGCGTCGAAACAGTGCGCCCGGACGTGATCCTGATCGATACCGAGTCACCCGGCCGCGATGTGATGGAACAAGTGGTGCTGGTCAGCCGCGACCAGCCGCGGCCGATCGTGATGTTTACCGACGAGCACGACCCGAACGTGATGCGTCAGGCGATCAAGTCCGGCGTCAGCGCCTACATAGTCGAAGGCATCCAGGCCCAGCGCCTGCAACCGATCCTCGACGTGGCCATGGCCCGTTTCGAAAGCGACCAGGCCCTGCGCGCCCAGCTGCACGCCCGCGACCAGCAGCTGGCGGAACGCAAGCGCATCGAGCTGGCCAAGGGCATGCTGATGAAAATGAAGGACTGCAATGAAGAAGAGGCCTACACCCTGATGCGCCGCCAGGCCATGAGCCGTCAGCAGAAACTGATCCAGGTGGCGGAGCAGATTATCGCCATGAGTGAGCTCCTAGGCTGATCTTGATCGTTCCCACGCTCCCGCGTGGGAATGCCGTCTGGGACGCTCTGCGTCCCGCCATCCGCCGCAGGTGACACGGAGCATCACGGGAGACATTCCCACGCAGAGCGTGGGAAGGATCAAGAAGGTGCGTGTTGGCTCAGCTCTTGCTAATGAATCATCACAGGTAACCAACGGCGGTTGCCCCTCCACGACAAAGACGTCGCACACCCGGTTTGCCCTCGCGAACCCGGTGGCGGCGTTTTTTCGTTTTGGCCCCAGTTGCACGGGGTCGGTGGGGCGGCCCTAGCCGGCTGTTCCATCACCAGGCCTTCTTACAAGACTCCCAACCGTTGAGGTGCGTGATGAAATCAAGCTTCTGGAAATCCGGGCACACCCCGACCCTGTTTGCCGCGTTCCTGTATTTCGACCTGAGCTTTATGGTCTGGTACCTGCTGGGCCCTTTGGCGGTGCAGATTGCCGCCGACCTGCACCTGACCACCCAACAACGTGGCCTGGTGGTGGCGACGCCGATCCTGGCGGGCGCGGTGCTGCGCTTTCTGATGGGCATGCTGGCCGACAAGCTGTCGCCCAAGACCGCCGGGCTGATAGGCCAGGTGATTGTGATCGTGGCGTTGTTCGGTGCCTGGAAACTGGGTATTCACAGCTACGAGCAAGCGTTGCTGCTGGGGCTGTTCCTCGGTATGGCCGGTGCGTCCTTCGCGGTGGCTTTGCCCCTGGCGTCGCAGTGGTACCCGGCTGAACACCAGGGCAAGGCCATGGGCATCGCGGGTGCCGGCAATTCCGGTACTGTATTTGCGGCCTTGCTGGCGCCGGTGCTGGCGGCCGCGTTTGGCTGGAACAACGTGTTCGGTTTTGCCTTGATCCCGTTGATCCTCACCCTGATCGTCTTCGCCTGGCTTGCGCGTAATGCCCCCGAGCGCCCGAAAGCCAAATCCATGGCCGACTACTTCAAAGCCCTGGGCGACCGTGACAGCTGGTGGTTCATGTTCTTCTACAGCGTGACCTTTGGCGGCTTCATCGGCCTGGCCAGCGCCCTGCCCGGCTACTTCAATGACCAATACGGCCTGAGCCCGGTGACCGCAGGTTACTACACCGCTGCCTGCGTGTTTGGTGGCAGCCTGATGCGGCCGTTGGGCGGCGCCCTGGCTGACCGGCTCGGCGGGATTCGTACCCTGCTGGTCATGTACAGCGTGGCGGCCGTCAGCATCGCGGCAGTGGGTTTCAACCTGCCAAATTCCTACGCCGCACTGGCACTTTTCGTCTGCACCATGCTCGGCCTTGGCGCGGGTAATGGCGCAGTGTTCCAACTGGTTCCCCAGCGTTTTCGTCGCGAGATCGGCGTGATGACCGGGCTGATCGGCATGGCCGGCGGTATCGGTGGTTTCGCCCTGGCCGCAGGGATGGGCGCGATCAAACAAAGCACCGGCAGCTACCAGCTGGCCTTGTGGTTGTTCGCCAGCCTGGGCGTGCTCGCCTGGTTCGGCCTGTACGGCGTCAAGCGTCGTTGGAGGACCACCTGGGGTTCGGCCGCCGTGACCGCCGCACGCGTCTGATGAGCCTGCAACTGAGCGTCGCCCAGGCCAGCGCCATCGGCCCACGCGCGGAAAACCAGGATGCCCTGCGCGTAGTCACCCCGGTGGCGGAATTGGCCGCGAGCAAAGGCTACCTGTGTGCGATGGCCGACGGCGTCAGCCAATGTGCCGACGGCGGCCTGGCCGCGCGCTCGACCTTGCAGGCCCTGGCGCTGGATTACTACGCCACGCCGCAAACCTGGGGCGTGGCCCAGGCGCTCGAACGTTTATTGTTGGCGCAGAATCGCTGGTTGCAGGCCAACGGAGGTGGCCAGCCGTTGCTGACCACCCTCAGTGCCCTGGTGTTTCGCGGCCAGCGTTTTACCCTGGCCCATGTGGGCGATTGCCGGGTGTATCGCTGGCGAGACGACACGTTACTGCGCATCAGCGAGGATCACGTCTGGGAGCAGCCGGGCATGCAGCATGTGCTCAAGCGCGCGCTTGGCCTGGATCAACACCTGGTGCTGGACTTTCTCGATGGCGAACTGCATGAGGGCGAATGCTTCCTGGTGCTCAGCGATGGCGTGTGGGCCACGTTGGGCGATCACAGCATCAGTGCGATTCTGCGTGAGCAAACCGACCTCGACCTGGCGGTGAACACACTGGTCAACGCCGCGCACCTGGCGGGCAGCCAGGACAATGCCAGCGCCTTGCTGGTGCGCGTCGACACCCTTGGCGCCGCCACCCTCGGCGACGCACTGGTGCAGTTGCAGCAATGGCCGCTGCCGCCGCCGCTGAAAGCCGGCCAGCACTTTGAAGGCTGGCAGGTGGAAAGCGTGCTGGGGCAGAGTCGACAGTCGTTGTTGTACCGGGTACGTGATGCCCAGCAGCAACCCTGGCTGCTGAAAACCCTGCCTTTAAGCCGCGACGATGACAGCGACGCCGGCCAAGCCTTGCTCTCGGAAGAATGGTTTCTGAGGCGGGTTGCCGGGCGCGCGTTCCCTGAAGTTCATGCCGCCAGCGGGCGTCAGCATTTGTACTACGTGATGCGCGAATATTCGGGGCAAACCCTGGCCGAACTGTTCGAGCAACAAGGCCCTTTGCCACTGGCACAATGGCAGTCCATCGCCGAGCGTTTGTTGCGGGCAATAGGCATGCTGCATCGCCGACAAATCCTGCACCGCGACATCAAGCCGGAAAACCTGTTGCTGGGCGACGACGGTGAATTGCGCGTGCTGGATTTCGGTCTGGCTTATTGCCCCGGGCTCTCCGAAGACCGCGCCCACCTGCTGCCCGGCACCCCGAGTTTTATCGCACCGGAAGCTTTTAATGGCGACCGCCCTACGTCGCAACAGGATTTGTACAGCGTCGGTGTCAGTTTGTATTACCTGCTGACAGGGCATTATCCCTACGGCGAAATCGAAGCCTTCCAGCGGCCCCGCTTTACCCAGCCCATCAGCGCCAGCCGCTATCGCCCAGATTTGCCGGACTGGCTGCCCCACAGCCTGGAACGGGCCGTGGCCGCTGCCCCTGCGCAACGCTATGAAACTGCTGAAGAATGGTTGCTGGTGCTGGAACAGGCGGACCGCCGCGAACTCAGTGTGCGGCCACGCCCGCTGCTGGAGCGCGAACCGCTGAAGGTCTGGCGAACCCTGGCCCTGGTCTCACTGCTGATCAATCTGGTGCTGTTGTACTGGCTGTTGCACCACTAAAGAGCAAAACGCTACGGCAGGCCGCGCGCACGCCCAATAAAACCGGGAGCGACGCAACTTGGCACAACCACTGCATTAGCTTTCCCAACAACACACATATAGCCGCCCCTTCAACGTCGAAGGGTCGAGCTTCCCGAGAGAACGGGACCAGGACAAAGGCGTCCTCGCTAGGTAACTAGCGGGGACGCCTTTTTTTGTTTGCGCAAGATTTGTCGAGCCATTGCGGAGAACGACATGAAAAAACTCAAATTGGTGATGATCGGCAACGGCATGGCCGGGGTTCGCACCCTTGAAGAACTGCTTAAGCTGAGCAGCGAGCTGTACGACATCACCGTATTCGGCGCCGAGCCTCACACCAACTACAACCGCATCCTGCTGTCGCCGGTGCTGGCCGGTGAACAGACCTTCGAAGAAATCGTGCTCAACGACCTGAGCTGGTACCTGGACAACAACGTCAAGCTGCTGCTCAACCGCAAAGTGGTGACGATCGATCGGGTCAAACGCAAGGTCATCGCCGACGACGGCACCGAGGCCGAGTACGATCGCCTGCTGATCGCCACCGGCTCGACGCCGTTTATCCTGCCGATTCCCGGCAATACCTTGCAGGGCGTGATCGGTTACCGCGACATCGCCGACACCCAGGCCATGATCGACACCGCCAAGACCCACACACACGCCGTGGTCATCGGTGGCGGCCTGCTTGGGCTGGAAGCCGCCAACGGCCTGATGCTGCGCGGCATGCACGTGACCGTGGTGCACATCGGCGAATGGCTGTTGGAACGGCAACTGGACAAGACCAGCGGCCAACTGCTGCAAACCGAGCTGGAAAGCCGTGGCCTGGTGTTTCGCCTGTGCGAACAGACCCAAGCCCTGCACGACGCTGGCAATGGCCGCGTCGGCTCGGTGCAATTCAAGAATGGCGACATCATCCCCGCCGACCTGGTGGTGATGGCCGCCGGGATTCGTCCTAACACCGAACTCGCGGAAAAATCCGGCATCCCGTGCAACCGTGGGATTCTGGTCAACGACACGCTGCAAACCTACGACCCGCGCATCTACGCCATCGGCGAATGCGCCAGCCATCGCGGCATTGCCTATGGCCTGGTGGCGCCGTTGTTCGAACAGGCCAAGGTCTGCGCCAACCACCTGGCCCAGTTGGGCTTCGCCACCTACAAGGGCTCGGTGACGTCGACCAAGCTGAAAGTCACCGGCATTGACCTGTTTTCCGCCGGCGACTTCATGGGCGGTGAAGGCACCGAGACCATCACCCTCTCCGACCCGATTGGCGGGGTGTACAAAAAGCTGGTGATCAAGGACGACATCCTGGTCGGCGCCTGCCTGTACGGCGATACTGCCGACGGCGGTTGGTATTTCCGACAGATCCGTGAGAACCACGCCATCGGCGAGATCCGCGATCACCTGATGTTCGGCGAAAACGCTCTTGGCGATGTAGGCCACCAAGGCCAGGACAAAGCCATGAGCATGGCCGACAACGCTGAAGTCTGCGGGTGCAACGGCGTGTGCAAAGGCACCATCGTCAAGGCGATCCAGGAGCAGGGGCTGTTCAGTGTCGATGAGGTGAAAAAGCACACCAAGGCGGCCAGTTCCTGTGGTTCCTGCGTCGGGCTGGTGGAACAGATCCTGATCAACACCGTGGGCGGTGCGGCTGACGTCAAGCCAAAGAGCGAAAAAGCCATCTGCGGCTGCAGCGACCTCAACCACGGGCAAATCCGCCAGGCCATCCGCGACCAGCACCTGCTGACCATTGCCGGCACCATGAGCTACCTGAACTGGCGCACGCCCAACGGCTGCGCCACCTGCCGGCCGGCGTTGAACTACTACCTGATTTCCACCTGGCCCGGCGAGGCCAAGGACGACCCGCAATCGCGGCTGATCAACGAACGGGCCCACGCCAATATTCAGAAAGACGGCACCTACTCAGTAGTCCCAAGGATGTGGGGCGGTGTGACCAATCCTTCGGAACTGCGGCGCATCGCCGATGTGGCCGACAAGTACAACGTGCCGATGGTCAAGGTCACCGGCGGCCAACGCATCGACTTGCTCGGCATCAAGAAGCAGGATTTACCTGGCGTATGGAAAGACCTCGACATGCCGTCGGGCCACGCCTACGGCAAATCCATCCGTACCGTGAAAACCTGCGTCGGCAGCGAGTTCTGCCGCTTCGGTACACAAAACTCCACGCAACTGGGCATCGAGCTGGAGCATGACCTGTTTAATATGTGGTCTCCGCACAAGGTCAAGCTGGCGGTCTCCGGTTGCCCACGCAATTGCTCGGAAGCGGGCATCAAGGACGTGGGAATTATCGGCGTCGACTCCGGCTGGGAGATGTACATCGGCGGCAACGGCGGGATCAAGACCGAAGTCGCAGAGTTCTTCGTCAAGCTGAAAACCGCCGAAGAAGTGCGCGAATACAACGGCGCGTTCCTGCAGCTGTACCGAGAAGAGGCCTTCTATCTGGAACGCACCGTGCACTACTTGCAGCGGGTGGGCATGGAGCACATCAAGAAAGCCGTATTGGAAGACCCGGCCCGCCGCCAGGCCCTCAACGAGCGCCTGCAGTTCTCGCTGTCATTCGAACAGGACCCGTGGAAAGAACGCCTGGAACAGCCGCTGCTGAAAAAGGAGTTCGACGTCATTCCCGTCAAACATTTGGAGGTACCGGCATGAACTGGCTGGATATCTGCGCCCTCGAAGAAATCAACGCCCTGGGCTCGCGCATCATCAGCGGGCCGAAAGGCGATATCGCGATTTTTCGTACCAGCGACGACGAAGTTTTCGCCCTCGACGACCGCTGTCCGCACAAGGGCGGCCCGCTGTCCCAAGGCTTGATCTACGGCAAACGCGTGGCCTGCCCGCTGCACAACTGGCAGATCGACCTGGCCTCCGGGGAAGCCCAGGCCCCGGATATCGGCTGCGCCCATCATCACCCCGCCCGCGTGGAAAACGGCCGGGTGATGCTGGCCCTGCGGGACGCCGGTTGATGAACCGCCAGACCACCGCGTCCACCTGCTGTTATTGCGGGGTGGGTTGCGGCGTGCTGATCGAGCATGACGGCGAGCAGATCCTCGGCGTGCAAGGTGACCCGAGCCATCCGGCTAACTTCGGCAAGCTGTGCAGCAAAGGTGCGAGCCTGCACCTGACCGGCGACCTGAGCGCCCGTGCGTTGTACCCGGAATTACGCCTGGGCAAAGGGCTGGCGCGTACGCGCACCGACTGGGACACCGCACTGGAACATGCGGCCAACGTGTTCGCCGAGACCATCGCCGAACACGGGCCGGACAGCGTGGCCTTCTATATCTCCGGTCAACTGCTGACCGAGGACTATTACAGCTTCAACAAGCTGGCCCGCGCGCTGGTGGGCACCAACAATATCGATAGCAACTCGCGGCTGTGCATGTCTTCGGCGGTGGTCGGCTACAAGCGCAGCCTGGGCGCCGATGCACCGCCATGCAGTTATGAAGACCTGGAGTCCAGCGATTGCGTGATGATCGTCGGCAGCAACATGGCCTACGCTCATCCGGTACTGTTCCGACGCCTGGAGGAAGCCAAGGCGCGGCGCCCGCAGATGAAAGTGGTAGTCATTGATCCAAGGCGTACGGATACCTGCGACTTGGCTGACCTGCACCTGGCAATCCTGCCGGGTACGGATGTCGCGCTGTTCCATGGGATTTTGCATCTGTTGTTGTGGGAAGACTGGATCGATGGCGACTTTATCCAGGCGCATACCGATGGATTGGCCGAACTGAAACGCCTGGTACATGACTACACGCCGCAGATGGTGACGCAACTGTGCGGAATAAGTGTTGAACAGCTGCGCCAGTGTGCCGAGTGGGTGGGCACCTCCAGCAGTTTTCTGTCGCTGTGGTGCATGGGGCTGAACCAATCCACTGCCGGCAGTGCGAAAAACAGCGCCCTGATCAATCTGCATCTGGCCACTGGCACCATCGGCCGGCCAGGTTGCGGGCCGTTTTCCCTGACAGGCCAGCCGAACGCCATGGGTGGGCGCGAAACCGGCAGCTTGTCGAACTTGCTGCCAGGCCATCGTGAAGCAGCCAATCCTGAACATCGCGCGCAGGTCGCTGCTTATTGGGGCGTAGATAAACTGCCCGCTGCGACCGGCCTCACCGCTATCGAACTGTTTGAACAGGTGCAGGCCGGGAAGATCAAGGCGCTGTGGATTGCCTGCACTAATCCCGCCCAATCACTGCCAGACCAGAACGCCGTGCGCGCAGCCTTGGCCGCGTGCCCCTTTGTGGTGTTACAGGAGGCCTTTCGCACGACTGAAACCGTCGCCTACGCCGACCTGTTGTTGCCCGCCGCCAGTTGGGGTGAAAAGGAAGGCACGGTCACCAACTCCGAACGGCGCATCTCCCACGTGCGCCGGGCGATCTTCCCACCGGGAGAAGCGCGGCCGGACTGGGCAATTACCGTGGATTTCGCACAGCGCCTGGAGCGTCGACTGCGTCCGGGGTTGAGCAGCCTGTTTGCCTTTGAGCAACCGGCGCAGATCTTCGATGAGTACAAACTACTGACCCGTGACCGCGACCTGGACTTGTCTGGCATCAGCCATGCCCTGCTCGACCAGATCGGCCCGCAACAGTGGCCATTTCCCACGGGCGCACAGACCGGAACGCCGCGCCTGTACACCGATGCTGTTTTCCCGACCGACAGCGGCCGTGCACACTTTGTCGCCGACCCCTACCACGCCGCCAAGGAGCAGCGCGACGCACGCTTCCCCCTGACCCTGATCACGGGCCGCCTGCGCGACCAGTGGCATGGCATGAGCCGCACTGGCACGGCGGCGCAGCTGTTCGGGCATGTCAACGAGGCATTGCTGAGCCTGCACCCGGATGAACTGCGCCGCCATCGCTTCAAGGAAGGTGACCTGGTCAACCTGAAAAGCCGGCGCGGCAACGTGATCGTCGCTGTCAGCAGTGATGACAGCGTGCGGCCTGGCCAAGCTTTTCTGCCGATGCACTGGGGCGACCGTTTCCTCAAGGGTGGCGTCAATGTCCTCACCCTGCCGGCTTTCGATCCCTTGTCGAAGCAGCCGGAACTCAAGCACAGCGGCGTACGCCTGGAAGCGGTGCAACTGCCCTGGCAGCTGTTTGCATTGATAGAAGGCAATGTGCAGCAGCATTTGGAAGCCTTGCGCCCGCTGTGCGAGGGTTTTGCCTACGTCAGCCTGAGCCTGGCCGGGCGTGAGCGGCCGGCGCTGCTGGTGCGCGCGGCGCACAGCGAGGCGCCCGATCTGCACTTGCTGACCCAAATAGACCAGCTGCTGGGCCTGCATGACGGCCCGGTGATGGCTTATGACGACCCGCGCCGCTCAATTGGCAAGCGCGTGAAAATCGAGAAAGGCCGTATTACTGCGGTGCGCCTGGCCGGTGAAACCCTGGCGCGCCATTGGCTGCAGAGCCTGTGGTTTGAAGGTCGTACCGACGACCAACTGCGGCGCTGGCTATTGGCGCCATTAAGCGCACCACCGGGCGCCGCCGCGGCCAGCAGCAAGATCCTGTGTAACTGCAAAAACGTCAGCGAAAACGCGGTGTGCGCCGGCATTGCCCGTGGCCTGGGCCTGGATGGGCTCAAACAGGAACTGGGGTGCGGCACGCAATGCGGCTCCTGTGTACCGGAAATCAAACGTCTATTGGCCAGCAACCCGCAGCCAATCGCAATCAGTGTGTGAGGGGAACAACATGAGCGCAAAAGTCTGGTTGGTGGGCGCTGGGCCCGGTGATCCGGAGCTGCTGACCCTCAAGGCGGTACGGGCGATGCACGAGGCCGATGTGGTGCTGATCGATGACCTGGTCAACCCGGCAGTGCTGGAACATTGCGCCAATTCGCGGGTGATCACTGTAGGAAAGCGTGGCGGCTGTCGCTCTACACCGCAGGATTTTATCCATCGCCTGATGCTGCGTTATGCGCGCCAAGGCAAGTGCGTGGTGCGACTCAAGGGCGGTGACCCGTGCATTTTCGGCCGGGGTGGTGAAGAAGCAATGTGGCTGCGCGAACGCGGGATCGAGGTGGAGTTGGTCAATGGCATTACGGCGGGCCTGGCCGGGGCGACGAATTGTGCTATTCCGCTGACGTTGCGCGGTGTCAGTCGCGGGGTGACGCTGGTCACGGCGCATACCCAGGATGACAGCCAGTTGAACTGGCGCGCATTGGCCGAAGGCGGCACGACGCTGGTGATCTATATGGGGGTGGCGAAGCTGGAGGAGATTCGCGAGCAATTGCTGGAAGGTGGCATGGCCGCGAACATGCCGGTGGCGATGATCGAAAATGCCTCATTGCCGCAGCAGCGCGAATGCCGCAGCGAACTGTCACGCATGCAGGAGGATGCACAGGCGTTCGCCTTGAAGAGCCCGGCGATCCTGGTCATCGGTAGCGTTGCCGCTGCAGAACAGGCTGCTTATGTCGCCGTAGCAGCAAGCGCCTGAGGTAAATCGCAGGCGAAAAAAAGCCCGGCCTAAGCCGGGCTTTTTTCTACCACTCAGTAATTACTGAGCTTGAGCTTCAACCGACGCTTCTACGCGACGGTTAACAGCACGACCAGCTTCAGTTGCGTTGTCAGCAACTGGGCGGGACTCGCCGTAACCTACGGAGGTGATACGGCCAGCAGCAACGCCGTCTTTAACCAGGACTTGCTTAACAGCGTCAGCACGACGCTGGGACAGCTTCTGGTTGTAAGCGTCTGGACCTACGGAGTCAGTGTGACCAGCAACTTCTACGTTGGTAGCTGGGTACTGAGCCATGAAGTCGGCCAGGTTTTTCACGTCGCCGTAGCTGTTAGGCTTAACAACGGCCTTGTCGAAGTCGAACTTAACGTCCAGCTCAACACGAACAACCTGAGCAACCGGAGCTTCTGGCTCTGGAACTGGCTCTGGAGCTGGTGCTGGGGTAGGAGCTGGAGCAGCTGCGCCAGCGTTACCGCCGAAGTTCACGCCCAGGCCGACCAGTGCGGAGTAGTCCCACTTGCCGTTGTCCATTGCGTAGTCAGCTTCAACACCGGCACGAGCGTACAGGTTGTTGGTGAAGTAGTACTTCACGCCGGTACCAACGATAGCCAGAGTGGACTGATCGCGACCGCTGTGGCCGTCAGCACGTACGTTGCCACGGCTCTGGTGACCGAAACCACCTTCTACGTATGGACGCAGGGAGTCAACGCCAGCCTGACCGAAGTGGTAGGTACCAACCAGGCTACCAGTGTCGCCTTTGATTTTCTGGCTGCCAGTACCGTCGTTCGAACGGGTGTGGTTGGTTTTGTCGTACGACAGGTTCAGCTCGAGGTCGTCGGTCAGGAAATAACCAATGCGAGCGCCTGGGTTGAAGCCGTCTTCGATGTGCTTAACGCTATCGTTGTACTGCTTCTTGTAGAACAGCTCGCCTTCAACTGCGCCTTGGCCTTGTGCCAGAACGCCGAAAGAAGTAGCGGCAATAAGAGAACCAATGGCCAAGCCCAAGGTGTTTTTCAGTTTCATCCGTTAAATCCCCATCTGGTGATTGTAAAGCAGTCCCACAAACCGGGGGACAACTCGGCGACAAGTCTAACAGAACTTGCCTACACGTAAGAGATATTTGCCACGCACTAAGTTTCAGTCTCGCCCGCAAATTTCTCACGTAATTTATCAAGAGCACGTTTGTAACGCATTTTTGTAGCACTCAAACCCATATGCATGATGTCAGCGATTTCCTGAAATTCCAGCTCTGCGACAAATCGTAGCACCAGAATTTCTCGGTCAATCGGGTTCACATGCACCAACCAGCGATCAAGCCCGGCCTTCTCCTCGGGTGCCGGCGTCTTTTCTTCAGACGCCTCCTCGAGGGGGTCCAGGCTCAAAGCGTCCATCAAGCGACGCTTTCGCCGTTCCTTCCGATACTGTGTGATGCACTCGTTGTACGTGATGCTGTACAGCCATGTCTTGAACTTCGATTTGCCCTCGAAGTTCTTCAGGCCATACAACACCTTGAGCATCACTTCCTGACAGACATCGTCCGCATCTCTATCGTTCCCTAAATACCTTGAACAAACGTTGAACAGAGTGCGTTGATATCTGCGCATCAATTCTTCGTACGCGCGAGTTACGTGAAACAGCTCCGTGTGCGAGCGCGCGACCAACTCCTCATCAGAGAGCTCACGGGGGTCATAGCGCGTGGACAGCGTTTGGGCTTTATTCAAAACAAGTCGTGCCGACAGTCAGGTCAATGTCCGCTGCAACCCGGTCAGCCGGGTTTGCGGCGGCGTACATTAGCAGGGTTTGCCGGGTTAGCGGCTACTGACCTGCTGTTCCAGGAGAATCCGGTTGGACAGCGATACCAGGTCGCCGTCATCGGTAAGCACCGTCGTCTTGACTGTGCCGATCTCCTCGATTTGCCCTTCGACCTCGCCCACACGCACCTGTTGCCCCACCTGATATAGCTCACGCACATAGATTCCCGCAAGAATCTGACCGGCAATTTCCCGGCTTCCCAAGCCCATGGCCAGCGCAACGGCCAGACCAACGGTAATCAAAACAATCACAATCACATGGTTGAGCAGGTCAGTTTTGACCTCCAGCTGGCTGATCGCGACGGAAATACTGATGATGATCACCAGCCCCTGGGCAATTCGCCCCAGGCCCGCAGCGTAGTCCAGACCCACCCCTTCAGCGGCCCCGCGCACCAGCCCATTGGCCAGTTGCGCGAGCAGAACGCCGACCAGCAACACCAACGCGCCGCCGAAAACCTTCGGCAAATACAGTGCCAGCATGTCGAGCGTAGCTGAAACTCGCTCAAGCCCAAGGGATTGCGCCGCAGAAACCAGAAAAATCAGCAAAACAAACCAATAAACGATCTTGCCGATCAGGGTAGAGATCGGCACCTGCAACCCGGCGCGGCCAAGCAACTTGGTCAGACCGGTGCCCGCCATCAGGCGATCAAGGCCAAGTTTTGCCAGCAACTTGGACAGCAGGGTGTCGAGCAGCTTGGCCACGACAAAGCCCAGCAACACCAGCACCAACGCACCAAACAGGTTGGGAATGAAATTCGCCACCTTGGTCCACAATGCGGTCATCGCGGTGACTAGGCTCTGGGTCCAGAGATCAAGTTCCATATTCAATCAGCCTTATCAGCAGTGCGAGCAAGAGGTTTACGACGGGAAACGGGCGAGACATGGGCCGAACCATTGTTCAGGGCCATCATCAACGCCGGCAGCCAGCGGCCGAGCAGACCGAACAGGTCACCCGCCCCTACCTGACGGTTGGCGGTTTTCAACACGCGGCCCAGGCAGGCATCGTCGTCGCGGTTGGACGGCGAGGCATTGAGCATGTCACGCAAAGACTGTTCGAACGGATCGTGCATAAAAACCTCTCGCAAGTGATTTAAAAGACGAGGGTAAAATTCTCGGGGTCACATAGGACCCTTCCTACGTTCAGGTCATGTTCAGGTCAAACCCAGCGTAATCGACGAAACAGCCACCACTGCCCGAGCGCCACCGAGACCATCAGCAGGCAGGCAATCACGAATCCGTAAGGGCTGGCAGAGAACGGTATCCCTCCCACATTTATACCCAGCAGACCGGTCAGAAAACTCATCGGCAAGAAGATTCCGGTGATGATCCCGAAGCGATACATGGTGCGGTTCATGCGCACGCTCAAGCGCCGGTCTTCGGCCTCAAGCACAAGCCCCACGCGCTCCCGGGTCAGTTCAAGCTCCTCCAGATAGCGCGTCAGGCTGTTGTTCAATTCGTTCCAGTAGTCGGCATCGTCGTCACAGAACCACGGCAACTTGATCCGCGTCAGCTGGGCAAAAATATCCCGCTGCGGCGACAGAAAACGCTTGAGCCCGGCCGCTCGTCGGCGAATCTGCAAAATGCTGCCATGCTCCGGTGTATACCGTTCGTCGGTATCGAGTTTTTCTTCCTCTATATCGACGATCTCGGACAGGTCGGAGACCAGATCCTGCACTTTATTCGTCAGGTACTGCGCCATATAAAGGATGAGTTCCGACGCGGTTTTTGGCCCTTTACCGTCCGTCAGTTGCACCAGCAGCTCATCTGTGGCGCGTAGCGGGCGCAAACGCAGGGAGATCACCCGGCTGGCGGCGGCGAAGATACGCACCGAGACCATGTCTTCCGGCTCCGCACCCGGGTTGAGGTTGACGCCGCGCAGAAACAGCAGCAGTTCGGCGTCCGGCAACGGCAACAGGCGCGGGCGGGTATTCTCCTCCAGCAGCAGGTCACAGGCGAATTCGCTCAAGCCACTGGATTTGCGCAGCCAGGTCTGGGTCTGGGGATGACTGCGATCCCAGTGCAGCCACAGGCTTTCCTGGGGCTGCAGTTGCAATTCGTCGAGCTCAGTCCGGGCAATCGAACGCGCACCGCCTTTACCGTCCAGCACCAGGGCATGTACCAGCCCCCATTGCGCGTTTTCTTCCTCGAACATCCTCACCCCTGTCGGCTATTGCGGTTTATTCAGGCATTTTCAGCGGGCTGGGCGACACGATCACGCCATTATTGTCGGCGTAGATGTATTCACCTGGGCGGAACGTCACGCCAGCAAACGTGACCACCACATTCAGGTCGCCGATGCCGCGTTTGTCGGTCTTCATCGGGTGGCTGGCCAGGGCCTGCACGCCCAGGTCGGTCTGGGCAATCACGTCCACATCGCGAATGCAGCCGTAGATCACCAGCCCTTCCCAGCCGTTTTTCGCGGCCTTCTCGGCGATCATGTCGCCCAGCAACGCGCGGCGCAGCGAACCCCCACCGTCGACCACCAGCACCTTGCCGGCACCCGGCTGATCAGCCTGTTCCTTGACCAGGGAGTTATCTTCGAAGCATTTGATGGTGACGATCTCGCCGCCAAAGGAATCTCGGCCGCCGAAGTTGCTGAACATCGGCTCGACCACCTGCACCAGTTCCGGGTAGGCGTCGCACAGGTCGGGGGTCACGTAATGGTTCATTGAAAAATTCCTTTCCGTCAAAGAGGTGTCTTTCGAAAGAAGCGCCAGCCCAAGCAGGTGCGAAACATCCCACTCGTTTCGCCGCAACGCAATAGCCACTGCGCGACTGAATATGACCAGAAGCGTTTAACGCGTCATAGCTTAGCCGCAACCACACACGAGCGAAACGCCCTTTGCAGAGCCCTGCATCAAACGGTAGCGAGTGCCTCGGCCTGAACGCCGAACAACGGTGTCAGCGGGTCATTCAGCCACTGCGCCACCAGCGGCCAGACTTCAGCCTGTGCGGCTTTGCTGACGAGCATCTCTACATGCCCGAAATCGCCGGTAAAGCCTTGCCGGCGTCCCAGGCACAGGTATTGGCGATGCTCGGAGCCGACTTGTTCGAAGAGCTTGCGACAGGCCCAGTCCGGGTCCTGATGGTCGCCTGCGGCGCTGACTGCCAGCAGCGGCACGTCAATGTCTGCGAGGCCCTTCCACCAATCGTGCTTTCCTTCGCCAAAGCGACCGAACAGGCCATTCCAGCGCATGGCTTCGATCATCACACCCGCTGGCTCGTCCTCCGGGCCACGCTTGAGCCGCGAGCCGGAGACTTCGCCGAAGCGTTTCAGGAACAATCGGCCGGTCCACTCCAACGGTGGAATTTTCAACGGCCAGTGGGTGCGACTGACCTGGCAGCCAAACAAGGCCACCGAGGCCACCGCAGGCGCGCCAAGGTGCTGGCCACCCAGGGCCGCCGCCAACGTCGTACCGCCGAGAGAATGACCAATCCAGTGAGGAATCTGCGCGCTTTGCTCACGCACAAACGCGCCGATAGCCGGTAGATCATAGCGTGCGTAATCGGCGACGCGATTTTTGGCGTAGTCATGGTTGCGCTTGGACAGGCCGTGGCCGCGCATTTCCGGGATCCACACATCGAACCCCTGCCGCGCCAGATAAGCGCCCAGGCCGATGCCCTTCGGCGAGTACCAGAATCGTCGATTGGAAAAACTGCCATGCAACAAAATAACCGGTATACCCCGGTTTTCCGGGACATCGGCCAGGCCCAAACGGGTCACGGCCAGCTCGACGGTAGCGTCGGGGCTGTTGCCGGGTTTGAGGCGATACACATCTTCACTCAGGTCGCCACGACGTTCAGCGCTGATCAGGGCGACGGGAAACAGATTGCTGCTGCTTTGCATAATGCTCTTGCACAAAAAAGGGCGGCGTCCGGTAGGAGTTCCGCCCTGTACAGATAAGAATGCCGGTCAACCTTAACGATTGACCGGCACTTTTGACGTAACGACCTTAGGCGGGCGCTTGGCCTTCAGCAAGGAAGAACCAGGTTTCCAGCACGGAATCGGGGTTCAGCGAGACACTTTCGATGCCCTGTTCCATCAGCCATTTGGCTAGGTCAGGGTGGTCGGAAGGGCCTTGGCCGCAGATACCGATGTACTTGCCGGCCTTGTTACAGGCCTGGATGGCGTTCGCCAGCAGCTTCTTGACCGCAGGATTTCGCTCGTCGAACAAGTGGGCGATGATCCCCGAGTCGCGGTCCAGGCCCAGGGTCAGCTGAGTCAGGTCGTTGGAGCCGATGGAGAAACCGTCGAAGAACTCCAGGAACTCTTCGGCCAGGATCGCATTGGACGGCAGTTCGCACATCATGATGACGCGCAGGCCGTTTTCTCCGCGGGACAAGCCGTTTTCGGCCAGCAGGTCCACCACCTGGCTCGCTTCGCCCAGGGTGCGCACGAACGGCACCATGATCTCGACGTTGGTCAGGCCCATCTCGTTGCGCACGCGCTTGAGGGCACGGCATTCGAGTTCGAAGCAGTCACGGAACGCTTCGCTGATGTAACGCGAGGCGCCACGGAAGCCCAACATCGGGTTTTCTTCTTCCGGCTCGTAGAGCTTGCCGCCGATCAGGTTGGCGTATTCGTTGGACTTGAAGTCCGACAGACGCACGATGACCTTTTTCGGGTAGAACGCCGCCGCCAGGGTGCTGATGCCTTCCACCAGCTTCTCGACATAGAAGCCTACCGGGTCGTTGTAGCCGGCAATGCGCTTGTCGACGCTTTCCTTGATGTCCAGCGGCAGGCCGTCGTAGTTCAACAGGGCCTTGGGGTGCACCCCGATCATGCGGTTGATAATGAACTCCAGGCGGGCCAGGCCCACCCCGGCGTTCGGCAACTGCGCGAAGTCGAAGGCGCGGTCCGGGTTGCCGACGTTCATCATGATCTTGAACGGCAGGTCCGGCATGGCATCGATGGAGTTTTGCTTGATGTCGAAGCCCAGTTCACCTTCGAAGATGAAGCCGGTGTCGCCTTCGGCGCAGGAAACGGTCACGCCCTGGCCGTCTTTCAACAGTTGGGTGGCATTGCCGCAACCGACGACCGCAGGGATGCCCAGCTCACGGGCGATGATCGCCGCGTGGCAGGTACGCCCGCCACGGTTGGTGACGATGGCACTGGCGCGCTTCATGACCGGTTCCCAATCCGGGTCGGTCATGTCGGAGACCAGTACGTCACCAGGCTGGACCTTGTCCATCTCGGACACGTCCTTGATGATCCGCACTTTGCCTGCGCCGATGCGCTGGCCGATGGCACGGCCTTCCACCAGCACGGTGCCGGTTTCTTTGAGCAGGTAGCGTTCCATGACGTTGGCCGAGGTACGGCTCTTCACGGTTTCAGGACGGGCCTGCACGATGTACAGCTTGCCGTCGTCACCGTCCTTGGCCCACTCGATGTCCATCGGGCACTTGTAGTGCTTTTCGATGATCATCGCTTGTTTGGCCAGTTCAGTGACTTCAGCGTCGCTCAGGCAGAAACGCGCGCGCTCGGCCTTGTCGACATCAACGGTTTTCACCGAGCGACCGGCCTTGGCCTCGTCGCCGTAGATCATCTTGATGGCCTTGCTGCCCAGGTTGCGGCGCAGGATGGCCGGGCGGCCGGCCTCAAGTGTGTGCTTGTGCACGTAGAATTCGTCCGGGTTCACCGCGCCTTGTACGACGGTTTCGCCCAGGCCGTAGGCGCCGGTGATAAACACCACGCCACGGAAGCCGGACTCGGTGTCCAGGGTAAACATCACGCCGGCAGTGCCGGTTTCCGAACGCACCATGCGCTGCACACCGGCAGACAAGGCCACCAGCTTGTGGTCGAAACCCTGGTGTACGCGGTAGGAAATGGCGCGATCGTTGAACAGCGAAGCGAACACTTCCTTGGCCGCGCGGATCACGTTTTCCACGCCGCGAATGTTGAGGAAGGTCTCTTGCTGGCCGGCAAAGGAGGCGTCGGGCAAGTCTTCGGCGGTGGCCGAGGAGCGCACGGCGACGGCCATGTCCGGGTTGCCGGCCGACAGGGTGGCGAAGGCGGTACGAATTTCGGCGTTGAGCTTCTCGGGGAACTCGGCTTCCATGATCCATTGGCGGATCTGGGCGCCGGTCTTGGCCAAGGCGTTGACGTCATCAACGTTCAAGGCATCCAGGGCAGCGTGGATCTGGTCGTTGAGGCCGCTCAGTTCGAGAAAATCGCGGTAAGCCTGGGCGGTGGTGGCGAAACCACCGGGCACCGAGACACCAGCGCCTGCAAGATTACTGATCATCTCGCCGAGGGATGCGTTCTTGCCCCCCACGTGCTCTACATCATGGACGCCGAGCTTATCGAGGGAAACTACGTACTCTACCAAGGTGATCTCTCCACTTTCTGTATTGGAAAAGCTCAGGACGCCGGCTGCTCAGTAGGAGCATTCGCCAGCGCTTGTGGCCTGGACCTGGAAAATAAGTGAGAATGCGGCCCACTGCGGGACGGCAAAATCGCGCCTATCATATCCAAGATTCGCCATCAGCTTAAGGCCCAGGGCTCAAATGAAACGATCTGCTTTCTTTATCTCCGACGGCACCGGCATCACAGCCGAAACATTGGGTCAAAGCCTGCTCGCGCAGTTCGAAAACATTACCTTCGCCAAATTCACGCGGCCTTATATCGACAGCGTGGATAAAGCGCGGGCTATGGTACAACAAATCAATCTGGCGGCTGAAAAAGACGGCTTTCGCCCGATCATTTTCGACACCATCGTCAATCAAGACATTCGTGAGATCCTCGCAACCTCCAATGGTTTCATGATCGACATTTTCTCGACCTTCCTGGCGCCGCTGGAACAAGAGCTGAGTGAACACTCCTCCTATTCCGTAGGAAAGTCCCATTCCATTGGTCATAATTCCAACTATATGGAGCGCATCGAGGCGGTGAACTTCGCCCTCGACAACGACGACGGCGCCCGTACTCACTACTACGACAAGGCCGACCTGATTCTGGTGGGCGTGTCTCGCTGCGGCAAAACGCCCACCTGCTTGTACATGGCCATGCAATTCGGTATCCGCGCAGCCAATTACCCGCTGACCGAAGACGATATGGAACACCTCACGCTGCCGGCCGCCCTGCGTTCGCACCAGCACAAGCTGTTCGGCCTGACCATCGACCCGGATCGCCTCACGGCCATCCGCAACGAGCGCAAGCCCAACAGCCGCTACTCCAGCTATGCGCAGTGCGAATTCGAAGTGCGTGAAGTAGAAAATTTGTTCCGTCGCGAGAATATTGCGCACATCAATTCCACGCATTTTTCGGTGGAAGAGATTTCGGCGAAGATTCTGGTGGAGAAAGGCGTGGAGCGGCGCTTCAAATAAGCCAGAAGCCACTCCCCCCTGGGGGGCGAGCTCATTGTGGCGAGCGGGGTTTCTGTGGCGAGGGAGCTTGCTCCCTCGCCACAGGTACAGTGTTTGCCCTTGACTGAACGACATTGGCGCAAGCCTGCTTGTCACAACCGGCCAGCTCGCTTCCTACAGGTGAAACCGCCCGCCGCCCTGCCCCAGCGCCGTCGCCAGCGCATCAAACCCCTCGCGCAACAACTGATCATCCCCGGACGTGTTGCAGATGCTCGCACGAATAAACTGCGGCACCGCCGTCTGCCCCACGGCAAATGCCTCGGCGGTGGCGATCAGGTAATTGTTCTGCTTGAGCTCTGCCTCTATTTCCGACGCGCGCCAGGGCTCCGGGACTTCAATCCAGAAGTGCGGGCTGTTGAGGTGGGTACGGTATTCCAGGCCCGCCAACAGGTCTTGAACCAGCGCCTTGCGTCGGCTGATTTCGTTGATCTGCTGGCGCAGCAGGTATTCGGCCGTGCCGTTTTCGATCCATTGGGTGGCCAGTTCCAGGGTCACCGGCGTGGCCATCCAGCAGGTCGAGCGCAGGGCTGCGGAGATTCGGCTGACCAGCGCCGGCGGCGCATGCACGTACCCGACGCGTAAGCCTGCCGAGACCGCCTTGCTCAGGCTGCTGATCAAAATCGTACGCTCGGGCGCGAAATAGCTGAGGGGCGGCGGACGATCCTCAACCAGCACGCCGTGGGCCTCATCCTCAAGAATCAGCAGGTTGTGCTCGCGGCACACCTTGACCAAGGCTTCCCGCCGCGCAAACGACAGCACCGCCGTTGTAGGGTTTTGGATGGTGGGCGTGCAGTACAACGCCGAAACCCGGTGATTTCGACAGACTTCATCCAACGCACTCGGTAGCACGCCTTCTTCATCCATTTCCAGGCCGATCAGCCTTACACCGAGCATGCGCGCGGCAGTGATCAGCCCAGGGTAAGTCAGTTGTTCGGTGACCACTGTGTCGCCCGCCCGCAACAACGCCATCATCGCGCAGAGCAAGCCGTGCTGGCCGCCATTGACGCAGATGACCTGTTCGGGAATCGGATGGAAATCACGCTGCACCAGCCACTGCGCACCCGCATCGCGGTAACGCGGCAGGCCGGCGTCCGGGGTGTAGGCGCTGATGTCCTGAAGAAACTTGGCGTTGGTCGACAGGGTTTGGAAGCTCTGGGCCAGGAAGGCTGTCTCCTGCCCTGGAATGTGCATGTTGCGGCTCATGTCGAAGTACTGGCGCGGCTCCTCGCTGAAGTTGCGAAAGCCTTCATCGCGCTGGCGCTCCATCCCACGCTTGCGCACGAACGTACCGTCACCGACCCGCGCCACCACCAACCCCAGGCGTTCGAGTTCGCCGTAGGCCCGGCTGATGGTGCCGATAGTCACGCCCAGATTGTCGGAAAGCACCCGATGGGGCGGCAGTTTTCGTCCTGGTTCAATCAAGCCTTCAAGGATGCCCCGTTCCATGACATCGGACAGGCGCTTGTACTTCACCCCCTGCCCGTTGGACAAGCCCTCACGCATAATTGACACCATGTCAATATTTGTTTTGACAGCCATCTTTCGCCCTAATAGTGTGCTTTTACGGGTTCAATCGCCAAATAAAATAACTCATTACAAGTTCAATATAGAGTTCAATTCTGGCTCAGGGAAGTAATAAACGATGCCAATGTCCGCCGTTCTCGAAAACACAGCAAAAGCAAAAACTCAAAAACAGTGGTTGGCCGGCCTGGTGACCAGTGTGATGTTCCTCATCGTATGCCTGAGTTGGGGCACCACCTGGCTGGGGATCAAGATTGCCGTGGAGAGCGTGCCACCGCTGACGTCCGCCGGCCTGCGCTTCCTGATCGCGTTCCCGCTGTTCCTGTGTTTCGCCCTGGTACGTCGCGAGCCGATCCTGTTCCCTCGTGAGAGCCGCTGGTTCTTCGTGTTCGTGACGCTGTCGTACTTCAGCGTGCCCTACTACCTGCTCAACTACGGCGAGATGCACGTCTCGTCAGGGCTGACCGCGCTGCTGTTCAGCTGCATGCCGGTGTTCATCCTGATCTTTTCCGCGCTGTTCCTGCGCGAGCGCATCTACTTCTCCCAGGTGGTCGGCATCGGTATCGGCTTCGGCAGCCTCTACATGATCATCAAGAGCCAGGGCTTGCACCTGGACCACGCCGAGTTCTTCGGGGTACTGGCGATTCTGACCGCTGCGATCATGCACGCCTTGTGCTACGTGATTACCAAGCAAAAAGGCAGCGCCATCAGCGTGATTACCTACAACACCCTACCCATCGGGATTGCCGGGTTGATGCTGTTCGTGGCCGGGCTGTGGTTTGAAACACCGACCTTCGAAGACATCACCCTGCGCTCCTGGAGTGCCCTGTTCTATCTAGGGCTGGTGGCGTCGGTAGGCGGGTTCATCGTGTATTTCATGCTGCTCAAGCGCCTTAGCCCGATCATCCTGTCGTTCGTGTTCATCATCTTCCCGGTGTTCGCAGTGATCATCGGCGCCTGGTACGAAGGCCTGGCGATTTCCCGCGACCTGATGCTGTATTCGGCCATTCTGCTGGCCGGCTTTGCGATCACCAAGTTGCCCGTTGAAAAACTCCTGGCCAAGAAAAATTGACCCTTCCGACCCTCCCACAGCCATGCGAGAGAAACATGGACGTCCTCCGCCCCAACGCCCTGGAACAAATTTACGCCCACGCCAGCCGCAGCTATCCCGAGGAGTGTTGTGGTTTTGTCTTCGCCGACGGCAGCGTGTACCTGGGCAGCAATATCCAGAACGAGCTGCACCACAGGAACCCCGAGATTTACCCGCGCAGTGCGGCCAATGGCTACACCTTTTCAGTCGCCGACACCCTGCTGCTGAGCAAGGCGTTTCGCAGCGATAACCCGGTGGTGGTGATCTACCACTCCCACCCGGACGTCGGCGCTTATTTCAGCGACGAAGACCAGGACAAGGCGCTGTTCATGGGCGAGCCGATCTACCCCGTCAGCTATCTGGTGGTCGACGTTCGCCAGGGCCAGGCCCTGGGTTCAAAACTGTTTGCCTGGGATGGCAAGCATTTCGCCCTTCAACCCTTCAACGACCTGCACACGGAGTTGTCCATGAACGCTGTCTCTTTCCCCGACATTCTGGTCCGCGTGGCCAAGCTGCCGGAATCGACCCTCGAGAGCACCGGATCGACATTGCGCGAAGTCATTGAAAACCTCTGCGACAGCCACCCCCAGTTACGCTCGCACCTGTTTCACGATAAAAACAATCAGCTCAAGGAACACTTCCTGTTTACCGCCGAGGAAGAGCTGATCAGTGCCGATGACCCGCTACCCGAAAAAGCCAGGATCGAAGTACTGCTCGCCACCTCCGGCGGCATCGACGTCGATGCCCTTAGCAATGAAGAGGTACAACGCTACGTGCGGCACATCACCCTGCCCGGCGTCGGTCGCGAGGGCCAGTTGAACCTGAAGAAAGCCAAGGTGCTGATCATCGGCACCGGCGGCCTGGGTTCGCCTATCAGCCTGTACCTGGCGGCAGCCGGCATCGGCACCCTGGGCCTGGTGGACTTCGATGTAGTGGAAAGCAGCAACCTGCAACGCCAGATCGTCCACGGCAACAGCACCTTGGGCCTGCCCAAGGTCGAGTCGGCCAAGCAGCGCTTGCAGGACCTCAACAGCCACATCCAGATCAACGCCCACAACACCGCCTTGAATGCCGACAACGCCCTGGAACTGGTGGGCGCCTACGACCTGGTGATCGACGGCACCGACAATTTCGACACACGCTACCTGGTCAACGACGCCTGCGTGCAACTCGGCAAGCCCCTGGTATACGGCGCCATCTACCGTTTCGACGGGCAGATCAGCGTGCTCAACTACAAAGGCGGGCCATGCTATCGCTGCCTCTTCCCCCAGGCGCCACCCGCGGAACTGGCGCCCAATTGCAGCGCCGGCGGAGTGATTGGCGTGCTGCCCGGCGTGGTCGGGATGATCCAGGCCACTGAGGCAATCAAACTGCTGATCGGCATTGGCGAGCCCTTGTCCGGCCGCTTGATGCGCTTCGATGCGCTGGCGATGAAGTTCAGCGAAATCCGCTTCAAGCGCCGCGCCGATTGCCCGTGCTGCTCGGAACTGCGCCACAGCGAAACCCAGGTACCGGCAGTCTGCGCAGATGCCGTACCTAGCCAGCCCTCCCTGGCCCAAGAGCGCTACATCAAGCCCAGCGTGCTCAAGCAAGTGCTTGAACACCCCAGCAGCGCCGACGTACTGGTGGATGTGCGCGACGCCAGCGAACTGGAAGTGTGCAAATTGCCAGGCGTGGTGCACATCCCACTGGCTGAACTGGACGGGCAACTCGACAGCCTCAGCCGGGACAACACCCACTACCTGATCTGCTACGCCGGAACCCGCGCAGAGCAAGCCGCCAGTACCTTGCTGGCCGCGGGTTTCACCAATACCAAAGTCCTGCAGGGCGGCATGAAGCATTGGGTACGCGACGTCGAACCCGATATGCCTTTGTATTGATCCGAGGATTGAACGATGTTGCATAACTCAATACTCGACGTCATCGGCCACACGCCGATCGTGCGCCTGGCGCAGTTTTCCGAAGACCTCGGCATCGAGGTCTACGCCAAACTGGAATCGTTCAACCCTGGTGGCAGCCACAAGGCGCGCATCGCCCTGGGCATGATCCTCGACGCCGAGCGCCGGGGCGTGCTGATTCGTGACTCCGGCCAAACCATTATCGAACCCAGCGGCGGCAACACCGGCATCGGCCTGGTGATGGCCGGTAACGTGCTCGGCTACAAAGTGGTGCTGGTGATCCCCGACAACTACAGCCCTGAAAAACAGAAGCTGCTGCGCCTGTATGGCGCCAAAGTGGTGCTGTCGGACAGCCGCCTGGGGAACAACTCCCACGGCGAAAAGTGCATGGAGCTGCAGCTCGAAAACCCCAACTACGTGATGCTCAACCAGCAACGCAACGGCGCCAACCCGCAGACCCACCGCGACACCACCGCACCGGAAATCCTCCGTGCCTTCGGTGAGCAGCAAGTGGACTATTTCGTCAGCGGCATCGGCACCGGCGGCCATATCACCGGCATCGGTGAAACCCTCAAGGCCGCCTGGCCAGCCCTGCGCGTGATGGGCGTGGAGCCTGAGGAATGCGACCTGCTGAAAAACCAGCACGCGCCGCACCACATTCAAGGTCTGTCGATTGGTTTGATCCCGAGCATCCTTAACCTGGACGTACTGGACGGCATGCTCAAGGTGTCGCGCCTGGCGTGCATCGACATGATGAAACGCATCATGCGCACCGACGCCATAAGCCTGGGTTTGTCCTCGGCAGCCAACATGGTCGCCATCGTCCAACTCGCCCCCGAACTGCCGCCCGAAACGGTGGTGTTGACCATGGTCTACGACAATGCCGACAGCTACCTGCCCAGTTTTGAATAACCGGTTTCCCAACCATCCAGAATGCGGGGGTGCCTCCATGGGGGGCTTTATCGACATGCAACAGCTGCACGATGAGTTGCTCACCCACCTCATCAAAACCCTCACGCCTACGCAGATGAAGCAGCTGGAACCGCATCTGGCACCGCTGATCCAGAACGCGGCCCAGGCGGTGGCCGAAGACCTGATCGCCTATGCCTACCGCGACCCGGCGTCGCGCGGGCGTGGCGAGCTGATCCTGGAGTCCTACGCCTCGTTCAAGGCGGTGCTGTTCTACCGGCTCGCACACTTGGTGTGGAATTTTTCCGACCAGACCAACGGCGTGTTTTCGCGCATTGCCCTCAAGCTCAGCAACCAGGGCAAGATCCTCTCCGGCGCCGAGATTCACCCGGCGGCGCGCATCGGCCGGCGCTTTGTGCTGGACCACGGCTACGGCACGGTAATCGGCGAAACCTGCGAAATCGGCAACGACTGCTACATCCTCTGCGGCGTGACCCTCGGCGCGCGCGGCATCGCCAACAACCCGGACGGCAAGCGCCACCCGCGCCTGGGCAATAACGTCGAAGTCGGCTCCGGCGCCCGCGTGCTGGGTTATGTGCTGATCGGCGACAACGTGTTTATCAGCCCGTCCTGCGTGATCACCCAGGACGTGCCGGCGGGTACCAAGGTCAAGGTGGTCAACCAGATCCAACTGCAAAAAAACGATGAGTCGGACCACAGCAATTACCTCGGCGCCTTCGCCCTGGATGAGCGCCTGCACGTGGTTGGCGAAATTAACGCGAGCCACAAGGTCACGGTGCTGGACGCCGATTTCCATCCCTTGCAGGGGCTGATGCTGGAGCCGACCGTGAAGGAGCGTCACCACCTGCAATTTCGCCTGCGCCGCACCGAAACGAGCGACCACCTGCCACGCCTGCCGCTGAACCTGAAAGTCTGCGGGCCGGAATTCGAAATCACCCTGCTCTCCCCCCCTGGCTTGAGTGCAATGGTGCGCCACTTGCTGCAAGCCAGCCCATTGAACGTCGGAGGTTGAACATGTCCGTGCACACCATGGAAACCCTGGCGCTGTTCGACAGCGCGCCCTATCAGAACGCATTCAGCGCCCGGGTGATTGCCGTCAGCGAACACGGCATCGCCCTGGAGCACACCCTGTTCTACCCCACCGGTGGCGGGCAACCGGGTGACACCGGCCACTTCGTCCTGCCGGACGGTACGCGCGTCGACATCGTCGGCACGGTGCGCGACCCGGTATTGCGTTCGATCATCTGGCACCAGGTGGAAGATTGCCCCGAGCAGTTGACCGCCGGGGTAGAGGTGGACGCCAGCCTCGATTGGGAGCGGCGCTACCAGCACATGAAAATGCACACCTGCCTGCACCTGCTGTGCTCGATCATCGACGCACCGGTGACCGGATGCAGCATTAGCGCTGACAAGGGTCGCCTGGATTTCGACCTGCCGGAAATGACCCTGGACAAGGACAGCATCACTCGCGACCTCAACACACTGATCGCGCAGGCCCACGAGGTGAAGACCTTGTCGATGCACGCCTCGGAGTACGCCACGCTGCTGCAGATCACCCGCACCCAGGCGGTTGCTCCGCCGGTGATCCAGGGCTCGGTACGGGTGATTGAAATTGGCGGGATCGATATCCAGCCGTGCGGCGGCACCCATGTGATCAACACCGAGGAAATCGGCCGGGTGTTTTGCGAGAAAATCGAGAAGAAGAGCAAGCACAACCGTAGGGTGATTTTGCGGTTTGAGTGAACGCGGCCCACTGTGTGCCGGCTTCCTGTGGCGAGCAAGCTTGCTTGCGCTGGGGTGCGAAGCGCCCCCAAAAAGCTAGCGGCTGCTGCGCACCCGAGCGGGAGCAAGCTCCCTCGCCACAGGAAATCCGCTCCCACATTTGGTTATGCGCTGTTTATCAGATCGTGAACAGGTCAACGAAACGGTTTACCGGCGTCGCTTCAAGCCGCGCCTGGTCCTTGCACAACGCAAAAATCTCACCGCTGCGCTGAGCGGTAAACCGCGTGGCCAGATTGGTCTTGAATTTATCTTCCAACAGCGGAATCCCGTCCTCCCGTCGACGGCGATGCCCAATCGGGTACTCCACCGCGACCTGTTCGGTACTGGAGCCATCCTTGAAGAACACCTGCACCGCGTTGGCAATCGAGCGCTTGTCCGCCTCCAGGTATTCGCGGCTGTAACGCAGGTCTTCGACGATCACCATCTTGTCGCGCAGTTCATCGATGATCGGATGCGCGGCATGGAATTCATCCTCGTACTGCTCGGCCACCAGGTTGCCGAACGCCAGGGGCACGGCGGTCATGTATTGCAAGCAGTGGTCGCGGTCTGCGGCGTTGGCCAGTTGCCCGACTTTGGAGATGATGCGAATCGCCGACTCATGGGTGGTGATCACGATGCGTTCGATGTCATGCAGGCGATGCTTCACCTGCGGGTGCAACGTCACCGCCGCTTCGCAGGCCGTTTGCGCGTGGAATTCGGCGGGGAAGCTAATCTTGAACAGCACGTTTTCCATTACATAAGTGCCGTAAGGCTGGGACAGGCTAAACGCGCGCTTGTCGTCGGGTTTGAGCGCAAGGTCCTTGTTGGTGTGGCTGAACAGCACGTCATAGAACCCCCACTGCGGCGCGCTCAATACGCCGGGGATGCCCATCTCGCCTCGCAGGGCGATATCCGCCAGGCGTAGGCCACGGCTCGATGCATCCCCCGCCGCCCAAGATTTGCGCGAGCCGGCGTTCGGTGCATGGCGATAAGTGCGCAATGCCTGACCATCGACAAAGGCGTGAGACAGCGCCGATAGCAGTTGCTCGCGGTTGGCGCCCATCAGCTTGGCGGTGACTGCCGTGGAGGCGACTTTCACCAGCAGCACGTGGTCGAGGCCGACGCGGTTAAACGAGTTTTCCAGGGCAATCACACCCTGGATTTCGTGGGCCATGATCATCGCTTCCAGCACTGCACGCACGGTCAGCGGCGCGTCGCCATTGGCCACGCGTTTTTGCGAAAGGTGGTCGGCCACAGCAAGGATGCCGCCGAGGTTGTCCGAGGGATGGCCCCATTCGGCAGCAAGCCAGGTGTCGTTGTAGTCGAGCCAGCGCACGATGCAGCCAATGTCCCAGGCAGCCTTGACCGGGTCCAGGCGGAACGACGTGCCCGGCACCCGCGCACCGAATGGCACCACCGTGCCCTCGACGATAGGCCCCAGGTGCTTGGTGCACTCGGGAAAACGCAAGGCCAGCAGGCCGCAACCGAGGGTGTCCATCAGGCAGTTGCGGGCGGTGTCGAGGGCATCGCGGGATTCGATCTTGTAGTTCAAGACGTAGTCGGCGATGTCCTGCAAGACCTGGTCGTAGTCGGGGCGGTTGTTCTGGTCGACGTTGGCGCTCATGGCAGATCTCCAAAAATGGGTGGGGTCAATCCTCGGGCTAACGGTTACTGGAAGCAGATCTTGGATGCCTGCCTTTTGGAATAGAGATCCCCTGTGGGAGGGGGCTTGCCCCCGATGGCGGTGGATCAGTGATGAATGTGTCGACTGACCGCTATCGGGGGCAAGCCCCCTCCCACATTGGATCCGTGCAGGTTTTTAGAAGGCGTCGCCGGGGATGCGTACGAAGCCTTCCATTAATACCCGTGCACTGCGGCTCATGATGGCTTTTTTCACCACCCATTCGCCGTTGACCTGGCTGGCTTCGGCGCCGACGCGCAAGGTGCCCGAGGGGTGCCCGAAGCGCACGGCATTACGTTCAATACCGCCCGCAGCGAGGTTGACCAACGTGCCGGAAATCGCCGCCGCCGTGCCAATCGCCACCGCCGCCGTGCCCATCATCGCGTGGTGCAACTTGCCCATCGACAGCGCGCGCACCAGCAGATCCACATCACCCGCCTTGATCGCCTTGCCGCTGGAGGCCACGTAGTCCGCAGGCTTAGCCACAAACGCCACCTTCGGCGTGTGTTGACGCTGAGCGGCTTCGTCCAGGTGCTTGATCAAGCCCATGCGCAACGCGCCGTAGGCACGCACCGTCTCGAACATCGCCAGGGCTTTCGGGTCGCTGTTGATCGCGCCTTGCAGTTCGGTACCGGTGTAGCCGAGGTCTTCGGCGTTGATGAAAATCGTCGGGATACCGGCGTTGATCAGCGTCGCCTTGAAGGTGCCGACACCGGGCACCTCCAGGTCGTCGATCAGGTTGCCGGTGGGGAACATAGAGCCCCCGCCGCCCTCTTCTTCCGCGGCCGGGTCCATGAACTCCAGCTGTACTTCGGCAGCCGGAAAAGTCACGCCGTCCAGTTCGAAGTCGCCGGTTTCCTGCACCGCGCCGTCGGTGATCGGCACGTGGGCGATGATGGTCTTGCCGATATTGGCCTGCCAGACGCGCACCACGGCCACGCCGTTGTGCGGCACACGCGATGGGTCGATCAGGCCGGCGCTGACCGCGAACGAACCAACCGCCGCCGACAGGTTGCCGCAGTTGCCGCTCCAGTCGACGAAGGGCTTGTCGATGGAGACCTGGCCAAACAGGTAATCCACGTCATGCTCGGCGCGGGTGCTCTTGGCCAGGATCACGCTTTTGCTGGTGCTCGAGGTGGCGCCGCCCATGCCGTCGATCTGCTTGTCGTAAGGGTCGGGGCTGCCGATTACCCGCAGCAGCAGGGCATCACGGGCAGCACCCGGCAACTGCGCTGCTTCGGGCAGGTCCTGGAGGCTGAAAAACACACCCTTGCTGGTGCCGCCACGCATGTAGGTGGCGGGGATCTTGATTTGCGCTACGTGTGCCATGGTTGTCCTCTCAGGCGGTCGCCGCCGATTCCAGGAAGTCCTGGGCAAAACGTTGCAACACGCCGCCCGCCTCATAGATCGACACTTCTTCGGCGGTGTCCAGGCGGCAAGTCACCGGCACTTCGACACGCTCGCCATTTTTACGGTTGATCACCAGCGTCAACTGCGCACGCGGGGTGCGTTGGCCGATCACGTCATAGGTCTCGCTGCCGTCAATCTGCAGGGTATGGCGGTCGGTGCCCGGCAGGAATTCCAGCGGCAACACGCCCATGCCCACGAGGTTGGTGCGGTGAATGCGCTCGAAACCTTCGGCAGCAATCGCTTCCACACCGGCCAGGCGCACTCCCTTGGCGGCCCAGTCGCGGGACGAGCCCTGGCCGTAGTCGGCGCCGGCGATGATGATCAGCGGCTGCTTGCGTTCCATGTAGGTTTCGATGGCTTCCCACATCCGCGTGACTTTACCTTCCGGTTCAATACGCGCCAGGGAACCCTGCTTGACCTTGCCGTTCTCCAGCACCATTTCGTTGAACAGTTTCGGGTTGGCGAACGTTGCGCGCTGCGCAGTCAGGTGGTCGCCGCGATGCGTGGCATACGAGTTGAAGTCGACTTCCGGCAGGCCCATTTTCGCCAGGTATTCACCGGCGGCGCTGTCGAGCATGATCGCGTTGGACGGCGACAGGTGATCGGTGGTGATGTTGTCCGGCAGCACCGCCAGCGGGCGCATGCCCTTGAGCGGACGCGCGCCGGCCAACGCGCCTTCCCAGTACGGCGGACGGCGGATATAGGTGCTTTGCGGGCGCCAGTCGTACAGCGGGGTGACTTTCGGGCCGGTGTCTTCGTGGATCGCGAACATCGGGATGTAGACCGCGCGGAACTGCTCCGGCTTGACCGACGCCTTGACCACTGCATCGATCTCTTCATCGCTTGGCCAGATGTCTTGCAGGCGAATTTCCTTGCCATCGGCGTCGAGGCCGAGCACGTCCTTTTCAATATCGAAACGGATGGTGCCGGCGATCGCATACGCCACCACCAGCGGCGGCGACGCCAGGAACGCTTGCTTGGCGTACGGGTGAATACGCCCGTCAAAGTTGCGGTTGCCCGACAACACGGCGGTGGCGTACAGGTCGCGGTCGATGATCTCTTGCTGGATCACCGGGTCGAGCGCACCCGACATGCCGTTGCAGGTGGTGCAAGCAAAGGCCACGACACCAAAACCCAATTGCTCCAGCTCGGTAGTCAAGCCCGCTTCGTCAAGGTACATGGCCACGGTTTTCGAGCCCGGTGCCAGCGACGACTTGACCCACGGTTTGCGCGTCAGCCCCAACTTGTTGGCATTGCGCGCCAGGAGGCCTGCGGCAATCACGTTGCGCGGGTTGCTGGTGTTGGTGCAACTGGTGATGGCAGCAATGATCACCGCGCCGTCGGGCATTTGCCCCGGCACTTCATCCCACTGGCCGGAGATACCTTTGGCGGCGAGGTCACTGGTGGCGACGCGCGCGTGAGGGTTGCTCGGGCCGGCCATGTTGCGCACGACGCTGGACAGGTCGAAGGTCAGGCCGCGCTCGTATTGCGCGCCTTTGAGATCGTCCGCCCACAGGCCAGTGTGACGCGCGTACTGCTCCACCAGGGTGACTTGTTCGTCTTCGCGGCCGGTGAGTTTCAGGTAGGCGATGGTTTGTGGGTCGATGTAGAACATTGCCGCTGTGGCGCCGTATTCCGGGGCCATGTTGGAGATGGTCGCGCGGTCACCCAGGGTGAGTTTTGATGCACCTTCGCCGAAGAACTCCAGCCATGCACCGACCACTTTCTGTTTACGCAGGAACTCGGTCAACGCCAGCACCATGTCGGTGGCGGTGATGCCCGGCAGCAACTTGCCGGTCAGCTCGACGCCGATGATTTCCGGCAGGCGCATCCACGAGGCGCGGCCGAGCATCACGCTCTCGGCTTCGAGGCCGCCGACGCCGATGGCGATCACGCCCAGGGCATCCACATGAGGGGTGTGGCTGTCGGTGCCGACGCAGGTATCCGGGAAGGCTACACGCTTTCCGTTTTCATCTGGGCGCACCTGGATCACCGGAGACATTTTCTCCAGATTGATCTGGTGCATGATGCCGTTGCCCGGCGGGATCACGTCGACGTTCTTGAAGGCCTTTTTGGTCCACTCGATAAAGTGGAAACGGTCTTCGTTGCGACGGTCTTCGATAGCGCGGTTTTTCTCGAACGCGTCCGGGTCAAAACCACCGGCTTCGACGGCCAGGGAGTGGTCGACGATCAATTGGGTCGGCACCACCGGGTTGACCTGGGCCGGGTCGCCGCCTTGCAGGGCGATGGCGTCGCGCAGGCCCGCGAGGTCGACCAGAGCGGTCTGGCCGAGGATGTCGTGGCACACCACACGCGCCGGGAACCAGGGGAAGTCGAGGTCGCGCTTACGTTCGATCAGTTGGCTCAGGGAGGCGTTGAGGGTGGCCGGGTCGCAGCGACGCACCAGGTTTTCCGCGAGCACGCGGGAGGTGTAGGGCAAGGTGGCGTAGGCGCCTGGGCTGATTGCATCGACAGCCGCGCGGGCGTCGTAGTAATCGAGGCGGCTGCCGGGGAGCGGTTTGCGAAATTCAGTGTTCATCGTCAGGACTCGGTCACGGTAGTTACAAAAGAAGCCGACCGATCCGGGGCTGGAATGCAATCCAAATGTGGGAGGGAGCAAGCCTCCTCCCACATTTTTAATCGGGCTTCCAATCCGGGAGCGTCGGTCTTCTCATTCAGCGACGTTCGATTGGCACGAACTTGCGCTGTTCGACGCCGATGTACTCGGCGCTTGGACGGATGATGCGGTTGTTGGCGCGCTGCTCGAACACGTGGGCAGCCCAGCCAGTCAGGCGCGAGCACACGAAAATCGGGGTGAACAGCTTGGTCGGGATACCCATGAAGTGGTACGCCGAGGCATGGTAGAAGTCGGCGTTGGGGAACAGTTTTTTCTGTTCCCACATGGTCTTGTCGATAGCTTCGGAGACCGGAAACAACACTTTGTCGCCCACTTCATCGGCGAGTTTTTTCGACCAGCCCTTGATCACTTCATTGCGCGGGTCGTTGTCTTTGTAGATCGCGTGGCCAAAGCCCATGATCTTGTCCTTGCGCGCCAGCATGCCGAGCGTGCCTTCGACCGCGTCTTCTGCCGACGAGAAACGCTCGATCATTTCCATCGCTGCTTCGTTGGCACCGCCGTGCAGCGGGCCGCGCAGGGAGCCAATGGCTGCGGTGACGCAGGAATACAGGTCGGACAAGGTCGACGCGCAGACACGGGCGGTGAAGGTCGAGGCGTTGAATTCGTGCTCGGCGTAGAGGATCAGCGACACATTCATGACTTTTTCATGCAGCTCGCTCGGCTTTTTGCCATGCAGCAGGTGCAGGAAGTGGCCGCCGATACTCGGCTCGTCGGTCACGCAGTCGATGCGTTTGCCGTCGTGGCTGAAGCGGTACCAGTAGCACATGATCGCCGGGAAGGCGGCGAGCAGGCGGTCGGTGACATCGCATTGCACGCTGAAGTCTTTTTCCGGTTCGATATTGCCGAGGAACGAGCAACCGGTGCGCATCACGTCCATCGGGTGGGCGTCGGCGGGGATGCGTTCCAGCACTTCTTTCAGCGCCTGAGGCAGGTCGCGCAGTGTGCTGAGTTTTTTGCTGTAGGCGGCCAGTTCGGTTTTGGTCGGCAATTCGCCGTACAGCAGCAGGTAGGCGACTTCTTCAAATTGCGCATCGGCGGCCAGTTCGCGCACATCGTAGCCGCGATAGGTCAAGCCGGCACCGGCCTGGCCCACGGTGGACAGTGCGGTCTGACCGGCCACCTGGCCACGCAGGCCGGCGCCACTCAGTACTTTTGCTTCAGCCATGGTTCTTCTCCAATTTTGTAGTTATTCAGGGAGGCGTGTTCGTTACTTCTTCGCGGCGAACAGCGCGTCGAGCTTCTGCTCGAAGGTGTGGTAGTCGATGCGATCGTAAAGCTCCATGCGGGTTTGCATGGTGTCGATCACGTTCTGTTGGGTGCCATCGCGACGGATCGCGGTGTACACGTTTTCGGCGGCCTTGTTCATGGCGCGGAAGGCCGAGAGCGGGTACAGCACCAGGGAAACATCCGCAGATTTCAACTGTTCGACGGTGTACAGCGGCGTCGAACCAAATTCGGTGATATTGGCCAGGATCGGCGCCTTCACACGGGCGGCGAACAGCTTGTACATCTCCAGTTCGGTGATGGCTTCCGGGAATACCATGTCGGCGCCGGCCTCGATACAGGCAGCGGCACGCTCCAGGGCAGACTCAAGGCCTTCGACGGCAAGGGCGTCGGTGCGCGCCATGATCACGAAGCTGTCATCGGTGCGCGCATCCACGGCCGCCTTGATGCGGTCGACCATTTCCTGCTGGGACACGATTTCTTTGTTCGGGCGATGGCCGCAGCGCTTGGCGCCGACCTGGTCTTCGATATGGATGGCGGCCGCGCCGAACTTGATCATCGACTTGACGGTGCGCGCCACGTTGAACGCCGAAGAGCCAAAACCGGTGTCCACGTCCACCAGCAGCGGCAGGTCGCACACGTCGGTGATGCGGCGCACGTCGGTCAGCACGTCATCCAGGCCGGTGATGCCCAGGTCCGGCACGCCGAGGGAACCGGCAGCCACGCCGCCACCCGACAGGTAGATCGCCTTGAAGCCGGCGCGCTTGGCCAGCAGTGCATGGTTGGCGTTGATCGCGCCGACCACTTGCAATGGCTGTTCACTGGCGACTGCGTCACGGAAACGCTGGCCCGGGGTGCTACTGCCGTTGTTATAAGAGCTGTTGGAACTCATGACTCACCTCGTGATTGGGGAGCGCCGTCCGGGAAGTGACGGGCGATGTTGCGTTTGGAAGCACCGATATGCCGGCGCATCAACAGTTCGGCCAATTCACCATCGCGATCGGCAATCGCGTCAAGAATGCGGTGATGCTCGGCAAAAGCCTGGCGTGGACGATTCGGAGTGGCAGAGAACTGGATGCGGTACATGCGCACCAACTGGTACAGCTCGCCGCAAAGCATTTGGGTCAGGGTGCGGTTGCCGGCGCCTTGAATGATCCGGTAATGAAAATCGAAGTCGCCTTCCTGCTGGTAGTAGCCAAGGCCGGCTTGAAAGGCTTCGTCGCGCTCATGGGTGTGCAACACCTGGCGCAGCTCTTCGATTTCCACATCGGTCATGCGCTCGGCGGCCAGGCGGCAGGCCATGCCTTCGAGGGATTCGCGGATTTCATAGAGCTCGACCAGCTCGGCGTGGCTCAACGACACCACTCGCGCGCCGACGTGAGGTATGCGCACCAGCAGGCGCTGGCCTTCCAGGCGGTGGATCGCCTCGCGCAGAGGGCCGCGGCTGATGCCGTAGGTGCGCGCCAGCTCCGGTTCGGAGATCTTGCTGCCGGGGGCGATTTCGCCCTTGACGATGGCGGCCTGGATACGTCGAAAGACGTTCTCCGACATTGTCTGGGATTCGTCTGACGGCGCCACCGAGGCTTGCGCTTGATCGAGCATATTGTCGACACCTTTAAAAGCAATGCCGCAAAAACTAGCCAATCAGACCCAGATAGTCAAAGAATAAATACACATTGTCGACAATCGTCTAATAACCACCGATGCGCACTCGCGGGGCATGGCCGCCTGCCAGCGCTGGCGCCAGAAAAGCATCATGTTAGAATGCTCGCCGCTTTTGCCTGACATCACTTGATGAAACGGCGCACCAGAGATTGCGCAGCAATGCCAGTCGCCTTGAATTGAACATCGCACTGCACCGCCTCAGGATCTATGAGACTCAAGCCCTTCCTTCTGATGTGCCTACTGTTCATACCGGGACTTATATCGGGGCTAAGTGCTGCCGCCGAGAAAACCGTGTATGGGCTGAATGAATACGCCAAACTGGCCGGTATCGACCTGGAAGTCGCAGCCAAACTCGACACGGGCGCCAAGACCGCCTCGTTGAGCGCCCGCGATATCAAACGCTTCAAACGCAACGGCGAATCCTGGGTACGCTTCTACCTGGCGATCGACACCGCCCATTCCCACCCCATCGAACGCCCCCTGGCCCGCGTCAGCAAGATCAAGCGCCGTGCCGGTGACTACGACCCCGATGAGGACAAGAACTACACCGCCCGTCCGGTGATTGCCCTGGATATCTGCATGGGCACCGCTTTACGCAGCATCGAAGTGAACTTGACTGACCGCAGCGCCTTCCAATACCCGCTGCTGATCGGCTCCGAAGCGCTTAAACGCTTTGATGCGCTGGTCGACCCCAGTCTTAAATATGCAGCAGGCAAACCTGCCTGCGCCACCGACGCTCATACCGCCGAGTAAACCGAATGCGCTCTCTGACCCTGCACCTGAGATTCCTGATCGCCATCCTGGTGGTGTTGGGAATTTCGGTCACCGCCTATCAGATCTTCGTGCTGGGGATCCCCGTCACCGAGGACGCCACCGACGACTTGTGGAACATCGACGCCAAGGTCGAGTTCGTCGCCAACCCGAAAGACCCGGTGAAGATCCAGATGTTCGTGCCGCCGCTGAGCCGCGACTTCGTCAGCCTTAACGAGAGTTTTATCTCGAACAACTACGGGGTGAGCGTCAACCGCACCGACGGCAACCGCAAGGTGACCTGGTCGGCACGTCGCGCCAAAGGCAACCAGACCCTCTACTACCGCCTGGTACTGACCAAGCGTTACAGCGGCGAAAAGGTCAAGATCAAGGGCCCGACCTTCCGCGACAGCATCGCTGTGGAAGGCCCGGAAAAAATCGCCGCCGAAGCCCTGCTGGCACCGATCCGCCAGCACTCGGCCGACGTCGAGACCTTTATTACCGAAGCCATCAAGCGCACCAACAACCTCAACGACGACAACGTCAAGCTGCTGCTGGCGGGCGACCCTTCGATCCCGCACAAGGCCAAGATCGTCGAACTGCTGCTGTCCATCGCCCATGTGCCGGTGGAAAAAGTCCACACCATCCGCCTCGTCGCCGACCAGCCGCAAACCCCGGAACTGTGGCTGCGCAGCTTCAATGGCAATGACTGGCTGTACTTCAACCCGGAAACCGGCGAACAAGGCCTGCCCGCCGACCGACTGCTGTGGTGGACCGGCGATGAAAACCTGATCACGGTCGACGGCGGCAAGAAAGCCATGGTGACCTTCAGCCTGAACAACAGCGAGATGAACGCGATTCGCCTGGCCAAGTTGACCGACGAAAACACCGACGCCAACTTCCTCGAATACTCGCTGTACGGCCTGCCGCTGCAAACCCAGCAGACCTTCATGATCATGGTGATGATCCCGATTGGCGTGCTGGTGATTTTGATCCTGCGCAACCTGATCGGCCTGCAGACCCTGGGCACCTTCACCCCGGTGCTGATTGCGCTGGCGTTCCGCGAGACGCAATTGGGCTTCGGGATTGTGCTGTTTACGATTATCACGGCGCTGGGCTTGTCTCTCAGGTCGTACCTGGAACATTTGAAGCTGCAGATGTTGCCGAGGTTGTCGGTGGTGCTGACCTTTGTGGTGGTGCTGATCGCGGCCATCAGCCTGTTCAGCCACAAGCTGGGGCTGGAGCGCGGGCTGTCGGTGGCGCTGTTCCCGATGGTTATTCTGACCATGACCATCGAACGCCTGTCGATCACCTGGGAAGAACGCGGCGCCAACCATGCGCTGAAAGTAGCGATCGGTACGCTGTTCGCCGCGTCCCTGGCCCACATCATCATGAGCGTGCCGGAGCTGATCTACTTCGTGTTCACCTTCCCGGCGATCCTGCTGATCCTGGTGGGCTTCATGCTGGCCATGGGGCGTTATCGCGGCTACCGCCTGACCGAGCTGGTGCGTTTCAAGGCCTTCCTCAAGGCTGACTCGTAATGTTCGGCTTCTGGAAGACCTGGAAGGCCCTCGAAGCGCGGGGGATCATGGGCATCAACCGGCGCAATGCGGACTACGTGCTCAAGTACAACAAGCGCAGCCTGTACCCGATCGTGGATGACAAGATCATCACCAAGGAACGCGCGATGGCGGCCGGCATCCATGTGCCGGAAATGTACGGGGTGATCTCCACAGAGAAGGAAATCGACAAACTTGACGAGATCCTCAAAGGGCGCAGCGACTTCGTGATCAAGCCCGCCCAGGGCGCTGGCGGTGACGGCATCCTGGTGGTAGCCGACCGTTTTGAGGGGCGCTATCGCACGGTGTCCGGCAAGATCATCAGCCATGAAGAAATCGAGCATCAGATTTCCAGCATCCTCACCGGCCTGTATTCCCTGGGCGGCCACCGCGACCGTGCGCTGATCGAATACCGCGTGGTGCCCGACCAGATCTTCAAGAGCATCAGCTACGAAGGCGTGCCGGACATCCGCATCATCGTGCTGATGGGCTACCCGGTGATGGCCATGCTGCGCTTGCCGACCCGTCAGTCGGGCGGCAAGGCCAATCTGCACCAAGGCGCGATTGGCGTGGGCGTCGACCTTGCTACCGGCCTGACGCTGCGCGGCACCTGGCTGAACAACATCATCACCAAGCACCCCGACACCACCAACGCGGTGGACGGCGTGCAACTGCCCAACTGGGACGGCTTCATGAAGCTCGCCGCCGGCTGCTACGAGCTGTGCGGGTTGGGGTATATCGGCGTGGACATGGTGCTGGATCAGGAAAAAGGCCCGCTGATCCTCGAACTGAATGCACGGCCGGGGCTGAATATCCAGATTGCCAACGATTGCGGGCTGACCTTGCGCACCCATGCCGTAGAGGCACGGCTGGAGGAATTGAAAGCTGCCGGCGTGACGGAAACCCCTGAAGAACGGGTGAAGTTCGTGCAGGAGATGTTTGGGCATATCCCGCCGGTGGAAGGCTGACCCCATCGGTCGTCGATCGTCGATCGTTCCCACGCTCTGCGTGGGAATGCATACCGTGACGCTCTGCGTCACAAGCGGACGCAGAGCGTCCAAGGCGGCATTCCCAAGCAGAGCGTGGGAACGATCAAACGATCAATCAAGCTGCAAGCTGTAAGTTTCAAGAAAGAGCAACCGTGTTTTTAACTTGCAGCTTTAAGCTCGAAGCTTGCAGCTGCCGCCAAGGCCCCCTCATGTCGACCTGCTCTGTACACCCGCTGCCCTACCGGGCCAACCCCGCCGAGTATTTTGCAGCGATTCGCCCTGCCCCCGGCGCGGTGCTGCTGGACAGCGGCCGACCGGCGGCCGAACGCGGTCGTTATGACCTGCTCAGTGCCTGGCCCGAGGTAACTCTGACGGTTCAGCCTGACGAAAACGGCAGCGATTTCCTGCAACGGTTGCGTGCAAATCTCACGCAGTTGGGTGAAGCGCTATTGCCAAGCGGTTATGAGTTGCCGTTTGCCGGCGGCCTGATCGGCTACCTGAGCTACGACTTCGGTCGGCATCTCGAGCACATGCCGCACTTGGCAGTGGACGACCTGCACCTGCCGGACGCACGTTTTGGGCTGTATGCCTGGGCGCTGATCAGCGATCACCTGGCGCAGACCAGCCAGTTGGTGTTCCACCCTGCGTTGGCCGACAGCGAACGGCAACGGCTGATCGCCTTGTTCAGCCAGCCTGCCACCGAATCACCGGCGACCTTCAAGCTCCACGGCCCCATGGCACCGGACCTGACCGCCGAGGCCTACGAGCAAGCCATCGTGCGTATCCAGGCTTACATCCAGGCAGGCGACTGTTACCAGGTCAACTTCGCCCAGCGTTTTCGCGCGCCGTACAGCGGTGATCCATGGGTCGCCTATTGCGCCCTGCGTGAAGCCTGCCCCACTCCGTTTTCCGGGTTCCAGAGCCTGCCGGATGACGGCGCGGTGCTGAGCCTGTCGCCGGAGCGTTTTGTGCGCATCAGCGAACGCCACGTCGAAACCCGCCCGATCAAAGGCACGCGCCCGCGTGGCCTGACGCCAGAAGAAGACGCCGCCCATGCAGCCGAACTCATGGCCAGCCCCAAGGACCGCGCCGAAAACCTGATGATCGTCGACCTGCTGCGCAACGACCTCGGCCGCACCTGCCGCACCGGCTCGGTGAAGGTACCGGAGTTGTTCAGCCTGGAAAGCTACCCCAACGTGCACCACCTGGTGAGCAGCGTCACCGGCACACTTGCCGACGACAAGGACGCCCTCGACCTGATCGCCGGCAGCTTCCCCGGCGGCTCCATCACCGGCGCGCCGAAGATTCGCGCGATGCAGATCATCGACGAACTGGAACCCACCCGGCGTGGCTTGTACTGCGGTTCGCTGGTGTACCTGGATGTACGCGGCGAGATGGACAGCTCCATCGCGATTCGCAGTTTGCTGGTCAAGGACGGGCAGGTGTGCTGCTGGGGCGGCGGCGGGATTGTGGCGGATTCGCAGTGGGAGGCGGAGTATCAGGAGTCGATGACGAAGGTGCGGGTGTTGTTACAAACGCTGGAAGGCTTGTAGCAACTTAGACCACCTTTATCAGGTACGACCTGCGGCGAGGGCGCTTGCTCCCGTTGGAGGGCGAAGCACTCCCCAATCCGTCCTGATACAACGCACTTTTAAGTTTAAGGCTGCTACGCAGCCCAACGGGAGCAAGCTCCCTCGCCACTTCGTTTGATGGCTGGCATGAAGATCGTGAGCCCTTTAGTTTTACTAGAACCGAGAGTTACAAGCTCAACGGCCGATTCGAAGCCTTGATGAACTCTGCTTTCAACGCCTCAAACGTATGCACCGCCGGGAACTGCGGGAACTCGCGAATCACATTCTCCGGCGCGTGGAACAGAATCCCGCGATCCGCCTCGCCCAGCATGGTGGTGTCGTTGTAGGAATCGCCGGCAGCAATCACACGGTAGTACAAGGTCTTGAAGGCCAATACCGACTGACGCTTGGGATCCTTCTGACGCAGTTGGTAACTCACCACACGGTCGTTTTCATCGGTGATGAGGCGGTGGCACAGCAGGGTCGGGAAACCCAACTGGCGCATCAGCGGCTGGGAAAACTCGTAGAACGTGTCTGACAGGATCACCACCTGGAAGCGCTCGCGCAGCCAGTTGACGAACTCAACGGCGCCGTCCAGCGGCTTGAGGGTGGCGATCACTTCCTGGATGTCGGCGAGCTTGAGCCCATGCTCATCCAGAATGCGCAGGCGCTGTTTCATCAGCACGTCGTAGTCGGGAATGTCCCGGGTGGTGGCCCGCAGGGATTCAATACCGGTTTTTTCGGCGAAGGCGATCCAGATTTCCGGAACCAGCACCCCTTCCAGGTCGAGACAGGCAATTTCCACAAGACACTCCCATTTGAAATTATTGAGTTGAGCGAGCAAAAGGACTGCCGAACTCTAGCGATTCATGCTCGCCGCCGCAACGCAGAGCGTATTTTGGTAACATCGCTCCCCTATAGAGCGCTCAGCGCCACTGACCTGTAGGAACCGTCCTGATGAACCAAGCCTTCGACGTCGTTGAACTCGCCGCGACTTACGCCAACAAATCCGCCCAGGACATTCTCAAGCTGGCGTTCAGCCAGTTCGGTGATGACCTGTGGATCTCCTTTAGCGGTGCCGAGGACGTGGTGCTGGTGGACATGGCCTGGAAGCTGAACAAGAACCTCAAGGTGTTCAGCCTCGACACCGGCCGCCTGCACCCGGAGACCTACCGGTTTATCGAGCAGGTGCGGGACCATTACAAGATCGACATCGAACTGATTTCGCCGGACCAGAGCAAGCTGGAACCCTTCGTCAAGGAAAAGGGCCTGTTCAGCTTTTATAAAGACGGCCACGGCGAATGCTGCGGTGTGCGCAAGATAGAACCGCTGCGCCGCAAGCTTTCCGGCGTGCGCGCCTGGGCCACCGGCCAGCGCCGCGACCAAAGCCCCGGCACCCGCAGCCAGGTGGCGGCGCTGGAAATCGACACGGCCTTCTCCACCCCGGAACGCACCTTGTACAAGTTCAACCCGCTGGCACAGATGACCAGCGAGGAGATCTGGGGTTACATCCGTATGCTGGAGTTGCCGTACAACAGCCTGCATGAGCGCGGTTTTATCAGCATCGGCTGCGAGCCGTGCACCCGCCCGGTATTGCCGAACCAGCACGAGCGCGAAGGCCGCTGGTGGTGGGAAGAAGCCACGCAGAAGGAATGCGGACTGCACGCCGGGAACATTATCAGCAAGGCCTGACGCCTAAAATCCCGTACACAATAATGTCACCACAGGTGCCATTTTTGTGTGCACTTAAAAATCATCCGCACCGAAAAGTTACACCCCTCCCCGCTCGATTCTTTCTGGCCGTCCTGGCTCAACTCTCGCTGAAAAATAAATAGCTGTTCAAACGGTCAATTTATATTGCTTTAAATTCAGCCAGTTGCTTAAACACCCTACAAAAACGAAATTATTCACGGCTTTCATCGACCGAAAACTGGCACACATGTGGCTTAAGGTTAAAACACTTTGTATACAAAAAATACAAAACCTACATACACCTTTCCATCAGCGGCTCCGCTGCCGATGTGCTGGAGCCTGCCGGAATGCGTACAAGCCTCTCGAACCACATCGCACTGGATCTGCCCTCCTCCGCCCTGAACCCCGAAGCCGTGAGCCCCAGCCCGTTGATGCTCAGCCCACGGCTGCACAACGATGTCAGCGGCGAAAGCATTGCAGTTGATAACGTCAGTCATTAAACAAGGACATTCCATGCGCATCCTCGTGGTCAACGTCAACACCACCGAATCCATCACTGAAACCATCGCCCAGCAAGCGCGCGCGGTGGCCTCGCCAGGCACCGAGATTGTCGGGCTCACGCCGTATTTCGGCGCCGAATCGGTGGAAGGTAATTTCGAAAGCTATCTGGCGGCCATCGCGGTGATGGACCGGGTGATGGCCTACGACCAGCCGTTTGATGCGGTGATCCAGGCCGGTTACGGCGAGCATGGTCGTGAAGGTTTGCAGGAATTGTTGAACGTGCCGGTGGTGGACATCACCGAAGCGGCGGCCAGCACTGCGATGTTTCTGGGCCATGCGTACTCGGTGGTCACCACCCTGGACCGCACGGTGCCGCTGATTGAAGACCGACTGAAACTGGCCGGCCTGTATCAGCGCTGCGCCTCGGTGCGGGCCAGCGGCATGGCGGTGCTGGAGTTGGAAGAAGACCCGCTGGCCGCCATGGAAGCCATCGTACGCCAAGCTGAACTGGCGATTCTCGAGGACCAGGCCGAGGTGATCTGCCTGGGTTGCGGCGGCATGGCCGGACTGGATGAGCAGATTCGCCAACGCACCGGCGTGCCGGTGGTGGATGGTGTGACAGCGGCGGTGACGATTGCCGAATCACTTGTGCGGTTGGGGTTGTCGACGTCGAAGATCAGGACGTATGCGACGCCGCGGCCGAAGAAGGTTGTAGGCTGGCCGCCACAATTCGGACGGTGACACACGTGTAAGAGCCCGGCTCGCCGGCGATGGCAATCTTGAGGACGCCATCGCCGGCAAGCCGGGCGCCTAAAGGGTGGCGTTGAATCTGTCGCTCAGGCGTTGCTCGGCGAATTGCTCGATGATGAAGTCCACAAACGCCCGGGTCTTGCCGGGCAACAGTTTGTGTTCGGCGTAGTAGATGGAAATATTGCCGTCATCCACGTACCAATCGGGCAATACCCGCACCACTTCGCCGCTGTCGAGGAACGGCACAGCCATCGGCATGCTGACCAACGCAATGCCCAGGCCCTGAGCGCTGGCGCAGCAGGCGGCTTCGGAGTCGCTCATGGTCATCCGGGGCTTGAGCACCAGCGGGCGGCATTCACGCTCCAGGCTGGTCAGTTGCCAGGAGCGCACGCGGCCGGTTTGCGGCGAGCGGATCAGAATGCCAAGGCAGTGCGACAAATCTTCAGGCGCCAGCACCGGCCGGCGTCGCGCCAGGTAATCCGGTGACGCCACCAGCACCCGATGCGCGGGTGCCAGCTTGCGCGCCACCACGCCCTGGGGCAGTTCAAAACCACCGCCGATGGCGGCATCGAAGCCCTGGCCGATCAGGTCGACCTGGCGGTTATCGAAATGCCAGTCCGGGCTGATATCCGGGAAGCGCAGCATGAATTCCGCCAGCAGCGGCACCACATAGCGATTACCGAACACCGTACCCATGCTGACCTTGAGCGTGCCTACCGGCCGCCCTTCGGCGCTGGCCAGGTTGGCCACGGCGTTCTGGATGGTGGTGAGGCTGCCGCTGACCTCTTCAAGGAACAGCTTGCCGGCTTCGGTCAGTGTCAGGCGTCGCGTACTGCGCTGGAACAGCCGCACGCCGAGCCGCGCTTCCAGCTTGGCGACGCTTTTGCCCACCGCCGCCGGCGTCAGGCTCAGGTGCCGGGCCGCTTCGGCAAAGCTGCCGCCTTCGGCGCTGCGCACAAAACATTCGATACTGCCAAAGCTTTCCATATCGCCCCACTCTAAACTTTTGGTTTACACAGACTATAGCAATCAAGGTCTACCGGCAGGGGTGGGTGAGGTCGATACTCAGCTCCATCAACAAGGCATACCGCCTTGAACCGTTTGGAGATCGACATGACCACCCAAGACCTCAGCGGCAAAGTCGCCTTGATTCAAGGCGGCTCCCGCGGCATCGGCGCCGCCATCGTCAAGCGCCTCGCGGCACAAGGCGCAGCTGTAGCCTTTACCTACGTCAGCTCGGCGGCCAAGGCCGAGGAACTGCAGAACAGCGTGATCAGCGAAGGCGGCAAAGCCCTGGCGATTCACGCCGACAGCGCCGATGCTGCGGCGATCCGCAACGCAGTCAACGCTACCGTCGAAGCTTTTGGACGCCTGGATATCCTGGTGAACAACGCCGGTGTACTGGCTATCGCCCCGCTGGAAGATTTCAAGCTGGAAGACTTCGACCAGACCCTGGCGATCAACGTACGCAGCGTGTTTATCGCGACTCAGGAAGCGGCCAAGCACATGGGCGACGGTGGCCGGGTGATCAATATCGGCAGCACCAACGCCGAGCGCATGCCGTTTGGCGGTGGTGGTCCGTATGCGATGAGCAAGGCGGCGCTGGTGGGTTTGACCAAGGGCTTGGCGCGGGACTTGGGACCACGCGGCATCACGATTAATAACGTACAACCTGGGCCGGTGGACACTGATATGAACCCGGCGAACGGTGATTTTGCCGAGACTCTGATCGGGTTGATGGCGGTGGGGCGTTATGGGCATGTGGAGGAGATTGCCAGTTTTGTGGCGTATCTGGCGGGGCCGGAGGCGGGTTACATCACGGGTGCCAGCTTGACCATTGATGGTGGCTTCAGCGCCTAAGATTTCTGGAGCACTGCAAGTGCTAAATGTGGGAGGGGGCTTGCGCCCTCCCACATTTTTGACCGCGTTCATTCAACGCAGGGGCGGCAGGCCATAGGCGGCCAAGTCGAAGTCTGCGAGCTTGCGGATGATCTGGTCGGCGTGGTGGTACTTACTGTCGGCCATGGCTTCATCAGGCACGGCGATGGCGGTCATGTGGGCCGCTTTCGCAGCGGTGACGCCGAACGGCGAATCTTCGAGCACCAGGCAATCTTCCGGCGCTACGCCCAGGCGGCGGGCGGCGGTGAGGAAGATGTCCGGCGCGGGTTTGGCGGCACCGACCTCCGGGTCGTCAGCGGTGACGATGGTACCGAACAGGCTAAACCACTCGCGGTGCAACGTCGTCTTGTGGCCAAACGAATTGCGCGACGAACTGGTGCCCACGGCAATCGGAATATTGTGTTCCTTCAAGTGCCGGACCAGCGCCTCGGCACCGGGCATGCCCAAAGCCTTGGGGAAACGCTCGCTCATCAGCGGTTCGCGGATCTCCAGAAACTCAGCCGGTGTGATCGGCAAATCCAGCGCCTTGACCAAGTAATCCGCCAGATCCTGGGCGCCACGACCGATGATGTGCTGCTTGATGCTCCAGTCGTAGGTACGACCGTAGCGTTCGGCGATGATCTTCGTGACTTCGGTGTAGATGCCTTCCGTGTCCAGCAACAAACCGTCCATATCAAAAATCACGGCCTTGATTGGACCGACTGCGCTACGCGGTGCATTCATCACTACAACCCTGGAGGAAGGACTAAAAGGATTCAGCACAATAACGGCCCACGCTGCCTGCAAGCAACCGTTGTGGCTCGACCACTGCCCCGCACTGTTCAGCTACGCCAAGGTTGTGGTGAGCAAACGCCCGCGAACGTCAGTGCGTTCCAAGACACGGTTGGCAGTGCTGGCTGTGTTTGCAAAGTGAGGCTTATATCTGGCAACAGTCCTTATCGATTGCCTCTGAGAGACAAGCTAACGTTGACAGACACCGGGTATGGAATATTTGCAAAAAACGCCCAAATGACTAATTAAAGACTTATTAATATATAAGATATAAATAAGCTTCCAGCAGGAAAAACATGGTTAGTACGTCCCCCCACATACAAATCATCAATGACCTTGAAGGCAAGCCAGCGTTTGTGGTCATTCCTTACTGGCAATACTTCACACAGCAAGGTCGCAGCCACCTGATCCCAAATCAGGTGGTCAGCCTGATAGTCGACGGTCTGACTCCCATCCGCGCCTGGCGCGAATACCTGAACCTGACCCAGGATGACGTTGCCAAACGCCTGGGCATTTCCCAATCCGCATTTGCCCAGCAAGAAGCGGTCAACAAACCTCGTCGGACGACGCGGGAAAAGATTGCCAAGGCATTTGGCATCAATGCCAGCCAACTCGAGCTATAACACCATTCGGAAAAGTCCGCCCCCTCGATCACCTGAAAGCGAACCCAAACATACTCTATCGCGTAGCTGCCGATAGCCTGGTGCTGTTTCACCTCACCTTCATCTTGTTCGTTCGGCCTCGCCGGGCAAGCCAGCTACGGCGGCGGGTTTATCGAGCACTACATCCTGAGCCTGATCTATCCGGCCGGCTTGACCCCGCAGATCCAGTTGGGCTTGGGCGCCCTGGTGCTGCTCATCAATATCGCGGTGTACGGGCGGCTTATCCGACGTTACGTACAGGCTTGAGACAGCTTCACTGGTGAAGAATCAAACTCCCTCACTCCCTTCATAGCCGCCCCCATGTCCGAAGCCTTCGAAGTCCCCAGCCCTCACGAAAAACACATCGAACACACCACCGAACATGCCCACGCGCGCGGGGACAATTTCGCCAGCCGCATCGCCGTGATGACTGCCCTGATGGCCACCCTCGGCGCCATGCTCAGCTACCAGGCCGGCTCCACCGAAAGCGAAGCGGCGATGGACAAGAACAACGCCGCCATCTTCAAGACCGAAGCCGCCAACCAGTGGAATTACTACCAGGCCAAATCCAGCCGACAGAACCTGGCGGAACTGGCCACGCATATTCCCGGCGTCGATGCGGCGCACTACAACGATGAAGTCCAGCGCTACAAAAGCCAGAAAGAAGACGTGCGCAAACAGGCTGAGAAACTGGAGGCCACTTCAAAGGAATGGGACGACAAATCAGAACAGGCCTTGCACCAGCATCACCGGTGGGCACAGGCGATGACCGCGATTCAGATCGCAATTTCGCTGGCGGCGATCACGTTGCTGACAAGGAAGGAATGGTTGAAGCGCATGGCGTATGCCGCCGGGGGGGTGGCGATGGTGTTGGGGAGCCTGGCGTGGCTGCATCTCTAGCCATTGTGGTTGGGCGCGCCTGAAGGGGCTGTTTGTTTTCAATTTGTTACTGAAGCGATTAGAGTATCGCGCCCCCGAGAATTGAATCTCGGGCTTTAGTCCATGGAGTTACACAGTGAAGTACGTCAGCAAAGTAGTTGCAGCAGCCGTTCTCGGTTTCACCCTCGCAGGCTGCACCGGCACCGCCATCAAATCCCCGCAGTACGACAGCAGCCAATACACGGTGCTGGGTCACAGCGAAGCCAGCGCCACCGGCGTCATGCTGTTCGGCATTATCCCGATCGGCCAGAACAGCCGCTTTGTTCGCGCCCAGGATGCTGCCATCAAAGCAAAAGGCGGCGACGCGCTGATCAATACCCAAGTCCAGGAAAACTGGTTCTGGGCGTGGGTACTCAGCGGTTACACCACCAAAATCTCGGGTGATGTGATCAAGCTGAAAACTGCGCAATAAGTGTGACGTTGCCACTATCGCCCGGGATTTAACCTGAGCGGGCGACGTATCATGGGCCATCTTTCGAGGATGGCCCATGAACCTCAGTATCGTTTACGCCCTCGCGGCCGCCGCCCTGTTCGGCGCCAGCACCCCGCTCGCCAAAAGCCTCGGCCTGGGCCTCTCGCCCGTGCTGCTCGCCGGCCTGCTGTACCTCGGCAGCGGCATCGGACTCGCCTCTGTACGATTAATCCGTGATCGCGGCTGGAAACCTTCCGGGCTGACTCCATCGGAATGGCCCTGGCTAATCGGCGCCATCACCTTTGGCGGCATCCTCGGGCCCGTGGCCTTGATGTTCGGCCTCACCCGCACCGCCGGGTCTACGGCCTCTCTCATGCTCAACCTTGAATCGGTGTTGACCGCCGTTATCGCCTGGCTGGTGTTCAGAGAAAACGCCGACCGCCGCATCGTCTTGGGGATGATCGCAATTGTGTTGGGCGGCGTGGCGTTGTCATGGCCCGAAGGCGGCGGCGCCAGTCACGATTGGACGGGGCCGCTCGCCGTCGCGGTGGCCTGCCTGTGCTGGGGGATCGATAACAACCTGACGCGCAAAGTATCTGCGTCGGACGCGTTGTTTATTGCCGGCGCCAAGGGATTGATTGCGGGGTTGGTGAATTGCAGTTTGGCGCTTTATCTCGGCGCGCAGATTCCGGCTGCGGCGCAACTGGGGCCTATCCTGCTGGTTGGGTTCCTGGGCTATGGCGTCAGCCTGGTCATGTTTGTGCTGGCGCTACGCGGGCTGGGCAGTGCGCGTACCGGGGCTTACTTTTCTACCGCGCCCTTCCTCGGTGCTGCGCTGGCCTTGCTGGTAATGGGAGAGTCAGTGACAGGGGCCTTCTGGATTGCGTCGGCGTTGATGGCTATCGGTGTGTGGCTGCACCTGACAGAGCGCCATACGCATGATCATCAACATGAGCCGACGGAGCACGGGCATCGGCATGTGCACGATGAGCATCATCAGCATGAACATGGGTTTGAATGGGATCCGGCGGTACCGCATAGCCATGTGCATACGCATGGTGCGATGAAGCATAGCCATGCGCATTTCCCGGATGTGCATCATCGGCATAGGCATTGAGGATGAGGATCATGCCCACCGTATAGGCGGCTTTGGGCAACGTCCTATAATCCATTCAGAAGTGGCAGGCTCCCGTTTCTAAATCTCCACGCCTGTAGTCGCTCGATCGCCCACATGGCGAACGGGTTTGGCGACTCGATGATAAATCGACAGAAACGTCCCGGCGTATTTGCGGGATGAATTCCGCTGCGCGACGGGTGCGATTTGCTGGATGTCATCGGGCGGCGTATGGATATGCCACGAGCGTGATATAGGATCAGATACGTTTTCAACCCACAGAAATAACAAACCGCTGACTTCTCTCGAAACCAGCGGTTTTGTGTAAATAACGTTTGCCGGGCGCTTTAAATAAATCCGTCCCCTTTGCCCTGCCTTTGCCCTCTTTGCCCTCTTTGCCCCTTATGCGCAGCGAAAAATACTCAGCATCTGTCCCATTTGAGCGTTTTTCAGACGCCAAAAACCACAAACCCCCGGCTTTCTCTAGGAAAACCAGGGGTTTGTGTTTACTTAATGTGGCGGTGAAGGAGAGATTCGAAACTACCCGCAAAGTTACTTTCATCATGCAAGTGCCCGGTTTACGCGGCCTGCAGCGATGCTCCCTCTCCAAAAAATCGGCATTCTCAGTCCCATGGTAGTCCCATGGGTTTTGCACCGAGTTAGTGCGCCAGGGTTGAGAGGGGGTAAAAAACGGCGTGCCGGACGGTTTATGTTGAGGCATGGGAAAAAGGTAATATTGGTAATACGCTCGAAAAAACAGAATAAAGCCCTTAAATTTCAATAGCTTGATGAATATTTAGAAAGGTAATAATTTGGTAATTTATAGGTTAGGTCATTACCTTTTCATCGAGTAATTCCTAGCACCCTCAATCCCCAGCAAAACCGGGCACCTGGCTGAATATTACCTTTGCCATTACCAAATATTACCCCTCAAGGTAATACGCCCAGCCCACGAATTACGAGGGCTACAGCAAAGTTGGTAGCCTTCCTAACCAAAATTACCTTTTTCCCAGCCCTGATTCCAAAATAGCCATCCGCTAGGCAAGTCCTCGCGCTGGGGTCTAGTCTGTGGATTTACGATTGGAGCCTTCGTATGGCACATGAATATTCGCTCTCAGATGTGCTTGAGAGGATGTATGAAAATCAGTTGGCCCTTGAAGCAGCCTTGATGGAGCTAACGCTTCGCCTCGAAGAACAAGGCTCAGTCGAAGCAGGTGAAAACGTGCGTGGCGCCTTGGAGACGATTGGTGAGAACGCCGGCCATATCAAGCAAGGTTTGGCCCGCCTCAAACGGTAAGAAGCCAATTAGGGTGGAGACAGGTTTTGAAATGCCCTTTTATCGCTGAAACCCATACGCCTCGCGGCCTATGGCATATTTTCGATCTAATCGAAGGTAATCATGGACGGTGAGAAAATAGATCTATCTCGTTTCGGAAAATGTCCGTATTCCTATGTTTTTCTCTTTTTCGATCAATGAATCCGGGGAAGCTGCCCTCCCTCTCCAGTCATGATTACCTCTCAGCGTTTTGTAACCACACTGCACTTTTTCGCAAAACTTTGCATTTCGTGAAATTGCTATTTACCCCAGCGAGCCCATAGCGGGCTTGGCCTGCGTGCTCGATTGCACCACCCTTGACCTTTGCACAAAAAACACGCGTAAAGCCCGTCGGCGGGAGGGGGATAAGTGCTTTTCGTCTCGTTTTTTTCTTTCGACTGTCATTTTCCGGGCAGGAGCCCCTGCTTTGTGTTTTCGACATACGGGCAGGCTAACGTCCTGTTCAGGACAGAAAGTGCTTGATCAAATTTGATGGGTTGACCCATACTTTGACCGTAGCCACAACGTAGCTACGTTTTGTCTCAGGGAGTGATATCATGAATGCATTGCTTAAAACCACTGACGTGCGTTGCCGCATTGACGAGGATTTGAAGGAGCGTGCCACTGCTGTGCTCAATGCCTGTGGGCTTAGTCTCAGTGACGCCATGCGTCTTTTCCTCCGCCAGGTTGTGACAACACAGGGATTGCCTTTCGAGGTGCGCGTCCCTTCGGAGAAGACCGCTCGTGCTATGGCACAAGCGCGTGAGATTCGTCGCCAGTTTGATTCGATCGACGACATGCTAAGGGACGCTGATGGCGAAGCCGGAGAAGAAGCAAAAGCGCGCAGACCTGCCAAAGCAGTGCGCGCAAACGCCAGAGTTTAAGAAATCCTGGGAACGATATAAGCGCGCTGGGCGTCGAGACATGAACGAGGTCCGTGCAGTAATGGTAATGCTGTTCCTCGGAGAGGTGCTACCTGCTGAATATCGTGATCATGCTTTGACTGGGGACAAAGATGGCTTTAGGGAGTGCCACATTGGTGGAGACTTCCTGATGATTTACGAGCACTCCAGAGCTGACCTTGTAACCTTCGTAGATCTTGGTAGTCATGCCGAGTTGTTTGAATAGAAACAGCATTGCTTATGCAAACAATAAGGCGCCTATTGGCGCCTTGTTTTTTCTGAAACACACTACTCGGTAGTGTCGGGCGAGTCTGATGTGGTGTACACCCTGAAGTCTGCGATTGCCTCGGGTATCAAAATACCCAGCCGGCCAGTTTTTTTGTTAAATCCTAGCTCCCCAGTTTCAATTATTCGCCTTACATGTTCTACAACATCTTTATCAAGCTGCCCCATTACGAACTCTATGAAATCCTCAACAGCCTTATGATCTTGATGTATTGAGTCGTAACCAACTGATCGCATTGACGCACCTATGGATACACTCCAAAAGTCATCATACTGTATGAATAGAGGTAGATTCCCTCGAAAGTAGATATCGCCAATCGAAAGCTTCCCAACCTCAACATTCCCATGCAAAAGGTCGTTCCTCTCATTCATGAGAGTATGAAAAGCTTTACACTCTTGAGCAGCATAATCAATTAAGCCGTTAAATCCATTGCAATTCAAGTGAAGTGACTGTATTCGAATGTCTATTGGTTGCCGAACTATACTTTGAAAAAGCCGATCATTTGCCTTTATCTCGGGTTTAGCCAAGGCAAAAATCAGGAGATTTATGAATGACTCCGCAAGAACTGGAAGCATAGATCTAAGGCCGAAGACTAAACCTACTGCCGCACTGTATCTAGCATTCAGTGCTATCCAGCGCTCATTAAACCCTTTCATATCCTCTGCGGTTTTAGGGTGCACTATTTTGTCACTGGCCGGATTTATACCTAATGCGTCCAGTTGGTTAAAGTTTTCCGTCACTGCACGTCTAATGCGTTCGTAAGGATTTATAAACTGCGTCCATTTCTCGAGTTCCGTCCTAAATGCTGTGATTTTTTTTCCGTACTTTCCAATATCTCCCTTGATCTGGTTTATGAACATCTCCAGATCAAGCCCCTTTCCTTGAAAATCACCAGCTAGCAGAACCTCTGTTCTGAAGTTCATTCCCATTATTGAGATCAATCCGTCAGAGTTTGCTAATGTCCACTCCCAGTGTATTAGGTTGTCAGAGTCATCTTTTCTTGCAAGATTTAGCAGGCCATTTGGCTCCCCATACTTGGCATATAGATAGCAATACAGATCTAGAGGTTTTATCTCGTTGGTAAACTCCCAGCGCATTTCATTCTTAGGTAAAAGTCCACCAGCAACAATTTTAGCAACGCAACCGGTAGGGATGGCCTGTAGATCTATAAAGTAAGTATCTGACATAAAAATCCCATATTTTTGTGTTGTGGTTTTCCGGCTAAGTAATAAAGCTAAAGCGTTATAGACCGGAGCTGCTTCACTAGCGTCAATGTCATGACAGCATTTTCTGTAAATCTACTGGAGTCCGTCGGGCTTGGCGATGGTCCAGGCGAGTGGGTATGTCCAGCCATCTGGACGTTCATCTGCTGCACCAGGTCGAGCAAATCGCACAGCACCTGCAGCACGTTGACGCCCTCGGATCCCAACCAAGTCTTGGGTGCCGCAAGCCGCTGGCTGACCGCTGCCACACTCTTACGCAATCCCTGAATCCTTTCCTCCATATCGCCACCCACCGTGGCGTTGTGCTTCTGCCCCACCACCAGGTTCAAGTCCCGCCCAGTCGCCTGGTGTAAATCATCCACAGCCGCCAGGCTCGCAGATCCGCCCGACAGCAGCTTGAGCGCACCCAGCGCCTCGATCGTCTTGATCCCACCCACTGACTCAGTGGAATGATCATCCACCGTCCTGGTGTGATTCTGGAACGTCTCCGTGTTCCCCATCGCCTCTACTTCCCGCTCGATCGCCTTATCCCGGATCTTGCCGTCAGTCTGACGCAGCCAGTTGCCATCCGCGTCGACGCGCTGCTGGCAAGCCTCGCTGTGCTGCCACACCTGGTCACCCTTCGGGACGCTGGGCATGCTCAAACCGTGGGGCAGAATGGTTGTAAGCGCTCCATAAACCCCACATTCAAAGCGCTTATCGGATCCCGGATGCTGTGCTCCCGATTCCCTCAGGAGCCAGCTCGCCATGATGCGACCCGATGCCAAAGTCGAAAAAGTGTATCTGTACCCCAAGCCGGTCGACTTCCGAAAATCCATCGACGGCTTGGCTGCGCT
>NZ_LFMW01000011.1 GCF_001050345.1 Pseudomonas fildesensis | reverse complement strand
CCGCTCCCTGAGCGGGCTTCTGTCGTGAGCAAGGTTCTGCAGTAAGCGGGTTTCCCGTGGAGATCGGGCTCCTCGTGGCGAGCGGGCTTCATGTGGCGAGCGGGCTTCATGTGGCGAGCGGGCTTGCCCCGCGTTGGGCTGCGCAGCGGCCCCAGAAAAAGCGGGAGCGCTGCGCACTCCAACGCGGGGCAAGCCCGCTCGCCACATGAAGCCCACTCACCACATGAAACGGGCTTGCCACATGAAACCCGCGGCCACAAAGGCTTGCTCGCCGCTCCAAGTTCCCCCATTGCAAGGTAATCACCGCCGTTGGACGTGTTTCGGCACAAGCATTGCTTAAACCATTCATCACCCACCTGCCATGCCTGGATACAGGAGCATTCGTTACCCCCCGACCCAGAGCCGACCCCATAAGAAAGTAAGGACCAGGCCTGTTGGCACGATCAGCCACGGGCTCATAAAAAAATGCGTTTTTTAAAGCGGCAGTGCCACCCCAACGCACCCCTCGGCACTGACAAGGTACTGGAATGGCTCGATCTTTCTTTGATGAAATGAATGACGCAAACGGCGACTGCCGTGCGCACTATCAGGACTTCTCCCGCTGGCTGGCCAATACGCCGCCGGAACTGCTGGCCCAGCGTCGCCGCGAAGCCGACTTGCTGTTCCACCGCGCCGGGATCACCTTCACCCTCTATGGCGACGAGCAGGACACCGAGCGCCTGATCCCCTTCGACATCATCCCGCGCAGCATCCCCGCCAGTGAATGGAGCGTGATCGAACGCGGCTGTATCCAGCGCGTCAACGCGCTCAACATGTTCCTCGCCGACATCTACCACGACCAGCGCATCATCAAGGCCGGGATCATTCCGGCGGACCAGGTGCTGGGCAACGAGGGTTACCAGAAGGCGATGGTCGGCCTGGACCTGCACCGCGACATCTATTCGCATATTTCCGGTGTCGACCTGGTGCGCGACGGCGACGGCACGTACTACGTGCTCGAAGACAACCTGCGCACCCCCAGCGGCGTGAGCTACATGCTCGAAGACCGCAAGATGATGATGCGCCTGTTCCCCGAAGTGTTCGCCAAGCAGCGCATCGCGCCGGTGGACCACTACCCCAACCTGTTGCTCAAGACCCTGAAAAGCTCCAGCCGCCTGGACAACCCCAATGTGGTGGTGTTGACGCCGGGGCGCTTCAACAGTGCGTTCTTCGAACATGCCTTCCTCGCCCGGGAAATGGGCGTGGAGCTGGTGGAAGGCGCCGACCTGTTCGTGCACGACCTCAAGGTGTTCATGCGCACCACCGACGGCCCCAAGGCCGTGGACGTGATCTATCGGCGTATCGACGATGCGTTCCTCGATCCACAGGCGTTCAACCCGGACTCAATGCTGGGCGTGCCCGGCCTGGTGGCGGCCTATTGCGCCGGCAACGTGGTGCTGGCCAATGCCATCGGTACCGGCGTGGCTGACGACAAATCGATCTACCCATACGTGCCGGAAATGATCCGTTTCTACCTGGACGAAGAACCGATCCTGCAAAACGTACCGACCTTCCAGTGCCGCAAGCCGGACGAGTTGTCCCACGTGCTCGCCCACCTGCCGGAACTGGTGGTCAAGGAAACCCAGGGCTCCGGCGGCTACGGCATGCTGGTCGGCCCGGCGTCCACCGCCGCCGAAATCGAGGACTTCCGCCAACGCATCAAGGCCCGCCCACACGCCTACATCGCCCAACCGACCCTCAGCCTGTCTACCTGCCCGACTTTTGTCGAAAACGGTATCGCGCCCCGGCATATCGACCTGCGGCCCTTTGTGCTTTCCGGCAAGGAAACCCGCCTGGTGCCCGGTGGCCTTACGCGAGTTGCGCTGCGTGAAGGCTCATTGATCGTCAACTCGTCGCAAGGCGGCGGAACCAAGGACACCTGGGTGGTGGAGGGCTGAGTATGTTAAGTAGAACCGCCGCAGATCTGTACTGGATGTCCCGTTACCTGGAGCGCGCCGAGAACCTGGCACGCATGCTGGAAGTCAGTTATTCGCTGTCGTTGATGCCCCAGGCCGGGCACACCGATGGCCTGGACGAACTGGCGATGTCGTTGCTCAGCAGCGGCACCCTCGACAGTTACCTGGAGCGCCACAAGCAGCTGGACGCCGAGCGCATGCTGCACTTCTTCGCCCTCGACGAAGAAAACCCCGCCAGCATCTACAACTGCCTGCGCGCTGCCCGTGGCAATGCCCACGCGGTGCGCGGGCGCATCACTGCCGACATGTGGGAAAACCTCAACGCCACCTGGCTGGAAATGCGCAGCATCGCCGCCGGTGGCCTGGCGCGGCATGGCATCAGCCACTTCTGTGACTGGGTCAAACAGCGCTCGCACCTGTTCCGTGGGGCGACGTCCGGCACCATCATGCGCAATGACGCCTACCGGTTTATTCGCTTGGGCACCTTTGTCGAGCGGGCGGATAACACCCTGCGGTTGCTCGATGCACGCTACGAGATGTTTGGCGAAGAGTCGGAAGAAGTCAGTGACTTGTCGGCACGCGGTTACTACCAGTGGAGCGCCCTGCTCCGCGCGTTGTCGTCATTCGAGGCCTATACCGAACTGTATCCAAATGCGCTGAATGCGCGGTCGGTGTCCGAACTGCTGCTGTTGCGCAGTGACGTACCGCGCTCGTTGCATGCGTGTATCGAGGAGTTGAGCCATATCCTCGCGGACTTGCCAGGCAGTTATGGCCGCGAGGCGCAGCGGTTGGCGGCAGAGTTCGAAGCGCGGCTGCGGTATACGGGGATTGATGAGATTCTGGAAGATGGGCTGCATGCCCGTTTGACGGAGTTTATCGATACCGTGCGGGAGTTGGCGCGGGCGATTCATAGTTCTTATCTGGAGATGGTCTGAGTTCACGCCAGTCACTTAACTGTCAATTGGGGTGATTGACCCTGATTGGGTACCGCTCTTATGTTGGGCAGGTGAAATGCCTCCCCATCATAAGAACAGGTACAGGACATGTCCGAACTCACGCTTACCCCCGCCGCCGCCCACAGCCTGTAACGCTGGCACGCCATGCTGGCCAGTCGCGACCTCAAAAAAACCAAGGGTTGAGGACCGTTACCCCGCTCTGTAGGGGATGCGTCCTGTGATGCTCCGCGTAACGACTTTAAGAGCGGACGCGGAGCGTCCTGGGCGGCATTCCTTTGTTGCGCGTGGGAACGATCAAAACGATAGTCAGTGAAGTCGCGAAATTATCGATTTGCAACAGTGTAGACAGTCGTCCGAAGAAGAACGGCATTCGCCTTATTGTCCACCCGGTCAAAGGCAATACGCACTTCGATCGTCAACCGCGTTCCATGTTTGAGCGTTTTAAACCAAGCGTGGTTGTCGGGGTTTTGACTCCACGCTCCTGAATGGGGATTGTTTGCAGCAGTCCAAGGCTCAAGCTCGACGGCCTGGTTACTACTGTTGGTCCCTTTATAGGTCAGCCAGATAAGTTGCGTATTGGCTTCCTGGAAGGGGTACGCCGCCAGACTCAACCGCGTAGCGGTTCCAAACCCAGTGACATTCAGCGTTCCGCCCGTGTCGATGCCGTCGATCAGCGGCCACGGCAAGTTGCCCTGTGGAATCGGCGTCACCGTCACCGTCACCGTCAACAAGTCCGACGGCACAACCGAGCCGGGACGCGAGACTGTGTATTGGAAGGAGCAGGTTTTGTTGGCATTCCCGATGTTTACGCCAATGGCTATAGCGGGTATTGGGAAGTCCACCACGCCGGTGACCACACCATTCTTCTCGGCAATCCTCGGCCCCCCCCAACCCGCAGCCCCATCCATGATGACCGTGAGCCTTTCGATGATGGACATCGGTGAGTATTGCACCCGAACCGTGGCGCCGCCTGTCGCGCTCATGGGGGCGAGGGTCACCGAATCACCCGAGCCGGTGGCCTGGATCAATATCGGTAAAGGGAGGGGCACCGGCAGTGTGTAGACGGGCGGCTCAGCATGCGCCAGGCCGGTGCCTCCATGGGAGCCGTCGACATCGCCTTGGATAGGGGTTCCAACAGTGGCTCGACAATGGGAGCCAGGAGGTTCGAAGCTTTTTTCTTGGGCATGGCGAGATTCCTTGCAGCGGTTCGCGGGTGGCTTACGTGCATCAAACGCCGAAAGTTTCTGTTTGCCTACTGTCAGAATTAACAGGTGCCGACGAGTGGTCGGTATCCCTCTGGCTGGCACCGTACCACTGGTCGCTACCTGTCAACTCTGACAGTAGACGACACTCCATTTCAGTTGTTTGATGTGCTTATAACGCACGCGTTTTCTTGCAGTCACGTGCATCGGCCTTTATCAGGAGAACGATCATGCCAGCCAAGAAAACCCAGACAGAAAGCGTGCCTGCAAATAAAAACGCCAAAGCAGGCGTGTCATCAAAAAAGACCTTGGTACTCGGAGAAAGTAAAAACCCCAAAAGCCTCGATCGCCTGTTCATTCCAGGCGCCACCCGAGATATCCAGGGGTATGACGCTGGTATCCCTGCCTGGCTGATTGAATATGACCTTAGGGTATCGGTACACAAGAACTGGGAGGCTGCAGAGGGTGATGTCATTCACGTCGGTTACCTGAAAGGCCCGGGAGAGTTGGCCTCACTGGCACGCGCGACGTTGTCGAAAGAAGATGCCGAAAACGAGAGCACTTACTACTTTTCGTTGAAAAAGGCAGACCTGCCGGATGGCACGTACCCTCTGGTCTACGCCGTGTACTTTAAAGGTGGACACGACTATCAGATTTCTACCGCACTGGTGACAGCGATTAAAACTGACCTGCCTGCGGGGCCTCACAATGGACCTGAGGAAGGTCATCCAAAGATCAAGTTCGAGCTATCGGAGAAAAAAATCACACCCGCGAATATCGCCCGTGGCGTTGACATAACCGTCCAGCCCTACCCCAACATGCATACCTTGGACAAAATCCATATTCGCTGGAGCAGCCTTGAGATCATCAAGCCAATTGCAGGCGTGGAGCAAATTACCACGATCAAAATCACCCATGCCGATATTGTTGAAGGGGGAGACGATCTCAGCTTGGGTGTCTATTTAATGCTTGTCGACTTTGTCGGGAACGTCTCAACGCCAGGGTCAGCGACCGTGACCGTGTCGGTAGATACGGACGAATCCAAGGTGGACGGCCCGGCAATGTTAACGAATGACCCCGAAGGCCTTATCGACCTGGAGCGGCTCAATGGCGAACCATTGGACTTGGAGTGTTATACCAGCGACGAGGTAGGCTTCATCGACGACCTCTACGATATAACCGTCCGCGCATATCCAAAACTTGGAGGTGTAGTGGTGCACCGTGGATTTGAAAAAATTACCAGGGCCGGCCGACCGGTAATACACCAGGTGCCTCACAGTATTGTCCGCGCCGCCATCGAAGGGCGGATGGTAGCCAGTTTTGTATTGAGAAAAACAGCTGAACCCTACGAAGTGTACTCCCGCCAAACCTCGGCCAAGGTCGTGGGCCAAGTCATCTATATTGACCCTCCGTTTTTTGAAAAATACGAAGGTCATGTCGTGGACCCAATACCGAGCTCCCTCGTCTTCGTCTGCCCCTGGTATGAGTGGCGTAAGCCCACGGATGAACTCACCATCGTCATCCTCCATGTGAAGCCAAATCAGGAAGCAATCATGTATAGCGACACGCGCGTCGTCGGTACGTCCTGGCCTGCAAATTCACCGGTCAAGCGCCTGGTTGAAAAGGCCGATCTGGAAAAGTTCGCGGGGCTCACCGCACAGATTTATTTCGTCTACCGGTCCAAACAAACCAAAGCAAGCTCACCGAACATCAACGAGTCGCGCCGCCAGGACATACGCTTCGGTAAATAAGGCTGCCCTCAAACAGGAGCTATGGTATGTCCAGCAAATCACGCAATTCGCAGGAACACGATGCAGCTTGGGGCGCACTCTCGATACCAGCATTGTTCCCTCCCCGGGAGGGTGATACAGACGCAGACGGCTACCTCGGCCAGCGCAGTGTCGACCACCCGTTGGTGGTGTATGCGCCCTTGCCCGCTAACGCTCACGAAGGTCAATTGCTTGAGCTGTACTGCAACAACGGGTTATTGCCCGTCGCCCATACGTTTGTCACAAGCGGCGACTTGCCTCACGGGCGCCTGCCCCTGATTCTGCCTGCGCGCTACATTAACCCCGATTGGATCGACCCTCTGGTGTGCCGCATCAACCTTACCGGGGAGTCCACTGCTCCCCTGCGTTTGGGCGTGAACCTGGAAACCCCCGCCAACAAAGACCCCGACCCTGCTCAGCCCGGCCATCAGGGCCTGGTCATCAACCTCCCTCTGGACGTGGTGATCAGTGGCGTCAGCGAGGAGCGAGCACGCGAGCACATCGAAGTTTTGCTGCAACCCTACCGGCATATGGCGGCCCATGACTGTATCCGCCTGTGCTGGGGTGATCAGCAGATTCTGTATTGGGTCGAGCCAGGGCGCGAGGGTTTGCCGGTTATGCTTCAAGTTCCCTATGCAACCATCATGAAGGGCCAGGACAGCAAAGCCTTGCTGGTCACGGTTCAAGCGCGTGGGTTCACGGGCAACCTGATGGATGCTTCGGCACGGTGGTCGGCACCGAGTTATGTGAAGGTCTACGTGCATAGCAACAAGTTAGTACCGCCAACCATCGAGCAAATGGACCCGGCCACCGCAGAGATCGAGCTTGAGCACCTGGCAGATGATGACGTATTGGCGTATGTGTTTGCGGCGAGCAATTTTTTTGAAGTCAACGACAAAATACATTTTTCCTGGCACACCACCGATGCTCAAGGACGGGCAATCAGCTATAGCGAAATGCGCCTTGTGAACAGGGTAGGCCAAACCTACTATTTCACCCTGCCCAACTCAGAGGCCCGGACGCTGGGCCAGGGTCACTTGACAGCATCCTACCGATTGGAAAAGCGTGACGGCGTGCTGAACTCCCCGGCAAGTTGTGCAACCGTACAAGGGCCTATAACGCAATGGCCGGCCGCCAAAATACAGAATGCCCTCAAAGAGGGACGCCTTGATCTCGACGGAGCCGACCTAAAGGTCACCATGCCTTACGCGAGCGGGTGGCGAGCTGGCACCTTGGTCACACTGGTCTTGCTGCGGCCCGATCCCAATGGCGCAGTGGAGTACCGTTTTAGCCGCAGCGCCGGCGAGTCGCGAGAAAGCGGGCAACTTGAATTCCTGGTGCCTGTCGACGAATTGGAACGCTTCAAAGGAGGGCTCGCACAGTTGTATTACGAGGCCCAAGAACCACCACTGTTATTGGGTGAGTCACGGCGCTTGCACCTGCAAGTCGGCCCTCTGGAGCCGCCCATGAACCCGCCGATCGTTGCCAATGTCTCTGGGCACAAGCTCGACCCCGACGATGTACCGGATGGCATACGTGTAACCCTTCAAGATACCCCGGTTGCCGACAACACCTGGTTGCACTGGGTAGGCCCCCGAGCGCGGATCGAAATTCCCGTCCCAAACCCAGGGAATGGGCAACTCACTGTGCCGGCCCGCTTTGCGAAGGATAACCTCGGCCACACCGTAAGTGTTTATTGGACGCATCGCGAGCCCGGGCATCGGGTGCGCTACTCGCAGGTATTGACATTGTTGATCGCCCAACGCCAATCGTCTTGAACGGCTAGTTACGACCCGCGCTATTACTCATGCGCCCACATGGGCTCAGCCGATCAACCACCACCTGGGGAGCAACTGCCGCACCCGCGGCTCCCCAAAACGGTCATCGATCAGCATCACCACGCCCTGGTCCTGCTGGCTGCGGATCACCCTCCCCGCCGCCTGCACGACCTTCTGGATGCCGGGATACAAATACGTGTAGTCGTAACCGGCACCAAAAATCGCGCCCATGCGCAGCTTCATCTGCTCATTGACCGGGTTCAACTGCGGGAGCCCCAAGGTCGCCACAAACGCGCCGATCAAGCGTGCGCCGGGCAAATCAATGCCTTCGCCGAACGCTCCGCCCAGCACGGCAAAACCGATGCCCTGGCTGTGCTGGGTGAACTGGTCGAGAAACGCCTGGCGCTCCGCCTCGGCCATGCCTCGCGATTGCAGCCACAGCGCAATCTTGGGGTGCCGTTCTGCCAACAACTGCGCTACTTGCTGCAAGTAGTCAAAGCTTGAGAAAAACGCCAGGTAGTTGCCCGGTTGCTCGGCGAACTGCTGAGCAATCAAGGCCACGATAGGCTCCAGCGAAGCCTGGCGATGCACGAAGCGTGTGGAGATGCGGTCAATAATCTGCACGCGCAATTGCTCGGCCTTGAAGGGCGACTCCACGTCGATCCATGCCGTGTCCGCCGGCAGGCCGAGCAGGTCGGCGTAGTAATGCCGTGGGCTTAACGTGGCGGAAAACAGCACGCTGCTGCGGGCCGCCGTCAATCGGGGCCGAATGAACTCGGCGGGCACCACATTGCGCAGGCACAGGGTTGAACGGCTGCGTTTGCCACTGAACTGGCGCTTGCTGATGTCGAAGATGAAGTGCTCATTGAACAGCTCGGCGACCTTGGCAAATTGCAGGGCTTCAAAGTAGAAGGCCTGCAGGTCACCGCTGAGAAACTCCGGGTGGTCGTTGAAGTAATCGCCCATGGCGCTGACACACAGGCTCAGGGCCTGCAGCAGTTTTTCCGGCCGGGCGGCATAGGCCTGATACGGCGCAACTTGATCCTTGTGCAGCGCATTCCATTCACGGTTAAGTCGCTGCAAGGGTCTCTTCAGCGGCTCGGGCGCGGTGTCACGCAGGGTCTTGAGGCTGTACTGGTCGAGGCTGGCGCTGTACATCGAGCGCGCGCGTTCCACCAGGTTGTGGGCTTCGTCCACCAGCACGGCGGCGCGCCACTGGTTGAGCTGGGCGAGGCCGAACAGCATGGCGCCGAAGTCGAAATAGTAGTTGTAGTCGGCGACGACCAGGTCGGTCCAGCGCGCCATTTCCTGGCTCAGGTAATACGGGCACACGGTGTGGGCCAGGGCTACGTCGCGCAGGTTGCGCTGGTCCAGCAGGCGCACCTTGGAGGCAGCCTCGCGCGCGGCAGGCAGGCGGTCATAAAAACCCTTGGCCAAGGGGCAGGAATCGCCGTGACAGGCTTTGTCCAAGTGTTCGCAGGCCTTGTCCCGCGCCACCAGTTCGAGCACGCGCAGCGGCAGGTCGGGTTGGCTGTCGTACAGCACGTGTGCGGCGTCGAGGGCGAGTTTGCGGCCCGGGGTTTTCGCGGTGAGGAAGAACACCTTGTCCAGCTGCTGGGGCGCCAGGGCTTTAAGCAGAGGGAAGATCGTGCCGACGGTCTTGCCAATGCCGGTGGGCGCCTGGGCCATCAGGCAACGGCCGGTGCTGACGGCTTTGTAGACGGACTCTGCCAGGGCGCGCTGGCCAGGGCGAAAATCTGCATGGGGGAACGCCAGGGTTTGCGCTGCGCCGTTACGGGCGTCGCGATGCTGCATTTCCTTGCGCGCCCACTCCAGGAATAACGCGCAGTGCTGGTTGAAGAACGCTTCCAGCTCTGGCGCCTGAAACCGTTGGTGCAGCAGGGTTTCACCCTCGCCAATAATGTCGAAATACACCAGCGCCAGGTCGATCTCCGAGAGCCCGAGCTTCTGGCACATCAACCAGCCGTACACCTTGACCTGGGCCCAATGCAGTTGCCGGTGGTTGGCGGGCTGGGCGTCGAGGTCGCCGCGATAGGTTTTCACCTCTTCGAGGCGGTTGCTGTCCGGGTCGTAGCCGTCCGCCCTGCCCCGCACCTTGAGCTGCAGGTATTCGCCTTCCAGGGCGACTTCGTTCTGGTAGTGCGCGCTGCGCCGGGACGCGACCGTGCGGTGCCCGACAATGCCTTCCTGGGCGCTGGGTGACGGGGTAAAGCGCAGGTCCAGGTCACCGACCTTGGCCGTGAACTCGCACAGCGCGCGCACGGCTACGCTGTAGCTCAAGCGGGCTGCTCCGCCCAGCGCACGTAGCAGACAGTGACCGGCATCTGGTACTCGCCGCAGAATTCCAGCCAGCGCAGTTGGTTATCTTGCAGGCGGTCGCCTGGGCCTTTGACTTCGATCATGCGGTAGGTTTTTTGCGCGGGCCAGAACTGGATCAGGTCCGGCATACCGGCGCGATTGGCGCGGATATCCAGCAGCAGGCGTTCAAACCAATAGCGCAGGTGTTGCGCCGGCAAGCAGGTGAGCGCTTGTTCCAGCAGCTCGTCGCTGAGCAGGTTCCAGAACACGAATGGCGACTGAATCCCCCATTTGTCCACGTAACGCTGGCGAATGGTGGTCTTGTAGCGTTCATCCAGCAGTTGCTCGAAACAGGCAGCAAACAGCGGCGCGCGGCGTTGATGAAAATCCTCGCTGTGCAGGTCCGCTGGCCCGCGCTGGAACGGGTGAAAAAACGCTCCCGGCAGCGGCGCGAAGATCGCGTCCCAGCACAACAAGCCGAACAGCGAGTTAATCAGGCCGTTTTCGACGTAATGCACCGGGGCATCGGGCTCGCTCAGGTGGGCCTGCACGCAGTATTCCACCGACATTAACGGTTCCGGCAATGCCAGCGCCAAGTCCAGCCGCGTGACGGCCCGTGGCTTGACCTTGGGCAAGGTCGGCTCCCCGAGCTTGCGCTGCAGGCGTGGCACTACACGCAGCAGGTGTTGCTGCTCGGCGGCACTTTCCGGCGCCTGTTGGGCAACACAGGCCAGGGCCATCGCCTGCGGATAATCCTCCTGACGCTCCAGCACGCGGATCAGTCGCGCACGCGCGCCGGGGTAGGCGCACGCCCGGTAGATCTGCGCGGCCAGGCTCAACTCGGCACTGCGCTCGCAATACTGGCCGACCTGGAACAGCAGCTTGGCCCGACGTTTTTCCAGCCAGGGGTTGTCGGTATTGAGCGTGGCGATTTGCGCCAGCACGTGCTCCACGGCCTCCCCGGCTTCAAACGCCTGCTGACACTGGTGCAGAAACAGAAAACCGTGCACATCGTCACGATGGCGCAAACCACGGGACTCGGCACAGAACTCGACTTTTTCGTAGGTGTAGATGCCCAGGTCAGCCAGCACGAACTCCGACCAGTCCTGGTGCAGGTTGCCGAAGAACATCAGGCGCAGGCGGTCACACAGGTCCATCACGGTGAGGCTGTACAGCGTGTCGGCGAGGTCGGGGCACCACTGGGCAAAGCTGCGGCTGTCGGTAAACTGTGTGGTCAGCGCTTCAAGCCAGTCGGTTTTCCTGGCCTTGGGCTGGTCGATCCATGGCGTGAAGGCACTGAGGATTTCGCCCTTTTGCAGCAACGCAAACAGCGCTTCAAACGCCAGCGGGCTTTGATCATCCACCCAACCCAGTTCCAGCAGCGGCCCGGCCGCCGCATGGGGGCAGCCGATCTCCAGGTAACTGAGCTTGCCCGCACGAAAATGCACGCCCTTGCGCATCACCATCCGCACCAATAACGCCTGGGACGCCTGCGGCAACCTGTCAAATTGCTGAATGAAATGCTGTTCGTCAGGATCGAGCAAATCGGCATAGCGTTGCCCCAGCCAGAGCAGCACCTGGCGGAAGTTATGCAGGTAATAGAGAGGATCGTCGAGGGGATTGGCCATGGCGCAAGGGGATCAAATACTGGTTATGCATACAGAGTGCCGTCGCGGACGGTGTGTTGCAATCAGTAATAGATAAATGGCGCACGCAACTTTTTGCAAAAAAGTGATCAGATAGGGAAGTTGATCACGTAACATTTGTTGCCCGCGGCCGCAGGCAGCGGGACTTTCAGGGTTAAGGTAAGGGTTATGAACATGAAGAATTTGGGTCTGCCACTGGTTGCACTCACTTTTCTGGTATTGGCCGGTTGCTCCACGCAAACCGTAGTGACACTGCAAAATGGCACGCAATATTTGACCAAGGATTCCCCAAAGACCAAAACCGCCGACGGCTTCTACGAATTCACCGACATCGCCGGCAAGCGCATCCGCGTCAAAGCCGATGACGTCGCCACCGTACGCAAAGAAGACTGACCCAACCCGCCCTATTCAATGTGGGAAACACCTGTCCAAATGTGGGAGGGGGCTTGCTCCCGATAGCACAGTGTCAGTCACTAAATAAATTGACTGACCCACCGCTATCGGGAGCAAGCCCCCTCCCACTTTTTTGACCGCATTCACTACCTTTAAGCAATAACAATCCCCTCCCCCGACAAACTACCCACCCCCACCAGCGTCACCGAATCCCCGCCAAAACTGATTACCGTATCCCCGCCCACCACCTTGGCGTGGTCGCGATAATCCGTGCTGCCCTCCACCCCGCTGAACAGCAGCGTGTCCGTCGGCTGATAGCCGATCACGCGGTCCTGCCCAAAGTGCCCACTGAACAGAAACGTGTTGTGGCCACTGCTGTCGCGGATCGTGTCATTGCCCTTGCCGCCTTCGATAAAGTCCGCAGCCTTGCCGCCCTGGATCAGGTCGTTGCCGTCGCTGCCGATGATGAAGGTGTTGCCCTTGTGCGGCTCGGCATTGCGGTTGAGGTCCTGCACCCAGGTGTTGGCCCGCGCGGGATCGGACAGGTTGGCGACAATCACCGTGGAGTCCCGGCTCATCTGGTCGTAGAACCCGGACGCCAGGATGCGCGTCATGCCGTCGCCATAGCCGGTGGGCAAATGGGAGATCCAGGTCGGCAGGTTGACGATGGAAAATGGCAGCACGTTCCACAGCGTCGACGCGTAATGATCGTTGAAGCTGACGATGTTGTCGGTGCTCGACTCATGGGGTTTGTCATGCACACCCAGCGACGAAAAGTTGAAGGACGAACCGTCCAGCGCGCGAAACACCGGGTCATTTTCATAACCGACATTAAGCACTTTGTCGCCCGCGCTCTGGGTCGGCGAGGCGTAGGCCACATAGTTGGCGTCCTTGTAGAAGCCTGACCATTTGTTGTTGCTCAAGTCGGCCATGCTGTTGACCGCCAGCCCGCCGAGGCTATGGCCGCTGACCACCACGTCCGTGCCGGACAGGCCATGAGCGGCAGCATAGTCCGCGACGTTTTTGAGCAAGCCACCGAAGGCTTCGCCCGCGTAGTTTTTCGCGTAGTCCCTGGGGCCCAGCGCGGCGAGCAAATCACTGACCAAGTCACCGATTGAATCGCTGATCAAGCTTTCCCGTGGCCCGGAGGTACCGCGAAAACCAATGCCGATTTCCAGCAACTTGCCGGCGTCATCGTACTTGCCCAGCACCTCGACCTGGGCCGTCGTGTAGCCAGCCTTTTCGCCAAAAAACGTACCCCGCGCGTCGACCTTGCCGCCATAGCCCAGGGTGCTGGCGCTGATAGGCGTCCAACCGGCTTTTTGCACCGCATCGAGGGCGGCCTTTTCCGAGTCGGGATTCCACGCAATACCGGGGATCACGCCCTGCGAATCAGTACTGCCCAGCAACGCACCCACCAACGTCGCCGGCAAACCGGTGCCCAACCCGTTGTGCTGATACCCCACGGCAAAGCCGTTATCGAGGTTGTGATAGCTGTAAAGCGTGATCGCCATCGCATCGGCAAACAACGCTTTCGAGCCCTCTGTGCCAAGGTTTTTATAGTCAAAGATACCCATGATGCTACCCCTCTTATTGTTATTGGACCCCCGCTGCAGGAGCGAGCTTGCTCGCCCCTACAGAGTGGTTAAACCATCAGAATGCCCAGTCGAGACTCAGGCCCACGCCGTGGACTTTCTCCTTGCTGGCCAACAAACCGTTGTAATCAAAGTTCACCCGCGCCTCCTTGCTCAGCGCCAGGCTGACCCGCGCGCCGACCAACGCCGCATCACGCACCATCGGCGCACTTTCCACCGCAAACGAAGGCCCGCCCGACGCAAACGCCAGGTGCTGCTGCGAGTCGGTGCTGCTCAGGTTGTGCTGCCAGCCCAGCGTGCCGGACACCTGCAGTTGCTGATGGTCATTCACATTGAAGGTCTTCAACGCACGCATGCCCAAGGTGCTCAACACCAGGTCGCGGCTGTCATCGCGGCTTTTCAACGCCGCGGCATCGCCCTTCTCGGTGACGCCATCGGTGTCCAGGTGCACGTAGGCCAGGTTGGCGAACGGTTCCAGGGCCAGCGGTTGCAGGTTGACGCGGTACGCCGCCTCGCCGAACACCTGGGTGCTGCGCGCATCGACCTTGGCTTTCTGCTTGCCGGCGACCTCACCGTATTGCAGGTCGCGCTTCACATCGGCGCGGTGCCAGCTGTAGGTCGCGCCACCGCTCAGGCGCCAGGCGCCGATCTCGTGCCCGGCGTACGCGCCGAGGTGGTAGCTGTCGACGGACGCGCGCGAGTGGGTGTCGCTGCCCATGTTCAGTGACGTGTCGCTGTAGCCAGCCACCAGGCCCAGGCGGGTGTTCTCGTCCAGCGCGCCGTCGACCCCGGCGAGCATGCCGCCGATGGAGGTGGTGGAGCCCGCCGTGTCACTGCGACTGTCGGTCTTGCCCCACGCGCCCAAGGCCTTGACCCACACGTTGCCACGCGCGTCGACGGTCTGGCTGGAAGCGCCCATCTCGCCATTCTGCAAGCGCTCACCCACGGCTTCACGCAGGTAGCGACTGTCATTGACCAGCGCGGTTTGCAACGCCGGGTAGATTTCCCCGGACAGTTGCTGGAACGCGCCTTGTGCCGAGGCCGCGTTCGGCGCCAGCAGCAGGCTTTCATACACCGCATTGCCCGCGCCCAATTGCTCGGCAGCGGCGGCGACGGAACGTTGGTTATCGGTAGCGCCTGCGCTGGCAAAGCTGTTGGCATTGCGCGCCACATCCAGCTGCACACCGGTGGCTGCATAGTTCAGCGTGCCGCCGATAAACAGGTAGTTGGGCAGCACTGCGCCGAAGCTGCCGGTGATGCCGCCGGCGGCCTGGAGGATGTTGTACTGGCGACCGATCAAGCTTTGGGCCTGCGCCCCGCTGAGCAGCGTCGGGCTGTTTTCCAGGGCCAGGGTCACCGCGCCGCCGTTGAGCGTGGCAGTGCCGCCCGCGACGATCCGATCGCTGTTGGTCGGCGACAGTTCGACTGCATAGGTTGAGCCTGCGTCGAAGGTCACATCCCCGGCCACATTCAGCGTGCCGATCGAATTACCCGGCGCCACCGTGCCGCCGCTTTTCGCGTTCAGCGAACCGATACGCCCCGAGCCGCCGACCACGCCGCTCTGGCTGACGGTGACGTCGGAGGTGAGCGAGCCATTAATCGCCAGCAGCCCCTGATTGACCAGGGTCGGACCGCTGTAGGTATTGGCGCCGGTCAGCACCAGCGCGCCAACCCCCTGCTTGGTCAGGCCACCATGGCCCGAGATGTCATTGCTCCACACGTCCAGCCCGCAATGCACGTCGGTGCACAGGCGCTGGGTAGGTTTACCGGCATCCACCACGGCGCCGATGCCCGGCAGGTCCGCAACGAATTGCCCGCTGCCATACGCGCCGTCAATACGAAACTCGGCCGGAATATCCTCCGCCGTGATAAACATGCCCGGCCCGTTGACCGCCTTGCCCAGGTTGATCATGCCCCAGCCGTACAACGCGTCGATACCCGGCGCGCCAAGGTCGGTGGCGGTGGTTTTGAGCAACGTGGAAACCTGCTCGCCGTTCATGTACGGGAAGCGCTCCATCAGCACCGCCGCACTGCCGGCCACATGCGGCGCGGCCATGGAGGTGCCGTTGAAGTTGGCGTAGTCGGTGGTGAGGTTTTCCAGGGTGGTGCCGTTGATCACCGAACTGTAGATCCTGGTACCGGGCGCCGACACGCAAAAACTCGCCGCATAGCCGCAGCGCGAAGAGAAGGTACTGATCACATAGGGGTCGGGGCTCGCGGTATTGGGGTTTTGCTGCAAGGCCGCCACCGACAGCCAGTTGGGCGCGATGTCCGGCACAAAGTACGCCAGGCCCGAGATGGCATCCGGGTTATTGCGGTTGTAGTCGTTACCGGCAGCGAAGATGGTCAGCACGCCGCTGCGCGCGGCATCGATTGCACCTTGGTAGGCGCCGCCGGCAATCGTGCCGAGGATCGGCCGGATGTTATCGAACTGCGCCTGCGCTTCATTGACGGTGAAATTCGGGAACGCCGGATCGCGGCCACCCTGGGCGTATGGGTCACCGATACCGATGCCCCAGCTGTTGTTGATGATCCGCGCGCCGCTGGCCACCAGTGCATCCCATCCGGCTTTGTACACTGCGCCATCGTTGCCGAGGATGATCCCGTCTTCAGGCCCTGGGTCACCGTTTTCAGCGCTGATGATTTGTGCGTCGAACGCTACGCCATGCATCGGCCCGCCGTCGCGATTACCCGCTGCAATGCCGCCGACATGGGTGCCGTGGTTGCCCAGCTTGCCGTTGGAACCGAGGGACGGCGTACCGTCATAGCGAAACGCATCGCCGGCCTTCACCGGGATGTACGGGTCGGTGTATTGGCGGATGCCCTCGGTGACGATCGTCACCACTTTGCCGGGGCTGGCGAATTCAGGATGCGGGGCGTACACGGGCTGGTCGAAGATGCCCAGTTTGACGCCCTTGCCGGTGTAGCCGGCGGCATAGGCGACGTCTGCATGCACAGCGCCCAGGCCCCAGTCGGCGTTGAACTCATTGCTGCGCCAACTCGCGGCGTCGCCGAGCTTGCCGGTTTCTACATAGGGTGCGGCCTGGGCGGTACCCAGGCTTGCCAGGCAACACAGCAACGCGCCGTATGGCACGCCGCTCAACGCCTTGAGCGGGTAGCCCGGGCCTGTGTGGATGGCGGTAGTTAACCCTGACTTGCGTGTATTCACGGTGACCTTCCTTAGTTTTTTCTTGGTTTTTTGATCGTTGATTGATCGTGCCCACGCCCCGCGTTGATCGTTGATCGTTCCCACGCTCTGCGTGGGAATGCAGCCCCGGACGCTCCGCGTCCCCAAGCGTGACGCAGAGCGTCACAAGCGGCATTCCTTCGCTGCGCGTGGAAACGATCTTCTGCGGTGTTTTCAGAACTGCCAGTTCAAGCTAAGCCCCACGCCTTGCGTCTTCTCCCGGCCACCCAACAGGCCGTTGTAGTCGAGGTTGATTCGTGTCGACGGGTTCAACACCAGGCTGGCCTGCACGCCCACCAACGCCGCATCACGCTGCAACGGCGAGCTGCGCACGGCGAACGACGGCCCACCGGCAACAAACGCCAGGTGTTCCTCGGATTCGACGGCGGTCAGGCTGTGTTGCCAGCCCAGTGAACCGGACAACTCCAACTGCTGGCGATCCGTGAGGTGAAGGGTTTTCAGCGCGCGCACACCGAGGGTGCCGAGCACCGCATCACGCCGATCACTGCCGCGTTCCAGCGCAGCGGCATCGCCTTTTTCATGGAATGAATCGCTGTCGAGGTGCACATAGGCCAGGTTGGCGAACGGCTCCAACGCCAGCGGTTGCAGCTGAACGCGGTACGCCGCTTCGGTGAACAATTGCGCACTGCGCGCATCCAGCTTGGCCTTCTGCTTGCCGCTGACCTCGCCGTACTGCAAATCGCGTTTCACATCGCCGCGATGCCAGCTGTAGGCACCGCCGACGCTCAGGCGCCAGTCCCCCCATTCGCGCCCGGCATACGCGCCCAAGTGATAACTGTCGACCGAAGCCGAAGAATGTGTGCCTCTGCCCATGCTCAACGAACTGTCGCTGTAACCGGCCACCAGCCCTACGCGCGTCTGCTCATCCAGCGCGCCGTCGACGCCCATCAGCAAGCCGCCGAGGGAAGTGGTGGCGCCGGCTGTTTCGCTGCGGCTGTCGGTATTGCCCCAGGCGCCGAGCGCCTTGAGCCACACGTTGCTTTCACCCGTGACCGGCACATGCCGCAGCCGCTCACCCACGGCATCGCGCACCTGGCGACTGTCGTTGATCAGCATCGCGCCAATCGCCGGGTAGACCTCGCCAGACAGCTGCTGAAAACCCTGCTGGGCGGTTGCCAGGGAGTCGGAGCGCAGCACGCTTTCATACACCGGGTTGCCGGCGCCCAGTTGTTCGGCGGCGGCCGCGACCGCGCGCTGGTTACGGGTGGCGCCTGTGCTTGCGAACGTGGCGTCATTGCGCACCACATCGAGTTGCACACCATTGGCGGCATAGTCGAGGTTGCCGCCGAGGAACAGGTAGTTGGGCAAGATCCGGCCGAATTGCCCCTGAATGCCGCCGGCCGCCTGAAGAATGCTGTATTGCCGGCCGATCAGGCTTTGCGCTTCAGTCTGGCTGAGCAACGTCGGGCTGTTTTCCAGCGCCAGCGTCACGCTGCCGCCACCCAATATGGCCTTGCCGCCGGCGACGATGCGGTCGCTGCTGGTGGGGGTCAGTTCCACGGCGTAGGTCGACCCCGCGCCCAGGTTCACATCGCCGGCCACCTGCAAGGTGCCCACCGAATTGCCCGGTGCCACACGGCCGCCGCTGTTAACCGACAGCGCCGCAATACGCCCATTGCCACCCAGGGTGCCGTCTTGATTAACCGTCACCGCCGAGGTCAACGAACCGTTCACCGCCAGCAAGCCGCCGTTGACGGTGGTTGCGCCGCGATAGGTGCTGTCGCCACTGAGGACCAAACTACCGGCGCCGGACTTGATCAGGCTGCCCTCATAAACGCGGTTCGCGGCGGCCTGGTCGCGTGCGCTGCCGACCGCGTAATCAGTCTGGTCCTGCTGGCTGGCCGTGGCGCTCACGCCGTTTTGCCAACCCTTGTCGATCAGGGTTTGCTGCCAGGCGGTGTGTTCGACACGGTCTTCCGACTGACGCTGAATCAGCGCCTGATCAGAGATGCCATTGCTCCACACATCGCCCTGCCCGGCAGCCAGGCTGACGTCCATTGCCCCAAGCAACTGCCCCGGCCCGTGCATCGCCCGGCCCAAGTCCGGCACGCCCCAGCCCACGGTTGTGTTGGGCGCCTGGGTGAGCGAGCCGTCAAGTTGGGTGGCGGTGGTCAACAGCACCTGCAACGCCTGCGCGCTGGTCATGTAGGGGTAGCGTTCCATCACCAGCGCCAAGGCGCCCGTGGCATGGGGTGCCGACATCGAAGTACCGGACTTCACCCCATAACCGCCCTCGGGAATGGTGCTATTGATCAACGCCCCTGGCGTGGAAATGCACCAGTATTTGGCAATACCGCACTTGTTGTATTTCTGGTTATTCGCCTTGTCCAACCCCGACACCGCGAGCCAATGCCCCTCCAGCTCCGGCTGGAAATACGGCAGCGCCGAACGCACGCTGGCATTCGCATACCCGCTGTTGCCAGCGCTGAACACATTGATCACGCCTGCCTTGGCCACGTCCGCCGCCGCATCCAGCCAGGTGCCCCGGTTGTAGTGCTGGGCGTAGGCCGCGTGCAGGTCACCGAGGGTCTGGTAGCTGACGTCCCTGGGTTGGCTGCCCCAGCTGTTGTTGATCGCGCGCACGCCGGAATCCACCAGGGCGCTGTACACCGCCTTGAAGTACTTGGGGTCCGGGGTCGGGCCAAACAGGAAACTGTCGTTGGCGTTGGTGTTGCCTACGTAGACTTGCGCGTTGTACGCCACGCCGTGCATGCCCACACCGTCGCGGGCTGCGCCCATAGTGCCGGTGACGTGGGTGCCGTGGGAGTCGTTATTGGGATTGAGCGCGCCCGTGGTGCTGAAGGAGCTGCCATCGACGTAGGTGCCGCTGGCGGTGACCGGGTGGAAACGGTCTTTGGCGGCTTCCGGGTGATTGGCGTCGAAGCCCGAGTCCAGCGCGCCGATTTTGACCCCGCTGCCGCTGATGCCAGCGGCATAGGCTTCGTTGGCTTTCATGCGGTCCAGGCCCCAGTCACTGAGGTACTCGGCGGAACGCCAACTGACCGCGTCGCCGGGTTGGCCGGTCTCGGTGTATTGCGCGTGTGCCGCAACGGACAACAGCAGCAATGAACCAGCGGTAAAGGGTTTGAAGCGCGGTGAATCAGTGATCATCAAAGCGATCCTTTTTGTTGTTATGGATGCCCCGGCACAGGGCCAAACGCCTCATCGACTTTCGCCAGGTCGGTGTCGCGCAGGTTGCCCGCGTAGTAGTGCAATTTGGTCCAGGCCATCAGGTAGTCGTAACGCGCTTGGGCCAGGTCGCGTCGGGTGCTGTAGAGCTGCTGCTCGGCGTTGAGCGCATCGAGGTTGACGCGCTCGCCGCCGAGGATGCTTTGCTGGGTCGACACCACCAGCGCCTCGGCGGAAGCCAGGGCTTTCTGGTAGGCGCGCAGCTTGCTCACGCCCGACAGGCACGCGCTGAACTGGCGGCGCAGTTCGATCAGGGTTTCGCGGGTCTTGCCTTCCAGCTCGTACTCGGCCTGTTCCATGGCGCGGCTGGCCTGGCGGGTGGACGCCGAGATGCCGCCACCGGCATACAGGGGCAGGCTGACTTCGACGCCGATGGTGTTGGTGTCGTAGCGCTGGTTGTAGGTGTTGCCGCTGTCGGATTCCTGCTGGCGGGAACTGGCATATGCGATGACCTTGGGCAGGTGCCCGGCGCGGTTGCGTTCCACCTCATAACGCGCCACTTCCAGGGCCTGGCGCTGGGACGCAAGCGTGGGGTTATTGCTGATCGCCAAGGCGTGCCAGGTGTCGTAGTTGGCCGGCGTCAGCGTGAAGGCGGCGAAGCTCTGATTCAGCGGTGCGAGGTCGTGGATGTTGACGCTCTGCACACCGATCAATGCGCCCAGTTCTCTTAACGAGGCGTCCTGTTCATCCAGCGCCTGGATCTCTTCAGCAGTCGCTAACTCATAGCGCGATTCCGCTTCGAGAATATCGGTGCGCGTGCCCTCTCCCTGCTGGAACAGGTGCTGGTTCTGCTGGAACTGCTGCTCGAAGGCTTTCTTCTTGGCACGGGCGATGTCGATCTGGTCCTGGGCAAACAGCGCCTGGGTGTAATAGCTCAGCACGCGCACCAGCAACGCCTGGCTCTTGTCGCGAAAACTTTCATCGGCAAACAGCGCCTGGGCCACACCCTTGCGGTAGTTGGCGTAGGCCTCGTAGTCGAACAGCGGCTGTTGCAGGCTGAAAGTGGAGCCGTAGCTGTTGTAATTGCGGTCGTCGCGATAGCTGCCGCCGCGCCCGTCCGGCAGGTGCGCTTCGGAGTTGTTGCGGCCCTTGTTGTAGTTGTAGGAGAGCCTCGGCAGCAGGCCGGCGCGGCCGATGGTGCGGTTCTCCAGGCCGGCGTCGCGCTCTTTGATTGCGCCGAGAAATACCGGATCGTTACGCAGGGCCTGCTCGTAGACATCGAACGGGCCCATGGCCGCCTGGGCACTGGCGCAGCTGAACAACAAGGCGATGAACACAGGCTTCATGTTCATTCCTCGGTCAACGCGGAGCCGGCGCGATCCAGCAGCGGCTTGAACAAGTAATTGAGCAACGAACGCTCGCCGGTGCGCACGAACATCTCGGCAGGCATGCCGGGCTTGATCACCAGGCCGTGGAGTTTCTCCAGCGCGGCCGCACTGACGGTGGTGCGCAGCACGTAATACGGCGCTCCGGTTTTTTCATCGAGCATCTGGTCGGCGGAGATCAGGCTCACCTCCCCCGGCACACGCGGTGTACGGCTCTGGTTGAAGGCGGTGAACAGGATGTCGACCGGCAGGTGGGTACCGACCTTGTCCACCAGATGCACCGGCAAATGCCCTTCGACTTCCAGGCGCGTGCCCTGGGGCACGATCTCCAGCAAGGTTTCACCGGCGCGCACCACGGCACCTTCGGTGTGCACGCCGAGGTTGACCGCGATGCCATCGGCCGGGGCGTTGATTTCGCTGTGCTGCAGATCGAAGCCGGCGGAGGTGAGTTGCTGCTCCAGGGTCAGGCTGCGCAACTGGGCGTCGGCCAGTTGGCTGCGTACTTCCTTCTGATATTCCTCGCTGTGCTGCTGCAATTTGAGCCGCGACTCGAGGATGCCCTGCTCCACGCGGCCACTTTCGCCGGTGTTCTGCGCCAGGTCCTGTTGCACCTGGGACAGTTGGCGCTGGTATTCCATCAGCCGGTTGCGCGGGATATAGCCGTTGTCGGCCAGGGGTTGCAGGTTACCTAGTTGGTCGCGCAGGGATTGGGCCTGGGCGGTCAGGTCGCTGCGGGCACGGCGCATACCATTCAATTGCGCCGAGGCGCCATCGATGTTCGCGCGAATGCCTGCCTGTTCACGGGAGAAGGCTTCGCGGCGGCTGCTGAACAGTTGGCGCTGGCCTTCCAGCACCAGCGCCAACGCCGGATCGGGGTTGGCGCTCAGTTCGGCGGGAAAGGTGATGCTGGATCGGTTATCCCGCTCGCTCTGCCACCGCGCCACGCTGGCCCAAGCCATGCGGTATTGGGCTTGCAGGGAGTGCACGTCGGCCTGGTTCTGGGTCGGGTCGAGGCGAAACAGCGGCTGGCCCTGCTTCACTGCTTCGCCTTCACGCACCAGAATCCGCGTGACCACGCCGGGGCTGAGGGTTTGCACGGCCTTGCGCTTGCCGGAGACCACCACGGTGCCTTGCACCGGGATGCCCTGGTCCAGCGGTGCCAGGCTGGCCCAGAGGAAAAACCCGCCGGCGCCGACCACGGTCAGCAGCCAGCCCATGCGCGCAAAAAAGCGCGCGTCGCGTTGTTCAAAAGTGATGCTGCTCATGCGCCTGGATTCCTTCCGGCCTGGTACTGACGACTGAAACTGACGCCGGGTTTGTCCTTCGGCGCTTCCTGCTGACCCGATAACGCGCGCAGCACTTCCTGGCTCGGCCCGAACGCCTGCAAGCGCCCTTCGTTGAGCACCAGCAACTTGTCGGCCTGGGCCAGCGCCGAGGAGCGATGGGTGACCAGAATCACGCTGCTGCCCTGGGCCTTCATCTGCACGATGGCACTGGCCAGCGCGGCTTCACCGACGGTGTCGAGGTTGGAGTTGGGTTCATCCAGCACGATCAGCCGCGGCCCGCCGTACAGCGCGCGGGCCAGGGCCACCCGTTGTTTCTGGCCGCCGGAGAGGCCGCCGCCGTTGTCGCCCAGCACCGTGTCGTAACCTTGCGGCAGGCGCAGGATCAGCTCATGCACGCCGGCTTGTTGCGCCGCGCGCACAACCCATTCAGGGTCGGCATCGCGAAACCGCGCGATGTTGTCGGCGATGCTGCCGCTGAACAGTTCGATGTCCTGGGGCAAGTAGCCGATATGCGGGCCGAGGTCGTCGCGGTCCCAGCGGTGAATGTCCGCGCCATCCAGGCGCACGGTGCCGGCCAGCGTCGGCCACACGCCGACCAGCACGCGCGCGAGGGTGGATTTTCCGGAGCCGGACGCACCGAGCACGCCCAGCAATTCGCCTGCGCCGAGCTTGAAGCTGGCCTGGTGCAAGGTCGCCACACGGCGACCCGGCGGCCCGGCACTGACGTGTTCGAAACTCAGCTGGCCCTTGGGCGCGGGCAAGGCCATCGGCTCGACTTCCGGGGGAAATTCGCGCAGCAACTCGTCCAGGCGCTGGTAGGCCAACTTGGCCGAACTCCACTGCTTCCACACTGCAATCAACTGGTCGATAGGGCTGAGCACGCGGCCCATCAGGATAGAACCGGCAATCATCATCCCGGCGGTCATATCGCCCCTGATCACCAGCAATGCGCCCAGGCCCAGCACCAGCGATTGCAGGCACAAGCGCAGGGTTTTGCTCAAGGAAGTGATCACCGAACCGGTGTCACTGGCTTTGTTCTGCAAACCGAGGAACTGCGAATGCACGGCAAACCAGCGCTTGCGCAAGGCGCCGAGCATGCCCATGGCCTGGATCGTCTCGGCGTTGTGCAAATGGCTGGTGGCCAGTTGTGTCGATTGCTGGGAGAAACCACTGGCCTCCCCCAACGGTTTTTTGGTCAGGTACTCGTTGAGGCAGGCCAGCGCGATCAGCAGTACGGCGCCCGCCGTGGCCAGTACGCCAAGCCACACGTTGAACAGGAAAATCACGAACAAGTAGATCGGAAACCACGGCGCATCGAAAAACGCGAACAGCGCCGGCCCCGTGATGAATTGGCGGATATGGGTCAGGTCGCCGAGGGATTGCCCTGCATGCCCCTGGCCGCGCTGCAGGTTGCGTTCAAACGCAGCCTTGTAGACGCGCAAGTTGAAGCGCCGCTCCAACTGGCCACCGATGCGGATCACGATAAAACTGCGGATGACTTCCAGCACGCCAATAAACGCGAAGAAACCGACGACCATCAGCGTCAACATCACCAGGGTGGTTTCATTCTGGGAGGACAGCACGCGGTCATACACTTGCAACATGTAAATCGAGGGCACCAGCATCAACAGGTTAATCAATGCCGTGAAGCAGCCGACACTGATCAACATACTTTTGTATTCACCCAGCGCCTTGAATAAGGGCGCAACGCCATGGGGCTTTGCCATATCTTTTGATCGTCCCTGAATCAAATTTCGCGCAACAGTTGCCCCAACCCCGAACAAAGGGCGGCCAACTAATAAAATCAAGTTATAAGCTTATAGCCTGCAACTAAGGTATTCGTTGCAATACAACTTCGGCACCGGAAGGCGTGCGTCCTTTATATTCGCCGTCTTTCTGGCGATTTAAATGGGTAATTCCCGTGCCTTCGGCGTTCATCAGCCAAATACCGTCCGGTGTCGGCGACCAGGTCAAGAGTTTGTCTCCCAGCCATTGCCCGGCACAGGCCACATCCCCCCCCAGGGCGTTGGCCTGCTCCAGCAGGTCCAGCGCGCACACCTGATCCTGCTGGTGCAATTCCCAATGCCCGGCCAACTGCGCGGTGGTGGGTAAAACAAGACTGCTAGCCATTGCATGGGCTCCTGCCGACACGAACAACACCTGCATAACGCGGGCGATCAATTGGGGAAAACGTTGCATCTTCACGCTCCATCCTGGAAGCGCGGCGCCGAAACGCCGCGCTGTTACATCACGCCACGATGTCGCTGACCGCCGCCTGGCCTACGGTGGTGACGAGGAAATCCGCCACGCCGTGCCCGGAGAAGTCCACCGCCAAGCTGCCCAGGTTGGTGCCCGAAGCGTAGGAAAGTACCGCATCGCCGGCATGCCCGGTGAAGGCGTTGACGAAGGTCAGGCCTGCCCCTTTGGTAATGCCGGAGAGGTCGATCTTGTCGGAACCCGAGGTGAAGTCAAAGATCTTGTCTGCCGCCCCAGGCCTGGAATCGGAACTGGCACCAAACACAAACGTGTCGTTGCCGGCGCCGCCCCACAGTTGGTCCGCACCGCCACCGCCGTAGATGAGGTCGTTGCCGGCCCCGCCCTTGATCAGGTTGGACGCGTTGTTACCGATGATCAGGTCGTTGCCTGCACCACCGAACGCGTTCTCGACGGTCACGCCCTTGGCGATGGACACGTTGCCCACCAGGCCGCCAACGTCGGAGAACGAGGTCTCATTGAGGTTGATCTTCTGGTTTTGAGTGAAGCCAGAGAAGTCCAGGGTGTCGTTGCCACCACCGTCCCACACCGAAAACACCAGCTTGTCGGCATTGGACGTGGCGCTGAGGAAATCACGCCCTGTGTTGGAGTTGAAACCGTAGGTGGTGTCGCCGGCGCGGGTGTTGTAGTTGGCGCCGTAGAGCTTCTGGATCGCGGCGATGTCGTCGATCAGCGGCCCGGAAGCATAAGCCTCGACCCCGCCTTTGCTGAAGTTCTGGTTGGTATTGCTCTCGCTCCAGTAACTCATGAGGCTGTAGCCGCGCGTGTCCTGTCCATAGGTCGCGTCGTTGTAGGTCGGGTTGCCATTCCCGGCGTTGTAGTCGCCAGGGTGAGCCAGGCCCAGGGTGTGGCCGATCTCGTGAGTGAGGGTCTGCCGGCCGTAATTGTTCAGGTCCGGTGTCTTGTTCGGCGTGTAGCTGTTGTTGGTCAGGTACCACGACGTGCCGTCGTAGCCTGCGCCGGTGCCGGGCAGGTAGGCGAAGGCTGCTGCGCCGTCCTGGCCGCTGCTGTAGTTGCCGAAGGTCATGTGGCCATCACCGCCACTGGCTTTCTCGGTGAAGGCGACGTTGGCCACGTCCGACCAGGATTGCATGGCCAGTGCGGCCTGCGCTTTCTGCTGGGTGTTGAACTGGCTGAAGCCTGCGATGCCATGTTTGTTCAGGGTGCTCGACGAGGCGGAGGTCAGGAAGGTGTAGGTCAGGTCGATCTTGCCGTTGCCGTCAACGTCCCGGTACGCGGCGCCGTCGCGCAGCAGCTGGGTGGCTGCCTGGTCAACGGAATAGGAGGGTTTGCCATTCACCGTGAGGTTGCCGCCACGGTCGTACAAATGGCTGAAGCTATCGATTTGCGAGTAAGCGGTGCTGGCTTGCGCGGCAGAAACAATAGCCTTGTCTTTTACTTTTGACATAAACGTACTTCCTTGTTTTGCAAGTGCATCAGTCTTGGGTCGATAGGAACCCCGCTGGCGAGATCGTCCTATCACTCGCCTCTTTTGAAGGCGTAACGAAACTGACACAACTTGAAATCTTTCGTCTACCTCTATTTCCCGAGTGCAAAACTGAAAGGCGGGCAACTTCAGGAAGTCTTACGCCGTGTTCATTGGGGGCAAGTGCAATTAATCGGCAAAACACCCGACAGCATTATTTAAATATTAAATAGCACTAACGCCGCTCAAGTTGAGCGGCGAACTTCATGAATGGATCCAATTATTGTCACGGTGTCATTGGCAACATTAAAGGGCCACCATCTATATAAATAGTTGTAATTAGCGTGTATTACCGGGATATATCCCAGCCGGTCTTGTGTAATGCCTGCAACAACGTCTCGGGTTTCAAGCCGGGCACCAGCACGCCATCGTCGGTGCTCATGTCCTCCCCGGCCAACAGGGCATTGATGATCGCCTCCTCCACCGCCTCTGCTGCCGCACTGAACAGCGGCGATATATGGTCGTTATTGACCATCTGCAACGCCGTGCTGAACGGCAAGCCCTTGCGCCCGTAATCCGCCGGCGGCATATCCTGATTGCCGGTGGCGAACGCCAGGAACAGGTCGCCGCTGGAATCCTCGGTACCGCCTCCGGTGCGCGCGATGCCAATGGACGCGCGCTGCGCCAGACGCTGGCATTGGTGCGGCAACAACGGCGCATCGGTGGCCAGGATCACCACGATCGAGCCCATGCCCGGCGTACCCCGCTCGGCAAACGGCGAAGGAATCTCCATCAGCCGACGGCCGACCGGGTAACCGTCGACCCGCAGCTCCTGGCGCTTGCCATGGTTGGCCTGCACCAGCACACCGACGGTCCAGCCACCCTGCTCCGCCGGCAAGCGCCGCGACGCCGTGCCAATGCCGCCCTTGAATTCATGGCAGATCATCCCGGTGCCGCCGCCCACCGCGCCCTCCTGCACCGGGCCGGTCTCGGCGTGGTTGATGGCTTCGCGCACTTGCTCCGGGCCAACGTGCTGGCCCCAGATGTCGTTGAGCAGGCCGTCATAGGTTTCCATCACCACCGGCATGCACCAGTACACCGCCGGGTCCGCCAGGCGCTCGCGCTCCAGGGCAATCAAAGTGTCGCGCACGATGCCGATGCTGTGGGTGTTGGTGATCGCCAGCGGCGTGGTCAACAGCCCCGCCTCACTGATCCACTCCAGGCCCGTGGCATCGCCGTTGCCATTGAGCACGTGGTACCCGGCAAAACACGGCTGGTGCCGCGCCTCCCCGGGGCGCGGCTGAATCACCGTCACGCCGGTGCGCACCTGTTTACCGTCGACACGGGTCTTGAGTGTGCTGTGGCCCACCCGAACGCCGGGAACATCGGTGATGGCATTCAATTCGCCGGGCATGCCCAGCCCCAACGTGATGCCCAATTGACGTGCACGCATAACCACTCCTTACAATTTCTGAAACGCCGGGCTCGACCGGCCACTGATGCAATACAGAATCACCGACAGGGCCAGCAAGCCGATGATGATCATGATGTCGCGCATGGACGCCTCAGCGATCAACGTCACCAACAGATACCCCGCGCCCAGCACCGCCAGCAAGGCCGGCAACGGCCACAACGGCATGCGATAGGGATGCTCGCGATCACGCAGCAGCACCCGGCTCATCAACGCACTCAACGCCACCACCAGGTACACCAGCATAATCAACAACACGCTGAACGAGGTGAGGTCGGCCAGGTTGGAGCTGAAACTCAGCAACGCCGACGGGATGGCCAGGAACAGCGTAGCCAGCCAGGGCGAGTCCCAGCGTGGGTGAATGCGCGTGAACAGTTTGTTGATGCCAGGCGTCCACAGCGCATCGCGCCCGCTGCTGAACACCACGCGGCCAATCTGGATGACGATCGCGACAATCGCGTTGAACACCGACAGGAAGATCCCTGCGCTGACCAGCCGTGACAGGGTTTCATTGCCGTGGCTGGTGAGCAGATAGCCGATCGGATCGGGGCTGCTGATCATCGCACTCAGGGACGGCGCACCGATCAACAGCGCGGTGATCGGCACAATCTCGATCACCACCACCAGCCCAAGCGACCACAACACCGCCTTGTGCACGCCCTTGCCGCCGCACTTCATGTCTTCGGCCAGCAGCACCGCCGGGCCGTAGCCATTGAACGAGAACAGGCCGATGCCCACTGCACCCATCACCAGCGCCCACGGTGCCAGGTGCAACACACCGTTTTCGACGATTTGCGGTTGAAACAGCACGCTGGCCGGCTGCACCGGGTTGCCGAAGCCGATAAACACGATCACCAACAATGCGGCCACTTCCAGCAGCAGGCAGGTGCCAGTGATCCAGGCATTCAGCTTGATATTGAGGATGCCCAGGGCGTAGCTACACACCACGATCACCAGGGCGACGGTTTGTGAGTCGAACTTCGTGCCCAGGGCGTTATTCAGATAAGTCGCCGCGCCTGTGGCCAGTACCGGCGGGATAAACAGCAACATCACCAGCACGGTCAGAAACGTCGCGTAGCCGGCCATGCCACCGAATACCCGCTTGGCATACACGTATTCACCACCGGCGCTGTTGTGGGCGCGGCCCAACTCGGCGTAACAGAAGGCGAACATCAACGCGAGCAAAGCAGCCATCACAAAGGCCAGAAACACGCCGCTGCCCGCCTGCTGGATGGCGAAGGGGGCGATCACGAACACGGAGCTGGCCGGGGTCACCGCCGAAACGGTGATGGCGACCACATCGAAGACGCTCAGGGTGGGCTTGAGCACGCCGTCTGGCGCGGGGGAAGCGTTATCCTCTGTCGTTATTTTTGGTGTGAGGCAGAAACGAAAAATGATGTTTTGTCGGGATATGTTTCCCGCTGAATGATGGCGACGTTAAAGCCTGCTGGCTTGTCGGCCAATTCCCCTATTGGCGTACTCCCCTTGACGGTACCCGGTAAAAGTCGAACCCTTGGCCGATCTTTTGATGACGGGAGCCCGTGACATGAGCCTGTTCCGAGAAGTTGGCATGCATGCCGGCCTGGGCCGCACCGTCGCGCACATCGGCACCGAGCGGTTCTGGAAACAGCTGGTGCTGTTGCTGCACCAATGCCTGCCGTTCGATAACGCCCTGGCGATTTACTACCCGCCGGACGGCCCACCCCAGGCCCTGGAAGAATACGACGCCCAGCCCAGCAGCAAACCGGCGTCGATGCTGGTGTACCTCAACGGCCTGTATTTGCTCGACCCGTTTTTCCAGGCCTGTCGCGAGGGCTATGCCAGCGGCGTGTATCGCCTGGAAGAAGTGGCGCCGGATCATTTTCGCCAGAGTGAATACTTCCTCAACTACTTCCACGACAACGTGCTGGAAGACGAGGTGCAATTCATCCTGCAATTGCCGGGTGCGGGGACGTTGTCGCTGTCACTGGGCATGCAGCGGCGGTTCAGCGTTGAAGAAAGCGGGCTGATGACCACGTTGGGCGCCTGGGTGCTGCCATTGATGCAGCAGCATTGGCAGCAAAGCACGCAGCGCGCGCCGGCAATGGATAGCCAGATTCGCGATGCGTTGAGCCATTTTGGATGCGGCGTATTGTCCGACCGCGAACTGGAAATCGCCCGCCTGGTATTGCGCGGGTTTTCGTCCAAGGCCATGGCCGAACGCCTGAAGATCTCGCCGGACACGGTGAAGGTTCATCGTCGGCATTTGTACGCGAAGCTGGATATCTCGTCACAGCCGGAGCTGTTTTCGTTGTTTATCCAGTCGTTGGGGCATGATCTGGAAAATCCCTGAGCAGGGGGTTAGCCCGTTTTCTTGGCGAGCGGGCTTTTTGTGGCGAGCCGCTTGTCGTGGCGAGCGGGCTTGCCCCGCGTTGGGTTGCGAAGCGGCCCCAAAACCTGGCGCTGAGGTTTGCCTGATACAACGCATTCTTCCTCAATGGGGCCGCTTCGCAGCCCAACGCGGGGCAAGCCCGCTCGCCACGACAAGCGGCTCGCCACAAAAAAACGCTCGCCACAACAGCTCCTTTCACCACAAGAACCCCGCCCGCGCGTGAACTATCAGCGGCCGGTACGAATGTTGTTCCACACCCGTGTCCGAATCCGGTCGATGTTCAGCGGCATGGCCTCAAGCGCAAACAGCTTGCCCATCATTTCCTCGCTCGGGTAGATCTTGGTGTCCGCCTTGATATCCGGGTCAACCAGGCTGTCGGCCGCGCTATTGCCGTTGGCGTAATGCACCGAGTTGGTGATGTCCGCCATCACCTGGGGTTCGAGCAGGTAATTCATGAACGCATAACCGGCTTTTTCATCCGGCGCATCAGCGGGCATGGCGACCATGTCGAACCAGATCGCAGCGCCTTCCTTGGGAATCTGGTAACCGATATTCACACCGTTCTTGGCTTCCTTGGCGCGGCTTTCCGCTTGCAGGACATCGCCGGAAAAGCCGACAACGACGCAGATGTCGCCATTGGCCAGGTCACCGGTGTACTTCGAGGAGTGGAAGTACGCCACGTAGGGCCGCACTTTCATCAACAGCGCTTCGGCTTTCTTGTAGTCCTCCGGGTTCTTGCTGTGGTGCGGCAAGCCCAGGTAATTGAGCGCGATCGGCAACAGTTCAGGGCCGTTGTCGAGAATAGCGACCCCACACTTGCTGAGCTTCTCCATGTATTCGGGCTTGAAGATCAGGTCCCAGGAGTTCACCGGCGCGTTGTCGCCCAGCACCGCCTTGACCTTGTCGATGTTGTAGCCGATGCCGGTGCTGCCCCACAGGTACGGGAAGCCGTGGGCGTTGCCAGGGTCGTTGTTTTCCAAGGCCTTGAGCAGCACGGGGTTGAGGTTCTTCCAGTTGGGCAACTGGCTCTTGTCGAGCTTCTTCAGCGCGCCGCCCTGGATCTGCCGCGCCATGAAGTGATTGGAGGGGAACACCACGTCATAACCCGAGTTGCCGGTCATCAATTTGCCGTCGAGGGTTTCGTTGCTGTCGTACACGTCGTAGCTGAAACCGATGCCGGTTTGCTTCTGGAAATTCTTCGTGGTGTCCGGCGCGATGTAACTCGACCAGTTGTAGATTTTTACCGTCTCGGCGGCCTGGCTGATTGAGGCCACCAACATCAAAGGCAACAGGGCAATGGCTTTCATGGTTCGATTTCCTGGCGGTTTTAGGGCTGTTTTTATGGCAGGCGATCAAGGATCAAAGCGTTACAGGATCAGTACATAAGTCTTGCGCACGGTTTCCTGGATATCCCAGATTCCGGTGCTGTTGGCCGGCAACATCAGTGCATCACCGGCTTGTATATGGACGATTTCACCGTTGTCGGGGGTGAAGGTGCAGCGGCCCTGGATAAAGTGGCAAAACTCCTGGGATTTGATCTGCCGACGCCAGCGGCCCGGGGTGCAGGCCCAGATGCCGGTTTCGACGCCGTCAGTGCGCTCCACGCTCAAGGTCGAGGCCACGGCGATCAGCTCGCCCAGGGGCACTGCAACCGGTGACGAATCCGGCAGGTGTGCATTCAGCGCGTCTTTGAATTGAGTGATGCTCATGGGACTACCTGTGTGTGAAACGATTTAGTGCATGAACCCTTCCATGAACTCGGCCACGCCAGTCGCCAGCTTGCGGCGCCAAGGCGCGGTGTTGGGGTTGGCCAACACCTGATCTTCATGGACAAAACTGCGAATGATCGCGTTGTAGCCAAGCCAGCGGCACGGTTCCGGCTCCCACGCTTTGAGGGCCTTGAGGCCGCGCTCACGGATCACCCAGGGCTGGTGAATCAGTGGTGTGTCGCGCCCCAGGATCAGGTCGGCCAGGGTACGGCCGCCCAGGTTGGTGGCGCCGACGCCCTCCCCGCCATAGCCGCCGGACAGTGCGATGCCGGTCTTGTGATCGCACACCATGTGCGGCCTGAAATTGCGCGACATGCCCAGGTTGCCACCCCAGGAGTGGGTAATCCGGGCGTTCTTAAGCTGTGGGAATAGTTCGCCGAACAGGTAGCGACGCAGCTCGACTTCGCTGTCAGTCAAATCGAAGTTGTGACGCAATTTGCCGGCGAACTGATAACCGCCGCGGGCACCGAACACCAGCCGGTTGTCCGCCGTGCGCTGGCCATAGGTGACCTGCCGGCTGCTTTCGCCGAACGCCTGCCCATGGTTCAAGCCGATTTCAGCCCAGGTGCTGGCGGGCAATGGCTCGGTGGCCACGATCAGGCTTTGCACGGGTAACTGATAGCGACCCAAAGGCGGCAAGGTCGGCGCATATCCCTCCACGGCCGGTACGACCCAGGCGGCGCACACACTGGCCTGGGCAGTGCGCAGGCTGCCGGATTGCCAGTGCGTGACGGGGCTGTTTTCGTAGATCGTCACGCCCATGCGCTCAACGACCTGCGCAAGGCCACGCACCAGCTTGGCCGGGTTAATGGTCGCGACATGGGGTGCATAGATACCGCCATAGGGCTTGGCGATGCGAATCTGCTCGGCCAGTTGTTGCGGGCTCAGCCAGCGATAATCGTCTTCGGTGAGGCCCTGGGCGTGGAGTTTGTCCAGGTAGCGACGCAGGCTGCCTTCCTGCTCGGGGTACCGTGCGGCGCAATACAGCGCGCCGCCCTTGCGATAGTCACAGTCGATGCCTTCACGGGCCAGTACCTGCGCCACTTCATCGGGAATGCCGTGCAGCAGGTCAAACGAGGCGCGGCGTTGTTCAGGCGCCAGGCCAGCCAGCAGGCGGTCTTCGCCCAGCAGGTTGCCCATCAGCCAGCCGCCATTGCGGCCAGACGCACCAAAACCAGCGGTTTGTGCCTCGATGATGGCGATTTTCAGCTCGGGCGCCTGGCGTTTCAGGTAGTAGGCCGTCCACAGGCCGGTGTAACCGGCGCCGATAATGGCCACATTGACGTCCAGGTCATGGGCCAGGGATGGCCGCGCCACCAGCGGGTCATCCAGTTGGTCCATCCATAAACTGATAGTGCGCCATGCCGGCATGCCAGGTTCCCCCTACCTTATTTCGATAGGCTGGATCCTAGAGCGGTGTGTCAGGGACTGTCTTGCGCGCGTGCACGCATGGAAATTTGTTTGACGTAGGCCTTCGGCGATTGCCCGGTGTGCTGGCGGAAGGCGCTGTAGAACGCCGACAGCGAGTTGAAACCGGCGGCGAACGCCAGGTCGTCGACTTTTATCGGTGGCGCAGCGGTGTCCAGGGCAGCCAGCAAATGCTGGAGCCGTGCCTGGTTGACGTAGCGGTAGAAGCTTTGCCCCAGCACCTGATTCAGCAGGTAGGAAATCTGATTGCGGCTGTAGCCACATTCCCTTGAGACCCGTTGCAGGTCCAGTTCCGGGTCAAGATAGGGTTGCTTGAGTTCGAAATATTGCTGCAGGTCATTGGCCATATGCCCCAATTGCTGGGGCGACAGGCCCAGGCGGCTGACCGTGGGGCGTGACGCCTGAGTGGGCCGCTCATGCACCAGCGACGCGTACTCATTGACCCGCCAGATCAGCCCGTCGCGCACGGTGATGGCCTCACTGGTGCGAAACGACACAAGGCCCTGACCGCCGCGCAAGGTAATGCGGTACTGGATAAACGCCGTGTCACCGTCGGCGCGAATGCGATCCGTGTGTTCGATGGCCTCGTCCGCGCCACGCGGCATGCTGGCTTGCAGATACTCGCGCAACTCGGCGTAACCGATGACACGGTTCTGGAAAAAGTCGTGGTACTGGATGTCCGGGTGGTAGTAGGACATCACCCCATCCAGATCCCGATGCCGCCAGCACAGGTGGTGGCGCAACACCAGTTCGCCTGTGGCGCGGGTGTGCTGGCAATCATCATCCGGAACGGCGTCGGGCATGGCAGGCTCTGCGGCGGTTAAACGAGGGAGACTGCCTAATTTCGGCAGTGCCTTCAATGGCCAATTGGAGCTTCTGACTAATGGCCTTCTGCCCAATTTATTGTAGGACATGACACACATCAAACTTATGGATAATTACTGCCGAACGGGGCGAAAAAAACCACCTCGCCGTCACAAACGAATGCTACTTTTAAGCTCTGACTTGCCATGACCAGTGAAGGTCTTGGCCCCTGCCGCGAGCTAAAGGAAGCGCTCAATGAACAAGGTGGGCAACATGAACAAAGTGACGTTCCCCAACGCCTGCCAGCTGATGCGCTGGCATTTTCATCCAATGGGCTTCGAGGGCAGCATGGACGCCCCCGGAAGCATGATCGCCCGCCTGTTCGATCGTGCCAGCGGCGAGACCCTGATCGCCATTGCTGGCATCCCCTGCGCGACGGTGATGAATGCCGCCGACGTGGAGCGCATCATTGAGGCGGTGGAGGATGAACTGGAGTCCTTTGTACCGCCGCACTTGTTAAGGGCCTGACTCTCCCTCGAACCTGCGAGCTGTCCTGCCGGCGATGGCGTCCTAGCGAGCGCCATTGCCTTCACGGGCCTCATCGCCGGCAAGCCGGCGCTCACACAGGGATGCGTTGGTCGTTGAAAAATGCCTTTTTGCCGTCCACCCGCTCCGACGCCTTCGGCACATTCACGGCCGCACCTTCAGGCTTTTCCACATACCAATAGCAATGGCTCACGGCCCGGGTAATGCCGACGTAGGCCAGGCGCAACACCTCATCTTTTTGCGCCGTGTCATACGGTTCGCTGTCCCCATCCTTGCCCAGTCCGGCCATGCGATAGACCTGGTTCTTGTAGGGCGAGCTGGTGACATGCTGGCAATCCCCGAGCAGAAAGACCGCATCGGCCTGCAGGCCTTTGGCGCTGTGATAGGTCAGCTGTTTCAGTCTGCGCGCGGCAGGCGGCAAGTTAGAATCCACATGAACTACTGACTGAATATGCTCATTAATCAGCAACTTATCGCTACTTTTTCGATACAACATTAACACCGAGTCGCCCTTTGCATAGTGTTCCTGCAACCGCCGACCCAACGCTGCGTCATCCCGCTCCAGGACGTTGACCGGCACCAGCGCCTTGGCCGTACCGCTGGCCTTGGCTTTCTTGCCGGGGATCGCCGGCGCCGCGCGCACGATATGTTCTGCGGCATCGATGATGTGCTGGTGACTGCGGTAGTTCTCGCCGAGCATCACGCGGGTGGTACTGGGTGACGGAAATTGCTGGTTGAATTCCATGAAGTATTTGGGCGAACTGCCGCGCCAGCCATAGATCGATTGCCAGTCATCCCCCACGCACAACAGCGACGAACGCTGGGCGCCGCGGCCTACATGCATTGCGGGGCCTCGACTGCGGATTTCGCGCAGGCTGGCGCGAATCCAGGAAACGATCTGCGGCGAGACGTCCTGGAATTCGTCGATCATCAGGTGCGACATCGGCCGCAGCAACGGATCGCTCAGCAGCTTGAGGTTTTCCGGGGTATTTTCGCCAAACAGCGAGAACATCCGGTTGTAGGTCATGATCGGCGGCGACTGGTCCAGCAGGTGGTCTTCGAGGGCTTTCCAGAAGATGCTCAAGGCCTCGAAGAACAAGCGGTCCGGGTCGTCCTTGGCGAAACTCATCTGGCCTACAGCGGTGGGCACGTCCAGGCCGAGGTTCTCGATGAAACCAGCAGCCATGACAAAACTGTCGAGCAACGGCGCCGATGCCAGCTCGCCTTTGACCTTGTAGTCGAAACCCGGCCCGGCGCTGGCGTCTCCTGCCAGGCTGCTTAAAAGACGCTTAGACGACTCATAACTATCTATCCATATCAAAGGCTTACGGCAGAAAGCTTGAAACAAGGTGCGCTTTACTGCCCACTCCGCGCGCACCGATAGCTTGGAATTGGGCCGGCTGGTCTGGGCGTTTTCCCGCGTATCAAACCCCAACACCACCCACGCATCCAGCTCCCGGATATAGCCATGGCAGTGAAACTTTGCGCCATTGATCTCGATGGTCTGCCGATTGGGCTCAATGCCCTTGATAGGCCAGGCGCCCGCGCGAAACCATAAGTCCTCGATCACGTCGCACAGTTCTTCATCGCGCTTGGCGGCCAGCTCTGTCACCGCCACACGCTTTTGCACATCCGGATGGTCCCGCTCCAGCTCCTTGAGTTGCAGCCCGTGGCGCGCCAACGGGGCAATCAACTCACGAAAGCGTGCGTGCTGGCCCTGCAGCCGGTGATAGCAGGCATTCATCTGCTGGCGCTGGGCCTCGTTGATACGCAGGTCGAACGGGTTGCTGTCAGCGTCCTCGAAGCCGGCGCTGAGGTTCTCGAATGCCTGCAAGCGTTCAAAGCCCGGCAGGCTGCGCACCATCGGCAAAATGCGCGAGTGAAAGGTACGCACCACGGCCTGAGCTTCTTTAATTTCAAGTGGTTGGCCCCACAAGCTGAGAATCTCCATGAGCTTGCGGATGAAGTCCTTGCGCGACTCACGGGTGAAGGTCACCACCGTCATCGAGCTCAACTCAAAGCCCAGGTAATGGGTGAGCAACAAAATGCGCAGTACCAATGACGTGGATTTACCCGCGCCGGCACCGGCAATCACGGAGGTGGATGGCGTGTCGCTGAAGATCATCTTCCATTGCGCGGCGCTGGGCTGGGCGTGAGCAGGCAGCAGGCGAGCCACATCGGCCTTCATGCGTTTCTTCACATCCGCCGTCAGCGATAGGCGCCAATCGTCAAACAGGCTGTCATCCACCCCCGGCGCACGGTGCTCTTGCGGGCGGAAGTCACGAATCAACAGGACCTGACGCCCCTCCTCGATACCGTCGGCCTTGCCCTCGCGATAGCCATACTCCACGCCCGCCTCGTGCCCGCTGCGGAAACCATCGGCTTGCCCGTGCAACCAGGAAAACCGGTGCTGCGCGCGCAAACGGGTCAGGCCGTGGCCAAACAGGCGAGCGGCCAAGCGTTTAAGCAGGGGCATTTCAGCCAATGGGCGAAGGTCGGGGGGCAGATCAGGCTTGTGTTGCGACACGCGGACTCCTGCGATGAGCTTGGCTTTGACGAGTGCGCCATGGTCGCCGGAATTGGCACTCAGTTCCAGCCAATTGCTTTGCTGTCATGCAGTTAGGCGATAAACCGCAAGTCAAAACGCCACTAATCAATCGAATCAACAGATAGGAATCAGGCAGTTTTTACGCTTTTTATCGATCATGAGCTCAAGGATCATAGGCGTCATCAACAGGAGACGATCATGCTTGAACTTCGACCTTTCAACGCTTTGGGCGGTGCCCATCATGGCTGGCTTGACGCCCATCATCACTTTTCATTTGCCGAATACCACGACCCCAAGCGCATGCACTGGGGCAACCTGCGGGTATGGAACGACGACATCATCGCTCCCGGCACCGGTTTCCCGCAGCACTCGCATCGCGACATGGAAATCATCACTTATGTGCGTGAAGGCGCCATCAGCCATGCCGACAACCTGGGCAACAAGGGCCGCACCGAGGCCGGCGACGTGCAGGTGATGAGCGCAGGCACCGGGATTGCCCACAGTGAATACAACCTGGAAGCCACGGCAACCAAGATCTTTCAGATCTGGATTATCCCGAACGAGGCCGGCCTGCCGCCGTCGTGGGGTGCCAAGCCGTTTCCAAAGGGCGACCGCGAAGGTTTCGTGACGCTTGCCAGTGGCAAGGCCGGTGACAGCGAAAGCCTGCGTATTCGTGCCGACGCGCGCCTGGTGGCGGCCAACCTGAAAGCCGGGGAAAGTGCTGAATATCGGCTGGACAGAGGGCGCCGGGCGTATCTAGTGCCGGCGACCGGCGTGATTGAAGTCAATGGCTTGCGTGCACAAGCTCGAGACGGTGTTGCGGTGGAGAATGAGCAGGTGCTGCGGGTCACGGCGATTGAAGACAGCGAGATCGTACTGGTCGACCTGGCCTGACCTCTGTAGGAGCCGGCTTGCCGGCTCCTACAGGGCGGTGAAGGCGTTCGGGGTTATTGGCTGATTGCGCCGTCAACCAGCACTTGCGCCTCTTCCACCAGCTGTTTGAGGTGATCTTCGCCGATAAAGCTCTCGGCGTAGATCTTGTAGATGTCCTCGGTACCCGATGGCCGTGCGGCGAACCAGCCGTTTTCGGTCATCACTTTCAAGCCGCCAATCGCCTGGTTGTTGCCCGGTGCATGGCTGAGGATCTGCTGGATGCTTTCCCCGGCCAGTTGGGTGGACGTGACCCGCTCCGGCGACAGCTTGCCCAGCAGGGTTTTCTGCGCCGGAGTGGCTTTCGCATCGACCCGAATGGCGAACGGCTCGCCCAGTGCATCGGTGAGGCCACGGTAGATCTGGCTCGGGTCCTGGCCTTTGCGCGAGGTCATTTCTGCTGCGAGCAGCGCCGGAATCAGTCCGTCCTTGTCGGTGCTCCACACCGTGCCGTCTTTACGCAGGAACGAGGCGCCGGCGCTTTCTTCACCGCCAAAACCCAGCGAACCTTCGAACAAGCCATCGGCAAACCATTTGAAGCCCACCGGCACTTCGTACAAGCGACGGCCGATACGGGCGGCGACGCGATCAATCAGCCCGCTGCTGACCACGGTCTTGCCCACGGCGGCGTCGGCGCGCCATTGAGGACGGTTCTGGAACAGGTAGTCGATGGACACCGCCAGGTAGTTGTTCGGCGCCAACAGGCCGCCGGACGGGGTGACGATGCCGTGGCGGTCGTGGTCCGGATCGCAGGCAAAGGCAACGTCAAAGCGGTCCTTGAGGCCAATTAGGCCCTGCATGGCATAGCTGGAGGACGGGTCCATGCGAATCTGGCCGTCCCAGTCGACGCTCATGAAGCGGAACGTGGAATCGACTTCGGTGTTCACCACGTCCAGGTTCAAATTGTAGTGCTCGGCGATTGCCGACCAGTAGCGCACCCCTGCTCCGCCCAGCGGATCGACGCCCAGGCGAAGGTTGGCGCTGCGGATGGCGTCCATGTCAATCACGTTGATCAGGTCGGCCACATAGCTGTTGAGGTAGTCATGGCGATGGGTGGTGTCGGCCTTGAGTGCCTGGGCGTGGGTGATGCGCTTGACCCCCGCCAGCTTGTAGGCCAGCAGTTCGTTGGCCTTGGCTTCGATCCACTTGGTGACGTGGGTATCGGCCGGGCCACCGTTCGGCGGGTTGTATTTGTAGCCGCCACTTTGCGGCGGGTTATGGGACGGGGTGATAACAATCCCGTCCGCCAGGCCACTGGTGCGGCCGCGGTTGTAGCAAATGATGGCGTGGGAAATCGCCGGGGTCGGCGTGTATTCATCGCCTTCGGCCAGCATCACATGCACGCCGTTGGCGGCCAGCACTTCCAGGGCGCTGGCGCCGGCCGGTGTGGACAGCGCATGGGTGTCGAGGCCGACAAACAGCGGGCCGTTGATGCCCTGGGCTTCGCGGTACAGGCAAATGGCCTGGCTGATGGCAAGCACATGCCATTCGTTGAAACTCAGCTCGAACGAGCTGCCGCGGTGCCCGGAGGTACCAAACGCCACGCGCTGGGTGGAGATCGCTGCATCAGGCTGGCCAGTGTAATAGGCCGTGACCAGTCGCGGGATATCCACCAGCAACTGGGCCGGTGCCGGTTTGCCCGCAAAAGGACTGATAGTCATGCATAAACCTCGGAGAGAAGGATTCGGAAAAATGACAGTTTACTAAGAGTTCGACTACGGCGCGACGGTATCGATCCTACAACTTCAAGAGAAATTTCACGCGCTAATCTGTCTGCGCCTGCGTCAGTGCCTGAGCCAGCGCCTCCAGAGCGATGTCAAGGTTGGGATGCCCGTTGAACGTCAGGCTCAGCCGCACGTGCTGGTGGTGCAACCCACTGAGGCTGAACAGCTCACCCGGCGCGATCACCACTTGCCGGGCCACCAGCCGCTGGAACACCAGGCGCATGTCCACTGGCTCAACCGACTGCAACCAGAAGCTTGCCCCGGCGACCGGCATTCGATAGCTCACACGCCCTGGCAGGCGCGCATCCAAGCGCAGGCTCATGCCCTCGGCTTGTTCGCGCAGGCGTTGACGCAATGTCTCAAGGTGCTGGTCAAGCCGCCCGCTCTGGTACAGGCGGGCAATCGCGCGCTGGCGGATCGACGAGAGCCGGAATGCGCGCAGCAGGAACTGGCGCTGCAACGCACTGCTCAGGTGGCGCGACAGCACATAACCAAAGGGGGCCTCTGGGCCGAGTACCTTTTCGAACGAGGAGAACACGATCAGACGCTCCGGGTTGACCAGGTTTCGCAGGGCGGTCTGGCACGATGTGAAGCTCAGCTCGCCATAGCTGTCGTTCTCCAGCAACCAGCAGCCGTATTGATCGAGCAACTCTGCCACCCGGAACCGTTCATGGTTGGGCATGGCGCTGCCCGACGGCATGCTGACCACTGACGACAACAGCACCACTTGCACCTGTTCACGCAGCAGCAGGTGCTCCAGCGTCGCCAGGTCGAGGCTGCCATCGGCTTGCCAGGGCCATTCGATGACCCGCACCCCGGCGGCCTGCAACAGGCGCAGGATCAAGCAGTCGCACGGTGACTCTACAATCACCGCGTTGCCTTTGAGGCCCAGCACATCAATCAGAATCTCCAGCACGCCGCGCAGGTCAGCGCCGATATACACGTCATCCGCCTGCCAGCAACGCGTGGGCGACGAGGTGTAGCGTGCCGCCAACGCCGCGCGCAACTCCCAGACCCCGCACGGTTGCGACCAGGGCTGCAGGTCGCTTGGGTGCCTGCGCACCAGTTGCCGTTCCAGGGTCAGCAATGCGCTATCCAGCGACCCCAGCCGCGTGGGCTCATCGCCGCTGAGTACGACCATGCCGGGACGTCGCGCTGCCGCATACAGGCGCTCCAGCAGATCGCCCTCTGCCGCGATGAGCGGGTTAACGACCACCGGCCAGGCGAAATAACCGGACTTGGCCACCGAATAGACCCGACCCTCTTTTTCCAGCAGCGAGTACGCGTACTGGATCGTCGAGATCGACACGTTCAGGCGCGTCGACAACTGCCGCAGGGACGGCAGTTTGACCGGGCTGTCGAGCGTGACTTCGTTGATCAGGTTGATCATGTAGCGGTACACCGCCTGGTAGGCAAAATCCATCTGCCGTTCACCTCTCAGGTTCATCGCCGTTCACCTGGACAAGCAGGCCAGAGCACGCGGCTAACGCCCGGACAACTGAAAGGCGCGCAGTTGGGCCTGGGTCGGCGAGCGTTTGGCACACGCGCCTTGTGCCGCCGCGCCACGGCCAATCTCCAGCGGCCGCTTGTGGTACAGGTGCTGCACCAGGGGCAGCGGCAACCCGCTGTTGTCGACCACCCACTGCAGCAGCATGTCGGCAACGGGCTTGCCCTGAAGTGCCTTGTGCAGTTCAGGAAGTGCCACCAACATGCCGGGATGGCATTGGCGCAGGTAACCTTCCAGGCGCTGGCCATGGTGAATAAAAGGCGAAAACAGCAGGCAGGTGAGCTGGCTCTCATCCAGGCCGAAGAACTCTTGGGCGTAGGTCGTTGCCAGAACACGTCCGTCGGGGCTGCTTGCCTCTGCGATCAAATGGTCCGGAATCTGCCGGCGCTGCATGTAGTCCATCGCCTGTCGCACAAAACCTTCCACACCATCCTCGTAGGAAAGCGCCCGCAGACACTGCGCCTGCAAGCCCTGCAGATGGGCCATGAGCAGAGGGTTGGGGTAGGCCGCGTGGCTGAAATGGAAACCGAAGGGGTCGGGTTTGTAACCCAGAAACTCGGTGAGCAGGGGCGCAGACACGGGTTCCACACCGTTGAGCAGGTCGGCGATACCGATATACGCCAAATTGCGATGTCCACCCCGGCGAGGACTTTCAGTTGTGGTGTGGTGCTCGCCATAGAGGTCCAGATAACAATCGTTGCTCCACTCCTCCATGCGTGCAAACAGCCCGGTGAGCGACAAGGGCATACCCGGTGGCATGTCGATACCCGCCGCCGCTGCATTCTTTTTCAACCAGGCCAGGTATTGGCCCTGCTTGCGTGGGGAGTCGCCGCTGACCAAGGCATGTACACCGCCATTCCAGGCGGTAACACGCTGGTAGAAATCCGCCAGGGACAGGTAGGCATCGTTACACAGCGTCGCGCGAATATCCCCGGACGTCATGTGCCCCACCATCAACGTAGTGCGCTGGCTGACGGCCTTCCCGGCGCTGGACGCCGGGCGCAGATGGTTGAAGGGATAAACCTCCTGGTTCTCCACCAGCAACAACTCCACCCTGGGGTCGTCATGGAAAAACAGTGCGCCATAGCTGTGATGCAATGTATCCAGCGTTGCCTGGGTCATGCCCGCATGGCGCAAGGTAGCGACCCGAAGCTGGAAGGTGCTGGGGGAACGACTGGCAATGGTCAACTGTGCCGCACGCAACAGCGCCAGGGTGTAACTGCTGACCTCCCCGCCACCGTGGGCCACCAGCACTTTGTACAGACCTACTTGCTCAATGCCGCCGGCCGCCACAACGATTCGCTGAATCAATAACTGAAGTGCTGTGCGTTCGGCGCGCGTGAAGTGCCCGACCAAACGTTGCAGAACTTGTTGATAAACATAGTTCATGGCTTGTTCGTGAATAGCGCTCATTGTTCTACTACCTGAGTTGAAGTATCAGTTTCAAGCAACTATCGAGAGTGCCTGCTTGATCCATTACATGTGTAAGAGTGCCGTCCGTCGCCGTACGCAACGATGACCAAACCTTAGCACGCTGAAACAAAATGACAGGGGATGCCAATGGGTTACCCGACGCGCTCGCCCTTGCTTTAGACCATTGCGCCAGGGGCTCCGTGCAATCCTAGGAATATTCCTACAGCGTCCTACAGCGATTTAACCAGGAAATTAAAGAAGTATCCGACACATGGAATTCATACAACTCAAGAAGTTGTATGCAAATGAACTTGAACCACCTCGCGCAATATCCTTCGTCTCTCCGAGCGGCTTGCGTCGCGATAGTTGAGTGCCATGTGTATCAAATGAAAATTTCAGATCTTTAATCATTGCTCAATCCCTGAGATGACGGTGAAGGCACAATTATCGGCACTGGAATAATGATTAACAGATACAGAAAAGTTCGACAAAACAGTTCAGATGGCGGATGGGGCAGTGATTGTTCACACCCACGCAAAGACGCCGCACTGGAAATCAGGGCGGCGTCCGGGAGAAAGGTCTATTTTGCGGGGCAAAGGGCCCAAGCGGTGGCTCAACCCTGGCGCGGGTTAAGCCATGACAAATGGCGCATTTGCCCCATTCGCTCAGACGCTGGAGTACTCATTTGCGAATACTCCTACAGCTCAAACAGCTTAAACCTGCAGCGCAACACGCTCGCGGCACGGGCATTCGTCCATGTAGCGGTGCGCTTCGACGAACTGGCTGAACGGAAACACCGTGGTTTTCAGCGGTACCAGCACACGGTCGGCCGTCAGTTGGTTGATGTCACGCAACGCACGCTGCAAGGCCACCTGGTCCTGAATGATGCCCAGCTCAGGTTTGCCGGTGAAGTTACCGATGCAGTGCACAAAGAACTGGATGTTCTTCTGGAACGCGGCACACGCCGGGAATGGCGTCTGGTTGCCACCTTGCAGGCCATACAGCACCAGGCTGCCACGCGGTGCCAATACATCACCGAGCAACGACATCTGCGGGCCACCCAAGCCATCGAATACCACGTCGACGCCGCGGTTGTCAGTGAACTTGTTGATCTGCATCAGCAGGTCCTGTTCTTCGGTGACAATGACCTTTTCTGCGCCGAGGGACAGCAGGTATTCACGCTCTGCGCTGTCCTTGGTCGCGGCAATCACCCGCACACCCAGGGCTTTGCCCAACTGCACGAACGAAGGGCCGGCACAGTGGCTGGCGTCGGTGACCAGGGCAAATTGACCGGGTTTGACCCGTGCCAGGTCCATGTACGCAAAGTAGGCAATCAACAGCGGCGTGTAATGCACGCTGGCTTCGATGGGGCTCAAGACGTCGGGATAGCGAGTCAGGGCCGAACGGGGCAAGACGATCTGCTCGCCATACACCGGATAATCATTGGGGCTCTCGGCCGGAAAACTGGCCACTTTATCGCCCACTGCCAAATCATCCACGCCGTCGCCGAGGGCGACAACCACCCCGGCCATCTCATGGCCAAGGCCGGACGGTAGACGTGCATGGGAGGACGCAAGGTTCTGGCGCCACAAAATGTCATACCAACTGATGCCAATCGCTTCGACACGCACCTGCACTTCGCCCGGTGCGGGCTGCGCGGCCGCATGCTCTTCGCATTTGAGCACCTCGGCCGGACCAAACTTGTGAAAACGGATCGTGCGGGACATCGCAAACCTCGTCAAAGTAACTTCTAATGCCATGAACTCTATCTGGGCTTTCCAGGTAAGACCATCGGTCGCTATTAATAGTCGACATGCCTGTCATTGATTCCGCGACTGAGGAATAGACCTCAACTATCGTAGGAAAACTCAATTAGCCGGTGCAGAGTACCAGCCTTTCCCCGTAAGATTCATGCCGGTCATGCTTCTGAATGGATCCCAAGGGCTCTAGATGGCCGCTATCGTCAAGTTTGCTGACTCTTCCAGGACACAAGATGAACCGTAACGACCTGCGTCGTGTCGACCTTAACCTCTTGATCGTATTCGAAACCTTGATGCATGAGCGCAGTGTGACCCGCGCCGCCGAGAAATTGTTCCTCGGCCAGCCGGCCATCAGCGCGGCATTGTCGCGCCTGCGCGGGCTGTTCGATGACCCGCTGTTCGTGCGCACCGGACGCAGCATGGAGCCGTCGGCCCGTGCCGTGGAAATCTTCGCCCTGCTCTCCCCGGCCCTGGACTCGATCTCCACCGCCGTCAGCCGCGCCGCCGAATTCGACCCGGCCACCAGCACCGCCGTGTTCCGTATCGGCCTGTCGGACGACGTTGAGTTCGCCCTGCTCCCCCAACTGCTCAAACGCCTGCGCGCCGAAGCCCCGGGCATCGTGCTGGTGGTCCGTCGCGTCAACTACATCCTGATGCCGGGCCTGCTGGCCTCCGGCGAGATTTCCATCGGCGTCAGCTACACCGCCGACCTGCCGGCCAACGCCAAGCGCAAGGTACTGCGCCGCAGCCTGCCAAAATTGCTGCGCGCCGACAGCGTACCGGGCCCCCTGAGCCTGGACGACTTCTGCGCCCGCCCCCACGCGCTGGTGTCGTTTGCCGGTGACCTGAGCGGGTTTATCGATGAAGAGCTGGAGAAACTCGATCGCAAACGTCACGTGGTGCTTGCTGTGCCGCAGTTCAATGGGTTGGGAACGTTGCTGGCGGGCACCGATATTCTGGCCACGGTGCCGGATTATGCGGCTGAGGCGTTGACATCGGCGGGCGGTTTGCGGGCGGAAGACCCACCGTTGCCGGTGCGCAGCTTTGAACTGCACATGGCGTGGCGCGGGTCGCAGGACAATGATCCAGGGGAGCGGTGGTTGCGGTCGCGGATTCAGATGTTTTTTGGGGACCCAGATAGCTTGTAATGGAGTTCCAGTAAATTCCATAAAACTTTTTTATAACAAGTACTTATTGGTGGTTTCAGTCCACTTCCGCCTGTCTAAATCCAATGGATTCCACGACTCATGGGGGCTTAATTGGGGGCAAATTTCGGTTCCTTAAAAAAGGATGCCCCACCCATGCCCCCAAATAACGCGGTTGTTTTCAAACGAAAACTCAGCGATGCCTTGATCCGCTCGCTGACCGAGCCCGGCAAGCACGCCGCGACGTGGCCAACCATACCGTCCCGCTCAAGGCCAAGACCGCCAAAATCGACGCGCAACTCCTCAACGAGGTGCGCACCATCATCCGTGCTGTCCTAGGCTTTGCGGAGGGGCGCGGCTGGGTTGAACGCAACGTGGCGCTCAGCAACATTGAGGAATTGAAGATCCGCCATGTCGTGACCAGCAACCCAGCGATCGAAAGGCCAGCGGACCTGGGCAGGTTTTTGCTGCGACTGGATGAATGCAGCAACGGCAGCGTTGCCATCGCAATGCGCGTGCTGGTCATTTTGCCAGTCCGCCCTGGCGAACTGGTACAGATGCGCTGGGAAAACGTCGACTTGGTGGATGCCGATTGGCGTTACGTGGTCAGCAAGAGCAAGCACATCGTGCCGTTGCCCGAGCAAGCTCTGCTCCTGTTGTGCGAGTTAAATAAAACACGCGTCGTGGATGCACAAGGCAACGGCTGGGTGTTCGTCTCGCCGGTCTATCCGGGGCGCCCCATCAACCCGAGCTCCATGCTCAAGTCCCTTCAGCGTATCTGGCCAGAGTACGACATCACGGCCCACGGCTTTCGTGCAACCTACAGGACCATCGCGCATGAGCACTTGGGCATTGACCCTATCGTGCTAGAGCTTTCACTGTTGCACCGAATGCCAGGTGCATTAGGCGCAGTATACGCACGCGCCCATCTGCTCAGTCAGCGTCGGGAGGCGGCGCAATTGTGGGCAGACTATCTGGACCAATTGCGGAAAAACGCGGTGTTCGATTGAGCATGCAGCCATCACTCCTTCCAACTTCCCTTCTAGATTCCGCTATTGATCCCGCTGGTACAAGCGGTCAGCCGTTCGACCCAGCGGGCATTGGTGATTGCGGATCTGCCGTTCGGCTCTTACCAGGCCTCGGCGGAACAGTGCTTTCATACCACTGTGCGCTCTATGAAAGAGGCCGGTGCGCATGCGGTCAAGTTGGAGGCGGCAATGAAATGCTGCCTCAGATGGAGAAGCTTGCGGCCTACAGCATTCCGGTGATGGCACCTATCGGCTTCACGTCGCAGATGGAGCATCAGTTGAGTGGCTTCCGCGTGCAGGGCCGAGGTGAAGACGCACAACGGTTGATCGAGATGGTGCCCGGTGAAGTGGGTCGGGCAATCACCTAGGAGGTTTCGATTCCAACCGTCGGGATTGGTGCAGGTAATCAATGCACAGGATGGGCTCCGTTGCAGGCCCCAGCACGCGAGCGCCATAACAGTGCTTGAGCGCCGCCGCCCCACCGACGTGATCGCTGTGGTGGTGGGTGATCAAGATGTCCGTCAGTGGCCAATCGGGATGCCTGCGCAGCCAATCGGCCAACGGGGTGGCGTCGCCTGGATCAACGACTGCGCACAGACGCGACTGAGGGTCCGCCAACAGCCAGATGTAATTGTCCTCAAAGGCTGCAAGAGCAATCACTTGCAGCCTTTTGGCTTTGGTCAAGAGCAATCCGAAACCGGAGCCCAGAAGCCCGCTGACGCCTTGACTGGCAAACATGAAACTCAAAATCACGCCCTTGCGCTCAGGTGCCTGCTCCACCAGCAAAGCCGTGGCACTGCCAAATTCGCCACCTGCCGAGAAGCCCTGGATCAGACGTGCGAGGAAAATCCCCAAGGGTGCCAGCAACCCGATGGTCGAGTAGGTCGGCATGACAGCGATGAGAAAAGTCCCCAGCATCATCAACCAGATAGAGTTCAACATCGCCGCTTTGCGGCCCACGCGGTCGGCGTAGGAGCCAAGTACGGCGGCACCCAAAGGTCGAATCAAGTAAGAAACCGCAAAGGTGCCCAACGTCAGCAACAACGAGACGGTCTCGTCGGCGGTGGGGAAAAACAGTTTCGCGATGGTGATGGCGAAGAAACCGTAGATGATCAGATCGAATCACTCAAGGGCGTTGCCAATAGAAGACGCGATCACCAGTTTGTAAAGCTTGTTTCGCGGCATGGGCGTGGCCGTGGATGGACTTGTAGCGTAAGGCGCCGTGGACATGGGTGATCTCCACAATCGTTCTTCGCAGGTAGGGCCGTTCGTATTGTTATTGGCCTATGAAGCGATAGTAGGGAGACGTCGGATTTACCACAATTATGCATTTATCAAGTTTTGTTTGCTTTTAACGTAAGGGGGCTGCACCTCACGTTGGGCGCCGTGAGCGATGTTGGCGCCTTGGGCAAGGGACCTGGTATCGCATCGAGCACGCTTCCACATGTACATCGCTTGTACATACAGCGGGTTGTTACGCTGTCGATAGTCCTGAAAACCCGACGATCCCACTGAAAATTAGTACTTCTCGCAAAAATGAAAAAAGACGTCTAAGCGTCCACCACCTTGGACGTATAACTAGAAAGCTGGTTCAGTGGTTCACACTATGAACAAGTAGAGAATGGATAAAGGTCCGAGCAGTGGGCGACCATTAGCGTAATTGTCATCTCTGGTTGATGCTGAACGGACTTTCACAGGCGACGATGCACCGTTAATTAATAAGTGCGTGTTGTCTCCCCGCTGATACCTGGCTTTTCTTCTTTTGATCTATGTCGCGATGAAGGCTGTCAGTTCCTCCGGAGTGCCCATGGGGAACGCTTCTTTCAAGTAGTCGAGAAATACAGACACGCGTGCGCTCAATAGTCGCCTTGAAGGATAGAGCGCCCAAAGCGCGACTTCAGGCCCGTCGACATCGCCCCAATGCACAAGCGTCCCGTCACGCAGATCACCCTCTACCAGTGAAACGGGAAGGCGCGCGGCACCTACCCCAATTCGGATGGCATCACGGACCATGAGCAGCGAAGACAGACTCAGTACCGGATCTACCGCGATATGTTCTTTACCGGCAGGCGAGGTGATATTCCACACCGGGCCTCGGTCGCCCGACCCTCGCACAACTGCCGGAACAGCAATATTGCCCGTAGGACGAGAGAGGTTGGGACTCGCCACGATCACCAGGCGATCACGCAGAAGGATACGCCCGACCAGGCTCTCGTTGGGGGCCGGATTGACTCGAATGATCAAGTCGTAACCTTCTTCAATCATGTCGACAATCCGGTCTTCCGTGGTGACCTCAAGCCGAACCTCGGGGTATCTGAGCATGAAGCCAGCGGCGAGCTTGCCCATCGCCGCCTGGGCGAAAAACAGCGGCGCGCTGACGCGCAATGTGCCGCGTGGCCGCGCACCACCCGTAGCGATGGCCGCCACTGTCTCGTCCAGCTCGGTTAGCAGTGCGCCCGTGCGCTCGAACAATGCACGACCTTCCTCAGTGAGTTTCAGCGCTCGCGTCCCACGCTCGAAAAGACGCAGTTCGAGGCTGCGTTCCAGCTCTGCCACCCGGCGCGACAGCGTCGCTTTCGGCCGGCCGGTGGCACGTGCAGCACGACCAAACCCTCCGTGCCGAGCAACAAGATTGAAATCGGCGAGTGCGAGCAAATCCATGTGGGTTCCCCAGGGTGATGGCGCAAAGGTTACTACGGACAGTGCACGTACCTTCTAGCCGCTCATTTCATTTCGACAGGATGATGATCAGCGTCCAACCGTCCCACAGATGGAACAACCTGTCCAATTTTTTGGGCTATCGGACCACTCAGTAAACGTCGATATTGGCACTGTCATTCAAATCCCTCAGGAGCACCCTCATGACCATCCTCGTTACCGGCGCGACCGGCAGAGTCGGCAGCCAAGTTATTGAACAACTCCTCAAGCGTGGCGCTGACGTGCGCGTTCTCGTCCGCGATCCTGCGACCGCTGACTTTCCCGCGCATGTTGATGTTGTGCAAGGCGAGATGCTTAACATCGACTCACTGCGACGCGCATTCACCGGCGTTTCCACGTTCTTTCTGCTGAACGCAGTGGCACCGGACGAATTCACCCAAGCGTTGCTTGCACTCAATATCGCTCGTGAGGCGGGCGTCGAACGGGTTGTGTACCTCTCGGTACTCCACGCCGATCGCTTCGTGAACGTGCCGCACTTCGCAGTCAAGTCAGGCGCCGAGCGGATGATCGAGCAGATGGGCTTCAACGCCACGATATTGCGTCCGGCTTATTTCATCGACAACGAAGTGATGGTCAAGGACGTCATCCTTAACCATGGGGTCTACCCGATGCCGATTGGCGGCAAGGGTATCGCCATGGTCGACGCCCGCGACATTGCCGAGGTGGCGGCCATCGAGCTGGTCCGCCTCGATCAGGCTTCGGGCAAGCTGCCAATCGTAACCCTCAACCTGGTGGGGCCCGATACGCTGACGGGTGCGGGCGTCGCGGCGATCTGGACTGATGTGCTGGACCGCCCCGTCGTTTATGGCGGCGATGATCCCAGCGGCTTCGAACAGAACGTGGCCAACTTCATGCCGAAATGGATGGCCTATGAAATGCGCCTTATGGCCGAGCGCTATGTCAGCGACGGGATGATTCCCGAGACCGGCGACGTAGAGCGCCTGACCAAAATCCTGGGGCGTGAGCTGCACACCTATAGAGACTTCGCCACCCAGCTCGCACTGTCGGCCTGAGGTGAATGCACTGAGCATTACAGGTCAAGGAAGACCTGTCTGTTTTGCGACCAGGCCTGACATCTCATGCATTGCGACTTGGTCAACAACGCACAAAAAATCTTAACTGACCGATACCAGGGCTTGCCACAGGGGTTTCGTAGCCGTTTGAAAGTTGTACCAAAACAGTAACGATTCTGCCGGATACTGCCAAATACCTAATGAACATGGAAAGGCGCTGTCAAGGCCTCAGTCTGACAGGTATACGATGAATCTCGACAGACCCAGCCCCGCAAAAACACTCTGCGACAGCAGCCCGGACATACCTGTTCCGGGCGATGCGATCTGTTTCGGCGCGTATGTACTCAGCCCGCAGCATCATTTGTTGTTGAAAAACGGCGAGCCCGTACCCTTGGGCAGCCGCGCGATGCTTTTGTTGATCGCCATGGCCACCCGCGTCGGTGAGTTGCTGGAGAAAGCCGAGCTGCTCACGCTCGTCTGGCCCAGGGTGGTGGTCGAGGAATGTAACCTGCGGGCGCAAATCCTGACGTTGCGTCGTGCATTTGGTGCCAATGGCGACCTCGGCTACATCGTAACCGTCCCGGGTCGCGGCTATCGTTTCGTCGCGCCGATAACCGCGCAATTGATCTGCGCCAAACAGCCCACCAAGGCTGCGAACACTGAACTTCAACGCACGACAAAGCAGATATTCGGAAGGGAAGAACTGCTGAACACGCTCGAACAACAGCTCGAGCAACGTCGCTTCGTGACCATCACAGGCCCTGCAGGCACTGGCAAAACCACTGTAGCTCTGGCCCTGGCGAACCGGATGCTGCTCCAGTATCCGCAAGGCGTCAGTTTTATCGATCTGGCCCCGGTTAGTCGCGGTCAACTGGTGCATGTCGTCATCGCTGCAGCCTTGGGGATCGACTGCACGACCGATGATCCGTTGCTCGTCATCGCCAATAGCCTAACCACCAGCAAGGCCTTGCTCATTCTGGACAACTGCGAGCATGTCCTCGAAGAAACCGCGAAGGCTATCGAGACGATCCTGCGCAATGCCCGGCAATGCTCGGTGCTGGTCACGAGCCGTGAGCCGCTGCATGCCGAAGGCGAGTTCGTGCATGACTTGGCCCCCCTGCCGTTTCCGCCGCAGGGTGCCCGCCTGGACACGTCACAAGCGTTGGCCTACCCCGCCATCGCGTTGCTGGTCGAGCGCGTCGCGGCGCACGATCTGGGTTACGTCTTTACGCATCAGGATGTCCATGCAGCCGCCGCTATTTGCCGCAAACTCGACGGCAATGCGCTGGCGATTGAGATCGCCGCCGCACGGGTACGAGCATTCGGCATTGAGCCTCTGGTGGAGATGCTCGACGGCAGCTTTCGCTTGCAAATGACTGGCCAGCGTACCGCTCTGCCAAGGCATCGCACCCTGGGGGCCGCGCTGGACTGGACCCACGCGCTGCTCTCCCCCGCTGAACAAGCCATGCTTCGTCAGCTGTCGGTGTTCACCGGAGTGTTCACCTTGCGCGCAGTAGAGGCCGTGACTACCGTCGATGCCCAGACCTCGGCGCAACTGATGGAAAGCCTGCTGGACAAGTCGCTGGTGATCTCATGCGGGCAAGGCTCGGCCAGACGCTACCGGCTGCTGGAAACCACCCGGCTCTATGCCGCACAGAAGCTCGCAGAGCAGGATGAAACCAGTGCCACCGCGCTGCGTCACGCGACCTGGACACTGGATGAGCTGAAGGCGTCTGTACAAGACCTCGTCAAGACCACCCCACAAACCTGGCTGGCTCGGTACGGGCCGCAAGTCGACAGTGTCCGCGCGGCGCTCGACTGGGCCTATTCAGCACGAGGCGACTATGGGTTGGCGGTGGAGCTGACGCTGGTCAGCCTCCCGCTCTGGTTGCGCCTTTCACTCAGCGCTGAATGCTACGACTGGGTCAACCGCGGCCTGCAGCCCCTGTACGAAAGCGCACCCATTCCGCCCTGCCAACGCATGCTGTTATTGACCGCTTCGGCCAGCGTCATGGTGCTGACCTTTGGTGGCGGTGCAAAGATCCGCGAAGCCTGGCTGCAAGTCAGCGAAGACGCCCTGACGTTGAATGACATTGAGCATCAACTGCGTGCGTTGTGGGGCCTGTGGCAAGATAAAAGCTGCGCGAATCAGTACATTGGCGCACTTGAACTGGCCGACCAGTATGTGGCGTTAAGCCAAAGCGCGGCCCACAGCGAGCGGCAGTTGCTCGGCCTGCGCATGCGCGCCAATGCGCTGTTCCACATGGGCCGGCTTGAAGAGGCACGACGCTCGGTGGTCGAAGCCCTGAGCGCCCCGCTCTCGGCGAACACCCACATGATCGACCTGCATTTCGACCAACGTATCGCCGCGCGATCACTCAAGGCGAAAATCCAGTTATTGCAGGGGGATGTCGCGGCGGCTCTGTCGACCCTGGAAAAAAATATGCACCAGGCCATCAGCCTTAATCATCCCGCCACGCTGTGGTACACGCTGTGCGTTGGCGCAATTCCAACGGCGTTATTGTTGGGCAATGAGCAAAAGGCGCGCTACTACCTGTCAGTGCTGCAAGACAGCCTGGAAGGTCATGATCTTTATTTGTGGCGCCAGTTCAGCCGGTGTTTCGAGTACATACTGCGGATCCACCAGGGCGCGTCGGAAGACGGCGTACCGCGCCTGGGCGAAGTACTGGCACAGTTGCAGGATCAGGGTGGCAGCCCACTTTACAGCCTGCTTCGCAGTGAATACGCCCTGGGGTTGGCGATGCTCGGACTTGAGCATCGTGGCCTTGAGATTATCGATGAAACCCTGCAAACCGCTCGAAGCCGCGAGGAGCGCTGGTTTATTCCGGAGCTGCTGCGTATCAAGGCGCAGCTTCTGCTCAAACAAGGCAACCCGCTGACACATCGCGTGCTGCAGGATGCATGGACCGAAGCCGAACACCAGGGTGCGCATTTCTGGTCGACGCGTATTGCCGCGGACCTTGACCGTTTGAAGGCGCGCGCCTGCAGCGCCCGTTGAACCTTCAAATCAACCGCGCCGCCACCAGCAGGTCGGCCACAGCCTGGAAGGTATGATCAGGCACCGGGTCACCAGGCACTGCACGCTTGGCAATGTCTGCAGCCAGCTTGGGGGCCATGCCGTGGGCGATACCCAATGTCGCCGCTTCGGCCAGCATTGCAAACGAGTCATGTGGCTCGGCGCGGCAAACCACAACGGGGACGGGTGTCTCGCCACGCACATAACGCACGCCGACGACCCAACCGCCGCCGGTGCCGATCATCAGTGAGGCACGGCCCAGCCCGAGTTTGGTCGCCAGTGCCTGCATTTCCCGACGCTGGCGCTGGCGTTCGCTCTTGATCAGCGGGTCACCATCGACATCCTTGCGCTCGCGTTTCTGCTCGCTGCGGGTCATTTTCATGTCGCGGCCAAACAACCAGCGCTGCATCAACACGTCGACGCAACCGACCAGCAAAAAGGCGGCCAGCACGGTCAGCATCAGGGGCTTGAGCACAAGGTAAAACGTCGACTCGATACATTCTGCACCACAGCGCGATGATTCCATCAGTGCCTGCAAGGCGTGCCGGCCGACCACGTAAAACGCCAAAGCCAACATGACCAGCTTCACCAGCCCCTTGAGAAACTCCACGAAACTGCGCATCGAAAAAATACGCTTGAACCCTTCAGCCGGGTTGATGCGCTTGAAATCCGGTTTGATCGGTTCCACCGAAAATACAACGCCGCGCATGGAGACGATGTTGGTCACAATGACCACGCCCACCGTTACCGAAACCACCGGCAAGGTGATCGTCAGCACAAGCTGTTGCGCGGTATCCAACACCCGAGGCCAAACGGAGTGAAACGGCTCGACGTAAAGCAATGCAACCATGTCCAGCAACGCCGACACTTGAGCCTGGGCCTGCGGTAACAGGATCGATATGCACAGTGTGCAGAACAGAATGACCATCCCGGAGACCAGATCCTGACTCTTGGCGACCTGCCCCTTCTGCCGCGCATCACGCAGTTTCTTGTCCGTGGCCGGCTGGGATTTTTCTTCGCTGCTATCGCCCATGCAAGGCCCGCGATAAAGAAAGGCTCATAAAGAACCTGCCAGTGTTTTGAGGAACTCAACGGTGCCGCGAAACTCGGCCAATTGGTCGAGCATCACCGGAATCAGGAAGCCGATGTAGATCACCATCAACACCGTGAAGAACAGGTTCTTTACCGGCAACGACATATCGAAAATGTGCAGGCTTGGCGCCATCCGCGACAGGTACGCGAGCATCAGGTCGGTGACCAGCAAACAGATGATCAGCGGCGAAACCATGATCACGCCGACGCGCATCACCTGGTCGAGAATCGACAACACGGCCATCAGCGCCGAACTGGCGAACAAGGGGGTAAACGCGGTTACCGGCCACAACTGGTAACTGTGGTAATAGCCGTCGACCAACAGGATGAAACCGCCCGACATGAAGAACAGCGTAATCAGCATCACTGTCAAAAGCGTCGCCATGACGCTGGACTCGCCGGACGACAAGGGGTCGACCAGTTGTGCCATGGTCGAGCCACGCTGTAGATCGACCAGTTCCCCCGCTACCTCGGCCGCCCAGAACGGAATGCCGAATAACAGGCCGATGAGCACGCCGATCAGTATCTCCTTGATCATCAAGCCCGCGAGAAAAAAGCTACCGTGCTCGGGTAACGCAGTGAATGCCCCGAACACCGGTACGAACATGGGAATGGCGATAGCCACCGCGACGCAGCCGCGGATCATGCCGGTCAGGCCGAGGCGATTGAACGCCGGGGTAATGAGCACCACGCCCATGGCACGGCTGGCCGCCAGCGCCGCAGAGCTGATGACCGGGTACGCAACCTCAAGGAAGGCGTTGGCGACATTGGCATCCATGCCGGCTCAGCGCGTCCACAAAGGGAAGTTATCCAGCACTTCGCTGCCCAGTTCGGCGACCTGGCTGGCCAACAGCGGCCCGACAAACACGATCACCAGCAGCACGGCAACCAGCTTCACCACCTGCGGCAGGGTCTGGTCCTGGATTTGTGTCAGGGCCTGCAACAAGCCGACACCCAGGCCGACAACAATGGCGATACCCAACGCGGGCGCTGACAGCAACAGCACGGTCATCAACGCCTTGTTCATCAACGAAAGAAAAACGTCCTGCCCCATACATTCACCCGTAACTTAGAATCAGGCCATGCATCAAGCGCGACCAGCCGCTCAAGGCAACAAAGAGAAAAATCTTCAGCGGTATCGATATGAGCGTCGGTGAGACCATCGACATGCCCATCGCCATCAAGACGTTGGCGACCAACAAATCCACCACCAGAAACGGGATGTACAACAGAAAGCCGATCTCGAAGGCGCGTGTCAGCTCCGAACTGACAAAGGCCGGTACCAACACCACCAGATCATCGTCGCGCAGGTCGGCGCGGGCTTCGGGCGACCAGATGGTTTCGGTGGCCTGCACGAAAAAGCCGCGCTCGCTTTCGTTGGCGAACCGCGACAGATGCGCCTGCAATGGCGGCCTGAGCGCATCGCCGAACTCCCGTAGTTGCTCGACGTTTTCCATATTCAAGTCGCGCCCTTCCACTTGGCGATACATGTCGCCAATCAACGGCGTCGTCACGTACACCGAAAGGATCAGCGCAATGCCATACAGCACCAGGTTCGGCGGGGTCTGCTGCACACCCAGCGCGTTGCGAATCAAAAACAGCACCACGGATATCTTCATGAAACCCGTCAGGGTCACCACGGCCAGCGGAATAAGGCCGATGGTGGCAACGACGAGAATGATCTCTATCAGGTTGGGCTGGTAGCCATTCATGGCGTGCAGAAGCTCAGAAGACGCACGCCTAGACCGTCGCCGATCTTCACGAGTTGACCCTGGCCGACGCGTCGACCGTTGACCATCAGGTCAACGCCGGCGTGCAACTGCGGCGCCAGTTGCACCAGGCTTCCCTCGCCCAATTCACGCAACTGGGCCAGCGACAGGTCTACACTGCCGACCTGACACACCAGTTTGAGCGGCAGGTCGTCCAGCGTGGTGTCCAAATGGGAGCCGACAGCGGTTTCAGACATGGGAGGTTCCTTCAAAAAGTTAACGGCAGTCGGTTTTTCAAGCAGCTTCAAGGTGTCGCCATCGCGTTCAGCACGGGCTTGCAGGCGAGCGCCGAGCACCAGCCGAACCTGCGTATCAGGCCAGTCCTCCAGCATCAGCACATCACCCGGCCGCAGGCTGCGCAGCTCGGCCACGCTCAACCAGGCCTCGCCGCTTTCCACTGTCAGCGGCAAATACATGGCGGCCAATGGCTGGGTGGCGGGGGCGGCGTGCTGATCCAATAGTTCGGCGATCAGCCGGGCTGCATCAACGCTCATTTGCAGCGGCACCGACCAGGGTGAATGGCGGGCAATCTGCACTTGCAGCGTCAGGCTCAGCACGCACGGTGAGTCAGCCACGTCACACGGATCTACAATCTGCAACGACTGGCCCGTCAGTTGCTCCAGGGGCTCGATCAGGCTGAGCAAGGCCAATTCCAGCAACAGCGCGCCGGGTAAGCTCTTCAAATACTCAAGCGGATAATCGGCCAGCCCCAGAACCTCCAGCGCCGGCGTCGGCAGATGCAGCACAAGCGAGGTGTTACTTAGCGATATATGGATGTCGAGCAGTGGCTCGACAGGCGGGGTGACACCGGCCCACAGCACGCTGACCGGCTGATCGGCGCAGTGCCCCCGCCAGGGTTCGCGATGACGATGCAATCGGTTGTGCAGCGTCAGCCATTGCAGATCGTAAATCTGCAACCCACTCAGCGCGGTATCAGTGTCTGGCACCGGCGCCAGGCGTTCGCGCTCGCGGCACGTCATGCAACGCCCCCTGGCGCCGCAGCCGGAATATCCTCGGCGTCGTCCCGGGACTCCCCCGCGCGACGTTCGCTGTGTAGACGTCCCTCAAGCAGGGAGTCACAGGCATCGGCCTGACGTTGGCGCGCCATGCGGGCAGCGCGAAATACTTCGCGCTCCTGCTCCTGTACCTGGAGCAACCGCGCGGTCTGCTCGACTGATTCTTCCAACTGACACCGACCGCCCACCAACTCGTTCAGGTGTTCCTGGGCTGCGTGCCAGGCGTTAATCGACAGCCCGTCATTGAACGCGCCGTAAATGCGCTCGGCCTCGCGGGCGAGCGATTCCCGGTGCAGACGCAACGTTTCCCTGGCGTCATCAAGGGCATGGTGCGTGTCGCCACAACGCCGCTGCTGAGCGGCCAACTGGCTGGCGGCACGCTGCTCGCGCAGCTGACGCAAGGCCTGCAGGCTGCGTAAATCACTGGTCTTCATAAAGCCTCCGGAATCTTCATGCCAAGACCTTGCGCATGTGGTCGAGCGTCTGTTCGGCGCTGCTCGGTTCAGCCGCGCCCTGGCGCATGAACGCTTCGATGGCGGCATGCCGGGCGATGGCTTCGTCGGCCAGCGGGTCGCTGCCGGCAGCGTATTCACCGACGCGGATAAGCATTTCAATTTCATTGCGCCGCGCCATCAGTTCACGGATGCGCATGGCCAGGTGACGTTGCTCATCGCTGCACACCTGATCCATCAAGCGGCTGCGGCTGCGCAACACGTCCACCGCGGGGAAGTAATTGCGCTGGGCCAGTTCAGCACTGAGCACAATGTGCCCGTCGAGAATCGAGCGTGCCTCTTCTGCGACGGGGTCCATGGACACGTCGCCTTCGGTCAGCACGGTGTACAGCGCAGTGATACTGCCTACCGGGCCAGGCCCTGCGCGCTCCAGAAGACGCGGTAACGCGGAAAAGAACGAAGGCGGATACCCGCGCCGGGTCGGTGGTTCGCCCACCGCCAGGCCTATTTCCCGTTGCGCACGGGCGAAGCGGGTCAGGCTGTCCATCAGCAGCAACACGTTGCGCCCCTGGTCCCGGTGATATTCCGCCAGCGCCGTGGCGACGTACGCCGCGCGCACCCGCTCAGCGGCGGGTCGATCAGAGGTCGCGACCACGGCAACAGTGCGCGCACGCGCCTGGGCATCCAGTTGTACATCCAGCAGTTCGCGCACTTCCCGACCCCGCTCGCCGATCAGGCCGATGACGATCACGTCCGCGTCGGTGTGGCGCACAATGCTTGCCAGCAGCGACGACTTGCCCACGCCCGGTTCGCCAAAAATCCCCATGCGCTGTCCCTGGGCCAGGGTCAGCAAGCCATCGATGGAGCGCACGCCGAGGGACATCGGCCGGACAATCAATTGTCGCGAAAACGGCGGCGGCGGTTCGGCGTGCAGCGGGTAGCGCACCACGACCCCCAGGGGCAGGATGCCGTTGCCATCCAGATAATCACCCATCGGGCTGATCACCCGGCCCAACTGTGCGTCGCCGACACTGACACCCAGCGTCTCGCCGGTGGCAAGGATTTCGGTGCGGGTCGACAGGCCTTCCATTGAACCGATGGGCGACAGAATGGCTTCGTCCTGTTCAAACCCGATGACTTCCGCCGCCAGGCTGCGACCGCTGCTCGGATCGCGCAATTGGCACAGCTCGCCGATACGCACGCCGGCGACACTGGCACGCAAGAGCACGCCGCGAATACTGCGCACGGTGCCTCTCATAGGCCGCAGCCGCGCTTCGCCCAGGCGCTCGGCCAGGCGCGGAATAATCGCCTGCACATCGACGCTCACGGCTGCTGCCCATCGGCAAACGGCAGCAAATAGCGGCGCAGGTTATTCAATTGCGCCTCCAGGCCCAGTTCCACAGAACCCACAGGACTGCTCAGCCGTGCCTGGCCGGGCGCCAGTTGATCGTCGGATTCGAGCGTGATCATTGACAGGTTATCCAGCTCCGATTTCAGACGATGACGTACCGCCTCGACGTCCTGGCGAGGTACGAACAGGCTCAGGGACTGATCCTGGCGAAATGCATTCAACGCCTTGCGGGTGCAACGCACGATACGTTCAGCATCGTTCATGTCGTCTAGCACTTCGCGCACGATGCCCAAGGCCAGATCTGCCATGGACGCTTCCAGGCCGGACAGCCAGGCATCGACCTTCAACGACGTCTCGATCAGTAATGCGCCAACTTCCTGGGCGCCCTGTTGGCGAGCGCTTTCAAAGCCCGCCTCGCGAGCCTGCTCCAGCCAGCTCGCGCTCTCGTTGCGCAGGTTCTGCGCCTCCTCCTTCGCGGCCTGGACGAAGGCATAGCCATCAATCCACAGGTCGGCCTGTTCGGCGCGAAGAATGCGCGCAGCGGGACGGGTGGGTAGCTCGCTCATCAGGCGGCCTCCCCGGCTGGCGGGTCAAACGTTGCGGCGGCGCGGCGCACAATGTCCGCGTCAACCGTTGTGGGCGAGCCATCGACCGGCGGCAACTCCAGACGCAGACGCAGCCAGTCACGCAACCCCGGCGGCTGGCGCTGCAGCCAGGCCGCTACACAACTGGCGCCATCGCGGTCAATGGCGTCGAGCAATTCGGCAGGTTGGCGCAGCAGGTCCGCAGCGCCGGCCAGCGAGCGATGCGCGAGCGCCAGGGCGAATACCTCGCTGCCCAGCGCATCGCGCAATGCGTTGACCCTGTCGCTGAGAATTTCGTGGCTCAACGCTTCTGCATGCCAGATGGCCCCGCACAGGCGCGGCAAGCGCTTGAACGCTTCGCCGGACAGCAACAGTACCGGCAAGTCCTGTTCCTGCGGCGGCGGCACGAGCGCCAGCACCGGCAGGTGAAAATGGCGCATCAACTGCTGTAACAGACGCGCCTGGAAACGGGGCATGGCGTACAACATCGCCTGCTGTTGAGCGGTGGGCGGCTGCGGCCAGCACTCACGCAGATGGCGCGTATCAACGAAATTCAGCGGTTGCTCAAGCAAGGTTTGCCAGGCTTGCTGCCGTGGGTTTGGCGCCGCCGTCATAGTGCGTCCTCCAGCACGTACACCGACTCCGCACGCCGCCGTTGCCAGTGCTGCCAGCCGAGTACGCCGGCAAGCCCGAGGGTGCAGAGCAGCAGGCAACCGAACAGCAGCCGCGCCCGAGGCAGATTGTCTTCCAGCATCCACATGCCCAGGAAGCTCGCCAGACGTGGCTGGGCACCGGTGCGATGGCTGGCGACGGCCGCCTTGATGGCGGTCACCGAAACGCCTTCGTAGCTCAGGCCGGAAATCCCGTTGGCGACCAGCGTCTTGATCTGCGGGATCAGTTGATTGATATCTGTGGCCGGGTCATAGCGCACCAGCACGGAGGCAGAGGAAGGCGATATCACGCGCTTGAGCAAGTCGTTGTCCGGCAGCACCACATGCACGCGGGCGGAGATAATGCCGTCGATTTGCGACACGCTGTGGGACAGCTCTTCGCTCAACGCATAGACCATTTGCGCGCGCTCCTGCACCGGCGACGACACCAGGCCGTTGCTCTTGAAGACCTGGCCCATATTGGAAAACGACTGGCCCGGCAAACCTGCTTCATCGAGCAGCGCCATCGCTTCGGAGAAACGTTTTTCGTCCACCACCACCGTCAGTTGGCCGTTGTCCTGCACCTTGCGTGAGGCTGGAACACCGTCGCGCAGCAGAACGGCGACCATGGCATTGGCCTCGCGCTCGCCCAGGTTGGTGTACAGGTCGATATCGCAGGCCTGCAACAACCCGGCGAGGGCAACGACGATCATCAAGCGCAGAGTACGGCAGCGGTTGGACATGGCTTATTGACCTTTCAAAAGCGTGTTGGCGGAGCCGGATATCTGCGTCGCGCCGCGCACCACCATTTGCGTCTCGATGGAATAGTCGAACATTTTGCCCAGCGAATGGACGATCTGATCGACCTGCTGTTCACCGACTTTTTTCGGCGGTTGCCCGCTGCCCGTGGGGTTTTGCGCCGACGCCGGTTTATCCGCACCCGCCGCCGCCAGCGTACTCCCCGGCCCTGCGGAAGCGCCCGGCGGTGAGCCCTTGGTGAGCGCATCGGCGCGTTCGGAAAAACTGCGTGAGCGGTCGATGAATCCGTTCAGGCGCTCCATCAAGCCTTCACCGATTTGATGCGGGCTCGCGCCCTGGGGCATGCCTTTGGCGTTGCCGGCCATGTGTTCGAAGAGGTTCTGGGAGGCCTGAAGCCCTCCCGGTCCGCCTGACGGCGGCAATGCCGCCGTGGCGGGTGCTGCGAGGCTTGCAGTCATGGCGGTGGCCTACTCTTCGTCGTCTTCGGATGACTGGGCTTCGTTCAGCATTTCCTGGGCCTTGGGCATGATGATGAACTGCCCGCCAACGGTCACGGCTTGGGTAATCAGGGCTTCGGTGAGTTCGTCATCGCTCATTTCTGCCTTGGATTTGTCCACCGCCGCATTGAACTGCGCTTCCGGCGTGGGGGTGACGTGGGTGGTGCTGTCGACAGGGCTGACTGACATCGTATTGCTCCTTACCAGTGGGTGATTGTGCTTGTCGGGTTTCAGTTACTGGCTTCAGTGGTCACCACGTTCCCACGAAATACGCGCACACCGCGCTCACGCGCGACCGGGGCCGTGACGGGGCGTTGCTGGTGGTCGACATGCTGCTCAACCATGTTCAAATACGCCGGTGGCCCCGAGACAAACAACTCGTCGCCATCGGGGCTCACCCGGGATGAAAGCTGCTTGCCATAGACGTCCAGGCTGCCCAGGTAATCTTCAAGCTGTTCAAGGTTGTGCGCCTGAGCCTTGAACAGGCGCGTGCCGTTTTCCGCATCGGTACTCAGATAGAGGATGTTGCCGTCGAAGTACCAGCTCAGGCCGTTGGTATCACACAGTTGTGTCAGGAAATCCCCCGCGGACTCGCTGCGAACCCTACTGCGTGACTTGCCGCGAACCTTGTCTGACATAACCACGATCAGCCCCAGGTTGTGACCGAACTCTTCCAGTGCGGCACGCGCATCCTGCTCGACCAGCACGTAGGCATACGGCTCAGCGAACCACTTCGGGGCATCGCCGGTCGGCGCGCCTTCAGCCCGTACGCCGGTCGAGGTCAAAACCACCATCAGTATCCAGAAAGAGCACCTTATGAATCGGCGATTACCCATGACGTCGTCCCCCACACGTCGCGACAGCGGAGTGGGAAACACCGCGCACATAACGTTCGCTATTGCGCTTCAAGTCGATAAAATGATTTTCCCGTCGGGTGAGCCGTTTCGGTTGATCGGCCCCTGCGGTCGATTGAGCAATTGCCCCACCGTCCTCGACCAAAGAGCCTTTTCCATGCCCAGTCGTTTTGCCTCCACGTTGATTTTGCTTGGCAGCGTCACGCTCGCGTCCTGCAGCACCCCGCCCGCCTCCGATGGTAGCTACGAACGCTTCATGGGCCTGGCTGCCGACCTGCAAAAACGCGGCGACACCGTTACCGCCGCCGGGCTTTATGAAAAGGCCACGCAACTGCCGCAGGCGCAACTCGATGCCTGGCTCAAACTGGGCGAAACACGACTGGCCAATGGCGATGCGCGGGGTGCCGAGCGCGCCTATCAACAAGCGCTGGAACGTCAATCGGACAGCGCAGCCGCCCTGTTGGGCCTGGGCACCGCACAACTGCGCCAGGGCAAACTGGACCGCGCGGTGACGGTTCTGACCCAAGCCAGTGCGCAACCCGATCAACCCCAAGCGTTCAACCGGCTGGGCATCGCGCAGATTCTGCGGGGTCAGGCCAACGCGGCTCAGGCGGCGTTCAGCCAAAGTCTCGCGCTCGCCCCCAACGACCTCGACACCCGTTGCAACCTTGCTCTGGCCTATGCCCTGGGCGGCAAGCCGCAACTGGCACTGGACACTATTCATAGCGTCGTTGAGTCGGCACGCGCCCTGCCCCGGCACCAACGCAACGCATTGTTGATCAGCGTGCTCGCTGGCCGTGAAAAGGACATCCGCACCCTGGGCCTTGACGACATTTCCAACGCAGAACGCAAGAAGCTGTTGGCTGAAGCGCAACGCATCCAGGCCATCAAAGACCCGCAAGCCCAGGCGCGCGAACTGGGGCTGGTCGATACGCATTAGAGCCGCGACAGTCATTGGCGCTCCTGCTTGTCGGCCCTGGCCTGCTGTTCGGATTGACGCCGGCGCAGCTCCTCGCGGTCGTAACCATCAATGTAAACCTGCGCCGCACGCCCCACGGGCGCAGCCATGGTCGGACCGGTCGCCCTGCCCTGGAACAAATCCGAGCGCTGCTCGACCATCTGCAACAGCGTAAGGTTGTTGGCGCAGCCGGGTGGCAATAACGGCACATGCGTTTCTTCATCGGTACCCAACTGATCCTCGGCTGAAGGCTTCAAGCATTCCACCGGGACCAGTTCGACCCGGCCGTCGGCGCGGGCCAGCGCCTGGTAATCCGGCGAATAGCTCGCGGGGGCCAGGTGGGTCTTGCAGCCCGCCAGCAGTGTCAGCGTCAGGCTGATCAGTAGCAGTACGCGATTCATGGTTGTTCCTTGTTCAATTCATGTAGAAGCCAAACATCCCGCCGTTGCGCGGCCCCGCAGATGCCGTAGCGGTATCTGCGGGACGGGCGTCCAATGGCGTGGCAAGGGTTCGCGCACGTACCGGTTGCACCAGATACGGCGTGATCAGAATCACCAGTTCGGTTTCATTGCGCTGAAAGCGCTTGGAGCGAAACAGATTGCCGAGGATCGGCATGTCGCCCAGCATGGGTACCTTCTCGACATCCTGACTGCTTTCGCGCTGGAACAGCCCGGCTATCGCGAAGGTCTGGCCGCTGCCGACCTCAACCCGCGTATCGGCACGCCGTACCCTGAACGACGGCACTTGATAACCGCCCACGCTGACGGTGCTGGAGCCCATCAGACTGCTGACTTCAGGACGCACCTGCAGGGCGATTCGGTCGTTGGGCAGCACCGTCGGGCTGAACAGCAGCGACACACCGTATTGCTTGTATTCGATGCCGACCAGATCGCGGTTTACCGGCACCGGCACGGCGACTTCGCCACCGGCCAGGAAACTTGCGGTCTGACCGGTCATGGCCGTGATGTTCGGCTCGGCAAGGATCTCTAGGATGCCGTTGCTTTGCAGCGCCTCAAGCATCGCGTCGATATTCACATTGCCCGACGCCAGCCCGGCGCTGACCACGTTGGAGCCACCGCTGGCCGCCTCTGCCGCCAACGCGCCGCCTGTGAGCAGGCCGAATGAGAACGTGCCGTTGTTGAACAACGCATTCCAGTTGACGCCGTAGCGCAGCAGTTCGGAGCGCGATACCTCGGCAAACCGTACGCGAATGTTGACCTGCGCCGAGCCTTCGTACGACGCGCCGTTGATTGCGCTCTTGAAATCCTGGCCCTCGGTACTCAGCAGTGCGTTCAGGTCGGTGGCCTCGCCCACGCTCTTGAGGCTGCCTTTGGCCACGACTCGATTACCTGCCGCAGAGATGTGCGCGCTGCTGTTCGGATGCATCTCTTTCAGCGGGCGACTGATGGCCTGGGTGCCGCTGCTGACGGACAGACTCAACGCCGCCAGTTGCTCGCCATCAGGGCTGAGGGCGATCAGGCTGGTCTGCCCTGGTGCTTTGCCAAACACGTAAATCACCCCCGGCGATACCACCTGCAGATCGGCAATACCGGGGTCTGCGACGAGCACTGAGTCGACGGGTGCCTTGAAGCTCAAGATGCGCCCTTCGCCGGAGGCCAGGTCAAGGTTGCCGGTACTGCCTTCGGCGATGGTCTGCGCGCACGCAATCACGGGCAGCGCCAGGGCTGCAATAGCGGCTATCCAGAAGCCACGAAACTGCGCAAAACACGTCATGAGGCGCTCGCCATTGAAGTAATCGGGACGCCGCTGGCTGGGCGTCGATGAGTAATTTCGTTCAGGCTGAGGGTGCCAAGCGCTTGCAGGTTGTATTCGCCGGCCAGCTCGCGAAACGACAGGACCGCCAATTCAAGCTCACCGCGCAGCACCAGGCGACGCATGCCACGCCGCAATTCGGGATGTACCAGCAACACCGTCTGGCCTTCTTCAGGCAAGCGCTCGCAGGCGTGACGCATTTGTGTCAGCAGCGCGCGGTTGGTGTGTTCGGGCCACGAATCGCCAGGGTTCTCCAGACGCCGTGTGCTCGCGCGCAACTGTTCTTCCAGGCCTGGCGTGAGCACGAAAGCACTGATGACCCGGTTGCGATCGGCGAACTGATGGCTGATCTGGCGTGCCAGCGCGGCGCGCAGTTGCTCGGCCAGACCCGGTGCATCGGTTTGCCGAGCGCCCCATTCGACCATTGCTTCGAGCAACGCGCGTTGATTGCGAATCGAGACACCTTCAGCGATCAGCAAGCGCAGTGTCTCGGCGATGCGTTGCAACGGCACGATACGCAGCACTTCCTTGACCAGCTCGCCGTACAGGCCCTCCATGCGCTCCAGGATCGCGCGGGTTTCCTGAATCCCGAGAAAATCAGCCGCGTAGCGGCGCACCGTGCGTTCGACCATGGTGCGCAGCACCTCGTCGGGCAACATGAAACCGATACCCGCCTCTTGCAGGCTGTCCTGATGATGCAGTTCTATCCATTGCGCCGGCCTGCGGCTCAACGGCGAATCGACTTCCAGCAGAGGAATGTCCAGCAAGTGCGCATGCACCGGATCGTCCTTGAGCAACAGGCAATCGGGGGGTAACTCACCTTCGTTGACCGGCACGCCCTCAAGCTCAATGACAAAGCGGTTGGCGGGCATCGAGGAATCGATGTAAAGATCTGGCACCGGCACTTCGATGCCCAGGTCAGCGCGGATCTCATGACACAAGGCTTCAAGACGCTGGCGCAGCGGGAGCTGCGGTGCCGCCTGGCCCAACGCTGAACCCATGCTGAGCAACAGGCGGCTGTCCAGCGGTTTGCCGAGCACCTGGGGCTGCTCGGGCAGGTGTGCCAGATCGTCGGCCGCTTCGCTGACAGCTTCAGCGGGAAGCACCTCGAGCACCTGGCCACGGCGATACATGACGAATGCCGCGCCCCCAAGCACCGCCGCCAGGCCGATAAAAACCAGCGCCGGAAACCCTGGCAGCAATGCAACGCCCAGCAGGATCAAGGCCGTCAAACCCAGCGCCATGTGACTGGCGCCCAGTTGCTGCAGAATCTCGGTGCCCAGATTGCCTTCGGCATTGTCACTGTTGACGCGGGTGACCACTGTCCCCGCCGCCACTGAAATCAGCAGCGCTGGAATCTGCGCAATCAGCCCGTCGCCAACCGTCAGCAGCGAGTAGGTGTGCGCCGCGTCGCCGAATGACATATCCCGTTCGAGCATGCCGATCAGCATGCCGCCCAACAAGTTGACCGACAGGATGACCAGCCCGGCGATAGCGTCGCCCTTGACGAACTTCATCGCGCCGTCCATGGCGCCGAACATCTGGCTTTCGCGCTCAAGTCGCGAGCGACGGCGACGGGCCTCGGGCTGATCAATGTCGCCGTTACGCAGGTCGTTATCGATGCTCATCTGTTTGCCAGGCATCGCGTCCAGGGTAAAACGCGCCGCGACCTCAGCCACGCGCTCGGCACCTTTGGTGATCACCACGAACTGCGCAACCGTGATGATCAAGAACACCACCAGGCCAACCACCACCTGGCCTGCAATGACAAAATCGCCGAAGGCTTTGACGATGTGACCGGCGTTGCCATCCAGCAGAATCAAACGTGTAGTGGTGATCGACAAGGACAGGCGAAACAGCGTGCTGAGCAGGATCAGCGGTGGCAGTGCAGAGAACTCCACCGAGTGCGAAATATAAAACGCGACGATCAGGATCAGGATGCTCAACGCAATGTTCATGCCGATCAGCACATCGACCAGCCAGGTGGGCAGCGGGATGATCATCATCACAATGGCCATCAGCATGAACGCAACAATGATCACGTCGCTGCGCTTGGCGGCGATGCGTGCCAGGGCATTGAGGTGGTTCATGACCCGCATCATCGAGCGGCTCTCCGAGCGGCCAGATAGCGTTTGAAGCACTGGCGTGCCTCGTCCTTGCGGGCAGCGCCCCACAACGCGCGACTGCGTAGCAGCAACACGCCCGGCGACTCGCCTTCGGCCGCCACCAGGCGGTCCAGTGCACTCAATGCGCGGTCTGGCTGAGCGCTGTCAGTGAAGGCCATCGCCAGCCCACGCAACAGCATGGGATCGCGCGGCGCCAGATGCACCGCAATCAGCAGCATCACCAACCCTTTCTGCGCCTGGCCGCCACGGCGATACAACTCGCCCATGCCCTTGAGCAACTCGACGGCGTCCTGCTCTTCACGGCTGAGCGTTTCGCGGCGCATCAGGCCTGTACCTCGACGCGCTGTTGCTCCAGGCTGCGTCGCATGTCGATTTCCTCGCTGATCAGGTCATGGGCCAGGATCTTTATCTCTGATTCTGCGTCCAGGGCAGGCAGGACGTTGTGCAGGACATATTCAAGTATCTCCAGCGAACGGGTGCTGCCGAACAGCTCCGGACTGATGCCGCCGGCACTTGAAGACTGCTCGACATCGCCACGTAATGAGCGACGTGCCAGGACTTCACGCTTGCTCAGGACCGCTTCGAAACGCGCCCCCTGACGCGAGGTCGCTGGCTGGACAGCGTCAACCGCAGGGGTTTTCTCGGCGGTGGCCGGCAGCAGCGGGCGCGGGTCGATTTTCATAGGGTGAAGGTGAATCGTTCTTCACCCCGGGCGAGAATCACCTGGTTGTTTTCGATGCGCTCCAACGTCCAGTCATCGGCCAGCGTGGCCCCTGGGTACAGGCGTTTGCCGCTCTCATTGACGACATAAGGATTGGTGCCGAACCAGACTGCCTGAAAGCGCACCCGTGGCTTGGCGATTTCGGCGCGAGGGGCGACAGCGGAATGCAGCACCACTTGCTGTCCAAAGCGGCCGTCATAGTCTTGTTGCACGCGCATCCACTGGCTTTTCTGCGCGGGATCGTAGTTGCCCTGCACGTTGAGCTGTCCATCGGATTCGCTGACTTTTATCTGATTCAGACTGGCTGCCGCCAATTGCTGCTCAAGCCAGGGCGCGGCTTGCGCAGCCGTTGCTGTACTTGGGTGTTTTGCATCGACGGACGAACTCAATTGACTGTGGGTCGCCAGCTCCATTGGCGAAACGGGCTGACCGCGGAAGGCAAACGCGCCGACGCATAAAAACATCAACAGCAGCGCGATGATCCATTGCGGCGCGCGCCGCGAGGCACGCAGGGCGCGGTCCACAGGCTCGGATTGATCGCAGGCATCGTTCAGGGTCAGGCGAGCACCGCCGATGCGGACAGCCAGAGGAAAACGCGCGCGATGGCCGCTGCCGACGGGAATCCTGATCTCCCGGGCATCACGCCCGATGACGATGACATCGCCGCCAAGGGCTTCGACCGCCACCTGGCCGTTGGAGAAACGCAGGGCCATGTGCCGCTCAGCGATGCCGGTATCACTGAGCAACAAATCAGCGTTACTGGCACTTCCAATAATGTAGATGGCTTTATCGAGGGAGAGATTTACCCCTTGATGCAGACCGTGGGTGATGCAGAGCAGTGGAACGCTCATTCCCGAAGCCGATGAACCAGGCGCCGGGATCAGGGAAATCAGGGCTGTCATATCGGGTTACCCGTGTGGTGCGCGCAGGCAAGGGCGAGTCAGACACCGAAAAACGTAGAGTGAAATGCAGCGTAAGGGCCAGGTAGGCGAGCAGCCTTGCAGCTGCCCGCGCAGCGACGTCAGTTCTGCGGACGTTGCTTGGTCGCATCGAGCTCAGCTTTTTTGGCTGTGGTCAGCTCGGTGATTTTTGCCGACTTCTCGATAGCCATATTGAAAGTGGCTTCCATTTTTGCGATTGCTGCATCTGCGCCGCCGCCGGAGCTTGCTGGAGGAACTTCACTCATTTTGGATCTCCTTGCTTTAGATGGGATGTCTTCAGCCGCAAAGCGGCGTGCTCATACTTCAGGCATCACAGTAAGGAAGCTTTATTACAAATAAACTTCAGCTCACCGCTCCGCACGAATCGATATTACGCAGATGAAATCATTCGACGCTGTGAAAACTTGTGAAACCTCACGCCTGCAACTAACCAACCTCAAAGCAATATCATTTAGCCTTCACTCATGAGCGCCAAACTTAATATAATTCAAAATATTTCCTTAGCTTTTTTATGGAACTTTATTTTAAATAACTGTCCTTTTCGCCCTTAGTAGGAAGGGATCAAATAGCCATCAGTCATTTGCCACCCCGCCGGCCAAAACCCAGTGCTTCAGCGACTATCCGGTTGTGAAACGTTGTGAAAACGTCCCTGCACAGCCCCTCCCCTGCGCCCCACTCTGATAATGTCCTCGTCCATCGCTAGTTAAGGTTCAACAACTGAAGCTGCTGCGACGAGTAACTTCCCAGCGTGACTTGAACACCCAAAACACTTGTATCTCGCGTCACCAGACCCGTGATCCGTGAAACTAAGATGTGCGCCACATCACACTTTTATCGCGCACTGATAATTAACCGGCCGAATAAACAATGAGTTAGCTGTATTTATCAACCCCAACAATGCCCTCGCATTTACGCAGCCACCTACTCTTAACAAGTGACTGACTTGTTACTCATCGATACAGGAGCCTGAATATGTCTATCTCTGTGACGGATTTGAAAAAAAACCCAGCTGCAAACCAATCCGAATCCCAGTGGGACGGCTCGGTTCAGCGCGCCAAGGCCAAGGAAGCCGGTATCGAATGGCAACTGTCCGAAAACGATCATCGTTCGACACAAGAGATCATCGATGGCAGCCCATTGCTCAAGAACCTCGGCAATCAGAGTGACGTAAAAGACAAGCTCAAGGAGCGAGTGGGCGATTTCGAAACCGACCGTGACGCGGCCTATCGCGCCACGCAGGTGCTGGAACACATCGAGCAGTTGGACGAAGGTGGCAGTCGCGTGGCCGGCAAAGACGTCAACAACAGCCGAGTGGACGGTTTCACCAAAAGCGGCGAAGCCAAGCATGGTACCGAAGCCGGGCGCCTGCAGGATTTCGGCAAGTTCGGCTTCGATAACCTCGAGGGCAAACTCAAGAACGTCGACACGGTTGCCGATGACCCGGTCGCGCGTGAAAAGGCCGACGCTCGGGGCATTCAATGGGTACGCCCGGAGAATGACCAACGCTCCGCACAGCAGATAATCGACGACAGCCCCTTACTGAAAAACCTGGGTAACCAGAGTGGCGTGAAAGACATGCTCAAGGAGCAGGTCGGCGACTTCGAAAATGACCCGGACGCCGCCTATCGCGCCAAGCAGGTGCTGGACCACGTTGTGCGTTTTGACGGGAATGGCGAACGCCTGGCGGGCAAGGATGTCAACAATGACAGCGTAGATGGCTTCACCAAAAGCGGCGAGGCCAAACACGGCACTGAGGCCGGCCGCCTGCAGGATTTTGGCAAGGGCGGCTTCGACAGCCTCAATGGCAAACTTGAAACTGCCGCCAACGTCGGCAGCGATCCCAAGGTCCGCGAGGCAGGCGAGAAAGCCGGTATCGTCTGGGAGCTGCCGGAGGGCGACAAGCGCTCTGCCAGCGATATCATCGACGCCAACCCCCTACTGAAGAATCTCGGTAACCAGAGCGGTGTAAAAGACGCCCTCAAGGAACGTGTCGGCGACTTCGAGAATGACCCGAACGCCGCCTTCCGCGCCAGCCAGGTGCTTGATCGAGTCGTTGGCTACGATGAGAGCGGCAAGGTCCTTAGCGGCGCAGACGTTGCCAACAGCAGTGTCGACGGGTTCACCAAAAGCGGCGAAGCCCGAAACGGTACCGAAGCAGGACGCTTGCAGGATTTCGGCAAGTTCGGCTTCGAGTCACTGCCCAAGGCCCAGGCCAGCGAGGATATCGCCAGCTACAAGGACTTTCTCAAGGCCAAACCCGACGCCGACGAAGGCTCCAAACAAATCGCCCAGTACGCTGCCATCCTTGAGCAGAAGTACGACTCGATTCGTGGCAAGACCGGCGCCGATGGCGCACTCACCGAACAGAACATCAAGGACTACAAAGACGCCAATCCCCAACTCAGCGCCAAGGAGCAGGAAGCGTTGGACTTCTGGGCCCAGCCGGGCGCGTTCAAAATGCTCGACGCCGCCCGCAACCCGCTGGCCAATACCGCCGACGGCAAGGTCGGCAAGGCCGACATCCAGAACTGGCTGAAGAACACTGCCCCGGCTGATGCCCCAGGGCTGACCAGTCTGTTGTCGACTGTGATATCGGGCAACGTGACCCACAATGTCGACACCAACAAGCTGGGCGCTGATGTATTCGAACACCCCGAAAACTACACCGCAGAGCAAAAGGCCGCCGTGCTGATGGACCTGCAGAATGCGCAAAAGCTGGTGGTCGACGGCGCCACCGCCGGGATGTGGGGCGACGATTACGGCAAGGTCGCCATCGCCAACGGCTCCGGCGCGTTCTGGCAACCGGACAAGGTGCTGCAGGATATCAACGACCACATCGCCCTCCTCCAGAACGACAAGCCTACAGCCGAGTTTCTCAAGACCCGTGGCGATGAGGCGATGAAGGCGCTGTTTGATGACAGCCCGGAGCTCAAGGCGGCGGTGACCAAAACCTACGAAGACCAGATCAAATCCGGCAAGGCGCTGGACACAGCCTGGGACGCCGCCAACAAGGACGGTAAGGTCGATCAGCCCAAGGCGCTGGCGGACTTTTATGGCACTGCCCGCAGCCTTCAGACGATGCTGGGTATCGACAAGGCCGACGAGATTCAGGCAGGCGTGGGCAAGTCCTCCCACAGTGAAGAATTCAAAACCTACTACAAAGACACGTTGGCCTCGGGTGATCGTCTGCGCGAGCTGCTCAAGACCGAAACCCCTGAAGCGGCCGCCAGTGCCTTCAGCATGGAAGTCGCGCTCTACAACGCGACGCTGGACCCGGAGTTCACCGGCACACTCGACAAGCAGTTGAACGACAACTTCTCCAGCATCGTTCAGGAAAACGCGTTCAAAGGCGCAACCTTCGATGACCTGAAATCCGCCTACGGTAAAGACGGCGGCGCGGAGCTCGATGAAGACAAAGTGCGCAAGCTGATTGACGACATACGTCGGGAATCACCCGAACTGCTGATGAACAAAGACGGCACCCTGGCTACAACCGATCAGATCCTGGCGGGTTTCCGGGGCAACTGGGACATGTTCCGTCAGGGCATCAAGTCATTGGACAGTATGCAATCGCTGGCTAAATTCGACCCCAGTGGCGATGGCAAGGGCGCCTACAGCAGCGGTGTCCTGCACGGGGTAAGCGGCCTGTTCCTGGCTGGCGTGACGATCGCCCGTGGCGTACAGGGCGCAGGCAAGCTGACCGAAAGGAACAAGGTCGATATTGCGACCGGCTCAGTCATGACCGCCACCGTGCTCACCGAAGGTGGCACCAAGGCTTACAAAGAGTACTTGGACACCGCGATCAAAAACGGAGAACAGTCGCTCGACGACATGAGGACCGGCAAATTACCCAGCGATTTGCTCCAGCAGGTCAAGGACAACGTCAAGGACGGCAAGAACGCCAAGGTCATTGCTACTAGATTCGAGGACAGCGCCAAAGGTCTGGGTGGTCTCGCAGGTATGGCGATGGGCGCCTACGGTATCTTTGACGGCGTACAGGCGATTCGTCGCGGCGACAATCTGACCGGTGGTTTCGGGATCACGGCCGGCTCGCTGGGAGCCCTGGCCGGTGCGGCGTCAGCCGTCGAAGGAGGTCTTGGGCTGCTCAGCAGCAGTCTGCCACGGGTTATCCCTTACCTGGCCGGTGTCGCCGGCACAGCCGGAGTTCTGGGCGTCCTGGCCGGAGGCGTGGCCGTGCTTGCCGCGCTGATCCCTGGGTTGGTCAGGGAAGGTCAGCAGCAGGCCAAGGCTGATGATTTCGCCCAAGTGCTCGGCGGCTCGATCGAGCGCTACGGCATCGACGGTGTCAAAGACGGCACAATCAGCGACATCCCGACAAAAGATTGGCCAGGCGGCGAACAATGGACGTCCTGAAATAAATCGACTACCGGGCGTGCCGGCGCAACACTCGAGGAGATTTTACTCAGCTGAACCAAGGGGACCTGGAGCACTAGCTCCAGGACCTGAGCCTGGAGGCAAGCATCCCGCCGTATCGGACTCCTTGCGCGGCGTGCAGCAGAAACAAAAAAAGACCCAAAAGTCCTTTTTTTCTACCCTCTGCACACTTCAGCTGAAGCCTGCAAACGCAATATTTGGAGCGGGAAACGAGACTCGTATCTAGCGTACAAACCATTGAAATATAAGAGATTTATTTTCTTGCCGAAGCAGGAAAAGACTTAATTCTGGACTTGTTTTGGGGGTGTTTCAAGAGCAAAAAAGGGTAACGCCAACCCATGACGCGCGCGGCGCGGGGGGCAGGCAATCGGTACTAGAGTGTCGATGGTTTTGGAGCCTTTCCGCCTGATTTTTCCTGCGTCAACATTCTCAAATCCCAAGCGAAACAGGTTTCCCGCGCAGTAGCTATCAGGCACTCATTGGCCCAGGAAAGAGTTGCCCAGCAGGCAGAGTTCAGCCCCAATGACAACGGACCAGCATCGAGGCGTATCTGCAAGAACTGCAAGTAGTTCGCGCCCAGGGCTACGCCGAAGACCATGAAGAATTTGAAGACAACATGCGCTGCCTGGCCGCACCGATCCGCGACCGTTTTGGTCATGTGATTGGTGGCCTGAGCGTGTCATTCCCCTGCTTTCGCTTTCGCGAAGAGCTCAAGCAGGACTACGTCAAGCGGTTCATGGAAGCCACGCAGCAGATTTCCAGGCAATTAGGGTGGCATGCTAATTAGCTTACGCAATCTGTCCAAGGCGCTGCTTCTGATCGAGGGGGCTATATCTCGAACAGAAAACCACGCGCCCCAACCCATTACTGAGAGGCATTATTCGCTAACTCACCTACGCCCTATGCCACCCTGATTTAAAACAACTGCTATCCAGAGATCTGAACAGTCAGCGGCGTTGATGCATGGATTGCAAAATCGCTGCTGAAATATGTTCAAGGGGCAACTCGCGCTCCACCGCCCCCAGTTTGAATGCTTCCTTGGGCATGCCGTACACCACGCAGGAGTCTTCATCCTGGCCAAGGGTCCGGGCCCCGTTGTCGTGCATTTCCTTCAGGCCACGCGCGCCATCGTCCCCCATTCCCGTCATGATGATCCCCAGCGCGTTAGCGCCGGCACTGCGGGCGACGGAGCGAAACAGCACATCAACCGAAGGGCGATGCCGGCTGACGGGGGGGCCGTCAACAATTTCAACCTGGTATTGAGCACCACTGCGTTTGAGCAACATATGCCTGCCGCCGGGAGCTATCAGTGCACAACCGGGAATGACGCGGTCGCCATTCTTCGCTTCCCTGACCTCGATCTCGCACAGTCGATTGAGGCGCTCGGCAAACGCTGCGGTGAAGTGTTCAGGCATGTGCTGCACGATCACGATTCCTGGGCACACCCTGGGCAAGGCGGTCAACACCAACTCCAGGGCTTGAGTACCGCCCGTAGACGTACCAATGGCGACGATGTTTTCGGTGGTGCGCGCCATCGCTTGGGCGCCCGCCGGAAGAATGACATCGGCACTCAACCTCACGGGAGCGCGTTCGCTGGAGGGCACCATGCGTTTCATGTTGGCCTTGGCTGCAGCCTTGACGGCGGCCGCCAATTCATCGGAACTGTCGGTCAGAAACTGGCGCAGATTGAGTTGTGGCTTGGTCACAATACTGACCGCCCCGGCAGCCAGAGCCTGCATGGTGGTGGCGGCCCCCTTTTCGGTCAACGTGGAGCAGATGACCACGGGTGTGGGGTGCTCCGCCATCAGCTTCTTGAGGAACGTAATGCCATCCATCCGTGGCATCTCTACGTCCAGCACAATCACATCCGGCCATTGCTTGTTCATTTTGTCCATGGCGAACACAGGGTCCGCCGCAGCGCCGATGACTTCGATGGCAGGGTCTTGCCCCAGGGTCGCGGTCAGCACTTGGCGAACCACAGCGGAATCGTCAATGATCAGTACTTTGATAAGGCTCATGTCGCACGCTCTCCAACAGGGCTGCCGCTATTTTTCTGCAAGGCCAGGTAGTTGAGTTCAATGTCACCATTGGCAAGATCGAACACCACGGTTCGATAACCCACGCCTTCCACGTGGAAGTTGTGACAATGCAACTGGTGCAGATTGAGCAAGTGCCGGGCTTGTTCGACATTGCGCTGCCCGACGTAGTGATTGTCCGGACGCATAAGCCCAGGGAACATGTTTCCACCGCCAAATACGCTGATTCTGAACTCGGACGGCCGGGCCTTGCTCGCGTGTATTCGATCGAGCAACAATTCCAACGCCTCATTGCCATAACGCCCGTCCAAAGCACGCGATTTCACCACTGCGCGCTGGGGCAGCAAGTAGTGACACATGCCTCCCAACAAGTGTCGGGGATGCCAGAACACCAGGGCCACACACGACCCCAGCACCGTACGCAGCCGAATCGCGCCAGAGCCAAAAAACCATTCGCCAGGGTTTAGAAAAACCTCGTTAGACGATCGTTTGTCAGGCATGTGGCCTCCGGTAGATTGAAGGTTTGACCAGTCTCAGCTCATCGGTGATGCCATTGAGGCTCTCCGAATGGCTCACCAGAAAATACCCGCCGGGCTTGAGATGGCTGACCAGCCGCTTGACCACTTGCACTTTGGTGTCGTTGTCAAAATAGATCATCACGTTGCGCAGGAAGATCACGTCGAACATCCCGAGTTTCGGCAGCGGATTATTCAAATTGATGGCCTGAAAATCGATCCTTGAGGCCAGTGCCGGTTCGACCATGAAGCGACCGTGGTTGGCGCCGACGCCCTTGAGGCAATACTTGTTGAGCAGCGCTTCGGGAATGCCGCGCGTACTTTCGAGGGGGTAGCGTCCCAGGCGCGCTTTGTCCAACACCCGGCTGCTGATGTCCGACGCAACAATCTCCCAGGGCCTGCCTGCAAGGTTGTCCGCCAGGACCATCGCCAGGGTATAGGGCTCTTCTCCGGTCGAGCAGGCGCCGCTCCAGATGCGCAAAGGCCCGCTGCCACGGAGTTCGGGCAGCGCCACATCGCGCAGGAAATCAAAATGCTTGGGCTCGCGAAAAAAGTAGGTTTCGTTGGTAGTCAGCATGTCGACTGCCACCTGCAACTCCGTACTGTCCTTCATCAATACCTTGTAGTAAGCGCCGTAGGTATTGAGCTTGAACACTTGCAATCGCTTGGCCAGCCGAGCGCTCACCAATTGTTTTTTGGCATCGGACAGGCTGATGCCCGCGATTTGATGAATGAGGTTACGAAACTGCAGGAACTCGGCGTCGGAGAGAATCACGTTCATAAGGACGTTCCCAAAGAAGAATCAGGCGGTTGAGGGCTGCGGGGACTCAAGGTTGACCAGCGCATCGACGTGCTCCAGCGACAACACGCGTCCGATGTCCAGCAACAGTACAAAACCGCTCTCCAATTTGCCGATGCCCAAAAGAAAGTCGGCCCTGACATCGGTACCAAAATTCAAAGAAGGTTCGATGTCCTGTTCGGCGATTTCAAGCACCTCGCTGACCGCATCCACAATGATGCCCACTGGCTTGCGCAAGGTACTGGCCTGTACCTCGATGATCACAAAACATGTTCTTGAGGTCTGTACCGTGCGCTCACCGCGAAAACGCACCCCCAGGTCCAATACCGGCACCGCAGCGCCTCGCAGATTAATCACGCCGCGTATGCTGGGGGGCAACAAGGGCACGCTGGTGATCGGCCCATATTCGATGATCTCTCGCACGTTGAGCGTGCCGACGGCGAACATCTCATCCCCCAGCTCAAAGGTGAGGTATTGGCTCGGGCTCGAGACCGTGGCATTGCCTGGACTTTCGATGGATAACGCCATGATTCACCTCGGATCAATTACTTTCCGGTCGCGCCTGGAGGCACGGCCGTACGCGTCGAGCTCACATCAGACCGGCCATCTCATCGACACACAAAACATGCTCAACTTGCAGCAGCGTGACAAAGTCGCCTCGAACCTTGGTCATCCCCCTGATGAAGTCGGTACGAATAGGGTTACCGAAGGCCGGCGCGGGCTTGATATCGATATCAAGGATCTCGATCACTTCGCTGACCGAGTCCACCACCACCCCCAGGACCTGGGACTCGCCCTCCTTCGCCGCCTCCAGAATGACGATGCACGTACGGCTACCTGGCATATTCATGTCGAGCAACAACAGGTCGATCTCGACCTGACGCAACAGCTCGATCAGTTGCGTTCCACTCTCGGCTTCCGCCACCACTTGCACATCGGCAACCAGCATGAACAACTGCTTGAGCCCTTCGCGCATGATGGTGTGGTCATCGGCGATCAGCATGCGAATCATCACTACGTATCCTTGTGCATCGGAATGAACGCCTGGACCGTCGTGCCCTGTCCAGGATGGCTGAAAATGATCACTTTGCCGCCCAACATCAAGCCGCGCTCCCGCATGCCTGCCAACCCCAAGGTCTGGCGGGTGACTGCATCTGGGTCAAACCCCTTACCGTTGTCCTGGACCTCCAGCAGCCAGTGCGTTTCCTGTGGGCTCAGGGTGACGCTGACCTGTGTGGCTTCGGCGTAGCGAGCAATATTGGTCAACGACTCCTGCACGATGCGGAACGCGGCGGTGACGTGGGTATCGGGGAGCGTCAGAGGAATCAAAGGCAGGTGCAACACACAGGGAACCCGGGTCAAGGTGACGAACTCGGTTGTCAGCCATTCAAGTCCGGAGACCAGCCCCAAGTTCAATGCAGACGGTCGCAGGCTGGTGGAGACATCACGCACGACCTGGATCGTCTTATCCGTCAGCGTCATCAGGCGCTCGACCTGAGGGGTGAGTTCGGGCGTGGTGGCGCCGAACTGAAACCTCAATAACGAGATGCCCATGCGCAGTGCCGTCAGGTGCTGGCCCAGTTCGTCATGGATCTCTCTGGCGATCAGTTTGCGCTCCTCTTCCCGAGCCGTTTCCCGACGAGTCGAGAGATCACGCAGTTGCGCATTTGAGTTGGCCAAACGCCTCTCAGCAGCGCGCAGCTTGGAAATATAGCGCCCCACCGCCAGTACGCTGACTACCCGTTGGCCGTCGACCTCTGGAACAAAGTGGATCAGCACCACTTTGGGGGCGTTCTTCAAACCCGAGAATAGAAACTCTTGCTCCGTCGCTTGATTTTCATGAATCACCTGGGCAACCAATTCGCGAAACAACTGAGATTGGGTATTCAAAGGCGCTACCGCCTCCATGGGCATTCCCACCAGCTCCGGCCAAGCCCCGCCCACCCATTTTCTCAGTTGCGCATTGACGTAGAGCACTTCGCCATGAGCGCTCAACCGAGCGACCGCGTCCGGGCTGTTTTCGACCAGCGCGTTAATATCGTGCTGGCGTTCGAGTTCTTTCTGCCTGGCCCTGGTCATCAAAGTAATGTCGCGGCTGATCACCAATATCTGTGAGCCCGCGAGTCCCGGGTCCGCTACCGGCACCAGGGTAAAATGCAGACGACGAACTTCGTTGCGAAGCACCATGCCCTCATCTGACTCAAGCACGAGGCCTGCGGCCGTGCATTGCTCGCAAAGCACCTGGAGTTTTTGCGCGCTCAACCGACCAAATATCGACTCGAGCGTCTCACCGATAACGTCCACATGAGGTTTTCCCAGCGCTTGTAACATCGCAGGGTTGACCTCAACACAACGCAGGCAGCCTACCGGCGTAACCTCCAGCAGACAAAGCATGTCCAGGGTATGGTCGAAAATGTCCCGGTAACGGCGCTCTCGCTCCCGAAGTAACGTTTCGGATCGCCAGCGTTCAATCGCAATGGCCGCAATGTGACACGTCTGGCGCACGCGCTGAATCTCGCTCTCATCCGGCTCAAGAGCAGAAGTCTGGGACAGCTCGAAAGTACCGAGGACTTGCCCTTGCTTGTCTACGATTGGTTCGGACCAAAATGCAGGATTACCGTGAGCAGTGCGCGAGGGAGGAGGCATGCACGTTGCGGGGCTAATACATTGCGACTCTACGATCTTTACGCCGCAGGACCGATGGGGCAAGGCCAACTGCAGATAACTCACGAGTAACGCCAGCGTTTCCTCTAGGGAGGCGCCCGTCGCCATTTTTTCGAAAATACCCAAGCGCGCGTCTTCCAGGACTTGTTGCTTGCGTAGCTCCGTAATGTCGTGGGCCAGCGCCAGCACGCCGACCACCTCACCGTTATTGCTGCGCTCGGCCATCAGGCTGACCGCACAACTCACATAGTCGCGACTGTCAGCGACATTCCAACTGTTTAAAAATTGCGCTGTCTCACCCGTCGTTAAGACATGACGCAGTTGGTTGAGGTAATCACCCGCGTCCTCGTTAGGGCTAACGCCTATGGACTCCGCATAAGACATGCCGGTCAGCCGTAAATATGTCGGGTTAACGTAGGTGCGCAGAAGATTGCAGTCGTAACGCACAATGATGTTGGGTGAGTTTTCCGCGAGGGTGAGAAATTTGAGCTCGCTGCCCATCAGTGTTTCGCGAAGCTGCCAGTTCTCGGTGATGTCTTCGAGTTGAGACACAAAGCAGGACGGTTGCCCCTGATCGTCCCGCACCAATCCAACGGTCAACCGTACCCATACCACCTGCCCGTCGCGATGGATATAGCGTTTATGCAGCGTGGCACCGGGCCTGGCACCGCGCTTCAATTCGTCAATCAGTTGCTTGCCGACCTCGCGGTCTTCGGGATGGGTCAGCGCCATGAACGTGGTGGTTTGCAGCTGCGCTTCGCTGTAGCCAAGCAGCTTGCAGATTACGCCATTGGCCCTTAGCCAACGCCCGTCCAGTGACACCAGCGCCAAACCCGTACCGGAGGAATCGAAAATGGACTTAAGGGGAATGTCAGAGAAGCTTTCGTTGCTCGGACAAGGCGCCGGCGACTCAAGGCTGGGAGTAACCTCAACAATAAAATAGTCATCGCGCCACAGCGTCATCGATACGCTCAATCGGCCGGACGCTCTCGCGGTTGCCTCGAAAAGCGCGCGAGAGTTCCCGTCCGCTTTTTCAAGCGCCGCATAAAATAGCCAATGGTCCTCAGGCCGCAGAAGGGAGAGAAACTCGGAGCCCAAGTCAGGAAATATCGCATTTTGGAACTGAAAATCCAGGAATGCGGGATTGCCAATCACAACCCCGGCGGCGCGGTCCAACACCACAACCACTCCCGAAAGACAGCAAAGCACGCTCTCGAGGGTTTTCAGCATTTCATCGTCAACCATGACAGCTCCCAAATGCATCCATTGCGAATCATTCTTCCTTCCGGGAAATGCCGCATCACAAAAAATTATAAAAAGATCATTACCCCTCGTTAAATAAGACTTTAGTCACCAACTACACATCCTACAAATCGAACAATTCAATTGAATTTATTCACGCCTAGTTAGAGCAAAGACACAGCCAAACGGATATAAATAAAAATTCAAACCCCGCCTATAACTATTCTAAATGGTGCGCAGCGCAAACTGACACACACTATTGAGCAATACCGGATTAATGGCATTTCAAAAAACACCTTTCAACGCCGCCTGCGGGATTGTAGCTCAAGATCGAAATAGCAAGGGATTGTAGTGGTCAACCCCACTATTGAACGGGTGAGGCCGAATCCAGTTGTACCGATGCATCAAACAATGGTTGATGTTGCACTGTGCTTCCCATTCCTGAGAACCGCATCAATCTGCTCCGCCGCTTGTAATAAATGACAGTCACTTCTAAAACCTCCGACCACTTGAAGTCCGACAGGCAGTGCCCCTGCCGGCCTGCCGAGAGGAATATTTATTTGTGGCAATCCAAATGCCATCCAAAACTTGCAGAAATCGGAAGGTCCGGTGACTTCAAGGCCCAGTGGGGCGACGCTTCCACAGCTCGCACCCAGCACGGCATCGAAAGGCCTGAATATCTCTTCCAACACAGGGGCCAACCTTGCCAGGCGGCGCTTGGCTGCGGACTCCTGCTCCCATGTCGTCAAACGGGCGCGCTCAAACATGGCTAACAATTCGACACTTAGTTTGTCGGGATGCATCTTAAGCTCTTTGGAAAACGAGCGGGCACCCTCGCAATCGTTTATCAGCAGATGATCATCAAACACCGCCGCGAACTCCTCAGGCAGCAACACCTCGCTCACTTGATGCCCTGCCGATCGCAGGTCCTCAACAGCGGCCTCCAGTGCTTTGGCCACGTCCTCGTCTATCTGATCCCAGCGGGCCGTACGGCAGAAGCCGAAGGACCGAAAATTGCGCTCATGATTGAGCTTTGGAAAACCTGGAATCAGGACTTGAGCCATCAGCGCCAGGTCTCGAACGGACCGGCCATACCAGCCCACCGTGTCGAAGCTCGGCGCCAGGGGTTTGACTCCCTCAAGGGAAACCAACCCATACGACGGCTTGAACGCATAAAGTCCGCAATAAGATGCAGGCTTAATCAATGATCCAGCCGTCTGTGTCCCCAAAGCGATTGGGAAAAAACCAGCCGCCATGCCTGCCGCCGATCCGGCGCTGGAGCTGCCAGGTGTTCTGTCAAGATCATGTGGATTGCGGGTGGGGCCGGTATGCATGTAAGCAAATTCGGTGGTATGGGTCTTGCCCATAATGACCGCTCCCGCCTGTCGCAGGAGTGAGACGACATGGGCATCACGCGACGGACAGTTGTCATCATAGATCGGAGAGTAAAAACGGGTGGGATGGTCCATGGTGTCATAGTTGTCTTTTATCCCCACCGGGACACCCGCCAAGAGGCCTTTCGCGTGACTCTTTTTTAATTGGGCGGCTTGTGCGCGCACTCTGCTTGGGTCAAACGAAACGAAAGCTTTTATGCTCTGCTCCCGTAATTCGACACAGTCAAGAAAGTACTCGGTTACCGTATCTGCGCTCACGATATCCGCAAGCACCATCTCCGAAAGGCTGGTGGCGTCAGATTTTTCAAACTTATGCATATTGCTCCTTCCGAGCTACTGATAGCCCAACGAACACACTTACTGAAACGACATTGCCCTGGACAACTTCAATTCGCGTAAATCGTTTGCAAATCAGCGAAGCCTTTTATCTCGATAGGGTTCCCGGCAGGGTCGAGAAAGAACATCGTTGCTTGTTCTCCGGGTTGTCCTGGAAAGCGAATGCCCGGCGGAAAAAAAAATGCCTGTTCGCTTTCGATTAAACGGTCTTTTAAAACAACCCAGTCTGACATCTTTACTATCACGCCAAAGTGCGGCATCGGCACTCGATGCTCACCAACATTACCTGTATTGCTTACCGGGAAAGGCTCTCCCAAGTGCAGCGACAACTGATGCCCAAAAAAATTGAAGTCAACCCACGTGTCGGTACTGCGACCTTCCTCGCAACCCAGTAAATCACCGTAGAACCGCCGGGAAAGCTCCAAATCTCGAACGTGAATAGCAAGATGAAAAATCGACTGCATAGAGGCTCCTGACAATCACTGAAAGGTCGAAATGACTGAATAGGAGAATAGTGTGCAATCTCTTTCAAAAGAGATAGCATGTAATTTTTACGCTCATAAAAAGAATAATTTATGGAGACGCGTTATTTGAAAAGCCTCATCACCGTCGTGGAGTGTGGTTCCATAGCACATGCTGCACGTTTGGAAGGGCTGACTGCAGCAGCGGTCAGCCAGCGAATTCTCGCTCTCGAACGCCAGCTCGGCTTTGAATTACTCTCCCGCGTCGGTCATGCAGCCAAGCCGAGCCAGGCCTGTCTTGGCCTATTGCCCAGGGCTAAACGCATCGTTCGAGAGACTGCATTACTGGAGGGAGACGCCGACGTGGAGGGGCTTACGGGGCAATTAAGGATAGGCGCGATTTCGACCGTCCTGACTGGCCTCTTACCCGTTGCATTACGGGCACTTACCGAATCAGCGCCAGGCCTGAAGCCAGTCATCGTACCGGGAACATCGCGCTCGTTGTATCAAGCACTGCTCTCAAACGAAGTGGATGCCGCCATATTGGTGGTTCCGCCATTTGAATTACCGAAAGCATTGCAAAGCGTCTCACTGCGAAAGGAGCCTCTGGTATTTCTGTCGAAGGAAGAGTCCTCGGACAGTATCGCGGATCAACTGAAAGCTCTCCCCTACATTCGGTACGATCCAGACGCGTGGGGCGGACGCCATGCTGAGCATTACTTGGCAGACCATGAGTTGATGCCAACACCGTTGGTGGACCTCGACGCACTAGAGACTATTGCCATGCTAGTAGCCGAAGGGCTGGGCGTAAGCCTTGTGCCCTATTGGTCGGGCTTTGAACGCTGGAGCCATAAGTGTGTTGTAAGTCGACTTGATAGTGATCGATATGACAGAGAGATTGCACTTATCAGTCATGCCCAGACCGACCGGCCCAACATGCTGAACGCGTTGTGCAAAGCACTTTTACCAGAGAAAGAATAATGCTCATCCTGCGCTGGGCACCTTGAACAAACGTTCGAGATCACCCCCCTCAAAAAGTTTCACCTGTCCTTGTTGGCCAGCTCTTAGCTGCTGGAAGCAGCGCCTTCCTTCGCCTCGCTGCACTCACCCGGTGACGGGCGCGCACTGTATAGCGGTGTGACGCTGGACTTCCGACGGATGTGAACGCAAAAAAAATGTCCACACCGGCAACCGGCGTGGACATTTTTGTCCGAGGTATTACTTTTTGGCGTGTTTGACCTGCACTTCCGGCATCGCCGAGGAGTGGTGGTTAAGAATCTTCCATTGGCCACCCACCTGCTCGTAGACGAAGGTGTAGCGAGCCTGCACGTGGCGCACTTTGCCGTTCGACTCGGTCAGGGTGAAGGTGTAAACGCCACTGTCCATCGCCACGTTACTGCCCAGCTGACGGATCTCACGGTAGTTGATCTGACCCACCGGCTTGAGCGCCATGAAGTGATCGAAGTAGTCGGTGATCTGCTCAGGCGTGGTGCGTACCTGGTTGGACACGGTTGGCTGCAACACCGCGTCCGGTGCATACAGGTCCACCACCGACTTGACGTTACCGGTCTGCAACGCGCTGTTCCAACGGTCAAACAACCCGGCAATCTCGCGGTCTTTTACATTGGCTGGCGCCTGGGCCACTTCGCGGTATACATAGGGCGACGTCTCGGCGGCCAGCACCAGAGGGGAGCTCAAGGCGAAAATCACGGCGATCGACACGGTTTTGAAGTTCATTGGGATGCTCCTGTTGTGGGTGAGCACACTTTGCCAATCGGCTACCTTCCCGCCATCGGCCAACCGGAGTCTTTTCTCTATGCCATTTGGCAGATGGCGCCGGCCATGGGTAAAGCGCTTTAATAGCGCCTCTTGCGCCCGCAGGCCTATTGAATACCGGAGTCCAAGCATGCAGAACCCGCCCCACGATCCCGGCAGCGCATTGGCCATGCGCGCGCACTATCGACAATCGGAAAGCCGCACCGCGCGCTTACGGCTGTTGGTGGAGACCGGTCAGGCGTTGACCCAACTGGCTCCCAACGCCATGCGCGAACGTGTGCTCGTGCGCGCCTGTGCGTTCCTCGCGATGGACCATGGGCTGATCCAGGAATGGGACGCCGACGGCAACGCCAGCACCACCGCTCGCCAGGGTAGCCAGGATCGACTGGACGGCCTCGCCGCCATCGCCGACCGCCGTTTACGTACCCCGTGCTGGCTGGAACTGCCGGGAAGCGCCCTGCCCAGTGTGTTGCAAGTGCCCTTGCGCGGGGGTGACGGCAGTGCCTTTGCCGTATTGGTGCTGGGCAATAGCGTCAGCCTGCGGGCGCCAGACCATGAAGACAGCGAATCCCTGCAACTGCTCGCCACGCTGCTGGCCGCGCACCTGGAAAACGACCGGCTGCTGACCACGCTCATGGCTCGGGACAGGACGCTGTCAGACCTGGTCAACCGCTTGCTTCACGCCCAGGAGGACGAGCGCAAACGCGTGGCCTACGACCTGCACGACGGCCTGGCGCAAACCCTCGCGGGCTTGCATCAACGCTTGCAAGGGTTCGCCGGCCGTTGCCCTACGCTACCCGGCACGCTGGACGCGGACTTACAGGCGATTCTGACCCTGGCCCAGCACTCGGTGGGTGAAGGCCGGCAACTGATCGCGGGCCTGCGCCCGACGGTGCTGGATGATTTTGGTTTATTCAAGGCCCTGGACAAGGAAGCCGACCGCCTGCGTGAAGCCGGCGTCAGCGTACAGTGGAGCACAGGCTACGATGGACGCTTACCCAGCCAGGTGGAAATCGCCCTGTTCAGGATCGGCCAGGAAGCCATCAACAATGTGCTCAAGCATGCACAGGCCAGCCAAGTGCAACTGGTCCTGGCGCTGCACGACGGCCAAGCTTCGCTGCGAGTAGACGACAACGGCAACGGTTTTGCCCTTGACCAACGGCTCGACACCCAGGATGCAAAACACCTGGGCATGGCCACCATGCGTGAACGCGCCAGCCTGCTTGGTGGCCAGCTCAATTGCGTCAGCGCGCTGCACTGTGGCACTCAATTGCACGCCCGCGTGCCGGCCTTTCTGGATGGAACACCTCGATGAACCGCGTCATACGTTTGGTGCTGGCAGATGATCATGAAGTCACGCGTACAGGTTTCGTGGCGTTGCTGGCCGGTCATCCGCAATTCGAAGTGGTCGGCCAGGCCCGTGATGGCCAGCAAGCGGTGGAACTGTGCGAACAACTGCAGCCCGACATTGTCATCCTCGACATTCGCATGCCGGTGCTCAATGGCCTGGGCGCTGCGCGTCTGCTTCAACAACGCCTGCCAGCACTGAAAGTCGTGATCTTTACCATGGACGACAGCGCCGATCACCTCGAGGCGGCCATGAATGCCGGTGCGGTGGGCTACTTACTCAAGGACGCCAGTCGCGCGGAGGTGATCGATGCGTTGCAACGGGTCGCCGCAGGCGAAGAAGCGCTTAACAGCGCGGTCAGCGCCCGGCTGCTGCGGCGCATGACGGACCGCAGTGCCGCCGGTGTCATGCCGAATGAAAACCTCACCCCTCGCGAACGCCAAGTGCTCAGCCTGGTGGCGAACGGTAAGAGCAACCGCGAGATCGGCGAACAACTGGGGATTACCACCGGCACCGCCAAAGCCCATGTTGAACGGGTGATCGGCAAACTCGGTGCAGCCGACCGAACCCAGGCCGCCGTGCGGGGCATCGCGCTGGGCCTGGTGACGCAGGCATGAGAGCGCTCTACGCCAGGCGTTGGGCCGACCTGCCGTTGCGCGGCAAAGCGTTGGTGGTGATTTCGTTGCCGCTGGTGGTGCTGCTGTTGTCTCTGGTGCTGATCTACATCACCGAACGGCAGACCGTCCGCGCTGAAGAGGACGTGCGCCGGGTGCTGCGGGTGCAAGGCGACATTCGCGCCGTGCACACCCTGCTGGCCGAAGCGGCGGCCAGCGTGCGCGGCTACCTGCTGACCCGCCGTGAGGACTTCCTGCCGGGGTACCTGAACGCCAGGCCGCAGATTGAGGCCGCCCTGCTCCGGCTCGACCGCAATGTTCGCGATCAACGGGTGCGCGAACAGCTCACGCAGATTGCGCCGCTGATCAACAGCAAAATCGGTGGGTTGGAAGACATGCTCAGGGACCCGACGACGAGCGCTGCGTCAATCACCACTATTCTGGTGAATAACAAACACATCCTGGATGCGTTGCGTCAGCACATCAGCACCATGCTCACCCTTGAGGACTCGTTGCTCGCCGAGCGCACCTCGGCCGCCGCCGAAACCCGCCAGCGGCTGTTGTTGTCCACTTGGCTGGCCGCCATCTGCGGGCTGTTTGGCGCCATCGTCGCCGTGCTGTTTCTGTCCAAGGGCATTGTCGCGCGGGTCCAGCAGGTGCAAGGCAACGCGCAACGCCTGGCCCTCGGTCAGCCACTGCAACCGCAACCGCCGGAAAACGACGAGATTGGCCAGTTGGGCACACGTCTGGTCGAGGCAGGTTTGCTGCTGGCCGAGCGCGAGCGTGCGTTGCGCGAGAACGAAGAGCGCTTGCGGCTGATCATCGACGGCGTGAAGGACTACGGGATTTTTGCCCTCGACACTGCCGGCCATGTCACCAGTTGGAACACCGGCGCCGAGCGGATCAAGGGCTACACCGAGCAGGAGATCATCGGCCAGCACTTCTCGTTGTTCTACCTGCCCGAGGAATGCCCGCAACACCCGGACATGGCGCTGCGCGAGGCCACTCGCAACGGCGCTTACACCGAAGAAGGCTGGCGCCTACGTCAGGACAGCACGCGCTTCTGGGCCAGCGTGGTGATTACCGCGCAGTACGACAATACCGGCGCTTTGCGCGGTTTCTCAAAGATCACGCGGGACATCACCGACCGACGCGCGGCGGAGATTGCCCTGGGCAGCGCCCGCGAGGAAGCCGAGCGCGCCAGCCGGGCGAAAAGTGAGTTTCTCTCACGCATGAGCCACGAACTGCGCACGCCGCTCAATTCGATTCTGGGCTTTGCACAACTACTGGACATGGACTCGGCTGTGGGGCAAAAGGCGCAAGTCGGTCACATCCTGCGCGCCGGCCAGCACCTGCTGACGCTGATCAACGAAGTCTTGGATATTGCCAAGATCGAGGCGGGACGCCTGCCGTTGAACATCGTAGCGATCCCGTTGGCGGGTACGCTGCAAGAAGCGCTGGCGCTGGTTTCGCCCATGGCCGCCGACGCGGGCATCCGGTTGCAGCCACCGCCAGCGCTGACAGCGGATATCGGCGTTGTTGCCGATCGACAACGCCTGACTCAAGTGTTGCTGAACCTGCTGTCCAACGCCATCAAATACAACAAGTTCCAGGGTCAGGTTAGCATCGAGGTCAAGGTAACGGGGTCGCGCATCGGCGTGGCCGTCTGCGATACCGGCAAGGGCATTGCGGCGGACAAGCTCGGACAACTGTTCAAGCCGTTCGAGCGGCTGGGGGCCGACCCGAATGTGGAAGGCAGCGGCCTGGGACTGGCACTGAGTAAAAGCCTGCTGGAAAAGATGGATGGCAACTTGAGCGTGCTGAGCCAACAGGGCATCGGCTCACGTTTCACCCTGGAGCTGCCGTACGTAAGCGTACAGGAGCCCCATGGAGTGCCCGCAGCCGTGGTCGACACCCCGTCGACACGCCCTGCCCTTTGCGCTGCTGTATATCGAAGACAACCTTTCCAGCCTGGCACTGATCGAAACCTTGCTGCAGCGCAGGCCCGGTATCAAACTGCTCTCAAGCATGCAAGGGCAACTGGGCCTCGACCTGGCCGCACAGCACGGGCCACAGCTGATTCTGTTGGACGTGTCACTGCCGGACATCGACGGCTTGAACGTGCTGCAGCGCTTGCGCCGGTCGGCGATCACCCGGGATACGCCGGTGCTGATGCTCACCGCCGATGCCAGCGACCTCACCCGCCAGGCTTTGAATGACGCGGGTGCGACGGCCGTATTGAACAAGCCGATCAACGTGCCTGCGTTTCTCGCCCACCTCGACCAGTACTTTCCGGAGCCCGTGTGAACCTCGACCTGCGCATTCTGATCATCGACGACCAACGCCCGAACCTCGACCTGGTAGAGCAATTGCTGGCGCGCGAGGGGCTGACCAACGTGCTGAGCAGCACCCAGCCACTGCGCACCCTGGAGCTGTTCAATAGCTTCGAACCGGACCTGGTGATTCTCGACTTGCACATGCCGGAGCTCGACGGGTTTGCGGTATTGGAACAGCTCAACCGGCGCATTCCCAACGGCGAATACCTGCCGATTCTGGTGCTGACCGCCGACGCCACCCGCGACACTCGCCTGCGCGCCCTGGCCCTGGGCGCCAGGGACTTCATCAGCAAACCCCTGGATGCGCTCGAAACCATGCTGCGGGTATGGAACCTTCTGGAAACCCGCGTGCTGTACAAAACCTTGCGTACGCTGGTGCCGGCGGATCAGATCGAGTTGTTGCAGCGGTACGGTTCAACGGCCATGCCCTGCAACGTCGAGCCAACGCCGGGCTCATCGGCCATACGACGTTGTTAATGCGAGTGGATAGAAAGCGCCTTAATCCACAAACCGCTCCACCGCAAACGGTAGTACTGGTTGAATTCGCGGCGCAGCACTTGATCGAATTTGGCGTTGATAACGTTCAGCAACTGTTTTTTCTGCGAAAGGTAAGCGAGAAACGACAGTGGGTTGGACGGGGCCACCAGGCCGACCAAGTCTTTGAGGTAGTGCACCTGCAACATCGCCTCGGGCACCATCATCCCTGCGTGCCACTGGAACTCGCTGCTGCGTTCGAAGAACGCGGCCGAGATGCCCGGGTGGGGCTTGGCCAGCGCGGCCAGGCTCAGGTTGGCCGGGCCGATACCGATTCCCGCCATATCTACCACTGCCACCGCAGAAAGCACATTCATGATCGTTATCCCTGTTGATGTTGTTTTTCAGGTGCAGCCACGCCTCGCAACGTGCGCGAAGGCGTACCGGGCAATCGCTTTACCGGTGCAGGTGCATCAGCTTTCCACGGGATGTGCCGCCGGTGCTTTCAACACCAGGGCCGACAACAGCATGGCGAGTAAGGACAGGCCGACCGCTACGCTGACGGCGGCGTAGATGGCATCGCCCAGAGGGTTAATCGAGGTCAGCAAGGCGCCGAAGATCGCCACGCCGAAGGCCGAGCCGCTTTGTCGACTGGCATTGAGCGTGCCCGCCGCTACCCCGGCCTTGGCGCGATCGACCACGCTCATCAGCACAGACGTGGCGGCTGGGGTAATGATCCCCGCGCCGAACCCCACGGCCGGGTAACAAATTGCGATACGCCAGTACGGCGCATCAACGGCCAACGCAAACAGGCCGATAAACCCCAGGGTGTACAGGCCGAAGCCGGCAAACAGCACGGCACGAGCGCCGTAGGCGCGGGTCAGGCGGCCGCAGGTGAAACTGCCCAGGGTGACCATGGCGGTCAGTGGCAGGAATGCGAGCCCCGTATCAAGCGGCGACCAGCCACGGTTGGTCTGGAAGTACAGGCTCAGCAGGAAGAACAGGCCGTAGAACACCAGGGCCGAGATCAGTGACAGGAGGGTCGCACCGGAAAATATCGGGTTGCGAAAGTAATGCAGCGGCAACATCGGGTCCCGGTGCCGGCGCTCAGTCACCAGGAACACGTACCAGGCGATACACGCCACAAACACGCCGCCATACACCCACTCGGAATTCCACCCCAGCTTCGCCCCTTCGATCAGCACCGCCACCGACGTGGCCAGCGCAATAATCGCGGCGACTTGCCCGGTGAAGTCCAGGTGGCGATTGGGCGCCAGCGGCGCTGAAGACGGGATGCGCGAGGTCAGCCACACGCCGATCAGGGCGATCGGCACGTTGATCAGGAAGATGCTGCGCCAGCCGAACAGTTCGATCAGCACCCCGCCCACCAGCGGCCCGGCCGCCATGGCGATACCGCCACAGCCGGCCCACACCCCGATTGCACTGGCACGCTGGTGGGTCTGCGGGTAAGCGTTGTTGATCAACATCAAGGAGCAAGGCACCAGCAGCGCGGCGCCCAGGCCCTGCAACACCCGCGCGGCGATCAGCTCGGGTAAATCGGTGGCCAGGCCGCACAACGCCGACGCCAGGGCAAACAGGCCAAGGCCGACCGCGTAGATTTTTTTTGCACCAAAACGGTCGCCCAGCAAGCCGCCGGTCAGCAGCAAGCTGGCGAAGGTCAGGGTGTAAGCATTGATCACCCACTGCAGCCCGGTGATGTCCGAGCCGAACGTGCGGGAGATGGATTCCAGTGCCACGTTCACAATTGAGGTGTCGAGGATAACGACCACGTAACTGAGGCTTGTCGCGATCAGCACCTGTCGTTGGTAGCGTGTAGTGAGTTCCATGTCCCCGTGTTTCCTTTCCATAGTGGCGGTTTGACTATAAGCAGCTTTCCGGGATAAACGCTTCGGGCTGTGTCGAAGTGTTGGTGTTTATGTCATCCTGAAACCCGACATCACCCGGCACAGCGCGGAGTTCAGGGAATGACCCAGCCTAAAATTTCATCCATTGCCTACTTGATTGCCGAGCCTGTGCGCGCGGTGATCCTGATCACCCTGGCCGATGGCAGCGCGATGTCCGCCAGTGCCCTGGCCGATGCCGCCGGCGTCACCCCGCAGACGGCCAGCTCACACCTGGCGAAACTGCTCGACGGCGGCTTGCTCACCGTCGAGATAAAGGGCCGCAACCGCTTCTATCAACTGGCCGGCCCCGATGTGTCCCATGTGCTCGAAAGCCTGGCCGCCGTTTCCCCGCAAACCAGTACCTGGCGCAGCCTGCCCAACCGTGCGGCCCATGAGCTGCGTTTCGCGCGCTGCTGCTACGACCACCTGGCCGGCCAGGTCGGCGTGGCCGTGACCCAAGGCATGCTCGAACGCGGCTATATCCTCGAACGCAACGAGCGTGAATTTGTGCTGACCCTGCGCGGCATCGAATGGCTGCAGTCACTCAACCCGGAGAGCGGCGAACCGTGCTTCCAGGACCACGTGCAGGCCCGTCGCTGCCTGGACTGGACCGAGCGCCAACACCACATCGCCGGTCCACTCGGCACTCATCTATTGGATACGTTTTGCCAGCTTGGCTGGTTGCGTCGCACCGCCGGCACCCGCGCGGTGTCTGTCACCACCACGGGCTGGCGCGCGTTCAAAACGCATTTGGGTATCGAGCATTTGCGCCATCTTGAGGCGCCCCTGCATGCCACGGTGCCGGCCAGAAGAAGGCTTATACCGGCTCCGGCTGCGGGCTGAACAACCGATGGATGAAGTCATGGAGTTTCCTCAGGAGACAGCGCTGCGGTAAAAGAAGGCGCAACTATAAGGAATCGACGCTGCGATATGCTTCGACGTGGCTCGAAGTGTCAGCCGCTCCGGGCGCTTCTTGCGGGGCGTGCAACAGTCCTTTGTCATCACGGCTATTGATAGCTCCCTAACGAAAGCCCCATGCTAGAGGGCTTTCCTCGCGCTTATATCATTCCGAATGATAGTTACCTTTGCTTCATTCGATTCGTGACACAGCACCTCGCCGCGCATGATCCGCCCATCTCAAATACATTGGCGGATGCACCTCATGGAACAGTCACTCAAACATTTGCGCTTCCCCTTGGCGATTCTGGCCGTAGTGGTGATGAGCGCGTGCGGCAAGGCACCGGAACAAGCGGCCGCCATGCCAGCGGCGAAAGTCAGCGTAGCCAAGGTGCTTGAGCAGCCGGTCAACGAGTGGGACGAATTCACCGGCCGCCTGGAAGCTCCCGAAACCGTGCAGATTCGTCCACGGGTCTCTGGCCAGATTGACCAAGTCGCTTTCACCGAAGGCGCTTTGGTCAAGAAAGGCGACCTGCTGTTCCAGATTGACCCGCGGCCGTTCCAGGCCGAAGTGCGCCGCCTTGAAGCACAGCTGCAACAAACCCGCGCCGCCGCCAGCCGCAGCGATAACGAAGCGCAACGTGGCGAACGCCTGCGCCAGAGCAATGCGATTTCCGCCGAACTGGCCGACTCGCGCACCACCGCCGCCCAGGAAGCCCGCGCCGCAGTCGCCGGGATCCAGGCGCAGTTGGACCTGGCCAAGCTAAACCTGAGCTTCACCCGCGTCACCTCGCCGATCAGCGGCCGTGTCAGCCGTGCCGAAATCACCGCCGGCAACCTGGTGACTGCCGATGTCACCGCGTTGACCAGCGTGGTCTCCACCGACAAGGTCTACGCCTACTTTGACGCCGATGAGCGCGTGTACCTCAAGTACACCGAACTCGCCCGCCAGGGTCGCCGTGGTGCTACCACCCCGGTGTACCTGGGCCTGTCGAATGAAACCGGTAACCCGCACCTGGGCCAGATGAACTTCGTCGACAACCAGGTCAACCCGGCCACCGGCACCATCCGTGGCCGCGCCGTGTTTGATAACAGCAAGGGCGAATACACCCCCGGCCTGTATGCGCGCTTGAAGCTGGTAGGCAGCGGCACCTACTCCGCCGTGTTGATCAACGACGAAGCGGTCGGTACCGACTTGGGCAAGAAGTTCGTACTGGTGATGGAAGGCGACAAGCCGGCTTATCGCTCGGTGGAACTGGGGCCGAAGATCGAAGGTTTGCGCATCGTGCGCAGCGGCCTGAACAAGGACGACACCATCATCGTCAAGGGCCTGCAACGCGTGCGCCCAGGCTCGCCGGTCGCCCCGGAAACCATTCCGATGGCCAGCAAGGAAACCCTCGCCGCCCTGGCCCAACAACGACAAGCGCTTGAAGCCAGCAACCTGGAGCAAGTGGCGCCGGACAAAACCGCGCCCAAGCTCGCAAGCACTGCTGCTCCACGCGGTTAAGGGATACGACTCAAGATGAATTTTTCCAAGTTCTTCATTTCGCGGCCGATCTTCGCAGCGGTGCTCTCGCTGTTGATCCTGATCGCCGGTGCGATTTCGCTGTTCCAGCTACCGATCAGCGAATACCCGGAAGTGGTGCCGCCGACCGTGGTGGTGCGCGCCAACTTCCCGGGTGCCAACCCCAAAGTCATCGGTGAAACCGTGGCTGCGCCGCTGGAGCAAGCCATCACCGGCGTCGAGAACATGCTGTACATGTCCTCGCAGTCGACCGCCGACGGCAAGCTGACCCTGACCATCACCTTCGCCCTGGGCACCGACCTGGACAACGCGCAGGTGCAAGTGCAAAACCGTGTGACGCGGACTCAGCCAAAACTGCCTGAGGAAGTGACGCGCATCGGTATCACCGTGGACAAGGCCTCCCCCGACCTGACCATGGTGGTGCACTTGACCTCCCCGGATCAGCGCTACGACATGCTGTACCTGTCCAACTACGCGATCCTCAATATCAAGGATGAGCTGGCCCGCTTGGGCGGCGTGGGCGATGTGCAGTTGTTTGGCATGGGCGATTACTCCCTGCGCGTATGGCTGGATCCGAACAAGACCGCCTCACGCAACCTGACCGCGACCGATGTGGTCACCGCGATCCGCGAGCAGAACCGTCAGGTGGCAGCGGGTGCCCTCGGCGCCCAGCCTGCACCGTCTGACACCAGCTTCCAGTTGTCGGTGAATACCCAGGGCCGCCTGGTCACCGAGGAAGAGTTTGAGAACATTGTGATTCGCGCCGGCGACAACGGTGAAATCACGCGCCTCAAGGACATCGCCCGGGTCGAACTGGGGTCCAGCCAATATGCGCTGCGCTCGCTGATCGATAACCAGCCAGCCGTCGCGATTCCGATTTTCCAGCGCCCCGGCTCCAATGCGATCGACATCTCCAACGATGTGCGCAGCAAGATGGCCGAGCTGAAAAAGAGCTTCCCGGCGGGCATGGACTACCGCATCGCCTATGACCCGACGATCTTTGTACGCGGTTCCATCGAAGCGGTCGTGCACACCCTGTTCGAAGCACTGATCCTGGTGGTGCTGGTAGTGATCCTGTTCCTGCAAACCTGGCGCGCCTCGATCATTCCATTGGTGGCGGTGCCGGTATCGTTGATCGGTACGTTTGCGGTGATGCACCTGTTCGGCTTCTCGCTTAACGCGCTGTCGCTGTTCGGCTTGGTACTCGCCATCGGTATTGTGGTGGACGACGCCATCGTAGTGGTGGAGAACGTCGAGCGAAATATCGAGTTGGGATTGGAACCGTTCCAGGCCACTGAAAAGGCCATGAGCGAAGTAACCGGCCCAATCATCGCCACGGCGTTAGTGCTGTGTGCGGTGTTCATTCCAGCAGCCTTTATCAGCGGCTTGACCGGGCAGTTCTATAAACAGTTCGCCTTGACCATTGCGATCTCCACGGTGATCTCGGCGTTCAACTCGCTGACCTTGTCCCCAGCCCTTGCCGCCGTGCTGCTGCGCAGTCACGACGCGCCGAAGGATCGCTTCTCGAAGTTCCTCGACAAGCTTTTCGGCGGCTGGCTGTTCCGTCCCTTCAACCGTTTTTTCGAAAAGGCCAGCCATGGCTACGTGGGTACCGTGCGCCGGGTGATTCGCGGCAGTGGTATTGCGCTGTTCGTGTACGCCGGCCTGATGGTATTGACCTTCTTCGGGTTTGCCCACACCCCGACCGGCTTCGTCCCGGCCCAGGACAAGCAATACCTGGTGGCCTTCGCCCAACTGCCCGACGCCTCGAGCCTGGACCGCACCGAAAGCGTGATGAAGCGCATGTCGGACATCGCCCTGAAACAACCCGGCGTGGAAAGCGCGATTGCCTTCCCCGGCCTGTCGATCAACGGTTTCACCAACAGCCCGAACAGCGGCATTGTGTTCGTCACCTTGAAACCGTTCGATGAGCGTAAAGACCCGAGCATGTCGGCGGGTGCGATTGCCGGTGCGCTGAATGGCCAGTACAGCAATATCGAAGAAGCCTACATGGCGATCTTCCCACCGCCGCCGGTACAGGGCCTGGGCACCATCGGCGGGTTCCGCCTGCAGATCGAAGACCGTGGCAACCTGGGTTACGACGAGCTGTACAAAGAAGTGCAGAACGTCATCACCAAGAGCCACGGCGTGCCTGAGCTGTTCGGCCTGTTCACCAGCTACACGGTCAACGTGCCGCAAGTCGATGCTGCCATCGACCGTGAAAAGGCCAAGACCCACGGCGTGGCGATCAGCGACATCTTCGACACCCTGCAGGTCTACCTGGGTTCGTTGTATGCCAACGACTTCAACCGCTTCGGTCGCACCTACCAGGTCAACGTGCAGGCTGAGCAACAGTTCCGCCAGGACTCCGACCAGATCGGCCAGCTGAAAGTGCGCAACAACAAGGGCGAGATGATCCCGCTGGCGACCTTCATCAAGGTCAGCGACACCTCGGGCCCGGACCGCGTGATGCACTACAACGGTTTTATCACCGCAGAAATCAACGGCAACGCCGCACCCGGCTACAGCTCGGGCCAGGCCCAGGTCGCGATTGAAAAACTGTTGAAGGACGAGCTGCCCAACGGCATGACCTACGAGTGGACCGACCTGACCTATCAGCAAATCCTCTCGGGCAACACCGCGCTGTTCGTGTTCCCGCTCTGCGTACTGCTGGCGTTCCTGGTACTGGCCGCCCAATACGAAAGCTGGAGCCTGCCGCTGGCGGTAATCCTGATCGTACCGATGACGCTGCTGTCGGCCATCACCGGGGTGATTATCTCGGGTGGCGACAACAACATCTTCACCCAAATCGGCCTGATCGTACTGGTGGGCCTGGCGTGTAAGAACGCGATTCTGATCGTCGAGTTCGCCAAGGATAAACAGCAGGAAGGCCTCGACCCGCTCGCCGCGGTACTGGAAGCCTGCCGTCTGCGTCTGCGGCCGATCCTGATGACCTCGTTCGCCTTCATCATGGGTGTGGTGCCCCTGGTGCTTTCCAGCGGTGCCGGTGCCGAGATGCGCCATGCGATGGGTGTGGCGGTGTTCTCCGGGATGATCGGTGTGACCTTCTTCGGTCTGTTGCTGACGCCCGTGTTCTACGTACTGATCCGTCGTTATGTGGAGCGCGGCGAAGCGCGCAAAGCGGCCAAGGCCTTGAAGCTGGAGACACAGCAATGAGTGTGAAAGTCTTTCTGCCGAGCTTGCTGGTACTGGCGCTGAGTGCCTGTGCCGTAGGCCCGGACTACAAAACCCAGACCCCGGAGGCGGCCAACATCACGGCCGCCGCCGATGCCAAAAAGTACGACCACGCCAAGTTCGAAGGCATTTGGTGGCAGCAGTTTGAGGACCCTACCCTCAACCAGCTGGTCACCCAGTCGTTGAACGGCAACCGTGACCTGCGCGTGGCGTTTGCCCGCCTGCGGGCCGCACGGGCGATCCGCGATGACGCCAGCAATGACGCCATGCCGACGATCACCAGCCGCGTCAGCAGTGACCAAGGCAAAGGGCAGATTCCGGGCCAGACCACCAGCCGGGTCAAGTCTGAACGTTACGACCTGGGCCTGGACATGGCCTGGGAGCTGGACCTGTTTGGCCGCATCCAGCGCAACCTGGAAGCCACCGACGCCGACCAGCAGGACGCCGAAGCCGACCTGTACCAACTGCAAGTCACCCTGATTGCCGAACTGGTGGACGCCTACGGTCAGCTGCGTGGTGCGCAACTGCGGGAACGCATTGCCCTGGACAACCTGAAGAACCAGCAGGAATCCCGCACTATCACCGTCAGCCTGCGCGACGCCGGCGTGGGTGACCAACTCGACGTGGAGCGTGCCGACGCACGCCTCGCGGCAGTGGAAGCCAGCGTGCCGCAACTGCAGGCCGAACAAGTGCGCGAGCGTAACCGCATCGCCACCCTCCTCGGCCAGCGCCCCGACAAACTGACCGTGGACCTGGGCCCGAAAGACCTGCCGGCAATTGCCAAGGCGTTGCCGATAGGTGACCCGGGGCAACTGCTGCAACGTCGCCCGGACATCCTCAGCGCCGAACGCAAACTGGCGTCCGCCACCGCACGTATCGGCGTGGCCAAGGCCGACCTGTTCCCACGGGTCAGCCTCAGCGGCTTCCTCGGCTTTACCGCCGGGCGCGGGTCGCAGATCGGTTCGTCCGCGGCGAATGCCTGGGCCCTGGGCCCGAGCATCACCTGGGCAGCCTTTGACCTGGGCAGCGTGCGGGCCCGCCTGCGCGGCGCCGATGCCGAAGCGGATGGCGCGCTGGCCAACTACGAGCAGCAAGTATTGCTGGCGCTGGAAGAATCAGAGAACGCGTTCAGTGATTACGGCAAGCGTCAGCAACGCCTGGTTTCGCTGATTCGTCAGAGTGAATCCAGCCGCGCCGCTGCCGACCTCGCCGCGATTCGCTACCGCGAAGGCACCGTCGACTTCCTGGTGCTGCTCGACGCGCAACGCGAACGCCTCGCCGCCGAAGACTCCCAGGCCCAGGCCGAAGTGGACTTGTATCGCGGGATTGTTGCGATCTACAAGGCGTTGGGTGGGGGCTGGCAGCCGGATACGGTGGTCGCCAGCAGCAAGTGATGTAAAGAGCTCCTTTGGTTGGTCGCATCCAGCCAATTTTTAGCCCTGCGCCCCATTCGGTCGCGGGGCTTTTTTTGGCTACAAGTTTGAGCCCTGCCAATTTGAGCCCTGCCAACCTCAAGCGTCACCGACGAACTGAAAAGCGTGGGTGCAAAGCTGTTCAGTTGGCCTATGAGTAAGCGATGGCGGACCCGACCGCAGCGCTGACGACTGACAGTACGCACACTGCGTTCTGCCAGGCGCCTCCTGACGCTGCGTTAGCGCGCGAGAACCATCGCGAAGTAGCCAAACACCGTCAGTAAAATCCCCGACACCGCATACGCCACCGGAAAACCGATCCAGGGCACGGTGCTGTCGATTTCCTTGGCGGCTTCGCGTGCCGGCCCGGAATGGCTACGAGCCCCTGCTACACCGCCCATCAGGATCGCCGGGTTGATCTTGAACACGTGAAAACCCACTGCCCATACGATAAACGGCGGAATGGTGCAGGCCACAAAGCCCAACACAAAGATCTTCAGCGCGATGATCGCACTGATTTGTGAAACCAGATTAGCCCCGGCATTCACCCCCACAATCGCGACAAAGAAAATCAGCCCCATGTCCTCAAGAATGTTGCGTGCTGCGTTGGGTGTATTGCCAAAGAACCGCACTCGCGACACCAGCGACGACACGATAATCCCCGACACCAGCAAGCCCCCCGCGTTGCCCAGGCCCACCGCCGCACCAAACGCCGGCACTTGGATCAGGCCGATCAGCAGCCCCAGCACCATGCCCAGCGACAGCGTAAGCAAATCGGTCGCAGTACTCGGCCGCCCTGCCTTGCCCAGCAACGCCGTGGCCTTGTCGATGGCACTGCGCAGGCCGATCAGGTGCATCACATCCAAGCGTTGCAGGCGTGTTTCCAGCCCCACTGGAATGGGTGCGCCGCCGCGTTCAATACCCACCAGTTGTACTTGTCCGGCAATCGACGACTGGCTGAACTGCTTGAGCTGCTTGCCTATCGCGTCACGGTGGGTCACCAAAATCACCGCCTCGTCCAGCGGGATATTGAGCGCCCGCGCATCCGGCACTTCCGGCCCGATCAGGCCCATGTGGTCCGTCAGCGCATCCAGGCTGCCACCTAGGGCAATGACATCGCCCAATTGCAGCACCAGCGATGGATCGGCCCCGAGCAACTGGTCGCCGCGCTCGACATTCTCGATCTGATACAGCGCAAACTTTTGTCGAAACTGCGCGATGGTTTGCCCCACCAACTCACTGTTCACCAATCGGTAGGCGCGCAGATCGAAAGGCCTGTAGCCACTGAGCCCGGCGTCATCAACGTTCGGCACGCCATGCTCGACCTCATACTCCTTGGCGGCCTTGCGTGCATCCACACCCCACCAACGCGGCAGGTATTTGCAGATCAAGATGATGCCGACCGTGCCCCAGATATAGGTGATGCCATAGGACAACGCGATCATGGCTGTCGCCGCTGCGGCGGTGGTGCCCGGCGGCAGCGGGACTACGCCGGAGGTGATGGCTTGCTCCGCCGAACCGATGGCCGCCGACATGGTTTGTGAACCGGCAAGAATGCCGCCAGCCGCGCCCACCGGGAGCGACAACAGCTTTACGCCCAACACCACGATACCCAAACCCAGGAACGACGACAGAATCGCCAAAAAGGTGAACTTCAGCCCATCGCCCTTGAGGCTATTGATAAACGAGGGGCCGACGCGCAGCCCGACGCCGTACATGAACAGATAATAAAACAGGCTCTTGGTGAAGCTATCGAGTTCGAAATGCACACCGTAGTAAGACGCCCAGGTCGCGATGGCGCAGCCGATAACGATGGCCCCGGCCACCGCTCCCAAGCCGTAACCCTTGATGGCGCCGCGCCCGACCCAGACAGACAGGCCGACTACCAGGAAAAGCAGAATGTAGGGATTGTCGTGCAGGAAATTGAAGAAGGCAGTCACGATGATTCGTACCTGGCGATGAAACGCTAAAGGCATCGGGCCTAAGGCCCGGTGAGGATGCAATGCGTTCAGGCGAGGTTCGGGGTGTCTGCCGGAATGACCGGCTCAGCAATCGCGCCGTGACTGAAGCTCGGTCCGGCGTCGGAACTCACCACCGGGTTTTTCTGCAAGTAGGCGATGGCCTTGCGCAGGTCTTCAAGCAACAGCGCCACCAGGTCACGGCTCACGCCATGGCGGACCAGGATGCGTTGCACCACGATGTTCTGGCGATCTGAAGGCAGCGGGTAGGACGCAATCTGCCAACCGCGCATGCGCACGCGCTCGGACAGATCATACAGGCTGAACCCATGGTCAATGCCGTCCTTGAGCTTGTAGCAGACCGCCGGCAGCCCGGCCTTGCCGTCGTACACCAACTCCAGCGGGGCGAGTTTGACGATTTCCGATGCGAGCCACTGCGCCGTGTCGGAGCAGGCTTGCTGAATACGCGTGTAGCCATCACGCCCGAGCCGGAGGAAGTTGTAGTACTGGGCAATGATTTCACCGCCCGGCCGACTGAAATTCAGGGCAAAGGTCGCCATATTGCCGCCCAGATAGTCCACGTAGAAGATCAGCTCTTCCGGCAAATCTGCGGTAGAGCGCCAAATGACCCAGCCCACTCCAAGCGGCGCCAGCCCGTATTTGTGGCCCGACGCGTTGATCGATTTGACCCGCTCGATCACAAAGTCCCATTGCAGCGTTTGCTGGATGAACGGGGCGATAAATCCGCCACTCGCAGCATCAACATGTATCGGGATGTCCAGGCCGAGGTCGCGCTGCATCGAATCCAATTCGGCGGCCAGCGCAGCGACGGGTTCGTAGATACCGGTGAAGGTTACGCCCAAGGTCGCGACCACGCCGATGGTGTTCTCGTCGCAGTATTCTCGCAAGTCGGCCGGGAGCAGACCCAAGGCGTCACCGCGCAACGGCACTTCACGAATTTCCACATCAAAATAGCGGGCGAATTTTTTCCAGCAAATCTGCACCGGGCCGCACACAAAATTCGGCTTGTCGGTTGGCAGGCCAGCGGCTTCCCGGCGTTTTTTCCAGCTCCACTTGAGGGCCAGCCCCCCGAGCATGGCCGCTTCGCTGGAGCCTGTGGTCGAACAGCCAACGGTTTGCCAGGATTTTGGCGCGTGCCAGAGGTCGGCAATGATGTGCACACAACGGTTTTCAATCTCGGCGGTTTGCGGGTACTCGTCCTTGTCGATCATGTTCTTGTCGAGGGCATCGGCCATCAACTGCTTGACTTCGGGCTCGACCCACGTAGTGCAGAAGGTCGCCAGGTTCTGCCGTGAATTGCCGTCGAGCAACAGCTCATCGCGCACCAGGTTGTAGGCAGCCGACGGCGTAGTTGAGTGATTCGGCAACCGATACTTGGGCAAGGTGTGCTGGGACGAGCCGCTCGAATACACATCTTCGATGGCTTGGTCTTGAGTTTCTACGGTTTTGTGAAGTGCCATAAAATCCTGCTCTTGAATGAGGGAAATGGCGTAGACGTTGATCGCGACAAGTGCCGATCAGGCTGCGTCAGGGGCAAGCGATGGAACGGTCGCGCCGACCATCACACATAATCCGGGGCCAGAAAGTGACCCAGATCATTGAACCCATGGGTCATCAGTCAGAGCGGGTCGGTCGCTTGCAAGTGACCTATTGGCTGATCGCTTCGTTCAGTATCAAACTGCGGTAATGCCCCGGATTGGAGCCCGACCACTTGCGGAACGCCTTATAAAACGAACTGGTGTCGGCAAACCCCAGGCGCGCCGCGATTTCCGCAAAGCTGATCTGCGATTCCGCCAGCCACACAATCGCCAGCTCCTTGCGCACACTGTCCTTGAGGCCCTGGAAGGTCTGGCCTTCTTCCGCCAGTCGACGGCGCAGGGTCGAGGCGGAGATGCAGTGGCTGGCGGCCAGGCCGTCGGTTTCCGGCCAGGTATCGGGAGGCGTCTGGCGCAGGTCGTTCTTGATCCGGGTAGCGAGGCTCTGGGGGTCGCGGTATTTGACCAGGATGTTCGCCGGTGCGTGGGCCAGAAAACGCTGGAGTTCTGCCGGGCTGCGCTTGATCGGCAGGTCGAGGCAGTCGGCGGAAAAGATCATGCGGGTGCGTGGCCGATCAAAGCGCAGGTTGTCGGAAAACATCACCTGGTAATCGTCACAGAAATCCGGCTGCGGGCAGCGCAACTCGATAGCGAGAATCGGGATACGCCGCCCGGCCAGCCAGCAGGCGACGCCGTGCACGATCATCCAGTAGGTGAAATAGGTGAACGCACGTTGGGGTTCGGGCTCGGGTTCGAGCAGTACGATCTCGGCCAGGCTTTGTTGATGCACCAGTTGGGCAGGCATCCGTTCAAGCATCAGCGAGAGAAACCCCAGGCCGGTCTCCAGGCTGGCGGCGAGACTGGGCTGCGCCATGCACGCGCGGCAGAGGAATTCGAGGCTGCCGGATTTGAGCTTGCGCGGGTCCATACCGAAGAACTCGTCGTCCAGGCGCCGCGCGAGCAAACGCCACAGGCGTGCATAGGCGATTGCCGGGACGCGGGCAGTCGACTGTTCCAGCAGCGCAGGGTCAATCCCGACTTTGCTCAATGCTTCAACGGTGGCCGCCCCTGGCGCGCAGCTCTGCAATAGGGCTTCGCGTACGAGGTGGATAGAGATGGTGTCTTTTTCCGACATGGGGAGGTGGCTGATCCGGCGGCACACAAGATGATGTGCATCATAAGGGTGGACGCGCTTTGCCACCACCGTTCAGCCAAGGTTCAGCAAACGTCAAGATTACCTGTTTAGTAATGAGTATCATTATGTTACAAATTAGCTTCCTATCTAGTTGCCCTGCGGTGCCGAATGCTCGTCCCTTTTCTCATCATGCTGCGCGAAGGCATTGAAGCCGCATTGATCGTTGGCATCATCGCCAGTTACCTGCAACAGACCGGCCGCGGCCAATGGATGCCGGCCGTGTGGATCGGGGTTTTCCTCGCCGCCGCGCTGGCGTTGCTGGTCGGCGGTGGGCTGGAACTGGTCAGCGCCGAATTCCCGCAAAAGCAGCAGGAATTGTTCGAAGGCATTGTGGGCCTGGTCGCCGTCGGCATCCTCAGCTCCATGGTGTTCTGGATGCGCAAGGTGGCGCGCTCGATCAAACATTCCCTGCACGCCTCGCTCGATCACGCACTGGCCGGTTCCAAACACCAGGTCACCGCACTGATCCTGATGGTGTTTTTCGCCGTGGCCCGCGAAGGCCTCGAAACCGTGTTTTTCCTGCTGGCCGTATTCCAACAGAGCGAAGGCCCTGGCGCGCCGATTGGCGCCCTGCTCGGCCTGATCCTGGCGATCATCGTCGGCTTCCTGATCTACACCGGCAGCATGCGCCTGAACCTCGGCGCGTTCTTCCGCTGGACCGGCCTGTTCATCCTGGTGGTGGCCGCCGGCATCCTTGCCAATTCGGTGCAGGCCCTGCACGAAGCGGGCGTGTGGAACCACCTGCAAACCGTGCTGTTCGACTTCAGTGCCGCGCTGCCAATGGACAGCCCGCTGGGTTCGGTGCTGGCCGGGATGTTCGGCTACCAGGAGGCGCCGACCGTGAGCACCCTGGGCGCTTACCTGATTTACCTGGTGGTGGCGCTGGTGATGTTCTTCCTGCCCGCCGCACCGGCCAAACCCGCCACTGCCTCCTCTTGTGCTTCCAGCCAGTAAGGACCGTCCCTTGTCCAACCCAACTCCTCAACCGGCTCCGCCATCCCGCGCCTTGCGCTGGGCGGTGGCCGGCTCGGTGGTCGTGATGATCGCCGCCGGCGGCCTGTTCTACTACGCCTCCCAATTGGCCGCCGCCAAGCGCCAGATCAATCACAACGAGATCGCCGTGACTATCCATGGCCACGCCTGCGAGCCCAACGCGCTGACCGTACCGGCCGGCCGTGCGAGCTTCCGAATCATCAACCGCTCCGATCGGGCGGTGGAATGGGAAATTCTCGACGGCGTGCTGGTGGTCGAGGAGCGCGAGAACATCGCCCCCGGCCTTAGCCAGGTGATCAACGCCAACCTGTTGCCCGGCGACTATGCGATCACCTGCGGCCTGCTGAGCAACCCGCGTGGCACCCTGCACGTGACGCCGACCGCTGAGTCCGACGCCCAGGCCAAGGCCAAGCCGTCGATGGTGGCGTTTATCGGCCCGCTGTCGGAATTCCGTGTGTACCTGAGCAGCCAGGGCACTGCGCTGGTCAAGGCCGTCACTGCCTTGCAGCAGGCCATAGACGCGGGTGACCTGGCTCAAGCTCAGGCGCTGTACGTGCCAGCTCGCGAGGCTTACCAGCGACTCGCGCCCGCCTCGCAACGCCTGGCGGAACTGGATAACGCGATCAATGCCCGCGCCGACTACTTCGAAAAACGCGAGCAGGACCCAAGCTTCAGCGGCTTCCATCGCCTCGAATACAGCCTGTTCCAGCAACGCAGCCTCGACAGCCTTGGCCCGATTGCCCAGCGCCTGGTCACCGACGTTACCGCCCTCAAGCAACAACTGCTGGCCCAGTCGCTGCCACCGGAGCAACTGGTGGGCATTGTGGTGCGCAACCTCAACAGCCTGGCCGATGTACGCGCGGCCAGTGGTGAGGAAGAACGCTACAGCCATATCGACGTGAACGGCTTTGCCGCCAACCTGCAAGCCGCCCGCAAAGTGGTCGACCTGATGCGCCCGTTGCTGACCAAATCTGCTGCTGACCTGCTGCCGGGTATCGACAGCGCGCTTAACGCCTTCGACGCCGAACTCAATGGCCTGAAAGTCGATGGCCACTACCGCCGCTACGACAGCATTACCGCCGATCAGCGCAAGCAGATCGCCGACAAGGCCAAGGCTCTGGCCGTTGCACTCGATGGAATCGACCCCGCCCTTGGCCTGTCCGGCCTGAAGTGAAGACGACCAAAAACATGAATGATCCCGTACAGTTTGACCTCCAACGTCGCCGTGTCCTGCTGGGCATGGCGGCCACCGGCGCCGCGATTGCCGGTAGCAGCTTGAGTTGCCCGGCCATGGCCGCCTCCGCTGAGCAGGTCACCACCGCGCCCCGCAGCGACAAGACCCAGGACCACCACGCCTTTTTCGGCAAGCACCAGAGCGGCATCGTCACTCCGCGCCCGGCCTGCGGCATGCTGGTGGCGTTTGACGTATTGGCCAGCGACCGTGAAGACCTGGAGCGGTTGTTCCGCACCCTGAACGAGCGCATTAGCTTCCTGATGACCGGCGGCACCGTGCCGCAAGTCGACCCGAAACTGCCACCCACCGACTCCGGGATCCTCGGCCCGGTGGTGACCCCGGACAACCTGACCATCACCGTGTCCGTTGGCGAGTCGCTCTTCGACGAGCGCTTCGGTCTCACCCAAGCCAAGCCCAAGCGCCTGAGCCGCATGGTCGGCTTCCCCAACGACGCATTGGAACCGGCGCAGTGCCACGGCGACCTGAGCCTGCAGTTCAGCTCCAACACCCCCGACACCAATATCCACGCCCTGCGCGACATCGTGAAAAACCTGCCAGACCTGCTGTTGGTGCGCTGGAAGCAGGAAGGCAGCGTGCCGCCCCAGGCGCCTGTTAAACCCGGAGAGCCGGCGCAGAGTGCGCGTAATTTCCTGGGTTTTCGTGACGGTTCGGCCAACCCCAACTCCAACGACGACAAGGCCATGGACCAAATCGTCTGGGTGCAGCCCGGCAGCGACGAACCAGCCTGGGCCGCCAGCGGCAGCTACCAGGCCGTGCGAATCATCCGCAACTTTGTCGAGCGCTGGGACCGCACGCCGCTGCAGGAGCAGGAAAGCATCATCGGCCGCATCAAGCCCACGGGCGCGCCCATGGATGGCGAGAAAGAAACCCAGGTGCCCGACTACAGCAAAGACCCGGAAGGCAAGTTGACCAAACTCGATGCACACATCCGCCTGGCCAACCCGCGCACTCCGCAGACGCAGGCCAACCTGATCCTGCGTCGGCCGTTCAACTACTCCAACGGTGTCAACAAAAACGGTCAGCTGGACATGGGGCTGTTGTTCATCTGCTACCAGGCTGACCTGGAGAAAGGCTTTATCAGCGTGCAAACCCGGCTCAACGGCGAGCCCCTGGAGGAGTACCTCAAGCCCGTCGGCGGCGGCTACTTCTTTACCTTGCCGGGGGTCACCGGGCCCGAGGATTTCATCGGGCGCACGCTGCTGACTGCAACGCACCCTCAAACCACTGCCAACACCTGAAACCAACCCCACAGCGGAAACCGTCCCATGAAGAAGTCGACCCTCGCGTTGTCGTTGTTAATGACCCTCTCACCGCTGGCAGCCTTCGCGGCCACTGCGCCGCTGGACCTGGTAGGCCCGGTGTCGGACTACAAGATCTACGTCACCGAAGAAATCGGTGAACTGGTCACCCAGACCCAGGCGTTCACCGACGCAGTGAAGAAAGGCGACCTGGCCACCGCCAAGAAGCTCTACGCGCCGACGCGCGTGCACTATGAGTCCATCGAGCCGATCGCCGAGTTATTCAGCGACCTCGACGCCTCCATCGACTCCCGCGTCGACGACCACGAGAAAGGCGTAAAAGCCGATGACTTCACCGGCTTCCACCGCATCGAATACACCCTGTTTTCCGAGAACACCACCCAAGGCCTCGACGCCCTGGCCGATGGCCTGAACAAAGACGTCAAGGACCTGCAGGACCGCGTTGCCGGCCTGACCTTCCCGCCAGAGAAAGTCGTCGGCGGTGCCGCAGCGCTGCTGGAAGAAGTCGCCGCTACCAAGATCTCCGGCGAAGAAGACCGCTACAGCCACACCGACCTGTATGACTTCCAGGGCAACATCGACGGCGCGAAAAAAATCGTCGACCTGTTCCGTGGCCAAATCGAGAAGCAAGACAAGGCGTTCCTGGCCAAGGTCGACAAAAACTTCGCCGCCGTGGACAAGATCCTGGCCAAGTACAAAACCAAGGATGGCGGCTTTGAGACCTACGACAAGGTCAAGGAAAACGACCGCAAGGCTCTGGTAGGCCCGGTCAACACCCTGGCAGAAGACCTGTCCACGTTGCGCGGCAAGCTCGGCTTGAACTGATAGACCCCACCGGGCCGCGCTCGCCCGGCATCGGGTGAGCGGGACCCGCGTTCACTGCGCTGGGGATTTGGTTGGATCAACCAAACCCGACGCCACCAGTAAATAACACTTCATTTTTTCCTCGATCGTTATCAGGTGAGGCATCGCTTTACCCAGCCCGGAGCTGGGCGAGGCCAGTAAGGTCGGCAGCGTGGCCAGGCCTCTGGACGCCGCATTGATCAGGCGCGGATAACCATCGGCAGGGTTGAATACCGCGCTGAAAAACAGCGCAGTCTGCTTGCCCACATCAAACGCGGCGTCACTGAACCTTACCTTCGGCTCGGTCCAGGGCCAGGCCGGTTTGGGTTTCATCGGCGCGACGGTCGCACCCAGCCTGCCAAGGGAAGGACGCAGGCTGCTTTGCGCAAGTGTTTTTGCAGAACGGACCAACGCCCGTGCCTGGCCACCGGCACCGATCGCCACGCCCACCAGATCCAGCGCCAGGCCTTGCAGGCCCTTGCCGAAATTACCATCGGCGAAGTCCTGGTAGGCGCCGACAAAGGGAACGAGTGAACGCAGCAGGTTGACCTCCCGCTCGCTGGCCTCGCGACGTTGCTCCAGGAGCAATTGCCCCTTGGCGCGCTTGAGCATGTCTGCCTGGCTTTCGTAGAAGTTGTTTTCGGCGATCTCGCAGGCCAGGAACTCAACACGATCCGACTGATAACTGTCGGGCACAAATGACGCCAACGTCTCATTGGCGGGCAATGAACCGGCCTCCAGAGGGCGTCCTAGCCGGTCGATAATCACGTCGGCAGAGGTGACGCCTGCGCGCGGCGCGGCACCGCGGGCATAGGCATTGAAATCCAGCGGCACGTCATGGCCGCCACGGATGTATTTTTCTCCAAGCAATTTGTACTGGCCCACGTAGCGCCTGTCGCGCACCACCTTATCCAGGGCAGCCGTCACCTGTTTGTCGTCGTGCTTGATGATGTTGCCGCAGTTGAGCACCTCGTAATACGTCACTGACTGAGCGTGAAGCACCCGCATCAGGGTGCCTTGACGGCCTGTGACAGCTGCCCGGTCGGCATCCGATTCCCACACCTGTTGCTTGCCGGTTTTTTTGCGCAACGTGAACAGGTCGACCGCGCCCAATTCGATGCGCTGACGGTCGGCGAGCGGCAGCCCTGCAAACATCAGTTTGAGCTTGGTCACAAACCCCATCTGCTGTTTGCGGTGGTGGCTGCCCACGGCTTTTTCCAGCAGGCCCTCCAGTGACGGGAGGCGTCGAATAAGGGCGTCGAGCGATTGGCGCGGCTGGGACGGGGGCAAAGAGGTGTTCTGGATCTGAAACGGTGTACCGCGCGATGGGCTGCTGTCACTTTGCGGCTGATCGCTGCTCAGGATCCATTTTCCCGGCACCAGGTCACCCGTCATGTACGTCTCGATCAGCGAGCGCGTGCGCGGTTCAGACGGCCTCAGATTCCTCCGCTCGTTGGCGTCGGCCAGGGTTACCGTGATTGTCTCCAACTGCACGGCGCTGATGCTCGGGAACACCTTGAGCAATTCCTGCACCGCCAACGACCTGCGCATCGGCACCGGTGTACTGGCTGCAGTGAATGCGCGGGTGGCCAGCGTCCGTTGCCGACCAAACACCTGCGACGCTTTTTTGATGTGTTCTTGCGTGTATTGGCCCTCGGGTTTGGCGGGTATCAACCCGTTGAGCACTGCCCAGTCAAGGAGCACGCCGAGGCCGCGCACCTGCATCAACGTGCGCTGTTCATCGGACGTCGGCGCCAGCGTCGTCAAGGCACTGAGCTGCGCTTCATCCATCGCCCGCGAGGTGCCTGGGGCGACGGCTTCAGCCATAGCAACACCCAGGCGCAACTCCATCCAGGCCGGCGTGCCGATCGCAACGGCGTCAGGCACTTCGCGCACCAGAAATTCAGGGGCCGCCCGGGCCAACGCAATCTGCGCCACCAGCACGGCGACGCTGGGGTCCAGGCCTGTGTTTTCGCGCAAATGCTGTTCCAGGTCACTGCGCACCGCACTCAAGGTGCGGCCCGCGTTGGCCGGTTGATAGAGGTCATAACCGGCGAGCGGGCCGGCAGGCCCCTCCAGTGCCGCCACCACCTGTGCGCCAAAGGCCAAGGCATCCGGACCCTTGAGGAGCCGCAACAGATGAGCGTCGGTATCGATGCGCAGGCTGTCGGGGTTTTGCGAGGCCAGTGTGTCAAGGGGTTCGTAGGCGCGCCCCCCCGGTTCACGGGCGCTCAACCCGACGTAATTGCCCCTGGCCGGCGCGGGAGGCAACGCCGTGCGCAACCAATGAATGACATTGCGCGTCGCTGCGGCTGTGCGGGGTGTACCGAGCCCCTTGTACGCCAGCAGTTGACCGACGTCATAGCCCGTCTGTGCGCCGATGCCTTCGGCCGACGCCGGTGACAGCCGAGTCGGCTGTTTCGACCAGTCGACAGGCGTGCTATCGGCCAGCCGCTGAACCTGTTGCTCCAACCAGTTCGCCAGGTAAGCACGCTCATCCAGATCGCTGATGACCCGCTTGACGTCGTCCAGCGCTGCCGGCAACTGCGAGGACAGCGTCAAGCCATCCCTTGGCACCACTTGCCCGGCAGACTCGGCGAGATCAAGACCGTAGGCATTCAGCACAACGTGCAGCGGAACACGCGGGTTTGCGCCGTTGACGTAAGGCAAGCCCTGGTCATGCGGGTCTAACACGTCACGAATCGCCCGCAGTTTTACGGACGCTTGCCACCAACCGCTGTCATCCGTGGTGCTGAAACTCACGGCAGTGCGCACGCCGTCAAGGGTGACGAAGCCATCGATACCGTGCTTGCGCAACGTGATGGAGTCAGTCGCGAGGCCCTTGCGGGCGAACCATTCCTGAGTCTCTGGTTGATTGAGCAACTGGTTATAGAGCGCCAACGCACCCGCCAGGCTACTGTTTTCGGGAACTGCCACGTTGGCATGACCGCTGCTGAGCGCGAGCCCCAGGCCGGCAGACAGGACAGCGTCACCCTCGGCAGTATCGCCGTTGCCACTGGACGACGCAGGCAGGCTCCAGGCCGGGCCTTGAATGACGGGTTCGGGGTCTGGCGTGGAACGCCTGGCACGTACCGGCGCAGGCTCAAGTCGTGCAGGCGTCGGCGCCAGAAAGGATGCCTGGACAGCCGCAGGCAAAACGGTGGGACGGGTATAAATCGATAGGGAGGGCATCAGGGCGTACTCTTTTTGGCTGATTCCACACGGAAAACGCCGCGCCTCCCTGAACGGCCAGGAGGCAAGGTAAAAAAGAACACACACGCTGACTGTCAGCAGAGTCTTAAAGACCCTGCTGACACGGGAGCAATGGGGCGAGGATTAAAGAATCCGGTACAACAACCGCTCGATCCGCACCCGGCTCACGCGCCGCAGGAACTTGCCCACGGCCTCCGGATAATCCAGCAGCGTCTGCAGCGCCTGGTAGCGATCAATACGCGTGGTGTGCTGGAAAATCTCGGCCAACTCCACACGGCGCGGCACTTGCCATTCGCGCTTGGGATCGTCGATCAGCAAGGCGTTTTCCAGGTCGAGACGGAACGCCCGGGGGTTGAGGTTGTTGCCGGTGAGCAAGGTATAACGCTCATCGACCCACATGCCCTTGAGGTGGTAGGTGTTGTCGCCGTCATGCCACAGGTGCAGGTTCAGTTGGCCGCTGTCGATCATCGGCTGATGCCGCTTGGCGAAACGGCGCAGGCTGATTTCATACAGGTAGGGCAATGCCGCAATGACTTTGAACGGCTCGCTCGGCGGGATGTAGAAATCGTTGGCGGTCTTGTCGCCAACAATGATGTCGATCTTCACCCCGCGTGCCAGGGCGCGGTTGATTTCGCGGGTTACCGGCAGCGGCAGGTTGAAGTACGGGGTGCAGATCGTCAGTTGATGCTGGGCGCTGGCGATCAGTTCGAGGATTACCCGGCTCAGCGGGTTGTTCTTGCCCACGCCGAGCAGCGGGCTGACGGACAGGTGACCATTGGGTAACTGCCCCGCCGTGGTGTCGTAGGCCGCGTGCTTGAGGCGGCTGCGCAGGTCGCCGATGTCGTTGCGCAGGCTGCGTGTGGTGGGCGGGTTCGGCAGGTCAAGGCGATGCACCGCCTTGGAGGCAATCAAACCGTGTTCGACCAGGTGTTGCATCGAATCCGCCAGCGGTTTGCTGTGGATCAGGTGGTAACGGTCGTAGCGGTACTTGTCGAACTTGTGCAAGTAGACGTTATTCAGGCTGGCGCCGCTGTACAGCACGCTGTCGTCGATCACAAAACCCTTGAGGTGCAGCACGCCGAACAGCTCGCGGGTTTGCACCGGCACGCCGTACACCGGCACTTCACTGGCATGGCTTTGGGTCATGGCCTGGTACCAGGCGCTGTTGCCCGGTTGCTTGCCGGCGCCGATCAGCCCGCGCTGGGCGCGCAACCAGTCGACGATCACTACGATGTCCAGCTCCGGCCGTGCGGCCTTGGCGGCGTGCAAGGCGTCGTAGATCTCCTGACCCGCTTCGTCCTGCTGCAAGTACAGCGCGACGATGTAGATGCGCCGGGTGGCCTGGGCTATTTTCTCCAGCAGGCAACGACGATACGCATCGGCGCCGGACAGCACCTCAATGGCATCGGTGGACAGTGGGAAACCGCGCAGTTTAGGCAACAGGGAGCGTTTGAAGAACGACGGCATAAGGCTCGCAATGGGTCGAATCCGAAGAGGCCCCGAGCTTACACCATGGGGGTGCTCAGGTCTCGCGGTGCGGCATGGAAAAAGTTTATTGACCAAGAAGAATGATCGTTCTACTGTCCTAACCATGAACGAAATCACCCAAAATGAAACCCGCGACATAATCCTCGACGTCACCGAGAAGTTGATCTATCGCCATGGCATCGCCGCCACCGGCCTGGATTTCCTGGTGAAAACCGCCGGCGTCTCGAGAAAGAGTATCTACCGCTATTTTGCCAACAAGGACGCGTTGGTGATTGCCGCCCTGCAACGCCGCGACGAGCGCTGGATGCAGTGGTTGCGTGGCGAAGTCGAGCGCGTCGATGACAGCGGTGAACGCCTGCTCGCGCTGTTCACCGCCCTAAAGACCTGGTTCGGCTCGGCGGACTTTCGCGGCTGCGCCTTTATCAACACCAGCGGCGAGACCGGTGACCCGCACGACCCGGTCCGCCTGCTGGCCAAGGCGCATAAACAGAAACTGTTCGAGTACGCACGCGAGCTGTGTCAAGCACATGGCACCCCCGATCCCGAACGGCAGGCCGCGCACTTGCTGATACTGATCGATGGCGCCATTACCGTTGCCCTGGTAATGGGCGATTCAACAGCTGCCGATAATGCGCAATGCATGGCGCGAACGTTATTGGGACTTTGAACGCACTGGCCTCGCAACTTTCGATTACCCCTTATTGTTTTCAGGAGCTGCTTAATGTCATTCACCGCCGAAACCCGTCCGCCGTTGCCGCCGTTTACCCGCGAGTCGGCCATTGAAAAAGTCCGTGTGGCCGAAGATGGCTGGAACTCCCGCGACCCGCACCGCGTATCCCTGGCCTACACACTGGACACAAAGTGGCGTAACCGCGCCGAATTCGCCTACAGCCGCGAAGACGCCGAGGGTTTTCTTACCCGTAAATGGGCCAGGGAGCTGGATTATCGGTTGATCAAGGAATTGTGGGCGTTCACCGGCAACCGTATCGCTGTGCGCTATGCCTACGAGTGGCACGACGATTCCGGCAACTGGTTCCGTTCATACGGCAATGAGAACTGGGAGTTCGACGAGAACGGCCTGATGGCCAACCGTTTTGCCTGCATCAACGACATGCCGATCAAGGAAAGCGAGCGCAAGTTCCACTGGCCGCTGGGACGGCGCCCGGATGATCATCCTGGCCTTTGCGACCTCGGACTTTAAGTTCTGCACGGTCAAAATGTGGGAGCGGGCTTGTGTGGGAGGGGGCTTGCTCCCGATGGGTTTTCATTCAACATTTACGCTGACTGTCTCACCGCAATCGGGAGCAAGCCCCCTCCCACACAAGCCCCCTCCCACACTTTGGATATCGGTATCTGTCAGTCCTGATTCAGGCCGACCCGATACAACACACCGTCATCCTCATCCGTCAGCACGTACAAAAAGCCATCCGGCCCCTGCCGCACGTCGCGAATCCGCGCTTTCAAATCGCCCAGCAAGCGTTCCTCATGGACCACCTTGTCGCCATCGAACTGCAAACGAATCAGTTCCTGACTGACCAAGGCACCCACGAACACATTGTGCTGCCACGCCTTGAAACGATCGGCGTCGTAGAACGCCATGCCGCTGGTCCCCGGTGACTTCTCCCACACATGGTGCGGCGCCACGGTGCCTTCAGCCGTCTTGCCCTTGGCTTCCGGAATCGGCGTGAGGGAATAGTTGATGCCGTGGGTTGCCAGTGGCCAGCCATAGTTCTTGCCGCGTTCGATGATATTGATCTCATCACCGCCGCGCGGCCCGTGCTCGTTTTCCCAGATCGTACCGCTCCATGGGTTCAGCGCCAGGCCCTGGGGATTGCGCTGGCCGTAGGACCAGATTTCCGGGCGTACGCCTGGCTGCCCCACGAACGGGTTGTCATCCGGTACGCGGCCGTCCGGGTAGATTCGTACGACTTTGCCTTGCAGCTTGTCCAGATCCTGGGCGGTCGGGCGGTCGTTGTTTTCGCCCAGGGTCACGAACAGGTAACCCTCCCGGTCGAACGCCAAGCGTGAGCCGAAGTGATTACCCGTGGACAGCTTGGGTTCCTGACGCAGGATCACCTTGAAGTCCTTCAGGCCGCTCAAGTCATCCGCCAGGCGCCCGCGACCAACCGCCGTGCCGGCGGTGCCGCCCTTGCCACCGCCTTCGGCGTACGACAGGTACACCATGCGGTCCTGCTTGAAGTCCGGCGACAGCACCACATCAAGCAAACCGCCCTGCCCCTTGGCCCATACCTCGGGCACGCCACTCAAGGGCGCAGAGAGTTTGCCGTCCGGGCTGACAAACCGCAGGTGGCCAGGACGCTCGGTGACCAGGAAGCCCTGCTTGTCCGGCAGAAACGCCACAGCCCACGGATGGTCCAGGCCCTTGGCGATCGGCGTAACAGTGATACTGCCTTGCTCGGAGGGGAATTGCTGCGCGTCGGCTGCATACACCGCCGTCAGCGGCAGCAAGGCCGTTGCACAGAGGGAGGCTAGAAGGGTTTTACGTAGAAACATAAGGCGGGTTCCTTACCGGCGCTCAAGGCCGGCGATTGCCGTTGGCGTCAACGTTGGGGGCTCGGGTTTCGGTCGCAGGGCGGCTGGGTGCTGCTTCGCGTTGGGGATAGCGATTGCCGATACCACCGTTTTCCAGGGTCGGCGTGCGCGTAGTCGGACCGGTCTGGATGCCACGAATCGCCGGCGCATTGGGCTGGGTGCCCTGCATGCTGTTGGGATTGGCCCGGTGAGTCGGGCTGTTGTTGGAATTGTTGTTGCCAGGCAGGTTTTGCGCCTGGACGGTGCCAGCAAGTGCAAAGCCCAACGCCAGCATTGCAAAGTGACGCACACAGCTATTCATGACAAAGCCTCTCTGGGGCGAGGAGTACGTGCTTTCGATAACACGCTACGCCTTGGGTTCGGCTTTCGACACTAAATAGTTTCTCATCAGGTGTAACACGATCTGTCCGCGCATCTGCACGTCGAAACTTTTACCGAGGCCTGTGAGTCACCAGAACACAGTCTCTTTTCAAGGAACCGCACACATGCCAAGGGCAATCTGGAAAGGCGCCATCAGTTTCGGCTTGGTCCATATCCCGGTGTCGCTGGTCTCGGCCACTGCCTCCCAAGGCGTCGATTTCGACTGGCTGGACAAACGCAGCATGGACCCGGTGGGCTACAAGCGCATCAACAAGACCACCGGCAAGGAAGTCACCAAAGACAACATCGTCAAGGGCGTGGCCTTCGAGAAAGGCCGCTATGTGGTGCTCAGCGAAGACGAGATTCGCTCGGCCCACCCCAAATCCACCCAGACCATCGAGATCATCGCCTTCGTCGCCAGCGACCAGATCCCGCTGCAAAACATCGACACGCCCTACTTCCTCGCCCCCGACAAACGCGGCGGCAAGGTCTACGCGCTGCTGCGCGAAACCCTGACAAAAACCCGCAAGGTCGCCCTGGCCAATGTGGTGCTGCACACCAAGCAGCACCTGGCGGCGTTGATGCCGCTGGACTCGGCGCTGGTGCTGGTGATGCTGCGCTGGCCCGCCGAAGTACGCAGCCTGGATGAACTGGAACTGGGCAGCGACGTGACCAAACCCAGCCTGGCCAAGGGCGAGCTGGACATGGCCAAGCGCCTGGTAGAAGACATGAGCGCCGACTGGCAACCCGATGAATACCGCGACAGCTTCCAGGAAAAAATCATGGCGCTGGTGGCGAAGAAGGCCAAGGCCGGCAAGATCGAAGATGTGGAAAGCCAGGAAGGTAGCGAAGAACGCAAATCGGCCGATGTGATCGACTTGACCGAACTGCTCAAACGCAGCCTGGCCGGCAAGAGCGCGACGAAAAAACCTGCCGCGAAAAAGGCCGCGAAAAAGGCCTCTTGAGCCTGCTATTGGAGGGAGGACGACATGGCAAAGCCCCTTAGCGAATACAACCGTAAACGCGACTTCGAGATCACCACCGAACCCTCAGGCGCGGCACCCGGCAGCAAGCGCAAGGCGTCAGCGTTGTCCTTCGTGATCCAAAAGCATGACGCGCGCAACCTGCACTATGACTTTCGCCTGGAGCTCGATGGCGTACTCAAAAGCTGGGCGGTGCCCAAGGGCCCGAGCCTCGATCCCAGCCAGAAGCGCCTGGCGGTGCACGTTGAAGACCACCCCCTGGGCTACGGCAATTTCGAGGGCAGTATTCCTGCCGGTCAATACGGCGCTGGCGACGTCATTGTGTGGGACCGTGGCGTCTGGCAACCCCATGACGATCCGCACAAGGCCTACGCTGCCGGCAAACTCAAATTCAGCCTGATCGGCGAAAAGCTTTCGGGTGACTGGGCCCTGGTGCGCACCCGGCTCAAGGGCAGCGGCGACAAGGAACAATGGCTGTTGATCAAGGAAAAAGACCCGCAAGCGCGCCCGGCTGCTGACTACGACATCATCGAGGCCGAGCCGAACAGTGTGATCAGCGACGCGTCAGTCGGCAAACCCAAGCCACGTGCCAAGAAGACAGCCGCCCTCCCCGCGCAACTCACGCCTCAACTGGCGACCCTGGTCGACCGCGCCCCCGAGGGCGACTGGAATTACGAAATCAAGTTCGACGGCTACCGCATGCTGGCGCGCATCCGCGACGGCGAGGTCCGCCTGTTCACCCGCAACGGTCACGACTGGACCGACCGCCTGCCGCGCCAGGCCAAGGCCCTGCACGCGCTGAAACTCCAGGACAGTTGGCTGGACGGCGAGATGGTCAGCCTTAATAGCGATGGCTTGCCGGATTTCCAGGCGCTGCAGAATGCGTTCGATACCGGCCGCAGCCTGGACATCGTCTATTACCTGTTTGATGCGCCGTTTCTGAATGGCCGGGATCAGCGCGAAGACACGGTCGAGGATCGCCGCGCATCGCTCAAGGCGGCCTTGGCGGGCAGTAAAAGCAAACTGCTGCGCTTCTCCGAGGCCTTCGCCGCCAACCAGCGCGACATATTCGAAAGCGCCTGCAACCTGGCGCTGGAGGGCGTGATCGGCAAGCGTGCCGGCAGCCCGTATGTGTCCAGCCGCAGCGCCGACTGGATCAAGCTTAAATGCCGTTTTCGCCAGGAATTCGTGATTGTCGGCTACACCCGCCCGCAAGGTTCGCGCAGCGGGTTTGGCGCATTGTTATTGGCGGTGAATGACGATACCGGGCTGGCCTATGCCGGGCGTGTGGGCACCGGGTTCGATCAGGCGGCGCTGAAGAATATCTACGCGAAACTCACACCGTTTGAGCGCAAGACTTCGCCACTGGAAAAACCACTGACCAGCGCTCAGGCGCGGGGTGTGCATTGGGTTGAGCCGACATTGGTCGGTGAAGTGCAATTCGCCGAGTGGACGCGTGAAGGCCTGGTGCGCCAGGCCGCCTTTGTGGGGTTACGCACCGACAAGCCCGCTACGCAGATCATTCATGAGCAGCCGCGCACGGCCAAGTCAGTGAAGCCCAAGACAGTCGGCAGTGGCGTGAATATCAGCCACCCCGACCGGATCATCGATAAACACAGCGGCACGCAAAAGCAACAGTTGGCGCAGTTCTACGACGACATCAGCGAATGGATCCTGCCCTTCCTGCGCCACCGTCCGGTATCCCTGCTGAGGGCGCCGGAGGGGATCGACGGCGAGCCGTTTTTCCAGAAACACTCGGAGCGCCTGGCGATTCCTCATATCAAGCAACTGGACCCGCGTCTGGACCCGGGTCACGCACGCCTGATGGAAATCCACACCACCGGCGCCCTGCTCGGAGCCGTGCAAATGGGTACCGTCGAATTCCATACCTGGGGCGCGACGTCTGACAAGATCGAGACCCCGGACCTGTTTGTGCTCGACCTCGACCCCGACCCGGCGCTGCCGTGGAAAGCCATGCTGGAGGCGGCGCAACTGACCCTGTCAGTATTGGATGAGCTGGGCCTGCAAGCCTTCGTCAAGACCAGTGGCGGCAAAGGCCTTCATCTGGTTGTGCCTTTGGCGCGCCGCGATGACTGGGACACGGTGAAAGCGTTCGCCAAGGCCATCGCCCAGTTCATGGCCCAACAACTGCCCGAACGTTTTACCGCCACGTCCGGCCCGAAAAACCGCGTCGGCAAGATTTTTATCGATTACCTGCGCAACGCCCGTGGCGCCAGCACGGTGGCGGCCTATTCGGTGCGCGCACGTCCTGGCCTGCCGGTATCGGTGCCGGTCAGCCGTGAGGAATTAGAGGGGTTGCGGGGGGCCCAGCAGTGGACGGTCGCCACCCTGCAACAGCGGCTGCAGGGGTTGAAGACCGACCCGTGGGCCGGGTATGCCAATCGACAGAAAATCAGCAAGAAGATGTGGGACAAGCTGGGCGCGCACCCACCGAAGTAACTAGCGCCCGAGGGGCTTCAGATCAGCAGGAAGATCGCCGCGAGGGCTGCGAAGATCGCCCACTTTTCCAGGTAATAGCGCGTGCGATTGCGCTTTTTCAGCTCTTTGCCGCGCAGGCGAATCTTGTACAGGCGGGTAAACGCACGATTCAGGCCGCCGGTCTTGTCGCCGTCGTCATTCGGCGAGCCTGCTGCGGCCATCACCTTGCGGCTGAACCAGCGATTGAATGCGGCCGCCCAGCGGTATTTCATCGGCCGCTCGATGTCGCAGAACAGAATGATACGGTTTTGCTGGGTGGTGTTTTCCGCGTAGTGAATGTAGGTCTCGTCAAACATCACCGGCTCGCCGTCACGCCAGTAGTAGCGCTCGCCATCCACATTGATGTAGCAGCCAGGATCGTTGGGCGTATCCAGGCCCAGGTGGTAGCGGTAGGAACCGGCGTACGGGTCGCGGTGACGTACCAGTTTGGAGCCCGGCGGCAGCTCGGCAAACATCGCCGCCTTGATCGAGCCGATGCTCTGTACCAGCTCAGTTGTGCGCGGGCACAGCTTCATTGCCGAAGGGTGGCTGTCGCCGTACCACTTCAAGTAGAAGCGCTTCCAGCCCGACTTGAAGAACGAGTTGAAACCCACGTCGTTGTACTGGTCCGAACGCTTGATCTCGCCTGCGCGCATCAGGTTCTGGCCTTCCTCGCGGATTTCCTGCCAATGCGCCTGCAACGGGCTCAGGTCAGGAAAGTCGCTGGGCGACAGGTACGGTCGGCTAGGCAACTTGGAGAACAGATAAAGGAAACAGTTGATGGGTGCCAGGAAGGTCGAGTGATCGCTAAGCTGGCGGCCCAGCTTGTGTCGCACCCGGCCACGCAGGTGTACATACGCAATGGAGGCAACGTAGAGAACAACAATGATGAGTTTCAAGAGCTTTCGTCACACGTCAGAAGAAGACAGGCTGCTCCTGCGTGCCCACAACGGCCGAGGATTGGATAAGCAGCAGCTGAAATCACAATTCACATAAACGCGGCATAACCGGCTGGGTTGCACCCGATTCATGACCATTGGTAGCTATTTAGCCACAGTTTGTAACCAAAGGTTAACTAAGAATTGTGAAAAGCTGTCGACGAATTGTGCTGGCGGGTATGGATGCGGGCTTGTCAGGAAACAAGCCCGGCGCTGTCACGGGTTACAGCAGCGGCTGGTCATCCTTGCGCTCTCGGCGGGAAAAACGCCCATCGTCCAATGGCGAAAAGGGCACCGCTGCACGCTGAGTAAGGACAAAGTGTCGGATCAGCGCAATCAGCAAGCCCAGGACCAACCCCGCGACCACGCTCAAGGCAATCACCAGGGCTTTTTTTGGCTTGATCGGAGACAGTGGCTCCTGGGCGCGACGGTCAACGGTGACCAGTTTGAGGTTGCTCATGTCGATGTTGAGGTTGCGCAACCGCGCAACTTCAGCGCGAAGCGGCTCAACGTCTTGCAGGAAGATGTCCTCGTTGCCGCGCTTGCGCAGCACCTCGACCTCGCGGTTTACCTCAAGCAGTTGAAGCTCCTTGCCAATCTCGGCGATGCGAGGGTTGGTGAAGTCATCACTGGTACGCTGCTGCAATGCTGCGCGCTCGGCTTCAAGGGCTTCAGTGCCGAGGAAGTACAGTGGGATCTTCTGATTGTTGACCTCGGTGCGCATCACCTGGCTCGAACCACCTCGCGTGGCATCTGCCATGGACGAAGGTGTAGTTGGCGTTTTGATGCCCATGGACTTGGCAATCGCAACGGCTTCCGCCAGCTCTGCCAAACGGTTGGTGCGCTCCATTTTCATCTGCAGGCGCAGGGCACTGAGTTCATCCTGCAGCTGGGCGCGCTTGAGCCGGTCATCTTCCAGCAACTTGGCGATCTTCGATTCCTTTTCGGTATCGTAGTTGGCGCGGGCTGCGTCGATCTTGCCTTTGAGTTCATTCAGGCGGTTATTGACGATTACCTTCAGGTCAGCGCCCACTTGCTCGCGCTCCGCGGCAATGGCGTATTCAACAAAACCGTTGAGAATCGACACGCCATCAACATCAGACGGGTATTGCAGTTCCAGGCGGATATAACTGCTCAATGAGTCAGATTTTTTAGGGTCCGGCAGGATCAAGTTGACCGAGTTGCGGTTGAAGTCTTCAAAACTCTGTTCCAGGCTTTGCCCCGGTTTCTGAAAAGCGCTGAACAACTGTTCGTGAGACCTGAAGAACCCCAGGCGTGCTTCGTAGGAGTCCAACTGCGCACCTACTTTCGACAATGCATCGGCAGGTGGCAGCTTGTAGACCTCGGAACGGTTAAGCGCGTCCAGCTCGTTGATCGCTGCAGGGCGTAAAACACTGCTGACCTCGTAGGTACGAGGTGCCAGAAAGGCATAGCCCGCTCCCAGGACTCCCGCCAGAATCGTACACCCCACTACCAGTTTCTTTTGTCGCCAAATCGAATGGAACAACTCAAACAGGTCAATTTCATCTGACGATGTAGAAGTATTGAGCGGGGAAGTTCGATTCAAAATGAAAGCACCTTAAAAATATGACATTAAACGGCCATCACTGTCTTAGGCCCAAATAACCAACTGAACACTCAGGGACAACGCCCCGAAACCGCTAGACAAGGCTCACGAATTGCACTCTGACCACTTAGCCTGATGAAAAGTCCCACTCAATCAAAGTTTATTTCTGCTTCGTTACTGTGATCGTTCCCACTGCGCTTAATACAGTAGGCGAAGTATTGTCACAAGAATAGTCAAAAGATCGTTAAATGGCTGCTGGCAAAGGGAAAAAAACGCAAACCACCACTCAGAACGCGATGTATCCTACAAATCGACTTTGGCACACTGGCGCTGGCGTGACCTAGCAGTCACATCATGTTGCACTTGAGCCCCATCAAAAAGGAATTTGCATGACTCGTATTGCCGATCCGGACTACCAGGCCCTTCAAGGTGCCTGGGAGCAGACCTCAATGGAAGACAGCGGCATGCTCAACCCTGAGGATGCCCACACTGCCCCTGGCGCTATTACCACCATTAGAGGGGACCGATTCGAAGTAAAAACGGTCGATGGCGAAGTGCTGTTGGCCGGCTCGTTCTCCCTGAACAGCACAACCGTCCCCAAGAGCATCACTTGGGTCGACTCGATGGGCGATGACGCCGGCAAGCGGTTGCCCGCCAGCTACCGCCTTGAAGGCAATGAATTTGTGTTTATCGCAGCGGATGCGGGTATGCCCAGGCCGAGTACTTTCAGCACCACAACCGGCCAGACCATGCGCAGTTTTGTGCGTCGATCCTGAACCGCCTTCCCCTGCGAAATGACGACAGCGTTTTCACAAAGTCTTCACTTCCCGACCTATAGGGTGAGGCCTACCTACTCCAGTGAATCACTTGGCCCGCCTATCCTCGCGGGCCTTTTTTTGCCCTCGCAAAAAGTTGTTCAGGCAGCGCGCTTGGTCGCGGTGAGGGTAAAGCACAAGGGCAACTGGGCGGGCTGGTCCTCGTATTGATCGTAGACTTCCTCACGGTTGGAATGCGGGTACTCCTGCAAATGACCGATCTGCAAGCCCGCCGCAATCGCCCCGCTGACCACACTCCCCAGCGTGTGCACGAACCAATAGGACGTCGGCCCGGCTGCTTCGCCTTGCCCTTCATAGACAATCGACTCCTGCAGCACAAACGGGTCGCGCTGGAAGTACGAACTGGCAGGCAGCATTGGGTTATCGGCCCGAGGATCGAACACTTCGAGGAACGGATGGGTTTCATACATCACCAACGTGCCACCTGGCTTGAGAGTGCTGGCGACGTGCCGCATGAACAGCGCCACATCCGGCATCCAGCCCAGTACGCCGATAGTCACCAGGGCAACATCAAACCGCCCCAGCAAGCGCTCGGGCAACTGGTGGATATCGGTTTCGATGAATTCGGGCTGATGGGGCGAGATGCCCGCCAGCTCCCGTGCCTGCAGGAGAAAGGCCCGGGATTGATCGACGCCCACTACCGAACGCGCGCCCAGACCGAACAGTGACAGGCTTTCGCGGCCGTTGTTGCAGCACAGTTGCACCACGTCCTTGCCGGCGACGCCGACGTCTCGCAGCAACGCGCTGATGGTCGGGTCCAGGCACGAAAAGCCCGGGTTGGCCACCCCGTCCAGCAGCGCCCTCCAAGTGGCCGTGTCTTTGTGCAGCCTTGCGGATTCATCCCAGGCGTCCTTGTTGCTGGCAATTGCCTGTTGAGCTGAGGGCATGTCCATTGCGTCTCCAGAGAGTCAGTACAGCGGGCTTCGGAAAATAGGCCAAATACCTGTCAGATGAAACCCTTCCGCTGTAGAAGAACTGTAAATCAAGCGACCAATGCCCTTACCTATGGCAAGCCATGCCGCAGACATTAATAAAACCATCCCTCGCTCGCCATACAACTGTTGCCTGACATATGCGACAATGCGCGCCAAATTCCAACACACATCCAAAATTTTCTGCTCAGCGACCGGGTTTCGCACCTTGATGTCGCTGTTGACGTATGCCTGAAGGCTCCTGCCGCCACGCTCGCAACTCATTGATAGGTAAAGTAATTGATCTCCACAGCTAACATCACCATGCAGTTCGGCGCCAAGCCGCTCTTCGAGAACGTCTCGGTCAAGTTCGGCGCCGGCAACCGGTATGGTTTGATCGGTGCCAACGGTTGCGGCAAGTCGACCTTCATGAAAATCCTCGGCGGCGACCTTGATCCATCCGGCGGCCAGGTCATGCTGGAGCCGAACGTACGCCTGGGTAAACTGCGCCAGGACCAGTTCGCCTACGAAGAATTCACCGTGCTCGACACCGTGATCATGGGCCACGAGGAGCTGTGGAAGGTCAAGGCCGAGCGCGACCGTATCTACTCGCTGCCGGAAATGAGCGAAGACGACGGCATGGCCGTGGCCGAGCTGGAAACCGAGTTCGCCGAGATGGACGGCTACACCGCCGAATCCCGCGCCGGTGAGCTGTTGCTGGGCCTGGGTATTCCGTTGGAGCAACACTTCGGCCCGATGAGCGAAGTGTCCCCAGGCTGGAAACTGCGCGTATTGCTGGCTCAGGCGCTGTTCTCAGACCCGGAAGTGCTGTTGCTCGACGAACCGACCAACCACTTGGACATCAACACCATCCGCTGGCTGGAAAACATCCTGACCCAGCGTTCCAGCCTGATGATCATCATCTCTCACGACCGTCACTTCCTGAACAGCGTGTGCACCCACATGGCTGACCTGGATTACGGCGAGCTGCGCCTGTTCCCGGGCAACTACGACGAGTACATGACCGTGGCGACCCAGTCCCGCGAGCAATTGCTGTCGGACAACGCCAAGAAGAAGGCGCAGATCTCCGAGCTGCAATCCTTCGTCAGCCGCTTCTCGGCCAATGCCTCGAAAGCCAAGCAGGCGACTTCCCGTGCCAAGGCAATCGACAAGATCCAGCTGGCCGAGGTCAAGCCTTCGAGCCGTGTGAGCCCGTTCATCCGCTTCGAACAAACCAAAAAGCTGCACCGCCAGGCGGTCATCGTCGATCGCATGGCCAAAGGCTTCGACGGCAAGCCGCTGTTCAAGGACTTCAGCTTCCAGGTTGAAGCTGGCGAGCGCGTTGCGATCATCGGCCCGAACGGTATCGGCAAGACCACCCTGCTGCGCACCCTGGTCAACGAACTGACCCCGGATGCCGGTAGCGTCAAGTGGACCGACGCCGCCGAACTGGGCTACTACGCCCAGGACCACGCCTCCGACTTCGAAGACGACATGAGCCTCTTCGACTGGATGGGCCAGTGGACACAGGGCGAGCAAGTGATCCGTGGCACCCTGGGCCGCATGCTGTTCTCCAACGACGATATCCTCAAGTCGGTCAAGGTGATCTCCGGTGGTGAGCAAGGGCGCATGCTGTTCGGCAAGCTGATCCTGCAAAAGCCGAACGTGCTGATCATGGACGAACCGACCAACCACTTGGACATGGAATCCATCGAAGCGCTGAACCTGGCGCTGGAGAACTACCCGGGCACGCTGATCTTCGTCAGCCACGACCGTGAGTTCGTATCGTCCCTGGCCACTCGCATCATCGAGTTGAGCGCCAACGGCGTGATCGACTTCAGCGGCACCTATGACGACTACCTGCGCAGCCAAGGCGTGGTGTTTTAAAACCTGTGGCGAGCAGGCTTGCCCTGCGTTGGGCTGCGAAGCGGCCCTAAAATCAAACACCGCGTTTTGCCTGGCAGAACGCGGTGTTTTTTATTGGGGCTGCTTCGCAGCCCAACGCAGGGCAAGCCTGCTTGCCACAACAAGCCTGTTTGTCAGACAAACTAGTTAGGCTGCTTCCTTTTCCCCAAAGCCCTTGCCATCATGCCCTCACCGCCCGCCCGCGAACGAGTGCCCATGCCTACCGCCGCCCCCAGCTCACTGTCGATCACCCTGCAGATCGTCTCGATCGTCTTCTATACCTTCATCGCGTTCATCTGCATCGGCCTGCCGATTGCGGTGATTCCAAGCTATGTGCACGAGCAACTGGGCTTCAGCGCGGTAGTGGCCGGCATCACCATCGGTTCGCAATACCTGGCCACCCTGCTCAGCCGCCCCATGGCCGGGCGCATGTCCGACAACGTGGGCACCAAGCGCGCCATTGTGCTGGGCCTGTCGGGCATCCTCGTCAGCGGGGTGTTGACGTTTTTCTCAACACTGGTGGAAAGCATGCCCGCCTTCAGCCTGGGCATTTTGATCATAGGCAGATTGTTGCTGGGCGTGGCCCAGGGCCTGATTGGCGTAGGCACTATCAGTTGGTGCATGGGCGCGGTAGGTACCGAACATACGGCGCGTTCGATTTCCTGGAATGGCATCGCCTCCTACGGCGCCATCGCGATTGGCGCGCCGCTGGGCGTGGTGATGGTCGCGGAATACGGCTACACCAGCCTCGGCATTGCCCTGTCGGTGCTGGCAGCGTTGGGCCTGGTGCTGATCCGTAATAAACCTTCAGTGCCGGTCGTGCGGGGCGAGCGACTGCCGTTTTGGGCGGTGTTCGGGCGCATTGCGCCGTTTGGCGCCAGCCTGTGCCTGGCGTCGATCGGCTACGGTACGCTGACGACGTTTATCACCCTGTATTACCTCAATCGTGGCTGGGAAGGCGCGGCCTACTGCCTGACGGTATTCGGCGTGTGTTTTATCTTGTCGCGACTGGTGTTTATCTCCGCTATCAGCCGCTTTGGCGGCTTCACCGCTGCGATTGCCTGCATGGTCATCGAGACCCTGGGCCTCACGCTACTGTGGCTGGCACCGACCACCGGCGTGGCGTTGATCGGCGCCGGGCTGACCGGTTTCGGCTTGTCGCTGGTGTACCCGGCACTGGGCGTGGAAGCCATCAAGCAGGTGCCCAACAGCAGCCGTGGCGCTGGCTTGAGTGCGTATGCGGTATTTTTCGACCTGGCGCTGGCGATTGCCGGGCCGTTGATGGGGGCCGTGGCGCTGAACCTGGGTTACGGCTGGATCTTCTTCTGCGCCGCGCTGCTGTCGGTCAGTGCCCTGGGCCTGACCTTGCTGCTCAAGCGCCGCGCTTACTGATCAGCGGTCTGCAAGCCGGCACGGGTGGATTGACCGAGCGTGTGGGTGAAAAAGCGCCCGGCCTCGGAGATCAGGTCGCGGTGAATGCCTTCGCGGTCGACACCATCGGCATCGGTGCAAACGGCCGGCATCGCCGCCAGTTGATCGCTGTCACACGGCGCCATGAAGACGAAGTGCCCTGCCCCGGCCAGGAGTTTGAAATCCGGTGGCTCCGGCAGCTTGCGCGCGAGGGCGGCGGCGTTCTTGTCCACCGCCACCAGCTTGTCGCCATCGCCGCTGTAGAGCAGCACCGGCACATGTACGTCCGCCAGGGTGTGACGACCGAACATCAGGCTCAGCGGCGCCATCAACATCAATGAATGAATGCGCGGATCGGCCTGCGGCTGCAAGTCGTCACGGTCGACCACCAGCTCGCCCTTGGTGGTGCAGGCGTCGCGGTCTTCCGGGCGTTCCTGGCAGTAGCGACGCAGGCGATTGAAATCAGGCTTGGCGCCCGCCAGGATCAACGCGGTTTCGCCGCCGGCCGAATAACCGATAACGCCTACCTGATCGACGTTGACGAACGGCGACAGCATCGGGTCGCCCAGGGTCGCGGTGATCGCTTCGGAAATCTGGATCGGCCGCCCATAGAGGTTACTCACCGTGCCCAGGCGGCTGTGGTCCTTGTAGTTGTCGCCGGGGTGCAGTACCGCCACCACCACAAAGCCCTTGCGCGCCAGGGAGGTGGCCAGGTCATGCAGGGCCAGCGGCGTACCGGTGTTGCCATGGGACAGCATCAGCATCGGGAAACGACCAATGGCGATCTTCGAATCTTCCGTCGCGGCGACGTGGTAAGCGCCCACCTGAGTGGTGTTTTCAAGGCCAGTGGACGGGTAGAACGCAATGGCTTTCATCGGCTGCAGGTCAAGCGGGTCGAGAAAGCTCATGCGGTGGAAGCCCACACTCCAATGCGGGTGCGGTGCAGGGGCGGCTTGCACTGAAATCAGGCCGCCGAGCAGGGAAAGTACCAAAACAGCACAAAGACGCATCATGGGGATGTCCACCTTTGCTGCGCGACCACGTTCAACATCCGCGGCATGTCTATTTGAAAAGTCCATGGTTCAAGGTGCCTGCGCCGGGTGATAAACCCATGACTGCATAACCTGGGCCAAAGTAAAGACAGCGGGTAAACGAAAAAACTCCGTACTCCGGTCGCGTTCAGGCGACCAGAATACAGAGTTTAGGCGCCCGGCTCCGGATTGAAACCGGGAACCGGCGAAATTTACACAAGCCTTACGCGGCGGCGAACAATTGTTCGTTAATGGCGACGTTGGCGTCGTTCAGCGCTTTGGTGCGCACTTCCTCGCCATAGGCCAGGCCTTCGGCACGCACGATTTCGATATCGGTGATGCCAAGGAAGCCGAACAGCAGTTTCAAGTAGCCTTCATGAGCGGCGCCAGATGCTTGCCCGGCATGCAGGCCACCCGCCGTGGACACGATGATGACTTTCTTGTTGCCGCACAGGCCTTCCGGGCCGGCTTCGGTGTAGCGGAAGGTCTGGCCGGCGACAGCGATGCGGTCGATCCAGGCTTTCAGCTGGGTGGGGATGGTGAAGTTGTACATCGGTGCGCCGACCACAATGGCATCGGCGGCCAGGAATTCAGCCAGGGACGAAGCACTCAGGTCCGCCTCGTGCTGCTGTGCGGCGTCACGCAATTCGGCAGCAGTGCCCAATGCACCGAGGGTCGCGCCGGAGAAGTGGTTGATCCCCTCGCTGGCCAGGTCACGGTAAGTCACTTCCACGCCCGGCTCGGCCGCTTGCCAGGCCTTGACCACTCCGGCAGTGAGCTGACGGGAAGCCGAGTTGTCGCCGAGGATGCTGGAATCGATATGCAACAGTTTCATGGGGAAGCTCCAAAGGGGATTAGCGGTGTCGAGCAGATGTTGGTAAGCCTACGCATGAAACCAATAGCCGATAAGACCGTCAAAATGCGATAGTTCGTCCCACTCACAGGACAATAGGTTGACCATGCAAGACCTCAACGACCTCTACTATTTCGCCAAAGTCGTCGAAGCCGGCGGCTTCGCGGCGGCTGGGCGGCTGCTGGGCATTCCCAAGTCGCGGCTGTCGCGGCGCATTGCCGAGCTGGAAGAACGTCTCGGCGCGCGCCTGCTGCAACGCACGACCCGGCAACTGACCCTGACCGCCGTGGGCGAGCGCTACCTGCGCCACTGCCAGGCGATGCTGCTGGAAGCGGAAATGGCCGATGAGGCCGTGGCCAGCATGTCCAGCGAACCCCGTGGGCGCCTGCGCGTCAGTTGCCCGGTGGGCATGGCCCAGCACATCCTGCCGGAATTGGTTGCCGGGTTTCTGGCCGCGCACCCGCTCGTTCAGCTGGAAATGACCCTGGTCAACCGCCGCGTCGACCTGGTAGCCGAAGGCATCGACGTGGCCCTGCGCGTGCGCGAACTGGGCGATGAAGACCCGCTGCTGGTCACCAAACGCCTGCGTCAGGCCCAGACCGTGCTCGTCGCCAGCCCCGGCTTCATGCACGGCAGGCAAGTCAATACACTCGACGACCTCAAGCAATTGCCGATACTCGGTGCACTGGAGGCGGACCGCATGGTGCATCAACGCATTCTCGACCCACAGGGCAACCCACACGATCTGATGATGGAAGCCCGCCTGGGCATCGAGGATTTCGTTGTACGCAAGACCTGCGCGCTCATGGGCCTGGGGTTTACCGTGCTACCCATGATGTACTGCGAAGAAGAATTGGCCAGCGGCCGCCTGGTGCAACTGCTGCCGCAATGGTCCCTGCCGGGCGGCTGGCTGCAGGCGGTGTACCCGCATCGCCGTGGTGTGCTGCCGGCCATTCGGGCGTGGATCGACTACCTTGAAGAAGGCTTCAAAGGCTGTGGAGATCGCTTGCTATGAAAATGACCGAAGAACATGTCGCCCACTTCTGCCTGAGCCTGCCCGGCGCGCGGGAAGACTACAAATGGGGCGGCGTGCGGGTGTTCTCGATTGCCCGCAACAAGATGTTCGCCCTGCAAAACCTGCGGGGCGACTCGCTGGCGTTCAAGGTCGACAAGGAACTGTTCCTCGGCCATGTCGACCGCCCAGGTATCCACCCAGCGCCGTACCTGGCACGCGCGCAGTGGATCATCATGAACACGCCCTATCCTCTGGGCGCTGATGAACTGCGTGGCTTGTTGCAGCGCTCGCACCAGTTGGTGGTGAGCAAGTTACCCAAGCGCACGCAGATCGGGTTGTTGCTAGAGGACTGACAACAGCGTGCCACCCAAAAACAACTGATCCAGCCAGAACACCTGGTGCAGCAACACGATCACCCAGAACAGCACCTGGTAAGACACTTTGCGCGTCTTGTGGCGGAACACCTGCTGGGCGATCAACGCCCCCGGCCAACCACCTGCCAGCTCGACCGCGTGCAGGATGTTTTCCGGGGTGCGCCAGCTGTCGGTGCGGGCTTTGCGCTTGTCGCTCCAGTACAGGAAAAACGCGATCACGCTGACCACACCATAGGCCGCCAGCGGGATCACGGTTTCGCCGCGATGCCACACCAGCACGGAGCCCACCAGCGGCGCCGCGCACAGCAGCACGAAGATCAGCGCCTTGAGGCGTGGGTGCTGGAAGGTCATGCCTTGGCAACTGCCCAATCGATCCAGCCGAACTGCCAGGTCGCCAGGATCAGCAAGCCGAATGCAATCCGGTACCAGGCAAACGCCGCGTAGCTGTGGCTGGCGATGAACTTGAGCAGGCCCTTGACCGCAATCATCGCGAAGATGAACGAGGTGACGAAACCGATGGCGAACACCGGCAGGTCGGCCGGCTGGAACAGGTCGCGGTACTTGTAGCCCGAGTACACTGCCGCACCGACCATGGTCGGCATGGCCAGGAAAAACGAGAACTCGGTGGCGGTCTTGCGCGACAGGCCGAACAGCAGGCCGCCGATGATGGTCGAGCCCGAGCGCGAGGTGCCCGGAATCATCGCCAGGCACTGGGCAAAACCGACCTTCAGCGCATCTTTCCAGGTGATGTCGTCGACGGTTTCGGCATGCACCTCGTGCTGGCGGCGCTCAGCCCACAACATGATGATGCCGCCCACCACCAGGGCCGTGGCCACGGTGATCGGGTTGAACAGGTAATGGTGAATCATGTCGGCGAAAATCACCCCCAATACCACGGCCGGCAGGAACGCGATCAACAGGTTGATCGTAAAGCGCTGCGCATTGCGCTGGGTCGGCAGGCCGGTGACCACGTCGAGGATCTTGCGGCGAAACTCCCAGACCACCGCCAGGATGGCGCCGAGCTGGATGATGATGTTGAACGCCATGGCGCGCTCGCCGCCGAAGTTGAGCAAGTCGGCGACGATAATCTGGTGGCCGGTGCTGGAGATCGGCAGGAACTCCGTCAACCCCTCCACTACGCCGAGTATCAATGCCTGTGCGGCGGTCCACAAATCCATACTTCCCCCAAAGGCCTTGCTCTATGGCAAGCCTCGTTAATCTTTTTAATGGTTCACTGACGATGGGCATAACCGAGGCCCGGTGCTGATATTCAACGCCGGTCTGCAAAAATTCCGTGAAAAATCAGGCAGTACTCAGGTTTTGCGATTTCAGGCCGAAAGCCTATCAGACAAGGCGTAAAAGTCGATGCAACGCCCACAATTATAAAAAGCCCGGAGTGACAGGACGATGAACAGTTTGCGCAATATGTCGATCAGCCGCCGTCTGTGGCTGATCCTGCTAGTCGCCGTGCTGATGCTGATGACCCTGGGTGTGCTGATGCTCAAGCAAATCCACGGCGATCTCTACCAGGCCAAACGCCAGCAGACCCAGCACGTAGTGCAGACCGCCAGTGGCGTGCTGAGCTACTACCAGAACCTGGAAAAAACCGGCGTGATGACCCGCGAAGCGGCGCAGAAGCAAGCCCTGAGCGCGGTGCGTGGCCTGCGTTACGACCACGACGACTATTTCTGGATCAACGACCTCACGCCGGTGATGATCATGCACCCGGCCAACCCCAAGCTCGATGGCCAGAACCTCTCGGCCATTCGTGACCCGGACGGTTTTGCCGTGTTCAACGAGTTCGTGATCCTGGCCAAGGCCAAAGGTGCCGGCATCGTCAATTACCGTTGGCCGAAGCCGGGAGCCGATGCGCCGGTGGAAAAAACCTCGTACATCCAACTGTTCGAACCCTGGGGCTGGATCATCGGTTCCGGTGTGTACGTGGATGACGTGCAGGCTGAATTCAACGTGCAGGTGTGGAAAGCGTCAGGCATCGGCCTGGCCATCGCCGTGGTTATGGCCCTGCTGGTCTCATTGATTGTGCGCAGCATCGTGCGCCCGTTGCAGGCCGCCGTGAATGCCATGGCCAATATCGCCAGCGGTGAAAGCGACCTGACCCGCAGCCTCGACACCCACGGCCGGGATGAGGTCACCCAACTGTCACAGCACTTCAACAGCTTCACCGCCAAGTTGCGCCAGGTCGTCAGCCAGTTACAGGTGTGCGCCAATGCACTGGGCCAGTCATCCACGGAATTGGGCAACAACGCCAACCAGGCCCATGACCGCAGCCAGCAACAGTCACAGCAGATGGAGCTGGTGGCCACCGCGATCAATGAAGTCACCTACGGCGTGCAGGACGTGGCGAAAAACGCCGAACACGCCGCCAGCGAAATGCGCGACGCGCAGGCCCAGGCGGAGCAAGGCCAGGTGAACATCGACGGCAGCTTGCAGCGCATCGACCAACTGTCCACCACCATCAGCCAGGCGGTTGAGGTGATCCGCACGCTGTCGAGCGAAAGTACACAGATCGGCGGCGTGCTCGAAGTCATCCGCTCCATTGCCGAACAGACCAACCTGCTGGCCCTCAACGCCGCCATCGAAGCCGCGCGGGCCGGCGAGCAAGGGCGTGGATTTGCCGTGGTGGCGGATGAAGTACGCCTGCTCGCTCAACGTACGCAGAAATCCACCGCTGAAATCCAGGCGATGATCGAGCGCCTGCAAGGCCACTCGGAAGCGGCGGTCAAGGTGATCAGTGACAGCCACAGCGCCTCGCAATTGACCATCGAACAGGCGGGCCAGGCCGGTGCCAGCCTCACCGCCATCGGCCAGGCACTGCGCAACCTCAACGGGCTGAACGCCTCGATTGCCAGCGCCACCCTGCAACAGGCCCATGTGGTGGAAGACATCAACCAGAACGTGACCCAGGCGGCCGGGCTGTCCCACAGCACCGCGCTGGCGGCGGAACAGTCCAGCGTAGCCAGTGCGCATTTGCGCGGGCTGAGCGAGCAACTCGACGGCCTGTTGCGCCAATTCAAGGTCTGACGCCGCTGAAAATGTGGGAGGGGGCTTGCCCCCGATAGCGGTGGGTCAGCTACAAATATGCTGACTGATTCACTGCTATCGGGGGCAAGCCCCCTCCCACATTTGCCTTCCCGTGTTTTGAAGATTGGTTACAATCCCCGCCCTCTCCCACTCTCCCAAGGAACCGCCATGTCCGGGCTTGAACTGTTCGCCGCCGCGCTGGGGGTGATCGCTGTGTGGCTGACGGTCAAACAAAACCCCTGGTGCTGGCCCATCGGGCTGGTGATGGTGGTGCTCTACACTTGGGTGTTCTACGACGTAAAACTCTATTCCGACATGCTGCTGCAGGTGGTCTACGCCGCCCTGCAACTTTACGGTTGGTGGCAGTGGACCCGCGCCGGCGAGGTCAAGCAAGGGCGCCAGGTCACGAGCCTGGGCTGGCCCGCAATCATGGCCAGCCTGGCTGTGGGAGCGGTTGGCAGCCTGTTGCTCGGCGCCGCCATGGCCCACTGGACCGACGCCGCCCAACCCTGGCTCGACGCCGCCCTCACCGGTTTCAGCCTGGTGGCGCAACTGTGGATGGCGCAAAAACGTGTGCAGTGCTGGCCGTTGTGGATCGTCGTCGATGTGATCTTCGTCGGATTGTTCCTCTACAAAGGCCTGTACCTCACCGCCGCGCTCTACGCGCTGTTCACCGTGATCGCCGTGCAAGGCTGGCGTGAATGGCGCGCCGACCCGGCGCTGCGCGCATGAAGGTGGTGGTGCTGGCAGGTCCAGAGTCCAGCGGTAAAAGCTGGTTGGCGGCCGAGCTGCAGGCGCACTTTGGCGGGCTGATGGTGGGTGAATACGTGCGCTATTTCATCGATGAGCAGCAGCGCGACACCACCCTGGCGGACATCCCCGCTATCGCCCGTGGCCAGTTGGACTGGGAAGACGCCGCCCGTGCCGAGCAGCCTGAACTGCTGATCCTCGACACACACTTGCTGACCAATAAACTCTGGAGCCAGACCCTGTTTGGCGACTATCCGGCGTGGCTCGACGACGAGTTGCTGGCCCGGCACTACGACCTGCACCTGCTGCTGTCACCCGAGGACGTGGAATGGAGCGCCGACGGCCAGCGCTGCCAGCCGGAACTGGCGGACCGCCAGGCGTTTTTTCAGGGCAGCCTGGACTGGATGCAACTGCATCAGCAAAGCAGGGTCGTGATCAGGGGAGATTGGGAGGCGCGCCGGAGGGTGGCGTTTGCTGCGGTAGAGCGGCTGCTCAACCATTGATTTCAATGGTGAACAGCCACCCGTCTTACCTCAGTAGCCCAAAGACAGGCCGGTGTTGCGACGCGGGTCGTTAGCCCCATAAAAATGGTTATTGCCTACCGGCTTGCCACCCAGGGATGGTGCGCCCACCAGGATCGCGGCCAAGTGATTGGCATCCTGCGGGCCGGCGAACTTATGGCCCCAGCTTTCCAGAATCTTCTGGGTGTCCGGGCTGACCGCGAAGGTCTCCAGATTGGTAGTCTCCGGCATCCACTGCTGGTGGAAACGCGGCGCGTCCACGGCTTCCTGGATGTTCATCTTGTAGTCGATGACATTGAGGATGGTCAGCAAGGTGGCGGTGATGATGCGGCTGCCACCCGGCGTACCGACGACCATCACGGCCTTGCCATCCTTGGTCACGATGGTCGGGCTCATCGACGACAGCGGCGCCTTGCCCGGTGCGATGGCATTGGCTTCACCCTGAACCAGGCCGTACATGTTTGGCACGCCGACCTTGACGGTGAAGTCGTCCATTTCATCGTTGAGGATCACCCCGGTCTTGCTCGCCATCACGCCGGCACCGAACCAATCGTTGAGGGTGTAGGTGACCGAGACCGCGTTGCCCCACTTGTCGACGATCGAATAGTGGGTGGTGTTGTTGCCTTCGTGCGGCGACACGCCCGGCTTGATCGCCTGGGAATCACCGGCCTTTTGTGGGTCGATGGCGGCACGCAGTTTGGCCGCGTAGTTTTTGTCGAGCAGATGCTCGATTGGGTTCGTCACGAAGTCCGGGTCGCCGAGGTAGCTGTTACGGTCCACATACGCGTGGCGCATCGCTTCGATCTGGTAGTGCAGACCCTGGGCGGAGTGATAGCCGAGGTCGGCCATCGGGTAGCCTTCGAGGATGTTCATGATCTGGCAGATCACCACGCCACCGGAGCTTGGAGGCGGTGCCGAGACCACGTGGTAGCCACGGTAGTCGCACTCGATGGGCGCCAGCTCGCGGGTCTTGTATTTGTCCAGGTCAGCCTGGGTAATGATGCCCTTGCCGGCCTGGCTGGAATCCACCAAGGCCTTGGCGACCCAGCCTTTATAGAAACCGTCGGTACCCTTGGCGGAAATTTCTTTCAGGGTCTTGGCCAGGTCTTTCTGCACCAGCTTCTGGCCGACCTGCATCGGTTGGCCGTTGTGCAGGAAGATGCCGCGCAGGTCCTTGTCTTTTTCGAACTCGCCGGTGGCGGTGTGCAGCAGGTCGATATCCCCCTGCTCCAGGGCAAAGCCGTTTTCCGCGAGTTTGATCGCCGGGGCAATCACCTGGGCGCGCTTTAGGGTGCCGTATTTGCTCAGGGCCAGTTCCATGCCGGAGACGGTGCCAGGTACGCCGACCGCCAGGTGACCCTTGGCACTCAGGCCTTCGACGACGTTGCCGGCCTTGTCCAGGTACATGTCGGCGGTGGCCGCCAGCGGGGCTTTTTCGCGGAAGTCGAGGAAGGTCTTGCGCCCGTCCGCCAGTTGCACGGTCATGAAGCCGCCGCCGCCGAGGTTACCCGCCGCCGGGTACACCACCGCCAGCGCGTAGCCGACTGCCACGGCCGCGTCGACCGCGTTACCGCCGGCCTTGAGTACATCCACGCCCACATGAGTGGCCAAATGCTGGGCTGTCACCACCATGCCATTTTCACCGGCCACCGGGGCCTGGGACGCGGCTTGCACGCCGCTGACCGTCAACACCAGTGCAGTGGCAATCAAGGTACGGCTGAAGGGTTGGTATTTCATCCATGGCTACTCGAGTTATTGAGGTGCACCAAAATAGCCCGACTCCGTTCCAATCCCCAGCGCAATGGCGTTTTTATTACAGAACTTGTCGGTCACAGAACGGACGCCAAAAAGCCCATGCTATATTCCGCCGCCTGACGGTCTTGCAAGGCGCTTTGACAGGGTGATCAAGAAGACCGGTATTTGCGCGCAACAGGCCGACCAGACCCACACACATCCAAACCAATCGCCACTAGCCTATAAAATTAATGTCGCTAAAATCACCGCCATCCTTGCACCCGCCCCCTGACTCGAGCCCCCCATGAGCTTTGACTTCAACACGATCCACCCCCGCCTCGGCACCGGTAGCACCAAGTGGAACCGCTACCCGCAGGACGTTTTGCCGATGTGGATCGCCGACATGGACATCGCCGCGCCACCTGCGGTACTCAAGGCCCTGCACCAACGCCTCGACCAGCAGATCCTCGGCTACAGCGTGGCCGGCCCGGACGTGCGTGAGTCCATCGTGGCCGACCTCTGGGCCAAGTACGCCTGGCGCGTACAGCCCGAAGAGCTGCTGTTTTTGCCCGGCGTCGAGCCCGGTTTCAACATGGCGTTGCACGCCTTTGTCCAGCCTGGCCAGCCAGTGGTGCTGCAAACCCCCAACTATCGCCCGATTCGCCTGGCACCCGGCCACTGGAACCTGCCGCGCATCGAAGTACCGTTCGAGCTGATCGACGGTGAATACCTCACGCCCCTGCCCGCGATGCGCCAGGCCCTGACCGGCGCCGGTGCGCTGCTGCTGAGCAACCCGCACAACCCCATGGGCAAAGTCTTCCCCCGCGAAGAGTTGCTGGCCATCGCCACGGCCTGCCTGGAACAGGGTGCGCTGATCATCAGCGACGAGATCCACGCCGAGCTGTGCTTCGACGGCCGCCGGCACATCCCCACCGCCAGCCTCAGCGCGGACATTGCCCAGCGCACCATTACCCTGATGTCAGCGAGCAAGGCCTACAACGTGGCCGGTTTGAAGACCTGTTTTGCCGTGGTGCAAAACGCCGAGATTCGCGAGCGCTTTAATAATGCGCGCTGCGGCATGGTCGACAGCGTCAGCCCCCTGGGCCTGGAAGCCACCCGCGCGGCCTATAGCGAATGCAGCGAATGGCTCGACGCGCTGGTGCAGTACCTGCAAGCCAACCGCGATTACCTGCTCGACGCCGTACGCACCCGCTTGCCCGGCGTGGTGATGCATGCGCCGCAAGGCACCTACCTGGCCTGGCTGGATTGCAGCGCGCTGGGCCTGGACGACCCGCAGCAGTTTTTCCTCGAACAGGCCAGGGTCGGCTTGAGCGCCGGTATCGAATTCGGCGATGACAGCCAGCAATTCGTACGCCTGAACTTCGGTTGCCCACGGGCGTTACTCGAAGAAGGCATTCAGCGGATGGAACGCAGCTTACAAAACAGCTGAAATCGGCTGGAACCCCGCAGCGAATTTTCTACACCTATACCGAGCCATGCCTTTCAAAGGCCAGTCGAGTTGTAGAAACCTGCGCGGAGCCAGTCATCCATGACGCAACCAATCCGTACCAACGCCTCGCCCCCGCCATACGTTTTTGCATCGTACACAGGGGATGCTCCCCGCAATCAACCCACCTACACGACCGCAAGCAGCGACAGGCACGAGGGTGACCGCCAACTGGCGCAAAGCCTTGGCCCCGCCCCCCTTGATCATCCCGTCTCAGGGCCTGACTCGCTGTTCAACATACCGCGACATTCCACCCTGGGGCTGTGGCTGCAGCAACTGGACAACGCGCTGCGTACGCCAGAGTTCAGGCAATGGATGAAGGCAAACAACCTCTCAACGTCCGACGTACAGTTCAACCCAGGGGTGAACACCCTGGAGGTGAGGGTCGACGGCCAGCGCAAAATCTTCACCCTGGACGATAAATCCGGCTTCGCTGCGGTTGCCGGGCCATTGATGGACGCGGTGCAAGCGATTGGTTTCTGGCCGCCTTCCAGCGGCACGTTGCTGCACTACCCGTCCAAGCCCTACGACGTGGCGACGGCCCAGGAGGTGCTGCAGTTTTATGGCGTCAGTCCGTCCGACCCGCAAGCTGCCAGCCACCAGGCGTTCCCCTCGATTGCCAGCACTGATCCCCGGCGTGGCGAAGCGGCCCTGGTCACCCAACGGCGGGTTATTGGCGATATGCATGACCGTCATCACCTCATGGGCGCCCTGACGCACCTGCTCGCCGGTTTGCCAGCGCCGCCCGCCACCCTGTGCCGGCATTGGCGCGCGACTTGAGCAGCAGCAAGATCAACGTGCATCCCGGCTCCTCCTACAGCCTGGCCCACTACGGTGGCGAGTCCGCACGCGCGACCCTCGCGCAACTCTTACGGGCGTCGGGCAGGCGCCTGCCGAAAACGTCTGATGGGTTGAAACGGCTTGTGCGCGATCTTGCGGCCGCAGGCCCGCCAAACCCCGCCACCGTTCGCGAGAAAGGCCGGTATGAGCAATTGATGCACGCCACGCACAAGGCGCTTCCCAACGTGCGCGATGAGGCAAAAAAATGGGCGCAAGAGATCATCTTGAAATTGACCGGGCTCACGGTAGAGGCCGACACCCTGTTCTTGAACCGCTTCAATGGCGCGCAATCGGCTGACACGGTCACCGGCTGGGAACACCAGGGCGAAGAGCCGGTACGCTCCCAGGCCCTGCCGGACGCACTGCTCAGCAACTTCAGCGAGCATGACGCGCTGCCGGGTGTGCTCGATCAGGACGCCGGCCTATACACGTCGGGTGCCGGGCAAAGCAAAAAAGGCGGTTACGGCGCCCACAACCAGTTCCAGCTCGCCCCTTCAAAGTTGATGCACGAGAGTTGGAAAACCGACTTTCAACAACGCATCACCGGCAAACTCGAGGGTTTCTGGCAAGAACACGGTGATAACTACCGCACAACCTTGAAGGGAGAGTTTGTCGCCCAAGCGCGCCAGCAACTGGGGGCCTACGTACACTCCTCGGGAGCTGAACGCCAGGCATTACCGGCCGAGCAGCGATTCACACCGGATGATTACCGCCTGGTGATGGGGGCAGTGTCCAACGTGCCGCTGGATGAGAAGCGCGCCTTGACGGTCGAACAACTGCAAGCAAAAGCCCCGGTAAAGAGCGTGGTGTCTACCCATGTGTTTGATATCAACGGTTTTCAATCAAACGATATCCTGCGCTTTTCCGGCGCCGACGGCCTGCAAGTGCTCTACATTCCCGGGCACCAACCGGCGTTTCTTCGATTCCACTCCCTTGAAGCGATGGGCCAATGGGTTGCCGATCAAGGCCATGATGCCGATAAGCGCAAGGCATTGGCGTCGCATTTTTCGCTCAGGGATCGACAAGACAACGGCACCGGCTTGTGGAGCGGGTTCAAGGAGTTCTTCACCGGTCACGATCAACCGGACAAAGGGGTAGACACCGCCTTGAAGTACCTGGGCACCGGGTACTGGGACAGCCTCGAAGGCACTGTCATCGACAGCGCCAACGTGAAGATTCATGGCGACGTGTTCAGTGTAATGAGAGACGCCACCCGGCAACGGATGGCCAGTGATGCGGATGTCATGATCAAGTCCGACAGCGAGGTCACCCGTGACACCTGGTTGAACGATGTCACCGCAGCAGCGGGCCTCGCGGCCAGGCTGGCAGTGATTGCGGAACCGGTGGTCGTGGGCACCGCCGCAGCCACCGGCCTTGCAGAAGCTGCATTGGGTACCGAAAAAGCGTTTTCCGGCGATACACGGGAAGAACGCAAGCAAGGCGCATCGGCGGCACTGGACGGCGTGCTCAACACGTTGTTTTCGGTAGTGGGCGGCACGGATGGCGTGGCCAGGGACCCGTTTGGAATACCTCAAGAACGCCCCGCCCTGCTGGCGTTGCGCAACGAGGTGTTCTCAGACGGTCAGCGCGCCCGGGTGATTGATCACGCCCTGGCCCCGGAGGCCTACACCCTGCCCCGAGCCAATGGCTACGACGTGGTAGACGGCGACAGGGTTTATCGCTACCGAAACACTCGGCCCGGGGAACTGGCCGACCTCGAGTCGCCGAAGCACGCCAGCCCCCTGGACGATTTCGAGGCGATTTGCCCGGCACCTGCAGCGGGTGGCCGTGTTCGGCGCAGTGCCAACGATGAATGTTTCGCCAAAATCATTGCGGACGTTCCCAAGCCCGCCGCACAGCTTCAGGCAATGGAGCATGTGCGGCTGTTCCCATCCCGCCCTGGCCTTTTCAGCAAGGACCGTCTGGTTATCCATGAAAAACGCCTGCACAAAATGATCGAGACGGACATCGGCTCACAACTGGTACCGGCCAGCAACGCAAAGCGCATCACCTATAAACACCAGGTGCGCGGCAAGATCGTCACCGACCCGGGCTTTGGCTTCTATGGCGGCAACGCACCGGGGTCGCTGGCTGAACAGACGCGGGTGATCAAGCTCAACAAGATCAGCGACGCTGTCGATGACCAGCGTCAACTCAGGGCGGTTATCGTCAACAGCGGCACCCAGCCCTACCTGGTTGTGGAAGCGGACACCGCCGAGTTCTATTACGCGCCGCTGGGCAAGGCGCAGACAGGTGAAATCACCTTCAAGAAGTGCAGCCCCTCCGAGCTGAACCTGGTGCAAGGCTACCGGGATTTCTTGAACTTGAACCACAGCGCGCAGACCCTGGATGCGGATTTTGTCGCCCTGCCCAAACTCAAGGGCGCCTACCGCCAGCTCGAAGAATCGGGCTACGCAACAGCCGATGTCGATGAATTGAAACAGCTGTGCAAAGCGTTGACCGAAGAACAGCAGCGCGAAGTGGTCTACCAGTTGCAGCAGGCAAAAGCCATTACCCGGCCCAATATCGCACTGCGGCCGCAGCGGGTTTCGCCCCTGGAAAAACCGGCGGATTTTGCCACCTGGCCCGCGATACGCCAGAACGGGTTCTACGCAAAAAACACCAGGGATCAGGTGCAACAAGCCCTCAAGGCCACCGGTCTCGGCCCTGGCAACCTGGTGCGCTCCGCCAGCGACCTGGCCAGGGCAAACGCAGCCTCGATGACGCTTGGATGGCTGCGCCAGACTGCCGATTTGCGCGCCCCCTATGCCGCCGACCTGATCATGAAGACCGGCGCCGGCAACTGCGGCGAAATGGCCCTGCTGTCCAGGGAGATCATCCGTAAAAGTGGCGGCACGGCGGTGGAATGGCGCGCAGGTGATGCCCACATGTTCACCGTGATCGGCGCGCCGTCGGGTGCCGTCGGCGCAACAACGGATTTCTCCGGGCCCGCCTGGGCCGATGCCTGGATCGTCGACCCCTGGGCGGATATCGCCTGCCCTGCAGCCGAATACACACAGCAATTGCAGGCCACCATGGTCAAATGGGACACGGCCGGCCTGAAGATTCGCACAGGCGCCAATCCCAATATGAGCCCGCGAGACCCCGAGTGGCTCGACACACTCGTGAAGCAGCCGAAGCAGCCCGACCGCTCGTCCCACGTAGCGCATGAGAGGGCCCCGCGAATACTCCCCCCGCCCATAAAACCAGCCACTACCGTGCACGTCGCCATGGGCGAGTCGACGACAGTCAACACGGGCAACGAGACACTCTCGACCCGTAGCCTGACCGACTGTTCCGCGCTGGCGGTGCTCACCGACTGGAACGGCACCACCTACCAAACCCGCACGCTGATGCACCTGACCGGCAGCAACCTGGAGCTTGGCCTGCGCGGCGGCAATACCCGGCAACTGCTGGACAGTCTGCAGGCCTCGCTGGACAAGGGGGGCCGAGTGATATTGGTGGGGGGCGTGAATACCCAGTCGGTGCAAGGACTGGCCACGGTCATCGGGCAAGAATTCCAGGGGCAGCAACCGCTAAACGCCTTGCTCAAGCAGCGGCCTGGCGTTTCGGTGACGATTGCCAGCTCCCTGGGGGTGACGATCAAGGCCGATGGGACTTTCGAGCTGATCGAAGACACAGGCAAGGGTGTGTTGCCCGCCAAAGAAGTCCAGCAGATCTTCGACCGTATTGATTAAGGCGGTGAACAACCCACAACTCACACCATTTCGCAGCAAGGGCACGCCCCCTGCCATGACTGTTTTTGCGGCTTCGTCCCGGCGGCGCAAGGTCAACGTTGATCTTGCGGCCGCCATCGCCATCGCCGGCAAGCCGGCTCCTGCGGGGGCTTGTGCGAGGCTTTAGAGTTTGGCGATGGACACTTCGGTCGACTTCACAAAAGCGATCACTTCGCTGCCGACTTTCAATTCCAGGTCACGCACCGAGCGGGTGGTGATCACCGAGGTGACGATGCCGGACGCGGTCTGCACGTCGATTTCGGACACCACTTCCCCCAGCAGAATTTCCTTGATCACGCCCTTGAACTGGTTGCGCACGTTGATCGCTTTAATGGTCATGTCGGCTTTCCTTTTGGCTGTTGGGTCAATCCGCACGAATGCGCAGGCCCTCAAAATGCGCCATCCGCGAAGACATTAAAAGGAATATATAACTATTTATTTATTCGATATTGATATAACAGAACTAAGGTGCTGGCCTTGACGGAGTTGCACCGCACACATGGGATCTAAAGGAGGCGCGTCTGTGGCGAGCGGGCTGGTCGCAATGCCGTTCAGTTAAGGGTGAGCACTGTCACTGTGGCGAGGGAGCTTGCCCGCGTTGGGCCGCGAAGCGGCCCCTCGTCCAGGCACCTTCATTTTGCAGGCAGACCTCATGGCAGGCTTCAGGACAGGCTTCAGGGCAGCTTCGCAGCCCAACGCGGGCAGCTCGCTCGCCACAAAATTTGTCAAGCCAGCGCTTTGCGCAGGGTTACCCAATACCGCGTCCGCGCCTGCACTTCCAGCCCCAACGTGGACGCCAGCAGGTTGAGGATGCGGTCGGTGTCATCCAGGCGAAAACTGCCGGTCACCCGCAACGTTTCCAGGCTCGAATCCCAGCGCAACACGCCGGGACGATAACGCTCCAGCTCGCGCAGGAAATCCCCCAGCAGTTGGTTCTGCGCAGTCAGAACGCCGTCGCGCCACCCCAGTTGCTGCACATCAAAAGGCACCCAGGCACCCAGCCCGCTGGCGTTCAGCGGCGCTTGCTGCCCCGCGTGCAATATCGCCAGTTGCCCGCTCAAATCACGGACCTGTACGGCACCCTTGAGCACCGACACCCGGCAACCGGCCGCCAGTTGCCGCACACACACCTGGGCTTGGCTGACCCGCAGTTCCCCGTAGCGCGTCTGCACCGTCATCGCCGTCGAGCCGGGTACGTTGAGCGCCAGTTCGCCGTCGACCAGGGTGATGCGCCGTTGCGCCAGGTCCACATCCACTGCCGTGGCGGTATTCAGTTGCAGGCTGCTACCGTCGGCCAGGGGCAGGCGTTTGCGCTCGCCGGTGACGGTGTGCAAATCGGCGCGCCACACCTCGATGGGCAATTGGCGGCTGATCAACCAGGCGGTCGGCACCAACGCCGCCACGCCCAACGCACGCTTGAGCAACGCTCGCCGGCCCGGTTGCGGGCGGTCGAGGCTGGCCATTGCCAGCGCCTTGGGCAACCCGCTGAAACGCTGGCGCAGGGATTGGGCTTTTTGCCAGGTTTGTTCGTGCTGGGGATGGCTGTCGCGCCAGTGCTGCAAGGCGGCATGATCGCGTTCAGTGGCCGCGCCGGATTCCAGCAGCGCCAGCCACTGGGCCGCCGCACGCGCAACCTCTCGGCTCACAGGTCCACCAGCAGGCAATGTTCGTAGGCTTGCGCCATATACCGCTTCACCGTGCGCTCCGACACTTGAAGGCGCTCGGCGATCTCGCGGTAGCCGAGGCCTTCCAGCTGGCTCCACAAAAATGCCCGGCGCACCAGCACCGGCAAACCGTCGAGTAATTCATCCAGCGCTTGCAGGGTTTCCAGCACCAGCCAGCGTTGTTCAGGCGACGGCACACAGGTTTCCGGCAGGTCCGCCAACGCGTTCAGATACGCCTGCTCAAGGCTGCGCCGCTGATGAAAATTCACCAGCAAGCGCTTGCCCACCGTCACCAGGTACGCTCGCGGCTCCTGCATCTGCGCAATCGGCTGGGCACTCGCCAACACCCGCAGAAAGGTGTCCTGGCTCAGGTCCGCCGCATCCCAGGCATTGCCCAGGCGTCGGCGCAGCCAGTTTTCCAGCCAGCTGCGGTGGTCGCGATACAGGTTCGACAAGGTCAGTTCGGGGGCGTGCGTAAGGGCAACAGCATCATTCATGGGGACAACCTGCACGGCGCGATTGAGTCTCAAATGAGATTAATTCTAATTAATATCGTGCCAGGACACCATGATCTTTTTCCTACACCTAACCCTGATCTTTCCGACGCGCGCCTGATCGTTCCCACGCTCCGCGTGGGAATGCAACCACGGACGCTCTGCGTCCCCAAGCGTGAAGCAGAGCTTCACAGCGGCATGACCTCGCGTACACCGCTGGGCCGATTGGGTGAGCCGGATGATGTGGCGGGGCCCATTGTGTTTCTGGCTTCGGACATGGCGCGGTATGTGACGGGGGCTTCGTTGCTGGTGGATGGGGGGTTGTTTGTGAATTTGCAGTAGGTTGTGCAGTCAGCCCTCACTCTGCAATTGCGCTTCCAGCCACGCCAACAGCGCCGTGATCTCGGCCCGGTTCCCCACACCTTGTTGCCGGTAGACCGAGATAGCCTGCGGCAAATGCACACTCTGCGCACATGGCCTCACCAGCGCGCCGCTTTCAATCAAGCGGCTCGCAGTACGCCGCCACCCCATCGCAATACCGTGCCCCTCCACAGCCGCCTGCAGCATCAGCGGGTAGCTATCGAACGTGGCACTGCGCGCATCACTGGCCAACACCTCACCGAACACCTGCAACCAGCCATCCCACTCCATCAAGTGGGCAGGCTCGGAGCTGTGATGCAAAAACGTATAGGGCTGCAACTCGGTCAGCGGCAGCGGTTGGGCGGCTGTCAGGTAGGCAGGACTGCACACCGGAAACACCTCATCGGAGGCGGTGAACATCAGGGGATGCGAGCCACTCGCACGCCGCGTACTTTGCAGCGCCACGTCGAAGTGATCATTGAATTCCGTCAGCGGCCGGGTGGAGGTGACTACCTGTATTTCGATATGCGGGTATTGCTGGTGAAACGTCGACAGGCGCGGCATCAGCCAATAAAACGCTTCGCACAACTGGCACAGCAGCACCACACGGTTGCAGTGAGGTGACGCCCGCAGATTCGCAGCGCCATCACTGATGCCTCGCAGCGCGGCAGCCACCACGCGCCCGAATTCGCGCCCTTTCTGGGTCAGGAATACCGCCCGATTACGCCGACAAAACAGCTTCACCCCGAGGTTCTCTTCCAGCCCGCGAATCTGCCGGCTGATAGCCGCCTGGGTAATGTGCAGTTCCTCGGCAGCCCTGGAGAAACTCTCCAGGCGCGCGGCGGCTTCGAAGGGCAGCAAGCTGGCGAGGGGCGGTAAGGTTTTGCCGAGCGCATTCATAATCTGAGGTTATGCATCCAGGGCCGAGAACTCGTTTGTAGCACACCGCTCTGGCTGTGCACCATGAATGCATTACTTCATGGACATACTTGATGAATACCTCCCTTTTCATTGGCGTGAGTCTTGCCGTTGTCGCAACCCTGGGCTGGGCGCTGAACTTCATCACGCCTTACATCACCGGCGACTACAGCCTTTATGACGTGATGACCGTACGGTTTCTGATCGCCGGCGCGTTGGGCGTGGCGGGGATGATCCTGTGCCGGGCCCAATTGCGGTTCCTAAGGCCCGGCCAGTGGTTGGTCGCTGCCGGCCTCGGCACCACGGGCTGCCTGGGCTACGGCGTGTGCATTGCCGCGGGCGTCGTCTTCGGTGGGCCGGTGCTGACGCCCGCCTTTGTGGGCATGGTGCCGGTGCTGCTGGCCCTGCTCGGCAACGCCAGGAACAAGACCGTGCCTTGGCGCCGACTGGCTGTCCCGCTGGGCTTCTTGACGGTCGGGTTGTGGCTGTCCAACCTCGGCAGCCTCAATCAGGCTGCATCGGGTAACGGCACGTGGCTGGCGGGGTTGTTCTTCTCGGTCAGCGCGGTCGTGTTGTGGGTGGGGTTCAGCGTGATCAACCAGAAGTACATGCGGGACCTTCCCGCCACAGCAACCGGTGCCTGGACCGCACTGATGCTGGTGGGCACCGGTATTGCCACACTGTGCCTGGTGCCGGTGGTGCAAGCCTTCGGCCTGCTCAAGCTACCCACCCTCGGTTTTGGCCTGGCCCAGGCGGGGCCGCTGTATGCCTGGTCCCTGGCCATCGCATCGATGTCTACCGTGATCGGCGCCTGGGCCTGGAACGCCGCGACCCGGCGCTTGCCCATGGTGCTGAGCGGCCAGTTGATCGCCCTTGAATCACTGTTTGCCACCCTGCTCGGCCTGTGGTTTCACGGTCGCTGGCCCACCACCATGGAAGCGGCCGGCCTGGCCGCAGTGCTGATCGGGGTGGTCATGGCGGTTCGTATCATCCTCACGGGCAGACAGCCCGCCACAACGTGCCACTCCTTACGGGAGAACTCGAGCCCCGGCCCCTTTACAGGTCGGTGATTTCCTTGTGGCGTGGCACCAGCGTCTTCATCACGCTCCAGGCCACCAGGTAAGCCAGCGCGCAGATGGCAAACATGATCATGTAGCCGGTATGGATATCGTTGACGGACTTGTAGTAGTCGAACACCCAACCGCCGATCTTGGTCATGACCACGCCACCCAAGCCGCCGGCCATGCCGCCAATGCCGACCACCGAGGCCACGGTTTTCTGCGGGAACATGTCGGACACAGTGGTGAAGATATTGCACGACCACGCCTGGTGCGCCGAGGCGCCCACGCCGATCAACAGTACCGGCACCCAGAAGCTGATGTAGCCAAGCGGCTGCGCCAGCAGTACCACCAGCGGGAACAGCGCGATCACCAGCATGGCTTTCATGCGGCCGTCATACGGCGCGTCGCCGCGTGCCATGAAGTAGCTGGGGAACCAGCCGCCGCCAATGCTGCCGACCATGGTCATGCTGTACAGCACAGCCAGTGGTATCACGATATCGGGGCCTTTCATGCCGTATTGCGCCGACAGGTAGGTGGGCAGCCAGAACAGAAAGAACCACCACACGCCGTCGGTCATAAACTTGCCGAAGGCGAAGGCCCAGGTCTGGCGATAAGTGAGCAGCTTGAACCACGAGACTTTCTTCTCCACCGCGCCTGCAACCGGCGGTGTGAATGGATGCACGGTCTGGTCGCTGCGGATATAGGCCAGTTCCTCGGCCGACAGGCGTTTCTGCTGCTCGGGCTTTTCATACACCGCCGCCCATACAGCCACCCAGACAAAGCCGAGCATGCCGATGACCATAAAGGCCGCTTCCCAGCCCCACATGCCCGCAATCAGCGGCACGCAGATCGGCGCCAGGATCGCGCCGACGTTGGCGCCGGAGTTGAAAATACCGGTGGCCAGGGAGCGTTCTTTCTTCGGGAAATATTCGGCAGTGGCCTTGATCGCGATCGGAAAGTTACCCGCCTCGCCAATTGCCAGCACGGCGCGCGACAGCATGAAACCGGCAATCGACACCGGGATCACCGCCAGGCCAATTGCACTGCTGAAGGCGGCGATGCCCTCACCCATCGGCACCGAGAACGCATGCATGATGGCGCCGGTGGACCAAATGCCAATCGCCACGACGTAGGCCGTCTTGGTGCCGATCTTGTCGACCAGCCGGCCGGCGAACAGCATGGAAATCGCGTAGACAAACTGGAACACCGCCGCGATGTTGGCGTAATCGGTGTTGCTCCAGCCAAACTGCGTCGACAACTGCGGCGCCAGGAGGCTGAGCACCTGGCGGTCGAGGTAATTGACGGTGGTTGCGAAAAACAACATCGCGCAGATGGTCCAGCGATAGTTGCCTACCGCCTGACCCACGCGGTGGGCGCTGATGGGCTCGTTCAAGTTCATGGCATCACTTTTTATTTTTGTTAGGTAGGACATATGTAACGTCATATGTCGTCGTACAACTGTGGCTTTTATATCGGGCTGCTTACGCGGTGTCAATCCGAAAGATTGCCGTATGTCTAGGTGTTAGGTGATTACAAAAAGTGTCAGGAGCGGGCAGTTGTAGGATGACAAACCCGCATCACCAGACTTGGCGCCTTGCCGGGCACATCATCGAGCAGGCCAAAGCGCTGCATGCCGATCTTTTCCAGCACGCGTATCGACGCTGCGTGATCTGGCCGCACCAACCCGAAGACTTGCGGTAAACCGAGCGTGTCGAACGCCAGCACCAGCGCATCGCGGCCCACCTCGGTGGCATAGCCCTGCCCCCAGGCTTCGACGGCAAAGCGATAGCCGAGGTTGACGCGGCGTTCGGTCAGGTAATTAAGTGGCGCGATGCCGCCAAAGCCAATGATGTGTTGTGGCGCCTCCCGCCGGGCTATCGCCCACCAGCCATAGCCCTGGGTGGCCCACTGTTCGAGCCAACGATTGAGCAGGCGCTGGGCCTCGGCCAGGCTCGTCATCGGGCCGGCAGGATTGAACAGGTTGGTCTGCGGGTCGCCGAAGATCGCGAACAATCGCTGCACGTCGCCGGGATGTGGCTTTCGGTAGGTCAGGCGTGCGGCGGTGACAGGCATTCGGAATGGCTCCCCGGCTGGATTGGCAAAGTTCAGTCAATCTGCAAAAAAACGCAAATAGCGGTGAATTATTTCATGTCCGCTTGTATCTGAACTGACAGAGCGGTGCCATCGCGGCGATGGCACCTCCCCTGTTCAGCTTTAGAGTGGCCCGCATGAAATTACGTAAGAAAAGCGTCAAACCCATCGGATTGAAAGACATCACCATCGTCGACGATGCCAAGGTGCGCAAGGCGATCACCGCCGCCGCACTGGGCAACGCCATGGAGTGGTTTGACTTTGGCGTCTACGGTTTCGTCGCCTATGTGCTCGGCAAGGTGTTCTTCCCCGACGCCTCGCCCAGTGTCCAGATGATCGCCGCCTTGGGCACCTTCTCCGTACCCTTCCTGATTCGTCCCCTGGGCGGCCTGTTTTTCGGCGCATTGGGTGACAAATACGGGCGGCAGAAAGTCCTCGCCGCCACCATCGTGATCATGTCCCTGAGCACTTTCGCCATCGGCCTGATTCCCGGCTACGCCTCGATTGGCATCTGGGCACCGATCCTGCTGTTACTGTGCAAAATGGCCCAAGGCTTCTCGGTGGGCGGTGAATACACCGGCGCCTCGATCTTCGTCGCCGAATACGCACCGGACCGCAAACGCGGGTTCCTTGGCAGCTGGCTGGACTTCGGTTCCATCGCAGGCTTCGTGCTCGGCGCCGGTGTGGTGGTGCTGATTTCCAGTGTGCTCGGCGAAGCGGAGTTCGAGTCATGGGGCTGGCGCCTGCCGTTCTTCCTCGCCCTGCCCCTGGGCATCATCGGCCTGTACCTGCGCCACGCGCTGGAAGAAACGCCAGCCTTCCAGCAGCACATGGACAAGCTTGAACAAGGCGACCGCCAGGGCCTGACCCACGGCCCCAAAGTGTCATTCAAGGAAGTCGCCACCCAGCACTGGCGCAGCCTGCTGACCTGCATCGGTATCGTCGCCGCCACCAACGTGACGTACTACATGCTGCTCACGTACATGCCGAGCTACCTGTCGCATAACCTGCACTACAAAGAAAACAGCGGCGTGCTGATCATCATCGCGATCATGGTCGGCATGCTGTTTGTGCAACCGTTCATTGGTTTTATCAGCGACAAGATCGGTCGCAAGCCGTTCATCATCGCCGGCAGCATCGGCCTGCTGTTTCTGTCCATCCCGGCGTTCATGCTGATCACCAGCGGCAAGATCGGCCTGATCTTCGCGGGCTTGCTGATCCTGGCCGTCATTCTTAACTTCTTTATCGGCGTGATGGCTTCGACGCTGCCGGCGATGTTCCCCACTCACCTGCGCTACAGCGCCCTGGCCAGTGCGTTCAACGTCTCGGTACTGGTCGCCGGTATCACCCCAACGGCCGTGGCCTGGCTGGTAGAAACTACCAACGACCTGTACATGCCCGCGTACTACTTGATGGTGTTTGCGGTAGTCGGCCTGGTCACCGGCCTGACCATGAAGGAAACCGCCAACAAACCGTTGCGCGGCGCAGCGCCGGCGGCCTCCGACATGGCAGAAGCCAAGGAAATACTGCAAGAGCATCACGACAATATCGAGCAGAAGATCGAAGACCTCGACGCCGAAATTGCCGCGCTGGAAGCCAAGCGCCAGAATCTGGTGCAGCAGCATCCGCGCATCAACTAAGACCTGACTGTGCGTGGTGGCCAAAACCACCACGCCATTGGAGTGTTCACACATGCTTCCCAGCGTCACCGCAGCCCAATCGTTACTCAGCGCCGATGAGCGCGCCGCCATCGCCGAAATCGAAGCCACCACCAGCATCCTGCAACTCGTCACCCGCCTGACCGGCATGCGCTTCGCCGGTATCGCCAAATTCACTGACCTGGAGTGGATCGTCTGCTCGGCTTACGACCCGATGGAAATGGGGATTCATGTCAACGATGTACTCGACCTTGAAACCACCCTGTGCAGCGAGTTCTGCATCAACCCCCAGACCCTGTTCATCCCGCAAATCAGTCAAAACGGCCGCTTCGCCGCGCGCCCGGTAGTCAAGCAATACGCCATTGAGAGCTATGCCGGGGCCCCGATCTTTCTGCCGGATGGCCGCCTGTTCGGCGCGCTGTGTGCGCTGGATTCACGGGCGATGCTGTTTGACGACCCCAACCTGCCGGAAACCCTGAGCCTGTTTGCGCGGCTGATCGGTTGTATTTTTTTCGCCAACTTGAGTACGCAAGGCAAATGAGCGGTCAGGTGAACCGATGCCTGCCGACAGACGCGCTCAGTTTTTTGCCGACGCCGCCGATAGCAAGGGATACTACTGACTTGCAGTGACTCACTGCGGGAAACAATGCCGAACAGTCGCTCCCCTTTTGTCCGCACGCTTTCCCACCGAACCAGCCTCTCACTGGCACGTACGTCGCTGTTCCAATGTGTGGCCTTACTGGCCTGCGTATTTGCGGCGGCCGCCTACTCGCTGGTTTATCTCGCCCAAGATCTGGACCGAACCGAAGAGATCGAAAGCGCGTTCTACACCCGTAAAGCCGTGCAGTCCCTGGAAAAATCCCTGCGCCTGACCGTCAAGGATTACGCCTTCTGGGGCGATGCCTACAAGCACCTGCATGTTCAAGTGGACACGGATTGGGCTTATGTTCGCGAAAACGTTGGGCCCACGTTGTTCCAGGATTTCGGTTTTCAAGGCTTGTTTGTCGTCAACGACCTCAATCACACGGTTTACGCGGTGATCAAGGGCAAACTCGAACCGATTGAACTCAGCGATTGGCTTGATCAGCCCATCGCCGACATCCTCGAACAGGCGCGGGCGGGGGGCACCACCGAAACACCCGTGACGGCCTTCATCAATGTGCGCGGCAGCCCCGCATTGGTGGCGGCAGCGGCGATAACACCCGGTACTGACCCCACCGTTGTAACCGACGACAGGCCAGCGTCTGTACTGTTCTTCGTGGATATTCTCACCCGTGCCAAGCTCGCCCAAATCGGCGAAGATTTTGGCGTCAATCAGTTGCATATCGCATCACCCGCTGAAATGGGCAAGACCCGGCTGTTTGCCCTGGACGATAGCGGCGCCGCCGGTAGCCTGCACTGGGAGGCGTCGCGGCCCGGCTTGCGGTTGATCGGAGTTGGCCTGCCGCTACTCGGCCTGGCCGCGTTGCTGGTGTGCCTGATGACCTGGCTCATCTTGCGCCGAACCACGGCGGACGCGCTCGCCCTGGATACCAGCCATACCTCGCTGCAAGATAGCCAGAAAGCATTGGCGACCAGTGAAGAACGCTTCCGAGATGTGGTGGAGGCCAGTTCAGACTGGGTGTGGGAGGTGGACGCAGACTGGCGATTTACCTACCTGTCGGAGCGCTTCGAAGACGTCACGGGGCTCGCCCGGCAAGCCTGGATCGGTGCGACGATGAACCAATTGCTGAACGCAGAGGCCGGCCAGTTATCACAGTGGTTCGGCACCTCGGGCCGGCGCCCGGACGTCAGCGTGCAATGTCATTATGTCGATGCCCAGGGGCAGGAGCGCGCCACCCGGCTGTCGGCGCGAGAAATGCCCTGCGGCGGATTTCGCGGCACAGCCACCGACGTGACCGAAGAGGTCGAGGCACGCCGACGCATCGAATTTCTATCCCAACATGACGCGCTCACCGGGCTGCCCAACCGCATGCGCCTGCGCGCGTTTCTGGACGGTAAGCTCAACGCGCCAGCCACCTCGGATCAGCCGCTGGTCATGCTCAGCCTGGACCTGGACAGGTTCAAGCCCGTCAATGACTTGCTCGGGCACGCCGCCGGTGATCGGGTGCTCAATGAAGTGTCGAGCCGTTTGGCCGACTGCGTGCGCCATGGTGATTTGGTTGCCCGCGTAGGCGGTGATGAATTTGTGCTGATCCTCACTGGCGCAGGTGCCCAGGACGAAGTCGAAACGCTCTGCAGGCGCTTGATCGAGTCCATCGAGCGCACCATCAGAATCGACGAACAGGAAGTATTCGTCAGCGCCAGCATCGGCATAGCCATGGCGCCCAATGACGCCTGCGAAGCCAGCGAGCTGCTGCGCTACGCCGATATCGCCTTGTACGAGGCCAAGGCGGGGGGTCGTAATACGTGGCGGTTTTACTCGGGCGAAATGAATGCGCGGATCATCGAGCGTCGCGCCCTCGAAAGTGATCTGCGGTATGCGATCAAGCATTCAGAACTGCGCCTGCACTTCCAACCGCGCTATCGCATCGCCGATGGGCAGATGGTGGGCGCCGAAGCACTGGTGCGCTGGCAACATCCGGTGCGCGGTCTTATCGCACCCGACACCTTCATTCCGATTGCCGAAGAGTCCGGCCTGATCCTGTCTCTGAGCGACTGGGTGCTTGAAACTGCGTGCTCTTGCGCCGCCCAATGGCCGGACAATCTTTTCGTGTCGGTGAATCTGTCGCCCACTGAGTTTAAGCGCGGCAACCTGCTGGAGCGCATTGGGCAGGCGTTGAATATTTCGGGGATCAACCCCACCCGCCTGGAGCTGGAGATCACCGAAAGCGTGATGCTCGAAGATGCCGCCGGGGCGCTTGAGGTGATGGGCGCACTCAAACATCTGGGTATACGCATTGCCATGGATGACTTCGGCACCGGTTACTCCTCCCTGAGCTATTTGCGCGCCTTTCCGTTCGACGGTTTGAAAATCGACCGCAGTTTCCTGACCCGGCTGGAGGAAAGCGAGGATGACCAGGCAATCATCCAGGCAATCGTTGGCCTGGGGCGCGCATTGGCACTGACGGTCACGGCCGAAGGGATTGAGTCAGCCGAACACTTGGCACTGCTCAAAGCCGTGGATTGTGACGAAGGCCAAGGCTTCTATCTCAGTCGGCCGCTGGACATCCATGCGTTCAATAACCTGCTGGCTAAGTAGGCACGCCGTGATAATGGCCGAGCCCGACACTATCGAAAAAAATGACTCGGCGTCTTGCCGAACTGCTTCTTGAACATGCTGGAAAACGCACTCGGGCTGTCATAGCCCAGTTCAAGGGCGACATCGATAATCTTCTCCCCCACCGCGATGCGTTCCAGCGCCAGCAGCAGCCGCGCCTGCTGGCGCCATTGGCCGAAGGTCATGCCGGTTTCCTTGCGGAATAGGCGCTGGATGGTTTTCTGGTCGAGGTCCAGGCGCTCGCTCCAATCCGCCACCGTGGAGGCATCGCCCGGATCCTCCTGCAACGCCAGGCAAATCCGGTTGATGCGTGGGTCGGCGGCCTGCGGAAGGGATAACGGCAAAGCCGGCAACAGGGCCAGTTCGTCGAGGATCAGGTGCATGATCCGCGCGTCGCGGGAATCCTCGGCGTACGGCGGTTTCAAACTGACCGAGGCCTTGATCAGCTCGCTCAGCAGCGGCGAAATACTCACGGCCTTGGTTTCGGTCGGCAGGTTCGGGAAACTGTCGGGGCGCACAAACACACTGCGCATTTTCAGCGGCCCCACGCAGCGCAGGGAGTGCACGTGCCCGCAGGGCATCCAGAAGCCGCGATTGGGCGGCACCGTCCACTGGTTCTGCGCCGAGTGCACCACCATCACGCCTTCGGTCGCGTAGAGCAACTGGTGCTTCTCGTGGCTGTGATCGGGAATCACCCAGTTTTCCGGGTAGTCTGTGGCCGAACTGATGACGGCCCACTCGCCCTCATCGATCTCCTGCAGAAATTTATCCAGTGATTTGATCATTTCGCCCTTTTTGCGATGGTTGCCTCCCGAATTACGCGAGACAGGCATTTTCCGCAAATCTAGCATAAACACCGAGTTCAAATGGAGCAGCGGTTCACATCACCGCGGCCCACCTCCTTGCCTGTTAGCTGCCTTGTATGGAATGCCTGCATGACCACCCTGACCGCGTCCCCCGCCGCTACAACCGACACCCACCAGATAAGCCCCTTGGTGATGCGCGTCCTCGGCGCCTGCGCCCTGGCGCACATGATCAATGACTTGATCCAGGCTGTGCTGCCGTCGATTTACCCGATGCTCAAGGCCAACTACGGGCTGACCTTTACCCAGGTTGGCCTGATCACCCTGACCTTCCAACTGACCGCCTCGCTGCTGCAACCGTGGATTGGCTACCACACCGACCGCCACCCCAAGCCCTGGCTGCTGCCGGCGGGCATGGTGTGCACGTTGATCGGCATCCTGATGCTGGCATTTGTCGGTACCTTCCCCGCGATTCTGCTGGCGGCGGCGCTGGTCGGCGTCGGCTCGTCGACTTTTCACCCGGAAACTTCCCGCGTGGCGCGCCTGGCCTCCGGCGGACGTTACGGCCTGGCGCAATCGACTTTCCAGGTCGGCGGCAACACCGGCAGCGCCTTTGGCCCGTTGCTGGCAGCAGCGATCATCATTCCCTACGGCCAGGGCAATATCGCCTGGTTCAGCCTGTTCGCCGTGTTCGCGATCTTTGTGCTGTATGGCTTGAGCCGCTGGTACCGCAACCACCTCAACCTGTTCAAGCTCAAACAAGGCGGCAAAGCCACCCACGGCCTGTCCAAACGCCGCGTGACGTTCGCCCTGGTGGTATTGGCGATGCTGGTGTTTTCCAAATACTTCTACATGACCAGCCTGACCAGTTACTTCACGTTTTACCTGATTGAAAAATTCCAGCTGTCCGTCTCGAGTTCCCAGATGTACCTGTTCCTGTTCCTCGGCGCGGTGGCCGTGGGCACCTTCGCGGGTGGCCCGATTGGCGACAGGATCGGTCGCAAGAAAGTCATCTGGTTCTCGATCCTCGGCGCCGCGCCGTTCACCCTGGCCCTGCCCTACGTCGACCTGTTCTGGACCGCCGTACTGAGCGTGGTGATCGGCTTTATCCTCGCCTCGGCGTTCTCCGCGATTGTGGTATTCGCCCAGGAACTGGTGCCCGGCAACGTCGGTATGATCGCCGGGATATTCTTCGGCCTGATGTTTGGTTTCAGCGGGATCGGTGCGGCGCTGCTTGGCTTGCTCGCGGATAACCACGGTATCGAGTACGTCTACAAGCTGTGCTCGTTCCTGCCGCTGGTGGGCATCCTGACGATACTGCTGCCGTCGACCAAAGGCGTCTGAACCGCCGATCATCGGCTGGCTGTGCAGGTCAAGGCCGCGGGTTTATTGTGGCGAGCGAGCTTGCTCGCGCTGGGCTGCGCAGCGGCCCCATCAAAGGCGCTGCGGTGTTTCAGTTAGCACGCGGCGTCAGGTTTGGGGCCGCTGCGCAGCCCAGCGCGAGCAAGCTCGCTCGCTCGCCACAGGGACAGTGGGGTGCCGCTTCATTCATATCAGCCTCGTAACCAGCATTGCGCCCAACCCGAACAGACACGCCATGCCCGCTCCGTACGCCATCGAGCGCCAAGGCTGCCATCCCGCCAGGTACATCGCCGTATGCCCCACCCGCGCCAGGGTAAAACCACCAAACAACCAGGCAGTGACAACACCGTGCGTCCCCAACGCGACGCACAATCCACCCAACACAAAAAACAGCGGAATATTCTCCAGGTCATTGCCCCAGGCCTTGGTCGCACGGTTTACCTGCGGCAAGTCCTCCTCCAGCGCTGCGCGGTTGAAGAAAGCCGCATCCTCGCGATTGGTGAACGCCTGCCCCCGAATCCGGAAAAAACCCTGATAGCAGGAAATCGCAAACATCTTCAGGCACAGCACCAGCACGCACAGCGCGTAGACAGGCAAAAGGTTATTCATCCCGGAACCCCTTCACAACGATATAAAGCATCGGCCCGACCGACACGAACACCGCCGTCAGCAAAAAATACGGCACCACCGAAGCCACCGACCGCCCTCGCCCCCGCGCATCCCGGTACATCCACACGCACGCCAGCACTGCCATCAGGTACAGGTCTATCACCACCTGCGCCGTGTCCGGCTGTGACATCAACGCCTTTCCAAAGGCCAGCAACGACTGCTCGGCCGTCAACATCGTCGCCAGCGTGTACAACGAAAACCCAAGCAAACCGGTCAGGGCAATATAAGGTCTGTGCATGGTGTCCTCCTTGAAGTGATCGAGGCCCACCATAGTGATAAGGTTCAGCCCCTCGCAATGACCTCGGAGGTCATGATCACGCCATGGATAATCCTGCCACCGCCGGTGAACACCTGCGCCAGTTGCGTCGACAGGCGCGCCTGAGCCAGCTGGACCTGGCCTTGATCACCGGTGTTTCCCAGCGCCACCTCAGTTGCATCGAAACCGGCCGCGCCAAACCGAGCCCGGGCACCTTGCATAACTTGCTGACCGCGCTGGAGACGCCGCTGGACCAATGCAACCGCGTATTCCTCGCCGCAGGCTTTGCCCCGCGCTATACCGCCACCCCGCTTGCCTCACCGGCGATGGAGGCGATTCGTGACGCGGTGAGCCATGTGCTGCACGCCAACAACCCCGCGCCCGCGATTATGCTGGGGAGCCAGTGGGAAGTGTTGGCGGCCAATGCCAGTACCGTCGTGCTGTTTGAACTGGTGGGTATCCCCCCGGAGGCGGCCAATGGGTTGAACCTGCTGACCACCCTGCTGCAACCCGGTGGCCTGGGCGATCACCTGATCAACGCCGAAGAGATCCGCACCCGAGCCTGGCAACGGGCAACCCGCGAGGCCCTGGAAAATCCTGCATTGGCTGCTTTGCTGTCCGGCTTGCCGGTGCCAACCTGCACCGATCTCCCCCAGGAAATGCCGCCGCTGATGCTGACCCGCATCCGCTCGACCCAAGGCGAGCTGAATTTCCTGTCGACCTTTACCACGTTCGGCATGCCCCACGACATCACCCTGACTTCGCTGCGTATCGAACATTTGATTCCTGCCGATGAGTCCACCTGGCAGGTCATGCGCACCGCCTATGCGGATTATTCGGCGCTGGTTTTGTGAAATATCTGTACGTAGACTGCCGCCATACTCCCACCTGAAGGCGGCGAAAAAACGTGATGCAAGTGACTGAAGTCTCCATTGCCCAATTGCGCGCGGCGCTTGAATCCGGCCAGACCACGGCCGTTGAACTGGTCCACGCTTACCTGGCGCGGATCGAGGCCTATGACGGCCCGCAGACGGCTACCGCGCTGAACGCCGTCGTGGTGCGCAACCCCGACGCCCTGAAAGAAGCCGAGGCGTCCGATGCGCGCAGGGCCAAGGGCGAAACGTTGGGGCCGCTGGATGGCATTCCCTACACGGCCAAGGACAGTTACCTGGTCAAGGGGCTGACCGCTGCGTCGGGTAGCCCGGCCTTCGCCAAGCTCACCGCTCATCGAGACGCCTTCACCATCGAACGCCTGCGTGCCGGTGGCGCCATCTGCCTGGGCAAGACCAATATGCCGCCGATGGCCAATGGCGGCATGCAACGCGGTGTGTATGGCCGTGCGCAAAGCCCCTACAACGCCAACTACCTGACTGCGCCGTTTGCCTCTGGTTCGTCCAACGGCGCCGGTACCGCGACGGCTGCAAGCTTTGCTGCGTTTGGCCTGGCGGAAGAAACCTGGTCGAGCGGACGCGGCCCGGCCTCCAACAACGGGCTGTGTGCCTACACCCCATCCCGTGGCGTGATTTCGGTGCGTGGCAACTGGCCGCTGACCCCGACCATGGACGTGGTGGTGCCGTATGCGCGCACCATGGCCGACCTGCTCGAAGTGCTCGACGTGGTGGTCGCCGAAGACCCCGACACCCGTGGCGACCTGTGGCGCCTGCAACCCTGGGTGCCGATCCCGAGCGTTGCGTCGGTACGTCCGGCGTCCTACGCCGAATTGGCTGTCGACAGCGAAATGCTCGCCGGCAAGCGTTTCGGCGTACCGCGCATGTACATCAACGCCGACCCTGACGCCGGCACCAGCGAAAAACCTGGTATCGGCGGGCCGACCGGGCAAAAGATCAACACCCGTGCCACGGTGATCGACCTGTGGCAAGCCGCCCGCCAAGCGCTCGAAGCTGCAGGCGCGGAAGTCATCGACGTGGATTTCCCGCTGGTGTCCAACTGCGAAGGCGATCGCCCCGGCGCACCGACCGTGTTTACCCGTGGCCTGGTGTCCAAGGCATTCCTTCACGATGAACTGTGGGAGCTTTCTGCGTGGGCGTTCGACGACTTCCTGCGCGCCAATGGCGACCCGACGCTGAACCGCCTGGCGGATGTCGACGGGCCGAAAATCTTCCCCCACGACCCGGGCACCCTGCCCAACCGTGAAGACGACCTCGCTGCCGGCATGGACGAGTACGTGCGCATGGCTGAACGCGGTATCAAACCGTGGAATGAGATCAGCACGGTGCCCGATGGCCTGCGCGGTCTGGAGCAAACCCGGCGCATCGACCTGGAAGACTGGATGGACAAGCTGGGGCTCGACGCGGTGCTGTTCCCCACCGTGGCCGATGTCGGCCCGGCGGATGCCGATGTGAACGAGGCGTCCGCCAATATCGCCTGGAGCAACGGCGTCTGGGTGGCCAACGGCAACCTCGCCATTCGCCACCTCGGCGTGCCAACCGTGACCGTGCCGATGGGCGTGATGGCAGATATCGGCATGCCGGTCGGGCTGACATTTGCCGGGCGTGCCTATGATGACTCAGCGTTGCTGCGGTTCGCGTCCGCGTATGAAGCCACCGGCAGCAAGCGCCTGATCCCGCCGCGTACACCGCCACTGAAGCAAGGCTAATCAACCGGATAAACACGCTCAACATGTGGGAGCGGGCTTGACTACATTTCAACTCAAGCGATATAGGGCACGGCAATCAGCAGGATCGCCGTGCCATGGGCCAGCGTCGCCGCCAACACGCCGTACCGCATACGCACCAGCGCGCAGGCCAGCCCTTCGATCAGGGTAAACAGCAACACCGGCCAGCCCAACTGGGTAACACTCAGCGCCAGAAAGGCATGGCACGCGGCAAACGCCACGCCGCTGATCAACGCCGCCCGCAACGGCGTCACCTGCTGCTCCAGATAGCCCTGCAAATAGCCGCGAAACAGCACTTCTTCCAGCGCATTGGCGCCATAGGCCAACACCACCATGCCCGGCAACCACACCCAATAACCATGGATCGTTTGCGGATCGATCCCTTGAAAGAGCCGCAGCGGCACACCGATCAGGCAGCCGACGGCAAGCCCCACCGCAAGGCCATGGGCGCGCCGGCCCTTGAACCACACGATCAACCGCGACAGCTCTGGCGCCACCCAGGCAAGCACTGCAATCAGCAGCAGTGACAGCCCCCCGAGCACCGCCAGCACAAACGTATTGTGGGTGAATGCAATCTGCACCTCGTCACTGAGCGCCCACAGACCCAGCGGCGTCATCGCGTCGCGCATCAGCACAAACGCCGCCAGCAGGGTCAGGATGCGCATGGCCGGCAGCGACTTGGGCGTGAGCGCGAACCACGCGCCGAACAGCAACAAGCCAGGCGCCAGGTAGATGGTGTAGTTGACCAGTACCCCAATGCCTTGGGTGATCATGGGCGGTTCAACCGTGCGCGACCGCTATCATGTCGATCTCCACCGCTGCCGATTTGGGCAACTGCATCACCCCCACCGACGTGCGCGTATGCACCCCGGCGCTGCCCAGAATCTCGTGCAGAAGGTCCGATGCGCCGTTGGCCACTTCACTCTGCTGATCAAAGTCTTCCGCGCTGCGTACGTACACGGTGATGCGCGCAATGGCCTTGATCTGGTCCAGCGAGCCCAGCGCCTGCTTGAGCAAACCCAGGCAGCGCAATGCACTGATCCCGGCGGCGATTTGCGCCTGAGCCAGCGTCAGGCTTTCACCGACCTTGCCCGGCAGCACAATAGCGTCGCCTACGCGGGGGATCTGGCCGCTGATGTACAGGTGGTTGCCGTCGCGCACCAGCGGCGTGTAGTTGCCACCGACTTTGAACTCGTCCAGCGTGTAGCCGAGGCGCTGTTGGGCGGCCTGGTATTTTTCATCCGCTGTCATGGGCGTGCCTTCTCGTTTCGACGTTGCCACTCATCCACCACATCGCCCAGGGTCTTGGGTGTCTCATCGCGAATCCAGGCCATGAAGGGCCGGTCGAATTTGAACGCCGCGCCGCAGTGTTCAAGCATGAAACGACGGACGTTCTGGGTGTTTTTATAGTGGGCAGTCACGGGGGTGCTGCGGGTGATGGGGTCGCTGTGCCAATCGAAGTCCATTTGCTTGTCTCTCTGATGCCTCAGGAGCCCGCAGCATAGCGCCAAAATGCCACTGTCAACGTCGTTAAAACGACGCTCACAGTGGTTTTTTCAGTGTGTGGTCAACCGAAACTGGCGTCCCGGGTGTTAACGAACAAGGCGTAGATCGAGTGGCTGCCGGCCATGAACAAGCGGTTGCCTTCGCGTCCACCAAAGCACAGGTTGGGACAGCGCTCCGGCAGTGAGATATGCCCGATAGCCTTACCCTGGGGATTGAACACGCGCACGCCATCGAGTTTTTCCAGGTCGGCCTTGGGGTCGCCATTGCCGCCCCAGCCACACCAAAGGTTGCCGCTCTGGTCGCATTTGATGCCGTCCAGCGCGGCGTAATCCAGGCCCTCGATGTGCTTGCGCCGTGCGCCGAGGGTACCGTCGTCATTGACCTCGATAGCCCAGATCAGGCGATTGGGTTTGGCCCGCCCTTCCACCACGTACAGGGTTTTTTCATCCGGCGAAAAGCACAAGCCGTTCGGCCCGTTGAGGTCATCGATTACCCGTGTGACTTGGCCGCTGTCGCCGTTGATGCGATAGACGCCATGGGGTTGGGTGGGCGTGATCTTGTGCCCTTCGTAGTTGTTGCCGGTCTGGAACGGCGGGTCGCTGAACCACACCGAACCATCCCGTTTACAGACGATATCGTTAGGCGAATTAAAAGGTTTTCCATCAAAGCTGTCCGCCAGCACAGTGATGCTGCCGTTGTGCTCGGTTCGGGTGATACGCCGGCCCTCGCTGGAGGTGGTTGACCCTTCGCACACCAGCAGGCGGCCCTGACGATCACGGCACATGCCGTTGGAGAAATTCGAATTTTCCCGGTACACCGACAGGCTGTCGGTCACTTCATCCCAGCGCACGATGCGGTTGTTGGGGATATCACTGAGCAGCAGGTAGCGACCGTCGCCAACCCATACCGGCCCCTCCGCCCAGCGCAGGCCGGTGGCGAGCCGTTCGACGCTGGCATTGAACAGGCGCAGTTCCAGAAAGCTGTCGTCGAGCACCTTGATCAGTGGGTCCGGATAACGCTGGCTCAACGGCTCGGCTGCTTCGGCCAGCCGAGGCAATTCACCCAGCACCGCCACCGACGCGGAAACCGCCAGAGAACGCTTGAGAAAGACGCGGCGGCTGTGCTCGCTCGGAGCGGGCAAAGGGGATAGATCCATCATGTGTCACCGTTATTTTATTGTTAGACGGGCCGCCATTTTTATCCTGTGATGGGACATCGTACAAGCTTAAATAGACATCAATTCAGCGTAAATACGACACCATAGGCAAATATTCGAAATTTCGCTTTCCAAGCACGAGTGAAATATTGCAATGTTGTACGACGACATATTCAGTAACGTCTTGTCCGCCCTACCCCAACAACAATAAGGAAACACCCATGCAAAAAGTCAAAGTGCTGATCGGTTTTCTGTGCCTGTTCACCGGTTACGTTGCCGCAGCGCCTGCCGCCGCCGACAAGGATGTAGCCCAAGCAGTCGACCAACTGACCCAAGCCATGCTGCACACGGACATCAAGCAGCTCCACGCCTTGACCGCCGAAAAGCTGACCTACGGCCACTCCAGCGGCAAGGTGCAGAACAAGGCTGAATTCATCGCCGACATCGAAACCCACACCAGCGCCTTCAAGACCCTGGAAATGCAGAAACAGACCATCACCCTGCAAGGCGACACCGCCCTGGTGCGCAATCACTTTCACGCCTTGGCCGTAAACAGTGGCGTCGAAGTGCCAACCGACATCGACAACTTCCAGGTCTGGCAGAAACAGAAAGGCCAGTGGCTGCTGATCGGCCGTCAGGCGTACAAATACTGACGACTGCCGGTGAGCCGGCGACCCTGGCTCACCACTCCACCACCTTGCGCACCTTCACCAGCGCCTCGCGCAGTGGGGCTATGCCCACCGACCCCAAGGCCAGGCGCAACGCGTGCGGCACGTGGGTCGTGACGGCAAACGGTTCGGCGGTGGACACGGAAATATTCTCCCTTTGCAGGCTCATGGCGATCTGATCGGCTCGGACGTCCTCCGCCAGTGGCAGCCATAAAAAATACGAACAGGGATGGCTGATGTACGTCAGCCCCTTCAGCACCTGCGCCGCCAAGGCCTGCCGCGCCTTTGCATCCTGGCGTTTTTGCGCTTCCAGCTGCGCCACGGTGCCGTCCTCGATCCAAGCCACCGCAATGGCGCTCATCACCCCGGGCACGTTCCAGGTGGTCGCCATGATGGTGCGCTCCAATGCCTTTACCCACGCCGCAGGCGCACAGACAAACCCCACACGCAGGCCGGTGGCGACGCTCTTCGACAGCCCGCCGACATACACCGTGCGCTCTGGCGCCAATGTGGCCAGGGGCGGTGGCGCGTTCTCGGCCAGGAACGCGTAGGCCGCATCCTCAATGATCATCAGGTTGTGCTGACGGGCGATGGATACCAACTGTTCACGTTGCGCCAGATCCATCACCCAGCCCAGCGGGTTATGCAGGGTCGGCATGCTGTACACCGCGCGCACCGGGCGCTTGTGACACAGGCTTTGCAGCGCGTGCAGGTCGGGGCCGCTGGCGGTGACCGGTATCGCGAGGATTTCCAGGTGCAGGGTCTCGGCCAGCACCTTGAACCCCGAATACGTCAACGCGTCGACAGCAATCACATCGCCGGGCTTGAGCAACGCCATCATCGTCACCGCCAATCCGTGCTGGGCGCCACTGACCACCAGCACCTGCTCGGCCTCGACCCTCAGCCCCCGGGTCAACAGATGCCGCGCTACCACCGCGCGCTCATGCATCCGGCCGGCATGGGGTTGATAACGCAACAGCGCTTCCAGGTCGCCGGACAACGCCAACTGCCGCAGCGCGGTACGCAGCAGGTCCGCCTGGCCGGGTAATGACGGGTAGTTGAAATTCAAATCCAGCATGCCTGCCGCCACGTTCATCTGCCCACTGCCCTGCCCCGGTGGCAGCGCAATCTCGCGCACAAAGGTGCCGCGACCGGTCTCGCCACTGACCAAACCCATGGCCTCAAGCTCGGTGTACACCCGGCTCGCAGTGACCAACGCAAGGCCATGGCTGGACGCCAATTGCCGGTGAGTCGGCAGGCGTGTGCCGGGCGGGAGTTGGCCGCTACGGATGTCCTCGGCAAAGGTGTCGACCAGTGTCTTGTAGCGGGCGCGCGGCATCGGCGATGTATCCATGACAATTTTTTGATTGTCTTAATCTTCAATCCTAGGATGGCTCCCACGCAACTTTTCCTTTTCGAGCACATCCTCATGGAACGCACTTCAGCGCTCAACACCCTGGACAACAGCACCCGGGGCTGGATCAACGGTTTTATCGGCGTGGTGATTTTCAGCGGCTCATTGCCAGCGACACGCCTGGCGGTGATGGAATTCAACCCGGTGTTCCTCACGATGCTGCGCGCGACGCTGGCAGCTGTGCTCGGCTTGTGCCTGCTGTGGCTGTTCAAGGAAAAACGCCCCGCTCGCAATCAATGGGCGCCCCTGGCGATTGTCGCCCTCGGCGTGGTCATCGGTTTTCCCTTGCTCACCGCGCTGGCCCTGCAATACGTGACGTCCGCGCACTCCATCGTGTTTATCGGCCTGCTGCCGCTGGCCACGGCGGTATTCGGCGTACTGCGCGGCGGTGAGCGCCCGAGGCCGGTGTTCTGGCTGTTTTCAATCCTGGGCAGTGCGCTGGTGATGGGCTATGCGTTCGCCCAGGGCCTGAGCGCCGCGCCCGCCGGTGATGTGTTGATGCTGCTCGCGGTGCTGGTGTGTGGCCTGGGGTATGCCGAAGGCGCCACGTTGTCGCGCAGCCTGGGTGGCTGGCAGGTGATCTGTTGGGCCCTGGTGGTGTCGCTGCCGGTAGTGGCGCCCCTGAGCTTGATGCTGGCGCCTTCGACCTTTACCGGCATCAGCCTGCCCGCGTGGTTGAGCCTGGGTTATGTGTCGCTGTTCAGCATGCTCATCGGCTTTGTGTTCTGGTACCGCGGGCTGGCCCAGGGCGGCATCGCCGCGGTCGGCCAGTTGCAGTTGCTGCAACCCTTCTTCGGCCTGGCCCTGGCGGCGGGCCTGCTGCATGAACAGGTCAGCCTGGGCATGGTGCTGGTGACGGTCGCGGTGATCGGCTGCGTGGCCGGGGCCAAGCGGTTCGCACGCTAGCGCTGTGGCGCGACCATCTTGAATTTGATGTGGATATCGTTGGACACCACGCTGTTACCCACCCACTCGCCTTCGCCGATCTTGAAGTCGTCACGCTTGAGGATGAACTGACCGTCAAACACGCCGATGCCGCTTTCCTCCTTGAGTACCACGTCCACATCCACAGGGCGCGTAATGCCTTTGATCGTCAGGTTGCCGCTGACCTTGAAGCGGTTATCGCCCAGGGCCTTGATACCGGTGGACTCATACACGCCGACGGGGTAAGTCGAGGTATCAAACCAGGAAGCTCGCTGCAGCTCATCATTTGTGTCCGCGCTACCGGCATTGATGCTGGCGAGCTGGATTTTCAGCAACGCATGCCCCGCTTCGGGCTTTTGCGTATCGAAAGTCAGCGTTCCTTCGAAATCCCTGAAGGTGCCGTACATCTGTTGCTGCACTTGCTCAAAGGTAAAGCTGATCTGGCTGGCGGCGCGGTTGACGTCCTTGTACTCCACCGCCTGGGCGCTGGTGAAAAAAACCAGAAGGAGGGCCAGGTAAACTCGATGCTTCATGCAACCCTCCACAAAAGGACAGTACTGAGTCAACACCTCGATCCACGGATTTATTCCCATCCGACCCATGCTCTGCTAAACACAATGCTGCTAAACAGAGTAGTCGCCCCAGAACAACAAGGAATTTGCATGCACACCCCTTCGCTTCAGGACACCACCGCCCATGGTCGCGAGGATTGATCCTGGTCTACATTAACTGTCACCGCTAATCGAGGACTGAACCGATGACTCGTCTCACCGCGAAAGACTTTGCCCCCGAACTGCTGGAGCTCTACGACGGCTACGCCCACGGCAAGATCAACCGCCGCGAATTTCTCGACCGCGCCGCGCTGTTCACCTTTGGCGGCCTGACCGCCTCGGCGCTGCTCGCGGCACTGAGCCCCAACTATGCGCTCGCCGAACAGGTGAAGTTCACCGACCCGGACATCGTCGCCGACTACGTCACCTACCCCTCACCCAAGGGCAACGGCACCGTACGCGGTTACCTGGTGCGCCCGGCCAAAGTCAGCGGCAAGCTGCCCGCCGTGGTGGTGGTACATGAAAACCGTGGCCTCAACCCCTACATCGAAGACGTCGCCCGGCGCTTGGCCAAGGCCGGCTTTATCGCCCTGGCGCCGGATGGCCTGACGTCAGTCGGCGGCTACCCCGGCAACGATGAAAAAGGCGTGGCGCTGCAGCAGACCGTCGACCCGACCAAGCTGATGAACGACTTCTTCGCCGCCATCGAATGGCTGATGCACCACGACGCCAGCACCGGCAAAGTCGGGATTACGGGCTTCTGTTATGGCGGCGGCGTGACCAATGCGGCGGCAGTGGCCTACCCGGAACTGGGGGCGGCGGTGTCGTTTTACGGGCGTCAGCCGCAAGCCAAGGACGTGCCGCGCATCAAGGCGCCGATCATGCTGCACTTCGGCGAACTGGATACGCGGATCAATGAGGGTTGGCCGGCGTACGAAACCGCATTGAAAGCCGCCGGCACAACCTATGAAGCGTACATCTACAAAGGCGCCAACCACGGTTTTCACAATGATTCGACGCCGCGTTATGACGAAGCGGCGGCAAACCTGGCGTGGGAGCGCACGTTGGGGTGGTTTCGCAAGTACCTGGCTTAGGGGGCGTTCTCAATTAATTCCCCGGCGCTGCGGGGAAATTAATTGAGAACGCCCTCTAAACGTCAGACGCTTCCTGCAACCACGTTTTGAACGCCTTCATCGCCGAGGTCTCGGTGCGCGATTGCAAACGCGTCAGCCAGTAACTGCCAGTGGTAATACCCACGTCGAACGGCTGGCGGATCACATCGCCCGCCAACTGCCGCGAGAACATCATTGCCGGTGCCAATGCCACGCCGCTGCCTTGCAGCGCCGCTTCCATCATCGCCAGCGAAGAGTCGAACACAATACTGCGCGGCAGCAGGGTGTCGGCGGGCAGCCCGGCGGCCTGGAACCACAGGCTCCATTCATCGGCGCGGTAGGAGCGCAGCAAGGTGTGTTTGAGCAGGTCGGCCGGGGTGCGCAACTGCTCGGCGAGCGCAGGGACGCACAGCACGGTCAGCGGCGCTTCGAGCAATTCACAGGCGTCGGTGCCGTGCCACGCGCCAGCGCCGAAGCGGATCGCGTAATCCAGGCCTTCAGCGGCGACGTCGACGCGGTTGTTGTGGGTGGACAGGCGCAGGTCGATAAACGGATAACGGTGCTGAAAATCCGCCAAGCGTGGCAACAGCCAACCCACTGCAAACGTGCCGACCGCCCCCACCGTGAGCACCTCACGGTAATGCCCGCCCTCGAACTGTCCCAAGGTATGGGCAATGCGGTCGAAGGACTCGCGCAACACCGGCAGCAGGGTTTCACCTTCGCGGGTCAGCATCAGCCCGCGTGGCAGGCGCTTGAACAGGGTGACATTGAGTTGCACCTCCAGGCTTTTCACCTGATGGCTGACCGCAGCCTGGGTCACGCACAACTCGATGGCCGCCCGAGTGAAGCTCAAATGCCGGGCCGAGGCCTCGAAGGCACGCAGGGCATTGAGGGGCAGATGGGAACGCAGCATGGTTAAACCCCAAATTTTTCTAATGGCTAGTGCGAGATATCATCGTTTGTCGAAAGGCGAAAATCTGCCTAAATTTGCGGCGCCCGCGCAGGCGATTTTTCGACAGTTCACCCCTCACATGGAAGCCAGACATGTACCAAAAATCTAATTTTAACGTACGAAACATCTTCATTTCAGCATTATTGCTCGGCGCAGGCCCCTGCATGGCGGCCAGCGATTTGCGCAAGATCGTGGACAGTAGCGTCGAACCGCTGATGCAGCAACAAGGCATCGCCGGCCTGTCGGTGGCCGTGGTGAAAAATGGCCAGGCGCAATACTTTAACTACGGCGTGGCGTCCACGGACAGCCAACAGCCCGTCACTGAAGACACCCTGTTTGAAATTGGCTCACTCAGCAAAACCTTCACCGCAACCCTCGGCGGCTACGCCCAGGCCACCGGCAAGCTCAAGCTGCAAGACAAAGCCAGCCAGCACCTGTCCGCACTGAAGGGCAGCGCCTTTGACCGCATCAGCCTGTTACAACTGGCGACCTACACACCGGGCGGCCTGCCCCTGCAGTTTCCGAGCGCCGCCGACAGCGCCGAGACCATGCTCACCTACTTCCAGCGCTGGAAACCCACGTATGCGGCGGGCGAACAACGCCGCTACTCCAACCCGAGTATCGGCCTCTTCGGCTACCTGACGGCCCAAAGCCTGGGCCAGCCGTTCAACGTTGCCATGGAAAAGACCTTGTTGCCCAAGCTGGGCCTCAAGAACACCCATATCAGCGTACCTGCCGACAAGGCCGGCTTGTACGCCCAAGGTTACGACAAGCAGCAGAAACCCGTTCGCGTAGGCCCTGGCGCACTGGACAGCGAAGCCTATGGCCTCAAGACCAGCACCCAGGACCTGGCGCGCTACGTGATGGTGAACATGCACCCTGAAACCCTAGAGAAGCCGCTGCAACAAGCGATTGCAACCACGCACACCGGCTACTACACCGTGAACGGCATGACCCAGGGTCTTGGCTGGGAGTTCTACCCCTACCCCATCAAGCTGCAAGCGCTGATTGACGGCAACTCCACCCCCATGGCGATGGAGCCGCACAAGGTCAACTGGCTGAAGCCCGCGCAGACGCAACCGAAGAACGTGCTGTTCAACAAAACCGGCTCGACCGGCGGATTTGGCGCGTACGTGGCGTATGTACCGAGCAAGGACATCGGCGTGGTGATCCTGGCGAACAAGAACTACCCGAACGCCGAACGGGTGAAGGTGGCCCATGCGATCTTGAGCGCAATCGACCACTGAAAAACCCACGAACCGCAGGAGCTGGCTTGATGCCGCAAAGCGCCTAAGCTTGGAAGTCACCTTGCCAGAGGAGACTCCCCATGCAGCTCGAAGGATCCTGCCACTGCGGCGCCGTCACATTCAGCCTGACCAGCCATCATCCCTATCCGTACCAGCGGTGCTACTGCTCGATCTGCCGCAAGACCCAGGGCGGCGGCGGGTATGCGATCAACCTCGCCGGTGACACCCAGAGTTTGAAGGTGCACGGGCGCAAGCTGATTTCCATCTACCACGCCCGGCTCAAACCGGCGGGCGCCAGCCGCGCCCACGCCGGCACCGCCGAGCGGCATTTCTGCTCGCAATGCGGCACCGCGCTCTGGCTGTTCAGCCCGGAGTGGCCAGAACTGATCCATCCGTTCGCTTGCGCCATTGACACGCCGTTGCCGGTGCCGCCGGAACATACTCACCTGATGCTCGGTTCTAAAGCGCCTTGGGTCGAAGTCAGCGTGCGCAAGGGCGACCTGCAGTTCGATGAGTACCCCGAGGAGTCCATCGCGCAATGGCATGAACGGCTGGGGGTGACTCGATAAGAGCCTGCGGCGTTAACAGTCTTTGACAGTTTCCCGACAAAGCTCGCAAAGATTGTTGGACTGCCCTTCCCTAGCATTCGAGCATCCAAACAGCCATCCGGGTGCTCTTCATGTTTCGCACATTGCGCGGGATTCCGCTGCTGAGTTGCCTGCTGGGCAGTATCGGTTGCCATGGACAGCCGCCTGCCCCGCCGCCGATTCAAAAGGGTGACTACAGCGCGATCATTCGCTACCTGCAAACCCGCATTCCCCCGGAGATGGCTCGGGAAAACGTAGCCGGCCTGTCCATTGCCCTGGTCAACGGCCAGGAGCTGATCTGGGCGCGCGGCTTCGGCATCGCCGACAAAGCCAAGGGCCTGCCGGTGACGCCGAATACGGCGTTTCGCGCCGGTGCCATCTCCAAACTCTTCACGGCCACAGCGGCGCTGCAATTGGTGGAACAGCAACGGCTGGGCCTTGACGCGCCGATCCAGCAAACCCTGCGCGAGTTCTACGTGCGCTCGCGCTTTCACAGCGACCAGGCCGACGCTGACCGTGCGATCACCTTGCGGCGCTTGCTCAGCCATCAGTCCGGCTTGCCCAGCGAGCACCTGCGCGACCTGCGCAACAGCTTCGCCATGAGCCAGATGCCGATGCGCGTGTCTGGCGTGTGGCTGAGCAGCCCGCCGGGCTCCCAGGTGGCCTACTCGAACCTCGGCTATGCCCTGGTCGGTGCCGCTGTCGAACGCAGCACCGGCAAGGACTTCGAAACCCAGCTGCAAAACGGCCTGCTGAAACCGCTGCAGATGAACCAGTCGAGCTTTATCGGCACCGGCGCACAGGCGGGCTTCCGCGCTCTGGGCTATGAGGACGGCACTCTCAGCCCCGACGCCCAGGTGCGCGACCTCGCCGCTGCCGGATTGTGGACCAGCCCCAAGGACCTCAGCCACTACGTACAGATGCTCTTCGCCCGAGGCCTCTACAAGGACAGCCGCGTGCTGGGCAACGCCTCCATCGAGCAAATGTTCACCCAGCAAAACACCGGCAACGCCCTGGATTTCGATTGCCAGATGGGCCTGGGATGGTTTCTGGCGCCCTGCGGCGATGAACCGGTCGGCCCCGGTGTGCGCACGTATCAACACAGCGGCGGTGGCGACGACTTTGCCGCGCAAGTGACCGTACTGCCGGACCAGCAACTGGCGGTGATCATCATGGCCAACGACAGCAACGCTGAAGACATGGTGGTGTCGCTGTCCACCGATGCGCTGCGCCTGATGCTCCAGGCGCAAACCGGTCATGCGGTGTGCGCCGACGACTGCCAGGCACCGAGCCATGGCCTCAAGCTGCGCCAGGTACCGGCCGCCGTCGACCGCAAGCGCCTGGCCGGTTTTTATGCCACGGCCTGGGGCGTATTCCGCATCAAGGATGGCGACCAGCGTTTGTCCGGTGAACTCGCTGGCTACGATTTCGAGTTGCTGCGCGATGACGACGGCTGGCTGCGCGCGCAGAAAAAGGTCCTGGGGTTCTGGCTCAAGGACCTCGGCGAACTGGGCCGCGTGCAACTGGACGTGGTCACCGTGCAAGGCCGACAGATGCTCACCGCGCGCAGCCACGGCCAGCGCATTGCCGTGGGCGAGCGCATCGACCCACCGCCGCTGCCCCTGGCCTGGGCCGACACCATAGGCACCTATCAAGTACTCAACACCCATGAGCCGGACGCGCCGTTGAGTGGGATCAGCGTGCGCCTGGAAGAAGGCTTCCTGGTGATCCGCGGCCAACTGTACGACGAACCGCTGACCGACTACATCCTGCTGCCCGTGGACAACGCCCACGCCGTACTCGCCGGTATCGGCTATGGCCTGGGCCACACCGTCAGCCGCCAGATCAACGGCCTCAGCGCCTCGGGCTACTCCTTCAAACGCACGCAGTCCCCCCACAAACCCTTGAGTTTCTGACCCCGGATGAAAACCCTGATGAGTCCAAAAAACTTTTGTCTGTCCGTGACCTCACTGTGCATGTTGGCCGGTGCCGACAGTGTGCTGGCCCAGGATTGGGAATACAGCTTGAAAGCCGGCGTGGCCAACGCGCCCCGCTACAGTGGCAGTGACGAGCGCATGACAGCGCCCGTGTTCGGCGGTGCCATTGTCAGTCCCTGGGGGATTTTCCTCGACACAAACAAGGGCCTCGGCTGGGCTTACGAAGGTAATGCCCTGAGCTTCAGCGCGTACGTCGGCGCAAGCACTTCACGCAAAGACAAAAACGAAAGCCTGCACGCCGGCTCGAAACGGCTCAAGGGCATGGGCGAGATCAAGTCACGTGCGCAACTGGGCGTAAGTGCCCGCTATAACCTCGGCGGCGTGATTGTCGGCGCGACCCTGGAACATGCCCTCGAGGAAGATGACCGCAAGGACAGCGGCAAGGCGTTTACCCACTTGGAACTGAGCGTCGGCACCAACCTGTACGAAGGCCGCTACGGCTCGGTGGATGCCAGCCTCAGCAGCCACTTTGGTGATCGTGACTACCTGCAGACCTGGTACGGCGTGACCACCGGCCAGGCCGCGCAAAGTCGCTTCAAGGAATACAACGCCGGTGCAGGCAATATCAGCAATGGCCTGAACCTGATGTGGAGTGTGCCGATCAGTGAACACGCCCAGTTCTCGACCCTGCTGGACGTGCAGTACCTGGCCGATGAAGCAGGCAAGAGCCCGATTGTGGAGCGACGACTGCAGACGTCGGTGGTGGGCGTATTGGAATACACTTTCTGATCTGATAACCCCAATCCCATGTAGGAGCCGGCAAGCCGGCTCCTACACCTCGTAAGCCCACGTCATCCTGAACGACGCCCCGCCCCACTCCGAATCCAACACTTGCACCTGCCCGCCATGCCATTGGCACACCCGCTGCACCAGCGCCAGGCCCAGGCCGAAGCCGCCAGTGCGACGGTCGCGGCTGGCGTCCAGGCGCATGAACGGCTGGAAAATCTTCGCCCGGCCTTCCTCGGGCACTCCCGGCCCGTCATCGCAGACGCGCACTTCATAACCGCTGCCGAACTTGACCAGCGAGACCTCCACGCGGCGGTCGGCGTAGCGGATGGCGTTGCGCAGCAGGTTGATCACCGCCCGCGCCATAAAACGCGGCTCGATCTGGATAACGTCCACTTCACAGGTGCGCAGGGACAGTTGCACGCCTTCGGCCTCGGCCTCCAGGGCCACACTGCCGATCACGCTGTCGAGCCAGCTGTGGGCCTCGATATTTTCCCGAGTAACCTGGGTCGCGCCGCGCTCCAGGCTGGCGTAGGTCAGCAGTTCGGAGACCATTTCTTCCAGCTCACCGAGGTCGGCGTACATATCGGCGATCAACTCGCGGCTCTGGCGGGGATCGGACTGTTGCTTGAGCTGATCGAGCTCGAACGACAAGCGCGCAATCGGCGTGCGCAATTCGTGAGAGACGGCGTTGGTCAGCTCACGCTGGTTAGCGATCAGGCTTTCGATGCGTTCGGCCATCTGGTTGAAGTGCCCGGCCAGTTCGCGCACGGTGGAGCGCCGGGTCAGCAGGATGCGCGAGCCCAGGTCGTTGTCGCCAAAGCGCTGCGCCGCAAGGCGGATATGTTCGAGGTCGCGCCAATGCGGGCGTACCCAAAAATACAGGACGATGGCCAGGCTCAGGCCGAGCAGGCTGTAGGCCCACAGGTACAGCCACTTCGGCTCTTCGGGCAGCTTGATTTCCAGCAGTTGCGGGCCGCCGTCGATGTTGGTGAGGAACTCCATGAAGTCCCCGCGCACCACCAACTGGCCGTCGGCGAGCAATTGCTGCTCACGCGGGCTCAATGCCAAGCCATCGCGCTGCACCAGTTCCAGGCGCAAGCCGTAATGCGGTTGCAACTGGGCCAGCCGCGCCTCACGCGCATCGCCCAACAACGGCCGCAGTTGCTCCACCAAGCCATAGGCTGGACCGCGCAAGGCTTCGCGGTTGTAGGTTTCATTGGCTTCGGGCAGCAACTCGTCGAAGGTGTAGCTCACCAGCCAGATCGCCCCCGCCAGGCCGAGCGCCAGGATGATGTACAGCCGTGCAAAGAGCCGCAGCATCTAGACCTCCCATCCGAACGGATTGAACAGGTAACCCTTGCCCCAAATGGTCTTGATGCACATCGGCTCACGGGGGTTGTCATTGAGTTTGCCGCGCAGTTTGCTGATGTACACGTCGACACTGCGGTTCAGCCCATCGAACGCGATACCGCGCATACGGTTGAGAATATCGTCGCGAGAGAGGATTTTCCCCGCACTGCTGGCAAGCAACCACAGCAGCTCGAATTCCATGGTGGTGAGGTCGATCTTCTCGCCGCCCAGGCTGACCACCCGGCAACTGCGGTCAATCGACAGCCGGCCGAACTCGATGGCGCCGCGCACGGTCGGCTCCGGCGCCTGGCGACGTTGCAACGCGCGCAGGCGTGCCAGCAGCACCGGCGGCTTGATGGGTTTGATCACGTAGTCGTCGGCGCCAGACTCAAGGCCCAGGATATGGTCAAGGTCGTCTTCCTTGGCCGTGAGGATCACGATGGGCGTGTCGGACACAGTGCGAATCTCGCGGCACACATACAGCCCGCTCTGGCCCGGCAGCATCAGGTCGAGCACGACGATCTTGGGCTTGAAGTCCAGGAAGGCCGCCAAGGCTTCATCGCCCCGGTGCACCACCCGCACCTCAAAACCATGCTGTGCCAGAAAGTGCGCAATCAGCCCAGCCAGCTTCTCATCGTCCTCAACGAGCAGGACCTTGCCCAGACCCAGGTTTTCCATAAGTTCTCAGTGTGTGCGGCGCGGATTGAAGTGCGGGCATTATAGGTGGCAAGCTGCCCGGCAGAAGCGGTTGGCCAGTACCGGCCGACGAAGCTTCATGCTTTTAAGAGTTTTTAACAAATAGCCTGCAATTTTTAACGTCATTCACAGGGAGTTGTATGCGCAAGGATTACCTGGCGTTCTTCGTTTCACTGTTCCTGTCACGGCTGGCCGACCAGATTCTGCTGTTCATCGTGCCGCTGATCGTGTTCCAGACCACCAACAGCGTGGCCTGGGCGGGCCTGGCTTTTTTTGCCGAGTCGTTGCCGCGCTACCTGGCGTTTCCGGTGTGCGGCGCATTGTGCGACAAATTTTCGCCGGTGCGCATCCTGCATATCAGCCAGGTTTACCGGGCGTTCGCTTGTGTCGCGGCGGTGGCGTTCTACGGGATGTTCGACGGGATTTACTGGATCGTCATCCTCTCGGCGCTGTGCGGGGTGCTGACCACCCAGGGCATCATGGCGCGCGAAGTGGTGATGCCGCATGTGTTCAAGCAGTACACCTATGCCAAGACGTTGTCCTATTCGCAGATCGCCGACCAGAGCGGCCTGGTGCTGGGCCCGCTGGTAGCCGCGTTGATGCTGGAGGTCTGGCCGTGGCATTGGGTGGTGCTGGGGGTTGCCGGGCTGTTTGTGCTGGCGGACCTGGCGATGCTGATCTGGCAGCGCAACACCAGCGCGAATCTGGAGCGTCATGAGCAGCATCGGGATATTTGGCTGCAACCGTTGCGTATCGCATTCAGGCATATCGGCAATCTGGTGGAACTGAAGCGAATCATCACCCTGGCGGTCGGTGTAAACCTGATCATCGGCGTGACGCTGGCCACGTCAGCGGCGCTGGTCACCGGGCAATTCGCCGCCGGCAAGGATGCCTATGCCGTGCTGCAGGCCGCCGGTGCAGGGGTCACCATCGTGATTCTGTTCTATCTGGCGCGTGCGACGCTGCCGCTGAGGGTCATGGGCGGGCTGTCATATTCGATGATTGCGCTGGGGGCGCTGATCATGGCAATCAGCCCTGGCCTGTGGGCCTACACCATAGGCTTCCTGCTGGTCACCGGTTTCGACAAGATGTTCAACGTGTACCTGCGCAGCACCCGTCAGCGCGTGATTCCTGTAAAGGATTTCGGCAAGACGGTGGGCGTGATCACGTTGCTCAATAACCTGGCGCAGCCGTTGGCGGGCCTGTTAATTGCCGTGCTTGCCGCGCCGTTGGGCACGCAAACGGTGATCCTGCTGTTGGCCGGGATCACCGCGCTGATCGGCGTGGCTGTCGCCTCAGGCTGGCACGCCACTGTGAAAGCGGAACTCGATGTCGGGTGATTCGATCAGTTCCTGCTCGGCCGCCCTCACCCGCTCGATCACCTGGGCGATGTCCTTGGCGTCACCGTACTGGTACGCCAGCTTCAAGTAACCCTGGAAGTGCCGCGCCTCGCTTTTGAGCAGGCCAAAGTAGAACTTGCCGAGTTCTTCGTCCAAATGCGGCACCAGCGCTTCGAAACGTTCACAACTGCGTGCTTCGATAAAAGCACCGACCACCAGTGTATCCACCAGCTTGACCGGCTCATGGCTGCGCACCACCTTGCGCAAACCCGACGCATAGCGCCCGGCGTGCAGCTGGCGCAGCTCGACCTTGCGCTTTTTGATCAGGCGCATGACTTGTTCGTGGTGCACCAGCTCTTCCCGGGCCAGGCGCGACATCATGCTGATCAGGTCAACGTGGGCGTGGTACTTGGCGATCAGGCTCAGGGCGGTGCTGGCGGCTTTGAATTCGCAGTTCTTGTGGTCGATCAGCAGAGTGTCCTGATCGGCCAGTGCGGCCTGGACCCAGGCGTCGGGGGTGCGGCAGCCGAGGAATTCGTGGATTTCGGGCAGGTTCATCGGGCTCACGGGCAAAGGATCACAAAAGGGCGCCGATTATACCGACCGCGCCGCAGACCACCAGCCACCGGCCTTGATGTGCATCAACATGACGTCTGGCGGGCAGCAACTATAGTTGTTCCACGCCCGCCCTTTCTGGAGATCCCGATCATGCAAGCCATTCGCAGCATCCTGGTGGTCATTGAGCCCGAACATTCGGAAAGCCTGTCCCTCAAGCGCGCCAAGCTAATTGCTGGCGTCACTGGCGCGCACTTGCATTTGCTGGTCTGCGACAAGAAGCATGAGCATTCGGCGATGCTGAGCCTGCTCAAGTCGGGTTTGCAGGAAGATGGCTACAGTGTCACCACCGAGCAGGCGTGGAATGACAGCCTGCATGAAACCATCATCGCGGTGCAGCAGGCCGAGGGCTGTGGTTTGGTGATCAAGCAGCACTACCCCGACAGCCCGCTGAAAAAAGCCCTGCTGACGCCGGCGGACTGGAAACTGATGCGCTACTGCCCGACCCCGGTGTTGCTGGTCAAGACGGCCAAGCCGTGGGCTGGCGGGGTAATCCTGGCGGCCATTGATGTGGGCAATACCGATAGCGAGCACCGCGCGCTGCACAACTCGATCATCGACCATGGTTTCGACATCGCCAGCCTGGCCAAGGCGCAACTGCACGTTATCAGTGCGCACCCATCCCCCATGCTGTCGTCAGCCGACCCGGTGTTTCAACTCAAGGAAACCATCGAGGCGCGCTATCGCGAGCAGTGCAAGGCATTCCAGGCCGAATTTGATATCGACGACACGCACCTGCATATCGAAGAAGGCCCGGCGGATGTGCTGATCCCCCATGCGGCGCATAAATGGCAAGCGGCGGTCACAATTATCGGCACCGTGGCGCGCACCGGTATTTCCGGTGCCTTGATCGGCAATACCGCGGAAGTGGTGTTGGATGCGGTGGACAGTGATGTGCTGGTGCTCAAGCCGCAGGAATTGATGGATCACCTGCAAGAACTGGCCACCAAGCCCTGACACCCACCCTGCAGGAGCCTGGCTTGCCGGCGATGGCGGCCTGTGTGATTGCGCTACGTTCAAGGCCCCCATCGCCGGCAAGCCGGGCTCCTACAGCGCATCCTTCAGGAAACCGGGCGCGATATAACGCTGGTAATGCGCCTCGGACAGGATGAAAAACTCGCGGTCGATGGCATCGCGCAGTTCCGGCAGCGCCCAGTCGCGAAATTCCGGCATCAGCACCATGCCATAGGCCTCCAGATTGGAGATCACCCGCGCGCCACGGGCGATCAACTGGTAGGCCCAGCAGTACTCGGACTGGTGCGGCACGAAGCGAATCTTGCGTTGCTCCAGTTGCCCGCGCAGGGTCTTGGGGTCGAAAACCTCCAGTTTGCCGGCCATGACCTGCACCAACAGTTGCTCAAGCCTGAGCCATACCGCACGCTTTTCTTCTTCGTTGTAGCCATTCCACAGGATTACTTCGTGGTGGAAGCGCTTGCAGCCACGGCACACGAGATCGCCGTAAACCGTGGAGCAAAGGCCGACGCAGGGGGTTTTGATGGTTTGGTTGGACATGGGCAACAACACGCAAATCAGCGAAACAGTGCGCCATGTTAGCCCTTTGTCTAAGGTTGATCACCCAGCAAACTTGGTTAGGCAACTTACCTTTAGAATTTTTTTGCCGTAGAATCACCCGGCCTTGTAAGGCGCCAATAATCCGCTGGAAGCTGTTTTCAAAGCGTCACGAGCACAGTCGTTCCTTCAGAACGGTGTTTGCGCGGGTTTGACCCGGTAGGTCAGAACCTGCGCTAACCCTCATCAGCATCGTTCTGCAGGCGTAAAACTTTGAAAACAGCTTCTGTGAGGAATGCCGGCAGCGCTGGCTTTGCGGCCCAAAAAGCCCCCGAGCGCATGCGTGCCGTTCATTTCTGGATGAGCGTCCCGTGGGACCACTGATGAGGGTAATAACTGTGCTTGAAGCCTACCGCAAACATATCGAAGAGCGTGCAGCCCTGGGTATTGTTCCCCAGCCGCTTAACGCCGAACAAACCGCAGGCCTGGTCGAGCTGCTGAAAAATCCTCCGGCTGGCGAAGAAGAATTCCTCGTTGACCTGATCACCAACCGCATTCCACCAGGCGTTGACGAAGCTGCCTACGTCAAGGCTGGTTTCCTGTCTGCCCTGGCCAAGGGCGAAGCCACTTCTCCCCTGATCGACAAGAAACGCGCTGTTGAACTGCTTGGCACCATGCAAGGCGGCTACAACATCGTGACTTTGGTCGAGCTGCTGGACGACGCCGCACTGGCGCCTGTCGCGGCCGCCCAACTCAAGCACACCCTGCTGATGTTCGACGCGTTCCACGACGTGGCCGAAAAAGCCAAGAACGGCAACGAGCACGCCAAGGCCGTGATCCAGTCCTGGGCTGACGGCGAGTGGTTCAAGAACCGCCCTACCCTGGCCGACAAGATCAGCCTGCGCGTGTTCAAGGTCACCGGCGAAACCAACACCGACGACCTGTCCCCTGCACCGGACGCCTGGTCCCGCCCTGACATCCCGCTGCACGCCCTGGCCATGCTGAAAATGGCACGCGAAGGCATCGTACCGGACGAGCAAGGCAAGACCGGCCCGATGAAACAGATCGAAGAGATGCGCGGCCAAGGCTTCCCGATCGCCTACGTCGGTGACGTGGTCGGTACCGGTTCGTCGCGTAAATCCGCTACCAACTCGGTCCTGTGGTTCTTCGGCGACGACGTGCCTAACGTGCCGAACAAGCGCGCTGGCGGCTTCTGCTTCGGCAGCAAGATCGCTCCGATCTTCTACAACACCATGGAAGATGCTGGCGCACTGCCGATCGAATTCGACGTGACCAACATGAACATGGGCGACGTGATCGACCTGTACCCTCATGCTGGCAAAGTCTGCAAACACGGCACCGATGAAGTCCTGACCACCTTCGAAATGAAGACCCCGGTGCTGTTGGACGAAGTCCGTGCCGGCGGCCGTATCCCGCTGATCATTGGCCGCGGCCTGACCGAGAAGGCGCGCGCAGAGCTGGGCCTGCCTGCTTCGACCCTGTTCAAGCTGCCGGAAGCTCCGGCTGAAAGCGACAAGGGCTACACCCTGGCCCAGAAAATGGTCGGCAAGGCCTGCGGCGTAGAGGGCGTTCGCCCAGGTACGTACTGCGAGCCGAAGATGACCACCGTGGGTTCCCAGGACACCACCGGTCCGATGACCCGTGACGAACTGAAAGACCTGGCGTGCCTGGGCTTCTCGACCGATCTGGTGATGCAGTCCTTCTGCCACACCGCGGCCTATCCAAAGCCGATCGACGTGACCACCCACCACACCCTGCCTGACTTCATCATGACCCGTGGCGGCGTTTCGCTGCGTCCGGGCGACGGCATCATCCACAGCTGGCTGAACCGCATGCTGCTGCCGGACACTGTCGGCACCGGTGGCGACTCCCACACCCGTTTCCCGATGGGCATCTCGTTCCCGGCCGGTTCTGGCCTGGTAGCGTTCGCCGCAGCCACTGGCGTTATGCCACTGGACATGCCGGAATCGATCCTGGTGCGCTTCAAAGGCGAAATGCAACCGGGCATCACCCTGCGTGACCTGGTTCACGCCATTCCTTACTACGCGATCCAGGCTGGCCTGCTGACCGTAGAGAAGAAAGGCAAGAAGAACGCCTTCTCCGGCCGCATCCTGGAAATCGAAGGCCTGGACAACCTGAGCATCGAACAAGCCTTCGAGCTGTCCGACGCCTCGGCTGAACGTTCGGCTGCCGGTTGCACCATCAAGCTGTCGAAAGAGTCCATCACCGAGTACCTGAACTCCAACATCACCCTGCTGCGCTGGATGATCGGCGAAGGCTACGGCGATGCTCGTACCCTGGAACGTCGCGCCCAAGCGATGGAAGCCTGGGTCGCGAACCCGGAGCTGATGGTGGCCGATGCCGACGCGGAATACGCCGAAATCATCGAGATCGACCTGGCCGAGATCAAAGAGCCTGTGCTCTGCGCGCCAAACGACCCGGACGACGCCCGTCTGCTGTCCAGCGTTGCTGGCGAGAAGATCGACGAAGTGTTCATCGGTTCGTGCATGACCAACATCGGTCACTTCCGCGCTGCCGGTAAGTTGCTGGATCAAGTCAAGGGTCAGCTGCCAACCCGTCTGTGGCTGTCGCCGCCGACCAAGATGGACGCTCACCAACTGACCGAAGAAGGCTACTACGGCATCTACGGCAAAGCTGGCGCGCGCATGGAAATGCCGGGCTGCTCGCTGTGCATGGGTAACCAGGCACGTGTAGAGCCGAACTCGACCGTTGTGTCGACGTCGACCCGTAACTTCCCGAACCGTCTGGGCGATGGTGCCAACGTCTACCTGGCTTCGGCCGAGCTGGCGTCGGTAGCTTCGATCCTGGGTCGCCTGCCGACCGTCGAGGAGTACATGCAGTACGCGGCACAGATCAACACCATGGCCAGCGATGTGTATCGCTACCTGAGTTTTGACCAGATCGCCGAGTTCCGTGAAAGCGCTGCAAACGCCAACATCCCGGTGCTTCAAGCCTAAGGGTGTGTTGATGTAGAAAACGCCGCGTATCGCAAGATGCGCGGCGTTTTTTTATGCCTGGGTATTGGCCTGCAACGCCAGTTGCACTGCGCCGTCGACACTCAAGCCGCTGAGCAACACCTGCGGTGCCTGCGCCTCGGGCAGTGTCTGCAAGACCACATGGGCCTCGTGTCGCACCCGGGCCAGCACCAGTTGTTTGCCCTCCCCTTGCACTTGGGCAAAAAAGGCTGCCAGTGCTTCGATGCTGGTGCCATCGAGGTCGGGGGACTCTTCCATGCTCAGCACCACCGCCTGCACAGGTGACTGGCGCATAAGTCGCAGGGCCTCCCCCAGGATGCGCTCGGCATTCGCGAAAAACAGCGCTTCGCTGGGGCGTACGATCAATACGCCCGGAACGGCCTGCGCATCGGCATGGTGTTGACGGTCCACGAAGTCATGGCTGTCACCCAGGCGCCCAAGCACCTGGATGTCCGCTGACGACATCTGGCGCAGCATCAATACCACGCTGATCCCGACCGCCAGCAGCAAGCCATCCAGTACACCGAGCACCAGTACAGCTGCCACCGCACACACCACCAGTAAACGGTCACGCCGCCACTGGAAGTAACGCCCCAGCGGCTGCAGGCTCAAACCCCGCCCCAGCGCATAGATGACCACCGCCGCCAGCACCGGCTCCGGCGTGAGTGCGACATAGGGCAGCACCGTCAACACAATCACCAGTATCACCAGCGCCGCGACGATCCCCGCGAATCGCGAATAAGCGCCGGCCGCCTCGTTGGCCGACGTCGCCGAATACCCGGCCCCTGCCGGCATCCCATGAAACAGCCCGGATACCAGGTTGGCTGCGCCGAGCGCGAGCAAATCCCGGTTGGAGGAGACCCGGTCGCCATGTTTGAGGGCGAACGAACTGATGGAGCCGTAGGACTCCGCGTACAGGATCATCACCAGCGCAAACGCCAATTCCCCCAGGCGCAGCCAGTCGGCGAAGGGCAACACCGGGAAGTGGCCGAGCTCCAGACGCAGATCGATCAAACCGATCAGCGCCACACCTTGGGCCTGCAGGTCCAGGAACTGGCCGGCAGCAATGCCGAGTACCACGACCACCAGCCCACCAGGCAGGCGCGGGATGCGTGCGCATAGCCACAACACTAGCAATGCGGTCCCGGCCACCACGGCAGCCGGCCAGTTCCAGTGTGGCAGTTGCTCCAGCAGCTGCGGCAAAAAGCGGATCAGGTTGCTATCGGTCAGGTGCACACCCACCACACTGGCCAATTGCTTGAGGATAATGGTCAGCGCCAGGCCGAAGGCAAATCCGCGCAATACTGGCTTGGCGATAAACGAGGTGACGCCGCCGAGTTTGAACACGCCCGCCAACAGGAAGAACACTCCGGTGATCAACACCAGCCCGAACGCCAGGGGCAGCCGCAGCGCCGGGTCATCCCCCGCCAGGCTGGCTGTTGCCGCCGCCAATACAGCCGCCGAAGACGACGTGGCCGAGACAATCGCAAAGCGGCTGGTGCCAAACAGGCCGTAGCACACCAGCCCGGCAAACAAGGCAATCACCCCGGCCTGGGGCGGGAGCGCGGCAATGCTCGAATAGGCAACGGCCTCCGGCAGCAGCAGACCGGCAATGGATAACCCGGCGAGCAGGTCCTGGGTACGATTGGGCGGCGCAGCAACGGGCGTATCGGTTTCAGTTTTCAATCGGCCCAACCCATGCTGGCAAATAACGTGCGTCAGCTTAGCGCCCATTGCCTTGCGGCGGTTGAGCCGCGTCACGTTTCGCGCACGCAAAAAAAAGCCGATTCGCGGTGTGCGCGAATCGGCCTTGGTCGATGCAACCCGGCGTCAGGACAACAGCGAGTAAATCAACGCCGTAATCGCCACCAGGCCAACCGCCGTGACGAACACGTTGGACGCCTGCCCACGGTACTTGGCCATGGCCGGCACCTTGCGGATCGCGTACATCGGCATCAGGAACAGGATCGATGCAATGATCGGCCCTCCCAGAGTCTCGATCATACGGAGGATGCTTGGGTTGAGCGTGGCAACGATCCAGCACACCACCAGCATGAAGGCTGCGGTCATGCGGTCCAGGTTCTTGGCGGCCGGGCGGCGGCCCGTCTTGAGCACCAGGCCCTTGAGGCCTTCACTGGCGCCTATGTAGTGGCCGAGGAACGACTTGGCAATCGCCACGAACGCAATCAACGGCGCTGCGAAGGCGATGGTCGGGTTGTCGAAGTGGTTGGCCAGGTAGGACAGGATCGACAGGTTCTGCGCTTTCGCTTCGGCCAGCTGGGCCGGCGATAGGGTCAGCACGCAGCTGAACACGAAGAACAGCACCATCACCACCATCAACAGATGCGCGCGGGACAGGATCTGCGAGCTGCGCTCATCGGCGTGTGCGCCGTACTGACGCCTCTGGTCCACCGCAAAGGCCGAGATGATCGGCGAATGATTGAACGAGAACACCATCACCGGAATCGCCAGCCACAGGGTGCTCAGCAAGGCCGAGGGTGTCGGGACTACGCTGACGGTGCTGAGGATGCCGCCGTTCCAGTGCGGGATCAGGTACACCGCGAGGAACAGCAAGGCGACGATAAACGGATACACCATCAGGCTCATGGCCTTGACGATCACTTGCTCGCCGCAACGCACCACCGCCAACAGGCCGAGAATCAACACCAGCGACAGGAGCGCCCGTGGTGGCGGCATGATATGCAGCTGGTGCTCCATGAAGCTGCCGACGGTGTTGGTCAGCGCCACGCTGTAGATCAGCAGGATCGGGAAGATCGCGAAGAAGTACAACAAGGTGATCAAGGCGCCAGCCTTGATACCGAAGTGCTCTTCGACCACGTCGGTGATGTCGGAGCCTTCGCGGCCGGACAGTACGAAACGGGTCAGGCCACGGTGGGCAAAGAACGTCATCGGGAAGGCCAGCAGCGCGAGGATCACCAGTGGCCAGAAGCCGCCCAGGCCCGCGTTGATCGGCAAGAACAAGGTACCGGCGCCAATGGCGGTGCCGAACAGGCCGAGCATCCAGGTAGTGTCCTGGCGGCTCCAGCTTGAGAGGGTTGCAGGTGTCGTTGCATAGCGTTCGTCGACGCTATTGGCCTGATCATTCATCCGGTCGGATCTCCGCATTTTCACAGCCGGAACGAGTCAGAAAAACCTGACAGGCAGCGCCCCGACGGTAACAGGGGCGCGATTGTCCGGGATTCTCTTGAATAAGCAAAGACTTAGCTGAGGAACGGTTATGCGGCACAGGCGCACAGGGATGGCCGTAAGCGACGGTTTTCGGGGCCTGCGGGAGCTTTAGGTCACGAGGCCAGCGACAGCCCATTGCAACAGACTTTCATACAAGGCCTTGAGGCATCACTGCTGCTCTTGAGTGCGGGCACACCCAAAGGTGATCGCCAGGCAGCCATGGCGCACTACGCCATGATGGTCGTCGCTCTGCCCCCGGCACGTGCGGCTAAAGGCAGCAGCCTATCGGATGAATGCCTCGGCGCTGCTCGATATAACTAAACATTCAGAAGGCTCCGACAATAAAACCGGACACCATCTGTATCTAAATTATATTTTCACTACAACCCCGCCAAAGTATTACAAAAACATACATAGCCATTGAGCGACCGCTCACTCCCAACCTAATATCCCCTGCGTACCGATTGCAAAAAAACACGACTCTCTTACTTAAAATCCCAGGAGTTCGACAATGCGAAGAGTCACTATTGTTTTTACCGGCCTGCTTCTTGCGGGCGTATTAAACGCCTCCGACAGTTTCGCGAAACAAGTGAAGACCGAGCCCGACGTTGAGGCACTGGCCTCTTCTCCACAGTGGCTGACCACCAAGGTCTATATCGAGGGTGAACCGGACACAGACGTCAAAGCAAACTACCCCGGCGTGGTGGGCCTATCGATGTGGGACCCAAAGCGCAATCGCTATGAATTCTTTTACAACGATACCGGACTTTCAAAACATGCAAATGGCGGCGGGGGTTATTTCCTGGTCACCGGCGACAAAAAGACTCACATTCTGGTACCCGACATAGGCCCTAATAGAACCATTGTCAGAAGATTGGAAAAGTTGGACAACAGCGAATTCACCTACTCTAGAGAAGTGCCTCGCGACATGGTGACCACTAACCCACCTGTTCGAATTTATGTTGTGCACGCACCGTATAAGGGGCCCATGAAAACTGTAATGTCGGACCAGTGAAACAACATAAATTCGTGCAACTACCAAGCCTCCCTAAAATAATCAATAACAACCAAGGCACTTCGAGATGAATCTACGCAACCCACTCAAGTTACTGTTGATACCTGCACTGCTGGCGGCGACCCTGTTACCAGGCACAGTTATCGCTCAGACAAACGCAACCTCTATCACGAAAAATACCGCCGCCACACCCGAAAACGCAGTCATGTTAACCGTGTTCCTCAAACACGATCAGTCTCGCCCCTTGGGTGAGTTGAAGGCACAACTGGCCAAGCAGGAATTCCATAAAGTGTTTCCTCCTGCCGGAGTGGAAGTCGTCAGCTGGAATATCACCATGGGCATCGGGCAGGTCATCGTCCTGCGCCTGCCAGCCTCACGCCTCGCAGAAGTTAACCTCGCGATTGAAAACACCGCCTGGGGTGTTTACCAGACGGAATTTTTCCCAACCTACGACTTCATGCCCATAGCAAAAGCCGAGCAAACCAAGGCGCGCCAGGCTGCAACAGCCCAGTAATTCAAGCTGCACAGCGTCTCGAACACATCGAGACGCTTGGGCTATACGAAATACCGCATAATCCGGGCATCAATCCCTCAGGAAGAGCAGCCACATGCCCATCACCGTTCTGGTCCTGGTTGAAACCATCAACGAATACCTGCAAATCATCGAGAGCAATGACTTTCATGTGATCCTGGCGCCGACGCCCGACGAACGCGCCCAGGCCATCAAGGCCCATGGCGGGCAGATCAAGGCCGTGCTGACCCGTGGCCCGCTAGGGTTGTATGCCGAGGAAATCGCCGCCCTGCCGTTGCTGGAAATCATCTGCGTGATCGGCGCCGGCTACGAGCATGTCGACCTGCAGGCGGCGAGCAATCGCGGGATCGTGGTGACCAACGGCGCGGGGGTGAACGCCCCGTCAGTGGCCGACCACGCCATGGCGCTGCTGCTCTCGCTGGTCCGCGGCATCCCCCAGACGGACGCGGCGGTGCGACGCAGCGAATGGCCCAAGGTGATGCGCCCTTCCCTGGGCGGCAAGCAACTGGGCATTCTCGGGATGGGCGCCGTGGGCCTGGAGATCGCCAAGCGCGCCGCCCTGGGCTTCGGCATGCAAGTGAGTTACCACAACCGCCAGCCGCGCGATGACGTGGACTACACCTACTGCTCAACCGCGGTTGAACTGGCGCGCACCTCCGACTTCCTGATCCTGGCCACACCCGGTGGCGCCAGCACCCGTCACTTGATCGATCGCCACACCCTCGACGCCCTCGGCCCGAACGGTTACCTGGTGAACATCGGCCGTGGCAGCGTAGTGGTAACCGCCGACCTGGTCGCCGCCCTTGAGCAGCGCCGTATCGGCGGCGCGGCGCTGGATGTGTTCGACGATGAGCCAGCGGTGCCCGATGCCCTCAAGCGTCTGAGCAACACCGTGCTCACCTCGCACGTGGCCGGCCTGTCGCCGGAAGCCGCCCATGACACCGTGCAACGGGTGGCCGATAACCTGGTGGAGTACTTCGCCGGCCGGCCGGTGCTCACGCCGGTCGCCTTGCCCCCGCCCGAAAAATGACCGATCAGGCACGCTGATCATCATCCAACACGCTAACCTATTAAGCCGCCCCGACCTTGTCGCTGGGCGGTTGTGCGCATTAGATTAGGAAATAGTCCGAGGCCTTTAGAATAAGCAGAAGGGATAAGCATGGCGCTTAACGACCAATCGACCCAGATTCGCCCAGGCGAAGAACTTGATGCCAGCCTGATCGATCCCTACCTCAAGGCCCATATTCCGGGTTTGAGCGGCCCTGTGACAATCAGCCAATTCCCCGGCGGCGCGTCCAACCTGACTTACCTGCTGGAATACCCCGAGCAGGAATTCGTACTGCGCCGCCCGCCCTTTGGCCACAAAGCCAAATCCGCCCATGACATGGGCCGCGAATTCCGCATTCTCAACCAGCTCAAAGACGGCTTCCCGTATTGCCCCAAGGCCTACGTGCACTGCACCGATGAATCGGTGATCGGCGCCGAGTTCTATGTGATGGAGCGCGTCAACGGCATCATCCTGCGCTCCGACCTGCCGCCCGAACTGGGCCTGGACGCCACCAAGACCGAAGCCTTGTGCAAAAGCTTTATCGACAAATTCGTTGAGCTACACCAGGTGGATTACGCCGCCTGCGGCCTGGCCGACCTGGGCAAGCCCGAAGGCTACGTGGCGCGCCAGATCCGTGGCTGGAGCGACCGCTATGAAAAAGCCCTGACCCCGGACGCACCCCGCTGGGAAAAAGTGCGCGCGTGGCTCAACGACAAAATGCCCGCCGACCACCCGACGTCGAGCATCGTGCACAACGACTACCGCTTCGACAACGTGATCCTCGACCCGCACAACCCGATGCAGATCATCGGCGTGCTGGACTGGGAACTCACCACCCTCGGCGACCCGCTGATGGACCTGGGCAACACCCTCGCCTACTGGATCGAAGCGGCTGACCCGGCGCCGGTGCAACTGATGCGCCGCCAACCGAGCAACGCCCCTGGCATGCTCACGCGCCGCGAGTTCGTCGATTACTACGCCGAACGCTCCGGCATCCAGGTCGATAATTTCGACTTCTACTACACCTACGGCCTGTTCCGCCTGGCCGGCATCGTGCAGCAGATCTACTACCGCTTTTTCCACGGCCAGACCCAGGACAAACGCTTTGCGCAGTTCATCCACATGAACAAGCTGCTGGAGCAGATGAGCCTGAATGTCATCGGCAAATCCGCGCTCTGATTGCATACAACAAGGAATCCCCATGTCCAAGACCAACCTGTTCGACCTCGACGGCAAGATCGCTTTTGTCTCCGGCGCCAGCCGTGGCATCGGTGAGGCCATCGCCAAGTTGCTGGCCCAGCAAGGCGCCCATGTGATCGTTTCCAGCCGCAAGCTCGAAGGCTGCCAGCATGTAGCGGACGCGATCATCGCCGACGGCGGCAAGGCCACTGCGATTGCCTGCCATATCGGCGAAATGGAGCAGATCACTCAGGTATTTGCCAGCATTCGTGAACAGTTTGGTCGCCTGGATATCCTGGTCAACAACGCCGCGACCAACCCGCAGTTCTGCAACGTACTGGACACCGACCTCGGCGCTTTCCAGAAGACCGTGGACGTGAACATTCGCGGCTACTTCTTCATGTCGGTGGAAGCCGGCAAGCTGATGCGCGACAACGGTGGCGGCAGCATCATTAACGTGGCGTCGATCAATGGCATCTCGCCGGGCGTGTTCCAGGGCATCTACTCGGTGACCAAGGCCGCCGTGATCAACATGACCAAGGTGTTCGCCAAGGAGTGCGCCGCGTTCGGCATCCGCTGCAACGCCCTGCTGCCGGGCCTGACCGACACCAAGTTCGCCTCGGCGCTGGTGAAAAACGATGCGATCCTGAAAATGGCCCTGGCGCAGATTCCGCTCAAGCGTGTGGCGGACCCGAGCGAGATGGCCGGTGCGGTGCTGTATTTGGCCAGTGATGCGTCGACCTACACCACCGGTGTGTCGCTGAACGTGGACGGTGGTTTCCTGTCCTGATCAAGCATTCGGCGGTTGCTGCCGAAAACTCACTGCCAGGCGGTTCCAGCCACTGATGCTGGAGACCGCCATGGTCAGGTCCACCAGTTCCTGCTCGCTGAATTCCACACGCGTTGCCGCGAAAAGCTCATCCGAAACCGTTGAAGTCGGTAGCGCCGCCACCGACTCGCTCCAGGCCAACGCGGCTTTCTCCCGCGCAGTAAAAAATGGCGCATCACGCCACACACACAGCGCGAACAACCGCCGCTCCGACTCCCCGCGCTGCCGTGCCGCCATCGAATGCATGTCGGTACAGAAGCCGCAGTGGTTGAGTTGCGAAACGCGGATCTTGATCAGTTCCAGCAACGGATTTTCGATGGACAGGCCAAAGGTGGTCGCCTCCAGCATCAACATGCCTTTGAGCGCTTGTGGTGACGCGGTGTAGTAATCCAGACGAGGTTCCATGGGCGGCTCTCAGGCGGCGGATGTAATCATGATCCAGCCTAAAACCCACGGGCCATAAGCCCTATAGCCAATCCGCCGGTTTACGCAGAGACCATTTTGAGCGCGCGCCACGAGCGAGTAGTCTTGGCGCAGATCGAATGCCTCGGGATGAAACATGGAACTGCACGTTGTGATCAACGGCCGTAAGGATCTGGCCGAACAGCTGTACCAGCAGTTGCGCGAAGCGATTGGCTGCGGGCGCCTGGCCGCCGGTGCGCAACTGCCACCCAGCCGCCTGCTGGCCGAGCAACTGGGCGTCTCGCGCAAGACCGTGTCCGACACCTATGCCACCCTGACCTACGAAGGCTTGCTGGTCGGCAAGACCGGCCGTGGCACCTTCGTCAACGCACGTACACCGCAGACCGAACGCCTGCAAACCGCCACCGACCTGGCGTGTGCCGCCAACCTGGCGACCTGGCAGGCGCTGCCATCGCCGATGCGCCACCCCACGCGCGACAGCACCCTGCGCTACGAATTTATCGGTGGCGCCACCAGCCGCCACCAATTCCCCCAGGACGAATGGCGGCGCTGTACCCAGGACGCCCTGCGGCGCATCGCGCAGAACAGTGGTTTCTACAGCCAGCCAGAAGGCCTGCCGGCACTGCGCAATGCCATCGCCGGGCATATCGCGTTCTCCCGTGGGGTCAAATGCCGCGACAGTGACATCGTCGTCACCAACGGCGCGCAGCAGGCCCTCGATCTCATCGCCCGCGTGGTGCTGGAACCGGGCAGCATCGTGGCCATGGAAGACCCCGGCTACAGCCCGGCGCGCCAGTTGTGCGTGGCGATGGGCGCCAGCGTTGCGAGCGTGCCCGTCGACGAGCACGGCATCCAGGTCGATAACATCCCCGACGGCACACGGCTAATCTACGTGACACCATCCCACCAGTTCCCTCTCGGCATGCCCATGAGCATGCCGCGCCGCGAAGCCCTGCTGGCGCGCGCGTTCGAGCTGGGGGCGATCATTATCGAAGACGACTACGACAGCGAATTCCGCTACGAAGGCCGCCCCACCGACTCCCTGCAAAGCATGGACACGCGCGGCGTGGTCACCTACGTCGGGACCTTCTCGAAAACCCTGCTGCCCGAATTGCGCCTGGGCTATGCGGTACTGCCACCGGCCATCTATGGCGCGGTGCTCAAGGCCAAACAATTGACCGACCAGCACAGTTCTACCCTGGCGCAATGGGCGCTGGCCAAGTTCATCAGCGAAGGCTATTTGCTCAAGCATATTCGCCGCTGCCACACGGTGTACGCCGGGCGCCGCGAGCGCATCCTGCAGCGCCTGGCGGGGGACTTGTCGCCGTGGTTCGAAGCCGTGCCGACGGTGGCCGGGTTCCATATGGCGGCGCTGTGCAAGGTGCCGATGAATATCCCGCTGCTGATACAGCTGGCGCGCCAGGTAGAGGTGGGGTTGTACCCCTTGGATGTGTTCTTCCACGACACGCCGGTACGTCCGGGCTTGATCATCGGCTTCGGGGCCATCGAGACGCTGGACATCGACCCGGCGCTGGACAAGGTGCGCGATATTCTCCAGCAGATTGGCTAGCGGATTTTCCGGCGGATTGGTCATTGGTCGATCACGACCCCGGGCGTAGGGTGAAGAGGTCTCGAACCACGCGGAAATCACCTCATGAAACGACTATTCGCCACCACCCTGATGCTCGCCTCGCTCAGTGCCTTCGCCCACACACCTGTGTACAACCAGGAGTCGATCAAGGTGCTGCAAGAGCACGCCTTGTCCAACGTGCCAGGCAAGAAAACCATCATGCTGACCGTGGATTACGCGCCGGGCCAAGCCACCGTGCCCCACAGCCACACCGGCACCGCCGTGGCGTATGTGCTGGAGGGTGAGATCACTTCGCGGGTCAACGATGAAAAGGCGATAACCTACAAGGCCGGCCAGTCATTCTATGAGCCGGCCGGCTCGCGGCACTTCGAGTCGAGCAATGCCAGCCAGACCAAGCCGGCCAAGTTGCTGGTGGTGATGGTGCTGGATGACAAGGCCGAAGTGCTCACCCCACTGAAACAATAGCCACACACCGCTGGCCTGCGATCAGTTAAGAAATAGAAAGAGCGGGAAGTAACCTGTGGCGAGGGCGCTTGTCGGATCGGCATTAGGCCGTGGGGCGTTTGAAATGGCGACGCAGGTCTTCAATCTGCTGGCGGCAGGCGCAGCCTTCGAGGTGGTCATTGACCATGCCCATTGCCTGCATCAGTGCGTACATCGTGGTCGGGCCGACATAGGTCCAACCGCGTTTCTTCAAGGCCTTCGACAACCGTACCGAAGCCGGTGACGTGGGATTAGCCGTCCAGTAAGCCATGTCCACCACCGACGGACGCTCTTCAGGCCCAGGCTCGAACGCCCATAGCCATTGCCCCAACGACCCGATCTCATCCACCAACTCGCACGCCTTGCGCGCATTGTTGATCGTGGAGACGATCTTCGCCCGATTGCGCACAATGCCTGGATCATTCATCAATCGCTCGATATCCGCCTCGCCATACTGCGCCACCCGACGAAAATCAAACCCCTCAAACGCCGCCCGAAACTGCTCGCGTTTGCGCAAAATGGTGATCCACGCCATGCCTGCCTGAAATCCCTCCAGGCAAATCTTCTCGTACAGCTGGATATCATCCGCCACCGGCACGCCCCACTCGTGGTCGTGGTAACGCGGGTACTCCGGCGCAGCATTGCGCCAGGTGCAATAGGTCACCCCTGCTGGGTCCGTTGTCAGTCCTGGTTTATCCATCCATCACCTCATGTGCCGAGCCGCGGATGATAAGCGAAAAATTTTCCACCCCGCCAACCGCTCAAGCATCGCCCTTGCCGACCAACTGGTCAGACCGGGACCGGTAAACCAGCGATTATTTACTTGTGAATTGAAAAATACCCAGCGTAGACTGGCCGCGCACTGGACTTACCGGTATGACCACAACAATTAAGCCCTGGAACCACCAGGGCACCGAATAGAGATCCCTCCCATGCTCAGATGGTGCTCGCGTTCGATTTTCCTGCAAGTCGTGATTGGCCTGATGCTCGGCATCGCCTGCGGCCTGGCCCTTCCCGAATTTTCCTCGCAACTCAAACCCCTGGGTGACGGCTTTATCAAGCTGATCAAGATGCTGATTGGCCTGATCGTATTCTGCGTGGTGGTCAGCGGTATTTCCGGCGCCGGCGACTTGAAGAAAGTCGGACGCATCGGCCTCAAGTCGGTGATCTATTTTGAAGTGCTGACCACCGTCGCCCTGGTGATCGGCCTGATCATGGCCTTCAGCACCGGCATCGGCACCGGCGCCAATATCCACCTGGAACAGCTCTCCTCCGCCGGCCTCAATGAACTGGCCGACAAGGGCCAGCACATCAAGGGCACCAGCCAGTTCCTGATGGAACTGATCCCCAACTCCGTAATTGGCGCCTTTGCCGACAACAACGTGTTGCAGGTACTGCTGTTCTCGGTGTTGTTCGGCAGTGCGTTAAACCTGGTGGGCGAAGCGGCGTCGGGCATCTCGCGGCTGATCAACGAGCTGAGCCATGTGATCTTCCGCATCATGGGCATGATCGTGCGTCTGGCGCCCATCGGTGTGTTTGGTGCGATCGCCTTCACCACCAGCACCTATGGCCTGGACTCGCTGCAACACCTGGGCAGCCTGGTGGGCCTGTTCTACCTGACCTGCTTCGCCTTCGTCTCCTTGATCCTCGGCCTGGTGATGCGCCTGTCGGGCCTGCGCATGCTGCCGCTGCTCAAGTACCTGCGTGAAGAATTGCTGATCGTGATGGGCACCGCCTCCTCCGACGCCGTGCTGCCGCAGATCATGCGTAAACTGGAGCACCTGGGCATCGGTAGCTCCACCGTGGGCCTGGTGATTCCGACCGGATACTCGTTCAACCTCGACGGTTTCTCGATCTACCTGACCCTGGCCATCGTATTCATCGCCAATGCCACCGGCACACCGCTGTCGATGACCGACCTGCTGACCATCCTGCTGGTGTCGCTGATTACGTCCAAGGGCGCCCACGGGATTCCGGGGTCGGCGCTGGTGATTCTGGCGGCGACACTGACGGCCATCCCGGCGATTCCGGTGGTCGGCCTGGTGCTGGTGTTGGCGGTGGACTGGTTCATGGGCATCGGCCGCGCGCTGACCAACCTGATCGGCAACTGCGTCGCCACCGTGGCCATCGCCCGCTGGGAAAAAGACATCGACATCCAACGCGCGAACAAGGTGCTCGACGGCCAGCAAGGTTATGCCTTCCAGGCCAAGAAGCCGGTATCACCGGCGCATCAGGAATTCTGAAAGCGATACAGACCAATGTGGGAGGGGCGGTGCGACGATTCGACTTGCACCCTCCCACATTGAAACGTCGCCGGTTCAATTAATGTGTTTGCAACATCAAGGAGACATTGAAGTGATCAGCACCTCAACCGTCGTCAATTCAGTCGTAGAAAAACTGCGCGCCGCCCTGGCGCGTGGCCAGTGGCGACGCGGCGAAATGCTGCCCGGCCAGCGTGAACTGGCCGAACAGATGGGTATCAGCCGCCCCAGCCTGCGCGAAGCCGTGATCGTGCTCGAAACCCTTGGCCTGGTGCGTTCCATGCCCGGCAAAGGCGTGGTGGTGCTGGAAACCGATATCAGCGAACCACAATCCAACGACGCCGTGGCCGCTGCGAGCCTCGAAGACATCCTGCAACTGCGCTACACCCTGGAGCCCTTCATCGTCGGCCTGGTGGCCCAGTCGATCAGCAGCAAGGAAGTCGGCCAATTGCGCCTGACCCTGATGGACATGCGCGAAGCCCTCGACGCCGGTGACGCCGAAGCGGGCATGAACGCCTATATCGGCTTCCACGAAGAACTGTTCGCCCTCACCTCCAATCCGATCTTCCAGAACGTCGTGCAACAGACCAGCAACGCCCTCAAGCAAAGCGCCCAGGTGCTGCGTAATTCTCCGGAACACATGGCCGAACGCCTCAAGGAGAACGACGCCGTCGTGCGCGCCATCCGCAACAAAAACAGCGCCCTGGCCAGTGCCGAGATGCGTCGGCATATCCTTCAGGAAGGCCTGCGCATGGGCATTCGCTTGAACATCCCGGACGACCATCTGGGCAGCTGATTTTTTGGAGACCGGCCATGACCGCCCAAGCCCTGCAACGCGCACCCGTCACCACCGCCCTGCCCGCCATGCGCCTCGTGGCAGGCAAAAAGCCCTCAGTGGATGACATCTACCCACGGCTGTTCGATGCCATCCTCGAACAGCGCATCGCCCCGGCCAGCCGCTTTACCGAAGAGAGCCTGGGCGAAACGTTTGGCGTGAGCCGTAGCGTGATTCGCCGCGTATTGGCAAAGCTGTCCCATCAGCAGGTGATCATCCTGCGTCCTAACCAGCGCGCTCAAGTCGCTGCGCCGGACGCGCAGCAGACGCGGCAGATTCTGGAAGCCCGGCGGATGACAGAAATGACCGTGGTGCAACTGGCCTGCGCCCAGGCAACGTCCGCGCAGATACGCCAGTTGCGCGAGCTGATTGCACGCGAACGTGACTGTATTGAGCGCGATCAGCGCGGGCCGGCGATTCGGCTTTCTGGGGAGTTTCATCTGCAACTGGCGGCGATGGCAGGTAATGCGCCGTTGGCGCAGTTCCTAAACAGCCTGGTGCCGTTGACATCGCTGATCATCGCGCAATATGAAGCGCAAGCCTGCACGTATTGCGCGTGGCAGGAGCATGTGGCGATTGTCGATGCGGTGGAGCAAAGGAACTCGACCGTCGCGATAGCGCTGATGACCCAACATCTGGATCATCTGGAAAGCAAGCTGCTGAAGCATCACTGATCTCAAGTAAATGGAGATCACAATGTGGGAGGGGGCTTGCTCCCGATAGCGGAGTGTCAGTCAACATCTACATGACTGACATACCGCTATCGGGAGCAAGCCCCCTCCCACATTTTGTTTTCAGCGCCTGATCAAACCGGTTGCAGCACCGACTGACCACTCAACGCCAGGTCCAGCAGCTCACGGTTAGCCACCGCATACATGGCGTAGTCCGTGCCCACCGCAGCACGAATTTCTACCATCATTGCGCGCCAGCGATCAGCCATGTCCTGGTGCTGCTCAAGCCACAGGGCCACGCGGGCTTCCATGTCTTCTGGCGCGTCGGCCATTTGCAGTACCGAGATGGTGATCGCCCGTTGCTGCCAGTCCACGTCGTCGCGGAAGGCTTCACGAGCCTGGGCCTGCCAGTTGTTGGCAACCGGCAGATCACTGATCTGCTGCAGGTACCACGGCAAGTCCAGGGCGCTGCCGACGGCGAAGTAAGCCTTGGCCACTTCGGCGGCGTCATGCCCGGTCACGTCGGCGGCTTCGATGATCGGCAGCAAGGTGTACAGGTGAGTCGTGCCTGCAACCATGCGCGCCAACAACTCCGGTACGCCGGCTTCGGTGTAGGCCTGGTAACGGTTCTGCCAGCCTTCGCGGGTCGGGCCTTCCAGCAGTTCGTCGAGCTTGAGGCCCAACGCTGCCAGATGCGGACCGAAGTGCGCAGTGTCACGCCCCGCGTCCTGCTCGTTGCGACGGCTGCGCAGGAACCAGCGCGTGGCGCGGCGACCCAGGCGCATTAGCTCGTCCATCAGCTGCAGTTGCACGTCAGCGGAGACCTGGTGGTCCAGGGCTTCGATCTGGCGGAACCAGTGCGGGAGATGGAAGATGTCACGCACGATCACATAAGCGCCAGCCACGTTCGCCGGGCTCATGCCGGTCGACTCTTTGAGTCGTTGAACGAAGGTGATGCCCATGTGGTTGACCAGGTCGTTGGCAATCTGGGTGCTGACGATCTCGCGCTTCAGACGGTGGCGACGCATGGCCTCGCCGAACTTGGCGACCAGGCTCGGCGGGAACGCGGTCTCCATGTCACGGGTCAGGTACTCGTCATCCGGCACCTGCGACTTGAGCAGGGCTTCCTTGAGGTCGATCTTGCTGTAGGAGATCAACACCGACAGCTCCGGACGGGTCAAGCCCTTGCCGGTGGAGGCGCGCTCGGTGAGCTGCTCCTCGGTCGGCAGGTACTCGATGGCGCGGTCCAGCTTGCCACGGCCTTCCAGGTCGCTCATCAGGCGCTTGTACTCGGCAGCACGCTCGTAGGCACGGCGCGCGGCCAGGGACAGGGCCTGGGTCTGCTTGTAGTTGTTGCCCAACACCAGGCTGCCGACTTCGTCGGTCATGCTCGCCAGCAACTGGTTGCGTTGCTTGTCGGTCATGTCACCGGCCTGCACCACTTCGTTGAGCAGGATCTTGATGTTCACTTCGTGGTCGGAGCAGTCCACACCACCGGCGTTGTCGATGAAGTCGGTGTTGGAACCGCCGCCATTAAGGCCGAACTCCACACGACCCAGCTGGGTCATGCCGAGGTTACCGCCCTCGCCCACCACCTTGCAGCGCAGCTCATTGCCGTTGACGCGCAGCGCGTCGTTGGCCTTGTCGCCCACATCGGCATGGCTTTCAGTGCTGGCCTTGACATAGGTACCGATACCGCCGTTCCACAACAGGTCTACCGGCGCCTTGAGCAAGGCGTTCAGCAGTTCGGTCGGGGTCAGCTTGTCGGCCTGGATGTCGAAGCGTTCTTTCATCTGTGCCGAGATGGCAATGCTCTTCGCGCTGCGCGAGAAGATACCGCCGCCTTCGGACATGATGCTGGTGTCGTAGTCGGTCCAGGCCGAACGTGGCAGCTCGAACATGCGCTGGCGCTCGACGAAGCCGGTCGCCGGGTTCGGGTTTGGATCGATGAAGATATGCAGGTGGTTGAAGGCCGCGACCAGTTGCAGCTTGTCGGACATCAACAGGCCGTTACCGAACACGTCACCGGCCATATCGCCGACGCCCACCACCGTGATGCTGTCTTCCTGCACGTTGATGCCGCGCTCGCGGAAGTGACGCTGTACGCCAACCCACGCGCCCTTGGCGGTGATACCCATCTTCTTGTGGTCGTAACCCGCCGAACCGCCGGAAGCGAACGCGTCGCCCAGCCAGAAGCCGTAGTCGATGGCGATGCCGTTGGCGATGTCGGAGAAGGTCGCAGTGCCCTTGTCCGCGGCCACTACCAGGTACGGGTCATCGTCGTCATGACGCACGACGTTGGCCGGTGGCACCAGGGCGCCGTCTTTCAGGTTGTCGGTAATGTCCAACAGGCCGGAAATGAAGATGCGGTAGCAGGCGATGCCCTCGGCCGCGATCTCGTCCCGGGTGCCGCCCAATGGCAGGCGACGCGGCAGGAACCCGCCCTTGGCGCCTACCGGCACGATCACCGAGTTCTTAACCTGCTGGGCTTTTACCAGGCCAAGCACTTCGGTACGGAAGTCTTCTTCACGGTCGGACCAGCGCAGGCCACCCCGCGCAACGTTACCAAAGCGCAGGTGCACGCCTTCGACGCGCGGCGAGTAGACGAAGATTTCGAACTTCGGCACCGGCTTCGGCAGTTCGGGAATGGCACGCGGGTCGAACTTGAAGCTGAAGTACGACTTGTTCTGGCCGTTGGCGTCGGCCTGGTAGAAGTTGGTGCGCAGGGTGGCCTTGATCAGGTCCAGGTAGCGACGCAGGATGCGGTCTTCGTTGAGCACCTGGACGTCGTCCAGGGCAGTGACGATCGCTTGTTCCAGACGTTGCTGCTTGTCTTCCAGGTCGTCGGCGGTGAGCTTGCGCGCCAGGTAAAAGCGAGTCTTGAACAACCGGGTCAATTCGCGAGCGATGTCGGTGTGGTTGTTCAGGGTGCTGGCGATGTAGCCCAGGTCGAAGCCCAGGCGGATTTGCTTCATGTAACGGGCATAGGCACGCAGCAATGCAACGTCGCGCCATGGCAGGCCGGCGGTGAGTACCAGGCGGTTGAACGCATCGTTCTCGGCATCGCCGTGGACGATGTGCACGAACGCGTCCTGCAGGGTGTCGTTGAGCTGCTGGATATCCAGGTTCACGCCTTCGGCGGCGATGAACGCAAAATCATGGATCCAGAACTCGCGGCCATTGACACGGCGCAGGCGGTACGGGAACTCGCCCAGCACGCGCAGGCCGAGGTTTTCCAGGATCGGCAGCACGTCGGACAACGCCAGCGGAGTATCGGCGTGGTAGAGCTTGCAATGCAGCTCACGCTGGCCGGAGACCTGGCCCAGCGGCTGATAGAAGCTCATCACCAACGGGTTGGCTTCGGTGAGGCTGAGCAAGTGTTGCATGTCGACCACGGCCGAATGCGCGGCAAAACGCTCACGGTAGCCGGCCGGGAAGCCTTTCGGGAAGTCCGCCAGCACGTTGGTGCCGTGGGCTTCGCCGAAGCTTTCGACGACGAGGTTGGAGTAGTCGTCCTGCCAGCTGCGGCAAGCCTGCACCACTTCTTTTTCCAGTTGCAGCGTGTCGATGTCCAGGCGGTTCTTCGGGTCGACCCGCAGAATCAGCTGCACACGTGCCAGCACGGACTCGGAGAAGAAGGTCCAGAACTCGCAGTCCGAGGCTTTCAGGCGATCCATCAGCACTTGCTGGATCTTCTGGCGCACTTCGGTGGAATAAATGTCGCGTGGCACATAGGCCAGGCAGTAGCAGAAACGACCGTACGGGTCTTTGCGCAGGAACACGCGGATCTTGTTGCGTTCCTGGATCTGCACGATCGACATCACGGTGCTGAACAGCTCGTCGACCGGCGTCTGGAACAGGTCGTCACGGGGCAGCACTTCGACCACCTGGGCCAGTTCCTTGCCCAGGTGAGCCTTGGCCTGGAAGCCCGAGCGGCGCTCGATCTCCGCGACCTTGCGACGGATGTAAGGGATCACCCGCACGCTTTCGCCATACACCGACGAGGTGTAGAGGCCCATGAAGCGGCACTCCTTGATGACCTTGCCGTTGGCGTCGATCTCACGGATCGACACGTAGTCCGGGTAGGCCGGGCGGTGTACGCGGCTTGGGTGCGCAGCCTTGGCGAACGACAGCACGGTCGGTTCACGCAGATAGGACACGGCGTAGTCTTCGATGCGCAGGTCGTCGGCGGTGAGGCCGGCGCGCAGCAGCTTGGTCAGGCCGAGGAAGGAGTTGGCGTCATATTCGATATGACCGCCGTCCGCCTCGTCACGTACCACGAATTCTTCGTAGCCGAGGAAGGTGAAGTGGTTGCCCACCAGCCATTCCAGGAAGTTCTTGATCTCGGCTTTTTCTTCGCCGTCGATGCCGAACTGGCTGGCGTCGATACCGGCCAGCAGCTCCTGGACCTTGGCTTTCATCGGCTCAAAATCGGCGACCGCAAAGCGCACTTCGCCCAGCACTTGCTCAAGTTCCTTGCTCAGGACATTGAGTTCGGCGGCGTTGGCGCAGCGGTCGATTTCCAGGTACATCAACGATTCTTGCAGAATATCGTCGCCCTGGGTGCCTTTGGGCAGGATCTCCAGCAGCTCGCCCTTCTTGCCACGACGCACGCTGAGCACGGTGGTTTGCAGGGTGTGGATGCTGTAGCCACGGCGGTTCAGCTCGGTGCGTACCGAGTCGACCAGGAATGGCAGGTCGTGGTGCAGCACTTCGACCGCTGTGTGGGTCGACTGCCAGCCATGACGTTCGTAATCGGGGTTGTAGACCCGCACTTGCGGTTGGGTGTGGTCAAAGCGCTCAAGCAGGCGCCAGGCAGACAGGGTGCAACCGGCCAGGTCGGAAAGGCGACGCTGGGTCAGCTCGTCCAGGGAAATGATGCCGAAGAATTGTTCAGCGAACAGCGCCACTTGTGGCAGTGCCTGTTCACTGATGTGCTGCGCCAGTGCCGCTTGCAGTTGATGCTGGAAGTCGGCCTTGCTGGCTGCGGTGAAGAACGCCATCTGTGGTACTCCGCTTGGGCTTGTTATTGATGGAAGCGTCGCGTGTTATCCCCTTGCGGGGAGACCGTCAGCTCTGTTCGTCAACAACCATAAACGAATCAGGGTGACAGGTGGGTGAAGCTGGACAAGACAGTCAGGTCACATACAACTTCCATAAGATGCGCAGCATGCCGGGTGACGGTACGACGGGCAGGTCAGGCGCCTGGTACGTGCGCATCCGTTGCGCAGCTTAACGAGTGTAGGAAGACGGCTGCTTGCGACGCTGCGACATATTCGGTCATCGGTACGCAGGGTTGGGGTTGCGACTTGGACAACCCGCAATTTCCGGCAGAAAAACCGGCTATTTTTAACGCATCGAGTACCGGAAATGACCGATATCGCCTGTCAGGTCATGCACAGCGTCTGACACAGCATGCAGCACAAAATTCGCCGCAATGGCACAATTGCCCTGCATCGCCCTCCCCAGACAGGATTTTCCCATGCTGCAAATGAAAACCGACGCGCTGATGGTCACCCCGTGCGACGAAGAAGAAGACAACATGGCCATGCTCTGCTGTCACGGCAAAAACGGCGAGATGTTCATGCTGTCGCGCTACCCGGATGAAGATGAGGTGGAGCTCACCTGGGATTACGAGCCGTCGACGCTGGACGGATTAAAGGTCACCCTGACTGCCACGACCTTGTCGATCGAACTCGCCGCCGGCGATGCCGATGCATTAGGCGGCAAGGATCACCTGCAGATCACCCACGCCACCGCCGCGTCGGACCTGGCCGAGGTGGAAGAGACCTTGCAGAACATTCTCAAGGGCACGGGCACTTTTACTCGAACCTAGCAGGCGAACGCACCTGTTATGGCGAGCGGGCTTCTTGTGGTTGTGGCGAGCGGGCTTGCCACAACAACCCGCGCTCGGCACAAACACAGTTTTCCTACAAGTTTTGCCAAAAATACCCGTTACGCCGTTAGTCGCTACCCCCTGCCATGCATTAAAGTAGGCGCCCCAGGCCGACGTTTGTCACATGACGTTCAGTCTCACCTCTCCAGGAACCGTCATCGATGGAACATCGTGAAGCGCTGCTTGCGCTGCGAACCTTTCTTTCTACGCAGATTCTCGGCCAGGAAAAACTCATCGAGCGCTTGCTCATCGCCCTGCTTGCCGACGGCCATATGCTGGTGGAAGGCGCCCCGGGCCTGGCCAAGACCAAGGCCATCAAAGAGTTGGCCGAGGGCATCGAAGCGCAGTTCCATCGCATCCAGTTCACGCCCGACCTGCTGCCCGCCGACATCACCGGCACCGAAATCTATCGTCCGGAAACCGGCAGCTTCGTGTTCCAGCAAGGCCCGATCTTCCACAACCTGGTGCTGGCCGACGAAATCAACCGCGCCCCGGCCAAGGTGCAATCGGCCCTGCTCGAAGCCATGGCCGAGCGCCAGGTCAGTGTGGGCCGCAGTACTTACGAGCTGTCACCGCTGTTTTTGGTGATGGCCACGCAGAACCCCATCGAGCAGGAAGGCACGTACCCGCTGCCTGAAGCCCAGCTCGACCGCTTCCTGATGCACGTCAAGATCGGTTTCCCGGACGCCGCCGTGGAGCGGCGCATCCTGCAACAGGCGCGTGGCGAAGCGCTCAATGGCGAAACCAAGCCTGAGCGCCGCGTCAGCCAGCAGGCGATCTTCGCCGCGCGCAAGGAAATCCTCGGCCTGTACATGGCCGATGCAGTGGAGGAATACCTGGTGCAACTGGTCATGGCCACGCGCACCCCGGCCAAATTCGATCCGGAGATGGCCGAGTGGATTGCCTACGGCGCCAGCCCGCGCGGCTCCATCGCCCTCGACCGCTGCGCCCGCGCCCACGCCTGGCTGGCCGGTCGCGATTTTGTCAGCCCGGAAGATATCCAGGCGGTGCTGTTCGACGTGCTGCGCCATCGCATCATTCTGTCGTTTGAGGCCGAAGCCGCCGGCATTGATCAGGACCGCGTGGTGCAACGCATTCTCGACGTCGTTGCCGTCGCTTGAAATCGATGAACGCAAGCGATGGAATCCGCGTCACGCTCAGCGAGCTGATCGAGATGCGCCATCGCGTGCGCGAAATTCAGCTGTTCTCCACGCCGAGCCAGCGCAGCCCGTTGATCGGCCTGCACCATTCCAAGCTGCGCGGGCGCGGCGTCGACTTCGACCAGGTGCGCGTGTACCAGGCTGGCGACGATGTGCGCACCATCGACTGGCGCGTCACCGCCCGTACCCAGGAGCCGCACACCAAGCTGTTCCACGAAGAGCGCGAGCGCCCGATTTTCATCATGGTGGAGCAAAGCTGCCGGCTGTTTTTTGGCTCGGGGCAGATGTTCAAGTCGGTGATGGCCGCGCAGGCAGCTGCCCTGATTGGCTGGTCGGCACTGGGGCATAACGACCGGGTCGGCGGGCTGGTGTTCGGCGACAACGAGCACTACGAAATCAAACCCCGGCGCAGCAAGCAAAGCCTGCTGCAACTGCTCAACCGCCTGGTGCGCGTCAACCAGAGCCTGAACACCGAAAGCCGACCCGAAGCCGATGCCCTGGGCATGGCCCTGCGCCGTGCTCGCGAAGTCTTGCGCCCTGGCAGCCTGGTGATTGTGATCTGTGATGAACGCGCCCTCACCGAAGGCGCCGAGCAACAACTGAGCCTGCTGTCGCGCCATTGCGACTTGCTGATGCTGCCCATCTCCGATCCGTTGGACCACGCCCTTCCCGCTGCCGGGCTGCTGCGTTTCGCAGAAAGAGGCGCGCAACTGGAACTGGACACGCTGAACTTCGATTTGCGCCAGGCCTACAAGGCCCAGGCCGAAGCGCGCATTGCCCGCTGGGAACTGCTCGCACAGAAGCTGCGGGTACTGCTGATGCCCTTGAGCACCCAAAGCGAAATGGTCGAGCAACTGCGCGAATACCTCAACCCGCAACGCCCGGTTAAAAAGCAATGAGCAGCCTCGACCAACTGCAACCGCTGATCGCCCCACCCGCCATCGGGTTCTGGCCACCCGCGCCGGGCTGGTGGCTGTTGCTGCTGGTGATTCCGTTGCTGGGTTGGGGCGTATGGTCCTTGCGCCGTTTCCTGCCCACCCGCCGCCCGATAGCCCGCGCAGAACAACCGCTGGACCCGCTGCGCATCGCCGCCCTGGCGGAGCTCGCGCTGATGCCCAAACCCTACGACGGCGCACCGGCCGGCGCCTGGCTGCAACAACTCAACGGCTTGCTCAAACGTCTGTGCCGCAACGACTACCCTTATAGTCAGAGCCACACCCTCAACGGTCGCAAATGGCTGGCGTTCCTCGATAACCGTTGCCCCGCCGCTGGCCTCACGCGCTGGATGGTACTGGTGGAGGGCGCGTACAAACCCGAATGCAAACTCGACGACAAGGCCATCGCCGGCCTGACCCAAGCCGTCGACACCTGGATTCGCAAACATGTTTGAGTTCGCCTGGCCGTGGATCTTCACCCTGTTGCCATTGCCCTGGCTGATGCGGCTCATCCTGCCGGTCGCCGACAGCGGCGAGCCGGCATTGAAAGTCAGCTACCTCAGCGACCTCGAAGGCCTGGCCCGGCGTCGCGCACGGGTCAATCTGCCCGGCTGGCGTCAGCAAGCGCCGTTCGTGGTGCTGTGGTGGCTGCTGTTGACCGCCGCCGCCCGCCCGGAATGGCTCGGCGAGCCGCTGCCGATTGCCGCCAGTGGCCGCGATTTGCTGGTGGCGGTAGACGTGTCCGGCTCCATGGATTTCCCCGACATGCACTGGCAGGACGAAGACGTCAGCCGCCTGACCTTGGTCAAACACCTGCTCGGCGACTTTCTTGAGGGGCGCGAAGGCGACCGCGTCGGCCTGATCCTGTTCGGCAGCCAGGCCTACCTGCAAGCGCCGCTGACCTTCGACCGGCGCACCGTGCGCACCTGGCTCGACGAAGCGCGCATCGGCATCGCCGGCAAGAACACCGCGATTGGCGACGCCATCGGCCTTGCCTTGAAACGCCTGCGCCAGCGCCCGGCGCAGAGTCGCGTGCTGATCCTGGTCACCGACGGTGCCAACAATGGCGGCCAGATCGACCCGCTGACCGCCGCGCGCCTGGCTGCTGAAGAAGGCGTGAAGATCTACCCGATCGGCATCGGCGCAGACCCCGAGCAAACCGGTTCGCTGGGCATCCTTGGCGTCAACCCGAGCCTGGACCTCGATGAGCCCGCGCTCAAGGCAATTGCCGACACCACCGGTGGGCGCTACTTCCGTGCACGGGACGCCGAAGAATTGCAGGCGATCAAGGAAACCATCGATCAACTGGAGCCGGTCGAACAACAACCCACCCAGGCCCGCCCGGCCCAGGCGCTGTACAGCGGGCCCCTGGCGTTGGCGCTGATCCTTAGCGTATTGCTGGTAATTCAGGAGCGCTGGCCGGATAACGCCCTGCAGCGGCTATTCAACAAGCTCTCGACGCGAGGGCGTTTTCTGCAACAGCACCCTGAATGGCGCCAGCGCCTCAAACGCCTGCGTTTGCGGAGGCGTCGATGATCGACCTGTGGCCGCACTGGTTCCGTCCCTGGTGGCTGTTGCTGCTACCGCTGCTCGGCTGGTTGCTGTGGCAACTGTGGCACCGGCAAAAGCGCGCCGGGCGCTGGCAGATGATCCTGCCACCGGCGTTCCATGCCGTGCTGCTCAGCGGTGGCAACGGCCGCGAAAGCAAATCGCCGTGGGTGATCCTCGGGATCGCCTGGCTGTTGGCGGTGCTGGCGCTGCTCGGCCCCAGCTGGCAACGGGTTGAACAAACCAGCCAGAAGCCTTCCGACCCACTGGTGGTGCTGCTGGAACTCACCCCGGAAATGCTCGCCACTGACAGCCCGCCCAACCGCCTCGAACAGGCACGCCGCAAGCTTTACGATTTGCTGCAGGCGCGCACCGATGCGCAGACTGCCATCGTCGTGTATGCCGGCAGCGCCCACACCCTGGTGCCGCTGTCGGACGACCTGGCCACCAGCCGCAACCTGCTCGAAGCCCTGCGCCCCTCGCTGATGCCACAGCCTGGCCATCGCGCGGACCTGGCCGTGGAAAAAGCCCTGAGCCTGCTCCAGCACGGCGGCCTTGGCCAAGGGCGCCTGCTGCTGATTGGCTCATCGCTGTCCAAGCAGGAGCGCCAGGGCATTCGGCTGCTGCTGCAAAGTAACCAGGCGCCGAGCTTGTCGATCCTCGGCATCGGCAGCCGCGACGGCACGCCGGTAACCCAGGAAAGCGGTGAATTCCTCAAGGATGAACAGGGTGCGATCCTGGTGCCGCGCCTCGACAGCCCGACGCTCAAGGCCTTCGCCAGCGAGATGGGCGGCCGCTACCGAGCCGCGCGCCTGGACGACAAGGACCTGCGCCAACTCGGTGTACTCGACCCGCCGCAAGCCCTGCGCAACGACGGCCAGCGGCTGCAACTCGACACCTGGGCCGACCAGGGTTACTGGCTGCTCCTGCCGCTGCTGCTGCTGGCGGCCTGCGCCGGGCGCCGTGGCTGGCTGTTCTGCCTGCCGCTGTTGCTGTTGGGCGCGCCGCAACCCAGCTATGCCTTCGAACTCCAGGACCTGTGGCTGCGCCCCGACCAGCAAGGCCAGTACCTGTTGAAGAAAAAGCGCCCCGCCGAGGCCGCCGAGCACTTTGAAGACTCGCAATGGCAAGGCGTGGCGCTGTACGAGGCTGGCAACTATGCCGAGGCCATCAAGCGTTTTGCCGAGGGCAGTGACGCCTATTCCCACTACAATCGCGGCAATGCGCTGGCCCGGTCCGGCGAGTTGGAAGCCGCGATTGATGCCTACGAGCAGGCCCTGGAGGCCCAGCCCGATTTGCAACCCGCCCTGAAAAACAAGGCGCTGGTGGAAAGCCTGATGGAACAACAGGCGCAACCCGAGCCGACCGAGCCTGCAAAAAACGAGGATGACGAAACCACCCAACCCGGCCAAACTGCGCAACCGGGCGACAGCGGGCAAAGTGCCACAGGTGGCGAGGAGACCGCTCAAGGCCAGGGCGAAGCCGGCACCGGCGATACCCAAACCGGCGCCACGCCAAAAGCCGGTGGCAACGAAGTGCCAGGCAGCGAGCTGGGGGATGAGCAAACCACCACCCCGCCCTTGCGCCCCGCCGATGCCAGCCTTGACGGCGAACATCGCCAGGCCCTGGAACAATGGCTGCGGGAGATCCCGGACAACCCCGGCGAACTGCTGCGCCGCAAATTCTGGTACGAACAGCAACAGCATCAGGACAAGACTCGATGAGCCGCCGCACCACCCTTCTGCTTCTGCTCGCGTTGTCGGCAGGCCACGCCCAGGCGGCAAACCTGGTGGCCAGCGTCGACCGCAACCGCCTCAATTCCGGGGAAACGGTAGAGCTGACGGTGGAGTCCAGCGACGTCACGCAGTTCGGCAAACCCGATCTGTCGCCCCTCGATGCGCAGTTCGAAGTCAGCGGCACGCGCCAGCTTAACCAGCTCACCACCCTGGGCGGCGACAACCATGCGACCACACGCTGGATCATCACCCTGTTGCCCAAGGAAAACGGCGACGTCGTGATCCCGCCGCTGCAAGTGGGGGAATACACGACCCAGCCGATCACCCTGCAGGTGGTGGAAACCACCCGCCAGAACACCAACGCCGAACTGGCCCCGGTGTTTGTCGAAGCGAACCTCGATCAGAACAGCATTTACGTACAGGCCCAGGCCCTGTTGATCGTGCGCGTGTATCACTCGGTGTCGCTGTACGACGACAGCAGCCTCACGCCGTTGCAGATCCCCGATGCGCGCGTCGAGCAACTGGGCGAGTCGCGCACCTATGAAAAAGTCATCAATAGCATTCGCCACGGCGTGATCGAAACCCGCTATGCGATCTACCCGCAGCACAGCGGCACCCTGGCAATTACGGCGCAGACCTTCAGCGCGACGCTGGTGGAATCGCGCCCGCCGCAGGAGAACACACTGCAGGGCACCAAGCCGGGCAAACTGATTCACGTCAGCTCGGCGCCCCTGCAACTGACGGTCAAACCCAAGCCCGAACTGTATCCCGCCGACACACCCTGGTTGCCGGCGCGCAGCCTGACCTTGAGCGAAAAATGGAGCCCCGAGCCCGACCACGTGCAAGTCGGCGATTCGCTGACCCGCAGCCTCATCGTCAAGGCCGAGGGCCTCTCCAGCGCGCAACTGCCGGCCCTGCCCAGCACCGACATCAGCGGCCTGCGCCGCTACCCGGACCAGCCGGTGCTGGGCAACCACAACAATGACCGCGGCCTGATCGGCAGCCGTGAAGACCGCGAAGCGCTGGTGCCCAACCGTATGGGCGCGCTGGAATTGCCAGCGGTGGAAGTGGTGTGGTGGAACACCCACGAAGACCACCTGGAACGCACCACCCTGCCCGCGCGCACCCTGCAAGTGGCGAACAACCCGAGCCTGGTGGTGGACACGCCCGCCACGCCGACCGTCATCACCGCGCCCGACGACAGCCGCCTGTGGTTGTGGCAACTGAGCACGTTGATCCTGGCCTGCACCACCCTGCTGGGCTTCGGTCTGTGGTGGCGTGCGCGCTGGCAACCGGCAGTGCTGCGCGCCGCCCAAACCGGCCCGAGCCCCCGCACACTGCTCGATGACCTCAAACGCGCCACCCAGGCCAACGACCCCCATGCCACGCGCCAGGCCCTCGACGCCTGGGCCCGCCAGCAGCCGGAAACCCTGGCCGACATGGCGGCGCGGTTTGTACCGCTGTCGGATGCGCTGGATGGTCTCAACGGCGCGCTGTACAGCGAAAGCGGCCAGTATTGGCTGGGTGAAGAACTGTGGCGCGCGGTGAAAGCCATCCCGATGGCCGAGCGCGAGCTGGACCCGGCGACCGATACCACCAGCTTGCCGCCGCTCTACCCCAAATAACCCGTTTTTCCATGGCCCGCGGGCCTTCTGTAGGGAACGGACTTGTTGTGGCAAGCGGGCTTCTTGTGGCAAGCGAGCTTCTTGTGGCGAGCGGGCTTCTTGTGGCGAGCGGGCTTGCCCCGCGTTGGGGCGCGAAGCGGCCCTAAAACTGCAGCCACGCTAATGCGTTTGCCGTACTGGGGCCGCTTCGCAGCCCAACACGGGGCAAGCCCGCTCGCCACAACACGCTCGTTCGCCACAATCGTGCGCTGTGTGATGCAGATTTGCCCTTCGTCGCCAGGGCCATCGTGTTCACATTTACGGGTAAACTCCCCTCCTTTTCACCGCCCTTCTCTGTTTACGGCGGCCATTCATCTCCTATTTCTCCACGGAGTTCGCCTTGCGTCTGTTTCACACTTCCGACTGGCACCTTGGGCAAAACCTGCATGGCCAGGAACGCGATTTCGAACACGCCTGTTTTCTCGAGTGGCTGCTGGGCCAATTAAACGCCGAGCAGCCGGATGCGCTGCTGATCGCGGGCGATATCTTCGACACGGTCAACCCGCCGCTCAAGGCCCAGGAGCGGCTGTATGACTTCATCATCAGCGCCCACGAACAAAACCCGAAACTCACGATTGTAATGATCGCCGGCAACCACGACTCCGGCTCGCGTATCGAATTGCCGGCGCCGTTGATGCGCCGTTTGCGCACGCATGCCTTGGGCCGCGTGCTGTGGCTGGATGACGGCCAACTGGATGCCGAGCGTTTGCTGATCCCGCTGCCCGACGCCAAAGGCAAGATCGCCGCCTGGTGCCTGGCGCTGCCGTTTTTGCGCCCGGCGGAAGTCACCGGCACACACTTGGGCGATGATTACCTGCGCGGTATCGGCCAGGTGCATGAGTGGTTGATCGCCGCCGCCAATGCCAAACGCAAAAAAGGCCAGGCGCTGATTGCCATCAGCCATGCGCACATGGCCGGTGGCTCGGTGTCGGAAGACTCCGAGCGCAGCCTGATCATCGGTAATGCCGAGGCGCTGCCCGCCAGTTTGTTCGATGCCAGCGTGAGTTATGTGGCCCTCGGCCATTTGCACAAGCCGCAGCGCGTGAATGGCGAGGAAAGGATTCGCTACAGTGGCTCGCCAATCCCCTTGTCGTTTTCCGAGATCGGCTACAAGCATCAGATTCTCGATGTGACCTTTCAGGGTCAACGCCTGGTCAGCGTCGAGTCGCGGCTGATCCCCCGTTCGGTCAACCTGCAACGCCTGGAGGCCGCGCCCCTGGCCGATATCCTCAAGGCTTTGGCGGACTTGCCGGACATCGACCTGCTCGCCGAAACCCAGCGCCAGCCGTGGCTGGAAGTGCGCGTGCGCCTCGACGAACCGCAACCCGACCTGCGCCAGCAAATCGAAACCGCCCTGCAAGGCAAAGCCGTGCGCCTGGTGCGCATCGCCGCCGAGTACGCCGGCAAACGCGGCAGCGAAGCGAGTGACGAAGAACGCTTGATCGAACTCGACCAACTCACGCCCCAGGAGCTGTTCAGCCGCGCCTGGCAGGACAGCTACGGCAGCGAAGTGGATGAACAGACCTTGAAGGATTTCGCGGTGCTGCTCCATGAAGTGCAACACCAGGATGAACAGCCATGAAGATCCTCGCCATTCGCCTGAAAAACCTCGCCTCCCTGGCCGGCCCGTTCGAAATCGACTTTACCGCCGAGCCCCTGGCCAGCGCCGGGCTCTTCGCGATCACCGGCCCAACCGGCGCCGGTAAAAGTACCCTGCTCGATGCGCTGTGCCTGGCATTGTTTGGCGCCGTGCCACGGCTGGGCGATACCGGCCAGGCCAAGATGCAGGATGCAGACAGTGATATATCCATCGGCGACCCGCGCACGTTGCTGCGACGCGGCACCGGCGGCGGTTATGCCGAAGTGGATTTCGTCGGTGTCAGCGGGCGTCGTTACCGGGCGCGCTGGGAAGCCAACCGGGCCCGCGACAAGGCCGGCGGCAAGTTGCAGAACAGTCGGCAAAGCCTGATCGACCTGGACAGCGACCAACTCCTGGCCAGCCAGAAAACCGAGTACAAGACCCAGTTGGAACTGGCCCTGGGCCTGAATTTCGAGCAGTTCACCCGCGCCGTGTTGCTGGCGCAAAGCGAGTTCAGTGCCTTCCTCAAGGCCAACGACAACGAGCGCAGCGAACTGCTCGAAAAACTCACCGACACCGCGCTCTACACCCAGCTCGGCCGTCGCGCGTTCGACAAGGCCAAGGACGCCAAGGACGCCCACAAACACCTGCAAGACCAGGCCACCGGCGTGGTGCCCCTGGCCCCGGAAGCCCGCGCCGAACTGGATCAACAGCTGACGGCAGCCCAGCAACAGCTCAAGACGCAACAAGCCCAGCTCAAACAGCTGGAGTTGCAGCACACCTGGCTCAAGGAGCTGCGCGAATGGCAGGAGCGCCAGCTCAGTGCCGTCGAGCAGTTGCAACGGGACCAGCAACAGTGGGAAGGCCAAGGCCAGCAACGCCAGGATTTGAGTCGACTGGACCAGTTGGCGCCGCAGCGTCATCACTTCGCACGCCAGGTTGAACTCCACACCGTGCTGTCGCCATTGGCCGCGCAGATTCAGCAGCATATCGAGCAACAAGCGGCGTTGAGCACTCGCCAGGAGCAGGCGCAACAACAGCAGACATCCGCCCACTCCGCACTCGTCGAAGCCCTGAAAGTCCAGACTGACGCCGTGCCACTGCTGCGCCAGGCCTTCGAAGAACAGAACACCCTCGCGCACCTGACCAAGGCGCTGGCCAAGCGCACCGAGGACAAACAGCAACACGACACCGCGTGCGCCCAAGGCCAGGCCTTGCTCAAAGGTTTGCAGGACAAACACACTCACGTCGCCGAGCGCCTGCAGCGCCTGGCCGCCGAGCTGGAACGCAGCGTCGCCCTCGCGCCGCTGACCGACGCCTGGGGCGCCTACCGTGACCGTCTGCAACAGCTGATGCTGATCGGCAATCGCCTGAAAAAGGGCCAGGCCGAACTGCCGCAGCTCGAAGAGCGTGCCACCGCCGCCGCCGAGCAATTCGCGCAACAGCGCGAAGCGTTGGACCTGCTCTACCAGGAGGCCGGCGCCGAACCGCATGCAGTGGCCGAACAGATCCAGTTGCTGGCCAGCCTGCTGCAGGAAAACCGCAAGCAACAGCGCGCCTTCGAAGACCTCACGCGCCTGTGGGACAGCCAGCAGCAGCTGGATCAAAAGGTCACCGCGCTGACGCAAAAACTCGCAGACGCCGCGCAGCAACGCGATCAACTGAACCAGACCGGCCTGCAAACCAAAGCCGAACTGACCGTGGCCGAGCAAACACTGACGGTGACCAAACAACTGCTGGAGCGCCAGCGCCTGGCCCGCAGCGCCAGCGTTGAGGAATTGCGCGAGCAGTTGCAGGATGACCAGCCTTGCCCGGTGTGCGGCAGCCACGAGCACCCGTATCACCAGCCCGAAGCGCTGTTGCAAAGCCTCGGTCGCCACGACGAAAACGAAGAGGCCACAGCACAGAAAGCCGTCGACACCCTCAAGGAAAAACTCACCGAGCTACGTGGCGAAGTCGGCGGTTTGATCGCCCAGCAAAAGGAGTTCCTGCAACAGCAGGAGCAACTGGCGACCCAGCAACAGGGCCTGGCCCCCAGCCTGGCCGCGCACCCGTTGTCGGCCTCGCTGTTCAATCAGGACGCGGCCAAGCGCAGCGCCTGGCTGGCCCAGCAACTCACTCAGCTCACGCAGAACATCACCCAGGACGAACACCGCCAGGGCGCGCTGCTCAACCTGCAACAGAACGCCGGGCGCTTGCAGCAACAACTGCAAGCCGCCCAGGACGCCAGCCAGCAAACCCGTCAGTTGCTGGTGGACCAGCAACGCGAGCTGTCCAACGACCGCGAACGCCTCGACGAAGAACTCAACGCCTTCGCCAGCCTGCTGCCCGCCGAGACCCTGGACGGTTTGCGCAGCGAACCGGCGGCGACGTTCATGCTGCTGGACCAGCAAGTCAGCCAGCGCCTCGAACAACTGGGCCACCAGCGCGATGAACTGGCCGAGCAGCAGGAACGCCAGCAGGCCATCGAGAAAGCACACACCCATCAGCAGCATCGCCAGCAACAGCTCGACGCCTTGCTCCAGCACGTCACCGAACTGGCCACGCAGCAACAGGCTGCCCAGGAAAAACTCGACGCACTGTTGGGCGATCACGCCAGCGCCGAGCACTGGCAGCAGCACCTCGATCAAGCGGTCGCGCAGTCACGCCAGAGCGAGGTCGACGCGAATCAACAAGCGCAAGAGATCCGTAATGCCTTGATCCAACTGGCCGCCGACCTCAAGGCGCAACAGGAACGCCAACAGGCGCTGCACACCGAACAGCAAGCGCTCGACCTGCGTATCAACGAATGGCGCGCTCTGCACCCTGAACTGGACGACGACGGGCTCAGCCGCCTGCTGGCCTTCGACGACGCCCACATCAGCCAACTGCGCCAGCAGTTGCAGCACAGTGAAAAAGCCGTCGAGCAAGCCAGGGTCCTGCTGCAAGAGCGCGAACAACGCCTCGCCGAGCACCAGGCACTGCACAACGGCAACCTGGACGCCGAACAGCTCGACAGCACCCTGGCCGCACTCAATCAGCAATTGGCCGAGGGCGAGAAACAGTGCGCCGAACTGCGCGCGCGCCAAGCCGAAGACCAGCGCCGCCAGGATGCGAACCACGCCCTGGACGAACAGATCGCCAAGGCCTATGAAGAATGGCAGCGCTGGGCACGCCTGAACGCGCTGATCGGCTCGGCCACCGGCGACACCTTCCGCAAGATCGCCCAGGCCTACAACCTCGACCTGCTGGTGCACCATGCCAACGTGCAACTGCGCCAATTGGTGCGCCGCTACCGCCTCAAGCGCGGTGGCAGCATGCTCGGGCTGTTGGTGATGGACACCGAAATGGGCGACGAACTGCGTTCGGTGCATTCGTTGTCCGGCGGTGAGACTTTCCTGGTGTCCCTCGCACTGGCGCTGGGCCTGGCGTCGATGGCGTCCAGCACCTTGAAGATCGAGTCGCTGTTTATCGATGAGGGCTTCGGCAGCCTCGACCCGGAATCGCTGCAACTGGCAATGGATGCCCTTGACGGTTTGCAGGCCCAGGGCCGCAAGGTAGCGGTGATCTCCCACGTACAGGAAATGCACGAGCGCATCCCGGTGCAAATCCAGGTCAAGCGTCAGGGCAATGGTTTGAGCACGCTGGAGGTCAAGTGAGCGAGGCATTGCTGTACTCGTTCCGGCGCTGCCCGTACGCGATGCGCGCGCGACTGGCCTTGCGTTATTCAGGCGTGCCGGTGCGCATCGTCGAAGTCAGCCTCAAGGCCAAGCCGGCCGAGATGCTGGCGTTGTCGCCAAAGGGCACGGTGCCGGTTTTAGTGGAGGACGGCCAGGTGATCGATGAAAGCCTGGCAATCATGCAATGGGCGTTGGCGCAGCACGATCCGGATGGCTGGTTGCTTCAGGGCGACCCTGCGGTACTGGCGCTGATTGACGAGAATGATCTGGGGTTCAAGTATCACTTGAATCGATACAAGTATGCCGAACGCTACCCCGAACAACCGATGGAACACTATCGGGCCGAGGGCGAGGCGTTTTTGCAGAAGCTGGAGGCGTTGCTGGCAGATCGCGCGTATTTACTGGCCGATCACCCGAGCCTGGCGGACATGGCCGTGGCGCCGTTTGTGCGGCAGTTCGCGCATGTCGATCGGGAATGGTTTGCCGGTACGCCTTACCGGGAATTGCAGCGCTGGCTGGAAGCGTTTCTGCAATCGCCGCTGTTTATCGGCGTAATGGCGAAGGCCTCATAGCTAATCGCTTTCCCTGTGGCTGGCCCGCTTATTGTGGAAAGCAGGCTTTCTGTGGTGAACGGGCTTTCTGTGGCGAGCGGGCTTGCCCCGCGTTGGGCTGCGAAGCAGCCCCAAAAAGAACAACCATGAACTATCTGGCATACCGCAGCGCCTGGTCTTGGGGCTGCTTCGCAGCCCAACGCGGGGCAAGCCCGCTCGCCACAACAGCACCGCTCGCCACAGAAAGCCCGCTCGCCACGACAGCCCGGTTCACCACAACAAGCCCGCTCACCAAAATGGGTTTGGCATTTGCTTGAGTGCAGGGTCAATCAACGCTTATTGCTGGATTTTGTGATCCAGGGCGGCGTAGAAGTTGGCACTTTGTTGCAGGTATTTCTGGGTGTAGGCGCTGGTGCTGGATTTTTTGCCGGAGACGTCCACGCTGGCGGCCGCTGGCAAGGCAACAGTGGCGGAGACAGCGGAAGCGGCGATGATCGAGAAGAGATTGAAGTTCATGTCGGTAACCCTTGTGTTCGTTTGGTTGAGTGGCCTGGGAAGGCCTTGGAACCAAACTTACGCCCGAGGGTAGAACCTTAGAAATGCTTTGAAACAGTAGCCGCTATTAATAGAATTAATACAAAGACTCAGGCCCCGCCATGCGGGGCCTGTGGCTTATTGACGCACCAGGAACTTGAGGTCGCTGGGGGCATCGATCGGCAATTTCTGCACGGTTTTACCCAGCAGGCCGGTCTTGGGGTCGCGTTCAACCACCACGATTTCATTGCTTTTCTGGTTGGCAATCAGCAGGAACTTGCCACTCGGGTCCAGGCTGAACTCACGCGGGTGGTCGCCTTCCACGGAACGGCGCTGTAGTTCCTTGAGGTGCGCGGTGGCCGGGTCGATGCTGAACACCAGCAACTGGTTGGCCGTGCCACGATTGCTCACATACAGGAACTTGCCATCGCTTGAAGCATGCAACGCGGCGCCAGCCTTGTCGGACACCGGTTGGCCAGCGGCGTACTCCACCAACTGGGTTTGGCTGAGCTTGCCGTCGTTGTAATCGAACACCGCGACCTGGGCGCTCATCTCGGTGGTCAGCCAGGCATGCTTGCCGTCAGCACTGAACAACAAATGACGCGGGCCACTGCCCGGCGGCAGTTGAACAGAAGCAGGGGTGGCCGGCGTCAATGGCAGCTCGTGGTTGGCCTTGGGGTCGTAGTGGTAGGCAAAAATCTTGTCCGCCCCCAAGTCCTGCACAAACACATACTTGCCATCCGGCGACGACACCACCGAGTGCACATGGTTGGAAGCCTGGCGCTCAGGGTTCACGCGACTGGCTGGGTGCCCGCTCAACTGCACCGGCGCCGACAGCTTGCCCGTGGCATCCACCGGCAGAATCGCCAGGCTGCCGCCCGGATCTTCCAATACCGAATAGTTGGCGACGAACAGGTATCGCCCGTCACCGGCGACGCTGGAATGGGTCGGCTCATTGCCCAGGCTCTGCACCTGGTTGATCAGGGTCAGTTGATGATTCTGCGGGGCGATGCTGTAGCTGCTGACGCGGCCGACCGAGTCTGTCTGGCCCGGGCCGTTCTCGTTGACCACAAACAGGTACTTCTGGTCTTTGGAGACCGTCAGCCACGAGGGGTTGGCGGTCTTGGCGGCCAATACCGGTTTGCCCTGGAACTGGCCGGTGCGGCTGTCGAACTGAAGGCGGTAAATCCCTTCGCTGCTGCCGGCGGTGTAGCTGCCCACCAGCAGTTCATAAGTGTCGGCCGGCGCGGCTTGCACCGACATCGCACCGACACTGCCGGCCATCAGCAGGGGCCAGAATTTACGCATCATCATCGGCTTCATCCTCGTCGTTATTGTTGCCGGTGACGCCGCTCATGCAGACCAGGCGGTGCTCGCCCGAATCACCGGTAAGGGTCCAGCTTTGCAAGGTTTCATCGAAGGCGGCAGCGCCTACCTGCTCCAAGGTGAACGTCCAGCGTTTTTCGGCACGCCCGTCCAAGGCGATGATCAGCAGCTTCTCTTCGTTGAGCACGAAGTCGAAGGTGTGCAGCCCATTGATTTCAAGCATGTCGCTGGCTTCAAGGACGGTCAGCAAATTATCAGTCATCACAGTCTTTCGTCAGGTTCAAAGCGCTAATCATAGGCCAGTTTGCCGCCAGGGCCTAAAACCCTAACGGGCTACCGCATCACCGCAGCGCAGCGCATTACCGTGGATGAGCACGTCTTTATTCAACGTAAAGGATTACCCATGCCAGACCCGAACACGACACCCCCTGCTCACCTGACCCGACAAGCGGTTCAAGCCCAGTTCCTGACCCGCCCGACGTTGCGCTCAGTCACCGCGCAGATGCTGGCCCGCAACCTCACCGAAAAATACCCGCCCCTGACGTCCCCCCTCGACGACCTTCGACTCGCACGGCCCCGTGAAGGTGGCGGCCGCGCGTTGTCTCCCTTGCTGGAGGTAGCACTGAGCCATATGGCCGATGGCAGCTTCCCGGATTTATCCTCACGCTACGGCCTGGAGTGCTACCTGAGCAGCGCCGATGGCACCCGGCTCAGCTACCCAGTCAATGGGCAGCGCGGCTATGACCTGCAGGTCATTGAGGAGGTTATCCGGGAATTGCCGTTGCTGCTGTTTATTGGCTTTCAAGAGGCGTTGTCAGCCTATTGGGGCCAGGACAGCGACGCCGGCGGCAGTCGCTGGAAGTGGCTGGCCAGGGTGCTGCAAGGTGCACAGCTGGACTCGGCTGTTCGCCAGGCCGGCAGCGGCGCCCAGCCGCTGAAAACCCTCAGCACACTCAATCGCTATCCTGATCGAGCAACGCGCACCGCACGCCCCTGGCCCGAAAATGCGGTCCATGCTTACACCCTGGAGACACATCTGGATCGCGCAGGCAGCCGACTCACGTTGCAAGCCAACGACGTGCTGGTGGTCAACCGCGAGCAGGTCGTGCTGTGTCGTCTGTCCGGCGAGATTGAGTCATACCCTGACCTCGATGCCTTCGGTGTGGCCTGGGGCGAGCGTATGCAGCAACGTTACACCGCCGACCGGATTACCTGGCAGCAGTACGAGCCCGATGGCGATATTTTCGAGGTACAGGCCGCGCTCATATTGAACCAGCAACTGGATGACCTCGCCGCCATTCAACTCCCCGCCAGATCCAGCGTCCCGGCACTGGAGCAGCTGTTTGCCGCAACCACAAACCCGGCCAATGCATTCACCGGCTTGCCCGGCCCGCGCCTTACAACCCTGTCGCCCCTCCAGGCCGCCCTGCCCGACTGGCTGCAACACGCCGGCGCCGCCGACCGCATGGCCTACCGCCAAAGCCTGCTGGAGCAAGCCGGTATCCGCCGCCAAACCCTCGGCGACGCGGACTTCGACGGCCTGGAAACGCTGCGCAGCTACGCCACCCAGCACTTGAACCACCAACTGTGCCTGGACCGCACTGCAGCCCTGCGCGGCCAGCGCACCTGCGACGCCGCCGCACTGTCGGCCGGTTACAACGCTGACGACTTGGTGCTGACCTTTCACGTCCCGGTGGGCAGCCTTGAAGGTGGGTATGTCGAACCGGTCCCCATGAGCTTGGTCGACCTGGCGCTGAAAAACCTCTCGGGCAGACCCAAAGGCCGCATGACACTGAACCATCGCCAGGGCCTTGAGATTGAAACGTGGTTGACGCCCGACTACCTGCTGCAATTGGTCCAGCATGTCGACATCGGCAAAAACTACCCCTACTACCTGCGCGAGGAACTGATGAGCGACACCGAGGCCGCGCAAAAACGCCAACAGCTGTTCCAGCAACAACGGCCCGTCCACCTCAAAACCCAGGCGCTGGAGCACACGATCAAAGGCGAAGCGGGCTTCACGCCGCGCGGTTTTCGTTGCGTGAATGCGCTGCTGGCCCCGGCCCCGCTGGAGCGGCGGGTCGACGGCGACGAGATCGTCATCCGCCCGCTGGCTTTTGTGCGCAAGCCCGGCGCCACGGCGGATGTGGTGCAAAACATGTTCATCATCGAACCCCTCGACACCCAGCGCGGGCCGCACGTGCTTTATCGTCCGGCCTATCGCGACTCGGTGCTCGAATTTGCCAGCCGCGAGCGCCTGTTGGCGGCGATTGTGCAACCCGGCGCCTTGCAAGACAGCGTGCTGACCTGGCTGGCGGACACGGCCAGGGCGATCTACAGCAACGGCGGCTTTACCCAGCCTCACTACGTCCGTGTCGGCATGGGTTCGGAGTTCGACATACTGCCCGACGTGCCCAAACCTGCCGAGCTGGCAAAGGCCGGCGATGAAAGCAGCGACGAGGTCCTTCAGGCGCTCAACAATGGCAGTCTCATGGAGTATCTGTTTGGCTGTGAAACCCGCCAACTGCTTGACCAGGCCGAGCGCGAATCGACCTCCAATACAGAAAGCCGTTGGGCGCTGATTCTGGAAGGGATGCAGTTGGGGTTCAACACGTTGTTGATCGCGGTACGCGGGCCCCTGGCCGCTGCGGGCTGGCTGATTCAACTGACCCAAGGCCTCACGCAGGACCTGCCGGCGCTGGAGAGCGACGACCCCACGGCGAAGGAGCTGGCGTGGGTCGACCTGCTGCTCAATATCGGCATGCTGCTGGTGCACCAGGGATCACTGACCGCGCCCGCCAACATTCCCGCGCGCGATGAATCGGCCCTCACACGCAGCCCTTTCAGACGCCCGCTACCCGGCCACGCAGCGAGCCCAACGGCCAGGGTTGAACGGGGCATTGTCGGCCTGCCGTCCGAACCGCCGGGCGGTGGCCGTACCCTGCTGGATTTTGATCACTCCCTCGCCGGCGACAACGCCTCGGCAAGGCTCCTGCAGAAACTGCGGGCGCTCAACACCCCCTGGCCTGTGCCTGCGCCGGAGCCAATCAAAATCGGGCCCCACACAGGCTTATACCGCATCAACAACCTGTGGCACGCCTCGATTGGCAGCCTGCTGTTCAGGGTCAGTATCGTTGCGGGTTTTGGCGATGTATTTCTCATTCACCCACAGAAACCGGACCACCCCGGCATTAAGCTTAAAACCGATGGCAACGGTCATTGGACACTGGACCGTGGGCTCAAACTATTGGGGGGCGGCCCCAAGCGCGTGGCGGCCTTGCGCGAAGATAACCAGCGCAAAGCCCAGCAAGCACTCGAACGCGCACAAGCACTCAATGTAGAAGTGACCTATTTGATGGCGCCGGTCATGGCGTCCATCGATAGGGTGGCAGCCGCCTACACGGACCTGAAAAACCAGCTAAAAACCTTACATCTAGTGCGCAATGTGCTGCAGCAAGCCACTGATATACAACGACCGGCCCTGGAGGTGCGGCAGTTGAGGGAAGCGCAGAAACATCAGGAACGGCGCACCGAGTTTCAAATTCTGCTGCAAACCCTGGAGGTTCAATTTGCCGAGTCTCTGGGCCCGCGGCTCGAAATGGTCCAGCTCGGCCAGGCGCTGGAAAAGGTCGGCAAGGCCGGCGTGCATGTGCGTGACCGGGAAAAAATCCTCAAGACCATCTGGGATCAGCAACTGCTCATCCACAGCTTTTTATTGGACCGCTTGAACGCCATGCGCTTTTCCTCCGCGGGCGAACCGATGTCCGAGATGGCGCACCGGATGTTTATCAATAACGTGCTGGGAGACGTTTCGGTCTACAACGAATACATCAGCAATGCCATTGAATCGGCGAACATTCGCCAGCACATGGCCGAAGTGTCCGTCGCCATGGAAACCACCCTTGAACAACTGGAACAGGACTCGTTGGAGGGCCGGTTGGTCCGTCAGGATCTGTTGACGCAAATTCAGCGCCCGCAGCACTTTTTCTCCGACAACCTGAAGCTCAATGCGCTGAACTATCTCGACGCCGCCAGCGTGAGGCTGCCCGATACGGCCCTGCCGCCACAAGAAGAGCTGTATATCAAACGCCTCGAGCAGGCCGAGTTGAGCGAAGTGCTGCTGTCTCACATTGAAGTGCGCAGCGGCGCCGAATACCCGCTTGCCGAGCAACGTGATGTCTATGAGACGGTCCTCAAGCAGTACCGCCTCTATGAGGAGGCCATTCGCGCCCTCAAGGCGCTCAACCCTGGCCGCCTGCGCCCGGAGGCCGAGCGCCTGCTTGACGGCCTCGCCTACGCCCAGGCGCTGGCGCAAGGCGAGCTGGAATCGGTGGTGCGCAAACAGGAAGCGCTGGACGTCGAGCTGCCCCTGTCAAAAACGCTACGGCCCAGGGACCCGGCCAAACGCGTGTTCAAGACCCGTAAAAAGCAATACCTGATCGGCGAACTCAAACCGGCGGATGCACAGAGCAACGAAGAACATTTCACCATCACCGATACGTTAACCGGCGAAACCATTGCCTCTTTCACCCAGCAAAAAGATGGTTGGGCAACCACTGCCCACGAGCCCGCCACCCCGCCGCAACCCGAGCCCCAGGGCCGATCACTGGCGACACTCAGAGGTTTCGGTCGGGCGTTGATCGGGCAGCGCAAAGGCATTGAACAGGTGATAACGGCCGACCAGAAAAAGCTCGACTCGCCGCTGACCCGCCAACAGGTCAATCCGGATGACTGGGACCAATTGCTGACCCGTCACGCCAAGGAGTTCACGGCACTGGCCGATGAAATCAAGCGCGATCATCTCGACAAGGCAGCATCCCAGGACCTGATCGATGAATACCTGGCGCAGGCCCGGGACATCGGCCGGCTGGCCGCGCGCGTCTGCAGTGATGCGTACAAGCGTCAATGGCCGACGCAGGAAAGCCTCAATTACCTGTGGGAGCACAAACAAATTGATATCAACCTGACGAGCCTGGCAGACCCGCAGCGCCCGACCCTCAGCGGAGACTACTTCACCGAATACGCCGTGTACGACAAGGCTCAAAAACCGCCGGTGGTGTTGTGGTATGCACACTTTCATTACGCCGCCGCCGACGCACCGCCCGAGCGCTACACCAGAGCGCACCTGAAACTGCCTGAACAACGCAAATACACGCAAAAGGATTTGCTCAAGCAACACGTCCAGGCCTACTTGCGTAACCAAACGGAGCCCGGCGCCGAGCCGCTCACGCGGATTCTTTACGTACTGATCACGCCACCCGTGGATCAGATTTTCCTCGCGATCACACGGGCGCCGCGCGCAAACCAATGAAACCCGGAGGTGAGGGCAGGAACGCCCTCACCTCACGGCTCAGTGGGCAAACAACGAATTGCCCTTCTGCCCCGCCAGTTTCTCGGGTTTTATCAGGAACCGTGCCAGCGCCGGCAGCAGCCAAAGTGCGCCGAACATGTTCCACAGGAGCATGAAGGTCAGCATCAGGCCCATGTCGGCCTGGAACTTGATCGCCGAGAAGATCCAGGTGCACACGCCGATTGCCAGGCACAGGCCGGTGAACAGCACGGCTTTACCGGTGGATTTCAGGGTCTGGTAGTACGCCTCTTGCAACGGCAGGCCGGCACGCAGAAAGCTTTCCAGGCGGCTGTAGATGTAGATGCCGTAGTCCACGCCAATCCCCACGCCCAACGCCACCACCGGCAAGGTCGCGACCTTGACGCCGATGCCCATGAACGCCATCAGCGCGTTGCCCAGCACTGAAGTCAGCACCAGCGGCAGCACGATGCACAAGGTCGCGGCCCAGGAGCGGAAGGTGATCATGCACATGGTGGCCACGCAGAGGTAGACCAGGATCAGGATGATCAGCTCCGACTCCTTGATCACCTCGTTGGTGGCGGCCTCGATCCCGGCGTTACCGGCGGCGAGAATGAATTCCAGGCCGTCCTTGTTGTTCTCCCTGGCGAAGTCCTGCACCGCATGCACCGCGCGGTCGAGGGTTTCGGCCTTGTGGTCGTTGAGGAACACCAGCACCGGCGCCAGGGAGCAATTGTTGTTGTACAAGCCATCGGCGCGGGCGATGGAGTTGTTCAGCACGTCCGGGTTGCGTGACAGGGTTTCCCATTTCAGGTTGCCCTCGTTCATGCCCTTGATCATCTGCTTGGACACGGTCACCAGCGAGATCGCCGACTGCACGCCCTCGGTGTTCTGCATCTTCCACATCAACTGGTCGATGGGCGCCATCGCTTCATAACGCGAGCAGCCTTCGGCCTTGGTCTTGACCATCACCACCAGCACGTCGGAGCTGGTGGAGTAGTTGCTGATGATGAAGTTGTTGTCCTTGTTGTAACGCGAGTCCGGGCGCAATTCCGGCGCGCCTTGGTCGAGGTCGCCGATCTTGAGGTTCTGGCTGTACCAGAGGCCGCCACCGAAAGCGACAAGCGCCAGCGCGATGGAGATCGGCGCGACTTTCGGGCTGGCAAAATTCGACAGCAGGCGCCAGAACGGATGTTCGCGGTTCGCGTCTTTCTTGCTCCTGGCGATGGCGCGTGCGCTGATGCCGGCATAGGAAATCGCCACCGGCAGCAGGATCAGGTTGGTAAACACGATCACCGCCACGCCGATGGACGCGCCGATGGCCAGTTCGCGGATCACACCGATATCAATGATCAGCAGCGTGATGAAACCCACCGCATCCGCCAGAATCGCGATCATCCCCGGCAGGAACAATTGCCGGAAGGTCCGCCGTGCGGCCGTCAGAGCGTTGTCCGCCTCACTGGATTGCAGGGCGATACCGTTGATTTTCTGCACGCCGTGGGAAATACCGATGGCGAAGATCAGGAACGGCACCAGCATCGAATACGGATCCAGTCCGAAGCCGAAGAAGTGCATCAAACCGAGTTGCCAAACCACCGCCACCAGCGTCGTGCTCAACACTGCGATGGTGCTGCGCAAGCAGTTGGTGAACCACAGCAAGAGAACCAGCGTGATGACGAAGGCGACGCCAAAGAACAGCACCACCATGATCAGGCCATCGATCAGGTCACCGACTTTCTTGGCAAAACCGACGATATGGATCTGTACGTTGGGGTTCTGTTCCTGGAACTTGGTGCGGATCTTGTCTTCAAGCTCGTGGGAGAACTTCTGGTAATCCAGGGCGAGCAATTTGCCTTGGTCCTGCGGGTCCGGGTAGGCCTCCAGCAGCGGGATGTCGACGATGCTCGACTTGAAATCGTTGGCCACCAGGCGCCCGACCTGGCCGGACTTGAGTACGTTGTTGCGCAACTGATCGAGGCTTTGCGGCGAGCCGTTGTAGCTCTGCGGGATCACTTCACCGCCGGCAAAGCCCTCTTCGGTCACTTCGGTCCAGCGCACGCTGGGGCTCCACAGCGACTTGAGGCCCGAGCGGTCGACGCCGGAGATGTAGAACACCTCGTCGTTGATCTGACGCAGGGTCTCCATGTACTCCTTTGTAAAGATGTCGCCGTCCTTGGCCTCCACCGAGATACGCACCGTGTTGCCAAGGTTCGCCAGATCGTTACGGTGTTCCATCATCTTTTCGATGAAGGGGTGCTTGAGGGGGATCATCTTTTCAAAGCTGGTGGACGGGCGAATCAACGTCGCCTGCCAGAACAGGAAAATACTCACCAGCAGGCAGATGACGATCACTGCCGGGCGGTTGTTAAAGATCAGGCGCTCAAGAAAGGTCGCTTTATCGTTGTGATGACTGCTCATTCTTTCCCCGCCTTCTTATTGTTTTTCGAGTTCGGCGCCGGTTGGCTTGGCGACACGAACACCACCCTGCCCGACCAGAATCAAGTTGCCATTGCCTGCCGCCGTGACTGCCGACAGTGAAATACGGTCCGGGCGATTGAATACGCTGAAGGTCAGGCCATCGTCGTGGCTGACCACCACGCTGCCGCCGTTGCCGACCACCACCAGCGCGCCGTCATCAAGCAAGGTCGCGCCTGACAGGCCGAATTCCAGTGCGCCGCGCGCGGCATTCAACTCAACCTGTTCCCAGGTGCTGCCGAAATCCGTGGAGCGATAGAGGTTGCCGCGCAAACCGTAGGCCAGCAGGGTTTGCGGTTGGGCGGTACTGATCACGCCAAACAACGAGCCCTCGTAGGGGCCTTCGAGCTTTTCCCAGGTCTGGCCATCGTCGCTGGAGCGGAACATGCTGCCCTGCTCGCCGACGATAAACAGGCCGGCGTCCTTGATCCGGGCGATAGCGTTGAGGTGGAATTGGTCTTCGTTGTCGAGGCGGTCACTGACGTCCTCCCAGGTTTTGCCGCCGTCGGTGGTTTCAATCAGCGCACCGTAGGCGCCCACGGCCAAGCCGTGGCTGGCGTCCTTGAACCAGATATCGAGCAACGGCGCTTCGCGCTTGAGGTCTTGATATTGCACGGCCCAGGTAGCGCCGCCGTCAGTGCTGGCGAGAATCTGCGCGTCATGCCCGACCGCCCAGCCCTGCTTGTCGTCGGTGAAAAACACCGCCGTAAGCAATTGCCGGGTAGGCACCTTGGCTTGGGTCCAGGTGCTGCCCTGGTCATCGGAATAGAGGATGTGCCCGCGATCACCGACCGCCACCAGGCGCTTGCCTGCGTGGACGACGTCAATCATCAGGCCTTTGGCGGCCTTGGGCGATTCAATGGCAAACACCGCTGGGGCGGTGGTATCGCTGGCGGCCTGGACGGCGGTCGATAACACGACGGCCCCAAACAGCGAGAGCGCTGTGGCCAGCAACGCAACCCTGCGTGCGGCGCGTGGGCGGCAAACAACCCAACCCATGACAGGCTCACTCATAGACCTTTCTCCCCATTTATTATTGTTAGGTCCGCCTTCCCGGGCTCTGAAACCTGCAATCTAGAGCGCCTGAAGGAAGCAGGGCCATCCTATCGGGCTTTCGAATCGCCTGACAATCGGCGCTACGTTATCTTTTGTTAACTGGCGGCGTTTGGCCATGCCCTGAATATAGCCCCATCAACCGCAATGATGCGCCCTCCCTGTTGATCGTTCCCATGTCTGCGTGGGAACGATCAACGCCGGAATATGAATTTATTATTCCATATCTTGAATATTGGGAATTTTTATTCCATTAATAGGCATCCTGAAAACAATAATCCAAAGGACCACGGCGATGCGTGAACTCGGAATCGGCTTGATTGGCACAGGCTTCATGGGGCGCGCCCATGCCCTGGCGTTCAACAACGCCCGCGCGGTATTTGAACTGCCGGTACGCCTCAAGCTGGCCGCACTGGCCGATGCAGACACCGAGCGCGCCCAGCGTTGCGCCACAGCCTGGGGTTTTGCCCAGGCCCATGGCGACTGGCAGGCCTTGATCAACGACCCCAACGTCGATGTCGTGGCCATCACCACACCCAACCATCTGCATTACCCAATGGCCATGGCCGCCATTGCTGCAGGCAAGTCGGTGTACTGCGAAAAACCCCTGGCGGTCAGCCTGGAACAGGCCGACGCCATGCGCCGCGCCGCGAGTGCAGCAGGCGTAGTGACCCGCGTGGGGTACAACTATCAACACAACCCGATGATCGGCCTCGCGCGCGAGTTGATCGCCAAGGGCGACCTGGGAGACATCATCAGCTTCCAGGGCGAGTTCAGCGAAGACTTCATGGCCGACCCGGCTTCACCCTGGTCATGGCGCTGTGAAGTGGAACACGCCGGCGGCGCGTTGGCGGACCTGGGCAGCCACCTGCTGTCGATGGCGCGTTACCTAGTCGGCGATGTGGTCAGCGTGTGTGCCGACACGCAGACCGTCCACGGCCAGCGCCCAGCCGTACACAGCAGCAAAGCGATGAAATCCATCGCGGTGGATGACCAGGTGCATGCGCTGCTGCGTTTCGCCAATGGCGCGCGCGGCACGGTGAGCAGCAGTTGGCTCAAGCACGGCTACAAAAACCACCTGAGTTTTGAGATCAGCGGGACCCAAGGCACGCTGGCGTTCGATCAGGAACGTTTGAATGAACTGCGCCTGTGCCGTGCCGGCCAGGACGGTTTCCAGCGTTTGCTGGCCGGCCCCGCCCTGCCCGGCTATGCCGCGTTCAGCCCGGCGGCTGGCCACCAACTGGGGTACAACGAGTTGAAGACGCTGGAGGTGCAGGAGTTGATCATGGCCGTCGCAGGCCAAGGCGCGAACGGCACTGACTTTGAGGCGGCGTGGGAAGTTGAGCGGCTGGCAACCGCGATTCGCCAGGCCGCCCGGGAAGAGCGATGGGTCAATGTAAACGCGGCCTGATCGTTCCCACGCTCAGCGTGGGAATGCATCCCGTGACGCTCCGCGTCACCCGTGCGCAGGACTCCGGATTTAGGGTGGCTGGCGGGACGCGGAGCGTCCCAGGCGGCATTCCCACGCAGAGCGTGGGAACGATCATGCACTGGCGACGCAGAGCGCGGGAACGATCGTTTTAGCGCAACGCCCGGCGCAATACTTTGCCCACGGTGGTCTTGGGCAACTCGGTAGTGCGGAACTCCACATACTTCGGCACCTTGTACCCCGTCAGGTATTCACGGCAGTGGGCAAGGAGCTGTTCCTGGGTCAGGTTCGGGTCCTTGCGCACCACGATGATCTTGACCTTCTCGCCGGTCACCGCATCTTCCACACCAATCGCCGCCACTTCTGCCACGCCGGGGTGCAACGCCACCACGTCTTCGATTTCATTGGGGTACACGTTGAAGCCCGAGACCAGGATCATGTCCTTCTTGCGGTCCACCAGGCGGATATAGCCGCGCGCGTCCATCACCCCGATATCACCCGTGGACAGCCAGCCCTCAACATCCAGCACCTCGGCAGTTTCCTTGGGGCGTTTCCAGTAGCCCTGCATCACTTGCGGACCGCGCACTTGCAGTTCGCCCTGTTCGCCGATATCGGCCAATTCACCGTCTTCGCGAATAAAACGCACCCAGGTCGACGGCAACGGCACGCCGATGCTGCCGGTGAATTCCATCTCGCGCATGCGTGAAATATCGATAGGGCTGATGCTCACCACCGGCGAGCATTCGGTCAGGCCGTAACCTTCGATGATCGGCAGCCCGGTGACGTCCTTCCAGCGCTTGGCCACCGCCGTGTGCGTGGCCATGCCGCCAGCGATCACCATGCGCAGGTCGGAGAAGTCCCGCGCGCAGAACGCCTTGTTTTCCAGCAAGCCGTTGAACAGCGTGTTGACCCCGGCAATGCCGTTGAAGCGCTCCTTACGCAGGATCATCTGCACGCGTTTCACGTCCCGTGGGTCGGCGATCAGGATGTTGCGCCCACCCAGGCACATGAACATCAGGCAGTTCACCGTCAGGGAAAAGATGTGGTAAAGCGGCAGCAAGGTGACGTTGGTTTCCTGCTTGTGCTGGTCCAGTTGATCACCGACCCAGGCCTTGGCCTGCAGCAGGTTGGCGATGATATTGCGGTGGCTGAGCATCACGCCCTTGGCGTCACCCGTGGTACCGCCGGTGTATTGCAGGAAGGCCAGGTCGTCGAGGTGCATGGCCACCGGCAAGTGGTTCAGCGCCCGCCCCTGTTTCAGCACCTGGTTGAAACGCACCGCGCCACGCAGCTTGAAGGCCGGCACCTGCTTTTGCACGCGGCGCAGGATGAAGTTCATTGCCGCGCCCTTGAAGGTGCCGAGCAGGTCGCCGATGGCCGCGATGACCACGCGCTTGACGCTGCTGCCGTCGATGACTTTTTCCAGGGTGTGGGCGAAGTTTTCGAAAATCACCACCGTTTCGGCGCCGCTGTCCTTGAGCAGGTGCTTGAGTTCATGGGAGGTGTACAGCGGGTTGACGTTGACCACCACCGCACCGGCCAGGATCGTGCCCAAAAGGCAGATTGGGTATTGCAGGCAGTTGGGCATCATCAGCGCCACACGGTCACCCTTCTTCACGCCCTGGCCTTGCAGCCAGGCGGCGAACGCGACGCCTTGGACTTGCCAATCGGCGTAGGTCATTTCGGTGCCGATGCTGACGTAGGCTACCCGCTCGCGGAATTTTTCCAGGTGTTCCAGGAACACTTCGCGCAACGACGGGTAGTCCTCGATGCCGGCATCAATGTCCGCCGGGACGCCGGGCAGGTAAGCGTTCAACCAGATCCGTTCGGTTTGTTCCTGGCTTACAGCGTTCATGGCAGTCTCCTTATTGTTGTTTTTGATAGCGCTACTTTTCGACGATGGCGGTAATGCCCAGCCCGCCCGCCGCGCAGATCGAGATCAAGCCGCGACCACCACCGTTTTCATGGATGGCCTTGGCCAGCGCCGCCAGTTGCCGGCCACCCGTTGCGGCAAACGGGTGACCGCAGCCGAGGGAGCCGCCATTGACGTTCATCCTGGCGCGGTCGATGGTGCCCAGCGGTGCGTCCAGGCCTAGCCGCTCGCGGCAATAATCGGCGTCTTCCCAGGCCTTGAGCGTGCACAGCACCTGGGCGGCGAAGGCTTCGTGGATCTCGAAGAAATCGAAGTCGGCAAAACCCAGGCCTTCACGCTGGAGCATGCGCGGCACGGCATAGGCCGGGGCCATCAGCAGGCCTTCGGTGCCGTCGACAAAGTTCACCGCCGCCGTCTCGCCCGTACGCAGGTAAGCCAGCACCGGCCAGCCGTTTGCGGTGGCCCATTCCTCACTGGCGAGCAACACCACCGAAGCGCCATCGGTAAGGGGCGTGGAGTTGCCGGCCGTGAGCGTGCCGTTTTGTCGATCGTAGGCCGGGGACAGGCCTGCGAGCTTTTCCAGGCTCGCGTCCGCGCGCAGGTTGTTGTCACGGGCCAGGCCGCGGTGGGGGCTGATCAGGTCGTCGAAGAAGCCACGCTTATAGGCGGCGTCCAGACGCTGGTGGCTGGTGAGGGTCAACGCGTCCTGGGCCAGGCGTTTGATCTGCCAGCGTTTGGCCATTTCCTCGCAGTGTTCGCCCATCGACAGGCCCGTGCGCGGTTCGCCATTGCGTGGCAGCAGGGGCTTGAAAAACATCGAGGGCCGCAGTTTCAGCAACGTCTTCAGCTTGTCGCCCATGCCCTTGGCGCGGTTGGCCGCCAGCAACGTATGGCGCAGGGATTCGTTGATGCCGATGGGGGCGTCGGAGGTGGTGTCGGCACCGCCGGCAATGCCCACTTCGATCTGGCCCAGGGCAATTTTATTCGCCACCAGCAACGCCGCTTCCAGGCCGGTGCCGCAGGCTTGTTGCAGGTCGTAGGCCGGCGTCTCCGGGGACAAGGTCGTTGACAACAGGGATTCGCGCGCCAGGTTGAAATCCCGCGAATGCTTGATCACCGCACCCGCGGCAAACTCACCGAGGCGCTGGCCGTGCAGGTTGTAGCGGTCGACCAGGCCTTGCAAGGCGGCGACCAGCAAATCCTGGTTGCTGTCGTGGGCGTACACCGTATTGGAGCGGGCAAACGGAATACGGTTGCCGCCGATAATCGCCACGCGGCGGGTCGGGGCCGGGTTGAAGCTGTAGTCACTCATTCCAGGCTCTCTTTGCAGGCTTTTCATTCCAAAGCAATAGCCCACGCATGTGGGGTTTGTCGCCAGCGAAATTGCGCACTTCAAATTCACGGCGCGGGCCGGTCACTGGGCGATTCCACAGGGCAACCTGACCGGGCAGGAAGATCGGTAGTTTGAAGTCGCAATGGGCTTCGGCCTGGTCCAGGCCACCGGGCGGTTGCTGAGCAGCCAATGCACGGCCCAGGGTCCACATGCCATGGGCGATAGCGCGGCGAAAGCCAAACAGCCTGGCGCCGATCACCGAGGTGTGAATCGGGTTGAAATCCCCCGAGACCTTGGCGAACCGGCGGCCCAGATCGACCGGCAACACCCAGCGTTGGGTGCGCAACACACCTTCTTCCTGCAACGCCAGCACGTCATTCCACGGCTCGCCGACGGGGTTTTTTACATCGCGGCGCAGGTACAGGCTGTCGCTTTCCCACACCAGCGTGCCCGCGCTGTAGGCCCGAGTGGCGATGCTCAACGCCTGCCCCTTGGGATGGGCAACCCAGCGCTCGCAAAACACTTCAAGGCGCAGCGCCTGACCCGCCTGCAAGCGCTGGTGCTGACGAATGCGATTGGCCAGGTGCACCATCCCGCTGGCCGGGTACGGAAAGCTCGGCCGGGTCAGCAGCATCAAGTGCAAGGGGAACGCCAGCACATGGGGATAGGACAGCGGCACGCCCTGTTCAGGGCGAAAGCCACAGGCGCGGCCGTAAGCGGCGATGCCGCCGGGCGACAGCTCCACGGCGGCGCGTACCAGGCGTTCGCCGGGCAACGGCGGCGCGCCGTCGAGCTTGGGTTTGCGCAAGGCGCGCACGCCGTCCAGCAACAACCGGGTGCGTGAGGGTGGCGGGTCGATGATCTGCGTAACGTAGTCCATGGTTCAGGCTCCCAGCAGACTTTGGCCGCACACCCGGACGACTTGTCCGTTGACCCCGCCGGACGCCGGATGGGCCAGCCAGGCGATGGTCTCGGCCACGTCGATCGGCTGGCCACCTTGCGACAGGGAATTCATGCGTCGCCCCGCTTCGCGGATCATCAGCGGGATCTTCGCGGTCATTTGGGTTTCGATGAAACCCGGCGCCACCGCATTGACCGTGACCTGCTGCGCCGCCGCCTGCGGGGCCAGACCTTGCACGAGGCCAATCACCCCCGCCTTGGACGTGGCGTAGTTGCTTTGCCCGAGGTTGCCGGCGATGCCGGAAATCGACGACACACAGACGATGCGCCCGCCGGGGTTCAAACCCTGGCTGTCGAGCAGCGCGCTGCTGAGCTGCAACGGCGCCTGCAGGTTGACCGCCAGCACACTGCGCCAGGCCTCTTCGGTCATCTTGGCGATGGTCTTGTCGCGGGTGATACCGGCGTTGTGCACCACCACATCAAAGGCGCCGTACTGGCTGACATGGGCCAGCAACAGTCCGGCGGCGTCTGCTGCGGTGATGTCCAGCGGCAACGCCGAACCGTCCACGCTGGTTGCCACTTGCTGCAGCGTTTCCTGGGCCTGGGGCACGTCCACGCACACCACATGCGCACCGTCCCGCGCCAGTACCTGGGCAATCGCCAGGCCGATGCCACGGGAAGCGCCGGTGACCAGGGCTCGCTGGCCGGCGAAGGGTTTATCCCAATTGACCGCCACCTGGCCGTCCACCGGTTTCTCCAGCCGCACCACCTGCCCCGACACATAGGCCGAACGGCGCGACAGGAAGAAGCGCAGGCTGCTGTCCAGCGCGTCTTCAGCACCCGGCGCCACGTAGAGCAATTGCACGGTGATCGCCCGGCGCAGCTCCTTGGCCAGCGACCGCACCAGGCCTTCAAGGGCACGCTGGGCAATGGCCTGGGGCAAGTCCTGGCAATGTTCGGGCGCCGTGCCGAGCACCACCACGCGGCCGTGCTGGCCAATGCGTTTGGCATTGGCGTGGAAGAACACGTATAGCTCGTCCAGTTGCTGCAGATCGGCCACAGCGCTGGCGTCAAACACCGCGCCTTGCACCTTGACCGTCGAGGGTGCCTTGAGGGTCGCTGGGCTGGCGGCAACGGTGTCGGTGGCGCTGAAAATGCGTTGCACCTGCGCGGCCAGGCGCCCTGCCCCGGCAATGATCACCGGGTTGACCAGGCCTTGCTGGCCGCTGCGATGGCGTTGCAGCGGCAAGGGTTGCGGCAAGCCGACGGCCTGGGCCAGGCGGCGGCCCCAGGGAGAGTTAACGAACGAAAGGTAGCTGTCACTCATAGATAGATCCACTCACAACATCGTTTGGGCATGAAAACCCGATCAATGTGGGAGCTGGCTTGCCTGCGATGGCCTCACCTCGGTTTAACTGACTTACCGAGGCGTCTGCATCGCAGGCAAGCCAGCTCCCACACTGACCGTGTTCATTCAGTGCCACTCAATTAACCGAAGCGTTCTCACCTTGCGCAGTGCGGCGCTTTGCAGTCGGCTTGGCCAGCGCCTGCTGACGCTGTTGCAACGCCTCCAGCAAACCGAAGTCCTGCGGGAAGTCGTCGACCTGGATGCCGTGGTCGGCGTACTCCACATAACGCGCGAGCAGCGTGTCTTCTTCGTCGCTGATCAGGTCCAGCGCCCGTGCCTTGACGCGCCAGCCGGTGAAGGCGGTGGCGGAGATCGGCATCGGTTCGAGCACGCCTTGCTTGACGGCGGACTTGAGCCGGGCCTCGATCAACTCCACTTGCGGCAACAGGCGGAAGCCGAGTTCACCGTAGGCCAGCTTGTCGATTTCCGGACGTGGGATGTAGGAATTAGCCAGCAAGCGGTCGCGGGTTTCGCCAGGGGTCTGTACGACATCCGCCACCTGGGCCAGCAGGCGATCCGACGGTTTACGCAACGGAATGCCAAACGGGAAACTCAGGCCACGCACCACCATCGCAGCGGCTTTGGAGGGATAGTTATCGAGCACTTCGGCAAGCGCTTCATGGGCGCGCAGCAACGCGTCCTGGGCCGACCAGTGCACCAACGGCAAATCCGCCTGGGGCCGGCCATCGTCCTCGAAGCGCTTGAGCACGCAGGACAGGATGTACAGCTGCGACAGAATATCCCCCAGGCGCCCGGTGATACTTTCCTTGCGCTTGAGGGCACCGCCCAGCACGCCCATGGAAACATCCGAGATCAATGCCAGCACCACCGACAGCCGATTGGCCTGTCGGTAATAGGGCGCCAGCGCCGGGTCGGTCTTGGCCGGTGCGGAAATCAAGCGCCCGCCTGTCAGCGAATGCACCGCCGCACGCACGGTATTGGCCAGTACAAAACTCATGTGGCCGAACATGGCGCTGTCGAAGGCCTCCAGCGCTTTGCGCCGGTCCGGGTTGTGCGCCGCTTCCATCTCGCGGAATACATAGGGATGGCAGCGGATGAGGCCCTGGCCAAAGATGATCAGGCAGCGCGTCATGATGTTCGCGCCTTCCACCGTGATCGCGATGGGGCTTTGCTGGTAGGCGCGGGCCAGGAAGTTGTTGGGGCCCATGCAGATGCCTTTGCCCGCGACGATGTCCATGCCGTCGTTGACGATCATCCGCGCGCGCTCGGTGACGTGGTACTTGGCGATGGCTGAGATCACCGAGGGTTTTTCACCCGCATCCAGCGACGCCACCGAGACCTTGCGCACCGCATCGCAGGCATACAAATGCCCGGCCATACGGGCCAACGGCGCCTGCACACCCTCGAACTTGCCGATGGGCAGGCCGAACTGTTTGCGCATGGCCGCATAGGCGGTAGTGCCACGTACAGCGACCTTGCCCAGGCCCACGTTGGCCGAAGGCAGGGAAATCGCCCGGCCGGCCGCCAGGCATTCCATCAACATGCGCCAGCCGTTGCCCACTTGCTCACGGCCACCGATCACCCATTCCAGGGGAATGAACACATTCTTGCCGGTAGTAGGACCGTTCTGGAACACGGCATTAAGTGGCCAGTGGCGACGGCCGCTGTTGACGCCGGGGTGGGACGTGGGGATCAGCGCGCAGGTGATGCCCAGCGAACCGGGCGCGCCGAGCAGGCCGTCCGGGTCCTCGGCGCGAAACGCCAGGCCCAGCACCGTGGCAATCGGGCCGAGGGTGATGTAGCGCTTGTCCCACGTGACTTTGAAGCCCAGCACTTGCTCGCCTTCGTGCAGGCCTTTGCAGACGATGCCCAGGTCGGGGATCGCGCCGGCATCCGAGCCTGCATACGGGCTGGTCAGCGCAAAGCACGGGATGTCTTCGCCACGGGCCAGGCGCGGCAGGTAGTAATTGCGCTGGGCATCGGTGCCGTAGTGCAGCAGCAGTTCGGCCGGGCCCAGGGAGTTGGGCACCATCACCGAAATCGCGGCCGCCGAGCAGCGGGTCGACAGCTTCATCACCACTTGCGAATGCGCATAGTGAGAGAAGCCTTTGCCGCCGTACTGCTTGGGAATGATCATGCCGAGGAAGCCGGCGTCCTTGGTGTACTGCCAGCCTTCGGGGGACATGTCTTGCCAGACTTGGGTGGTTTCCCAGTCGTTGGCGATGTCGCACAGGGTTTCGACTTCGTTGTCGAGGAAGGCTTGTTCTTCGGCGCTCAGGCTGGCCGGTGCGGCTTGCAGCAGGCGCTGCCAGTCGGGCTTGCCGCTGAACAACTCGGCGTCCCACCACACGGTGCCAGACTCGATGGCCGCACGCTCGGTGTCGGACATCGCCGGCATGATCGTACGAAACAGGCCGAGGGCCTTGCTGGTCAACAAGGTGCGACGCAGCGGTTTGATCGTCATCAGCAACGCGGGCGCCACCACCAGCAACGCCGCGACGGTGGCACCCAAACCGGCCACCACGCTGAACAGGTAACCCGCTGCCAGCCAGACCAGGCCAGCGCCCAGCCACAGGGCAGCAGCGGCTTGTCGATACGCCAGGGCAATCGCTGCTGCGAAACCCGCCAATAACCAGATAACCATGGGGATACCTCTACTCGATTCAGGGCACGGCAAACGCGTGGGCAGGTCGAAATGAACTGCGGCGTAAAACCACACTACAAACTTGGAAAGCTAAATTCAAATTTTGTTTTGAAATTTTTATTTAATGCTTGGACAAAACATTCAGGGCTGAGCATGTCAGCCGGGATCAGCAATGATTAAGGAGGCTAAACGGGTCGCGTGGGCAACCCGTTAAAGCAGGCCTTGCGAAAGCACCGCAGCAAGATGCGCTAGCTACGGACTTTCACAGGCATTGCGCTCTGTACAAAACACGGAGGATCAGAAGGCATAGGTCGCCGTCAGGCTGACTACCTCCCCTTTAGCTTCTGATTTACCGTCAAGGCTAGCCGCACCCAGACGGTCCACGTTCTTGGTCTTCAGCTTGACGGTTTCTACAAACTGCCGCGAATAGGCCCCGTCGATGCTCAAGCCTGGAATGGCGCGGATGTTGTAGCCAAAGCCCAGGGACGCGAATGTACGATCGCCATCCGGAATACGCGGGTCACGGGTAGAGTTGCGGGTGGGCGTCTGGTCGAAGGAAACGCCTGTGCGCAAGGTCAGGTCATCGGTCAACTTGTAGTCCCCACCGAACGAGTACTGCCAGGCATTCTTATAGTTGTACGGAATCGACACGATGGTATTGCCGTCGGATTTCAAGGTCAGCGCTTTGAACGACGACCATTGGGTCCAGGTGACACTCGCGCCCAGCGTCAGGCGGTCCGAGAACTGGTGTACCCAGTCAAACGATGCGTTGGCCGGAACGTCCAGTTGAGTGGACGCATTGGCGCCGCCCGGGTAGAGCTTGAGGCCAGGATAGGCCAGCTCGACAAGGGTCTTGCCATCAACCACCGGGATGGTCATCAACCCTTCAGACGTCGGGTCGGCGTAGATGTTGTATTTGCCCTCCAGCTTGTTCTTGATCTTGGCGTGGTAGTTCAGGCCCAGTGTGTCTTGAGGTGTAGGTTTCCAGGCGATGCCGCCAAACCAGCCCAGGGACGTATTGTCGACTTTGACACGCATCAACGCGGAGCCTTGGCCCGCAGGAAACGGGATCATGCCAAAGTCCGGCGATTGCGCGGCGGCGGCGTAGAGATCGACGTTTTGACTGACGAAGCCCTTGGTGTGTTGGAGGATGGTGCCCAGGCCTACGGAAAACTCATCGTTGACCTTGAACGACAGCGAACCCGTCAGCCCCACTGTTTCAATCCGCGTATCAACTGCAAAGTCACGCCCCTTCCAGTCCTGATCCCAGGTGGTTCGTGCGCCCATAGGCACCACTTGGCTCAAACCAAAAGCGAGTCGATCGTTAATCGGCATGACCATGAACCCGGTAGGCACCCACGCCTCGAACCCACCCTGCCCGCCATCACCGGTACGCGGTGTGGAAGTCGTTGCACCCGTGTTGGGGTCGGCCACCGTGACGGATGAAGGGTTGCCTGCGTAGTCATACGCCGAGCCTTTGTACTTGATATCAATGTTGGCGTAGTTGACGGTGAACTGCGAAATAGTCTTGTCGACAAATGCCATGGCGGCCGGGTTGTTGTAAGCCGATGACGGGTCATTCTTGAACATCGAACCGCCACCGAACGCTCGCCCCCAACCCGCGGCGTTTGTCGTCGGTGTCATGAATCCTCCTGCCTGGACCGGGCCCGCCGTCACTATCAGCCCTCCCAGTAATACCAGGCCGAGGAACGCGTGCGCCTGCTGTTTCTTATTATTCATGCCCCACTCCTTATTGTTCTTATGCACCGCAGTCGATAGACCTGTTTTCCCAAGCTCAACAGGCGCCTCTGATGAGGCGCCTGCCTTCACGGGTGATCAGCCCTTTGTTCTAACCGCCCGTAGTCTTAAGGCGCCAAGCTCAGGGAAGGTGCCACAACCGACAGCGACTGAACCGCGCAGCTGCCCGAGAGTGACTGGCTGGAAGGCGTGCTCAGCGTGTGCGTAGCCTGGTTCCAAACCACGTTGATTGAACCCGCACCGCAGTTGGATGCAGGGAAAGCGACAGTCCAACCCACGTTGGTAACGGTGCCGGCACCCAAACCCGTAGTGGCGTTAAAACTGGTGGCGGTCAGAACCCAACCTGGAGACGGAATATTCTTCAGGGTGGGCAAACCGCAGAGACCACCGCCGGTAAGTTTGGCCGAAGTAATGGTTGCCACGCCCGCTGTCACAGTGCCGCCGAAGGTGATGCCGCATGTCACGGGCTGCCCAAAGGAGGATGGCGACGTAACGACAATCGTGCCGGCATTGGTGGTAAAGCTGCCGTTCGGCGTAATCGAAGCCGCGTTGGCCATCGAGGCAGTGCCAAAGCAAAGAGCGAACGAAGTTACACAAAAGAGGGTTTTCAAGCTTTTCATTGTTTTTCCTCACATGTTATGGCGAGTCATTCGCCAGGGGTAATGGCCATGAACGAGAGGTCACGGTGAAACTGCAGAACTTCCCTTTCCAGCCAAATTTCAATTCATCTACCGCTACAACATTATTCGGGTGGGCTTATTCAACCACTTTGAAGGTGGGCGGCATCTTGATCGACACCGCCTTGATCTTGCAGTCTTCGCCAATCGGTACATTGGTGGCTTCCAACTTGCCGGTGGCGTTATCCCAAGTGCCATCCGCTGTAGATGGACCGCACTTGCCGCCCAGGCCGAAGGCGTGAACATCCACGCTGATCTTCGACATCGAGCCGCTCTTGGTATCTTTGGCAACTAAAATCCAGGGCAAGTTGATGGCTTCGACGCGGCTGCATTTAAGCCCGCCGTCGAACTCAACGGTGTCGACATTCACCGACGCGCCATCGGCCGCGACCTTGCCGGCCACCCTGATGGTGCAGTCGGCGCTGATCAGCGCGCCCTTGGAAAAACTGATGGGGCCCTGGGCAGTGAAGGCACTGCCGGCCGGCTCGATACGGGCGGCCTGGGCCTGGTGATAGGCGATCAGCCCCAGTGCGGCCAATACGATATGCGTGGTGAACCTGGCAGGTGCTTGCATGGTGGACGTCCTTCCCTTCTCATTATTTTTGTTGGGTCAAACAACTTTCTTGCAACGTGATCGGCAAACTCGGAGCGATAAAAACCTGCGCGATAGACAAACCACGAGTCGGCAAACCTGATTTTTATTTCACATTAGAACGGCTTGGCGGTAGGGCTGTACTTTTCCAGATACTTCAAACGTTGTGACGGTTGAAGATTGGTCAGGGTGAGATCCCCGGCATAATGATTAAGGACTCGATGGTCCATCCGCCGTCGCCACAAGTACGGCACATATGCCCAGACAATCATGCTCGCGTAACCGTAGGGAAGTTGCGGCGACTCATCAAAGTGACGCAACGACTGATAACTGCGCGTGGGGTTGGCATGGTGATCGGAGTGCCGCTGCAACTGAAACAGAAAGATATTGGTGACAATCCGATTACTGTTCCAGGAGTGCCGCGGCGAGCAACGTTCATAACGCCCGTTGGGCAACTTCTGGCGTTTAAGGCCGTAGTGCTCGACGTAGTTCACCACTTCCAGCAACGAGAACCCGTAGATGCCCTGGATGATCAGGAACGGAATCACTGCCGCACCCAACCAGGCGATCATCGCCCCCCACAACAGCACGCTGTACATCCAGGCGCTGAGCACGGCGTTCTTCCAGTGCCAGGCCGGCAGGCCGAGTTTGCACAGGCGTTCGCGCTCCAGGTTCCAGGCCGAATGTGCGCTGAACCACACCGAGCGCGGCAGGAACGCCCAGAAACTCTCACCCAGGCGCGAGCTGGCCGGGTCTTCCGGCGTGGCGACACGTACGTGATGGCCACGGTTGTGTTCGGTGTAGAAGTGCCCGTAGAACGTGGGCGCTAGGGTGACCTTGGCCAGGAACACTTCCAGCGGCCTGGGCTTGTGGCCCAACTCATGAGCGGTGTTGATGGCGATGCCGGTGGCAGCGCCGGTGGACATCGCCATGCCCAGGTAGGTAAACCAACTGATCTCGCCGTGAAGCTCGGTGCGCGCAGTGATAAAGGCCGCGGTCTTCGCCAGCCAGCTTGACGGGTCCAGCGTGGCGGTAGCGTGGAGCAAGCCGCCATTGATGATCCAGTCAATGCCGCCGGCGACCAGCCAGCCGGTAATCACTACGGACGAGATGACGAACAGCACGCCGGTGTAAACAATCCAGCGGTAGTAGCGTTGGGATTCGAGGTCGCTGACGGCGGATTCAGGCGGGTTGCTGACGTCTTCACCCAACAGGCCGTCGATCAATGGGATCAGGCCGAAGATCACCAGTACGCCGACCCACCACAGTTGCTGTACGCCGGTGGTAATGGCCAGGGCGCCGGAGAGCAACGGGGTTGCCAGGGGCATGATGCCGAGCCACCACAGGTGACGCTTGGCATCGGTCCAGACGTGCGGCGCTGCCAAGGTCTGATTCATGGCAGCCTCCGGACGAAGCGCGTTGGCAGGGCAGCGGAAAACAGGTTCGAGGAGCGCTGAATGCTCCGGGAAATCAACCATGCGATAAAAGGCGTATTTTTCATTTTTATTCGCTCTTAGGCATTTCAAAAATCATTTCAAAACAAACATTGAAATATTTTTTTAAATAAATAGCGCGGAATCGTTAGGTCGTCAACTAAATTCTTGAACCCTTTTTAACGTGACCGGGCAGTCTCTTTCTCAGCCGTTTGGTCAGGTGTCTAGGACAGGCGTCAACGCCGTGGAACCGCGATCCGGATGGCACTCTTATTTGCTCGCCAGGGCAAACAGCGTGGCGCTTTGCGTTGGCCGCACGCGCTTGGCTACCTGCTCAACCACCGCCACCACGCGCTCTGTCGCGGTGATCGGCAACATATGGCCGCGCCCCTCAACCAGCTGCAGCTTTAGCCCCGGCACCTTGCTGGCCAGGGCCTGGCCGTGTTTTTGAAAATCCAGCACCTTGTCGCGCGCGCCATAGATCAACCCGATCGGCAGGGTCAGTTGCGGGTAGCGCTTGACCATGTTCGGCAGGTGGTCGTTAACCTGGTTGATCTCGGTAGAGGCGGCGTAGAAATTGTCGGGGCGCATGCCGAGCAACCCGCCGCCGCGCGTGGCGAAGTCCGGCGGAGCGGCATCGGGCGCGAATACGCCCTTCACCACTGAACCTTTGGTCAGCAGGCCGATGGGCATGGTCAGGGTGTGTGACAGCCATCGACGCAGCCACGCCGGGCGTACCGCCAACGACAGGAACACCAGCGGCAACACGCGTTGGGGGTGAGTCAACGGCGCCACCAGGATCAGCCCGGATACCGCGTGCGGATGATCGAGGGCCAGCGCCAGGGCAATTGCACCGCCGAGGGAATGCCCGAGTACCAGCGGTTTATCCAGGTCCAGCGTCTTGATAAAAGCGGCGATTTGCCTGGCCTGGGCCGGCAGGTCTGCGGCAGTGCCTGTTTGCCGCGTGGAATAGCCCGACCCCGGACGGTCAACGGTGATCACCCGAAAGTGCTCACGCAACTGGCCGGACAAGGCATACGTCAGGTTGCGACTGCTGCCCATCAGCCCGTGAATCATCACCAGCGGCGGGCCCTTGCCCTCTTCAACATAATGAAAGCGCTCGCCATCGACCTCCACAAAGCGCCCATTGCCTGGAACAGCCGCCTCGATGCGCCGCGTCATTCGGGCACTGAAGGCCCACAGCAACCCACAGACAACAACAAACACACCCGCAGCAATAACCCACTCAACAGCCATAGCTCGGTCCTCTGCTTCCCTGCTGCTGGCGACCCGACCGGAATTGATCAAGGCCTCAGCCACCGTCCACACCCTGGACCTATCCTTGATGCATACCGTGCTCGTCCGTCGGACAAGTCGTACATAAGAAACAAGGTCCTAGCGTAGGCGATATTTTCAGGTAGATTATTTAAAATCTTTTTTAAAATAATTAATTCAATTTTTCTTTGCAATGGTGTTCTATCTAAAAGACAAAACAAAAACAGGAGCACATCCGATGCCCACGAAGGACAGCCTATGAATGCCCACAGTGATTCAATCGACATTGCCATCATCGGTTCAGGTTTCGCCGGCCTGTGCATGGCCATCAAACTCAAGGAAGCCGGCCTCACCGACTTCTTTATTGCTGAGCAGGCCGACAGCCTGGGCGGCACCTGGCGCGACAACCATTACCCCGGTTGCGCCTGCGACGTGCAGTCCCATGTCTATTCGTTTTCGTTTGCACCCAACCCTGACTGGACACGGCAGTTCGCGCCGCAGGCGGAGATCCGCGCCTATCTGGAACATTGCGCGCGGCGCTTCGAGCTGGCGCCCTATCTGCGTTTCGGCATGGGCCTGCAACGTGCGGTGTTTGATGAGCAGCAGCAACGCTGGCGACTGAGCTTCAGTGATGGCCGCCAGGTCAGCGCGCGGGTGCTGGTGTCGGGTATGGGTGGGCTGTCGCGCCCGGCGCTGCCGGACATTCCGGGGCTTGCGAGCTTCAAGGGCAAGCGTTTCCACTCCCAGCAGTGGGACCACGACTACTCATTGAAAGGCAAACGCGTGGCGGTGATCGGCACCGGCGCCAGTGCCATTCAGTTCGTGCCGCAGATCGCGCCGCAGGTGGCGCATCTGGACCTGTTCCAACGCACCCCGCCGTGGATCATGCCAAAGCCCGACCGGCCGATTTCGCCTGTCGAGCGCTGGTTGTTCAAGCACCTGCCCTTCACCCAACGGCTGGTGCGCGGCGCTTTTTACTGGGCGCTGGAAGGCCGCGTAGTGGGCTTTGCCCTGCATCCACGGCTGATGAAAATGGTGCAAAAAATCGCCCTGCGTCACCTGCACAAACAAGTGGCGCGCCCTTCCCTGCGCAAGACCCTGACGCCCGACTACACCATCGGCTGCAAGCGCGTGCTGATCTCCAACGACTACTACCCAGCGCTGTCGCGCAGCAATGTCGAAGTGGTAACCGACAACGTGCTGCGCATCGAAGCCGACGGCGTGATCACCGCCGACGGCATCAAGCACCCGGCGGATTGCCTGATCTTCGGCACCGGCTTCCAGGCCACCGATCCATTGCCGCGTGACTGCATCATCGGCCGTGATGGCGTCGACCTGATGGACGCGTGGCGCGATGGCGCGCACGCCTACAAAGGCACCACGGTGCCGGGCTATCCGAACCTGTTCCTGATCGTCGGGCCCAACACCGGCCTGGGGCATAACTCGATGATTCTGATGATCGAAGCCCAGGTCACTTACATCCTCGACGGGCTGCGCCACATGCAGCGCAACCGCATCGCTACAGTCGACGTCAAACCCGCCGTGGAGCAGGCCTACAACCGGCAACTTCAAACCAAACTCAAGCGCACCATCTGGAACACCGGCGGTTGCCAGAGCTGGTACCTCGACCCGCGTACCGGCAAGAACACCACCCTGTGGCCCGGCTCGACCTGGCGCTTCAAGCAGGTCACGCGGCAGTTTGCACTCAAGGATTACGTGGCCGGCATGGCGCCGGTCAACGCAACGCCCCGCGCGATGCCAACGCCCCACTCCAGTGCTGAAGGGAGCCTGTCATGAAGTCATTTAACGGCCGCGTGGCGGCGATCACCGGCGCGGCGTCCGGCATGGGCCGCGCCCTGGCGTTGGCCCTGGCGCGGGAAGGTTGTCACCTGGCGCTGGCAGACAAGAACAGCCTGGGTCTTGAGCAGACACAGACGCTGATCAAGTCGTCAACGCTGTCCCCTGTAATGGTCACCCTCCAGGTACTGGACGTGTCCGACCGCCAGGCCATGGAGGACTGGGCCGCGCGTTGTGTGGCCGACCACGGGCAGGTCAACCTGGTGTTCAACAATGCCGGGGTGGCGCTGTCGAGTACCGTCGAGGGCGTGGACTATGCCGACCTGGAGTGGATCGTCGGCATCAACTTCTGGGGCGTGGTGCATGGCACCAAGGCCTTCTTGCCCTACCTCAAGGCCAGCGGCGACGGGCATGTGGTCAACACCTCGAGCGTGTTCGGCCTGTTCGCCCAGCCTGGCATGAGCGGCTACAACGCCACCAAGTTTGCCGTGCGCGGGTTTACCGAATCCCTGCGCCAGGAACTGGACCTGCAACGCTGCGGCGTCTCCGCCACCTGCGTGCATCCGGGTGGTATCCGCACCGATATCTGCCGCAGCAGCCGTATCGACGCGAACATGACCGGCTTTCTGATCCACAGCGAACAGCAGGCCCGAGCCAACTTCGAAAAGCTGTTCATCACTGATGCCGACCAGGCCGCCAAGGTGATCCTGCAGGGTGTGCGCAAGAACAAGCGCCGCGTGCTGATCGGCCGCGATGCGTATTTTCTCGACCTGCTCGCCCGCTGCCTGCCGGCCGCTTATCAAGCGCTGGTGGTCTTCGCCAGCAAGCGCATGGCGCCCAAACACCGCACGCCGGTGTTTGAAACCAACGACGAAACCCGTCTCTGAACAGGAGCATCGACTATGCTGCCGATCCGTCGCGATATCCATTTTGCCTTGCCGGCCGAGCGCATCAAGAACTGGCACGAACAAGGCCCGTTCATCACGCATTTCTTCAACGCGCTGTCGCTGCTGTTTCCCCAGGGCGAGCTGTTTTTCATGGACAGCGTGCGCCATTACCGCCCACGCATCGACGACCCTGAACTGAAGAAAGAGATCCAGGGTTTTATCGGCCAGGAAGCCATGCACAGCCGCGAACATGTGGCCTACAACGACCTGCTGCAAGCGGCCGGGCTGCCAGCGCACACCCTGGACCGCCGGCTGAAATTCATCCTTGACCTGCAAAAAAAACACCTGCCGCCGTCGTTCAACCTGGCGGTGACCATTGCCCTTGAGCATTACACCGCGATGCTCGCGGAGATCCTGTTGAGCGACCCGTCGCGTTTTGGCGATTCACTCAAGGGTTACCAGCAGATGTGGTACTGGCACGCCCTCGAAGAAACCGAACACAAGGCCGTGGCGTTTGATGTGTGGAACAGCGTGATCAAGCCGGGGCCCAAGCGCTACCTGCTGCGCACCGGGACCATGTTGACCACCACGGTGTTCTTCTGGCTGGTCGTGCTGGATTTCCACCTGCGCCTGTTGGTTGCCGACCGCAAGGCTGGCGGCCACGTGAAAGGGTTCTGGCGCATGCTCAAGTTTCTGTACGGGCCCAGGGGCGTGTTCCCTCGAATGCTGCGGCCGTGGCTGCATTACTTCAAACCCGGCTTTCACCCCTGGGACCACGACAACCGCGCACGCCTGGCGGGCATCGATGGGTTGGTCGACGAGATCGAACAGACCCGGCGCGGCTACGAATCGGCCTAGATTTCGGCCAGGCTGGCGCGCTCGCGCACAAAGCCTTGCAACTGATCGCCCGGCAGCGCCTTGCTGAAATACCAGCCCTGGATAATCAGCTCATTACCTGAGTTCAGGAAGGCCAGCTGCTCGGCGGTCTCCACGCCTTCGACCACTACACCCAGGTTAAGCGCCTCACAGAAGCGCAGCATGCCGGTCAGCACCTGGGCACCCTTGGGCTCGTGTTGGGCTACCACGAAACTGCGGTCGATCTTGATGAAATCCACCGGAAACTGGTGCAGATAACTCAATGCGGAAAACCCGGTGCCGAAGTCATCGATATAGACCTTGGCGCCAATCGCCTGCAGTTTCTGGATGGTCCGGCGCGTGACCTGAATATCGCTCACCAACGCGTCTTCGGTAATTTCCACCGACACCTGGCCATGGGCCTGCGCGAGGATTTCCACCAGGCGTTCGCCGTAGGCGGCGTCCGTCAACGTCGCGCTGGAAATATTGATCGTCATCGGCAAGGCAAAACCAATCTTTTGCCACTTCTGATATTGGCGTACCGCCTGGGACGCCACCCACACATCCACATCCGGCATCAGGCGCGCCTGTGCCAGCCATTGCAGGAACTCCCAGGGTGAATGCACGGCTCCCTGGGCATCGCGTGCGCGCATCAAGGCTTCACAACCAGTGCACAGGCCGGTGCGGGTCGAGACCTGGGGCTGGAATTCGAGGTAGAACTCATAGTCGCTGATCTGCTGGATGCGGCTCAATTCGTTGGCTTGGCGTGCCAGGATCTTGTGGGACGCCAGTACCGGGTCCAGCTCCAACAGGCGGCCTTTTTCTTCGAGGCCGCGAAAGGTCATGTCCAGCGACTTGAGGTACACGGTGCCGCCTTCGGTGGCCTGGCGGTGGATCGCCCGAACATACGGCGCGTACACCAGCGTGCCCATCCCCAGCAACGCGATCTGGAGCACCACCGCCGCCATATCACCCTGGGTGCTCAGGTAGGCATTGAGCAGCACCGGCGCGGTGAACGGCACGCTGACCACCGCCGGCGACACCCAACCGAGTTGCACCACCGTCAGCGCCACCAGGGTGTTGAACGCCGGCACCAGCAGGAACGGAATAAACAAGCGCGGGTTGAGGATGATCGGCAAGCCAAACAGCAGCACTTCACTGACATTGAATAACGACAGCGGCAAACTGGCCATCGCCAACAGGCGCATGGATTGGCTGCGGGAAAACAGCAGGATCGCCAGCAACAGGCACAGCGCGCCGCCCGAGCCGCCGATAAAAGCGAAACACCCCAACAGGCCATTGTTGAGCACGTACTTGATCGGCTCACCCGCCACCAGCGCGGCATTGTTCAGCAGCACGGCCTGGTCCAGCACATCAAACAGCGGCTGCATCGCGTAGACACCGTGGATTCCGAAAAACCACAGCAGCGAATTCATCAGGGTCACAAACAAACCGCTGCCGTATGGCGACTCCAGCGTGCTGAGCACCTGCGGCCCCTGGAGCTGTGCCACATAAGGTATCTGCAACAGCAGCGACAGCACCACCACCAGCGCCAATGCGGTCATCGCGCCCGGCACCACCATATTGATGGTGCCCCTGAGGTTATGCCCCACCAGGTCTTCGTTGACCAGCCGGGTCCAGCGATAACGGTGCAACCAGGCAATTGCCGGCACATTGAGCAGCGGCGACGCAATGGCGATAAACAGCACGAACGTGGCCGACGCGCGCGGGTAATCACGCAGGATAAAGGTCGCCACCACCACATGGGCCAGGCACAGGAACGCGACGGGTAGCTGCGGCAGCCGGTACTGGATCGCCAGCATGTAACCGATGGAGGCTGCGACCAAGAGTGGGATCACCGAGCTGATCTGGTTGTGCAGCCCGGCCAGAAATGTCACCACCTGCAGATCGAAACCCAGCACGCGGGCACATTCGGACAGGATCAGAAAGACGGCCGACACCAGCAGGCAGGGCAGGATCCACAGCAGGCCTTCGCGGATGGCACGCAGCGACTCGGTACTCGCGAGTGCGGCCAGACGCTGGGTAAAGAACAGTTTGAACAGCGTTTGCGCCATGACCCATCCCTCTGTCCATCGCTCGGAGCCCCTGTCAGGCAGGGCCGGAAACACCGGCCAACGCTACACTTCCTGATACCGGGTGCGAAAGACTTTATACGGCGACGGCGACAAACTTTCAGGGACTTACACGCGCCCAGGTACGTGTTCTCCCTGAAATAAATGAACTTTCTGATCAGGATCCGTCCCTAAAGCTGCTTCAATAGGTATTATCGGCGACTTTCTGAAGCGTTGTCGGCTGGACCGGCAAGGGAACACAGCCCGAGAAGTAACGAGGCACCAAGGAGGTAAGCTCGAAATGCAAGACAAGCGGCCAAGTAATATGCCCCCACTGCTGCTCAAGGCGTTGTTGTGGTTGTGTGGTGTCACCCTGCTCTTCCTGATCAAGGATATCGTGGAAGAGTTTTCAGGGCCGATTGGCGGGACGTGGGTTGATCTGACGCTGGTGCTGATTGCCTATCTGCTATTTTTCATACTTGAACCGGTACACGCCGCGATCAGCCGCCGCCTGCGCAAACGCGCCCGGCGCCGCCAGTCTCGCCACGATACGGGGACCGGTATCTGACACTCACTAGGAGCAAGCCTTTGTCCCAACCCGGCGATAACCACCAACAGGCTCTGGACCGGTTCTTGAGCGCGCATAAGGCGCTGGCCGAGGAGCTGGACACCTTGAACCCGCTCGCGGCCCAGGCCAAGGGCGAAACACTCGCCGAGTACCGCGCTGAACGCCTGCATGAGGCCTTCGAGGCCGAAGCCGAGCGCCATGGCCTGTTTGCCTGGGAGTTGACCCTCAAACTGACGACCGAGTCTGCCGAAGCGTTCGAAGCCCAGCGCCTCGAGGTGCACAAGGAAGTCGCGCAGATGGCGGGGATGAGCTGGGACGAATACTGCCAATTGCACGATTTGGCTGGCTGAGGCTGCGCTAAAAGAACCAGCGACGCCGCGAACCATCCATCACTTCACGCAACTCATTGACGGTAAGGGTTCGCCGCTCCGGGTCCGGTGACAATGCCGTGCGTAATGCCGGCCAGCAGTGCCTGGGCAATTGCCGAGGCCGAGCGAGGCGTTCAGTGAGTTGGCGCTCGTCCAGGCGTTTCCGTTCGCCATCTCGTAAAGCACGCACGCCACCCCATACAGATCGGCCGCCGTCGACAGCGCCGCACCGGCCAACAGCTCCGGCGCGGCATAAGCGGGTGTCCAGGCACTGAAACGGGTGCGGTTCAAGCTCGGCAAACCCGTGGCGACCTGCGACTGGCCCAGGCCAAAATCAAACAAACGCACACCCTCCTCGCCCACCATCACATTGCCCGGTTTCAAATCGCCGTGCAGTACGCCTTGGTGATGGGCATATGCCACTGCGCTCAGCAGTTGCACTGCCATGGGCTGCAACGCCTGCCAGGGCATCCCGTAAGGGGATTCCACCAGGAACCGGTCCAGGGTCATGCCATGCATCAACTCCATGGTGAAGAACGCTATCCGGCGAGGGCCATCGACCTCAAACCCGAACATGCGCACCACCCGCTCATGCCGCAGGCTGCGGGCGAGGGCAAATTCGCTGTACAGCAACACGTGAGCATCCGGGCACCCGGAAAAACCTTCGCCCAACACCTTAAGCGCCACGCTTGAACAAGGCTCGCCAAACTGCTCGTGCAACAGGTCGCGGGCGCGGTAGACCACGCCCATTCCGCCGGAGCCCAGCACGCGCTCAAGCTGATAGCGCCCCGCGAGTAGATCCGGGACGCCCACTGCCGTCGTCATGACTGGACCACCACGGCCGTCAGGTCGTCCCGGGCCGCGCCGCGCAGGGCCGTCGCAAACAACCGGTCCAGCATCTGTTGCGGCGTGCCCATGCTCAAGGCACTCCCCAGCTCACGATGACTGAGTGCCTGGTACAAGCCATCACTGCACAGCAAAAACACGTCTCCCGCACGGGTGCCGAGCTCCAGCACTTCAAGGTTCAAGGGTTCGCGCGCGCCCACAGCGCGCGTCAAGGCCCTGGCATCAGGGTGGGCCTGGGCCAACTCCAGGCTCATCTGCTGCTCGTCCATCAATCGCTGAAGCAAGGAGTGATCCCGCGACAGTTGATACAGGCTTTGCCCGCGCCACAGATAGCAGCGGCTGTCGCCTGCCCACACACAGGCCGCACGGCCGCCTTCCAGCAGCAACATGACCACGGTGCTGCCCATCGTGCTTTCGACGTCGGCTGCGGCTCGCCTTGCCTGATGATGCAACTGCTGATTGAGCGATTGCAGGCATCGACGAACGGCGTCTAACCGCTGGTCGAGGCTGCCCTGCCCCGACAATGAAGCGAGGCTGCTGATCACCCACTGGCTCGCCACATCCCCGGCCCGATGCCCACCCATTCCGTCCGCCACCACCCAGCACTCGCGCTGAGGGCAGTCAAGGAACGCATCCTCGTTGCGCGACCGGCCCGTGCCGCGCTGCGTGCGTCCGGCACTGCGCGAACGGGTCTGCGAGCGACTCACAGTTGCTCCGGCAGCCGGAAAGTCCGCCAGGCCGCCATCTGAAACGGGCTGGGCGTGCGCCTGCTGGTCAGCAGGTAATTGGCGCGTAAACCAGAGAGGTCGGATTTGAGTAAATGGGCATTCTGACCGCTGGCTGGCTCGCTCTGCATGTCTAGTCCTGAAATAGGTTTACACCCATTTCAGCCTCAAAACGCCCGATGCACCGCATCGGGCGTTTTGTATTTCAGCGATAGATGTGGCCGCTCGCTGTTATATATCTGCACCGATTGATCCACCATTCGCGCGGCTTCAGCCGCATCTTTGGGCCGGTGCAAGAGAAACTC
>NZ_LFMW01000010.1 GCF_001050345.1 Pseudomonas fildesensis | reverse complement strand
GCCTGGTTTTGGGGCTGCTGCGCAGCCCAACGCGGGACAAGCCCGCTCGCCACAAGAATGCGGTCGCCTGAAAGTGTTTATGCAAGACTCAAGACTTTAGGGTGAAATTTTAACCCTTTAAAATCAGTAAGTTATTTTAAGTTTGATAAGAGCATGCTCCCGCTGGGCTGCGAAGCCGCCCCTGAAATCCGGGAGCGCTTCGCACTTCAGCGCAAGCAAGCTCGCTCGCCACAAGTAAGTCAGCTCGTTTAGGCCTTGTTCAAGGCCTGCGCCGCTGCCAAAACAGCATCCACATGCCCTGGCACTTTCACGCCACGCCACTCCTGGCGTAGTACACCTTCGCTGTCGATCAGGAAGGTACTGCGATCCACGCCCAGGTATTCCTTGCCGTACAGCTTTTTCAACTTGATCACATCAAACAGCTGGCAAACCGCTTCGTCTTTGTCGCTGATCAGCTCGAAAGGAAACTCCTGCTTGCCCTTGAAGTTCTCGTGGGACTTCACACTGTCGCGCGACACGCCAAACACTTCGGTGTTGGCGGCCTTGAACGCCGCGTACTGGTCACGAAAACCCTGGCCTTCGGTGGTGCAGCCCGGCGTGCTGTCTTTCGGGTAAAAATAAATCACCACCTGCTTGCCCTGGAGCGCAGCAAGGCTGAAGGTCTGGCCGCTGGTGGCCTGGGCTTCGAAATCGGCTACGGGTTTGTCGATGACTACCGCCATAAGTACTTCCTTACATTGGGTTCTGTGGGCGCCATGGCTCGATCAGGGCGTCGAGGTTCAGGGCATCGGCGAAATCCAGGAACTGGTCGCGCAGCCAACTGATCTGTACGCCGGCCGGCAAGGTCACGGTGAAGGTGGCGTTGAGCATGGTGCCGCCGGTTTGCGGTGCCTGGTAGGTGTCGCAGGTCAGGTTTTCCAGCTCAACGTTGTGGTCGATAAAGAACTGGCACAGCTCGTTGACGATGTCCGAGCGGTAGGCCGAACTGACATATGCCACGTAGGGCAGCGCCTGTGGACGATTTTCCAGGGCGGCGCTGCGCACCACGTTGACGGTGAAGTCGTGCTTCTTGGCCAGGCCCGGCAGGCCAGTTTCCAGGCGCGCCAGCGCGTCCCAGGTGCCGGAAATCTGCAGTACCAGTGCACTGCATTCGCCATGACGGGTCAGGCGGGAGGTCACGACGGCGCAGCGGTTTTCATGGCTGGCGCGGCACAGGACGTTGGTCAGCTCCATGGGGTTGGCGCCGAGGGCACTGATAACAAGGAATTGTTCGCGAACTGTGGGGGTGGACATGCAGCCTTCCTAAAACGATGAGCGGTCGACACTGTACGGGCTGTATCGATCAAAGCATGAAGGGTAGCGAAAAGCGTCGCCAAGGGATAGGAGGTGGCGTTTTCATTGCGTGATCCACTTTATTTCACCCCGTCTCAAGCCAGGCTTTGGGCCAATGATCGCATTGGCCGTCGTTTAGTTGCGTCAGAACGCATCCTCAGGCGGTACTTCGCTTGTACAAGCATCTTGGCGCCAGTACCATTACGGCTCTCTTTTTCCGGCAGGAGCGGTTGCATGATTGCGGGCAGTATGGTGGCACTGGTCACACCCATGGATGCACAAGGTCATCTCGACTGGGACAGCCTTGGCAAACTGGTGGACTTCCACCTGCAAGAAGGCACCAACGCCATCGTAGCGGTCGGCACCACAGGTGAATCGGCTACCCTCGATGTGGAAGAACACATCCAGGTGATCGAATTCGTGGTCAAGCGCGTTGCGGGCCGTATCGCCGTGATCGCCGGTACGGGCGCCAACTCGACGCGTGAAGCGATTGAGCTGACTAAAAACGCCAAGAAAGCCGGCGCCGACGCCTGCCTGCTGGTGACCCCGTACTACAACAAGCCGACCCAGGAAGGCCTGTACCAGCATTTCCGCGCCATTGCCGAAGCTGTTGATATCCCGCAAATCCTCTATAACGTGCCGGGTCGCACCGCGTGCGATATGAAGGCCGAGACCGTGATCCGCCTGTCCAGCGTGCCGAACATCATCGGCATCAAAGAAGCCACCGGCGACCTGCAACGCGCCAAGGACATCCTGGCCGGCGTGAGCAGCGACTTCCTGGTGTATTCCGGTGACGATGCCACGGCTGTCGAGCTGATCCTGCTGGGCGGCAAGGGCAACATCTCCGTGACCGCCAACGTGGCTCCGCGTGCCATGAGCGAAATGTGCGCCGCCGCCATCGCTGGCGACGCCGTCACAGCGCGTGCGATCCACGAGAAGCTGATGCCGCTCAACAAGACACTGTTTATTGAATCCAACCCTATTCCCGTGAAATGGGCGCTGGTTGAGATGGGCATGATGCCGGACGGTATCCGTCTGCCGCTCACCCGTCTCAGCGAAGCCTGTCACGAACCGCTGCGACAGGCCCTGCGCCAGTCCGGCGTCCTGGTTTAATTGAGGAAGCACTACGCATGAAGCGATTGGCCGGACTTTCCGCACTTGCCTTGATTATCTCCAGCACCAGTGGCTGCGGTTGGATCTGGGGCCCGGAAGGCTACTTCCGTGACCGCGGCAGCGATTACCTGGAAGCACAAGCAACAAAACCGATGCAACTGCCGCCGGACGTCAGCGTCGCCAAGCGCCTTGACCCGCTGCTGCCGATTCCGCGCAACGTCGCCGACGACACCACCAAGGGTGAGTACGTGGTGCCACGTCCACAGCCGATCTCGGCCGTGGCGGATGCCAGCGACTACAGCCTGCAAAAGAGCGGTGATTCCCGCTGGATCGTGGCCCAGCGCCCACCTGCTGAAGTCTGGCCGGTGGCCGTGCAGTTCTTCCAGGACAACGGTTTCCGTATCGACGAACAACGCCCGCAGACCGGTGAGTTCACCACGGCATGGCAGCAGGGCAGCGAGCTGTCCGCCAACATGGCCAAGCGTCTGCAGGCTGGCGGTGTAGCCGCCGACAGCGAGGCACGAGTGCGTGTGCGCATCGAGCCCGGCGTGCAACGTAATACCAGTGAAGTCTATGTGATCAGCGCCGAGCGTCCTGCCGGCAGCACGTCCAACGTCGAGTTCACCAACCGTTCGGTCAATACCGGTGTTGATGCCGCATTGGTCGACGAGATGCTGGCCAGCATGAGCCGCATCTCCGAGAAGGGCGGTTCCGTTTCCCTGCTCGCCGCGCGTGATTACGACACGCCAAGCCGCGTCAGTCTCACCGAAGACGGCAGCGGCAACGTGGTGTTGAACCTGGGTGAAGACCTGGACCGTGCCTGGGCCAGCGTCGGTCGCGCCTTGGAGCAAGGCCCTTGGCGTGTTGAAGATATCAACCGAAGCCTGGGCCTGTACTACATCAACGTGGCCGAAAAAGCCGTGAAGAAAGACGACGAGCCAGGTTTCTTCGGCAAATTGTTCGGCAGCGCGCCGACCAAGGAAGAGATCGAAACCCGCGCTGAGCGTTATCAGGTTCGTTTGAGCAAGGTTGGCGAAAACGTGCAAGTCACCGTCGAGAAAAACATCAACACCGTTGCGCCAGCTGAAACAGCTCGCAAAGTGTTGGGCGTGATTCAGGACAACCTGGGCTGATCCGATGCGTTTTGCCGTTCTCGGCAGCGGTAGCCAAGGGAACGGCACGCTGGTCGCCCACGACGACACGTACGTGCTGGTGGATTGTGGTTTCTCCCTGAGGGAAACCGAGCGGCGCCTGTTGCGACTGGGGGTTCACCCCTCGCAACTGAGCGCGATTCTGGTGACCCACGAACATGCCGACCACGTGCATGGCGTGGGTTTGCTGTCTCGGCGCTACAATCTTCCGGTGTACCTGAGTCGCGGTACCTTGCGCGGGATGCGCAAACCCATAGAACCCGCAGGTTTCCTCGCCGGTGGCGAGCAGCTGCAGATTGGTGCCTTGAGCATTGATGTGATTGCCGTGGCGCACGACGCCCAGGAGCCGACGCAGTATGTTTTCAGTGACGGTGAGCGACGTTTCGGCGTGCTCACCGACCTGGGTTCCTACTGCGCCAAGGTGCTGGACGGTTACCGGGACCTCGATGCATTGATGATCGAGTCCAACCACTGCCGAGATCTGCTGGCTCGCGGTCACTACCCGTACTTTCTCAAGCAACGGGTTGGCGGCGACCTGGGACATTTGAACAACCACCAGGCGGCGTACCTGGTGTATGAGTTGGGCTGGCAAGACCTGCAACACTTGGTCCTGGCCCACCTGAGCAGCAAGAACAACCTGCCGACGCTTGCCCGGCAATGTTTTGTCGACACCCTCGGGTGCGACCCGGACTGGCTGCAACTGGCCGATCAAGATTCAGGGCTCGACTGGCGACACATCGCCTAGCCCACCTCACTCAAAGCGGAGCCCATCATGGAAAAACGTGAAGAACTCTACCGCGGCAAAGCCAAGTCGGTGTACAAGACCGACGACGCCAACCGCTTGATCCTGCTGTTTCGCAACGACACCTCGGCGTTCGACGGCAAGCGCATCGAACAACTTGATCGCAAGGGCATGGTGAACAACAAGTTCAACGCCTTCATCATGCAGAAACTCGAAGAGGCCGGCATTCCGACCCAATTCGACAAACTGCTGGGCGACAACGAGTGCCTGGTCAAGAAGCTCGACATGATCCCGGTTGAATGCGTTGTGCGTAACTACGCCGCCGGCAGCCTGGTCAAGCGCCTGGGTGTGGAGGAGGGCCTCAAGCTCAACCCTTACACCTTCGAGCTGTTCCTGAAGGACGACGCCAAGGGTGACCCGTTCATCAACGAATCCCACGTCGTGGCGTTCGGCTGGGGAACCGCTGAGCAACTGGCACGCATGAAAGAGTTGTCCCTCAAGGTCAACGACGTTTTGAGCAAACTGTTCGACGACGCCGGCCTCTTGCTGGTGGACTTCAAGCTGGAATTCGGTGTGTTCCACGACGGCTCCATCGTCCTGGGCGACGAATTCAGCCCGGACGGCTGCCGCCTGTGGGACAAGGACACCAAGAAGAAGATGGACAAAGACCGCTTTCGCCAGGGCCTCGGTGACGTTATCGAAGCCTACGAAGAAGTCGCCAAGCGTCTCGGCGTACCGCTTTAATCGACGCAAGCATCTGATAGCACGGAAAAAAATCGCTTTTGCGCTTTGCTTCCAGGAAACAGGCTGTTATGATGCGCGCCGTTGGAGAGATGCCAGAGTGGCCGAATGGGACGGATTCGAAATCCGTTGTACCTTCACCGGTACCTAGGGTTCGAATCCCTATCTCTCCGCCATTACATAGAAAAAGCCCAGTTTTACTGGGCTTTTTTGTGCCTGTCTGTTTTGTTCCCCCACTCGGGGCGCGGGTGAACTCTAGGCATTCAGACCCCTCGACCGATACTAGCAAATATCATCGCATGCAATGGCTCAGTGCTGGCGGTGGATGCTCAAGGTTGTTCATCATCAGGAAAAACCTTCCTTTACAATCCGTCGCGCTGTGCACTGGTTAAAGCCGACTCTGGGCAGTGGATGGTTTTTTTCGGTCACTGCCGGTAGCGCCCTTGGCATATAGAACTGATGCAGTGTGACTCAAATGCAATGCAGTGATTGTCGCTGTCAATGGCTTGGTGGGATGCTCGGCCAGCCAGTAGCGGTAATAACCCAGTTGCTCGCAGGCCATGGCCAGTTCAACTGAGGCTTGTGCGGCAGCACTGGCTGGACGGTCTCCATGCACAGGGGGTTGGTCAATAACGGTCAGGCGCAACTGCGCGGAATACTCCAATGACAAGACCCGGCCAGAGCCGGGTCTTGGGTAGGTCTAACAAGATCGCTCAGGGTGCTCGCTTAATAACGAATCATCACCGATTTCAGTTCTGTGTAGTCGTCGATGAATGCCGAACCGAACTCGCGGCCAATCCCCGATGACTTGATGCCACCAAAGGGCACTGCTGGGTCGAGCATGGTGTGCATGTTGACCCAGACGGTGCCGGCCTGAATTTCCGGTACTAGGCGCAGAGCCTTGGATAGGTCGTTGGTCCACAGGCTTGCACTGAGGCCGTATGGCGTATTGTTCATCAGATGCAGCAGTTCTTCCTCGGTGTCGTACGGGAAAAACGTCGCGATCGGGCCGAAGGTTTCTTCGTTGAGCAAGGTATCGTTGATGGAGTTGGCGAGGATGATCGTTGGCTCAACATAGCAGCCGGGCCCCTCGATCAGTTTGCCGCCGTAGACGATAGTGCTGTTTTCCGAGCGTGCAGTCTCAAAAAAGCCCGCGAGTTTCTGTTGATGTTGTTTGTTGGTGACGGGGCCGAACTGGGTCGCCTCATCCAGTGGTGAGCCGATTTTCAACGACGCCAGGCGCTGTGAGAGTTTCTCCATGATCGGTTCGATCTGTGAGCGGTGTGCAAAAAAGCGCTCGGCGGCCGCGCAGATTTGCCCTGAGTGCAGGAAGCCTGCCTCGATGATGCCGTCGGCGGCTTTATCCAGATCAATGTCGCGCAGGAAACCGACGGAGTTCTTGCCGCCCAACTCCAGTGTGGCGCGGGTCAACTTGGCGTCCATCGCACCTTTGCCCACGGCGATCCCGGTGGGGACAGAGCCGGTGAAAGAGACTTTATCGGTGCCCGGGTGTTCGATCAGCGCTTTGCCAACCAGGCCGCTGCCCGTCAACACGTTCAATGCGCCGGGTGGCAGACCGGCTTCGCTTGCCAGTTCGGCAATGCGCAAGATCGTCAGCGGTGTGAATTCACTCGGCTTGATGATTATGCTGCAACCGGTGGTCAAGGCCGAGGCCAATTTCCAGATGGCGATCATGGTGGAGAAGTTCCACGGCACAATCCCGACCACAACGCCTACCGGCTCGCGCAGCGTAAATGCGGTGTAGCGCTCTCCAGCGAAGGAGGGTAGCGAAGGGGTGATCGTTTCGCCGGTAATTTTGGTGGCCCAACCTGCGTAGTAACGCAGGAAGTGGGCGGCCTGATCGACCTCGAAAGCGCGGGCAATGTGAATGATTTTGCCAGATTGGCAGGTTTCTATCTGTGCCAGTTCTTCGCGGTTCTGCTCCAACAGGTCGGCCAGTTTGAACAGCACCGCCGCCCTGGCGGCCGGGCTGGTTTTGGACCAGATCTTAAAGCCCAAATTGGCGGAATTGACAGCGCAGTCTATATCGCTCTGGCCTGCATCGCTAACCTGTGCGATGACTTCACCATTGGCCGGGTTGATGACCTTGAGCTTGGCGGTGGTGCTGCAGGCAACATATCCACCATCGATGTAAAGGCCGTGATCGCGACCGAGAAATTGGCTGACGCTGGGAAGAAGTGCGATATCGCTCATGCAGGCGGGCTCCAATAATTAAGCAGGTGACAGTGCCGCTCTGTAGGCGGAGTCATAAGGGGCAAATTACGCTGCGCCAGTCCGTTGATCTTGACTGTACGTGTCAGTGGCATGACTGTGCCTGCCAGCGACGGCAACGCTTGCCTCACACAAGGGCTGGCTGGCTTGCTTTAGCCAGCCGTGGGGGCGACGCCAATTGAGCGCAGATCACTAGGTGTGCGGCTTTTTCCGCGACGGCAATTGTCGGCGCGTTGGTGTTGCCACTTGGAATTAGCGGGAATACGGAGCTATCGATTACACGCAGGTTGCTGATCCCATGGACCCTGAGGGAGAGGTCTACGACGGATGAGCACGGGTCTGTGCCCATTCGACAGCTGCCCACCGGGTGGTAAACGGTCTTGCAGGTTTCGCGGACAAATTGCTCAAGGCTGAGATCCGAATTCAGCAATTCAGAGGCATGTTCTGCGAAGTTGCAGGCAGGGGAGAACACCTGGTCAATTTCCGCCTTGAGGGCGGGTGTTTCCAGCAGCTTCAATCCGGCTTTCACTGCTCTGACCTGGCCGGCAAGGTCGTCCGGGTGATGCAGAAGGTTGCCAATGATCTTGGGTGGATCTTTGGGATTGCTGCTGCGCAGCATGACCTGCCCGCGGGACTTGGGTTGCAAGTGGCCAACCTTGAGAGTGATACCGTGGGTTTGGCCTTTGCCAATACCGTCCGGGTCATCCGATGTATCCAATGCCGGCAGGAAGTGCACTTGAACATCGGGCCGGCCGCTGGCTGTGGTGTCGATAAAGGCCGCGCCTTCCAGGATGTTGGAGGTTACTACGCCGGTTCTGACCGCCAGCCACTGAACGCCGTTGAGAATGGCTTTAAATCCTTTGTCCTGACCATACAGCGAGATTGGCCGCTTGAGGGTGGCGTTGATGGACAAGTGCAAATGGTCGTGCAAGTTTTTCCCGACCGGTAGGTCGGCGACTACCGTTATTCCCATGTCGTGGAGATGCTCGGCAGGCCCGACGCCGGAGAGCATCAGTACTTTAGGCGAGCCGTTTGCGCCGCTGCTCAGGATCACTTCCTGACTGGCCTTGACGTGTTGCTCAGCGCCATCGTTGACACTGAACACGACACCCGTGATTGTTGCCCTGCTCTGATGAAGGCCATGGAAAGTGGATGGCGATATCGATTCTCGCTGACCGAGAGCGGGCCTGCATTGCCGTGATACCGGTCGGCGAGACTTTCGTTGCCTTCTGCCTGTATAAACCAGGGCAGTAAATCGTTGTAGCTCCACCCAGTACAACCGTAATCCGTGGCCCAGGCATCATAGTCTTGCTGCTGGCCACGGATATAAATCATGCCGTTGACTGAACTGCTGCCACCCAGGATCTTGCCTTGAGCAACGGTCATGCGGCGGTTGCCGGTTGCCGGTTGCCGGTTTGTGGGTCTGGCTCGGTCGTATAATCCCAGGATTTGGTCGCAATGACTTTCGCCACGCCGGCAGGCATATGAACGAACAGGTTTTCGTCACTGCCACCCGCTTCGAGCAGTAATACACGGGCGTCGGTCTGTTGAATGATTCTTGTCGCTACCACGCATCCGGCCGAGCCTGCGCCGACGATGATGTAGTCGTAATCTTGCTGTTTCATATCCGCTCCAGAGCAATGAAGACAAGCCAGTAGACCCGTCGACGGTCGGCGCGGCACAACAGGGCTCGTCAGGTCACTTCAGGCGGCTGGCTCTTCGAACGAAGGTTTTGATCCAACTGTTCGAACACACGCAAACACGCCTGCAAGTCTGTTTCATTGATACCCGCGAACAAACGTTCGCGCAGTTGCTTCAAATCCTTGCGCAGTTTTTTATTCAGCGCTTTGCCTTCGGGCGTCAACTCGACGATTTTCACGCGCCGATCATTTTTGGTATCGACACGGGCGATCAGTCCGATGGCTTGTAGCTGGTCCAGTACCCTGACCAAGGTGGGGCCTTCCAGGTCCAGGGCTTCGGCCAATATGCCCTGGCGTACTCCTTTGCCTAAACGCGCCAGGTAGCGAATCGGCAGGGTATTGGCCTCGGATAAACCGTATGTCTTCAAGGCTTCGTCCAGCTCGCGCCGGTAAAGTCGAGCTTGCAGCACCAGGTTCAGCCCCAGGCTCTCCAGCATGGCTTCGTGCTGGCGCTTGTTTGTCGGCATGTTCATTAGTTAGCTGACCTATCTAGTGTGGCGTTATGACGCACCCTGGCCAACCGCTGGAACATGAAGTTTTCAGCGGGCGCGAAGGCTTTGAAAAGTACAATCTTCTACTTGGAACGTGCATTTTCCTAGGCTGTTTACCGACTCATACTGGTCTAGTACTTCTGAGCGTTCCTGGCTGGGAGCAACGGTTTCGCTGCTTTTGGTAGCGGGTCAAACCGTGATTATCCAGCACCGGAATCGCTGACATCCAATAATAAAGAGCCCCGCCATGAAAAAGCCCAATCCTCTGCTCGAAGACCTGAAAGCCGTTCTGCCTGCCATCGCTGCCAATGCCTTTCAAGCAGAGAAAGATCGCAGTGCCCCGGCCGAGAATATTGCCTTGCTCAAAAGCATCGGTATGCACCGTGCGCTGCAGCCGAGAAAGTACGGCGGCTTGGAGATTTCTCTTCCTCAGTTTGCTGATTGCATCGCGGTGCTGGCCGCGTCCTGTGCCAGCACCGCATGGGCCATGAGCCTGTTGTGTACCCACAGCCATCAATTGGCAATGTTCTCCTCAACGTTGCAGGACGAAGTATGGAGGGATGACCCTGATGCAACGGCCAGCAGCAGTATTGCGCCCTTCGGTCGTACCGAGGAAGTCGAAGGCGGTGTGACATTCAGCGGTGAAATGGGCTGGAGTTCGGGGTGTGATCATGCTGAGTGGGCCATCATGGGCTTTCGTCGAAAAAATGCTGAGGGCACCCAGGACTATTGCTTCGCAGTGTTGCCACGCAGTGACTATGAGATCCGTGATGACTGGTATGCGGTGGGTATGCGGGGCAGCGGTAGCAAGACGCTGATCGTCAAAGATGCCTTTGTGCCTGAGCACCGAATCCAGAAAGCCAAGGACATGATGGAAGGCAAGTCCGTGGGCTTCGGTCTTTACCCAGACAGCAAGATCTTCTTTGCACCTTATCGCCCCTATTTTGCCAGCGGCTTTTCGACGGTCAGCCTGGGTGTCGCCGAGCGTATGCTCGAGGTGTTCCGCGAGAAAACCAAAAATCGCGTGCGTGCCTACACAGGTGCTGCGGTGGGCGCTGCTACGCCGGCGCTGATGCGTCTGGCCGAGTCCACGCACCAGGTGGCTGCTGCTCGAGCCTTGCTGGAAAAAAGCTGGAATGAGATCGCCTACTACAGCGAGCAGCACCAGTATCCGGACCGGGAAACCCTGGCGTTTTGGCGGACTAATCAGGGGTACGCAACCAAGATGTGTATCCAGGCCGTAGACCGCTTGATGGAGGCGGCGGGCGGCGGCGCCTGGTTCGAAACCAATGAGCTGCAACGCCTGTTCCGGGACTCCCATCTCACCGGCGCGCATGCTTACACCGACTATGACGTATGCGCGCAGATCCTCGGGCGCGAGCTGATGGGTCTTGAGCCTGACCCTTCAATGGTCTGATCAAGTCCTCGCGGTCCTGCTACTCCAATAACAACAATCAGGGTTGATCTGCGGGTCAATCCGGGAGTTATCTATGTCTGATGTCCTTGCATCCAATCCAACCAATGAGTTCGACGCGCGTGCGTTCCGTCGAGCCTTGGGTAATTTCGCGACAGGTGTCACGGTGGTGACGGCTTCGACACCTAGCGGCCGTAAAGTGGGCGTGACGGCCAATAGCTTCAACTCGGTGTCACTGGACCCGCCGTTGATCTTGTGGAGCATCGATAAGCGCTCCAACAGTCATGAGGTGTTTGAGGAGGCGAGCCACTTCGCCGTCAACGTACTGGCCGCCGATCAGATTGACTTGTCCAACAACTTTGCTCGCCCGAAGGATGACCGTTTCGCCGGGGTCGAATTTGAACCGGGGGAGGGCGGTGCACCCGTATTTGCGGACTGCTCGGCACGTTTTCATTGTGAAAAGTTTCAGCAGGTCGACGGCGGCGACCACTGGATCATGATCGGCAAAGTGGTGGCGTTTGACGATTTTGGTCGTTCGCCCCTGCTCTATCACCAGGGGGCCTACTCGATGGTGCTGCCCCATACCCGAATGACCAAACGTGATGAAGGTCAGCCGCCCAGCAGCCATTTCCAGGGTCGCTTGAGCCACAACCTTTACTACCTGATGACGCAGGCGCTGCGGGCTTATCAGGCCAGCTATCAGCCTCGTCAACTGTCCACCGGGCTGCGTACCAGCGAAGCGCGGATGTTGATGGTGCTGGAGAATGACGCGGGCCTGGATCTCAACCAGTTGCAGCGTGAGGTGGCGATGCCTGTGCGTGAAATTGAGGAGGCAGTGGCCAATCTCAAGCGCAAGGGCCTTGTCGTCGATGATAACGACCGTGTGCGGCTCACCGTCAAAGGTGTCGATGACACTGAGTCACTGTGGTCGATCGCCCGGGAACAGCAGGAAAAAGTCTTCGGTCAGTTTACAGATGAGCAGATCGATACGTTCAAAGCTGTGCTCAAAGCGGTAATTGCCAGCTGAAGGTCAGGCCGGCGCTGCCAAGCGGCAGGTACAGACAAAATGCCTGGCAGCGCCATACACGTTATTCCCTAAGATTTCGTGGCATACGCCAGCCGGGCCCATGTCTGGGAATTGTCCAATCCAAATTGACCGAAGGCACCTGGAACATTGCGGTGGTTCAAGGTGACATCCCGCTTCCGCATCCCGCGAGTCAGATGCGCATATCCAATCAGTTTCGAGCGTTAATGGGCTTTACCGTGCATGAGCTGCCTGATGGTTGGGACGCTCAGGTCAGCATTACCCATCCTGATGATCTCGCAGGAATCATGACTGCGTTCGAGCGGGAAATCGTCAAGCCAGGTGGCAGTGGTGAGTATGTGTTTGAGTACCGCATGCAGCATAAAGCGCGAGGGTGCATCTGGTGCCGGGAGCGCGGTCGTGCCTTGCGCAATGAGCAGGGCCAACTGACGCGTATGCTGGGCGCGGTGCGTGACATCAGCGATGAGCGCTCTGCGCAGGCCAGCCATGAGCACGTCCTGCAATAGAACCAAGTGATGTACGCGCAAATCGCAACGGTGGTGGGAGTTATCAAAAGGAGTGCCGATCAGACCAACCTGTTAGCGCTCAGCGCCGCCATTGAGGCGGCGCGCGCAGGTGAAGTTGGGCGGGGTTTTTCGGTGGTGGCCGACGAGGTCAAAGAGCTGGCTGACAGCACGCGTCAGGCGACGCAACAGGTTCAGACGATGTTGCATCAGCACAACCAGGCATGAGCGCAGGGCAACCCCGGTGGTTGCCCTGTTTTTATCAGAACGGCACAGCGACAGTCAGCTGGCTGTACAGGTTGGTGCCATTACCACCGACCTGATTGCCGCCGGTGTTTTCATCCTGCTTGGGTTTGTAGAGGCCGACGAGGGGCGTGATGATCAAGTGCTCGTTGACGGCCCACTCGGCAAACACATCCAGCTCCCGGCCGCTCAAATCCAGGTTGTCTTGCTTGTGGGTGGTTGAAAAGTCAAACAGCAGCGCGCCCACGGTCAGATTCTCTAGCGGATGTACCTTGAGCGCCACGTGGTGAATGGAGGTATTGCTGTTGAAGGGGCCAGAGTAATTGGCGGCCACTTCGCCCTGGAACCAGGTGCCATAGCCGGTGCTGTAGCCGTTGAACATAGAGTCCCAGCCTTCGGAATAGCGGCTGTAGCGGTAAGTGATGTCGGGGCTCCACAACGTATCGGCGAAGGTATAGCCAGCTTCTGCATACCAGGCTTTTTCCGCGCCCGCGTCTTTGTCTTGCCAGGCGTATTCAAAACCGAAATGGGCGTTTTTGATGCCGGCGTCGCCTGTGCCCCGCAGGCTATAGATATCCATGCCTTTGCGTTGTTTCTGGAAGTCGCTCGCGTAGCGGTCATCCACGTCTATGCCGTGGATGTAAGTCAAGCCAAGGGTGCCGGGTGCCGCAGTGTAGTCCAGGGTTCCTGCCGCCATTTCCGTCTTGGCTTGAGAGCGGTTGTCCGACTTGATCCACATGACACTGCCATGCAACCCGTCTTTGCCACCCAGGCGCAGCACCGCGGTTTCATCGAACGCGTGGCGTGCAGCAAGGTAGTAGGCGCCGCCTCGGTTGAATTCACCGTCCGCCACGCCTTTACCAAAGTTTAGCCCGTCATCATTGATGATAAAACCGTTGCCCAACTGGATGATTTGCCGGCCGAAGGAGACATCCACACCGTCCTTGCCCAGGGCTGGGAACAGGTCTGCGGAGCGCCATCCGGCGAACGCTTCGTCAAACTTCGTGGTGCGCTCGCTGCCATCGGTCAGGCCAGAAGCATCGCCGTCACCCCAGGTACCCGAACTGACCAGGTTAGCTGTGCCATACACGCTGCCATAGCTGCCTAGCGTACGGTCGATGCTTAATCCATATTTAATGAACCCTTCACGCCAAGTGGAACCGCCGGAGGCGCCATCGTAGTTTTTGCGGCTATTGAACAAGCCGTAAACGGCCAGGAAATTGCCGTTGATATGCGTGTCAGTGTCGGCATACAGCTCGTAGGCGTGCGCGGCCTGAGCAAATGCAGCGCTGGTCATACCCATCGCAACGGCCATTGAGAGTGAACGAGTAGTCGAGGTGTGCCCCATTATTATTTCCCTGTTGTTTAAGTGCGGTTGAAGGTCAAGCGCGTCATTAATGGGGTGATTGAAAGTCTTGCGTCTTTAACGACCGTGCCAGCCATTTGACTCAGCTCGCCAGCTACCCAGAATTGGCAGGCTGCAACAAATTTGGCGGCAGCCGTGGGCAAGACGCCATTGGTGCAGGGGCGCAAAGTGAGTGTGCGCGGCGACGCCAGCATCATGTTGATGCGCGGTCATCCAAGATCAGCTTGTCGCTACTTACGCCAACCTAAAGTCAGGGACATTAAAAAATGTCGATCAACCATAAGCTCACTGAGCATTTGAACCGCGGCTCGGTCGGGTTTCCTACCGCACTGGCCAGTACCGTAGGCCTGATCATGGCCAGCCCCGTCATCCTTACTGCAACTATGGGCTTTGGTATTGGTGGCAAAGCCTTTGCCGTGGCGATGTTGATCGCGGTGGTGATGATGTTGGCCCAGGCGACCACGTTTGCCGAAGCGGCAGCGATCTTGCCAACTACCGGCTCGGTCTATGACTACATCAACTGTGGCATGGGGCGTTTTTTTGCGATCACCGGGACGCTGTCGGCCTACCTGATCGTGCACGTGTTCGCAGGAACCGCCGAAACGATTCTTTCGGGGGTGATGGCGCTGGTGAACTTTGAACACCTCAACAGTTTGGCCGAGTCTGCCGGAGGCTCGTGGTTGCTGGGGGTGGCGTTCGTTATCGGTTTCGGGATTCTCAACGCGTTCGGTGTCAGCGTGTTTGGACGTGCGGAAATCATCCTGACGTTCGGCATGTGGACCACATTGATGATCTTTGGCGTGCTGGGATTGATCGCTGCCCCGGCAGTGGAGCTGGACGGATGGTTTGGCGAGTCGTTGATAGGCAGCGATCTGATGACCATTCTGTCGCTGGTGGGCATGGCCATGTTCATGTTTGTGGGCTGTGAGTTTGTAACGCCGCTCGCGCCGGACTTGCGCAAATCCGCCTCGACCATGCCCAAGGCCATGCTCTTGGGCCTGGTGGGCGTGGCATCGTGCATGTTCATTTATGGCGCGGCCATGAAGCGCCAAGTGGAAAATCTGGTGCTGGATCCAGCGACCGGACTGCACTTGCTGGATACGCCTATGGCTATTCCCAAATTCGCCGCTCAGGTCATGGGTGATATCGGCCCCGTCTGGCTGGGGATCGGTTTTTTGTTTGCTGGCGCTGCGACCATCAATACGCTGATGGCAGGTGTGCCGCGCATTCTCTATGGCATGGCGGTCGATGGTGCGTTACCGAAGGTGTTCACGTATTTGCATCCGCGCTTCAAGACGCCGCTACTGTGCATTCTCGTGGCGATGCTGATTCCTTGCCTGCATGCCTGGTACCTGGGCGGTAACGCGGACAATATTCTGCACTTGGTGCTGGCTGCCGTGTGTGCCTGGAGTACTGCTTACCTGCTGGTCACGCTGTCGGTGGTTATTCTGCGCATCCGTCGCCCGGATCTGCCGCGGGCCTATCGCTCGCCGTTTTTTCCGTTACCGCAGATCATTTCCAGCGTGGGGATTCTGTTGGGTATGTGGTTTATCACCCCACCCGGTATGAACCCGGCGGATATCTACATTCCTTTTGGAGTCATGTTGGGCGGTACCGCCGTGTATGCGTTGTTCTGGACGCTGGTGATGCAGAGGGTCAATCCCTTTAAGCCTGCGCGGGTTGAGGATGTGCTGGCCAAGGAGTTTGCCATGGAGCCAGGTATTCAGCCGCCAGAGGCACATGATCATGCTTTCAAAACTGTCTGAATTGTTCAGCTCTCAACGCGCACCGGCCGGGTATCGTCCTGGTGCGACCCTTGAGCATGTGCGTCGTAACCTGGGCCAGCCCTCGTTTCAGTTTTCAGCCCCTGTCCGTGCGCATTTCAAGTTCAGTGCGCAGGGGCCCGTCATTGAGGTGCATGAGCGCGCCGAAGCGCAGTTGCTGATGCATGTGGTACTCACCGAGTTTCGCTTCCACACGCCCACCTCACAATGGAGCGAAGGGTGTTACCAAGTGCACCACACGGGGGCTATTACGCGTAAAGGCCTGGTCTGTCGCCGCCGAAAAGGGCCGACAGCCTTTAGCGACTTGCTGACGCGTGAAATGAGCACCAATCAGACATTGCGAGCGGCACTCATGCCGCTGGATTTCAAAAAAATCACCCTCGAATATTCGCAAGGCGGTTGGACTGTGGCGTTGGAGCACATGGGGGGCAGTGAGGTGGTTAATCGAATGCCTGCTTTCCGTCGATATATTTCGTTTAGCTTTGAACAAACTCGCCTGATGCAGCAGGCGATATCGGCACTGAACGAGGTGCTTAAGACCCTTTAATCATTGAATGGCATGGCTTTTGCTAGCACTTTCCGTATGGATCTACAGTTGTGCGCTTATTGGTAATATGTTAACTATTTGTGCACAAAAATAAGCATCGCGTGCGGAGGTATTCATGAGCAATCATCAGGCTGCCTGGGACGAGTTGGATCAGTGGACCGCAACCATGCAGTCATTGTGTGGTCGCTTCGAAACCCAATTGGCGTTCAATCGTTCGCTTTTTATTGGCGAGATTTCCACCTGGTCCCATGGTGGACTGTCATTGGCTAATATGCGCACTAACGCTGGCAACATTGTGCGTTACGGTGACCGTGCTGATTACGAAAACGACGAACATTGTTTCCTAGTCAGTCAGCGGACCGGCTACTCACACATCACCCAGGGAGGCGTGACAATTCAGTTGGCGCCTGGCGACCTGATGCTGATGGATTCGGTTGGCCCTTGCTCGATCGCCCCGCACGGCCTGATCGAACACGCGTCCCTGTCATTGTCGCGCTCGGAAGTGCAGCAACAGCTTAAAGGCGTCGCGCCGATCTTTGGCAAGATCTCATCGACCAAAGCATGTGGCCGGATGCTGCATTTGCTGATGGACCAAGCCTGTAAGGGGGGCGATGGTACTGACAGCGCCGCGGCCGAAGGTGAAGCCTTGCAGAGTGCTTTTATCTTGCTGCTGGCTCCCGGGTTCGAACAGGCCGAAGAGAAGGTTAACGATGCTGCCGTGCTCGGTGGTGTGAATCTGCGCAGCTACGTTCATAAGGTGATCGACGATTCCCTGGCTCAGACCAATCTGACGCCGGCTTGTCTGGCTGGCCGGTTGAAAATCTCTGTCAGGCATCTTTACCGCCTCTTTGAGGAAGAGGGCGATAGTGTCTGCCGCTATATCCAGCGTGCAAGGCTTGAGCGCAGCGCGACAGACTTGGTAAATCCCTTTCTACGATCTGAGTCGATTACCTCAATCGCGTACAAGTGGGGGTTTACCGACTCCGCGCATTTCAGTCGTTCGTTCAAAAAACACTTTGAGCAGTCCCCCAAAGACTTCCGCGCGCAAGCCTTGGTAGGCGCTTTAGCCGGCGCTGCCTGACGGCCAATTCATTAACGACTTGACCCCTTGCACGGATATTGGATAATCTCGCGGCCGCACCCTACCTTCCGGTAGGAAGCAATTCGTGAGTTTATGATGAACCGGATCAATTCAAGCAGTCCCTCATTGAAATTCGCCATGGCTTTAGGGGCCATTGGCGCACTTGGCCCATCGGCCGTCGACATGTATCTGCCCAGCCTGCCGGAGATGGCGGTTGATTATTCGACCAGTGTGGCCAGCATTCAGTTGACGCTCACGGTCTTCTTGCTGGCTATGGGGCTCGGTCAATTGCTGTTCGGTCCTATCGTCGACGCGTGGGGGCGTCGACGTCCCTTGATTGCCGGGCTTTTACTGTTCAGCCTGAGCGCATTGGTGGCTGGCGCAGCACCGACGTTGGATTGGATGTTGGTTGCTCGATTTTTTCAAGGGCTGGGTAGTGCATTAACGCTGGTGGTCATCATGAGCATGGTGCGGGATGTCACCCAGGGAGTGCAGGCGGCCAAGCTGTTTGGCTTGCTGATGACCATCGAGGGTGTCGCTCCCATTATCGCGCCTGCGCTGGGTGGTTACATTGATGTGCATTTCGGATGGCGCGCCGTGATGGTGGTATTGGCTGTCCTAGGCGCTTTGGTTGCGGTGAACTCCATCGTGGTATTGCGTGAAACGTTACCTGCGAATAAGCGGGAACCGTTGAACTTCAAACTGGCGATCCAGACGTATGCGCGCATAGCCCAAGATATGCGTTTTCTTAAGCCGGCATTAGCGTTGTCATCTGTGTTCTTTTTTCTTTTTGCCTACATCGGCGGCGCCACCTTCATCTACCAGAATGACTACGGGTTACCCGCAGCCCAGTTTGGTACCCTGTTCGGCGCAACCGGTATCGCGATCCTTGTCGGTGCCTCGCTGGCGGCGAAGCTGGTTGGCAAATACGGCTTGGCGCGCATGGCAGTGGCCGGTGCCTGCTGCATTGTGGCGGGTGCTCTCATTGCCTGCGGTGCCGCGGCCGCCGGGCTGGGTTTGTACTGGCTGGTGGCCGGAGTGGCGATCGCGTTGCTTGGGGTGGGGATTGCCGAAACCACGCTGATGACGCTGGTGATGTCTTCGCAAACTATCGCACTGGGTTCAACAGCGGCCTTGCTGGGGGCCTTTCAACTCGGCATCTCGGCGTGCGCAACGCCCTTGACCGGCCTGGTGAGTAGCCATGGTGCCACGGCATGGTGTGGATTACTGATCCTGTGCGCTGCTGTGGTGGGTTTACTCACCTGGGTCAGCGTGAGCCAAGGCAAGGCTGACCAGATCGCCGCACTGATTCACTGATTAAAGATTGATTGCAAGGACATTCGAATGAAAGTGCTCAGCCCCTCAGCAGGAAGAATATGCGACATCGCCCTGGTGCATTTCGCAGAACGTGGCTACGACGCCTCATCACTCAATGACATCGCTGTCGTGGCGGGTATGCGCAAGCCTTCGTTGTATGCGCATTTCAAAAGCAAGGATGACCTGTTCGGAGCGGTACTGGATTTGGCGTTAGCGACGGAAAGGCAATATGTTGAGGACAGGTTCGCCGCGGCCGCAACCAGTCCTGTTGGCCTGGACACGCTGTACACGGACCACCTTGCGCACCGCTATGAGTCTTCAGCTGCGCTGCGCTTTCTGCTGCGTACTGCATTTTTTCCACCCGCAGAGCTGAAAGGCGCGGTGAGTACTGGCTTTGAAGCCTATCTCGACCGCATGCGCGAGCTGTTTGGTATCAGTATTAAGGCCAAATACCCAGCGCTTAGTGCCAACGATCTCACGATATTCCAGGACGCGTACATCGGGCTGATCGACAGTCTTCACGTCGAGTTGATTTACGGTAACGAGCACACCTACCGGCGTCGCGTCGCCGCATTGTGGCGAATTTTGGGGGACTCGCTTGCACTTGCTGCCGGGCAGGTGGCCCGTGGATAAGGAAGTCGTCGGGCTATGCATTTGTGCTCCGGTGATCGCCATCGGATTTCTGATCCACTGCCGCAACTGGAAACTGTGATGTTCAGGTAGGCATAAAAAAACCACTGCCGAAGATCGGCAGTGGCCAAAGGAGCAGGTGCTAAATCAGTAACGCCAAACGTATCAAGCGACAGCGAAGTAATGTTTAACGAATTCTTCGCTGACAATCTCCCAGACGACAGCAGTACCCTTGGTTACAAACCAGGTGTCGCCCACCGCGTAACGCGTGCTTTTGCCAGTGGCTTCTTCAGTGAGGATCACCTCGCCAGTGACGACGGTTGCTTGTTCGTTGAAAGGGTATTCCATGCGGAACTTCCCTTTGGTGGTGCCGAAGTAAGCGCTGCTGACCGGGTCGGTCGGTGCCCCCAAGGTCATCTTGCCAAAGGCTTTGACTTCGCCTTCCAGGATGGTTGAGCCGAGGTCGGCTACGGTGCCCCAGGAATCCAGTGCAGACAGCTGAATGTTTTGCTGAACAGTAGTGATGGTCATGGCAGTTCTCCAGTGAGTAAATTGAAAGCGTTATTCAGCGACGACCGTTGAAGTAGCCTGAGAGTTGGTGAAGGCTTTTACCTGCCGTCAGGATCAAGGGACGGATATGGTCTTTACCGAGAATTTGTGCGTGCTTGACGGAACTGATCAGGTTATAGCGTGACGACCCTTCGCTCATGCCCTCGGCCAACACTTTGCAGATAATGTGGCTCGGGGTGACGCCGAAGCCTGCATAGCCTTGAACGTAAAAGGCGTTTGGGCGGCCGCTCAGCGTGCCGATTTGAGGAAACAAATTGGCGCCTGTAGCCATAGGGCCGCCCCAGGCAAGGTCGATTTTTACGTCCTTTAGGTAGGGGAAGATGCTCAGCATCCGCTTGCGGTTCCACGCTTTGAGATCTTTAGGGATATGTTCGACGACCGGGGTCGCGGCGCCGAACAACAGCCGGTTCTCATTGGTAACTCGGTAGTAGTCGATGACGGGGCGGATGTCGCTGTAGGCGCCGCGGATTGGGCTGATGCGCTGGATCAATTCTTCGGAAAGAGGCTCTGTCATCATCTGAAACGCGTAGGTGTTAATCGTCGTTTTGTGCAGTTCGGGTTCCAGCTTGTTTAGAAAACTGTCGCAGGCCCACAACAGCTTTTCAGCCTTCACCGAGCCACGTCCGGTGCGCACTGTAATGCGATCACCGTAGGTCACCTCAAGCGCAGGGCTGTGTTCAAAAATGCGTACGCCGAGACCGACTGCAGCTTGTGCTTCGCCCAGCAGTAAGTTAAGGGAGTGCACATGGCCACCGCCCATGTGCAGCAGGGCGCTGCTGTAGGCATCGGAGCCAATGATCTGTTTGACCTCGCTGCCCGCCATAAAGCGGATCTCGTCCCGGGTATTGATGGTTTTGAAATCTTTCTCCCAGGCGCGAAGGGTTTTGGCCTGGCGATCATTGAAGCCGAGGTAGCCATACCCGTGGCAGAAGTCCGCATCGATTGCATATCTGTCGATGCGGTCCTTGATGATGCCCGCGCCAAGTTCGCTGATTTCAAAGATCTCGCGCAGACCTTGTTCGCCGACGCTGCTTTTGATCTTTTCGAGGTTGTGACCAATCCCCGCCATGATCTGGCCGCCATTTCGCCCGGTACCGCCAAATCCGAGGTAGCGCGCCTCCAGGACCACAATGTTGGTGATGCCTTTCTCCGCCAGTTCAAGAGCCGTATTGATGCCCGAGAAGCCGCCGCCAATGATCACCACTTGCGCTTCTATGTCGTGTTCCAAGGTAGGGAACGCGAGGTTGTATTTTTTTGTAGCCGAGTAATAGGTGGGCGTTTCGATATTGATCATGGCGCAGCCTGACTAGGTTGAAAAAACGTCACAGCAAGGCTTTCGTAGGCCCTGATCCATGGCGTACATTAAGTGCCTAACGATCGGTAGGTGTCTTGATTGTGCGTGCCTTCGTTTTTGATCCTCCGTGCCACTGGCCAGCTTAGCCAATGCGTGGCTTGACTAGCGCTGCTCTTACCGCGACCATGGATTCATGAATAAATTAACTAATTTTTTCTGCCGCTATTACGCTTATCCACTCATTTTTTGAGGCGGTAGCGGCTGCGTGCATCCGATCCGCTCGAGGCGAATCGGATTTATTTCCTTCTCCTCGGGCCAACTCCTAGGAGAGACTCAATGACAGACCCATCCAACGACCTGATCGACCACTTGCAGGCGCGCGGTTTCGTGCACCAAAGCACGGACCTGGACGGCCTGCGCGAGCACCTTTCAAGCGGCTCCAGAACAATCTACCTCGGTTTTGACGCTACTGCCGACAGTCTTCATGTGGGCCATTTGCAAGGGCTGATGCTGATGCGCTGGCTGCAGAAAGCCGGGCATCGGCCGATCCTGCTGATCGGCGGTGCTACCACCCGAATTGGCGATCCCAGCTTTCGCGATGAGAGTCGGCCAATCTTGGATGAGGCCCAAATTCAGGCAAATATCGCCGGCATCACGCGGACCTTCGACCGTTACTTAACACTCGGAGAGGACGCAGGTTTGGTAGTAGATAATGCCGAGTGGCTTGATGGCATCGGCTACCTGCGCTTTCTGGACCAGGTTGGGCGCTATTTTTCGATCAACCGGTTATTGACGTTTGATGCAGTTCGTCAGCGTCTGGAGCGCGAGCATTCGCTATCCTTTCTGGAGTTCGGTTACACCCTGCTGCAAGCCCACGATTTCACTGAGCTGGCACGGCTTCACGAGTGCACCGTGCAATTGGGCGGGGCTGATCAATGGGCAAACATCATTAACGGGGTAGAGTTGGCGCGCCGACGTGACAGCCGTCACCTGTTCGGGCTGACCATGCCGCTGCTGACCAGCAGTGATGGCAAGAAAATGGGCAAGTCTGTCAGTGGTGCTGTGTGGCTGGACGGAAGCCGGTTGTCACCGTTTGATTTCTGGCAATTTTGGCGAAATTGCGATGACCGCGACGTTGGCCGATTTCTTGCGCTATTTACCGAGTTGCCCCTGCATGAAATCAGCGAACTAACCGCCCGTGGTGGCGCTGCACTCAATCAAGCCAAGTCCATTCTGGCTGATCATGCAACTTCGCTGGCTCACGGTGAGGTCGCCGCGATCCAGGCACACGCCGCAGCTCAGGCAATCTTCGCCGAAGGACAGGACGCAGAACTGATTCCGTTGACCATAGACCGCGCCAGTGTGGATGCTGGTATCAGTCTGGCAGAACTGATTGTGCGACTCGGTATCGAGCCCTCGCGTTCGGCAGTTCGCCGACTGGCACTGGGACGGGGCCTGCGCGTAAACGGCGTGATCGTCCCCTCGGCGGAAGAGTTATTGCCGACGGAGGCTGAGGGGTGGCGTATCAGCCTCGGTAAGAAACGTCACTTCGATGTGAGAGTTGAAGACTGAAAACCCACATGGGCGGAGGCGGCTGTGCTAAATTAGTTAAAGTATTAACTAATTATTTGGCTGTGATACATGACCAAACCACGCCCTTCCTTGACCCTCAATCTGCTGCAAGCACGCGAAGTCGCCATGAGTTTTTTCCGGCCTTCGCTCAATGAACATGGGCTGACCGAGCAGCAGTGGCGCGTCATTCGCATTCTTAGTCAGCAGGGCGAGTTGGAGACCAATCGCCTGGCTGACTTGGCGTGTATTCTCAAACCCAGCATGACGGGCGTTCTGAGTCGTATGGAAGCAGCGGGCCTGGTTCATCGGCGGAAAGCCGATCAGGACCAGCGCCGAGTGTTGGTGACGCTGGCCGAGCGTGGTCTGGCTTGCTTTGCGTCCATGAGTGATCGCATGGAGCAAAACTACCAACGCTTGCAGGCGCGCTTCGGTGCCGAGAAGTTACAGACTCTCTTGGGGTTGCTGACCGAACTCAAGTCGATAAAGTGCTGAGCCCACATCTACCAGGGGCTATCCTGTCGCCCTGATAATCGATGAAATGCAACCCGCCGGTTCCAACATGCCTTTCCACTTGTTTGATCAAGCCGCGGGTACTGGTCAACACGTCAATATCACCTTCAGATCCGCCGAAATCCGTGCGCACCTATTTGATACTCAAACACATGTACTTTTGTTCGATGTAATCGTCGATGCCATATTTGGAGCCTTCACGACCCAAACCTGATTGCTTGATACCACCAAACGGCGCCACTTCGGTTGAGATCAGCCCTTCGTTTACTCCCACCATGCCGTATTCCAAGGCTTCACTGACACGCCATGCGCGGCCGAGGTCACGGGTATAAAGGTAAGAGGCCAGGCCAAACTCGGTATCGTTGGCCAGTGCAATGGCTTCCTCTTCAGTATCAAAGCGAAAGATCGGCGCGAGTGGGCCGAAGGTTTCGTCACGGGCTACGAGCATTTCAGACGTCACGTCGCCGAGCACCGTCGGCTCGAAGAAGTTACCGCCCAAGCTATGCGGATGACCGCCTGCGAGTAGGGTCGCCCCTTTACTCAGTGCATCGTTGATATGTTCTTCGACTTTTGCGACTGCCTTGCTGTTGATGAGTGGTCCTTGCTGGGCACCCTCGGTGGAGGCATCGCCGATTTTCAGTGCATTGACGGCGGACACCAAGCGGGCACTGAACGCCTCGTAAACGCTATTTTGTACCAGGAAGCGATTGGTGCAGACGCAGGTTTGTCCTGTGTTGCGGAATTTTGACCCAATGGCACCTTCAACGGCTGCATCCAGATCGGCATCTTCAAATACGATGAACGGCGCATTGCCGCCCAGTTCAAGACTTACTTTCTTGATGGTTTCCGCGCACTGAGCCATCAGCAGTTTGCCAATGCCAGTCGAGCCTGTGAACGACACTTTTTGCACGAGCGGATTGCCTGTCAACTCTGCGCCGATTTCACGTGAGCGAGTACCGGGTACGATATTCAACACACCCGCTGGAATCCCTGCGCGAGCGCCCAACTCGGCCAGTGCCAAGGCCGACAGTGGCGTCTCTGACGCAGGTTTCACCACGACAGTACAACCTGCCGCCAATGCCGGGCCGACCTTGCGGGTGATCATGGCGTTAGGGAAATTCCATGGCGTAATCGCGGCGACCACACCAATGGCCTGTTTGATTACCACCAGGCGACGTCCGGGTTTGTCGTGCGGGATGACGTCGCCGTAGACGCGTTTGGCTTCCTCTGCGAACCACTCAATGAAGCTGGCGCCGTAAACGATCTCGCCGCGGCTCTCGGCCAACGGCTTGCCTTGTTCCCAACTGAGTAGCCGTGCCAGATCTTCCTGGTGTGCAAGAATCAGATCGAACCATTTACGCAGCACCGCACTGCGCTCTTTGGCGGTTTTCGCGCGCCAGGCGGGCAGCGCGGCATGCGCGGCCGCCACGGCGCGTGCGGTTTCCGCCTGTCCCAGGGAACTGACCTCAGCAATGACTTCGCCATTGGCCGGGTTGGTCACGTTGAATCGGCCATGGTCATCCGCTTCGACCCATTGACCGTTGATAAAACCTTGTTCGCGTAACAACTTCAGATCGTCGAGTTTCATTGCGTTCTCTGTCTCAGTACACGCCGCCGGTAGCACTGGTCGGCACCGGGGAATCTTTAAATTTGCTGGCCAGGGTTTGCAGCCCACGCATCAGCACGGTGGTGTCGACACCGACTGCTACAAAGGCAGCGCCGAGTTCGATATAGCGGCGGGCGAGGGTTTCGTCAGCGCTGAGAATGCCGGCCGCTTTACCGGCCTGCTGAATGCGCAGAATCGCGTCCTCAATGGCAGCTTGCACCTCAGGATGCCCAGGGTTGCCACGATGGCCCATGGCGGCGCTGAGGTCGGCAGGCCCGATAAACACCCCGTCGACGCCTTCCACCGCAGCAATCGCGTCCAGGTTGGCCAGCCCTTCACGGTTTTCAATCTGTACCAGCAGGCACATCTGCTCGTTTGCCAAATCCAGGTAGCCAGGAATGCTGTTCCAGCGCGACGCCCGTGCCAGTGCACTGCCGACACCACGAATACCTTGGGGTGGATAGTGAATGGCGCGCACTAGGTGACGAGCCTGTTCGGCGGTTTCAACCATCGGCACCAGCAGCGTCTGCGCGCCAAGATCCAATACTTGCTTGATCAGCGCCGTATCGCCAATGACCGGACGAATGACGGGTTGGCTGGCATAGGCCGCGACCGCTTGAAGCTGGCTTAACAAACCACGCAGGTCGTTAGGAGCGTGCTCCCCATCAATCAACAGCCAATCAAAACCGGCATTCGCCGCCAGTTCAGCGCAATACGCGTCTGCCAGGCCCAGCCATAGACCGATTTGCGGTGTGCCGCTGGAGAGTCGTTGCTTGAATATATTTACAGGCATATCCATGACAGATTCCTCGTCAGACAAAGCGGCACGAGATGGAACCGAGCATGTCGTAATCCACATGGAAGGTGTCGCCCGGACTTGCGGCCACTGGGCGCGTAAAGGACCCCCCAAGAATGATTTGACCGGGTTGCAGCGTGACGTCATACGGAGCTAGCTTGTTTGCAAGCCAGGCAACGCCTTTGGCCGGGTGGTTGAGCACCGCGGCGGACACGCCGGACTCCTCGATCACGCCATTGCGATACAGCACGGCGGGCACTTTGCGCAGGTCGATTTCAGTCGGGCGCACGGCGCGCCCGCCCATGACCACTCCGGCGTTGGCCGCGTTGTCGGAAATGGTATCGAAGACTTTTCGGGTGGCCTTGGTCTCCGGATCGATTTGCTGAATGCGTGCATCGATGATTTCAAGGGCGGGGATGACCCATTCGGTCGCTTCCAGCACATCGAAAATTGTGCAGTTCGGGCCTTTTAACGGCTTGCCGAGGATAAAGGCCAGCTCGACTTCAACCCGCGGCACGATAAAGCGGCTGAACGGGATGTCCGTCCCTTCATCAAAAAACATATCGTCCAGCAACGCGCCGTAATCAGGCTCGGTGATGTTCGAGGAGACTTGCATGGCGCGCGAGGTCAGGCCGATTTTGTGACCGACGAGCTTGCGGCCATCCTTGATTTTTTGCGCCACCCAGGCCCGTTGAATGGCATAGGCGTCTTCAATGGTGATGTCGGGATGGTCCAGTGAAAACTGGCGCACTTGTTTACCAGAGCGTTCTGCCTGGTCCAGTTGTGCGGCGGCTTGCTGTATCACGCTGGAATGGAGCATGGTCAGGGTCTCTTACTGTGGATTGACGATGGCGGCCTGAGTGCGTAGCACCAGCACTGCGCCTAATGCGATAAATGCTGCGAGTACATAAAGGGCAAGACTTGCGCTTTGCGTGTTGTCGCGCATCCAGCCGATCAAGTACGGGGCCAGGAACGACGCGATGCTCCCGAAAGAACTGATCAGGGCAATGCCTGCAGCTTGCGTCGAGTTGGATAAAAACGCGGGAGGCAACTGCCAGAACATGGGCAGGGCGGCGCTGGCCCCCATGCCTGCGATGATCAAACCAATCATCACCAACATCAGGTTTTGTGGAAGCAGACCGGCGATGGCAATGCCAGTGGCCGACATCAGCAGCGGCACCAATAAATGCCAGCGCCGCTCGCGGTTACGGTCCGAAGAACGTCCGCAGGCAATCATGAAAAAACAGCCTGCCAGGTAAGGCACGGCACTTAGCAGGCCGACCTTTCCATCGCTGCCGATACCGGCACCGTGGATCAGGGACGGCATCCAGAACGCCAGGGTATTCACGGCCAACATGACAGCGAAATAAACCGCCACTAGCACCCAGACTTGTGAGTCTCTTAGGATTCCGGAGAAGGACGTAATGGCTTTGCGTTGTTCTTCGCTGTGCAGTTGCTGACGCAGTTGTGTTTTTTGCGCGTCTGTCAGCCAGCTCACACCTTCAAAAGTGTCCGGCAGGCATTTGAGTACGACAAGGCCCAGTAGGACCACCGGCGCGCCTTCTATAAGAAACATCCACTGCCAACCTCGCAGGCCGCCAAGGTCTTGGAAGGCTTCAAGGATGCCACCAGACAATGGCCCGCCGATGACCCCTGCCATTGGAACGGCAATCGCAAACAGGGCGGTTACCTGGGCGCGCCGGCGCGCCGGGTACCAGCGATTGAGAAACACCAGAATGCCCGGGAAAAACCCTGCTTCTGCCACCCCGAGCAAAAAACGCAGCACGTAGAATTCGATGGCGTCGTCCACGAAGAGCATGCTGGCGGACAAGATGCCCCAAACCACCATTAAAGAGGCGATCCAACGGCGGGGCCCGAAACGGTCCAGAGCCAGGTTGCTGGGCACACCGAACAAGGCATAGGCGACAAAAAAAAGGCCGGCGCCAAAACCGTACACGGTATTGCTGAAGTGCAGGTCGGCACTCATCTGTATCTTGGCAAAGCCAATGTTGATGCGGTCCAGGTGGGCAAACAAATAGCAGATCAACAGCAGCGGCATCAACCGCCAGGTCACGGTGCTGTGAGTGGTGTCCTGCGTGGTGCGCAAGGTGTCAGTTGCGGTATTGGCTGTGCTCATGATTTTGTACTTCTTTTTATATGAGATAGGCACGTGGAGGAGGGCGGCTGTGCAATCGTGATTGGCCGCGCTCAGACTGATTTGTTGAACAAGGGGTGCAGGCTGCTGTGTTTGGCGTCGTAGACTTGCGCTGTGCTTTCGTCAATTTGCAAGGTGATGCCCAGGGGGCGCCGCTTGAGGATTGCGTCTAGGTGCGCGCGCAGCACCGCCAGCAGACTATCGCCTACCGACTGGTGCACGGCCTGGCTACGGCCGGCCCCCATGCGCAGGTTGGCGTAGAAAAAACCGTAGTCGCCTTCGCCGTCAGCGACGGCGCTGTGAGCGGCGGGGTATGCCAGCACACGGATACCTCCGGTTGGGAAAATGGCCTTGCCACTGTCGTCGCGCTGTTCAAGCATGGTGTTTGCCAAGGCGCGGCAGAGCGCAGAAATGTCCGTCTCTTGTTCAAGCTCCGGGGTGTAAAGCAGCACGAGGTGCGGCATGTTGTGTCTCCTGTGTTGTGCTCAAGTGGCGCGCCGTCACCACGCTGTGCGGCACGCATTCCAGCTCTGTGTTGACCCAACTTAAAGTCGGCTGGTGGACAGGACGGCGCTTGGGTTGGCCGCTTGAGCCGGGGGAATGTTGGCGCCGTCCTGCGGAGTGACCGGAAACACCGCATTGATTTGTCCGGTACCGGAAGACCCGAAGTAGGGCGTCAGTACTTCGGCCTTACCGTCATAGTCGCTCCAGCCCAGCGCACCGAGGAGCATAGCTGTGTCATGCATGAAGCCTTCGCCGTGGCCTTTAGAGGCGTATTCAGGAAGCATGCCGCAGAATTCGGCCCACTCGCCGTTCTCCCACATGTTAACCACGCGGTGGTCGAGGGTTTCCAGGAACGGGCTCCAGACTTTGGTGGCGAAGTCGGGCGCCTGGCCATTCTGGGCAAAACGGTGTGACAGCGAACCGCTGGCCAGGAAGGCCACAGTGCCGTCGTAGTGATCTTCAACCGCCTTGCGCATAGCCCAACCCAGACGTGCGCTGTCGCCCAGGAAGTGCGAGGTGCACAGTGCAGAAACCGAGATCACCTTGAAGTCCTGGTCCTTGTTCATGTAACGCATCGGCACCAGCGTGCCGTATTCCGGGCCTAGGGTGGTGGCGTGGTGCGCCATAGTCTCGACCTGGAAACGGTTGCACACTTCAGCGAGCAAGAGGCCCAGCTCCGTGTTGCCGGGGAACTCATATTCCATGTTGCTAATAAAGTGCGGCAGTTCATTGCTGGTGTACACGCCCTTGAAATGCGGGCCGCACAGGACGTGATAATTGGCGTTGACCAACCAGTGTGTGTCGAATACCACGATCGTATCGACCCCCAGCTCGCGGCAGCGGCGGGCGATTTCATAGTGGCCGTCGATGGCCGCCTGGCGAAAACCGTGGCGTGGGCCGGGCAGCTCAGAGAGGTACATGGAAGGAACGTGCGTGATCTTGGCGGCTAATGCCAGCTTGCCCATGATGAGGCTCCTTTCTTGTTGTTGGGTTGTTGCGTGCTGGACTTCTCTGCATGTGTGCGAAGCCAAGCGCGCAAGGAGGTTCGGTTACACGCCCCAGCGCGGGATGTGGTGGTTGCCCATCGAGATGCAGACGTTCTTGATCTCTGCAAAAACTTCGAAGCTGTATTGACCGCCTTCACGGCCTGTGCCGGAGCCTTTCACGCCACCGAAAGGTTGACGCAGATCACGCACGTTCTGGCTGTTGATGAAGACCATGCCGGCCTCGATCCCGCGTGCCAGGCGATGGGCTTTGCCGATGTCCTGCGTCCAGATGTAGGAGGCCAAACCGTATTCGGTGTCGTTCGCTAGTTGCAGGGCTTCGGCTTCGTCCTTGAAGGGAATCAGGCAAACCACCGGACCAAAAATTTCTTCCTGGGCGATGCGCATTTTGTTGTTCACATCAGCGAAAACGGTGGGCTGAATGAACTGACCCTTGGCCAGATGCGCAGGCAGGTTCGCCGGGCGTTCAAGGCCACCTGCAAGCAGCGTGGCGCCTTCTTCCAGACCGATTTTGATGTACCCGGTGACCTTGTCGTAGTGGGCCTGGGTGATCATCGAGCCCACTTGGGTTTTCGGATCTTGCGGGTCACCGACGATCAGGCGTTTGGCCCGTGCTGCGAATTCGGCCACGAACGCGGGATACACGCTTTCCTGAATGAAAACCCGGCTGCCGGCGGTGCAGCGTTCACCGTTCAACGAGAAGATGGTGAACAACGCCGCGTCCAGTGCGCGTTCCAGATCGGCGTCTTCGAAGATCACCACGGGGGATTTGCCACCCAACTCCATCGAATACTTCTTCAGGCCGGCGGTTTGCATGATCTTCTTGCCGGTGGCGGTACCGCCGGTGAAGGAGATGGCGCGCACGTCCGGATGACGGACCAGTGCGTCGCCGGCAGTGGCGCCGTAGCCCTGAATAATGTTGAGTACGCCATTGGGAATACCGGCCTCGACTGCTAGGCGCCCCAGTTCGTTGGCGGTCAGCGGTGACAGCTCGGACATTTTCAGTACGGCAGTATTGCCCAGCGCCAGGCAAGGGGCCGTCTTCCAGGTCGCGGTCATGAACGGCACGTTCCACGGCGACACCAGACCGCACACTCCGACCGGCTGGTAGAGGGTGTAGTTGAGCATCTGGTCATCGACCGGGTAGGTATGACCGTCCATCCGTGTGCACACTTCAGCGAAGAAATCGAAGTTGTGGGAGGCGCGTGGGATCAACACATTCTTGGTCTGATGGATCGGCAACCCTGTGTCCAGCGTTTCCAGCTCTGCCAGGTGCGGAACGTTCTGCTCAATCAACTCGCCCAGTTTGCGCATCAGCTTGGCGCGTTGCGCTGCCGGGGTATTTGCCCACTTTGGGAATGCTTCCTTGGCGGCTGCGACGGCTTGCGCGACTTCTTCGGCACCGCCGCTGGCAACCTCACCAATAGCTTCGCCAGTCGCCGGGTTGTAGTTGATGAAAACATCTTTGCTTTCAACTTCGCGGCCGTTAATCCAATGCTTGATCATGGTGTTTACGCCTCTTGCTCAGCGAGCTTCTTATTCTTGAGAATTTGGTGGTTGAAGAATTCCGCTTCGCTGACAATTCGGTTGACCAGGCGGCCCACGCCTTCTACTTCCACGATAACTTCATCGCCAGGGACAACGTCGGCAAGCCCTTCCGGGGTGCCGGTGGCGATCATGTCGCCCGGTTGCAGCGTCATGAAGCTGGACAGGTACTCGATCAAGTAAGGGATGTCGAAGATCATGTCCTTGGTGCTGCCTTCCTGGCGCAGTTCACCGTTGATCCAGGTGCGAAGTTTCAAGTTTGAGGCGTCGGGTACGTCAGCGACATCAACGATCCAGGGGCCAACGGGAGTGGTTGCGTCGCGGTTTTTCACGCGCAGGTTCGGGCGGTAGTAGTTTTCCAGGTAATCGCGTATCGCGTAGTCATTGCACACGGTGTAGCCGGCCAGGTAATCCAGCGCATCTTCGCGCTTGACGTTGCGCGCAGGTTTACCGATCACGGCAACCAATTCGCACTCGTAGTGCATATACGCAACGTTGTCCGGGCGCCACGTGATCTGGTCATGGCCGGTGTAGGTGCCCACGGATTTAACAAAGGCGAGCGGTTCTGTGGGCGGGGCGAAGGCCAGTTCCGCAGCATGGTCGGCATAGTTCAAACCTAGGGCGAACATGCTGCCGGTGGCGGGCGGCAGCCATTCGGCGTCGCTGGCTTGTATGCGTCGACCGTCTGCGAGGTGGAGTACATTGTCCTCACCCTCGACCGTCGCGAAATGAATGTCGCCTTCAAAGCGGATACGTGCGTGTCTCATACAGATGCCTCCTGCTCGGCGACGATGTGATTGATCAGGCGACCCAGCCCGCTGATCTGGACTTCGACATGATCACCCGGCAGTACATCGACTCGGCCTTCCGGTGTGCCCGTGATTAACACGTCACCGGCGTACAGGGTCATGAATTCACTGATTTCAGCGATCAACTGCGGGATGCTGCGCACGAAGTTTGCGGTCGAGTTTTCCTGGCGCAGTTCGCCATTGACCAACAATTTCAGGCTCAGGGCGTGCGGGTTTTTTACTTGGTCGCGGGGAATCAATTCAGGACCGATCGCGCAGAAACCGTCACGGCATTTGGCCTTGACCGCGGGACGGTAGTAACTGTCTTCCGGCAGGCTGAACTCATTGATGATTGTGTAACCGGCAACGTAATCCAGCGCCTGTGCTTCACTGACGCGGCTTGCATTTTTCCCGATCACCACACCCAGTGCCGGACCAGGCTGCAGGTGTTTGACGCCCGCAGGGTACGTTACTGCCTGATCATGACCATTACGCGTGTTGGGGGTCTTGATAAACAACACCGGTTTGACAGGCGGCTGCTTGTACGGCGCTTCGTGAAATTGAGCGAGGTGCTGATCGACCAAACCCTGGTAGTTCAGCGCAACACCGAACAGGGTGCCGGTCGCAGTGTCAAGCAATGCACGGCTCATGCTTTTCTCCTGGCAGTGGCGGGGCACGGGTGGCTCCGCCTTAATTGTTAATGTGTTAACGTTATAATTAATATGTTAACAATCGTCAAGGCCTGTCCCTGTGGCGAAAGTCTCTTTGCAGGCGCAACATGGACGGCGTTGCAGGCCACACCGACAAAAATAATGAGTGAGTACAGATGAACGATCGTCACCCGATCCCGATCCCGATCCCGATCCCGATCCCGATCCCGAACATCAACATCGGGCAGGTCTATGACCAGCGCTACAGCGACAGCGAGGTGCATTACGACAAGCTTGGCAACCTCGCCGGCTTTTTTGGTCGCAATATGCCTGTCCATCGGCACGATCGGTTTTTCCAGGTGCACTATGTGAAAAGCGGTGCGGTTCGCGTGTACTTGGACGATCAGCAGTACCTGGAGTCGGGCCCGATGTTCTTCTTGACGCCGCCGACGATCCCGCACTCGTTTGTCACAGAAGCCGATAGCGACGGGCATGTGCTGACTGTGCGTCAACAACTGGTTTGGCAATTGATTGAGAGTGATCCAGGTCTGGCACCGTGCCCGCAATTGGCGGCGGCGTGCGTCGCACTTGATCGTCTTGCACCGGAGTATCAAGGCGAGGCGCGGCGACTGGCGTTTTTGTTCGACGAGTTGCGCGTCGAGATGAGCGCCACGACGGCGGGCCAAAGCGCGGCGCTGTTGAGCCTTACGCGCCTGATCATGCTCAGCCTGTTGCGCCTGTGCGCGAACTCTTTGGAGGCAACGCCCGCTCGGCATGAGGATATGCAGATTTTCCATCGCTTCAATGAGCTGATCGAAGCCCACTACCTCGAGCATTGGGCACTGGGGCGTTATGCGCAGGCCATGGGGGTCACAGAGGCAAGGCTGAATGATGTGTGCCGACGTATCGCGGACTTGCCCTCCAAGCGGTTGGTGCTTGAGCGGGTGATGCAGGAGGCCAAGCGCTTGCTGCTGTTTACACGGGGCTCGGCAAACGAAATCTGCTTTCAGCTGGGCTTTAAAGACCCTGCTTACTTCAGTCGTTTTTTCCAGCGCTACGCACAGATGACTCCGGGGGAGTATCGGCAGCGTCAGTCTGGTTTGCGCTAGCGCTAGCATAGGTCTGTTCCGTCTTCATCCGATCAGCGGCGAAAAAAACCGCGCAGGGCGCGGCTGAAGAAAGAGAGACCCATGCTGATGGATTTTGCTTGGCGCGAACATGCGCTTTACGATGTATCGATTGCACTTTCCATCAGGTGGCGCGGCCTTAGAACAGTGGCAGGTTGTAGCCCACGATCAGCCGGGTTTCGTTGATGTCAGTTGTCAGGCCGCTACCGGAGCGCAACGTTGCATTACGCAGGCGCACGTTCAGGTTTTTGAACGTTCCGCTCTGTACCACGTAGCTCAAGTCGGTATCCCGCTCCCGCTCAGTTCCGCCGCTGACTCGGTTGGTCTCGATGTGTGACCCGCTCACGTACCGGGTCATGAAGGTCAGCCCCGGCAGACCCATAGCGGCAAAGTTGTAGTCATAACGTAGCTGCCAGGCGTCGGTTTCGGCTTTGGTGAAGACGTTGATGGTCACCAGATTGACTGAATAGGGATCGAGGCCTGGGTAGGCAAAGTCTCCCTGGCCCGACAGGTTCTGATAGCCCACACCGAATCGATGACCGCCGATGCTCAAGCTTTCCATGCCATTGAAAAAACGATTGTTGATCCGCCCGCCATCCACGCGCGCAGCGGAGCGCAGGCGGTGTTCGCCGTCTTCATGGGTGACGAAGTAACGCAGGTCCGAGCGCAGGCTGATCCCGGCGCCCAGCGGCAATTCGTGGGTGAAACCGACGAAATCCTGGCTGTAGATTTCCTTCATGCGCGCATGGTAGTAGCTCGCGGTGAGGTTGGGAGTCACCGCGTAGGCGCCGCCGGCGAGGTCCAGATAGCGTGTGTCAACGCCTGCGTAACTCATCGAGTCGTTGCTGCTGGAGTCGCGCAGGTTTTGTTGTTCCAGACGGCCCAGATTCAAGGTCAAACCGTCGAACTCTTTGGAGGTAATGAGTTCGCCGCTGTAGGTTGACGGCAGCAGGCGGGTGTCATTGAACGCTGCCACCGGCAGTTGCGGTTGCAAGGTGCCGATTTTCATGACTGTCTGCGAGTAACGCACTTTTCCGGTCACCCCCAGCTCGCTATAGCTGTCGGGAGCCCTGCCGCTATCGCCGTAGGGCAGCAGGCCGGTGCCATGGTGGTCCGGGCTTGAATCGAGCTTCAGGCCCACTTGGCCCAACGCATCCAGGCCGAACCCCAGCGTCCCGTCGGTAAAGCCAGACTCGAAACGCAGTACCAGGCCTTGAGCCCATTCGGTGGCTTGGCTCTGTGGAGCATTCGCCTGACGATAGTCGCGGTTGAAATAGTAGTTGCGTGTTTCAAGCGTGGCTTTGCTGTCTTGGATCAAGTCGGCAAGGGCGTGGAGCGGAAAGGCTGTTGTGCACAGGCTCAATGAGGCCAAAGCACTGCGGGTGCTGACGCGCATGAGGGTGATTCCTTGTTATTTTTATTGGGATCGTTAGCAGGAGCTATGCGGGCTTCTTTGTGTCGTTAACATATTATCGATATGACAAAAAAGCAAAGCCTTCCTGCAACATCTCACGCGGTTGGATCTACGGTTCCCCGCAAGACTTATCGTGCACCGGTTGCACCTGCGGGCTGTCGACCTTAATCTGGCGGTTCTTCCACTGCGCGCACATGAAATGGCCAATCCCAGACCTTCTCTGACCCTCACATTGCTCCAGGCACGCGAGGCCGCAATGGCCTTTTTCCGTCCAGGGCTCAACGAGCATGATCTGACTGAGCAACAATGGCGGGTGATCCGTATATTGCGTCAGCAGGGTGAGCTGGAAAGCCACCAATTGGCCAATCAGGCGTGCATCCTCAAGCCCAGCATGAGTGGTGTGTTAAAGCGTCTTGAGCGCGATGGTTTAGTGACGCGGCGCAAATCTACCGAAGATCAGCGGCGTATTTTCCTCAGTCTTACGGTGCAGGGGCATCACTGCTTTCTCTCTATGAGTGACGGCATGGAGCGCGGCTACCAGGAGATACAGCGACAGTTCGGTGAGGACAACATGCAGCAGCTGCTGGCGCTGCTTGGCGAGCTGAAAAAAATCAAGCCTTGACGCGGCATCTTGGCAATCGAAGCTGCCGGCGACCCTCTGTTACGTCGAGATAACCATGACGAACAATACGAAGATCGATTTTATTTATCTTTCTGAGCAGGACATGATCCGCGCCGGCGTGACCGATATGCGTGCTTGTGTCGATACCATGGAGGAAATGTTCGGTCTCCTGCATCAGGCGATTACCGAATGGCCGGCCCTAACAACGACTCGCACGGCGCGATGGTGACCTTTCCCGAGAGTTCACCGTTCCCGAGCATGCCCAAACCCGCGGCGGATCGTCGGTTAATGGCAATGCCCGCCTACTGGGCGGAAGTTTCTGCACCGCGGGCGTGAAGTGGTATGGCTCGAACATAGCCAATCGAGACAAAGGACTACCACGCTCGATTCTCATGTTTACCCTGAACGATCCGGATACTGGGGCACCCCTGGCGTATATGCCGGCCAACGTGCTGTCGGCCTACCGTACGGGGCGATTCCTGGCGTGGGCGCACGTCACTTGGCACGTAAGGACTCAAAAGCCTTCGGTCTGTCAGGCCCGGGTGTGATGGGCAATACACAGTGTCAGCATTTATGGCTGTTTGCCCTCAAATTGACACGCTCAAGGTCAAGAGGCTCGGGCAAAAAAAGCCTCGACGATTTCATCCGCGGGGTCCGCGAAACCTCGCCGGTACTGAGCCGAGCCATTCCACAACCCTACCGAACAAGGTGTTTAAGTATGACCACAATTACCAAACTCAAGGCCGGTTCAAAGTTCGAAAAAAACGCCAGTTACTTGCGTCTAATGTGGCCCAATATTATCTAGGTGTGGCGGACCTGTTCGGAAAATTTAGGAGTCCAGTGGGCGGACTACCTCTCCGCCATTACATAAAAAAAGCCCTGTCGCTGAACAAGCTACGGGGCTTTTTCGTTTCTGGTGTTTTATCTCGGGCGACTACAGCGGCCGTCCCTGGTTGGTCAGCCATTGTTTATAGAGCCTGCGGCCGACTTCCATTCGCGCAATCAGGATCACCAGATAAATCATCCCTGCCATCGACACGAGTACCAGCGAAAACAATAGCCCGCGTTGTTCGCTCAGGCCTTCGCTTACGTATTTGCTGTAGTTCTTGTCGAGGAAAAACGAGCAAATAATGTCGAGTTTCTCTTCCGGTAGTCCCGGGAGAAGGAAAGGTTTAAGCGACTCGGATGAGCGACAGTGTTCTACCTTGAGGACGCTGTCAGACCAGATGCCGAACTTCACGTTATCTTCTGATAGATAAAACGAGGGGGCGTCCGGAGAGTTTTTCAGGGACACCATCAGATACTTGGATTCAATCAGCGGAACGGCAATCGTCACGCCCGCCAGAAGCACAATGGCGAGAAAGAAAAAGCAGTTGATGCGCCATTGCGCAAACCTTCGGGTAATGAAGCGCAAGGTGGTGAAGTCGCTCCAGTCTACGTAGCGCTTCACGCGGCCAAATTCGCGTGGAGTGAACCCGTTGTCGTACACCCACTCTTCGGCCAGATCCGCTTCATGCAAGGTGTTTGCAGGGATGTTGAATTCGTAGCGGTAGTACTCCAGTTCTCGCAGGTCTTTGCGCATCCGCTCAAAACGTTTGGTTTCGAAATGAGGCTTGCCACCAAAAAAACGCCATATCCAATCGCGCAGAAACAACAGCGACCCGGAGCGTCGGTAGATGAAACACAGCAGCCACACAATGGCGACCAGGGTGGCAATACTGGTGAATGCTGCGAGGTTTTCCACGTACCAGGTCAGAGGTGTACTTTTTACAATAGGTTCGGCCATGGCTGGGTCCTTAGTCATAGAGTCGAACGCCGGATTCTAGGTAACTAGGGCAACCGTGTCTTTACCCCAGAAAAAACCAGAAGAATCTGACGGTGCTCTCGGAAACCCGCCAGTCCTCAACTGCCATTTTCTGGCGACGCTCTTGCATAGCTTCCGATTACCGCTCGTACGATAATGCCCCCTAAATCGACCACACTGGCGGCCCCCGTGATCATCAACTTCGACCTCAACGACCTCCAGGCCTTCCGTGCCGTGGTAGACAAGGGCAGTTTCCGTGGCGCCGCCGAGGCCATTCGCATCTCGCAGCCGGCCCTCAGCCGACGCATCGAGAAGCTTGAATCCGCGCTGGATGTGAAGCTGTTTGAACGCACCACGCGGCGAGTCAGCCTGACCATGGTCGGCCGCGCCTTCTTGCCGCAGGTCGAGCGCATGCTCGATGACCTCGACGTCGCCCTGATGGGTATCAGCAACGTCGCGTCGACGCGCATGGGCAACGTCACCATCGCCTGCGTGCCGTCCACCGCGTACTACTTCATGCCCCATGTGATCTCCGAATTCCACAAGCTGTATCCGAAGATTCGCCTGCGCGTGCTGGATGCCAGTGCGGGGGAGGTGTGCAATGCGGTGGAAAGTGGCGAGGCGGATTTCGGCGTGAGTTTCAGCGGCAGCCTGGCCGATGAGGTGGAGTTCGAGCTGCTGTTGCAAGAGCGTTATGTGCTGGCCTGTCGGCGTGATCACCCGTTGGCCGGGCGCGACAGCGTGACCTGGACCGAGGCCTACGAGCATGATTACATCGAGGTGGACAAGACCTCGGGCAACCGCTTCCTCCTGGACCAGGCCCTGCGCGGGGTTCGGGTGAAAAAACCGAGCATTTGCGAGACGCACCACGTGACCACGATGATCGGGTTGGTGGAGGCGGGGTTGGGGGTGGCGATGGTGCCGTCGATTGCCATGCCGGCTTCTGAACACCCGATTCTGGTGAGTGTGCCGCTGGTGGAGCCGCAGGTGATGCGCAACGTAGGGTTGATCAAGCGCCGCGGGCGGACGTTGCCGCCGGCGGCGCTGGAGTTGGAGCGATTGGTGCGGGAGATGCCGTTTCGGTCAGCGTGACACCGAGTCCAGCCCGGTGGATTGCACCACCGGTTGCGCCTTGGGCGAGGCGAGGAATTGCAGCAGCGCCTTGGCTTCGGCCGGGTGTTCGGCGTTAACGGGGATGCCCGCCGCAAAACGCGTCACCGACTGCACGTCTTCCGGGATCTTGCCGACATACGTCACGCCCGGTACCGGCAATAATTCCGCCACCTGCTGCAGGCCCACTTCGTAATCACCCTTGGCGACCTGCTCGGCCACCGGGATGCGTTCGATCATGGTGCCCTTGGCCGGCATGCCGAGTTTCTTGAACAACTCCTTCTCGACATACACACCGCTGGCGCTGTCCGAATACGCCACGGACTTGGCCTTGAGCAGCACGGCCTTCAACTCGGCGTCGGTACCGATTGCGGGTTTGGCCGAGCCTTCCTTCACCACCAGGCCGATCCGCGAATCGGCCAGTTCCACGCGAGAAGCCTTGTCGACCTTGCCCTGTTTGATCAGGTCATCCAGTGCGTAGCCGACCATGATCACTACGTCCGCGTGTTCGCCACGGGCCAGGCGGTTGGGAATCGCTTCCGGCGCCTTGCCCATCGACGGGCCGAGGATCGTGTCGAGGGTGTCGCCGCTGCGCTTGGTATATTGCGGTCCGAGCAGTTTATAGGCAGCAGTGAAGCCGCCGGAGGTCATCACCTTGAGCTCTTCGGCCTGAGTCGTCAGCGCCAGGGCGCCGAGGATCAGCGCGGTCAGCGTTTTGAGAGCGGCCTTCATCACACCGCTTCCTGCATGACCTGCCCACGGCTGTTGGCCCGGCGGTACAACGCCAGGGTTGAGCACAGGGCGCACAGCGCGGCAAACATCATCCAGTAGGCCGGCGAGGCCTTGTCTTCAGTAATGTGGATGAACCAGGTGGAGATCGCCGGGGTGAACCCACCGAACACAGCGGTCGCCAGGCTATAGGCCAGGGAGAAGCCTGCCACGCGCACTTCCACCGGCATGATTTCAGTCAGGGCCGGGATCATCGCGCCGTTGTACATGCCATAGAGGAAGGAGAACCACAGCAGGGTTTCCAGCATATGGGCGAAGCTCGGCGCGTTCACCACGTAGGACAACGCTGGATAGGCAGTGAGAACTGTCAGCGCGGTCATGGCGACCAGTACCGGTTTACGCCCAAAGCGGTCGCTTAGGGTGCCGCCAATCGGCAGCCATACAAAGTTCGACACGGCCACCAGCAAGGTCACCAGCAGAGCGTCGGAGGTACTCAATTGCAGCACGGTCTTGCCGAAGGTCGGCGCGTACACGGTGATCAAGTAAAAAGCGGTGGTGGTCATGGCCACCATCAACATGCCGCCAATGACCATGGTCCAGTTTTTCATCAGGGTCGCCATGACTTCGCGCATGGTCGGGCGATGCTTGCGGTTGGCGAACTCTTCGGTTTCCTGCAGGTTGCGACGCAGCACAAAGATAAACGGAATGATCACGCAACCGACGGCAAACGGAATGCGCCAGCCCCAATCGGCGACAACGGCCGGTTCCATCCACACGTTCAGGCCATAGCCCAGCGCAGCGGCGACCACGATGGAGATCTGTTGGCTGCCCGATTGCCAGCTGGTGTAGAAGCCTTTGCGGCCCGGTGTGGCCATTTCAGCCAGGTACACCGACACACCGCCCAGTTCCGCACCGGCCGAGAAGCCTTGCAACAGGCGGCCCAGCAGCACCAGCAACGGTGCCCACAAGCCAATGGTGTGATAACCGGGCACCAGCACGATCAGCAACGTGCCGCTGGCCATGATCGACAGTGTCACGATCAACCCTTTGCGGCGACCGACGTCATCAATATAAGCACCCAGGATCACCGCACCCAATGGCCGCATCAGGAAGCCTGCGCCGAACACGGCGAAGGTCATCATTAATGACGCAAACTCATTAGCGGCGGGGAAGAACGCGGCAGCGATGTAGGTGGCGTAGAAACCGAACAGGAAGAAGTCGAACTGTTCGAGGAAGTTGCCGGAAGTAACGCGGAAAACCGCACCAACTTTCGAGCGGGCAGAGGCAGGCCGAGTAGGGCTATTCATGGTTTTGTGTCTCCAGCGTTCTTTTTAAAGTGCTTGTTTCGCTTAAGACCGAGGATAGTGGCTGACACATTTAGAAATGATAAGTGAAAAATTTGGATGTATTGATGTGTTTTGGTTATCAATCTTCAAGCCCGACCAAAATGCCTGCACTGTTCTATGCTGAGCAGGTGACCAATTCTTACGGATGGGAGATGGCAATGGCTAACGAACACAAGCAGCGGGATGAACCGGAGCGTGCGCAGCCAGGACAGCGGCACGAGGAAGAAAAACCGCAAACCTGGAAACATCCGGACGACGGCACGGAGCTTTCGGAACGGGATCAGGAGCGCCCGCTCAAACCTTGAGCGAAACTCCAATCGTAGGAGCCGGCTTGCCGGCAATGGCGATCTTGAAAACGCTATCGTCGGCAAGCCGGCTCCTGCAGGTTCTGTGTACACAACCCTACCTGCGCGCCTCCCTGGCAACGCATGCAAGCCCCCTCACATCACCAACGGTCGCCGTGAGGCATGCCCGTGCTTCCAATTCGCTCGCCTAATTGCCCGCGCGAAATCGAATCGGGAAACTATTTGACATATTTGATTTGTGATCACATATTGAGGCCATAAGAACGACAACACAGGTTTTGAATCATGTCAGATGGTCCGCTCCTCCTGCCCACCCTGCGTCAGGTGTCCCGCGATACCCTGCAAGACCAGGTCTACCGCCAGATCCGCGAAGCGCTGATGAGTGGCCGTTTCCAGCCTGGCCAGAAACTCACCATCCGTGGCCTCGCCGAAGCCCTCGGCTCCAGCCCCATGCCAGTGCGTGAAGCCCTGCAACGCCTCAGCGCCGAAAACGCTTTTGAAGTCACTGAAACTTCCCGTTTGCGTGTGCGAATGATGACGGTCGAACGCCTGCGTGAAATTCGTGACGCGCGGGTTGCCCTCGAAGGGTTGCTGGCGGAAAAGGCCGTGTTGCTCCTGCAAAAAGCCGATCTCGACGAAATTGCCGACCTGTGCCAGCAGATGCAGCACGCCGCCGATGAAGTCGACGTGTCGCGCTACCTGTGGACCAACTTCGCCTTCCACCGGCGTATCTACGCCGTCGCCCAGGCCGAATTGACCATGGCCGCCGTAGAAAACTTCTGGCTGCACATGGGCCCGTGCTTCGCCTTGGTCGCCCCCGATAAAGCTCACCTGCAACGCTCGATGGAGGCGCACACGCGTATCGTCGAAGCCCTGGCCGCCCGCGATGGCGCCGGCGCACGCGCGGCGGTGACCGATGACATCATGCAGGCCGCCGATTCCCTGGCGCGCCTGCTCGTCAAGAACGACCGTACGCGGTCGTCTGCTTCAGGAGGTAAACGTGCATGAGTGTCCTACAGCGGCTGCAGCCCTATCCTGGGTTACGTGTGTTGATTTCCGGCGGGGCGGCCGGCATTGGTGAAGTGTTGGCGGCGGCGTATCTGGAAGCCGGCGCCCAGGTGCATGTGTGTGATGTGAGCGAGCCGGCCCTGGCCGCGTTTCGCGACAAATACCCGGGCACCGTCGCCACTCGGGCCGACGTCAGCGATGCCGCGCAGATCGAGGCGGTGTTCAAGGTGCAGCGCGAGCATTTCGGGGGCCTCGATGTGCTGGTCAACAACGCAGGCATCGCCGGGCCAACTGGCGGCATCGATGCGATCAGCGACGCCGAGTGGCAAGCCACGATCAACATCAACCTCACGGCGCAATATCGCTTCGCCCACCACGCGGTGCCGATGCTTAAAGAATCGTCCCACGGCCATTTGCTGCATATCGCCTCGGTGGCAGGGCGGTTGGGCTACGCGTGGCGCACGCCCTATGCGGCGACCAAGTGGGCCATCGTCGGCCTGATGAAGTCCCTGGCCTCGGAGCTCGGCGAGAGCGACATCCGCGTGAATGCCTTGCTGCCCGGCATCGTCGAAGGCCCGCGCATGGACGGCGTGATCCGCGCCCGCGCTGAACAAGTCGGCGTGCCCGAAGCCGAAATGCGCCAGGAATACCTCAACAAGATTTCTCTCAAACGCATGGTCACCGCCGAAGACGTCGCGGCCATGGCCTTGTTTCTCTGTTCGCCCGCCGCACGCAACGTGACCGGCCAAGCGATCAGCATCGACGGTAACGTCGAGTACCTGTAGGACGCGGCACGCGTTTCGCCAAGGAAGACCCCACGGCAACACCCAGGATTTTTTTCATAAGAATAAAAGTCGGAGAATCGTCATGTCCAAAAAACGTCCTGTCATCATCACCTGCGCCGTTACCGGTGCGATTCATACGCCGTCCATGTCACCGCATTTGCCCATTACCGCGCAGGAAATTGCCGACGCTGCCATCGGCGCCGCCGAAGCCGGCGCGGCGATTGTTCACCTGCATGCCCGTGACCCCATCGATGGCCGCCCCAGCCAGGCCCCGGCACTGTTCGCCGAATTCCTCCCGCAGATCAAGGCCGCCAGCGACGTGGTCATCAACATCACCACCGGCGGCGCGCCGACCATGGGCGTGGAAGAACGCCTGCAACCGGTGATGCAGTTCAAGCCGGAATTAGCCTCGCTGAACATGGGCTCGATGAACTTCGGTCTTTACGAAATGCTTAACCGCTTTACCGAGTTCAAGCACGACTGGGAGCGCCCATACCTGGAAGAGAGTGACGACCGGATTTTTCGCAATACCTTCCGCGACATTGCCCACATCCTCAATTCCTGTGCCGAAAACCGCACCCGTTTTGAAATCGAGTGCTACGACATCGGCCACCTCTACACCGCCGCCCACTTCCTGGAGCGCGGCCTGCTCAAGCCGCCGTTGTTTATCCAGTCGGTGTTCGGCCTGCGCGGTGGCATCGGCGGGCACCCGGAAGACCTGGCGCACATGCGTCGCACCGCCGACCGTTTGTTTGGCGACGATTACGTGTGGTCGATCCTCGGCGCCGGCCGTGGGCAAATTCCGCTGGCGACCATGGGCCTGTCCATGGGCAGCAACGCGCGGGTCGGCCTGGAGGATTCGCTGTGGGACGGGCCTGGCAAGCTGGCGGCATCGAATGCCGACCAGGTGCGGCGCATTCGTACGGTGATCGAAGCCCTCGGCCATCGTGTCGCCACGCCGGATGAAGCCCGCGAAATCCTCGGGCTCAAGGGGCGTGACCAGGTCAACTTCTAAACCACCGCCGAGGTCGCGTCCTGGGTGAGATCTATTGTAGGAGCGAGCAAGCTCGCTCCTACAGGGCATTGCCTGTCATGGCGCGACCGTCATCCCGCACAACAACAATAAGGGGATCACACCATGCGTATCGAAGTGCTAGTCGACGTCAAGACCACCCTGGGTGAAGGCCCGGTGTGGGACGTCGAGCAACAACGGCTGTACTGGATTGACAGCGCTGACGGCCGCATCCTGCGCTGCACCGACGATGGCCGCGAACTGCGCGCCTGGGACATGGGCCAGAAGATCGGCTCCATGGCCCTGCGCCACAGCGGTGATGAAGCCATCGTCGCCCTGCAAAACGGCGTGCACACACTGGACCTGAGCAGTGGCGAACTCGCCCTGATTGAAGACCCGGAACCGAACCTTCCCAACAACCGCCTCAACGACGGCAAGGTCGACCGCCAGGGCCGCTTCATCTTCGGGTCGATGGACACCCTGGAAGACAGCGCCAGCGCCAAACTCTATCGCCTCGACGCCGACCTGAGCCTGCACACCCTGGACGAAGGCATCATTGTGTCCAACGGCCCGTGCTGGAGTCCGTCCGGGGAAACCTTCTACTTTTGCGACACCTGGTCCGGCGATATCTGGGCGTATGACTATGACCTCGCCACCGGCAACGTCAGCAACCGCCGCACCTTTGCCAAGGTCGACACCTCGGGCGGTGGCGCGGCCGACGGCTGCACCGTGGATGCCGAAGGCTGCCTGTGGCAGGCGCTGGTCTACGCCGGGAAACTGGTGCGCTACACCCCAGACGGCCACGTCGACCGCATCATCCAGATGCCGGTAAAAAAGGTCACCAGCCTGACCTTCGGCGGGCCGAACCTCGACACCCTGTTTGTGACCTCCATGGCCAGGCCGCCACTGCCGCGTTTTCCGGCAGACGGCCAGCAGCGCGGCGCGCTGTTCGCCATCAGCGGGTTGGGCGTGCAAGGAATAGCCGAGCGACGGTTCGCCAGCTAGCGCGTTTGTTTAACAAGGCACCTTCCTTCCGCAACCTTGTGTCAGTGCGCGCCCTCGCGCGCCTGGAGAGGCCCATGGCAACTTTAAAAAAAGCGTCACTGCGCAGCATTCACCGGCACTCCTGGGTATCGCTGCTGGTCTGTTGGATGATCTGGATCCTCAACGCCTACGACCGCGAGATCGTGTTGCGCCTCGGGCCGACTATCTCCAAGCATTTCGATTTGTCCGCTGACCAATGGGGCACGGTGGCTACGGTCATCATGCTCGCCCTGGCCCTGCTGGATATTCCCGGTTCCATGTGGAGCGACCGCTACGGCGGTGGCTGGAAACGCGCGCGGTTCCAGGTGCCGCTGGTGCTGGGCTATACGGCGATCTCGTTTCTGTCCGGCTTCAAAGCGTTGAGCGGCAACCTCGCGACCTTTATCGCCCTGCGCGTCGGCGTCAACCTCGGTGCAGGCTGGGGCGAGCCGGTCGGCGTGAGTAACACCGCCGAATGGTGGCCCGTGGAGCGTCGTGGTTTTGCCCTGGGCGCGCACCACACCGGCTACCCGATTGGCGCGATGCTCAGCGGCCTGGTCGCCAGCTTTGTGATCAGCACGTTTGGCGAGGACAACTGGCGTTACGTGTTCTTCTTTGCCTTTGTGGTGGCGCTGCCGTTGATGATTTTCTGGGCGCGATATTCCACCGCCGAGCGCATCACCGCGCTGTACGTTGACATCGCAGCAAAGGGCATGACCCCGCCCGATAACGCCCCGGCCAGCCAGATCAAGGGCGAGGCCTGGCGTACATTTGTCGCCACCTTGCGCAACCGCAATATTGCCCTCACGGCGGGCAATACGATGCTCACCCAAGTGGTGTACATGGGCGTCAACATCGTGCTGCCGGCCTACCTCTACAACATCGTCGGGCTGTCGCTGGCGGAGTCGGCGGGGATGAGCGTGGTGTTCACCCTCACCGGGATTCTCGGGCAACTGGTGTGGCCGTCTCTGTCGGACATCATCGGCCGGCGCACCACCCTGATCATCTGCGGGCTGTGGATGGCTGCGAGTGTTGGCGCGTTCTACTTCGCCAGCACCCTGACGCTGATCATTGTCGTGCAACTGCTGTTCGGCCTGGTCGCCAACGCGGTGTGGCCGATCTACTACGCGGTAGCCTGCGACTCGGCCGAGCCGTCGGCGACGTCCACCGCCAACGGCATCATCACCACCGCGATGTTTATCGGCGGCGGCCTGGCGCCGGTGCTGATGGGCAGCCTGATCGCCATGGGCGGCGGCTGGACCACGTTGCATGGCTATACCGTGTGCTTCTTCGTCATGGCCGGCTGTGCCCTGGGCGGCGCCCTGCTGCAACTGTTTTCCCATCGCCCGCAGGCCATGGCTGTGCAACTCGAACCCTAGAACAACACTGATGCGTCCCCCAGCCGCGCTGGCGGGGCGCCAAGAGGAACTGCCCGATGACTACCGCCACCCCGGCCCGCGAACCGCAGGCCCTGAACAAACTGATGTTCGCCAAGTTGATGCCCTTGTTGATCATCGCCTACATCCTGAGTTTTCTGGACCGCACCAACATCGCCTTGGCCAAGCATCAGTTGGACGTCGACCTGGGCATTTCCGCTGCCGCGTACGGGCTGGGCGCCGGGTTGTTTTTCCTGACCTATGCGCTGTCGGAAATCCCCAGCAACCTGATCATGCACAAGGTCGGCGCGCGGTTCTGGATCGCCCGCATCATGGTGACCTGGGGCCTGATCTCGGCGGCCATGGCCTTTGTGCAAGGCGAGACCTCGTTCTACGTGTTGCGCCTGTTGCTCGGCATCGCCGAAGCCGGCCTGTTTCCTGGTGTCATGCTCTACCTGACCTACTGGTTTAACCGTGAACAACGGGCGCGCGCCACCGGCTATTTCCTGCTCGGCGTGTGCTTTGCCAATATCATTGGCGGCCCGGTGGGCGCGGCGTTGATGCGCATGGACGGGATGCTCGGCTGGCACGGCTGGCAGTGGATGTTCATGCTCGAAGGCTTGCCGGCGGTGGCGTTTGCCTGGGTGGTGTGGCGCAAGTTGCCGGACCGCCCGAGCAAGGCGCCGTGGCTGTCAGCCGAAGAAGCACGCGGTATCGAACAGCGCATTGCCCAGGAGACGGAAGAGGGTGCAGGGCAGGGTGGGCACTCGCTGAAAAACTGGCTGACGCCGCAGATCCTGCTGGCGATTTTTGTGTACTTCTGTCACCAGATCACCGTCTACACCGTGATCTTTTTCCTGCCGAGCATCATCAGCAAATACGGTGAATTGAGCACCATGAGCGTGGGCCTGCTGACCTCGCTGCCATGGATTGCAGCGGCATTGGGTGCCGTGTTGCTACCACGCTTTGCGACCACGCCCACCCGTGCGCGTCGGCTGCTGGTCACCGGCCTGCTGACCATGGCGCTGGGCCTTGGCATTGCGTCCATCTCCGGGCCGGTGTTCAGCCTGCTCGGCTTTTGCCTGTCGGCGGTGATGTTCTTTGTGGTGCAGTCGATCATCTTTCTGTACCCGGCCTCGCGCCTCAAAGGCGTAGCGCTGGCGGGTGGGCTCGGGTTCGTCAACGCCTGCGGGCTGTTGGGCGGGTTTGTCGGCCCTTCGGTGATGGGCGCGATCGAGATGAGCACCGGCAATGCGATGAACGGCTTGAAAGTGATTGCGGTGGTCTTGGTGGTCGCCGCGCTGGCCGCGCTGCGTTTACGTCAAGGCCAGGAGCAGGCGCCCGCCCCCCAGGGCGTTATGAAACCAGCAACGAAATAGGAAACCCCGACGCCAGCACCCCGTACGCCACCACCGCCGCCAGGCACAAGCCGACAAACACCCGCAACAATGTGCGAGCGGTGGGGTGGGCGACAAACCGGATAACCCAGAGACAGAACCCGGCCACAATAAGGGCCAGGGCAATAATGAGCAGCACGTCGGTGTTCCTGCGACCTTGAAGAGCTGATTTATAGTCCCAAAGACCGAGGATGAACAGTGTGCGCATAGACGCAGCCCCCCGGCCTTTCTAAACTGCGGCTTGTCTTGGGGAAAGGGCAGGCGCCGATGAATCGCAATGAACTACGCAAGGCCGACATCAACCTGATGGTGGTCTTCGAAGCGCTGATGCTTGAGCGCAACGTAACGCGGGTGGCGGAGAAGCTGTTTCTCGGCCAGCCGACCATCAGCTCGGCCCTCAACCGTTTGCGCACCTTGTTCAATGACCCGCTGTTCATTCGTGTCGGCCACCGCATGGAACCCACCGCGCGCGCCGAGGAAATCATCCAGCATTTGTCGCCGGCCCTGGATTCGCTGTCGTCGGCCCTGAGCCTGACCCACGACTTCGACCCGTCCATCAGCACCATGACCTTTCGTATCGGCCTGTCCGATGATGTCGAGTTCGGCCTGTTGCCGCCGTTGCTGCGCGCCCTGCGCCAGGAAGCGCCGCAGGTAGTGTTCGTGGTGCAGCATGTGGATTATTGGCGCATTCCTGACTTGCTCGCGTCCGGTGATATCACCGTTGGCATCACCCAGACCCGTGGCTTGCCGGCGAATGCCAAGCGCAAGTTACTGCGCCACATCCGCCCGCGACTGTTGCGCGCCGATGCCTCGGACACGCCGCTCACCCTCGATGAATATTGCGCACGGCCCCATGTGCTGGTGTCTCACACCGCCAACGTGTCGGGGTTTGCCGATGAGTGGCTGGCGGAAATCGGCCGCAAGCGCCATGTGGTGTTGTCGGTGCCGCAGTACAGCGCGTTGCCGGCGCTGCTGGCCGGCACTGACCTGATCGCCAGCCTGCCGGACTACACCGCCGAAGCCATGGCGGTGTCGGGCCAATTGTTCTGCGAGCCCTTTCCGTTCGAGACGCCGACCCTGGACTTGTCCATGGTCTGGCTCAGCCATGTGGACACTGACCCGGCCGAGCGCTGGGTGCGTTCGCGGCTGGAGGCGTTCATGAGTGATCGAGGGTTGGCGGGCAAGGCATGACGGATTTTCCGTGGTATATCTACGAATCGTCCTACCAAAGATTCGGAGACTCCCATGCCGCACCTGCACCTGGAATACACCGCCAACCTGCCAAACCTGGCCGTCGAGAAAACCCTGTTGCGGCTCAATAACGTGCTGATGGCATCCGGGCAGTTCGGTTCCGAGTTCGATATCAAAAGCCGGGCGGTCAAGGTCGAGAGCTTCCAGGTTGGTACATCCCTTAGCCCGCGCGGGTTTATCGCGTTGAAGCTCTCGCTGCTCAGCGGGCGGTCACCGCAGGTCAAGAAGCAGTTGTCGGAAAGCCTGCTGGCGGCGTTGCAGGATTTGGGCGAGTGGCCGGCGGATCTGCACGTTCAACTCAGTGTCCTGTTGGTAGACATGGATCGCGATTCCTACAGCAAAGTCGCGATTGGCTGACCCACCGCCCGTTGTAGGAGCGTGTCAGAGTAATCCCTGGTCCGCACAGACTTTGACGACTTGTTCCCTGAACCAGGTATTGGCGCTGTCCTGCTCGCTGGTTTCATTCCACTGCATATCCAGGGTGAACCCCGGCAAGCCGTTCGGCGCTTCGCAGTGGCCGAACACCGCCGCCGGCGCCAGCAGCTTATGCACGCGGCGCGGCAGGGTGACGATGAAGTCGGTGCCGGTAATCATCTTCAACGCAGCGCCATAGCTGTTGGCCCGCGCAATCACCTGGCGCTTGTGCGCCTGACGCGCCAGCCAGCCGTCGATCATGTTGGTGTCGGAGGTCCACGGCGTGGGGAACACATGGCGCCGCTCAACGAAGGATTGCAGGCTGAACGCCGGCTCACGGGGCGCCGAGCGTTTGTCGAAGACGCACACCAGGTCGTCCTCCAGCAGCATCTGGGTCTTGAAATCCTTGTGGGCACGGTGAAAGTGCGGGCCGAAGCAGATCACCAGGTCGAGGCGGCCTTCGCGCAGGTCATCGGCGGGGATGTCGGTTTCCAGCTTCTGCACATTGACGATCACCGGCAGATCGGCCCGATCGAAGTTTTTCAACAGGCGCGGCAGGATCAGCTGTTCGAAATATTCAGGGGCGCAGACGTTGAACGTCACGGCCTTCTGGGTCGGATCGAAGGCCTGGCCGCCAGCGTGGCACAGGTTGATGCTTTCCAGGATCTTCTGCACATGGCCGTACATGGTGCTGGCTTTGTACGTAGGACGCATGCCCGCCCGCGTGTTGATAAACAGCTCATCCTCGAAGCTGGTGCGCAGCTTCTTCAAGCTGTAGCTCACGGTGGACTGGCTGACGAACAGCGTTTCTGACACCTCGGTAACGCTGCTCTGGTCGTAGACGGCGATAAACACCATCAAGTCCTGCATATCGAGCTTTCTGAGCAAGTTACTGTTTAACATCGGTTTCGTCCGTAAACCCTTCGTACCGAACTCAGTACAAGACAGCGCAAAAGCTTAACGGAACGGGCGTGCCAATAGAAAGCTCTGTAGGGTATTTCTATGTTTGGTGTGGGACAAAAAATGTTCGCAACACGACCTCAGCGAATATGCCGTGCGTAATGCTTCGGGTTGAAGCGCGTGACGATCAGCAGCATCACCACGACCACGGCGGTCAGCGACCACCAGGCCCATTCGAAGCTGCCCAACTGGTCGCGGAGCATCCCGGCGATCAGCGGCGACAAGCCCGCGATCAGGTAACCGATGCCTTGCACAAAGGCCGTGAGGCCGCCGGCGCGGCGTGGGTTGTCGAGGTGGTCGAGGGACAGGATCAGGCTCATTGGGAACAGCCCGCCGATGCCCAGGCCGAGCAGGCAAGGCCACAGCAAACTCAGGTGTTGGGGCGAGAGGATCAAGCCGCAGAAGCCGAGGATGATCAGCACCAGCAACACCGCCACCACGCCGCGTTTATCCTGGCGGCGGTTGGCGATGGCGGGAGTGACCAGGCCGGACACCACTTCCATCGCGGTGAGGAAACCCAGCAGCAACCCGGCGTTCTGTTCGCTCCAGCCCTGCTCGACGTAGTACGGCGCCAGCCACGCCAGCACACAGGTGTAGGACGCTGTGCCGAGGCCGAAAAAGATCGCCAGCAGCCAGGCGCGGCGATTACCGAAAAACGATTCCTGCGGGCCGGAACCCGCTTGGGGGAGTGGCGGCATCACGGCGCGCTGCGCGTACCAGAACACCAGCGCCAACAAGGCCAGCGCGGCCCAGATCGCCAGGCCAATGCGCCAGCTGCCGGTCTGCACCTGCACGAACGGCGCGAACGAAGCGGCCAGCGCTGCGCCGCCCATGATCGCGGTGACGTACAGGCCCATGAACAGCGAAACATTGTCGCTGAACCGCGACTTGATCAGCGTCGGCATCAACGCCTGGATCATCGCGATACCCACACCGGCAGCGATGGCGCTGACGATTAACTCCAGCGCCGAATCCAGAAACAATCGCGACAGCGTCGCCAGGCCGATGACCACCAGCGACAGCACAATGCTGCGGTGCTCGCCAAAGCGCTTGGACAGGCCCATGCCAAAGAACATCGCCAGGCCCATGGCCATGACCGGCAACATGGTCAGCAAGGCGGCGCTGCTGAAACTCAACGGCACATCAGCGCGAATCGACGACAGCAAAGGGCCGACGGCGGCCATCGACGGGCGCAGGTTAAGTGCAACCAGTACGACGCTGATCATCAGCCAGAGGGCGGTGGTGGGTTTTGCGTGAACGGTTTCCATGGGCGTGCCTTGAATGAACAAGGGCGAATCAAGCCATGCATGGGGGAGGGGGGGCAAATGAGAAAGTCGCAGGCGCTATCTAAAAATTGCAGAACACCCACCGATGGAGAGCGGCCGATTGTGGCGAGCGGGCAAGCCCCGCGCTGGGCTGCGCAGCAGCCCCAAAACCAAGCACTGATGAGTGACTGATACACCGCATTCTGCTTGATCAGGGCTGCCTCGCAGCCCAACGCGGGGCAAGCCCGCTCGCCGCGAAAATCGCGATGACGAAGGTGATCAATTGGCGCGAATGACGTGCTGGCCGGTGCTTTTCGACCAGTCGACGAACGCCGCGCTGGCCGCATCCACCGCCTGCGTCACGGCGCTTGCGCCACCCACACTGACGTGGTCCAGGGTGGCCTCGGTTGCCGGGTTGATCACCTCCAGCACGTCATGCCCCGCGCGCCACGAGCCATCGATATACACACCGTTCAACACCGCGCTCATACCGTGACCTCCTGCATCCAAACGCTCTGGTCGATTTCAATCAGCGTCGGCCCCTGGCGATCGGCGGCGGCGCGCAGGGCAACGCGTAAATCTTCAATGCCCCGGATACGTTCGGCAGCGCAGCCGAGTGCCTTGGCCACGCCGATAAAGTCCGGCGTGTAGATGTCGACGCCTACCGGTTCGATGGCGCGGTTGACCATGTATTTCTTGATCTCTTCGTAGCCCTGGTTATTCCACAGCAACACGATGATCGGCGTGCGCGCTTCCACCGCGCTGGCCAGTTCCGGCAGGGTGAATTGCAGCCCGCCGTCGCCGATCAGGCACACCACCGGTTGCCCGTCGCCACGCCCCAGCCACGCGCCGATGGCGGCGGGCAGCGCATAACCCAAGGTGCCGTAGCCGGTGGACGAGTTGAACCAGCGGCGCGGGTGATCGAGGTTCAGGGTCAGGTTGCCGCTGTACACCGGTTGGGTGGAGTCGCCCACCAGCACGGCGCCCGGCAGTTCTTCAAGCACCGTGTTGAGGAACAGGGTTTGCGTGCGGGTAGCGGCGTCCCAGGTCGGCGTCAGTTCGGCCCACAGGCGGGCGACGCGTTGAGCGCCCCAGCGTGTTTGACGCAGCGGCAGTGGCTGGCGGTCCAGTTCGGCGAGCAATGCTTCGGTGGCGATCTGCGCGTCGGCCACCAAGGCCACTTGAGGTGGATAGTTGCGCACGGTCTGGTCCGCGTCGATGTCGATGCGCAGCAGCGCGCCGGGAATTTCGAAGCCGCCGGCGAAGGTCACGTCGTAGTCGGTTTCTGCCAGCTCAGTGCCGATGGCCAGTACCACGTCGGCCTCGGCGACGAGGGCGCGGGTGGCGACCAGCGTCTGGGTCGAGCCGATCAGCAGCGGGTGCGCGCCGGGCAGCATGCCCTTGGCGTTGATGGTCAGGGCCACCGGCGCGCCGAGGGTTTCGGCGAGGCGGGTCAATTCCGGCGCCGCATCAATCGCGCCACCACCGGCCAGGATCAGCGGGCGTTTGGCGGCGGCGAGTAACTGGCTCATCTGCTTGACGGCCGAGGGGGCCGCACCGGCACGGGCGACGCTGACCGGCTCACTGCCGAGCAACGCGTCGGCGTTTTCCACCAGCACGTCCAGCGGGATTTCGATATGCACCGGGCGCGGCCGACCCGCCTGGAACAGCGCAAATGCACGGGCCAGCACACCGGGCAATTCCGCCGCCGACATCAACGTATGGGAGAACGCCGCCACACCCGCGACCAGCGCGCCTTGGTTCGGCAACTCATGCAGCTTGCCGCGCCCGCCGCCGAGCTGGCTGCGCGACTGCACGCTGGAAATCACCAGCATCGGGATCGAGTCGGCATAGGCCTGGCCCATGGCGGTGGTGATGTTGGTCATGCCGGGGCCGGTGATAATGAAACACACGCCGGGCTTGCCACTGGTGCGCGCATAACCATCGGCCATAAAGCCGGCGCCCTGTTCGTGGCGCGGGGTGACATGGCGGATGCTGGAACGGGCCAGGCCGCGATACAGCTCCACGGTGTGCACGCCGGGGATGCCAAACACCTGGTCCACGCCGTAGCTTTCCAGGAGGTTGACCAATACTTCGCCGCAGGTCGCCATACGTGTCGCTCTTGTTATTGAGGTAAGGCGGTATTGGACCGGTTGGCCCGTAGCGGCAACAATCGATAAAAAGTCATACTAGCCATGTCCTCACGTCATGGCTGCGCCCCAATGAAACGTCTTCCACCGCTGCCCGCGCTGCACACCTTTTGGGTCACGGCCCAGTGCTGCAACTTCACCCGCGCCGCCGAGCAATTGCACATCACCCAGGGCGCGGTGAGCCGGCAGATCGCCGGCCTGGAAAGCCACTTGGGTTACGCGTTGTTCCAGCGCCAGGCGCGCGGCTTGAGCCTGACCGAAGAAGGCCGCGAATGGTCGCTGCGCGCGCAACAGGTGTTTGGCCTGATCGTTGAAGCGGTGGAGCAGATCGGCAGTCGCCGCGAGACCCTGCAACTCAAGGCTTCCACCTGCGTGATGCGCTGGCTGCTGCCGCGCCTGATGCAGTGGCAGTGCGAACGCCCGGATGTGCCGGTGGAACTCACCACCACCGTGGCGTACACCGTGGATTTTCGCCGTGAGCAATTCGACGCGGCGGTGATCTATGCGCCCATTGCCGAACAGTCGGCCGAGGCGCGGCATTTGTTTGATGAGCAACTCACACCGGTCTGCGCGCCCGCGTTGCTGGCCGTTTTGCGTACGCCGGCGGATTTGCACGGGCAGGTGTTGCTGCATCCCACGCGCGACGAGCGGGATTGGGCGTTGTGGTTGAAGGCGGCGAATACGCGATTGGGCAATTTGGCCCAGGGGCATCATTTTGAAACGCTGGATTTGGCGATGACGGTAGCCTCACAGGGCTCCGGGGTGGCGATCGGCGACAGTGCGTTGATTGGCGAGGATGTGAAGGCGGGTCGGTTGGCGACGCCGTTTGAACTGCGGGTGCCGACGGGGATGGGGTATTACCTGGTGTATCCGCCGGGGACGGCGCCATCGGCCGGGCTTGAAGCGCTGATGAAGTGGTTGGTGAGCGAGGCACACGCATGATCGTTCCCACGCGGAGCGTGGGAATGAATCCTGTGACGCTCCGCGTCACGCCGTTAAGAGCGGACGCGGAGCGTCCAGGGCGGCATTCCCACGCAGAGCGTGGGAACGATCATCACGATCATCAACGGTCATTGGCTCAGTAGCCGACGGTGAAGCGCTGGCGCGAGTGTTTCGGTGTTTCCACTTCATCGATCAGCGCGATGGCGTAGTCGGCAAAACTGATCCAGCTTCTGCCTTCACTGCTCACCAGCAAATCATCCTGGCCCAGGCGGAATTTCCCTGTGCGCTCGGTTTCAACGAACTCGGCCGACGGCGACAGGAACGTCCAATCCAGTTCCTTCTCCTGGCGCAACGTGTCCAGGAAAGCAGCACCGGCGCTGGCCTCGGCTTTGTATTCCGCCGGGAAGCCTTCGCTGTCGATCACCCGACCGCCACCCGGCAGCAGCAACGAGCCCGCACCGCCCACTACCAGCAGGCGTTTCACACCGGCCTTTTTCACCGGCCCGATCACGGCGCTGGCAGGCAGAGTGGCGAAGTGCGCGGCGCTGATCACCCCATCGCTGCCGCTGATGGCCTGTTGCAGGGCTTCGGCGTCCAGGGCATCGACCTGCTTGACGGTGACGCCTGGGCGCACGGCAAGCTTGTCGGTATTGCGCGCAATGGCGACCACGCTATGCCCCCGCCGCAGTGCTTCTTCCAGCAGTTGGCTACCGGCGCGGCCGGTGGCCCCAATGATTGCGATCTTGCTCATGACGTTCTCCAGTACGGTTAGGGTTTAAAACCAATCACCACTTCATTTCGCCCTTGGCGACTTTGGCGCTGAGTTCCAGCGAGCTTTCGTCGGCGAGGGTCGGGTAACGTTTTTTCATGGCCGCGATCAGGGCGGCGGAATCCTTGGCCTTGGCGGTTTCGAGGTCGAAGGCCTTGATGTAATCGGCGGTGAACGCAACGGATTTCAGCGATGGGCTACCCAGGTAATGCCCCGGAACCACCGTGCGCGGCTTGAGGTTTTCGATACGTTGCAGGGTGGCCAGCCAGTCTTTATGGGATTGCGCGCTCTGGGTGTCGGCCATCCACAGGTGGATGTTTTCCGCGACTACCACGCCACCGACCACGGCCTTGATCGACGGGATCCACACAAAGCTGCGGTCCGCTTGCGGGCCGTCCAGGCCGATCACTTCAAGCGTCTTCCCTTCAAGCGTCAGGCTGTGGCCTTCGAGCACCTGCGGCACGATGGTTTTGCCGGGCTTGTCGGCGCCCATTTTCGGGCCCCAGAACTCAAGCTTGCCAGCGACGGTGGCGTTGATGTGGTCGACCACCGGCTGCGGCGCCAGCACCTTGGCGTCAGGGAAGGCGGCGGTGAGGGTGTCGAGGCCGAAGTAGTAGTCCGGGTCGCCGTGGCTGATGTAGATGGTGGTCAGGTGCTTGCCGCTGGCGCGGATTTTCTGCACCAACTGCTCGGCCTGGCCTTTGCCGAACTGCGCGTCGACCAGGATCGCGTCTTTCGCGCCGCTGACCAACACCGAGCTGACCGGGAAGATCGCGGCCTCGCCGGGGTTGTACACGTCGAGGGTCAGGTCGGCGGCGGCCGCATGGGCAGCGAAGGCGAGGGCGGCGGTCGCCAGGGTCAGGCGTTTGAAGGTGGAAAACATCGGGCTACTCCGGCAATCGGTAAGGGATGCACAGAGCTTAGTTGCACCAAACACAACAAAAAATGCGATGCTGGGACATAGTTTGTTTCTAAAATCGGGCAAATCATGGACCGTCTGCAAGCAATGCGCGTGTTTGTCACGGTGGTGGACCTGGGCAGCCAATCCGCCGCCGCCGATCACCTGGACCTTTCACGCCCGGTGGTTTCGCGCTACCTGGCCGAGCTCGAAGATTGGGTGGGCGCGCGTCTGCTGCACCGCACCACGCGCAAGCTCAGCCTCACCGCCGCCGGCAGCGAGACCCTGCCGCGCTGTCGACAAATGCTCGAGCTGTGCGGCGACATGCAAGCCGCCGTCAGCGAACCGGATGACGCGCCGCGCGGCCTGCTGCGCTTGAGTGTCAGCACCTCGTTCGGCCAGGCGCAATTGGCCGAGGCCATCGCCGAGTACGTCAAGCGTTACCCCTTGGTGACAGTCGACCTGCAAATGCTCGACCGCACCGTCAACCTGGTGGATGAACGCATCGACCTGGCGATCCGCACCAGTAATGACCTGGACCCCAACCTGATCGCCCGGCGGCTTACCGTTTGTCGCTCGGTGGTGTGCGCTACGCCGTTGTACCTGATGGAGCATCCGGCACCGCAGAAAGTCGAAGACCTGGCCCGGCACAACTGCCTGACCCACTCGTATTTCGGCAAAAGCCTATGGCATTTCGAAGAACACGGTGAGCACGTCTCGGTGCCGGTGCACGGCAATATCACCGCCAACGAGGCCAGCACTTTATTGCGCGTGACGCTGGCCGGGGCCGGGGTGGCGATGCTGCCAAGCTACCAGGCCGGCGAGCACATCCGCCGGGGTGAACTGGTGCGCCTGCTGCCCGATGCCGAACCCCGCCAGATGTACATCTATGCGGTGTATGCGTCGCGCAAGCACATGCCATCGGCACTGCGCAGCCTGCTGGATTTCCTGGTGCTGAGGTTTCCGGAAGCGCCTGCGTGGGATGTCGGTCTCTGACCCGATATAAACGTGTTGAATGTCGCCGGATAATGGCAACTCGCCCTGACTGACCTATGCTTACAACAGCACCCGGTAGATCCGTTCAGAGGTCTTGGCCATGAGTATAAAAACCAGAAAGTACCTGATGATTTTCGCCCTCAGCGCATTCGTCAGCGCGCTGTACGGGACTGCCGCGTACCGCGTGGAGCAAACCCGTATGCAGCCGACCTTCGCGATCAGCTGTCATCAGGATCAATGCGTTCCCCGTACCGGCAGTTTCAGTGCCTTGCGCTGATTGATCGTACTGACCGTTACTTGATCGTTCCCACGCTCTGCGTGGGAATGCAGCCATGGACGCTCCGCGTCCCGTCAACCGGCTTTCAATTGCTCGCGAAACGCCTTGGGCGAAAACCCGACCCGTCGGCGGAACAGCCGCGAGAAATTCGTCGGGTCGGAAAAGCCCAACACCTCCGACATTTCATTGATCGTCATGCTGGTGTAGGTCAGCAGTCGCTTGGCTTCCAGCAATTGGCGGTCATGCATGATCTGCAGTGCAGGCTGCCCGCCCAATTCCCGACACGTCCCATTCAGGTGTGAGACCGAGATGCCCAACTTGTGGGCCAAATCTTCAATCTTCGGGTGTTCGCGATAATGCTGTTCGACCAATTGCGTAAAGCGCCGGAAATACTCGCGGCCGCGAGGTGCGCGCGGGTGGCGGCGCTGTATAGCCTGGCGGCTGATCCACACCAGCAGCACGCTGACCAGCGCGTGCATCAGCATGTCGCGGGCCGGTTGTTCATCGGCGTATTCGTCCTGCAGGCGGGCGAACAGGCTGTTGAGGTAATCGCTGTCCTTGCCCGCCGGATAACTGCCCAGGGTCTGTAGACCGTCCACCGTCGCGCCCAATTGCGCTTGCAAATGGCTGACCAGCGGCGCCGCCAGCGTTACCACGTAACCTTCAACGTCTTCCGGAAAACGAAACCCGTGCACACACAGCGGCGGCAGCACCTGCAAGGTCGCTTCGCTGAGCGTGGTGCGCTGGCCTTCGATTTCCAGTTGTGCCTGGCCTTTGTGTACGTACAGCAACTGGCACAGATCCGCGTGCCGGTGGGGCTGGATTTCCCACTGGTATTCCCGACTCCGCCGGGAAATGGTTTCGCAGTGCAACAAATCGGGGGTCGGCCATTGCTGGCTTTCCCCGTAAAGCTTGAAGACCGGAATTGCGGAATGGGCAGTTTTGGTCATAGATTCATCCGATACTCAGGATAATGGTGCGGTAATCGCCCCGATTGGCAAAAAGTGCAGGCTTTGTCGCAGTTTTCACCTTCTTATAACGGGCACTCAAGTGAAAAATGTCAGCAACAGAACCACTGACAACTCTTTCACTCTATCCGTTCGGGTGAAGCTTGCGGGCTATAAAAATAATGAAAACGCTGAAAACTCAAGTCGCCATCATCGGTGCCGGTCCCTCGGGACTGCTGCTCGGCCAGTTGTTGCACAATGCCGGTATCCAGACCCTGATTCTAGAGCGCCAGACCGCCGATTACGTACAAAGCCGCATCCGTGCCGGGGTGCTGGAGCAAGGCATGGTCGATCTGATGCGCGAGGCGGGTGTGAGCCAGCGCATGGACGCCGAAGGCCTGGTGCATGACGGCTTCGAACTGGCGCTCAACGGCCAACTCACGCATATCGACCTCAAGGCGCTCACCGGCGGCCAGTCGGTGATGATCTACGGCCAGACCGAAGTCACCCGCGACCTGATGGCCGCGCGCGCAGAGGCCGGGGCCATCACCCTGTATGAAGCGTCCAATGTGCAGCCCCATGACCTCAAAACTGATCGCCCCTGGCTGACCTTCGAGCATCAGGGCGAAGCGTTTCGCCTGGAATGCGACTACATCGCCGGGTGCGATGGGTTCCACGGGGTGGCGCGGCAGTCGATCCCGGCCGAATCGCTGAAAGTCTTCGAACGGGTCTACCCCTTTGGCTGGCTGGGCATCCTCGCCGACACACCGCCGGTGCACGATGAACTGGTGTATGCCAAACATGCGCGCGGCTTCGCCCTGTGCAGCATGCGGTCGCCCACCCGCAGCCGTTACTACTTGCAAGTACCGGCGCAAGAGCCGCTTGATGAATGGTCGGACGAACGTTTCTGGGCCGAACTGAAAACCCGCCTGCCCAGCGCCTTGGCCGAAGGGTTGGTCACCGGCCCGTCGATCGAGAAGAGCATCGCGCCGCTGCGCAGTTTTGTGGTGGAGCCGATGCAGTACGGGCGTTTGTTCCTGCTCGGGGACGCCGCGCATATCGTGCCGCCTACCGGCGCCAAGGGCTTGAACCTGGCGGCAAGTGATGTGAGCACGCTGTTCCGGATTTTGCTCAAGGTCTACCGCGAGGGGCGTGTGGAATTGTTGGAGAAGTATTCCGCGATTTGCCTGCGGCGGGTGTGGAAGGCCGAACGGTTTTCGTGGTGGATGACCTCGATGCTGCACCAGTTTCCCGAGGCGGACGGGTTCAGCCAACGCATTGCCGAGAGCGAACTGTCTTACTTCATCCACTCAGAAGCCGGACGCAAAACCATCGCAGAAAATTACGTCGGGCTTCCTTACGAAGCTATCGAATAGGCTGCTATCGTATCGAGCATTCCTGCGGGCGACCTTTTCCCGCGGGCCCTGCTCGAAGGTTCTGCCGTGACTCAGCTTAATCAGCCCGCTCCCTCTGTGCCCGCCGTGCGCAGCATTCTCGCGTCATTGATGATGGCGATCTTCCTCGGCGCCCTTGACCAGACCATCGTCGCCGTGTCCATGCCGGCCATCTCCGCACAATTCCATGACGTCAACCTGCTGGCCTGGGTGATCTCCGGTTACATGGTGGCGATGACGGTGGCGGTGCCGATCTACGGCAAGCTCGGCGACCTGTACGGGCGCCGGCCGATGATGCTGATCGGCATGGGCCTCTTCACCGTCGCGTCGCTGTTCTGCGCCATGGCGCAAAGCATGGAGCAACTGGTGCTGGCGCGCATCCTCCAGGGCATCGGCGCCGGTGGGATGATCTCGGTGAGCCAGGCGATCATCGGCGATATCATCCCGCCCCGTGAGCGCGGGCGTTATCAGGGTTATTTCAGCAGCATGTACGCGGTGGCCAGCGTGGCCGGGCCGGTGTTGGGCGGCTATATGACCGAGTACCTTTCCTGGCGCTGGGTGTTCTTGATCAACCTGCCGCTGGGCGCCGGCGCCTGGTACGTGGCCCATCGCACCCTGGTGGGGCTGCCGACGCCGCAACGCAAACCGATCATCGACTACCTCGGCACCGTGCTGATGATCATTGGCTTGACCGCCTTGCTGCTGGGCATCACCGAAATCGGCCAGGGCCATCATTGGCGCGACGATGAGGTGCTGGGGCTGCTGGCTTGTGCGCTGGTGGCGCTGACGGTGTTTGTCTGGCACGAACGCCGCGCGCGCGAGCCGTTGCTGCCGATGCACCTGTTCGCCAACCGCAGCGCGGTGCTGTGTTGGTGCACGATCTTTTTCACCAGCTTCCAGGCGATCTCCCTGACCGTGCTGATGCCCCTGCGTTACCAGACGGTGACCGGCTCCGGCGCCGACAGCGCGGCCTTGCACCTGCTGCCGCTGGCGATCGGCTTGCCGATGGGCGCCTACTTTGCCGGGCGCATGACCTCGGTGACCGGACGGTACAAACCGATGATCCTCAGCGGCGCGTTGTTGAGCCCCTTCGCGATTCTCGGCATGGCCTACAGCGCGCCCCAGGCGGTCGGGCTGACGGCGCTCTTTATGTTGCTGTGCGGGATCGCCGCCGGCATGCAATTCCCCACCTCGCTGGTGGGCACGCAAAACTCGGTGGAACAACACGACATCGGCGTCGCCACCAGCACCACCAACCTGTTCCGTTCGCTGGGCGGGGCAGTGGGGGTGGCGTGCATGTCGGCGTTGTTGCTGGCGCTGTTGCAGGATTCCAGCTTTGAGCATCTGGCCAGCGGTTCGATGATGTCCGAGGGCAATTCGGGCAACGTACTGCTCGACGGGCTGAACGCCGCCCCCGGCCCGGCGCAGGACGCCCTGCGCGGGGAGTTGGCGGTGACGTTTCGGCATTTGCTGATGATGAGTGCTGGGGTGTCGCTGCTGGGCCTGGCGGCAGCGATTGCGATGCCGAACCGCGTGTTGCGCGGCCGTGAGGACAAAGCTAAGTAACTGACACAATAGAGATCCAAATGTGGGAGGGGGCTTGCTCCCGATATCGGTGTGTCAGTCCAAGATGTTCCAACTGAACCACCGCCATCGGGAGCAAGCCCCCTCCCACATTCGATTGCATTCCAATCCAGATCAAGGGCTGTAGTAACCGACAGCCACCATGAAATGCCCGGCCTTGCGCACATACGCATGCTTGTTCTCGACCTTGCCGGTCACCGGGTTTTTCCAGCGGTACTTGTACTCACCCTGGTCCTGCTCGGCCATCATCTTGAGAATCGGTTCGCCCACCGGCTTGCCGTCCGGGTCCTTGATCTTGCTGAAGTCGGTATTGATCAGCCGCAGGTTGGTGCCGTGGGCCACATAGCGCTGGGTGTTCAGGTCCACTACAAACACGTAGAGGTCATCATGCAGGAAGCCGCCCTGCAAGGCGTTGATCGCCTTGAGCGTGCCCGCTTCATCCTTGATCAGTGCTTTGACTGCCTTATTGCGCAGCGCCCGCGCCTGTTCCGGGGTGGCCCGTGGCAGGTAGTAACCCACCGCCAAAATGCGTTCGCCCACCCGCTGGTAAAACACATGCTTGTGTTCGACCTTGCCGTCATTCCAGTTCTGCCAGCGGTAGTCGGCCTGCTGGATGCCCTGACCTTCCGGCACCGTGAGCGCGTCCTTGAATGACTGGCGCAAATCCGGCCCCAGCACTTCGGAGACATCGCGGCCGATCAAGGCGGAGGAGGGGCCGCCGCTGGCCAGCAGCACGCCCTTGGTGTCGACGACGAACACATAGCGGTCCTGGTCGACAAACTCGCCCTGACGGCTGAACGCGGCCAACGCCTTGTCGCCATTGCTCTGGTAGTAGGCCAAGGCTTTTTCCAGCAGTGCCTTGGCTGCCTGGGCGTCCTCATCCTGAGGCGTCGCGGCGTGCACCTGGCTGAAACACAACAGCAGCAGCAGCCAGGTGATTCGAAACAGTCCCTTCATGACCCGTCCCTCGTTCTTATTGGTGTGACCAGAGCGTAGACCGCTCCGGCTCAAGGCGCCGCCAGCCATTGATCGACAATGCCAGCGTACACGCCAGTGGCCACGCTCAGGTGCAACCACTGGTCGACATAGCTCTTCCATGCCACATCATCGCGGGGCAGCAAGAGGGCTTTTTCGCTGTACTGCATCTGCCGTTCCGGGTTGACCGCACACAACCCAGGCTTCTGCTTCTGCTGGTAACGCGCTTCGCTGGCATCGGTGATCATCACATCGGCCTTGCCTGTGAGCAGTTCGTCGAAGATGGTCACGTTGTCATGCAGGCGGATTTGCGCCTGGCCCAGGTGCGCGCGGGCGAACACTTCGTTGGTGCCGCCCGCCGGTTCGATCACCCGCACCTGCGGCTGGTTGATCTGCTCGACGGTCTGGTAGCGCTGCACATCGGCGCAGCGCACCAGCGGGATCTTGCCGTCGACCCCGAGAGACTGGCTGAAAAAGGCTTTTTTCTGGCGTTCCAGCGACACGGAAATGCCACCCACGGCGATGTCGCAGCGTTGGGCGAGGAAGTCCGGCATCAGGGTTTTCCAGGTGGTGGGCACCCAGGTGATCTTCGCGTTGAGGCTCTTGGCCAGCGACTCGGCCATGGCGATATCGATGCCCTCATAGCAGCCATCGGCGCGCAGGGCGGTGTAGGGCTTGTAGTCGCCGGTGGTGCAGACGGTGAGCGTGCCGCGCTGGAGTACTTCGTCGAGGCGCGAGGAGGCAGGGTCGGCAAGGGCGGTGGTCGCCAGGCTGGCCAGTACACACAGGGCTAGAGGAGCTTTCATGCGGTCGAATCCTTGGGGCATGATCGGGCAGCCATTATTTGCAGCGGTGGGCCGGCTGGCAAGGGACGGCGAATGTTTAGTCAGGCTGCAACCGAACTCCGTTAACGGTGAATTTAACCACCTATCCAGGCGTGTGACGCTGCCGTGCATCAACATCACTGTGATTCACACATGGACGGTTCCCCCGACACTCACCCCGAGACATTGCCAGGCGCCTCTGCGCCGAGCTGTCCGACAGTTGTCGAGGCGCTACCCTCCGAACTGGCTTTTTGGGCCCTGTTTCACTGCCGACACGCGCGCCCACCAGATACCTCTCTCCTACGTTGATCTGCCCCATGGATGACGCGCAATTGCGCGCATCTGCCCGGCGGCGCCTGTGCGCCTGCCCGACGCAAACGTACGAGAAACCCCATGAGTGTTTTTGCCAGCCTGCACGAAGCCCAGTCCTTCCTTGAGCAGCACCCGGACATCGAGATGTTCGAGCTGTTTATCCTCGACAACAACGGTGTGCCTCGCGGCAAGTTGCTGCATCGCGACGAACTGCTGGCGGTGTATGAAAGTGGCCGTCCATTGCCCAGCACCATCCTGGGCCTGACCATCAACGGCGATGACGTGGAAAACTCCGGGCTGGTCTGGGAAGTCGGCGATATCGACTGCCGGGCCTACCCGATCAGCGGCAGTTTGCAGCGCATGCCGTGGCGCCTGATCCCGACCGCAGCGGTGCAAGTCAGCATGCACCCCACCGAAGGCCTGCCCGCCACCGTGGCCGACCCCCGGCATTTGCTGGCGAGAGTAATCGACGCGCTCAAGGCCAACGGGTATTACCCGGTGATGGCGGCGGAGCTGGAGTTCTACCTGCTCGACCAGAAGCCTGACAGTAACGGCCGCCCGCAACCCGCGCGGGACGTGGACGGCGGTCGCCCGCGCTCGACCCAGGTTTACGGCCTGCGCGAGCTGGAGCAGATCGAACCGTTTCTGGCCGACCTCTATAGCGCCTGCAAACTGCAAGGCATCCCGGCGCGCACGGCGATTTCCGAATACGCCCCGGGCCAAGTGGAGATTACCCTCGAACATCGCACCGACGCCCTGCAGGCGATGGACGAAGCGGTACGCTACAAACGCCTGGTCAAGGGCGTGGCCCACAAACACGGGATGACCGCCTGTTTCATGGCCAAGCCGTTCGATGACCTGGCGGGCACCGGCATGCACATGCACGTCAGCCTGGCGGATGCCGAGGGCAATAACCTGTTCGCCAGCGAAGCCGCCGACGGCACGCCGCTGCTGCGCCAGGCCGTGGGCGGCATGCTCAGCACCTTGCTCGACTCATTGCTGATGTTCTGCCCCAACGCCAACTCCTACCGTCGCTTCCAGACCAACAGCTACGCGCCGCTGGCTGCCACTTGGGGCGTAGACAACCGCACCGTCAGCCTGCGCGTGCCCGGCGGCCCGGCGAATTCCCGGCATATCGAGCACCGCATCTGCGGCGCCGATGCCAACCCTTACCTGGCAGCTGCCGCCATCCTCGCCGGCATCCACCGTGGCATCCGCGAACAACGCGACCCCGGCGCCCCAGTGGAAGGCAACGGCTACGCCCAGGCCAAGGAATTGCTGCCCACCGATTGGCTGACCACCCTGCGCGCGCTTGAGGGTTCGAGCTGGGCACGGGAAGCGTTTGGCGGTGAGTTCCTCAGCGTGTATCTGGCCGTGAAACAGGCTGAGTATCGCCAGTTCATGGGCGAGGTGGGGGAGCAGGATTGGCGTTGGTATCTGCATCAGGCGTGAGGGGTTTTACGGCAGTGAAGGTTTCAACCTTTTTTTCACCTTGCAGTGGTTAAGCTGCGAATCAAGGTCGTTCACTACCGTTCCACTCACATGAGCCCGCGATGTCGTCACAACCACTTTCTTCCATCGAGATTGAATACGCCGAGCGCTGTGATCGTGAGCACGCCAGGGTGTGCGGCGACACGCGCCCGCCCGGGCTGCGAAGTCGTTTGGCGTCGTGGCGGGACGAGCGGCTGGTGCGCCATGCGCTGAAAGTCGCCGGCGAGCCTGGGTTGATCCTCGACCTGGCCTGCGGCTCCGGGCGGTTCTGGCCAGTCTTGGCCGAGCACGTCAACCGGGTCATCCTCGCCTCGGACAATTCCCAGGACATGCTCGACCACGCTCGCACCCATCACCCAGCGTCGCTGCTCAAACGGATCAAGACGTTTCAGGGCTCGGCGTTTTCCATCGGTTTGTCGGCGAATGCGGTGGATTGTATTTTCTGTCTGGAATTGTTTCGTCATGTGCCCAGCAGTGAAGGGCGCCTCGCACTGTTGCGTGAGTTTTATCGGGTCAGCCGGGACACGGTGATTGTGTCGGTGGCCTCGCGTACCCCCGTGGAAGACGAGTTTCGCCAGGCCGGCTTCCAGGTCCTGAACCATCAGGAGTTCGTGCCAGGCTCCAGCCTGTGGCGGGTCTACGTGTTGCGTAAGAGAGGATAAGTCCCGTCTGTCGGACTATTCTTTATCGCCTGTCAGGGTTTTCATGACGGCGTGTGCACTGCGAATGCTCGCAAGCCCCTTTCGCGATATATACTGCGCGCCATTCTTCAAGGGAGAGCCGTGTGGCCATCGATATTCACTGGATCTGCGACAACGATAGCCTCGGCCAGCATTGCGCCGAATGGCAGCAGTTGCCATTCGTCGCCCTCGACACCGAATTCATGCGGGTCGACACCTTTTATCCCATTGCCGGGCTGATCCAGATCGGTGATGGCGTGCGCGCTTACCTGATCGACCCCCTGACCATCGACAACTGGCAACCCCTGGCCGCCCTGCTGGAAAACCCAGGCGTCATCAAGGTGGTGCACGCCTGCAGCGAAGACCTGGAAGTGTTGCTGCGTCTTACCGGCAGCCTGCCGGTGCCGTTGTTCGACACCCAATTGGCCGCGGCTTACCTGAACCTCGGGTTTTCCATGGGCTACTCGCGCCTGGTGCAAGCCGTGCTCGATATTGAGTTGCCCAAGGGCGAGACCCGTTCGGACTGGCTACAGCGGCCATTGTCCGAGACCCAGGTGAGCTACGCCGCCGAAGACGCGGTGCACCTGGCCGACGTCTACATCCGCCTGCGCCCGCAGTTGCCTCCCGACAAATACGCCTGGGTCCTGGAAGACGGCGCCGAACTGGTGGCCAACCTGCGTCGCGAAGTCGACCCGTACGAGGTGTACCGCGACGCCAAACTGGCCTGGAAACTCTCCCGCGCCCAGCTCGCCGTGCTGCGTGAACTGTGCGCCTGGCGCGAGCAGCAGGCCCGCGCCCGCGACCTGCCGCGCAACCGCATCATTCGCGAACACTCGTTGTGGCCCCTGGCCAAATCCCAGCCGGATAACCTCGCCGCCCTGGGCAAAATCGAAGACATGCACCCGCGCACCGTGCGTCAGGATGGCCAGTTTCTGCTGGACCTGATCAAGCGTGCCGCCAGCGTGTCCATGGACCAATGGCCCCCCGCCGTGGCTGAACCGCTGCCGGTGGACGCCGCCACGCTGATCAAGCAACTGCGGGCCTTTGGCCAAACGGTCGCCGAGCGCCTCGACATGGCGCCGGAACTGATGCTGCGCAAGAAAACCCTCGAAGCCCTGGTCAAAAGTGGCTACCCCGATGGGCCTTATAAATTGCCAGACTCGCTGCGTGGCTGGCGCCGCGAGTTGATGGGCCAAGCGCTGCTCGACAGCCTGGCCACTGCCGGAGAACAGCCTTGAAACGAATTTGCTCCATCTATCGCAGTTTGAAAAAAGATGGGATGTACCTCTACGTGCTGAAAAGCGACGCCCTGGAGCGCGTACCGGAACCGTTGATGGACGCCTTCGGCAAAGCCCATCTCGCGTTTGAAATGGTGCTCACCCCTGAGCGTAAGCTGTCCCGCGAGGACATTGCCGTGGTACTGGAAAACCTCGACAAGCAGGGCTACCACCTGCAGATGCCGCCGGCCGAAGACGAGTACATCGAGCACTTGCCTGAAGAGCTGCTGCGCCGCAACGACCCGATGTGATCGGTCAGTGCCCTGTCCAGGGCACATGCTTCACTGGAATCGTATTAACGGACGGTGGCCGTAAGGATGCGGGCGGCCGTCTGCACTGTTTTTGAAAGGTTTGAACCATGCGTGTTCTGATTGCTGAACAGGATCACCCCCTTTACGCCCAATTGCTCCGCGACGCGGCACCGGACCTTGAGGTGCTGACTACCGGCGACTCGGCCGAACTGTCGCGCCTGGCCGCCGATTGCCCGGTGTGGCTGGGCCAACCGGACCTGATGGCGACGCTGCTGCGCCAGGGCCATCAGCCGCAGTGGCTGCAATCGACCTGGGCCGGCATCACGCCGCTGCTGGCCGAAGGCTTGCCTCGCGACTATCGCCTGACCCGTGCGGTCGGCATCTTTGGCCAGGTCATGGCCGAGTTTGTGCTCACCTACATGCTGGGTCACGAGCGCGAAGTGTTGGCGCGGTTGGTCAGCCAGGTCGAGCGCAAGTGGGACAGCCGCATGGGCCAGAGCCTGGCGGGGCGCACCGCGTTGATCGTCGGCACCGGCGATATCGGCCAGCGCGTGGCAGAGTTTCTGGTGCCGTTTGGCGTCAAGCTGTACGGCATCGCCAGCACGGCACGGGAACAGGCGCCGTTTGTCGAAGTGGCCGGGCTCGATCAATTGGGCCGGCTGGCGGGGGAGGCGGATTACGTCATCAACCTGCTGCCCAACACGCCGGAGACCCACGACCTGTATGACGCGGCGCTGTTCAAGCAGTTCAAGCCGAGCGGGTTGTTCATCAACGTCGGGCGCGGCGTTGCTGTGGTCGATGCCGACCTGGTGGAAGCCTTGAAAGAAGGCCATCTGGCCGGCGCCGTGATCGACGTCTGCCGCCAGGAACCGCTGCCGCAACGCCATCCGTTCTGGACCGCCTGGGGCTTGCTGTTGACCGGGCACAGCTCGGCACCGACCTCGCCTTCGATGATGGTGCAGTTGTTTGTGGAAAACGTGCGCGCGTTTCAGGCAGGGGAAGCCTTGCGCGGTGAAGTGGATTTCGAGCGCGGTTACTGACACCCCACAACCCTGCAGGAGCCGGCAAGCCGGCTCCTGCAGGGTGTCTGTCAGAGGCTGAAATCGCCTTCCGACACCAACTCGCTCAACGGCAGGCGCGGGCTTGGCGCTTCGCGACCTTGCAGGTATTCAGGCAACGTCGATTTGTCGCCCAGCTTGCCGATCGCGACCGCAGCATGCAGCGCATACCCGTCAGGAATCTTCAGCTCCTGGCGCGTCAGCACCTGGTCGAAGCCGGCCATGCCGTGGGTGTGCCAGCCGCTGAGGCTGGCTTGCAGCGCCAGGTGACCCCAGGCCGAACCTGTGTCGAAGGTGTGCCACAGGGCCGGGGTTTCTTCGGTGGCGCCGGGGGCGGTGAAGTCGGTTTTCGAGGCAATGATCACCAGGGCCGACGCATGTTGCGCCCAGCCACGGTTGAATTCATTCAGCAAACCCAGGAAGCGTTCCCAGTCCGGCGTGTCACGGCGCGCGTAGAGAAAACGCCATGGCTGCGAGTTGTAGGCCGACGGCGCCCAGCGTGCGGCTTCGAAGAAGCTCAGCAGGGTTTCCTTGGGGATGCTCTCGCCAGTGAAGGCACGCGGCGACCAGCGGTCGGTGAACTGGGTGTGGATCGGATAGTCGGCAACACGTGTCATGAGCAGTTCCTGATCGTCAATTCGGCGCTCAAAGCTACTGCGCGCCCGCTAGACTGACAAGTCTTGTAACACCGCCAGTCGTAAGCGCTTGGCCGAAGGGGCCTTGGGCACTAGACTGGCGGCCTTTTCACCTACCGATATTGATGTAGAACCATGGCCGCCAAAGTCGAACCTTTCTGGATACGCAAAACCCTCGAACACCTCGATCAGGAGGAGTGGGAGTCGTTGTGCGACGGCTGTGGCCTGTGCTGCCTGCAAAAGCTTGAGGATGAGGACGACAACAGCGTTTATTACACGCGCATCGCCTGCAAGCTGCTCGACCTGAAAACCTGCCAGTGCACTGACTACCCCAACCGCCGTGCCTCGGTGCCTGACTGCATCCAGCTCACCCCGGGCCAGGCCGACCAGTTCAAATGGCTGCCGCCTACCTGCGGCTACCGCCTGGTCAGCGAGCGCAAAGACTTGCCGCTGTGGCACCACCTGGTGTGCGGCGACCGCGACGCCGTGCACCGCGAACGCATTTCCCAGTCTGGACGCATGCTCGCCGAAGGCAGCGTGCCCGAAGACGACTGGGAGGATTACCTGATCTTCCGTGCAGGCTGAACAAGGGGTGTGTATGAGGGGAGGAGCCAAGCTGGCGGCAAGCCTGGTGCTGCTGGCACTGAGCATGCCCGCGTGGTGCGCGAAGAAAGTCGATGTGGACTATCACGTCAAACTGCTGCCCCAGAGCGATCAGGCCGAGGTTCGCGTCAGCCTGTCCCAAGGCTCGGCGGTGCGCAGCCTTAACTTCGACCTGGGTAAAGACGGTGACTACAGCGACTTCAAGGCTGACGGCCAATGGAAGGTCACCGGCCACCGTGGCCTGTGGCAACCCAGCGCCGACAAGGCCAGCCTGACCTACCGCGTACGCCTCACCCAAGCGCGCAAGCCGGGCATTTATGAAGCGCGGATCACCCCGAGTTGGGCGCTGTTTCGCGGGGAAGACCTGGTGCCGACCGCGCGTCTTGACCAGCAGGACGGCGTCGAGTTGGTCTCGCGCCTGGTGTTCGAACTGCCGGCAGGCTGGAAAAGCGTCGAAACCGCCTGGCCGCGCATCGGCAAGAATAAATTCCGCATCGACAATGTTTCCCGGTTGTTCGACCGGCCGACCGGCTGGATGCTCGCCGGCAACCTCGGCAGCCGCCGTATCCGTCTTGGCGAAACTGAAGTCACCGTGGCCTCGCCCAAGGGCCAGGCGATGCGCCGCATGGATGTACTGACGTTGCTGACCTTCGTGTGGCCGCAGGTGGAGGCCGCCTTCCCGCGCCATCCGGCCAAACTGCTGGTGGTCGGCGCCAGTGATCCCCTGCGTCGCGGTGCCTTTGCGGCGCGGGATTCGATATACCTCAACAGCCGCACGCCGCTGGTCAGCGAAAACGGCAGCAGCCCGCTGATCCGCGAAGTGGTGCAAGCCATCGGTCGCTTCAACGACCACGACACCAGTGACTGGGTCAGCGAAGGTTTTGGGGAGTACTACGCCATTGAACTGGTACGGCGTGCCGGCGGCATCACCGACGAGCGGTATGCGGCGATACAGGCGCGGCTGATCAGGGAAGGCAAGGACGTGACCACCTTAAGGGGCGATCACGTGAGCGGCGCGACCGTTGCACGCGCCGTGGTGGTGATGCAGGAGCTGGACCGCGAGATCCGCGTGAAGACCCACAACAAGCGCTCGTTGGATGATTTGGCGCAGGCGGTGATGCGCGCGAACAGCATCACCACCCAGGAGTTTGTGCAGCTGGCCGAGAGCATCATTGGCGAGTCGTCGGTGGTGCTGGATAGCAAGCTGTTGCGCTGAACCCCAGCCATATGCAAAGCAAAAATGTGGGAGGGGGCTTGCTCCCGATGGCGCCATCGGGAGCAAGCCCCCTCCCACATTTGGATCTCCAACATACCGAAGACTTATATCAGCCTGTAGTGTTGGTGGCCTTTTCCGCCACCACTTCCGCCTTGGTCTTCAGATTCTTCAGCTCTTCACCGGCACGCTCGATCTTCGTGCGCACTGTGTTCATTTCCTGGCGGCCCTGTTCCAGCTTGTCCTTGAGCGAACTGTGCCCGGTAAAACCACGGGCCAGTGCCACACCGCCAATCGCCACCTGGATCAGCCCAAAAATCCCGCCACGGCGCAGGCCTTTGCCGACCATCATCACGCCGCCCGCCACCGAGCCGATGCGTTCCCAACCGTGCACGTTTTGCGTGGGTTGGGTCTGGAATGGCGTGTGCTCGATGATAGGTCGCAGGGTTTTGCTGTCGCTCATGGTCTGTCTCCAACAAGGGCTAGTGATAGGTAGCTGACTGTTTGCAGGCGCTGGATGTTCCCGAAAAATTAGTACTTGGGGCCCGAGCGGGTGTTATTGCCCTTGGCGAGGCGGTCGTAGAGCACCACGTTGACGGTGGCGGCGAGGTTCATGCAGCCGGTGGTCGGGATGTAGATCACGTCTTCACACCAGTCGCGAATCTCTTTATCCAGCGAGCCGTCTTCCGGGCCGAAGATATACAGCGCGCGGTCGGGATGGGTGTATTCGGGCAGCGGGCGGGCGCCTTCCACCAGTTCCACGGCGACCGGGATGCAGCCCAGCGGCAGGATCTTTTTCAGGTCGTCGATGCCGATCAGCGGAATGTCGTGGTGGACTTTCTTGGTGTCGGTGACGAAATCCCGCGCGCGCTCGTAACGCACGCCGGTGTAGAACACCGAGGCAACGCCGTAGCAGCCGGCGGCGCGCATGACCGAACCGACGTTTTCGGGGGATTTGGGGTTATACAGACCGATGCAGCTGTAGCGTTTATTGCCCACGGGGAAGGGTGCCTTAAAAGGGCAGCATTATAGCGGCAAGCTGCAAGCTGCAAGTTAAAAGCAGGGCGGCTTTTTCTTGCAGCTTGCAGCTAGGAGCTTTCAGTCGTCTTTTTTCATCAACCCCGCCAACGCCGCAAACGGGTTGTGCGTCGCCTTGGCAATCGTCGGGCTGCTGGTGGAGCCTTCACTGAAGTACTGCTGATCGGTGTAGCGCGAGTGCTCGTTGTCGTGGCAGTACAAGCACAGCAACTCCCAGTTGGAGCCGTCCTGGGGGTTGTCGTCATGGTTATGGTTGCGGTGGTGCACGGTCAGTTCGCTCAGGCGTTTGCCGGCGAACTCACGGGCGCAGCGGCCGCACACGTGCGGGTACATCTTCAAGGCTTTGTCGCGGTAGCCCATTTCCCGGTCGCGCTGGGCATCGGCGAGGATGCGGTCCAGCTTGGCGGTGTGGGAGGGCGGGTTGGTCGAGCTCATCATGGCTCCTGTCTTTTTGGTGGTCACGGATAGCGTTGATTCTAGCCGCTCGTGGCGCAATTAGCGCCTGGCTTTTTCAGCTGCGGTACAGCCTGGCGGGCGTAAATGTTTGTAGTATCGCCCCACTGAATTCATAAGGGTCTTTGCTCATGCGTCTGCATTCATGGCTGTCGGCGATACTGCTGTGCGCGTTCACCGCCCACGCCCAGGCGTTCACGGCGCCCAAACCTGGGCAGGTGATCGAGGTCACCCTGGAGCAATTGCACCCGACCCAGGCGGTAGTGGGGTTCGATGAGATCCACTACAGCCTCGGGTTGTTCGCCGAATCGCCGGCCAAGGTGTTCGATGAATACTGCGAGACCAACGGCCAGGGTGACGCCGGTAAGGTCGACAAGCACGCCGACCTGCATAACCCCGCAAGCTTCACCTGCCAAAGCCCGGTTGGCACCCATCCTGAAGAAATGAAAACCGTGATCGTTGGCCCCGGCGGCCAGCTCTACCTGACCGACGGCCATCACAGCTTCACCACGCTGTGGGAGCAACCCGGCGCCGGCCCGCAACTGAAAATGTGGGTGCGGGTGACCGACGATTTCAGCAACAGCCCCGACCTGGCAACGTTCTGGCAGCGCATGGAGCAGGGGCACAAGGTCTGGCTCAAGGACAATCAGGGGCGCCGCATCAGGCCCGCGCAATTACCGGCGCACCTGGGCTTCAACAGCTTGCAGGACGACACCTTGCGCAGCCTGGTGTATTTCACGCGCAAGGCGGCTTATGGCAAGCCGGATTCGGCGGGCGTGGTGCCGGAGTTCCTGGAGTTTTACTGGGGCAGTTGGTTGCGCACCCAGCTGGACCTGGGCGCGTTCAATCTGCACAAGAAGAAGGGCTATAAGGACGCCATCGAGGCGGTGGCCCAACGCATGGTCAGCCTGAGCCCCGATGCGCCCGTGGGCGACAGTGGCTTCACCGCGCATCAGTTGGGCGGCTTTACCGCAATCGACCAGAAGGCGTTGAAGAAGACCTTCGACAACAAAGTGCCCTACGTGATCGATTACCGAAAATCACCCCACCCCCTGTAGACGCCGGCTTGCCGGCGATGAGGCCCGTAAGGAGTGCGGTGATCAAACCGGCGCCTACAGTTTTTGGGCAATCCAGATGGTGTGCCGCGTGCCCTTGTTGCCGTGGGCGAAGACCTGCACTTCCTCTGCCTTGAAGCCGGCCTTGCGCAGTTTGTCGCTGAACAGTTTGTCGGCGCTGGCCGACCACACCGCCAGTACGCCCTTGGGCCGCAGGGCCTTGGAGCAAGCGGCCAGGCCGCCGGCGGAATACAGCCAACTGTTGGCCTTTTGCGTGAGGCCTTCGGGGCCGTTGTCGACGTCGAGCATGATTGCGTCAAAGCCCAGGGGCTCGGCTTGCAGCACTTTGGCCACGTCTTCCATGCGGATCACTGTGCGTGGGTCGAGCAACGGGCGCCCGGCCTTTTCTCCCAGCGGCCCACGGTTCCATTCCACAACGCCGGGTACCAATTCCGCCACCACCACTTCGGCGGTCTTGCCCAGATGCTTGAGGGCCGACGCCAGGGTAAAGCCCATGCCCAGCCCGCCGATCAACACCCGCGAACCTGGGCGGCCGGCGACCTTGCGGCAGGGGATTTCCGCCAGCGCGTCTTCGGAGCCGTGCATGCGCGTGTTCATCAACTGGCCGCCGTCACCGCCCTGGATCTTGATGACAAAATCCTCGCCGTATTCGAACAGGCACAAGGCACCGCCGTTGTCGGGGATCGGGGTGGTGTCCAGCAGAACGAAACGTTTCATGGAAATCTCATTGGGAAGGGCATTCTTGCGCGGTTGGGAGTAGCCTTACGACATTCCGGTCAGGCCATGGAGCCATCGATGAAGTGCAGCATTCTAACGGTCATTGTGTTGAGCGCGCTCACATTGGGTGCGGCGCAGGCTCAGGAGTTGCAAACCGTACCGATCGCGCCAGCGCCAACCCCCGGCGCACCGGGCACCCCGACGCCGACGCTCTACCCGCAAGTCACCCCGCCGGCCGTACCCAAGACGAACGGCTCGCCACCCTTGGTACCCATCGTGCTGCCGACGCCGCCGAAGGACCAGACGGTGCCTGGCCTGCAGCAGAACGACAGCAAGCCGAAGACGCCCGGCGGTTAAAACCAGCCCTTAAAACTGTTGAGACAGTAGCTGTCCATCCGCCATGCGCAGGCGTTTGGACAGGGCGATGGCAATCGCGCGGATGATCTTGGCGGCCACCCTGGGCGCCTCGTTGAGCATTTTTTCCAGGGAATCCTTACCCAAATTCAATAGCACGCAATCACTGGCGGCCACGCAACTGGCGGAGCGCCGCTCGCCGTCGAGCACCGCCATTTCACCAAAGGCCCGGCCACTGCGCAGGGTGGCGATGCTCAGGCGCTGGCCGTCGTGATTGGTTTTCTGCACCGCCACCTGGCCGCTGTGGATGATGCACATGAACGTGCCGGCATCGCCTTCGAGGAAGATCACCTCATCGCGGGCAATGCTGCTGATGTTGAAGTAACCGGCGGCGATGTGAAAATCTTCCGGCAGCAGGGGATCGAACAAGCCGCAATCCATGAGCATGTCGCGAATTTCATTGCTGAGTAAGGTCGGTTCTGGCATGGCTGCAATCTTGGTCCGTCAATCTTGTAGGGCGGTTCTGTACTCAGACACAACCGCCCTACGAAGTTCCTTAAACCAGCTGCAACGCCTTAAACACAAATGCATATTCGAGCGCTACGTCACGTAATCCCTGGTAACGACCGCTCATCCCGCCGTGGCCGGCACCCAGTTCGGTCTTGAGCAGCAACAGGTTGTCGTCCGTCTTGGTATCGCGCAGCTTGGCTACCCACTTGGCCGCTTCCCAGTACTGCACGCGGCTGTCGTTGTAACCGGCGATCACCAGCGTGGCCGGGTAGGCCTGGGCGCTGACGTTTTCGTACGGTGCGTAAGCCTTGATGCGTGCGTACACCTCGGGTTCTTCCGGGTTGCCCCACTCGTCGTACTCGGTGATGGTCAGCGGCAGGTCCGGGTCGAGCATGGTGTTGAGCACGTCGACAAACGGCACTTCGGCAATTGCCGCCTGGAACAGCTCGGGACGCTGGTTGAGCACCGCGCCGATCAGCAGCCCGCCGGCGCTGCCGCCGCTGATTGCCAGTTGCTTGGAGGTGGTCAGGCCCTGGGCGATCAGGTGTTGCGCACAGGCGATAAAGTCGCTGAAGGTGTTCTGTTTGTGTTCCTGCTTGCCATTGCGGTACCAGGCTTCACCCAGTTCACCGCCGCCGCGCACGTGCGCAATGGCAAACGCCACGCCACGGTCGAGCAGGCTCAGGCGTGCATGGGAGAACCATGGGTCGAGGCTCTGGCCGTAGGCGCCGTAGCCGTAGAGGTACAGCGGCGTCGGCTCGCCGAGTTGGTCGCGCTTGACCACCAGGCTGATCGGCACCTGAGTGCCGTCTGCGGAGGTGGCCCACAGGCGTTGGCTGACATAGTCGTCGGCGTTGAACGCGCCCAGCACCGGCGTCTCCTTGAGCACCTGTTGCGCGCCGCTGGCCAGTTCCAGCTGACGGACCTGGGCCGGGCGGTTCAGGGCCTCGTAGCGCAGGCGGATCTTGTCGCTCGGGAATTCCAGGCTGTTCTGTACGTAGAGGCTGTAGGCAGCGTCAGGCAACTCCACGCGATAGGCCGACACGCCTTGCGGATGCACTTCGATCACCGGCAGGCCGCCGATGCGCAGGCTCAAGGTCATGGCGCCGGCATTCAGGCTGACGCCGTCGAGCATCACATCAACGCTGTGGGGAATCAGGTTCTGCCAGTCGGCTTCGGCCGGCACGTTGCCGGTATCGAGGGCGGTATACAGGGCATAGTTGATGCCATCGCGGTTGCTGCGGATGAACCAGGTCCATTCGCCGTCGAGCTGGCCGTGATCAACATCGTATTCATGGTCTTCGACCCGTGGCGCGAGGCAGGTGAAATCCAGGTGCGGCTGGTTGGCGTCCAGCGCCCAGATCTCGCTGGTGGTCTTGCTGCCCAGGGCCAGCAGCAACTGGCGTTCGGAGCTGGAGCGGTAGCAATGCAGGAAGAAGCGCCCGTCGGGTTCATGGAACACTTCCTGCGCCGCCGTGCCGTCCAGGCGATAGCGATACAGCTTGTGCGGGCGGTGGGTGTCGTCCAGCTCGCCGAAGAACAGCGTCACACTGTCGTTGGCCCAGGTCATGCTGCCGTCGCAGTCTTCAAACGCCAGTTCGCTGACTTTGCCGGTGGCCAATTCCTTCACAAACAAGGTGAAGATCTCTTCGCCGCTGGTGTCCAGGCTGTAGGCCAGGCGTTGGTGGTCGGGGCTGATGCTGAACGCCCCGAGGGAGAAGAAGCCGCCATTGGCCAGCACGTTGGGGTCGAGCAACAGCTCTTCGCTGGCGTCATCCACCTGATTGCTGTCATCTGCCGGGCGGCGGCAGCGGTAATGGCGGGCGTACTCGTCGCCGGCGGTGGTGCGCGTGTAATACAAGTACGGGCCCCATGGGGAGGGCAACGACAGGTCGGTCTCAAGGATGCGGCCCTTGATCTCTTCAAACAGCGTCTCGCGCAGCGCCTGCTGATCGGCCAATTGGGCTTCCTGCCAGGCGTTTTCGGCCTTGAGGTAATCCATGACGTCGCTGCTGTCACGCTCTTGCAGCCAGGCGTATGGGTCCTGGCCTGGGGCCTTGCGGGCAATCGGGGCGGCAGTGATGTGGGTCGATGAAGGCATGGGTCACTCTCTGTCTGGCGGATGGTGGCAGGCATTGCAGCCGCGACACGCAAAAGCCGTTATCATAGCCGCCTGTTTGCCTACCTTGCCATGGACACCATGACCGAGAACGACTATCTGACCGCTTGGGGCCTTTACGCCTTCGCCGCTTTGGGCTGCCTGTTGGTGTGGTGGCGCATGACCCGCTGGATCTGGCGCTGGTTGCGTGAGCCGTTGCAATTGCTGATGGCAGTGCTGCTGTTGAGCCCGACCATCGTCGACCCGGTCAAGACCCAGTTCGCACCCGCCGTGGCGATTACCGCCCTGGACCTGGTGCTCAAGGTCGGCAACAACGCCTGGCGCGCCATCTCCGATTTGTTCATGTACACGATGATCGCGTTTGCCGTGTACCTCGTGTTTGTGCTGATCCGCTGGCCCATCGAGCGCGCCGCCAAGGCCCGCCGTGAGCGCAAGGCGGCTGTCGATGCGGCCTTGGCCGCCGAACCGCAAGACGAAGATGACGAGCCTTTCCGCCGTCCTGCGCCGGTCAGCGGTATGCGGGTCGAACCGCGCCTTTAACGTTGTCCGCCCTGCAGCGAGAGCCCTGGCATGTGTGAATTATTGGGCATGAGTGCCAACGTCCCCACCGATATCGTGTTCAGCTTTACCGGGCTGATGCAGCGGGGCGGGCGTACCGGCCCCCACCGCGACGGTTGGGGCATCGCCTTCTACGAAGGCCGTGGCCTGCGTCTGTTCCAGGACCCGGCCGCGAGCAGCGAATCGGAAGTCGCGCTGCTGGTACAGCGTTATCCCATCAAGAGTGAAGTGGTGATTGGCCATATCCGCCAGGCCAACGTGGGCAAGGTGAGCCTGGCCAATACCCACCCGTTCGTGCGTGAACTGTGGGGCCGTAACTGGTGTTTTGCCCACAACGGCCAACTGGCGGACTTCAACCCCCGCGCCACCTTCTACCGTCCGGTGGGCGATACCGACAGCGAAGCCGCGTTCTGCGACTTGCTCAACCGCGTGCGGGAAGCCTTCCCCGAGCCGGTGGACATCGAACAGATGCTGCCGGACCTGATCGCCGCCTGCGCCGAATACCGCAGCAAAGGCGTGTTCAATTGCCTGCTCAGCGACGGCGACTGGCTGTTCTGCTACTGCTCGACCAAACTGGCGCAGATCACCCGGCGCGCCCCGTTTGGCCCTGCGCGCTTGAAAGATGTCGACGTGATCGTCGATTTTCATGCCGAAACCACGCCAAATGATGTGGTCACGGTGATCGCCACCGAACCGCTGACCGACAACGAAAACTGGACCCGCTACGAACCGGGCCAATGGAGCCTGTGGCGGCGCGGTGAATGCGTCAGCCAGGGCATCACCGAATAAGGAAGTCGACTATGTTGCTGAGTTATTTACGGTTGGTGTTGTTTGCGATTGGCCTGTTGGTTGGCGTGCAAGTGCCGGGGTTTATCAACGACTATGCCAAGCGCGTCGAAGCCCACCTGATCGAGGCCCAGACCGGCCTGCGCGGCTTTGAGTCGACCGCACAGCAGTTCTTCAAGGGCGATTTGCAGGCCCTGGTGGCCCATTACCGCGCCAGTGATGACCCGGTGTTTCGCAGCGATGCCAACAGCCTGGGCACGATGCTCAACCGCCAGCTCGCGCTGGACAAGCAATTCCAGGCGATGCAAGGCCCCTGGTACATCCGCGCCCTGCAAGTGGCGGTGGCTGCCGACCCGGATATCCGCCTGGAAACCTGGAATGGCTACAGCTACCAGATTTTGCTGACGCCTGAAGCCATGGGCTGGGGACTCGGTGGGGCGATGCTGTTGTCGTTCGGCCTGGAATGCCTGTTCCGCTTGATCGACTGGGTGGTGTTGGGCGGCAAACGCCTGCGTCAGAGCCGGCCGATTGAAGAGCGCGACCTGAAGGGGCTTTAAGGCTAACTCGGTCCAATGTGGGAGGGGGCTTGCTCCCGATGGTGGTGGATCAGTCAATTAATAGATCGACTGACACACCGCCATCGGGAGCAAGCTCCCTCCCACAGTCTTAATCCGGCTTCTTCAGTTCAGCACCATCCGCTCTTCGCCGACTTCTTCGGCATACCTGGCCACCACCTTCTGGCACAGCCCGACAATCTCCTCCACCAACTCCACGCCGACCCGCCACGACACCACCACCTGCAAGTTCGGCAGGCGCTGCGCCATCGGCAACATCACCAACTCCCCGCGCGCCAGTTCACCACTGACCAGTACCGGCGGCAGCGCGCCAATCCCAAAACCGTCACGCAGTAGCCGGGTAATCGCCGACACCGAATTCACGCAGTTCATACGCGGTGCAGCCACGCCGTTGGCCTGCATCAGGCTGATGACGTCCTGGTGCGGGTGGGAGTTTTTCGAGTAGGTGATGATGCGCTCCTGGGCCAGTTCGGCGAGGGAGGCGTAGTCGCGGTTGTAGATCGAGTGGCTGGCGACGATCCACGCCATGGGGTGGCTGGCCAGCTCCTGGCTGCGCACGGTTTCCAGGCGCAGCAGGTCGGTTTGCAGGATCAGGTCGAGGAAGCCTTTTTGCAGCTGATCGCTGAGGTTAAGCGCCGTATCGGCGACCAACTCGATTTCCACCAGGGGGAAGTGGTCCATCAATTCGGCGACCAGCGGGCTCAGCCAGGTGTGGATCACCGTGTCCATCGCGCCGATACGAATACGCCCGACCTTGCTGCTGGTGGTTTCCAGGGACTGCTTCAACCCCTGCATGGTCACCATCATCTGCTCGGCATAATCGAGCACCTTCAAGCCTTCCGGGGTCAGGCTGACGCCGCGCGAGTCGCGCAGAAACAGCTTCACCCCCAGCTCGCTTTCCAGCACGGCGATGCGGCTGGAGATCGAGGCCTGGGTGGTGAACAGTTTCTCGGCGGTCAGGCGAAAGCTCTTGAGCTTGGCCACCCAGACGAAGGTTTCGAGGAACTTCAAATTCATGGGATCAACTTTTCTTATGCATGGATCGGTTTTTATTAGTTGGACGCCGCACCGGGCAAACGCCAAAAATCGAGGCATTCCACGATAAGCGCCGTTGGGGTGTCAGGACAAGTTGCGAGTTCTGCGTAAAAAATCCCACACTACAAAAAATACAAAGCCTATAGGAGCATCCACCGTGAGCCGTCTGCTACTGAATTGCGACATCGGCGAAAGCTTTGGCAACTGGACCATGGGGCTGGACGCCGAGGTCATGCCGTTCATTGATTGCGCCAACGTGGCGTGCGGCTTCCATGCCGGCGACCCGAGCATCATGCGCAAGACCGTCAGCCTGGCGCTCAAGCACGGCGTGCAAGTGGGGGCGCACCCGGCGTATCAGGACCTGCAAGGCTTTGGCCGCCGTTCCATGGCGTATACACCGCAGGAAATCCAGGACCTGTTGCACTACCAGATCGGCGCCCTCGACGGCATCTGCCGCGCTCAAGGCGGGCGGGTCAGCTACGTCAAACCGCACGGTGCGATGTACAACGACATGATGGCCAACCCGGCGCAACTGCGTGCGGTGATCCAGGCCGTCGCCGCGTATGGCGACTTGCCGCTGATGCTGCTGGCCACCCGCGACAACAGCGCGGCCCAGGCCCTGGGCGATGAGTACGGGGTGATCCTGTGGTTTGAAGCCTTCGCCGACCGCGCCTACGACAACAAAGGCCACTTGGTCTCGCGTCAATTGCCGGGTGCGGTGCACCACGATTCCGACACCATCGTGCAACAAGCCTTGACCATTTCCCGTGGCGAGCCCCTGACCGCCAGTGATGGCAGCGCCTTGGTGTTGCAGGCCAATACCCTGTGCGTGCACGGCGATAACGCCAGTTCGGTCGCCGCCGTGCAGCGCATTCGCGAGGCGTTGAAGCCTATATGAAGCCACGCATTGAAGTGGTGGCCATCGACGCGCTGATGGTGCGTCTGTTTGACGTGATTGCCGAAGCCAACATGCCGTGGATGCTCGCTGCCACCCAACGCCTGCGCGACGGATTCGGCGCAGCGCTGGTGGATCTGGTGCCGTCCTACACTACCCTGATGGTGCACTACGACCTCACCGTATTGACCCCGGCCCAGGCGCGGGAGCTGATCAACCAGGCCCTCACCGACCTGCAACCCCAGGCCCAGGGCAGCGGCCAGTGTCACGTATTGCCGGTGTGGTACGACCTGAGCGTCGGTCCCGAACTGACCCTGCTCAGCCAGCGCAGCGGCCTCGCCGTCGACGAAGTGATCCGCCGCCACAGCGCCCACGAATACCAGGTGTTCGCCCTCGGCTTCGCGCCGGGCTTCGCCTTTATGGGGCTGGTGGATGAAATCCTCGCCACCCCTCGGCTGAATACCCCGCGCAAGCGCGTGGCTGCTGGCAGCGTCGGCATCGCCGAGCGGCAAACGGCCGCTTACCCGGTGGTGTCCCCCGGTGGCTGGAACCTGATCGGCCGCACCCCGGCCAGGCTGTTCGACCGTGAGCGCGACGGCTACAGCCTGATGCAGCCCGGCGACACGGTGCGCTTTGAATCGGTCGACCACGCCGAATTTATCAAGCTGGGTGGCGATGACACGCCGTTGGAGGCGCAGGCATGAGCTGCTTGATTATCGAGGCCAGCACGCCGCTGTGCCTGTTGCAGGACGCCGGGCGCTTTGGCGTACGCCACCTGGGCGTAACCCAGGGCGGGGCGCTGGATTGGGTGTCGATGTCCTGGGCCAACTGGCTGCTGGGCAACGCGCTGGACGCGCCGGTGGTAGAAATTACGCTGGGCGGCTTTACCGTGCAGGCCGAGGACTATTGCCTGCTAGCGTTGGCCGGCGCGGATTTGGGTGCGTATATCGATGAGCGCGCGATCAGCCCCGGTCGCAGTTTTATCCTGCAAAAGGGCCAGCGCTTGCGCTTTACCCAGCCGTTCAGTGGTGCGCGAGCCTATCTGGCTGCGCCGCAAGGGTTTGATGCGCCGGATGTGTTGGGCAGTTGTGCCACGGTGGTGCGTGAAGAATTGGGCGGGGTGGACGGTTTTGGCAAGGCCCTGGCCGAAGGCGGGCGCCTGACTTATTCCGGCACTGGCGGTGCGATGAAGACGCTGAGTGATTCAGCCTTGCCCGCCAAAGCGCCACTGGACGTGATTGTCGGCGCACAGATCGGTCAGTTCAGCGGCCAAAGCCTGTTCGATGCTTTCAACACCGACTGGGCCCTCGACAGCCGCGCCGACCGCATGGGCATGCGCCTGCTGGGCACGCCGCTTGAGTACCTGGGGCCGTCGCTGATTTCCGAGGGAATTCCATTGGGGGCGATCCAGGTGCCGCCGGATGGGCAGCCGATTGTGCTGCTCAATGATCGGCAGACCATCGGCGGTTATCCGCGGTTGGGTGCGTTGACGCCGTTGGCATTAGCCAGGCTGGCGCAATATCTGCCGGGGGAAAGCGTGCGATTGAAGCCGGTGGTGCAGGAGACCGCGCATCGGCAGCATGTCGAGTATCTCCAAAGGTTCCGCTGACCCTGATCGTTCCCACGCTCTGCGTGGGAATGCATCCTGTGACGCTCCGCGTCACGCCTTTCAGAGCGGACGCAGAGCGTCCAGGGCGGCATTCCCACGCGGAGCGTGGGAACGATCCAAGGAATACCGTTGGGAGCGATCCAGGTGCCGCCGGATGGGCAGCCGATTGTGCTGCTCAATGATCGGCAGACCATCGGCGGTTATCCGCGGTTGGGTGCGTTGACGCCGTTGGCATTAGCCAGGCTGGCGCAATATCTGCCGGGGGAAAGCGTGCGATTGAAACCGGTAGTTCAGGAGACGGCACATCGGCAGCATGTCGAGTATTTGCACAGGTTTTCTGAGTAAAGATAACTCCTACAATGGCGCCAGCGTTTGTCGTCTTCGTTGCTTCGTGCGGCCATGAAAGCCTTGATAGGGTCATCCTCTATCAGGCTTTGCTATGCGCTATTTGAAGATCTACGCCCAAGATGTACTCGATAACGATGTTCCCGATGTGGTTTATCTGGAGTTCTACGACGACATACAGACCCCCGCGCTTGTCCATCGGGCGACGGCCTTCGATATTACCGACGACGGCAAGTTCGACTGGGTCATTGCTGATGATCTCAATCAGGACGGTATCGTCGACACCGTAGACCGGGAGATGGCCCTTGAGTTTGCCCAGCTGTTTCTCGCGTTTGAATGGTTCAGCCTGGACGAACCTTTTGAAAAGTACCTGAAGGTGTTTGCCCAGGACTTTGATAGCAACGGCATTCCCGATACGGTGCGACTGCACTTCCACCAGGGGGATGGGGTGCCCAGGGATGAAACCCTTGTCTGTTCGGCGGCGGTTTACAGCGACGGGAATGGCCAGAGCGCCAGTGTCTCGATTCATCAGGACGTCAACAATGATGGAAAAGTGGATCGCCAGGATGCGGAGTTGGTCAAACAGTTCGCCGCGCTCTTCCTCAAGTTTGCCTGGGTCGACAGCGAGCACTGCTGAGTGAAGCGCCTGTAGCCGATGCCATCGGCTAAAGGCCAGCCATTACTTGGACAAGAACCTCATCCCTTCTTCCAGCCCGCGCAACGTCAGCGGATACATCTGATCCTCCACCAACTCGCGCACAATCCCCGTCGACGCCGTATACCCCCAGGTGTCTTTCGGGTACGGGTTTATCCAGATCAGCTTCTTGTACTTGGCCATGAAGCGCTGCATCCACACATACCCTGGCTCTTCATTCCAGTGTTCGACGCTGCCGCCGGCCTGGGTGATTTCATACGGTGCCATCGACGCATCACCGATAAAGATCACTTTGTAATCGGCGCCGTATTTGTGCAGCAAATCCTGGGTGGAGGTGCGTTCCGAGGTGCGGCGCTGGTTGTTCTTCCACACGGCTTCGTACACAAAGTTGTGGAAGTAGAAATACTCCAGGTGCTTGAACTCGGTCTTGCACGCCGAGAACAGCTCTTCGCAGATCTTCACATGGGCGTCCATCGAACCGCCGATGTCGAACAGCAGCAACAGCTTGATGGTGTTGCGCCGCTCCGGGCGCATCTGGATATTCAGCAACCCGGCATCGCGGGCGGTGTGGTCGATGGTACCGTCGATATCCAGCTCTTCCGCCGCCCCCTGGCGCGCGAACTTGCGCAGGCGGCGCAGGGCAATCTTGATGTTGCGTGTGCCCAGTTCAACTTGATCGTCGAGGTTCTTGTACTCGCGCTGGTCCCAGACTTTGACCGCCTTGCCCTGGCGCTTGCCGGCGTCACCCACGCGAATGCCTTCCGGGTTGTAGCCGCCGGAGCCGAACGGGCTGGTGCCGCCGGTGCCGATCCACTTGTTGCCGCCGGCGTGGCGTTCCTTTTGTTCTTCCAGGCGCTTCTTGAATTCTTCGATCAGCTTGTCGAGACCACCGAGGGACTGGATCTGCGCGCGTTCTTCATCGCTCAGCGAGCGCTCGAATTCCTTGCGCAGCCAGTCTTCGGGGATCAGCGCCTGCAGGTGGTCGTCGAGCTTTTCCAGGCCGTTGAAATAGGCGCCGAACGCCCGGTCGAACTTGTCGAAATGCCGTTCGTCCTTCACCAGGATCGCCCGGGCCAAGTAGTAAAACTCGTCCATGTCGGCGAAGGTCACGCGCTGTTTCAACGCGTTGATCAGGTCGAGCAGCTCGCGCACCGACACCGGCACCTTGGCTGCACGCATTTCATTAAACAGGTTGAGCAACATTATCGATTACCGCGACGGCTCATGAATGCCAGACGTTCCAGCAGTTGCACGTCTTGCTCGTTTTTCACCAGGGCGCCGGCCAGCGGCGGAATGGCCTTGGTCGGGTCGCGCTCGCGCAGCACCGCTTCACCGATGTTGTCGGCCATCAGCAGCTTGAGCCAGTCAACCAGTTCGGAGGTGGAAGGCTTCTTCTTCAGGCCTGGCACTTTGCGCACGTCGAAGAACACGTCCAGCGCTTCGCTGACCAGGTCTTTCTTGATATTGGGGTAGTGCACGTCGACGATTTTTTGCAGGGTGGTGCGGTCGGGGAAGGCGATGTAGTGGAAGAAGCAGCGGCGCAGGAACGCGTCCGGCAGCTCTTTTTCGTTGTTGGAGGTAATGATGATGATCGGGCGTTTCTTGGCCTTGATGGTCTCGTCGATTTCGTAGACGTAGAACTCCATCTTGTCGAGTTCTTGCAGCAGGTCGTTGGGGAACTCGATGTCGGCCTTGTCGATTTCATCGATCAGCAGGATCACCCGCTCTTCGGACTCGAAGGCTTCCCAAAGCTTGCCCTTCTTCAGGTAGTTGCGCACGTCGTGCACTTTATCGACGCCCAACTGCGAGTCGCGCAGGCGGCTGACCGCATCGTACTCATACAGACCCTGGTGGGCTTTGGTGGTGGACTTGATGTGCCAGGTGATCAACCGGGCGCCGAAGGACTCGGCCAGTTGCTCGGCGAGCATGGTCTTGCCGGTGCCGGGCTCACCTTTGACCAGCAGCGGACGCTCCAGGGTGATGGCGGCGTTGACGGCCAGTTTCAGGTCATCGGTGGCAACGTAGGCCTGGGTGCCTTCGAACTTCATCGGTCATTCCTCGAATTCATCAATGCCCGACTATACCGCGCGGCCCCGGCGACTGTGAACGCAGACGGGTTATTCAGTCTCTGAATGGCCGGTCACGTTGCCTTCAATCCGCCGATGGCTTGGGCTGTTCATAACGCGCGTTGAACGCTTGGATGAAACCGTTGTGCAAAATCGCTAAAAACGCGGAAAACGCGCTGATATTTTGCTGATGCACGTTGCCGCTGAGCTCTACGCGGGTGGCAAACTGGTTTTTGCTCTGGTTTTTCAACACCGTCTCGCTGGCGCCGACCACGGCCTCCCAGATCGAGCGGAAGATGTTCTTGTCCTTGTTTTCCACATCCTGCTGCCAGTCGAACACTTCGACATCGCGCAGCAATGGCTTGATGTAGCCAGTCAGTTGGCCTTTCTCCGCCTGGGCTTCGACCACCACGTCACCCGTGCCGGCCTTGAAATCGAATTTGCCGTAGGCCGAGGCGAAGTCGTTCATGCGTTTGAGTTGCAGGTCCTTGGCGCGAAAGCGGAATTCGAAGTCTTCGAAATTGCTCAACGGGTCAAAGGTGGCGGTGGCCTCCAGTGGCGCCTGGCCTTGCAGCAGGGCCTTGCCTTCGAAACTGGCGTCACGCTTGCCTTGGACGTCGACCACATTGGTCAGGTTATAGAAGCTGGCGTTGACCGACGTCGCGTTGATGTTCACCGGCGGCTTGGAGCTGAAGTTATGGAAGGCGATCTTGCCGTCTTCGATGCGCACTTCGTTGAGGGTAATCGGCAGCAACTTGCTCAACTGTGCGCGCCAGTCGGTGCCTTTACCGGTCTGGGACGCCTGTTTATTCGCGCCACCGTCGACGAAGTTAAGCTCGGGCTTGATGAACTGCACCTCGGCGACCACCGAATGGTCGTACCACAGCGAATGCCAGCTCACCGACAGGTCGATCAGCGGCGCCTTGACGAACGGTACCGGCACCTTGCCGTCGACCTTGGTGATTTGCAGGCCGTTGATCCTGTAGGCACCGCGCCACAGGGCCAGGTCCACATCGGTGACCTGGCCACGGTAGTCGCCCATGTCGGCGAGTTTGTCGTTCAGGTAGTTGCGCACCAGATAGGGCAGGGCGAGGTCCAGGGCGACCAGTAGCACTACCAGCCCGGCGAGGGTCCATAGCGGCCAGCTGTAGCGACGTTTCATGGGGCAGTCCTCCTTGCTTGTAGGAGATTGACTGCTGTGATGGCGTCAACGTTCCGCCGACTGGACGCCCCGGAAGACGAGGCATACCCTTGTGACCTTCTTGAATTAGCCTTAAGGACCCGTCATGAGCCGCATCTTTGCAGACAACGCGCACTCCATCGGTAACACGCCCCTGGTTCAGATCAACCGCATTGCACCGCGTGGCGTGACCATCCTGGCCAAGATCGAAGGGCGCAACCCGGGCTATTCGGTGAAATGCCGCATCGGCGCGAACATGATCTGGGATGCGGAAAGCACCGGCAAACTGAAGCCGGGCATGACCATTGTCGAACCGACTTCCGGCAACACCGGCATCGGCCTGGCGTTTGTCGCCGCCGCCCGAGGCTACAAGCTGCTGCTGACCATGCCGTCGTCCATGAGCATCGAGCGGCGCAAAGTGCTCAAGGCCCTCGGTGCCGAACTGGTGCTGACCGAGCCGGCCAAAGGCATGAAAGGCGCTATCGACAAAGCTGGCGAAATCGTTGCCAGCGACCCGGCCACCTACTTTATGCCGGCGCAGTTCGAAAACCCGGCCAACCCGGCGATCCACGAAAAAACCACCGGCCCGGAAATCTGGAACGACACCGATGGCGCCGTGGACGTGCTGGTAGCGGGTGTGGGCACCGGCGGGACGATTACCGGCGTGTCGCGCTATATCAAGAACACGGCGGGCAAGCCGATTCTGTCGGTGGCCGTTGAGCCGATGGTGTCGCCGGTGATCACCCAGGCGCTGGCCGGTGAAGAGATCAAGCCCAGCCCGCACAAGATCCAGGGCATCGGCGCCGGCTTTGTGCCGAAGAACCTCGACTTGTCGATGGTCGACCGCGTCGAGCTGGTGACCGACGACGAGTCCAAGGCCATGGCCCGGCGGTTGATGCAGGAAGAGGGCATCCTGTGCGGTATCTCCTGCGGCGCCGCCATGGCCGTGGCCGTGCGCCTGGCCGAGAAGCCGGAAATGCAGGGCAAGACCATCGTGGTGATCCTGCCGGACTCCGGTGAACGCTACCTGTCGAGCATGCTGTTCAGCGATTTGTTTACCGAGCAAGAAAACCAGGCTTGATTGATACCCTGGTGTTGCTGGGCTTCCTGTGGCGAGCGGGCTTGCTGTGAAGAGTGGGCTTATTGTGGCGAGCGGGCTTGCCCCGCGTTGGAGTGCGCAGCGCTCCCAAACCAGACGCCTCGTTACACCTGGGATACCCAGGCAGCAGGTTTTGGGGCTGCTGCGCAGCCCAACGCGGGGCAAGCCCGCTCGCCACAACAGCCTCGCTCACCCACACCAAGCCGGCTCACCCACAACAAGCTCGCTCGCCACAGGGTTGATGTGAGTCAGGTCTGATTCCAAGGCCCTTATGCATAATTAGCGGCTAACCGCGCCGTTCTTAACGCCGATTGTTGGACGGCGCGGGTTTTTCCCGAGGGCCCAAGTGTTTATCATGGCCGGCTGCTACGTCTGGTTTCCCGTCGACGGGAGGTTGAGAACCAGAGGCTTATTTCCAGGAGTTGCTGCATGACCTTTTCTTTGGCCGCCAAACTGTCGGTGTTGCTGTTGTTTATCGGCAGCACACTGTATGTGCACCTGCGCGGCAAGGCCCGTTTGCCGATGTTGCGCCAGTTCGTCAACCACTCGGCGCTGTTCGCCCCGTATAACGCCTTGATGTACCTGTTCTCGGCCGTGCCGTCCAAGCCGTACCTGGACCGCAGCAAGTTTCCGGAACTGGACGTGCTCCGGGATAACTGGGAGGTCATCCGCGAAGAGGCGATGCACCTGTTCGACGAGGGGTATATCCGCGCCGCCGAAAAGAACAACGACGCCGGTTTTGGTTCGTTCTTCAAGAAGGGCTGGAAGCGTTTCTACCTCAAGTGGTACGACAAACCGCTGCCATCGGCCGAGGCCCTGTGCCCCAAGACCGTGGCCCTGGTCAGTAGCATCCCCAACGTCAAGGGCGCGATGTTCGCGCTGTTGCCGGGCGGCAGTCACCTGAACCCGCACCGCGACCCGTTTGCCGGTTCCCTGCGCTATCACCTGGGGCTGTCCACGCCGAACTCCGACGACTGCCGCATCTTCGTCGACGGCCAGGTCTATGCCTGGCGTGACGGTGAAGACGTGATGTTCGACGAAACCTACGTGCACTGGGTGAAGAACGAAACCGAACATACCCGCGTGATTCTGTTCTGCGACATCGAGCGCCCCCTGAGCAATCGCCTGATGACTCGCATCAACCGCTGGGTCAGCAAGCAACTGGGCCGCGCCACGGCGCCGCAGAACCTGGACGACGAACGCGTCGGCGGCATCAACCAGGCCTACGCCTGGAGCAAGACCTTCAGCGACAAGTTCAGCGGTGTGGTCAAGCAGTGGAAGCGCAAGCATCCCAAGGCTTACCGCATTGCGCGGCCGGTGCTGGCGGTCGTGGTGCTGGTGCTGTTGTGGAAGTGGCTCTTCGGCTGATCTGAAAGGTTGAGCTCGGTCAAAAATGTGGGAGGGGGCTTGCTCCCGATGGCAGTGTGTCAGGTTGAATAACTGTGCCTGATTCACCGCCATCGGGAGCAAGCCCCCTCCCACATTGGACCTCCATTGCTTTTGAGATCGCCTTATGACGCGATCAGTTGGCGCAGCACGTAGTGCAAAATGCCACCCGCCTTGAAGTATTCCACCTCATTCAGCGTATCAATCCGGCATAGCACCTCGACCTTCTCGCTACTGCCGTCTTCCCGGGTAATCACCAGCGTCAGGTTCATCCGCGGCACGATCTGCGCGCCTGTCAGGCCGAGGATGTCGATCTTCTCCTTGCCGGTCAGCTTGAGCGCTTTGCGGTTCTGATCCAGCTTGAACTGCAACGGCAACACGCCCATGCCTATCAGGTTGGAGCGGTGAATCCGCTCGAAGCTTTCGGCGATGACCGCCTTGACCCCCAGCAAATTCGTGCCTTTAGCCGCCCAGTCGCGGCTCGACCCGGTGCCGTATTCTTGCCCGGCGATCACCACCAGCGGCGTGCCCGAGGCCTGATATTTCATGGCCGCGTCGTAGATCGGCATTTTCTCGCCGGTGGGGATGTACAGCGTATTGCCGCCTTCCTCGCCGCCGAGCATTTCATTGCGAATACGGATATTGGCGAAGGTGCCGCGCATCATCACTTCATGGTTGCCCCGGCGTGAACCGTAGGAGTTGAAGTCACGCGGCTCCACGCCCTGCTCACGCAGGTAACGGCCGGCGGGGCTGTCGGTCTTGATATTGCCAGCGGGGGAGATGTGGTCGGTGGTCACCGAGTCGCCCAGCAGGGCCAGCACGTTGGTGCCCTTGACGTCCTTGATCACCGGCAGCGGGCCGGCAATGTCATCGAAGAACGGTGGGTGCTGGATGTAGGTGGAATCCTTCTGCCACACGTAGGTAGCGGCCTGCGGCACTTCAATCGCTTGCCACTGCTCGTCACCGGCGAACACTTCGGCATATTCCTTGTGGAACATACTGGTGCTGACCTGGGCCACGGCGTCGGCGATTTCCTTGCTGCTCGGCCAGATATCCCGCAGGTACACCGGCTTGCCGTCCTGGTCTTCACCCAGCGGCTCGCTGCTGATGTCGATGCGCACGGTGCCCGCCAGGGCATACGCCACCACCAGCGGCGGCGAGGCCAGCCAGTTGGTTTTCACCAGCGGGTGCACGCGGCCTTCGAAGTTGCGGTTGCCGGACAGTACCGAGGCCACGGCAAGGTCGGCTTTCTGGATGGCTTTTTCGATGGGCTCGGGCAGTGGCCCCGAGTTGCCAATGCAGGTGGTGCAGCCGTAGCCCACCAGGTCGAAGCCGAGTTTATCCAGGTACTGGGTGAGGCCGGCGGCCTTGTAGTAGTCGGTGACCACTTTGGAGCCGGGCGCCAGGGAGGTTTTCACCCAGGGTTTGCTCATGAGGCCTTTTTCCACGGCCTTTTTCGCCACCAGGCCGGCGGCCATCATCACGCTCGGGTTGGAGGTGTTGGTGCAAGACGTGATCGCGGCGATCACCACCGCGCCGTTTTTCAGGCGATAGGTGCGGCCGTCGTATTCATAGTCGGTTTCGCCCACCAGGTCGGCGTTGCCCACGGCGACACCGCCGCCGCCTTCACTTTCCAGGCGGCCTTCTTCCTTGCTGGTCGGTTTGAATTGCAGGTCGAGGAAATCGCTGAACGCTTGGCCTACATTCGGCAGGGACACGCGGTCCTGCGGGCGTTTCGGCCCGGCCAGGCTGGCTTCGACGCTGCCCATGTCCAGGGCCAGGCTGTCGGTGAACACCGGCTCCTGGCCGGCGATGCGCCACAGGCCCTGGGCCTTGGTGTAGGCCTCGACTAACTTCACCGTTTCTGCAGGGCGACCCGACAAGCGCAAGTAGTCCAATGTCACGTCGTCCACCGGGAAAAAGCCGCAGGTGGCGCCGTATTCCGGGGCCATGTTGGCGATGGTGGCACGGTCCGCCAGGGGCAGATCGGCAAGGCCGTCGCCGTAGAACTCGACGAATTTACCCACCACGCCTTTTTTGCGCAGCATTTGGGTGACGGTCAGCACCAGGTCGGTGGCGGTGATGCCTTCCTTCAATTTACCGGTGAGCTTGAAGCCGATCACTTCCGGAATCAGCATCGACACCGGTTGGCCGAGCATCGCCGCTTCCGCTTCGATACCGCCCACGCCCCAGCCGAGTACGCCGAGGCCGTTGATCATGGTGGTGTGGGAGTCGGTGCCGACCAGGGTGTCGGGGAACGCGTAGGTGCGGCCGTCTTCGTCCTTGGTCCACACGGTGCGGCCGAGGTATTCGAGGTTGACCTGGTGGCAAATGCCGGTGCCCGGCGGTACCACGCTGAAATTGTCGAAGGCGCTCTGGCCCCAGCGCAGGAAGGCGTAGCGTTCGCCGTTGCGCTGCATTTCGATGTCGACGTTCTGCTCGAAGGCGTCGGCGTTACCGAACTTGTCGACCATCACCGAGTGGTCAATCACCAGGTCCACCGGCGACAGCGGGTTGATGCGCTGCGGGTCGCCACCGGCCTTGGCCACGGCGGCGCGCATGGCGGCGAGGTCGACCACGGCGGGCACGCCGGTAAAGTCTTGCATCAATACCCGTGCCGGACGGTACTGGATCTCACGGTCGGACTGGCGCTCTTTGAGCCAGGCGGCGATGGCCTTGAGGTCGGCGCCGGTGACAGTCTTGTTGTCCTCCCAGCGCAGCAGGTTTTCCAGCAGCACCTTGAGGGACATCGGCAGCTTATCCAGATCACCCAGGCTCTTGGCGGCTTCGGGCAGGCTGAAATAGTGGTAAGTCTTGTCGTCGATTTGCAGGGTTTTAAGGGTTCTCAGGCTATCAAGGGATGACATTACATGACTCCTTATGGTCCGCACGGCTACGGACCTGACGGGACGAGCAGAGCTTTCAAACTAGCCCTGTTTTCAGTAGCTGGCTAATTACTGGACTCTATGGACAGAACCAAGGTTCCGAACTCGGCTATCATGCGCGCGTTTTCATGACAGGCATTGCGATAGCGCAAGGTCGGTTGATTCACCAGGAGAGTCGATGAACACCCTTTTTATGCACTGCCGCCCGGGTTTTGAAGGCGAAGTCTGTTCCGAGATTTCGGAACACGCCGCGCGCCTGAACGTTTCCGGCTACGCCAAGGCCAAGACCGGCAGCGCCTGCGCCGAATTTGTCTGCACCGAAGAAGACGGCGCCCAGCGCCTGATGCGCGGCCAGCGCTTTGCCGAGCTAATCTTCCCAAGGCAGTGGGCGCGCGGGGTGTTTATCGACCTGCCGGAAACCGACCGCATCAGCGTCATCCTCGCCCACCTGCGCGAATTTCCGGTGTGCGGCAGCCTGTGGCTGGAGATGGTCGACACCAACGATGGCAAGGAACTGTCGAACTTCTGCAAGAAATTCGAAGTGCACCTGCGCAAAGCCCTGCTGAACGCCGGCAAGCTGGTGGATGACCCGAGCAAGCCGCGCTTGCTGCTGACCTTCAAGAGCGGTCGCGAAGTGTTCATGGGCCTGGCTGAGTCGAACAACTCGGCGATGTGGCCGATGGGCATCCCGCGTTTGAAATTCCCGCGTGACGCGCCTAGCCGTTCGACTCTGAAGCTGGAAGAGGCCTGGCACCACTTTATCCCTCGCGACCAGTGGGACGAGCGCCTGCACGGCGACATGACCGGTGTCGACCTCGGTGCAGCCCCCGGCGGCTGGACCTGGCAACTGGTTAACCGTGGCATGTTGGTGACTGCCATCGACAACGGCCCGATGGCCGAAAGCCTGATGGACACCGGCCTGGTGCAACACCTGATGGCTGACGGCTTCACCTTCGTGCCCAAGCAACCGGTGGACTGGATGGTGTGTGACATCGTCGAAAAGCCGGCGCGCAACGCGGCGCTGCTCGAAACCTGGATTGGTGAGGGCTATTGCCGCGAGGCAGTGGTGAACCTGAAGCTGCCGATGAAGCAGCGTTACGCCGAGGTAAAGCGCTTGCTGGAGCGCATCGAAGAGGGCTTCAAGGCGCGTGGCATTCGGGTGGAAATCGGCTGCAAGCAGCTGTACCACGACCGTGAAGAAGTGACCTGCCACCTGCGTCGGCTGGTGGATGTGAAGAAAACCAAGGCCCGCTAAACTGAGCGCCTGTTCCAGGAGTAGACCATGAGCGATATGTTCGACACCCCCGTCGATGGCACCCTCGACGCCACCGGCCTTAATTGTCCGGAGCCGGTGATGATGCTGCACCAGCACATCCGCGACCTGCCGCCTGGCGGCTTGCTCAAGGTGATCGCGACCGACCCGTCGACCCGCCGCGATATCCCCAAGTTCTGTGTGTTCCTTGATCACGAACTGGTGGGTCAGCAGGAGCAGGCCGGTACGTACCTGTACTGGATTCGCAAAAAGTCTGCTTAACCCCGGGCTTTTTCGGCGCGAATCCGCCGGCGTGCACTGCGCGCCAGGCGCACCAGCAACATCCCCGCCGCACAACTCAGGCCCACGATCAGCCCCTGCCATAAACCGCTGGGGCCGCTCGGCTCGCCCAGCCAGTCGGTCAGCCCCAGGGCATACCCCACTGGCAACCCCACGCCCCAGTAGGCAAACAGCGTCAGCACCATGGTCACCCGGGTGTCCTGGTAACCGCGCAGCGCCCCGGCGGCAGTGACCTGAATCGAGTCGGAGAACTGGAACAGCGCTGCAAACACGATCAGCGTCGACGCCAGGTGAATCACGATCGGGTCCGGCGTGTAGATCGCCGCAATCTGCTCGCGAAACACCAGCATCAGGCTGCAGGACACGCAGGCATAAGCCAGCGCCGTGCCCATGCCGACCCCGGCGGCGAAGCGCGCTTCTCGCGGCTCGCCAGGGCCCAGGGCCTGGCCCACGCGTACGGTGACGGCCATGCTCAGGGAGTAGGGGATCATGAACACCAGGGAGCTGACATTCAGCGCAATCAGGTGACCGGACACCACGGTGGCACCGAGGCTGCCGATCAACAGGGCGATCACCGCGAAGATGCTCGATTCGACAAAGATCGCGATGCCAATCGGCAAGCCAATGCCCAGCACACGCTTGATTACCGCCCATTGCGGCCAGTCAAACCGGGTGAACAATTCACTGCTGCGGTACACCGGTGCCCAGCGTGTCCAGCCCGCCATGCCGAGCATCATCACCCACATCGCAATGGCCGTGGCCCAACCGCAGCCCACGCCGCCCATGGCCGGAACGCCAAAATGGCCATAGATGAGGATGTAGTTCAGCGGAATGTTCAGCGCCAGCCCGCACAGGCCCATGACCATGCTCGGCCGGGTGCGGCCAAGGCCGTCACTGAAACAGCGCAGCACGTAATACAGTGCAATTGCTGGCATACCTGCAGCGATGCCCTGCAGGTAGCCCATGGAAGGCTCGATCAAGTCGGGCTCGACTTCCATCGCGTGCAGAATAGGTTCGGCGCTGAGCAGCAACAGCGACGCTGTTACCCCGACCACTATCGCCAGCCACAGCGACTGACGCACCAGAGGTCCGATCTCGCTGTATTTTCCCGCACCGTAACGCTGGGCGACTTTCGGCGTGGTAGCCAGCAACGTGCCAGTCATCAGCAGGTACACCGGGATCCAGATCGAATTGCCCAGGCCCACCGCCGCCAGGTCCTGGGGGCTGACGCGTCCGGCCATCACCGCGTCGACAAAGCCCATCGCGGTGGTGGCCAGTTGGCCGATCATGATCGGCAGGGCGAGCGTCAGCAGGCCGCGCACTTCCCGGCTGATTCGGGCGGGGCGGGTGAGGGTGGCGGTGGCAGTGTTCACGTACGAGTGTCCAATCAAAGATGCGCAAGGACCGCGCAGTCTACGCCCTGACGAAACGGTCAGGAAAAAACCTGTGTTAGCGATTTGTAAGCGGCGGCCGTGATGCCTGTACACTGCGGGTCCGCGAAAGGAGCCTGCCATGTTGATTGTTGCCGACGAAAATATTCCGCTGCTCGATGCATTTTTCCAGGGATTTGGCGAAATTCGCCGGGTACCCGGCCGTTCCATCGACCGCGCCACGGTCGAGCAGGCCGACGTATTGCTGGTGCGCTCGGTAACCAACGTCAACCGCGCCCTGCTGGCTGGCACGAACGTACGGTTTGTCGGCACCTGCACCATTGGCACCGATCACCTGGACCTCGACTACTTCAAACAGGCCGGTATCCAGTGGTCCAGCGCCCCCGGCTGCAACGCGCGAGGCGTGGTGGATTATGTGCTGGGCAGCCTGCAGACCCTGGCCGAGATCGAAGGTGCGGACCTCAACCAGCGCACCTATGGCGTCGTCGGTGCCGGTGAAGTGGGCGGGCGGTTGGTCAAGGTGCTCAAGGGCCTGGGCTGGAACGTGCTGGTGTGCGACCCGCCACGGCAAATCGCCGAAGACGGTGATTACGTCAGCCTGGAGCAGATCATCGAGCAATGCGATGTGATCAGCCTGCATACGCCGTTGACCAAGTCCGGCAATGGCTCCACCTGGCACCTGTTTGATCGCGAGCGCCTCAACCGTCTCAAACCCGGCGCCTGGCTGATCAATGCCAGCCGTGGCCCGGTGGTGGACAACGCCGCGCTGCGCGACGTGCTGCTGGAACGCGAAGACCTGCAAGCGGTGCTGGATGTATGGGAAGGCGAGCCCGAAGTGGACGTCGACCTGGCCGACCTCTGTGTACTGGCCACCCCGCATATCGCCGGTTACAGCCTGGACGGCAAACAGCGCGGCACGGCGCAGATCTATCAGGCGTTTTGTGCGCATCTGGGCCAGGAACCGAGTATGCAGCTGAGTGACCTGCTGCCGCCACCGTGGCTGGCCGAGGTGCACTTGAATGCGTCGACCGATCCGGCCTGGGCGCTGGCGACCTTGTGCCGCAGCGTGTACGACCCGCGCCGTGACGATGCGGACTTCCGTCGCAGCCTGGTAGGCACCGTGGAAGAACAGCGCAAGGCGTTCGACCTGCTGCGCAAGCATTATCCCGAGCGTCGCGAGATTGATGGGTTGAAGGTGCGGATCAACGGCGAGTCGACAGTACTGTCGAGCATCGTCATGGCCTTAGGTGCCAAAGCCCTGTAGGCGCGCGGTTGTTACTGTGGCGAGGGAGGTCCCACTACCTCTTCGACGTAGCGCTGTCGCGCAGCAAACTGGGACCTCTGTGGCGAGCGGGCTTGTCCCGCGTTGGGGTGCGAAGCGCCCCTGATGAAGACGAATGCGGTGTATCGGGCACTCCTCTGTGCCTGGTTTTGGGGCTGCTGCGCAGCCCAACGCGGGACAAGCCCGCTCGCCACAAGAATGCGGTCGCCTGAAAGTGTTTATGCAAGACTCAAGACTTTAGGGTGAAATTTTAACCCTTTAAAATCAGTAAGTTATTTTAAGTTTGATAAAAACTTGTCGGATCGCCGCACCGTCCCGCTGGACTGCGCAGCAGTCCCAATCTTTGGGGCCGCTGCGCGGCCCAGCGGGAGCAAGCTCCCTCGCCACAGGTACAGTGTTTGCCCTGACTGATCGGCATTAGCCACGTGGGCCGGGTCTGAAAGAGCGTGGGCGCTTCAGCCTTGCTGCGCAGGCTTGACCAGTCGCTGTTCCAGTTCGCTGCAGGCTTGCTGGATCATCTCTTCGGTAATCTGCACTTCGTGGCCTTTGGCGTCGATGTACGAGCAAGGCAACTGTTGCGGTTGGCGGATTACTTCGATCTTGGCTTCACTGCTATTTTGCAAGGTCATGGCCTGTCTCCTCATCAGGTTGTGTACCTACCCTAAACCCCCCGCGTGACCGAGCTATTACAACTCCTTACAAGATCACCGGTTCGAACATCCAGTCCACCAGAAACCGCTGCGGATTTCCAGCCGGGCGTTAGACCAATAGCCTCTAGGGCCTCGCATCGGTGGGCATAATTAACCTGACTCATTGTTATTTGCCCAAGTTCCCCCAATGTTGTGTACAGGTTCCTCATCGGTGATGCCTCCCATGTTCTCAGTCCGTCAACGCCGCGCGATTCGCCTGGCCAGCCGCTTTGTTGCGCCCTACCGCTGGCAGGCGCTGGGCGCTCTGTTGGCGCTGATCGTCACCGCTGGCATTACCTTGTCGATGGGGCAGGGCATTCGCCTGTTGGTGGACCAGGGGTTCATGACCCAGTCGCCGCACCTGCTCAACCAGTCCATCGGCCTGTTCATGGTGCTGGTGCTGGGCCTTGCCGTGGGCACGTTTGCACGGTTTTACCTGGTGTCGTGGATCGGCGAACGGGTGGTGGCCGACATTCGCCGGCAGGTCTTCAACCACCTGATCTACCTGCATCCGGGTTTCTACGAAAATAATCGCAGCTCGGAAATCCAGTCACGGCTGACCACCGACACCACCTTGCTGCAATCGGTGATCGGCTCTTCGTTGTCGCTGTTCCTGCGCAATGCCTTGATGGTGATCGGCGGCATTGTGCTGCTGTTCATTACCAACCCCAAGCTCACCAGCATTGTGGTGGTCGCGTTGCCGCTGGTGCTGGCGCCGATCCTGATCTTCGGCCGCCGCGTGCGCAGCCTGTCGCGCTTGAGCCAGGACCGCATCGCCGATGTCGGCAGTTATGTGTCCGAGACGCTAGGGCAGATCAAGACCGTGCAGGCCTATAACCATCAAGTGCAGGACGAACAGCGCTTCGCCGTGACCGTTGAGGAGGCTTTCAACACTGCGCGCAAACGCATCGCCCAGCGCGCATGGTTGATCACGCTGGTGATCATGCTGGTGCTCGGCGCCGTGGGCGTGATGCTGTGGGTCGGCGGTATGGATGTGATCAACGGGCGCATTTCCGGCGGCGAGCTGGCGGCGTTTGTGTTCTATAGCCTGATCGTCGGCAGCGCCGTCGGTACCCTGAGTGAAGTGCTCGGCGAACTGCAGCGCGCTGCCGGTGCCGCAGAGCGAATCGGTGAGTTGTTGCAGTCGAACAACGAGATTCAGGCGCCCGCCACGGGCGCAGTACCGTTGCCTGTGCGGGTCAGTGGCCGTCTGGAGCTGCAAGATCTGCGTTTTTCCTACCCGTCGCGGCCAGACAGCTACGCCATCGACGGCTTGAGCCTGACCATCAATCCCGGCGAAACCCTGGCCCTGGTCGGTCCGTCCGGCGCCGGCAAATCGACAATCTTCGACCTGCTGCTGCGCTTCTACGACCCCCAGCAAGGTCGCATCCTGCTCGAAGGTCACGCCCTGACCGACCTCGACCCGCTGGACCTGCGCCGCCACTTCGCCCTGGTGTCCCAGAGCCCGGCGCTGTTCTTCGGCAGCGTCGAGGAGAACATTCGCTACGGCAACCCGAGCGCCACCCGTGAGCAGGTCGAAGCCGCCGCCCGCATCGCCCACGCCCACGACTTCATCCTGCAAATGCCCGACGGCTATCAGACCCACCTCGGCGACGGTGGCATGGGCCTCTCCGGCGGCCAGCGCCAACGCCTGGCCATCGCCCGCGCGCTGTTGGTGGACGCACCGATCTTGCTGCTCGACGAAGCCACCAGCGCCCTCGATGCCCAGAGCGAACACCTGATCCAGCAAGCCCTGCCGCAACTGATGCACGGGCGCACCACGCTGGTGATCGCGCATCGGCTGGCGACGGTCAAACATGCGGACCGGATCGCAGTGATGGACCAGGGCAAGCTGGTGGCGGTGGGCACGCATCAACAGTTGATTGCGAGCAATCCGCTGTATGCAAGGTTGGCGGCGTTGCAGTTCAGTGATGGGGTTGAAGTGGAATGAAGCTGCGGTGTGCCTGCTCCTTAAGGCATCATGTGATCTTTCGTTATTGATCTGGATGAGGACATGAGCCGTTATCAACCTCCGCTGACGCTGACTACAAAGATGCTGGCCCTGGTAGCCGATATCAGTGAGCAGATCGGTCAACTCTCAGTCTGTGACGATAGTCGTCAGACGCCTCAGCTAAGGCGCGGTAATCGCATTCGCACGATCCAGGCCTCGCTGGCGATCGAGAACAACACGCTCAGCGTCGAGCAGGTGACTGCTGTGTTGGAGGGCAAGCGAGTGCTGGGCCTGCCCAAGGAAATTCAGGAAGTGCGAAATGCATTTGCGGCTTATGAGGCGATGCCGCAGTGGACGCCGAGTAAGCGTGCTGACCTGCTGCAGGCTCACGAGCTGCTGATGTATGGGTTAATTGACGATGCCGGGCGGTTTCGTCAGGCCGGTGTTGGCATCTATCGTGGTGAGCAATTGGTCCATATGGCGCCGCCTGCGAGCCGTGTGACACATCTGATGGATGACTTGCTGCAATGGCTGTTGGTGTCTGATTGGCACCCACTGATTGCCAGCTGTGTATTTCATTACGAATTCGAATTTATCCATCCATTTGCTGACGGAAATGGACGGATGGGGCGACTCTGGCAAACGTTGATCCTTAGCCAGTGGCGTCCTGTGCTGGCGTACCTGCCAGTGGAAGCAGTGATACGGGAACAGCAGGATGCCTACTATGCCGCGCTCTCTGCCGCCGACCAACAGGCCGAGGCAACACCGTTCGTTGAGTTCATGTTGCGGGCGTTGAGCCTGGCTTTGGCCGAGGCCGTGCAAAGCGAGCGCCCGGCGGCCCCATAAAAAATGCCCGCGTCTCTCGACGCGGGCATTTTTTCTTACAGCTTCAAACTTGTCGCTTGCAGCTGCTTCTATTGCTGATCATCAAAATACCGCTCATGCCAATCCACCAACGGCTGTGGCGAATTGAGCTTTTGCCCGTAGATCACCGAATAAGACAGCACGTTTTGCACGTACTGGCGCGTTTCGTCGAATGGAATGCTTTCCACCCATACATCGAAACTCAGGTGATCCGCACCGCGCAGCCATTGGCGCACGCGGCCGGGGCCGGCGTTGTAGGCGGCGGAAGCGAGCACGCGGTTGCCGTTGAACTGGCTGTGCACCTGGCTCAAGTAAGCGGCGCCGAGCTGGATGTTTTTGTCCGGGTCCAGCACCTGGGCCGGTGAGGCCAGGGGAATGCTGAACTTGCGCGCGGTGTCTTTGGCGGTGCCGGGCATCAGTTGCATCAGGCCGCTGGCGCCAACGCCGGAGCGCGCGTCGTCCATGAAGGCACTTTCCTGGCGGGTAATGGCGAACACCCAGCTCGAATGCAGGCCACGTACCTTGGCTTCGCGCACCAGGGTGTCGCGGTGAGCCATCGGGAAGCGGATGTCCAAGTCATCCCAATACTGCGCCTGGCTGATGGTGCGGATCGCCGGGAAGTACCACTTCATGTCGTAGGCCAGTTTGGCCTGGGCGACCATTTCGTCACGGTTGAAGTGACGGCTGACGTGGTACCACTCGCGGCGGCCATCGACGATCTGGCCTCGTGCATAGAACTCCAGGGCGCGACGCACGCCGGGGGTGTTGCGCACTTTGTTGACCAGCGCCTGGCTCATCACCAGCGGCTTGTTGTTCAACTGGTACGGCGCCTGGGAGCGGTCGGCGGCGAGGAAACCGTAGAAGTCCCGTTCCCGTGACAGGTTCTTGTACAGCACCAGGGCTTGCGGATTTTTCGGTTCGGCCAGTTCCAGGCTGCGGGCCTGCCAGTAGCGCCAGCGGTTGGTGGTGGCCAGGTCTTGTGGGAGTTTGCGGGTCAACTGGTAGGCGTCTTCCCAGCGCGCCAGGCGCAACAGCAGGCGCAGGCGCCATTCGGAGACGGTGTTGTCACGCAGTTCCGGGTCGTACTTGGTCATCACGTCAAGGGCGCGCGGGTCGAAGCGCTTGGCCAGTGTCAGGCCAATCTCGCGGGCGATTGCCACTTTTTCGTCACGGGAGAAGTGCATGCTGCTCGCGTAGCCGTCGAGCAGGGCCATGGCTTTGTCGGGATCCTGGCGTGCCAGGCGACGAAGCCCCAGCCCTACCGCGTCAGACATGGCCTCGGTGGCCGGCTGGAAGCGCGACGGGTCGCTGAGCATGTCGGGCTTTTGCGCCACATCGATCATCAGGCGGCCCTGGGCGCCGAGGGTCGGCAGGGTTTTCACCAGGCTGTTGGCCAGCGTGTAATTGCGCGCCTCGGCGGCGAGCTTGGCGCGGTCCCAGATTTTCTGTTCGGTGAGTTGGCCATCGGCGGCCCACTGGCCGAAGGTGGCATCACAGGCGGCCGGTTGCGACTTGCCGGTCATCCAGAGTTTTTCGGTGGTTTTGTAGCCTTCGGCTTTCAGGTTATGCGTGAGCTGGAACTGGCCATGCAGGCAGTCCAGTTCAACGAAATTCAGCTTGGGGTCGTAGTACTTTTCAAACGTCTGCCAGTCGCCACGGTCGGCCAGCCAGCGCAACCAGCGCAGTTTCATCCAGTTGGCCTGGGGCAGGTCGCCGTTTTTCGCGAGAAATTGTTCGATTTCCTGATTGCTGGCGGTCTTCAGGCGGGCGGTCAGCTCGTCGTACGCCAGGTACGGCGTGAGCGGGTAGTCGGCCAACGCCTGGCTGTATTGCATGTAGGGGCCGGTATCGCCCTTGGCCAGGGCGCGTTTGGCTTCATCGTAATATTGACGTTGGGTGGTGAGGTCCACGGCCTGGGCGGATTGAACGGCGGTGGCGGAAAGAAGCAGACAAGATAAAAAGTTGAAAAGGCGACTGCGCATGAGACGTCCGTGCAGAGAAATCACGACTAGCACCGGCATCGCCGACACTGATTGCCCCTAGCTTAGCCTTTTGCCAGCGGCCGGTGAAAGCTTTGCCGGCCGGTTGGTTCAAGTTCGCCAGAAATGTCCTATAGAACGTGTCGACAGCGAAAATGCCGGCCGCATCCCACCCTCAAGTCAGGTAGAATGCGCGCCCAGTTTTTGGAGAAGCGTATGACCCTGCTCAAATTCAGCGATGTGTCCCTTGCTTTCGGCGCTATGCCGTTGTTGGACAAGGTGTCCTGGCAGATCGCCCGTGGTGAGCGGGTGTGCATCATCGGCCGCAACGGCACCGGCAAGTCCAGCATGATGAAGCTGGTAAAAGGCGACCAGAAGCCCGATGAAGGCTCTGTCTGGCGCTCGCCAGGCCTCAAGATTGGCGAATTGCCTCAAGAATTGCCGGTGGCCGACGGACGGACAGTGTTCGACGTGGTTGCCGAAGGCCTGGACGGCGTCGGTGAGTTGCTTGCGCAATACCATCACTTGGCGCAGAACTGCGTCACCGAAGAAGACCTGGACAAGCTGATGCACGTCCAGCAAGACCTCGAAGCCCGTGACGGCTGGCGCTTGCAGCAATTGGTCGACAGCACTTTGAGCCGCCTGCAACTGCCGGCCGACAAGACCCTCGCCGAGTTGTCCGGCGGCTGGCGTCGTCGCGTCTTGCTGGCCCAGGCGCTGGTGTCCGAACCGGACCTGCTGCTGCTCGACGAACCAACCAACCACCTGGACATCGGCGCTATCGCCTGGCTCGAAGAAGCCCTCAAGGATTTCCAGGGCGCCGTGCTGTTCATCACGCACGACCGTTCCTTCCTGCAGAACCTGGCCACGCGCATCCTCGAACTGGACCGCGGCGGCCTGATCGACTGGAACGGCGACTACGCCAGCTTCCTGGTGCACAAAGAGGCGAGCCTGGCAGCCGAAGACACCGCCAACGCGCTGTTCGACAAGAAACTGGCCCAGGAAGAAGTCTGGATCCGCCAGGGCATCAAGGCGCGCCGCACCCGCAACGAAGGCCGCGTACGTGCCCTCAAGGCCCTGCGTAATGAGCGTAGCGAGCGTCGTGAGCGCACCGGCAAGGCCAACATCCAGCTCGACACCGCCGACAAATCGGGCAAGCAGGTGATGGTGCTGGAGAACGTCAGTTTCCATCACCCGGACGGCCCGTTCCTGATCAAGGACTTCTCCATGGTCCTGCAGCGCGGCGACCGTATCGGCCTGCTCGGCGCCAACGGTACCGGCAAGACCACCTTGCTCAAGCTGATGCTCAATGGTCTGCAACCGACCAGCGGCACCGTGGAAGAGGGTACGCGCATCGACGTGGCCTACTTCGACCAGTTGCGTCACCAGTTGGACCTGGAAAAAACCGTGATCGACAACGTCGCCGAAGGCCGCGACTTTATTGATATCGACGGCCAGAGCCGCCACGTACTGAGCTACCTGGGCGACTTCCTGTTCAGCCCGCAGCGTGCACGTACACCGGTGAAAGCCTTGTCCGGTGGTGAGCGTGCGCGCCTGCTGTTGGCCAAGCTGTTCAGCAAACCAGCGAACCTGCTGGTGCTCGACGAACCGACCAACGACCTCGACGTCGAAACCCTTGAGCTGCTGGAAGAGGTCCTGCTGACCTTCAACGGCACCGTGCTGATGGTCAGCCACGACCGGGCATTCCTCGACAACGTGGTCACCAGCACCCTGGTCTTCGAAGGTGAAGGCAAGGTGCGTGAATACGTCGGTGGTTACCAGGACTGGCTGCGCCAGGGCGGTTCGCCACGCCTGCTGGGCGTGACAGAGAGCAAGTCCGGCAAGGCCGACCTGACCTCCGCCGTGGTCGCCCCTGTTGCCGCTGCTGCACCTGCCCAGGACGCAGCGCCGGCTGCGAAGAAGAAGCTCAGCTACAAGCTGCAGCGTGAGCTGGAAGCCTTGCCAGGCGATATCGACGCCAAGGAAAAGCAGATCGCTGCGGTAGAAGCTGAAATGGCTGACGCGGGCTTCTACCTGCGTCCGGCAGCGGACACTGCCAAGGTCATTGCTTCTCTGGAGGCGTTGAACCACGAGCTGGAAGTGCTGGTTGAGCGTTGGGCGGAGCTGGATGCCTGATTGATCCGCGCGCATTAAAAAACCCGGTGTTCATTTTTTATGAACACCGGGTTTTTTATATGAAATGCAGTTCAAATGTGGGAGGGGGCTTGCTCCCGATAGCGGTGTATCAGTTACTGAATGCAGTACCTGACAGACCGCTATCGGGAGCAAGCCCCCTCCCGCAAGGGACCTTCATCGGCCTTACGAATTTTTTACCAGCTTCACGGCTAATACATCGCACGGCGCGCCATGCAAGACGTCATTGGCGGTGGAACCCAGCAGCAACGCCAGGCCGTGGCGGCCATGGCTGCCGACCACGATCAGGTCGCAGTGCTGTTCCTTGGCAAGGTGGTGGATTTCCTGGCGAGGCTGGCCGTAAGTGAGGTGGGAGTTTTCCTTGGTTACTTCCGGGTATTTGAGGATCAATCGCTCAAGGCGCTCCTTGGCCTGGTCGAACTGCTGTTGCTGCAACTGGGAAAGGTCCATGGGGACGTCGCCACCAAAGGCCATGGCCATGGGCTCGACGATATGCACCAGCGAGAGTTTTGCGCCGCTGGCGACGGCGAAGGCGCGGGCGCGCTTGATCACTGGATCGCACTCTTCGGTCAGATCTACGGCGACCAGAATATGTTCGTAAGACATGGGGCGTTCCTCCAGGGGACTGCAATAAGTTCAGTATGGCTGCTTTCAAGCGGATCAGGTTGCGTCAGATCAAATCCGCTCATCTAGAAATTCGGGAGTACACATATGACGGTCTGGATAGTGGTGTCAATCCTCGCAGTGGTTCTGAGCCCTCTGGCATGGCTGCGCCCGTCGCGTCATCAGAGCGGGCGCATGGCCCTGCGCATGGAGGCGCGCCGCATCGGCCTGGCCATGCAACTGGCGCCGCAGGAGTGGCCGCACTGGCTCAAACAGGAGCCGCCGAGCCCGTGCGCGCAGTACTGCCGGCCAAGGCGCGGCAGTGCGCCTGCGATCTGGAGTTACTGGCAGTTGGAGCCGGGTGTGTGGGTCAATCAGTGGCAGGAAGTGTGTGTCGACGAGAAGTTGTTGCCGCATTTTGCGACGCTCCCGGCCAACGTCTACAAGGTCGAGGCCGACAAGCAGATGATCGCGCTATATTGGGGCGAGAAGGGCGAGGCGAGTGATTTGCAGGCTATCGATAAATTGCTCAAGGCGCTGGCCTGAGCGTTCTCGCTCCTACAACACAGACAATAAAAAGCCCGACATCATCATCGGGCTGGAGTTGGCCAGGCAGGCCGGTAAATCTGTGTCTTGCGCGTCGGATGTTCATCCAGGCGCGTTACGGTTGTCGCTAGCCTAGCGGCATATCCGGATCTGTACAGCCTTTTCCCTAGCCTTTTGCTTTATTGATTTCGTGAATATTTGAATATTGACGAGGCGTGGGCCTGGGGTTGAGGTTCTGAAATGACTGGAAAGTCGCGTTTTTCCTAGCCTTTCGAGCGATTGACAATTGCCCGGAATTGGATGAAGGTGGCGTACCCAAATCAAACGGGCGTATGAATTGAGCGTTTGTCTGACAGACGTTTCATACATAACCCCGACTATCGCATTGGCGGGTGTGCCTGGCGCATTGGTATGAGCATTGACGAAATCATCAATGTCCAACCAGAGGCCAGCGTCCAATGTGTACTGTTCAGCTTCCATATCGTGGAGATCAGTTGATGATTTACGAAGGTAAAGCCATCACGGTTAAGGCTCTTGAAAGTGGCATCGTCGAACTGAAATTCGACCTCAAGGGTGAGTCCGTCAACAAGTTCAACCGTCTAACCCTGAACGAATTGCGTCAGGCCGTAGACACCATCAAAGCAGATGCCTCGGTCAAGGGCGTGATCGTTTCCAGCGGCAAGGACGTGTTTATCGTCGGCGCTGACATCACCGAATTCGTCGACAACTTCAAGCTGCCCGATGCCGAGCTGGTGGCTGGCAACCTCGAAGCCAACAAGATTTTCAGCGATTTCGAAGACCTCAACGTGCCGACCGTTGCCGCGATCAATGGCATCGCGCTGGGCGGTGGTCTGGAAATGTGCCTGGCCGCTGACTTCCGTGTCATGTCGGCCACTGCAAAAATCGGCCTGCCTGAAGTCAAGCTGGGCATCTACCCAGGGTTTGGCGGCACCGTGCGCCTGCCGCGCCTGATCGGTGCCGACAACGCCATCGAGTGGATTGCCGCCGGCAAGGAAAACCGTGCTGAAGACGCGCTGAAAGTCGGTGCTGTCGATGCCGTGGTTGCCCCGGACAAACTGGCCGAAGCCGCACTGAACCTGATCAAGGGCGCCATCAGTGGCGAATTTGACTACAAGGCCAAGCGTCAGCCGAAGCTGGAAAAGCTCAAGCTCAACGCCATCGAGCAAATGATGTCGTTCGAAACCGCCAAAGGTTTCGTGGCCGGCCAGGCCGGCCCGAACTACCCGGCGCCGGTTGAAGCGATCAAGACCATCCAGAAAGCCGCGAACTTCGGTCGCGACAAGGCCCTGGAAATCGAAGCTGCAGGCTTCGTCAAACTGGCCAAGACTTCTGCCGCGCAGAGCTTGATCGGCCTGTTCCTGAACGATCAGGAGCTGAAGAAAAAGGCCAAGGCCTACGACGAAATCGCCCGCGACGTGAAACAGGCTGCCGTACTCGGCGCCGGTATCATGGGCGGCGGTATCGCCTATCAGTCGGCGTCCAAAGGCACGCCGATCCTGATGAAAGACATCAACGAGCACGGTATCGAGCAGGGCCTGGCGGAAGCCGCCAAGTTGCTGGTAGGCCGCGTTGATAAAGGTCGCATGACCGCTGCGAAAATGGCCGAAGTGCTTAACGGCATTCGTCCTACGCTGTCCTACGGCGATTTCGGCCACGTCGACCTGGTGGTCGAAGCCGTTGTCGAGAACCCGAAGGTCAAGCAGGCCGTGCTGGCTGAAGTCGAAGCTCACGTCAAAGACGACACCATCCTGGCGTCCAACACCTCGACGATTTCCATCTCGTTGCTGGCCAAGGCCCTCAAGCGTCCGGAAAACTTCGTCGGTATGCACTTCTTCAACCCGGTGCACATGATGCCGCTGGTGGAAGTGATCCGTGGCGAGAAGTCCAGCGAGCTGGCTGTAGCGACCACCGTTGCCTACGCCAAGAAAATGGGCAAGAACCCGATCGTGGTCAACGACTGCCCGGGCTTCCTGGTCAACCGCGTGCTGTTCCCGTACTTCGGCGGTTTCGCCAAGCTGGTCAGCGCTGGTGTGGACTTCGTGCGCATCGACAAGGTCATGGAAAAATTTGGCTGGCCAATGGGCCCGGCGTACCTGATGGACGTGGTCGGCATCGACACCGGCCACCACGGCCGCGACGTGATGGCTGAAGGCTTCCCGGACCGCATGAAAGACGACCGCCGTTCGGCGATCGACGCGCTCTACGAAGCCAAGCGCCTGGGCCAGAAGAACGGCAAGGGCTTCTACGCCTACGAGACCGACAAGAAGGGCAAGCAGAAGAAAGTGGCCGATCCGTCGGTTCACGAAGTACTCGCGCCCGTCATCTACGAGCAGCGTGAGGTGTCCGACGAGGACATCATCAACTGGATGATGATCGCCCTCTGCCTGGAAACCGTACGTTGCCTGGAAGACGGCATCGTTGAAACCGCCGCCGAAGCCGATATGGGCCTGGTGTACGGTATTGGTTTCCCTCCATTCCGTGGTGGTGCGCTGCGTTACATCGACTCGATCGGTGTAGCCGAATTCGTTGCCCTGGCTGATCAATACGCTGATTTGGGCCCGCTGTACCACCCGACCGCGAAGCTGCGTGAAATGGCCAAAAACGGCCAGCGCTTCTTCGGTTAAGTGCCCAGACGACTAGAGCGAGAATATTTATGAGCTTGAATCCAAGAGACGTCGTGATTGTCGACTTCGGTCGTACTCCGATGGGCCGCTCCAAGGGCGGCATGCACCGCAACACCCGCGCTGAAGACATGTCGGCGCACCTGATCAGCAAACTGCTGGAACGCAACGTCAAGGTCGACCCGAACGAAGTCGAAGACGTGATCTGGGGCTGCGTCAACCAGACCCTGGAGCAGGGCTGGAACATCGCGCGCATGGCGTCGCTGATGACCCAGATCCCGCACACCGCAGCCGGCCAGACCGTCAGCCGCCTGTGTGGCTCGTCGATGAGCGCGCTGCACACTGCCGCCCAGGCGATCATGACCGGTAACGGTGATGTGTTCGTGGTCGGTGGCGTGGAGCACATGGGCCACGTCAGCATGATGCACGGCGTCGATCCTAACCCGCACATGTCGCTGTACGCGGCAAAAGCCTCGGGCATGATGGGCCTCACTGCAGAAATGCTCGGCAAGATGCACGGCATCACCCGTGAAGCCCAGGATGCGTTCGCTGTGCGTTCCCACCAACTCGCTCACAAGGCGACCGTGGAAGGCAAGTTCAAGGATGAAATCATCCCGATGAACGGCTACGACGAGAACGGTTTCCTGAAACTGTTCGACTACGACGAAACCATTCGTCCGGACACCACCCTGGAAAGCCTGGCGGCCTTGAAGCCGGCGTTCAATCCAAAGGGCGGCACCGTGACGGCCGGTACTTCGTCGCAAATCACTGACGGTGCTTCGTGCATGATCGTGATGTCGGCGCAGCGTGCCCAGGACCTGGGTATCCAGCCTCTGGCGGTGATTCGTTCGATGGCAGTAGCAGGTGTGGACCCGGCAATCATGGGCTATGGTCCAGTACCGGCCACACAAAAAGCCTTGAAACGCGCAGGCCTGACCATCTCCGATATCGACTTCTTCGAGCTCAACGAAGCTTTCGCTGCACAGGCCCTGCCGGTGCTGAAAGATTTGAAAGTGCTCGACAAGATGAACGAGAAGGTTAACCTGCACGGCGGTGCGATTGCCCTGGGCCACCCATTCGGTTGCTCCGGTGCACGTATTTCCGGAACTTTGCTGAACGTGATGAAGCAAAATGGCGGCAACCTTGGGGTTGCAACCATGTGCATTGGTCTCGGCCAAGGCATTTCCACCGTCTTCGAACGCGTCTAAGCGTTGGGTTGACGGAAGCCGGGGCCCAGTGCCCCGGTTTTTGTTTTTTGGATTTTTTAATTTTTTTTTAACAAATTTTGTAAGAGCGCCAGAGCATGAAAGTCGAACCAGGGCTCTACCAGCATTATAAAGGTCCGCAGTACCGCGTTTTTAACGTGGCACGGCACTCCGAGACCGAAGAAGAAGTAGTGTTTTACCAAGCACTGTATGGCGATTACGGCTTTTGGGTGCGTCCCTTGAGCATGTTCCTGGAAACCGTCGAAGTTGACGGCGAGCAGGTCCCGCGCTTTGCTTTGATCCAGGTCGAACCCAGCCTTTTTTCCGCGCAATAAAGGCAGGCCGCGCAGAATGCTGCGCTTGACCTCACCTTGTTGCCACTATATATAGCGTTGCCGCGTCAGGCGCCAACTGCCTTTCACTTCTCGAATTCAGGAATTTTCCGATCCATGGGCAAATCGCTGGTCATTGTGGAATCCCCGGCTAAGGCCAAGACCATCAACAAGTACTTGGGTAACGAGTACGTGGTGAAGTCGAGTATCGGCCATATCCGAGACCTGCCCACCAGCGGTTCGGCTAGCGCCAGCAAGGAGCCTGCCGCCAAGCGCGGCAAGGCGGCTGCGGGCGAAGGTCCGGTGCTCACGCCTAAAGAGAAAGCGCGCAAGCAGCTGGTCTCGCGCATGGGTGTGGACCCGGAACATGGCTGGAAGGCCAAGTACGAAATCCTTCCGGGCAAGGAAAAGGTCATCGAAGAGCTACGCCGGCTCGCCAAGGATGCTGACACCATCTATCTCGCGACGGACTTGGACCGCGAAGGGGAAGCCATTGCCTGGCACCTGCGGGAAGCCATCGGCGGTGACGACAGCCGCTACAAGCGCGTCGTGTTCAACGAAATTACCAAAAAAGCCATCCAGGAAGCCTTCTCCAAGCCGGGCGAACTGGACATCGACCGTGTCAACGCCCAGCAGGCCCGTCGTTTCCTCGACCGCGTCGTGGGTTACATGGTCTCGCCACTGCTGTGGTCCAAGATCGCCCGTGGCCTGTCTGCCGGCCGTGTGCAATCGGTAGCGGTCAAGCTGGTGGTGGAGCGTGAGCGCGAGATCCGTGCGTTCAACCCCGAAGAATACTGGGAAGTCCACGCTGACCTGGGCACTGCCAAGGGCAACAACGTGCGCTTTGAAGTGGCCCGCGAGAAAGGCGAGGCCTTCAAGCCGCTGAACGAAGCCCAGGCCATGGCCGCGCTGGAGAAGCTCAAGTCTTCCAGCTACAGCATCGTCAAGCGTGAAGACAAACCGACCAGCAGCAAGCCGTCGGCGCCGTTCATCACCTCCACCCTGCAGCAGGCCGCGAGCAACCGCCTGGGCTTCGGCGTGAAGAAGACCATGATGATGGCCCAGCGTCTTTACGAAGCCGGCTACATCACCTATATGCGTACCGACTCCACCAACCTGTCGCAAGACGCGGTGGCGATGGCGCGTACGTATATTGAAAGTGAATTCGGCAAGAAGTACCTGCCGGAGAACCCGAACGTCTACAGCAGCAAAGAAGGCGCCCAGGAGGCTCACGAAGCGATTCGTCCTTCCGACGCCAACACCGAGCCAAGCAAAGTTACGGGCATGGAGCGCGACGCTGAGCGCCTCTACGAGTTGATCTGGCGCCAGTTCCTTGCCTGCCAGATGCTGCCGGCGCAATACCTGTCCACCACGGTCAGCGTGGCGGCCTCCGACTTCGAGCTGCGTGCCAAGGGCCGTATCCTCAAGTTCGACGGCTACACCCGCGTCATGCCGCAAATTGCCAAGCCAGGCGACGACGATGTGCTGCCGGACATGGCTCAGGGCGATGTGTTGAAGCTGATCAAGCTCGACCCGTCCCAGCACTTCACCAAGCCGCCGGCACGTTACTCCGAAGCGAGTCTGGTGAAAGAGATGGAAAAACGCGGTATCGGTCGTCCTTCGACCTATGCGGCGATCATTTCGACCATCCAGGACCGTGGCTATGTGGCCCTGCACAACCGTCGTTTCTATTCGGAAAAGATGGGCGACATCGTCACCGAGCGTCTGTCCGAGAGCTTCTCCAACCTGATGGACTACGGCTTTACCGCCGGCATGGAAGAGAACCTCGATGACGTGGCCCAGGGCGAGCGCGACTGGAAAAACGTACTCGACGAGTTCTACGGCGACTTCAAGAAGAAACTCGAAGTGGCCGAAAGCCCTGAGAGCGGCATGCGCGCCAACCAGCCGGTGATGACTGACATCCCGTGCCTGACGTGCGGACGGCCGATGCAGATTCGTACCGCGTCCACCGGCGTGTTCCTCGGTTGCTCGGGCTACAGCCTGCCGCCGAAAGAGCGCTGCAAGGCCACCGTCAACCTGGTGCCGGGCGATGAAATCGCTGCCGATGACGAGGGTGAATCCGAGTCGCTGGTACTGCGTGGCAAGCACCGCTGCCCGATATGCAGTACGGCGATGGACGCCTACCTGCTGGACGAGAAGCACAAGTTACACATCTGCGGTAACAACCCGGATTGCGACGGCTACGAGATCGAAGAAGGCAGCTACCGCATCAAGGGTTATGAAGGCCCGAGCCTGGAATGCGACAAGTGCGGCAGCGAGATGCAACTCAAGACTGGCCGTTTCGGCAAGTTCTTCGGTTGTACCAACGCGACGTGCAAGAACACCCGCAAGCTGCTGAAAAGTGGTGATGCGGCGCCGCCGAAGATGGACCCGGTGAAGATGCCTGAACTCAAGTGCGAGAAGGTCAACGACACCTACATCCTGCGTGACGGCGCTTCGGGGCTGTTCCTGGCTGCCAGCCAGTTCCCGAAAAACCGCGAGACCCGCGCACCGCTGGTGCTGGAGATCGTGCCGCACAAGGACGAGATCGACCCTAAGTACCACTTCCTGTGTGAAGCGCCGAAGAAGGACCCGGATGGTCGCCCAGCCGTGATCCGCTATAGCCGCAAGACCAAGGAGCAGTACGTGCAGACCGAAGTCGAGGGTAAGCCTACCGGTTGGAAGGCGTTCTACGACGGTGGCAAGTGGAAGGTCGAGGACAAGCGCCAGGGCGCTTGATCCGCTAATCTGCGAAATACAAAGGCCGCCTGCATAGGCGGCCTTTTTTTGCGCTTGCAGTGCGCTCGGCTGATCCGTGACACTGTTGAGCCAGCATTCAGCGTATTCGTTGTGGAGATTGCCGTATGGCCAACGAACTCTATACCCGTACCAACCAGAAAATTTACTTCGCGGGTTTGTCCCTGGAAGCCCTTGGCCGTGCCGAGGAAGGGAAGGAGATGAATGCCATTGCGCTGGTCCAGGCGGGGCGTGAAGCGGCGTTGTTCCACCTCTACGGCGCCTTGCTGGGCCTGTGCCATGAAATTGCCGGGTTCTATCGCTTGCCCCAGGCGGGTTCGCCCCGTGCGGAAATGATCATGAACCGCGAAGTGCTGGAGTCCATGGCCATCCCGGAGCTTGCCGAGTTGGTGGAAATGGCCCAGAGCCCCGACAGCTGGGTGGCGCGTCTGCTGAAGGCGCATGCGGACATGTTCCAGCCGCCTCGTGTCCCCCACGTGCCCAAGGGTGATGTGACCCAGCCGTTGATCGTGGCGGTTGCGGTGCAAGAGGATGAGCCGAAGCCGTTGAGTCGGGAAGAGCTGGAAGGCTGGCGCCAGGAGCTGAAAAAAATGGCCCTACGTTTTCGCGAAGGCCTGAACGAGTGCTGAGGCAGCGTGGCTGATGTACGCAAATCAAAATGTGGGAGCGGGCTTGCTCGCGATAGCGTTGTATCAGCCAAACATCTGGCATTGATATACCGCTATCGTGAGCAAGCCCGCTCCCACATTTGAACCGAGTTCGACAGAAAGTCCCGCACAGGCTCCGCAGCATTCCGATAAAGACCATTCATCAAGTCGTAAAGAAACCGCTTCAGATCCTCAGCGAGGCCGGGGAGATGACTGATATAATCCCGGCCTTTCGTGGAGAACAGACTTTTATGCCAACGTCCTTTCTGGAAATTGTTGAATTGCCTGACGGCCGAATCGAGCTGCGCCGGGCTGAGGACGAGGGTTCTCTGGTTATCTTGGACTTTTCCGAGGACGCCAAGGTGTTCCTGCAAGGCCAGCATGTGGAAGTGGCAAAAGCCATGTTGAGCGTGGGTGTGCAGATGGCAGGTCGACTGGCTGAAGGCGAGCCGGAGAAGGACGATGGGCCGCGGGTCCTTCACTGAGTTCTGGTGATGAGCGGGCTCGTTTTGGCAAGCGGGCCTCTGTGGCGAGCGGGCTTGCCCCGCGTTGGGCTGCGAAGCGGCCCCAAAACCAAGCGCTGTGGAATGCCTGATACACCGCATTAATCTATTTAGGGCCGCTTCGCAGCCCAACGCGGGGCAAGCCCGCTCGCCACAGAAGCCCGCTTGCCACAAGAAGCCGTTTCACCAAGCAAGCCATCACAACAAGCCCCTCCCCAGGGCTAGTCTGCAACACATAGCCCTACCCCAATCGAATATTCAAACTCTGTGCATCGCCCGTGCGCGCGGCGCTGATCAACTGCTGCTTGGCGGTGGCATTCAGCGGGTTCAGCCAGCTCACGACCGTATGGCTACGGCCCAGACGCAGCGCTTCGCACGTCAACTGCTGGGCACTTTGCATACCGCGTGGTTGCAGCAACAGGATGCGCTCGCGGTTCAGGCCGGCGTCCCGCAGCCAGGCCTGGGTCAGGCTGGCGGGCGGGGCGATCAGCGTCAGCCAGCGCGCGTCCTGCTCCTCGCTCAATTCGCGAAGGATTGGCGCCAGCAGGCTCAGGCAGCTCCCGGCTGCACCGCGCAACGACAGTTCACTGAACGCCTCAGGTTCGGAGCCCCAAGGGGCCTCGACTGTTTCCTTGAGGATGGGCGCAAGGGGTTGGGCCATAAAGGCCTCGAACAGCGACAGTTGTGTGTGTTGGGGGGTGTGCACGAGCTGCATGGTGCCTCCTTTAGCGGCGAATGACGCCTACGCTCAGGCCTTCGATCACCAGGTCCTGATCTTTCAGGTTCACTTCAATCGGGGCGAACTCAGGGTTCTCGGCCAGGAGCCAGACCTTGCTGCCTTCGCGCTTGAAACGTTTGACGGTGACTTCATCGCCGATACGGGCAACGACGATCTGGCCATTGCGGGCTTCGCGAGTGGTGTGGACGGCCAACAGGTCGCCGTCGAAAATGCCCACGTCCTTCATGCTCATGCCATGTACCCGCAACAGGTAGTCGGCACGTGGATGGAAGAAGGTCGGGTTGATGTTGCAGGATTCCTCGACGTGCTGCTGCGCCAGGATCGGCGCACCGGCGGCGACGCGACCGATGATCGGCAGTGTCGATTCGTCGGCCTTGGCTTCGAAGCCAGGGATGCGAATACCCCGCGAAGCACCTGGGGTCATCTCGATCGCGCCTTTGCGAGCGAGAGCCTTGAGGTGTTCCTCGGCGGCGTTAGGGGATTTGAACCCTAGCTCAAGCGCAATCTCCGCTCGTGTCGGCGGGTAGCCGTTGTCATCGAGGCAGCGCTTGATAAAAGCCAGAATCTCAGCTTGGCGTGGCGTCAGTTTTAGCATGTTGATCGCTCTGTCTTTTTATACAGTGACTGGGATTATATACAGTGAATTGCGCTTGGCAATCATCCTTTTTTGCCACTCCGCTGGACGGTCATTCGTCACCCTTCCTACAAGGCAGAGACAGCGCTGCCTACAGACCTGTAAGGATGTGATTAAATAGCGATGAAATAGATGACTGCCCGGCCGGAAAGCGAACCCGCAGACTTGACAAGACACAACCTGAAACGTATGTTTCAAACAAGTGTTTGTCAGGCGGAGTAGTCATGGCCCAGTCGGAAACCGTTGAACGCATTCTCGATGCTGCCGAGCAATTGTTCGCGGAAAAAGGATTTGCTGAAACTTCATTGCGGCTGATCACCAGCAAGGCCGGGGTCAACCTCGCCGCTGTGAACTACCATTTCGGCTCGAAGAAGGCCCTGATCCAGGCGGTGTTCTCACGCTTCCTGGGGCCGTTCTGCGCCAGTCTCGACCGTGAGCTCGAACGGCGCCAGGCCAAGGCCGACAACAAGCCGAGCCTGGAAGACCTTCTGGAAATCCTGGTTGAGCAAGCCCTGGTGGTTCAACCACGCAGCGGCAACGACCTGTCGATCTTCATGCGCCTGTTGGGCCTGGCGTTCAGCCAGAGCCAGGGCCACCTGCGGCGTTATCTGGAGGACATGTACGGCAAGGTGTTCCGCCGCTACATGTTGCTGGTCAATGAGGCCGCGCCGCGTATTCCACCTATCGAACTGTTCTGGCGCGTGCACTTCATGCTCGGCGCTGCCGCCTTCAGCATGTCGGGGATCAAGGCGTTGCGTGCGATTGCCGAGACCGATTTCGGCGTCAACACGTCCATCGAGCAAGTGATGCGCCTGATGGTGCCGTTCCTCGCCGCCGGCATGCGTGCCGAAACCGGCGTGACTGACCAGGCCATGGCTGCTGCCCAACTGCGCCCGCGCAGCAAATCCGTGCTGGCCGCCGCCAAGGTTTGACCGCCCCGGGTGTGCGCGGCCGCTTGCATCCGCTAAGCTAGCCGCCCATGCCGAATTCAGCTATTTACTCGCAACCCGCTGTGCTCACCGAGCCTCCATTGTGTATGGAGCGCCGTGAGGGCAACGGGTTGTGTGCGTTATTTAAGGAAGGTTTATGACTGCTGCCCTGCAAGGTTCTTTGATGGTCGACGTTGCCGGCACCTGGCTGACGGCCGAGGATCGCCACCTGTTGCGCCAGCCTGAAGTGGGCGGCCTGATCATTTTTGCACGCAATATCGAGCATCCGCGTCAGGTGCGTGAGTTGAGCGCGGCAATTCGTGCCGTGCGCCCGGACTTGCTGCTGGCCGTCGACCAGGAAGGCGGGCGCGTTCAGCGCCTGCGCCAGGGCTTCGTGCGTCTGCCGGCCATGCGCGCGCTGGCGGATAACCCCAACGCTGAATACCTGGCCGAGCAATGTGGCTGGATCATGGCTACCGAAGTGCTGGCGGTCGGCCTCGACCTGAGCTTCGCCCCGGTGCTGGATTTGGACTACCAGCGCAGCGCCGTGGTCGGCACCCGTTCCTTTGAGGGCGACCCCGAGCGCGCCGCCGTGCTCGCCGGTGCATTCATTCGCGGCATGAACAGCGCCGGTATGGCCGCCACCGGTAAACACTTCCCGGGCCACGGTTGGGCTGAGGCTGATTCCCACGTCGCCATTCCCAATGACGAACGCAGCCTGGAACAGATTCGTGCAAATGATTTGGTGCCGTTCGCACGCCTGAGCAAGCAGTTGGCGGCCGTAATGCCTGCGCATGTCATCTACCCGCAGGTCGACGCCCAGCCCGCCGGTTTCTCGCGTCGTTGGTTGCAGGACATCCTGCGCGGAGAGTTGCAGTTTGACGGGGTGATTTTCAGCGATGACCTGTCCATGGCCGGTGCTCATGTGGTCGGTGACGCCGCGAGCCGTATCGAAGCGGCACTGACGGCCGGTTGCGACATGGGCTTGGTGTGCAACGACCGCGCTGCCGCCGAACTGGCGCTGACGGCGGCCCAGCGGATGAAGGTCACGCCTTCTGCCCGCATTGCACGGATGCGTGGGCAGGCGATTGCTTCGACTGACTATAAACAGGATCCCCGTTGGCTGGCGGCGCTTGGGGCGCTTCGGGATGTGCAGTTGATCGATTGAGGACTGCGTTGCGGCCATCGCCGGCAAGCCAGCGATAGCGATCTTAAAGTCAGCGCTTCTCTTGCTTATTGGGCAACGGCGCAAACAACGCCTCGATATCGTCGTTGCCCAACTGCCAATCCCCCGTCGTACGCCCATCCAGCACGCCCGCCGCCAGGTCGGACTTTTCCTTCTGCAGGTGCTGGATTTTCTCCTCTACCGTGCCCCGGGCGATCATCTTGTACACGAACACCGGCTTCTCCTGGCCGATACGATACGCGCGGTCAGTCGCCTGGTTTTCCGTGGCCGGGTTCCACCAAGGGTCATAGTGGATCACGGTGTCGGCTTCGGTCAGGTTCAGGCCTACACCACCGGCCTTCAAACTGATCAGAAAGATCTGCAGCTTGCCGCTCTGGAAGTCCTTCACCGGCGTGCGCCGATCGCGGGTCTGGCCGGTCAGCAGCGCGTAGGAGACGCCGCGTTTTTTCAGTTCGACCTCAATCAGGCTCAGCATCGAGGTGAACTGGGAAAACAGCAGAATCCGGCGACCTTCGGCAAACAGTTCTTCGAGCATTTCCATCAGGCTGTCGAGCTTGCCCGAGCTACTGCCACGGGCGGGCAGGCTGGCGTCGTTGACCAGGCGCAAGTCGCAGCACACCTGGCGCAGCTTAAGCAGCGCTTCAAGAATGATGATCTGGCTGCGCGCCACGCCCTTGCGGGTGATCTCGTCGCGGACCTTTTTATCCATGGCCAGGCGCATGGTTTCGTACACGTCGCGCTGGGCTTCGTTGAGGTCAACCCAATGGATGATCTCGGTCTTGGGCGGCAATTCTGTCGCCACCTGTTCCTTGGTACGGCGTAGCAGGAAGGGTTTGATCCGACCGTTGAGGTGCTGCAATCGCACGTCACTGGCGCGCTTCTCGATGGGCACGCGGTAATCGCGGTTGAAGCTCTTCATGTCACCCAGCCAGCCCGGCAGCAGGAAGTGGAACAACGACCACAACTCGCCCAGGTGGTTTTCCAGCGGTGTGCCGCTCAGGCACAGGCGCTGCCGCGCATTCAGTTCGCGCGCCGCCTGGGCGGCTTTGCTGGATGGGTTCTTGATGTACTGGGCTTCATCGAGAATCAGTACATGCAAGGGCAGGGCGGCCAGGTGTTCGATGTCTTTGGGCAGCAGCGCGTACGTGGTCAGCAGCAGGTCGTAATCCTGCAGGCTCTGGTCCTTTAAGGGCGCGAAGTGTTTCTTGCGCCCCGCGCCGTACAGCGCCAGCACCTTGAGTTGCGGGGTGAAGTGGGCCGCTTCGTCGAGCCAGTTGGGGATCAGGCTGGTGGGCATGACTACCATGCACGGCCGATCCAGGCGCCCGGCGATTTTCTCGGTGAGAATATGCGCCAGTGTCTGCGGGGTTTTGCCCAGGCCCATGTCATCCGCAAGAATCCCGCCGACGTCCAGTTGGCGCAGCGACTGCATCCAGCTCAAGCCTTCGAGTTGATACGGACGCAAGGTCGCGTTCAATCCTTCGGGCGCTACACAGGTGAAGTCCTTGATGTCGCGCAGGCGTTGGGCGAAGTTGCGGATCTTCTCGCCGCCTTCCCATTGCAGGGGCAGGTCTTCCAGCGGGTTGAGGCGGATTGCATCGGCTTTGGCCAGGCGCAGAGTAGTGGTGCCGGCTTCCTGCAGGTAGAACTCACCGAGGGTGGCCAATACCGGTTTCAGCCGGCCGTAGGGCAACGCCACTTGCAAGGGGCCGTGGCCGCCGTTGGGCAGGCCGGGGATATTCACCAGGATCAGCTCGTCATCGCGGCGCCGCGCGAGCTTTTCCGGGTTGAGGATTTCGGTGTGGGAGCGCATCAGGTTCAGCAGGATCGGCAGCAGGCTCAGCCGCTCGCCATTGACGATGATCCCCAGTTCCAGGTCGAACCAGTCGCGTTCCGGCCCTTCATCGACGGTGGCGTACCAGTCGTCCACCGCGCTCAGGTCGAAACCGAAATCCTCATCGATCTGCAGCTCCCAGCCCTCGGCCCGCAGCGTCGGCGAAGCGTTGAGGGTGAAGTTCAGCCAGGCGCTGTCATTGACCATCTCGAACAGCTCGCCGGCACTCTCCGGCAATGCCTTGCTCTGGCGCGTGGCGATCTTGAAACCCAAGAGACGCAACTGTTCGCGATATGACTGCTCCCGCTCGGGATGGCGCTTGATGCGCAGGCTCTGGGTTTCCTGGCGCACGATGATGTCGGCGTTCTTTTGCCCGCTGACGTAGTTACCCAAATAGTTGAACGACAACGCCGCACGGTGCTGGATATAGCGCTGCATCTTGCCGTTGCGCGGCTCGAAGGCGCTGAATTCGACACTGGCCAGCCACAAGCGCGGCACGGGCAGCACATCCTCCATCACCACTTGTGGCAGCACCACGCGGTTATCCAGCACGGCCTGGAGTTTCTCCAGCAGCTCGGCATCCTGGGCCGCCGCCGGGAAGGCCAGCGTTTCCTGGACCTTGAGCAGCACTGCCGCAATGTGTTTGCAATTGGTGTGCACCGGGCAGGTACAGCGGCTGTCCACCAGGATCAGCATGCCCTTGGCCGATTCGCGCAGTGAGATGGTCTGGCGGTACACGTTGCCGCCCGAGCCTTCGCAGCTGGCGATGATGGTGCTGTCGCCGGACTCGACGATGCGCACCCGGTTCTCCAGGGCGTAACGCCGCCCGCGCTCCAGGCTTTGCTCCTTAAAGCGATTGGCCCACGAAGGGGCCAGGGGTTTGGTCAACGACGACGTCAGGGGCATGGCGCTGGATCAGTCCTGAATGTCGGGCGGGGGCGCGCTGGGTGGTTTGGCGGTCAGCGAGGTGATCTTGATCAGCAGCGCCAGGTGGCCGCCGTCCAGGTAGTTGAGCTGGTTGTTCTTGGTGCGCACGTCTTTTTGCGCAAGGTGTTCGCTGGCGATCACGCTGCCATTGCTGTCGAACTGGTTGATCCAGAAGTCGGCGTTGATATCCGTGAATCGACCGAGTTGCAGGCTCAGCACCCCTTCGATGGGAAACTGGCCGAACTGCTCTTGCCCCTCGGTGATCGCGATTTTCACCGGTTGCTCACCGAGGCTCTGCTCCCAGGCCTTGTGCGCGAGCACGGTGTAGCTTGAATCGGCGCTGAGTTTGTCGACGATATTGCTCAGCCGTGGCGGGCTCATTTTGTCGCCCAGGCGCTGCGCCCCGGCATCCCAGTCTTCCGGCGCTGCACGGCTGTTGATCACCGGCTCGGCGTTCTGGCGCACCAGGATCATTTCCACCTGGTAAGGGCTGTCGGCATATGCCGAAGGTGCCACTACCACCAACAACAGGCTCAGAATGCGGAACAGGCGCATGAGGGCGTCCTTCAAGCGGATTTCGGGATGAGGCGCTCAAACAGCGCTTCCAAGGTATTAAAGCGTTCTTCGGCACGTTCCATCGGTACCATGAACTTGAACAGCGTAGCCCCTTCGAACTTATAGCGGTTGGGCTGGCCCTGGATCAGCTTGATCAGCACCAGCGGGTCGACCGGGGTTTGCGCTTCGAATTCGATACGCCCACCCTGCGGCCCGGCGTCGACCTTCTTGATGCCCAGTTGCTCGGCCTGCAATTTGAGCAGGGTCAGGCGCACCAGGTTTTTGGTCGGTTCGGGCAACAGGCCGAAGCGGTCGATCATCTCCACCTGCAGGTCCTTGAGGCCTTCTTCGTCGGTGGCCGAGGCGATGCGCTTGTACAGGATCAGCCGCGCATGCACGTCCGGCAGGTAGTCTTCGGGAATCAGGGCCGGCAAGCGCAGGTTGATTTCCGGACCGCCGCCCAACGGTTGGTCAAGGTTCGGTTGCTCGCCCTTGCGGATGGCTTTCACCGCGCGCTCGAGCATCTCCATATACAGGGTGAAACCCACGGCCTGGATCTGCCCGCTCTGACCGTCGCCGAGCAATTCGCCGGCGCCGCGGATTTCCAGGTCGTTGGTGGCCAGCACAAAACCGGCGCCGAGGTCCTGGGTGTTGGCGATCGCTTCCAGGCGCTTTTCCGCATCGGAGGTGATCTGTTGGCGCGGCGGCGTCAGCAGGTAGGCATACGCCTGGTGGTGACTGCGCCCGACGCGGCCGCGCAACTGGTGCAGTTGCGCCAGGCCGAACTTGTCGGCGCGCTCGATGATGATGGTGTTGGCGCTTGGCACGTCAATGCCGGTCTCGATGATGGTCGAGGCGATCAGCACGTTGAAGCGCTTGTGGTAGAAGTCGCTCATCACTTGTTCGAGATCGCGTTCGCGCATCTGCCCGTGGCCGATGGCGATGCGTGCTTCCGGCACCAGTTCGGCGAGGTCGGCGGCGCATTTCTCGATGGTTTTCACATCGTTGTGCAGGTAGTACACCTGCCCGCCGCGCAGCAGTTCGCGCAGCAGCGCTTCCTTGACCGTGCTTTTGTTCTGCTCCATCACGAAGGTGCGCACCGACAGGCGGCGTGCCGGCGGCGTGGCGATGATCGACAGGTCGCGCATGCCCGACACCGCCATGTTCAGCGTGCGCGGAATCGGCGTGGCGGTGAGGGTGAGGATGTCGACTTCACTGCGCAGGTTCTTCAGCTGTTCTTTCTGACGCACGCCGAAGCGGTGTTCTTCGTCGATGATCACCAGGCCCAGGTTCTTGATCTTCACATCGTCCGACAACAGCTTGTGGGTGCCGATCACGATGTCGATCTTGCCTTCGGCGAGGTCGGCGACGGCGGCATTCACTTCCTTGGCGGACTTGAAGCGGCTCATCACTTCCACGCTCACCGGCCAGTCGGCAAAGCGGTCGCGGAAGCTGTTGTAGTGCTGTTGGGCGAGCAGGGTGGTCGGCACCAGGATCGCCACTTGCTTGCCACCGTGCACCGCAATAAACGCGGCGCGCATCGCCACTTCGGTCTTGCCGAAACCTACGTCGCCGCACACCAGGCGGTCCATCGGCTTGGGCGCGAGCATGTCGGCGCGCACCGCTTCGATGGTGGTTTGCTGGTCCGGGGTTTCTTCGAAGGCGAAGCCGGCGCTGAAGGTCGCGTAGTCGGCTTTCGGGTCGGCGAAGGCGTAACCTTCGCGCGCGGCACGGCGGGCATAGATGTCGAGCAATTCGGCGGCGACGTCGCGCACCTGCTCGGCGGCCTTGCGCTTGGCTTTCTGCCAGGTCTCGGAGCCCAGGCGGTGCAACGGCGCCAAGGCGTCGTCGCTGCCGGTGTAGCGCGCGATCAGGTGCAGGCTCGCCACTGGCACGTAGAGCTTGGCGCCCTCGGCGTATTCCATGGTGAGGAATTCTGCGGCCTGGTTGTCAATCTCCAGGGTCTGCAGGCCCAGGTAGCGGCCGACACCGTGGTCGATATGCACCACCGGCGCGCCTTCGCGCAGCTCGGTGAGGTTCTTGATCACCGCGTCGTTGTTGGCGTCGGCACGTTTATCACGGCGGCGACGCTGCATCACGCGCTGACCGAACAACGGGCTCTCGGCAATCAGCGCCAGGGCAGGGTCGTCCAGCAACAGGCCTTCGTCCAGTGGCGCGATGGTGATCGCCAGGCGTTCTTTACTCGCGACGAAGTCCGGCCAGCTGTCGACGGTTTTCGGGCGCAGCTTCAGGCGTTCCAGCAGTTCCAGCAGCACTTCGCGGCGGCCGGCGGATTCGGCGGTAAACAGCACGCGGCCGGGGAAGTCACCGAGGAAAGTCGACAGTGCTTCCAGCGGTTGCGTGGCTTTGGCCTGGATCGCCAAATCCGGCAGGGTAGCCGCAGGGAAGCGCTCGCGGCCGCTGCCTGCGTCCACGTCCTGTTGGCTGGCGACCACGCGGGGCCAGTTTTTCAGGCGCGCGAAGCAGTCTTCCACCGGCAGGAACAGTTCGGCGGGCGGTAATAAAGGACGGGAGGGATCGACGCGGCGTTCTTCATAACGGTTGCGCACGTCGTTCCAGAAGTTCTCCGCCGCCTGCTCGATGCCCGGCAGCGAGAACACTTGTGTGTCCTGAGGCAGGTAGTCAAAGAGGGTGGAGGTTTCGTCGAAGAACAGCGGCAGGTAGTACTCGATACCGGCCGGTGTAATCCCGCTGCTCAAGTCCTGGAAGATAGGGCAGCGGCGGAAGTCCACGTCGAAGCGCTCGCGAAAGCGCGCCTTGAAGCGAGTCACCGCGTCTTTTTGCAGCGGGAATTCCCGCGCCGGCAGCAGCTTGACCGAGTCCACCTTGTCGATGGAGCGCTGGTTCTCCGGGTCGAAGGTACGCAGCGTTTCGATCTCGTCATCGAACAGGTCGATGCGGTACGGCAACTTGCTGCCCATCGGGAACAGGTCGATCAGCGCACCGCGCACGGCGAATTCGCCGTGTTCGTACACGGTGTCGACGCAGCGGTAGCCGCTGGCTTCCAGGCGCGTGCGCATCTGCTCCACGTCGAGCTTCTGGCCGATATCCAGCACCAGGCTGCTGCCCAGCAGGAATTTGGTCGGCGCCAAACGATGCAAGGCCGTGGTAATCGGCACCACCAGCACACCGTGAGCCAGTTCCGGCAGACGGTACAGGCTGGCGATGCGCTGGGAAATGATGTCCTGGTGCGGCGAAAACAGGTCGTAGGGCAGGGTTTCCCAGTCGGGAAAGTGCAGCACCGGCAAATCGGGGGCGAAGAAGCTCAGCTCCTGCTCCAGCCGCTCGGCGCTTTGGCTGTCGGCGGTGAGCAGCAGGGTAAAGCGCTTGGCTGCGCTGGCAGCCTCGGCAATGGCCAGGCTCAGGGCTGCACCGGGCAGGTTGCCCCAGTGCTGTTTACCTGCCGCAGCAGGGAGAATCGGTAGACGCAGAACGGGCACGGAAGGTTGAGCTCCAAGCGTTGCGACAAAGTCGGTAATTGTAACGGCCCGAGGTGCCGCCTGTCAGTTGCTGACTGAGCCTATTACGGTTTGTAGGAAATGTAGTGGCTAAGACAAACAAAGGGGGCTTTTGACTCATTATGTAGTGCCGAAAAGCCCGAGGTTTTCGGAGAGTTACGGACAAGTCGCCTTGGTCGCTCCACTAGTGGCTTTCTGGAACCCGCGTATTTACTGGGCTGCAGAGGGGTGGCATTTTTTGGCAAGGGGTTTTTGTTGTGGGACGCGCATTGCTCCTAGGGCGGTCGGGCGGCATAATGTAGCCCCTTTTTTCAGCCCCTACATGTGGAAGGTTCCCGTGACTCAGAAGCCCGACCAGTGTCTTGGTGAATGGATCGACCGTGAAGCACTCGCAGAAGCGATGATCCCGCTTATCGGTCAGCTGTACCGCAATAACAATGTGGTGAGCTCGATCTATGGCCGCAGCCTGATCAACCAGTCAGTCATCGCGATTCTCAAGGCGCATCGCTTTGCTCGCCATCGTTCTGCCGACGACAGCGAACTCTCCGTCCACGAAACATTCCCCCTGCTCAAGGCCATGAGCGAGCTCAAGCTCGGCGCGGCTTCGGTAGACCTGGGCAAGCTGGCCTATAAATTCCGCAAGGGAGGCGCTGGCCGCACTGCCGAGCAGTTCGTCCGTGAAGAAATGGCCGATGTGGTTGGCCAGCAAAGCGCCGCAGCCCGCAAAGGCACTGACGTGGTGCTTTACGGCTTCGGTCGTATCGGCCGCCTGCTGGCACGCATCCTGATCGAGAAAACCGGCGGCGGCGACGGCCTGCGCCTGCGTGCCATCGTGGTGCGTAAAGGCGCCGAGAACGACCTGGTCAAACGCGCCAGCCTGCTGCGTCGCGACTCGGTACACGGTCCGTTTAACGGCACCATCGTCGTCGACGAAGAAAACAACACCATCACCGCCAACGGTAACCTGATCCAGGTGATCTACGCGAAGAACCCGACCGAGGTGGATTACACCCAGTACGGCATCAAGGACGCCCTGCTGGTGGACAACACCGGCGTATGGCGTGATGCCGAAGGCCTGGGCCAGCACTTGACCTGCCCGGGTATCGACCGCGTTGTGTTGACCGCGCCTGGCAAAGGCAAGCTGAAGAACATTGTTCACGGCATCAACCACGGTGAAATCACTGCTGATGACAAGATCGTGTCCGCCGCGTCCTGCACCACCAACGCCATCGTGCCGGTGCTGAAGGCTGTAAACGACAAGTTCGGCATCATCAACGGTCACGTTGAAACGGTTCACTCGTACACCAACGACCAGAACCTGATCGACAACTTCCACAAGGGCGATCGCCGTGGCCGTAGCGCCGCGTTGAACATGGTGATCACCGAGACCGGCGCTGCCACCGCTGCTGCCAAGGCCCTGCCTGAGCTGGCCGGCAAGCTGACCGGTAACGCGATCCGTGTACCGACGCCGAACGTGTCGATGGCCATTCTCAACCTGAACCTTGAGAAAGCCGCCACCCGTGAAGAGATGAACGAGTACCTGCGCTACATGGCGCTGCACTCCGATCTGCATAAGCAAATCGACTTCGTCAATTCCCAGGAAGTGGTCTCCACCGACTTCGTTGGCTCGCGCCACGCCGGTGTCGTGGATGCCGAGGCGACCATCAGCCAGGACAACCGCGTTGTACTGTACGTTTGGTACGACAACGAGTTCGGTTACAGCTGCCAGGTGGTTCGCGTGATGGAAGACATGGCCGGGGTTAACCCGCCTGCGTTCCCGCGTTAAGCCTTTGCGCTGAATGAAAAAGCCCCGACTGGTTCGGGGCTTTTTTGTGTCTGGCTTCTGTAGGAGTGTGATGTCAGTCGTTGAGGAGTTTGTCACGCAAACTGTCGGATAAACCCTTGGGCGCCAGCCAGATACCCAGGTAAGCCCTCGCCAGCTCATCATTGCGACTACTGAACACCACCTGGCCATTGATCTCCAGATTCAATCCACGGCCCGGACGAAAATCCAGAGCGTACCGATCACCGCTGCGGATATTACGAAAGCTGGCGTGCAACTGCTCCAGCTCAGGCTTCAAGCCGGCACTGGCTTGCTGGCGCTCAAGGGTGGCGTTCGCGGCCTTGATCACATCGTTGCGGTCGATATCGCGAAAGTAATACAGCACAAGGCGTAGTGCCTTTTGTTGCTCCCAGGCCTGTTTGGCACCCAAACCCGCCGGGGCATACAACGCCGCTGCGTACACATCCGCCCAGAGATAGGTCAGCACCGCCTGGTTTTTCAACACCAACTGCTGGGACTGCGCCGGGAAATTGGCCTGGGTGAGACGATCCGCCTCATTGGCGAACGCCGGGATCGACAACATCAGCAATAAACAGAAAACGGCATACCGCATAATGGCTCGTCCTGAAACGGTGAGTGCCTACAGGTTAATGCAAATTTTAAAGGCGATTGGGTTTATGGATAACCTGCGGCTACTGGCGGTTGTTTCGGGATGTGTGTGGCTGAGTGGGTGTGGCGGCGACTCCCAGGAGCGTTTTGGCGGCCCGACCATGGGCAGTACGTATTCGATCCAGTACGTCAGGACGACAAGTGCACCGCAGCCAAAAGAGCTTCAGCGTCAGGTCGAAAGCATCCTGAGCGAGGTTGACCGACAAATGTCGACCTACCGCGACGACTCCGACATCGAGCGTTTCAATAACCTGCCCGCCAACAGCTGCCAACCCGTGCCGGCGCCTGTCCTGCACCTGGTGCGTACTGGCGAACAACTGTCCCAGGCCAGCGACGGTGCGTTTGACCTGACCGTCGAGCCGCTGCTCAACCTGTGGGGCTTCGGTCCCCAGGCGCGTGAGGTCAAGGTGCCGGAGGCTGCGACCCTGGCACAGGTCCGCCAACGTGTCGGCCATCAGCATCTGCGTATAGAAGGCGATCAACTGTGCAAGGACGCCGCCGTCGAAGTCGACTTCAACAGCATCGCCGCAGGCTACGCGGTGGATCGGATCGCCGAGCGGCTGACTGAGCTGGGCATCCACCGCTACCTCGTCGAAGCCACCGGCGAACTCAAGGCCGCCGGCCGCAAACTTGACGGCTCACCTTGGCGCATCGCCCTGGAAGAACCCCGCGACGATCAGCAGGTGGCCGAAAAAATCATCGACGTGGATGGCTTTGGTGTTTCCACATCAGGTGACTATCGCAATTATTTCCAGCAGGATGGTCGGCGTTATTCCCACACGCTGGATGCGCGGACCGGCGCGCCGATTACCCATCAACTGGCGTCGGTGACCGTATTGCACCCTTCGGCGCTGATGGCCGATGGCTTGTCGACGCTGCTGCTGGTGCTCGGGCCGCAGCAAGGCTGGGACTACGCCGAGCAGCATCGGATCGCGGCGTTTTTTGTGATGCGCGACGGGGCTGGGTTCGTCACACGCAGTAACGAGGCGTTCGAGGTGCTGACGTCGGTGAAACCGTAATCAGCGTGGTGTAGTAAAGGCAAAACTGGCCTACGACGCGACCAAGGGTTAATGTGCGCGGCGTTGAGCCTTATATAGACTGTGCCCCGGTTCACACACTTGAGCCAAATTGTCCTTCATGACCGCTGGCCGCGGCATGATTTAGCCAGGCGTCCAACCGTACGCCTGGCCTGTTCTGAGGAGTACGCATGGCTGTCTACAACTACGACGTGGTGGTACTGGGTTCCGGCCCGGCTGGAGAAGGTGCGGCGATGAACGCCGCGAAGGCAGGGCGCAAGGTGGCGATGGTCGATAGCCGTCGCCAGGTCGGCGGTAACTGCACCCACCTGGGTACCATCCCGTCCAAGGCTTTGCGTCACTCGGTGCGCCAGATCATGCAGTTCAACACCAACCCGATGTTCCGGGCCATTGGTGAGCCGCGCTGGTTCTCGTTCCCGGACGTGCTGAAAAGCGCAGAAAAAGTCATCTCCAAGCAAGTCGCCTCGCGTACCGGCTATTACGCCCGTAACCGCGTCGACCTGTTCTTCGGTACCGGCAGCTTTGCCGACGAGCAAACCGTCGAAGTGGTCTGCGCCAACGGCGTGGTCGAGAAGCTGGTGGCCAAGCACATCATTATCGCCACCGGTTCGCGCCCGTATCGCCCGGCCGATATCGATTTCCACCACCCGCGTATCTACGATAGCGACACCATCCTCAGCCTTGGCCACACCCCTCGCAAACTGATCATCTACGGCGCCGGCGTGATCGGCTGTGAATACGCCTCGATCTTCAGCGGCCTGGGTGTGCTGGTGGAACTGGTCGACAACCGTGACCAGTTGCTGAGCTTCCTCGACTCGGAAATTTCCCAGGCGTTGAGCTACCACTTCAGCAACAACAACATCACCGTGCGCCACAACGAAGAGTACGAGCGGGTCGAAGGCCTGGATAACGGTGTGATCCTGCATTTGAAGTCTGGCAAGAAGATCAAGGCCGACGCCTTGCTCTGGTGCAACGGCCGTACCGGCAACACCGACAAGCTGGGCATGGAGAACGTCGGGGTCAAGGTCAACAGCCGTGGCCAGATCGAGGTGGACGAGAACTACCGCACCTGCGTGACCAACATCTACGGTGCCGGTGACGTGATCGGCTGGCCAAGCCTGGCCAGTGCGGCGCATGACCAGGGCCGTTCGGCCGCTGGCAGCATTGTCGACAACGGCAGCTGGCGTTATGTGAACGACGTGCCGACCGGGATCTACACGATTCCCGAGATCAGCTCGATCGGCAAGAACGAACACGAACTGACCAAGGCCAAGGTGCCTTATGAAGTCGGCAAGGCGTTCTTCAAGAGCATGGCGCGTGCGCAGATCGCCGGTGAGCCGCAAGGCATGCTGAAGATTCTGTTCCACCGCGAGACCCTGCAAGTCCTCGGCGTGCATTGCTTCGGCTACCAGGCGTCGGAGATCGTGCACATCGGCCAGGCCATCATGAACCAGCCGGGTGAGCAAAATACCCTCAAGTATTTCGTCAACACCACGTTCAACTACCCGACCATGGCAGAAGCCTATCGGGTAGCGGCCTACGACGGCCTCAACCGGCTTTTTTGAGCGGCTCCGGCCGGTGGCCTGAGCCGGCCGGGGAGACCGATTTCAGTAATTCTCGAGGGTGGCAGTGGCCAAACCGGGAAAGTCTGTAATCAGGCTATCTACGCCGAAGTCGGCGAGCCTGCGCATCAGCGCAGGTTCGTTGACTGTCCACACGGACACGTGCAAGCCCTGGCGCTGGGCTTTTTCCAGCCGCTCAGGGGTGCACAACGTCCAGTTCAACGCCAAATACTCACAGCCGTAGTTCTGCGCGACCTTCAGCGGGTCGAGCCACGCGTATTCGGCCACCAGGCCGCGCGACAGGTCCGGGGTGAGTTCAACCGCTGCTTTCAGCACTTCCCGCGAGCTTGAGGTCACGGTGACCTTGTCCATGATGCCAAAGCGTACGGCCATCTCCCGGATTGCCAGCACGGTGGTCGCGGCGCGGGTGCGCGAGGCGCTTTTGACTTCCAGTTGCCAGTGATCGAAGTCGCACTTTTCGAAGAGTTCTTCCAAACGCGGGATCGGGCAGGGGTTGACCCAGCCGGGACCACCTTTGCGTGCGTCTATTTTCATCAGGTCCGCCGCCGAATACTCGACGACTTTGCCGCGCCGGTCGGCGGTGCGCTTGAGGGTCGGGTCGTGGATGACCATCAGCTCGCCGTCCATGGACAGGTGCAAATCCAGTTCGCAGCGGCGTACACCGTGCTTGAGGCATTCCTGGAAGCTGGTCAGGGTGTTTTCCGGTGCTTCGCCTTTGGCACCGCGGTGGCCGTAAATCAGGGTCACAGTTGCTCCTTTACGCCAGGTTGTCCGGCGGGGTAAATACGAATTCAGGTGTCTTGGGCGTCGCTTTGTTCCCGTGCCAGGCGCCGTTCCTGGGCCTGTTTTTGCAGGATATAGCGTGCCAGCAGCTGGCGTTGGGCATCGGTCATGGACTCGAACTCTGTGCCCACGTCAAAACGGTCGCCCTTGGGGTCGCAGTGGGTGACGCGCGCGCGCAGCAGCAGGCCGAGTGCCTGGGGCATCAACACCAGCTTCACCGCCAGGTGGGTGTCGGGCGCCAGGCGGGTAGGGTGCTGGAAGTCGATGCCGCCTTCGGAAATGATCACCGGTTGCGGAGCGCCGACTTCATCCAGCAGGCCGCGGGCCATGATCTGGCTGAGCAGATCCAGGCGTTTGTTCTGCACTCTGAGGAAGGCGGCCAGGGAGCGGTCTTTCTCGCTGAGCTGGCGCAGCAGGTGCTGGGCTTCGAATTCACTCAGGTGCAGTTCACTGAGCAAATTGAAGAGTGGGGAATCATCCAGCAACACTTCCTTGCTCGCCGCTTCGGGGGCAGACAGGCTTTTGATTTGAAGTGCGATCATGTCGTCTATACGGTAGTATTCGCGGCGCTCTTCTTCATCTAATGTCGACATGGCGAACCCCAGGTAACGGTAATGGTCTGAGTGTAAAGCTGCTTACCAGACCCCGCCACCGGGACGTCTTCTTTTCCTCCGAACAAGCCCCGACATGTTCAGACCTCTCTTCGTATTTATCGGCACGCGTTATACCCGTGCAAAGCGTCGCAATCATTTTGTGTCGTTCATTTCCTTGACCTCGATGATCGGTCTCGCCTTGGGCGTGGTCGTGATGATCGTGGTGCTGTCGGTGATGAACGGCTTCGATCATGAGATGCGCACCCGCGTGCTGGGCATGGTGCCCCACGCGACCATCGAGTCTGGTGAGCCGATCAGCGACTGGCAAAGCCTGGCCGCCAAGGTCAAGCAGAACCCCAAGGTACTGGCCGTCGCGCCGTTTACCCAGATGCAGGGGCTGCTGACCAATGATGGCAAGGTGCAGAAAATCCTGCTCAATGCCATCGACCCGGCCCAGGAGCGCAACGTCTCGATCATCGACAAGTTCATGCTGCAGGGCAAACTCGACGACCTGGCGCCCGGCAGCTTCGGCATCGTGATCGGTGACAAGGCCGCGGCCAAGCTCGGCGTGGGCATCGGCGACAAGCTGACCTTCGTCGCCCCGGAAGTCACCGTGACCCCGGCCGGCATGTTCCCGCGCATGAAACGCTTTACCGTGGTCGGTACGTTCCACGTCGGCGCCGGCGAGATCGACGGCTACCTCGGCCTGACCAATCTCACCGACCTGGCCCGCCTGCATCGCTGGCAGCCAGATCAGGTGCAGGGCCTGCGCCTCAAATTCAACGATCTGTTCGACGCACCGCGCGGCGCCTGGGAAATCGCCCAGCACCTGGGTGAAAGCCAGTACTACGCCCGCGACTGGACCCGTACCCACGGCAACCTGTACCAGGCCATCCGCATGGAAAAAGCCATGATCGGCCTGCTGTTGCTGCTGATCGTCGCCGTGGCCGCGTTCAACATCATCTCCACGCTGGTGATGGTGGTGAACGACAAGAAGGGCGATATCGCGATCCTGCGCACCCTTGGCGCCACGCCGGGGCAGATCATGGCGATATTTATGGTGCAGGGCACCGTGATCGGCGTGGTCGGCACCTTGATCGGCACGGCGGTGGGTATTTTGGCCGCGCTGAAGGTCAGCGCCGCCATTGCCGGCCTCGAAACCCTGATCGGCCACAAGTTTCTCAACGCCGACGTCTACTTCATCGACTACTTGCCGTCCCAGGTTCAGGCCCAGGACGTGCTGATGGTGGGCGGCGCCGCGTTGGTCTTGAGTTTCCTTGCCACCCTGTATCCAGCCTGGCGCGCGGCACGTACCCAGCCAGCACAGGCCTTACGTTATGAGTGAATCGGGCATGAGTGAAAAAGCAATCCTGAGCTGCCGCAACCTGGGCAAATCCTACGAGGAAGGCCCTGAATCGGTTGTGGTGCTGTCCAACCTGCAACTTGAACTGCACCCCGGCGAGCGCGTGGCGATCGTCGGCAGTTCCGGCTCCGGCAAAAGTACCTTGCTCAACCTGTTGGGCGGCCTCGATACGCCGTCCCAGGGCAGCGTGTGGCTGGCCGGTGAAGAGTTGTCGGCTTTGAATGAAAAGGCCCGTGGCCAACTGCGCAACCGTTCGTTGGGCTTTGTGTATCAGTTTCACCACCTGCTGCCGGAATTCACCGCGCTGGAAAACGTGTGCATGCCGCTGTTGATCGGCAAGACCGCGATCCCGCAAGCGCGCCAGCGTGCCAAAGCCTTGCTGGAACGTGTTGGCCTGGGTCACCGCCTGGAGCACAAGCCGGCTGAATTGTCTGGCGGTGAGCGCCAGCGTGTGGCAATTGCCCGCGCCCTGGTGAACAACCCGGGCCTGGTGATGCTCGACGAGCCCACCGGCAACCTCGACTCCCACACCGCCCAGGGCATCAAGGATTTGATGCTGGAACTGAGCACCCAGATGCGCACGGCGTTCCTGGTGGTGACCCATGACATGAGCATGGCCCGGCAGATGGACCGCGTGTTGCACCTGCAGGAAGGTCATCTGGTCGCCATCTGACCCGTTTCAAGCCCGGCGCCATGCGTCGGGCTTTTTCATTTTTTCAGGCGGTGCAAGCGAATGTTCAGACCGTTATCGATTTTCATCGGCACGCGCTATACCCGCGCCAAGCGCCGCAACCGTTTTGTTTCGTTTATCTCGATGACCTCGATGATCGGCCTCGCCCTGGGCGTGCTGGCGATGATCGTGGTGCTGTCGGTGATGAACGGCTTCCAGCGCGAAATGAGCTCGCGCATCCTCGGCATGGTGCCCCACGCCACCATCGTCGGCGTGAACCCGATTGACGATTGGCAGCCGGTGGCCGCCGCTGCGATGAAAAATCCGGAAGTGACCGCCGCCGTACCGTTCACGCAGATGGACGGCATGTTCTCCTACAAGGGCGCGATGCAGCCGATTGAGATCAGCGGCGTCGACCCGGCCCAGGAAGGCAAGGTCTCGATCGTGGCCCAGCATATCGTGCAGGGCAAACTGGAAGACCTGAAACCCGGCGAGTTCGGTGTGGTGGTCGGCGAAATCACCGCGCGGCGCTTTCGCCTGAACGTGGGCGACAAGCTGACCCTGATCGTCCCGGAAATCAGCACCGCCCCCGGCGGCATCACCCCGCGTATGCAGCGGTTGAACGTGGTGGGTATCTTCAAGGTCGGCGCCGAGCTGGATGGCTCCATGGCCTTGATCCACATGGCCGACGCTGCAGAAATTCAGCATTGGCAGCCGAACCAGGTGCAAAGCGTGCGCCTGGCGGTGAAAGACCTGTACGCGGCGCCCAAGGTCTCGGCGGATATCGCCGCCAGCCTGGGCGCTGCCTACAAACCCGATGACTGGACTCACACCCAGGGCAGCCTGTTCAGTGCGATGAAGATGGAAAAGACCATGATCGGCCTGCTGTTGCTGATGATTGTCGCCGTGGCGGCGTTCAACATCATCGCCACGCTGATCATGGTGGTAAACGACAAGGGCGCGGACATCGCGATTCTGCGCACCATCGGCGCCACGCCCCGGCAGATCATGGCGATCTTCATGGTGCAGGGCACGGTGATCGGCATTGTCGGTACGCTGATCGGCGGCGTGCTGGGCGTGATTGCAGCGCTGAACGTGAGTGAGTTGGTGGGCTGGCTGGAGCGGGTGACCGGGCAGCATATCTTCAGTTCGGACGTGTACTTCGTCAGCAATTTGCCTTCGGAGCTGCAAGGTGGGGATGTGTTGCTGATTTGCTCGGCGGGGTTTGTGTTGAGCTTTTTGGCGACTATTTACCCGGCGTATCGGGCGGCGAAGATTGAGCCGGCGCATGCCCTAAGATATTCGTAACCCATCGTTCAACTGTGGCGAGGGAGCAAGCTCCCTCGCCACAATACCTGATCGTGCCCACGCTCCGCGTGGGCATGCATCCTGTGACGCTCTGCGTCACGACTTCAAGAGCGGACGCAGAGCGTCCAGGGCGGCATTCCCACGCGGAGCGTGGGAACGATCAACGATCAGCTAGGCAACTCGATCACAAACCTTGTCCAACCCGCCGCAGACTCACAATAAATCCTCCCCCCGTGCGCCCGCACAATCGACTGGGTAATCGCCAGCCCCAGCCCCGCATGCTCGCTGCTGCCTTCATGGCGCGCCGGGTCTGCCCGATAAAACCGATCAAACAACCGTGGTAACAACTCCGCCGGGATACCGTCCCCGGTGTTTTCCACCGTCAACGTCACGCCCCGTGCGCCTTGCGCCAGCCGTACCCGCACTTCGCCGCCCGCCGGGGTGAACCTCAGCGCGTTATCCAGCAGATTTGACAATGCCCGGCGCAACATGCATCGGTCGCCGGACGTTTGCGCGCTGCCTTCGCGTATCAGCGAAACCCGCGCGTCCTCCGCCAGCAGTGCATAGAACTCCAGCAACGCCTCCACTTCATCCGTCAGCACCAACGGTTCGCGCTTGGGCATGAGCAAGCCGTGGTCGGCTTTGGCCAGGTACAACATGTCATTCACCAACTGCGCCATCCATTGCAGCTCTTCCAGGTTGCTGTGCAGCGCCTCGCGGTAATCCTCCAGCGGGCGCGGCTGGGTGAGGATGACCTGGGTCTGGGTCAGCAGGTTCGACAGGGGCGTGCGCAATTCGTGGGCGATATCGGCCGAGAACGCCGAGAGGCGCTGGAACGCGTCGTCCAGCCGCCCCAGCATGGCGTTGAAGGCCTGGGCCAGTTCCGCCAGTTCCACCGGCATGTGCTGCTGGGGCAGGCGCTGGGTCAGGGAGTGAGCCGACACACCGGCGGCCACTTCGCCCATGCGCCGCAACGGTCGCAGCCCGCTGCGCGCGGCCCAGGCACCCAGCAGCGCGGTGGCCAGGGCCGAGAGGCCAACGGTGAGCCAGATCAAACGCTGCATGCGTTGCAGGAAATGCTGGTGGTGGGTGATGTCGAGCATCAGGCTCAGTTGCGGCGAGTCGGGTAGGCCCGCCATTAACGGCGCGTTGTACACACGGTAGTCGGTGCCGGCGTTTTGCAGGCTATGCAGGCCGGGGGCTGCGGGCAGGCTGACGCTCGGCGCAGTGTCAAACCAGCGCTGGCCAGCGGCGGTGATGCGCAGTGCAAGGTCGGGCTGGCGATTGAGCTCGGCGCGCAGTTGCGCTTCGCGCTGGGCGAACGACTTCGCTGAGTCGACGCCCTGCAAGGTGCTGCGCAGCGTTATCAATTTGTTGTCGAGCTGTTGCTGGTCCAGCTCGATAAAGTGCGCCTCGCTGGCCTGGTTGAACAGTACACCGGCGAGCAGCGACACCACGGCCGTGCAGGCGGCAAACAACAGCGCCAGGCGGCTGGCCAGGGACAGGCGCTTGATCAATTGCACCGCTCCTCCAGCACATAACCCATGCCGCGCACGGTGTGGATCAGCTTAGTGGGGAAGGGGTCGTCGACTTTCAGGCGCAGGCGGCGGATCGCCACTTCGATGATGTTGGTGTCGCTGTCGAAATTCATGTCCCACACCTGGGAGGCGATCAGCGACTTGGGCAGCACTTCGCCCTGGCGGCGCAGCAGCAACTCCAGCAGCGAGAATTCCTTGGCGGTGAGGTCGATGCGCTGCCCGTCCCGTTCGACGCGGCGGCGAATCAGGTCCAGGCGCAGGTCGGCCAGTTGCAGGGCGGTTTCCTGCGGCGTGCTGCTGCCACGGCGCAACAGGCTGCGCACCCGGGCCAACAGTTCGGAAAAGGCGAAGGGCTTGATCAGGTAGTCGTCGGCGCCCAGTTCCAGGCCATGCACACGCTCTTCCACTGCATCGCGGGCGGTGAGAAACAGCACCGGAATCTCCAGGCCGGCACTGCGCACCGCCTGGAGGATCTGCCAGCCATCGCGACCGGGCAGCATCACATCGAGGATCAACAGGTCGTAATCGCCGGTCAGCGCCAGGTGCTGGCCGGTGGTACCGTCGGCCACCAGTTCGGTGGTAAAGCCAGCCTCGGCCAGGCCCTGGCGCAGGTAATGGCCGGTTTTTGGTTGGTCTTCGACGATCAGCAGTTTCATGGGCAGCTCTGGGCAACGGGTCACGACGGGCTTTATACCGTGGGCGCCCGGGTAAGGGCACAACCTGACAAAGTTGTAATGTAGCAGTCAGCTGGCTGGCAGCGGCGTCCTCTTAGAGTGCTCCTCAAGCGGGTCTACATTTTTGGAGAGAGAGATGACATTGCGTACCCCCCTGTTGTTGGCGGGCTGCCTGTTGGCATTGAGCTTTAACGCGGCGGCCGACACGGCCCACACCTACGCGTTTGGACAGGCTGCACCTGCGAGCAAGGCCACACGCACCGTGGAAGTGACGCTGCAGGATATTTCCTATTCACCCAAGTCCCTGGACGTAAAAGCCGGTGAGACCGTGCGCTTTGTGCTGGTCAACAAAGGCCAGTTGCTCCACGAATTCAACCTGGGCGACGCGGCGATGCACGCCGAACACCAGAAGGAAATGTTACAGATGCAGGCCAGTGGCATGCTCACCGCGACCGGTATGGGCAAGATGGACCACAGCGCCATGGGCCACGGTGATATGGGCGGCATGAAACACGACGATCCCAACAGCGTGTTGGTCGAGCCCGGCAAGACTGCCGAACTGACCTGGACCTTTACCCAATCCACCGGGCTGGAATTTGCCTGCAACCTCCCTGGGCATTACCAGGCGGGCATGGTCGGCAAGCTCAACGTCAGCCAGTAAGCGGCGGGTGCGCAAAGGCGGGGGCAAAGGCTGGTAGACTGGCGGGGTTTATTTAGCCAGGTTTCCGCCATGCATCCCGCAGCCGAACATTCGCCGCTGGGCAAGTCCAGTGAATACATCTCCACCTACACGCCATCGTTGCTATTCCCGATTCCGCGCGCCGCCAAATGGGCCGAGCTGGGCCTGAGCGCCGAGACCCTGCCCTACAAAGGCGTGGATTTCTGGAACTGCTTCGAATTGTCCTGGCTGCTGCCGTCGGGCAAGCCGGTGGTGGCCATCGGTGAATTCAGCATCCCGGCCGATTCGCCGAACATCATCGAATCCAAGTCCTTCAAGTTGTACCTCAACTCGTTGAACCAGACCGCGTTCACCGATACTCAAAGCCTGGAAGCCACCCTGCGTACAGACTTGAGCGCTGCCGCCGGCAAGCCGGTGAGCGTGCGTATCCGTAGCCTGGCCGAGGTTGAAGCCGAAGGCGTGCTGGCCCTGCCGGGCGTGTGCATCGACGACCTGGACATCAGCGTCAGCAACTACGAGCACCCGCGCCCGGAACTGCTGCGTTGTGATGACTCACGCATTGTGGAAGAGAGCGTGCACAGCCACCTGCTCAAATCCAACTGCCCGGTCACCAGCCAGCCCGACTGGGGCAGCGTGGCGGTGCAATACCGGGGCTCAAAGCTGGATCACGCCAGCCTGCTGGAGTATTTGGTGAGCTTTCGCCAGCACTCGGATTTCCATGAGCAGTGCGTGGAGCGCATCTTTCTCGACCTGCAGCGTTTGCTGAAGCCTGAAAAATTGACGGTGTATGCGCGGTATGTGCGGCGGGGTGGATTGGATATCAACCCGTATCGCAGCACTGAGGACATGCAGTTCCAGAACCTGCGCCTGGCTCGCCAGTAGCTTTTATACAAAACACATGTGGGAGGGAGCAAGTCGAATCGTCGCACCGCCCCTCCCACATTTTGGTTCTGTGCTTGGCTTAGGGTCGGGTTAAATGCCGATGTTGCCGAGGGTGATCACGATACTGCGCAGCGTCCCCGCAATGCCTGGGTGATCCAGTTCGAAGCCTTCCACCGCCCGGTTCACATCGTCAGCGATGCTCGGTGACTGGGTTGCGGGCTCCAGTTCAAGTTGCACTTCGAACTTGGCAATCAAGGCCTCGAGGGCTTCACGTTTTTCGTCCGACAGCGGCGGATTCTGGTCCAGCTGCCCGCGCAGGATCTCGACCTGTTCTTCCAATTTTTTGCGATCAGGCATGACGTTCTTCCTTTTATCGATAGGCACTGGCATAGACCGCGGCACGCCGCGAAAGGTCTACGGGATGACCTGTAGATTAATCCACTGGCGCCGGCTGTGCATGATCTCTATCAGGGCTTCTCGCCTTTGAGCTGGCGCAGGCTGATGTCTGCCAGGCAGGTGCCGAGCTCGCCGAGGTGGTCGATCACCGAATGTACGCCCAGCCCATACAGCGCCACCGTGGCCTTGCCGCGCTTGTGCTCGCGCTGCTGCTCGGTCAGCGCCTCCCACGGCTCGGGCGCCAGGCCGCAGAGCGAACCGCAGGACGCCAGGCCGATGGTCCACAACCCGGCATTCAGGCCCGATTGCAGCAAACGCGGCTCGCCGCTGACCAGTACGCAGCCTTCCAAACGTTCGATGTTCAATTCCATCAAGGCTTGCCAGCACGCATGCGGCGCGGGCCAGCGGATGGAGGAGGGAGACGCGGCCTTGAGCCAGTCGGGCAGCACGGCGGCCAGCGGGGTAGTCACTGAGGGTGGCAGCTCGTCCAGCCAGGCGCAGGGCACGCCTTGCTCCTTGAGGCTGCGCAAAATCTTCAACGCGCCCGGTGTGGCCTGGGACGCCGGGGAGGGCGAATCGGTACGCGCCTGGGAACCAAAATCCACCAGGCAGCCACTCAGGCCAAACAACACGGCAGTCAGGGCGGGGGCAGTGGCGACGGCAATCTCGGCATGAGGCATCTGGGCATCCCTGAAATAGCTGTGACGCTATCGAGGCAGGATGACAATCGGATGACACCGGCTGGCAATTGTAGGAATTTTGTCCATTTGCTGTAAGTCAGATCCTGGCAGCTGCCTAAATCGACACTTCCGTCATATACTGACAGCCTTATTCAGGGCATAGCGCCCATGACAGACCATTCAAGGAGCAAAAGCTATGCGCTGGAGCCACTACTTCGCTCAGCTGTCGGTGTGTGCCACAGTCTTGCTGGCACCGTTCGCCGTACAGGCTGCGTCGGAAGACGATCCATGGGAAAGCGTCAACCGCCCGATCTTCACCTTCAACGACACCGTTGATACCTACGCCCTCAAGCCATTGGCCCAAGGCTATGAGTTCGTCACCCCGCAATTCATGCAGGACGGCGTTCACAACTTCTTCCGCAACATCGGCGATGTCGGCAACCTGGCCAACAACGTGCTGCAGCTCAAGCCGCACGCGGCTGGCGTCGACACAGCCCGTTTGCTGATGAACACCACCTTCGGCGTGCTCGGCTTTATCGACGTAGGCACCAAAATGGGGCTGCAACGCAGCGATGAAGACTTCGGCCAGACCCTCGGCTACTGGGGCGTCGGCAGCGGTCCTTACGTGATGCTCCCACTGCTGGGCCCAAGCACCTTGCGTGATGCGCCGTCCAAGTACGTGGACAGCTACGCCCAACCGTACCGCTACATGAACGATATCGGCTGGCGTAACAGCACCATGGGCCTGAACATCGTCGACACCCGTGCCAGCCTGCTCGACAGCGAGAAGCTGATCACCGGTGACAAGTACACGTTTATCCGCAACGCCTACCTGCAGAACCGCGAGTTCAAGGTAAAAGACGGCAAGGTCGTCGACGACTTTTAAGCTGTGACGTTTTGAAATGAAAAAAGGCGACCCGAGTGGTCGCCTTTTTTGTGCGCCGGTTTCAGCGCATTTTCAGGATCTTGAGGCCCAGCTGCTGCTCGTCGCCCACGGTTTTGGTCCATACCACTTCAGTGTCCGCCTCCAGGCCCCTGAGAGCTGCATGCTCCGAATCGATGCGCACGGTCAGCAGGTCACCCTCCTTGAACTGGCGGGGCGCTTGTACCTGCATGCCGGAGCTGGAAAGGTCCAGGCAAACCCCTGCAATTTCTTGCCCGGCGGAGATCAAAGACACCTCGGCCTCCACTCGCATGCGGATGAAATCGCGTTTTTCAGCGTAATCGCGCTCGTGTTCGCTCACAGCTTCCATCCTTACATTGTGTTGTGGTTTTAAGGGTTCTTATAACTCCGGGCGATTTGCGATGTAAAGACGCCCGGCGACCATCGGCATGAGCTTGAAACACCTGGCGGATGGGAGTACCGTCTGCGCCTTAGAAGGGCACCTCTGCTTTACAGTTGTGCGTGGGCAAAAAGCCTATGCTTTGTAGGACAGAGAGGCTAGAAAGCGAATCCAGTAGTGTGAACACGGCCCTTGCCGAGTCGCCTACGCCAACCTAATTCTGGCGCCGTTTGCCCACATGCAGAAAACCAGTGCCACGCTGCTGATAATCGATGACGACGAAGTAGTGCGCGCGAGCCTCGCGGCCTATTTGGAAGACAGTGGTTTCAGTGTCCTGCAGGCCAGCAATGGCCAACAGGGTCTCCAGGTGTTCGAGCGCGACACGCCCGACCTCGTGATCTGCGACCTGCGCATGCCCCAGATGGGCGGCTTGGAGCTGATTCGCCAGGTGACCGAGCGCGCGCCGCAGACCCCCGTGATTGTCTTGTCTGGTGCTGGCGTGATGAACGATGCCGTCGAGGCCTTGCGCCTGGGCGCCGCTGACTACCTGATCAAGCCCCTGGAAGACCTGGCAGTGCTCGAGCACTCGGTGCGTCGTGCACTGGACCGCGCACGCCTGCTGCTGGAAAACCAGCGCTACCGCGAAAAGCTCGAAACCGCCAACCGCGAACTCGAAGCCAGCCTGAACCTGCTCCAGGAAGACCAGAACGCCGGTCGCCAGGTGCAGATGAACATGCTGCCGGTCAGCCCCTGGAGCATCGACGAGTTCAAGTTTGCGCACCAGATCATCCCGTCGCTGTACCTGTCGGGTGACTTTGTCGACTATTTCCGCGTAGACGAGCGGCGTGTCGCGTTCTACCTGGCCGACGTTTCCGGCCATGGCGCTTCCTCAGCGTTTGTCACCGTGTTGTTGAAGTTCATGACCACACGGCTATTGTTTGAATCCAGGCGCAATGGCACCCTGCCGGAGTTCACCCCCTCCGAGGTGCTGGGCCACATTAACCGGGGCTTGATCAGCTGCAAGCTGGGCAAGCACGTAACGATGGTCGGCGGCGTGATAGACGAAGAAACCGGTCTTTTGACCTACAGCATTGGCGGTCACCTGCCGATGCCGGTTTTGTACACTCCTGACAGTGTGCGCTACCTGGAAGGACGTGGTCTGCCCGTAGGCTTGTTCAATGAAGCCACCTACGAAGACCACATCCTGGAACTGCCGCCGACTTTCAGCCTCACGCTGATGTCCGACGGTATCCTGGACCTTCTTCCAGAGCCTACACTCAAAGAGAAAGAAGCCGCCTTGCCCCAACGGGTCAAGGCAGCGGGCGGCAGCCTGGATGGTCTGCGGCAGGTTTTTGGATTGGCCACGCTAGGGGAGATGCCGGATGATATCGCCCTATTGGTGTTGAGCAGGAATCTTTGATGAGTACCGGAAGAATCCAATTCGCCGAGCAAGACGGGACCTTCGTCCTGAAGTTTGTCGGTGAAGTGCGCCTGACCTTGTGTTCGGCCCTGGATGCGACGATTGAGCGGATTTTCACAGCGTTGAATTTCTCGGCGATCGTGATCGATCTGACAGAAACCCGCAGCATCGATAGCACCACCCTTGGGCTGTTGGCCAAATTGTCCATTCTGTCTCGGCAGAAGGTCGGCCTGTTGCCCACCGTCGTCACCACCCACGAAGACATCACCCGGCTGCTGCAGTCCATGGGCTTCGATCAAGTGTTCAACATCGTTGACCGCCCGATCCCGCGCCCGGAATGCCTCACCGACCTGCCGTCCCAGGACCAGTCCGAGGAAGTCGTGCGGATCAAGGTGCTGGAAGCGCACAAAATCCTGATGGGGCTCAACGAGTCCAATCGCGAAGCCTTCCACGACCTCGTGAATGCTCTAGAGCGTCACTAACCATCATTTGAAATACGGTCCAAATGTGGGAGGGGGCTTGCTCCCGATTGCGCCAGACCCGTCAGCGCATTTCTAACTGTGTCTAGTCCTGAAATAGGTTTACACCCATTTCAGCCTCAAAACGCCCGATGCACCGCATCGGGCGTTTTGTATTTCAGCGATAGATGTGGCCGCTCGCTGTTATATATCTGCACCGATTGATCCACCATTCGCGCGGCTTCAGCCGCATCTTTGGGCCGGTGCAAGAGAAACT
>NZ_LFMW01000009.1 GCF_001050345.1 Pseudomonas fildesensis | reverse complement strand
TGACGACCATAGAGCATTGGAACCACCTGATCCCATCCCGAACTCAGCAGTGAAACGATGCATCGCCGATGGTAGTGTGGGGTTTCCCCATGTGAGAGTAGGTCATCGTCAAGATTAAATTCCAGAACCCCTGTTTGCTAACGCAAACAGGGGTTTTGTTTATGTAGAAGTACATGATTTTTCACCGGCACGTCGCTAACGCAACGGTCCGGTACACAGAATTTCTTGACGACCATAGAGCATTGGAACCACCTGATCCCATCCCGAACTCAGCAGTGAAACGATGCATCGCCGATGGTAGTGTGGGGTTTCCCCATGTGAGAGTAGGTCATCGTCAAGATTAAATTCCGAAACCCCTGTCTGCTAACGCAGACAGGGGTTTTGTCGTTTAGGGCGTTTGATTTGGCCATAAGTCCGCCCGGCGATCGCCCGGTATAGGATTGATGGCTGCCCTCTGGAAGGCTAGCCAGGGCTCGTGGCTTCGCGTGCTTTCCTGTACCGCTGGTCAGTTTTTCACTCAAAAAGAGGATGTTTCCCACAAACACTTAAGATTTCACTTCATTTGGCCGAAAGCCTGACGAGCCATGCGTGCGCCGGAATAGAGAGGTCCGAGAGTCCGCCTATACCGCTACATGGAATGTTTCACCCGGCACGCTCACCCCCCTTTGGCAAAAAGAAGTCGATGAAATGAATCTCAAGTTCAGTCATAAAATTCTGTTGGCCGCGTCAGGCGTCGTAGTTTTGGCGTTCGCGTTATTCACGCTTTACAACGACTACCTGCAGCGCAGCACCATCAAGCAGAATCTGGAATCGTCCATCCAGCAGTCCGGCGAGCTCACCGCCAGCAGTGTACAAAACTGGCTTAGCGGCCGTGTCCTGGTACTCGAAAACCTGGCGCAAAATGTTGCCCACCAGGGCAGTGCTGCCGACCTTCCGGGGTTGGTTGATCAACCCGCGCTCACCTCAAACTTCCAGTTCACCTATGTCGGCCAAACCAACGGTGTGTTCACGCAGCGTCCGGACGCGAAGATGCCCGATGGATACGACCCGCGTCAGCGTCCTTGGTACAAGCAAGCCGTGGCTGCCGACAAAACCATGCTCACCCCGCCCTATATGGCTGCGGTGGGTGGGCAGATCGTAACGATAGCCTTGCCGGTGAAAAAGAACGGCGAGCTGTTGGGCGTCGTCGGCGGTGACCTGAGTTTGCAAACCCTCGTGAAAATCATCAACTCGGTGGACTTCGGCGGCATCGGCCATGCGTTCCTGGTCAGCGGAGATGGCCAGGTCATCGTCAGTCCCGACCAGGACCAGGTGATGAAGAACCTCAAGGACATCTACCCGGGCACCCGCGTACGGATCGAGAAGGTCAGCCAGGATGTCGTCCTCAGTGGTCAGGATCGTATTCTGTCATTCACGCCGATCAGTGGCCTGCCAGGTGCGGATTGGTACATCGGTCTGTCGATCGACAGAGACAAAGCCTACGCACCATTGGGTAAATTCCGCACATCAGCGTTGATTGCCATGCTGATTGCCGTGGTGGCGATTGCAGTGCTTCTGAGCCTGCTGATCCAAGTGTTGCTGCGGCCGTTGACGACCATGGGCGTCGCCATGAAGGACATCGCCCAGGGCGAGGGCGACCTCACCCGCCGCCTGGACGTGAACAGCAAGGATGAATTTGGCGAGGTAGGCAGTGCGTTCAACCAGTTCGTCGAGCGTATCCACGCTTCCATTTCCGAAGTGTCCTCGGCGACGCGTCAGGTGCATGACCTGTCTCAGCGCGTGATGGCCTCGTCCAACGCCTCGATCATCGGCTCCGACGAGCAGAGCGCGCGCACCAACAGTGTGGCCGCCGCGATCAACGAACTGGGTGCTGCCACCCAGGAAATCGCACGTAACGCTGCGGATGCTTCACAGCACGCCAGCGGCGCCAGCGAGCAGGCCGACGACGGCCGCAAGGTGGTGGAGAAAACCATCCTGGCGATGTCGGAACTGTCGCAGAAGATCAGCCTTTCCTGCACTCAGATTGAAACCTTGAATGCCAGCACCGACAACATCGGCCATATCCTCGATGTGATCAAAGGTATCTCCCAGCAAACCAACTTGCTCGCGCTCAACGCCGCAATTGAAGCCGCCCGGGCCGGGGAAGCCGGCCGTGGTTTTGCCGTGGTCGCCGATGAAGTGCGTAACCTGGCTCACCGTACCCAGGAGTCCGCCGAGGAGATCCATAAAATGATCACTTCGCTCCAAGTGGGCTCGCGTGAAGCCGTGACCACCATGAATGCCAGCCAGGTCTCCAGCGAAGAGAGCGTAGAAGTGGCCAACCAGGCCGGTGAACGCCTGGTCAGCGTGACGCAGCGGATCGTAGAAATCGATGGTATGAACCAATCGGTCGCTGCCGCCACCGAGGAGCAGACCGCCGTAGTGGAAACGCTCAACGTCGACATCAACCAGATCAACATGCTCAACCAACAGGGCGTAGCCAACCTCAATGAAACGTTGAAGGACTGCGATGCACTGTCCCAACAAGCTAGCCGCTTGAAGCAACTGGTCGACAGTTTCAAGATTTGACCTTGATTGCACAGGGGCGAGCTCTCTCGCTCCGACTGCTTAGCCAAGCATTCGACGCACGTTCTCCAGAGCGCTGTCGGCGAATGCTTGCACAAACGTTTCTAACTCCGCTTGCGCCATTTCGACCGGCTCGCCAATGACGGTCCAGGTCGCCCTGGAGCGTCTTGAGCCCAGCGCTTCCACGCTCATCGCCGCCCATAAACGGGCCACGCCCAAGGTGTTGTAGATCGTGGTCCAGGTCATGCGCATGGCGTCTTCGTCCCGGCTGTTGAGTTGCTCTACGACGCAGTGGCCGTCGTGGAAAATTTTCGTGCGCAAAGCGCCCACGCCCACACCGGTCATTTCGATGTGCGACAAGGCAGGAATGAAGGCATCAAAGCCTGCAAACTGACCTACCAGGCCCCACAGGCGAGGGGCTTCGCAGTCGACGACAACAGAGGCCACTACCGGCGCGCCGTATGGGTTGCGGATCAATGTATCGGGTTGCAGCGGTTCCATGAGGATGTCCTGAAGCGGTTTAGAGAAAGCCGATGGCCTTGAGGTAGTCGCAGCCCTTGCGCAGCAGGGTCGGGCTTTTTTCGGGGTACTGCGCGCGCATGTTCTCCACGCCCCGGCGTGCGTTGTGGTGATGGATCATCGACGTATCGCCGATGTCTTCACCCGGCCCATCCAGATAAAAACCCAGTACGCCAAACAGCGCGTTTTCGTGGCTTACCGTTCGCAGCGCCCGTTGCCAGTGCACAACACTGACCCGCTCGAATGTGTAGCCCGCCTGGCTGAATGCATCGAGGTAGTGGTCCCAACTCAAAGGCTGTGGGTTATGCAGGTGGAACACGCTTCGCCCGGCGTTGAAGTGGCCGCAGTGGAATGCGAGAAAGCGCGCAAAGAAGTCCACTGGCATCAGGTCGAAGTTCGCCTCCAACCGGGGCACCATTCCCAGTTGCAGCGAGCCCTTGAGCATCAACATCTGGCGATTTTTCTGCGGTTGGCAAACACCGTTATGGGTGTTGAAGCTGATATTCCCCGGACGATGAATGTTCACCCAGGCGCCCTGTTCCACTGCACGTCCCAATAGCCGTTCGGCGACCCATTTGGACAGGTTGTAACCATTCTTGATGTAGATCGGTGGGGTCGCCGCCGCGGGTGTTTCGAGGACATGTCCGCCAGCGTCGATGCTGCTGCACGCCGACAGCGTCGAAATGAAATTGAAGACCTTTTTGCAATGGGTCTCACACAGGCGCAGGCATTCGCGCACAGGCTCGACGTTGTCCTTTGCCAGCGACATGTAGTCCATCACGTGATTGACCCGCGCCGCGTTATGCACAAGCACGCCAAAGTCCCGGGCGAGACGGTCATACACGTCGCACGCCAAGCCCAGGCGAGGCTGGCTGATATCAGCGACGTACACCCGCACCCGGCTCAGGTCCAGATGCTCCAGGCGGTACTCACTCAATGCCTGGGCAAATCGCGTCGTTGCCGGATGGCCCGGCAATTCACGCACCAGGCACGCCACCTCTGTTGCTCCGCCGGCCAACAACGCCTCGACGATATGCACGCCGATGAAACTGTTGGCGCCCGTCACGATCACTTTGCTCCGATCACCAGCACGGTTGTCGGACAGCACCCCGACCACCTCTTCCTGCAGTGCATCCCGGATCGCCTGGCCGGACGTTGCATCGGGCAGCACACCATCCTCCATCAGCACCGCAAGCGTACGAATCGTCGGTACTTCAAAGAACCGGTTCAAGGGCAGGCTGCGGCCAAATTGCTCGCGGACCCGCAGCAACAGGGTCGACAGCAGGATGGAGTGGCCGCCTAGATTGAAAAAGCTGTCATCAATCGACAACTTATCCACGGGCAGCCGTAGCAACTCACTCCATAGCCCCACCAGTTGCATCTGAAGCGGTGTTTGCGCAGCCTGCCCGGCGCTATTCTGCGTGGGTTGAATCGGTAGCTTCAGCAAAGCGCGGCGGTCGACTTTGCCGTTGCTGGAGTGCGGCAGGCTGGGCAACTCGGCCCACATATCCGGTTGCAGGTAATCAGGCAGCCACTGCCGCGCATGCTGCTTCAGGTCGGCGAGTGTTGCACCGGGTTCCGGCTGGGCGACAATGCCACGGATTCTGTAATCAGCATCAGTAACCACCGCCACCTGACGAAACAGCCGGCTGTCTCGCAAGCACTGCTCGATCTCCCGGGGCTCGACCCGAAACCCTCGGATCTTCACCTGCTCATCCCGTCGCCCACCCAGTTCGATGCCGTCGCCGCACCACTTCGCGAGGTCTCCCGTGCGGTAGGCCCGCAGGCTCTCGCCGTCAGGCAGCGCCAGTTCGACGAAAGGGTCGTCGAGCGGTTGTGGTGCGTTCAAATACCCCAGGCTCACCCCAGGCCCGACGATGTACAGCTCACCCATCACCTGCTCATCCACCGGTTGCAGGTCATCGTCGAGGATCAGCACCTGGCTGTTGGCGATAGGACGGCCCAGGTTTCGATTGCCATCCCCGGGTTGCAACCTTCGATGGGTAACCAGCACCGTGGCTTCTGTGGGGCCATAGAGATTGTGCAGGTGACATTGACCTGCCAATCGCTCGATCACATACGGTTCACAGGCATCGCCGCCGGTCAGCAGGTGAGTCAGGCCCAGCGGCTGGTCCAGCGGCAGGATGCTGAGCAGCGCCGGCGGCAGGAATGCATGGCTGATACTGTGTTGGCGGATCAACTCCACCAGTTGCTGCGGGTCGCGTCGTTGCGCCTCGCTTGGGACGATCAGCTCCGCGCCAGCGATCAGGCTGGGGAAAATATCCATCAGCGAAGCATCGAAACTCACAGAGGCGAACTGCAGCACGCGACTCTCTTCGCTTAACGCCATGCAGCCGCCAAACCACGCGGTGAAATGGGCGAGATTGCCCTGGCTCAGCAGTACCCCCTTGGGCCGGCCGGTGGTACCCGACGTGAAGAGCGCCATGCACGGTGCATCAACGTCGGGGCGGTGGCGCATCAAGGGTTGCGAGGTGTCGCGCTGATCGACAGTGCTCACATCCAGCGAAACGAAGTGCTCACGCAGGGGATGGCGGCCATCATCCAGAAGCACGCGGGCTCCTGCGCTTTCCAGCATGGCTTGTTGGCGCAATGGAGGATGGTCCGGCGCCAGCGGCAGGTACACCGCGCCGCAGCCCAACACCGCAAGAATGCTGGCGTAGAACCCGGTGGATTTTTCCAGGCATACGCCAACCACCGACGGCGCCTCGATGCCTTCCAGCAATGGGCCAAGCCGTTGCTGGATCGCCACTGCCTGATCCTGCAATTGACGGTAAGTCAGCACATTGCCCGCGATGTTCAGTGCGGGTCGCGCGGCGAAGGTGAGAAGGCTGGCCTGCAATCGCTCGATTACCGGCACTTGGGCTGCCAACAGCAGGGCCGGATCTGCCGTGCGGTTAAACCGATGTAGAAACGCCAACGCCTCCAGCCCTTGCAAACCCTGCTCGGGCCAGGAGTTGGCGCAGGTCCCCGCAGGTAAATACCCTGGGTCGCGCGCGAAGCAGCTGACCTGCTGGGCGACCCACTCCACCAGTGCGGCCGTCGCTTGCCGGTACAAGCGTTGGCCGTTCCCGCTGGGATCTTCGGCCAGGTCCAGTGCTGCTACCCAGCGTTGGTTACCGTCATAGCTGCGTAACTGCAGCGCGGGCAACCCGCATTCGCTCAGTGGGCCAATACCCAGGCGCAGGCTGATACGTGTGGCGCCTGCCAAATGTGTCGGCAGTGGCTGGCTGCTGTCTTCGATCACCAGGTCGACAACCTCCTCCCCAGACCCATGACCGTATTGCTCCAGCATCTGCCTCACACCCTCCAGGGCTTTACTGGCGCCGACCCAACCAATCGTCAGGCATCTCATGCCGCTCTCCCGGCCAGCGGCAGATAGTCGGCCAGTGCCTGGGCCACGCTTGGGGTCTGCAGCAAACCGCTGTGGTGCAAAAAGCCCACAATGTTGCCGATCAGGGGGTGTTGGCGGGTAATGGGAAAGTCCAGCGCGTGTACTTCGTTCCTCAAGGCCTGGCGGATGCCGGTGCCGACGTCCAGATGTTCGATCAGTTGCAGGTCAAAGGATTTTTGCAGGTCGTTGGTCAGGTAGTGCGCCAGGAACGTCGGCAGGACGTGAGCGATGCTGTCGCGATCCTCCGGGTTCGCTGCCTGCCAGTAGAGACGCACCAGGCGCGTCCAGAACTGTGCATGGCGCCCTTCGTCAAACAGGTGGTCGGCCATCATGCCGCGTACGGATGACTTGATGCTGTCGTCCTTGGAAAAGGCCGCCACGTCCTGAGTCACGGTGTTTTCAGCGATGGCCACGCCAATCAACTCCACTGCATTGTGCAGGTGTGGCGGTGCCTTTGCCTGTGCCGCCGGGAGGGCACGGCTCAATTCGATTTGCCTGGGCAAGTCGAGCGGTTGTACGCCGGTCATTTCCACGGTTTGTTGCAGGAAATCCAGCGCAACCAGCGCGTGGTAATCCTCGTCCACCACGACGGTCATCGCGTCGTAGCGGCAGACGAGGGGGAAGGGCAGGGCGAAGCGGTTCTTGGCGATGCTGCGGGCGGTCTTGTCGACGATCTCGGTTTCGAAAATCACTACGTCATTGATGAACTTGTAGAAGCTTTGCAGCAGCACAAAGTCGCGCCATTGCGGACAGTGCTCGAGAAAGGTCGCAGTGAGTACCAACGGCTGGCGACACAGGGGATAGATCAGTTTCTCGTCGTCTTCCAACATGCGTCGGGGGCGGGTTCGGATGGTCGCGCGGCGCTCCCAGTCTTCAGCGATGGAGCGGTAGTCTGTCAGGTTCATGGTTGCACCTCTTGCACAGACGCTCGCACGTTGTCCCAGAAGGTGATGCGGTTTTCGACGGCGTCGAGAGCGCTCCCAACGGCCTGCTCCTGGCGCATTGGGTCTGCTCCGGTCAGGCGTTGAAGTAACTGTTGCGCCGCAGGCTCATGGCCTTGGGTATCCAGCTCAATATGACGATTGAGGTAGTAGCTCAGGATGGGCGCCCCACGATTGATGACCTCGCTACCCTGCAACAGGCGTTCGAACATGGCTGGGATGACACCCTCACGACCGTGCAGGAACGCCGCGGCCACGCAATGGGTGGGAGCGTTCAGCGCGATGTGCAGCGTGCTGCGGACGAAACGGGCAACGCCAGGTAGAACATCGATCTGCTGCAAGGCTGCAGTGGCCTCCAGGCCTTGACGTTGCAGCGTGATGAAGGTGTCGATGGCTGCGGTGCTGGCGCCCACTTCGGCCATGGCCTCCCGGTACAGCTCGAAGTGGCTGCAATTACCGCCCCTCGGGTGGTCGTCCGACTCTTCGCCCAACACGATCTCATTGATCAGTCGGGCGGCTTGAGGGTCGGTTGGAGGGAGCCAGGGCAACTGTGTGCAGGTCAGGTCCTGTTGCAGGCGTTTGGTGAGCGTCATGAAGTCCCACACGGCGAATACATGGCTTTCCATATAAACTTGTAATTTATTGAGTGAAGTTATTTCTTCAAATAACGGGTGGTTACATAACTGCAGTTTTTTTTGTTCAAGTAAAGTTTGATGCATGGTTGATGCCTATAAGTTGTTGCGACTGCTCTGAAAACAGTGATGAGCTTTTACAGTCAAAAGTAGACAGGTAGCGTTTAGCCAAACCACGCGCGCAGCACCACCCAGACATGGGGTGATGCTGCCGGTTGATGTGTTGGGTTTAGTGGTGAAGGATAATAAGCTGATTAAACGTTTGGACGAGCTTATAAATGTATTAGATGTTTTTTCGAAAGAATACGTGTTGTGGGTAAGTTGTTTTATTAAGCGTGGGAAGTTTCCATATTATGGGCAGGCTTAATTAATCGAATGGTTTTAACCAAGGCGTATCGACGCGGGGCTCTTCCTGATGGGAAGGGCGCCCCGCACACATGAGGGTCAAGGGTGGTGCTGGAAAAGCTTACGTGTCGGCTGCTTCAAGGCCATTGAGGTAGGTGGCGATCACCTCCATCCCTCGCATCAAGTGATTGCGTAGGGTCAGGATGCTTTCTTCGGTCTTTTTCTGGGCTACCAGGTTCAGCAGCTCGCGGTGATCTTCCTGGGACGTCTCGCCCAGACCCATCGCCTCAAGGTTGAACCGCAGAAAGCGCTCCTCTTCATTCAAACCGTGCTCGACCAATTTGAGCAGCCGCTGGTTAGGCGCCTTGCCGTACAGGACCATGTGGAACAGGCGATTGAGGCGGCCAATCTCGGTGTAGTCTTTCTCCTGTTCCAGGGCATTGATGCAGGCATTGGCCTCGGCGATGTCGGCTTCGGTGAGCAATGGAATCGACAAGCGCAGCGCTTCGGACTCCAACAGCATCCGCAAGGCGTAGGTCTCAGCCGAATTGTCTTCGATCAACGGCGCAACCACGGCGCCCTTGTGCGTCACCACATGCAGCAATGACTGGGCTTCCAGTTGGCGCAATGCTTCGCGCACCGGCATGCGGCTGACCCCGAACAGGCTGGCCAGCTCTTGCTGGCGCATGGCGGTACCGCAAGGCAGTCGGCCATCGAGGATGGCATTGCGCAGGGTTTCTTCAATTACGGAACGGGCAAGATGGGCGGGAATAGGACCGCTGATCTTGATGCTGTTCAAAGGGTTCGGCTTCTGCGTCACGGCTACGCTATCCTCCTTATTAAAATGGGGGTATGGCTAATTGGATCCAATGCACACTAGAGACTGCCTCCAGGCTTGTCAAACGAGCAAGGTTTTCGGCTTGTAAGCAGCTAAACACGTGGCTCATGGCGCCCACAGCGGGCCTTTGCGGCGTCTTACACGCCAGCGTCAGGTTGCTACGGATTGAAGGTTACGCTGCCGATATTTATTCCCTGAGCTCGGGCAGCCGTGAGTTTTCGCCGACACATTCCCGTCTATAGATATTCGTTAACGGTATTTAAAATGCCGTTCTTATATCTATAAAGTCACTCTCCTGTCCGACCGGGAGTGAACTCATGTCCGCCGCCTCTACTGTTCCAACAGCGATCCCTACCGCCCAAGCCTTCGAGATTCGTCCGTTCCCCGGCAGCGTAGGCGCCGAGGTCGTCGGCCTGGATTTGTCGCGTCCGGTCAACGACGAAGATTTTGCCCGCATTCACCGCGCGCACCTCGACCACCATGTCGTGGTTTTCCGTGACCAACGCATCACCCCCGAACAACAAATCGCCTTCAGCCGCCGTTTCGGCGTGCTGCAGATCCATGTGCTCAAACAATTCCTGCTGGCCAATCACCCAGAAATCCTGATCGTCTCCAACATCATTGAAAATGGCCAATCCATCGGCCTGGGTGACGCCGGTAAATTCTGGCATTCGGACCTGTCCTATAAAGAACTGCCCAGCCTGGGCTCGATGCTGCATGCCCAGGAACTGCCCTCCGAAGGCGGCGACACGTTGTTTGCCGACATGCACAAAGCCTGGGACCAACTGCCCGAGCACCTACGTAAAGCCACCGAAGGCCGCAGCGCCGCGCACTCCTACACCGCGCGCTACAGCGAAACCAAATTCGAAGGCAACTGGCGTCCCACGCTGACCCCTGAGCAACTGGCCCAAGTCGCCGAAGTGGTGCACCCCATCGTGCGCACCCACCCGGAAAACGGCCGCAAGGCATTGTTTGTCAGCGAAGGTTTCACCACCCGTATCGTCGGCCTGCCGGAAGACGAAAGCCGCGATCTGCTGGCCCAACTCTACGCACACAGCGTGCTACCGGAAAACATCTACCGCCATCAGTGGCAGCCCCATGACCTGGTGTTCTGGGACAACCGCTCGCTGATCCACCTGGCTGCCGGTTGCCCGAGCCATCTGCGCCGCAAGTTGTTTCGCACCACCATCCAGGGCGACGCGCCTTTCTGATTCGGAGCACGACCATGTCCAGGAAAATTCCATTCACACGATTGGCTGCGACGTTCGGCCTGGGTGTCAGCCTGTTGGCCGGCAGCCTGGTCGCACCGGCCGCCGCGCAGGCAGAAGGCGAGATCCGCATCGCCGAACAGTTCGGCATCGTCTACCTGCTGCTCAACGTGGTGCGTGACCAGAACCTGATCGAGAAATACGGCAAGCAGGAAGGCATCGACATCAAGGTCGACTGGACCCAGCTCTCCGGCGGTGCCGCCGTGAACGACGCCCTGCTCTCCGGCTCGATTGATATCGCTGGCGCGGGTGTCGGCCCGCTGCTGACCATCTGGGACCGCACCCACGGCAAGCAAAACGTCAAAGCCGTGGCCTCCCTGGGTAACTTCCCTTACTACCTGGTGAGTAATAATCCCAAGGTCAAAACCATCGCTGACTTCACCGAAGAGGACCGCATCGCGGTACCGGCGGTGGGCGTCTCAGTGCAGTCGCGTTTCCTGCAATACGCCGCCGCCAAGCAGTGGGGCGACAAGGAATTCAATCGCCTCGACAAGTACACCGTCGCCGTCCCACACCCCGACGCCACCGCCGCACTGATTGCCGGCGGCACCGAACTGACCGGGCATTTTTCCAACCCGCCATTTCAGGATCAGGCCCTGGCCAACCCCAACGTGCATGTGGTGCTGAACACCTACGACCTGCTCGGCCCGAATTCGCCGACGGTGCTGTTCGCCACGGAAAAATTCCGCAACGACAACCCAAAAACCTACAAGGCATTTGTCGAGGCATTGACCGAAGCCGCGCAGTTCGCCCAGAACGACAAAGGCGCCGCAGCTGACACTTATATCCGCGTGACCAAGGCCAAGATCGACCGTGCCGAACTGCTGAAAATCATCGACAACCCGCAGTTCGAATTCAGCGTCACGCCGAAAAACACCTACCCGCTGGCGGAATTCCTCTACCGCGTCGGCGCCATCAAAAACAAGCCTGATTCGTGGAAGGACTACTTCTTCCAGGACGCCAAGCCCCTGCAAGGAAGTTGAGATGAACGCGCCCTTGCAAGGCCACACGGCCAGCAACCTGCACACCACCGCTGCGTTGCTGGCGGTGGATAACGTCAGCCTTGAATACCGCACCCCGGAACGCGTAGTGCGGGCCACTCACCAGGTCAGTTTCGAGATCGACCCGGCCGACCGCTACGTGTTGCTCGGCCCGTCGGGCTGCGGCAAATCCACCTTGCTCAAATCCATCGCTGGGTTTATCAAACCCTGCGAAGGCGAGATTCGTCTGCTGGGGCAGAAGGTCGAACAACCCGGCCCGGATCGCATCGTGGTGTTCCAGGAGTTCGACCAATTGCCTCCGTGGAAAACCGTCAAACAGAACGTGATGTTCCCGCTGCTGGCGTCGAAAACCATGAAGCGTCCCGAGGCTGAAGAACGCGCGCTGCACTACCTCGACAAAGTCGGCCTTACGGCCTTCGCCGACGCTTACCCGCACACCCTCTCCGGCGGCATGAAAGCCCGCGTAGCCATCGCCCGCGCCTTGGCCATGCAACCGAAAATCCTGCTGATGGACGAACCCTTTGCCGCCCTCGACGCCCTGACCCGGCGCAAGATGCAGGAAGAATTGCTGCTGCTCTGGGAAGAGGTGCGCTTCACCCTGTTGTTTGTCACTCACTCCATCGAAGAAGCGCTGGTAGTGGGCAATCGCATCCTGTTGCTGTCGCCCCACCCTGGGCGGGTGCGTGCGGAAATCCACAGCCATCAATACGACCTGCACAGCCTCGGCGGTGTGGAATTCCAGGCGTCGGCGCGGCGGATTCATCGCCTGTTGTTCGATGAAGCGCCTGAGGCCGAACGTGAGTTGGGTTTCGCTGATATCCGCATCGCTTACTAAGAGGGCAACCCATGCGCCAGGAATACGAAATTACCCTCGAACCGCTGCTCAGCGTCCCGGTGGAACGCGAACTGCCCCTGCCCCAACGCCTGTGGCAACAAGGCTGGTTACGTAAGGGGCTGATCCTCATCGTGCTCGCGATCCTCTGGGAAGCGGTAGCCCGCTATCAGGACAACGACCTGCTGCTGCCGAGCTTCCTGCAGACGTCTGCCGCGCTGTACGACGGCCTGCTCAGTGGCGAATTGCTCAGCAAAGTGAGCATCTCGCTGGTGGTGCTGATCAAGGGTTACGTGATGGGTATCGTGCTGGCGTTCGCGCTGACCACACTGGCCGTGTCGACGCAGTTGGGCCGCGACTTGTTGAGCACTCTGACCTCGATGTTCAATCCATTGCCGGCCATTGCGCTGCTGCCGCTGGCGCTGCTGTGGTTCGGCCTGGGCCAGAACAGCCTGATTTTCGTGCTGGTGCATTCAGTGCTGTGGGCGTTGGCGCTCAACACCTATTCGGGGTTTCTTGGTGTGTCCGAAACCCTGCGCATGGCCGGTCGCAACTACGGCCTCAAGGGCATGCGTTTTGTGCTGTTCATCCTGATCCCTGCGGCGCTGCCGTCGATCCTCGCCGGCCTCAAGATCGGCTGGGCATTTGCCTGGCGAACGTTGATTGCCGCCGAACTGGTGTTCGGCGCTACGAGCGGTAAGGGCGGCCTGGGTTGGTACATCTTCCAGAACCGCAACGAGCTGTACACCGACAAGGTATTTGCCGGGTTGGCGGTGGTGATCCTGATCGGCCTGCTGGTGGAGAACCTTGTGTTTGACACCTTCGAGCGGCTCACCGTGAAGCGTTGGGGCATGCAGCGCTAAACAGGAATTGTTCCAAACCTGCAGCGCGCTCAACGGCGAAATCGTCCGCCGGTGCCGCAATAATCCCAAGGCGCGTTACGCCGACTACCTGCCGGCCAGTATTCCTCGACTGCTGTAATCGTTCACAAGCCTGCTACGATTGCGCCCAGTTCACTTCACATTGCTCACGAGTGCTTGGCATGCAACTACCGGACATGAACCTGCTGGTCGCCCTCGACGCCTTGCTCGACGAGGGTAGCGTGGTCGGCGCCGCGCGGCGGATGAACCTCAGCCCGGCGGCCATGAGCCGCACCCTCACGCGCATTCGCGAAGCGGTGGGCGATCCGATCCTGGTGCGTGCCGGTCGCGGCCTGGTACCGACGCCCAAGGCGCTGCAGTTGCAAGGCCAGGTGCGCAACGTGGTGGAACAGGCGGCGCTGTTGTTTCGTTCGGCCGATCAAGTGGATTTGAGTACCTTGCGTCGCCGCTTCAGCGTGCGCGCCAATGATTTTTTTATCGGCGTCTATGGCGGTCGGCTGTTCGACACGATGGAGCGCGTGGCGCCGCTGTGCGAGCTGTGCTTCGTACCCGAAGGCGACACGGATGATGAAGCTTTGCGAGAAGGGCGCCTGGATTTGCGAGTGAGCAACACCATGCCCGTAAGCCCCGAAGTGAAGGTGCAGAACCTGTTCTCCACCACCTTCGTCGGGCTGGCGCGAGAAGACCACCCGTTGTTCGACGAAGAGATCACCGCCGCACGTTTCGCCAGTTACTCCCACATCAGCATCTCCCGACGCGGCATCGCCCGCGGCCCGATCGACACCGCGCTGAATGCGCTGGGCCTGGAGCGTCGCGTCGCGATGATCGCCCCGGGTTTCCACGGCGCGATGTTCATGCTGCCCGATTCCGACCTGATCCTGCCGGTGCCCAAGGAGGCGCTCTACAGCGCCAATCGCTTGAAGCTGCCGCTGCGGGCGTTCCCCTTGCCGATTTCGCTGCCGACGCTGGTCCTGGCTCAATTCTGGCACCCGCGCTTCGACAAAGACCCCGCGCACAAATGGCTGCGCGAGACCATGCGCGAGAGTTGCCACGCCACCTGGCTTGAAGCGCAGCCGTAGCTGAGTTGCAAGCGCCACGCTTCAAGCTGCAAGTTGACCTCATTCACTTGCAGCTTGAAGCTGGTAACTGATAGCTGCATCCCATGCAGTTATAACCTGCCGACAAGTCACTTTTTGTCATGTGTCAGCCTGATTAAACTGCTCGGGTATTCCTAATCCCGAGTTCCCTGTTCATGACCTCCCTCGCTGCCCCCGCCCTACAGGCCGCAGCCAAACCTGTCGCCCTGAGCCCGCCCGTGTTCGGCCCGCGCATCATCATCGGCCTGGTCGGTGTGTTGCTGGCGGTGCTGGTGTCCGGTCTCAACGAGATGGTCACCAAGGTGGCCCTCGCTGATATCCGGGGTGCGCTTTACATCGGTTTTGACGAAGGTACCTGGCTGGTCGCTGCCTATACGGCGACCTCCGTGTCGGCCATGGCCTTTGCGCCGTGGTGTTCGGTGACCTTGTCCCTGCGCCGCTTCACCCTGTGGGCCATCGGCCTGTTCACGGTGCTGGGGATCCTGTGCCCCTTTGCGCCGAACTACGAAAGCCTGCTGGCGCTGCGTACCCTGCAAGGCTTGGCCGGCGGCGCGCTGCCGCCGATGCTGATGACCGTTGCGCTGCGGTTCCTGCCGGCCAACGTCAAGCTGTACGGCCTGGCCGGCTACGCACTCACCGCTACCTTCGGGCCAAGCCTCGGCACGCCGCTGGCCGCTCTTTGGACCGAGTACGTTGGCTGGCAGTGGGCGTTCTGGCAGATCGTCGGGCCGTGCCTGCTGGCGATGGCCGCCGTTGCCTACGGCTTGCCGCAAGACCCGCTGCGCCTGGAGCGCTTCAAGCAGTTCAACTGGCGTGGCCTGCTGCTGGGCTTCCCGGCGATCTGCATGCTGGTGATCGGCCTGTTGCAGGGCAATCGCCTGGACTGGTTCGAGTCAGGCTTGATCACCTTTTTGCTGTGCGGCGGTACGGTGCTGCTGGTGCTGTTCATGCTCAATGAATGGTCACACCCGATGCCGTTTTTCAAGTTGCAGATGCTCGGCCTGCGCAACCTGGCGTTTGCCTTGATCGTGCTGGCCGGGGTGCTGGTCGTGCTGACGGCGGTGATCATCATCCCGTCGAGTTTCCTCGCCCAGGTCCAGGGATATCGGCCGTTGCAAACCGCACCGTTGATGCTGCTGATGGCGCTGCCGCAGTTGATTGCGTTGCCGCTGGTGGCAGCGCTGTGCAACCTGCGTTGGGTGGATTGCCGCTGGGTGTTGGGGATCGGCCTGGGCATGTTGATCCTGTCCTGCGTGGGCAGCGCGCACCTGACCTCGGCGTGGATCCGCGACGATTTTTATGGCCTGTACCTGCTGCAAATCTTCGGTCAGCCCATGGCCGTGTTGCCGCTGCTGATGCTCTCCACCGGCAGCATCCAGCCGGCCGAGGGGCCGTTTGCGTCGGCCTGGTTCAACACCGTCAAGGGCCTGGCCGCCGTGGTCGCTACCGGCGTGCTCGACACGCTGACCACCCAGCGCCTGCATTTTCACTCGACCATGCTGGTGGACCGCCTGGGTAACTCGCCCCTGGCCGACGGCGATGCACCGGGCCTGGCTCACCGCCTGCACGAGCAGGCCGTGGTGCTTACCTCTTCGGATCTCTATTACGTCATGGCCGGTATCGCGGCGGCGTTGATCCTGCTGATTTTCTGGATGCCCACGCGGATTTTTCCACCCCGCGCACCGACTTGATTGCTCACTGAGCCCAAAGGAATTGTCATGAAACGCCAAGACAAAATTGCCGTCTCTGTTATCGCCGTATTCGCCGTCGGCATGCTGGTGTACCTGGCCGCACCGGGCCTGCTGGGCAACCCGCGCCAGACCACCAACGACGCCTTCGTCGCCGCCGACTTCACCCTGGTCGCCCCGCGCGTGGCGGGCTTTATCAAGGAAGTGCTGGTGGAAGACAACCAGCGGGTCAAGGCCGGGCAACTGCTGGCGTTGATCGACGACCGCGATTTCCGCGCGGCCGCCCAGGCCGCCGATGCCGACACATTGGTCGCCCAGGCCCAGCTGAAAAACGCCACCGCCACCCTCGAGCGCCAAAGCTCAGTGATCGCCCAGGCCCAGGCGACCGTCGCGGCAGACCGTGCCGAAGTAGCCTTCGCCGAGCACGAACTGAACCGCTACAACCACCTCGCAGGTGTCGGCGCGGGCACGGTGCAAAACGCCCAGCAAGCCAAGACCCGCATCGACCAGGCCACCGCGCGCCTGGCCAATGCCGCGGCGGTATTGGCGGCCGAACGCAAACAGGTGGAAATCCTCACCGCCCAGCGCGACGCCGCCGAAGGTGGCCTCAAGCGCGCCCAGGCGGCATTGGAAATGGCCAGCTTTCAGCTGTCCTACACACGCATCGTCGCGCCGGTGGATGGCATGGTCGGCGAGCGCGCAGTGCGGGTCGGCGCCTATGTGACGCCGGGCAGCAAGATCCTCGCGGTGGTGCCGTTGGCTGAGGCCTACGTCATAGCCAATTTTCAGGAGACCCAACTCTCGCACATGCAAGCGGGCCAAGCCGTGCAGGTGCGCGTCGACAGCCTCGGCGGTGAGCTCCTCAACGGCCACCTGGAAAGCCTGGCGCCTGCGACGGGGGTGACCTTCGCCTCGGTCAAACCGGACAACGCCACCGGCAACTTCACCAAGGTGGTGCAGCGTATCCCGGTGAAGATCGTCCTCGAACCGGGCCAGGTACACACCGAACGCCTGCGCGTTGGCATGTCGGTAGAAGCCAGCGTCGACACCCAGCCCGTCGTGCAGCAGCGTGAGGTGGCCCAGCAATGAGACGCCTTGCCTGGCTCACCCTCAGTGTCATCAGCCTGAACGCCTGCACCGTCGGCCCGGATTTCCAGCGGCCCCAAGGCCCGCAGGTCACGCAATGGAGCGAACCCCAGGGCCGTCAGGCGGCCAGCCGTGCGGTCAGCGACCCGCTGCAAGAGCGTTGGTGGGACGTGTTTCACGATGAACAACTCTCTGCCCTCACGCGCCGAGCCCTCACCGATAACCTCGACCTGAAACTGGCCAGCAGCCGCCTGCAACAAAGCCGCGCCGTACGCCAGGTGACTACCGCCGAGCGTTATCCCAACGTCAACGCAACCGGTGATTACCAGCGCCAACGCAAAAGCGGCAAAGGCTTGAGCGACCCGTCCGGCGAGAATGGCCGTGCGGCGTTCAGTCAGTGGGACATGGGTTTTTCAGCGGCTTGGGAGTTGGACTTCTGGGGCCGCGTCAAGCGCGAAACCGAAGCCGCCGACGCCACCCTGCAAGTCGCCGAAAACGACCGACGCGCCGTGCTGTTGTCGGTGCTGGCCGAAACCGCCCAGGACTACATCCAACTGCGCGGCGTGCAAAACACCCGCGCCGTCACCGAGCAAAACCTCGACGTCGCCCGCCACAGCCTCAAGCTCTCGCAACTGCGCCTGGCCGATGGCGTGGCGACTGATTTGGACGTGGCCGAAGCCGCCGCCCAGGTCGCCGCCATCGAAGCGCGCCTGCCGGATTTGCAGCAACGCCAGGACCAGTTGATCAATGCCCTGAGCCTGTTGATGGGCGAACCACCGCAGGCCCTGCACGCGCAATTGTCCCAGGACGCCGCCGTGCCACAGACCCAGCGCCAGGTCGCTATCGGCCTGCCGTCGGAGCTGGCCGAGCGCCGCCCGGATATCCGCCAGGCCGAAGCGCGCTTGCATGCTGCCACCGCAAACATTGGCGTGGCCAAGGGCGACTTCTACCCACGTATCACCCTGTCGGGCAACCTGGGTTCGCAAGCCATGCAGCTGTCGGATTTCGGCTCGTGGGGTTCCCGCGCGTTTGCCTTCGGCCCGCAGTTCAGCCTGCCGCTGTTCAACGGTGGGCGCCTGCAAGGCATGTTGAATCTGCGCGAAGCCCAGCAACAGGAAGCGGCGCTGGCCTACCAGCAAACCGTGCTGCGCGCCTGGCATGAAATCGACGACGAACTGACCCGCTACAACGCCAGCCAACTGCGCCGCGACAGCCTTGCCGAAGCCGTGCGCCAGAACCAGATCGCCCTGACCACCGCGCAACACCAGTACGTTGAAGGCGTGGTGGATTTCGTCAACGTGCTGACTGTGCAAAGTGCGCTGCTGGCCACGCAGGAGCAGTGGGTGGAAAGCTCTACGGGTGTGTCGTTGGCGATGGTGAGCCTTTACAAAGCGCTGGGTGGCGGTTGGGAATCGGTGTATCCGCTGCAAACCGCCGGGCGCTGATCGACAAAGCGTTTTTGCCAATCGCGAAATAAGGTGGAAGGAAAATTGCGCTCAATCATGCATCTGAGTTTTTCATTGACTCCGCAACCGACGGCCAGCAACAGTTCATTTCCTGTACTGCGACCATCACGGCTGGCTGCGCAGGCGCCTGGGCGACCGTGAACACGTCGCAAATCGGCGACACCCTGCTTGCCGGGCTCATCGCCGGCTCAAGCACCGCTAGGTTTGGAACAACATGAAGGTGACGTCGTCTTCAGCGGGGTAGGCGTCGAGGCTTCGCTCGGCGATAGCGCTAAGTTGGCGCTCGACGCAGAGCTCGGCCCAGAAGCCGTCTGTTGCCAAAATCAACGTTGTCCCTGGCGCAAAATGCATGGGTTGGACGTAAGGCTCGTGGGGCCTTCGGTGGCTCATGCAATTGAGCAGTCTTTTGCGGGCAGGGCTCTTGGCGATGAGCGAGTGGCCCAGGTCACCTTTCCAGTTGGGTCCACAGTGAGGTGAACTTAGCCAATTGACGCGCCGAGCCTTTCCCAATTGCCCTAAGCAGCAGTCGCCTGCGTGGATGCAGAGGGCAGTTTGGTCGATCACCAGCAAGGCAAGGTAGCTGGTGGAGGCGAGGGGATAGTCTCGGCAAAGATTTGAGTGCACCTCGTCGAGTGAAGAAAGCGTCAGTTCAAGGGCTTTGTCGGGGCAGGACACAACAGGCGGGGCTGCGCGGGAAAAGGATTCAAGCAAAGAGTGAGTCAAGGCTTGCGCCAGTTCGCCGCTGCCCGGTTTGGAGGTGCCGTCGGCAATGACGTAAAGATAAGTGCCTGTGTTGTGCGCCGAACCGCTGGCATCGCGGTTTTCTGTTCTATGAGTTCCTTTTCGGCTGAGGCTCAACGGCAGAATCAAGCCAGCGCTCCGAATCCAATGAGGGTCTTGAGGCGCTCGTAAATCAACGTCTCGCGATCAGAGTCTTGTGCAGTACTTTGGATCACGTCTTGAAACGCCGCCAGCCGGAGCAAAGCTGAGAGTTGATCGCTCACGAAACGCCGTAACGCGATCGGTGCGTGTCTCGTTTCCTCAATCAGCTCTTCCCGGCCGTCCAATAGCGCAATGACATCTTCTATGTCATTGGACATCAGTACGTCGCCGTTGCCTCGTCCCTGGTAGGCCTGCAGCTTGGCCGCCAGAAACCAAGGCGCCGCGAAGACCTTGATGCGCGTTCGGTTGGGCAATGTGTAATCAACGGCATTATCCAGTCCGCCGACGAACCAGGTGTTGGAGAAGCCCAGTACCTTTTCATCGGTGGGCATGAAGTCGACTTTCAAGGCGCCTAATCGCAGCCGGCAGGTGACGGTGTCCTGCCCGGTGTTTTTGAAGCCTTTGGGTTTGAGGGTTTGTTCAAGTCGGTACCAGTCAGCCGTCCCGGTCAGATGGATAACCAAGTCCACATCATCCGTGCCGCGAATCGACTCCAGAGTGTATTCATCGGTGATGAGCAAAACAGTCGTGCATCCGCCGACAAATGCCACTTGCTGACGCAGCTCAACGCCCAGTGCGTCGGCGACCTCTTCAAGCATTTGCAGCATCATTTCCCGGTTTGAGGTCACAGGATCCACTCTCTCAGCATCGCGTCAGCCACTTTGGCTTCGCGTGGCCCTCCGATACGGATGGCGTCCACAAGGGCCAGAAAGTGATAAAGAAGCTCGTCCTTTTTCACCGCCCCGGGGACGGTCTTATACAACGGAGAGATTTCCTGGCCTTTGCTTTTGCCATAGGCGTCCGGCCATACGGGAATGAGATCGCCGCCGCTCATTACTTTCCCAGCCAGGACCGGGGCTGCGAATGCAGTTGGTATGCCCCGAACGATTGGGCCTGGTTTTGCGGGAAAGACGTAACGGATGCCGTATCTGACGAAGTCCAAAAGAGCAGCGCTTCTGACACTGGGTTTTCCGCTCACCCGGTCAGTGTGAATGAGACCGATGTCTCGACAACGATTCAGGGAATTGGATACCTCGCTCTTGCTCAAGGCCAGTGAGGCAGAGAGCGCTCGAACGGAATAACTTTCACTGTTCGGCGAGATGGGTTCCTCGTCGATAATATCGTCCCAGCCTTTCCAGTCATGGGGCCGGTTGAGATCGATTTTTTCGACCCCGAGTTCGTTGACCCGCTCCCCTCTCGCTTGAAGGTCCAGGCTGATCAATTTGAATAGAATTACAACGTCCTGACTTTTCATGCTGGCCTGAAGGTAAGTGTCCACTGTCCATGGACCGTGGACACTTTCTTGCACAGAGTTGACATCTATGTCAACGATTCTGCAAAAAAACCACATACCCCCGAAACCACTCACTCCCCTTCAAATACCCCGGCTCTTCCCACTCCCCACCCTGAATCAACCCGACCTTGAACGGCACCCCTATCCGGTTCAGCCGTGGCAAATACGCCGCGTAATCCGGGATGCTGTGGCGCCCCTGATACGTCTGCACCACCACTTCATCGACCACGCCCTTGAGCTGGGCGATGGCGGCCGGGTCGGCATTGCTGCTCCAGTCCATCAGGCCGGTGATGCTCAGGCGCAAGTCGGCGGGCAGGCGTTGGCGCAGGTCGCGCAGGAAGTCGGCGTATTCGTGCAGGTATTGGGTGCGGGCGTCGAAGTCGATCTGGATGCCGACCACCGGGTTGCCCGCGTCGCGCCAGCGTTGCACCTGGCCGAGCAGTTGGCTGTAGACCCGTTCCGGCCAGTGCAGGGTGTGGGCGCGATACACCACCCAGACTTCGCCCTGAGTGAGGCGCGGCACGCTCATGCCCTGGGCGATAAATTGCACGCCACGCTGGGGCGCGCGGCGGGTGGCGTTGATTTGGCCCTGGAGGATGTACAGGGAGTTTGCCTGTTTGAGTACGGGCTGGGGCGCGACGCCGCTCCACAGCCAGAAGGCGTCATAGTCGCGGGCGTCGACGGCGCCGAAGGCCGGGCTTGCCAACAGCAGCAAGCCTAGCCACAGGTGTTTCACCAGTAGTACTGCAGCGATTTGCCCCACTGGGTGTCGCCGAAGCCCGTCTTGAGCTGGCGGAACCAGGCTTTGCGCGCGGCAGGTGTCACGTCTGCGCCGCCGCAGCTGTTATAGCCTGCGGGTGCGTAGCAATTGATGGCGCGAAACAGCGCGTAGGCCTTGTCGGTTTTCGGCGCCTTGGGGTTGCCGATCACCTGCTGGTAACCGTCGAGTCGCGAGAAGCTTTCGCCCTTGAAGCCCGACGGGGTGCTGCCCAGGCTGCCGGCGGCACGGGCTTGTTCGAGTGGCATGCCGTCCAGGCCGTTACGCAGAATGAATTCGCCAAAACAGTTAAGGGCCTGTGGGTTTTTCGCGTCGGTTTGCAGGGTGGCAGCCGTTTGCGCGATGGTCGGGCAGGCGTAACCGGATTCGGCCTTGTCGCCGCTCCACTGGAACAGTTTCAAGGTCTGGCTGGCGCTGTAGACGTAGCCCAGGCTGGTGCCCAATTTGTCCTCAGGGGCCGAGGCCGGCAGTTGCTTGAGGTCGTCGGCGAAAGTCGCAAACTGGCCCCGCAGCAGGTCTTTGTAGAGCAGCACGAATTGCGCGGTCTGGCGCTCCAGCGGGTCGCTGGCCCTGGCGATTTGCTCGCGCAGCAACTCAGGCCCGGCGACGTTGCGCAGCAGGATGTAACGCACCTGCTTGGCGCTGATCGGCGAGTCGGCGGCGAACACCTTGGCCAACTGGCCGCTGCGTTCGTAATTCATCGCCAGTGCCAGCTCAAGCTGGTCGCGTTGCAGCGGCTGTTTGGCCAGCGGCAGCAGTTCCAGCCACAGGGCTTCGGCAGTCTTCCAGTCTTGCTTGGCTTCGAGTGCCAGGGCGCGCAGGGTCTGTTGGCTGAAGGCGAAGTAGTTCAGGGTCGACGGTACGCTCTGCGGCAACTGCTTCAAGGCGCTGTCCGGTTGATGCTCGATGTACAGCGCACACACGGCCAACAAGTAGTCGTAGAGTTCAGGCGCGCTGGCAAACGCGGCTTTTTGCTTTTCGAGATCTGCGCGGCTCAGCGTCGGTTGGTTGCCGCCGCGCATCACCATCAGGTCGCTGACGAACTGGATCATCGGCGTCTTGACGGTCTCGCTGTTGACCATCAGCAACTTGAGGTCGGCCTCTTCCACCAGTTCATCCATCGACACATTGCGCTGGGCCTCGGTGGCCTCGGTCAGTTGCCAGGCAAACGCTTCGGCGAGTTTTTCATCGTTGCCCGCCAGCCAATACACGCGGCGCAACAAGCCACGGGCAGAGGCTACGTATGCGCCCTGTGGATAAGTTTTCAGGTAGCCGAGAAACCCTCCCTCGGCATCGCCCAGCGCGGACTTATCCACATGCTCAAGTTGCGGCATGCCGTATTCGTCGAAGGCTTCGGCCTGCGCCTGGTTCAGTGAGGTGCGTGCGGTCATGTACAGCGCGGTTTCCCGCAGCCACGGCACATCGCTGCTGCTGGCGGCGGCAAAACCGCGTTCGGCGTCACTGAAGCGACCGCTGTAGAAGTCGGCGGCGGCCTGTAGATAAGTGCGAAACAGCTGGGCATTGGTCGACGGTGTCTGCTGTGCATCCAGCACCTGGCCATCCCAGTTGCAGGCAGTGAGCAATTGCAGCCGCGCCTTCACCAGCAACTCGCGTTCAGCCGCTGGCATTTCGGCCTTGATCACCTGGCTGATAAACGCGGTGGCGCTGTCATCGTCGTTGCTGCGGCAGCGGCTGCCTTCGCCGCTGAGGAAGGCTTCGCCGGCGGTTTTGTAGTCGTCGCGCTTGATGCCCAGGGGCTGGAGCAGCGTGTCGAGTTCGGCGGTGCGTGAATCGTCCGGTTGGTCGTCGGGCGCTTCGTCCGTTCCGGGGATGGGCGCGAGGCGATACACCGGAAACGGCACCGGGCCGAACCCTTGGGCCAGGTCATCCTCGCTCAAGGCATTCGGCGTCAGGGCCGCCGCCTGTTTGTCGGCCAGCAGCAGGCGCAGGTTGACGCGGCTGTCGTTGCCTGGATTGAGGAAGGGTTGGTTGCTGCACGGGTCGAGGCTGCCACGCGAGACACGCCAGTCGGGATAGCACGAGTCGTCGGAGCTGGCTTGGGCCTGCAGTGAAATACCGGCTAGCAGTGCCAGTGCCAGGGGTGACAGAAAACCGATGCGCATGACGTGTCCTTGATCCTGAGTCCTTGGAGGGTGGCAATAATAGCGTGATCTTACGAGTGCTTCGTTGAAGCCCTACACAAATTGCTGATTTGTCCGATTCCAGAAGCGAGTCCGGGGCTTTTGTCCTAGAGTGGCGGTGTTTGCAGTCGGGTAAACAGTGCAGTGGCAGGGGAATCGAGGTGCGTCGGTCTGTGGTAGAGCAAAACGATAAGGTCGGGGCGTTGCCCGCATTCAACCGCCTCGCCTGGGAGAGGGCCGGCTGGATCAGCCGGTTGTGGTGGGTGCCGATCCTGGCGCTGGCCATCGCCCTGCGTTTTTACGGCCTGACGGCCGCCGCGATCTGGGGCGACGAAGGCTCCAGCCTGCTGCTCAGCGAATACGCACTGGCTGACCTGTGGTTTCACGCAGCCCATGACGTGCACCCGCCGCTGTATTTTTTCCTGCTGCGCGGCTGGATCGAATTGTTTGGCGACAGCATCGGGTCGATTCGCGGCATGAGTGCCATCCCCGGCGTGGTGGCTGTGGGCTTGGGCATCTGGCTCACGCGGCAACTGTCCACCCGACGCGCCGCCGTGCTGGCGGGGATCCTGCTGGCACTGCTGCCCACGGCGGTGCGCTACAGCCAGGAAGTGCGCATGTACTCGCTGCTGGGCGTGTGGCTACTGGGCGCTACGCTGGCGCTGGTGTACTGGGTGCGCCAGCCCCAACGCACGCGCTACCTGGTCGTTTACGCGTTGCTGATGAGTGCCGGTTTCTACACCCATTACTTCACCGCGCTGTGCGTGCTGGTGCATTGGGCGTACCTGGGATTGCTGAGCCCATCCCAGTTGCCAGGCCAGCGGTTGATTACGCGTCCAACGTGGTGGGCGGTCAACGTCGCGATTGTGGTGGTGTATTTGCCCTGGCTGCCGAACCTGCTCGACCTGGTGCAGCACGTCGAACAGCTCAAGGTGGGCGGCGATATTGGCTGGGAAGAACCGGTGAACCTGCATTCCCTGCCGTCGATGATCTGGCAGTTCGTGCTGCAGGATGAAGGTATCAATTTCTGGCCACCGCTGTTCTGGGTATTCCCGCTGCTGCTGGTGGCCGTGGTAGGCGTCACCGCCTGGCGCGATCACGAGCGCTATCGACCAGCCAGCCTGCTGGCGCTGTTTTTCCTGCTGCCGCTGCTGCTGGTGTATGCGGTGTCATTCATCTCCCCGGTGTTTATCGAGCGTTACCTCACCGTCTACGCCCTGGGCCTGCCGATCCTCCTGGCCTTGGCCATCGACCGCCTGCCGGCACGTTTTTCACTGCTAGGAGCAGCGTTGTTCGTGCTGTTTGTCGGTTTGGAACTCGTGGGGTTGAAGAACAACTTCGCCGTGGATGAGCATGACCAGGTCAACGTGCCGGTGGAGTTCGTCAATCGTAACTACCAGGAAGACGACCGCATCGTCCTCAGCGACATGATGTGGTACCTGAGCTACGTGTATTACGACCAGACCGACGCCCAACTGCAGCTCTTCACCCCACCCAAGCCCGACGGTACGCCGACCCGGCCAAATGCCTATGGCTTCGGCACCCTGGTGGACCAGGACGGCGGCCGTATCTACCTTGACCGTCTGTCGGCACTGCCGGCGGATACACACCGCGTGTGGCTGATTAGCAGCAACGAGCCACCGGATGAATTCGCCCCGCTGCCCGAGGGGTGGCGCGAACTCAGTCGCCAGGACGGTGGCGGCGCCAGGGCACGCTTGTTTGTGCTGTGCAAGGTGCCGCAGCCGCAACCCGAATGCTGCCGCTAGACTCGTTTAAACCTTTTCTGTCTGGAGCCCACCATGGAATCGCCTGTGCATAGCTTGCCGTTACTGTTCAAACAACTGGGGCTGGCGGATGACCCGGCCAGTATTGAGCAGTTTGTAACCGCTCATTCACCGCTCAAACCGGATTTGAAACTGGCGGATGCGTTTTTCTGGACGGACAGCCAGCGAGCGTTTTTGCGTGAGGAAATTTTGGAGGATGCGGATTGGGCGGAGGTGGTGGATGAGTTGAATCTGATGCTGCGGCGCGGGCGTAATGTGTAAAAAAATCCTTGAGGAAACACAATAATGTAAAAAAAAATGGTGAGAGGTAAAAAAAACTGGGCTTTAATCGCTCCAGTGAATTTTTTCTGGAAAGGCTCACCATGCCAACAGTCGGATATGCCCTTCTCTGTGAAGCGCTGGATCTAAAAGTTATCGCGCCCTATCGCGTCGCGATGATCAAACCTGTGACCAGAATCACTTTGATCGGCAACTGCCTGGCCGTCCCCCACAGCGTGGCGCCTGCGCAACATGCACTGTTTGAACATGTGCTGTTCGCGCTCAAGCATGAAGGCGTAAATCTAGCGGTGCTCGCCCAGGTATTTGAAAGGTTGGGCCCAGAACCCTTCCTGGCTGGGTTGGCGGATTCGCCCAATGGCGCGTTTATCAGAAAGGCCTGCTTTCTTTGGGAAGGGTTTACAGGGAAGACGCTGAATTACGCCCTTCCCGTTCGCGGACGCGTTGTCGCCCTGTTCGATCCCAAGCGCTATGTAACCGGCCCCAGCACCCGTGACAGTCGCTGGCGAGTGGATTTCAACGGATTGGGCTCCCTGCATTACTGTGCCACCGTAGAGCGAACGCCTGAGCTGGAGGCGTTGCTGGCGCTTGATGTGTTGAGCCGCGCCAAGTCTTTCATGGCCGCGCTGCCACCCGAAATGATGGACCGCGCCATCCAGTGGGCCTATCTGCATGAAACCCGTGACTCGTTCGCCATCGAAAAAGAACAACCCAGCGAAGAAAAATCCCGCCGCTTCGTCCAGCTGTTACGCCAGGCCCACGAAGGTCGCCTGCTCACCGAGGACTACTTGGTCGAGCTGCAAAACAGCACCGTCTCCAACCTCTTCGACAAGGCCGTCGCATTCCGCCACGAGCAGAACCACCTGCACAACGGCCTGCGTGGCGCGGCGGGCGTCAGCTATGTGCCGCCGGCGCCAGCACTCTGTCAGGAGCTGATGGAAGAGCTGATGGCCTTCGCCAATCAGCCTGTGCGCGAGGTTGACCCCTTGGTCGCGGCGGCCGTGACCGCATTCGGTTTTGTATTTCTGCACCCGTTCATGGACGGCAATGGGCGCCTGTCCCGCTTCCTGATCCACCAGATGCTCTGCCACTACGGCGCACTGGAACACGGCCTGCTGCTGCCGGTCTCCGTTGCCATGAAGCACGAAGAACAAGCCTACCTGGAGGCACTCAAAGCCTTTTCTCAACCGACGCGGGAGTTCTGGGATGTTACCTGGCTGGACGGCGATCAGATGGCCTTCGACTTCATCGGCCACCCCTCGATCTACCGCTACTGGGATGCCACCCGCTGCGTCGAATTCACCCTGCAAATGGCCCGCCGTGCGTTGGAAGTCGAACTGCGCGAAGAAACCGAATTTCTCGACCGCTACGACCGTGTGATCAAGGCCGTGAACCAGCGCTTCGACGTACGCGGCAGTGATTTGTCGAAGCTGGTGATGATGTGCCTGGATAACGAAGGCAAGGTGTCGAAACACCGGCGCAAGCAGTTTCAGTACAGCGTGCCGGAGGAGGTGTTTGAGTTTATTGAGTCGGAAGCGGGGCATGCTCTGCGCGAAATTGGGAAATTTCCTATCGACTAAACGGAGGTGGACGATAGTGGCCGGTGTGCCTGTAACACCGGATGTGGCCTATGAATACAAGGAAGCAGGAAAATGACGCGCAAGCATGTTTTTTGGCGATGGTGCAAAAAATCCTGACCGGCCAAGAGGCCTAACAACCAATCGATCGTTCCCACGCAGAGCGTGGGAACGATCAACACCCACGCTCAAACCCGCTTTACTCACCTACACCTCCCGCATGCTCCGCCACCCATCCGCTAAATTGTTTCAAAACTTGACGCGTTTGGATCCATCGACCATATTGATAGTTAGCAAACTAACTGTATGCGAACTATCCAGTGCCTCAATCCCTCGAACAACTCCAGATGAACCTCAGCAGCAGCATGGTGGTGGGCGCCCGTAACTGGCGCAAAATCTGCCAGACCACGCTGGTGAGCTTCGGTATTTCAGAAGCCTGCGCCGTGCCGTTGTTGATGATCGGCCGCTTGGGCGACGGTGTGCATCAGGTCAAGGTTGCGCAAGCGTCCGGGATGGAAAGCCCGTCGCTGGTGCGCCTGCTTGATCAGTTGTGCAGCGGAGGCTATGTGTGCCGCACCGAAGACATCCACGACCGCCGCGCCAAGGCCTTGAGCCTCACCGAGCGTGGCCGTGAACTGGTGCACGCGGTGGAGGCGCAACTGGTGCGCCTGCGCCGGGAAGTGCTGGCCGACATCACGACTGCGGACATGGAGGCTGCGCTGCGCGTACTACACGCCTTTGAAGCCGCCCACCAACATCCAGCGGTTGTGCCATCTTGAGCGGTTTTTTTACCGGCATGCCGCCCGCGAAAGACTGGTTCTACGGCGTACGCACGTTCGCCGCCTCGATGATCGCGCTGTACATCGCCATGCTCATGCAAATGCCGCGTCCATATTGGGCGATGGCCACGGTGTACATCGTCTCCAGCCCGTTTGTCGGCCCTACCAGTTCCAAGGCCTTGTACCGCGCCATCGGCACCTTCATGGGCGCGGCGGCCGCGGTGATTTTTGTGCCGATGTTTGTGCAGTCGCCTTACCTCCTGGTGGTGGTGATTGCGTTGTGGACGGGCACGCTGCTGTTCCTTTCAATGCACCTGCGCACCGCGAATAACTACGCGCTGATGCTGGCCGGTTACACCCTGCCGCTGATTGCCCTGCCCGTGGTGGATAACCCCCTGGCGGTGTGGGACGTGGCCGAAGCGCGTACCGAAGAAATTTTCCTCGGCATCGCCGTCGCGGCGGTGGTGGGCGCGATGTTCTGGCCGCGTCGCCTGATGCCGGTGTTCGATGGTTCGGTGGCCAAGTGGTTTGCCGACGCACAGGTCTACAGCCAGCGCTTTCTCACCCGCAACGTGACGCCGGAAGAAGTCAGCACCTTGCGCGGCGGCATGGTCGCCACTTTCAACACCCTTGAATTGATGATCGGCCAGTTGCCCCACGAAGGCGCGCGGCCACAGACGGTGCGCAACACCAAGGAACTGCGCGGGCGGATGATTCACCTGCTGCCGGTGGTCGATGCGCTCGACGATGCGCTGTACGCCATCGAACACCGTGCGCCGGAGTTTCTTGATCAGCTCACACCGCTGCTGGACGCGACCAACCAGTGGCTGCAAAGCACCACCGAAACCGCGCCGCTGGAAAGCTGGCGCGCCCTGCGTGACCAACTCGACGCCCTGCAACCCCAGGGCGAAGCGCTGGACGACCGCCACACGCTGCTGTTCTCCAACGCGCTCTATCGCCTGGGTGAGTGGATTGACCTCTGGCAAGACTGCCGCAGCCTGCAAGCCGCCATCCAATGCGAAAGCCAGGACACCTGGCGCGCCGTCTACCGCCACTGGCGCCTGGGCCGGCTCACGCCGTTTCTCGACCGTGGCCTGATGTTCTACTCGGCGTTTTCCACCGTCACCGCGATCATCGTCGCCTCGGTGCTGTGGATTCTGCTGGGCTGGACCGACGGCGGCAGCGCGGTGATTCTGGCCGCTGTGGCCTGCAGCTTTTTCGCTTCGATGGACGACCCGGCGCCGCAGATCTACCGGTTCTTTTTCTGGACCGCCATGTCGGTGCTGTTCGCCAGTCTGTACCTGTTTCTTGTACTGCCCAACTTGCACGACTTCCCCATGCTGGTGCTGGCGTTCGCGGTGCCGTTTATCTGCATTGGCACGCTCACCGTTCAGCCGCGTTTTTACCTCGGCATGCTGCTGACGCTGGTCAATACCTCATCGTTCATCAGCATCCAGGGTGCCTACGACGCGGACTTCCTCAACTTCGCCAACGTCAACCTGGCCGGGCCCGTGGGCCTGCTGTTTGCCTTCGTTTGGACCCTGGTCGCACGGCCCTTCGGCGCTGAACTGGCGGCCAAGCGCCTGACCCGTTTCAGCTGGCGCGACATCGTCGGCCTGACCGAGCCCGCGACCCTGAACGAACACCGGCACATGGCCGTGCAAATGCTCGACCGCCTGATGCAGCATCTGCCGCGCCTGGCGTTGATCAATCAGGACACCGGCAGCGCCCTGCGCGATTTGCGCGTGGCGCTGAACCTGCTCGACCTGCTGGCGTACTCGCCACGCATCTACGGTGTGCCACGGGTGCTGCTCAACCAAGTGGTGGAAGGCGTGGGCGGTTACTTCAAGGCGTGCCTCAAGGCGGGTGAACGCTTGCCCGCGCCAAGCGGTCTGCTGCTGACCCTCGACCGCACCCGCCGCGCCCTCAACGGCCAGGGCCTGCAAGACGAAGACGACACCCGCCTGCATCTGCTGCATGCCTTGGCCGGTCTGCGCCTGTCGCTGCTGCCGGGCGTTGAGTTTATTGGCGGCGCGGAGATGGAAGCGCCGTTGCCTGATGGAGCGCCTTTATGATCGGTGATCTGGATATCAGCGGGGTGTTCCTGCCCACGCTGCTGGTGCTGATGGGCATTACGTATGTGTTGTTTCTGGTGGTGCACGGGCTGTTGACCCGCGTCCACTTCTATCGCCTGGTCTGGCACCGGGCATTATTCAATGTGGGGCTCTACGCGCTGTTGCTGGGCGCGGTGGACTCACTCAGTCGATACCTGATGACATGAAAAAACCTTTTTTGACCATCGGCCGTGTAGTCCTGACGTTATTGATAGTGAGCTTCGCTGTCGTCGTCGTGTGGCGCATGGTCATGTACTACATGTATGCGCCCTGGACCCGTGACGGCCACATCCGTGCCGATATCGTGCAGATCGCCCCGGACGTGTCCGGGCTGATCCAGCAAGTCGACGTGCGCGATAACCAACTGGTGACCAAGGGCCAGGTGCTGTTTGCTGTCGACCAGGACCGCTTCAAGCTGGCCCTGCGCCAAGCCCAGGCCGCCGTTGCTGACCGCCAGGAAACCCTGGCCCAGGCCCAGCGCGAGTACAAGCGTAACCGTGGCCTCGGCAACCTGGTGCCCAGCGAACAGCTGGAAGAAAGCCAGTCCCGCGTCGCCCGCGCCCAATCGGCCCTGGCCGAAGCGCAAGTGGCGGTGGACGCCGCGCAGCTCAACCTCGACCGCTCGGTGATCCGCAGCCCGGTGGACGGCTACGTCAACGACCGCGCGCCGCGCAACCAGGAATTCGTCACCGCCGGGCGCCCGGTGCTGTCGGTGGTGGACAGTAACTCCTTCCATATCGACGGCTACTTCGAAGAGACCAAGCTCGACGGTATCCACGTCGGCATGGCCGTCGATATCCGCGTGATTGGCGACAACGCCCGCCTGCGCGGTCATGTACAGAGCATTGTCGCCGGTATCGAGGACCGTGACCGCAGCAGCGGCGCCAACCTGCTGCCCAACGTCAATCCGGCATTCAGTTGGGTGCGCCTGGCTCAGCGGATTCCGGTGCGCATTGCCTTTGACGACGTGCCGGCGGACTTTCGCATGATCGCCGGGCGCACGGCGACGGTGTCGATCATTGGCGACAAGCCCAAGGACGGAGCCCAGCCATGAAGCAGATTTTGGCCACCGCTGCGCTGGGTTTGCTGTTGTCAGCCTGCCAGGTGGTGGGCCCCGATTACCGACTGCCGGACAAGGCCGCCGTCAACCGGGGCGACTTGCAAGGGCAACTGTTGGGCGAGGGCAACAACGTGGTGTCGGCGCCGGTGCCGACGGACTGGTGGAAGCTTTACAAAGACCCGCGCCTGGATGAACTGGTGCGCCAGGCCATGGCCTCTAACACCGACTTGCGCGTGGCCGCCGCCAACCTGCAGCGCTCGCGTTATCAGGTGCAGCAAGCTGAATCCGCCGGGGGCTGGAGCGCCGGTGCCAAGGCCGAGGCCCAGCGCCTGCAGGAGTCCGGTGAGGCCTTTTTGCTGTCGGAGAAAGTCCCGGTGGGCAATATCGGCAGTGTCGGTATCACCACCTCCTATCAATTCGATCTGTTCGGCACCCTGCAGCGCGGCATCGAAAGCGCCCAAGCCAGCGCCGATGCCACCCAGGCCGCTGCCGATATCGCGCGTATCACCTTGGTCGCTGATGTGGTGCGCTCCTACACCCAGGTTTGCGCCGCCAATGAAGAACTCGCGATTGCCAACGAGTCCCTCGACCTGCAAGGCCAGAGCACCAAACTGACCCAACGCCTGCGCGACGCCGGGCGCGGTGATGAAACCCAGGTCACCCGTTCGCAAACCCAATACAAATCCTTGCGTGCCGACATGCCGCGCTACGAAGCGGCGCGCCAGGCCGGCTTGTTTCGCTTGTCGATGCTGCTGGCCAAACCGGTGGACCAACTGCCGGCGGGCACCGGCACCTGCGTCGAGCTGCCGCACATCGCCCAACTGCTGCCGGTGGGCGACGGTGCCACGCTGCTCAAGCGCCGCCCCGATGTACGCCAGGCAGAACGCCAACTGGCCGCCGCCACCGCACGTATCGGCGTGGCCACCGGCGCGCTGTACCCGGATATCAGCATCGGCGCGAGTGTCGGCACCGTCGGCCTGCTCGAGAACCTCGGCACGCCGGTGACCAACCGCTGGGGTTTTGGCCCGATGATCAGCTGGTCGGTGCCGACCAACGGTGCGCGTGCACGTATCCACGAAGCCGAAGCCGCCACCCAGGGCGCCCTCGCGCATTTCGACGGCGTGGTGCTCAACGCCATCCGCGAGACCCAGACAGGCCTGGCGCAATACACCGCGCAGTTGCAGCGTCGTGACGCCTTGGCCGAGGCCGGCGACTCCGCCAGGGAAGCCGCCGACCAGACGCACCGCTTCTTCCAGGCCGGCCGCGCCTCGTTCCTGGCCGACCTGCAAGCCACCCGCACCTACACCGATGTGCGGGCGCAACTGGCGGCGGCCAACACCCAGGTTGCCATGAGCCAGATCGATCTGTTCCTGGCTCTGGGCGGCGGATGGGAAAGCGGACGAACGCAAGCGTCACAACCCGGCAAACCCTGAGCAGGTAGCTATGCTTTGACAGGCGGGCTCCCGTGGCTTTTTAGTCAACGGCAGCCGCCTGACACTGCTCGCGTTTGCTCTTGGGGATTCCAATAATGAAAAACCCTTATGCTCCCGCTTTCTGGTGCGTGTGTTTCGCACTGGTGTTGTTATCGGCTGCCTATTTCTACGGCGTCATGCTCGCCCATCAACTCGACACGGCCATGGTCTTTCTCGACAGCGCGTGCCTGGTGATCGGCACCCTGTCCATCGGCGTGGTCGCCTGGGCGTCCTACCAAAACCAACGCGTGAAGAAAAAGCTTCTCGAACAAGGCAAGACGCGCGTGGCGATCTGGGACACCAAAGTCGCCCTGCGTCGGGTCGAAACCGTGTTCGACCGCTATTTCTGGGGCAGCTATTGGCAACCCGGGCGCACCTTCCAGGAAGTCATGGGTGACCTCACCGGCACCCCCCTGGAAAAAAGCCTCGAAGTCCTGAAAAAACAGTGCGTACTGCTGGATCGGCAAGTAGCCGAAGGTAGGCACTGGCTGAATAACGCGCGGGAATTGTCCGACGTTGCTACGCAGATGGCCCGTGAGCGCTACCAGCTGGACTTCTGCGATCCCAAATCCGACACCCCCGGCAATGCCGTGATTCACCGCGAGTTTGAGGTGCTGGTGTACACCTGGACCGCACGCTTGAAGAGTTTCGATCACCAGCTCGATGAAATCGAAATGGAGTACTCGTGAACCAAGTGCCGACCTTACCCCTCTGAAAAGCTGGGCCGTTCGCGGCCTCCAGTGCTAATCTTCCCCCCGTTTTCGGCGGGCTTGAACCAACCTCGTTTGGGGTTCAAGGAAGAAAGCCCACTTCTCACAGGATTTGATCAGGTCACTTCATGAATAAGCCAGCAGTTGTTCTTTTGGGTTTTGTTGTCGCCGTTGGCGTCGTCAGTGCAGGCGGCGCCTGGTACACCGGTAAACAGCTGGAGCCGGTGCTGCAAACCGCGATCCAGAACGCCAACAAGGAACTGCAGACCTCCATGGCCGGTGTCGATGGCACTGTGGCGCTGGAGCTGGTGTCCCTGGACCGTGGCGTGTTCAGCAGCACCGCCCACTACCGTTTGAAGGCCCAAGGCGCGGTCTTCGGCGAAGACAACCCGAACCCGGAGCTGCTCTTCGTCGACCACATCGAGCACGGCCCGCTGCCGTTCTCGCGCCTGGTCACGCTGAAATGGCTGCCGGTCATGGCCACCAGTCACTACGCACTGGAAAAGAACGCCACCACCGAGAAGTGGTTTGCCGCCGCCAAAGACGTATCGCCGCTCAAAGGCGTGGCCAACATCGGCTACAGCCGCTCGGTCAACGGTAACGTCGAACTGCTGCCCCTGGAGTTCAAGGACGACAAGTCCTCGGTGAGCTTCTCCGGCGCGAACATGGACTTCGACAGCTCCGCCGAAGGCCAGAAGGTCAAGGCCAACGGTTACATGAACAGCCTCAAGGTCGCCGTGGTGGATGCCAATGGCGCGCCGTTCGAAGCCGACCTGTCCGGGCTGACCGTGGCCAGCAACCTGGAGAAATCCACGTTCGGCTTCTACACCGGGCAGAACACCGTTGAGCTGACCGACACCAAGCTCACCGTGGGCCCACAGAAGACCGTGCTGACCCTCAAGGGCTTCGAGCAGAAAGACACCAGCGAAACCAAAGACAACAACCTGGCCGGCCGTGTCGACTACAAGATCGACGAAATCGGTTACCAGGGTAAGCCTGTCGGTTCGGCCGCCATGGCCCTGAGCATGAAGAACGTCGACGTCCCGTCGATGCTCGTATTGACCAAGCTCTACCAGGAAAAAATGCAGCCGGTGCAAGCCGCTGCCGCTGCCGGCCAACCCGTGCCTGAGCTGCAACTGACCGAAGCCGAGCAGACCCTGGCCGAAGCCAACGTCAACCAGTTGCTGGCCGCCAAGCCGCAAGTGGCGGTGGAAAACCTGTCGCTGAAAACCACCAAGGGCGAAAGCAAATTCAACCTGGTGCTGGACCTGGCCAAGCCGACCACCATGGAACTGCCGCCAGTTGAGCTGGGCAAGCAGATGATCTCGCTGCTGGACGCCAACCTGACCCTGTCCAAGCCGATGATCGCCGACATTGCCGCCCTGCAGGCGCAGGCCGGTGGCGTGACCGACCCTAAAGCCATCGAGCAGCAGTCGCAGATGGCCGCCGAGATGGTGAGCGGCGTGGCGGTGGGTACTCAGCTCGCGACCCTGGTGGGCAGCGACGTGGTGTCCAAGCTGCACTACGCCAACAATGAAGTGACCTTCAACGGCCAGAAGATGACCGTCGAGCAATTCCTGAACTTTGTGATGGCGAAAGCCGGTGCCGTGAGCGGCGCGCAGTAAGTATTTCTGCGTCAAACCGAAACAAATAATGTGGGAGCGGGGTTGCTCGCGATACGGGTCAAACAGTTGACGTCCCAGCCAACTGAAAGCCCGTTATCGCAGGCAAGTCCACTCCCACATTCACGTTTTGGAAGGGCAGGCAATTCTGAACAATTGTTCTGAATTGCACTTCTCCCTGCTTTCCTGAGGGATAGTTTCCACAGGAAAGCTAGGCCGGGTCACGAGACGCCGGCACCCTGCAGCAAATTGCTCAGGACCACCTATCGTTACAGCTTTCCGTGTGTAAGGAAGCTCACGATATGTTGCGAAACCTACCACTCAGTGCCACAGGACGGTTGCGACTGCTCATCGGGGTCACCTTGTGCAGCCAGTTGCTGATGCCCGCTTTCGCCGTGGCCGACCCAGCCTATGACGCCCTGATCATCCAGGCGCGCAACGGCAACTTCACCCCCGCATTGACCCAGTTGCGCCAGTTGTCTGCCGAACGCCAGACGCCGGGGCAGGTCAGCGATCATCTGGTGATTGCCGGTTGGGCCGGGCAGGGCGCCGAGGTGTTGAAGGTGTACGAGGCGCAGGGCAAGCATCGCAACTTGAGTACGCAGGCGCTGGCGACGGTTGCACGGACGTATCGCGACCAACGGCAGTGGGCATCGGCCGAGGCGGTCTATCGCCAGGCGCTGCTGCGTGAACCGAACAATGTCGACCTGCAACTGGGCCTGGCGCTCACCCAGGCTGACGGCGGCCAAGCCAAAGAAGCCGTAGAGCGCACCCGCGCGTTGGTGGCGGCCAAACCCGATGACCCCAACCGGCGCATGGCCCTGGGCTACGCACTGACCCGCGCCGGCTTGAACTACGATGCGCTGTTTGAATTCGACCAGGCCTTTATCCGCGCCGGTGACAAACCCGAAGTCGCCCGCGAGTACATCACCGCCCTGCAGAAGGCCCGCCTGCCGGAAGCCGCGTTGCGCCTGTCGGCCCAGCGCCCGGGCCTGCTCGACCCAGTCACCCAGCGCCGCCTGGAAGGCGACCTCGCCGCCGAGCGCGTGCGCCTGGCAGAGTTCGCCACGCGCACTGAAAAAGAACGCTATGTCATTGCTAATCGCGCCCTCCAGGACTACGACAAGTTACTCGCCCGCTGGACCCCGGATGCCAGCGCGCATGACGACGTGGTGCGCTGGCGCATCGACCGCCTGGGCGCGCTCAAGGCTCGGTCGCGTACCGCTGACGTGATCCACGAGTACCAGACCCTCAACGGCGAAGGCGTGCAACTGCCTACCTACGCCCTACGCTGGGTCGCTGCGTCCTACCTCGACCAACGCCAGCCGGAAAAGGCCGAACCTCTGTATCGCCAGGTGTTGACCGCCCCGGATGCTGACGCCAGCTACCGTGTCGACGACAGCACGGCCTTGTTTTATGCCTTGCTGGAAAGCGACAAGGTCGAAGACGCGCGCACCGTCGCCCAGGACCTCGCCAACAGCCAGAACCCTCGCGTCGAACTCAAGGGCCTGCCGATCGGCAACCCCAACGACAACTGGATGGATGCCCAACAACTGTCCGCCCAGGCCGGCACCTACGGCGGTGACCTGCCGGGCAGCGAAGTCGGCCTGGAGGCGCTGGTGGCCAAGGCGCCGGGCAACGTCGGCCTGCGCCTGGCCCAGGCCGACATGTACCGCGCCCGCGACCTGCCACGCCGTGCCGAAGCCACCCTCAAGGAAACCGAGGCCCAGGCCCCGCGTGATATCGGCCTGGAGGTGTCCCAGGCCTACACAGCCCTGGATCTGCAGGAGTGGCGCCAACTCGATTTGCTCACCGATGACGTGGTCGCCCGCAACCCGGACAACCGCCAGGTGCAGCGCCTGAGCCGTCTGCGCGATGTGCACGACATGGCCGAAGTGCGCGTCGAGGCTTACACCGGCAAAAGCTACGGCGGCGGCAATAACAACGACACGGGTGCCGTCGCCGGCAGCCGTGACTGGGGCATTGAAAGCGTGATCTATACGCCGCCCATCGATGAAGACTGGCGCCTGTTCGCCGGTGCTGGCTATGCCACCGCCGACTTCGAGGAAGGCACGGGCCAACACCGTTGGCAGCGCGTGGGTGTGGAGCGGCGTACCCGCGATATGACCCTGGAAGCCGAGGTCTCCAACCACTCCTACGGCGATGGCTCCAAGCAAGGCGCCAGCGTGTCGATCGCCCGCGACATCAATGACAACTGGCAATACGGCGGCAGCCTCGGCTATCTCCTGACCACCACGCCGCTGCGCGCGTTGAATGACGGTGTCACCGCCAACGGTGGCAGCGGCTTTATCCGCTGGCGCGCCAATGAAAGCCGCGAGTGGAAACTGTCCCTCAGCCCCTCCCACTTCAGCGATGGCAACGACCGCGTCGAAGCCTTGCTCACCGGTCGCGAGGGCATCTACAGCTCGCCGCATGTGCAAGTGGACCTGGGCCTGGAAGTGGGTGCCAGCCGAAACAGCAAGGAAGACACGGTGTATTTCAATCCGAAGTCGGACTTCAGCGTATTGCCCACCGTCAACATCAACCATGTGCTCTATCACCGCTACGAGACCCAGTGGAGTCAGCAGTTCCAGGTTGGTGCGGGTACCTATAGCCAGCGCGATTATTCCACCGGCGGCATCGGCCTTATCGGCTACGGCCAACGCGTTCGCTGGAATGACGTACTCGAAGCCGGCGCCAACTTGAGCCTGATCAGCCGACCTTATGACGGTGATCGCGAACGCGATCTGCGCCTGCTCGTCGACCTCACTTACCGTTTCTAGAAGAGCCTGACCATGACCCTCCTTAGCCGTTGCTTGTTGGTCCTGGGTGTATTGCTGGCCAGTGCCTGCGCCCAGCAACCCGCGCCATTCACACCACCCGTCGAGCGGCCGAAAGCGGCCAGTGAAGCACCGTGGCCGAAAAACCATTTCCTGGGCATTGCCTACCACGACGTCGAGGATCGCGACCCCGATCAAGCGGTGGTGGCGGTGCGCACCGAGCGTTTGATCGAGCAGTTGGCCTGGCTGCGGGAGAACGGCTACCAGGCGGTCAGCGTGGACCAGATCCTCGCCGCTCGCCGGGGTGGGCCGACCCTGCCGCCCAAAGCCATCATGCTCAGTTTCGATGACGGCTACTCCAGCTTCTACACCCGCGTGATGCCGATTCTGCGCGCCTATCACTGGCCCGCTTTGCTGGCGCCGGTGGGCTACTGGATCGACACGCCGCTGAACAAACCGGTGGACTTCGCCGGTTCGCCGCGGCCACGCGCAGAGTTCCTTACCTGGCAGCAGATCCGCGAAGTGTCGCAATCGGGCCTGGTGGAAATCGCCGCGCACACCGATGCCAGTCACACAGGGATCCTGGCCAACCCCCAGGGCAACCTGGAGCCGGCGGCGACCTCGCTGCGCTATGACCCGGCCACGGGCCGCTATGAAACCGAAGCGCAGTTCCAGGCGCGGATGCGGGCGGATGTCTCGGCAATCTCCAACAAAATCCAAACCGTGACCGGCAAGAAACCACGTGTATGGGTGTGGCCGTATGGCGCGGCCAAGGGCACCTCGCTGGCGATCGTCGGCGAACAGGGCTATCAGATGGCCCTGACCCTGGAAGACGGCCTCGACAGTCTCGGCAACCTGATGAACAGCCCGCGCTTCCTGGTGGCCTCCGACCCGGACGGCGAGCATTTCGCCAACAGCATCGTCGCGGCGCAGGCCAATGCGCCGCTGCGGGTGCTGCATGTGGATCTGGACAACGTCTATGACCCCGACCCGGCCCAACAAGCGCGTAACCTCGACCAGCTTGTGCAGCGCGTGGTGGACATGGGCGCGGGCACCGTATTTCTGCAAGCGTTCGCCGACCCCAAGGGTGACGGCCTGGTGCATGAGCTGTACTTCCCCAACCGTCACTTGCCGGTGCGCGCCGACCTGTTCAACCGCGTCTCCTGGCAGTTGCACACCCGTGCCCACGCCGCCGTGTATGCCTGGATGCCGGTGCTCAGTTTCGCCCTCGACCCCAAGCTGCCCCGTGTGACCCGCTGGGACCCGAAAACCGGCAAGGTGGGCCTCGATCCCGACCAATACAAACGCTTGTCGCCGTTCGACCCTCAGGTGCGCAAGATCATTGGCGAAATCTATGAAGACCTGGCGCGCAACAATGCCATCGACGGCGTGCTGTACCACGACGATGCGGTGCTGTCCGACTTCGAAGACGCCAGCCCCGCCGCACTCAAGGCCTATGCCGCCAACGGCCTGCCCGACACCATTGCGGCCCTGCGCGCCGACCCGGCGGTGATGCAGCGTTGGACACGCTTCAAGAGCCGCTACTTGATCGACTTCACCCAGGAGCTGACCGCCAAGGTCCGCGCCATCGGTGGGCCGCAGGTGCAGACCGCGCGCAATATCTTCGCCGAGCCGATGCTCAACCCGGGCAGCGAAGCCTGGTTCGCGCAGAACCTCGATGATTTCCTCCAGACCTACGACTGGACCGCGCCGATGGCCATGCCGCTGATGGAAGGGCAGGAGCTGAAGACGTCCAACGCCTGGTTGGAAAAATTGGTCGCCACGGTCAAGGCGCGCCCGGGTGCGCTTGAGCGGACCGTGTTCGAACTGCAAGCCAAGGACTGGCGCACCCAGGCCGCTCCGGATCTGAGTGGTGCGCAATTGGCTGAATGGATGGGTGTACTCAAGCGCCAGGGGGTCACGAGTTTTGGCTACTACCCGGACAACTTCCTGGAAAACTCCCCGGACCTGAAGACGATACGTCCGGCCCTTTCCAATCAATGGAACCCTTGACCATGTTCGACAGAATCCTGGCTTTATTCGTGCTCGCATTGGTGTTGGGTTTGCCCCTGGGCCTGATCTTTCTGGTCACCGGGCAGTTCCTGATGGACTTCGTGTTTTTCTACCCGCTGTTCATGTCGGCGCTGTGGATCGCCGGCGGCTTGTACTTCTGGCTGCACTGGGAGCGCCACTGGCCGTGGAAAGAGGACACGCCGGCGCCGACCCTGGCCGGCAACCCGCTGATTTCGATCATCATCCCTTGCTACAACGAAGGCGATAACGCTGCCGAAACCATCCATGCGGCGCTGGGCCAGTTGTACCCGAACATCGAAGTGATCGCGGTCAACGACGGCTCCAGTGACAACACGGCTGCGGTGCTCGACGCGCTGGCACTGGAACACCCACGCCTGCGGGTGCTGCACCTGGCGCAGAACCAGGGCAAGGCCGTGGCCCTGCGCATGGGCGCTGTGGCCGCACGCAGTGAGTACCTGGTGTGCATCGACGGCGATGCGTTGCTCGACAAAAACGCGGCGGCCTACATGATCGCGCCGATGCTCGACAACCCGCGCCTGGGCGCCGTCACCGGCAACCCACGCATCCGCACGCGCTCGACCTTGATCGGCCGGGTGCAGGTGGGTGAGTTTTCTTCGATCATCGGCTTGATCAAGCGCACCCAGCGGGTGTTCGGGCGGATCTTCACGGTGTCCGGTGTGGTGGTGGCGTTTCGCAAGAAAGCGCTCGACCGCATCGACTACTGGAGCACCGACATGATCACCGAGGACATCGATGTCAGTTGGAAGCTGCAACTCGATCACTGGAGCATCTTCTACGAGCCGCGCGCGCTGTGCTGGATCCTGATGCCGGAAACCGTCGGTGGCCTGTGGAAACAGCGCCTGCGCTGGGCCCAGGGCGGCGCCGAAGTGCTGTTCAAAAACATCCGTGGCATCTGGCAATGGCGCCATCGCTACCTGTGGCCGCTGCTGTTCGAATACTGCCTGTCCACCGGCTGGGCGTTTACCTTCATGCTCTCGGTGATCTTTTGGGGCCTGGGCAAATTCATGGTGCTGCCGCAGGCGATTGCAGTGGACTCCCTGGTACCGCCGGCGTTTACCGGGCTGGTACTGGCCATGGTGTGCCTGTTGCAGTTCGCGGTGAGCATCCTGATCGACCGGCGCTACGAGAAGGACCTGTGGAAAACCCTGTTCTGGACCGTCTGGTACCCGATGGTGTTCTGGTTGGTCAGCCTGTTCACCACACTGGTGAGCTTCCCCAAGGTGCTGTTCAACCAGCACCAGAAGCGCGCGCGCTGGGTCAGCCCGGATCGCGGTATCAAACCTGCCAATGAGGACGCGTAATCATGAAACTGGTGCGAACTCGTCAAAGCCCGGTGATGTGGGTCATCGATGTGCTGTTGACCCTGATGGCCTGGGCCGGCCTGGTTTGGTTAGTGGTGCGCGGCATTACGTCGATGCTGGAAACGCATGGCGGCCCGCGCATCGAAGCGCCGATCTTCGCGGCGCTCAATACCCTGCAGATCTACCTGTGGATCGCGCTGTTCAACGCCGTGATCCTGATCAGCTGGGCGCGCTACCAGCAACGCAAGGGCCGCAAGTTCGCCCAGCGTCGCGCCGAGGCCAATGCGCTCAGTGACCAGCACCTCAGTGAAAGTTTCAAGCTGGGGGAGGGCGACCTGGAGCAGTTGCGCAGACCGGGTGTGCTGGTTATCCACAACGACGAGGAGGGCGGTGTGGAAGAAGTGAAGTCCCACGTCTCGCGTGACGTGGAGCGGCCGCCGCTGACCCTGGTGCCGGGCCAGGAAAAAGGCAAAGACCTCGGCTAAAGGCTTCCCCTGTGGCGAACGGGCTTGGTGTGGCGAGCGGGCTTGCCCCGCGTTGGGCTGCGCAGCAGCCCCTTTGAAAACCGCCGCGTTGTTTCAGGCAGGCTGCGGCGCCAGGTTTTAGGGCTGCTGCGCAGCCCAACGCGGGGCAAGCCCGCTCGCCACAACAAGCCCTATAGCCACAACGAACGGACCCACCACAACAATCCCGCACCCCTTGGGACGTTGTACTGCAATTCCGATAAATGGGATCCAATTCACAAAACCCCCGCGAACTTTTCTACCTTTCCCGGTACTAACCTATCTCGGCGATAACTGGATGGCCAACTAGTGGCCATCAATTAGTTATCCACCGAATCACAATCAAAACAGTTGCCGCTTGTCGGAATAATACTTCCAGCAACAGGCCGATCATCTTTTTGATTATTATTTATTGTTATTAATCAGTGTGTTGCAGCCATTACTGGTGCGAGCGTACAACTTATCCAGTTTCTTGGATCAGTCGAAGTTCGATGTTAGTTTGCCGCCCCCTGATTTTCGACGGATCGAATATGTCTCTGTTATCGCCACGGACTCGGTTATTGCTGTGCACGTTCATGCTCGCGTATTTGAGCCTGAACAGCGCCACAGCCGCCCCCACGCCAGGGGATCAAGACCTGATCCGTGACCGGCAGAACCGCCTGCTCGAAGAGCAACAGCGGCGTCTCCAAGAACTCCAGGACCTGCCCGGCAAAGCCGCCAAGCCCCAGGCGCCGACCACGCCGGCAGACACCCGTTGCTTCCCGATCAAAGACATCGAACTCAAGGGCGCCGACAGCCTGTCGGCACCGGACCGCACGCGCCTGCTCAAGCCCTATATCGGCCAATGCCTGGGCGTTACGCAGCTCAATGAACTGCTCAAGGTCATCACCGACGACTACATCGCCAAGGGCCGCGTCACCAGTCGCGCCTACTTGCCCCAACAGGACCTTTCCAGCGGCCATCTGCAAGTGCTGGTGGTTGAAGGCAAGCTCGAAGGCATAAAGGGCGCCCAGGGCAGCACGGTCACCGACCGCGAGTTGGCCATGGCCTTTCCCGGCAAGGTCGGCGAGGCGCTCAACCTGCGCGAAGTCGAGCAACTGGTGGATCAACTGAGCCGCTTGCCGTCCAAGCAGGCGCAAATGGAACTGACCCCCGGCACGCAGATAGGCGGCAGTGAAGTGCTGGTCAAGAACCAGCCGCAAAAGCCCTGGCGCGCCAGCCTGTCGCGCAATAACGACGGCCAGAAAAGCACCGGCGAACAGCAGTGGGGCGCGGGCCTGGAATGGGACAGCCCGCTGGGCCTGGCCGATCAACTGATCCTGCGCGGCGGCCACGATGCCATCAGCGACCACCAGAAAACCTCGAAAAACAGCATGCTCTACTACAACGTGCCGTGGGGTTGGTGGAACTTCAGTTACACCTACAGTGAGAGCGAGTACCGCGCGCCGGGCGACCTTGACGGCTACAAGTACAAGCAAACGGGCGACAGCCAGAACCACCAGGTGCGTGCCGAGCGCGTGGTGCATCGCGATGACGTGAGCAAGACCTCGGTCAACGTCGGCCTGACCCATTTGCGCACCAACAACTACTTCAACGACGATCGCCTGGACGTCAGCAGCAACCGCCTCAGCGAGTTCCAGGTGGGCATCAACCACGGGCGCCGCATCGGCAGCGCCTTCGTCAACCTGGATGTCGGCATGCAGAACGGCACCGGTGCCTTTGACGCCCAAAAGGATGACCAGGAACGCATCCGCGGCAACCTCACCCCAACCCCGCGCTACCGCAAATACACCGCCACAGTGAGCTACCTGCAACCCTTCACGCTGTGGGGCGAATCGTTGAGTTTTTCCAGCCTGGCCACCGGACAGCGCAGTGAAGACGTGCTGTATCCGGCGCAACGCATGAGCCTCGGCGGCTCGTACTCGGTGCGCGGGTTCAAGGACCAGCAACTGACCGGCGACAGCGGCGGCTACTGGCGCAACGAAGTGCGCTGGGCACGCCCGGTGACCCTCGACTGGATGCGTCCCGCCTTTGCCGAATACGGCGCCAGCGTCGGCTATGACCAGGGCGTGATTCGCAACGATCGCTACAACGATGACCAGCACGGCCGGGTGTCGAGTAACTCCCTCGAGCTGTTCGCCCGCGGCAAAAACGTCAGCACCAGCGTGACCTTTGCCCACTCCCTGGAGCGACCTGGCGTGATGACCGAGCGCGAAGCGCCGATCTATTTCCGCCTGGATTTCTACCTGTAATTCAACGCCCGCAGCCTTTGAGATTTTGAATATGGACGTTCGCCCCGTTACTGCCCTGAAAACCCTGAGCCAACGCGGCCTGGCCTTGATTCTGGCCAACGCGCTGTTCTGGCAGCCACTGCTGGCCCAGGCCGACGGGATCGTGGTCAGTGGCCCGGGCACCACGGTCGGCCAGGCGGGCAACGGCGTGCCGGTGGTGAACATCGCCACCCCTAATGGCAGCGGCCTGTCCCACAACCAGTTCAAGGACTACAACGTCGGCCCCAACGGCGTGATCCTCAACAACGCCAACAGCATTGTGCAAAGCACGCAACTGGGCGGGATCATCGTCGGCAACCCGAACCTCAAGGGCGGCGCGGCGAATGTCATCCTCAACGAAGTCAAAGGCGGTAGCCCCAGCCAATTGCGCGGCTACACCGAAGTGGCGGGCCAGTCGGCCAAGGTTATCGTCGCCAACCCTTACGGCATCAGCTGCAACGGTTGCGGGTTCATCAACACCCCCAACGTCACCCTGACCACCGGTAAACCGATGATCGATCAGGCCGGGCAACTGAAAAGCTACCAGGTCGACGGCGGCGCCGTGACCATCGACGGCAAAGGCCTGAACGCGAGCAACGTCGACCACTTCGAGATCATCACCCGTTCGGCCAAGATCAATGCGCAGATCAACGCGAAACAACTCACGGTGATCGCCGGGCGCAATGACGTCGATGCCCAAAGCCTGAAAGCCACCGCGCGCGCCGACGACGGCAGCGCCAAGCCGGAACTGGCCATCGACTCGTCGGCCTTGGGCGGCATGTATGCCGGTGCGATCAAACTGGTGGGCACCGAAGCCGGTGTGGGCGTGAAGCTCGACGGCACGCTGGTCGCCAGTGGTGGTGATATTCAGCTCGACGCCAACGGCCACCTGAGCATGGCCCAAGCCGCCGCCAGCGGTGCGGTGGACATCAAGGCCGCGAGCCTGGAGACCAAGGGCGCTGTGTACGCGGGCACCACCCTCAAGGCACAGACCAAGGGCACCCTGAAAAACAGCAAGACCCTCGCCGCCCGCGACAGCATCACCCTGGCCAGCAACGGCCAACTGACCAACAGCGGCATCATCGAAGCCGGGGTCAACGCCGACAACACCCGCAATGCCGGTGGCGACGTCACCCTCGATAGCCAGCACCTCACCAACACCGGCACGGTGATCGCCAATCGCAGCCTCACCGCCACCGCGCAAAGCCTGGATAACCAGGGCGCTACCTTGAGCGCCAAGCAGGCGCTGAACGTCACCGCCGCCAGCGTCGACAACCGCAACAAAGGTCGCCTGCTCAGCGACGGCGCACAGACCCTCAACGTCAGCGGCCTGCTGGACAACAGCCAGGGCGGCATCATCGACAGCACCGGTGCGTTCACCCTCAACGGCAATACCCTGGATAACAGCACCGGTAACCTGACCGCTGGCGGGGCGATCACCCTGGATTTGATCGGCGACCTGATCAACCGCAACGGCAAGCTGGCCAGCGCCGGGCCGCTGCTGATCCAGCGCGCCGCGCACATCGATAACCAGGGCGGCAAGCTCGCCAGCCAGGGCTTGCTGACGGTATTCGCCAACAGCATCGACAACCGTAACACCGGCACCCTGGCCGCCAACGATGGCCTGACCCTGACCACCGGCGGCCTGTTGCAAAACAGCAGCAACGGCCTGATCCACAGTGAAAGCTCTGGCGTGACCATCACCGCCGGTACGCTCGACAACGACGGTGGCCGCATCGCCGCCAAAGCCGGTGATGCGCAGATCGACGCCACTGACTTCAACAACGGCAGCGGCGCGCTGTTTGCTCGAGATCGCGTGCACCTGACCGGTATGAATGTGGATAACGGCGGCGAAATCGCCGGCAACCGGATCGACGTCAGCCTCAATGGCGCACTGACCAATCGTGGCCTGATCGAAAGCGCAACGGCCCTTGATGTCGAGACCGCCAGCCTGAACAACAGCGGGCAAATGCGCGCCTTGGGCACCAGCGGCAAGACCCGCTACGCCATCGGTGGCCTGCTCAACAACAGCGGTAGCCTGGAGACCGCCAACGACCAATTGAGCCTCGCCGCCACCCGCTTCCAGAACACCGGCGGCAAGGTGTTGCACGTGGGCACCGGCGTGCTCGACCTCAGCGGTATCAGCCTCGATGACGTGGGTGGCAGCCTGGTCACCAACGGCGAACTGACCTTCGACAAGGTCAATTGGACCAACAGCACCGCGATCCAGGCCGGGCGCCTGACCGTCAACGTGGATAACCTGCAACAGACCGCCACCGGCAAACTGCTCGGCACCCGCGCCCTGGTCGGCAGTGGCAAGGACTGGACCGTGGGCGGCAGCGTCGCCAGCCAGGGCAGCCTGGATCTTTCGGTGGGCAACCTGCTCAACGACCACGGCCTGATCTTCAGCGGCGGCGACCTGAACCTCAAGGTCGACCGCCTGAAAAACCTCGGTGCCGCGATCTACGCCATGGGCAACCTGCGCGTCGATCGTGACGGCCAGGGCGGCTTGGCCACCAGCATCATCAACAGCTCGGGGACGATCGAGAGTGAGCGCAACCTGATCCTGGCCGCCAGCACGATCCAGAACATCCGTACTGTGCTCACCACCGAGTCCGGCATCTACAGCGCATCCATCACCCCTACAGCGTGTATCGACGGCGTGACCGGTGGCGACTGCGAAGGCGGCAAGCAGAACCGGCCGTTCCAGATCACTCAGCGCGATCACCTCATCGTCACCAGCGCCACGCCCGGCTCCGGCATCACCTCCGGCGCCAACATGCTGCTCACCGGCGGCACCTTGCTCAACAGCAGCAGTAGCATCGCTGCCGGTGGCGCCATGACCGTGCGCGTCGACCAACTGACCAACGTCGGCCTGGTGGCCCACGACACCCAATACGACCGCATCTTCACTTCCGAGCGCGAGCGTAAGCCGGGGGGCTGGTACCGCGAGGCGGCGGCCTTCACCCAGCGCTATTCGGCGAGCAACAACATGGACGGTGTTGAAGCCGCCATGGCCGCGTTCATCGGCAAAATGGAGAGCGAAAAGACCGACCTGCGCAAAACCACCCAACTGAAGGTGCCCGACCAGAGCTACGCCGCCGTCATCCAGGCCGGTGGCGCGGTGGACGTGAAGGCCCAGGCCGGCATCGACAACAACGTCGTGCAAGGTGGCTACACCTACGTCGGCAGCGGCGCCAACACCAACGCGCCGGGCTTCTCGACCGAGGTCAGCCTCAACGCCCAACTGCCGCCCGACCTCGCCCAGCAACAGGTCAACCCACTGGGCCTGCCCGGCTTCGACCTGTCCACCGGCCAGAACGGCCTGTTCCACCTCAACGACAGCGATGGCGCCAAAGGCCTGCCCACCAGCCAGTTCGCAGCCAACCCGCATAAGTACCTGATCGAAACCAACCCGCTGTTCACGGATATGCGTCAGTTCCTGGGCTCGGACTACATGCTGACCAAGCTCGGCTATGACCCCGACACCGCGCAAAAGCGCCTGGGCGATGGTTTCTACGAACAGCGCCTGATCCAGCAAGCCGTACTCGCCCGTACCGGCCAGCGTTTCATCGACGGCCAGACCAGCGACGCCGACCTGTTCAAGCACCTGATGGACAACGCCATCGGCAGCAAAACCGCGCTTAACCTGTCGGTGGGCGTAAGCCTCACCGCCGAACAGGTCGCGGCCCTGACCCACGACATCGTGTGGCTGGAAAGCACCACCGTCGCCGGGCAACAAGTGCTGGTGCCGGTGCTGTACCTCGCCCAGGCCAGCAACCGCCTGGCGCCCAACGGCGCGTTGATTTCCGGCACTGACGTCAACCTGATCACCGGCAGCAACCTCAACAACGCCGGCACCTTGCGCGCCACCGGCAGCCTGCTGGCGAACGTCGGCGGCAGCCTCACCAACAGTGGGTTGATGGAAGCCGGTGGTCGCCTCGACCTGCTCAGCGGCAACAACCTGACCAACCGCGCAGGCGGTGTGATCAGCGGGGGTAACGTCAACCTCGCCGCTGGCGCCGACCTGCTCAACGAACGCAGCGTCACCACCCACGAAAGCGCCAGCAACTACCGCACCGAACGCAGCGACTTCGTCGACAGCGCCGCGCGCATCGAATCGGCCAGCGATTTGGCCATGCAGGCTGGCGGCAACGTCAACAACGTCGGCGGTGTGCTCAAGAGCGGCGCCGACACCACGGTCAAAGCCGTGGGCGACGTCAACATCACCGCTTCAAAAACCCTCGACAGCGGCGCCATCGGCAACCGTTCCAGCTTCACCACCATCGCCCAGCAAGGCTCCGTGGTCGACGCTGGCCGCGACCTGCATGTGGTCGCCGGGCGCGACATCAGCGCCATCGCCAGCCAGGTCGAAGCCAAGCGCGACATCAACCTGATTGCCACCCGCGACCTCAACGCCATCGCGGCAGCCAACGAGCAGCACTCCACGGCCAACACGAAAAAGGTCAAAAGCATCGAAGACCACGTGCAGCAAGTGTCCAGCGTGATCAAGGCCGGTGGCGATGCGACGTTGAGTGCCGGGCAGGATTTGGGCGTTGTAGCAAGCCGGGTAGCCGCAGGCAACGAGGCCTATTTGTTCGCAGGCAACGATCTCAACCTTGCGACATCTGAAAACGCAGATTACTCGTACTACTCAAAGACCAAGAAGGGATCGTGGGGTAAAAAGAGTTCGAAGATGACGGAAAGCGAGAGCGATCTAGCCGTCAGCTCGACGATTGAAGCCGGGAAAAAACTGGTTATCTCCGCCTCGCAGGATATCAACGCCGAGGGTGCAAAATTGGCCACTGCGGGCGCATTGCTGGCCAGCGCCGGGCATGACATCAATCTTGATGCTGCTGAAAACTTCTCCAGCCAAGCCAGTGCAAAATCGAAAAAAGGATTTTTGTCCAGCAAGTCCAGCAGCAGCTCTAACAGTCAGACCAGTTTTACCGGCACAGATCTTGTGGCTCAAAGCGTTGACCTGAAGGCTGGTAACGACATTGTTATGACGGCTTCCTCCATCAAGGCCCAAGAGGCGGCGAGAGTCGTGGCAGGCAACGATGTTGTAATCGGGACTGCCGAGCAGCATCAGGCATCGAGCCAATCCAAACAGTCCAGCAAGGTTGGAATGACGTTCAACGGCCTGCTTTCAGCCACGCAGAAAGCCCAAGATGGACGGCAGGGTTCCAGCGAGAGCGTGGGCAGTGATATCAGCGCAGGAACGCTTGATATCAAAAGTGGCCGCGATGCCGTCATTCGCGGTAGCACACTGGTTACAGATGCAGATCTCAAGATCAATGCGGGTCGCGATCTTGAGATTGTGAGTGCAGAAAATACCAACAGTGCCACTGCTCGCTCCAGCAGCAAGAAGGTCGGCGAGATCGGCTCCTGGTGGCAAGGGGCGACGGGTATCGTCAAGCAAAAAGAATCCGATAAAAATGACACCACTCGACAGTCCGGTAGCCAGGTGGCTTCCTTGGGTGGTGATGTCCAGCTAAGGGCGGGTGAACATTACAACCAAGTCGCCAGTCAGGTTGTTGCACCCAAAGGCGATATCGATATTCTCGCCAAACGAGTCGGCATCAATGCGGGCTTCGACACGCTTAAAACCAGTAATACGGCAAGCAACAGCCGAACCGCGATAGGCGGAACAGTCACAGTGCCTTTGCTGGAAGCCTTGCGTGGCATTCAGGACATGGGTAAAGCCGCCCAGGACACCAATGATGGCCGCATGCTCGCTCTGGCTGCCGTTAATGTTGCCATGAGTGCCAATCAGGCCGTGGAGGCGGGCCAGTCGATGCTTCAAACCCCAACTGCCGGGGTGAAGATCAGCATCAATCTCAGTGACAGCCGCAGTCATCGGGAAGGGAGTCAATCGGGTCGTAACGTGGTTGGTAGCAGCGTAGTTGCCGGCGGTGACGTCAATATCAGCGCTAAAGGCGACGGGGCGAACAGCAACATTAACGTCCTCGGCAGCCGTATCGAGGCAGGCCAGAATGCCAACCTCAAGGCTGATGGCGCGATCAGTCTCCTGGCCGCGCAAAATACGTCCAGTCAGAAAAATACCAGCGGCAATAGCGGCTGGAGCGCAGGAATCGGATTTGGTTTCGGTGAAAGCAGTGGGTTTACTTTGGATCTTGCTGCTAACAAGGGACGGGGTAAGGCCAGCGGCGAAGATGTCACACAGACAAACAGTGTGATTAAGGCCGGTAACATTGCACTGCTTGAAAGTGGAGGCGATACAAACCTCAAAGGAGCGGTTGTCTCTGGGCGTCAGGTACAAGCGAATGTGGGTGGGGATCTCAATATCGCCAGCCTGCAGGACACCGGTACCTACACCTCCAAACAACAAAGCGCCAATGTTGGCGTCAGCCTTTGTATCCCGCCGTTCTGCTATGGCATGAGCAGCATCAGTGGTGGGATCAGCCAGCAGAAGATGCAAAGTGACTATGCGAGTGTCAGCGAACAGTCCGGGATCAAGGCTGGGGACGGCGGCTTCCAAGTCAATGTAAAAGGCAATACCGATCTGAAAGGCGCCGTCATCGCCAGTACGGACAAAGCTGTAGCGGACGGGCGCAATACCCTGACGACTGGGAGTCTCACCAGTTCTGACATCAAGAATAAAGCCGAGTATGACGCCACCAGCATCAACCTCAGCGGCGGTTACGGTGGGAAGATCGGTCGGGACTCGAAAGGCAACGCAGACGCAACCAAACCGGGGCCTGTGATTGCAAGCGATAAAGGTGTCAGCGTGTCTGCGCCAATCGCGCTGTATGCGGGCGATGACTCCAGCAGCAAAACCCGCAGTGGCATCAGCGGCGCGGACGTAAAAATCACCGATAGCAGCAAGCAGCAGGCACTGACCGGAGAAACCTCCGAACAGGCAGTCGCGGCGATCAACACCGACGTGTCCAGTGATCGGGACGGCAGCAACAAGCTCAAACCGATCTTCAACGTCGATGAGATCCAGGCCGGTTTCGACATCACTGGCAAGTTCGTACAGAACGTGTCGGTTTACCTGGAGTCGCGGGCTCGTGAGGTGGATGCCAAGAAAGCGTTGGCCGAGAAAGAGCAAATCGCCTCCACCAATCCGGATCTCAGTCCTGAAGCAAGTCAGAAGCACCGTGACAAGTATCTGGAGCTAAACCAGGAAGCCAAATCCATAGCCAATGATTGGGGCGCAGGCGGCACTTATCGCCAGATCGCGACAGCATTGGTCGCTGGTGCTTCGGGTAATGTAACGGGTGGCACCAGCCAGTTTGCCCAAAACATGGTGGTCAATTACGTCCAGCAACAGGGCTCTGACTACATCGGCAAGCTGGTAGTGCAAGGACTCAAGGAGGGCAGTCCGGAACACGCGGCACTCCATGCCATCGTAGGGTGTGCGGGGGCTGCAGCCAGTAACCAGAGTTGTTCCTCAGGTGCTGTGGGGGCTTCGGCTGCAAGCGTATTGGCAGGGTTGTTCGATGACGCCAACCCCGATGAAACCGGTGAAGAAAGAGAGGCTAAGCGCAACATCATCACCAGTTTGGTGACAGGGATTGCGGCAGTCACGGACCCCAATGGCGTGGCGACCGCTACCAATGCGGCGACTGCGAATGTTGATAACAATTGGTTGGCGACTCAGCAAGAAGTACAAAAGCAGAAGGAACTGGATGCGGCGCCGAACCTGATAGAGAAACTCGCCGTTTATAGAAAATGGGGTGGGATCGATTCTGCACAGGATCTTGGAAGTCAAGTCGGTTTTGTCTTAGGCCTCCAAGAGGGCGGGTGGAAAGACCTTTCGGGAATGGCGACTTTCCTGGCCCATCCAGTGGACAGTCTGAATGGCATCACTGAGCTCGTTAAGAATCCCGAGGTCCGCAAACAGCTCGGAGAGGAAGGCGTTAAAAGCCTGGAAGCCTCAATTGCTCGAATCAATTATGCCCTGGAATATGGGGGAACTGACCAAGCCCTTCAGCTTGGACGTGACGTAGGGTTACTCCTGCATACAGTCGCGGGTGTTGCAGTGGATGCAGGCGGGCTGGCTAAGGGCGGCGCTGCACTGGCTAGGATTGGTATCGAGGTTTCCAGTAAAACCCTTGGCAAAATGGGGTTGAAGGATAGTGTGAAGGTCAGTGAAACTGTTGCCCAGTTGGAGTCGTCGACGACTAGGGTTGTTTCAGATTTACCAAAAATACCTGAGAGCACAGGTGCAAAAGCGACAGCAGGTGCTTCTGTTGATGGCGCAGGCGGTATTGTTGTTGCGCCTAAAACAATCCCATATGAACCAAAGGGCTCGGTTGTTTTACAAGGTGACGCCCCTGTATGCGGACCAGCCTGCGCAGCAATGACAATTACTGACAAAACGGGTGCGGCTATTAGCCTTGACAATGCAATTGGAAGCTTTGTAAACGGGGTCAGGCCGACCGGCGTTAACACTCTGGAATTATCAGATGTGATATCTAAGGCGGGAGTTAAAAATACTGTAAACACTACAATGCTACCTGAGCAGTTAAACAAAGCACTGCAAGAAGGAGCGAGTGTTATCGTTCAGGTTCCCGCTGGCCAAGGAAAACACTTCATTATTGTTGATGGTGTTAAGTCTATTGATGGCGTAAGTTACTATATGACACGAGACCCGTATGTCGGGCCAAGAGGTGTTCAGCAAGGGTTGTTAGATGGCGCAATGTCAACAGGCGTTAATGCCATTGTGATAGGGAAGTGATAATGAATATCGGCGATATTGTTGAGCTAGATGGCTGGCTGGTTATTATTGATTATAAGCTTTTCCTCATCCCAGAGAACTATTCAGAAAGTTATGAAGATGGTGAAAAAATTGAGATGTCTAACCCTGAAATAATGTTTTCTGTGATGGATGAAATCCTTCCCTTGGCCGGAGGAAAGAGCTTTATATTTCATAAGTCTAAGGTTTCAGGGGTCTTGATAGAGCTTTCGCCGATGAAGATTAAGCCAACAGCTTTATCTGTAGAGGAGAGAGGGCGTGGTTTTATTTCTATAGATGTTGAGGGTGCTGTTGAAAAACATAAAGCTCGGTACGAGGATTTCCTCAAGAAGAGACAGAATGTTAAGTCCGGTGACTGGCTAGATTACTTGTAGGTGCAAAAGGTATTTCTCCGGTTGTCACCGCAGAGGGAAAAATTGGAGATGCGGCATTTACTGATGTAAACCAAACAGCTCGTCCAGTAGCTCAGGCAAATCCAGATGAGGCAACTCTGATAGCTGATCGAGTAACGGCCAAAACTGAAGCAACAGGAAAATGTTTGCCGAATGGAAATATGGCTGACGCTCATGCAGAAATTGGCGTCATACAGCAGGCATATAATGCTGGCAAGACTCAAGGTGCTGATATGGCTATGAGCGTTGCAGGTAAAGATGTATGTGGATTTTGCAAAGGTGATATAGCAGCCGCTGCGGAAAAATCCGGATTGAGTTCTTTGACTATTCAAGCGATAGACGACGTAACTGGATTACCAAAAAAATATAATTGGGTGCCGGGAATGCGGTCGATTAAGGAGGTGCCATGAGTATGGTTTTTGGCGGCTATATTGTTGACGCTGATGGATATCGCCATCAGTTAGAAGCTATCATGGATCCCGAAGAATTGGATGTTCGAGGGGTATTGACTTCCATTGGTAAAGGCTCCGGCGTTATCAAGATGCGGTGCGAGTCTGAATCTGAAGGTCGCCCCTATGAATTGGCGCTTTATGTTGAAAGTGAAAATTTTTTACTGATGCTTAGCGAGTATGATAAAGATGGTGAGCATGTCGTCAGAACTATGACTGATCTCAACTCAAAAAACGAACTCGTCAGCATTTTAGGGGAGATGTATCCTGCTAGAGCCGTCACACATGATGTGGAAATTGTTTGTGCTATTTTTATCGAGTTTGCTCGTTCAGGAAATGTGTCTGTGGATATCATGGCGTAAGTTTCACTAAATATCGTCTGACTAGTTGGTGCAAAAGCAGCACTTCCTAGTTCACCTCAGCCAGCGCCACTAATTAGTGATCTCGGGTCAAATTACAGAGTTATGACGCCCCGTGATCCGGGTGCCGCAGAAGGACCATTACCCCCTGGATATACACCAGTATCTCGCTGGGTCTCCCCTGAAGAGGTTTCTCAGTGGATGCAAAATGGAGGGACGGCTATTCCCAATGGCGTCGGAGCTGGTGGACGTGTTTACGTAACAACTCCGGGTGCGGCTAAGCCAGGCGGGACAGGTCCTATTCGTATAGACTTTGCCGTTCCAGAAAAGGCTATCAGTCAGGGTGGGAAGCCGGAGTGGGGGCAAATTTTTCAGCCAAATCAGAGTTCACCTATTTATAACGTTAAGATTAATGTGCCTGATGGCATAAAAATTCCAGGGGTGAAACCATGAATTTTATTAATATTGTTGAATGTGGAATCGTTATTCGTCGGCAAGCGTTGTTATCTAAATTTATAGATATTGATAGGCTGTCAGCGGTGCTTGAGTTTGATGCGCCACTTGATATGAGTGCTGATTTGATTTCCTTTGGGCCCTGTTTTGGAGGAGAGGCGACGGATGAACTTACTCGGCGCTTAGAGGCGGTAGGCTTGCAATACGTTGATGATTTTTTTGTGTTTTCTGGCGAGTTTCCAATGTGGTGTAAATTTAAAGTAGGCATAAATACTGATTAGGTCCAAAAGAAACCGCAGTAATCTCAAGTGGAGCCGCAAGTGTTAATGCCCAAGCTGCTTTGAGGGCGAAGCTTTCAGGCCTACAGAAAGCACAAGAGACAGCGGCGGTTACAAAAACACTTCCGGATGGACGAATTCGTTATTACACACAGGAAGTTCCTGCTCGAACTGAGGGGGCTACTCGTGGTGCTCCCTTTGCTACGGAGTACAATCCTACGACTGGCTCCACTAGACAGTGGATGGAAAGCTATGATCATTCAGGGAGTGTCATACGGGTTCACCCTAAAAGCATTAATGGGCAGCCAGTTAGTGCACAACATTATCCTCCTACAGGTGCAGAATTGAAGAGTTGGGAATAATGTACTCACAAGTCGATCTCGCTATGGATTTAGAAAAAGCACTGGTTAATGGTTTCGATGTCTTTAGGATTTCTAAAGTGGCATTTGAAATCTATCAAAACCATGGCTTAGAAATCACTGCTCCCATGGATCGAACACTCCTCACATTGATGGCAATGGAGGAAGGTGAGGAGTTTGAGTTGACTGAGTCTGAGCTTTTGGCTCTGATTGCAGAGATTAAAGCTATGTAGATGGTGCAAAAGGCGCAGGTGAGGTTGCCTCTATAGGCGGAAAGACCTGCGTTTATAACTGCGTTGTTGATGGCGTGACTCGTTATGTTGGAATAACCGACGACATAGTTAAGCGTGGTCAAGCTCACCTCAGACAAAAAGGTATAGTGGTTTCAAAAATCAGAGGGCTTGACAATATTTCTCGTACTGACGCTCGGGCAGTTGAGCAGACACTGATCGATTACCATGGTCTTGGTAAAGATGGCGGCACGTTAATCAATAAAATCAACTCCATATCGTCTGTCAAAAACCCGACCAAGTATGAACAGGGTTTGATTCGCGGTGCTGAGCTGCTGAAAAAAGCTGGATATGAAGGATTTTAAATGGCTAAGAAAGTAAAGCTGGGCGACATTTTGCAGGTGCTGACCTCGCAAGGTGTCGCATATGCGCAAGTTACTCATAAGCACCCGGAGTTCGGTTTTTTAATTCGTGTTTTCCCCGGATTTCATAATGAACAACCAATAGATTTTTCAGCGGTGGTTGAGGGAGAACCACAATTTTCTGCGTTCTTTGTTGTTCAAAGTGCGGTAAATCAAGGCCTCCTATCAGTTGTGAAAAATGTTCCGGTGCCCGAAAGGCTACAAGTATTTCCTACATTTCGCTCCAGGAATGGTGGACCGGGTGGTTCCCTTTGGCTGTGGGATGGTAAAGAGTCATTTCGACTTGAAAGAGAATTTAGGCCTAATGAGCTGGAGTATCCGACAGAAGGGATTATCAGTGCGCCATTGCTTGTTGAGCGTATTGAAAAGAATTACAGAGCTGAGACTCATGAGGTCTGGTGAGTTGTAGAAGTTTCAATTTGATCTGACACTCTCGACACCGGCCTTGCGCCGGTGTTTTTCACCCGATCTGCACCCACCCTGACGACCTTCGGTCTACCTAACCAATACGCACTTTTTGAGCATGATTTTTCGCTCCTTAACAGGAGCAAAATCTCAATACACAACACGCACCTCTTGCGAGGTGGATATTTTCTATATGTTTCAATTGGTTATCAAGTTTATGCCTTCAAGGTGCTGCTATACATTTGTAATACGAAATGGTTTCACCCAATAAACACTGACGTATGGCGTATAGCTTTTGCTATACGCAGCAGCGAAGCATGTGGGCCGGTTCACTCTTTCAGATCGGCCCTTTTTTCTGGTTACGCACTGGGTGGTCGGCTGCTGTTATCCGTCCCCATGATTTTTGATGCCTGGTACTTGAGAATCATCCCATCGAGCAGTGCCTTGATCACTGATTTCTCGGCTTCGGGCATATGACTGACGGCCTCGAAACGCAGGCGCAAATCGTCTGACGGTCCGCGTTCTCCTTCTGCAAACACCAAATCATCCAGGCTGACGTGCAGCGCTTGAGCAAGCCGGATGAGGGCTTCTAAGGGTAATCGGGGTCAGACAACGTTTTTTTGTTTGAGTGTCTGTGGAACTGGCCTGGAAATATTACGTTCTTTAAAAAATAGATTTTCGTTTTCATCTGTTTGAAATGGTCAAACAAGGCGGTTATAAAAATAACCGCCCATTTGTTATTTATATGTTTTGTGAGTTCAGCTTCCGCCCAATTACATCGAGTAAGTCACACCCATCTCTCAGCGGAATTGCCAGCAACAGTGCAAAGTCGTGAAGCACTATCGCATCACTGCTGATCTCCTCCCGAAACGCGAGGTTCTCCAAAAACTGAGTCACCGCACGAATGCGGTAAGCGGCGGCGTCATAGAGAACATCGAGGGGCGCTTGAGTGTCGATCACCAGCGCGGGGATGGTTGAATCGTGGCCTGTAAGGGGCATGTATCTGTTCATTTTTGGACTCTCTACTTTAGTGATGAATACCATCACTCAAACGTCGCCAAACGAATGGGTGACAGCTGTACGCAGGTTGGCGAACCGGCAGTAGAGAAAACCGGCAGACCCGAAGGTCTCCCGCGCACAGCCGTCATAAAACGACTTTGCAGGCGCGCAAGTGGCTGCAAAAAAGCCCCCGGCTTGCGCATTCTCTACCGTCAGGTCGCCAAACCTGAATCGCCATGTGGACGACCGGCGGACTATAAGTCCTCAGCGTAAAAACGCGCAAGGCATCAAAAAGCCAACACCTCGTCCTGTAAGCAAAGCACCGGCTTCAAGGACAAAACCGGTGGCTCCGTCGGCAACGGTTCGTTCATCAAGATCGGCACCGAACTGGCCAACACCCGTACCAAAAGCAGCAGCGAATACACGGCGCAGACCGCTCACCAGAGCAACCTCAACGCCGGGGGCAAACTGTCGATCATCGCTGCGGGCGATGCGCCGGGCACTGTGGGTGACTTGACGATTACCGGCAGTACGTTGAAAGCCGACAGCACGTTGCTGTCCGCGAAAAACAACATCCTGATGCAAAGCGCACAGAACACTACCGACCGCAAAAACGACGGCTCACGCAACAGGACCGCTATCGGTGCCAGCTTCAACATAGGCGAGCAAAACGGTTTCACCATCGACCTCGGTGCACAAACCGCCAAGAACCTGGGTTCGGGCGGCTCGGTTACCCAAGTCAACACCACGCTGGACACCGGCTCGCTGGTGCTGCGCAGTGGCCAGGACACCAGCCTGATCGGCGCGCAGGTACGCGCTGATCGCATTGATGCCGACGTCGGCGGCAACCTCAACATTCTGTCGCGCCAAGACACCGAAACGTCCAAGAGCAAGCAGAACAGCGCGGGCTTCGGTGCGAGCATCTGCATTCCGCCGATCTGTTATGGCTCCCCGGTGACAGCGTCCGCGAACCTGGCGGCGTCGAAAATGAACAGCGACTACCAGGCCGTCACCGACCAGAGCGGCTTCTTCGCCGGTAAGGGCGGCTACACCATCGACGTGGCCAAGAACACCACCTTGCAAGGTGCGGTGATTGCCAGTGAAGCCACGGCCGACAAAAACCTGCTGCTCACCGATCGGTTGCTGGTTAGTGACATCAAGAACAAGAGCGAGATCGAGAGCAAGTCCGCGGGCATGAGTGTCTCCGGTTCTTACAGCAGCGGCGCGAGCACCCTCACACCTGGCGCTCTGTATGGCATGGCGCTTAATGATTCGGATCACAGCTATACGCGCAGCGCTGTCAGCGAAGGCACGATCGTAGTGCGCAACCCCGAAGGCGCCAACGACCTCGTCGGTTTGAACCGCGACACGGCTAATGCTAACCAGCGCCTCGACAAGCCTGATGAAAAGGCCATGCAAGAGCGCATGGAGTTGGTCAAAAGCTCGATGGAGTTGACCAAGGGCATTGGCGATGCGATTGCTGCAGCCAGGATCAGGGCCGCCAACGACTCAGACAGCGATGTGAGCAAAGCCACGCGCCTGAAGTTGATTGATGAGGGTATCGCCAATCCGACACAGGCTCAGATCAGCCAGCGTGCCCAGCAGGATTATGGCGTTGGCAGCAGCTTCCAGAAGGCCAGCCAGGCAGTGACGGCTGTGGTGCAAGCGGCCATGGGCGGCAGTGTAGGGGGGGCATTGGCGGGTGCGGCGGCGCCGTATCTGGCGCAGACGGTCAAGAAGATGACCGATGGTGACCCCAAGGCCAACCTGATGGCCCATGCGGTATTGGGTGCGGTGTTGGCGCGGGCCGGTGGTAACTCCGCGCTGGCAGGGGCAGCCGGGGCCGTGGCGGCGGAGAAAACCGCACAGCTGATCAAAGAAAGTCTGTATGGCGGAGTCAGTAACGAAAACCTGTCCGAAGGGCAAAAGCAGACGATTTCCAGTCTCTCGACGTTGGCGGCTGGGCTCTCCGGATCGTTGGTTGGCAAGGACGCGCTGAATGCGGTGGCAGCCGCGCAGGTTGGGAAAAATGCGGTTGAGAATAACTATCTCAGCGTGCCGGAAGCTACCCGTAAGTTTGTGCTTTCACGCAAACAAATGCTGGGCACCATCACTGACAAAGAAAAAGATGAACTCGCGTATATAAACGTTACCGATAAAGATCGAGATGAAGCGATTCGTGGAGTGTGCACCGCCGGGAATTTATCCAGTACAGCGTGTAGCAACTTGATTGCCCCTGCTCAAAAAGCCCTCGCTGAATACGGGGAAAATGTCGCGTACAACTTACTTTATAAAGACCTCTACCGTGTTGATGCGGCGAATGCGGAAGCCGCTCTGCGGGGATTGGACGCCGGTAGCATTCTTCACGACATCACGATAAACAATCTGGCAAAAGACTCGGACAAGACGCGGGCGGAAGTCGAGGAACAGTATGATACCGTTATGGCGATGCATGCCATTATGGTGGCATTTGCCAGCGCATACGGCCTCAAGGGCGGGTTGACGACTTCATTACCAAAGGACGTGATACCTGGTCCAAAAGCGACACCATCGGGTTTGGTGTCAGGGGAAACGAAGGTCGTAGGTTCTGGTGAATCGGCGGCCAATGACGCAAACTTCGGTGCAAAAGCGACAGGCGAAGTCGGCCCAAGTACTGCTAAAGGTGTAGATGTTGTTGCCAGCCAAGGACCTAAAGAACTTCAGTTATTACCTGATTTTTCAAATGGGCGAAAAACATTTGAGCATTATGCCAAACATTCTCAAGGGGTCATACTGGGCGGAAAGGGTAAAGCAACAGCGAAGCCAGATGGTGCGGATGTACCAGAATTTACTTCGTTAGACTCTTACGTTAGTGCCGCACGATCTTTTTGGTCTCCCGCTGCTCGCGGAGGAGTAATGCAAGGAACTCGGGCAGATGGCTCCATGCTTAGATTCGAACCGTCGACTGGATACTTTGGTGTTATGAGAGGAGGAAAAATAAATACCTTCTTTAGGCCAGGCGGTGATGCTGCCGCACAGCTAAAATACTTTAAGGATCAGTTATGAAAGATGAAAGTATATTTGAACTATGTGCGAGTGTTTTAACGCGCCTTGGGTTTGGTGGTGAAAGTCTGGTGTCTTTAATTCAGAAGTGGAGGTTTTTTATTGAGGAGTGCAAAGATGGATATCGTTGGGATTATTCTGAATACCTTAATGATATTAGATGTAGGTCCTTGCTGCAGCGCTTGCTAGAAGAGCCAAAAATTGTTAGCGCAGATGAGTTTAAAGAGATTTTTTATGAGCTGGCTTGCCTTGATGATATGTTTAAAAGTCTGCTGCAGCCCGACCTTTTTATAAGGGCGGGTGAGAAATGGTGGGAGAGAGGTGTATTGATTCGTGCAGGGGAAGAATATTGCTTTTATATGAAAGCTGCGCACGGAATTGTGGTTGAAAATATAGGTTGTTGAACACAAAGTAAAGCGGTGCAAAAGGACCTGGGGCTGTTCCGAACCTTACTGAGCGCGGTACGTTAACGAATGTTTTCCCAAATGACCCTGCTATTGCGCAGCGACCAATAAGGACTCTTGTTCAAGACTCATCTGGTCGTTACTGGTTGCAAACTCCAGGTGGCAGCAAGATAACGCCATCAGGATCATATGATTTTGTAACAATGCCTGATGGCGCAGTTCGAGTCAGTAGACCAAATGTTAATGAGGATTTTTCGACTCACCTTGGACTTAGCGGTGGAGGGGACGTCAAATATGCAGGTTCTATACGCTTTGGGAATAATGATGGTCCAAGTCGAGGAACAATAAGTCAGTGGACTAATAGTTCTGGGCATTACAAGCCGCCAGCATCGTTGAGTAGTAACTCCGGGCTGCCAGAAAATTTATTTAGTCCGAAGTAGGTTTAATATGGATGAGCGACAGAGAGCGCTATGCGCACAGCTTGTTAACATGAGTTCTGATCAAGCTGCTGATTGGCTAATAACTAAGTATCCGATAGAGTCTGCTGATTGGGGAGAAGCGTTGCTACTTATTCCCCATCGTACGTGGAAGCGTTCTGATCAGAAGCGATTAGCAAAATATTACTTTAGAAAATTACCTTTTTCTGGGCCGAGGGGGTATGAGTCCTTTGCGGCCATTATGTCTATAAAATTATTACTTGGTTGTGTTGCGGAAGCTATTCCGGCAGAGGCGTCAAGGGTTGAATTATTGCTTTATTATTTGATTCCAACTTTAAATGGGGCGGCTGAAAATGACTCGGACAGACAGTTAATTAGAAATTTTGTTATGGGGCTTTAGTTGGTCATTTGAAGTGCTAAAATATCCCCGGCACTGCCGAGGGTATAGCTTTTTACTCCGCTGTAATCAACGGGGCGAAAGGGCCGCACGGAACTACGGTTGCTGAGGAAGTGTCTGGTATCAGGAATTTAGGCGATGCTGATGCAGGACAACTAAATATTGATCGTATTCGACCTGTTAATGGTCGTAGCCCGATAAATTCACAGAGGTATGCAAACACCACAATTCCTTTAGGCGATTTGCCTGCGGAAATTGCTCAAAAATACCCGAATAGTGTTCATTTTTCTGGAGCTGGGTATCCTGATTTCGCCCCCTATGCCGTGAAGAAAGTACGGATCGATTTGACAGGGAACCGCGATCGAGACTTTAAGTTGGCTAATCAATCTTCCGGTTATAAACGTACACCTGATAATTTTACTTGGCATCATCATCAAGAGTCTGGCTTGATGCAATTAATTCCTTCAGATTTACATGATGCTGTGCGCCATACTGGTGGTGTAGCAACCTCTGGAATAAAACCGTATAAATAGGAGTTTTATTGATATGATTGAAATAATAGAACCTGGAAATTCCATCTCAGATGACGCGATGAAATTGCTAGAGAGTTTTATTGGGGTGACTCTGCCTAGAGAATATTATCTATTCTTATCTCATAACGGAGGAGGTTACCCTGAACCAGATAGTTTCCGTTTTATGGATAATGAGGATGGGTCATCGGTTCAACGTTTTTACGGTTTGAATAGGAGTGATACATATGATTTTGTCAGAAATTTAAACTTGTATAGAGGGCGTATCCCTGAAGGGTTTATAGCAATTGCATGCGACCCTGGAGGCAACCAAATTTGCTTGGGTATTAAAGGGGAGGGCAGAGGCAAGGTCTATTTTTGGGATCATGAATTAGAAAAGTGTGATGGAGCAAAGCCTGACGATTCAAATATGACACTGGTGTCGAGAAACTTTTCTGATTTTTTGAACGCGCTATATGAGCTTAATTTATAGGAGGTAATCAGGGTCAGACAAAATTTTTGTTTTAGTTTCTGTGGGCAAGCCTGGAACATTACGCTCTTTGGGATAAAGGGGACGGATTTATTTAGGATAAAGGGGACGGATTTATTTAAAATAATTTAGTGCTGCTTATTCTAAATAAATCCGTCCCCATTTCCCCCAAGAAAAGGTGCCTGGGTGCCGAAATGAATGACGTAATTAAAGAGTTTGATGAGCTTTGCGATATGGCTATAGCCGCTTTTGGTGAAGAACTAGACATTTCCTACGAGATGTCCTTGTTAAATATTTTGGAGTTTGTAAAAAAGCATCCTGGCTATAAAGAAGATTTTATAGATAAATTTAAATTGATTTTAATGTCTGGAAACTCGCCATTTGAAGTTGTGGCATTTTGTATGCGTGAGCTTCAGTGGCCCGAAATTAAAGAATTTGTAATTTCAAATATGAATCCTTCCGAGGACCCTCGTAGCGAGGCCCTGCGAAGCACGTTAACCGCATATGACGAACTTTGGCCTGATGCGGATCTTTACAGTTACTACTGCATGGATTAGTTGGTGCAAAAGAAGTAGCCGGAACCAGCAGGTAAAGGGGACGGATTTATTTAAAATAATTCAGTGCTGCTTATTCTAAATAAATCCGTCCCCTTTTCGCTACAAGGCGTGCGTGTCGTCGACCAGCTAGCTCCAGGTGCTTTGGCTCATGAGTCCAAGGTTGGATACACTTCACTCGACGCCAATACAGCCCTTCAAGTGATGAAGGATACGGAGCTCCTGAGCCGCGGTATGGTTAATGGGGTAACATGGAATTTTTATAGGAGCCCCGTCACAGGACGCGTTGGACCTGCGCCAGCCCTTGAAAAAGCTTTGTCCGACGCGGGAATCAAAATTAAGGTGCATTGATTATGGAGTTTACAACCGCCTATACGCCAGTCACAGATTTTTTTCATCTATGAATTCGAAAGAGCTAAATAGTTTTTATGAGCTCTTTATGCTTAATAAACCCTACTGTTTAGATGAGTTGATTCAAGCTGTTTGGCAGACGCCGGGATATGAAAGCTGGAACGCGGATTTTTCCCCGGAATCTTTAGATGGTGTGGCTGAGTGGTTAGCTTCACGGATTCATAAAGAGCAACTGCCATCAACGGTTAACGAAACAGGAAATGATTCAATTGCCGGCACGGCTGATTTGAACACACCTGTTCTATCCGAAGATGCAATGTCTTTGGCTGTTTTAGTCGGAATGTATTATGGTGAAGTGGCGGTCCGATGTAACCCTGAGCTGAGCTGGAGTCAGTTAAAAGGCAGTAGAAAACAGGCAGATTACGGGCAGCCTGTTATATCGGCATCTGGCACGTCGCCTACCAATCCAATCAGGGTTGCTCACGCATTCGCATCCGCTATTGCTGATGGATCAAAAAAAACCGGTCGACTTCGAGAAACATATGACTACTGGATGCAGTTAAAGGATAAAGGGGGATAAAGGGGACGGATTTATTTAAAATAATGCCGCAACCAAATCTTGGGTCTCGCCTGGCGGGTTAGTTTATGGTCAAGGCTCGGCACACGGGAACCGAGTGTTGCACGTTCTGGATCATACTGTTCCCAATCCCTCCAAGCCGGTTCACTCACTTTTCAGCGTGGACCGAAAACAGGTTATTGGACTTGTTGATCAAGCGTGGGCCTCGCGGGTTGGGCCTGGTACGCTACAAGCCAACGGCAACCGTGTATGGGTTGTCGACATGGGGCGACAAGTCGGAACGAGCGGACAAGCCTCGATTCAGATTGTGGTTCGCGATGGAACAACGCAAGTTATTACGGCTTTCCCGAAATGAAACTCTGTCCCTTCTGTCTGCAAGATGTTGTTTGGCGCGTTCGACTTAAAACTATGCCCGAGCACCGTTTCTTAATGTGCTTCGAGTGCGATTCAGTATGGCTTGAAGATCAGCCCGTTTCCGATCTGGTAGGAACGGTTTTTGACAGGCACATGCAATCACTTGGGCTCGCACCGGATTGGAAAGACATCGAGAAGCTCGACTCCTTAGAGTGATCTTGCTCATCCAATGGTCCAAAAGGGCCAGGTCAGATCGTTGTGCGCAGCGATAACGAATTCAGCGCAACGGTCAACGGAAACGGCAAACCCAAAGCGTATATCAATGAAAACGGCGATTTGGTTCCACCCAACGTCAACGGGACTGGCAGTGTCCAAACGCACGTGCGTGGTGGCAATTCTGAGAATTCGCCCTATATATCTGTTACTGATCCAATTGCAACGTCGAACCCGAAAAACTATGGTACTGATAAAATTGAGATCGACGTTAAGCGCTTGCAGCAGGACATTGATTCCGGCGCACTGCCAGATACCAAATTTTTGACGAATCAACAGGTGACAGCGGAATTGCAATCGAAAGTGGATGCAGCCCGTGCAAGGTATACAAGAAACCCATCTGAGAATAACAGCGATTCGTTGATTAACGCGGAGAGAGATCTGGGGAACGCTAAGCGCGATGGTGAATGTTTGATTATGGGCTGTGTGCCAGCCGACTATATTAAAAGAGTAAAAAAATAGGTATTTTTTATGGAGCCGAAAACATACGAACTGTTGAATAGCATTCCAGAGCATGCAGATTATGCCGTGACGGCAGGAGATTTGGATCCAGAGGATATCCCACAGGAAAGAATTGACGCTGTGCTGGATTTGCTCCGTCATGCGAGTAACGATGAGGAGCAATTCTTGGCTGCGAAACTACTGACCAGTTGGGGCGTCTATGAAGGCTTGATCGCTTTGGAAGGGAGTATGGAAAAACCCGAAGGCATCGAAGGAACCTATTCCCATCGACTATATGGGTACGACGACACTTATCGTCAAATACTCTTGGCTGTTACTCGGTATTTTGCCAATGTGGCTGATCGTGGGGAAGTCGAGGCGGCTAGAGTCCAGATCTATTCTCCGCTATCGAAGATTATTACTTTGGCGAGTAGTAAACCGTTCGAAATAGCCAAGATTTTTGATTTCGTGAAGAGGAAGAACTACTCAGAGTATGTGCCTCTTGTTGAAGAGCATCTTGCCGCCATAATTGATCATCCCGAAGTGCATAGCTGGAAAATTTATGATGCTATCGAATTGTTGATGGATTTTGATCCTGAGTTTGTCATGTCTCTGTTGAAAGAAAAAAACAAGACGATTGATGATTTCAGACCAACAGTACAGGGTTGACGCCAGTAAGCGGGAGGCAGGGATCAGGTCGGCTCTGGTGCAAAAGGTAGTGCGTCGGGTTTGGTTCCTGGAGACGCAGGAGTTGTGGGGACAGGTAAAACTGCAGCTAAGGATGCAAATTTCGACGGCCCAAAAAATACCTCAAGTGAAATTGATCAACAAAAACTTGAGTTGCTCACAAGTCATCCGAACGCACATTCACTGGGTGTTCACGGTGGTAACGTTACTGACGGAGACCTGATGGTCAGGGCAAAGACCGGTGTAAAGCCGGACGGCGCTATAGGTCCATCGGTTCCGCCATGACGATAAAGGGGACGGATTTATTTAAAATAATTTAGTGCTGCTTATTCTAAATAAATCCGTCCCCATTTGTCGAAGAGGTTGCTCCATGACGTTCGACGCCTATCGTGGAGTAAAAGTTTTTTGCGTTCCTTCTATGCCATTTTTTCGGGATTGGCAGTTTTGCCTTTTATATTGATTTCGATAATGGTTACTGCGTTTAAAAACGCATCACTAATTGGATGAAGTGAGAGCAGGGGAGATCTTTCCCTCTTTGTTACCGGGCCCTAAATTCCTGAACCGAGCGGCACCGAGGCCGCCCGGTTTCACTCAGGCCGGATCGGCGTTGAGCCTGCGGCTGATCACATCCAACAAATCACACCCATCGCGCAGCGGAATCGCCAGCAGATGAGCAAAGTCTTGCAGCACCACGGCATCGCTGCTGAGTTGATCGCGGAAGGCCAGGTTTTCCAGCAACTGGGTGACGGCTTGAATGCGGTGCACGGCGGCGTCGTGGAGGACGTCGAGGGGCGCCTGGGTGTCGATGATTAGGGCGGGGAGGGTGCTTTCGCCGCCGGTTAGGGGCATGTATCGATTCATAATTGACACTCTGTTAGTGGTTGAGGCCACCACTCATTCGTCGCCAAACGAATGGGTGGCAGCTGTACGCAGGTTGGCGAACCGGCAACAGAAAACCGGCAGACCCGAAGGTCTCCCGCGCACAGCCGCCATAAAAGGCGCGGCTTTGCGGGTGCAAAAACACCTGCATGAAAGCGGCTGCTTTTGCATTCTGTTGTCAGGTCGCCAAACCTGAATCGCCTTTTGAGCGACGGCCGGACTATAAGCCCCCCGCCCAAAACCATGCAAGGCATAGCACCCCGCCACTCCCTCAAGCCCCACACCTCTCAAACGCCCCCTCAGTGTGATCGACTACACAACTTTCCGACACAATTCCGAACCTTTTCCTACATTCCAGTGTCTTTACCGCGCCCACTCATAACCGGTCGGGCTGCATGGACTGCAACGTTTTCAAAAACATTAAGGATTAATGTGAGCCTTTTCCCCCTATTGCCTTCTTCGCCACTGCCTCTCGCGGTGCGAATTGTCGTGCCTGCGTATCAGGCAAGCGCGTCGGGGGCATGCATTCGGATCTTGTGATCCTTCGCTCAGTACACCTACGGCCGCCGGGCCTCTTGGCGGCTTTTACCTGTAGTTCATGGAGTTAGAAATGAAGCGTAAGCAGTTCCAAAAAAGCCTGTTGGCAATCATGGTTGGCGCAATCAGCACTCAAGTGCTGGCAGTGGAGTTCGACCTGGGCCAGGGCAAGAATATTTGGATCAATGAGGCCTTCAACGAGCCGGTGACCATCACTGGCCAGTTCTCTCAGGTGGTCGATTCCAACACCACCCTTCCCGCCGGTCTGGGCTTTGCCAACACCAGTATTCAAGGCTCGTTGATCAATCGCGCAGACATCACGCTGGATTCACAAGGCAAAACGATCAGAGCGATAGCCATCGATCCGTTGTTCTGGTCCGGCCCGCCCAATCTGAACCCCGGCACTATCACCGGGGATGTGGTTCAGGCGGGCAATATCCTGATGAAAAACGGTGGCTATGAAGGGCTGGAGATCGGCGCCACGACCATTGGCGGTAGCGTCATCAACTCCGGCACGATCCGTTCGACGCCGCCGCCGGGCCCTGCGCCGGCGCCGTTTTACCTGGGCGGTGGCGAAGGCATTTACCTGCATGGCACTACCATTGCCGGGGACGTTTCCAATACCGGTGTGATCGACATGGTTGGCCGGGATGCGATTGGCTTGATCCTGGACGTCAATGGCGGCACGCCTACTACCATCGGCGGCAAGCTCCTCAACTCGGGCTCGATTACTGCGACCGGTGAAGGCGCTTGGGGTATTGAGGTGGAAACCGACACCAGCCCTTTGCGGATCGAAAACAGTGGCCTGATTTCCGCCAATGGCAATGAAGCGAAGGGGCTGTTTTTCTATAACGGCACCGTCGATTACATCCTCAACACCGGCACCATCGAAGCCAAGGGCACAGACGCCAACGCCTTTGAGTTTTCTGGTGCGACGTTCGCACAGACCAGCGCCACGGGCGCGCGCGGCATCGTCAACCGGGGCACTATTACGGCGGATGGCATCGCGATTACCGTCGATACCGCCGACCAGACCTCGCCCTTTGAAATCAACCAACAAGCCGGCGAAATCCGCAGCAATTCCGGCACCGCCATCAACGCCGCCAACCTGGCTTCGCTGAACTGGACCGGCGGCAACATCATCGGCGACGTGCTGAACCTTAACGCGGTGAACATCGACGGCCAGGCCGGTTTCACCGGCAACCGCATCATTGCCCCGGTGTCGATCAACTCAGGTTCCCTGAACCTCTCGGCCCCAGGCACCGCCATCACCGGCGACCTCAACGTGGCCAGCGGCGCCGGCATCGATATGCACCTGTCTGACAGCGTCGTGCCGACCACGCCGTACCTGACCGTCAACGGTGCCGCCAACTTCGCCCAGGCGTCGAAGCTGACTGTGAGCGCCAACCCGGGCGACTTCGCCAGCACCAACAACGGCACCCAGTACACCCTGCTGCAAGCCACCAGCGTGCAAGACAACGGCCTGTCTGTGGCCAGTTCTTCGTCGCTGTTGAACGTGCTCAGCTACTCGGCTGATGCACAAACGGTCAAGGCGGTGGTGGCGGTCAAAGACAACCAGCAAGTGCAGCAAGACCTCGCCGGTGTAGGCGCCAGCGCGGCGTCGGCCACGGCGGTCAACAGCTTCAAGAATGGCGTACTGAGCCAACTCAGCACAGACGACCAGGTCTTCCAGGCCCTGGCCAACGCCGGCACGGCGCAGCAACTGGCGCAGATCGGCGACCAGCTCAAGCCAGACGTGAATCGTGGCGCCCTCGACGTGGCGTTGTCGGGGCAAACCGTGGTCAACGGCGCGATCTTCAATCGCCTCACCGACCAGCGTGAAACCCATCAAACCGGCGGCGTGTGGGTGCAGGGCCTGAGCAGCAATATGGACCAGGACGGCCGTGGCGGTGACAACGGCTACTCGGCCAACAGCAGCGGCATGGCGGTGGGTGTGGACGGTCGCTTGAACGACACCACCATCCTGGGCGTGGCGTACAGCTACCTCAACTCCAACATCCATTCCGACCTGGGCAACAAGACCGACGTCGAGGGCCACGCGCTGTCGCTGTACGGTAACTGGTCGCTGCAGAACTGGTTTGTCGACGGCAGCCTCAGCTACGGCCACAACGAGAACGACAGCAAACGCCACATCGCCGGCACCACGGCCAAGGGCAGTTACGACAGCAATGTGTTGTCGGCCAGCGTGATCGGCGGCTACAGCTTCAAGCCGTCGCAGGCGGTGGTGATCGAGCCTCGTGTGGCCGCGCGCTACTCCAACGTGCGCATGGATGGCTATGATGAGAAAGGTTCTTCGGCAGCTCTGAGCACCCGCTCGCAGCGTTATGAAGTGGGTGAGTTGGGCGCTGGCGTGCGTTTGGCCGGCAACCTGCCAATGGGCGCCGGCAGCTTGCAGCCGGAAGCGACGTTGATGGCGTACCACGACCTGATGGGCGACCGCGTGGCGCAAACCTCCAGCTATATGCTGGGCGGTTCGGCGTTCACGGTCACCGGTGCATCAGTCGCACGTGACAGCTACGAAGCCAGTGTGGGCGTGAACTACCAGGTGTGGGACTTCTCGGTCGGCGCCAGCTACACCCGCCAGGCTCGCAGTGGGTTTGATGCGGATGGCGTGATGCTCAAAGCGCGCTACGCGTTTTAAGCTCAGCTAAGTAAGTACGCTAGACCTGTGGCGAGGGAGCTTGCTCCCGTTGGGCTGCGAAGCGGCCCCAAACATGGGACTGCTACGCAGTCCAACGGGAGCAAGCACCCTCGCCACAGTTTACTGTTTGCTCTTTCGGACCGGCATTAGGGCAGTGCCCGCCGGACCTCAGAACAACTTGCGCTGCACGGCCTCATCCAGCGTGCTGCGCGTCAACGCCTCGACCACTTCCCGCGTGTCCGTCTGGAACGGGATGCCCACGATCAGCACCAGATGCACCCACGTGCGCACCGATTCACTCTTTTTGACGCGGCCCAGTTCCTTGCCGTCCTTGTCCTTGAACACCGTCTCCAGGGTAAAAATGTTCTTTGCCGTGGTCGGGATGACGAAGAACGTGAAGCCGGTGATGAACGCCGAGACCGGACTGTACTCTTCGTTGTTGTGCAGCGTCGCATCGGCATAGATATCCGAGTCGACCTTGTCGGTGCTCACCCGCGAGAAGCGGTTGGACTGGCGGAACGCGTCGGCCACGGATTTTTCCCACAACGCGGCAGGCGCGCCGGGCGCGGTGTTGCCGGCGCCGCCGTTGACCTGGTTCAGCGCCGTGGTGCGCACGAACGCTGTCGGTTTTTGCGCCGGCGCGTTAGCGGTCGGCGGCCAGGTTTGTACCGGCGGCAGTTCGTGTTGCGAGTAAGACACGCAACCGCTCAGCAAGACGGCGGCGAGGACCAGGCTGTGCTTGATCAATCCCTTCATGTGTTGCTCCTTGAAATTACGGCTTGGCCAGTTTGGCGGTGGCGCTGTCGAGCAGTTGCGCGACCAGTTCGTTCAGCTGTTTGGCGCCCATGGTCGGGGCCCAGTATTCGCGACCGTACAGGCCCACGTTGCGCTCGAACTTGACCTCTTGCTTGGCACTCGCCAGTTCCTTGCCGTCGCGATCGACGATCACCAGGTCGCCGGCCACGTCGAAGGTGTCGACGAAGATCGGGCCGTTGACCCAAATCCAGATCGTCAACGTCAGCAAGGCGCCGGGGACATAGGCCGGGTGCACGCCACGGTGGCCCTTGAGGGAGGTCATGTTGAACTTGAGCGACACATCCTGCTCGCCCAGGCGTACCGGGTACTCGGTGACCTGTTTGAAGTAGCCCGCCGTGCGCACGTACTGGTTGAGCTGGGCCGTGAGCGAGCGGCTGATGGCCGTCTTATTAGCGTCGTTGACGTCGGTCGCAGTGACGGTGACATCCGCGACTTGCGCGCTGCGCGGGCTGCTGACAGGTGCCGGGTGAAGTGGGGCGCCGATAGGGCCGGTGACGGTGTAGGACACGCAGCCGGTCATCGACAGCGCGGCGGCCAGGACGGCAGCGCGGTAGAGAGTTTTCAACACACAATTTCCCTATAAATGAACGAATCAACTCAGGGTCTCGACCGGAGCACGCATAACTTTAGGGCAGTGGCTTCCGGTCCACGAGGTGGCAGAGTAAAGTCGCCGCCCGTATTGCGTTACTCCCGCCTTTTTTGCATGGACGCCTCCTGATGGATCTGAAGCCACTTGCCCTGTTCTGCACGTTGTTGCTGAGCGCTTGCAATCACCAACCGTGGGTTCCCTACGTGGAGCCCACGCCCGGCACCGATACTGCCAAGTTACGCGTCATCACCAACGGCGAAGTGCGCGGCGCCCGCTACAGCGGTTGTGTGGGTAATGAACAGGGTTTGGCCAAGGCCGGACGCTTTTATGACGGTGACAAGCCGAGCATCAATTACCCACAGTCACCGCTGGTGCCGGCGCAGTTAGGCATGGCGCCGCGCGTGTTGCCGAAGATGCCCGCGTACCTGGGCGGGGTCAGGATGGCAGAAGGTGAGTACACCGAGATCGTTGCCGAATACCAGGTGCCGGCGGGCGCGCCGTTTTTGTTGGTGCGCGAGGAGCTGTCGGTGGGTAGCTACGGCAGCACCTATAGCAAGTGCCCGGCGCTTTCGCGGGTGTATACCTTTGAAAAGGGCCGCCAGTACGAGGCCTACGTCGGCATGGTTTACGGTGGCGATGCAGACGGCAAAATGGGCATGCGCTGCCCGTTTTTTGTCTACGAGTTGCAGGCGCTGAACGCATCGATCCCCAGGGCGATGCCGTCGGTGCCGGCTGCGGATCGTGCCTGCCCGTAAGTCGTTTTAACGGTTTAACCCGAATCGCCCGCACCCTGCGTCTGACCTTGTGAACGGATTATTCATTCACGAGGTTCAGCCCATGTCCCGTCATTTGCTCTTCTTGCGTCCTGCTGCCCAGGGCTTTGCCGTCACCTTGCTGGTGGCGCTGGCCGGGTGTGGGCTGTCTTCGTCCCGCGATGCAGCCAAGCCTGCCGAGGCGGCACCTGTGGCTGAGCTGAAAAGCGAGCCGGCGTTGGTCAAACGCATGGCCATGCCTGCGCCGATGACCTCGCGCTTGAGGGGGCAGGAGTCCGCCGCGATGGACTACGTCAGTGAACCCCGCGAGCAGTACGAAAACCTGCCGGACAACCCGGTGCACAGCGTCGCCCAAACACCTGTCTCGACGTTTAGCGTCGATGTCGACACCGGCAGCTATGCCAACGTACGACGTTTCCTCAACCAAGGCAGCCTACCGCCCGAAGGCGCTGTGCGACTCGAGGAAATGGTCAATTACTTCCCCTACAACTACGCCCTGCCCACCGATGGCTCGCCGTTTGGCGTGACCAGCGAAGTCGCCGCGACCCCGTGGAACCCTCGCACTAAATTGCTGCGCATCGGCATCAAGGCTTCCGACCGCGCCGTGGCCGACCTCGCGCCGGCAAATCTGGTGTTTCTGGTGGATGTGTCCGGCTCTATGGACCGCCGCGAAGGCTTGCCGCTGGTGAAAAGCACCCTGAAATTGCTGGTGGATCAGTTGCGCGACCAGGACCGCGTGTCGCTGGTGGTCTACGCCGGTGAATCGCGCGTGGTGCTCAAGCCGACCTCTGGCCGCGACAAGGTGAAGATCCGCAACGCCATCGACCAACTCACCGCCGGTGGCTCCACTGCGGGCGCATCCGGCATCGAACTGGCCTACCAGATGGCCCGCGAAGGCTTTATCGATAAGGGCATCAATCGCATCCTGCTGGCCACGGACGGTGACTTCAACGTGGGCATCAGCGATTTCGACAGCCTCAAGCAGATGGCCGTCGACCAGCGCAAAAGCGGTGTTTCGCTGACCACCCTCGGTTTCGGTGTGGACAACTACAACGAACACCTGATGGAACAACTGGCCGATGCGGGCGACGGTAACTACGCCTACATCGACAACCTGCGCGAAGCCCGCAAGGTGCTGGTGGACCAACTCAGCTCGACCCTGGCAGTGGTGGCGCGGGATGTGAAATTGCAGGTGGAATTCAACCCGGCCCAGGTCAGCGAATACCGCTTGCTGGGCTATGAAAACCGCGCCTTGAAGCGTGAGGATTTCAACAACGACAAGGTGGATGCCGGTGAGATGGGTGCAGGCCATACGGTGACCGCGTTGTACGAAATTGTGCCGAAGGGCGAGAAGGGGTGGTTGGAGCCGCTGCGCTATGCGTCCGTACCTGCGGTTGACGGAAAATCCGCTGAGCTAGCGATGCTGCGTGTGCGCTATAAGCCTGCGGCTGGCGGTGAGAGTCGCATGATCGAGCGTCCTGTGAGCAACACGTCGGGTAAGGCCAGCGAAGACCTGCGATTCTCAGCCGCCGTGGCCGCCTTCGCCCAACAGCTCAAGGGCGATGGCCGCTACACTGGCAGCATGAACTTGCAGGACACCGCCGCACTGGCACGCTCGGCCCGAGGCGATGACCCGTTCGGCCTGCGCAACGAATTTGTGCAACTGGTAGAGCTGGCCCAAAGCCTCAAGCCCTGACAACCGTCCACTGTAGGCGCGAGGGGGACGCCTGGTCCTTGCTCGCGAAAAACGAAGAGCGACGCGGTAAACCAGCAAGCCCGTGTCATCGTTGACAACCTTCGCGAGCAAGCTCGCTCCTGCAGAAAGCAGCATTCGAAGACCAAAAAAGGAGTTCGCCACCTACATGGCCGTTCCAGATGACTCACCCAGCGACGAAGCGCTGCTGGCCCGCTACCGAACCGGTGACGCTGCCGCATTCGAGGCCTTGTACGCGCGGCACCGCCAGGGCCTCTACCGCTTCCTCGTGTCCCTGAGCAACAAGGCCGAACTGGCCGAGGAAATCTACCAGGACACCTGGCTCAGCCTGATCCGCAGCACCACCCAGCCACAAGGCCGGGCGAGTTTTCGTACGTGGCTGTTCCAGATTGCCCGCAACCGCCTGATCGACCATTGGCGCAAGCACGGCATCCACAACCCGTTGCACGACAGCTACGATGAGCAACTGCACGCCCAACCCGACGACACCGCCGGCCCCGAGCAGCAACTGAGCCTGAGCCGCGACCAGGCCCGACTCGACGCTGCGTTGCAAGACCTGCCCGAAGACCAGCGCGAAGTCTTCCTGCTGCGCCTGCACGGCGACCTCGAAGTGCCGCAAATCGCCGCCCTCACCGGCAGCCCGCTGGAAACCGTCAAAAGCCGCCTGCGTTACGCCCAGCAGAAACTGCGCCGCCTGCTGGCCGAGGAGATACCCGCATGACCGACTCCCGACACACCCCGGACCCCGACGACATGCTCCTCCAGCATTTCCGTCAACACAGCACCGGTGAACCGCCCGCGTCCCTCGACGCCTTCATCCTCAACGCCGCCCGCCGCGAAGCCCCGGCCCCGCAACCCAACCTGTGGCAACGCTGGCTGCAAGCCTGCCAACGCCCGCGCTGGCAAATGGCATTCGCCACCGTGGCAGGTTTAGCGCTGATGATCGGCGTGGTCACGCGCTCGCCCGTGCCGCAACCCGAAATCTCCACCGCTACCTTCTCCGCCCTCCACGAAGAAGCCGCCCGCCCGGCGCCGCAAGCCTTCTCGGCACCCGCGCCGGCACCCATGGCCCGGATGGCCGTTGCGCCCAAGGCTGAGAGTGCGCCGGTACAGGCTGAAATCGCCGGTGCGCTGGCGGATGAGTCGACGGCGAAACTCAGCAAGCGAGCGCCGGTGGCGGTGCCAACCTTGGAGCAGGGGTTAGAGGAGATTGTGAGGTTGCGTGAGGCGGGGGAAGCCAAAGCGGCGGATGAGAAGCTGCTGGCGTTGCATGACCGCTTTCCCAAGGAGGACTTGCCGGCGCGGTTGGAGGCGTTGCGAAAATAGTATGAAGGCGGAAACCACTGCTGGTTGACGAGAGCCTGAAAAATATCTTTTAGACCCGAGGGGTCAAACGAGAGGCAACTATCCGGGAATTCCGGATAGTTCAAACCGAAGGCTCGCGACAAGTTACCCGCAACGTCGACTTCTACGGTTTTTTCGCGATTATCTCTGTGTGACATCAAAAACAAAAAAAAGCCCCAGGCCGAAAGGCCTGTGGCTTTTTCAGCTGTGTCTGGTGCCCCGGCGTCGTTTGAACCTAGTTAATAAGCTTATGATTTTGTTAGTTATTTAACGATGTGCATGAATTTGGGATACAAGTGGGGATACACGGCGTTTGGCGTTGAATGGTATCCATGCCCTCCCATCGTGGCCTCCATAGTGAGTTTAAGTGCGAGGAGGGGTAATCGTTCATGCCGAACGAATGTCTCATGCATCCGCCTCTGGCCTAGGCTGCGTGAAAATGCTCTCGACCGGTACACAGTATTTAACTGTGTAGGTCTTCTGATTTAGATGAGTGGCGTTCATATTTTACGCGTCAAGTCAAATCTAAATATAGCACTTAAGATTTTACACAGCCTGGACCGGTGGCGGGCAGCGGCAGGGGGAGAGAAAGGCGTATAGACAAAATGGTAGTTAGCATCTAGCGTGTGCCTATGGATGGCAAAGCGCCACGCCTTATTTAGAGCAAGGAAGTCTATGAAGTATCGGGATAGCAAGTTAGATAAAGAACTCCGGCAGTGGTTTTTTAACGATTACTCTAAAAGGCTACTTCGGCGGATTAAAATTACTGAAGGATCTATACGAGGGCTCAATCACCTCGATGTCTCGTTCGATTATCCGATAACTGCTTTTGCCGGTGTTAACGGGTCAGGGAAGTCCACTATTTTAGCATTAGCATGCTGTGCTTATCACAATACTAAAAAGGCTTCAAACTACCAAAGCGGAAAAATAGCTATTACACTTATTCGGACTTCTTTTTACAGCATACTGATGAAATCCCTCCTCAAGGTATTGAAATAGAATACTGGTTTGCAATGGACAACTTTTCGAAAACGGTATTTCCCGACGGAAAAGGTTTAGGTTTTCAAACTCGCAAAAAAAGCCAAGGGGGAAAGTGGAATAATTACGACTCTCGAATGCCTAAGAATGTGGTTTTTCTTGGGATCGAACGGATTGTTCCCCATTCTGAAAGAAGTCAATCTCGATCTTATTCAAAATCATTCAAAAATGTTGCACTTAAAGGATGGGAAGATAAAGTAAAAGATGCTGTCGGTTACGTGCTTGGCAAGAAGTACGACTCTTACTTACACCTCGAACACGCTCGATACAGCTTGCCCGTTGTTACAGTCGGAGAGCTAACTTATTCGGGGTTTAATATGGGCGCTGGCGAAAACGCATTATTTGAGATCTTTTCAACAATTTACTCTTGTAATGGTAATACGATCCTCGTGTTGGATGAAATTGAGCTAGGGTTACACGCAAAAGCACAAAGATTGTTCATGACAAAACTAAAGGAGTTATGCAAAGAAACCGGTACACAAGTAATTTGCACAACTCATTCAAAAGAGATTTTTCAATGTCTGCCGGATGAAGCGAGGTACTTCATAGAGTCAGTTGGTGGTAAAACAAAGGTGACACCTGGGATTTCTCCAGATTTCGCTTTTTCTAAACTTGGCGCAAAAGATACGACTGAACTTGATCTATTCGTTGAAGATGAAGTTGCTCGTGTGTTGATTCAAGCATTTTTACCTTCTGCGCTTAGATCACGGGTGAAAATCATAGTGATTGGTTCTGCTACTGCCATAGCTAAGCAACTGGCTGCACTCCACATTCGAGGTGAGGATCGTCCGACGCTTGCCATTTTTGACGGGGATCAACGAGCACTCAAAAAAGACAACTTGAATCACGCCCGAAAAATGGCTGAAAATCCCTCTAAAGATTTTGATCAATGGTTTTCAGATAGGACTGCCTACTTACCTGGGGATACTTGGCCGGAGGCTTGGATAGTACAAAAATGCGTAGAAGTCCCTAAGCTTGTAGAAGTTGCTCTTGGGCTGGAGGAGGATAGAGTTTCAGAAGTATTAGAGTATGGCCTTCAAGCAGGGAAGCATAATGAATTTTTTGAGATATCGGCACATATAGGGTTGGAAAAAAATCACACACTTCAGCATCTTTGTCACATCATAAAGCTAGCGTTCCAAGAAGAGATAACTCCTTTAAAGGAGCGAATCGAATCGTTTTTAAATTGAAATGCTCTGTCGGTTTTCACGCTTGTGGTTGGATGGTGTATGTAATGGGAGACGTATACACTATATGCTAACAACATTCTGATTTCACTTAAGCTGGCGTTCAGTTAGTGACGTGTATGAGGGATTGAACCCGCCTATTGGTTAATATGTTATTTCGAGTATTTGGTGATTTAAAATGGATTTAACATGGGTGAATGTCGTTGATACAGCTGTAAAGATTGGGCTTGGTGCGTTTATAGCTACACTTGCGGCTTATATTACTGTGATTAAAAATCATTCTTACGAACGTGAAAAAGAATTACGGACGGTCTTTTATAAATTGCAGGAAGAAAAGAAAGCTAAATATGTTGAGTTGCTGGTTTTATCTCAGGAATTGATTCAAGATCATTTGTATTCTAGTTGTTCAGCAAGTGCAGATATCTATAAAAAGTATTTTCGCGCATTCAATGAGGTTCAGATAATATCAGGCGATGCCATACGTGTAGCAGCCTACAGTTTGGTGGCGGATGTTCAATCTTTCGCATCTCTTAACAAGAATCAACAGGAACTTAAGTTGGTTGATGGAATGCTTGCGTTGGCTAGGGAGAAATTATCTTATTTTCAGAAGCTTGCGCAGTTAGAAGTAAGTGAGTCTTACAAAAAATCTCGATGATCTTGAGTTTTTAAATATATAATCTTGCTGCAGTTTAGTTGGCCCGTTGCGCTATTTAGTAATAGGCAAGCTCTGGAGTCGGATTATTACTCAAAACTTTCTTCCTTTTCCCGGTTCTTGTTTTGTTCTTGCTCGATCCAGAGGTCAAGGTTGGGTAGTAACTCATTAATCCAGCGTTGCACTTCTGAGTCCGGGTTTTCTCTCAGCTTTAGTACATTCACGCGGCGTCGGACTAGAGTTTCAGCTAAGGACCCCATCCAGCTCTTGGGATGCAAGCGTGTGAAGTAGTCTCCGAGGAATGCGTGTTTATCCGGGGCGAATTCTAATAGCTCCAAGATAAGTGGGTCCAAGTCATTACCTTCTTCCCCGGCATTGCGCTTAAACATAGGGAGGTTTTGACCCAGTAGCTCGTATCGTAAATTGGGATCGATATCTGCCCATTCGCGAAGTAATTCGGTTTCAATTTTCTCTATGGGGGTGTCAAAGCTAAAATGCATTTCAAATAGTCGACTTGCTCTTGACGTTGCTTCGTCGAGCAAAAATACGTCTAGTGCGGTGAAAGTTTGGGTCTCGAATAACCCTTTAAGCAAGTAATTCACATCGTGCGGTGATAGCTGATACGACTCAATGGCGGTGCGTAAGTTAGCACATAGCTCCCTTGCAGTTTTTTCACCGTCAATGCCGGAGCAGCATATACTCGCTACTGTCTGCATTCCGTAGTCGTGGGCTTGCCCTTTTTTGTGAATGTCCATACGGGATAAAAGATTTCTACCGACTTCAACTAGTGAAGTGTCCCATACGTGGTCGGTAAGCCTATCTCGAAAGAAGTGCATATTTAAAATGCCGAGTGCAATCTCTACTCCATTTTCCAACTCGGCAATGTCGAGCAGAAGCTCACTAAGTTCCTGTGACGGGGAGTCTGTGACGATGCCGTTTGCGATACTGTAGAAGTCCTCTGCGCGCAATGCACCTTTAGCGACTGCACGTCTTAACCGTTCTATACCTGCGCTGTCAATTCCGATGCGGGCTTGCAGGAAAGGCAGGTACGAGCCCAGATCGGCATCACCTATAGTGGAATCCAGCATGGATAATGTGAGCGTGGTATTCCGTTGGTGGGCAAGATTGATAAAACCGCCGAGAACTGATGCATCGCGCTTATTTGGGTTAGCCAATGCGAACTCACCGACTAGTTCGCACCACATTGAGTGTAGATCTGTCGCCCCTTCAGCGAGGCCCCGCCCACATTCAAAAGCACGCTGCTGATTCTGCGCTGGTATCAGCTCAGATAAAAATTGCTTACGTGTCTCATGGTCTTGTGCGAGAAAGCGCCCTACATTCTGAGCCATCTTAGAAGCTCGCTCCCACGGCTTCATCACGTCATCATCGTCAGGATCCCCATCCACGATGTCCCAACCACTGCTGGCTCCACTCAGAATTACAGCGCGCGCCTGATGGAGAAGGTCCGATGGCTTCAATTGCTCAATGATTTTCAGCAGTTTTTCCTTCACCTCTGAGCGCATAGAGTTACCGCCGTAACGAAGTGCTGCTCGAAATGCAAGCCAACCCTCTATCCAAGGTTGCCTTCTTGATAAAGAGACTGCGATGCTTTCTAGTGAGTCTTGGCATGCCTCTATGGCCCAGAGTTCACGAACTCTGCGCGCGAAAATTTTGGGTGTTTCCTCAATGACTGATGAAAGATCTGCGACGAGCGAAATAGCGCCGTTATACCAGTCCCAAACATCTCTATTGATTTTTGGGGACCAGCCCCAATCACGCGGCCGAGCGCCGAATTCGAAGTTGCTTGATGAAGTGAAACGACCTGTCATAAGCAGTGCGTCGAGAGCAATTGGTGCACAGCGACGTTGCTCTGGGTCAATTGACGTTGCCAATTGCCGGATGACTTCGCATCTTTGAGTCGGCGTTGCCTGAGTGCCTGAGAGGTACAAGTGAAAAAGCTCTGCAAACGTGTCGCGCGCGGAATTACCCTTATTGCCTTCAAGCTCGAATGACACAAATCGAGCAAGCAAAATCGCTGAGCGGTGGAACATTTTTGGGTCGTATGCAAGCGTCTTGATAAGCCGGATCCACTGCCAGCGACCGGAAAAAGTAGGCGCTAGTATTAGTTCTGCGTTGGCACCACTCAGCTCTCGCTCAATTTTTGCTAAAACTGCATCAGGAGCAACAGGGGCGATATTGCTGATGATCTGTAGTCCATCTGCGCCCATCGAGAACAAATCTCCTAGGGAACTGTTGAGAGAGAGCCAGTTGGTCACCATCGACCGAGCCTCAGGGCTGTCATGAAGGAAACCTAACCGCCGTGAGAGTGATTTCAGCATTCTCGGTGCCAGGCTCGCGCAAAACAAATTGAACTCTGCTGGCGGAATTCTTGCCAGTGCTGATGCCGCTAGAGAGTTAGAGATTGCGTGGGGTAATATCGCCCTCCATCGGCCGCGAGACTGCGCAATACCGCGCTGCCCCAACCTAATAAGCGTGGCATACATGATATGCGTACTCACTGTACGAATGCGTCCAATTTTTGCCAACTCGCCCTCGTTCGAACTGTCTTCACCATCTACTGAATAGAGAAGTGAGAGATCTTCAGCCGCATGGAGCAGGCTTAGGTCGGGCTCGTTACGTTGTTGAAAGATACGCTCAAACAAGTCGCGACTCTTAAGCTTACCTAGTGTTTCGCCTTTTCTAAGTGTGTCGGATATTGCGCGAGCTACACGGAAATTGCCGTCGCTGAATTCTGCAATCCTACTCCGGTCGACCTGTGACACATTAGGAAAGGTCTGCTTTAGCCATTGTGAAACTAACTCGTTTGATGCTGAGCGCAGCCTAAAAACTTCAGTTTGTTCTGGCTCATCATCGCCTACATCATATTCGACAGTCAGCAGACTCACGGTACTTGCACTATCAGCACAAATACGCGCGAGTTCGCTATGTGTGGCCGGATTGCGATTATCTACCACCAAAATGGCGCGATGCCTTTTCATTATAAGTTGACGCGCCATATCTCTAGCTGTTGGATCGGTCTCTACAGAATAATCCGTGTAAACAGCAAGGCTAGGATCCAGTGACTCGACCCCTACTCCACTTTCGAATAAGGCTTGTACAAGTCGTGTCTTGCCTAGCCCTGACAAACCGACTAATCGGACGCATCGTCCTGGGACTCGTAAAGTCTCGCGTAGCTTCTCTATTCCTTCGTTGATAGTCAGTTGTAATGAATCTCGCGACTTCTCATCCGTTAAGCATGCGTTATCGTCAACGAGATATGAGCTTGGCTCTGCTACTGCCGTCCCCGCCCAGTTGCCGATGCTGCTCCATCCAGCGATACGCAGACCGATTTGCATACGAACCCACGCTACGATGCCTGGGTACTCGTTGACCCACGTGGCCAACCGGTCCCTATCGTAGAAGTCCGTGTGAAGCTTTCGAGCATCTATATTTCCCCGAAGCTGCTCACGGATCGCCTTACGTCGATCTGATAGTGGCTTGTCCGCGACTGATCCTTGGGCGCTTACGATTATGTAAGAGCCGGATGCTGCTGCGAGCTCGCTAATCACAGGTCGCAGTACACCTTTGGGGCGCATTTCCTCGCGAATCGCGCTTGCCGGCATGTCGGGTTTTTTTACCTGAAAACCGGTGAGTCTTCGTGGTACGAAATCGGGTTTCGTAAGTGAGCCAATACACTCAACACGGACGTCGAGTCCGCCATCCGCGGCGTCTTGGTTTCCACCTGCGGTAACGGAGGAAAGAGGGCACCCTTGTGCGCGTAACTCAGATAACGCTAAGCGAGCAACGAGAGTGCGTAAATTGCCGTCGCTTAGGTTTGCGATGTCAGACCCTGTTATCTCGAACATATCTAGTGGCGATGCCCTGGTTAAAACTCGTTAGGCGATGATAGCTGAGGAAATTGTGTTTAGTTCGACGTATGAATGAGGGACGCTTTAACGCCGTCTGTAGCTCTACATGGGCTCAAGACTCTATTGAGTCTTGTAGGCTGTCTCTACCTTTGGGGGCGCTACAGATCATCACTGGCGCCACACGGCACTGCTTCAGACTGTCAATCATAGAGAGGTAGGTGATGATGGTAGTGCGTCTGCCCAAATCTCTTGAAGTAACCCGCGAGAAGCAGGTAGGCCACGAATCCGTGGGGTGGGATCTAGGCTGATGTATTGGCTGCTCCCCCGAATCGCTGATTACGTGGATCCAGGCAGCGATACCCTTCTCGCTAACCGCCTTACGATTCGAGCCTGATGCTTCCAGCAGCAAGCAACCTGGATCGTACGAATGTCATTCATTACGAGTGCTTTTGAAGTCTTGGCGGATTCCATTGTTCCATCATACTGGAACACCATTTATGCCTGAAACGCTAGGTTTTGCGCCTATCTTTACTCGGTGTTCCATTTCTGAAGGCCACGTACTCCGTAGCTCTCAAAGTTCCGGAACACCTGGAATACGTGGAACACCGTATTCTGTAGGGGTATATATTCACTCATCCCGACCCCCTCTATCTGGGGCGCCCACAGCGGGTCGGAGTGGTGGTCGCAGGCGGCCATTTTCCGCCTGACATCTCAGCAGGATTAGTTAGAGCTCGCAGAGTTGGGTGGAGGGCTTGGCCGCCTACTAATCTAATGCGCAACCGGAGACGGAACCCCCCATAGCCGCTTGAATCTGTAAAAACATCGGGGTTCAAATTACCCCAATCCAAATAACCTCCCAAAGGACCCATGAGCAGCGCGGAAAGGCGTTGTTTTGCCTGCTGTTTAGACGCTTGGAGGAGGGGGGCGGCAGGCGTGTGGCGACCCTCTGATGCTCGCTGAAGGCGCCCAATGCGACGGGGTGATGGGGGTTAAAAACCGATACCCCTCAAAAAACGGTGTTCCAGGTGTTCCACTAAAGCTGAAAGCCACGTATTACGTGGCCTTCAGGCTGGAACACCTTTTTATTTGAGCTGGAATACCGGGTGTTCCAACGGAAAAAGGTGTTCCACTTTGATGCTGTGTCAATTCAGTCCAACAGCAGTTCCTCAACTGTCGGTCTCGTTGGGCCTGTCCTGATTGTATGAGGGCCGACGTAGTCAAACCGATCCTCCCGGTGAGTGGGAGGTAAGGGAATCCGAATGTCCTGCAAAGAGCCTTGCAGGCCCATGAGATAAGCGACCTGTTGGTATCGTTTGGCTACTGCCACCAACTCATTAGCGCTGCTTCTTATTTGCTCCGCTCGTTTGTACAGAATTGCTCTCAAGAGCTCTTTTTGTGAAGCCTCCAACGCTTGGTTACCCTCTTCAAGTCGTTGGTCGATCTCAGTGACTTCCTGTTCAAGTTTAGCGATAGCAGCAGTTCGAGCCAGGTGCTTGCCACGGCTTCTGTCCGACTCACCAAGGATTGATTGCAGAGCTGTGTCTGCTTCGGCTTCAGCAGCCGTATCACCAGCAGCAATAGCCGCACTGTAGGCCTTGAGCGCCTTGTCATGCGCCGATGCTTTGGCTTCCTTGTCCAGAGTGTCCTCAGCGACCAGGGACGTTAAATTTTGGGTTAGCTGTTCCTTGGTCCTCTCCAGTTCTTGGAGCGTTTTTAGGTGAGCAGCGTATTTGTTCTGAGCCGCTTTGATTTCGGGGGTTGAAAGCGTGTTTCTTTTAAGCATGGGGGGTATCTCCATTTACATATGGTGCTGCGAAAGACTTGCCGGAATGGCAGGCCAAAATGGATAACTAATTTATGCGGCCTCGAAGGAGTGCCCGCTGTCATCCGCCATGAGTGCGGATGAGTTGAAAACGTAGGCGCGGGCTTTAGACATGCCTGGCAGCCTTACCGATTGAGCCGCTTTGCCATCGCTGCCAGGCTCTAAAATGGCCCGGCTCAATAGCTCTTTGTTAACGGCGTTTAGGTTCATGCCTTTGAAAACTTCGGAGCACCAAGCCTCGGGCAGTACGTAGTAGGTAGTGGTGGTGTGCAACGCATCACCCAGGCCATGCTCCAACGTCTTGCGAAAGCCCAGGCGATCAATGGTGCGAGGGCCGTGCTCGTCGATCTTGGCGACGGCGGATTCCCAGCGGGTGAAACGGCTCTCTCCGAAACGCTCGATCACTTGGCGAAGGCGCGCGACGATGGCGTCACTTTCGAAGTTTCCGGCGCCGCCTCGCTCATTCAGCCAGGCGTTGAGACAAACCTTTGCCGCCGTGGTCGCTCCACCCTCAGGCCAACCTGTTATCCCCAAGGCGGTGGCCAACTCTCCAGCAGCAGCGGCCAATCCAAAACGAGTGGCAGCACGTTGGGCCTGTCCGCTCGCTGACTTGGGTAGTGAGGTCGAGACAAACCGCTCAATGGTGTGGCGCAAAATGGTCGACCACCCCAGCATCTTTCCGGGCTCACACAGGGCGGAAAGGAAGGCAGTCAGCGGGGTGCCGTAGTATTTGGTCACCCGCGCTTTTAGAGCGTCTGAAAGTGCAGCCGCGTCCTCAAAGCCATTGAGCATGTCGAACATTCCAAGCCCTTTGCTGGCATCGGCAGGCACCGCAAGCATGCGTACTTCCATGCCCGCTTTAAGATCTTTGTTTGCCTCTGCCATGTGCTGCGCCAACGTCTTTTCCCCGGTCGAGAGAAACAACAAACGCCATTCCTGAACGTGACGACCAGCCTGGCCTCGATCATTGGCGCGTGCTTTGCCACTGCCATTGCCCAGCATGTAAACCGTTTCGCCAATGATGCGCGGATCGCACATGCCGATTTCATCGAGAACCAATAAGCCGTCTGAGTGCGCGGCGGCGATGGACTCGAGGGCGTTGTCAGTCGAACGCCAGGAGCGCACGCAACGTGGACTACCGTAGATCGATGCGGCCACCTGCAAATGTGTGGTCTTCCCTCCGGAGCTGTCGCCGTAAAGGTGAAAGCCTCCTGACTCATGGCCCAGCATGTGCAGTAGTGGCCCAGCGAAAGCCGCACGCACGACGAACGTTAGGCGGTGGTTGCCAATGCATAGGGAACCGATATGCCGCTGCCATTGTTCGAGCGTTCCGGACTGACTGATGGGCGGAAGTTGAGCGCCCGCATCGTAGAAATGCAGCTGCTCTGTTATAGGGGTGGACAGAGGTAAACAGCCAGAAACAAGAAAGCCCGCACGGGGCGGGCTTCTTGGGGTGTTTCGTAGACTGTCTGAGACAGCCCGAGACTGCTATATGGTGCACCCGGCGGGATTCGAACCCACGACCCCTGCCTTCGGAGTCCTAAAAGTCGACGTTTAGAATCAATACGTTAGCTGGGATTAGCTGGGAAATCAATGGGTTGTGTTAGCTGGGGTTAGCGGATTTTCGCCTCGTTTAGCGGGGCGAGTGTGGCAAATTTGTGGCATTGGGAGGTTGCCACTGTCATGCGGTAGCAAGGGTAGGTGTGAGACTTGAAGTCGACGATGATTATCACATACTGATATATTCGACCAAAAATACATCTCGGGACTGAATATGAAGCGGTACATCGTTGATATTCATCGACCAGATGGCGCGGATCCTCATCGCCTGCGGAGCGAGACGCCGCAGATTTGGTTTAGTTCGTTTGCGTCGCTTGCTGCTGTGCTCTCAGACGACAACCGACGTTTGCTGCGCTTAATCCATGAGAAGCATCCAAAGTCATTAACAGAGCTGGCTGAGCTCAGCGGCCGCAAGGTCCCGAATCTGTCACGCACCTTACGACTGATGGCTGATTACGGTCTGGTTTCGTTGCAGCGCAATGTTCGGGATGTCCAACCGACCGCACTCGCGATCGAGTTCTTGGTCGTGTTGGATTAAGCCGACCGCGCCTCCATACCGCTGGCGATGTGGACGCTGGACCATGTGGTCTGCGCACTGATCGAACACTGCGACGCCACCGACGCCGAGACCAAACGAGTCGTTCCGTTGAAGCGGCTGTATTGGCCTGCTTGACGCTATACCCATAATTTCCTCTGGCCCGTACTCCCATCTGAGCCAGGCTCTTTGAACTAGGAAAACCGTATGACCAGTGCCCAACAACGTGTCGCCCTGCAACGTCAAATCTGGGCCATCGCCAATGACGTGCGTGGCGCAGTCGACGGCTGGGATTTCAAGCAATACGTGCTAGGCACCTTGTTCTATCGCTTCATCAGCGAGAACTTCGTTGACTACATCACCGGTGGTGATGGCTCGGTCGATTATGCTGCCATGGAAGATGACAACCCGCTGATCACCGCCGCCAAGGACGACGCAATCAAGACCAAGGGCTATTTCATTGCGCCCAGCCAGTTGTTTAGTAACGTCGTCGCCAAGGCCAGCACTAACGATAGTCTGAACACCGATTTGGCACGCATCTTTGCCGCCATCGAGAGTTCCGCCAATGGTTACGCCTCCGAGCAGTACATCAAAGGCCTGTTTGCTGACTTTGACACCACTAGCAACCGCCTGGGCAATACCGTTGCCGACAAAAACAAGCGTTTGGCGGATGTACTCAAGGGTGTGAGCAAGCTGGAGTTCGGCAGCTTCGATGCCAGTCATATCGACTTGTTCGGCGACGCCTACGAGTTCCTCATCTCCAACTATGCGGCCAATGCCGGCAAATCCGGCGGCGAATTCTTTACCCCGCAGCATGTGTCCAAGCTGATCGCCCAGTTGGCAATGCACAAGCAGACAAGCGTCAACAAAATCTACGACCCGGCGTGCGGCTCCGGCTCGCTTCTGCTGCAGGCGAAAAAGCATTTCGACGCCCATGTCATCGAGGATGGGTTCTTCGGCCAAGAGGTGAACCATACCACCTACAACCTGGCGCGGATGAACATGTTTCTGCACAACATCAACTATGACAAGTTCAACATCCAGCTCGGCGACACGCTGCGCGCCCCGCACTTCGGGGACGACAAACCCTTCGACGCCATCGTTTCCAATCCGCCGTATTCGGTGAAGTGGATCGGCAGCGACGACCCCACGCTGATCAACGACGACCGCTTTGCGTCGGCCGGCGTGCTGGCGCCCAAATCCAAGGCGGACTTCGCCTTCGTGCTGCATGCGCTCAGCTACCTTTCCGCTAAAGGACGCGCTGCCATCGTTTGCTTTCCCGGGATTTTCTACCGCGGCGGCGCCGAGCAGAAGATCCGTCAATATCTGGTGGACAACAACTACGTGGAAACGGTGATCTCGCTGGCGCCCAACCTTTTCTTCGGCACCACCATCGCCGTCAACATCCTAGTACTGTCCAAGCACAAGCTGGACACCACCACACAGTTCATTGACGCCAGCGCTCTGTTCAAGAAGAGCACCAACAACAACCTGTTGGAAGACGCGCATATCGAGCGGATCATGCAGGTGTTCGACAGCAAGGAAAATGTTGATCACTTCGCCAGATCCGTGCTGTTGGAAAAGGTGGCCGCCAACGATTACAACCTATCTGTCAGCAGTTATGTGGAGGCCAGGGACACCCGTGAAGTTGTGAACATTGCCCAGCTCAATGCTGAACTGAAAAATACAGTTGTCCGGATTAACCAGCTTAGGGCTGATATCGATGCCATCGTCGCTGAGATTGAGGGTGAGGGGCTTGAGGTATGAGCAGAGTAAGTCTGTTGGATACGCTGCTGGATGGCGGGGGCGTGGAGTGGAAAACGCTTGCACAGATTGCAGAATATTCGTCGACGCGCATCAATGCTGCAGAGCTTGATGCCTCCTCATTCGTAGGGGTAGACAATCTTGTTTCAGAAAAAGGTGGTCGTATTGACGCGAGTTATTTACCCAATACCGAGCGTTTGGCGGCGTACGAACCTGGGGATATTCTCTTGGGGAATATCCGCCCATATCTTAAGAAGGTCTGGAAGGCAGTTAATTCGGGTGGCTGTAGTGGTGATGTCCTGGCGATAAGAATATCAGATAGATTCAAAGAAATAATTGAACCAAGCTTCCTCTACTACTTTCTGTCGTCAGACGAGTTCTTCGCGTACAACATGCAGCATGCCAGAGGCGCCAAAATGCCGCGCGGAAGCAAGGCTGCAATCATGAATTACGCTATCCCTGTTCCTTGCCCAGGTAACCCAAAAAAATCGCTCGAAATCCAGGCCGAAATCGTCCGTATACTGGACACATTTACCGAGCTGACTGCCGAGCTGACTGCCGAGCTGGCCACGCGCAAAAGACAGTACAACTACTATCGTGAACAGTTGCTGAGTTTTAACGATATGGAAGGGGAGGTGGAGTGGAAGGCGCTGGGGGATATCGGCGAGTTCATTCGTGGGAAGCGATTTACCAAGGCTGATTACGTCGAAGAAGGCATCCGCGTCATCCACTACGGTGAAATTTATACCCGATATGGCGTGTGGGCGGACCAGACATTTTCAGAGGTTCGAGATGACATGGCTGGTTCGCTGCGCTATGCGGAGCCGGGTGATGTTGTCATGGCCGGCGTTGGTGAAACTGTGGAAGATGTAGGCAAGGCTGTTGCGTGGCTAGGAACCCAGAGTGTGGCCATTCACGACGATAGCTATGCTTTTCGTCACTCAATGAATCCAAAGTACATCTCCTACGCGATGCAAACAGCTTCATTCAATTCCCAGAAGACGAAGCATGTGTCTAGCGGGAAAGTAAAACGCATACTCATCGAGGGTATAAAAAAAGAAGTACGAATCCCTGTTCCATACCCCGACGATCATGAAAGATCGCTTGCGGAACAGGCTCGCATCGTCGCTATTCTGGACAAGTTTGACACCCTCGCCAACTCCATCAGTGATGGCTTGCCCCGCGAGATCGAACTGCGCCAGAAGCAATACGAGTACTATCGCGACCTGCTGCTGGGCTTCCCCAAACCGGAAGAGGTGGCGGCTTAATATGAGCAAGACGCTGACCGAGATCGCCCGGCAACTGAAAGACGCCAACAGGAAGGTGCAACTGATCTATGCCTTCAACGGCACGGGCAAGACGCGCCTGTCGCGCGAGTTCAAGCAGTTGGTCGCACCCAAGGGGGAGGGCGAGGAGGCGGCTGATCCACCAGCGTTGCCGCGCAGCAAAATCCTATACTTCAACGCTTTTACCGAAGACTTGTTCTATTGGGATAACGACTTGGCGCTGGATGCGCAGCCTAGACTACGGATCCAGCCCAACTCCTTCACGGACTGGCTGCTCGCGATACTCCGGGACCTGGGACAGGACGGCAGTATCGTCCGCTATTTCCAGCACTACACTAGTGACAAGCTGACCCCGCATTTCAGCGAGGACTTTTCGGAGGTCACTTTTTCGCTTGAACGGGGGAATGACGAAACCTCTGGAAACCTCAAGATCTCCAAGGGCGAAGAGAGCAATTTCATCTGGAGCATCTTTTATACGCTACTTGATCAGGTCATTAGCACACGCAATGTGCCAGAGCCGGAAGACCGCGAAACGCGGGAGTTCGATCAGTTGGAATATGTATTCATTGATGATCCGGTGAGCTCGCTGGATGAAAACCATCTCATCGAATTGGCGGTCAATCTGTCAGGGCTGATCAAGGCCAGTCCTGCCGATTTGAAGTTCGTTATCACCACCCACAGCCCGCTTTTCTACAACGTGCTGCACAATGAGCTTGATCTCAAAAAAGGTGGCAAGAAAGAGGGCTGCTATTTGCTGCATCGTCTTGAAGACGGCACCTTTGATCTAAGCGTCAAGTATGGCGATTCTAATAAGAGCTTTTCTTATCACCTCCATCTGCGGCAAGTCCTTGAACACGCGATTGCTTCTGATCAGGTACAACGCTATCACTTCACCCTGCTGCGTAATCTCTATGAGAAAACCGCCAGTTTTCTGGGGTACCCGCAGTGGTCAGGACTTTTGCCTGACAACAAGCTGGCCTACCTGAACCGCATTATTCAATTCACCAGTCACAGCACGCTGTCCAACGAGAGCGTCACCGAGCCAACCTTACAGGAGAAGCAGACGGTCAAATTCCTGCTGGATCATCTGGTGGCCAACTACGGCTATTGGCAACAGGAAGAGGCGCCGGGCGCCTGATCGCTTGGCGGGATCTGTTGTCGTGACGTTGGAGAGGAACAACGCGTGCGCGAAATCACCCGCACCAGCGATTACCGACAGCCGCTGGATACCATCAAGCAGAACATTCAAAGCTCGCAGAAGGCAGGTGGGTTCAAGCCGGAGTACATCGGCAAGCTCAATTTCTACCTGTCCGCCGTGGACGACCAGTTGCGTGCCGCAGACCACCAGCCGACCATTGGCCTGATCCTGTGTAAAGACAAGGACAAACTGGATGTGAAGTACGCGTTGCGTGATATCCACAAATCCATGGGCGTTAGCTCATTCATCACCAAGGACATTTCACTGGCCGGGCAGTCGCAGTTGCCCACAGTGGAGGAAATTGAAAGCGAACTCGCACAGTGACATTGGGAGACCCCAAGCAATGACTGATTACAAGACCATCGCCGAGTCCAACACCTTCATCGTACTCGACAGGTACGCCAGAGAATGGAAAGTTGCCGAGAGCTACCAGAGCGAAGGCGACCTGGAGCGCGAGTTCATCCAGGATCTGGTCAATCAGGGCTATGAGCATTCCACCGAGCTGAAGACGATGCCGGCGCTGCTGGCCAATGTGCGCATGCAGTTGCAGGCGCTGAACGGCGTCGAATTTTCCGACTCCGAGTGGGCGCGCTTCCTGGAAAGCTGGCTGGACAAGTCCAGCGATAGCATCCTCGACAAGACCCGCAAGGTTCACGACGACCATGTACATGACTTCGTGTTCGATGACGGGCGCATCCAGAATATTCACCTGCTGGACAAGAAGAACTTGGCCCGCAACAAGATGCAGGTTATCAAGCAGTTCGAGCAGGCGGGCAGCCACGCCAACCGCTACGACGTGACTATTCTGGTCAATGGCCTGCCGCTAGTGCAGGTGGAGTTGAAGAAGCGTGGTGTGGCGATCCGCGAAGCCTTCAATCAGGTGCATCGCTATAGCAAGGAGAGCTTCAATACCGAGCATTCGCTGTTCAGATATCTGCAGCTGTTCGTGATCTCCAATGGCACCGATACGCGCTACTTCGCTAACACCACGCGGCGCAACAAGCACAGTTTCGACTTCACCATGAACTGGGCGCAGGCCGACAACAGCCCGATCAAGGATCTGAAGGACTTCACCGCGACCTTTTTCCAGAAGCGCATCCTGCTCAATGTATTGCTCACCTATTCGGTGTTCGACGTCAGCAACACCCTGCTCGTGATGCGCCCGTACCAAATTGCCGCCACCGAGCGCATCTTGTGGAAGATTCGCAGTGCTATGCAGGCCAAGCGCTGGAACAGCACCGAGGGCGGCGGTTATATCTGGCACACTACCGGCTCGGGCAAGACGTTGACCAGCTTCAAGGCTGCGCGCCTTGCCACCGAGCTGGAGTTTATCGACAAGGTATTCTTCGTGGTGGATCGCAAGGATCTGGATTACCAGACCATGAAGGAGTACCAGCGTTTTTCACCCGACAGCGTCAATGGCTCGGAGAGCACCGCAGGCCTCAAGCGCAACTTGGACAAGGACGACAATAAGATCATCGTCACTACCATCCAGAAGCTCAACAACCTGATGAAGACCGAAGGCGACCTGCCGGTGTACCAGCAGCAGGTGGTGTTCATCTTCGACGAGTGCCACCGCAGTCAGTTTGGCGAGGCACAGAAGAATCTGAAGAAGAAGTTCAAGCGCTTCTACCAGTTCGGCTTCACCGGCACGCCGATCTTCCCAAAAAATGCCCTGGGCGCCGATACAACCGCCAGCGTATTTGGCCGCGAGCTACATTCCTATGTGATCACCGATGCCATCCGTGACGAGAAGGTGCTCAAGTTCAAGGTGGACTACAACGATGTCCGTCCACAGTTCAAGGCTCTGGAAGCCGAGCAGGACGAGAAAAAGCTCAGCGCTGCGGAGAACCGTCAGGCTTTGCTCCACCCCACGCGCATTCGCGAAATCTCGCAGTATCTGCTCACGCATTTTCGCCAGAAGACCCATCGTTTGCAGGGCGCAAACAAGGGCTTCAACGCCATGTTCGCGGTAAGCAGCGTTGATGCCGCCAAGGCGTACTACGAGACGTTGCAGAAGCTGCAGGAAGGCAGCGACAAGCCGCTGCGCATCGCCACCATCTTCTCCTTCGCCCCCAATGAAGAACAGGACGCCATTGGCGACATTGTCGATGAAAGCTTCGAAGTGTCGGCAATGGATAGCACCGCTAAAGAGTTCCTGAGCGCGGCGATTGCTGACTACAACGCGTTGTTCAAAAGCAGTTTCGGCGTGGACGGCAAGGGCTTCCAGAACTATTACCGCGACCTGGCAAAGCGTGTGAAGGATCAGGATATCGACCTGCTGATCGTGGTAGGCATGTTCCTGACCGGCTTCGATGCACCTACGCTCAACACGCTGTTCGTCGACAAAAACTTGCGCTATCACGGCCTGATCCAAGCCTATTCACGTACCAACCGCATCTTCGATGCCACCAAAACTTTCGGTAATATCGTCACCTTCCGCGATCTGGAACAGGCCACGGTCGACGCCATCACACTGTTCGGCGACAAGAATACGCGCAACGTGGTGCTGGAAAAAAGTTATAAGGAGTACATGGATGGCTTCACCGACACGATGACCGGTGAGGCGCGGCGTGGCTTCATGGATGTGGTGACGGAGCTGGAGCAGCGTTTCCCCGACCCGGCCAACATCATCAAGGAATCGGAGAAAAAAGCCTTCGCCAAGTTGTTCGGCGATTACCTGCGCGTGGAAAACGTGCTGCAGAACTACGACGAGTTTGCCGCGCTCAAGGCGCTGCAAACGATCGATATCGGCGACCCTCAGGCCGTGGAAGCATTTAAGCTTGAACATCACTTGGATGACCAGAAGCTAGCCGAGCTGCAGACCATCCGTCTCCCTGCCGAGCGCAAGGTTCAGGACTATCGTTCCACCTACAATGACATCCGAGATTGGCTGCGGCGTGAGAAAGCAGGTAACGAAGTAGGTAAGTCCACCATTGACTGGGACGATGTGGTGTTCGAGGTGGACCTGCTCAAGTCCCAGGAAATTAACCTGGATTACATCCTCGAGCTGATCTTCGAAAAGAACAAGAAGGTCAAGGGCAAGGCAGCGCTGGTCGAGGAGATGCGCCGGGTGATTCGCGCCAGCCTGGGCAATCGCGCCAAAGAAAGCCTGGTGGTGGACTTTATCAACCAGACCGAGCTTGATGGGATTGCTGACAAGGCTAGTGTGATCGACGCTTTTTACACTTTTGCCCAATCAGAACAGCGGCGCGAGGCGCAAGAGCTGATCAGCGATGAGGAACTGAATGAAGGGGCAGCTAAACGCTACATCGCCACTTCGCTAAAAAGGGAATTTGCTAGCGATAATGGAACTGAGCTTAATGCCATCTTGCCAAAAATGAGTCCGCTTAATCCGAAATATCTCCAAAAGAAGCAAGATGCCTTCCAAAAGATCGCTGCTTTTGTTGAAAAATTCAAAGGTGTAGGTGGAAATTTATAATGCAGCAGCAGGGCTAGTGTATATATCGCACCAAGTGCTTTCAGACAGTTTGCCCTGCGCTAAGGTGCAGCTTGAGTGACAATTCGCCTGGAGCGTTGCTGCCTTGGGATCGACGATGCGTATATACCTGCGCTTTTTTAATTGTTGAGTGCGGCCTCGAAAGATTTGGTGAACCCGACAAGGTCACTACCCAAAACCTGACACAGATCACGAAGCTGGACCATATCCAGCCGCCTCACCCCCCTCTCCACATCACTCATGAACGATTGCGGTCTCCCCAGCGCGGCAGAGCACTGGGCCTGAGTCATCCCTGACTTAACACGCATACGCTTTAGCTCCTGCAGAAAGATCATGTGTTCGCGTCGATAAATAGCCTTGGTCATGGCCGTTTCCTGGCAAGGAATGGCTGATCAAGCTATATCTGCTTTTGGGATATCTGATTTTCAGTTATTTTGTCTGTATTGGTTTGGTTCCGGAGGATGCATGAGACTGGTCTGGGAGTTGTTTCGCGTGGCATGGGCCGTCGGGTGTTTCCCTGTCGGCGCGTTCTTGCTAGTTGTGGTGGTTTTTTCTGGCTTCAACCTGCCATTCTTTTTGGGTTTGACCAGTAGCGAAGACCCGGCAATTCGTTGGCTGTTCTGGGTCTTGGTTCTTTACTTCGTCGGGGGCGGATGGCTGTTCTCCCGAGTCAACCGGTGCTATGCCTCGAAGCTGAGAAGAATGGTCGCTGTCTACCAAACTGAAGGGTTCCGTCCGCAGGTCGAGGTGTATGCGAAGATCAATGACGCCTACCTTGGTGTCGACCTGGAATCCAAAATTTTGCTCGCCTACCCCGTAGGTCAGGATGGTCATCTCTTCCGTTTGGATGAGATTCGGTCCTGGCGCATCCTTCCAGTCGGCAAGAGCAACCACCGATTGGAACTGTTGACCAGCGATTTGGCTATTCCGACGTTCAGCCTAGCGCTTAAAACGTCGGACATAACCAACACGGAAGCACGGCTGCATGCAATCTTCAGCACTTAGCAGGTTGATAGAGTCTTCATTCACCCATTCGGAGTAGCCCGATGACCGACGTAACCGCAGGCAGTGTTTGGCAGGTAGATATCGCTCAACTGAAGCTAGCTAACGCCACCATGCTTTTAGCCAATCAAGCGCTGGCTTCTGACGATGTTGCCGTCCTGTCCGCTCTCGGGTTTTCGCTCGCTCACATTGGAGAACTGAGGCGCAAAGGTGGCTTCAGACCATCTTCCATTGCGCAGAACACACGATTGATCAATTGCCTACAAAAAAGGGAACCTGCACATGCTGATTGATCACATGCCATTGGGAATCGCGTCTGGCGTCCTGGCGGCTACGACCATCGAGTCTGTCCGCCGATCCACTTCATATCATGCATGCGGCTGGCAGATTCTTGACCGCTGGGCGTTTAATTTTCCCGAGCGGCTTCGCGCACTCGAAGCGCAGGGAGAGCTGCTGCTTTTAGGTCGGTTGCTCGAACAGCAAGTCGTCGAGCATGAGGCGCTTATTTCGCCCCTCGGATTGGCGCAGCGGAGGCAAGGGCTTGCAGACCATGAGGTTCTTGCGCTGTCAGGCATCTCTACCGAGTTGTGAGCCATCGACGACAGCGCGCTCTACCAAAACTTTCCGGCCATTGGCCGCAGTGGGGTCTCGGGGCTTTCCCTGAGCAGGGGCGGTAGGCAAAGCAAAGAAGTGAAACGACTGCCGCGTTGCCGGTTGTACGTACGCCATTCATGGCGGTAGTACAAACCCTACCCTGTCCCAGTTCTTATCCACCAAATGATTGCAGCTGTTGTGGACGATTTTGGTCAGAAAAGTTGTCTGTAACGTAGGTGCTGGATTTCTTGGCCTTTGATGAATAAAAGCATCGTTGGGGAGGGGGCAGGGGAATCGCCCCATGACTCGATAAACACAAGAATCAGACGCCATCGGCCTAACAAAATTGATCATCAAAATATTTTGCGAAGTGAGCGCAGTAATTTTCAGAAAATACCGCAGCACGACGCTGTACAAAGCAGGGCGTTGGCTGTGATGGTGTCGGTATTGTGAAGTGCGCTCATTTGCCGTTGGTGACTGTGCCTGGATCACTCGGGTAAAGAAGAGGAAAACATCTGGCAGCACAGGGAAAGGTAGATCTGGTGATGCAGAGGAAAGCATTCGGTATGCAAATCTGGGTACGTCATCCATATCTGGAGTAAACGCTATGAGTGAAAGCTGGATGAAGAAAATGTGGTCGCTTGCACTGCGACGGAAATCTGTAGAAGCGATGATCGGTGGTAAGCCGTTTACCAGGTGCGGAACCCTCATGGTCTATTCGGGAGAGCTCAAGCTGATACCTGAGCTCATTCCCGAGTCAAAACCTGCCAGACGCTCCACGCCGCCCGATTCTGATTGAGCGCGGCATCTCAGGGCGGTTGAGCGCATGTCAGTAAAAGTGGACCGCGTTGATACGCACCTTGCATAGCAGGTGCGCAGGGCTAGCTGCTCACACTACCTTCTGAATCAAACAGAGCTCTGGCAGAAGGGCCGTAGGTGGCGATGACATTTTCGATGGTATCCCAATCATTACAATTCAAACTGCGGGTCAGGTCGAAAAGGGTGTTTCGCTCGGCCTTCCACAGGCTGATGATTTCAGCATTCGGCTGGGCTTTCTTTCGCTCGTAGAATATCGACTCGGAACGGAGCGCTATCAAGCAACCCAAGACGTCCTGGGCGATTTCCAGTCTATGAGCACCTGATGGTTGCATCATCGTTGAGACCTCCTGCCAATCAGTATCAGTACGTTGCGTGGTAGTTTCTGGATTTTTGGAATGCTTCGTAATCGATGCTCATCGTAACTGTCGCTCGGCTGTTGTGGACTGCGTCGACTATTAGCTGGGAGCATCCCGCGATCGAGAATACGTTTTTGACAGGCGCTGCTGTTAGCTGAAGAATGGCTGCATGCAAAAAACAGAATCTGAAACCTTGGGTGTTGAGGAGTATGAAGCATTCGAGCTTATGGCTCGGGAGCTCCACGCCCATTTTTTAAGCTCGCGAAAAAATTTTGCGGTGCGAGTGCCCCTAGATTTAGTGAGCTATTTGTTCACTGGGATTTTGCGGAAATCACGATTGCCGAAAATTCAGCTTGAATGTGCCATAGCGGACTTAGAATTTGCTGTCGAAGCTAGGACATTTCGCCGTTACATCAGCGGTCATACCCGTATGCCATGGAGGACGTTTCAGCGATTGGTTCTCTGGGCGCTGGGGCAGCGGTGGATCAGCACGTGGATGTGCCGTGATTTGATGTCAAAAGCCCATCTATGCGAGGTCGCTCAAATCAGTGCACGCGAGCTATTGAACGAACGTAAGCGCCTTTTATCAGCGACTGAAATACACAGAGAGGAAATGGTTAAGCGCTTTTATGAGAACCTCTCACTCCGGGACTTGGAGCGAGAGGCAGAAGCAATCATCTCTATTCGACGACAAGATGAAGCGAGGGAGCTCGCACGCGCCCTGGGATTAGATATAGCTGATTAGCCTCAGGCGAGCTTGCCGACAGCGCTTCGGCGGTGGCGTTGTAGTGGCGGTTCAGCATGTTTACCTCGCGGTGCCCGGTGTCACTGGCAAGCTCGATAAAATTCGGCAGCTTGGTAGCGTGCTGACAGGTCGTTTCAAGCCGTAGTGAGGGATCGGGAGCAAGCACTGCTTGGCGGTTTTCAACTGGATTGAGAAGCTCGCGAGAAAGCAGAATCAGTGGCCTGGAGGTATTCGCCTGACATGCGCTGTATTTCGTGTTTGCTCTGGAGCGCTATTTTTTGACGAAAGATTTTTATCTAGGTATGCGCCGCCACTTGTGAAGGGAAGTCAGATGTCCGTTCCAACATACGACAAATTCATCGAGCCGATCCTGCGCTACCTGGCAGCTAATCCTGAGGGCGCCACAGCACGCGATACCCATGAAGCTGCGGCCCGGGGTTTGGATTTATCCGAGTCACAACTCCAAGAGCTAATTGCGAGTGGACAGGCGACTTATAAAAACCGCGCCGGATGGGCCCACGACCGGCTAAAGCGTGCCGGATTATCCTCCAGCGCCAAACGAGGCTACTGGAAGCTTACCGAAGCTGGGATTGCCTATTCCACACAGCACCCGTCACCGCTTACAGCCGATCAGGTGGAAAAACTTGCCATCGGTTTTATGGACGTGAGGCTAAGGAGCCCTAGTGATGCCGTACCGCTTGACGGGGCAGAGCAAGGCCAAGACGCGCCAGTATCAGCGACCGTTAGCCCAGATGATCGGTTGGATCAGGCTTTGCGCGAGCTGCGTGATGCAACCGCGACAGACCTATTGGATAACCTACTTCAAGTCAGTCCAAACCGCTTTGAAGTTATTGTGCTCGACGTATTACACAGCCTTGGTTACGGAGCTAGCCGAACAGATTTGCAGCGTGTAGGTGGTAGCGGAGATGGCGGAATTGACGGAGTAATTTCCCTCGATAAACTCGGTCTGGAAAAAGTGTATGTCCAGGCCAAGCGCTGGCAGGGTACTGTCGGCCGTCCTGAGCTGCAAGCGTTCTACGGCGCACTTGCTGGCCAGAAGGCCAAGCGAGGGGTATTTATCACCACCTCTGGATTCACTGCGCAAGGTATCGACTTTGCCCGCTCAGTGGAGGGTATGGTGCTGGTTGATGGGATCCGTCTGGTCAACCTGATGATGGACCACGAGGTAGGCGTAACGTCTAGGCTTCTCAAGCTTCCAAAACTGGATAGCGATTACTTCGACGAAGAGAGAGGATTTTGATGGGGAATGCCATTACCAATCAGGCTCCAGCTCTGTGCTGAGATGAATGCCCATGATCCTGGCCTTACGGTACCTCAACGGCTCTGTACTGATCTCCAAGGCAACGAGACGATTTGCAGCGACCACTAGACTGTTGAATCGCTCGTTGTGAATAGCTACATACGCAACCAGTCTCTTGCCAGACGCCTGCATTGAGCCGATGCAGCGAGGTGCTGCCTTCCCGTCTAGGAGTAGCGGGTCAACGTATAGGTAGCATTCCAATGTCGGATATTTGAACGCTTCGGGATATCGGATGGAGCCGTGCAGCTTCATCGAAGCATGCTCTGAATAATGGTCACCGATTAGCCTGGTATCGGCATGCGTGGCCATGCCAAAGGACCACGACATATCCCATCCCCATATCCGGGCTTGTACGGTTATTCGATCAATGGCTGCACGGCTTCGACCAGCCATAACATTCTTCCTCTCGGACTGGACTGACTTCTGCCATAACCCTATACCTGATGCTCACGGTGGATCGAGTCTATTCAGATGTTCAGCCAGATACATAGTTAGGGCAACGGCGTCCTGCGGTTTACCCGATGCGGAACGAAACCTTTCTGCCATTGCGCTGACGACAAGCTGCCCCCCATTTCGAAGCTTTCCTATGGTCTTTGCCTTCACCAGCGCTCTGTAAACATCGGACTGATATTCGGTGGGGATTCCAGACATGTCCAGCTCATAAGAAGAGCGACTGGTCGTTTTGGTTTCAGTTGATGGTTTAGGTTGAGGTTTGGAGTTATGCCGAACTTGGTCCGATACGGTATCGATACCGCATGCCTGTGGTACCGATACATCTCCTACCGCTGGGTTTGAGCGCGGGAGGAGGGCATCATTGATCAAGCGTTGCTGGCCATCGTCCAGTCTGTCGTTGAAATCGTGCAGGAAATCATCAAGCCATTCGCTGGGGATGCGGCGAATTTCCTCAACCGCTCTTGCCCTTAGCTTCGGCCCTGTCACCTGCGTGGCGGTGTGGTGATCCCACCATATACGCACCCAAACGACATATTTCACCTGATCGTATTTAGCGAGACCTTCATCCTGAAGGCGATGCATGACTTGCAACCATTGTTCTGCCGTCCAGCCAATTTCAGCTCCTGCAATGCGAGGCACGAGGGGGTACACGCCAGTGATATTGCTGTCAGGGGCTGTTAGCAGATGCAGCAATGCCACCTTGTCCTCGGTGCTGCAATTCAAAAGGCGTGGTGAGCGCCAAAAATTTTGGTCCCTGATGGTTCGTTGTCTACCCATCTTCACGGCTCCTGCCGCAAACGTCGGGCGATAGTGTAAAGGACGATCATTGCCGCGCCTCCACCTGCGCTCTCTTGGTCGGCCTCCCTGAACGTTTTGGATTTGATGAGGCAGTTGGCATGGATGGGCGATGAGAGCTTTCAGTATTACCGGTGCGCATCCACGCTCTTAGGTCGCCTAGTCTCCATCGCAGCCTTGAGAGTCCTGGTACAGGCTCAAGCCCTGGCAACTTACGCTGACGGACCGTAAGCACGCTGAACCCCGTCAACGCAGCAACTTCAGACACGCCGATCAGGACGTCGTCGCCAAGCTTCTGTATTTTTTGGATGGTTTCGTAATCTACTGGCATCTGGTTATCGCTCGATTGATCTGTTCGGCACAGATTTCCCCAGTCGAGCGGTAACAGCTAGGACATGTTTTTAACAGATGGCTTGTGGGGGGGGAGCGGGGGCTTTAGCCTGTTTTTGAAAACGTCTATTCAGACGTCCGCAGTGGCACAGTAGGTGATTATCTTTGCGCATTCGACCAGCCCGCCGTATGCATCCACTTTGGATAACTTGATTCGTGGCGATGACCGCCAGAAGTCGGCCAAAAACGCACGGTCTGTGCTGAGCTGACCATTCAGCGCTTAGAAGTTGACACCATCGTCATTCCTGACGATGCTTCACGCATGAGATATCCAGGCGGAAAAGGCAAGTGCTACCAGCGCTTGATCAACCTGATGCCACCGCATCAGACATACATTGAATCCCATCTTGGTGGCGGTGCTGTCATGCGCAACAAGAAAGCTGCGCAGCGGAACATTGGCTTGGACATCGACGCCAAGGTCATTGAGCTTTGGCAGTCGGGGTTTTCTGAGACCTGCGAACTCCACCAGGTCGACGCTGTGTCCTTTCTCGAAGGGTATGCGTTCGAAGGCCAGGAACTGGTGTACGTAGACCCCCCTTATGTCCCCGAAACGCGCCGGAGAGAGAAGGTTTACCGCTGCGACTACACTGAAGCCGACCATACCCGCCTGTTGCAATGTTTGATCGCTTTACCTTGCAGTGTGATGCTGTCGGGATATGACTGTGATCTCTACAACCGCGAGCTAGTTGGGTGGCGCAAAGTGAGTTTTCCAGCCAAAACACACGTAGAGATGCGTGACGAGGTGGTGTGGATGAACTTCGCACCGCCAAGTCGATTGCACGACACCCGATACTTGGGCGAGAACTTTCGAGACCGCCAGACCATTCAGCGCCGCCAAACCAGGCTTCGCTCTCGCATCGAGAGCTTAGATCCTATTGAGCGGCACGAGTTACTGCAGTGGATGCAGGAACTTTACGGCAACAACGAGGAGGCTGCCTGATGCAAGTTGGCGCTATTTTTATGGATCAGGTGGTGTTCAACGTTGAGCTACCCAAAGCAGATGCAGAGGTTCTTCCAGGCGTTCCTTGGGGCGCAATGGAGGCGTTTCCAACCCCTGCTTACTGGGCTTATCAAGTTTATGCTCGCCGCCTTTCCGGGGACCGAATCAATTACAAACTGGGCGCAACTCTGAAAGAGGAGGTCGGAGCATGCCTGTTGGGCGGTCATGGCATTCCTGCCAATGTCGGTCTTACTGCTTTTCATCACATGAGAAAGCGTGGTGCATTCGACGAGAAGCCGCCATTAGAAGAAACCCTACTTGAGTGGCTGCAAGAACCCCTATTGATTGATGGGCGCCAAGTGCGGTACCGGTTCGCCAAGCAGAAGGCCCGCTACCTCAGCGCGGCCCTTAAGCAGCTTTCTGCAGAAAGGCCACCGCTCTCCTCTGGAAAGGAGCTTCGAGACTGGCTACTGGACATTCCCGGTATCGGTTACAAGACCGCCTCGTGGGTAGCTCGCAACTGGTTGGACGCAGACGACGTGGCCATTCTGGATATCCACATTCTGCGTGCCGGTCTCTTGGGCAAGTTCTTCGAGAGCAGCCTGACTGTCGAGCGCAACTATTTAGAGCTTGAGGAGCAGTTCATCCGCTTCAGCAAAGGGCTAGGCGTCAGAGCGTCCGAGCTGGATGCACTGATGTGGCTGGAAATGATGTCTTCCCCCGCCACGGTGCATAGCATCATGGGCTTGGGCCACCATAATCCTGATTCAGCTACTCGCGGCCGACCCAAGAAGCGCAAGACCAACCCCAGCCAGCTTGCCCTGATCAGCTAAAGTACTGGCCCACGGCTCACCTGTGATGCCCAACGGGCAAAAGGTGAGTCCTTGGGCTGTGGCCGTCAGAGCCATCACCCCAAGCAGTGCCCCCGCGTCGCGCCAAATGAGGCTGGCCCCATCTTGGTACTTGCCCAAAGTCTTTCCGGGCTCGGCTAGAAACAGGAAGCGAATAGCTTGATCACCTTGCAAAACCTGCAAGCTCAGATCGTAGAGGCTTGAGAGCTTTGCGGGTGCATGCTTGAGCTCTAGCAACTGATGGGTTTTAGGCTCATAAAGCCACCATCGTGCGTTACCTGGCCGTTTAACGACAACATGAATTGGATGAATTGCGCCGGCAGATGGCGCAGCACGATGCTCAAGATCGAACCCAAGATTCGAAGCTCTCATCTCGCGCGTTCTGCATGCCATCCAGAGAAACGAACCTAACTGATGGTCGTCGACAGAACCGAACACGCGGTGCGAGACGCGTGCATCTAGCACCTCGCCAAAGGATCGATCAGGCACTTCCGAGAAAGAGGGGAGTGAGCATATTTCGCACACCTCCCACCTAATCGGGACATAGGGTTCGGGAGCCTCCCTGGGGAGGGGGTCACCCAGGTCGATCCAGGTCATACCCGACCTCTTGAAAAACCTCCATGTATTTATTGCAGCCTCGACAGTTGCCGCATGCCACATGCGACTTATGACAGCTATGGGCCCAGGCTAGGAGGTCGGCTGGGATACCCGATAGACGCACTAGCTCAGCGGTGGAAAGCCCTATTGCAGGGGCCTCTACAACTATGCCGCCCTCCTGAAGGGAGAGCAGATGGCTGATTGCAGTCATAAACTCAGGTGAGCCATCTTTGTGGAAGCCATCCGACTTCACCGTGCCGAGCCACAGGTGTGTCACGCCAAACGAAATCGCCTTCATCGCCGTCAGCGTGACTAACATTTGATTGCGGTATGGCCACCAGTCCGACGCCGGAGCCAGGTCGTCGGCTCGGGTGCCGGCCATGTCCCCCGATCCTAACTGACGACAGTCAATCTCAATCACCTGATGAGAAATATTCAACTGCCTACATATCGTGCGTGAAGCCTCGATCTCAGCTTGCGCCGCCAGTTGGCCGTAGTTGAGGGTGAATGCGATATCTGGTCGCTTCCACCATGCAAGCGTCAAGGAGTCCATGCCGCCCGACAGCAGTAACCCTATCTTCATAGCTCTACCGCTTCCCAAACCATCTGATAGACAGCACTGACGTAGTCATCGGTGATGCGGCAGTCGGAGCCCTCCATCATTTTTTTATCCTGATCGGACTCATTCTCCGCGTAGAAAACGACTGGCTTGTTCAATGCTCGTGCGTAACCTATTTCATATATCGTGCCCGAATCGAGCCCATCGCCTATAGCGAAGAGAACGTCGCAATCGCGTACACCTTCGAGGTCCTTTTCCACCACTTCTTCAGCACTACCCAGCCCCACATCGTGGTAAGGAGAGAACACATCCATACCCATATCTATGAGGTCTCGGCGAGCCTGCCCGACCATCCAGTGCTGAGCTAACGTAAAGAATGGGCCGGCAAGGTAAACCTTCGGGACATAGCCATTGCGGTATCGCTCGGATGGCTGCAGCGCCCTTGGTTTGAATCCAGCTAGCAATGTTCTGTCCGGAAAACCCTGGGTCTCGCAGTAAAAGGCCGTCGCGACAGATGCAATCGAGGCCGCTTCATGAGCTGATAGACCGTTGTCTAACCAGCCAAGTGCAAAGTGGGCGGCGAAGGTGTCCCCGGAGCCAATCTTCCATACGTGCTCGGTGCGGTAGGCCGGTACGCTTGAGATAACCCCGTTGTCATACACAAGTGCGCCAAGTGGGCCCATTTTGATTACAACAACCTCCGCGCGCTCCAGCTTTGCCAATGCCGCCGCTATCTCCTCAGGGAGCAATCCATTGGATTCTGGAATTAGCAGGTTGGCTTCGTGGCGGTTCAGAACAAGCGCCAGGTGTTTGGCTGTGGAGCCATTGGCGTGGAAGGACTCAGGGCCTTCGGCGTTCTGGGGATCAAATACCGCATATTCAGCATGCACTACTGCGGTTCCATTGATCATGCCAAACCTGAGTACCTTTTCGGAACTAACCTGAAGTTGCGAGCTGGCATGGTTATCGCGGCGAATATCCGGGGTAGCAAGGCCGTGGATGTACTCGAAGGTCACTCCAGCCTGAGAAGTTGTGAGGTTGAATGCGAAGCCTTCTGCGGCTGCGCGTGCCTCCACAACGACCTGAGTATCACTATCAACACAGGCATGCAATTCAGCCCGCCCGCCAAAGCGTGCAATCGCCGTTGCTGCTCGACCTGCAGATCCATAAATGTCGTCCCAAGCCGGGCACATGCAGCGTTCTCGGTAAATACCGCCTACAACAATGATCATGGAGCACTCCTTGCTCGTGCTTAGATGTGGAAAATCCGCAGGCGAACTTGCCCGCCACTAACCTGGAGCACACGTGCTTGATATTGCTCGCCCTGGGTCATGCAGTTACGCAGTTGAGTGAGAAGCGAGTGGATGACACTTCCGGCCTCGGCGCCATTCCACAGTGCTATGACGATTTGATGGCCGGTCGTTGCAAAGGCGATATCAAGAGTATCGCCGACGCTTAGCTGGCTAACCACTGATGCTTTCGGCGATGCAAGCTGGGTATCGAACTGGAGGGTGTCGCATGAATTGGCGGGCGTGGATGAGCCCAGATAGCTTCCGCCTGAACCGGACATATGCATTTCCTTTTGCTAGTCGTATAGAGGGCCTAATAACTAGCACACAGCAGGGGCAAAAGGCCACTGAGATCAATGTTTATAGTCGTCTCGAAGTGGCGCGCTCTAATGATCAAAGGTGGCAAAGTGGCAGGGATCGACTTCTGCCGGTCGAGGTCTCAACTGTACTGCTCAAGTCCGATTAAACCGACTGGCCAAGTTTAGTGCAAATGATGGCCCGCCCGTGCAATTACCCTCAGACGGGGTCTGGCTCGATCAGGCCAGCTTCGCCGCCAGCTCCTCCGCAGTAATGTTGTAGTACCGCTTGAGCATGTTCACCTCCCTATGGCCCGTCACGCTCGCAAGCTCGATCAGATTCGGCAGTTTGGTCGCAAGCCGACAAGTTGCTTCATGCCGCAGATCGTGAAAGCGAAGATTGATCAGGAAGTCCTCCTGAGGTGTTACTTGCGCAGCCCCGCAATCTCCCAAGTATTTCAGCCTCGCACGCTCCAGCCCTCGCACAAACGCCTTCTTGAGAGCATCAGCCGTGGTGGGGAAGACTCGTCCGCACAGCGAGCGCGGTAAATCCTTGAGCAACTGAATAGCCTTAGGCGAGAGCGGGACGGTTCTCGGCAGTCCGTTCTTCGTCGCAGGCAGGTGCGCGGTTCTACGTTCCAGGTTCACATGCTTCCAGCGCAGCTCGAAAATCTCGCCACGGCGCATGGCTGTCTCAATCGCGAGTTGGACGATGGGCCGTATCCAGGGATTGTGTGATGCATCGGCGTAGGTCCCATCAGCACGTCGCTCACGAAGCTCTAACGCGCCAAGCATGTATTGCTCTTCAATTGGGTCGAGCCGTCGCGAGCGCTCGTCGTTGTAGCTGGGGCGGCTGACCATCCTGACTGGATTCTCGGCCAGATGGATTCCCCACTCGCGGCGAGCGACCTCGATCACGCATTGAAACAAAGCCAGCTCACGCTTCACCGTATTGCCCTTGCGGATCTTCAGGCGCTCGTCACGGTAGCGGGCGAAATCTGAAGAGGTGAGGGTCGCGACGATGCGCGTCGCCAGCGGATGACGCTTTAGCGCTTCCAGGCGTTTGATTTCCGAGTACGCGCCTTTGTGTTTAGGGGCGATCTCGGAGATGTATCGATCAATGAGTTGATGAAAGGCGGTGCGTTCAGCCTCGACCCGAGAGACAAAGATGCCCCGGTCGATTTCGCTTTCGATCATGCGTGCCCAGGCTTGGGCGTCGGACTTGGTTTCGAAAGTTTTGCGCTGGGCTGGATAGCCCTTACGGCGAATTTGCGCTTCCCACTGATACTCGCCGCGATTCCTGATTGTTGCCATTTCGACCATTCCCGCCACACTTGAGTGTGGCAAATTTGTGGCAAAAACGACTTTCAGGACTAGGACAGGTTTCTGGCAGTGGAGCTAACCCCTTGTAATACAAGGGATAGAAGGTGGTGCACCCGGCGGGATTCGAACCCACGACCCCTGCCTTCGGAGGGCAGTACTCTATCCAGCTGAGCTACGGATGCTTGTGCGGGCGACATCATACCCATGTCGACCTTGGGCGTCCATGCTGGTCTTTGGCCGTTTAAAGGTAGGAATTTGCCGCACAGAGGCCCTGCGTCGGGCGGTAGGGATCAGCGCCGTGGAACCTGGCCCAGCTACGCTGATCAGAAAGATTCGGCAAATGCGCCGTTTTCGTTCTTTTTTTCGAACAGACTATTGCCCTGTACCCCCATTGATCCTAGGATTCGTTTGAGATTTCAAACGCTCTGTCTCCCGTGCGCTGTTCACTTCCCTCCGCGCGCTGGGGCTGATTTCCCTGACGGCAGCCCACAAGGCGCCTTTCAACAACTCTAATTCGCTCCGCGTGCGCGCGGTGCTGTTAAGGAAAGCCGACATGCAGCTCAAAGATACCCAGTTGTTCCGCCAACAAGCCTATATCGATGGCGCTTGGGTCGATGCGGACAATGGTCAGACTATCAAGGTCAACAACCCGGCCACGGGCGAAATTCTCGGCACCGTGCCGAAGATGGGCGCCGCTGAAACTCGCCGCGCCATCGAAGCCGCCGACAAGGCCTTGCCGGCCTGGCGTGCACTGACCGCCAAGGAGCGCGCCAACAAGCTGCGCCGTTGGTTCGAGCTGATCATCGAGAACCAGGACGACCTGGCCCGCCTGATGACCCTGGAACAGGGCAAGCCGCTGGCCGAAGCCAAGGGCGAAATCGTCTACGCCGCCTCCTTTATCGAGTGGTTCGCCGAAGAAGCCAAGCGCATCTACGGTGACGTGATTCCGGGCCACCAGCCGGACAAGCGCCTGATCGTGATCAAGCAGCCGATCGGTGTGACTGCCGCCATCACGCCGTGGAACTTCCCGGCCGCGATGATCACCCGTAAAGCCGGCCCGGCCCTGGCCGCCGGTTGCACCATGGTGCTCAAGCCTGCCTCGCAAACCCCGTTCTCCGCGTTCGCCCTGGCTGAACTGGCCCAGCGTGCCGGCATTCCGAAAGGCGTGTTCAGCGTGGTCTCCGGCAGCGCCGGCGATATCGGCAGCGAGCTGACCAGCAACCCGATCGTGCGTAAATTGTCCTTTACCGGCTCGACCGAAATCGGTCGCCAGCTGATGGCCGAATGCGCCAAGGACATCAAGAAAGTGTCCCTGGAGTTGGGCGGCAACGCGCCATTTATCGTGTTCGACGACGCGGATCTGGATAAGGCCGTCGAAGGCGCGATCATTTCCAAATACCGCAACAACGGCCAGACCTGCGTCTGCGCCAACCGCCTGTACATCCAGGATTCGGTGTACGACGCGTTCGCTGAAAAACTCAAAGTGGCTGTGGCCAAGCTCAAGATCGGCAACGGTCTGGAAGAAGGCACTACCACCGGCCCGCTGATCGACGAAAAAGCCGTGGCCAAGGTTCAGGAGCACATCGCTGATGCCCTGAGCAAAGGCGCCACGCTGTTGGCCGGTGGCAAGGTGATGGAAGGCAACTTCTTCGAGCCGACCATCCTCACCAACGTGCCGAAAAACGCCGCAGTGGCGAAGGAAGAAACCTTCGGCCCGCTGGCGCCACTGTTCCGCTTCAAAGACGAAGCCGAAGTGATCGCGATGTCCAACGACACCGAGTTCGGCCTGGCATCCTACTTCTATGCGCGTGACCTGGGCCGTGTGTTCCGTGTGGCTGAAGCCCTGGAATACGGCATGGTCGGCGTGAACACCGGGTTGATCTCCAACGAAGTGGCGCCGTTCGGCGGCATCAAGGCGTCGGGCCTGGGCCGTGAAGGCTCCAAGTACGGGATCGAGGATTACCTGGAAATCAAATACCTCTGCCTGGGCATCTAAGCGCTGTTAGGGCTAAGCCCGGCACGAGATTGCAGCAAACACAGAGGGCACGAGAGCGCTGTCCCTTTGTGTGTTTCAAGACGTTATTCGTAGTGGCCGGGAAAGCTGTGGCAGTCGATCATCGCATGCTGCCGTAGTTGCCTCCCCGCCACGGTTTCCTTGAACAACGCCACCCGATGAGTGGCGAATGAGGACTTTATGAGCAAGACCAACGCTTCCCTGATGAAACGCCGCGAAGCCGCTGTACCGCGCGGTGTTGGCCAGATTCACCCGATCTTCGCTGAATCCGCGAAGAACGCCACCGTGACCGATGTTGAAGGTCGCGAGTTCATCGACTTCGCCGGCGGTATCGCCGTGCTGAACACCGGCCACGTGCACCCGAAAATCATCGCCGCCGTGACCGCGCAGCTGAACAAGCTGACCCACACCTGCTTCCAGGTACTGGCCTACGAGCCCTACGTGGAGCTGTGCGAAAAAATCAACGCCAAGGTCCCAGGTGATTTCGCGAAGAAAACCCTGCTGGTCACCACCGGTTCCGAAGCCGTCGAAAACGCCGTGAAAATCGCCCGTGCCGCCACTGGTCGTGCTGGCGTGATCGCCTTCACCGGTGCTTATCACGGCCGCACCATGATGACCCTGGGTCTCACCGGCAAAGTCGTGCCTTACTCGGCCGGCATGGGCCTGATGCCAGGCGGCGTATTCCGCGCGCTGTTTCCTAACGAACTGCACGGCGTGAGCGATGACGATTCCATCGCCAGCATCGAACGCATCTTCAAAAACGATGCCGAGCCGCGTGACATCGCTGCCATCATCATCGAGCCGGTGCAGGGCGAAGGCGGTTTCTACGTCGCGCCGAAGACCTTCATGAAGCGCCTGCGCGAACTGTGCGACAAGCACGGCATCCTGCTGATCGCCGACGAAGTGCAAACCGGTGCCGGCCGTACCGGTACCTTCTTCGCCATGGAGCAGATGGGCGTTTCTGCCGACCTGACCACCTTCGCCAAATCCATCGCCGGCGGCTTCCCGCTGGCCGGTGTGTGCGGCAAGGCCGAGTACATGGACGCCATCGCCCCAGGTGGCCTGGGCGGCACCTACGCCGGTAGCCCGATCGCTTGCGCCGCAGCCCTGGCGGTGATGGAAGTGTTTGAAGAAGAGCACCTGCTGGACCGCTGCAAGGCTGTCGGCGAGCGCCTGGTGACTGGCCTGAAAGCGATTCAAGCCAAGTACCCGGTGATCGGCGAAGTCCGTGCCCTGGGCGCGATGATCGCCGTCGAGCTGTTCGAAGATGGCGACAGCCACAAGCCAAACGCCGCTGCCGTCGCCTCCGTGGTGGCCAAGGCGCGTGACAAGGGCCTGATCCTGCTGTCGTGCGGTACTTACGGCAACGTGTTGCGTGTACTGGTCCCGCTGACTTCTCCGGACGAGCAGTTGGACAAAGGCTTGGCGATCATTGAAGAGTGCTTCGCAGAGCTTTAAGCAGCAAGTTACAAGCTGCAAGTGATGAACCGCTTGCAGTTTTTAGCTTGAAACTTGCCGCTCAAAGAAGCCGGCCGTGAACAAAAAAACCGCTTATGCGGTTTTTTTTGTTCACGGCCGGCTTCTTTGACTTATGTGCAAACATTAAATCACTGCCGTCCTGATCGCCGCCGCCAACAGCGCCGGCTATCACGGTACGCCGGTGCAGACCCTGTCCGCCGCGCTGCACAAGCTGGCGCCGGGGCAAAGCATGAACCTGATCCTGGGCCTCGCCCTCAAGCACAATGTGGTGTTGGGTGACCCGGCGCTGGTGGCCTATGCCGAGCGTCACTGGCAATTGTCCCAGGACACTGCCGACTACGCCCGGCGCCTGGCGCGCATGCTGGAGCTGGACCACGCGCGCTGCTACAGCGCGGGTATCCTGCATCGCCTGGGTGACTTGGCGTTGTTGCGCTGTCTGGAAGACTGGCGCCAGGGCGGCGGTGCACTGGATGACGAAGCCATCGGCGAATCCCTCTACACCTTTGGCGCTGCCTTTGGTTCGGCGCTGCGCACGCGTTGGCGCTTGCCGCTGGAGCTGCGCCAGTTGATCGCTGGGATCTATTCCCTAGAGGGCGGGGTGTATTCGCGCGAGGCACTGGTGGTGAACCTGGCGGCGCAGATGGCGCGCTTGACCGAGCGCGAAGGGCTGGAAGAGCTGGCCAGGAGCAAGACCGCGCGCTTGCTCAGGGTGGGGTTGTCGGAGCTGACCCGGGTACGCAACACCTGAAGATCACACCCAGCCCCTGTAGGCGCCGGCTTGCCAGCGACAGTGGGGGTGGCTGACGCACCGCGATTACCGTCAAGCCGGCTCAGGTTGCTCGGCGTTAACCGGCTATTACGCGATTTTTGCCCTGGCGCTTGGCTTCATACATGGCGGCGTCGGCGCGGGCGAAGAGGCTGTCCAGGGTTGAATCTTCCTCGGTGAGGCTGGCCAGGCCCTGGCTGACGGTCACGGTAAACGCCCGGCCTTCGTAGCTGAAATTCAGTGCCTGGATTTCCTTGCCCAGGCGCTCGGCCACCTGCAGCGCCATCTCCGGCGGGCAACCGGGCAGTACGGCGGCAAACTCTTCGCCACCAATGCGCCCGAACAGGTCGCCACGGCGCAATACTCCTCGACCGCTCTCGGCGATACGCCGCAACACCTGATCGCCCTCCAGGTGGCCGTAGGTATCGTTGACGTCTTTGAAGTCATCGATGTCCAGCAGCAGGAACGCCAACGGCGCACCCTGGGCGCAGGCGCTGTCGAAGGCCTGGTTGGCGCATTCGAAAAAGTGCCGGCGGTTGCTGCTCTGGGTCAGCACATCGGTGGTGGCCAGGCGGTGCAGTTCGAGCTCCATCTGTTTCTTTTCGGTGATGTCCTCGGCCATGCCGACCACGATCACCGGCTCACCCGGTTCAACCTGCTGGTTGATGTAGCACTTGTCGCTCAGCCAGCGAATCTGCCCGTCAGCGGTGATGATGCGGTACTCACGGTCTTCCACCGCGCTATGGTCCAGCACGCGGGCCAGGCTGTGTTCGGCGTAGTCGAGGTCTTCGGGGTGAATGCTGTTGCGCCATTCCCGGTAGTCGGCGAGCAACAGGCCGGCCGAACGTCCAAAGATGCGCTCATACGCCGGGCTTACGTACAGCACGCGGCGCGTCTCCCAATCGATGGCCCACAGCACGGCATTTACGCTGACCAGCAGTGAACTCAGCAACTGCTCGCGCTCACTCAGCCGTTCGACTTCGCCTTGGGCGTGCATCAACGCCAGCAACGTTGCCGCAGCTGCAGGCCGTGGCTGCTCAGCCTTAGGGGGATCGGACAGGAAGGGCTTTTCGTGGACCATCGGCACAACTCTCTCTGGGCGCGCCGCAGGGTTCAGCGGCGGTCACAACAAGGGGTCACCATGATGGCGAAGTGTTGTTTGAGAGGGGCGAATTGCGGCTAAGTTCCGTCATCAGGGGCGATTGTGACGGATTAAGGGGCGTCTGGAGAATGGCGTCAAAAAAGCGAATAAGGGGGAGGGCAGGGCCTCCCCCCGTACGTTCAGACCGCCGCAGGGCGCAGCGAATAGGTCTTCAGTTGGTGGGCAAAATCCCGCAGGGACTGGATGCCGCTGGCCTCGGCCTCATGCACCCATTCCTTCATGGCGGCGAGCATATCGTGGCCATTTGAGCTGGTCTTGAGCCAGATCTGCTGCAGCGCCAGACGCTTCTCGTAGATCACTTTCAAAGCCTGGCTGTGTTCCAGCATGCTTTGGATACGCAGGTGGTGGCGGTCATCCAGCAAGCTGGTTTCCCGCGACAACAGGCGCTTGGCGCGGTGGAATTGGTGACGCACCGAGTGGTCGACCTTTTCCAGCTCCTGCTTGACCAGCGGGCCAATCACCAGCTTGCGGTACTGGGCCATGATCTGGAAGCGGTTGTTGAGGATCGCCATGGCGGTGTCCATGTCCAAGTTACCCTTGCCTTCCACGCGGTGGGCGATCGGTGCCACGCGCTGCACTTTGGCCAGGCGCAAGAAACTGAACACTTTGATCCATGCCCAACCGAGGTCGAACTCCCACTTCTTCACCGACAACTTCGCGGAGTTGGGGTAGGTGTGGTGATTGTTATGCAGTTCTTCGCCACCGACGATGATGCCCCAGGGCACCAGGTTGGTCGCCGCGTCGCGGCATTCGAAGTTGCGATAGCCGATGGCATGGCCCAGGCCGTTGATCACGCCAGCGGCCCAGAACGGAATCCACATCATCTGAATGGCCCAGATGGTGATGCCGATGGTGCCGAACAGCATCAGGTCGATTACGCCCATGATCGCCACGCCCAGCAGCGGGTAGCGGGTATAGACGTTACGTTCGATCCAGTCGTCCGGGCAGTTCTTGCCGTAGATGCGCAGCGTCTCCGGGTTTTCCGCTTCGGCGCGGTACAGCTCGGCACCTTTGCGCAGCACGGTGGAGAGTCCCTTGATCACCGGGCTGTGCGGGTCGTCTACGGTTTCGCACTTGGCGTGGTGCTTGCGGTGGATAGCGGTCCACTCGCGGGTGTTCTGTGCCGTGGTCAACCACAGCCAGAAGCGGAAGAAGTGTTTCAGGCCGGCATTGAGCTCCAGGGAGCGATGGGCTGAATAACGGTGCAGATAGACGGTGACCGCGATGATGGTCACGTGGGTCATCAACAGAGTGACTGCCACCAGTTGCCAGGCTGACAAGTCAAGAAAACCGTTGTACCACATAGGCTGTATGGCCCTCAGATATAGAAAAGAACAGCTCACGCATTATCACTAAGCCCACAGATAAAACCAGCCGCCCTTTCAGATAGGAGTGACTGGATGTTTCTTATTCTATAATCCGCAGCCTTCGTAGGGCGATTCTGTTTTTTGGTAAGGATTACTGACCATATGCTGTTTTCATACCGAGGTGCCCTGCGTGCTGGGCTGGTATATCTGTTGGTTTCGATGGCCTGGATAGGTCTTACTCATCGCGTATTGATCGAGTTTCTCGATAACCCGAGCGATCTGAACCTCTGGCTGCAGGTGCGCGGCTATGCGTGGGTGGTGCTCAGCGCCCTGGTGATTTACCTGATGTGTGCCCGTTTTGCCCGGGCTCATCAGCTGCAACAACCGTTGAAAGAGAGCCGCGATCGCTTGCGCCAGGCGGCCGCCGTGTTTGATTGCACCCGTGAAGGCGTGTTGGTTTCCGATGCCAAAGGCCTGATCGTGCATGTAAACCGGGCGTTTATGGAAATCACCGGCTACCAGCGCGATGACGTCATGGGCCAGCAGCCGAGCTTGTTCAAGTCCGGGCGCCATTCGTCGAGTTTTTACCAGCAGATGTTCCAAACCCTGGAGTGCACCGGCGAATGGAGCGGCGAAATCTGGAACCGACGTAAAAGCGGCGAGATTTATCCACAGTGGCAAACCATCCGCGTGATTCATGATGATCAGGGCCAGGTCAGCCATTACGTCGCGGTGTTTTCCGATATCAGCGCCATCAAGGACTCCGAGCACGAACTGGCGCACCTGGCGCATCACGACCCCCTCACCGACCTGCCCAACCGCCTACTGTTCACCGACCGCGCCGAGCAGGCGCTGGCCTCGGCGCAAGTCCACAAACGCGGCTGCGCCCTGCTGTTGCTGGACCTGGACCATTTCAAGATCATCAACGACAGTCTCGGCCATAACGTTGGTGACCAGTTGCTCAAGCTGGTGGGCGAGCGGCTCAAAGGCCTGTTTGGCTCCGGCGTGACCCTGGCGCGCCTGGGCGGGGATGAGTTCGCGGTGCTGGTGGAAAGTTGTCCACAGGTGATTCAAGCCGCCGCCCTGGCGCAACACATGCTCGATGCGATGAAACAGCCCTTCATTTTTGACGGTAACCAGCTGTTTATCAGCGCCAGCATTGGCATCAGCCTGTTTCCCAGTGACGCTTTGAGCGCCGAACAATTGTTGCGCAACGCCGATTCCGCGCTGTTCAAGGCCAAGAGCGCCGGCCGCGAAGGCTACGCCTTGTACACCGAAGAGCTGACCGCCCATGCGCAGAACCGTGTGGAAATCGCCAGTGAAATGCGCCGCGCCATCGAGCAGCAGGAACTGCGCGTCTACTACCAGCCGGTGCACGATTTACAGGATCGCCGCCTGGTTGGCGTCGAAGCGCTGGTGCGTTGGCAACATCCGGAGCGCGGCCTGGTGCCGCCGAGCGAGTTCATCCCCATTGCCGAACGCACTGGGTTGATTGCCGATATCGATGCATGGGTGATGGACCAGGCCTGCCGGCAGATGTGCCGATGGCTGGCCGAAGGCGCGCCGCTGAGCTTTATCGCCGTCAACGTGTCCAGCCGTTTGTTCGCCCGGCGCGAGCTGTACGACCAAGTGGCCCAGGTGCTGCACGACACCGGCCTGGACCCGGCTTTCCTGGAGTTGGAAGTCACCGAAAGCGCGGTGATGGGCGACCCGGAAATGGCCCTGGAACAACTGCATCGCCTGCGCGAGCTGGGCCTGCGACTGGCCATTGATGACTTCGGCACCGGCTATTCCTCCCTGCTGCGCCTCAAGCGCCTGCCGGTGCAAAAGCTCAAGATCGACCAGGGTTTTGTCGCCGGGTTGCCGTGGGACGAAGACGACGCTGCCATCGTGCGGGTGGTCATCGCGCTGGCGAAGAGCATGGGCATGCAAGTGCACGCCGAAGGCATCGAACAGGTGGAGCAGGCGCAGTTCCTGTTGGACCATGCGTGTGATTTGGGTCAGGGGTACTGGTTTGGCAAGCCGATGCCTGCGGATGAGATTGACTGGGATCGGGCGCCCGCCATTCGGCATTGAAATGCGGCCCAATGTGGGAGGGGGCTTGCTCCCGATAGCGGAGTGTCAGTTGACCTGTTTATCAGCTGATCCACGGCTATCGGGAGCAAGCCCCCTCCCACATTGGGATCTTCTCAAGGCTTAATTTTGGCGATGATCCCTAAAATCCATTCGCAACCCCACGTCCTGTCAGAAAATTCTTTTTGGTTATATAAACATTCTTAAATAGTATTTTTAAGAATATCCGCGCTTATCTACTATCGCCCTCACGCCACAAGCAGTGCCGCCACTGCGAGGCACTATTCATTTCAGGAGCGAGACCATGAGCGCATCTCTACGTAGCGTCGACGGCCAGGACGAAGCAGCCATTTTGCGTGAGATCCAGAGCGCCCTGCGCGATCTGCGGTTTGGCGCGGTGGAAATCACAGTGCACAACGCGCAAGTGGTACAGATCGAACGTAAAGAAAAATTCCGTCTGCAGAACCCGGGTAACAAACCGAGCTAAGCAAGAACGGCGATAGACCCGCAACTATAAGAAAAAGCCAACACCCCAGAATTTCAGGAGCTTTCTATGTCGTCGATTCGCCGTTATGCCCTGGCCGCCCTGGCCAGTGCCGTGTTTGCAGGTTCCGCCGTTGCCAAGGACTACGAATTACTCAACGTCTCGTACGATCCTACCCGTGAGCTGTACCAGGACTACAACGCTGAGTTCACCAGCTTCTGGAAGCAGTCCCACCCTGGCGACAACGTCAAGATCCAGCAATCCCACGGTGGTTCGGGCAAGCAAGGCCGGGCCGTGATCGACGGCCTGCGCGCCGACGTGGTGACCCTGGCCCTGGCCGGTGACATCGACGAAATCGCCAAGTTGGGCAAAACCCTGCCGGAAAACTGGCAGACCCGCCTGCCGGACGCCAGCACCCCGTACACCTCGACCATCGTGTTCCTGGTGCGCAAGGGCAACCCTAAAGGCATCAAGGATTGGGGCGACCTGATCAAGAATGACGTGTCGGTGATCACGCCGAACCCGAAAACCTCTGGCGGCGCCCGCTGGAACTTCCTCGCCGCCTGGGCCTACGGCCTGAAATCCGGTGGCAGCGAAGCCAAGGCCCAGGAATACGTGAAGGCGTTGTTCAAGCACGTGCCGATCCTGGATACCGGTGCTCGCGGTTCGACCATTACCTTCGTCAACAATGGTCAGGGTGACGTGTTGCTGGCCTGGGAAAACGAGGCGTTCCTGGCCTTGAAAGAAGACGGTGGCGCTGACAAGTTCGACATCATCGTGCCTTCCCTGTCGATCCTCGCGGAGCCTCCAGTGGCTGTAGTCGACAAGAACGCCGAGAAAAAGGGCAATACCGAAATCGCTACTGAATACCTGAAACACCTGTACAGCCCGGCAGGCCAGGAGATTGCGGCGAAGAACTTCTACCGCCCACGCGATGCAAAAGTGGCCGCCAAATACGCTCAACAGTTCCCGAAACTGGACCTGGTGACTATCGACAAAGACTTCGGCGGCTGGAAAACTGCCCAACCGAAATTCTTTAACGACGGTGGCGTGTTCGACCAGATCTACACGGCGCAGTAAGCAACACCTCTACTGTTGGAGGCGGGCTTATTGTGGCGAGGGAGCTTGCTCCCGCTGGAGCGCGAAGCGCTCCCAAAGCAGCCTCAAAGGTGCATCTGATGCAACTGGGTTGTCTGTTTTGGGGCTGCTTCGCAGCCCAGCGGGAGCAAGCTCCCTCGCCACGCAGGGGCACCCGTCCACAGTGGTCAGGAGCCCGCATTCGTTTGCGGGTTTTGCATGTCAGTTCCGCTAACCAAGGACTCTTATGTCGCGTCGTATTTCCCCCGTCATACCCGGCTTCGGGCTGACGCTGGGCTACACCGTCGTGTATCTCAGCCTGATCGTGCTCATCCCCCTCGCGGCGATGTTTGTACACGCCGCTCAACTCACCTGGGATCAGTTCTGGGCCATCATCTCCGCACCGCGCGTGCTGGCGGCGTTGAAACTGAGCTTCAGCACCGCGCTGTACGCCGCGTTGATCAACGGCGTGATCGGCACGCTGCTGGCCTGGGTACTGGTGCGCTATACGTTCCCCGGCCGCAAGATCATCGATGCGATGATCGACCTGCCGTTCGCGTTGCCCACGGCCGTAGCCGGTATCGCGCTGACTGCGCTGTACACGCCGACAGGCCTTGTCGGGCAATTCGCCGCCGACATGGGCTTCAAAATCGCCTATTCCCCCCTGGGCATCACCCTGGCACTGACCTTCGTCACGCTGCCCTTCGTGGTGCGCACGGTGCAGCCGGTACTGGCCGATATCCCCCGGGAAATCGAAGAGGCCGCCGCCTGCCTCGGCGCCAAGCCGTTGCAGGTGTTCCGCTACATCCTCGTGCCCGCATTGCTGCCTGCCTGGCTGACCGGCTTCGCCCTGGCGTTTGCCCGTGGCGTCGGTGAGTACGGTTCGGTGATTTTTATCGCCGGCAACATGCCGATGAAAACCGAGATCCTGCCGCTGCTGATCATGGTCAAGCTCGACCAATACGACTATCGCGGCGCCACCTCCATTGGTGTGCTGATGCTGGTGGTTTCCTTTGTTTTGCTGCTGCTGATCAACTTGTTGCAGCGGCGCATCGAACGTCCATAAGGAGGCGCGGAACATGTCCCAATCGTCTATTTCCGCCGCGTCCTCGGCCAACGCTGCCCGTCGTGGCAGCGCGGTGTCGCGACGCATCCTGATCAGCCTTGGCTGGCTGGTGTTCTTCCTGTTCCTGCTGCTGCCGCTGTTTATCGTGGTGTCCCAGGGCCTGAAGAATGGCCTCGGCGCGTTCTTTACCGCGATCCTCGAGCCCGACGCGCTGTCGGCGCTGAAACTCACGGTGATCGCCGTGCTGATTTCGGTGCCGCTCAACGTGGTGTTCGGCGTCAGCGCCGCGTGGTGCGTGAGCAAGTACTCGTTCCGTGGCAAGAGCATCCTGGTGACGCTGATCGACCTGCCGTTCTCGGTCTCGCCGGTGATCGCGGGTCTCGTGTATGTGCTGATGTTCGGCGCCCAGGGCTTCTTTGGCCCGTGGCTGCAGGAACACGACATCCAGATCGTGTTCGCTTTGCCCGGCATCGTGCTGGCGACTATCTTCGTCACCGTGCCGTTCGTGGCCCGTGAGCTGATCCCGCTGATGCAGGAGCAGGGCACCCAGGAAGAAGAGGCCGCGCGTTTGCTTGGCGCCAACGGCTGGCAGATGTTCTGGCATGTGACCGTGCCGAATATCAAATGGGGCCTGATCTACGGCGTGGTGCTGTGTACCGCACGGGCCATGGGTGAGTTCGGCGCGGTGTCGGTGGTGTCCGGCCACATTCGCGGCGTGACCAACACCTTGCCGCTGCACGTCGAGATTCTTTACAACGAATACAACCACGTTGCCGCGTTTGCGGTGGCGAGTCTGCTGCTGATCCTGGCGCTCTTCATCCTGCTGCTCAAGCAGTGGAGCGAGAACCGTATTAATCGTCTGCGCGCAGCAAGCGGTGAGGAATAAGTCATGTCGATCGAAGTCCGTAATGTCAGCAAGAATTTCAATGCGTTCAAGGCCCTGAACGGCATCAATCTGGACATACAGAGTGGCGAGCTGGTGGCGTTGCTCGGCCCGTCCGGCTGTGGCAAGACCACCTTGCTGCGCATCATCGCAGGCCTCGAAACCCCGGATGACGGCAGCATCGTGTTCCACGGTGAAGACGTCTCGGGCCACGACGTGCGTGATCGCAACGTCGGGTTTGTGTTCCAGCACTATGCGCTGTTTCGGCATATGACCGTGTTCGACAACGTCGCTTTCGGCCTGCGCATGAAGCCGAAGAACCAGCGCCCGAACGAAACCCAGATCGCCAGCAAAGTTCACGAACTGCTGAACATGGTGCAACTGGATTGGCTGTCGGATCGCTACCCGGAGCAACTCTCCGGTGGCCAGCGCCAGCGCATTGCCCTGGCCCGCGCTTTGGCGGTGGAGCCGAAAGTGCTGTTGCTTGACGAACCGTTCGGCGCCCTCGACGCCAAGGTGCGTAAAGAGCTGCGCCGCTGGCTGGCGCGCCTGCACGAAGACATCAACCTGACCTCGGTGTTCGTGACCCACGACCAGGAAGAGGCCATGGAAGTCGCCGACCGTATCGTGGTGATGAACAAGGGCGTGATCGAGCAGATCGGCTCACCGGGTGAAGTCTACGAAAACCCGGCCAGCGATTTCGTCTATCACTTCCTCGGTGACTCCAACCGCCTGCACCTGGGTGAGGACCAGCACGTGCTGTTTCGCCCGCATGAAGTCTCGCTGTCGCGCCATGAGCTGGAAGATCACCACGCGGCGCAAGTGCGTGATATTCGTCCGCTGGGCGCTACTACGCGGGTGACGTTGAAGGTGGAAGGGCAGAGCGAGTTGATCGAAGCTGAAGTGGTGAAAGACCACGACAGCCTGACCGGCCTGGCGCGTGGCGAGACGCTTTTCTTCAAACCCAAGGTCTGGCAAAAAGCCTGACCCCTGATCGTTCCCACGCGCAGCAAAGGAATGCCTCTTGTGACGCTCTGCGTCACGCCTTGGGACGCGGAGCGTCCTGGGCTGCATTCCCACGCAGAGCGTGGGAACGATCAAATCAAAACATTTAGACCTTTCTCGGCTCGAGATCGCGGCGCATGACTGGCCCCGACCGCTCTTCAATCTGCTGCTTGAGGTCCTGCCGCAACCCCACCAGAAACGCCAACTCCGCCACCACAAACAACGGCCCGACGATCAGCCCCGACACGTCATCCACAAACGCCGGCTTCTTGCCTTCGTAATAATGGCCGACAAACTGAATCACCCAGCCCACCACAAACATCCCGACGCCGCTGCTGAGCCACACCGTGGTGCTCTGCGCCGCCAGCACGTGCCCGGCCCACACCGATAACCCCATCAACACCGTCATCAGCACGCCCAGCGCCAGCTCCAGGCGCAGGTAAAACCACGCCGAAAACAGCGCGACTATCACCGCCGGCGAGAGCCAGAGCCCGCCCACCGCCCATTCCGGGCGTGACAGCAGCACGGCCACGGCGACGACAATCAGCGGGATGCCGATAAAGTGGCTGGCGATATTGCGCGGGTCGCGGTGGTACGCGGCGTATTGACTGAGGTGGTCGACGAGGCTTTTCATTGTTATTCCTCCTGTAGGATGCTTGAGCATGCCCTGTCGGCCCGCGACGAACTGTCAGCTGGGCGACAATCTTCGGAGTTCTGATGGACCTAGAGAAATGGCGCCCCCAGTTGGCAACCGGTCACTGGTTCAGCCACCTGCCCGCTGGCTTGCAAAGCAGCCTGATCACCCACGCCCGGCTGCGGCACCTGACGGCGGGGCAATACCTGTTCAAGCGCGGCGATCCACCTTGTGGCCTGTATGCGGTGCTCGAAGGCGCCGTGCGTATCAGCGCGGTGAGCGAGCAGGGCAAGGAAGCGGTGTTGAGCCTGGTGGAGCTGCCTTACTGGTTCGGTGAGATCTCGCTGTTCGACGGCTTGCCGCGCACCCACGACGCCTGCGCCGTTGGCCCGTGCACGCTGTTGCAGGTGCCGCAGCCTGCGATGCTCGGCATTCTTGAAGAAACACCGCGTTACTGGCGCGACCTGGCGCTGTTGATGAGCCAGAAATTGCGCCTGACCTTTATCAATATCGAACAGTTGAGCCTGATGCCGGCGTCGGTGCGGGTAGCGCACCGCCTGTTGATGATTGTCGACGGCTACGGTGAGGTCGCGCAGTCGCGCCGCGTGGTGCAAATGCCCCAGGAAGACCTGGCGGCGATGCTGTGCCTGTCGCGCCAGACCACCAACGCCCTGCTCAAGGACCTGCAAGCCCAGGGCATCGTGCGGCTGGGCTATGGCGAGATCGAAATCCTCGACGCACAGCGGCTGCGGGAGGCGGCGCACACCTGAGGGTGTTAGCCTGCAGGTCTGATTAATCGAGGTGTGTTATGCGCGTTCTGTTAGTGGAACATGAATCCGAAGAAGCACGGCAGATGGCCGAGGGCCTGGAGGGCGCCGGTTATACCGTGGAAGTCGCGGCCAACGGCATGGCGGCGTTACGGTTTGTCGAAAGCGACGTGTACGAACTGGTGATTCTGGATGTGATGCTGCCGGGGCTGAATGCCTGGAAGTTGCAGCAGGCGATTCGGCTGAAGGGCGATACGCCGGTGTTGTTTTTGACCACGCCGGGCGGGATTGAAGATCGCTTGCGCGGGTTGGAATTGCATGAGGATGATTATCTGCTCAAGCCATTTGAGGACAGGGCTTTAATCGCGCGGGTCAAGAAGCTGTTGCGGCGGGATCGGGGCCGCTGAATGATCCCGTAATTGTAGTGCCTGAACGATCGCCATCGGGAGCAAGCCCCCTCCCACATTTGAAATGCGTTCCCCTGTGGGAGGGGGCTTGCTCCCGATGAGGCCACCACCCTCCCCACAAATCCGCCTACCGCAACCCATCCCGAAACTGCCCCGGCGTCATCCCCGTCCAGCGCTTGAACGCGCGGTTAAAACTGCTGGTATCGGCAAACCCGAGCAAATGACTGATCTCCGTCAATGAGCACTGCGGATCACGCAGGTGCACCAACGCCAGGTTCTCCCGGCACTCATTAAGCAACGCATCAAACCTGCAGCCCTCATCCGCCAGATGCCGCTGCAAGCTGCGCAGGCTCAGGTGCAAGGCCTGGGCGATGCGTTCGGCACTCGGCTCGCCCTCCGGCAATTGCGCCTCGATGGCTGCGCGTACCTTGCGCTCCCAGGTCAGCGGTTGCAGCTGGGCGAGGGTGCGCTTGAGCACGGTTTCGTTGTGTTCGGCCAGCTCCGGGTTGGCGTCGTCCAGGTGGCTGTCGAAGTCGCGGGCGGCGAATTCCAGGCGGTCCTCGCAGGCGCTGAAGAACACTGGCGCGCGAAACACCGTGTGCCACGGCGTGGGGTCCACGGGCTCCGGGCGCCGCAGGTGCACCGCCAAGGGTGCATAGTCGCGGCCCAGGCGATTGCGGCAAGTGCGCACGTAGATCGCGGCAAAGGCATCGATGGCTTCGAGCGCTGGTGGCTGGCCGCCCTCGGGTTGCAGCAGGCGAAAGCAATAGCGCTCGCCGTCCCGGCTAAGCTCCAGGGTCAGCGCATCGCTGACCACCTGGTGATACCGCACGATACGCTCGAACACTTCACGCAAGCTGCCGCTGGCCACCAACGCATAGCCCAGCGCATGAAAGGTGGTGGGGCTGACAAACCGCGACACGCGCAACCCGATTGCCGCATCGCCGCTGGCCTGCACCGCCAGTTCCCACAAGCGTGTGGTGGCCGAGAGCGGGTAGCGCGCGTTGGGGTCGTCCATCTGCAGCGGGTCGAGCCCGGCTTGCGCGCACAGCACGGCGCTGTCGAGGCCCAGGGCGTCGAGTTGCTTGCGCAGGGCGCGGGTCCAGCTGGCGAGGGACGTGGGTTCGGTCATGACGATTGGCGCTTGCGGTCAACAAGTTGGCGTCCGGGGCTAGCGTCCTGCCAGATCGCTTGGGGCAGGATGGACACATCAATAAACAGAGGATGGGAGCATGGACGGTACTTCTGCAAGTCCCCAACAGATGAACGCGCAACAGCGTTCGGCGCATATCCGTGAGGTGGTGCTCGCCGAAGGCGTGCGATTGCGCCAGCAGCACCCCTGGCTGCTGCATCAGGATGCACTGGGCGCGGGTATTCTGGCCTTCGCCCTGCTGGGTATGGTGGGTTCGGCGGCGCTCTACATCAACGGTTACATGGCCTGGTGGGTCTGCCTGCTGCTCAACGCATTCCTGGCATCACTGACCCACGAGCTGGAACACGACCTGATCCACAGCATGTACTTTCGCAAGCAGCGCCTGCCCCATAACCTGATGATGGGCCTGGTGTGGCTGGCGCGGCCGAGCACAATCAACCCGTGGATACGCCGGCATTTGCACCTCAACCACCACAAGGTCTCGGGCACCGAGACCGACATGGAGGAGCGGGCGATCACCAATGGCGAGCCCTGGGGTTTTGCGCGCTTGCTGATGGTGGGCGATAACGTGATGTCGGCGTTTATCCGCATGCTGCGCGCCAAGACCTGGGGCCACAAACTCAAGATCCTCAAGCGCTCGCTGCTGGTGTACGCACCCCTGGCGCTGCTGCATTGGGGCGCGTGGTACGTGTTCCTCGGTTTCCATGCCGCCAATGGCATCGCCAACCTGCTGGGTGCGCCTATCGACTGGTCCGCCGGCACCTTGCAGACGATACACGTGATCGACATCGCCGCCGTAGTGATCATCGGCCCCAACGTGCTGCGCACCTTTTGCCTGCACTTTGTCAGCTCCAACATGCACTACTACGGCGATGTGGAGCTGGGCAATGTGATCCAGCAGACCCAAGTGCTGAACCCATGGTGGATGTGGCCGTTGCAGGCATTCTGCTTCAACTTCGGCAGCACCCACGGCATTCATCATTTTGTGGTGAAGGAGCCGTTTTATATCCGCCAGATGACGGCCAGCGTGGCGCACAAGGTGATGGCGCAGATGGGCGTGCGCTTCAATGATTTCGGGACGTTTGCGCGGGCCAATCGGCTGGGTTTTCCACCGCCTGAAGGGTTTCGATCAGCGCCTTCGCCGCAGGCGACAGCCGAACCCCAGCGCGGCTGATCACCCCGCAGCGGTTGTTCAAGCTGTCGAGTGCGTGGGGCAGATTGCGCCAGTGCAACACACGCAATTCGCCGCTGGCGAACCCGTCGATAAACGCCTCTTCGGCCCCCAGGCCCACCGCGTCGGACTGGCGCACGATGCTCGCCAGCGCGGCGAACTGCTCCAGTTCTATCGCGGGTGCAAAGTCGATGCGCCCGCTGAGGTTGGCCAGCAGCTTGCGAATGCCCGGTGCGATCAGCGGTGTGGCCAGCGGGTAGTCGAACAGGTCGTTGGTGGACAGGCTGTCCTTGGCCAGCAACGGGTGGCCGGCGCGGCAGAAGAACACCGTGCGCCGGGGCGTCAGGGCTTGGGTCTGGAAGTTTGGGTCGGCCTCGAAGTGGCGCACATCAGCGATAAAAAATTCAATCTCCTCGCGGTTCAGGCTGCGGCCGAGTTTTTCCCAATTCTCCACCTGCAAGCGCGTGCGTACCTTGGGGTAGGCGGTGATAAACCGTGCCATCGCCTGGGGGGCGAGGTTGACCGCCGCCACCGCATCGGCGCCAAAGCGTACTTCGCCGGCGTCGAGCTTGGCCATGCGCGTGACTTCGTGGCTGAGCAGCGCCGCGCCTTGCACCAGGCTCAACGCGTGTTGCAGCACCACCTGGCCCTCAGGCGTAGGGCGCAGGTCCTTGTGGGCGCGGTCGACCAGCACGCAACCGAATTCCTGCTCCAGGCCCTGGATGCTGCGGCTGAAGGCCGGTTGAGTGATACCCATGGCGTCGGCGGCGCGCACGAAACTGCGGTATTCGTTAAGCGCAATGAAGTAGCGCAGTTGGCGGAGATCCATGGTGTGCCCGACGTCCTGGGGAGAGCCGGGATTTTAGGGTGATCGCTTATTCCTTAAAAGCAGCTTCTTCGTTTTATATAGATCTTAAATGCATATCTATAGAGCGGGTGCCGTGCGGTATGTCGCCGGGCGGAACACGCGCGTCACCATCAGCATTGCCACTGCCGTTACCGTTAGCACCATCCAGGCGCTGGCAAAATTGCCGGTGAGTTCGCGCAGCCAGCCGGTCATCCACGGCGAAATTGCGTTGATCAAAAAGCCCACACCTTGCACGAAGGCTGCGAGCTGCCCTGCCTCGCGCGGGTCGCGGCGGTGGTCGAGGGTCAGCAACAGGCTCAGGGCGAAACACGCACCCAGGCCGAAGCCGGCCAGCGCCACCCACAGATGGGGAAATTGCAGCGGCGCGAACAGCAGGCCGAGGTAGCCCACGGTTTGGGCCAGCAGGGCGATGCCGAGCAGCGGTCGACGGTCGATGCCGCGCTGTGCGAGCACCGGCATCAGCAGCGCGGCGATCACTTGGAAGATAGTCATGAACGCCAGCAGCGAACCGCTCGGCAACACGTCCCAGCCCAGCTGCTGATAGTAGGCCGGCAGCCACGCGACGATGCTCATGTAGCCCCAATTCACCAGGCCGAAATACAGCGCCAGCAGCCACGCGCGGCGGTTGCGCAGGCCCTTGAACGCGGGCATCACAGTGGCACTTCTCGCCGCGCCCAGCGGTAAAAAAGCCCACAGCAACAGCGCGGCCAGCGCCGGTAACAGCCAGATGCCCAGGCCCGCCTGCCAGCGCTCGAAATGCGTGGCCACCACCGGGCTGAGCAGCGCCGCCAGCCCGCCGCCGGCCATCAGCGAGGCCGAATACACGCCCATCGCCACCGGCACGCGGTGATGGAATTCGCGCTTGATCATCGCCGGCACCAGCGCCTGAATCAGCGCCACCCCGGCGCCGCCGAGCAACGCGGTGACCAGCAGCGCCGACGCCTGGCCCATCAGCCAGCGCGCCAGGCACGCCAGCAGAATCATCATCAGGCCCAGGGCGATGCCACGCCGCTCACCCAGGCGCGCTTCCACGCGAATACCCACCAGCGCCACCAGGCCCATGCACACCACCGGCAGGCTGGTGAGCAGCGCGCTGCTCTGGAAGCTGAGGCCGGTGGCCTGGCGAATCTCGCCCAGCAGCGGGCTGATCGAACTGAGGATCGGCCGCAGGTTCAGGCCCAGCACCACCAGCAGGCCCCATCCGGCGAGTTTGCCGGCGAATGATTGGTTAAGCGTCATGCAAGACCTGTCGCGTGTGCAAAAGAGGCGTGAAGTATGGACAGGCAGCGGGGTATTCTGAAATTAAATATAACCATGCCAACCAGTGGCAAATGGAATGGTGACGCTCATGTTCGACCCCGTGTTGTTGCGCAGTTTTGTCGCCGTGGTGGATTGCGCCAATTTCACCCGCGCCGCCGAGCGCCTGCACTTGACCCAGTCCACTGTGAGCCAGCAGATCCGCCGCCTGGAAGACGCCGTGGCCTGCCAACTGCTCGATCGCGACGAACGTCGCGTGGTCGCGACTGCCGAGGGTGAGCGGCTGCTGGCGTATGCGCGGCGCATCCTCGCGCTGCATGAAGAGGCCGCCGACGTGTTGATCAACCAGCAAAGCGACGGGGTGTTACGCCTCGGCGTGCCGGAAGATTTCGCGGCTGAACGCCTGATGCCGTTGTTGTCGGCGTTCGTGCTGGCGTATCCCCGCGTGCGGCTTGAGGTCACCAGCGGCCTTGGCCCGGAGTTGCAGCGCCAGTACCGCGCCGGCGAGTTCGATGTGTTGCTGGTCAAGCAAATGGGCGACAGCGATGACTGCCTGGCCTCGTGGCCGGAGCCGTTGTGCTGGGTCGACAGCCGCAGCACGGCGTCCCTGGGGCGCGAGCCACTGCCGTTGGTGGCGTTCCCGGTGGGCGGCCTGTACCGCAATGAAATGCTCCATCACCTGGAAGTGGGCGGCTGGCGCTGGCGCATCGGTTATTCCAGCGCGAGCCTGGCGAGTGTGTGTTCGGCGGTGGCGGCGGGGTTGGGCATCAGCCTGCTGCCGCTGAGGGTGGTACAGGCCGGGCATGTGGTACTCGGGGCGGACAGCGGTTTGCCAACGGTGCAGGGCGTACGGCTGGCGCTGTATGGCCGCAGTGGTTTGGGCGCGGCGGGGCAGAGCTTGCAGCGTCAATTGCTAGATTTGTGCGCGAACAGCCCACAGTAAACGCTCGCTGCGACCGCCTGTTGTGGCGAGCAAGCTTCTTGTGGCGAGCGGGCTTGCCCCGCGTTGGGCTGCGAAGCAGCCCCAAAACCTGCCAACGCGATATGCCTGGCACACCCGATGATTCCAACTGGGGCCGCTTCGCAGCCCAACGCGGGGCAAGCCCGCTCACCACAAAACGGCAGCTCGCCACAGCAACCAGCCGCACCTGCTGGAATTCAACCTGCAGGCGGCCAAGGCCAAGGACCCCGATGTGCGGGTGCAACTGCAGGCTGATGATGGTATGAACTGCGGCGAAGTGGCGCGAGCCATGGCGTCTATCGAGCGCGCGGGGATTACCAAGCTGTCGGTGATTACCGCACGTTAGTTTCAAATGCCTCGACAATTTTTTGGCCGTCTCCTTGGCAGGGTGCGGCCTTTTTTTTGCCTGCGATTTATGAATCGCCGCTGGACCCAATGTGGGAGGGGGCTTGCTCCCGATAGCGGTGTGAAGTCAGCACATTCATCAACTGATCCACCGTTATCGGGAGCAAGCCCCCTCCCACATTTCGACTCCCTGTGTATTTTTGAGTTTTTGGTTATGAATAAATAGCTTTTTATTCCTTAACGAATATAACCCCCGTCCCTATACTGTTCAGCAACGTTAAACGCTGCAGGAGGGCACACCCATGCACAGCGAGTCGATTCGTTATCTGATCGTGCCGGGCTGGCAAGGATCGCCAGAAGATCATTGGCAAAGTCACTGGCAGAACAGCCTTCCCAACAGCGCGCGCGTGGAGCAGGCCGATTGGCTGACGCCGCGCCGCGAGGACTGGGTGGCCGCGCTGGCCGAAGGCATCGCGGCCGACAGCACGCCGGTAATCCTGATCGCCCATAGCCTGGGCTGCATCACCGTGGCGCACTGGGCCGCCACCGCACCGGTGCAATGTCTGCGGCAGGTGCGCGGTGCCTTGCTGGTGGCCCCGGCGGATGTCGAACGCCCAGCCTGTGCCCCCGCTTTGCGCAACTTTGCACCGATTCCGACCGACTTGCTGCCGTTTCCCAGCCAGGTGGTCAGTTCCGATAACGACAGCGCCGTCAGTGCCCCCCGGGCCCTGGAGCTGGCGCGTAACTGGGGCGCCGAAGCCGGCATCCTGTCGGGGGCCGGCCATATCAATGTGAAGTCCGGTCACCAACGCTGGGAGCAGGGGTTCGCCTACCTCTATTGCCTGCAAAGCCGTCTTGAGCATCACGCCCGGCGCACTGCCTGAACATTTTTCAACGCCCCGTCCCTGAGTGGATTTGGGGCGGGAGCCTGCCATGAGTCTGCATGAAACCTACGGCCAGCCACTGCTGACCTTCCCCGACGCCGAAAAAAGCCCACTGAGCATCCGCGCCAAGGCCCTGGTGTTCGTCGACCCACGTTCGCGGCAACTGCGCGAAGACCTGGAAAGCCTCGCGCCGCGTGCCTTGCCTGTGTTGATTCGCGGCGAGACCGGCAGTGGTAAAGAATTGCTGGCGCGGCATATCCACCGAGGCAGCGACCGCAGCGGTTTGTTTGTCTCGGTCAATTGCGGCGCGATCAGCCCTACCTACGCTGACGCAGAGTTGTTCGGCTATGCCGCCGGTGCCCACAGCGGCGCGGCCAGCAGCCGCGCCGGATGGTTTGGCTCGGCCAATGGCGGCACCTTGTACCTGGATGAGATCGGCGACTTGCCGCTGCCGATCCAGGTCAAATTGCTCGCCGCCCTGGAGAACCATGAAGTCACCCGTGTCGGCGCGCATCAGCCTAGCCCGGTGGACGTGCGCCTGGTGACGGCCACCAGTATCGATCTGGCCCAGGCGGTGGCGGCGGGCAAGTTCCATGAGCGCCTGTTCCATTACCTGAGCGAAGGCCAGCTCGACCTGCCGGCGTTGCGCGAGCGGGTCGGCGATATTCTGTCCCTGGCCGAATACTTCCTCGGCATCTACAGCCAGCGCCTGGACCTGCCCGTGCCGCTGATCAGCGACGCAGCCCAGCGCGTGCTGGAACACCACAGCTGGCCGGGCAATACCCGCGAGCTGGAAAACGTCATTCACTTTGCATTGCTGGTCAGCAGCGGCGATGAAATCTTGCCCGAGCATTTGAATTTGCCGGTGGCGGGCTCGGCCTTGGAGCAGGTGCAGCGGATTTTCGAGCGTGCCAGCCCCGCCGAGCAGGAAATATTGCGCAAATTCCTACATGAACAAAATGGAATATCAACGTGAATAAAAGATATTGTTCGGGAATAAAAAATATAGGTATTGTCGCCTGCATGCCGCGATAGCACTTCGCTGGCACTCTTCTTAAAACGGTCGTCAGAGACGCCCCGGAATTTCGATAAGGACACTGCATGAAAAAGGTTCTGTTGTTTACCGCACTGGCGGCTGCCCTGACTGCAAGCTTCGCCCAGGCCAACGAGAAACTGATCGTGGCTGCCACCCCGGTCCCGCACGCCGAGATCCTTGAACTGGTCAAGCCGATCCTGGCCAAAGAAGGCGTGGACCTGGAAATCAAAGTCTTCACCGACTACGTACAGCCAAACGTGCAAGTGTCCGAGAAGCGTCTGGACGCCAACTACTTCCAGACCCTGCCGTACCTGGAAAACTTCAACAATGGCAAGGGCACCAACCTGGTCACCGTGATCGGCGTGCACGTTGAACCCTTCGGCGGTTACTCGAAAAAGATCAAGAAAATTGAAGATCTGAAAGATGGCGCCACTGTCGCCATCCCGAACGAAGGCTCCAACAGCGGCCGCGCCCTGTTGCTGCTGCAAAAGAACGGTCTGATTACGCTGAAAGACCCGACCAATGCCTTGGCTACGCCAAAAGACATCGCCACCAACCCGAAAAACCTCAAATTCAAAGAGCTGGAATCGGCTCTGCTGCCGCGTGTTCTGGACCAGGTTGACCTCGACTTGATCAATACCAACTACGCTCTGGAAGCTGGCCTCAACCCGGCTAAAGACGCGCTGATCATTGAAAGTTCCGACTCTCCGTACGTGAACTTCCTGGTGGCTCGTCCGGACAACAAGGACAGCGCCGCGATCCAGAAACTGGCCAAGGCCCTGACCAGCCCGGAAGTCAAAGCCTTCATCGAGAAGAAGTACAACGGCGCGGTTGTGCCAGCGTTCTGATGTAAGCCAAACCCCCTTCAAGGTTTGAACGCCGACGGCTCGTATAGCGTCGGCGTTTTTTTATGGGCCTTGAAATGCGATAAAAAACTGTGGGAGGGGGCTTGCTCCCGATAGCGGTCTGTCAGACAGATGTACTGGCTGATGCACCGCTATCGGGAGCAAGCCCCCTCCCACAGTTGACCTTCAGCGTTTCAGATAGGGCGGCTATTAATCGCCCGGCGCAACGCCACCAACCATTTCACCAACTCTTGCGGATCAATCGGTTTCGCTTCGCTCATCGTTCATTCCCTCGAAATACAGCTTTCCTTTGACCCCCTCACCCTAGCTGTCACCCGCCAAACCCGCGAATCCGTAGGTTATCTTTTTGGGTGATATCAATATGCTATTTGGGTATTTAAATTTTGCTTTTTATACCTTTAAAGTTCGCGCTACCCGGCGTTACCCACGCCGGACTGGACTTCGCTGCTGCATTACCCCTGCGGCGTCATGGACTCAAGATGACCTTCGATTTTGCTTTTATCCTCAGCACCCTGCCGGCGTTTCTCAAGGCCGTGGGGGTGACGTTGCAAGTGGGCCTGATCGCCATTGCCACCTCACTGCTGGTGGCGCTGATCAACGCAGCGCTGCTGGTGTTTCGCACGCCGTACCTGTCGCGCCTGGTGGCGCTGTATGTGGAACTGGCGCGTAACACGCCGCTGCTGATCCAGCTGTTCTTCGTGTACTTCGCCTTGCCGGCCCTGGGGTTCAATATCTCCGGGTTCTGGGCGGCGATCATCACCATGACCTTCCTCGGCGGCGCCTACCTCACCGAAGTGCTGCGCGCCGGTGTGGAAGCCGTGCCGCTGGCACAGATCGAGTCGGGCAAGTCCATCGGCCTGTCCGACTGGCAGTTGCTGCGTCATGTGATCCTGCCCCAGGCCGGCATCCTCAGCCTGCCGGCGCTGTTCGCCAATTTCATTTTCCTGCTCAAGGAGACCACTGTGGTCTCTGCTGTGGCGGTGCCGGAGATTCTCTACACCACCAAGAGCTACATCGCGCTCTATTACAAGACTTACGAAATGCTTGCCGTGCTGACGCTGATTTGCGTGCTGCTGTTTTTGCCGCTGTCGCTGCTGCTCAGCCGCCTGGAAAGGAGGCTCCAGCATGGCCAGTTCGGGTCTTGAGTTGTTGTGGGTGTCATTGCCGCAACTGGGCAAGGGCGCTGCGCAAACCCTGTCGATTTCCTTTTTGAGCATCGCCTTCAGCACCGTCGGCGGCGTGTTGTACGGCGTACTGCGTGCCCTGAATAACCGGGCGGTCAACTGGGTGCTGCGGATTTACCTGGAACTGTTCCGCGCGATCCCGGTGCTGGTGTGGTTGTACCTGTTGTTCTTTGGCCTGCCGATTTTCTTCGGCCTGAGCATCCCGAGTTTCTGGTGCGCGGTGCTGGTGCTGTCGCTGTGGGGGGCGAGTGAAGTGGGCGAAGTGGTGCGCGGCGCGTTGCATTCGCTGCCCCGTGGCCAACGTGAGGCGGGGTTGTCGATCGGCCTGTCCGACCCGCAGTTGTACGGCTACGTGCTGCTGCCCCAGGCCCTCAAGCGTATGACGCCGCCGACCATCAACGTCTACACGCGCATCATCAAGACCAGCTCCCTGGCGGTGCTGATCGGCGTGGTGGACGTGATCAAGGTCGGCCAGCAAATCATTGAGCGCACCTATGAGTCGGTGTTGATCTACGGCGCGCTGTTCCTGTTTTTCTTCTTTATCTGCTACCCGTTGTCGGCCGCCTCCAAGGTGCTGGAACGGCGCTGGGCCCAAGCATGAGCGCATTGATCGAGTTTCAGGGTTTCAACAAATTCTTCGGCGAGCAGCAGGTGCTCAAGGGCATCGACCTGAGCGTGCAAAGCGGCGAAGTGGTGGTGATCCTCGGCCCCAGCGGCTGCGGCAAAAGCACCTTGCTGCGTTGCCTCAATGGCCTGGAAGTCGCGCACAGCGGCAGCCTGCGGTTTGCCGGCAAGGAGCTGCTGGACAAAAAAACCGACTGGCGCCAGGTGCGTCAGGACGTGGGCATGGTGTTCCAGAGCTATCACCTGTTCCCGCACATGAGCGTGCTCGATAACATCCTGCTCGGCCCGCTGAAAGTGCAGAAACGCGAGCCCCGCGAAGCCCGCGCCCAGGCGGAGAAACTGCTGGAGCGCGTCGGCCTGGCCGACAAACGCGACGCCTACCCGCGCCAGCTGTCCGGCGGCCAGCAGCAACGCATCGCCATCGTTCGTTCGCTGTGCATGAACCCGCAGGTCATGCTGTTTGACGAAGTCACCGCAGCCCTCGACCCGGAGATGGTCAAGGAAGTGCTGGAGGTGATCCAGGGCCTGGCCCGCGATGGCATGACCCTGCTGATCGTCACCCATGAAATGGCCTTCGCCCGCGCCGTCGCCGACCGCGTGGTGTTTATGGAGGCCGGCTGCATCCTCGAACACAACACCCCCGAAGAATTCTTTACGAACCCGCAAACCGCACGCGCGCAGCAGTTCCTGGAGAAGTTCTCCTTTGTTTCAACACTGCCCAAGAAAACCAAGGAACTGGAGCTGATATGAAAACTGCCAAGTTGTTACTGCCACTGCTCGCCGTCGCTTTGCTGGCCGGCTGCGATAAAAAGGCCGAAGAGCCCGCAAAACCAGCCGCTGCTGCTGTGAGCTACATCGATAAAATCAAAGCGCGCGACAAGCTGATCGTCGGCGTATTTACCGACAAGCCGCCGTTCGGTTTCGTCAACGAAGCCGGTCGCTACGTCGGCTTCGATACCGACATCGGCCGCCAATTCGCCAAGGACCTGCTGGGCGATGAAAACAAAGTCGAATTCGTTGCCGTCGAGCCGGCCAGCCGTATTCCTTTCCTGCAAAGCGACAAGGTCGACCTGATCCTCGCCAACATGACCGTGACGCCTGAGCGCAAGGAAGCGGTGGACTTCACCAACCCCAACCTGAAAGTTGCGGTGCAGGCCCTGGTGCCTAACGACAGCGCGGTGAAAAGCCTGGATGACCTGGCCTCCCGCACCACCATCGTCACCACCGGCACCACGGCGGATATCTGGCTGACCAAGAACCACCCGGACTGGAAACTGCTCAAGTTCGAGAAAAACTCCGAGTCGCTGCAAGCGCTGTCGGCCGGTCGAGGTGACGCTTACGCGCAGGACAATTTGGTGCTGTTCAGCTGGGCCAAGCAGAACCCTGGCTACCGCGTGCTGGAAGAGAAACTCGGCGACGAAGCGCCGATTGCGCCGGCGGTGAAGAAGGGCAACATCGAACTGCGCGACTGGGTGAATGCCGAGCTGGCGAAGTTGGGTGAAGAGAAGTTTTTGCTCAAGCTGTACGACCAATATGTGCGTAAAGAACTGAGCGATGACACCAAGCCTGAGAGCGTGATTGTTGAAGGCGGGAAGTGGCAGGGCTGATCCCAACCTGATCGTTCCCACGCGCAGCAAAGGAATGCCGCTTTGGACGCTCTGCGTCCGCTTTTGGGACGCGGAGCGTCCCGGGATGCATTCCTTTGCTGCGCGTGGGAACGATCATTGGCGGCTATTCCGGCCAATGCCACGCCGGCGCATCCAAAATCCCCTGCCCGACGATCTGCGTTTCCCCCAGCACCTTCTCCAGCACAATCGAATTGCACCCCTCATCCTGCTGCAACGCCGCAATCAACCGGCTGGCATGCGACACCACCCACACCTGGCAGTGCTGGGACGCCTGGATAATCAAGCGCGCCAACGCCGGCAGCAAATCCGGATGCAGGCTGGTTTCCGGTTCGTTCAGCACCATCATGGTCGGCGGCCGTGGCGTCAGCAGCGCCGCGATCAGCAGCAGGTAACGCAAGGTACCGTCCGACAACTCCGCCGCCGATAACGGCCGCAACAACCCTTCCTGATAAAACTCGATAGCAAAGCGCCCACCCTGCAACGGTTCGATGTTCAAGCGGGCACCGGGAAACGCATCGCTCACCGCCCGCTGCAACGCTTCGGGGTCTCCGATCTCGCGGATCGTCTGCAACGCTGCTGCCAGGTCACGGCCATCGTGATGCAGCACCGGCGTGCGCGTGCCCAGTTGCGGCTGGCGCACAGGTGCATCGACGTCGCTGCGAAAGTGATCATAAAAGCGCCAGCCGCGAATGCTTTCGCGCAGCAGCAATACCTCTGGCGAGCCGCGCAGGCTGCCGACCTGGTCGAACAGGCTGTGGTAGTTGGGGGTGTGCTGCGCGAGTACATCCCAAGCGCGGCCGTCGCGGGCGCGCACCATGGGGCCCGAGCGTTGCACCAGCAGGCTGGCCGGGCGATAGATATGGCCGGCCCAGATGCATTCCTTCTTCACTTCCGGGTCCAGTGAGAAATACGACAGGGTTTTTTCAGGCAGCCCCAAGGAAATGGCGTAGCTGAAATCCTCGCCGGCAAAGCCCAGGCGCAGGCGTCTGACGCCCTGGCGCACGATCGGCTCCACCGGCACTTCACCGCTGCGCATGCGCCGGCTGATGGTCTCCGGCCCGGCCCAGAAGGTCGAATCCAGCCCGCCTTCACGGGCCAGCGCATTGATCACTCCGCCCTGGGCGGTTTCGGCCAGCAGGCGCAGGGCGCGGTACAGGTTGGACTTGCCGCTGCCATTGGGCCCGGTGATCAGGTTCAACCGGGCCAGCGGCACCACCAATTTATTGATCGAGCGGTAATTGGCCACCGCGAGGGTTTTCAGCATAAGTCAGCTATCGGCGTGGGAACCATTGAAGTATGGGAGCCTCCATGCAGATAAGGAACCCTGATCTAAGCTCACAGTCGCATACACACTGGCACATCGCGTCACGCAAAAGGAGCCTGCATGGGCGGTCGCACTTCGACATTTATTTTAAGCCTTGGCCTACTGACGCTGCTGAGCGGCTGTGGCCAGGAAAAAGCCGAGCCCAAGCAGCATTCCCGGGTGTTTGTGCAGACCGTGCAGTCCGCCGATTTCGCCGCGGCGGTCACGCTGACCGGGGATATCCAGGCCCGTGTGCAAACCGACCTGTCGTTTCGCGTCGGCGGCAAGATCATCCAGCGCATGGTCGACGTGGGCGACCGCGTGACCGCCAGGCAAGTGCTGGCCAAGCTCGACCCCAAGGACTTGCAGACCAACGTCGATTCCGCCCAGGCCCAGGTTGTTGCCGAACAGGCTCGGGTCAAGCAGACCGCCGCCGCCTTCGTGCGCCAGGAAAAACTCCTGCCCAAGGGCTACACCAGTCGCAGCGAATACGATTCCGCCCAAGCCGCCTTGCGCAGCAGCCAAAGCGCCCTGGCCGCCGCCCAAGCCCAGCTGGCCAATGCCCGCGAGCAACTGGGCTACACGTCGCTGATTGCCGATGCCCCCGGCATTATCACTGCGCGCCAGGCCGAAGTCGGGCAGGTGGTGCAGGCCACCGTGCCGATTTTCAGCCTGGCCCGCGATGGCGAGCGTGACGCGGTGTTCAACGTCTATGAATCGTTGCTGGTAGAGCCACCGGCGGATGTGCCGATTACCGTCAGCCTGCTGGATAACCCAAGTATCAAGGCCGTGGGCAAAGTGCGCGAAGTCACCCCGGCCGTGGCCGCCAACACCGGCACCGTGCAAGTGAAGATCGCCCTGCAGGCGCTGCCCAAAGGCATGGAATTGGGCTCGGTGGTCAGCGCCACTGCCAATGGCCCGGCCAAGCCCAGCATCGAGTTGCCGTGGGCCGCACTGACCAAAGACCTCAGCGAACCCGCCGTGTGGCTGGTGGACGGCGACGGCAAAGCGCAATTGCACAAGGTCAGCGTGGCGCGTTATCTCACCGGTAAAGTCATCATCAGCGACGGCCTCAAGGGCGGTGAAAAAGTCGTGGTGGCCGGCGGGCAATTGCTGCACCCCGGCATGCTCGTCGAGATCGCCCAGCCACCGGATCAAGCCCAGGCCCAGGGAGTGCAACCATGAAGCAGCTGACGGTTGTACTCGCCGCCAGCCTGCTGCTGGTGGCCTGCTCCAAGGAAGAACCGCCGCCCGAGCCCGTGCGCCCGGTGCTGTCGATGGAAGTGAGGTCCGAAGACCAGGAGACCCTCGGCCGCTTCGCCGGCACCCTACAGGCCCGTTACGAAAGTAACCTCGGTTTCCGCGTGCCCGGCCGCATCGCCCGCCGCGCCGTGGATGTCGGCGCCGAAGTCGAGAAGGGCGCCTTGCTCGCTGTCCTCGACCCCACCGACCAACAGAACCAACTGCGCGCCGCCCAGGGCGACCTTGCTCGTGTGCAGGCGCAGTTCATCAACGCCCAGGCCAACGCCCGGCGCCAGCAGGAATTGTTCAACCGTGGTGTCGGCGCCCAGGCCCAACTCGACGTAGCCCTGACCGACCTGAAAACCACCCAGGCCAGCCTCGACCAGGCCAAGGCCTCGGTCAACCAGGCCAAGGACCAGCTCAACTACGCCGAACTGCGCACCGACCACGCCGGCATCGTCACCGCCTGGAACGCCGAGGCCGGCCAGGTAGTCAGCGCCGGCCAGCAGGTGGTGACCCTGGCCCGGCCGGATATCAAGGAGGCGGTGATCGACCTGCCCGCCGGCCTCGCCGAGCGCCTGCCCAGCGATGTGGTGTTCCTCGTCGCCGGGCAACTCGACCCGAGCGTCAACACCACCGCCACCGTGCGTGAGATCGAACCCCAGGCCCAAAGCGCCACGCGCACGCGTCGTGCGCGCCTGACCCTGGCCGAGACGCCCGCCGCGTTTCGCCTCGGTACCGCGATCAGCGTGACCTTGAGTTCAGCCATCGCCCCACGCATCGAATTGCCCCTCAGCGCCTTGCAGCAAGTCGACGGCAAGACCCGCATCTGGATGCTCGACACCCAGAGCCAGACGGTGCAGCCGCGCGACGTCAGCGTCATCAGCCGTGACGCCGACAGCGCCTTGCTCAGCGGCGGCGTCAAACCCGGCGAGCGCATCGTTACCGCCGGCGTGAACAGCCTGAAACCCGGGCAAAAAGTCAAAATCGACGAGGACAGCCCGCGATGAAAGGGAGCTTCAACTTATCCGACTGGGCCCTCAAGCATCAGTCCTTCGTCTGGTACCTGATGTTCGTCGCGCTGCTGATGGGCGTGTTTTCCTACATGAACCTGGGCCGCGAGGAAGACCCTTCGTTCACCATCAAGACCATGGTGATCCAGACCCGCTGGCCGGGCGCGACCCAGGAAGAAACCCTCAAGCAGGTCACTGACCGCATCGAGAAAAAACTCGAAGAGCTCGACGCCCTCGACTATGTGAAAAGCTACACCCGGCCCGGCGAGTCCACGGTGTTCGTATTCCTCAAGGACACCACCAGCGCCAAGGCGATCCCCGAGATCTGGTACCAGGTGCGCAAGAAGATCGACGACATTCGCGGCACCTTCCCCCAGGGTTTGCAGGGGCCGTCGTTCAACGATGAGTTCGGTGACGTGTTCGGTTCGGTGTATGCGTTTACCGGCGATGGCCTGTCGATGCGTCAGTTGCGCGACTACGTCGAGCAGGTGCGCGCGCAGATCCGTGCAGTGCCGGGGCTCGGCAAGGTCGAGATGATCGGCCAACAGGATGAAGTGATTTACCTGAATTTCTCCACGCGCAAACTCGCGGCGCTCGGTGTGGATCAGCGTCAGGTGGTGCAAAGCCTGCAGTCACAGAACGCGGTGACCCCGGCCGGGGTGATCGAGGCGGGGCCGGAGCGGATTTCCGTGCGCACCTCCGGGCAGTTCGCCTCGGAGAAGGACCTGGCCAACGTCAACCTGCGGCTCAATGACCGCTTCTATCGCCTGGCGGATATCGCCGAGATCACCCGTGGCTACGTCGACCCGGCGCGGCCGATGTTCCGCTTCAACGGCAAGCCGGCGATTGGCCTGGCCATCGCCATGCAGAAGGGCGGCAATATCCAGTCGTTCGGCAAGGCCCTGCACACGCGCATGGACGAGCTGACCGCCGACCTGCCGGTGGGCGTCGGCGTGCACAAGGTCTCCGACCAGGCGGAAGTGGTGGAAGAGGCCGTCGGCGGTTTCACCAGCGCGCTGTTCGAAGCGGTGATCATCGTGTTGGTGGTGAGTTTTATCAGCCTCGGCATGCGTGCCGGGCTGGTGGTGGCATGCTCGATCCCGTTGGTGCTGGCGCTGGTATTTGTGTTCATGGAATACAGCGGCATCACTATGCAGCGCGTGTCGCTGGGCGCGTTGATCATCGCCCTCGGCCTGCTGGTGGACGACGCGATGATCACCGTGGAGATGATGATCACGCGCCTGGAAAAAGGCGAAACCAAGGAACAGGCGGCGACTTACGCCTACACCTCGACCGCGTTCCCGATGCTCACCGGTACGCTGGTCACGGTGGCCGGCTTTGTGCCGATTGGCCTCAACGCCAGTTCGGCGGGCGAGTACACCTTCACCCTGTTTGCGGTGATTGCCGTGGCGATGCTGGTGTCGTGGGTCGTGGCGGTGCTGTTTGCGCCGGTGATTGGCGTGCACATCCTCAGCGCCAATGTGAAGCCGCACAGCAACGAGCCGGGGCGTGTCGGCCGCGCCTTTAATGGCGGCATGTTGTGGGCGATGCGCAACCGCTGGTGGGCGATCGGCATCACCGTGGGGTTGTTTGTGGCGTCGGTGTTCTCGATGCAGTTTGTGCAGAACCAGTTCTTCCCGTCGTCGGACCGCCCGGAAGTTCTGGTCGACCTCAACCTGCCGCAAAACGCCTCGATCAACGAAACCCGCAAGGCCGTCGACCGCCTGGAAGCGATCATCAAGGACGACCCGGACATCGCGCGCTGGAGCACCTATATCGGCCAGGGCGCGATTCGTTTCTACCTGCCCCTCGACCAGCAACTGGAAAACCCCTACTACGCGCAGCTGGTGATCGTCAGCAAGGGCCTGGAAGAGCGTGGGGCATTGATCGAGCGCCTGCAAAAACGCCTGCGTGATGATTTCGTCGGCGTCGGCAGCTTTGTGCAGCCGCTGGAAATGGGCCCGCCGGTGGGCCGTCCGATCCAGTACCGGGTCTCCGGCAAAGACACCGACCAGGTGCGCAAGCACGCTATCGAACTGGCGACCTTGCTGGATAAAAACACCCGCCTGGGCGAGATCATTTACGACTGGAACGAGCCAGGCAAAGTGCTGCGCATCGACATCGCCCAGGACAAGGCGCGGCAGTTGGGCTTGTCGTCGGAAGACGTGGCGCAGTTGATGAACAGCGTGGTCAGCGGCGCTTCGGTGACCCAGGTGCACGACGATATCTACCTGATCAACGTGGTCGGACGCGCCGAAGACGCCGAGCGTGGCACGCCGGAAACCTTGCAGAACCTGCAGATCGTCACGCCCAACGGCACCTCGATACCGCTGCTGGCCTTCGCCACCGTTCGCTACGAGCTGGAGCAGCCGCTGGTGTGGCGCCGCGACCGTAAACCGACGATCACCATCAAGGCCGCGGTTCGCGATGAGATGCAGCCGACGGATCTGGTGAAGCAGCTCAAACCCGAGATCGACAAATTCAGCGCCGGCCTGCCTGTGGGTTACAAGGTCGCTACCGGCGGCACCGTGGAAGAAAGCGGCAAGGCCCAGGGCCCGATCGCCAGCGTGGTGCCGCTGATGTTGTTTTTGATGGCGACGTTCCTGATGATCCAGTTGCACAGCGTGCAGAAGATGTTCCTGGTGGCGAGTGTCGCGCCGTTGGGGTTGATCGGTGTGGTGCTGGCGCTGATCCCCACGGGCACGCCGATGGGCTTTGTGGCGATCCTCGGTATTCTCGCGCTGATCGGCATCATCATCCGCAACTCAGTGATCCTGGTGACGCAGATCGACGCCTACGAGCGCGATGGCTACACGCCGTGGGACGCGGTGGTGGAAGCTACCGAGCACCGGCGCCGGCCGATTCTGCTGACGGCCGCTGCGGCGAGCCTGGGCATGATCCCCATCGCCCGCGAAGTGTTCTGGGGGCCGATGGCCTACGCGATGATTGGCGGGATCATCATCGCCACGTTGCTGACATTGTTGTTCCTGCCGGCGCTGTACGTGGCGTGGTACAAAATCCGCGAGCCAAAGCCTGAGCAACAGGAAAAACTCGGTTAAAAAATGTGGGAGCGGGCGTGCTCGCGAATGCGCTGTATCAGCCGCCAGATGTGTTGGCTGAACCACCGCTTTCGCGAGCAAGCCCGCTCCCACATTTGGAATGTGTTGCCAAGTCGGTTCTAGGGTTTGCGCCAGACGCTGGCCAGCCAGGGTTGCTGTTCCCTAGGTAGCCCGGCGGGCCGGAAGTAATGTTCCAACTCTTCAAACCCCGCTGCCGTCAGCAGTGCTTGCCAGGCTGCCAGGTCGTGATAAGACCCATACCGCGGTCCATTCCAGCCTTCCTGATTCTCACCGCGCGGATTGGAGCTGAACAGCACGCCCCCAGGCTTCAGCGCCCCGTGCAACTGCTTGAGAATACGCGGCAGTTCCTGCTTGGGAATATGAAACAGCACCGCATTGGCAAACACCCCGTCGAAGCGTTCATCAGGCAAATCCAGCTTGAGAAAGTCCTGTTGCAACACCTCACAGCCACTGTCTTCCCGCGCCATCTGCGCAAACCGCTCGGAGCCGTCCAGCCCCACGGCGATATGGCCCATGCGGGTAAACGTCTGCAAATCGCGCCCCGGCCCGCAGCCGAAATCCAGCACGGTAAACGGCGCCGTCCCCTGGATATGCCGCAACAACGCGTCGATATTCTGGCTCACATCGTGATCACGCGTGCCCTCGCGAAAATCCTCGGCCACCTTGTTGTAGTGGCCGAGGGTGGTGGACGTGATCTGGTCGAGGTCGTCGGGCTTGAGGGTCATGACGGGGAGTACCGGGCGTTGAGATGGCCCGACTATACCCCAACCGTTCGTACCTGATCGTTCCCGCGCTCTGTGTGGGAATGCCTCCTGTGATGCTCCGCGTCACGACTTTAAGAGCGATTGCTGCGCGTCCAGGGCTGCATTTCCGAGCGGAGCGTGGGAACGATCAGCCCTGTGGCGAGCGGGCTTGCCCCGCGTTGGGCTGCGTAGCAGCCCCCAGTTTTTCAGCGCTTGTTCAGCACGCGTGCCAGGCGATCGCCACCCAGCTGGATCACCGCCACCAGAATCACCAGCAGCACGATCACCGTGAGCATGATCTGCGTATCAAAACGCTGATACCCATAACGGTACGCAATGTCGCCCAGGCCGCCCGCGCCAATTGCCCCGGCCATGGCCGACGAGTTGATCATCGTTACCAGGGTAATGGTGAACCCGCCAACGATCCCCGGCAGAGCCTCCGGCAACAGCACATGCCAGATGATGTGCCAGCGTCGGCAGCCCATGGCCTGCGCGGCTTCGATCAGACCATGATCAACCTCGCGCAAACTCACCTCGGCGATCCGCGCAAAGAACGGTGTGGCGGCGATGGTCAGCGGTACGACCGCCGCCCACACGCCGTACGTGGTGCCGACGATCAGCCGGGTGAACGGGATCAGCGCCACCATCAGAATCAAAAACGGAATCGAGCGGAACAGATTGACGAACGCCCCCAGCACCCGGTTCAGCGCCGGTGCCTGATAGATGCCGCCCTTGTCGCTGGTCACCAGAAACACCGCCAGCGGAATGCCCACCAGCAACGCAATCAACGACGACACGCCGACCATCAACAACGTGTCGATGGCGCCCTGTACTAAACGATCAAACCACATAACCGAGTACCTCCACCTGTTGCGCCCACCGCCCGGCGCGGCTGCGCAGTGCTTCGGCGTTATGGGGCGAGCCACTCACCGCCAGCAGTAATTGCCCCAGGGCATGACCCTGAATCCGTTCCACCCCGCCCTGCAGCAAGCGCACACGCCCGCCGAGATCACTGAACAGCGCGGCCAGGTCCGGTTCATCGCTGGCGCTGCCGGTGAACTGCACACGCACCACCACCGCCGCGTCTGCCGACTCGGGCGTGGCCTGCAAGCGGCTTTGCAGCTCTGGCGGCAGCCCGTGTTGCAGCGGCGCCAGCAGGGTCTTGCTGACCTCGTGCTGCGGGTTGCCAAACACTTCCCACACCGGGCCTTGCTCGACGATGCGCCCGTGTTCCAGCACCACCACGCGGTCGCAGATTTCGCGGATCACCGCCATTTCATGGGTGATCAACACGATGGTCAGGCCCAGGCGCTGGTTGATCTCGCGCAGCAGGCCGAGGATCGACTGAGTGGTCTCCGGGTCGAGGGCCGAGGTGGCCTCGTCGCACAGCAGAATCTGCGGGTCGTGCACCAGCGAGCGGGCGATGCCCACGCGCTGTTTCTGCCCGCCGGAAAGCTGCGCCGGGTAGGCCTTGTGCTTGTCCTGCAAGCCCACCAGTTCCAGCAGTTCGCGTACCTTTTGCTCGCGCTGCAGCGTGGGCACGCCGGCGACTTTCAGCGGCAACTCAACGTTCTGCCACACGGTCTTGGCCGACATCAGGTTGAAGTGCTGGAAGATCATGCCGATGCGCCGACGCAGCGCCACCAGACGGTCTTCGTCGAATTCGCCGATGTCGACCTGATCGATCAGCACGCGCCCACTGCTGGGTTGTTCCAGGCGGTTGATGGTGCGGATCAGCGACGACTTGCCGGCGCCGCTGCGGCCGATAATGCCGAACACTTCACCGCGCTGGATCGCCAGGTCGATGCCTTGCAAGGCATGCACGGTGCCGTCGTAGGTCTTGCCCAGGTTGATAAAGCGCACGTGGGCGCGGTTCAGGTCCGGATGCAGTTCTGTCTGCTCGGCGTCCCTGGGCGGCAGGCCCAGGTCGCGCAGTTGAGAGTGGGCGGCGGTCATGCTCAGCCTTCCCAGCCGACTTGGTAGAGCTTGCCGAGGGATTTATCCAGGGCGGCGCGTACCACCGGCGAATGCTGGTAGATGTCGACGAACTTGATCACGCGCGGGTCGGTTTTGCTCTTGGGCTGGATGACGAACTGGATCACATATTCCGGGTGGTCGAGGCCGTCGAACAGCAGCGCCGACTCGGCATCGAAGGTCTTGGACAGGCGTATGTACGCCGGGTAGCCCTGCACCAGGTCGGCGTCGTCGTAGGCGCGCACCAGTTGCACGGCTTCCACTTGCAGGATCTTGATCTTTTTCGGGTTGGCGACGATGTCTTCTTCGGTGGCCTTGTAGCCCACGCCCGGCTTGAGGGTGATCAAGCCCGCCTTGGCCAGCAACTGCAGGCCGCGACCGCTGTTGATCGGGTCATTGGCAATTGCCACGCTGGCGCCTTGGGGCAGGTCGTTGAAGCTTTTGTATTGCTTCGAGTACAGGCCGACGTTGTTGATGATGCCCGGCGCGTACGGTGTCAGCTCAAAACCGGCGGCGGCCTTGGCGTTTTCCAGGAACGGGATGTGCTGGAAGTAATTCACGTCGATATCGCCAGCGGCCAGGCTGACGTTGGGCGCGATCCAGTCGGTGAACTCCACCAGCTCGACCTTCAGGCCTTGCTTGCCGGCCTCTGCGACGGCGGCTTCCAGGGGGATCGCGAACGCGGCAGTGGTGCCGACTTTCAACGGTGCATCGGCGGCGAATACCGCCGAGCTGAACAGTCCGAGTGCCAGGGCCAGTGCTTTGACTGGATGGGAGAGTAGTGTCTTTTTCATAATGGATTTCCAGTCGTAAGGTGTTGGTGCAAACAATAGAGTTCCAATGTGGGAGGGGGCTTGCTCCCGATGGCGGTGTGTCAGCAAACGAATCCGGTGACTGATTCACTGCCATCGGGAGCAAGCCCCCTCCCACATTTTTTGTTCAGTGGCGGTAGGTGGAACCGGTGTGTTGTTCTGGGAGGCGAGCAGTGCCGTGGAAGACCTTCTCCCGTAGCGTGCCGCTCTCATATTCGGTCTTGTACGAACCGCGTTTTTGCAACTCCGGCACCACCAGGTCGATAAAGTCGACGTAGCTTTCCGGCGTGACGATGCGCGTGAGGTTGAAGCCATCCAGGCCGGTTTCGCTGATCCAGGATTCCAGTTCGTCGGCGACCTGTTCAGGTGAGCCGACCAAGGTGATGTAGCGCCCGCCCAAGGCGTGCTGCTCGAGCAATTTGCGTCGGGTCCAGTCGTTGTTTTGCAGGTTCTTGGTGGCCGACTGGATCGCGTTGCTCTTCACGTACTGGATCGGTTCGTCCAGTTCGTATTGGGCAAAATCGATCGCCGTGGACGCCGAAAAATGCGCCACGCCCGCTTCGGCACTCGCATAACTCAAGTACTCGGCGTGCTTGGCCCAGGCCAGCGCTTCGGTGGCGCCGACGATCACGTTGAGGCCCATGAACACCTTGATGTCGTCCGGGTTGCGCCCGGCCTCGACGGCGCTGGCGCGCACCTTGTCCACCTGGGCTTTGGTCGCGGCCTTGTTCTGCCCGCTGATAAATACGCACTCGGCATGCCGCCCGGCGAACAGTAAGCCACGGTCCGAACTGCCGGCCTGGAACAGCACTGGCGTACGCTGCGGCGACGGCTCGCACAGGTGATAACCCTCCACCTGGTAGAACTCGCCGTGGTGCTCGACCTTGTGCACCTTGCCCGGCTGGGCATAGATCCGCGCGCGTGGATCGTTAAGCACCGCGTCATCTTCCCAACTGCCTTCCCAGAGTTTGTAGAGCACCTCCAGGTACTCATCGGCCTGGTCGTAGCGTCGGTCATGCTCGACCTGTTCGGTCAGGCCCATGGCCTTGGCGGCGCTGTCGAGGTAGCCGGTTACGATGTTCCAACCGACCCGGCCACGGCTCAGGTGGTCGAGTGTGGACATGCGCCGGGCGAACAGGTACGGCGGCTCGTAGGTGAGATTGGCGGTGAGGCCGAAGCCGAGGTTTTTGGTCACGGCAGCCATGGCCGAAACCAGCAGCAACGGGTCGTTCACCGGCAGTTGGATCGACTCCTTGAGCGGCACATCGATCGAGTTTTGGTACACGTCGTACACGCCAACGATGTCGGCGATGAACAAACCGTCGAACAAGCCACGCTCCAGGGTTTGCGCCAGGTCGGTCCAGTACTCAATGGTTTTGTATTGGGTCGAGGTATCCCGTGGATGCGTCCACAGGCCGTGGTTGATGTGCCCGATGCAGTTCATGTTGAAGGCATTGAGCAGGATCTTTTTTTTCGTTTTCAGAGGCAGGGCCATTTAGATAGTCCCCCGTAGTGGCGGGTTTTCATCGTTGAGGTAGTAATTGCCCACCGCGTGATACTTCCAGCGCACCGGGTCGTGCAGGGTGTGCACGCGGGCGTTGCGCCAGTGGCGGTCGAGGCCATGCTCGGCCAGGGTCGCCTGGCTGCCGGCCAGTTCGAACAGCGTGCTGCCGGCGGCCAGGGAAATCTCGGTGCTCAAGGCGCGGACTTCGGCGACCGCGATTGAGGCGGCGGCGACGGTCTCGGCATTGCTGTCGGCCTGGGCGCGGTCGAGGAATTCACCGGAGCGTTCCAGCAGCGCCTCGGCGGCGTGCAGGCGAATGCTCAGGTGGCCGAAGCTCTTCAACGTCAGCGGGTCTTCAGTGGCTTTGTCGTTGCCGGAATCGATCCATGGGCGAGTCTTGGTGCGTACAAAGTGCAGCGCATCTTCGAACGCGGCGCGGGCGATGCCGGTGTCGATGGCGGCGTGAAGGATTTGCGCCAATGGGCCGACGGTGGTCGGTCGTTCGAAAGCGCTCTGGAACGGGATCACGTCTTGGGCCGCGACCCACACGTTATCGAACACCACCGAACCGCTGCCGGTGGTGCGCTGGCCGAAGCCGCTCCAGTCGTCGATCACGCTCAAGCCTTCGCTGTCGCGTGGCACGAAGGCCAGTTGTTGCACGCCGTTTTCATCCACCACCGAAGTGGGGATGCGCTGGGCATAGATCGCGCCAGTGGAGTAGAACTTGCGGCCGGTGATGCGAAAGCCGTCGCCGTCGCGGGTGATAGACGTCACGCGGTCATGGGCGGTCTTGGTGCCCAACTCCGCGAGGGCATTGCCGAAACGCTGGCCGGCGAGCACTTCGGCGTACAGGCGTTGTTGCTGCGCCGGGCTGCCGTTCACGCGCAGCACTTCAAGGGCGTAGAAATGGTTCTGCGGAATCTGGCCCAGCGAGGCATCGGCCTGGGCGATCAGTGCAATGACCTTGGCCAGGGTGACGTTGGACACACCGGCGCCGCCGTACTCCTTGGGCACGCTGATGCCCCACAGGCCGGAGCGGGAAAATACATCCAGTTCAGGTAGTGGCAAGCGGCGTTCGCGGTCGCGCTGGGCGCTGTCGCGGCGGAAGTCTTCGGCCAGGTCGCTGGCGACAATAAGGGCTTGTTCGTCGCTGGTGATAAACGCGACGTTTGCAGAGAAAGTCATGTGTGTTCTCCAGAAGCTCGTGGAAAAAGTGTTCTGGTCGGTTAAATCCAGGAATGGCGAGCAGGCAGAGTGCCGTTCAGGCGATAAGCGCCCACCGCGTGATACTTCCAGCGCACCGGGTCGTGCAGGGTGTGCACCCGGGCGTTGCGCCAGTGGCGGTCGAGGTTGAACTCGGCGAGGGTGGCGCGGCTGCCTGCCAGTTCGAAGAGCTTTTCGCTGACCAGCAACGACACTTCGGTGGTCAACACCTTGGCCTCGGCCACGGCAATCGAGGCGCGTGCGGCGGATTGCGCGGTGATCGGTGCGGCGCTGACCTGGTCCAGTACCTGCCCGGCCTTGCGCAGCAGCGCCTCGGCGGCGTGCAGTTCGATCTTCAGCTTGCCGATATCGGCGATCACGTACAGGTCATCGCTGGCACGCTCGACCTTGGCGTCGATCCACGGCCGCGAACGTTCGCGCACGAATGCGATGGTGTCATCCAGCGCGCCACGGGCGATGCCGGCGTCGATGGCGGCCTGGATCAACTGCGAGACGGCGCCTTGAATATTCGGGCTTTCGCCGATACGCCAGTTCTCGACCACCAGTTCAGCGTCGACGGGCACCTGGTTGAGCAGTACGGTGCCGCTGGCGGTGGTGCGTTGGCCAAAGCCGGACCAATCGTCAACGATGCGCAGCCCTTCAGTGCCACGCCGCACAAACGCCATGACTTGCTTGCCGTCATCGTTCAGCGCTTTCACCGCGACCCAGTGGGCGAACAGGGCACCGGTGGAGTAAAACTTTTGGCCGCTGATGACGTACCCGTCACCCTCGGCGGTGATGCGCGCTTTGAGGTCCAGGGTGTTTTTGGTGCCGCGTTCCGGGCCGCCGTTGCCGATGCGCCAGCCGTCGAGCACGCTTTGGAACAGCTGCTTTTTCTGGCGCTCGGTGGCGGCACCCTGCAACAGGTGCAGGATGCCGAAATGGTTCTGCGGGATCTGCCCGAGCGCCGGGTCTGCCGCGCTGATGATCGCGAACACATCGGCCAGGGTCACGAAAGAGACCTGTGGGCCGCCGTATTCGCGAGGAATGGAAATACTGCCGAGCCCGCTGCGGGTGAATTGCTCGATCTGCGCCCACGGCAACGTGCGTTGCTGATCGCGTTTGGCCGCTTGCAGGCGCGCGGCCTGGGCCAGTTCATGGGCCGCGTTCAACGCTTGTGCGTCATTGCGCAGCACAACGGCCGGCAACAGCAGGGGGGCTACGTCCAGATCACTCTGGGGGGGGGTTAGAGCCAAGTTAGACATCAGCGCCGCTCCTTGGCTGCACGTAATGCCCTGGCGTTATGCACCGGGGTAATTCTGACCATACCGACCTCGCATTCAATGAAATGAAAACAGAAAAATCAGGAATGTCCGGTGGTCCGGTGTATATACCCTAGGCGTGTTAAATCTTTAAATAAACTAACTTTTAGGAATATGCATAGAAGGGCTGTTACCCAGGTTCCAAGGGGGAGCCGAGGCGACGCGGTTGATAGATCAGCGCGGCCCTGGCCAGGCGGGTCGGCGCCTGTGGCGGGCAGGCGGCGATGCGCAAGGTGCGGGCCGGCGCCCAGCGTGAATTATTGCCCACGCAATCGAGGATGCAGTACGTCACCTCCAGCCGGCTGTCGTCGCCGGCTTCGACAATCACCGCCGAAGGCATCCACACCTGCACCGCCTGCCCGACGTCCCGGGGCTGGAGGGCTGGCAGGTCCAAGCGCACGTCGCCCCAGCGCAGCGTGATCGCGTCACCGCTGGCCATGTTCAGGTAGGGCTCGATGGTCAGGGGAATACCGCGTCGTACCTGGCTGCTGTTGACCCCGTAACGGCGGATGGTGTCGGGCAGGTTGACCGGCGCGAGGTTCTGGTTTTCGTCGGTGTACAGGGCCGAGGGCCGACCGCCGGGACAGTCGGTCTTGACGCGCACTCGCGTCACGGCCGAACGCGCGGGGCCATGGCCGATCTGCATGACCTGGTAGTGAACCCGTGCGGCCCCCTCCTGCACAAAACTTTCGGGGACCCGCAGGCGCGTTGGAATGCCGACCTTGCAGGCGGTGACCCGCCGCGAATCGGCAAAGCAGTTGTTCCAGAACAGCTCGATCAGGTCGCCTTCATCCATGCCGGGATAGGGCGCGATGTCGACCTGCAGCCGGCTGGCGGCGAGGGCATTGATGCCGTTTCCAAGGGCCTGGGGCAAGGTCGGGGCGGTGAGCATGGCCGGGGTTGCAGTGCGCGTCATAAGTAATCTCCTTGATGCAGCCAGCAGCAATCGTTCCGGACCGTTGGCGCGGGTGCGCGGTGGTCCGAAATGAACGATTCAGTGAGTAGCCGGGATAGGATCCAATCCTCTGGGTGCTAGATAAGAGGGTTGGCCAGGGGGCGTCAATGGCGGCAAAGGGCTAAACGGCAGGTTGGAGCAGATTCAGAAGGGTCTGACTGGGAGGGGGATTTTTGGGTGTGCGTCACGTGGTGTTTTACGCCCACGGATGAGGATTTACTGTAGGAGCCGCTTGTTGTGGCGAGGGCGCTTGCTCACGCTGGAGTGCGAAGCGCTCCCAGGATTTTTTGGGCCGCTACGCAGCCCAGCGGGAGCAAGCTCCCTCGCCACATTCGGAGCGGTGTCAGTGGGCTAAAAATTTGCTCAGGAACTGCTGGGTGCGTTCTTCCTTGGGGTTGGCGAACAACGCCTTGGCTTCGCCTTGCTCCACGATCACGCCCTTGTCGAAGAAGATCACCCGGTTGGCCACGTCGCGGGCAAAGCTCATTTCGTGGGTGACGATCACCATCGTGCGGTTTTCTTCGGCGAGGCTGCGAATGGTCGCCAGCACTTCACCCACCAGTTCCGGGTCGAGGGCCGAGGTAGGTTCGTCGAACAGAATCACCTCCGGCTCCATGGCCAACGCACGGGCAATCGCCACGCGCTGTTGCTGGCCACCGGACAGGCGCCGTGGGTAAGACGCTTCCTTGCCCGCCAGGCCGACCCTGGCCAGCAGCTTGAGACCCAGGGCCGTGGCCGCGTCACGTGGCATCTTCTTGACCACAATCGGGCCTTCGATGACGTTTTCCAGCGCGGTGCGGTGCGGGAACAGGTTGAAGTTCTGGAACACAAAACCCACGTGCTGGCGCAGGCGCCGCACCAGGCCTTGTTGCTGGTTGAGCGGCTTGCTGCTGTCGATCTCGATATCACCGACCTTGATGCGCCCGCTGGTGGGTTCTTCGAGGAAATTCAGGCAGCGCAGGAAGGTGGTCTTGCCGGAACCGCTGGGGCCGATGATGGCGACGACTTCGCCTTCCTTGACCTCAAGGTCGATGCCGTTGAGCACCACCTGACCGTTGAATTGTTTGGTCAGTTTTTCAACCACGATCATGCTTCAAGACTCCAGGTCATGCCGGTTGACCCGGTCTTCAAGAACGTTTTGCACATGCGCAAGGATACTGATGAGCACCCAATAGATCAGGGCGGCCGACAGGTACATGGCAAACATTTCGAAGGTCCGCGCAGACACCAGTTGTGCCTGGCGCAACAGCTCCGGCACTTGAATGGTTGCCGCCAGTGAGGTGTCCTTCACCAGCGAGGTAAAGCTGTTACCCAATGGCGGCAGTGCCGTACGCATCGCCTGCGGCAGGATCGCCCGACGCAGGGTCTGCACGCGGGTCATACCGATACTGGCGGCAGCTTCCCACTGGCCACGCTCGATGGAGCTGATGGCGGCACGTAGGGTTTCACAGATATAAGCGGCCATGTTCAGCGAGAGGCCGATCAGGGCGGCGGGAATCGGGTCCAGTTCGATGCCCACTTGCGGCAAGCCGTAATACATCATGAACAGCTGTACCAGCAACGGCGTGCCGCGAAAGAACGACACGTAGACGCGGGCTACCCAGTTCACCAGCTTGAACCGCGACAGGCGCATTAACGCCAGACCAAAGCCTAGCAGGAAGCCGAAAAACATCCCGCCCAGGCTCAAGATGACGGTGAAGTACACGCCCTGCATCAAGAAGGGCGTGGAATCCAGGACGAGTTGGAGCTTTGCTTCCATTATTGGGTAACGTCAGCGTTGAAGTACTTATCCGACAGCTTCTTCAAGGTGCCGTCTGCGCGCAATTTGTCGAGGGCCTTGTTCACCGCCTCAAGCAGTTCAGGCTCGCCTTTGCGCAGGGCAACACCGGCTTCCTGACGGGAGAAGGCATCACCGGCAGCGACGGTGTCCGGGGCTTTTTTGGCGTATTCCAGGGCAGCCAGGCGGTCGATCAGGATGGCGTCGATGCGGCCGATGCGCAGGTCCTGGAACTTGGTTGGGTCATCTTCGTAGGTACGGATATCAGCGTTTGGCACATTGGCTTTCACCCACTGCTCGTAGTTGGTGCCCAGGCCCACACCCACCTTTTTATCGGCCAGGTCGGCGGCGGATTTGATGTTGAGTTTGTCTTCGTTCTTTTTCAGTACCAGCGCTTGAATTCCGGAAACGGTGTAGGGCTCGGAGAAATCGTATTTTTTCTTGCGCTCTTCGGAGATGGTCACCTGGTTGATCACGGCATCCAGACGCTTGGATTCCAATGCCGCCAAAATGCCGTCCCATTTGGTGGCCTGCAGCTTGATCTTCACGCCCAGTTCTTTGGCCAGCGCTTCGGAAAGTTCGACTTCGAAGCCTGCCAGTTTGCCTTTTTCATCCTGAAAGCTGAACGGTGGGTAGGTGCCTTCCAGGCCGATCTTGATCTCGCCAGCCTTCTTGATCTTGTCCAGCTGCTCGCCGGCAACTGCCTGGCCCAACAGACCAGCCCCGAGAGCCAGCCCCAATGTGCCCACCAGCAAGGTGCGACGGAATACGGAAATAGTCATGAACAGCCCCTGTGTTTTTTATGTTGAGCGAAGCAGGTGACGCGGTAGTCGTATCCTGCCTTAAAGCGCGTAGCGCGTCTTCGCCTACGGCGCGACTATAAAGCGGGTTTTTAAGACTTGAAAATAATATAAATAAATTATTTTATGCTTATTTGGAATATAGCGCAGCCCCAATGTGGGAGGGGGCTTGCTCCCGATAGCGGCGTGACAGTCAGCTCATCTGATACTGAAACACCGCCATCGGGAGCAAGCCCCCCACCACATTTAGCCCGTGTTCAATCCGTTAGAACGCGGTCGTAGGCAAACAACGCCGGCGCCCCACCGGTATGCAGGAAAATGATCGGGCCGTCCTCGAACCGCTGACGCCCGATGCCATCCAGCAAGCCGGCCATGGCCTTGCCAGTGTAGACCGGGTCCAGCAGCAGGCCTTCCTGGCTCGCCAGCAGCTTGATCGCCGACAGGGTGCCGGCGTTCGGCTCGCCGTAGCGCGGGCCGAAGTACTCGTCCCACAGGATCACCTTGAACGCCTCGGGAATGTCCACACCCAGCAACTCGGCAGTGCGTTCGGCCAGGCCTTGGACTTTCGGGCGCTGGGTCTCGTCGGTGCGCGACACGGTGACGCCAATCACCGGCAGGTTCGGCAGCACTTCACTCAGCGCCAATGCCAGGCCGCTGTGAGTGCCGGCACTGCCGGAGGCGAGCACCACGGCGGCAAAATCGATCCCGCTGGCTTCGATCTGCCCGGCCAGTTCCAGCCCGGCGCGCACATAACCCAGGGCGCCGAGCGCATTGGAACCACCGATGGGCACGAGGTACGGCTTCTTGCCGTTGCTGCGCAGGCGGTCGGCGAGGGCGTTGAGTTGGTCGTCGACGTTATCGAGGTTCTCGACCAATTCGACCTTGGCGTCGAACAACTCCAGCAGCAGGCGGTTGCCGTTGCCCAGGTAGTTGGGGTCTTCGGTGCCGGTAGGGTTTTCCAGCAGGGCGACGCAGCCCAGGCCGAGCTTGGCGGCGAGGGCAGCCGTCTGGCGTACGTGGTTGGACTGGATCGCGCCGGCGGTCACCAGGGTGTCGGCGCCTTGGGCAAGCGCATCGGCCGCCAGGTATTCGAGTTTGCGCAGCTTGTTGCCGCCCATGGCCAGTGGTGTGGTGTCATCGCGTTTAACGTAAATATCGCGTCCCAGCCAGTTCGACAGCCGCTCGAGTTTTTCCAGGGCGGTGGCACCGCCCAGCAGTTCCAGACGGTTAAAACGGTCGAGCTGTTGTTTGATCATGGCTACGCACGGTTGATAAGTATTGCGTGACTATAGGCAGGCACTTTTCATCGGGCAACCGTCAATCGCTTATGGATGTTGGTTATATGCTCGGCATGATTGGTTATTAAGGCCGCCCCCAATGCATGTCGTAAAGTAGGTGGAAATTCAGCGACAAGCTGCAAGCCTCAAGCGGCAAGTAAAAGCCAGGTTGCTTTTACTTGCCGCTTCAAGCTTGCTGCTTCCAACTACCGAAGGTCTTCCCTTGAGTGAGCGTTCCAGTCATTGGCAATTACAGACCATCGTCAGCCAGCTGCGCGGCGCCCGGGACCAGTGGCGAGCGCGCAATGGCCGGTTGAGTGGCGAGCATGGCGGGCGCGAATTGCCGTCGCGCGAAGCGGTGGCGCAGATTCTTGAAGCGCTGTGCGGCGCGCTGTTCCCGATGCGCTTGGGGCCGGTGGACCTGCGTGAAGAAAGTGAAGACTTTTATGTCGGCCATACCCTCGACGTCGCCCTCAACGCGTTGCTCGGCCAGGCGCGCCTCGAGCTGCGTTACGCTGCCCGCCAGAGCGCCCAGGATGACCGCGAGGTCGATGCTCACGCCATCCGCCTGATCCAGGATTTTGCCCTGGCCTTGCCGTCCCTGCGCAGCCTGCTCGACACCGACGTGCTGGCCGCCTACCACGGCGACCCGGCTGCCCGTAGCGTGGACGAAGTGCTGCTGTGCTATCCGGGCATCCTGGCGGTGATTCATCATCGCCTGGCGCACCATTTGTACCGTGCCGGTTTGCCGCTGTTGGCGCGGATCAGCGCGGAGATCGCCCATTCGGCCACGGGTATCGATATTCACCCCGGCGCGCAAATCGGCCCGAGCTTCTTTATCGACCACGGGACGGGCGTGGTGATCGGTGAGACCGCGATCATCGGCGAGGGTGTGCGCATCTATCAGGCGGTGACGTTGGGCGCCAAGCGCTTCCCGGCCGATGAGGATGGGCAGTTGCAGAAGGGTCATCCGCGTCACCCAATCGTCGAGGACGATGTGGTGATATACGCCGGGGCGACCATTCTGGGGCGCATCACTATTGGCAAGGGCTCGACGATTGGCGGCAATGTCTGGCTGACCCGCAGCGTGCCGGCCGATGCGAACATCACGCAGGCAAATCTGCAGCATGATGATGGCGCCCAGAAGTAACGGCACTTCCGCTGACCGCTGAGGACTAACCTGTGGCGAGGGAGCTTGCTCCCGTTGGGCTGCGCAGCAGCCCTGGATCAGCCGCCTCATTCATTCTGGAATAGGGCGGTGGGCTTTTCAGGGGGGGCGCTTCGCACCCCAACGGGAGCAAGCTCCCTCGCCACAACCAATCCTTGAGCTAGTGTAGGAATACCCGACCACTCAGCCCTGCGATTAGTCCCAGACCGCCTATCCATGTTTAACTTGAATGTTCGTTCAAGTTAAACCGGTGGTTCGCTGCCCGCTCACAACAGGAGGCTTACCTTTGCTGAGTCCGTTATTTACAGCCACATCTCACGTCCCAGGGGTGCATCGTTCATGAGTGCATCGTCCACCCCACCCAGCGGCCAGGTGCGCATGAATGCGCCCGTGTTCTATTTCGCCGCAAGCTTCATCCTGCTGTTCGGCATCACTGTCATCGTTATCCCGCAACAGGCCGGCGCCTGGCTGCTGGCGGCGCAAAACTGGGCGGCCAACACGGTCGGCTGGTACTACATGCTGGCGATGACCCTGTATCTGGTCTTCGTGGTGGTCACCGCGCTATCGGGCTACGGCAAGATAAAACTCGGTGCCGACCACGACGAGCCCGAATTCAGTTACCTGTCCTGGGCCGGCATGCTGTTCGCCGCCGGGATCAGCATCACACTGTTTTTCTTCTGCGTTTCCGAGCCGCTGACGCACCTGGTGCAACCGCCCCAGGGCGAGGCGATGAACGCCGACGCTGCGCGCCAGGCCATGCAGATTCTGTTTCTGCACTGGGGTCTGCACGGCTGGGGCGTGTTTGCCTTTGTCGGCATGGCCCTGGCGTACTTCGCCTACCGGCATAACCTGCCGCTGGCGTTGCGTTCGGCGCTGTACCCGCTGATCGGCAAGCGTATCAACGGCCCCATCGGTTATGCAGTGGATGGCTTCGGCATCATTGCTACGGTGTTCGGCCTCGGCGCCGACATGGGCTTCGGTGTGCTGCACCTCAACGCAGGCCTCGACTACCTGTTCGGCATTGCCCATACCCAGTGGATTCAGGTCGGCCTGATCACTCTGATGATGGGCGCGGCGATCCTCGTCGCCGTCGCCGGTGTCGACAAGGGCGTGCGGGTGATGTCCGACATCAACATGCTGCTGGCCTGCGCACTGCTGCTGTTTGTGTTGTTCGCCGGGCCCACGCAGCACTTGCTCAACACCCTGATCCAGAACATCGGTGACTACCTGGGGGCCTTGCCGACCAAGAGCTTCGACGTGTACGCCTACGACAAACCGAGCGACTGGCTGGGTGGTTGGACAGTGTTCTACTGGGCCTGGTGGATCGCATGGTCGCCGTTCGTGGGCCTGTTTATCGCGCGCATTTCCCGTGGCCGTACCATCCGCGAATTCGTGTTTGGCGTGCTGCTGATCCCGCTGGGCTTCACCCTGGCGTGGATGTCGATTTTCGGCAACAGCGCTATCGACCAGGTGCTTAACCACGGCCTGACCGCGCTGGGTCAGTCGGCCATTGATGATCCGTCGATGAGCCTTTACCTGCTGCTGGAAACCTACCCGTGGAGCAAGACTGTCATCGCGGTGACGGTGTTTATCAGCTTCGTGTTCTTCGTCACCTCGGCCGACTCCGGCACCGTGGTGCTGTCCACCCTGTCGTCCAAGGGCGGTAACGCCGACGAAGATGGGCCGAAATGGCTGCGAGTATTCTGGGGCGCGATGACCGCGCTGATCACCAGTGCCTTGCTGTTTGCCGGCAGCATCGACTCGCTGAAATCTGCGGTGGTGCTCACCTCGTTGCCGTTCTCGATGATCCTGCTGTTGATGATGTGGGGGCTGCACAAGGCCTTCCACCTCGAATCGCAGAAGCAGATCGCCCAGTTGCATTCATTGGCACCGGTATCGGGCTCACGCAAGGGCACTGGCGGTTGGCGCCAGCGTTTGAGCCAAGCGGTGCATTTCCCGTCAAGGGATGAGGTGTACCGGTTCCTTGAGACCACGGTGCGTCCGGCGATCGAAGAAGTGACGGCCGTGTTTGTCGAAAAAGGCCTCAACGTTGTCACCCAGCCAGACCCGTCCAACGACAGCGTCAGCCTGGAAATCGGCCACGGCGAAGAGCATCCGTTCGTTTATCAGGTGCAGATGCGCGGCTATTTCACTCCGTCATTTGCACGCGGTGGAATGGGTTCCAAGCAGCTCAATAACCGTCGCTACTACCGGGCGGAAGTGCACTTGAGCGAGGGCAGCCAGGACTACGACTTGGTGGGCTACACCAAGGAGCAGATCATCAACGACATCCTCGACCAGTACGAGCGCCACCTGCAGTTCCTACACTTGGTTCGTTAACCCTAAACTCCCCGCAAAGCCCCGTTCTACGGGGCTTTCTTAAATTTAATTTCATCCGTCAACGCGCTGTTTTGACGCGTAACTGTCATCTGGTCACTGCGTAATTGTGTGAAGCGTTTGACGCTTTCATTTCAGAACAGTGACGGAGACCGGTACCCATGAAGACGTTTTTAAGCCCTGTGGTGGGAGCCGCCATGGCGAGCTTTATGCTGTCCGCCCATGCCGATTTTATCGATGACAGCCACGCCGACGTGACCCTGCTCAACCGCTATCTCAACCAGCAGGGACGTGACGTGGTCGGCAGCAATGCCAAGGCCCATAGCATTCGTGATTGGGGCCAGGGGTTCGAGTTCAACTTCAAGTCGGGCTACACCGAGGGGCCGGTGGGGTTTGGCCTGGACCTGCAAGCGTTTTACGGTTTGAAACTGGATTCCGGTGGCGATCTGAATGACAAGGATCACCAGGGCCGTTACCCCGGCAGCATGTTCCCGCTGGACAACGGCAAATCCGCCGACCAGTTCGGCGTGCTCAGCCCCACGTTCAAGATGCGCTTTGCCAAGGATGAGCTGCGCGTCGGTACGCTGTACGGCAACAACCCGGTGCTGGCCAACACCGACGGGCGTCTGTACCAGCAGACCAACACCGGTGTGCAACTGGTGTCCAAGGACCTCAGTGACTTCACCTTCACTGGCGGCGATATCTTCAAGACCAAGATCCGCAACGAAACCGGCGACCAGGGCATGATCACCGCCGGTGGCACCAAAGAGAGTGACCGCTTCCTGTTCGGCGGTGCAGATTACAGCGGCATACAGAACACCACCGTCAGCCTGTGGTACTCCAACCTTGAGGATTACTACCAGCAGTTCTTCCTTGGTGCCAAGCGCCACGATGCCTTGTCGGTGGGTGCGATCGACACTGACGTGCGCGTGTTTCGCAGCCTGGGTGTGGGCGGCAACGCCGATGGCGACAAGGACTTTGCGGCGGCGGGCCTCTACGGCGATGGCGTGAACAAAGGGCGCATCAACCAGTCCACCGTCAGCCTGCTGGAAAGCTACAGCCTGGACGGCCATACCGTCGGCCTGGGTATCCAGAAAAACAGCGGCGACAGCGACTTCCCGTACCTGGATTCCGGCCTCAACAGCGGCGACAACCGGCAGGGCCCTGGCTCGGGTGCCGACACCCCGGCGCTGACCAATATGCAGTTGAACAAATTCCAGCACGCCGGCGAGCGCACGTGGCTGGCGCAGTACAAATATGACTTGGGCAAACTCGGCCTCAACGGCCTGACGTTCTCGGCGGCCTACGCCCACGGTGATGACATCCGCACTGCGCAGGGCACCACCAGCGAATGGGAGCGCAACGTTGCCGTGGCCTATCAAGTCCCCACCGGCACCCTCAAGGGCCTCGGCGTCACCTGGAAAAACGCCCACGCCAGCCCGGACATTACCGGTGCCACCGTGCAAGATGAAAACCGCTTCTATGTCAGCTACGTTGTTCCACTCTGGTAGCGAATTGCTGTAAAAGGGAAGCGCTCACTTAAGCGATTCAGCGGGTTAAAAGGCCTGGGAATATGCTTATTCCCAGGCCTTTTAACCCCAAAGCCCAGAGAGGATTCGATGACGTACATTGCTGCCGAAAACCGCTATGAATCTATTCCTTATCGCCGCGTAGGCCGCAGTGGATTGGTGCTGCCGGCACTGTCCCTGGGGTTGTGGCACAACTTTGGCGACAGCACCCCGATCGACACCCAGCGCGCCCTGCTGCGCACGGCGTTCGACCTGGGTATCAACCACTTCGACCTGGCCAACAACTACGGCCCGCCCTATGGCAGCGCCGAGATCAACTTCGGCCGGTTGCTGCGCGAAGACTTCAAGCACTACCGCGACGAGCTGATCATCTCCAGCAAGGCCGGCTGGGACATGTGGCCCGGCCCCTACGGCCAGGGCGGCGGTTCGCGCAAATACGTGCTGGCGAGCCTCGATCAGAGCCTGCAACGCCTGGGTGTCGACTACGTGGATATCTTCTACTCCCACCGCTTCGACGCTGACACGCCGCTGGAAGAAACTGCCAGCGCCCTCGCCACCGCCGTGCAACAGGGCAAGGCGTTGTACATCGGTATCTCGTCCTATTCCGGCGTGAAAACCCGCGAAATCGCTGCGCTGCTCAAAGAGTGGAAAGTGCCGCTGCTGATCCACCAACCAGCCTACAACCTGCTGAACCGCTGGGTGGAAAAAGACCTGCTGGACACCACCGAGGAACTCGGTGCCGGGGTAATCGCGTTCACGCCGCTGGCCCAGGGTTTGCTGACCGACAAGTACCTCAATGGCGTGCCGGCCGATGCACGGGTTAACCGCCCGGGTGGCAGTTCGTTGCAGGCCAAGCACCTGTCCGAGGCCAACATCGCCCATGTCCGTGCGCTGAACGAAATCGCCAAGCGTCGCGGCCAAAGCCTGGCGCAACTGGCCCTGGCCTGGACTCTGCGCGACCCACGGGTGACCAGTGCGCTGATCGGTGCAAGCCGGCCGGAGCAGATCATCGAAAACGTCGGCGCGTTGAAGAACTTGAGCTTCAGCGCAGAGGAGCTGGCGGAGATTGATCGGTTTGCGCAGGAAGGCGGGATTAACTTGTGGGAGAAGCCTTCCACAGCTGAGTAAACAGTGTGCGTGCCTGCAATGAAGGCGTGCCGGGGTGTCGACTGGCACGCCTTCATTGCAGGCAGGTTTATTCTCAAACCAGGATCAGCACCTGTCGTGCGCGTTAGTAGCCTGATTCCGATAATTTCACCTTGTTTCCATAAACGTCCGCATAGCCATCAATCACCGCGACCGAATGCTGGGCATCCGCTACCGTCCCTATCGCGCCTTTTTCCAACTGCGCAGGGCTGGCCCAGCGACGATGGGCATACAACCCCAATCGCTTGAGTGCATCACCTGGAAACTCACCGTCATTCAATGAATCCATTGCATGTTGGAAGCTGTGCTTTGCGGTGCCTTGATTATTTTCAAGTTGGGCGCGCTTGGCGCTCACGGCGTACATGAAGATGGCGTCTTTCTTGACCTCGGAATCATCCCCTTCAAAGTCACTGCCGTTAGCGGCCTGCGTTAGTTCATCGAAAGACACGTGCAACTTACGGCTGTCGCGCATCGTGATGTCGAACCCGTCCTGGGTTTGTTTGATGTGCTTGTAGATGCCGTGGGGGTTGTGGCCGTACTTCGCCATCGCCGCCTTGATGGCCGAGACAGTGACGCAGTTACCTTGATTGCCTTGCCAGAACCCACGCCAGATATCCCTGGGCTTAACCCCAGGAGCAACACTGGATAGGTAACGTTGAGCGTTCTCAGAGGGTGCGACAGTGGGAGTTGCTCGCTCAACGAGTTTTTTTATAAGTTCGTTCAGGGCTTCCAATTGCTGGACTAACGTTGCATGGGCATTAGCCGCAGCAGGTTGTTCAGGATTTATCTCGGGACTCTTTGAGTGGGGATAGTGCTTGGGGCCAGCGCTGAATGTTCCCGCGTGGTAGGGGGCAATGGTCAAACTCATAAATCACCTTCTTCCCAGTCGGATTGAGTTTGCCGAAGCGTTGTCGAGCACATAACCATGGCCTTGATAGGGGAGGTCATCGCCGCCGCCCCATTGGCTGCCTAGAACCAGACCCGCGCCATACAGATAACCAATGGTGTCATCTTCCTCCAGCTCGCTGACATGCACATGGCGCATATGGGCAATCATGCCCAGGTTTTCCAGGGTCGGTTTGATTTGGCGGCCGTGTGTCAGGGCGGTGTCCAGGGCCGTTTCAAAGTCGGCCCTTATTACCGGGTCTTCATGGGACTGTTGATAGCGTTTGGTGAAGGCGGCAAATATGAAGTTGGCGTTTTTTATCATCTCGCGGTCAGTGCCTGTGAAGTTGACGGCCTGGCCGGCACGGTTGATTTCATGGCCAGAGACATGAAGCTCATAACCATCTTTCATCGTGATGTCGTAGCCGTCACCTGAGGGTGAAACCTTATCGAAGCAGTCGGTCGGGCGTTGTCCGAACGTCATCATCATGAGTTTGATGGCGTCTGCGTATGTTCTGGTTTCGTACGGTTCACCAAATTGCCGTTCCCTGCTATTAAAACCCGTCTTTATGTTATTCAGGCATTCTGCGGTTTTATTCGCGGACGTGTCTGGCTTGGGTGTGACAGGCACAGGCTTCGGAACAGTCGGTACTTCAGGAAGCGGCGTTCGTTCTGCCTGGAAGAGCATCTTGATTTGTTGGGTGATGCTGTTGAGCAGGGCAAGCATCTCACCCCATGGGTTGTTATCACGGACGGCAACGTTTGTCTGACTCGCCATTGGCGGGCGGTGTGGTTGTTTGAGCGCAGTGTTGGCGGCATGTGGATAACCGCTATTATTCGCCTGAGAATCGAGTGATGGATTAAAAATCGGCGAACGGTCGCGTATTGAATAAGTCATGAGTGAATGCTCTGAAAGTTGAAGGGTTGGTCAGATAAGAACGTAGGCCAGCTTTTTCTTTCGAATCCTTGATGGCGTGCCATGAAAGTCCTCGGCACCCCCCACCACAAAAACCGACTCTCTTGAGGAGGCAACGCTTATTCCCATCCCTCCATGGGCCGCTAATTCATCAGACCTGACCGCTTTGATATGCTCTTTCAACCCCAGCAACTTCAGTATTGTGCTTGCGTGCTCGCCTTCGTTCGTATTGCGCATGGCCAGTGAAAAGTTCGCGTTTTCGGCAGGGTTGCGGCTCTCCAACTGCTTGCGTTTAACCAGGGCGGCATAAAGAAAAGTCGCATCTTTCAACACCTCTCCATCCCCAAGCATCTGGCAGCCTTCTTTTGAAAGTTGCAGTTCCTTATGGCTGATAAAAAGCTTGAATCCATCCCTCATGGTGATGTTGAAGCCCGCGTTCAGTGGCGTGACTTCCTTGAAAATATCCGCTGGGCTTTGACCAAAGTGCTGCATCGCCAGTTTGATTCCGGCGATGTGCGAACTATGAGGATTGGTGGTTGAGTAGTGCCGCGTAGAGGGAGAAAAAAATAAACCACCGAGTGGGTCGTCAGGCTTTTCTTTACTGTGTTTTTTTGAAAGGTATTCATGGTTGTTGGGGATTTTGGCGGAGTAAAAATACGCCGCCTGATCGGGCGGCAAAAATTGAATGTTCATTTATGCGCTCTATGGATTTGTGAGAAGAGGTCAGTGCGCTGCGCACTGTTGATGCAGGATGTCAGTGGTCCAGCATCCCTTCGCGTTCCAGAGATCGAGGTTCTATCGAGTAACAGGGGTTTTCTTAGGCAAAATTATTCAATAGGAAAAATCCTGATATCGATAATTTTTCTAGAAAGAAGATGGCAGGAATGTGCCGGAAAGGAGGAAAGGTGCCCCACAGCATGGCTGTCATACAGTGGGGCGCCCCGAGTTAAAACGGCACGTCGCCGAGTATCGTCGCGCGGTGCATCACTCGCCGCTGCGGGCGGTAGTCATCCACGGCGTAATGCTGGGTCACGCGGTTGTCCCAGAACGCCACGTCATTTTCCTGCCAGCGCCACCGAATGGTGAATTCCGGACGTGTCGCGTGGGCGAACAACAGCTTGAGAACCGCCTCACTTTCCGCCGGTTCCAGCTCATTGATTTTGGTGGTGAAGCCGTCGCTGACAAACAGCGATTTACGCCCGCTCACCGGATGCGTACGCACCACCGGGTGCGACAGCGGCGGGTTTTTCTTGCGGGTTTCTTCCCAGCGAGCGAGGTCTTCGGCGGTGTTGCCAAAGCGCTCCAGCGGGAAGGATTTGGTGAAGTCATGGGTGGCGGTCAGGCCGCTGAGCAGCCTCTTAAAGGGCTCCGACAAGGCCTCATACGCCGCGATGCCACTGGCCCACAGCGTGTCGCCGCCAAACGCCGGCAGCAGCTTGGCGCTCAGCACTGCGCCGAGGGCCGGGGTGGGCAGGAAGGTCACGTCGGTGTGCCACACGGCGTTGTCACGCACGTCGGTAACGGCGGTGTCGAGGATCAGCACTTCGGGCTGTTCCGGCACGTTGGGGTAGATCGGATGAATATGCAGGTCGCCGAAGTTCGCCGCAAACCGCGCCTGTTGCTGCGGGGTGATGGCTTGGCCCCTGAAGAACAGCACCGAGTGCGTGAGCAGCGCCTGCTCAATGGCGTCGCGTTGTTCAAGGTTCAGCGGCTGGGTGATATCGACGCCACTGATCTGGGCGCCCAGGGCAGTGCTTAAAGGCGTAACGGTCAGGCTGCTCATGCGGTTCTCACTCAGTGTGCCTGGCCATGCCAAGGCACTAATTTGCGCTGCAGGGCACGCAGGCCCATTTCCATGGCGAAGGCGATCAGTGCGATCACCAGGATCCCCAGCACCACCACATCCGTGACAAGGAACTGCGCCGCCGACTGCACCATAAAGCCCAGGCCGCTGGTGGCGGCAATCAGCTCGGCAGCCACCAGCGTCGACCAACCCACACCCAGGCCAATGCGCACGCCGGTGAGGATGTCGGGCAGGGCGCTCGGCAGAATCACATGGCGAATCAATTGAGCCCGGGTTGCGCCCAGCGACTGCGCCGCGCGCAGCTTCGCCGGGTCGACGGTGCGCACGCCGGTGGCGGTGGCGATGGCAATCGGCGCGAAGATCGCCAGGTAAATCAGCAACACCTTGGACAGCTCACCGATGCCGCACCAGATCACGATTAACGGCAGATACGCCAGGGGCGGAATCGGCCGATAGAACTCGATCAGCGGGTCGAGAATGCCGCGCGCGATGCGGTTGGAGCCGATGGCGATTCCCACCGGCACGGCGGTCAACACCGCAAAACCCAGGCCCAGGCCGATACGTCCGAGGCTCGCGGCCAGGTGCTGCCACAAGGTTGCGTCCATATAGCCCGAGGTCGCCAGCAACCAGCCCTTTTGCAGTACGGCAGACGGCGGTGGCAGGAACAGCGGTTCGATCAAACCGGTGGCGGTCACTGCCCACCAAATCGCCAGCAAGGCAAACAGGGTCAAAAGGCTGATCCAGCGCGTGCTCAGGCTGCGCTGCAGCGGGATAACGGCGTGCGCCACCGGCTTGGCGGCCGTGGCGGGAAGTTCGTAGCTGCTCATGCGGACACCTGCCGTTGCGAGAACACTTTGCCCAGCACGTGTTCGCGGGTTTCGATAAAGCGCGGGTCGGACTTGATCGCCCGCGCCGATTCGCCGGCCGCGTAGCGCTGGCCGAAATCCAGGCTCAGGCGTTCGACGATCTGCCCCGGGTTTGGCGCCAGCAGGATCAAATCGGTGGCGAGGAAGACGGCTTCTTCGATGTCATGGGTAATCAGAAACACCGGCTTGGCCGTGCGCCGCCAGACTTGCAGCAGCAGCTCCTGCATCTGTTCGCGGGTGAAGGCATCGAGGGCGCCGAAGGGTTCATCCATCAGCAGCACGCGCGGGTCCGCTGCCAGGGCGCGGGCCAGGCCGACGCGCTGTTTCTGGCCGCCGGAAAGCTGCCAGATACGGCGGCTGTCGAAACCGGCCAGGTCGACCAGCGCGAGCATTTCCCGGGCGCGCAATTCGCGTTGCGCCTTGGGGATGCCGGCCAATTCCAGGCCGAAGCCGACGTTGGCCAGCACGTCCTGCCAGGGCAGCAGGGCATCATCCTGGAACACCACGCCGCGTTCGGCGCTCGGGCCTTTGACCAGCACACCATCGAGGGTGATGCGCCCGGCAGAAGGTTCGACAAAACCGGCGATCAGGTTCAACAGCGAAGTCTTGCCACTGCCGGACGGGCCGAGGGCCACCAGCAATTGCTGGGGCCCAAGGTCGAGTGAAATATCCGCCAGTACCGGTCCTGTGGCGCCTGGGTACTGTGCGCTGATGCGCTCCAGTTGTAGCAAGGCCATCGCGATGAACTCCTGATCAGTTAGTGATGAACTTGGCGCTGACAAAAGGGGCGTAGTCCGGCAGCACGGCTTCGACCTTGCCTTGTTCCTTGAGGAACGCAGCGGTGTCGGTCACGGCCTTGGTAGTCGGTGCGCCCAACAGGGTTACCTGGTCAGCGGCCAGCGGGTAGACGTTGCCTTGCAGCAGCAGCGGGATGTCACTGGCCTTGGCGCCGGAGAGCTTCACCAGTTTGTCGACGTTGCTTTTGTCGGCGAGCCAGGCTTGTGGGTCTTTGCGGTAGGCGGCGTAGGCATCGAGAGTGACTTTGGCGAAGGCGCTGACGATTTCCGGATGCTTCTCGGCGAAGTCCTTACGCACGATCCACGCGTCGAACGTCGGCGCGCCGAACTTGGCCAGTTCGCCGGAGGTGATCAGCACCTTGCCGTTTTCCTTGGCCACGCCCAGTGCCGGGTCCCAGACGTAAGTGGCGTCGATATCACCGCGCTTCCAGGCGGCGATGATGGCCGGCGGTGCGAGGTTGAGGATGGTCACTTTTGACGGGTCGATGTTCCAGTGCTTCAGCGCAGCCAGCAGGCTGTAGTGGCCGGTGGAAACGAAGGGCACGGCGATTTTTTTGCCGATCAGGTCCTGCGGGCTGTTGATCCCCGAACCGTTGCGCGCCACCAGGGCTTCGGCACCGCCGATCTGGGTGGCGACGAGGAAGGTTTCCACCGGCACTTTGCGGGTGATGGCAGCGGTCAGCGGGCTGGAACCGAGGTAGCCGATCTGTACATCGCCGGACGCGATGGCGGCGATGATGTCGGCACCGTTGTCGAATTTGCGCCAGTCGATCTTGGCGTTGGTGGCTTTTTCATAAGCACCGTCGGCCTGGGCGACTTTCGCCGGGTCCACGGTGGTCTGGTAAGCGATGGTCACATCCGCCGCCTGTGCAAACAGGCTGGCACCGGCCAGGGACAACGCCGCCAATAGGCGCAGAGGGGTAAGCAGTTTCAAGGGGAAGCTCCTCAATCAGGCGGCCGAGGGTCGGCGTGTGAGGAGACTAAATGATCTAAGAATCCGAAAATAAATAACATTTTCGAATTAGCTTATGAGGGGAAAGGTGGTCGTCGCACTGCTGCATGATCGTTCCCACGCTCCGCGTGGGAATGCAGCCTCGGACGCTCCGCGTCCCAAAGCGTGACGCGGAGCGTCACAAGAGGCGTTCCCACACGGAGCGTGGGAACGATCAGTTGGGTCAGTTGCTGATAGCGAGAATGCTGGCCTGGTACGAGCCGACAAACACATCAAAGTCGCCCACTTCGTTCTGCTCCAGTTCCGCCTGCTGTGCCAGCGACGTGCGCGCCAGCGCTTCAAAGCGTGCCTGCTCTTGCGCCGGCAACGGCTCCCGGCGGAAGTACTCGGCATGCACTTGGCTCTGATGCAGGGAGAACTGAGCAAAACTCTCCTTGCGCTCGGCCATCGCCGCCAACACCTGGGCCGACGGGGTCAGTGACGGGTCGTTGACCTTCGCCAACTGCGCGTCCAGCGCCTGGCTGTGTTCCTGGATGCCGTGGCTCTCATCAAGCAAGGCTGCCAGCGGTGCGATCTTCTCCAGCAACTCGGTGGCCCACTCCTTCATGTCCACCGCCTGGCCCTGACGCCGCAATTGCAGGCCCGGCCGGCGGCCTTCCTTAACCACGCTGAGGAAGTTGGACGTAGCGTTGCCGCACTCGTTGTCGGCGAACAGCGGGCTGTCGTTCAGCGCGCAATACAGCAGGAACGCGTCGAGGAAGCGCGACTCCGGCAAATCGATGCCCATCGGCAGGAACGGGTTGATGTCCAGGCAGCGCACTTCGATGTACTGGATGCCACGGGCCACCAGCGCCTGGATCGGCCGCTCGCCGGTGTAGGTCACGCGCTTGGGCCGGATGTTGGAGTAGTACTCGTTTTCGATCTGCAGGATGTTGGTGTTGAGCTGAACCCATTCACCGTCCTTGTGGGTGCCGACTTCGACGTACGGCGCGTAGGGCGTTGCCACCGCTTCACGCAGGCTGTCGGTGTAGCTACTCAGGTCGTTGTAGCACGGCGTCAGGCCGGCCTGGGCGTTGCTTTGGTAACCGAGATCGCTCATGCGCAGGCTGGTGGCGTACGGCAGGTACAGGGTGTCGGCGTCGAGTACTTCAAGCTGGTGCGAGCGACCGCGCAGGAAACCGGCGTCCAGGGCCGGCGAGGCACCAAACAGGTACATCAGCAGCCAGCTGTAGCGGCGGAAGTTGCGGATCAGCGCGATATAGGCGGTGGACTGGTAGTCGCGGTCAGTGCCGACAAACCCTTCGACTTCCTTGAGCAGCGGCCAGAGCTTTTCCGGCAGGGAAAAGTTGTAGTGAATCCCGGCGATGCACTGCATGGTCTTGCCGTAACGCAGGGCCAGGCCCTTGCGATACACGTACTTGAGCTGTCCGATATTGGAGGTGCCGTAGTAGGCAATCGGAATGTCTTCCTCGGCCGGCAACGGGCACGGCATCGAAGGGCTCCACAGGTATTCGCTGCCGAGCTTGGTGTAGGCAAACCGATGGATCTTGTCCAGGCTGCTCAGGGTATCGGCCGGGTTGGGCAGGGCCGGAGTGATGAACTCCAACAACGATTCCGAGTAGTCGGTGGTGATCTGTTCGTGGGTCAGCGCGGCGCCCAGGGCTTCGGGGTGCGGCGTTTGTGCCAGGCGACCTTCACCGGTGACACGCAGGCATTCGCGCTCGATGCCGTGCAAGCACTGCTCTAGCAGGGAGAGGTGTTCGCGCTTGCCGAGCAGGGCCAGGCGGCGGTTGAGAAGTTCGCTCAAGTTGGATTCCTTCACGCGTCAGTCGCCCCAATATGGGGGTGGGCAGGACGGTCTACAAGGGTGAAGTTAAAACTGGCGTTATCGCCTGGTTTTGAGTCGATTTGACCCGCTCTGAAAAAGCCGACTTCACTCCATGAATTGGGCTATAGCGCAGCAAGAAAATTCCGACGCCGTTATCGCAGCGCCGAAATTAACTCAAATCGAGGGTGGGGAGCTATAGGACAGCGAAGGTGCCCTGCGCTTTTGCGACAAGTTTTTCGTCCTGATACACATCCGCCTCGACCACCAAGGTGCGCCGACCGGCGTGGACTACCCGGCTGGTGCACAGCACATCACCGTCGTCCACTGCGCGGATGTAGTTGATCTTGCACTCGATGGTCGCGCTCTGCTGGTCAAAACCATGGGCGCTGGAGCAGGCCAGCCCCATGGTGATGTCCACCAGGCTGAAAATCGCCCCGCCGTGGAGCTTGCCCGCGCGGTTGCGCAGCTTCGGCTCCAGGGTCAGGGCCACGTCGGCAACGCCCTGGTCCAGGCGTTGCAGGCGGCAGCCGATCAGTTCGCTGAACGCGCTCTGGGTCAAGCCGGCCGGGATTTCCATCAGCGTTTCTTCAACTGTTTGGCGTTGGCAAACAGCGAGGCCATGGCGTTATTGGTCGGCGCTGCGGTCGCAGTTTCCTTGCGCGGCGCGTTGTCAGAGCGGCCTTGGGACTGGCGCGGGGCCGAGCCTGGGCGTGCGCCACGGGCACCGTCGATTTTCTCGCCAGGGGTGTCGCTCATGCGCATCGACAGGCCGACGCGTTTGCGCGGGATGTCGACTTCCATGACCTTGACCTTGACCACGTCACCGGCTTTCACCGCTTCGCGCGGGTCCTTGATGAACTTCTCCGAAAGCGCAGAGATGTGCACCAAACCGTCCTGATGCACGCCGATATCCACAAAGGCACCGAAGTTGGTCACGTTGGTGACCACGCCTTCGAGGATCATGCCCAGTTGCAGATCCTTGAGGTCTTCGACGCCGTCCTGGAACTCGGCGGTCTTGAACCCGGGGCGTGGGTCGCGGCCAGGTTTTTCCAGCTCTTGCAGGATGTCGGTGATGGTCGGCACACCGAAGGTTTCGTCGGTGTATTTTTTCGGGTCAAGGCGTTTGAGGAACGCGGCGTCGCCGATCAGCGAGCGGATGTCGCGGTCGGTCTCGGCGGCAATACGTTGCACCAGCGGGTAGGCTTCCGGGTGAACCGCCGAAGCGTCCAGCGGATTGTCACCGTTCATTACGCGTAGGAAGCCGGCGGCTTGCTCGAAGGTTTTTTCACCCAGGCGTGCGACTTTTTTCAGCGCGGCGCGGGTTTTGAACGCGCCGTTTTCATCGCGGTGGGTGACGATGTTCTGCGCCAGGGTCGCGTTGAGGCCAGAGATACGAGCCAGCAGCGCCACGGAGGCGGTGTTTACGTCCACACCCACGGCGTTCACGCAGTCTTCCACCACCGCATCCAGGCCGCGCGCCAGCTTCAGCTGCGACACATCGTGCTGGTACTGGCCGACGCCGATGGATTTCGGATCGATCTTCACCAACTCAGCCAACGGGTCCTGCAGACGACGGGCGATGGACACCGCACCGCGGATCGACACGTCGAGGTCCGGGAATTCCTTGGACGCCAGTTCGGACGCCGAGTACACCGAAGCGCCGGCCTCGGAAACCATCACCTTGGTCATCTTCATGGCTGGGTATTTTTTGATCAGTTCGGCGGCCAGTTTGTCGGTCTCCCGGCTGGCGGTGCCGTTGCCGATGGCGATCAGGTCTACCGCGTGCTTAGCGCACAAGGCTGCCAGGGTCGCGAGGGTCTGGTCCCACTTGTTGTGTGGCACGTGCGGGTACACGGTGGCGTGGTCCAGCAGCTTGCCGGTGGCGTCGACCACGGCGACTTTGCAGCCAGTGCGCAGGCCCGGGTCGAGGCCCAGGGTGGCACGCGGGCCGGCCGGAGCGGCCAGCAGCAGGTCGTGCAGGTTGTGGGCGAATACGTTGATCGCCTCGGTTTCGGCGCCGTCGCGCAACTCGCCGAGCAGGTCGGTTTCCAGGTGCGTGTAGAGCTTGACCTTCCAGGTCCAGCGCACGACTTCACCGAGCCACTTGTCCGCAGGACGGTTCTGATTCTGGATGCCGAATTGTTGACCGATCATGCCTTCGCACGGGTGCATGGTGCCCGGCAGCTCGTCGCCGACTTTCAGCGCGGAGCTGAGAATGCCTTCGTTGCGGCCGCGAAAAATCGCCAGCGCGCGGTGGGACGGCATGCTCTTGAGCGGTTCGTCGTGTTCGAAGTAATCGCGGAACTTGGCGCCTTCTTCCTCTTTGCCGGCGATGACGCGGGCGCTGAGGATGGCTTCCTGTTTCAAGTAAGTGCGCAGTTTTTCCAGGAGGCTGGCGTTTTCGGCGAAGCGCTCCATGAGGATGTATTTGGCGCCTTCGAGGGCGGCCTTGACGTCGGCGACACCTTTTTCAGCGTCGATGAAGCGTGCGGCTTCGGTGTCCGGGGTCAGCGACGGATCGTTGAACAGGCCGTCGGCCAGCTCGCCCAAACCGGCTTCCAGGGCGATCTGGCCCTTGGTGCGGCGTTTCTGTTTGTAGGGCAGGTAGAGGTCTTCGAGGCGGGTCTTGGTGTCGGCGAGCTTGATGTCGCGTTCCAGTTGTGGGGTCAACTTGCCCTGTTCTTCGATGCTGGCGAGGATACTGAGGCGCCGTTCGTCGAGTTCTCGCAGGTAGCGCAGGCGCTCTTCCAGATGCCGCAGTTGGATGTCGTCGAGGCTGCCGGTCACTTCTTTACGGTAACGGGCGATGAAAGGCACCGTGGAGCCTTCATCCAGTAGAGCGACGGCCGCTTCGACCTGCTGTGGGCGTACACCGAGTTCCTCGGCGATGCGGCTGTTGATGCTGTCCATAAAACCACCTGAAATTCTTAAAAGCAGCTCGAAGGCCCGGAAAACAAGGCCTTGCAAGGCTGGTTGAGCGGCCCGACTGCGCCGCTGCCTGGGTCAAGAGGCTGCCTATTGACCCTCGAAATCGAAAAAATCACGACAAGCAGGTGAAAAAAGCCTGGCAGTAAACGGTAACGATCTGACGTTGCCCTGCACGAAGGCGCCGCATTATAACCAGCGTTCTGTCTTTGGGGGGTACTGCGCCAGAGGTTGTAGGGCGCGGGTTCGCTGGCAGTGGAGGAAAAATCTGCTAACAATGCACACGGTGCGTATAACGACAGCTACGCCATAATGCGCGCCGAGATAAGAGGAGCATCTAATGAGCAGCACTGCACAAACTGCTGAAGGCGAAAAAATTCTCATCGTTGATGACGATCCGGGGCTGAGCAGCCTGCTGGAGCGTTTTTTCAACTCCAAGGGCTACCGTGCCCGCGCGGTGCCGAACACCGAGCAAATGGACCGCCTGTTGGGGCGCGAAGTGTTCAATCTGGTCGTGCTCGACCTGATGTTGCCCGGCGAAGACGGCCTCACCGCCTGCAAGCGCCTGCGCGGCGCGAACAACCAGATTCCAATCATCATGCTTACCGCCAAGGGCGATGAGCTGAGCCGCATCAAGGGTCTCGAGCTGGGCGCTGATGATTACCTGGCCAAGCCATTCAACCCCGACGAGCTGATGGCGCGGGTCAAGGCCGTATTGCGTCGTCAGGCAGCCCCGGTGCCGGGCGCGCCGGGCAGCGAAGACGAAAGCGTTACCTTTGGCGACTACGAACTGTCGCTGGCCACCCGTGAACTCAAGCGTGGCGATGAAGTGCACATGCTGACCACGGGCGAATTCGCGGTGCTCAAGGCCCTGGTGATGAATGCTCGCCAGCCGCTGACCCGCGACAAGCTGATGAACCTGGCCCGTGGCCGGGAATGGGATGCCCTGGAGCGCTCCATCGACGTGCAGATTTCCCGTCTGCGCCGGATGATCGAGCCGGACCCGTCGAAGCCACGGTATATCCAGACCGTGTGGGGCGTGGGTTATGTGTTCGTGCCGGATGGCACAGCAACCAAGTGACCGATGATTTGCAGAGCCGGGTGTCCTGACGTTTGACTCCATGAACGTCGATGGGATACCCGGCTTCTGCAATTCTGCGAGTGCCGCTCGTTCCTGCAAAGTGCCTGGCTGTCTTCTATGAAAACCCCGTTGTGGTTCCCGCAAAGTTTCTTCTCTCGCACCCTTTGGCTGGTGCTGATCGTCGTTCTGTTTTCCAAGGCGCTGACACTCGTTTATCTGTTGATGAACGAAGACGTGCTGGTGGACCGGCAGTACGCCCATGGTGTCGCCCTGACGTTGCGTGGTTACTGGGCCGTAGACCCTGAGAACAGGGAAAAAGTAGCCAAGGCCTCGACGTTGACCCGGGTAGAAGGGGCCGGCGTGCCCGAAGGCGAGCAGCATTGGCCTTACAGCGAGATCTACCAGCGCCAGATGCGCGACGAACTGGGAGAGGACACCGAGGTGCGCCTGCGCATGCATGTTTCGCCTGCGCTGTGGGTGAGGGCGCCGAGCCTGGGCGATGCCTGGATCAAGGTGCCGCTTTACCCGCATCCATTACGAGGGCAAAAAATCTGGAACGTGTTGGGCTGGTTCCTGGCCATCGGCTTGCTTTCAACGGCGTCCGCATGGATTTTCGTACGTCAGCTCAACCAGCCGCTTAAACGCCTGGTATTCGCCGCCCGCCAATTGGGGCAGGGGCGCAGTGTGCGCCTGCCGGTCAGCGATACGCCCAGTGAGATGACCGAGGTGTACGGCGCGTTCAACCAGATGGCGGAGGACGTCGAGCAGGCCGGGCGCGAGCGCGAGCTGATGCTGGCGGGGGTGTCCCATGACTTGCGTACGCCGTTGACGCGATTGCGCCTTTCCCTTGAGCTGATGGGCAACCACACCGACCTGACCGATGACATGGTGCGTGACATCGAGGACATGGACGCGATTCTCGACCAATTCCTGGCGTTTATTCGCGATGGTCGTGACGAGGTCGTGGAAGAAGTCGACCTGACGGACCTGGTGCGCGAGGTGGTGGCACCCTACAACCAGAACGGCGAACAGGTACGTATGCGCCTGGAGCCGATCCAGCCGTTCGCGTTGCGCCGGGTGTCGATGAAGCGCCTGCTGAACAACCTGATCGGCAACGCCTTGCACCACGCCGGTTCCGACGTGGAAGTGGCGGCGTACGTGTCCGGCGACAGCGCCGCGCCTTATGTGGTGTTGAGCGTGATGGACCGCGGTGCCGGTATCGACCCGGCCGAGCTGGAAGGCATCTTCAACCCCTTCACCCGTGGCGACCGTGCCCGTGGCGGCAAGGGCACCGGTTTGGGGTTGGCGATTGTGCGGCGGATCGCCTCAATGCATGGTGGCAATGTTGAGCTGCGCAACCGTGAAGAGGGTGGCCTGGAAGCGCGGGTGCGCTTGCCGCTGGGCCTGATGCTGCCGCGAGACGCGGTCTAGAAACAGCCGCAAGTTCCAAGTTCCAAGCTGTAAGCTGCAAGAGAAAGGCAGACTGCCTTTGTCTTTTCTTGCAGCTTATAGCTAGAAGCTACCAGCTGCTTCTCTACCCCTTGCCTTTGGTCCTGGTCATATTCGGCCCGCCATTCTTCTCCAGATGCTGAATGATGATCCCGGCCACATCCTTGCCTGTGGTGGTCTCGATGCCTTCCAGGCCGGGCGATGAGTTCACTTCCATCACCAGCGGGCCATGGTTGGAGCGCAAGATATCCACACCCGCGACGCTCAACCCCATCACCTTGGCCGCGCGCAGCGCAGTCATGCGTTCTTCCGGGGTGATCTTGATCAGGCTGGCACTGCCGCCACGATGCAGGTTGGAGCGAAACTCCCCCGGCTTGGCCTGGCGCTTCATTGCCGCAATCACCTTGTCGCCCACCACGAAGCAGCGGATATCCGCACCACCGGCTTCCTTGATGTACTCCTGAACCATGATGTTCTGCTTGAGGCCCATGAACGCCTCGATCACTGACTCCGCTGCGGTTGCGGTTTCACACATCACCACGCCGATGCCCTGGGTGCCTTCCAGCACTTTGATCACCAGCGGTGCGCCGTTGACCATTTCGATCAGGTCCGGGATGTCATCAGGGGAGTGGGCAAAACCGGTGACCGGCAGGCCGATACCTCGACGCGAGAGCAGTTGCAGCGAGCGCAGCTTGTCCCGTGAGCGCGCAATAGCCACCGATTCATTCAGGGGGAACACCCCCATCATTTCAAACTGGCGCAACACGGCGCAGCCGTAGAACGTGACCGAGGCACCAATTCGCGGGATCACGGCATCAAAACCCTCCAGCGGCTTGCCCCGGTAGTGGATCTGCGGCTTGTGGCTGGCAATGTTCATATAGGCCCGCAACGTGTCGATCACCACCATTTCGTGGCCACGTTCGGTGCCGGCCTCGACCAGGCGGCGGGTGGAATACAGACGCGGGTTTCGCGACAGCACAGCAATCTTCATGCAGCACCTGGGGCAGAAATAGTAGAGACCGGGAACACCGGCTTGTCTTGAACGTACTTGACGCCTGGATTGACCACCAACTGGCCGTCAATCAGCGCCTTGGAACCGAGCAATAGGCGGTAACGCATGGCTTTGCGGCAGGCGAGGGTGAACTCCACCCGCCACACCCCATCACCCAAGGCCAGGGTGGTGCTTATCACGTAGCGCACCTGCGCATGGCCGTTGGAACTCTTGATCGTCTTCATGGCCACCAGCGGCGCTTCACAGCGGCGGTGACGCAGTTGCACAACGCTGCCCAGGTGCGCGGTAAAGCGCACCCACTGTTCACCGTCACGCTCAAAGGGCTCGATGTCGGTGGCGTGCAAGCTTGAGGTACTGGCCCCGGTGTCGATCTTTGCGCGCAGGCCCGCCACTCCCAAGTCGGGAAGTGCCACCCACTCACGCAGACCCACAACGGTCAAATGGTCAAATGTCTTCAATATGGATAACCGATCAATTCGCCCAGGCCTGAGGTTTGACCTCGGCCAGGGCTTTGAATGCAGGCCTGGCGAACCAGTAGCCTTGCATCAGAAATATTCCGCAGTCGGACAGGAAGTCTCGCTCGCCGGCACTTTCGATGCCTTCGGCGATGACAGTAACCCCCAACTGCTCACAGATTGTGACAATGCCTTGGACGATCACCTGACGGACACGGTCCTGGTCGACATCGCGAATCAGCGCCATGTCGAGTTTAATCAGGTCAGGTTGGAAGTCGGCCAGCAAATTCAGCCCCGAATAGCCCGCGCCGAAATCGTCGATGGCGGTCTTGAAGCCGAATTCGCGGTATTCACGCAGAATATTCGTCAAATGGCGATAGTTATCTACATGCTCGCTTTCCAGTGTCTCGAAAATCAGCTGGTTCAGCGGAAAGTTATGCTCGCGGGCAGCCTCCAGGGTGCTGCGAATACACAGCTCCGGCCGATACACCGCATTGGGCAAAAAGTTGATCGACAGGTGAGTTTGCATCCCCAGCGCCGCCGCCCCCGCAATCGCCTGCTGGCGGCAACGTTGGTCGAAGCGATAGCGATTCTGGTCGTTGACCTGATCCAGCACCGACAGCGCCCCTTCGCCGTTCGTACCGCGCACTAATGCTTCGTGAGCAAAAATAGAATGGTCCCGAAGGTCTACGATTGGCTGATAGGCGAACGCAAAGTCAAAGCCCAGGGGCTCGCTTTGCTGGCAACCCACGCAAGGCTGGTTGGGCGAGGTGAGTGAAGTGGGGAAGTCGGTCACAGCGTATCCTCGCGAAAAAAGGGGCTACCTGGCATATCTTAGGTGAGCCTTGGGGTTAATGCGTCGACGGGTTTCAACGGTAAAGTTGCGACATTTTTCAGAGCGAGGAATTCAAGTGGCTCAAAAGCAGGAAGAGGAAGAAAAGGTCCGTTTGGACAAGTGGCTGTGGGCTGCGCGTTTCTACAAAACGCGGGCCTTGGCCAAGGCCGCCATCGAGAGTGGCAAGGTGCATCATCGCGGCGAGCGCTGCAAGCCGGGCAAAGAACCACGTGTCGGTGATGAGTTACAGATTCGTACCGGCTTTGATGAAAAGACCGTCGTGGTCCAGGCGCTTTCCGTCGTACGGCGAGGGGCACCTGAAGCACAGGCACTGTATACCGAAACCGAAGCCAGCATTGCCAAGCGTGAAAACGCGGCGGCCATGCGCAAGGCGGGTGCCACAGGCATGACCACCGATGGCAAACCGAGCAAAAAGCAGCGCCGCGATCTGTTCAAGTTTCGCGGCAGTGGTAATGATGACTAGCCTTGGGCGGATGAGCTTTTGTGGCCAGCAGGCTTGTTGTGGCGAGCGGGCTTGCCCCGCGTTGGGCTGCGCAGCAGCCCCAGTACTCGCCACCCCGTTGGTTCAGGCAAACCGAGGCGTTTGGTTTTGGGGCCGCTGCGCAGCCCAACGCCGGGCAAGCTCGCTTGCCACAGGTTATTGCGGTGCTCTTACGACGCTCAATCGACCGACCAGCACCTGGCAGATCCGTTTGGCAAACACCGTCATGAACATCCCCCAGATCAACAACACCGAGGCGTGATCGCCCGGGAAACTCTGGCTTGAGCGGTCTTTCAGCTCCCAGGTTTTCTCAAGCCCTGGGAAGTAGTCACTCATCTGAATCGCCCCGCTGATCACCATCGACGGGCTACTGTGTTGCCAGCCCATGTGCGCCGCGAGCTTGGAAAACAGCATGCGGATAAACAACAACAGCAGCAGAATGCCAAGAAAGCCAAAGAACGCCTGACGCACCTGCATGGCCTTGAACACCCAGTCGCCACGAATCAGCAGCGCCAGCAAAATGATCCCGACCACCGCATCAAACGGCCGCAGACTGGCCACGGCCCACAGGTGCAGCCATGTCGAGTTGCTCGCCAAAGGGTCATTTAGCAGATGAAACAGCCACTCGTCGAAAATTACACACAGCATCTGGCCCGCGGGCCACAGCCAAAAACACAGCAGCCCGATAGCGAGTAAATTGCAAAGCGCCCATCGCCGGAGGTTCCACTTGGCTTGGAACAAACCCGGATTGTTCATAAACTGTCCCTCATCGCTCAATTCAGCTCTCTGTTTTCAGGAGAAAGCCGCACCAAAATGGTGCTAAAGCGTTTAATTCTATAAACCTCGTAATCAATTTGTCATCAATTCAGATACCCAGACCTATGACTGATCTACCGGATACCGACTTCACCCAGCGCTTCCTCTTCGACGACATTGACGCCCGCGGCGAACTGGTCTCGCTGGAGCGCAGCTATGCCGAAGTCCTCGCCAAGCACCCCTATCCGGAGCCGGTCGCGCAACTGCTCGGTGAGCTGATGACGGCGGCAGCGCTGCTGGTGGGCACCATGAAGTTCGACGGTTTGCTGATCCTGCAGGCCCGCTCTGAAGGCCCGGTCCCGATGCTGATGATCGAATGCTCCAGCGAGCGCGAAATCCGTGGCCTGGCCCGTTACGACGCCGACTTGATCGCTGCGGACGCCACCCTGTCCGACCTGATGGCCAACGGCGTGCTGGCGATCACCGTCGACCCGACAGAAGGCCAGCGCTACCAGGGTATTGTCGACCTCGACGGCGAGACCCTTTCGGACTGTTTCACCAACTATTTCGTGATGTCCCAGCAAGTCGGCACCAAGTTCTGGCTCAACGCCGACGGCAAGCGCGCCCGTGGCCTGCTGCTGCAACAACTGCCGGCCGACCGCATCAAGGACGACGATGAACGCACCGACAGCTGGCGCAAGCTGACGGCCCTGGCCGGTACCCTGACCGCTGAAGAGTTGCTGGGCCTGGACAACGAAACCATCCTCCATCGCCTGTACCACGAAGAGGCTGTGCGCCTGTTCGACGCGCAGGGCCTGCGTTTCCGTTGCAGCTGCTCGCGCGAGCGTTCGGCCAATGCCTTGGTCAGCCTGGGCCTGGAAGATGCGCAGGACCTGGTGGTGGAACACGGTGGCAATATCGAGATCGACTGCCAATTCTGCAACCAGCGCTACCTGTTCGATTCCGCCGATGTCGCCCAATTATTCGCCGGCGCAGGCATCGATACCCCTTCCGATACCCGCCACTAAAACGTTTAAGCACAGGTAAATCACCTGACAAATGCCGGATTAGCGCTGTTCTGACGGGAGGGCCCTACTCTTTTTGGGCTTTTCTGGCATAATCCGGCCCACTTTTTTCGCGGTAGTAGTGCGCAACTTTCTACTACAAAACGTTTGGAGCACTCGGCCATAGGCCGACGGGGAACCTCATGACGCAAGCCAATAACGCCGTATACACCGATCTGAGTGTTGACGATCTGGTCAAAGAAGCCCTGCAGCGCGGTGAAGGCGTGCTTGCCGATACTGGCGCGCTGGTCGTAGAGACCGGTCACCGTACCGGCCGTTCGCCAGTTGACCGTTTCATCGTTGAAGAGCCTTCCACCCAGGCCGCAATCGCCTGGGGCCCGATCAACCGCAAGTTCCCGGCCGACAAGTTCGACGCCCTGTGGGCTCGCGTCGAGGCATTCAACAACGCGCAAGAGCATTTCGTTTCCCACGTGCATGTAGGGGCTGCAGAAGACCACTACCTGGCCGTGAAGATGACTACTCAGACTGCCTGGCAGAACCTGTTCGGTCGCTGCCTGTTCATCAACCCGGCCGAGTACAACCCGGCCGGTCGTGACGAGTGGCAAGTGCTCAACGTGGCCAACTTCGAGTGCGTGCCAGAGCGTGACGGCACCAACTCCGACGGTTGCGTGATCCTCAATTTCGCCCAGAAGAAAGTGCTGATCGCCGGCATGCGTTACGCCGGTGAAATGAAAAAAGCCATGTTCTCGGTGCAGAACTTCCTGCTGCCGGCTTCCGACGTACTGCCGATGCACTGCGCCGCCAACATTGGCGAAGCAGGCGACGTGACCCTGTTCTTCGGCCTGTCCGGCACCGGCAAAACCACCCTGTCCGCCGACGAAAGCCGTTACCTGATCGGTGACGACGAGCACGGCTGGGGCGAAGGCGTGGTTTTCAACATCGAAGGCGGTTGCTATGCCAAGTGCATCGACCTGTCCGAGAAGAACGAGCCGGTCATCTGGAAAGCCATCAAACACGGCGCCGTGCTGGAAAACGTCGTCATCGATGAGGCCAAGCACGCCGACTACGCCGATGTCAGCCTGACCCAGAACAGCCGCGCCGCTTACCCGCTGGAGCACGTTGCCAAGCGTTCCGAGAAGAACCTGGGCGGCGAGCCAAACGCTGTGATCTTCCTGACCTGCGACCTGACCGGCGTACTGCCGCCCGTCTCGATCCTCAGCGAAGAACAAGCGGCCTACCACTTCCTGTCCGGCTACACCGCACTGGTGGGCTCGACCGAAATGGGTTCCGGCAGCGGCATCAAGTCGACCTTCTCCACCTGCTTCGGCGCGCCATTCTTCCCACGCCCGGCCGGCGAATACGCCGAGCTGCTGATCAAGCGCATCCGCGGCTTCGGCTCCAAGGTCTACCTGGTCAACACCGGCTGGACCGGTGGCGGCTACGGCGTCGGCAAACGCTTCAACATCCCGACCACTCGCGGCGTCATCGCAGCGATCCAGAGCGGCGCGTTGATCGGTGCTGAAACCCAACACCTCGACACCATCAACCTCGACGTGCCATTGGCTGTGCCAGGCGTTGAGACAGGCCTGTTGAACCCACGTAACACCTGGGCTGACAAGGCTGCTTACGATGAGGCTGCTAAGGCGCTGGCGGGGTTGTTCGTGGAGAACTTCAAGAAGTTTGAGGTGAGTGACGCGATCAAGGCTGCGGGTCCGAAGTTGTAAGATTCGGTCGCTGTTAAAAAGCCGCCCCTAGTGGGCGGCTTTTTTGTGGTCGATAGGTCAGTGTGCGATGTGCAAAACCACTGCGCCAATTAGCACCAGCACAACCCCCAGCACCTGCACGGCCGACAACCGCTCCTTGAAAAACACAAACCCCAAAATCGCTGCAATCCCTCCCGACAACGTACTGATCACCGTCACCACCGAAACCGACCCCGCCATCGCCCCCCACGAAAACGCCGAGAACCCGCCCAGGTTCATCAAGCTCGCACCGGTCAACGTCGCGCAGTTTTTCAGCGGCGGGATTTTCAGGCCGTCCTTGATCTTCAGCACCATCACCACCAGTACGCACAAGCCCACCAGATAACCCAGCCACAACATGGTGATCGGCCCCAGCGCGGGCAGTGTGTAGCGACCCTGCAGCCAGAAGCTGGTGCCGTACAGCAGCGCGGCGAGCATGGCGTAAGCGATGGCGCGGTTTGAGCTGTTGTGGGGGACGCCGTTGTCTTTATGGAGGCTGGAGAGGATTACGCCGATGACGCACAGGACGATGCAGCCGAGTTGGATCAAGCTGATGTGTTCGCCGCTGGTCCAGGACAGCAGCGTGGTGACGACGCCGTAGGAGGTTACCAGCGGCGCGACGATGGCTGCTTTGCCCAGGGCGAAGGCCTTGGACAGGGCAAGGGCGCCGGAGACGGTGAACAGCGCCGCAGCAATGCCCATTAGCCAGACGCTCGACGAGGCGTCGAGGGATTTGAAGAGTACGGACGGGAAGATGACGAGCAGCAGCGTCATGATCAGGAAGCCGAGGGCTTGGCCGAAGTACACCGCGCGTTTCACGCCCACGGCTCGGGCGTTGAGGCCCACTAGGAAATCCGTACCGCCCCAGAGCAGGGCGGCTAGCAGGCCCATTGTTACGTCCATGTAAGGTCCTCGTTATGTGTGTGTTTGGCCCGGCTGGCGCAGCTCTAATGTGGGAGCGGGCTTGTTCGCGATAGCGTTTTTTCTGTCAGAAAATAATTGACTGACTCACCGCTATCGCGAGCAAGCCCGCTCCCACATTTTGACTTTCGGTGTACCTGGAGTCGCTGTTTGCTTAGCTCAAATTTTCCAGCGTCTGCGTGTCCCAGCTGTGGGTTTTGATGGCCAGGTAGAGCATGCCGATGGTCAAGGGCACCTTGTCGCCACGCCCTTTGGCTCGGCGTTTGAGGAAGACGTCGAAAACCGGCGGGTGGAAGTAACGATAAGCGTCGTAGTCGCCCAGGTCGACGGCAAAATCCTGCTCCAGCGCTTCAACCAGCTGCTTGGCTTCGGCGCCGTTGCAGCCGAGGTCGAAGTTGATCGAGGTTTGCAGGCGGAGGGTCTTGTGTTTCGGCAGGCCGATTTCTTCGTGCAGCAGTTGCAGAAGCTGCTGCATGACAGGGTCTTCGGGGAAGTTGGGGGCCAGGTTCATGGTGGGTGCACGCAGGAGTGGGTGAGGGGGATGGTTGCGTTGGAGGCGGTATGTGTTTCGGGTGATGAAGAGTGCCAAGCCTATCAAGAATACGAAGACAGTTAAGAGGGGCATTCTTAGGAATACCGCTACGTAGGGCAGTACGAATGTCAAAGTAAGGCCTGTTGCGAGAAATGTAACCGCGAAGCGCTTTCTGAGCATGGGGTCAGTAATTTGGTAGTGCAGCACCAAATAGATCACGAGGAAAAAGGCGGATTGAAGGTACAGGGCCATGTGATTAGGGCTCGTCCGAGTAGATATGTGTTGAGAGTGTTGACCGTTGCGGTCCTATGCCTCCTCTCACATTGGCATCCAGACCGATGATGATGTCTCCAGCGTGATATCTGCGAAGCTTGCCGGAAATCGTATTACCAACGAAGCCTGCAGTTACTGTCGAAATAACAATTCCTGGCGCTGCAACAGCTCTGGAAATTATTTGTTTGATGAGGATGTTTTGGTCGTTTAACCGATCGGCTTGACTCCATCTCAATGGATAAGAAATTGCGACCGATATCTCGCATGGCAAATCTCTAGCCAGCATTTTTTGGTAAAGGCAGCGTATCTGATCGCGAACCTGCTGCACTGCGGCTTTTGCTTCCAGCAGGCATAGGCCGGGCATAACAGTGAAGCGAATCACTGTGAAGATGACGCCGTAGTGGCCGACGTGTTGAGTCCTTCCGATGTTCAAGGGTGTTTGCCGAGACGGTTGAGAGGACGCCATTTTCAGTCAGCTGCAGGTAATTTCTATAGAGGGTTGAGCGGGTCTTTGAAGCAGTTTGGGAAGAGGATGGCGCAGTGTTTGGCAATTTCTTACAGAGGTTTCCGGCATTTGTAGCTTGGCAGCGAATTTCGGGCGTTCAACCGCTCAAAGGGTGTTGCTTAGCTGTTTGGTTGCGGAGGGTGCAGTTGTACGTGTTGCGCGGCTTCCAGCAAATCACAGCCATCCTGGACGAGCAGGTATAGGGCGTTGGTGATGTGGGAAATGTCTTTGAGGTCGGCGTGTTCGAAGGTCAGGCATGAGAAGGTTTCCAGTAGGTCCGTGGCAGCGCGGATGCGTTGATGTGCGGCGGACTGGATGTCTTCGGCTTTGGCTTCGGTGTCTATGACGAGAGGATGGGGGTCGGTGAAATTGGTGCGTAGAAGGCGATCAGATCGTTCCCACGCTCCCGCGTGGGAATACATTCCATGACGCTCTGCGTCACCAGTACCGAGTGCTCAAACCGTGCGCGGATGGCAGGACGCAGAGCGTCCCAGGCGGCATTCCCACGCGGAGCGTGCGGAACGATCAGTTGCTGATAGGTCTACCGATGCACCGTATCAATATTCGCTGCTTCCAGTGGGATGCATTTTGGCGGTGCGGTACTTGGCGAGGACGGCCTCTCGGGTCGGCAGGGGATTGTCGACATCAGCCGGTTGGGTATCGAACCCATCCAGACGAAGGCTAGCCAGGTAATTGGATCGTTGGATTTTCTTGTAGTGAGCCTGTTTGTGCTTAACCGTCGTTTCTTCCACGGAGCAGTCTTCTTAGGCAAATGCTGATCTTGGCATGTTGCCAAGTACTCTAAAACCACGTTACACGCTGTTCAAAAATTCAGCTAACAGTCCGATTCAGATCGTTCCCACGCTCCCGCGTGGGAATGCATCCCGTGACGCTCCGCGTCACCAGTGCCGAAGGCTTAAGCCTTACACGGATGGCGGGACGCGGAGCGCCCCAGGCGGCATTCCCACGCGGAGCGTGCGCAACGATAAGTTGCTCGCAATCTACTGATGAAAACTTCGTCACATTTTGTACAAAAATTCAGCCAATACCCTGAATTCAGCGTATGTTTCACCGCAAAATCTTGTAGGGCGATTTCCGCCCACTACTTAAAGGGAGTTAAGCATGGGTTTGCTTCGTGTAGCCTCGGCGATGTCATTGTGTGCGGTGGCTTTTTCAATCCAGGCCGAGCAGTTGCCGATTGAAGTGCTCAGCGCCGTGGTCAAGGATCAGAAAATCGCCGATGCCGAGGTGCTGCTGCAACGCAACGGCGCACAGAACGTGGTGGGCCGCACCAACGCGCAAGGCCAGGTGACCCTCACCAGCGAAGCCGCCGATGACGCCAGTAATTTGCTGATCATCAAGAAGCCTGGCTTCTCCAACCTGGTGGTGAAGTGCCCGTGCAAGGGCATGACTTACGCCATCAGCCCGGTGATGGAAAACCTCGACGGCCTGCGCGTCGTGCTGACTTGGGGCAAGACGCCGTCAGACCTCGACTCCCACATGATTTTCCCCGGCAACAACATCTACTTCGAGAACAAGAACGGCACCGATGCCGAGTTGGATGTGGATGACACCGACAGCTACGGCCCGGAAACCATCACCCTGCAGAAAAAACACTACGGCGAAAGCTATGTGTATGCCGTACATGACTACTCCAACGGCGGCAATCCGTCCTCGCGTCAACTGTCCAACAGCGAAGCCAAGGTGTTTGTGTACATGGGCCAGTCGCTGGTGCGCACTTATTACGTGCCACAGAACCGCAGCGGCAACTTGTGGACAGTGTTCCGCATGACCGGCAGCGGCGACTTCCAGGACATCAATACCTTCAGCGGCGTGACGGTGAATGCTGCGAATGTGCTTAACGAAGTCAAACCGTTGCTGGATGACAGCGTTGCGGTCACGGCGGTAGCTGTCAGCTCTTCCGCTCAAGCCGATGCGAAGAGTCTGAACTTGAAAGGTGAAGCGGCTTACAAGGCCGGCAACCTGGACCAGGCCATCGACCTGTTCCGTCAGGCCATCGACCTGGACAATAGCTTCGGCAAGGCCTACGGCAACCTGGGTCTGGCATATCAGAAGGCCGGCAACACTGCCGAGGCGATCTGGGCCAACCGCAAGGCCATTGCCCTCGCCACGGGCGCCAATGCAGCGACCGTGCGTGCAGGCGCTTACTACAACATTGCGCGAATCTACGAAGCAGCCGGGCAGTTCTCCGATGCGTTGCGTCATTACCAGTTGGCCAAGGAACAGAAGGCCAACCCGGTGTATGACACGGCGATTGAGCGGGTACAGAACCGCTGATTAAGCTGTAGCGCAGTTCTAAAATGTGGGAGGGGCGGTGCGACGATTCGGCTTGCTCCCGATGGCAGTGTGACAGTCGACATCAATTTGACTGAGACACCGTAATCGGGAGCAAACCGAATCGTCGCACCGCCCCTCCCTCATTTGGTTTGTAGTGTTCCTACAACTGCGTTCGAACTTGTCACATTTGGCCCAAGGCCATTGCTGCACCCTGTGTATCATCCTGTCTCTTTTTTCCTTGCGACCTTTCTCGATTCGCTGAGATTCACGGGCTATGTTTTTAAGCCACATTCAGCGGTCAATGGAGTGACAGCCTATGCACGACACCCTCCAGCAGGTCTTTGGTTATCCACAGTTTCGTTTGGGTCAGGAAGCGGCCGTCAGCGCCGTGCTGGCCGGGCGTTCGGCCGCGGCAATTTTTCCGACCGGGTCGGGCAAGTCCCTGTGTTACCAGCTGTCGGCGGTGTTGCTGCCGCACCTGACGGTGGTGGTGTCGCCGCTTTTGGCGTTGATGCAGGACCAGCTTGGCTTCCTGCAGCGCCACGGTATTTCGGCGGGCAGCATCGACTCGGCGCAAAGCCGTGAGGACGCCAATGACGTAATGGCCCGGGCGCGCTCGGGTGAGTTGAAAATCCTGATGATTTCCGTGGAGCGCTTGAAGAACGAGCGCTTCCGCAACTTTTTGCAAAGCGTACCGATCTCGTTGCTGGTGGTGGATGAGGCGCACTGCATTTCCGAGTGGGGCCACAACTTCCGTCCGGACTATTTGAAGCTGCCGGACTACCAGCGCCAGTTCAATATCCCACAGGCGTTGTTGTTGACGGCTACGGCGACGCCCAAGGTGATCGCCGACATGCAGGCTAAGTTTGCCATCGCGCCTGACGATGTGATCACTACGGGCTTCTACCGGCCCAACCTCAACCTGCTGGTGGAGCCGGTCAGCGGCGCGGACAAGCGCCGTCGGCTGGTCCAGTGGATGAACGAGCGGGCGAATCAGCCGAGCATCGTCTACGTCACCCTGCAAAAAACCGCCGAGCAGATTGCCGAGCACCTGAACCGCAACGGCATCCAGGCCGAGGCGTATCACGCGGGGTTGCCCCACGATAAACGCGAGGGCATCCAGCAGCGGTTCATGGGTGGGCGCTCCAATTGCATCGTCGCCACGATTGCCTTTGGCATGGGCATCGACAAAAGTGACATCCGCAACGTGGTGCACTTTGACCTGCCCAAATCTATCGAGAACTACAGCCAGGAAATCGGCCGTGCGGGGCGTGATGGCCAACCTTCGGACTGCCTGGTTTTAGCCAACCGCGACAGCCTCAATGTGCTGGAAAACTTTGTGTACGGCGATACGCCTGAGCAGGAGGGTATTCGCCGTGTGCTGGAGGAGTTGCAGGCGGCGCGGGGCGAGGGTCAGTGGGAGTTTTTGCTGAGGTCGCTGTCGGACCACAGCAATATCCGCGAGTTGCCATTGAAGACGCTGCTGGTTCAGCTGGAGCTAAAGGGCGTGATCGCACCGCGCTATGCGTTTTATGCCGAATACCGCTTCAAGTACCTGATCGAGCCCGAGGCCTTGCTGGCGCGGTTTTCCGGTGAACGGCAGCAGTTTGTCGCTGCAATCATCCAGGTGTGCAAGCGTGCGAAAACCTGGGCGACGGTGGATTTCGACGCGCTTTATCAACAGCACAACGCCGAACGTAATCGGGTGGTGAAGGCGCTGGATTATTTCCAGGAGCAGGGCCTGATCGAGCTGGAAAGCAAGCAGATGACCGAGGTCTACAGCCTGCTGAATACCGACTTTGATCCACAGGTGCTGAGTGCCGAGTTATACACAGGCTTCAGGCAGCATGAAGTGACGGAGGTGGCGCGGATTCACGCCATGCTCGATCTGTTCGCCACCGAGCACTGCCTTGGGCAGCGTCTGGCACAGTATTTCGGTGATGAAAACGCGCCGCTGCGCTGCGGGCATTGTTCGGTGTGCCACGGCCAAGTTGCGTATTTACCGCCACCGCCGAGCCTGCCACCGCTTGTGGATAAAAACTTCATGGGGCTGTGCGGTGATTTTATCCACAGGCATCATGAGCACACGGGCCATCTGCCCGCTGCCGACCGGCTGACGCGGTTCCTCGGCGGTATCAGCGTGCCGTTGTTTACCAAGTTGAAGGCGCGGGGCATTCCTGGTTTTGCTGCGCTGGAGGACTATCCCTACGCCGAGGTGCGCGAGTGGGCCGACGCTCATTTGCAGGACCTTTAATCCACATTTGACGAGACTTGCCGATGCCTGACTCAATGCCCCAACGCGCCGATTACCGTCACTTCCAGCCGATCATCACGCGCTGGCACGACAATGATGTGTACGGCCATGTGAACAACGTCACCTACTACAGCTTCTTTGACACCGCCGTGAATACCTACCTGATCGAAGAGGGCGGGTTGGATATCCATGACGGCGAGGTGGTGGGGTTTGTGGTGAGTTCGGCGTGCGATTACTTCGCGTCGATTGCCTTTCCGGACCGCATTGAAATTGGCCTGCGGGTGGGCAAGTTGGGCAACAGTTCGGTGCAGTATGAGTTGGCGGTGTTTAAGGCCGGCGAGGAAGACGCCTGTGCGGCGGGGCGGTTTGTGCATGTGTTTGTGGATCGGGCGTCGAACCAGCCGGTGACGATCCCGGGGATGTTGCGCGAGGCGTTGCAGCGGTTGCTCACCTTGTAGGAGCCGGCTTGCCGGCGATGAGCTCCTCGGACTTGGCGTAGGCGCTTAATAGCGCCATCGCCGGCAAGCCAGCTCCTACAATGAGAAATCAGCGGTGACGGTAGTGATGCTCGTTCTTGCGATGGCCATAGGCATGACCACGTCCACGATGGTCGTCACGGTCATAGCGACGGTTATCACGGCCGCGATAACCACGGTCGTCGTCATCGCTCTTGTTGCCCATGTAGTTGCCCAGTGCGCCGCCCGCGCCACCGCCTGCGGCTGCGCCGATCAGGCTGCCGGTGTTGCCACCCATGCTACGGCCCACTACGTTGCCGCCGGCTGCGCCCAGCGCGCCACCGATGGCGGCTTCGCCGCGGCTGCGCTTGTCAGCGCCGACCGCACTGCCGCCTGCGCCACCCAGGGCTGCGCCAATGGCCGAACCGGTGTTGCCGCCTATCTGCTGGCCGACAACCGAGCCTAGAACCCCGCCCAATGCGCCGCCCACACCGGCTTCGGTGGTGCCACCGGCCATGGCTGCGCCACTGACCAGGCCAAGGGACAACAAGAGAATCGAGGAGAACTTCATAGAGAGACCTCAGGAGGATGACGGCGCGATCCTGAGGCTGTGTCGACATTGTGACAATAGAAATCCGACCAGTAACACGAGTTGTACACAATTCTATAAGTTACTGTTTTTACTAGGGAACTTAAGTTATTTTTGCGAGTCTTTAGTTACTTCGGAACGGCCGCTTTTATGCAAAAGCGGCCTTTTTTATGCCTGGAGGATCGTTCCCGCGCTCCGCGTGGGAATGCATCCTGTGACGCTCCGCGTCACGACCTTCAAAAAAGTGGACGCAGAGCGTCCAGTGCGGCATTCCCACGCAGAGCGTGGGAACGATCAGGTCAGGCCGAACGCGCCATGATCAACCCATTGTCACTCGCCGCTTCCAGGCGAATTGCCACGAACTTCGATGTCGGCGTATGGCTGCCATCCCCGGTGCTTTCCAGCGGTACCAGCGGGTTCACTTCCGGGTAATAAGCGGCTGCCTGCCCCGCCGGAATATCAAACGCCAGCAAGGTAAAGCCCTTCACGCGGCGCTCACGCCCGTCTTCCCACAACGACACAATGTCGGCTTTCTGCCCTGGCTTGAAGCCCAGGCGGATGATGTCGGCTTCGTTGACGAACAGCACGTCGCGCTGGCCTTTCACGCCACGGTAGCGGTCGTCCAGGCCATAAATGGTGGTGTTGTACTGATCGTGGGAGCGCATCGACTGCATGATCAGGTCCGGTATGCGGCCCGTGGCGTGAGTGCGTTCGTGGATCAGGTCTTTGGGCAGGATATTCGCGCGGAAGTTGGCACGGCCCGAAGGGGTGTTCCAGCGGCGCGCGCCGGCGGAGTTACCCAGGTAGAAACCACCGGGGTGTTTGAGGCGCTCGTTGAAATCCTTGAAGCCCGGAATGGTGTCGGCGATCAGGTCGCGAATGCGGCTGTAATCCGCCACCAGCCAGTTCCAGTCCACCGGCTTGCTGCCCAGGGTCGCGGCGGCGATGCCGGCGACAATGGCCGGTTCCGACTTCATCTGCTTCGAAAGCGGCTGCAATTGGCCGTTGGAATCGTGGACCATGCTGAACGAGTCCTCCACGGTCACGGCCTGCGGGCCTTCGGCCTGGATATCGATGTCGGTACGGCCCAGGCACGGCAGGATCAGCGCGTCTTTACCGTGCATCAGGTGGCTGCGGTTGAGCTTGGTGCTGATCTGTACGGTCAGGTCGCAATTGCGCAGCGCTTCGAAGGTGCGCGGACTGTCCGGGGTGGCTTGGGCAAAGTTGCCGCCCAGGCCGATAAACACCTTGGAACGCCCTTCAAGCATGGCGTGAATCGCTTCCACCACGTTGTGACCGTTTGTGCGCGGCACCTGGAACTGGAAGCGGCGCTCCAGCGAGTCGAGGAACGCCACCGGTGGGCGTTCGTTGATGCCCATGGTGCGGTCGCCCTGCACGTTACTGTGACCACGCACCGGGCACAGGCCGGCGCCGGGGCGGCCGATATTGCCGCGCAACAGCATCAGGTTGGCGATTTCCTGGATGGTCGGCACCGAGTGGCGATGCTGGGTGATGCCCATCGCCCAGCACATGATCACGTTCTTGCCTTTGGCGTACATGCGTGCCGCCTGCTCGATCTCGACCAGCGGCAGGCCGGACTGAGCGACGATTTCATCCCAGGAGGTGTCGTCGATCTTACCCAGGTAATCGAGCACGTTGGCCGTGTGTTCGTTGAGGAAATCGTGGTCGAACACCGCTTCCTTGCCTTCGGCCTGGGCCTGGCGTTCCCACAACAGCAGGAACTTGGCCATGCCGCGCAGGATGGCCATGTCGCCACCCAGTGCGGGGCGGAAGTAGGCGGTGTTGGTCGGCTTGTCGCCGTTGGTGAGCATTTCCAGCGGGTGTTGCGGGTGCTGGAAGCGTTCCAGGCCGCGCTCTTTCAACGGGTTGATGCACACCACTTGGGCGCCGCGTTTCACCGCTTCACGCAGCGGTTCGAGCATGCGTGGGTGGTTGGTGCCGGGGTTCTGGCCCCAGACGAAAATCGCGTCGGCATGTTCGAAGTCATCAAAGGTCACGGTGCCTTTGCCGACGCCCACGCTTTGCGCCAAGGCCACGCCGCTGGCCTCGTGGCACATGTTCGAGCAATCCGGGAAGTTGTTGGTGCCGTAGGCACGTACGAACAACTGGTACAGGTACGCCGCTTCGTTGCTGGCGCGGCCCGAGGTGTAGAACTCGGCCATGTCCGGGCTGGGCAGCGCGTTGAGGTGCTTGCCGATGAGGTCGAACGCCGCTTCCCAACTCACGGGGGTGTAGCGGTCGGTCTCGGCGTCATAGCGCATCGGCTCGGTCAGTCGGCCCTGGTATTCCAGCCAATAGTCACTTTGCTCCAGCAGCGCGGTGACGCTGTGTTTGGCGAAGAACGCCGCGTCGACACGGCGTTTGGTGGCTTCCCAGTTGACCGCCTTGGCGCCGTTTTCACAGAACTTGACCATGCCGCTTTCCGGCGAGTCGCCCCAGGCACAGCCCGGGCAGTCGAAGCCGCCGTTCTGGTTGGTCTTGAGCATCATGCGCAGATTTTTCAGTGCGTTGTCGCTGGTCAGCCACGCCTGCGCCACGCTGATCAGTGCGCCCCAGCCGCCCGCCGGGCCTTTGTAAGGCTTGTAGCGCGGGGTCGGGGTTTGGTCTGCTTGGTGGTGATTGCTCATGGCTGGTACTCCATCGCGGGGCTGTAGACCCGCGGCGCACTTTTCTGCGGCAGGTGGATGAGATTGAGGTTGTGCCGGCGCGCCCATTGCAGGGCCAGGCCGGTGGGCGACGACAGGCTGACCAGGGTCTGGATGCCCGCGCGCAGGACTTTCTGGATCAATTCGAGGCTGCAACGGCTGGTGACAATCGCCAGGCCGCCATCAGTCGGGATTTGTTGGCGGATCAGCGCGCCAATCAACTTGTCGAGAGCGTTATGCCGGCCGATATCTTCGCGGCCCAGCAGCAGTTCGCCCTGGTTGTTCATGAACACCGCCGCATGCACTGCGCCGCTGTACTGGCCCAGGGGCTGGAACGCGCTGATGCGCTGGCGCAGGCCGTCCAGCCATTCGGCGGGCGGCAGAGGCGAGCCGGGCAGTACCTTAAGGTCCGGCAATGCCTGTTCCACCGCTTCCACACCGCACAAACCGCAACCGCTGGTGCCGGCCAATTGGCGGCGCTGCTGCTTGAGGTTCCAGAAGGCACGGCTGGAGATCTGTACCTGAGCGTACTGGGTGGAGCCAGAACCGCTGAGTTTCAGGTCATAAATATCGCTAACGTCGGCAATAATGCCGCTGCCGATGCTGAAACCGACGATAAAGTCTTCGAGGTCCGTCGGCGTCACCAGCATCACGGCCTGGCTGATGTCGTTGTAGGCAATCGCCAATGCCACTTCTTCCGCCAACGCAGTGCTCGCGACTTCAGTGTGTTCGAGGTTACAAAACTGGTAGCTCTGGCTGGCGACGTGCGCGTGCGTTTCAGGGGCGGGCGCCGTGCAGGCTGGGCGCTTGGCGTTCATGGGGCAGTACCACCGGCGGATTGATCAGTGTTTAGACTAGGCGCGACAAAGCGTCGCGTCTAATTGCCAGTACTGATCTACCGATAGATGACATCGATCAAGACTCTGTTTGCGATTTCTGAAACAGCGCGAAACACGCTTCCGCCAACGCCGAGCGAGGCGCGCTGCGCCGCATGATCAGCCCAAGGCGCGCCAGGGTGTGGGCGTCCTCAATGGGTTGCAGGCGCAAATGCTCAGTGAGCGCGTCCAAGCCGCCGTCCAGTGGCATTACCGCGCAGCACAGCCCGCCGTGCACAGCTTGTAACAACTGGTGGACGGCATCGGTTTGCAGCAGCGGTTGCGGGTGCAGGCCCCGGCTGTGGAAGTTGTGGTCGATGGACTGGCGAAAGTGCATGCCGCTGGTGAGCATGCCCAAGGGCAGTTCGATCAGCGCTTCCCAGCTCAATGGCTTATCGCCGAAGCTGAAATAGCGTTGGTCGTAGAGCAGGCCCATGCGGGTTTCGCCGAGGGCCAGGGAGTCGAAGCGTTCGTTGTCGAGGCGGTCGAGGTACGACACACCAAGGTCCAGGCGATTGCTCGCCAGCTGTTCGAGGATCTGTTCAGAGCTGAGTGCCGACAGCTCAAAGCGCAGGCTCGGGTGCTCTTTGTGCAGTTGCTGCATCAATGCCAAGGGATCAAAGCTCGACAGTGGCACGACGCCCAGTCGCAATGTGCCCACAAGGTTGCCGCGACACGCCGCCGCTTCGGCCTGCAAGCCGTCATACGCCGCCAACACCGTACGCGCCCAGGCCAGCACGCGTTCGCCAGGAGCGGTAAAGCCTTCGAAGCGCTGGCCGCGGTTGACCAGCGGCAGGTCGAGTTCTTCTTCGAGGCTGCGCAGGCGCATCGACAGGGTCGGCTGGGTGATGTGACAACGCGCGGCCGCCTGGCCGAAGTGACGGGTCTCGTCGAGGGCGATGAGGAATTTCAGCTGTTTGATGTCCATCTTCGCTCCAGGGCTTATTCCAACGGCGGGGGGATTCTAGCGCGTTTGGGTCTTTGGTCGGGCTGGAACCCAAGTCTGTAGGACTGGTCTAGTCTTGGGCATCTGGAAACCAACTACCAAGGAGAGCGCACCATGAGTATTTTTAGCTTTGTTAAGGAAGCAGGCGAGAAGTTGATTGATCTGTTGACGCCGGGTAATGCGAACGCCAGTGAGCAGTTGAAGGAGCACGTGGCAAAGGTGGGTCTGGGTAATCCGAACGTGCAGACCACGGTGGATGGCGACAAAGTGACCGTAACCGGTGAAGTCGCGACCCAGGAAGAGAAAGAGAAGATTCTGCTGGCGCTGGGCAATATTGCCGGTGTGGCGAGTGTGGATGACCAGATCACCGTATCCGGCCCGGGCCCAGTCGTGGCGGCCGCCGTCTTTTACACGGTGCTCAGTGGCGACACGCTGAGCAAAATCTCCCTTCACTTCTACAAAGATGCCAACAAGTACAACAAGATCTTCGAGGCCAACAAGCCGCTGTTGTCTCATCCAGACAAGATTTACCCAGGGCAGACGTTGCGTATTCCTGAGTAATACACGGGCGAAAAGGTGGGAGGGGGCTTGCCCCCGATGACGGAGTGTCAGTCAAGGAAGCTTTGATTGACACACTGCTATCGGGAGCAAGCCCCCTCCCACATTTGATTAGAGTCCGGCAATCAGATCCCGATAATCCCCCACTGCAGCAAACTCCACCGTGTCCTTTGGCCCCTTCCGGCTGTCCGGTTCTTTCACCGCCAGCAGGTGCCCCACGCCAAAATCCCGGGCGCTGCGCAGGATCGGCAACGTGTCGTCGATAAACAGGCTGCGGGCCGGGTCGAAATGGATGTCAGCGTGCAAGGCATCCCAGAACTGCGGGTTTTCCTTGGCGAAACCGTAGTCATGGGAACTGATCAAACGCTCGAAATACGGCGCCAGTTCAATGCGTTCCAACTTCAATGACAGCGAATCACGATGGGCGTTGGTGATCAGGATCACCCGCTTGCCGGCTTGTTTGATCGCCGCCAGAAAGGTGTCGGCATCCGGGCGCAGGGCGATCAGGTGGGCCGTTTCCAGCTTGAGTTCGCGCACCGGGATGTTCAGCTCGGCGCTCCAGAAGTCCAGGCAATACCATTGCAACTGGCCGGCGTTACGCTCGAACAGTGGCTGCAACTCCATCTCGGCCATCGCCCGGCTCACCCCGTGCAGCTCGGCGTAACGCTGGGGCAGGTGTTCCATCCAGAAGTGGTTGTCGTAGTGCAGGTCGAGCAGGGTGCCGTCCATGTCCAGCAGGACGGTGTCGATGGCGTGCCAGGGCAAAGAGGGCATGGGGCGGTCTCATGTAAGTAAAGATATCCGACACAGACAATCGGAAAAGCCACGGTATAGTAACCCGATCACGCCAAGGAGCCGCTCATGCGCCAGAAACCCACCGTCCTCGCCCGCGAAATAGTCGCCAGTAGCCGTTTGTTCCGCGTGGAGGAAGTGCAATTGCGCTTTTCCAATGGCGTTGAACGGACCTACGAGCGCTTGGTGGGCCGCGGTGCCGGCTACGGCGCGGTGATGATCGTGGCGATGATCGATGATGATCACGCGTTGCTGGTGGAAGAGTACTGCGGCGGCACCGATGAGTATGAGTTGTCGTTGCCCAAGGGGTTGATCGAGCCCGGCGAAGACATACTGGCGGCCGCCGACCGCGAGCTCAAGGAAGAAGCGGGCTACGGTGCGCGCCAGTTGGAACACATTACCGAACTGTCGTTGTCGCCCGGCTATATGAGCCAGAAAATCCAGGTGGTGCTGGCCACCGATCTCTACGAAGAACGCCTTGAAGGCGACGAGCCCGAGCCGATGCGCGTGGAAAGGGTCAACCTGCGGGAGCTGTCGCAACTGGCGCAAAACGAGCAATTCAGCGAAGGCCGCGCCCTGGCCGCGCTGTACCTGGTACGAGATCTGCTGACCCAGCGTGGAGCGTTCAGCGCATGAGCGAACTGTTTTTAGGCCACCCGTTTATCGCCCCTGTGATTGAGCTGGCTCGCCAGGCGGGTGAAGTCATCCTGCCTTACTGGCGCGCCGATGTGGCGGTGACGTCCAAGGCCGATGATTCGCCGGTGACGGCGGCAGACCTCGCCGCTCACCACCTGATTCTCGCCGGCCTTACCGCGCTCGACCCAAGCATCCCGGTGCTGTCCGAAGAAGACGCCGATATTGACCAGAGCGTGCGCGCCAGTTGGCAGCGCTGGTGGCTGGTGGACCCCTTGGATGGCACCAAGGAATTTATCGCAGGCAGTGAAGAGTTCACCGTCAACGTGGCGTTGATCGAAAACGGCCGCGTGGTGTTTGGCGTGGTCTCCATGCCGACCAGTGGCCGCTGCTACTTTGGTGGCGCGGGCCTGGGGGCGTGGCGTTCTGATGTGAATGAAGCGCCCAAGCAGATCCAGGTGCGCGAGACACCGGCGGCCGGCGAAGCTTTTACCGTGGTCGCCAGCCGTCGGCATACCAGCCCCGAGCAGGAGCGCCTGCTGGACGGTTTGAGCGCGGGCTTGGGTGAGTTGAAGCTGGCGAATATCGGCAGTTCGTTAAAGTTCTGCCTGTTGGCCGAGGGCAGCGCCGATTGTTATCCGCGCCTGGCGCCGACCTCGCAGTGGGATACGGCGGCGGCGCAGGGCGTATTGGAAGGGGCGGGCGGCGAGGTGCTGGAGTTGAGTGGCGAGCCGTTCAGCTATCCGGCGCGGGCGTCGTTGTTGAACCCGTTTTTCCTGGCGTTGCCGGCGAAGGCGGCGTGGCGTGAGCGCTTGCTGACCCTGGCCCGCTCTTAAGGCCTCAGCCGATCTAAATGTGGGAGGGGGCTTGCTCCCGATGGCGGTGGTGAGTCAAAGATGTACCGACTGACACTCCGCTATCGGGAGCAAGCCCCCTCCCACATTGGTTTTGTGTGATGGTTTTCAGCGGTGCAGGACGTACTGGCCGCTGAACGCCACCGCTCGCTCCTCACTGCCCTCATTCACAATCCACGTCTCCAGCGTCAACCGCGCCCGCCCATACCGCTTGTAGGTCGCCAAAAAGCGCTTCCACACCTTCTCCTCCGGCGCCGGGCAAATCGCCGTCGCGTCTCGCGTCACTGGCAGCGGATAACTGATCTGCCCTTCCTGAATCACGATATGCCCGTCTTCGATGCCTTCTTCGCGCAATTGCAGGTGCAGCCAACCCCAGCCCGCCAGCACGGCGCCGCAGTAAAGGCTGCCGCCGAACATGGTGCTCTTGTGGTTGATATTGGCTAGCAACGGCAGGTGTAGCTGCAACTGGCCGTATTGCCAGTCGAGCACCTTGAGGCCCATTTCCCGTGTGAGGGGGATGTCGTGGTGAAGGATGGATTCCAGGTAACGGCTGTCGCGGCTCATGGCGGCCTCTTGGTGGGTAGACAGGGTCATTCGTCGTCAGCGCTGTGATTGCCGCTGTCGGCGAAGTTGAGGCCGTGCTTGCGCAGTTTGTCGTGCAAGGTCTTGCGCGGGATGCCCAGGGCTTCGGCGAGGCTGCGCACGGAGCTGTGGGGGCGGGTGAGTTCGGCGGCGATCAGGCTTTTTTCGAACTGCTCGACTTGTTCACTCAAGCCGCCCGGTGTGGAGGTCAGCACGCCGGCTGCGGGATTGTCCTGAGTGTTATCCAGCGCCAGTTCCAGGCCCAGGGCAAAGCGCTCCGCAGCGTTTTGCAGTTCCCGTACATTGCCCGGCCAGCTGTGGCGCAACAGCAGGGCGCGCTGGCCCGGTTGTAGTTCGTGCAGCGGCAGGCCGTGGCGGCTGCTGGCTTCGTCGGCGAAGTGCTGGAACAGCATCAGCGCATCTTCACCGCGCTCGCGCAGCGGCGGAATGCGCAGCGGTGCGACGTTGAGGCGGTAATACAAGTCGGCGCGGAAGCGGCCCTGGTCGGCGGACTGACGCAGGTCTTCCTTGGTGGCGGCGATGATGCGGATGTCCAGCGGGATCAGCTGATTGCCGCCGAGGCGCTCGACCACGCGCTCCTGCAACAGGCGCAGCAGCTTGACCTGCACATCCAGGCTCATGCTCTCAATTTCATCGAGGAACAGCGTGCCGCCGTTGGCGAACTCGAACTTGCCGATGCGCCGCTTCTGCGCCCCGGTAAAGGCGCCCGGCTCATGGCCGAACAGCTCGCTTTCCACCACCGACTCGGCCAGGGCACCGGCGTTGATTGCTACAAACGGACCGCTGCGCCGGCTCGACAGGTCGTGCAGCGCACGGGCGACGACTTCCTTGCCGGCGCCGGTTTCACCCAGGATCAGCACGTCGGCCCGAGTAGCCGCCAGCGCGCCGATCTGCTCGCGCAGGCGCAGCATTTGCGGCGAGTGGCCCACCAGGCGCGTGCTCAGTTGTTGGCGATCACTCAAGGCCAGGCGCAGGCTGCGGTTGTCCAACACCAGCCGGCGCAAGGCCAGGGCGCGGCGCACGCTGTCGAGTAGTGCGTCGCTGGCGAAGGGTTTTTCGAGGAAGTCATAGGCGCCGGCACGCATGGCCTGCACCGCCAGCGGCACGTCGCCGTGGCCGGTGATCAGCAGCACCGGTAGCTCCGGGTCCTGGCCGTGCAGTTCGGCGAGCAACTCCAGGCCGTCCATGCCGGGCATGCGGATATCGCTGACCACCACGCCCGGCCAATCACGAGACAGGCGCGCAGTGAGGCCGGTGGCTTCGCCCAGGGTCAGGACTTTCAGCCCGGCCAGGTCCAGGGTCTGGCACAGGGCCTGACGCAGGTGTGGATCGTCGTCGATCAACACCACCTGAATCTGGTTATCGATACTCATACACTGCGGTCCTCGGACGGTTGCAGACTGACGCCCGGCGAGCCGGCACGCAATTTCAAGGTTAACAACGCGCCGCCTTCCTTGTGGTTGGCGAACAGCAGTTCGCCGCCAAAGGCACGCATCAGGGTGTCACAGATCGCCAGGCCTAGCCCCAGGCCCTGGGTGCGGGTCTTGGTGGTGTAGAACGGCTCGCTGGCGCGGCCCAGGGCTTCCATGCAAAATCCCGGGCCGTTGTCGCGAATGTACAGGTTGACGCCCGTCTCGGTGGTTTGGGCACTCAGCCAGAGTTTGCGCGGCGGGCCTTTTTCGGTGAGGGCATCGAGGGCGTTGGCCAAAAGGTTGCCGAGCACCTGGCGCAGACGGGTTTCGCCAGCCTGTACCCACAGGGTCGCTTCCGGAAGATCGCGGATCAACTCGACTTCCATCGAGCGTCGGCGCTTGGCCAGCAAGGCCAGGGCATCGTCCAGCGCCGGTTGCAGGGCCACGCTTTCCGGCGCGTGCCGGTCGCGGCGGGCGAAGGCACGCAGGTGGGCGATGATCGAGGCCATGCGCCCGGTCAACTCGCTGATCAGCTTGAGATTGCCCCGGGCATCGCTGGTGCGTTCATGGTCGAGGAGGATTTCGGCGTTTTCCGCATAGCTGCGAATCGCCGCCAGGGGCTGATTGAGTTCGTGGCTGATACTCGCCGACATGGTGCCCAGCGCCGAGAGTTTGCCCGCTTGCACCAGGTCGTCCTGGGCGCGCACCAGCTCCTGCTGGGCATGTTCGCGCTCCAATACTTCCTGTTTCAGGCGCCGGTTGAGGCCTTCCAGGTCGCTGGTCCGCTCTACCACGCGCATCTCCAGCTCGCGGCGGGCCTTGGCTTCGAAGGCAATGCGTTCCAGGTAATGCCGACGGCGTTGCATCATCAAGCCCAGCAGCAACATCAGCACCAGCAGCGTGGCGCCACCTACCGCGACTACCGTACGCACCGGGCGGTTGATCAGCGAGCGCGGCGCGAGGATTTCCACGTTCCAGCCGGTCTCGGCGATGGCCGTGGATTGGCGCAGCCACGCCGTGGTGCTCAAGGCCAGCGGTTGCGGGTCACGGGTCGGGTAAGGCTGGATGGCGATGATCGCCTGGCGCTCTTCGGCAGTCAGCGGCCGGGTCGCCCGAAAGCGCCATTGCGGGCGCGACGTGAGAATCACCACGCCGTTGTGGTCGGTGACCAGCAGTTGTTCCGGGGTGTTGCCCCACAGGCTTTCGGTGTGGTCCAGGTCGACCTTCACCACCAGCACGCCGATGATAGTGTCGCCATCGCGCACGGCGGCGGCGAAGAAGTAGCCGCGCTTGGCCGAGGTGGTGCCCAAGCCGAAAAACCGCCCCAGACGCCCGGCCATGGCTTCGCTGAAATAGGGTCGGAACGAGAAATTACGCCCGACGAAGCTGTCCGGCTTGTCCCAGTTGGACGCGGCCAGTGTTTTGCCGGTGGTGTCCATCAGGTACATCACTTCCACACCGGCCTGGGCGGCGACATCCTTGAGCAGCAAGTTGGCGCTGACCAGGTTGGTGCTGACCTCAGGGGCGTCCAGCGCGGTGCGCAGGGCCGGCAAGTCGCCGAGGATTTGCGGCAGCACCTCATAGCGATGCAGCGTACCCAGCAGGTTGGCGACGTACAGGTCGAGGGTCTGACGATTCTGCCCGGCCAGTTCGCTGCGGTAATAGCGCTCGGCCAAGTGCTCCAGCGGCCACAGCAACGGTGCCAGGCACAGCGCGAGCAGGGCGAGGCTGCGCCAGCGGGGTCTTCGTGGGAGGGGTGGAGTCATGGGAGTCGTGCGCCTGTGGGTACAGGCGCATTATGCCTAGTGCTGCTCTGCAAGACACTCGCGCAATGCGTCGTGCCACTGCGGCTGGCTGACCTGCCACTGTTGCTGCAGGTGGCTGCAATCGAGGCGTGAGTTCAGCGGGCGCTTGGCTGGCGTCGGGTAGGCGCTGGAAGGAATCGCCTCCAGCTCGGCGCAGGCTTTACCTTCGGCGCGCAGGTGCTCGCCAATCGCCTGGGCAAAGCCGAACCAAGACGTCTCACCCTGACCGGTCAGGTGATAGACGCCCCAGTCGCCCGCCTGGCCTGCCTGCCAGCGCTCGATCAACGCGCGGGTGCTGTTGGCGATGGTGCCCGCCCAGGTCGGTGCGCCGATCTGGTCGGCGACGATGCGCATGTGCGGTTTTTCCTGCAGCAGGCGTTGCAGGGTCAGCAGGAAATTCTTGCCGTGATTGGAGTAAACCCAACTGGTGCGCAGGATCAGGTACTCGCCGCCCACGGCCACGATCGCCTGTTCGCCGGCCAGCTTGCTTTGGCCGTAGATGCCCAGCGGGTTTGGCGTGTCGGCTTCGGTGTAGGGCGCAGTTTTGCTGCCGTCGAACACGTAGTCGGTGGAATAGTGGATCAGCGGGATGCCCAGGGCCTTGGCTTGCTCGGCGAGGACGCCGGGGGCGATGGCGTTGATGGTGAAGGCTGCATCCGGCTCGCTTTCGGCTTGATCGACGGCGGTGTGGGCTGCGGCGTTGATGATCAGGTCCGGGCGATGGGCGCGCACTTGCTGGCGGATCTGGTCGACGTTGGCCAGGTCCAGTTGGTTGCGGCCCAGTACGATGAGTTCGCCCAGGTTCTGGAGCCGCTGTTGCAGCTCCCGGGAGACTTGGCCGTGTTCGCCGGTGATGAGGATCTTTAGAGGGGTAGTCATGGGAACAGGTCGGCTTCCATCAGCAGTTTGCCCGCCTGGTCCTTGGCGGACAGTTGCGGCGTCTCAGTCAGTTCCCAGTCGATGGCCAGCGTCGGGTCATTCCACAAAATGCTGCGCTCGGCGCTCGGCTGGTAGTAGTCAGTGGTCTTATACAAGAACTCGGCGTATTCGCTCAGCACCACGAACCCGTGGGCAAACCCTTCCGGCACCCACAGTTGGTGATTGTTCTGCGCCGACAGGCGCACGCCTACCCACTGGCCGAAGTTCGGCGAGCTGCGGCGGATATCGACGGCTACATCCAGCACTTCACCGGCGATGACGCGCACCAGTTTGCCCTGCGTGTGTTCAAGCTGATAGTGCAGGCCCCGCAGCACACCTTTCTGCGAGCGCGAGTGATTGTCCTGCACGAAATTACGCTTGAGCCCGGTGGCCTCTTCAAAGGCGCGGGCGTTGAAGCTTTCGTAGAAAAAACCGCGCTCATCACCGAACACTTTCGGTTCAAGGATCAGCACGCCGGGCAATGAGGTTTCAACTACTTTCACTTGCTCTCTCCGGCCAGCGAGTACAGGTATTGGCCATAGCCGGTCTTGCCGAAGTACTTGGCGCGTTCCAGCAAGTGGTCGCGGTCGATCCAGTTATTTTCATAGGCAATCTCTTCCAGGCAAGCCACCTTCAGACCTTGGCGGTGCTCAATAGTCTGCACGTAGGTCGAGGCCTCAAGCAGACTGTCATGGGTACCTGTGTCGAGCCAGGCAAAACCACGGCCGAAACGTTCAACATGCAAGTCGCCACGCTTAAGGTAAGCGTTGTTGACATCGGTAATCTCCAGCTCGCCACGGGGCGACGGCTTGACCGCCTTGGCGATCTTGATCACGTCGCTGTCGTAGAAATACAGACCGGTCACGGCGTAAGAGGACTTGGGTTTGGCCGGTTTTTCTTCGATTGAAAGGGCGCGGCCCTCCTTGTCGAAATCGATCACGCCAAAACGCTCTGGGTCTTTGACCCAATAGCCAAATACCGTAGCGCCTGACGGGCGTTCGGCAGCTGTGCGCAATTGGTCACCGAAGTGTTGGCCGTGGAAGATGTTGTCACCCAGGATCAGGCACACCGGGTCATTCCCGATGAATTCCTCACCAATGATAAATGCCTGCGCCAGACCATCCGGCGAGGGCTGCTCCGCATAGCTGAAGCGCACGCCAAACTGGCTGCCATCGCCCAGCAGATTGCGGTACTGCGGCAGGTCCGTGGGTGTGGAAATCACCAGGATGTCCTTGATACCCGCCAGCATCAGCACCGAGATCGGGTAGTAGATCATCGGCTTGTCATACACCGGCAACAGCTGTTTGGACACGCCCAGGGTAATGGGGTGCAAACGGGTGCCGGAACCGCCGGCCAATACGATTCCCTTCATCATGCAATCAGATCCTTCAACTCAGTGTTGCCCAAACGTTCACCCTGATAACTGCCGTCCTGGACCCTGCGGCACCATTGCAGATTATCGAGGTACCACTGCACGGTTTTGCGCAGCCCGGTTTCAAAGGTTTCTTCCGGGACCCAGCCCAGTTCTCGTTCGATCTTGCTGGCATCGATCGCATAGCGCTGATCGTGGCCGGGGCGATCCTTGACGAAGGTGATCAAGTCGGTGAATTGCTCGACACCGGCCGGACGCTGTGGCGCCAGCTCTTCGAGCAGGGCGCAGATGCCGCGCACTACGTCGATATTTTTCTGCTCGTTATGACCACCGATGTTGTAGGTCTCGCCGACCACGCCTTCGGTGACTACCTTGAGCAACGCGCGCGCGTGGTCCTCGACGAACAGCCAGTCGCGTACCTGCAAACCATCGCCATACACCGGCAACGGCTTGCCCGCGAGGGCGTTGAGGATCACCAGCGGGATCAGCTTCTCGGGGAAGTGGAAGGGCCCGTAGTTGTTCGAGCAGTTGGTCAGCAGCACCGGCAGACCGTAGGTCCGCTGCCAGGCGCGAACCAGGTGGTCGGACGCAGCCTTGCTGGCCGAATACGGCGAGCTGGGCGCATACGGCGTGGTTTCGGTGAACAGGTCGTCCACGCCGTGCAGGTCGCCGTACACCTCGTCGGTGGAGATGTGGTGGAAGCGGAATGCGCTTTTGGCCGGCTCTGCCAGCGTTTGCCAGTAAGCGCGAGTGGCTTCCAGCAAGCTGTAGGTGCCGACGATGTTGGTCTGGATGAAGTCCGAAGGGCCGTCAATGGAACGGTCGACATGGGACTCTGCCGCCAGGTGCATGATCGCCTGGGGCTCGAAGCGTGCCAGCACGGCGCTGACGGTGGCCTGGTCGATGATATCGGCCTGGACGAACTCATAGCGGCTGTTGGACGCGATGCTGGTCAGCGACTCCAGGTTGCCGGCGTAGGTGAGTTTGTCCAGGTTGAGCACTTCGTGCTCGGTGTTTTCAATCAAGTGACGGATCAGGGCGGAGCCGATAAAACCAGCGCCGCCGGTGATGAGAATGCGCATGTCGGAGGGCCTTTAACTTAGACGGACATCAAGCGAATGAAGCATAGCTTGAGTTGTGGAGCAGGGTGGCGCAAGCGCGGTATGCGTTGGGGGTTGCCTAACCCCCCTCAACAATGGCGATATAAGCACCTGATAAAAACAGAGGTCGTCCCATGTTGCTCGCCACGTTGATCCATCGCGCCAGCCTGCCGTGCCCGCAAGTGGGCCCTGAACAGGCAGCACAGCTCCTTGAGCAGCACTACGGCCTCACTGGCAGGTTGCAGTCACTGGGCAGCCAGCAAGACCTCAACTACAGGATCGACAGTGACCGTGGCCGCTTTGTTCTGAAAATCTGCCGGGGCGACTACGCCGCCGTTGAGTTGCAGGCGCAGCACGCCGCGCTCAATAGACTGCAGACCCGTGCGCAGGTGCGTGTGCCCAGGGTCATCAAGGCGCTCACCGGCGAAGAGCTGCTAACCGTAGCGGTGGATGGGCAAACCCTGCACCTGCGGCTGCTGGACTACATCGACGGCCAACCTTTAACGCACCTGCCTCACTTGGGCCGCGAAGTGATCGCAGGCTTTGGTGAGCTGTGCGGGCGGATGAGCCTGGCGCTGGCCGATTTCGTGCATCCGGGCCTTGATCGCACCCTGCAATGGGACCCTCGTCACGCTCAGGAACTGATCACGCACTTGCTGGCGACCCTGGAAAACCTGCCCCACCGCGCCGCACTGGAACACGTGGCCGAGCAGGTATCGACGCGCATTCGCCCCCTGGTCGACCGCCTGCCGTGCCAAGCGGTGCACATGGACATCACCGATGACAACGTGGTGTGGCAGCGCGATGCACAGCGGCATTGGCAGATTCAGGGGGTGATTGATTTCGGCGATCTGGTACACACCTGGCGTATTGCCGACCTTTCGGTGACCTGCGCCGCGCTGTTGCACCACGCCGAAGGTGACCCCTTTGCCATCTTGCCGGCGATCCACGCGTGCCATGCCATCAACCCCTTGCAGCGCGAGGAATTACAGGCGCTGTGGCCACTGATCGTCGCCCGTGCCGCCGTGCTGGTGCTGAGCAGCGAACAGCAGCAACGCCTGGACCCGGATAACAGCTACCTGCTGAAAAATGCCGAGCATGAGTGGGAAATCTTCCATGTGGCGACGTCGGTGCCGTTTGAATTGATGGAGGCGGCGATTCTGGGCAGTGTCGGCGAGGCACTGCCGCCGGTCGCCAGCCAGGACTTCGCGCCCTTATTGCCGGGACTGGTGGGGCGTGAGTTCGCGCTGATCGACCTGGGCGTACTCAGCCCGCATTTCGAGGCAGGTAATTGGGAGCTGCCCGGCATTGATCGCCGGTTGCTGGATGAGGCGGCGGCAGTGCATGGGTTGGCCGCCAGTCGGTATGGGCAGTATCGGCTGTCGCGCACCTGCCCTGACAGTGCCTCGGAACCTGCGACGTTCCCGCTGCATGTCGAGTTGCACTTGCCCCATGGCACGCTGTTGGAGGCGCCGTTTGCCGGGGTTTTGCGCCAAGGTGTCGATGGTCTGTTGAGCTTGCATGACGCAGATTTGAGCGTGCGTTTATGGGGCGTAAAAACTTCATTGAAGGCGGACTCGGAACTGGTGAAAGGGCAAATACTCGGCGAAGTCCATGCTCCCTTGACCGTGCAATTGTGCCGAGCTGATCTGGAGCCTCCGCTGTTCTGCACCCCCTCCCGAGCACCGGCCTGGCAAGCGCTGTGCCCATCACCCGCCGCGCTGCTCGGCCTTGCCTGCGATGCAGAGCCGGAACTCGACCCCGAAGCCTTGCTGGCCCGGCGCGACGCCAGTTTCGCGCGCTCACAGAAGCACTATTACGTCGACCCGCCGCGTATCGAGCGAGGCTGGCGCAACCACTTGATAGACATGCAGGGCCGTTCCTACCTCGACATGCTCAACAACGTCGCCGTGCTGGGCCACGGCCACCCACGCATGGCGGCGGTGGCGGCGCGGCAGTGGTCGTTGCTCAATACCAACTCGCGCTTCCACTACGCGGCGATTGCCGAGTTTTCCGAACGCCTGCTGGCGCTGGCGCCTGACGCCATGGACCGGGTATTCCTGGTCAACAGCGGCACCGAGGCCAATGACCTGGCCATTCGCCTGGCCTGGGCCTACAGCGGCGGCAAGGACATGCTCAGTGTGCTGGAGGCTTACCACGGCTGGTCGGTTGCGGCGGATGCGGTATCCACCTCGATCGCCGACAACCCCCAGGCGTTGAGCAGCCGCCCGGATTGGGTGCACCCGGTGACCGCACCGAATACCTATCGCGGCGAGTTCCGCGGGCAGGACAGTGCGCCGGATTACGTACGAAGTGTGGAGCACAACCTGGCAAAAATCGCCGCGAACCAGCGCCAACTGGCTGGCTTCATTTGTGAACCGGTGTATGGAAATGCCGGCGGCATCTCCCTGCCGCCGGGCTATTTGCAGCAGGTGTATGCGTTGGTGCGCGCCCAGGGAGGTGTGTGCATCGCCGATGAAGTGCAGGTGGGCTACGGCCGCATGGGGCATTTCTTCTGGGGCTTTGAAGAGCAGGGGGTAGTGCCGGACATCATTACCATGGCCAAGGGCATGGGCAACGGCCAGCCCTTGGGCGCGGTGATCACCCGCCGGGAGATTGCCGAGGCGCTGGAGGCCGAGGGCTATTTCTTCTCGTCTTCAGGGGGCAGCCCCGTCAGTTGCCGAATCGGCATGGCGGTGCTGGACGTGATGGAAGAAGAAAATCTGTGGGAAAACGCCCAAGTGGTGGGCGGGCATTTCAAGGCGCGACTGGAAGAATTGATCGACCGCCATCCGTTGGTCGGCGCTGTGCACGGTTCCGGTTTCTACCTGGGCCTGGAGTTGGTGCGCGACCGGCAAACCCTGGAGCCCGCCACCGAAGAGACCGCACGGTTGTGTGATCGCCTGCGGGAGTTGGGGATTTTCATGCAGCCGACAGGCGATTATCTGAACATCCTGAAGATCAAACCGCCGATGGTCACTTCCAAACGCAGCGTGGACTTTTTTGTCGACATGCTGTCGAAGGTGCTGGATGAGCAGCTGTGAATAATCGATTGTTATCGGTTAACTATTGTCATATTTATCGCCTAAGCTCGTTAAGCGCTTTTAAAGCCGATTTTTATCCGCTATAAAGTCGGCCTTCACCCCATTCGGAGTCCTGATCGCCATGACCACCCTGCACAGCACACCTCGCGCCGATGGCTTCCATATGCCCGCCGAATGGGCGCCACAGACCCAAACCTGGATGATCTGGCCCGAGCGTCCCGATAATTGGCGACTGGGCGGCAAGCCGGCGCAGGCGGCTCACGTGGCCGTGGCCAAGGCCATCGCGCGATTTGAGCCGGTGACGGTCGCGGTTTCCGCCGGCCAGTACGAGAATGCGCGTGCCCGTTTGGATGTGCCGAATATTCGCTTGGTGGAAATGTCCAGCGATGACGCCTGGGTGCGCGATACTGGCCCGACCTTCGTGATCAATGACAGCGGCGAAGTGCGCGGCGTGAACTGGGATTTTAATGCCTGGGGCGGTTTTGACGGTGGCCTGTACGCACCGTGGAACCGTGACTCGCAGGTGGGCGGCAAGATCCTTGAGATCGAGCGCGCGCCGCGTTACCGCACCGAAGGGTTCGTGCTGGAGGGCGGTTCGATTCACGTCGACGGCGAAGGCACCCTGATCACCACCGAAGAATGCCTGCTCAACCGCAATCGCAACCCGCACCTCGACCGCGCGGCCATCGAAGCGGTGCTCAGCGCGAACCTGGCTGTGGATAAGATCATCTGGTTGCCGGACGGCCTGTTCAACGACGAAACCGACGGCCATGTGGATAACTTCTGCTGCTACGTGCGCCCTGGCGAAGTATTGCTGGCCTGGACAGACGACCCGCAAGACCCGAACTATGCACGCTGCCACGCCGCCATGGACGTGCTGCAAAGCAGCACCGATGCCCAGGGCCGCTCGTTCACTGTGCATAAAATGCCGATTCCTGGGCCGTTGTATGCCACCGAGGAAGAGTGCGCAGGCGTGGACCCGGTGGACGGCTCCCAGGAACGTAATCCGACCGTGCGCTTGGCGGCTTCCTACGTCAACTTCCTGATCGTCAACGGCGGCATCATCGCGCCAAGCTTCGACGACCCGCTGGACAGCCAGGCCAGGGAAATCCTGCAGAACCTGTTCCCGCAGCACGAAGTGGTGATGGTGCCGGGCCGCGAACTGTTACTGGGGGGGGGCAATATCCACTGCCTGACCCAACAGCAGCCGGCGCCGCAGAAAAACTGAGTGCAGATGTAACAGCGCCTCGAAGGCACTCGGGCGCAAATCTTTTTTAGCGTCCGCAGCAAGCCCGCAGCCCGCCAAGGTTGCGGGCTTTTTTGTGTTCGAATGCCTATAAATACGGGACATTGGCATAGCTCTTGTATCGGTGTTGTCACAGTGACTCAGGGGCATGACTGCGCAGTTCTGTCATAAACCTTGAGTAAGTTAGCCGCTCACGCAGTAGGAGAGAGCGCTGAAATGAATGCCGATATCAACCTGATGTACACCCGCCCGTTCCACCCGATGCGGGTCAACGGTGACGCGATTCATGCGCTGGCGCACTGGTTGAAGGCAAACGGCTCGCGACAGCTGAGGCAACAGCCTGACTTGCGCAGCGTGATGAGTGAACGTTACCCGGTGGGCTTGTTCAGTGAGGATGAAGTGCAGGTGTTGTGTGAGTTGATGAACAACTGAAAGCCTACTTGTGGCGAGGGAGGTCCCACCCCGTCTTCGACGCCGCGCTGTCGCGCAGCAAACTGGGACCTCTGTGGCGAGCGGGCTTGTCCCGCGTTGGGCTGCGAAGCGCCCCTGATGAAGACGAATGCGGTGTATCGGGCACTCCTCTGCGCCTGGTTTCAGGGCCGCTTCGCAGCCCAACGCGGGACAAGCCCGCTCGCCACAGGAGGTTGCCTTGTTGAAAGTTCCGCTTATGGTTTTAGAAACTGTAGGTTCCTGTTACGACCAGGCTACGCGGCTCGCCCGGCTGGATCTGCGCCACACTGGTTGCCGAGGCGTAGTAGGTCTTGTCAGCGATGTTGTTCAGCGCCGCCCGCACGTCCCATTCCTTCTGGCGGAAGCCGGCCAGCGCATCCCAGCGGCCATAACCCGGCAGCACCACGGTGTTGAGGCTGTCGGCATAACGGTCGCCCACCAGCGTTAAACCGGTTTCTGCGTACCAGCCCATCTCCGGTTTCCAGGTGATGAACAGGCTGCCGTTGCGCTTGGCCACGTCGCTGACGCGCTTGCCTTCAAAGCCGTTGTTGTCCTTCTCGACCTTGGCATCCTGCAGGCCGATGCCACCGCGCACGTACCAGTTGCCAACGATCTTGCCGGTGGCCGTCAGTTCCACGCCGCGTGAGCGCTGCATACCCGTGAGCAGAGTAATGGTGCGGTCCAGTGGGTCGTTGGTGCGGCGGTTGTAGAGTTCCAGTTCGTACACGGCCAGCGTGGTGCTCAGGCGGTCGTCGAGCCAGTCGCTTTTTACGCCGATTTCTTTCTGTTTGGTCAGCTCGGGGCTGAGCTCGTTGACGCTGCCGGCGGCATTTGGCGTGATGCCGATCAAGCCACCGCCCGCCGGGGAGAAGGTCTTGCTCCACGATGCGTAAAACGAGTGATCCTCCAGCGGCGTCCATACCAGGCCGACGCGCGGGCTGGTGCTGTGGCTTTCGACATCTTGTTGGGTATTGAGCACTTTGTTGGTGGTGTCCACTTCGAAGCGGTCGTACCGCAGGCCGCCCAATAGTTGCCACTGATCGTTCAGGCGCAGTTGGTCCTGCACGTACAACGCGCGACTTTCGACTTCGGTGTGGTTGTCACTCGACACACTCATGCGTCCGGTGTGGCTCAGGTGGCGATTGGGTTGGTTGAGGTTCAGGCTCGGCACATCCTGGCCGCCACGGGTTACGGCGGTGGCGGTGTACAGCTTCGGATCGCGGCGTTGGCTACCCAATTCCAGGCCAGTGAGCACGCGGTGTTCCAGGCCGAAGGTACTGAAACCGCCTTCCAGTTCAACGTTGTTGAACACATTGCGGGTGGTCAGGTCCTGCTGCCAGTGCTGGCGCGTGACGCTGTTGGTCGCGGCGCTGTAGCCGGTCTGGTAGGTGTTGTCGAAGTCACTGTCGAGCTTGAACACACCGAGGGTGTGGCGCAGTTGCCAGTTGTCGTTGAGTTCATAGGCGAGTTTGGAACGCAGCGACTGGGACTTGTCGTCGATGTAGTCGCCGCTGTCAAAGTAGGTGGTGCTGCGGCTCACATCGGCCGGGCGGCCGTTGACTCCGGGGATGCCACGGTCCGGTGTGCGGTTGTAGCGGCTGTATTCGTATTGCACCAGCCAGTTGAGTTCAGGCGTGAGCTGCCAGCTCATCGACGGTGCAAAGAGCTGGCGATTGCCGCTGACGCCGTCGCGGAAACTGTTGTTGTCCTGGTTGCCCATGTTCAGGCGCAGGCTGATGTCGTCGGTGGGGTCGGTGCTTAAGTCGGCATACAAACTGCGCAAATCGTTGCTGCCGCCTTGCGCCTCGATGCTCGACTTACGCCCGGCCGTTGGCAGTTTGCTCACGCGGTTGACGATCCCTCCCTGACCGCCTCGCCCGTAAAGCACTGCTGCCGGACCTTTGAGCACTTCGATGCGCTCGATGTTATGCAGGTCGCGCACGTATTGGCTGTCGTCGCGAATGCCGTCCAGGTAGAAGTCGTTACTCGCGTCGAAACCGCGAATACGCAGGCTGTCGAAGCGCGTGTCGGCGCCACTGCTGACGTTGGGAATGCCACTCAAGGCCTGGCCCAGGTCATTGGTGCCGTAGGAGCGCAGGCTTTCGGTCTTCACCGAATCGATGGCCTGGGGCACATAACGCACCGGTGTTGCGGTACGTGTGGCCGTGTTGGTCTCCTTGACGCGCGGGTCGTCTTCGTCAGCTTCGGCGCTGATCGAGGTTGCGGGCAAGGTTGTGGCCGCACAGGCAAAACCGGCAGACAGCAGAACAGAGAGCCCAAGGGTGATGGGCGTCAGTCGAGAGGCAGGCATGGTGGAATGTATCCAGATTGTATGGGAGGAGAAAACGCGCCAATGGTAATGCTTTACATTTGCGCACGTTATCTATTACCAAACGTGACACTGAAAAATTTGTTACTTGATGTGTTTTTTTGACGGATTGGAGAGGTTTTCAGACGTTCGCAGAAGCGCTGTAGGCCTTTGCTTAGAATTTTTTCGCCTAAATACAGACGATTCACGAAATTGACACTTAGTTCAATGCGCGACTAGGATTGCGCCCAACGCCTGTGGCTAACCGCCATGACTCATCCAATAAAAAAAGGCCCGCGGCATGTTCAGTCGTCCGCGGGCCTTCTTTTTTCCGGAAAAAGTCGATACCAGAAAGCAACACGGAGCCTGGTGTCACAGCGCGTACTCAACCAGTAATAAGGAATATAAGAAATGTTGAAGCAACGGATGAGTCTGATCGCTCTGGGGATTTTGAGCGCGTCGGCAGCAATGGCAAACGACCAGGAGCAATCCAAGGGTTTCGTAGAAGACAGCCACCTGAACATCGCAGCACGTAATGCCTATATCAGCCGTGACTACAAAAACGGCAAGCAAGACAAAGCCGAATGGGGCCAAGGCTTCATCGGCAAGTTCGATTCCGGTTTCACCCAAGGCACCGTGGGTGTGGGTGTGGACGTGATTGGCCAGTACGCCATCCGTCTGGACGGCGGTAAAGGTCGCAGCGGCGCGGGCGGTATCAACTTCTTCAAGCAAGGTGATAGCGGCGCAGCAGCCGACGACCTGGCCAAGGGCGGCGCAGCCGTCAAGGCACGCATCTCCAACACCGTCCTCAAGTACGGTGACCAGATGCCAGCCGTACCCGTTCTGCAGTACGACAACTCCCGTCTGCTGTCCGAAACCTATACCGGTACCTCGATCGTTTCCAAAGAGATCGAAGGCCTGCAACTGGACGCTGGTCGCTTTACCAAGGAAGCCCAAAAAGGCGCCGAAGGTACCGACAGCGGCAACCTGAAGAACATCAGCTACTTGGGCGGCAGCTACAAGTTCACCGAAAGCCTGTCGGCTGCGCTGTACGCTTCCGATATGGAAGACGTGCTGAAGAAGCAATACGTCAACGTCAACTACGTGCTGGCCCTGCCAGAGAAGCAGTCGCTGACGTTTGATTTCAACGGCTACAAAACCAAGCTGGACAAGAGCTTCGCCGAGCAACGTGGCGACGCTGACGCGCGCGACAACAAAATCTGGAGCCTGGGCGCCACTTGGGCTGTCGGCGCGCACAGCTTCACGTTGGCCCACCAGCGCAGCACCGGCGACACCGGTTACCTGTATGGCGGCTACCGCGACAATACCCGCGATACCGGTATCGGCGACGGCGGCAACACCATCCTGCTGGCCAACTCCTACTGGTCCGACTTCAACGGCAAGGACGAGCGTTCGTGGCAAGCCTCCTACGGTATCGACTTCGCTACCTTTGGCGTGCCTGGCCTGACCTACAACGTTGCTTACGTGCGCGGTACCAACATTGACGACGGCAGCGGCCGTGGCGATGGCACCGAGCGTGAAATCTGGAACCAGTTCAAGTACGTCGTACAAGCCGGCCCAGCGAAAGACCTGAGCCTGCGTGCGCGTGCTTCGTGGTTGCGTGTTTCCAACAACGCCAGCAACTACAACGTAGGCGGTAACGAAATCCGTCTGTTCGCCGACTACCCGATCAACGTTTTCTAATTGATCGCACGTCGCGCCTGATTCAAGGCGATAAAAACCCCCGACTGGTTCGGGGTTTTTTTATGCCGGCGAGCATCGCCCATATCGCTGCGAAAATGTTGCAGAGGGGAGGCGGGAATCACCCTGAAAATTTGTTACATCGCATTGCCCAGGCGCTCGTCTACCTGGAGAGCGCCGGGTTTGTCACCGGCGCGATTCTCCATGTAGGCGGCGGGCACTGACCGTCAGGCTTTGGCCGGCGCGAGCTTCTTGCAGTTTTCTTTGCGCGTCGGGTATTGCTCGCACTTGCGCAGCACGGTTTGCACCTGCTGCGCGTTCTGCAATTGCTGGTTGGCCAACAGCTTCTCGGTGATGAACAGTTCTTCCGAGCCCAGGTTGCGCTCGGCCTTGTCGATCATCGCCAATGCCGATTGCCCGTCGCCGCGCTTGAGGTGATAGCTGATCATCAGGTCGTACGTCGAGGGGCCTGCCAGCGACCAGTCCTTAATCGCCTGCAACTCTTTCAGCGCCTCGCTGTTTTTGCCCTGGGCCAGGCGCACGGTGTACGCCGTGCGCCGAATGCTTGGCTGATCCTTGACCGGCGAAGCCAGCGCTTTGCGGATAAACCCATCTGCGTCGGCCACCTTGTTTTTCTCCAGGGCATCGTTGGCAAAGTAGGCATTCTTGTAGCCCTGCATGGCTTTAGCCACCTGCGGCGTACTTTTGATCTTCTCCCAACTCTGCGGATTAATGCGTGCGCGGCGTTCCTGGCGATATTCGCGCTGCAGGTATTGGCGCAACTCGGTATCGCGGTCGATGGCCGACATGTGCGAGCGGTTGAAATACTGGGTGGTCGCGGAGATGCCGGTGGTCAGGCCGTCCTTGACCAGCACGTCGAGCTCCTGGGTAAAGCGGTTGAGATTGAACTGCTGCAGCGAATCCTGCATGGCGTTCTTGCGCGCGGTGAGGAAGCCGGTGAGCAGCGGTTTCTGCTTGCCCTGGAAGTCGTTGAGACGCTCCAGGCTATGGGTGGCGGCGCGGGGCGCATAACCGGCGCGGATCATCAGGTCGGTGCCGAGCAGGTCGGCCTGGTCTTCCTGGCTGCGGCCCCAGGCGGTGCTCCACACATGGTCGGAAAACGTATTGGCCAGCGCGGTGTACAGCACGGTGTTGCCAATGGTCTTCTGGGTGCCGGCCGGGTCTTTGCTGAACAGCTTCATCGTGCCGGAGCTGCGGTCCACACCGGTGTCGGCCGCCATCGTGGCCAAGGCGACGGTGGAGGCTACCGTGGTGAACATGTCCTTCTGCTGCTGGAAGGCCGCCATGCGGTCATGGTGATGCAGCAGCACATGGCTCATTTCGTGGCCAAGCATCGCGGCGATTTCGTCTTCGCTGCCGACGTTGTCCAGCATGCCCAAGGGCACGAATACGTTGCCGTAAGGGTCCGCCGAAGGTCCAAAGCTGTAGCTGTCGGTGATCTTCACCTGCAGGGGCGGTAACTCCCCCGGCCAGCCCTTGGACAAGCGCGTGACGATGCCCTGCAGGTACACCTGCAGCATCGGGATATCCACCAGGTTCTGCTGACGCGCTTCGGCGGCGGGCACGGCGCGCCCGTCATAGCTCAAGCGCTGCTGGCTCTGGCGTTGCGGGTCGAGCTTGTAGTACTGGCGCACGTCGGTGTTATCCACGTAGTGGCCCTGGACCCTGGATTGGGTCGAGGGCCCCACCAGGTTCAGGAACGCTTGGTCGGCGCCCTTCAATGTCGCGCGGCCGCTGAGTAGCGTGCTTGCCAGCAAGCTGGCTGCCAATAGAGATCCCTTCACCGCACCGCTCCTTTTATTGATTGCAGCCCGCACCAAAACCGATGGTGGAGTTATTACGGCTGTCTTTGGTCTGGCTCTTGGTCAGGCCCTGGCAGGGCAGGTCGACCACATTGAGCGGCGGCTCGATGCGCAGGTCCATGGTGTCCAGCCAGACCTTCTGACCCGCCAGCTCCACCTGCACCAAATCCAGCGCCTTGTTGTACTGCAACACCGTCAGGGGCTGGGTGGGCGCGTCTTTTTTCGGCAGCTCACGCTGTTGTTTTCCCTGCTCATCCAGCACCGCCACCGGGTCGGCCAGGAACGCCTTGATACTGTGGGTTTCCGCCCAGGCGTCCTGGGCGAAGAGGGCAACGAGCACTACGATCAGACTTCTGTTCATCCTTGGATTCCTTGAGTCAAATGACAAAGTGGCGCAGTCAGCGATCGCGGTCGAAGAAGGCTTCGATCCGTTCGCTGAACAGCACCAACGACAACAAAACAATACCCAGCACGTTCACCGGCGTGATGTGGCTGAGGCTCAGCAACACACTCACCGCCGCGAGCACCCCCATCACCAACAGCCATGACGGGCACGGCGAAGTAAAAAACCAAATTTCCTGGCGGCGCCAGCGGCTCCAGGTGCGATGGCCCGCCAACCGCCGCGCGTGCAGCGCCTTGAGCACGGCAATCAATGCCAGCAGGCCCAGCTCCAGCAGATCCAGCCAGTTGAACGGCACGCCGGGAAAATCGGCCGGTTCATGGTCATAGCCCATGCCCGCGTTGAGCAGGTTATCCAGGGCCATGGCGTGCAGAAAAACCCCCGGCAACTGGCCGTGCACCGGCGACTCAACCCAATCACCCGTCGAGGTGATGTTGGCCCCGACCATCACGAGACGGTCGCGCAGCAACTCGGCGACCAAGGCTTGATCGTCCGGGTCGCTGACCTCCAGGTCGCTGGCCGACAACGTCAGCGTGTAAGGGCAGCGCGCCTGCTCCGAGTCATCGAGTTTCCAGAACACTGCCTGGAACAACTGCGCCACCCCATCCAGCAAGAAATGCCGCGCCGGTGCGCAGTGGCGTATCTCGGCGATACGCGCCTGCTCGGGCGCCAGCTTCAGCCCCCACTGCACAGCGATTGGTTGGCGTTGAGCGGCGACTTCAGCGTCCACTGGCGGTCGCTTGCACGCCTGCGTCTCGCAGAACACGCGATACAGCGCCAGGGCCGGCGTCTCCATCAGCCCTATCGACGTCTCCACCGCCAGCGGGTACTTGTCATCCACCCCGTCCCACGCCACCAGGGCCGGGCGGCTCACCTCGACAAACGGTGCCAGCGTATTGGCCTGGCCCGCCTCACCGCGCGCCACGCCGGTATTGGCCAGCCACAACGGGATGCCCTGGCGCTGGTAGCGCTCAAACACATTCGCCAATAGCTGACTGCCCCGCGCCGGGTCGCCGAACGAGTGGTCGTGGCTGTACAGCAAATCCACAAAAACAGCCTTGGGTTTGTAGGCCAGCAAGCGCTTGAACAACTTGCTCTGCTCGCCATACGGCATCGGCCACGAAGTGGCATTGCGCATCAGGTACGCATCATCAATCAACACCACGGCCACCTGCTGCTGCCCGGTGTTGGCGTAGTGGCTGGCGAACATACGGTTGAGCCACTGCGACGACGCCTTGTCGCTGGAACTGGCCAGGCCGAAAGGATCGAGGATCGCCAGCAGCACGATGAGGGCCGCCAGCCAATAGCGGCGGTATTTGAACAGCGGGGGAGTCGACAACATCCGTGTCTCGATAGAAAGCACCAGCAAGACAGGGTTTTTAACGTGGTGGGATGGGGGTGTCAATTGGAAAAGTGGCTAAGTGCCATATCTCGTCTGCGCAGGTCTATCACCGCCACAAACTAAAACGCCTCGACCTGTAACCGGTCGAGGCGGTTTATGCGGTGGTGATCGCCCTGCTTATTGCTCGGTGTTGCAGGGCGACGCCAACACCTTCACCACATCATCAATCACCGCCTTGCTCATCTCCTGCAAATAATGCGAAGCCCAGGCATAACGATCCGTCTCCTTGGTCATCGCCGCGTCTTCTGCGAGCAGCTTGGCAACGTGGAGGAGGTCGGAAACGTGGTGTAAGGCTTCATGCAGGGAAACACCGCTGTTGACGCGGAACAGAGGTTGGTCGGAGTGAAAGGAGAAGGGGGTGACGCCGAGGGTGGTTAATGCAGAGGGATTTGTAGCGGTCATTGGTAAAACTCCCAGATAAAAAGAGAGCTACCACATTCGGTATTCAGGCGAATGGGCGGCGCTGTGGCGCCTGCATCAAGTGGGGTTCTCAGGCCCGGCCGCAAAATTGGCAGCGGCAGGGGGAGGTTAGCGTGGTGGGGAGTGGGGAGCAATCGGGAAAATAGATTGGTCGTTTTTCAGCCCGTCCTGACCTGGGAGCCAGCCGTTAACGCGGTTATCTTTTGCATGGGTACGCCATAATTATTGGGCACCCATAATTTCGTATAAAGGCCAGGATGCTGGCGAAAGGGAGTATCTATGGGGCCGTCACCCGTCTATTTCATACCGTCCCAGTTCCAAATCCCAGAAACAACAAAGCCCTCACATTTCTTCGAGGGCTTCGTCTTATGGGTTCATTTGAACAATTCAGCATGGCTGCCGAGGTCGACGAAGGTTACCAAGCCCGCGCGGGCTACGTCGTAAATCAGAAAAAAGTCTCCCCCGATATGACATTCCCTGAAACCAATCCACTCACCTTTCAGCTCATGATCCAAGTATTCCGGGGGTAATGCCTCACCCCCAGATCTGGTTTCCAGCAGGCGTAAAAAAGCTCGCCAAAGCGGGCTTTTTTGCGAGGAGCGATTTAACGAAAACGCCGTTATGGGAACCAATTAAATATTATTAAAATAAATGTAGAGCGCTTCGTATTCACAGTCGTATTTCTATAGTAAATGTGCAGCCAGGAATAGGGGGCACTCGAATAGATTAAAGTAGGCCACGCAAACAATTCGATTGAGTTGTTTATATTTTGGATTGTGGATTTATTATCAAAACTGAATTTAGTACTTGAAGTATTGACGACGCACGCCGCATAGTGCCAATGCGCCATATTCTTGGCTTTGTCACGAAGTACTGAAAGATCAGAGGGGTATCTGTATGTTAGCTTCCTTGACGGTAAGGGCAAAGTTAGTATTGGGTTTCGGTGTGATGGTATTGATTATTTTTCTTGTTTCTACGTTATCAGTCGTTAGCTTAAATGATTCGAATCTGCGCTTCTCAAACTATGTCGATGGCTTGAATAAGCGCATGGGTTTGATGAATGATTTGCTGCTCGCTGCGGAGCAACGTGCTATTTCAGCACGCAATCTTGTGCTGGTCACCTCTGCAACTGACCGACAGGCTGAGGCCGACACTATAAACACCGAGCATCAGCACGTTAAAAGCCTTTTGTCAGAAATAGTAGCTGGCGTAAATGCATTACCGCCATCGGCTAATAGTAACAGTGCCCGTAACTTGGTTGCGGAGATTGAGGCTATCGAGAAAGTCTATGGCCCTGTCGCCTTGGAGATTACGCGGCTAGCCATGAGTGGTGATAATAGCGCAGCCATCAATATGATGAATAACGAATGCTTGCCACTCTTAAAAAAGCTGGTGGCCAGCGTCAATAACTACAAGAGCTTTAACTCAAAAAATGCACTAGCTAGCGTTAGCGACTCGCAGGTTGAATATCAAAATAATCGTATTTTCTTGATGCTTTTCTGCGCAGTAGCAATTGCCATAGGGGTGGTGCTGACCATTCTAATAGTCCGCGGCCTATCACGCGCCCTTGGTGCAGAGCCCACCATCTTGTCTACAATCGCTCAGCGCGTTGCCAGCGGTGACTTGCGCCCGATTCTCGAAGCAGAAATGTCAGTGCGCGGTAGTGTGCTGTCCTCCTTAGGTGAAATGCAGTCACGCCTGAGCCTGCTTATTAGTCAGGTTAATACGTCATCGGCCGTCATTTCTACTGCTGCTGTTGACCTTTCCGCAGCGACAGAGCAGACCCGTATCGGCGTGGAAAATCAGAGAATTGAAATCGACCAGGTCGCGACCGCGATTCACGAAATGGTAGCAACCACCCTTGAAGTTGCGCGCAACTCCGAAGAGGCAGCCCATGCGGCACTCAGCGCTAACCTTCAAGCGCAGACCGGCGGCACCATGGCAAAAGACGCAATAGCCCAAATAAAACGTCTGGCATCTGAGGTGTCAAAATCTGCCGCAGCCATGGCACAACTCAAAATAGAGAGCTTGAATATAGGCGGGGTATTGCAAGTAATAACGTCAGTCGCAGATCAAACCAACCTGTTAGCGTTAAATGCTGCTATCGAAGCTGCTAGGGCGGGCGATGCTGGTCGAGGATTTGCGGTGGTAGCCGATGAGGTAAGAACTCTTGCCAAACGGACTCAGGGCGCAACCCTGGAAATTGGATCTCTGACCGCCAATCTGCAAAAAATAGCCGAAGAAGCTGCTGGGATGATGGAAGTCTGTCGCGGTTTGACTGATGAAACTGTAATACAGGTTTCAAACACGGGGAATTCGGTTGAAACCATCGTGGAGATGATTGACAACATCCAGCAGATGGTAAGGCAAATCGCAACCGCCGGTGAGGAACAAAGCTGTGTAGCAGAAGAAATTAACCGGAGTGTTACTTCAGTTCGTAATATTGCGGATGATTCAGCTTTGTCATGCGAGAGAACTGCCAGTTCAAGTAACAACTTGGCAGAACTAGGAACCGTGCTGCAGCGGCAAATAGGTAACTTTAAGGTTTGACGAATTTATTTAAGACAGTGTCGGGCGAATTGAGGTGTACGGGATTTTAGTCGCGCTACTACGTAATACTGAAACCGATAACCTATGGATTTCAATTTTTAAAGAATCTTCCTCACAATCAGTACGTTCGCGTTAGTCGAAGATGCTGGTCCAGGACATCAATTTCAGGCGTTTGTATGGGCAAATAGCCTGAAGGCTTTTTAGGTCGGCCGACCTGGGCCTAGAGCGTGAGCCGCCATGATTTTCCTAAGCGAAAGGTGATTAGACGCAGGGTCAGTAAATAGTAATAGCGCGTGGATTCAGCCCGCTGGTTTACGTGACAGCTTAGGAGCCACACAAGATGCTTACGCTGCCAAGTCCATGGATTATTTTTGTGCCAGTGATTAGAGATCTCCGTTTGAATGGTCTTTGCTTGGCTTAGATGGCGTTGGCGCGTGGTATGCGACCCGGTCAGGACGCCTCCCAGGAACAGTTCCATATCAAATGGCTTGCTCATGTTCGACCACCGATATATGCCGATACTACGTCGACACCACCGTGCCCCAGTTCATAGCCTATTTGCTCCCGGGCCACCTGATCGAGGCGTTGGTCGAGCTGATAGGAGGGAAATCAGGAGGGAAATCAGGGTCAGACCATGATTCTCCAGGTGTTGAGCGGCCCATGCGCGTCAGGACTTGTTCCCTAGCGCCCCTCAATCAACGCCCGCTCCTCCAACCAAATCTCCTGAACAAACTGATCCGTAATCGCATAAATCCCATGCCCGCGCCGCATGACGATGTTCTCCGCCACCAGCGCAATCACCACCGGTTGAATCTCTTCAACTCGCACCTCGCGACCGACCGTCTTCGAATATTCGGCCGCAGCATCGGTAGAGAAAATCCCCCGGGCATCGCCTTCCGAAGCTGCGATTTTGTTGAAAATCGCCTGAGCCAGGCTGCCCAGCTGTTCGACTTTCTCCAGCTCAATACTCGCCGCTGCCGAGCGTAAGGTGCTGGCTATCACGGGTAGGAAAAGATCGGGGTCACCCTCCTGCTGCAAGAGCTGACGCAGGGCCTTGAGCATTTCTTCAGGTCGATTACCCAAAGTGTTGAACGCTTCAACAGCGGCTTCGAGAGACGGGAGCTTCTCCTTCTTCACGGTCATCGCCAGTCGGTTGAGCAGGAACTCAACGTAATCACCCTTCAGCAGCGGGTAGGCAGTCGATGTGGCGCCGGAGAACGCTTGGTTGCGCTTGGCTGTCAGCTCGCTCACTTGCGCTCTGTGAGAGCCGGTGCCGATGAATAGGAAGTAGCCTGGAGTGTTCGGACGTGGGTTGATCGCATCGCGAGCGGCTTTGAGTGCCAGGAGCAGCTGATTTCCATCGTCGGATGAAATGGCGTGTTGCACTTCGTCGATTATCAGCACGAGGTCAGTCTTTGCTTGGTCGACGACTTCTGTGAGTGCTTGCGCCAGTGTCGGGCCGCCGGCGTTGCCGATGCTGTCGAGTTTGAAGCCGAATGTGAATCCCGCTGCGCCTACATCAACGTTACTGACGCGCTTGAGCATCTCCAGGACAGCGGAGCCCGGCATTTGGAGTTCTTTCAGGGTTTTACAGATGGCGTTGTACACAAGCGTCGCAGGGTTGGCCAGCGTGTCACTCCAGAGGTCGACGTAAATCACCAGCGCGCCTGCGGCTTCCAGGGCTGGGATGAGGTCGTTTCGAAGAAATGTCGTTTTGCCTGTGCGGCGAAGTCCAGACAAAAACAGACCTGAGCGCAGGCCTTCATCGAGCACGCCCGGATTGAGAAGCTGGTTTGCCATCGATTCAGCCAGATCAGGGCGCTGAAATATGCTGCTCATGCAATTACCCCTTTTTATGGATACGCCATAATTATTGCCAGTTCATAATTTAGCATAAAGCTTGAAAGTTGAACCGGGGGTACAAAAAACGGCAACTTCGAAGGTTTCGTAGAAAGGACGGGGAGTGGAGCGAAGTGAGGTAGGGGGTGTAAAGCGAGGCTTGGCTAGAATACAAACACCCCGGAAACAACAAAGCCCTCACATTTCTGCGAGGGCTTCGTTTTGTATGGTGCCGGCACCAGGAGTCGAACCCGGGACCTACTGATTACAAGTCAGTTGCTCTACCAACTGAGCTATACCGGCGTGTTAGGGCGACGATTATAGCGATTGCGAAGGTTCTGTAAACCCCTGAAATCTGACTATTTTTGCGAAAGCCCCAGTTTTTTTGCATTGCCCCACATTTACCCGCGTCTCCCCGAAAATTTCGGGGTGATCAACGCTCGTGCATCGCCTCGGCACGCGACTTGATGATCGGCTTGAGCAGGTAGCTCAAGATGCTCTTCTTGCCGGTGATGATGTCTACGGAGGCCACCATGCCGGGGATGATCAGCAGGGGCTTCTCATCGGTGCCCAGGTGGCTGCGGTCGGTGCGCAGTTTGATGAGGTAGAAGGTGTTTTTCTTCTCTTCATCCATCACGGTGTCGGCGCCGATCTGTTCGAGCTTGCCTTTGAGGCCTCCGTAGATGGTGTAGTCGTAGGCGGTGAATTTGATCATGGCTTCCTGGCCGGGGTGCAGGAAGGCGATGTCTTGCGGGCGGATCTTGGCTTCGACCAGCAGGGTGTCGTCCAGCGGTACGATTTCGGCCATGTCGCTGCCGGGCTGGATGACGCCGCCGACGGTGTTGACCAGCATTTGCTTGACGATGCCACGCACGGGCGAGGTGACCATGGTGCGGCTGACGCGGTCTTCCAGGCCTTTGGACGTGGCCTGGGCCTTGCTCAGGTTGGTGCGGGCTTCATTCAGCTGGGCCAGCGCTTCGCTGCGGAATTTGCCGCGAGTCTCGTCGATTTTGCGCTGTACTTCGTTGATGGCGGCCTGGGCGCGGGGGATGGCCAGGGTGGTGCCGTCGAGCATGCCGCGGGTTTCTACTTCGGAGCGCTTGAGGCGCAGTACTTCTACCGGCGATATCGCGCCTTGTTTTACCAGGGGTTCGGACATGCCGATCTCCTGGCGCAGCAAGCTCAGGCTGTTGCGGTATTGGTCCTGCTTGGAGCCAAATTCACGCAACTCCTGCTGACGCTGTACCAGCTGTTGTTGCAGCCCACCCACTTCGTCGGTCAGTTGCTGGCGTCGGCTCTGGTACAGCGACTCTTCGTTCGAGACTTGGTTGGGCACGGCTTTGCGGGCGGCATCGGTGATGTTCAGCGGGCGGTTTTCAATCTCGGCGCTGAGGCGCTCTACGCGCAGCTCCATCGCCACGCGGTCGGCTTCGGTTTCGCCGACGTTGGAGGCAAAACGGGTGTCATCGAGGCGCACCAGGGGCGCGCCGGCTTCGACGATCTGCCCTTCGTGCACGTAGATCTGGGCGACGATGCCGCCTTCCAGGTTCTGGATTTTCTGGATGCGCGACGAGGGGATTGCCTTGCCTTCGCCCTTGGTGACTTCATCGATGATCGCAAAGTGTGCCCACAACAGCAGGAACACGAAGAAGCCGATCACTCCCCAAATAGTCAGGCGGACGATGCGTGGGGCATCGTCGATCAGGGCCTTTTCGACTTCTGGCAGTGGTTGGTCGTGGAACGAGTCGGTGCCCTTGAAATAGCCGATGATGACGTCCTTCAAGCGGCGTGGGCCGGATTTAAGCAACACTGATCTGCCCCTTTTTCAGCGCTTCCATAACGGCCGCTTTTGGACCGTCTGCGAGTATCTGGCCACGGTCGATCACCAGCAGGCGATCCACCAGGCTCAACAGTGAGGCACGGTGCGTCACGAGGATCACCGTTTTGTTTTCGATCACCGCCTGCAGGCGCTGTTTCAGACGCTCTTCGCCGGTGTTGTCCATGGCGCTGGTCGGTTCGTCCAACAGCAGGATGGGCGGGTTCAGCAACAGCGCACGGGCCAGGGCGACGTTCTGTCGTTGGCCGCCGGAGAGGTTTTGCCCGCGCTCGCCCACCTGCAGTTCGTAGCCCTGCGGGTGAAGCCTGGCAAATTCATGCACGCCGGCGAGTTCTGACGCTTGCAACACCATTTCGTCATCGACGTAGCGCGCGCCCGAGACAAGGTTGTCGCGCAAGGTGCCGGCCAGCAGCTGAATGTCCTGGGCCACGTAGCCGATGTTATGGCGCAATTCGCTGACGTCGATCTGGCGAATGTCCACGCCGTCCACCAGCAGCGAACCCGAGTCCGGCTGATAAAGACCGACCAGCAGTTTGGCCAGCGAGCTTTTACCCGACCCGCTGCGCCCGATGATGCCGATTTTCTCGCCCGGCTTAACATTCAGGTTGATACCGCGCAGCGCCAGATTTTGCTGGTTCGGGTAGGTGAAGTCGACCTCACGAAACGTCATCGCGCCTTGCAGCGCTTTGCGGCTGAGGGGGCGCTCGTCGTAATTGCGTTCTTGCGGCAGCTCCATCATCTGGTCGACCGAAACCATCGTCACCTTGGCTTGCTGGTAGCGCGTCAGCAGGCCCGACAGTTGGGCGAGTGGGCCCAGTGCGCGGCCACTGAGCATGTAGCACGCCACCAGGCCGCCCATGCTGAGGGTGCCATCGATGATTTGGTACACGCCGAAGATGATCATGGCCACGCCCGCCACTTGCTGGATCAGCAACGTGATGTTCATGGCCAGGCCCGACAACACCTTCACCCGCAGTTCCAGGCGGCTGAGGGTGCCAATGGTTTGTTCCCACTGGTACTGGCGCTCGCTTTCGGCGTTATTGACCTTCACCGCATCGAGCCCGGCGAGGGTTTCGATCAGGCTCGACTGGCGCTCGGCGCCCAGGGCCATGGTGCGCTCCAGTGTCGCAGTCAACGGTTTTTGGAGCATGTGGCCAATACCCAGGGCCAAGGGGAAGGCAATGATCGGAATCCACACCAGGTGGCCGCCGAGCATGGCGATTACCACCAGGATGATCAGGGTAAACGGCAGGTCGATAAGACTGGCGAGGGTCAGGGAGGTGAGGAAGTCACGCATCCCCTGGAATTCATGGATATTTTGCGCAAAGCTGCCGACGCGTGCCGGGCGCACTTTCATCGCCATGCCCACGATGCGCTCAAACAGCGTCGCGGAAATGATCAGGTCGGTTTTTTTGCCCGCCAGGTCCAGGCATAAACTGCGCAGGCTCTTGAGCAGCAGGTCGAACAGGTAGGCGCCGCAGATACCGATGGCCAGCACCCACAGGGTGGCGGTGGCCTGGTTGGGCACTACGCGGTCATACACGTTCATGACAAACAGTGGGGCGGCCAGGGCGATCAGGTTGATCACCAGGCTCGCTGCGATGGCGTCGGCGTACAGCCAGCGAGAGCGCTTTAGGGTGTCTTTGAACCACGAGCGGGCGCGGGGGATGAGCGTACCGTTGGTGATGTCAAATTTATGCTGCGGTTGGGCGAAAAAAACCCGACCGCTGTAATCTTGACTCAAGACCTCACGGGAGATGTGGACTTCGCCACCGTCACTTTCGCTGAGCAGCAGGCGTGCCGTGTCACCTTCCCATCCCAACAGTACCGCACTGCGCCCTTCCTTGAGCAGCAGCAGGGCAGGCAGTGCGATGGACGGGATTTGTTCCAGCTTGCGCTGCAGCAACCGCCCCTGCAAACCCGCCCGAGCGGCTGCGCGTGGCAGCAACTCGGCGCTGAGGCGCTGGGCTGCCAAGGGCAGCCCAGTGGTCAGCATCGCGCGGCTGGCGGGCTTGTAATGCAGTGAGCAGAGTGCCAGCAACCCATCCAGCAGAGGGTCATCATGCTGACTGCGCGGGTCATGGTTGAGTTGCGCCACACCTATTTCAGAATCCAAGCTGACTCTCTCTTAATGCAGTTGAGTGGTCCAACTCCGTCAAGAATCAGTTCATCCCTGGCAGGTTTACCGACGGTTTAATATCGTTCTGCACAACTGATGCCATCGGGGCAACCACACCCTGACTTCTCAGCAATTGGCCCATGTCGGCCTTGATTCGATATTGCGTATAGATGTGCAGGTTCTTGATCTGCGCCAGGCGCTGCTGAGCGGTGAACAGTTCGTTCTCGCTGTCGAGCAAGTCGAGCAGTGTACGCTCCCCCAGGCTGAACTGCTGCTGATACGAGGTGCGCACTTTATTGCTGCGGTCCACGTATTGCTGCGCAATCGGCACCTGCTGGGTGGCGTTGTTGTAGGCGTTCCACGCCAGGCCCAGCTCTTCGTTCAGCTGACGCAGGGCGTTGTTGCGGATATCCAGCGCCTGGGTAGCCTGGGAGGCCTTGGACTGCAGGCTAGCCTTGTCGCTGCCGCCGGAGTATAGGTTGAATTGCATGTTCAGCATGGCGGAATAGCCATTGTCATGGCCTTCTTCGCCGCCGATGTTGTTGTTGGCTGACCGTTGCAGCACAGCATCAAAGCGCGGGTAGAAGTTTGCCTTGGCGGATTCGTACTGCTTTTCAGCGGCGGTGATATCCGATTCGGCCGAGCGCAATACCGGGCTGTCGGCAATCATCTGCCGGCGTGCTTCATCCAGGCTGGCTGGCAACAGGGTTACAACGCCCAGCGGCTTTTCCAGTTGGTCCGGTTCTTGGCCGACAACGCTCAGGTAGTTGGTGTTGGCGTCAGCCAGGTTGGTCTGCTCGGTGATCAAGTTGTTTTGCGCTTGAGCCAGACGTGCTTCAGCCTGGTCCATGTCCGCCATTCTTCCGACGCCACGGCTGGTGCGCAATTTGATCTGGTCAAAAATACGTTCGTGGCTTTTCAGGTTGTCTTCTGCCAGTTGCACCATCTCGCGACGGGTCAAGACATCCAGATAAACCTGGGCGACCGTCAGTGCGGTGCGCTCGGACGTATTAAGCAGTGCATAACCACGGGAATTGGCGGTGGCTTGTTGGCGGCCCACTTCATTCTGGGTACCGAAACCTTGGAACAAGTTTTGCTGCAGGCGAATGGTCGACTCGCCGCGGTTCAAGGTTTTCCAGTCATGGCTGTTGCTGGCGGCGCGGGTCGAGGTGTTGTCCGAGCTTTCACGGCCATAACCGCCCAGCAGGTCGACTTTAGGCAGGTAACCGCCTTGGGCCGCTCTGACTTGATAGTCGGCGGCAATGCGCGCATTGATACCAGCCTGGATCTCCGGGTGGACTTCCACCGCTTTTTGCATCGCTTCTGGCAGGGTCTGGGCCTGTACAAAACTGGCGGCGAGAGCAAACGGCACAGCTTTTAATAAGTGCAAACGCATTCTGATGTTTCCCCGGGGATTGGTTGCCTGAAATACCGCAACAAACTTGGAATATTGCATTGGAGTGGCAACCGAAATGACTGCTTGTCATGGTAGCTGAGTGCTGCAAACAGAAAGTCGCGAGGCCGCTTAAATATCAATGTGACATTACCGGGCGGATTGTTTAGGATAGCGTTAAATAGGTCAATACCTTGACGGAAAAGTAATTTGTTGGGTGAAACAACAAATTATTGACGCCAAATTTTTCACATAGAATCAACGTACTCCAGCTATCGAATCGGCGCTAGAGAAAGTGACCGGTCTCCATGATGGATACCCTGACGGTAATACACGGAGAGTCTTTTATGAGCAGCGTTGCGGTCGTCAAAAGCATTGTCGGTCAAGTGTTCGCGGTTTCCCCAGAAGGGATTCGTCGTCTGCTCGTAGAAGGCGATCGCCTGTTCGCAGGAGAGCAGGTCGACACCGGTCCTGCGGGCGCCGTGTCGCTGGAACTGGCCGATGGCCGCATCATTGACCTGGGTCGCGACAGCCAGTGGAGCGCAAACGCTCCTGACTCGTCGACCGACCTGAGCGCCGCCACTGCTCAAGCGGCACCCTCCGTTGCCGAACTGCAGCAAGCCATCGCTGCCGGTGCCGACCCGACCCAAACCCTTGAAGCCACCGCTGCCGGCCCGACCGCCGCTGGCGCAGACGGCGCCGTGGGCGGCGGCCACAGCTTTGTCGTGCTGGAGGCCACCGCGGGCTCGGTTGACCCCACCATCGGCTACCCGACGACCGGCTTGAATGCCGGTGATGCCGTGGGCACTACCTTCACCGGCGCCGACAATAACGGCGTCGACCCGCGCAACGTCACCATCACCCTGACCGCCACGCCGACCATCACCGAAGCCGGTGGCGTTGTGGTCTACACCGTGTTTATCACCCAGGCACCGACCAGTGACCTGACCGTTACCTTGTCCAACGGCCTCTCCGTAGTGGTCCCTGCCGGCCAGACCTCGGGCGCGCTGAACGTCACGTTTGCCGGTAACGACACGCCGTACCTGGATGCCTCGTCGATCTCTGCCACCATTACCGGCACCTCCGGCGGCGGCAACCTGATCATCACCACTGACCCGGCGCCAGCGGTTACGCAGGTCAACGACACCATCGACACCACCACCGTCACCCTGACGGCGAATGCATCGGTCGATGAGGGCGGCCAGATCGTCTACACCGCGACCGTGAACAACGCTGCGCAGACCGACGTCACCATCACGCTGTCCAACAACACCACCATCACCATTGAAGCCGGTAACACCACAGGCACGGTCAGCGTCGCTACGCCGGCCAACCTGGCTGACGGCAAAGACCTCAGTGTCAGCGCCACCATCACTGGCGCGAGCGGCGGCAACTACGAAAACCTGGCAATCAATCCGCAAGCTGCCACGACCACAGTGGTGGCCGTTGATGACCCGAGCGTGCTGGTGGCCGACACCGCGACCATCGCCGAGGATGGCGTTGCCACAGGCAATGTACTGAGCAACGACAGCGACATCGACAACGTGTTGACCGTCGCCACGTTCAACGTCGGTGGCACCACTTATAACGCCGGCCAGGTCGCGACCATCGTCGGTATTGGCACCATCACCATTGGTGCTGATGGCGCGTATGCGTTTACACCGGCCAAGGATTACAACGGTGAAGTGCCGCAAATCGGCTACACCACCAACACCGGTTCGAGCAGCACCCTGGACGTGACCATCACCGCGGTCAATGATGCGCCGGTGGCACTTACCGTCGCGGCTACAGGGGCTGAAGATGCGGCCCAGGGCATTGAAGTCAAGTTGAGCGCCACCGACGTAGACGGCCTGGGGGACATTAAAACGTTCACCGTGAGCACGCCTGCCAACGGCACGTTCTACACCGACGCGGCCATGACCAAGCCGGTTACTGGTGCCATCGACGCAGCCAACGGCGAAGCCACGCTGTACTTCAAGCCAAACACCAATTTCAACGGCACGGTGAACTTCACCTACACCGCCACCGACGGCGGCAATGCTGATGGCAGCAATCCGCTGACCTCGGCGCCTGCCAACGGCACCATTACCGTCACTGCGGTCAACGATGCACCTGAAGCTGTGGCGACTACTGCCACGGGTTCGGAAGATCCAGTCCAGGGCATTGAAGTTAAGCTTTCGGCTACGGATATCGACGGCCTGGCGAACGTTAAATCGTTCAACGTCGGCGAGCCTACCAACGGTACGTTCTACACCGACGCGGCCATGACCAAACCGGTTACTGGCGCCATCGACGCGACCAACGGCGAAGCGACGCTGTACTTCAAGCCGAACACTAATTTCAACGGCACCGCGAACTTCACCTACACCGCGACTGACAGCGGCAATGCTGATGGCACTAACCCGCTGACCTCGGCTCCAGCTAACGGCACTATCACCGTGACTGCGGTGAACGATGCGCCGGAAGCGGTCGCTACTACTGCGACCGGTTCTGAAGACCCAGCGGTAGGCATCGAAGTTAAGCTCTCGGCTACCGACGTAGACGGCCTGGCGAACGTGAAATCGTTCACCGTCGGCACGCCTACCAACGGCACGTTCTACACCGATGCTGCCATGACCAAACCGGTTACTGGCGCAATCGATGCAACCAACGGCGAAGCCACGC
>NZ_LFMW01000008.1 GCF_001050345.1 Pseudomonas fildesensis | reverse complement strand
GACGAAGAACTATACGGTCCAGCAACTCAGCACTAAGGAGCCATAACCATGACAACCCTTACCAAGGGTCTCTTGGGGCTTCTGTGTGCCTGTCTGATAGCCCTTGGGATTTACTTCAAAGGCTATCACGACTCTGACCAGAAACACCTTAAGGAGGCCGCTGAGACAGCTTTAGTCTACAGGCAGAAACAGGAGGAAGAACGTGAGCAATCTCAAAAGACTTTGGCTGACATCTCGAAGCAATGGCAGACGTATTTATCTGAACAGCCGAAAGTGGCTCAGAGGACTATTGATAGGTTGCGTAATGACAATATCAGCCTGCTCGTCAAACTTGGCGATACCACTGTGCGTTCAGTCACAAGTTCAGGTAGACCCGTCCCTAATGGTTACGCCGAGCTACACACAGACGCTTCTCGATTCCTTATCGAGCAAGCCCAACGATGTGATGCCCAAGTAACGGGCTTGCAAGGAGTAATTAAAGAACTGCAAGGAGGACGCAATGCAATTAAATAAACAGGAGTTATGCCAACTGGTTCGTGAAGATCACCCGGACTTTGAGCAAGTCGAAGAAGGGGAGTGGACCCAAGACCATAAGTATCAACACTGCGATTTCATCGTGAAGCATCTCCCCACAGGAAAGTTTTATGAGTTCAGTATCAGCCGTTCAGGCTCTTATCACACCGATTGGTATTACAGCTATGAAGACGAAGGGGCAGAACTCACAGAGGTTCAGAAAGTCACCAAGACGTTTACCCGCGAAGTCTGGCAGGCCGTCTAATGGCCCGAACTGTTCGCACTGGCGAGCAGGACATAGCGTTAATGAAAAGGTCCTTTGTGGCCTTTTTGTTTGTCCTGTGGCGCGCTCTAAACCTCCCTAAACCCACCAAGTGCCAGATAGACATGGCACGAACCCTAAGCGACGGAAAGCAGCGACGGTTCATCCTTCAAGCCTTTCGAGGCATCGGCAAGTCCTTCATTACGTGCGCCTTTGTGGTCTGGAAGTTGTGGAACAACCCACAGCTGAAGTTCCTCATTGTGTCGGCCTCGAAGGAACGGGCAGACGCCAACTCTATCTTCATCAAGCGAATCATCGACCTGCTTCCGTTCCTTGCTGAGCTGAAGACAGGGCCAGGGCAACGGGATAGCTCCCTGAGTTTCGACGTGGGACCGGCCAAGCCCGACCACTCACCCTCTGTGAAGTCTGTAGGTATCACCGGCCAACTGGCAGGCTCCCGTGCTGACATCCTCATCGCGGATGACGTTGAGGTCCCGAACAACTCCGCTACGCAGTCCGCAAGGGATCACCTGGGCGAACTCGTGAAGGAATTCGATGCGATCCTGAAGCCGGGTGAAGCATCTACCATCATCTACTTGGGTACTCCCCAAACTGAGATGACTCTTTATCGTGAGCTGGAAAACCGTGGCTATGTGACCACCATCTGGCCTGCGAGATACCCGAAAAACCAGAAAGACCGTGAGAGCTACGGCCATCGTTTGGCACCAATGATTGCGAACGAGCTGGAAGCTGACGGGACCCTTTACTGGAAACCTACAGACCCTGTGCGCTTTGATGACACTGACTTGCGTGAGCGTGAGCTGTCATACGGCAAGGGCGGCTTCGCTCTTCAATTCATGCTCAACCCGAACCTGAGCGATGCCGAAAAGTACCCGCTGAAACTGCGTGACTTCATCGTGGGGCGCTTCAGCCTCGATACAGCCCCTACGACCTTGCAGTGGTTGCCTAACGGTAACAACGAAGCTAAGGGCCTCCCTAACGTGGGCCTGAAGGGTGATCGTTTCCACCGCTACGAGACTGTGGGTCAGGCGTCTGCTCCTTACTCCGCGAAGCTCCTTGTGATCGACCCAAGCGGGCGCGGTAAGGATGAGACTGGCTACGCCGTCCTCTACATGCTCAACGGCTACATCTTCCTGATGGACTGGGGTGGATTCCGTGGTGGCTACGATGACAAGACCTTGCAGGCCCTGGCAGACATCGGCAAGCGCTTCAAGGTCAACGAGGTGATCATTGAAGGCAACTTCGGTGATGGTATGTACGTGAAGCTGTTCAGCCCTGTGATGACCCGTACGCACCGTTGTGCGGTCACTGAGGTGAAGTCTAAGGGACAGAAAGAGCTACGCATCTGTGACGTGCTGGAGCCCGTACTGGGGAGCCACAAGCTGGTGGTCTCCGAGGATGTCATTACGCGGGACTATGAGACCGCCTTGAACATCGACGGTACGACTGACATCAAGTACAGCGGTTTCTATCAGCTCTCAAGGATCACCAAGGACCGGGGCTCACTGGCACATGATGACCGTCTTGATGCCTTGGCAATCGGCGTTCAGTTCTTCACTGAGGCCATGGAAAAGGATTCTGAGGTGGGAGCCTCTGAGATGCTTGAAGAGTACCTAATGCAGCACATGGAAGACCCGCTTGTGGGCTTCGAGGATCACCGGCAGATGATGATTGGTGACGTGATGATGCAGTACGAAACAGACGGAACGACCACCAACTATATGGGGTGGTGATACTTAAAGGGGCCTTCGGGTCCCTTATTTTTCAGTTTTGCCAGGGCTACAGGCCCCGTCCTGCAAGGGCTCCAAAAGCACCCACTATAACCATAGGGAGGCTTAAAGTTACTCTCTTAGAGATGCCTCTGAGACCTCCTGTGTGGGTGGTGGTTATCACCATCTACCACCTTCTCTATTACCAGCTCAAAGGAGGCTGAAGAATGATCGTTATGACTACTCGCTGGCAGACCTTTGTGGCTGTCGTTAAGGCCCTGGCGAAGCACCGGGCTACCTACAAATTCCTTGCGTTGCTCTTGGTGACTCTCGGAGCGGTGCAGGGTGGCCCACTTGTTGAAGCCTTTGGGAACGTGGTCTGTATCTTGGTCGCTGGTGGGTGTGTTGAATGACTTCTTGAGGTCCCTTTGAGAATCTGACAGAAAAATCTCTTCGGTCACCTCAACTGTTCTACGCCGCCAGTTCCCCCGTGGCCCCTCCGTGTGGGACAAATGAGGCCCAAGAGAGGCACGAGGCTGTCACTGCGCTGGCACAAGGGTACACCAAGGCCGCTACAAGGGGCTTTACGGTGCCCAATGAATCCAGGAGAATGGCCGATCAGTTCTTTCATTGCCCAGTTTTATGAAAGTTGGATATGATACGCCACCTTGATTTTTGTAAATCCCATCCAAATTTCGGATATACGCAATGAAAACTGGTAAAGAGCTGAAACCCGGTACCGTCATCAAGCTCGAAAACGACCCTTGGTTGGTTCAGAAAGCTGAATTCACCAAGTCCGGTCGTAACAGCGCAATCATGAAGACCAAGCTGAAGAACCTGCTGACCGGTTACAAGACCGAGATCGTCTACAGCGCCGATGACAAACTGGAAGACGTGATCCTCGACCGCAAAGAAGCGACCCTGTCCTTCATCAGCGGCGACACCTACACGTTCATGGACACTACCGACTACACCATGTACGAGCTGAACGCTGAAGATATCGAAGCCGTTCTGCCGTTCGTGGAAGAAGGTATGACCGACGTCTGCGAAGCGATCTTCTTTGAAGAGCGCCTGGTTTCCGTAGAGCTGCCGACCACCATCGTGCGTCAGGTCGACTACACCGAAGGCTCCGCTCGCGGCGACACTTCCGGCAAGGTGATGAAACCAGCCAAACTGAAAAATGGTACCGAGTTGAGCGTTGCAGATTTCGTTGAAATCGGCGACTGGATCGAGATCGATACCCGTGAAGGTGGTTCTTACAAAGGTCGTGCCAAGGTCTAATCCTGGCCCCTCCGATACGAAAAAAAGCCCGCTGTAGGAGCGAGCTTGCTCGCGAAAAACGTCAACGATAACGCGTACATCCTGGATGTACGCGGTGCCTGTGAGTTTTTCGCGAGCAAGCTCGGTCCTACCAGTGGGCTTTTTTGTGGGCGCTTGTTTTATTACTTCAGGTGTTGCTTCAGCTCATCCGACGCTTGCAGCAGTGCCGAACGTACTGCGGGCACCTGGCTGACCACGTTGAGCAAACCGTAGTCGTGGATCATGCCGTTGTAACGCACGGCAGTCACCGGCACACCCGCCTGGTCCAGCTTGCGTGCATAGGCTTCGCCTTCATCACGCAGCACGTCAGCACCGGCGGTCTGTACCATCGCGGGCGGCAAGCCCTTGAGCTGTGCGGTTGTTGCCCGCAGCGGCGAGGCGTAGAGCTCGGCGCGCTGGTTGGCGTCGGTGGTGTAGTTGTCCCAGAACCACTTCATCATGTTGCGTGTAAGGAAGTGCCCTTCGGCGTACTGGTTGTAGGACCCGGTGTCGAAGTTGGCGTCGGTCACCGGCCACAACAGCAGCTGGAATTTGATCGCCGGGGTGCCCTTGTCCTTGGCCATCAGGCTGACTACCGCCGCCATATTGCCGCCGACGCTGTTGCCGGCCACGGCCAGGCGCTTGCCGTCGACATTGATTTCCTGCCCATGTTCGGCCACCCACTGGGTTGCGCCGTACGCCTGGTTGATCGCCACCGGGTAGTGCGCTTCCGGTGACGGCGTGTAGTTGACGAACACTGCCACCGCCCCCGAACCCGCTACCAGATCCCGCACCAGACGTTCGTGGGTGGGGTAGTCACCCAACACCCAACCGCCGCCGTGGAAGAACATGAACACTGGCAAGGTGCCCTTGACGCCGGCCGGCCGCACAATGGTCAACTCCAAAGGCTTGCCATCGACCTGAATGGTCTTCTGACTGACATCAGCTTTCGGCAGGGTCAGCTTGACGCCGGCCTGGGCACCCGTCAGCACGGCACGGGCATCCTTGGGCGACAGTTGCTCGATCGGTTTGCCGGAGCCTGCGTTCAACACATCCAGGAAAGCCTGGGTGTTGTGTTCGACATCGCCAGAGGCGGCGAACGCGTGGGTGATCGACAGGGCGAGCAGGGTACCGGTGAGCGCTTTACCAATTGTGTTCATTTTTTTCTCCTGGGGCGGCAGAGGTCATCAGACCGTCACGTGCAGGCGCACATCAACGTTGCCACGGGTGGCGTTGGAGTACGGGCAGACTTGGTGAGCCGCGTCGACCAGGCTTTGTGCATCGTCCTGGATCAGGCCGGGCAGGCTGATGTGCAGGTCGATATCCAGGCCGAAACCGCCGGGGATTTGACCGATACCGACGTGGGCAGTGATCGAAGCGTCATCCGGGATTTTGCGTTTGGTCTGGCTGGCGACGAACTTCAGTGCGCCGATAAAGCAGGCCGAGTAGCCGGCGGTAAACAGTTGTTCAGGGTTGGTGGCCTGGCCGCCAGCACCGCCCAGTTCCTTGGGTGTGGAGAGTTTTACGTCGAGGATGTTGTCGCTGGAAACAGCACGACCATCACGGCCGCCGGTGGCGGTGGCTACTGCGGTATAGAGCGTTTGCATGGTGTCGTCCTCTTGAGTTGTTAGCGCTAAATATTTGCGCGCTAAGTAGTTGGTGAGGCGAATGTATAGCGCTAATGTTTAGCGCGCAAGATAAATATTACAAATATTTTGTGGGTGCTGTAAATCAATGTGGGAGGGGGTTTACTCCCGATTTCGGTGGGTCAGTCAATAAAAGCATTGGCTGAGCTACCGCAATCGGGAGTAAACCCCCTCCCACAGTTTTAGTGCGTTGGCGCTTTTAGATTGCGTTCTGCAGGTTGCCGCGCAAGGCGATCAGGTCAGCTTGCAGCTTGCGCAATTGCTCCAGCTCCAGGCCGCTGGCGCCGAGGATGCACTGGGGAATACCCATGGCCTTGTCCTGCAAGGCGCGGCCGGCGACGGTCAATTCCACCACCACCACGCGCTCGTCTTCACGGCTGCGGGTACGGCTCAACAGGCCTTCGGCTTCCAGGCGCTTGAGCAGCGGCGTCAGGGAGCCCGGATCGGTCAGCAGGCGGCTGCTGATTTCGCCGACGGTCAAACCATCTTCTTCCCACAGCACCATCATGGCCAGGTACTGCGGGTAGGTCAGGCCAAGGGCTTGCAGCAGAGGCTTGTAGACCTTGGTCATCAGCAGGGAGGTGGAATGCAGGGCGAAACACAGCTGGTTGTCCAGCATCAAGGATTCGCAAGGATTCGGATTTTTGCTCATGGCGGTGCCTCAAAAAAGCGTGTCTGGACTGGAATCTAGCGGGCAAATGTTTAATGCGCCAGATAATTCTGTCCGTACGGTCAGACCAGTCCGCTTTGCAGCGCCAGATCCCAGGGCGGCACGGGGCTGAAACGGGATTTCAGGTATTCGAGCAACAAGCGGCTGCGCGCGTTGGGCTGTTGTTCCAGGCGCAGCGCGTAGATCCCGCTGGTTTCCGGGCTGGGCAGCCCCCCTTCGCAAAACAGTGGCAAGAGTTCGCCGCGCACCAGGTATTCACTGGCCAGCCACGTGGGCAGATGCGCAATACCCAGCCCGGCTAGGGCGCCGGACAGCAGCGCTTCGGCGTTGTTGGCGCTCATGCGGATGCGCTGCGGGCGATACGTGGCGCGGCGCCCGTCCAACTCGAAGCGCCAGGCAAACATGGGCGCCAGGCCATCCCAGTCCAGGCCGTCGTGCTGGCTCAGTTCACTGGGATGGGTCGGCGTGCCCCGGTTTTTCAGGTAGGCCGGGCTGGCACAGGCGATGCGCACGATACTGGCCAGGGGCGTGGCGATCAGCCGGGTGTCGACAATATGCCCGGCGCGCAACACCAGGTCGACCTTGCCCAGGTGCGCGCCCTGCATGTCGACAAAACTGTCGATCAAATGCAGGTGCACATCCAGCCCTGGGTACACATTCAGAAAGTCGGCAATCACCGGCGCCAGATGCCGTCGACCAAAGGCCGCCGGCGCATCCACGCGAATCAAGCCTTCCGGCGCATGGCTCAAGGAAACCGCTTCGGCTCGCGCCAGTTGCAACTCGCTGACAATCCGCCGTGCCCGCTCGGCGAAGGCCAGGCCTGCCGGGGTTGGCACCACGGCGTGAGTGCTGCGCTGGAACAAGCGGCTGCCGACCGAGCTCTCCAGGCTGTCGATGCGCCGGGCCACGGCCGAGGGGGTCAGTGGATGGCGGCGGGCGGCGGCGGAAAAACTGCCGGTTTCCAGTACATCGAGAAACAGGCTGAGTTGATCGGTCAGGGCATTGGGGTTCATCGGCGTACGCTTATGCGAGATTGGCACAGCCATTGTGCGTTGCTGTGCGTTTCCGCGCCATAGCCGACTGCGTAGGATGCAAGGCTTGGGATTGCGGAGTAACGAACGGTGTTGGATTTAGCGATGTACCTGGTATTGGGCGCGGCCCTGGGCACCGTGGGCGGGCTGTTTGGCATCGGCGGTGGGCTGATTGCCATCCCGGTACTCGGCGTTTTGTTCGGCCTCGATCAGCAGATCGCCCAAGGCACGGCGCTGGTGATGGTGGTGCCCAACGTGATGCTGGCCCTGTGGCGTTATCACCAGCGCAACCGCATTGAACTGCGCCACGCGTTGCCACTCGGCGTGATGGGTTTCAGCTTCGCCTGGCTGGGCTCGATCTGGGCGGTGGGCCTGGACGCCGGTGCGATGCGGATCGGCTTTATTGCTTTCTTGGTGGCGCTGTCGGCCTACAACCTGTTGCGCATGTTCACGCGTAATGCACCGCCGAGCGCGCAGATGCGTTACTCCTGGCCGTGGCTTGGGGTGTTGGGTGCCGCCTCGGGCTCCATGGGCGGCTTGTTTGGCGTCGGCGGCGCGGTGGTTGCCACGCCGGTGCTGACCAGCGTGTTCGGCACCACCCAAGTCGTCGCCCAGGGCTTGTCCCTGGCACTGGCGCTGCCCAGCACCGGCGTGACGCTGGTCACCTACGCCTGGCACCACGAGGTGGACTGGACGATCGGCATCCCCCTGGCGGTTGGCGGCCTGCTCAGTATCAGTTGGGGCGTGAAGGTTGCCCATGCGTTGCCGGAGCGGCTGTTGCGCGGCCTGTTCTGCGGCTTCCTGGTGGTGTGCGCGGTGATGCTGACCTTTAAAGTTTGAAGCCTTCGACGATGTACTCGGCCAGGCATTCGGTGATCGGCGAGGTCATCAGTGGGTTACGCAGCAGGCGCAGGTTCATCGACGGCAAGGGTGGAAACCCCTCGTCGCTGCCGAGTACACGCAGGTCTTCAGCCACCAGGCTTTCCATGCTGACCATTGCCGCCAGGCCGGCGCTGACGACTGCCTGAATCGCCGCGCCATTGGAGCTGTGGTAGGCCAGGCGATAATCGCGCTCGACTGAATCCAGTGCAGCAAGGGCCCACTGGGTGTAAAGGCAGTCAGTGCCGGAAATCGCCAGAGGCAGTGCGTCGTGTTCGTCCACGCAGAAGCACGGCGCCGCCGCCCACACCATGCGCTCAGTGCGCAACAGCTCGCCGATATCATTGCCGGGCTCGCGACTGATAACGGTCAGCGCCAGGTCACGTCGCTGCATCAACACCGTTGACGCTTCGCAGTGCATCTCGATCTGGATCAGCGGGTACGCCTTGGAAAACTGTTTGAGAATCCCCGGCAGGAAACGCATCACGTAATCATCCGGCGTGCCAATACGCACCAGCCCGACCATGTGCGGCTCGCGCAGGGTGTTGAACACCTCGCTGTGCAGTTTCAGGATGCGCCGCGCATAGCCCAGCAGTACCTGGCCCTCGGGTGTCAGCCGCACTTGGCGGCCATCGCGCTCGAACAGCTTGCGCTGCAACACGTCCTCCTCCAGGCGCTTCATCTGCATGCTGACCGCAGATTGGGTGCGGTTGACCTGCTCGCCGGCGCGGGTAAACCCGCCTTGGTCGGCGATGGCGACGAAGGTGCGCAGCACTTCGGTGTCGATGCTTGGGTAGCCGGACAATTGATCAATCTCCGAGATGTGTTGCATAAGAAACATTCGTTGGATTGATCATAAGGCCAGGCACACACTTGCGTCATCCCCACTGGAGGGCGAGAAGATGAAAGGTCAAAAAGGTTTTGTGTTGATGGCGAAACGTCCGCTTTCCGGGCTGTTTCAGATGATTTCTCGCTGGCAGGCCTTGCATCATGAGCGTCAGTTGCTGGCAACCTTGAGTGATGTCGCGCTCAAGGACATCGGGCTCAACCGAGGCGACGTGGAACTGGAGCGTCACCTGCATTTATGGCATGACCCGCTGCGAAAATGACCCCGAATGCAGTAGGGTAGTTGGCGCGCCCACACGGAGAGTCCCATGCCCGCCGACCTGTCCTTTTCCCTCAAGCAAGCTCGACGCATGGCGCTGGCCGCCCAGGGTTTTTCCGGGCGCCAGGCGCCTGCACTGATCAAGGCCACGCACCTCAACCGATTGATCGAGCGCCTGGGCGTGTTGCAGATTGATTCGGTCAACGCGGTGGTGCGCTCCCATTACCTGCCGCTGTTTTCGCGCTTGGGTAATTATTCCCCTGTGATCCTTGAGCAAGCGGCCTGGAGCCATGGCCGGCGGCGCTCGCTGTTTGAATATTGGGGTCATGAAGCCTCGCTGCTGCCGATGGCGCTGTACCCGTTGATGCGCTGGCGCATGGCGCGGGCCCGGCAGGGGCTAGGGATCTACCAGCAAATGGCGCGCTTTGGGCGTGAGCAACAGGCCACCATCCAACGGGTGTTGCGCATTGTCGAGGAGCAGGGCGCCGTGGGGGCGGGTAGCTTGTCGACCCGTGAGGAACGCGCCGGCCCCTGGTGGGATTGGAGTGATGAAAAGCACGCGCTGGAATGGCTGTTTGCCGCTGGCCTGGTTACGGTCGCGGGGCGGCGGGGTTTTGAGCGTCTCTATGATTTGCCGGAGCGGGTGATTCCCGGCGCGATCCTTCAAGCATCGGTGGCTGAAGCCGACGCTCAGCGCGGCTTGCTGTTGCACAGCGCTACCGCGTTGGGTGTAGGCAGCGAAAAAGACCTGCGCGATTACTTCCGCCTGGAGCCCGCCGACAGCCGCAATCGCTTGGCTGAATTGGTCGAGGACGGGCAATTGCTGGCCTGCCAGGTGCAGGGCTGGAAGCAGCCGGCGTACTGCCTGCCGGAGCCGAAAGTGCCGCGCAAGGTGGCGGCCAGTGCATTGCTGTCGCCGTTTGATTCGCTGATCTGGGAGCGCAGCCGCACCGAGCGGCTGTTCGATTTCCGTTATCGGTTGGAAATTTACACGCCGCAAGACAAGCGGGTGTACGGCTACTACGTGCTGCCGTTTCTGCATAACGAGCGTATTGCTGCGCGGGTCGACCTGCGCGCCGAACGCGCCAACGGGCGCCTGGCGGTGCACGCGGTACACGAGGAAGAACCGGGGCTGGATGATGAGGGAATGCTGGCGCTGGCGCTGAACCTGCGGCAAATGGCCGACTGGCTGGGGCTGGAACAGGTCCAGCTCAATTGCCCGCGACCGAGTGCCGCCCGGTTGCGGGTAGCGATGCTACAAACTTGAGTGGTCGGCGCCTTTGTGGCGAGCGGGCTTCCTGTGGCGAGCGGGCTCACCATAGGAAGCCCGCCTGCCACAAGAGGTCCACCCACCACAACAGGCCCACTCACCGCAGGGTTAGTCATCGATCCTCAGCGTTTGACCTGCTTCAACGTCTCGGCTATCAGGAACGCCAATTCCAGCGACTGATCGGCATTCATCCGCGGGTCGCAGTGGGTGTGGTAACGGTCCGACAAGCCGTCTTCGGTGATCGGCCGCGCGCCGCCGATGCATTCGGTGACGTTCTGCCCGGTCATCTCGATATGAATCCCGCCGGCATAGGTGCCCTCGGCCTGGTGCACCTGGAAGAACTCTTTCACCTCGCCGAGGATCTGCGCAAAGTCGCGAGTCTTGTAGCCGCTGCTCGCCTTGATTGTGTTGCCATGCATCGGGTCGGAGCTCCACAGCACCTGCTTGCCCTCGCGCTGTACTACGCGAATCAGGTTGGGCAGGTGGTCGCCGACCTTGTTCGCGCCCATCCGCGCGATCAGGTTCAGGCGGCCGGGATCGTTGTCCGGGTTGAGGATGTCGATCAGGCGGATCAGGTCGTCGGGGTTCATGCTCGGGCCGACCTTGACCCCAATCGGGTTATTCACCCCGCGCAGGAACTCAACGTGGGCGCCGTCCAACTGACGGGTACGGTCGCCGATCCACAGCATGTGGGCCGAGCAGTCGTAATAGTCGTTGGTCAGGCTGTCACGGCGAACGAAGGCTTGCTCATAGTTGAGCAGCAGCGCTTCGTGGGCAGTGAAGAAGCTGGTTTCGCGCAGTTGCGGTGAGCTGTCCATGCCGCAGGCGCGCATGAAGGACAGGGTTTCATCGATACGGTCCGCCAACTGGCTGTACTTTTCGGCCAGCGCGGAGTTGGCGATAAAGTCCAGGTTCCACTTGTGCACCTGGTGCAGGTCGGCAAAACCGCCCTGGGCAAAGGCGCGCAACAGGTTAAGGGTGGCGGTGGACTGATGGTAGGACTGCAGCAGGCGGTCCGGGTCCGGCACACGGCTTTTTTCGTCGAAGCCGATGCCGTTGACGATATCGCCGCGGTAGGCGGGCAGGGTGACGCCGTCGATGGTTTCATCGTTGGACGAACGCGGCTTGGCAAACTGGCCGGCCATGCGCCCGACTTTTACCACCGGGCAGCCGGCGGCGAAGGTCATCACGATCGCCATCTGCAACAGCACCTTGAAGGTGTCGCGGATTTTCGCGGCGGAGAACTCGGCAAAACTCTCGGCGCAGTCGCCACCCTGCAACAGGAACGCGCGACCCTGGGTCACTTCGGCAAACTGACGACGCAACTCGCGGGCTTCCCCGGCAAACACCAGCGGCGGGTAGCTGGCCAGGTTCTGCTCCACTTGCAGCAAGTGGGCTGCGTCCGGGTACTGGGGTTGTTGCTGGATCGGCAGGGCGCGCCAGCTGTCGGGGCTCCAGGGTTGGCTCATCATGAACTCGTTTGGTTGATTGATGTTCGGGCGCCAATGTTATCAGCAATTAGTGCGTGACCTGTTGCCGCCGGTTGGCCGACAATCGCGCCTTTGCTGTGCAGCCAACCCCCTAGGAGTAGTGATGACAGAGGAGCGTGTCGAGCGCCTGCTCGCTGAGGTCCATGATGACTTCGGCATGATCCGTGTGCTTGAAGTGGCCGACTACCGCTTTCTCGAGTTTGGCGATGCCATCGAGCAAAGCTGCGTATTCACCGCTGACCCGAGCTGGCTGGAGTACGACTACACCCGCGCCATGCTGATCGGTGCGTTGTGCCATGAGCAACCGGACAGCGCTCTGTTTCTTGGGCTGGGCGCCGGTACGCTGACTCAGGCCTGCCTCAAGTTCTTGCCGCTGGAAGATGTCGAGGCCATTGAGTTACGCCCAGACGTGCCGCGACTGGCGATTGAGTACCTGGGGTTGGACGATGATCCACGCCTGTACATTCGTATCGGTGACGCGCTGGAATTGCTTGAGACCGCTGAATCGGCTGATCTGATTTTCGTCGACCTCTATACGGACGTCGGCCCCGGCGTCGGGCACCTCGCCTGGACCTTCCTGGAAAACTGCCAGAAAAAACTCAACCCCGGCGGCTGGCTGGTGATCAACCAGTGGGCCACCGATGACGGCAAACCCTTGGGGGCGGCGTTGCTGCGCGGGTTGTATCACCGGCATTACTGGGAACTGCCGGTGAAGGAGGGCAATGTGATCCTGCTGGTGCCCTCCGAGCTGGATCAGGAACTGGACATCCATGCGCTTTCGGCCCGTGCCGAAGCGCTGGCGCCGCGACTGGGCTACTCGTTGCAGGCGTTGATCAAAGCGATTCGGCCTGCAACCTGACGCGATATTCCCTGTAGGAGTGAGCGTGCTCGCGAAAAACCTGAGGGCGCCGCGAGCATTCTGAATACACTCGTTATCGTTGACGGCCTTCGCGAGCAAGGGCTAGCCGCCCGCCTCGCGTCTAAAGGCCCTTGAACACACCCGGTCGCTTCTCGATCATGGCGCGGACGCCTTCCTTGGCGTCCTCGCTGTTCAGCAGTTTCTCCACCAGCACCTGCAAACCCGCCGCCGCGACTGTTTCGCCTTCCATGCGCGCCTGGCGTGCCGACACCAGCGTCGCCTGCACGCCGAGCGGCGCCTGGCGCGCGATGCGGTTGGCCAGTTCGAGGGCGCGGGGCAGCAGGTCTTCGCTGGCCATCACTTCCTGCACCAATCCCAGGCGCAGGGCCTCGTGGGCATCAAACTCGTCGCCGGTGAGCAGCCAGCGCATCGCGTTACCCCAGCCTGCGATCTGGTGAAAGCGCAACGTCGCACCGCCAAATGGAAAAATCCCACGCTGCACTTCCATCTGCGCAAAGCGCGTGTTGCTCGCACAAAGGTTGATATCCGCCGCCAGCATCAGCTCGATACCGATGGTCAGGCAGTAGCCCTTGGCTGCGACGATCACCGGTTTGCTGACCCGTGGGCCGGCGAACACACCCCAGGGATCGCAGCCCCCCAGTGGCGGTTGCCAGCCCCCGCTCATCACGCCGCTGACATTGGCCAGGTCCAGGCCGGCGGTGAAGTGGTCGCCGTGGGCAAACACCACGGCCACCCGCGCATCGTCATTTCGATCAAATTCGCCATAAGCGAGGCTCAGCTCGTTGAGTAAATCCAGGTCAAAGGCATTGCGCTTGGCCACCCGGTCCAGGCCCAACAGCATGACATGGCCCTGGAGTTCACGGCTGACGCGGCTGCTGCTGGCTTGATTCATCGGGTGTGCCCTCGGGCTTAGGGAAGGTTTCAGACCAAAGGTCTCAATGGGTAGGTGAACCGTTTAAGCGTTATGACCAGCAGGGCCGGGCCTTTGAAAAATAGACCCTGGCGCGCGTCTGCGCAAAGACTGTGACGCAGCGCGGTTTATCGGTGCTTTCCGATAAAAAAAGCTCCCTTTTTCAGGTATTTCCGGTATAGTGCGCGCCGGCCTTTAACCGGGCCGCGTTTAGGTAGCGCAATTCCCCGAAGTCAGCTTCGGCTGCTCGTCCGCACAGCGGACTCTCCCTTGACGAATCTTTTTCATTCATTCGTTTTCGCAAATCCCCGCCGACAAAGCAGCCAGGGCGACTCTTGAGTCTCAACACGGCATGCGCAGCTTTGGAGCATGGGTCTTTGCGGATGCACTTAGAGGCAGACCCATGACCCAGGAAACCGGCGGCTTCGCCGCTTTTAATCTTAACCCGAACATTCTTGCTGCCGTCATCGCGACCGGCTACGAAGAACCTTCGGCTATTCAGCAGCAATCGATCCCGATCATCATGGCCGGCCAGGACATGATTGGCCAGGCGCAAACCGGTACCGGTAAAACCGCCGCGTTCGCCCTGCCTATCCTGCATTGCATCGATCCTGCCAAGCGCGAGCCGCAAGCCCTGATCCTGGCGCCAACCCGTGAGTTGGCGCTGCAAGTAGCAACCGCTTTCGAAACCTACGCCAAGCAAATGCCAGGTGTAACCGTTGTGGCCGTTTACGGCGGCGCGCCTATGGGCCCACAACTGAAAGCCATCCGTAACGGCGCACAGATCGTTGTCGCCACCCCGGGCCGTCTGTGCGACCACTTGCGTCGTGACGAGAAAGTCCTGTCGACCGTGAACCACCTGGTTCTCGACGAAGCTGACGAAATGTTGAAGCTGGGCTTCATGGACGACCTGGAAGTCATCTTCAAGTCGCTGCCGGCAACCCGTCAGACCGTACTGTTCTCGGCTACCCTGCCACAGTCGATCCGTGCCATTGCAGAACGCCACCTGCGCGATCCGCAACACGTGAAGATCCAGACCAAGACTCAGACCGTTACCGCGATCGAACAGGCTCACCTGTTGGTTCACGCTGACCAGAAGACCTCGGCTGTATTGAGCCTGCTGGAAGTCGAAGACTTCGACGCCCTGATCATGTTCGTGCGCACCAAGCAAGCGACCCTGGACCTGGCCAGTGCCCTGGAAGCCAAAGGCTACAAAGCCGCTGCGCTGAACGGTGACATCGCCCAGAACCAGCGTGAGCGCGTGATCGACTCCCTCAAGGATGGCCGTCTGGACATCGTTGTGGCGACCGACGTTGCCGCCCGTGGTCTTGACGTTCCACGTATCACTCACGTGTTCAACGTTGACATGCCGTACGATCCAGAGTCCTACGTTCACCGTATCGGCCGTACCGGCCGTGCTGGTCGCGAAGGTCGTGCACTGCTGCTGGTGACTCCACGTGAGCGCCGCATGCTGCAAGTGATCGAGCGCGTAACCGGTCAGAAAGTTGCCGAAGTCCGCCTGCCGGATGCCCAGGCCGTTCTCGATGCCCGCATCAAGAAACTGACCAACAGCCTGTCGCCGCTGGTGGCTGACGCTGAATCGACCCACGGCGAACTGCTGGACCGCCTGACTGCCGATATCGGTTGCACCCCGCGTGCCCTGGCTGCAGCCCTGCTGCGCAAAGCCACCAACGCTCAGGCCCTGACCCTGGCAGCGATCGAGAAAGAACGTCCACTGGTTCCGAACAACGCGCCACGCGGTGATCGTCCAGAGCGTTCCGGCGACCGCCCAGAGCGTGGTGATCGTGAGCGTCGTGCTCCGGTTGCACTGGCTGAAGGCCGTGCCCGTTGCCGTACCGCGCTTGGCGCGCGTGATGGTATCGCGGCCAAGAACCTGCTGGGCGCTATCCTCAACGAGGGTGGCCTGGCACGTGAAGCCATCGGTCGCATCCAGGTCCGTGACAGCTTCTCCCTGGTGGAGCTGCCGGAAGACGGTCTGGAAAAACTGCTGGCCAAGCTGAAAGACACTCGCGTTGCCGGTAAGCAGCTGAAGCTGCGTCGCTACCGCGAAGATTGATCTGCCCTTGGGTTGATTGATCGCACATAAAAAATCCCCGACTGGTTCGGGGATTTTTTTGTCTGGTGGGAGGGGGCTTGCTCCCGATGGCGGTGTATCAGCAAGACATAAGCTGACTCACTCACCGCCATCGGGAGCAAGCCCCCTCCCACATTTAGATCTCCGTCAGCCAAACCGGTAGATATCCATGCCCAGCGCCCCCATGGTGAAGCCCTGGTGCGCCACGCTGAATTCACCGCCGGCGCCACGCGCAAAGTACAGCGGCAGCAGATGTTCATCGCTGGGATGGCTGCGCACGGCATGAGGCGCCTGGCGGCGATAGTCGTGCAGCGCCGACTCGTCGTCGGCGGCGAGCTTGTCCACCACCCAATCGCGAAAATCCCGTGCCCACGGCTCGATGCTCTCGGGGCCTGCGTGCCAGTCCAGCTCTCCCAGGTTGTGGGTAATGCTGCCGGAACCGATCAGCAGCACGCCTTGCCCGCGCAGGCTGGCCAGGGCGTGCCCGACCCGGGTCTGCAGGGCAGGGCCCATACGGCTGGGCAGAGACACTTGGACCACCGGAATGTCGGCCGCCGGGTACATCAGCGACAGCGGCACCCACGTGCCGTGGTCGAAAGGGCGGCGATCATCGATGCGGGCATCCAGGCCATCGGCATGCAGCAGTTCGACGATTTCGCCGGCCAACTGTGGGTCACCTGGCGCCGGGTATTGCACGGCAAACAGTTCGCGGGGGAAGCCACCGAAGTCGTGCCAGGTCTCGGGGGCAGCGCTGCCGCTGACCAGCAATTGCTGGCTTTCCCAGTGCGCCGACACCACCACAATCGCCTTCGGGCGTGGCAATTCAGCGGCCAGACGCCGCAAGGCCGGGCCGCTGGCGCCGGGTTGCAGGGCGAGCATCGGCGAACCGTGGGAGATAAACAGGCTGGGGAGCATAAGTGGGGTCCTGAGCGTTAACATGGGCCCATCTTCAATCAGATCATTGATCTAAATCTAATATAAGTTTTAGCGCCTTTTGATCGAATTTTCGGGGTGATTCATGGAGCCTAAGTTTTGGCAGGAGCGCTGGGCGCGCAATCAGATTGGATTTCACTTGCCCGAGGTCAATCCGTACCTGCAACGCCACTGGTCGACGTTGGCACTCGCCGATGGCGCAAAGGTGCTGGTGCCGCTGTGTGGTAAAAGCCTGGACCTGATCTGGCTGGCGAGCCAAGGGCATCGTGTGCTGGGTGTGGAGTTGTCGGAGCAGGCTGTCGAGGCGTTCTTCAGTGAACAGGGGCTTGCACCGCGTATCAGCCGGCGTGGCGAGTCCAAGGTGTACCAGGCGGGTGAGATCGAGGTGTGGTGTGGTGATTTCTTCACGCTGGACGCCGATGCATTGGGCGATTGCGCGGCACTCTACGACCGCGCGGCGTTGATCGCATTGCCACCACTGATGCGGGCGCAATACACCGAACATTTGAATACCTTTCTAGCTAAGGGCTGCCAGGGCCTGTTGATCACGCTCGACTATGACCAGACACAGAAGGTCGGCCCACCGTTTGCGGTGACCGATGACGAGGTGAAGATGCTGCTGGGGATGCACTGGGCCCTGGAGGTACTCGAAGAGCGAGACATCCTGGGCGAGAGTTGGAAGTTCGTGCAGGGCGGCGTCACCCGCCTTGAAGAGCGTGTGTACCGTTTGACCAAGGCGTAAATCGCGCTGTCTAGTCCTGAAATAGGTTTACACCCATTTCAGCCTCAAAACGCCCGATGCACCGCATCGGGCGTTTTGTATTTCAGCGATAGATGTGGCCGCTCGCTGTTATATATCTGCACCGATTGATCCACCATTCGCGCGGCTTCAGCCGCATCTTTGGGCCGGTGCAAGAGAAACTCGGTTTTCAAAATCCCGTTCACTCGTTCGGCCAAAGCATTTTGGTAGCAGTCGTAACCATCGGTCATTGAACACCGGATACCGTGTTTTACATGCAGCCGCTGATAAAGCTCGGAGCAGTACTGGATGCCTCGATCTGAGTGATGAACAAGGTTGTGTTCTGTTGTTCTGCACTTGAGGGCTTTACTGAATGCCTGAATCACAGACTCCGTGTGCAAGCTTTCGTGAACATGATGCCCCACGATTTTCCGAGAGTAGGCGTCAGTCACCAAGCTCAGATAGGCCACGCCCGTTTGAGTGGGTAAGTAGGTGATATCGGCTACCCAAACTTGTTCTGGCGCCGTAGCAACTACCTGTGAAGGCCCTTCTTTGAGCAGGTTGGGGTGCCGGTGAAAGCGATGATGACTGTTTGTCGTTTTGTGATAGGCCCGCTTGCGAGGAACCAACTCTCGGCGATCCCGCAAAATGTCGAAAAGGCAGTCTCGACCGATCTTTACCGAGACTTCGGGCTCGCTATGCATGAGGTTATGAAGCTTTCGGGTTCCGAGCCTAGGTTGTCTGAGGCGCTTTTCGTGCACGAACCCCATGACCTCCTGAGCCTGGAGGGCTCGGGCATTACATGCTCGAATGCGTTTGTAATACGCCTGACGGGAAATCCCGATGAACTGGCAAGCCCGGCTGATACTCAGGTCTTGGACTTTCCTTTGGGAGAGGACTTGCCGGATCGCTTTTTTACGACAGAGACACCAAAGTCGTTCTTGAGTACATCAACAACAGCTTCGAAAAACTGAGCTTTCTGATTGGCTTGAGCGAGTTGCTCTTCAAGCTCTTTGATTCGCTGTTCGGGCGTCAGCAGCTTGTCGGGCTCATCCATGGAACGGGATCTCTGGGTACGAATGGACGCGCCTTGACTCCAGTTCTGTCGACCATGCCTGCGTAACCAGTTCAATACCGTCGATTTGCCCTGAATGCCGTAGCGCTCTTGAGCCTCTTTATAACTCAACTCGCCTTTTTCGACCTGATCGACGACTGACAATTTAAAGGTCAGCGAGTAATCACGCTGACTGCGCCTTTTTCCTGAATTCATTACGCCCTCCTGAGATTGGGTCAGAAGGTGTAAACCTTATTCAGGACAAGACAACGACAAATTAAAGGGGACCCTCGGGTCCCCTTTGTGCTGTCTGTGTCTTCACTAATTTGTTGACTCACCGCGGGACTAATGTGGGAGGGGGCTTGCTCCCGATAGCGGGGTCAGTCGCTACATACGTTGACTGAGCCTCCGCTATAGGGAGCAAGCCCCCTCCCACATTAGGTTCTGCGTTGCAGTTCCTCGATGGAAATCTCGCGCATGCGAAATTTCTGGACCTTGCCCGTCACCGTCATCGGAAACTCCTGCACAAACTTGAAGTGCTTGGGCGTCTTGAAGTGCGCGATGCGGCCCTTGCACCAGGTTTGCAACTCCAGTTCGTTGGCCACATGGCCGGGGTGGAACTTGACCCAGGCGACGATGGCCTCGCCGTAACGCTCATCCGGAATACCGATCACCTGCACGTCGGCCACTGCCGGGTGCGTAAAGAAAAACTCCTCCAACTCGCGCGGGTACACGTTCTCGCCACCCCGGATGATCATGTCCTTGTTGCGCCCGGCGATACATACGTAGCCGTGTTCATCCATGGTCGCCAGGTCACCGGTGTGCATCCAGCCCGCCTCGTCGATGGCGTCGCGGGTGCCGTCAGGGTTGTTCCAGTAGCCGAGCATCACGCTGTAGCCACGGGTACACAGCTCACCGACCTCACCGCGCGCAACGGTGTTGCCGTTGACATCAATGATCTTGTGTTCCAGTTGCGGCTGGGTGCGGCCGACCGTGGTGACGCGCCGTTCCAGATCGTCATCGGCGCAGGTCTGCAAGGACACAGGGCTGGTTTCGGTCATGCCGTAGGCGATCTGCACTTCGCTCATGTGCAACTCGCTGATGACCCGGCGCATCACTTCGATCGGGCACGTGGCGCCGGCCATGATCCCGGTGCGCAGGGTAGAAAGGTCGAGCTCGCCACGCCGTGGGTGATCGAGCATGGCAATAAACATCGTGGGCACGCCGTACAGGCCGGTGGCGTGCTCTTCGGCCACGGCGGTCAGGGTCAGCAGTGGGTCGAAACCGTCATTGGGGTAGATCATCGTGGTGCCGTGGGTGATGCAGCCCAGGTTGCCCATCACCATGGCGAAACAGTGGTACAGCGGCACCGGGATCACCAGGCGATCCTGCGCTGTCAGCCCCAGGCTTTCGCCGACCATGTAGCCGTTATTGAGGATGTTGTGGTGACTGAGGGTGGCCCCCTTGGGGAAGCCGGTGGTGCCGGAGGTGTATTGGATATTGACGGCTTGATCGAAGTGCAGGCTCGTTTGGCGGGCGTGTAACTGCTCGGACGGGATGCCTGCGCCAAGGGCCGACAGTTGCGACCAGGGCAGGAATCCCGGGGGCGGGCTGGGGTCGAGGCTGATCACACCGCGCAGGTCCGGCAGTTTTTCTGATTGCAGTCGGCCGATGGATTGTTCGGCGAGTTCCGGCACCAGTTCCTGCAGCATCGCGTGGTAATCAGAGGTCTTGAACGAACCCGCGCACACCAGCCATTGGCAACCGGACTGCTTGAGCACGTACTCCAGTTCGCTGCTGCGATACGCCGGATTGATATTGACCAGGATCACGCCAATCTTGGCGCTGGCCACCTGGCTGACGCACCACTCGGCGCAGTTGGGCGCCCAGATGCCCAAGCGGTCGCCGGTTTGCAGGCCCAGCGTCAGCAACGCACGGGCGTGCAGGTCAACGGTCTCGGCCAGTTGCTGCCAGGTGTAGCGACGTTGCTGGTGGCGGACCACCAGCGCTTCGCCCTCGGGGTAGCGGGCAACGGTGTGATCGAAGGCCTGACCAATGGTCATGGCCAGCAAGGTCTTGTCCTGGGAGCCACGGCTGTAGCTCTGATTCGGTTGATCCATAACCACCCCTGTTGTCTTTTTTGTAGGTTGACGTAAACGTAAACTACGATTGACAGCGCCGCAACGCAAGCTTACGTTAACGTAAAGGTGAGCGCCCTCCCCGGTGCTCGGCCCACACAACAACAAAGATCAATTTAAGGTGCCTGTCCATGAGTTACCCGTCCCTGAACTTCGCCCTGGGCGAAACCATCGACATGCTGCGCGACCAGGTGCAGCACTTCGTGACCAAGGAAATCGCCCCCCGCGCGGCACAAATCGACATCGACAACCTGTTCCCCGCCGACCTGTGGCGCAAGTTCGGTGACATGGGCCTGCTGGGCATCACCGTGCCGGAAGAATACGGCGGCGCCGGCCTGGGTTACCTGGCCCACGTGGTGGCCATGGAAGAAATCAGCCGGGGTTCGGCCTCGGTGGCGCTGTCCTACGGCGCCCACTCCAACCTGTGCGTCAACCAGATCAACCGCAACGGCAATCACGAACAGAAGCTCAAGTACCTGCCCAAGCTGATCAGCGGCGAACACGTCGGCGCTCTCGCCATGAGCGAGCCGAATGCCGGTTCCGATGTGGTCTCGATGAAACTGCGCGCCGACAAACGCGGCGACCGCTACGTGCTCAACGGCAGCAAGACCTGGATCACCAACGGCCCCGACGCCAGCACCTACGTGATCTACGCCAAGACCGACCTTGAGAAAGGCGCCCACGGCATCACCGCGTTTATCGTCGAGCGCGACTGGAAGGGCTTCAGCCGCAGCAACAAGTTCGACAAGTTGGGCATGCGCGGCTCCAACACCTGCGAGCTGTTCTTCGATGACGTGGAAGTGCCGGAAGAAAACATCCTCGGCATGCTCAACGGCGGGGTCAAAGTGCTGATGAGCGGCCTGGACTACGAGCGCGTGGTGCTGAGCGGCGGCCCGACCGGGATCATGCAGGCGTGCATGGACCTGATCGTGCCCTACATCCACGACCGCAAACAGTTCGGTCAGAGCATTGGCGAATTCCAGCTGATCCAGGGCAAAGTCGCCGACATGTACACCCAGCTCAACGCCAGCCGCGCTTACCTGTACGCGGTGGCACAGGCCTGCGAACGCGGCGAAACCACGCGCAAGGATGCCGCCGGGGTGATCCTCTACAGCGCCGAACGCGCCACGCAAATGGCCCTCGACGCGATCCAGATTCTGGGCGGCAACGGCTACATCAATGAATTCCCCGCCGGACGCCTGCTGCGTGACGCCAAGCTGTATGAAATCGGCGCCGGCACCAGTGAGATTCGACGGATGTTGATCGGTCGCGAACTCTTCAACGAAACCCGCTGAAGGAGCGCGCCATGGCCACCTTGCACACTCAACTCAACCCGCGCTCGGCGGAATTCGCCGCCAATAGCGCGGCGATGCACCAGCAGGTCGACGCCCTTCACACCCTGCTTGCCCATGTACAACAAGGTGGCGGCGCCAAGGCCCAGGAGCGTCACACTTCGCGCGGCAAACTGCTGCCCCGCGAGCGCATCAATCGCTTGCTGGACCCAGGCTCGCCATTCCTCGAACTCAGCCAACTGGCCGCCCATCAGGTGTATGGCGAAGACGTGCCCGCCGCCGGGGTGATTGCCGGGATCGGCCGTGTCGAAGGCGTCGAGTGCATGATCGTCGCCAACGATGCCACGGTGAAAGGCGGCTCCTACTACCCGCTGACCGTAAAAAAACACCTGCGCGCGCAGACCATCGCCGAACAGAACCGCCTGCCGTGCATCTACCTGGTGGACTCCGGCGGCGCCAACCTGCCGCGTCAGGATGAAGTGTTCCCCGACCGCGAGCATTTCGGGCGGATCTTCTTCAACCAGGCCAACATGAGCGCCCGGGGCATCCCGCAGATTGCCGTAGTGATGGGCTCATGCACCGCCGGTGGCGCGTATGTGCCGGCAATGGCCGACGAAGCGATCATGGTGCGCCAGCAAGCAACCATCTTCCTCGCCGGCCCACCGTTGGTGAAGGCCGCCACTGGTGAAGTGGTCAGCGCCGAAGAGCTCGGCGGCGCCGATGTGCACTGCAAGATCTCCGGCGTCGCCGACCACTATGCCGACAGTGACGAACACGCCCTGGCCCTGGCGCGGCGCAGTGTGGCCAACCTCAATTGGCGCAAACAGGGTGAGTTGCTGCAACGCCCGCCGGTGGCGCCGCTGTACAGCAGCGAAGAGCTCTACGGCGTGATCCCGGCCGATGCCAAGCAGCCGTTTGATGTGCGCGAAGTGATTGCGCGGCTGGTGGACGGCTCGGTGTTCGATGAGTTCAAGGCGCTGTTTGGCACCACACTGGTGTGCGGCTTTGCGCACTTGCACGGCTACCCGATTGCGATCCTGGGCAACAACGGGATTCTGTTCGCCGAAGCCGCGCAAAAAGGCGCGCACTTTATCGAGCTGGCCTGTCAGCGCGGGATTCCGCTGCTGTTTTTGCAAAACATCACCGGCTTCATGGTCGGCCAGAAATACGAAGCCGGTGGCATCGCCAAGCATGGCGCCAAGCTGGTCACAGCGGTGGCGTGCGCCAAGGTGCCGAAATTCACCGTGATCATCGGCGGCAGTTTTGGTGCCGGCAACTACGGCATGTGCGGCCGTGCCTATGACCCGCGCTTTTTGTGGATGTGGCCCAACGCGCGTATCGGCGTGATGGGTGCCGAACAGGCGGCCGGCGTGCTGGTGCAGGTCAAGCGTGAGCAGGCCGAACGTGCAGGCGTGGGGTTCAGTGCCGAAGAGGAAGCGGCGATCAAGCAGCCGATCCTCGACCAGTATGAAACCCAGGGCCACCCCTACTACTCCAGCGCCCGCCTGTGGGACGACGGCGTCATCGACCCGTTACAGACCCGCGACGTGCTGGCCCTGGCCCTGTCCGCCGCACTGAATGCACCCATCGAGCCGAGCCGCTTCGGCGTGTTCCGCATGTAACCTGTAGGAGCGCGCTTGGTGTGGCGAGGGAGCTTGCTCCCGCTGACTGCGCAGCAGTCTCCGGCTTTTTGGGGGCGCTTCGCACCCCAGCGCAAGCAAGCTTGCTCGCCACACCAAGCTCGCTCCGACAGGAGACCTCTCATCATCATGGAGCTCCTTGCATGAGCGATTTCAACACCCTCGAATTGATCACCGACACCCGTGGCTTTGCCACGCTGTGGCTCAGTCGTGAAGCCAAGAACAACGCGTTCAACGCCGAGATGATCCGCGAACTGATCATCGCCCTCGACCAGGTGCAGGGCGATCCTTCCTTGCGCTTTCTGGTGCTGCGCGGGCGCGGCAAGCATTTCAGCGCCGGTGCCGACCTGGCCTGGATGCAGCAGTCGGCCGAGCTGGATTACCACACCAACCTGGACGACGCCCGCGAACTGGCCGAGCTGATGTACAACCTGGCCAAACTGAAAATCCCGACACTGGCGGTGGTGCAAGGCGCGGCCTACGGTGGCGCGCTGGGCCTGATCAGTTGCTGCGACATGGCGATTGGCGCCGATGATGCGCAATTCTGCCTGTCGGAAGTACGCATTGGCCTGGCGCCAGCGGTAATCAGTCCATTTGTGGTGCAGGCCATCGGCGAACGCGCGGCCCGTCGCTATGCCCTGACGGCGGAGCGTTTTGGCGGCCAGCGAGCACGCGACATCGGCCTGCTGGCGGAAAGTTATCCGGCCGAGGCACTGGATCAACAGGTGGATCAATGGGTCGCCAACCTCTTGCAAAACAGCCCGGCGGCCATGCGCGCGAGTAAGGATTTGCTACGCGAAGTGGGTAACGGCGCGCTCACTCCATCGCTGCGGCGCTATTGCGAGAATGCCATCGCCCGCATTCGCGTCAGCGCCGAAGGCCAGGAAGGCTTGCGCGCGTTCCTGCAAAAACGTGCGCCTAGCTGGCAATCCCAGGAGCCGCGCTCATGACCAAACTGACCACCGTGCTGGTGGCTAACCGTGGCGAGATCGCCTGCCGCGTGATGCGCACCGCCAAGGCAATGGGGCTGACCACCGTCGCGGTGCACAGCGCCACCGACCGCGATGCCCGGCATAGCCGCGAGGCCGATATCCGCGTCGACCTGGGTGGCAGCAAAGCCACAGACAGTTACCTGCAAATCGACAAATTGATCGCCGCCGCCCAGGCCAGCGGCGCCCAGGCGATTCATCCGGGCTACGGCTTCCTGTCGGAAAACGCCGGTTTTGCACGCGCCATCGAGGCAGCCGGGCTGATCTTCCTCGGCCCGCCCGCCTCGGCAATCGATGCCATGGGCAGCAAATCCGCTGCCAAGTCACTGATGGAAACCGCAGGCGTGCCGCTGGTGCCGGGTTACCACGGCGAGGCACAGGACCTGGAAACCTTCCGCGACGCCTGCGCGCGCATCGGCTACCCGGTGCTGCTAAAGGCCACGGCCGGCGGCGGTGGCAAAGGCATGAAGGTGGTCGAGGACGTGAGTCAGTTGGCTGAAGCCCTGGCTTCTGCCCAGCGTGAGGCGCTGTCGTCGTTTGGCAATGGGCAGATGCTGGTGGAGAAGTACCTGCTCAAGCCGCGCCACGTCGAGATCCAGGTGTTTGCCGATCAGCATGGGCATTGCCTGTACCTTAATGAGCGCGATTGTTCGATCCAGCGTCGGCATCAAAAGGTCGTCGAGGAAGCGCCCGCGCCGGGTTTGAGTGTGGCGCAGCGCAAGGCCATGGGCGAAGCGGCGGTGCGCGCAGCCCAGGCGATCGGGTATGTGGGCGCGGGCACCGTGGAGTTCTTGCTGGATGCCCGTGGCGAGTTTTTCTTTATGGAGATGAACACGCGACTGCAGGTGGAGCATCCGGTAACAGAAGCGATTACAGGCCTCGACCTGGTGGCCTGGCAGATTCGTGTGGCCCAGGGCGAGAAGCTGCCGATCACCCAAGAGCAGGTGCCGCTGATTGGCCATGCAATCGAGGTGCGCCTGTATGCCGAAGACCCGGCGAATGATTTCCTGCCCGCCACCGGGCACCTGACGCTGTACCGCGAATCGGCAGCCGGCCCTGGGCGGCGCGTGGACAGCGGTGTCGAACAAGGCGACAGCGTCTCGCCCTTCTACGACCCAATGCTCGGCAAGCTGATTGCCTGGGGCGAGGACCGTGAACAGGCGCGGCTGCGGTTGCTGAGCATGCTCGATGAATTTGCCGTCGGCGGGATCAAGACCAACCTGGGCTTTCTGCGGCGCATCATCGGCCATCCGGCATTTGCGGCAGCTGAACTGGATACCGGGTTTATTCCGCGTTATCAGGACGAACTGCTGCCGTTGGCCGGAGAATTGAGCGACGAATTCTGGCAGGCGGCAGGTTCCGCATTCATGCAGAGCTTGCCAATAGGTCACGGACCTTGGGCAGATACGCGCGGTTTTCGCGCCGGCCTGCCCGCTGAGGTGTCGCTGCACTTGTGTTGCAACGGCCAGGATCGGCTGGTGACGTTGTCAAGGGATGCGCCGCAATTGCGCGGCGAACAGCTGGTGATCGAGCAACAAGGCGTGCGCCGCTCTCTGCTGGCGGTACGCAGCGACGGTACGCTGTTCCTGCGCTGGAACGGTGAGATGCTCGCCGTCAGCCTGTTCGACCCGATTGCGGCGGTCGAGGCCAACCAGTCCCATCAAGGTGGCCTCACGGCCCCTATGAATGGCAGCATCGTACGGGTACTGGTGGACGTCGGGCAAACCGTTGAAGCCGGTACGCAACTGGTGGTGCTGGAGGCCATGAAGATGGAGCACAGCATCCGTGCGCCTCAGGCCGGGGTGGTCAAGGCGCTGTTTTGCCAGGAAGGCGAAATGGTTGCAGAAGGTTGCGCGCTGGTGGAACTCGAAACGGCGGACTAAAACTTCGCCGTGGCCTGCACGACGACGCCAAGGATTCGGCAATCGTCGGTGAACAGCACCTTGGGGTAGGTTGGGTTGAGCGGCACCAGGTAAAGCTGGCCGCTTTCTTCCTGCAATTGCCGAAAGGTGGCCTGGGTGCTGTCGGACCATTGGGCGACGACCAACTTGCCGGGTTCGGCATTGATGGCCGGGTCTACCAGGATCAGCGTGCCTGCGCCGATGCTCAGGCCGCTGGGGGCCGTCATCGCGTCTCCAGTGACGGGTAGCCAGAACGCATCGCCCCGTGCGTGGTAGTCCGTCAGTTCAAACCGGGCGGCGCCGTAGGCCGGGCGCTCTTCACGTACTTCACACACGCCTTTCCAGTCGCTGACCGGGTAGCGAAAATACGGGTTGTAGTGTGTGTGCGCAGTTGGTTCCGCGTCGGTCTTTTCGCGAATCTCCAGCGTCACTTCCAGGTACCCGAGCCCCAACTCTTCCAGCACCCGGTTCATGTCCGCCAGGCTCGGCACACGGCGCTTGTTGAGCCAATGGCCGACACCGCCCTGGGACATGCCCAAGCGTTCGGCCAGTTCATCCTGCGTGACCCTGGGGTCTTTCATGTTGGCTCTGACCAACGCAATCCATTTATCCATGGGGCCTGACAATACGTTGCGTATTTTACAGGGCAATAAACAGTTTGTAGTAATCCATAAAACGACATAAATACGATACGTACTATTATCGGTCATCAGGTTTTCGACACCCATCCAGAGTACCGACCTTCATGATGACAAGCCCGTATCCCCTGCCCGCCACACCTGAAATCAACGAACTGCTCGACATGCGCAGCAGCGGCGCCGCCCAGCGCGCACTCGACTATTACTTGAAAGAAGATATGTCCGCAGCGCCGCCGAACGACGCGTTGTTCAGCATCAAACCCGGCATCAGCCAGGAGGAAGCGCTGGTGCACGCCTCGGAACTGTTGCGCAGCGCAGCCGCCACGGCCTACGAGTCGGCAAGCAACCATCAAGGCAATCAGCGCGACCTGGCATTTTCAGTGGTGTATTTGATCGATATGGCGAAAGCGATGGTGGAGCGGTCGTTGCGAGTGTCGCAGACTCAGGCAAACGGATGACGCGCGCAGGAAAAATATTTCTATCTCATGGATAAAAACATTTGACTTGCAAATGATAATGATTATTATTGGACCCAGCTGATCGCGAGATCAGTCGATAGACCAAGGGACCTTAGGTCGGACTCTTGGAATATCTCCTCATCAGGCTAATCACGGTTTTTGACCCGGCTCTTTGGCCGGGTCTTTTTTTTGCCAGTTTCCCTGGCATGGCTTCAGGCTAATGAAGACTGTGTGTTGCTTGATGGCGCGCATGGTAGCAAAAGACCATCGCCAAAAGAAAGCCAGTCGAATGCTCTAGCCCCGATCTTTGCGAGATAGCGCTTGAGAATCAATCTCATAGACTCTAAGCTGCTGCTGCGTCAGGGATGACGCCCCCCTCCCCTCGCAACAATTTTGCGTCAAGATCTTGCGCAACCTCTGTGTAATATAGCCGCCACAAACTCATATTCAGGCAACCAGACTATGACCGTGGCCTTGACCTCCATCAAGATCAGCACCGACTTCGACAGTGGCAATATCCAGGTCCTGGATGCCAGTGATGCCCATCAGTTGCTGCTGGCAATCAACCCCGATACCCGCAGCCAACATTTCCAATGGTTTCACTTCAAGGCCGAAGGCATGCACGTGGGCCACACCCACACCTTCCGCCTGAGCAACGCTAGCCAATCCTCCTATAAGCACGCGTGGAGCGGCTACAACGCCGTGGCGTCCTACGACCATACCAACTGGTTCCGCGTACCCACGCGTTTTGACGGCGAAACCTTGCACATCAGCCTGGAGACCCGCGAAAAACAGGCGTGGTTCGCCTACTTCGAACCTTACAGCCGTGAGCGCCACGACTGGCTGATCGACCAGGCGCTGAACCAAGCCGGCACTAAACTGCTGGCCACCGGCAAAAGTGTCGAAGGCCGCGATATCCAATTGCTGCGCCGTGGCAAAGGTGGTGCAGGCCGACGCAAGGTCTGGATCATCGCCCAGCAGCACCCCGGCGAACACATGGCCGAATGGTTTATGGAAGGCATCATCGAGCGCCTCCAGCAGGACGGTGACACCGAGCTGAAAAAACTGCTGGCCGTCGCCGACCTGTACCTGGTACCAAACATGAACCCGGACGGTGCCTTCCACGGCCACCTACGCACCAATGCCATGGGCCAGGACCTCAATCGCGCCTGGCAGAGCGCCAGCCAGGAAGTTAGCCCCGAAGTGCTGTTCGTCCAGCAGCAAATGGAAAAGTACGGCGTCGACCTGTTCCTCGATATACACGGCGACGAAGAAATCCCCTACATCTTCACCGCCGGCTGTGAAGGCAACCCGGGCTACACCCCGCGAATCGAAGCCCTGGAAAAACGCTTCCGCAGCCATTTGAGCGCCCTGACCCGCGACTTCCAGACCACCCACGGCTACACCCGTGACCTGCCAGGCCAGGCCAATATGACCCTGGCCTGCAATTCAGTGGGCGAGAAGTACGACTGCCTGTCGCTGACCCTCGAAATGCCGTTCAAGGACAATGACGACGCCCCTAACCCGCAAACCGGTTGGTCAGGTAAACGTTCGATGCAACTGGGCAAGGACGTATTAAGCACGGTGGCCGATATCGTCAGCACCCTACGCTGAATAATGTGGCGAGCGAGCTTGCTCGCGTTGGGCCGCGAAGCGGCCCAATTACAGGCACGGCCCTATTACCTGATACACCGAGCAGGCAGGTTTTGGGGCTGCTGCGCAACCCAACGCGAGCAAGCTCGTTCGCCACAGGTATCGACCAACGGCTCAGGTCAGTCCTTGCCGCCCGTCATGCTCTGCAACACCCCATCACGCCGAATCAACCCATGGAACAACGCCGCCGCCAGGTGCAACAACACCGTCAGGAACAACAAGTAGGCGAGATAACCATGGGCCTTGCGCAACACCGCAAACAACGGTGCATTGGCCGCCACCAGCGACGGTAGTTGAATCGAGCTGCTGAGCATCACCGGGTCGCCCGCCGCCGAAATCATCGCCCAGCCCAGCAGCGGCAACACCAGCATCAACCCATACAGCAACAGATGAGAGGCCTTGGCTGCCAGCACTTGCCACAACGGTAAATCGGCGGGCAACGGTGGCTGGCGCGTGGAAAAACGTACGACCAGCCGCACAATCACCAACGCCAGAATCGCGATGCCCAGCGGCTTGTGCAGGTGAATCAGCCACTCGTGCCGCTCCGAAACCGACGCCGCCAGGCCAGCGCCGATAAACAGCATGGCGATGATCATCAGTGCCATCAACCAATGCAGCAGACGCGCCATGGGCGCAAAAAACCGTGGTGAACCGTTCATGGCTTCGACTCCTGAGGGGCGCTGTGCAGCGGGCTGACCTCACCGGCGCGGCGCAGGTACGAACTGGCGTACGCCGCCGAACGGGCGGCCAGCAACGGGTCATTCGACGCTTCGATGCCGCTCGGCAAAATCAGCGGGTCGAAGTTGATATCGCGGCAATCGCCATCGGCCTGTGGCTGGCTGCTTTGCAACACGAGGGTGCCCACGTTGATCACCTTGTGCGAGCCAGTCCAGGCCTTGCTGGCGTCGTCCACCGGGTCGCCGGAGTTGGCCAGGGTCATGTTCAACTGCCAGCGCAGCGGCCCTGAAGCCAGGCGTTGCACCAGGTCTTTTTCCAGGAAGTCATTGCCTGCCGGCGCGCTATCCCCCGGCGCATCCTGGCTTTGCGGTACTACGCCCCAACGCACGGCCTGGCGCTGACCGTCGGCGCTCACCAGGTAAAATGCATTGATGCCGTTATAGGTCTCGGTTGCGTAGCTGGCCGAGGGCTTGGCGGTTTTGACCCATGCCAGAAACGGCGCCGTCTCCGGATGCGAGGCAAAAAACGCTGGCATATTCGCCGGGTTCGGCTTGCCGGTCGCCGGGTCGGGCGCGCCCGCCTTGAGCATCTGGTAGAACGCCTCGGGCGTGCCCACCGGGAACACCGGCATGCTGTTCATCCCGGTGCGCCACTGCTGGCCGTTGGCCTGGCTGAATTGCAGGGCAAAACTGCGCAGCGGCACACTGCTGTCCGGCGCATAGGGGTTGCCGCTGGGCAAGGCAAAGCGACCGATCACTGGGGTCTTGGCCTCGCTGAACACTTGGGCTGAGGAATACGCACGCGCCTCGGCACTGCTCTCGAAATAACCCGCAACGCACACGCCCTTGGCATGGTTACGCCGCAAGCCCGGGTGCACGCCGTTATTGGTTTCCAGGGCATTGACCAAGGTCTTGGGCCGCAGTCGTTGTGGGTCGAGGGTGCCGTTGACGTAGGCAAACGCCCCCGCAACAACAGCAACCACGGCACCGATGCCGACGAGTCGCGCGATCAGGCTCGCAGTGCTCAACGGAGGACGGGGCGGTGATGAGTGATCTACCATGAAGGAACTCCAGGGCCAAAGGCCTTAGGGGTGAAACATAAGGTCGGAGCATTGAGACGAACGCCGATCCGCTCTATTCCCAGGCCTTTGGTTTATTTTTCGCAGCCTGGAATAATCTTCAACGCCGGACGTCTCTCTAGTCCCAGCGTAGTGACCCGCCAGAATCCCATGCATGAACTCGATGAGCAGTTACGTGAAATCATCCCCAGGCTGCGGCGTTTTGCCGTGTCCCTGACCCGTAACGCCAGCAGCGCCGATGACCTGGTGCAGTCGACGCTGGAACGAGCGATCATCAGCTGGGCCGACAAACGCGTCGAAGGCGACCTGCGCGCCTGGCTGTTCTCGATCCTCTACCGGCAGTTCCTCGATGCCCACCGCAGCTCCCGTCGCTACGCGCGCATGCTCGAATTTTTTACCGGGCGCGATGATGCGCAGCCGTCGGTAGAACGTACCGTGATCGCCCAGTCGACCCTGCAAGCCTTCGATCAACTCAACACCGAACAACGCGCGCTGCTGCTGTGGGTGTCGGTCGAAGGCTTGAGCTACAAGGCGGTCGCCGAGATCCTCGACGTGCCCATTGGCACCGTGATGTCGCGCCTGTCCCGTGCACGCCAAGCCTTGCGCCAACTTAGCGATGGCGAAATCACCAGCCCTTCCATGCGGATACTCAAATGATCAGCCTGCCCCCCAGCGAACGCGATTTGCATGCCTACATCGACCACCAACTGCTGGAGAGTGATCGTCGCGTGCTTGAAACCTGGTTGGCCGCCCACCCTGACGTGGCGGCCCAGGTCCACGCCTGGCAGCAGGATGCACAGTTGTTGCGCGCGTCGTTGAGTGGCGCCCTGCAACAACCGGCCAACCCGGACCTGGACCCAGCCCTGATTCGCCAGCGCCTCAAGCGCCAGTCGCGGCGCCACCTGGCCACGGCGGCGCTGCTGTTGATCGCCGTCAGCGTCGGCGGCCTGGGCGGCTGGCAGGCCCGTGAAGCCACCGAGTATGCGGCGATACAGCCCATGACCGACGCCATGCAGGCCTACCGTCTGTTTGCCCAGGACGGCATCATGCCCGCGGACTACAGCGTCCAGGGCAACGGCACGATGCAAGCCTGGCTCGACCGCTACTTCAACCAGGCCCATCGCCTGCCCGACATGAGCCAATCGGGCTTCCAACCGGTCAGTGGTCGCCTGCTCACCACCGATCAAGGTGCGGCGGCCATGGTGGTGTATGAGGACTCGCAAGGTCGCAAGATCAGCTTCTACATTCGCCCACCGGGACCGCAAAACAACTTCCTGCCCCGTGGCAGCCGCACCGCCGACGGGCTGCAGGCCGAGTACTGGTCCGGGGCCGGCTACAACTATGCGATGGTCAGCCCGGTGGGCCAGCCGACCACGCAGATGTTGAAGTTCTAGAACCCAACGTCGAGCAGCCCGTTACTGGTATAGGTCCCGGCGTTGCAGGGGGCGCCAGGTTTTCCAGATACACCAGGCCATCCCAAACCAGCGCCGCCTGCTGACCGCTTGGGTAATGTCTACACCCCATGCCTTTTCGAGATATCTGGCGGCGCCCTTCTCGATTGGTCAAAACGTGGTCGGGCCTCTAAAGTAAGCGACCACCGCACTACAGAGTGACTCGCATTGGCCGTGCTTTCCCTGATCCGACGCCTGTTCGGTAAACCCCCCGGCACCCGCGTCGACGCCTCCATCCCGATGTTCTTTCAGCACAAGGCCGAGCAGCGGGGCTATACCCTCAGCACAGGCCAGGCGCAGGCGATTGCCGCTATGGCGCGCGAAACCGCACATCTGCTGGCCGACGAACCCACTCGCAGCCTGTACCTGCACGGCCCGGTGGGGCGCGGCAAAAGCTGGCTGCTTGATGGGTTTTTCCAGGCGTTGCCGATTGCCGAGAAGCAGCGTGTGCATTTCCATGATTTTTTCGCCCGCCTGCATCGGGGCATGTTCGAGCACCGTGAGCATGACGACGCCTTGGCCGTCACCCTTGATGAGCTGCTGGCGGGCTGCCGCGTGCTGTGTTTCGACGAGTTCCACGTCCACGATATTGGCGATGCCATGCTGATCAATCGGCTGTTCAGGGCATTGTTTGCTCGGGGCGTGCTGGTGCTGGTGACGTCCAACTACCCGCCTGAAGGACTCTTGCCCAACCCGCTGTACCACGAGCGCTTCAAGCCAGTGATCGACCTGATCGCCGCGCGCATGGAGGTGCTGGAAGTCAGCTCGCCCCAGGACTTTCGCAGCCTGCCCCAGGCCCATGCCGAACAGCGCTTTACGGCTGGGCAGTACGTGTGGCCAGGCACGGCGGCGCAACGCGCAGCCCTCGGGCTGCCTGCCGCAGATTGCCCGGCGCAAGCCCTGAGCGTCGGCACCCGGCAGTTGACATGCCGTCACTGTGAGGCGCGTCGCATCGCCTTCACGTTCAATGATCTGTGCGAACAGCTCACGGCGGTGATGGATTACCTGCTGCTGTGCGAGGACTTCGACCACTGGATCATCGATGGGCTGCCGCACCTGGCGGATTGCCCGATTGCGGTGCAACAACGCTTCATCAACCTGGTGGACGTGCTCTACGACCGGGACAAACACCTGGTCCTGGTCGGCGAACAGCCCCTGGCCGAATCCCTGTCAGGCCAGGCCATCGACCTGGCCCGCACCGCCAGCCGGCTGAACCAATTGCAGGCAGTCAGCCCGCAACGCTTGCGCGACCCGGTATCATGAGCGCCTTTTACGCCCCCTTGCCGAGTGACCGCGCCGTTCATGAATACCCTCGCCCAACTCAAGGCTGGCCAATTGGCCGGCATCACGCGCCTGGACCTGTCCTGCGGGCTGACCGAATTCCCCCGGGAAATCTTCGAACTGGCCGACTCCCTCGAGATTCTCAACCTCAGCGGCAACGCCCTGCGCAGCCTGCCGGATGACCTGCATCGCTTGGCGCACCTGCGCGTGCTGTTCTGCTCGGACAACGCCTTCACCGAACTGCCCGAATGCCTGGGCCAGTGCGCCAAGCTGAGCATGATCGGCTTCAAGGCCAACCAGATCAGCCACGTCCCCGCTGCCGCGTTGCCGCCGCTGTTGCGCTGGCTGATCCTCACCGACAACTGCATCAGCCAGTTGCCCGACGCCTTGGGCGAGCGGCCGCTGCTGCAAAAACTGATGCTGGCCGGCAACCAGCTGGCGCACTTGCCGGAAAGCCTGGCCCAGTGCAAAAACCTGGAGCTGATCCGCATCGCCTCCAACCGCCTGACGCACCTGCCGCAATGGCTATTGGCGCTGCCAAGCCTGACCTGGCTGGCCTATGCCGGCAATCCCGTGGAAATGGCGGTGGACGTCGCGGCTGACGACGCCACGCCGGATATTCCCTGGGCGCAACTGGAACTGGCCGAGGTACTGGGCGAAGGCGCTTCCGGCGTTATTCGCAAGGCAGTGTGGAAGCCCTCGGCGAAGGCCGTCGCGGTCAAACTGTATAAAGGCACGATTACCAGCGACGGCTCGCCGTTGCACGAAATGCAAGCCTGCATCGCCGCCGGGCTGCACCCCAACCTGATCAAAGTGGAAGGCCGCGTGGTAGGCCACCCCGACGACCAGGCCGCACTGGTGATGGACCTGATCGCCCCGAGCTACCGCAACCTCGCAGGCCTGCCGAGCCTGGCGTCCTGCTCCCGTGACGTCTATCACCCCGCCACCCGCTTCAGCGCTGAGGTGGCCCTGCGCATGGCACGCGGCATCGCCTCGGTGGCCGCACACCTGCACCGGCACGGCATCACCCACGGCGACCTGTACGGCCACAATATTCTGTGGAATGCAGCGGGCGACTGTTTGCTCGGGGATTTCGGCGCGGCGTCGTTCCATGCCACGGCGGACACCTTGGAAACCAAGGCATTGCAGCGCATTGAAGTGCGGGCGTTCGGGGTATTGTTGGGGGAGTTGCTGGAGCGGGTTGACGGGGAGTTAAGCGAAGACAAGCGTCAGGCGCTGGAAGGGTTGCACGAACGTTGCTGCCAACCCGAAGTGCTCGCCCGACCAGGCTTCAGCGAAATAGAAGCCACGCTACAACCGCTGTAGGCGCCCGGTTTGGCGGCGATGGCGATCTCGAGGACGCCATCGTCGGCAAGCCGGCCCCCTACAAGGGGAGTTAGCCCGCCAGGAGGTGAATCAGCCCGCCAAACCGACGAACATATCCTGCACGTCGTCATGGTTGTCCAAACCTTCCAAAAAGGCTTCGACTTCCGCCATCTGCTCATCGCTCAAACCGCTGACCGGGTTCTTCGCGATATAACCCAGCTTGGCCGACAGCACGGTGAAGCCCTGCTCCGGCAAGGCTTTTTGCACGGCGTCCAGGTCGGTGGTTTCGGTGATGAACAGGGTGGTGCCTTCTTCTTCGCCGTCTTCAAAATCCTGGGCGCCCGCTTCAATGGCAGCCATTTCCGGATCAGCGTCCGGGGTTTCCGGCGAGGCTTCGATCAGGCCGACGTGGTTGAAGTCCCAGGCCACGGAGCCGGAAGCGCCGAGTTGGCCCTTGCGGAACGCCACACGGATTTCCGCCACAGTGCGGTTGATATTGTCGGTAACGCACTCGACGATCAACGGCACCTGATGCGGTGCAAACCCTTCGTAGGTCACGCGGTGGTACTGCACGGTTTCACCGAGCAGACCGGCACCTTTCTTGATCGCGCGATCCAGGGTTTCCTTGGGCATCGAGGCCTTTTTGGCCTGCTCCACCACCAGACGCAGGTGAGCGTTGGTCGCGGTGTCGGCGCCGTTGCGGGCGGCGATGGTGATTTCTTTCACCAGCTTGCCGAATATCTTGCCCTTGGCATTGGATGCCGCTTCTTTATGTTTGACTTTCCACTGTGCGCCCATGACTCACTCTCTATTCGTCCATCGCGCCGAGACGTCTACTGGCCGGCGCATTGGGGGCAGAGTTTATAGCGCAAAAAGGCGCTGATCCACCAAAAACCGGCCAATCCCCTCAAGTACGCATGGGTTTAATCGTCACACCGCGGTTTGGCACAAAATCACCCTCTTGGGCTACGGCGCTCCAAGTGGAAGGCCGCGAAGCCACGCGTGAAGCGGTGGTGGCAACGTTTATGGACATCGTGCGCGACGGCCCTCAGCCCGGCGCCAGCTCGAAGAAAGCCTGAATCAAACGCAGTGACCGGCGCCGCTCCATGCAACCGAGCAGATGCCGGTTCACCAGCCCGTCGCCCTGGATCGGAACCGCCTGCACCCTTGGGTCCTGGCTGACCTCCATCGACGACACCACGCCGACGCCCAACTCAGCCGCGACCGCTTCGGTCACCGCTTCACGGCTGTCCAGTTCCAGCAGCACCTTGGGCTGCACACCCACTGCGAGGCACGCGTCATCGAAGGTGCGGCGGGTGATGGAACTGGGCTCGCGCAGCACCATGATCACCTCGTTCAGTTCCTCCAGACGGATGCCCTTGGGCTTCGCGGCCCACGGATGCCCGGCCGGCACCAGCGCGCAAATGCGCGACTCGCCCAAGGCTTGCAGATGCAGCCCATTACGCGGCTCAACCTCGGTGAGCACCGCCACGTCCGCGTGCTCGGACAACAGCGCCGCCAGAGTCTCCTGAGCGTTGCCCAACCGCAGGTTCACGGTGATGCCGGGGTAACGCGCGCGCAGGCTGGCGATCATCGGCATGACCAGGTGCGGGCCATCCGCCGCCACTTCCAGACGCCCGGTGAGCAACTGCCGATTGGCTTCCAGCATCGTCTGCGCCTCGTCCACCAGGCCGAAGATTGCCCGGGTGATCGCCGCGAGGCGCGCGCCCTCTTCGGTCAACTCCACCCGCCGTGCGGTGCGGCGCAGCAGCGGGATTTGGTAGTGCTCTTCCAGGGCCTTGATATGCCCGGTCACCGCCGGCTGGCTGATGAACAGCCGCGCGGCTGCACGGGTAAAGCTGCCCTCACGGGCCACGGCATCGAATGCGCGCAGTTGGAATAGATTCATTGCTATCGGCCTCACTGATAGCTCGCATAACAACAAACAATTTGATTGATAACAAGCCAAACTGCAATTTAAGCGCCGTAGCTTCAACCCCCGATGCCTTGCGAGGACTTGAGATGACCACTGCCGCGCCGATCCTGCTGACCCCTGGCCCCCTCACCACCTCTGCCCGCACCCGTCAGGCAATGATGGTGGATTGGGGTTCATGGGATGACCGTTTCAACCAACTCACTGCCAGCGTTTGCGAGCAATTGCTGGCAATCCTCAACGGCACCGACAGCCACCATTGCGTGCCGTTGCAAGGCAGCGGCACGTTCGCTGTCGAGGCCGCCATCGGCACCTTGGTACCACGCGACGGCAAGGTGCTGGTGCTGATCAACGGCGCCTACGGCAAGCGCCTGGCGAAGATCTGCGAAGTCATCGGCCGCGAGTTCAGCACTTTTGAAACCGCCGAAGACGAACCCACCACCGCCGCCGACGTCGACCGCCTGCTGCACGCCGACCACGCCATCACCCATGTCGCGTTGATCCACTGCGAAACCAGCACCGGCATTCTCAACCCGCTGCAGGAGATCGCCCAAGTGGTCAAACGCCATGGCAAGCGGCTGATCATCGATGCCATGAGCTCCTTCGGCGCGCTGCCGATCGACGCCCGTGAAGTGCCGTTCGACGCCCTGATCGCCGCGTCGGGCAAGTGCCTCGAAGGCGTGCCGGGCATGGGGTTTGTCTTCGCGGAAAAACACGCGCTGGCCGCCGCCCAAGGTAATTGCCATTCCCTGGCGATGGACCTGTTCGACCAGCACAGCTATATGGCCAAGACCGGCCAATGGCGCTTCACACCGCCCACCCACGTGGTCGCTGCACTGCACGAAGCGCTGCTGCAATACCACGAAGAAGGCGGCCTGCCCGCACGCCATCAACGCTATGCCAACAACTGCCAGGCACTGCTCCACGGCATGGCCGAACTGGGCTTGCGCAGCTTTCTGCCGGCGGCGATCCAGGCCCCTATCATCGTCACCTTCCACGCCCCGAAAGACCCGCGCTACCCATTCAAGGAGTTCTACGAACGGGTCAAGGCCAAGGGTTTCATTCTGTATCCCGGCAAATTGACCCAGGTGGAGACGTTTCGCGTGGGCTGCATCGGGCACGTCAATGCGGCCGACATGCGAGCGGCCGTGGCAGCGATCGCGCAGGCGCTGCAAGAGATGGGTAGGAGCGAGCTTGCTCGCGAAGGACGTTAACGATAACGCGGGGTACCTGGTTTACAGCAGCGCCCTCTGGTTTTTCGCGATCGTGGACTAGGCGTCCCCCTCGCTACAACTTCCATTACCCACAGGATCTGAACCATGAACTATCAAAACCCCAACACCCTCCAGGCCGTCATCCTCGACTGGGCCGGCACCGTGGTCGACTTCGGCTCGTTTGCGCCCACGCAGATCTTTGTCGAGGCCTTCGCCGAGTTCGACGTGCAAGTCTCCATCGAAGAAGCCCGTGGACCGATGGGCATGGGCAAGTGGGACCATATCCGCACCCTCTGCAATCAACCGCAAGTCGCCGAGCGCTACCGCAAGGCTTTCGGCCGCACGCCGACCGATGCGGACGTGACCGCCATCTACCAGCGCTTCATGCCCCTGCAAATCGAGAAAATCGCCGAGCACTCGGCACTGATCCCTGGCGCCCTCGAGACCATTGCCCAACTGCGTGAACAAGGCATCAAGATCGGCTCCTGCTCCGGCTACCCCAAGCAGGTGATGGACAAGGTCGTCGCGCTGGCCGCCACCAACGGCTACGTCGCCGACCATGTGGTCGCCACCGACGAAGTGCCCAACGGCCGCCCATGGCCGGCCCAGGCCCTGGCCAACGTGATCGCGCTGGGTATTGACGATGTAGCAGCGTGCGTGAAGGTCGACGACACCGTACCGGGCATCCTCGAAGGCCGCCGCGCAGGCATGTGGACCGTGGCCCTGACCTGCTCCGGCAACGCGCTTGGCCTGACCTACGAACAGTTCCGTGCCCTAGACAGCGCCACTCTGGGCCGCGAGCGCAAGCGTATCGAGGCGATGTTCGACAGTTCGCGCCCGCACTACCTGATCGACACCCTTACCGACCTGCCAGCGGTCATCGCCGACATCAACCAGCGCCTGGTGCGTGGTGAAATGCCGCAAGGCAACTGATCGAGGTCAACATAAGGGCATCGTGCCGGGCAAACCCCGCAAAACAGGCTTACAGTAAAAGGACTTCGTCGCCAAAGAACGGAGGTTTGCCCTGATGAGTGAGGAACCGAGCGATGCCGTGGAAAAATTCCGATTCACGTTACAGCACTATGTCGATTGCATTGCACTGGTTGATGCTGGTGCTGCTAGCGGTGGTTTACGCCTGTATTGAGTTTCGCGGGATCTTCCCCAAAGGCAGTGGCGGGCGCACGTTGATCGTGGAAATGCACTTCATGTTCGGCCTCACCGTGTTTGTGCTGGTGTGGCTGCGCCTGTTCGCTCGCTCGCTGGGGGTGGCGCCTAAAATTGTACCGGCGCCGCCGCAATGGCAGTCCTTGCTGGCGACCCTGATGCATGTGGCGCTGTACGTGTTCATGATCGGCATGCCGATTGCCGGCTGGCTGATTGTCAGTACCCAAGGGCATTCCGTGATGTTCTACGGGATCGAGTTGCCGCCCTTGATCGGCGAAAACAAGGACCTGTCCAAACAGATCAAGGAGTGGCATGAGTTGGGGGGCACGATTGGCTATTGGTTGATCGGCCTGCATGCCGTCGCCGGTCTATACCACCACTACTTTATGCGCGATAACACCGTGTTGCGCATGATGCCCAAGCGCTAGGTCGCAAACCCTCGGCGGCCTTGCAGGCCGCCGGTGTGCACGAAGATCAGGCGAGTGCCGGGTGCAAATCGCCCGGCTTCAACCTGCTGCTTCAACGCCAGCAGCGCCTTGCCGGTGTAGAGCGGCTCCAGCAGCACGCTGCTGGCCTGTTCAGTTGCCTCGATAAATTCGAGCAGTAACGGGTCAACCCTGGCGAAGCCACCCCGGCTTGCGTCCAGCAGTTCATAACCGTCCTGCACCAGCGCGCGCACGTTCTGCGCTACGCCGTGATCATCCGGCACGGCCGTCGCGCCGTACACCGGATGTGCGCCAGCCTCGGCCAGCGCCAACCCGGCCAGCGTGGTGCCAGTCCCCGCCGCCAGCCACCATGCATCGTAATCGGCCCAGCCCACGCTGCTCAGTTGCGCCCGCGCTTGTTCGACCAAGACCCCACACCCCAATGCACCAGCAATTCCACCGCCGCCCTCGGGCACTGGGTACAAATGCGGATATTGCTCGCGCCAGGGTAACCAAAAACCCACGTCATGCCGCGCGCGATAACCACCGTAGCCCAGCCAATGCAGTTGCATGCCGAAGGCTTTCAGGTCGAGAACGGTGGGGGTGTCTTGGGGATGGCCACGCAGCAGGCCAACGGTAGGGAAACCAAAGCGTTTCCCGGCCGCCGCCAGCGCGTGCAGATGGTTGGAGTGCGCCCCACCGAGGCTGATGATCCCGCTGGCACCGGCTGCTTGTGCGAGGGCCAGATGCTCGGTGAGCTTGAACCACTTGTTGCCGCTGATCAGCGGGTCGATGCGGTCCAGGCGCAGCACGGCCAACTCGACCCCGTTCAGCCAATCGAGCTGTAAGGATTCAAGCGGTGCGTGGGGAAGCCAGTCGAAAGGACCCATCAGGAAGCGATATCTACATGAAAAACGGGGCGGTAGTCTAACACCGCCCCGCTTGCCGCCTTACAGCTCGGCCGCGAGGCGCGAGCCCTGGTTGATGGCGCGCTTGGCGTCCAGCTCGGCCGCCACATCGGCGCCGCCGATCAGGTGCACGTTCTGGCCCGCCGCGACCAGGCCGTCCTGCAATTCGCGCAACGGGTCCTGGCCGGCGCAGATGACAATGTTGTCCACCGCCAGCACCTGGGGCTCGCCCTCGGCGCCGATGCGGATATGCAGGCCTTCATCGTCGATCTTCAGGTACTCAACGCTGTTAAGCATTTGCACCTGCTTGTTCTTCAACCCGGTACGGTGGATCCAGCCCGTGGTCTTGCCCAGGCCGTCGCCCACCTTGGAAGCCTTGCGCTGCAGCAGGAATACGTCGCGTGCTGGCGCATGGGGTTGCGCCTTGATGCCCGCCACGCCGCCACGCGCTTGCAGCTGGGTGTCGATGCCCCACTCTTTCCAGAACGCTTCGCGGTCGAGGCTCGTGGACACGCCCTGGTGCACGAGGAACTCCGACACGTCGAAACCGATACCGCCAGCACCGATCACCGCCACGCGCTTGCCCACCGGCTTGCGCTCGAGGATCACGTCCAGGTAGCTCAGCACCTTGGCGTTCTCGACACCCGGGATCGCCGGGGTACGCGGCGCAATGCCGGTGGCCAGGATGATCTCGTCATAACCGCCCGCCACCAGTTGCGCGACATCGACACGGGTGTTCAGGCACAGCTCGACGTGGGTGGTCTGCAATTTACGCTTGAAGTAGCGCAGGGTTTCGAAAAACTCTTCCTTGCCCGGCACACGCTTGGCGATATTGAACTGGCCGCCGATCTCGCTGGCGGAATCGAACAACGTCACTTGATGGCCGCGTTCGGCGGCCACCGTGGCAGCGGCCAGGCCCGCAGGACCGGCACCCACCACGGCGATTTTCTTGATCTGCTTGACCGGCAAATAATTGAGCTCGGTTTCATAACACGCGCGCGGGTTGACCAGGCAGGTGGTCAACTTGCCGCCAAAGGTGTGGTCCAGGCAGGCCTGGTTGCAGCCGATGCAGGTGTTGATTTCATCGGCGCGGCCAGCGGCGGCCTTGTTGACGAACTCCGGGTCAGCCAGGAACGGCCGCGCCATCGACACCATGTCGGCGTCACCTTCGGCGAGGATTTGCTCGGCAATCTCGGGGGTATTGATACGGTTGGTGGTGATCAGCGGGATCTGCACCGAACCGCGCAATTTGGCGGTGACTTTGCTGAACGCGCCACGCGGCACCTTGGTCGCAATGGTCGGGATACGTGCTTCATGCCAGCCGATCCCGGTGTTGATAATGGTCGCACCGGCCTGCTCGATCGCCTTGGCCAACTGCACGATTTCTTCCCAGGTGCTGCCGCCTTCCACCAGGTCGAGCATCGACAGGCGGAAGATAATGATGAAATTCAGGCCCACGGCTTCGCGCACGCGGCGCACGATTTCCACTGCGAGGCGCATGCGATTTTCGTAGCTACCGCCCCAACGGTCGGTGCGGTGGTTGGTGTGGGCGGCGAGGAACTGGTTAATGAAGTAGCCTTCGGAACCCATGATCTCGACGCCGTCGTACTCGGCAACCTGGGCCAGCAGCGAGCAGGTGACGAAATCCTGGATCTGCTTTTCGATGCCCTCTTCATCCAGCTCCTTGGGCTTGAACGGGTTGATCGGCGCCTGGATGGCACTCGGCGCAACCTGCTTGGGGCTGTAGGCATAACGGCCCGCGTGGAGGATCTGCATGCAGATCTTGCCGCCCGCCTCGTGCACGGCTTGCGTGACGATCTTGTGCTTCTGCGCTTCTTCGTCGGTGGTCAGCTTGGCCGCGCCGGCATACACCCCGCCCTCGTCATTCGGACCAATGCCGCCGGTGACCATCAGGCCGACGCCACCACGGGCGCGCTCGGCGAAATAGGCGGCCATGCGCTCGAAGCCGCCGGGCTTTTCTTCCAGGCCAGTGTGCATCGAGCCCATCAGGGTACGGTTGCGCAAGGTGGTAAAACCCAGGTCCAACGGGGCCAGCAGGTGCGGGTAGGCAGCAGCGGTCATGGTACAGCTCCACAACGGATCATCACGGGACGTGGAAGGCTCGAATGGCCTGCCATCGGTTTATGTCCCACAGACTAAGAGGCGATCGACTACCGCTCAATGACCGAAACTGACAAGTTATTGATCCAAATGCACAGCGCCCCTTGGCAAGCCGGCCCATGGGCCCTACCCTAGTCGGCGAACCCAACACCCGGTCCGTTGTCTGTTTTCCCATGCGTAAACTTCTAGCTTTAACCGTCACCATGGCCCTGGTTGCCGCCGTCGCCGCGTATCTGGTCTGGACCCAGGAGCGCCCTGTGGCGCATTACCTGTCCGACCTGCGCATCACCCTGGCCGTCAACGAGGGCCAGCCGGCTGATCGCGGCAACCTGCTGGGCATCCAGCCGGAACTGTTCCCCGCCGATTACCAGAGCCTGGAACGCCTGCACCTCAAGCTCGCCGCGTACCTGCAAAAGGCCCGCGAGCAGGGCCTGATCAACGACAAGACCATCGTCGTGTTGCCGGAACACATCGGCACCTGGCTGATGCTGCTTGGCGAGAAAAACGAGCTGTACCAGGCACCCCATCTCAAGGAAGCGATGAATTGGCTGTCGCTCAGTAACCCACTGCAGTTTGCGAAAGCCTGGGTCAGCGCTACCGGCGAAAACCGCATGGACGACGCCTACCTGCGCATGAAGGCCCCAGCCATGGCACGCGACTATCAGGTGCTGTTCGGCGGCCTGGCCAAAGAGTTTGGCGTCACGTTGGTGGCCGGTTCCATCGCCCTGCCCAACCCGAGTGTCAGCCAAAGCCAACTGCAGGTCGGCCATGGCGCGCTGTACAACGCCAGCCTGGTGTTTGCTGCCGACGGCTTGCCCATCGGCCAGCCGCAGCGCCAGCTCTACCCGATCTACGACGAGCGCGGTTTTATCGAACCCGGTGATGAAAACATCGTCAGCGTGGTCGACACCCCGGCCGGGCGCCTGGGCGTCCTGATCGGCAGCGACAGCTGGTACCCGGACAACTACCGCAAACTCAACGAGCAAGGCGCCCAGCTGATCGCGGTGCCGGCCTTTGTGATCGGTCGCGATACCTGGGAACGCCCATGGCGCGGGTTTAAAAGTGTGTCGACCCCGACGGAAATCAGCCTCAAGCCCGAAGAACTCAGCGAGGGCGAAGCCTGGCGCCGCCTCACCTTGATCAGCCAACAGCCCATCAGCCACGCCACGGCGGGCATGAGCGTGTTTCTGCGCGGGCAATTCTGGGACCTGGGCAGCGCCGGTCAAAGCTTTCTCAGCAGCAATGGCCAAGTGTTTGCCGACGGCGATGCCCGTGGCGCCCGCCTGCTGAATATCTGGCTGTAACGCCGTGAAGCCGGTGCGCCTTGGGGATCTGTCGGTAGGCTTCGTGCATACCCTGGCTGACGCGATCCACAGCCACGGCCTGGACCCACAACCGCTGCTGCTGCAATACGGCCTCGACCCGGCGCGCCTCGCCGAAGCCGGCGCACGCTTGTCGATCCCGCGTTATATGCGCCTGGGCCATGCGGCTATCCAGCTCACCGGCGACCCGGGCCTGGGCCTGCGCATGGGCCAACTCAGCCGCTTGAGCCAGGCGGGGCTGGCCGGCGTAACTGCCGCCCAGGCGCCTAACGTGCGCGAGGCGGCGCGCGCACTCACCCGCTTCGAAGCGCTGTACGGCTCCAACTATCGCGGGCAATCGAGCTTTCATGAAGACGCCGAAGGCGCCTGGCTGCGTTTCTATTCCATCAGTCCCTACAACGCCTACAACCGCTTTGTGGTGGACTCGATCATCGCGGGCTGGCTGCACCAACTGTCTAGCCTGGCCCAGCAAACGGTGCAGGCACAGCGGGTTGAAATCGAATTTGACGCACCGGATTACAGCGAGCAGTACAGCCTGTTGGGCGACAGCCCGGTGCACTTCGGCGCCGAGGCCAATCAACTGCGCCTGAGCCAACCCACCCTGGCCCTGCGCAATCCGCAGCATTGCCCGAGTACCTGGCAATTGTTATTGCAGCTGTGTGAACGGGAATTGGAGCAGTTGACCCGCACCCGCAGCCTGCGCGAGCGCATTACCCGGTTGCTTGGGCCGATGCTCAATGGCGGCCGGGAACCCGACCTGGAAGAAGTGGCGGCACGCTTGAAGCTGCCTACCTGGACCCTGCGCCGCAAACTCGCCGAAGAAGGCACCCAATTCCGGGCGATTCTCAACGACACACGCCGCGACCTGGCCATGACCTACATTCGCGATACGGAACTGGCGTTCGGCGAGATCGCCTACTTGCTCGGTTTTGCCTCAGCCCAAGCCTTTCAACGGGCGTTCAGGCGATGGAATAACCAGACCCCAGGGGAATTTCGCCGCAGTCAGCGGCATTCCGCCTGAAGTCGGTCTTACAGCTCTGTTGCATCGTCGGCCGGGTCCAGCGGGTCCCATTCAAAGGCCTGGTACTCCAGCAGTTCTTCCTGGTAATCGTCCATGGTTGACTCCCTCTTGAGTTAAAAGCGGCTGCAAATAAATGACCTGCACAGCCAGCCTAAAGTGCCGTGATGACGAAAAAAAGTCGGCGTCATGACGTTCCTGCACTTGCAGATTAAACGTAGCAGCGTTGTGTAGATTTAGCGCGACGATCTGAGGCGCTATTGCAATAATTGCAATTGCAATTACATATCTATTTCCCTTAGGGTATGGGCATTCGTCGCCAAGGGACTCGAATGATGATTGCCACTACCGCGCACTCCGCACAGCTCTGCATCGATGCGTTGAACACCGTCAGGCACTCGGGCAGCTCTCCGCTGGACACCATCATGACCATGGCCAATACCTTGGAGTTCAGCGGGCAGGCCTGGGTTATTCGAGCCCAGTCAAGGTCCCGCCGCCCGGACGGCTGGCCCGCCTGGTTCGCACGAAATACTAGGGAAAAGCCCCTGCTGTGCCTGCACCGTGCGGTGTCGTCGGCGCAGTTGAGTGCACTGTCGGATCAGACGATGCAAAGGGGCATCCTGTGCAACGACATCGAGAATCAGCCATCTCCCTGGCCCAAGGGCACACAGCCTTCCCTGCCGCTGTGGCTGGCATCCAACCCGCGCTGCACCCCGTACGACCCGGCCTCGGGTGACGAAGCCCGAGCAATTATGCTGGCGGCGTTGCGCACGCTGTATGTCGAAGACAAGCCTGGGTTCTATTACCTGGCGCTGCATCACCATGAAAGCACGGTGCCCTTGAATACGCAGGACCGCGAGGATGCACTCAACGGCATGTACCCGATAAGGTGCGATCACCTGGGGCAGGTGCGATTGCTCGGCGCGGGCCGGGTCTTGGAAGAGGTGGTGCAGGCTGCGCAATTACTTAAACAGGATTGGAATGTGACGGCGCAAGTGTGGAGCTGCCCCAGCTATACGCGCTTGGCCCGCGAGGCTGAGGCCGCTGAACGCTGGAATCGGCTCCATCCTTTAGCACCCCGACGCAGTTGCCACTTGCGCGATTGTCTGGCGGGAAACATGGCGCCGGTGATTGCCATCACCGGGTACCCGCAACCGATTGCCGATCAGTTAGCGGCCTATGTGGACGCGCAGTTTGTCGCGCTGGGGGCGGGCTCAGTGCAGCCGTCAGCGCCTAATCGCTATTGGATTGCGGTGTTGTCGCTGAAGGCTTTGGCAGATGAAGGACACATCGATGCACAGCAGGTGGAAAATGCCCTTCATCGCTATCACCTGACATGAATCACCCTTTGCGTCGCCCTCGCACCCGCACACCCGCGTCCATCGCGAGCCCTGCAGTGCGCTCCAATGCGTCGGCAAACGCACGACGCTGCTCGGGCTCGATATGCGACAGGAATAGTTCATCCACAGTGCTCTCGTAGATCTGCCACATCTTTTTTCGCAGAACCCGACCGGCATCCGTGATCGAGGCAAACGCCGCACGGCCATCGCCATCCGAGCGCGAACGCATGACCAGGCCATCCTTCTCCAGGCGGTCCACCAAGCGCGTCAGGTTGTAACGCTCGATTGCCAGCACATCCGCCAGTTCGTGCATGCGACGGGTGCCTTCAGGGCCGCTTTCAAGGCCCCACAGCGCGTCATACCAGGCGTAAGGCGGCAAGCCAGCTTCGGCCAGCCGGCGCTCGATTTCACGGATGACCGTCCTGTGGGCTCTGACAAAACGGAACCAGACATCAGGCTCATTCGACGACATGCAACACCATCCGGAGGATTTCAAGAAGGTTGCAATTGTAGCTCATCCCGCGCTAGATTCCGGCATATCGTTGCAATTGCAACTACATTGAAGCAGCTCCCAAAATGGGCATGCCGCTTGAAATCCGCCTATCCTGGAGCCTCACATGACCCCGAATAACGCAGTAAGACTGGACGACGATCCACAGGAAACGCGCGAATGGCTGGAGTCCATCGAATCGGTGCTGTCCGCCGAAGGCCGCCCGCGTGCCCATTACCTGATTGATCAGTTGCTGGATTTCGACGTAGCGCGCCATGGTGACTTCTACGGGCGGGTGACCACGCCCTACGTCAATACCATCCCGGTGGACCGCCAACTGCCCTACCCCGGCAACCTGGCGATCGAGCAGCGCACCAATGCGTTTATTCGCTGGAACGCCATGGCCATGGTGCTGCGTGCCGGTAAGCACTCCGGCGTCGGTGGGCATATTGCGACGTACGCATCGGCCGCCGTGCTGTACGACGTAGGCTTCGATCACTTTTTCCGTGGCCGTACCGACACCTTCGATGGCGACCTGGTGTATATCCAGGGTCACTCCTCCCCTGGCATCTACGGCCGTGCTTACCTCGAAGGCCGAATCAGCGAAGCGCAGTTGGACAACTTCCGTCGCGAGGCCGGTGGCGCGGGTTTGTCGTCCTACCCTCACCCGCGCCTGATGCCGGACTTCTGGCAATTCCCCACGGTGTCCATGGGGCTCGGACCGATCACTGCGGCCTACCAGGCGCGCTTTATGCGGTACTTGGAGTTCCGCAACCTCAAGCAGCACCAGGGCCGCAAAGTCTGGGCGTTTCTCGGTGATGGCGAAATGGATCAGCCGGAATCCCTGGCCGCCATCTCCTTAGCCGGGCGCGAAAAACTCGACAACCTGATCTTCGTGGTCAACTGCAATCTGCAACGCCTGGACGGTCCGGTGCGCGGCAATGCCAAGGTGATTCAGGAGTTCGAAAGCCTCTACCGCGCCGCCGGTTGGAACGTGATCAAGGTGATCTGGGGCAGTGGCTGGGATGTGCTGCTGGAGAAGGACAAGAGCGGCCTGCTGCGCCAACGCATGATGGAATGCGTGGACGGCGACTATCAGAACTACAAGTCGCAGAACGGCGCCTACGTACGCGAACACTTTTTCGGCAAATACCCGGAGTTGCTGGCGCTGGTCGCGGACATGTCCGACGACGACATCTGGAAACTCTCACGTGGCGGCCATGACCCCGACAAAGTCTACAACGCCTATGCCGCGGCCGTGCGCCACAGTAGCCAACCCACCGTGATCCTGGCGAAGACCGTCAAAGGTTTTGGTATGGGCGAAGCCGGCGAAGGGCAGAACATCAACCATCAGCTGAAAAAGATGGGCGCCGACGCCGTAAAAGCCTTTCGCGACCGATTCGGCCTTGAAGTAGCCGACGACCAGTTGGCAGAAATCCCTTACCTCAAACCTGCCGCCGACAGCGATGAGGCCCGCTACTTCAGTGCACGGCGCAAAGCGCTGGGCGGCTATGTGCCCGCGCGCCACACCGCCGTCGACGCGCTGCCGATCCCCGACCTGAGCGCTTTCGCCACCCAACTCAAAGACACCGGCGAGCGCGCGATCTCCACCACAATGGCCTTCGTGCGCATCCTCGGCACGCTGCTCAAGGACCCGCACCTGGGCAAGCTGATCGTACCCATCGTGCCGGATGAATCTCGCACCTTCGGCATGGAAAGCCTATTCCGTCAGATCGGCATCCACTCCGCTGTCGGCCAGCTCTACACCCCGCAGGACGCCGGACAACTGAGCTACTACAAAGAGAGCAAAGACGGACAGATCATGCAGGAAGGCCTGAATGAATCCGGCGCCATTTCTTCATGGATCGCGGCAAGTACGTCCTACAGCAACCACGGCCTGATGACCGTACCCTTCTACATTTTCTATTCAATGTTCGGCTTCCAGCGTGTCGGCGACCTGGCCTGGGCCGCCGGCGATGCGCGAGCACGCGGCTTCCTGCTGGGCGCCACGGCCGGGCGTACTACCTTGATGGGCGAAGGTTTGCAGCATGACGATGGCCACAGCCATATCCTGTCGTCGGTGATCCCGTGCTGCGTGTCCTACGACCCGACCTTTGCCTACGAGCTGGCGGTGATCATTCGCGAGGGCATGCGACGCATGTACGTCGAACAGGAGGACATTTACTACTACATAACCTTGCTCAACGAGAACTACCCACACCCAGCAATGCCCGAAGGCGTGGAGAGTGGGATTCTCAAGGGCATGTATCTGCTACGTGCCCACAAACAAGCTCAGGTGCAATTGATGGGCAGTGGTTCGATCCTGCGGGAAGTGATTGCCGCCGCCGAACTGCTCGACAAGGATTTCGCTGTGCAAAGCGATGTATGGAGTGTGACCAGCCTGACCGAGTTGCGCCGTGAGGGTCACGCGGTGGAGCGCTGGAACCTGCTGCATCCGCAGATCGAGCCTCGTACGAGTTACGTGGAGCAATGCCTGGACGGGAAAACAGGGCCTGTCGTGGTGGCCACCGATTACATGAAAATGTTTGCCGACCAGATCCGTCCATTTGTGTCAGCGGGACGGCGCTTTGTCGCGCTCGGCACGGATGGCTTCGGGCAATCGGATACCCGGGAAGCCCTGCGCGAGTTCTTCGAGGTTGACCGGCATTTCATCGTGCTGGCGGCGTTGAAGGCGCTGGCCGATGAGGGGGTGATTGGCCGCGATAAAGTCAGTGAGGCAATCAAGCGCTACGGGATCAATGTCGACAAGACCAATCCCGTAGCGGTCTGACTTACTGCGCAGGCGTCGGCAGGGGTGGAATCGCCTCTGTCGGCGCGGGCAGGTCCGGGTTGGTTGCTGCCGGCACGGGTTCAGGCGCGGGCGTCGGTGCCGGCTCTGCCTGCGGGGCGATCGGCGCCGCCTCCGGTGGCGGTGCAAGCGGTTCCGAAGCGGCTGGCGCAACCGGTACGTCCTTGGGTGCTTCTACCTTCTCGGCCACAGGAGCGGCCTTGGGTTCCGGCATACCCAGGTCAGCCTTGGGCTTCTCGGGGATATGCGCCGCCTTCTTCACCTCTTGCGGCAGGAAGACATCGACCAGCGCGAAGTAGCGGTCGTAGAACTTGGGCGCAGACACCGTCTCACTGGCCACCTTGACCATCGAGTCATCGGTGGAGCCGATCGGCATCGATACCGAACCCAACACACCCACGCCAAGGCTGGCGGAGTTGTTGACCTTCTTCAGCGCGTAGCGATCCTGCAAGGCGTTGGCGAACATCGTCGAGTGATGCTCCGCGCTGCCATCATCGGCACACACCACGTTGAAACTGATTTGCAGATGGGTCTCGCCGGTCTGCTGGAAACTCTTGTTACCGACCACCAGCTTGGGATCGCTGCTGGTGATGATGTAACCCTGGCTCAACAGTGCACGCCGGGCGGCTTCGCATGCGGCCACGTCACTCACCGGGTAATCACGGGAAAACGTACCGGAGTCGTCGAAACTCTCATGTTCATAAATAGCGGTCTTGGGTGACGAGCAGCCCGCGGCGCCCGCCAGCACCAGCGCCAACCCTAGGCTACGCAAGTGAAATGATGTCGACATCGAAAATCCTGAGGAAAACAGTCAGGGCGGTATTGTGCAACAGAACGAGGCCTTGGCGCGCGCATTCCTGTCGGTAAAACGTCACAGGCCTACACAGCGGCGCCTGCAGGAAAAAGCCCGGCACACATATGGTCGATAAACACGCGTAATTTGGCCGAGGCATGGCGACTTGCTGGCCACAGCATCCAGAAACTGCCGCGGTGTTCAAGGTAGTCGTCCAGTACTCGCTGCAAGCGCCCCTGCCGTACGAATTCGTTGACCATATAGTCCGGTAGACAGGCGATGCCCAAGCCCTCGAGCACTACATAGTTGAGGGATTCGATGGTGGTGCTGACCAGCGGTGTACGCAAGGTCGGTTCTACTGCACCGGGCACATGGCGCAACGGCCACGCCTCGAGTTTGCCAGTGGCGCAGAATTTGTGGCGCAGGCACGCGTGATTGTTCAGGTCCTGCGGCCGTTGCGGTGTGCCGTATAGGTCGAAATAGCCGGGCGTGCCGACGAGTACCAGTTGGTAATGCCCCAGATGACGCGCCATCAGGCGCGAATCTTCCGGCTTGCCGGTGCGAATTACCGCGTCGAAACCCTCCTCGATCACGTCGACCATACGGTCGGAAAAATCCACATCCAACTCGATATCCGGGTAGGCACGCATAAAGTCGCTGAGCACCGGCATCAACAAGCCACGCACCTGCGGCACACTGATGCGCAACTTGCCCCGGGGGATGGCGCTGGCCTCGGTCAACTCCTGCTCGGCGGCTTCGATCTCGGCAAGAATGCGCCGTGAACGCTCAAGGAACAGCGCACCTTCACTGGTCAGGGTGATGCTGCGCGTACTGCGGTGAAACAGCCGCACGCCGAGGCGCTCCTCCATGCGGGCAATGCTCTTGCCCACAGCCGACGACGAGACGCCCAACGCGCGGCCGGCGGCGGTGAAACTGCGGGTCTCGGCGACCTGCACAAATACCGAGAGGCTGCCCAGACTGTCCATGGCCTTACCCTTGAAGATTGCGGACATCAGTGTCCGATAAGTTCGGAACCTTAGCCTGTTTTTCCGCCGCCAGCAGCCCCCTACTCTGTTTCCTTGCCCTTTTGCCTGGATAGAGACCTATGAGTAACAGCCCTTCACTGACCGATTCCGCCCCCCTGCCCAAGCGTGAAGCGTTGCCCCTTGGCGGCCTCCTGGCACTGGCATCGGCCGGGTTTATTACCATCCTCACCGAGGCCATGCCGGCCGGGCTGCTGCCGCAGATGGGCGAAGGCCTGGGCGTATCGCCTGCACTGGTCGGCCAGTTAGTGACCCTTTACGCCCTCGGTTCATTGCTGGCCGCCATTCCGCTGACCTTGTTGACAAGGAGCTGGCGTCGGCGCCCGCTGCTGCTGGTCGCCATCGGTGGGTTTGCGCTGGTCAACAGCGTCACGGCGCTTTCCAGTCACTATGGGCTGACGCTGGTGGCGCGTTTTTTTGCCGGGGTCTTCGCCGGGCTGCTCTGGGCGCTGTTGGCGGGGTATGCGAGCCGGATGGTTGCACCGCACTTGCAAGGCCGAGCGATCGCAGTGGCAATGCTGGGCGCACCACTGGCCTTGTCACTGGGCGTGCCGGCCGGCACCTTCCTCGGCACCGTCGTAGGCTGGCGCCTGAGCTTTGCGATCATGACTGGGCTGACGCTGTTATTGCTGATCTGGGCACGTTGGCAGCTTCCGGATTTCGCCGGCGAACACGCGGGAAAGCGCCTGGGAATGCGTCAGGTTTTGCACTTGCCAGGCATTCGTCCGGTACTGTGGGTGACCTTTACCTACGTGCTGGCCCACAACATTCTCTATACCTACATCGCCCCGCTGCTGGGGCCTGCCGGGATCACCGCCGATATTGACCAGGTGTTGCTGGTGTTTGGCCTGGCGGCGTTGCTGAGCATTTGGCTTGCAGGTGTGTTGATTGATCGGTGGTTGCACGCCCTGCTGCTGATCAGTTGTGCACTGTTTGGCCTGATTGCGGTGGCGCTGGCGTTCTGGTCCAACTTACCGGTCGTCATCTATGTCGCTGTCGCCCTATGGGGCCTGGCATTTGGCGGCCTGCCCGCATTGCTGCAGACCGCGCTGGCCAAATCGGCGGGGGCGTCGGCGGATGTCGCACAATCGATGCTGGTTACCGTATGGAACCTGGGGATCGCGGGCGGCGGGTTGGCCGGCGGTATGTTGCTTCAGGGCTGGGGCGTCGCAGCGTTTCCATGGGCGGTGGTGCTATTGATGCTGCTGGCCTTGGCAGGCGCATTACAGGTTGCGCCCCAACAACTGGCCCGGCCATCCCTCCACGTCGAAGGTTGAGATTCGCTCATAGCCACAGGACTCATAAAAACGCACCAGATCGCCAGTCCCGCCACCGTAGCAGTCCACACGCAAGCGCCTCACTTCGGCAGCGCGGGCGCGGTCATCGGCAAACGCCAGCAGGCGTCGGCCAACACCGCGTAAGCGCTCATCACGTGCGGCAATCAACAATCGTACATACACCTCCGGCTCGGTCGTTGAAGGCACATAAGGCATGGGTTCTCCCAACACGAGCGCTGCCCGGATACGACCGCCGGCCTCCTCTAAGACCCACGCGCCAGGCATCGCGCAGGCTTCAGACACCTGTTTGACCCGCCGGGGCGAAGCCGACCAAGGCTCGGTGCCCCATTGGTCGTGATTACCCATGCCAACGAACCAGGCAATCACCTCGTCAAACACCTGCAGCACTGCCGGAGCATCCGCCACGCTAGCGCGACGGAGCGCAAAGCCATCCATAACTTGAGTCAACACGTATCAAACTCCTTTTATCAACGTTACGCAGCTCACGCGCTCTTAGACAGACCAGTCTAGCGCACATAAAAAAGCCCCCGGTCTTTTCAGGCCGGGGGCTTTTTATTCAAACCAACATCAGAACTTCTTGATGTCAGCCTTGGTTTCCAACTGCTTACGGTACGCCGCGAAGTCCTGCTGACCCACACGGGAAGCGAGGTAGCGGCGGTATTGCGCCTTTTCTTCGTCCGATGGGGCGGCGGCTTCGTTGACGCCGTTCAAGCGCACGATCACCAGGCTACCGTCCGCGAGGGTCACGGTGGTGAAGGTGGGCTTGTCCTTGGCCGCAGGCTTGGGCATGCGGAACAAGGCTTGCAGCACGGCCGGTTCGATCGCTTCCTGGCTACGGGTAGCCGCTTCAGTGACTTTCCAGGCCTGGCCAGCGACTGGCTGGTTCAGCGCGGTCTTGCCATCACGCAGGCTGGCGATCAACTCGTCAGCGTGGGTCTTGACAGCAGCACTCGCGCGCTCCTTGGACATCTGCGTACGAATCGCCGCAGCAACGCGTTCCAGCGGCAATTGCGCAGGCTTCAGGTGCTCTTTGGCACGCAGCACGATGATGGTTTCCGGGTCCAGCTCAATGGCGGTGCTGTTGGCACCCTCATCCAGCACTTCCGGGCTGAACGCAGCGGTGACCACGGCACGGTTGGCCGCAACACCTTCGCCACCTTCACGGCCAAACGGCGCGGAAGTCTGCACGGTCATCTTCAGGTCAGACGCCGGCTGGGCCAGGTCGGAGGCTTCGAATGCCGCATCTTCCAATTGCTTGGTCGCTTCGACAAAGCGCTGTTCAACCTGCTGGGTCTTGAGCTCGCGGGTCAGCTTGTCTTTCAGGCTGGCAAACGATGGCACTTGCGGTGCTTCAACGCCCAACAGCTTGATCAAGTGCCAACCGAAGGTGCTGCGCACCGGCGCCGAAACCTGGTCCTTGTTCAAGGCGTACAGCGCGGTCTCGAAGTCCGGGTCGTAGACGCCAGGACCGGCAAAGCCAAGGTCGCCGCCATTGTTGGCCGAACCTGGATCCTGGGAGAACTCCTTGGCCAGGGCTTCGAACTTCTCACCCTTGGCCAGGCGTGCCTGGATTTCCTCGATCTTGGCCTTGGCTTGCGCCTCGGTGACCTTATCGTTGACTTCAATCAGGATGTGCGCGGCACGACGCTGTTCGGCGAGGTTGGCGGTTTCTTTCTGATAAGCCGCCTGCAGCTCATCATCCTTCACAGCCACCTGGTCGAAGAAGGACGACTTCTTCAGCTCCAGATAGTCGATGACCACCTGGTCCGGGGTCATGAACTCTTTGGCGTGCTGGTCGTAGTAAGCCTTGACCTCGTCGTCGGTGAGCTTCACCGCTGCTGGGTCAGCCTTGATGTTGACGGTAGCAAAATCGCGGGTCTGTTTTTCCAGACGGGCGAATGCCAGCACCTCGGCGTCGGTGACGAAACCGCTGCCGGCGATACCTGCGCGAACCTGGCCGATCAGCATTTCCTGAGTCAGCATCTGACGGAACTGCATACGACTGTAGCCCAGCTGACGGATCACCTGGTCAAAGCGTTCGGCGTTGAACTTGCCTTCCACCTGGAATTCCGGCGTCTGCAGGATCACCTGGTCCAGTGCAGCTTCGGAGAAGCCAAACTTGGAATCGGCCGCGCCTTGCAGCAGCAGCTTGCGATCGATCAGGCTCTTGAGAGCAGCTTCGCGCAGCAATTTTTCGTCCAGCAAGGAAGCATCGAAATCCTTGCCCAGCTGTTGCATCAGCTGGCGACGTTGCATGTCGACGGCCTGGCTTAGTTCGGTCTGGGTGATTTCTTCACCGTTGACCTTGGCCACGTCCTGCTTGGTGTTGGTCGAAGCCTGAAAAATAGCCTCGATACCGGTGAACGCCATCAATGCGACGATGATCCCGATAATGGTCTTGGCAATCCAGCCTTGTGAATTGTCCCTGATATTTTGCAGCATGCGTCCCCCAGAAACGGTTGAACTTCAAAAATTGGCAACCGTGGAGCGTGGGTAGAGTCCGGATAGAAGAAAGGCGCATCCGAGGATGCGCCTTCTCGTAACTGGCGGAGCGGACGGGGGTTTGAACCCACACCCCCGGCGTGGCGACCCGATGGATACTTGGGTCAGCTGCCGCTCCGCTGCCAGGTCGAACCTGCGTTCGACCCGGGTAGGTCAAGGCTTGATCGAGGCTTAGTTAACAGCTTCTTTCAGGGCTTTACCGGCTTTGAAACCTGGTTTCTTGGCAGCAGCGATTTGCAGTGCTTTGCCAGTCTGTGGGTTACGGCCAGTACGAGCTGGGCGGTCAGTCACAGAGAAAGTACCGAAGCCTACCAGTACCACGGAGTCGCCGGCCTTCAGAGCGCCAGTGACGGATTCGATTACTGCGTCCAGCGCACGGCCAGCAGCAGCTTTCGGGATATCAGCGGATGCGGCGATAGCATCAATCAGTTCCGACTTGTTCACTCTAAGTCCCCTTATATATCTATTGAGTATAATTCTAAGTTTTTTGGTAAAAGCAAAAATCAGTGCTGAATGGCCTACAGACACTTAAGAGCCGCTTTATAACAAGGGCTCTAAAAAGCTGTCAAGGAAGCCCCCAGGCTTTAACGCATTAATGCGTGCTAATTCTTTCCTTGGAATCAGACTCACGTTTTTCGTCCTTTGCAACTATCTCCGGAGCCACATCCGGCAAGGGCTCCGGCGCGTATTGCAGCGCAATTTGCAGGACCTCGTCAATCCATTTAACCGGTTTAATCTGAAGATCCTGCTTGATGTTGTCCGGAATTTCCTTCAAGTCGCGAACATTCTCTTCAGGAATGATCACGGTCTTGATACCACCCCGGTGTGCGGCAAGCAATTTCTCTTTCAGGCCACCGATGGCCAATACCTGGCCACGCAGGGTGATTTCCCCGGTCATGGCGACGTCGGCACGCACCGGAATGCCGGTCAATGCCGAAACCAGGGCCGTGCACATGCCTACGCCAGCGCTAGGGCCGTCTTTCGGCGTCGCACCTTCCGGCATGTGGATGTGGGTGTCGTGCTTCTCGTGGAAGTCCAGGGGAATCCCCAGGCTCTTCGCGCGGCTACGCACTACGGTCTGCGCGGCGGTGATGGATTCGACCATCACATCACCCAGGGAACCGGTCTTGATCAACTGCCCTTTGCCTGGGATGACCGCGGCTTCGATGGTCAGCAATTCGCCGCCCACTTGAGTCCACGCCAAACCAGTCACCTGCCCTACCTGGTCCTGCTGCTCGGCCAGGCCATAGCTGAATTTACGCACGCCCAGGTAGTGCTCAAGGGTGTCAGCCGTGGCCTTCACCGAGAAGCGTTTTTCCAGCGCATGTTCCTTGACCGCCTTGCGGCAAATCTTCGCGATCTGGCGCTCAAGGCCGCGTACACCGGCCTCGCGGGTATAGTAACGAACGATGTCGCGGATCGCCCCGACGTCGAATTCGATCTCGCCCTTCTTCAAGCCATTGGCCGAAATTTGCTTGGGCGCGAGGTATTTGACGGCGATGTTGATCTTCTCGTCTTCGGTGTAACCCGGCAGACGAATCACCTCCATCCGGTCCAGCAAGGCTGGTGGAATATTCATGGAGTTGGAGGTGCACAGGAACATTACATCGGACAGGTCGTAGTCGACTTCCAGGTAATGGTCGTTGAAATTGTGGTTTTGCTCGGGGTCGAGTACTTCGAGCAATGCCGATGCCGGATCGCCACGCATATCGCTGCCCATTTTGTCGATTTCATCGAGCAGGAACAGCGGGTTGCGCACACCGACTTTCGTCATCTTTTGAATCAATCTTCCAGGCATCGAACCGATGTAAGTACGGCGATGACCACGAATTTCCGCTTCATCGCGCACGCCACCGAGGGCCATTCGCACGAATTTACGGTTGGTCGCATTAGCAATCGACTCGGCCAGCGACGTTTTACCCACGCCAGGCGGACCCACCAGGCACAACACCGGGCCACGAATCTTCTTCACACGCTTTTGCACAGCGAGGTATTCGAGGATGCGTTCTTTGACTTCTTCGAGGCCATAGTGGTCGGCATCGAGAATATCTTCGGCACGGGCCAGGTCCAGGCGCACTTTGGTCTGGGCCTTCCACGGCACTTGCACCAGCCAGTCGATGTAGGAACGAACCACGGTGGCTTCGGCCGACATTGGCGACATTTGCTTGAGTTTGTTCAGCTCCGCATTGGCTTTGGTCAGGGCGTCTTTAGGCAGGCCAGCGGCATCGATGCGCTTTTTCAGCTCCTCGATTTCGTTGTGGCCGTCCTCGCTGTCGCCGAGCTCTTTCTGAATGGCCTTCATCTGCTCATTCAGGTAGTACTCGCGCTGGCTGCGTTCCATTTGTTTCTTCACACGACCGCGGATGCGTTTTTCAACCTGCAGCAGGTCGATTTCGGCATCCAGCAGCGCCAGCACGTGTTCGACACGGGCCGACAGGTCGATAATTTCGAGGATGTCTTGCTTCTGCTCGATTTTCAACGCCATGTGCGCGGCCATGGTGTCGACCAGGCGGCTTGGCTCATCGATGCTGTTGAGAGACGACAGGACTTCAGCCGGGACTTTCTTGCCCAACTGCACATACTGCTCGAACTGGGAGAGCAGGCTGCGCACAAACACTTCGGATTCACGCTCAGGGGCTTCGACTTCGTCGATCAGCGCGACTTCGGCGCGTAGATGGCCGTCCACCTCCATGAAGCGCTCGACCGCACCGCGCTGCTCGCCTTCCACCAGTACCTTGACGGTGCCATCGGGGAGTTTGAGCAGTTGCAGGACGGTAGCAACGGTACCGACACGGTACAGGGCGTCTTCGCCTGGATCATCATCAGCAGGATTCTTTTGGGCCAACAGCAGGATCTGCTTGTCGCCCGTCATCGCGGCCTCTAGGGCTTCGATAGACTTCTCGCGCCCCACGAACAGCGGGATAACCATGTGCGGATAGACGACGACATCACGCAACGGCAGGAGAGGCAATTCGATGGTTGTCTTCATGATTTCGCCTCTATGACAGTTGAAAAATAAGCTTGAAACCAAGATGGGGGCTGCATGCAAAAAAAACAAGCTTATTGCCAGCAGTTAAACGCAGTAAAAATCCTCTAAAAAACAAAGGGGCCCCTAGAGGCCCCTTGTTTTTACCGAAACTGCGAAACGCTTACGCGTCTGGCGCAGCCTTGGCAGCCGGTTCACTGTTTTCGTAGATATACAGTGGCTTGGACTTGCCTTCTATAACGCTTTCGTCGATCACCACTTTACTCACCTCGGACTGCGAGGGGATTTCGTACATGGTGTCGAGCAACACACCTTCGAGGATCGAGCGCAAACCACGTGCACCGGTCTTGCGCTCCAGTGCCCGCTTGGCCACCGACTTGAGCGCATCGGTACGGAACTCGAGGTCTACACCTTCCATCTCGAACAACTTGGCGTATTGCTTGGTCAGGGCGTTTTTCGGCTCGGTGAGGATCTGAATCAAAGCAGCCTCATCCAGCTCGTCCAACGTGGCCAGGACCGGCAGGCGGCCAACGAATTCCGGGATCAGACCGAACTTGACCAGATCGTCAGGCTCGACTTCACGCAGGGACTCGCCCACCTTCTTGCCTTCTTCCTTGCTGCGCACTTCTGCACTGAAACCAATGCCACCACGGGTGGAACGTTGCTGAATAACCTTTTCCAGACCCGAGAACGCACCACCACAGATGAACAGGATGTTACGCGTATCAACCTGAAGGAATTCCTGCTGCGGGTGCTTGCGGCCGCCTTGTGGCGGTACGGAAGCAACCGTGCCTTCGATCAGTTTCAACAGGGCTTGCTGCACGCCTTCACCGGAAACGTCCCGGGTGATCGACGGGTTATCCGACTTGCGCGAAATCTTGTCGATTTCGTCGATGTAGACAATACCCATCTGGGCTTTTTCTACGTCGTAGTCGCACTTCTGCAGCAGTTTCTGAATGATGTTCTCGACGTCTTCACCCACGTAGCCAGCCTCGGTGAGGGTGGTCGCGTCGGCGATGGTGAACGGAACGTTCAGCAGGCGAGCGAGTGTTTCTGCAAGCAGGGTTTTACCCGAGCCCGTAGGACCGATCAGCAAGATGTTGCTCTTGCCGAGCTCGACTTCGTCGCCTTTCTTGTCACGCTGGTTCAAGCGCTTGTAGTGGTTGTATACCGCTACGGCCAGAACCTTCTTTGCACGCTCTTGACCAATCACATACTGATCAAGGATGCCGCTGATTTCTTTAGGCGAAGGCAATTTATGCGCGCTGCTTTCGGCCTGGGCTTCCTGCACCTCCTCACGGATGATGTCATTGCACAGGTCGACGCACTCGTCGCAGATAAAGACCGAGGGGCCGGCAATCAATTTGCGTACTTCATGCTGGCTTTTGCCACAGAAGGAGCAATAGAGCAGCTTGCCGTTGTCCTCGCCGTTGCGGGTGTCAGTCATTCGTTCGATCCAAATCCGATAGGCTTGCAACACAAGATGAAGGCTTATGCGGGCTTTTTCAAGCCCGCCGATGGTCAGACACGCCGACCAGCCCTATTTTGAGCGGCTTATATTAAGCGGGGCGCTTTTCGATCACTGCGTCGATCAAGCCGTAGTCACGCGCGGCCTCGGCACTCATGAAGTTATCGCGGTTGGTGTCGCGCTCGATTTCTTCAAGAGTATGCCCGCTATGCTTGGCCATCAGCGTGTTCAGACGCTCGCGAATGAAGAGGATTTCCTTGGCATGGATTTCGATATCCGATGCCTGGCCCTGGAAACCGCCCAGTGGCTGGTGAATCATCACGCGCGAGTTCGGCAGGCAGTAACGCTTGCCTTCGGCACCTGCGGTCAGCAGGAAAGCGCCCATGCTGCAGGCTTGGCCGATGCAGGTGGTCGATACGTTCGGCTTGATAAACTGCATGGTGTCGTAGATCGACATGCCCGCAGTCACCGAACCGCCCGGTGAGTTGATGTAGAGATGGATGTCCTTGTCCGGATTTTCCGCTTCAAGGAACAGCAGTTGCGCACAGATCAGGTTGGCCATGTAGTCCTCTACAGGGCCCACCAGAAAGATCACTCGCTCCTTGAGCAGGCGCGAGTAGATGTCGTAGGCGCGTTCGCCACGAGCGGACTGCTCGACAACCATCGGGACCAGGCCGCCTGCGGCCTGGATATCAGAGTTCTGCTGAATATAGGAATTACGGAACATGCTCTGCAGTTACTCCCAAATAGTCATGTCTTGAAAACGCATAAGCCAGCGCGAGGCTGGCTTATGGTTGTATTTCGAACGAGTTGGACAATCAGTCGGCTTGTGCTGCTTCCGCCGGCTTGACTGCTTCTTCGTAAGAGACCGCTTTATCGGTCACCTTAGCCTTCTGCAGAACAGTATCCACAACTTGTTCTTCAAGCACAACCGAACGTACTTCGTTCAGCTGCTGGTCGTTCTTGTAGTACCAAGACACAACCTGCTCAGGCTCCTGGTAGGCCGAAGCCATTTCCTGGATCATTTCACGAACACGGTCTTCGTCAGGCTTGAGGTCGAATTGCTTGACCACTTCAGCCACGATCAGGCCCAGCACGACGCGGCGCTTGGCTTGCTCTTCGAACAGCTCGGCCGGCAGCTGGTCAGGCTTGATGTTGCCACCAAACTGCTGAACAGCTTGTACGCGCAGGCGATCCACTTCGTTGGACAGCAGAGCCTTAGGCACTTCGATCGGGTTGGAGGCCAGCAGACCGTCCATGACCTGGTTCTTGACCTTGGACTTGATGGCCTGACGCAGCTCACGCTCCATGTTCTTGCGAACTTCGGTGCGGAAGCCTTCGATACCGGTTTCCTTGATGCCGAACTGAGTGAAGAACTCTTCGTTCAGCTCTGGCAGCTTAGGCTCGGAAACACTGTTGACGGTCACGGTGAACTCGGCGGCTTTGCCAGCCAGGTCCAGGTTCTGGTAGTCAGCAGGGAATTCCAGGTTCAGAACGCGCTCTTCGCCGGCTTTGGCGCCAACCAGGCCGTCTTCGAAACCAGGGATCATGCGGTTGGAACCCAGCACCAGCTGAGTACCCTTGGCGGAGCCGCCAGCGAATGCTTCGCCGTCAACCTTGCCAACGAAATCGATGTTCAACTGGTCTTCGTTCTGGGCAGCGCGATCGGCCACTTCAAAACGAGTGTTCTGCTTGCGCAGGATTTCCAGCATGTTGTCCAGGTCGGAATCAGCTACATCGGCGCTCAGGCGCTCGATGGTGATACCGTCGAAACCGGCAACTTCGAACTCTGGGAACACTTCGAATACGGCGACGTATTCCAGGTCCTTGCCAGCTTCCAGGGACTTAGGCTCGATCGAAGGCGAGCCAGCCGGGTTCAGCTTTTGCTCAACAACAGCTTCGTAGAAGGAAGCCTGGATCACATCACCTACCGCTTCCTGACGTGCATCAGCACCAAAACGGCGCTTGATTTCGCTCATCGGCACTTTGCCTGGACGGAAACCAGCGATCTTGGCCTTTTGTGCAGTCTGCTGCAGACGCTTGTTGACCGCAGTTTCGATACGCTCTGCCGGCACGGTGATGCTCAGGCGGCGCTCGAGAGCAGTAGTATTTTCAACAGAAACTTGCATGAATATTCCTCGTTGCACAGACGTTAGCCGGCCGTTTCCGACCCCAGAATCAAGGGCATGCATTCTAGTGGGTCAAACTCAAGAAGTCACCCTACTGGAAACGGGTAAAAAAACAGCAGGCAATTTATCGGTACGAAGGCACTGATGCACCTCGCCCCGGTGACAAATACAGCCAATCACGCCAAGGCTCTGCGCCAACCCTTCTATATATAGAAGAAGCCGCCAATCATCTCCCTGACGGCCAACCCTGCAAACAGGATCGGCAGGCAGCGCAGCATCATCGAGATACATAAATACGACGAAGCGCCCTGCCAGTGCGACCCAGAACCTGCAGTCGCGGAATCTCGGACCGCTAAAGCAAAAAAAGGCGCCAGACTGTTAAATCTGGCGCCTTTTCGAACATGGGGTGGACGAAGGGGATCGAACCCTCGACAACGGGAGTCACAATCCCGTGCTCTACCAACTGAGCTACGCCCACCATATTGCGTTAACAAAGAAACCAAACCACTTCTTTGTTGAGCCCCACCCGCCTGTAGGCCGGGTAAAGCTTTAATTGGTGCGGATGAAGAGACTCGAACTCTTACACCTTGCGGCGCTGGAACCTAAATCCAGTGTGTCTACCAATTCCACCACATCCGCGCTTGAAGCTCTTAAAGCAAAGGCGCCAGATGATTAATCTGGCGCCTTTTAAAATATGGGGTGGACGAAGGGGATCGAACCCTCGACAACGGGAGTCACAATCCCGTGCTCTACCAACTGAGCTACGCCCACCATATAGCCTACTTGTGCCAAAGCTGCCTAATGGCGCACCCGGCAGGACTCGAACCTGCGACCATCCGCTTAGAAGGCGGATGCTCTATCCAACTGAGCTACGGGCGCCTTATTAATCTGTACTCTTGGAGGATTACAAACTAAGTGCTTCCAACCTTGCAGAACAGCATTCTGCGCGGCTTTCGTAACCAGTGCTAGGCTGTGCCCGACAAGTGCGACGAATAGTATAGATGCCCCGGAAACCCGTCAAATCTTTTTTGAAAAAAATTCATTTTATTTAAGGAGTTAGGACAATTTGCAGACCAAGCGCCTTTGCCCTCGCGCCATGGCGTGCGAGAATGCGCGCACTTTTCTTCCCCCTCTCGATGGTTAATCACGCGTAATGACTGCACAACTTATCGACGGCAAATCAATCGCCGCCAGCCTGCGCCAGCAGATCGCCAAACGCGTCACCGAGCGTAGCCAGCAAGGTCTGCGCACGCCGGGCCTCGCGGTGATCCTGGTCGGCAGCGATCCTGCCTCTCAGGTTTATGTCTCGCACAAGCGTAAAGACTGTGAAGAGGTCGGCTTTATCTCCAAGGCCTACGACTTGCCTTCCGACACCACTCAACAGGGCCTCACGGACCTGATTGACGGCCTCAACGATGACCCGAACATCGACGGCATCCTGCTCCAGCTGCCTTTGCCCGGTCACTTGGACGCCTCCCAATTGCTGGAGCGCATCCGCCCGGACAAGGACGTCGACGGTTTCCACCCTTATAACGTCGGCCGCCTGGCCCAGCGTATCCCGCTGCTACGCCCATGCACGCCGAAAGGCATCATGACCTTGCTGGAAAGCACCGGCGTGGACTTGTACGGCCTCGACGCCGTCGTCGTCGGCGCCTCCAACATCGTTGGCCGCCCGATGGCGATGGAATTGCTGCTGGCCGGCTGCACCGTCACTGTCACCCACCGCTTCACCAAGGACCTTGCCGGCCACGTCGGACGTGCCGATCTGGTAGTCGTCGCTGCAGGCAAACCCGGCCTGGTCAAAGGCGAGTGGATCAAGGAAGGCGCCATCGTGATCGATGTGGGCATCAACCGTCAGGAAGACGGCAAGCTTGTCGGCGACGTGGTGTACGAAACCGCCCTGCCCCGTGCCGGCTGGATCACTCCAGTGCCTGGTGGCGTCGGCCCGATGACCCGAGCCTGCCTGCTGGAAAACACCCTGTATGCAGCCGAAACCCTGCACGACTAATAACCGGCAGCACTGAAAAAGCCCTGCCTTATCGCAGGGCTTTTTATTGCCCGTCATAAAACCTGTTTTTTCTTAGTTTTTAAGCACTTTCGTCTTGTTTTAGAAGAACATTCGACAGTCTCTCGTCCATACTCCTAAAATGTAACGGCATTTATCAAGAAACCGTTCACGAACGGTATTTCCTTACTTTTTTAGCGAGTTCATCCGCGTGAAAATTCGTCTCTCTATTGTCAGCCTGTTTTTCGCTTTCACGGGCACCTTTGCGCACGCAGCCGAAACCACCCAGGCCCCGCGTGACACTTCCAAACTGCAAATTGCTTCCGGCAGCGCCATGCTGGTGGATCTGCAGACCAACAAGGTTATCTACTCCAGCAACCCCGATGTGGTCGTGCCTATCGCGTCCGTCAGCAAACTGATGACCGGTCTCATCGTGCTCGAAGCCAAGCAGAACATGGATGAGTACATCGACATCAACATTACCGACACGCCGGAAATGAAAGGCGTGTTCTCCCGCGTGAAGATCGGCAGCCAGATGCCGCGCAAGGAAATGCTGCTGATCGCCCTGATGTCCTCGGAAAACCGCGCCGCCGCCAGCCTTGCCCATCACTACCCGGGCGGCTACGCAGCGTTCATCGCAGCGATGAACGCCAAGGCCAAGTCCCTGGGCATGACCAGCACCCACTACGTAGAGCCCACCGGCCTATCGATCCACAACGTGTCCACCGCCCGCGACCTGAGCAAGCTGCTGGCCTACGCACACAAATTTCCGATGCTCAGCCAGCTGAGCACCACCAAGGAAAAAACCGTGGCGTTCCGCAAGCCCAACTACACCTTGGGTTTCTCCAACACCGACCACCTGATCAACCGCGCCAACTGGGACATCAAGCTGACCAAGACCGGCTTCACCAATCAGGCTGGCCACTGTCTGGTGCTCGTCACCAGCATGGGCAACCGCCCGGTGTCGCTGGTGATCCTCGATGCTTTCGGCAAATTCACTCACTTTGCCGATGCCAGCCGTATTCGTAACTGGGTCGAGACCGGCAAGAGCGGTTCGGTACCGGATGTGGCGCTGCGCTACAAGGCCGACAAGAATTTGAAGAACCGCCCGAACACTGCGCAAGTCCATCGGTAACCGACACACACAAAAACGGCGCCTTGAGCGCCGTTTTTTTTACTTTCTTTCTGCCAGTACCTTGAGCGCCTGCGCTGCCGCCTGCTCTTGCCCCGCCTGCGCAGTGGCATTGGCCGACTCGCGCCAGCGCTGTGCATCCACATTGGCCGGCAACTGGCTCGGGCGCAGGGTGAGGATTGCCCAGTGCCCGGCGCTGCTCCACTTGGATTCAAAGTCGCTGAAGTCCATCAACAGGCGCCGGTTCATGCCCGAGCGCAGCAGCACCGTACTTTTCTGCTGGTTGAAGCCAACCACCACGACATACCGCGCCTCTGACCACAAACTGCCCCCAATGCGCGCCATCACCGGGTAACCCGCCGCCACCTGTGCCAGCACCGACGTCAGCTTGGCATCCAGCGGATACACCATCAGCCCGTACTCACGCGCCAGCACCTGCATGTTGCGCTCAAGGTCCGCCTCGGCGCCTGGCAAGTGCAGGGGTTTATCCAGCAAGCCCGGTGTCATGACAATGCCTTGTTGCGACAGCATGCTGGCTAAAGCCGTAGGACCGCTCTGGTAGGCCTCGCTGCGAAACGTCGGCACGCCATTGAGCTCCACGCGCTCTGGCAGGCCAGGCAGTTTCGACGGGTGGCTGGAACAGGCCGCAAGCCCCAGGGCACAGGCCAGCAGCAAGGAGGTTGTAACGTTCGACCGTAACCGCAATTTTTTACTCTCTTGATCAACTGCCGGTAAGGGCCGTGATCATAGCCCAATCACGTTTCTGTAGGAGCGAGCTTGCTCGCGAAAAACGTCAACGATAACGCGGGTTGTCTGGTTTAGCGTGGCTCCCTCAGGTTTTTCGCGAGCAAGCTCGCGCCTACAAAGGGCGTGGATATAGCAAACAAGTTGGACAGACACGACCATTGGTCAATAGCACGCAACCGTTGAGTAGCTAGACTGTCCATTGAGAAGACTGTGTGTGCCCCCTGCGGGGCGAAAGGAGGCCCTGATGAGCCTTGCAACAACGATTTTCATGTTGGTCTGTGGTTGGCTGGCGGTTGCCGGCGCCATGTTGTGGGGGGTGTTGCGCATTACCCGCCGGCACCATCACCCCCACGTCATATCCGCTGTATCCGCCAAGCCGCATAAGGCCGCGGTACACCACGCCTAGCCAGGCATGCAATTGAAGTCCTGGGTCGCCGCGACTTCCTGCCCGTGACCATCCTTGAGGGAGGCGCGCACGGTGGTGCCCAGGCTGGATTCCACCAGTGTGTAGTGCTCACCCGCCTTGAAATGCTTGTACTCGACCCGACCCTGGCAGTCCTGCTGGTTGTCGTCGCCGGGTTCCTCCTCGAACAACGTCACATCCAACTGATGATCGCCCGGCGGCACTTCAAAAAAGCGCCCGTCATCCACGCGCTTGCCGTCCAGTCGCTCAGCCATCAAGTCATTCGGTGCTTCTTCCTTCAAGCCGATCCAGGCTTCGCTCGGGTCGGCTTTGGGTATCGGGCCGGCGCAGGCCGACAACAGCAGTACAGCGCCCAGTACGGGGATCAACAGCAGCGGTTTAAGAGACATGGCAGGGCTCCAAAGAACATCAGTAAAAGGACAGCGTCCGATGGGATGCAAGCTTGGGGAGGTGCCTTCTGTAGAACAAATGAATACACATGAAACGATCTTCAACCCTTACCTAAATGTTCCTTCACCTGGCTGAAAGGTGCGTGTTAGGTGGGTCGGGCAAGACTGCCGGGGTTTGCAATCCTGCTCCCCTGGAGGTTCACGCATGCTCGGGCTGGTAAAGACCGCACTGCAAAAGCCCTACACGTTTATCGTGTTGGCCATATTCATCTGCATCATCGGGCCGATGGCGGCCCTGCGTACCCCCACTGATGTTTTTCCCGATATCGGCATCCCTGTTGTCGCGGTGGTGTGGCAGTACAACGGCCTGTCGCCGGACGCCATGGCCGGTCGGGTGATCTACACCTACGAACGCTCCCTGAGCACCACCGTCAACGACATCGAACACATCGAATCGCAATCGCTGCCCGGCATGGGCATCGTCAAGATCTTCTTTCAGCCAGGCGTCGATATCCGCACCGCCAACGCCCAGGTGACGGCCGTCTCACAAACCGTACTCAAGCAGATGCCACCGGGCATCACGCCGCCGCTGATCCTTAACTACAGCGCCTCCACGGTGCCGATCCTGCAAATGGCGTTCTCCAGCCCGAGCCTCTCGGAAGCGAAGATCCGCGACCTGGTGCAGAACAATATCCGCCTGCCCTTGAGCGCCCTGCCCGGCCTGGCCATGCCCACACCGATGGGTGGCAAGCAACGCCAGATCACCCTCGACCTCGATCCCCAGGCGCTGGCCGCCAAAGGCTTGTCAGCCCAGGACGTAGGCAATGCCCTGGCGTTGCAGAACCAGATCATCCCGGTGGGCACCGCCAAGCTCGGCCCCAACGAATACACGATCCTGCTCAACAACAGCCCCAAGGCTATTGATGAGTTGAACGACCTGCCGATCAAGACCGTCGACGGCGCGCTGATCACCATCGGCCAGGTCGCCCACGTGCGTGACGGCTCGCCGCCGCAGACCAACATCGTGCGTGTCGACGGCCACCGCGCGGTGCTGATGCCGGCGCTGAAAAACGGCAGTATCTCCACCCTGTCGATCATCGACGGCATCCGCCAGATGCTGCCGCGCATCAACGAAACCCTGCCGCCGTCCCTCAAGACCTCACTGCTGGGCGACGCCTCGGTATTCGTCAAGCAATCGGTGGGCAGCGTGGCCCAGGAAGGCATTATCGCCGCGTTGCTGACCAGTGCGATGATCCTGCTGTTCCTCGGCAGTTGGCGCTCGACGCTGATCATCGCGGCATCGATTCCCCTGGCGGTGCTCTCGGCCATCGCGTTGCTCGCCGTCAGCGGGCAAACCCTCAACGTGATGACCCTCGGCGGGCTGGCGTTGGCGGTAGGGATTTTGGTGGACGACGCCACGGTGACCATCGAAAACATCAACTGGCACCTGGAGCAAGGCAAGGCCGTGAAGACCGCGATCCTCGACGGCGCCGCGCAGATTGTCGGCCCCGCGTTCGTGTCGCTGCTGTGCATCTGCATTGTGTTTGTACCGATGTTCATGCTGCAAGGCATCGCCGGTTACCTGTTCCGGCCGATGGCGCTGGCGGTGATCTTTGCCATGGCCAGTTCGTTCATCCTCTCGCGCACCCTGGTGCCGACGCTGGCGATGTTCCTGCTCAAGCCGCACACATCGGAGCTAGGCGCCGGGCATCACCCGGAAGATGAGTTCATCAACCACCATGAGGGCGAGCAACACAAGAAACCGCGCAACGCTGTGCTGCAATCGGTGCTGAATTTCCAGCAAGGGTTCGAGCGGCACTTCTCGAATATCCGCGACACCTACCATGCCCTGCTGATGTTGGCGCTGGGCAGTCGCAAGCGCTTTATCGTCGGTTTCCTGGCCTGCGTACTCGCGTCGTTCCTGCTGCTGCCAAGCCTGGGCCAGGACTTCTTCCCGGCCACCGATGCCGGGGCGCTGGCGCTGCATGTACGTTTGCCGTTGGGCACGCGCATCGAAGAAAGCGCCGCCGCCTTCGACCGGATTGAAGCGCGGATTCGAGAAGTGATCCCGGCCCAGGAGCTGGACACCATCGTCGATAATATCGGCATCCCACTCAGCGGCATCGACATGGCCTACAGCAGCAGCGGCACCATCGGCCCCCAGGATGGGGATATACAGGTCAGCCTGAAAAAAGACCACGCGCCCACCGCCAACTACGTGAAAAAACTGCGTGAAGCGCTGCCGAAAAGCTTTCCCGGAAGCCACTTCGCGTTCCTGCCTGCGGATATCAGCAGCCAAATCCTCAACTTCGGCGCGCCTGCCCCGCTGGACGTGAAAATCTCCGGGCGCAGCGACGAAGAAAACCGCGCCTATGCGGTGGAACTGGAACGCCGCCTGCAACACGTACCGGGCATCGCTGACCTGCGTATACAGCAGTCCACCGGCTACCCGTCGCTGCAGGTGAATGTCGACCGTATGCGCGCCAACGGCCTGGGCATTACCGAACGGGACGTGACCAATAGCATGGTCGCCTCCCTCGCCGGCAGCTCACAAACCGCGCCGACGTTCTGGCTCAACCCGGCCAACGGCGTGTCGTATTCGATCGTCGCGGCCACGCCGCAGTACCGTCTCGATAGCTTGCCGTCGCTGGAAGCCTTGCCGGTGACGGGTGCCGATGGTCAGTCGCAAATCCTCGGCGGCGTGGCGACCATCTCCCGCGTACAAAGCCCGGCGGTGGTGACCCACTACAACATCGAACCGACCCTGGATCTGTACGCCAACGTGCAAGGCCGCGACCTCGGCGGCGTCGCGCGTGACGTACAAAAAGTGCTGGATGACACCGCCTCTCTACGCCCCAAAGGCGCGGTAATCAGCCTGCATGGGCAGATCGATGCGCTGCATGAGGCGTTCAATGGCTTGAGCTTCGGCCTGCTCGGCGCGGTGGTGCTGATCTACCTGCTGATCGTGGTCAACTTCCAGTCGTGGGTCGACCCATTCGTGATCATCACGGCCTTGCCGGCGGCGCTCGCGGGGATCGTGTGGATGCTGTTCCTCAGCGGTACTTCGCTGTCGGTGCCGGCGCTGACCGGGGCCATATTGTGCATGGGCGTGGCCACCGCTAACTCGATCCTGGTGGTGAGCTTCTGCCGTGAGCGCCTGGCCGAACATGGCGATGCGTTGAAGGCCGCACTGGAGGCCGGCTACACGCGCTTCCGCCCGGTGTGCATGACCGCCCTGGCGATGATCATCGGCATGTTGCCGCTGGCCCTTTCCGAGGAGCAAAACGCGCCGCTGGGCCGGGCGGTGATCGGTGGCTTGATCTTCGCCACCGTCGCCACCTTGTTGTTTGTTCCCGTGGTCTTCAGCCTGGTCCACGGTCGTCACCCTACTCGCGCAGTTGCAGGAGTTACCCCACATGTCGTCTGATCACAAACCCTCGCGCAAGCGTCTGATGCTCATGGGTGTCGGCGGCCTGACGCTCGCCGCGCTGCTGGTCGCCAACGGCTTGCATGCCCGCACGCTACATGAGCAATCGGTCACCGCCTGGACCGAAACCGCCGCCATCCCACAGGTGATGGTGTTCCAGCCGCAACAGAACGTCGCCGGCGACACCTTGCGCTTGCCCGCGCACCTTGAAGCCTGGAGCAAGGCGCCGATTCACGCGCGGGTCAGCGGTTACCTGAAAGACTGGAAAGCCGACATTGGCACCCGGGTCAAGGCTGGGCAGATCCTCGCCGAAATCGACAGCCCCGACCTCGACCAGCAACTCGCGCAAACCCATGCGCGCCTGGTGCAGGAACAGGCCAATGCGCGGCTGGCCGCAACCACCGCAACACGCTGGCAGAACCTGCTGGCCAGCCACTCGGTATCGCGCCAAGAGGCGGATGAAAAAACCTCCAATGCCGCCGCCGCCAAAGCCAACGCCGAGGCTGCAGCAGCCGACTACGCACGGCTGTCGGCGCTGGAAAGCTACAAGACTATCCGCGCGCCGTTTGCCGGGACAATTACGGCGCGCAACACCGATATCGGCCAGTTGATCAAGGCCGACACCGACAGCGATCCGGAACTGTTCAACATCGCCGACACGCATCAACTGCGCCTCTACGTGCCGGTGCCGCAAAACTACGCGGCAGTGATTCACCCCGGCCTCGAAGCCGAGCTGAGCGTGCCGGAGCATCCTGGGGAGCACTTCAACGCGCGGTTGATCGGCGACTCCACCGCCATCGACCGCCGTTCCGGTACCCTGCTCGCCCAGTTCGTCGCCGACAACCCAAATGGCGAGTTGCTGCCCGGTGATTACGCCGAAGCCACCCTGCCGATTCCGGCGGACACCCATGGCGTGAGCATTCCTGCCAGCGCCCTGATCTTCCGTGCCCAAGGCACCCAGGTCGCCGTGCTGGATGCGCAGAACCATGTGCACCTGCAAGCCATCCACATCGGCCTCGACCTCGGTGAACGCCTGGTGATCGACCAGGGCCTGAAACCCGCCGATCGCGTGGTCGACAACCCGCCCGATGCCTTGCGAGAAGGCGACCCGGTGCAACTGGCCGACGCCTCCGGAGGTGCGCATGCGCCCAAGGCTTAAACCCCTCGCGGCGTTGATGCTGCTGGCGTTGCAAGGTTGCTCGATGGCGCCCACCTACACAGTGCCGGCGGTCGACCTGCCGGCGGGTTACCGCGAACAGACCCGTGATGGTCCGTGGCACAGTGCGCAACCGTCGGACCAACTGGCGCCCGAGTGGTGGACGCTCTACAACGATTCGCGCCTCAATGACCTGCAACAGCAACTGCTAAAGGCCAATCCGGACCTGGCGGCGGCGCTGGCGCACTTCGATGCTTCCCAGGCTTACGCCAGCCAGTTGCATGCTGGGCTGTTCCCGCAAATCACCGCCAGCGCACAACCACTGCGCCAGCGCCAATCCGACTCGAGGCCGTTGCGCGGTGATACGCAGCCGTCGGTATACAACAGCAATACCGCGGGTTTTTCCTTGAGCTACGACCTGGACCTGTGGGGCAAAATCCGCAACCAGGTGGCCGCCGGTGATGCCCAGGCGCAAGCGGCCGGGGATGATTTGGCGGTGGCGCGCCTGAGCCTGCAACATCAGTTGGCGACGCTGTATGTGCAGCTCATTGGGCTGGATGCGCAGGCGCGGATTCTCAATAGTTCGCTGGGCGATTTCAGCCAGGCGTTGCAACTGACGCGGAGTCGCTATGAGGGCCAGATTGCTTCGGAACTGGACCTTACCCGCGCGCAAAATCAGTTGGCAGAAGCCAAGGCGCAACTGGATGAAGTACGCGGGCAACGCAACCTCACTGAACATGCCATCGGTGAGCTGGTGGGCGTGGCGGCCAGTAATTTTGTATTGCCGCCGAGCCAGCAGTTGATTGCGCTGCCGGGGATTCCGTCACAGTTGCCAAGCCACCTGCTGCAACGTCGCCCGGACATCGCTGCGGCGGAGCGTCGAGTGTTTGCGGCCAACGCCAATATCGGCGTGGCCAAGGCGGCGTGGTATCCGGATTTCAGTTTGACCGGGTTGATTGGCGGGCAGACGCAAGGGGTCGGCAATCTGCTGTCGGCGGGTAACCGATATTGGGCGCTGGGGCCGTTGATGAACGTGCCGATCTTTGACGGCGGACGTTTGAGTGCCAATGAGCGACAGGCCAAGGCTGAGTTTGAACAAGCCTCGGCGCAGTACCGCAGCCAGGTGCTCAAAGCCGTGCGCGAGGTGGAAGACAACCTGGCGCAGCTGCGGGATTTGCAGCTTGAGGCGCAGGATGAGCAAGCGGCGGCGGATGCTGCGCAGCACACGCAGTCACTGGCAATGAACAGTTATCAGGCAGGTGCCGTGAGTTATCTGGATGTGGTCACCGCACAGACGGCAGCATTGCAGGCGCAGCGGACGTTGCAGGCGGTGCAGACGCGGCAGTTACAGGCGAGTGTGGGGTTGGTGACTGCGCTTGGGGGTGGCTGGCAGCCGGGTGCCTGACACCGCCCTCAGACACAACTGAGGGCCAAATGCGGGGCGGGCTTGCTCCCGATGGCGGTGGATCAGTCACATATGCATCGGCTGAAAGACTGCTATCGGGAGCAAGCCCCCTCCCACACTGGACCTGGGTCAGACACAAAATGTGCGAACACCGCAGGCCCCTTGTGGGAGGGGACTTGCTCCCGATAGTGTCCTTTTAGACACATCCTGCCAAAAGCCTGCCCATCAGCCTTGCGCGCCCCAATCTAGCCTCTCTAAACACACCAAACAGAGAGGCCAAGGAATGCCTGATCTACCCGCGTCACACCGCCTGCGCATCGGCCGATTCAGCGAGCCGAACCGCATCTACCTCATCACCACCAACACCCACGAACGCATACCGATATTCAGCGACTTTTATCTCGGGCGCCTGGTTGTCTGGCAGATGCGTGTCGCTCAGTACCAAGGGCTGGCAAACTCCCTGGCGTGGGTGATCATGCCGGACCACTTCCATTGGCTGCTTGAACTGCAAAAAGGCTCGCTGGCGGACTTGATGTGCCAGGTGAAGTCTAAAAGCACACGGGCGGTTAACGGCGCAAGCGGGCGCAAGGGGCGGCTTTGGCAGGAGAGTTTCCACGACCGTGCGCTGCGCAAGGAAGATGACTTGGTGAAAATGGCCAGGTATGTGGTAGCCAACCCGTTGCGGGCAGGGTTGGTGGAGCGGATTGGTGACTATCCGTTGTGGGATGCAGTTTGGGTATAAGGGTAAAACCGAGTCGCCGCTATCGCGAGCAAGTCGATTCGTCCCATCGCCCGTCCCACATTTTGATCGGCTTTCATCATGACAACGCGGTCGAAAGTGGGAGGAGGCTTGCTCCCGATAGCGATGGGTCAGCTAATGCATATGTAGCTGAAAGACCGCTATCGCGAGCAAGTCGAATCGTCGCACCGCCCCTCCCACATTTGGATTGCATTTCAGGCAGCCAGTTTACCGCTGGCGATGGCGGCAGAGGCGGCCACCATCGCCCGCAACAACACCGCACACCCCGCCGCCAGATCATCCGGTGCGGCGTTTTCGATTTCGTTGTGGCTGATTCCACCTTCACACGGCACAAAGATCATCCCCGCCGGGCCGAGTTCGGCGACGAAGATCGCGTCATGCCCTGCCCCGCTGACGATGTCCATGTTCGACAGGCCCAACCCATTCGCTGCATCGCGCACAGCGTCCACGCAGCCTTTGTCGAAATACAACGGTGGAAAGTCAGCCGTGGGCTCCATTTCAAAACTCAATCCATGTTTGGCGCAGGTCTCATCAATCACCTTGCGAACTTCTGCAATCATCGAATCCAATCGCGCCGGCTCCAGGTGACGAAAATCCAACGTCATGCGCACTTCACCGGGAATGACATTGCGTGAACCGGGATAGGCCTGCAGGCAACCGACAGTGCCACAGGCGTGCGGCTGATGCCCCAACGCCGCTGCGTTCACCGCAGCCACCACCGCCGCCGCGCCCACTAATGCATCCTTGCGCAGATGCATCGGCGTCGGTCCGGCATGGGCTTCAACACCGCGCAGTTTCAGGTCGAACCATTTCTGCCCGAGCGCGCCGAGCACCACGCCGATGGTTTTCTTCTCGTCCTCCAGAATCGGCCCTTGTTCGATATGCGCTTCGAAATACGCACCGACCTTGTGCCCACTCTCAGGACGGGTTCCCGCATAGCCAATCGCATTCAGCGCATCCCCTACGCTGACCCCCTCCGAGTCAACCTTGGCCAGGGTATCGGCCAACGTGAATTTCTCGGCAAACACCCCAGAGCCCATCATGCACGGCGGAAAGCGCGAGCCTTCCTCGTTGGTCCACACCACGACTTCCAGCGGCGCCTCGGTTTCCACCTTGAGGTCGTTGAGGGTACGCAGCACTTCCACACCGGCCAGCACGCCGAAGCAACCATCGAACTTGCCGCCAGTGGGTTGTGTGTCGATATGGCTGCCGGTCATCACCGGTGGCAGGTTGGGATTGCGCCCAGGGCGACGCGCGAAGATATTGCCGATGCCGTCGATGGTCACCGTGCACCCCGCCTCCTCGCACCATTGCACGAACAGGTCGCGGGCCTTGCGGTCGAGGTCGGTGAGGGCCAGTCGACAGACGCCGCCCTTGGGGGTGGCGCCGAGTCTGGCCAGGTCCATCAGGGACTGCCACAAACGGTCGCGGTTGATGTGCTGATGGGTCGATTGCAGAACGTCCAGGGCAGCGTTCATGGGGATCTCCTCAGGCTGTTTCTTATGGTGCGTCATACGCATTTTTATAGGCGCTGGCTTGCCGGCGATAACAACCTCAAGGCTTGCGCCGGGACCACTGGCTTGAACGCCGGCAAGCCGGCTCCTGCACAGGGTTATGAGGGGGTTTTCACTGCCAGTGCTTGCGCCCCTCGCTTGGCATTCAGGCCGTAATACAACAAACCGCCCAACGCCGAACCGGTAAACCAGCCGTAGCTGTAGAACCAGCTGAACGCATCACTGCCCAACGACAGCAAGGTCAGCGCCACCGGCACGCCAAAGGCAAGAAAACCGGTCCAGTTCCACGCCGGGTACACGTCGTCGCGGTACAGGCCGGCCAGGTCCAGTTGCTGTTTGCGGGTGATGAAGTAGTCCACCACCATGATCCCGGCGATCGGCCCCAACAGGCTTGAGTAGCCCAGCAACCAGTTGGAATACACGGTCTCCAGGCTCACATCCGAGACGATCAACCCGAGTTTTTTCAGCAGCTCATGCCCCATCAGCGCCAGCCCGACCAGGCCGGTGAGGATCACCGCCGTGGTGCGGTTGATCAGTTTGGGGGCAATGTTCTGGAAGTCATTGGTGGGCGAGACGATGTTCGCCGCCGTGTTGGTGGACAAGGTGGCGACGATGATCAGCGCCATGGCCACGGCCACCCACACCGGGCTCTGGATGTGCCCGATCAGGGTGACCGGGTCGGACACGCTGACGCCCACCAGTTTCACCGACGCCGCGGTCATGATCACGCCGAGGGCGGCGAACAGGAACATGGTCAGCGGCAAGCCGAAAACCTGCCCGAGAATCTGGTCCTTCTGGCTTTTGGCGTAGCGGCTGAAGTCGGGAATGTTCAGCGACAAGGTGGCCCAGAAGCCCACCATCGCGGTAAGGCCCGCCATGAAGTAACCGGTAAGGCTCGCGCCTTCGGGACGCTTCGGAGGAATCGCCATCAATTCGCTGAGTGAAACATTGGGCATCGCCCACACCAGCAGGCCGATGCCCACCGCGACCAACAGCGGTGCCGATAGGGTTTCCAGGCGTTTGATTGACTCGGCGCCGCGCAGCACTACCCATAAATTCAGGGTCCAGAAGACCATGAAACCGATCACTTCACCGGTGCCGCCGAGGGATTTCCAGCCCTCGAAAATCGAACCAAGAAACAGGTGAATCGCCAGGCCGCCGAACATGGTCTGGATCCCGAACCAACCGCACGCCACCAGCGCCCGAATCAAACACGGCACGTTGGAACCGAGGATGCCGAACGACGAGCGCAGCAGCACCGGAAACGGAATGCCGTACTTGGTGCCGGGGAAGGCGTTGAGGGTCAGGGGGATCAGCACCACGATATTCGCCAGCAGGATCGCCATCAGCGCCTCGCCCACCGACAACCCAAAATACGCAGTGAGTACGCCGCCCAACGTGTAGGTGGGCACGCAGATCGACATGCCGACCCACAGCGCAGTGATGTGCCACTTGTTCCAGGTGCGTTCGTGCACCTTGGTCGGCGCCATGTCGTGGTTGTAGCGAGGGCTGTCGAGGACGTCGGGACCGGCGTCGAGTTCGTACAGGCCGTTGCGTTCAATGACTTGCGATCTGTTCTGTTGCATGGCCGCTCCACGGTTTTTTCGAATTATTTTTGCTCACCTGCGAGGTTAGTGCAGGTGGCCGGAGTACCTCATAAACAACATGACATCACGGGCCCGGCCAGTCGCCATTGCACTCAATAACCGTGCCGACGACACACCTTCAACCCGCACCGCTTATATAACTCGCTGATGTTTATCAGCTTTATCGCATCAACCGATTGAGCTTTCGGTACTTGCCGCGTTACTCAGGCTGGGTATCGCGGAAGTTGTCCGAGCCCTCAGGACTCAATCTGGTGCACCACAATTATTTTTATTTCCCGCCCCCGTCAAGAGGCACGTCTCAAGCGTCTGATTTGCAATAAGAAATGTTGCTCATATTGAGAACCTGTCAAGTGCGTCAAAATGGTGAGCTGCCGCTACATTTTGGTGATTTTTGTTTTTTATCCTTATAAATTAATATATTAATAACTATATAAGCTTATAAAAAATCTTCTTGCTCATTCGAAAAACTCAGTCTAGTTTCTATTCCTGTCACCGATGACAGGTTTTAACCAAACCTTCGGTGAGAAGAATGACAACACTTAGAACTGGCACAAGCCGGTCAAGCCTGTGAGGAACTCGACATGTCGCTGTTGATCCGTGGCGCCACCGTTATTACCCATGATGAAAGTTACCGCGCCGATGTTTTATGCGCAGGCGGCCTGATTCGCGCCATTGGCACGGACCTGGATATTCCCGCCGGCACTGAAATACTCGACGGCAGTGGCCAATACCTGATGCCCGGCGGCATCGATCCCCATACCCATATGCAACTGCCCTTCATGGGCACCGTGGCCAGTGAAGACTTTTTCAGTGGCACGGCGGCAGGTTTGGCGGGGGGCACCACGTCAATTATCGACTTTGTGATTCCCAACCCGCAGCAATCGCTGATGGAAGCGTTTCATCAGTGGCGCGGCTGGGCCGAAAAGTCCGCTTCGGACTATGGTTTTCACGTCGCTATCACCTGGTGGAGCGATCAGGTGCGCGAGGAGATGGCCGAGTTGGTCAGCGATCACGGCATCAATAGCTTCAAGCACTTCATGGCCTACAAGAACGCGATCATGGCGGCCGATGACACGCTGGTCGCCAGCTTCGAACGCTGCCTGGAGTTAGGCGCAGTGCCCACCGTGCATGCGGAAAACGGCGAGTTGGTGTATCACCTGCAACGCAAATTGATGGCCCAGGGCATCACCGGGCCGGAGGCGCATCCGCTGTCGCGCCCGTCCCAAGTCGAAGGTGAAGCCGCCAGCCGTGCGATCCGCATTGCCGAGACCATCGGCACGCCGCTGTACCTGGTGCACGTGTCCACCAAAGAAGCACTGGATGAAATCACCTATGCCCGCGGCAAGGGCCAGGCGGTGTACGGCGAAGTGCTTGCCGGCCACCTGCTGCTGGACGACAGCGTCTACCAGCACCCCGACTGGCAAACCGCCGCCGGCTACGTGATGAGCCCGCCGTTCCGCCCACGCGGGCATCAGGAAGCGCTGTGGCATGGCCTGCAATCGGGCAACCTGCACACCACCGCCACCGACCATTGCTGCTTCTGCGCCGAGCAAAAAGCCGCCGGCCGTGACGACTTCAGCAAGATCCCCAACGGCACTGCCGGTATCGAAGACCGCATGGCGCTGCTGTGGCATGAGGGGGTCAACACCGGGCGCCTGTCGATGCAGGAATTTGTCGCGCTGACCTCCACCAACACCGCGAAGATCTTCAACCTCTACCCGCGTAAAGGTGCAGTGCGCGTGGGTGCCGATGCGGATCTGGTGCTGTGGGACCCCGAGGGTACGCGGACCATTTCCGCCAAGACCCATCATCAGAAAGTCGACTTCAACATCTTCGAAGGCAAGACCGTACGCGGCGTGCCGAGCCACACCATCAGCCAGGGCAAGCTGGTCTGGGCCGATGGCGACCTGCGCGCCGAACGCGGCGCCGGGCGGTATGTGGAACGGCCGGCGTATCCATCGGTGTTTGAGCAGTTGAGCAAGCGGGCGGAGCGTTCCAGGCCGGTTGCTGTGAAACGCGCCCCCCTGTGATCGTTCCCACGCTCTGCGTGGGAATGCAGCCAGGGCGCTCCGCGCCCACAAGAGCGGACGCAGAGCGTCCAGTGAGGCATTCCCACGCAGAGCGTGGGAACGATCGCCCAAAATGCCCGCCAGAGGCAATCCAAAAAAAACCGTGAGGCCAACACCGTGATCCAGACCCTGACCCACCTCCCCCATCCCCATGAAGACGGGGCGACCCTCGCCAGCCATTTCACCGACCTGGCGCCGCCCCTCAACGCCCGGCAGGCGCAATTGGAAGCCTCACGCTGCCTGTATTGCTACGACGCGCCGTGCGTGAATGCGTGCCCCAGCGAGATCGATATCCCGTCGTTTATCCGCAATATCCACACTGAAAACGTGCAAGGTGCGGCGCAGAAAATTCTGTCCGCCAACATCCTCGGCGGCAGCTGTGCGCGGGTCTGCCCCACGGAGATCCTTTGCCAGCAGGCTTGCGTGCGCAACAACGCCGAAGAATGCGCCCCCGTGCTGATCGGCCTGTTGCAACGTTACGCCATCGACAACGCGCACTTCAGCGAACACCCCTTCCAGCGTGCCGCACCTACCGGCAAACGCATCGCCGTGGTCGGCGCCGGCCCAGCCGGTCTGGCATGCGCCCATCGCGCCGCCTTGCACGGCCATGACGTGGTGATTTTCGAAGCCCGGGAAAAAGCCGGCGGCCTGAATGAATACGGGATCGCCAAGTACAAACTGGTGGATGACTTCGCCCAGAAGGAGCTGGATTTTCTGCTGCAAATCGGTGGCATCGAAATTCGTCACGGCCAACGCCTGGGCGACAACCTGACCTTGAGCGAACTGCACCAGCAATTCGACTCAGTGTTCCTTGGCCTCGGCCTCGCCGCCAGCAAGCAACTCGGCTTGCCCCATGAGGACGCGCCCGGCCTGCTCGCCGCCACCGATTACATTCGCGAACTGCGCCAGGCCGATGACCTCAGCCAACTGCCCCTGGCCGACCGCTGCATCGTGCTCGGCGCCGGCAACACCGCCATCGACATGGCTGTGCAAATGGCTCGCCTCGGCGCCCGCGATGTGAACCTGGTGTACCGCCGCGGCCTGGCGGAGATGGGCGCGACCGGCCATGAGCAGGACATCGCCAAGGCCAATCAGGTGCGCCTGCTCACCTGGGCTCAACCCGAAGAAGTCCTGCTGGACGATCAGGGCCGTGTGCGTGGCATGCGCTTTATGCGTACGCACATGGAAAACGGTCGCCTGCACCCCACCGGCGAAACCTTCGAACTGGCCGCCGATGCGATCTTCAAGGCTATCGGGCAACGTTTTGACGGCGAGGCACTGCACGACCCGCTGGCCCAGCAACTGCACCGCGTGGGCGAGCGCATTTTCGTCGACGAGCACCTGCGCACCAGCATCCCCGGGGTGTACGCCGGCGGCGACTGCGTCAGCCTCGGCCAGGACCTCACCGTTCAAGCGGTGCAACACGGCAAGCTGGCCGCCGAAGCCATGCACGCCCAACTCATGCTCAACGTGGAGGCTGCGTAATGGCCGATCTCTCGATTGTCTTCGCCGGTATCAAAGCCCCCAATCCGTTCTGGCTGGCCTCCGCGCCGCCCACTGACAAGGCCTACAACGTCGTCCGCGCGTTTGAAGCAGGCTGGGGCGGCGTGGTCTGGAAAACCCTGGGTGAAGACCCGGCGGCGGTCAACGTGTCGTCACGCTACTCCGCGCACTTCGGCGCCAACCGTGAAGTGCTGGGCATTAACAATATCGAGCTGATCACCGACCGCTCCCTGGAGATCAACCTGCGGGAAATCACCCAGGTGAAAAAGGACTGGCCGGACCGCGCGCTGATCGTGTCGCTGATGGTGCCCTGCGTTGAAGAGTCGTGGAAAAACATCCTGCCGCTGGTGGAAGCCACCGGGTGCGACGGTATCGAGCTGAATTTCGGCTGCCCCCACGGCATGCCCGAACGCGGCATGGGCGCGGCGGTAGGCCAAGTGCCCGAGTATGTGGAAAAGGTGACGCGCTGGTGCAAGACGTATTGCTCGCTGCCGGTGATCATCAAGCTCACGCCCAATATCACTGATATTCGTGTGGCGGCGCGTGCGGCGTATCGCGGTGGCGCGGATGCGGTGTCGCTGATCAACACCATCAATTCCATCACCAGTGTGGACCTGGAGCGCATGGTCGCGCTGCCGATGGTGGGCACCCAGAGCACCCACGGCGGCTATTGCGGCTCGGCGGTGAAGCCGATTGCACTGAACATGGTCGCCGAAATCGCCCGCGACCCGCAGACCCAAGGCCTGCCGATCTGCGGGATTGGCGGCATCGGCAACTGGCGCGATGCGGCGGAATTCGTCGCCCTGGGCTGCGGCGCGGTGCAGGTGTGCACGGCGGCGATGCTGCATGGGTTTCGCATCGTGGAAGAGATGAAGGATGGGCTGTCGCGGTGGATGGACAGTCAGGGCTACAAGAGCTTGCAGGAGTTTTCCGGGCGGGCGGTGGGCAATACGACCGATTGGAAGTACCTGGATATCAATTATCAGGTGATTGCGAAGATCGACCAGGCCGCCTGTATTGGCTGCGGGCGTTGCCATATTGCCTGTGAGGACACGTCGCACCAGGCCATCGCAAGTTTGAAGCAGGCGGATGGGACGCATAAGTACGAGGTGATTGATGATGAGTGCGTGGGGTGCAACCTGTGCCAGATCACCTGCCCGGTGGCCGATTGTATCGAGATGGTGCCAATGGACACGGGCAAGCCGTTTTTGAATTGGACGCAGGATCCGCGTAATCCCTACCGGGAGGCGGTGTAGTCCTGTAAACCGCTATCGGGAGCAAGCCCCCTCCCACAGTTGACCGTATTCCTCCAGAAAAAATGCGATCAACTGTGGGAGGGGGCTTGCTCCCGATAGCGCCCTCAGCCTCACCCCAAACGTCAAGGCTCCAACCCAATCCCGCGCAATATCACCCCCGTCACCGTCTGAATCGCCCTCTCAAACTGCATATCCGACAACGGCTGGTGATCATTCAAAATCTTCACCTGGTGATCAAAGTCGGCATAGTGCTGGGTCGACGCCCAGATCATATACAGCAGGCTCGACGGCTCCACCGGCAGGATGCGTTTGTCTTCCACCCATTGGCGAATCTTCGCTTCCTTCATCTTGGCCCAGTCGTACAGGCTTTCGTCCAGCGCCTCACCGAGGGTGGGTGCGCCGTGGATGATTTCATTGGCCCAGACTTTCGAGCCATACGGCCGCGTGCGGGAGCGCTGCATCTTGGCGCGGATGTAGCTGCTGAGCACCACACGCGGGTCATCGAAGGTTTCGAAGCTCAGGGCGTCCTGCTTCCACAACTCCAGCAGGTCGAACAGTACCGCGCTGTACAGCTCGCTTTTGGTGGTGAAGTAGTAATGCAGGTTGGAGCGCGGCAGTTGCACTTCTTCCGCGATGTCGGCCATGGCGGTGCTGCCATAGCCCTTCTCGGCGAAGATTTTCTCCGCCGCCAGCAGGATTTTTTCGACGTTGACCTGACGAATTCCGATCTTGTGATTGCCCATAAGGGCTCCCTGACAAAGACATAACCCGAAGACTACCACCGCTCTAGATCGGGGCGACAGGCGCAGTCGAAACTTCGTACACTGCCCGCTCCTACCCATTGATTGGTATTGCGCAATGTTGATCAAGAAAACCCTGACCACCGTCGCCCTGCTCGCTTCCCTGCTCGGCGCCTCGGCGGCGTTTGCCCATGCCCACCTCAAGAGCTCGGAGCCTGCGGCAGACAGCAGCGTCGCCGCACCAAAAGATCTGCGCCTGACCTTCAGCGAAGGCATCGAAGCCACTTTCACCAAAGTGTCCCTGAGCAAGGACGGCACCGAAATCGCCATCAAGGGCCTGGCAACCCCGGACGCCGACAAGAAAACCCTGGTGGTAACGCCCGCCGCCCCGCTGGCCGCCGGCAACTACAAAGTGGTGTGGAACGCCGTCTCGGTCGACACCCACAAGAGCAACGGTGAATACAGCTTCAAGGTCGGCCAATAATCCATGGCGACGCTGCTGTTGCTGTGCCGCTTCCTGCATTTCATCGTCGTGCTGTTGATGTTCGGGGCCTGCGTGTTCAGACCCTGGCTACTGGGCACCGGGCCGCAGCCGACACTGGACCGGCACCTGCTGCGCATCACCCGTGGCTTGGCGTGGCTGGGGCTTGCTTGCGGGGTAGCGTGGTTATTGTTGATCACCGCCAGCATGGCCGGCACCTGGGAGGCAGCCCTGCAACCGGCCACCGTGCAGTTGGTGCTGGGCAAGACCTTTTTTGGCCAGGTATGGACCTGGCATCTGTTGCTGAACCTGCTGCTGGTGATCGCACTGATCAAACCCTGGCCGGCTCTGCGCCTGCCATTGATCGCGCTGCTACTGGCCACCCTGGCACCGGTGGGGCATGGCGCCATGCTCAATGGGCGGAGCGGGCAATTGCTGATCCTCAACCAGATCGTGCACCTGGTATGCGTGGGCGCGTGGCTCGGTGGGTTGTTGCTGCTGGTGTTGGTCCTCAGGCAGTCGAACGACTACCCGCTGGAGCCGATCCTCAGGCGCTTCAGCGGCGTCGGTTACGGCCTGGTCGCCGGCTTGCTGGTGACCGGTTTGATCAACGTGCGCGTGCTGACCGGGCAACTGTGGCCCACACCGTTGTTCACGGGTTTTGCCTTGATCCTGTTGATCAAGGTACTGCTGGTGCTCGGTATGTTGGCGTTGGCGCTGCTGAACCGGTTGCGTATCGAACGCTGTGAACAACGGCTGGGCACCCTGAAAGCCAGCGTGATGCTGGAATGGCTACTGGGCGTTTGCGCAGTAGCCGCTGTTTCCCTCCTCGGTACCCTCCCGCCAATGGTCCTGGCCGGCTGAAACACCCCCAAAATGTAGAAGCCCGGCTTGCCGGCGATGGGGCCATCAACCCTTGCGCAAACGCCAAAACCGTCATCACCGGCGAGCCGGGTTCCTACAAAGGAGGCATGCGCCCTCCGGAGGTTATCGTACAACTTCTAGTTGACAATCCTCGGAAACCCCGTAAATATTCGCTCAAATGTTGTACGACAACGTATAACGAATAATAAAAACAACAAAAAAAGGGAGCTTCACTGTGAGTTATCTCGCCCGCAATTCCTCCTCGCGTCTCGGTCTTATCGGTCTCAGTAGCCTGGCGTTCACTCTGCCCTTCACCGTTCAAGCCGAAGGCTTTATCGATGACGCCAAAGCCACGCTCACTTTGCGTAACGCCTACTTCAATCGCAACTTCACCAACCCGTCCAACCCCCAGGGCAAGGCAGAGGAGTGGACGCAAAACTTCATTCTCGACGCCAAATCCGGCTACACCCGGGGCACCGTGGGTTTTGGGATTGATGTGCTGGGCCTGTACTCGCAAAAGCTCGACGGCGGCAAAGGCACCGGCGGTACGCAACTGCTGCCGATCCACAACGATGGCCGCCCCGCCGACAACTTCGGCCGCCTCGGTGTGGCACTGAAAACCAAGCTGTCGAAGACGGAGTTGAAAGTCGGCGAGTGGATGCCGGTGCTGCCGATCCTGCGCTCCGACGATGGCCGCTCCCTGCCCCAGACCTTTCGCGGCGGCCAGGTGACCTCCAGTGAGATCGCCGGCCTGACGCTTTACGGCGGGCAGTTTCGTGGCAACAGCCCGCGCAACGACGCGAGCATGGAAGACATGTTCATGAACGGCAAAGCCGCGTTCACCTCGGACCGCTTCAACTTCGGCGGCGGCGAATACACCTTCAACGACAAGCGCACCCAGGTCGGCGTGTGGTACGCCGAATTGAGCGACATCTACCAGCAGCAGTACTTCAACCTGAACCACAGCCAACCTGTGGGCGACTGGACCCTGGGCGCTAACCTCGGTTTCTTCAACGGCAAGGAAGACGGCAGCGCCCTGGCCGGCGACCTCGACAACAAAACCGCATTCGCCCTGCTCTCGGCCAAATACAACGGCAACACCTTCTATGTGGGCCTGCAAAAGCTCAGCGGCGACAGCGTGTGGATGCGGGTTAACGGCACCAGCGGCGGCACCCTGGCCAACGACAGCTACAACGCCAGCTACGACAACGCCAAGGAAAAATCCTGGCAGGTGCGCCATGACTTTAACTTCGTGGTGCTCGGCGTACCCGGGTTGACCCTGATGAACCGCTACATCAGCGGCAGTAACGTACACACCGGGGCGATCACCGATGGCAAGGAATGGGGTCGCGAATCGGAACTGGCCTACACGGTGCAGAGCGGTGCGTTGAAGGACCTGAACGTTAAGTGGCGCAACTCGACCATGCGTCGGGATTTCAGCAATAACGAGTTCGATGAAAACCGGATCTTTATCAGCTATCCGATTTCACTGCTTTAAGGGCCGTCCAGTAAACCTTGTGGCAAGCGGGTTGGTGGGTTGGTGGACTTGTGGGCTTGTAGTGGCGAGCGGGCTTGCCCCGCGTTGGGCTGCGAAGCAGCCCCAATAAGAACGCCGCATTCTTTCAGGCAGAACGCAGCGTTAGGTCTTGGGGCCGCTTCGCAGCCCAACGCGGGGCAAGCCCGCTCGCCACTGCAAGCCCGCTCACCACTACAAGCCCGCTCGCCACAGAAAGCCCGCTTTGCCACAAGATCATCACCGAGCGTTGACAACCCGGGGAATCCCTACCGATACTTCCATCCAGTCATACGACAACCTACAACAACAATGGAACTCCCATGACCACGACCACCACCCCGACTGTTCCATTCAACCGCCTGCTGCTCACCGGTGCCGCCGGCGGCCTGGGCAAAGTCCTGCGCGAACGCCTGCGCCCTTACGCCCACGTGCTGCGCTTATCTGACATCGCCGACATGGCTCCCGCTGCCGACGCATCCGAAGAAGTACAACCCTGCGACCTCTCCGACAAGCAAGCCGTGCATCATCTGGTGGAAGGCGTCGACGCCATCCTGCACTTCGGCGGTGTCTCGGTGGAGCGCTCCTTTGAAGAGGTGCTCGGCGCGAATATCAGCGGCATCTTCCATATCTACGAAGCCGCCCGCCGCCATGGCGTGAAGCGTGTGATCTTCGCCAGTTCCAACCATGTGATCGGTTTCTACAAGCAGACCGAAACCATCGACGCCCACTCCCCGCGCCGTCCCGACAGTTACTACGGTCTGTCCAAGTCCTACGGCGAAGACATGGCGAGTTTCTACTTCGACCGCTACGGCATCGAGACCGTGAGCATCCGTATCGGCTCCTCGTTCCCCGAACCGCAGAACCGCCGGATGATGCACACCTGGCTGAGCTTCGACGACCTGACCCAACTGCTCGAACGCGCGCTGTATACGCCGAACGTAGGCCACACCGTGGTCTACGGCATGTCGGATAACCTCGACACCTGGTGGGACAACCGCTACGCGGCACACCTGGGTTTTACCCCCAAGGACAACTCCGAAGTGTTCCGCGCCCAAGTCGAAACCCAGCCACCGGTGGCCGCCGACGACCCGGCCAAGGTCTATCAGGGCGGTGCTTTCTGCGCCGCTGGACCGTTCGGTGACTGACGCCAGACCAACCCAAGGGAGTGAGTGGCCATGACCGCTGAATTGATTGTCGACGCCCGCAATGCGGTGGGTGAATGCCCGGTGTGGGTGCCTGAGGAAAATGCCCTCTACTGGGTAGATATCCCCAACGGTGGCCTGCAACGCTGGAGCGCCGCCACCGGGCATATTGCAGTGTGGAAAGCCCCAGAAATGCTCGCCTGCATTGCCCGCACCCACTTGGGCAACTGGGTCGCTGGAATGGAAACCGGCTTTTTCCAGCTCACCCCGCACAACGATGGAAGCCTCGACACTACGCCGCTGGCCGGTATCGAGCACCCACGCCCGGACATGCGCCTGAATGACGGCCGCTGTGATCGCCAGGGCCGTTTCTGGGCCGGCAGCATGGTGTTGAACATGGGCGCCAATGCGGCCGAGGGCATCCTCTACCGTTATGCGGCAGGCGTGGCGCCCCATGCCCAGCTGAACGGGTTTATCACCCTGAACGGCCTGGCCTTCAGCCCCGATGGCCGCACGATGTACGTCTCGGACTCGCACCCGTTGGTGCAGCAAATCTGGGCGTTCGACTACGACACCGAAACCGGCACGCCGTCCAATCGCCGCCTGTTCGTCGACATGCACGCGCACCCCGGTCGCCCCGACGGTGCCGCCGTCGACGCCGATGGCTGCTACTGGATCTGCGCCAACGACGCTGGCCTGATTCACCGCTTCACCCCCGACGGTCGCCTGGACCGCTCCCTGAGCGTGCCGGTGAAAAAACCCACCATGTGCGCCTTCGGCGGCAGTCGCCTGGACACCCTGTTTGTCACCTCGATCCGTGATGACCAGAGTGAGCAATCGCTGTCCGGTGGCGTATTCGCCCTCAACCCCGGCGTCCAAGGACTGCCCGAGCCCTGCTTCATCCTCTAGCTGCATCGCTGTGCCTTGAATACAAAAATAACAAGACAGGAGACGCACCTCATGGACTTCAAACGCACCTTGCTCGCCGCTGCACTCCCTTTCACCCTCGCACTCAGCAGCGCCGCCCAGGCGCTGGAAATCAAGTTCGCCGACATCCACCCCGCCGGCTACCCCACCGTCGTCGCCGAAGAAAACATGGGCAAGGCCCTGACCAAGGAAAGCAACGGCGAACTGACCTTCAAGTACTTCCCGGGCGGGGTCCTGGGCTCCGAGAAAGAAGTGGTCGAACAGGCCCAGGTCGGCGCGATCCAGATGACCCGCGTCAGCCTCGGCATTGTCGGCCCGGTAGTGCCGGACGTGAACGTGTTCAACTTGCCGTTCGTGTTCCGCGACCAGGCGCATATGCGCAAGGTCATCGACGGCGCGATCGGCGACGAGATCCTCGCCAAGATCACCGACTCCGAGTTCGGCCTGGTGGCCCTGGCCTGGATGGACGGTGGCACGCGTAACCTCTACACCAAGAAGCCGGTGCGCAAGATCGAAGACCTCAAGGGCATGAAGGTTCGCGTGCAAGGCAACCCGCTGTTCATCGACGCCTTTAATGCGATGGGCGCCAACGGCATCGCCATGGACACCGGCGAGATCTTCAGCGCCTTGCAGACCGGGGTGATCGACGGCGCGGAAAACAACCCGCCGACCCTGCTCGAACACAACCATTACCAGAACGCCAAGTACTACACCCTCACCGAACACCTGATCCTGCCCGAACCCATCGTGATGTCGAAAATCACCTGGAACAAACTCACCCCCGCGCAACAGGTCATGGTGAAAAACGCTGCCAAGGCCGCCCAGGCTGACGAGCGCGTGCTGTGGGATGCCAAGTCCGCCAGCAGCGAAACCAAGCTCAAGGCCGCCGGTGTCGAGTTCATCACCGTCGACAAAAAACCCTTCTACGACGCCACCGCAGCGGTTCGCGCCAAGTACGGCGCGCCTTACGCCGACATCATCGCGCGCATCGACGCCGTTCAATAACCTCTGCCGCCCCTCCCATAAGGCCCGGCGCGGTCGGCTGCTCATACGCAGAGCCGCGCCCGGTTACGGTGAACGCCATGAAGAATTTACTGCTGCGCATCAACGACCGTATCTACATGACCTGCATCTGGGTCGCCGGCCTCTCGGTCCTCGGGGTCGCGCTGATCATTCCCTGGGGCATCTTCGCCCGCTACATCCTCGGCACCGGCTCCAGCTGGCCGGAACCCACCGCCATCCTGCTGATGCTGGTCTTTACTTTTATCGGCGCCGCCGCCAGCTACCGGGCAGGCGCGCATATGTCGGTGGCAATGATCACTGACCGCCTGGCGCCGCAGCAACGCCGCATCGTCGGCATCGTTTCCCAACTGTTGATGGCGACCATCTGCCTGTTCATGACGATCTGGGGCAGCAAGCTGTGCCTGTCGACCTGGAACCAGTTCATGAGCGCTATACCCACCCTGCGCGTGGGCATCACCTACATGCCAATCCCGATTGGCGGGCTGCTGACCCTGGTGTTCGTGCTGGAAAAACTCCTGCTGGGCGACCAGAGCCAACGGCGCGTGGTGCGCTTTGACCTGGTTGAAGAAAGCGAAGGGGCTGCCTGATATGGACGCATTGATTCTGTTGGGCAGTTTTATCGCCTTGATCCTGATCGGCATGCCGGTGGCCTACGCCCTCGGGCTGTCGGCGCTGATTGGCGCGTGGTGGATCGACATTCCGTTCCAGGCCCTGATGATTCAGGTGGCGGGCGGGGTGAACAAGTTTTCGCTGATGGCGATTCCGTTCTTCGTGTTGGCCGGGGCGATCATGGCCGAGGGCGGCATGTCGCGGCGGCTGGTGGCGTTTGCCGGGGTGCTGGTGGGTTTTGTTCGCGGCGGTTTGTCGTTGGTGAACATCATGGCCTCGACGTTTTTCGGCGCGATCTCCGGCTCGTCGGTGGCCGATACCGCCTCGGTCGGCTCGGTGCTGATCCCGGAAATGGAACGCCGTGGCTATCCGCGCGAATTCGCCACGGCGGTGACCATCAGCGGCTCGGTGCAGGCGCTGTTGACCCCGCCCAGCCATAACTCGGTGCTCTACTCCCTGGCGGCCGGCGGCACGGTGTCCATCGCCTCGCTGTTCATGGCCGGCGTGGTCCCCGGTTTGCTGATGAGCGCGTGCCTGATGGTGCTGTGCCTGATCTTCGCCAAGAAGCGCGACTACCCCAAGGGCGAAGTGATTCCCCTCAAGCAGGCGCTGAAAATCTGCGCCGACGCGCTGTGGGGCCTGATGGCCATGGTGATTATCCTCGGCGGCATCCTCTCGGGTATTTTCACCGCTACCGAATCCGCCGCGATTGCCGTGCTGTGGGCGTTCTTCGTGACCATGTTCATCTACCGCGACTACAAATGGAGCGAGCTGCCCAAGCTGATGCACCGCACGGTGCGCACTATTTCCATCGTGATGATCCTGATCGCCTTCGCCGCCAGCTTCGGCTACATCATGACCCTGATGCAGATCCCGGCGAAGATCACCACGATGTTCCTGACCCTGTCGGACAACCGCTACGTGATCCTGATGTGCATCAACGCCATGCTGCTGTTGCTCGGCACGGTGATGGACATGGCGCCGCTGATTTTGATCCTCACGCCGATCTTGCTGCCGGTGATTCTGGGGATTGGCGTCGACCCGGTGCACTTCGGCATGATCATGCTGGTCAACCTCGGCATCGGCTTGATCACGCCGCCGGTGGGCGCTGTGCTGTTTGTGGGTGCGGCGGTGGGCAAGGTAAGTATCGAGAAGACCGTGAAGGCGCTGCTGCCATTTTATGGCGTGCTGCTCCTGGTGCTGATAGCCGTCACCTACATACCGGCGCTGTCGTTGTGGTTGCCCGGCCTCGTCCTTTAACTGATCGTTGATGATCGTTGATCGTTCCCACGCTCGACTGATGATCGTTCCCACGCTCTGCGTGGGAATACCGCCCTGGACGCTCTGCGTCCGCTCTTAAAGGTCGTGACGCGGAGCGTCACTGGATGCATTCCCACGCGGAGCGTGGGAACGATCTTCAACGATCATCACGCCAAGCGTGGGTACGATCAGCCGATCAGCGGAGTAATGATGATTGAACTTGAAGATAACCTGACCCACCTCACCTTGAGTCCGGCCGTGGGCGGCAGCATCGTCAATTGGACGGTGCGCGCCACCGGGCAGCCGTTGCTGCGCCATAACGATGAACAGGCGATCCATAGCGGTTTGCCGGGCAAGCTGGGGTGCTATCCGTTGGTGCCCTGGTCCAACCGGGTTGCCAAAGGCGGTTTCGACAACCCTGACGGTTGGCTGGCACTCAAGCCCAACAGCCTGACCGATCCGCTGCCGATTCATGGCTCTGCCTGGCAGCAAGCGTGGCAGGTGGTCAGCCAGTCGGCGGATGAGGTGCTGCTGGCGGTGGTGTGTGACACGCCGTTCGCCTATCGCGCCGAGCAGCGTATTCGCTTGAGCGACGGGGCGTTGCGTATCGAGTTGCGGGTGACTCATCTGGCCGAAAAAGCGGCGTGGCATGGGGTGGGGTTGCACCCCTACTTTCCGCGTCGGTCGGGTACCCGGTTGCAGGCCAAGGCCGCACAGGTGTGGATGAGTGATGCGTCCAAGCTGCCGACGGGGTTGGCGCCGGTGCCGGGCGAGTGGGATTTCCAGGGATTGAATACCCTGCCTGAGGGCCTGGTGGACAACGGGTTTTGCCAGTGGGACGGGTATTGCCGGATCGAACAGCCGGAATTGGGTTACGCGTTGGAATGCCAGGCCAGCGGGGCTGATTACTTCTTGCTGTACTGCCCGCCGGGGCTGGAATTCTTTTGCATCGAGCCGGTGAGTCATCCGGTGAATGCGCATCACCTGCCGGGCAGGCCGGGCTTGACGCTGTTGGAACAAAACCAATCAACCCATCTCAATTTCAACCTGAAATACAGACCACTGTAGGCGCTCGGTTTTTGTGGCGAGGGAGCTTGCTCCCGCTCGGGTGCGCAGCGCCCGCAAGCTTTTTGGGGCCGCTTCGCAGCCCAGCGGGAGCAAGCTCCCTCGCCACAAAAAGCATTCCCACAGTTTGATTTGTGTTGTGTCAGTGATGTCAGGGTGGCGAGTTTTTCAGGCGCCCTGCGGTGTCGATACTCACCACCACCGACAACCCCGGCCGCAGCCGCTCGCTCTGTGCCTGATCCGGGTCAACCGTAATCCTTACCGGCACCCGCTGCGCAATCTTCACAAAGTTGCCAGTGGCGTTGTCCGCCTGCAACAGGCTGAACTCCGACCCGGTCGCCGGGGAGATATGCTGCACCGTGCCGTGAAACTTGCGGTGGTTCAGCGCATCGACGGTGAAGGTCACCGGCTGGCCGACCTGCACATTGTCCATTTGGGTTTCTTTCATATTGGCGATCACCCACAGCTGCTTCGGCACCAGGGCCATCAGCTGCGCGCCGGAGTTGACGTAGGCGCCTAGGCGCACGCCAATCTGCCCCAGTTGGCCGTCACGCGGCGCGGTGATGCGGGTGTTGGAGAGGTCGATACGCGCCAGCTCCACCGCCGCATCGGCACTCGCGACAGCCGCTTCCAGGGAGCCGCGATTGACGATCACGGTCTGCAGATCCTGCCTGGCGATTTCCAGGCTGGCCTGGGCTTGGGCCACGGCAGCCACAGTCTGTGCATTCGCAGCGCGGGTCACGTCCAGCTCGCGTTTGGACACCGAGCCGTCGCTGATCAACGCTTCATTGCGGCGCAGGTCCGCAGTGCTTTTGCGCGCCTGGGCCTGGCTGTCCACCAGCGCGGCCTGGCGCAGTTTGATCGTCGCTTCGGCGCTGTTGCGTTGCTGCACCACATTCGCCAGCGAGGCCTTTTGCACGGCCAGTTGCGCCAGGGCCTGGTCGAGGCGTTGCTTGTAGATGCGGTCATCCAGGCGCACCAGCAGGTCGCCGGCCCTGACGTACTGGAAGTCCTGCACCGGCACCTCGAACACGTAGCCGCTGAGCTGCGGGCCGATGATCGTTACCTGCCCACGCACCAGGGCGTTTTCAGTGGTTTCCACCGCGCTGCTGAACGGCGGCAATTGCCAGGCATACAGCACGATGAGCACGCCGACGATGGCGATCGCGGCAAAGCCCAGGGACGAGAAGATACGCACCCGCAACGGCCGCAGCTCGGTGGGCACGGCGCCGGGTGGCGTGCTGCCTTCCGGTGTGGAAGCGATGGCGGTGGTGGTAGTGGTCGAAGGTTCGGTCATGAAGTAGCGCCGCTGGGTTGAACGGGAGTGGCTGCTTTGGTGGTACTCATCAGCCACAGACTGCGGATAAAGATCCAGATCATGGTCAGGATCGCGATGATCGCGATCAGCATGAAAACATCGTTGTAGGCCATTACATTCGCCTCACGGGTGGCGGCCGTCGCGAGGCTGCGAATGCCCATGAGGTTGCGCAACTCCGGGTCGGCGATGATGCCACCGTATGCCGAACCGCCGCTCTGCACCCGCGCCGCCACGCGTGGGTCGAGCAGGGTCAGGTGCTCGACGATCATGCTGGAGTGGAACTTCTCGCGCACGATCTGAAAGGTACCGAGCAAGGCCGCACCAATCAGGCCGCCGAGGTTCTGGCAAATCCCGAACATCACCGAGAAGCTCACCAGGTTGCGCGGGTTGGTCAGCACGTTTTTCGTCCCCAGCACCATGGTCGGCCCCAGAAAGAAGGTGCCGCCAAAGCCTAGCAGGAACTGACTGATGTACAGGTTCTGCGGGCGGGTGAGGTTGCTGGAGAAGCTATCCATCACCGAGCCGGTTGCCATCAGCGCCAGGGAGATGACCAACGGCATCAGCAAATGCGCCGGATTGATCGTCAACGCGCTGACCACCAGCCCGGCAATCGCCCCCGCCAGCATCACCACGTACAGCGTGTGCATTTGCTGGTAACTCATGTTCAGCATCTGCATGAAGCCGACAGCGCCGGTGGACTGCTCGGACAGCACCATGCGAATCAGGATCACTGCCAGCGCCAGGCGGATCATCGTGCCGCTGCCCAGCCAACGGGTCATCAGCATCGGGTTGGCGCGATTATGTTCGATGGCCAGGCCGGCCATGATCAACACCAGGGAACAGGCCGAGGCCACGCCAATCCAGGGTGCTTCCAGCCACCAGTCGATACGCCCCAGGGACAGCACCGCGCACAGCAAAGCGACGCCAGTAGCGAGGATGGCGAAGGTGAGGAAGTCGAGTTTCTCGAAGGTTTTGAAGCGGTCACCGGGTGGCAGCTTGAGCAGGAACACGCAGCCCAGGCAGATCAGCGCCATGCCCAATTCGAACAGGTACAAACCGCGCCATTCGGCGATTTGCAGCAGGTCTTCGGAGAACAGCCGCGCCAGGGGCAAGGCCAACTGCGCGGTACCCAAGCCCAGCACCAGGGCCTTCAGTCGCCATTTGGCCGGGAACGCCTGGATCATGTAGTACAAGCCCAGGGAACTCAGCGCCGCCCCCACCATGCCGTGGGCCGCACGCACAGCGATGGCTGAGTTGAGGTCGTTGACGAACAAGTGGCCGAAGGTCACCAGCGCATACAGCACCAGGAACACCTCGGTAAATGCGCGCAGGCCGAACTGCTGGCGAAACTTCACCAGCAGCAGGTTCATGCACACGTTGGTCATGACATAGGCGGCGGGCAGCCAGGCCATTTCGGCGGTGGTCGCGCCCAGGGCGCCTTGCAGGTATTGCAGGTTGGCGATGACCAGCGCATTACCGAGGCCGCCGGTGATTGCCACCAGCACGCCGACCAGCGCGTACAGCCAGCGTTTGTGGGTGGGGTGCAACGGCGTCGACGGCGAGCCCGGCAGGCTCGGACGCTCGTGGGGCTGCCAGGTGCGGGGGGTGTATTTATCCATTCGATGACCTTGATGAGCCGACACGCAAGGTCGGTAACTCCATAACTCAGGGAGTAGTAAACCTGAGAGGAGTTCATCTTGCCATGTCGAGGACACAATGGGTCCTCACGCGGGCACGGTCAAATGTGGGAGTGGGCCTCCTTTGTATTGGAGAACCCGTCCCGCATCAGATCCAGCCGAGCCAGCTCCAATACGTCGCCGCAAACACCAGCATCAACCCGTAACCAATCAGCGTCACCAAAATCCCCACCTTGGCAAACTGCCGCGCCGTAAACGTGCCGGTCCCCAGGCACACCATGTTCTGCGGCGCGTTGATCGGCAGGATAAACCCGTAGCTCATCACAAACCCCAACAGCATGGTCATCCCCAGGCGGTTGAACTCCCCCGGTAAGGTCTGCAGTACCGCGATCAGGATCGGCAACAACGCTGAGGTCAATGCCGTGGCACTGGCAAAGCCCAGGTGGATCAGGATGAGGAACGCACCGAGGATCGCAAACACCCCCAACGGCCCGACCTGATCCAGGCCCGTGTGCGCCACCACCTGCGAGCCCAGCCATTGCCCGGCCTGGGTGGTCAGCAGCGCCGTACCGAGGCTGATCCCAACGCCGAACACAATCACCGTGCCCCATGGAATACGCGACTGCACATCCTTCCAGGTCATCACCCCAATCCCCGGCAGCAGCAGGAACACCAGCCCGGCGTAGGTGGTCGAGGTGGTGTCGAAAGGGTGCAGCCGCCCTTCCGTCGCCCATGCCAACAGCAACAGCACCGACACCGCCAGCAAGCGCTTCTGTGGCCCCGTCATCGGGCCGATATCCACCAGCGATTGCGCAACCGCCTCTTTGCCACCGGGGATGCTGTCGCTTTCCGGCGGCAGTAGCTTGATCACCAGGAACAACAACACCGCCGACATGATCACCGCCCACGGCGCGCCGGCGATCAGCCAGTCGATCCACGACACGCGCTGGCCGAGCATCTTGTCCATAAAACCCACGGTCAGCAGGTTCTGCGCGGCGGCAGTCTGGATGCCGACGTTCCAGATGCTGGTGCCCTGGGCCACCACGATCATCAGGCCGGCGGCGATGTTGGAGCGTTTGTCCACACCAAACGCCGCCACCACGCCCATCATGATCGGTACCACACAGGCACTGCGCGCGGTGGCGCTGGGTACCACCAGGCTCAGGAGGATAGTCACCGCGATCGCCCCCAGCAAAATACCGCGAGTGCTGGTACCGACCCGGGTCAAGGTGACCAGGGCAATGCGCCGGTCGAGGCCGGTGTGGGTCATGGCGGCGGCGATAAACAGCGCGCCCGCCACCAAGGCCAGTGCCGGGTTGGAGAAGCCGGTCAGGGCCATGCTGATCGCAGGGCTGGAGCCGATCAGGTGCGTAGGGTCCTGCAGCGACGGCGCGGTGCCGAGCAGGAACGCCATGAGCGAGGTGATCATGATCGCGCTGGCTTCATAGGACACCGCTTCACTGATCCACACCACCACGGCAAACGCGAGGATCGCCAGCATTCGATGCCCGGCCACCGGCAAGTCCGCCGGCAGCGGCAACAGCAGCACGCCGACCATCACTAGCACGGCAAGCACCAGGCCCAGGGGCAACTTGAGGGATGCAGCGGTTGTTACGGGGGCGCTCATGGGGTTCTCCGGCGGCGGTCAAATCTGGCCGACAGCATGGGGCAAAGCGCCGCAAGGGGTGTTGACGGGTATCAACGTGCAGGGGGCGTTCTTAATTAGTTTCCCCGCCGCACCGGGAAAACCAATTGAGAACGCCCCTAGGCCAATAGCTGGCTCAACACTGCCCGCAACTTCCCGGGCTTGACCGGTTTGTTCAGCAGCGGTGCATCCAGCCGCCGCAGCGTGCGCCGGCACTGGTCGGTGCGGTCGGCGGTGATGATCACGGCGGGAATCGGCTGGGCGAAATGCTCGCGCAGGTGCTTGATCACCTCACAGCCCACCACCCCATGGTCAAGGTGATAGTCCGCCAGGATCAGTTCCGGCGCCCTGCCCTGCAACGCCAGCAAGGCGCCGGCCTGGTCGGTGGCCGTGACCACCTCGCAACCCCACTGCCCGAGCAGCGCACGCATGCTTTCCAGGATGCTGACTTCGTTATCGATCACCAGCAAGCGCCGCCCCGGCAACGGGTTGCCCGTGGTCGGCTGCACCGGCAACTGGCTGATGGCCAACGGCATCTCATCGCTGATGGGCACTTCGATGCTGAACATCGAGCCGCGTCCAGGCCACGAGCGCACCGCCACCGGGTAGCCCAGAATCTCGGCGATGCGCTCGACAATCGCCAGGCCCAACCCGACGCCCTTGCGGTCCGAGGCGCGGCCGACGTCGAGCTGGTTGAACTCCAAAAAGATCGAATCCAGCCGGTCCGCCGCAATCCCCCGCCCGGTGTCCCACACCTCCAGGCGCAGCTGATTACCCCGGCGTCGCGCGCCGAGAAGGATGCAGCCCTCATCGGTGTAGCGGCAGGCATTGCTGAGGAAGTTGCGCAAAATTCGCGTGATCAGGCGCAAGTCGGTACGAATCGCATAGCCGCCCGTGCGTGCGCGCAGGTTAAGCCCCGCCGCCTGGGCCACCGATTGAAACTCCGAGACCAGCGGCGCAAACAGTTCATCCAGGCGGTACAAGGCCACATCCGGCTTGACCGCCGCTTGGTCCAGCCGCGAGATATCCAGCAGGTCGGTGAGCAAATCCTCGGCGCCTTCCAGGGCCTGATGGGTGCGCTCGACCAGCACCTGCTCGACGCTCGGCAAGTTGCGCTCACGCAGGGTGGAGATCAGCAGCCGCGCGGCATTCAGCGGTTGCAGCAGGTCATGGCTGGCGGCGGCGAGGTACTTGTCTTTGCTGCGGTTGGCGGCCTGGGCTGCGTCACGGGCGTCGCGCAGGTCCTGTTCGATCTGTTCGCGCTGGGCGATCTGCTGTTGCAGGTTGTGATTGGCTTCCAACAGTTCATCGGTGCGCGCCGCCACCCGCTGCTCCAGCTCATCGTTGAGGCGGATGTAGCGGTTGCGCTCGGCCTCCAGCTCGTCGAGCCGCGCAGTCAGCTCAGGGTAGTGGCTCTTGCGCGCTGAGTGATTGCCAAGGCCCAGCAGCCCGGCGAGCGCCTGTTGCTGGTCGTCAGAGAGCTTCGCCATAGACGACCTCGACGTCACGCTGGCTGGATTCACGCGGGTTGGTGAGGATGCACGGGTCGTGCATCGCATGCTGGGACAGGAACGGAATATCCGCCACGCGCACGCCGTGCAAGCCGAGGGTCTCGTGGAAGCCGATCGCCTGTTTCAAGGCGATCAGATGCTCGACCAATCGATCACGAATCTGCCGATGGTTGAGGCCCCGGCAGTCGATGCCGAACGTCTCGGCGATCACCTTGAAACGCTCCGGCGCCGAGTTGTAGTTGAACGCCACCACGTGCTCCACCAGCACCGCGTTGCACAGCCCATGGGGCAAGTCGAGAAAGCCGCCCAGACTGTGGGACATGGCGTGCACCGCGCCGAGGATCGCATTGGAAAACGCCAGCCCCGCCTGCATGCTGCCGAGCATGATCTTCTCGCGCAGGGCGATGTCCGTCGGGTTGGCGATCATCTGCACGAGGTTGCCGTTGATCAGGCGCATGGCCTCAAGCGCGTGCGGGTCGGTGAGCGGGCCGTGGCCAGTGGACACGAACGCCTCGATGGCATGCACCAGCGCGTCGATGCCGGTACAGGCGGACAGGAACGGGTCCATGCTGGCGGTGGTTTCCGGGTCGATCAGCGACACGTCCGGCACCACCGCCTTGCTGACGATGGAGAACTTCATGCGCTCCTGCTGGTTGGAGATGATCACGAACTGCGAGACGTCCGCCGAGGTGCCGGCGGTGGTGGGGATCAGGATCAAGGGTGGGCTAGGCACGCGAATGGTGTCCACGCCTTCGAATTCGAGGATGTTGCGCCCATGGGCGACCACAATGCCGATGGCCTTGCCGCAGTCCATCGGGCTGCCGCCGCCGATGGCCACGATCACGTCGCAATGGTTTTCGCGGTACACCTCGGCACCGAGCATCACTTCTTCGACACGCGGGTTGGGCGATACGGCGCTGTACAGGCAGTAATCGATACCGATGGCTTGCAGGCTGGCTTCCACATCGGCGACCCAGCCGGCGGCGATCACACCGGGGTCGCTGACCACCAGCACTTTGCGCGCACCAAAGGTCTTGGCGTAATTGCCGACGTTGTGCCGGCAGCCGGCACCAAAGATGATTTCAGGCGAGACGAATTTACGCAGGAGGCTCAGGTTTGGGCTCATTGGAAAGCCTGTTTTTATTATTTTGGGGAGATGCGCTCCACACTAACCCATCCGGGGGCGAATGCAATCAGACCAAAGGGTCATTCCCAAAACGACCCCGGCCAGCGCGTGGCTGGCCGGGGGTGGATCAGCGGCTGGCGAAGTACATGGTCACTTCAAAGCCGATACGCAGGTCGGTAAACGCGGGTTTAGTCCACATGGGGCGTTCCTCTTGTTGTGCCGGAAGATTCCGGTGGGTTCATTAATGCATGGGGGGATGACGCGACGAATGCTACTTTCGAACAGGCTAACGCCTGCATTAGTCGCGGATGTACAGAGATCAAAATGTGGGAGGGGGCTTGCTCCCGATAGCAGTGTGTCAGTCAACATTTATGTCACTGACCCACCGCTATCGGGAGCAAGCCCCCTCCCACAGTTAATTGCATTTCAAGTCGGAATCAGAAGAAGCCCAACGGGTTAATGTCGTAGCTCACCAACAGGTTCTTGGTCTGCTGGTAGTGGTCCAACATCATTTTGTGGTTCTCACGCCCCACACCCGACTTCTTGTACCCGCCAAACGCCGCATGCGCTGGGTACAGGTGATAACAGTTGGTCCACACCCGCCCGGCCTTGATCGCCCGGCCCATGCGATAGGCGCGGTTGATATCACGCGTCCACAACCCGGCACCCAGGCCGAATTCGCTGTCATTGGCAATCGCCAGGGCTTCGGCTTCGTCCTTGAAGGTGGTGATGCCCACCACCGGACCGAAGATTTCTTCCTGGAACACACGCATCTTGTTGTGGCCCTTGAGCAGGGTCGGCTGGATGTAGTAACCGCTGGACAAGTCGCCCTCCAAGCGTTCGGCCGCGCCGCCGGTGAGCAGCTCGGCGCCCTCTTCCTGGGCGATCTTGAGGTAGGAGAGGATCTTGTCGTATTGCTGCTCGGACGCTTGGGCGCCGACCATAGTCTCGGTGTCCAGCGGGTTGCCGCGCTTGATCTTGACGATCTTCTTCATCACCACTTTCATGAAGTCGTCGTAGATCGACTCCTGCACCAGCGCCCGCGACGGGCAGGTGCACACTTCGCCCTGGTTGAAGAACGCCAGCACCAGGCCTTCGGCGGCTTTCTCGATGAACTGCGGCTCGGCCTGCATGATGTCTTCGAAGAAGATGTTCGGCGACTTGCCGCCCAGCTCGACGGTGGACGGAATGATGTTCTCGGCTGCCGCATGCATGATGTGCGCGCCCACCGGGGTGGAGCCGGTAAAGGCGATCTTGGCGATGCGCTTGCTGGTAGCCAGCGCCTCCCCTGCTTCGCGGCCAAAACCCTGGACGATGTTCAGCACGCCCGGTGGCAGCAGGTCATTGATCAATTCGGCAAACACCATGATCGACAGCGGCGTCTGCTCGGCCGGCTTGAGCACGATGCAGTTGCCGGCCGCCAGGGCCGGGGCGAGTTTCCAGGCGGCCATCAGCAGCGGGAAGTTCCACGGGATGATCTGCCCGACCACACCCAGCGGCTCGTGGAAGTGGTAGGCAGCGGTCAGTTCGTTGATCTCGGCGGCGCCGCCTTCCTGGGCACGGATGCAACCAGCGAAATAGCGGAAGTGGTCGGCAGCCAGGGGCACGTCGGCGTTGAGGGTTTCACGCACGGCCTTGCCGTTGTCCCAGCTTTCGGTGACGGCCAGTACTTCGAGGTGTTGTTCGATACGGTCGGCGATTTTCAGCAGTACCAGGGAGCGGTCCTGGGCCGAGGTCTTGCCCCAGGCATCGGCGGCGGCATGGGCGGCGTCCAGGGCTTTGTCGATGTCAGCGGCATTGGAGCGCGGGAATTCGGCGATCACTTCACCAGTCACTGGCGAAGTGTTGGTGAAGTACTCACCGCTGACCGGCGCGACGAATTCGCCACCGATGTAATTACCGTAGCGTTGCTTGAAGCTGACGATGGCGCCAGGGGTGCCAGGTTGTGCGTAGATCATGTTGAAGCCTCTGTCTGGGTCCGGGCCTGTCGGTCAACAGGCGATCACCCGATAGTAAAGAGCCCCCGCTGCCGGGCGAATGCGCCGTTGGCAGGGGGGCTCTTGTCATTTGGTCGTAGATTCAGTGTTTGGCGACCAGTTCTTTGGGCAGCTTGAAGGTCCAGAGCATGCCGCCTTGGTTGAAGTCCTTGATGCGCTTGGCCACTTCACCGCCCCACAACGGCACGGCGCCGCCCCAGCCGGAGAGCACCGAGACGTACTGTTCGCCGTCCATTTCCCAGGTCACAGGCGAGCCGAGCACGCCGGAGCCGGTCTGGAATTCCCAGACTTTCTCGCCGGTCTTGGCGTTGAAGGCCTGCAGGAATCCTTCCGGCGTGCCGGTGAACACCAGGTTGCCCTTGGTGGTCAGCACCCCGCCCCACAGCGGCGCGAAGTTCTTGTGGCGCCAGACTTCCTTGCCGGTTTTGGGGTCAATGGCGCGCAGCACGCCGATATAGTCTTCGTTCAATGGCTTGATAGTGAAGCCCGCACCGAGGAACGCCGCGCCTTTTTTGTAGGCGATACCTTCGTTCCACATGTCCATGCCCCACTCGTTGGACGGCACGTAGAACAACCCGGTGTCGCGGTTATAGGCCATCGGCATCCAGTTTTTCGCGCCCAGGAACGCCGGTGCGACGAACACCGAGGTGCCCTTGGCTTCGCTGCCCGGGGCGCCGGGGCGGCTGGCGTCGTTGTAGATCGGCCGACCGTCCTTGTCCAGGCCGGTGGCCCAGGTGATCTTGTCGACAAACGGGAAACCACGGATGAACTTGCCGTTGGTGCGATCAAGCACGTAGAAGAAGCCGTTGCGGTCGGCCGTGGCGGCGGCTTTGATCTCTTTGCCGCCTTCGGTGTAGTTGAAGGAGACCAGTTCGTTCACGCCGTCATAGTCCCAGCCGTCATGGGGCGTGGTCTGGAAGTGCCACTTGATGGTGCCGTCATCCGGGTTCAGCGCCAGGCGCGAGGACGAATAGAGGTTGTCGCCAGGGCGCAGGTGGGAGTTCCACGGCGCCGGGTTGCCGGTGCCGAACAGCAGGAGGTTGGTTTCCGGGTCGTAGTAGCCGCCCAGCCATGGCGCTGCGCCGCCGGTTTTCCACAGGTCGCCGGGCCAGGTCTTGCCCGCCTCGCCGCCGGAGATACCGTTTTCCACGGCCTTGCCGTCCTTGTACACGTAGCCCATATGGCCTTCAACCGTCGGCCGGCTCCACAGCAGGTCGCCGTTTTTCGGGTCGTAGGCTTCAATCTTGCCCACCACACCGAATTCGCCACCGGCCACGCCAGTAATCAGCTTGCCGTTGATCACCAGGGGCGCCGCGCTGATCGAGTAGCCTTCCTTGTGGTCGGCGACTTTTTTGCTCCATACCACTTTGCCGGTGTCTTTGTTCAAGGCCACCAGCTTGGCGTCGAGAGTGCCGAAGAACACCAGGTCGCCATACAGCGCCACGCCACGGTTGATCACGTCACAGCACGGGCGGATGTCATCGGGCAGACGCGCATCGTACTGCCAGAGTTTCTTGCCGGTGCGCGCATCCACCGCGAACACCCGCGAATAGGAGCCGGTGAGGTACATCACCCCGTCCTTGATCATTGGCTGCGCCTGTTGCCCGCGCTGCTTCTCGCCGCCAAAGGAGAACGCCCAGACCGGACGCAGTTCCTTGACGTTATCCACATTCAGGGTATCGAGCGGGCTGTAGCGCTGGCCCAGCACGCCCAGGCCGTTGGTGACGATCTGCTCGGGGTTTTTCGGGTCCTGGAGGATGTCTTGGTCGGTGACAGCGGCCATGGCCTGGCCGGACAACAGGATGGCACCGAGCAACACACTCAAGGCGAAGGGTTGGCGGCGTGCGGGTTGGGTCATGACGGCTACCTCTGCGGTTTTTTGTTATACCCGGGAAATTTTCCCGGTCTGGTGCAGATTCTTGGGCGCAGGGGCCGTTGTCACAATTGACCGCAGTATCGAGATTGCTAGTTCCTTAGTAGCGGGTACGGCCGGTCAGCGCGCGGCGTCCACGCGCTGCATCTGCTCGCGCTCGTAACGCGGGTACAGGTGACTGACGCTGCGGATCAGCTCGTAGCGGCTCAGGCTGATGGCGGCAAAACGCTCGGGGATGGGGCTGCGGATCATCTCGGCCATGTCGCTGCCCTGGGCGGCGCCGTCGCGCAGCAGTTGATCAAGCCAGGTGAGGTAGTCGCGCATCTGTGCGAAGGGCTGCGCATCATTGGCCACCGGGCCATGGCCGGGCACGATCAGCGTCCAGGGCAAGGCTTGCAGGGTGTCGAGGTCGGCCAGCCACGCGGCCAGCCCTGGGCTGTTGGGGGTAGTCAGGGCGCGCTGGTAGAACACCAGGTCGCCGGCAAACAGCACGCCGGTGCTCGGGTCGAGTATCGCCAGGTCGGCGCCGGTGTGGCCGGTCAATGCGAGCAGGCGCAGATCGTGACGGCCGAAGCTCAGCACGCCGGGTTCCAGCACCTGGGTCGGCAAGACGACCTCAGTGCCGCGCATCCAGTCACCGACCATGCGGTAGAGGTTTTCCGCCATGCTGTCACCTTGCTCGTGCAGCAGGCGCGTGGTGCCGGCCAAGGCACCAATGGGCACGTCCTTGAAGGCCTGGTTGCCCAGCGCATGGTCGGGGTGATGGTGGGTCAGCAGCACCTGGATCACCGGCTTGGGGGTAACGCGGGCGATGGCCTGGCGCATGGCTTCGCCGTAGCGCCTGGACGGCCCCGTGTCGATCACCACCACGCCGGCCTCGGTGACGATGAACGCGGTGTTGACGATATTGCCGCCATTGGCCTTGGCGAAATTATCGGTGCTGCCTTCGAGCAGCCAGGTGTCGTCGGCGATCAGCCGCGGCTTGAGGGCGTAGTCGAAATCCGCCAGCGCGGGCAGGCTCAAGCCCAGGCACAACAATAAAAACCAGCGCATGCCGCGCTCCTTCTGGTCAGGGAATGGCAGCGTCGAATTCATTGCCGCTGTTGTCGCGCAGCATCAGGCGGGTGGGCCCTGGCGCGTCGATATCGAAGGTCAGGTTGGGGTTTTCGCTGACCGCCGGGAACAGCTCAAGCTCGGCGAGTACCTGCCCGTCCGCGCCACGCAGTTGCGCGTGGTTGATATAAAACTCGGGGATGCCGCTGACCATGCCGTTGTCCATCGGGTGCGCCACCTGCACGCGCACCCGGCTGAATTCGCCGCGCGGGTAGCGCCCGCCCAGTACTTGGCCGATACGCTCTTCCCACCCCGGCTGGGTGCGTACCACGCTGGGCGCGGTGCACCCGCCGCCGGCCGCGTCAATCAGCGTCGAGCCGACATGCCACAGCCCGTCATCGGTGAGCACCGCCGCGCGCAAGGGCGTGGCCTGCTCGATGCGAATCCGGATCGACAGCCACGGCAGCACCCCGGCCTTGGGCTGAAAGTCGACGATTTTCGGCAAGGGGTTGAGCTCGGCCCACGCGAGGATCTTCACCACATGGCCCTTGAACGCCCGCGCATCGATTTCCAGCGGCACCTGGCGCGCATCTTCGGCAAAGGGCGGCGCCAGCAGCTTGACCCGCTCGTCGAACACAAACGGCGCCTCGGCCAGCAATTGCTTGTGGTAGAAGGCCCACATCACCGACGGCACCGGGTCCTTGGCCGGGTCGACATCCACAGCGTGGGCCGCCAGCGGCAACCAGCAGGCCAACATGCAGTTCAGTCGCCAGTTCATCGCCTGCTCCTATTGGTACATCTCGGGCACTTCGTACTGCAGGCCGTAATGGCTGTAGATCGTTTGCACCGAGCCGTCGCGGATCAGGCCTTCCAGCGCCTCCTCCACCGCATAGGCCAACTGGCGGTTGCTCTCGTGCACGGCCATGCCGATCTCCCAGCGCTGTTTGCCCATGCTGGGGTAGGCGTTTTGTGCGAGGGCCAGTTGCGGGTCGTGGGCCTCATGTACCTGCCAGTCGATTTCGCCGCGCATGGCCATCACCGCATCGACCTCACCGGCCTTCATTGCTGCAAAGGCCTGGGGCACGTCGGGGTAGTGATGGGTCTTGGCGGCGAGCATGCCGTTGAACACCGAGGTCAGGTAGAACGACGGCACGCTGTCGACTTCGACGCCAATCGGGTGCTGCTCGAACACCGCCACGCTGGCCACCTTGCCCAGGCGCCGGCGGTCGTAGGCCACCTGCCATTGTTCGTTCTGGTAAGGGCCGAACATCACCACATGGCCGTTTTCCAGCTCGCCCTGATCGTTACGCTTTTGCGCGTAATCATGGTCGTAGGGCGCACGCATCATCAGGTCGGCCAGTTGCTGGTTGTGCAACGGGCTGCCGCGCCAGATGTAGTCGCGCAGGTCGTCGTCGAGTTTTTCGCCGGCGGGCGCCCAGACCAGCATCAACCGCACCCCCAACGCCTTGGCCAGGGCCTGGGCCAGTTCCACGTCGACACCGCGCGCGGTGGTGCCTTCTTCGAAGCTGTAGGGCGCGAAGTCCTTGTACACCGCGACTTTCAGTTCGCCGGCGGCGATCATCTGGTCATAGCTGCGCACCTGCGCCTGCGCCGTCTGGCAGCACAGCAGGGCCAGGCCGAACACATAAGCGAACAGGCGCATGGCTTACTCCTCGACGTGCACGCTGTCCAGGTAGGTACGCACCGCCCACAAGGCTTCCTGGCTCAGGTAATCGGCCATTTTCGGCATGTACACACGGCCGTCGCGCACCGCGCCATGGCGCACGCGCTCGACAAACCATTCATCACCGGCCTCGCCCACCTCCAGCATGCGCAGGTCGGGGGCGATGCCGCCGGACTTGGCTTCCAGCCCGTGGCAGGCGGCGCAGTTCTGGTTGTAGGCGGACGAGCCGATTTCCACGGCCTTGTCGTGTTCAGGGGAAGTGCGATACGGGTTCACCGCCGCCCAGCCGTCCTCGTTGACCGGCACACCGGCGTCTTTGATCGAGGTCAGGCCTTTGGTTTCCACCGCTTGCGGGACCACGTTGCCATGGGCCCAGGCGGAGCCCGCAGCGATCACACCGGCCAACAGCCCGGCGACGAGCAAGGCATTGTGTTTTGTTGTCATTATTTTTGCCCTCAGGATTGCACGCAAAACCTCATTGCAGAGGCTATGGCAACCATCTTAGAAACCCCGGGGCATGGGCCGTATGCTGCTTTGGTGGCCGCCCTCTACTCCCTTGGTAGTAGGGCTTGTGGGGCACACCTAAAACAGTGGTGCCTCGGGAAGTCTTCCCGGCAACAGCGGGATATTTTCCGTATCCGCCCACTGCCCCGGCGCTCCACCCTGTGCAGGCCAAAACCTCCACTGGGAACTGCAACCATGACAATAAGATCGCTACCCGCCCGCTCACCTTTAAGCCTTGCCGTGCAAGCCTTCGTGCTGGTGGGCAGCCTGTCCCTCAGCGCTGCAACGTTTGCCGCCGCCGAACCTGTCCCTTCTACTCAAAAGCCGACGCGCAATGTCACCTGGGAAGACATCGCCAACGACCACCTGACCACCCAGGACGTGCTGCAATACGGCATGGGCACCAACGCCCAGCGCTGGAGCCCGCTGGCCCAGGTCAACGACAAGAACGTGTTCAAGCTCACGCCGGCCTGGTCCTACTCGTTCGGCGATGAGAAGCAACGTGGCCAGGAATCCCAGGCTATCGTCAGCGACGGCGTGGTCTACGTCACCGGCTCCTACTCCCGTGTGTTCGCCCTCGACGCGAAGACCGGCAAACGCCTGTGGACCTACAACCACCGCCTGCCCGACAACATTCGCCCGTGCTGTGACGTGGTCAACCGGGGCGCCGCGATCTTCGGCGACAAAATCTACTTCGGCACCCTCGACGCGCGCCTGATCGCCCTCGACAAGAACACCGGCAAAGTGGTGTGGAACAAGAAATTCGGCGACCACGCCGCTGGCTACACCATGACCGGCGCACCGGTGCTGATCAAAGACAAGGTCACCGGCAAAGTACTGCTGATCCACGGCAGCTCCGGCGATGAATTCGGCGTGGTCGGCCAGCTGTATGCGCGCGACCCGGACACCGGCGAAGAAGTGTGGATGCGCCCGTTTGTGGAAGGCCATATGGGCCGCCTGAACGGCAAGGACAGCACCCCCACCGGCGACGTGAAAGCACCGTCCTGGCCGGATGACCCGACCACCGAAACCGGCAAGGTCGAGGCCTGGAGCCACGGCGGCGGCGCACCTTGGCAGAGCGCAAGCTTCGATGCCGAGACCAACACCATCATCGTCGGCGCCGGCAACCCGGGCCCGTGGAACACCTGGGCGCGCACCTCCAAGGACGGCAACCCCCACGACTTCGACAGCCTCTACACCTCGGGCCAGGTCGGTGTCGACCCAAGCACCGGCGAAGTGAAGTGGTTCTACCAGCACACGCCAAACGATGCCTGGGATTTCTCCGGCAACAACGAACTGGTGCTGTTCGACTACAAAGACAAGGACGGCAAAGTGGTCAAGGCCACCGGCCACGCCGACCGCAACGGGTTCTTCTACGTGGTCGACCGCAACAACGGCAAGCTGCAAAACGCTTTCCCCTTCGTCGACAACATCACCTGGGCCAGCCACATCGACCTCAAGACCGGTCGCCCCGTGGAAAACGAAGGCCAGCGTCCAGCCAAACCGCTGCCGGGTGAAACCAAGGGCAAGTCGGTGGAAGTCTCGCCGCCGTTCCTCGGCGGCAAGAACTGGAACCCCATGGCATACAGCCAGGACACGGGCCTGTTCTACATCCCGGGCAACCAGTGGAAAGAGGAATACTGGACCGAAGAGGTCAACTACAAGAAGGGCTCGGCGTACCTGGGCATGGGTTTTCGCATCAAGCGCATGTATGACGACCACGTCGGCACCCTGCGCGCAATGAACCCGACCACCGGCAAGGTGGTGTGGGAGCACAAGGAAGCCTTGCCGTTGTGGGCCGGCGTGTTGGCGACCAAGGGCAACCTGGTGTTCACCGGCACTGGCGACGGCTTCTTCAAGGCCTTCGACGCGAAAACCGGCAAGGAGCTGTGGAAGTTCCAGACCGGCAGCGGCATCGTCTCCCCGCCGATAACCTGGGAACAGGATGGCGAGCAGTACGTCGGCGTCACCGTCGGGTATGGCGGCGCGGTGCCGTTGTGGGGTGGCGACATGGCCGAGCTGACCAAGCCGGTGGCACAGGGTGGGTCGTTCTGGGTGTTCAAGATCCCGAGCTGGGATAACAAAACCGCCCAGAAATAACCCAACCGGGGCTAATGCCGATCAGTTAAGGATAAGCACTGTAACTGTGGCGAGGGAGCTTGCTCCCGTTGGGCTGCGCAGCGGCCCCGGCATTTTTCCAGCAACACCTTGCAGTCAGGTTTTACGACTGCTGCGCAGCCGAGCGGGAGCAAGCTCCCTCGCCACAGGAACTGCGCCACTTCCGAGGTCGCGTGATGAACTACCTGCCCTTGTTACTCCTGCTATCCCTTCCAATCGCCCACGCCGACGACGGCGATGACGCCCCCCTGGTCATCAACGGCTGCACCATCGCCGAACACAGCCAATGCCCCGGCGCCAACCTCAAGGGCGCCAACTTGAGCAACCAGAACCTGAGCAAAATGAACCTGGCCGGCGCCGACCTGCGCGATGCGGATTTGCGCCATGCCAACCTCGACCTGGCCAACCTGGAAAAAGCCCAACTGCAGGGCGCCAACCTAACCCGCGCCAGCCTGCAACAAAGCAATCTGCGCCTGGCCGATTTCACCGGTGCGACGCTGATGGCGATCCAGGGTTGGGGTTTATTTGCCCAGGGTGCGCAGTTCGAAAACGCCAACCTCAGTGCGGCCTACCTGCAATTCGCCCGGCTGTCGGGGGCTAAGATGCACAAGGCCAACCTGCGTGCGGCGGACCTTGAAATGACCTGGTTGAGCAAGACCGACCTGCAAGGCGCCGACCTCAGCGACGCCAACCTGCAGGAAGCCAAGTTCGGCGCCAGTAACCTGGAAAACGCCACCCTCAGTGGTGCAAGGCAGCACTATGCAAACTTCCAGGATGCCAACATGGAAGGCTGCAAGGACTGCCCCACCACCTGGGATCGTTAGAGCACCACTCTTCAAATGTGGGAGGTCCCACTACCTCTTCGACGTAGCGCTGTCGCGCAGCAAACTGGGACCTCTGTGGCGAGCGGGCTTGTCCCGCGTTGGGGTGCGAAGCGCCCCTGATGAAGACGAATGCGGTGTATCGGGCACTCCTCTGCGCCTGGTTTTGGGGCTGCTGCGCAGCCCAACGCGGGACAAGCCCGCTCGCCACAAGAATGCGGTCGCCTGAAATTGTTTATGCAAGACTCAAAACTTTAGGGTGAAATTTTAACCCTTTAAAATCAGTAAGTTATTTTAAGTTTGATAAGCGCTTGTCGGATCTCCGCACCGTCCCGTTGGGCCGCGAAGCGGCCCCAAAAGATGGGACTGCTACGCAGTCCAACGGGACGGTGCGGCGATCCGACAAGCTCCCTCGCCACAGGTTACTTTTTGCTCTTTCTATTTATTAACTGAACAGCATTGGGCTCCTACAGGGGATTGTGTTTCAACCGTGGCGCTTGAGGGTTTCGCTGGGAAACTCTTTGAACAACGCCCGGTAACTATTGGAAAATCGCCCCAAATGCCAGAACGACCAATTCATCGCCACCTCGGCCACGGTGGTATCGGCTGAATTCAATAACTCGCGCCGCGCCCCGTTCAACCGGCGCAGGCGCAACCACTGCGCCGGGCTCATCCCGGTGTAGGTCTTGAAGCCCTGTTGCAACTGACGCAGCGGCACGCCGGCGATCTGCGCCAGCTCCAGCAGGTTCACCGTTTCATCCGGTGCATCCGCCGCCCACTCACCGATGCGCGCCATCAGCAGGCGTTCTTCGCTGCGGCGCTGCAATGAACTGCGGTCCAGGCACACGCAGGCGTTGTCGAGGATAAACAGGCAGTCGTCGAGCAGTTGCTGGGTCAAGGCATCGCGGCTGATGGGGTCGATCACGGCGGACAAGCGCGTCAGCGTGCCACTGAGCCAACGGCTGAACAGTGCGTTCTGCTGGCAGGTCAGCGGCGCCATGAACAGGCCTTCGAGTTTCGCCACATCCAGGCCATGGCGCTGCACGAACTGCGGCCCGAACACCACCGCCACTTCCCGATAGTTTTCCGGGGTGATCCAGGTGTTGTGGCTTTCGCCATTGAGCAGGTACAGCGCGTTGTCGCTGCCGTCGAAACAGAACGCCAGCGAACCCGGTGGTGCATTGAAATGCTGTTCCACGCGCGTGTTCATGCACTCTTCGTAGACCTCGACGCCTTGCAGGTCGAGGTAGCGGATCTGCCCGGCGAAATGCCCCGGGGACATCTGCTGGTATTGCTGTACCCAACCGGGTGTCGCACTGCATTGAGCGGCCACATCACCGGTGGTGAAGGCCTGTACGCGCAAAGCTGTTGCCTGTGTCATGGGTGATCCGTGCGCACTCTATTGGTGCGTTGTGCTGCGTGCAAAGTGGATAGATGCCGTTGGACGGCGGGCCCAAGATAGACCTCAATGCGCCAGGAGTTCAAGCCGGCGTAGCATCCCACCCATGATGAGGTCCTTATGAACGCCCCCTTCGATCAGCTGTCCGCCTGGCTGAAAGAACACAAGATTACCGAAGTCGAATGCGTGATCAGTGACTTGACTGGCATCGCACGCGGCAAGATTGCGCCCACCAACAAGTTCCTGCATGAGCGAGGCATGCGCCTGCCGGAAAGTGTCTTGCTGCAAACGGTAACCGGGGATTTTGTCGATGACGATGTCTACTACGACCTGCTCGACCCGGCCGATATCGACATGATCTGCCGTCCGGTGTCCAACGCCACGTATGTGGTGCCGTGGGCCATCGAGCCCACCGCCATCGTGATTCACGACACGTTCGACAAGCACGGCAACCCCATCGAATTGTCGCCGCGCAACGTGCTGAAAAAGGTCCTGCAACTGTATACCGACCGAGGTTGGCAGCCGATTGTCGCGCCGGAAATGGAGTTCTACCTGACCCAGCGCTGCGAAGACCCGGACCTGCCGCTGAAAACCCCGGTGGGCCGTTCGGGCCGCGCCGAGACCGGCCGCCAGTCGTTTTCCATCGACGCCGCCAACGAGTTCGATCCGCTGTTCGAAGACGTCTACGACTGGTGCGAAGCCCAGGGCCTGGACCTCGATACGCTGATCCACGAAGACGGCCCGGCGCAGATGGAAATCAACTTCCGCCACGGTGACGCGCTGGACCTCGCCGACCAGATCACCGTGTTCAAACGCACCCTGCGCGAGGCCGCGCTCAAGCACAACGTCGCCGCGACCTTCATGGCCAAGCCGGTGGCCGACGAGCCGGGCAGCGCCATGCACCTGCACCAGAGCATCGTGGACATCGCCACGGGCAAGCCGGTGTTTGTCGACGACGATGGAAAGATGAGCCAGTTGTTTCTTCACCACATCGGTGGCCTGCAGAAGTACATCCCCAAGCTGCTGCCGATGTTCGCGCCGAACGTGAACTCGTTCCGTCGCTTCCTGCCGGACACTTCGGCGCCGGTCAACGTCGAGTGGGGCGAAGAAAACCGCACCGTCGGCCTGCGCGTACCGACCTCCAGCCCCGACGCGATGCGCGTGGAAAACCGCCTGCCCGGTGCGGATGCCAATCCCTACCTGGCCATTGCGGCCAGCCTGTTGTGTGGTTACCTGGGCATGATCGAAAAAATCGAACCCAGCGCGCCGGTCGAAGGCCGCGCCTACGAACGCCGCAACCTGCGCCTGCCGCTGACCCTCGAAGACGCTCTGGCGCGGATGGAGGAGTGCGACACCGTCAAGCAGTACCTGGGCGACAAGTTCGTGCGCGGCTACGTCGCGGTGAAACGTGCCGAGCATGAGAATTTCAAGCGGGTGATCAGTTCCTGGGAGCGTGAGTTCCTGCTGTTGAGCGTCTAAAAAAATCATAAAGGGGTGTCGATATGCGTCTCATGAAAAAGCTTCTCCCGCTGGCCCTGGTGGGGGCTTTCAGCAGTGCCGGGCAGGCGGCTCCGACGGTCAGTGTCTATAACTGGACCGACTACATCGGCGAGACCACCTTGGCCGACTTCCAGGCCAAGACCTCGGTGAAGGTGATCTACGACGTGTTCGACTCCAACGAAACCCTGGAGGGCAAGCTGCTGGCGGGGCGCACCGGCTATGACGTGGTGGTGCCGTCCAACCACTTCCTGGCACGCCAGGTGAAGGCCGGCGCGTTCCTCAAGCTTGACCGAGCGCAGTTGCCCAATTTCAAGAACCTAGACCCCAAGTTGCTCAAGCTGCTGGAGCAAAACGACCCCGGCAACGCGCACTCGGTGCCGTACCTGTGGGGCACCAACGGCATTGGCTACAACGTCGACAAGGTCAAGCAGGTGCTGGGCATCGACCATATCGACTCGTGGGCAGTGCTGTTCGAACCGGAGAACATCAAGAAACTCAACCAGTGCGGCGTGGCCTTCCTCGATTCGGCGGATGAACTGTTCCCGGCGATCCTCAACTACATGGGCAAGGACCCGCGCAGCGAGAACGCCGAGGATTACAAACAGGCTGAGGCCAAGCTGTTGACGCTGCGGCCGTACATCACGTACTTCCATTCATCCAAGTACATTTCGGATTTGGCCAACGGCGATATCTGCGTGGCGTTCGGGTATTCCGGCGACGTGTTCCAGGCCGCCAACCGCGCCAAGGAAGCCAAGAACGGCGTGAATATCGCCTACTCGATTCCCAAGGAAGGCTCCAACCTGTGGTTCGACCTGTTGGCCATTCCCGCCGACGCCAGCAACCCGAAAGAAGCCCACGCCTTTATCAACTACCTGCTCGACCCTGAAGTGATCGCCAAGGTCAGTGCCTCGGTGGGGTATGCCAACGCCAACCCGGCGGCCAAGGCCTTTATGGACCCGGAACTGGTGAACAACCCCGAGGTGTACCCTTCCCAGGCCGTGCTCGACAAACTCTATATTTCCACCACGCCAACCCCGACGACCATGCGCCTGATGACCCGCGCCTGGAGCAAAGTGAAGACCAACAAATGATTCAGTCCAGTGACCACGCCCAGTCCTACTACCGCGCTTCGGCCAATGCGATGCCAGAGCGCCCGTCATTGGGCGTCGACCTAAGCTGCGATGTGTGTGTGATCGGCGGCGGTTTCACCGGGGTCAACACCGCCATCGAACTGGCCCAACGCGGGCTCTCGGTGATCCTGCTGGAGGCCCGGCGCATGGGGTGGGGCGCCAGCGGGCGCAACGGCGGGCAGTTGATTCGCGGTATTGGCCATGACGTGTCGGGGTTCGCCAAGTATGTGGGCGAGGAGGGCGTGCGTTATCTGGAGCGCGCCGGGATCGACTCGGTCGCGTTGGTGGGCGAGCGTATTCGTGAACACGCCATCGACTGCGATTTGCGTTGGGGCTTTTGCGAGCTGGCCAATACGCCGGCGCAGTTCGCCGCGTTCAAGGGCGAACAGGAGAGCCTGGCGAGGCTCGGGTATAGCCACGAAACACGTCTGGTGGGCCCTCAGAATATGCAGCAGGTGGTGGGCTCGTCAGTCTATGCCGGTGGCCTGATGGACATGGGCTCCGGGCATTTGCATCCGCTGAATCTGGTATTGGGCGAAGCGCAGGTTGCCGAGTCCCTCGGCGTGCGGATTTTCGAGCACACCGAAGTGCTCGAGCTGATCCACGGCGACACCGTGCAAGTGCGTTGCGCCGGCGGCACGGTGCGCGCCGGTAGCCTGGTATTGGCCTGCAACGCGCACCTGGAAGAACTGGAACCGCGCCTGAGCGGAAAAGTGCTGCCCGCAGGCAGCTACATCATCGCGACCGAGCCGTTATCGGAGGAACTGGCCCACCAATTGATCCCGCAGAACCTGGCGCTGTGCGACCAGAAAGTCGGGCTGGATTACTACCGGCTTTCCGCTGATCGACGCCTGTTGTTTGGCGGCGCCTGCCATTATTCGGGACGTGACCCGGCGGATATCGCCGCGTATATGCAGCCGAAGCTGCTCAAGGTGTTCCCGCAGTTGGCCAATACTGCGATCGAATTCCAGTGGGGCGGCAAGATCGGCATCACCGCCAACCGCTTTCCCCAGGTCGGGCGGCTCAAGCAATACCCGAATGTGTTCTATGCCCAGGGGTATTCGGGCCATGGGCTGAACGTGACTCACTGGTGCGCGCGGCTGCTCGCCGAAGGCATTCACGCCGGCCACAGCGCGGGCCTGGATGTTTTCAGCCAGGTGCCGCACATGACGTTTCCGGGTGGCAAGGCGCTGCGGTCGCCGTTGTTGGCGTTGGGGATGATGTGGTATCGGTTGCGAGAGTTGGTTTAGCCGATCGGCATCAGCCCTGAGGCTCGGTCAACACCTTCCTGAACGTTTCCACCAACGGCCGTAAATTGATCCGGTGCCACGCCGCCCACAGCGGGGTGGTGTAGGTCAGCCACGGCAGCTCACGCAATACCACACCCGGCGGCGCGTTGCGGCTCAGGCCTTTTTGCACCATCGCCACCCCCAGCCCCGACGCCACCAGGCCCAGCGCGGTAAACGGCTCGCTGGCTTCCATTGGAATCCGCGGGTTGAAACCGGCGCGAATGCACGCTGCCACGAAGTCGTCGGCGGGGCCGGCGCCGGTTTTGCGCTGCATACCGATCCATTGCTGGTCGGCCAGGTGTTCGGGCAGTAACGCTGTTTGTTGGGCGAGAGGGTGATCCTCGGGCAGCGCCAGCAGCATCGGTTCGTCCAATACCTGCAAGGCAATCAGATCCGGGTCGTCGGTGGCCGGCGGATCGCCCACCAGCGCGATGTCCAGGCTACGTTGGCGCAAGCCTTCGAGTTGTTCGATGGACGGCAGGTTGTACAGTTTGATGTGCACGCTGGGGCGGTCATCGCGCAGCACGCGCAGGGCGTTGGGCAGTACACCGGCGTGCATCGCATTTTCGATATAGCCGATACACAGGCCGCCTTCCTCACCCCGGCCGAGGCGCTTGCCCAGTGATTCCAGGCGATTGGCGTGGGTCAGAAACGCCTTGGTTTCGGCAAGAAAGGTCTGGCCGTCGCGGGTCAGGCGGATGCGCTGCTGGCTGCGTTCGAACAGGGTCAGGCCCAGGCGTTCTTCCAGCTGGGCGATCTGCCGGCTCAGGGGCGATTGGGAGATGTGCAGGCGTTCGGCAGCGCGGCCGACGTGTTCTTCTTCTGCGACCACTTCGAAGTAGCGCAGTTGGCGGAGATTAATCATGTAAGACCTATTAGGACTCAAGTTGGTCGCATTATGTCTTGGACGGTCCGATCTGTGCAATCTAATCTCTGCCCAACGGTCACAGCGACCTCTGAACCCGATTGAGGAACCCTCCATGAGCTTGAAAGACAAACTGCCCGGCCAATTGGGCTTTGGCACTGCCCCATTGGGCAATATGTTCCGCGCCATTCCCGAAGAAGAAGCCCAGGCCACCGTCGAGGCCGCCTGGAACCAGGGCGTTCGTTACTTCGATACCGCGCCGTTCTACGGCTCGGGTCTGGCGGAAATCCGTTTGGGCCAGGCCCTTTCGAAATACAACCGCGATGACTTCGTGCTGAGCACCAAGGTCGGCCGGGTGATTCTCGATGAAGTCGAAGCAAGCGCCCGCGACCTCGGCGAAAAAAGCGGTGTGTTCGAACACGGCCGCCCGAACAAGATGCTTAACGACTACAGCGCCGACGCGACCCTGCGCTCCATCGAAGACAGCCTTGAGCGCCTGCAAACCGATCGCCTGGACATCGTGTGGATTCACGATATCGCCCAGGACTTTTACGGCGACCAATGGCTGGAGTACTTCAACCAGGCCCGCACCGGTGCATTCAAGGTGCTGACCCGTCTGCGCGAAGAAGGTGTGATCAAGGCCTGGGGCCTTGGCGTGAATCGCGTGGAACCGTGTGAACTGACCCTGGACCTCACAGAAGCCCAGCCCGATGGTTTCCTGCTGGCTGGCCGCTACACGCTGCTGGACCACGACCGTGCCCTGCAGCGCCTGATGGACGCAGCCTTGGCGCAGAACGTCGAGATCGTCGTCGGCGGCCCTTACAGCTCGGGCATCCTGGCGGGCGGCGCGCACTTCGAATACCAGAAAGCCAGCCCGGCGATCATCAGCAAGGTCGAGCAGATTAAAGCGATTGCCCAGGCGTTTGGCGTCAGCGTAAAAGCGGCGGCGCTGCAATTCTCCCTGGCGCATCCGGCGGTGGCGGCAGTGATTCCGGGTGCCAGTCGTCCGGGGCGGATTGCCGAAGACGTGGCCGCGTTGTCAGAACAGATTCCGGCAGCCTTCTGGCAGGCCTTGCGCGATGCCCGATTGATTTCGGGCCGCGCGCCGCTGCCGCTTTAACTTGAGGGGTTAACGATGAAAATTGATGTAAGCGGCAAAGTAGCCATCGTCAGCGGCAGCACTGCCGGGATTGGCCTGGGCATCAGCCAGGCCCTGGCGCAAGCCGGCGCCACTGTGGTGGTGATCGGGCGTGAAGCGGGCAAGGTCGACGAGGCGCTGGCGAGCATTCGCCACGCGGTTCCCGGCGCTGACCTGCGTGGGCTAGTGGCGGACCTCGGCACGTCGGAGGGCGCACAAAAACTGTTCGCCGCCGAACCGCGCGCCGACATCCTGGTCAACAACCTGGGCATCTTCAACGATGTGGATTTCTTCGAAGCACCGGACAGTGAATGGACGCGTTTCTACGAGGTCAATGTGATTTCCGGCGTACGCCTGGCTCGGCATTATGTGCCGGGCATGGTCGAGCAGGGCTGGGGGCGGGTGATCTTCCTGTCGTCGGAGTCGGGTGTGGCGATACCGGCCGACATGATCAACTACGGGGTGACAAAAAGCGCCAACCTGGCGGTGTCCCACGGCCTGGCCAAACGCTTGGCGGGCACCGGTGTGACGGTGAATGCGATTCTGCCGGGGCCGACCTTTACCGACGGCCTGGAGCAGATGCTCAAGGACGCAACGCAGAAGTCCGGGCGCAGTGCGCGGGAAGAGGCGGATGTGTTTGTACGCAATGCGCGGCCGACGTCGATCATCCAGCGCGCGGCGAATGTGGATGAAGTGGCGAACCTGGTGGCGTACATTGCTTCACCCCTGTCGTCTGCCACCACCGGTGCGGCGTTGCGGGTCGACGGCGGTGTTGTCGACAGCATGGCGATCTGAATTCTTTTAATGGTCTGGAGTATTTATCGTGGCTACAGCTTCTTCTGTAATTGAAATCCCGGTGTCGGCCGATCAGGTCTGGCAATTGGTTGGCGGCTTTAACGCGCTGCCGGATTGGCTGCCGCTTATCGTAAAGAGCGAGCCGAGCGAGGGTGGGCGTGTGCGTCACCTGAAAACTGCGGACGGTGGCGTGGTGGTGGAGCGTTTGCAGAGCTTTGATAACGTCGGGCGTACTTACAGCTACACCATTGAAGAGTCACCGTTTCCGGTGAGTGCTTACCTGGCGACGTTGCAGGTTGAGGCATTGAGCGAGTCGTCGGCGAAAGTGACCTGGTCTGGTGTGTTTACGCCGGCAACGGGTAACACGGAGGCGGCGGTGGAGGCGTTGTTCGCCGGTGTGTACAGCGGTGGGCTGGAAGCGCTGCGCGCCAACTTCCCGGCCTGATGATCGTCCCCACGTAGCGTGGGAACGATCAGGCGGGTTATTCGGGCATCAACTGCTGGCGACATTCCAGCACCAGGCGCGCACCGCCGCGCTCGCTGGTGCCCATGTCCAGCTTGAACCCGTGCAAGTTGATGATCGCCGCGACAATCGACAAGCCCAACCCGAACCCGCCTTGCTGGTCGCCTTCATCCACGCGATAAAAGCGTTGGAACACCGCAGCGCGTTCCGCCGCCGGTATACCCGGCCCGGAGTCGTGCACTTCGATGCGTGTGCTGCCCGCGTCGTTGACCCCGCGCAAGATCACTTCGCCGCCCGGCGGGGTGAACTTGATCGAGTTGCTCAGCAGGTTGGCCAGGGCTTCGAACAACAGCGCCCGGTCGCCGGTGATCCACGGCAACGATTCCGGCGTGTCGAGCACCAGCTGCAGTTCGCCTTCCTCGGCCAGCGGCAGGTAGAAGTCATGCAGTTCGCGCAACAGCGGCAGCGGGTCCATCACCAGGAAGCCCGAGCGACGTTGATGGTCTTCCAGTTCCGAAATCCGCAGCAGCCCGCGAAAGCGCGCCATCAGGGTGTCGGTTTCGGCAATGGCGTCATCCAGTTTCAGCGCGTAGCCCGAGCTTTCCTCAGCCTCCTGCCTGATGCGGTACAGCTGCGCGCGCAGTCGAGTGAGCGGGGTGCGCAGGTCGTGGGCGATGTTGTCGCATACCCCCTTGACCTCGTTCATCAGCTTCTCGATGCGGTCGAGCATGGCGTTGACGATAGCTGCGAGCATGTCCAGTTCGTCACGCCGGTTGGACAGCGGCAGGCGGTGGGTGAGGTCGCCAGCGACGATAGCTTCGGCGCTGGCCTGGATGCCGCGAATCCGCCGCAACGGTCGGCGGCGTAGCAGGTGCCAACCGGCAGCGCCGGGGATGATGGTCAGGGACAGTGCCCAAAGCAACGCATGCCAGATGATCCGCGTCACGCCGAACAACGAACCGTTGGCACGTACCAGTACCAGCCAGCGGCCCTCGTCGGTGTGGGTGGCGACGGCGTCGCAGCTGTCCTTGGGCAGTTTCGGGTCGTCGGACTCGACGCAGTTGGCCAGGGCGTGGATCTTGCCGTCCAGGGGCAGGTCCGGCGGAATCGCGCGGATGGGGCCGCTCAGTGGCTTGAATTGCTCATCAAACAGGCCGTAGGCGTCCACGCCCTTCATGTCGAAGGTCATGCTGGTGGTCAGGGCTTCCACCAGCTCTTCGCCGTCGAAGCGCTGGAACAAATGCTGGCGCTGCATCAGCGAATGGCGCGACAGGTCACTCAGGTAACCCGACACCTCGTAGTACAGCACCCCCATGAGGATGCAGCTCCAGGCCACGAACAACGAACTGTACAACGCCAGCAAGCGGCTGCTGGATGAGCGCCAGCCCTTAGAGGGGTTCAGCAATGACATAACCGGAACCTCGTACCGTGCGGATCAGCGGCGTGAGGCCCGGGGGATCGATTTTCTTGCGCAGGCGACCGATGTGCACATCGATCAGGTTGGTGCCGGGGTCGAAGTGATAACCCCAGACCTCCTCAAAAATCATCATCCGCGACAGGATCTGCCCGGTGTTGCGCATCAGGAATTCGAGCAGTTTGTATTCGGTGGGCAGCAGGCTCAGCGGCTGTTCGGCGCGACTGGCTTCGCGGCTGATCAGGTTCAGCTCCAGGTCGGCTACGCGCAGGGCGGTTTCGAACTCCTTGACCGTGCTTTTGCGCCGCAGCAGGACTTCGACGCGGGCGGCCATTTCATCGGAGGCGAACGGCTTGGTCAGGTAGTCGTCGCCGCCGGCACGCAGGCCGCGCACGCGCTCGTCGACATCGGAGAGGGCGCTGATCATCAGGATCGGCGTCGACACCCCGATGGTGCGCAGGGTGGTGACGATGGCCAGGCCGTCGAGTTCCGGCAGCATTCGATCGAGGGTAATCAGATCGTAATCACCACTCACGGCGCGGACCAGGCCTTCGCGGCCGTTGTCCACCCAATCCACATCCAGTCCATGGCTACTCAGCTCAGCGACGATCTCGCGGGCCGTTACGGCGTCATCCTCGATGGTCAAAATACGGGTCATAGGATTACCTGGTGAGCGATTCACACTAGAAGTGAGGGCATTTTGCCAAGAAAAGGCTGAACGCTTCCTAAATAAAACTTCATGTTGGCAAAACCGGGATAAATGCTCAGTTTGTGGGAATGCATAACGCCCGCTTGAAACGGTCAGTTCTTGCAAGTTGCATGGCTCAAGTTAGTTCATATTTATTAACTTATTGAATTTTAAGGAATTTAAATTTTCCTGCGTTTGGCACGCCGGCTGCACTGTCCCTTTTGAGACTTGTAACACTTAATTTCCTGCCGGGAGCAAAACAACAATGATCACATCGTCATCCACGCTGCAAGAGTCGAGCGCGCGCTCCGGGGTTTCCTGGGGGGCGATCTTTGCCGGGGCCGCTGCAGCGGCTGCACTGTCCCTGATTCTGGTGTTGCTGGGCTTCGGCCTGGGCTTTTCGGCAGTATCGCCGTGGGCCGACAGTGGCATCAGCGCCAAGGGGCTTGGCATTTCCACGATTGTCTGGCTGGCCTTTACGCAGATCGTTGCTTCCGGCTTGGGCGGTTACATCGCCGGTCGGTTGCGGGTGAAGTGGGCCAATATGCACGGCGATGAGGTGTACTTTCGCGATACTGCCCATGGCTTCCTGGCCTGGGCCGTTGCGACGCTGGTGACGGCGACCCTGGTGGTCGGTTCGGTGAGCAGTGTGGTGAGTGGCGGCGTGCAAGCCGGTGCCAGCGTCGCCTCCGGTGCCGCCAGTGCGATGACCCAGGCGGCGGGCAGTGCGGCCAAAGGCGCCAACAGTGGCGACTTTGGTTACTACGTCGACAGCCTGTTCCGCGACGACCGCCCGGTGGCGGTCAGCGATGACGCGGCACACGGCGTTGTAGCGCGCATCTTCGCCCGCACCCTGAGCAACGACGGCCAGTTGGCCCCGGAAGACCGCGCCTACCTCGCGCAGTTGATCAGCCAGCGCACCAACCTCAGCCAGGCCGATGCCGAAGCCCGCATCGACAAGGTCTACGGCGATGCGCGTAAAGCCATCGAAGACGCCAAGCTCAAAGCCAAGCAAGCCGCTGACGCTGCCGCCAAAGTGGCCGCGTGGACCTCGCTGTGGATGTTCATTGCCCTGTTGATCGGTGCGTTCTTCGCCAGCTTCGCGGCCACCTTCGGCGGTCGTCGTCGGGATGCTGTGGTGTATGTCGAAACCGATCACTTCGTTCGTTAATTCAAGGCCTATTAGTTCAAGGAGAGCATCATGCGTTCATTACTTCTGTGGTTCCTCGGCGTGCCGATCCCGGTGATCATCCTGATCGCAATTTTCATGCACTGATACCGTGCCCAGCTCGGTCCATTGTGGGAGGGGGCTTGCTCCCGATAGCAGAGTGTCAGTCGACAGGAACACCGACTGTTCCACCGCTATCGGGGGCAAGCCCCCTCCCACATTCGCCCTGCAGTGTCTGATAGTCAGTCATCAAACCCCACCTGCTCGTGAATCTCATCCACCTTCAATTCCAATCGATACGCCACAGCAATAAACAGCGCCTGGCACAGGCATAACGTGGCGCTCAACGAACGGAAGGCAAACGACGACCCTTCATTCACCAACAGCACCGCGTTCGCCCGCTTGGCCAGGGGCGACAGGTTGCTGTCGGTGATGATCAGGGTCTTGGCCTGATGATGCTGGGCAATCCGCAGGCAATGCTGGGTCTCTTTGCCGTAAGGCGTAAAGCTGATCGCAATCACCAGGTCATTGGCACGCACACTGCGCATCTGCTCGCGATAACTGCCGCCCAAGCCGGAAATCAGGTGGATACGCTTGTTGGTGTGCTGCAGGTTGTAGACCAGGTAATCGGCCACGGCAAAGGAGCGACGCACGCCGACCACGTAGATATTGTCGGCGTTGACCACCAGGTCCACGGCTTTCTCGAAGGCCGTGTCATCCAGCTCCAGCCCCAGGCGCTCGATGCCGGACAGGGTCGCATTGACGCACTCGCGCGCCAGGTCTCCGCCGCTGGCCTTCTGCGACTTGTTGGCGATCATGCTGCGAATACGCTGCTGGTAGTTCTGCACCGGCGTGGTCTTGTGGGTGTAGGCCTCGCGAAACAACGCCTGCATCTCACTGAAACCACTGAACCCGAAACGCTGGGAAAACCGCACGATGGCCGACGGGTGTACTTCGCATTCGCGGGCAATGTCACTGATGCGGTCGACCATGATCCGGTCGCTCTGCTGGCTCATATAGCTGGCGATGCGTTTGAGCTGGCGTGGCAGGCTTTCGTATTCGTCGGTGATCAGCTGCAACAAGCGTTCGGCATTGATCGGGGGGCTGGCGAGAACGTCTTCCGGGGTGGTCTCGGGCGTGGCCGGCTGATCGGTGCGGGACATGGGCAATCCTTATGGCTTGTTCTTCTGGTGCGCTGATGAGTGGGCGCAAGTCTACAGGGTAGGCGCAAAAAAATACCTCGGCATCCGGCAGCGCGTGGCCTGCTGAAACGATGCACCGTAGCTGGCGTGCCCCTATGCTGACGTATTGGAAAAAATATTCCACTAAAAATAATTATGGAATAAATATTGATTGCGGCCGTCGGACGTTCTAGTCTGCTTCCACCAAGAGCGTTTGCCGTCGCCACGGCGGCACAACGCAGGCTGATAAAAATAACAGGAGCCAGCATGGGCCAGACTCGTTTTGCCAGTGGGCGTCAATTGGATCTGATTTGCCTCGGCCGACTGGGCGTCGACCTCTACGCACAGCAAGTAGGTGCGCGGCTTGAGGACGTGTCCAGCTTTGCCAAGTACCTCGGCGGTTCCTCCGCCAATATTGCCTTCGGCACCGCACGCCTTGGCCTCAAGTCGGCGATGCTCAGCCGGGTAGGGGACGACCATATGGGCCGTTTCCTGGTGGAATCCCTGGCCCGTGAAGGCTGCGATGTCAGCGGTATCAAGGTCGACGCGGAACGCCTCACCGCCCTGGTGCTGCTGGGCCTCAAGGACCGCGAAACCTTCCCCCTGGTGTTCTACCGCGAAAACTGCGCCGACATGGCCCTGCGCGCCGAGGACATCAACGAAGCCTTTATTGCCTCCAGCAAAGCCTTGTTGATCACCGGCACGCATTTCTCTACCGACGGCGTGTACAAGGCGAGCATCCAGGCCCTGGATTACGCGGCCAAACACAACGTCAAGCGCGTGCTGGACATCGACTACCGCCCGGTCCTGTGGGGCCTGGCGGGCAAGGCCGATGGCGAAACCCGTTTTGTCGCCGACCAGAATGTCAGCCAGCACGTGCAAAAAATCCTGCCGCGTTTCGACCTGATCGTCGGCACGGAAGAAGAATTCCTGATCGCCGGTGGCAGTGAAGACTTGCTCACCGCCCTGCGTACCGTACGTGAACTGACCCCGGCCACCCTGGTGGTCAAGCTTGGCCCGCAGGGCTGCACGGTGATCCACGGCGCGATTCCTGCGCGGTTGGAAGACGGCGCGATCTACCCCGGCGTGCGCGTTGAAGTGCTCAATGTGCTGGGCGCCGGCGATGCGTTCATGTCGGGCTTCCTCAGCGGTTGGCTGAACGACGCGAGCGACGAGCGTTGCAGCCAGTTGGCCAATGCCTGCGGCGGCCTGGTGGTGTCCCGCCACGCCTGTGCACCGGCGATGCCGACGCCCGCCGAACTGGATTACCTGTTCAACAGCCCGGTGCCGATCACCCGTCCTGACCAGGACGCGACCTTGCAGCGCCTGCACCGTGTCAGCGTGCCGCGCAAGACCTGGAAGCAACTGTTCATCTTCGCCTTCGACCATCGCTGGCAACTGGTGGACCTGGCGCAAAAGGGCGGCCAGGACCCAACGCGGATCAGTGCGATCAAGCAGCTGTTTATCCAGGCGGTAGAGCGGGTCGAGCATAAGCTTCGTGAGCAGGGCGTCGAGGCCGATGTGGGCCTGCTCGCTGACCAACGCTTCGGCCAGGACGCACTCAATGCTGCGAGCGGTCGCGGCTGGTGGATCGCGCGCCCGGTGGAAGTCCAGAACTCGCGGCCGCTGGCGTTTGAACACGGCCGCTCGATTGGCAGCAACCTGATCGCCTGGCCTCAGGAGCAAATCATCAAGTGCCTGGTGCAATACCATCCCGACGACGAGCCACTGCTGCGCCTGGAACAGGAGGCCCAGCTCAAGGCGGTGTACGAGGCGTCCCTGGTCAGCGGCCATGAACTGCTGCTGGAAGTCATCCCGCCCAAGGATCACCCGTCGACCTACCCGGACGTGCTCTACCGCAGCCTCAAGCGCCTGTACAACCTGGGCATCTACCCGGCGTGGTGGAAGATCGAAGCGCAGCAGGCCGAGGACTGGAAAAAGCTCGACGAACTGATCCAGGAGCGCGACCCGTACTGTCGTGGCGTAGTGCTGCTGGGCCTGAACGCCTCGGCCGAAGCCCTCGCCGAAGGGTTTCGCCAAGCCAGCCAGAGCACCACCTGCCGGGGGTTTGCCGTAGGCCGCACGATCTTCCAGGAACCGAGCCGCGCATGGATGGCGGGGGAGATTGATGATGAGATCCTGATCCAACGAGTGCAGGCCACCTTCGAACAACTGATCAACGCCTGGCGCAGTTCCAAAGGCTAAACGAAATCAAATGTGGGAGCGGGCTTTTGTGGCGAGGGAGCTTGTCGGATCGCCGCACCGTCCCGCTGGGGTGCGAAGCACCCCCAAAAGCAGATCTCAGTGATATATGAAAACAATAAAAGGTGCAGCCATGCCCGCAATCCGAATTGGCATCAACCCGATCTCCTGGAGCAACGACGACCTGCCGGCCCTGGGCGGTGAAACGCCCCTGAGCACCGCCTTGAGCGAAGGCAAGGAAATCGGCTACGAAGGCTTCGAACTCAATGGCAAATTCCCCAAGGACGCCAAGGGCGTCGGGGATGTGTTGCGCCCCTACGACCTGGCGCTGGTCTCGGGCTGGTACTCCAGTCGCCTTGCCCAGCGTTCGGTGGCGGAAGAAATCGAAGCCATCGCCGCTCACGTCGACCTGCTCAAACACAATGGCGCCAGTGTCTTGGTGTACGGCGAAGTCGCCGATTCAATCCAGGGCTCACGCATCCGCCTGATCGAGCGCCCGCGTTTCCACAGCGAGCAGGCCTGGCAGGACTACGCCGACAAACTCACTGAACTGGCGCGCTTCACCCTGTCCCAGGGCGTGCGCCTGGCCTACCACCACCATATGGGTGCCTACGTCGAATCCCCCGACGACATTGACCAGTTGATGCGCCGCACCGGCCCGGAAGTCGGACTGCTGTTCGATTCGGGCCACTGCTACATGGGCGGCGGCGAACCCCTCGACGTCCTGCGCAAGCACGTCGACCGCGTCTGCCATGTGCATTTCAAGGACGTGCGCAAAGCCGTGGTGCAACTGGCGCGCAACCAGATGTGGAGCTTCCCCGATTGCATCGTCAACGGCACCTTCACCGTGCCCGGTGATGGCGACATCGACTTTGCGCAATTGCTCGATGTACTGCAGGCAGCGAAGTACGAAGGTTGGCTGGTGGTGGAAGCCGAGCAGGACCCGGCCGTGGCGCCCAGCTATATCTATGCGAAAAAGGGCTACGACACCTTGCGGGCGCTTCTCAACCAGAGGACTGAGTGATGAGCTTGTTGGTCAAAAGCAGCAAACGCGGACAAACCATGGTCGCCCTGGAAGAGGGTCGCCTGGAGTACGTAGGCTTTGCCGCCTACCGCTTGAGCCTGGGCGAAACCCTGCCGGTGACCGCCGGTGATCAAGAGCTGTGCCTGGTGCTGCTCAGCGGTCGCGTCACTATCGAAGGTGAAGGCTTCAACTGGCAGAACCTCGGTGATCGCCAGTCAGTGTTCGAAGACAAATCCCCCTTCGCCGCCTACCTGCCGCCGGGCACCGACGCGCAGATCACCGCCTTGAGCGACGTGCAAATCGCCGTCTGCGCCGCGCCCGGTGCGCCGGGTTACGAACCTCGCCTGATCCGCCCCGAGCAGTGCAAACGCAGCGTGCGTGGCAAGGGCGCGAACACGCGCTACGTGTGCGACATCTTGCCGGACACCGAGCCGGCCCATTCGCTGCTGGTGGTGGAAGTGCGCACGCCGTCCGGGCATTCGTCGAGCTACCCGCCGCACAAGCACGACACCGACGACCTGCCGCACCAGAGCTTTCTCGAAGAAACCTACTACCACCAGATCAACCCGCCCCAGGGCTTCGTGTTCCAGCGGGTGTACACGGACGATCGCAGCATCGACCAGGCCATGGCCGTGGAAAACAGCGACCTGGTGGTGGTGCCCAAGGGGTATCACCCGGTCAGCGTGCCGTACGGCTACGAGTCCTACTACCTGAACGTGATGGCCGGCCCCAAGCGCGCCTGGCATTTCCATAACGACCCGCAGCACAGTTGGCTGCTGGACCTTTAAGGGACGCGACATGACCACAACCCGATTGACCATGGCCCAGGCCCTGGTGAAGTTCCTGGATAACCAATACATCGAAGTCGATGGCGTGCAGAGCAAGTTTGTCGCCGGCGTGTTCACGATTTTCGGCCACGGCAACGTGCTGGGCCTTGGCCAGGCGCTGGAGCAGGACAGCGGCGACCTGGTGGTGCATCAGGGGCGCAACGAGCAGGGCATGGCCCACGCGGCCATCGGTTTTGCCAAGCAGCACTTGCGCCGCAAGATCTATGCGTGCACCGCGTCGGTAGGCCCGGGGGCGGCGAACATGCTCACCGCTGCGGCGACCGCCACGGCCAACCGCATTCCGTTGCTGCTGTTGCCCGGCGATGTGTATGCGAGCCGCCAGCCCGACCCGGTGTTGCAACAGATCGAGCAGTTCCATGACCTGAGCATCAGCACCAACGACGCGTTCCGTTCCGTCAGCAAGTACTGGGACCGCATCAACCGCCCCGAGCAGTTGATGAGCGCGGCGATCCACGCCATGCGCGTGCTCACCGACCCCGCCGAAACCGGCGCCGTAACCCTGGCCCTGCCGCAGGACGTGCAAGCCGAGGCCTGGGACTATCCGGACTATTTCCTGCAAAAACGCGTGCACCGCATCGACCGGCGCCCAGCCACCGAGGCGATGCTTGGGGATGCCGTGGCGGCTTTCAAGGGCAAGCGCAAACCACTGATCATCTGCGGCGGCGGGGTCAAATACTCCGGCGCCAATGCCGCGCTGCAGGCGTTTGCCGAGCGTTTTGATATTCCCTTCGCCGAAACCCAGGCGGGCAAGAGCGCCGTGGTTTCCAGCCACCCGTTGAACGTCGGCGGCATCGGCGAGACCGGTTGCCTGGCCGCAAACCTGCTGGCGCCTGAGGCGGATCTGATCATTGGTATCGGCACGCGTTATACCGACTTCACCACCTCGTCGAAGTCCTTGTTCAAGCATGCCGAGGTGCAGTTTCTCAACCTCAATATCAGCCCGTGCGATGCCTTGAAGCTGGACGGCGTGCAGGTGTTGGCGGATGCAAAGGTTGCCCTGGAGGCATTGGCTGAGGCGCTGGGGGATTACCACTCCGGCTGGGGTGGCCAGGTGCGCGATGCCAAGGCGCAGTTGGACGCCGAAGTCGACCGTGTCTATCAGGTGGAATACCAGGGCGATGACTTCGTGCCCGAGGTTGATGACCACCTCGACCGCGCCGTGCTGCGCGAATTTATTGAGCTGACCGGTTCATGCCTGACCCAAAGCCGCGTACTCGGAGTGTTGAACGAAACCCTGGCCGACGACGCCATCATCGTCGCCGCCGCCGGCAGCCTGCCTGGCGACCTGCAGCGCAGCTGGCGCAGCAAGGGCGTCAACACCTACCACGTCGAATACGGCTATTCGTGCATGGGCTACGAGATCAATGCCGCCCTCGGCGTGAAACTGGCCGAGCCGGCGAAGGAGGTCTACGCGCTGGTCGGCGATGGCTCCTACATGATGCTGCATTCGGAACTGGCCACCTCGATCCAGGAGCGGCGCAAGATCAACGTGGTGCTGCTGGACAACATGGCCTTTGGCTGCATCAACAACCTGCAGATCGGCAACGGCATGGACAGCTTCGGCACCGAGTTCCGCTACCGCAACCCTGAGAGCGGCAAGCTCGACGGCGGCCTGGTGCCGGTGGATTTCGCCATGAGCGCGGCGGCCTATGGCTGCAAGACCTACAAGGTCAGCACCGTGGAGCAACTTGAAGCCGCCCTGGCCGATGCACGCACGCAAACCGTCTCGACGCTGATCGATATCAAGGTACTGCCCAAGACCATGATCCACGGCTACTTGTCGTGGTGGCGCGTGGGCGTTGCGCAAGTCTCTACCAGCGAACGCACCAACGCCGCCGCGAAAAAACTCAATGAACACCTGGCCAAGGCCCGGCAGTACTAATAACAAGAGGAGTGGTTACATGTCTTTGAAGCTTGGTGTGATCGGTACTGGCGCTATCGGCCGGGACCATATTCGTCGTTGCAGCCAGACCTTGCTCAACAGCCAGGTGGTGGCGGTGACGGACATCAACCTTGAGCAGGCCGCCAAGGTCGTAGCAGATTTGAAACTGGACGCCGAGGTGTACCCGGATGGCCTCGCGCTGATCAATTCGCCGCAGGTGGAAGCGATCCTGGTGACGTCGTGGGGCCCGAGCCACGAAGCGTTCGTGCTCGCCGCGATCGCCGCCGGCAAACCGGTGTTCTGCGAAAAGCCCCTGGCGGTCACCGCCGAAGGCTGCCGCAAAATCGTCGAGGCAGAAGTCGCCCACGGCAAGCGCCTGGTGCAAGTGGGCTTCATGCGCCCGTATGACGAAGGCTACCGCGCCTTGAAGGCCGTGATCGACAGCGGCCAGATCGGCGAGCCGTTGATGCTGCATTGCGCGCACCGCAACCCGACGGTGGGCGAGAACTACAAGACCGACATGGCGATCACCGACACGTTGATCCACGAGCTGGACGTGTTGCGCTGGCTGCTCGACGACGATTACGTCTCTGTGCAAGTGGTGTTCCCGCGCAAGACCAGCAAAGCCCTGGCCCACCTGCGCGACCCGCAGATCGTGCTGCTGGAAACCGCCAAGGGCACGCGCATCGACGTGGAAGTGTTTGTGAACTGCCAGTACGGCTACGACATTCAGTGCGAAGTGGTGGGGGAGACCGGCATTGCCAAATTGCCGGAGCCTTCACAGGTGCAGATGCGCAGTGGGGCGAAACTGTCGAATGCGATTCTGATGGACTGGAAGGATCGGTTTATCGGTGCCTATGACGTGGAATTGCAGGCCTTCATTGATAGCGTACGCGCCGGGCAAGTCGGCGGGCCATCGGCGTGGGACGGTTTCGCGGCGGCAGTGGCGGCAGACGCGTGTATCGAAGCGCAGGGCAGTGGGCAGATCGTGAAACTCAGTCTGCCGGACCGCCCGCACTTCTACGGTTAATGATCGTTCCCACGCTTCTGCGTGGGAATGCATCCCGTGACGCTCTGCGTCACAAGCGCGGACGCAGAGCGTCCAAGGCGGCATTTCCACGCAGAGCGTGGGAACGATCATCTGAGGAGATTGATGTATGCGCATCGGACTAGTCGGCTACGGCCACGGCGGCCGCTTCTTTCACGCACCACTGATCGCTACCCTGCCCGGCGCAACCTTCGTCGGCGTGGTCACCCGTTCCCCCGAACGCCGCCAGCAACTGGCAACTGACCATCCCGGTCTCAAGGCTTACGACTCCATCGGCCAGATCGTCGAAGCCGGTGTCGACGCCCTGGTCATCTCCACCACCCTCAAAGGCCGTCCGGCGCTGGTGCTGGAAGCCATCGAACACGGCGTGGCGGTGGTCAGCGACAAACCCTTTGCGGCCAATGCCGAACAGGCCCAGGCCCTGATCACCGCCGCCGAACGCCAGGGTTCGTTGCTCAGCGTCTACCAGAACCGGCGCTGGGACTCGGATTACCTGACCCTGCGCAAACTGATCGACGCCGGCGCCTTGGGCGAAATCACCCGTTTTGAATCCCGTGTCGAGCGCTACAGCCCGCAAGCCGTGGGCAATGCCAGCGGTGGCGGCTGGCTGCGCGACCTCGGCAGCCATCTGGTGGACCAGGCGCTGCAACTGTTCGGCCCGGTGGATCGGGTGTTTGCGCAGTTGCACTACACCGCTGAACATCCCACCCTCGACCACGGCTTCTTCGTCTCCCTGACCCACGCCAACGGGGTGATTTCCCACGTGTGGGGCAGTGCGCTGCAAAACAGCCAGGCCCCGCGTTTTCGGGTGAGTGGCACCTTGGGCTGTTACACCGTCGACGGGCTGGATGGCCAGGAAGAGGCGCTGATGGCTGGCAAGTCGCCGAAAACCGAAGGCGAGCACTGGGGAGCCGAAGAACATCGACGCTGGGGCTGGTTCGAGCAAGGGCCCGAGCGCGAGCGGGTGCCCTCGGAAAAGGGCTGTTGGCCGCAGTTCTATCGTCAGTTGCAAACCGCCGTACAAGGGCAGGGTCCGCTGCCGGTCAGTGCCTATGACGCACTGGAAACCACCCGTATATTGGACGCCGCACGCCTCAGCGCCGAACGCCAGCAGGTGGTTTCAACAAAAATAGAATAAAATTCTAAAACAAGTTGATATGGAAATTATTTTCCAATAAAGTCTTTTCCAGGTTGCATAAAGTACGTCCCGGACTCGATTCGGGCGACTCAACAAAAACAAGATCAAAAACAACCAGGTACCGTCAGATGAAAATCTTCAACGCTGTACTGCGAGTTTTACGCCCTGCCCACACGCCACGCGGTCTGCCCCGCGCCCGGCCGTTCTACTTCTCCTTCCTTAATGTGCTGTGCGTCGAAAACCAGGGCGCGCTGGTCTGCTGCATCCCGGGGGCACCGGTCGTCCGACTGCCGTCATCCTCGCTCTGAACAACGCAACGTCCAAAAAAACCAACAAGAAAGTGGAGACAGACCGTTCATGAAGACCCCGATCCGTTTTACCGCCCTGGCCTTGTCCATGATGCTTGCCAGTGGTTTTGCCAGCGCTGCCGATCTCAAGATTGGCGTGAGCATGTCCGCGTTCGATGACACCTTTTTGACCTACCTGCGTGAGGACATGGACAAGCAAGCCAAGACCTATCCCAAGGGCGACGGCGTGCAGCTGCAGTTCGAAGACGCCCGCGCCGACGTGGTCAAGCAACTGAGCCAGGTCGAGAACTTTATCAGCCAGAAAGTCGACGCCATCATCGTCAACCCGGTAGATACCGCGTCGACCAAGAACATCATCAGTGCCGCCACCAAGGCGGGCATCCCGCTGGTCTTCGTCAACCGTCGTCCCGACCAGAAAGACTTGCCCAAGGATGTCGTCGCCGTGACCTCCGATGACGTCGAGGCCGGCCGTTTGCAAATGCAGTACATCGCCGAAAAACTCGGCGGCAAGGGCAAGATTGTGATCCTGCTGGGCGACCTGGCAAACAACTCCACCACCAACCGCACCAAGGGTGTGAAGGAAGTCCTGGCCAAGTACCCGAACATCAAGATCGAGCAGGAACAGACCGGCATCTGGCTGCGTGACAAGGGCATGACCCTGGTCAACGACTGGCTGACCCAGGGCCGCGAATTCAATGCGGTACTGGCCAACAACGACGAAATGGCGATCGGTGCTGCCATGGCGTTGAAGTCGGCGGGGACCAAGCCAGGCACCGTGCTGATCGCCGGTGTCGACGGTACGCCGGACGGCTTGAACGCAATTACCAAGGGCGACATGGCTGCGTCGGCCTTCCAGGACGCCAAGGGGCAGGCGGTGGGCTCGGTGGAAGCGGCGCGCAAGATGGCGAAGAAGGAAGCGGTTGAACAAAACGTGATTATTCCGTTCCAGTTGATCACCCCGGACAACGTCAAAGACTTCAAGTAGCCCTTACATAACAACAATAAGCCGGCGGGGCGGCCACAGGTCGCCCTGTCGATGGAGTACCTCCCTATGCTCGCTCAAGCCACTGTCTCGCAGCCTCCAGGTATCCAGCCGCTGCCGCTGGACGAACCCTACCTGCTGGAAATCGTCAACATCAGCAAAGGCTTTCCCGGCGTCGTGGCCCTGGCCGATGTGCAATTGCGCGTACGCCCAGGCTCGGTGCTGGCGCTGATGGGCGAGAACGGTGCGGGCAAGTCGACGCTGATGAAAATCATCGCCGGCATCTACCAGCCTGACGCTGGGGAAATTCGCCTGCGTGGCAAGCCGATTGTGTTTGACACGCCGCTGGCGGCACAGAAGGCCGGGATCGCGATGATCCACCAGGAACTCAACCTGATGCCGCACATGAGCATCGCCGAGAACATCTGGATCGGCCGCGAGCAGCTCAACAGCCTGCGCATGGTCAACCACCGCGAAATGCACCGCTGCACGGCCGAGTTGCTGGCGCGCCTGCGCATCAACCTCGACCCGGAAGAGCACGTGGGCAACCTGAGCATCGCTGAGCGGCAGATGGTCGAGATTGCCAAGGCTGTGTCCTACGACTCCGACATCCTGATCATGGATGAACCGACTTCCGCCATTACCGAGAAGGAAGTGGCCCACCTGTTTTCGATCATTGCCGACCTCAAGTCCCAGGGCAAAGGCATCGTCTACATCACGCACAAGATGGATGAAGTGTTCGCTATCGCCGATGAAGTGGCGGTGTTCCGTGACGGCCAGTACATCGGCCTGCAACGCGCCGACAGCATGAACAGCGACAGCCTGATCTCGATGATGGTCGGCCGCGAACTGAGCCAGCTGTTCCCGGTGCGCGAGACGCCCATCGGCGAGCTGCTGCTGTCGGTGCGCGACCTGCGCCTGGATGGCGTGTTCAAGGGCGTGTCGTTCGACCTGCATGCCGGCGAGATCCTCGGTATTGCCGGGCTGATGGGCTCGGGCCGCACCAACGTGGCGGAAACCATTTTTGGCATTACCCCCAGCAGCGGCGGGCAGATCACCCTGGATGGCCAGGCGGTGCGCATTACCGACCCGCACATGGCCATCGAGAAAGGTTTTGCGCTGTTGACCGAGGACCGCAAGCTCAGCGGTCTGTTCCCGTGCCTGTCGGTGCTGGAAAACATGGAAATGGCCGTATTGCCGCACTATTCGGGTAACGGTTTTATCCAGCAGAAAGCCCTGCGCGCGCTGTGCGAAGACATGTGCAAAAAGCTGCGGGTGAAAACCCCGTCGCTGGAGCAGTGCATCGACACCTTGTCCGGCGGCAACCAGCAGAAGGCCTTGCTGGCTCGTTGGTTGATGACCAACCCACGGCTGCTGATCCTCGATGAACCGACGCGCGGCATCGACGTAGGCGCCAAGGCCGAGATCTATCGCTTGATCTCCTTTCTCGCCAGCGAAGGCATGGCGGTGATCATGATTTCCTCGGAGCTGCCCGAAGTGCTGGGTATGAGCGACCGGGTGATGGTGATGCACGAAGGCGAACTGATGGGCACCCTGGACCGCTTAGAGGCGACCCAGGAAAAAGTCATGCATTTGGCCTCCGGTATGACGGCGGTCCACTGACGAACAGCAGCGCGGGCCTGCGGTTGGCTCGTGCCACAGAATAAAAAGGTGATTGGCTATGAACGCAATAACAGACAACAAGCCTGCCACGGCACCGGTCAAGCACCGGCGACGCTTGCCCACCGAACTGAGTATTTTCCTGGTGCTGATCGGCATCGGCCTGGTGTTTGAGCTGTTCGGCTGGATCGTGCGCGACCAGAGCTTCCTGATGAACTCCCAGCGCCTGGTGCTGATGATCCTGCAAGTGTCGATCATCGGCCTGCTGGCCATCGGCGTGACCCAGGTAATCATCACCACCGGTATCGACCTGTCTTCTGGCTCAGTGTTGGCATTATCCGCGATGATCGCAGCGAGTCTCGCGCAGACTTCCGACTTTTCCCGTGCGGTGTTCCCGAGCCTGACCGACTTGCCGGTGTGGATTCCGGTGGCGATGGGCCTCGGCGTGGGGCTGCTGGCGGGGGCGATCAACGGCAGCATCATCGCGGTGACCGGTATCCCGCCGTTTATCGCGACCCTGGGCATGATGGTCTCGGCCCGTGGCCTAGCGCGTTACTACACCGAAGGCCAGCCGGTGAGCATGCTCTCGGATTCCTATACGGCGATCGGCCATGGCGCGATGCCGGTGATCATCTTTCTGGTGGTGGCGGTGATCTTCCATATCGCCCTGCGTTATACCAAATACGGCAAGTACACCTACGCCATCGGCGGCAACATGCAGGCGGCGCGCACCTCGGGGATCAACGTCAAGCGCCACCTGATCATCGTCTACAGCATCGCCGGCCTCCTGGCAGGCCTGGCCGGTGTGGTGGCTTCTGCACGCGCTGCGACCGGCCAGGCCGGCATGGGCATGTCTTACGAGCTGGATGCGATTGCCGCAGCGGTGATCGGCGGCACCAGCCTGGCAGGCGGGGTAGGGCGCATCACGGGCACCGTGATCGGCGCGCTGATCCTTGGGGTGATGGCCAGCGGGTTTACCTTTGTCGGGGTGGATGCGTATATCCAGGACATCATCAAGGGCCTGATCATCGTGGTGGCGGTGGTGATCGACCAGTATCGCAACAAGCGCAAACTCAAGCGCTGACCCCTGCGGGATCGGTCTCCTGTGGCGAGCGGGCTTGTTGTGGTGAACGGGGCTGTTGTGGCGAGCGGGCTTGCCCCGCGTTGGGCTGCGAAGCGGCCCCAAAACCTGCGAATGCGTTCTAACTGAAAAAACGCGTTGGCTGTTGGCTTCAGGAGGGGCTGCTTCGCACCCCAACGCGGGGCAAGCCCGCTCGCCACAGAAGATAGGACCGTTCACCACAGTCAGCCGGTCACCATCAGTTTTAACCGTTTGTCTTCTATATAGCTCCACAGCACTGAATTTCTTGCTATAAACGCACTCCGATGACCATTCGCCGAGCCCGTCCTGGTGCTTTTGGAGGTTATCTCGGAAAAATTGCCTGTCTTTTCAGTTGCTGCGCCCTCAAGTCGGCCTTAGACTGCCGCCCCTCGTAAATTGAGTGCCGGGTGGCGCTTGGAATGGACGGCGCCTTTCCGAGACCTGCAGAGGTCGGCCGGAACGCTCCCTTATTCGCCTTAATGCACGTATTTTTTATAGAGAAATCAATGACAAAGGAAAAGTTGCTGGCCATGCCGGCGGATGACTACATGAATGCCGAACAGCACGCTTTTTTTGAGCAGTTGCTGCAAGACATGAAGGTGGAACACCACGAGCGCATTGAACAGAACCGCATCGCCATTGAAAGCCTGGATACCCCGGCTGACCCGGCTGACGCTGCTTCTGTCGAAGAAGAGCGCACCTGGCTGGTGAATGCCATCGACCGCGACCAGCGCATGCTGCCGCAGCTTGAGCGTGCACTGGAACGCATCAAGGACGATTCCTTTGGCTGGTGTGACGACAGCGGCGAGGCTATCGGCCTCAAGCGCCTGCTGATCAGCCCTACCACCAAGTACTGCATCGAAGCGCAAGAGCGCCACGAGCAAATCGACAAGCACCAGCGCCAAGCCTGATGCTTTGAAACCGGGGGGCCGAGCATTCGGTCCCCCGGAGAAATACCCGTTAGGCCCCGTCTATTGATCTGCTGCAAGCCACCCCACTAAAGGCCCATGGATAATGGCCCGTTAGTGGCGTTTAATGCAGGGACAATAATGACAAGCAGTGGGGTGACGAAGATGGCTGGAGACGGATCTCTGATGGGCGCAGCAGTACCGCCGGACACGGTGGTGCGCGGGTTGCCCGGCTGGCTGACGCCGCTCCTGCAGAGCACCGCCCTGGTGCTGGTCCTGTTGGGCCTTGCGTTTGCCAGCCTGCCGCTTTACCTCTGCCTGCCGCTGGCCTTGCTGGTGATCTGGCTGCCCCGCCTGAAAAAAACCACACCCAGCCAGTTGCCGTCCGACGCCGCTGATGCAATCGGTGACCTGACCCGCGACCTTTCCTACACCACCAGCCATAACGCGTTGTCTGCAGCCGGCGTAGCCTTTTCGGTCAAGCAATTGGCCGCGCGCTTGCAGTCGCAGCTGAGCGCCGCCAAACAGATCGTCAGCAGCGCCGAAGTGATGATCAGCACTGAAAAAGTCACCTCCCAACTCAGCCGCCAAGCCTTGGGCGCAGCCAGCCAGGCCCACCAGCGCAGTACGCAAGGGCGCGAAGTATTGGCCCAGTCGATCACGCGCATGCACCAGCTCAGCCAGCGTGCCAACGCCAGCCGCGAGCTCATCGAGGCGCTGAGCCAGCGTAGCGAGGAAATCCAGCGCGTGACCCTGGTGATCCAGTCCATCGCCAGCCAGACCAACCTGCTTGCGTTGAACGCAGCGATTGAAGCGGCGCGGGCCGGTGAGCATGGTCGTGGGTTCGCCGTGGTGGCCGACGAAGTGCGCGGGTTGGCCGGCCGTACGGCAACGGCCACCGATGAAGTCGGGGTGATGGTCGCGGATATCCAGCAACGCACGGCGCAGGTGGTGGAGCAGATTCGCCAACTGTCGGCGGATTTGCACACCGGTGTCGAACAAGTGGAACTCGCCGGTGAACAGCTAGAGAGCATCGCCAGCCTGGCGGCGGATGTGGAAGGGCAAGTCAACGAAATCGCCCAGGGCACCGATACCAACCGGGGCCAACTCGACAGCCTGTTCCATGCCGTGGAGCAGATGCGCAGCGACCTTGACGTCAGCGACCAGCAAACCCGCCAGCTCGCCGACGCCGCCGTGCAAATGGAAGGGCAGGCCGAAACCATCAGCGAACGCCTCGCTGCGGTCGGGCTGGATGACTATCACCAGCGCGTCTACGACTTGGCGCGCGAAGGCGCGAGGCGCATCGCCGAACAGTTCGAAACCGACGTGCAGCAAAGCCGTGTCAGCCTGGACGACCTGTTCGACCGCAGCTACACGCCGATCCCGAATACCAGCCCGAACAAATACCACACCCGTTTTGATGGCTACACCGACAAGGTTTTACCGGCGATTCAGGAAGCACTGCTGCCGCGCCATGAAGGGCTGGTATTTGCTATCGCCTGTACGCCGCAGGGTTATGTGCCGACGCACAACAAGGCGTTTTCCCACGCGCTGACCGGTGACGCCAAAGTTGACGCGGTGCAGAACCGTACGAAGCGCAAGTTTGACGACCGCACCGGGATTCGCTGTGGCAGCCATCAGCAAGCGGTGTTGTTGCAGACCTATACCCGCGATACCGGCGAGCTGATGCACGACTTGTCGGTGCCGATCATGGTCAACGGGCGTCACTGGGGTGGGTTGCGCCTGGGCTACAAACCGGAAGGGGCGAAGGCCGCACGTTAGGGATTGTTGCGATTTATGCAAGGGAGCTATTCAGGGGATAGCTTTTTCCAGCGGGAGGAAAACCGTAGCATGGCTCACATTGTTAGCAAGCTAACTAATGCTGCGGAGAAGCTCCATGCAAAACAAAGTCGATGTGGCCGTGATGATTGGCAGCGGTGTACCTGAAACCCTGCGTGCCCTGGGCCAAAAAGCTTGCTGGGTGGTATTGCTCAACGGTGAGCAGCGTGGCACTGCATACGCCAGCCGTGACGAAGCGCTGGAGTGCAGGGCGGCCTGGCAAGCGCTGTTGCGCCTGGAGCAGCCAGACAGCCTGCATTGAAAGTCGTTATTGCGATTGATGCAGACGCTGGTTCAGTTCATCCACCGCGATGGCCCATTCGGCGTCTTCGCGAAGTTCTTCCTTGAGAAACTGAGCTTGCTGGGGCGTCCAGAAGGGCGCATCGATCAGCTTTACGTCTTCAGGCAAAGGATGCGCGCTGATAAACGCGTCGATAGCATCCGGGGTTGAATCCAGGCCTAGTTGTTCAAACAAGGTTTCGAGAGTAGGTATTGGTGCGTCCATGGGGTTCTCCGTGCAAGTCAGGGTCGTTATGCATGGGAGGCTTATGGCGCAATGGAGTTCGATTGGATTGTCAGGAGGTCAATGCCCCTGAATCCACCGCTTTCTTGAGGTCTTTGGCGGCTTCTTTTGCTGCGACGGCGGCGGTGTCGATTGTCTTGAACCAACGGTCTTTTTCCACCTGGTGGATTGTTTCTGTGGTCAGCGGTGGCTTGGCGCGCATCACGATGACTGCTTGGAACTCACCGTCTACTTCCCTGGCTTCGCCACGGATAAAAAATTCGCCAATATCAAATTCCGTCACGTATCGCCTTCCGTTCTAGGTAACTGCACTGATGAAACCTGACCCGCACAGGGGCAAGCTTCAATGGACGGGCCAGTATGGCAGTTGTTGGAGGAGGGCGGCGCAGTAAAGTCATCCAGGTGACGAAACGATTCCGCCGTGCACGGCGTACAGCGTCGCTTCGAGTTTTTTGGCCAGTTCGCAGGCCTGGATATGGTCGCTGCGAAAGCCCAGGACTCTGCCGCTGATTACTTCTCGGATATGGAAGAAGTTCCTGCCGGCCGGTACCACTTGGTAAAGAACCGAATTGGAGTACCCGTTCGGGCTGTGCAGGCAGTAGTATTGGCGCTCGTCTTGGCACGATGAACGAGTGTGGGAAGACGTAGCGTCGTGTTGATGTGGTTGCATGGTCAGCTCCTGTCGATCGATCTTGTTGACCCGCCAGCAGCATTACGGGTGGTTTTGACCCGTGTTGCTGTTTTAGTATTGTCGTCGGCACTCGGCGGCTGGTTCCACGCCAAGGTATTTTTGTTTGTATGAGCTGTCGGAAACTACGTTTTTAATTGGGTTATTCTCTGAAGCTGGTCGACCCGTATTCTCGAGTCGTAGAACCTGTGATTTCCTGTGATGCCGGATGACCTTGCATAAGGTCCATCGCGCACGTCTGTACTAGTCTTATGGCGCAGCAGTGGGATCTTCTTCAGTTTTTTTCAATGGTTGTGATATCTGATCGTGCCGTTTCGGCCGTTTTTTTGTGCTGCCCGCTGTGGCGGACAGCGCCTTTTTCGATGTGGGGGCGTTTCCTTGGCAGTCAGTAATCTGGATATGCACGCGTTATTCGTGCTGGGTGATTTGCGCGCAAAGTTGGTCAAGCAGTTTCAATCCCGTTTCGTTTACATCACTGAACAGACACCGGAAGGTATCTACATCGCCGAGATCGATACCGAGTCGGCGCTGGTCGTGGATGACAAACCACGCCTGGAACTCAAAGTGGGAGACCACTTCCGCGCGGCGGTATTGCCCAGTCGTGAAGGCGGCAAGTTCGAATTGAAGTTCCGCGATATCAAGTTGACGGTGTATGGCCTGGGCGAATACGCCTTTGTGTCCTCGGCCGAAGGCGAGGGCATCGTGTTCAAGGAAGGCCACAGCGTGATGCTGGTGTTCGCCGCCCGTGAACAGCTGCTGGAAGGCTTGACCAAAACCCTGAAGGCCGTGACCGGCAAGGCCGCCAAGTGGCGCAAGGGCGAACTGGTGACCTTCAAGGCGAGCGAGTAATCAGTCAATATCACGAACATCCTTTGTCTCTCGGAACCTCTACTACAGTTGAGTTGACTTAACTATTCAGAGGCTTCGCGCATTGGCAGCAAAGCCGTCCGCTAGAGCTGCGATAACGCGAGGTGCAAAGGCATGAAAGGATTGAGAACCCTGTTGGCGGCGTCCCTGACGACCTTGAGTCTGTCGGCGGCGTCGGTATCGGCTGCCCAGGCGCCGGTACATTTTGCCGACCTGAACTGGGAAAGCGGCAGCCTGATCACCGAAGTGCTGCGGGTGATCGTCGAAAAGGGCTATGACCTGCCCACCGATACCTTGCCCGGCACCACCATCACCCTGGAAACTGCCCTGGCCAAGAACGACATCCAGGTTATCGGTGAAGAGTGGGCGGGCCGCAGTCCGGTCTGGGTCAAGGCTGAGGCCGAAGGCAAGGTGGTGGGCCTGGGCGATACCGTCAAGGGTGCCACCGAAGGCTGGTGGGTGCCGGAATACGTGGTCAAGGGCGACCCGGCCAAAGGCATCAAGCCGCTGGCGCCGGACCTGAAAAGCGTGAAGGACCTGGCGCGCTACAAGGACGTGTTCAAGGACCCGGAATCGCCCGGCAAAGGTCGCTTCCTCAACAGCCCTATCGGCTGGACCTCGGAAGTGGTCAACAAACAGAAGCTCAAGGCCTATGGCCTGGACGACAGCTATGTGAATTTCCGCAGTGGCTCGGGTGCGGCGCTGGACGCGGAGATTGCTTCGTCGATTCGTCGCGGCAAGCCGGTGTTGTTCTACTACTGGTCGCCGACGCCGTTGATGGGACGTTACAAGCTGATCCAGCTGGAAGAGCCGGCGTTTGACGCCGAGGCGTGGAAGACCCTGACGGATGCGGATAATCCCAATCCGAAACCAACGCGCTCGTTGGCGTCGAAGTTGAGCATTGGGGTGTCTGCGCCGTTCCAGAAAGAGTATCCGCAGATTGCACAGTTCTTCGAAAAGGTGGAATTTCCGATTGAGCCGCTGAACAAGGCGTTGGCGACGATGAGTGAGAAACACACCGCGCCACGTGAAGTCGCGCAGGCGTTTCTCAAGGAGCATCCGCAGGTGTGGAAGGCCTGGTTGACCGCGGATGTGGCGCAGAAGGTCGAAGCCAGCCTGAAATAGATGGAGATCATGACGGGATCGGTTCTTTGTGGCGAGCGAGCTTGTCCCGCGTTGCGCTGCGTAGCAGCCCCAAAACGTGTACCGAGCACTGCCTGGCACCACCAGGCGCCTTGATAGGGGCGCTTCGCGCCCCAACGCAGGGCAAGCCTGCTCACCACAGTTGATTGCATTCCAGCGTTAGAACCGGGTTTGTACTGCTACCTCAAAGGTCCTCGGCGACCCCAGGTAATACGCCGGCGACACATGGGCAAATTCGGCATACACCTCATTGGTCAGGTTGCGCACCCGGCCCGTCACCGATGTCTGTGAATCCACCTTGTAGCGCAGGAAAGTGCCGAGCAGTGTGTAGGCCGGCACCGTCTGGGTGTTGGCGTTATCCGCATACACCTCGGCCACATACCGCGCATCCACGCCGCCTTGCCAAGCTTCGGAAAAGTCATACGTCAGCCACAGGTTGCCCACGCGCTTGGGCGCGTTGGTCGGCGTATTGCCTTTGCGCGAGACTACGGCGCCGCTGGCGATTTTCTCGTTGAACTCGTCGTACTCGGCATCCACCCAGGCGAAGTTGCCTTCTGCCAGCAACGTGGGCGTGATACGTAATGAACTGGCCAATTCGATGCCCTTGGACGACTGTGCGCCTACCGGGATGCTGTTGTTAGGGTCCAACGGGTCGGTGACCGCAAAATCCTTGCGTTCGATCTTGTAGGCCGCGACGGTGGCCGAGCCGCGCCCGTCCAGGTAGTCGAACTTGCTGCCCACTTCCCATTGCTTGCCCGTCGACACGTCGAACACTTGCGTCGTGGTACCAGGCTGCTCGGCGGCCGTGCTGTATTGCACGTACACGTTGGCCGATGGGATGAACTGATAGGTCAGGCCTACGCGCCCGGTCACCGGTTCCCAGCTGCGTTTGAAGTGCCGTGGGTTGCTGGCCGTCACCAGGCCGTGGTTGGTCACGTCGAGGTCGATGGCGTCATAGCGCAGGCCGGTCAGCAGCGACAGTTTATCGGTCAGGCCAAGGCGGTTTTCCACGAACAGCGCCTGGGTGGTCACCTCGGTGGTCTTGTCCTTGATAAAGCCGGGTTTGGTTCCCGGAATGTCGTAGAAGTGCCCTGGGTCGTAGTTGTTCGGGTCCACTGAGCTGTTGCCTGATGCTCTCAGCGGGCTGTTGGTGGTGCTGTTGACCTTGTACTCAAAGCCACCGGACCACGTGGTCGACAGGCCGAACACGCTGTCGTCGTGGCGCAGCTCGAACTGGTTGCCGTTCTGCTCGCCCTGATGGCGTACCTGGTAGGCAGTCGAACGGTTTACCGCGCTGTTGTCGGCGTTGTACTGGTAGGTCTCCAGGTTGCGGTAATCGCGCTGGCTGTCCAGATGGTAGAGGGTGTTTTTCAGCGTGGTGCTGTCGTTGATCCGGTAGTCGATGATCGAGCGCGCCCAGATCGTGCGCTGTTCGTAACGCCCGTCGGCGACGTTGTAGTTGTTGAAACGGTTGTGCTTGTCGATCTTCAACTCACCGACCTTGGGGTTGAGCACTGGCGTGCCCCAATACGGGCTGTCCTCGTGCTCGTCCTGATATTCCAGGGCCAGGGTGTGGGACAGGTTGGGGCTGAGGTCGCTGAGCAGTGAAAACGCCACGCTCCAGGCCTCGCGCTGGTCGCGGTCGATGTAGCTGTGGTTGGTGTTGCGGCTGACGTCCAGGCGCGCGTACTGCTGCACCTCGGCGCCCGGTTCGGTCAGCGCGTGGTTCAGGCCGAAGGCCATGCCGGCCGTGTCGTAGCTGCCATAGGTCAACTGGCCTTCGGCGGCCTGTTCCTCGCGGGTCGCCAGCTTGGTCACGTAGTTCAGCGAACCGCCTACGGAGCCGGCGCCGTTGATCAGGGAGGCGGGGCCGCCCACCAGCTCCACCCGGTCATAGATCCATGCATCCACCGGCCGCGCCAGGCCGGTGGCGACGTTGATACCGTTGAACATCTGGGTGATCTGGCCGCTGGTAAACCCGCGGTACGACACAAAACCACCAAACCCCGGCGGTGCACTCGCGTTGACGCCCGGCAAGGTATTGGCCGCGTCGCGAAAGGTCTTGGCGCCATGACGCTCGATGTCGTTGCGATTGGCGATGGCCACCGACGCCGGGGTTTCCCGCACGCTCAGCCCCAACCGCGACGCCATGCCGCTGGATTGGTCCAGGGCCAGGCCCGGTTCGGCGGCGGTTTGTTCGCCATCAATGGTAGTCGGGGCCAACTCAAGGGCCCAGCCGCAGACAGGCAGGCAGCCGAACAGACCCGCCAACAGAGGTAAATGTTTCATGGTTGAATCCTGAAAAACCTGGCTTGAAAACAACGCACAGCCGCCCGTACTTCCTCACGGAAACGGTGGTCGGTGCAGATCAGAAAGCGAAGGGTCAGGCGAGAACAGGTGGCGCGCGCGGGTGGGCCGTGGGCCAGGTGAAACGGGCAGGAATGTCAGCAGCCAGCACGACCGCCGGTGGTGGCGCATGGGATTGTGGCAACACCGCCACATTCAGACTGGAACTGAGCGCCGGGCCCATACCGCCTGTCGAGCACAGCGGGCATCCAAACGCCTTGGACAGCGTCGGCAGGCTTTCATCGGTGGAGTTGGGCGGCTTGGGTGCCTGGGTGCGCGGGTCAACGGTACAGAACTGACCGCCAATCCCATTGAGCTGCATCCCTACCATCTGCCCATGACCAATACTGCACGCGAACACATTGAACAGGACGCAGCAGTAGAGCATCCAGGCAATGAGCGAGCGGTCGGCACGGGCGAGTTTCATGGGGCGGCACTTTACCATCAGCCGCCGACGAAATGCCTACAAAAAATCTCAGAGAGACTATGCTGTTTCGCATCTTTTCAGGGAGCACCCGCCATGAGCTTTGTCGTCGCACGGTGGATCGTCGGAATTTTTACCTTCATCAGCATGGTGCACCTGTACTGGGCCGCCGGCGGCAAACTCGGCAGCCTCGCCGCTATCCCCGAACTGCCCGGCGAGTTCTCCAGCGGACCCCGCCCGGCATTCATACCCTCGACGCTGGGCACCTTCCTGGTCGCGATGGGTCTGGTGGCGATCGCACTGCTCGTCTGCCTGCGGGCCGGGCTGTATTTCTCGCCGGTGTCCCATGGCGCGTTGCAGTGGGGGATCAGCGCGATAGCCATGGTGATGTTTGCCAGGGCGATCGGGGATTCGGAACTGGTGGGTTTTTTCAAGAAAGTGAGCGGGTCGCGGTTTGCCAGGTGGGATACGTATTTTTATTCGCCGTTGTGTTTGGTGTTGGGGGCGGGGTTGTTGGTGGTGGCGTGGAGTTGAATGAATTTCAAATATTGGTTGGATAAAGTTGAATCCTGGTTGCTTTCACCTCTACAAAGCCAGATTTTTGAGCGATTGGTCCGTCAAGCTCAATAAGTATTATTGAGTCGCCGAGTTGTAAGGCTGCACATTTTTCGTCGGCACCTTGCATTAATTCAGCTGTTATTTGGGTGGTGCCATTTAGAACAGTGATCTGTGGAGTTTTGCTGGACGAGGGGGTGATGTTTTTTCCCCAGGAAAAGGCTTCGTCCAGATCGATCTCTACATCCACGATCTCACCGATTTTTGGCGCAGTGCCGTTCCATAACGCTCTCCCACTTCCATTGTGCGAGTGGAATTTTACGTGTGATGTACCCTGGTCAGAAAATGCCTCGGTAATTCGTATCTTCATTTTTGTTTCTTCGGTAGTGGCGCTCTCACAATAGTGTTATTCACATTAGTGAGTAAAGGGGGCAGTGAGTAAAGGGGACGGATTTATTTAAAATTAGCGGCGTCCTACTTATATACATAAATCCGTCCCGTTTGTTCCTTTGTTCCTGTCCTTTTTATCAACTGGCCCTCTCTTTTTTAATTCGTGTCATTTATAAAATATTTGCGAAGTCCAAATCGCCTTCAAATGATATGCAGGCAATCCAGGTTAATGATTCCGTCACAATGTAGGTGTGCTGGGGTAGTTCGGAAAAGATCTTGAGTGTTATTTCCAAGTGCTCGATGCTTATGGAGTAAGCCTCGTCGCAGGCAGAGTCACCGACAAAAATTAGATTGCTGTCAGCCACTTTTCTAATTTCCTCTGCCAGCCGCAAGGTCGCGAAGTCCGACGGTTCGCGCCCAAGGTTCATGCTGGTGTTTAAGTTGCTCCAAGCAACTTTGCTACCGGAAAAAGGTATATTTGCATTGATTTTTCTAACTATGGATACGTGCTCGGACTCAGATAGGATGTCAAATAAAATATTGTGGTTTCTCAGGTCCTTAATCAGCTCTTCGTCTAAATAGCTCATTTTTTTGCAAACCTTTTAGTCAGCTGTAATACGGTTTTTGGGGTGGCATCAAAAAGATAGTGCGGGCCTTTTTTCTTACCTGACCAAACATTTATGTGGGCGTCACTCCTATCATCAGGTTCAACTCGGTAACCAGTTTTGCCATCAGCTGTCTGCATTCCTACTGGCTCTCCTTTACGCGTACCGAATCTTCCCGGAGTTGGTTTTTCTGCTCGGAAGTCATTTTCTAATAACCATTCTAGAGCTTTGTTCAAAGCTTGCTCATAAGTGGAAGAGTGAATTGGACCTCCTGTTTCAGGGGGCGATTCCTCATGTCGCTTTTGCGGCTTATTTCGTTGTCCGGGGCAATTGCCACGCACACAGGTAAATCCTATCGGATCTACCCAAGCCGTGGGATTGGTGGTGTATTGGTAGGCGTTGATCCCACCCGCCAGCTTCACCGGGTCGGGCGTCAGGAGTAAAGGGGACGGATTTATTTAAAATTAGCGGCGTCCTACTTATATACATAAATCCGTCCCATTTGTTCGTAAGGGGCGGCGAGGCCATAATTGCTCTAAATAAATTCGTCCCTTTTGTTTCGAGGTGTTGCACTCAGTTTTCACGGCCGCCCGGCTTGATTCGCCAGTACCTGCCCAGGGGCACGGACTTATCGGTACATAGCCAGGAAGCGTTGGATGCCATTTCGTATCAAATGAATATTCGCCCTCGCAAACGCTTCGGTTATAAATGTCCGATTGAAGTGATTACAGAGGCGATGGGCATGCATCATGCAACTCCTGCTTTAGTTCAATAGCCGTGTTGCACTCGGCTCCTGTAACTGCCTGGTTTCTGATTTTTGACGTTCTGTATTGATAGTTAGTTGGTAAGCGCTCCATAAACCCCACATTCAAAGCGCTTATCGGATCCCGGATGCTGTGCTCCCGATTCCCTCAGGAGCCAGCTCGCCATGATGCGACCCGATGCCAAAGTCGAAAAAGTGTATCTGTACCCCAAGCCGGTCGACTTCCGAAAATCCATCGACG
>NZ_LFMW01000001.1 GCF_001050345.1 Pseudomonas fildesensis | reverse complement strand
GAATGCCGTAGCGCTCTTGAGCCTCTTTATAACTCAACTCGCCTTTTTCGACCTGATCGACGACTGACAATTTAAAGGTCAGCGAGTAATCACGCTGACTGCGCCTTTTTCCTGAATTCATTACGCCCTCCTGAGATTGGGTCAGAAGGTGTAAACCTTATTCAGGACAAGACACAGGCACAAAAAAGGGCGACCGAAGTCGCCCTTTTTCTATGGTCGGACAGAACTTAGTTCTGTTTTTCCATTTGTGCACGCAACAGGTCGCCCAGAGTGGTAGGACCAGCAGCGATTTCAGAGGTAGCTGGCTTGTCGCGCAGGCTCTGAATGGCTTCTTTCTCTTCAGCATCGTCTTTCGACTTGATGGAGAGCTGGATTACGCGGCTCTTGCGGTCAACGCTGATGATCTTGGCTTCTACTTCTTCGCCTTCTTTCAGAACGTTACGCGCGTCTTCAACGCGGTCACGGCTGATTTCGGAGGCTTTCAGAGTCGCTTCGATATCGTCGGCCAGAGTGATGATGGCGCCTTTAGCGTCAACTTCTTTCACGATGCCTTTAACGATTGCGCCTTTGTCGTTCTCTTGAACGTACTCGGAGAACGGATCGCTTTCCAGTTGCTTGATACCCAGGGAGATGCGCTCGCGCTCTGGGTCAACCGACAGGATAACGGTGTCCAGCTCGTCGCCCTTCTTGAAGCGACGAACAGCTTCTTCGCCCACTTCGTTCCAGGAGATGTCGGACAGGTGAACCAGGCCGTCGATGCCGCCGTCCAGACCAATGAAGATACCGAAATCGGTGATCGACTTGATGGTGCCGGAGATTTTATCGCCCTTGTTGAACTGGCCAGAGAAATCTTCCCATGGGTTAGATTTGCACTGCTTGATGCCCAGAGAGATACGACGACGCTCTTCGTCGATGTCCAGAACCATAACTTCCACTTCGTCGCCGACTTGTACGACTTTCGAAGGGTGGATGTTCTTGTTGGTCCAGTCCATTTCGGAAACGTGTACCAGGCCTTCCACGCCTTCTTCCAGCTCAGCGAAGCAGCCGTAGTCGGTCAGGTTGGTAACACGCGCGGTAACGCGAGTGCTTTCTGGGTAACGAGCTTTGATAGCGACCCATGGATCTTCGCCCAGCTGCTTCAAGCCCAGGGAAACGCGGTTGCGCTCACGATCGTACTTCAGAACCTTGACATCGATCTCGTCGCCAACGTTGACGATTTCGGAAGGATGCTTGATACGTTTCCAAGCCATGTCGGTAATGTGCAGCAGGCCATCGACGCCACCCAGATCGACGAATGCGCCGTAATCGGTGAGGTTCTTGACGATACCTTTGACTTGTTGGCCTTCCTGCAGGGATTCCAGCAGAGCTTCACGCTCGGCGGAGTTCTCTGCTTCCAGGACGCTGCGACGGGAAACGACAACGTTGTTGCGCTTCTGGTCGAGCTTGATGACCTTGAATTCGAGTTCTTTGCCTTCCAGGTGCGTGGTGTCGCGCACAGGACGAACGTCGACCAAAGAACCTGGCAGGAACGCACGGATGCCGTTAACGTCGACAGTGAAGCCGCCTTTAACCTTACCGTTGATAACGCCCTTGACCACTTCTTCAGCTGCGAAGGCTGCTTCGAGAACAATCCAGCATTCAGCGCGCTTGGCTTTTTCACGGGACAGCTTGGTTTCACCGAAACCGTCTTCAACCGAGTCCAGAGCAACGTGAACTTCGTCACCGACATTGATAGTCAGGTCGCCAGCATCGTTGTAGAACTGTTCCAGCGGGATCAGAGCTTCAGACTTCAGACCAGCGTGAACGGTTACCCAGCGAGCTTGGTAATCGATATCAACGATAACACCGGTGATGATGGAGCCAGCCTGGAGGTTCAGGGTTTTTAGGCTTTCTTCAAAGAGTTCCGCAAAGCTTTCGCTCATTTTAATTCCTGTTGATGAGGGCGAAGAATACGCCCATCTCCACACCCCAGACGGTGTGGGTTAGTTTCAATTAGAAGAAGCACCCCAGGACTATGACTGGTCCCCTGCGGCCCTCTTGGTCACCCGGCGATATCGCGAATGGCGATTTCACTCAAGATGCGTTCCAGCACCTGCTCGATGGACAACTCCGTGGAATCCAGCTGTATGGCGTCAGCCGCCGGCTTAAGCGGGGCTACCGCACGCTGGGTATCACGCTCATCGCGTGCACGGATCTCATCTAGCAGACTCGACAGACTAACACCATCGACTTTGCCCTTCAACTGCAAGTAACGGCGACGAGCCCGCTCCTCGGCGCTGGCGGTCAGGAAAATCTTCAGCGGAGCCTCGGGAAACACCACCGTGCCCATGTCGCGACCGTCTGCCACTAGCCCCGGCGGCTCCTGGAATGCCCGCTGGCGCTGCAGCAGGGCATCACGCACGGCCGGCAGCGCGGCAACCTGGGAGGCCCAGGAGCCGACTTGTTCGTTGCGCAGGTCATCAGTCACATCATCCCCTTCAAGGATGATGCGCTGCGGATGACCTTCCGTCGCCCCGACGAACTGCACATCGAGGTGCGCCGCCAGCAGCTTCAGGGATTCTTCGTTGGTCAGGTCGACGCCATGGTTGCGTGCGGCAAACGCCAGCAGGCGGTACAGCGCGCCGGAATCCAGCAGGCACCAGCCCAGGCGCTTGGCCAGGATGCCGGCGATGGTGCCTTTGCCCGAGCCGCTTGGCCCGTCGATGGTAATCACCGGTGCTTTGATATTCACAATTGAGCCTCTTGGGCAACACGGATGCCGACTTGGGCACACAGTGTAAGAAAATTCGGAAAAGACGTAGCAACATTGGCGCAGTCACGGATGCGAATCGGCGCCGCCGCCCGCAGGGACGCCACGCTGAATGCCATGGCAATCCGGTGATCACCCTGGGCAAGGACTTCACCACCGCCCATCATCCCACCGTCAATGATAATCCCATCAGGGGTCGGTTCACACTTCACGCCCAGCGCCAGCAGACCATCGGCCATGACCTGGATACGGTCAGACTCCTTGACCCGCAGCTCTTGCGCACCGCGCAAGACGGTTCGGCCTTCAGCACAGGCGGCGGCAATAAACAGCACAGGAAATTCGTCGATCGCCAATGGCACCAGCGCTTCGGGGATCTCGATCCCTTTGAGCGTCGCCGCGCGAACGCGCAGATCGGCTACCGGCTCACCGCCTACCTCACGCTGATTTTCGAGGGTGATGTCCGCGCCCATCAGTCGCAGGATGTCGATAACGCCAGTGCGCGTCGGATTGATGCCGACATGCTCCAGCAACAGCTCTGAACCTGCGGCAATCGACGCGGCCACCAGGAAGAACGCCGACGACGAAATATCCCCCGGCACTTCAATATGGGTCGCCGTCAGCGCATGGCCCGACTCAACCGACGCCGTAGCGCCCTGCACCACCACCGGATACCCAAAGCCACGCAACATGCGCTCGGTGTGGTCACGGGTCGGCGCGGGCTCGGTCACTGCAGTTTTGCCCTCGGCGTACAACCCAGCCAGCAACAGGCAGGATTTGACCTGGGCACTGGCCATCGGCATTGAATAAGACACGCCTTTAAGCGCCTGGCCACCACGAATGGTCAGCGGCGGACGCCCTTCCGGCCCGGTCTCGATCACCGCACCCATTTCCCGCAGTGGCTTGGCTACACGGCTCATCGGGCGCTTGGACAGCGACGCATCGCCCGTCAACACGCTGTCGAAGCTTTGCGCAGCCAGCAACCCGGACAACAGGCGCATCGACGTGCCGGAGTTACCGAGGTAAATCGGCCCCGGCGCAGGCTTCAATCCATGCAGGCCCACGCCGTGGATAGTCACGCGACCGTGATGCGGCCCTTCAATCACCACGCCCATGTCGCGAAACGCCTGCAAGGTCGCCAGGGCATCTTCGCCCTCAAGGAAACCTTCGACTTCCGTCACGCCATCGGCCAAGGAACCGAGCATGATCGACCGATGGGAGATCGACTTGTCGCCCGGCACTCGGATACGCCCGCTCAAGCGGCCGCCCGGGTTGGCGATAAAGGTCAACTCATCGGCGTTCACAGCAGTTTCCATATAGGCCCGGCGAGCCAGGATCTTGCTGAAATGTTCACGCGCCACCCGCGCACGGGTGAACACGCCCAATAATTGATGGCCATCGCCGGCATCAACTGCGTCGCGCAAGGCGTCGAGGTCGCTGCGGAAGGTGTCCAGGGTGCGCAACACCGCTTCGCGATTGGCGAGGAAGATGTCGTGCCACATCACCGGGTCGCTGCCGGCGATCCGCGTGAAATCGCGGAAGCCACCGGCGGCGTAGCGGAAAATCTCGAGGTTCTCGTTGCGCTTGGCCAGGGAGTCCACCAGGCCAAATGCCAGCAGATGCGGCAAATGGCTGGTCGCGGCCAGCACTTCGTCGTGGCGCTCGACCTGCATGTGCTCGACATCCGCGCCGAGCTCGCGCCACAGGCGGTCCACCACGGCCAATGCGGCCGGGTCGGTTTGCTCCAGCGGCGTCAAAATCACTTTATGGCGGCGGAACAGCCGCGCATTGGACGCTTCCACCCCGCTCTGCTCGGAACCGGCAATCGGATGGCCCGGCACAAAACGTGGCGGCATGCTGCCAAACGCCCGCTGCGCCGCGCGCACCACATTGCCCTTGGCACTGCCGACGTCCGTGAGGATTGCCTGGCCCAAGTCCATGCCGGCCAATACCGCCAGCAATTTCTCCATCGCCAGGATCGGCACGGCCAGCTGGATCACGTCGGCACCCTGGCAAGCAATCGCCAGGTCTGCTTCACAGCGATCCACCACGCCCAGCTCAACCGCCAACTTGCGCGATTGCGGGTCCAGGTCCACGCCGACCACTTCACCGCACAGCCCGCTTTCACGCAGGCCCTTGGCGAAGGAGCCGCCGATCAACCCCAGACCAACCACCACCAGGCGACCGATCATAGGCACAGCAGGTTGCAGTGCAGTGACATCAACCACGAGCCAGAACCTTGGCCAGCGCCTCCAGGAAGCGGCTGTTTTCAGCCGGCAAGCCTATGGTGATGCGCAGGTGGTTCGGCATGCCGTAATTGGCCACCGGACGCACGATCACGCCTTCGCGCAGCAGGCCCTGGAATATCGGGGCAGCCACTTGAGCGAGGTCGACGCAGATGAAGTTGCCCTTGGACGGAATCCAGCCCAGGCCCAACTCACGGAAGCCTTCCTGCAGTTGCAGCATGCCGCTTTCGTTGATGCGGCGACCTTCTTCCAGGTACTCGGCGTCCTTCACCGCTGCACAGGCCGCCGCCAGGGCGAGGCTGTTGACGTTGAAGGGTTGGCGCACACGGTTCAGCACGTCAGCGACGACCGCTGTCGACAGGCCGTAGCCGACCCGCAGCGACGCCAGGCCATAAGCCTTGGAAAAGGTCCGCGATACCAGCAGGTTGGGGTAGGCCGCGAGGAAATCCAGGCCGTCCGGCAGGTCGCTGCCTTCGGCGTACTCGATGTAGGCCTCGTCCAGCACGACCAGCACGTTTTCCGGCACGTCCTGCAGGAATTCATTCAGCGCCTGCTCATCGAACCAGGTACCGGTCGGGTTGTTCGGGTTGGCAATGAACACCACGCGAGTCTGGGCGTCGATGGCTGCCAGCATGGCCGGCAGGTCGTGACCCCAATCCCTGGCAGGAATAACCCGCGCTTCGGCACCGACGGCCTGGGTAACGATCGGGTAGACCGCAAACGCATGCTCGCTGAACACCGCATTCAGGCCTGGCGCCAGGTAGGCACGGCCCACCAGCTCAAGAATGTCATTGGAACCGTTGCCCAGGGTGACCTGGTTCAGCTCCACTCGGCATTTTTCCGCCAACAAGGACTTGAGTGCAAAGCCGTTGCCGTCGGGATAACGGGTCAGCTCAGTCAGCTCTTCGCGAATCGCCGCCAATACCTTCGGGCTTGGGCCCAGCGGGTTCTCGTTACTCGCCAGCTTGACGATCTTCGCCGGATCCAGGTTCAGCTCACGCGCCAGCTCGTCTACAGGCTTGCCTGGAACGTAAGGCGACAGTTGTTGCACGCCCGGCTGAGCCAGTGCGAGGAAGTTGCCACTCATGTTAAAGCCTCACAAAACCGCTTTCGGGTAAGAGCCCAGCACCTTGAGTGCCACGGCCTCCTGACTGATTTTCTCCAGCACACCTTTGACCAGCGGGTCGCGATGGTGGCCGACGAAGTCGATAAAGAACACGTAGGTCCATTTACCGCTGCGCGAAGGGCGCGTCTCGATGCGCGTCAGGTCAATCCCGTTATCGTGGAACGGCACCAGCAGCTCATGCAGCGCGCCGGGCTTGTTGCTCATGGAAACGATGATCGAGGTCTTGTCGTCGCCGGTCGGCGGTACTTCCTGGCTGCCGATCATCAGGAAGCGCGTGGAGTTGTCCGGGCGATCCTCGATTTTTTCGGCCAGGCGCGTCAGGCCGTACAGGCCAGCGGCCATATCGCCGGCAATTGCCGCCGAATTCCACTCACCCTTGACCCGCTTCGCCGCCTCGGCGTTGCTGGAAACCGCCACGCGTTCGACATTCGGATAATGCGCGTCCAGCCACTTGCGGCACTGGGCCAGCGATTGGGCGTGGGAGTAGATACGGCTGATGCTGTCGGTCTTGGTATTTTCGCCCACCAACAGGTGGTGGTGAATGCGCAGCTCGACTTCGCCGCAGATCACCATGTCGTGCTCAAGGAAGCTGTCGAGCGTGTGGTTGACCGCGCCTTCGGTGGAGTTTTCCACCGGCACCACGCCAAAATTCACCGCACCGGCCGCCACTTCCCGGAACACTTCGTCGATTGCCGCCATCGGTTTGCTGATCACCGCGTGGCCGAAATGCTTCATGGCTGCTGCCTGGGTGAACGTGCCCTCAGGACCGAGGTAAGCCACTTTGAGCGGCTGTTCAAGCGCCAGGCACGAGGACATGATTTCACGGAACAACCGCGCCATATCTTCGTTACCCAATGGCCCTTTGTTGCGCTCCATCACGCGCTTGAGCACCTGGGCTTCACGCTCAGGCCGGTAAAAAACCGGCACTTCGCCTTCCGCCAGGGACGCCATCTTCACCCGCGCCACTTCCTGGGCACACCGAGCGCGCTCACTGATCAGCTCCAGGACTTTCTCGTCCAGGCTGTCAATGCGCACGCGCAGGGCCTTGAGCTCTTGTTCAGACATTAGCCGTGTTCCTTTTCGAACTCTGCCATGTAGGCAACCAGCGCGTTGATCGCGTGGATGTCGACAGCGTTGTAGATGGAGGCGCGCATGCCACCCACCGAACGGTGGCCCTTGAGGTTCAGCAGGCCGCGCGCCTCGGCACCGGCCAGGAATGGCTTGTCCAGACGGTCATCGGCCAGGCGGAACGGCACGTTCATCCACGAGCGGTCCGGCACGTTGATCGGGTTGCTGTACAGGCCGCTGGCGTCGATGAAGTCGTACAGGGTGCGCTTCTTCTCTTCGTTGAGCTTGCCCATGGCGGCGACACCGCCCTGCTCTTTCAGCCACTCGAACACCAGGCCCGACAGGTACCAGGCGAACGCCGGCGGGGTGTTGTACATCGAGCCGTTGTCGGCCGCGACCTTGTAGTTGAGCATGGTCGGGCACAGCGAACGCGCGCGACCCAGCAGGTCTTCACGGATGATGTTGACCAGGATGCCGCTCGGGCCGATGTTCTTCTGTGCGCCGGCGTAGATCATGCCGTATTGAGACACGTCGATTGGGCGCGAGAGGATGTCCGAGGACATGTCGCACACCAGCGGAACATCACCCACTTCAGGCACCCAGTCGAATTCCAGGCCGCCAATGGTCTCGTTCTGCACGTAGTGCACGTAGGCCGCGTCTTTCGACAGCTTCCATTCGTTCTGACCTGGAATCGCGAAGTAGTCGTAGGGCTTGGCGGTACCGGCCACATTAACGTTGCCGTAGCGCGAAGCTTCCTCAATGGCTTTCTGCGACCAGATACCGGTGTCGATATAGTCGGCGGTGCCGTCTTCGGGCAGCAGGTTCAGCGGCAGCTGGGCAAACTGCTGGCTCGCGCCGCCTTGCAGGAACAGCACCTTGTAGTCGGATGGGATGTCCATCAAGTCGCGCAGGTCCTGCTCGGCCTTGGTGGCAATGGACACGAACTCATCGCTGCGATGGCTCATTTCCATCACGGAGAGGCCTTTTCCATGCCAGTCGAGGAGTTCACCCTGCGCACGCTGCAGGACTGCTTCAGGAAGCGCCGCGGGACCGGCACAGAAGTTATAGGCTCTCTTGCTCACATCCAATCTCTCTAATCTGGTGGGACTGAAATCAAACACTGTAGTAGCGAGCTTGCTCGCGAAAAACCCGAGAGCGCAAGGGCGCATCGGCAGCCCGCGTTATCGTTGGCGATTTTCGCGAGCAAGCTCGCTCCTACAGAGGGCGGCGTTGTTATTTCAAAGGGGACAAACAACAAGGGGGCGAATCTTCATCCGCCCCCTGTGTGTCCGCTTATTCCTGCGGTTCTTCTTCGTCTGCAGCAGCGTCGAGGGTTGGCTCGTCGACGTTGTCATCGCCAGTTGCGATCACCTCGCCGTCGAAGCCTTCACCTTCAAGCTCGTCGCCTTCCAGCTCCTCGCCTTCGACTTCCGAAGGTTCCTGCACACGCTCCAGGCCGACCAGTTTTTCGTCCTTGGCCAGCTTGATCAAGGTCACGCCCTGAGTGTTACGGCCCAGGCTCGACACTTCAGCGACACGGGTACGCACCAGAGTGCCCTGGTCGGAAATCAGCATGATTTCCTCGCCATCAAGCACCTGGACCGCGCCGACCAGACGGCCGTTGCGGTCGTTGCTGACCATGGCGATAACGCCCTGGCCGCCACGCTTGTACTCCGGGAACTCGCTGATGGCAGTCCGCTTGCCATAACCACGCTCGGAAGCGGTGAGGATCTGGCTGCCTTCTTCCGGGATCAGCATCGAAATCAGCTTCTGCCCTTCCGGCAGGCGCATGCCGCGAACACCGCGGGCGGTACGGCCCATGGCGCGAACGTCGGATTCCTTGAAGCGCGTAACCTTGCCGCCGTCGGAGAACAGCATGACTTCGCGCTCGCCATCGGTGATAGCGGCGGAGATCAGTACGTCGCCCTCATCCAGCTCCAGGGCGATCAGGCCCACGCTGCGTTGACGACTGAAGGATTCCAGCGGGGTCTTCTTCACGGTGCCTTTGGCGGTCGCCATGAAGATGAAGTGACCTTCGGTGTATTCGTCGACCGGCAGCATGGTGGTGATGTATTCATCACTGTCCAGTGGCAGCAGGTTGACCAACGGACGGCCACGGGCGGCGCGGGAGGCTTCCGGGATTTCGTAGGTTTTCAGCCAGTACACCTTGCCCTTGCTGGAGAACAGCAGCAGCGTGGTGTGGCTATTGGCGACCAGCAGGTGAGCGATGTAGTCCTCATCCTTCACGCCGGTAGCCGATTTACCTTTACCGCCACGACGCTGGGCCTGGTACGCAGCCAATGGCTGGGTCTTGGCGTAGCCACCGTGGGAGATGGTCACGACGCGCTCTTCTTCCGGGATCATGTCACCCAGGGTCAGGTCGAGACGAGCATCGAGAATTTCGGTGCGGCGCACATCGCCATATTCGGCGCGGATCACTTCCAGTTCTTCGCGGATCACTTCCATCAGGCGCACAGCGCTGTTGAGGATGCGGATCAGCTCGCCGATCTGGTTGAGGATCTCCTGGTACTCGGCCAGCAGCTTCTCGTGCTCCAGACCGGTCAGGCGGTGCAGGCGCAGTTCCAGGATGGCCTGGGCTTGCTCAGGCGACAGGAAGTACTTGCCTTCGCGCAGACCGTATTGCGGGTCCAGGGTCTCTGGACGGCACGAATCGGCACCGGCGCGTTCAACCATCGCCACAACGGCGCTGGATTCCCACGGCATCTTGATCAGCGCTTCCTTGGCTTCCGACGGGGTCGGCGAAGCCTTGATCAGGGCGATGACCGGGTCGATGTTCGACAGCGCAACTGCCTGGCCTTCCAGGATGTGGCCGCGTTCGCGGGCCTTGCGCAGTTCGAACACAGTACGGCGGGTGACCACTTCGCGGCGGTGACGGACGAAGGCTTCCAGCAGATCCTTGAGGTTCAGGATGCGCGGACGGCCGTCGATCAGGGCCACGACGTTGATACCAAACACGCTTTGCAGCTGGGTCTGGGCGTAAAGGTTGTTGAGGATCACCTCAGGCACTTCGCCACGACGCAGCTCGATCACTACGCGCATACCGTCTTTGTCGGACTCGTCGCGCAGTTCGGTGATGCCTTCGAGCTTCTTCTCTTTAACCAGCTCGGCGATCTTCTCGATCAGACGCGCCTTGTTCAACTGGTAAGGGAGTTCGGTGATGACGATCTGCTGGCGGCCACCGACCTTGTCGATGTCTTCGATCATCGAGCGGGCGCGCATGTAAATGCGGCCACGACCGGTGCGGTAGGCTTCGATGATACCGGCGCGACCGTTGATGATCGCGGCGGTCGGGAAGTCCGGACCTGGGATGTATTGCATCAGCTCATCGATGGTCAACTCAGGGTTGTCGATGAGCGCCAGGCAACCGTCGATGACTTCACCGAGGTTGTGCGGCGGGATGTTGGTGGCCATGCCCACGGCGATACCGCTGGAGCCGTTGACCAGCAGGTTGGGAATACGGGTTGGCATGACAGCCGGGATCATTTCGGTGCCGTCGTAGTTCGGCACCCAGTCCACGGTTTCTTTATGCAGGTCGGCCAGCAGCTCGTGCGCCAGCTTGGTCATGCGTACTTCGGTATATCGCATGGCGGCGGCGTTGTCGCCATCGACCGAACCGAAGTTGCCCTGGCCGTCTACCAGCAGGTAGCGCAGGGAAAACGGCTGGGCCATCCGAACGATGGTGTCGTACACCGCAGTGTCGCCGTGAGGGTGATACTTACCGATCACGTCACCGACAACACGGGCAGATTTCTTGTACGGCTTGTTCCAGTCGTTACCCAGCTCGCTCATCGCGAACAGCACACGCCGGTGCACGGGCTTCAAGCCATCGCGCGCATCAGGCAGTGCCCGACCGACAATTACGCTCATCGCGTAGTCGAGGTAGGACTGTTTCAGCTCGTCTTCGATATTGACCGGGAGGATTTCTTTGGCCAGTTCGCCCATGAGAAGCCTGATTCCTTTTTCGGGTGAAACCTCGTCACATCCATATGGGACGAACGAAGCTCGCCGCTGCCGGCGTGGTGCCTGACAACGACTTACGACAAATCAACGAGTTATGACACGGATCTGCACGTTAAAGGTCGCCCCTCGGGGCGACCCTGGAAACCGCCGGATGTTATCACAATCGCCGCCACGCACCTATCCCCCTGATGCGCATGGAGCATAGTAAGTTGACGGATGACAGGCTTGAGGGCGACGAGAGAGGCTCAGAAGCGGATGGGTACTATTTTTCGAGGGCAGATCCGAGGGTTTTATTGACTTTCAAGGCCAATCGGGAGCAAGCCCCCTCCCACACTTAACGGTGAACACATTCAAAATGTGCGAGGAGGCTTGCTCCCGATAGCGATTTCACAGACGCCACAACCCTCAATGCAGCCGCTTACGGCACATCAACTTGGCTATTTTGGCGGTATCTGGTCGTTCGACGATGCCTTTTTCGGTCACGATCACGTCGATCAGGTCCGCAGGAGTCACGTCAAACACCGGGTTGTAGGCCTTCACTTCAGCGGCAAAACGCTGGCCGGCAACTTCCAGTAACTCACCCACATCGCGCTCTTCAAGCGCTACGTCGTCGCCAGAGGCCATCATCAAGTCGAGGGTCGAACTCGGCGCCACCACCATGAAGCGCACGCCGTGGTGCATGGCACACACGGCCAATTGATAGGTGCCGATCTTGCTGATCACATCGCCATTGGCCGCGATGCAGTCGGCACCGACAATTACCCAGGTCACGCCCTTGGTCTTGAGGATATGCGCGCCGGCCGAATCTGCGTTGACCGTGACCGGGATGCCCTCGCCCGCCAATTCCCAGGCCGTCAGCCGCGAGCCGTGCAACCACGGGCGGGTTTCGTTGGCGTAGACCTGCTCGACCAAACCCTCCAGGAAGGCACCGCGAATCACACCGAGGGCCGTGCCGACACCTCCCGTCGCCAGGGCGCCTGCGTTGCCATGGGTCAGGATTGCCTGGGCGTTGCCCTGGTGTTTGCGAATCCGTTCGACGCCCAGTTGAGCCATCACGAGATTGGCTTCCCGATCACTTTCATGGATCGCGATGGCTTCGGCTTCCAGCACCACCAGCGGGTCGGCGTGCTTCTTGACGCGATCCAGACGATCGCGCATGCGCTTGAGCGCCCAGAACAGGTTCGACGCGGTGGGGCGAGTATCGGCTAACAGTGCGTAGTCTTCTTCCCACGCAGCTTGCCAGTCGCCGCCCTCGGCAACCCGATGACGAGCAGCGAGCACCAGGCCATACGCGGCAGTGATGCCGATGGCCGCCGCGCCGCGCACGGTCATCGAGCGAATGGCCGCGGCGACTTCTTCTACCGTCGAGCACACCACCCAGCTTTCCCGGGACGGCAACGCACGCTGATCGAGCAGGTGCAGTGCGCCATCACGCCAATCGATGGCCTTCACTTTCTCCGCTGCCAACAGTCGATCGCGCATCCCTCACCCCGTACTCATGAACAAAAGCCGCCGATTATAGCGATCCGCCAGCCTGGACGCTCGGGTATACTTCGCCCTTCTTTTATAGCTGCCCCGGAAGAAGCCTGCGATGACCGCCACTGCCGCCCCGCTCGACTTGCTGTTGCTGCCAACCTGGCTGGTACCTGTCGAGCCCGCCGGCGTAGTGCTTAAAGAGCATGGCCTGGGTATTCGCGACGGGCGCATTGCCTTTATCGGGCCACGGGCGGCGGCGTTGAAGCTTTCGGCCAGCGAAGTGCGCGAGCTGCCGGGCATGCTGCTCAGCCCCGGCCTGATCAACGCCCACGGGCATGCGGCGATGAGCCTGTTTCGCGGTCTCGCCGACGACTTGCCGCTGATGACCTGGCTGGAAAAACACATCTGGCCCGCCGAAGCCAAGTGGGTCGACGAAGCCTTCGTGCGCGACGGCACCGACCTCGCCATCGCCGAACAGCTCAAGGGCGGCATCACCTGCTTCTCCGACATGTATTTCTACCCCAAGGTCGCCAGCGACTGCGTACACAACAGCGGCATGCGCGCGCAGATCGCGATTCCGATCCTCGACTTCCCGATTCCCGGCGCCAGCAACGCCGATGAGGCGATTCGCCAGGGCATCGAGCTGTTCGGCGACCTCAAGCAGCACCCGCGCATCAAGATCACGTTCGGCCCCCACGCGCCCTACACCGTGAGCGATGACAACCTGGAAAAGATCCGCGTGATCGCCGAAGAGCTGGACGCCGCGATCCATATGCACGTGCACGAAACCGCCTTTGAGGTACAGCAAGCCGTCGAGCAGACCGGCGAGCGGCCATTGGCCCGCCTGGGTCGCCTTGGGTTGCTGGGCCCGCGTTTCCAGGCCGTTCATATGACCCAAATCAGCGAGGATGACCTGGCTTTGCTGGTAGAAAGCAACACCAGCGTCATCCATTGTCCGGAATCGAACCTGAAACTGGCCAGTGGCTTCTGCCCGGTGGAGCGTCTGTGGCAGGCTGGCATCAATGTGGCCATAGGCACCGACGGCGCCGCCAGCAACAATGACCTGGACCTGCTGGGCGAAACCCGCACGGCTGCGATGCTGGCCAAGGCCGTCGCCGGCTCGGCCACCGCCCTGGATGCGCACCGAGCCCTGCGCATGGCTACGCTCAATGGTGCCCGCGCCATGGGCCTGGAGAGCGAAATCGGTTCGCTGGAGATCGGCAAGGCGGCAGACATGGTGGCCTTCGATCTTTCAGGGCTGGCGCAACAACCGATCTACGATCCGGTCTCACAGCTTATATATGCCACCGGACGCGATTGCGTGAAACACCTTTGGGTCGCCGGCAAGCAGTTGCTCGACGACCGGCAATTGACCCGCATGGATGAACAACAGTTGACCGCCACGGCTATTGCCTGGGGCCAACGCATCAGCGGGCACAGCGAATAACGCCGGTGCCGGACCCGCGTGTTCGGCACCGACCAATCGATTTATCAGATTTAGAGGATTCACCATGAGCAACGTCGACCACGCCGAAATCGCCAAATTCGAAGCCCTCGCGCACCGCTGGTGGGACCGCGAAAGCGAGTTCAAGCCCCTGCACGACATCAACCCGCTGCGGGTCAACTGGATTGACGAGCGCGTCAACCTGGCCGGCAAGAAGGTACTCGACGTCGGTTGCGGCGGCGGCATCCTCAGCGAAGCCATGGCCCAGCGCGGCGCTACCGTGATGGGTATCGACATGGGCGAAGCGCCGCTGGCCGTGGCCCAGTTGCACCAGCTGGAATCCGGCGTGAGCGTGGAGTACCGCCAGATCACCGCCGAAGACCTGGCCATCGAGTTGCCCGAGCAATTCGACGTGGTTACCTGCCTGGAGATGCTGGAACACGTGCCAGACCCGTCGTCGGTGATCCGTGCCTGCTTCCGCATGGTCAAGCCGGGCGGCCAGGTGTTTTTCTCCACCATCAACCGTAATCCGAAGGCCTACCTGTTCGCGATCATCGGCGCCGAATACATCATGAAGCTGCTGCCGCGCGGCACCCATGACTTCAAGAAATTCATCCGCCCGTCCGAGCTGGGCGCCTGGAGCCGTCAGGCCGGGCTGACCGTCAAGGACATCATCGGCCTGACCTACAACCCGCTGACCAAGCACTACAAGCTGGCCAGCGACGTGGACGTCAACTACATGATCCAGACACTGCGCGAGGAGTAAGCCTGTGAAGTTGCGAGCGGTTCTCTTCGATATGGACGGTACCCTGCTGGACACCGCGCCGGACTTTATCGCCATCTGTCAGGCCATGCGTGCCGACCGTGGCTTGGCGCCGATCAACGACCAGCACATTCGCGATGAAATCTCCGGTGGCGCGCGGGCGATGGTCGCCGTGACCTTTTCAATGGACCCGGAATCGCCAGGCTTTGAAGAACTGCGCCAGGAATTCCTGGAGCGTTACCTCAAGGGCTGCGCGATCCACAGCAAGTTATTCGACGGCATGGAAGAACTGCTGGCAGACATCGAGAAGTCCAAACTGATCTGGGGCGTGGTCACCAACAAGCCGCTGCGCTTTGCCGAGCCGATCATGCAGCAGTTGGGTTTGGCCGAGCGTTCGGCATTGCTGATTTGCCCGGACCACGTGAAGAACAGCAAGCCAGACCCGGAGCCGTTGATCCTCGCGTGCAAGATGCTCGACCTGGACCCGGCCAGCGTGCTGTTCGTCGGTGATGACCTGCGCGACATCGAGTCCGGCCGCGACGCCGGCACCCGCACGGCGGCGGTCACCTACGGCTACATCCACCCGGACGACAACCCACGCCATTGGGGCGCGGATGTGGTGGTGGATCACCCGCTGGAATTGCGCAAGGTGCTGGATAACGCACTGTGCAGTTGCTGATTGCTCAGCGATTTTGCTGACCTATGAAGATCCCCTGTGGGAGGGGGCTTGCTCCCTCCCACAGGGGATCCTCGGTGTTTTCAAGTTCGGTGTTGGCAACCTGTTGAATTTTTCGAGGCTATTTATGTTTGATTACTCCGCACGTCCAGAACTGCTCAAAGGCCGGGTCATCCTGGTGACCGGTGCCGGTCGCGGGATTGGCGCGGCAGCGGCGAAAACCTATGCCGCCCATGGCGCTACTGTGCTGTTGCTGGGCAAGACCGAAGCCAACCTGGCTCAGGTCTATGACGAAATCGAAGCCGCCGGCCAGCCACAGCCAGTGGTGATCCCGTTCAACCTGGAGACCGCCCTGCCCCATCAATACGATGAGCTGGCAGCGATGATCGAAAAGGAATTCGGCCACCTCGACGGCCTGCTGCACAACGCGTCGATCATCGGCCCACGCACGCCGATCGAACAATTGTCCGGTGAGAATTTCATGCGGGTGATGCATGTGAACGTCAACGCGATGTTCATGCTGACCAGCACCTTGCTGCCACTGCTCAAGCTGTCCCAGGATGCGTCGGTGGTGTTCACCTCCAGCAGTGTCGGGCGCAAGGGCCGGGCGTATTGGGGGGCTTACGGTGTGTCGAAGTTTGCCACTGAGGGCTTGATGCAGACCCTGGCTGATGAGCTCGAAGACGTGGCAGCGGTTCGCTCAAACAGTATCAACCCGGGCGGCACGCGCACCAGCATGCGAGCCCAGGCGTATCCGGGGGAAAACCCGATGGAAAGGCCTGCGCCGGAAGAGATCATGCCGGTGTACCTGTACCTGATGGGCCCGGACAGTACGGGCATCAGTGGGCAGGCGTTTGATGCGCAGTAAGCCTAAAAGCAAACTGCGCCCTTTTGTGGCGAGCGGGCTTGCCCCGCGTTGGGCTGCGAAGCAGCCCCAAAACCAGCCACCTCGGCCTGCCTGACACACCGCGCAGGCCTTGATGGGGCTGCTGCGCAGCCCAACGCGGGGCAAGCCCGCTCGCCACAGGAAGCCCGCCCGCAAGGCGAGTCCCGTGTTGTTGGGTTAGCGGGTTTAGTTTTTGACCACTTCCTCAAGCGTGAAACGCCCCAACGGGTTTTGCAGGAAGTTGCTCACGTTCTTGCGTGAGATGTTGATGTACGGGCTGTAGTACAGGTCGATCCAGTTCACATCCTGTTTCGCCAGTTTCTGCAGTTCGACGTACATCTGCTCACGCTTGGCCGGGTCGGCCTCGATGCGCGCCGCTGCCACCAGGTCTTTGACCTTGTCGTTCTTGTAGCGGGTCATGTAGTTCTGGTTAGTGTCGTGGCCCAGCACGAAGGTGGTCTTCTGGTCCGGGTCGAGGATGTCGTTGGTCCAGTACATCACCGAAATATCGTACTCACCGTCCACCAGCATCTGCCAGCTTTGAGTCGGGTCGACTTTCTGCAGGTTGGCGGTCACGCCGACCTTGGCCAACTGGTCCTTGATGATCACCGCAATCTGCTCGTCGGCTTCGTTGCCGGCGTTGACCACGTAGTTGAGCTTCAAGTCCTTGGCACCGGCGTCGGCCAGTAGTTTCCTGGCGGCGGTCGGGTCATACGGGCGTTGCAGGTTGTTGGCGTAGTGGAACAACGAGCCTTTCGGGATGTAGGAATAGGCCACAGTGCCTTGACCGTAAGTGGCCGTTTTCACCAGCGACTGTTTGTCGATGGCCATGTCCAGCGCCTCACGCACTTCCTGCTTGGCCAGCAGACCGTGGGCGTGGTTGATCAGCAGGTGATCTTCACGGGTGGACGGGTCGGAGTGGATGACCACGTTCTTGTCTTTTTTCAGCTCTTCAACGCGGGAAAACGGTACGAAGATCGCCGTGTCCAGCTCGTTGTTCTGCACCATGCGCATGCGCGTGTTGTCGTCGGTGACCGACACCCATTCCACGCCATCCAGGCTCACGTTTTTGGCCTGCCAGAAGTTCGGGTTCTTCTTCAGGATCACCCGATCCCCCTTGCGCCACTCGTCTACCGTAAACGCGCCGGACGTCACCGGGTTTTCCGAGTAGGCGTCTTCGCCCATCTTGGTCATGGCCTTTTCCGACAGGATCGACACCGTCGGTGAAGCCAGTTGCGAGAGGAAGGCGACCGCCGGGGTTTTCAGGGTGACGACGAGGGTTCGCGGATCCGCTGCCTTGGCCGTATTGATCAGGCTGAACGGGTCGCTCCACAGCGAAGCCTTGTTGTCGCGAATGCGCAACAGGCTGAACGCCGCGTCCTCAGCGGTGATCGGCGAGCCATCAGAGAACTTCGCATCACGCAGCTTGAAGGTGTAGGTCAGGCCGTCCTTGGAAATCTCCCAGCTTTCTGCCAGCCCCGGCTCCATCTTGGTGCCTAGGTTGTTCACGCGAACCAGGGTGTCGTAGACGTTGGCGAATACCCAGGTGTCGCGGTTTTGCGCGCTTTTGATCGGGTCGAACGTGGTGCTGTCTTCACGGCAACCGATGGTCAGGACGCCGGCGGCCTGGGCGAACCCGGCAGTCAGCGACCAGGCGGTCAACGTAGCAGCGGCGAGCAACTTCAAGTGACTGGATTGCATGTCATAACTCCTTGTTTATGGACGGCAGTTGTTTATAGACGGCAGAAAGGGTCAAAGGCTCTTCAAGCACGCAACTGTATCGATGCTCGTGCAGGAAATGGGTAGGCGGCAACACCATGGAACACATCGTCCGGGCATACCGGCAACGCGGGTGGAAGGCACAGCCTGTGGGCAAATTCAGCGGGCTCGGTGGCTCACCGGGCAAAGGCTCCGCAGGTAACGGCCGATGCGGATCAATCTCGGGGATCGCCTCGATCAGCGCCGCCGTATACGGATGACGCGGCGAGGTAAACACCGCCTCCACCGGCCCCTCCTCGACGATCTTGCCCAGGTACATCACCGCCACGCGGTCGCACAGGCGCCGCACGATGGCCAGGTCATGGGCGATAAACAGGATCGCCAGGTTCATACGTTGCTGCAGCTCCAGCAACAGGTTGATGATCTGCCCCTGGATCGATACATCCAGCGCCGCCACGCATTCATCGGCGATGATCAAGCGCGGCTCCACCGCCAGCGCGCGGGCGATGCCGACACGCTGACACTGGCCGCCGCTGAGGGAGCCGGGCTTGCGGCTGGCCAACTCGGGGCGCAGGCCGACCAGGTCGAGCAGTTCGTTGACGCGGCTGAGGATCTGGTCCGGCGCGACTTTACGCTGCACCCGCAGCACTTCGGCGATGGTTTCACCGATGGTGTGGCGCGGGTTCAGCGCAGCGTACGGGTCCTGGAAAATCATCGCGGTTTCGTGGCGCAGGCGTGCGATGTCGATGGCGCTGCCGTGGGCCATGTCGATGCCGTCGAACAGTACCTGCCCGGCGCTGATGGGGTTGAGGTGCAGAATCGCCCGGCCCAGGGTGCTTTTGCCGCTGCCGGACTCGCCCACCAACCCCAGGGTTTCGCCCGCTGCGAGGTTCAGCGAAACACCGTTCACCGCTCTCACCCACTGCTTGTTCAGGCCCAAAAAACCACTGCCGGACGCGGCGAAGCGCACCTCCAGGTCCTTGATCTGCAACAGGCTCATGGGCGTGCCTCCAAAGGATAGTGACACGCCACCCGCGCGCCTTCCGGCAGCAACTCGGTGCACAACGTGCCGACCTGCGGGCAACGCGGGTTGAAGCGGCAACCGGCGGGCAATGCATCCAGCAACGGCGGCTGGCCGGGAATGGTGCGCAGCAGGGCATGCCCGCTGCTGTGGGCAGGCTGGCAATCAATCAGGCCAGCCGTGTACGGATGCTGCGGGTGAGCCAGCAAGTCGTACTTGCTGCCGTGCTCGCACAGGCGCCCGGCGTACATCACCGCAATCGAATCGCAGGTCTGCGCGACCACGCCGAGGTCGTGGGTGATCATGATGATCGACAGGCCCCGCTGGTCACGCAGGTCCAGCAGCAACCGCAGGATTTGCGCCTGCACGGTCACATCGAGGGCGGTGGTGGGCTCGTCGGCGATCAACACTTTCGGGTTGCAGCCGAGGGCCACGGCGATCATCGCGCGCTGGCGCATGCCGCCGGAAAATTCGTGGGGGTAGTTGTCGACCCGCGCCTGCGGATCAGGGATACCCACCTGGCGCAGCACGTCGATGGCTTGCCAGCGTGCGTCTTTTTTCGACGCGCCTTGATGCAGGCGGATGCCCTCGGCGATCTGCTCGCCGATGCGCATCAACGGGTCGAGGTGGCTGCTGGGGTTCTGGAAAATCATGCCCAGTTGCCCGCCACGCACCGCGCGCATGCCGGCGTCATCCAATGACAACAGGTCGCGACCGGCCAAGCGCACGGCACCGCCCTGCACCCGCAGGTTGGGCGACGGCAACAGGCGCATCAGCCCGCGGCAGGCCATGGTCTTGCCCGAGCCGCTTTCGCCGACCAGACCGAGGATTTCACCTTCGGCCAAGTCGAAGGACACGCGGTCGACCAGGGTCACATCACGCCCGGCGTTGTTGGCGATCACGCTGAGGTCCTGCACCTGCAACAGGCTCATGAGCGATCCCCCAGCACTTGCGCCACGCCATCGGCCAGCAGGCTGAAGCCCATCGCCAAGGTCACGATGGCCAGGCCCGGAAAGGTGCAGATCCACCACGCGGTAGTGATAAAGGCCTGCCCTTCGGCCACCATGGTGCCCCACTCGGCGGTCGGCGGTTGCACGCCCAGGCCCAGGTAGCTCACGGCCGCACCGTTGAGCAGCACGAGCACCGCGTCAGACATCGAAAACACGATCGAGCCAAACATCGCATTGGGCAGCAAATGCCGGAACAGAATGCGCCCATGCCCAAAGCCCAGGCTCTTGGCGGCCAGGGCAAACTCGCTTTCCTTGAGCACCAGGATCTGCGAGCGGATCAGCCGCGCATACGACACCCAGCCCACCAGTGCCATGGCGATATAGAAACTCTTCAAGCCTGGGCCGAGGATGGCCATGATCGCCAGCATCAACACCAGGAACGGGAACGCCAGGATCACATCGATCACGCGCATGCAGAAACTGTCGAAACGCCCGCCGATATACCCGGAAATCGCGCCGACAAAGGTGCCGATCATGAACGGGAAGATCACCCCGACAATCGCCAGTTGCAGGTCGATACGCGCTCCCCAGATCACCCGGGAAAGGATGTCGCGACCGTAGTTATCCGTGCCGAATGGATGGGCAAGGCTCGGTCCCAGCAAACTGATATCGGTGTTTTGCGCGATCGGGTCAAACGGTGCGACCCACGGCGCAAACAGCGCAAGGGCGAACCACACCAGCAGAATCGCCAGCCCCCACGCGGCGGTCAGCCGGCCATTGCGAAAACCAAACCGCAGCCGCAAGCGCCATGGGGCAATCAACGGGCGGCAGCTCATTGCATCTTCACCCGTGGGTCGAGGGCGACAGTCGCCACATCCGCCACAAAGTTGACCACTACCGTCGCGCACGCCAGCACCATCGCCACGCCCTGCACCACCATGTAGTCGCGGGTAAAGATGCCGCGTACCAGCAGTTGGCCGATGCCGGGAATGGCGAACAGGCTTTCGATCACCACTGTGCCGCTGATCAGCCAGCCAATGTTCACCGCCAGCAGGTTGACCGCCGGCACCAGCGAGTTGGGCAACACATGCCGGCGAAACACCGCCGCTTCCGACAAGCCGCGCGCGCGGGCAGCGGTGACATGGTCCGCCTGTAGCTCCATCAACATGCTCGCCCGCAGGTTGCGCACCAGCACCGCCGACAGCGCCAGGGCGATGGTCAGGCACGGCAGGACCATGTGGTGCGCCTTGTCCAGCCAGGTACGGCCGTAGCCCGACACCGGAAACAACCCCCACTGCACACTGAGCAGCAGGATCAGCATCAAGCCCAGCCAGAACGCCGGCATGCCCAGGCCGACCGTAGTGAACACGCGGATCAGGTTGTCCACCCAGCCGCCTTTATTGCGCGCCGCCAACGTCGCCAGCGGCACCGCGATCAGCAGCGCCAGCACCACGCTGCCGAGCACCAGCACCAGGGTCGGTTCGATACGGGTCACGATCAGCTTCAAGGCGTCGACCTTGTACAGCAGCGATTGGCCGAGGTCGCCCTTGAGCAGGTTTTTCAGGAAGTAGAAGTATTGCAGCCACAAGGGCTGGTCGAGGCCGAACTGGGCGCGAATTTTCAGCAAGGCGTCCGGCGTACTGCGCGAGCCCAGCAGCGCCCGCGCGGGGTCGCCGGGAATCGAGCGCACCAGCACAAAGGTGATCAGGCTGATGCCAAACAGCACCGGCAGCAATTGCAGCGGCCGGGACAGTACAAAGCGGTAGCGCGCCAGGTTCATCCGTCAGCCTCGATGGCGAGCGAGGAAGTCCAGCAGCACCGGGAAATACGCTTGGGGCTCTTCATAAAATGGCATATGGCTGCTGTTGGGGAACACGTGCAATTCAGCGTGTCTGGCGGCCAGCTTCATACGCAGGGCGCAGGCCGGGGTGAGTTCGTCGTGCTGGCCAGTGGTGATCAGGATCGGCATCTTGAAATCGGCCATCTCGGGCAGGCGATTCCAGTCCTTGAGGTTGCCGATGTAGAGGAATTCGTTGGGGCCCTGCATGGTTTCGTAGGGGCCCATGTTCCAGTCATCCAGGGAACGTTTGACCGGCGCCGGCCATTCGTCCAGGCGGCACACGTGGCGGTAATTGAGCAGGGTGATTGCGGCCTGGTACTGCGGGTGGTCGAGGGTGCCCATGGCTTCATGGCGCTGCATCATGGCCACGGTTTCGCTGCCGAGGGCGCCGCGCAGGCGTCCCAGCTCTTGAGACAGGTGCGGAATGTCGCCGACGGTGTTTTCGAGGATCAGGCTTTTCAGCGCATCGGGGTAATGAATGGCGTATTCGATACCCAGCCAGCCGCCCCAGGAATGCCCCAGCAAATGCACACGGCCCAGGCCCAAGGTTTGGCGTACGGTCTCGACTTCTTCGACATAACGGCGGATTTCCCACAACGAAACATCGGTCGGTCTGGCTGATGCGCCGGTGCCAAGCTGGTCGAATGCAACCACTCGTAGATTGTGCTCCTTGAGCCAGCCATGGACGTCGCGCAAGTAGTCACACGGCAGGCCCGGGCCGCCGTTGAGGCACAACAGCACCTCATCGCCTTCGCCAAAGCTGTAGGCCACGAGGTTGTGGCCGTCGACTTGCACGGTGTACTGCTGGTCGGGTGCAATTTCACGCCACATGCCTACATTCCTTGTCGTGTTTTGGCCTGGCAGGTAGCGGCCGTTTATCAGGCCAACACTACCGAGGATGCCGTGCGTCCATAACCTAGCATTTCTTATAGGTTTGGCCTGGCAGTCCTTCGCCGGGGCGTGGCATTCTACTTGCCGCATGTCGAGATTCAAATGAATTCGGGAGCAGAACGGATGCTGGCCAAGCTAACTGCCTTCAACAACCGTCTGATGCCGGGCAGGAGCCTGGACGAGCAGATGGACAATACGTTTATTCTCGCCCAGCAGTTGGGCTTCGATGCGTTGGTGTACGACTACACCCCGGTGCCTATCGATCACGACGGCGCCCTTATCACCCCCTCGGTGCTGGAGCTGCGCAACACCCCGCCCGACTGGCACGCACTGTGGTGCAGCGAAGGGTTCTACCAGATAGACCCGGTGCAGCATCTGGCGCTGAGCACGGTATCGCCATTTGTCTGGTCGTATGAGGCCAAAGCCGAGACGGCGCTGCAACAGATCATCGACCCTTGCCACGCCCCCGTGTCCTCTTACCTGCATGAACGGCAACTGACCTGCGGCGTCAGCGTGCCGATCCACCTGCCCCGTGGCGGCTTTGCCTCGCTGACCGGCCTGCGCACCGGCAAAGCCCACACGGTACTGCGGGATGCGCAGCAGACGTTGTCGGATTTCAGCCTGATTACCCATGCCCTGCAGGAAGCGGTCTACCCGCTATTCAGCAAAGAGCTACGCACCTACCCGCATATTCATCTGACCAAACGCGAGCGCGAGTGCCTGAAATGGGCCGCCGACGGCCTGACCGCCGCCGAAATCGCCACGCAACTGAGCCGATCCCTGGCGGTGGTCACCCTGCACCTAGCCTCGGCGATGCATAAACTCGGCGCCAAGAACCGCGTACAAGCGGTGGTCCGCGCTACCCATTACCGCTTGCTCGAAGATTGACCTTTGGGCAAAACCTAGCTGTTTTGCTAGTTACTTAAACATTGCGTGCCGATTATCGTGTCCCTGATCATTTTTTTTCAGAGCAGGGTACGAAATGGAATTCATCGAGAAAATCCGCGAAGGGTATGCGGCCTTTGGCGCCTACCAGACCTGGTACCGCGTTACCGGCGACCTGACCACCGGCCGCACGCCATTGGTCATCATCCACGGCGGCCCCGGCTGCACCCATGACTATGTCGACGCCTTCAAGGACGTCGCCGCCAGCGGTCACGCCGTGATCCACTACGATCAATTGGGCAACGGCCGCTCCACGCACCTGCCCGATAAAGACCCGTCCTTCTGGACCATCAGCCTGTTCCTCGCAGAGCTGGACAACCTGCTGGACCACCTGCAGATCGCCGATAACTACGCGATTCTCGGGCAGTCCTGGGGCGGCATGCTCGGCAGCGAACACGCGATCCTGCAACCCGAGGGCCTGCGCGCGTTTATCCCGGCCAACTCGCCAACATGCATGCGCACCTGGGTCAGCGAAGCCAACCGCCTGCGCAAATTGTTGCCCGAAGGTGTGCATGAAACCCTGCTCAAGCATGAAGCCGCCGGCACCTACCAGGACCCGGAATACCTCGCCGCCTCACGGATTTTCTATGACCAGCACGTGTGCCGGGTCAATCCGTGGCCGGAAGAGGTGGCGCGTACTTTCGCCCAGGTCGATGCAGACCCGACGGTGTACCACGCCATGAGCGGCCCGACCGAGTTTCATGTCATTGGCAGTTTGAAGGACTGGAACGTGATCGGCCGCCTGTCGGCGATCAAGGTGCCGACCCTGGTGATATCCGGCCGGCATGACGAGGCCACGCCGCTGGTGGTCAAGCCGTTCCTGGATGAGATCGCGGATGTGCGCTGGGCGCTGTTTGAAGACTCCAGCCACATGCCCCATGTGGAAGAGCGCCAGGCGTGCATGGGGACGGTGGTGAAGTTTCTGGATGAGGCGTGCTCTCTACCGCACAAAGCCCTCAAGGCTGGCTGAATTCAATGATCGTTCCCACGCTCCGCGTGGGAATGCATCCTGTGACGCTCCGCGTCACGACCTTAGGAGCAGACGCAGAGCGTCCATGGCGGCATTCCCACGCGGAGCGTGGGAACGATCCTTAGACCGCGGTGGTTTCAGGCTTGGCGCTCTTCCTTGGCACCTCCGCCACCAACGGAATCTCCTTGCCCTCGGCATCAAACAGCTTGCCCCCGCGGAAGTAATCACCCTCACGCAATACCGCCACATCGTGGAAGCACAAGCTGCGCTCAGTCCCCGCCACAAACACTGACTGCTGGTCCGAGTTGCCGGCGGTGAAATGGTTGAACGCCAGGTTCAGCAGGATCGCCATGATCGCCGACGAGCTGATGCCCGAGTGGAATATGGTCGCGAACCAGCTGGGGAAATGATCGTAGAAGCTCGGCGCGGCGATGGGGATCATGCCGAAGCCGATGGACGTGGCGACGATGATCAAGTTCATGTTGTTGCGGTAATCCACCTTGGACAGCGTGCGAATACCACTGGCCGCTACCGTACCGAACAGCACGATGCCTGCGCCGCCCAGCACCGAGGTCGGCACCGCCGCGATCACCCGCCCCATGAACGGCAACAGCCCGAGAATCACCAGGAATAACCCGCCCGTCGCCACCACAAAACGACTTTTCACGCCCGTCACCGCGACCAGGCCGACGTTCTGGGCGAACGCACTCTGGGTGAACGAACCGAAGATCGGCGCAAACATGCTCGACAGCATGTCGGCCCGCAAGCCGTTACCGAGACGTTTGGAGTCGACCTTGGTGTCGATGATCTCGCCCACCGCGAGGATGTCCGCCGAGGTTTCCACCAGGGTCACCATCACCACGATGCACATGGAAATAATCGCGGCCACGTGGAAGGTCGGCATGCCGAAATGGAAAGGCGTGGGAAAACCGAACATCGGGCCTTGGGTGACGCTGGAAAAATCGGCCATGCCGAGGAACACCGCGATCACGGTGCCGATCACCATCGCCAGCAGGATCGACAAGCGCGAGATCGTCGCACTGCCGATTTTGCTCAGCAGCAACACCAGCATCAGGGTCAGCGCCGCCAGGCCGATGTTCGGCATGCTGCCGAAATCCGCCGCGCGGCTATTGCCACCCATGGCCCAACGCGCCGCGACGGGCATCAGGGTCAGGCCGATAGTGGTGATCACGATACCGGTCACCAGTGGCGGGAAAAACTTAGTGATCCGCGAGAATATGGGCGTGATCAATAGCCCGATAAACGACGCGGCCATTACCGCCCCGAGAATCGCCGGCACCCCGCCGGCGCCGTCACTGCCGACAATCGCCACCATGGTTGCCACACCGGCAAACGACACACCCTGTACCAGCGGCAACTGGCAGCCGAAGAACGGCAGACCAAGGGTTTGCAACAGGGTGGCCAGGCCGCCGGCAAACAGTGACGCGGCGATCAAGAGCCCGATATCCGCCGGCGACAACCCGGCCGCCTGACCGACGATCAGCGGTACGGCAACAATGCCGCCGTACATGGTGAGCACATGCTGCAGGCCGTAAGCCATGTTGGCGGCGACGCCGAGATTCTCATCTTCTGGCCGCTGCGGTGACGCCTTCGGGATAGTCATGGTGAGGGGTTCTCTGTTTTTGTTGTGCGGCCACTGTATGCAATCTTATGACTGGATGTCCATAGAGTTGTATACAATCAATCGAACAAGATACCCTCCATCGGCGTTACAAAAATAATCCGGCCGTCATGAGCCAGAACGCCAAAGGACCTAGAACAATGAAAAAGGCATTACAGGGCGCAACCGTTGCACTGACCCTTCTCGGCGGCGGGGAGGCTGTGGCGGTGGAATGGATGAACAACAGCGTAGGATTTCGCTACGGCCAGCAGTTCACCAATCCGAATAACCCCGACGAATTCAGCAAACGCATCTACAGCTTTACCCACGCCAGCGGCTACCGGTACGGCAGTAACTTCCTGAACCTGGATGTGTTCCTGTCCGACAGCCGCGACCCGCGCAAAGGCACCGATAACGGTGGCAGTGAGGTGTACGCCGTGTACCGGCATCAACTGTACGCGTCACGGGTGTTCGACACGCCGCTGGGCACCGGGCTGGTCAAGGATTACGCGCTGACCCTGGGCTTCGATGCCAACCGCAACAACAACGTTGCCTCGGCCAAAAAGCGCGCCCTGGTGATTGGCCCGACCTTGAAGTTCAACACCGTCGGCGTGCTGGACCTGAGCCTGATGTACTACAAGGAAAGGAACCACACCGGTATCCCCGGCGCGAAAGAGACCCACCACACGTTCGACGATACCTACCTGCTCAACCTGGCCTGGATGCGCCCGTTCGAGGTCGGTAACCATGCGGCGAAGTTTCAGGGGTTTATCAACCATGTCGGCGACAAGGGCGAGGATTTCCATGGCCGCGACACCGCGCCGGAAACCCTGATGCGCACCGCGCTGATGGTGGCGGTGCGACCGGGTAAAAGCGTGAAACCGAACCTGTATCTCGGCGTCGGCTACGAGTACTGGCATAACAAGTTCGGTGTAGACGGCGGCCGAGGCAGCCGCACGTCGACACCGACGGTGAACATGGAAATCACCTTCTAGAACTGGAGCCCCCAATCCGGCATCTACAGTTCAGGTTCGCGCCAGTTCTGAGCTGTCTGCCTTTGGCCGCGCCAGCCAGTAACCCAACACCGCCAAGGGCGCAGTCGCCAGCATCACGATCACGGTGATCAGCAGCGGTTGGTCGAGCATCGACGACACCAGCAGGCTGCTGAGAAAGCATAGGCCCAGTTGCAGGGTGTTTTGCAGCGCAGCCGCCTTGCCGGAATTTTCCGCAAATGGCATCAGCGCATTCGCGACTACGATGGGGTAGCTGGCGCCGTTAACCAAGGCCATCAGGCAGAAGGGAATCAGCAAGGTGGTCAGCGTCGGCACGGTCAGGGTGGCAACCAGGTACAACGCCACCATGCTGATGCAATAAGCCACCAGCAACCAGGGCAGCAGCGTTTTGCCCTGAAAGCGCTGCAACGCGCTGCGGCAACTGTAGCCACCAACCAAGAAGGCCAGGGTCGGCAGCACGTAACTCAGGCCGATGTCATTCGGGCTGTAGCCCATGTCGCCAAGAATGAACGGCGAAGCGGTCAACCACGCGAAGAAACTGGCGGAGCATGCGGCGAAGATCATCACATTGCCGGTGAACACGCGGGAGCCGAGCAACTGTGCGTAACCGAGGCGCGTCGGTTCGCCTTCTGACGTAGGGCGCTTCGGCACCGCGCGCAGGAATAACGTCGGCAGCAGCAACAACAGCGACACGCCCAGCAACACCCCGAAAATCGCCTGCCAGCCAAAGTGATTCAATACCAAGGCGCCCAACAGCGGCGCCAGGGCGGGTGATAGCGACATCAGCGGCATGATGCTGGCGAACACACGGTGGGCCTTGTCGGCCGGGTAGCGGTCGATCACCAGCGCTTGCCAGCTCACGGCGGCGGAACACACGCCAATCGCCTGCAGAAAGCGCAAGGCCAGTAACTGCGGCGCAGTCTCGACCCAGAACATGCCCACGCAGCCCAGTACAAACAGGCTCAAGCCCGCGAGCAGGATTGGCTTGCGCCCCAGGCGATCGGACAACGGCCCCCACAACAACTGCCCCACCGCAAAACCTGCGAGGAAAATACTCAAGCTCGCGCCAACCGCGCCGGCACCAATGTGCAACTGCTCGCCCATCGCGCCGAACGCGGGCAAGTACATGTCCATGGCGAGGTAACCGAGCATGCTCAGCCCCGCCAGATACCAGGTGAAACCAAAAGAATTTTTCATTGAAGCCTTGTAAGTCCTGCCATCAAACAATTTGCTGACTGGCGCCCATTATGAAGCTGACAAATCGCCTGTGAAGCGATAATAATTGGAAACACCTATCAATAATTTTGAAGGCAACGGCAATGTGGTCCGAATACTCACTGGATGTCGTGGATGCGGTCGCGCGCCATGGCAGCTTCAGCGCAGCGGCCCAGGAACTGCACCGCGTGCCGTCGGCCATCAGCTACACGGTACGTCAGCTTGAAGAATGGCTGGCGGTACCCCTGTTTGTGCGGCGCCATCGTGATGTGGAACTGACGCCCGCCGGCCGTCTATTTATAGACGAAGCCCGGGGCGTGATGAAAAAAATGCTCGGCACCCGGCGTTTGTGCCAGCAGGTCGCCAACGGCTGGAGTGGCCAATTAAAGGTTGCGGTGGATTCCATCGTCAAACCTCAACGCTGCCAGCAGTTGGTGCTGGATTTTTATCGCCGGTTTCCCGAGGTGGAGTTGCTGCTGGAATACGAGGTGTACAACGGCGTGTGGGATGCGCTGGCCGATGAGCGCACCGACATTGTGATCGGCGCCACCAGCGCGGTGCCGGTGGCCAGCCATTTCACCTTTCGCGACATGGGCCTGTTGAACTGGCTGTGCGTGGTCAGCGCCAGGCACCCGCTGGCGGCCGTCGAAGGGTTGCTCAGCGACGACCAACTGCGCCCCTTCGCCTCGCTGTGCATGACCGACACCTCGCGCAACCTGCCCAAGCGCGACACCTGGACCCTGGATAACCAGCGCCGTCTGGTGGTGCCCAACTGGGCCTCGGCGATTGACTGCCTGCGCGACGGCCTGTGCGTCGGCATGGCGCCAGCGCATCAGGTGTTGCCGTGGATCGAACGCGGCGAACTGGTAGCCCTGCAACTGACCCGGCCCTTCCCCGCCAGCCCGTCGTGCGTGGCCTGGGCACAGAACAAACTGTCCCCGGCCATGGCGTGGTTGCTGGAATACCTGGGGGATAAGGAGACCCTGAACCAGGAGTGGTTGAATGGTCCAGACCGCTGAAGACGACGCGTGATCGTTCCCACGCGCAGCAAAGGAATGCCGCCCTGGACGCTCTGCGTCAGCTCTTAAAAGCGTGACGCAGAGCGTCACAGGATGCATTCCCACGCAGAGCGTGGGAACGAGCGTATGAGTTAATCCAGTAACCGGATAATGGCCCGCACGATCATCTCGACCTCCTTGCCATCCAGCGTCAACGGCGGCAGCAGTCGAATGATCTTGCCCCGCGTCACGTTGATCAGCAGCCCGTGCTCCTGGGCTGCGCGCTGGGCCAGGTCGCGATAAGGCCGGGCCAACTCGATCCCGACCATCAAGCCCTGCCCACGAATCGCGAGCACCTGCGAATGCTCGCTCAACTCCACCCGCAGCCGTGCCAGCAAGTGTTCACCCTGTTGCGCGGCATTCTGCAACAGGCCTTGCTCCTCGATAATGTCCAGCACCGTGCACCCCACCCGGCAGGCCAGCGGATTGCCGCCAAACGTGCTGCCGTGACTGCCCGGCGTGAACAACTGGGCGACGCTGTCCCGGGCCAGGCAGGCACCGATGGGCACGCCATTGCCGAGGCCTTTGGCCAGGGTCATCACGTCCGGCACAATGCCTTCGTGCTGGAAGGCAAACCAGGTGCCGGTGCGGCCGATGCCGGTCTGGATCTCGTCGAGCATCATCAGCCAGCCATGGCGCGTGCAATGATCACGCAAGGCTTTGAGATAACCGGGCGGCGCCACCAGCACACCGCTTTCGCCCTGGATCGGTTCCAGCAGAACCGCAGCGATGCGAGCACCGAACTGTTGAGTCATCGCCTCCAGCGCTGCCAAATCACCAAAACCCACCTTGAGAAAATCCCCCGGCAAGCGCTGGAAGCCCAGGCGCACCGACGGCCCATCGCTAGCGGCCATGGTGCCGAGGGTGCGGCCGTGAAAGGCGTTTTCCATCACCACCACCAGCGGCTCTTCGATGCCCTTTTTCCAGCCATGCAGACGGGCCAGTTTCAACGCTGTTTCGTTGGCCTCCGCGCCGGAGTTGTTGAAGAAAGCGCGGTCCAGGCCTGACAACTGCGTCAGGCGCCCGGCCAGGCGTTGCTGCCAATCGATGCTGTAGAGGTTGGAGGTGTGCAACAGCAAGCCGGCCTGTTCACTGATGGCCGTCACCAGTTTCGGGTGGGAATGCCCGACATTGGTCACCGCCACACCCGCCACCGCGTCGAGGTATTCGCGCCCCTGTTGGTCCCACAGGCGCGTGCCCAGGCCGCGTGTGAAGCTCAGGGCCAAGGGTTGGTAAGTGGTCATCAGGCAGGCGGCGGTCATGGTGGCAAGCTCCAGTGCATCGTGGGGATGAGTGAAGTATCGTTAGCCACTCAAGCTGGATAAACTGCGCGTTCCTGCAATAACTTTAAATCAGGGATTGATAATGGATCTGTTCCAGGCGATGTCGGTGTACGTGAAAGTGGTCGAGACCGGCAGCATGACCGCCGCCGCCCAGGCCTGCGGGATGTCGACCACCATGGTCGGCAACCACCTGCGCGCGCTCGAGCAACGGCTGGGCGTCAGCCTGCTCAAGCGCACCACGCGTAAACAAAGCCTCACAGAGTTCGGCGGGCAGTATTACCAACGCTGCCTCGAAGTACTGGGGCTGGTGGCTGACTCCGAGCAATTGGCCGAGCAGGCTAACAGCGACGTGCCCAAAGGCACGCTGCGCATCACCGCCCCACCCGCCTTCGGCACCGAGCGCCTGGCGCCAGCCTTGAGCGAATTCTCCCGACGCTACCCGCTGATCAAGCTGTACGTGGTGCTCAGCAACCAACGCGTGGACATGATCGACAGCGGTTTCGACGCGGCCATCCGCCTGGGCGAACTGGAACCCTCAAGCCTGATCGCCCGGCCGATGCAGGACTACACGATCACCCTCTGCGCATCAAAGGACTACCTGGCGCGACGCGGCACGCCGCAAACGCCCGAAGACCTGCAACAGCATGATTGCCTGGCGTTCGCCTACCCCTCCACTGATGACTGGCGCAACGCCGACAAGCTCTGGCGCATGACCGGGGCAGAGGGCGAAGTAGAGATTCCCGTGTCGGGTTCGCTGACCATCAACAGCTCGCAAGCCTTGCGCCAGGCGGCCGTGCAAGGCATGGGCATCGTCATGTTGCCCGATGCCCTGGTGCAACCCGACCTGCAGACCGGCAAGCTGGTGGCGTTGCTGACTGCCTATCAACTGCCCAGCCGGCCGATGCACTTGATGTACGGCCAGGATCGCTATCGTCTGCCCAAGTTGCGGGCCTTCGTTGATTTCGTCATGGAAAAGTGGGCCCGCTAGAACCCCACCCTCATCTCACGCAAACAAGCGGCAGTGCGCTCGGCAGACACATGGTGGATGCCCTGCCAACCCAGGGCGATGGCGGCCTCGATATTGCCGGCGACATCATCGATAAACACCACTTCGCTTGGCTGGATATCCGGCAGGTGGGCGCGTACCTGGGCGAGGCTGGCATGGTAGATCGCCGGATCGGGCTTGATCAGCTTCATCTTGCCTGAGACCGCGATGTCTTGGAAATGCTTCAGGAACGGGTAGTGGGCGAGCGCATAGGGGAACGTCTCGGCCGACCAGTTGGTGAGCCCGAACAACGGCATATTGGCCTGATGCAGCGCCTTGAGAATCTGCACGCCTTCCGGCAGCGGGCCACGCAGCATTTCATGCCAGCGGTCGTAGTACGCCTGGATCAAGGCTTTGTGATGCGGGTACTCATCGATCAGGCTGCGCGTACCCTCGGCCAGGGAGCGGCCGGCGTCCTGCTCGGTGTTCCAGGCCTGGGTGCAGATGTTGTCGAGAAACCATTGCCGCTCGTGTTCATCAACAATCAGCTTGCGGTACAGGTGGTGCGGGTTCCAGTCGAACAGGACACCGCCGAAATCAAAAACTACTGCACGAATCGTCATCAGATCCTCCGTTAGCGTGGCTTGATAGCCGAAGGAGTCTGGCAGATTGAGCGCGGGGGAGGGAGCGCGATGGCTTGTAGGAGAGTTCCCAAAAGGGAGGATTTACGCAGATTGAATGTGGGAGGGAGCACGTCGAGTCGTCGCACCACCCCTCCCACACTTTTTTCAACCGCGTTTAGGCTTGAACCAAGCCTTTGATCTTCACGGTCGGATTCACATCAGCCTCGTAGTCCACGCCGTCGATCTCAAAGCCGAACAAGCGCAGGAACTCAGCCTTGTAGCCGGTGAAATCACTGATCTCGTTGACGTTGTCATCGGTGACCTGATCCCACAGTGCGGCGACGGCGTCCTGGACTTTCGGCTCCAGCTCGGCGAGGTCGGCACGCAGGCGACCGTCGGCGTCGAGCTTCGGCTCTTTACCGTACAGGCTGTCCTTGAACAGGCCGTAGACCTGCTCGATGCAACCTTCGTGGGTGCCCTGCTCTTTCATCACTTTGAACAGCAGCGACAGGTACAGCGGCATGATCGGGATCGCCGAGCTGGCCTGGGTGACCACGGCCTTGAGCACCGATACACGGGCGTCGCCTTTCAGCGCGGCGAGGTTGTCGCGCAGGGTCAGGACTTTTTTGTCGAGGTCTTTCTTGGCTTCGCCGATGGAACCGTTCCAATAGATGTCCTGGGTCAGCTTTTCACCGAGGTAGGTGAATGCGGTGGTCTTGGCACCTTCGGCCAGCACGTCGGCGTCACGCAGGGCGTCGATCCACAGCTGCCAGTCTTCGCCACCCATGACTTTCACGGTGCCGTCGATTTCTTCCTGGGTTGCAGGCTCAAGCGTGGTGTCGACCACAACGCCCTTGTCGGTGTTGATACCGCGCAGGGTCACGGCTTTGCCGATCGGCTTGAGGGTGGAGGTGTGCACCACGCCTTGCGGGTCGGTACGGCGTGGCGCGGCCAGGCTGTAGACCACCAGGTCGATCTTGCCCAGGTCTTTCTTAATGGTTTCGATGGTCAGGCGCTTGATCTCGTCGGAGAACGCGTCGCCGTTGATGCTCTTGGCGTACAGGCCTTTTTCGACGGCAAACTTCTCGAACGCGGCGCTGTTGTACCAGCCGGCGGAGCTCAGCTTGCCTTCTTCGCCTTCTTTCTCAAAAAACACGCCCAGGGTGTCGGCGTTGCTGCCAAACGCGGCACTGATGCGCGCGGCCAGGCCGTAACCGGTGGAAGCGCCGAGGACCAGCACCTTCTTCGGGCCGCCTTCAATGGCGCCGTGCTCAGTCACGTAGTCGATCTGCTGCTTGACGTTCGCTTCACAGCCAACAGGGTGAGCGGTCACACAGATAAAGCCACGGACCCGCGGTTTGATGATCATAAAATTTCTGCCTCTTCCAAGGTGCCGAAGGCCAATGGTGGCCATTCAACTTCAATCGTACCGGTCTATGACGTCCAAAAAACCGAAGCGTCACGATAGTCGCAAATCTTCTGTTTACAAAATCCAATCGCCAATTCGCCGGATGCGCCAGGCGACCCTTAAAAAATATGTAATTCCTTCACAAAATCGCACTATTTAAAACGCCTATCTGTCGCTGAACGTCTTATCATGACGCAGTTGTTTCAATATGTTTCAAAACCTTTTTCCACTCGCGGCCACGGATCCGGACCTGTCGAATGGCGTCCAGCTGGAGCTGAGTTTCATGAGCAAGTCTGCGTTACGCAAAAAAGCCGTGTCGGTCGCCTGGGTAGTCGGCGTGCTGCTGATTATTTGCCTGTTCCCCCTGACCACTGAAGTGTTCCTCGGGCTGGTGCTGGTCTGCGGTGTCTACGATTTCCTGCGCAATGGCCTTTACGACAGCGACACCTTCAAAAAATATTTCATCGGCAGTGGCCGTAATACCTGGCTACTGGCGCCGTTCAACACCCTGTTCGACCTGCTCAGCAGCCGCAACCGCCACGTCTATACGATGCGCGAACTGCCGCCCGCCTGGCGTGAAGACCTGCAACAGGTGATCGATGACGCCATGGCCCACAAGGACGAAATCATCGGTTACCTGGACGAGCGCATGGCCGAGAAAAAGCGTGGCATGCTGTTTTTCCAGTGGTACGGACGGCCGATTGAAACCACCCTGGATATCCCGGAACTGCGCAAAAAACTGCCGTTCGTGAAGACGATTGGCGTGTCGGTGTTCAACGAAAATCGCTCGACGTCCTTTCATTTCGGCCCGCTGCGCATGATGTTTCGCGTGCTCTACAACATGGCGCCGGCGCCTCACCACGACGGCGTGTACATCCAGGTCGGCAAGCACAAACACTACTGGCACGACGATCCGCTGTTTATTTTCGATGACACGCTGATGCATGCGTCCTTCAACAAAAACGACGCAAAACGTTACTGCCTGTTCATTGATATCGTGCGGCCGACCTTGCTGCCCTCGGTGCTCAACGGCGTGATCGCGGGTTTTGCCGGCCTGGTGTTCACCCTGCGTCGGGTTTTCTACAAAAACTGGAAGCTGATTCAGTAGGTTCTGCGGCATGATGGTACTGGACGGTGTTTGCACTCGGCGTTGCGCCTGAGGAAAATAACCGTCTCGTGCGGCCGGTTTTGGCGCCCATCATTCTCAAGCCATCGCCTCCAAACGGGCGCGGTGGCTGCGCTTTCAAGGAATCAGAATGCCCCAACGTCAAGTCATCAATGCCTCCGTCAGCCCCAAGGGCAGCCTCGAAACCCTCTCCCAGCGTGAAGTCCAGCAACTGAGCGAAGCCGGTACCGGCAGCATCTATACGCTGTTCCGCCAGTGCGCCCTGGCCATCCTCAACACCGGCGCGCACATCGACAACGCCAAGACCATCCTCGACGCCTACAAAGACTTTGAAGTGCGCATCCACCAGCAGGACCGTGGCGTGCGCCTCGAACTGTTGAACGCCCCGGCCGACGCCTTCGTCGATGGCGAAATGATCGCCAGCACCCGCGAAATGCTCTTCAGCGCCCTGCGCGACATCGTCTACACAGAGAACGAACTCGACAGCCAGCGCATCGACCTGAGCAACTCCCAGGGCATTACCGACTACGTGTTCCACCTGTTGCGCAACGCCCGTACGCTGCGCCCGGGTGTCGAGCCGAAGATCGTGGTGTGCTGGGGCGGGCACTCGATCAATACCGAAGAATACAAATACACCAAAAAAGTCGGCCACGAACTGGGCCTGCGCAGCCTCGACGTGTGCACCGGCTGCGGCCCCGGCGTGATGAAAGGCCCGATGAAGGGCGCGACCATTTCCCACGCCAAGCAACGCATTACCGGCGGGCGCTACCTGGGCCTGACCGAGCCGGGCATCATCGCCGCCGAAGCGCCTAACCCGATCGTCAACGAGCTGGTGATTCTGCCGGACATCGAAAAACGCCTGGAAGCCTTCGTGCGTGTCGGCCACGGCATCATCATCTTCCCGGGCGGCGCCGGCACGGCCGAAGAGTTCCTGTACCTGCTCGGTATCCTGATGCACCCGGACAACCGCGAACTGCCGTTCCCGGTCATCCTCACCGGGCCGAAACACACCGCACCGTACCTGCAACAACTGCACGCATTCGTCGGCGCCACCCTCGGCGAAGCGGCGCAGGCGCACTACCAGATCATCATTGACGACCCGGCCGAAGTGGCCCGCCAGATGACCGCCGGCCTCAAGGCGGTGAAACAGTTCCGCCGCGAGCGCAACGACGCGTTCCACTTCAACTGGCTGCTGAAGATCGACGAAGGCTTCCAGCGCCCATTCGACCCGACCCACGAAAACATGGCCAGCCTGCAACTGAGCCACACATTGCCGCCCCATGAACTGGCGGCCAACTTGCGTCGCGCGTTCTCGGGGATCGTGGCGGGCAACGTCAAGGACAAGGGCATTCGCCTGATTGAAGAGCATGGCCCGTACGAAATCCACGGCGACCCGGCCATCATGAAACCGCTGGACGAGCTGTTACAGGCGTTCGTCGCCCAGCACCGCATGAAGCTGCCGGGCGGCGCGGCGTATGTGCCGTGCTATCGCGTCGTGCAATGAATGGCGCGGTGAGTTAGCGCTGCATTGCCACACACATGCGGTATCTCTTTACACGCGTTTTCAGGCGTGTGGATTGGAGAAGTCGGGCTATCTTTTTTGGTGTCCCGACTAACCCACACGAGATGAGCAACCTATGGACCAACGGATCTTGTCCTCCACGATTCCTTACCCTAAGGTAAGGAGTATCACGATGGAAATTTATACTATGGCAACCGCCACACTTACCTCAAAAGGGCAAATCACCATTCCCGTCCAGGTCAGGACTGCCCTGGGCCTGGAAACCGGCGACCGGGTTGAATTTGTCGAAATGGAAGACGGCAAGTTTTCCATTATTGCCGCGAGCAAAACCGTTCACGACCTCAAGGGGTTGATCCAGAAGCCTGCCCTGGCGGTCTCCATTGACGACATGAACCGCGCCATCGCCGCACAGGGAGTGAAAGCGGGATGATCGGACTGGATACCAATGTGCTGGTGCGCTATGTCACCCAGGATGATCCCGTTCAATCCCCCAAGGCTAATGCGCTGATCGAATCCCTCACTACATTTTCGCCAGGTTTTGTCAGCCTGGTGTCCGTGGTGGAGTTGGTATGGGTTTTACAAAGCTGCTACCAGTCCGCCAAGAGCGACGTGGTGACGGTGCTGGAAACACTGCTGCGTACCCGAGAATTGACCATCGAGCATGCCGAGGTCATCTGGCGGGCGCTCCGACGGTTCTCGGCAAACAACGCTGATTTTGCTGACTGCCTGATCGAGCGCTGCGCCCACGCAGCCGGATGCGAGTACACCGCTACCTTCGACCTCAACGCCGTCAAGGCCAGCGGTATGAAGCGACTGGCCTGAGTCGAAGCATTAAGTCCAAGGGCAGGCTTTGGTAAAAACCGCATCTACCCTTGATCCAGAGAAAGCCCCACGTGCGCACGCTTCTCGCATCGTTGCGGCAAGTTCGGCTCCTGGGTACGAAGAAGCCGACCTGGCCAGGGCTCAGCGAACCCAGCCACCCCCCTGCCAGTGGTAACCGTCGTTACGCTGCACCCAGTGCGGATGCACATAGCGATAGCCCTGGCGCACCGGTTCCCAATGGCCGTGAACCGCGACATACCGCCCGCCTTCCCAACGCCAGTAGCCGCGTGACCATACATAACCTTCGCGTATTGCGGGCTCGACTTCGATCACCTGAACCGGCGGCGGTTGTGGTGCGACCACCTCGACATACTCACGTTGCACCGGTCGGCGCTCATGCACCACGCGCTCTTGCACACACCCGGACGCCGCGACGACCATGGCCGCCAATGCTGCATAACGTAGCAACATACAAATACCCTCGGGCGCTATCGCCCAACACGTACACCTATAAAAAAAATCCCCCTTTTTTCAGCCGCACTCCTGTGTGGCTATAGGTACTTTTTAACAGGTGATGTCTGTCAGCTTGCTGAACCTGCGGGCCTCAGGAAGCACACGCGACAGTCGGTCGCTTCAGCCGCACCAGCAGCAGCCCCGCCAACACCACGGCAATGCCGACGTAGGTCGACGGGTAAATCACATCGCCAAACATCCAGGCTGCCCACACCAGCGTGACTGGCGGTTCGAGATAAACCAGCGCCGCCACATGGGTCGCGGTCATGACCCGCAGCAGCATCCACAGGCTCAAGTAGGCGATGAAGGTGGAGAACACCGTCAGCCACACAATTGAGATCAGCACGTCGGGTTCAGTGGGGATACTCAGCGTATCGGTATAAAGCACAGCGCCAGTGAAGCCGATCAAGGTCAGCAGCGATTGAATGAACAGTGGCAGAACCAGGCCGCTGTCTTGGGTTTTCACCGAGCGGCGCTCATACAAGGTCGCCAGCGTGAGCCCCAACGCCGCCGCCAAAGGCAATAGATACATGACCAGGCCGACACCTTGCCCGCTGTTGCCGTACTGCCCGGCGATCACAATCGACACCCCGGCAAAACTGATCATCAGCCCTGCCCACTGCCAGCCACCACTGCGCTCGGCGACGTTGCCCATGGACAGCGCCGCCGTCATCAATGGTTGCAACGCTGCGATGATCGCGGCAATGCCTGGTGGCAAGCCATTCTGGATCGCGATGTAGAGGCAGCTCAGGTACAGGAACTGCGACAGAAAGCCGATGACGGCGTGATGGCGAATCTGCGCCCATGAAACCTTCAACAACCTCACGTTTAAAAACAGCCCCAGGCACACCGACACCAACAGGAATCGCCAGAACAGCAGGTTGAACGCACCACCGCCCTGCGTCCCCAACTTGGCGCCGATGTAGCCGGAGCTCCACGACAGCACAAACGCCGCTTGCAGCAGCAACAGCCCCAGGCTTGAGCGATTCATAAAACCTCCAGTCGACGCGAGTTGACTCAAAGGCTAAGGGCCGCGCATTCTTCTGTATATCGTAATAACCTGCATAACTGATCCGTAAAAATGGAATCATGAGCAAACAACTGAACATCGACCTGTTGCGCACCTTCCACGCCGTGGCGCGCTTTCGCCGCTTCAACGAGGCCGCCGATCACGTGCACCGCAGCGCGTCGACCGTGACCACGCAGATCCAGAAGCTGGAAGATCAAGTCGGCCAACGCCTGTTCAGCCGCAGCAACCAAGGCGTCGAGCTGACCCTCTACGGCCAGAAACTCCTGGGTGAAACCACCGAATTCCTCAAGAGCCACGACCGCCTGCTGATCTCACTGATGCCCCAGCGCATGCAGGGCAAGATCCGCCTCGGCATCCCCGACACGTACGCCCCCACCTTCATGCAGGCATTCCTGCCCCGATTGATCGCCGACAATCCGCTGCTGGAGCTGGAAGTCGAAGCACGCACGAGCGGCGAATTGCTCAACCTGTTCATGGCCAACCAGCTGGACCTGACGATCACGGTCAGCGCACAACCGCTGGCACAGGGCGAACGCCTGGGCGCCGTGCAGCCGCTGTGGGTGGCGGCAAAGCACTTCAACTGCCCGCAGAACGCGCCGCTGCCCATCACCCTACCCATCGACGGCTGCCCGTATCGCGCGGCGGCGTTGCAGACGCTGAAGGACCACGGGATTTACCATCGAGTGCTGCTCGAAAGCCCCAACTCATCCGCCGTTGAAGCCTGTGTTCGCAGCGGCGTAGCGGTGGGCCTGATGGAAGAAAGCCGAATGGGCGAAGGGCTGACGCACATGACAGAACTGCCACCGCTGCCGGTGCAGCATCTGTACCTGTTGTGCGATACCGGTAATGCGCTGGCCTTGCATGTGCATGAGCAGGTCCGGCACTTCACGCTCTGAACACCGGCTACAAAAAAGCCCGCTGACCGTTACCGGTTCAGCGGACTTTTTACATTGGCTTGATCCTTGGCTTACAGCGCTAGGTCAGACGCCGGCTTGCTTGGCGCAGCCGCAGGCTTGGCAGCCTCGGTGGCCGCTGGAGCAGCCCGCTGCGGAATCACAGGCGGGGTAGGCAGTTGCAGGACACCGGCGGTGTAGGCCCATTCCTTGGCAACAGCCTCAGGGCTGTCGTTCAGCTTGGTGCCGTAGCTTGGCACGATCTGGTGCAGTTTTGCCTGCCACTCAGGGGTCGCGACCTTGTCCTTGAACACTTTCTGCAGCACGGTCAGCATGATCGGAGCCGCGGTGGACGCGCCTGGCGATGCACCCAACAGGCCTGCGATGGTGTTGTCGGCGGAGCTCACCACTTCGGTACCGAGTTTCAGCACGCCGCCAAGCTCTTCGTCACGCTTGATGATCTGCACGCGCTGACCGGCTTGCCACAGGCGCCAGTCTTCTTTCTTGGCGTTCGGGAAGTACTCTTTCAGGGCGTTGTAGCGGTCGTCATCCGACAGCATCAGTTGGCCGGCAAGGTACTCGACCAGTGGGTATTCACGAATACCGACTTTGGTCATTGGCCAGATGTTGTGGGTGGTGGTGCTGGTCAGCAGGTCCAGGTACGAGCCTTCTTTGAGGAACTTGGTGGAGAAGGTCGCGAATGGGCCAAACAGGATCACGCGCTTGCCATCCAGCACGCGGGTGTCCAGGTGCGGAACCGACATCGGCGGCGCGCCAACCGAGGCTTTACCGTAGGCCTTGGCCAGGTGTTGCTCGGCGATGGTTGCGTTATCGGTCACCAGGAACGAACCCCCTACCGGGAAGGCAGCGTAGTCCTTGGCTTCAGGAATGCCCGACTTTTGCAGCAGGTGCAGTGCACCGCCGCCCGCGCCGATGAACACGAACTTGGCGTCGGTTTCAGTCTTGGTGCCGTCTTTCAGGTTTTTGTAGCTGACACGCCACGAACCGTCGGCGTTGCGGGTGATGTCCTGCACTTCGCTCGACAGTTTCAGGTCGAACTTGGGCGTGGTTTGCAGGTGAGCGACGAACTGGCGGGTGATCTCGCCGAAGTTCATGTCGGTACCCAGCGGGCTCCAGGTGGCCGCGATTTTCTGGTTCGGGTCACGCCCTTCCATCATCAGCGGAACCCATTTGGCGATCTGCGCCGGGTCTTCGGAGTACTGCATGCCGGCGAACAGCGGGCTCGCTTGCAGGGCTTCGTAGCGCTTCTTGAGGAACTTGATGTTGTCATCGCCCCACACAAAGCTCATGTGCGGAGTGGAGTTGATGAACGAACGTGGGTTCTTCAGCACGCCCTGCTGGACCTGCCAGGACCAGAACTGACGGGAGATCTGGAACGCTTCGTTGATTTCGACCGCTTTCGGGATCTCAACGTTGCCGTTCTTGTCTTCCGGGGTGTAGTTCAGCTCAGCCAGGGCCGAGTGACCGGTACCGGCGTTGTTCCAGCCGTTGGAGCTTTCTTCGGCGACGCCGTCAAGGCGCTCGACCATTTCCATCGACCAGCCCGGCTCCAGCTCATTGAGCCATACACCCAGGGTCGCACTCATGATGCCGCCGCCGATCAGCAGCACATCGACTTTCTTTGCCTCTTCCGCGTGAACGGACGTGATCCCCATCGACAAAGCCAGCCCCAGCAGGGCAGTGTTTAGTTTTTTAAACATCAGTAGCACCTATGATAAAACGCCATCCGCCCCACCGCCCTTGATCATGGGCAACCCTCAATCACGCTGCGCCAGGCAACGCACCGCAGGGTGTGCACATTCACTCAAGGCCGCAGGGTGGGCACACAAGGCCGACGTGTCGACCTCACTTTTATGTCCCTTCTGCGCTGACTTCTTATCATTATTGGCTTCAGCTACCTGGGCGACAGCCAACCACCGGGACGTATACGGGTGTACGTACCGGAGAAAGACTAGACCAAGATGGCGCGCAGAATATCACGGCAAACCGCCGATATGCGCTGTTTGGCCAACTGACAACTCTAAAACACGGGTTTTAGCGCAACCCTGTCAAGCTTGGCTGGCGCGACGTGAGGTCACAGGCTTGGAACTCTCGCGCCACAGGCTGTTCTAGACACCTTCGCCGCTGCTTGCGTAGCATCGGCGGCTCTCCCCGTATCACCCTTCAATACAGAGCGATCCATGTCTATCCACCAAACACCCGGGCACGTACTGCCCGCGCGCAGCGCCGCCAAAATGGAAGCTGCCATGGCCGTGGGCGCTTTCGCTATCGGTACCGGCGAATTCGCCATCATGGGCTTGATGCCCGACATCGCCCAGAACCTGGGTTTAAGCGAACCCCAGGTCGGCCATGCCATCAGCGCCTACGCGCTGGGCGTGATGGTCGGCGCACCACTGCTGGCCATCCTCGGCGCCAAGTTGCTGCGCAAACACATGCTCCTGCTACTGATGGGCCTGTATGCCCTGGGCAACCTCGCCACCGCGTTCACCCCCACCTTCGGCTCGCTGGTAGCGTTCCGCTTTATCAGCGGCCTGCCCCACGGCGCCTACTTCGGCATCGCCGCCGTGGTCGCCTCCAGCATGGTGCCCACCGACAAACGCGCCGGCGCCGTCGCGCGGGTCATGATGGGCCTGACCCTGGCCATGCTGCTCGGCAACCCCATCGCCACCTTCCTCGGCCAACACCTGGGCTGGCGCTCGGCCTTTGCCCTCGTCAGCATGCTCGCCCTGTGCACCATTGCGCTGGTCTGGCAGTTCGTCCCCGACCGCCGCGACGAACCGCGCAGCGACCCGCGCAAAGAACTGCGCGCCTTCACCAAACCCCAGGTGTGGATGGCCCTCGCCATTGGCGCCATCGGCTTTGCCGGCATGTTCTGCGTGTTCAGCTACCTCGCCCCGACCATGCTCGAAGTGACCAAAGTCTCGCCCCAATGGATCCCGTTTGGCCTCGCCGCGTTTGGCGTGGGCGGGATCATCGGCAACATCGCCGGCGGCAAACTGTTTGACCGCATGCAGTTCCGCGCAGTGGGCGTGATATTGGTGTGGTCGATGGCCGTGCTGCTGTTCTTCCCGGTTGCGGCGGGTTCGCTGTGGGGCGTACTGCTGAGCATGGGCCTGGTCGGCACCATGGTCTCGCTGGCCGCACCGTTGCAGATTCGTTTGATGGACATCGCCCACGAAGCGCCGAGCTTGGCGGCGGCGTCGAACCATGCGGCGTTTAACCTGGCGAACGCGCTGGGGCCGTGGTTTGGCGGGATGGCGATTACGTCTGGGTTGGGCTGGACCAGCACCGGCTACATCGGCGCCGCTACAGCACTCGTTGGCCTTGGTGTGTACCTGATCGCCCGCCGCATGAAAGGCGGGAATTAACCACCAATATCAAAGCAAGCCCCCTGTGGCGAGCGGGCTTGCTCCGCGTTGGGCTGCGCAGCGGCCCCAAAGAGGGGACTGCTACGCAGTCCAACGGGAGCAAGCTCCCTCGCCACAGGTTACTTTTTGCGCTTTCTATTTCTTAACTGAACAGGATTGCCCCTGTGGGAGGGGGCTTGCTCCCGATAGCGGTGGGTCAGTCAACTGATTCATGACTGACCCACCGCTATCGGGAGCAAGCCCCCTCCCACAGTTTTATCTGCGTCACCCCAATAAAAACAATACAGGTACCTTGCGATGCACAATCAGATTGCCAGCTTTCGTGCGGCACTCGACGCGCGACCGGTGTCGCGTTATCAGTGGTTGATTCTCGTGTTGCTGGCGCTGCTACTGGTGACCGATGGTTATGACGCCCAGGTGCTGGGCTATGTGGTGCCGGCACTGGCCAAGGACTGGGGCCTGGAAAAGGCCGCGTTCGGGCCGGTGTTCAGCGCCAACCTGCTGGGCCTGACGTTGGGCTCGCTGCTCGTGACGCCGCTGGCGGACCGGTTTGGCGTGCGGCGCATCCTGCTGGGCTGCGTGCTGATCTACGCCAGCCTTACCGTACTGATGGTGTTCGCCAACTCGCTGACCAGCCTGATGGCCGCGCGGTTTATCTGTGGCATCGGCATGGGCGGCGCGATGCCCAGCGCCATGGCGTTGATGTCGGACTATTCTGCGCCACGCCTGCGCACGTTGATGGTGACCTTGGCGGCGTGTGGTTTCTCGTTCGGTGGTGCCGCAGGCGGGTTTGTAGCGGCCGGGTTTATCGACGGTTTCGGTTGGCAGGCGGTGTTTCTCGCCGGTGGCGTAACGCCGTTGCTGCTGTTCCCGTTCCTGGTGTGGCTGCTGCCTGAATCCCTGCCACGCCTGCTGCGTGATGCCCCGCCGTATACGCGGTTGCACACGGTCACCGCGCGCATGCTGCCCAACTGGCAGGCACCCCAGGCGAGCGAGCAGGAAAACCGGCAAGAGCAGGGCAGCAAACTGACGGTGGTGGAGCTGTTTCGAAATGGCTATGCGCGTCCGACCCTGCTGATCTGGGCGACCTTTTTTGTCAGCTTGATTCTGCTGTATTTCATGATCAGCTGGCTGCCGTCGCTGTTGCTCGAAAGCGGCCTGGCGTTGAACGAAGCCAACCTCGTCACGTCGATGTTCCTGTTTGCCGGCACCTTGGGCGCTATCGGCATGGCCTGGTTCGCCGACCGCTTGAAAAGCAAGGTACGACTGTTGTCCTGCGTGCTGATGGCCGCAGCGGTGTGCACCATTTTGCTGGGGTTGAACCACGACGACCCGCGCTACCTGGTGGCCTGCGTGTTTGCCGCCGGGTTCTGCATCATCGGTGGCCAACTGACCCTGAATGCCTTCGCCAGCAACTTCTACCCGGCGCATGTGCGTGCCACCGGTACAGGCTGGGCGCTGGGCGTGGGGCGATTCGGGTCAATCCTGGGGCCGCTGTTTGGCAGCATGCTGCTGGCGATGCATATTCCGGTGGAGCAGATTTTCTTCTTCTGCGCGATACCGGCGGTGATCGCGGCGCTGCTGATTATCCAAGTGCGCTCGCCCGGGGCAGACGTGCCGAAAAGCCCGCTGCATGGGGATATCCTCAAGACGCCGGTCAATCACTGAACAAGGCGTTGCGCAGTCTTTGTAGCGAACAAGACGCCTGTGGCGAGCGGGCTGTTGTGGCGAGTGGGCTTACTGTGGCGAGCGGGCTTGCCCCGCGTTGGGTGGCGAAGCCGCCCTAAAACATGCAGCCGCGGTATGCCTGACACACTGCGGTGGTCTTATTGGGGCGGCTTCGCCACCCAACGCGGGGCAAGCCCGCTCGCCACAACAGCCCCGCTCGCCACAATAAGAAGCCCGTTCATCACAACAAGTCCGCTTGCCACAACAAGCAATGCGCCAAAAATCAGTGGTTTTCAGTGCACCACTGAATTGGGCGGCAGGTGCCCCAGCCTTTCGGTCAGGCGCAGACGCTGGATCGGGTCTTCGCTGAGCATCAGCGCGTGTTCCAGGTCAAACCGCTCGGCGCTTGGGCAATCCAGGCGTTGATACAAACTCGCCCGCGCCAGGTAATCGGCGGCGCTGGCGTTGCCCAGTTCCAGCACGCGTTCGGCGTCGACCAGCGCGGCCAACGGGTTGTCATTGGAGAGGTGCAGCTGACGCAGGTTGCGTGACAGCCGCTGCAGGATCGAACGGGGCTCGGCGGTGTGTAACTGGTCGGCCTGCAACTTGAGGTTGGGGCCGTATTGGCGTTGCAGCAGTTCGCGGCAATCGTTGGGGTACAGGCGTCGACCGCCGCACGGGTCCAGCAGGTGATCAGCGCCGGGCACCCGCAGCAGGAAGTGCCCCGGAAAATTAACGCCGACCATCGGGATATTCAGGCGCCGCGCAAGCTCCAGCGCAATCAGCCCCAGGGCCAAGGGTTGCCCGCGCTTGCGCTGGAGCACCTTGTCCAGCAGGGCGGCGGCGGGGCGCAGCGGGGTGAAGTCGTCCTGTGCAAACCCCAGGTCATTCATGCGCCGCAGCAGTGGCTGGCCGAGTTCATCCGCCGGCAGCATGGGCATGCCCAGGCTGACCTGTTGTTGCAGCAACGTGAAGTCCTGCAGCACCAGCAGCGGTTGCATGGCCGGGTCGTGCTCGGCAGCAATCCACAGCGCAGCTTCAAACAGCGCAGGGGGTGAACGGTCCAGGCAGGCGAAAAAGGCTTTGCGGGGATTCATTGCGTTCTCCGGCGGATGCCCCCGTTTTAGCCTTGCTGTGAATTTTCGTCCAGTGCCTTTGGAAATATCCTGCCTGCTTATGTCGCGACGCCCACGAAACAGCGCGCCTTATTCCAGCTCGCTTCGGCAGTTTTCTACCACAGGCCTATACTTGGGCCACCACCAGAAGTGATTCGGGAGCTCAACGATGTTTGCTCTCATGCACAGCACCCGCCTGGAATCGCTGCACCTGAGCGTCGACCCCGTGACCGGGTTGAAGGCGGTCATCGCCATTCACAACAGCCGCCTTGGCCCTGCCCTGGGCGGCTGTCGTTACCTCTCATACCCCGACGACGAAAGCGCCGTGGCAGATGCCGCGCGGCTGGCCCAAGGCATGAGCTACAAGGCAGCCCTGGCCGGTTTACCAGTGGGTGGCGGCACAGCCGTGATCCTGCGTCCCGCCCATGTGGAAAATCGCGCGGCACTGTTTGAAGCCTTCGGGCGGTGTATCGAGCAGCTCGACGGTCGCTACATCACCGCCACCGACAGCGGCACCTCGGTGGCCGATATGGATTGCATCGCCCAACACACGCGCTTCGTTACCAGCACCACGGCTGCCGGCGACCCCTCGCCCCATGCCGCCATGGGCGTGTTCGCCGGTATCCGCACCACCGCCATGGCCCGTTTGGGCAGCGACAACCTCGAAGGCCTGCGCGTAGCCATCCAGGGCCTGGGCAACGTCGGTTACGCCCTGGCCGAGCAACTGCACGCGGCCGGCGCTGAACTGCTGGTCAGCGACATTGATCACGGCAAGGTGCAACTGGCCATGGAGCAGCTGGGCGCGCACCCCATCGCCAACGATGCCTTGCTCAGCACCCCCTGCGACATCCTCGCGCCCTGCGGCCTCGGCGCGGTGTTCAATCGCACCAGCGTCGGCCAACTGCGCTGCGCTGCCGTGGCCGGTTCCGCCAGTGCGCAACTGACCAACCTGCAAGTGGCCGACCAATTGGAAGGGCGCGGCATCCTCTACGCCCCCGACTACGTGATCAACTCCGGCGGCCTGATCTACGTCGCCCTCAAACACAGCGGCGCCGAACTGCCCACCATCACCGCGCACCTGTCGAACATCGGCACGCGCCTCACGGAAATCTTTGCCCACGCCCAAGCCGAAAAACGCTCACCCGCGCGCGTAGCGGACGAACTGGCCGAGCGCCTGCTCTACAAGTAGCCACCTATTAAAAAGGCCCTGAATCAATGATTCAGGGCCTGTTCAATTCTGGCTTTATTCCGCCGCTGCGTTCAGCAACTCGGACAACGCGTCCGGCTGGCTCTTGAACGCCTTGGCAAATACATCGCGGTTCTTCGCCATGTAGATCCCGGCTTCTTCCACCTGCTGCTCGCTCAACGACGGCACGGCTTTTTGCAACACTTCTGCCAGCAACTCAGCGAGTTCAAGCATCTTGTCATGACGGTCAGCTTCGGCTTTATCCATGAACAAACGCTCCAGATCTCGGCTGCTGCGGTATACCACTTCGACGGCCATTCACCACCTCACATGCCTTCACGATAGTTGTCTTTTGCGACTACTGTATTTATATACAGCGAAAAGGGTAAGCCAAACCACGGGGTTTGGGTAGCAGTTTTTTAATGTAGCCGGAAAATGGACGATTTGTTGGTCGACGGAGGGCTGGAATATCTCGCCACAGGTCAGGCGCACGCCTTGAGCAATCTGTGCCTCATGTCACCCCGCCATCATCTCATGCCTGTGCTGGCCTTTTTTCTGCATGCAGAACAACCGTCACGTCCAACCCGCATTATCCGGTCGAACCGACCTAAGGAAGCATCATCGTGAAAATCAACTGGGCCGAAAAGCTGCGCCAGAATGTGCATGAACTGGCTGAGTCCCTGGGCAATCTGTTTGTCGAAACGTTCCACTACCTGGCGCTGTTCGCCATTGGTGCGGTGACCGCCTGGGCAGCGGTGATGGAGTTTCTGGGGATGCTGGAGAACGGGCACATCAAGATCGATGACATCTTGCTGTTGTTCATCTACCTGGAATTGGGCGCAATGGTCGGGATTTATTTCAAGACCAACCACATGCCGGTACGCTTCCTGATCTACGTGGCAATCACTGCGCTGACGCGTTTGCTGATCTCCAACGTGTCCCACCACAACCCGCCCGACATCGGCATCATCTACCTGTGCGGCGGGATTCTGCTGTTGGCATTCTCGATTCTGGTGGTGCGTTACGCCTCGTCGGCGTTCCCTTCGGTGAAGGTGGACGGCCCGCGTCGCAAGGGCGAGGCGAGCCTGGAAACCGAGAAGGGTGAGCTTTAAAGCCCGGCGTTGAAGGGCAGGGTGCTGGCGGGCGGTCGTTGCAACAGTTTGTGATTGTCGCCGTCCGTCATCACCGCCAGGATCTCCATGGCGCTGTGGCCCTGCTCGATGGCGATGCCGAACTGGATGCTTTGCACCAGGCGTTTGAGCCGTTGTGGATCGTTGCGTTGTTCGGCGCTGATCATGCGTTTGGCGACCACGCCATCTTCATTCGAGAGGGTGAGCATGATGCTGCCGTCCAGCCGCTGAATGCTCAGGTTGACACGGTATTTGGGCGTGAATGTGTCGGTGATGATCTGAAAAGGATTGTCCATGGTGCGTTACCGCCTGATAAGAACATGCATTCATTGACGACCGGTGTCTGAATTAGTTCGCGTTGCCTGACCACCGGCCACTCCGTCGCTGAGGTTTTTACAAAATCCGTTTGCCTCACAGGTTCCACAGCAAGCGCCGTGCCGTGTAGGAGCAAGCTTGCTCGCGAAGGTCGTTAACGCTAACGCAGGAAGGCTGATTTACCGCGGCGCGCTTGAGTTCTTCGCGAGCAAGCTCGCGCCTACAGGTGATCTATTTCAGGGCAGCACGGAAAAAACGATCGCAGACAGCGCAATCAGCCCGATCAACACCACAAACACATTGGACACCTGCCGCGAATACTGGCGCAGAGATGGCACCCTCCGGATCGCTTACATCGGCATCAGGAACAGCAGGCACGCGATGATCGGCCCGCCCATGGTTTCGATCATGCCCAGCATGCTCGGGTTAAAAGTGGCCACGGCCCAGCAGGTCAGCACCACGAACAGCGCGGCGCACCTTGCTCTACGATGAGTTGGAGCGTGGCACCTTGATCGTGCCGTTCGGCCTCGCCGTACCCAACCACAAACGCTACGTGCTGCTGTATGCGCCAGGCGCGCTGAGCCATCCGGGCGTGCGGGCGGTGCATGATTGGCTGGTGGAGGAGGCAGGAATATTTCGCACATTGCACCCGTTGGGAGAGGGGCAATTATGAGGATCGCGGGGCGTAAGAAGATGTAACCAACTCCCCACCCTACCAGCGTTTTTGCTCATAGTCAGAGTTAATTTGTAATGTGGGATTTATCTTTGCAAAGGGCTTGAAATGTTCTTCTGACTGCTCAATTGTGTAATCAAGAGGTCATGGTTTCACCACCCCGGTGTTGCAGTTTGTGACCTCTCGCGAGCTAGCTGAAATAAGGGAAGAACTATGCAAATCCAAGTCAATAGCGACAACCATATTAAAAGCAGCATCCGACTGGAGGAGTGGGTACGTACCACCATTGAGAGCACGCTCGAACGTTATGAAGAAGACCTGACCCGAGTGGAGGTCTACCTGCGGGATGAGAACGGCGACAAGCCCGGTCCCCACGATTTAAGTTGCCGCCTGGAAGCACGGCCAAAAGGTCATCAACCGCTGTCGGTGTCCGACAAGGGCGATACGCTGGAACAGGCGATCGAGGGTGCAGCCGCCAAGCTGGATCACGCGTTGGAACATTTGTTCGGCAAACTGCAAGGCAAGCCCCGCGCTGCCGCGAAAAATGTGCCGGCCAACAAAGTGAATGATGACGCGCTTGAAGAGGAATTTCTGGAAAACGAAAATGCTGCACTTAACGGCTGACAGTTTTTTCACTCCCCACTAAAAACGGGCCTGCATCTGCAGGCCCGTTTTCGTTCAGGCGCCGCGCCGGAAGAAGTACCCGCTCAACAGCGCCAACCCGCCTGCACCCACGCCCGCATAAAGCATCGCCCAGCCGGTACCGTGGCGCAGCGCGGCCTGGGCGATTGCCGGCACTGCCAGCACGTCCAGTTTGCCTGCGGCGATATCCTGGCTGAGCGTGGCCAACGGTGCCGAGTCGGGCAGCCACTCGGCAAGGTGTTGACCGATCCCCAGCAGCAGTACCAGGCCCATCAACGCAATATTGAGCGCCAGGGTGATCAGCCGCGCACTGAGATCAATGCCCGAGGCCATGCCCGCCCGATCAGCCGAGACCGAGCCCGTGGTGGTGTTGGTGGTGGGCGAATTGGTCAGCGCCAATCCCACGCCCGCAATCACGCAACTGATGAGGACCAGCAGGATGCTCGGATGTCCGGCCCCATTGGCCGCAGCCATGGCCAAAAAGCCCGCGCCCATCAAGCCCAGGCCCAGCGGGATGATGCGTTCTGCGCCGTAGCGCAGGGCCAGGCGTTCGGCCAGCGGCGGCACCAGCAAGGTCGGCAGGGTGTAGGCGAGCAGGGCGCCGCCGGTGGTCAGCGTGTCGTAGCCCAGGCCGGCCTGGAAGTAGAGCGGCAGGTAGATCATGAAGGGCCAGAAGCTGAAGTTCATGCCGATTGAACCCATCAAGGCGCCGTTGAAGCGCTGGATGCGGAACACCGAAAAATCGAACATCGGGTGCGCACTGCGGCGCTCGACCACGATGAAGAGCAGCATCCCGGCCAGCGCCAATCCTGCCCAGCCAAGCATGGCCGGGGTGCCGAAGCCGTTCTCGGTGCCCTGAGTGATGAAATACACCAGCGCGAACACCGACAACGTCAACGTGACCATGCCCGCGATGTCGAGGCGATGAGCGGCCGGGTCGCGGGATTCCTGCACGCTGAGCCGCAGCAACACCAGGGTGAGCAGAGTGAGTGGCACATGTACGAGAAATACCCAGCGCCAGTCGGCTACCGCCAGAATCAGCGCCCCCACCATCGGCCCGAAACCCAGGCCCACGCCCGCGATCACGCCCCACACCGCAAATGCCCGCGCCCGCGCCGCCGGCTCGCGGAACTGGTGCGACAGAATCGCGAACTGGCAGATCATCATCGCCCCGGCGCCTACGCCCTGGACAAAACGAGCCGCTATCAGCAGCGACGCATCCTCGGCGAGCCCGCAGGCCAGCGACGCCAGGCCAAACACCCACAGGCACAGCACCAGCATGCGCCGGCGGCCAAATCGATCCGCCAGTGTACCCGCCGCCATCAGCACGCTGGTGCACGCCAGGGTGTAGGCATTCATGATCCATTGGGCATCCTGGAAACCCGTGCCCAGCTCTCGTTCAAGAGTTGGCAGGATGACCGGCACGCTGGAGATCTCCAGGCCAAACATCAGCGCAACGAGACACACGGCGGTGAGGGCCAGGCCGTTCCTGGCAACGCGAGGCGGGCTGACGGCCGATACAACGGCGGCGGGTGGCATGGGGTCTTCCTTTCGATTGGGTAGAACGTCATTCTCGCGGGAACAGGATTCTTTATTCGTGATAAGTTTTCCTTCAATACGGGATTAAAGGGCGACAATAGACTCATGGCCACTCCGCGTTTTGATGGCGTTGAACTCTTCCTGCAAATCGTCGAGAGCGGCAATCTGACGGAGGCCGCCGAACGCTTGAACCTCACACGCTCTGCCGTGGGCAAGGGATTGGCCCGACTGGAGGCGCGTCTTGGCACTTGCTTGTTGCAGCGCTCCACACGCCGTCAGCGTTTGACCGAGGACGGGCAGGCCTACTACGAACATTGCCTGCGGGCACTGGCGGAACTGGAGGCTGCCGAATCGGTGCTGGAAAGCGGCCGGCAACAACCGCGTGGACGCTTGAGGGCGAGCTTGCCGCTGGCGTTCGGTCACCACTATGCGGCGCCGGCGCTGTGGGGCTTGATGGACCGTTTTGCGGAACTGGAGATTGAAATTTCCTTCGCCGACCGACTGATAGACGTGGCCCAGGAAGGCTTCGACCTGGCCGTGCGCATCGGGCCGTTACCCGACACCGACCGCCTGAGCGCGCGCCGCCTCGGCGAACAAGCCATCGGCCTGGCCGCCTCATCGGCCTATTTGCAGCGCATCGGTCGAATAGAGCGTATCGAGGACTTGGCCGGGCACCGGGGCATAGCCTACCGCTGCACTCACCCTCGTCTGGACTGGGAACTGAACGACGCCCAAGGCCGCCCGCACCGCGCGCGGGTGGCCTCGCCCCTGATGATGGATGACCTCCAGGCCGTGGCCGATGCCGCCATCGCGGGTGTCGGCCTGGCCTGGTTGCCGAGTTGGCTGATTGCGCACTACGTGCTGCGCGGGCAACTGGAAGCGGTGTTGCCAAGCTTTCGCGTGCAGCCTTCACCGATCCATGTGATCTGGCCCACGGCTGCGCATATGCCGGCCAAGACCCGTTGCGCCATCGATGCGTTGGTTGCGGCGACTCCCAGTTGCCTGGCGGGCAGTTAGAACCGGAAAATTTGAGGCGCACATTGTCATTGTGGCGAGCGGGCTTGCCCTGCGTTGGGTTGCGAAGCGACCCCAAAAATGGGCCTGCTACGCAGTCCAACGCGGGGCAAGCCCGCTCGCCACGACAAGCCCCTTCGCCACAGTTTGTTTGTTGCTCGGGCAGTTAAAACGCGATGGACGTTTGCACGTACACCGTGCGTGGCTCGCCTACGTATTTACCCTTGTTGTTGTCGTCGAACGAGCGGGTGTAGTACTGCTTGTTGAAGATGTTTTTCACGCCGACCGCCACATTCAAATCCGACAGCTGCGGGCCGAAGTCATAGGCCGCGCGGCTGCTGAACAGCATGTAGCCAGGAATGCGCCCATTGGCGCCGTCGGCGGTTTCGGCCTGGGTGTTGGCGTTGTCGGCGAACTGGCTGCTCTGGTAGCTGCTGTCCACATTGAGTTTCCACGGGCCTTCGGTGTAACCCACGCCCACGGTGCCCTTGTGCTTGGACGAGAAGGGCACGCGGTTGCCTTTGTTCGGGCCGTCTTCGCGGATGGTGGCGTCGACATAGGCGTAAGTGGCGTACACATCAAAGCCGGCCAGCGCAGGGCTCAAACCGTCGAGGGCGTAGTTGATGCTCGACTCGATACCCTGATGGCGCGTTTCGCCACGGGCGATCACCGTGTCGTTGGTCTGGTTGCTGTCGTACTGGTTGTCGAAGTTGATCAGGAACGCACCGATTTCTGCGCGCAGGGTGCCGTTGTCATAGCGCGTACCGAGTTCCCAGGTGCGGGCTTTTTCCGGTTTCACTTCGCCGCTGGTCACGCGGTTGGGCATCTGGCTGTACTGCACGCTGCCGAACGAACCTTCGGTGTTGGCGTAGAGGTTCCAGTCGTCGGTCAGGTGGTAGAGCACGTTCAACGCCGGCAGCGCGGTGTTGTAGTCGCCCTTGTATTTGACGTTGGTCAGGTTGTTGGTCTGCTGGGACTCGATCATCTCGTAGCGGATGCCCGGGGTGATGGTCCACTTGCCGATATCGATCCGGTCGTCGACGAAGAAGGCATTGGCTTCGGTGCCACCGCGAGTGTCGCGGTCGTTGCGGCTGCTGGTGTTGGGGATTTGCTGGTTGGCGGCAATCGGCGTGCGGTAGCGCAGTTCGTGGCCGGCCTCGTTGATGTAGCGGTAGCCGACGCCGACTTCATGACTGGTCGGGCCGAGGTCGAAGCCTTGGGCGAAGCGCGTTTCGAGGCCGCGTACCCAATACTCGCGCGGGGACAGCGAGAGGAACGTGCCCTGGTCCAGGTAACCGCTGCGCAGGGTCTTGGTGAAGAAGCTGTTGACGGTGAATTCGCGGCGGTCCTGCTCATACCGATAGCCGACGTTGAACATCGTACGGCGGCCCCAGAATTTGTCGTAGGGGCGGGTGGACTGATACGGGTCGGCCTTGTAGTCCTTCACGTTCAAACCACCGGGCATATCGGCCTGGCCTTCGTAGTACTGCGCCATGGCGTTGAAGCTGTTGGCGTCGTCCAGCTGGTATTTGCCCTTGAGGATCAAATCGTCGATGCGCGTGTTGCTGTTTTCACGCCAGTCGCCGCCACGGGTGCCGGAGTACAGGAGCGCGCCACCCAGGCCGTTGTCGGCAGTGCCGCCGGCCAGCAGGTTGCCGGTGGTCTTGAAGCCGTCATGGCTGGAAGACGGGCTGGTCTCGGTCTGCAAGCCGCCCTTGACGGTCGGCGCATCCGGGATCGCGCGGGTCACGAAGTTGACGATGCCGCCGACGTTCTGCGGGCCGTAACGCACCGCGCCGCCGCCGCGTACCACGTCTACCGCGTCCATGTTGCCCATGCTGATCGGCGCGAAAGACAGCTGCGGCTGGCCATACGGCGCGAAAGGCACCGGGATGCCGTCCATCAGCACGGTGGAGCGCGATGCCAGGCGCGGGTTGAGGCCGCGAATGCCGAAGTTCAGCGCCATGTCGTGGCTGCCGGTGCCGTTGTTGTCCGGGGCGTTGACGCCGGGGATACGGTTGAGCACGTCCTTGGCCTGGGTGGCGCCCTGGCGTTCGAAGTCTTCGCGGCGGATCACGTCACGCGCGCCGGGGTGTTCGAACACATTGGTCTGCGCCGCGTCGCCGAGCCAGTCACCCACGACGGTGGATGTGCCCAACTCCAACGTGGCCGGCGCTTTGGCCGGCTGCAGGCTGTAGGCGTTGTCACCTTCGGCGCGGGCTTGCAGGCCGGTGCCTTCCAGCAGTTTCTGCAGGCCATCGGCGGCGCTGTAATTACCGGACAAACCACGGCTCTGCATACCGGCCGTCACTTCGGAACCGAACGAAATCAACACGCCGGCTTCACGGCCAAATTGATTCAATGCGGCTTCCAGCGACGCCGGGGCGATGTGATACGGCTTGGCGTCGGCCGCCATCACTTGCGGCAGTACGGCGAAGCTGAGGCTGGCGCCAAGCAGGAGTTGGCGCAGCGTGCGGGCGAGAAGGGTCGGTTGCTGGGGCATGAAGAGCGGTCCTGAGAAGGAAGGATCAAGGTGGCTTTCCTTCTCTGTCACGCGAGGTTTGGAAAACGGCTCACAGGCTTTTAAAAAAGAGCTGGAAATAATTTAAACACGCGCCTGCACGGTCACCCAGTAGCGGGTGAAACGCCGCACTTTCACCGGCAGGCTGACTTCCAGCAGGTCGAGAATCCGTTCGCTGTCGTCCAGCGGGTAGCTGCCGGACAGCAGCAGGTTGGCCACTTGCGGGTCGCAGTTCACCTGGCCACGACGATAGCGCCCCAGCTCGGCGAGGAAATCTTCCAGGCGCATGTGGGCGGCGACCAGCATGCCGTCGGCCCAGGCGCCGCTGTTGGCGTCGGTGGGGCGCGGCGTGTCCCAGCCCTTGCGGGTGAAATTGACCTGGCGCGCGGCCTCGACCGTCAACGGCAGGCCGCTGTAGGTGTTGGGCATTACGTCTACGCGCCCGTCGAAAACGGCCAGTTGGGTGTGGTCGTTGAACTGCCGCACATTCAGGCGCGCGCCTTGGCTGCTGAGCAGGCCCTGGCCGGTCAGCACCTGCAGCGGTGTATTGCCCGCGATGCCGGTCAGCAGGATTTCGCCTTCGAGCAAGCGGATCAGCCGCTGCTGTCCATCGAAATGCACATCCACCGCACTGCCGGTGTTGAGCTGCAATTGGCTGCCATCCGCCAGTTGCACCTTGCGCCGCTGACCGACCGGGCTGCGGTAGTCGGCGGTGAGAGGCGGCAAAATAGGTTGCTGGCGCAGGCTCCAGGCAGCGGCCGAGCCGGCGCCGAGGATCAACAGCAATTTCAGCGCCTGGCGCCGGCTGCTGGATTTCGGCGCGTTCAACGCCGCATGGGCCAGGGGCGAGGGCATGCCGCGCAGGCGTTGGTTGACGCGCTGGATATGGTCCCACGCGCGCTGATGTTCGCTGTGAGCCGTCAGCCATTGCTGCCAGGCCGCTTGCTGGCGCGGGTTGAGCGCGCCTTGCTGCATTTCCATCAGCCAGTGCACGGCTTGCTCGGCAACTTGCGTCGAGAAATTCATAGGGCGAAATAGCAGCGCATGGCCGCTTTATTCAGGTGACGTTTGACTGTGGCGATGGAGATGCCCAGTTCAGCGCCGATTTGCGCGTAGGTCAGGCCGTCGAGTTGGGCCAGCAGGAAGGCGCGTTTGACCAGGGGGGGCAAGCCGTCGAGCAGTTGGTCGAGTTCCAGCAGTGTTTGCAGGATGATCGCGCGTTCTTCTTCGGACGGCGCGACCTGTTCGGGCATCTGTGCCAACGCGTCGAGGTAGGCGCGTTCGAGGTCCTGGCGGCGGTAGAAGTTGAACAGCACGCGCTTGGCGATGGTGGTGAGGAACGCGCGGGGCTCGATCAGCGTCGGGGTTTCCCGTGCGGTGAGCACGCGGATGAAGGTGTCCTGTGCCAGGTCCGCTGCGCTTTCCGGGCAGCCGAGCTTGCGTCGCAACCAGCCGGTGAGCCAGTGGTGATGGTCGTGGTACAGGACTTCGACGGTGTTGGACGGGCTCAACGTGATCTCCCTTCACTACATGGCGGCAAGCATCGGCATGCTTTAGAGAACAAGAATTGTTCGCATTGTAGGGTGCGAGAAGCGCTTCGGCAATCCGGCAAGGCAGGTGATTCATCCGTTCTCTTTTGCTTATGAGAATATTTATCATTAATATTGCGCGCTGATGAACCTGGCGCCTCCCGCATGAAAAGCAAAACCTCACTGCCCGCCTCCTATCGTCTCGCCGTCACCTCGCGCGTGCTGGCTGCTGTCGTCGGCGGTTATCTGATGGCTTCCCTGGCCAGCATTTGCCTGGCGTTGTGGATGCCCTCCTCCCGCGCCGATGCGGTGATCACCGGGATGATGAGTTCGTTTGTGTTCTATCTGTTGGCGGTGCTGTGGTGTTTTGCCTGCCGCACGGCATGGCGTGCCTGGTTTGGCGTGATGCTGCCGAGTGCGCTGTTTGCCACCGTGGCGGGCTTGGGTTTCTGGATGGCACGCACATGAAAGAGGGATTTCGTCAGGCCATGGCCTGGTTGCATACCTGGGCCGGATTGATCTTTGGCTGGCTGCTGTTTGCGATTTTCCTGACGGGCACCTTGGCCTATTTCAAGGATGAGATTACCCACTGGATGCAGCCCGAGGTGCAGGCCCATCCATTGGACGATGCGCGCAGCCTCACGGTAGCCCAAGCCTATTTGCAGCAACAGGCGCCCACCGCTGCGCGCTGGTTTATCACCCTGCCAGACAGCCGCGACCCCGGCCTGTCGGTGATGTGGCAAGACAAGGTCGACCCCGGCAAGCGCGGCAACTTCATCCAGAAAGTCCTCGACCCGGTCAGCGGTCAAGCCGTGCAGGCCCGTGAAAGCATGGGCGGCGACTTCTTCTATCGCTTCCACTTTCAGCTGCAAATGCCCCACCCCTGGGGCCGCTGGCTGTCGACCATCGCTGCGATGGTGATGTTTGTCGCGTTGATCACCGGCATCATCACCCACAAGAAAATCTTCAAGGACTTCTTCACCTTCCGCCCCCGCAAAGGTCAGCGTTCCTGGCTCGACGGGCATAACGCGGTGGGCGTATTGGTGCTGCCCTTCCACTTGATGATCACCTACAGCAGCCTGGTGATTTTCATGAGCATGGTGATGCCGGCGCCGATCCTTGCCTCGTATGGCAACGACACGCGTGCATTCTTCAATGAAGTGTTCCCGGCCACCAACAATGCCCCGGCACTCGGTCAGCCCGGCAAGTTGCTGCCCCTGGTGCCGATGTACGAGCAGGCGCGCACGCAGTGGGACGGCGGGCATGTCGGCCGGTTGGCGGTGAATAACCCGAGTGATGTGAATGCGTCGGTCAACGTGTCGCGCGCCGGTTCCGACCGCGTCGTGCATGATTTTGGCAGCACCGTGTCGTTCAACGGCACCACCGGCGAGCTGTTGCGGGTCAGCGGCGAACAGTCGTTGCCAGCGGCGATCGGCGGCAGTTTCTACGGTTTGCACATGGGCCATTTCGCCGGCCCCGTGCTGCGCTGGTTGTACTTTATCTGCGGCTTGGCGGGCACGGCGATGATCGGCACCGGGCTGGTGATCTGGCTCGGCAAGCGCCAGCTCAAGCACGCTAAAACCTTGGTGATGCCGTTCGAGCTGCGGCTGGTGGAAGTGCTGAACATCGCGAGTATGTCCGGGCTGATGATCGCCATTGCGGCGTTTTTCTGGGCCAACCGTTTGCTGCCGGTGAGTTTCGCCGAGCGCTCCGATTGGGAAGTGCAGACCTTCTTCATTGCCTGGGGATTTAGCCTGTTGCACGCGGTGCTACGTCGAGGTCGGCAGGGCTGGGTCGAGCAATTGAGCGTTGGCGCGTTGCTGTTTATCGCCATTCCTTTGCTCAATGCGCTGACTACCTCGCAGCATTTGGGCGTTTCGCTTGCGACAGGCGACTGGGCGATGGCCGGCTTCGACCTGACGTGCCTGGGCAGCGGTGTGTTCCTGGCCTGGGCCGCCTGGAAGATGCAGCACCGCACGGCGCCCCTGCCCAAGACCGAGCGGGCGCGCCCGCTCAACCTAAAGCAGGAGGCGCACTGAATGCTCCTCGCATTGCTGATGTGCTACGTCGGGTTTACTGCGCTGTGCCTGTCTACCGACCGTCACCACGGCGAACTGCTGAACAGTAAGCCGTCGACCCGTCGACGCCTGGGGTTGCGCATGGTCGGTTGGTTGCTGCTGACGGTTTCGATCTGGCCGGCAGTGGCCGCCACGGGATGGGCCCAGGGCCTGGTGGAATGGTGCGCCGTGTTGATGCTCAGCGCATTGCTGCTGGTGTTGCTGTTGCCGTATCGGCCAAGGCTGGCCTTGATGCTGGCGGGTGTCGGCCTGCTGGCCAGCCCTGTTGCGGCGTTCGCGACCCTTTGAGCCTGCCATGATGATCAGCACGCCACCGGAATCCCAGGACAGCCAACACCGCGATGCGGCGGGTGGGCGTGCGCATTTTTTGCAGGTATTTCTGTCCCAGCGTTCGCAGATGGAAGCCCTGGTCAGCCGGCGCGTCGGCTGCCGCGCCACGGCCGCCGACCTGGTGCAGGACCTGTTCCTGCGCTTCTGGCGCCGACCCTTGGTGCAGGTCGAGGAACTCAGCACCTACCTGCTGCGCTGCGCCGGCAACATCGCCATCGACCACCTGCGCAGCGAAGGCGCCCGTGTGCGCAGCAGCGAAGGCTGGCTGCCGGAACAGCAGGATAATCAGGGCTCCGAACCCCAGGCCGCACTGGAGGCGGGCAACGACCTGCGCCATGTCGAAGCCGCCTTGCGCAGCCTGCCCGAGCGTACCCGGCAGATTTTCCTGCTCAATCGCATCCACGGGCGCAAATACGCAGAAATCGCCAAGGCTATGGGCCTGTCCCAAAGCGCCGTGGAAAAACATATGATGCGTGCCCTCGAAGCCTGCAAAGCCAGCCTTCGCGAACCATCGCCCCCACGCACGCCAGGGAAAGCACCGTGAACGTCACCCCTACGCCCGCCCAGGAACAAGCCGCACTGGCCTGGTTGAGCCTGTTGCACGACCAGCCCAGCAGCGGTGACCAGGCCACCTTCAGCCACTGGCTTCGCGCTGACCCCGCGCACGTCGAGGCCTATTCCCGGGCCCAGGTGCTGTGGGAGTTGAGCGAAGTGCCGGCGCGCGCACTGGCGAACGAGGAAGCGCTGGTGTTGCAGGGTTACCTCAACGCGATGAACACCTCGAAGCGCTCACGCGTGATGCGTTGGTCCGGTGCGCTGGCCATGGCCGCGTGCCTGCTGCTGATGGTGTCCATGGGCGCCGGCTGGCAGCCGTCGCGCTGGGTCGATGACGTTGGCGCGGACTACGTAACCGCGCCGGGGGAAGTCAAAACCGTCACCCTGGCCGATCAATCCCAAGTCACCCTCGACGCCGACAGCGCCATCGCCGTAGATTTCAGCCATGGCGAGCGGCACATCCAGTTGCGTCGCGGAGCGGGGTTTTTCAGCGTGACCCACACGGGCCAATCCTTTGTAGTGGAGGCCGGTAGCGGCGAAGCGCGGGTGCTGGGCACGCAGTTTGAAGTGCGCCTGCAACCGGCGGGGGGCCAAGTGACGGTGTTGTCGGGTCGGGTCGGCGTCACACCGTCGAAGCAGAGCCAGCAGCAAATTCTTACGGCAGGCCAGCAAGTGGCGTACGCCGAGGGTGTGGCCGAGCCGATGCACGCGGTCGACAGCGAATCACGCCTGGCCTGGCGCGATGGCTGGCTCAACTACTACAAGGCGCCGTTGGCTGACGTAGTGAAAGACCTGGGCCGTTACTACCCTGGCCGCATCCTGCTGCTTAATGACGAGATGGGTGCCAAGCGCGTCAGCGGCAGCTTCCCGAGCAAAGACCCGCAGGCGGTACTGAATGCGTTGCAGGCGGTGCTCGGGTTCAAGCAGCACAGCCTGCTGGGGCGGGTGATCGTGGTGCGCTGATTATTTCAGCGCGGCCATGATTTTCTCGGGGTCGTAATCGCGAATCAACGTCCCGTTTACGTCCACGAATGGAATCCCTCCACCGCCCAACGCCTCATACGCCTTGCGCGCCTGGGCGTCCTTCTCGATATCGAGCGCCTGGTACGCAATGCCTTTCTGGTCGAGGAAGCGGCGGATCTGCTTGCAGTACCCACACCACTCGGTGGCGTAGAGCACCACACGCGCTGAAGCCCGTACCTGCTCCGGCGCCACCTGTGAAGGGTTGAACAGCCGCTCGACCTTTCCCCAGTTCTGGATAGCAACGACGACCAGCAACACCAACAGGACTTTTTTAAGGACCCCGCCGAGCATCAGTTGCGGCGCTTGAGCTGGTCGGTCAGTTGGGTCGGCAGGCCCTTGATGATCAAGGTGCCAGCGGCTTCGTCGTACTCGATCTTGTCGCCCAGCAGGTGCGCTTCAAAGCTGATGGACAAGCCCTCGGCGCGCCCGGTGAAGCGACGGAACTGGTTGAGGGTGCGTTTGTCGGCCGGAATTTCCGGCGACAGACCGTAGTCCTTGTTGCGGATGTGGTCGTAGAACGCCTTAGGCCGATCTTCATCGATCAACCCCGACAACTCTTCCAGGCCCATGGGTTCGCCGAGCTTGGCCTGGCTGCTGGCGTAATCGACCAGGGTCTTGGTTTTTTCGCGCGCGGATTCATCCGGCAGGTCTTCGCTTTCAACGAAGTCGCTGAACGCCTTGAGCAGGGTGCGGGTCTCGCCCGGGCCGTCGACGCCTTCCTGGCAGCCGATAAAGTCGCGGAAGTATTCCGAGACCTTCTTGCCGTTCTTGCCTTTGATAAAGGAGATGTACTGCTTGGACTGCTTGTTGTTCTGCCACTCGGACACGTTGATGCGCGCCGCCAGGTGCAGCTGGCCCAGGTCCAGGTGACGGGACGCGGTCACGTCCAGGTCCTCGGTCACCGCCACGCCTTCGCTGTGGTGGAGCAGGGCGATGGCCAGGTAGTCGGTCATGCCTTGTTGGTAGTGGGCAAACAGCACGTGGCCGCCGGTGGAGAGGTTGGATTCTTCCATCAGCTTCTGCAGGTGCTCGACGGCGGTGCGGCTGAAGGTGGTGAAATCCTGGCCACCGTCGAAATACTCCTTCAACCAGCCGCTGAACGGGTGCGCGCCGGACTCGGCATGGAAGAAACCCCAAGCCTTGCCTTGTTTGGCGTTGTAGCTCTCGTTGAGGTCGGCAAGCATGTTCTCGATGGCCGCCGACTCGGCGAGCTCGGAGTCGCGGGCGTGGAGAACTGCAGGTGTGCCGTCGGGTTTTTTGTCGATCAGGTGGACGATGCAATGACGGATCGGCATGGGCTTCTCGGCTGGTTGAAGGGGAGCGTTTGGCCTCCCCGAAAAGTCGCCCAGTGTACCGCACCCATTGGTCAAGACACGCGTCGAAGGTCATTTTGGACGCTCTCCGACGGGGCATATGTCTTTTTTTCACGGTTTAGAGCGATAAAGCTGACCAAATGGGTAGGTAGAAGCGGATATTTCCCCGTCTCTGTGCTAGTTTTGCCCCGTCTTACGCCACGACTCGGCGTTAAGCGTGCATTCAGTATCTGTCAGGTCGAACCAATCCCCGTTTCAAGCATCTATAACCCCGATCTCCGTGGTTATAGCCGGGGGTGCCAGGCCATGACGGTCGGGCTCGATGGCTGACACTGCACTCTGCAATCCATATGAATTTGATAGGGAAGGAACACCACAATGGCTATTACTAAAGACCAACTGATCGCTGACCTGGCTGAAGCAGTAGACGCACCGAAAACCACCGTGCGCGCTCTGCTGGACCAACTGAGCCAAGTTGTTGCAGATCAGCTGGAAAACGGCGGCGAAATCACTCTGCCAGGCGTTGGCAAATTGAAAGTGACCGAGCGTCCAGCCCGTACTGGCCGTAACCCTTCGACTGGCGCTGCCATCGAAATCGCTGCCAAGAAAGTTATCAAGCTGGTTGTGGCCAAAGGCCTGACCGACGCTGTTAACAAGTAAGACGCAGCAAAAAAACCGTGCTCCGGAGCGATCCGGGCACGGTTTTTTGTTGCCTGCGATTTGGCGGGGGCTTTCTGTGGCGAGGGAGCTTGCTCCCTCGCCACAGGGTTAGTCCTTACGCACCCAACGCTGGCGCCACACCTGCTGCTCGGACGGGGTCTGGAAGGTCCAGGCGACGAAACGACTGGTCTTCTGGCCCTGGGACATTTCCACCACCTGGCTCTCCAGTACGCCGGCTTTTCTCAGCGCGGTCTGGATCGCGGGCAAGTTCGATGCTTTTGACACCAGGGTGCTGAACCACAGCACCTTGTGGGCAAAGTGCGCGCTCTCGGCGATCAATTGCGTCACAAACCGCGCTTCGCCGCCTTCACACCACAGCTCGGCCGATTGGCCACCGAAGTTCAGTACCGGCAACTTGCGTTTCGGATCGGCCTTGCCCAAGGCGCGCCACTTGCGCTCGCTGCCCTTGGTGGCTTCGTCCATGGACGCGTGGAACGGCGGGTTGCACATCGTCAGGTCAAAACGCTCGCCCGGCTCAAGCAGGCCCAGCAGGATCTGCTTGGGGTTGCTTTGCAGGCGCAGCTGGATGACCTTGTTCAGCCCGTTGGACTGCACAATCGCCTTGGCCGCGGCGACAGCGGTGGGGTCGACTTCCGAACCGAGGAAATTCCAGCGGTATTCGCTGTAGCCGATCAGCGGGTAGACGCAGTTGGCGCCCATGCCGATGTCCAGCACCTTGACCGGCGCGCCACGCGGAATCTCGCCTTCATTGACGCTGGCCAGCAGGTCGGCGAGGAAGTGCACATAGTCCGCACGCCCCGGCACCGGCGGGCACAGGTAATCCGCAGGGATGTCCCAGTGCTGGATGCCATAGAAGGCTTTCAGCAACGCCCGGTTAAACACCCGTACCGCGTCCGGGCTGGCGAAGTCGATGCTTTCCTTGCCGTAGGGGTTAATGATCACGAACTGCGCCAGTTCTGGCGTGGTTTTGATCAACGCAGGGAAGTCGTAACGGCCCTGGTGGCGGTTGCGCGGGTGCAAGGTGGCTTCTTTGCGCGGCACGACGGGCTTGGCCGGGGCTGCGGTTTTAGGCTTCTTGCGCGGAGGTTTGGGTGTGCTGGGGGCTGTCATGTTGATTCTGGTGTTGGCTCAAAGTGGTGGGCATTGTCACACATCCTGAGCCGAACTCGGGCAAATGTGGGAGGGGGCTTGCCCCCGATAGCGGTGTGGCAGTCAAAAATGTTGTGACTGATACACCGCTATCGGGGGCAAGCCCCCTCCCACATTGACCGTGTTGGCGGCAGTAGATGGGAATCCCCAGGCAAAAAAAAGAGACCCGAAGGTCTCTTTTTTTCACACGGTTTGCCCCTTACAGGCTGGAAATCCGCGCATGTTGCTCCGCCAGCTTGCCCAGTGCCTGTTCGGCCTCGGCCAGTTTGGCGCGTTCCTTGTCGATCACTTCAGCCGGGGCCTTGTCGACGAATGCCGCGTTGGACAGCTTGCCGCCCACCCGCTGCACTTCGCCTTGCAGGCGCAGGATTTCCTTGTCGAGGCGGGCCAGTTCAGCGCCCTTGTCGATCAAGCCGGCCATCGGCACCAGCACTTCCATGTCGCCGACCAGTGCGGTGGCAGACAGCGGTGCTTCGGCGCCAGCGGCCAATACGGTGATCGACTCCAGCTTCGCCAGCTTCTTGAGCAGTGCATCGTTCTCGGTGAGACGGCGCTGGTCCTCGCTACTGGCGTTCTTCACGAACACAGCCAGCGGCTTGCCCGGACCGATGTTCATTTCGGCGCGGATGTTGCGCGTGCCGAGCATCAGGGTCTTGAGCCATTCGATATCGCTTTCGGCGGCCTCATCAATGCGTGCTTCGTTGGCCACCGGCCAAGGTTGCAGCATGATGGTCTTGCCTTCGACACCGGCCAGCGGCGCAAGGCGCTGCCAGATTTCTTCGGTGATAAACGGCATGAACGGGTGCGCCAGGCGCAGCGCTACTTCCAGTACGCGTACCAGGGTGCGGCGGGTGCCGCGCTGGCGTTCGATCGGCGCATTTTCGTCCCACAGCACGGGCTTGGACAGTTCCAGGTACCAGTCGCAATACTGGTTCCAGATGAACTCGTACAAGGCCTGCGCGGCCAGGTCGAAACGGAACTGGTCGAGCTGGCGGGTCACTTCGGCTTCGGTGCGCTGCAGCTGCGAGATGATCCAGCGGTCGGCCAGGGACAGCTCATAGGCTTCGCCGTTCTGACCGCAGTCTTCGCCTTTATCCAGCACGTAGCGCGCCGCGTTCCAGATCTTGTTGCAGAAGTTGCGATAGCCTTCGACGCGGCCCATGTCGAACTTGATGTCGCGACCGGTGGACGCCAGCGAGCAGAAGGTGAAGCGCAGGGCGTCGGTGCCGTAGCTGGCGATGCCGTCGGCGAACTCGTCGCGGGTCTGCTTCTCGATCTTCTTCGCCAGTTTCGGCTGCATCAGGCCCGAGGTGCGTTTTTGCACCAGGGTTTCCAGGTCGATGCCGTCGATGATGTCCAGCGGGTCCAGGACGTTGCCCTTGGACTTGGACATCTTCTGACCCTGGCCATCACGCACCAGGCCGTGCACGTACACGGTCTTGAACGGTACCTGCGGGGTGCCGTCCTCGTTCTTCACCAAATGCATGGTCAGCATGATCATCCGGGCAACCCAGAAGAAAATGATGTCGAAACCGGTGACCAGCACGTCGGTGGAGTGGAATTTCTTCAGGAATTCGGTCTGCTGCGGCCAGCCCAACGTGGAGAAAGTCCACAGGCCCGAGCTGAACCAGGTGTCCAGTACGTCGTTGTCCTGTTGCAGTGCCACGTCCGGGCCGAGGTTGTGCTTTGCACGTACTTCGGCTTCATCGCGGCCCACATAGACCTTGCCCGACTCGTCGTACCAGGCCGGAATGCGGTGGCCCCACCATAGCTGACGGCTGATGCACCAATCCTGGATGTCGCGCATCCACGAGAAGTACATGTTTTCGTACTGCTTGGGCACGAACTGGATACGGCCATCTTCAACGGCAGCAATCGCAGGCTCGGCCAACGGCTTGGTGGACACGTACCACTGGTCGGTCAGCCACGGCTCAATAATGGTACCGGAGCGGTCGCCCTTCGGTACTTTCAGGCCGTGGTCGTCAACGCTGACCAGCAGGCCGGCGGCGTCGAAGGCAGCAACGATCTGCTTGCGCGCTTCAAAACGGTCGAGGCCGGCGTATTCAACCGGGATCTTGCCGTCGACGCTGTCATTCAATGTGCCGTCAAGGTTGAATACCTGGCAGGCCGGCAGCACGGCGGCATTCTTGTCGAAGATGTTCAGCAGCGGCAGGTTGTGGCGCTTGCCGACTTCGTAGTCGTTGAAATCGTGGGCCGGGGTGATTTTCACGCAGCCGGTGCCGAATTCAGGGTCGCAGTAGTCGTCCGCGATGATCGGGATACGGCGGCCGACCAGCGGCAGTTCGACGAACTTGCCGATCAGCGCCTGGTAGCGTTCATCGTTCGGGTTAACGGCCACGGCGGCGTCGCCGAGCATGGTTTCCGGACGGGTGGTAGCGACGATCAGGTAGTCATTGCCTTCAGCGGTCTTGGCGCCGTCGGCCAGCGGGTACTTGAGGTTCCACAGGAAACCTTTCTCGTCGTGGTTTTCCACTTCAAGGTCGGAAATCGCCGTGTGCAACTTGGTGTCCCAGTTCACCAGGCGCTTGCCGCGGTAGATCAGGCCGTCTTCGTGCAGGCGTACGAAAGCTTCTTTCACCGATTCCGACAAGCCGTCATCCATGGTGAAGCGCTCGCGGCTCCAGTCGACGGACGAACCCAGGCGACGGATCTGACGGCTGATATTGCCGCCGGACTGGTCTTTCCATTCCCAGATTTTTTCCAGGAATTTCTCGCGACCCAGGTCATGACGGTTCTGGCCGGTGGCTTCGAGCTGGCGTTCCACCAGCATCTGGGTGGCAATACCGGCGTGGTCGGTACCCGGTTGCCACAGGGTGTTGCGGCCCTGCATGCGGCGGAAACGGATCAACGCATCCATGATCGCATTGTTGAAGCCATGGCCCATGTGCAGGCTGCCAGTGACGTTCGGTGGCGGAATCATGATGGTGTAGGACTCGCCCGCGCCTTGCGGAGCGAAATAATTCTCGGACTCCCAGGTCTGGTACCAGGAAGTTTCAATAGCGTGCGGCTGGTAGGTCTTATCCATGCGCGGCGGGACCCTAGTTGGCATTTATTCAGGAAAGCCGGCAAGTATAACGGGGGATAGGGGAGAGGGCGAGTTGAAGACGGCCTTAAGGTGCATGCGATCAAATGTGGGAGGGGGCTTGCTCCCGATGAGGGGGTGTCAGTCGTTACATGTATTGATTGACCCATCGCTATCGGGAGCAAGCCCCCTCCCACAGGGGGTATGTGTCTGGTTTAAGACTGGTATTGACTGAGCAACCGCTCCATCCGCGCATCCATCCGCCGCTTGATCTCGGTTTCAATATGCGGAGCAAAGTCGTCGATCACGTCTTGCATGATCAGCTGCGCAGCGGCGCGCAGTTCGCTGTCGAGGTGCAGCAGCAGGGCGTCGGGGGTTTTGTCGGCGGCAACGGCAGCGGGTGCAGCGGCTACGACGACGGGCGCTTCGACCGGCTTGCCATCGACCAGGTCGAACAGCAGAGGAATCTGTACGTCGGCATCGATCGAGTCGGTCAGCAGCGGCGGCTGCAAGCCGTCATCACCCAGCAATTGGCGGATCGACTCCAGGTCGTCCAGCAGGTGGTCATCTTTTTTTAGAGGGTTGGGAGTGTCCATCATGTGCTCAAAGTCGTTGTAGCCGGTGATCTTGCAGAGGATAGCCTTGTTCACGATAGAAACGGAAACTCTCCCGCGCGGCCTGACGAATAGCCGGGTCTTCCACCACCACTTCCGCCACACGGGCGAACGCCTTGGCAAAGGCCGGTACTTTCAGGTCGAGGTTGACTAGCAGGTCATGGTGATCGCCGCAGCTGTCACCCACGCCCAGGACAACCTGGCCTTCGGGTTCTGACTCGGCAGGGCCGTGGGGCACGAAGCTTTCGCCCTTGAAGCGCCACAACCGGGCGTCGAGTTCGTCGCGTTGGCCGGCATCGCTGCAATGCAGGTAGATGCGGTGGCCCATGCGCCAGGCTTTTTCGGTGAGCTTGCAGGCAAAGTCCAGGCGCGCAGAGGGATCGGCGCTGGGCAATATATAGAAGTCGACTTGGGTCATTGCGGTTCCTGAATGGCCACACCGTACCCGTAGGAGCCGGCTTGCCGGCGATGAGGCCCTTGAGTCTTGCAGCGATTTCAAGGGCGCCATCGCCGGCAAGCCGGCTCACACAGGAGGGCGGTGTTTAAGCTTTTGCGCGATCCAGCAGGTACTGGGTCAGCAATGGCACCGGACGGCCAGTGGCGCCCTTGTCCTTGCCGCCGCTGGTCCATGCGGTACCGGCGATGTCCAGGTGCGCCCAGTTGAAGTTCTTGGCAAAGCGCGACAGGAAGCAGGCTGCGGTGATGGTGCCGGCTTTCGGGCCACCGATGTTGGCGATGTCGGCGAACGGGCTGTCCAGTTGTTCCTGGTACTCATCGAACAGCGGCAATTGCCAGGCGCGGTCGTCGGCAGCCTTGCCGGCGCTGAGCAGTTGCCCGATGAGCTCGTCGCTGTTGCCCAGCAGTCCCGAGGTGTGGGACCCCAGGGCGACGATGCAGGCACCGGTCAGGGTCGCGATATCGATCACGGCTTGCGGTTTGAAGCGTTCGGCGTAGGTCAGTGCATCGCACAGCACCAGGCGGCCTTCGGCGTCGGTGTTGAGGATTTCGACGGTCTGGCCGCTCAGGGTGGTGACGATGTCGCCCGGACGCGCCGCGCCGCCGCTCGGCATGTTCTCGGCGCAGGCCAGGATGCACACCAGGTTGATCGGCAGCTTGAGCTCCAGCACGGCACGCAGGGTACCGAACACGCTGGCGGCGCCGCCCATGTCGTACTTCATTTCGTCCATGCCCAGGCCCGGCTTGAGGCTGATGCCGCCGGTGTCGAACGTGATGCCTTTACCCACCAGGGCGTAAGGCTTCTCGGACTTCTTGCCGCCGTTGTATTGCATCACGATCAGGCGTGGCGGCTGGTCGCTGCCCTGGCCCACGGCATAGAACGAGCCCATGCCCAGTTCCTTGATCTTCTTCTCATCGAGGACTTCAACCTTGAGGCCCTTGAATTCCTTGCCCAGCGCCTTGGCTTGTTCGCCCAGGTACGTCGGGTGGCAGATGTTCGGCGGCAGGTTGCCCAGGTCGCGGGTGAACGACATGCCGTTGGCGATGGCCTGGGCGTGTGTCACGGCACGCTCGACTTCAGCCTGGGCGGCCTTGATGGTCAGCAGAGTGACTTTCTTCAGGGCGCGCGGTTCGGCTTTCTGGCTCTTGAACTGGTCGAAAATATAGCCGCCGTCCACCAGGGTTTCGGCCAGCAGGCGGGTCTTGCCGTAGCTGTCACGGCCTTTGACGACGATCTCATCGAGTGCCAGCGCAGCATCGCTGCCGCCCAGGCCCTTGAGGGTGTTGAGGATGCCGCTGATGATCTTGCGGAACGGGCGGTCGCCGAGCTCGGCGTCCTTGCCCACGCCCACCAGCAATACGCGGTCGGCCTTGAGGTTGGGCAGGCTATGCAGCAGAAGGCTCTGGCCCACTTTGCCGGCCAGGTCGCCACGCTTGAGGACCGCGCTGATGGCGCCGCCGCTCAGTTCATCGAGTTGCTTGGCGGCGACGCCGAGCGTGCGGCCTTCGCCGATGGCGACCACGAGGGTGGCGGTTTTCAACGTTTCGGGGCTAACGCTTTTTACAACCAATTCCATTTTCGGGTCCCTTATAAAGGTCGGTGAGCCTGGCGTCTGTACGCAGGCTTTAAAGCGAGGCAGCTGTGTAAACCGCCCGCGACAAAGGCCGCAGTTTGAACCTCGCCGGCGGAGCCTGACAACCCTTGCAGCAAGCTTTGTGCGCCCGCACGAGTAAGCTCCGTGACAGGCGCGGTCAATCACAGGATAATGCGCAATCTTTTTAGCCGGCCCCTTTAAACGGGCCGACTCGGTATGCTTGCTTGTTTGGCCGCCTTAGCCTGACAACCCTGGAGTGTCTGGTTTGATCGTCTTCCGTTATCTGTCCCGCGAAGTCCTGTTGACCCTGAGTGCCGTGAGTGCGGTATTGCTGGTCATCACCATGAGTGGTCGTTTCGTCAAATACCTGGCCCAGGCTGCCTCCGGCGCCCTGGACCCGGGCTCGCTGTTCCTGATCATGGGCTTTCGCCTGCCGGGCTTCCTGCAGTTGATCCTGCCGCTGGGCCTGTTCCTCGGGATCCTGCTGGCGTATGGCCGCTTGTACCTCGAAAGCGAAATGACCGTGTTGTCGGCCACCGGCATGAGCCAGCAACGCCTGCTGGGCATGACCATGATCCCGGCCGCCGGCGTTGCGCTGATCGTGGGCTGGTTGAGCCTGAGCCTGGCCCCTCAAGGCGCCATGCAATTCCAGCTGGTGCTCAACAAACAGGACGCCATGACCGAGTTCGACACCCTCGAACCAGGCCGCTTCCAGGCGCTCAATGATGGTTCCCGGGTCACCTATACCGAGACCCTGACGGACGACCGGGCCAACCTCGGCGGGGTATTCATCTCCGAGAAGCGTTTTGGGCAAGACAAGAAAGACCGTGGCATTTCCGTACTGGTCGCCGACTCCGGCCGCCAGGAAGTGCGTCCCGACGGCAGCCGTTACCTGATCCTGGAAAACGGCTATCGCTATGACGGCAGCCCGGGCCAGGCCGATTACCGTGCCATCAAATACGAGACCTACGGCGTAATGCTCGCCCGTCCGGACGTCAGCAACGAAGTGAGCGATCGCGATGCGATCCCGACACAGGATCTCTTCGGCAGCACGGAGCTGCGTTCCATCGCTGAGCTGCAGTGGCGTATTTCCCTACCGTTGCTGGTGTTTATCGTGACCCTGATGGCGGTGCCGCTGTCGCGCGTCAACCCGCGCCAAGGGCGATTCCTCAAGCTGCTGCCAGCGATCCTGCTGTACATGGCTTACCTGACCATCCTGATTTCCGCCCGCGGTTCTCTGGAGAAGGGCAAGCTGTCGCCGACCCTGGGTCTGTGGTGGGTTCACGGCATCTTCCTGGTGATCGGCCTGGGGCTGCTCTACTGGGAACCTATACGTCTGAAAATGAAGAGCCGTCGTGGCCAGAAGGAGTTGGCTCGTGGCTAAGCTCGATCGCTATATTGGTAGCAGCGTACTGATCGCCATCCTGGCGGTATTGGGCATCATCCTGGGTCTGGCGTCGCTGTTCGCTTTCATTGATGAAGTGGGCAACGTCACCGACACCTACACCGTTACCGACGTGTTGAGCTACGTGGCGCTGACTGCTCCGCGTCGCCTTTACGACATGATGCCGATGGCTGCGCTGATCGGTTGCCTGATCGGCCTGGGCAGCTTGGCCAGCAACAGCGAACTGACCATCATGCGCGCCGCCGGTGTTTCCATCGGCCGTATCGTCTGGGCCGTGATGAAGCCCATGCTGCTGCTGATGTTGTGCAGTGTGTTGATCGGTGAGTACGTGGCACCGCCGGCCGAAACCACCGCCCAGGCCAACCGCGCCCTGGCGCAGGGTTCGGGCGATGCGCAGAGCGCCAAGCATGGCTTGTGGCACCGTCAGGGGGATGAATTCATCCACATCAACGCCGTGCAGCCGGGCGGGCTGTTGATTGGCGTCACTCGCTACACGTTCGATAAAGAACGCCACATGTTGTCGTCCAGTTTCGCCAAACGCGCGCAATACAGCGCCGAGCAATGGCAACTGACCGAGGTCACCACCACTTACTTCCGTAATGTGGGCCAGGGCACCAAGGCCAGCACCGAAGTCATCAACGTGCCGACCGAGCAATGGGACATCGCCCTGAAGCCGGAACTGCTCAATACGGTGGTGATGATCCCCGAAAGCCTGCCGATCTCCGGTTTGTGGAGCTATATCCACTACCTCAAGGACCAAGGCCTGAACAATGGCCGTTACTGGCTGGCATTTTGGGTCAAGGTGTTGCAGCCGGTGGTCACCGCCGCGCTGGTGCTGATGGCTATCTCGTTCATCTTCGGTCCGTTGCGTTCCGTGACCCTCGGCCAGCGCGTGTTTACCGGCGTGCTGGTGGGTTTCACCTTCCGCATCGCCCAGGACCTGCTTGGCCCGTCGAGCCTGGTGTTCGGTTTCTCGCCGCTGTTTGCGGTGCTGGTACCGACTGCCATCTGCGCCCTGGCCGGGTTCTGGTTGCTGCGCCGCGCCGGTTAGCCGCGCTTATGCACAAAAAATGCCCCGGTCGAGAGATCGGGGCATTTTTGTTCTGGTCAGCAAAGATGACGTCTGGCCCGAGCATCAGGTACAATTCCCGGCTATTTTTCAGCGGGCAATCTGCCTGCAGCCTTTTTGAGTGTTGATCCGTGAGTGATTTGAGTCATATCCGCAATTTCTCCATCATCGCCCACATTGACCATGGTAAGTCGACGCTGGCCGATCGATTCATCCAGATGTGCGGCGGCCTTGCCGAGCGTGAAATGGAAGCCCAGGTACTGGACTCCATGGACCTCGAACGCGAGCGCGGGATCACCATCAAGGCCCACAGCGTTACCCTGTACTACACCGCCAAAGACGGTATCAAGTACCAGTTGAACTTCATTGACACCCCGGGCCACGTCGACTTCACCTATGAAGTCAGCCGTTCCCTGGCGGCCTGCGAAGGCGCGCTGCTGGTGGTGGATGCGGGGCAGGGCGTTGAAGCCCAGTCAGTAGCCAACTGCTACACCGCCATCGAGCAAGGCCTGGAAGTCATGCCGGTGCTGAACAAGATCGACCTGCCACAGGCCGATCCGGACCGTGTGAAAGAAGAAATCGAAAAAATCATCGGCATTGACGCCACCGACGCCGTCGAGTGCAGCGCCAAGACCGGCCTGGGCGTTGACGAAGTACTCGAGCGCCTGGTCAAGACCATTCCTGCGCCTACCGGCAATTACGAAGATCCGCTGCAAGCGTTGATCATCGACTCCTGGTTCGACAACTACCTGGGTGTTGTTTCCCTGGTACGCGTGCGCCACGGCCGTGTGAAAAAGGGCGACAAGATCCTGGTCAAATCCACCGGTAAGATCCACCTGGTGGACAGCGTCGGTGTATTCAACCCGAAACACACAGCCACCGTTGACCTCAAAGCCGGTGAAGTAGGCTTCATCATCGCCGGTATCAAGGACATTCACGGTGCACCGGTAGGTGACACCCTGACCTTGAGCTCCACCCCTGACGTCGACGTGCTGCCGGGCTTCAAACGCATCCAGCCGCAGGTATACGCCGGTCTGTTCCCGGTCAGCTCCGATGACTTCGAAGACTTCCGCGAAGCCCTGCAGAAGCTGACCCTCAACGATTCGTCGTTGCAGTACACCCCGGAAAGCTCCGACGCCCTGGGCTTCGGCTTCCGTTGCGGCTTCCTCGGCATGCTGCACATGGAGATCATCCAGGAGCGCCTTGAGCGCGAATACGACCTGGACCTGATCACCACCGCCCCCACGGTTATTTTCGAGCTGTTGCTGAAAACCGGTGAAACGATTTACGTCGACAACCCGTCCAAGCTTCCAGACCTGTCTTCCATCGAAGACATGCGCGAACCGATCGTGCGCGCCAATATTCTTGTGCCGCAGGAACACCTGGGCAACGTCATTACCCTGTGTATCGAAAAACGTGGCGTACAGCACGACATGTTGTTCCTCGGTACCCAGGTGCAAGTGACCTACGATTTGCCGATGAACGAAGTGGTCCTGGACTTCTTTGACCGTCTCAAATCCACCAGTCGCGGCTATGCTTCGCTGGATTACCATTTCGACCGTTATCAATCGGCTAATCTGGTGAAACTGGATGTGCTGATCAACGGTGACAAGGTGGATGCGCTTGCACTGATCGTGCACAAGGAAAACGCGCACTACAAAGGTCGCCAGTTGACCGAGAAGATGAAAGAACTGATTCCGCGCCAGATGTTCGACGTCGCGATCCAGGCCGCCATTGGCGGGCAGATCATTGCACGGACCTCCGTCAAGGCTCTCAGAAAGAACGTACTGGCCAAATGCTACGGTGGCGACGTGAGCCGTAAGCGCAAGCTGCTTGAGAAGCAAAAGGCCGGTAAAAAACGCATGAAGCAAGTGGGTAACGTGGAAATTCCACAAGAAGCCTTCCTTGCGGTGCTCAGGTTGGATAGTTAGGTCCTATGTCGCTAAATTTCCCGCTGTTGCTGGTCATCGCCGTTGCCGTTTGCGGTCTCCTGGCGTTGCTCGATCTGGTGTTCTTCGCCCCGCGTCGGCGGGCGGCTATCGCGTCCTATCAGGGCAGCGTCAGCCAGCCCGACGGCGTGGTAATCGAGAAGCTGAACAAAGAGCCTTTGCTGGTTGAATATGGCAAGTCGTTCTTCCCGGTGTTGTTCATCGTGCTGGTGCTGCGTTCGTTCCTGGTGGAGCCGTTTCAGATCCCTTCGGGGTCGATGAAACCTACCCTGGACGTGGGCGACTTCATCCTGGTGAACAAGTTTTCCTACGGGATCCGCCTGCCGGTGATCGACAAGAAGGTCATCGAGATCGGTGACCCGCAGCGCGGCGATGTGATGGTGTTCCGCTACCCGAGTGACCCGAACGTCAACTACATCAAGCGTGTAGTCGGCTTGCCGGGCGATGTGATCCGTTACACCAGCGACAAACGCCTGTTCGTCAATGGCGAATCGGTGGCGGAGAAACTGATCGGTGCCGAGCCAAACACCTTGGGCAGCGCCGAGCTGTACCAGGAAAAACTCGGTACGGTAGAGCACGAAATCCGCAAGGAAATGAGCCGCTACCGCGCGACGCCAGATGGCGAGTGGAAAGTGCCGGCCGGGCACTATTTCATGATGGGCGACAACCGTGACAACTCCAATGACAGCCGCTACTGGGATGATCCCAACATTCCCAAGGACCTGCTGGGCATGGTCCCCGACCAGAATATCGTCGGCAAGGCCTTTGCGGTCTGGATGAGCTGGCCGGAACCCAAACTCAGCCACCTGCCGAACTTCTCGCGGGTCGGGCTGATCAAGTAATACAAGCGGCGCTGTGATCACAGCGCCGAATGCTTTTCTGGGGTCTGGACAAATTCCGGCCTCATGCAGCACCAAACAGGATTTGAATTTGAACACTGCGTCAATTGTCGATGGCCGCCGGTGCCACCCACTAGATATGCATCAACTAGGTATGGATAAACCGTGACCGTTTCTCTGAGTCGTCTCGAAAGCCTGCTCGGCTACACCTTCAAGGATCAGGAGTTGATGATCCTTGCCCTCACACACCGCAGCTTTGCCGGGCGTAACAACGAACGCCTGGAATTCCTCGGGGATGCCATCCTCAATTTCGTCGCCGGTGAGGCGCTGTTCGAGCGTTTCCCGCTTGCTCGTGAAGGCCAGCTGTCGCGCTTGCGTGCCCGCCTGGTAAAAGGCGAGACCCTGGCCGTGCTGGCCCGTGGTTTTGGCCTGGGCGAGTACCTGCGCCTGGGTTCCGGTGAATTGAAGAGCGGCGGTTTCCGTCGCGAGTCGATCCTGGCCGATGCCCTTGAAGCGCTGATCGGTGCGATCTACCTCGATGCAGGCATGGAAGCGGCCAAGGCGCGTGTTACCGCCTGGCTGACTTCGGAAATCGAAAGCCTGACCCTGGTCGACACCAACAAAGATCCAAAGACCCGCCTGCAGGAATTCCTGCAGTCCCGTGGGTGCGAACTGCCACGCTACGAAGTGGTGGATATCCAGGGTGAGCCCCATTGCCGCGTATTTTTCGTGGAATGTGAAATCACCTTACTGAATGAAAAAAGCCGAGGTCAGGGTGTGAGCCGTCGTATTGCCGAACAGGTAGCGGCCGCTGCAGCACTGATTGCCCTGGGCGTGGAGAATGGCCATGACTGATTCAACCGCAACACGCTGTGGCTATGTTGCCATCGTCGGCCGTCCCAACGTGGGCAAGTCCACGCTGCTGAACCACATCCTTGGGCAGAAGCTCGCGATCACCTCGCGCAAGCCGCAGACCACCCGCCACAACATGCTGGGCATCAAGACCGAAGGCACCGTGCAAGCTGTCTACGTTGACACCCCAGGCATGCACAAAGGCGGCGAAAAAGCCCTCAACCGCTACATGAACAAGACTGCTTCGGCCGCGTTGAAAGACGTCGACGTGGTGATTTTCGTGGTTGACCGCACCAAGTGGACCGACGAAGACCAGATGGTCCTCGAGCGCGTGCAGTACGTCACCGGCCCGTTGATCGTCGCCCTGAACAAAACCGACCGTATCGAAGACAAAGCCGAGCTGATGCCACACCTGAGCTGGCTGCAGGAACAACTGCCGAACGCCCAGATCATGCCGATCTCGGCCCAGCACGGTCATAACCTCGAAGCCCTGGAGCGCGTGATCGCCGGCTACCTGCCGGAGAACGAGCACTTCTTCCCGGAAGACCAGATCACCGACCGCAGCAGCCGTTTCCTCGCCGCCGAACTGGTACGCGAGAAAATCATGCGCCAGATGGGCGCCGAGCTGCCGTACCAGATCACCGTCGAAATCGAAGAGTTCAAGCAGCAGGGCAAGACCTTGCACATTCACGCCTTGATCCTCGTTGAACGTGACGGCCAGAAGAAAATCATCATTGGCGACAAGGGCGAACGCATCAAGCGCATCGGCACCGAAGCGCGCAAGGACATGGAGTTGCTGTTCGACTCCAAGATCATGCTCAACCTGTGGGTGAAGGTGAAGGGTGGCTGGTCCGATGATGAGCGCGCGTTGCGCTCCCTGGGTTACGGCGACATGTAAGCAACCGCTTGATGGTTGGCGGGCTTGTTGTGGCGAGGGAGCTTGCTCCCGCTGGGCCGCAAAGCGGCCCCAAAAAGGCCACTGAGTTTTTAGATGTAGCTCGGTGGCAGGTATAGGGCTGCTTCGCAGCCCAGCAGGACCAAGCTCCCTCGCCACAAAAGCGGTCTTCTTTTTTTAGAGATTCCCCGTCTCATGTCCCAATCCCCGCCCCCCAGCCAACTCGCCTACGTCCTGCACAGCCGCGCCTACCGCGAGACCAGCGCCCTGGTCGACTTCCTCACGCCCCAAGGCCGCCTGCGTGCGGTATTGCGCAGCGCACGGGGTAAGGCGGGCACACTGGCGCGGCCGTTCGTGGCCCTGGATGTGGAGTTTCGTGGCAAGGGCGAATTGAAGAACGTCGGGCGCATGGAAAGCGTCGGCACCTCCGCCTGGCTCAACGGCGAGGCGCTGTTCAGCGGCCTCTACCTCAATGAACTGCTGATTCGCCTGCTGCCCGCCGAAGACCCGCACCCTGCGGTGTTCGATCACTACGCCGCCACCTTGTTGGCCCTGGCCGAAGGCCGCCCGCTGGAGCCGCTGTTGCGTGCCTTCGAATGGCGCCTGCTCGACGACCTTGGCTACGGCTTCGAACTGAGCAACGACGTGCACGGCGACCCCATCGCCGCCGATGGCATGTACCGCCTGCAAGTGGACGCCGGTCTTGAGCGCGTCTACCTGCTGCAACCGGGCCTGTTCCAGGGCACTGAGTTGCTGGCCATGAGCGAAGCCGACTGGACGGCCCCAGGCGCCTTGTCCGCCGCCAAGCGTCTGATGCGCCAGGCCCTCGCCGTGCACTTGGGCGGACGGCCGCTGGTCAGCCGCGAGTTGTTTCGAAAGCCCTGACGTCCCCGTGTATGCTGTGCACCGTTTCTTTCCCTTTTCAGGAGCGCTTCCGTGACCACCAGCAATCGCATTCTTCTTGGCGTCAACATCGACCACGTCGCTACCCTGCGCCAGGCCCGGGGCACCCGTTACCCTGACCCGGTCAAGGCCGCGCTGGACGCCGAAGAAGCAGGCGCCGACGGCATCACCGTGCATCTGCGTGAAGACCGCCGCCACATCCAGGAGCGCGACGTGCTGCTGCTCAAGGACGTGCTGCAAACCCGCATGAACTTCGAAATGGGCGTCACCGAAGAAATGATGGCGTTCGCCGAGCGCATCCGCCCGGCGCACATCTGCCTGGTCCCCGAGACCCGCCAGGAATTGACCACCGAAGGCGGCCTCGACGTGGCCGGCCAGGAAGCGCGGATCAAGGCGGCCGTGGAGCGCCTGTCGCAGATCGGCAGCGAAGTCTCGTTGTTTATCGACGCCGACGAGCGCCAGATCGAAGCCTCCCGCCGTGTCGGCGCGCCGGCCATCGAACTGCACACAGGCCGTTACGCCGATGCCACCACGCCAACCGAAGTCGCTGACGAACTGCAGCGCATCATCGACGGCGTTAACTGCGGCCTTAAAGAAGGCCTGATCGTCAACGCCGGCCACGGTCTGCACTACCACAACGTCGAAGCCGTGGCCGCGATCAAGGGCATCAACGAACTGAACATCGGCCATGCGCTGGTGGCTCACGCGCTGTTTGTCGGTTTCAAAGGCGCGGTCGCCGAAATGAAAGCGCTGATTCTGGCGGCTGCCAAGGCCTGAACCACCGACTGCGGCAATGCGAAGCCTTACTGTTTAGCCCTCGCGGGTGTATCGTATCTGCCCTTTGCGGGCCCCTGGCCTGCGGCAGATACGTGAGGTTGTTGTGTCCCGATCCTTTTCCCGTCGACAAATCCTGGGTGGTCTTGCAGGCCTGGCCGTAGTGGGCGTCGGTGCCGGTGGCGCCTACCGCTACTGGCTGGGGAAAGTCGCCGAGTCTGAGGCAGGTCACGATTACGAGTTGATCGCAGCGCCCTTGGACGTGGAGTTGGTGCCGGGGCACAAGACCCAAGCCTGGGCGTTCGGCCCGTCTGCGCCGGGCACCGAGTTGCGTGTGCGCCAGGGTGAGTGGCTGCGGGTGCGGTTTATCAACCACCTGCCGGTCGCGACCACCATCCACTGGCATGGCATCCGCCTGCCGCTGGAAATGGACGGCGTGCCCTACGTCTCGCAATTGCCGGTATTGCCCGGCGAATACTTCGACTACAAATTCCGTGTGCCGGACGCCGGCAGCTACTGGTATCACCCCCATGTGAACAGCAGCGAAGAACTCGGCCGTGGCCTGGTCGGCCCGCTGATCATCGAAGAGCGCGAACCCACCGGCTTCAAGCACGAACGCACCCTCAGCCTGAAAAGCTGGCACGTGGACGAAGAGGGTGCCTTTGTTGCCTTCAGCATTGCGCGTGAAGCGGCGCGTGGCGGGACCGCTGGGCGGCTGTCGACGATCAATGGTGTGTCCCAGGCGGTGATCGACTTGCCCGCTGGGCAGATCACCCGCGTGCGCCTGCTCAACCTCGACAACACCCTGACCTATCGCATCAACATTCCCGACGTCGAAGCGCAGATCTATGCGCTGGATGGCAACCCCGTCGAGCCGCGCCCCCTGGGCAAGGAATACTGGCTGGGCCCCGGCATGCGCATTTGCCTGGCGATCAAGGCACCGCCGGCGGGAGAGGAGCTGTCGATCCGCAACGGCCCTGTGCGCCTGGGTACGTTCCGTTCAGTCGCCAACACCGACACGCCCACCGAATGGCCGCCCGCGTTGCCCGCCAACCCGATCAGCGAGCCCGACCTGGCGAATGCCGAAAAACTCAACTTCAATTTCGAATGGGTCGGCTCAGTGTCGGTGGATGATGGCAAGCCACCGAGCCTGTGGCAGATCAACGGTAAGGCCTGGGACATCACCGACAAGACCTGCGCCGACCGCCCGATTGCCAGGCTCGAGAAAGGTAAAAGCTATATTTTCGAATTGAAGAACATGACCCAGTACCAGCACCCGATCCACCTGCACGGCATGAGCTTCAAGGTGATCGCCTCGAACCGCCACAAGGTGATCCCGTACTTCACCGACACCTACCTGCTGGGCAAGAACGAACGCGCCCGCGTGGCGCTGGTGGCGGATAACCCGGGGGTATGGATGTTCCACTGCCACGTGATAGACCACATGGAAACCGGCCTGATGGCCGCCATCGAGGTGGCGTGATGCGTCAGTTTCGCCCCACAGCGATCATCGACCGCAGCCGCGACCAGGATTTCATGCGCGAAGCCCTGACCCTGGCGGCCCAAGGCGCTGCGCTGGGCGAAGTGCCAGTGGGCGCGGTGCTGGTGCAGGACGGTGAAGTCATCGGCCGAGGCTTCAACTGCCCGATCAGCGGCAACGACCCCAGCGCCCATGCCGAAATGGTTGCAATCCGCGCCGCTGCGCAGGCGGTCAGTAACTACCGGTTACCCGGCAGTACGCTGTATGTAACGTTGGAGCCCTGCAGCATGTGCGCGGGCCTCATCGTGCATTCGCGTATTGCGCGGGTGGTGTACGGCGCGTTGGAGCCCAAGGCGGGGATTGTGCAGAGCCAGGGGCAGTTCTTTACCCAGGGTTTTCTCAACCATCGGGTGCTCTTTGAAGGCGGGGTGCTGGCCGAGGAATGCGGGACAGTCCTGAGCGAGTTCTTCAAGGCGCGAAGAGCCCGCTGATGATCGTTCCCATCTTGTGGCGAGGGCGCTTGCTCCCGCTGGAGTGCGCAGCGCTCCCAAGATTTTGGGCCGCTACGCAGCCCAGCGGGAGCAAGCTCCCTCGCCACAAAAGCAGTGATTATTTCCTGGCGATGATCACCGCACGCATTGGCGCTGGCAGCCCTTCAATTGTCTTGCTGTGATCATCCGGATCCAGGAAATCACTCAGCGACTGAAACTTCATCCACCCCGTCCCGCGCTGTTCCTCAACCGTGGTCACGCTCACATCCACACAACGCACGTCAGTGAACCCGGCCCGGCGCAGCCACAACATCAACGCCGGCACCGACGGCAGGAACCACACGTTACGCATCTGCGCATAACGGTCTTCCGGCACCAACACTTGCTGCTGATCACCCTCCACCACCAACGTTTCCAAGACCAGCTCGCCGCCTTTGACCAGGCAATCCTTCAACGCCAGCAAATGCTCGATCGGCGAACGGCGGTGATAGAACACGCCCATGGAAAACACCGTATCGAAGCCTTCCATGTTCGGTGGCAGGTCTTCAAACGGGAAGGGCAGGTGCCAGGCCTTCGGCGCTGACAGGTAACGCTGCACGGCCTGGAACTGGCAGAAGAACAACCAGTTTGGATCGACCCCAATCACGCTGTCGGCCCCCGCACCGAGCATGCGCCACATGTAGTAGCCGTTGCCGCAGCCGACATCGAGGATGCGTTTGCCCGTAAGGTTCAGATGCGGTGCAACACGCGACCACTTCCAGTCCGAACGCCATTCAGTATCCACATGCACGCCGAACAGGTTGAACGGGCCTTTGCGCCAAGGGCTCAAGCCCATCAACGCGGTGTGCATCTGTGCGCGGGTGGCGTCGTCGCAATCGGTGTCCAGCGTAAGGCCGTTCAACAAATCGACTTCACTGGGCATCACCGCAGGCAATGCATCCAGCGCACTCTGCCAGCGCTCCAGGTCGCCATGACCCTTTTCCATCTTGCTATCGAGTTGCGCTTGCAGGCCCTGGGCCCACACGGCCAAGGGAGTGCCGACCAAATGGCGGGCGAGGGGGGACAGATCAATCATGGCAAGGCAATCAACGAGGCAAAGTTAAGACACTGAAACCACGGCACGACTTTCGAGAACCCGGCCGCCAGCAGGCGTTCGCGGTGTTCTTCGAGGCTGTCGGGCTTCATGACGTTTTCGATGGCGCTGCGCTTCTGGGCGATTTCCAGTTCGCTGTAGCCGTTGGCGCGTTTAAACGCGACATGCAGGTCGGTGAGCAGCGCATGTTCTTCAAGGTCATTGAAGCGCAGCTTTTCCGAGAGGATCAACGCGCCGCCCGGCAGCAGCGACTGGCGGATGCGACCGAGCAACGCCAGGCGTTCATCCGGGGCGATAAATTGCAGGGTGAAGTTCAGCGCCACCACCGAGGCCGGCTGGAAACTCAGCGCGAGGATATCGCCCTCGATCACTTCAACCGGCAGCAGCTCCTGGAACATCGAGTCCTGGCCATTGAGGTATTCACGGCAGCGTTCGACCATTGCTGCCGAGTTATCCACAGCAATCACCCGGCAACCGTCGGTGCGTACGTGACGACGCAAGGCCTGGGTCACTGCGCCGAGGGACGAACCGAGGTCGTAGAGCACGCTGTCAGGCTGGGCAAACTGCGCCGCCAGCACCCCGAGGTTTTCGACGATGGTCGGGTAGCCGGGCACCGAGCGCTTGATCATGTCGGGGAACACCCGCACCACGTCCTCGTTAAAGGCGAAGTCCGGCACCTGGGGCAGGGGCTGGGCGAATAGGCGATCGGGTTCTTTGCTCACGGTTGTTCCGGCGACGAGGGGGAAAGGCCGGCATTTTAGCCAAGTTGTTCCTTGGATGCGCGGGTTGTCTGATGGAAAGCGGACGCCGTGATGCCCCACTGGCCGAGCCAATAGGTAGTGATCAACAAATACGGCGCCGCATCGAACGCCAGCACAAACCGATTGATGCCGATCAGCGTGTCGGAAAACACAAACGACACCGCGCCCGCTGCCGCCAGCCATGCCGAACGCTTCGGCACCTCACTGCCCAATCGGGCCAGTGCCCGCCAGAGCATGGAGCTGATCACCAGCGCGTAAACCACCACCGGAATCAGCAAGTCCCCGAGGCCGTGTGATATCAGGATGCTCAGCAGAACCGCCCCGACGCCCAACGCCAATAACAACGGCAATAGCGCGAAGTGGCGGCAGTCGCTGAAATAGGCCTTCAGGTACGCCAGGTGCGCAAACAGAAACGCACCGAGGCCAAAGATAAACAGGTCGCCCGGCCAGGCGAGCAGCACATCGCCCACCAGTGAAAAAATCAGGCCGAGGCTGATCCAGCGTCGATAGTCCGTAGGCGGCGCATCATGCAGCCAGCCCAGCAGCGCCAGTACCGGCAGCGGTTTGACCAGCAGGCACAGCAACGCCGCATGGGTGGCCAGGCCGTAGATAAAAGTGCCAGCGCCCATCAACGCAAGAATCAGCCATGGCATATCAGTTCACCGTAATGGCGCAGTCGAAGGTTTCAGCAGGTTCGGCTTCCGGTTCCCAGGGTTGCTGGGAGGTCAGGCGCAAACGGCCCTGGCCGGCGCTGAAGGCCTGGAAGCGCCAGGTGGACTGGCCGCCGCCACCGATCACGCCGGATTCTGTGCTGCTGTAGACCTCAGGACTCAGCGCGCGCAGCACGCCGCCGGCCGAATCCTGGATGGCCCAGCGATAGCCGGTGGTGGGATTGCTCGGCAGGGTAAGGATCAGGTTCTGCCCGGTTTTAAGCTGGAGCGGGCAGGTGCTCTGTTTTTCCACGGTGATGTTCTGCTTTGGCGCACTGGCGCAGGCGGCCAGCAGGGCAAGGCTCAGGGGGAGAAGCAGGCGGGCAGCGGTCATGGGGGCTCCGTTGAATCACGACGAAGGGCGAGCATAACCGAAGATGAGACGAGGTGTGACAAGAGGGCAGTGGTCGTTCTCTTGTGGCGAGCGGGCTTAATGTGGCGAGCGGGCTTGCCCCGCTTTGGGCTGCGTAGCAGCCCTGAAAACAAACACCGCGTTTTAACTGAAAAACGCGGTGCTCTTATTGGGGTGGCTTCGCCACCCAACGCGGGGCAAGCCCGCTCGCCACAGGGGACCGCTCAGGCACTAGAGATCTATCAGAAAAGCACCTTCGCCACGTCTGCAAAGCGCTTGGCAAAGTGCACGGTCATGCCTTCCTTCAGGTACTCCGGCAACTCCTCAAAACTGCCACGGTTCGGCTCCGGCAGGATCAGCTCGTGAATCTTCTGACGCCGCGCCGCAATTACTTTCTCACGCACCCCGCCAATCGGCAGCACATGCCCGGTCAACGTCAGCTCACCCGTCATTGCCACGCCTTTTTTCGGCGGCTGGTTACGTGCCAGCGACAGCAGGGCACTGGCCATGGTCACGCCGGCACTCGGGCCGTCCTTGGGTGTGGCGCCTTCCGGTACATGCAAGTGCACGAAAGCTTCGTCGAAGAACTTTGGATCACCGCCAAACGACTGCAGATTCGAGCTGATGTAGCTGTAGGCAATCTCGGCGGATTCCTTCATCACTTCACCCAACTGCCCGGTGAGCTTGAAACCGCGGTTGAGCGTGTGGATGCGCGTCGCTTCGATCGGCAAGGTCGCGCCGCCCATGCTGGTCCAGGCCAGGCCGGTGATCACACCGGTGCCGGACAGCACTTGCTCGTTGCGGAACACCGGCATCCCCAAGGAGCTTTCCAGGTCCTTGTTGCCGATCTTGATCACCGACTTCGGCTCATCCAGCAACTTGACCACCGCCTTGCGCACCAGTTTGCCCAGTTGTTTCTCCAACTGACGCACCCCGGCTTCGCGGGCGTAGCCGTCGATCAACGCGCGCAGGGCACCGTCGGTGATGCTCAGGCTGTCTTTCGACACGCCGGCTTTTGCCAGCTGTTTTGGCCACAGGTGGCGTTTGGCGATGGCGACTTTTTCTTCAGTGATGTAGCCCGACAGGCGAATCACTTCCATGCGGTCCAGCAACGGGCCGGGGATCGAGTCCAGGGTGTTGGCGGTGCACACGAACAGCACTTTCGACAGGTCCAGGCGCAGGTCCAGGTAGTGGTCGAGGAATTCGACGTTCTGCTCGGGGTCGAGGGTTTCCAGCAGTGCCGAGGCCGGGTCGCCCTGGTAGCTTTGGCCCATCTTGTCGATCTCGTCGAGCATGATCACCGGGTTCATCACTTCCACATCTTTCAACGCCTGCACCAGCTTGCCCGGCAGGGCGCCGATGTAGGTGCGGCGATGGCCCTTGATCTCGGCCTCGTCGCGCATGCCGCCGACGCTGAAACGGTAGAACGGCCGCCCGAGGGACTCGGCGATGGATTTGCCGACGCTGGTCTTGCCCACGCCCGGCGGGCCCACCAGCAGCACGATGGAGCCGGCGACTTCGCCTTTGTAAGCGCCCACGGCGAGGAATTCGAGGATGCGGCTCTTGATGTCGTCCAGGCCGGCGTGGTGTTTATCCAGCACCTTGCGCGCGTGTTTCAGGTCGAGTTTGTCTTCGCCGTACACGCCCCACGGTACCGAGGTGGCCCAGTCCAGGTAGTTGCGTGTCACCGCGTATTCCGGCGAGCCGGTTTCGAGGATCGACAGTTTGTTCAGTTCATCATCAATGCGTTTTTGCGCCTGGGTCGGCAGCACTTTGCCTTCCAGGCGCTGCTCGAACTGCTCGACATCCGCGCTGCGGTCGTCCTTGGTCAAACCCAGTTCTTGCTGGATGACCTTGAGTTGTTCCTTAAGAAAGAACTCGCGCTGATGCTCACCGATCTTGCGGTTCACCTCGGCGGAAATTTCCTTTTGCAGGCGCGCGACTTCAACTTCCTTGCGCAGCATCGGCAGCACTTTTTCCATGCGCTTGAGCATGGGCACGCAATCCAGCACTTCCTGCAACTCGTTACCGGTGGCCGAGGTGAGTGCGGCGGCGAAGTCGGTCAGTGGCGACGGGTCGTTGGGGCTGAAGCGGTTGAGGTAGTTCTTCAACTCTTCGCTGTACAGCGGGTTGAGCGGCAGCAGTTCCTTGATCGCATTGATCAGCGCCATGCCGTAGGCCTTGACCTCGTCGGTCGGCTCGGTGGGCTGGTGCGGGTATTCGACTTCCACCAGGTATGGCGGGCGGTGATGCTTGAGCCAGGTTTTGATCCGCACGCGCGTCAGGCCCTGGGCGACGAATTGCAGCTTGCCGTTCTCGCGGCTGGCGTGGTGCACCTTCACCAGGGTGCCGTACAGCGGCAGGGCAGAGGTGTCGAAGTGGCGCGGATCTTCCGGCGGGGTGTCCATGAAAAACAGGGCGAGGGAGTGATGGTCGGATTTGCTTACCAGCTCCAGGGTTTCGGCCCACGGTTCTTCATTGACGATCACCGGCAGCACTTGCGCCGGGAAGAACGGCCGATTATGGATCGGGATGATATAGACCTTGTCCGGCAGGTTTTGCCCAGGCAGCGCCAGGCCGGTGTTGGATGAGGCTTCGTGTTCAGCGTTTTCGGGGTCGGCGTAATCGTTGAGGTCGATATCGGGGAATTCTTGCTGGTCGCTCATGGGGCACCTGCATAAGGAAGTATGCAGGTTAGATGGGGCAGGGCCGCGGTGGTTTCAATGGCGGCGTGTAGTTAGCAACAAATTGCATGACATTAGCCACATCTGTGATCGTTCCCACGCTCTGCGTGGGAATGCATCCTGTGACGCTCAGCGTCACGACCTTCAACTGATTTTGTGGAGGTAGGCGGGGAGGGGTTGTTCGGGGAGCACCGACAACACCTTCAACCGCTGCAACATCCGCTGCCGTGCCCGCTGCAAATGCTCGCGCAGGTTCAGCGCCGCAGCGTCGAACGCCCCGTGCAGCAGCAACTCCAGAATCAATCGGTGCTCGGCCAGCATCGCCGGATCCGCCCCAATTCCCAACAACCGGTAGAAAATCCGGCTGATGATCATCGGGCTCTGCCCCTGGCGAATCAGCGCCGCGATCTTGCGGTTCTGCAGGCCGGCCAGGCAGCGCTGGTGCAAATCCTCTTCAATCTGCTCGATGGCTTCCAGGCTGCACTGGGGGCTGTCCTGGGCGTCCAGCACGCGCTGCAACATGGCTTCGAGCAGCTCGCGGTCGAGGTTGGGCGCGCTCTGGCGCAGGGCTTCGGGTTCGAGGCAGGCGCGCAGTTCGTAGTCTTCAGTGACTTCCCGCGCGGTCAGCGGCCCGGCCAGCCATTGGGAGTAGGGCTCCTTTTCAACCAGGCCACGGTCGCGCAGGCGCATCAGCGCTTCACGTACCACCGCGCGGCTGACGCCGTAGTGGTCGGCGGCGGCCTGTTCATCCAGGCGGTAATGGCCGAAGGCGATGCAGGTGGACAGCGCCGCGCCGATTTCCTCGACGATTCGCTCGCCCAGCGGCCGGGTGTCGACCAGCTCAGCTTCACCGTTGAGGCCCAGTTGCGTATGGCTCAGGTGCAGGCGCAGCGGCTCCATCTCCAGGCCTTCGGGATTGATCAGGTAACCCCGGCCATTGAAGCGGCAGATCAGGCCTTCGGCATGCAGCAGGTCCAGCGCCTTGCGCACCGGCACGCGGCTGGTGCCGAACAGTTCGGCCAGGGGCGCTTCCAGCAGGACCAGCCCGTGGCGCGCAGTGCCGTTGACGATCGCGTCACGCAACACCTGGTGAATCATCGCGTAACGGGAGGCCGAGGCGGAGACTGCTTTCATCACTTCCTCTAAGGTAAAGAGTTCTGAGGTATGTAGGACGGTGGCCGGGGATTCTCTCATAGATGCGCCTGTCACTCTGCGCCACGTAGGCGGCACTTTTTTGGGGCCTTGAATGTAGGAATGTTACTTTTCTGCACCAAAATGTACTTATTAATAAAAGATACATTATTTCATTGAGGTCCCTCTGCAGCGGCCAGGCAAAATTTTTTTCCATGGATCAAATCCATCTATCCCGCAGCTCTGGCCGAAAAACCGAGACCGGGTGAAAACACTCGCACAGAGACTGGCACGAAAGCTGCCTTTATAAAATGTACATTTTATTAATATGTACATTTTGTGAGGGTCATCTTGATGTCAGACGCCACTTCAATGGCCGAGGATTTCGCCAGCGGTCGTAGCGACCCGGTGCAAGCCCTCGAACAGACGCTCGACCAAGCGCGCCAGTCGACGAGCGTCTTCATCTCCCTGTCGGCCGAACGCGCCCGCCGCGAGGCCGAAGCCGCCGCCGCTCGTTGGCGCGCCGGCCAGCCCTTGAGTGTGTTCGACGGCGTGCCGCTGGCCTGGAAAGATTTGTTCGACGTGGCCGGCAGCATCACTACCGCCGGCGCCGCCTATCGGCGCAATGCGCCCGCCGCCTTGCTCGATGCGCCAAGTGTGGGCCTGTTGTGCCGCGCCGGAATGGTCAGCGTCGGCAAAACCAACCTCAGCGAACTGGCCTATTCCGGCCTGGGACTGAACCCGCATTTCGGCACGCCGCACAACCCTCACGGTAGCGACCAGCCCCGCATTCCGGGTGGTTCGTCGTCCGGGTCGGCGGTGGCCGTTGCTGCCGGTTTCGTGCCCATCGCCATGGGCACCGACACCGCCGGTTCGATCCGCATCCCCGCCGCGCTCAACGGCCTGGTGGGCTACCGCAGCAGCAGCCGACGCTACAGCCGCGACGGCGTTTTCCCGCTGGCGCACACCCTCGACAGCCTCGGCCCGCTGACCCGCAGCGTGCGCGACGCGCTGGCCATCGACGACCTGCTCAATGGCCGCACGCAACTCCACACCGCCCGCAGCCTGAAGGGCCAGCATTTCGTGCTTGAGCAAGGCGCACTGGACGACATTGAGCCTGCGGTACGCAACAACCTGCTGCGCGCCGTCGAGCGACTGAAGGCGGCGGGCGCGCTGATCGATGTGCGCCCGTCTGCAACCTTCCAGGCCACCCTGGACCTGATCAAGCACCAAGGCTGGCTCGGTTCCTTCGAAGCCTTCGCCCTGCACCAAGCCCTGCTCGACAGCCCCGACGCCGAACAACTCGACCCCCGCGTGCGCCGCCGCCTCGAAGCCGCGCGTGCGCTGCCGGCCAGCCAGCTGATCGCCCTGACCGATGCGCGCCGCCGCCTGCAACAGCAACTGGTGGCCGAACTGGATGGCGCGATTCTCATCACCCCCACCGTCGCCCATGTCGCACCGGCCCTGGCACCGCTGGAAGCCGACGACGACCTGTTCGTCAACACCAACCTCGCCACCCTGCGCCTGACCATGCCCGGCAGTTTGCTGGACATGCCCGGCGTCAGCTTGCCCAGCGGTCGCGACGCCCTGGGCTTGCCTACCGGCCTGCTGCTCAGCGCCCCCAGTGGCGAAGACGCACGCCTGCTCAGGGCCGCCCTGTCGGTCGAAACAGCACTCAACTTTTAAGGAGACACACCATGGCTAAAGACATTCTCTGTGCATTTGGCGTCGACGTTGACGCCGTCGCCGGCTGGCTCGGTTCCTACGGCGGCGAAGACTCGCCCGACGACATCTCGCGGGGCCTGTTCGCCGGTGAAATCGGCGCGCCACGTTTGCTCAAGCTGTTCGAACGCTACGGCCTGCGCACCACCTGGTTCATCCCCGGCCACTCGATGGAAACCTTTCCCGAGCAGATGAAGGCCGTGGCCGACGCCGGTCACGAAATCGGCGTGCATGGCTACAGCCACGAGAACCCGATCGCGATGACGGCCGAGCAGGAAGAAATCGTCCTCGATAAATCCATCGAGCTGATCACCCAGGTCACCGGAAAACGCCCCACCGGCTACGTCGCGCCGTGGTGGGAGTTCAGCAAAGTCACCAACGAACTGCTGCTGAAAAAAGGCATCAAGTACGACCACAGCCTGATGCACAACGACTTCCACCCGTACTACGTACGCAAGGGCGACACCTGGACCAAGATCGATTACAGCCAGCACCCCGACACCTGGATGAAACCCCTGGTGCGCGGCGAAGAAACCGACCTGGTGGAGATCCCGGCCAACTGGTACCTCGACGACCTGCCACCGATGATGTTCATCAAGAAAGCCCCTAACAGCCACGGCTTCGTCAACCCGCGTCACCTCGAAGAAATGTGGCGCGACCAGTTCGACTGGGTCTACCGCGAACACGAACACGCCGTGTTCACCATGACCATCCACCCCGACGTGTCCGGCCGCCCGCAAGTGCTGCTGATGCTTGAGCGCCTGATCGAACACATCCAGGGCCATGCCGGCGTGCGCTTCGTCACCTTCGACGAAATCGCCGACGACTTTATCCGCCGCCAACCGCGTACCTGAGCCCTTTGCTACTGCCAGTCCGTTAAGAGATAGAGCGGGTAACCCGTCACCTGTGGCGAGGGAGCTTGCTCCCGTTCGACAGGGAAGCTGGAGCTAGCTTTTTGGGGCGGCTTCGCCACCCAGCGAGAGCAAGCTCCCTCGCCACAGGTACAGGTTCACTCTTAGCCAATCGGCATTTGCCCCCAACCCACCGAGGCGCGATTTATGTCCATCTACAACAAGCTTGACCTGACTGGCTGGAAACCCCGGCAACTGACGTCGAAGGAAGTGCGCTTCGCCACCTGGATCGCGTTTTTCGCCTGGGTGTTTGCGGTGTACGACTTCATCCTCTTCGGCACGTTGTTGCCGGAGATCGGCCGGCACTTTGGCTGGGGTGAAGTGGAGCAAGCTGAAATCGCGACGTGGGTGGCGGTGGGTACCGCCGTGGTCGCCCTGGCCATCGGCCCGATAGTCGACAAACTGGGGCGCCGCAAAGGGATTATTTTCACCGTGGCCGGTTCCGCACTCTGCTCGGCGCTGACCGCGATTGGCGGAGCGTGGGGCAAATCGCCGCTGATTCTGATCCGTTCGCTGGGCGGCCTGGGCTATGCCGAGGAAACCGTCAATGCCACGTATCTGAGCGAACTGTACGCGGCCTCGGAAGACCCGAAACTGGCCAAGCGTCGCGGTTTTATCTACAGCCTGGTACAGGGCGGCTGGCCGGTCGGTGCATTGATCGCCGCCGGTTTGACCGCACTGCTGCTGCCCGTCATTGGCTGGCAGGGTTGCTTCATTTTCGCGGCGATCCCGGCGGTGGTGATCGCGATCATGGCGCGCAAGCTCAAGGAGAGCCCGCAGTTCCAGATCCATGAGCGCATCAGCCAACTGCGTAAAAGCGGCGCGGTGACCGAAGCGCAAAACGTCGCCGTGACCTATGGCGTCGACTACGACGAACACAGCAAGGCCGGCCTCAAGGCTGCCTTCCGTGGCCCGGCACGCCGCGCCACCCTGGTGATCGGCGCCGCGCTGTTGCTCAACTGGGCAGCGATTCAAGTGTTCAGCGTATTGGGTACGTCGGTGATCGTCAGCGTGCACCACATCTCGTTCGAGAACTCGCTGATCATCCTCGTGCTGTCGAACCTGGTGGGCTACTGCGGCTACCTGACCCACGGCTGGATGGGCGACAAGATCGGCCGTCGCAACGTGATCGGCCTGGGCTGGATGCTCGGCGGCCTGGCGTTTGCCGGAATGCTGTTTGGCCCGAGCAACATGGCGATGGTGGTCGGGCTGTACAGCCTGGGCTTGTTCTTCCTGATCGGGCCTTACTCGGCCGCGCTGTTCTTCATCAGCGAAAGTTTCCCCACCAGCATCCGCGCCACTGGCGGCGCGATCATCCATGCGATGGGCCCGATTGGCGCAGTCGTCGCAGGGTTTGGCGCCACTCAAGTGTTGTCCGCCGGCAGCGACTGGCAGACCGCCGCCCTGTGGTTCGGCGCTGTGCCGTGCTTTTTGTCCGGTGTGCTGATGTTTGCCGCCCGCCACGTGCGTCCGGAAACCGTTCAGTAAGGAGTGTTTTGATGAGCCGTAAAGTTGCCTTGATTACCGGTGCCGCCAGCGGCATCGGCCAAGCCCTCGCCGTGGCCTATGCGCGTAGCGGCGTGGCGGTGGTGGGCGGGTATTACCCGGCCGATCCCCATGACCCGACGTCCACCGTGTCTCTGGTGGAAGAAGCCGGCGGCGAGTGCCTGATGCTGCCGCTGGACGTGGGCGACACCGCCTCGGTAGACGCGTTGGCGGCGCAAGCGGTGCAGCATTTTGGTCGCCTCGATTATGCGGTGGCCAATGCCGGTTTGCTGCGTCGGGCACCGCTGCTGGAGATGACTGATGAACTGTGGAACGAGATGCTTAATGTCGACCTGACGGGGGTGATGCGCACCTTCCGCGCGGCGACTCGGCATATGAACGAAGGCGGCGCGCTGGTGGCGATTTCGTCGATTGCCGGCGGCGTGTATGGCTGGCAGGAGCACAGCCATTACGCGGCGGCCAAGGCCGGTGTGCCGGGGTTGTGCCGTTCGCTGGCAGTGGAATTGGCGCCGTTGGGGATTCGTTGCAATGCGGTGATTCCGGGGTTGATCGAGACGCCGCAATCGCTGGATGCGAAGAATTCGCTGGGGCCTGAGGGCTTGGCCAAAGCGGCGCGGGCGATTCCGCTGGGGCGGGTAGGGCGCGCGGATGAAGTGGCGTCGCTGGTGCAGTTTCTGACCAGTGATGCGTCGAGTTACCTGACCGGCCAAAGCATCGTGATCGACGGTGGTTTAACCGTGCGCTGGCCTGACTGATGAGTGGGAGGGGGCTTGCTCCCGATAGTGGTGTTTCAGTCACAGTTGTTTTATCGGAACCAGCGCTATCGGGAGCAAGCCCCCTCCCACATGTTGACCGGTGTTTTCCCTGGAGTTTTTGCATGAACCAACTCACTAACCGCCGCGCCGTCATCACCGGCGCGGGCAGCGGCATCGGTGCCGCCATCGCCCGTGCCTACGCGGTCGAAGGCGCACGCCTGCTGCTGGCCGATCGCAATGCCGCCAGCCTCGCCGAGACTGCGATCACCTGTCGCAACCTCGGCGCTGAAGTCGTCGAATGCGTGGCCGATGTCGGCACCGTCGAAGGCGCCCAGGCCAGTGTCGACCGTTGCGTCGAACACTTCGGCGGTATCGATATTCTGGTCAACAACGCCGGCATGCTCACCCAGGCGCGCTGCGTCGACCTGAGCATCGAGATGTGGAACGACATGCTGCGCGTCGACCTCACCAGCGTGTTCGTCGCCAGCCAGCGCGCCCTGCCGCATATGCTCGCGCAACGCTGGGGGCGGATCATCAACGTGGCCTCGCAACTGGGCATCAAGGGCGGCGCCGAACTGACCCACTACGCCGCTGCCAAGGCCGGGGTGATCGGTTTCACCAAGTCCCTCGCGCTGGAAGTGGCCAAGGACAATGTGCTGGTCAACGCCATCGCACCGGGCCCGATTGAAACACCGTTGGTGGGCGGCATCAGCGACGACTGGAAACGCGCCAAGGCCGCCGAACTGCCCTTGGGTCGCTTTGGCCTGGCAGACGAAGTCGCGCCCACCGCCGTGCTGCTGGCCAGCGAGCCGGGCGGCAATCTGTTTGTTGGCCAGACCCTGGGCCCGAACTCCGGCGACGTCATGCCATGAGTGAGGTGTAGCCATGTGCGGACTCTGCGGCTTGCTCGGTGAAGACCTGCACTGGAGCGATCCCCTGGGCGATGAATTGCCCCGGCGCCGCGAACGCCTGCGCCGGATTGCGGCGATCAATCAGGTGCTGGCGGTGTTCCGGCTCAAGGTCGAAGATTTTCAGGGCGCTTCTTATCTGCTGTTGGGCGCTACCGGAAAACAGGCGTTGGCGAGCGGCCTGGATCACCTCTGGCAGGCCGCCGAAACCATGCTCGGCCGCCCGCTGGATCCCCTCGACCCCCAACTGCTCGACCACCTGGAAACCCCTGCGTAAACACAAACCCCTGTGGCGAGGGAGCTTGCTCCCGTTGGGCTGCGAAGCAGCCCCAAAACCAAACGACCGAGGGCCATCAGATGCTTATCGGATAACGATTTTGGGCCGCTTCGCAGCCCAGCGGGAGCAAGCTCCCTCGCCACAGTAAGCAGATTTGAGGTATGACTATGAGCATCGCTCTTAATGTGATCACCGGCTTCCTCGGCAGTGGCAAGACCACCTTGCTCAAGCGCCTGTTGCAAGGCGAAAGCCTCGGCGACACGGCCTTGCTGATCAATGAGTTCGGCGACGTCGGCATCGACCATCTGCTGGTGGAAGAGGTGGCGCCGGATACGGTGCTGCTGCCCAGCGGCTGCGTGTGCTGCTCGATCCGTGGCGAGCTCAAAGACGCACTGCTTACCCTGTTGCAACGCCGCGAGCGCGGTGAAATCCCGGCGTTCAAACGGGTGATCCTGGAAACCACCGGCCTGGCCGACCCGGCGCCGATCCTCGCGACGCTGAACAACGACGTGCAACTGCGCGGGCGTTTTCATATTGGCCTGGTGATTACTCTGGTCGACGCCAGCCACGCCGCCCTGCAAGAACGCCTGCACCCGGAGTGGCTGGCCCAGGTGGCGGCGGCGGATCGATTACTGCTGAGCAAGACCGACCTGGTGCCCGACTGCGACCCACTGCGCGCGCACTTGCAGGCGCTGAACGCCGGCACGCCGATCCTCAATACCGACGACATTCACAGCGGTGATCAACTGCTGCTCGGCGAAGGCCTGCGCAGCGCCGAACCCTCCATCGAAGTCAGCCGCTGGCAACTGCATCAAACGACAACCGCCACCCACGGCGCCGCGCAAGTGTGCTGCCTGACGTTTGATCAGCCGCTGGACTGGGTCGGTTTCGGGGTGTGGTTGTCGATGCTGTTAAGATGCCACGGCGAACGAATCCTTCGCGTCAAAGGACTGCTCAACGTGAATGCAAGCTCGGCCCCCATCGTCATTCATGGCGTGCAGCACTGCCTGCATGCCCCGGTCCACCTGCCTGCGTGGCCGGGCACCGACCGGCAATCGCGCCTGGTCTTCATCCTGCGCGGCCTCGACCCTGCGCAGTTGCGCCGCTCCTTCGAGGTGTTCTCCCGGCGGTTCGCGGCATGATCACACTCCGAGTCCTCGGCACCTCGGTCACCCTGCTCGAATGCCTGCGTGTGCGCGCTGAACAGGAACTGGGCATTCGCCTGGTGTACCAGGTGCACGACGTCGAGCAGGCCCAGCGTATCGCGGTGATGCAGCCCGACAGCTACGACCTGTATGACCAGTGGTTCCACAACGTCGACTTTGTGTGGCCGGCGCGGGCGATCCAGCCGATTGATACGCGGCGCATCGCCTTGTGGCACGAGATCAACGACTTGCCCAAGCGCGGTCGCTTGTCGGCGGACGACCGCCTGGGCAGCGGCAGCGTGCCCAGCGAACGCCTGTTTGTGCAGCACGATGGGAGCCTCGGCAGCACCGTCACCGAGCGCATCAGCATGCTGCCCCTGACCCACAACGCCGACAGTTTCGCCTACCGCCCCGAGCGCCTGCCCGACGGTTTTTGCCACGGCAACGAAAGCTGGGGCTGGCTGCTCGACCCGGCCTGGCGCGCGCGCACCGCATTGCAAAGCGACGCCGCCATCGGCGCGCTGGACGCCGCGTTGGCCGTGCAGGGCGCGGGGCTGGCGACGTTCAAGGACATCGGCAACATGAGCATCGAAGAGATCGATGTGCTGGCCGACATCCTGGTGCGCAAGCAGAAGGAAGGGCATTTCGCGGCGTTCTGGTCGGACGACGAAGAGGCTGCGCAATTGATGCTCAGCCCGAGCATCGACATCCAGAGCCTGTGGTCGCCGACCTTGATGCGCCTGCATCGTGCGGGCGTGAAGTACCGCCTGGCGGTGCCCCGCGAAGGCTATCGCGCCTGGTTCGGCGGCTTGTCGTTGTCGCGCCATGCCCAGGGCCCTGTGCTGGATGCGGCCTACGCCTACCTCAATTGGTGGCTGTCCGGCTGGCCGGGCGCAGTGATGGCGCGCCAGGGGTATTACATCGGCAACCCGGCGCGCAGTCGTGATCACCTGAGCAGCGCTGAATGGGATTACTGGTACGCCGGCAAGCCTGCGAGGGAAGAGTTGCTCGGCAGCGACGGCCTGCCCCTGATCGATATTGGCGAGGTGCGCGATGGTGGCTCATACGAGCAACGCATGGGGCATATCGCGGTGTGGAACTCGGTGATGGATGAGCACAACTACCTGGTGCGTCGTTGGGGCGACTTCATGCGCGCCCGTTCCGCGTGATCACAGGCGAGCCTCTGTCGCCAATAAAATGACAGCTAAATCCCAGGCTTTATTGGGTGCACAACTCCCTACTCCCAGCTAACCTGCTAAAACCAAATATCCATTCAAAATCGATATTTTTTTGACACGCGGTCAGCAGTCGCAGGGAATGCACATGACACAGGGACGCAGTGGCAGGGAACGACGAGCGCTGCCAGAGGGCACTGCCATGACGTGGCGCCACACGTTCCAAACCCGTATCGCCGGGGTGCTGGCGCTGTTGCTGCTGGTCGTCGTCGCAGCCACCTACTTCGCGGTCAAGGCCGCCACCACCCGCGCGGTGGAGAATCAGGCCCAGGTCCAGTTGAAAACCGGTAGCCAGGTGTTCGAACGTCTGTTGGACCTGCGCGGCCAACGCCTGCAATACGGGCTGGGCTGGCTCACCGTCGACGGCCCATTCAAACAGGCCGTGGCCGAGGGCAAGACCGTGCCGATTCTGGCTGCTCTGCGCAGGCATGGCACCGGCATCCGTTCCAGCGAAGTGTTTGTGCTGGGGCTCGATGGCAAGGTGATGGTCAGTACCTTGCCCGTGCTCACACGCGGTCAGCCGTTTCCCTACAGCGACGCCATGCGTCACGCACGGCGCAGTGGCCTGCAAATGTTGATCGTGGCCCTGGACGGTCGCCCGTATTTGTTGGTGCAGGATGAAGTGCTCGACCCGGAGCCCATCGCCCGTATCGTCATGGGGTTTGCGATGGACAAACTGTTCGCCAATGAACTGCGTTCCATGAGCAACCTGGAAGTATCGTTCCTCAGCCTGCAGGACGGCCGAGTTGGCCAGTTGTTCAGCACCCAGCCCGATGGCTACCAGGCCACCATCCTCAACCTGCTGCGTGATACGCACGTCAATCCCGCGGCGCATATCCATCTGTTTTACGGCGAGCGCGTGCTCAGCCAGGTGTTGCCACTGGCCAACACCGGCGATGGCGATGAGGTGCGCGTGCTGCTGCAAAGTCGGCTGGACCATGCGCTGGAATCCTTTGCCCCGCTGGACCGGCAATTCCTCGGGATTGCCTTGGCGGTGTTACTGGTGTCGCTGGCCGGCGCGTTGTTCCTGGCGCGGCGGGTGTCGCGCCCGCTCAATGCGTTGGTGGAGGCGGCCGGGCGTATCGGCGCCGGGGATTACCGCACGCCGGTGCGGGTGCGCAGCCACGATGAGTTCGGCCTGCTGGCCCGCGCCTTTAACGCCATGCAAAGCGGCATCGCTGTGCGTGAGCGGCAACTGGCGCATAACGCGCTGCATGACCCGCTCACCGGCCTGCCCAACCGAGCCCTGGCCATGGAGCGCCTGGGCAGTGCGATCAGTGCGCGGCGGCCGGTGGTGTTGCTGTACCTGGGGATCGAAAACTACCGGGTGATCAACGAAGGCTTCGGCCCGCAGGGTGTCGAGGAAATGCTGCGCGAGGCCAGCCGATGCCTGTCCATGAGCCTGTTGGCCAGTGACACGGCGGCGCGTATCACCGGCAGCGAGTTCCTGCTGTTGCTGGAAAATACCGAGATCGACCGCGCCGTCGCCCGTGCCGACCGCCTTTACGCGCTGCTGACCGAACCCCAGCGCATCGGCAATGACGAAGTGCGCCATGAAGTGAGCATTGGCATCGCCGCGTATCCTGCCGATGGCCAGCAGGTGGAAGAGCTGATCAGCCGCGCCGCCATCGCCCGGCATGATGCGGCGTCGCTGCCGGGCTATCTGCAGATTTACCAACAGGACCGCGACCTCGCGCACCAGCGCCAGATCACCCTGATCCGCGACTTGCGCCGTGCCGCGTTCGAAGGCGAATTATTCCTCTGCTACCAGCCCAAGCTCGACCTCAAGCACGGCCATGTACGCCAGGCCGAAGCCTTGCTGCGCTGGCAGCACCCGAGCCTGGGCCTGGTCTCGCCCGCCGAGTTCATTCCCTTGGCCGAACGCACCGGCAGCATGGGCGGGCTGACCCATTGGGTGATCGAAGAAGCGATCCGCCAGATCGGCGAATGGGCGCAACGCGGCCTGCCTATTCAGCTGTCGGTAAATATCTCGGTGGACGACCTGGCCGACGATGACCTGGCCATTCGCGTGACCACCTTGCTGAGGCAATACGGCGTGTCGGCCCAGCAGTTGATTTTCGAGATCACCGAAAGCGCGATCATGCACAACCCGCAACAGGCCCTCAGCGTGCTGGAGCAACTGCGTGGCTGTGGCATCAGCCTGTCGGTGGATGACTTCGGTACGGGCTATTCGTCGCTGGCGCAATTGCAACGCCTGCCCGTGCAGGAGTTGAAGATCGACCAGTCCTTCGTGCGCAACCTCGACAGCACCAGTGGCGACGGCGTGATCGTGCGCTCGACCATCGAAATGAGCCACAACCTGGGTCTCAAGGTCGTGGCCGAAGGCGTTGAGTTCGAGCCCAGCCTCAAGCTGCTCAAACAGTGGAACTGCGACACCGCCCAGGGTTACCTGATCAGCCGGCCGTTGAATGCGATGGCGTTTGAGCTGTGGATGCGGCGCGAGCGGGTGCTGTTGTGAACCCGATTTTTTGAACACCGCTCATACCCTGTGGGAGGGGGCTTGCTCCCGATAGCGTTGGATAAGCCACAGATACATCGACTGACCCACCGCTATCGGGAGCAAGCCCCCTCCCACATTGAATGTTGCAGTGGGCATGAAAAAGGCGGCTACCTGTTGAGGGTAGCCGCCTTTTTTACCACCGGTTTTGCTTAGTCCGGCAGTTTGAACGCCATCACATAGTCACCCTGCTTGGTGCCCAGGGAGCCGTGACCGCCGGCCATGACCAGCACGTACTGCTTGCCGTCCTTGCCGGTGTAGGTCATCGGTGTGGTTTGCGCGCCGGCTGGCAGGCGGCCTTCCCACAACTGCTTGCCGTTTTTCACGTCGTAGGCACGCAGGTACTGGTCGAGGGTACCGCTGAGGAACGACACGCCGCCTGCAGTGGTGAACGTACCGCCCAGGCTAGGCACGCCCATGCTCAGGGGGATCGGAACCGGCGAGCTGTCACGCACGGTGCCGTTCTTGTGCATCCAAATGGTCTTGTGGGTGGTCAGGTCGACCGCGGCCACATAACCCCACGCCGGTGCCTGGCACGGCAGGCCCATTGGCGACAGCATGGCTTCGAGGATCACGCCGTACGGCGCGCCTTTGTTTGGCTGCACGCCTTCGGTTTCGCTGACGCGTGGGCCTTGCTTGGCGATGTCGGCGGCCGGGATCAGTCTCGATTTGAACGCCATGTAGCTCGGGTTCACGAACGCGATCTGGCGAACCGGGTCGACGGAAATGCCGCCCCAGTCGAACACGCCGAAGTTACCTGGGTAAACGATCGAACCCTGCAGCGATGGCGGCGTGAACGGACCGTCGTAGCGCAGGGATTTGAAGTCAATCCGGCACAGCATCTGGTCGAACGGCGTCACACCCCACATGTCACGTTCCTTGAGAGGAGGCGGCATGAAGTTGAGGTCGGACTTCGGCTGGGTAGGGGAGGTGCGATCGCCTGCCACTGCACCTTGCGGTACAGCCACTTCGTGGACAGGTACGACGGGCTGGCCCGTGGCACGGTCCAGCACGTAGATACTGCCTTGCTTGGTCGACGCCATCACCGCTTGCTTAACGCCGGCGTCGGTCTTGATGTCGATCAGCGAAGGCTGGCCGCCCACGTCCATGTCCCACAGGTCATGGTGGGTGAACTGGAAGGTCCACTTCACGTGGCCGCTGTCGATGTCGAGAGCGGTCAGGCCGGCGCTGTATTTTTCCGAATCTTCGGTACGGTCGCCGCCGTATTGGTCGGGCATCTGGTTGCCCATCGGCAGGTAGAGCATGCCGAGTTTTTCATCCACGGCGAACATGGACCACATGTTCGGCGAGTTGCGGGTGTAGGTCTTGCCCTCGGCCAACGGGGTGGTGTCGTCCGGGTTGCCGCTGTCCCAGTTCCACACCAGCTTGCCGGTGTGCACGTCGAACGCGCGGATCACACCGCTTGGCTCGTCGGTGGAGACGTTGTCGGTGACGTGACCGCCGATCACGACCAGGTTCTTGGTCACGGCCGGTGGCGAGGTGGAGTAGTAACCGCCTGGGGCGAAGGTGCCGATGTTGGCACGCAGGTCGACCTGGCCTTTGTCACCGAAGTCTTCGCACATTTTGCCGGTGTCGGCGTTCAGGGCGATCAGACGGGTGTCGGCAGTCGGTACGAAAATGCGTTTCGGGCAGGCATTCGGCGCAGCAGCCGGGCTGGCGCTGCCGGTGGGGCTCAGCGAAGAAGCGTAGGCGGCGTCATCGTGATACGACACGCCACGGCAGGTCATGTGCGCCCAACCTTTGAAGCTCTCGGCACCCTGGGTAGTGATCTTCGGATCGAAACGCCAGATTTCCTTGCCAGTGTCCGGGTCCAGCGCGATGACCTGGCTGTGCGGCGTGCACACGTAGAGCATGCCGTTGACTTTCAGCGGGGTGTTTTCCGCGGTGGTTTCACCGGGGTCGCCAGCGCCAGGAATGTCGCCGGTACGGAAGGTCCACGCAGGGACCAGCTTGTGGGCGTTTTCCGGAGTGATCTGCGCCAAAGGCGAGTAGCGATCACCGTAGGCCGAACGGCCGTAGGAATTCCAGTCGCCATCGGCCTGGGAAGGCGCAGCGTTGGCCATGCCCGGTACCGCGTCGCGGTCCAGTTGGCCTTTGATCTCACCGGGGTTGGTGAATTGGCTGGCGAGTGCAGCGGCGCCGGCCAGTACCACGGCGACGCTCAGCGCGCCGGTACCCAGCGGGGCAGGTTGGCCACGCAGCAACGGACGGCGAAACCACGGGAGCAGCATGACGATGCCGAGGGCGAACAGCAGAGCCAGGCGCGGCACCAGTTGCCACCAGTCCAGGCCGACTTCCCACAGGGCCCACACGGTACTGGCGAACAGCACCAGCGCGTACAGGCCCAGCGCGGCGCGGCGGGTGGCCAGCAGCAGAATGCCGGTCAAGGTGATGCCGACACCGGCCAGCAGGTAATACAGCGACCCGCCGAGCATGCTCAGCTTGATACCACCGGCCAGCAAGGCCAGGCCCATGATCAGCAGCAAGATCCCCAGCAGCCTGGGCAGCAGGCGGCTTGGGCTTGAAGCACCATCAGTGCTCATAGTGTGTTTCTCCGTGACGTTGGAATTATGTAACCCCGTGCTTCACTGTAGATGACGATTCGGCGCGGGCTTGGTTCAGCAATATTTGGGTTTTTCTGTGGATAACTGAGTTATCCACAGGCGGGCGATTTATTCCCAGGCGCAGGTTGGTGTAAGACAGCGCTGTCTTTATGGCGAGGAAAATTCAGCAAGACGGAGTCGACCGGGGGAGTGAAACGTTTCAGTTTGTTGCTGGCAAGGATAAAGGGACTGTGCGCCGAGAGAAAGCGCAAATCGCAAGATGCATCATTTCAGATTTGGTAACAGTGACAGAACGTCGCTGCAAAAATAACTGAGGGAGCCGGCTTCCGTGGCGAGCGGGCTTGTTGTGGCGAGCGGGCTTGCCCCGCGTTGGGCGGCGAAGCCGCCCCAGTAAGACCACCGCAGTGTGTCAGGCACACCGCAGTTGCAGGTTTTGGGGCGGCTTCGCCACCCAACGCGGGGCAAGCCCGCTCGCCACGAGAAGCCCGCTCGCCAAAAAAAACCGCTCGCTACGACAGGCTCACTTGCCACGACAGGCTCACTCGCCGCAGAAAGCGAGCGATTATTTTAGAACGTGGTGCGCACGCCGACCTGCACGCTGCGCCCCTGTGCCGGTGCAATATCGCGCAGGATCGAGCTCGCATACCTCACGGTCTGGTTGGTCAGGTTTTCACCGTTCACAAACGCCAGCCACTGGCTGCCACCCACGTTGAAGCGATACCCCGCACTCGCGCCGAGAGTGGTGTAGCCGTCGGTGCCACTTTCGTTATCCGGCACACGCCCCTGCCCGCCGGCATGTTCCACATCGATACGCGCCTGCCAGCGGTCCAGTTCCCACAGCAAACCGCTGTTCAAGCGCAATGGCGCAATGCGCGGCAAGGCTTCGCCAGTGTCCAGGTTGGTCGCGCGGGTGTAGTCGCCCGACAGCTCCAGGGCGAACTTGCCGTAGGCGCCTTCGCCCAACTTCCAGTGATCCTGGGCTTCGAAGCCGGCGAAACGCGCACGCACGCCGGAGTATGTGTACTCAGGGATGCCGCCAGCGTCTTCCTCACCGTCGTCATTCAAGGTGCGACCGCTGCCCAGCAGGCCGATGTAATTGGAGAAGTGGCTGTAGAACACGCCGAAGCTGCCTTTGTGCGTGCCATTGTCAAAACGCAGGGCCAGGTCGCTGGACACGGCTTTTTCTTTCTTCAGGTTGGCATCGCCCAGTTCAAAGGTGCCGGTGGCGACGTGCGCACCGTTGGCGTACAGCTCGTAGAAGGTCGGCGCGCGTTCGGTGTAGCCCAGTGTCGCGGCCAGGGACCAGATTGGGGTCAGTGTGTAGACCGCGCCCGACGACAGGCTGCCGGCGGTGAAGTCGTTGGTTTTGTCGGCATTGGCGAAGCGCGCGTTGCCCTTGGCGTCCGGGTCGACGCTGGTGTGTTCCAGGCGCCCGCCGAGGCTGAGTTTCAGGCGCTCGGTGGCCTGCATTTCTTCGAGGATAAACAGCGCGCCGGCGTTGGTGTCGGTCTGTGGCACGAAGGCTTCTTCACCCAGCGCCGAGAACTCGTTGCGGGTCACTTGCGCGCCGACCACACCGTCGAACGGGCCGATAGGCTGATGGCGGGCTTCAACGCGCGCTTCATACCCCTTGTTCTTGAAAATCGTGCCGGTTTCGCCGCCTTCGATTTCGCGGTGTTCGTAGTCGGTGTAGCCCGCGTCGAGTTTCACTGAGGTAAACGGGCCTTGCAGGTTGCGGATCTCTGACGCAAAGGCGTAGTGATCCTGTTGCATGCGGATGCGCACACCCTGTTCGGCGGGCGAGCCGTAGTTGCTGTCGAAGTTGCTGTAGGACAGCCCGGCATACCCGTCGTCCCACGTGTAGGAACCGCCCACCGCACCGCCGTCCTGGCGCCCGTCGCTATTGCCCAGGCGGCCATTTTTGCCGGGGCCGTCTTCGGTCTCTGGCGCGTGGCGGCTACGGGCCTGGCCAGGGATTTTCAGGTCGTTGAATTCCCGCGCGTTGGCGTCCAGGTGCAGGGCGAAGGTGCCGTTGCCGGCTTCCAGTTTGCCCGCGCTGCTGCGGGTGGTGTCGGCGCCGCCGTAGCGCAATTCACCGGCCCCGTGGATGCCTTCGATGGCTTCGGTGGGGATGCGGTTGTCGAAGGTGTTGACCACGCCGCCGATGGCGCTGCCGCCGTACAACAATGCAGCGGGGCCGCGCACGATTTCGATGCGGTCGACGTTGACCGGGTCCAGCGGCACGGCGTGGTCGTAGGACAGCGATGATGCATCCAGCGCGCCGACGCCGTTGCGCAGGATGCGAATGCGGTCGCCATCCTGGCCACGAATGATCGGGCGGCTGGCGCCTGGTCCGAAGTAGGACGACGACACGCCCGGTTGCTTGTTCAGGGTTTCGCCGAGGCTGCCTTTTTGTTGCAGGGTCAGGTCATCGCCTTCCAGCACGGTGGTTGGCGAGGCGAGTTGCGCGCTGCCCAGCGGGTTGCCGGTGATGACTTGGGGTTGCAGTTCAAGGGCGAAGGCTTCGGAGCAGATCAGCAGGGCGGCAGCGAGGGGGGACAAGCGCCACAGAGAAGAGAGGGACATCGGACATTCCTTGGCAAAACGGCGAAAAGATTTGATAATTAAAGTTACAATATAACATCTCATTTTTCACCATAAAGCGGAACTTTTTGCTGAAAATCGTTCCCACGCTCCGCGTGGGAATGCATCCGGTGACGCTCCGCGTCAACTTGCGCAGGACTTGAGACCTTCGCCCACAGCGGGACGCAGAGCGTCCAAGGCGGCATTTCCACGCAGAGCGTGGGAACGATCCGGGAGCGGGAACTTTTTTACCTGGGGAGGCAGGGTGATAAGGTGTGCACCTTCGTGATCACTTTTTTCATAGGCCCGGCATGACCGCGACAAGCAACGACCCGCTCCACGGCGTAACCCTGCAGCACGTCCTCACCACCCTGGTGGAACACTACGAATGGGCAGGCCTCGCCGAACGCATTGATGTGCGCTGCTTCAAGAGTGACCCGAGCATCAAGTCGAGCCTGACCTTTTTGCGCAAGACGCCTTGGGCGCGGGAGAAGGTCGAAGGGTTGTACGTGAAGTTGATGCGCACCAAACGCCCGCTGGATTGAGCGCATGAAGCGGTTCGTTGCAGCGGCGGCGCTGGCCGGCTGGGTCGGCTTGGCGATTCAGCAATACCTGATTTTCTATTCGCGCTGGTCCACCGGCGCCAGCCTGCTGGGTGGGCTGATCAACTTTTTCAGCTTCTTCACGGTGCTGACCAACACCCTGGCGGTAGTGGTGTTGAGCTACGCGTTGGTCAAGCGGGAAAGCGCCGCGAAACGGTTTTTCCTGGCGCCCCCGGTCAGTAGTGCGATTGCCGTCAGCATCGTGGTGGTGGGCTTGGCCTATAACCTGTTGCTACGGCATTTGTGGCAGCCCGAAGGCTTTCAATTTATCGCCGACGAATTACTCCACGACGTGATGCCGGTGCTGTTTGTCATTTATTGGTGGCGGTGCGTGCCCAAGGGCAGCCTGCGGCTCGCACACATTGGCGTGTGGCTGATCTACCCGCTGCTGTACTTCGCGTATGCGCTGCTGCGTGGGGATTTGATCGGGCAGTATCAGTACCCGTTCATTGATGTTGGCACCTTGGGTTATCCACAGGTGTTCGTAAATGCTGGGGGGATCTTGGCCGGGTTTGTGCTGATCGCGTTGACGGTCCTGGGGCTGGACAAGATCGGTAGGAGCAAGGACTAGGCGTCCCCCTCGCTCCTACAGGTCGGGGTTCAGGCTTGCCAGTAGCCGACCGCCTTGAGGAACTCTTCATTTATCTGATGAGTATCCAGCAATATGCGGCGCACCTTGCGCGACAGCTTGGTTTCGGTCGCGACAAAGGTATACAAAGAGCCGCTTGGTGGCGTCAGTTTCTGTACGGTATCGAGCAGGTCATCCTGGCCGCGTATCACCCACATCACCTCCACATCTGCGGCGCTGTGCAGCGTTTGTTGCTCCGCCGCGTTCGCGATTTCAATCACCGCCAGCACCGTGCGCCCGGCCGGCAATTCTTCCAGGCGTCGAGCGATGGCGGGCAGGGCGGTTTCGTCGCCGATCAGCAGGTAGCTGTCGAAGATGTCCGGCACGATCATCGAGCCGCGCGGCCCGCCGATGTGCAGGTGCTGGCCGACTTTCGCCTGTTCCGCCCAGGTCGAGGCAGGGCCGTCGCCGTGCAGCACAAAGTCGATGTCCAGCTCGCCGATGGCCAGGTCAAACCGGCGTGGGGTGTAGTCGCGCATGGCCGGTTGCGGGCCTTCACCCTTGATGTTGAAGGTCGGGCTTTCCAGCGCGGCCTGTTCGGCGGCGTTCTGCGGGAACAGCAGCTTGATGTGGTCGTCGCTGCCCAGGCTGACAAAGCCCGCCAGTTCAGGGCCGCCCAGGGTGATGCGGCGCATGCGCGGGGTGATATCGACCACCCGCAGCACGTCCAGGCGACGGCGTTTGATCTCGTGGGTGACGCGATGGATGGCTTGCGTATTCATTCAGCTTTCCCCTGGACAGGTTGAACGGCCGGGCCGTCGACAATGGCTTGGGCGGTGCCGTTGAGCAGCGCCGCGACGCGGATGATTTCTTCCGGGCTCCAGCGCCCGTGGTGCAGTTGCAAGGCATGGCGCAGGTTATGCACCGCCTCGTGGATTTCGGGCGGGCGGTCATGGCCACGCAACGAACGTTTGCTGACGTCGATGCGCATGCGCACGCCTTCCAGTGCAACCGCCTGCTCTCCTAGAGAAAGACGACCGGCGTCGGTGATTGTGTAGCGTTTTTTTCCGCCTTCGGCGTCGCCGCTGATCAATTCGCTTTCTTCAAGGAACGTCAGGGTCGGGTAGATCACGCCGGGGCTGGGGCTGTAGGCGCCATCGAACATAGCTTCGATCTGGCGGATCAGGTCATAGCCATGGCAGGGCTGCTCGGCGATCAGCGCCAGCAACAGCAGTTTCAGGTCGCCAGGGGCAAAGACCCGGGGGCCACGGCCACCGCGTTCGCGGCCGGGACGTTTTTCGAAGCCATCGCGGCCATCGCCGTGCTCGCGAGGGTGGGAATGGGGGTGATGCTCTCTCATGATTTTCGCCTCTGTGCTTTCTTAAGACATAACTTAAGATATATCTTAATCAGCGTGCAAGCTGACCTGACGAACGGTTCCCGAGGCTTTTCAGGGAGTTGGATGTGTAGGTTTTTTCGATAAAAGATGTAGGCAATAGTCCGTACTACTTGTCTTACAGGTATAGGGTTGCGCGTAAGTAGTCATAACTTAAAGCTGATGTAATTCATGTATTACGGGTAATACCCTGGCTTTTCTTTAATAAGGTTTTTTTCCATCTTGCGTAGTCTTTGTTAACTACATGAGTAAGAGAAACAGCTGGCTTACTTGATTTGAAAATGGGGGGATCCTGTGTCGGCGTTGCACAGCGAGTCGGGTAACAAGAACACGATGTTCTGGCGGCGCCTGAGGAGACAGTTTTTGGCTGTTGACCCAACCACATTTCATATCAAGAAGCAGGTAATAAAATGCTGAATAAAACCACTTTCGTCATTCCCGCTCTGTTGCTGGCGATGGGCACTTCCCACGTGTTTGCCGCTGGCGAGGCAACCACCAACATTAAAATTTCGGCGAGTATTCCGACCAAGCAATTCCATGCTCAACCGCGTAACCCTGATTTTGGTAAAGCCGAAGTCATGTCCTACAACCCGGTCACCAGCACGCTGAGTTCGTTGCGCGAAACCTTCGACGTAAAAAACACTGAAGGCTCGATTCACGCCTACATCGAAGGCGGCCCGGCATCACTGACCAACGGTACCAATTCCATTGCGCTCACCACCACGTTCAACGGCACAGTCTTGAGCGCGATCCCGCAGGAAGTCGTGGACGATGCAGCCTCTACGCCCGGTACCCAGGCTGACATGCTGATCACAGCTGCCAAGCCGGCCGATACTCAAAGTGGCCTGTACAACGCGGACTTCACCGTGGTGTTCGACTCAGTGCCACGCTAAACCTTTGATGTTGCTCGATGCGCGCTGAGCCCAGGTTCTGCGCGGCATCCTTGCAGGCCGATTCACCGTCAAGGCGATCGGCCTGATTCTCGACTTTCGTCTGTTTCAGGTATTTCGTTCATGTTCCCGATGACTCCCATCGCGACAGCGCTCGCCTTGTTTTTACTGTGTTCGGGTGCGCTGGCCGCAACCGATGACGGTACAACACCACGAAGCTTGTTGGCTCAGGCCAAGGGGCTGCCGGCGGACTTTGAAGAACACTTTTTCGATGTGCCCCTCGCCGTTCGGGTTGAGCGTGACCAGTTGTTTGTCGGCGAGGCCATGATTGTGCTGAGCCGCGATGATCGCCTGACCCTGTTGGAGTTCACCGACCATGACGGCAGCCCGATCAAGCTTGACGAGCGTGAGCGCTGGGCGGCCTATCTCAAGCAAGGCGTGCCGCTGGGCGCGTGTGCAAGCGGTTGCCCCGAACAGTTGATGGCAGTGCACTACAACCTCGAACACTCGCTGGTGTCGCTGCTCACCGAAAACGTTGAGCGTGATGCGCAACCCCAGCGCTACCACGAACTGCCGCCAGACGGCAGTCACGGCCTGATCGTGAGCAATCAACTGAATATCAGTGGTGGCCAGGGGCAGGACACCGGCGGCCGTTTTGGCATCGAAGCCAATAGCAGCATGGGGCTCTGGAACCAGACCCTGAACATGCAATTTTCCCGGCTGGGCGGGCCGGACGATGACGGCATCAAGCACTCGGTGTATTCGCTCTACACCCAGCGCGAACTCGAAGGCCGCTTCCTGCGCCTGGGCTACTTCACGCCGAATGCCGAAGGCCTCACCCGGCAATTACGTACCTTCGGCGCCAGCCCGGACACCGCCATCGGCGTGATGTATGGCAGCTCCGACAGCCTCATGGTGAGTAACCCCAAGGCCAGTATTTACCCGATTTTTGTCACCGCCAACCGTCAGGGCTCGGTGGAGATTTATCGCAACGGCTTGCTGATCAACACTCAGATAGTCGGTGCCGGCTTGCAAAGCCTGGATACCCGGACGTTGCCCGGCGGCATCTACGATGTGGAAGTGCGCCTGGTGGAAGATGGCCAGATCACCGCCACCACCCAGGAGTTGGTGTACAAGCCCAACAACTGGCGTAACCACGATGAGCGCTGGCGCTACAACGTGTTTGCCGGCCAGGAAAGCAAGCTGCTCAGTAACTGGGACGAGCAGAACAGCGGCGACATGACCGCCGGTGCGTCGGTCAACTATCTGTTGCACCCCCGTGTGGTCGTGGGCCTGTCGGGGCGCCAGGTCAGAGACCACATGCAGTACGGCACCTCTGTGGACCTGGCCGTGGCCAACAATGCCAGCCTGTACGCCAACGTTTACCAGACCGATAACTACGGCACCGGTGTCGATATCAACGGGCTGTACAGCTATGGCGCGGGCAGCGTGGTGTTCAGCCATAACCGCAGCTGGCTCGACACCCGCAACACCTACGAAACCTTGTCCGACGGCACGCGTATCCGTCAGCGCAACATCTTTACCGGGCAGACCAGCAACTCGTCCGTTTCCCTCAATCATCGTGTGGACGTGAAGAATTCGTTGAATGCCAGGCTCTCCCACAGCGAGGGCTATACCGAAGGCGTGGGCCTGGACCTGGGCTGGACGCAGCGTACGTTTTGGTGGGGCAGCGATGCCAACTGGCGCCTGTCGTTATTCGACCGGCCCGGCAGCGCCAGCACGGGTGACGAGCGCAATCGTGGGGTCGATTTCAGTGTCAGCCTGGCCTTGGGTGGCCCTGGCGAGCATTGGTCCGCTAGCATCGGTACGCGCACCGGCCGTGAGGGCGGGCGCGACAACAATGCGTCCGTGACCTACCGCAAGGACATGCAAAACCATGTGCTGCAAAGCGTCTCGGCCACCGCCAGTACCGACACCTATGGCGTCGGCCTGTCCGGCATGGCCAGCTTCCAGACGGAGCAGGTCGACGGTGATGCATTCATGTTGCGCTCCTCCTACAACAACGAATTCAGTGGTGGCCTGAACCTGTGGAATACCTTCGCGGTGGGCGAGAGCAAGTTGGCGCTGACCAGCCAGTATCACGGCAGCGGCGCGGGCATGATTATCGATGTGGAGAGCGACGTCGACGATATCGCCCTGCGTGCCGACGACATGACGGGGGGCAGCACGGCCTTGCGTGCCGGTCGCAACTTTATCCCCATCACCGCCTACAAGAGCAGCTCGCTGAGCTTCGATTTTGAAGGCAACCATGTACCTGCCGCGAACATTGAGCCGGCGCGTACCCGCTATCACCTGAACAAGGGCGGCGTGCAATACCGCAAGGTCAGCGTGATGAAAACCGTGACGGTGCTCGGTCGCCTGATCGATCCCCAGGGCCAGCCCCTGAAAGGGCATCACGTGATCAACCACGCCAGCCGTGGAGTCAGCGAAGTGGACGGGTTCTTCTCCATGGAAATGAACGCCGCCTCACCCACCCTGGAAGTGCGCCAGGGTAACCAATTGCTCTGCCGTTTCCGCCTCGATACCAGTGCTGCGCGGGTGGAAAACGACATCTTGATGATCGGTGATCTGCGCTGCACGCCGGACACGTTGGCAGACACCGCCAGCACTGCCGCAGCGGCAGGTTGATGAAGGGGAGCGGGTGATGAGCAGCGTGAAACGGTTGTTGGGTGGTTTTTTTCAAGTGTCAGGGTCAGGCGGATTATCCATGAGGTTGAAAGCTATGAAGGTGTTGCTGGCGGTACTGGGGTTGTTGATGTTGTCGTTTAACGCCCACGCCGGGCCGAGTATCAATGTGGGGGTGGTGTACGACTACCTGGACGGTGACAAGAGCAACTACCTCAAGCGGGTGTTCAACGGCGGTGACAGTACCGCCTTTGTCAAAGTCACCGTGCTGGAAATCCTCTACGGCGCCGACGGCACTGCCAGGGAAGTGCCTCTCAAAAGCCTGCCTGACGGTACGCGCGACGGCCTGATGGCCAGCCCCGCCCGGCTGATCGTGCCGCCCAATGGCACCCAGGGCACTCGCCTTTTGCACCGCGGTGATCGCGACAAGGAGCGTTACTTCCGCGTGCGCTACATCCCCGTGGTGCCGGAAAAGGAAGACGAGTTTGCCGTCACTCAAGAGGAGCGTGATGCCTACAAGCAGACGTTGTCGGCCGGTGTGAGTGTGTTGGCGGGCTACGGCACGGTGTTTTTTGTACGGCCGAAAAATACCCGCTTCGATACGCAAATCGACAATGACCCCGGTCAGTACCAACTGCGCAATAACGGCAACAGCGTGGTGTTGGTCGATGAGTTCAAGGACTGCTCGGCCAGTGACGCCCTGGAGTGCAACCCGGTGACCAAGAATCACGTGTTGCCCGGGCGTGTCTTTAGCTTCGAGAAGAAACCGGGCCGGGTGTACCGCTTCCATGTGGTCGAAGGTGGCGAGCACAAGGTGCATGAGGTGAAAGGCTGATGAACAGGGGATTGAATCGCGGTCGGCGCGCCGTGGCTTGGTGGGTGGGCGGCTGCTGGGTACTGCTCTGTCAGTCCACGTTTGCGGCGCGGGAAGAGCACACCTTCGATGTCTCGGTGAGTATTCCGACGGCGGATTTCTACGTGTTGCCGCTCAACTCACAGTTTCTTGAGCGCGAGCAGAAAATGAGCTGGAACCCGGTCACCGAAGCGCTCAGCCCGTTGCGGGAAGACTTCGATGTGAAAAACGTCCTTGGCGGTATTACGGCGCGCCTGGGGTATGAGCCGACGCTGTTCAACGGGGTTGACTCGATCGCGCTGAACGTGACGTTTAACGGCCACCGGCTCGACCTGTCCGACAACCTGGTAGTGCCCGAGGAAGAGGCCAAGGTGGGTAAGCGCGTCGCGCTGACCATTGCCGCGCAGGTGCCGGACGAGGGTTATCGACCCGGCCAGTATTTTGGCAGTGTGCAGATCATCTTCGATGCTTTAAGGCCTTGAAGCGAGTGATGCAATCGCAACAATTATTGAGTGGAAAACAATGATTTTGAATAGAACACTCGGCTTGATGTGCCTGTTGTTCCTGGGCAGCATCCCGACCGCGCAGGCCCTGGTGCAGGACATCGAGGCAAGTTTTCGGCCCGACCCCACCAGCCCGCAAAAAAACGAGTTCAAGAACACCACACCCGAGAGCGGCATCTGCCCTTGGCACATCCCGTCGCAATGCAAGGCGATGGGGATATTTACCATTCGAACCAATGCGCTGAACTTCCATGCGAAAACGCCGATTCTGGCGAACCACACCGACCCTCGTCAGGGCGCCATGTGGAAAGTCCCGTCGGAATGGCGAGACGTACCGGTCATGCATGAGGAGACCGGGGAGTCCAGTACGGTGCAGATGCGCATCGCCGGCATTGGTCATCGTTGGGATATACGGCCCCACGTCGAAGCCTGGGCTCAACCGGGGGTCGCTTGGCAGAGCATGTGGAGGAATGCACCAGCGCCGTGCACGGGGGTTAATTATCTTGCAGCAGGCACCACCTTGGTCCTGTTTTTTTGGATAGTTCCGGAGAATGCAGGTGTGTGTAACCGAATTCCATCGATGGATATCACTGCGTTCTGGTACAGCACCACCGAATACGCCTATGCGCTTAAAACCCCGAACCCTCTGAAGATGGCCTCTGGCAAATACACCGGGACTATCACCTATTCGGTAGGGCCTGGTAAGGATTTCGACATGGGCGATGTGATGATACCTACTGACGAGGTGCTGACTTTCAACTTCACCCTGGACGTGGACCACATCCTCAAGGTCGACATTCCGCCGGGTGGCAACACGGTCGAACTGATCCCGCAGGGTGGCTGGCAGGCGTGGTTGAATCAGGGGCGCAAGCCGGCGAAGCTGTTCCGCGACCAGACCGTCAACCTCTATGCCTCCTCGCGCTTCAAGATGCAGCTCGAATGCCAGTACGCCGAGGGCGACAGCGCGTGTGGGGTGAAGGACAGTGTTTCCGGGCATGCGGTGCCAGTGAATGTCAGTGTGAGCATGCCCTACGGCATCACCGATGCGCTTGGGCGGCCCGTCAATCGTCTGCCATTGCGTCGAGACGGTGTGGGTACAGAGTTGTTCCAGCCCACGCAGTACGTGGACCGCAAGCCCAGTACCTTGCACTTCGAGATTCCCCGCGACGCGGTGGAGCAAATGCTGCAACCCGGCGCGGGGCGGACCTACTCGGGCAGCGTCACCGTGATCTGGGATTCGCAGTTGTAACTGATGGGCGCAGGCCGGCGCGATTGGTCATGCCCGAAGCCTGCGCCAGAGCCTCACGCGTGACCTTGCGCATCCACGCCTTCTCGTCGTAGCCCAGGTCATTGAGCAGCCGGTTGTATTGTTCATCCGGCATGTTCTCGGCGGTTTGCTGGTCATCGAGGGCGTAAAACTTGTCGGCGTACACACGCTCGTTGTCGCGGTATTGGTCGTCATAGCGCTCGCGCAGGTGTTCCTCCCAGTAGGGTTCCAGAAGCATCTGGTTGACCAGCCCGTCGCCCTCGCCCAGTTCCTCGACGGTGGTGTACGCCTGGGCAATCCTGCCCGCGCTGACATTGGCCGTGCGCCGGTAGAGCATGTGGTCCGACAGCCACGGCAGGTCCAGTCTCTCGGCCAGCGAGGTCTGGTAGGCGAGGTAGATGTCCACTTCATCCACCGTACCCGGCAGGCCGTCCTGCATCTGTGAGCGCAAACGCAGGCCCAGGCCACCTTCGGCCACAGGCTTGAGGCGATGGGCGATGTCTTCGCGGATGACCTTGCTCAGCAATTTGAGCCGGGCCGCACCGCGCGCCAGGGTCACCAGCCGGGCTTCACGTTCGAGGCCGCTGATGGCCTGGTTGCGGGCTTCGCTGGCGAGCACCTCTATCCCCATCTCATTGAAAATCTGTGCGCCGCCGTCGGCACACAAGCCGGGAAAGCTCGACAGTCGAAACAGCCGCTCGCGCAAGCCGCTGTCGGTATGCACGGCGCGCAACAGTCGCCAGACCTGTTGCGCCAGTTGTGGTTGATTGGCCGTATAGCGCTGTTCGTCTGCGACGGTTTCGAAGAATTCCGGAGGTTGCAGGTAGCGAATGACTTCGAAGAACCCTTGGGAGCCGTGCTCAAGCTCCACGGCGCTCCATAGCCGGGCGTGGCTTTCGCGCTCGCTGGCGTCGATATCGGTCAGCCAGGGCGTCATTTCGCCCTGCGGTTCATAGGTGCGTTCGGGGTCCAGGCCGGCGCCGAGGCGATAACTCGCCAGGCGTTCGCGGTGCACTGCCGGCAGCCGCAGGCGGTTGATGCGGGCGCGTGCGATGAGCGCCGCACGCTCCGAACCGGGCGTAAGGTCGGGCACGGTGTCTATCCTTGTGCCGCGCAAATCGAGCGTAAATCGCTCACTCCTGGGCTGGGCCAGCAGGCCGGCGGGCCAATCGCTGATCTGCGTCTCGGACAGGTCAAGGTAGCGCAGGTTAGGCATCAGGCTGATGTCGGGTGCCCATTCCAATGGGTTGTTGCTGAGGTTCAAGGCTTCCATGCGGCGCAAACTTTTCAGCAGGGCGATGTCCGACGGCCTCAGTTGCAGGTTGTTGTGGGCCATGCTCAAGTGCTTCAGAAACCGCAGCTTGCCGAGTTCGGCCGGCAGTTGCTCAACGTCGTTGTAGTTCAGGTCCAGTGAACGCAGGGATGGAAACCATTCGAGCAAAGCCCCATGGTTCGATTTCATCCCTGAGTCGCCGATGGCCAGGGACGTAACATGTTCAAAGCGAGTGGTGAGCCTGGGCAGTGTCTCGGGCAGTTGCAGGCCGTGCGTGTCCAGCCGGGCGCCACTTTGTACTTGGTCAAACCCGTCGAGGTGTTCGGCGAACCGGTCTTCCCAGCAGCGTCTCAGCACCAGCGCCCATTGGCCTCGTCGACGCTTTTCCCGGCGATCCTCACGGCTGTCTTTTGTGCGGCCGGTGGGGGCTGACTCCCAGGCATTCAGGTCGGCCAGCAATTGGTGTTGTTCGACAATCAGGTCGTTGAGGACGATGCGTAATGGGCCGGGTTCAAACTCTGTCAGGAAGCGCTCCAGACGCGCGTCGTTGAGGCTTGGAAACAGCTGTTGCAAGGCTTCCCGGGCGTGGGTTGCCGGTGTCATGGCGGGCTCGCGTCCACAGCGGCTGATGACTGGCCCGCCCAGCAGCTGCAGGGTCTCGCGAGCCGCCACGTTGGCCACGGGCGGCTCGGCCAGCAGGGTGCGGCGTTCGGCGAGGGGGGCGAGGGTTTCCATCAGCCAGTGCTTGAGCCCCGCACCCTGGCCCAGCCGATAGCCCAGGGCGTCACGCTGCGGTTCGGGCAGGGCGCGCAGCACAGCGTCGTAAAGGCTGACGGCGCTGGTTGTTGACGGGCCCGGTAACGTGTAGCCCTGGGGGCCGCGAATCAGAATGCGTTGGTGTGTGGCGTGGGGCGGGCCTACGTCGCAATGCACCGCACCGTCGACACGCTGCTCGCGAATCTCCACGTGCAGGTCGGTGAACACGTCGCTGTGGGTTTTCAGGGTGTTGAGCACCAGGTGTTCGGTGTCCAGCGGAGCCGGCACCTGATCAAATCCTTCAAAGGCCCTTACGGTGCGCGCGGCAAAGCCTACTTCCCGCGCAAGATTTTGTAGCCGCAGGGGCACACGTTGGTGCTGATCCATCACGGCCAGTTCCGCCGCTGTGGCGCGGCCAATGACCGCCCGTGCGGCGCTGGTGTCCAGGTCGGGGGCGGCGTGGCGCAACAACTGCATCCGGGGTTCGCGGATCGATTCCCAGGTCTGGTAAACGCGCTGGGCAATATCGCCGGTCTGGCTCTCCACGTAATCCGCCAATTGGTTGCGCAAGTGCTGCACACGCTGCGGCGGTGCAACGTCGGCGCCGAGCAGGGTGTGGATGGCGGGTTCGTCGAGAAAGCCCAATACCCGCTCTGGCAGGTTGCCGGACATCACCTGGGCCACGCTTAACCGCAAGGTATCGGCCGGCCCGGCGTGCGGGTGGCCGAACGTGTGCGAGACACCGCTGAAGTCGGACTTTTGAAACACCTCGATGGCCTTGTCCTGCGGCCAGCCCTGGAGTTCAGTGACCATTTGCTCGAACCAGTCGGAGGACGGATCTTGTGCCAGGGCCTGGCCGCTGCGGATCTTGCTGCTGACAATCTGCGGGTAGCGCTGCGCTTCGGCCCGGGCGAGGGTGCCGGCCAGCAGCGGCGGCGTACCTTGGTTGTGCACATACACGCTGCGCAATACGCCCTCGTCGGTGGCGCTGGCGACGCGCATCTGCTCAAGTTCGGTGTCACTGAAACCGTGCATGCGATGGCCGAGGCGGCGCATCAGGGTGCTGCTGTCCCAACTACGCGGTTGCTCGCCTTCATGCACAAACGCGCCTTCGCCGTTGAAGGTCACCCGCGGGCGATACGCATCGGGCCGGGTCGGGTGCACCACGTGGTGCTTTTCGGTGACAGGCTCTTGCCGCACTTCATAGTGACGGCCATCCAGTGCCAGCAAGGTTTTGTCACCTATTGGGTGAAGGCCCGACGCCTTGGGGGGCGAGCCGGCGGGCGGCGCGACGGTCTGCGCGTAGGGTGCAAGGTCGGGGTGCCACAGGCGCGCCTGGCCGTCGGCACGCTTGACCGGCACCAGGCCTTCGACAAACGCCGAGAGCTTGGGACGCAGGATTCCACCCACCTTGACCGCCCCGGCAAACAGCGCGAACTGCAGCGCACTCTGGGCCACGCCGATAGCCTGTTCGAACGCCTCGGCGCCTCTACCTTCAGCCCAATCGACAATGCCTTCGAAGACTTGGTCGGTGATTTGATAGGCGCTGTACGCCAGCATCAGCTCGCCAAGCCCCGGCACAAACGGGGTGATCACCAGCAGTGCGGCGTTGAGGATATCGCCGAGGATTTTTTCCAGGTTGTCCCACCAGGCCCAGCGGTCGTGGCGGTCGACATCGGCGGTGGACACGGCAATGTCACGGGCGTCGTTGACGATTTTGTTCAGCATGATGCGGTAGCGGTAGCGCCACAGGGTGTCCTGCTCGGGCGTGGCCGAGCGGTTCTGATAATCGCTGGCGATGTCCTGGAGGTTCAAGCGCAACGGCGCGTTGAGCTGGCTGAAAAAAGCACCGCGCTCGGAATGCGCCACGAACTGGCTGAAAAAGCCTTGATAGCCCTGAGTGGCGCGCAACTGGCGGGTCAGCTCCTGCTGGAACGCCTGGGGCGAGGGGTACTCCTTGAGTGGGTGCTCCGGGTCTTGGGGTACGTAGACGATCAGGCGTCGCGCGGCGGTTGACTGCTCGGTGGCGAAAATCACGATGCCGGCCAGTGCCATGTCCATGAGGCTCAAGCTATAGCAGCCGATGGTTTTGCCATCGAGCGCCAGGTTAGCCTGGCCCTGGCTGACGCTGAGCATCAGCCCATGCGCGTCGGCCTGGATGTCGCCCTTGAGTAATGCCAGGTGCGCGGCGGTGCGCAGGCCCTGTTGCTGGCTGCCTATGACCTGGTCACGCAGGGCACGTGCCCGCGCCGGGTCGTTGAACCCCAGGCGTCGGGTGAGGCTTGCCTGGTAGCGCGCGCCGATGTCCAGCGCGCGGCAGATCGCCTTGAACGCCACGGCGGTCAGCGGGGTGCCGTGGGTTTGATGACGCAGCGTGAGGATGTCCTGTTGGCCACGGGCATCGGCCGGGCCGAGGAAGGCGGCGTCGACAAACTGGTCGTTGGCGGCGAAGTTGTGCAGCGCCGCGTCCAGCAGTGAAACGGTACGGCTGTAGACGCCAGGCTTGACGTTGATCGTCCACCACGCTTGGTCAGCGTTGACGTAGGTGCGCAGGAACGTCGTGCGCACATCTATATCGCCGTACTGTGCTTGCAAGGCGCCTTTGAGCAGCGGTTCGGCGAAGGCTTTTACATCGCTCAGGTCGGCAAAGGCCTGGTCCAGTGCGTTCTGCGATTGCCACTGTTGCGAAACCGCGCCTTGCAGGTGCAGGTGTTGCTGGCGGGACGCCTGGGGATAGGGGGCCGTACCAGAAAGCCCGGTGCGTTTCAGCGCGCGCAAACGCGTCAGTGAAGCCTGTTTGACCCAGTCGGGCAGGGCGGTCTTGATGAACTCAAAGTGAGCTCCATGAAACTCGGGGGCGTCAGGCATTGGATCGACTTCTGAATGGCTTATCGGAGGGATAAACCTATCCACTGATCCGGTTGGCAGGCCTGTACTTATGTAGCTATCGATTGCGCGCCAGGCATTGGCTCGCGCTGCCGGGTTGCAGGTACGGCGTGAGGATCGGCGCCATGCCCTTGAGCACCTGCACCGGCAACGCCGAGGTAAAGGTGAAATGCTCGGCCGAGGCGCCGGGGACGAACGCGGTGAGCGTGCCAAAGTGATGCTCGCCGATGTAGAACACAAAGGTCGCGGTGCGGTTGATCGACTTGGAACTGAGAATGCGTCCGCCGGCACCCATGGCCTCGATGCGGTTATCACCGGTGCCGGTCTTGCCGCCCATGGCCAGTGGCGTGCCGTCCGCCAGTTTGAAACTGCCGGCCACGCGCTTGGCCGTGCCCGCGTCCACCACTTGTGACAGTGCCCCGCGCAAGGCGGTGGCCACTTCGCTGGGCATGACGCGTTTGCCGCGGTTCGGGTCGTTGATCACGTGTGTTTCATAAGGTGTGCCGTTGGCAAATTGCAGGCTGTCGATGCGCAGCACCGGAATGCGTACGCCGTCGTTGAGGATGATCCCCATCAGCTCGGCAAGGGCGCCGGGGCGGTCGCCGGAGCTGCCGATGGCAGTGGCCAGCGACGGCACCAGGTGGTCGAACGGATAGCCCACGGCTTGCCAGCGCTGGTGGATATCGAGAAAGGCTTCGATCTCCAGCATCGTGCGAATGCGGCTGTCGCGGGCGCTTTGGTGGCGGCTTTTGAACAGCCAGCTATAGACTTCCTGGCGTTCGAATTCGCTGGCCTTGACGATCTCGCCGTAGGTTGCGTCCGGGTGGTTGAGCAGGTAACCCAGTAGCCACAGGTCCAGCGGGTGAACCTTGGCGATGTAGCCTTGGTCCGGCAGGTTGTAGGCGCCGGGGCCGTAGCTTTGGTAGAGCTTGTCGAGGCGTTCGTCAGTGAGCTTGTCGGTGGTTTTGATAGTCTTCAGGTGCGAACGCACAAAGCGGTTGAAACTCTCCTGGCTGGCCTGGGGCAGCAAGTAACGGTGCACGGCGGCCAGGCGAATGGCGGTGGGGTGCAGGCTGTCCATGAAGGTGTCTAGGCGCGCCTGGGTGTCCTTGTTGCGGTATTTTTTCCAGAACTTGAGCAGGAACGCGCTGCCTTCGTGGTCGGCGAATTTGGCCAGGTATTCCTGGCGGCGCGGGTCGTTGTCGTCCTTGAGCAGGCGGGCGCTGTTGTCTTCGCCGGAATAGGTGGTGTAGCGCACTACATCGCGCATCAGGCGAATAAAGGGCAGGTTGATCGACTCGCGCAGGGCATCGCGCAGCGTCGGGCTGCGGCCGTTGTCTTCGTTGCGAAAGTTATGGAAACGATGCAGGCCGCCACCGGTGAAAAATGCCTCGCCGGGGCTGGCCGAATAGGTGCGGTTGAGGGCTGCGTCGAGCATCTTCGACAGGTCGCGGTCGGTGTTCTGCATCAGGTAATCCAGCGCCCAGCGTGAGAGCAGGTCCTGCTCGGGCACCTCGACTTTTTTCAGCGCGGCAGGGGGTTGTGCGCTGTAGCGGTCGTGCAACTCGGTGATGATTTGCAGGTAAGTGGTGAGCACCCGCAGCTTGGCGGTGGAGCCCAGTTCGAGCTTGCTGCCTTCGTTGATATCGAACGGTTGGTCGGTGTTGTCGGTTTGCACCCGCACGCGCGCGCCATCGGGCGTCAGTTCGAACAGGGTGAAGCTGTAGCGAACCTGAGGCGTGCTTTGTGGGGTGAGCAAGCGCGGGCCGAGCAGGCCCATTTGCCCGGCGAATGCCGGGTCGGCCAGGTGCTTGAGGTAATCGGTGGCCTGGGTTTGCAGCTCGTATTGCAAGGTGCTGGTGGCGGACAAGTCGAGGCGGTCGAGGTCATACAGCGGGCGATTGAGCAGGCTGGCGAGGCGGTTGCGGGCGACGTTGATCGCCTTGTTGGACTCCACCGGCTGGATCGTCGGTTGCTGCTGCCAGTCGCGGTAGCTGACGTGGCCGGCGAGGGCAGCAGACGACAAGGTCGCCGGGATCACGTTGTTCTGGGCCAGCAGGCGGATATGACTGTCGGTCAATTGCGCCAGCTCATCGCGGCCCTTGTTCAGGTAATGCGAGGGGCGCCGCTGGGCAATCATCAGCGACAGCACCTGACGCAGGGCCAGGCCGCGTTTGGCCAGGCTCGCCGGGTCTTGGGCGTCATCGCTCAAGGCCAGGTTGACCTGGTTGAAATCGGCGCCGTACCACACGCGCAACCCTTCGGCCATGCCATGCACTTCGCCGTGGCCGGGCACCGCCGACAGCGGCACGCTATTGAGGTAGTCGCGCACGATGTTCTGCCGGCTGCCCAGGGTCTGTTGCCCCGGTTGATACGCCCTGACGCTGGCGGACAGCATTTGGCGGATCTTCTCGCCACCCGACAGCGTGAGGCCGTCGGGCGAATGGCGATATTTTTCCAGCTGGGTGGCCAGGGTGCTGCCGCCAGCGGTCTGCCCTGGCAAATGCACGAGTTTGGCCACCTGCGACCACGCGGCCCTGGCAAAGCGCGGCCAGTCCACCGCCGGGTTGGCCAGGGGGTGTTTGGGGTCGAGCAGGTCGCGGTCTTCGATAAACAGCAGGCTCTGCACCACCAGCGGCGGGATCGTGGCGAAGCTTGCGTAGAGCTGTTGCGGGTACGTGAAGGTGTACAGCGGCGCAGCGCGGCAATCGGTGATGGTCAGGCCGGCCTGGACTTTCTCCGTGTAGGGCACGAACAGCCCATGCCCGGCGTAGTCCATCAGCGCCGGGGAGAAGCGTGCCTGTGTCTGGATCAGGTAGTTGCGCTTGAGCAGGCGCGGCAAAAACTCATCGAGGGCGCTGTAACCCAGGCGCCGGTCAAATGGCCCGTCGCCCGGATACACCATGGCGTCGCTGGCGCCGGGTTCCACGCGATAACTCAGCGACGCGGCAAACGGGCTCAGGTGTTTGGCCTGCAGGCGCGAGGTGCGCATTTCCTGGCTGGCGGCCCATCCCAGAGCCACCAACGCGATCAGCAGTACCAGCCACACCAGCCGCCACCACAACCTTCGCGAGCGGGGCTTTTGTGGCAATGGCGGTTGATCCACGCTGTCGGTTGGCACCGCAGCCTGCTTCGAATCGGTTTGCCATAAAGCGCCCATAGTCGATTGATCCATTCACGCAGATTGATCGGACTTGGTTGAAGCTTAGTCGCTGGTGGCGCCGCATGAAAAAATTGTCGGGTCAGGGGCTACTGCCGATCAGTCAAGAAACAGAAAGGGCGAAAAATAACCTGTGGCGAGGGAGCTTGTCGGATCGCCGCAGGTACAGTGCCCGCCCTTAACTGATCGGCATTAGGTCAGGGGCGCGAGTGTTTCTGCACCATCACTGTGCAATAATCGGCCGCCTCGCGGTAACCTGATAAACGCCTCAATGCAGGTAAGGGTTTCTCGTAAAAGGCCCATTTACCCAGAGTTATCGCTGAAATTAGTCGCTTATAAAGTGAAAGCCCCCTCGTTCGGGTTTTTATACTGCACGCCCCACCGATCCTGTAGGACGGGTCTGTTTACCCTGCAGGCCCGGTCACGCCGCCCCAGACCTATCAGCCTGGAGATGGCACGCTCGGTGGTTTAATCCAATAACAAGACGAGGTTGTACCCTTATGCCTGTTGGCAATCACCTGCCCCATGGCGAGACCGCTCAGGGCGGTCCGCTGAAACGTGAACTGGGCGAGCGGCATATTCGCTTGATGGCGCTCGGCGCCTGTATCGGAGTCGGCCTGTTTCTCGGCTCGGCCAAGGCCATTGAAATGGCCGGCCCGGCGATCATGCTCTCTTACATCATTGGCGGCCTGGCGATCCTTGTGATCATGCGCGCCCTCGGTGAAATGGCGGTGCACAACCCCGTCGCCGGCTCGTTCAGCCGTTACGCACAAGACTACCTTGGCCCGTTGGCGGGCTTTCTCACCGGCTGGAACTACTGGTTCCTGTGGCTGGTGACCTGTGTCGCGGAAATCACCGCCGTCGCCGTGTACATGGGCGTCTGGTTCCCCGATGTACCGCGCTGGATCTGGGCCCTGGCGGCCTTGATCAGCATGGGCAGCATCAACCTGATCGCGGTCAAGGCCTTCGGCGAGTTCGAGTTCTGGTTCGCGCTGATCAAGATCGTCACGATCATCGCCATGGTGATCGGCGGCGTCGGCATCATTGCGTTCGGCTTTGGCAATGACGGCGTGGCGCTGGGCATTTCCAACCTGTGGGCCCATGGCGGCTTCCTGCCCAACGGCGTGCAGGGTGTGTTGATGTCACTGCAAATGGTGATGTTTGCCTACCTGGGCGTGGAGATGATCGGCCTCACTGCCGGTGAAGCGAAGAACCCGCAGAAGACCATCCCGAGTGCGATTGGCTCGGTGTTCTGGCGCATCCTGCTGTTCTACGTCGGCGCGTTGTTTGTGATTCTGTCGATCTACCCGTGGAACGAAATCGGCACCCAGGGCAGCCCGTTCGTGATGACCTTCGAGCGACTGGGCATCAAGACCGCCGCCGGTATCATCAACTTCGTGGTGATTACTGCAGCGCTGTCGTCGTGCAACGGCGGCATCTTCAGCACCGGGCGCATGCTCTACAGCCTGGCGCAAAACGGCCAGGCCCCGGCGACCTTCGGCACCACCTCCAGCAATGGCGTACCGCGCCGGGCACTGCTGCTGTCGATCGGCGCGTTGCTGCTGGGTGTGTTGCTCAACTACCTGGTACCGGAAAAAGTCTTCGTGTGGGTCACCTCGATTGCCACCTTCGGTGCGATCTGGACCTGGGTGATGATCCTGCTGGCGCAGCTCAAGTTTCGCCAGGGCCTGAGCCCGGCTGAACGCGCCGCGCTCAAGTACCGCATGTGGCTGTACCCGGTCAGCTCGTACCTTGCACTGGCGTTCCTGGTGCTGGTGGTGGGCCTGATGGCGTACTTCCCGGACACGCGTATTGCGCTGTACGTGGGCCCGGTGTTCCTGGTGCTGCTGACGGTGTTGTTCTACGTGTTCAAGTTGCAGCCGACCCAAGCCAGCCAGGGCGCAGCCCGCTCGGCCTGATAGACAAAGCCCCGGAGCCGCCGGCTCCGGGGCGATGGCTCACGCGTGTTGCAAGACCGCCTGTGTGGCGACGGTCAATTGCTGCACCAGACGGTTATGTTCCTCCTTCTCCAGGTCAATCAGTGACTGACGCCGTTCCAGGTATTCGTCCGACTGCTTGTTTGGCACTTCCTTGTCCAGCAGGCTCACCTTGTAGTGGAGGGTGTCCTTGATTGTCGAAAAGGGCTCCGGGTGACTCCTGGCCAGATACTCGATCCAGAACGCTTCCATTAGCAGCCACTCCTGCAGGGCCGGGCTTTTGCCCAGTCGACGCAGTTTGGCGCGTGCGTCATCCAATACTGTTTTGGTCACGTAGCCCTCAACGGTGTACAGCAACTCCAATGGGTGAAAGGGCAGGTTGAACTCTGTGGCCAATCGGTCGCGAAAGAAAATGGTGACTTCCGCTGGATCGACTTGGAGGTTGGCCACTTCCCGATCACGAATGAACCTGTCGGAAATATGGTCCAGCTGGTTCAGGTAGAAGCGTCCGGTGGACAAGGCAATCAGCGCGCGGTCGCTTTCGTAGGTGCGGCTTTTTGATTTGGCCAGGTGAATCCGGTGTTCAAGCTCCATCTTGGTAAAGGCCAGCAGCACACTGTCGCCGCAATCGCCGGAGCCATAGGTGTTGAGGAACACGGTATTGCGCAGTTGCGTCGACTCGCCCATGGCCAGCAGCAAGGTCCAGACGCGTTCGGTCAGCGCCGCCCTGGATGCCGTTGAAGCGCCGTAGGCATAGGTCTGGGTCAAGTCCCGCAGGACCTGGAACACGTCGTCCGGGCGCGCCTCTTGATTGGCAAGCAAGCGCTCCCAGAGCAATTTGCGCTCGGCATAATCGCGACTGTGCACGCCCTCCAGCCAGAAGTTGAGGGGGTCACCCGTGGCGGGTACATGGCGTATGCCGCGCACGGTGCCTCCCAGGTCAACCCCTGTGCTGCGTCGGTAGATGGCAATCCGTTGGCGTGTCGCCGCCGACAGCGGGTTGCCATGCAGGAAGGTATTGCGGTTGGCCATGGCCATTCGTGTGTCTGTAAACAGGTGCTCGGGCAGTGCACTGATCTGGTTGTCCTGCAGGTTGAGTGTTGCCAGGCTGGTCAGTTGCGAAGCCCCGGTGGGCCAGCGGTTAATGCCGGTGCCGCGCAGTTCCAGGGTGGTCAATTGAGTGAGCCGTGTGACGTCTGGTGGCATGCTCAGCGGGTTGCCGCTCAGGTTCAGTCTCGTCAGGCCGACCATGTTGGCCAGGCGGGCTGATGACGATGCGGTCAGGATCAGGTTGTTGTAGGACAGGTCCAGTTGAGTGAGCTGCGTCATGTCGGTGATCGTCATGGGCAGTTCGTTTAAATTGCAGTCGATTTGCAGGGCGCTCAGCCCTGGGAACTTCTTCAGGAAAGCACCGCCGGTGGCCGGGAACGCGTCCCCTGAAAGTTTAAGGTGCTCGATGTGTTCGAACCCGGTCAAACCCGTGATGAACGACTCCGGTGGCAGGTCGTTGCCATCCAACTGCAGCTCCAGCGAGTGCACATGGAACAGCCCTGCGACATAGCGCTGCGGCTCCTCGCGCCGCCACGCCCGGCGCAACTGGTTGGCCAGGTATTGGCGGCGATTCAGGTTGTGGCCCGGCGGGTCGGTGGCGATGTCGTCCGCCGCCTGGTGCGTATCTGACCAGCGTGTCAGTTCAGTGTCCATGGCCCGGTATTCGGCCTGGCGTCGGTCCAGTTCGATCAGCGCGGCGGGCTCGCTCAGGTTCAGCGTGCGAATGAATTGTCGGGCGTCGCTGTCGCTGAAGCTGGGGTAAAGCGCCTGCACCTTGGAGGTCAGGTCGAGTGGGCGATTGCCGCCGAAAGGCCAGAGCCATTGCCAGACCGGATAGGCCAGGAATGAGCGCTCGACCCCCATCGGGGGCAACAGCCAGGGTTGCAGGTGGGGCAGGTCGAGCAGGCCTTTGATTTCAACCCGGCGCCCGAGTGCCAGGGCGACTATCTGCTCGCGAAAGGACGACAGGTCTTCGCTGTCGTTGATGCCCAGGGCCGTCTGTTCGCTGGCAGACAGGTGCTTTGCCAGCGCGTTGAGCAGTCGGTTCGATTCGCCTCCTTGCGGCATACCCGAGGCGTCGTAGGCTTGATAGCCCGTGTTGGTTCTGGCGAGCCGGCCGCGCACCGAGCCGTCCAGGTGCCCCGCGCTTTCGAGCAACGGCCCCTGGAGGTTGCCTTGATGAATATCGATGCGCAGGTTTTTTGGCCAGTCGGGCAAAGACTTGAGCAGGTACAGGGTGATTTTGTCGCTGTCCGGGTTGGCGCAGGACGGCAGGTATAGCCCTTCATAGGCCCGGTTCAAACGCAGGTTGTGGCCCGACAGGCGCGCCTGTTCCGAGAGGCGCAGGTCGACCTGGTTTTTTTCATTCAGCAACCTCAGCTCGCGTCGTGTGGCATGGCCGAGGATGGCCTTGACGGTGCTGGTGGGCAGATTTGGATGTTTGCTCTTGAAGCGTTTCTCCAGCACGGCGCCACCGACTTCACTGCGTGCGTAGAGTGAATTGAACACCTGCACGCGTTCCTGCTCAGTGAAGTCGAGAATTTTTTTAATCAGCTTGGACAGACGTTCCTCGCCGGAAGTGGGGGTCTCGGCGAGCAGGCCCTGGCAAACGCGATCATTGCTGATGACGGTCGCGAGCAGTTTGGCGTCTTTGTATTCCTGCTCGGTTACCTGCACGACCTGGGCGTCGGTTGCGTTGTGGACGGGGTATTGCTGCTGCACACGCTGCTGGCTGTCGACAATGCGCAGCACATGGTCGGCGGGCCAGCCGGGTAGCCCGGAGAGCATCAGCAATTGCAAATCCGGGCGGGCATTGATCGAGGTGGGATCGGCACGCATCGCCTGGATAAACAGCTGGATTTCCTCGTCGATCTTGAAGCGCTTGCAGGTGTCGGCCAGCAGCGGCGGTGCGGCTTGTCCCGAGCTGTGAACCTGACGCAGGGATTGTGCCGACGTATCGGTCAGGGCGAGGATTTTGCCGGCCATGTCCTGGGTGAAGGCGTAGGTGTGGTTACCCAGGCGGTAGAGCAGGCGGTGGTTGTCCCAGGTCATGGGGTTTTCGCTGGAGAGTCGCCACGCGCCTTCGCGGTTGTGCTCGAGGGTGGGGGTGTCGACCCCGATTTTATCCGGGTGGAGCAGGCGCCACTTGAGCAGGTTTTTATCGTAGAGGATGCGATACAGCGAGCCCAGCAGTGGCAGGTATTGCCGGGCGTTGTACTCGAACACGCCGTTGGCCGTTGGCCTCAGGTCAGGCGGCAATACCAGCTGTTGTTCGTACTGCACCAGGGAGCCGTTGACCAGGCTAACGAACCCTTCGGGGCTGCGCTGGGTGCTCATGTAGTCGCCCAGGGTTTTGCGCAAGCCCTTGGCATCGCGGGCACTGCTCATGCCCAGCAATTGGCGCTCGTGGGGGTGCAGCACCGAACCGATTGCCAGGTAGAAACTGTCGACGGCGGGTGACACGGGGATCTCGCCGCCGTTGCGCATATCGTAGGCCCTGTAGTGCCCGCCGCCGTAGTGACGCAACTCCACGGTGAGATCGTCCGGCCCGGTGGGCGTGTAGGTTTGCGCGGACGCCACCTCAGTGACGACGAACGGGCGCTTGAGGGTATTGCGCACCAGCGCCGAGGCAAATTCCCGGGCCCATAAATCGATGTCTTGATTGAACTCTCGCGGGTAGTACAAGCCATCGATCACCGCGTCAATCCGCAGCGCGGTGCGGTGATGGTCCAGCAAATCGCGAAGCTCCAGCGGCAGCGTGCCCTGCGTCAAGTAGGCCTGTTCCTGGCGCGGTGTCAGCGGCTGTTGCGCGAGTAGTCGCTCGAGGTTGGCGGGGGATAACGGCCGGTTCAGGTCGCGCAGTTTTTTCAGCAACGGCGTGACTGCGACCAGCGGTGGCGTGGCTTTTACCGGCAAATAGGGCCGGGCACTGGCGGCGGGAATGAGCTCGGTCTTTTCGTAGCCCGCGTAGTTGACTACTGCGTCAAACAACGCAGTTTGCTCGCTGGCGGCCAGCTCCGCGACCTGTCGGCGAATGGCGCTGATGCGTTGGTCTTCGGCCCGCGTGTTTGCGCCATCCTTGCCCAGGGCTGAGGTGGCGGGCTGTTGCCGAATGATCAAACGCATCAACGGATCAAGCGTGCCGGGTGGCAGGCGCTGGTTATCCGCGTCGGCATAGCGTCCGTCTTCCTGGCGAGTGAGGTTCACGCTAGTCGAGCGGGTCGCTGGCTGGGCAGAGGGGCTGTAGGTTTCAATCAACACGCCGTGCTCGTCGTGCACGTTCAGCACGGTGTTGGCAGGCCAGTCGGGCAATTGGGTCAACAGGCAAAAAATGATGCTGTCACCGTGGGGCGGCAGGTAGCCCGGCTCGTTGAAGCGCTCAATGATGTGCTGGATCGTCTGGTCGGCTTGCAGGCGCCGGACACCTTCGATCAGGTTCAACGGCGCCGGCTGCGAACTCCAGACCGCGTCCAGGGTGGTGCGCGTGGTGGAAGTGCTGTGCAGCATCTGTTCCAGATCAGTCTCCAGGGTGACTGAAGAACCGTTGGGCAGCATGCGTTGCAGCAGCTGGATGTCGGACAGCATGTGGGCATTTTTCAGGTCGAAAATCCACGCCTGCGACGCCGGTTCGAAAATGATCGGTGGTGTGTAGCTGCCGCCGTTGGTGTGCTTGAGAACGTAGCGCATGCTTTGCAGGTCGTGGCTGACCTCGACCACCAGCGCCTGGTCGTCATGGCGCAGGTTGACGTAGCTCTTGCCTTGCACCGTGTAGATGCCCAGTGCGTCGGGGGTGCGTCCATCAAGCAGGTTCTGGCGTGCGTGGGCATAGGGCTTTGCGTCAGGTTTCCATAACTCACTGACCCCGTCGGGGCGTGTCACCTTGTGCGGGTGACCGAGGCGCTCCAGGTGGTTCAGTGTGCGGCGACGGTGAGCGCGGCCGGCGACGCTCATCAAGCGGCCGCTGATGGCCAGGTCGGCAACGTCCGCGAGGCTGGCGGCGAAGCTGTTGGCCTGGCCCTTGGCGGCATCGTCCAGGCCTTGGGCAAGGCTGTAGGTCATGCTGCCCATAACGGCCAGTTGCATCACCCGGTTCATTCCGGTGACGCCGCCGGGCATGGGGGTCAGCAGCAATTGCAGGACTTCCCCGGCAATGGCCGCCACCCCATCCTTGAGGGCCTGCCAGTCGGCTGCGGAACGGCTGGTGGCGAGGGTGGCGAGGTCGGCCTGGTAACGCTGGATATGGCGGTAGGTAAGTGCTTCCACCAGGGAGTGCGGGCGGCCGGTCTTGCGGTCGGTGGTAAAGCGCACGTTGCCCAGGGTGCGTGCCGGAAATACCGTGTGGAAGCCGTCATATAAAGGCCCTGCCAGCCAGTTCATCCCTTGCGGCCGAGGCTCCGGGTTCATCAGCGTGGTGAGCACTGACAGACCGATCAGTGGCAGTTGCCTGGCAAACCAGCCCAAATCCTGTTGCTGCCGGCTGTCTGTTAATTGTTGGTGCAGGGCTGCGTCTGCAGTCTGGGCATCCGCGTGGTAACGGAAAGCGCCATTGGGACGGAACGGGAAATACGTCACTACGCCGAGGCTCGCGACCTGAACCCGCAGCAGTGGCAGCGGGATGGATGTTTCCCACGGCACAAACGGCACTGACACGATGGGGGTTTTGCCCGAGGTCAGGCTCAGGGTCTCGAATGGCAGTGGCGTGCCGGTGGCCGTCAGGGTCTTGAGCAACGCGTCATACATCGGTCGGGTGAGGCCTGTGGTCGCACGGGTGCGCCAGGACTCCAGCAGGTCGAACTGCAACGTGGCTTTGGTGGCGACGGCGAACAGACCGCGCAACTTGCCCTGTACGGCCAGCGCCGATTCGGTGCGTTGCTGCAACTGGTCGCCCAGGTTCAATTCGCGCACGACATTGATAAAAGTCAACGTGTCGATGCGACTGCCAGGGCCGACGATTTCGCTGGCTTCCACCAGGCTGAAGCCGGAGTCCTGAATAATCGAGTGGGTAAAACCGAAGTTCAGGCAGGCGGCTTCCCAGAGCGTCATGCTTTTGGTGTGTTCCTTGAACTGCCAGTCGTCATAGGCGCGGCGCGATCGATACCCTGGCCCGCTGGGGCGCGGGTCCCAGGGAAACGGTTGCTCACGTTTCTCCAGGTAGGTGGTGTAGATCCGGTACTGTTCCGGGTCCCGGCCGCCAAGCTTGCTGCGCAATTGCGCGAGCCCTTCGGTTTTGAAGGACTGGATCAGCGCATTCTTTTCTGTTTCGAGGGTGGTGAGCGCCTGCAGGGCCTCGCGCTGCAGCCTGAGGTAGCGGGCCTGTTCCTCAGCGTCCAGGCTGCGCATGGCGAGCGTCACAGTGCGCTGGATCTGTTCCAGCGCCTGTTGCTGAGCCCAGGTGGTACTGGATTGCAGGTTGCCGGACAGGCCATTGAGGAGTTGCTGGGTCGGCATGTGCATAAGCCTTTCACGATGAGTGGAAGGCCAATGGGAACATGCCGCTTTTGCGCGTCGGGGCTAACTATTTAAGTGCTGGGTAGGTGCTGGCGCCGGCTGATTCAAGCGCTTGTTGAACTCCAGCCAGGCGGCCAGTGCGGCCATCAGCGCGGCGCCCACCAGCGCGGTGAAAATCTGTATCGCGAAGGCATCGCCGGCCAGGGCGTTGACCATATCCGCCAACGGCGCCAGCAGCACGCCCAGGCAGAACACTTCCAGCGAGTAACGCCCCATTCGGCAGGTTTGCTGTGCCAGCCAGTTTTGCGTCCAGGCGCGCCCCGGCAGCAGTTTGGCGGTGACGTAGGCCAGGGCCAGGAAGTGCAGGAGGCGCACGGGCGACAGGTCGGTCTTGCTGATCGGGTAGAGCAGGTCGCTGATGGCGGACGGCATCAACGCGTCGTGCACCTCGGGCCAGCGCCAACTGATCGTGAGCACGCCGGCGACCAGTGTGTAGATCGCCGCCGCCACAAACAACGGTTGGCGCGCCAGCGGCCGGGTTTCCAGCGGGCGCGGTTGTTGCCCGTGAATCGCCGCCGCGCCACCGAGCACAAACAGCAACTGCCAGGTGACCGGGTTGAAGTACCACACACCGTCGGCAATCGCCCTCAGGTTCCAGCCCAGATGGGGCGCCAGCAGGTACACCGTCAGCGACACCGCGACCACCACCCAGGGTTTACGCACCAGTAAAGGCAACACCACCGAGAGGCCCGCAAGCAGCACGATATACAACGGCAAGGGGTCCATCAGGTTGGGTTTGAAGCGCAGCAGTAACTCGTCTGTCAGCGCTTGCTGTGGGTGAGTGACGAAGTGCGTCAGGCCCATTTCCTCGACCAGGTCGCGGGTTTCCACATGGCTGTTGGCGAAGAACACGATGCCCATCAACATCGCCAGCAGGAAGATATGCACCACGTACAACACCCAGGTGCGCCGCAGGATCTTCAAGCAGGCCATCCAGTAACCTTCACGCTGCAGCACCTTGCCGTAGGCCAGTACCGAGGCATAGCCGGCCAGAAACACGAACACTTCTGCCGCATCGCTGAAGCCGATATTGCGCAGGGTAATCTGGCCGAGAGGGTTGTGGGGGACGTGATCCCAGAAAATGAAGATCAACGCCAGGCCCCGAAAAAAATCGATGCGCGGGTCGCGTCCGTTCAGCATGGCAGCGGGCTCTTGAACTGGTGGTTGAGTAATGACAGGCAAGCGGCGTCGATGTCGTACGCCGTGCGTCGGGCGGGCGCAGGTTGGCGGTATTTGTAAGCAATTGCAAAGGCTGGGTATTACTGAATGTCTCTAGATATCAATGATCACCAACGTGCCGTGGCTACCGGCTAGCACGCCATGCGCGGTGCCGGCTTGCACAAGGTACATCTGACCGGTTTTCACGTTGATTCGCTCAGTGCCGATGCTCAGGTGCAAGTGTCCGTCGATCACTAACAGACCCTCGTTGTAATCATGGGTCGCTTCTTCATATGCCTGCTCATCCATGCGCAACACCTTGATCCTCGCCGGCCCTACCTGGCCCAGGCGTGTGGATGTCCAGCTGTGAGGCAGTTGCGCGGCGATTGCAGCGAAGTCCAGAAACGGCATGTGAATCTCCTTGTTTCAACGATGCCGTCGGTGGTCCGGTTCAGCGGGAAAAGTTGGGGTTAAAACGCATCCATCAACAACACCCGGCACTGCTTGGCCTGATGCGCATTGATCTGTGGCACCAGCCGGGTGAAGTGTTCAGTCTGGCAATGCGTATCCAGGGCCGCCTGGTCTGGCCATTGCTCGATAAAAATGAAGTGCCCGGGGTCTTTTTGGTCAACGAACAGATCGTAGGCGATACACAGCGGTTCCAGGCGGGTTTTTTCCACCAGTTCGGCGTACCACGGCCTTACGGTGTCCAGGTGTTCGGGTTTTATAAAGTCTTCGGCGATGACTTTCAGCATGGCAATCATCCTTTAAGCAGCGGCTGTTTCATGGGGCTCAAAACTATCGGCCCGCGCCATCTGCCACATGCGCGAATAGAACTCGCCGTTGACCTCGCCGGTGAGCAATTCGCCCGGCTTGAGGAACACATGCAACTGCGAGAACAGCTTGATCTCGGTTGCCGACATGCGCCGCACCAAGTGCTTGGCTGACAGCTGCGACGGGTGATCGAGGCCGGCGGCGGCGAGCATTTCGGCCAGGGCCTTGAGGGTATTGCGGTGGAAGTTGAACACGCGCTGGGCCTTGTCCGGTACGACAAGTGCGCGTTGACGCAACGGGTCCTGGGTGGCCACGCCGGTGGGGCATTTGTTGGTGTGACACGACTGCGACTGGATGCAACCAATGGCGAACATAAAGCCGCGGGCGGAGTTGGCCCAGTCGGCGCCGATGGCCAGTACGCTGGCGATATCGAATGCGCTGACGATCTTGCCGCTGGCGCCGAGCTTGATCTTGTCGCGCAGGTTCAAGCCCACCAGGGTGTTGTGCACAAACAGCAGGCCGTCACGCAGTGGCACGCCGATATGGTCGGTGAACTCCACCGGCGCAGCGCCGGTGCCGCCTTCCTTGCCGTCGACCACGATGAAGTCCGGGAGGATGCCGGTCTCCAGCATGGCCTTGGCGATGCCCATGAACTCCCACGGGTGGCCCAGGCAGAACTTGAAACCCACCGGCTTGCCACCGGACAGCTCGCGCAGTTGAGCGATGAATTGCATCAGCTCGATGGGCGTGGAAAACGCACTGTGGCGTGACGGCGAGACGCAGTCTTCACCCATCATGATGCCGCGCGTCTCGGCGATTTCCTGGGTGACCTTGTGCTTGGGCAGGATGCCGCCATGGCCGGGCTTGGCGCCTTGGCTCATTTTGATTTCGATCATGCGCACTTGCGGGTTCTGCGCCTGTACGGCGAAGCGTTCCGGGTCGAAACGGCCGTCGCTGGTGCGGCAGCCAAAGTAACCGCTGCCCAGTTCCCAGGTCAGGTCGCCGCCGTTTTCACGGTGGTAGGGGCTGATGCTGCCTTCGCCGGTGTCATGGGCGAAGTTGCCGAGCTTGGCGCCCTGGTTCAGCGCGCGGATCGCGTTGGCACTCAGGGAACCAAAGCTCATCGCCGAGATGTTGAACACCGACGCCGAGTACGGCTGCGTGCACTGCGGGCCGCCGACGATCACGCGAAAGGCGCTGGGGTCGCTTAGCGGCGCCGGGCGCATGGAGTGGCCGATGAATTCGAAGCCCGACTGGTACACATCGATCAGTGTGCCGAAGGGTTTGTCGGCGGTTTCGTTCTTGGCGCGCGAGTAGACCAGCGAGCGTTGTGAGCGAGAGAAGGGCAGGGCGTCGCTGTCGGATTCCACCAGGTACTGGCGGATTTCCGGGCGGATGGCTTCCACCAGGTAGCGGATATTGCCCAGGATCGGGTAGTTGCGGCGCACCGCGTGAGGGCTTTGCAGCAGGTCGAAAATGCCGATCAGGCTGAGGATGCCTGTGACCAGGGTGAAGGGCCACAGCCATTCATGTTCGATAAAAGGGAGGCTGGCGAGGGTGAAAATGACGCAGATGGCAAAGAACGCATAACGGCTTAGCAAGGACAGGCTCATACGGTTACCTTGGTTCGGACTCATCAGGAGCTGTAGGCGCCAGATAAATTCGGCTCCTACGGGGCTCATTCAGGCGTTTTGTGCCTGAAGAAAGATCGAGAACAGCTCTGACTGGGATTTGATCCCTAGCTTGCTGTACATGTGCTTTTTATGGACTTTCACGGTTTCAACAGAGATTTCCAGCTTACGAGCGATTTCCTTGCTGGAGCAACCGCTGAGCATCAAGCGGCCTACATCCAGCTCGCGGGCGGTGAGGTGTGCGCCCCAGTCATCATTCTGGATCGGCGGCTGCGGGGCGCTGACCTGGTTGAGTTCATAGGGCAGACGCTGGCGCAGCAAGCTCAGTACCCAGGGCTGAATCAACGAGAGCAAGGCAATCTGTTCCGGTTCAAAGCGCTTGCGTGAGCCCAGTGACAGGCAAAACGTGCGCCCATCAGGCAGATGGCAATTGAACTGGATCTCATCCGCCACCACATTCAGACGGAAGTAGCGCTGGTAATATTCGGTCAGCTCGAAATGCTCCGGCGCCACTTCGGCCAGGCGAAACAGCCCGGTGCGCGAGTGTTCGCGGCTGGCGATGTAGAACGGGTCGAGCAGGTAGAGACCGTTAAGGTAATCCTGGAACAGATGGTCCGGCGTACCATCCGCGCCGGGGCATTCGGCGAATACCAGCGGGCGGTGTTCGCTGCTGAACAGCAACACCACCCAACTGTCGAACGGCACATATGGGTCCAGCAAACGCACCAGTTGGGTCCAGAAGTTGGCCTGGTCGAGGGCGTCTATCATTTGCCCCACCGAACGATGCCAGGCGATGTCTTGCAGCGAAACTATCATTCGTCTACCCCCATAGGGTTACCCCAGCGGCGTGATTTCCCCGGGGGGTGCGGCTGCGCATACTGCGCCACAGATAAAACAACAGGACGTCCCATGAAGGTCGAATTTGCCCAGTTGGCAGGCCGCGATAACGGCACAGCTTACAACCTTGAGCGCGCCTTGACGGCAATTGCTGCCTGCGCCGTCGACACGCAACTGATCGTCTTTGCGGAAACCCACTTGATGGGCTTCCCCTCAGCCGAAACCGTCGCCGACATCGCCGAGCCGGTTGATGGCCCCACGGTGCAAGCGATTGTCCAGGCTGCCCGCGTGGGCAACATCGCGGTGGTCATCGGCATGGCCGAGCGCGATGGCGATCAATTCTATAACACTACCTTGCTGATCACCCCCGAAGGCATCGCCCTGCGCTATCGCAAGACCCACCTGTGGGCTTCGGACCGTGGCGTATTCACCCCAGGGGATCGCTACGCCACTTGCCTGTGGAACGGCGTGCGCGTCGGCTTGCTGATCTGCTACGACATCGAGTTCCCGGAAACCGCCCGTGCTCTGGCGCAGTTGGGCGCTGAATTACTGATCGTCACCAACGGCAACATGGACCCGTACGGCCCTACGCATCGCACCGCGATCATGGCCCGCGCTCAGGAAAACCAGGCGTTTGCGCTGATGGTCAACCGGGTGGAAGAGGGCGATGGCGGGTTGTTGTTTGCCGGTGGCAGCGCATTGGTCGACCCGTTTGGCACTTTGTTGTTCGAAGCGGGGCGTGAGGAAGGCCAGTTCGCGGTCGAGCTGGATCTCGGCCAACTGATGGCCGCCCGCAAGGACTACCGCTATCTGGATGACCAACGCTTGAAGTTGCCGGGTGAGGTAATCGAGCACGCTGACGGGACACGCGAGCTGCTTATCCCGAAACACTGACCCGATCGTGTGGCACGGACGCCGTTGTGGCGAGGGAGCAAGCGCCCTCGCCACAGGTAAAAGTGATCTGTATGCCTATAACAATTAGTGCACCCGCTACACCGACTTCAGTTCTGCCATAAATCTAATAAATCAGCGGAGAATCACTCATGGCTCGTTTGCAACGCACCCTTTCGTTAGGCTCGGTGGTGCTGTTTGGCATCGCTTATATGACGCCGATCATTGTGCTCGGCACCTTCGGCATCCTCGCTCAATCCACCGCCGGCATGGTCCCCGCCGCTTACCTCGCCGCCCTCGTGGCGATGTTTTTCACCGCGATGAGTTACGGGCGCATGGCCTCGGCCTTCCCAGTGGCGGGTTCGGCCTACAGCTATGTGCGCAAGGCGATCAGCCCCAAGCTCGGCTTTATCGCCGGTTGGGCGGTGTTGCTCGACTACCTGTTCCTGCCGATGGCTATCTGGCTGATCGGCGCGGCCTACCTCAACTCCGCTTTTCCCGCAGTGCCGCAGTGGATCTGGGTGCTGGCCTTTATCGGCATCACCAGCGCGATCAATATCGTCGGGCTCAAACTGGCCAACGGCATCAACGCCTTGCTGATGCTGGTGCAGTTTCTGGTGCTGATTGCGTTTGTCGCGCTTTGCATCCACTACCTCGGCGGCGATGCCAGCAAGCCGCTGTGGACGATCACGCCGTTCTTCAATGGCCAGATGCAAATACCGCTGATCATGAGCGGCGCCGCCATTGCCTGCTATTCGTTCCTGGGCTTTGACGCGGTCAGTACCCTCACCGAAGAAACCCGTGACCCACGGCGTACCATCCCACGCGCGATCATGTTGATCACCTTGATCGGCGGGTTGATCTTTGTAGCGGTGTCCTACTTTGTGCAGATCGCCCATCCGTCATCCGAGTTCGCCAACGTGGACTCGGCGGCGTATGAAATCGCACGCAACATCGGCGGTGATCTGTTTGTGTCGATCTTCCTGATCGGCCTGATCGTCGGCCAGTTCGCCTCGGGGCTGTCGGCACAGGCCAGCGGTTCACGCCTTCTGTTTGCCATGGGTCGCGATGGGGTGTTGCCCAAATCGTTTTTCGGTACCTTGCATGCGCGCTTCGGCACGCCAGTCAACAGCATCCTGTTGTGTGCGGTTGTGGCATTGCTGGCGTTGAAGCTGGATGTGACGACCTCCACCTCGTTCATCAACTTCGGTGCGTTCCTGGCGTTCAGCCTGGTGAACCTGTCGGTGATCTTCCACTACTGGATCGGCGCCAAACAACGCGGTGTGCGTGAGTTGATCCTGTTCCTGGTGTTCCCGGCCATCGGCCTGGTGGCGGACTTGTGGTTGATGGTCAGCCTCGATCACTTGGCGATTTATCTGGGCCTGGCGTGGTTGGCGATTGGGCTTGTTTACCTGGGTGTGCTGACGCGCGGTTTCTCGCAACAGCCGCCGGAAATGGACTTTCAGGAAGCGGCATAGAAGTTTCGGGTCTATTTTTATTGCAATCGGTTCTCGTTTGGGTACGTATTTTTGTGTTACTGTATAACAAATCAAATGCACCCAGACGCCCCGGAGGCCTTATGAAAACCGGTATCCATCCCGACTACCGCACCGTGCTGTTCCACGACACCGCCGCCGACAGCGACCGCACCCATCAACACAGCGACGGCAACACCTACCCCTACATCCCCCTCGACGTGTCGAGCGCCTCGCACCCGATCTACACGGGCCAGCAGCGCAAGACCCAGGTCGAAGGCCGGATCGCCGGGTTCAACAAGCGTTTTGCTTCGTTTGGTTCGAGTCCGAAACAAGCTGAGGCGTGATTGCGGCTAAAGCGTTTGGCGAATGGGCAGCACCACCCTGAACGTGGTGCCTTTGCCCACTTCGCTGCTGACGGAGATCGTGCCATGGTGTTTCTTGACGATCCCGTAGGAGAGTGACAACCCCAACCCCGTCCCTTCGCCCACCGGCTTGGTGGTGAAGAACGGATCGAAGATTTTCTGCACCGCCTCCGGGGCAATCCCGCAGCCGTTGTCCGCCACTTCCAGCCAGATATTCTCGCCTTCCACGCCGTTGCTGAGGGTAATGGTCCCGCGCTCCGGTCCCATGGCTTGCGCCGCGTTGATCACCAGGTTCATCACCACCTGGTTGATCTGTGAGGCCAGGCATTCGATTTCCGGCAATGGCGCATAGCGCTTGACCACGTCGGCCTTGTACTTGAGTTCGCTGGCCACGATGTTCAAGGTCGAGTCGATGCCTTGTTGCAGGTTGGCCCACTGCCAATTCTGATCGTTGTCCACCCGGGAAAAATCTTTCAAATCCTTGACGATTTGCACCACGCGACCAATGCCTTCCTTGGATTCGCGAATCAGCGTCGGAATGTCTTCCTTGAGAAACTCCAGGTCCAGGCTCAAGCGCAGGGCTTCGAGCTGATCATCGCCCATCGCCGCCTCTGCCTGCCGATAGGCATCCAACATCTGTTGCAACTGTTTGAAGTAGCCGTCCAGGGCGCCCAGGTTGGAGGAAATGAACCCCACCGGATTGTTGATCTCGTGGGCCACGCCGGCCGCCAGTTGGCCCAGGGACGCGAGTTTTTCCGACTGCACCAGCTGGCTTTCCAGTTGCTTGCGCTCGTCGATCTCCAGCTGCAAGGCCTGGCTGGCAAGCGTCAACGCCTGGGTGCGCTGTTCTACCAAGTGTTCCAGGTGGCTGGTTTGCAACGTCGCGCGCCGCGCCATGTCCCATTTGGCGGCTAGGGTGTTGGCCATTTGCTGGACTTCGATATTGTCGAAGGGTTTTTTCAGGATCAGCAGCCGGTCGTGGGCCTTCAGCCGAAACAGCAGCTCCTCCCAGGAGTAATCCGAGTACGCCGTACACACCACCACTTGCAGGTACGGATCCACCTTCCAGAGTGCTTCGATGGTCTGCGCACCGTCCCAACCCTGGGGCATGCGCATATCGACAAACGCCAGGGCATACGGTTGTTGCTCGGCCATGGCGGTTTCAAGCAACTGCAACCCCTCCTGGCCGCCGTACGCCGAGTCCAGTTCGAACGAGAGGCCCTGCAGTTTTTCGCTGGCCCCGAACAGCGTGGCTTCCATATCGTCCAGGGCGTGATTTTGCTCCATGGGCGGCTTGAGGATCTTGCGGAAGTCTTCGTGGATCGACGGCGTGTCGTCGATCAGCAGGATGCGCCGGTTCGGTGGTTTATTCATGCTTGGCCTGCGGCTTCGTTAAAGGGGATTTGCAAGGTGAACAGGGCCCCCTGGCCCGGCCCGTCGCTGTGGGCGGTCAGGCGGCCATTCATTTCAATGGCGGCCAGGGCGCAGCTGTGCAGGCCGAAGCCATGGCCTTCCTTACGCGTGGTGAACCCGTGGGTGAAGATCCGCGCCATGTTTTCGGCGGGGATACCTTCGCCGTCGTCCTTGACGCTGATCTGCAAGAGGTTGCCCTCCACGGTCTTGATCGACAAGGTAATCTGCCGAGGGCGGTTGGACAGGTTCGACATGGCGTACTTGGCGTTGCTGATCAGGTTGACCATGATCAGCAGCAGCCGGTGCTTGTCGGCCATTATCTCCGGCACCTCGGCGTATTCCTTGACCACGGTCACATGGTGGCGACTCAGCGCCCCGGAGTTCATGCGTAGGGCGTCCTCCATCAAGGCGCTGATATGCAAGGGCTCCAGCACGCTGGAAACGCCGGCGTAGGATTGCTGGGTGGAGACGATGTCCTTGATGTGGTCCACACTTTTGCTCAACTGCGCCAGCTCGTCGGTCAGGCCCTGTTGCTCGACGGCGATGGCTTCCACCAGTTGGTTGAGGTAGCCGGGCAGCAGTTTGCCTTTCTCGTCTTCGCGCAGGTAAGTGCCCAGGTCGTCAGGGTGTTCGTTGATCAATTGCATGGCCTTGCCCAGCCCCAATGCCTTGCTGGTGCGCAACTTGCGGGCGACCAGGTCGGCGGAGATGTTCACGCTGTTGAGCACGTTACCGACGTTGTGCAACACATTGGTCGCGATTTCCGCCATGCCCGCCTGGCGGGCACTGTCGAGCAGTTCGCTCTGTGCATCCTTGAGCTGACGGGTGCGTTCTTCCACGCGCTGTTCCAGGTTGGTATTGATGGCGTGCAGCGCGCGGTTGACGCGGTTGACCTCGGCGAAACTGCGCAACAGCCTGATGGCCAGGTACAGCAGCATCGCCACCAGCAAGGTGGAGAACACCAGCAGGTAATGGTGATATTTCTGTTCGATCAGGTCGGAGGCTTGCTGATCCTGGTTGAGGTGGGTGGTCAGGTCGTCCAGGCGCTCGGCCACCGGAACTGTGGCAATGCGTTCAAGCAAGGAGTTGACCACCGGCTGTTCGCGCACGATCAGCGCGATGTGGTTGCTCAGAATGTCCACCGGCACGTGGAATTCAGCCGGCATCTGTTCTTTGTTCACGGCCAGCAGGTTCAGGCCCAACAGGATTTCGGCCGCACGATCGTCGCTGGCGACCTGGGCGAACTCCAGGCTGCTGAGCAGCAGGTCATAGGTGTCGGTAGCCACGCTTTGCAGTTGCATGCGGCCCTCGTCGCCCAGCCGGTTGAACTGGGCCTGGATATCGTCTTCGGCGGTCGGCAGGAACGCCAGCGAGTTACGCAGTACCGCGTTATGGGATTTGAATTGGTCCACCAGCCGCGCTTTTTCCTCCAGCGCAACCTCGCCAGCCTCCAGGCCGGCTTGCCAGCGCGGCAGGTCTTGCGGGTCGTGATACGACGCGTGGCCCTGCAGTTCGGCCCACAGCCGGGTGATCTCGGTCAGCGGCGCTACCAGGGGGTCGTAGTTTTGAGTCAGGGCGATGCGGGCCTTGAGCACTTCACTGTCCCACTGGGCATTGAGTTGCTGCATCTGGCGAATCAGGTCGCGCGATTGCGTGTAGTGGGCGGTCTGGTCGGTGGATGACTTGATGTATAAAAATACCAGCACCGACGCCAGCAACACGGTCACGGTACCGAGCAGTAATTGGACAGCGTTGCGTCGCGAGGGTCTCATAAAGGCTTGCCTGCCCATTCGCCGGTCAGCGTCTTGAGAAATTTGACGATCCGGTCTTTATCTTCCTGGGAGGGGATACGTCCCAGTTGAAAGGTGAACATCACGTCGACGGCTTCTTCCAGTGTCTTGGCCGAAGCGTTGTGGAAGTACGGCGCGGTGACCGCGACGTTGCGCAAGCTCGGCACCTTGAACACGTTGCGGTCTTCTTCATCCTTCGTCACCAGATAGCGCCCCAGGTCCGTCTCGGCGGGCTCGCGCCCCTTGAAGTAATCGCCCATCACGCCGAACTTCTGGAACATGTTGCCGCCGATGTTCACACCTTGGTGACAGGCGATGCAGCCGTACTCCTTGAAGCGCTGGTAGCCGTATTTTTCTTCGAGGGTAAGGATCTCGGTGTTGCCCAGCAGGTACTGGTCGAAGCGCGAGTTGGGTGTGAGCAGCGTGCGCTCATAGGTCGCCAGCGCATTTTTTACGTTGGCCGCGGTCACGCCGTCGGGGTACACCTGGGTGAACGCCGCCTGGTATTGCGGCATGGCTGCCAGGTTGTCGATCACGGTCTTCCAGTCGCTGCCCATTTCCGCCGGGCTGATGACCACCTGTTCGATCTGGGCCTCAAGCGTGGTTGCCCGGCCGTCCCAGAACTGTTTGAAATTCAGGCTGGCGTTGAACACGGTAGGTGTATTGACCCGCACCGGCTTGCCATCAAAGCCCAGGGAAAAAGGCTTGTTGTCGGCCCCGCCTGTCGCCAGTTGATGGCAACTGGCGCAGGACAAGCTGCCATTGACCGAGAGGCGCTTCTCATTGAACAACTGGCGTCCCAATTCAACCGTTGCCCTATCCAGCGCCGGCTCGGGCGGGAGCGGTTTGAGCGGTTCATTCAGCGGCGCCGCCATGACGGCCGTGCACCCCAGGGTAATGACAAGGCCCAGCGCCTGTGGCGACAGGCAAAGCGAGCGTGACGGAGTGCGGCTCAAGCGGTCAGTCCTTGGGGCAAGAGGTTAATGGTCGGGCATCAGGCTGGGTTGCCCGGCTTGCATCAGCAGGGCGAAGTCGTCGGCAGCCACGGCCTTACTGAACAGGAAACCCTGGCCCTCCTCACACCGCAGGGCCTTGAGAAATTCCAGCTGCTCAATGGTTTCTACGCCCTCGGCAACGATGTTCAAGTCGAGGCTTTTACCCAGGCTGATGATCGCACCGATCAGTTGCGCGTCCTTGCTGTTGTCACTCAAGCCGCGAACAAACGATTGATCGATTTTCAGCACATCGATGGGAAATCGTCGCAAGTAGCTGAGGCTGGAGTAGCCGGTGCCGAAATCATCGACGGACAGCCGCACGCCCATCGCCTTGATCCCACGCAGCGTTGTGAGCGTGTCCTCGACGTTTTGCATCAGCACACTCTCAGTGATCTCCAGTTCAAGCAAAGCGGGCGCCAGGCCCGTGCGCTCAAGGATCGCCGCCAGGTTGGCGATAAAACTGCGCTGGCGAAAATCAATTGCCGAAATGTTCACCGAGATACACAGCGGGGGCAGGCCAGCCGCTTGCCAGGCTTGTGCCTGTTCGCAAGCCTCGCGCAACACCCACTGGCTCAGGGGCACGATCAAGCCGCTGTCTTCGGCCACGGGGATGAAGGTTGATGGGTAGATCCAGCCATGGTCGGGCTGGTGCCAGCGAATCAGTGCTTCGGCGCCGACAATCCGCCCGGTGGTCAAATCCAGTTTAGGTTGGTAATGCAAGACAAATTCATTGTTCTGCAGGGCCAGCCGGATAGCAGTTTCCAGGCTCTGCTGTTGCTGGGCGCGAAGGTTCATCTCGTCGATGAAAAAGCTGAAGTCGTTGGGGCCATGGTCCTTGATGGCGTGCATGGCGGTTTCGGCTTTCTTGATCAATTCCACGGCGCTGAAACTGTCATTGGGATAAATACTGATGCCGATGCTGGCGGTGACGCTCAGGTCGTGACCGGCCACATAACGGGCGGTGCTGACCGCCGCGAGGAGTTTTTCGGCAATGTACTGGGTTTGCTGGGGGTGCTTGATGTCGTTGAGGATCAACACGAATTCATCGGAGCCGTAGCGAAACACTGAGTCCGACTCGCGCACCGTCGCCACCAGGCTTTGGCTGACTTGCTTGAGCATTTCATCGCCGACCGGGTGGCCCAAGGCGTTGTTGATGCGCTTGAAGCGGTCCAGTCCGATAAAGATCACGGCCAATTGCGTGTCATGACGCCTGCAGACTGAAATGGCTTGTGTCAGCCGGTCGCCCAGCAGGGTGCTGTTGGGCAGTTCGGTCAGGGCGTCGTATTGCAGCAGGTGCGAAACCTTGAGCAGTTCCTGTACGCGCTCCTCAATCGTGCGTTCGAGCCCGATCAGTTTGAGCGCAGCGTCCTGCGCCAGCTGCCATTTCCAGGTCAGGGCACTGGCCATCTGGCGGATTTCCAGATTGTCGAAGGGTTTTTTCAGGATCAGCAACTGGTCGTCGTATTTGAGGCGCGCTTCGATGGCTTCGAAGGAATAGTCGGAGTAGGCCGTACACAGGGCGATTTGCAGGTTGGGGTCCACCTCCCACAGACGCTCGATGGTTTCCAGGCCATCCCAGCCCGGCGGCATGCGCATGTCGATGAACACCAGGGCATAGGGCGCGTTGTCGGCCAGGGATTTGTTGACCAGTGCCAGGGCTTCCTCGCCCTGGTAGGCGGAATCCAGTAAAAAGGTCTGCCGCACGGCCGGGGCGGTGCCAAACAGGGTTTCTTCGATACTGTCCAGCGACTGGCGGCCAGTGGCGTCGGCACACAGGATTTTGCGGAAATCCTCGTGGATTGAGGCGGTGTCATCAACGACTAAAATACGTCGATTGGCCCGCTCTGAGCGCGGGTTCACGGTTGATACCGAAAGGTGCGCAACTGCGAATTCTGGCGCATAGGGCTTCCTTACCTTGAATGCTTCGGTAGACAACCACGGACAATAGCTTCATGCCACTAGTCTAGTCGAATCCCTTGAATAAGTTGGTGACTTGGCGTCAAATCAACGCCAATTATCCCAGTCTTTATCTAGCGCTCAATGCTTGTGCATGTACAGCGATGGATCACAACGGGCGCAATGAAGCAATTTTGTGTCATTGCCAGGAGATGTCGCCATGGATGAACTACTCGCTACGACGTCCCCCTATAAACCCACTATTTTGCTGGTGGACGACGAAGAATCAATCCTCAACAGCCTGCGCCGCCTGCTGCGGGGGCAGCCCTATGATGTGCTGCTGGCCGGCAGTGGTGCCCAGGCCCTGGAGATTATGGCCGCCCAGCCCATCGACCTGATAATGACCGACGCGCGCATGCCGAACATGGACGGTGCGATGTTGCTGGCCGAGACCCACCGCCTGTACCCCACCACCACGCGCATCCTGCTGACCGGCTACGCCGACATGAGCATGATGATCAAGGCGATCAACGAAGGTCAGATTCACCGCTACATCAGCAAGCCCTGGAACGATGAGGAAATGCTCCTGACGTTGCGCCAGTCCCTGGAGCACCAGTATTCCGAGCGTGAGCGCCTGCGTCTGGAGCAACTGACCCGTGAGCAGAACGACCAGCTCAAGGCCCTCAACACCACCCTGGAAAAGCGCGTGATAGCGCGTACCAGCGAGTTGCAGCAAACCGCCGACATGCTCGACCTGGCCTACGATGAACTCAAGCGCAGCTACGTGACCGGCACGGAAGTGTTTTCGCTGCTGGCCAACCTGCGGCTGCCCAAGCAGAAACAGACCAATCGCCAGTTGATCGAGCTGATTCGGGTGTACTGCAAGGCCCAGTCGATGGACGAAGCCAGCGCCCGCGACCTGACCATGGCCGCAGCGCTCTACAACATCGGCAAGTTGAGCTGGAGCGACGGCATGATGATCGCGCCTTCGGACCAACTGCACAGCACGGACCGCGAACGCTATCGGGCTTATCCGACCCAGAGCGAGTCGTTGCTGATGACCCTGGAGCCGATGAAGGACGCCGCCCGGCTGATCCGCCATCACCAGGAACGCTGGGACGGCAGCGGTTTTCCGGACCACCTCAAGGGCGAGCTGATTCCAACGGGTTCCCGGTTATTGAAGCTGGCCGTTGACTTTATCGAGTTGCAAAAGGGGTTGGTCCTCGAACGGCAGATGAACAGCGATGAGGCGCTGCTGTACATCCGTAAATATGCCGGCAGGCTCTACGACCCGGACATGGTGGAAGACTTTGTGCAGGCGTGCTCGGCGTTCCTCAGTGACGTGACCTTGGGCGACCCGAGCGTGAAGGTGCTGACCACCCGCGAGCTGGCCGAAGGGATGGTGCTGGCGCGTAACCTCAATGCGGACAATGGCATGTTGCTGCTCAACGCCGGCAAGGTGCTGAACCTGCCGCTGGTGGACAAGTTGATCGCGTTTGAAGCCATGGAGGGTGCCAAGTACAGCGTGTTTATCAAAGAGCCGGATGAGGCGCTGCTTTCAGGTTGAGACGCTTCGTGTGATCCTTGCGTCTTTGCTTTCGAGGTCGCTTTTCCATGACGTCTACCATTCGCATCGCCGCAGCCCTCCTGATCGGCGGCGACGGCCAAACCCTGCTGGTGCGCAAGCGCGGCACTCAGGCCTTCATGCAACCGGGCGGCAAGATCGACGCCGGCGAGCAACCCGTGCAAGCCCTGGCCCGTGAACTGCACGAAGAGCTGAACCTGCGTATCGACCCGAACGAAGCGGTATACCTCGGACGCTTCTCGGCACCCGCCGCCAACGAGCCGGGCTTCACCGTGGAAGCCGAGCTGTTCCAGGTGCACATCGACGTGCCGGTGACGCCCGCTGCGGAAATCGAAGAGGTGCGCTGGATCGACCCGGCTGGTGACGGTGGCCTCGTCTTGGCACCCTTGACACGTGACCTGATCCTGCCGTTTTATCGTTCATCGCTGACTACCCTCGCCTGACTCACAAGCTCAAAGGACTGAACCGTGATCCCGCTAAACGAGTTGCTGATTTTTGCCGCTGCCTCCCTGCTGCTGGTGCTGACGCCGGGGCCGAACATGCTCTACCTGATCTCCCGTTCTATCTGCCAGGGCCGCAAGGCGGGGGTGGTGTCGTTGGTGGGCGTCGTAGCGGGTTTCTTCGTTCACCTGTTCGCTGCTGCAGCGGGCTTGACCGCCGTGTTTCTCGCCGTGCCGATGGCGTATGAAGTGTTGAAATGGGCCGGTGCCCTGTACCTGCTATGGCTGGCCTGGCAGGCGGTGAAGCCGGGCGCACGTTCGCCGTTCGAAGCCCAGCAACTGCCGCCGGATTCGACGCGAAAACTGGTGACCATGGGTTTTCTCACCAGCGCACTCAACCCGAAAATCGCGGTGTTCTACCTCTCGGTCTTCCCGCAATTCATCACCCCGGAACACGGCTCGGTGTTCACCCAGAGCCTTATGCTCGGCTTCACCCAGATCAGTGTGAGCTTCATGGTCAACCTGCTGATTTCGCTGTTCGCCGCGACCATTGCCGGATGGTTTATCAACAACCCCACCTGGCTCTCGGTGCAGCGCTATTTCATGGGCTTCGTGCTGGCGGCCCTGGCCGTGCGCCTGATGCTTGAGCAGCGTCGTAGCGCATGATTATTCGTGTGCTTGGGTCCCGCGATGCCGAGGCTTATCGGGCGTTGATGCTGGAGGCGTACGGCGCTTATCCCCAAGCGTTTACGTCCAGCGTGGCCGAGCGTGCGGCGATGCCGTTGAGTTGGTGGGAAAAGCGCATCGACAGCCCGCTGGATCGGCTGCTGGGTGGTTTTGATGGGGATGCGCTTGCGGGTATTGTCGGCCTGGCGTATGAACCTCGGGAAAAGGCGCGGCACAAGGTGACGTTGTTTGGCATGTATGTGACTGCGGCCTGTCAGCAGCAAGGTTTGGGGCGCCTATTAGTCGAGGCGGCGCTGGATGAAGCACGCAAGCATCCGCGGTTGAAAGTGATTCAACTGACCGTTACTGCCGGTAATGACGCAGCGTTTGCGCTTTACCAACGGTGCGGTTTTATCCAGTTCGGGTTGGAGCCGTTGGCGGTGCGGGTTGGGGTCGATTATTTCGACAAGATCCATATGTGGCGCGAGCTTAGGTTCGGCTGAGGACCTGTGGCTGGGTAGACGGAGTACATTGATCGTTCCCACGCAGAGCATGGGAACGATCATTCCCCCCTGGGCCCGGCCTAGCGAACCGCGCTGACGCCATCCAGCGTGGAAAACGATGTGTCCTTCGCCGTCAGCAAAAAGTCGCGCATATACGGCGCATCCAGCATGTCCGCGCGAATCCCCGCATACAGCGTCGCAAACAAGCCTTTCTCGCCCAGCCGCTTGGCCTTCACGTACCCACGTGAGCTGTATTCATGCAGCGCCCAATGCGGCATGCCGCACACGCCACGACCGCTGGCGACCAGTTGCATCATCATCACCGTCAGTTCCGAGGTGCGTACCTGGGCCGGTTCGACGTCGGCGGGTTCCAGGAAGCGGGTGAAGATGTCCAGGCGGTCGCGCTCCACCGGGTAGGTGATCAGGGTTTCGGTGAGCAGGTCTTCCGGCACGATGTACGACTTGCTCGCCAGCGCGTGCTGGTTGGCCACGGCGAGCATGGCTTCGTAGGTGAACAGCGGCACATAGGTGATGCCCGGCAGTTCCAACGGGTCGGATGTGACGACCAAGTCCAGGTCGCCACGGGCCAGTGCCGGCAGCGGCGCGAAGGCGAAACCGGACGCGAGGTCCAGCTCGACTTCAGGCCAGGCATCGCGGAACTGGTCGATGGTCGGCATCAGCCATTGGAAGCAACTGTGGCACTCGATGGCCATGTGCAAACGCCCGGCGGTGCCGCCGGCCAAGCGGGCGATATCGCGCTCGGCACCGCGCAGCAGCGGCAGGGTGGCGTCGGCCAGTTGCAGCAGGCGCAGGCCGGCGCTGGTGAAGCGCAGTGGTTTGGTCTTGCGCACGAACAGCTGCATGCCCAGGCGCTCTTCCAGTTCCTTGAACTGGTGGGACAGCGCCGATTGCGTCAGGTGCAGGCGTTCGGCGGCTTCCACCAGGCTGTCGGCTTCACGCAGGGCGTGCAGGGTCTTGAGATGACGGATTTCGAGCACGGGCTTTCCATGAGAAAAATTTGAGACGGAATCGAATAGCGTGAGTCTGTCTCATGTTGTTGCGACTGTCGACATCCGCATGTCTTTTTGCAAGGCCGGTTTCACAGAGCAAGTCATCGGGCCAGCCCCCTATTAAAAGTGAGTAGCGCGCGTGCCAAGGCGTACATCGTTGGCGGCGGTTTCGACCGTTGAGCGGCTTTAATCAAACTGTCACGTAACTGTGGCAGCGCGCTTGAACAAACTTCATCAGACTCGCGCTCTACTGGGGTTCTGCGTTTCGGTGTTTTTCATGCGCGTGTTGTTTTTACTGGCTGCTCTTTTGTTCAGCCTGCCGTCTTTTGCGGCGTCTCGATGTGATGTCAATGTTCCGACCCAAACCGTCGACCTGGCCCAGGTGAGCATCGCCTACCAGAGCATCGGCCGTGCGTCTGACCCTGCCTTGCTGCTGGTGATGGGCCTGGGCGGGCAGTTGATCCACTGGCCCGACGAAGTGGTGGTCGCCCTCTGCCAGCAAGGCTTTCGGGTGATCCGCTATGACAACCGCGACGTCGGCCTGTCCACTTGGCGCCAGGCCCCGGCCAGTGCCAACCTGACCTTCGAAGTGCTGCGCTACAAGCTTGGCCTGCCGGTGGCTGCGCCCTACACCCTGACCGATATGGCCGACGATGCCCTGGGCTTGATGGACGCCTTGCAGGTCAAGCAATTCCATGTGCTGGGCGCGAGCATGGGCGGGATGATCGCCCAGCACCTGGCGGCCATGGCGCCGCAACGGGTCGAGAGCCTCACGCTGATTATGACCAGCTCCGGCGCCGAAGGCCTGCCGGCACCGAATGCGGCGCTGGTGCAATTGCTGTCGCGGCGCAGCGCGCCCAATCGCGAAGTTGCACTGGAGCAACAGGCCGATTTGCTCGCGGCGCTGGGCAGCCCGAATGTGCAGGATGATCGCCAGGTGTTGCTGCATCAGGCGGCGCTGTCCTACGACCGTGCCTTCAACCCGGACGGTGTGAAGCGCCAGATCATGGCGATTCTCGCGGAACCCAGCCGCGTGCCGCTGCTCAACCAGTTGCGCGTGCCGACGCTGGTGGTGCATGGCACTGCCGACCCGTTGTTGCCGGTGATGCATGGCGTGCACTTGGCCGCGCATATCCAGGGTAGCCAGTTGAAGCTGATTCCCGGCCTGGCCCACAGGTTTCAGGAAGCGTTCAAGGCGCCGTTGCTGGCGGCGGTGTTGCCGTACCTGCAAGCCCATCGCGAGGATGCCGCGCATTGGGCGCAGATTGAACCGGTCGCGCCTTCGAAGGTGTTGTGACATTGGTGTATCGTGGTGACCTTTACGGCGTGCTAATGCCAACAAGAATGCCTGCGAGGTTGCCTAGCCATGAGTACTCCCCTGAAAATCGATTTCGTCAGCGACGTGTCCTGCCCCTGGTGCATCATCGGCCTGCGCGGTCTGACCGAAGCCCTCGACCAGCTCGGCGCCGAGGTGCAGGCTGAGATCCGTTTCCAGCCGTTCGAGCTGAACCCGAATATGCCCGCCGAAGGGCAAAACATCGTCGAGCACATCACCGAAAAATACGGCTCCAGCGCCGAAGAGTCCCAGGCCAACCGTGCGCGCATTCGTGACATGGGCGCCGAGTTGGGCTTTGCCTTCCGTACCGACGGCCAGAGCCGTATCTACAACACGTTCGACGCGCACCGCTTGCTGCATTGGGCCGGGCTGGAAGGCTTGCAGTACAACCTCAAGGAAGCGCTGTTCAAGGCTTACTTCAGCGACCAGCAGAACCCATCCGATCACGCGACCCTGGCGACCATCGCCGAGAGCGTCGGCCTGGACATCAAGCGCGCTGCCGAGATTCTTTCCTCCGACGAATACGCCGCCGACGTTCGCGAACAAGAGCAATTGTGGATAACCCGTGGCGTGACCTCGGTGCCGACTGTCGTATTCAACGACCAGTACGCCGTGAGCGGTGGCCAACCGGCCGAAGCTTTTGTCGGCGCGATTCGTCAGATCATCAACGAAGCCAAAAACTAAAGCCGAACGCGGAACAAAATGTGGGAGAGGGCTTCAAGAGTGCTGTTCACTTGAACGGCTGGCCCGCCCCTTGCATTGACCCCCTAAAGCCCATCCGGTATGCGGATGGGCGCTGCCATTAGGGGTGAAACATTACCTTGAACATTCTTGACCTCGACCACAGCCTCACAGGCCAGGCGCCGATTGCCCGGCGTTTGGCCAGCGGCCGTGCCACGCGTATCGACCTGCTGGACCTGGGCCCGAAACTGCGCCTGTGGTCCACCGAAAAAACCTGGAAGCGCTTCGCCGAACGCCTGGCCCATCGGCCCCGGCCGACCGATGCGCGGCCGGAAATCCTGTTTGTCGGCTCCGGTGATTATCATCACCTGACGCCGGCATTTCTCGCCGACTTGAAAGAACCGATCAGCCTGATCCACTTCGACAACCACCCCGACTGGGTGCGCCTTGCGCCCAAGCGCCACTGTGGTTCGTGGGTCAACCGCGCGCTGAAAATGCCGGCGATCAAACGTATCGTCACCCTCGGCCCTTGCAGCGACGACCTGCATAACCCGCAACTGCGCGGCGGCAACCTCGGCGCCCTCAAGCGCGGGCAATTGCAGCTGTTTCCGTGGCAGCATCCGCCGTCTAAAGTCTGGGGCAGGGTCGGCGACGGCGCCGGTCACCAGCAACAGGAAAACCACCTGCATTGGCGCAACCTGGCGGAGCTGGACTGGGCCGCGTTCCTCGACCAGATGATCACCAGCCTGCCCACCGAGGCGATCTGGATCACCATCGACAAAGATGTGCTGGCCAGTGAAGACGCCGCTACCAACTGGGACCAGGGCGGCATGCGCTTGACCCACTTGCTGCAAGCCCTGCGGGCGTTGGCCGCGTGTAAACGCATCATCGGCATCGACGTGTGCGGCGAGTTTGCGGCGCCTGCGTTCAGCAATGCGTTCAAGCGCTGGGAAGCCAAGTCCGACCAGCCACCGCCGGAGCGCTGGAGCCCTGAAGACTTGCAGCGCAATGCCGCGACCAATGAAGCCCTGATCGACCTGTTTGAGGAGTTGTTCCCGTGACCCTGGCCGTGGTGTTACTGGTGGCTTTTTCCATCGTACTCGACGTGATCGGCCAGCTGTTTTTCAAGATGGGCCTGGACCGTTTGCCGGCGTTGGAGGGCGGGTTTCGCCTGAACGCCTTCTGGGGCCAGGTGTTCAATGCGCCGTTGTTGTGGGCAGGGATCGGCGCCTATGTCATCGAGTTTTTCGTCTGGCTCGAAGCCTTGTCCCGCGCGCCCCTGAGCCTGTTGTTTCCGGCAGCGGCGCTGGCCTATTGCGGCGTGGTGCTGGCGGGCAAGGTGGTGCTGGGGGAGACCGTCAGCCGTCGGCGTTGGCTGGGGACGCTGGTGATCACGCTGGGTGTGATGTTGGTGGCGATTTCCGGGAGTCAGGCATGAGTACGCAGAATATCGATCAAGGCTGGTTGCACGACCGCCTCGGCACCGTGGTGCTGTGGGCGTTGCTGATCTGCACCGAAAGCGCCGGGCAATTGTTTACCAAGGTGGCCGGCGATCAACTGGGGCAGATGGATTTTACCTGGCAGTGGTTGGCCGATGTGGCACGCAACCCCGCGATTCTGGCGGCGATTGCCTGCTACATCGGCGCGTTTTTCGTGTGGATGCTGATCCTGCGGCGCAGCAGCCTGTCCCTGGCTTTTCCGTTGAGCTCACTGGTGTTTGTGGTGGTGCTGCTCGGTTCATGGCTGGGGCTGGGGGAGCACATCAGCCTGCTGCACTGGGTGGGGGTGGCGGTGATTATCGGCGGCATCGCCCTGCTGGCCGAAGGCGAAGAAAACTGACTCACTCGATCGTTCCCACGCGCAGCAAAGGAATGCAGCCCTCGATCGTTCCCACGCTCTGCGTGGGAATGCAGCCCGGGACGCTCCGCGTCCCCAAAGCGTGACGCAGAGCGTCACAAGAGGCATTCCCACGCAGAGCGTGGGAACGATCAACAGCGTAAGAACGCTCAACGATCATTGCGCTTAGTCGAATTTGTAGCTGATCGCCGTCTGCACCTGGCCCTGGTTCACTTCGCCGGTCTGTTTGACGATGCTGCTGTCCGCCGCCGAGCCAACCAGGTGCACCCAGCTGGCGCTGGTCAGCAGCGACCATTTAGCTGCCAGGGGAAACTCGAAACTCTGGGTGAACGTCACGTTCTGGAAGCCGCCGCTGGCGTTGTACGGCCTATAGCCCGAGGCCGCAGCTTCGTTGTTGTCCACGCCGAAAAACGTGTTGGTTTGACGAGCGTCGGCGAAGTGCGCCATCAGGCCGCTGCTGCCAATGATCCCGCCGCCCAGCGGATACCCCAGCTCGCCACCGACCTTGCCGAGCACGCCGCCCTGATCGTGACCGCCGCCCACCGCCCGGCCCAGTTGGGCGTAGACCCGCCAGAAGTCAGCCGGTGCGTACTGCACGAACCCGCCCACCTCGGCCATGCTCGACACATCCCGCAGGCCGCCGAGCGCACCGTTGGCGGTGCGACCCGACAGGTAATTGATATACGGGCCGGCGCTGAAACCGTTGGTATTCAGCGCGCTCCAGGTCAGGCCGTCATCGGTGCCCAGGCTCACGTCGCCCCAGTCCAGATCGAAGTACGGCACGGGGGTGGTCTGGTAGCGGGTGCCGGTGGGTTCCTTGGGTTGATAGCTGATGCCAGCTCCCACTTCGCCGGTGATGCCGTCGGCCAGCGCGGCAGATGAAACGCTGCACAGCCCCAATAATCCGGTGAATACAACGGAGGTGATCCTGAACATGGTCACGGTTCCTTGATTGAATACGCGCGCATGAACGCGCAAAGCGTCTCTCCTGTGCAAGCACTCATCTTGTTTGTAGCAAGCTACAAAAATTGTAGCTCCCGCGACACATTTTCTCCCTGAATACGAGCAAAGCCCCAGCCCTGCTGGGCGTTGTCCAGTTGGCACAGTCCCTGCTCTACCCCTGTTGAAAGCGCAAACAGCGCACTCCTTCAAGGTAACCGCAATGATTGACTGGCATATCGTGTGCGACTTCGACGGGACCATCACCCCCACCGATGTCATCGACAACGTCCTCCAACGCTTCGCAGGCCCCGAGTGGGAAACCATCGAACAGCAATGGCTGGACGGGCATATCGGTTCACGCGAATGCCTGAGCCGCCAACTGTCGCTGATCAAGGCCACGCCGAGTGAACTGCTGGCGTATTTCGACAGCGTCGAGATCGACCCGGACTTCCCCGACTTTGTCGATCACGTCATCGGCCTGGGCGCGTCCATCGAAGTGGTCAGCGACGGCATCGAGCAAGGCATTGCGCGGATCCTGTCGCGCAACTATGTGACCCTGCTGCCGATCATCGCCAACCGCCTGCGCCAGGTCGACCAGAACAGTTGGCGCATCGACTTCCCGTATTCCAGCGATGCCTGCCATGCCGCCTCCGGCAACTGCAAGTGCAAATCCACGCCGCGCAACAAGCGCGTGCTGGTGATCGGCGACGGCAAGTCCGACATGTGCGTCGCGTCCACCGCCGACTTCGTGTTCGCCAAAGGCAGCCTCGCCGAATACTGCCAGACCAACCGCATTCCTTACGCGCGGTTCGACACCTTTGCCGAACTGCCTGCATTGCTGGCCAGGCTGCCACAAGGCATCGCCGCCAACGCCAATACCTTCAATACCTCTTCCGACAATCAGGAACTCTTCCACCATGTCTGATATCCGTATCGCTACCGCCGAAGACCAGATCCTTCTGGATAAAGAAGCCAAATACTGCTCCTACGGCGACACCGTTCACTACATCGAGCCGCCGCGTATTTTCAGCCGTTGCGAAGGCTCCTATGTGTGGGACACCGAAGACCAGGCCTACCTCGACCTGCAAATGTGGTACTCGGCCGTCAACTTCGGCTACGCCAACCCGCGCCTGAACAATGCGCTGAAACAGCAGATCGACACCCTGCCGCAAATCGCCAGCCAGTACCTGCACAAAGGCAAGATCGAGCTGTCGGAAATGATCGCGGTCGACGCCAAGAAGAAGTTCGGCCTCGACGGTCGCGTGCACTTCAACGTCGGCGGTTCGCAGTCCATCGAAGACTCATTGAAAGTGGTGCGTAACGCATCCAACGGCAAGAGCCTGATGTTCGCCTTCGAAGGCGGCTACCACGGCCGTACCCTCGGTGCTTCGTCGATTACCTCCAGCTTCCGCTACCGCCGCCGCTACGGCCACTTCGGCGAACGCGCCAACTTCATCCCGTTCCCGTACCACTTCCGTGGCCCAAAAGGCATGACGAAAGAAGAGTACGGCAGCCACTGTGTGCAGCAGTTCGCCCGTTTGTTCGAGACTGAATACAACGGCGTCTGGGACCCGAAAACCAACCAGTGCGAATACGCAGCCTTCTACGTCGAGCCGATCCAGGGCACCGGCGGCTACGTGATCCCGCCGATGAACTTCTACCGCGAACTTAAGCATGTGCTGGATCAACACGGCATCCTGATGGTGTCCGATGAAATCCAGATGGGCTTCTACCGCACCGGCAAACTGTGGTCGATCGAGCACTTTGACGTGCAACCCGACGTGATCGTGTTCGGCAAGGCGCTGACCAACGGCCTCAACCCGCTGGGCGGCATCTGGGCCCGTGAAGAGTTGATCAACCCGAAAATCTTCCCGCCAGGCTCGACCCACTCCACCTTCGCCTCCAACCCTTTGGGCACGGCGGTGGGCCTGGAAATGTTCAAGATGACCAGCGAAGTCGATTACGGCGCGATGGTCATTGCCAAGGGCAAATACTTCCTCGAAGGCCTGCAGGACCTGCAGAAACGTTTCCCGATTATCGGCGACGTCGATGGCCTGGGCCTCGCCCTGCGCTGCGAAATCTGCGGCCCGGACGGCTTCGCCCCGGACAAGGCGACCCTGGACTACATGGTCGAGGAAGGCATGAAGGGCGACATGGTGGTGGACGGTCAGAAACTCGGCCTGATCCTCGACGTGGGCGGCTACTACAAAAACGTGATCACCCTGGCACCGTCCCTGGAAATCAGCTACCCGGAAATCGACCTGGGCCTGAAGCTGCTCGAGCAACTGCTGGTGCGGGCGACCACGCGGTGAATGCGTCAGAGATCGACCTCGGTGAAGGTACTGCCGGCTTCGTTCTCGGTGAAGGTCCGGTCGGGATCCTGTTGATCCACGGCCTGACCGGCACCCCGACGGAATTGCGCCAGGTCGCCAAGGGCCTGGCCAAGGTGGGTAACTGCACGGTGTACGTGCCCACCCTGGCGGGGCACTGCGGCGACAACAGCGACCTGCAGGCCACCGGCTGGCGAGACTGGTACGAAGGGGTGCGCAAGACCTTCGCCCAGATCAGGCAGCGTCACGCACAGGTGTTTGTCGGTGGGTTGTCCATGGGCGCGGTGATGTCGATGTACGTGGCCGCCGAGCACCCAGGGCAAGTCGCCGGGTTGCTGATGTACTCCACCACCTTGAAGTACGACGGCTGGAGTATTAACAAGCTGGCGTTCCTCGCGCCGTTGCTGATGAAGATTCCGTTCGGCGTGCACCTCTGTCGCTTCGAAGAGAAGCCGCCTTACGGCATCAAGAACGAACGCCTGCGGGCCATCGTCGAGCGGCAGATGAGGGAAGGGGAGAGCAGCGAGGCGGGGTTGCTGACCATGGAGGGCATCACCGTGCGCGAATTGCACCGGATGAACGCCGTGGTCAGGAAACGCATGCCCGAGATCAAGGTGCCGGCGCTGGTGCTGCATTCCATCGAGGACGACATCACCAGCCGCTGGAACGCCGACTACGTGGAGCGCCACCTCGGCGGGCCGGTGACCAAGATCCTGTTGGACAACTGCTACCACATGATCACTGTCGACCTGCAATACCGGCGGGTGATCGAGTTGAGTGCGCAGTTTGTCGAGCAGCATGCGTTTGGCTTACTGACGGGCGAGCGCGTTGCCAGTGGCGAGCGGGCTTCCTCAAACGAACGGGCTTCCTGTGGCGAGCGGGCTTGCCCCGCGTTGGGCGGCGAAGCCGCCCCATCACAGGCACCGAGTTTTTCCAGTTAAACCGAGGGGGCAGGTTTTGGGGCGGCTTTGCCGCCCAACGCGGGGCAAGCCCGCTCGCCACGACAGGCCCGCTAGTCACGACAGCCCCGCTTGCCACAACAAATCGGCTGGCCACAAAAGCGCTGCCAACCACAAAGGATCAGATGTGATTACCACCCAAGCCTTCCCAACCATCCGGGCCATCCAGCGCAGTGCCTGGAATGACTGTTTCCCCGGTGCCCTGGAGGATTGGGACTATTACGTCGCCGTGGAAAACGCCGCCATCGATGATTTCCAATGGCGTTACCTGGCGGTCTTTGAAAACGGCACGCTGGTGGCCGTGGCGGCTGCGTTCATTACCCATTACCGCCTCGACACCACGGTGTCGGGCGCTGGCAAGCGTTTTACCGAGCGCCTGGAGCGACTGTGGCCGGGCGTTTTGCAGTTGGGGTTGTATGCCATTGGTTCTCCGGTCGCCGAGCGTTGCGACGCCGGGGTTGCCAGCGACATTCCTCAGGCGCGCCGCCCGCTGTTGCTCAAATATTTGCTGCAGGCCGCCCGCCAGGATGCCGATGAGTTCGGGGTCGGCCTGGTGGCGGTCAAGGATGCGCCGACCAAAGATCCGCACTGGGCCGAGAGTTGCCGGGCCGCCGGTTTCCAAAGCATGCCGAGCCTGCCCACCGGGTTGTTACCGGTGCCGTACGGGTCAGTGGACGCGTATCTGGGCTCGCTGGGCAAGTCCACCCGCAAGGACCTGCGCCGCAAGCTGCGTGCGCCGGGCCCACGGGTCGAGTGGCGGCGCAACATCGATGATGTGCTGCCCGAGGTCATGCGCCTCTACGAAGCCACGCTGACCCGCGCCGACTTGCAGTTCGAGCGTCTGCCCGCGAGCTATTTCACTGGCGTGCTCGGACGCCTTGAAGCACGCGCGGTCTGTGTACTTTATTGGGTGGACGAGGATCTGGTGGCGTTCAACCTGATGCTGTTGGACGAGCACCGGCTGGTCGACAAGTTTTTCGGGCATGACGTGGAATTCACCCGTGACTACAACCTGTACTTCCGTAGTTGGCTGACCAATGTCGACTACTGTATTCAACACAATATTGCGGTGTATGAGTGCGGTCAGGCCGGTTATGCCAGTAAGCTGCGCCTGGGGTGCGAGTTCCAGGGCAACAGTGTGTTTTTCCGGCATCGCAACCGGCTGGTCAACGGCCTGCTCAAGCTTGTAAAACTGTTTATTCGACCGGATCGTTCCGACCCTGCCATGGCTGCTGCGATAAGCGAAACCAGATGATCAACAAGACCCGCCAGAAAGCCCGCCCCTTTGCCATTTCGCGCTGGAGCGTCCAGCGCAAGCTGGTGCTGGCGTTCTGGTTGGTCAGTGTAATCCCGACCATGATCGCGGCCGAACTGGCCGCCACCACGCTGTCGCAGATTTTCGACAGCAACGTGCGCATCTGGCTGCAGGAGTCGACCAAGATCGTCAAGGACGAGATCGGCGACATCCTTCACGACAACGCGCGCATGGCCAAACTGTTCCTGCGCTACACCAGCCCGCCCTCCAGCCGGCAGGCGGCCAAGCACGACAGGCTCACTGCCGATATCGCCGACGCCACCGACATCGACGTGGTAGCGCTGATCCGCACCAGCGACCACAAACTGGTGTTCAGCACCGCCTCAGATGACATCGTCAAGCAGATCAGCCTGACCAGCAATGCGGTGTTGCAGACCGTTCAGGTGGCGGGGGTGAGTACCGGCATCGTGGTCTCGACCTTCGAGACCACCCAGGATGGCGTCGACTACCAACTGCTGGTGGCGACGTACCTGGACAGCAGCTTCCTCACCAGCGTGGCCGACGTGCATTCCCTCGACCTGCGCCTGTACCTGGCCAACCCCGAAGGCTTCTCGGAAATTTTCTCGACCCAGCGCTTCGAGGATCACCCGTCGCGCATTCCGAAAAGTGTCGAAACCGCGATGCGCAGCACCAAGCAGCCCAGCGAGCAGTTCACCAATAACTACAGCGGTTTGTACTGGCCGATCTTCAATGACAGCGGCGAGCTGCAAGGCGTGATTTTCAGCGGCCTGCTGCGTCACACCAGCCTGGTCGGGCTGGTGAACCAGAGCAACCTGTTCGTGCTGATTTTCCTGCTCAGTTCGGCATTGTCACTGGCGGCGGGGGTGCTGGTGTCGCGGCGGTTGACCCAGCCTCTGCGCGATCTGTCCGAGGGTGTGAGCGCCGTGATCTCGGGCAATTATGCGCACCGCGTGGTGGTCAGCGGCGGCGATGAACTGGCGCAATTGAGCAGCACCTTCAACCACATGACCGAACGCCTGGGCGAGTTGCATCACCTGGAGGCGCAACTGCGCCGCCGTGATCGCCTGCATGCCCTGGGCGAAGTTGCCATGGGCCTGGCCCACGAAATTCGCAACCCGTTGGGCATCATCAAGACCGCCACGCAACTGCTGCACCGCCGTGCCGACCTGCCCGACGCCGATAAGCGCCACCTGGAATACGTGATCAGCGAAGTCAGCCGGATCAACGACCTGATCACCGAATTTCTCGATTTCGCCAAGCCCAATCCGCCGTTGCGCGTGTTGCAGGCGGCACGCCCGTTGGTGGAGGAGATCCTTGGGTTCTGCGCGCCGGAGTTGGCCACCCATAACATTGATGCTCATATCGATGACCAGGCACCCGGCGCGACGATCTACGCCGACGCCAAGCAACTCAAGCAGGCGTGCCTGAATCTGATCCTCAACGCCATCGATGCCATGCCCGAAGGCGGTCGGTTGACCCTGAGTATTCGCACGGCCGACTACAACACCGTCATCGGCATCACCGACACCGGCCAGGGCATCCCGGCGGATATGATCGAACGCATCTTCACCCCGTTCGTCACCACCAAGGCCTCGGGTACTGGCCTGGGCCTGGCCAAAGTCTATTCGATCATGGAAAGTCACGACGGCAGCATCGAATGTGCCAGCGAAAAAGATGCCGGCGCCACCTTCCGCCTGTACATTCCGGCGATTGGCGAAGACGACGAGGACAGTCATGACGCATAACCTATTGGTGGTCGACGACGAGCCCAAGCTCTGCGACTTGCTGTCGTCAGCCCTGAGCCAGAACGGCATCCAGGTGTTCACAGCAGGCAATGGCCTGCACGCGCTCAAGGTGCTGGAACAGGAAGACATTGACCTGGTGATCAGCGACTGGCGCATGCCGGGCATGGACGGGCCGGCGTTGCTGGCCGAGATCAAGGTGCGCTACCCCCAGGTGCCGGTGATCGTGATGACCGCCTACAGCACGGTGAAAAACGCCGTGCAGTCGATGCGCAACGGCGCCTATGACTACATCGCCAAGCCGTTCGATATCGACGAGCTGGACATCACCGTGGCCAAGGCCCTGCAGTTTCGCGACATCATGCGCGACAACGCACGCATGCGCGCCGAGTTGGACGAGCATGCGCAGTTCGACAGCCTGGTGGGCGACAGCCCGGCGTTTCGCAAAGTGCTGCAAGCCGTGGATTCGGTGCGTGACAGTGCCGCGACCATTCTGCTCACCGGCGAAAGCGGCACGGGCAAGGAAATGGTCGCCCGTGCCATCCACAAGCACGGCAGCCGCGCCGACAAACCGTTTGTGGCAGTCAACTGCGCGGCGATCCCCGAAGGTCTGCTGGAAAGCGAAATGTTCGGCCATCGCAAGGGCGCGTTTACCGGCGCGGTGTCGGACCGGGTAGGGCGCTTCCAGCAGGCGGACAAGGGCACGCTGTTTCTCGATGAGGTCGGCGACATGCCGCTGGCGTTGCAGGCCAAGATTCTGCGCGCCTTGCAGGAGCGGGTGATCGAACCGGTGGGCGACCCCCGCGAGCGCAAAGTGGACGTGCGGGTCATCGCCGCCACCAACAAGAACCTGCTGGAGGCGGTGGCCAACAAAGAGTTTCGCGAAGACCTGTATTACCGCCTCAACGTGTTCCCGATCCCGCTGCCGGCCCTGCGTGAGCGCGTGGAAGACATCGCGCCCCTGGCCCGGCACTTCGCCCAGACCCTCAGCGCGACGGCCGGTAAACGCATCACCGGCTTCAGCGCCGAAGCGTTGCAGGCCATGGCGGCGTACCACTGGCCGGGCAATATCCGTGAGCTGCAAAACTGTGTGGAGCGCGCGACTATCGTGGCAGCAAAGCCTGTGATCGAGGATATCGACTTGCCGGGTTATCTGTTTGCCTCGAAGCCTGCCGAGGGCAGCGTCACGGCGATTCTCAGCGACGGGCCGGGTGTGCCGCAGGACCTGGATGCGGCGTTGGCTGATGTGGAGAAAGCCTACATCCTGGCGGCCTTGCAGGAGAGTAACGGCGTGCAGGCTGCGGCGGCGGCGAAGATCGGGATTTCCGAGAGGAGCTTTTGGTATCGATTGAAAAAACTGGGGATTCAGGTCGACAAGATAGTCCGCTGACACACTGCGATTAAACATGTGGGAGGGGGCTTGCTCCCGATAGCGGTGGTTCAGTCAATATCTTCAGTGACTGGCTCGCCGCCATCGGGAGCAAGCCCCCTCCCACATTTGGATTGTGGTGTGTCAGGTCTGCAGGCGTACCCACACGCTCACCAACACCGTCGCCGCCATCAACCACGCCACCGCCGCCACGGCGAGTGACGCCTCAAGCCGCATCCGATCGACCACCACGTACAGCGTCGCCAAATACACAAAATACGGAATGATCGACCACATCCCGAACAGGATGGTGGTCTTCAAGTCGTCCACCGAACGCCCCTTGCCGACGATGTAATGGGCGATCAACGCAAAGGTCGGAAACAGCGGCACCAGCCCTGCGATGTAATAGTTCTTGGTCTTGGCCAGCGCCGCCAGGATCAACACCACTGCCGCGCCAAGGGCGGCCTTCAAAAAAAGATCCATCAGTGGCTCAACCCGTATTTCTTGACCTTGTCGAACAGCGTGGTCTTGGCCATCCCCAGTTCCTGGCTGGCCTGGGTCAGGTTGCCGCCGCTGCGTTGCAGGGCGTCGTTGAGCAGGTTGCGCTCGAACGCCTCTACGGCTTCGGTAAAGGCCAGGCCCTGGCCGCCGCTGCTGGCGCCGCTTTTCTTGAAGGCGGGCAGGCCGAGGGCAAAGCGCTCGGCGACGTTGCGCAGTTCGCGCACGTTGCCGGGCCAGTCGTGGCTCATCAGGCTGGACAGGGTCTGGTTGTCGAGGTCCGGCACGCTGCGGTCAAAGCGCAACGATGACAGCTGCAGGAAGTGTTCGAACAGTTGCAGGATGTCTTCGCGGCGCTCGCGCAGGGGCGGCAGTTCCAGGGTCACCACGTTGAGGCGGTAGTACAGGTCGCTGCGAAACTGGTTGGCGCGGCTCAGCTCATCGAGGTCGGACTTGGTGGCGGCGATTACTCGGCAATCCACCGCCACGCTCTGGTTCGAACCGAGGCGTTCGAGAGTGCGCTCCTGCAATACCCGCAGCAATTTGATCTGCAGGTTGATCGGCATGCTTTCCACTTCGTCGAGAAACAGCGTGCCTTCGTGGGCGTGCTCGATCTTGCCGATGCGACGTTTTCCGGCGCCAGTAAAGGCGTTGGCCTCGTGGCCGAATATTTCGCTTTCGAACAGGTTCTCCGGCAGGCCGCCGCAGTTCAGCGCGACGAACTGGTGGGAGTGACGCCGGCTGAAATCATGCAGGCACCGCGCGACCAGTTCCTTGCCGGTGCCGGTCTCACCCTCGATCAACACGTTGGCCGAGGTGTCGGCGACGTTGGCGATCAGCTCGCGCAGGTTCTGCATGGCCGGGGAGCGGCCGATGATGCGGCCTTCCAGGGAGTCGCGCTCGGCCAACTGGCGGCGCAGCGACCAGACTTCCCGCGCCAGCCCGCGCTGCTCAAGCGCACGACGGGCGACGTCGACAAGACGCTCGGGAGAAAAGGGTTTTTCCATGAAGTCGTAGGCGCCGTTGCGCATCGCGCCGACCGCCATGGAGATATCGCCATGCCCGGTGATCAGCACCACCGGCAGGCTTTTATCCAGGGCCTTGAGGCGGGTCAGCAGTTCCAGGCCGTCGATGCCCGGCAGGCGAATATCGCTGATGACGATGCCGGCAAAGTTCTCGCCGACGCGCTTGAGCGCCTCTTCGGCACTGCCCACACCCACGCTGGGAATGTCTTCCAGCGCCAGGGCCTGCTGGCAGCCGAGCAGCACATGGGGGTCGTCTTCAACGATCAGGACGGTCAGGTCGGAGGTGTTTTCTACGTTCATGTCGACTCGACTGGTTGAGGGCTCACCAACGGCAAGCTCAGGGCAAAGGCCGTTCCACCGCTGGCCGGGTGCTCGACGGCGAGGTTGCCGCCGGTGGCCGCAGCGAGGCTGGCAGACAAGGTCAGGCCCAGGCCCAGGCCTTGCTCCCCGGGTTTGGTGGTGAAGAACGGTTCGAACAGATGCTTGCGTGCCTCGGGGTCGATGCCGTGGCCGTTGTCACGTACGAGCAGGCGGTATTTACCGTCGGCGCTGCTGCCTTCCAGCCACAGTTGCGGTGCCGGTTGGGCCTGCATCGCATCGAGGGCGTTGCCGATCAGGTTAACCAGAATCTGCTCCAGGCGCGTCTGATCAATCTGCAATTGGGCAGGGCTAAAGTCGCGGTGGAGGGTCAGCGGCAGGCCGTCCAAGCGTGCGCCCAGCACCTGGAACGCCGCGTCCACGGCCTTGCTCAGGCTGGCTTCGCCCTGGTCATCGCCGCGCCGGGCGAAGGAGCGCAGGCTCGCGGTGATGCGGCCCATGCGGTCGATCAGTTCGTTGATGGTCTTGAGGTTGGCACTGGCGGTGTCCAGGGCCCCGCGTTCGAGGAAGCGCACGGTGTTGCCGGACAAGGTGCGCAGCGCGGCCAGGGGTTGGTTCAATTCGTGGGCGATGCTGGTCGACATCTGGCCGATTGCCGCCAGCTTGCCGGCCTGCACCAGCTCATCCTGGGCGCGGCGCAGGGTTTCTTCGGCCTGGCGGCGTTCGCGGATCTGGCTCTTGAGCCGTTCGTTGCTGGCGCGCAGGTCGGCGGTGCGTTCGGCAATCCGTCGTTCCAACTGGCTGTTGGCTTCCTGCAAGGCTTCCCGCGCGGCGAGGCGCGTGGCAATGACCTTGCGTCGCTCGTTCCAGGCAATCAACAGGAACGCCACCAGGCCAAAGGCGACGGCCACCAGGATGCCCTGGTTGATCGCCGCCCGGCGCAGGTCGTTGAGCGGGGTGAGCAGGGTGAAATTCCACGGGGTGTCGTTCAACGGACGGGTCTGGGCCAGGTAACTGACTTCCTTCTCGTCCGCCACCACTTCGGTGTTGGCCGGGAAGGTCAGTTTTTCGGTGCCTTCGTTGAGGCGCTCGCGGGCCAGGGGCTCCAGCTCATTGAGCGTCGCCCAGTAGTATTGCAGGCTGTGGGCCAGACGGTCCTTGGTGTCATCGCTGAGGGGGCGCACGGATTTGAGGCGGCGGGCCGGGTCGCTGGAGAGAATGATGATGCCGTTCTCGTCGCTGACAAACGCTTCGAGGCGCGCGCGCTGCCAGCGTTCTTCGAGGGCTTCGAGGCGTACTTTGACCACGGCGACACCGATGATCTTGCCGTGCTCTTCCAGGCCGTGGGCCAAGTAGTAGCCGGGTTCGCCGTTGGTGCTGCCGATGCCATAGAAACGGCCGGGCTGGCCACGGACGGCGTTCTGGAAATAGGCACGGAAGGACAAGTCTTCACCTTGATAACTGTCGGCATCGCGCCAGTTACTGGTGGCCAGCACGCGGCCGGTAGTGTCCATCACGTAGATGGCCCGACTGCGACTGCGTCGGTTCAGGCCTTCGAGGTAATCATTGACCGTTTTGCGGGTTTCCTGGGTCGGGTCGGCCAGCAGCTTGGAGACGCTGGATTCCAGCTCCAGCAGGCTGGGCAGGTAGGTGTATTTGCTCAGTTCGCTTTCGACGGTGCGGGCATGCAATTCCAGTTGGCGCTCGCCGGTATCGCTGAGGGTGCGGATACCGTAGTACTCGCTGATCCAGAAGCCGATGTAACCCAGGCCGATCATCAGGGCGATGATCAACGGTGGCAGGAACAGTTGGCGAATCAGACGTGGCTTCACGGCAAGTGATGGCGGAGCGGCGCGATAGAGGTTGGGGTCGCATTTCATCACAGATGCCTTGGGTCAACCAGTTGTGGTGAAGGGGGATCGCCCCCCCACCACAATGGGGTAGTGCTTAGTGCTGCAGGATCTTCTCAAGGAAGTGCTGCGCACGCTCGGAGCGGGCGCTGATGTCGCCGAAGAATTCTTCTTTCGGGCAGTCTTCGATGATCTTGCCGGCGTCCATGAAGATCACGCGGTCAGCCACTTTGCGGGCGAAGCCCATCTCGTGGGTCACGCACATCATGGTCATGCCTTCCTGGGCCAGTTGCACCATGACGTCGAGCACTTCGTTGACCATTTCCGGGTCCAGCGCGGAAGTCGGTTCGTCGAACAGCATGACGATCGGGTCCATGGCCAGGGCGCGGGCAATCGCCACACGTTGCTGCTGACCACCGGAAAGCTGGCCAGGGTGCTTGTGGGCATGCGCCGACAGGCCCACGCGCTCAAGCAGTTGCAGGCCCTTCTTGGTGGCTTCTTCCTTGCTGCGGCCCAACACCTTGATCTGCGCGATGGTCAGGTTTTCGGTGATGGTCAGGTGCGGGAACAGTTCGAAGTGCTGGAACACCATGCCCACGCGCGAACGCAGTTTCGGCAGGTTGGTCTTCGGGTCGGCGATGGAGGTGCCGTCGACGACTACGTCGCCTTTCTGGAACGGTTCCAGCGCGTTGACGCACTTGATCAAGGTGGATTTACCCGAGCCGGAAGGCCCGCACACCACGATCACTTCGCCTTTTTTAACCTCGGTGCTGCAATCGGTCAGCACCTGGAAGTCGCCATACCACTTGTTGATATTCTTGATAGAGATCATACGGCAAACCTTTTTTGCAGACGCTTGACCAGCAGCGAGGCGGAAAAGCTGATGATGAAGTAGACGACACCGGCGAAGATCAGGAACTCATTGGAGCGGCCGATGATGTCGCCGTTGGAGCGGGCGGAGTTGAGGAAGTCCACCAGGCCCACGGTGTAGACCAGCGAGGTGTCCTGGAACAGGATGATCGACTGTTGCAGCAGCAACGGGGTCATCTTGCGGAACGCCTGGGGCAGGATGACCAGGCGCATGGTCTGGCCGTAGGTCATGCCCATCGCTTGTGCGGCGGCCATCTGGCCCTTGGGGATCGACTGCACGCCGGCCCGCACGATTTCACAGAAGTACGCGGCTTCGAACATCATGAAGGCCACGACGCAGGAGGCGAACGCGCCGATCGGCGTGTCTTCGCCGGTGATCCAGCGCAGCACGAACGGCACCGCCAGGTAGAACCAGGTGATCACCAACAGCAGCGGGATCGAACGGAAGTAGTTCACATAGGCGCCGGCCACGCGGGACAGCAGCTTGTTGGACGACAGGCGCATCAGCGCCAGGACGGTACCCAGCGCGATACCGCCAACCACACCCATGACCATCAACTGCAAGGTCATGACCATGCCGTTCCACAGGCCCGGGATAGCGGGGATGATGCCGCTGAAATCAAGTTCCATTATTTACCCCCCACGGAGATCAGGCCGGGCACCGCGACTTTCTTCTCGACCACGCGCATCAGCAGCATGAGGCTCATGTTCAAGGTGAAGTAGATCAGCGTGGCCAGGGTGAAGGCTTCAAACAGGTTGGCCGAGAACTCGGCGGTCTGTTTGGTTTGCGCCAGCAGTTCCATCAGGCCGATCAAGGACGCCACGGAGGAGTTCTTGAAGACGTTGAGGAATTCCGAGGTAAGCGGCGGAATGATGATGCGGTAGGCCTGGGGCAGCAGCACGTTCCAGTAGATCTGCGGCAGCTTGAAGCCCATGGCGCGCGCGGCGGCTTCCTGGCCACGTGGCAGCGCCTGGATGCCGGTGCGCACTTGCTCGCACACACGGGCAGCGGTGAACAGGCCCAGGCACACGACGACGCTCAGGTAGGCCGAGGTGGTCGGGTTGAGGTCTTGTTTGTACCAGTCTTGCAGGTTCTGCGGCAGCAGGTCCGGTATCAGGAAGTACCAGACGAACAGCTGAACCAGCAGCGGCACGTTACGAAACAGTTCCACGTAGCAGGTCGCAATGCCTGATACGAGGCGGTTTGGCACGGTGCGCATGACCCCCAAAATGGAGCCAAGCAGCAAGGCGATAATCCATGCCACGACAGCGATGGCGATGGTCCAGCCCAAGCCGGCGATGTACCAGTCGAGATAAGTCTCGCTGCCCACGCCGGTGGACTTGAAGAACACGCCCCAGTCCCAGTTGTAATTCATTAGGGTCTCCCCTCGAGATCGATCGATGTACAAGCACCCGCTTGGGGAAAGTCCTTTCCCGCCTGACGATGAACGCCAGGCACACACGATCGGCTCGAAAACCGCCAGGTCGAGTGTTCCAAATATAGCCAGCAGGTAGTAACAGACGCCTGAGGGAGGGTTGGCTCCCTCAGGAGATAAGGTTAGTCAGGAATCAGATTTTTACGTCAGGCGCCGGCTTGTCAGTCGGGTTCTTGATCAGTTCCTTAACCTTGTCGCTCATTGGGAAGTTCAGGTTCAGGTTTTTTGGTGGGATCGGGCTTTCGAACCACTTGGCGTAGATCTTGTTGATTTCGCCGGATTTGTACAGGCCAGCGATGGCGTCATCTACCGCTTTCTTGAAGGCAGGGTCTTCTTTGCGAACCATGCACGCGTAGGCTTCGAAGGACTGTGGAGTACCGGTGATGACCCAGTCATCCGGCTTCTTGGCCTTGGCTTCTTCACCGGCCAGCAGGGCGTCGTCCATCATGAAGGCTACGGCACGGCCGCTTTCCAGCATCTGGAAGGACTCGCCGTGGTCTTTGGCGGAGATGACGTTCATGCCCATCTGCTTGTTAGCGTTCATCGCCTTGATGATGCGCTCGGACGTGGTGCCGGCGGTGGTTACGACGTTCTTGCCTTTTAGGTCGGCGAAGTCGGTGTAGCTAGGCTTGCCTTCTTTGTCTTTCTTGACCAGCAGGCGGGTGCCGATTTCGAAGATGTTGGTGGTGAAGGCGACTTGCTGAGCGCGTTCGGCGTTGTTGGTGGTGGAACCGCACTCGATGTCGACGGTGCCGTTCTGAACCAGCGGAATACGGGTCTGCGACGTGACCAGGTTGTACTTGGCCTGCAGATCGGGTTTGTTCAGGTCTTTTTTCAGGGCTTCAACGATGGTCAGCTGAATGTCGTGGGAGTAGCCCACAGGTTTGCCCGAACCATCCGCAATGTAGGAAAACGGAATGGAACTGTCGCGGTGCCCGAGGGTGATGGTGCCGGAGTCGTTGATTTTCTTCAGTGTGCCGGTGAGTTCGGCGGCGAAAACTGGAGTGCTGATCAGAGCAGCAGCGATAGCTGCGCCCAAAATATGGGGAACGATGCGCATCAATACTTCCTCGACATTTGTTTTTTTTATGAAGCCGGCTAAACGGCTCTCTTGTACAGCGAATGCCCGTGACGGCTCCTGAGGCGTCTCAGGCAATCGTCAAGGAGTGTAGAGCATGAGTCGTGCCAGACATGGAATAAAAGGTTAACTATTTGATTTATATGTGGATTAACTTTGTGTGACGGCAAATTTGTAACCGTAAGGTCCGGCAAACCGAATGGAGCGGGGCATGGTGTTCGGAAAACCGAATGAGCGCGCAGGTATAAAAAAGCCCCTGGGCCTTACGGCGCAGGGGCTTTTGTACGATCGGTCTGTCAGGCCGCTTCGATCTTGCTGCGATTCTGCTCAACCTTGGACAGGTAACGCTGCACGTTGTCCTGTTCTTGCGGTGTGGTGAACAGGCCAAGCTTGGTGCGGCGCCACAGGACGTCCTGGGGTTGGGTCGCCCATTCTTCGGCGCACAGGTAGTCGACTTCGCGGGTGTACAGGCCACCCCCCAGGTGGTCACCCAGATCGGCGAGCGATTGCACGCCTTCCAGCAGGCGCCAGGTGCGGCTGCCGTAGGTGGTGGACCAGCGGCGCGCGATTTCGCTCGGCACCCAGTCGAACTTGCTGCGGATGGCTTCGGCCAGGGCTTCTGGCGTGGTCATGTCTTCGCCGCCGGGCAGGCTGGCCGTGGCGGTCCAGCTTGGGCGCATCTGTGTGAAGTACGGTGCCAACTGCGCCATCGCTGACTCGGCGAGTTTGCGATAGGTGGTCAGCTTGCCGCCGAATACCGACAGGATCGGCGCCTCGCCGGTGCCGCCCGACAGCGACAACGTGTAGTCACGGGTGATGGCCGACGGGTTATCCGACTCGTCGTTGCACAGTGGGCGCACGCCGGAGTAGGTGTGGACGATGTCATCGCGGCTCAGTTGCTTCTTGAAGTGAGCATTGACCACCTTGAGCATGTAGTCGGTTTCGCCTTCGGTGATCGCCACTTTCGCCGGGTCGCCGGTGTATTCACGGTCGGTGGTGCCGATGATGGTCAGGTGGTTCAGGTACGGAATGGTGAAAACGATGCGCTGGTCTTCGTTCTGCAGGATGTGCGCGTGGGCGCCTTCGTACAGTTTTGGCACGATCAAGTGGCTGCCCTGGATCAGGCGGATGCCGTAGGGCGAATCCAGCTTCAAGTCATCCCTGATGAACTTGGCGACCCATGGGCCGGCGGCATTCACCAACGCTTTGGCGCGAATCGAAAACAGGCTGCCGTCGGCGCGTTCCATGTTCATTTCCCACATGCCGTTGCTGCGGTGTGCGTTGACGCAACGGGTTTGGGTATGGATGTGTGCGCCTTTTTCGCGGGCGGCCATGGCGTTGAGTACGACGAGGCGGGCGTCATCGACCCAGCAATCGGAATATTCGAAGCCTTTGGTGATTTCGCTTTTCAGCGGGCTGTCGGGGCCGAACTTGAGGCTTTTCGAGCCGGCGAGCTTCTCGCGTTTACCCAGGTGGTCATACAGGAACAGACCCGCGCGGATCATCCACGCCGGGCGCAGGTGTGGACGGTGCGGCAGCACGAAGCGCATTTGCTTGACGATGTGCGGGGCCTTGGCCAGCAGCACTTCACGTTCGGCCAGGGCTTCACGCACCAGGCGGAATTCGTAATGTTCGAGGTAGCGCAGGCCGCCGTGGATCAGCTTGCTGCTGGCGGAGGAGGTGTGGCTGGCCAGGTCGTCCTTTTCGCAAAGGAATACCGACAAACCGCGACCGGCTGCGTCTGCTGCAATGCCGACGCCATTGATCCCGCCACCGATAACGGCAACGTCATAGACTTCGGCAAGCGGTGGAGCAGGCAAGGTGGAAGGGTTCATCGGCTGGCCTCGCGATTTTTTTCGTCTTGGAATTCGAACATTAATGTTCATTTGCGAAAATGGTAGCTGATAAATGCGCGCACAGCCACCCGACTTCGATTAAAAAAACTCATCGAGGGGACGAAAAAGGAAAAATTGTGAACATTAAATGACTGATAGTTCCCACGCTTTGCGGGAGAATTCAGCCCGTGACGCTCTGTGTCGCAGCAGGCGCGGAGCGTCCAGTTATGCATTCCCACGCGGAGCGTGGGAGCGAGAAGGCAGGGTTACACGACCTCGAGGCGAACCTTGTGATGATTCAACAGCTGCACCAGCGCTGGCACCGGCTGCTGGTCGGTCACCAGGCAGTCCACCAGGCTGATCGGCCCCAAGCGAATCATGGCATTGCGCCCGAATTTGCTGGAGTCCGCTGCCAGAATCACCTTGCGCGCATTGGCGATGATCGCCTGGGAGACGCGCACTTCCTGGTAATCGAAGTCGAGCAGGCTGCCGTCTTCGTCGATGCCGCTGATGCCCACTAACGCGAAGTCGACCTTGAACTGGTTGATGAAGTCGACACTGGCCTGACCCACCACACCGCCGTCACGGCGCACGTTGCCGCCGGTCAGGAGCACGTCAAAGTCATCCTTGGCGCTGAGCATGGTGGCGACGTTGAGGTTGTTGGTGATGATTTTCAGGTGGTTGTGGTTGAGCAATGCGCGGGCGATGGATTCGGTGGTGGTGCCGATATTGATGAACAGCGAGGCGTGATCGGGGATTTGCGCGGCGATGGCTTCGCCGATGCGCTGTTTCTCGTCGCGCATCTGGTCGGCACGCATGGCGTACGCGGTGTTCTCGACACTGGAGTCATAGGCCGCGCCGCCGTGATAGCGGCGCAACAGGTTGGCGTCCGCCAGCTGGTTGATATCGCGGCGGATGGTTTGCGGGGTGACAACGAAAAGCTGCGCCATTTCCTCGATACTGACATAGCCGCGTTCGCGGACCAGTTCGAGGATTTGTTGCTGGCGGGGAGGCAGATTCATGGGGCGTCCTTTGGGCTGCCATACAAAAGTGGCCCATGATGACGCAGGAATCCGCTCCCTGCCAGTTACAACCCTATATGGGTTCTGCGCCTGGCTTATTCAGCGCCTTCGTGCGGTTCCCAGTCGCGGGTGCGGCTGACCGCTTTTTGCCAGCCCGCGTAAAGTTTCTCTTTGGTGACTTCGTCCAGTTGCGGTTCGAATTCGCGTTCGATCACGGCCTTGCCGCGCAACTCATCCAGGCTGCCCCAGAAGCCACAGGCCAGGCCTGCCAGGTACGCCGCGCCCAGTGCGGTGGTTTCGCGCATTTGTGGGCGCTCGACCTGCGTACCGAGAATGTCGGCCTGGAATTGCATGAGGAAGTTGTTCGCCACCGCGCCACCGTCTACCCGCAGGGATTTGAGGCGTTCGCCGGAGTCCTGCTGCATGGCGTCCAGAACGTCGCGAGTCTGGTAGGCAATCGACTCCAGGGCTGCACGAATAATGTGATCCACGCGTACGCCACGGGTCAGGCCGAACAGTGCACCACGGGCATACGGGTCCCAGTACGGAGCGCCCAGGCCGGTGAATGCCGGGACCAGGTACACGCCGTTGCTGTCCTTGACCTTGCCGGCAAAGTATTCGGTGTCGTGGGCGTCGTTGATGATTTTCAGCTCGTCACGCAGCCACTGTACGGTGGAGCCGCCGTTGAACACCGCGCCTTCGAGGGCATAAGCCACTTCGCCGCGCGGGCCGCAGGCGATGGTGGTGAGCATGCCGTGTTTGGATTTCACTGCTTTGTCACCGGTGTTCATCAGCAGGAAGCAGCCGGTGCCATAGGTATTCTTGGCCTGGCCTGGTTCTACGCACATCTGGCCGAACAGCGCCGCCTGTTGGTCTCCGGCGATACCGCCGATGGCGATGCCGCTCTTGGTGCGGCCGTAGATTTCCGAGGAGGACTTCACTTCCGGGAGCATTTCGCGCGGGATGTCTAGAATCTCCAGCATCTTCGCATCCCACTCCAGAGTGTGGATGTTGAAGAGCATGGTGCGCGAGGCGTTGGTGTAGTCGGTGACGTGGGTCTTGCCGCCGGTAAATTTCCAGATCAGCCAGCTGTCGATGGTGCCGAACAGCAACTCGCCGTTGCGTGCACGCTCGCGGCTGCCTTCGACGTTGTCGAGGATCCACTTGAGCTTGGTGCCGGAGAAGTACGGGTCGGTGACCAGGCCAGTGGTGTCGCTGATGTACTGCTCGTGGCCATCGCGCTTGAGCTGTTGACAGATCTCGGTGCTGCGACGGCACTGCCAGACGATGGCGTTATAGATCGGGCGGCCGGTGACTTTGTCCCACACTACGGTGGTTTCACGCTGGTTGGTGATGCCGATGGCAGCTACCTGGTCGTGGTGCAGGCCGGCCTGGGCCAGGGCCTCGACCATCACCGCGCTCTGGGTGGCGAAGATTTCCATGGGGTCGTGTTCGACCCAGCCGGCCTGTGGGTAATGCTGGACGAATTCACGCTGGGCGGTGCAGACCACGTTGGCGTCACGGTCAAAGATGATCGCGCGGGAACTGGTGGTGCCCTGATCAAGGGCAATGATGTAGTTCTTATTCTGAATGTCGGTCATGTCGATTGCCTTGGAAGGAAATGATGAAGTCAGTAGTCAGCCTGGGCCGCAAAGGGCAGGGGGGCCAGGCTGGCGCGTTCAGGAGATACGGGTTTCGCCGTTGACGGCGCTTTCTTTGGCATCAGGTGTAGCAGGTGCTGCGCTTGGCAGGTGACGGGCAATCAGCCCGCGATAAGCCGCTGCACCCAGGCAAGCGCCGACAATCGGCGCGAAAATAGGAATCAGGAAGTAAGGAATATCGCGTCCGCCGGTAAACGCCATTTCACCCCAACCTGCGAAAAAGGTCATCAGCTTGGGCCCGAAGTCCCGCGCCGGGTTCATCGCAAAGCCGGTCAGCGGGCCCATGGCGCTGCCGATGACGGCGATCAGCAGGCCGATCAGCAGCGGGGCCAACGGGCCGCGTGGCAGGCCGTTGTTATCGTCGGTCAGGGCCATGATCACGCCCATCAGGATCGCGGTAATGACCATTTCCACCAGGAACGCCTGAGCCGTGCTCAGCAGCGCATGGGGATAGGTAGAGAACACCGAGGCCAATTCCAGGCTGGCCTGCGTGCCGCGAACCATATGGTGAGTTTGTTCGTAATCGAAAAACAGGTTGCTGTAGAGCGTATACACCAACGCCGCCGAGCAGAAGGCACCGGCGACCTGGGCGAGGATATAGAAGGGCAGTTTGCGCTTATCGAAGTCGGCAAAAATACACAGGGCAATACTGACCGCCGGGTTGAGGTGTGCCCCCGAAATACCGGCGCTGAGGTAGATCGCCATGCTGACGCCGATCCCCCAGATGATACTGATTTCCCAAAGGCCAAAGCTGGCACCCGCGACCTTGAGCGCAGCGACACATCCAGTACCGAAGAAGATCAGTAGCGCAGTCCCCAGGAATTCGGCCATGCATTGGCTCGAAAGTGAAGGCTGTTGAAGAGCAGTTGTCATGGAAAACCTCAATTGTTGTTCTTGTCTGGCGTTTGGCCTCAACGGGCCATGCGCGATTTTCACCGTGAAGGGGATCCCCATCTCCAACTCGGCTTACTGCTCGAATCCTGTGGTCTATTCCTACAGTATTCGGAAACGAAAAAATATAGACAAGAATGGCGGCTGTCAAAGGTCGAAAGTGAACTGTTGGTCACATTCGAACTATTGGTCTGGTGAATGATCACGCTGGTTACGCGGAGCCTGTGTCTCAGGAGCGGGCGCACTAGAGCGTTTTGCGCGGTCTTGGCCTAGAATTGGCCATCTGTTTGCCGCACCCGGAGAGTTCATGACACCCGCATTGGATCTGTTGAAAAAAGTTCGTGCCGAACATCGCATCCACAGTTATGAACATGACCCCAAGGCGGCTTCGTATGGGCTGGAGGCCGCAGAGAAATTGGGCCTCGACCCTGCTCAGGTGTTCAAGACCTTGTTGGCCAGCAGTGAGAAGGGCGAATTATTGGTCGCGGTGGTGCCGGTCGTCGGAAGTCTGGATTTAAAGGCTCTGGCTCACGCGGCGGGGGTGAAAAAAGTCGAAATGGCCGACCCGGCGGCTGCGCAACGTTCCACCGGTTACCTGTTGGGCGGTATCAGCCCGCTGGGGCAGAAAAAGCGACTGCGCACCTTTATCGATGTGACGGCGCAGCCGTTCGCGACGATATTTGTCAGTGCGGGGAGAAGGGGCTTGGAAGTGGAGTTGCCGGCGGCGGTGCTTGCCGAACATACCCAGGCCAAATTCGCACCGATTGGTCGGATGTAATCTCAAGTCGCTGGAGACCAATGTGGAAGGGGCGGTTTCTTCCGATACTCAGCTGGCGGGGCTGTAGCGCCGCACACCTGATTCGGTGTGAGGAATCTGCGCCGCAGTGCTGCCTGAGGCCTGGAACAACACCAGGTGTTCGGCGGCGACACGAATGCCGACGTCGGCACCGACCTGATGATCGGCATGGCTGGGGAAGATCGATTCCAGTTGCGCGCCGGTTGGCAGTTGCAAGCGGTATAAGGTCGAAGCGCCGAGGAACGTCTTGCCGACGATTCGCGCTTTCAGTGTACTGTCAGGCGCGTAGACGATGTCGTCCGGGCGCAGCAGCACATCCACGGCACCGCCTGTAGGCCAGGTGTAAGCCCGGTTACCCCGCAGGTCGCCCAGTTCGGTGCTGACGGACTCCGGCGAACTCAATTGGCCACGAATGAAATAGCCCTGGCCGATAAAGCTGGCGACGTAGGGTGTCAGCGGTTCGTGATAGAGGTTGTAGGGCGTATCCCACTGCTCCAGGCGCCCTTCCTTGAACACGCCGACATGGTCACTCACGGCAAACGCTTCTTCCTGGTCATGAGTCACCAGGATCGCGCTGGTGCCGCGCGCCTTGAGAATGTCGCGCACCTCGTGGCTGAGCTTGCGCCGCAGTTCGCCGTCAAGGTTGGAGAAGGGTTCGTCCAGCAGCAACAGTTGCGGCTCCGGCGCCAAAGCGCGGGCGAGGGCGACACGTTGTTGCTGGCCGCCGGAAAGCTCGTGGGGGAAACGCTTGCCCAGGTTCTTCAGGTTGACCAGCTCCAGCAGTTCGGCGACCACGCGGTCTTTGTGCGGGTGCTTGCGAATGCCGAAAGCAATGTTGTCGGCCACGCTGAGGTGCGGAAACAGCGCGTAGTCCTGGAACACCATGCCGATGCGACGTTTCTCTGGTGCGAGCGTGAAACCTGCACTGGAGATGACTTCGCCCGCCAGGCTGATCTCACCTTCATGCACTGGCTCAAACCCGGCAATCGCTCGCAGGGTGGTGGTTTTGCCGCACCCCGAGGAGCCGAGGAGGCAACCGATGTCACCCGCGTTGAGGTGCAGGTTGAGGTTCTGCACCACCCGTTGATCTTGATAGCCGCATGCCAGATTGCGCAGGTTCAGCAGGAGTGGCTGGCTCATGCGTGGTGGTACGCCGCTTCGACCAGAAACTCAAGCAGGGCCTTTTGCGCATGCAGGCGGTTTTCGGCCTGGTCCCAGGCGACCGAGCGTGGGTCGTCGAGCAGGTCCAGGCTGATTTCTTCGCCACGGTGGGCCGGTAGGCAATGCATGAACAGCACGTCCGGCGCGGCCTGGTCGAGCAGTGCGCGCGTGACCTGGAAGGGCGCGAAGAGCGCGAGGCGCTTGGCGGTTTCGTCTTCCTGGCCCATGGAGGTCCAGACGTCGGTGCTCACCAAGTGCGCGCCGATCACCGCGTCACGCGGGTCGCGCACTACGGTCACACGATCGCCGGCCTGTTCGAGGAAACGCGCGTCAGGCTCGTAGCCTTCCGGGCAGGCGATGCGCAACTGGAAGTCGAACTGGATCGCCGCTTCTATATAGCTGTTGCACATGTTGTTGCCGTCGCCGATCCAGGCCACGGTCTTGCCCTGGATCGAGCCACGGTGCTCAAGGAAGGTTTGCATGTCGGCCAGCAACTGGCAGGGGTGCAGGTCATCGGACAAACCGTTGATCACCGGTACGCGCGAGTTGGCGGAAAATTCAGTCAAGGTGCTGTGGGCGAAGGTACGGATCATCACCGCATCGAGCATGCGCGACATGACGATGGCGCAATCGCTGATTGGCTCGCCACGGCCCAGTTGGGTGTCGCGCGGCGACAGGAAGATTGCCTGGCCACCCAGTTGGATCATGCCGGCTTCAAACGACAGGCGAGTGCGGGTCGACGACTTCTCGAAAATCATCCCGAGCACGCGGTTTTTCAAAGGCTCGAACAGTACGCCGCGGTTACGCAGGTCTTTAAGCTCAATGCCTCGACGGATCACGCTGACCAGCTCTTCGGGCGTGCAATCCATCAGGGAGAGAAAGTGCCTTGCGCTCATCATTAACTACCTTTTGTAACAGACCGCAGATACTCAAAGCCTTGTTTATTGTGACAACGGGCGAGACCTGCGGCGAAAGCCGCACGGGGCGACGAAATAGGGGAAGGCGCGATCTTATAATTAAATGTCGCGCCTTACCAATAGGGCTACGGTGTTTAAGGGTGTTCAAGAAGGACGCGAGAGCGCTTTTGAAGACGATTTCCAGACAGCAGCCGGTCATTTGTACACTGGCGTTGCAACCTTTTGCAATGCGCCAGGGCGTGCCCAGGCTGGGCTGTGTCGGTTTCAGGGGGCTCTTGGGGGCTTCTGAAACATTTGTTCACGCTTGGTCATGGCGTGGCCTGATGCCCTTCAATTCACGGGACGAACGTTGCTGGCGCCCTTGCAGGTCGAGGCCCATAGTTGGGCCAACGCCCTAATAAAGAGACTGGCCATGACCAAGACTCTCCACCACCGTGCCTGCCATCTGTGTGAAGCCATCTGCGGACTGACCCTGGAAACCACCCAGGCTGAGGACGGCAGCCTGGCGATTACTTCGATCAAGGGCGACGCCCAAGACAGTTTCAGTCGTGGGCATATCTGCCCCAAGGCCGTGGCGCTGCAGGATATCCAGAACGATCCGGACCGTCTGCGCCAGCCTATGTTACGGGTGGGCAGCGAATGGCAGCCGATCCCGTGGGACGACGCGTTTGCGCTGGTGGCCGAGCGACTCGCGTGTATTCAGGCGCGGCATGGGCAGAACGCGGTGGCGGTGTATCAGGGCAATCCCAGCGTGCATAACTATGGATTGATGACCCACAGCAACTACTTCCTGGGCCAGCTCAAGACGCGCAACCGGTTCTCCGCGACCTCTGTGGACCAGTTGCCCCATCATCTCACCAGCCACCTGATGTACGGCCATGGCCTGTTGCTGCCGATCCCGGACATTGACCACACCGACTTCATGCTGATCCTGGGCGGCAACCCGCTGGCGTCCAACGGCAGCATCATGACCGTGCCCGATGTGGAGAAGCGCCTGAAAGCCATCCAGGCCCGGGGCGGCAAAGTGGTGGTGGTCGACCCGCGGCGCAGCGAGACGGCGGCGATTGCCGATCAGCACCTGTTTGTGCGACCTGGCGGTGATGCGGCGCTGTTGTTCGGGGTGCTCAACACGCTGTTTACCGAGAAGTTGACCCGCGACAGTCACCTCCCGGTTGAAGGCCTGGAGGAGGTGCGCCGTGCAATTGCCGGGTTCACCGCCGAGGCCATGAGCCGCCAATGTGCTGTGCCTGCCGAGCAGATCCGCCAGTTGGCGCGGGACTTTGCCGCTGCGGACAAGGCGGTGTGCTACGGCCGTATGGGCGTGTCGACCCAGGCATTCGGCACGTTGTGCCATTGGCTGGTGCAGTTGATCAACCTGGTCAGCGGGAATCTGGACCGGGTCGGCGGCGCCTTGTGCACGACGCCAGCGGTGGACCTGGTGGCGTCGACTGGCGGCGGGCATTTCAATCGCTGGCAGAGCCGTGTGTCAGGGCGCCCTGAGTATGGTGGCGAGTTGCCTGTGTCGGCCCTGGCGGAAGAAATGCTGACCGAAGGCGAGGGTCAGATTCGCGCCCTCGTCACGGTCGCCGGCAACCCGGTGCTGTCGACACCCAATGGCCGTCAGTTGGAACAGGCTCTGGACGGGCTGGAGTTCATGGTCAGCGTCGACCTCTATATCAACGAGACCACGCGTTACGCCGACCTGATCCTGCCGTCCACGTCGGCGCTGGAAAACGATCATTACGACACTACCTTCAATATGTTCGCGGTGCGCAATGTCACCCGCTTCAATCGCGCGATCCTGCCCAAGCCTGAGGGCGCGCTGCATGACTGGGAGATTTTTGTCGGCCTGGCCAAGGCCTTTGCAGCGCAGACAGGTGTCGCGCTGAAGCCGACGATGCCGCCGGCGCAGATGATCGACTTCGGGCTGCGTGCAGGGGCGTACGGTGATGCGTCCAGTCACAAACTGTCGGTGGCGATGCTGGCGGATCATCCCCATGGCGTGGATCTGGGGCCGCTCAAGCCCAATCTCGCCGCGCGGCTGAAAACCGCCGATGGCCAGGTGCAGGCGGCGCCCGCGGTGATTCTGGCGGACTTGGCGCGTTTTTCGGCGCAGCCTGTACCTGTTGCGAACGAACTGCTGCTGATCGGCCGTCGTCATGTACGCAGCAATAATTCATGGATGCATAACTATCATCGGCTAGTGAAAGGCAAGCCTCGGCATCAATTGCACATGCATCCCGACGACCTGGCCAGCCGCCATTTGAGCGATGGGCAGCGGGTGAGGGTCAGTTCGCGTATCGGCATGATCGAGGTGGAAGTGGTCGCCAGCCTGGACATGATGCCCGGTGTGGTCAGCCTGCCGCACGGTTGGGGCCATGGCCGCCCGGGGGTGCAGATGACCATCGCCAGTAATCAGCCGGGGGCGAGCGCCAATGACTTGACCGACGAGCGGCAGTTGGATGAGTTATCCGGCAACGCCGCGCTGAACGGCGTGCCGGTACAGGTAGCGGCCGCATAGGGCGCCCGCGCACCGCGCCGGGATTTTGCGTTACAATGCGCCACCGTGCCGACCTGTGAGTCGCAAAGTTCCAGCAGAGGTGTTCCATGGATATCATTGAAACGATCAAAGAGCAGATTGCCAGCAACACCATTCTGCTTTACATGAAGGGCGCGCCAAACGCTCCTCAGTGCGGTTTCTCCGCGAAGGCCTCCCAGGCCATCATGCAGTGCGGCGAGAAGTTCGCCTACGTGGATATCCTGCAGAACCCGGAAATCCGTGCCAACCTGCCGAAGTACGCCAACTGGCCTACTTTCCCACAATTGTGGGTAGCCGGTGAGTTGGTCGGCGGCAGTGACATCATCACTGAAATGGCCGCTGATGGTTCGTTGCAAACGCTGGTCAAAGACGCAGCGGCAAAAGCAGCAGCCAAGACCGAAGCCTGATCCCGTAGGAGCCGGCTTGCCGGCGATTGGCCCTTGAGCCTGGCGCCGCACTTGCGGACGCCATCGTCGGCAGGCAGGCTCCTACAATATGCCGGTCAATAAAAAGCCCCGCTTCTCGTTGAGAGAGCGGGGCTTTTTGTGGCTGCGAACTAAGGGTTATTCACCCATCTGCGATTGCAGGTAGTTCTCCAGGCTGACCTTGTCGATCAGGCCCAGTTGGGTTTCCAGCCAGTCGATGTGTTCTTCCTGGTCTTCCAGGATATCTTCCAGCAGTTCGCGGCTGCCGAAGTCCTTGGCCACTTCGCAGTGTGCGATGGCGGCCTTGAGGTCGCTATGGCTCTTGCGCTCAAAACCCAGGTCGCTGCTGATCATTTCCTGGGTGTGCTCGCCGATGCTCAGCTTGCCCAGGTCCTGCACGTTCGGCAGGCCTTCCAGGAACAGGATGCGCTTGATCAGCGCGTCAGCGTCCTTCATGGCCTTGATGGATTCTTTGTATTCACGCTTGCCCAGCTTTTCCAGGCCCCAATCGTCATACATGCGTGCATGCAGGAAGTACTGATTGATCGCGACCAGTTCATTGGCAAGGATTTTGTTGAGTTGCTGGATGACTGAGATGTCGCCTTTCATGACTGGGGTCCTGCCCTGTAATAGCTGTGTATAGGGCGGAGTTTGAGCGGCGATAACGCGAGTGTCAAACCTAAGTTATTGAATAATAAATGAAAATTAATCGGAATAAGAATGTTTGTGTTCCGCGTCTTGGCGCTAACTATTTGAATTACAGGCATAAAAAAACCGGACACTAAGTCCGGTTCTTTAAAACACGCCTATTTAAGCGTGTGTAAATTCTGCTGAATAGGGGAGCGCGGCCTGGGCTGTTTGCAGCTGCGTCAGGGTTTCCCGTACCACTTGCTTGGCGAGGCAAGCACATTTACCACATTGGCTGGCAACGCCGGTGGTTTCACGCACTTCCTTGTAGCTGCAGCAACCTTCGTAGATTGCTTCGCGGATTTGTCCGTCGGTGACGCCAGTACAGAGGCACACATACATAAGGGAGAACCATCACGGTTTAAGGCTTAAGTGCGGTGGATCTTAATGTTAACGAGAATGATTGTCAAAGTAGAATCGTAGGTCTTTGCACCTGCGCCGCCCGCGCACTGACGAACGGTTTTTTCAGTGTATGATGGTCGGTCTTCACGAAGCGTGACCGCGTCACAGACCTGTCGCTTATACGCGGCAGAATCAGGGCCGGTCCTTTACTTCAATCGTCACCCTTACATCAGGAGTTATCCAATGAGCGTACTCGTCGGCAAACAAGCCCCGGATTTCGACGTCCCAGCCGTCCTCGGCAATGGCGAAATCGTTGACAGCTTCAAGCTGTCTGAAGCCATCAAAGGCAAATACGGCCTGGTGTTCTTCTACCCGCTGGACTTCACCTTCGTCTGCCCTTCGGAGCTGATCGCTCTGGATCACCGCATGGACGATTTCAAGGCGCGCAACGTTGAAGTAGTCGCTGTTTCCATCGACTCCCACTTCACCCACAACGCCTGGCGTAACACGGCCATCAATGATGGCGGCATCGGCAAAGTCAAATACACCATGGCTGCCGACATGAAGCACGACATCGCCAAGGCCTACGACGTTGAATCCGAAGGCGGCGTGGCTTTCCGTGGCGCGTTCCTGATCGACGACAAAGGCGTTGTCCGTTCGCAGATCATCAACGACCTGCCGCTGGGCCGTAACATGGAAGAGCTGATCCGCCTGGTCGACGCCCTGCAATTCCACGAAGAGCACGGCGAAGTCTGCCCTGCCAACTGGAAAAAAGGCGACAAAGGCATGAACGCTTCGCCAGAAGGCGTCGCGGCTTACCTGACCGAGAACGCCGGCAAGCTGTAAGCCGGTTTCGCGGTACAAAAAAACCGGCCTGAAAAGGCCGGTTTTTTTATGCGCGGGATACGACTGTGGCGAGCGGGCTTGCCCCGCGTTGGGCTGCGAAGCGGCCCCAGAACCTGACACCGCGGTCTGCCAGGTAAATCGCGGAGGTCTTATTGGGGCCGCTTCGCAGCCCAACGCGGGGCAAGCCCGCTCGCCACAACAAGCCCGCCCCCCGCAACGAGTTTGCTTGCAACAAAAGTTCGCGCTAGATATCAGTCGTTGAAATCTTCCCAGCCACCCATCTGTTTCCAGCGGTTGACGATGCCGCAGAACAGTTCTGCGGTCTTCTCGGTGTCGTAGCGGGCCGAGTGAGCTTCGCGTCCGTCAAAGTCGATACCGGCGGCCTGGCAGGCTTTGGCCAATACGGTCTGACCGTAGGCCAAGCCGGCGAGGGTCGCCGTGTCAAAGCTGGAGAACGGGTGAAACGGGTTGCGCTTCATGTCCAGTCGCGCGACGGCTGCGTTGAGGAAGCCCAAATCAAAACTGCTGTTATGCCCGACCAGGATCGCGCGTTTGCAGCCATTGGCCTTCAGTGCCTTGCGCACGCCGCGGAAGATGTCGGTCAGCGCCGCTTCTTCACTCACTGCCATGCGCAATGGGTGATCGAGCTTGATCCCGGTAAATTCCAGGGCCGCCGCCTCGATATTGGCGCCTTCGAACGGCTCAACACGGAAGAAGTGCGTGTGTTCCGCGAACACAAAACCCTGTTCGTCCATGCCGATGGTGGTGGCGGCGATTTCCAGCAGGGCGTCGGTGGCGCAGTTGAAACCACCCGTTTCTACGTCGATGACAACCGGCAGATAGCCGCGAAAACGCTCGGCCATCGGGTGACGAGAGCCGCCACCACTGTGCTCGTGTTCGTCGTCGTAATGGTCTTCACTCACTTGCTTTCCTCCAGCAGGCGCCAGCGCAGTGTTTCACCGGCGCGCAGCGGGATAACAGTCAGCTCGCCAAATGGCAGGCTGGTAGGGGCGGTCCAATCTTCACGGACCAGGGTAATGCGGTCGGTATTCGCCGGCAGGCCATAGAAACACGGGCCATTGAGGCTGGCGAAGCCTTCGAGCTTGTCCAGGGCGTTGCGCTGTTCGAACGCTTCGGCGTACAGCTCGATCGCCGCATACGCGGTGTAGCAACCGGCACAGCCGCACGCGGCTTCTTTTGCGTGTTGGGCATGGGGTGCGGAGTCGGTGCCGAGGAAGAACTTCGGGTTGCCGCTGGTCGCGGCGTCCAGCAAGGCCACCTGGTGGGTGTTGCGCTTGAGGATCGGCAGGCAATAGAAGTGCGGCCGAATCCCGCCCACCAGCATGTGGTTGCGGTTATAGAGCAGGTGATGCGCAGTGATGGTCGCGCCAACATTGGCCGAGGCCTCGGTGACGAACTGCACGGCATCGGCGGTGGTGATGTGTTCGAACACCACCTTGAGGGTCGGGAACAGCTCGACCACCCGGCGCATATGCTCGTCGATGAAGACCTTCTCGCGATCGAATACATCCACGTCGCCACGGGTAACTTCACCGTGGATCAGCAGCGGCATGCCGACTTCCGCCATGGCTTCGATGGCCGGCAGGATCTTGTCGATGCTGGTCACGCCGGAGTCGGAGTTGGTGGTCGCGCCTGCCGGGTACAACTTGGCGGCGTGAACATAACCGCTGGCCTTGGCCTCGCGAATTTCTTCGGGCTGGGTGCGGTCGGTCAGGTAGAGCACCATCAACGGTTCGAAGCGGCTGCCGGCCGGTCGCGCAGCGAGGATGCGCTGGCGATAGGCGTCGGCTTCCGCGGCATTACGCACCGGAGGTACCAGGTTAGGCATGATGATGGCACGGCCAAACGTGCGCGCTACATCGGCCACGGTTTGGGGCAACGCAGCACCATCGCGAAGATGAATATGCCAGTCGTCGGGACGCAGCAGGGTCAGGCGGTCGGACATTGGGGATTCCAGGCGGGTCAATCTGGTGGGAATGCTACCGGAAAAGACACTTGCAGGCACTCGCTATCAAGTTTTGCAGGATGCGACCGATATCCCTGGGTATGCCTTAACGATGTATGACGCTTTGAAGTGTTGTAGAAACCAGTGGAGCCTCCCGTGCGCCAGCATTATCTAGCCCTGCTCAGTGTGTTCGCCAGCCTGCCTGCGATGGCCCTCACGTTCCAGACACGTCTGGAGAATATTGAGTGGAAAGTGGAGGGCGACAAATTCGAGTGCCGCTTGACCCAGCCTATCACCGATTTCGGCTCGGGTGAGTTCGTGCGCCGCGCTGGCGAGCAGGCCACGTTCCGTCTGAAAGCCTATAACGGCTCGCTGGGCGCGGGCTCCGCCACCTTGTTGGCAGCCGCTGCGCCCTGGCAACCGGGCCGGGGCGATATCAACCTCGGTTCCGTGCGCGCGGGCAGTGGCGACGTACTGTTCAACAGTTCACAGGCCCAGGCCGGGCGCCTGTTCACTGGGTTGCTCGAAGGGCGCAGCCCCACCGTGAGGCATTACGGGCGCGAAGGCGGCTACTCGGAAATTCGCCTGTTGCCGATGAAGTTCAACAAAGCCTACAACGACTATCAACTGTGCACTGCCAAGCTGTTGCCGATGAACTACGATCAGGTCAAGCAGGCGGAAGTCGGTTTCCCCGGTGGCGGCATCGAACTGGATGCGGCCGCCAAGCAGAAACTGGCGGTGATAGTGGCGTTCATGAAGGCCGACCCGACGGTCAACCATATCGAGTTGAACGGGCACTCCGACAACAGCGGTAACCGCCTGACCAACCGCGATGTTTCGCGCCGTCGTGCCTTGGCCGTGCTGGACTACTTCAAGGCCAATGGCATCCAGGAGTCGCAGATCACCATGCGGTTCCACGGTGAAAGTTACCCCTTGGCGCCCAACTCCAATGCTGCCAACCGGGCTCGCAACCGCCGCGTGAACATTCAGCTTGAGCGCGTCGCCGCTCCCGAAAAACCGGCACCCCAGGCCACGGGCCCAAGTAACCCGGCAGCCACCTCATAAGGTGCGACCATCGGTCGCCCACTCGACATAATCTGTCGCTTTATCTTCATTTGCTGTCGCGCCCCTGTAATTTCACGGTTTTGGTCGGTAGAATCGACGCCTTTCCGTAAAACCCCGTGGAGTGATGGCATGGCCGACGTAAACAAGGTCGTTCTCGCGTATTCCGGCGGCCTGGACACTTCGGTGATCCTCAAGTGGCTGCAGGATACTTATAACTGTGAAGTGGTGACCTTCACCGCTGACCTGGGTCAGGGCGAAGAGGTCGAACCTGCACGTGCCAAGGCGCAAGCCATGGGCGTGAAAGAGATCTACATTGACGACCTGCGCGAAGAGTTCGTCCGCGATTTCGTTTTCCCGATGTTTCGCGCCAACACCGTCTACGAAGGCGAGTACCTGCTGGGTACCTCCATCGCACGTCCGCTGATCGCCAAGCGCCTGATCGAAATCGCCAACGAAACCGGCGCTGACGCCATTTCCCATGGCGCCACCGGCAAGGGTAACGACCAGGTGCGTTTCGAGCTGGGCGCCTACGCGCTGAAACCTGGCGTGAAAGTGATTGCTCCTTGGCGTGAGTGGGACCTGCTGTCCCGTGAAAAGCTGATGGATTACGCTGAAAAGCACGCGATCCCGATCGAGCGTCACGGCAAGAAGAAGTCCCCGTACTCGATGGACGCCAACTTGCTGCACATCTCCTATGAAGGCGGCGTGCTGGAAGACACCTGGACCGAGCACGAAGAAGACATGTGGAAATGGACCGTCTCCCCGGAGAACGCTCCTGACAAGGCCCAGTACCTGGAACTGACCTACCGCAACGGCGACATCGTCGCGCTGGACGGCGTCGAAATGACCCCGGCCACCGTGCTGGCGACCCTGAACCGTATCGGCGGCGAACACGGTATTGGCCGTCTCGACATCGTCGAGAACCGTTACGTGGGCATGAAGTCCCGTGGCTGCTACGAGACCCCGGGCGGCACCATCATGCTGCGCGCTCACCGCGCCATCGAGTCCATCACCCTGGACCGCGAAGTGGCTCACCTCAAAGATGAGCTGATGCCCAAGTACGCCAGCCTGATCTACACCGGCTACTGGTGGAGCCCTGAGCGTCTGATGCTGCAACAGATGATCGACGCCTCCCAGGCCCACGTGAACGGCGTTGTGCGCCTGAAACTGTACAAGGGCAACGTGATCGTCACCGGTCGCAAGTCGGATGAGTCGCTGTTCGATGCCAACATTGCTACCTTCGAAGAAGACGGCGGCGCCTACAACCAGGCGGACGCAGCTGGCTTCATCAAGTTGAATGCACTGCGCATGCGCATTGCGGCCAACAAGGGTCGCAAGTTGTTCTGAGTGCACCAGGTGATTTGAAGAGTGGCCCCTTGTTGAAGGGGCCATTTTTTTTGCCTGTATAAAGGAAAGGCAAACCTCATGTTTATTAATGTTTAACGCCTGTAGATATTCTGTCGCTTAGAAATCATTGCAATTTGATTACGGACAATTGCTTTCTGTTTGCGCAGTTGAGTGAATTATTTACACCTCAACAGGAACTATGTCTTACAGATAATTCACTCACAGAAGTGCGGCGTGAATGCAGTGCGCTGAAATATCTGTAGGAAAATTGTGGTGTAAATAAATATGTTGAATGGAACTGAAACAGCTGGCTTATTTTCACCTGCTCACGCGTTCGGAACGGACAAGCAAGGGGCATTTCCTGAAACTCGTGTGCGTCACGTTTACCCTGTCCCCCTTATCTGTTGGGGATTTCACTCAAAATATGTGTGGTCCCGGAAAGGTCTGAAAGCCTGCATAAAACGCGATACCTCTAAGCTGGCGTTTTTTTGTAGGCTAATTCCTATCTCATTGTGGGGTGCGTCTCTGCTTGCTGTTGCTTGGGGGGTAAAGCTATGCCAACTAGGAAACGACTAGGCTATTGTGCTTGCTCTGAATAATTCGAACAGCGAAATTGGACTTTCTCATGAATAAAGTGCTGATCGTGGATGATCATCCCGTCATTCGTCTTGCTGTGCGTATGCTAATGGAGCGTCATGGTTATGAGGTCGTTGCCGAGACCGATAACGGTGTCGATGCGTTGCAACTTGCGCGGGAGCATATGCCGGACATTGTCATACTGGATATTGGAATTCCCAAACTTGATGGTCTGGAAGTTATTTGCAGGCTGTCCTCCACCAAGCAAGCCGTACCGTTCAAGGTGCTGGTTCTTACGTCACAGGCCCCGGGCCATTTCTCCATGCGTTGCATGCAGGCGGGGGCGGCCGGCTACGTGTGCAAGCAACAGGACCTGACCGAGTTGCTGAGTGCCATAAAGGCGGTACTCTCCGGCTACAGCTACTTCCCGAACCAGGCGTTGAACTCGGTGCGCTCCACCATGGGCAACGCCAGCGAGGCCGACATGGTCGAGCGCCTTTCGGGGCGAGAGATGATGGTGCTGCAACAACTGGCTCGGGGCAAAACCAACAAGGAGATCGCCGACGGCATGTTCCTCAGCAACAAGACCGTCAGCACCTACAAAACACGCTTGCTGCTCAAGCTAAATGCCCGTTCCCTGGTGGACTTGATCGAGTTGGCCCAACGCAACGGTTTGGTATAGAGGAGGGCGTCGCCCTAACGATTGATAGCCAGGCATATCGGCAGAAAAAAGCCTCCGTCAGGGAGGCTTCTGGCCGTTATCGGCTCTATCAGAGGTCGAAGTCGTAGTCGGCCAGCTGTTTTTGCAAGCGTCGCTCTTCCAGAAGATTGTCGATAGTGCGGCGTTTGCTTAGATTGGTCTTGGCTACCTCTGTAACAGGTGCTTCCGGCGCATCGTCCTCTGACTCAACGAGCTCGTCTTCCACTTCCAGTTGTTCTTTGCCAGTGCTCATAAGGTTCACTCCGGGCTAAGACTGCCGTTGGCGCTCCTTATAACGATAATCCATGGGCGGGTAAAAAAGATTTTTTCAATCGACTCATCGAAAAAAGTGTTGATCACTCAATCGTCGGAAGTTTTTTCCTTGTATTCGCACAGGTCTTCGATGCGACAGCTGCCGCAGCGTGGCTTGCGGGCCTGGCAAACGTAGCGTCCGTGAAGGATCAGCCAGTGGTGGGAATCAAGCAGATACGGCTTGGGAACAAACTTCATCAACTGCTTTTCCACTTCCACCACGTTTTTGCCACGGGCAATGCCGGTTCGGTTGCTGACACGGAAAATATGCGTGTCCACAGCCATCGTCAGTTGCCGAAACGCCGTATTGAGCACCACGTTAGCGGTCTTACGGCCTACACCCGGCAGAGCCTCCAGGGCTTCGCGGGTTTGCGGCACTTCACTGCCATGCAGTTCCACCAGCAGGCGGCAGGTCTCAATGACATTTTTGGCCTTGCTGTTGTACAAGCCGATGGTCTTGATGTATTCGGACAGACCTTCAACACCCAGCGCATGGATCGCCTCCGGCGTGTTAGCCACCGGATAAAGCTTGGCCGTGGCCTTGTTGACGCCAACGTCCGTGGATTGGGCTGAGAGAATCACCGCAATCAGCAACTCGAAGGGCGAGGAGTAGGCCAGTTCGGTCTTGGGTTCCGGATTGTCTTCGTGAAGCCTGCGGAAAATTTCCAGGCGTTTTGCGGCGTTCATGGGGCAGGGGTTTCCTTGCTGGCGGTCAGCGTGATGTTGAAAAGTGGGTCCAGGCCTGGAACCCTGCGAGCAATAGTCCGAGGAGGATAAACCCGGCAGGTATCAATATGGTGGCGCCGCTGGCGCGCAGCAACCCCAGGGTGATCAGCAATGCGCCAAACAGGCCGAACAACTGCAGTCGAGCCTTGTGTTGACCCGCATCGAAAAAACCGCACTGCTCTAATACGACACATTGAACGCTGATCAGTGTGAGATAGATGCCCAAATGCTGATACATCGGCAGTGCAAACGCCTGTAACAGTAACTGCACGGCACTGACCAACGTAGCCGCCAGCATCAGGCTCGCAATCAGCTGCAGGGACGTGCTCAGGCGCGCTCGCAAACCTCCCATGGCCAAGCCGAACAGCGTCACGATCAACACCGACAGCCCGAAGAAACTCAACGCCTTGGGCAGTGTGTCACTCACGCCGATCAACGGCGCCAGCATCATCGTGTTGGCCAGGCCAAAAGCTCTAGTCATGCGCGTGTTGCTCCAGCAGTAAAGACCGGTGCTCGTCGAAGTAACGCAACGCATCGTGAACGGCGTTGATCACCGCGCGAGATGTCAGGGTTGCTCCGGCCATCTGGTCGAAGTCCTGCGTGTCGCTGCGTGAGTGCCGCTGAAAAGCGGCCAGCCAGGCATTACCCGGCTCGCTGATATGGCCGCCGAGGCTCGGCGTTTCTGACTGCTCCAAGGTTTTGATCCCCACGAGCTTGCCGTTACGGTCGATGGCGATCAGCAACTCGATCGGTCCACCGTAGCCGCTGGCTTGCACGCGCAGCAACACGGCGCTGGGTTGCCCCGAAAGGGTCGCCAGGTAGCCGCCGTGCAGTTGGCTGTTTGTCAGTGGCTGCGGATCAATAGCCAGCGGCTGGTCTAATGGCTGGTTGTCATAGCGGTCGGCGGGCAACAGGTCAAGCAGGGCTTGGCGCTCTAGCGCCTGGGATTGTTGGGCTGCGCTATCGGCAGTCAGGTGCTGAAGGGCCAGGATCAGAGTGATTCCTCCGGCGGCGATGAACAGCGTCAGCAGCAGGCCTTTGGTGGGTTTCATGCATTCACCGCCGGCTGTTTCGTTGCCGCCAGACGCTCCAGCGCAGGCACCGCCAGGTTCATCAGCAGAACTGCAAAGGCTACACCATCCGGGTAACCGCCCCACATGCGAATCAGATAAGTCAGCACGCCCACGCCCGCACCAAATAACAGGCGTGCCTTCGGGCTTCTCGGGCCGGACACCGGTTCGGTCACGATGAAAAATGCGCCGAGAAAGGTCGCGCCGCTCAGCAGATGAAACAGCGGCGAGCCATGGGAATCAGAGCCCGACCCATTCCAGCACAACAAGCTGATCACGAAGAGGCTGCCCAGCATGCCGACCGGTGCGTGCCAGCTGAATACCCGTTGCCGCAACAACACAATCCCGCCCGCCAGAAAGGCCAGGTTCACCCACTCGCTGCCGTTGCCGCCGAAAAAACCAAAGGCCGGGCTACGGGCGAACAACTCATCGATGGTCAGGCTCTTGTTGATTCGCAGGGCATCCAGTGCGGTCGCCTGTGCCCAGGCATCTGGCGTATCGCCCTGCAGGCCCAATACCTGATGCACGCCGGCCAACAGGTCCAGCCCATGGGGCGCGGGCCAGTGGGTCATCGGTTGTGGAAAGGCAACCAGCATCAAGGCATAGCCGACCATTGCCGGGTTGAACGGGTTGCGGTTGCTGCCATACAGATGCTTGCCCAACAGCAGCCCGCCAGCGACCGCAGCCACGCACAGCCACCAGGGGCAATAAGGGGGCAGTGCCAGGGCCAGCAGTGTAGCGGTGATCAGACTGCTCAGATCACTGAGGCGCCGTCCCCGCAGCCGATTGACACCCGTATCGACCAAGAGTGCGCAACCACCCGCCAGCAACAGATTGATCAGCACGCCCCAGCCGTATAACCAGAACATCGCCAAGACACCCGGCAGCGTCGCCAGCAACACGCGCTGCAGGACCTGTTGCGGGTCAAGCGTGGCCATGGGCATCGACCTGGCGCTGCGCTTCATCGAGCTTGCCTTGCGCCTCGGCTAATTGGTGCGGATCGGCGTTCTGATCCTGGGCTTTCTTCAGCTCGGCACGGCGCATTGCCAGCTGGATTTTGGCGCGCTTGAGATCGGCCGTATTGGCGGGCGGTGGCGCCGCCGCGGGAGCGCTGTTTACCTCCAGTGTGGCAAGTGTTTGCTCCGCTGCTTCGAACTGCTGTTGCAGCACGATCAATTGCGACTGCTGTTCAAACGTGGGCGGATGACCAAAAGCTTTCAACGATTTGTGCAACTGGGCGCGGCTCATCGCGACACCGATTTTGGCTTTCTTGACTGCCGCATCGTGGGCCGCCTGGGCTGTATCGACCTGCACCGGTTCCACCGGCGCGGCGCGCTTGGCCCGAGCCAGGCGTTCGGCAGTCCTGTGCGCTTCTTCCCGTTGCAGGCGCGCGTTGCGTTGTTCAAAGCGCCGCCGTGCGCGGTCGCGCTTGAGACCACGTTCATGGCGTTCGTTATCGTTGGCCGCCAAGCCGCCGACGATAGGCAACACCGTGGCCAGCGGACGCATCTCGATGCAATCGACTGGGCAGGGCGCAACGCACAGATCACACCCGGTGCACTCATCGATGATCACCGTGTGCATCAGCTTGGCGGAGCCGACAATCGCGTCCACCGGGCAGGCCTGGATGCATTTTGTACAACCGATGCACTCGGCCTCGCGGATATAGGCAATCTGCGCAGGCGCCTCGCCACGGGTGGTGTCCAGTGCCAGCACTGGAACATTCAGCAAATTCGCGAGCCCTGCGATGGTTTCCTGCCCACCCGGCGGGCACTTGTTGATCGCCTCGCCTTGGGCAATGCCCTCGGCGTAAGGCTTGCAGCCCGGGTGCCCGCACTTGCCGCATTGGGTTTGCGGCAGCAGCGCGTCGATACGTTGAATCAGGTTCATGCTTTGATCATTGCGTTGAAACCCAGAAAAGCCACCGCCATCAACCCGGCGCTGATCAGCTCTACCGGCAAGCCGCGAAAGGGCAGGGGGATATCGTTCTCGGCGATGCGCTGGCGCAGATCGCTGAACAGGCTCAATACCAGCCAGAAACCAAGCCCGGCTCCGAGGCTCAATGCGGTCATGTGCGCCAGGCCCTTATCGTCTTGGATGCCCAGCAGTACCACGCCCAAAATGCCCGCATTGCCGAGCAGCAGTGGCCACAGACCTTCCAGCGGCAGCGCGGGGCGCAGGCGATTGAGCAGGTTCAGCACGGGGCGAATCAGCAACGCAGTCAGCGGTAGAAACACGAACAGCCGCAGGGCGGTCAGCGCCAGTGGCTGCAGCACAAAATGATCCAGCAGATAGCCCAGCACGCCGCTCAATACCATCAACACCGTGGTGGCAATGCCCAGGGCATGCACCTGTGGGCGTGAAGCCTTGGCCAATACCGAGTCGACAGCCAGCGGCATCTGCAACACGAAGTTGCTGATCAGGGCGGCGCTGACAAGGGTGAGGAGCATATCGGTCATGGTCATGCCGGTTAGCGAACAGGGCGTGTTGTGGTGGTTGGGCTTGTAGTGGCGAGCGGGTTTGTCGTGGTGAGCGGGCTTGCCCGCGTTGGGGCGCGCAGCGGCCCTAAACCAGGCACCCGGTTTTAACTATAGATAATGCGGTTGCCGTATTGGGGCTGCTACGCAGCCCAACGCGGGGCAAGCCCGCTCGCCACTACAAGCCCACCTTGCCACTACAAGCGCGCTTGCCACAATACGCCCGCTCTCCACAGGCCTTCTCAAGCCACAGGCCTTACTTAATGCGTTGACCCGGCTTGGCTCCGCTGTCGGGGCTCAGCAGGTAGATTTCTTCGCCACCAGGGCCCGCCGCCATCACCATGCCTTCGGAAATACCGAACTTCATTTTCCGTGGCTTGAGGTTGGCGATCATCATGGTCAGGCGACCATCGAGCTTGGATGGGTCCGGGTAAGCACTCTTGATCCCGGAGAACACGTTGCGTTGCTCGTCACCGATGTCCAGTGTCAGGCGCAGCAGCTTGTCGGCGCCCTCCACGGCTTCGGCCTTCACGATCAGCGCAACACGCAAGTCCACGGCGGCAAAGGCGTCGAACTCGATTTCCGGGGAAAGCGGGTCCTTGGTCAATTCGCCATTGCCCGCAGGCGTCGATTCGCCCGTGTCGGTCTGGCTGGCGGCGAGGTCTTCTTTCGATGCGTCGGTCATGGCCTGGACCTTGACCGGGTCGATGCGGGTCATCAACGGTTTGAACTCATTCAACTGATGGTTGCTGAGCAAAGTGGCGTGATCGTTCCAGGTCAACGGCGCAACGTTGAGAAACGCCTCGGCGTCCGCCGCCAACAATGGCAGCACCGGCTTGAGGAAGATCACCAACTGGCGGAACAGGTTGATGCCCGTGGCGCAGATAGCCTGGACTTCAGCTTGCTTGCCTTCCTGCTTGTTCAGCGACCACGGCGCCTTGTCGGCGATCCAGGCGTTGGCGCGGTCGGCCAGGCCCATGATCTCGCGCATGGCGCGGGCAAAGTCGCGGGCTTCGTAGGCATCGGCGATGCTTGGCGCAGCGGCCAGGAATGCGTCGGTCAGCTCCGGTGCGGCGTTCTCGGCCGCCAGCACACCGGCGTTGCCCTTGTGGATGAACCCGGCGCAGCGGCTGGCGATATTGACGACTTTGCCCACGAGGTCCGAGTTGACCTTCTGTACGAAGTCTTCGAGGTTCAAGTCGAGATCGTCGACGCCACGGCCCAGCTTGGAGGCGTAGTAGTAGCGCAGGTATTCCGGCGACAGGTGGTCCAGGTAAGTGCGCGCCTTGATAAAGGTGCCACGGGACTTGGACATCTTCTGGCCGTTGACGGTCAGGTAGCCGTGCACGGCGATCCCGGTCGGCTTGCGGTAGCCCGAACCTTCGAGCATCGCCGGCCAGAACAGCGCGTGGAAATTGACGATGTCCTTGCCGATGAAATGGTACAGCTCGGCAGTGGAGTCCTTGGCCCAGAACGCATCGAAGTCCAGGTCCGGCGTGCGGTCACACAGGTTCTTGAAACTGGCCATGTAGCCGATCGGCGCGTCCAGCCACACGTAGAAATACTTGCCTGGTTCATCGGGAATTTCGAAGCCAAAGTACGGCGCATCGCGGGAGATGTCCCACTGTTGCAGGCCGGCATCCAGCCATTCGGCGATCTTGTTCGCCACGGCGTCCTGCAGGGTGCCGCTGCGGGTCCAGGTTTGCAGCATTTGCTGGAAATCCGGGAGCTTGAAGAAGAAGTGCTGGGAATCCTTGAGCACCGGGGTGGCGCCGGAGATGGCCGACTTCGGATCCTTCAGGTCAGTCGGTGCGTAGGTGGCACCGCATTTCTCACAGTTGTCGCCGTACTGGTCTTCCGTGCCGCATTTCGGGCAGGTGCCCTTGATGAAGCGGTCGGCCAGGAACATTTTCTTTTCCGGGTCGAAATACTGGGTGATCGAGCGCGTATCAATGTGCCCGGCGTCGCGCAGACGCTTGTAGATCTGGCTCGACAGCTCACGGTTTTCTTCGGAGTGGGTCGAGTGGAAGTTGTCGAAGTCCACCAGGAACTCGGCAAAGTCGGCGCTGTGTTCAGCCTGCACATTGGCGATCAGTTGTTCCGGGGTGACCCCTTCCTTTTCGGCGCGTAGCATGATGGCCGAACCGTGGGCGTCGTCCGCGCAGACATAAATGCATTGATTGCCGCGATGCTTCTGGAAGCGCACCCACATATCGGTCTGGATGTACTCAAGCATATGGCCAAGATGGATGGAACCATTGGCATAGGGCAGGGCGCTGGTGACGAGGATCTTGCGTGGCTCGGACATGGGGCTCGGCTACTTGATGAAACGGAGGTCGGCCACTATAAAGCGCCGGGAAATTTATTTCACCCCGTGGCGCTGTTTCAGAATTTTCCCAGGCTGCGAAAGCATGCCGCTGGGCCGCTGGAACGGTTAGGATAGCCGCCTGTTTCAGTCAGTCTTTTTTCGGGAGTAGCCCATGAGCGCCGTCAATCGCGCAGCGGTGGAAGCCGTTCTTCGCCAGTACACCGACCCCTATTTGAACCAGGACCCGGTCAGTGCCGGCTGTGTACGCGCCATCGATGTCCAGGGCGACCAGGTGTCGGTCCAGTTGGAACTGGGCTATGCCGCCGGTCTGTTCAAGAACGGTTGGGCGCAGATGCTGCAAATGGCCATCGAAGGCCTGGACGGCGTGCGTTCGGCCAAGGTCGACATCCAGTGCGTGATCGCACCGCACAAGGCGCAGGCGCAGATTCCTGGCCTGGCCAACGTCAAGAACGTGGTGGCTGTGGCGTCCGGCAAGGGCGGCGTGGGTAAATCCACCACCGCGGCCAACCTGGCCCTGGCCCTGGCCCGTGAAGGTGCGCGCGTGGGGATTCTCGACGCCGATATCTACGGCCCGAGCCAAGGCGTGATGTTCGGCATTGCCGAAGGCACACGTCCGAAAATCAAGGATCAGAAGTGGTTCGTGCCCATCGAGTCCCTGGGTGTGGAAGTCATGTCCATGGCGTTCCTGACCGATGAGAATACGCCGATGGTCTGGCGTGGGCCGATGGTCTCCGGTGCGCTGCTGCAGCTGGTCACCCAGACCGCCTGGGGCGACCTGGACTACCTGGTGATCGATATGCCGCCAGGCACCGGTGATATCCAACTGACCCTGGCGCAAAAGGTGCCGGTGGCCGGTTCGGTGATCGTGACCACTCCTCAGGACCTGGCGCTGCTGGACGCGAGGAAAGGCGTGGAGATGTTTCGCAAGGTCAACATCCCGGTGCTGGGCGTCGTAGAGAACATGGCTGTGCACATCTGCTCCAACTGCGGCCACGCCGAGCATCTGTTCGGTGAAGGTGGTGGCGAGAAGCTAGCCACGCAGTACGGGGTCGAGTTGCTGGCCTCGCTGCCGCTGTCGATGGGCATTCGCGAACAGGCAGATGGCGGCAAGCCTACCGTGGCCGCCGAGCCCGATGGCCAGATCGCTATGGTTTATCAGGAGCTGGCCCGTCACGTGGGCGCGCGGATCGTCCTCCAGGAAGCGGCGGCACCGGCGATGCCGACCATTACAGTCAGCGACGACTGAACCCTTTTAAGGGAAAGAAGCCTCGACGTTGTCGGGGCTTTTTCTTGTCTGCAGAATGGGCAAGGGGGGCTTGTTACGCTTTTACGCAATGGCTGGTGTAAGCATTCACTTACTTTCTCGTAAGCGAACGGGTTATTTAGCCGTCATGAGCGACTCTGATTATCGAGAGTATTTTCTATCTACTTGAAAAATAACAATTATTTATTGTGGCTTGAAGCCTTGCCCCTGTCAGTCCTCAAGTTGCATCCTGTTGAACTTCCTTTGGAACTCTTTAAGATCAGCCCTGTGTCCACGGATTGACACGGCCATCAAGGAACGATGGTTTGAGGGAACGTCGCAGGATGCGATTCATCAGGACGATGAAAAGGAATACAGGGACTAGGGAAAAAATGTGGGCGGGTCATACCGCCCCTTTTTTTGCCTGCAGAAAAGTGAAACTTGCCATCCAGAAACGCAAAAAGGCCCGCAAGGGGCCTTTTGGGGGCGACGACGCTATCAGCGTTCGAGGTCTGCAATCTTACCTTTTTTGCCATCCCACTCGGCTGCATCCGGCAGCGAGTCTTTCTTCTCAGTGATGTTCGGCCAGATTTCCGCCAGCTCAACGTTCAACTGAATAAATTGCTGCATCTCTGCCGGGACTTCATCCTCGGAGAAAATAGCGACGGCCGGGCATTCAGGCTCACACAGGGCGCAGTCAATGCACTCGTCCGGGTGGATGACCAGGAAGTTCGGGCCTTCGTAAAAGCAGTCCACCGGACACACTTCTACGCAGTCGGTGTACTTGCACTTGATGCAGTTGTCGGTGACGACGAAGGTCATTTCTAATTTTCTCCTCAGGCGGCGGCAGCGAAACCCCTTCTGGTGGGGCTCGCGAGGTTTGAGAGCGATAGTCTGCGGACCAGGCTAAAAGCCCGCAGCATCCCAAACCGCGCGAGATTCTATCAGCTTGCAAGCGTCTGCGTTATATCCGAGTCTTCAGTGCATATAACATTTCGAGCGCTTTTCGCGGTGTCAAGTCGTCCAGGTCAAGCTTTGCCAGCTCATCCAGCACTGGATGGGGCAGGCTGGCGAACATGTCACTCTGGTGCGGAGCGCTGGGTTTGCTCGCCGCCTTGGTGGGGCTGGCGACCACGGTTTCGTGGGGCAGCGCCGTGGTTTCCAGGCGACTGAGGTGCTCGCGGGCGCGGGTAATCACGTCGTTCGGCACGCCGGCCAATTGCGCCACGGCCAGGCCGTAACTCTGGCTGGCCGGCCCTGGCAGTACGTGGTGCAGGAACACGATGCGCTCGTTGTGCTCGGTGGCATTGAGGTGCACGTTGGCCACCAGCGGCTCGCTTTCCGGCAGCACGGTCAGTTCGAAATAGTGCGTGGCAAACAGCGTATAGGCGCGCAGATGCGCCAGGCGCTCGGCCGCCGCCCATGCCAGTGACAGGCCGTCGAAGGTGCTGGTGCCGCGACCCACTTCGTCCATCAGTACCAGGCTGCGTTCGGTGGCGTTGTGCAGGATATTCGCGGTTTCACTCATTTCCACCATAAAGGTCGAACGGCCGCCGGCCAGGTCATCACTGGAGCCGATCCGCGTGAAAATCCGGTCGACCAGAGACAATTCGCAGCTCGCCGCCGGTACAAAGCTACCGATATGCGCCAGCAGCACGATCAAGGCGGTCTGACGCATGTAGGTGGATTTACCGCCCATGTTAGGACCAGTGATCACCAACATGCGGGTATCGTCGTCCAGCGACAGGTCGTTGGCGACGAACGGCGTCGTCAAAACCTGCTCCACCACCGGGTGACGACCCTGGACGATGCGCATGCACGGCTCGCTGACAAAGCGCGGGCAGTTCAAATCAAGGTTAAGCGCACGTTCGGCGAGATTACTCAGCACATCCAGTTCCGCCAGGGCCGCAGCGGTGTCCTGCAACGGCGCCAGTCGGCTGATCAAGTCTTCGAGCAAGGCTTCATAGAGCATCTTTTCACGAGCCAGGGCGCGGCTTTTGGCCGACAGCGCCTTGTCTTCAAAGGCTTTCAGCTCAGGGGTGATAAAGCGTTCGGCACCTTTGAGGGTCTGGCGGCGCTGATAGTCGATCGGCGCCTGCTCGGCCTGCTTGCTCGGCAACTCGATAAAGTAGCCGTGCACGCGGTTGTAACCGACTTTCAGGTTCGCCAGGCCGGTGCGGGCTTTCTCGCGGGCTTCCAGGTCAATCAGGAACTGCCCGGCGTTTTCGCTCAGTGACTGCAGATCATCCAGTTCGCTGTCGTAACCGGTCTTCAGCACGCCGCCGTCACGGATGATCGCCGGCGGGTTGTCGATGATGGCTTTTTCCAGCAGGGCCGCGAGGTCCGGGTAGGTGCCGGCAGTGACTGCGAGTTGCTGCAGGTGCGGCGTGTCCAACTCGGTCATTGCAACTTGCAACTGCGGCAGGGCGCTAAGGGCATCGCGCAGACGTGCCAAGTCACGGGGGCGCGCGTTGCGCAGGCCGATCCGCGCCAGGATGCGCTCGATATCGCCGATTTCCTTGAGCTGCGGCTGCAGCTTTTCAAAGCGATAACCGTCGAGCAAGCAGGTAATAGAAGTCTGACGCGCTTGCAACACAGTCAGGTCTCGCAGCGGACGGTTCAACCAACGTGTCAGCAAACGGCTGCCCATGGCGGTCTGGCAACGGTCGACCACCGATTGCAGGGTGTTGTCACGCCCGCCGGCCAGGTTGGTGTCCAGCTCCAGGTTGCGACGGCTCGCGCCATCGAGCACCACGGTATCGTCCAGGCGCTCATGGCGCAGGCTGCGCAAATGCGGCAGGGCGGTACGCTGGGTTTCCTTGGCGTAGCTGAGCAGGCAGCCGGCAGCGCCGATGGCCAGGGTCAGGGTTTCGCAGCCGAAGCCTTTAAGGTCTTGCACCGAGAACTGCTGGCACAGACTTTTCAGCGCCGAATCACGCTCAAAATCCCACGGCGCGCGACGCTTGGTCCCACGACGCTTTTCCGCCGGCAAGTCCTTAGGCCAATCATCCGGAATCAACAACTCCACCGGATTGATGCGCTCCAGTTCCGCCAGCAGGTTCTCCCAGCCTTTAATCTCCAGCACGCTGAAGTTGCCGCTAGTGATATCCAGAACAGAAAGGCCGAACAAACGCTCATCGCCCAGCACGGCGGCGATCAGGTTATCGCGTCGCTCATCCAGCAACGCCTCATCACTCACCGTCCCCGGCGTAATAATGCGCACCACCTGACGTTCCACCGGCCCTTTACTGGTCGCCGGATCGCCGATCTGCTCGCAGATCACCACCGACTCGCCCAGCTTCACCAGCTTGACCAGATAGCCTTCCAACGAATGGTAAGGAATCCCACACATCGGAATCGCCTGCCCCGCCGACTGCCCGCGCGCGGTCAGGGTGATATCCAGCAACTTGGCGGCCTTCTTCGCGTCTTCATAGAAGATCTCGTAGAAGTCGCCCATGCGATAGAACATCAACTGATCAGGGTGCTGGTTTTTCAGGCGCCAGTACTGCTGCATCATCGGCGTGTGGGAGGACAGGTCGGAAGTGTTTTTACTCATTGGATAGTAGGCAAATTCGTTGAAAGTGATGGGGCAAAGGGGGCGCTTGGCCCAGCATTTTTTGCGATGGGCGCAAGGTTAACACGCGAGGTCGGGGGTTCGCAGGTCGCAAACGGGTAGGTAAAACGCAAAGGGGGCGGCCCCCAATGCCGATCAGTCAAGAAGGAACACTGTAACCGTGGCGAGGGAGCTTGCTCCCGTTGGGGCGCGAAGCGTCCCTCAAAAGGGGACTGCTACGCAGTCCAGCGGGGCGGTGCGGCGATCCGACAAGCGCCCTCGCCACAGGTTATCGGTTGCCCGTTCATCGACATCATCAATGCGCTCCTGATGGTAGCCCGAGCCTGGAATCCAGGTTGGCCCGCGTATGCTGCTCGGGAATACGGTAGCCAATCTTATGGGCACCAGCTTTGTAAAGTCGTTCGCCGGTACGTGTAAGAAGGGTACATGGCTAAGATCTCAAGGAAATTTCGACACAAGCTCATTTTTATGCATTGGATATGCAAATTAGCATTTGCCAACCCCGAAAACTACCGTCACTATCCCCGTTATGCAAAAACGCAACGTTTCTATCGTCTTAAGAGAGCTGCTGGACCGCGACCGGATCTCCCCCACGGAGCTTCACCGGCGTACCGGCGTGCCTCAATCCACATTGTCCCGGATCCTCAGCGGCAAGATCGTTGACCCGTCGGACAAGCACATCTCCCGCATCGCCGAGTACTTCCGCGTCAGCACCGACCAACTGCGCGGGCGCGCGGCGGTGGGTTCTTTGCGTGATGACGGGCGCGACCCGATGCATTCGGAGCTCAAGGACATAAGCCTGTGGGACGACGACACGCCCGTTAATGATGACGAGGTGTCGATCCCCTTTCTGCGCGAGGTTGAATTGGCTGCTGGATCAGGAAGATTCGTCATCGAGGAAAGCGAGAAGGCCAGCCTGCGTTTTGGAAAGCGCAGCCTGCGTCACAACGGTGTGCAATTCGACCAGGCCAAGTGTGTGACGGTGCGCGGCAACAGTATGTTGCCGGTGCTGCGCGATGGCGCGACGGTAGGTGTGAATGCGGGCAAGAGCGGGATTGGCGACATCGTTGATGGCGACTTGTATGCCATCAATCACAATGGCCAATTGCGGGTCAAACAGCTCTATCGTCTGCCTTCCGGGATCAGGCTGCGTAGTTTCAATCGCGATGAGCACCCGGACGAGGACTATAGCTTCCAGGATATCCAGGATGAGCAGATCAGCATCCTCGGTCACGTGTTCTGGTGGGGCATGTACGCCCGTTAACCTTATTGCGTAAGACAAGGCCCGCCAATGAGCGGGCTTTTTTACGTCTGCAGAAAATCGCCAAACCCTTTGCCCGTAAGGCCCTAAATGCATGCGTGCATTTACATGGCAAAAATAAATGCATTTATGCATTGACTGTATATGCATACATGCATATTCTCGGTCCCAAGCCAGCCAACAAGGCCTGGTGGAGGCGGCAAGGATGCTGCCAAGGAAGACAAGGAAGGCACGCAACATCGGCAAGGACGCCATCGAAGCGATGGCAGGGATGCCAGGCAACACCGGCAAGGATGCCGACGCTCTTTAGTCATACCGCTTTACAAGAACAGGCAGCGATGAACCGGCCTTAACGGTTCAGAGGGTTGGCAACTGACCCGGGTGTGCAGCGTAAAGCACCAGAAGTAGTTATCCGGCAGACAGGGATCGTGGTCGGAAAAACATCGAGGAAAGAACCGTACCGCGCCAGTAGCGCCGAACGTTCGAGGACATCATTACTGAAAAGCCCGGGCAACCGGGCTTTTTGGAATGCCTACCTACCCATTGAATTACCCAAACACCGGCACTCTGCCGGCATTGCTCAGCCAGGAGGCGTGACATGACAAACGAGCAGCAAGCGTTAGCGGAAATGCCTATCTGGCTGGTCATCGCACTGGCTGTGATCGGCGGGGTTTCCGGCGAAATGTGGCGCGCCGACAAGGAAGGCGCCCGTGGTTGGTCGCTGATTCGGCGCCTGGCCCTCAGATCTGGGGCGTGCATGGTCTGCGGGGTTTCGGCCCTGATGCTGTGTTACGCCGCCGGCATGTCGATCTGGACCGCCGGCGCCATTGGTTGCCTGACCGCCATGGCCGGTGCCGACGTAGCCATCGGGCTTTATGAACGGTGGGCGGCCAAGCGCATCGGGGTCAACGAAGGCTCCCGCCCGGATCAGCAGTAACCGTTGCAAGGACGCTACTCAAATGACACTTATCGAAAAACCATCCCAACTGCCCCAAGCCATCGTCGAGTCGCTGCACGCCGCCTTCCCGGACCTGAAAGTCGGCAATCATCAGGACTTTCAGGGCCCCGGAGAAAAAACCGGCGTGTTGATCACGGTCGAAGGCAATGGCCCGGGTATTCGCTCTCGCGAAGGACGTAAAGCCCATGCCTTGGCGATTTCGCTCAAGGCCATGGTCGCTCCCGGTGCATTGCCGTTTGATGCCTGCGACCTGGCCAGCCAACTCATGGACCTGGTGCTGGATAACCGTTGGAACCTGCCGCAGGCACAGTGCGATTTGCCGACGAATATCGTCGCCGCGCCCTCTATGCACAACACAGCAGAAACGGACTACGACACCTGGACCGTTTCCTTCACCCAAACCCTCTATCTCGGACCGACGTTACTCAACGATCCCACAGGCCAACCGCTGTTTGCCCGCACTTGGGACGTTTCGAACATCGACGACCCCGATCAATACAAACCCCTGGCGGAGTAGCCCATGTTCGACGCGCTGTTACGCATGCAATTAGGGCCGATCATCGAACGCCTGGCGGAGATGGAAACCCAGCTTGAAGACCTGTATCGACGCGCTGAAAGTTTTTGTCGGATTGGCATCTGCCAGGAAGTCGACGCCGCCAGCAATACCTGCAAGGTCAGCCATGGTGAGCTGCTCACACCGGCGATCCGTTTTTTTAACCCCAGCGCCGGTGCGCAGACCGAGACCCGCATTCCGTCAGTGGGCGAGCAATGCCTCTTGCTCAACTATGGTGGCGGGGAAGGTGGCACGCAGTCTGTGGCCTTGTTCGGTCTCAACAGTAGTCTGTTTCCGCCCGTCTCCAGCGTTGCGACGCTGACCCGGCGCCGGCATCAGGACGGCACCCAAAGCGATTACGACGATGCCAGCCACACGTTCAACTGGGTCAATGGTCCAACCACGTTCACCGGTTCCCGCGAACAGGTCGACGTCAAGGTCGGTGCCGCCAGTCTGACGATCAACGCCCAAAGCATCACGTTGCAAATCGGCGGCACCAGCCTGTTGTTGGATGCCGCCGGCGCGCATTTCAGCGGCCCGGTGGTGGACCACCAAGGTCGAGTCATCAGCCCCCGATAAGGACATCTTATGATCGGAATCGATAGGAACACCGGGGCGGCCGTCGATGACTGGCTGCAATTCGTGCAGCGCGCCACCCGAGCGCTGACCACCCCCGTGGGCACTCGCCAGAAACGCCCGTTGTACGGCTCGCTGATCCCGCAACTGCTCGGCCAAAACCTGGGCGACGACCTGCTGATCCTCGCTCAAAGCCACGCCGCCCAGGCGTTCTATAACGCCCAGAACGGCATCAGCGATTTTCAACCTCAGGTCATCGTCGCCACCCGCCAGGGCGCTGGCCTGTTGCTGCGTTTCGCTGGCACCTGGAAAAACCGCCAACAATCCTTCGAGGTCGTGACATGAGCATGCTGATCCCCGGCCAGAACCAACTGGCGGAACCGGCCATCATCGCGGTGGATGAGTTCGAACCCTTGCTGGCTGAATTCAAGGGCTTCGTCATCGACTACGTCGCCACCCGAGCGCCGCAAAACGCGGCAAAACTCAAGGTCAGTCTCGATAATGAAAGTGAGTTGCTGACCCTGGCCCTGGAAGCGTTTTGCGTGCGCCTGCAAACCCACGAGCGCAAGTACAACGCCCGTATAAAGCAGATGCTTGCGTGGTGGGCAACGGGCAGTAACCTTGATGCACGCCTGGCCGATATGGGGTTGGAGCGCCAAGTGCTGGACCCAGGTGACCCGGCGGCTTTCCCACCCGTGCCGCCGACATTGGAAAGCGACGACGACGCTCGCCTGCGCTATTACCTGGCGCCCCATGCTCCGGCGGCAGGCTCGCGCATGCAATATCGCCGCGAGGTGTTCACCCTTGGCGAACGGCCTGCGGTGAAAGTGCAAAGCGCGACACCTGGCGTGGTGACCGTCACCTATACCTTTGACCCGGACGGCTATGCGGCCCGGGTCAAAGACGGCAACGGTCGACGCACGGCCCCCGGCGAAGTCATGGTTACGGTGTTGTCCCGTGAAGGCGACGGTACGGCGTCCGCCGATTTGCTTGACGGCGTTCGTCGACATTTCGCACGGCCGGATGTGCGACCGGAAACCGATCTCGTCTCCGTCCAGGGCGCACAGATTCAACCCTACAAAATTCGCGTAGTGGCGAAGATCAACGCCGGGCCGGATTCCGGGCTCACTCAGGTAGCCGCGCAGCAACTGCTGCAAACCTATGCCGACTCCTGTCATCGCCTGGAAGGGCGAGTGGACCCGAGCTGGATCGACTACGCGATTCACAGCGCAGGCGCCGCGCAACTGCAAATCCTTGAACCCCTGGAGCCGATCATCAGCACCGCGTTCCAGGCCCCGTATTGCACGGGCGTCGAGGTGGAGGTGCGCACGCTATGAGTGAGCCCAAAGCGAGTTTGTTGCCGGCCAACAGCTCACCGTTGGAAAAGGCGTTGGACCTGGGATTCGGACAATTGCTCGACCGGGTCATCCCGCCGTTTCCGGCGTTGATGAACCCGCTGCAGACCCCCACCGAGTTTCTTCCCTACCTTGCCGCCGACCGGGGTGTCAGCGAATGGGACGCTGACGCCAGCGAAACGGAAAAGCGCCTGACGGTGGCCCTATCCTGGCAAATCCAACGCCAGGCGGGCACGCCCAAAGCCTTGAGTTATGCGGTGGAATCGCTGGGGTTCACGCCGGATATCAGCGCTTGGTACCAGCAGCGGCCGTTGGGCGTGCCTTATACCTTCGACGTGCAGGCGATCATCGGGCGCAGTTGGTCCAGTGGCGACCACAACCGGCTGATTCGCCGGATCAACGCGGCGAAGAGTGAGCGGGACCAGGCGACGATTACCGTCGTACATGAGACGCAAGGTCGACTTGCCTTGAGCGCAATTGTTCATGCCCCGTTTAGCGACAGCGAGTTAAGCCTGCAAGGTGCGCTACCTGAATTTGCACTGGTTGCTCGACTTAACAGTGCGGGCGTTGCCCTGCACTACACCATCAACGACTACGACCTCAGGGCGCAGCCATGACAGATGAAATCACACGCCTGGTGCGCTTCACCTCCAAGGGATTGGATGAAGTGCTGCAGGCAAAAAACCAGGGATTGAAAGGCGAAATCACCCACATCGGCGCCGGCACCGGCCGCTACAACCCAGACGGCACGGAAGTGGCCTTGCGTGATGAGCGCCAACGGGTCGCCATTGTGGACTACGAGGACCTGGGCGACCGCCAACTCAGGATGGCCGCGCTGTTTGATGGCGAGGGTGAGTATGAGATTGGCGAGTTTGGGTTTTACCTCGCCAGCGGGACTTTGTTGGCAGTGTATTCCGTAGCGGGGAAGTTGCTGACGTATAAAGCGGCGGCGGCTCGGGTGCTGCAGAAGTTTACGTTGGATGTTTCGCCGTTACCGGCGGATAGCGTCACTGTGGTCGTTGGTACGGAAAATCTGAATATCCTTATTGCTGACGAGCTGGCGGCGGTAGCGTCGGCAAATGTCGACAATATGGCTCGTCATCTGGGGTTGCTATTTCGCGTGATGAAGCTGGAGCAAAATAGTCTAATCGTTTAATAACGTATTAGGTCATCTTGGTTGTCATTTGGTTATGGCTGCTGAGCGGTCTAAGCTAGCAGAATAAAGGAGCTACTACTTTGAGTACGGAAACGCAAATAGCTAACTTGGTTCAGGCGTCTAATAACCTGACAAATGCTGTGACTGGGAAAATTGGCGCCATCGACGCACGAATGGATCAGGCTCGCGCAGAGTTTGATCATTTTCGTGCCCTCAAAGATGTTGTAGGCGAAGCCGGTGAGCCCGGTACGCTCTTGATGAGTGTTTTTCAGGGGCTAATTTGGGGGACTGGGGCGCCTTACGACGTCGGAGCGACCGGTGGTATGGTCGCAACTGATTTGGGGTCGTCGATGAATGTGTATGTCCATTTCAAATTGCCGTTTTCTATTAATTCTGATGACCAGATGTTTTGGCTAAATATTCGTGGTTATAGTTATGGTAGCTCTTTGGTACTGGACGAAACCTTTGCTGGTTACGTGTATGCACCGCAACGGGCAGTCATCAATCAATCGTGCTTTGGTAAATTCGAACCGACTATTTATGCTGATACAGCTGGTAATGCTGTTTGCCGGATCAAGATATCCAATGTTTATGTGACTTCGTTGCGAATTGATACGATGCAAGTTGGTCGCTATCGATCTATTAAGCTTGGAGATATAAAGTCGAAGCTGTCCCTTTCGCCAACGGTGGTGTTTTAAATGAATGATGTTTCTATCGATGTTTTTCCATCTCTTATTCCCAGTAAGGAAGGTTTGGAACTTTTGGAATGGTCTTCTATTCGCGTTCGTCGTGATCAGTTGTTGCGCGAGACTGACCATACCCAAGTTCAGGACTGCCCTTTGAGTGACGTCCAACGTACTCAAGCTGCTGCCTATCGCAAATTGTTGCGGGATGTCCCGCAAGATGTGGGAGATCCTTTCACGGTTGTTTGGCCAGAAATGCCTGCCTTTCTACAATATTCAAAATAACCGCGAAAGCGGTTTTTTTCGCCTCCCCAAAGCCCCTCTCGCAGGGGCTTTGGCGTTTTCCATCCGGAGAATTCGACTCATGCCCAACCGCCAAACCTACACCGTCCTCATCCCATTCCCCGTCGGCGCCGGCCACTGGTCCACCGTCGGCCAGGAACTGGAACTGCTGGACGTCGAAGCATCCGCCCTGCGCACCGCCGGCCGTCTGGAGCTCACCCGCGTCCTCAACTCCACCCCCAAGAAGGCTGAATAATCATGGCTGAGGTTTTGAACTTCGAGCACAACGGCATCACTGTGAATGCCACTGAATCCCCCGAGGCCATGGGTGGCCTTGGCGACAACGTCATCGGCTTGGTCGGCACTGCCCCAATGCCCATGCGTCGATCCCGAAAAATGCGCCGTTTCGCATCAATAGCTTCACCACCCAAGCGCTGCTGGACCCCACCGGCGCGGAGAGTGGCACGCTGTTCCACGCCGTCTACCAGATACTCAAGGTAGTAAAAGTGCCGGTCTATGTGGTGATCGTGGAGGAGGGCGCGACCCCGGCGGACACGATCAACAATGTGATCGGCGGCAACGAACCCGTTACCGGCCGCAAACTCGGCCTGGCTGCCCTGAGCAGCGTGCCGGAAGACCTGACCATCATCGGCGCCCCAGGCTTCACCGGCACCAAGGCCGTGGCCGGCGAGTTTGCCTCCTTCGGCAAGCGTATCAAGGCTCGCGTCGTGCTGGATGGCAAGGACGCCTCGGTCGCCGACCAGGTGACCTACAGCGGCGAACTGGGCGGTGCCGACCTCGGTTTCGACCGTTGCCTGCTGGTGCACAACATGCCGGCGGTGTACTCCAAGGCCGCGAAGAAAAACGTATTCCTGTCGCCGTCCTCTTTGGCTATTGCAGCACTGGCCAAGGTCAAGCAGTGGGAAAGCCCGGGCAATCAGGTGACGTTCGCCGAGGATGTTTCCCGCGTGGTCGAGTACAACATCCTCGACACCTCCACCGAAGGCGATCTGCTCAACCGCTACGGCGTGAGCTACTACGCCCGCACCATCCTCGGCGGGTTCTCGCTGCTGGGTAACCGCTCCATCACCGGCAAGTTCATCAGCTACGTCGGTCTGGAAGATGCGATTAGCCGCAAGCTGGTCAAGGCCGGCCAGAAAGCCATGGCCAAGAACCTCACCAAGTCCTTCATGGACCAGGAGGTCAAGCGCATCAACGACTGGCTGCAAACCCTGGTCGCCGACGAAACCATTCCCGGCGGCAGCGTGTACCTGCACCCGGAACTGAACAGCGTCGAGAAGTACAAGAACGGCACCTGGTTCATCGTCATCGACTACGGCCGCTACGCGCCGAACGAACACATGGTTTATCAACTCAACGCCCGCGATGAAATCATCGAGCAGTTCCTGGAGGACGTTCTCTAATGTTTACCAACCGAGTCAGACAGGCCATTGCGGCCACCCTTCAGGGCCTGCCGTTGTCCGCAACCGTGGATTCGTTCACGCCACCGAAGATCGAGTTCGAGATGGAGGCCATGACCGGCGGCCGTTTCATTGCCGAAGAAATGGCCAAGAGCGGCAAACCCCTGGTTGCTACCTTGGTCCTGCAAGGCGCCGGCCCGGAAATCATGCTGGCCCTGGGCGTGCGCCTGGGTGACGACATCCTGCTGAACGTGCGAGAAGCCGGCCAGGACCAGGACGGCAAGACCTACTTCACTTACCACACCGTCGGCGGCAAGCTCAAATCCCTGGCCGAGGCGGCGATGGTGATGAACACCAAGGCCACCACCACCCTGGAACTGTCCTGCCGCACCTACAACCGTCTGGAAAACGGCATTCCGGTGATCGACATCGACGTGCGCACCCAGAAGTTCGTGCTCAACGGCGTCGATATTCTCGGCGACGCCCGCCGTGCGGTACTAATGCCGTAACACCCAGGGGGCGGGCGTGCTCGCCCCCATACTTAACCAAGGAATTGCCCCATGGCCTGGATGCCACCCCTGCACCTCCTGCTGTCTCCGATCACCGCCGACACTGGCGCGACGATCCAGCAGGTCCAGCTCAAACCGCTGTACTACGCCGCGCAAAAAGACGCGCTGGCCCGGGCCGGTGACGACGAGGACGACCAGTTTTTCGAACTGGCGAAACTCGCCACCGGCTTGTCGGAAAAAGAGCTCGACCAACTCAAGCGCCCGGACTACGTGAGCATCGCCCAGTACGTACATGAAATGTCGACTCGCCCCGCATCGTTCTTCCGGGGCGAGCGCGATGAATCGACGCTGCATGAACAGGTGCAATTGTTGCTGCCCCTCGACGCTGCCGGCCGTACCTTGGCCGCGCTTCCCCTGGAGATGCCCGCCCTGCGTGCGACAAAAGTGATGAAAAAACTCGCCACCAACAAAGAGCGCGCCGAGTTCATCACCGCTCACTGCACCGGCCTGATGATCCCTGATCTGGCTGGCTTGACCGTGCCCGACTGGACAGAACTGCAGGAGCGCATCGACGATTTTTTAAATCAACCGGCGGACTTCTTTCGGAGCGCGACATCGAAGTAATCCTCGATGTGGTGCCGCTGATTTACTCGGTCAATGAAGCGGAAATCCTCGACTGGGACGCCGGAAAAGCATTGCGCCGCTACGACATTGCGATCACTCGCCTTGGCGTTAAACAGGAGTAGAGCGGGATGCAAGAGACTCAATATGGGCTCAGGCTCGCGGAAGAAGACAAACGCTGGATGACCTTTGCCGGCCTGTCGGGTGATGCGGATCTCAACAGTGTGCTGGCGCCGCTTCACGATAACTTTGTCGGGGCTTCCAGCCTCGATGCTACGCCGCAACCAGAATCGGAACTCAGCGTGGCGCTGGTGAATGTCAGCGTGGATATCAACGCTTTGACGCTGGAGCAAGTGCGCCTGCGCGAGACACTGGAAACGCTCAATAGCACGTTGTTCATTACCGGGGATTCGTTGGCAATCAAGACGGTGGATACCCGCTCCGTGACGTCTGGGGGTGAGCAGAAAGAACCGGCGCCAGTTGCCGGATCCTGGGTCGACAAAGGCCTTGAGATGGGGGCGGATGCCGGTAAGTTCGTCGGCAAGGAACTAATGTCCAGCGTGTGGGACACCCTTAAGAGCAGAGTCTCGGGTAAGGCGATTGATAAAATCGCAGAGAAGATTCCTAGCACGCGCAAATGGCTCAAGGACGACAGCAAGGGCAAGGACTGCTGCTGCCCTGGCGAACCTCTTCTTGCGCCCAAACCCCCGAACATCTTCATGCCTCCTGACAATGGTCGTGCGGGTGAGCCAAAAAACTCCGGAAAGAGAGCTAGCTCAGGCTCCGGTAAAAAAACCGGCAAGGTGAGGACGTTGCTGCGTGGTGTTTTTGATGGGCAGAGCAAGGCTGTGTTCGGTGGCTCTCGGGCAAGCTTCCACGCCGGGACGTCGGCTTTGTCCCCCTCCAGCAGTCGTCAGGGCCTTGGCAACGGTGGCGCTAAGAACCTCGGTTTGATCGGGGCATTGGAGCGTGGTGTGGTTGCCATGCCCGGAGACGCAGGAGGTAAAACTCACAATACACTTCAAACCTCAGTTCCTACTCCACGCCCTGCGCCTGCGGCCCATTCACCCGGCGTGCCTACCTCCCGCCTGGCCGGAGCGATGACCCGTCTGGAGTCGTTCGGCGCCCGCCGCCTCGGCCCGTTGAAGTATGCCGACACCGCCGTGGATCTGATCCAGGGCGTTCGCAACGGCGACGCAAAAGCCATCGGTACCGGCCTCTCCACAGCCGGTGGCGCCTGGGCTGGCGCCTCCGCCGGAGCGGCCCTTGGCACACTGGTTTTCCCGGGCATCGGCACCGCTGTCGGCGGCGCCATCGGCGGTTTGCTGGGCAGCGAGGCGGGCTCCTGGCTCGGTGACAAACTGTTCGGCGCAAGTGATCGTCTGCCAGCCCCCAACACGGTGAGCAAGGAGCTCAACAGTGCCCGCACGGACAGCGTCCAGGTCACCATTGCCCCGAGCATCCAGATCACCGGCGTCAACCCCGCCGATGCCCAGCAGGTCGTCAATCAAGTGATCCAGGCCCTGCAATTCCAATGCATGCCGATGGTCACCGACTCTCTGGGGATCCGGCGCAACGCGGCACTGGCCGATCCAGGAGGTGATTGATGCGACAACAAATGGTACTGGGCGACTTCATTTTTGGGCTGTCCCGAGGGTTTGCCTATTCCTCGTTGATCCGCAACAGCGACGGCGGCTGGAGTGACCTGGCGATTATTGCCAGCAAGCCCCAGTCACGTCAGAACGGGCAAAAGCTCGAAAAGCTCACGTTCGGTGGCGCCGCCATGTACGCCATCGGCATGCAGCGACTGGACGAATTGCGCGCGCTGCAAAATGCGCGGGCACCGCTGCCCCTGGTCGATGGCATCGGCCGTAATTGGGGGCTCTGGCGGATCAATTCGCTCGTGGAAACCCAGGGCAATGTGATCGATGACGGCACCGCCATGAGCATGACCTGGGTCCTTGAACTGGAGGAGTTCGTCAATGCGTAGAGTGCGAAGTATTGCCGGTGATTCGGTCAACCTGCTGCTCTACCGAGAGTTGGGTCGTTGCGATGACGCGGCGGAAGAAACCCTTTGGCGCCTGAACCCTGCGCTCGCCGAATACGGCCCGGCTCTACCTGCCGGGGTGTGGGTCATCGTGCCGGAAATGCAATCGCGGCCGGGTGCGGTACGGCCCGTTTTGGCATGGGATTAAGGAGGTTGTATGGCACAGGGATTTACGCCAATCGTCGAGTTTTACGGCGCCAATGCGGCGTTGCTCAATCAGCGCCTGATGCACTGGAGCCACACCGATGCCGCCGGTATTGAGTCTGATCGGCTTGAGTTGACCCTTAATATCGAGGGGCTGGAAGGCCTGCCGAGCCTGAGTGGCAAGATCGGCTTGCGCGTCGGTTATGTGGAATCGGGGTTGGTGGAAAAGGGCGAGTTTGTCGTCACCCAGCGAACCCCGGTGCTGTTTCCCATGCGCTTGATGATCGTGGCGACTGCAGCGCCGTTCAGCGTGGCGGACGCCAGCGGCTATCGCCAGCGTCGATCTGCCAGTTACGGGCCGACCACCTTGGGTGCGTTGTTTCGCCTGCTGGTCAGCCGTCACGGGTTTTCACCCCGTGTGGCGCCGACGCTGGATGCTATTGCGATAACGCACATCGACCAGTCCAACGAAAGCGACATGGCGTTCATCACACGCCTTGCAAAACGCTACAACGCCGTCACCAAACCGATCAACGAACTGTATGTGCTGGCCGAAGCCGGGCAGGTCAAGTCGCTCTCCAACCAGCTATTGCCCGAGGTGACGTTATCCGTGACCGAGGACAACCGCCCCGGTGAACACGCCTTCATCAGCGCCAAGCTCGACGAAACATCACGTGCGAAGTACGAGGGCAGCCGCGCCACCTGGTGGGATGCCGCAGGGGGCAAGCAGCGCGTGGTTCAGGTCGGGAATGCCCCGTTCAAAACCTTGCGCCAACGCTTTCAGGATGAAGCTGAAGCCCGCGCCGTGGCCGAAGGCGAACTGCGCCGTGTGGGGCGTGAGGGTTTGAAGCTGATGATCGATTGCCCAGGTAACCCGTTGCTGGCCGCCGAGGGGTTGTTGCTACTGGATGAAACTTGGCCTTCGTACATGCGGGGGCGATGGTCGATGAAGCAGGTGGTTCATGTCGGCGATCCGGTGACGGGTTATCGCAGCTCGATCACGGCGGGTGGGTTGTCGGTATAGAGGCTTTTCAAGAGTAAAACCAATGGTGATAACACTTTCCCAGCTTCTTGACGTCATGCCGGGTGCTCGCCTTAGAGCGGGCCTTTTTTTAAGTGCTCTAAATGCAGCTATGGACCTTTACCGGATCAACAGTCCCCAACGCACCGCGGCCTTCCTCGCCCAAATCGGGCACGAATCCGGCGAACTGCGCTACGTCCGCGAACTGGGCAGCGATCAATACCTCAGCAAATACGATACTGGCACCTTGGCCGCCCGCCTGGGCAACACCCCCGAAGCCGACGGCGATGGCCAGAAGTACCGGGGCAGGGGGCTGATTCAGATCACCGGGCGTCGCAACTATTTAGCGTGCAGCCAAGCGCTGTTCGGCGACGATCGCTTGTTGCGACACCCGGAACTGCTGGAGCAGCCGCAATGGGCTACCGAATCTGCCGCCTGGTTTTGGCAAAGCAATGGCCTGAATGAACTCGCTGACAAGGACCAATTCACCACCATCACCCGGCGCATCAACGGCGGCCTCAACGGCCTGGAGGACCGTTTGCAGCTATGGGCGCGGGCGAAGGTGGTGTTATGCGTTTCTTAGGGATGTTCCAGTTGATTGGTGTTTGTTTGCTGATGGCAGTTACCTGGCAGGTACAAGCCTGGCGATATGCCGCACAACTTGAGCGGCAATCGGCTGATCACGCGCAGTCACTCAGCCAGCAACACCTGGCGGCCCTGAATCGACAGCAGGCTGAGCAAGACAAACGGCTGGCCCTGGAGCGAAAACTCAGCGCCCGCGATCAACAACATGCCCAGGAGCTGAGTGATGCGCAACGTAACCAAGCTGCTCTGCGCGACCGCCTGGCCACTGCTGATGTGCGGTTGTCAGTCCTTATCGACGCTGCCGACCCCGCCCTGGGCTGCGCAATGCCAACCCCCGCCACCGCCGGCGGCGTGGTTCATGCAGCCCCGCGAGCCCGACTTGACCCGGCGCATGCTCAGCGAATTATCAGCATCACCGACGACGGTGATAACGCCCTGATTGCCTTGCGAGCCTGCCAGGCGTATGCGCGTGCCGTAGCCCGTTAACCGCTTGATCCAGACTGTCACTTGCGCGTGGGATTTGCTCCTGTAGGGTAGGCAAACGCCCGCCCACTCCAGGAGACGACCGTGAAAGAAATCACCCAACTAGCTGCTGATCTGGGCCGACGTTTACAAGTGCTCAATGCCCACGTCACCACCGCCGAGTCCTGTACCGGCGGCGGTATCGCTGAGGCCATCACGCGGATACCGGGCAGCTCGGCCTGGTTCGAGGCGGGATACGTCACCTATTCCAATGGGCAGAAGACGCGGCAGTTGAATGTGCCGGAAGCATTGTTCGCCAAAGTGGGCGCCGTCAGTCAGGAAGTGGTGGAGGCGATGGTCAGGGGCGCGCAGGAAAAAAGCCTGGCACGTTTTGCCGTGGCCGTCAGCGGTGTGGCGGGGCCGGATGGCGGCTCGCCGGAAAAACCGGTGGGCACGGTGTGGCTGGCCTTTGGTGTTGGCGACGAGGTCACGGCTGAGTTGCAGCACTTCCCCGGCGACCGCGATGAAGTCCGCCGACAAACGGTAAAGGCCGCGTTAGAGGGCTTGTTGCGACGAGCTGCAGCAGAAATAGAAAATCAGGGGTAGGCGATCTCCGATCTTTGTGGAACAATACTGTCTACTTATACAGGTGTTGGCCGCCAGGCCTTATTGATTACGTGAGGACTTTAATGGACGACAACAAGAAGAAAGCCTTGGCTGCGGCCCTGGGTCAGATCGAACGTCAATTCGGCAAGGGTGCCGTAATGCGTATGGGCGATCACGACCGTCAGGCGATCCCGGCTATTTCCACTGGCTCTCTGGGTCTGGACATCGCGCTCGGCATTGGCGGCCTGCCAAAAGGCCGTATCGTTGAAATCTACGGTCCTGAATCTTCAGGTAAAACCACCTTGACCCTGTCGGTGATTGCCCAGGCTCAAAAAATGGGCGCCACCTGCGCGTTCGTCGACGCCGAGCACGCCCTCGATCCTGAATACGCCGGCAAGCTGGGCGTCAACGTTGACGACCTGCTGGTTTCCCAGCCGGACACCGGTGAGCAAGCGCTGGAAATCACTGACATGCTGGTGCGCTCCAACGCCATCGACGTGATCGTGGTCGACTCCGTGGCAGCCCTGGTACCGAAAGCTGAAATCGAAGGCGAAATGGGTGACATGCACGTGGGCCTACAAGCCCGTCTGATGTCCCAGGCGCTGCGTAAAATCACCGGTAACATCAAGAACGCCAACTGCCTGGTGATTTTCATCAACCAGATCCGTATGAAGATCGGCGTGATGTTCGGCAGCCCGGAAACCACCACCGGTGGTAACGCGCTGAAGTTCTACGCTTCGGTCCGTCTGGATATCCGCCGTACTGGCGCGGTGAAGGAAGGTGACGAGGTTGTCGGTAGCGAAACTCGCGTTAAAGTCGTGAAGAACAAAGTGGCCCCGCCATTCCGTCAGGCTGAGTTCCAGATCCTCTACGGCAAGGGTATCTACCTGAACGGCGAGATGATCGACCTAGGCGTACTGCACGGGTTTGTCGAGAAGTCCGGTGCCTGGTATGCCTACAACGGCAGCAAGATCGGTCAGGGCAAGGCCAACTCGGCCAAGTTCCTGGCGGATAATCCGGACATCGCCGCCACGCTTGAGAAGCAGATTCGCGACAAGCTGCTGACCCCAGCCCCCGACGTGAAAGCTGCAGCCAACCGTGAGCCGGTTGAAGAAGTAGAAGAAGCCGACACTGATATCTGAAGCAAACGATGACTGTTGTACTGGATACACTCGTCGCTGTTCGGCGCACTGCAATGGACCTGCTCGCTCGCCGCGAGCATGGTCGAGTCGAGCTGACGCGTAAACTGCGTCAGCGCGGCGCGGAGCCCGAGATGATTGATGCTGCCCTCGACCGTTTGACGGAAGAGGGGCTGCTGTCGGAATCCCGTTACCTCGAAAGTTTTGTTTCCTATCGAGCGCGCTCCGGCCACGGCCCTGCGCGAATTCGTGAAGAACTCAGCCAGCGCGGCCTGCAACGTGCCGATATCGACCTTGCCTTGCGTGAGTGTGGGATTAGTTGGCAGTCGCAGTTGGAAGAGACTTGGCGTCGCAAGTTCTCTGGGCATCTCCCAATAGATGCCAAGGAGCGCGCGAAACAGGGGCGCTTCCTGAGTTATCGCGGGTTTTCGATGGAAATGATCAGCCGCTTATTCAGCGGCCGAAGTATGGACGACTGAGTAATGCAAAACAAAAAAGGCCCGCTATGAAAATAGCGGGCCTTTTTGCGTTTCAGGATTTACGCCGGCTCTGGCGCCACCCGCTGCTGGGCCTTCCCCTGAGCCTGTGCCCAATTCTCCGGCAAGTTGATGTAGTCCACCAACTCTCGCAGCCGGCCCTGATCGCGCCCGTTGAAGTTGAACACCAACCGCGTCAAATGGCTGAAGCTCGGCTCATCATGGTCCTCGCCTGAATAGGCAAGCTGCTGAAAGTCCCCACTCAGCCGAAGGCTGGCGAACTCTTTCTGCAAGTGGGCCAAGGCGCGATCGCTGAGCGGGTGATTCATGCGCACCACGAACTCGCGCTTCAACCAGCGCGTGGAATGGAAGTTGGCATAGAACTGGTTGATCTCGTCCACCGCTTCTTCGGCGCTATACACCAGGCGTATAAGCTTGAGGTCGGTGGGCAGGATATAGCGATTGGCTTCCAGTTGGTTGCGAATGAAGTCCAGGGCGCCTTGCCAGAAACCGCCGCCTGGCGCATCCAGCAGTACTACCGGCACCAGCGGGCTCTTGCCGGTCTGGATCAGCGTCAGCACTTCCAGCGCTTCATCCAGCGTGCCAAAACCTCCCGGGCACAGCACCAGCGCATCGGCTTCCTTGACGAAGAACAGTTTGCGGGTAAAGAAGAAGTGGAAGGACAGCAGGTTCTCGGTGCCATCGATGGTCGGGTTGGCGTGCTGTTCAAACGGCAGGGTGATATTGAACCCCAGGCTGTGTTCCAGGCCCGCGCCTTCGTGGGCCGCAGCCATAATGCCGCCACCGCCGCCGGTAATCACCATCAGGTCTGAGCGTGCCAGCGCCGCACCCACTTCCCGGGCCAGCGCATACAGCGGGCTTTCGGCCGGCGTTCGGGCTGAGCCGAACACGGTGACCTTGCGCCGCCCCTTGAACTGTTCCAGTACGCGGAAGGCGTGGTCCAGTTCGCGGATCGCCTGCAAAGTGATCTTGGCGTTCCAGCGGTTACGGTCGTCCTGAGCCATGCGCAGGACAGTGAGGATCATGTCGCGATAAAGCGGGATATTCGGGCTGTTGGGCGCAATCAACTGGAGCTGAGCTTCGACCTGCTGCGCGAGGTCGGCTCCGTTTTCTTCGAAATGCCGAAGCAGGTGGTCATTCGGTTCGTAAGGCATTCAACTTCTCCTTCTTCACAGAGCCTGGGTCAACGGCGAGAAATTCGTCCGGGGCCACGACACTGCATGTGCCGCTGCATGCCCAAGGCATTGCACGATGTTCGCCAAGCGGCAAAGCGAGCTCTGTCTGTTCCTTGTGATGTGGAAACCTTTGCGCTGCGAGTCGCTGGAGGGCAATCCTCTTTTGCTCTGAAAGTGTTACAGAACGGCGTAAAAGTCGTTGTGAACGCGCAGCAGGAATGACTCGATCATGGGCCGAAAAACCCTTGGCTGGCAACCGCTTATTGGTCACTCATCAAGCGGTTTAGTCGTCGGCGGGAAATTGAAGCGGTGCAAGTGCGCGCCACTGGACAGCAGCGCGCGAGGGTCAGGCAGGGTTTACTTTTTCTTCTTCGGTGCAGCCGGTGCCGGGCAATCCGCTTCCACGAATTTCACCGATGCCACCGGGCGGTTGGTCTTGTTCTCGGTAATTTCATAGCGCATGACGGCGCCCTTTGCCATCAACTCGCGATAGCCCTTGTTCAGGCACACGCTTTGGCCCAGCTGGAAGTAAACAGCTTTGGGGTTGGCGCGCATCTGTTCGGCGCGATCAGGCAGTACGCTGAGGTGATCGATCAGTTGCAAGCCCTCGACGGTATAGGCCACTTCCAGGGTTTTTTCGTCGATTTCCCGTGGCAGGTCCTTGTTGCTTTCGGCCGCGACGCTTTGCAGCTTCTTGTTCAATTGGGCCTCCAGCAGCGAGGCCGCTTGGGCGCCTACAGGCAAGACCAGCGCAAGGGCGACGGATGGGGCGACAAGACGCAGCATGGAACGCAGCATGAAACTCTCCTGATTCGGTTACTGGTGCATAGACCAGCCACTGCGCTGTGCGTTCAGTGGCGCGCGATTATAGGTGACCCCTTGCCACTACAGCCAGGCGTATCGATGGAAGAGCGTGTGGCTCTGGTAAACTGCGGCCACTTAAGCCCCCACGAGTTTTCTCAGTGCCGATCTACCTGTCCCAATGGCGCATCCGATGAGCCACGCCGTTTCCCGCCTGCGCACCCAGCGCCTGGCGCGCGCGATCAAGCCGTTCGTCAACCGTGGCTCGCGTGCCGAACGCTGCGCCGGCTGCCGGGTCATTCCGCAATACTGTCTGTGCGCCTGGCGGCCCAAGGTCGAGGCCAAGTCCGCCATGTGCCTACTGATGCATGACGTCGAACCGATGAAACCCAGCAACACCGGCTGGCTGATCGCCGATGTCATCGACGACACCACGGCGTTCGCCTGGTCGCGCACTGAGGTGGACCCCGACTTGCTCACCTTGCTCGCTGACCCTCAATGGCAACCGTATATCGTGTTCCCCGGCGAATTCGTGGTGCCTGAACGGGTCGTCAGCCAAGTAAGCGTGGAGGAGGGCAAGCGTCCGCTGTTTATCCTGCTGGACGGTACTTGGAGCGAAGCGCGCAAAATGTTTCGCAAAAGCCCATATCTGGAGCACCTGCCGGTACTGAGCCTGGCACCGGAACAACTGTCGCGCTACAAGCTGCGTCGTTCAAAACGTGATGACCATTTCTGCACCGCCGAAGTGGCAGCGCTGTGCCTGGAGCTGGCCGGTGACCAAGCCGCCAGCGAAGTGCTGGATGCTTACCTCGACGTGTTCAGCACTCATTACCTGGCCGCCAAGTTCCAGCAACCGCTGGACCTGGCTGACGTCGTCCATACTCGTCTTGCTCCCTCTATACCTGGGCTATAACCAGACGACGTTTGCATGATGGCACCGCAAACTCGCACGCCGCCAAAATGCCCACGGGCGTAGTGCTTGACCCCCCAGCCTACGCTGGGCATGCTGGGCGCCGATTGGGGCACAACCGTGAATTTTCGACGTCGTTTCAGGTGCTTTTGACGTTGAGCTTGCCCTGTGGCGATGGCTGCCTGGCCGTCGCCTTGTGTACTGGCTAACCCTGAACCCATCAGGGCTGCCATAAAAACAGGATCATTTAATCAATGGCCACATACGAAATCCTGATAGCCGATGACCATCCGCTGTTTCGCAGTGCGCTGCATCAGGCCGTAACCCTGGGCCTTGGCCCGGATGTCCGCCTGGTCGAAGTGGCCAGCATTGCCGAGCTGGAAACCCGCCTTACCGAAAAATCCGACTGGGACCTGGTACTCCTCGACCTGAACATGCCTGGCGCCTATGGTTTCTCTGGGTTGGTGCTGTTGCGTGGGCAATACCCGCAGATCCCGGTGGTGATGGTCTCGGCCCAGGAAGAAGCTGACATAGTGGTGCGCTCCAAGGAGTTTGGCGCCAGCGGCTTCATTCCCAAGTCCAGTTCGATGGAAGACATCCAGAAAGCCGTGCGCACGGTGTTGGATGGCGATGTGTCCTGGCCGCCGCAGGCGTTTGAAGAAATCAACGTGTCCGACGAAGCCAAGGCCGCCCGCGATGGTCTGGCCAGCCTCACGCCCCAGCAGTTCCGAGTGTTGACCATGGTTTGCGAAGGCCTGCTGAACAAGCAGATTGCCTACGAGCTGAGTGTGTCGGAAGCGACCATCAAGGCCCACGTAACGGCGATTTTCCGCAAGCTGAATGTGCGTACGCGCACCCAGGCGGCGCTGCTCTTGCAACAACTTGAGTCAATTTCGCATCATTAAAATGTAACCGATTCACGCTTTTTTGACTTTGCGTGATCTAGTTTCCCCACTTCTTTGGTTCAGTTGCCTACGTCTATGTCGCCTTTCAAGGGTCAAACCGGTATCAAACGTATCTTCAATGCAGGGGGCTATTCCCTGGATGGCCTGCGCGCGGCCTTCACCGGCGAGGCGGCGTTCCGTCAGTTGGTGTTGCTGAACGTCATCCTGATCCCCCTGAGCTTTTTCCTGCACGTCAGCCGAGTCGAGCGGGCGCTGCTGATTGCAGTGTGCCTGCTGGCGCTGATCGTCGAGTTGCTCAATTCGGCAGTGGAAGCGGCCATCGACCGGATTTCCCTGGATCGTCATCCCCTGTCGAAAAACGCCAAGGACATGGGCAGCGCCGCGCAATTCGTGGCGCTGACCATGATCACCCTGGTGTGGGCCGTGATCCTGATCTAAGGATCAGGCGATGCTCGGCAGCACGATCTCGTCGCTGCGCTGAACCCCTGCGGTGAAGGCGCGGCACAGTTCCAGGAACTCGCGCATTGCCGAGGTCTGGTACTTTTGTTTATGCCAGATGAAGTAGAACTGCCGGGCCAGGTCCAGGTCCGGGGTTTCCACCGGTACCAAACTGCCACGGCGGAACGCATCGCGCAGCGCCAGGCGCGAAATGCAGCCAATCCCCAGCCCCGACTCCACTGCACGCTTGATCGCTTCGGTGTGTTCCAGCTCCAGGCGGATGTTCAGCGCGCTGCGGTGATGTCGCATCGCCTGGTCAAACGTCAGGCGTGTGCCCGAGCCTTGTTCCCGCAGGATCCACGCTTCATGGGTCAATTCGTCCATGGTGGCGACGCCACGCTTGGCCAGATGATGCTGCGGTGCGCAAAACACTACCAGTTCATCTTCCACCCAGGTTTGCACCTCGATATCCGGGTGGCTGCAGTCGCCTTCGATTAGACCCAGGTCAATTTCGTAATGCGCCACTTGGTGCACGATATGCGCAGTGTTCTGCACATGCAGCTTTACCTGGCTTTCGGGGTGCTGCTGCATGAAGCTGCCGATCAGCAGCGTGGCCAGGTAATTGCCGATGGTCAGGGTGGCGCCGACCGCCAGGGAGCCGAAACCGGACTTGCCATTGAGCAGGTCCTCGATCTCCTTGGCCTGGTCCAGCAGCGCCACCGCCTGCGGCAACAGCTGACGCCCGAGGGCGTTGAGGCTCAGGCGTTTACCGGCACGATCAAATAATTGGCAGCTGGATTGACGCTCCAGCTCGGTAATCGAGGTACTGGCTGCGGATTGAGATAGGGCCAGAAGGCCAGCAGCGCGCGAGACGCTTTCCTGCTGGGCGACGGCGACGAAAACTTGCAGTTGACGGAGAGTAAATCGCATATCGATATAACCGATAACCCTTATCTTAATAATCCAGTTAACAGATATTGTCGCCGCCATTAGAATACTGTGCAATTGCGCAGCTATCAGTTGGCGCAGACCCATTTCCAGGAGTTCCCCGTACATGAGCAACATGAACCACGAACGTGTCCTCAGTGTTCATCACTGGAACGACACGCTGTTCAGCTTCAAGTGCACCCGTGATCCGGGCCTGCGCTTCGAGAACGGTCAGTTCGTGATGATCGGCCTGCAACAGCCCAACGGCCGCCCGCTCATGCGCGCTTACTCCATTGCCAGCCCGAACTGGGAAGAGCATTTGGAGTTCTTCAGCATCAAGGTGCCCGATGGCCCGCTGACTTCCCAATTGCAGCACTTGAAGGAAGGCGACGAGATCATCATCAGCAAAAAACCGACAGGCACTCTGGTGCTTGACGATTTGAAGCCGGGCAAACACCTGTACCTGCTCAGCACCGGTACTGGCTTGGCGCCCTTCATGAGCGTGATCCAGGATCCGGAAACCTACGAGCGTTTCGAAAAAGTGATCCTGTGCCACGGCGTGCGCTACGTCAACGAAGTCGCCTACCGTGAGTTCATCACCGAGCACCTGCCGCAGAACGAGTTCTTCGGCGAGGCACTGCGTGACAAACTGATCTACTACCCGACCGTAACCCGCGAGCCGTTCGAAAACGAAGGCCGCCTGACCGACCTGATGCGCAGCGGCAAGCTGTTCACCGACATCGGCCTGCCACCGATCAACCCTGAAGACGACCGTGCCATGCTGTGCGGCAGCCCAAGCATGTTGGACGAGACCAGCGAAGTGTTGAACAGCTTCGGCCTTAAAGTCTCGCCACGGATGCGTGAGCCGGGTGATTACTTGATCGAGCGTGCCTTCGTCGAGAAATAAACGCGGTAAAAAAATATGTGGGAGGGGGCTTGCTCCCGATAGCGGTTGATCAGCCAATACATGTGCTGACGGTCAGTGCGCTATCGGGAGCAAGCCCCCTCCCACATTTGGTTTCCGGTTTACTTCGCCGGAACCACTTCCAACACACAAATCATCCCCGCCTCCGGGTAGTGCCAACGCACATCCACATCCCAGAACTGCGCGCCATATTCGCGCTCAGGCCCAGGCGTTTGATAAGCCGGCCGTGGGTCTTGTGCCAGGCATTGGTCGATCAATGCGACCAACGGCTCGTCAAGGCGCTGAGCGTGGCCTTGTGCCTGGTGCAGGGCAGACTTCAGCCACTGCACCGGAATCAGCTGCGGCGCAGCGCTGGCGATGTTGTTGGTAGCGGTGTCGATAATGTCGGCATACGGCACATACGGCTTGATATCCAACACCGGGGTGCCATCGAGCAGGTCAATCCCGGAAATCCACAACTTCCCCGGCTCGACCTTGTCCAGCTTCACCACTGACTGGCCGATGCCATTGGGCCGGTGGGTCGCGCGGGTGGCAAACACGCCCATGGACGTGTTGCCGCCGAGGCGCGGCGGGCGCACTTTCAGGCGGGGCTTGTCTTCCAGGGCCTGGTGGAACAGGAACAACAGCCAGACATGGCTGACCTGTTCCAGGCCCTGCACCGCCTCACCCTGGTCGAACGGCGCCACCAGCTCCAGCACGCCCCGGGCGGCAGGCGCCAGTTGTGGCTGGCGCGGGATAGCGAACTTCTCCTTGAAGCAGGAGCGCACGAAGCCGACGGGCGAGACTTGGTAGGCCATTTCTGGAGCCTCAAGTTGCAAGCTACAAGCCGCAAGCTTCTAACTTGCAGCTTTGCGCTTGTGGCTGCGGATTAAGCTCTGACGCGCAGCGTCAGGCCCTTGAGGAAGTTGCGCAGCAACTGGTCGCCACAGGTGCGGTAGTTGGTATGGCCGAACTTGCGGAACAGCGCGCTCAGCTCCGGTTTGGACACCGGGAACTCAGAGGCCTTGAGGATCGCGTGCATGTCGTCTTCCTTCAGTTCGAAGGCCACACGCAGTTTCTTGAGGATGATGTTGTTGGTCACCGGGGTTTCGATCGGCTGCGGCGGACGGCTTTCGTCCTTTCCGCGCTTGAAGATCACCAGGCCATCGAGGAAATGGGCCATGACGTCATCCGGGCAGAACACAAAGCCTTCTTCCTCGTCTTTCTTGAGGTAAGTCAGCAGGTCTTCCTTGGTTACGTCCATGCCGCCGAGTTTGATCAGCTCGACCATCTTGTTGTCGCTGATGTCGAGCATGTAGCGCACGCTACGCAGTACGTCGTTGTGAATCATGATGGGCAATCCTGGTTTTCAACGGTGGACACCGCCCAATCAGGCGGTGTCGAAAAAAGGGGTAGCGGCTTAGAACTTCTCTTTGCCGGACAGGTAACGCCATTGGCCGACCGGCACCTTGCCGATGGACACGCCGCCAATGCGGATGCGACGGATGGCAATGACCTTCAGGCCAACGGCTTCGCAGAACAAGGCGATTACTCCCGGCTGCGGGTTTTTCATCGCAAAGCGCAGGCGGTTTTCGTTCTGCCAGCTGGCTTTCACCGCCGGCAGCTCTTTGCCTTTGTAGGTCAGGCCGTGATTCAGGCGGTTGAGGCCATGGGCAACCATGTCGCCTTCGACCTCCACCACGTATTCCTGCTCGATCTTGGTGGCATCGGCAGTTAACTTGCGCAGAATCTTCCAGTCCTGGGTAAACACCAACAGGCCGCTGGCCTTGGCTTGCAGGTCGGCGCTGGCGGTCAGGCGCAGGAAATGACCCTTGAGCGGGCGCTTGCTGAAACGGTGTTCTTCGGACAGGGTCTCGGCGCTGATCGAGGCCATCGCTGTCTCTGCATCCATACCAACAGGCGCGTGCAGCAGGATGGTCACTGGCTCCGGCGCAGTGGCCTTGGCCTCCGGGTCCAGCTCGACCTTTTGGGTGGTGACCTTGAACTGCGGCTCGTCGATCACTTCACCGTCCACCGAGACCCAGCCGCCTTCGATAAACAGCTCAGCCTCCCGACGGGAGCAACCGACCAGTTCGATAAGGCGTTTGGAGAGGCGTATGGGGTCAGTCATGACAAGGGCCGTAACAAAAGGGGGCGGCTATTGTACCTGCCTGGAGCCGGTTAATCCCGGCCCCATTTCAGCACGGTGCTTTTTACCCGAATTTACCTGAAACACGCCTATCCATCTGTAGGAGCCGGCTTGCCGGCTCCTACAGATGATCGGTGGCGTTTCAGCCGCTGCGTATTTGTTGCTGTTGGCGCAGACGCAGGTGCAGCAATGGATAGGGCTGGCCCAAGCCGTCATGTTCCGTGCGTCCAATCACCTCAAAGCCCTGCTTGAAGTAAAACCCCAGGGCCTGCGGGTTCTGTTCGTTGACGTCCAATTGATCGGCATTCATACACTCGATCGCATAACGCAGCAATTGCCGGCCCAGGCCCTGGCCCCGGTGCTGCGGGTCAATGAACAGCATCTCGACCTTGCCCGCCGCCACCCCGGCAAACCCGGTGATACGCTGGCGCGAGTCCTTGGTGCAGATCAGCATGACGGCATCCAGGTAGCGGGTCAGCACCAGGTTTTTCAGCAACACGATGTAACTGTCCGGCAAAAAAACATGGGTGGCCCGCACCGAGGCCTCCCAGATGCGCGCCAACTCTGGGTAGTCGCTGGTTTTAGGTGTGTGGATAGTCGAATGCTGACGCATGCCCGCTGCCCCTTGCCGGTGATCGGTGCTGATGGGCAAAACGATAGACCTAAAAAAGCCCCGCATCTTGTCCAGAGGCAGGGCTTTTTCAATTTTTTACAGCTTAGACGCGTTTTTCAGCCCACAAATCGTACTCGTCGGCGTCGGTCACGGTGCACCACACCTTGTCGCCCGGCTTCAAGCCGCTGGCATCGTCGATAAACACATTACCGTCGATTTCCGGGGCGTCGAAGAAGCAGCGGCCAACCGCGCCCTGTTCGTCGACTTCGTCGATCAGTACTTCGATTTCCTTGCCGATGCGCAGTTGCAGGCGCGCCGAGCTGATGGCCTGTTGGTGCGCCATGAAGCGATCCCAACGGTCTTGCTTGACGTCATCTGGCACCACGGCCAGGTCCAGCAGATTGGCCGGAGCACCTTCCACCGGCGAGTACTGGAAGCAGCCGACGCGGTCCAGTTGGGCTTCGGTCAGCCAGTCCAGCAGGTACTGGAAGTCTTCTTCGGTTTCGCCGGGGAAGCCGACGATAAAGGTCGAACGGATGATCAGTTCCGGGCAGATCTCGCGCCAGTTCTTGATGCGCGCCAGGGTCTTGTCTTCGAAGGCTGGGCGTTTCATGGCCTTGAGGACTTTCGGGCTGGCGTGCTGGAACGGGATGTCCAGGTACGGCAGGATCTTGCCGGCGGCCATCAACGGGATCAGCTCATCCACGTGCGGGTACGGGTAAACGTAGTGCAGGCGCACCCACACGCCCAGGCTGCTGAGGGCTTCGCAGAGTTCGGTCATGCGGGTTTTCACCGGCGCGCCGTTCCAGAAGCCGGTGCGGTATTTCACGTCGACGCCATAGGCGCTGGTGTCCTGGGAGATCACCAGCAGCTCTTTCACGCCGGATTTGACCAGGCGCTGGGCTTCGTCCAGCACATCACCGACCGGGCGGCTGACCAGCTTGCCGCGCATCGACGGGATGATGCAGAAGCTGCAGCTGTGGTTGCAGCCTTCGGAAATCTTCAGGTAGGCGTAGTGGCGCGGGGTCAGCTTGATACCTTGCGGCGGCACCAGGTCGATCAGCGGGTTGTGGTCCTGGCGCGGCGGCACCACTTGGTGCACGGCATTGACTACCTGCTCGTACTGCTGCGGGCCGGTCACGGCCAGCACGCTCGGGTGCACCTTGCGGATGTTGCCTTCTTCGACACCCATGCAGCCGGTGACGATGACCTTGCCGTTCTCCTTGATGGCTTCGCCGATCACTTCCAGGGACTCCGCCTTGGCCGAGTCAATGAAGCCGCAGGTGTTGACCACCACCACGTCAGCGTCCTGGTAAGTGGACACGACGTCATAACCTTCCATGCGCAATTGCGTCAGGATGCGTTCGGAGTCGACCAGAGCCTTCGGGCAACCCAGGGAAACAAAGCCAACCTTGGGGTTGGCTTTTGCGATGGTGGTGGACATGTCTAACCTCGGTATTGAATGACGCCGCCAGTCGGGCACGACAGGGCTGCGGACGGGCGCTTGGTGCGCCTCTGATCAAAAAGTGCGCAATTCTAGCGACGGGCAACGCACTTGACCAGCTTTATGCAGGGAAATGCGACGAGTGCTGCGCTATGCTTCCCGCCGTTGCACACGGGTGAAACCCGGGGGTCAATAAAACGTCTGTTACGAGAAGTAAAACGGCGCATCATGCTGGGTTCAGCTTAGACGCGTTGTTTATAAAAGACCTCAGGTCAAAGGGCAGGAGTGGTTGATGGGTCAGGCAAGTAGTCAGGCAGCGGATGCCGAGCATTCAAACGCCAAGCCGATAGGCATGCTGGTGGCAGCGGTCGGGGTGGTTTACGGCGATATCGGTACCAGCCCGCTCTACACCCTCAAAGAGGTGTTCAACGGCGGTTATGGGGTTCAGGTCAACCATGACGGCGTATTGGGGATCCTGGCGCTGATCTTCTGGTCGCTGATCTGGGTAGTGTCGATCAAATATATGCTGTTCGTGCTGCGCGCCGACAACCAGGGCGAGGGCGGCATCATGGCGCTTACTGCGCTGGCGCGACGCGCGGCCGGCACGCGTAAGCGGCTGCGCAGCTTCCTGGTGGTGTGCGGCCTTTGCGGCGCGGCGCTGTTCTACGGCGACAGCATGATCACCCCGGCGATTTCCGTGTTGTCGGCTATTGAAGGCCTGGAACTGGCGTTCGATGGCCTGGAAAAATGGGTGGTACCGATCGCGCTGGTGGTGCTGGTGGCGCTGTTCCTGATCCAGAAACACGGCACCGACCGCATCGGCAAGCTGTTCGGCCCGGTGATGGTCACCTGGTTCCTGGTGCTGGGCGCCCTCGGCGTCTACGGCATCCTGCAGCAGCCTGAAGTGCTGAATGCGATGAACCCGGTGTGGGGCGTGCGCTTCTTTATGGTCCATCCCGGTATCGGTGTAGCGATCCTTGGCGCGGTGGTGCTGGCGCTGACCGGCGCCGAGGCGCTGTATGCCGACATGGGCCACTTCGGTCGCAAACCCATCGCTCGCGCCTGGTTCATCCTCGTGCTGCCGGCGCTGGTGCTCAACTATTTCGGCCAGGGTGCCATGCTGCTCGGCGACCCGGAAGCCGCGCGCAACCCGTTCTACCTGTTGGCGCCAAGCTGGGCGCTGATCCCGCTGGTGGTGTTGTCCACACTGGCCACGGTGATCGCATCCCAGGCGGTCATTTCCGGCGCGTTCTCGTTGACCCGCCAGGCGATCCAGCTGGGTTACATTCCGCGCATGCACATCCAGCACACCTCGAGTGCCGAACAGGGCCAGATCTATATCGGCGCGGTGAACTGGTCGCTGATGGTCGGCGTAATCCTGCTGGTACTGGGCTTCGAGTCCTCCGGCGCGCTGGCGTCGGCCTACGGCGTGGCGGTGACCGGCACCATGCTGATGACCACCATCCTGGTGGCGGCGGTGATGCTGCTGTTGTGGAAATGGCCTCCGGTGCTGGCTGTGCCGCTATTGCTCTGCTGCTTGCTGGTCGACGGCCTGTTCTTTGCCGCCAACGTGCCGAAGATCATCCAGGGCGGCGCCTTCCCGGTGCTGGCGGGGATCGTGTTGTTCGTGCTGATGACCACCTGGAAGCGCGGCAAGCAATTGCTGGTCGACCGTCTCGACGAGGGCGGCCTGCCGCTGCCGATATTTATCAGCAGTATCCGCGTACAGCCGCCCCATCGTGTCCAGGGCACGGCGGTATTCCTCACCGCGCGGCCCGACGCAGTGCCCCATGCGCTGTTGCACAACCTGCTGCATAACCAGGTATTGCACGAGCAGGTGGTGTTGTTGACGGTGGTTTATGAAGATATTCCGCGCGTACCTGCCTCACGGCGCTTCGAGGTGGATGCCTACGGGGAAGGTTTCTTCCGCGTCATCCTGCACTTCGGTTTTACCGATGAGCCGGACGTGCCTGAAGCGCTGAAGCTGTGCCATTTGGATGACCTGGATTTCAGTCCGATGCGCACGACGTACTTCCTCAGCCGCGAAACGGTGATCGCCTCGAAGATCGAAGGCATGGCCCGATGGCGCGAAGGTTTGTTTGCGTTCATGTTGAAGAACGCCAACGGCAACCTGCGCTTCTTCAAACTCCCGGTAAACCGGGTGATCGAACTGGGCACCCAGATCGAAATGTAGGCCGTTGCAGCACGGGAGCTGGCAATCGGCTCCCGCTTTGCGTCTGAACCCTGTGCAATCCACCGTTGTCGACTAGGCTCTAAGCACTGTTTGAATAGTGCCCACAGAACCCAGAAGAGGTGCGCCATGAGTCAGCTGCTCGAACCCTATACCCTGCGCCAATTGACCCTGCTCAACCGCATTGCCGTGTCGCCGATGTGCCAGTACTCAAGCGTGGATGGCCTGGCCAATGACTGGCACCTGGTCCACCTCGGCAGCCGTGCCGTCGGCGGCGCCGGGTTGATTTTCACCGAAGCCACCGCCGTGACCGCCGATGGTCGCATCACCGCCGAAGACCTGGGCTTGTGGAACGACGCACAGATCGAACCGCTGCAACGCATCACCCGCTTTATCGCGGCCCAAGGCGCTGTGGCCGGGATTCAACTGGCCCATGCCGGGCGCAAGGCCAGCACCCATCGTCCTTGGATCGGCAAGCACGGCAGCGTCAAGTCGGAAGAGGGCGGCTGGGTGCCGGTGGGGCCATCGCCGATTGCCTTTGACCCGAATCACACGCAACCCAATCAGCTCGACGAAGGGCAGATCCAGCAAGTGATCGCCGACTTTGTCGCCGCCGCCAAACGCGCATTGACTGCCGGTTTTGAAGTGGTGGAAATCCACGCCGCTCACGGTTACCTGCTGCACCAATTTCTCTCGCCCCTGAGCAACCAGCGTCAGGACCACTACGGCGGTTCCTTTGAAAACCGTATCCGCCTGGTGCTGCAAGTCACCGAAGCCGTGCGCGAAGCCTGGCCTCAGGATCTGCCGTTATTTGTGCGAGTGTCAGCCACCGACTGGGTGGAAGACGGCTGGAACCCTGATGAAACAGTGGAACTCGCGCGCCGTCTGAAGGCCCTGGGCGTGGACCTGATCGACGTGTCCTCCGGTGGCACCGCCGCCAATGCCGAGATCCCCACCGGCCCCGGTTACCAGACGCGCTTTGCCGAGCGCGTGCGCAAGGAGTCGGGGATAGCCACTGGCACTGTCGGCATGATTACCGAACCGGCCCAAGCCGAACACATCCTGCGCACCTGCCAGGCCGACCTCATCTTCCTCGCACGTGAACTGTTGCGAGACCCGTACTGGCCGCTGCACGCCGACGACGATCTCGGCGGGCGCAAGGCGATCTGGCCGGCGCAGTACCAACGGGCGACTCACCGTGACCAGCCGATTCATGAGTCTGATCTCAGGGATTGACCTTTCGCTCGTTCCATCGAAACCCACCCTGACCCGGTGGGTTTTTTTACGCCTGGTCTGTGGGATAAAGCTGTAGGTATTTGTTACCGAAGCAATTTATTTAAGTGAATACTCTAAAAAAATCCCACAAGCATCGAGATTGTTTCTACTCTTAGGGTGAGTCTGATTTCTGGCCCAGGAAGTCATTCGGTTTGCCCACGTAGGCATTGCGCTTCACGGGAGGCAGGTGATGGGCACCAGGAGTATTTGTTCGATATCAGGAGAAGCAGTCCATGGCCAAGTCCTATGGTGTAGCGGGTGCGGTAGTGTGTTTTCTGACGCGCAGGTTGGCCTTGCGCGGTCGCAGGTTGAGTTCGGATGAGGCCGAATTGCTGGCACAGTATCGCGCCCTGACCGAGAACGATCAGGTGGCGATGCGGTATCTGATTGGGGCGATGAAGAGTGTGTCGCGGTTCTAGTCGTTCATACGATCGTTCCACGCTCTAAGTGGGAATGTATACCGTGACGCTCCGCGTCGCCCTTGCGCAGGACGTGAGGTGGACGCGGAGCTTCTCGGGCGGCATTCCCACGCAGAGCGCGGGAATGATCGGTGTCAGGTGTACTTGCGCTGGTCCGGTGCCGGCGGGAAGTACTGGTACAACCAGGTTTCACTCAAGGTGCGGTCCTGGGTTCGAATAAACAGGCGCAGTTCCACCGGTTCTACGCTGTCGCTGGTCGGGTACCAGTCGAACAGGATGCGGTAGCCCTTGATGCTGTCGAGCACCAGCACGCTGAAATCCTTCACCTGGCCGTGGGAACACGTCACCACCGGTTCGATCCCGGTGCCGGGTGGCAGGCGATCCAGGCCACCGCCCTTGAAGTCCACGGCAAAACGCCGTGCCCAGACTTGCGGGTAGTGCTCGCCGGGTGCCCACCCTTCCGTAAAGCCGCCCATGCCTGAACGCGTGGCGTCGACTTGTGCCAACGGCGTGCTCACCGGCGGTAGGGCGCTCCAGTACAGTTTGTAGCCGTAGTTGAGTGATTCGCCCGCTGCCACGGGTTTTTTCGGGGTCCAGAAGGCCACTATATTGTCCAGGGTTTCGCCCGTGGTGGGGATTTCCAGCAGGTCGATCGAGCCTTCGCCCCAGGCGGTGGTTGGTTCTACCCACAGGCTCGGACGCTTGCTGTACCAGTCGACGGTGTCCTGGTAGCTGGCGAACTCGTGGTCGGTCTGCACCAGGCCGAAGCCTTTCGGGTCGGTGTCGGCAAATGCGTTGAATTGCAGCTTGGCCGGGTTGTTCAGCGGGCGGCAGATCCACTCGCCATTCCCGCGCCACATCGCCAGGCGGTCTGAATCGTGGATTTGCGGGTGGATGGTGTCGCACATCCGCCGTTCATGAGTGCCGCAGCTGAACATGCTGGTCATCGGGGCGATGCCCAGTTGTTCGATAGCGGTACGCGCATTGATGTTGGCGTCGATGGCCATCACTACCTGGTTGGCCTGGCAGTCGATATCGAAGCGGTAGGCGCCGGTTGCACTGGGCGAGTCGAGCAGGGCGTAGACCACGAAGCGCGTGGCGTTCTTGTCCGGCGTTTCGAACCAGAACTGCGTGAAGTCGGGGAATTCCTCGCGCTTCTTCGCGTAGGTATCAATCGCCAGGCCGCGTGCGGAAAGGCCGTACTGGCCGGTGGAATCCACCGCGCGGAAGTAGCTGGCGCCGAGAAACGACAGCACGTCGTGGCGATCCAGTTCCGGCGCCTTGAACAGCTTGAAGCCTGAGAAACCCAGGTCGCCGGTCAACTGTTTGGTGTCGACCGTGGTTTTTTCATAGTTGAACAGCGAAGGGCGGAAGTGCACTTCGCGGGCTTCACGGGTCTTGGGGTCAACGCTGTGCATGCGCACCGGCGTCTTGAAACCCATGCCAACGTGGAAGAACTGCACGTCCAGCTGGCCGTTCAATTCCTTCCACAACGAATGGTTGCCGTCGTAACCGATGGCGTTGAAATTCTGCGGGGTCATAGTCGCCAGGGTCGGCGGCAGCACCTGTTTGGTGTCCTGGTAGCCACGGGTTGCGAGCTGCTTGGCCTGGGCCTTGAGCGTTTCGAAGTCGAACGCCACGGCCTTGCCATCGGCGGCACGGTTCCCGGCCCAAGCCTGCGCGGCGAGCAGGCCGCTGGCCGATAAACCGGTGTAAGCCGCAATGGCCATGGACGCTTTGAGCAAATTCCTGCGGTGCATAGAGACAACCTGTCGTGAGCAAATCCCGCGCCGTTCCTGGCACGTAGCGGATCAGAAATTACGGTTCGGACATGCCTTCGGCCAAACGCAACGGACATTAAACAGACGCCGGATAGCTTAAGCGGTTCGGTGGGGAAGGAAAATTGATTGATGGCGGGGTGATGGCGTTGCATATGAAACAAGGTGTTTCCTGACATGCAGGGGGCCTGGCGAGCGAGCCCATTGTGGCGAGCGGGCCTGCCCCGCGTTGGGCTGCGAAGCAGCCCCAAAACCAGACCCCGTGGAATACCTGAAATAACCCGGTGGCTTTATTAGGGCCGCTGCAAGAGCGCGTTACATCTGGAAGCACTCTAGATCGGGGCTTTTTGGCACTTAGTTTTACGCTGAGGGCCTATTGGTCCTATGAACCCTAGTGTCTGGAGGCTACGAATGAATACCCGTGGATTGCTCGATCAGTTGCTCAAGTCTGGTCAGGACATGTTGCAGAACAAGGCTGGCGGTCAGCGTAAATCCGACGATAAAGGTGCCTTGGGCGGATTGCTTGGTGGTGGCGGCCTCGGCAGTTTGCTCGGCGGAGCAGGCGGCGGCGCCCTGGCGGCCGGGGCCATGGGCCTGCTGCTGGGTAACAAAAAAGCGCGCAAGTTCGGCGGCAAGGCCCTGACCTACGGCGGCTTGGCGGCGTTGGGTGTGATTGCCTACAAGGCCTACGGTAACTGGCAGGCGCAACAGGCCAGCGCGCCCCAAGGCGAACCGCAAACCATCGACCGCCTGCCACCGGCCCAGGTCGAGCAGCACAGCCAGGCCATCCTCAAGGCACTGGTGGCCGCAGCCAAGGCCGATGGGCATGTGGATGAGCGTGAGCGCGCGCTGATCGAGGGGGAATTCACCAAGCTGGATAACGACCGCGAGCTGCAAAGCTGGCTGCACGCCGAGTTGAATAAACCGCTGGATCCTGCCGATGTGGCGCGGGCGGCAGGCACGCCTGAAATGGCCGCCGAGATGTACATCGCCAGCGTGATGCTGGTGGATGAGGAGAACTTCATGGAGAAGTCCTACCTTGATGAACTGGCCCGGCAACTCAAGTTGGAGCCCGGCTTGAAGGTCGAGCTGGAGAAGCAGGTGCGCCTTAACCAGTAAATACGTGTCGTACGCAGATCCAAATGTGAGAGGGGCTTGCTCCCGATGGCGGTGTGTCAGTCAGCTTATCTGTAGCTGACCCACCCCCATCGGGAGCAAGCCCCTCTCACATTTGCATCGTGTAGCGCCCTACATCGAAACCCGTTGATAAATGAGGGCATGTGCTCAGCTATACTCCTCGGCATTTGATCGGCCCCTCGAGGAAATACTGTGAAGAATTGGACCTTGCGCCAGCGGATTTTGGCGAGCTTTGCGGTGATTATCGCGATCATGCTGCTGATGGTTGTCGTGTCCTACTCACGGTTGCTGAAGATCGAAACCAGCCAGGAAGCGGTCCGTGACGATGCGGTGCCGGGCGTCTATCTCAGTTCGATGATCCGCAGCGCGTGGGTCGACAGCTATTTGCAGACCATTGATATCATCGGCCTGCGCGACGATAAAACTTTCACCAATGCCGACAAGACGGACTACAAGTCCTTCGAAGCGCGTATTGAACAGCAGATGGCCAACTACGAAAAAACCATTCATAGCCAGGCTGACCGCATGGAGTTCGATAACTTCAAGGCGGCGCACACCAACTACAACAGGATCCTTGCCGAGGTGCTGGCGCGTGTTGACGCGAATGACCTGCACGGGGCGAATGTGTTGCTGGAAGAGCAATTGACGCCGGTCTGGACCGAAGGGCGCATGAAGCTCAACGACATCATCACCGAAAACAAGAGTGTGTCCGACCGAGCCACGGCGGCCATTGATGAGTCCGTGCTGTCGGCGAAGATCAGCATGGCCGTGTCGTTGGTCATCGCCATTCTCGCCGCTGGCCTCTGTGGTCTGCTGCTGATGCGCGCGATCATGGCGCCGATGAAGCGCATCGTTGAAATCCTCGACACCATGCGCACCGGCGACCTGAGCAAACGCTTGAACCTGGAGCGCAAGGACGAATTCGGTGCTGTCGAGACCGGCTTCAACGACATGATGACCGAGCTGACCGCCCTGGTGTCCCAGGCGCAACGCTCGTCGGTGCAGGTCACCACGTCGGTGACCGAGATCGCCGCCACCTCCAAGCAGCAACAGGCCACTGCCACTGAAACCGCTGCGACCACTACGGAGATCGGCGCTACTTCGCGGGAAATCGCTGCCACTTCCAAGGACTTGGTTCGCACCATGACCGAAGTGTCCACTGCTGCCGACCAAGCCTCGGTTGCCGCCGGTTCCGGCCAGCAAGGCCTGGCACGTATGGAAGAAACCATGCACTCGGTGATGGGCGCCGCCGAGCTGGTCAACGCCAAGCTGGCGATCCTCAACGAGAAGGCCGGCAACATAAACCAAGTGGTGGTGACCATCGTCAAGGTGGCCGACCAGACCAACCTGCTGTCGCTCAATGCCGCCATCGAGGCTGAAAAGGCCGGTGAGTACGGTCGCGGTTTTGCCGTGGTGGCCACCGAAGTGCGGCGCCTGGCTGACCAGACCGCCGTGGCGACCTACGATATCGAGCAAATGGTGCGTGAGATTCAATCGGCGGTGTCCGCCGGGGTGATGGGCATGGACAAGTTCTCCGAAGAAGTCCGCCGCGGCATGTTCGAAGTGCAGCAAGTGGGCGAACAACTGTCGCAGATCATCCACCAGGTACAGGCGCTGGCGCCGCGCGTGTTGATGGTCAACGAAGGCATGCAGGCCCAGGCCACCGGTGCCGAGCAGATCAACCACGCCCTGGTGCAACTGGGCGATGCCAGTAGCCAGACCGTGGAATCCCTGCGCCAGGCCAGCTTTGCCATTGATGAGCTGAGCCAGGTTGCGGTGGGTCTGCGCAGCGGCGTGTCGCGTTTCAAAGTCTGATGAGCGACCTCGCGGCTAAACGCGGCGCCGTCCCGGCAGCGAAAAAGGCGTTGTTCCTGGTGTTCCACATCGGCAACGAACGTTTTGCCCTCAGGGCCACTGAAGTGGCCGAGGTGCTGCCGCGCCTGCCACTCAAACCCATCGCCCACGCGCCGCTGTGGGTGGCGGGCATCTTCGCCCATCGCGGCGCGTTGGTGCCGGTGATCGACCTCTGCGCCCTGACCTTCGGCACACCAGCCCAGACCCGCACCAGCACACGGCTGGTGCTGGTCAATTACCAGCCAGAACCCTGGGTCGCGGCGCGCTGGCTGGGGCTGATTCTGGAACAGGCCACCGAGACCCTGCGGTGCGACCTGGCGGAGTTCAAGCCTTATGGCCTGGACAACCGCGAGGCGCCGTACCTGGGGCAGGTGCGTGAAGACGCCTTGGGCCTGATGCAGTGGGTTGGCGTCAACGAACTGCTCACCGAGCCCGTGCGTGCCATGCTGTTCTCCACCGAGCTGAGCCTATGAGCAACGACCCGCGCTTCTTTGCCTTCCTTAAGGAGCGCATCGGCCTGGACGTAGCGTCGGTCGGCGAGGCGATCATCGAGCGTGCCGTGCGCCAGCGCAGCCAGGCCGTGCAGGCACAGACGGCGGATGATTACTGGCAGCACCTGCAAAGCTCCCACGACGAACAGCAAGCGCTGATCGAAGCGGTGATCGTCCCCGAGACCTGGTTTTTCCGTTACCCCGAATCCTTTGCGACCCTGGCTCGCCTGGCCAAGGTGCGCCTGGCCGAGATCAATCAGATGCGCGCCCTGCGCATTCTCAGCCTGCCATGTTCCACCGGCGAAGAACCCTACTCGATCGCCATGGCCTTGCTCGACGCCGGCTTGGCGCCGCACCAGTTCAAGGTGCTGGGCCTTGACGTCAGCCCGCTGTCGGTGGAACGCGCCCGGCGCGGCGTGTATGGGAAAAATTCGTTTCGCGGCGGCGATCTCGAGTTTCGCGAGCGCCATTTCATCGAGCAGGCCGACGGCTACCACCTCGCCGACCGGGTGCGTGAACAAGTGCGCCTGCAGGTCGGCAACCTGCTCGACCCTGCGCTGCTCGCCAATGAACCGAGCTATGACTTTGTGTTTTGCCGCAACCTGCTGATCTATTTCGACCAGCCGACGCAAAAACAGGTGTTCGACGTGCTCAAAGGCCTGACCCACGTGGATGGCGTGCTGTTCATCGGCCCCGCCGAGGGTAGCCTGCTGGGGCGCCATGGCATGCGCTCGATTGGTGTGCCGCAGTCATTTGCGTTCAGTCGGCAGACCGAGCCGGTCAAGCCTGAGCCGGTGTTTGTACCGATGCCCGCGCCCGCGCCACAGCGCAGTTCGGCGCCGATCCCGTTCACGCCGCGACCGTTCAGCGCGGTCAGCGCTCCGGTGGTGCCGATCAAATCGCCGCAGTCCGACGCCAGCGACTTGCTCAGCCAGATCGCCACTTTGGCCAACGAAGGTAAAAGTGCCGAGGCCCGTGCCGCCTGTGAGCGTTATTTGAGCAACCACCCGCCGGCCGCCCAGGTGTTTTACTGGCTGGGGCTGCTCAGCGATGTGGCCGGAAGCGTCCTGGAAGCGCAGGGGTATTATCGAAAAGCCTTGTACCTGGAACCGCAGCATTCGCAGGCCTTGATGCACCTGGCCGCGTTGCTTGAATCCCAGGGTGACAGTGCGGGGGCGCGCCGTTTGCAGGCGCGGGCCGCCCGTAGCGAGCGAGCTGACAGTGAGTTCAAACGATGAGTAGCCCAGACGCGCTCGATACCGCTGGCCTGGACCTAGGCCTGGCCGTGGCCGACACCCAAGCCATTGATGATTGCTGGAACCGTATTGGCATCCACGGCGACAGGTCCTGCCCGCTGCTCGCCGACCACATTCACTGCCGCAATTGCTCGGTGTACTCCGCCGCCGCCACCCGCTTGCTGGACCGGTATGCCTTGCAGCAGGAGGATCGCCGCCCGGTGGCCGCTGCCGAGGGCGATGAAGATATTGTCACCCGTTCCCTGCTGATATTCCGTCTTGGCGAAGAGTGGCTGGGCATCGCCACTCGCTGCCTGGTGGAAGTGGCGCCGTTGCAACCGATTCACTCCTTGCCGCACCAGCGATCCCGCGCGTTGCTCGGCGTGGCCAATGTGCGCGGTGCCCTGGTGGCGTGCCTGTCGCTGGTGGAACTGCTCGGTCTGGACAGCACTCACAACGGCGCCAGCAGTGGGCGGATCATGCCGCGCATGTTGATCATCGCCGCGCAGGACGGCCCGGTGGTGGTGCCGGTGGACGAAGTCGACGGCATCCATGCCATCGACGAGCGCACGCTGAAGGCATCGTCGGCCTCCGGCACCCAGGCCAGTGGGCGTTTCACCCAGGGTGTATTGCAGTGGAAAGGCCGCAGCCTGCGTTGGCTGGATGAGGCGCAATTGTTGTCCGCCGTGACCCGGAGCCTCACATGACCCCCGACCAGATGCGCGATGCGTCGCTGCTGGAACTGTTCAGCCTGGAAGCCGATGCGCAGACCCAGGTCTTGAGCGCCGGGCTGCTGGCCCTGGAACGCAACCCGACCCAGGCCGACCAGCTCGAAGCCTGCATGCGTGCCGCGCATTCACTTAAAGGTGCGGCGCGGATTGTCGGGGTGGACGCCGGGGTTAGCGTGGCCCATGTCATGGAGGATTGCCTGGTCAGCGCCCAGGAAGGTCGCCTGTACCTGCAACCCGAACACATTGATGCGTTACTGCAGGGCACCGACCTGCTGATGCGCGTCGCTACGCCCGGCAACACCGTGGGCCCTGCGGATATCGAGGCCTATGTGGCGCTGATGGAGCGCCTGCTTGCCCCGTCGCAGCTGACGGCCAAAGTCGCCCCACCGCCGGCAGCGCCAGCACCGGTCGTTGAAGCACTGCCACCCGAGCCGGAACCCGCACCGCCCGTCAGCAGCGAGCCGCCGCGCCAGAATAAGCGCATGACCGAAGGCGGCGAACGCGTGCTGCGGGTCACCGCCGAGCGCTTGAACAGCCTGTTGGACCTGTCCAGCAAATCCCTGGTGGAAACCCAGCGGCTCAAGCCGTACCTGGCCAGCCTGCAGCGCCTCAAGCGTATTCAAAGCAACAGCGTGCGCGCCCTGGACAACTTGGATGGCCAACTCAAGACCCTCGGTCTGGGCCTGGAAGCCCAGGAAGCCTTGTCCGATACCCGCCGCCTGCTGAGCGAAGCCCAGGCATTGCTGGCGGAAAAAACCGCCGAGCTGGATGAGTTTGGCTGGCAGGCCGGGCAGCGCGCGCAGGTGCTCTACGACACGGCGCTGGCCTGTCGCATGCGGCCGTTTGCCGATGTGCTCGCCGGGCAGGTACGCATGGTGCGTGACCTCGGTCGCAGCCTGGGCAAGCAGGTACGCCTGGAAATCGAGGGCGAAAAAACCCAGGTCGACCGCGACGTCCTGGAAAAGCTCGAGGCGCCGCTTACCCACTTATTGCGCAATGCCGTCGACCACGGCATCGAAATGCCTGACCAACGTGTGCTGGCGGGCAAACCGGCGGAAGGCCTGATCCGCCTGCGAGCGTCCCATCAGGCCGGCCTGTTGGTGCTGGAACTGAGCGATGACGGTAATGGCGTCGACCTGGAGCGCCTGCGCGGTACCATCGTCGACCGGCACCTGTCGCCCGTTGAAACCGCCCTGCGCCTGAGCGAAGAAGAGCTGCTGACGTTCCTGTTCCTGCCGGGTTTTAGCCTGCGCGACAAGGTCACCGAAGTGTCCGGGCGCGGCGTTGGCCTGGACGCGGTGCAGCACATGGTCCGCCAATTGCGCGGTGCGGTGGTGCTGGAACAGACGGCGGGGCAGGGCAGTCGCTTCCACCTGGAGGTGCCCCTGACCCTGTCGGTGGTGCGCAGCCTGGTGGTGGAAGTCGGCGAAGAGGCCTACGCCTTTTCGTTGGCCCACATCGAACGCATGTGCGACCTGGCGCCGGATGACATCGTGCAACTGGAAGGCCGCCAGCATTTCTGGCATGAGGGCCGGCATGTCGGCCTGGTCGCCGCCAGCCAATTGTTGCAGCGCCCGCCGGGGCAAAACAGCCAAGAAACGCTGAAAGTCGTGGTAATCCGCGAGCGCGATGCGGTATACGGCATTGCGGTAGAGCGCTTCATTGGCGAACGCACCTTGGTGGTGTTGCCGCTGGATGACCGCCTGGGCAAGGTCCAGGATATTTCCGCCGGCGCCTTGCTCGATGACGGCTCGGTGGTGTTGATCGTCGACGTCGAAGACATGCTGCGTTCGGTCGACAAGCTGCTCAACACCGGCCGCCTGGAACGCATCGCCCGGCGCAGCCAGCAAGCCACCGAAGCGCCGCGCAAACGCGTGCTGGTGGTGGACGACTCGCTCACCGTGCGTGAACTGCAACGCAAATTGCTGCTTAATCGGGGTTATGAAGTGGCCGTGGCGGTCGACGGCATGGACGGCTGGAACGCCCTGCGCTCGGAAGACTTCGACCTGTTGATCACTGACATTGATATGCCTCGCATGGACGGTATTGAATTGGTCACACTCTTGCGCCGAGACACACGCTTGCAATCGTTGCCGGTGATGGTCGTGTCCTACAAGGACCGCGAAGAAGATCGACGTCGTGGGCTGGACGCCGGCGCCGACTATTATTTAGCCAAAGCCAGTTTCCATGACGACGCCTTGTTGGACGCCGTGGTGGAACTGATTGGAGGGGCAAGGGCATGAGGATTGCGATCGTCAATGACATGCCCATGGCCGTTGAGGCGCTGCGCCGCGCCCTGAGTTTCGAGCCTGCGCACGAACTGGTGTGGGTGGCCAGCAACGGCCTGGAAGCCGTGCAGCGCTGCGCCGAACTGACCCCGGACCTGATCCTGATGGACCTGATCATGCCGGTGATGGACGGCGTGGAAGCCACCCGGCAGATCATGGCCCAAACCCCGTGCGCGATTGTGATCGTCACCGTCGACCGCCAGGCCAACGTCAGCCGGGTGTTCGAAGCCATGGGCCATGGCGCCTTGGATGTGGTGGATACGCCCGCGCTGGGCGTGGGCAACCCCAAGGACGCGGCCGCGCCGTTGTTGCGCAAGATCCTCAATATCGGCTGGCTGATCGGCCAGCGTGGCAGCCGCGTGCGCGCCGAAACCGCGCCCCAGCGCAGCACCGGCAAACGTCAGCGCCTGGTGGCGATTGGTTCGTCGGCCGGCGGCCCGGCGGCCCTGGAAATCCTGCTCAAGGGGTTGCCACAGGACTTTCCGGCGGCCATCGTGCTGGTGCAGCACGTAGACCAAGTGTTTGCCGCCGGCATGGCTGAGTGGTTGAGCAGCGCTTCGGGCCTGCCGGTGCGCCTGGCCCTCGAAGGTGAGCCGCCGCAGAGTGGCGTGGTGCTGCTGGCTGGCACCAATCACCACATTCGTCTGTTGAAGAACGGCACGCTGGCCTATACCGCAGAACCGGTGAACGAGATTTATCGGCCTTCCATCGACGTGTTTTTCGAGAGCGTGGCCAGCCACTGGAATGGCGATGCTGTCGGCGTGCTGCTGACAGGCATGGGCCGCGATGGGGCCCAGGGGCTCAAATTAATGCGTGAACAAGGATATTTGACCATCGCTCAGGACCAGCAGAGTTCGGCGGTGTATGGCATGCCCAAAGCGGCGGCGGCGATTGATGCTGCTGTTGAAATTCGCCCATTGGATAGAATTGCGCCCCGATTGCTGGAGGTCTTTGCAAAATGATCCGAACCTCCCGCTGCTGGCTTGCAGGTAGTAATTCAGGTGACTGCACATGAATGATTTACAGATCGACGGCATCAAGACCGACGAAAATGCCGCCATGGTGTTGCTGGTCGACGACCAGGCCATGATCGGCGAAGCCGTGCGGCGTGGCCTGGCCCATGAAGAAAACATCGACTTCCACTTTTGCGCCGACCCGCACCAGGCGATCGCCCAGGCGATCCGCATCAAACCGACGGTGATCCTGCAAGACTTGGTGATGCCGGGCCTGGACGGCCTGACCCTGGTGCGCGAATACCGCAACCACCCAGCCACGGCGAATATTCCGATTATCGTGCTTTCCACCAAGGAAGACCCGCTGATCAAGAGTGCGGCGTTTGCGGCCGGGGCCAACGATTACCTGGTTAAGCTGCCGGACAACATCGAGCTGGTGGCGCGCATTCGCTATCATTCGCGCTCCTACATGACCCTGTTGCAGCGCGATGCGGCCTACCGCGCGCTGCGGGTCAGCCAGCAACAACTGTTGGACACCAACCTGGTGCTGCAACGGCTGATGAACTCCGATGGCCTCACCGGGCTGTCCAACCGCCGGCATTTCGACGAATACCTGGAGTTGGAATGGCGCCGCGCCCTGCGTGACCAGGCCCAACTGTCGTTGCTGATGATCGACGTGGACTTCTTCAAGACCTACAACGACAGCTTCGGCCACGTCGAAGGCGATGAGGCCCTGCGCAAAGTCGCTGCCGCCATCCGCGAAGCCAGCAGCCGCCCCTCGGACCTGCCAGCGCGCTACGGCGGTGAAGAGTTCGCCCTGGTGCTGCCGAATACCTCGCCCGGCGGCGCGCGCCTGGTGGCCGAAAAGCTGCGCATGGCTGTCGCAGCGCTGAAAATCCCGCACATCGCCCCGGCCGAGGGCTCGAGCCTGACCATCAGCATCGGGCTTTCGACCATGACGCCGGTGCAAGGCAGCGATTGCCGGCAGCTGATCATGGCGGCGGACAAGGGGTTGTATACGGCCAAGAATAATGGGCGTAACCAGGTGGGGATCGAGTAAGCCTGAGTACATATCCGTTATCTAGGTAACAGCGACTTATGGTTCCGCTCTTACAGCGGGTCACTTTTGGAAAGACCCAAAAGTAACCAAAAGGTCTTCGCCCCACCACTCGGCACCTCGCCTAGGCTCGGTGTGCCCGCACGCAGGCTTGAATCCGTGGGCCGCCGCGATGGGCCATCCTTGGCCCAGCGCGGCTAACCCGGCGTCCTGCCGGGTTACCCACGGATTCAAACCTGCGTGCGGCCAGCGTGGTTAACGGGGCGCTTCAGATCAAGATCAAGAACAGATCAAAAGCAGAGCACGGCGGCCTAGTAGCCGACCTGAGTGGTAGAAGCAAAGGCTAGATCAACAGCGGTGTGCTTTTGATTTGATGTATGGAGATCCAAGTGCGGGAGGGGCGGTGCGAAGATTCGACTTGCTCCCGATGGGGGCAGCTATAGATAAGCTGACTGATACACCCCCATCGGGAGCAAGTCGAATCGTCGCACCGCCCTCCCATATTTAAACCGAGATCGGCTTCCGGTATCAGGTCGGCTGTCAGGCCGCCTCGGCCCTGCTTTTGATCTACACCACTCAGGTCGGCTACTAGGCCGCCGTGCTCTGCTTTTGATCTGTTCTTGATCTTGATCTTAGGCGCCCCGTTAACCACGCTGGCCGAACGCAGGTATTACGGAGCGGGTAAACCGGCAGGACGCCGGTTTAGCCGCGACGGGGCAGGGACGCCCCGTCGCGGCGGCCCGCTTCGTGATGCCGGAGTGAGGGCACACCGAGCCTAGGCGAGGTGCCGAGTGGTGGGGCAAGAGCCCTTTTGATTACTTTTGGCTGGGCCGGCATTCCGGGCTCTTTTCCAAAAGTGACCCGCCGTAAGGGCGGAACCAATAACCGCCGTTACGCAAATAACGGATATGTACTCGGTTCCCTCATCGCACATAAGCCCGCCTTTTCGCCAAGCGGCCTGCCGTTCCCCCCCGATTGTCGTTATACTCGTCGGCTTTCAAAAGTTCGCCAACGAGTGCTGCCCGCCATGGAAATCAACCCGATCCTTAACACCATCAAGGACCTGTCCGAGCGCTCCGAAACTATTCGGGGGTATCTTTGACTACGATCAAAAGCATGAGCGTCTGACCGAAGTCAATCGCGAGCTTGAAGATCCGAGTGTCTGGAACAAACCTGAATACGCCCAGGAACTGGGCCGCGAGCGCTCTGCGCTGGCGCAGATCGTCGATACCCTCGACGAGTTGAACACCGGTCTGGGCGATTGCCGCGACCTGCTGGACATGGCCGTCGAAGAAGACGATGAAGGCGCAGTGGGCGATGTCGTCGCCGAGCTGGCCCGTCTCGAGGAAAACCTCGCCAAGCTTGAATTCCGTCGCATGTTCAGCCACGAAATGGACCCGAACAACGCTTACCTGGATATCCAGGCCGGTTCCGGCGGCACCGAAGCCCAGGACTGGGCCAACATTCTGTTGCGCATGTACCTGCGCTGGGCCGACAAACGCGGTTTCGACGCAACCATCATGGAGCTGTCGGCCGGTGAAGTCGCTGGCATCAAAGGCGCGACCGTGCACATCAAGGGTGAATACGCTTTTGGCTGGCTGCGTACCGAGATCGGCGTGCACCGCCTGGTGCGCAAGAGCCCGTTCGACTCCGGCAACCGTCGCCACACGTCGTTTTCCGCTGTTTTCGTCTCGCCAGAGATCGACGACAAGGTGGAAATCGAGATCAACCCGGCAGACCTGCGTATCGACACCTACCGCTCCTCCGGTGCCGGTGGTCAGCACGTAAACACCACCGACTCGGCCGTACGTATTACCCACGTACCGACCAACACCGTGGTTAGCTGCCAGAACGAACGTTCCCAGCACGCGAACAAGGACACCGCCATGAAAATGCTGCGGGCCAAGTTGTACGAGCAGGAAATGCAGAAGCGCAACGCCGCTTCCCAGGCGTTGGAAGACACCAAGTCGGACATCGGCTGGGGTCACCAGATCCGTTCTTATGTGCTCGACGCGTCGCGGATCAAGGATCTGCGCACCAACATCGAACGCAGCGACTGCGATAAGGTGCTCGACGGCGATATCGACGAATACCTGGAAGCCAGCCTGAAATCGGGGCTGTAAGACTGCAATACGGGATCGGCTGATACAGCACGATCCCGTAGGAGCCGGGGGGACGCCTAGTCCTTGCCCAGCGATCCCCAGGCCGCAGGCCTGGGGGCAACGAACCTGTGATGGAATTTCAAAAGACATGAGCGACCAACAACTCGATCCGCAAGCCCTGCAACAGGAAGAAAACTCCCTGATCGCCCTGCGCAAGGAAAAGCTTGCTGCCGAGCGCGCCAAGGGCAATGCCTTCCCCAACGACTTCCGTCGCGACGCCTACTGCGAAGACTTGCAGAAGCAATACGCGGACAAGACCAAGGAAGAGCTGGCGGAGGCTGCGATCCCGGTCAAGGTGGCAGGTCGCATCATGCTCAACCGTGGCTCGTTCATGGTGATCCAGGACATGTCCGGGCGCATCCAGGTTTACGTCAACCGTAAAACCCTCTCCGAAGACACCCTGGCCGCCGTGAAAACCTGGGACCTGGGCGACATCATCGCAGCCGAAGGCACCCTGGCCCGTTCCGGCAAGGGTGACCTGTACGTTGAAATGACCAGCGTGCGCCTGCTGACCAAATCGCTGCGCCCGCTGCCGGACAAGCACCACGGCCTGTCCGACACCGAGCAGCGCTACCGCCAGCGCTACGTTGACCTGATCGTCAACGAAGACGTGCGCCACACCTTCCGCGTGCGTTCGCAAGTGATTGCCCACACCCGCGCCTTCCTGATGAAGCGTGACTTCCTGGAAGTGGAAACGCCGATGCTGCAAACCATTCCTGGTGGCGCCGCAGCCAAGCCGTTCGAAACCCACCACAACGCGCTGGACCTGGAAATGTTCCTGCGCATCGCGCCGGAGCTGTACCTCAAGCGCCTCGTTGTCGGCGGCTTCGAGAAAGTGTTCGAGATCAACCGCAACTTCCGCAACGAAGGCGTCTCGACTCGTCACAACCCAGAATTCACCATGTTGGAGTTCTACCAGGCTTACGCCGACTACGAAGACAACATGGACCTGACCGAAGAACTGTTCCGCGAACTGGCGCAGTTGGTGTTGGGCAGCACCGACGTGCCGTACGGCGACAAGGTGTTCCACTTCGGCGAACCGTTCGTGCGCCTGTCGGTGTTCGATTCGATCCTCAAGTACAACCCTGAGCTGACCGCTGACGACCTGACCGACGTCGACAAGGCCCGCGCCATTGCCAAGAAAGCCGGCGCCAAGGTGCTGGGTTTCGAAGGCCTGGGCAAACTGCAGGTGATGATTTTCGAAGAATTGGTGGAGCACAAGCTGGAACAGCCGCACTTCATTACCCAGTACCCGTTCGAAGTGTCGCCGCTGGCCCGTCGCAACGATGACAACCCGAACGTCACCGACCGTTTCGAGCTGTTTATTGGTGGCCGCGAAATCGCCAACGCCTACTCCGAGCTTAACGACGCGGAAGACCAGGCTGAGCGCTTCATGGCCCAGGTGGCCGACAAGGACGCTGGCGACGACGAAGCCATGCACTACGACGCCGACTTCGTGCGTGCCCTGGAATACGGCATGCCGCCGACCGCCGGTGAAGGCATCGGCATCGACCGCCTGGTGATGTTGTTGACCAACTCGCCGTCGATCCGCGATGTGATCTTGTTCCCGCACATGCGGCCACAAGCGTAACCGTAGCGAAATCCGAAGCCGCCTTTTATAAGGCGGCTTTTTTATGTGGCGTATATAAGCGTCAAGCAAACGGCGCCAGCTGATCGTTCCCATACTTTGCGTGGGAATGCAGCCCGTGACGCTCCGCGTCACCTCTTAAAGGAAGATCTGTCGTGAACCGTGTAATGGCTCAAGAAGGCGCCGCCGGCATTGCTGCTGCTGTGGCTGAAAGCGTGCAGTACCAGGGCCGCAAGGCCAGCCGCCGGGGACGCAGGCAAGACATTCTCGATGCGGCCATGCGTATCGTGGTACGCGACGGCGTGCGTGCCGTGCGCCATCGCGCGGTGGCGGCGGAGGCCGGGGTGCCGTTGTCGGCCACCACCTACTACTTCAAAGACATCGATGACCTGCTCACCGATACCTTCGCCCAATACGTCGAACGCAGCGCCGCCTTCATGGGCAATCTGTGGGTGCGTAACGAAGGCCTGCTGCGCGAAATGGTTGCCTATGGCGATGGCAGCCCGGAGTCGCGCTCGCAACTGGCCGATGACATCGCGCGGCTGACCGCCGACTACGTGCAGCGCCAACTGACCAACCGTCGCGAACACCTGATGGCCGAACAGGCCTTTCGCCAGGAGGCCCTGCTGAACCCACGCCTGGCCGAACTGGTACGCTCCCATCAGCAGATCCTGTTGCAGGGCACCGGGCAGTTTTTCCAGGTATTGGGTTCTCGCGAGCCGCAACAGGATGCCAAGGTGTTGACGGCGATAATCAGTCGGATGGAATATCAGGGCCTGCTGGGCGGCGCAGAGCCTCTGACCGCTGAAGAGATGCTTGAGATTCTCAAGCGTTACATGCATTTGGTGTTGGCCTCGGTCTGACACCGGGGGATGTCCAATGAAAGCCTGGCGTGTCGTGGTAATCGCCTTGTCGTTCCTGTTACTCAGTGGTTGCCTGGTGACTTTCAAGGAGCCGCTGCCGGCCCAAGAGGCTGCGCCGAAGGAACTGTTGGGCCAATGGTCGAGCAAAAACGCCTGGGGCGAGCCGCTGAATCTGCAGATCACCCGCGTCGGCGAACACCGTTACAAGGCCGTGAGCTACCCTAAAACCAAACCGGGCCAGCGCGATGAGTACCTGTTCACGGTATCGCGCCACGGCGACCGCTGGTACCTGTCGGCGCCGTTGCCTTCAAAGCTGGGTGGAAATTTCATCCTTGCGGGCTTCGAACTTGATGAAAAACACGAATTGGTGGTCTACAACCTCGACCTGGAGCAGATCCGCCAAGCCATAGGGCAGAAGGCGTTGCACGGCAGCACCGTTGAGACTGTCGAAGGCACCGGCGTGCTGGTTGACAGCCCCATGGACCAGGTGTTTGCCTACCTGGATGACCCGGCCAATGCCGATGTATTCGTGGAAGCTGTGCGCTACCAGCGTGCGGGCAAATAACGTTTAAAGAGGAAGCACCGGGTGGACGATTACCAGCAGACGATACGCACCTTGTCCGATCGCATTGTGCTGGCGCAAACACCGATCCGCGTCCTCGACGCCGTGAAATGGGACGAGAGCATTCGCCAGGGATTCCTCAAGGCCAAGGGCAAGGAAATGCCCGCCGTGAACCGCGACTATTATCTGAACCGGCCGCTCTCGTTCGATTCCAGCGCAGTTAAGCTGGAGTTCCAGAACATCGAGCGCGACATCACGCGCCGCCTCGGCCAGTTCAGCCCGGTGGGGCAGATCATGCGCCGCATGTGCCGTGAGTACCGCATGGTGGTGCGCATGCTTGAAGCGCGGGGCACCGAGGATTTCGGGCTGATTTCCCAGGAGCTCTACGGCGCTGCCTCCGATGCCTTCCACGCTGGCGACCCGACCCTGGCTGACCTCGGCCTGATGCTCTCCGACTACCTGAACAATATCGACGGCCGTGGCGACCTGAAAGACGAAGCCAAGACCCTCACCGCCAAGGACGCCGTGGCCTTGCTGCAAACCCGCCTGAACAAGGTGTTTGGCGAGGCCGAAGAAACCATCCGCGTGTTCGAGTCCGATGGCATCGTCGCTGACGCTGCAGCGGGCGCCGACTACATCAAGATCCGCGCCGACGCGATGTTCAACGACCGTGACGTGCGTGCCCTGGAAGTGCATGAAGGTCTGGTGCATGTCGGCACCACGCTCAACGGCCAGAACCAGCCTATCTGCACCTTCCTGTCCAAGGGCCCGCCATCGTCCACCGTGACCCAGGAAGGCCTGGCGATCCTGATGGAGATCATCACCTTTGCCTCTTACCCCAGCCGCCTTCGCAAGCTGACCAACCGCACCCGCGCCATCCATATGGTGGAAGAGGGCGCTGACTTTTTGCAGGTGTTCGAGTTCTTCCGCGAACAGGGTTTTGAAATGGCCGAGAGCTACGGCAACGCCAGCCGGGTGTTTCGCGGCTCGGTGCCGAACGGGCTGCCGTTTACCAAGGATTTGTCCTACCTCAAGGGCTTTATCATGGTTTACAACTACATCCAGCTCGCCGTGCGCAAAGGCAAGCTGGAACAAGTGCCGCTGCTGTTCTGCGGCAAGACCACGCTGGAAGACATGCGCACCCTGCGCCAACTGGTCGACGAAGGCCTGGTGGTACCGCCCAAGTACCTGCCCGAGCAGTTTCGCGACATGAATGCGCTGGCAGCATGGATGTGCTTCTCGAACTTCCTCAACCATTTGAGCCTGGACCGGATAGAAGCGGACTACTCCAATATTCTCTAGGGAATTCGATCGTTCCCACGCTCTGCGTGGGAATGCAGCCCGTGACGCCCTGCGTCACAAAAGCGGACGCAGAGCGTCCTGTTGATGCATTCCCAAGCAGAGCGTGGGAACGAGCGTCTGGAGGCTTCAACGGATGAGAATCCTCGGCATTATTTGCCTGCTACTCACGCTGAACGGCTGCAGTTCGCTGCTGTTCTACCCCGAGCCCGGTCTGCCGTTCACGCCGGAAAAAGCCCATCTTCAATACCGCGATGTCACCCTCACCACCGCCGACGGCGTAAAGCTGCACGCCTGGTGGCTGCCGGCCAAGCCCGGTGTGCCACTCAAGGGAACGGTGCTGCACCTGCATGGTAATGGCGGCAATCTCGCCTGGCACTTGGGTGGCAGTTGGTGGTTGCCGGAGCAGGGCTATCAAGTGCTGCTGCTGGACTATCGCGGCTATGGGCTGTCTGAGGGCAAGCCGTCGTTGCCGGCGATCTATCAGGACTTGGATGCCGCCTTCAGCTGGCTCGACAAGGCCCCTGAAACCCAAGGCCAACCGCTGATCGTCCTCGGTCAAAGCCTGGGCGGCGCACTGGCAGTGCACTACCTCGCCGCTCACCCCGAGCGTCAACCGCAGCTCAAGGCCCTGGTGCTGGACGGTGTACCCGCCAGTTATCGTGACGTAGGACAATTCGCCCTCAGCACCTCCTGGCTAACATGGCCATTCCAGGTTCCCTTGTCCTGGCTGGTGCCCGACGGCGACAGTGCGATCAATGCCATGCCCCGCTTGACCGGCGTGCCGAAACTGCTTTTCCACAGCCTGGATGACCCGATCGTGCCCATGTCCAACGGCATCCGCCTGTATCAAGCGGCGCCGCCGCCGAGGGTGCTGCAACTGACCCGGGGCGGGCATGTGCAGACGTTTGCCGACAAGACCTGGCAAACCGTGATGCTGCGTTATCTGGACGACCCGCAGCACTTCAACGGCCTGCGCCGCCTGGGCGAAATTCCGAACTATCCCATTCCTAAAGTTGATTCATCAGAGAGCCCGCAATGAGCGAAGAACGCAACATGATCCCGCTGATCCTCACTGGCATCGGCACCATCATCGGCACCGTCGGTTGCCTGTGGTTTTACGGCTACCTGCACTTCGCCAAGCCGGAGGATGCGTTGCTGCTCAGCGACTTCACCATGCTCAAGACAGTGCCGGGTGAGGACTACAAGATCTCCCTGACGCCTGCGGCGCAAGTCGCGCAATGTGTCGATGGCGTGCTGGTGATGTTCGACACCGAGCAGAAAGGCTTGAGCGGCGTGTTGGTGAACAACAAGAAACAGGCGGTGCGTTGCATGGGGCAGGAAACGCCGCAGCTCGAGCAATAGCGACTGCGGACGTACGAAAGATGCACTTCACCCCAGTGTTGTTGCGCTGATCGATGGTCGATTTCTGGTTCAAGGTATGTCGGGGAAGCGTCGTAGCGGAACCATTTCAGGTGAGTTACCACAGATTTTGAACTGACCGGCAGCGCTGGTCGGATCAAAGTGGTACCTAAATTTGGAGACGGCTATATGAATATGAGCGTGAACCCTCAGTTTTCTCAGGGCAGCATTGGCGGCTCCAATGAGGCCGGCGGTGGCCAGAAAGAAGTCGATGCGCTGAAAAAGCAGATCAAAGGTCTAGAGGAACAGATTTCGGCGAAGCAGCAACAGGGCTCCAGCGGCGCTGGAGGTGCTGGAGGTGCGGAAGGCGAAGAAGACCCGCTTCAGAAGCTGCTGAAGGAGTTGCAGGAGAAATTGGAGCAACTGATGGGTGGACAGGGGGCCGGTGGTGGAAATGACGCCGCAGGTGGGCAGGGCGGTTCAGGCCAAGTCAATGCGTCGGTCGAGCAATCTAAAACCTCGGTCAGTTTCTAATTAACGCACCCTGACAAGAACCCCGCCTATTGGCGGGGTTTTTTATGGTGCGTCAGACGATCAATTAGCGACGGACGAGCGCGGCTTGACCGGCTGGTTGTCGTTGGAGATGGTCACTTCCACGCGGCGGTTCATGGCACGGCCCGACACACTGCCGTTGTCGGCAACCGGGTATTCCTTGCCATAACCCTGGGTCACGATGCGCGAGATATCCACGCCCTGTTGAGCCAGTGCACGCTGTACGGAAGAAGCGCGACGCTCGGACAGGCTCTGGTTATAAGAGTCGGAACCGGTGCTGTCGGTGTAGCCTTCGACGATCACTTTACGGTCCGGGTTATCGCGCAGGAATTGCGCCAGCTTGGTGATATTCACCAGGCCGCTGGATTTCAGGTCGGACTTGTTGGTCGCGAACAGCACGTCACCGAAGGTCACCAGAGTGCCGCGCTCGGTTTGCTTGGCGTTCAAGCTGTCTTGCAATTGCTTGATCTGCGCGTCACGGGCGTCCAACAGGGCGCGGGCACGTTCGTCACCGGCGTTTTTCAGCTTGGCTTCGGATTCGCGCAACACGATGGTGTCTTTGGCCACTTCAACGCGCTGGTTGGTCAGGTAGGCCAACTGGTCGACTTTCTTCTCGTCTTCCTTGTCACGGTAAGCCTTGTCCGCCTTGTCCAGCCATTCGCTGGCGTCCTTGGTTTCCAGGGCTGCAATCTTGGTGGATTGCGGGTTGGATTGCAGGGCCGAGAAGTTGGTCCGTGCGTTTTCCAGGTTCGCGTTCGGCGGGGTGGAGCAGGCCGCCAGGGCAACGCTCATCGCCAGCAGGGCAGGGATCATCAATTGTTTACGCATAGTCGTGTCGTCCTTTCAATTCGATATTCAGGTGCGATGCAGTCAAGGGCAGCGGCTTATTGCTGTTGGATAACAGCCGGGCGCATGCCTTCTTTACGCAGCTCATCAACAGCCTTCTGGGAATCCTTCACCGCCTGTTCAGCCTTGGCAGCCTGGGATTTACGCTCAGCGACGCGAGCGTCCCACTCGGCTTGTTCAGCCAACTGACGGGCCTTGTCGTAGTTCTTGTCGTGCATGGCCAATTCGGCTTGCTTGAGCTTGTCCTGGGCCGACTTCATTTCCACGGCCGCGTATTCGGTGCCGCCGGCGCTGACTGCGCTATTCACCGCCGATTGAGTCACGGCGTATTGCTCGGTCGGAGGGTTGCCGGCGCAACCGGCCAGAACGAAGCTGGTGCCGATTGCCAGCGCGGCCAATTTGAGCCCGCGCAGGTGGTTAAACGTGGATTTGGCAGTGCTGGTCTTCATCGTCTTCAACTCCATTGGATAACTCCCGAAAAACATCAAAATCCATCTCAGCTGGTCAGCGGTTGCGGGCCCGGCGGTAAAGCACGAGGTGCCCTTTCAAACGGCCGTTCCAAGTGATGGCTTACTGGCTGTGACCGGAGGATTTTTTCAAAAGTTCAGAGAAGATGGCGATTTGCCTAAAAAAATATCTGACTGAATGGTCAGGGTAAATATCTTGGAACTTTCGTGACGCGCAGGGGTAACCCGAGCCTCAAAGAGGCCCGGAATAAAAGGGGTTTATGGTTTTTTAGCGGGTGCTTGTCAGTGCTTCTGTTCGTCTGCACTGGCCGACAAATCATGCAGATAGCGACGCGACAACGTCAGAAAGCGCGGGGTAGGGCCGACGTCTTCGTACAGCGGGTCACCCTCTTCATCCGTGGCAATCACGTGCTGGCCCTTGATGTAGGGAAAGCTGGCTTCCAGCTCTTCCAGGGCGGCGCCGATCAGCTCGCCGAGCAGCTCTTCAGTGTGGCGCTTGGGGTACATTTCAGCGATCGCCGCCAGCCGTGCAGCGGCCTCCACGTCCAGATGGATCGCGTATTCGGTTTTGGTCAGGCGACCCTTGGCATTCTCTTCCCAATGCTGGGCCAGTTCTCGAATTTTCATGGCAACCTCAATAGAACCTGCGGCAGCAGGCGGTGATGAGTGACCAGCCGCCTGCGTGAATAAACGCGGCGACTCACCATTGAGACTAGCTGCAAGCCGCAAGGTTTAAAGTGTCTTGTCAGAAACCGATGCGGGCGGCACTCTGGATGGCCTGCGCGTCCCGGAATTCTGGCTGGAGATTGGCTGATGAGTGATATCGATGCACGCTTGCGTGAGGACGTTCACCTGCTGGGTGAACTGTTGGGCAACACAATTCGAGAGCAGTACGGTGATGAATTTCTCGACAAGATCGAGCAGATCCGTAAAGGCGCCAAGGCCGACCGCCGCGGAGCCGTCCTGGAGAAAGCCGCTGGCGATGAACTGAGTGCCAGCCTGAACCAGTTGCAGGAAGACGAGTTGCTTCCGGTGGCCCGGGCCTTCAATCAGTTCCTCAACCTGGCCAACATTGCCGAGCAATACCAGTTGATTCATCGGCGCGATGAGTCGCAACCGGCGCCCTTCGAATCCCGTGTGTTGCCGGAATTGTTGGCGCGTCTGCAACGCGAAGGCCACAGCAATGAATCCCTGGCCCGCCAGTTGGGGCGCCTGGAGATCGAACTGGTCCTCACCGCGCACCCCACCGAAGTGGCCCGCCGTACCCTGATCCAGAAATACGATGCGATTGCCGCGCAATTGGCGCTGCAGGATCACCGCGACCTCACCACCGCCGAGCGCGATCAAATTCGCGAGCGCCTGCAACGGCTGATCGCCGAAGCCTGGCACACCGAAGAAATCCGCCGCACTCGCCCCACACCGGTAGACGAAGCCAAGTGGGGCTTTGCGGTGATCGAGCATTCGCTGTGGCACGCCATCCCCAACTACCTGCGCAAGGCTGATCACGCCTTGCATGCCGCCACAGGCCTGCGCCTGCCCCTGGAGGCGGCACCGATTCGCTTTGCGTCGTGGATGGGCGGCGACCGTGACGGCAACCCGAATGTCACCGCGCCGGTCACCCGCGAAGTGCTGTTGCTGGCGCGCTGGATGGCGGCCGATCTGTACCTGCGCGATATCGATCACCTGGCCTCGGAACTGTCGATGCAGCAAGCCAGCCCGGCGTTGCAGGCCAAGGTGGGTGACAGCGTCGAGCCGTATCGCGCCGTGCTCAAGCAACTGCGCGAACGTCTGCGGGCCACGCGCCAGTGGGCTCACGCTTCGTTGACGGCCAGCACGCCGGCCCCGGCTGAAGTGCTGCAAAACAACCGCGACCTGCTGGACCCGCTGGAGCTGTGCTATCAGTCGCTGCATGAATGCGGCATGGGCGTGATCGCCGATGGCCCGTTGCTCGATTGCCTGCGCCGCGCGGTCACCTTCGGCCTGTTCCTGGTGCGGCTGGATGTGCGCCAGGATTCCAGTCGGCATTCGGCAGCCATGACCGAGATCACCGACTACCTCGGGTTGGGGCGCTACGAGGACTGGGACGAAGACGCACGTATCAGCTTCCTGATGAAGGAGTTGGCCAATCGACGGCCGCTGCTGCCGGGTTATTTCAAACCGTCGGCGGACACCGCTGAAGTCTTGAATACCTGTAAGGAAGTCGCCGCCGCGCCGGCAGCATCCCTCGGCTCGTATGTCATCTCCATGGCTGGCGCCGCGTCGGACGTGCTGGCGGTGCAACTGCTGCTTAAAGAGTCGGGCGTGCAACGGCCGATGCGCGTGGTGCCGCTGTTCGAAACCCTGGCCGACCTGGATAACGCAGGTCCTGTAATCGAGCAACTGTTGCTGCTGCCGGGTTATCGCGCACGGTTGCAGGGCCCGCAGGAAGTGATGATCGGCTATTCGGATTCGGCCAAGGATGCCGGCACCACCGCTGCGGCCTGGGCGCAGTACCGGGCGCAGGAACGGTTGGTGGACATCTGCCGCGAGCAGCAGGTGGAACTGCTGTTGTTCCATGGTCGCGGCGGTACTGTAGGTCGCGGCGGCGGCCCGGCTCACGCGGCGATTCTGTCGCAGCCACCGGGCTCTGTGGCGGGGCGTTTCCGTACCACCGAGCAAGGCGAGATGATTCGTTTCAAATTCGGCCTGCCGGACATCGCCGAACAAAACCTCAATCTTTACTTGGCCGCCGTGTTGGAAGCGACCTTGCTGCCACCGCCTCCGCCGGAACCTGCCTGGCGTCATTTGATGGACGAATTGGCAGCAGACGGCGTCAGCGCCTATCGCGCCGTGGTGCGGGAAAATCCGCAATTCGTCGAGTACTTCCGCCAGTCCACCCCGGAGCAGGAACTTGGCCGTTTGCCCCTCGGCAGCCGTCCGGCCAAGCGTCGTGCCGGTGGTATTGAAAGCCTAAGGGCGATCCCGTGGATCTTCGGCTGGACCCAAACCCGCCTGATGTTGCCGGCCTGGCTCGGGTGGGAAGCCGCCTTGAGCAAGGCGTTGGAGCGCGGTGAAGGCGAGTTGCTGGGGCAGATGCGCGAGCAATGGCCGTTCTTCCGTACCCGCATCGATATGCTGGAAATGGTGCTGGCCAAGGCCGATGCCGATATCGCGCGACTGTATGACGAGCGTCTGGTGCAGCCGGACCTGCTGCCATTGGGTGCGCATTTACGCGACCTATTGTCGCAGGCGTGTAACGTGGTGCTTGGCCTGACTGGCCAGTCGCAACTGCTGGCCCATAGCCCAGACACCCTGGAGTTCATCCGCCTGCGCAACACCTACCTCGACCCCTTGCACCTGTTGCAGGCCGAACTGCTGGCGCGCTCGCGTCAACAGGAGGCGGCGCAGGACAGCCCTCTGGAACAGGCGCTGCTGGTGTCCGTGGCCGGTATTGCTGCCGGTTTGCGCAACACCGGTTAAGGTTTTTCGCGTGTTCTCAAAGGTTTGCAGATAAACACCGACGACCGCCTGGAACAGGGCGGTCGTTGTTTGAGTGGCCGGGTTGCACTCAGGCACACCCTACCTATGACGCATGCGCGGCGCGGGTTCCTCCGACTTTCGGCGGCTTGTGTGGTTAGGGCCTGCTGTGTATCTTGATCAGCCTTTGGCCGTTTGGGCGGCTTGGGCTCATATTTTTACGAGCCATATTTTTACGAGATTGGCCCCACGCGGCGAATCCGAGCGTCATCTCTATAAAAAATTGAGGAGCACATCGATGCGCGTCATTCTGCTGGGAGCTCCCGGGGCCGGTAAAGGTACTCAGGCAAAGTTCATCACTGAAAAATTCGGCATTCCACAAATCTCCACCGGTGACATGCTGCGCGCGGCCGTCAAGGCCGGCACCGAGCTGGGCCTGATCGCCAAGAGCGTGATGGACAGCGGCGGTCTGGTTTCCGATGACCTGATCATCAACCTGGTCAAGGAACGCATCAGCCAGGACGACTGCAAGAACGGTTTTCTGTTCGACGGCTTCCCACGCACCATTCCCCAGGCTGAAGCCCTGGTGAAGGCCGGCGTCGAGCTGGACAACGTGGTGGAAATCGCCGTTGAAGACGAAGAGATCGTGCAGCGTATTGCCGGTCGTCGTGTTCACGAGGCCTCGGGTCGCGTTTACCACATCGTCTACAACCCGCCGAAAGTCGCAGGCAAGGACGATGTCACGGGTGAAGACCTGGTGCAGCGTAAAGACGACACCGAAGAAACCGTGCGTCATCGCCTGTCGGTCTACCATTCGCAGACCAAGCCGCTGGTGGACTTCTACCAGAAGCTGGCCGATGCCCACGGCAAGCCGAAGTACAGCCACATTGAAGGTGTTGGTTCGGTTGAAGCCATCACCGGCAAGGTTCTGCAAGCCTTGAGCTGATCAACCGATCAGGTTCATGTACAACGGCCCGCTTGCGGGCCGTTGTTGTTTATACTGGCGCACTTTTTTTCGACTTGGACACCTACACCGATGAGCACCCTGCTGGCCCTGGATACCGCGACTGAAGCTTGCTCCGTTGCCTTGTTGCACGATGGCATCGTCACAAGTCACTACGAGGTGATCCCGCGCCTGCATGCGCAGAAGCTGCTGCCGATGATCAAGCAATTGCTCGAAGACGCCGGCATCACCCTGTCCGCTGTGGATGCCATCGCCTTTGGCCGTGGCCCGGGTGCATTCACCGGCGTGCGCATCGCCATTGGCGTGGTCCAGGGCCTGGCCTTTGCGCTGGAACGTCCGGTGTTGCCAGTGTCCAACCTTGCCGTGCTGGCACAGCGCGCCTTGCGTGAACACGGTGCCTCGCAAGTGGCCGCCGCCATTGATGCGCGCATGGATGAAGTCTATTGGGGTTGCTACCGCGAAACGGACGGGGAAATGCGCCTGGTCGGCGTGGAAGCGGTGCAGCCACCGCAAGCATCCGTATTGCCCGCGGATGCCAGTGGAGACTGGTTCGGTGCAGGTACCGGTTGGGGGTATGGCGAGCGCATTTCTGTGCCGCTTATTGGCCAGGACGCCGCGATGTTGCCTCATGCTGAAGACTTGCTGACGTTGGCACGCTTCGCTTATGAGCGCGGTGAGGCGATACCTGCGGATCAGGCAGCGCCTGTGTACTTGCGCGATAAAGTCGCTCAAACCAAGGCGGAACGCGGGATAATTTGACGTCAAAAATGATGGAAGTCTGGGATAAAAATCACCAATCGTCAGAATTTGCCCCCGTGTTTAAACCTTTTTCAAATTATGTGTTCTAGTTATCACCAGAGCATTTGCGCGCTACGGATTGCGCCACTAAAATGCCATCACCGATACCGAGTTCGCATCGATGCGTATAGACGGCTTTTCCTCACAGTCCTACCCCCTAAAGCGTAAGCCGCGTAAGGCAAACGTCACGGTAGACGAGTCCGTCGAGGATTCGCCGGACTTCATTGAGGTCCTGTCCGACGCATCGTCCAGCCCCAAGGGCTCTGCAAGCGCCCGCATCAGCGGCCTGCCTGCCCGTCAGCAAGACATGGTCTTCCCGCGTTCCATGAGCAAAAGCGTTGCCACCGCCCTGGCCAGCTACCTGACCACCGCCGGCTTTGTCGAATGGGATATGGAAGTGCTGGGCCTCGACGTCCACATCTGATGCGCCTGCCTTACTACCTCGGTTGCCCGTCCTGGAGTGAAAACGCCTGGCGCGAGTACCTGTACCCCGTCGATGCCCGTTCCAGCGACTACCTCGCCCTCTATTCCCAGGTCTTCAATACCGTTGAAGGCAACACCACTTTTTACGCTCGCCCCTCGGCCGCCACCGTGCAGCGCTGGGCCGAGATCATGCCGCTGGACTTCCGTTTCACAGCCAAATTCCCCGGTGATATCAGCCATGGCGGCGACCTGCGTGAGCAGTTGCCGGCGGCGGAAAGTTTCGTCGGCCTGATGAGCCCGCTGGGTGAGCGTGTGTCGCCGTTGTGGCTGCAACTCTCGGCGAGCTTTTCGCCGCAACGCCTCGGCGAACTGGCCGGTTTTATCGACGGGTTGGAGCGCCCCATGGCGGTGGAAGTACGCCACCCGGAATTCTTTGCCAAGGGTGATGCCGAGCGCATGCTCAATCGGCTGCTGCGCGACCGTGGCGTCGAGCGCATTTGCCTCGACCCTCGTGCGCTGTTCAGTTGCACGTCGACCTCGGCGGCCGTGCTGCATGCCCAATCAAAAAAGCCCAAGGTACCGACGCGCCCGGCGGCGCTGACCCAGTTTCCCCAAGTGCGTTTTATCGGCCACCCGGAGCTTGAGGCCAATGACCCGTTCCTGGTCCCGTGGGTGGAAAAAGTCGCCGGTTGGATCGAAGAAGGGCGCACACCCTACGTGTTCCTGCACACCTCTGATAACCGCCTCGCCGCGCAACTGGCCCTGCGTTTTCACGACCAGTTGATGGCGCGGTTGCCGGGCCTGCCGGCGTTGCCAACCTTGCATCGGGAACCCGCAGCGCAGCAACTGGGGTTACTCTAGGGCTCCTTTTCCCGCCAGGAGTCAGTCATGGATGCCCAAACCCTTCGCGCCGAAACCTTCAAGGCCTTGCACGAGCGTGACCGCGCGTTTGTGATGCCCAACCCGTGGGACGCTGGTTCCGCGATCATGCTTGCCAGTCTCGGCTTTGAAGCCCTGGCCACCACCAGCGCTGGCTATGCGTTCAGCCTGGGGCGGCCGGATGCCGAAGGCGCGCTGTCCCTGGAAGACACGCTGGTCAACGCCGCAATGATCGCCAAGGCAACCGCGTTGCCAGTCGCGGCCGACCTGGAAAACGGCTTCAGCGACACCCCCGAAGGTTGTGCCCAGACCATCCTGCGTGCGGCTGCGAGCGGTATCGTCGGTGGCTCCATCGAAGACGCCACGGGCATCGCCATCGACCCGATCTACCCCTTTGATTTGTCCGTCGAGCGCGTGGAAGCCGCCGTTGTCGCTGCCCGCAGCCTGCCATTCCCGTTCATGCTCACGGCCCGCGCAGAAAACCTCCTGCATGGTCGCCTGGATTTGCCTGACACCATTCGCCGTCTGCAGGCCTACGCCGAAGCCGGTGCCGACGTGCTCTATGCGCCGGGCCTGCGCAATGCCGAAGAAGTGCTGGCGGTGGTCAAGGCGGTCGCGCCAAAGCCGGTGAATGTGTTGATGTCCGGCGGGCTGAAACTCAGCGTGGCGCAATTGAGCGCGATGGGTGTCAAGCGCATCAGTGTGGGCTCGGCCATGGCGTTGGCGGCGTATGGCGAGTTCTACCGGGCGGCGCGGGAGGTGTTTGAGTCGGGCACCTTTACCTTCACCGAACGCTCGATGCCCTACAGCCAGGCCAGCCAATTCTTCAAGGATTAAGCGGTGCGTTTCCTCAAGGTGATGAGTGTGCTGCTGTTACTGGCCGGTGCATTCGCGCTGGGCGTGTGGCGCGGTTGGGTGCCGTTGCCCGGCGAATGGAACCCGTGGGCACCGTTGGACGTACGCGCCAGCCCGAACTTTCTGACCCGCTTTAAGCTGGGCCGCTTACAGGATGACCCGGCGCTGTGCGATGAAGTGCTGAAAACCTCCGGCCTGCGAGTCAGCCATCAAGCGGATACGCCGGCCGATGCCGTGTGCCCGTTGCGCAATGTCTTGCGCGTGCAGGGCGCCGACGTGGCCTTGAGCAGCAGTTTTCTTGCCAGTTGCCCGCTGGCGGTGGCGTTTGCCCTGTTCGAGCGCCACAGCGTGCAACCGGCGGCCCAGGCGGTGTTCGGCCAGGCGGTGGCGCGGGTTGATCACCTGGGCAGTTTCGCTTGTCGCAACCTGTATAACCGCGCCGAAGGGCGGCTCAGTCAGCATGCCTCGGCCAATGCCCTGGATATTGCCGGCTTCCGTCTGGCGGATGGGCGCAGCATCAGTGTGCTCAAGGAGTGGCCGGGGGAGGGTGACGGTGCGCGCTTTCTGCGCCAGGTGCGTGATAGTGCCTGCGATGATTTCAACGTGGTGTTGAGCCCGGACTACAACGCCGCGCACCGTAATCACTTCCATCTGGACATGGGCCGATGGTGGGTGTGTCGCTGAGGCTCAGGCGGCCAGGCGCAGGTTGTGGGTGATCAGCGGGCGTGCCCAGTAGTAATCGAAGTCCAGGGCCTTCTGTTGTGCCACCAATTCTTCTTCAGGGAACGGGATGGCGGCTGGCGGCAGCAGGTCCATTTCGAACTCGGCAATCGGCAGGTGCAGTGGGCGAGGTGCCGGCGCCGGGCCCGGTTCAGGCAATGGAAGGCCGGCGGTGAGCACGATCGGGCGTACCCAACCGCTTTCGAAGTTCTGCTGACGCTGCTGGGCGACGATTTCGTCGTCCGGGAACGGCGTAGCGGCCGGTGGCAGCAATTCTGTTTCAAATTCGGCAATCGGCAGGAACAGCGGCTCAGGCGGGGCGATCTCGGTGTCTTTAACGTCGCAGTCGCGCTGGGTGAGGATCTGCGCCAGCAGGTCGGCGCCTTCGCTGGGTTCCACCGCTGGATCGGTCGGTGCAGGCGCATTGGCGGCGAGCGCGTCCGGCGTTTCACCGAGCTGCTCGGCCAACGCTCGGGCGAAGAAGTCCTGCCACACATGACTGACTCCGGCGAGCGCTTGAGTATTGCGCAGGCCGTAGTGGTTGTGGGTCGGCAGTACACCGATGGATAGGGGAAGAATGTCTGACATTTTTCTCGGTCGACGCTCAGCTCTGGCAAAATACCTGACTATTGTTTTTATCGGCCGCTGTTTGCCGATCCTTAATATTTTTGAGCGTAGCGATTCATGAGCGAACAACCAGCGGCCAGCCGCATTCGGGTCGAGGCCTTGGCCGAAGGCTTCCAGGCTCGCGCACAGCAGTGGGCTTCGCTGCTGGGCTTGCCTTTACAGCTGGCGGATGCGGATTTTTCCCTGCAGGTCGGGGAACAGGGCCTGCAGCTGCAACAGCTCGGGCCTGACGCGCCGGGTGCGGTGCGGGTGGATTTTGTCGAAGGCGGTGCAGCACACCGGCGTTTATACGGTGGTGGCAGCGGGCAGATGATCGCCAAGGCCGTGGGCGTTGCCCAAGGTGTGCGACCGCGGGTGCTGGACGCTACGGCAGGGTTGGGCAAGGACGCGTTTGTACTCGCCAGCCTGGGCTGCGAGATGAGCCTGATCGAGCGTCAGCCACTGATCGGTGCCTTGCTCGAAGACGGCCTGGCACGCGGTGCGGATGATTTTGAAGTAGCGCCGATTGTGGCGCGCATGAAGCTGCTCAAGGGCAACTCCATCGACGTGATGCTCAACTGGCAGGGCGAGCCGCCCCAGGTGATCTACCTCGACCCGATGTTCCCGCATCGTGAGAAAACCGCCCTGGTAAAGAAGGAAATGCGCCTGTTTCGCCCACTGGTGGGAGATGACGCGGATGCACCGGCCCTGCTGGCAGCAGCGTTGGCCCTGGCAAGCCACCGCGTAGTGGTCAAGCGCCCGCGCAAGGCGCCGTGTATCGAAGGGCCAAAGCCAAGCCATGCGCTGGAGGGTAAATCCAGCCGGTATGACATCTATCCTAAAAAAGCACTTAAGCCTTAGGAGCAGCTACAAGCCGCAAGCTAAAAGCTGCAAGTACATCCACTTGCAGCTTGCAGCTAACCACTTACAGCTGCTTCACTCCTATACGCCCGCATAAACAACCCGACCACATCATGCACATGAGCTTCGGCGGCTTCCTCGCTCAACTGCCCACCGCAGCCATACAACAAGCAGAAATTTGCCGTGCCCTTGAGCAGGCAGAAGAAGTGCTCGGCTGCGGTAAGCGGTTTGTCGATGCTCAAGGCGCCACTCTGGTCGATGCGGCTGAGGAGGCGCTCCATGCCTTGCAACATCCGCATGGGCCCGGCTTCGAAGAAGATCTGTGACAATTTCACGTCCTGATTGCCCGTGGTCATCATCAGGCGATGCAGGTTCACCGATTCCTCGCTGTTGATCAGGCGATGGAACCCCCGCGCAATATTCAGCAGCACCGTCTCCACGGGCACGCCTTCGGGCAGTTCGAAGTACATCACCGGCAACTGCTCTTCGCACTTGGCCACCACGGCGGCGGTGAACAAGGTCTCTTTGTCGGTGAAGTGGCTGTAGACGGTCAGTTTCGACACGCCGGCCTCCAGGGCCACGGCATCCATGCTGGTATTGGCGTAACCATTGCTCAAAAACAGGAATTTCGCTGCTTCGAGGATAGCCTGGCGTTTTGCCATGTCCTTGGGACGCCCGGGGCTATTAGTGTTTACAGGATTGTCGGACATTTTCACCTTTAATACTGGACTGGCGAGTTTGGTATTAATAACATACCGGCTAGTATAATTATTCCAAGCTCCATTTGCGAAAGGTCCTTCAGCATGCGCAGTACTTTCCTGCCCCTTGCGTTGCCTGTCAGCCTGGTCTTCCTGTTAGCCGCCTGCGGCCACGAAGAAGCGGCCCAGACCACCATCCGTCCGGCCATGGTGGTGCAACCGCAGCCATCGGCGCAGGCGATGGACAGTTATCCAGGTGAGGTACGTGCCCGCTACGAGCCCGACCTGGCCTTTCGCATCGGTGGCAAAGTCAGTAAACGCCTGGTGGAGGAGGGCGAGCGGGTCAAGGCCAACCAGCCGCTGGCGGAGCTCGACCCCCAGGATGTGCGCCTGCAATTGGAGGCCACTCGCGCCCAAGTCGCCGCCGCCGAGGCCAACCTGAGCCTGGTGCGTTCCGAGCGTGATCGCTACAAGACCCTGATGGACCGTCAGATGGTCAGCCGCTCCCAGTACGACAATTCCGAAAACCTCTACCGAGCAGGTGTTGCGCGCCTGAAGCAGATCAAGGCCGAGTTCGACGTGTCGAGTAACCAGGCCGGTTATGCCGTGCTGCGTGCGCCGCAGGACGGCGTGGTCGCCAAACGGGCGGTGGAAGTCGGCCAGGTGGTTTCCGCCGGCCAGACCGTGTTCACCCTGGCCACCGATGGCGAGCGCGAGGTGCTGATCAGCCTGCCTGAACAAGGTTTTGGCCGGTTCAAGATCGGCCAGCCGGTGACGGTCGAATTGTGGAGCCAGCCGGACCAGCGTTTTGCCGGGCGCATTCGTGAGCTGTCACCCTCAGCAGATCCGAAATCTCGCACCTTCGCCGCCCGCGTCGCCTTCACCGGCGGCAAAGTTCCGGCGGAACTGGGCCAGAGTGCCCGCGTATTCATGCAGGCCGACAGCGTTATTGCGCTGTCGGTACCGCTGTCTGCGCTGAGTGCGGAGAACGGCGCGTCCTACGTCTGGCGTGTGCAGCCGGACAATACCCTCAAGCGCACCCCGGTACGCATCGGCGCCTTCGGTGAAAAAACCGTACCGGTGCTCGAAGGGCTTAACCCCACTGATTGGGTGATTGCTGCGGGAGTGCATGTGCTCCATGAGGGCCAGCAAGTACGCCCGGTGGACCGTTCCAACCGTGTGGTGAATCTGGCGGCCAAGGAGTAGTCCCCGATGGGTTTCAATCTTTCCGAATGGGCGTTGCGTAATCGCCAGATCGTACTGTTCCTGATGATCCTGCTGGCAGTGGTCGGCACCTTGTCCTACACCAAGTTGGGGCAAAGTGAAGACCCGCCGTTTACCTTCAAGGCCATGGTCATCAAGACCAACTGGCCCGGCGCCACAGCCCAGGAAGTGTCGCGCCAGGTCACTGAGCGCATCGAGAAAAAACTCATGGAGACGGGCGATTATGAGCGCATCGTTTCCTTCTCGCGGCCCGGAGAGTCACAGGTCACCTTCATCGCCCGCGACTCGATGCACTCGGCGCAGATTCCCGAGCTGTGGTACCAGGTGCGCAAGAAAATCAGCGATATCCGCCAGACCTTGCCACCGGATATCCAGGGGCCGTTTTTCAACGATGAATTTGGCACCACGTTTGGCAATATCTACGCCCTGACCGGCGATGGCTTCGACTACGCGGTGCTCAAGGACTACGCCGACCGCATCCAGATTCAGCTGCAACGGGTGCCGGATGTGGGCAAGGTCGATCTGCTTGGCCTACAGGACGAGAAGGTCTGGATCGAACTGTCCAACCTCAAGCTCGCCACCCTAGGCCTGCCATTGGCCGCCGTGCAGCAGGCGTTGCAGGAACAGAACGCCGTCTCTACGGCAGGCTTCTTTGAAACTCCGAGCGAGCGCGTGCAACTGCGGGTGTCGGGTAACTTCAAGACGGTGGAGGAGATCCGCGCCTTCCCGATTCGCGTGGGCGATCGCACTTTCCGTATCGGCGACGTGGCCGACGTCCATCGGGGCTTCAACGATCCACCGGCCCCGCGCATGCGTTATATGGGCGCGGACGCCATCGGCTTGGCCGTGGCTATGCGTGACGGCGGCGACATTCTGGTACTGGGCAAGGCGCTTGAAGGCCAATTCGCACGCTTGCAGAAGAACCTTCCTGCGGGCATGGAGCTGCGCAAGGTGTCAGACCAACCGGCAGCGGTGAAAACCAGCGTCGGAGAATTCGTCCAAGTGCTGGCTGAGGCGCTGGCCATTGTATTGCTGGTGAGCTTTTTCTCCCTCGGCGTACGCACCGGTATGGTGGTGGCCCTGGCGATTCCGCTGGTGCTGGCAATGACGTTTGCCAGCATGTATTACCTCGGCATCGGCCTGCACAAGATCTCCCTCGGCGCCTTGGTACTGGCCCTCGGCTTGCTGGTGGACGATGCGATCATCGCCGTGGAAATGATGGCGATCAAAATGGAGCAGGGCTACGACCGGCTTAAAGCCGCGAGTTTCGCCTGGACCAGCACCGCGTTCCCGATGCTCACCGGCACGCTGATCACGGCGGCGGGTTTCCTGCCGATTGCCACCGCGCAATCAAGCACCGGCGAATACACCCGTTCGATATTCCAGGTGGTGACCATCGCGTTGCTGGCCTCTTGGGTCGCCGCCGTGGTGTTTGTGCCGTACCTGGGGGAAAAACTCCTGCCGGACCTGGCGAAAATTCATGCGGCCAAACACGGCGCCAATGGCCCTGATCCCTACGGCACACCGTTCTACCAGCGTGTAAGACGTTTGGTGGAGTGGTGCGTACGCCGGCGTAAAACCGTGATCGTGCTGACGCTGTTGCTGTTTATCGGCTCGGTCGCGCTGTTTCGCTTTGTGCCGCAGCAATTCTTCCCGGCCTCCGGTCGCCTGGAGTTGATGGTCGACCTCAAACTGGCCGAAGGCACCTCACTGAGCAACACTGCCGACCAGGTCAAACGCCTGGAAGCGTTACTCAAGGAACACGCCGGTATCGACAACTATGTGGCGTATGTCGGCACCGGTTCGCCGCGCTTCTACCTGCCGCTGGACCAGCAACTGCCTGCGGCCAGCTTCGCGCAATTTGTGGTGTTGTCCAAGACCATCGAGGAACGCGAAAGCCTGCGTATTTGGCTGATTGAAACCCTCAACGAACAATTCCCCACTCTACGCTCGCGCGTCACTCGCCTGGAAAACGGCCCGCCCGTGGGCTACCCGGTGCAGTTCCGTGTGACCGGCGAACACATCGAAGAAGTCCGCGCCCTGGCTCGGAAAGTGGCGGCGAAGGTTCGCGAAAATACCCACGTGGTCAACGTGCACCTGGACTGGGAAGAGCCGAGCAAAATCGTCTACCTCAATATCGACCAGGACCGCGCCCGCGCGCTCGGTGTGAGCACGGCCAACCTGTCGAAATTCCTGCAGAGTTCCCTGACCGGCTCCAGCGTCAGCCAGTACCGCGAGGACAACGAGTTGATCGAGATTCTCCTGCGCGGCACCGTGCATGAGCGTACCGAGTTGTCGCTGCTGCCAAGCCTGGCGGTGCCGACAGACAACGGTAAAAGCGTGGCACTGTCGCAGATCGCCACCCTTGAGTATGGCTTCGAAGAAGGCATCATCTGGCACCGCAACCGCCTGCCGACCGTGACCATTCGCGCCGATATCTATGGCAAGGAACAACCGGCGACCCTGGTCCAGCAAATCCTGCCGACCCTTGAAGGCGTGCGCGCCGAACTGCCGGACGGCTATCTGCTGGACGTCGGCGGCACTGTCGAAGACTCCGCGCGTGGCCAGAACTCGGTGAAGGCGGGTGTGCCGCTGTTTATCGTGGTGGTGCTGACCCTGCTGATGCTGCAACTGCGCAGCTTCTCACGTACCGCGATGGTGTTTCTGACAGCTCCCCTGGGCCTTATCGGCGTGACGTTGTTCCTGCTGGTGTTCCGCCAACCCTTCGGCTTCGTGGCCATGCTCGGTACCATCGCCCTGTCGGGGATGATCATGCGTAACTCGGTGATTCTGGTGGACCAGATCGAACAGGACATCAAGGCCGGCCTGGCGCCGTGGCAGGCGATCATCGAAGCCACAGTGCGCCGCTTCCGACCGATTGTTCTCACTGCGCTCGCAGCGGTGTTGGCAATGATCCCGCTGTCACGCAGTGTGTTCTTCGGGCCGATGGCGGTGGCGATCATGGGTGGGTTGATAGTGGCGACGGCGTTGACGTTGTTGTTCCTGCCGGCGCTGTATGCGGCGTGGTTCCGCGTCAGGAAGGACACTGGCCAATAATAAGGTCGTTAACCGGGCGTGTGCATATAAGTGTATGCGCCCTTTGACGTTTTAGGTGTGTAACAGTTAAGTGGGACATTCCTGATGTCCGATGATGGTGGTCACAGTCTGGATATTTCCCACTGATTGGCTTAGAGGTTGGGTAGTTTCTTATCAACTGTTTTTATAATGGAAGTGTTAGTGTCGGCCAGTCGTGTTATTTTTTGCAGTGTGTGGTCCAGATGGCTGACAGACTCAATATACAGATGGCAGACGAAACTATCCTCTCCGGTAATTTTGTAGCAAACAACACACTCCGCCATATCCGCGAGCATTTGTTCCACGGCCTGAAACTTTCCCGTAAACGGTTTTACCCGTACGAGTGCTTGTAGTGAAAAGCCCAACGCAGTGGCATCCAACTCTACGCTGAACCCAGTGATGACGCCGCCTTCCTCCAGGCGTTTAAGGCGCTCACTGCAACCCGGCGCCGACAATCCTACCTGGCGACTGAGCGCACGGATGGACGCACGGGCGTTCTGGTGAAGGGCGAGAATCAGGGCACGATCAATCGGGTCTAGTTCCTGATCGTTCTTTGTAAGCTTTTTCATTAAATGGACCTTACGAACATTGATGAAACAGCAAGGAAATCTTACATACCATAATTCCATGAAAAAATAATGGCTTTTTTAAAAGGGATGACTAATGCTTTGTCTTTGGTTGCCTCCGCCACGGTGCAATTAATTTGATAAGGTGTCGCTGTGTCAACTGATGTTGTACGGAGCCGCGTCTTGAGTAGGTTGTGCGCTTTATATGCACTCGTTCATGAAAGTTTAAAGCATCAATAATTTGTAAAGTGTGTTCCTACTCCCCCAATAAGTTGCGACGACTACTGGAATAGAGGAGACCTGTATGCCCGGCACCCCACTATCCGTCTATCAGGCGACATTTACTTTCGCCGTCGCCGCCATTGCACTACTCGCCAGCCCAGGGCCAGCGACTCTGGCGTTGGCGGCGAGCGGAGCAGCCTATGGCATGAAGCGTTCGATTCGGTTTTTCATCGGGATCACGGCGGGACTAGTGATTGCCATGGCATTGGTTGCCACGGGACTGTATGTGGTGTTGCACAGCTTTCCCGTGTTAGCGATGGCGCTAACTGTCATCTCCATTGTTTATATCTTGTCGCTGGCTTATCGGATTGGCACTGCGCCGCCGATCAAGTATGAGCAGGCGGTGGTCACGCCAGGCTGGGGTGCCGGGTTTGTGCTGGGGGCCGCGAACATCAAGGCATATGCAGCGTTTGCGGCGTTGTTGGGCAGTTTTACCTTGGGTGCGTCGCCAGCCTGGGAGCAGGGTACGAAGGCGTTGATCTGCCTTGTGGTGTGTGTGGTATTCGACTTCTTGTGGCTCTTTGCGGGCAGCAAACTTCGCAAGGTGTTCATCCACCCCACCTGGAGTCGAGTACTTAACGTAAGCTTCGCGCTTTTGATGATAGCGACAGTCGCCTGGTCATTCACGCTGACGCAGTAACGCTATCGGTGGAAAGGCGATTGATCATTTCCCGCCGAGGATAATCTTCATGTTTGGGACTGTTTCTGCATTGGTGTTGCTGCTGGTCGTGCCTGGCCCGACAAACACTCTGTTGCTGCGAGCAGGGGTGTTGTTTGGGTTTGCGGCTTCTTGGCGCCTGGCCTTTATCGAGTGCCTGGCGTACTTGCTCCAGGTATCGGTGTGGGGGGCGGCGTTGCTCTATCTCTCGGCCTGGTCCCCGTGGGCTGTGAAAGCCACGCAGTTGGCCGCCGCGTGCTATTTGTTGTACCTCTCCTATAAGTTGTGGCTGCGCAAGAACAGCGTAGTCAGCCCGGCCCGCGACCGCTTCTCCGGGCCGTATTTCTTTTTACTGACGGTGATGAACCCCAAGGGCTTGCTGATCGTTTCGTTCATCGCGCCGCTCGATACGTTCGTCACGCTGCACGGGTACGCAGCTTTCATGACCACGCTGGCATTGGTCATCGTTCCGGTAGGGTCGGTGTGGATTTTATTCGGCAGTCGCTTCGCCGGGATTCAGAAGACTTGGTTGACGCCGCTGAAGATCAATCGCGCTACTGCAGTCGCGATTGTCTGTTTTGCGATGCTTATGATTGGCCGTCTGGCTGGCTCGATTAGTCCATGAGTCCGTTCCCGGATGAGGGAACGGACTTTCGTGTTTTTACAACGCGCCAAACACCTTCTTCGCCAAACTGGTAGCCGCCGCTGCCGGGTTCTTGCGAATCGTCTCTTCCTGCTGCGCAATCATCTTGAACAACCCGTCGAGCGCCTGCTCGGTCACGTAGTTTTCGACATTGGCACTTTTGGCATCGACCGCGCCAAACGCCGCAGCCTTGCCGGCGAGCGCATTGTACTGCTGGGCCACGCCGACCTTGTCGGTGGCGGCCTTGACGATGGGCAGGAACTTGGCGCGGATTTGTTCGCGGCTGCTTTTGTTCAGGTATTGGGTGGCCGAGTCCTGGCCGCCGCTGAGAATGCCCTTGGCGTCGGTGATGCTCATGTTTTTGACGGCGTTGACGAGGATCGGCTGGGCCTGGGTGACGGCGGTTTCAGCGGCCTTGTTCATGCTGGTTTCCAGCTGCGTGACCTGGTCACCCATGCCAAACATTTTCAGCTTGTCGGCGACTTTGCCCAGCTTGCCCGGCAGGCCGATCTTCACTTCGGGGTTGTTGCTGAAACCACCGGGCACGCCCAGTTGTTTCACGGCGATCTGTGCACCTTGTGTCAAAGCGTCCTTGAGGCCGCCGCTGGCATCATTTTGGGACAGGCTGCCAAGGTCCAGGGCCATGGCGTTGGCGCCGAGCAGCAGGCCGGCACACAGGGCAGTGAGGCGAAGGGAGTTACGGAGCATGGGCGCTTCCTTGAGTAGGGGTGAAATCAGTGAGCGACCGCATCAACGCGCAGGCGCAGCGGCTGTGGGTCCTGGCCGTTGAGCTGCACAGTGTGCCGTTCGGTGGTGATGAACAGTAGCTTGCCATCCAGTTCGATGCGAGCGCTGACCGAGTAACTGTGGCCCGGTTTGACCTGGGCCGGGTCATAGCTCAGGTGAAACGGCAGCGGTACCTGGCCTTTGATCGGGCCTTTCTGCTCTGCGAGGGTCACGGCGGGGGCATCCGCCAGGGACACGTCTTGCAGGCTGACACTCAGGGTGGCCGCGGGCGGCAGGGCGATGCGTTGCAGGTAGAACACTTCGCCGTCGAGGCTGGCCTTGGGGGCAGGACTCATGGATTGGCAGGCTCCGAGCAGGGCGGTCAGGCCCAGGAGAATGATTTTCTTCATGGTGCAGCTCCTTTTCAACGGCGCCGGAATCAATCCGGCGCCTCATTCAATCTAGCGGCTTTTTTCAGGGGTGAGGGCTTCAGGATTCGGGGCTTCAGGTTCGGCGGGCGCCTCGGCCGCACCGTCCACGCGATGCAAGGCCACCTGGCGGATCGACAGGCGAATATCGGCCGGCAAGACGCGCTTGGCCGCACCTTCTGCCAATTCGCCGAGCAGGTCGTGATAGCTCAACTTGCCCGCCTCATCGCGGCGCAGCACATCTTGCTCCAGCAACGTCTGGATGAAATGTCGGAAAAGGCTCTTGTCGAAGAACTCCGGGGCGTTGAGGCCATGCAGGATCGACAGGCGCTGGGCCATGATCGTGCACAGGTCTTCCAGCTCTTCGGCGCTGATGCTGTTCTGGCCGCTGTTAAGCAACAGCGAAATCGCCATGTAGAAGCGTTGCAGGGTCTGGGCGATGCTTTTGGACAGCAGTGTCAGCAGCACGAATTGCCGCGAACTTGGCGCCGGGCGCAGGTACACGTTGTTTTCGAAGCGCAGCAGGCCTTGTCCGACAAATGCCTCCAGCCACTGGTCGACTACCGTGTCCAGCTCTTCCAGCGACCAGCGGATAAACAGCTCCGATTGCAGGTACGGGTAGAGCGCGTGGGTGTAGCGCAGGATCTGTTCGCGGCTCATCCGCGAGCTGCTCTGGAAGAAGCTCGCCAGCAACGCCGGCAGGGCGAAGATGTGCAGCACGTTGTTGCGGTAGTAGGTCATCAGGACGGCGTTCTGCTCGTCCAGGTACACAATCTTGCCCAGGGCATCGCTCTGTTCCGACAGCAGGTCCATGTCTTTGACGTGCTTGATCAGCGCCACACCGTCGCCTTCGGGCAAGGTGGTATGCGGCGAGTACGGCACGCGGCGCAACAGCGCCAGGTACAGGTCGAGCTGGCGCGCCATGGCCTGTTCATCCAGCGCCAGGCGCGTGGTCGACAACAGCGCCAGGGCCACCAGGTTCACCGGGTTCACCGCTGCCGCCTCGTTCAGGTGGCGGGCCACCTGTTCGCTGAGGCGATTGGTGGTTTCATTGAGCCAGGCCGGTTTGTAGTTCGGCCCCAGTTCCTGGGCGCGCCAGCCAGGTTGCTCGGCGTCGAGGAACTCAGCCAGCTTGATCGGCTCGCCGAAGTTCACCGCGACCTGGCCAAAGCGCTGTTTGAGCGCGCCGACCACTTTGAAAATATCGAAGATCGATTCTTTCTTCTTGGTGGCGCCGCGCAATTCGCCGAGGTAGGTACGGCCTTCGAGTACACGTTCATAGCCGATGTACACCGGTACGAACACAATCGGCATGCGCGAGGAGCGCAGGAAACTGCGCAGGGTGATCGCCAGCATCCCGGTTTTCGGTTGCAGCATGCGCCCCGTGCGCGAGCGCCCGCCTTCGACGAAGTACTCCACCGGGAAGCCTTTGGTGAACAGGGTGTGCAGGTATTCGTTGAACACCGAGGTGTACAGCGGGTTGCCCTTGAAGGTGCGGCGCATGAAAAACGCACCGCCACGGCGCAGCAGGCTGCCGATCACCGGCATGTTCAGGTTGATGCCGGCGGCGATGTGCGGCGGGGTCAGGCCATTCTTGAACAGCAGGTAGGACAGCAACAGGTAGTCGATATGGCTGCGGTGGCACGGCACGTAGATCACCTCGTAGCCTTGGGCAACCTTTTGCACGCCTTCGATGTTATTGACCTTGATCCCGTCGTAAATCTTGTTCCAGAACCAGCTCAGCACCACTTCCAGAAAGCGGATCGCGGTGTAGGTGTAGTCCGAGGCGATTTCGTTGCCGTAGCGCAGGGCCTGGGCCTTGGCTTTTTCCGGGGAGATCTTCTCGCGTTCGGCTTCCTCGCTAATCGCCTGGCGCACCAGCGGCATGTTCACCAGGCCCTTCACCAGGTTGCGCCGGTGGGACAGGTCGGGGCCGATCACGGCGGTCTTCAGGTTACGAAAGTGCACACGCAGGATGCGCTGCGCCATGCGCACGGTGCGTTCGTGACCTTTATTGTGCTCGATCAATTCACGCAGGTTGATTGGCGCAGAGAATTGCACACGGGTCTTGCGGCCGAGGATCAGGATGCTCAGCAACCGGCGCAGACGCCCGGTGACCGCCCAGCTGTCGGCAAACAACAGTTTCCACGGACTGGACTCGCTCTCGGGGGATTGTCCCCAGAACACGCTGACCGGAATGATTTGTGCATTCTCTTCGGCGTGTTCGGTGAGAGTGTTGACCAGGCGGGTCAGGGTCGGCGGTGCACCACGCTTGTCCTGGCGGCCGAGCCAGTCCGGCGCAGGCGTCAGGTAGAAGAACGCCGCGGGCTCCAGCAACGGGCCGACCGATACCGGCAGCACCGGGCGCGGCAGGCCGGCCTTGGTGCACTCGGTATCGACCACGGCCAGTTCGGTGAGGGAGGGCGATTGCAGGACGTAGAACACCGGCCGGCTGCGGTCGAGGTTAAGGGTTAGGGACGACTGGTTGATCGTCTCCGAGCGAACCCAGAGGTACAACAGTCGGCGCAAGGTGCCAAATACCAGACGGCGGAACGGGGAGCGGGTCATAGGTGTGCTGCTTCAAGTGGAAAAAACCGAGCAGGCGCTCGGGTGGGTAGTGTGCCGTATTCGCCGAAAATCGGCAAAAAAGCAGCGAAGTAAACTTGAGTTGAACGTTTTTGAGCCTGTCTTATACTCGGCAGTTCAATGCGACTGACTCAACAATAAAAACATAAGTGGGAGCAAACAGATGGCAACGCGCGAAACCGGCAATGTGAAGTGGTTCAACGATGCAAAAGGCTATGGCTTTATTCAGCGTGAAGACGGCAAGGATGTGTTTGTGCACTACCGCGCCATTCGCGGTGACGGCCACCGTTCGTTGGCCGAGGGCCAGCAGGTGGAATACGCCGTGGTGACCGGCGAGAAGGGGTTGCAGGCAGAGGATGTGGTGGGCTTGTAAGCCAGATATTTGCTTCACCGCTGAACAAATGTGGGAGGGGGCTTGTTCCCGATTGCTGAGTGTCAGTCACTGAATACATGGCTGATCCACCGCTATCGGGAGCAAGCCCCCTCCCACATTTATATTGGGTTCACAAATCAGGGTCAGGCAGTTTTCCAGGTGATCTCTTCTTCACCATCGACGCTGATGCGCATCCAACGATCAGCGCTTTCTTCACCTTCCTCTTCAACCCAGCTACCCGGCGCGCAACGCACTTCGACGTTCAGCGCGGCAAACGCGGCGCGGGCGCAGGCGATGTCGTCTTCCCACGGGGTGTTATCACTGTCCAGGTGCAGGCTGTTCCATTTGCCTACGGCTTTCGGCAGCCAGGTCACTGGTACGGTTCCGGCCTTGCACTTGTAGGTCTGGCCGCGCTGGACCCAGTCGGAGCATGCGCCCAGGGCAGCGCCCAGCCAGGCAGCGATGGCCTTGTGGTCGACGTCGGCGTCTTTGAGGTAAATCTCGATATCAGGTTGGCGCATGGATGTTCCTCGTTGCGGGATTCGAAAATCCATTCGCGGATTCTAGGTAGGCGTAGTGCCCGAAAAGTCGGTTATTGAAGCACGAAATAGTCGTAGCGCATCGACACAGTGACCAACAGCGGCTCGGCGGCCTCGATCACTTCGGCGCGGCGCTCGGCACTGGCGCGCCAGCCGTGGGGCGTCATGGCCAGCAGGTTGGCGCGGTCCTTGGGTTCGCCCAGGCTCAGCGTGAACTCGAGGTTTTCGCTGTGCGCAAGGCTCATGCCGTCCGGCACCAGGGCCAGGTGTTTGTCGTCGGTGTACTCGCGCACTTCGTCGTACAGGCGCTCGCGCAGTTCCATCAGGTGGCCGCTGGTCGGGCCGACCTTCATCAAGCCGCCGCCAGGGCTGAGCAGGCGCTTGGCCTCTTGCCAGTCCAGCGGGCTGAACACACTGGCGAGGAACTGGCAGCTGGCATCGGCCAACGGCACGCGAGCCATGCTGGCGATCAACCAGGTCAGCGCCGGGTTGCGCTTGCACGCACGCTTGACCGCTTCCCTGGAGATATCCAGGGCATAGCCATCGGCATGGGGCAGGGCGTCGGCGATCTGTGCGGTGTAGTAACCCTCGCCACAACCGATGTCCACCCAGCGCTGCGGCGCACGTTCGGCGGCCAGTTCGGCCAGGCGCTTGGCCACCGGGGCGTAATGCCCGGCGTTGAGGAAGTCGCGGCGCGCTTCGACCATGGCCAGGTTATCGCCCGGGTCGCGACTGTTTTTGTGCTGCACCGGCAACAGGTTCAGGTAACCCTGGCGCGCGCGGTCGAAACGGTGCCCGACCGGGCAGGCCACGCCATTATCGACCGCGTTGAGCGGTGCGCTGCAAATGGGGCACGCGAGCATCAGGCGAGCAACTTGATCAGGGTCTGGTAATAGATTTCGGTCAGCACATCGAGGTCGCTGGCCAGAATGCGCTCGTTGACCTGATGGATCGTCGCGTTGACCGGGCCCAGTTCGACTACTTGAGTGCCAAGCGTCGCGATAAAGCGCCCGTCGGACGTTCCGCCGCTGGTCGACGCCTTGGTCTGACGCCCGGTGATCGTCTTGATGCTGGCGGACACCGCATCGAGCAGCGCGCCCGGCTCGGTCAGGAACGGCAGGCCCGACAGCGCCCACTCCACGTGCCAGTCCAGGCCATGCTTGTCGAGAATCGCCGCGACCCGTTGTTGCAGGCTTTCAACGGTGGATTCGGTAGAGAAACGGAAGTTGAACACCGCCGTCAGGTCGCCGGGGATCACGTTGGTGGCGCCGGTACCGGAATTGAGGTTGGAAATCTGGAAGCTGGTCGGCGGGAAGAAGGTGTTGCCGTCGTCCCAATGCTCGGCGGCCAGTTCAGCCAGCGCCGGAGCGGCCAGGTGGATCGGGTTTTTCGCCAGGTGCGGGTAAGCCACATGGCCTTGTACACCGCGCACGGTCAGGGTGGCGCCGAGCGAACCGCGACGGCCGTTCTTGACCACGTCGCCCACCAATGTGGTGCTCGACGGTTCGCCGACGATGCACCAGTCCAGGCGCTCCTTGCGCGCCGCGAGGCGCTCGATCACGGCCTTGGTGCCGTGGTGCGCCGGGCCTTCTTCATCGCTGGTGATCAGGAAGGCGACCGAACCCTTGTGGTCCGGGTAGTCGGTGACAAAACGCTCCGCCGCCACCAGCATCGCCGCCAGGCTGCCTTTCATGTCTGCTGCGCCACGGCCGCAGAGCATGCCGTTGTCGTCGATCAGCGCGTCGAACGGGTCGTTCTGCCAGGCTTGCACCGGGCCGGTCGGGACCACGTCGGTGTGGCCGGCAAAGCACAGCACCGGGCCTTCGTGCTTGCCATGGGTGGCCCAGAAGTTGTCCACGTCTTCGATACGCATCGGCTCAAGCGCAAAACCGGCGTCGCCCAGGCGCTGCATCATCAGCTTCTGGCAATCGGCGTCGATCGGCGTCACGGAGGGGCGACGGATCAGGTCGATGGCAAGTTGAAGGGTCGGCGAAAGGTCGGCATGGGCCGTCATGGGAAACTCCGTAAATCGAGGCAGCGACGTTCTAATGACTGTAGGAGCGAGCTTGCTCGCGAAAAACGCAAGGGCACCGCGTGCGTTCAGGATGACCACGTCATCGTTAACGATTTTCGCGAGCAAGCTCGCTCCTACGGTGATGTGTGCAAGGCGTGCAAAACGGCCGTTATCTTATAGCAAAACGGCGGCCAGAGGCCGCCGTTTAGTGCATTGCGCAAGTTTTTACACGGCGGTTGCTGGCTCAGCCTTCGGCGCCGGTTTAGGCAACGACGACAGGAACGCCATGATCAACGCCGCCACATACGGCAGCGATTGCACCAGCAGCATCACCACCCAGAAGCGTATGTCATTGCTCGGCAGGCCCTGCACCAGGTAGATCCCCAGCGCCGCGCCCCACAACAGCAGCATGATGAACATTTCTTCGCGGGCTTCGGAAATAGCTACCCAGAAGCCGTGGTTATCCGCGTTTTTCGGTGTACGAAAGAACGGAATACTGGTGGTGAAGAAGCCATACAGCACCGCCTTGGCGATGGTGTGAGACAACGCCAACCCGGCCAGCGCCGCGCAGAACGCATCCTTCAGGTTCACACCCACCGCACGGCGGTAGAGGAAGATGATCTTGCCGACCTTGAACACGAACAATGCCAACGGCGGGATCGCGAAAATCAGCAGCGGCGGATCAACCCGCGTCGGCACGATAATCATCGCCGCCGACCACAGCAGCGCGCCGACGGTGAAGAATATGTTCATGCCATCCGCCACCCACGGCAACCAGCCCGCAAGGAAGTGGTAGCGCTGGCCACGGGTCAGCTCGGTGCCCTTGCCGCGCAGCAGGCTTGCGGTATGACGCTTGATGATCTGAATCGCGCCGTAGGCCCAGCGGAAACGCTGTTTCTTGAAGTCGATAAAGGTATCCGGCATCAGGCCTTTGCCGTAGCTGTTGTGGTAATACGCCGCCGACAGGCCTTTCTCGAATACCCGCAGGCCCAGCTCGGCATCTTCGCAGATGCACCAGTCCGCCCAGCCCAGCTCTTCGAGCACCGAGCGCCGGGTCATGGTCATGGTGCCGTGCTGGATGATCGCGTCACGGTCGTTACGCGTGACCATGCCGATGTGGAAGAAGCCTTTGTATTCCGCGTAGCAGAGCTTCTTGAACGTGCTTTCGTTCTGGTCGCGGTAATCCTGCGGCGATTGCACCACGGCAATTTTCGGGTCGGCGAAGTGCGGCACCATGTGCTTGAGCCAGTTCGGCGACACGCAGTAGTCGGAGTCGATCACCGCGATCACTTCGGCGTCCTTGGCGGTGTGCGGGATCAAGTAGTTCAGCGCTCCGCCCTTGAAACCGGCCAACGGCGAGACGTGGAAGAACTTGAAGCGCGGGCCGAGGGTTTCGCAGTAGTCGCGTACCGGTTCCCACACCGCCGGGTCCTTGGTGTTGTTGTCGATGATCAGGACTTCGTAGTCCGGGTAATCGAGGGCGGCCAGGGCGTCGAGGGTCTGTTTGACCATTTCCGGCGGCTCGTTGTAGCACGGCACGTGGATCGACACTTTCGGTCGGTAGTCCGAATCCCCCTCGACCGGCAGGAATTCACGCCGACGTTTGTGGGTCCACACCGCTTCCGCCAATTCGTGGGCTTCGGTGAGCAACACGATAAACACGCCGAGGGCGCCGAGTGCCAACAGGAATCCAACCGTCAAACTGAACCAGGTGCTGTATTGCTGGCTGTAGTCGTAGCCGATCCAAACCAGCACCGACCCGCACAGGAACGCGATAAAGGTCAGGAACGTACGGCCACGCTGGCGCAGGGCCGAGCCGTCGATCATCAGCAGGGTCAGAGACAGCAGCGCGAGCACCACCGAACCGATGGCCAGCACGCGCCATTGCGGGATCGCGACCACTGGGCCTTCAAAGTTGAATTTCTGCTGGCGCGCGGCGTTGAACACGCCCCAATAAGCGCCCGCCGAGCCTTCGTCGCTGACTTTCCATGGCTGGTCGAAGGCCTCAATCACGAAGTAGTTGTAGCCTTGACGATTGAGCTTGTTGACCAGTGTGCGTAGGTAAATCGCCTGGTCTGCAGGAGAAGATTCATTACCACCGCGCATGCGTCCGTTACTCGGCCAGCCAACTTCCGAGAGCAGCAGCGGCTTTTTCGGGAAGGCCTTCTTCAGATCCCTGGCGCGGTCGAGTACGTACTGGCCAGCCTTGTCCATCGGGATATATTCCCAGAACGGCAGGATGTGCGCGGCGATCAAGTCGACGTGCTTGGCCAGTTGCGGGTTCTTTTCCCAGATGTGCCATTGCTCGGAGGTGGTCACCGGCACTTTCACGGCGGAGCGTACGCGGTCCAGCAGTACGATCAGCGCTTCAGGGGTGATTTCCTCACGGAACAGCGCTTCGTTACCCACCACCACACGCACGACGCTGCGCGAGCTGTTGGCGATTTCGATGGCGCGCTGGACTTCGCGCTCATTGCGCTCCAGGTCCGGGCTGATCCAGATCCCCAGCGTCACACGCAGGCCGAACTCTTCCGCCAGCTTGGGAATGTCGCCCAGGGTGCCGTCGACCGAGTAGGTCCGGATGTTGTCCGTCAGCTTGCTCATGATCGCAAGGTCCTGACGCATCTGGTCGTCGGTCGGGTACTGGTCTTTCTGCGGGTACTGGCCCTGCTGGAACGGCGAGTAGGAAAACCCGGAGATCTGTTCTGGCCAGTTGGGGGCGGTGACCGGGCGGTTGATCAGCGCCCAGAAGCCGGTGAACAGCGCGGCAATTGCCAGCACCACCACCAGGTTGAGTCCAAATTTACGCGATGACATAGCGATTTCGGGTTCCAAAGGGTGCGGAACGAAAAGAGGTGTCGGCCTGCGCCGAACGGCGCGCATCCTACACCGGCCTTTCCCTCAACGTATAGCAGACAGAGAAAAGCCGGACGTTAGTCCGCGAATGTTCACCTAAGTTCTTAACTTGTAACTTGTAGCTTAAAACTTGTCGCTGCGTAGCTCATAATGCGCGCCGGTTTTTGGGGTAATGGTCATGAGCACAGAAGATCCGCGGTTTGCAGGCGTCGCCCGTTTGTATGGCATTGAAGGCCTGGAACGCTTGAAAGCGGCCCATGTGGCGATCGTCGGCGTAGGAGGTGTGGGCTCCTGGGCGGCGGAAGCCATCGCCCGCTGCGGTGTGGGCGAAATCTCGCTGTTTGACCTGGACGATGTCTGCGTCAGCAACAGCAACCGCCAGTTGCACGCGCTGGACAGCACCGTGGGCAAGCCCAAGGTCGAGGTGATGGCAGAGCGCCTGCGCGGCATCAACCCGGATTGCACCGTGCATGCGGTGGCCGACTTCGTCACCCGCGACACCATGGCCGAGTACATTACCCCCAACATCGATTGCGTGATCGACTGCATCGATGCGGTCAACGCCAAGGCCGCGCTGATCGCCTGGTGCAAGCGCCGCAAGATCCAGATCATCACCACCGGCGGGGCGGGCGGGCAGATTGACCCGACGCTGATTCAGGTCTGCGACTTGAACCGCACCTTCAACGACCCGCTGGCCTCAAAAGTGCGCTCCACCCTGCGCCGCGACTACGGTTTTTCGCGCACGGTGACCCGCCATTACAGCGTGCCCTGCGTGTTTTCCACCGAACAACTGCGCTATCCCAAGCCGGACGGCAGTATCTGTTTGCAGAAGAGTTTTGTCGGTGATGGCGTGAAGCTGGACTGCGCCGGCGGGTTTGGCGCAGTGATGATGGTCACCGCGACCTTCGGCATGGTGGCGGCGACCAAGGCGGTGGACAAGATTGTGGCTGGGGTGCGGCGGCCGTCGGAGCGGGTCAAACCTTCCTGAACATTTAGGAGTCGGCTTGCCGGCGATGAGGGGTTGAAACTCACCGCAGGGCTTCAGGTAGCTATCGCCGGCAAGCCGGCTACAGGGATCGCATGCGCTGCAGTACTGCGTTAAGGCCATTGCTGCGCGACGGCGACAACTGGCGAGAAAGCCCCAGTTGATTGAACCAGTCAGGCAAGTCAACGGCCTGCAACTCAGCAGCCGACAACCCATTGACCCGCGCCAGCAGCAGCGCCACCAACCCGCGAATCATCCGTGCATCGCTGCTCGCGGCAAACTGCCAATGGCCTTCTTGCAAACGCCCCACCAACCACACCAGGCTCTCGCAGCCCTGCACCAGGTTGGCGTCGATCTTATCTTCATCGGCCAGGGCGGGCATGCGCTCGCCCCATTGCATCAGCATCCGCGCGCGTTGTTCCCAGCTGCCGACGGCCTGGAACGCTTCCAGCGCAGCCGCTGCATCTGCCGGCAAACTCATCGCAACATATCCAGCGCTTGATCCAGCGCTTCAAAGAAGCGCTCCAGATCGTCGGAGTCGTTGTACAGCGCCAGGGACACACGGATCGCCCCCGACAATTGCATCGACTTGAGCAACGGCATTGCACAGTGATGGCCGGCACGCACGGCAATCCCTTGCTCGGTCAGCAGGTGCGCAAGGTCGGCGTTATGCACGCCTTCCACCACAAAACTGACCAGCGCCACCTGCGGCGAGCCCAGCACGCGTAAGCCATTGCGCGCTTTCAGCCCGCGCAGCAGGTAGTCATGCAGGGCGGCTTCATGGGCGATCACCGCCAGATGATCCAGCGAACTCAAGTAGTCCAGGCTGGCGCCCAGGCCTATCACGCTGGCAATCGGCGGTGTTCCCGCCTCAAAACCCAATGGCGCAGGGCGGAAGCTGGCGCTGTGGTAGTCCGCCTGTTGCACCATCTCGCCGCCGAACTGCCAGTGGCGCAGGTGATGCAGGGCTTTGTTGTCGCCATACAGCACGCCTACGCCGTCCGGGCCGTACAGCTTGTGGCTGGAAAATACATAGAAGTCGCAGCCCAGGGCCTGTACATCATGGCGGCCGTGCACGATGCCTTGGGCGCCATCGATCACGCTCAGGGCTCCGTGTGCCTTGGCCATTGCCAGCAAGGCTTCCAGCGGTTGCCAGGAGCCGAGTACGTTGGACAACTGGCTCACCGCCAGCAGGCGCGTGCGCGGGCTGATCAGTTCGGCAGCGGCTTGAAGGTCAATCACGCCGTCATCGCCCAGCGGCAACACCACCAGCGTGAGCGCGCGACGTTTGGCCAGTTGCTGCCAGGGCAGCAGGTTGGCGTGGTGTTCCAGGGCGCTGATGACAATTTCATCGCCCGCATTGAATAAGTGCTCAAGGCCATAGGCCAGGAGGTTCAGCGCAGACGTAGCGCCGTGGGTGAAGATGATTTGCCCGCTGTCTCCTGCGTTCAACCACTGCGCGACCTTGCTGCGACTGTCCTCGAAGGCCTGGGTCGCATGGGCGCCGGGCAAATGCTGGGCACGGTGCACATTGGCTGCACCATTGGCGTAGTAATGGCTGATCGCATCCAACAGGGCTTGAGGTTTTTGCGTGGTGGCGGCGTTGTCCAGGTAGGTCTGGTCTTGCCGTTGCAGGGCGGCGATGGCCGGAAAGTCGGCGCGCCAGGGAGAGGGCACAAGCATGGTGATCAAGACTCGTATAAGCGAGCCCCAGGGTCGGGGCTCGCTAGTGGCATCGAGTGGCTGCTTAGTTGTGAGCGTGCAGCGCTTCGTTCAGTTCGATGGCCGATTTGTGGGTTTTGCACTCCACGGCACCGGTCTCGGAGTTACGGCGGAACAGCAGATCCGGTTGGCCGGCCAGCTCGCGGGCCTTGACCACTTTGACCAGTTGGTTCTGCTCATCGAGCAGCGCAACCTTGGTCCCGGCGGTCACGTACAGACCCGATTCCACGGTGTTGCGGTCGCCCAACGGGATACCGATACCGGCGTTGGCGCCGATCAGGCAGCCTTCGCCAACCTTGATCACGATGTTACCGCCGCCCGACAGCGTGCCCATGGTTGAGCAACCGCCGCCCAGGTCCGAACCCTTGCCAACGAACACGCCAGCCGACACACGGCCTTCGATCATGCCCGGGCCTTCGGTGCCGGCGTTGAAGTTGACGAAACCTTCGTGCATCACGGTGGTGCCTTCGCCCACGTAGGCGCCCAGGCGGATACGCGCGGCATCAGCGATACGTACGCCACTCGGCACGACGTAGTCGGTCATTTTCGGGAACTTGTCCACCGAGAACACTTCCAGTAGCTCGCCACGCAGGCGCGCTTCCAGTTGACGTTCGGCCAGTTCGGCGATGTCGATCGCGCCCTGGCTGGTCCAGGCTACGTTCGGCAGCTGTGGGAACACACCGGCCAGGCTCAGGCCGTGTGGCTTGACCAAGCGATGGGACAGCAGGTGCAGCTTGAGGTAGGCCTCAGGCGTGGAGGTCAGTGCGGCGTCTTCGGCCAGCAGGGTGGCGACCAGCGGAGTGTGGCTCTCAGCCAGGCGGCTCAGCAGCGCAGCCTGGGTAGCGTCGACGCCTTTGAGCGCATCAGCCAGTTGCAGCGCTTGGGCGACGGTGAAAGTGATTGCCTGGTTGCCTTCGGTGTAACCGAGGATCGGTGCGATGGCTTTGATGATTTCAGCTGACGGGTTGAGCAAGGGTTGTGCGTAAAACACTTCCAGCCAAGCACCTTGGCGGTTCTGAGTGCCGACGCCGAAGCCCAGGCTGAACAGGGAATTGGACATGCTGTTACCTCTACAAAAATGGAAGGGCTGGCCTACTTGAGGGCCGCCGAATAAGTATCTGGCTTGAAGCCAATCAGGGTTCTGTCACCGAGATCAAGCACCGGGCGCTTGATCATCGAAGGTTGCGCGAGCATCAATTCAATGGCTTTCGACTGATCGAGATCGGCTTTGCGTTCGTCTTCGAGTTTGCGAAAGGTGGTGCCCGCACGGTTCAAAACCACCTGCCAACCGTGCTCGTTGCACCATTGGGTCAAGTGTTCGCGGTCGATACCGGCCGTTTTGTAGTCGTGGAACTCATAGCTCACAGCGTGCTCATCGAGCCAGGTGCGGGCTTTTTTCATGGTGTCGCACGCTTTGATGCCGAAAAGGTGCAACGTTTTGCTTGAAACGGTCAAGGAATTGCCCCCTTTTGGACGAATGAAAACGAAAGGTCACGGATTATGCCACGACCAGCGGGTTTGGGTGCCGCTCGTCACTGTTGCGCTTTGCAACGTGCGACTTTTGTGCAAAGGCCAGCGCGCAGCATAGGCGGCTAATATGGCACTTCAACGGCGAGTTGTTGCCTGAAGTGTGTCGCTGCAAGTCGATTGTCCGGGAAACCCGCGTTATGCAAACCGCCTACACCGTTCTTATCCTGCTGATGCTGGTCAGTGTTTCGCGTCTGGTCGGGCGTGTTATCCCCTTGCCGTTACCCTTGGTGCAGATTGCTGCCGGCGCATTGCTGGCGTGGCCGACGCTGGGGCTGCACGTGGCGCTGGACCCGGAGCTGTTTCTGTTTCTGTTCCTGCCGCCGCTGCTGTTCTCTGATGGCTGGCGTATGCCCAAACGTGAGTTGTGGCGCCTGCGTGGGCCGATCCTCACGCTGGCCGTAGGGCTTGTTTTGTTCACCGTAGTCGGAGCCGGTTATTTCATTCATTGGCTATTACCTACGATTCCCTTACCCGTTGCCTTCGCCCTGGCGGCGGTACTGTCGCCGACGGATGCCGTGGCGGTGTCGGCCATTTCCCAGAACCGTTTACCCAAACCGCTGATGCACATGCTGCAGGGCGAGGCGTTGATGAATGATGCTTCGGGCCTGGTGACCTTCAAGTTCGCCCTGGTGGCGGCGTTGACCGGAGTGTTTTCCCTGGCCGATGCGAGCCTGACTTTTGTCCTGGTGGCAGTGGGTGGCCTGGCGGTCGGGGTTGCGTTGAGCTGGCTGGTCGGGCGCTTGCGTGCCTGGATGATTGCGCGGGGCTGGGATGATCCCGCCACCCACGTGGTGTTCATGTTGTTGCTGCCGTTTGCAGCGTACGTACTGGCGGAGCGCCTGGGCGCATCGGGCATTCTGTCGGCGGTGGCGGCGGGCATGATGCAAAGTTGGCTCGACCTGTTGCCGCGCCAGACCAGCACGCGTTTGCTCAATCGCAGTGTCTGGTCGTTGCTGGAATTTGCCTTCAATGGCTTGATCTTCCTGCTGCTGGGTCTGCAACTGCCGGACATCATCAAGGCCGTGGTCAGTCATGAAACCACGCTATGGCCGACCCTCTTGTACCGCTGCCTGGACGTGATAGCGATCTTCCTGGTGTTGGTGGTGTTGCGCTTTATCTGGGTGCAAAGCATCTGGCGCCTGTCAGGTTTGTTGCGCCGACTTCGTGGGAAAAGTGAGCTGACATTGGTACCTACTGCTAGGTCCTGTTGGCTGCTGACCGTCGGCGGCGTGCGCGGTGCGGTGACCCTGGCGGGCGTGATGTCGGTGCCTTTGCTGCTGGCACCGGGCCGAAATTTCCCGGAGCGCGACCTGCTGATTTTCATTGCGGCCGGTGTGATCCTGCTCTCGCTGGTCTGCGCCTGCATCGCCTTGCCACTACTGTTACGCGGCATTGAAAAGAGCCCGGATGAAAAACGCGACAACGAAGTGCGCGAGGCCTGGAAAAAGACTGCCGAGGCGGCGATCCATGCCTTGGAGATAGAAGAATCGGCGCCCCAGGACGCCGCTCAAGCCGCACTGGCCACCGAACTCAAGGCACGGATCATGTCGGAATACCGCCATCAGCTTGAGGTATTCAATGATTCGGCCGAAGCACAAGCCCTGGCCTTACAGATGGATCAGCTGGAGCGCCGTTTGCGGCTCAAAGCCCTGAGAGCCCAGCGCCTTGAGTTGTACAGTCTGAGTCGGCAGCACGCAGTCGGCGATGATGTTCTGCGGGAGGTGTTGGCTGATCTGGACCTGAGCGAAGCAAACCTTGGGAAGGAGAAGTAGGTGCGGGCGGCGTCGGCATGGGGTAAGCCTGTTTCATCTGGGCGATGTCGCCGTCGCTGATTTCCCAGCTTTCCGACTGACCCCAAGCGTTGGATGTCCATTGAGGCCTGAGCTCGTAATGCATCACCGAGTTCTCGTCGTAGGGTTGATAACGGTGCTGATCGTTGCGGGGCGAGGGCAGGATATTCTCGTCGACGGTTTCCTTGGTCCATCCAAAGCGCTGTAAGGCGTCCGTATAAGTGCTCTGCCTGTCCCAGGGAATGTTTGAATCGGGGTGCTGATGGGCATGCCGCGCGCCCAAGGCGTGCCCGAACTCATGCAGCACTACGTAGCGAAAGCTGGGGTAGCTGGTATCGCCGGGCAGCATCATTGTGGGCTGGTGCAGCGGGACGTCTTTGGCTGCCGTTCCTATCGCAGAACTGAACATATGATTGATATGGTTGAGAGCGATTCGGATGTCGCCGTCCTCACCGGAAACGAATTCGAACTTGAGATTGACGTGAGGCTGCCATTCGTTGATCGCGATCCTTGATCGCCTGTGCCGTTTCTACGTCAGCGTCATAGAGCGCTATTTTGATCGTCGAGCTATTGGGCCAGAGCTGGGCAGCGTCGAGCACGTTACGCTTGGTTCGCACCGCGCTGACAGGTTGCGTGTCAGAGCCCCAGAGGTTGCCCGCGTAGGTAGAGGTGCTGATTAGGGGCGTAAGATTGAGTGCGTTGATCATAAGACGTTTTGCCGAAAGACCGAGGGAGTCTTTGGGTGGTGGCCATGACGCCCGGAGTTCCCGGTCCGGGCGTGTTTCAGTCAGCCATTGGGCCTATCAACGGTTTCGGGTGAGGTACGCGCGAATCCGCTCCGCCGCTTCCACACATTCTGCCAGCGGCGCAACCAGTGCCATGCGCACACGCCCGGCGCCGGGGTTGACGCCATCGACTTCCCGCGACAGGTACGAACCCGGTACCACGGTCACGTGTTCTTCCACGAATAAATCCCGGCAGAACGCCGCATCGTCGCCATTCACATTCGGCCACAGATAAAACCCGCCGTCCGGAGCCTGCACATCCAGCACCGGTTTGAGGATTGCCAGCACGGCGTCGAATTTTTCCCGGTAGAGGTCACGGTTGGCCAGGACGTGGGCTTCATCCTGCCAGGCGGCGATACTGGCCAGTTGGGTTTGCACGGGCATTGCGCAACCGTGGTAGGTGCGGTACAGCAGGAAGGCCTTGAGGATATCGGCGTCGCCGGCAACAAAACCGGAGCGCAGGCCTGGCAGGTTGGAGCGCTTGGACAAGCTATGGAACACCACGCAACGCTTGAAGTCCTGGCGGCCCAGTTCAACGCAGGCACTCAACAGGCCCGGCGGCGGGGTTTGTTCGTCGAAGTACAGTTCGCTGTAGCACTCGTCGGCAGCGATGACGAAGTCATATTCGTCGGCCAGGGCGATGAGTTTTTTCAGGGTGTCCACCGGGATCAGTGCGCCGGTGGGGTTGCCTGGGGAGCACAGGAACAGGATCTGGCAGCGTTTCCAGATATCCGGCGATACCGCGTCGAAGTCCGGGTTGAAACCATTGGTGTCCAGGCACGGCAGGTAATGCGGCTTGGCCCCGGCCAGGAACGCGGCGCCTTCGTAGATCTGATAGAACGGGTTCGGGCTCACCACCAGTGCGTCGTCGCCGCGATTGACCACGGTCTGGGTGAAGGCGAACAGCGCCTCGCGAGTACCGTTGACCGGCAGGATGTTGCGCGCCGGGTCCAGCCAACCGGCGGGGACGTTGAAGCGGCGCTCGCACCAGGCACCGATGGCTTCACGCAGGGCTGGAATGCCCAGGGTGGTCGGGTACACCGCCATCTGGTCGAGGTTATTGCTCAACGCCTCGGCGACGAACGTCGGGGATTTGTGCTTGGGCTCGCCGATGGACAGCGCGATCGGACGTTTGTCCGGGTTCGGCGTGACGCTGCCGAGCAAGGCGCGCAATTTCTCGAACGGGTAGGGCTGCAGCTGATTCAGGGCGTTGTTCATCGGTGGATCTCATTCGGTGTGTGGGCCGTAGGAGCTGGGTTGCGTGCGATGCGGGTGCCGCGATGTATCTGGGGCACCGAGGTGCTGCTATCGCCGGCAAGCCGGCTCCTACAGGGGGCCGGTGCTGTTGATTCAAATGGTCAGGCGCGTCAGTTCGACGCCGGGTTCCTGGGTCACGCTTAGTTGCTGGACGATCGCGTCCTGCAAACGGCGGCACAACTCGGGGTCGGACAGCGGCTGGTTGTCGGCATCGGTGATGAAGAATACGTCTTCCACCCGCTCGCCCAGGGTCGCAATCTTGGCGTTCTGCAACGACAGGTCGAACTCCAGGAAGATCCCGCCGATGCGTGCCAGCAGGCCGGGACGGTCCGGGGCGCTGAGTTCCAGCACGGTCACCGGGCGCTGCGCGTCATTGGAGATGGTCACCTGCGGCGCGAAGGCAAAGTGCTTGAGCTGACGTGGTACACGGCGCTGGATGATGGTCGGGTAGTCATCCGGGTTGCGCAGGGCTTCGGTCAGGCCTTCGCGGATCTTTTTCACCCGTACGGGGTTGTCGCCGATCGAGTCGCCCTCGGTGTCGAGCACGATATAGGTGTCGAGGGTGAACTGGCTGCTGGAGGTGATGACGCGGGCGTCGTGGATGTTCAGGTTGAGCTGGTCCATGGCCGCCACGGTCACGGCAAAGAAGTCGTGCTGGTCGGGCGCGTAGATGAAAATCTGCGTGCCGCCTTCGAATTCGCGCTGGGTGGTTTCCTTGATCAGCACCAGCGGGCCGCCATCGGCCGGCTGCTGCAGGATCGCGTCACTGTGCCAGGCCACGTCGCCGGCGGTATGGCGCAGGAAGTAATCGTCGCCCAGTTGCGACCAGAGTTGCTCGACGTCGTCCGGGTCGTTGCCGCCGCGCACCAGGATATCCAGGGCCGCGCTCTGGGTGCGGCGGATCTGCTCTTCGCGGTCCACCGGGTTTTCCAGGCCCCGGCGCAAGGCGCGCTTGGTCTCGGTGTACAGCTGGCGCAACAGGCTGGCGCGCCAGGAGTTCCACAGGGTCGGGTTGGTGGCGTTGATGTCGGAGACGGTCAGCACGTACAGGTAGTCGAGGCGAGTTTCATCGCCCACAATCCCGGCGAAATCGTGGATCACCTGCGGGTCGGACAAGTCCTTGCGCTGGGCGGTGGTCGACATCACCAGGTGGTTTTGCACCAGCCAGACAATCAGGCGGCTGTCCCACAGCGGCAATTGATGGCGCTGGCAGAACGCCTCGGCGTCGACTGCGCCGATTTCCGAGTGGTCGCCATGCCGGCCCTTGCCGATGTCGTGGTACAGGCCGGCCAGGTAGATCAGTTCCGGCTTGGGCAGCTTGGCCATGAGCTTGCTGGCCAGCGGGAATTTCTCTGACACCTGGGTGTACTGCAGCTTGCGCAGGTGTTTGATCAGGTTGAGGGTGTGGGCGTCCACGGTATAAATGTGGAACAGGTCGTGCTGCATCTGCCCGACGATGAAGCCGAACTCTGGCAGGTAGCGCCCAAGGATGCCGTAGCGGTTCATGCGCCGCAGGTTGCGGTGGATGCCGATCTTGCACTTGAACAGCTCGATAAACAGGCTGGTATTGCGGATGTCGTTGCGAAAGTCATCGTCGATCAGGTGACGGTTTTCTCGCAGCAGGCGGATGGTATCGGCGCGCACGCCTTTGATTTCCGGCTGCTGGGCCATCAGTACGAAGATTTCCAGCATCGCGAACGGGGTGCGGCGGAACACGTTGTCGTTGCGTGCTTCGATATAGCCGTCATGCAGTTGGAAGCGCGCATTGATCGGCTGCGGCGGCGCTTCGTCTTCGGGGGCCAGGATCACCTCTTCGAAGTGCTGGATGATCAGGTCGCTGAGTTGGGCAATGCTCATGACCACTCGGTAGTACTGCTGCATGAAGCTTTCGATGCTGGTTTTCGCATCTTCGCCTTCGAAGCCCAGCAGGGTGGCGATGGAGCGCTGATGGTCGAACAGCAGGCGGTCTTCCGAGCGCCCGGCGAGCATGTGCAGGGCGTAGCGCACCTTCCAAATGAATTCCTGGGACGAGGCCAGTAGGGCGTTTTCGCTCTCCACCAGGAAACCTTCACCCGCCAGGGCGCGCAGGTTCAGGGTGCCGTACTGGCGCCGCGCTACCCAGAGGATGGTCTGGATATCACGCAGCCCGCCCGGCGAACCTTTGACGTTAGGCTCCAGGTTGTATTCGGTGTCGTTGTACTTGTGGTGACGGGCTTTCTGCTCGGCGCGCTTGGCCAGGAAGAAATCCTTGCTCGGCCACATATTTGCGGTGCTGGTGACTTCGAGCATGCGCTGGCGCAGGCGCTCGGGGCCGGCAATGGTGCGGCTTTCCATCAGGTTGGTGATGACGGTCAGGTCGGCGCGGGCTTCCTGGGCACATTCGTCCACCGAGCGCACGCTCTGGCCGACCTCCAGGCCGATGTCCCACAGCAGCGTCAGAAAACGCTCGATGGAATCGCGAAATATCTCATGATCGGCGCTGTCCAGCAGGATCAGCAGGTCGATGTCGGAGTAGGGGTGCAGTTCGCCGCGACCGTAGCCGCCGACCGCCACCAGGGCGATATCGGCGTCTTCGCTCCAACTGAACTGTTCCCAGGCTTTTTGCAGGATGTTGTCGACGAACCAGGCGCGGTCCTCGATCAGCCGGCGGATGTCCCGGCCACTGCGAAAGCGCTCATCGAGCACCTCGCGCGCCTGGCGGATAGCCTTCTTGAAGGCGGCGATGGGGCTCGCCTTCAGTGCCAGTTCGGCCTGGAACTGACCACGGTCGAAGAGTTCGGGATCCACCTGGGGCATCGATCGGCTTTCCTTTCTATCTATCAGTCAGTCACAACACAGTTTGGGAAAACCTGAGCAGCCGTTACGCCGAAGCTGCACCCGAAATGCGTGGGATTGTATCGTCTGCGCGCAAGGTGAAGATCTCGTAGCCGGTGTCGGTGACCAGCAGGGTGTGTTCCCATTGGGCCGAGAGCTTGCGGTCCTTGGTGATGGCGGTCCAGCCGTCGCCCAGCACCTTGGTGTCGGCCTTGCCCTGGTTGATCATCGGCTCGATGGTGAAGGTCATGCCTGCTTTCAGTTCCATGCCGGTGCCGGCGCGGCCGTAGTGCAGGATCTGCGGCTCTTCGTGGAACACCTTGCCGATGCCGTGGCCGCAGAATTCGCGTACTACCGAGAAGCCGTTCTTTTCGGCGTGCTTCTGGATCACTTCACCGATATCGCCCAGGCGGCAGCCGGGTTTGACGATCTCGATCGCTTTGTACATGCATTCCTGGGTGATCTGCGACAGGCGCTCGGCCCAGACCGGCACGGTGCCGACGTGGAACATGCGGCTGGTGTCGCCGTGGTAGCCGTCCTTGATCACAGTGACGTCGATGTTCAGGGTGTCACCGTCTTTCAGGGGCTTGTCGCCCGGAATCCCGTGGCAGACCACGTGGTTGATCGAGGTGCAGATCGACTTGGGAAAGCCCTTGTAGTTCAGCGGGGCAGGGATGGCTTTTTGCACGTCGACTATATAGTCGTGGCAGATGCGGTCGAGCGCTTCGGTGGTAACGCCGGGCTTGACGTGTTCGGCAATCATTTCCAGCACGTCGGCAGCCAGTTTGCCGGCAACGCGCATGCCTGCGATGTCTTCGGCGGTCTTCAAAGTAACGGTCATACAGGCTCTCTCTCGCGCGACGCGCTGAAATCAATACGGTTTACGGGCGTGCGGCAAAAAGTTGCAGAGTTCGCACAATCCCTGAAAAACGCGATTCTACCAGACGCGGGCGGCAAACCATGAGCGTCTGGCGATCGGTTATCTCTATAAGGTGGGGTTATATTCGCTCTATTCAAAGGGTTGCGCAAAAGGCGTCGTCGGCAAAGGTGATTTCGGGTTTCGTTTTTGCCCTTGCTGTGGTATAAAATGCGCCGCTTTCCGGGGATACCCCGCAAAGCTTAAATCCACACACGTGTCGACACGATGACCTGGGTGCCGGAGGCCTTGAAGCCGCTGGTTGGTCATTGGGATACGTGGAGGCCAAACCCGACTTATTAAGGAACTATCATGTCCCAAGTCAACATGCGCGATATGCTGAAGGCCGGTGTGCACTTCGGTCACCAGACCCGTTACTGGAACCCGAAAATGGGCAAATACATTTTCGGCGCGCGTAACAAGATCCACATTATCAACCTTGAAAAAACCCTGCCAATGTTCAACGAAGCTCTGACTTTCGTAGAGCGTCTGGCACAGGGCAAAAACAAGATCCTGTTCGTCGGCACCAAGCGTTCCGCTGGCAAGATCGTTGCTGAAGAAGCAGCACGTTGCGGTTCGCCGTACGTCGATCACCGCTGGTTGGGCGGCATGCTGACCAACTTCAAAACCATCCGTGCTTCCATCAAGCGTCTGCGTGACCTTGAAGTGCAAGCCGAAGACGGTACTTTCGCCAAGCTGACCAAGAAAGAGGCGCTGATGCGCACTCGCGACCTGGAAAAGCTCGATCGTTCCCTGGGTGGTATCAAGGACATGGGCGGTCTGCCTGACGCACTGTTCGTTATCGACGTTGATCACGAGCGCATCGCGATCACCGAAGCCAACAAGCTGGGCATCCCTGTTATCGGCGTAGTCGATACCAACAGCAGCCCGGATGGCGTTGACTACATCATCCCAGGCAACGATGACGCAATCCGCGCTATCCAGCTGTACATGGGTTCGATGGCTGACGCTGTAATCCGTGGTCGCAACCACGTTGCTGGTGGTACCGAGCAGTTCGTTGAAGAAGCTCCGGTAGCTGCCGCTGAGTAATTGACGCCCTGGCGTTGACTCAGTAAGCAAAAAGGGGGCTTGGCCCCCTTTTTGCCACCTCGAAAACCATTTGTCGGCAGCGCAGCTACATCATCTGTAACGTGCAGCGGCCTACAAGAGGATTCGGGAAGAATTGATCGCCCGTTTGATCGGGTGGAATGGTTGAAAACCTATCCAAGAGGATTTTGAAATGGCAGAGATTACTGCAGCGTTGGTTAAAGAACTGCGTGAGCGTACCGGCGAAGGCATGATGGATTGCAAAAAGGCCTTGACCAAGGCCGGCGGCGACATCGAAAAAGCCATTGATGACATGCGTGCATCCGGCGCCATCAAGGCTGCCAAGAAAGCAGGCAACGTAGCTGCTGAAGGCGCTATCGCTCTGAAAGAAGACGGTAAAACCGCCGTTCTGCTGGAAGTGAACTCGCAGACCGACTTCCTGGCTCTGCAGGACGACTTCAAGGCATTTGTTGCTGCAAGCGTTGAAAAAGCGTTCGCCGACAAACTGACTGACGCCGCTCCGCTGATCGAAGCTCAAGAAGCTGATCGCCTGGTACTGGTCGGCAAGGTTGGCGAAAACGTCAACATTCGTCGTCTGGTACGTGTTGAAGGTGACGTTGTTGGTGGTTACCTGCACGGCAACAAGATCGGTGTAGCAGTCGCTCTGAAAGGCGGCACCGTTGAACTGGCCAAAGACATCGCTATGCACGTAGCTGCCAGCAACCCTGAGTTCCTGCTGCCATCGGAAGTTTCCGCTGAAGCCATCGAACGCGAAAAAGCCGTGTTCCTGAGCCTCAACGCTGACAAGATCGCCGGCAAGCCGGAAAACATCGTTGAGAACATGATCAAAGGCCGTATCAGCAAGTTCCTGGCTGAAGCGAGCCTGGTTGAGCAGGCGTTCGTCAAGAACCCTGAAATCAAGGTTGGCGAACTGGCCAAGAAAGCCGGTGCTGAAATCGTTTCCTTCACCTACTTCAAAGTAGGTGACGGCATCGAGAAGCCGGTCGACAACTTCGCTGAAGAAGTTGCTGCCCAGCTGGCTGCCGCCAAGCAATAAGACAGTTTTCAACTGTCGCCCGAAAGAGGCTGCCCGCTCACGCGCGCAGCCTCTTTTCAAATGGGAAGCCGATTTTATTTGGCTTACCCTCGGAACTGGCTTACAAAGCCGTGTTCCGATGGCGCTGTGACAGCGTCCGGCTAGAGTGAACGCAAGCCGTAAACGGCTCGCCAAGATTTTTTAAAAATACGCCGCAGGAGAGATTCGCAATGGCTCAGCAGGGCAGTGGTTATCAGGCTCGCTATAAACGCATTCTACTCAAGCTTAGCGGCGAGGCCCTGATGGGCTCGGAAGAGTTCGGGATCGATCCCAAGGTGCTCGACCGCATGGCGCTGGAAGTCGGCCAACTGGTCGGCATCGGTGTTCAGGTCGGTCTGGTGATTGGCGGTGGCAACCTGTTCCGCGGCGCGGCACTGAGTGCGGCCGGCATGGACCGGGTAACCGGCGACCACATGGGCATGCTGGCCACTGTGATGAACGCCCTGGCCATGCGTGACGCTCTGGAGCGCGCGAATATCACCGCTATCGTCATGTCGGCGATTTCCATGGTTGGCGTAACCGATCACTACGATCGTCGCAAAGCCATGCGCCACCTGGATGCCAAGGAAGTAGTGATTTTCGCTGCCGGTACCGGCAACCCGTTCTTCACCACCGATTCGGCAGCGTGCCTGCGCGGTATCGAAATCAACGCAGACGTGGTGCTCAAGGCCACCAAGGTTGACGGTGTTTACACTGCAGACCCATTCAAAGACCCGCATGCCGAGAAGTTCGATCATCTGACCTACGATGAAGTGCTGGATCGCAAGCTGGGTGTAATGGACCTGACGGCTATCTGCCTGTGCCGCGACCACAAGATGCCGCTGCGCGTATTTAACATGAACAAGCCCGGCGCCCTGCTGAACATCGTACACGGCGGCGCAGAAGGGACTCTGATCGAGGAAGGCCAACAATGATCAACGAAATCAAGAAAGACGCTCAAGAGCGTATGCAGAAATCCCTGGACTCTCTGAACCATGCATTTGGTCAGATCCGTACCGGCAAGGCACACCCAAGCATCCTGGGCAGCGTGATGGTGCCGTATTACGGCACGGACACGTCGATTACCCAGGTCGCCAACATCACCGTAAAAGACTCGCGCACCCTGCAAGTCGTGGCCTTCGAGCGCAACATGCTCGGCGCCGTTGACAAGGCGATCCAAAGCGCCGGCCTGAACCTCAACCCGACCAACCTCGGCGAGTTGTTGCTGATCTCCATGCCTGCCCTGACCGAAGAAACCCGCAAGGGCTTCACCAAGCAGGCGCGCAGCGCAGCTGAAGATGCACGTGTTGCCGTGCGCAATATCCGTCGTGATGCCTTGGGTGACCTGAAGAAGCTGGTCAAGGACAAGGAAATCAGCGAAGACGAAGAGCGTCGTGCCGTCGCCGATATCGATAAGCTGACCAAGGATGCGGAGGCTCAGATTACCAAGGCCACCGACGATAAAGAAAAGGACCTGATGGCCGTATAAGGGGTCAGGACGCCTTCATGGAAAAGACCAAGCAGACTGTGCCCGCCGTGGTGCCGCGCCATGTCGCGATCATCATGGACGGGAATAATCGCTGGGCGAAAAAACGCTTTATGCCGGGTGTCGCCGGGCATAAAGCGGGTGTCGATGCGGTACGGGCGGTGATTGAAGTGTGTGCCGAGGCCAAGGTTGAAGTGTTGACCTTGTTCGCCTTCTCCAGTGAAAACTGGCAGCGACCGGCTGAAGAAGTCAGCGCCTTGATGGACCTGTTTTTCAAGGCCCTGCGTCGTGAGGCCAAGCGCCTCAACGACAACCACATCAGCTTGCGCATCATTGGTGATCGCTCGCGGTTCCATCCGGAGTTGCAGACGGCCATGCGCGAAGCCGAGGCTATCACTGCCGGTGCCAACCGTTTTGTGCTGCAGATTGCAGCCAACTACGGCGGCCAGTGGGATATCGCCCAGGCGGCACAGCGGCTGGCCCGCGAAGTGCTGGCCGGTCATCTGCGACCGGACGACATTACGCCCGAACTGTTGCAAACCTGCCTGGTGACTGGCGACCTGCCATTGCCTGACTTGTGTATTCGTACCGGTGGTGAGCACCGCATCAGTAATTTCCTGTTGTGGCAGCTGGCTTACACCGAGCTGTACTTCTCCGACCTGTTCTGGCCGGACTTCAAACACGATGCCATGCGTAATGCGCTGGCCGATTTCGCTTCCCGTCAGCGTCGCTTCGGTAAAACGAGCGAGCAGATCGAAGCTGGAGCCCGGGTTTAAATGCTTAAACAACGAATCATCACAGCACTGATCCTGCTGCCGATTGCCTTGTGTGGGTTTTTCCTGCTTGAGGGTTCCGGCTTTGCGCTGTTTATCGGCCTGGTCGTGACTTTGGGGGCCTGGGAATGGGCGCGCCTTGCTGGTTTCAACGCTCAGTTGCCGCGCGTGGCGTACGCCGCTGTCGTGGCGCTGTTGCTGTTCCTGATGTACATCCTTCCGGACATCGCGCCCTGGGTATTGGGCGCGTCTGTGTTGTGGTGGGCATTGGCAACGTTCCTGGTGCTGACCTATCCGCGCACCAGTGGCCAGTGGTCCAGCGTCGCCTGCAAGTTGGTGATTGGCTTGTTGATCCTGCTGCCAGCCTGGCAGGGTTTGGTGGAGATCAAGCGTTTCCCGATCGGCAACGAGTTGATCCTGGCCGTGATGGTGCTGGTTTGGGGGGCTGATATCGGCGCCTACTTTTCCGGTCGGGCCTTCGGCAAGCGCAAGCTTGCGCCCGCCGTCAGTCCTGGCAAGAGCTGGGAAGGCGTGTATGGCGGCCTGGCATTGACGCTGCTGATCACGCTGGTGGTCGGTGTGGTACGTGATTGGTCGGTGCAGGAAATACTCCTGGCGCTGCTGGGCACAGCCATCGTTGTATTCATCTCGGTGGTGGGCGACCTCACCGAGAGCATGTTCAAGCGCCAGGCCGGGATCAAGGACAGCAGCAACCTGCTGCCGGGTCATGGCGGCGTGCTGGACCGTATCGACAGCCTCACTGCCGCGATCCCGATCTTTGCCGTGCTGTTATGGATGACCGCTTCGTGAGCCGCCTGCAGCAGGTCACCGTGCTGGGCGCGACTGGCTCGGTAGGGTTGAGTACCCTTGATGTCATTGCTCGTCACCCTGAGCGCTATCAAGTCTTTGCTCTCACCGGGTTCACTCGCCTGAGTGAGTTGCTGGCCCTGTGCGTGCGCCATGCGCCACGTTTCGCTGTCGTGCCTGAGGCTGCTGCTGCACGGGGCTTGCAGGATGATCTGCGAGCGGCCGGGCTTGCCACTCAAGTGTTGGTGGGAGAGGAGGGGTTGTGCCAGGTGTCGGCCGATGCCGAAGTTGATACCGTGGTGGCCGCCATCGTCGGTGCTGCGGGCTTGCGTCCGACCTTGGCGGCTGTCGACGCCGGAAAAAAAATTCTACTGGCCAACAAAGAAGCACTGGTCATGTCTGGTGCGCTGTTTATGCAGGCGGTGCGCAAGAGCGGGGCGGTGCTGCTGCCGCTCGACAGCGAGCACAACGCCATCTTCCAGTGCATGCCCGGTGATTTTGCCCGGGGTTTGAGCCAGGTCGGTGTGCGCCGGATTCTGCTGACGGCTTCAGGTGGCCCTTTCCGGCAGACCCCGCTGGCTGAGTTGGAGCACGTGTCTCCGGACCAGGCGTGCGCCCATCCGAACTGGTCTATGGGGCGCAAGATCTCCGTGGATTCGGCGAGCATGATGAACAAGGGCCTGGAATTGATCGAGGCGTGCTGGCTGTTCGATGCACAGCCCGAGCAGGTCGTGGTGGTTATTCACCCCCAAAGTGTGATTCATTCCCTGGTCGACTATGTGGACGGTTCGGTATTGGCGCAGTTGGGCAACCCCGATATGCGCACGCCGATCGCGAATGCCCTGGCCTGGCCAGAGCGGATTGACTCCGGCGTGGCACCCTTGGACCTGTTTGCCATCGCGCGCCTGGACTTTGAAGCGCCGGACGAGCAGCGCTTTCCGTGCCTGCGTCTGGCGCGACAAGCAGCCGAGGCGGGTAACAGCGCGCCGGCGATGCTCAATGCGGCTAATGAGGTGGCGGTGGCGGCGTTTCTTGATCGGCGCATCCGCTTTCCGCAGATCGCGAGTATCATCGAGGACGTCCTGGGGCTTGAGCCCGTGGTGGTCGTGAATGATTTGGGGGCAGTGTTCGAGGCGGATACAAAGGCCCGGACCCTGGCCCAACAATGGTTGAACCGCAACGCGCGCTAGTTTGTGGGCGCGTTTGAGCCTTCAGGCACTGGATTGGAATGCGGAGAAATTAGATGAGTGCGCTCTACATGATTGTCGGCACCCTGGTTGCTCTGGGTGTGCTGGTTACCTTCCACGAATTTGGCCACTTCTGGGTGGCGCGTCGTTGCGGCGTCAAGGTATTGCGCTTTTCCGTCGGTTTCGGCATGCCGTTGCTGCGCTGGCATGACCGCCGTGGCACTGAGTTCGTGATTGCGGCCATTCCCCTGGGTGGCTACGTCAAGATGCTCGATGAGCGCGAAGGCGAAGTGCCGGCGGATCAGCTGGACCAGTCCTTCAATCGCAAGACCGTTCGTCAGCGTATCGCTATTGTTGCCGCTGGCCCGATCGCCAATTTCCTGTTGGCGATGGTGTTCTTCTGGGTCCTGGCCATTATGGGCAGCGAGCAGGTTCGCCCTGTGATCGGTGCGGTCGAGGCGGACAGTATGGCAGCCAAGGCCGGCCTGATTGCCGGGCAGGAAATTGTTTCCATTGATGGCGAGCCGACCACCGGTTGGGGCGCGGTCAATCTGCAGTTGGTACGCCGCCTGGGTGAAAGTGGCACCGTCAACGTGGTGGTGCGCGAACAGGATTCCACCACCGAGACCCCGCGTGAGCTGGCTCTCGACCATTGGCTCAAGGGCGCCGATGAGCCGGATCCGATCAAATCCCTGGGTATTCGTCCGTGGCGTCCGTCCTTGCCGCCAGTGCTTGCCGAGCTGGATCCGAAAGGTCCGGCCCAGGCCGCAGGTCTGAAAACTGGCGACCGCTTGCTGGCTCTCGATGGCCAGACGCTGGGTGACTGGCAGCAAGTGGTCGACCTGGTACGTGTACGGCCTGATACCAAAATTGTGCTGAAAGTTGAGCGCGAGGGTGCTCAAATCGACGTCCCCGTGACGCTGTCGGTTCGTGGGGAAGCCAAGGCGGCCGGGGGTTACCTCGGTGCCGGAGTGAAGAGTCCGGAGTGGCCGCCGTCGATGGTACGTGAGGTCAGCTTCGGGCCGTTGGCCGCGATTGGCGAGGGTGCGAAACGCACTTGGACCATGAGTGTGCTGACCCTCGAATCCCTCAAGAAAATGTTGTTCGGCGAGCTCTCGGTAAAAAACTTGAGTGGACCGATAACCATTGCTAAAGTGGCGGGCGCTTCTGCCCAGTCGGGTGTCGCGGATTTCCTGAATTTCCTGGCTTATCTGAGTATTAGCCTTGGGGTTCTGAATTTGTTGCCCATTCCAGTATTGGATGGGGGGCATCTGTTGTTTTATCTGGTCGAGTGGGCGCGTGGTCGCCCCTTGTCGGATCGGGTGCAGGGTTGGGGGATACAGATCGGTATCAGTTTGGTGGTCGGAGTGATGTTGTTAGCTCTGGTCAACGATCTGGGACGACTGTAACGCTTCGCTGAATTGCGAATCTGCCGCATTTTGCGGCAGTTTGTTTATTGCCAGTTGGAATAAGAAAGGACTTCATGAAACGTCTGCTGCTAACTGCGGTTCTCACCGTATTGATGATCGCCGAAGTTCACGCCGAGTCCTTCACCATCTCCGATATTCGCGTCAACGGCCTCCAGCGGGTTTCCGCGGGTAGCGTCTTTGGTGCCTTGCCGTTGAACGTCGGGGAACAGGCTGATGACCGTCGCCTGGTGGAATCCACTCGTGCGCTGTTCAAAACCGGTTTCTTTCAAGACATCCAACTGGGTCGCGAAGGCAACGTCCTGGTCATCACCGTCGTCGAGCGACCTTCCGTCGCCAGTATCGAGATCGAAGGCAACAAGGCGATCTCCACTGAAGACTTGATGAAGGGTCTCAAACAATCCGGTCTGGCTGAGGGCGAGATCTTCCAGCGCGCCACCCTTGAAGGTGTGCGTAACGAGCTGCAACGCCAGTACGTTGCCCAGGGTCGTTACTCCGCGAGCGTGGAAACCGAAGTGATCCCGCAGCCTCGTAACCGTGTCGGCCTCAAGGTCAACATCAACGAAGGCACCGTGGCGGCCATTCAGCACATCAACGTGGTGGGCAACACCAAGTTTGCTGATGAAGACCTGATCGACCTGTTCGAACTCAAAACTACCAACTGGTTGTCGTTCTTCAAGAACGATGACAAGTACGCCCGTGAAAAGCTTTCCGGTGACCTGGAGCGCCTGCGTTCCTACTATCTGGACCGTGGCTATATCAATATGGATATCGCTTCGACCCAGGTGTCCATCACCCCGGACAAAAAACACGTGTACATCACCGTCAACGTTAACGAAGGTGAGAAGTACAAGGTTCGTGACGTCAAGCTGAGCGGTGACTTGAAAGTGCCTGAAGACCAGGTCAAGTCCCTGTTGCTGGTGCAGAAAGACCAGGTGTTCTCGCGCAAGCTGATGACCACCACGTCCGAGCTGATCACCCGTCGCCTGGGTAACGAAGGCTATACCTTCGCCAACGTCAACGGCGTACCGACCCCACACGATGATGACCACACCGTGGACATCACCTTCGTGGTCGACCCAGGCAAGCGTGCCTACGTGAATCGCATCAACTTCCGTGGCAACACCAAGTCTGCGGACGAAGTGCTGCGTCGTGAAATGCGTCAGATGGAAGGTGGCTGGGCGTCGACTTACCTCATCGATCAGTCCAAGACCCGTCTTGAACGCCTGGGTTTCTTCAAGGAAGTAAACGTTGAAACCCCGGCTGTTCCGGGTGTAGACGACCAGGTTGACGTGAACTATGCCGTAGAAGAACAGGCGTCGGGTTCGATCACTGCCAGCGTCGGTTTCGCACAGAGTGCCGGTCTGATCCTTGGTGGTTCGATCACCCAGAACAACTTCCTCGGTACCGGTAACAAGGTTTCCATCGGCCTGACCCGAAGCGAATACCAGAGCCGCTATAACTTCGGTTATGTCGACCCCTACTGGACGGCTGACGGTGTGAGCCTGGGCTACAACGCCTTCTATCGCACCACCGACTACAAAGACCTCGACGTTGACGTAGCAAGCTATGCGATCGACAGCCTGGGTGCGGGCGTCAACATCGGTTACCCGATCAGTGAGACCTCGCGTCTGACCTTCGGCCTGACCGCGCAACAGGATGAGATCAAGACCGGTGTTTACACCGTGGATGAAATCTTCGACTTCACTCGCCGTGAAGGCGATAAGTTCCTGAACTTCAAGGCGTCTGCCGGCTGGTCCGAGTCGACCCTGAACAAAGGCGTACTGGCGACCCGTGGTCATTCCCAGAGCTTGACCCTGGAAACCACCACGCCGGGCAGCGACCTGTCGTTCTTCAAACTCGACTACCGCGGCCAGTTGTTCCAGCCGTTGAGCGATAACTACACCATGCGCCTGCACACCGAGCTGGGCTATGGCGACGGTTATGGTTCGACCAATGGCTTGCCGTTCTATGAAAACTACTATGCTGGTGGTTTCAACTCGGTACGTGGCTTCAAGGACAGCACGCTGGGCCCACGTGGTACCCCGAGCCGTGGTTTCGCTCAAACCGGTAACCAGGGCACTGTGGCTGACTCGGACAACGACCCGCTGCCGTTCGGTGGTAACGTGTTGATCCAGGGTGGCGCGGAGATCCTGTTCCCACTGCCGTTCGTGAAAGATCAGCGTTCCCTGCGTACGTCGGTCTTCTGGGACGTGGGTAACGTGTTCGACTCCAAATGCGAGCAGATCAAAAACCCAAGTGGCTTGAAGTCCAATACTCAGTGCAACGATGTGAGCCTCAGCAACCTGGCGAGCTCCGTGGGTGTCGGCGTGACATGGGTAACTGCGCTTGGTCCGTTGAGCTTTGCTCTGGCTATGCCGATCAAGAAACCGGATAACGCTGAAACCCAGATTTTCCAATTCTCCCTCGGCCAGACGTTCTAAGCGTCTGACCCAAGATAACGACAACGGATTCTGTAGGAGTACATCGTGCGTAAGTTGACTCAATTGGTTCTGCTGGCAACTGTGCTGGTAACCACCCCGGCCTTCGCCGAAATGAAAATCGCCGTCCTGAACTATCAGATGGCCCTGCTGGAATCCGACGCGGCCAAGCGTTACGCCGTAGATGCCGAGAAAAAATTCGGTCCGCAACTGACCAAGCTGAAAACGTTGGAAAGCAGCGCCAAGGGCATCCAGGATCGTCTGGTCGCCGGTGGCGACAAGATGCAGCAAGGCGAGCGCGAGCGTCTGGAGCTTGAATTCAAGCAAAAGGCCCGTGACTACCAGTTCCAATCCAAGGAACTGAACGAAGCCAAGGCTGTTGCCGACCGCGAAATGCTCAAGCAGCTCAAGCCGAAACTCGACAGCGCTGTGGAAGAAGTCATCAAGAAAGGTGCCTTTGACCTCGTGTTCGAACGTGGCGCCGTGATTGACGTCAAGCCTCAATACGACATCACCCGCCAGGTGATCGAGCGCATGAACCAGCTGAAGTAAACCATGACCGCGACTATCAAGCTCGGCGAGTTGGCCGAGTTCCTGGGGGCCGCCTTGCGTGGCTCCAAGGAGAAAGAAATCACTGGGCTAGCCACCTTGCAGGAGGCTGGCCCAGCTCAGTTGAGCTTCCTCGCAAATCCCCAATACCGTAAGTACCTGGTCGACTGCCAGGCCGCAGCCGTGTTGCTGAAGGCCGCTGACGCCGAAGGGTATGCGGGAGATGCGTTGGTGGTGGCCGATCCGTACCTGTCCTACGCAAAAGCGTCGCACCTGTTCGATCCGAAGCCCAAGGCTGCCGGCGGGATTCATCCCTCGGCCGTGATCGCCGATGATGCTCAGGTTGACCCTGCGGCCAGCATTGGCGCCTTTGTCGTGATCGAGAGTGGCGCACGTATTGCTGCCGGTGTCACGGTAGGCGCGCATTGCTTTATCGGCGCGCGCTGTGAAGTCGGTGCCGATGGCTGGTTGGCTCCCCGCGTTACTCTGTACCACGATGTGCGTATCGGGCAGCGAGTGGTCATCCAGTCGGGTGCTGTGATCGGTGGCGAAGGCTTTGGCTTTGCCAATTCCAAAGGTGTTTGGCACAAGATTGCCCAGGTCGGCGGCGTATTGATCGGCGACGACGTGGAAATCGGTGTCAATACCGCTGTTGATCGTGGCGCATTGGCCGATACCGTGATCGGTAACGGCGTGAAGCTCGACAACCAGATCCAGATCGCCCACAACGTACAGATTGGCGATCACACCGCCATGGCGGCATGCGTGGGGATCTCCGGCAGCACCAAAATCGGCAAGCATTGCATGCTCGCCGGTGGCGTAGGGCTGGTGGGGCATATTGATATTTGCGACAACGTATTCATCACCGGCATGACCATGGTGACCCACTCGATTACCGAGCCAGGTGCCTATTCGTCCGGTACCGCCATGCAGCCCGCGGCTGAATGGCGCAAGAGTGCAGCACGTTTGAGGCAGCTCGACGACATGGCTCGACGCCTCAAACAGCTGGAAAAGCGTGTTGGGGACGTGACCCCTGGCGGTAATGCTTCATCAGAAGGCTGATACCATTTCCATATCAAGTGTGCACAGCCGCTAGACTGCCTCCTTGATTTGCTAGCGGGGCGTGCTTTTAGTCCGCCCGCCCCCAACTTTATTACAGGCTTCCCCCCGAAATGATGGACATCAACGAGATTCGCGAATACCTGCCTCACCGTTACCCGTTCCTGCTGGTGGACCGTGTAGTGGACCTGAATGTTGAGGAAAAGCGCATTCGTGCCTACAAGAATGTCAGCATCAACGAACCGTTCTTCAACGGTCACTTTCCCGCGCATCCCATCATGCCGGGCGTGTTGATCATCGAAGCGATGGCCCAGGCTGCCGGTATCCTTGGTTTCAAAATGCTCGACCTCAAGCCTGCCGACGGCACGCTTTACTATTTCGTGGGTTCCGACAAGTTGCGTTTTCGCAATCCGGTCACCCCGGGTGACCAGTTGATCCTGGAAGCCAAGTTCATCAGTTGCAAGCGCCAGATCTGGAAGTTCGAGTGCCAGGCATCGGTGGATGGCAAGCCGGTTTGCTCTGCAGAGATCATCTGTGCGGAACGCAAACTATGAGTTTGATTGACCCTCGCGCAATCATCGATCCGTCGGCCGTTCTGGCCGCCGACGTTGAGGTCGGCCCTTGGTCGATCATCGGCGCAGGTGTGGAAATCGGCGAGGGGACTGTCATCGGGCCGCACGTGATCCTCAAAGGTCCGACCCGCATTGGCAAACACAATCGCATCTACCAGTTTTCCTCGGTAGGCGAAGACACCCCCGACATGAAGTACAAGGGTGAAGAGACACGCCTGGTAATCGGTGATCACAACATCATCCGTGAAGGCGTGACCATTCACCGTGGCACCGTGCAGGATCGTGCCGAGACCACGTTGGGTGATCACAACCTGGTCATGGCCTATGCCCATATCGGCCACGACAGCGTGATCGGCAACCACTGCATCCTGGTCAACAACACCGCGTTGGCCGGCCATGTGCACGTTGACGATTGGGCGATCCTGTCCGGGTTCACCCTGGTGCATCAGTATTGCCATATCGGCGCCCACAGCTTTTCCGGCATGGGCACCGCCATCGGCAAGGATGTTCCGGCATTCGTCACGGTATTCGGCAACCCCGCCGAGGCCCGCAGCATGAACTTCGAAGGCATGCGCCGTCGTGGTTTCAGCGAAGACGCGATCCACGCCCTGCGTCGCGCCTATAAGGTGGTTTACCGCCAGGGGCTGACGGTTGACCAGGCCCTGACTGAACTGACCGAGCCGGCAGCGTTGTTTCCGGAAGTCGCGGTGTTCCGTGACTCGATCCAGGCGTCGACTCGCGGCATCACCCGCTAACCATGGCCAATCTGCGTATCGCGTTGGTGGCCGGAGAAGCTTCCGGCGATATTCTGGGTGCAGGTCTGATGCGGGCCCTGAAGGCCCAGCATCCGGCTGTGGAGTTCATCGGTGTCGGTGGCCCGCTGATGCAGGCCGAAGGCCTCACGTCCTACTTTCCCATGGAGCGCCTGTCGGTCATGGGGCTGGTGGAAGTGCTGGGCCGCCTGCGCGAGCTGCTGGCTCGGCGCAAGCTGCTGATTCAAGCCCTGATCGAAGAAAAGCCCGACGTCTTTATCGGTATCGACGCACCGGACTTCACCCTCAATATCGAACTCAAACTGCGTCAGGCCGGGATCAAGACCGTGCACTACGTCAGCCCCTCCGTGTGGGCGTGGCGGCAGAAACGCGTGCTGAAGATCCGCGAAGGCTGCGACCTGATGCTGACCCTGCTGCCGTTCGAAGCCAGGTTTTACGAAGAGAAGGGCGTGCCGGTGCGGTTTGTCGGGCACACGCTGGCTGACACCATTCCCCTGCAAGCGGATCGCGCTGCGGCGCGTGCTGAGCTGGGCCTGCCTGGCGGTCCGCTCGTAGCGCTGATGCCGGGCAGTCGTGGCGGCGAAGTCGGTCGGCTGGCCAGCGTGTTTTTCGATGCCGCCGAGCGCCTTCAGGCGTTGAAGCCTGGCGTACGCTTTGTATTGCCTTGCTCCAGCCCGCAACGTCGCGCGCAGATCGAAACATTGCTGGAAGGTCGTAACCTGCCGCTGACCCTGCTCGACGGCCAGTCGCACCTGGCCCTGGCGGCCTGTGATGCGGTGTTGATCGCCTCAGGCACCGCGACCCTGGAAGCCTTGCTGTACAAGCGCCCGATGGTAGTGGCTTATCGCCTCGCGCCGCTGACCTTCTGGATTCTCAAGCGCATGGTCAAGAGTCCCTACATCTCCTTGCCTAACCTGTTGGCCCAGCGTCTGCTGGTGCCGGAGTTGTTGCAGGACGATGCAACGCCCGAGGCCCTGGCGCAAACTCTACTGCCCTTGATCGACGGCGGCGAAGAACAGACCCGTGGTTTCGACGACATCCACCGCACCCTGCGCCGTGATGCCTCGAACCAGGCGGCTGATGCCGTGCTGACGTTGATCGGCCACAAACAGGAAACCCTATGACGAAGCAAATGGGCCTGGATTTCAGCCTTGTCGCCCAAGCCCACGAACTGGTGGCCGGTGTTGACGAAGTGGGGCGCGGTCCGCTGTGCGGCGCGGTGGTAACTGCGGCGGTGATCCTTGACCCGAACCGTCCGATCCTCGGCCTGAACGACTCGAAAAAACTCACCGAAGCTCGCCGCGAAAAGCTCTTCGACGAGATCTGTGAGAAAGCCTTGAGCTGGCATATTGCCCGGGCCGAAGTCGAAGAAATCGATGAGCTGAACATCCTCCACGCCACCATGCTGGCCATGCAGCGCGCAGTTGAAGGCCTGCACATCACGCCGAAACTGGCGATGATTGACGGCAACCGTTGCCCCAAACTGGCGATGCCGGCCGAAGCGGTGGTCAAGGGCGACAGCAAGGTGCCTGCCATCGCAGCCGCCTCGATCCTGGCCAAGGTCAGCCGTGACCGTGAAATGGCCGCGTTCGAATTGATCTACCCCGGCTATGGCATGGGTGGGCATAAAGGCTACCCGACGCCCGTTCATCTGGAAGCGTTGGCTCGTCTGGGCCCGACGCCGATCCACCGGCGCTCGTTTGCCCCGGTGCGCCAGGCTTACGAGCTGCGCGAGAGCCTGAGCGAGGTTTAGTTGCGAGGCTGATGTTTTTGCCAAGGCCCGGTACAATCCCGGGCCTTGTTGTTTCTAAGTTTCTAGACAGGATCACTATGCCGGCTTCATTCGTTCACCTGCGCCTGCACACTGAATACTCCCTGGTCGACGGCCTGGTACGGATCAAACCACTGGTCAAAACCCTGGTGGGCATGAATATGCCTGCGGTGGCGGTTACCGATCAGAACAACATGTGTTCCCTGGTCAAGTTTTACAAGAACGCCATGGGCGCCGGCATCAAGCCGATTTGCGGCGCCGACCTGTGGCTGTCCAACAAAGACCCGGATAACGCCTTGAGCCGCATCAGCCTGTTGGCGATGAACGGCGTGGGTTATCGCAACCTCACCGAACTGATTTCCCGCGGCTTCATCGACGGCCAGCGCAACGGCTCGATCATCATCGAGCGCGAGTGGGTGGCCGAGGCCAGCGAGGGCTTGATCATGCTCTCGGCGGCCAAAGAGGGTGAGGTCGGTATCGCGCTGCTCGGCGGCAACCCGCAGGAAGCCGAGGTGCTCGCCCGCGAGTGGATGCAGGTCTTCCCCGACCGTTTCTACCTCGAAGTGCAGCGCACCAACCGTCCCAACGATGAAGAGCATCTGCACGCCGCCGTGGCCCTGGCCGACAAGCTGGGCGCGCCGCTGGTGGCGACCAACGATGTGCGCTTTATCAAGAAGGAAGACTTCGAAGCCCACGAAACCCGCGTGTGCATCGGCGAAGGCCGGGCCCTGGACGACCCGCGCCGCTCGAAGAACTACAGCGAAGAGCAGTACCTGAAAAGTGCGGACGAAATGGCCGAGCTGTTCAGCGACCTGCCAGAGGCACTGGAAAACTCCGTCGAAATCGCCAAGCGCTGCAATATTGAAGTGAAGCTGGGCAAGCACTTCCTGCCCAACTTCCCGATTCCCGATGGCATGACCATCGACGAGTACTTCCGCAAGGTGTCGTTCGACGGCCTGGATGATCGTCTCTCCGTCCTGTTGCCCAAGGACACCACTGAAGACTACGAAGCCAAGCGCCAGGTCTATGTAGACCGGCTGAATTTCGAGCTGGATATCATTATCCAGATGGGGTTCCCCGGTTACTTCCTGATCGTAATGGACTTTATCCAGTGGGCCAAAAGCAACGGCGTACCGGTAGGTCCGGGCCGTGGGTCGGGTGCTGGGTCGCTGGTGGCCTATGTGCAGAAGATTACCGACCTCGACCCGCTGGAATATGACCTGCTGTTCGAACGGTTCCTGAACCCGGAACGGGTTTCCATGCCCGACTTCGACGTCGACTTCTGCATGGATGGCCGCGACCGAGTCATCGAGTACGTGGCCGAAAAATACGGCCGCAACGCGGTAAGCCAGATCATCACCTTCGGTTCCATGGCGGCGAAAGCGGTAATCCGCGACGTGGCCCGGGTGCAGGGCAAGTCCTACGGCCTGGCGGATCGCCTGTCGAAGATGATCCCGTTCGAAGTCGGCATGACCCTGGAAAAAGCCTACGAGCAGGAAGAAATCCTGCGTGACTTCATCAAGATTGATGAAGAAGCGGCTGAAATCTGGGACATGGCGCGCAAGCTTGAAGGCGTGGTGCGTAACGTCGGTAAGCACGCCGGTGGTGTAGTCATCGCTCCCACCAAACTGACCGATTTTTCGCCAATCTATTGCGACGAAGAAGGCGGCGGCCTGGTAACCCAGTTCGACAAGGATGACGTAGAGGCGGCCGGCCTGGTGAAGTTCGACTTCCTCGGTCTGCGCACCCTGACGATCATCGACTGGGCGCTCAAGACCATCAACCGCGAGCGCGCCAAGGTCGACGAAGCGCCGCTGGATATCGCCTTTATTCCGCTGGACGACAAGCCGACCTACCAGTTGCTGCAAAAAGCCGAAACCACGGCGGTGTTCCAGCTTGAATCTCGTGGCATGAAAGAGCTGATCAAAAAGCTCAAGCCCGACTGCCTGGAAGACTTGATCGCATTGGTGGCCCTGTTCCGTCCGGGCCCGCTGCAATCGGGCATGGTGGATGACTTCATCAACCGTAAGCACGGTCGCGCCGAACTGGCCTACCCGCACTCCGATTATCAGTACGAAGGCCTGAAGCCCGTACTGGCACCGACCTACGGCATCATCCTGTATCAGGAACAGGTCATGCAGATTGCCCAGGTCATGGCCGGTTACACCCTCGGTGGTGCGGACATGCTGCGTCGCGCCATGGGTAAGAAAAAGCCAGAGGAAATGGCCAAGCAGCGCGGCGGTTTCATTGAGGGTTGCGCCGCCAACAACATCGACGCGGACCTGGCCGGCAACATTTTCGACCTGGTGGAAAAATTCGCCGGTTATGGCTTCAACAAGTCCCACTCCGCCGCCTACGGCCTGGTTTCGTACCAGACTGCCTGGCTGAAAGCCCACTACCCGGCGCCGTTCATGGCCGCGGTACTTTCGGCGGATATGCACAACACCGACAAGGTCGTGACCTTGATCGAGGAAGTGCGCACCATGAAGCTGCGCCTCGACGCGCCGGACGTGAACGCCTCAGAGTTCAAGTTCACGGTGAACGACGAAGGCCGGATTATTTATGGCCTGGGCGCGATCAAGGGCGTGGGCGAAGGCCCGGTGGAAGCAATCACCGAGGCGCGCCAGAACGGGCCGTTCAAGGACCTGTTCGATTTCTGCGCCCGCGTCGACCTCAAGCGCATTAACAAACGTACTCTTGATGGGCTGATCCGTAGCGGCGCTTTGGACCGTCTCGGCCCGTACTTCCATGACGAACCGAAGGCCTATCAGGCGAATATCGACCGCAACCGTGCGGTGCTGCTCACTGCCATGGAAGAAGCGATCAAGGCCGCCGAACAGACCGCCCGTACCCATGACAGCGGCCACGCCGACCTGTTTGGCGGGTTGTTCGTCGAAGAAGATGCGGATGTGTACGCGAACCACCGCAAGGCCAAGGAGCTGACCCTCAAGGAGCGGCTCAAGGGCGAGAAAGACACCCTGGGCCTGTACCTGACCGGCCACCCGATTGACGAATACGAAGGGGAAATCCGCCGTTTCGCTCGCCAGCGCATTATCGACCTGAAACCGGCGCGCGACACCCAGACCGTCGCCGGCATGATCATCGCCCTGCGGGTGATGAAAAATAAGAAGGGCGACAAGATGGGCTTTATCACGCTCGACGACCGCTCGGGGCGGATCGAGGCGTCGCTGTTTGCCGACGCGTTCCATTCTGCCCAGTCGTTGCTGCAGACCGACGCCATGGTCGTTGTGGAAGGTGAGGTCAGCAACGATGACTTCTCCGGCGGGCTGCGCCTGCGGATCAAGCGGGTGATGAGCATGGAAGACGCGCGCACCAACCTCGCAGAAAGCCTGCGCTTGAAGGTCAAGACCGAAGCACTCAAGGGCGATCAGCTACGCTGGTTGGGCGACTTGCTCAAGCGTCATCGTGGCGCATGCCCGGTGACCATGGAGTACACCGGCAGCGACGCCAAGGCGATGTTGCAGTTTGGCGAGACCTGGCGAATTGATCCCGCTGATGGCTTGATTCAAGCATTGCGTGACCAGTTCGGCCGTGACAACGTCTTCCTCCAATACCGTTGATGGTCAGGTAGTAGCACATAGCCTGATCTCGACGAAACATTTAATCTCGACCTAGCCGCGCCTCTCCCTTAAGGTAGGGCGCGAATAGACAACCGGCTGGCCAGGCACTGCTTGGCCGTCGACCCAAGACGGACGCTTATGAACCCGAATTTTCTTGATTTCGAACAGCCGATCGCTGACCTGCAAGCCAAGATTGAAGAACTGCGCCTGGTCGGCAATGACAATTCGCTGAACATCGGCGATGAGATCGCTCGCCTGCAAGACAAGAGCAGCACGCTCACCGAAGACATCTTCGGCAAGCTGACCAGCTGGCAGATCGCGCGCCTGGCTCGCCACCCGCGCCGTCCGTACACCCTGGACTACATCCAGCACATTTTCACCGAGTTCGACGAATTACACGGCGACCGCCACTTCTCTGATGACGCGGCCATCGTCGGCGGCATCGCTCGCCTGGACGATCAGCCGGTGATGGTGATCGGTCACCAGAAAGGCCGTGAAGTGCGCGAGAAAGTCCGCCGCAACTTCGGCATGCCGCGTCCGGAAGGCTACCGCAAGGCTTGCCGCCTGATGGAAATGGCCGAGCGCTTCAAGATGCCGATCCTGACCTTCATCGACACCCCGGGCGCTTACCCGGGCATTGATGCTGAAGAGCGTAACCAGAGCGAAGCAATCGCCTGGAACCTGCGTGTCATGGCCCGCCTGAAAACCCCGATCATCGCTACCGTGATTGGTGAAGGTGGTTCCGGCGGCGCATTGGCCATTGGCGTCTGCGATCAACTGAACATGCTGCAATATTCGACCTATGCGGTGATCTCGCCGGAAGGTTGCGCCTCGATTCTGTGGAAAACCGCCGAGAAAGCACCGGACGCTGCTGAAGCCATGGGCATCACGGCTGATCGCCTCAAGGGCCTGGGCATTGTCGACAAAGTGATCGCCGAGCCATTGGGCGGTGCCCACCGTGACCCGGCCGCTGCTGCCGCGTCCATCCGTGGCGAACTGGCTTCGCAACTGGCGATGCTCAAGAAGTTCGACAACGAAGCGCTGCTGGCCCGTCGTTATGAGCGTCTGATGAGCTACGGTCTCTAAGTCGACCCAATGATCGATCATTCCCACTCTCTGCGTGGGAATGTCGCCTGGGACGCTCCGCGTCCCGTCCTGCGTAAGGGGCGCGCGGAGCGTCACGGGATGCATTCCCACGCAGAGCGTGGGAACGATCATGCTCAGGGTGCTGCGATGAAATTACGATTATCCGCCAAACTCCTGCAAACCCTGGGCCCCTGGCGCAATGCCCCGGCCTGGCATATCGCATTCTCCGGTGGGCTTGATTCCACCGTTCTGCTGCACCTTCTGGCCTCCCTGGCCAACACCGAAACCCTCCCGCCATTAAGTGCGGTCCATGTCCATCATGGCCTGCAAGCTGCTGCTGACGCCTGGCCAAATCATTGTCAGTCGGTGTGTGAGCGCCTGGGCGTGCCCTTGCAGGTCATGCGTGTGCACGTGGATCCAGGCGCAAGCCTGGAGCGCGCAGCCCGCGATGCGCGTTATCAAGCGTTTACAGGCATTACCGGAGCAGGGGAGGTGTTGCTGACTGGGCAGCATCGCGATGATCAGGCTGAAACCCTGGTTTTTCGGCTTTTGCGTGGAGCCGGCGTGCGAGGCTTGGCGGCAATGCCTGTGTATCGTGCGCTGGGCGGTGGTCAGTTGGTGCGGCCGTTGCTGGATGTGCCGCGCGCAGAGCTGGAAGACTACGCGCATGAGCACCAGCTCAAGTGGATCGAAGATCCTTCTAACGTCGACCTGCGCTTCTCCCGCAATTACTTGCGCCACCGCGTGTTCCCGACGCTGACGGAGCGTTGGCCACAGGTTGTCTCAAGCCTGGCCCGTACCGCCGAACACCTCAGCGAAGCCCAAGGCCTGCTGAATGAGCTGGCGCAAATGGATCTGCAAGCTGCCCATCAGCCTTCACCATTTGCTTGGCTACCTTTGCCGAACCTGGCTCTGGCGCCCTTGCGCGAGCTTTCCGACGCCCGCCAGCGCAACGCCCTGCGCCATTGGCTCACGCCGCTGACCCGTCTACCCGACAGCGACCACTGGGCCGGCTGGAATTCGCTGCGCGATGCCAAGCATGACGCACAGCCCATATGGCGCTTGGCCGACGGTGAGCTGCACCGTTGCAACGAGCGCCTTTGGTGGTTGCCCTGCGCTTGGTCGGAATTTTCCCACGCATCGGTGAGCTGGCCCCATCCGCGAAACCCACTAGAGTTACCGGGCAACGGCCAGTTGAAATGTATCGGCGAGCCCCCCGAAGGCCCCTTGGTGGTCCGTTATCGTCAGGGCGGCGAGAGCATCGAAGTGCCGGGTCGCGGGCGGCGTGACTTGAAGCGCCTGCTAAACGAAAGTGCGCTGCCGGGTTTCGTCCGTGGCAGATTGCCGCTGCTGTATCAGGGCGAGCAATTGCTGGCTGTCCCAAGCCTTGCGGGGCTATGGGCCATGCCGCCGGGTGACTGGCAATTACATTGGATGCCACAGACCTGCGATCAAGGTTTGAGCTGATAGAGCCTTTCCGGTAGACTACGCTCCCTTCTTGATACAACTTCTGTGGATTCGACTGAATCGCAGCAGTTGCCGATTACCAAGCAGTCTTTGCTGGGCGATTCCAAAAAATGTGTAGCGATCAACGTACCGGTGTTTCATTACTGGTCTGTCACAACGCGGCGGTTTTTTTGAAAGGTGCACTGTGATTAATGCAGGTGATCGGGGGCTTCGGCCTTCCTTCGCTTTCCCCGGCGGCTCGGACCGCTTTAACGCAGACTTCTAGGGTTTTTCATGACGCGCTACATATTCGTCACGGGCGGTGTTGTTTCTTCATTGGGGAAAGGCATTGCCTCCGCTTCATTGGCGGCCATCCTGGAGGCGCGGGGACTTAAGGTCACCATGCTCAAGCTGGACCCGTACATCAACGTTGACCCGGGCACCATGAGCCCGTTCCAGCACGGGGAAGTGTTCGTCACCCACGACGGCGCCGAGACCGACCTGGACCTGGGCCACTACGAGCGGTTCATCCGCACGACCATGACCCAGAACAACAACTTCACCACCGGCCGTGTCTACGAACACGTCCTGCGCAAGGAGCGCCGTGGTGACTATCTGGGTGCAACCATCCAGGTAATCCCGCACATCACCGACGAAATCAAGCGCCGCATCATCAAGGGTGCAGGCGATGCCGACGTGGCGATGGTCGAGATCGGTGGCACCGTGGGTGACATCGAATCCCAACCGTTCCTCGAAGCCATCCGCCAGTTGCGTTTCGAAGTCGGCGCCAAGCGCGCGATGTTGATGCACCTGACACTGGTGCCGTACATCGCCACCGCCGGCGAAACCAAAACCAAGCCTACCCAGCACTCGGTCAAGGAGCTGCGCTCCATTGGCCTGCAGCCGGACGTGCTGGTCTGCCGCTCCGATCACCCGATCGACATTTCCTCGCGCCGCAAGATCGCGCAGTTCACCAACGTTGAAGAACGTGCGGTGATCGCCCTGGAAGACGCCGACACCATCTACAAGATCCCGGGCATCCTGCACTCGCAAGGCCTGGATGATTTTGTAGTCGAGCGTTTCGGCCTGCAATGCAACGGTGCGGACCTGTCCGAATGGGAAGCCGTGGTCGACGCCAAGCTCAACCCCGAGCATGAAGTCACCATCGCCATGGTCGGCAAGTACATGGAGCTGCTGGATGCGTACAAGTCGCTGATCGAAGCGATGAGTCACGCCGGCATCAGCAACCGCACCAAGGTCAACCTGCGCTACATCGACTCAGAAGACATCGAGAACCAGGGCACTGCGCTGCTCGAAGGTGTTGACGCGATCCTCGTTCCCGGCGGTTTCGGCCTGCGTGGCGTGGAAGGCAAGATCACTGCCGTGCAGTACGCTCGTGAAAACAAAGTGCCGTACCTGGGTATCTGCCTGGGCATGCAAGTGGCCGTCATTGAGTTCGCCCGTAACGTACTGGGCTGGAAAGACGCCAACTCCACCGAGTTCGATCACGCCAGCGGCCACCCGGTCGTGGGCCTGATCACCGAGTGGGAAGACGCCACCGGCGCCGTTGAAACCCGTACCGAAACTTCCGACATGGGTGGCACCATGCGCCTTGGCGCGCAGGATTGCCTGCTGGAGTCGGGTTCGCTGGTGCACGACTGCTACGGCAAGGACGTGATCGTCGAGCGTCACCGTCACCGTTACGAAGTGAACAACAACCTGCTGCCGCAGATCAAAGAAGCCGGCCTGAAAGTCTCCGGTCGCTCGGGTGATGGCAAGCTGGTTGAAGTGGTTGAGGCGCCGGATCATCCGTGGTTCGTGGCATGCCAGTTCCACCCTGAGTTCACCTCGACGCCGCGCGATGGTCACCCGTTGTTCAGCGGCTTCGTTAAAGCAGCACTGACGCAACATCAGAAGAAGGCGTAACCCTGATGGCCCAGAAGATCATTCGCGTAGGCGACATCGAGATTGCCAACGACAAGCCCATGGTGCTGTTCGGCGGCATGAACGTGCTGGAAAGCCGCGACATGGCGATGCAGGTCTGCGAAGAGTACGTAAAGGTTACCCAGAAACTGGGTATCCCCTACGTGTTCAAGGCCAGCTTCGACAAGGCCAACCGTTCGTCCGTGACCTCCTATCGCGGCCCGGGCCTTGAAGAAGGCATGCGGATCTTCCAGGACATCAAGCAAGCCTTCGGCGTGCCAATCATCACCGACGTCCACGAGCCGGAACAAGCTGCCGTGGTTGCCGAGGTGTGCGACATCATCCAGTTGCCGGCCTTCCTGTCGCGCCAAACCGACCTCGTGGTCGCGATGGCCAAGACCGGCGCTGTGATCAATATCAAGAAAGCCCAGTTCCTCGCGCCCCAGGAAATGAAACACATCCTGAGCAAGTGCGTGGAAGCGGGTAACGACCAGTTGATCCTCTGCGAGCGTGGTTCGAGCTTCGGCTACAACAACCTCGTGGTGGACATGCTCGGTTTCGGCATCATGAAACAGTTCGAATATCCGGTGTTCTTCGACGTGACCCACGCGCTGCAAATGCCCGGTGGTCGTGCCGATTCGGCTGGCGGGCGTCGTGCCCAGGTATTGGACCTGGCCAAGGCCGGCATCAGCCAGTCCCTGGCCGGCCTGTTCCTGGAAGCCCACCCGGACCCGGACAACGCCAAGTGCGACGGCCCATGCGCCCTGCGCCTGGACAAGCTGGAGCCATTCCTGGCCCAGCTCAAGCAGTTGGACGAACTGGTCAAGAGTTTTCCGACGGTAGAGACCGCGTAACTGCCATTTCTCCGGTAGACTTTCCCACGCTTTACGCTCAGGCCCTCGGGCCTGAGCCTTGTCGCCTGCAAGCCTGCCCCGTTGTTCCACCCTTGCGGTCGGTCAAAAGATTTCCTTCAGCTGCGTCGTTTTCGTCAACTTTGGAGTGTTTACAACAATGGCAAAAATCGTCGACATCAAAGGTCGTGAAGTTCTCGACTCCCGTGGCAACCCCACCGTTGAAGCCGACGTGCTTCTCGATAACGGCATCATCGGCAGCGCCTGCGCGCCGTCCGGTGCTTCCACAGGTTCCCGCGAAGCGCTGGAACTGCGTGATGGCGACAAGAGCCGTTACCTGGGCAAGGGTGTACTCAAGGCTGTAGGCAACATCAACGGCCCGATTCGTGACCTGTTGCTGGGCAAGGACCCGCTGGACCAGAAAGCCCTGGACCACGCGATGATCAAGCTCGACGGCACCGAAAACAAAGGTAGCCTGGGCGCCAACGCCATCCTCGCCGTGTCTCTGGCCGCCGCCAAGGCCGCTGCCCAGGACCAGGACCTGCCGCTGTACGCGCATATCGCCAACCTGAACGGCACCCCGGGTGTGTACTCGATGCCGGTTCCGATGATGAACATCATCAACGGTGGCGAGCACGCCGATAACAACGTCGACATCCAGGAATTCATGGTGCAGCCGGTAGGCGCCAAGACCTTCTCCGAAGGCCTGCGCATGGGTACCGAGATTTTTCATCACCTCAAAGCCGTGCTGAAGGCCCGTGGCCTGAGCACTGCCGTGGGTGACGAAGGTGGTTTCGCACCGAACCTGGCGTCCAACGAAGATGCACTGAAAGTGATCTCCGAAGCCGTGGCCAATGCTGGCTACAAGCTGGGTACCGACGTGACCCTGGCCCTGGACTGCGCCGCCAGCGAATTCTACGAAGACGGCAAGTACAACCTGTCCGGCGAAGGCCAGGTGTTCAACTCCGAAGGTTTTGCTGATTACCTGAAGGGCCTGACCGAGCGCTACCCGATCATCTCGATCGAAGACGGCCTGGACGAGTCTGACTGGGACGGCTGGAAAATCCTCACCGACAAGATCGGCGAGAAAGTCCAACTGGTGGGTGATGACCTGTTCGTGACTAACACCAAGATCCTGAAAGAAGGCATCGACAAGAAGATCGCCAACTCGATCCTGATCAAGTTCAACCAGATCGGCACCCTGACCGAAACCCTGGAAGCCATCCAGATGGCCAAGGCCGCAGGCTACACTGCCGTGATCTCCCACCGCTCCGGCGAAACCGAAGATTCGACCATTGCCGACCTGGCCGTGGGCACTTCGGCGGGCCAGATCAAGACCGGTTCCCTGTGCCGTTCCGACCGCGTTTCCAAGTACAACCAATTGCTGCGTATCGAAGAGCAACTGGCAGGTAAAGCCAAGTACAACGGTCGCGGCGAGTTTCGCGGCTGATCGCTACTTGATGGTAAGGCATGGTAAAAAGTCGACGGATTGCGTCGGAAAACTCACGACAGTGTGAATTTCGACGCTAATCTGATGGCTATCAAGCACAAGCCTGGGTCTTCCAGGCTTCGTGCTATCAGTTGCTGCAAAAGTTTTGCATGGCGGTCTTTTTTCACTGGATACCCGATATTCGATGCGCAGTCCCAATTGGTTGTTCCTCGTCTTGCTCTTGTTGCTGGCTGGCCTGCAGTACCGCCTATGGGTGGGTAATGGCAGCTTTGCGCAGGTAAAAGACCTGACCCAGCAAATTGCTGAACAGCACGCCGAAAACGAAATCCTGCTGGAACGCAACCGCGTCCTCGATGCCGAGGTGCTTGAGCTGAAAAAAGGCACGGAGACCGTTGAAGAGCGGGCTCGTCATGAACTGGGCATGGTCAAGGAGGGTGAAACCCTCTACCAGTTGGCCCAATGAATCATCGTTTGCCGGCCTTCTGGGCCGTGATTCCTGCCGCGGGCATCGGTGCCCGTATGGCCGCGGACCGTCCCAAGCAGTACTTGCAACTGGGCGGGCGCACTATTCTCGAACACAGCCTTGGCTGTTTTCTCGACCACCCTGACCTCAAGGGGTTGGTGGTCAGTCTGGCTGTTGATGATCCTTACTGGCCCACCCTGGCGTGTGCCGCTGACCCGCGTATCCAGCGTGCGGACGGTGGTTCGGATCGCTCGGGCTCGGTGCTCAATGCCTTGCTGCAACTCAATGCCCTAGGCGCCAGCGATGACGACTGGGTGCTGGTGCATGATGCAGCCAGGCCCAATCTGAGCCGCGATGACCTCGATAAACTGCTGACCGAACTCGCGGATGATCCGGTAGGTGGGCTACTGGCGGTACCGGCCCGCGACACCCTCAAGCGCGTCGACAAGCGCGGCCGCGTGATCGAAACCGTCGACCGCAGCCTGATCTGGCAGGCCTATACGCCGCAGATGTTCCGCCTGGGTGCGTTGCACCGCGCCCTGGCCGACAGCCTGGTGGCCGACGCCGTGATCACCGACGAAGCCTCGGCCATGGAGTGGTCCGGCCAGGCACCGCGATTGATCGAAGGGCGTTCGGACAATATCAAAGTGACCCGGCCGGAAGATCTGGAGTGGTTGCGGTTGCGGTGGGCGAATCGACGGTAGTCATTTAAACCGCGTCGACGCTATCGCGAGCAAGCCCGCTCCCACACTTGGAATGCATTCCAAATGTGGGAGCGGGCTTGCTCGCGATGGGGCCGGCACAAACAGCCAATAATTACCGGCAGTATTCTGGCCGCTCGGCCAACCCCTCTTTCAAGTAGTCCACCAGCTTGCGCACCTTCGGCGACAAGTGCCGTTGCTGCGGATACAGCGCCCAGACCGCCGTATTCGGCGGCTGATGTACCTCCAGCAGCGACACCAACGCGCCACTGTGCAAATGTTCCAGCACGTAATAATCCGGCAACTGGCACAGCCCAACCCCTTGTAACGCCGCATCCAGCACCGCTTGCCCACTGTTACAGCGCCAATTGCCCTGCACCCGTTGGGAAAATTCCCGCCCGTCCTGGGCCAGTTGCCAAATGTCGGAGCTGCCGATCAGGCAGTTATGCCGGCTCAATTCCGACACGCTATGTGGCCGCCCATACCGAGCCAGGTAGGACGGCGACGCGCACAGGTACATGCGTCGCGGTGCCAGGCGACTGGCGACCATGCGTGAATCCTGTAAACGCCCGAGGCGGATCGCCAGGTCGAGGCCTTCGTGCACCAGGTCGAGTTGGCGATTACTCAGTTCGATATCCACCCGCAATTGCGGATAAAGCGCCATAAAGCGCGTCACCAACGGCACGATAAACCGCTCGCCATAGGCCACGGCGCAGGTCATGCGCAGCATGCCCTTGGGTTCGCTGGCCAGGTCGCCGACCGCGCGCAGGGCTTCTTCGCGGCCGTCCTGTAAACGCTGGCAGTGTTGCAGGAACGTTTGGCCGGCTTCGGTGAGAGTGACCTTGCGCGTACTGCGATACAGCAGGCGCGTTTGCAGGCGCTCTTCCAGGCGTGCCACCTGCCGACTGATATGCGATGAAGACACGCCCAGCCGCTCGGCCGCCGCTGTGAATTGGCTGCATTCGGCGACTGCGACAAACTCATCGATGCCCTCCCAGCGGTTTTCCAGCATGGCGATTATCCCTGTACAGCAATAAAGTTTTGCTTTCGACTGGATTATTAATCACTGAGCCATGTTTTACACTCACTGCCTCAGTTTTTAACTCCCTGGAGAAACCCCGGATGATTAAGTCCCGCGCTGCCGTAGCCTTCGAAGCCAAGAAGCCCCTTGAGATCGTTGAAGTGGATGTCGCCATGCCCAAGGCTGGCGAAGTGTTGCTGCGGGTGGTCGCATCCGGTGTGTGCCATACCGACGCCTACACCTTGTCGGGCGCGGACCCGGAAGGCATCTTCCCATCGATCCTTGGTCACGAAGGCGGTGCGGTGGTTGAAGCGATTGGCGAAGGCGTTACCTCGGTAGCCGTCGGCGACCACGTAATCCCGCTTTACACCCCGGAATGCGGCAAGTGCAAATTCTGCCTGTCGGGCAAGACCAACCTGTGCCAGGCCATTCGCGCCACTCAGGGCAAAGGCCTGATGCCCGACGGCACCACGCGTTTCTCCTACAAAGGCCAGCCGATTTTCCACTACATGGGTACCTCGACTTTCTCCGAGTACACCGTGCTGCCGGAAATTTCCGTGGCCAAGATTCCTAAAGACGCGCCGCTGGAAAAAGTCTGCCTGCTCGGGTGCGGCGTTACCACCGGCATTGGCGCGGTGATCAACACGGCCAAGGTCAAGCCGGGCGATACCGTAGCCATCTTCGGTCTCGGCGGGATTGGTTTGTCGGCCGTGATCGGCGCGGTCAAAGCCAAGGCCGGCCGCATCATCGCCGTCGACATCAACCCGGCCAAGTTCGAAATTGCCAAGCAACTGGGCGCCACCGACTGCATCAACCCGAAAGACTATGACCGCCCGATCCAGGACGTGATTGTCGATTTGACTGACGGCGGCGTGGACTTTTCCTTCGAGTGCATCGGTAATGTTCAACTGATGCGCGCCGCACTTGAGTGCTGCCACAAAGGCTGGGGTGAATCGGTAATCATCGGCGTCGCCGGTGCCGGCCAGGAAATCTCCACACGGCCATTCCAGTTGGTGACCGGTCGCGTCTGGCGCGGTTCGGCCTTCGGTGGCGTGCGCGGCCGTACCGAATTGCCAAGCTACGTGGAAATGGCCCAGACCGGCGAGATCCCGCTGGATACCTTCATCACCCACACCATGGGCCTGGAAGACATCAACAAAGCGTTTGACCTGATGCATGAAGGCAAGAGCATTCGTACCGTCATTCATTTTTGAAGTAGCTACAAGCTACAAGCTACAAGCTGCAAGTGAGCGCGCCTCACTTGCAGCTTGAGGCTTGCAGCTTTTAGCTGGGAGCATTCCCATGACCCTGGAAAACATTTCCTGCCAGAAGAGTTTTGGTGGCTGGCACAAACGTTACAAACACAGCTCCCATGTACTCGGTTGCGACATGACCTTTGCCGTCTACTTGCCACCGCAAGCGGAGCAGGGCGGCAATTTGCCGGTGCTGTATTGGCTGTCCGGGTTGACCTGCACCGACGAAAACTTCATGCAGAAGGCCGGCGCCCATCGCATGGCCGCCGAGCTGGGGTTGATCATCGTCGCGCCGGACACCAGCCCGCGTGGGCCGGGCGTGCCTGGCGACCCGGACAACGCCTGGGATTTCGGCCTGGGCGCCGGCTTCTATCTGAATGCCACCCAGGAACCCTGGGCCAAGCACTATCGGATGCATGACTACGTGGTGCAGGAATTGCCGGCGTTGGTTGAAGCGCATTTCCCGGCTTCGGATAAACGCGGTATCAGCGGCCACTCCATGGGCGGTCACGGTGCGCTGGTGTGTGCCTTGCGCAACCCTGGGCGTTACCTGTCGGTGTCGGCGTTTTCGCCGATCAACAACCCGATGGACTGTCCGTGGGGGCAGAAGGCCTTTTCCCGTTACCTCGGCGAAGAACGCTCGAAGTGGCGCGAATGGGATGCCTGCGTGCTGATCAGCGAAGCCTCGGAGAAACTGCCATTGCTGGTGGACCAGGGCGATCGTGACGATTTCCTTGCAGTGCAACTCAAGCCTGAAGCCTTGCAGCAAGCGGCCAGGTTGGCCAACCATCCGCTCGAACTGCGCCTGCAGCCGGGCTACGACCACAGCTACTTCTTTATCGCCAGCTTCATCGAAGACCATTTGCGACATCATGGTCGTGCTTTGCTCGGTTAATGTGAGGCAAAAGTAGGTAGAATCACGCCCTGAATTAAATCGGGGCGTTTTTTTATGCGTATTGGCCACGGCTACGATGTGCACCGTTTCGCCGAAGGCGACTTCATCACCCTGGGCGGCGTGCGCATTGCACACCACCAGGGCTTGCTGGCTCATTCCGACGGCGACGTTGTATTGCATGCCTTGAGCGATGCCTTGCTCGGCGCAGCGGCGCTGGGCGATATCGGCAAGCACTTTCCGGACACTGACCCGACCTTCAAGGGCGCGGACAGCCGTGTGTTGCTGCGCCACGTGGTCGGCTTGATCCATGCCAAGGGCTGGAAGGTCGGCAACGTCGATAACACTATTGTGGCCCAGGCGCCGAAAATGGCCCCCCATATCGAATCGATGCGCGCGCTGATTGCTGCGGATCTGCAAATTGAACTGGATCAAGTCAACGTGAAAGCCACTACCACCGAAAAGCTCGGGTTTACCGGTCGTGAAGAGGGCATCGCGGTGCACTCCGTCGCCTTGTTGCTGCGCGCATGAATGACCTGCAACTGTTGGGCCCCCGGGCCCATGGCGATGCCTTGGGCAGCGCGGTTCTGAAGGCCACGGCTGAAGATTTCCAGGTAGACGAAGTGCTGGATATCCCGCTGACCGGCGAGGGTGAGCACCTGTGGCTGTGGGTGGAAAAGCGCGGCTTGAATACTGAAGACGCTGCGCGGCGCATCGCCAAGGCTGCTGGCGTGCCGCTGCGCACCGTCAGCTATGCCGGGCTCAAGGATCGCCAGGCGTTGACCCGCCAGTGGTTCAGCGTACAACTGCCGGGCAAGGCGGATCCGGACTTGAGCGGTGCGGAAAACGACACCCTCAAGATCCTCAAGATCGCCCGCCACAAGCGCAAGCTGCAACGCGGTGCCCATTCGGCCAACGGCTTTACCTTGCGCCTGACCCAACTGGCCGGTGATCACGCTGGCATCGACGCGCGCTTGCAACTGATCGCCCAACACGGCATTCCCAATTATTTCGGCACCCAGCGCTTTGGCCACAACGGTGGCAATGTGGTGGATGCCCGTGAATGGGCTGCACGCAAGGCCTTGCCGGAACAGCGCAATGTGCGTTCGCGGTTGCTGTCCACCGCCCGTAGCTTCCTGTTCAACAAGGTGCTGGCGGCGCGTGTCGCGGATGGCTCCTGGCAGCGCGCCCAGGTCGGCGATCTGCTTGCCTTTACCGATAGCCGCAGTTTTTTTCCGGCGGGGGAGGCTGAATGCAGCGACCCGCGCCTGGCGATTCTGGACCTGCACCCAACCGGGCCGCAGTGGGGCGAGGGTGACTCGCCGGCCACCGGTGCCACTCACGAATTGGAACAAGCCGTCGCAGCCGGTGAAGCCGACCTGCGCGATTGGCTGGTGAACGCCGGCATGAGCCAGGAACGTCGCATTCTGCGACTGCCCATTGGTGGGTTGACGTGGCATTATCCCTCGCTGGACATTCTGCAATTGGAATTCGTCCTGCCGGCCGGATGCTTCGCCACTGTCTTGGTGCGCGAGCTTGTTGATCTGGTGCCGGTGGGGCAGACGGACAGCCCATGCGTATTCTGATATCAAACGATGACGGTGCAACCGCACCCGGCCTCGCTGCGCTTCATGCTGCGCTGGCGGACTACGCCGAGTGCGTGGTGGTTGCCCCCGACCAGGACAAAAGCGGTGCCAGCAGTTCGCTGACGCTCGACCGTCCGCTGCACCCGCAGGTTCTGGCCAATGGCTTTATCAGCGTGAACGGCACCCCCACCGACTGCGTGCACCTGGCGATCAACAGCTTGTTGGACCGTGAGCCGGACCTGGTGGTGTCGGGCATCAACCTCGGCGCCAACCTGGGCGATGACGTGCTGTATTCAGGTACGGTGGCAGCGGCCCTTGAAGGGCGTTTCCTCGGCCGTACTTCGTTCGCCTTTTCGTTGGCCTCGCGCCAATTGGACAACCTGCCGACGGCGGCCTATTTCGCGCGCAAACTGGTGGAAGCCCATGGCTCCCTCGACCTGCCGCCGCGTACGGTGCTCAACGTCAATATTCCCAACTTGCCCCTCGACCATATTCGCGGCATCCAGCTGACACGCCTGGGCCACCGCGCCCGTGCGGCGGCGCCGTTGAAGGTGGTCGACCCGCGTGGCAAGGAAGGTTACTGGATCGCTGCGGCAGGCGATGCGGAAGACGGTGGCCCCGGCACGGACTTTCATGCGGTGATGCAAGGTTATGTTTCGATTACCCCGTTGCAACTCGATCGCACCTTCAGTGATGCCTTCAGTAGTCTCGATGGCTGGCTGGAGGGCCTGCGCTGATGGCTCGTGAACAAGACGACCTGCTGCGTCGTGGCATCGGGATGACCTCCCAGCGCACCCGCGAGCGTTTAATCCAGCGCCTCTACGAAGAAGGCCTGTCGAATGCCCAGGTCCTGGAAGTGATTCGGCGCACGCCTCGGCATTTGTTTGTCGATGAAGCCCTGGCGCACCGAGCCTATGAAGACACCGCGCTGCCGATCGGTCACAACCAGACCATCTCCCAGCCGTATATGGTCGCGCGCATGAGCGAGCTGTTGCTGGCGGCGGGGCCGTTGGACAAGGTGCTGGAGATCGGTACCGGCTCTGGTTATCAGACCGCCGTGCTGTCGCAGTTGGTGGAGCGAGTGTTCTCGGTGGAGCGTATCAAGGTGCTGCAGGATCGTGCCAAGGAGCGCCTGCTGGAGCTGAACCTGCGTAACGTGGTGTTCCGTTGGGGTGATGGCTGGGAAGGCTGGCCAGCACTGGCGCCGTACAACGGCATTATCGTCACTGCGGTCGCTACGGATGTGCCGCAAGCGTTGCTCGATCAACTGGCCCCTGGCGGCCGGCTGGTTATCCCGGTGGGCTCCGGCGAAGTGCAACAATTGATGCTCATTATTCGTGAGGACGAAGGCTTTTCCCGGCATGTACTGGGGGCTGTACGTTTCGTGCCGCTGCTCAACGGCCCGCTGGCTTGATCATTTATTCGCGGGCAGTGAATTCTGTTGGCGAGGATGTGTCTTACGGCGGGGTCTATCGAATCAACATGATCGGCGGCGGTATTCAACACGATGAATGTTTCGTTTCAGTCGTGTGCCGGTAAAACTTCAATGCCCAGTTATAATTGCGTCATATTTCAAGCCTGATACAGGCGTTCATGTTCAGCCACCACAAAGGGAGCGGCGGGTGAGTCTCACAGGTCTTGCGCAGCGTATGAGTAAAACAAGCTTTCAGCGACTGGTGCTTGGCCTTGTCTTGAGTTCCTTATTGGCAGCCTGTTCGAGCACGCCATCCGGCGGTGCGCGGGTGGTTGATCGTAATAACGCGGTGCCGCAAAAGCCGACGGTGACCACTGGGCAATATGTGGTGCGCAAGGGCGATACGATGTTCTCGATTGCCTTCCGTTATGGTTGGGATTACAAGGCGCTCGCGGCTCGTAACAATATTCCTGTGCCCTATACGATACATCCGGGTCAGACGATTCGCTTTGACGGGCGCACCGGTTCCACGCCTACGGCAGTTGTGACAAACACTGGATCCTCGCCGTCGTCTTCGAGCAAAACCACCATCATCACTCGGCCTGCGGGCACCGCCACACCGACGGTTGCGAGCAAGCCGGCACCCGCGCCGTTGCCCCCTGCAGGGCCTGCGCCGACCGGTTGGGGATGGCCTTCAAACGGCGTATTGATTGGAAAATTCTCTTCAAACGGCAGTTTGAATAAAGGCATTGATATCGCCGGGGATTTGGGACAGCCTGTTTTAGCTGCGTCTGATGGGACAGTGGTGTACGCCGGGAGTGGTTTGCGGGGCTACGGCGAGCTTGTCATCATCAAACACAGCGATACCTACGTCAGTGCTTACGGTCACAACCGTAGGCTGTTGGTTCGGGAGGGGCAGCAGGTCAAAGTCGGACAGACAATTGCCGAAATGGGGTCAACTGGTACAGACCGGGTGAAACTGCACTTTGAGATTCGCCGCCAAGGGAAGCCAGTAGATCCGCTGCAATTCCTACCCCGTCGTTGATGTGTTGCCAGCCTGTTCCCTCGCGTAGAAGGAACAGGCTCCAGCGTTGCCAAGGATAAAGGCGTCGCTTGAGCTTGAGGTCGAACTCACCAAAGGACTATAACAATGGCTCTCAGTAAAGAAGCGCCGGAGTTTGACATCGACGATGAGGTTCTCCTTATGGAGACCGGTATCGCTACGGAATCGATGTCGAATGAGGGACCTGCACTACCTTCAGTTCGCACCAAATCCAAGAACTCCACCGCGTTAAAGCAACACAAATACATTGATTACACGCGAGCGCTCGACGCGACGCAGCTGTACCTCAATGAAATCGGCTTTTCACCTCTGCTTACCCCCGAAGAAGAAGTCCATTTTGCGCGTTTGTCGCAAAAGGGCGATCCTGCTGGGCGCAAGCGCATGATTGAAAGCAACCTGCGCCTGGTGGTGAAAATCGCCCGACGCTACGTCAATCGTGGGCTGTCCCTGTTGGATCTGATCGAGGAAGGCAACCTGGGCTTGATCCGGGCGGTGGAGAAGTTCGACCCTGAGCGGGGCTTCCGCTTTTCGACTTATGCCACTTGGTGGATTCGTCAGACCATCGAACGGGCAATCATGAATCAAACCCGTACGATCCGGTTGCCGATCCATGTGGTCAAGGAGCTCAACGTCTACCTGCGGGCAGCGCGTGAGCTGACACAAAAACTCGATCATGAGCCCTCGCCTGAAGAAATCGCCAACCTGCTGGAAAAACCGGTAGGGGAGGTCAAGCGCATGCTGGGTCTCAACGAGCGTGTGTCTTCGGTCGATGTTTCGCTGGGCCCGGATTCGGATAAAACCCTGCTGGATACCCTGACCGATGATCGTCCTACAGATCCTTGCGAGCTGTTGCAGGACGTTGATCTTTCCCAAAGCATTGACCAGTGGCTGTCTGAACTCACGGACAAGCAGCGTGAGGTGGTGATTCGCCGCTTCGGCCTGCGTGGCCATGAGAGCAGCACCCTGGAGGACGTAGGCCTGGAGATCGGGCTGACCCGTGAGCGGGTGCGGCAGATCCAGGTAGAAGGGCTCAAGCGCTTGCGTGAGATCCTCGAGAAGAATGGCTTGTCGAGTGAGTCGTTGTTTCAATAACGTAGCCTGACGCAGCTATGAAAACGCCCGGTGCATGGGAATGCGCCGGGCGTTTTGCTGTGCGTCGATCGTTCCCTCGCTCTGCGTGGGAATGCAGCCCAGGACGCTCCGCGTCCCAAAGCTTGACGCAGAGCGTCACAAGAGGCATTACCACGCTGGGAGTGGGAGCGAGCGGGCATAAAAAAACCCCGCTTTTAAGGGCGGGGTTTTTTCGACTAAGTCAGTACAAGTTAGATAACTTGAACTTCTTCAGCTTGCATGCCTTTCTGACCGCGGGTAGCGATGAAAGAAACCTGTTGGCCTTCTTTCAGGCTTTTGAAGCCGTCGGATTGGATAGCTTTGAAGTGAACGAACAGGTCGTCACCGGATTGTGGAGTGATGAAGCCGAAGCCTTTTTCATCGTTGAACCACTTAACGGTACCAGTTTGGCGATTAGACATGGTGTATCTCCTTGGACAAAGTTAACTGCGACTCAGGAAAAGCCCTGGCCGAGACTGAGTGCAAAGAGCAGGAAAAATTCTTGGAGATGGTTGGATCGAAATTCAACATATCGTGTAGAGATTCTCAGTGACACAAGCAGCACAGTGGCGCCACCTTAACCCTTTTTCCGGAACGTGCCAATGGTATTTCCGAAGGTTTCTCTATTTTCGTGACTGGCGGTGGTATTTACAGTCGCTCGTCGCGGCAGCCGGGATACCGGCCCCGCTGGCTGCGACCTATAAAGGCCATGCATTCATCAATGCATTCATCAACAAATTTCCCACGCCCTTTGAACCCCAACGCCGGCCCCGGTAAGATGCCCAACAGAATTTTTCCACCTCGCTATTCAGGACACCCGCCATGAGCATCAAATCGGACAAGTGGATTCGCCGCATGGCGCAAGAGCACGGCATGATCGAACCGTTCGTTGAGCGCCAGATTCGTGGCGAAGGCGACGCACGCGTGATTTCGTACGGTGTTTCCAGCTATGGCTACGATGTGCGCTGCGCCGATGAATTCAAGGTGTTCACCAACATCAATTCGGCGATCGTCGACCCGAAGAACTTCGACGAAAAGAGCTTCGTCGACGTCAAGAGCGACGTGTGCATCATCCCGCCAAACTCCTTCGCCCTGGCGCGTACCGTGGAATTCTTCCGTATTCCCCGCGATGTGCTGACCATCTGCCTGGGTAAAAGCACCTACGCGCGCTGCGGTATTATCGTCAACGTGACGCCGCTTGAGCCGGAATGGGAAGGCCACGTGACCCTGGAGTTCTCCAACACCACCACCTTGCCAGCGAAGATCTACGCCAATGAAGGCGTGGCACAGATGCTGTTCCTGCAGTCCGATGAGGCCTGTGAAGTGTCTTACAAGGACCGCGCCGGCAAGTACCAGGGCCAGCGCGGCGTCACCTTGCCACGCGCTTGATCGAAACGTCCTACGCGTAAAGGGAATTAGTCTGAGGAAAGTGACTCTATTGGGTGTACTGCCTCGGTACGTGCAAAACGTGCCGGGCCACGCTTGAGGAGTACCTTATGAAGATCGACCCGCGAATCAGCGCCGAACTCGCCCGGCTTGAACCCAACCAGATTGGTGTTCTGGCCTGGTCCCTGATGGCCGACCCTGCTTATGCGGGCGGCATTCCTGGCCAACCTGAACCTGACTACCCACAGCCTACAGAACCTGGCGAACCGACCCTTCCGGACGAGCCGCCACCTGCCCCAGTAGTCTGATCCAGGCGGGTCAGGAAATGTTCAGTTCTTCAGCGTACTGGCCATACTTCCCTGTCACCGATCACAAAGATCCGCCGTTCGTCGTCCCGCTCCACCGAATACCCTCCGGTAAATGCACCAAACGCCGGCAGCAAGCTGACGCGCGTACCGATCTGAAAGCAGGGCAGGCGTAAACTCTGCCGGCCTTTGCCGCGCAAGCGATACACCGGATGAACATGTCCCGCCAGCACGTGATGGCTGGCATGGGCATCCGGTTCGTGTTGCAGGGCGAACGGTCCCAGCAGCAGCGGCTCGGGCACCACCTCGATCCTCAAGTCGGCTGGCGGGTCGCCTGCGCGTTTATCGTGATTGCCGCGAATCAGGGTCATGGGCAGGCCGTGGTTACGTGCTCGCCAGGTCCTCAGCGCGCTCAGGGTGCCGCTGGCATGGGAGCCTGGGCCGTGCAGGAAGTCACCGAGAAAGATTAACTGCGCGCAACGGAAGGTCGACAACAGCCGGTCCAGGCGCTGCAAATTCTCGGTGGTGGTGCCCTGTGGCACCGGTTGTCCCAGGCTGCGATACGCCGAGGCCTTGCCAAAGTGTGCGTCGGCAATCAGCAGGCATTGGCGCGCGGGCCAGTAAACGGCCTTGTCCGCCAACAACCACAGCTCCTCTCCCTCAAGTGTTATCGGGCAAATCATCGGCGTTTCCCGTTATCCGCGACTTTTTCCAGGTCCTTCACCATTCGCGCAATGCGCTCCGACAACTTTTCCGAACTCATGCTTTCGCGCATTCGCTCAACCAGCAGGGGGAAGGCCAGGGGCGTCGGCCGTTCGATCAGGTGCAGGTCCAGTTTCAGCGCCGACAGATGACGCAAGGTCTCTTCTAACCGACGAATATCCAACTCATCACGCAGCACTTCTTCCCCCGCCTGGGTCAGCAACAGGTTCTGCGGGTCATATTGCTTGAACACTTCATAGAACAACCCGCTGGAGGCCTGTACCTGCCGCGTGCTTTTCGGCGCACCGGGGTACCCGGCAAACACCAGCCCGGCGATGCGTGCGATTTCGCGAAACCGTCGCAGGGCCAGCTCCCCGGCATTCAGGCTGGCCGCCACGTCCGCCAGCAAATTTGCTGGACTTAGCAGTACCTGATTCAGCAAGACCGGCCAGTCCACTTCTGTTGCGCTCAACAGCTCCAACCCGTAATCGTTGACGGCAATCGAGAACGTCACCGCCTGCTGCTGGCTGACACGCCACGCCAACAAACTTGCTAGCCCCATATGCACCTGACGCCCGGCAAAGGGGTAAAGAAAAAGGTGCCACCCTTCCCGGGACTTGAGGGCTTCGGCCAGCAAATGCTCGCGTGTCGGCAGGCCGGACCAGCGCAACTGAGTCTGCAGCAGGGGTTGCACCGCCTGCATTTCCGGACCATCGAATTGCCCGTGCGCTGCCGCGTCGAAGCGCTCGACTACCGCCTGGGCCAGCTCATTGGAAAGCGGCATGCGCCCGCCACTCCAGCGCGGCACGGCGGCTTTTTTCGCGGTACTGCGGCGCACGTACGCCGTCATGTTCTCCACCCGCACCAACTCCAGCAAACGCCCGGCAAACAAGAAACCATCGCCCGGCTTGAGTCGCGCGATAAAGCCTTCTTCGACACTGCCCAGGTTCTTGCCACCGCCGCCTTTACTCCAGAATTTCAGCTGGATGCTGGCGTCACTGACGATGGTACCGACACTCATGCGATGGCGCCGCGCCAAACGGGCATCGGGGACGCGCCAGATGCCATGCTCGTCTGGCTCGACGCGGCGGTAATCCGGGTAGGCCGTCAGCGATAAACCGCCATGGCGTACAAACCCCAGCGCCCAGGCCCAGTCGGCGTCGGTCAGATCGCGGTAGGCCCACGCTTCGCGTACTTCCGCCAGTAATCCGTCTGGAGTAAAACCGCCGCCCAAGGCCATGCTGACCAAATGCTGTACGAGCACATCCAACGGCTTGTGCGGCGATTCGCGGGCTTCGATGCGCCGCTGGGCAATCGCGTCCTGGGCCGCAGCAGCCTCGACCAATTCCAGGCTGTGGGTCGGCACCAGCGTCACCCGTGACGGCCGCCCCGGCGCATGGCCGGAACGCCCCGCACGTTGCATCAGGCGCGCCACGCCTTTGGCCGAGCCGATCTGCAGTACCCGTTCCACCGGTAAAAAATCCACTCCCAGGTCAAGGCTCGACGTACACACCACCGCCCTGAGCTGCCCGTCTTTCAACGCCCGCTCCACCCAGTCACGGGTTTCCCGCGAGAGCGAACCGTGGTGCAGGGCAATCACGCCCGCCCAGTCCGGGCGGGCGCCCAACAGCGCTTGATACCAGATCTCCGACTGTGCCCGCGTATTGGTGAATACCAGGCAACTGCTGCTGGCCTCCACCTCGGCCACCACCTGCGCCAGCATCTTCAAACCGATATGCCCGGCCCAGGGAAAACGTTCTGTAACGGGCGGCAACAGCGTGTCGACCCACAGTTGTTTAGCCGTTTGCCCCTGCACATTGATCCCGTCGCCTTGTGGTACCAACACCTCCAAAGCGTGGGACTGGTTACCCAGGGTCGCCGAAATGCCCCACACCATCAGTTCCGGGTGCCAGCGTCGCAATCGGGCCAACGCCAGTTGTAACTGCACGCCACGCTTGTTGCCGATCAGCTCATGCCATTCATCCACGATCACCATGCGCAGGTGCGCCAGGCTCGCCTCACTGTCGGCGCGCGCGAGCATCAGGGTCAGGCTTTCCGGCGTGGTAACCAGTGCCGTGGGCTGCCGGCGGGTTTGCCGCGCGCGCTCGCTGCTGCTGGTGTCGCCGGTGCGCAGCCCTACGCTCCAGGGAATCTGCAACGCCTCCAGTGGCGCCTCCAGGGCGCGCGCGGTGTCGGCGGCCAGGGCACGCATGGGCGTAATCCACAGCACGGTCAGTGGTTCAGGTGGCGGTTTGCGTTTGCCGGTGGTCGGCGGGCGACTGATGGCGAAACGATTGAGGGCGGCAAACCACAGCGCGTAAGTTTTACCGGCGCCGGTGCTGGCGTGCAGCAAACCTGACTGGCCGCGCTTGACCGCCGCCCACACGTCTTTCTGAAAGACGAACGGCTTCCAGCCTTTGGCGGCGAACCATTGCCTGGCGAAGTCGTGGGTTTTTGCCATGCGGCAACTGACGCTCTGGAGGGCTTATTCCACAGACCCTTGAGGCATCGTTGACGTTCCCCGTGTAGCAGCCGGCTTGCCGGCGATGACGCGCGTCTTGCGACAAGCGCCGGCAAGCCGGTTCCTACGGGTTATTTTAGGTTTCCGCTGAGGAACTGCTGCAGGCGCTCGCTCTTCGGGTTGCCCAACACATCCTCCGGTGCGCCTTGCTCTTCCACCAGGCCCTTGTGCAGGAACAGCACTTGGCTGGACACCTTGCGCGCAAAGCTCATCTCGTGGGTGACCATGATCATGGTGCGGCCTTCCTCGGCCAGGCCCTGGATCACTTTCAACACTTCGCCCACCAGTTCCGGGTCGAGGGCCGAGGTGGGCTCGTCGAACAGCATCACTTCCGGCTCCATGGCCAACGCGCGGGCGATCGCCACCCGTTGCTGCTGGCCCCCGGACAGGAACGCCGGGTATTGATCGGCGACGCGCGCCGGCAGGCCCACCTTGTCCAGGTAGCGACGGGCGCGGTCTTCGGCGTCCTTCTTGCTGCAGCCCAGCACACGGCGCGGGGCCATGGTGATGTTTTCCAGCACACTCATGTGGCTCCACAGGTTGAAGTGCTGGAACACCATGGCCAAGCGGGTGCGCAAGCGCTGCAATTCTGCGTCGTCAGCCACGCGCATGCCGTGGCGGTCGCTGACCATGCGGATCGGCTTGCCATCAAGGGTCATGGCACCATCATTGGGCGTTTCCAGAAAGTTGATGCAGCGCAGGAAGGTGCTTTTGCCCGAGCCGCTGGCGCCGATCAGGCTGATCACGTCACCGGTCTTGGCCTTGAGCGAAACACCTTTGAGCACTTCATTGTCGCCATAGCTTTTATGCAGGCCTTCAACGGTCAGTTTGTACATGTGGCGTGCATCCTCAAGGCGAAAGTAGGTAGCCGCTGCGGTAGGCCTCTGAGCCTGCAACATGGCCGATGACCATCCCCGCAGTGGCCATGCGCCGTAGCGAACGGGCGTAAAGCAGGCCGGCCTTCTGGCAGTGCACGGGCGTTACGCGGTCAGTAATAGGGTCGATGACTTCGGCGATCAATTGCCCGGCTTCGAGGTATTCCCCCGGCAAGGCGCTGAACACCAGCAAGCCGCCGACCGGCGTCGCCACCGGCTCCACGCCCGCCAGCGGGGTAGCCGGGTAGGGCAGGTCGGGCAGCGGTGCGACGTCGCCGGCAATTGCGCCGAAATGAATCAGGTAATCAATGATCGCCTGGCAGTCCAGGCTTGCCAGGCCGTGGTTGACGTCGCCCTGGCCGCGTAGCTCGACGGTCACCGAAAAGCTGCCCATGGGGATCGGGAAGCGCTCGCCGAAGCGTTGCTGCAATTGCCACCACACCAAGGTGAAGCACTCATCGAACGACTGCCCGCCGGAGTCGGTGGCCAGCAAGTTGGCCTCCGAGCCGATGTAACGCGCCAGCGGTTCCACCTGTGGCCAGGCTTCGGGCGTTGTGTACAGGTGCGCCACGGCTTCGAAATCACAATGCAGGTCCAGCACCATGTCGGCATCACAGGCCAGGCGTTGTAGCACCAGGCGCTGGGATTGCAACTGGGTCTCGGCGACCTGCTCGGCCAGGGCGCTGGACAGCGTGGTGCGGATCAGCTCGACGTTGTGCTGCGGATCATCCCCAAGCAATGCTTCGACCTGGTTACCGACCGTTTCACTGAGGTCGACAAACAAGCGATTGAAGTTCTGACCGCTTTCCAGCTCATAGCGGCCCAGGGGAATGTCCATCAATACCTGTTCAAGACCCACTGGGTTGGCGATGGGCACCAGCACGATCTCGCTGCGCAAACGCCCGGCGGCCGCCAATTTCGCGAGCCGCACTTTCAGGTGCCAGGCCACCAGCATGCCTGGCAGCTCATCGGCATGCAGCGACGACTGGATGTAGATCTTGCCTTCGGCCTGCTCGGGGCCGAAGTGGAAACTGTGAATCTGCCGCGCCGTACCGGGTACCGGCGAGATCAGATCATGTACCTGATGTCGCATGAATGCTCCTTAGTGGCTCGGCCCCAGGAAGGCCAGCCAGCGGCGCTCCGCCAGACGAAACAGACCGACCAGCGCAAAGGTCACGGTCAAGTAGATCAGCGCAGCAATGCCGAATGATTGAAACGTCATGAAGGTGGCCGAGTTGGCGTCCCGCGCAACTTTGAGGATGTCCGGGATCGTCGCGGTAAACGCCACCGTCGTCGAGTGCAGCATCAGAATCACTTCATTGCTGTAGTAGGGCAATGAGCGGCGCAGGGCCGACGGCATGATGACGTAGGCGTACAGCTTCCATCCGCTGAGGCCGTAGGCTTTGGCGGCTTCGACTTCGCCATGGGCCATGCTGCGGATCGAGCCTGCGAAAATTTCCGTGGTGTAGGCGCAGGTGTTAAGGGCGAAGGCCAGGATGGTGCAATTCATCGCGTCGCGAAAGAACGCGTCCAGCAGCGGTTGCGCCCGCACGGCCGCGATGCTGTAGATGCCGGTGTAGCAAATCAGCAACTGGATATAGAGCGGCGTACCACGAAACAGATAGGTGTAGAACTGCACCGGCCAACGTACCAGGCGGTTGCGCGATACCCGCGCGATGGACAGCGGGATCGACACCACAAAGCCGATGACGAGTGCCGCGCTGAGCAACCACAGGGTCATGGCCAGGCCGGTGATGTGCTGGCCGTCGCTATAAAGGAAGGGGCGCCAGTATTCCTGCAAGAGTTCGATCATCGCACTGCCTCCCGGGAGCCTGCGGAGTAGCGACGTTCAAGACGACGCAGGACAAAGTTGGAGGCGCTGGTGATCAATAGGTAGATCAACGCAGCGAGCACCAGGAAGTAGAACAGTTGATAGGTGCTCTTGCCGGCGTCCTGGGCTGCCTTGACCAAGTCAGCCAGGCCGATGATCGACACCAGTGCGGTGGCCTTGAGCATCACCATCCAGTTGTTGCCGATACCCGGCAGGGCGAAGCGCATCATCTGCGGGAAGGTCACGTAGCGGAAGCGCTGCCCGCGCTTGAGGCCATAAGCCGTGGCGGCTTCCAGTTGGCCACGGGGCACGGCGAGGATCGCGCCGCGAAACGTCTCGGTGAAATAAGCACCGTAGATAAAGCCCAGGGTGATCACCCCGGCGCTGAATGGGTCGATCTCGATGTACTCCCATTCCATAAAGTCGGTAAGACCGGTCAGCCAGGTTTGCAGGCTGTAGAAAATCAGCAGCATCAGCACCAGGTCGGGTACACCGCGAATCAGTGTGGTGTAGAGCTGGGCGGGGATGCGCAGGAAGGGCAGGCTGGAGAGTTTGGCGCTGGCGCCGAGAAGGCCCAGCAACACACTGACGGCCAGGGACAGCACCGACAACTTGATGGTCATCCAGGTGCCTTGCAGCAACAGCGGGCCGAAACCCTTCAAACTGAGCGCGCTCAGCCCGAGGGTTTGCAACAGATCTTCGAACATAAATCAGGACCTATGGCGAAAAAAAAGCGCCCCTTCAGAAAAGGGGCGCCCCGGGCATTATTTGCCGCTGTACAGGTTCAGATCGCCAAAGTGTTTCTTCTGGATGGTGGCGTAGGTGCCATCATCGTGTAACGCTTTGATACCTTTATCCAAAAGGGCCTTCAGTTCAGTGTTACCTTTTTTGATACCGATGGCGGTTTTCGATGGCAGCAATGGGTCATCGATGGCCGCGCTGACTTCGTAGCCGGCACCGGCTGGCGACTTCAGGAAGCCCAGTTCGGCTTGCAGCATGTCCTGCACGGAAGCGTCGAGACGGCCGGAGGTCAGGTCAGCGTAAACCTGGTCCTGGTTGGCGTAGGCCTTGGTGGTCACACCGGCTTTGTCCAGTACGGCCTTGGCGTAGGCTTCCTGGATGGTGCCTTGCTCGTAGCCCACGGATTTGCCCTTGAGGGACTCAGGTGTCGAGTAGCCAGCGCCTTTCTTGAACACCAGCGACGTCGGGCCGGAGAACAGCTCGCTGGAGAAGTCGATGGCCTTTTCACGCACCGGGGTCACGGTCATGGACGAAATAACGCCGTCGAACTTGTTGGCTTTCAGGCCTGGAATCATGCCGTCGAAATCACTTTCGACCCACTTGCACTTGACCTTCAGCTCAGCGCAAATCGCATTGCCCAGGTCGATATCAAAGCCCACCAGGCTGCCATCGGCCGCTTTGGATTCAAACGGCGCGTAGGACGGATCGACACCAAAACGCAATTCCTTGTATTCCTTGGCCGTGGCTACACCTGCGGCCATGCACAGAGCCAGTGCAGAAAGGGTCAGCAATGCTTTTTTCATTATGTAATCCCTGGAAACCAAGATAAGCGCTTGTGGCGCGTTTAGGACTGTTACTGAACGGTGTCAGACGGTTCACAAGTAGCAATTTCTGCACCATAGTTCCGAAAGTAGTTCCGAAAGTAGTTCTGAATGGTCGTTTCAGAAGGTAGGAAGAGGGAGTTCAGAGTGTAGGAGATGCCCGAAAATGAGCATGTAAAAATCAGTGCACATTATTGGGGCGCGCCGGTCCCTGTAGAAGCCGGCTTGCCGGCGATGGGGCCCTCGAATCCTGCGGTAATCTGGCGGACGTTATCGCTGGTAAGCCTGCGCCTGCAAGGAGCGGGTCAGGTCAGGAGGTCTTGCAGCGTGGCGAGATTGTCGGCGTCGTCGACAGACTTGTCCTGCCGCCAACGCAGCATTCGCGGAAACCGCACCGCAATCCCGCTCTTGTGGCGCTTGGACAGCGCGATGCCTTCAAAGCCCAACTCGAACACCATGCTCGGCGTCACGCTGCTGACCGGGCCGAATTTCTCCACCGTGGTTTTGCGCACAATCGCGTCGACCTTGCGCATTTCTTCGTCAGTCAGCCCCGAGTAAGCCTTGGCGAATGGCACCAAAGTACGTTCGCTGCCGGGCGGGCCGTCCCAGACGGCGAAGGTGTAGTCGCTGTACAGGCTGGCGCGTCGGCCGTGGCCGCGCTGGGCGTAGATCAACACCGCGTCGACGCTGAACGGGTCGACTTTCCACTTCCACCACAGCCCCATATCTTTGGTGCGGCCCACGCCATAGAGGCCTTTGCGATCCTTGAGCATCATGCCTTCCACACCGAGTTCGCGAGAGGCTTCACGTTGTTCGGCCAAATCGGCCCACGTTGCGCCGGTCAGCACGGGCGAGGGCCGCAACACGGGCTGGTTGCACTGGGCGATGATGCGCTCAAGCTGGGCGCGACGTTCGGCCTGGATATGGTTGCGCCAGTCCTCGCCCTGGTGTTCCAGCAGGTCGTAGGCCAGTACTGCAACCGGCGCATCGTCGAGGATTTTTTTGCTCAGGGTCTTGCGGCCAATACGCTGTTGCAGCAGCGCGAAAGGTTGCACCGATTCCTTCCAGACCACGATTTCGCCGTCGATCACCGTGCCATCCGGCAGGCCATGCAGCAGGCTGTGGAGTTCAGGGAAACGGTCGGTCACCAGTTCTTCGCCACGTGACCATATCCACAGGCGACCCTCACGTTTGACCAGTTGCGCGCGGATGCCGTCCCACTTCCATTCCACCTGCCAATCGGCGGGCGCACCGAGCAGGGCGTTGAATTGCTCCGCCGGTTGCGACAACCCATGGGCGAGAAAAAACGGATACGGCTGTCCGCCGCGTTGCGCATGTTCGTCGCACGATTCGGCGGCGATCAGCTTGAGGTAGCCTTCGGCTGTCGGCCGGTTGGACAAGTCGGTATAGCCCACCAACCGTTGTGCCACGCGCTTGCTGTCGAGGCCCGCCATGGCAGCGAGGGCACGGGTAACCAACAATTTGGACACGCCCACGCGGAAACTGCCGGTGATCAGCTTGATGCACACCATCAGGCTCGGCTGGTCCAGTTGCGCCCATAACGCCGGTAGGCGCTCGGCCAAATCTTGAGGCGAGAGACCACGCAGGGGCAGGAGTTTTTCTTCCAGCCACACGGCCAGTCCATCCTCAGAGGTGTAGGTCGATTCGGGTAATAGCAGCGAAATCGTCTCGGCCAGGTCGCCCACCGATTGGTAGCTTTCTTCGAACAGCCACGGCTCGATGCCGCAGGCTTCGGTGGCCATGTCGCGCAGCAGGCGGGTCGGCACCAGTTGCCGGGGGCGCCCGCCGGAGAGGAAATACACCGCCCAGGCCGCGTCTTCCGGTGGTGCTTGCAGAAAGTAGGCTTGCAAGGCCGCGAGCTTGGCGTTGCTGGAGGTGGTGGCGTCGAGGTTGGCGTACAGCTCGGCGAAGGCTTTCATGCGGTGGCCTCCTCTTCGTCATCGCCGTATTCGGTGGTGAAACCCTGGGCATCCAGGCCTTTTTCCCGCAGGTGGCGCACTAATACACCGACTGAACCATGGGTCACCATCACCCGTTCGGCGCCGGTTTGCTCGATGGCCCACAACAGACCGGGCCAATCGGCGTGGTCCGACAGCACAAAGCCACGGTCTACACCACGCCGTCGCCGCGTGCCGCGCAGGCGCATCCAGCCGCTGGCAAAAGCATCGCTGTAGTCGCCGAAGCGGCGCATCCAGGTGCTGCCACCGGCGGAGGGTGGCGCGATAATCAGCGCTTGGCGCAGCAGCGGGTCGTTCTTCTGGACGTCACCGGCGTAGAGGGTTTCGGGAATGTAGATGCCGGCTTCGCGGTACACCCGGTTCAACGGTTCGACCGCACCGTGGCTGAGGATCGGGCCGATGCTCGCGTCGATGCCATGCAGGATGCGCTGGGCCTTGCCGAAGGAATAGCAGAACAACACGCTGGCCTTGCCGGCGGCGATATTGCCCTGCCACCAGTCATTGATCCCGGCAAAAATCTGCGCCTGGGGCTGCCAACGGTAGATCGGCAGGCCGAAGGTGGATTCGGTGATAAAGGTGTGGCATCGCACCGGCTCGAACGGCGCGCAAGTGCCATCGGGCTCGACCTTGTAATCACCTGACGCCACCCATACCTCGCCCTGGTATTCCAGGCGCACCTGGGCCGAACCGAGCACATGCCCGGCTGGATGAAAGCTCAGTTTCACGCCGTGATGCACCACCTGTTCGCCATAAGCCAGGGTTTGCAGGTTGATGTCCTGGCCCAGGCGCGAGCGCAGGATGCCTTCGCCGGGGGCGGCGGCCAGGTAGTGTTGATTGCCGGTGCGGGCATGATCGCCGTGGGCGTGGGTGATGACCGAACGCTCCACTGGGCGCCACGGGTCGATGTAGAAATCTCCGGCGGGGCAATAGAGGCCTTCGGGGCGGGCGATGACGAGGTCCATGGGCGTGCCGGGGGCGATGGGCTTATCAGGTAGGAGGCGGGGGCGGGGCGAGAAGTTCGATTAACTGCGGTGTGGCGAGCAGGCCGTTGTGGCGAGCGGGCTTGCCCCGCGTTGGGCTGCGCAGCAGCCCCAAAACCCAAGACCGCGTTTTGTCTGAATCAACGCGGTGAATGTCCTGGGGCTGCTGCGCAGCCCAACGCGGGGCAAGCCCGCTCGCCACAGAAAGCCCATCAACCGAAGGTTATTTACCGGGCGTCAGGGTCAACCGGGTTTTCCCGTACACCTTCTCAAAGTTCTGCGGCTGCATCGGGAAGCTCAGGTATTGCGCCTTGAGCGACGGGTCGATGCCATTCGCATAGTTAGGGCTGGCCGGGTTGCCGGACTGGCCGATGCCACCCTGGCCCGTCATCGGTTCCGCCTGGCCGAAGTCGACGATCATGCGCAGCGCCGATACCTGAGTGGTGTTGAAATCCTGGCCCCAGCTGTAAGGCGCCGGGTTCAAGGTGTTGTGATCGCCACCTGAAGCCAGTGGGCCACGAATCACCTGGCCATTGGTGTTTTTCCAGGTGGTGCTGTGCAGTTTGCCCCACTGCCAGGCCTTGTGATCGGCGCCCAGTTGGCTGTCGCCGGCCGTGATCGCGGCGGCCAGGCTGCGGGCGAGGATCGTCGGTTTGTCTTCTTTTTGTGCGGTGCGCACGTCGTCCCAGAACGGGCTGTCTTCGCGGCCCAGCAGGTGATCGGCCTGGGCGGCGTAGGACAAACTCGCGTTGCTGACAAAAGCTTTCCAGCTCGCGCTGTTTTCCGGACCGAGTTCGTCGAGGAAGACCTGCTTGGTGCTTTCCTGCAGGAACAACTCATAGATAGCAGCGTCGGCGGACGTCGACATGAGGCGGCCATCGAAGGCCATCAGGCGATTCAGCGCTTCACGTGCCTTGGGCTGTTCGGTCGCCGGCAACGCGTCAATTGCCTGTTTCAGCGGCTGGGCCATGCCTGGCGCCTGGAACATGGTCTTGAGTTTGGCGGCGAAGGTGGTGGTCTGGTCGTACTGCATGGCGATCATGCTGCGCCCGTCATGCTTGCCGGCATTCGCCAGTTGCGCCAGGCGCTCGCTGCGCTCCGGTGCATCCCAGGAGTTGGACAACTGCATGCCATAACCGCGTGGCGCGGTGCGCTGGTTGGCGGTGCCGATCCAGCCTTGGGCCGGGTCCTGGTCATACGGGTGCAGCATCGCGTCGGCGTAGCCGTCCCAATCAAAGCGCGCATCCCAGCCCGGCGAGGGCAGCAGGCCTTCGCCTTCGCGACGGTTGGGGAAGCGGCCGGTGACCTGCCAGCCAATATTGCTGGCGTCGGCGAAGACCATGTTCAAGGCGATGGCGCGAATCTCGCGGGTCGCGTCCGACGCCTTGCCGGCGTTTTGCGCACGGGACAGGTCGAAGAACGCGTCCAGGCTCTTGTCGTCTTTGAAATCGGCAGTTTGCAGGGCCAGGCCAAAACCGCTGGTCAGGGCCTGGCTGCTGTTGAGCAGGGCGCCGTGACGGGTTTCGTACACCACTTCGCGAATCGAGCGTTGGCCTTTGACGAAGAAGGTTTCGTTACGCACCCCCGCCGGTAGCCATTTTCCGTTGTTCTCGTAGTAAAGCGCGCTGCCTTGGCGTTTGACCTTTTCCAGGAACAGGTCCTGGGTGTCGCCCTTGACCGTGCTCATGCTCCACGCCACTTTGCCGTTGAAGCCGGACAACAGGGTTGGCAGGCCGGCAATCGAGGCGCCGACGGCCTGATATTTCGGGGCACGAATCTGTACGTAATTCCACGGCGACGGCGCTTGTGGCTGCGCCGCGAGGTCATTGGCCAACAGGCTTTTGCCGGTGCGGCTGCGTTGTGGGCCGATCGCCCAGTTGCTTGAGGTGGTCACCGCCAGCGAATTGAGGCTGCTCAGTTGCTGGCTGACCGAGTCCAGCCCGGCCAGGCCGGTGATCTGGCTCAGGTTCACGCCCTTGAGCTTTTCGGCTTCGGCCAGGGGAATCGGCTCGTCGGGCGCGCTCGGGGTGAGCCAGGCGAGTTTGTCGACGCCGACTTTTTGTGCGAGCACCAGGGACGCCAGTTCCTCCTGCAGGTTGGCCGACTCGCTGAAATTCAGCAGGCAGAACAACAGCGCCGAATCTTCGGGCTTCCAGTACTCGGGCTTGTAGCCGGTCTGGGCCAGGTCCGGCGGCAGCTTGTCGCGGTAGCGGAACAGGTAGGCGTTGACGCCGCGCGCATACACTTCAAAGAAGCGCTTGAGGCGCGGTGAGGACGCGTTATACAGCTCGCCGGCGCTTTTCTTGAGGTTGACTGCGCGCATGAAACGATCGACATCCAGCACTTCTGGCCCGGACATTTCCGCCAGACGGCCCTGAGCCAGCAGGCGCAGGGTGACCATTTGGGTGATGCGGTCGCTGGCGTGTACATAGCCGAGGCTGAACAGCGCGTCGTGGAAGGTGTTGCTTTCGATCAGCGGCATGCCCTGGGTATTGCGACGTATCGACACATTCTGTGCGAGGCCTTTGATCGGCTGTACGCCGGCAACGGGAGGCAAGGTGTCCTGGGTGCTCTGGAGCTGGCAACCGGCCAGGCTTAATGCACTGGCCACTGCCGCGGCAACGCCGAACCGGGGAAGAAAATGTGAGAGGGCTGGCGAGGCCATGGCAAAGCTCCTGCGGGGGGTAGCGTCAGTAAAGGCGCTACGTTAGTGAGCGCGGCGAAACGACGCAAGCGGGAGGCCATGCTTATTTGTCGCTGATCGTTCCCACTCGCAACAAAGGAATGCATCCTGTGACGCTCTGCATCACAACTTTATGAGCAGACGCGGAGCGTCCAGGGCGGCATTCCTTTGCTGCGCGTGGGAACGATCATTAAGGGCTCAGGGTTTGGGTGGGTTTACTTTTTGCACAAGCTCGTACGCCCGTACCGTCGCCGGCCGGTCCTTGATGCTGTTGAACCAGCGCTGCACGTGTGGGAAATCTTCCAGACGCTGGCTCTGCCACTTGTGGGAAACGATCCACGGGTAGATCGCCATGTCGGCAATGCTGTATGCCTCGCCCGCCACGAACGCACGGTCTGCCAAACGCCGGTCCAGCACGCCGTAGAGACGCGCGGTTTCATCCACGTAGCGCTTGATCGCGTAGGGAATTTTCTCCGGTGCGAACTGGCTGAAGTGATGATTCTGACCCGCCATCGGCCCCAATCCGCCCATCTGCCAGAACAGCCATTGCAGCGCTTCCTGACGACCGCGCAGGTCTTCGGGAATGAACTGGCCGGTTTTTTCCGCGAGGTACAGCAGGATCGCGCCTGATTCAAACAGCGAAATCGGTGCGCCGCCGTCGGTCGGGTGCTGGTCAACGATGGCCGGGATGCGGTTGTTGGGAGCGATCTTCAGGAAGTCCGGCTTGAACTGGTCGCCCTGGCCGATATTGATCGGGTGCACCTTATAGGGCAGGCCGGCTTCTTCCAGGAACAGCGATACTTTGTGACCGTTGGGGGTAGTCCAGTAATACAGGTCGATCATGAAGCTCTCCAAATGAGCGAATGCCTGTAGGTATAGGTGACGTTTGCAGGCCGAAAATTCAATGAAATATTTGGGCCTAACGTTAGAAGCGTTTCACACAGCTCCTGCACGGAGCGGGCGCATGAAGGGCCGTTGAGCTTGAGTCATCGGGAGAGTGCAGGCTTGGAGGTGCGACGGGTGTTTCAACGCAAGCCATGAGCCTGAAACAAAGACTGTTTGATCGTTCCACGCGCAGCAAAGTAAATGCTGCCCCGGACGCTCCGCGTCCCGCTCTGAAGTCGTGACGCGGAGCGTCACAGGATTCATTCCCACGCACAGCGTGGGAACGATCAGGCGGGGGAGCGGCTTACGCCCCGTGGCACTTCTTGAATTTCTTTTCACTGCCGCATGGGCAAGGATCGTTGCGGCCGACGTCCTTCATGGCGTTACGCACTGGCTCTTGGTGAGCGTGGCCGCAGTTCGGGCCGTGGACATGGCCGTGGTCGTGATCATCATGGTGATCGTGATCGTGATCGTGATCGTGGTTGCAGTCAGGACCATGGACATGGGGTTGCTGAGTCATCGATGTCGCTCCGGAATAAAATCGCCGGGGATTATCTCGCCATTGTGGGCCACCTGCACGTCATTACCGATGAATAATCCGGTTTTCAGCTCGCCGTCCAGGCGGTAAGGCACGGGCTGGTCGGGATTTTTCAGCATCTGCACCACATCGCGTATCTGCGGCCAGAGGTTGGTGCGCACCGACACCCTGAAAAAGGCATGGCTGCGTGGCGCCACGGTGAGCCATTCATTGGACTCGCCTTCGGTCAGCACAAAGTCGCCCAAGGTGACCTTGTAGATCAGGCCGCGCACGGTCAGGTCCGCGTCGTCGCGGTTGTCCACGCGAAAATACAGTTTGAATTTCTGCTCCAGCAACTTGGCCCGCACCACTTCGACCTTTACCAGGGAAACGTGGGGCGGGGGCGAATCGTCTTCGAACCACGAGGCGCAGCCCGACAGGCCGAGGGTCAACGCCAGCATCAAGCTGTATATCCGTAGCATGGCGTTTTTCCTGTCGTGATTAGAGGTAGCTGGAACAACACTTCTTGAATTTTTGCCCGCTGCCACACAGGCACGCATCGTTGCGCCCCGCCTTCACTTCCACCGTTGGGTCGATGAAGTACCAGCGCCCGTCATTCTGTACGAAAGAAGACTGTTCTCGGTGGCTGTGCTCGCCGGTGCTGTCGTGCCAGCGTGCGGTGAAGGTCACGAACGCATGTTCCGGCTGGCCGCCGAACACCTCGGAGCTTTCCACCTCAAGGCCGAGCCAGGTGCTTTGGGCGCTCCAGGTGCCGATGGCGTCGCGGTCCAGGCCGGCCTGTTGCGCGGGCAGCGTGGTGGCCACCAGGTAATCGACCAGGCCCAGCACATAGGCGCTGTAGCGCGAGCGCATCAGCGCAGTGGCACAGGGCGCAGGATGGCCTGCGTGATAATGGCCGCAGCAGGCATCCAGCAGGTTGCCACTGCCGCAGGGGCAAATGGATGTACTCATCGTGTTACCACCAATACTTGCCGAAGTTTTCCGGGTTGGCCCAGAAGCGGGCGTTGAGCCAGTCCGGCACCTGTTTATAGTCAAGCAGATCATAGGTAAACAGCGTCAGAACCTGCTCGTCGCGCTGGAAGCGCTCGCTGGCTTGCAGGGCCAGGGAGAAAAAGTCGGTGTCCTTCCAGCCGCAGGCGGCCAGGTCCACCAGCGCCGCAATGCGGCTGGCGTTGAGGTTGCGAATGCCACCGAGAAGGGTCAGGCCTTGTGGTTTTGACAGGTGTTCCAGGCAGTCGACCACCAGCGCCAGGTCAAAACGCTGCGCCGCCAGTTCCGCCGGCAACGCTCCAGGCGTCGCGACGGACACCTGGGTTTGCGGATGCGCCGCTTTGAACGCATCCAGTGCCGGGAACTGACTGGCACCCAACAGCAACAGGCGTTTGGGCTGGTGCAAATCGAGCAAGGCAGCCAAGGCTTGCTGGGGCGTACGGGAAGAAATACCAGCGATCATCAGAGATCCTCACATCAGGACCCTAGAGACTAACGCGGCTGAGCGTGCGGGCCTAGAGCGGGCGCCTGAGAAAAGTCCTACAAGTGCGGTCATCCTCAATGAATACGGGGGCGTGGCGTAGTGGCGCAGTTGAAAAGAGCAGTCTTTACTCCACCTGTCGGCCCCCGCCGATCCCCCCAGGAGAAATCAGATGAGCATCATGCGGACAGCTCTACCCTTGGTTCTGCTAACCGGAGTATTGACAGGTTGCGCAGGCTTGCAAAAAACCGATTGGCCCACCTGCGCCGCCGTTGGCGGTGTGACCGGTGCGGCGATTGGCGCGACTGAAAGCTCGGCCTACGCAGGCTATGGCGCATTGCTGATCGGCGGTATGGCCGGCGCCTATTGCTGGGTGCATGGCGACGGCGACGAAGACGGCGATGGCGTGCCGGACAGCCGCGACAAGTGCCCGGGCACTCCGAAAGGCGTGCAGGTCGATGCCAATGGTTGCCCGCCTGCGCCTGTAGCGGCGGTGGTTGAGGAGGTGGTCGTGGTCAAGGAAGAAACCATCGTGATTCGCGATGTGCACTTCCAGTTCGACTCGGCCAAGCTGACGGCGGCGGACAAAACCAAGCTCGACACCATCGCCACCCGCTTGAAGCAGGAAGCCCCTACCGCGCAACTGCGGGTCAGTGGCCATACCGACAGCGTCGGCAAAGACGCCTACAACCAGAAACTCTCGGAAAAACGCGCGCATTCGGTGACTGATTACCTGATCGGCTCAGGCGTGCCTCGCAGTAACTTTGTGTCGGTGACTGGCGCAGGCGAAAGCCACCCGGTAGCCGACAATAAAACCGCTGAAGGGCGTGCCTTGAACCGCCGTACGGAGATCCAGATCAACCGCTGAAGCCCTTGCCCCTGTGGAATCCACAGGGGCATTGTTGGCGATCCTCGCTGAACCTGCGCCTTTCTCAAGTTTTTTGATCCTTCACTGGCATATCGCCGGTAGAAGTCGTTACTGTGCGTCCAAAGAAAAATTTGAAATAAGTCAGGAGCCCCATGATGCGTAAGGTTTTTCTGTTGGCCCTGTTGGTCAGCCCCATTGCCCTGGCCCAGAGCGTCAGTGTCGAAACCAATTCGTTGATGCGCTTGCCCAGCAGCACCAGCGTATTGCAACTCGAACGCCTGGACGTGGGGGACTACGGCACTTTGCTGATCCCGGCCACGATCAGCCAGGTGACAGTGGATGAACTGCACCTGGGGCGCGAAGCGCGCATCACCATCGTCCCCGGCAACACCGCGCTGCAGTTGCAGGTACGCAATGCGCAACTGGAACACGGCAGCCAGATCACCTCGCGCGGCGCTCCCGGCACCCATGAAAAACCGGCCAGGGCCGGGCGTGATCTCACGTTGCGGATTAATGCCCTGACCGCTGAACAGTTGTCGGTCGATGCCCGTGGTGGCGCCGGTGCCCAAGGCTATGCGGGCCTGGACGGCGCCAACGGAGAAGACCCGGGTTGCACCTGGGGTTCGGCCGGGCGCGGGGCCAATGGCGACAACGGCGGCGATGGCCTGCCGGGTGCAGCGGGTGCGCAAGTACGCGTTGAGTTGCCGCAGAAATTCCCGGCTGAACAGATCAAGGTCTGGGTGGATGGCGGGGCGGGCGGCTTGGCTGGCACGGCAGGCAAGCCGGGTAAAGGTGGGCAGTCCAAGGGCTGCCTGGTGTACCGCGCCGATGGTGGCGAAAAGGGCCGAGCAGGGTTGGAAGGGCAACCGGGGCCGGTAGGGCCTGCGGGCTCTGTGACAATCCAGCGGCTTTGAGTCGTCTGATCTGACGCCATCGGGAGCAAGCCCCCTCCCACATTTGGAATGCATTCCAAATGTGGGAGGGGGCTTGCTCCCGATGGCGGACTAAAGGTCGCTTCAGAACATCGGCCGACCCGACGCAATCGCCACTACCACCATCCCCACAATCAGGTTGATCCCCACCAGCTTGCGGATCTGCCCCAGAGCAGCCGCGCCCGCTGGCCAATCTTCAGCCGCCACCGCCGCTCGCAGTTCCGGGAACTTCAACGCCTGGATACGGATAAACAGCGCCGTCATCACCACATACAAACCCATCATCACCTGCACGTAACGTGGCGCGGTCTCAAAACCGCTGAAGCGCAGTTGCAGCAGGCCCACACCGCTGATCGGCAAAACCAGCACCGCCACCCAGACCCACACGAAAAAACGTTGAAACACATTCGCCCACAGCTTGAGTCGGGGAGGGCCCTCAAGTGCCGTCATTGCGGCGGGCCGCAGGATCATCCAGGCGAAAAACATACCGCCGACCCAGATCAGGGCGGCCAGTACATGCAGGGTGTAAACGAGGCTAAACACGGTCATTGAAATACTCCGTTCTGCGCGGGATTAATTAGCGGGGTATGATAGCGGCCGATCCGAACCACTGAAAATTTATCCAGCGTTTTTTGCGCCCGACTATCCATGATCAGCACTGAACTCAAAACCACGATCCAGGGCGCCTATTCGCGTTTTCTCGAAGCCAAGAGCTTGAAACCGCGGTACGGCCAGCGCCTGATGATCGCCGAAGTGGCCAAGGTCCTCGGGGATATCGACACCGATGACGAAGGCCGGCGCAGCGGCGACCCCGCGATCGTGGCCGTCGAAGCCGGGACCGGTACCGGCAAGACCGTGGCCTACAGCCTGGCGGCGATCCCCACTGCCAAGGCCGCCGGCAAGCGTCTGGTGATCGCCACCGCTACCGTGGCCCTGCAAGAGCAGATCGTCTACAAAGACTTGCCCGACCTGATGCGCAACAGCGGCCTGAGCTTCACCTTCGCCCTGGCCAAGGGCCGTGGCCGCTATATGTGCCTGTCCAAGCTCGACGTACTGTTGCAGGAAGGCCACGCGCAAACTGCCACGGCGTCGCTGTTTGAAGAAGAAGGCTTCAAGATCGAAGTCGATGAAGTCAGCCAGAAGCTGTTTACCAGCATGATCGAGAAACTGGCTGGCAATAAGTGGGACGGCGACCGCGACAGCTGGCCCACCGCCCTGGAAGATTCCGATTGGGCGCGCCTGACCACCGACCACAGCCAGTGCACCAACCGCCATTGCCCGAACTTCGGCCAGTGCGCCTTCTACAAGGCCCGCGAAGGCATGGGCAAGGTTGACGTGATCGTCACCAACCACGACATGGTGCTGGCTGACCTGGCCCTGGGCGGCGGCGCAGTGCTGCCGGACCCGCGCGACACCCTCTACGTGTTCGACGAAGGCCACCACCTGCCCGACAAGGCCATCGGCCACTTCGCCCACTACACACGCTTGCGCTCCACCGCCGACTGGCTGGAGACCACCGCCAAGAACCTCACCAAACTGCTGGCCCAGCACCCGCTGCCGGGCGACCTGGGCAAACTGATCGAACAGGTGCCGGAGCTGGCGCGGGAGATCAAGACCCAGCAGCAATTCATGTTCAGTGCCTGTGAGCAAGTCGCCGACTTCAAGCCCGGCGAAGACGTGGAAGGCCGTGAGCGGCCGCGGCATCGTTTTGTCGGCGGGTTGATCCCCGAGCACATGCGCGAAATGGGCATCGAGCTGAAAAAGGGCTTTTCACGCCTGACCGACCTGTTTACCCGCCTCACCGACTTGCTCAAAGAGGGCATGGACGGTGAGGTCAACATCGGCATCGCGAGCAATCAGGCCGAGGAATGGTACCCGCTGTTCGGCAGCCTGTTGTCCCGTTCCCAGGGCAACTGGGAGTTGTGGACCGCTTTTACCGTCGAAGACCCGGAAGACAACCCGCCCATGGCCCGTTGGCTGACCCTGTCGGAAAGCGGCGCGCTGTTTGATATCGAGGTCAACGCCAGCCCGATCCTCGCCGCCGAAATGCTGCGCCGCAACCTGTGGAACGTGGCCTATGGCTGCCTGGTGACGTCCGCCACGCTGACCGCCCTCGGTACCTTCGATCGCTTCCGCATGCGTGCCGGCCTGCCGAAAAAAGCCGTCACCGCCGTGGTGCCCAGCCCGTTCCATCATGCCGATGCAGGCGTGCTGCGCGTGCCGGACCTCAAGGCCGACCCCCGCGACGCACCGGCCCACACGGCGGCGATCATCCGTGACCTGCCGTCATTGGTGGAGGGTTCGCGCGGCACGTTGGTGTTGTTTTCCTCGCGCAAGCAGATGCAGGACGTGTTCGACGGCCTGGACCGCGACTGGCGCAAACAGGTGTTTATCCAGGGCAACCTGTCCAAGCAGGAAACCCTGAACAAACACAAGGCGCGGGTCGACGGCGGGGATTCCAGCGTGCTGTTCGGCCTGGCGAGCTTCGCCGAAGGTGTGGACTTGCCGGGTGCCTATTGCGAACACGTGGTGATCGCCAAGATCCCGTTCTCGGTGCCGGATGATCCGGTCGAGGCCGCCCTGGCCGAATGGATCGAAGCCCGTGGCGGTAATCCGTTCATGGAAATCTCTGTGCCGGACGCTTCCCTGAAGCTGGTGCAGGCCTGCGGTCGCTTGCTGCGCACCGAGGAAGACCGGGGCACCATCACCTTGCTTGATCGCCGCCTGGTCACCCAGCGCTATGGCAAAGCTATCCTTAATGCTTTGCCGCCTTTCAGGCGCGAAATTTCTTAAGCCACCGTGGGCGAATTCGCCCACTTCGTGGTCTATCTCACTGCTATCGATTTGTGTCATCAGGCCATTCACCGGCCGTTTGGGAGAACCTTGCTCGTATGATTCGCACGCTGCCCGCCCTTTTTGCCCTGCTGTTTGCTGCGCCCTTGATGGCCGCGCCTGCCGGGCAACAAACGCTGTTCAACTTCGTCCGGCCTGCCGATGTGGTCAAGGTGGCGACCCAGGACGCCAGCTTGCCGCAATACAACGCCGAACAAACCCCGGAAGGTGAGGTGCTGCGCCGCATTACGTTCAACCCGGCGGCCGAGCCGAGCCTGGTGCTCAGCCCGCAAACCGGTGCCTGGGACTGGTCGCAGTCCAGCGCCATGAGCCTGCGTATCCAAAGCGCCATGGATTGGGCGCTGACCCTCTACGTTAAGGTGCAGAGCACGGACGGCAAGACCCTGGTCAGCCGCATCGACCTGCCGGCCGGCCCGGCCCAGACGTTGCTGATCCCGCTGCAAGCCAACTCGCCCTTGAGCCAAGGCATGAAGGCCGGCCCGCCGATGCCGGTCACCGTGGACGGCCAGCGCGTATTGCTGGCCAGCAGCGCCGGGGAAGTCGACCGCAGCCAGGTGGTGTCGGTAACTCTTTCGATGATCAAGCCTAATGTCGCCCAAAGCATCCTGCTGGAGCGCTTCGGCGTGCAGGACAGCGAGCCGGTGCTCAAGGCGGCCTACAGCGAACTGGTCGATGCCTACGGGCAATCCACCCGTGCACGCTGGCCGGAAAAAGTCAGTAGCGATGAGCAACTCAAGGCTGCCGCCAACAAGGAACAGCAGCAGCTCAAGGGCTGGCTGGCCGAGCGCGACAAATCTTCGCTGGATCAATACGGTGGCTGGAACAAGGGCCCGGCGTTCGACGCGAGCGGCTTTTTCCGCACCGAGAAGCGTGACGGCCGCTGGTATTTGGTGACGCCGCAGGGGCATCCGTTCTACTCCCTGGGCGTCAACACCGTGGCCCCGGACAACAACCAGACCTACGTGAGCGGCCGTGAGTGGATGTTCGCAGCGTTGCCCAAGGCCGGCGAACCCTTCGACAAGTACTACGGCAGCGGCGATCACCGCACGGGCAACGGCGCGGGCGAAGGTCGCAGCTTTGGTGCAGGGCGTTGGTACGATTTCTACGGCGCCAATTTGCAGCGCACCTATGGCTCTGAAGGTTTCGACCAGAAACGCTGGGTGACCCACACTCTGGACCGCCTGCAAGCCTGGGGTTTCAACACCGTGGGCAACTGGAGCGCCCCGGATCTGGCCACCGCTGATCGCGTGCCGTACACCTTGCCGCTGTCGATCGTCGGCGATTACGCCAGCATCAGCACCGGCACCGACTGGTGGGGCGGCATGCCCGACCCGTTCGACCCGCGCTTCGCGATGGCCACCGAGCGTGCCGTGGCCATCGCCGCCCGCGATCACCGCGACGACCCGTGGTTGATCGGTTTTTTTGCCGAAAACGAACTGGCCTGGGCCGGCCCGGGTGATGATCCAAAGTCCCGCTACGCCTTGGCCTACGGCACTCTGCGCATGACCACCGACGTACCGGCCAAGCGCGCATTCCTTAAGCAACTGCGCGACAAGTACCGTAACGAAGAGGGCCTGTCTAAAGCCTGGGGCATCCAATTGGCGGGCTGGGAACTGATGGAAGACCCAGGCTTCGAGCCGCCGATGCCCAACCCCGAGCACCCGGAAATCGAAGCTGACTTCAAATATTTTCAAAAGACCTTCGCCGACGCCTACTTCAAGACCATCGCCGATTCGCTGAAGTGGCACGCGCCCAACCAGTTGCTGCTGGGTGGCCGCTATGCCGTGAGCACGCCGGAAGCCGTGGCGTCCTGCGCGCAGTATTGCGACGTGCTGAGCTTCAACATGTACACCCTCAAGCCTCAGGACGGTTATGACTTCGCCGCCTTGCGCGCGCTGGACAAGCCGGTGCTGATCACCGAATTCAACTTCGGTTCGGCAGACCGTGGTCCGTTCTGGGGCGGCGTGACGCAACTGGCCCGGGAAGAAGAGCGTAGCGCGGCGTACGCCACCTTCCTCAAGCAGGCCATGGCTGAGCCTTCGATTGTCGGTGTGCACTGGTTCCAGTACCTGGATCAGCCGGTGACCGGGCGTCTGCTGGACGGTGAAAACGGCCACTTCGGCCTGGTCGGCATTACCGATGTGCCATTCCAGGGGTTTGTCGACAGCGTGCGTAAAAGCAACCTGGCGGCGGTCGACCAACTGGGCAAGGAGGCCGAAAAGGCCAAGGCAGCCAGCGCGGCGCATGCCGGTGAAGGCGGCAAACCGGGGCATGCAGGCAAAGGCGCGGGGCAGGGCGCTGGACACGCCGGTGGGCACGCCGGAAATGGGCATTGATTCGGCGTTGACGGGTTCACAAATCCCACAATGACTGGAATAATGTCGGCCACTTTTTACAGCGTTATCCGAGGGGGCTTAGGTGCAGGTTCAGGGTCATTACGAGCTCCAGTTCGAAGCGGTACGTGAAGGGTTTGCCGCATTGTTCGATGACCCGCAGGAGCGTGGTGCCGGGCTCTGCATCCAGATCGGCGGTGAAACCGTCGTCGACCTGTGGGCCGGTACCGCCGACAAGGACGGTGCCGAGGCCTGGCACAGCGACACCATTGTCAACCTGTTCTCCTGCACCAAGACCTTTACCGCTGTCACGGCCCTGCAACTGGTGGCCGAGGGCAAGCTGCAACTGGATGCCCCCGTGGCCAAGTACTGGCCGGAATTTGCGGCGGCGGGGAAGGAAGCCATCACCCTGCGCCAATTACTCTGCCACCAGGCCGGGTTGCCGGCCATCCGCGAGATGCTGCCCGCCGAGGCCCTGTATGACTGGCAATTGATGGTCGACACCCTGGCGGCCGAGGCCCCGTGGTGGACGCCGGGCCAAGGCCATGGCTACGAGGCGATCACCTATGGCTGGTTGGTCGGGGAATTGCTGCGGCGCGCCGATGGGCGCGGGCCGGGTGAGTCCATCGTGGCGCGTGTTGCGCGGCCGCTGGGGCTGGACTTCCATGTTGGCCTGGCCGATGAAGAGTTTTATCGTGTTGCCCATATAGCGCGCAGCAAAGGCAATATGGGCGATGAAGCCGCAAAACGTTTACTGCAAGTAATGATGCGTGAACCTGCGGCCATGACTACACGAGCATTTGCCAATCCACCGTCTATTCTGACCAGCACTAATAAACCTGAATGGCGACGCATGCAGCAGCCAGCGGCAAATGGTCACGGTAATGCGCGCAGCCTGGCAGGCTTTTATAGCGGCTTATTGGACGGTAGTTTGCTGGAAGCGGACATGCTCGAACAATTGACCCGTGAACACAGTATCGGGCCGGATAAAACCTTATTGACCCAAACCCGTTTCGGGTTGGGCTGCATGTTGGATCAACCGCAACTGCCCAACGCAACCTTTGGCCTTGGCCCGCGTGCGTTTGGCCACCCTGGTGCCGGTGGTTCTGTGGGGTTCGCCGACCCGGAACATGATGTAGCCTTCGGTTTTGTGACTAATACCCTGGGGCCGTATGTACTTATGGACCCGCGTGCGCAGAAGTTGGTCAGAATATTGGCCGGTTGTCTGTAAAGCGCTTGCTGTTTCACGTTTTTTTGTTACAAAGGCAAGTATAAGAAGGCGCTGAGCGAAATATTGTAACTTTAATGTTCTGGAAGCGTCTGTTTAACGGGTCATTCAGACCCCCGGTTTTTTTCTCATTTTGTGGATATCTCATGTTATCGAACAAGTCCTTGGCACTGGTGCTGTGCCTCACTATTACTGGCTGCGCACAAACACCACAAAATGATGCCGAAGGCGGACATTGGTGGTCATTTGGATCTGATAAAGCGGCTACCAAGGACGCCGTGACCCAAACCGACGCCAAGCCAGATGCCAAACCTGCCGCCGGCGCCAAGGCCGCTGCGCCTGCCGCTGCCGCTCCAGCGCCTGCCCCGGTAGCCAAGGCCGACACCGGCTCCAGCTGGTGGCCGTTCGCGTCCAAGAGCGCCGACGAAAAAGCCGCTGATGCCAAGGCCGCCGACTTGAAAGCCGACCTCAAGGCAGCCACCCCTAAATCGGACGCCGCCCCCGTTGTCGCTAAAGCTGACACCGAAACCCACTGGTGGTGGCCGTTCGAAAGCAAGCCAAAGCCATTGGCCAAGGTCGACGTGACCAACGTGCCGATGCCTGACCCGAAAATCACCCAGGCCTGGTTGGATGACTATGAGCCGCGTCTGCGTGCCGCGATCAAGGACAGCAACCTGCAACTGGAACGTCGTGACAACGTATTGGTCGTGATCGCCCCGGTAGACGGTTCCTACAACCCGAAACGCCCGGCGATGTTGTTGCCGGTTACCTTGGGCCCTTTCACCCGCGTCGCCAAGGCCGTTGAAGCGGATCCAAAAACCGCCGTACTGGTCCTGGGCCACGTTGATGCCACTGGCGCTGCCCCTGCCAGCCAGGCGCTGACCAAAGAGCGTGCGCAGTCCATCGCCTCGATTTTCAGCCTCAGCGGCCTCAAGCAAGACCGCCTGATGCTGCGCGGCATGGGCGACCTGATGCCGCGTGCTGCCAACGACAGCAACCAGGGCCGTGCGCTGAACCGTCGCATGGAAATCATGTTCACTCAGCGTACAACCATGTTGGCCCTGCTGAGTAAGTACAACTCGGGCAAGACGCCACCTGTGGCTGAAATGGTTGCCGTGCAGAACGTTCCAGCACCGGCACCGGCCGCCAAGGCTCCGGCGAAAAAAGCGCCAGCTGCCAAGAAAGCCGCCGCCAAGCCAGCCGCCAAAAAAGCTCCGGCCAAGCCAGCTGCGAAGAAACCCGCGCCGGCCAAGGCCAAGGCCGCTACCCCGGCTGCGAACGACCAGGCGAAAAACTGATCCGTTGAACCAGAAGGATAGAGCCGCATGACCCAGGCACTGGCCGATATGCGCCGTGACTACACACGGGACGGTTTGAGCGAGGCCCAGGCCCCGGGCGAGCCGTTTACGTTGTTCCACCAGTGGTTTGGCGAGGCGGTGAAAACCGAGCAGCCGCCGGTGGAAGCCAATGCCATGACTCTGGCCACGGTCGACCCGGACGGTCGCCCGCATTGCCGCATCCTGCTGCTCAAGGGCCTGGATGCTCAGGGCTTTACCTTCTTCACCAACTATCAGAGCGCCAAGGGCGAACAGCTCGCGGCGCGGCCTTTCGCGGCCATGACCTTCTTCTGGCCGACCCTGGAGCGCCAGGTGCGCATCGAGGGTCGGGTGGTCAAGGTCACGCCCGAGGAGTCGGATGCGTATTACCAGGTGCGTCCGTTAGGCAGCCGTCTGGGCGCGTGGGCTTCCCCGCAAAGCCAGGTCATTCGTGATCGTGAGGAGCTGCAGGATCTGCTCAAGGCCACCGAGCAACGCTTCAGCGACACCCAGCCCGACTGCCCCGAACATTGGGGTGGGTATCGCCTGCTGCCTGAGCGCATCGAGTTCTGGCAAGGTCGCGCCAGCCGCCTGCATGATCGTCTGAACTATCGCCTGCAAGGGGCCGAATGGACGCGAGAGCGCCTGGCGCCTTGAGCTGGACCTTTCGTCACCTCACCTGAATGTTGCCCGTCACCGCGAAGTCTCTAGTCGAGAGGCCTCGCGGTGTACTGCTGCGCAGCGTTTTTCAACCATTCCGGTAGATCCCGTCGCTTGACCTTCAACGTGCGGGCCTTCGCCAGCTGTTGCAGCATAAAGTCACGCTTATGCGGGTCGTTGCTTGCCAGGGACAGCGCCAGGTCGCGGGCTATCCAGCGTCTGATGCGCACGTATAGCCAGCCATGGAAATACAGGCCGGCTGCGGTAGTGACTACAATGATGAAATAATCCATGAAGGTCCTGGTGACGAGAAGAGTGTTACCGTTCGTCGAATTTTCTGCTTCGGGCAGTCTGTACTGAGGCTGAATGAAAGCAATTTTCTGCCGGGCTTGCCGTGACAGGCGTCAAGCTGCAGCGTTTAATGAACACCTGTCCTTTGGAGTTGATTCTATGCGTAAGTCCGTTTTACTAGTTGCCTGCTTTACCACCCTGTCGTTGTTGCTGGGTGGCTGCGCCTCGAGTCTGACCGGCGACTCGTACTCCCGTGACGAAGCGCGTCGTGTACAGACCGTTCGCATGGGCACCATCGAATCCCTGCGTCCGGTGAAAATCGAAGGCACCAAGACTCCAATCGGTGGCGCAGCCGGCGCAGTCATTGGCGGCGTTGGCGGCAGCGCAATCGGCGGCGGCCGTGGCAGCATCGTCACCGCAGTCATCGGCGCCGTTGCTGGCGGCCTGCTGGGCTCGGCCACCGAAGAAGGCCTGACCCGCACCCAAGGCGTGGAAATCACCGTTCGCGAAGACGACGGCAGCATGCGTGCTTACGTGCAGGCGGTGCAGGAAAATGAAATCTTCCGCATCGGCGACCGCGTGCGCATCATGACGGTTGATGGCACCAGCCGCGTTACTCGTTAAACGTAAAGCTGCGAACAAAGAAAAACCCCAATCGGGTGACCGATTGGGGTTTTTTGTGAGCGGTGATTCAGCGAGTCAGGCTTTTTTGCGACTCGCCATCGCCGTCACCGCATACCCAATACATGCAGCCAATATCGACCCGGTCAGAATCCCCATTCGATCCTCCCCGGCAAATTCGCTGGCGCCCGGCACAAACGCCAGGGAGCCGACAAACAGGCTCATGGTGAAGCCGATGCCGCAGAGGATCGCCACCCCGAACACCTGGCCCCAGTTGGCGCCGCTCGGCAAGGCCGCCATGCCCGTCTTGATGGCGAGCCAGGTGAGGCCGAACACGCCGACGGTCTTACCGATCAACAGGCCTGCGGCGATGCCCAGGGGTACGTGATGGGTGAAGCTCTCGAGGCTGACACCCGTCAGGGACACACCTGCGTTGGCGAACGCGAACAGCGGCAGGATGGCGTAGGCCACCCATGGATGCAGCGCGTGTTCCAGGGTCAGCAGGGGCGAGGGTTCGGCATTTTTGGTGCGCAGCGGAATGCAGAACGCCAGGGTCACCCCGGCCAGGGTAGCGTGGACACCGCTCTTGAGTACGCAAACCCACAGGATCAGGCCCAGGATCAAGTACGGCCCGAGCTTGACTACGCCAAGTCGGTTCATCGCAATCAAGGCAATCAGGCAGGCCCCCGCGCCGGCCAGGGCGGCACCGGACAGGTCGGCGGAATAGAACACGGCGATGACGATGATTGCACCGAGGTCATCGATGATAGCCAGGGTCATCAGGAACAGTTTCAGCGATACCGGCACGCGTTTGCCCAGCAGTGCCAGGACGCCGAGGGCGAAGGCAATGTCGGTGGCCATGGGGATCGCCCAGCCGGACAGCGCGGCGGGGTAGTCCTTGTTGATCGCCCAGTAGATCAGCGCCGGTACGACCATGCCGCCGATGGCTGCAGCGCCAGGCAGTACGACTTGCGAGGGCTTGGACAGGTGGCCGTCGAGCAACTCGCGCTTGACCTCCAGGCCGATCAGCAAAAAGAACAAGGCCATCAGGCCATCGTTGATCCACAAGAGCGCGGGCTTGGCGATTTTCAGTGCGCCAATCTGCGCCACTACCGGCACGTCGAGAAATGCGCCGTAGAGGTGCGACAACGGTGAGTTGTTGATGATCAACGCCAAGGCGGCAGCGGCGATCAACAACAGGCCGCTGGCGGCTTCCAGCTGAAAGAAACGGGTGAAAGTGCTACGCAGAGGCAAGGGATGCTCTCCAATCAAGGTTCAATAGGGGCGTACCCTAACCCGTACCGTTAGTTGTTAAAACAAAAGTTATATTCTTATTTGTTATAAGAAACAGGGTCAGGTGGCGTTGCGCCAAAGCCTAGCAATTGTGTGTCCAATTGAGTCGTTACTGTATCTGTGTGCAGTGTAGGAAACATCCTAAGATTGGCGCTGAAATCCTTAGAGACCCCCCTCATGAGCGACCAACGTCCTTGGGCCCGCGAAGCCATTCGTATCATTGAAGCGGACTTCCAGCGCAGCGCTGACACGCATCTGATCCCCTTGCCGCTGCCAGGCTTGCCGGGTATCGAGCTGTACTTCAAGGACGAGTCCAGCCACCCCACCGGCAGCCTGAAACATCGGCTGGCCCGTTCGCTGTTTCTGTATGCGCTGTGCAATGGCTGGCTGAAGCCGGGCGCGCCGGTGATCGAAGCGTCCAGCGGTTCGACGGCCATTTCGGAAGCCTACTTCGCGGGCTTGCTCGGCGTGCCGTTTATCGCGGTGATGCCGGCTTCCACGTCCCAGGAAAAGATCGCCCAAATCGCCTTCTATGGCGGCAAGAGTCATTTGGTACAGGATCCGACGCAGATCTACGCCGAATCCGAACGTCTGGCGAAGGAAAGCGGTGGCCACTTCATGGACCAGTTCACCTACGCCGAACGGGCTACCGACTGGCGGGCGAACAACAACATCGCCGAATCGATCTTCCAGCAGATGCGCTTCGAACATTACCCGGAGCCGAGCTGGTTGATTTCCAGCCCTGGTACCGGCGGCACCACCGCGACCCTCGGGCGTTATGTGCGTTATCGCCAGCATTGCACCCGGGTGTTATGCGCCGATGCCGAGCGCTCGGTATTTTTTGACTACTACCTCAGTGGCGACGCCAGCCTGCGCCTTGACTGCGGCTCGCGGATCGAAGGCATCGGCCGGCCACGGGTCGAGGCATCGTTTTTACCCAAGGTGATTGATGCGATGGTCAAGGTGCCGGACGCGCTGTCGCTGGCGGCCATGCATTACCTGGCCGAGCGGCTGGGGCGGCGTGTTGGCGGTTCCAGTGGGACCAACCTGATTGGCGCGCTGGTGGCGGCGCAGCAGATGAAAGCGGCGGGGGAGTCGGGCTCGATCGTGGCGATCTTGTGTGATGGCGGCGAACGTTACGCAACCACTTACTACGATCAGGCGTGGCTGACGGCGCAGGGGTATGTGCTGGAAGGCTTGATCGCGGCCGTTGCGGCGAGTGTGGAACAGGGCGAGCCTTTACCGGACAGCATCCTTCGCGCGAACATTTGAACCTGTAGGAGCCCGGCTTGCCGGCGATGGCGATCTTGATGACGCCATCGCCGGCAAGCCGTGCTCCTACGGTGTGATGTATCAGGCTTCGATGCCGAGCATATCCCGCGCCAACGCCTCGGCAATCCGAATCCCGTCAACACCTGCCGACAGAATCCCGCCCGCATAACCGGCGCCTTCACCGGCCGGGAACAGGCCTTTGACGTTCAAGCTTTGCATTGATTCGTTACGGGTAATCCGCAGCGGCGACGAGGTGCGCGTCTCGATGCCGGTCAACACAGCATCGTGCAGCGAATAGCCCTTGATCTGCTTCTCGAATGCCGGCAGTGCTTCACGGATGGCTTCAATGGCAAAGTCCGGCAAAGCCAGGGACAGGTCGCCCAACGCCACGCCCGGCTTGTAGGACGGTTCCACACTGCCGATGGCGGTGGACGGCTTACCGGCGATGAAGTCACCTACAAGCTGCGCCGGTGCCTCGTAGTTACTGCCGCCGAGGATGTAGGCGTGGGACTCAAGGCGTTCCTGCAATTCGATTCCGGCCAGCGGGCCACCCGGGTAATCCACCTCAGGGGTGATGCCGACCACGATGCCGGAGTTGGCATTGCGCTCGTTACGCGAGTATTGGCTCATGCCGTTGGTTACCACGCGATTCGGCTCGGAGGTGGCAGCCACCACGGTGCCACCCGGGCACATGCAGAAGCTGTAGACCGAACGGCCGTTCTTGGCGTGGTGCACCAGTTTGTAGTCGGCCGCCCCGAGTTTCGGGTGCCCGGCGTATTTGCCCAGGCGCGCGGCGTCAATCAGCGACTGCGGGTGTTCAATGCGGAAGCCCACCGAGAACGGCTTGGCCTCCATGTACACACCACGGCCGTGGAGCATGCGGAAGGTGTCGCGGGCGCTGTGGCCCAGGGCAAGGATCACGTGCTTGGACAGGATCTGTTCGCCGCCGTCGATGACCACGCCGTTCAGTTGGCCGTCTTCGATCAGCACGTCGGTCACCCGTTGTTCGAAGCGCACTTCACCGCCCAGGGCGATGATTTGCTGGCGCATGTTTTCCACTACGCCAGTCAGACGGAAGGTGCCGATGTGCGGTTTGCTGACGTAGAGGATCTCGTCCGGCGCACCCGCTTTGACAAATTCGTGCAGCACTTTGCGGCCGTGGAATTTCGGGTCCTTGATCTGGCTGTAGAGCTTGCCGTCGGAAAAAGTCCCGGCGCCGCCTTCACCGAACTGTACGTTGGACTCAGGGTTGAGCACATTTTTGCGCCACAGGCCCCAGGTGTCCTTGGTGCGCTGGCGCACTTCGCGGCCACGCTCGAGGATGATCGGCTTGAAGCCCATCTGCGCGAGCAACAGCCCGGCGAAGATGCCGCACGGCCCGAAACCGACGACGATCGGCCGTTCGACCAGACCTTCCGGTGCCTGGCCCACCACCTTGTAGCTGACGTCCGGCGCCGGGTTGACGTTGCGGTCATCGGCGAACTTGAGCAGCAGGGCGGCTTCGCCCTTCACCTCCAGGTCGACGGTGTAGATGAAGCACAGCTCCGACGATTTCTTGCGGGCGTCGTAGCTGCGCTTGAACAGGGTGAAATCGAGCAGGTCATCACTGGCGATGCCCAGGCGCTGCACGATGGCAGGCCGCAGGTCTTCTTCGGGATGGTCGATGGGCAGCTTGAGTTCGGTGATTCGTAACATGACAGGATCCGGTAGGCGGCGGGCAAAGAGGCCGGCTGTTTTGCAAACCGGCGATTATAAGCCCCAATGACAGTTTCCCGTCATGCTAAAACAGCGCAGTGCTGAATCAGTCGTCCCGCGAGCCGCCAAATGCCGCACAACCACGCTGAACCTGGCCGTTGACCCGCAATTCGGCGCTCATGTGCTGCAGGCTGCCGCTGACGCTGTCGATACAGCGTTGCGGGGCGACCCACAGTTCGATGTGCTGGTTATTGGCTTCGGTCATCAGGTTGAAACGGCCGTCACCCAATTGCTCTTCCACATAAGGCACTGCAAGGGGCGGTTGGCCTTCACGCTCCAGCACCATGCCCTTGGTGGTGACGTTCATCGCCCAGGCCGGCTTGTGGCCGTTGGCGCGCAGGGTCATGCGTTTGAAGTCCGGGTCGTCGCAGGCGGAGGTCGAGCGTTCTACGCGATAGAGTTGCTGCAGGTCTACGGTGCCTTGGGTGCCGCTGGCCACGCCGGAGAACTTGCCACGCAAGTCGGCAAACAGCGCGCCTTGCTGGCCGGCCAGGGAGGCGGCCTCTTGCAGGATGCTGGTGCCGCCGGTGTCGTTGACCACGTAGTTGCGTTGGTCGTTGCACGGCTGGAACAGCAGCTTCCCGCCGACCGCCGTGAGTTCACCCTGCATACGCGTCAGCCCCGCGGTAGACGGCTTGGCCGGCTCGCTTTCGAACACCTGGCAGGCGGTGAACAGGGGTAACAAGGCAAACAGGGCTAGGGTACGGACGGCACGCATTTTTCGGGTCTCCAGGCAAGTGCCGCCACGTTACGCAGACTGACGATGCATCACAAGCCCGCCAGCCAGCTTCAGGCAATTCTTACGCGGGTGAGATTCAGCCCACGATAAAAGTCTGACCCGTCTGTAAGCCTTCAACACTTTTTGCGTAGGCCAATGCTACATCGGCCCCCGGAGCCGGTTTGTAGCCTCGGAAGTACGGCGCGTAGCTGCCCATTGCTTCCAGCAGCACCGTCGGACTCACGGAGTTGATACGCAGGCCGCGTGGCAGTTCGATTGCCGCCGCCTTCACAAAGGCATCGATGGCGCCGTTGACCAGCGCAGCCGAGGCACCCGTGCGGATGGGGTCGCGGTTGAGGATGCCGCTGGTGAGGGTGAACGAAGCACCGTCGTTGGCGTACTCACGGCCTATCAATAGCAGGTTGACCTGGCCCATCAGCTTGTCACGCAGGCCCAGTTCGAAATCGGTTTCGCTCATGTCCGGCAAGGCCACGAAGTTGACGCTGCCGGCCGCACACACCAGCGCGTCAAACTTGCCGGTCTGTTCGAAGAGTTTGCGGATTGAAGTGCTGTCGCTGATATCCACCTGGAAGTCGCCGCTGCTGCGACCGATGCTGATCACTTCGTGACGCTGCGCCAGTTCGGCCTTGACCGCCGAGCCGACGGTGCCGCTGGCACCAATCAATAGAACTTTCATCGTGCTGTTCCTCCAAGGGGAGATAAGAAACTGTAGGCGCGAGGGGGCGCCTGCAGTGGGGTGTGGCATCAAGTCTAGGCTGGCTTTTCAGGCGGATAAACGTGCTAATAGGCAACCTTTGGTTTTCAAATGGAAACAATCTATGAGCGAAATGGATGACTTGGCGGCCTTTGCCGTATTGATCGAAGCCGGCAGTTTCACCCTGGCGGCCGAGCAATTGGGCTGCAGCAAGGGCCAGTTGTCCAAGCGCATCAGCCAGTTGGAAGCACAGTTCTCGGTGGTGCTGCTGCACCGCACCACGCGCAAGTTGAGCCTCACCGCAGCGGGGGCAGCGCTGTTGCCCGAAGCACAGGCGCTGGTGGTTCAGGTGGATCGCGCCCGTCAGGCGTTGGCGCGGCTCAAGGATGATTTGGCCGGGCCTGTGCGTATGACGGTTCCGGTCTCATTGGGAGAAACCTTCTTCGACGGCTTGTTGCTGGAGTTTTCCAAGGAATACCCGCAGGTGCAGATCGAGCTGGAGCTCAACAACAGTTATCGAGACCTGGCGCGGGATGGTTTTGATCTGGGGGTACGTTTGGGGGCCATCGAACATGAGCGCCTGGTGGCCAAGCCGCTGCTGGCCTGGCACGAGATGACCTGCGCCAGCCCGGCCTATCTGGAGCAGCATGGTGAACCGCAGACCCCGACGGATTTGGCCACCCACACCTGTTTGCTCAACAGCCACTACAGCGGTCGCGAAGAGTGGCTGTACCACCAGCAGCACGAATTGTTGCGGGTTCGCGTAAGTGGCACCTTTGCGTCCAATCACTACAACCTGCTGAAAAAGGCCGCATTGGTGGGCGCCGGTATCGCCCGCCTGCCGTCCTACGTATTACCGGCGGAATTGGCTGATGGCCGATTGCGCTGGCTCCTGCGCGACTATCAGACGCGGAGCATGCCGATGTACCTGGTTCATCCTTACCAAGGCGGCCTGCCGCGCCGTACCCAAGTATTGGCCGACTACTTGGTGGACTGGTTCAAGCGTAGCGGCGAGGCCCTCGACCGGCTCTAGCGATAGCGACGGGCGATCAGGTGGTCGATGGACAAGCGGCCCGGGCCCTTGGCAACCAGCAGCAACAGCAACGCAAGCCAGGTGCCGTGGGTCGGGTAGGCGTCAGGGTAGACGAACAGCTGAATGGTCAGGGTCATGCCGATCAAGGCCAGGGCCGAGAAGCGCGTGGCGAACCCCATCAGGATCAACGCCGGGAAAAAGTGCTCGGCAAACGCCGCCATGTGCGCCGCGATTTCCGGCGACAACAGAGGCACGTGGTACTCGCTGCGAAACAGCGGCAGCGTCGACGCCGATAATCGCGGTTCGCCGAGTTGGAAGGTGCCGCTGACCAGGTCTATCGCAAAGCCTTCGACCTTGGTTTGTCCGGACTTCCAGAACACCGCCGCGATGGAGAAGCGTGCGAGGAAGGCGATCAGGCTGTAGGGGATTTGCTCGAAAACCTGGATGACCCACTTTATCAGGCAAGGAGGGGACGTGTTCATGGCGATACCTTTTGTTCCTGGTGCAAGTGAGTAATGGCGCTGTGGGTAATCAGCAGCGTCAGGCATTGATGCAGGTCGAAGTCGGCCGACGCCTCGAGGGCATGCGCCACCGCCATTTCCAGCCCAGCGCCGTGGTTCAGGCTGTTGATAAACGCTACCGAGCCGCTGTCGATGGCGATGACCTTGACCGCCAGGCCCTGGCGCAACACCAATGCACCCTGGGCATACCAGGGATTCAATGTGGCGATGGCGCCCTCGGTCTGGTGTGCCGCCCACACTGCTACTACCGCGTAGGCGGAGTTCAACGTGGCAAGGGACGGGTGTAACTGCAGGCGTAATGCACCCAACTCCGTTTGGCGTTGCAGTGTTTCAAGCACGGCCTGCTGATCCAGCGTCTGGCTATCGGCGGCGTGATACGCACGTACCCGCAACCGCTCCAACCGCGCGACATCGGCCAGATACGGCACGCTGGCCGCAGGTTCGAAGCCTTGGATAAAGTCGGAAAATGTGCCGCCATACTCGCTGATCACTGGGCCAGTGGGCGGAAAAGCCTGTACGAAGAGGCTGGCCATGGCGCGGAAAAACTCATCGCCGACCAGTTGCAACGTCACCGGATACGCAGCGGCCAGCGCATCGATCAGCGAGCTGTGGATATTGTTGCGATACACCGCAAAACGGCTGGCCGGGTCGGCACCGTTGCTGCTGAACAGGCCTTCGGGGCAGGTTTGATCGGGCGCCAACAGGGCGCTGGCGAATGCGTGCTGAAGGCTCATGCAATCACCTGCGACAGATACCGCCTGGCGTGTTGGGCTTCGGCCAGCAGCACGCTGAAGGCCGGCACCTGGTTATCCCGCTCGATCAGCGTGGGCACAGGCCCGATGCGTGCCAGTACCTGTTCGTACAACTGCCACACGGCGTTATTGATAGGCGCACCGTGATCATCGATCAGCAGGCGGTCGCCGAGGCTGTCAGTGTCTTCGGCAAAACCGGCCAGATGAATCTCACCCACTGCGTGCAAGGGCAGGGAATCGATGTAGGAAAGCGCGTTGCGCTGGTGGTTGATGCACGACACGTAGACGTTGTTGACGTCCAGCAGCAGGCCGCAACCGGTGCGTCGGATGATCTCACTGATGAAATCGGTCTCGTCCAGTGTGGAGCGCTGGAACTGCAGGTACGTCGATGGATTCTCCAGCAGCATCGGCCGCTTGAGCGTGCTCTGTACCTGGTCGACGTGTTCACACACTCGGCCCAGGGTCGCGGCATCGTAGGCCAGGGGCAGCAGGTCATTGAGAAACACCGGGCCGTGGCTGGACCAGGCCAGGTGTTCGGAAAAAGACTGGGGTTGATAGCGCTCGATCAGCGTGGCCAACCGTGCCAGGTGCTCACGGTTCAGCGGGCCTTCGCCGCCGATGGACAGACCCACGCCGTGCAACGACAGCGGGTACTGCGCGCGGATCAAACCCAGGTAGTGATGAAACGGGCCGCCGGCTACCATGTAGTTTTCGGCGTGAACTTCAAAAAAACCGATGTCGGGTGAGGTCTCGAGCACTTCCACGAAGTGCTGGTTCTTCAGCCCCAGCCCGGCCCGAGAGGGGAGGCCGGGCGCCTGAGCCAGTGAGGGCGTGTGCGGGGATGAAAACGTCATCATCAGTACTCAGGCTGTGCAGGGTTTCAGGACTTGGCGGTGAAGGCAGCTTCCTGGCCGAAACCGGTCGGCGAGGTGGAACTTGCGGTTTTGCCGCAGGTGCCGGCCGGGACCAGTTTCCAGGCGTTGGCCTGGTCTTTGGTTTTGGAGGTGCCGGCGCAGGAGGTGCCAGCGCCTGCAGCGCAATCGTTCTTGCCGGCTTCAGCGACGCCGAAGCATTTCTGCATGTCGTCGGCAGCGTGGGCGGTGGTGGTCAGGGCGGACAGGCTCAGGGCGGAACCCAGGGCCAGGACGAGGGTGGCGGCGGACAGTTTGGTAGTCATGGTGTATCTCCAGCAGTAGGTTGAGGAGCGGGCTTGAATGCCTGCTTACACCACTAGAGGCGGGAGGATGATGTTCGTTACAAGGCCAGACGAAATAATTTCAAACTACGCAAAAAATGTGGGAGGGGCGGTGCGACGATTCGACTTGCTCCCGATGGCGGTGTGACAGGCACAGAGCATGTGACTGATGTACCGCTATCGGGAGCAAGTCGAATCGTCGCACCGCCCCTCCCACATTTAGATCCGGTTCATCCAGCAACCGTTTTTTAACCGCCCAGGTACGCCTCACGCACCTTCGGATCAGTCAGCAACTGCTCACCCGTGCCCTGCATCACCACCCGGCCGTTTTCCAGCACGTAGGCGCGGTCGGCGATTTTCAGCGCCTGGTTGGCGTTCTGTTCCACCAGGAACACCGTCACACCGTCCTTGCGCAGTTGTTCGATGATGTCGAAGATCTGCTGGATGATGATCGGCGCCAGGCCCAGGGACGGTTCGTCCAGGAGCAACAGCTTGGGCTTGCTCATCAGCGCGCGACCGATGGCGAGCATTTGCTGCTCGCCGCCGGACATGGTGCCGCCACGCTGGCTGAAGCGTTCCTTGAGCCTGGGGAACAGGTGCAGCACCTTGTCCATCTGCTCCTGGTAGTCGCCCTTGTCGGTGAAGAACCCGCCCATGGCCAGGTTCTCTTCCACGGTCAGCCGCGCAAACACGCGACGACCCTCGGGCACCACGGCAATGCTCTTGCGCATGATGTGCGACGACTGCTGGCCGACCAGTTCTTCACCCATGTAACGGATGCTGCCGCTGTGGGCCTGGGGCGAACCGCACAAGGTCATCAGCAAGGTCGATTTGCCGGCGCCGTTGGCACCGATCAGCGTGACGATCTCACCCTGGCGCACTTCCACGTTGACGCTGTGCAGGGCCTGGATCTTGCCGTAGAAAGTGGAAACGTTTTCGAATTGCAGCATTTTACGCTTCCCCCAAATAGGCTTTGATCACTTCAGGATTATCGCGGATCTGCTCCGGCGTCCCGTCGGCCAGCGGTGTGCCCTGGTTGATCACTACAATGTGGTCGGAAATGCTCATGACCAGTTTCATGTCGTGTTCGATCAACAGCACCGTGGCGTTGTTTTCCTCACGCAACACGCTGATCAGCGCCTTGAGGTCTTCGGTTTCCTTGGGGTTCAGGCCGGCGGCCGGTTCGTCGAGCATGAGGATCCGCGGGCGGGTCATCATGCAGCGGGCGATTTCCAGGCGACGTTGCTGACCATAAGCCAGGGTGCCTGCAGGGCGGTTGGCGAACTCGGTCAAGTTGACCTTGTCCAGCCAGTACTCCGCATATTCCATGGCCTCGCGCTCGCTCTTGCGGAACGCCGGGGTCTTGAACAGGCCTGCAAAGAAGTTGGTGTTCAGATGGCGATGCTGGGCGATGAGCAAGTTCTCGACCGCCGTCATGTCCTTGAACAAGCGCACGTTCTGGAAGGTACGCACCACGCCCTTGCGGGCGATCTCGTGGCCGGCCAGCCCCTGGATCGGTTGGCCGTCCAGCAGGATGCTGCCACCGCTCGGCTTGTAGAAACCGGTGAGGCAGTTGAACACCGTGGTCTTGCCGGCGCCGTTTGGGCCGATCAATGCCACAACCTGTTTCTCTTTCACGGTCAGGGCCACGCCATTGACCGCCAGCAAACCGCCGAAGCGCATGCTCAAGTTTTCGACTTTCAGGATCTCGCGGCTCATTTGCGCAGCTCCATGTGTGGACGTTGCATGGGCAGCAGGCCTTGAGGACGCCAGATCATCATCAGCACCATCATGGCGCCGAACATCAACATGCGGTATTCGCTGAACTCACGCATCATTTCCGGCAGCAGGATCATCACGATCGCGGCCAGGATCACGCCCAGTTGCGAGCCCATGCCACCCAGTACCACGATGGCGAGAATGATCGCCGACTCGATAAAGGTGAACGACTCCGGGGTCACCAAGCCTTGGCGAGCCGCGAAGAAGCTGCCGGCAAAACCGGCGAACGCAGCACCGAGGGTGAACGCGGACAGCTTGATGATGGTCGGGTTGAGACCCAGCGCACGGCAGGCGATTTCGTCTTCACGCAGCGCTTCCCAGGCACGGCCGATCGGCATGCGCAGCAGGCGGTTAATGACGAACAACGCGGCCAGGGCCAGCAACAGCGCCACCAGATACAGGAACACCACTTTGCTCACCGGGTTGTAGGCAATCCCGAAGTACTCGTGGAAGGTCTGCATGCCTTCGGCAGCGGTGCGGTCGAACGACAGCCCGAAGAACGTTGGCTTGGGGATACTGCTGATGCCGTTGGGGCCGCCGGTGATGTCTGTCAGGTTACGCAGGAACAGACGGATGATTTCACCAAAGCCCAGGGTCACGATCGCCAGGTAGTCACCGCGCAAACGCAGCACCGGGAAACCGAGCAGGAAGCCGAACGTGGCCGCCGCCATACCCGCCAATGGCAGGCAGATCCAGAAGCTCCAGCCCAGGTAGTGCGAGAGCAGCGCGTAGGTGTAGGCACCCACCGCGTAGAAACCCACATAACCCAGGTCGAGCAGGCCGGCGAGGCCCACCACGATGTTCAGGCCCAGGCCCAACAGCACGTAGATCAGGATCAGGGTGGCGATGTCGACCGCACCGCGCGAGCCAAAGAATGGCCAGATCAACGCGGCCACGATCAGGCCGATGATGATGTAGCGCTGGGTGCGCGGCAGGGTCAGGAATTGGCTGACCTTGGGCGAGACCAACGGGCCACGGTTGCCCTTGAACAAGGCACCGACTTGCTGGGTGAACAGCACGCGCAGGAACATCAGCACCGAACACAGCGCGATGATGGTCAGGGTCACGGGACCCGTGCCATGCACTTCCAGGTTGATGCCGACAATGCTCAGCTTGAGGCCGAGTACCGGAAACGCAACGGCCCACACCAGCAGGGCGCTGAAAAACGCCGATTTAAGATATCTGCTCATACTTTCTCAACCTCCGGACGGCCCAGGATGCCGGTCGGACGGAACAACAGCACCAGAACCAAAAGGCCGAACGCCACTACGTCTTTGTACTGGTCGCCGAAGATATCGGCGCCAAACGCTTCGGCCACACCCAGCACCAGTCCACCGAGCATGGCGCCCGGGATACTGCCGATGCCGCCCAGTACCGCCGCGGTAAAGGCCTTGAGGCCTACCAGGAAACCGGAGTTGGGGTTGATCACGCCGTACTGCATGCTCAGCAACACGGCCGCGACGGCCGCCAGCGCGGCACCGATGACGAAGGTCAGGGCGATGATGTTGTTGGTGTTGATGCCCAGCAGGTTGGCCATCTTGATGTCTTCGGCGCAGGCCCGGCAGGCGCGCCCCAGACGGGAGCGGGAGATGAACAGGGTTAGGCCCAGCATGGCCACCAGGGTGACGACGAAGACCAGGATCTGCATGTACGAAATCAGCACTTCTTGTGCGCCACCTGGGCCGAAGGAGAAGCTCCCCGGGATCAGGTTGGGAATGGACTTGTCCTTGGAGTCCTGGGACAGCAATACGGTGTTCTGCAGGAAAATCGACATGCCGATGGCGGAAATCAGCGGGATCAAACGGTTGCTGCCACGCAAGGGACGGTAGGCAACGCGCTCGATACTGTAGCCATAGGCACTGGTTACGACGATCGACGCAAGGAACGCAGCGGTCATCAACAGCGGCAGGGAGTGGATACCCATCATGGCCAGCCCGGCAAGGGCGATGAAGGCCACGTAGGAGCCAATCATGTACACCTCGCCATGGGCGAAGTTGATCATTCCAATGATGCCGTAAACCATTGTGTAGCCAATGGCTATCAAGGCATAGGTGCTGCCAATGGTCAGGCCATTAACCAGCTGTTGGAAAAAATGATAGATCTCAGGCATTACAGCGCTCCTAAAAACCCGATACGCATTTCACTGGTGGAGTCATGTTCCGGCCCCGCGCTGTGTTCTGTGACCACATTTGCACGAAGCGTTTGCCAGCGAACCGCTGGTGACGGTTTTAAGATTTTCAGGTGAGCCAGCGCCCGGATCGCGGGTGACAGGCCCATAAACCTCGTAAAACAAAGCCCACTGCTCTCGCAGTGGGCTTGTTGACCAGTAACGTCTGGCTTACTGAGGGGAAACTTCGGTTTTTGGTTTGCCGAAGTGCCATTCGTAGACCACGAATTTGAAGTCCTTCAGGTCGCCCTTGGCGTCAAAGCTCAGCTCGCCGGTAGGGGTCTTGAAGGTGCCCGCGTGGATGGCAGCTGCCACTTTGGCGGTGTCTTCGCTCTTCGCAGCGGCAATACCGCCAGCGATCACTTCAACAGCCGAGTAGGCCGGGAACACGAACGGACCGGTTGGGTCCTGCTTGTTCTTGGCGAACTCTGCAACGATGGCTTGGTTGGCCGGGTCGGTGTCAAAGGATTTAGGCAGGGTGACCAGCAGGCCTTCGGAAGCGCCCTGGGCGATTTGCGAAATGGAGTCGTTGCCGACGCCCTCTGGGCCCATGAACTTGGCGTTCAGGCCTTTTTCCTTGGACTGGCGCAGGATCAGGCCCAGCTCAGGGTGGTAGCCGCCGTAGTAGACGAAGTCGACGTTGGCTTGCTTGAGCTTCTGGATGATCGAGGAGAAGTCTTTGTCGCCAGCGTTCAGGCCTTCGAAGACGGCCACTTTGACGCCTTTTTCTTCCAGGGTCTTTTTGACCGCGGAGGCGATGCCTTCACCGTATTGCTGTTTGTCGTGCAGTACGGCAACGACCTTTGGCTTCACGTGGTCGGCAATGTAGTTGCCGGCCGCCGGGCCCTGTGCGCTGTCCAGGCCGATGGTGCGGAAGATCAGCTTGTACCCTCGGGCGGTGATTTCCGGGCTGGTAGCGGCCGGAGTGATCATGATCACGCCTTCGTCTTCGTAGATGTCGGTAGCGGGCTGAGTGGAGCTGGAGCAGAGGTGACCGACCACGAACTTGACGCCGTCGTTGACCACTTTGTTGGCCACGGCAACGGCTTGTTTAGGATCGCAAGCGTCGTCGTATTCCTTGGCCTCGAGCATCTTGCCGTCGACGCCGCCTTTGGCGTTGATGTCGGCGATAGCCTGCTTGGCACCCATGAATTGCATGTCGCCGTATTGCGTTACAGGGCCGGTCTTAGGCCCGGCGATGCCGATCTTGATGGTGTCGGCTGCGAACGAATGGCCGGCAACCCCAGCCAGGACCATAGCGGCAAACAGTTTGGAAATCTGCTTAGTAGCCTTATTCATAGTGCTCCACTCTTACTGTTGTATTTTTTATAGTTCTAGCGGCCTTGTGAGCTGCAGAACCGGATCAGATATCTCGGATATCCCCCGGCAGTGCCCTGGCAACTGTACCGGTACAGTGTAGAGCGCCGGCTGATCGCTTGAAAAGCTGGCTGCTGGGGGCAATACCCGGGCGTGTCGCTTAAATGAAAGAAAAAGACAGAATTGCGGCGGGGTGATGCCAGAGTATCGGGCAATCCTTGGCTTTCCTGACACTTTCAATCGATGACTCAATTGCAACTGGGTTTTTCTACGAGAGGCTCGACGTTATGATTGCGCCGATTTTTTACTCAGGTGAATTCCCATGACGCAAGAACCTAGCACCCTCTATGCCAAACTGCTCGGTGAAACAGCCGAAATTTCCTGGAAGGAGCTTGAGCCGTTCTTTGCCAAGGGTGCCCTATTGTGGGTCGACGCCGGCCTGGATTTGATCGAAGCCGCCGAAGGAATGGCCGAAGACAACCGCGATAAAGTCGCCGCGTGGCTGGCTGCGGGCAGCCTTGGCGAAGTGTCTGCGACGCGGGCATTGGACTTGCTGGAGCGTGATCCGGAGCTTTGGGCAGTGGTGGTTTCGCCGTGGATTCTGATCCAGGAAAGGGCAGTGTAAGAAACGACCGCACGAAAAAGGTGCGCCGTTTGCGCAAATGAAGTGTGTAGCGGAGTAACCGCTGATGCGGTGATGGCATCTTGCCGTAGAGAAAGGTCACAGCGCAGGGTGACGTGCGCGTAACGGGAACAGTTTTGCGCTGCGCCAAATACGCGGGGAATTGTTTCCGGGTGTTAGCAAATCCATGTGGCGAGGGAGCAGGCTCCCTCGCTACAAAAGCTCAAGCAGTTTTGCCGGTATGGTTATTCAACGAAATAACCTTGGTCTTGCCAATCCGGTGACGGTAAATCTCACGCAGGTACTTGATCGCCTTCTTCACACAATCCCGTGACAGACGAATGTCATTGATCGAGACAAACTTCTCTTTGTCATTGATCAACTCGCGATACTTCTTCTCATACATCGGTTTGATCGCGTACCAGTTGGTATCGAGGATCTTCGCCGGGTTTTCAAACTCGTTGAGCAGCTCGTCGATACGGTCTTCGTCGAAGTCCTCGTGGATGATGAAGTCCAGGATCGAGTTGTCCAGCGTGTCGTCAAAGCGGTAAGGGTTGCGCGCAAAGCAGCGCTTGATGAACGCCACGATCAGCGTCAGGAAGTCATCCGACAGGCACGGGCTCTTGGCGATCAGCGTCGTCAGCGACAGGTTGGCCGATGCGCCGATTACCAGGGCGTAGCGCTTGAGCGTGGTGTTGGGGAACAGGCTGTTGAGGTGGGTCTTGAGCCGGTTCAGGTCCATGTAGGACAGCTTGTAGTCCTTGGGCAACGACACGATGGACACCACCGACGAGCAGTTCTTGAAGAAGTGCAGGTCGTGCAACGCTGCCGCGTCGTAGCCGGAGTTCTTGTACTGCTCCAGGGACGCCTTATAGCGCTTGGACTCGATCGGCAGCAGGCTGATGCCTTCGATGGCCTGGGTGACCTTGTTGAAGTGCGGCAGGTCGATGGAGCGGAAGAACAGGTCGTCGATGTTCAGGCGCTGCGGTTCTTTTTCGAACACCTTGAACTTGTCATTCGACGGCGCCGGGGTTTCCGGGACTACGGATTCGGCGTAGGCAATTGCTACCGGGCCGGCCAGGCTCATGAACAGGTCGTTGGCGTCCAGGCGAATGGTTTCGCCGATGTCGATGCCAGCTCGACGGAAGTAGTTCTGGTCGTAGTCGGTGGTCACCGCCTGGGCGGTGAGGATGTTGAAGATTTGCTGGGAGATGTACTGGTTGGCGTGTTTTTCCATGGCATTGACGTCAATGTTCTGGATGTTGCCGTCATCGCTTTCTTCGGCGTAACGCATGATGTCGTTGGAGATCAGCATCATCGCGTTCCATGGACGGATGCGGCCTTTTACGCTGGCTTCGCTGCTGTCTTCATTGTCGAAGTTGTACGAGAAGTCCCATTCTTCCGACAGGTATTTGCACAGCAACCGGCCGGCGTTGATGTGCAGCGCCTCGGACATTTCGCTGCGGTGATCCGAAATATTCGGCAGCACGCAGATGCCGCTGGTGAAGATTGGCTCGAAGACGAAGGCGTGTCCGCTTTTGCTGTCGTGCTCGTCGGCGGGCTTGGTGTCGAACGTCTTGTTCATGTACGAATGCTGCTGGGCCAGGCCGAACTCCGAGGCCATGCCCGAACCGGTACCGCCGCCGGCGCTGAAAATCGAGAAGTACAGGCGCGACTGGTTGGCCTTGATGCCGCAGGAGTCGATCAGGTACGAGTGAATCATCTTCCAGTCGGGGCTGGAAAAACGCTGGGTGTCTTTGTTGAGGATGATCTTGGCCAGGTACTGGCCGAGGATCGGCGCGTTGCCGGCGCCACCGGCATGGACTTCGGAGAGGTCCATGATTTTCATCTTGCTGTAGTCGCGCAGGAAACCGCTTTTTTCGCCCTTGCGCGAGAAGCGGATACGCCCGGCGATGTCCTTGTCCAGATCGCCCAGCATCACCAGCGGCTCCACCAGGAACACCGGCTTGCTCGCCTTGCCACCGCCCAGGCGCAGGTTGTTGCGAATCCATTGGGCCGGGCTGTAGCCCTTGTCCGTCGACTTGTCTTCGGTACTGAATTCGTTCAGGTAGAACTTGCGCGCGTTGTACACCAACTCCGCTACGTCCAGCGCGATGTTCGAGCCGCAACGGCCCAGGCCGATCAGGCACACCGAGGGAAACTCCTGCTCGCTGCGCAGCTCGCTGTCGCCTTCCTGGTGGGGCGGGCGCGGGAACACCATGTCGCGCAGGCCGTCGAGGTTGTCGAGGATGCGGTCGGTATTGGTTTCGGTGAAGTACAGGTATTGCTGGGTGGCCAGCGGGCGAGGGCTGCTCAATGACTTTGAACCTGAGGGCTTTTCCGCAGGAGCTGTGAGCAACACGTCGGATACCACGGTGGCAGAGTTATTTTTAGAAGTCATTGTGCGCCATGTGCCTGGGCGGACGGCTGGAAAAATATCAATTAGCCATCACTGAATGAGAGTTCGCGACTTTGCAGTGCGTCCTTGTCCGGGACAATCGGGTTTAACCCCAGCGTTATTAAGGGAAATCCTGGCCGGACTCTGTTGAATCGGCCGTTCGTCAGCGTTCTTTAGGTAAATGATGGCGAAATGCCAAAGATTCGGCGTCAGTGGATTGGCCTGATGACGGAAGTCGGACCGACGCGGCCAGGGGAAGGGTCTAATCGATGGCCAGCGACACGCCCAGCGCGCGGATTTGCCGCAACAGTGCCAGGGTGCTGCTGATATTGCCCGTCATCGAGCCTCGTCACTCGCCAGGACTAATGGCACTTTGCTCTGTACGATTTTGGCATGCCCGCAATAGCGTTTGATGCTAAGCGCTGATAGGCAGGTCCAATTCGAAGGGCGGCGCTTCCAGGGGCGCCAGGCCGAACGCTGCGCGCGCGGCATCGCAGTCGACGTTCTGTACGCCATGGCTCCAGGACGAGTCGAACTCGCGGCACACACTGGAGCGCTGTTCATAAATTGAGCAACTGGTGCCTTTGCCAACTTCGCCCTCAAGGCTGCAGCAGCGCGTAGGTTTCTGGTCGGTACCGATCATTGCCACACGGCTGGGGTTGATCTGCACCACCAGGTCATCGGGCACCGTGCCGCCCGACGAGGCGCACTCTCCCCAGAAGAAAGACACACGAAAGTGTGAACAGCAGGCACCGCAATTCAGACACGGACTGGCTTCGGACATGGGCGTCATCGATAAGAAAAGTAAGAGTGGGGTACTACTGGAGGGCTCGCCATTCTAAGCGCGCCATGGTCATTGGGAAGGGGGGAGTGAACTTATATTTTTGTGGGCGAAATCCCGTAATGCCGGGTGAAATCATGCCCTATCAGCTTTACGAATCATTACAGACAACCGTGTCGCGCCTGACTATGTTGCAGGTACCTGAGCAGGATGCATCGGGCATCGCAGCTCTCATAACAATAAAAGAGACGGACCCATGCAGAACTCGACCCAAGCGGCGAATGCCTGGCGCATTCTGTTCCTGTTGTTCCTGGCCAATCTGTTCAACTTCTTCGACCGCACCATTCCCGCGATCATCATCGAGCCAATCCGCATGGAATGGCACCTGAGCGACTTCCAGCTCGGCATCATCGGTACCGCCTTCACCATCGTCTACGCCATTGCCGGCCTGCCACTCGGGCGCATGGCCGACACCGGTTCACGTAGCAAACTCATGGGCTGGGGCCTGTTCGCCTGGAGCGGCCTGACGGCGGTCAACGGCATGGTCGGCAGTTTCTGGACGTTCCTGCTGGTGCGCATGGGCATCGGTATTGGCGAAGCCAGCTACGCGCCGGCGGCCAACTCGCTGATTGGCGACTTGTTCCCGGCGCATCGCCGGGCCCGGGCGATGGGGATTTTCATGCTGGGTCTACCGCTGGGCCTGTTGCTCGCGTTCTTCACCATTGGCTGGATGGTCAAGGCGTTCGACAGCTGGCGGGCGCCGTTTTTTATCGCGGCGGTGCCGGGGATGATCCTGGCGGTGTTCATGTTCTATATCAAAGAGCCCAAGCGTGGCGCGGCAGAAACCGTGCAAGTCTCCCAGGAACGCGTCGACCGTCCGATCCGCCGCGTGCTGGCAGTGCCCACCTTTCTCTGGCTGGTGCTTGCCGGGCTGTGTTTCAACTTCGCCACCTATGCGTGCAACTCGTTCCTGGTACCGATGCTGCAGCGCTATTTCCTGATGCCGTTGCAGGATGCGGCGGTCGCTACCGGGGTGATCGTCGGCTTGACCGGCCTGGTGGGCCTGACCCTGGGTGGCTGGATTGCCGACAAAATCCATCAGCGAGTCGCCAATGGCCGGCTGCTGTTTGCTGCGTTCAGTCTGATCATCTCCACCGTCACCACCGCCTGGGCGTTGCACGCCGGGCGCGTCGAGATCGGGGTGTTTGTCGCGCTGTTCAGCGTGGGCTGGCTGTTTGCCTATAACTTCTACACCTGTGTGTATACGGCGATTCAGGACGTGGTCGAGCCGCGCCTGCGGGCGACGGCGATGGCGCTGTTTTTTGCCGGGCTATATCTGTTGGGCGGGGGCATGGGGCCGGTGGTGGTGGGGGCCTTGTCCGATCACTTTGCCCATTCGGCGATGTATGCCGCCGGGGCGGAGCAGATGACGGAGGCTTATAAAGCAGTGGGGTTGCATGACGCCATGTACCTGATTCCGGTGGCGCTGTTCTTGACCATGCTGTTTTTGTTCCAGGCTTCGCGCAGTTTTGTGCGCGATGCCAAGCGGATGAAGGATGGGTTGGTGGCTGTTGAGATGCCGGTTGCGGCGGCTACAGCCTAAGGCTACATTGTGGCGAGCGGGCTTGCCCCGCGTTGGGCTGCGAAGCAGCCCCTATAAAATCACCGTGTTTTTTCAGACAAAACGCGGTGCAGGATTTGGGGCTGCTGCGCAGCCCAACGCGGGGCAAGCCCGCTCGCCACAACCTTCTTTTTAGCCGGGCAGGGCAGCAATCAACCCGCCACTAACACCCGAATCGCTTCCAGTCGCAACGCCGCCTTGTCGAGCATGGCCAGGCCTTGCTCGCGTTGTTGGCGAAGGGCAACCAGTTCGCTGTCGCGCACGGTCGGGTTGACCGCTTGCAGGGCGGTCAGGCGTGCCAGCTCTTCGTCGGTGTCCGCCGCCAGGCGACGTTGCGCCTCGGCCACGCGCTCGGCATGACGCGGGGTGATTTTCTCTTCGCCGGCATTGATCCGTGGCGTCAGCTGGTCGCGCTGGGCCTGGATAAACTTGTTTGCGCTGGCGCGAGGCACGCTTTCCAGTTGGTCGTTCAGGGTCTCGAACGACACGCGGCCCGACAGGTCATTACCGTTGGCGTCCAGCAGGCAGCGCAGGGCGGCCGGTGGCAGGTAGCGGCCCAGCTGCAGCGAGCGCGGGGCAACCACTTCGCTGACGTAGAGCAGTTCCAGCAACACGGTGCCCGGCTTGAGCGCCTTGTTCTTGATCAGCGCCACGGCGGTGTTGCCCATGGAACCGGACAGCACCAGGTCCATGCCGCCTTGCACCATCGGGTGTTCCCAGGTGATGAACTGCATGTCTTCGCGTGACAGCGCCTGGTTGCGGTCGTAGGTGATGGTCACGCCTTCGTCGTCGCCCAGGGGGAAGCTGGCGTCGAGCATTTTTTCGCTCGGCTTGAGGATCAGTGCGTTTTCCGAATGGTCTTCGCTGTCGATGCCAAACGCGTCGAACAGGGTTTCCATGTAGATCGGCAGGGCGAACTGATCGTCTTGTTCGAGGATGTCTTCCACCAGCGCATCGCCTTCACCCGCGCCGCCGGAGTTGAGCTCCAGCAGGCGGTCGCGGCCGGTGTGCAGTTCCTGCTCCAGGCGCTCGCGTTCGGCGCGGGCTTCGTCGATCAGGTCTTGCCACTCGCCGTCGTCGGCATTTTCCAGCAGCGGCAGCAGGCGCGGGCCGAACCGATGCTGCAAGGCGTTGCCGGTCGGGCACGTGTTGAGGAACGCGTTCAGCGCTTCGTGGTACCACTGGAACAGGCGCTCTTGCGGGCTGGTTTCCAGGTACGGTACGTGCAGTTCGATCACGTGCTTCTGGCCGATCCGGTCCAGACGGCCGATCCGCTGTTCCAGCAGGTCGGGGTGGGACGGCAGGTCGAACAGCACCAGGTGGTGGGAGAACTGGAAGTTGCGGCCTTCACTGCCGATTTCCGAACAGATCAGCACCTGGGCGCCGAATTCTTCATCGGCGAAGTAGGCAGCGGCGCGGTCACGTTCGAGGATGTTCATGCCCTCGTGGAACACCGTGGCCGGGATGCCGGAGCGCACGCGCAGGGCGTCTTCCAGGTCCATGGCGGTTTCGGCGTGGGCGCAGATCACCAGGACCTTGGTGCGCTTGAGCATTTTCAGCTGGTCGATCAGCCACTCAACCCGTGGGTCGAAGCGCCACCAGCGGTTTTCTTCTTCGATGTCCGGCTGCGACTGGAAGCTGACTTCCGGGTACAGCTCGGCGTGTTCGCCCAGGGGCAATTCCAGGTATTCGTCCGGGTTCGGCAGCGGGTAGGCGTGCAGCTTGCGCTCCGGGAAACCCTGCACGGCGGCGCGGGTGTTGCGGAACAGCACGCGGCCGGTGCCGTGGCGGTCGAGCAGCTCACGCACCAGGCGTGCACTGGCTTCGGTATCGCCATCGTTGACGGCGGTGAGCAGAGCTTCACCTTCGTTGCCGAGGAAACCCTGGATGGTTTTGTGTGCCTTGGGTGACAGGCGGCCCTTGTCGAGCAGCTCCTGCACGGCTTCGGCCACCGGGCGGTAGTTCTCGCTCTCGGCGCGGAAGGCGTGCAGGTCGTGGAAACGGTTCGGGTCGAGCAGGCGCAGGCGCGCGAAGTGGCTGTCCTGGCCCAGTTGTTCCGGGGTGGCGGTCAGCAGCAGCACGCCCGGTATGACTTCGGCGAGTTGCTCAACCAGCGAGTACTCAGGGCTGGCTTTCTCTTCATGCCACACCAGGTGGTGTGCTTCGTCGACCACCAGCAGGTCCCAGCCGGCGGCGAACAGCGCATCCTGGGCCTTCTCGTCGTCCACCAGCCATTCCAGGGCGACCAGGGCGAGCTGGGTGTCTTCGAACGGGTTGGCAGCATCGCTTTCGATAAAACGTTCTTCGTCGAACAGTGCAACCTGAAGGTTGAAGCGGCGGCGCATTTCCACCAGCCACTGGTGCTGCAGGTTTTCCGGCACCAGGATCAGCACGCGGTTGGCGCGGCCCGACAGCAACTGTCGATGGATCACCAGGCCGGCTTCAATGGTTTTGCCCAGGCCCACTTCGTCGGCCAGCAGGACCCGTGGCGCGATACGGTCAGCGACTTCACGGGCGATGTGCAATTGGTGAGCAATCGGTTGTGCACGCACGCCGCCCAGGCCCCACAGGGAGGACTGCAACTGACGGCTGGTGTGTTCCAGGGTGTGATAGCGCAGCGAGAACCAGGCCAGCGGGTCGATCTGCCCGGCGAACAGGCGGTCGCTGGCCAGGCGGAACTGGATGAAGTTCGACAGTTGGGTTTCCGGCAGGGTGACCTGCTCGTTCTGCCCATTGAGGCCGTGGTAGACCAGCAGGCCGTCGACATCGTCGACTTGCTGCACGGTCATTTTCCAGCCTTCAAAATGGGTGATGGAATCACCCGGAGAAAACCTCACGCGAGTGAGGGGCGCATTCCGTAGCGCATACTGGCGAGTGTCGCCAGTGGCCGGATAGAGCACGGTCAACAAGCGGCCGTCCTGTGCCAGAACGGTGCCTAACCCCAGCTCTGCTTCGCTGTCACTAATCCAGCGTTGCCCCGGTTGATACTGCTGCGCCATGCTGCCTGACTCCCGCCGTGAAAAAGCCGACTATCTTAACGGAACAAGGCCCCACGCCCAAGGACTCTGACAAAAACTACTCTGTTTGGGCGGCACTGCGGACCCCGAATCGACGGGTGGCGGGCACTTGCGAGTGTCGATTGGGTCACAAGTTGGCGAGCTCGCGCTCAAGTCGCCGCGCCGCCCGCCGACAGCCTGCTGACAGGAGAACAACTATTATGCTGCCACCCATGCTGCCCGTGAGCGTTGTGCCGGTCACGTCGCAACTCGACCCGGTGCGCCAAAAGCCAGACATCCCGCCCGTGGTGCCCGTACAACCGAGCTCCAACGAAAGCACGATCGACCTGAAAAAGGGCGATGCCGAGCAGTCGACCTTGCTGCTGCGTGAAGAACAGCGCCGCCAGCAGGAACAGCAGAGACGCCGGCGTGAAGCCGACGAAGACCCTGAGGAGCATTTGGCGATTCCCGGCGATGTGCTTAACGCTGACAACACCGTGCCCGTAATCCCTCTGATCGAAGACGCGCCGCGCCAGGGTTTGTGGGTGGACGTCGAGGTTTAATCACGCAGTTCCCGCAGGGCGTCCATCAGCAACTCGATCTCTTGATCAGTGTTGAGGGGGCTGACGGAGATTCGCGCTACGCTGGTCAGGCCGCGAGCCTGCATGTCCAGCGGGGTGTAGGCGACGCTATTGGCGCCGATATTGATGCGCTTCAAGCCCAGACTTCGCTTGAGTTCGAAGGCGTCCCAGCCGGCCAGGTTGAAGGCGATCAAGCCGGATCGGGCGCTACCCAGGTCATGCAGGGAAATCCTGGGCATCTGACATAACGCTTCACGGATTCGCGCGCTGGTCTGCTCGACCCTTTCCCATACCCGCTCAATCCCCAATCGATTCATTTCCTGCAACGCATTGCCCAGCCCGGCCAACAACGCGAACGATACTTCGCTGGTTTCAAAACGGCGGGCGTCGTTGCGCAGGTCGAAACCGGCGGCTGTCCAGGGTGCTGAAAATACATCGCGTTGGGCAGGGTTGAGGCGCTCGAGAAAGTCCGGTCGCACATACAAGAGTGCTGTGCCGCGTGGCCCTCGCAGGTGTTTGCGGCCGGCCGCCTTGAGTACGTCGCAGTGCAGCGCTTGCACATCCACCGGCAGTTGGCCGACAGCCTGGCCCGCGTCGATGAAGTAGGGGATACCGTGGCGCCTGGCCACTTCACCGATCGCTTGGGCAGGGTTGATCAGGCCGCCGTTGGCCGGGAGCCAGGTCAGGTCGATCAGCTTCACGTTTGAATCGATCATCGAGGCCAGTGCCACCGGGCAGGCCGCACCGGTTTCATCACACGGGATCACCTCCACCCGCGCCCCGGCCTGCACAGCCAGTTCCATGCTCGCCAGGTTGCCGCCCCATTCGTGGCGACCCACCAGAATGCGCTCGCCCGGCTGCCATGGGCCGAGTGCCTGGAACGCCATGCTCCAGGCTGTCGAGCCGCTGCTGGCAAAGGCTATCGATGCGGCAGGCGCGTTGAGCAATTGCCCCGCCGCGCGCCGGGCTTTTTCCAGCAGGAGGGCGCCCTGCTCACCGGCTTCCATCGGGCCATCGCGGGCTTCGCGTTGCAGCTGGTCGATGATCGCGTCGAGGGTCGCCTGGCTTGGCAGCGAGGCACCAGCATGGTTGAAGTGCACGATGCCGGACTGGCAACCGGGGGTGGCGTCCCGCAGTTGCTGGACTTCGAGCGGGGTCACGGTTGCAGCTCGAAAATCGCATCAACCTCCACCGCCACGCCACCCGGCAGGCTGGAAACGCCAACGGCCGTGCGCACATGGCGACCCTTGTCGCCGAGGGCATTGACCAGCAGGTTCGAGGCGCCATTGGCCACGACGCCTTGGCGCTGAAAGTCGCCGCTGCTGGCGATAAACACGCCCAGGCGCAGGATGCGCACCAGGCGCGACAGGTCATCGCCCAGCGCGTCGCTCAATTGCGCAAGCAAGCCCAGCGCCGCCAGTTCTGCTGCCTGGGCGCCTTCCTCTTCGCCAAGGGACTCGCCCAAGCGGCCTACATAGGCCGGTTTGCCGTCCACCAAGGGGATTTGCCCGGAAATAAACAGCTGGTTGTGGCTGACGACGTGATTGATGTAGTTGGCAATCGGCTGGCTGGGCGAGGGCAGCGTCAGGCCTAGGGCTTGCACGCGTTGGCGGATGGAATCGCTCATGTTGAATCCTCTGGGTTAAGAGGTTTCAGCATGTTGGCTGTGGTGATGGACGACAAACGGATAGATCTCACCCGACGTATCGAAATAACTCACGCGCCGGCGCAGGCGTCCTTCAGCCACTCGCTGAAGCAGTGGGCGGCCTCGTTGGCGACGCCTTGGGGCGCAATCAACCAGTAGCCGATTTCGCTGCGGTAGGGCGGCCAGTCGAAGGCTTCCACCAGGCTGCCGTCCTTGAGCCTGCGTTCGATCAAACGATGGCGGCCCATGGCGATACCCTGGCCGGCCACGGCGGCTTCGACCACAATGTTGTAGTCATGCAGCATCACGCGAGGGTGGTTAGCGAGGTCGACTTGATAATGGCTGGACCAATCCGTCCATTCGAAGGGCCGGTGCGAAGTGGCCATCAGCAGCGGGCCATTACGCAGTTGGCTGGCCTTGAACGCCGGGCTGCACACGGGTGAGATTAATTCAGCCATCAGCCGTGTGGCTTGAACATCGGGCCAGTCGCCCTTGCCGTAACGAATGGCCAGGTCGACCTCGGCGGCGGCGACGTTTGCCAATTGAATCGCCGGCAACAGCTCTACCTGGATCTGCGGGTAGCGGTTGAGAAACCCGGCCAGGCGCGGTGCCAGCCATAAGGTGGCAAATGACGCGAGCAGGCCGATACGCAGCACCGTCACGCTGGGGGCTACCCGTTGGGTACGGGTGGCGGCGGCGATGGCGTCGAGGGCAGGGCGGATTTCGTCGTAGTAGTGTTGGCCGTCGGCGGTCAGATCGATCGCGCGGGTACGTCGGATAAACAGCGGTTTGCCCAGATGTTGTTCGAGTTTTTGTACCTGATGGCTCAGGGCGCTTTGGGTCACCGACAACTCATTCGCCGCCTTGATAAAACTCAAGTGCCGTGCCACGGCTTCGAAAGCGCGCAGCGCCAGCAGCGGCGGAAGGTCGTTGTGCAGTGCCACCTGAGTGTGCCTCCAGGGTAAGGATGGAAAGTGCCGATTTTGGGCGATGACCTGCATTTTGTCGCCCGCTGATTTGCCGTCGGGCGGGAGAGGCCGCATTATTGAGGCATTCCCGCCACGACGTAAGCCAAGCCATGAGTGAAGACGACAAGCTGATCGACCTGAATGCCGAACGTGCCAAACGGGTGCATGACCTCAATGACAAACGCCTGAATGAAGTGCGCCAGGCGTTTGAACAAGCGATGCCACTGGGCAAGCCAAAAAAGAAGTCGAAGAGCAAACCGAAAAAACGTTGAAACAGCCTGCATTTATTGATGCAGGTCAGTTATTACCCTTCTTTACGCCCCGTTGCGGGCGACATTGATCCCCGTCAATTTTCCAATTCGCCTTCTCCATTAACTTAGTCCTATCGCAACAGGGCAAGAGCAGGAGGCCGGTCATGTTTTTCGATAATGTGGTGTTTGCCGGAGTGCTGACCGTCGGCCTCATGGTGATGTTCTTTGTAGGGTTTGGAATTTTTATCTGGAAAGACGCGAATAAGCGTAAAAAATCATAAGTTTTTTCCAGGTTACATGAGCACGCAAGGCATTTTGGGCGACTTCGGTCGCCTTTTTTTTGCGCGAAATTTAATCAACATGCAGGGCCGCTGTGGGAGCGATCAGCCGGGCATAAAAAAAGGTGCGACCCTCGCGGATCGCACCTTTTTCATTGCAGGCTGTTTATCAGCTGCCCAATGCCTTGGACGCCAGCCAGAACAACCCGGCCGACAGGCCAACGGTCGCTGGCAAGGTCAGTATCCAGGCCATCAGGATGGTCTTCACTGTGCCGCCTTGCAGGCCGCTTTTGTTCGCGACCATGGTGCCGGCCACACCCGACGACAGTACGTGGGTAGTGGACACGGGCAGGGCGAAGATATTGGCGAAGCCAATCATGGTGGCGGTGGTGATTTGCGCCGACATGCCCTGGGCATAGGTCATGCCCTGCTTGCCGATCTTCTCACCGATGGTCAGTACCACACGCTTCCAGCCCACCATGGTGCCCAGGCCCAGGGCCAGTGCGACCGCGAGGATCACCCAGAACGGCGCGTACTCGGTGGTGGCGGTCAGGTCCTTGCGCAGCTTGTCGAGGTCGGACTTTTCACGGGAATCCAGGCCGGGGAGCTTGCCGACTTTCTTCGCGGTATCGTCCAGGCACAGCAGGTAGCGACGTACTTCAATGCGGTGATCGGCGGTCAGCGAATGGTAGTCAGACACACCCTTCAACGTACTCAGCAGGGCGTTGATGGTCGGCTCGGTCTGCTGCGGATTGCAGCGGAACTTGCCCGACAGGTCGTCCTTCACGCTTTTGCCCAGCGCCAGGAATTCACCCAGCGTCTCGTGGTTGCGCTGATAGAACTGATTAAGGTGCAGGGTGGCGTCGCGGGTACGTTCGATCTGATAGGTGGTGCTGCCCAGGTCAAGTACGAACTGCGCCGGCATGATACCGATCAACACCAGCATGATCAGGCCGATACCTTTCTGGCCATCGTTGGAACCGTGCACGAAGCTCACGGCCATGGCGGAAATCACCAGTACCAGGCGGTTCCAGAACGGCGGGTGCTTCTTGTCGTCGACTTTGCGGCGTTGATCCGGGGTCTTGTGCATCTTCGACAGCGGGCGCCACCATTTCAGGACGAGCAGCACCAGGGCGGCGACCAGGAAACCGGCCATCGGCGAGAACACCAGGGACGCGCCGATATCGATCGCTTTCTGCCAGTTCACACCGTCAGCCAGAGGGATGTCGTTGATCAAGGCATTGGCCAGGCCGACACCGAGGATCGATCCGATCAGGGTGTGGGAGCTGGACGCCGGAATCCCGAAGTACCAGGTGCCCAGGTTCCAGGTGATCGCCGCTGCCAACAATGAGAAGACCATCGCCAAACCATGGCCGGTGTTCACATTGATCAGCAATTCCACTGGCAGCAAATGCACGATGGCGTAGGCGACACCCACACCACCGAGCAACACGCCGAGGAAGTTGAACACCCCGGAGAAGAACACGGCCAGGTGCGGCGGCATGGCTTTGGTATAGATGACTGTGGCCACCGCGTTAGCGGTGTCATGAAAGCCATTGATGAACTCGAAGGCGAGGACAAAGGCCAGGGCGAGCAACAGGCTCACGAGAACCCAAGCATCCAGTCCGCTGAATAAATCGATCATGAAGGTTTTCTGACCCGGTCGTAAGGGGGCGCGATTATGCCAGAAAACCTCGGTAATCGATGCATTAGCTGCTCATCGGTAACAATCTTCATCGAAAAAAAGCGAGCGAAAGGCGTCCATCCCAGGGAATCCGGGGGTTTGACAAGTCTTTGATTTATAACGCGCAGGGCTGAAAAGACGGGCTTTTGTCACGAAATCGTCATGTCTGAAACATTTGTATGAAATTTCGCCGGCCGCAGCAGGAAGCTGGCCAGTGGGCACTGAGGTGAGGTGCCCTCCGCCGGCGGTTGACCGGCGGAGACAGCAGGACCCTGGGTGCTCAGACCGCAGTGCTTATGGCTCTTCAGCTTTGAGTTCCTGTTCAATCTTTTGGATTTCCTGGGCAAATGCCTGGTCGAGCAGACTGGCTCGTTTGCGCCATGGCTTGCGCTCTGGCTCAGGCTGGGCGGCGTAGGTGGTGACTTCCCCGCCGTAAACATCCTTGTAACGTTGCTCCTGGCGCTCAAGTTCCGCGCGCAGTTCATCTTTCGTCACAGTGTTACCTAATTTGAATTGAGTTTAATTAAATTGCAGCGGTGTACCTGAATATTGCCCTCCACGTGTTTCAAATTAAACAGTAGAACCGTTCAAGTATGAAAGGACTGTCAAAGGGTTCTTCGCTAAACCGGTACTTGTAACCGGCGATGCATCCAGCATGCGCCGCCTGGCGAGCTCCAATCCCGATATCGATACCGGGCCGACCTCTGCACAGGTTGCATTATAGCGGCGCATTTGAATAACACTATCCTCATAAAGTTAAAAAGCGTCCACTTCATGTGAGGGTTTTGTTACATGCCCACGTCAGTAGTTGCAGAAAACCTGGCGCCATAAATTGTGCGTTCTTCAAAAAGTTGTAGAGGCCATCCGACTTCGTGATCCCGTCTGCAAAAAATTGCGATAATCGAATGGTCGTCCGATAATCGCCCAATGTTACTGGCCCTGCCTTGTGCGTCAAGGTCGGCGCGGCTTTCAATAGCGGCCAGCCCTCCCAGCGGTTGAGAATAAGAGAAAGGATCCCGAGATGAACGATCAATTGCGCAACTCTTTCGCGTCAGTGGCGCCGCCGATCGTGGCTTCACCGGCCAAACGCATCCAGGCGTTTACCGGTGATCCGGACTTCATGACCTCCCTGGCCCGCGGCCTGGCCGTGGTGCAGGCGTTCCAGGAGCGCAAGCGCCACCTGACCATCGCCCAGATCAGCCACCGCACCGAAATTCCCCGCGCCGCCGTGCGCCGTTGCCTGTATACCCTGATCAAACTCGGTTACGCCACCACTGACGGGCGCACCTATTCGCTGTTGCCCAAAGTCCTGACCCTCGGCCACGCCTATTTATCGTCCACGCCACTGGCGGTGTCGGCCCAACCCTACCTGGACCGTATGAGCGAGCAGCTCCACGAAGCCTGCAACATGGCCACCCTCGAAGGCGACGACATCCTTTACATCGCCCGTTCGGCCACCACCCAGCGCCTGATCTCGGTGGACCTCTCGGTGGGCGGGCGTTTGCCGGCGTATTGCACCTCCATGGGCCGCATCCTGCTCGCGGCGCTGGACGACGCCTCGCTGCAGGACTACCTCGACCACGCCGAACTGCAAACCAAGACCAGCCGCACACTGACCACCCCCGAAGCCTTGTTCGAGTGCCTGCAGCAAGTGCGGCAACAGGGCTGGTGCATCGTCGACCAGGAACTGGAACAAGGCCTGCGCTCTATCGCCGTGCCGGTGTATGACGCGTCTGGCCAGGTGTTGGCCGCGCTCAACGTCAGCACCCACGCCGGGCGGGTCAGCCGCAGCGAGCTGGAGCAGCGGTTCCTGCCGAGCATGCTCAGCGCCAGCCGCGAGTTGAGTACGCAGCTGTTTGCCTAAGCTGTTCGGTGACCGCACAGATCCCGGTTTGATCAATTGACGGTGTTTCCCCTGGCTTATTACTGTGCGGCAGCGCTCTGAGCGCAGCCCAATAATAATGACGACCCCAGGTCGTTGGCCCACCATCGGTGTGGAATAAAAATAATGAATCAGCCTTCTGTCGGTACCACGCTGGACGTTCAGTCCTTCATCAATGCCCAGCCACTGTCACGCTATCAGTGGCGCGTGGTAATCCTGTGTTTCCTGATTGTCTTCCTTGATGGCCTCGATACCGCCGCCATGGGCTTTATCGCGCCCGCGCTGTCCCAGGACTGGGGCATCGACCGCGCGAGCCTCGGCCCGGTGATGAGCGCCGCGTTGATCGGCATGGTGTTCGGCGCACTCGGTTCCGGGCCGCTGGCTGACCGCTTCGGACGCAAAGTAGTGTTAGTGGGCGCGGTGCTGGTGTTTGGCGCGTTCAGCCTGGCCTCGGCCTACAGCAGCAACGTCGACCAACTGCTGGTGCTGCGCTTCCTGACCGGGCTGGGCCTGGGGGCAGGGATGCCGAATGCGACCACATTGCTCTCCGAATACACCCCTGAGCGCCACAAGTCGTTGCTGGTGACCAGCATGTTCTGTGGTTTTAACCTGGGCATGGCCGGCGGCGGGTTTATCTCGGCCAAGCTGATCCCCGCGTTTGGCTGGCACAGCCTGCTGCTGATCGGCGGCATCCTGCCGTTGATCCTCGCTGTGGTGCTGCTGGTGTGGCTGCCGGAATCGGCGCGTTACCTGGTGGTACGCAATCGCGGTACCGATAAGGTGCGCAAAACCCTGTCCCCCATCGAACCGAGCATCGTCGCCCAGGCCACCGGCTTCAGCGTCCCCGAGCAAAAAACAGTCAAGGCACGCAACGTGTTCGCGGTGATTTTCTCCGGCACCTACAGCGCCGGCACCTTGCTGCTGTGGCTCACCTACTTCATGGGCCTGGTGATCGTCTACCTGCTGACGAGCTGGCTACCGACCCTGATGCGCGACAGCGGCGCCAGTATGGAACAGGCCGCGTTTATCGGCGCGTTGTTCCAGTTTGGTGGTGTGTTGAGCGCGGTGGGTGTGGGCTGGGCGATGGACCGTTTCAATCCCCACAAGGTTATCGGCATCTTCTACCTGCTGGCCGGGGTGTTTGCCTACGCAGTAGGGCAGAGCCTGGGCAATATCACCGTCTTGGCCACGTTGGTGCTGATCGCCGGGATGTGCGTCAACGGTGCGCAATCGGCCATGCCGTCGCTGGCCGCACGCTTCTATCCGACGCAGGGCCGCGCCACGGGTGTGTCGTGGATGCTCGGCATTGGCCGCTTCGGCGCGATTCTTGGTGCGTGGATGGGCGCAACATTGCTGGGCCTGGGCTGGAACTTTGAGCAGGTGCTGACTGCGTTGGTGATTCCTGCCGGATTGGCCGCCGCTGCGGTGGTGATCAAGGGCATGGTCAGCCACGCCGACGCCACCTGACTCCCGGCTCCTATACGGAAAGGTAGCCAGGCAACAATCTGTTCGATAATCGAACGCTGTGTCGATTATCGGATTGTTTGGCCCGTTGGCCCGGCTTAACCTTCAAGCACTTCGGCGCCACCTCAGCGCCTTTTTCGATCAACTCCGGGAGCCCAACCCCATGGCTGAAATTCTCACCCTGCGTGATGCGGTCAAGCGCTTCGTGAACGACGGCGATACCGTCGCCCTCGAAGGCTTCACCCACCTGATCCCTACGGCCGCAGGTCATGAAATCATTCGTCAGGGTAAGAAAGACCTGACGCTGGTGCGCATGACGCCTGACCTGGTCTACGACCAGTTGATCGGCGCCGGCTGCGCGCGCAAGTTGATTTTCTCCTGGGGCGGCAACCCGGGTGTGGGCTCCCTGCATCGCTTGCGTGACGCGGTCGAGAGGCAGTGGCCGCAACCGCTGGAGATTGAAGAACACAGCCACGCCGACCTGGCCAATGCCTACGTCGCCGGCGCCTCCGGCCTGCCCTTTGCGGTGCTGCGTGCCTACGCCGGTTCCGACCTGCCCAAGGTCAACCCGCTGATAAAAACCGTGACCTGCCCGTTCACCGGCGAAGTGCTGGCGGCGGTGCCGTCAGTGCGTCCGGACATCAGCGTAATTCACGCACAAAAGGCCGACCGCAAGGGCAACGTATTGCTCTGGGGCATTCTCGGCGTGCAGAAGGAAGCGGCGCTGGCGGCCAAGCGTTGTATCGTCACCGTTGAGGAAATCGTCGACGACCTGAATGCACCGATGAACAGCTGCGTGCTGCCAACCTGGGCCCTGACCGCCGTCTGCCATGTGCCCGGCGGCGCGCATCCGTCCTACGCCCACGGCTATAACGAGCGCGACAACCGCTTCTACCAGGCGTGGGACCCGATTGCTCGCGACCGTGAGACTTTTACCGCCTGGATCGACGAATACATCCACGGCACTGCCGATTTCAGTGAATTCCAGGCCAAGCTGGCCACCGCGCAGGAGGCCAAGTAATGGCTTACTCGACCAATGAAATGATGACGGTCGCCGCCGCGCGCCGCCTGAAGAACGGCTCGGTATGCTTCGTCGGCATCGGCCTGCCGTCCAAAGCCGCCAACCTGGCGCGCTTGACCTCGTCGCCGGACGTGGTGCTGATCTACGAGTCCGGCCCGATTGGCGCCAAGCCCAGCGTACTGCCGCTGTCCATCGGTGACGGCGAGCTGGCGGAAACCGCTGATACGGTCGTCCCCACCGGTGAGATTTTTCGCTATTGGCTGCAGGGCGGGCGTATTGACGTCGGCTTTCTCGGCGCGGCCCAAGTCGACCGTTTCGGCAACATCAACACCACCGTGGTCGGTGATTATCACCAGCCCAAGGTGCGCCTGCCGGGTGCCGGTGGCGCGCCGGAGATCGCCGGTTCCGCCAAGAGCGTGTTGATCATACTCAAGCAGTCGGCGCGTTCGTTTGTCGACAAGCTGGATTTCATCACCTCTGTCGGCCACGGCGAAGGCGGCGACTCACGCAAGCGTCTGGGCCTGCCCGGTGCCGGTCCTGTAGGGATTATTACCGACCTGTGCGTCATGGAGCCGGAAGAGGGCACACATGAGTTCGTGGTCACCGCACTGCACCCTGGCGTGACCCGCGAGCAAGTCGTCGCGGCCACCGGTTGGGCGATTCGGTTTGCCGACCAAGTGAGTACCACCGCTGAACCGAGCGACGTCGAGTTGACCGCCCTGCGTGATCTCGAAGCGCGCACCGCCGCCGCTCATGGCCAAGCGCCGGGAGAAGCCTGATGCGCGACGTATTTATCTGCGATGCGATTCGCACGCCTATCGGTCGTTTCGGCGGTGGCCTGTCCACCGTGCGCGCCGATGACCTGGCCGCGCTGCCGATCAAGGCATTGATTGAACGCAACCCTTCGGTGGATTGGACTGCCGTCGACGAGGTGTTCTTCGGCTGTGCCAACCAGGCCGGTGAAGACAACCGCAACGTCGCACGCATAGCGCTGTTGCTGGCGGGCTTGCCGGAAAGCATTCCCGGTGTGACCCTCAACCGTTTATGCGCCTCGGGCATGGATGCCATCGGCACCGCGTTTCGTGCGATTGCCAGCGGCGAAATGGAGCTGGCAATTGCCGGGGGCGTCGAGTCGATGTCCCGTGCGCCGTTCGTGATGGGCAAGGCCGACGCGGCGTTTTCGCGCAACATGAAACTGGAAGACACCACCATCGGCTGGCGTTTTATCAACCCGTTGATGAAGGCCCAGTACGGCGTGGATGCGATGCCGCAGACCGCCGATAACGTCGCTGACGACTACAAGGTTTCCCGCGCCGATCAAGACGCTTTCGCCCTGCGTAGCCAGCAACGCACCGCCGCCGCGCAAGCCGCCGGCTTCTTTGCCGAGGAAATCGTGCCGGTGCGGGTCGCCCATAAAAAAGGCGAAACCGTGGTGGAACACGATGAGCACCCGCGCGCCGACACCACCCTGGAAACCCTGGCCAAACTCAAGCCAGTGAATGGGCCGGACAAGACCGTCACCGCCGGCAATGCCTCAGGCGTGAATGACGGTGCAGCGGCGTTGATTCTGGCGTCTGCCGAAGCCGTGAAGAAACACGGCCTGACCGCCCGCGCCCGTGTGTTGGGCATGGCCAGTGCGGGTGTTGCGCCACGGGTGATGGGCATCGGTCCGGTGCCGGCGGTACGCAAACTGGTGGAGCGCCTGGGTTTGGCGGTCACCGATTTTGATGTCATCGAACTCAATGAAGCTTTCGCCAGCCAAGGCCTGGCGGTGCTGCGTGAACTCGGCATTGCCGACGATGCCCCCCAGGTCAACCCGAACGGTGGCGCCATCGCCCTCGGCCATCCCCTGGGTATGAGCGGCGCGCGGCTGGTGTTGACGGCCCTGCATCAGTTGGAAAAAAACGGCGGCCGCAAAGGCCTGGCGACCATGTGTGTGGGCGTCGGCCAAGGCTTGGCCCTGGCAATTGAACGTATCTAATAAGAGAGGATTGCTCAATGAGTGACAAGCCAGGATACCGGCGCCCGCAAGCGGGCACTCAACCTGATTACCTGCACCCGGCCTATCAGTCGACGAACCTGCGTTCGCCGTCCAAGCCGTTGGTGTTCCTGCCCCATTCCTTGTCGGAAATCACCGGCCCGACTATCGGCGCCGAGCGTATCAACGACAAAGATAATGACCTGACCGCCCAGCATGACGGCGAGCCCCAGGGCGAACGCATCATCATTCACGGCCGCGTGCTGGATGAAAACGGCCTGCCGGTGCCGGGCATCCTTGTGGAAATCTGGCAGGCCAACGCCGCCGGCCGCTATAACCACAAGCGCGATGTCCATGACGCACCGCTGGACCCGAACTTCACCGGCACTGGGCGCACCGTCACCGATGCCGACGGCTGGTACCAGTTCCAGACCATCAAGCCCGGCGCCTATCCGTGGGGCAACCACCACAACGCTTGGCGCCCGGCGCATATCCACTTTTCGCTGTTCGGGCCGAGCGTGCTGACGCGTCTGGTGACGCAGATGTATTTCCCCGGCGACCCGCTGCTGGAATACGACCCGATCTACAACTGCGTGCAGGACACCTCGGCCAAGCAACGTTTGATCGCAAGTTTCGACCTGGAAAAAACCATTCCTTCCTATGCCCTCGGCTACCGTTGGGACATCGTCCTGCGCGGCCGCGACGCCACGCCGATGGAGAAATGAGATGACACTCAACGCGACCACGTCCCACACCGTCGGGCCGTATTACCACATCGGCCTGACCTGGCTGAACCGCGAAGACCTGACCCAAACCGGCACCCTCGGCGAGCGCGTGGCGATCAGCGGGCAAGTGGTGGATGGCAACGGTGATGTCGTCAACGACGCCATGCTCGAAGTCTGGCAGGCGAATGCCGCCGGCAAGTACGACCACCCGGAAGATGAGCAGGACAAAGCAGTTGACCCCCACTTCGAAGGGTTTGGCCGGGTGCCGGTGGATGCCGAAGGGCGTTTCCGCTTTACCACCATCAAGCCGGGCAGCGTACCGGGGCTGAAGGGCACGACCCAGGCGCCGCATTTGGTGGTGTTGGTGTTTGCGCGGGGGTTGGTGAAGCACTTGCTGACGCGGATTTATTTTGACGGTGAGGCGTTGAATGGGGATGACTCGTTGCTGGCGTGTGTACCTGCAGAGCGTCGCAGTACCTTGATTGCCAAGCAGGATGCGGACGGTGTGTATCAGTGGAATGTGGTTTTGCAGGGGACAGATAAGGAAACGGTGTTTTTCGACTATTGACTTGGCTTGAAATCCTATCGGGAGCAAGCCCCCTCCCACATTTTAAGCGCGCCGCCTATTAAATGTGGGAGGGGGCTTGCTCCCGATGAGGTCGGTTCAGGCAGCACATATCCAAAAGTCTGCTTGCGGAACATGGTTGTTGCAAAGTATGTCTAGGCTATAACCGTTCCCACTGAGTGAAAAAAACATGACAACAAAAACGAGTCATTACACCGGAGAAGAGCGCAGCAAGCGGATTTTTGCGATTGTCGGGGCGTCCTCCGGCAACCTGGTCGAATGGTTCGACTTCTACGTCTACGCCTTCTGCGCCATTTATTTTGCCCCGGCGTTTTTCCCGTCGGACGACCCCACAGTCCAACTGCTTAACACCGCCGGTGTGTTCGCCGCCGGGTTCCTGATGCGTCCCATCGGCGGCTGGCTGTTTGGCCGCGTGGCCGATAAGCACGGTCGCAAAAATTCGATGATGATCTCGGTGCTGATGATGTGCGCCGGTTCCCTGGTCATCGCTTTCCTGCCCACCTACAAAGACATCGGCGCCTGGGCACCGGCCTTGCTGTTGGTGGCGCGGCTGTTTCAGGGTTTGTCGGTGGGTGGCGAATACGGCACCACCGCGACCTATATGAGTGAAGTCGCGCTCAAGGGGCAGCGCGGCTTCTTCGCCTCGTTCCAGTACGTGACGCTGATCGGCGGGCAACTGCTGGCGGTGCTGGTGGTGGTGATCCTGCAACAGATCCTCACTGAAGACGAACTGCGCGCCTGGGGCTGGCGGATTCCGTTTGTGATCGGCGCCATCGCGGCGGTGATCTCGCTGCTGCTGCGTCGCACCCTGAAAGAAACCACCAGCAAGGAAATGCGCGAAGACAAGGACGCCGGCAGCATCGTCGCGCTGTTTCGCGACCACGGCAAAGCGTTTGTGACGGTGCTGGGCTACACCGCCGGCGGCTCGCTGATTTTCTACACCTTCACCACTTACATGCAGAAGTACCTGGTGAACACGGTCGGCATGCACGCCAAGACCTCGAGCTACATCATGACCGGCGCACTGTTCCTCTACATGTGCATGCAGCCGCTGTTCGGCATGTTGGCGGACAAGATCGGCCGCCGTAATTCGATGCTCTGGTTCGCCGGCCTTGGCACCCTGTTTACGGTGCCGATCCTGCTGACCCTGAAAACTGTCACGAGTCCGTTCCTGGCCTTTGTGCTGATCACCCTGGCCTTGGCGATTGTCAGCTTCTACACCTCCATCAGCGGCCTGGTCAAAGCGGAAATGTTCCCGCCTCAGGTGCGTGCATTGGGCGTAGGCCTGGCGTATGCGGTGGCTAACGCGGTGTTTGGCGGTTCGGCGGAAGTCGTCGCGCTGAGCCTGAAATCCATCGGCATGGAAAACACTTTCTATTGGTACGTGACCGCGATGATGGCGGTGGCCTTCCTGTTCAGCTTGCGCCTGCCGAAACAGGCGGCGTACTTGCACCACGATCTGTAAGGGATGAGTTATGACACTGCGCACGAGCAATCAATTGTTCGATGCTTACTTCACCGCTGACAGCATGGCCGAGGTGTTCTGCGACCAGGGGCGCCTGCAGGGCATGCTGGATTTCGAAGCCGGGTTGGCCCGGGCGCAGGCCCGGGTCGGGTTGATCCCGCAGGCCGCCGTCGCACCGATTGCCCAGGCGTGCCTGGCGTCTCTGTATGACGTGGATGCCTTGGGCGTGGCGATTGCCACGGCGGGGAATTCAGCGATTCCGCTGGTGAAGGCACTGGGCAAGTTGATTGCCAGTGAAGATGCCGGGGCCGAGCGCTTTGTGCATCTGGGCGCGACCAGCCAGGATGTGATGGACACGGGGCTGGTGCTGCAAGTGCGCCGCGCGGTGGAGTTGGTCGAGACGGATTTGGCGCGCTTGGGCGACATACTTGCCGCTCAGGCGCAGCGCTACGCGACCACAGCGTTGGCCGGGCGCACCTGGTTGCAGCATGCAACGCCGGTCACCCTTGGGATGAAAATCGCCGGTTGGCTGGGCGCGGTGACCCGTAACCGACAACGTCTCGCTGAGCTGAAACCGCGCTTGCTGGTGCTGCAATTCGGCGGCGCGTCCGGCACCCTGGCGGCGCTCGGCGAACAGGCGATGCCCGTGGCCGAAGCGTTGGCTGCAGAGTTGCAACTGACACTGCCCGAGCAGCCCTGGCACACCCAGCGTGATCGGCTGGTCGAATTCTCCAGCGTGCTCGGCCTGATCGCCGGCAGCCTCGGCAAACTCGGTCGCGATATCAGCTTGCTGATGCAGACCGAAGCGGCCGAAGTGTTCGAACCGTCCGCGCCGGGCAAAGGCGGCTCGTCGACCATGCCGCACAAACGCAACCCAGTCGGCGCTGCCGTGCTGATCAGCGCCGCCACTCGCGTGCCCGGCCTGGTAGCGACGATGTTCAGCGCGATGCCCCAGGAGCACGAGCGCAGCCTCGGCTTGTGGCATGCCGAATGGGAAACCTTGCCGGAGATTTGCCGCTTGGTCTCCGGCGCGTTGCAACAAGCGCTGCTGGTAAGCGAAGGGTTGGAAGTCGACCCAGAACGTATGACGCAAAACCTCGGCCTGACCCAAGGCCTGGTTTTGGCCGAAGCGGTCAGCATCGTTCTCGCCCAACGGCTGGGCCGCGAAACCGCGCACCATCTGCTGGAGCAGTCCTGCAAACGGGCGGTCGCTGAGGGGCGCCACCTGCGCGCTGTACTGACGGACGAACCGCAGATCACCGCCGAACTGTCAGCCGCTGAACTGGACCGCCTGCTCGACCCGGCCCACTACCTGGGCCAGGCTCAAACCTGGGTCACCCGTGCTGTAACCGAACATTTTGCATTGAACGCTTGAATGCCTTACTGATTAAGGAGAAAGCTGTGGCATTTGTACAACTCGCCGAGGGCGAACTGCATTACCAACTGGACGGCCCTGTCGACGCACCGGTGTTGGTGTTGTCCAACTCCCTGGGCACCGACCTGGGTATGTGGGATATCCAGATCCCGGCCTTCACTGAGCATTTTCGTGTGCTGCGTTTTGACACCCGTGGTCATGGCAAATCATTGGTCACAGAGGGGCCTTACAGCATCGAGCAATTGGGGCACGACGTGCTGGCGCTGCTGGATGCGCTGGATATCCAGCGTGCGCATTTCTGCGGGCTGTCCATGGGCGGCCTGATTGGCCAGTGGCTGGGCATCAACGCGGGTGAGCGTCTGTATCGCCTGGTGGTGTGCAACACCGCAGCCAAGATCGGCACGCCGGACATCTGGGACCCACGGATCGAGATGGTCCTGCGCGATGGCGCGGCGGCCATGGTTGCCCTGCGCGATGCGTCGATTGCCCGTTGGTTTACCGCTGATTTTGCCGAGGCCAATCCGCAGCAGGCCAAGCGGATCACCGACATGCTCGCAGCCACCTCGCCCGAAGGGTATGCCGCCAATTGTGCGGCGGTGCGCGATGCCGATTTTCGAGAGCAGTTGGCAGCGATCAAAGTGCCGACGCTGGTGATTGCCGGCACCGAAGACGCCGTCACTCCACCCGCTGGCAGTCACTTTATTCAGGAACATGTGCAGGGCGCCGAGTACGCTGAGTTTTACGCCGCGCACCTGTCGAATGTTCAGGCGGGTGCGGCGTTCAGTGATCGGGTGCTCAAATTCCTGCTGGCCCACTAAACCTGTGGCGAGCGGGCTTGCCCCGCGTTGGGCTGCGAAGCAGCCCCAAAACCTGACAATGCGGTGACTGCATCAGGGCCGCTTCGCGCCCCAACGCGGGGCAAGCCCGCTCGCCACAAGAAGCCTGCTCCCCACATGAAGCCCCGCTGTGCACAAGTGAACGGGCGCTAATCAAATTGAACAAGGAATTTTTATGGATGAGAAACAACGTTACGCCGATGGCCTGCACGTGCGCCGCGAAGTGCTGGGTGATGCCCATGTCGACCGCAGCCTCAACGCCCTGACCGAATTCAACAGCGAGTTCCAGGAAATGATCACCCGCCACGCCTGGGGTGATATTTGGACCCGTCCCGGTCTGCCGCGGCACACGCGCAGCCTGATCACCATCGCCATGCTGATCGGGATGAACCGCAGCGAAGAACTCAAACTGCACCTGCGCGCGGCCGCCAGCAATGGAGTCACCCGGGCCGAAATCAAGGAAGTGCTGATGCAGAGCGCGATCTATTGCGGGATCCCGGCGGCGAATGCAACGTTTCACCTGGCAGAGTCGGTGTGGGATGAACTGGGTGTGGAGTCCCGCCAACAGGGCTGAACGCGTTGCCCCACCGTGGTGGTGATCGTTCCGACGCTCTGCGTGGGAATGCCGCGCTGGACGCTCTCAGTCCGCTTCTAAAGTCGTGACGCAGAGCGTCACAGGATTAATTCCCACGAGAGCGTGGGAACGATCAATAAACGCGGCGCCCGTGTGTTTTTCGCCGGCAAGCCTGCGCCTACAGGGTATCGGCGCTCCACACCCAGTTCCACACGCCCGGCAGATGCACCGGCTCGTTCACATCCTTCACCGTTCGCGCCAGCGCAGCGCGTTCCAGCGCGGCGTGCTCGGTGTAGAACGGCTCGGCGGCGGTTTGCATGCCGTTGATCCGGGCGCTGTCCATCAGGATGTGCAGGTACTCCTGCAGGTGCCGGGCCGTGTAGCGGTTGATGTCGTGGAAGGTCACCACCACCGGGATCACGCCGTCCACCGTGGGCAACTCCCCCAGGGCAATGCGCTCGCGCACCACCGACAGTTGCCGATACAGGTTGGCGCGGCGGCGCGGGCTGCCATTGAAACCCCAGATTTTGCCGTCATTGGCACTCAAATCCGTCAATAACACCTGCATGCCATGGCGTTGGTACGCGGCGAAGGTGCGTCGGTCGTAATTCCAGAACGGCGGGCGCACCAGCGTGGGCGGCGTACCGGTGATCGAGGCAATATCTTCGGCGCCCTGGCTGAGTGTGCGTTCAAGCTCGGCGTCGTTCAGCCAGCGGTGGTTGGTATGAAACCCCGTGGCGGTGTGGAACGCCAGGATATGCCCCCCCGCGTGCTCACGCTCCATGGTCTTGCGACCCCGTGAACTGCCACCGGAGCGCGAGGCTTCGGTCTGCAAAAAGAACACCGCCTTGATGCCCGGCAACACCGGGTTGTTGGCCAGGTCGGCAATCACTGAGCGGCTCGGGTTGTTGTAGCCCGACGCGCTGGGACCATCATCAAACGTCAGCAGAAAACGGATCGGCGCCTGGGCCTGCAAGCGCTGCTCGGTCTGCGGCGTCAGGGCGATGGGTGCGCCGATGCAGCCGCTGAGGCTCAAGGCGAGGGCAAGCAGGGCGGATGCGAGGGCAAAGGATTTCATGGTGTGGGCCGGGCTCGTCTGGAGGCCGCCGCCGAGTCAGCTCAGCGGCAGCAGGCGCGCACCATACCGCAAGTGCGACGCGGGTTTACAGCAGACTTATCGGGTAGCTGACGATCAACCGGTTTTCGTCGAATTCGTTGTTGCTGTAGTCGCGCCGCATGCTGGAATTGCGCCAGCGCATCGTGAGGTTTTTCAGGGCGCCGCTTTGCACGGTGTAGCCCAATTCGCTTTCGCGGCCCCACTCCTTGCCGTCGGTCACGGTGCCTGTGTGCACGTTGCTGCCGCTGATATAGCGGTTCATCAGGGTCAGGCCCGGCACGCCAAGGGCGACGAAGTTGTAGTCGTGGCGAACCTGCCAGGATTTTTCCTGGGCGTTGTCATAGCTGGCGTTGTAGCTGTCGTTGGCCAGGGTGCCGCCGCTGGTGCCGTTGACGCGCATCCACGCGCTGTTGCCGGTGAGCTTTTGCAGGCCGACGTAGAAGGTGTTGCCGCCGTACTTGGCCGAGAACAGGCCGGACCAGGTCTTGTTGTCCAGGTCACCGGCGCGGGCGCTGCCGTCGTCCTTGCCGTAGAAGAACCCGAGGTTGGCGCCGAGGGTCCAGTCGCCCACGGGTTGGCTGTGGATCAGGTTGACGAACTGTTGGCTGTAGATGTCCTTGAGTTGGGCATTCCAGAGGCCGACCTGCGTGCGTTTGTCATTGAACGCATATTCGCCGCCCTGGAAGTTGAATCGGTCGGAAGTGAAGGCGGTTTTGCCGACCATCGACATGTCCGTCATGCTGCTGTCGTCTCGTGGGCTGTTGGCGCGGAACTGGCCGCCGTAGAGAGTCAGGCCGTCGATTTCCTTCGAGGTGATCTGCCCGCCGCGCAGAGTTTGCGGGAGTGAGCGGCCGTCGTCTGAACGCAGGATCGGCAGCACCGGCATCCACTCGCCGACCTTCACTTCGGTCTTCGAAATGCGCGCCTTGAACGCCACGCCCAAACGCCCGAATTCATCCGCCGGCCGGCCATCGCGGTCCAGCGGCAACAACTGAGTGCCGCCGGTGCCGCGCCCGCCATCGAGCTTGAGCGAGTACAAGCCCAGCACGTCCACCCCGAAACCTACCGTGCCCTGGGTAAAGCCGGACTTGGCGTCGAGGATGAAACTCTGCGTCCACTCCTGCGCGCCGCCCTGGGCCTTTGTCGGGTTGGTGAAATTGCGGTTCAAGAAGAAATTGCGCAGGTTGAGGTTGGCACTGGCGTCTTCGAGAAAGCCGTGTTCTTCGGCGACTGCGGGAAGGGCAAGGCTGGCGACAGCGATAGCCAGCAAGAGCTGGCGAACGTGAAAAATGTTCATGGCGTTAGACCTGTTGTTATTGGGGTTATGCAGGTGGCGGCCATGGTGCGGGGCAGGGCGGGGGCGATGAAAGTGGGGGCGGGCGGGTTGTGGGCGATGATCGAACGCAAGTTGACGGGAGCCTTTCGGACATAAAAAAACCGCTTCCTGCGAGGGAAGCGGTTTGTTTTACAGCACCGTTATCAGAACAACTTCAACGTCGGCGCTTCTTCTTTCAGCGGCTCGTTCTTCGCGGTCTGCTCGTTCCAGCCACCGCCGAGGGCCTTGTACAGGTTGACCTCGCTGTTGAGCTGCGCCAGGCGGTCGGTGATCAGCGATTGCTGGGCACTGAACAGTTGGCGCTGGGCGTCGAGGAAGGTCAGGTTGCTGTCGACACCAATGCGGTAGCGACGCTCGGCCAGGCGGTAGTAATCCTGGTTGGCGGCGACGAAACCACGCTGGGCCTCCAACTGCTGCTTGTAGGTCTCACGCGCGGCGAGGCCGTCGGAGACTTCCTGGAAGCCGGTCTGAATGGCCTTCTCGTAGTTGGCCACGTTGATCTCTTTCTGGATCTTCGAGTAGTCCAGGCTTGCGCGCAGGCTACCGGCGTTGAAGATCGGGATGTTGATCTGCGGGGCAAACGACCAGGTGCCCGAACCGCCTTTGAACAGGCCGCTCAGATCCGGGCTCATGGTGCCGGCGTTGGCCGTCAGGCTGATGCTCGGGAAGAGCGCTGCACGGGCCGCGCCGATATTGGCGTTGGCCGCCTTGAGGTTGTACTCGGCTTGCAGAATGTCGGGACGACGTTGCAGCAGGTCCGATGGCAACCCGGCCGGCACTTCGCTCAGCAGGTCATCCGACAGTGGCTTGCTGGCGATATTCGCCGGCAGGCCAGTGCCGAGCAGCAGGGTCAGGCTGTTTTCGTCCTGGGCCACCTGGCGGGTGTAACGCGCCAGTGCCACCCGGGCGTTTTCCACCGAGGTGCGCGCCTGGCTCAAGTCGAGGGCCGAGGCCACGCCGACTTCGTTGCTGCGCGAGGTGAGCTTGTAGCTCTGCTCGTACGCACCCAGGGTGTCTTGGGTCAGCTTGAGCAGTTCCTTGTCGGCCTGCCAGGTCAGGTAGGCGTTGGCCACACTGGCCACCAGGCTGATCTGGGTGGTGCGACGGGCTTCTTCGGTCGCGAAGTACTTCTGCAGCGCTTCTTCACTCAGGCTGCGCACGCGGCCGAACAGGTCCAGCTCATACGAGCTGATCCCGAGGGTGGCCGAGTACGAACTGGTGATGCCCGCTTCGCCGGTCTGCGACGACCGTGCCGGCACGCGCTGGCGGCTGCCGCTGCCATTGGCAGAGACGGCGGGGAACAGGTCGGCACGCTGGATGCGGTACTGCGCCGCGTAGGCGTCGATGTTCAGGGCCGCGACGCGCAGGTCGCGGTTGTTCACCAATGCGGTCTGGATCAGCTGTTGCAGGGCAGGATCATGGAAAAACTGCTTCCAGCCCTGCTCGGCAGCAGCCTGGTTCGGCGCCTGGGCCGACGAATACGCCGGCCCCTGCGGGAACTGTGCGGCCACCGGCGCTTCGGGGCGCTGATAGTCAGGTATCAGCGAGCAGCCACTGAGCACGAATGCCGTGACAGCTAAGGAAAGGAGCGACTTGCTCATTGGCCAGCCTCTTTAGGAGTTTGCTTGGGTTCAGTCTTTTTACGTTCGCCCATGGAGGTCACGGTTGCGAAGAACAGTGGCACCCAGAAGATCGCCAGGACAGTGGCCGTGATCATACCGCCAATTACGCCGGTACCGATCGCGTGCTGGCTGCCTGAGCCTGCACCCGAGGAGATCGCCAGCGGCAATACGCCGAGGACGAACGCCATGGAGGTCATGATGATCGGCCGCAGACGCATGCGGGACGCCTCGATGGCTGCTTCGACGATGCCTTTGCCTTGTTCGTGGAGCTCTTTGGCGAACTCCACAATCAAGATGGCGTTCTTCGCGGCCAGGCCCACCGTCACCAACAAGCCCACCTGGAAGAACACATCGTTGGACAACCCGCGCATGCTGGTCGCCATCAACGCACCCACAACCCCTAGTGGTACTACCAAGATCACCGCGATCGGGATCGACCAGCTTTCGTACAGTGCCGCGAGGCAGAGGAACACCATCAACAGTGACAAGGCGTACAGCGCAGGTGCCTGGGAGCCGGACAGACGTTCTTCATACGACAGGCCGGTCCAGGCATAGCCGACACCCGCCGGCAATTGCTTGGCGATACGTTCAACTTCGGCCATGGCGTCACCGGTACTGTAGCCCGGCGCCGGCGTACCGAGGATTTCCATCGCCGCCACACCGTTGTAGCGCGAGAGTTTCGGCGAACCGAAGATCCACTTGCCCGAGGCGATGGCCGACAATGGCACCATCTTCCCGGAGTCGCTGCGCACGAACCATTTGTTCAGGTCTTCAGGCGACATGCGGCTGGCGGCATCACCTTGCACGTACACCTTCTTCACCCGACCACGGTCGATGAAGTCGTTGACGTAGCTGCCACCCAGGGCAATCGCCAGGGTCTGGTTGATGTTTGACAGGGTGATGCCTTGGGCACTGGCCTTTTCGTCGTCAACGGTGAGTTCGTACTGCGGCTCATCGTTCACGCCGTTGGGGCGCACGCCTGCCAGAATCTTGCTTTGTGCTGCCATACCGAGGAACTGGTTACGCGCCGCCATCAATTTCTCATGGCCGACACCGCCCTGGTCCTGCAGGAACACGTCGAAGCCGGTTGCGTTACCCAGTTCCAGTACAGACGGCGGAACGATGGCAAATACCATGGCGTCCTTGAAGGTCTGCATGAAGTAGCCCTGGGCGCGCTTGGCGATCTCGAACACCGAGTTGGAGGCGTCACGCTCGTCCCACGACTTTAGCATCACAAACGCCAGGCCCGAGCTCTGGCCACGACCGGCGAAGTTGAAGCCGTTTACGGTGAACACCGATTTCACGCCTTTGCCTTCGCCAGGCTCGCCTTCCTTGTCGTTGAGCAGGTAGGCGCGCATGTCGTCGATGACTTTTTGCGTGCGTTCAGCCGAAGAACCGACCGGCGTCTGCACCTGGGCAAAGATCACACCCTGGTCTTCATCGGGCAAGAACGCAGCAGGGATGCGCATGAACAGCCAGATCATGCCGACGATGATCAGCGCGTACACCAGGAACGCCGGGATCTTGTGCTTGATCATGTTACCCACGCCGCGCTCGTAGCTCAGTACGCCACGGTCGAAGGTGCGGTTGAACCAGCCGAAGAAACCACGCTTGGGTTGGCCGTGCTTCTCGGGGTCGATCGGCTTGAGCATGGTGGCGCACAAGGCCGGGGTGAAGATCAGGGCAACCAGTACCGACAACGCCATGGCCGAAACGATGGTGATGGAGAACTGTTTGTAAATCACACCGGTGGAACCACCGAAAAACGCCATCGGCAACAGCACCGCCGACAATACGAGGGCAATACCGACCAGGGCGCCCTGGATCTGGCCCATGGACTTGACCGTCGCCTCTTTCGGCGACAGGTGCTCCTCGGCCATCACCCGCTCGACGTTTTCGACCACCACGATGGCATCGTCCACCAGCAAGCCGATGGCCAGGATCATGCCGAACATGGTCAAGGTGTTGATGGTGAAGCCGAACGCCGCCAGGATCCCGAAGGTACCCAGCAATACCACCGGTACAGTCATGGTGGTGATGATGGTGGCGCGGAAGTTCTGCAGGAACAGGAACATCACCAGGAACACCAGCACGATCGCTTCGACCAGGGTGTCGACTACACCGGAGATCGATTCGGTCACTACAGGCGTGGTGTCATAGGGCACCACGGCCTTCATGCCAGGCGGAAAGAACGGTTCGAGCGACGCCACGGTGGCACGGATGGCCTTGCCGGTGTCCAGGGCGTTGGCGCCGGAGGCCAGCTTGATCGCCATACCCGAAGCGGGCTTGCCGTTGAACTGTGCAGCGATGCTGTAGTTCTGACCACCCAGCTCAATACGGGCGACATCCTTCAGGCGTACCTGGGAGCCGTCTGTATTGACCTTCATCAGGATATTGCCGAACTGCTCCGCAGTCTGCAGGCGGGTCTTGCCAATGATGGTCGCGTTCAACTGGGTGCCGGGCAGGGCAGGCAGGCCGCCCAGTTGGCCGGTAGCCACCTGGACGTTCTGTGCGGAGATCGCAGTGCTGACATCCACCGGTGTGAGCTGGTAGTTGTTCAGCTTGGCCGGGTCAAGCCAAATACGCATGGCGTACTGCGAACCGAACACCTGGAAGTCACCCACACCAGCGGTCCGTGAAATCGGGTCCTGAATGTTCGAGACGATGTAGTTGGACAGGTCGTCCTTGGTCATGCTGCCGTCTTCCGACACCAGACCGATCACCATCAGGAAGTTCTTCACCGACTTGGTCACGCGGATACCCTGCTGCTGCACTTCTTGCGGCAGCAGTGGGGTCGCCAGGTTCAGCTTGTTCTGCACCTGAACCTGGGCAATATCCGAGTTGGTACCCTGGTTGAACGTCACGGTGATGGTCATGCTGCCGTCGGAGTTACTGTCCGAGGAAACATAACGCAGGTTGTCGATACCGTTGAGCTGTTGCTCGATGACCTGTACCACGGTGTCCTGCACGGTTTGTGCGGACGCGCCTGGGTAGGTCACCTGGATGTCGATGGCGGTCGGCGCAATGGCCGGATATTGGTTGATGGGCAACTTCATGATCGAAAGTGCCCCGACCAGCATGATCACCAGGGCAATTACCCAGGCGAAAATGGGACGGTCGATAAAAAAATTGGACATGGATTACTCCCCTTTGCCAGCAGCGGCAGCAGGAGCAGCACCAGTGCCAGCACCAGCAGGCTTGGCGTTATCAGCCTCCTTGACCTTGACCTCGGCGCCCGGCTTGACGTACTGCAAGCCTTCTGTAATCACACGGTCACCGGCGTTCAAGCCTTTTTCGACCAGCCAGTAGGCGCCGTAAGTGCGGTTGGCGACCAGTTCACGCTGCTCGACCTTGTTGTCGGCGTTGACGATCAGTGCCGTTGGAATGCCCCTGAGGTCGCGGGTCACGCCTTGCTGCGGGGCAAGGATGGCCTTGCTGTTCACACCGGCTTGCAGTTGGGCGTGTACGAACATGCCCGGCAGCAGGGTGTGGTCAGGGTTAGGGAACACGGCGCGCAGGGTGACCGAGCCGGTGGTCTGGTCGACCGAGACTTCGGAGAACTCCAGCTTGCCGTCCTGGCCGTAATCGCTACCGTCTTCCAGGGTCAGCTTGACCTTGGCGGCATTCGCGCCGGCTTTCTCCAGCTGGCCGCTTTCCAGGTCGCGGCGCAGTTTCAGCATTTCAGCCGAAGACTGCGTCACGTCGACGTAGATCGGGTCCAGTTGCTGGATCACGGCCATCGCATCGGCCTGGCCATTGCTGACCAACGCGCCTTCGGTCACCGAAGAACGGCCGATACGCCCGGAGATCGGCGCGAACACTTTGGTGTAGCGCACGTTGATCTGAGCGGTTTGAACGTTTGCTTCTGCGGTCATGCGATTGGCGACAGCAGTGTCGTATTCCTGACGGCTGACGGCTTGCTCATCGACCAACTGCTTGTAACGGTCGGAGATGGACTTGGTCTGCGTCAGGCTGGCTTGTGCACTTTTCAGGGTTGCCTCATAGACCGACGGATCGATCTGATAAAGCTGCTGACCTTCTTTCACATCCGCGCCTTCCTTGAACAGGCGCTTGAGAATGATGCCGTTGACCTGAGGACGAACTTCCGCGATGCGGTAGGCGGTGGTGCGGCCTGGCAGCTCGGTTGTCAGGGTAAAGGCTTGCGGTTGAAGGGTGACCACGCCGACCTGAGGGGTTTGAGCGGGCGGAGCCGCTTCTTCCTTTTTACATCCGCTGAGCAGCGATGCCAGGGCGACGGCAGTGACCAGAGCGGTAACAGCTGGCTTAAGTTGCATGAAGATCCTCGGGTCAGGCGCGCAGGGTGCGCACAAGAAGTGTGGAAGGGTAAAAAACAAGCTGTGAGTAGATAAGTAGCTTGCTACGCAATATACTTACGTTCATGGTTGTTTGTAAACTCTTGACAGGCTTCGCGCAATGTAGACAAAGCGCTGCCCAAAGCCTCGATTCTAGTACGTTCGGCTCCCATGACGGTGTCGTCCCACAATTATTTAGATGATCGTTACCGCCTATTAGCCCAGCGTTACCGATAGTCCCAAGTGTTCTGATTGAGGTTTTACTGCCATGGTTCGTCGCACCAAAGAGGAAGCTCAGGAAACGCGCAGCCAGATTCTCGAAGCCGCCGAGCATGCCTTTTATGAACGCGGCGTCGCGCGGACCACTCTGGCGGATATCGCCGCGTTGGCCGGCGTGACGCGCGGTGCCATCTACTGGCATTTCAGCAACAAGGCCGACTTGCTGCAGGCGATGCTGGAAACGCTGCACGAGCCGCTGGATGAGCTGGCCCGGGCCAGTGAGAGCGAGGATGAAGTCGACCCGCTGGGCTGTATGCGCAAGCTGTTGATTCATTTGTTTCATCAAGTTGCTCTGGACCCGAAAACCCGACGCATCAATGAGATTTTGTTTCATAAGTGCGAATTCACCGATGAAATGTGCGACATGCGCCGCCAACGCCAGACCCACAGTCTTGAATGCAACCTGCGCATCGGCCTGACACTGCGTAACGCGGTCCATCGCGGGCAACTTCCGGAAAATCTCGACACCGTCCGAGGGGCGGTGTGCCTCCATGCGTATATCGACGGGATGCTCGGCCAATGGTTGCTGGTACCGGACAGCTATCAGTTGCACCAGGAAGCCGAGCGCTGGGTCGACATAGGTCTGGACATGCTGCGTTTGAGCCCTAGCCTTCGCAACTAAGACAAAAAATGCGTAATTGAATCAAGCTGTGTCAACAGTAAAGCCTAAGGAGGGCGAATCGTCCTTCGGCCTTATCTGTGGAGTGACTTTATATACGGGCTGGCGGGCGGTTGATACGTAGTCGCCTAACTATTTTGTAGCGATATTGTTGCAAGGCTGTGAAGGAATGTTTCCCGGCCTTTGTCTGATCGTTCCTACGCTTTGCGTTGGAATGCATCCTGTGAGGCTCTGCGTCATAACTTCAAAGCGGACGCGGAGCGTCCAGGGCGGCATTCCCACGCGGAGCGTGGGAACGATCAAGAGGACGTGGAACGAGCATGTCATCAATGAAAAAGCCCCGGTTCTTGCGCGCCGGGGCTTTTTCGTTTCAGCAAGTTACATCAGAGCGCCAGTGTCGGGTAGTCGATGTAACCGACCGGACCCTTGCTGTAGAAGGTGTCCGGACGTGGATCGTTCAGCGGCGCGTCGGCCTTCAGGCGGGCCGGTAGGTCCGGGTTGGCAATGAACGGTACGCCGAAGGCCACCGCATCCGCCTTGCCCGAGGCCAGCGAGGCGTTGGCGCTGTCCTTGGTGAAGCGTTCGTTGACGATGTACGGGCCGCCGAACGCTGCCTTGAGTTGCGGGCCGAGGCTGTCGCCGGCTTCTTTCTCGCGGGAGCAGATGAACGCGATACCGCGCTTGCCCAATTCACGCGCAACGTAGGTGAAGGTTTCGGACAGATTCTCGTCGCCCATGTCGTGCAGGTCGGCGCGGGGTGACAAATGCACACCCACACGGCCGGCGCCCCAGACTTCGATGGCGGCGTCGGTGACTTCCAGCAGCAGGCGCGCACGGTTTTCCACGGAACCGCCGTAGTTGTCGGTGCGCTGGTTGGTGCTGCTCTGCAGGAACTGGTCGAGCAGGTAGCCGTTGGCGCCGTGGATTTCCACGCCGTCAAAACCGGCGGCCTTGGCGTTTTCCGCACCGACGCGGTAGGCATCGACAACGTCGGCGATTTCAGCGGTTTCCAGGGCGCGCGGGGTCGGGAAGTCAGCCAGCGGGCGGACTAGGCTGACGTGGCCTTTAGGCTGGATCGCGCTCGGTGCCACCGGGGTTTCGCCGTTCAGGTACGACGCGTGGGAGATCCGGCCGACGTGCCACAGTTGCAGGAAGATCTTGCCACCCGCGCCATGAATGGCCTTGGTGACATTGGCCCAGCCGCGGACCTGGTCGTTGGACCAGATGCCCGGGGTGTCCGGGTAACCCACGCCCAGTGGCGTGACGGAAGTGGCTTCGCTGAGGATCAGCCCGGCGGAGGCGCGTTGCACGTAGTACTCGGCCATCAGTGCGTTTGGCACGCGACCGGCATCGGCGCGGCAGCGGGTCAGCGGCGCCATGATGATGCGGTTCGACAGTTCCAGGTCGCCCAGTGTGATCGGATCGAAAATAGTCGTCATGGGATAACACCCTTCTCTTTAGTTTGATCAGTTGGTCGCAGGGGCCAGGTCGGCATCGCCGCTCTGACGGAAAGTAATCAGGGTCACCAGCAGCGCGAGGATCGCCAGGGCCGCAGCGGCCAACGGCACGCTGGTCAGGCCGAAACCGTGGGCAATCACGCTGCCGCCGACCCAGGCGCCGAGGGCGTTGCCGATGTTGAACGCGCCGATGTTCAAGGTGGACACCAGGTTCGGCGCCGCCTTGCCGAAGGTCACTACGTTGATTTGCAGCGCGGGGACGGCGGCAAACGAGGCGGTGGCCCACAGGAACAGGGTGATTTCAGTCGGGATCACCGCTACGCTGGTCCAGGTCAGCGCCGTGGATACCACCGCCATGCTGATAAACACACCGATCAGGGTGGCCGCCAGGCGTTTGTCCGCCAGCTTGCCGCCGATGATGTTGCCCACGGTGAGGCCGAGGCCGATCAGCAGCAGGGTCCAGGTCACGCCTTTGGGCGAGACGCCGGTGACGTCGCCGAGCAGCGGTGCCACGTAGGTGAAGAGGGTGAACATCGACGCGGCGAACAGCGCGGTCATGCTCAGTGACAACCAGATCCCGGCACCCTTGAGGGCGGCCAGTTCGGCGCGCATGTCGAGTTTTTCTTCGCCACGCTTGGCCGGCAGGAAGCGGATCAGGCCGATCAAGGCGATCACACCAATCACCGTCACCGCCCAGAAGGTCGAGCGCCAGCCGGCTTCCTGGCCCAGCGCCGTACCCAGTGGCACACCGAGTACGTTGGCGAGGGTCAAGCCGGTGAACATCAGGGCCACGGCCGACGCGCGTTTGTTGGCCGGCACCAGGTTGGCGGCGACCACCGAACCGATACCAAAGAAAGCGCCGTGGCACAGCGCAGTGACCACGCGGGCAAACATCAGCACGTTGTAGTCGCTGGCCATTGCGCAGAGCAGGTTGCCGACAATAAAGATGCCCATCAACGCTACCAGGGCGGCCTTGCGTGGCAGCTTGGCGGTGGCCAGCGCCATGAACGGTGCGCCAATGGCCACGCCCAGGGCGTAGCCGGTGACCAGCCAGCCGGCGCCGGGAATCGACACGCCCAGGTCCGCCGCCACATCGGGCAACAGACCCATGATGACGAACTCGGTGGTGCCGATGGCGAAGGCGCTCAGGGCCAGTATGAGTAGCGAGAGGGGCATGTACGTTTCCTTTCTACAGCGGTTTGCTGATTTCAGCGCTGAGTTCAGTGATGAGCGCAGTGAGGAAGGCTTGGATCGTTTCCTCGTTGCGTTTGAAAAAGTGCCACTGCCCGGCCTTCTGGCTGCTGATCAATCCCGCCCGTTGCAACGTGGCCAGGTGGGCCGACACGGTCGACTGTGACAAGCCGCAACGCTGGTCGATCTGCCCGGCGCAGATGCCGTATTCGTGGTTGTGCAGTTGCTCGGGGAATTGCACTTGCGGGTCTTTCAGCCAGTTGAGGATGTCTCGCCGTACTGGGTGCGCCAGGGCTTTTATTATTTCGTCGAGGTCGATGGACATGGCAGGTGCTCGGTTTCGTAAAGCGTTATATCGCGATGAGGCGAACTTTAAATCGCTGTATCCCGATATACCAATATGATTTTGGTCTTAGTCCAGGTCGAATCGGTATATCGGGTTATAACGATACATTGAAGGCAGTGGTAGACTGCGCGGCATGAATTATCTCGCACATCTGCACCTGGGCGGCCAACTTCCTGCGCAACTGCTAGGCAGCCTTTACGGCGACTTTGTCAAAGGCCGTCTGCAGGGTCAGTTCAGCCCGCAAATCGAGTCGGCGATTGCGCTTCACCGCTCAATCGACCGCTTCACCGACAGCCATCCGCTGGTAGGGGAGGCGTTGTCGCGCTTCAGCCTGACCCGCAGGCGCTATGCCGGGATCGTCCTCGATGTGTTTTTCGATCACTGCCTGGCGCGGGATTGGCAGGTGTATGCCGAGCAGCCGCTGGAGCACTTCACGGCGCAGGTGTACCGCGTGCTGGCGGCCGAACCGCAATTGCCGGGACGGCTGGCGCAAATTGCGCCGTATATGGCGGCGGATGATTGGCTGGGCTCGTACCGTGAGTTTGCGGTGATGGAGCAGGTGTTGCGCGGGATTTCGCGGCGGCTGACGCAGCCTGAGGCGTTGGGGCATGCGATGCAGGAGTTGCGCGAGTTATATGAGCCGCTGAGCGAAGATTTCCGGCTGTTCTATCCAGAGTTGCAAAAATTTGCACAAGCTCAACTGACCACTGAGGTCTAAATGTGGGAGGGGGCTTGCTCCCGATGGCGGTGGTTCAGTCAGCACATGCATTGACTGACACACCGCCATCGGGAGCAAGCCCCCTCCCACATTTTGTACTGTGTCCAGCGCCTGTCAGGCGGCGAACGCTGGTCGAGCAGCCACTTGCTCGGTCTCCGGCATCGGCCCAAACAACGCCTTCTGCACCGCCTGCTGCGCCTGGAACGCCAGCGCTGCGCGTTCCTGCCCGGCGCAGGCAATCGGCTTGAGCACATGGATTTCCACATCGCCCTGGTCATTGCTGAACAGTCGCATCAGGTGTGAGAGCAAATCATCGTCGCCAATAAACGGCGCAAGCGGGTCCACCTGCCCGTCACGCAGATAACGGATCGCCACCGGTTGCAGCGACACGTCCGCATCAATAGCACTGGCCAGCAGGCGCCCGTGGAAAGTGCGCAGGCTGCGCCCATCGGTGGTGGTGCCTTCGGGGAACATCAGCAACGGGTGCTGTTGCTCCAGGTGACGGGTCATCTGCTTGCGGATCAACTGGCTGTCGCCCGAACCCCGGCGGATAAACAGGCTGCCTGCCTTGGCCGCCAACCAGCCGGCCACTGGCCAGGTGCGCACTTCGGCCTTGGACAAAAACGACATCGGCGCGACCATACCCAGCAACGGAATGTCAGTCCAGGACACGTGATTGCTCACCCACAGCATCGGGGTTTGCGGCAACTCGCCGTGCACCGTCACGCGAAAGGGCAGGGCGTTGGTCAGCCGCGCCATAAAAAACCGCGACCAGCGCTGGCGCCGCACCATCGAATTGGCCACCCCCAGACGCTCGAACAAACCAAACACACTGGCCATGCTCAAGCCCAGCGCCACCACCAGCAGTACGCGGGCAATGCGCCCGTACACCCGCAGGCGGCTCATCACATCGCCGCCTTGAAGTGGCGGGCGTAACGCGGGCACAGCTCGTCACGCTTGAGCAGGATGAACACGTCGGCCACCTGGAAATCTTCATCCCAGCACGGCTCGCCGCAAATCTTAGCGCCCAGGCGCATATAAGCCTTGAGCAGCGGCGGCATTTCGGCGATCACGTTGGATGGCAGGTCCAGCGTGGGCAGCGGTTTTTTCGGCTCGGCGCGCAGGTGTTCGTTGCACAGGTAACGTTCGCGCAGGCGCTGCATGATCGCGTGGGCCTGGATGCCGCCGTCTTGCATCGGGATGCTCGCGCAGCCCATCAAGTAGCTGTAGCCGCCCTGGTTGAGCACTTCGGCCAACTCGCCCCACAACACGGCGATGGTGCCGCCGTTGCGGTAGGCCGGGTCGACGCAGGTACGGCCGATTTCCAGGATCGGGCCTTGCAGATGCAACAAGCCATGCAGGCTGAACTCTTCTTCACTGTAGAACCGGCCCAGGGTGCTGGCGGCCTGGTGGTCGAGCAAACGGGTAGTGGCGACGAGTCGACCGCTGTTTAAATCCCGCACGCCGATGTGGCTGCAGTGAACATCATAGTCATCCATGTCCAGGCCCAGTTCCGCGCCTTTCAGCTTGGCGTTGAACTCGCCGCTGAACACGTTGAACCGCAGGGCCTGAGCTTCCTGCAAAGCCTGCGCGCCAATCAGGCGTTCGGCTTGCAGACGGCGTTCATTGCCGGTGTCGCTGATGCGGGCGATCTGAGTCATGGCGAATCTCCGAGTGCCAGCCACGTTCCGGCCGGTCGACTTGTTTGTCCAAACTCAGGCTATGTAGGCTCGGTGTCATCTCCATGAAGTTCCGGTGACGGTTGGATGACAGGCCCCCTGTAGCAAATCTGTCATGCCCCTCGGCTAGGCTCGCGGGCTTGAATGCCCCCTTGAGTTTGCGTCCATGGTCAGAGGCCTGTTGTGCGTTGCCCTGCTGTTAGTCACCGTTGCCGCCCGCGCCGAAACCTGGCCTGACAAGGAGTGGGCAAAGGGCGCGCTACTCGCCGGCCCCGCTGTCGATGCCCTCAACGCCTATGCTTTCCCCCCGCGTGACGACGCCACCCGCCAGGGCATTCGCACCGATGCGCTGCTGGTGATCCGCGATGGCGTGGTCATCTACGAACGCTACGCTGCACCCACCATCGCCAGTACCCCGCATTTGACCTGGTCGATCAGCAAAAGCCTGATGGCCACCGTGCTGGGCGTGGCCTATGGGGAAAACCGCTTCAAACTGACCGACCCCGCCGCGCGTTTCTACCCGCCGATGAAGCAACACCCCACGGTCACGATGGCAGACTTGCTGCACTGGGCCTCGGGTCTGGACTGGCAGGAAGACTATGAATATGCCCCGCTGAAATCCTCGGTGGTGGCGATGCTCTACACCCGTGGGCGGGGTGATATGGCCGAATTCGCCGCCGATACCGAGCGCGCCGCCGCGCCGGGCCAGGCCTTCCGTTACTCCAGTGGCGACAGCAATATTTTGTCCGCCGCCCTCAAAGGCATGCTCGGCCACAAGGCGTACATGAGTTACCCGTGGGATGTGCTGTTCAAGCCGCTGGGTATTCGCAACGCCACCTGGGAAACCGATGCCGATGAAACGTTTGTCGCCTCGTCCTACGCCTACCTCACCGCCCGCGATTTGGCGCGCGTCGGCCTACTGATGGCGCGGAATGGTCGCTGGGGTGATCAGCAACTGCTGCCTCAAGAGTGGGTCGCCTTCAATCGCCAACCCTTCGACTCGTACAAAGCCGGTCAGGACGAAGCCGTCCCCGGCGGCCACTGGTGGCTCAATCGCGAAGTACAAGGCGCCGCCCGACCCTGGCCCGATGCGCCCGCCGATACCTTCGCCGCACTCGGCCACTGGGGCCAGGCTCTGTACGTGATGCCCGACGAACATCTGGTGATCGTGCGCTACGGCGATGACCGCGACGGCAGCTACCGCCACAACGAACTGCTCAAGCGAGTACTCGCGGCGGTGCAACCATGATTCGTCGTCGGCCGTTTACCCGTCTGTTTCTCCTGTTGTTGCTTGCCGTGGCTGGCTGGGTGTGGCACGAGCGCGTCAACCTGCAAGCCTTCCCCGACATCATCGCGGCGTACACGGCCAAGGAGTATTGCTCGTGCCGGTATGTGGCGAACAACCCGGCCGACTATTGCCGGGGGTATGTGAAGCAATATGTGCCGACCAGTGCGTTCAGCGATAACCCGGAGCGCAGTGAAGTGACGGCAAGTGGGTTGGGGCGCACGCACACGGCGCGGTGGATGGGGGAAAGGCAGGGGTGTCGGCTGGTACCGTGAGGGAGTACCGGCGCTCGATGCAGTGCACCGGCTGCGGACGTTTCAAGGTGTAGAGGTGGCAGCCGTACGTGGGCTGGAAACCGAGAAGAGGTAACTCGGCAGACACGTGTGCCTCCCGCGCACCGCCGCCAAAAAGTATAAGACACAGGCACAAAAAAGCGTTCGTTAATTATTTGGCGACGCTAATTTACTTTTCGTTAATCGGGTTCCGGGCCACTTTTCGCCTTCTCTTTCTCTTCAGATTTCTTAAACCGCTGAGTCAAGAACACTGCTGCGATACCGATGAAGTTGGTAGCAATCAAGGCCACACCTGCCTCCACATGCTGAAGCGAAATCAGCCACACGCCGACACACAGTACAATCAGTGATAATCCTCCCGCGAAATATTGCGAGCGGGCATCGCGATCCGCTACCACTTGCAAGGACGTTTTTTTCAGGCTGAGTTCTCCCAATTGAACGTCTTGCTGCATCTGGAGCCGAGACATATTGTAGTCAAAGATCTTTTTTTCCATTTCATGTCGATGTGCCTGTTCGACTTCCACTGTAGTGAAAAGTCGATTGGCACCATCGGGGAAAATGGCGTTGTATTCGCGAAGCTGCCGGCCAGAAGGGGTCGGGCCCGAATGGTGTTCTTTGACGACAGAAATGGCTACCGTGGTCAGCTCTCGCACGGCCTCCTTCCCATCTATGCTTTTTAGTAGCTGACCGATGGCGGGGTTAGACTCGCTGAGCTGGCGAACAGCGTCGGTGATCTCTTGGCTGATTTCAGCAGAGAATACGGTGTGCTCGCTCTCGTGACTGGTGGAGTCGTTATCTTCTCTGCGCGGGTTGTCACTTGGCGTATCGGCAGTATTCGTCATTGAGTAAGAGCTTATCTCTGGTAGAGTCGGAGAGTTCAAGTTGAGCAAATCCTTCTGTCTCAAAAAGTTTGGCTGCGGCATATTTAAAGTCCGCGCCAATACGCCTCATATCCCCGCTTAATCCCCCTTGATAGTAATCCAGAGACATTGGGTCGATATGTTCTAGTTGTCCATGGTCAACAGCATGGGTATTCAATATGCCATGCAGTTCTATTCGTTGGTGTGCAATCCTATAACCTGCTTCATTTAGAAGTTCAACGGCTTCTGCATAAGGGTCATCGCCGGGAGCCAAGTTTAAGACCGACGAAAAACTTTCATACTTGTTCATAATCCTTTTGCCTCCTTTGACCCTGATCTACGTAGCCTTGCCAGCAGCACTGGCGACACATTCCAGTGGTCATTCTACCCCCGAAGCTAGCTCGGGTTGTATAGGCAGAACATATAGCCCGCCGTTCCGAGTGTAAAGCGGCGACGTTCGTACATTTAACAACAAACTTAAAAAATGGCATTTTGCCATCATTTTTCATCATCATGTGGGGGTTTTTAAAATTCGGCATGATATTTGCCGTGATGGCAAAATGATGCTTGTGTCTATTTGAATGAAGGCAACCCTTGAGTCTCTATTGGGGCTAATTGCGTTCTGCATTCAATATGTAGTGTTTTGAATGAGAATGCACACCGCTTAGGGTACTAAAATGTGACATGGCATTGAGGGTGGAGTCGCTTTGCCCGGTTCGATATTGGATTTGCGCCTTTCGTAACATTGCGCTTAATGTTCGTTCAGGTTTTCCGCCCCACGAGTCTTTATGTTCAACGCTTCTCTATTCAAACCCCTGGCCTTCACCTTGCTGGCCGCCGCTGCCGTGCCCGCCCACGCCGATTGGTACCTGGATAACGAGTCCTCTCGCCTGTCCTTCGTCACCACCAAAAACACCGAAATTGCCGAGGTGCATCGCTTTCTGGTGCTGCACGGCAAGGTCGACAGTAAAGGCGCGGCAAAGGTGGAGGTGGAGTTGGAGTCGGTCAACAGCGGCATCCCGCTGCGTGACGAGCGCATGCGTAACGAGCTGTTCGCGATCAAGACCTTCCCCGAAGCGTTGATCAGCGCACAGATCAACTTGCAGCCGATCAATGACCTGGCTCCTGGCGCGCAACTGGAATTGCGCTTGCCGCTGAGCGTCACCCTGCACGGCAAGACCCAAACCTACAGCACTGAGCTGTTGGCCACGCGCCTGGATGACCGACGCTTCCAGGTGGTGACCCTGGAGCCTGTTGTGCTGCATGCAGAGGATTTCGACCTGGCGCCGGGCGTGGCGGTGTTGCGCAAGGCGGCCGGGCTTAAGTCGATCAGTTTGTCGGTGCCGGTGGGTGCGGTGCTGATTTTTACGGCGCGCTAACGTGAGCGGCGCAGTGTTCCCGTGGCGCAGCGCCAACCGTTTCGAGTTGTTGATCGACGGGCCGAATTTCTTCCCGCAGATGTTGGTGGGCATTGCCCGTGCCGAGCGGCAAGTTGATTTGGAGTTGTACCTGGTGGAAGCCGGTGCCTGCGCCGAAGCTATGGTGCAGGCGTTGGTGCTGGCCGCCGAGCGGGGCGTGCGGGTGCGTTGCCTGTTTGATGATTACGGCAGCCTGGCGTTTACGCTCGGGCTGCGTAAGCGCTTGACCGATGCGGGTGTAGAGCTGCGTTTCTACAATCGTCTGAATTGGCGGCGCTGGATGCGTAACCTGTATCGCGACCACCGCAAGCTGTTGCTGATCGACCAGAGCATCGCGGTGGTTGGCGGTACTGGCGTCACCGACGAGTTCTGGACGCCGGGCCAAGACACGGCCGACTGGCATGAGGTGATGGTGCAAATCAGCGGCCCGCTGGTGCTGGATTGGCAGGCGCTGTTCGACCGCCAATGGCACGCCAACGCTGCGCGCCGCGAGTGGAAGCCCGCCACCCATTTTGGTTTGCCGCGCTTGCCCAAGGTGCCGGCGACCGGACCGGGCCTGGGTCGCGTGGCGTATGCCGATGCCCGTCAGCACCGCGATATCTTGCAGTCGCTGATCCGCGCCTTGAACAGCAGCCAGCAGCGCATCTGGCTGGCCACTCCGTATTTCCTGCCGACCTGGAGCGTGCGCCGTGCCTTGCGCCGCGCGGCCGGGCGCGGGGTGGATGTGCGTTTGCTGCTCACCGGCCCGCGCACCGATCACCCGTCCGTGCGCTATGCAGGGCACCGTTATTACCCGCGTTTGCTGCGGGCTGGCGTGCATATTTTTGAGTATCAGCCGTGCTTCCTGCACCTGAAGATGGTGCTGGTGGATGACTGGGTGAGTGTCGGTTCGTGCAATTTTGACCACTGGAATTTGCGCTTCAATCTGGAAGCCAACCTGGAGGCGTTGGACCCGGAGTTGACGTTAGCCGTGGCGGGCAGTTTCGAGCGGGATTTTGCCCAGAGCCAGGCGGTGAGCCTGGAGGCGTGGAAGTCGCGGCCGTTGTGGCGGCGGGTGAAGCAGCGGGTGTGGGGGTGGATTGATCGGTTGGTGGTCAACCTGCTGGATCGACGAGGCTGACACAAGATCGTTCCAACGCGCAGCAAAGGAATGCAGCCCGTAACGCTCCGCGTCCCAAAGCGTGACGCAGAGCGTCACAAGAGGCGTTCCCACGCGGAGCGTGGGAACGATCAGAGCAATTCAAACGTCGTGTTAGAGCAGCTCAAACGTCTGCTGCTGCACATCCTGGGAGTCCAGCCCGATCTGCACATTGAACTCACCCGGTTCCGCTGCGAACTTGAGCTGGGTGTTGTAGAACTTCAAATCCTCCTCGGTAATGGTGAAGTGCAACGTGCGCTCTTCGCCCGCCTTGAGCATGACTTTCTGGAAGTTCTTCAGCTCTTTGATCGGGCGGATCATCGAGCCTGCTACGTCCTGGATATAGAGCTGCACCACGGTTTCGCCGTCCACCTTGCCGGTGTTTTTCAGCGTGACGCTGGCGTCGAGCTTGCCGGTCTTGTTCAGGGTGGTGGACGACAGCGCCATGTCCGACACGCTGAACGTGGTGTAGCTCAGGCCATAGCCAAACGGGAACAGCGGCCCGGTGGTGTCATCGAAGTACTGCGAGGTGTAGTTGCCCGGCTTGCCCGGCGTAAATGGCCGGCCGATGGTCAGGTGGTTGTAGTAGGTCGGAATTTGCCCCACCGAACGTGGGAAGGTGATCGGCAGCTTGCCCGATGGGTTGTAGTCACCGAACAGCACGTCGGCGATGGCATTGCCGCCTTCGGTGCCGGCGAACCAGGTTTCCAGGATCGCGTCGGCCTGTTGGTTCTCGTCGAGAATCGACAGCGGACGGCCGTTCATCAGCACCAGCACCAGCGGTTTGCCGGTGGCTTTCAGGGCCTTGATCAGGTCGCGCTGGCTTTGCGGGAGGTTCAGGTCGGTGCGGCTGGATGATTCGTGGGACATGCCACGGGACTCACCCACGGCAGCGACCACCACGTCGGCATCCTTGGCGGCCTTGACCGCTTCATCGATCAGCACTTGGGCAGGGCGGGTGTCATCCACCACTTCCGGGGCATCGAAGTTGAGGAAGTTCAGGTAGTCGACCACGGCCTTGTCACCGGTGATGTTGGCGCCACGGGCATAGATGATCTTGCCTTTTTCGCCAATCACCGCGTTCAAGCCGTCTAGCAGGGTGACCGATTGCGCAGGCTTACCGGCAGCGGCCCAGCTGCCCATCATGTCGATGGGGGCCTTGGCCAGTGGGCCGACAAGGGCGATGGTTGCGGATTTTTTCAGCGGCAGGGTGGCGTTCTGGTTTTTCAGCAGCACCAGGCTGCGGCGCGCCACATCACGGGCCTCGGCACGGTGCAGGCGGTTCTCGGCGTAGGTGTCGACCGGGTCATCCTCGGCCTTGCCGATACGCAGGTACGGGTCTTTGAACAGGCCCATGTCGTACTTGGCGCCGAGCACTTCGCGCACGGCGTTGTCGATGTCGCTCTGCTCGATTTCGCCGGACTTGAGCAGCCCCGGCAGTTCCTTACCGTACAGCGAGTCGTTCATGCTCATGTCGATGCCGGCCTTGATCGCCAGCTTGGCGGCTTCACGCCCGTCCTTGGCCACGCCGTGCTTGATCAGCTCGAAGATCGCACCGTGGTCGCTGACGGTCAGGCCCTTGAAGCCCCAGTCTCTGCGCAGCAGGTCGTTCATCAGCCAGGTGTTGGCGGTAGCGGGCACACCGTTGATCGAGTTGAGCGCCACCATCACGCCGCCGGCACCGGCCTTGATCGCGGCGTGGTAGGGCGGCAGGTAGTCCTGGTACATCTTGACCGGGCTCATGTCGACGACGTTGTAGTCGCGGCCACCTTCCACTGCGCCATACAGGGCGAAATGCTTGACGCTGGCCATGAGGCTGTCGGCGTTGGCGGCGCTGGTGCCCTGGAAGGCCTTGACCATCACGTCGGCAATTCGCGAGACCAAATACGTGTCTTCGCCGAAGCCTTCGGAGGTGCGGCCCCAGCGCGGGTCGCGGGAAATGTCGACCATCGGCGCAAAGGTGATGTCGAGGCTGTCAGCGGCGGCTTCCTGGGCGGCGATGCGCCCGGAGCGGGCGATGGCGTCCATGTCCCAGCTGGAGGCCAGTGCCAGGCTGATCGGGAAGATAGTGCGGTGGCCGTGGATCACGTCATAGGCGAAGAACATCGGGATCTTCAACCGGCTGCGCATGGCCGCGTCCTGCATCGGACGGTTTTCCGGGCGGGTGATCGAGTTGAACGTGCCGCCGATGCGGCCGGCGGCGATTTCCTTGCGGATCAGCTCGCGGGGCATCTCGGGGCCGATGCTGATCAGGCGCAATTGGCCGATCTTTTCATCGAGGGTCATCTGCTTGAGCAGGTCGCTGACGAACGCGTCCTTGTCCTTGAGCGCAGCAGGCTTTGTTTCTGCCCAGACGGGGTGGGTGGCCAGCGTGGCAACAAGGCCGAGCAAACACAGCTTTTTCATGAATATCCTTTTTCGGCTCACTGCACAGCGCTTTACGCTGATCGGCCAAAATGTGGGGAGCGTCTATTGTTGTTCGGGTGTTGTTCAGATAAATGCAGCACACTCTGAACTCTTATTAGCGCTGGGCATCTTTTAGCTGATTGGCTCGATGCATTCCAGTGGTGGTGGCGGATTATGCCCCAAGCGCGCGGTTTATAGGGTTAGTCGTCAAATTCCATCAAGTTTGGGCAGGAGAAACACCATGCAAGCAGCACAAAATTACCGCTGGGGCTTGAAAGCCGCGGCTTTGCTATTGATCAGCAGCGTGCTCAGCGGTTGCGGCATCAATAACATTCCGACCCTGGATGAACAGGCCAAAGCGGCCTGGGGCCAGGTGCAGAACCAGTATCAACGCCGCGCCGACCTGATCCCCAACCTGGTGGAAGTGGTCAAGGGCTACGCTGCCCATGAGCAAGACACCCTCACCGCCGTGATTGAAGCGCGGGCCAAGGCCACTTCGATCCAGGTCGACGCCAGCACCCTCGACAACCCGGAAAAACTCAAGCAGTTCCAGCAAGCCCAGGATGGTTTGAGCGGCGCCCTCAGCCGCTTGATGGTGGTGTCCGAGCGCTACCCGGACCTGAAGGCCAACCAGAACTTCCTGGCCCTGCAATCCCAGCTGGAAGGCACGGAAAACCGCATCGCCGTGGCGCGTCGTGACTTTATCCAGGCCGTGCAGGCTTACAACACCGAGATCCGCACCTTCCCCGGTCGCCTGTGGCACACCGTGATGTACAGCGACTTGCCGATCCGCGCCACGTTTGAAGCGACCAGTGCCGATGCCGATAAAGCGCCGCAAGTGAAGTTCAAATAAGGCTGCATTGAGGTGTCGATGCGTTTATTACGGATAGGCCTGGCGCTGTGCCTGCTGGCCTGCGTGGGCGTGGCCCAGGCGGCACTGACCTTCCCGGCCTTGACCGGGCGGGTGGTGGACAGCGCCCAGATGATCGACCCGGCGGTGCGCGAGCAGCTCACCCAGCAATTGCAGGCGCTGGAGCAGACGTCCGGCGACCAGATTGTGGTGGTCACTGTGCCCGACCTGCAGGGTGTGCCCATTGAAGACTACGGTTATCAATTGGGCCGCCAGTGGGGCATTGGCCAGAAGGGCAAGGACAACGGCGCGCTGTTGATCGTCGCCCGCGATGAGCGAAAATTGCGCATCGAAGTTGGCTATGGCCTGGAAGGCGTGCTGACGGATGCGCAGTCGTGGGTGATCATCAACCAGGTGATCGCACCCAAGTTCAAGGCCGGCAATTACAGCCAGGGCATCAGCGACGGCGTGGCGGCGATGCTGCAGGTGGTGGGCGGTGAGCCGCTGGCGGTGCCGGCCCATGTGGCGGAGGCGAATTTTGCCAAGGAGAATCCCGGGTTTTCCATTGGCTTGTTTATCCTGCTGATCGGCGTGTTGTGGCTGTGCCATCGCATGGGCCTGCCGGTGGGCGCGATCCTGCTGGCGATTCTCAGCAGCAGCGGTCGCGGCGGCGGGGGAGGCGGCGGTGGCGGTGGTTTCCGGGGCGGCGGTGGCGGTTTCGGTGGCGGCGGGGCCTCGGGCGGCTGGTAATGACAATAACTGGAAAAGAGCACCTACAACCATGGCATTACTGAGTGAACACGAGCAACGCCAAGTCGCCGAAGCGATCGCCCGGGTCGAGCAACAGACCGACGCCGAACTGGTGACCGTGCTGGCCGCCCGCGCTGACGATTACGCCTACATCCCGCTGCTGTGGGCCAGCCTGATTGCGTTGGTGGTGCCGGGGATTGTGCATTACCTCTCCGGCTACCTGACCATGTACACCTTGCTGTTGGCGCAATGGGCGACGTTTATTGTGTTGTGCCTGGTGTTTCGCCTGCCCAAGGTCACTACGCGCTTGATCCCGCGTTCGGTACGGCACTGGCGCGCGTCCAACCTGGCGCGGCGGCAGTTCCTGGAGCAAAACCTGCACCACACGTTGGGCAGTACCGGGGTGCTGATTTTTGTCAGCGAGGCGGAGCGGTATGTGGAGATTCTGGTGGATGACGGGATTTCCAAACGTTTGGACGACAGCAGTTGGGATGCGATCGTCAAGACGTTTACCCAGCAGGTGAAGCAGGGGCAGACGTTGGCCGGGTTTATTACGTGCATCGAAGCCTGCGGCGAATTGCTCAAGGAGCATGTGCCAGTGACGCAGACGCGCAATGAGTTGCCCAACCGCCTGGTCGTGCTCGAATAACCCAAACACTATCGCCTGATCGTTCCCACGCTCCGCGTGGGAATACATTCTGTGACGCTCTGCGTCACCCTTGCGCAGGGCTAGAGCCTTGCGCCATCTTCGGGACGCGGAGCGTCCCTGGCGGCATTCCCACGCAGAGCGTGGGAACGATCAGCGTAGTAGAGTCGACCGTTGATCAAATAACCCCGTGCCCTTAACCCCCATCCCGCCTAAAATGCCCGCCATTCCCAGCCCGAGGCGTTTTTGTTCATGTCTGTCACCGCTCAACCAGCCCGCCCTGCGCCGGATCATCATGCCCAGTTCATCGAACTGTTGAGCGCAAGCCTCGCGCAGAACGCCTTTATCAAGCTGGTGCTGGCCAAGTACGTCGGTGAGGAAGCCGAGCTGCAGCGGCTGATCATCAAGCCGGTGACGGTCAAGGAGCAGGCGTGCCTGTCCTTCGTCTACCGCTACAAGACCCGCGACATCACCAAGAACTTCCCCGTGGCGGACGGCGTGGTGGCGATTGCCGAACTGCTGCCGAGCGCCTTCAAAAACGCGCACTTGCTCTCGCTGACCGACGAAGCCCAGCTGGAGTACAGCAAGAAGAACAAAAGTTCGCTGTTCAAAAGCCAGCCGCAGCAACTGCGTGAGGCACCGTCGGCTGCGCATAACCGCGAGAAAAATCGCTTCCTCGACCTGAACCGGCCGTTCCTCGCCGACCTGGGCGTGACCGATGCCAAGCAGGCGCTGATCCCGTCGATGTCGCGCAAGTGGAAGCAGATCAACAAGTTCATCGAAGTGTTCAGTCATGCGCTGACTTCGTCACCGCTGAAGCTGGATCAGCCGGTGCGCGTTGCCGATTTTGGTTCGGGCAAGGGCTACCTCACGTTCGCGATCCACGACTACCTGCGCAACACCCTCAAGGCCGAGGGCGAGGTCACCGGCGTTGAACTGCGCGAAGACATGGTGACGCTGTGCAACACCGCCGCCGCGCGCCTGGAGCACCCGGGGCTGGTATTCAAGTGCGGTGACGTGCGCAGTGTGGCGCCGAGTGAGCTGGACGTGATGATCGCGCTGCATGCCTGCGACATTGCCACCGATTACGCGATCCACACCGGCATCCGCTCCGGGGCGTCGATCATCATGTGCTCGCCGTGCTGCCACAAACAGATTCGCCTGCAGATCCAGAGCCCGCTGCTGCTCAAGCCGATGCTGCAATACGGTTTGCACCTGGGCCAGCAGGCGGAAATGGTCACCGACAGCCTGCGTGCGTTGTTCCTTGAAGCGTGCGGCTACGAGACCAAGGTGTTCGAGTTCATCTCACTGGAACACACCAACAAGAACAAGATGATCCTGGCGGTCAAGCGCACCGAACCTTTGGATAACGCGCAATTGCTGGAGAAAATCCAGGCGCTGAAGGCGTTCTACCACATCACCGAGCACTGCCTGGAAACCTTGCTGCGCGCGGATGGCTACCTGAACTGAACGCCGCTCCTACAGGAAGTTGGCGCAGGCTGCACCGCCGTCTTGCGCCCCAGCATGACCGTTACGATTACCCCGCACGCAAACAGCCAAGTAATCGGCTCGATGTGTTCACCAAAAAACAGCGCCGAAAACGCGATGGTGAAAAATATCTGCAGCAGCTGAATCTGGCTGACCCGTGCAATGCCGCCCATGGCCAACCCGGCGTACCACGCAAAAAATCCCAGGAACTGCGAGAACAGCGACACATAACCAAACGCCCACCAGGCGCGCATGGAAATCGCCCCTTGATGCTGCGCCGCCAGGTACCACACCGGTCCGATTAGCACCGGTGTCGACAGCACCAGCGCCCAGCAGATCACCTGCCAGCCACCCATCTCCTTGGCCAAACGGCCGCCTTCGGCATAGCCCAGGCCACCCACGGCAATCGCGCCGAGCATCAACAGATCACCCGCCTGGATACTGCCGGCCCCGGTGATCAACGCATAACCGAGCACCAACGCACTGCCCAGCGCGGCGCAGGCCCAGAAGGCTTTCGACGGCCGCTCATGGGACAGCCAGGCTGCATACAGCGCCACGCACAACGGCTGCAAACCGTTGACCATTGCGCCATGGGAAGCCGGCAAGGTTTGCATCGCCCAGGCCGACAACACCGGGAAGCCAAGGATCACGCCGGCGATCACCAGGCACAGCCCACGTACCTGGCGCCAGGTGGGCCAGCGCTCACGGCGCCACAGCAACAGCGCCGCCGCCGGGATCGCCGCGAACAACGCACGGCCAAGGCCATTGAGCAGCGGGTGCATTTCCTGCACCACGATGCGGGTGAAGGGCAGGGTCAGGCTGAAGATGATGACGCCCAGCAGGCCGAGGGCCATGCCGGTGTTTTCGCGCGAGCTCATGGCGGGGACCAGAATCGAAAGGGCCGGAAGTGGTCGATCATCTAGCCACAGCGCCCGAAAATCGGGGGCCTACAGCTGGGCGCAGATTGATCCGTACAGTTGTAGTAGCGGGGCATTACCCGACTCGTCTACGCAGGCCTATCGTGGCTGTTCTTGTCTGCCCAACCGTTCAACCGGAGGAATGCCCCCATGGCCGCGAAAAAAATCCTGATGCTGGTCGGCGATTACGTCGAAGACTATGAAGTGATGGTGCCGTTCCAGGCGTTGCTGATGGTCGGTCATACCGTGCACGCGGTGTGCCCGGACAAGACCGCCGGCCAGACCGTGCGCACGGCAATCCACGATTTCGAAGGCGACCAGACCTACAGTGAAAAGCCCGGTCACCTGTTCGCCCTGAATGCCGATTTCGCCGACGTCGAAGCTGCCGATTACGACGCGCTCCTGGTGCCCGGCGGCCGTGCGCCGGAATACCTGCGCCTGAATGAAAAGGTCCTGCAACTGGTACGCTCCTTCGATGAAGCGGGCAAGCCCATCGCCGCCGTGTGCCATGGCGCGCAACTGCTGGCCGCCGCCGGTATCCTTGAAGGCCGCGAGTGCAGTGCCTACCCGGCTTGCGCCCCCGAAGTACGATTGGCGGGCGGCTCGTTCATCGATATCCCAGTGACCCACAGCCACGTTCAAGGCAATCTGGTGACGGCTCCGGCCTGGCCGGCGCATCCCGGTTGGCTGGCAGGGTTCCTCAGCCTGCTGGGTACCCAAATCACCCTGTAAGCAACGGAGGTCATCGCCATGTGCGAGCTGTACGTCAAGGCCGACCCGATTCTCTACGAATCGCGCTCGCGCTCCCTGCGCATCTGCGGCGTCGTCACCACCTTGCGCCTGGAGAACCAGTTCTGGGACATCCTCAGCGAGATCGCCAGTGTGGATGGCATGACCACCAATCAACTGATCACCAAGCTGTACGAGGAAGTCATGGACTACCGCGGCGAGGTGGTGAATTTTGCGTCGTTCCTGCGCGTCAGCTGTACCCGCTACTTGAGCAAGCAGCGGGTACCGGCGGCGGAGTTGAGCCTGGTGCGCAACCGCTAGGTTAGAAGAACCGCGTCACGCTGATCTTCGCATCCCGCCCCTTGGTGTAGGCACGGTCGCCGCTCAGGGCCGGACGGAAGTTGTTGTTGAACATGTTGTCCAGCGTGAAGTTGACCTCGGTGCCTTTCAGGTAAGCCTGCTGCGGCTTCCATTTGGCGAACAAGCCCTGGGTGTTGTAGCGCTTGTTGCCGTACTGGTCGTAGAACAAGTCGCCGACGCTGGAGCCCGGGCCGCCGGAGTATTTGTCGCTGGGCAGGCGGTCGGTCGCGCCGACGAACTGCCCCATCCAGCCCACTTGGGCATCCCAGGCCGGAATGTTGGTACCCAGCACCAGCACCCATTTGGTTGGCGGAATATCACGCGCCGATACGTCCGGCCCCCAAGGGTTGGTGTAGGCACCTTCGTGTTGGCCGGTGGCGTAGGCGAACGACACGGAGCCAAACAGGTAGGTCGAGTTATAGAAAGACTCGACCTCGAAGCCTTTGATGGTCAGGCCGCCAATGTTGCGGTAGTTGGACATCGCGCCTGGCGGGCAGGCGGTGGAAATGGTGCCGCCGTTGACGGCCTGGTTCTGGCAGCCGACGCCGGTTGCCTTGAAAATTTCGTCTTCGACTTTGTTGTGGAACAGGGTGGTGCGCACCTGCAGGTTGTCGTCCTGGGCGATCAGGTTGTCGAAGCTGGTGATGTTACCCACGGTGATCGACGTGATGCGTTCCGGGTCGAGATCGACGCTGGTGGCGGTACGGCTGCCCAGGCCTTGTACTTCGTACTGCTCGTCGATGACCGGCGCGCGCCAGGTCTGGCTCCAGTTGGCGAACAGTCCGACGTTCGGGGTGACGGTCCAGAACAGCGCCAGGCGCGGCGACCAACCGGTGTAGGTGCGGTCGCTGTAGTCATGGCCGATGGCCGGATCGGGGTTGCTGTAGTACGGCGCATCGTTGGCCTCGCCACGGTTGCGCACATGGTCGTAGCGCAGGGACGGGGTGATGGTCACGTCGCCAACCGTCACTGCATCCTGGATAAAGAAGCTGTTGGTATCGACCTTGCCGTGGGGCATGAAGCCCGGCTGGAAATGCCCGTAGTTGTAGCGCGCGGTGTTGTAGGTGGCACCGGGCATCCACATCTCGGTTTCGCGAATGTGCTTGCGGATCTGCCCACCGAGTGTCACTGCATGCTGCAATGGGCCGGTGTCAAACAGGCTGACGTTGCGGATGTCGAGGTTCTTGTCGGTGTAGGACGTGTCCATCTTGCGCCCGCCGCTGGCCAGCTGGAAAAACGCCGTGGCGTCACGCTCGTCGGTCTGGTCGGTATTGGACTGCGAGTACTTGACGGTCAGGTCCACCAGCGGGTTGTCCAGGGGCTGGTATTCATACTTGCCCGACCAAGTGGTGTCGACGGTGTCGCGGTTGGCTAGAAAACGCTTAAGCGCACCTTCGTAGCCGTAGCGGTCGATGTTGGTCTGGGTCGGCGGCGTCGGGTAGCTCGCGGCGGAAAACGGCGTCCAGCGATTGCTGTGGGAGCGCGAGTAAGACAGGCCCACACTGTGCTCATCGGTGATGTGTGCATTGACCTTGAACAGCTTGCCGTCCACATCTTGCGCGGTATTCGGCAGGCGCTGGGGGTTGATCGGGTATTGGTTGTTTTCGTTGGGCAGTTTGGCGGCCACTTTCATGTCGCCGCCGTCGCGCTGGGTCAGGTACGCCAGTGCATCGAACCGGCCATCGTCGGTGCGGCCATACACGGCGCCGCTGTAGACCTGTTCGTGGTCGTTGCTGGAGTAACCATATTTGAGCATCGCGCCGCTGTTGCGGCCGTCCTTGAGCAGGTCCGGGGCATCCTTGGTGGTCATGTTCACCGTGCCGCCAAAACCGCCGTTGCCGGTGAAGGGCGAGTTGGGGCCTTTCTCCACCTCGATGCTTTTGATCAGCTCGGGCTCGATGAACACGGTGCCTTGCTGGTAGCGCTCGAAGCCGCTCTTGGTGGCGCCGTCGACGGTCAGCGGAACGTCTTCGGCATCGCCGAACCCGCGAATGTTGATGGTCTGGCCACCGGGTTTCAGCGAGCCGCCCTGGCTGACGCCGGGCAGGGTCTGCAGCAGGCTGGGGATGTTGTTGGCCTGGTAGCGGTCGATGTCGGCCTGGCTCAGGGTGGAACGGCCTACGGTGCTGGAGTCGACCTCGGTACCGGTGCCGATCACGCTGAGGGTTTCCAACTGAATCGCGCCGCTGTGCGTGGTCTTGCCCTCATCGGGGCGCACAACGTAGGTGCTGCCAACCTTGATCAGGGTGAACTCGCCATTTTGCAGGAGGTTGCGGATCGCCACTTCCGGGGTGAAATCACCGTTGAGCGCCGGTGCCTGGACGTTCTTGAGCAGTGTTTCATCGAACAGCAGTTGGATTTTTGCCTGCTGCGCCACTTGGCTCAGGGACGTGGCCAGCAACTGGGCGGGCAGTTGCAGCTTGAACGACTCGGCCTGGGCGCTGACGCTGAAGGCCAGGCACGTAGCAATGAGCGTGGGTCGAAGAAACAGATGCGAAGCGTGGCAAGGCGCGCGAAACATGAAATCCCCCGGGGTGGCTAAATAGCCAAAAAGGTGTGCGTATCAAACACAGTCAGGAGGAAGACGGGGCAGGCAAAAAAATCCACACATGCGAATGCAAAATATTCTCATATGTGGCGCTTGGGGTTTATTTGCTGGATTCTATTCTGACCACGCCATCGGCCGAGGTCACGGTTTTCACCGGCAACAGGGCGGGCAGGGCGTTGAGCAGAGCGTCGGGATCATTCACATCAAGGTTGCCCGACACCTTCAATTGCGCCACCGAACTGCTGACCTGCAGCGGAGCCTGGGGGCGGTAAAGACTCAGTTCATCGATCAGGCTGGCCAGTTCGCGATTGCGAAACGACAAGTGCCCGCTGCGCCAATCGGCGACTTCTTCGGCGGTGAGGGTTTGCTGCTGCAACGTGCCTTTGGCGTAGCTGTAGGTGGCGCGTTGCTGGGCACCGAGCAGGGTCGCCGGGGTTTTGGGGGCCGGCTCGAATGCCACCTGGCCATGGGCAACGCTGACCACCAACTGCTGCTGGCTGCGGCGCACATCAAAACCGGTGCCCACCACCCGCACATTCGCCTCGCCGGCTTGCACGTAGAGCGGCCGTTCCTTGTCGGCGGCCACTTCGATGTACAGCTGGCCCTTGTCCAGATGGATGATGCGTTGGTGCGCGGTGAAGTCCACACGCAGCCGGGTGTTGGCATTCACATAAACGGTGCTGCCATCGGGCAGGTTGAGCGTGCGCATGCCTTTGGCATGGGCCGCGACCTGCGTGTGATACAGCTCGCGGGGCGCGCCGATATGCGTCGCCAGCACCGCGCAGAGCAAGGCGGCGGCCACGGCCAGGGCGGGGCGCCAGATCGCGGGTCTGCGCTGGGGCAACGGCACGGGTTTGTTCAGTTGCTGCAACTGGGCCAGGTCGGCCCACAGCTGTTCGAATTCGGCATAGGCGCGGGCATGGGCGGGCTCGGCCTGCCAGGCGGCGAAGGCCTTGCGGTCGGCACGGGTCGCGTCGTTGCGGTTGCGTGCAAACCAGCTGGCGGCTTGGGCATCGATGGAGTCGCTCGCTTCGATGTCCAGGGCGTCGATGTCGCTCAGGCGGTTCATTCTGGCTGCTCCGTGCCGGGGTCGGGTTGAAGGCGTCGCTTGCAATGCAGCAGGGCAAAAGCGATGTGCTTTTCCACCATGCTGGTAGAAATGCCCATGCGCTCGGCGATCTGCGCCTGGCTCAAGCCTTCGAAGCGGTGCAGCATAAGGGCTTCTCGCCTGCGGGGCGAGAGTTCGGCGAGGACTTCTTTCAACTGTTCCAGGCGTTGCATGCGAAGCGCTGCGGCCATGGGGTCGTTTTGCTCATTAGTGACCGGCTCGGCGTCCATGTCGGCCTGATCAGCGTGGACGTTCTGCCGTACCTTCTGTTTGCGCCAGTGGTCGCGCAGCAGATTGCGCGCCATCTGGAACAGAAACGCCCGTGGCTGCTCGACCTTCGCCCGGTCGCGGTAGTCCAGCCATTGGGTAAAGACATCCTGAGTCATGTCTGCCGCGTCGCTGGCGTTGTCCGTGCGTTTGCGCAGGAAATACAGAATATCTGCATAGAACCCGCGAAAGGCATCGGCCGACAACGGGTCGGGCTTGGGACGAGACATGGATATCCTTCTTGACGAAGCACGACGTGGAAAAGTCGTGAATGATATCGAGAATTATTGCCATTTGTCTCTATGTAAAGCGCGTACTCGGTCAACGTGTGGGAGGGGCGGTGCAACGATCCGACAAGCGCCCTCGCCACAAGTCCAGTGCGCCCCCTTAACTGACTGGCATTAGTCAGTGTGGGAGCTGTGTTCAGGAAGTCAGCGTTCGACCGGCACCGACAATGCCGAATTGCCCAGTGCATGGGTGCGGGCAGCGAAGAACCGCAACTCTACCCCAGTGCCTTCAAACAACTCCGAATACCGGCGCTTCTGCTGGCGGATAAACCCGTCGCTGCGCCCCGACACCGAGATCGCCAGGGTGCTCGGTTTGGCCTGGCGAATCGCGTCCACCAGGTGATTGTCCTGCGGCCCCAGGCCATGGCCGAAGATGCACAGCGCGCCCTGATGGGTCAGCAGTTGCTCATAGCAGAACGACAGGTAATCCGAACTGCGGATGGTTTTGAGCTTCTCTTCCACCTTGCCTTCGCTGACAAACAACGGCACGTCATCGAGGGTCTTGATGGTGTTGTTGATTGCAAAACTGCTGAGCAAGGTGCTGTCGGTGGTGGGCAATTTGCGCGCCGTGCCGTCGAGGTTGCGCACCAGGTGCAGCCCGCCGTGCAGGTAGAGGATGCGCGTGGCGTCGGTGCGGGTGTTGCGCAGGTCGAAGCTTGAGTCGGCGCTGCGGAACAGGTCGTCGATGCCCGGCGTGTGCAGGATCGCCCAGTAGTTGAGCAGGTCGTAATTGCTGGTGAATACGCTGGAGTAGTTGGCCAGTTCTGCATTGATCGTCGCCAGTGTCGACGGTTGCACCAGGCGCCACGGGATGTGCACGGTGTGAATGGTGTTGATCAGCGCTTCCTTGATCGCGTAGTAGCGATTGCGCGGCGCCGCCGAGCTGACCGCCAGCGCCTTGTTGACCCGGCTGGTGGTCTTCAGCGCGCCCAGCGCCTGTTCGAAGCTGCGGGTTTGCAGCGCGTCGAACACGCTGAGTTCGGATTGGCTCAGGGGTTTTTCTTCGACGGTGCGCGCGTTTTCGAACAGCGAGTCGTAGGCAAAGTCTTCCCAAATAGTCCGGCTGGCGCCGTTGCCGATCAGAATCCCGCTGAAGTCGATGGCGCTGCGCAACGCGCTCCAGTCTTCAAGGTGGGCGTCAATATCCTGGAAATCCTTCATTGCGGCGGGTCTACTCGAAATCGGCTGGACGGCGACTTTATCACGAGCGGGCGTTGATCCTGATCAAGATGCGACGTGCAATGTAGGTTGATTCTGTAGGTATAACGCCTATGAGGATTCGCCATGAGCAGCACCTTCTTTATTCCCGCCGTCAACATCATGGGCACCGACTGCCTCGACGAAGCGATGGTTGCCATCCGCAACTACGGTTTTCGCAAGGCGTTGATCGTCACCGACGCCGGCTTGGCCAAGGCGGGCGTGGCCAGCATGATCGCCGAGAAACTGGCGATGCAGGACATCAACTCGGTGATCTACGACGGCGCCAAGCCCAACCCCAATGTGGAAAACGTCGAGAAAGGCCTGGCGCTGCTGCAACAGAGCGCCTGTGATTTTGTGGTGTCCCTGGGCGGCGGCTCGCCCCATGACTGCGCCAAGGGCATCGCGCTGTGCGCTACCAACGGCGGGCATATCGGCGACTACGAAGGCGTCGACCAATCGAGCAAACCGCAACTGCCATTGGTGGCCATCAATACCACCGCCGGCACCGCCAGCGAGATGACCCGGTTCTGCATTATCACCGACGAAACCCGTCACGTGAAAATGGCCATCGTCGACCGCAACGTCACACCGCTGATGTCGGTCAACGACCCGTCGCTGATGGTCGGCATGCCCAAGGGCCTCACCGCCGCCACCGGCATGGACGCCCTGACCCACGCCATCGAAGCCTACGTGTCCACCGCCGCCAACCCGATTACCGACGCTTGCGCGATCAAGGCCATCGAACTGATCAGCGCCAACCTGCGCCTGGCGGTACGCGACGGCACCGACAAAGCCGCGCGGGAAAACATGGCGTATGCGCAGTTCCTCGCGGGGATGGCGTTCAACAATGCATCCCTGGGGTTCGTGCATGCCATGGCCCACCAATTGGGCGGCTTGTACGACTTGCCCCACGGCGTGTGCAACGCGGTGCTGCTGCCCCATGTGCAAAGCTTCAACGCCAGCGTGTGTGCCAAACGGTTGAGCGATGTGGCCCGCGCTTTGGGCGCCGACATCAAGGGCACCTCTGCGGAAGAGGGCGCCCAGGCGGCCATCGTCGCTATTCGCACGCTGTCCCAGGACGTTGAAATTCCCGCCGGCCTGCGTGAACTGGGCGCCAAGTTGCAGGACATCCCCCTGCTGGCCACCAATGCGCTGAAGGATGCGTGTGGCTTGACTAACCCACGGCGGGCCGATCAGCGTCAGATTGAAGAGATCTTTCGCAGCGCGTTCTGATCCGTCCTGCATCGGGCGACGCACACGTACGCGCCGCCCGCCAAAGCCACACATAACAGCGCCAACGGCCACGCCTGCTGACTCACCAGCAGGCTCGCCACGCCCCAGCTCATCATCGTCAACCGGCCCGTGCGCGCCACGAAGCGATTGACCATCAACGCCCCCGCCAGATAGGCGCCACTGATCGGCCAGCCCAGCCAGCCCAGCCAGCCATGGCGGCGGGCAGGGACTGGGCGATGGCAGGTGCAGCGGGCAAATAACTGCTGATACCGACCTGGGCGAGGAAGGCTGCGCTGCACGCCAGGGCCAGGGTTGTGGTGCTTTTCAAGGGCAGGCATTTCCTATTTGGGCGCTAAGCTACTGGCGGCACGCTACAAGCTGTTAGTGTATTTGTCTTTAGCGAGCCGCATGTTGCTGGCCATTGAAGGTAAAACCTCATGAGAGTCTTGTTATTCGGTGCCACCGGCATGGTCGGCCAGGGCGTTCTGCGCGAGTGCCTGTTGGCCGCTGACGTGCAGGAAGTTGTCGCCGTCGGCCGCACGCCGCTGACCCAGGAACACGGCAAGCTGCATCAGGTGTTGCACAGCGACATGCTGGATTTCCAACCGCTGGAAAATTTGTTGCAAGGTTTTGATGCGTGTTTCTTCTGCCTTGGTGTTTCGTCGGCGGGCATGAACGAAACCCGGTACACCCACCTGACCTACGACCTGACGCTCCTCGCCGCCAGCACCCTGGCACGGCTCAATCCGCAAATGACGTTTATCTACGTGTCCGGCGCCGGTACCGACAGTTCCGAGGCGGGTAAATCGATGTGGGCGCGGATCAAGGGCAAGACCGAAAACGCGTTGCTGCGCCTGCCGTTCAAGGCGGTGTATCTGTTTCGGCCAGGGGTGATTCAGCCGCTGCATGGCGTGCGCTCGAAGACGCCGTTGTACCAATCGTTCTATAGCGTGCTCGGGCCTTTGCTCACGGTTGTGCGTCGTATAAAGCCGGGCTGGGTGGTCAGCACCGAAACCGTTGGCCGGGCGATGTTGGCGGCGGTGCGTAACGGTGTACCGCAGCCGGTGGTCGAGCAGGCGGAGATCAATCGCCTGGCCTCTGACAAACACTGAACCCAGTGGACTACGGCTGATTAGCCCGCCGTTGCCAGTGCGCGGGCCGGTGTGGCGCTGAACTGAATCAACGCCACGCCGCCAATCAACAGCAATGCTCCCAGCACACGAGGCGTTGTCAGTTGGCGCTCCACCAGACCGAACAGGCCGAAGTGGTCGAGTGCCAGCGAGGCGAGAATCTGCCCGGCCATGGCCAAGGCAATAAACCCTGAGGCGCCCAGCTTGGGCAGCAGCATCAGCGCCAGCGAGATAAAGCACACGCCAAACGCACCGCCGGCCCACATCCACAGCGGCGCCTTGGTGATGAACGCCAGGCTCGGCAACGGCAGGCGCAGTGCGATGATCACCGGCAGCAGTACGATAATGCTTACCAGCAGCGACGCCAGGGTGGCCCACAACGGGTGGCCGAGCCCGCGCCCGAGGTTGGCATTGATCGCACTTTGAAACGGCACCACGGCCCCGGCGATCACCGCCAACAGCAACACACCCGTCCAATGCAGCGTCGTCATCTCGAATCTCCCAGAGGTTTTGCTGGACTCTAGGCTATTCGTCACGCAAATTTAAATTCCAAGTTCTTATGCCGAGCATGCAGCTGATGAATGATCTGCGCCGCATCGACCTCAACCTGCTGGTGATCCTCGACGCCTTGCTAAGCGAGCAACACGTCACCCGTGCGGCCGAACGATTGCACCTGAGCCAACCGGCGGTCAGCCATGCGCTGGCGCGTTTGCGGGATTTGCTGGGTGACCCGCTGCTGGTTCGTCAGGGCGGCACCTTGGTACCAACGGCCCGCGCGCTGGAGTTGGCGACGCCGCTGGCCGAAGCCCTGGCCCAGGTGCAGGCGCTGCTGGCGCCGAACCGATTTGACCCGGCCTCGGCCAAGCGTCGGTTTCGCGTGGCGATGTCGGACTACAGCGCGGCGATTTTCCTGCCGGGGTTGGTCCGTACTTTGCGCCGCGAAGCGCCGGGTATTGACCTGCAAATCATCCAGGCCAGCCGCGAAGGTATGGTGGACGGTGTGCTCAATGGCGACATCGACCTGGCCGCCGGGGTATTTCCCGACATGCCCGCCGAACTGCGCACTACGCCGCTGTTCGAAGAGCATTACACCTGCCTGGTGGACCGCGACAGCCTGCCGGAAAACGCTGTGCTCGACTTGCCTACTTACCTGTCGCGCCCCCATGTACTGCTGGAAATGCGCGGCAGCGGCACCCCGGAAATCGAGCGGGCATTGACGGCGATTCGTCAGCGGCGGCATGTGGCGATCAGCCTGCCGCATTGGGGCGTGGCGCCGCAGTTGATCCAGGGCACGGACCTGATCCTGACGGTATCGTCGCGGGGCTTGCTCTACATCGACTCCCAACACTTGTTGGCCGTGCCGCCGCCGTTTCATATCCCGGCGTTTGCCTTTGTGCTGGCGTGGCACGCGCGACGGGGTGGGGATTCGGGGTTGCAGTGGTTGAGTGAGCGGGTGCGGGGAGTATTGAAGTAAACCGTCTCCACCTGTCGCCAGCCCGCTTTGTGGCTAGCCCGCTTTTTGTGGGGAGCGGGCTAGCCCGCTCGCCACAGTTAACCGTGTTCGGGCATGGCATCCTGTTAGGCCCGATCAACCCCAGGGCCGGTTTGGCCGCAAACCTGGCTGAGTTGGCGGTTACCGTTCGTCGCACTGGCAAGTTTTTTCTAAACCTTTGTCGCTCTGAAAATTCGAATTCAGGGCGAGGTGTATTTTCTCGCACCTATTTTTGCCCTGGAGGAACCCATCATGAGCCGCATGGCTATCCGGTTACGCACCGCCAGTTTCGCGATGCTGCTGGGCCTCGGCGCCAGCAATGCTTTCGCCCAGTCGCCCGCTGAATTCATCGAGCAGGCTTCGGCCAAAGGGATGGCCGATATCGAAACCAGTCGCATGGCCCACGCCAAAACCTCGTCCCAGGAGATCAAGGACTACACCATCGAGGTGATTAACGAGCGCACCCTGGCCAACCAGCATCTGGCGGCCATCGCCAAGAAGCTCGACCTGCCCGTGGCACCGCGCGAGAAGATCGTCGACAAAGCCGAAACGCTGATGCCCGAACTCAAGGACGGCGACTCCTTTGACGCCGCCTACGTTGCGCAGCAGGTCAAGGAAAACGAAGACGCCATCGCCCTGTTCAAGCAGGAAGGCGCAGCGTCGGCTGTACCGGAGATAAAAGCGCTGGTGGATGAGACGTTGCCCAAGCTGGAAGAACGTCTGCAAAAAGCCCGTGCCCTGGCGTCGACCTACGGTAAAGCTCATCAAGGCGACGGTTGAATTTGTGAGTTGAAATAAAAAAAACGGCGGTTGGATCAGATCCAACCGCCGTTTTTTATGCCTGGTTCAAGTCGGTCTTGGTCGGCGCCGCATCGTCGGCAGCGTGGCCGCAACTGCTGTTCAGGCTTACGCTGCCGGCATCGCCGATGCTGCGGTATTGCTGGCGCAGTTTTTCCAGTTCCTTGCGGTCCAGCCCATCCAGGCTCAACACGGCGTTTTGTGCATCCTTGGAAACGCGCAGCAGTTCATCGATCTTGATGTGCAGGATGTCGTTGTCGCGGTTTTGCGTGTTCTGGATCAGGAACACCATCAGGAAGGTGATGATGGTGGTCGAGGTATTGATGATCAGCTGCCAGGTGTCGTTGTAGTGGAAGTACGGCCCGCTCAGGCTCCACAGGAAAATCAACGCGACGGCCGCGTAGAACGTCCGGGCACTGCCTGCCCAACGGGACAGGGATTGTGAGACTGCGGAGAATTTCATGACCGTTTTTCCTAAATAGGTGGGTGATGAAATGATGGACCGCAGCGGCGCTTTGAAATTTCTTTTTACAATTGCGCGAATGAACAAAGTTATACGTTTTTGTCGCGGTCTGATTCAGAACGCCAATTGCGCTTGGCCTGTGCCTTCGAGCGCCAACAAATACTGCTTTGCTTCCAGCCCGCCGGCGAACCCAGTCAGCCCTCCCGACGCTCCAATCACCCGATGACAGGGTGCGATTATCGAGATGGGATTGCGCCCATTGGCCGCGCCCACCGCGCGTACGGCTTTTGGGTTGCCTATCTGTTGGGCGATCTGGCTGTAGCTGCGGGTTTCGCCGAAGGGAATGGTCAACAGCGCCTGCCAGACTTGCTTCTGAAAGTCAGTACCTGCGAAGTCCAGTTCCAGCTCGAACTGGTTACGGGTACCGGCGAAGTATTCCTTCAACTGGCGCTTCGCTTCCAGGAGCACGGGGTTGTCGTTGGATTCGTGCAACTCACCCAGGCGTACGCGGTTGGCACGCTCGCATTCCCACAGGATTGCGCTGAGTTTTCCATCACGCGCCACCAGGGTGAGTTCGCCGACGGGGGAGGGCATGAGTTTGTATTCGTAGGGCATGAGCGGGCTCCTCGAGATAGGACATAAAAAACTACAACGCTACCGTAGTTGCATCAGCTCAATTGAAAACTACGTTTCTTGCGATCAAATTCTGCGCCCGCTTAGAAATTCCAGTAAACCCAGTGGGAGTAGTACGCGTACGCGTAAACCCAGCCGATGTTATACACGGCCTTGAGCACTGAGCCCGTTCCCATCAAGAGTGCAGAGACGACATTCAGCGAGGTGACAATCAGCGCGAACACCGCCACTTGCCTGCTTGCATGGCGCCAGGTGAACCGCATGCCGTAAACCGACGTGATGACCGAAGCGAGCGTCAGTAACAGCCCCAGCGGGGGCTTAAGCCACAACAGGGACATCAACAATGGCAAAACCACCACCCAACCCACCACTTGGCGCAGTACGGGTTTTGGCGTGGGTTGGTTGGGTTCAAGCATTGCGGTGGTCCCGTTCTCAGAGGCTGATGAGGCGACATCATTAAGTTACGCGGTCGTCTCGGCATTCAGACTTTGCTGGGATTTTAGCTACCGATCCTGTTGCAGCACCTTGAGCGCCGCCGACGCAAGGAAGCCCGAACGGCTTTTTTCTTCTGGATGGTGCAGTACATATTCGTCGATGCGATTGAGCAAATAGCCTGGCAAGGTGATGTTGAGTTTCTGTGCCTTGCCCAGGTACTTGGTGACGTCGATGTCGACAACCGCCCAGGTGCAGCCGGCGTACTTTGGGTTGGCTGCATGCAGGGTGACTTTCTGGGCGCTCGGGATCGGCGCGCCATCTTCCGCGAGAATCTCGAAGTGCCCTTCGATGGCTTCACGGGCCATGGCCATGGCGTCGTCCAGGTCTTCACCGGCAGAGTAGCAGCCAGGAATATCCGGGACTTCCACGCCCCAGGCATGGTCCTGGTCGCCGGTTGAAATTGCGATGGGGTACAGCATGTTTGTTGTCCTCCAGGGACGGTTAACTCAGTAGAGCTTGTTTCAAAATGCTCTTGGCGGTCTTGTCCAGCAGGTCCTTCTTTGGGTGGGGAATCGTTACCAGCCCAGGCTTTGTCGGGTGCTTGTAGTGGTGATGACTGCCCCTGGTGCGTACGAGGTACCAACCGTCCGCGACAATGTGACCTATCAGATATCGGCTATCCACATCACCTCCTTGTGGTGTGTGTTGGTGGTGACTATAACCACTGAAAATAATTTATCAACACTCTACCTACCGACGGTCGATGACCGGTATTTCGGCAGGGGGTGAATGCAGTGTATGAGTGCGTGGGAATGGTGCTGCGGGGGAGGTATTGCGAGGTTTTTCGGGTTATTGCCGGATGTGTAATGACTCCCCGATAACGGCCAGAAACGCGTCAATCAATACACTTTGTCTTCCGGCAGGAGTCAGCACCAACAACGGCGCACACGCATCCACCTCCACCAACGGTCGATACGTCACGCCCTTGTTCATCAAACTCTGCGTACAGGCCGGCACCAACGCTACACCTTGTCCGGCCGCCACCAGCGCAATGATCGAGGTGATCTGCCGTCCGGTCGGCCCGGCGCGCAGGGGAACGCCGTGATGGCGGTAAAGCTGCTCGATGGACTGGTTCAACCCCGAGCCGTAATCCGCCGGAAATAGAATCAACGGGTGCGTACTGAGCTGCGCCAGGCTGACGCTGGCCTGGCTTGCCAACGGGCTGTCACTCGACACGGCTGCCACCAAGCGTTCCTCGCCCAGCGATAACGTTTGTACCTCTTTGCTGTGCGGCAACAACCGGCTCAAGCCAATATCCAATCGTCCGTCAGCCACCTGCGCCCCCAGGCTGCCGGAGGCGCATTCCACCAGGGTTAATTGCACATCGGGAAAGCGCTGGGCGAAGGCCTGGATGGCCCGGCTGAACAGATCCGACAGGGCGATTGAGCTGACGTACCCCAAGGCCAGTTGGCCCGCCGTCCCCGCAGCCAATTTTCCGGCGATCACTTGAGCCAGCTCCACCTGGTCCAGCACACCACGGGCATAGGGCAAAAACGCCCGGCCCTGGGCGGTGAGGGAAACGGTGCGGCTGGTGCGGTCGAACAGCTTGAAGCCCAGCTCCCCCTCCAGCGCGGAAATCTGCCGGGTCAACGGCGGCTGGGCCAGGTGCAGGCGCAGGGCGGCGCGGCCGAAGTGCAGTTCTTCGGCGACCGTCAGAAAGTAACGCAGCTTGCGTAGGTCGAGCATCCTGATCCTTGGGTATTGATCGGTCGGAAATCGGTATTGGTCACGATCATGCCCGTCATTCTATAAAGGCGTTACAAAATAAAACGAGAGGTTTCATGAAACCGCGCCTGCATTGTGCCCGCCTTGCCCTGTTCCTGTGTGGCTGTGCGGCGTTTCTCAACCTCTATGCCACCCAAAGCATTCTCCAGACCTTTGCCGCGCATTTTCACATCAGCGCGAGGGCCGCGGGCTGGAGCATTACCGTCACCACCCTGGCCGTAGCGATCACCGCACCCTTCGTCAGCCGCCTGACCGGTCGCTTCGAGCAGCGCACGGTGATAGCGGTGGCGGCGTTGCTGCTGGCGGTGCCGGCGTTGATGACCGCCTATGCCGACAGCTTCGCCGAAGTGCTGGTGTGGCGTTTTGTTGAGGGCATGTTGATTCCGGTGGTGTTCGCCACCAGCGTGGCTTACATCGGCGACCGTTGGAGCGGCGGCACGGTCACTGAGGTTACCAGCCTCTACGTCGCGGGCACGGTGTTGGGCGGGTTCGCCGGGCGCTTCGTCACCGGTGTGATGACCGAATACGTGGGCTGGCGTGAAGCGTTTGAATTGCTGGCGGTGCTGAGCCTGATGGTGGGCGGGTTTATCCAGTTTCTGTTGCCCGCCAATCGGTCACGAACGATGCCGTTCAAAGCCTCGTCTTCGAGTGTCTTTCGCAGACCCTTGTTGGCCGCGTATGCCGTAGGTTTTTGCGTGTTGTTTTCCCAAGTTGCGACCTTTACCTACGCGGGTTTGTACCTCGGACTACCACCGTTCAATCTGGGCACTGCGGCGCTGGGCACGCTTTACATGGTGTTCCTGTTGGCCCTGATCGTAATCCCCATCGCCGGGCGTTTGAGCAAAGCCCGTCCACATGCCGAACTGCTGACGATTGCCGCCGTACTTGGCATCAGTGGCGGCGCCCTGACTCTGGCACCGTCGCTGTGGTGCATTGTGGTGGGCCTGGCGCTTAGCTCCACCGGCGTGTTCCTCGCCCAGGCCGCCGCCAACGCCTTTACCACCGCAACTGCCCGTGACAACAAGGCCGGCGCCGTGGGCGTCTACCTCACCTGTTATTACCTGGGCGGCAGTTGCGGTGCCATCGTCCCTGCATTGTTCTGGGAACGTTGGGGTTGGGCCGGGTGCGTAACGCTGGTTATCGGTTTTCAACTGCTGACCCTGCTGATTGCCCTGACCGGCTGGAAACCCCTCAAACCCGAGCTGATCCAAACGCCATGAACGATACCGTCGCCGTGCCTGCTGGCGAACCGTCAAGCCGTCGCCGCTCGCTGATCGCCGGCTGCAGCGCCCACGCCGTGCACGATGGCCTCACCGATGTCATCTATGTTCTGTTGCCGATCTGGCAGGCCCAGTTCGCGTTGTCCTACGCCCAGATCGGCCTTTTACGTGGCGCTTATTCCGGGATGATGGCGGTGTTCCAGTTGATGGCCAGCCGCGCCGCCCAACACTGGGGGCGCTTACCGATGCTGGTGGGCGGGACTGCGCTTGCGGGAATCGCCTACCTGTTGGTGGGACAAGCGAGCGGGCTGACGCTGTTATTGCTGGCGCTGCTGCTCGGCGGCTTGGGCGCCAGCACCCAGCATCCACTGGCCTCCTCGATGATTACCGACGCTTACGAGGACGGTGGCGGGGTCAAGCAAGCGCTGTCCCAATACAACTTCTCCGGCGACATCGGCAAAACCCTGATCCCCGGACTGGTTGGCGTGTTGCTCACCTTGATCAGTTGGCGTGCCAGCGCCACGCTCCTGGGGCTTCTCGGCCTGGCTGCGGCGGGACTGCTGTGGTGGATGATCCCCAACCAGCCACACGCAGCCACGGCCACTCAAAAAACCAGGCCACTCACTGGCACCGGCTCCGCCAGCGGCCTGCGCGCGCTGATCCTCACCGGCACGCTCGACAGCGCCGTGCGCATGGGTTTCCTCACCTTTCTACCGTTCCTGCTGCAAGCCAAAGGCGCCGGCACTGCCGGCATCGGGCTGGCGCTGACGATGCTGTTCATCGGCGGCGCATTCGGCAAACTGCTCTGCGGCTACCTCGGTGTGCGCATCGGCATGATGAAAACCGTGTGGCTAACGGAAACCAGCACGGCCCTCCTGATCGTCGCGGCGGTGTACCTGCCGCTGACGGCGTTGATGGTGATGTTGCCGGTGCTGGGGTTGGCGCTGAACGGCACGTCTTCGGTGCTCTACGGCGCCGTGCCGGACCTGGCGGGCGCCGGCAAGCGCGAGCAGGCTTTTGCGCTGTTCTACACCGGCACGATCGGCGGCGGGGCGCTGGCGCCGTTGCTGTTTGGCGCAGTGGGGGACGCGCTTGGGGTGTCGGTGGCGGTGCTGGTGTTGGCGGGGATGTTGGGGGTGACGTTGCCGTTGGCGTGGGTGGTGCAGCGGGGTGTGGGGATTGAGGGGTGATTGCCATTTTTTCAGATGGAAAACTCAGTTCCGTCCTACGTCATGTCACAGGTTCGCTGGTTGTAGAGTTTGCGCTTCAGAAATCTCGGCGCATGTTTCGTATGCCTATCAATGAGTGACGTATGGCTGTTGCGTGATAGGAAACGATCGGCATAAGCTACTTATGCGCCAGTGACGTATAGGCGTGAGCATGATATTTATCGAGTCGCTCGCATTTACAGAAGATTTGGAAGCGCTTCTGAGTGACGAAAGTTACAGTGAGTTCCAAGAGTTTCGGGCGGAAAATCCCACCGCTGGTGATGTTATTCAGGGGACCAATGGCCTCAGGAAAATCCGCTGGGCGTCGCAGGGAAAGGGAAAAAGGGGTGGTGTCAGAATTATCAACTACCACCTCTGTATGACCTATCAAATTAGATTGATCCTGATCTATCGAAAGGGCGTCAAAGATGATCTTTCGCCGGCGGAAAAGAGAATCCTGTGCGAGATAAACCGAAGGTGGGAGTGATGGAAAAAAACTGTTCAATCGTCTGGTCGAGAGCATGACCCAGATGGACGAGATCGTACGAGGCGAGCACCCCCCATCCCGCGAATTTTTTGTTGATGCCTTGAAGGTAAAAGAGATTCGACACGCCACGGGACTGTCACAAGCGCGCTTTGCGAAGGCGATTGATGTGCCGGTGGGAACGCTTCAAAACTGGGAGCAAGGGCGACGTGAGCCGGAGGGACCGGCAAGGGCATTGTTGCGCGCCCTTTACAATGATCCGGGTCACGTATTGGCAGCCCTGGAGTATAGATAACCATCTATAGGCGGTTTTTTTGTTTGAGTAGCCTGCGTCAGCGTTTCGCGAGCTTTTGCCACAAAATCGGTTGCACTGGGACGTTCGGCATCATCGCGGTCAGCCAGGACTTGAAATGGGTATTTGGGGAACGAAAGCCTGATTTTTTGAGGGTCACAGCCGAATTTGTCAGCGAGGCAGTCGAGAAGAGCCAAGGCGGCTTTCTGCGCAGCGGCGTTATCGAGAATCTCGATGAGCAGGATCCGAAACTTGTTTACGTCGAAGTTGTTCGGTAGGGGGCATAGCTGGAATCGTCGTTTCTAAAAAGACGAGTTCAGCGAAAAGGGAATCCGCAACGCATCGACAGGCCCTTCACGCACGCCACACATTTCATCATGCACGCAGTGCTGCACCAGCACGCAAGGGAACGGCGGCACCCGTTGCAGCAAGTTGCGCAAGTGGGTGGTAGACCCGATGCGCATCGGCTTCCCGTCATCACCGACCAGCGTTATTTCAACGTGATCCAGCCTGATGCGCGCCAGGTAGAAACCGCCCTCCAGCGACAGCAGTTCCAACTCGCGTACCTCGCCCTTCGTGGCCAGTTCGCTCAGCATTTGAATATTCATGATTCATCCTCTGTTCATTGGCGACGAAAGAACAACGTGACCTGCCCCCATTCGACGCCGAACTTGGACATGCTCGAACGGTTGATCAGCGTGTCTTCGTCCATCAGGTACATCCAGTCGTCAAAGCTGACTTCGTACACGGAGCCATCCACCGGCAGGTTGAGGCGGTAGCGCCAACGCAACGCGTTCCCGGCCACCTCGCCAATGGCCTCGCCGACCACGTCACTGGCCCGTCCGCGCCAGCGCCCAGGGCCATCCGGCGTAAGCGTCCACACCCGCTGTTGGCGCGTACCATCGCTGTATAGAAAACGTTCGTCGAGAATCAAGGCGTTGCCCTCGCGCCGGCTGGCGATGTCCACCTCAAAGCGCTTGGCCACTTCCCCCGAACGCTTCTGGAATATTCCCCAGGCCTTGACGGGTTTGCTGAAGAAACGCTCCAGATCCAATTGTGGTTGCTGGTCGGCGTAGTGGTCGACACCGACACTGCCGCAGCTGCACAGGCTCAGTGCCAGGAACAGTGAAACCAGTAGACGGCGCATTGTCCGGCTCCTTGATCGTGCGAGGCGAGGTGCCGACGCTCAAGGGTTTATAGTTGTACATGAAATTGTATTTGTACAGGTTTTGTGGCGCGTTATTTGGAAGATGCGGAGATTTAGACGGGATATTCCCAAACCCCACCCATAAAAAAACCGGCCCCAAGGGCCGGTTTTTTCATGCATCCCCCGTCAAAAACATTCTGACGCGGGAGCAAAATCTGAGTGGAGCGGGTGAAGGGAATCGAACCCTCGTTATCAGCTTGGGAAGCTGGAGTAATGCCATTATACGACACCCGCTCAGAGCGGCTGACTTTGTACCAGATGTGCGCCGGGATTTGAAGTTTTTCTTCGAAAAATGTGCGGGTTGCGTGCGTTGAACCAGGCGACGAACGGACCCAATGCAGTAGCGAGCAAGGGCTAGCCGCCCGCCTCGCTCCTGCAAGGGATCTCATTTCAGATTGCGAATGCATGCTGCGTCTGGCCCTGGTGATACCGCAATCGGCTCACCTGCCGCTGCGGTTTCAGAAAGCCCACCACCGCCTCCCGGCTGTCCCGGCACGCTGCCTTGTGCTCCATGTCCAAAAAGTGCCCGGTTGCCTGGATCGTGCTGAAGCTGCTGTTCGCCACGTATTGGCCGAACTGCTTGGCATCCTCCGCGCTGGTGTATTCGTCCCACTCGCCGTTCAAGAACAGCACCGGCACGTCGATCTGCCGCGCGGCCTTGAGGTAGCACAGTCGGTCACTGTTAAGCACCTGGCTGATGTGGAAGTGCATCTGGCCATATTCGTGCTCGGCCAGGCCGCTCACGTGCTTGTAGTTGAAACGCTTGAACAGTGACGGCAGGTGTTTGCCAATCGTGCTGTTGACCAGGTGGCCGACGCTATGACGGTCGAGGTTGCCGAGGTAGTCGACGCCGCGCTCAAGATAGTCGCGCATAGGGGCGTTGATCACCGGCGAGAACGAGCTGATCACGGCCTTTTCCACGCGACAGGGTCGGTGGGCGAGGGCGACGAGGGTGGCTGCGCCGCCCCAGGAGAACGACAGCACGTGTTCGGCGGCGAAGTGGTCGATGAGTTCCAGGAGTATCTGGCCTTCGACTTCTTTCGTTAGCATCTGCTCGTGGCGGTTATGGATTTTGGATCGACCGGCGTAGGGCTGGTCGTACAAAACCACGTTGAATTGCGGGTACAGGCTTTTTACGGTTTGGGCGAAGGATGCCGTGGTGGCCATCGAGCCGTTGACCAGGATGATGGTCTTTTCAGCTGCGTCCGCGCGATAGAACTCCGTGTAAACCCGATACTGACCCTGTATATCCAGCACAGCGATTTCTGGCCTCATGTCGTAAGACTCCTGGCAAGCGGGTAGTGCGCGCAGATCACTCTGCACGAGCTTTGTGACAGGTAGGCATACGCCTGGAAGATGAGGGCCCATGTCGATCCGGTGACGGCTGGTCGACGGGTATTGTTATGACGGGCTGTTTGCCTGAGAGGCCCGTCGGTCAAGCGCGGGCGGGGCAAGGTGTTTCTTGGAGGTTATAGGCGACTCGTCAGTCATAATTTGGCTGACGGTTTGATTCAAGCAGCAGACCCGGGATGTCGCAAGTCGCAGAAATGGGTTTTTGCCATCACCGGCCGAACGGTCGTCAGACCTGTCGTATTTCATCCAGGGTCAGCGCGCGATACGCGCCGGGCGCCAGCGAACAATCGAGCGCCAGCGGCCCCATGCGCTCGCGATGCAAGCCGATCACCTTGTTGTTGAAGTGCCCGAACATGCGCTTCACCTGGTGATAGCGACCTTCGATGATGCTCAAGCGCGCCGTCCTCGGGCCCAGCAGCTCCAGCTCGGCCGGTTGGGTGGTGAGGTCTTCAAACGCGAAGTACAGGCCCGCCTTGAACGTCGCGGCATAGTGCGCACCGATGTTCTGCTCGGTTTCCACAAGGTAGACCTTGGGCAGTTTGGTTGTCGGTTGTGTCAGGCGCCGCGACCACTGGCCGTCGTTGGTGATCAGCATGAGGCCCGTGGTGTTGAAGTCCAGACGGCCGGCGATATGCAGCTCGGCGATGTCGGGCTCGTCCAGCAGCTCCAGCACGGTAGGGTGTTGCGGATCCGAGGTGGCGCTTACGCAACCCTGGGGTTTGTGCAGCATGAAATAACGCGCCGGTTTGCCCTCTTGAAGCACTTCATCGTCCACGCACACACGGCTGAACTCACGCACTTCATGATGAGGGTCGCTGACCTTCACGCCATCGACGGCCACCCGCCGTTCAACCAACAGCAGGCGCACTTGCTGGCGATTGAAACGTGGCAGGTTGCTGAGGAAACGGTCGATACGCATTACTGAGGCTCGATCCCACGCAATTGCTCATTGACCTGGGCACAGCGCGGGCACAGGCAGGCCTTGTTGCGCAACTCGTCGGGCAGCGCTTGGAGCACCGCCGGGTCGATGGTGACGGTGTAGCACCAGCAGGCTTGGTCTGCGGTGCGTGGGTCGGCCAGGGTGCAGTCGTTGCGGGCACCGCAGGCGGGGCAGAGGGTGGGTGTGGTCATCGCTCGGTTCAGGCTGGATCGGGCAGGGCGCCGAAGGTCCCTGCACGATACAGCGCCGGTCAGTCGCGTTCCAGCACCACGACCCGCTGGCCAGCGCCGATGCCGCTGCCCGGTTTTACGGGAATTTCCCGCACCACGCCGGCAAACGGCGCCACCACCGGAATCTCCATCTTCATCGACTCCAGAATCACCAGCACATCCCCGGCCGCCACTCGCTCACCCGCCACCACCTGGACCTGCCAGAGATTGCCGGCGATGTGGCTGTCGATGCTGTACTCGTTGGCCTGCAGCGGCGTGTCGTCACCCGGTGGCGGCGCCAGTTCTTCGCTGTCGAAATGCGCCTGGCCGCTGGCAATCCAGCGCTCGCGTTCGGCATTGAAGGCGTGCTGCTGTTGCTCACGAAACGCGCCGATACTCGAGGCTTCCCGGGCGAGAAAAGCCTGGTAATCCGCCAGGTTCAACTCGCTCTCTTCGATGCTCAACTCGAAGCGCCCGAGCGGAAAATCCCGGCGTATCTGCACCAGCTCTTCGGCGCTCACCGGGTAGAAGCGAATCTGATCGAAAAATCGCAGCAGCCACGGTTTGCCGTCAAACGCCGCCACCTCGCGATAGCGATTCCACATCTGTAAGGTGCGCCCCACGAACTGATAACCACCGGGGCCTTCCATGCCATACACGCACAAGTACGCGCCACCGATGCCCACCGAATTTTCGGCGGTCCAGGTGCGGGCCGGGTTGTACTTGGTGGTCACCAGGCGATGGCGCGGGTCCAGCGGCGTCGCCACCGGGGCGCCGAGGTAGACGTCGCCCAGGCCCATCACCAGATAGCTGGCATCGAACACGGTGTGGCGGACTTCGTCGAGGTTGGCCAGGTCGTTGATACGGCGGATGAACTCCAGGTTACTCGGGCACCACGGGGCGTCCTTGCGCACGGTGGTCATGTATTTTTCGATCGCCAGTTGGCACGCCGGATCGTCCCAGGACAGCGGCAGGTGGACGATGCGTGAGGGCACTTGCAGGTTTTGCGTGGCGCACACGGCGGTCCATTCGCTGGTGATCAGCAGTAGCAGGTTGGCCAGGGGCAGTTGTTCGGGTTGGTAGTGGATTTGCAGCGAGCGGATGCCGGGCGTCAGGTCGATCACGCCGTGCAGCGCGCGGGCCTGGAGGGCTTGCATGAGGGCGTGGGCGCGAAAACGCAGCACCAGGTCGAGCTCGGGGGCGCCGATTTCCAGGAGCAGGTGGGTATCGCCGGCGAGGCGGGCGACGAGGCGGGCGTCGGCGTGGCCGATGTCCAGCACCACAGGCGACGCGATCAAATGTGGGAGCGGGCTTGCTCGCGATGGCATCACCTCGGTCTGACTGTGAGACCGAGTCGCCTGTATCGCGAGCAAGCCCGGCTCCCACATTTGATCCCATTTCAAGGCGAGGTCGCGGGCGGTTTTGATGTCCACTGGTTCAAAGCGAATATGGTCCCCCGCCTTGAGCTGTCCGAGCTGCCACAGGTCTGCCTCGATCACCGTCACCGGGCACACAAACCCACCCAGGCTCGGCCCGTCCGGCCCGAGAATCACCGGCATGTCCCCGGTAAAATCCACCGCCCCAATCGCGTAGGGATTGTCGTGAATGTTCGACGGATGCAGCCCGGCTTCGCCGCCGTCCGTACGCGCCCATTCAGGCTTCGGCCCGATCAAGCGAACGCCGGTGCGGCTGGAGTTGAAATGCACCTCCCACTGCGTGGCGAAGAAGGTGTCGATGTATTCGGGCTTGAAGTATTCCGGCGCGCCATGGGGGCCATAAATCACCCGCAGCGTGCGCACGTCAGTCAGCGGTTCGGCGATCAACTGCTGCCCGGCGGCGACGTCCATCAACGGCAACACATGCAACACATCACCCGCCCGCAAGGCGCGCCCGCCATGCCCACCAAACTGGCCAAGGGTGAACGTGCTTTTGCTGCCCAGGTAGTCCGGCACTTGCAGCCCGCCGCGCAGGCACAGGTAACTGCGTGCGCCGGCGCCGGCGATAGTTCCCAGACTCAAGGTGGCGCCCTCAGGGATGAGCAGCGCGGTATTCATCGGCACAGTCAGGTCATTCAACAGCAGCGGAATCTCTGCACCCGTCACCGCGACAACCGACGCACAGTTGAAGCGCAACATCGGCCCGCTCATGGTGATTTCCAGCGCAGCGGCGCCGTCGCTATTACCCAGCAGACGATTGCCCAGTCGCAGGGCGCGGCTGTCCATCGGCCCGGACGGCGGAACCCCAACGGCCCAATAACCGAGGCGACCGGGGTAGTCCTGCACGCTGGTTTGAGTGCCCGCGCTGATCACCTCGAAGGTGTTGGCACTGTAGACCAGGTCTTCCAGGCAACGCGTCCAAGGCCGGCCGCTGGCGAAGGGTGCGGCGAGCAAAATCTGGCGCAAGTAATCGCGGTTGGTTTCCACGCCGTACAGCTGGCTGTCGCTCAAGGCTTGATGCAAATCCAGGCGCGCCTGTTCGCGGGTGGGCGCCCAGGTGATGAGCTTGGCGATCATCGGGTCGAAGTACGGCGGGATCTCGCAACCGGCTTGCACCCAAGTGTCGATCCGCAAGCCCTCGGCCACCGGGAAGTCCACGCGGGTCAAAAGCCCGGGGCTCGGCTGGAAGTCGCGGCCCGGATCTTCCGCATACAGCCGCGCTTGAATCGCATGGCCTTGCGGTTTCAATTCCAGCTCACTCAGCGGCGGCAGTTCACCCGCCGCCAGTTGCACCATCCAGCGCACCAGGTCCACGCCCCACACCTGCTCGGTGACGCCATGCTCCACCTGCAACCGCGTGTTCACTTCGAGGAAATAGAAGCGGCCGTCGGCGCTGTCGAAGATGAATTCCACGGTGCCCGCGCTGCGGTAATTCACCGCCTTGGCCAGCGTGATGGCGGCCGCGCACAGTTCATCGGCCATGCCTTCGGGCAGGTTCGGCGCGGGGGTTTCTTCGAGGACTTTCTGGTTGCGCCGCTGCACCGAACAGTCGCGCACGCCGAGGGCGATGACCTCACCCGCGCCGTCGCCGAACACCTGCACTTCCAGGTGGCGAGCGTGCTGGATGTACTTCTCGATAAACACACCCGCGTCGCTGAAGTTGTTCTGCCCCAGGCGTTTGACTGTCTCGAAGGACTCGCTCAACTCCGCCGCGCTGCGGCACACGCGCATGCCGATACCGCCACCGCCGGCAGTGCTTTTGAGCATGACGGGATAGCCCACGCTATCGGCTGCAAGCAGCGCGGCGTCGAGGCTGTCGAGCAGCTCGGTGCCTTCCAGCAGCGGGATCTGGTGTTGCTTGGCCAGCGCCCGAGCGGTGTGCTTGAGGCCGAATACACGCAGCTGTTCCGGCGTCGGCCCGACAAAGGCGATGCCGGCGTTTTCACAGGCCTCGGCGAACGCTGCGTTCTCTGAAAGAAAACCATAGCCAGGATGAATCGCCTTGGCACCCGAAGCCTTCGCCAGGGCGAGGATTTTTTCCACCGCCAGGTAGGTGCTCGCCGCCGCGCCTTCACCGAGGCTGTAGGCCTCATCGGCTTGTTGGATGTGCAGGCTGGCGGCATCGGCTTCGGCGTACACCGCAATGCCCTTGACGTGGAGTTCGCGCAAAGTGCGCAGGATGCGGCAGGCGATGGCGCCCCGGTTGGCGATCAAGAGTTTTTCGAACATGGTAAAACCCTGCGGGCCGTCCCGCAAAGTGAGGGAACACTACGGTCGTCCGCAGTGCATGTCATGAGTGTGGGAGGGGGCTTGCTCCCGATGACGTGAGCCAGTGAGCGCATGTGTGGCTGACTCAGCGCCATCGGGAGCAAGCCCCCTCCCACATTGTTCAGCGGTTTCGCAGGCACTGCCCGCTGCGGGCCTGGCAGAGGGCAAACAGCCAAGCGCGCAACCGCTTCATTTTCAATTCCATACGAATAACTCCGCAGGGGTTGGGTTGTAGCCGTTGCACGGGTTGTTCAGTTGCGGGCAGTTGGAGATCAGCACGATCACGTCCATTTCCGCGCGCAGTTCAACGTACTTGCCGGGAGCGGAAATACCGTCTTCAAACGTCAGCCCGCCGTCGGCCGTCACCGGCACATTCATAAAGAAATTGATGTTCGGCCCGATGTCGCTTTTGCCCAGTCGACCGTCATGGGCGCAGGCCCGCAGGTAGTTGTCGCGGCAGCTGTGCATGTAGCGTTTTTCCAGGGCGTAGCGCACGGTGTTGCTCTCTTGCGCGCAGGCGCCGCCGAGGGTGTCGTGGCGCCCGCAGGTGTCATCGACAATGGTCAGCATCGGCTGGCCGAGGTTGGAATACAGCACGCTGCCGGTGCCCAGGTACACGCTGTTTTGTCGGCGCAGGGTGCGCTGCACGTCGTAGCGTTCCTTGGGGTTTTTGAGGCTGTAGAACAGCGTATCCACGGCCTGGTTGCCCTCAAGGTCGAGGATGCGCAAGGTCTGCCCGGCCTTGACCTCCATCAGCCACGGCTCGCCGGCGGGAATAGTCGCGCGGTACACCGCTGCGTCAGGTTGTTTCAGTGCGATAGACATGGCAGCTCCTCAGGCGAACAGACGGTCGGTGTTGATAAAGCCGCGCTCGTTTTCCGGGCGCGAGGTGCGACAGTGTTCGGCGACGCTGGCGTCGGCGTTCATCCAGCTCAGTTTCAGCGGTTGCGGCGCGTACTCGGGGTTGGGGTCCATCGGGTGCTGCAGGGCGGTGAGCACCACTAGGGTGTCCATCGGTGCGTACAGTTCGATGTAGTCACCGGCCTTGGAATTGTCCGGTACGAAGTGCAAACCCCCGTTGTCGTCCACGCTGATTCGGCTGAACAGGTTGAGGGTCATCAGCAAGTCGGACAGGCCCAGGCCCCACTTGCCCAGCTCCACCAGCAGGTTGTCGGTGCCGTTGCGGAAGAAGCCGTTGCGCAGCTCCTGGTAGCGTCCCTGGCCGTACTTCCGGGCGACCTCGGACGCGCACAGTACGCCGCCGATGCTGTCACTCCAGCCGCAGGTGTCGGCGGTGATCGCTGCCAGTACGCGGCCCATGTCCGAGTACAGGCAATGGCCGCGGGTGAGCTTGGCGGTGTGTTGGCATTTGAGGCTGTCGGGCAGGTTCAGGCGCTCGGTTTTTTCGTTGGCGTTGAGCAGCGTCAGGCTGACGTTGGCGCCGCCGCGAATGTCGGTGAGGCGCAGCAGTTGGCCGCGCTTGAGCACGAAGGAACGGTGGCCGCCGCCGGGCAGCGTTTCTTCGGCGAACGGCGGGAACAATTGGGTGGAGTCGGTCATTTGGAAGTTGCTCCAAGTTCGGCGGCGATCGCCTTGCGGCGCTCGCTGTTCAAAGGGATGTCGTAGGTGATGCGGGCGCCATAGGCACCGGGCGCGTGGGGATCGACGCGGACCTTGTCGAACACCAGCAGGCGCGTGCCGAGGCTGAAGCCTTCGCTCAGGTCGTGTGTGACCATGAACACCGTCAGCCGGGTTTCGCGCCACAGCGCCAGCAGCAACTGATGCATGTCTTTGCGAATGCCCGGGTCGAGGGCACCGAAGGGTTCATCCAGCAGCAATACGCGGGGTTTCATGATCAGGGCCTGGGCGATGGCCAGGCGTTGTTGCATGCCGCCGGAGAGCTGCGCCGGGTACTTGTCGAGGGCGTGGCCCAGGCCGACTTTTTGCAGCAGTACCGAGGCCTGTTCCCGTGCGTCTTTTTTGGCTTTGCCGAACAGCCGTCCCAACAGTCGTGAGTGCGGCAATTCAAGGCCGAGGGCTACGTTGTCGAGCACGGTCAAATGCGGGAACACCGAGTAACGCTGGAACACCACGCCACGGCTGGCATCCGGCTCGGCGGCGAGGGGTTGGCCGTCGAGCAAAATCTCACCTTTGCTCGCGGTTTCCTGGCCCAGCAGCAGGCGTAAAAACGTCGACTTGCCGCAACCGGACGTACCGACCAGCGTGCAAAACTCGCCCTCAGCCACGTGCAGGTTGAGGCCTTCAAGCACCACCTGGTCGCCGTAGCGCTGCCACACATTGTTGACGCTGATAAAGCTCATGCCCGCGCTCCTTCGTACCAGGGGAACGCGCGTCGGGTCAGGGCCTTGAGGCCCCAGTCCATCAGCCAGGCGAGCAGGGTGATCCACACCACATAGGGCAAAATCACGTCCATCGCCAAGTAGCGGCGCACCAGGAAGATCCGGTAGCCCAAACCGTCGGTAGACGCGATGGCCTCGGCGGCGATCAGGAACAACCACGCCGAGCCCAGCATCAGCCGGAGTGAGATCAGCAGGCGCGGCAGCAATTGCGGCAACACCACGCGCAGCATCAGGGTCCAGGTGGATGCGCCGAGGGTCTGTGCCTTCACCAGCAACTCGACCGGAATTTCCCGCGCCCGCTGTTCCAGATCACGCGCCAGGCACGGGGTGACGCCAATCACGATCAGCATCACCTTGGACAATTCCCCCAGGCCAAACACGATGAACAGAATCGGCAGGATCGCCAGCGGCGGCACCATCGACAGCACCGTCAGCAACGGCGATAACGGCGCGCCAAACAGCGGCAACGTGCCGGCGGCGATGCCCAGGCACAGGCCGGCGAGGGCACTGATGCCGAGGCCGATCGCCAGACGGCGCAGGCTCGATGCGCTGTCTTGCCACAACACGTATTCGCCGGTGCGAGTGTCGGCTGTGAAGGCCAGGCGCTTGACCGCTTCAAGCATTTGCCCGGCGCCGGGCAGCAGCTTGTCGTTGGGGTTCTCCGCCAGGCGCTCGGCCGAGCCCACAAAGTAGGCGAACAGCAGCAGGGCGAACGGCAGCAGCACCAACAACAGGCGGCTGGAGCGGTCCGGGTGACGGTTGATCAGGCGCATGGCCAGGTCCTCTTACAGCGTGCCGTCGGCGGCCATCTGCACGTAGCTGGGGTCGAAGTGCAGCTTGAGGTTGGTTTTGTCGCCGCTGGTCACGCCATTGGCGAAGCTCATGCCCACGGCGCTGGTGTCCTTGGCACCTTCACCGAGCAGGCCGTGCTGGAAGGAGAACTCGGTGACCTTGCGCATGGTGGCCGGCAATTGCGCGCTGGTGGCGAAGGCCAGAGCTTCCTTGGGCGTGGCGAAGAGCTTGGTGGTGTCCAGTTGCGACTGGAAGCCCTTGAGGTCAGTACCGGAGGCCTTGGCCATATGCTCGAGGGCTTCGGTGCTGGCGGGGCCCTTGGCGTTCATCAGGGCGACCACTTCAAACCAGGCGCCGGTCAGGGCTTTGCCCAGGGCCGGGTTGTCTTTGAGGGTTTGGGTGTTGACCACCATCATGTCCATGATTTCGCCGGGCACTTTGCTGGAGTCGAACACTTCGCTCACGCCGGGTTTGGCCTTGATCTCGGAGAGCATCGGGTTCCAGGTGGTCACCGCTTGTACCTGATCGGTGTTGAAGGCGGCGGCGATGTCGGCGTCGGAGGTGTTGACCACTTTCAGGTCTTTTTCGGTCAGGTCCGCCGACTCCAGCGCACGGGCCAGCAGGTAGTGGGAGACCGAGAGCTCCACCAGGTTGACGTTCATGCCCTTGAGGTCGGCCACGGTCTTGCCGGTACCTTTGATGACCACGCCGTCGTTGCCGTTGGAGAAGTCGCTGACCACCAGCGCGGTGCTGTCCACGCCACCGGCGGCGGGGATGGTCAGGGCGTCCATGTTGGTCATGGTGCAACCGTCGAACTGGCCGGCGGTGTACTGGTTGATGGATTCGACGTAGTCATTGAGCTGCACCACGTCGATGGTGATGCCGTACTTCTTCGCCCACTTGTCGAGGATGCCTTGGCTGCCGGCGTACTCCCAGGGCATCCAGCCGGCGTAAATCGTCCAGCACACGCTGAAGTGGTTTTTGGCGGCGGCCTGGGTCTGGAAGCTCAGCACGGCGGCGAAAGCGGCGGCGAGCAGGGAGGGTAAACGGATTGAGGGCATGGGGCTTCTCCAGTTGATCGAGGGCGAGCAGGAGCAACGCGGCACCGTGAACGGTGGCTTGTCTCCCGGGCTTTTATCCCGCCGTGTAACCTCAACTGGAGGTCGCCAACTCTCGGACCAGCCACTCGCTTTTAGCGAGCCGGAACCCTAGTCGGCCATTGCAAATTGTGGTGCCGCGAACCTGTGATGAATCCTGCACGGTAGAGGTAAAGCGAGAGTCGTGCCAAGTGCGCAGAAGCCCGGCGTATCAGCCGGGCAAGCGAGAGAGGAGGGCAGAGGCGAGCAGTTTGTGCGTCCCGCTGGTGCGCAGACGCACTGCAATGAGGCGGTTACAGCCGGAACTTGCCGACCAGCACGTTGAACGAGGTGGCCAAGCGTGACAGCTCTTGGCTGGAGGCGCTGGTCTGGAGGGCGCCGGCGGCGGTCTGGGTCGACAGGTCCTGGATGTTGAGCAGGTTGCGATCGACTTCGCGGGCAACCTGGGCCTGCTCCTCCGAAGCGGAGGCGATCACCAGGTTGCGCTCATTGATTTTCGCCACGCTAGCCGTGATCCGCTGCAGCGCTTCGCCAGCGTTCTGGGCCAGGCTCTGGGTGTTGTTGGCCCAGCTCAGGCTTTTGCTCATCGCGGCCACCGCGCCATCCGCCCCGGCCTGGACTTCGCTGATCATTTTTTCAATGTCGACCGTTGAGGATTGGGTGCGATGGGCCAGCGCCCGAACTTCATCGGCCACCACCGCAAAGCCCCGGCCTTGCTCACCCGCCCGCGCGGCTTCGATGGCCGCATTGAGGGCCAGCAGGTTGGTCTGATCGGCGATGCCACGGATCACATCAATCACCTTGCCGATTTCCCGAACCTGGTTGGCGAGGTCTGCAACCGATTGCGTCGAATCGTTAATTTCCAACACCATCGAGGACATGCCTGACACGGCCTGGTCCACCTGCTGACGACCGTCTTCGGCTTCAGTCGTCGCTTGGCGAGACGCTTCCGAGGTCGACACGGCGTTACTCGCCACTTCGTCGACCGCTGCGGTCATCTGGTTAACGGCCGTGGCGGCTTGCTGAATTTCATCATTCTGACGAGTCAGGCCGCGCGTACTTTCATCGGTCACTGCGCTCAGTTCTTCTGCGGCTGACGCCAGTTGGTCTGAGGCGTTGGCGATTTCCAGCAAGGTACTTTTCAAGCCGCCCTGCATATCGGACAGCGCCAGGAGCAGTTGCCCGGTTTCGTCGGTGCGTTCGGTGACGATGGCGTGGGTCAGATCGCCTTGGGCAATGCGCTGGGCGCTTTCCACGGCCTGGGCGATAGGGCGGGTGATCAGGCGGGTGATGAGCAGGCCGATGATGATGGCAATGATGAAGGCCAACACAATGCCGCTGATCATCCACGTCATCGCGCTGGTGCGTAAGTCATCGGCAGCGGCAGCACCCTCTTTGATTTGGCGGTTGTTGGATTCGATCATTACGCGGATCAGTTCGCGGGCCTGGCGGAACAGTTCGTTGTTGCCGGTGTTGAGTTGCGTACGGGCTTGTTCGAGTTGGCCAGCGTCGAGCATCGACATGATCTGCGCGGAGCTGGCGATGTAGTTAGGCAAGACCTGGTCGAGCGTGTCCCCGGCAGCGCGTTCGTCTTCCTCACTAGGGGTGGCGCGGTAGGTGGCATACGCCGTCTGGCTGCGTTTGAGTTCGTTCGCGATGTCCTGGCGCACACGGTCGCGGTCTTGCTGAGGTACGTCGCCTTTGCTGGCATCCATCAAGCGGTATAAACCACGGTTGTGGGCGACCAGGCCATTGAGGGTGGCGGCGGTGTTGCTGACCGATACCAGGTTGTTGGAGAAGGCAGAGTCCAGCGCAGACGCCAGCCGGATCACGCCTTTGATGCCCAATGCACCCACGACCAGAGTAACCAATGCGCACAACACGAATGAGAGCAACAGTTTGGACGAAATCTTCATAGCAGAAATCCGGGTATATAGGGATAGGAGGCTCGAACCAGAGCCTCCATGGCATTGTGCGATGTCATAACGACAGTACCCGAAAACTGAAAGTTTCAGTCGGTATAAAAAAGTTCTGATTCCCGCGTTGTTCTGATAGCTGCAAGCTATGCAGGTGTGCCGGATACGTTGGGGCGTGGGGGGCGTGGGGATATATTTCAAACTATTGCAAAAACGCACCAGATTCGCTTTTTGATGTCAGATATTTCGTCATTCAGTGAAAGCTGAATGCCGCCCCCCAGCGTCGCTGGAGGTGCTCTTCCGCGGTCCAGGAGGCCGCCATGTATCGACGACTGCTTCTCAGCGCTTTACTCGGTCTGACCCTTTCCGCTTGCGTGCCCTATTACGATGGAGGCCAGAGCTACTACCGTTCCGAGGTCTACACCTCGCCGGCGCCAGCGTATTACTACGGCGGTGGTTCGGCGTATCAATACCGGCGTGATTACTACCCCTCGCCACGTTACTACGCGCCAGCCCCGCGTTATTACTCAGCCCCGCGTTATTACCAGCCGGCGCCGCGCTACTATCCCGCCGGCCCAAGAGCGGGGTACCGGCCTTATCCGAACCAGGGCTGGGGCGACCGCGGGGGTAATGGCGGGCATGGGCGTGGTGGCGATCATGGAGGGGGCCGCGGCGGCCACCGTTGACAGGTCTTGAAAACAAGCGGCGCAGGAAGCGCCGCTTTTTTGTGGGCGCGGTTTATCAGGACTGTCAGATTTAACAGCTATCTTATGGGTCTCAGATGTACTTCACTTGGAAGAGGCCGTTGCGCCTTTTGTGTTCCCATTGAGCTAATGGAACTTCCTGATGATCAAGCTAATGGTGTGTGTGTTTCTGATGGTGGCCGGTATTTCAAATGTGAAAGCGGAGCAAGGCTGCCCCTATACGTCAATGATCAAATACGTTGACGGCTACTTTCAGACGACGACTCGACCAGTACGCTGGCAAAGCCAGAAGATCGGTCAACAGGATTTTATCGACCAGTTTATTGGCGCCATTTTTACCCCGGGCAATACGAACGAGCGGGAAAAAGGCTATGTCGACAAGTGCAGCTACCTGACCAATAACGGCCGGCGCGTGGACTTGCGGTATGGCAAGCCGGGGGAGGCAGAAACGATGTCGCTGACAAGCACTCTGCACTGGCAACTCGCCACCGACCCCCTCGGCCTACCGGTATATATCTGCCAGGACAGTCAGCCCGATAACTGCAAATTCACCGTCAAAATACCGAAGCGGTAACCTGTCAAAAGTAGGAAAAGTCCGCTAGCGGATGCCGACCTTCCCACGCTTTGTTGAAGTGCGCCTGCACCACTGCCTCCGGGATCGTATTGATGTCCGGCCAATGCCAGTGGGGCTTCTGGTCCTTGTCGATCAACCGCGCACGGACCCCTTCGCTGAATTCCGGATGCCGGCAGCAGTTCAGGCTCAAGGTGTATTCCATCTGGAATACCTCGGCGAGGGACAGATGGCGGGCGCGCTGGATCTGTTCCCATACCAGGTGCGCCGTCAGCGGGCAGCCCTCGCTGAGGGTCTTGCCGGCGCGGCTGAACAGCGGGTCGGCGTGGTCACGCAACAGGCTCAAGGCGCGCCAGGCGCACCGCACATCACTCACATCCAGCCATTCGTCGATCTGTGCGCGGCGCGGCAGCCATTGCGCTTCGGGTTGCTGGTCGACGGCTTCCTGGGCCAGGGCCTTGAGCAGGCTGTTGAGCTGCATGGCGCTCTGTTCCTGCCAGTTCAGTTGCAGCAGGCCTTCGAGCAGTTCGTCTTGCTGGTCATCGCGCAGGAAGCGGTCAGCCAGGCCCAACTCGAGGGCATCACGGCCGTTGATGTGTGCACCGGTGAGGCCAAGGAATAATCCGAGCTTGCCCGGCAGTCGCGACAGAAACCAACTGGCCCCGACGTCCGGGTACAGGCCGATGCTGATCTCCGGCATGGCCAGGCGGCTGCTCGGGGTGACGATGCGCACGGACGCGCTTTGCAGCAGGCCCATGCCACCGCCCAGCACATAGCCGTGGCCCCAGCAGATTAGCGGTTTGGGGTAAGTGTGCAGCCGGTAATCGAGGCGGTATTCCGCGGCAAAAAACTGCGCAGCCACGGCCGGCACTTCGCCCGGATGTTCCCGGCAGGCCTGGGCCAGGCTGCGCACTTCGCCACCAGCGCAAAACGCTTTGGGGCCATTGCCGCGCAGCAGCACGCAGACGATGTTCGGGTCTTTGGCCCAGGCATCCAGGCGTTCGCCCAAGGCCAGGATCATCGGCAGGGAGAGGGCGTTGAGGGACTTTTCAGCGTCCAGGCTGGCGATGCCGATGCGGGCACCGTCGCTGCCGGTCAGCTCTTCGAAGTGCAGGTTCATCGTAACCTCAATCGAGAAAGTGAAGGTTGAGTATGATCGCTTCCAGGGAAAGTGCCGGTTGTGTGTCAGATCAATTGACAAGCGGGGTCGGCTTTCCTAGGGTTCGCGCATTCTTTTTTTACACGATGATCCGACCATGACCGAAGGCGACCGTATCAAACTCGAACCCAGCTGGAAACACGCCCTGCAGGATCAGTTCGAGCTGCCGTACATGGCTCAGCTGCGCGAATTCCTGCGCCAGGAACACGCGGCTGGCAAGGAAATCTATCCGCCCGGCCCGCTGATTTTCAACGCCCTCAACTCCACGCCGCTGGACAAGGTCAAGGTAGTGATCCTCGGCCAGGACCCTTACCACGGCCCTGGCCAGGCCCACGGGCTGTGTTTCTCGGTGCAACCAGGCGTGCCGGCGCCGCCGTCCCTGGTCAACATCTATAAAGAGCTCAAGCGCGACCTGAACATCGACATTCCCAGCCACGGCTACCTGCAAAGCTGGGCCGACCAGGGCGTGCTGATGCTCAACACCACCATGACCGTGGAGCGCGCCAACGCCAACGCTCATGCCGGCAAGGGCTGGCAGTTTTTTACCGATCGGATTATCGAGGTGGTCAGCGAGCATCAGCCGCATTTGGTGTTCCTGCTGTGGGGCGCCCATGCGCAGGGCAAGCAGAAGCTGATCGACGCGACCAAGCACCTGGTGCTGACGTCGGTGCACCCGTCGCCGTTGTCGGCGTATCGCGGGTTTTTGGGCTGCGGGCATTTCAGCCGGACCAATAAATTTCTTGAGCAGAATGGTGAAACGCCGATTGAGTGGCGGTTGCCGCCACTCTGACCCTGATTAGTGTAGGAGCCGGCAAGCCTGGCTCCTACAACGGTTTGTCCGGTTGACGGTTCCAGTGCCGGAACAACGGCTCCGCCAGGAACAGCACAAACAACAAGCGCATCACCTGCATTGCCGTCACCAACGGCACCGACAGTTGCAGCGTCTCTGCCGTGAGGCTCATCTCGGCAATGCCACCGGGCATCATGCCCAAGGTCAGCGAGCGTAGATCCAGATGAGTCAACGCACTCAGTCCCACTGCCGCTAATGTTGCGAGTGCCATGGTCAACGCCGTACCGACCAACGTGCGCGCCATGAACGACGGCGCACGCCGAAAGAACTGACGGTTGAAGTGGCACCCCAAGCCGCTGCCGATCAGCCACTGGCCGATCTGGCTGCCGCCGTCAGGCAGGCCGATGTGCAGGTCCCACACCACGCTGGCTGTCGCGCTCACCAGCAAAGGCCCGAACAGCCACGGGTTTGGCTGACGCAAGCGCTGCCATCCCCAGACAACCAGCGCGCCAATTGGAAACAGCAGCGCCAGCCAAGTCCAGTTCACGGGCGCCGGATGAAACTGCGGCGCGCCGGCGTCCAGCAAGTATTTGAAAATTGCCGGCACACACAGCACCACCACAAGCACCCGCAAACTCTGCCCCGCCGCGACACGGCTGAGCACCGCGCCATTGCGTGCGCCGAGGTTGACCATCTCTCCGGAACCGCCTGGCATGCTGGAGAAAAATGCGGTGGCGCGGTCCTCACCGCTGCGGCGCATCAACCACACGCCAACCACGCTCGACAGGCTGGTGACCAGCGCGCCGAAGAAGATCAGCCCGAAGTGGCTCATCACCTGCTCGATCACCACTGGGGTGAAGTGCAGGCCGATGCCGATACCCACCACCCATTGGCCGCATTTGCGACCGCCGGGTATCTCCGCCAACTGCCACGGCGTGAGGCAACGCACCAGAATGATCGCCAGCAACGAGCCGACCATGTACGGCAAAGGCCAGCCGACGAGGCTGGCCAGGTAACCGCCGGCCAGGCCGACCAGCGGTGTTCCCCACCAATGTTTAAAGGTGACCTCAGACATCGGCCACGGCACGACGCTGCAGGGCACGCTTGCGGTAGATGCGCACCAGCGGGAACAGCAGCATCAACGCGGTCAGTACCCATACACCGAAGGTGATCGGGCTGGACCAGAGGATTTGCAATTCACCGTTGGAAATCGACAGCGCGCGGCGCAGGTTCTGCTCCATCAAGCCACCGAGGATAAAACCCAGCAACACCGGCGACAGCGGGAAGTCGAGCTTGCGCAGGATGTAGCCGAAGATGCCGATACCCACCATCAGGAACAGGTCGAAGGTGGTGGCGTGAACGGCATACACACCGATCGCAGTGATGATCGCGATCACCGGCACCAGCGCCCAGTTCGGCACGGCGAGGATACGGGTGAAGATGCGGATCATCGGAATGTTGAGGATCACCAGCATGGTGTTGGCGATAAACAACGACGCGATCAGGCCCCAGACGATGTCCGGTTGCTGTTGGAACAGCAGCGGGCCCGGCGTGATGTTGTACAGCGACAGGGCGCCGATCATCACTGCAGTGGTGCCCGAACCGGGTACGCCGAGGGTCAGCATCGGCACCAGTGCGCCGCAGGCGGAAGCACCGATCGCGGTTTCCGGGGCGGCGAGACCGCGCATGTCGCCTTGTCCGAATTTGCCGCTGGCACCTGCGATACGTTTCTCGGTCATGTAGGCAACGGCTGACGCCAAGGTCGCACCGGCACCTGGCAGTACACCCATGATGAAACCGAGCAGGCCGCAACGGATGTTCACCACGAACACCGACGAGGCTTCCTTGAAGTTGAACATCATGCGCCCGGTGGCTTTTACCGCTTCCTGGCCACGGTGGGTTTTTTCCAGCAGCAACAGAATCTCGCTGATGGAGAACAAACCGAGTACCAACACCACAAACTGGATGCCGTCGGTCAGGTGGATGTTATCGCCGGTAAAGCGGTACACGCCGCTGTTGGCGTCGATGCCAACGGCGGAGAGGAACAGGCCGATCAGCGCCGCCACAAACGTCTTCAGCGGTTTGTCACCGGCCATGCCGCCGAGACAGACAATGGCGAACACCATCAGCACGAAATATTCCGCCGGGCCGAAGGCAATCGCCCATTTTGCCAGCAGCGGCGCAAACAGCACCATGCCGCAGGTAGCGATAAACGCGCCGATGAACGAACTCCATGCCGACAGTGACAGCGCCACACCGGCCAGGCCTTTGCGGGCCATCGGGTAACCGTCGAGGGTGGTCATTACAGTGGAAGCTTCGCCCGGGATGTTCAGCAGGATCGAGCTGATACGGCCGCCGTATTCGCAGCCCAGGTACACGGCCGCCAGCAGGATCAGCGCCGATTCAGGCGGCAGGCCCAGGGCGAACGCGATAGGGATCAACAACGCCACGCCGTTGATCGGGCCCAGGCCCGGCAACAGGCCGACCACGGTGCCGATCAAGGTGCCGCACAGGGCGGTCACCAGGTTGTAGGGGGACAGCGCAACGCCGAAGCCCTGGCCCAAATAGCCAAAAGTATCCATATCAGTTCTCCAGAACGTCGAGCAGTCCGAGGGGCAGCGGCACATCCATGACTTTATCGAACAGCAGATAAAGACCGATGGCCATCAGGCTGACGATCACCACGCTGGGTAACCAGCGGCCGCCATACAGGCGCGCCATGGGGATGCCGATCAGCATGCTGCTGAGGATGAAGCCCAGCGGTTCGAAAGTGCCGGCGAACACCAGCAACAGCACCACGCACACGCCGATCTTGATCAGGGTGTCGCGGTCGAGCGCAGGTTCTTCTTCGGTGTGTTTGGTCGGCTGCGGACGAAACAGCATGTAGATCAGCGCCAGGCTCATCAGCCCGAGCATCAGCAGCGGGAAGGCCCGAGGACCCACTGGTTCGTAGGAAAACGACGCCTGGTACGGCCAGGCCATCAGTGCCAGGCCGGCGCAGGCCAGTAGCAGAATGCCGGCGAAAATGCGTTGTAAGAGCATGTAGAACTCCTGGGCCACGCCCCTTGTTCAAAGGGCGTGGCCGCGCGACAGAGAGGCGATTACTGGATCAGGCCGAACTCTTTGGCCAGCACTTTGTAGTCAGCCACCTGTTTCTTCACGTAGGTGTCCAGCTCCGGGCCGGTCATGGCGAACGGGAACAGCTCGCGCTGGTCACGCAGCTTGGCGAACTCCTCGGAGGCCAGCAGTTTGTCGAACGCAGCTTTCCACCAGGCGTAGTCTTCGTCGCTGACTTTTGGCCCGAGGTAGAAACCGCGTACCACCGGCCAGACGATGTCGTAGCCTTGCTCTTTGGCGGTCGGAATATTCTTCATTTCCGGCTCGTCCAGGCGCTCTTCGGAGAACACCGCCAGCAGGCGCATGTCACCGCTCAGAATGTGCGGCATGGAGTCGGAGATGTCGGTACTGCCCACCTGGATGTGGCCGCCGAGCAGAGCGGTGGCGATTTCCCCGCCGCCTTCGAGGGCTACGTAACGCAGGTCGCGCGGGTTGATCCCGGCGGCCTTGGCGATCAGTGCGGTTTGCATCCAGTCCTGGCTACCGACGGTGCCGCCGGAACCGATCACCACTTTGCTCGGATCTTTCTTCAATGCCTGGACCAGATCGTCGAGGGTCTTGTAGGGTGAGTCGGCTTTCACCGCGATAGCCCCGTAGCTGGTGCCAACCGCCGCCAACCAACGCACGGCGCTCTCATCGAAGCGTCCGAACTTGCCCTGGGCCAGGTTCAACAGCGAACCGCTGGACCAGGCCACCAGGGTGCCGGCGTCTGCCGGGCGCTGGGCGACCACGGCGTTGTAGGCCACCGCGCCCACGCCGCCGGGCATGTAGGTCACACGCATTGGCTTGCTCAGCAGCTTCTCGTTGACCAGCGCGCTTTGCACCAGTTTGCAGGTCAGGTCAAAACCACCGCCGGGGGAGGCCGGGGCAATGCATTCCGGCCGCTTGGGTTCGTCGGCGGCCAGCAACTGGCCGGCGAACAGCATGCAGCCGGCGGCGAGGGCAAATTTACGCAGTGAAAGGGTCATGGTGATCTCCGTCTTTTTTGTTATGAGGGGCTACTACCAGAGTGCAACGCTGTAACTGACCAGCAAGCGCATTTCATCCGCATCACGGGCTGAATAGTTGGAGCGGTAGGTGGCGTTGCGCAGGCGCACGGCCACGTCCTTGAACGTGCCGGTTTGCACCACGTACTTGATCTCGCTGTTGCGTTCCCACTCCTTGCCGGTGTCGCCGTTCTTGAGCTTGATATTGTCACCTGACAGGTAACGGCTCATGAAACTCAGGCCAGGAATCCCAAGCTTGGCGAAGTCGAAGTCGTAGCGCGCCTGCCAGGAGCGCTCTTGCGCGCCGGCAAAGTCGTTGATCTGCACGAAGTTAACCAGGTACGGGTCGCTGCCATCCACGTACGGGAAAGCGCTGTCGCCAGACATGTGCTGGTAGCCGGCGCTGAGCTTATGGCCATTGAGGGCATAACTGAACAGGCCGTTGAGGGAGGTGTTGTCGATCTTGCCGCCACGGGCTGCGCCGGTGTCATCACTGATGGCCAGGCGCAGGTCGGTGCCGAAGGTGCCGGGGCCCATCGGGCGCGCGGCGACCAGGCCGAGGAAGTGCTGGCGGTAGACGTCATCGAGTTGGGCGAAGTGGTAGCTGCCGGTGATCTTGTCGGCAAACTTGTAGTCGACACCGCCAAAGTTGAAATGCTTGCCGGTGGCGCCACTGAGGAAGCGGCTGTTCTTGTTGTTGAGGGCGATGTCTTCGTAGTGGGTGTCATCGCGGTCCTTGGCCTTGTCGAGACGGCCACCGGTGAATACCAGGTTCTTGAATTCCTTGGAGGTCAGCAGGCCGCCGTTGAAGGTTTGCGGCAGGATGCGACCGTCGTTGGGCTTGAGGATCGGCAGTTCGGGGATCAGCGCACCGATCTTCAACTCGGTGGCGGAGACCTTCACTTTGCCGGTCAGGCCCAGCTTGGAATACTCGTTGGCGGCGCGGCCGTCGTCATGGGTGGGCAAAAGGCCGGTGCCGGTACGGTCGGGACTTGAGTCGAGCTTGACCCCGAGCATGCCCAGCGCATCCACGCCAAAACCGACCGTGCCGTCGGTGTAGCCTGATTGCAGGTTGAGCATGAAGCCCTGGGCCCATTCGTCGCGCTTGGATTGCTGCAAGCGGGTGCCGTCGCGGAAGTCGCGGTTGAAGTACATGTTGCGGGTTTCCAGGGTCGCGCTACTGTCTTCGAAGAAGGCAGCCTGGCTAATAAGCGGCGAAAAGCCGGCAAGGGCAGCGGCACTGGCAAGGGCGGTCTGGGTCAGGCGGGAAAAGCGAACAGGCGGGCAAGCCTGGGGCTGTGTCGACAGCATCGTGGTGCACTCCGTTATTGTTCTTATTTTGGCGAAAACGCTTCGAGGCGTTTTTCGGGTGCTACGTATCAGGTAGCTCGGCGGGCATGACCCACCGTGGCTGGATGCTAAAGGGCGAAGCTTTCACTAACCTTTCAGTGGCCTTTCAATGTTTTCGGGCTTCACAGCGCAGGCGGCGCCTGTAAACTCGCCGGCCAGCGGGTCAATAAAAAGCCGCGCCGACCACCCCTCATGAGGTAGAAATACATGCGTGTCCTCCTGGTTGAAGACCATTTGCAACTCGCCGAAAGTGTCGCCCAAGCGCTCAAGAGCACGGGTTTGACCGTCGACGTGCTGCACGATGGCGTGGCCGCGGACCTGGCCTTGAGCAGTGAGGAATACGCGGCGGTGATCCTCGACGTGGGGCTGCCGCGCATGGATGGTTTTGAGGTGCTGGCGCGCTTGCGGGCGCGTGGGAAAAATCTGCCGGTGCTGATGCTGACGGCGCGCAGTGATGTGAAAGACCGCGTGCATGGCCTGAACCTCGGCGCGGATGACTATCTCGCCAAGCCCTTTGAACTGACGGAGCTGGAGGCGCGGGTCAAGGCGCTGTTGCGCCGCAGCGTGTTGGGTGGCGAGCGCCAGCAGACCTGCGGCGTGCTGGTCTATGACCTCGACACTCGCCGCTTCACGGTAGGTGGCGAGTTGATGACCCTCACCTCCCGCGAGCAAGCGGTGCTTGAAGCCCTGATCGCGCGTCCTGGCCGGGTGATGAGCAAGGAGCAACTGGCCTCCCAGGTGTTCGGCCTGGATGAAGAAGCCAGCCCGGATGCCATCGAAATCTACGTGCACCGCCTGCGTAAGAAACTCGACGGCCAACCCATCGCCATCGTGACTTTCCGTGGCCTTGGCTACCTGCTGGAAGCCCGCGATGCATAAGCCCAGCAGCCTGCGCTGGCGCCTGCTGTGGAACCTGGCGCTGTTGCTGGTGCTGTTGATGCTCGCCAGCGGTATGAGCGCCTACTGGAATGGTCGCGAAGCCGCCGACACCGCCTACGACCGCACTTTGCTGGCCTCGGCGCGGACCATCGCCGCCGGCCTGACCCAGGTGGACGGCACGCTCAGTGCCAACGTGCCGTACGTGGCCCTGGACACCTTTGCCTACGACAGCGCGGGGCGCATTTATTACCAGGTCAACGACATCGATAAAAAGCTGATTTCCGGTTACGAAAACCTTCCCGGCCCACCGCCCGGCACGCCGCGTACCGATGACTATCCGGCCCTGGCGCGCTTCTATAACGCCAAGTATCAGGGGCAGGAGGTGAGGGTGGTGAGCCTGCTCAAGGCGGTCTCCGAGCCGAACATGAACGGCATGGCGGAAATTCGCGTGGCCGAAACCGATGAAGCACGGGTCAGTATGGCCCGCAGCCTGATGGCCGATACCCTGCTGCGCCTGGGCATGCTCGCCATCGGCGCATTGTTGCTGGTGTGGTTTGCCGTGAGTGCGGCGCTACGCCCGCTGGAGCGCCTGCGTACGGCGGTGGAAGAGCGCCAGCCCGACGATTTGCGCCCGTTGCCACTGGTGGAAGTGCAGCATGAATTCGGCCCGCTGGTACGCTCCCTCAACCACTTCACTGAAAGGCTTCGCGGCCAGTTCGAGCGCCAGGCGCAATTCATTGCCGACGCGGCCCACGAACTGCGCACCCCGCTTGCAGCGCTGAAGGCGCGTCTGGAACTGGGCCTGCGCAGCGACGCCCCGGCCACCTGGCGCAGCACTCTGGAAAGCGCCGCCCAAGGCACCGACCGCCTGACTCACCTGGCCAATCAATTGCTCTCCCTGGCGCGCATCGAAAATGGCGCCCGCGCCATTGCCGAAGGTGGCGCGCAGTTGCTGGACCTCAGCCAGTTGGCCCGCGAACTGGGTATGGCCATGGCGCCGTTGGCGCATGCGCGCGGCGTCGCGCTGGCCCTGGAGGCGGATGAACCGGTGTGGTTGCGCGGCGAACCGACGCTGCTCAATGAGCTGCTGAGCAATTTGGTGGACAACGCCCTCGCTCATACGCCGCCCGGTGGCAATGTGATCTTGCGGGTGACGGCACCGGCGGTATTGGAGGTGGAAGATGACGGGCCGGGTATTCCGCTGGATGAGCGGGACCGGGTGTTCGAGCGCTTCTACCGACGCAGCCAGCAAGGCATGGGGTCAGGCTTGGGCCTGGCGATTGTCGGCGAAATCTGTCGCGCACATTTGGCGCAGATCAGTCTGCATGATGGTGAACTGGCGGGGTTGAAGGTGCGGGTGAGTTTTATCGCCGGTTGATCAGTAGAACATCGACCGTGCTTCATCCAGCTCTGCGCGAAGGCTCTCGCTGTAGGGGTCAACCCGCAGTTTTTTGATTGCCGGCAAGGTGGAGGCAGGTACGTCTGCGAGGGGGTGATCGGTGCCGCGATGGCAATACAGCACTGCTACCTGGACGATGTCGATGTAATCGAGGCTGGCCGAGTCGCGCTCCAGGTCGAGGTATTGGCCGGGCAGTTTCGCCAGCATTTCCGGGAAGTCCCAGCCGCCCAGTAGCTTGTCCCCCAACAACGGGTGGATGCTGTCGATCACGTGGTTCAGGCTGACCGGGTCCGAGAGCAGTTCGTAATGGTCTTCGGCGTAGGTCAGGATCGGCAGCACGCCGATCTGGTGTACCAGGCCACCCAGTGCGGCCTGGTCCGGCTTGAGCTGGCTGTGATTGCGGCACAGCACATAACTCACGCCAGCCACTTCCAGGCTGCGGCGCCACACGTCACGCATTTTCTGGTCAACCACATCGGAGCGGGCGTGGAAGATCTGTTCCATCACCAGGCCGATAGCCAGATTGCTGCTGTAGTTGGTGCCCAGTCGGGTAATAGCAGTGTGCAGGTCGGTCACTTCCTGGGTCGCGCGCAACAGTGGGCTGTTGACCACTTTTATCAGGCGAGCGGAGAGGGCGGTGTCGCGACCGATCACTTTGCTCAAGTGGCTGATGCTGATTTCCGGGTCCTCGGCGGCCTGACGAATTTTCAGGGCCACTTCCGGTAATGTCGGCAGAACCAGGTCATCGTTATCGATGGCCGTCACTAAAGCCTGTTGGACTTTCTCCGCCAGCTTGTTCATTCATGCTCTCTAGGGTGTTGCAAAAAGGTACGGCGATCAGCGCTGGATCTCTCGATCACGGTCGAGCTGGTAGGGCAGGTCAAGCAGTTGCAAACCGGGGCCTTCCAGTGTGCCTACGTGCACATCGCCACTCTCGGCAGCTTCGGCTTGTAGTACTGCCAGAAGTTCAATCACTTGGTCAGCTTTTGCCGCCAGCACCACTTCGCCGATTGCGCTGTTGTGGCTGGGGGAAAACAGCGGGGTGCCTGGCTCGGGCAATTCAGCCGCAGTGAGGCTCAGGCGGTACAGGCGGCGCTTGAGTTTGCCCAGGTACTGCATGCGCGCGACGATTTCCTGGCCGGTGTAGCAGCCTTTCTTGAAGCTGACGCCGCCCACGGCCTGCAGGTTGAGCATCTGTGGGATGAACAGTTCGCGGGTCTGTGGCATGACCTGGCCGATACCGGCGCGGATCTGGCCCAGCAGCCAATCATTCAGCGGTGTTTCTTGAAGGTGCGCGGCCAATTGGCTGCGCACGGCGTCGGCGTGTTCGGCAGGCACCCAGAGCTCGGCACGGCCGGGGGAAACGCGAATCGCGATTACATTATCCGCACGCGCGACGCTGTCGGTCTCGGCCGGCAGCTCAAGGCCGAGACTGAGCAGGGTCGGGTCTGCATGCGCCAGGCCGAAACGCACCCAGGCAGCGCTTTCGTCGGTGAGTTTGGATTTGGAGAACACCGCGTACTTTTTCAGGTCCGCCAGCTGCGGTTCCAACAGCTCGGAGGCCATGGCCAGGAGCACACCATCGCCCTGCAACAGGATGCGGAAGCTCGACTGCATGCGCCCTTTTTGCGTGCAGCGCGCGCCGAGGCTGGCCTGGGTGTCGCTCAGGTAATTGAGGTTGCAGGTGAGCTGGCCCTGCAGGAATTTGGCAGCGTCGGAGCCGCGGACGGCGAGAACGCCTTCGTGGGACAGGGAGCAGAAGAAAGCAGAGTCAGCCATGGGTCATCGCAGGTCAAAAAGTCATGGGTGCATCATAGAGGGGCGCCCGCCAAATGGATAGTTTCCGTATGGGGCGACCAAAGCCGACTGTTCCGGTGCCGTCGGGCCTGTATACTTGCGCTCTATTTGAGGAGCGCTCCATGGTCGAAGATGTAGAACTCAATCGCCTCTATTGGCACAGCCGCCGCGGCATGCTTGAGCTGGATGTGTTGCTGGTGCCATTCGTCAAAGAGGTTTATTCAACCCTCAATAAGGTAGATCGCGACGTTTACGTCCGCCTGCTGGAGTGCGAAGACCAGGACATGTTCGGCTGGTTCATGGAACGCGCCGAATCGGAAGACCCGGAGCTGCAGCGCATGGTTCGGATGATTCTGGATCGTGTCCAGCCCAAGTAATACCTTCCAATGCCGCTGGCAGGCCTCACGGCTGTTGCTGGCGGCGTATCTGCTTGCCCAGCTGTTCGCGCTGGGTGCCCTGTTGGTGCTCGAGCTTCCTTTTGCTTTCCTCGGGTCGGTGGTGTGCCTGGCGCACGCTGCCTGGGTGTTGCCGCGCCATATCTTGCTGACTCACCGTTCGTCTATTCGTGGCCTGCGCCGCGATGAAGACGGCTGGCAATTGTTCAGCGCCGCGCGGGGCTGGCACAGCGTGCAGCTGCGTCCGGACAGCCTTGCGCTGCCGTTGATCGTGGTGCTGCGCTATCGCTTGCCAGGTGATGCTCTCGTTCGTTCGATCTGTGTGCCCAAGGATTCGCAGGCCGCCGATGTGCACCGGCGCCTGCGGGTTCGCCTTAAGTTCAGCCGCCGTAGGTGGTTGGCACCAGAATAGTGTCGCGGGCCTCGGGCAGCATCTGCGGGTAGTCGAGGGTGTAATGCAGACCTCGGCTTTCCTTGCGCTCCATGGCTGAGCGGATCATTAGTTCCGCCACCTGGGCCAGGTTGCGCAGTTCGATCAGGTCACGGCTGACTTTATAGTTGCTGTAGAACTCGTCAATTTCGTCCAGCAGCAGCCGCACCCGGTGTTGAGCGCGTTGCAGGCGTTTGTTGGTGCGCACAATCCCCACGTAGTCCCACATGAAGCGCCGCAGCTCGTCCCAGTTGTGGGCGATGATCACGTCTTCGTCCGAATCGGTGACCTGGCTCGCGTCCCAGCGGGGCAGGGCGGCGGGTACGGGGATGCGCGGCAGTTGTTCGAGGATGTCCGCGGCCGCCGAACGGGCGTAGACGAAGCATTCAAGCAGCGAGTTGCTGGCCATGCGGTTGGCGCCGTGCAGGCCGGTGAAGCTGGTTTCGCCGATCGCATACAGGCCGGGCACGTCGGTGCGGCCGTGCTGGTCGACCATCACGCCGCCACAGGTGTAGTGCGCGGCCGGCACCACTGGGATCGGGCCTTTGGTGATGTCGATGTTGAACGCCAGGCAGCGCTCGTAGACCGTGGGGAAGTGGGTCTTGATGAAGGCTTCGGGCTTGTGGCTGATGTCCAGGTAGACGCAATCGATGCCCAGGCGCTTCATTTCATGGTCGATGGCCCGGGCGACGATATCGCGCGGGGCCAGTTCGGCGCGCGGGTCGAAGCGCTGCATGAAGCGCTCGCCGTTTGGTAGTTTCAGGTGGGCGCCTTCACCGCGCAGCGCTTCGGTGATCAGGAAACTCTTGGCCTGCGGGTGATACAGGCAGGTGGGGTGGAACTGGTTGAATTCCAGGTTGGCCACCCGGCAGCCGGAGCGCCAGGCCATGGCGATGCCATCGCCGCAGGCGCCGTCGGGGTTGCTGGTATAGAGGTAGACCTTGGCCGCGCCGCCTGAGGCGAGAATCGTAAAGCGCGCGCCGTAGGTGTCGACTTCGCCGCTGCTGCGGTTGAGCACGTAGGCGCCGAGGCAGCGTTCGCCGGGCAGGCCCAAGCGTTTTTCGGTGATCAGGTCGACGGCAACCCGTTGCTCCAGCAATTCGATGTTGGGGCGTTGGCGTGCCTGTTCGAGCAGGGTCTTGAAGATCGCGGCACCGGTGGCGTCGGCGGCATGGATGATACGACGGTGGCTGTGGCCGCCTTCGCGGGTCAGGTGGAACTCGAATCCGCCGTCATCGCTGCCCGCGTGTTCGTCGCGGGTGAAAGGCACGCCCTGATCGATCAGCCACTGGATGGCCTCGCGACTGTGCTCGACGGTGAAACGTACAGCGTCTTCGTTGCACAGACCGCCGCCGGCGTTGAGGGTGTCTTCGACATGGGATTGCACCGTGTCGGTGTCGTCCAGCACGGCGGCTACGCCGCCTTGGGCCCAAAATGTCGAGCCATTGGCCAGGTCGCCCTTGCTCAGTACCGCAATGCGCAGGTGGCCGGGGAGGGTCAGTGCAAGGCTCAAGCCGGCCGCGCCGCTACCGATCACCAGGACATCGTGTTGAAACTGTTGGCTCATTGGAAGGATTCCGCAAAAAGCGATCCACGGAGTGGCGCGAACAGGACGCCTGGATCGGCGAATCAAAGGGTCACACGGGCCACTAGTATATAGAGGGGGGGACCGGCACAATAGCCGGGCATTCGTGGCAATGTGAGATTACGGTGCACGGCTGGGGTAAAATCGGCTGGTTATTGATGCGGGAACTTTTTGCATAAGCGTCCACTCAATAGCAGGTTGCCCGAAAGCTGGGAAAACGTTGAGTTTATTGGCCCGTCGGGAGCATTGGACGCGTCAGAAAACCGGCGACAAGATTATTCGCGCAGCCGGCATTGCCCGTGCTGCGTTTTTCGTGTGTGCCAAATCAGTGCATGCCGGAAACTTGCTTGGAGGGGGAGAACTTTTGCGAAAAGTCCGAGTCTATGTTTGCAAGCCTGATCGTTTAGTTATGCAAGCCTCCTTCAAGTACAACGAGGAGTGTTCATGCTAACCCAGGAAGAGGATCAGCAGCTGGTCGAGCGCGTACAACGCGGCGACAAGCGAGCTTTTGATCTGCTAGTGCTGAAATACCAGCACAAAATTCTCGGGTTGATCGTGCGGTTTGTGCACGACACCCATGAAGCGCAGGACGTTGCACAGGAAGCCTTTATAAAGGCATACCGTGCGCTTGGTAACTTTCGCGGTGATAGTGCGTTTTACACGTGGCTATACCGAATCGCCATCAACACGGCGAAGAACTATCTGGTGTCTCGCGGACGCCGCCCACCGGATAGTGATGTAAGTTCAGAAGATGCAGAATTTTATGATGGTGATCACGGCCTCAAAGATCTCGAGTCGCCGGAGCGTGCATTGCTGCGCGACGAGATCGAAGGAACCGTTCATCGCACAATTCAGCAACTGCCAGAAGATTTGCGTACGGCGTTAACTTTACGTGAATTCGATGGTCTGAGTTATGAAGACATTGCGAGCGTCATGCAGTGTCCGGTGGGGACTGTAAGGTCACGGATTTTCCGGGCCCGGGAAGCCATCGATAAAGCCTTGCAACCGTTGTTGCAGGAAAACTAAAGACAGCGGCGACAGCCAAGAGAGGAACCGCCATGAGTCGTGATGCCCTGCAGGAATCGCTGTCCGCAGTGATGGATAACGAAGCGGATGAACTGGAACTTCGTCGAGTGCTTAATGCATTTGATGATGCCGAAACCCGTGATACCTGGTCTCGTTACCAAGTCGCTCGGGCGGTGATGCACAAGGATCTTCTAATCCCTCGTCTGGATATTGCTGCGGCCGTTTCTGCTGCACTGGCTGATGAAGCCGTTCCGACAAAAGCTGCTCGTGGTCCATGGCGTAGCCTGGGTCGTCTGGCAGTGGCTGCTTCGGTGACCGTTGCAGTGTTGGCGGGTGTTCGTCTGTATAACCAGGACGAAATCGCTGGTGCCGAACTGGCCCAGCAGACTCAGCAACCGGTCATGGCTGGTCCGCAAGTCAAAGGCCCAGCCGTACTGGCCGGCTACAAGGAAAGCTCCGACAGCACCGGCCCGATGGCCAACGGCGTGCTTCAAGGGCAATCCGGCTGGCAAGATCAGCGTCTTCCAGGCTACCTGCGCCAACACGCACAGGAATCGGCCTTGAAAGGCACTGAAAGCGCTCTGCCATACGCTCGCGCTGCAAGCCTGGAAAACCGCTAAACCGCTAAGGGGCCCTATGCGCGCCATACCGCTCCTTACGCTTTTGCTCAGTGGTTGGTTTGCACTACCCGCCCATGCCGATGAAGCCCAAGACTGGCTGACCCGACTTGGGCGTGCAGAGCAGCAGCAAAGCTTTCAAGGTACGTTCGTCTACGAGCGTAATGGCAGTTTTTCTACCCATGATATCTGGCACCGTGTCCAGCATGGTCAGGTCCGTGAGCGGCTTTTACAGCTCGATGGCTCTGCCCAGGAAGTCGTGCGCGTAGATGGTCGTACTCAATGCGTCAGCGGCAATCTAGTCGCCGGCCTGGGTAATTCGCGTGATGCACCGTCACGTGCGCTTGATCCGCAAAAACTCACTCAATTCTACGAACTCGCCCTCATCGGCAAATCTCGCGTGGCCGGTCGTAATGCGGTCATTGTGTCGATTACGCCGCGTGACCAATACCGCTATGGTTTTGAGTTGCACCTGGACCGTGAGACCGCGTTGCCCCTTAAGTCCCTGCTACTTAACGATCAGGGACAGTTGCTGGAACGCTTCCAGTTCACGCGATTGAACACCTCACTGGCTCTTGATGATCGCGATTTACAGCCGAGCAGCGAATGCACGCCCATCGAGGTCGCCAACGTCAAGGCGCCGCAAGTGCAGGCTACCGAGGATTGGCACCTGGAATGGTTGCCGCCCGGTTTCCAGCTGACCAATCGCAGCGCACGCAAAGACACCCAGACCAAGGCAACTGTCGACAGCTTGATGTATGAGGATGGGCTGGCACGTTTTTCGGTGTTTCTTGAGCCAATCAGCGACGCAAGCGTGACGGAAACGCGTACTCAATTAGGCCCAACGGTTGCCGTGTCTCGCCGCCTTAACACCGTGGATGGCGAAATGATGGTGACGGTTGTCGGCGAAATACCCATCGGCACTGCCGAACGCATCGCGCTGTCGGTGCGCGGCGAAAAAAAGCCAGTCGCCAAGCCGTGAACCGTTAATCCTATGTTCATCCTGACCTTTCAATCTAAGTTCATGCCAGGTTGGCTGCCGAGAGCATGAAATGTCTGGATCAGTATTTTCACTTGCAAAAATCCCCCATGTTTTTTATAGGTCAGGGCTTGTCGGCTCTGGCCTTGTTTTGTTCGCGGAACAAAAACGTCGGTCGCAGCTTTCGGCGTTTCTTGAACCCTGTCGCTCAACCCTGCTCGTCGTAACGGGAGCTGTATGTCGATACCACGTTTGAAGTCTTACCTATCCATAGTTGCCACAGTATTTGTGCTGGGTCAGGCCGTGACCGCGCAAGCGGCCGAGCTGCCTGACTTCACCCAATTGGTTGAGCAAGCTTCGCCTGCCGTGGTGAACATCAGTACCACGCAAAAGCTGCCGGATCGCAAAGTCTCCAATCAGCAGATGCCCGATCTTGAAGGCCTGCCGCCGATGCTGCGTGAGTTCTTCGAGCGTGGCATGCCGCAACCGCGTGCCCCTCGTGGCGGCGGCGGTGGCCAGCGTGAAGCGCAGTCCCTGGGCTCGGGCTTCATCATCTCGCCGGACGGCTACATTCTCACCAACAACCACGTGATTGCCGACGCTGACGAGATTCTCGTACGCCTGGCCGATCGCAGTGAGCTGAAAGCCAAGTTGGTGGGCACCGACCCACGCTCCGACGTGGCCCTGCTGAAAATTGAAGGCAAGGACCTGCCGGTACTGAAACTGGGTAAATCCCAGGACCTGAAGGCCGGGCAATGGGTAGTAGCGATCGGTTCGCCGTTCGGCTTTGACCATACCGTCACCCAGGGCATTGTCAGCGCCATTGGCCGCAGCCTGCCAAACGAAAACTACGTGCCGTTCATCCAGACCGACGTGCCGATCAATCCGGGCAACTCCGGTGGTCCGCTGTTCAACCTGGCGGGCGAAGTGGTGGGGATCAACTCGCAGATCTACACCCGCTCCGGTGGTTTCATGGGGGTGTCGTTCGCCATCCCAATCGACGTGGCCATGGATGTATCCAACCAGCTGAAAAATGGTGGCAAGGTCAGTCGTGGCTGGTTGGGCGTGGTAATCCAGGAAGTGAACAAGGACCTGGCTGAATCCTTCGGTCTCGACAAGCCGGCCGGTGCCCTGGTCGCGCAAATCCAGGACGACGGTCCGGCTGCCAAAGGCGGCTTGCAAGTCGGCGACGTGATCCTGAGCATGAACGGCCAGCCGATCGTTATGTCTGCCGACCTTCCACACCTGGTAGGCGCACTCAAGGCGGGCACTAAGGCCAAGCTGGAAGTGATTCGTGAGGGCAAGCGCCAGAACGTTGAACTGACCGTTGGCGCCATCCCTGAAGAAGGCGCGACTCTGGATGCCCTTGGTAACAGCAAGCCGGGTGCTGAGCGCAGTAGCAATCGCCTGGGCATTGCTGTTTCCGAGCTGACGGAGGAGCAGAAGAAGAGCTTCGACCTCAAAAGCGGTGTAGTGATCAAGGAAGTGCAGGACGGTCCTGCAGCCCTGATCGGCCTGCAACCGGGTGACGTGATCACCCACCTGAACAATCAGGCGATCGACAACACGAAGCAGTTCACCGACATCGCCAAGGCGTTGCCGAAGAACCGCTCTGTGTCGATGCGCGTATTGCGTCAGGGCCGTGCCAGCTTCATTACCTTCAAGCTGGCTGAGTAATCCGCTAGTCCCAAAAAAAAGCCCCGCCATCGGTCAACGATGGCGGGGCTTTTTTGTGGGCGATGGATTCAGCTCATCATTCCTTTTACCAAGCGTTCCTGTTCGATCAGTTCACGCTGGCGTGCATCGATACGTGACGACAGCGGGAAGTTGCTGCCCGCCCGGCGCTTGGCGAAGTCCAGTTGTTGAATGGCCTGCTGGAAGTCGCCCACCAGTGCAAAGTACTCGGCGCGAGCCTGATGCAGGCCGATGATGTTGCCGGACAAGCCACGCGTCTCGGCGACCTGATACCACACGTCCGGATCGTCCGGGCGGGACTTGAGCAGGCTATCCAGCGCTTTCTCCGCATCGGCGGTGCGATTCTGTTTGAGCAGCAGGTCTACTCGTATCTGGTTCAGAGGGTAGTTGCCCGGATATTGGGTCAGCATCCGATCAGTACGTTGCTGAGCATCGGGCAGGTGGTTGTTGTCGATGTCCAGTTGGATCAACGCCAGGTTGTAGGTGATGTCATTGGGCGCTTTCGCCAGCAGCGACGCCAGGTTTTCCCGTGCCTGTTTGAACTGAGAGCCTTTGATCTGCGCAATGGCCAAGCCATAGCGCGCCACATCGCTTTTCGGATTCTCGTCCAGTTGCGCCTGGAAGCGCTTGGCGGCGAGGCCTGAGGTGTCCTCATATTGCAGCTGTACCCGTGCGCGAATCAGTTGGTAGCGCAGGCTGTCTTCCTTGCCGCCAGGCTTGGCCTGCTCGGCACGGTTGCGGGTGTCAGCGATTCGTGACTCGGTCACCGGGTGCGTCAGCAGGAATTCCGGCGGCTTGGCGTCGAAGCGGTATTGGCGCCCCAGACGTTCGAACATGGCTGGCATGGAGCGCGGGTCATAACCGGCCTTCTCCAGGTTGAGGATGCCGATGCGGTCTGCCTCTTGTTCATTCTGGCGTGAGAAGCGCCGTTGTTCCTGGATCGCAGCGGCCTGGGTGCCGGCAATCGCCGCAATACCGGCATCGCCTGCACCCGCTGCGGCAGCGATGATGCCGCCGAGCAGGGCGGCCATCATCGGGAGTTGCATGCGTTGCTGCGCTTCCACGCCTCGGGCGAAGTGGCGTTGAGACAAGTGAGCCAGTTCGTGAGCCAGCACCGAGGCGTATTCACCTTCGGTCTGCGCATTCAGGAACAGGCCGCCGTTGACCCCGACAATCCCGCCTGGAGCGGCAAAGGCATTGAGTTGCGGGCTGTTGATCAGGATAAATTCCAGGCGACGGTCATTGACCTGGCTGGTCTCCACCAGCTTGTACACGCTGGTTTCGACGTAATCCTTGAGCTGTGGATCGTTGAGCTGCGAGACCTGCCCACGCAGGTAAGCCAGCCACGCACGGCCCAGTTGGTATTCCTGCTGTGGCGAGACAATGGCAGAACTGGCGTCGCCAAGTGACGGCAGGTCGTCGGCGAAGCCTGGGGAGGCCAGCAGGCAAGCCAGCGTCAGCAGGGTAGGGCGCAAAAAAGTCATGCACAGAGCCTTTCGACAAAGAGCTTACTGTAGCCGGACACTGAGCTTCGGACCAGATATTCTAAGCAGCCCAGACGCATGCCCGGAGTAAAACCATGACCGACGCTGTAGCCTTTGATGCCGAACTCGATACCAGCGGCCTCAATTGCCCGTTGCCCTTGCTCAAGGCCAAGCTGGAACTCAATTTATTGGCCAGCGGTGCAGTGCTCAAGGTGATCGCCACGGACGCAGGCTCCCAGCGCGATTTCCGCACTTTTGCCAAATTGGCCGGCCACACCCTGTTGCATGAAGACGCCGCTGCCGGTGTTTACCGTTACTGGTTGCGCAAGGCCTGAGCCGTTTGCCCCCCCCACCCGAGGTTGATTGATGTTCAAAGTGTTACGAGACTGGATTCAGCGCTACTTCTCCGATGAAGAAGCCGTGGTGCTGGCCGTCCTGCTGTTCCTGGCCTTTACGGCCGTACTCACCTTGGGTGGCATGCTGGCGCCGGTGTTGGCGGGGATGGTGCTGGCCTACCTGATGCAGGGCCTGGTCACCACCCTGGAACGTCTGCGCTTGCCGGGTGGGGCGGCGGTGGGGCTGGTATTTGCCTTGTTCATGGGGCTGTTGATGGTATTCATCGTGGTGGTGGTGCCGTTGCTGTGGCACCAATTGATCACCCTGTTCAACGAGTTGCCCGGCATGCTCGCCAAATGGCAGTCGCTGTTGCTGCTGTTGCCGGAGCGCTACCCGCACCTGGTGTCGGACGAGCAGGTGTTGCAGGCCATCGAAGTGGCTCGCGGCGAGATCGGAAAGTTCGGGCAATGGGCCCTGACCTTTTCCCTGTCCAGCCTGCCGCTGCTGGTCAACATCATGATCTACCTGGTGCTCGTGCCGATCCTGGTGTTCTTCTTCCTCAAGGACCGCGCGATGATCGGCCGCTGGGTGCGCGGTTATCTGCCGCGCGAACGGGCGCTGATTACGCGAGTGGCCGAGGAGATGAACCGGCAGATCGCCAACTACATTCGCGGCAAGGTCATCGAGATCATTATTTGTGGGGGCGTTACCTACATCGCCTTCATCGCTCTGGACCTGAACTACGCGGCCCTGCTGGCATTGCTGGTCGGTATTTCAGTGGTAGTGCCGTACGTCGGCGCTGTGGTAGTGACGGTACCGGTCACGTTGATCGCCTTGTTCCAGTGGGGCTGGAGCGACCAGTTCATCTACCTGATGGCGGTCTACGGGATTATCCAGACCCTGGATGGCAACGTGCTGGTGCCGCTGCTGTTTTCGGAAGCAGTCAACCTGCACCCGGTCGCGATTATCTGCGCGGTGTTGTTGTTCGGCGGGTTATGGGGATTTTGGGGGGTGTTCTTCGCGATACCCCTGGCGACGCTGTTCAAGGCCGTGCTGGATGCGTGGCCGCGGCAGGAACCAATAGTGGCACCTTTGTTGTAACGGCAGCGCGAACTGTGGCGAGGGAGGTCCCACTACCTCTTCGACGTAGCGCTGTCGCGCAGCAAACTGGGACCTCTGTGGCGAGCGGGCTTGTCCCGCGTTGGGGTGCGAAGCGCCCCTGATGAAGACGAATGCGGTGTATCGGGCACTCCTCTGCGCCTGGTTTTGGGGCTGCTGCGCAGCCCAACGCGGGACAAGCCCGCTCGCCACAAGAATGCGGTCGCCTGAAATTGTTTATGCAAGACTCAAGACTTTAGGGTGTGAAATTTTAACCCTTTAAAATCAGTAATTGATAAGAGGGGGCAATGTCGAATCGTCGCACCGCCCCTCCCACAAGGGTTTGGTGTGAAACAGAGAAAAACTTGTCAGCCCGCCACCCGCACCACCCCCATGTCGATCCCCAGATGCACCAACTCGGCATGGGAACTCACCTGCAACTTACTCTTGAGCAAGGTCAGGTGGTTGGACACGGTCTTGCTGCTGATGCTCAGTTGTTCGGCGATCAAGCGCGCCGGGGTGCCCTTGGCCAGCATCAGGAAAATTTCCAGCTCACGCGGGGTCATGCCCTTCAAACGTTGATCGCGGGGCGTATAAGCCAGTTCGGTGGCCAGGGCCTGCTCGATATAGGCATGGCCGTCGAGGATGCGCCGCACCGCTTCGATCAACACCTCGGGCGCCGAGCTTTTGGTCAGGTAGCCCGAGGCCCCGGCCTCCAGGGCCTGGCGCACCAGCGGCAACTCGTCATGCATGCTGAAAAACAGCACGCGCAGTTGCGGCAGGCGCTGGCGCAGACGGCGGGTGGTCTCCAGGCCGCTGATGCCCGGCAGGCCGAAGTCCATGATCACCAGGTGCGGCACCGCTTCCTGCACCCGGCTCAGCGCTTCTTCGCCACTGGCCGCCTCGCGCACTTCGATGGCCGGCAACAGCGCGCGTAACAGGCTGGCATAGCCCTGGCGCACCACGGCATGGTCGTCCACCAACAGAATATTCATAACGCCTCCAATGGCATGTTCAACGCCAGCGCCCAACCGGCGCCGGGGTGGCTGAGGATTTTCAGTTCGCCGCCCAGGCAACGCGCCCGTTCAAACATCGAATACAGGCCCACTCCGGGGCGCTGAGGCGTTTGCGCACCGCGCCCGTTATCACGCACCCACAGGCGCAGGCGCGAGCCGCGATGTTGCAGGCGCACGCGCACTTGGCTGGCGTCGGCATGGCGCACGATGTTGGTCAGGGCTTCCTGGAGCAAGCGATACAGGTGGGTTTTGCTGGCACCGGGCAGCGCCGGTAAATCCGCGCTGACGCGCAGTTGGCAGTCAATGCCGTGGCTGGCCTGCCACTGCGTCACCAGCATGGCGAACGCCTCAGCCACCGGCAGGTGTTGCAGGGCCACCGGATAGAGGTCGTGGACTAACGCGCGAAAGCCTTGCTGCAAGTGCTCGCAGTGATCTTCCAACTGCCCCACCGTGCGCGCCAACAGGTGCGGCTGGTCGGTGACCAGGCGCAGCAGGAACGCCTGGGCGCGAATGCCGGCCAGGTACTGGCCGAGGTCATCGTGCAGGGTCTGGGCCAAGTGATTGCGCTCCTGCTCCTGCACGGCCATCAGGGTTTGGGTCAGTTGGGTGTTATCGGTGCGCGCCTGCTCCAGAGCGTGGGTCATGCGGTTGAAATGCAGCGCCAGTTGCCGCGCTTCCGGCGAGCCTTCGCTGCGCAGGCGCACGTTGAGCTGGCCGGCGCACACCTGTTGCAGGGCGCGCAGCAGTTCATCGAGTACGCCCATGCCACGGCGCACGGCCCAGCGGATGGTCAACAAACTCAGCGCCAGGGCCAGGGCGCACAGGCCCAACAGTTGTTGCAGGGAGTCCCAGACTTCATCGATTTCGTCGCGGGGGTCGACCGCGATGGAGACGCGCCGCCCATCCGGCAGGTCCAGCACCTGGGCACTGCGCCGTGCCTCGGCAAACAGCAGGCGGCCAAGCCAGGCGTCCAGGCCTTCCGGCACCGGGGCTTGCAAGGTCTCGCCGGGCGCCAGCCAGTGCACGCGCACATGGCGCAGGCTGGCGGTAAGGCCGGGTTGCAGGCTGGCGGGGTCGCGCTCGGCGGTTTCGCTCAGGTAATGCACTACCGCTTCGGCCGATTGCAGCTCGCGCTCTACATCCGCCAGGGCCTGGTGCAGCAACAGGGCGGTGCAGGCGCAGGTGACCAGGGTGAAGAAGCCGCACACCCACAGGTTGATTCGCCACAGGGCCGACATGCCTAGCGCGCCACGCTGGCGGGCACGCTCAACGCTGGACGTGGCGCGTGGAGTTTGTCGACGCCGATCAGGCTGACGATCAGCAGGAACGGCAGGAGCAGCGCCTTGAGGATTTGCATGATCGTTCATCTCCCGAGTGGTCGCGGTGCGCGGTGAGTGATTGTGCAGATCCATGCTAAGACCGCGCCGTGCGCACGGGGCTACTACCTTGGTACTGGCTCAGCGGTACTTTCTGCATATTTGCAGCGGGCCTGAGGCTTCCTATGCTGGCGCTACCTGTCATGGAGTGCCTTATGCGCCAGCTCGCCCCCTACGCCGTGATCTACCTGCTGGCGATTGCTTGCGCCGCCGGGGTGACCACCGCCAGCCACGCCGCCGAGGCGCCGTTGGCGGTGCAGATCGGCTACCTGGGCTATCGGCCTGACCCAGGGCCGCTGCTGTCCAATGTGATTCCCGAGCCGGCCGATGCCGGGCAGCGCGGCGCCGAGCTGGCGATCATCGACAGCAACAGCACCGGGGCCTTTCTCAACCAGCGCTACAGCCTGGCCACGGCCACGGTGGACACGCCCGAGGCGCTGCTGGCCGCCGCCCAGGCCCAGCACGCCCAAGGCCTGCGCCTGTTCGTGGTGAACGCTCCCGCCGCCAGCCTGCGCCAACTCAGCGCGGCCCTGCCCGACAGCCTGCTGTTCAACGCCGGCAGCCCCGATGACAGCCTGCGCAGCACCGACTGCCTGGGCAACGTGCTGCATACGTTGCCCAGCCGGGCGATGCTCGCCGATGCGCTGGCGCAGTTCCTGGTGGTGCGCAAATGGCAGAAGGCGCTGCTGATCGTCGGCCCCACCGAGGATGACCAGGCCTACGCCGCCGCCCTGCGCCGCGCCGCCAAGCGCTTCGGCGTGCAACTGGTGGCGGAGAAAGCCTGGCGCTTCGATAACGATCAACGCCGCAGCGCCCAGGCGGATATGCCGCTGTTCACCCAGACCGCCGAATACGACGTGGTGCTGGTGGCCGACGAGCGCGGCGACTTCGGCGAGTACGTGCCCTACCAGACCTGGTACCCGCGCCCCGTCGCCGGCACCCAGGGCCTGACGCCCACCGGCTGGCACAAAACCGTCGAGACCTACGGCGCCGCCCAACTGCAAAAACGCTTTGAGGCCCTGGCCGGGCGCTGGATGAACGACCGCGACTTCGCCGCCTGGATGGCCGTGCGCAGCATCGCCAGTGCAGTGAGCAAGCTGCGCCAGGCCGACCCCATGGCCATCCGCCAACTGGCAATCAGCGAGCAACTGCCCCTGGACGGTTTCAAGGGCCGCAAGCTCAGCTACCGCCCGTGGAACGGCGAACTGCGCCAACCGATCCCCCTCGTGCAACCCCGCGCCCTGGTCAGCACGTCGCCCCAGGAGGGTTTTCTGCACCCCTTCAACGAAATGGACAGCCTGGGCTATGACAAGCCCGAGGTGACCTGCCGCTTTCCCTGATCGCCCACAATAATAAGGAATCCGCCATGCGCCGCACCCTGCTCTCATGCGCCCTGCTGCTTGCCGCCGGGCACGCTGCGGCCAGCACCGCTTGGGTCTCCAACGAGAAAGACAACAGCCTGAGCCTGATCGACATGCAGACCCTGCAAGTCACCGACACGCTCAAGGTCGGCCAGCGCCCACGGGGCCTGCTGCTGTCCCACGACAACACGCTGCTGTACATCTGCGCCAGCGATTCGGACCGGGTACAGGTGATGGACGTGGCCACCCGCAGGATCATCAAGGAACTGCCCTCCGGCAAAGACCCCGAGCAGTTCGCCCTGCACCCCAATAACCGCTGGCTGTATGTGTCCAATGAAGACGATGCGCTGGTCACGGTGATCGACACCGAGACCTCCAAGGTGCTCGGCCAGATCAACGTCGGCGTGGAGCCCGAAGGCATGGCCGTGAGCCCGGACGGCAAGTGGGCGGTGAACACCAGCGAGACCACCAACATGCTGCACTGGATCGACACCAGCACCCAGACCCTGGCCGACAGCACCCTGGTGGACCAGCGCCCGCGCTTTGTCGAGTTCAACCACGATGGCTCGCAGCTATGGGCTTCGGCGGAAATCGGCGGCACCGTGACCGTTCTCGACGTCGCCAGCCGCACGATCCTCAAGACCCTGACCTTCAAGATCAAGGGCGTGCACCCGGACAAGGTGCAGCCGGTGGGAATCAAACTCAGCGCCGACGGCAAATATGGTTTTGTCGCCCTGGGCCCGGCCAACCATGTGGCGGTGATCGACGCCAAGACCTTCGAGGTGCTCGACTACCTGTTGGTGGGACGCCGCGTGTGGCAGATGGCATTTACCCCGGACGAGAAGCAGTTGCTGGCCACCAATGGCGTGAGCGGCGATGTGTCGGTGATTGATGTGGACAGCCTCAAGGTCATCAAGTCGGTGAAAGTCGGGCGTTATCCGTGGGGCGTGGTGGTCACGCCATGAACGCCCTGGAGGTGCACGACCTGAGCTTCGCCTATGGTGCGCGCCAGGCGTTGAGCGCAGTGAGTTTCAGCCTGGCGCCGGGGCGTTTTGCCGCGTTGCTGGGCCCCAACGGGGCCGGCAAATCCACGTTGATCGCCCTGCTCACGCGGCTGTACGACCTGCAAACCGGCGACATCCGCGTGGGCGACCATTCCCTGCGCGATGCGCCGCGCGCAGCCCTCAAACAGCTGGGTGTGGTGTTCCAGCAGAGCACCCTGGACCTGGACTTGAGCGTGGAACAGAACCTGCGCTACCAAGCCGCGCTGCATGGTTTGTCGCGCCGCCAGACCGACTTGCGCGTAGAGGCCGAACTGGCGCGCCAATCCCTCACCGAACGCCGTCGCGAAAAAGTTCGCGAACTCAACGGCGGGCACCGGCGCCGCGTGGAAATCGCCCGGGCCTTGCTGCATGAACCGCGCTTGCTGCTGCTGGATGAGGCCAGCGTCGGCCTCGACCCCGCCAGCCGCCTGGCGCTGAACCAGCATGTGCGCAGCCTGTGCCTGGACCAAGGCATTAGCGTGCTGTGGACCACTCACCTGCTCGATGAAGTGCAGGCCGACGATGCATTGATGATTCTGCATCAGGGCCGCTTGGTGGCCAGTGGGCAAGTCGATGCGCTGATCCAGGCACAAGGCGGCGACCTGGGCAGCGTCTTCGCTCGCCTGACCCGTCCCACCGCAACGGGAGCGGCGGCATGAACGCTTACTGGCAATGCTTGCGCGGCATCGTGCTGCGCGAGTGGCTGCGCTTTGTGTTACAGCGCACGCGGTTTCTCAGCGCCCTGGTGCGTCCATTGTTGTGGCTGCTGGTGTTTGCCGCCGGTTTCCGCGCGGCCTTGGGCATCTCGGTGATCGAACCCTACGACACCTACATCCCCTACGAGGTCTACATCATTCCGGGCCTGGCCTGCATGATCCTGCTGTTCAACGGCATGCAGGGTTCGCTGTCAATGGTTTACGACCGCGAGATGGGCAGCATGCGCGTACTGCTGACCAGCCCACTGCCACGCACGTTTTTGCTGTGCAGCAAGTTGCTGGCCACCGCGTTGATTTCGCTGCTGCAGGTGTACGGGTTCCTGGCGATTGCCTGGGTGTACGGCGTGCAACCGCCGGCCATGGGGCTGTTGATCGCACTGCCCGCGTTGCTGCTGGTGGCCTTGATGTTGAGCGCCCTGGGCCTGTTGCTGTCGAACGCGATTCGGCAACTGGAGAACTTTGCCGGGGTGATGAACTTCGTGATTTTCCCGCTGTTTTTCATGTCGTCGGCGCTGTACCCGTTGTGGAAGATGCGCGACTCCAGCGAGTGGCTGTACTGGTTGTGCGCAATCAACCCCTTCACCCACGCCGTGGAGCTGGTGCGCTTCGCCCTCTATGAACGCTTCGCCGGCCTGGCCCTGGCGGTGTGCCTGGGCCTGACAGTGCTGTTCGCGCTGTTGGCGGTGCTCACCTTCAACCCCCAGCATGCGGCGGTGCGCAAAAAAGGCTGACGGCCGGCAAAACTACTACTTTAGTACTGGTTTTCCTGTCTATCGTCGCATTCCCAAAGGCTCGGGACTCACGTGTAATGGGCACATAACGATAAGGATTGCCCTGCCATGCTGCCTGCCCGACTGCCCTTGCTGGCACTGCTGTGCCTGTTCGCTGCCAACGTACAGGCCGAGACCCCATTATTTTCCGCCGACGGTTATCGCATCAGCCTGTACCGCAGCCCCACGCCCGATCACGTACAGGGCGCGACGATCATTGACACCCCTGCCCTGCAAACCCTGCTGACCCAAACCCCGACACCGGTGCTGATCGATGTGTATCGCCGCCAATGGTTGCAAGGCCGCTTCATCGAAGACCAGCCCCACGCCAACCTGCCCGGCAGCCGTTGGCTGGCCAATACCGGCGACGGCGACCTCACGCCGGAGTGGCAAAGCTATTTCGTGCGCCATTTGTATGCCTACAGTGGCGGCAACCTCGCGCGCCCCTTGGTCTTCTACTGCCGCTCCGATTGCTGGCTGAGTTGGAACGCGGTAAAACGTGCCGCTAACCTGGGCTATACCTCTGTGTACTGGTATCGCGACGGTCTGGATGCATGGGAAGCGGCGAAGCTGCCGGTGACGGCGGCCCAGCCCGAGCCATTTCAATAATCACAATAAGAAAGGTGAACGGCCATGTACAAAATCCTGATTGCCGATGATCACCCGCTGTTTCGCGAAGCGATCCATAACGTCATCAGCGACGGTTTCCCCGGCAGCGACGTGATGGAAACCGCCGACCTGGACAGCGCCCTGGCGCTGACCCGGGAACACGACGACCTCGACCTGATCCTGCTCGACCTGAACATGCCCGGCATGCACGGCCTCAACGGCCTGATCAACCTGCGCAACGAATCCCCGACCATCCCGGTGGTGATCGTCTCCGCCGAGCAGGACAAGCAGATCGTGCTGCAAGCCATCACCTACGGCGCCGTGGGTTTTATCACTAAGTCGTCGCCGCGCCTGCAAATGACCGAGGCGATCCAGCAGATTCTCAACGGCAATGTGTACCTGCCGCCGGACATCATCCGCACCCAGAAGCCCGGCATGCACAGGCGCCTGAACGAAAACCCAGGCTTCGCCCCCGAGCTGCTGCAGGCCCTGACGCGCAAGCAGTTGCTGGTACTGGAACGCATGACCAAGGGCGAGTCGAACAAGCAGATTGCGTACACGCTGGAAATTGCCGAGACCACGGTGAAGGCCCATGTGTCGGCGATCTTGCGCAAGTTGAATGTGCATAACCGGGTGCAGGCGATTTTGAGTGCCGGGGATATCGACTTCGGCTCGTACCTGCGCCGCTGATCTTCCTGACACAACACCGGTCAAAGGTGGGAGGGGGCTTGCTCCCGATAGCGGTGGGTCAGTCGACATCTACTTGACTTCACACCGCTATCGGGAGCAAGCCCCCTCCCACAGTTTGATCTCCATTTGATGGTATTTCGGTGTTCATTTGCCGAGCAGGTGGCTCATGGCGGTCTTGAGCTTCATCGGCCGCACCGGCTTGTGCATCAGCGTATGCCCCAACTCACGAATCTGCAGCTTCAGCTCATTGCTGTAGTTGGCGGTGATCATCATCGCGGGTATCGCGCTGCCGCGCCGGGCGTTGATGCGGGCGACGGCATCCACGCCGTTCTGGTCGTTATCGAGGTGGTAATCGGCTATCAGCAAGTCCGCCTCGGCATGGTAGTTGTCCACCTGCCGTGCCAGGTCCTGCTCCGACAACGCCGTCACCACCCGGCAGCCCCAACCTTCCAGTAATGTGCGCATGCCTGCGCAGATGGCCGCGTCGTTATCCAGCACCCACACGCGCGCGCCCTGCAGGCGCTCCAGCATGGGTTCGCTCATGGACGGCTGAGGCAATGACCTGGGCGCGGTGGCGCTCACTGGCACCTCCACCGAGAACATCGAGCCCTTGCCCGGCCAGGATTTGACCGTGATGCGATGGCCGAGAATCCCGGCGATTTTCTCGACGATCGCCAGCCCCAGGCCCAACCCGCGATCCTGGTCCGGACGCTGCACATCACCGCGCTTGAACTCCTGGAAAATCTCTTCCAGCCGCTCTTCGGCGATGCCCATGCCGCTGTCCCACACCTGGATCAACAAACGCTGATGCTGGCGTCGACACCCGAGCACCACGCGCCCCTTGTAGGTGTAGCGAATCGCATTGCTCAACAGGTTGCGCAGGATCCGCGCCAGCAGCTGGATATCGCTGCGCACTAGCGCCGAGCAGCCGACAAAATGCAATGCCAGGCCCTCGCTGCGGGCCAGTTCGGTGTACTCGGCGGCGAGGTTATCCAGCAGTTCGCTCAAGGCGAACGGGGCGATATCAGCCTTGATCACCCCGGCATCCAGCTTGGAAATATCGACCAAGGTGCCCAACAGGTTTTCCACGTCCTCCAGGGAATTGCTCACATTGCGCACCAGGGTTTCGCTGGGGCGTTCCAGCAGCGCGCTGGTAAACAGGCGGGCCGCGTTCAGGGGTTGCAGCAGGTCATGGCTGACGGCGGCGAGGAACTTGGTTTTCGACAGGTTGGCCTGCTCGGCCTCCAGCTTGGCCTCGCGCAGGCGTGATTCCATGCGGCGGCGCTCGTCGATCTCCTGCAGCAACTGGTCGTTGAGCGAAGTGAGTTCCGAAGTGCGCTGGGCGACGCGCTGTTCGAGGTGCAGATAGGCCTGGTGCAGCGCTTCGGCGGTGCGGCGGCGCTCGGTGATGTCGCGGATCAACACGAAAATCCCCACCACTTCGCCACTGGCCAGCATGTTCGGTACATAGGAGCGCAGCATGTAGCGCTCCTGGTTTTTGATGTTGGTCTCGGCAAACTCAAAGGTCACGCTCTCCCCGGCCAGGGCACGGGCGACGTAGGCATCCAGGCGCTGGCAATGCTGCTCGCTGTGGACTTCGCGCAAGCTCTGCCCAAGCATCATGCCGCGCGGCCAGCAGTACCATTCTTCGTAGACTTTATTGGTGAACTCGTAGACCAAGTCGGCATTCAGGTAGCCGATCAGGGCCGGTACGTTGTCGGTGATCAGGCGAATCCAGCGTTCGCTTTCCTGGGCCTTCTGCGCCGCCGCCTGTTCACCGCGCAAGGTTTCAGCGCGCAGCCGGGCGTTGATCAGCAAGTGGTTGCTGGCTTTGAGTTCGGCCATCGCCTGGTTCAGCGCGTCGGTGCGTTCGCGCACTTGCTCGGCCAGCACCACCGAATGCTGGAAGGTGGTGTAAGGGTTGTTGCCCTGGGCCATGCCGGACTCGATGCGTTCGATCAGCGCCGCGTTGATCCGCGCCAGCTTGTGGTTGTCCCGTTGCAGTTGGGCAACCTGGGCAAGCAGCTCAGCGCCGCCCTCGGGCAATGGCGACGCCGGTGAAGGTCTGGTTGATGTGCATGCCATTGAACTGTTCTCCGTAGGTGTTGAAGCCCATCACCCGCTGGTCGCGCAGGAAGCCGCCGATCTGTTCCAGGGTGCCGCTGTCTTCCAGCTCCAGGCGGCGCAGGAAGCAGTCGCAGCCGATGGTCAGCAACAGGTCGCCGAGGCGCGATTGCAGGCCGTCGAACAGAGCTTGCAGGTTCGGCAGGATCGGCCCGGGTTTCATCACGGTGAGGACGATGCCGTTTTCCACCGCGCAGTAGAAACTCAGGCTCAGGTCTTCATGCACCTGTTGGATGGCGCGCACGTAATACTGGTCGTGGATGCGCACCGCCAGCGGGTGGGCGGCGAAGATGCGGTGGTCGAGGTCGGCTACGGCCACGCCGATATGCCGCGCGTATTCTTCAGCGGCGGGTTCGGCGTTGAGTTCGAAGACGCGGCGTGACGGGCTGTCGGCGCCGGTCACCACCAGTTTTTCAGCGCGCGGCAGAATGTGGTGGGTGGTGAACACCTCGAAGTCGAGCCAGGTATTGACCAGCACCACCACCGCCGCGCCGCTGTGGAAGGCGCCGTTGAAGTACACGTGGGTGTGCGTGAGGAAGTTGTCGTCGCCGGCCGAACCGCCGAAGTGCGGGATATCGCCGAGCGCGGCGCTGAGGGCGGCGAGTACCATTTCTTCACGGCTGGACAGGCCGTCGAGCAAGGTCAGGGCGAAGGTATTGCCTTTGATCGGCGCGAGCGTATTGCTGCGGCAACCGCCGACAAGACGCTCGACCATGTGCTGGGCGTCGATCAGGCTGAAGTGCTCCACCTGGTCGATCAGTTCGGTGGCGATGGAAAAGTGCGCATGGTTGAAGCCCATGGCCGTCACGCAGTTGCGGCCATAGCCTTGGGGCGTGATCTCGCCGGCGCTGGTGCAACCGACCACGCGCACGTTGCCGAAGCACTGTTGCAGCGCTTGGCCGAGGGCCTGCAAATCGTAGGAGGCTGAACAGAAAAACAGCACGAACCCCAGGTACGGATGCAGCAGTTGCTCGGCCAATTCTTCGGCGGCCTGCCCGGCATCGGTGGCCTGGGACATGGCACTGACTATGCCTTCACTGTTGTGCATCGTTGGTTCCCCCTCTGATGCATGAGTGTACGAAGGTGGGGGGATGGCACCTATGCTACTTGGGTACTGGATGGGGGGATGCGATGGGATGAGACGCTCGAGGTGCCTGTGATCAAGTGTGGGAGGGGGCAAGCCCCCTCCCACACCTGGATTGCGTTTCACGTCTTACCAGGTGAGGACGGCACCGACAGCGAAGGTGTCGGTGTCTTCATTTTGCGCGCTGGTGTCGTGCCCCTTGATCTGGAACTGGTTGTACTCGGCCACCAGCTTCAGGTTGTCATTGATGTCATGAAACAGCGCGATCCCACGGGTTTCATAATCCGCCCCGCTGCCCACCACGCCGTTGCCGTCGTCCTTGGTCTTGCCGTACGACAACGCCAGGCGGTTCTTGCCCAGCTTGTACGAGCCCTGCACCAGGTAGCCGTTGCTGTCGACATTGCGCAGCGTCGCCTCCCCTGCATTGTTGGTGAAGAACGGGTTGATGCCCTTGGCCTGGAAACCCGAGCCGGTCAGGGACAAGCCGCCCATTTTCGCCTGCACGCCGTAGCCCAGGCCCTTGGAGGTGACGCTGTCGACGTTGGCGTCGGTGTTGTCCGAAGTCTGGTAGCTGCCGTTGAGCCAGCTGTAGATCTTCGCCCCGCCGAGGTCGAACTGGTAGGTGATCTCACTCTCCGTGCGCGGGTTCTTCTGGTAGGCCTTGCCCTGGGGGCTGCTGTCGTTGGTGTCCACGGGGTCTAGGATGCCGACGGCGATGCGCAGGCCGTCCATTACCGGGGTGCGGTAGGTGATCTGTGAGGATGGAAATGGGTACGGATAGCCGCTGCCGATGTTGCCGAACGACACGCCGCCGCCATCGACCAGGCCGAGGCTGTCGCTGACCTGGCCGTAGCCGGCGAGCAGTTCGTCGAGCAGGATGTTGGAACGGGCAAACAGACCGAAGTCCTTGCCAATCAGCACTTCGCCCCACTCCGGGTTGGCCACCGTGCCGTAGAACTGGCGCACATCAATGGCGGTGTCGGTGCCGTTGGTTTCGCTGTCGTTGATGGTCACCCAGAACGAAGCACGGGCGCCGAGCTTGAGGTCGTCGACCTGCTTGCCCATGTTGAAGCCCAGGTAATTGGGCAAAAAGCCCATCTTCACCCGGGCCTGGCGACGGTCGTACTGGTCGCCGGCGCGGTCCACATCGCTGTTGACGTAGAAGGCGTTGATGTAGCCATCGGTGGAAAAGGTGGTTTCGTCTTTGTCGTACAGCATGATTTCGGCGTCGGCGACCGAGCTCAGGCCCAGGCTGACGATAAAGGCAGGTAACAGACGCAGGGGGAGATTCTTATTGTTATGCATGGTGCGCTCCGCAACGGGGACGTGATGTCGGAGGCGATTATCGAAAGCTGCCAGGCCACGGCCTACGCTGCCTTGGCGCAGGTTGCAGGGTGCTTTGGGCGGGCAGCGGGTGCCCGGCAAGTTCGGCGTAAGACGGGCCCGGTCACAGGCCCGACACTTAGGACGTAAGACCGGCCTTGAACAACATGCCTATGGCGACCAGTACGCACAGGCTGGCAAAACCCACCTGCAAGGTGCGCGCCGGGATCACCGAGCTCAGCCGTCGCCCCGCCAGCATGCCGACGATGCTCGCACTGATAAACGCCCAGCCCACCGGCTCGATACTGACACCGGCATGAAAGGCACCGACCACACCGATCAGCGAAAGCAGGCTGACTACCATCAATGAGGTGGCGACAATCCCGCGCATCTGCACGTCGGTGAGTTGCTTGAACGCCGGCACGATCAGAAAGCCGCCGCCCACGCCGAGCAAGCCCGATACCGCGCCCGTCACGGCCCCCAGCGCGGCCAAGGTGGCGCTGCATTTGGCCGTCCAGGCAAAGCGTCCGGTCTGGTGGTCAAGCATGCAGTTCTTCTGGCCCCACGACGCGGCGCCGTGGTCACTCGGCCCGGCCTCACGCTTTTCGCGCTGCAACATGCGCCAGGCAACCAGCACCATCAGCGCACTGAACAGGCCCATCAGCACTTTTTCCGACAGTTGATGGGCGAGAAACACACCCAACGGCGAAAACATCGCGCCGAGCAAGGCGATCAACAACGCGGCGCGGTAACGCACCAGGCCATGGCGCAACCCGTCAATCGCCCCGACCGCCGCCGCCGCGCCCACGGCAAGCAACGACACCGGCGCGGCCTGGGTCATGCTCAAGCCCAGGCCCAGCACCAATGCCGGCACCCCGAGGATGCCACCGCCCGCGCCGGTCAGGCCCATGACCAGGCCCATCAACACACCTAAAACACTCGCCAGCAGCATTCAGTCCACCTTGCTCAGACGGGTCAGCCACTCACGCCCCTTGAGCATGCCGTTCCAGTAGAGCCACGGCAGCAGCGTTACCTTGAGGAACCACATGGATCGGCGTGCCTGGGTCGGGTCCAGGGGAAAGGTCGGCAGCAGCTTGCCGCCGTAACCGAACTCGGCGAGCACCACCTTGCCCTTCTCCACCGTCAGCGGGCAGGCGCCGTAACCGTCGTACTTGAGCGGCAGCGGCGCCTGTTTACGCAGGGCCAGCAGGTTTTCGGCGACCACCACGATTTGCTTGCGCACCGCAGCGGCGGTTTTGGCGTTGGCGGTGGAACACACATCACCGAGGCCGAAGATGTGCGGGTAGCGCAGGTGTTGCAGGCTGTGGGGGTTCACTTCGCACCAGCCGGCCGCGTCGGCCAGCGGGCTTTGGCGGATAAAGTCCGGAGAAACCTGCGGCGGGACGACGTGCAGCAGGTCGAAGGATTTTTCCTCGACAGTGACATTGCCCTCGGCGTCCTTCACCTCAAACCAGGCCTTGCGTGCGGGGCCGTCGACCTTGACCAGATTGGCGTTGAACGCCAGGCGGGCGTTGTATTTCTCCACGTACTTCATCAGCGGCGGCACAAAGGCCGCCACGCCGAACAGCGCAGCACCGGCCAGGTTAAATTCGACGTCGATGTTTTTAAGGTGGCCGTGTTTGAGCCAGTGATCGCAGGACAGGTACATCGCCTTTTGCGGCGCACCGGCGCATTTGATCGGCATGGCCGGCTGAGTGAAGATCGCCTTGCCGCCCTGGAGTTGCTGCACCAATTGCCAGGTGTAGGCGGCGTGCTGGTAGCTGTAGTTGGAGGTGACGCCGTGCTGGCCCAGGGTGTCTTCCAGGCCCTCGATGTTCTCCCAGGCCAGGCGCAGGCCGGGGCAGACGATCAGGTTTTTCCAGGTGACGCGCTGGCCGCTGTCAAGCACCAGGGTATGTTCGTCGGGCAGCAGTTCAGTGACAGTCGCCTGTACCCAGGTGACGCCATTGGGCAGCACGTCGGCCATGGGCCGTTGGGTTTTTTTCAGGTCATACGCGCCGCCGCCCACGAGGGTCCAGGCCGGCTGGTAGTAGTGGAATTCGTTCGGTTCGATCAGTGTGATGTTCAGGTGCGGGTCACGCTTGAGCAGGCTGGCCAGCAGGCCAATGCCTGCCGAGCCGCCGCCGATGACAACGATATCGCCACTGATGGTTGGGCCCCAGTGTTGGTCGGTCATGGTCTATCGCCTTTTCTATTCAATGCACACAAGGGTCGTTGCCGTGTGGCGTCACGCCCCGTTATAGGTCGATCCTTTGCCTCGGACCGTTTTTTTCCCTTAAGCTCGCAAGCCTATGTGGAAAACATCTCGAATGTAAGCCGCAATCCGCCACCAAGGACCGCCGCCATGCCCGCGTTGATTCAAGCCTTTCTGGACGAGGCATCGTCGACCTACACCTACGTCCTACATGAAGCAGATGATGGCCTCTGTGCCATCGTTGACTCGGTGCTCAACTACGACCCCGCTTCCGGGCGTACCGACACGTGCCAGGCCGACAAAGTGATCGCCTATGTGCGCGAACACCGCTTGCAGGTGCAGTGGCTGCTGGAAACCCACGCCCATGCCGACCACCTCTCCGCCGCGCCTTACCTGCGCCGCACGTTGGGTGGCAAGATCGCCATTGGCCAGTCCATCAGCAAAGTGCAGGACGTGTTCAAGAACCTGTTCAACCTGGAGCCGGAGTTTCGCGTCGACGGCTCGCAGTTCGATCACCTGTTCGCGCCGGATGAGGTCTTCCATATCGGCAACATCAAGGCCCAGGCGCTGCACGTACCTGGGCATACCCCGGCAGACATGGCCTATCTGATCGACGACCGGTTGATCCTGGTGGGCGACACGCTGTTCATGCCCGACGTCGGCAGTGCACGCTGCGACTTCCCCGGCGGCGATGCGCGCCAGCTATTCGCGTCGATGCGCAAGCTGCTGGCCTTCCCGCCTGAAACCGAGCTGTATGTGTGCCACGACTACCCGCCCGAGGGCCGTGAGGCCAAGTGTTTGACCACCGTGGCCGAGCAGCGCGCGGGGAATATTCACGTGCATGACGGGGTAGATGAGGCGGCGTTTGTCGCGATGCGTACGCAGCGTGATGCAGGGCTGGGGATGCCGACGCTGTTGCTGCCGGCGATCCAGGTGAACGTGCGGGCGGGGAATATGCCGCCCGCCGAGGAAAATGGCGTGGTGTACTTGAAGATCCCGTTAAACCAGCTGTGAGGCCTTTGCTCAGTTCACAGAGAACTTGGCAACGATCTGCTTGAGGTCGACCGCCAACTTCGACAACTCATGACTGGCGATGGAGGTTTGACCGGCGGCTGAAGAACTCTGGATGGACAGATCACGGATGCTGATCAGGTTCTGGTCCACCGAGCGGGCCACGTGGGCTTGCTCCTCCGATGCCGTTGCGATCAACAGGTTGCGGTCATTGATATCCGCGATGGCGTCAGTGATCTGCGTCAGCGCCACACCGGCTTCATGGGCGATTTTCAACGAGTCCACCGCTTCATTGCGGTTCAGCGCCATGGACGACACCGCCTCGCTGGAGCAGGTCTGGATCTTCGCAATCATCTGCTCGATTTCCTGGGTCGAGGTTTGCGTTCTATGGGCCAGTGCCCGTACTTCGTCGGCCACCACCGCAAACCCGCGCCCCTGTTCCCCGGCCCTGGCGGCTTCGATGGCGGCGTTCAAGGCCAGCAGGTTGGTTTGCTCGGCAATCGAGCGAATCACCTCAACTACCCGCGCAATATCCTGAGCCTGCTTGGCCAACCCTTCGACCTCCACACCGGTCTGCTGCACCGTGGCGCTGAGCTTCTCGATGGAAGCAATGGTTTGCGCCACACGCTCCTGGCCGATTTTGGCCGAGCGCTGGGAGTCTTGCGTCGAATGCGAAGCCGAGACCGCATTCCTGGCCACTTCCTCTACCGCCGCTGTCATCTCGTTGACCGCTGTCGCGGCCTGATCCGTTTCCATGCTTTGGCGCTCTATACCGGCACTGGACTCGCGGGTGATGGAACTCATCTCTTCCGCCGCCGAAGCCAACTGCCCGGACGCCTCCGAGATATTTTGCAGCGTGCTTTTCAGGTTCATCTGCATGGAAGCGGTGGACCGTTGCAATTCGGTCAGCTCGTCATTGCCATTGATTGCAATGGCCACACGCAAATCCCCATCGGCAATTTTGCTGGTCGACACCAACAAATCGCGCACCGGCGCAATGATGCTGCGGGTAAACAGGCGAGCGACCACGACAGTCAATAGCACCGAGCCAATCATCAATATCCAGGTGAACATACGAGCCGCGTCATACTCGCTGGAAGCGACTTTCACCGCTTCGGCGGAGCCGTGCGCATTCAACTCGATCAGCTCGCTGATGGAACGCTGGACCTCAAGTGCGATAGGCCCGTTGACGTCGCGCAAATACGTGGATGTCTGTTCAGCGGACAGGGTGGAGACTTGCACGAGGAACTCATCCATCTTCTGGCTGTAATTCTTGATCGCGGTGAAGGCCTCGTTGTACTTGGCCTGCTCCTCGGGGCTCGAGACTAGCGGCCCATAACGCTCGGCAATGTCGAGGGCTTCCTTGCGCGTCGCTTTGAGCTTCTCAAGGGAAGCCGGATCCTGGCGGCCGATATCCATGGCATAACGACGCAGATCAAGACGAAGCTTGTAAAACGCTGAATCAATCTCGCCGGCCAAGCGAATACTGGGGAGCCAGTTAGTTTCGATATCAACGGTCGACGCATAAACCTTATCGACTTTTATCAGCGTCATTGCACCCTGTATTAACAGCAAAATACACACCACACCAAAACAAAGCGTGGTACGAAAGTTTAACTTCAGCGCTCTCATGGACATCGCGACTCACCCCTACCCCTGGGCCGCGCAGTTCACGGCCTTATGGCGCTAATGTGTTGAATTGGATGTGAAAAATACGTGACTGATTACGCAATTTTTAGTTACAAACAAAAATAAAAAAAGTGATTATAGTTGCCTGGCTAACTATCAAAAATATTCGGCGCTATCGCTTGCGATCATCAGACCATCAGTCCACCCGGAGGGAGTGGCAATGCCGTCTTGTAGCGCACTTGCTTAAGCGCAAAGCTGGAGCGGATGTTGGCAACGCCCGGCACCTTGGTCAGAAAGTCCATCATGAAGCGCTCCAACGACTGAATCGTCGGTACCAGCACGCGGATGAGGTAGTCCGGGTCGCCGGCCATCAGGTAACACTCCATCACCTCGGGACGGTCGGAAATCGCCCCTTCGAATTGCTGCAACGCCAGCTCATTCTGTTTTTCCAGGCTGACATGGATGAACACGTTGACGTGCAGCCCCAGCAGGTCAGCGTCGAGCAGCGTGACCTGCTCACGAATCAGGCCCAGTTCTTCCATCGCCTTGACCCGGTTGAAACACGGCGTGGGCGACAGGTTGACCGAGCGGGCCAGGTCGGCGTTGGTGATGCGGGCGTTCTCCTGCAAGGCGTTGAGAATGCCGATATCGGTACGGTCCAGTTTGCGCATGAGACAAAATCACCTGTTTATTATGTTTATGCAGTTTTTTTATCCCCAAATGCTCCCGAGCGCAACGAAACAGAGATAAATATTCTTCTACGCCCCGCCTATGATTGTTGTAGGACAGGATTTCTCTAACCCGGAGACTGACTGTCAGCTAGCGCGCCCACTACAAGAAATTCACAAGATCGAGCGTAGAAAGCCATGAATCAGCCGTATGCCCCACTGCGCCTGCACGTTCCCGAACCCTCGGGCCGCCCAGGCTGCAAGACCGACTTTACCTACCTGCGTCTGACCGACGCCGGCCTGGTGCGCAAACCCGCCATCGACGTAGAACCCGCCGACACCGCCGACCTGGCCAAGGGCCTGATCCGTGTGCTCGACGACCAGGGCCAGGCCCTGGGCCCGTGGGCCGAAGGCGTTCCCGTAGAAATCCTGCGCAAAGGCATGCGCGCCATGCTCAAGACGCGGATCTTCGACAACCGCATGGTGGTCGCCCAGCGTCAGAAAAAAATGTCGTTCTACATGCAAAGCCTTGGCGAAGAAGCCATCGGCAGCGCCCAGGCCCTGGCCTTGAACATCGACGACATGTGCTTCCCCACCTACCGCCAGCAAAGCATCCTGATGGCCCGCGAAGTGCCGTTGGTCGACTTGATCTGCCAACTGCTGTCCAACGAACGCGATCCACTCAAGGGCCGCCAGTTGCCGATCATGTATTCGGTAAAAGACGCCGGCTTCTTCACTATCTCCGGCAACCTCGCGACCCAATTCGTACAGGGCGTGGGCTGGGGCATGGCCTCGGCGATCAAGGGTGATACCAAGATTGCCTCGGCCTGGATCGGCGATGGCGCCACCGCCGAATCCGACTTCCACACTGCCCTCACCTTCGCCCACGTATACCGCGCGCCGGTGATTCTCAACGTCGTGAACAACCAGTGGGCCATCTCCACCTTCCAGGCCATCGCCGGCGGTGAAGCCACGACCTTCGCCGGACGCGGCGTCGGTTGCGGCATCGCCTCACTGCGTGTGGACGGCAACGACTTCATCGCCGTGTACGCCGCCTCCGCCTGGGCTGCCGAGCGTGCGCGCCGCAACCTCGGGCCAACCCTGATCGAATGGGTCACCTACCGCGCCGGCCCGCACTCAACCTCGGATGATCCATCCAAATACCGCCCAGCCGATGACTGGAGTCACTTCCCCTTGGGCGACCCGATTGCGCGCCTCAAGCAGCACCTGATCAAGATTGGCCAGTGGTCCGAAGAGGAGCACACGGCGGTCAGTGCCGAACTGGAAGCCGAAGTGGTCAAGGCGCAAAAAGAAGCCGAACAGTACGGCACCCTCGCCGGCGGCCAGATTCCAAGCGCCGCGACCATGTTCGAAGACGTCTATAAAGAGATGCCGGAGCACTTGAAGCGCCAGCGTCAAGAGTTGGGGATCTGACATGAACGATCACAACAACAGCATCGAACTGGAAACCGCCATGACCACTACCACCATGACCATGATCCAGGCCCTGCGCTCGGCCATGGATGTGATGCTCGAACGTGACGACAACGTGGTGGTGTTCGGCCAGGACGTCGGTTACTTCGGCGGCGTGTTCCGGTGCACCGAAGGTTTGCAGACCAAATACGGCAGCTCGCGGGTATTCGACGCGCCGATCTCCGAAAGCGGCATCGTCGGCGTCGCGGTGGGCATGGGTGCCTACGGCCTGCGCCCGGTGGCTGAAATCCAGTTCGCCGACTACGTCTACCCCGCCACCGACCAGATCATCTCCGAGGCCGCACGCCTGCGTTATCGCTCGGCCGGCCAGTTCACCGCGCCGCTGACCATGCGCATGCCCTGCGGCGGCGGCATCTACGGCGGCCAGACCCACAGCCAGAGCATCGAAGCGGTGTTCACCCAGGTCTGCGGCCTGCGCACGGTGATGCCGTCCAACCCGTATGACGCCAAGGGCCTGCTGATCGCCTCGATCGAAAACGATGACCCGGTGATCTTCCTTGAGCCTAAACGCCTGTACAACGGCCCGTTCGACGGCCATCACGACCGCCCGGTAACACCGTGGTCGAAACACCCGCAAGCGCAAGTGCCGGACGGTTACTACACCGTGCCGCTGGACGTGGCCGCCATCGTGCGCCCAGGCTCGGCCGTCACCGTGCTGACCTACGGCACCACCGTGTATGTGTCGCAAGTCGCCGCCGAAGAAACCGGCATCGACGCCGAGGTCATCGACCTGCGCAGCCTGTGGCCGCTGGACCTGGAAACCATCGTCAAGTCGGTGAAAAAGACCGGCCGTTGCGTGGTGGTGCATGAAGCCACTCGCACCTGCGGCTTTGGTGCCGAGTTGGTGTCGCTGGTGCAGGAACACTGCTTCCACCACCTGGAAGCGCCGATCGAACGCGTCACCGGTTGGGACACCCCCTACCCGCACGCGCAAGAGTGGGCGTATTTCCCAGGGCCGTCCCGAGTGGGCGCGGCGTTGAAACGGGTCATGGAGGTCTGAATGGGCACGCACGTAATCAAGATGCCGGACATTGGCGAAGGCATCGCAGAAGTTGAACTGTCGGTATGGCATGTGAAGGTCGGCGACCTGGTGGTTGAAGACCAGCTGCTCGCGGATGTAATGACCGACAAGGCAATGGTGGATATTCCCTCGCCAGTGCACGGCAAGGTGATTTCCCTCGGCGGCGAGCCGGGTGAAGTCATGGCGGTGGGCAGTATTTTGATCAGCATTGAAGTGGAAGGCCCAGGCAATGCCAAGGACGCGCCGGCAGTTGCTGAACCGGTGAAGACTGCGCCCGTTGTCGAAGCCAAACCCGCTCCAGTGGTGGAAAGCAAACCAGCGGCCAAGCCCGTCGTGGCAGCCCAGGCGCCCGTGGCCCGCGAAGCCGACGAACGCCCCCTGGCCTCCCCCGCCGTGCGCAAACACGCGTTGGATGCTGGCATCCAGCTACGCCTGGTCCAGGGCTCTGGCCCGGCCGGCCGGATTCTGCACGAAGATCTGGACGCTTACTTGCTCCAGAGTCCGGCGAAAAATGCCACGGCAGCCAACCCTTACGCCGAACGCAACGACGAAGAACAGATCCCGGTGATCGGCATGCGCCGCAAGATCGCCCAGCGCATGCAGGACGCCACCCGGCGTGCCGCGCATTTCAGCTATGTGGAAGAGATTGACGTCACCGCCCTCGACGAACTGCGTGTGCACCTCAATGAAAAACACGGTGCGACTCGCGGCAAGTTGACGCTGCTGCCGTTCATCGTGCGCGCCATGGTCGTGGCGCTGCGGGACTTCCCGCAGATCAACGCGCGTTACGACGATGAAGCCCAGGTCATCACCCGCCTCGGCGCGGTGCACGTGGGCGTCGCCACCCAGAGCGACATCGGCCTGATGGTGCCGGTGGTGCGCCACGCCGAAGCGCGCAGCCTGTGGGGCAATGCCGAAGAAATCTCGCGCTTGGCCACCGCTGCACGCAACGGCAAGGCCAGCCGCGATGAGCTGTCCGGTTCGACGATTACCCTGACCAGCCTCGGCGCGTTGGGCGGCATCGTCAGCACCCCGGTGCTGAACCTGCCGGAAGTGGCCATCGTCGGCGTCAACCGCATCGTCGAGCGCCCGATGGTCATCAAGGGCCAGATCGTGATCCGCAAGATGATGAACCTCTCCAGCTCCTTCGATCACCGCGTGGTCGATGGCATGGACGCGGCGCAATTCATCCAGGCCATTCGCGGCCTGCTCGAACAACCCGCCAGCCTGTTCCTGGAGTAAGGGCATGACTCAGACATTGCACACCACGCTGCTGATTATCGGCGGCGGCCCTGGCGGTTATGTGGCCGCTATTCGCGCCGGCCAACTGGGCATCCCGACTATCCTGGTGGAAGGCCAGTCGTTGGGCGGCACCTGCCTGAATATCGGCTGCATCCCGTCCAAGGCGCTGATCCATGTGGCCGAACAGTTCCAGCAAACCGTGCACCACAGCCAGGGTTCGCAGTTGGGCATCGAGGTCGATGTGCCGACCCTGGACATCCGCAAAAGCGTCGAGTGGAAAGACGGCATCGTTGATCGCCTGACCACCGGTGTCGCCGCACTGCTGAAGAAACACAAGGTGCAGGTGATCCAGGGCTGGGCCAAGGTGGTCGACGGCAAGACCGTCGACGTCGGCGACCAGCGCATCCAGTGCGAACACCTGTTGCTGGCCACCGGTTCGAAAAGCGTCAACCTGCCGATGCTGCCGATTGGCGGGCCGATCATCTCCTCCACCGAAGCCCTGGCGCCGACTCGTGTGCCCAAGCGCCTGATTGTGGTGGGCGGTGGTTATATCGGCCTGGAGCTGGGCATTGCCTACCGCAAGCTCGGTGCCGAAGTCAGTGTGGTCGAGGCGCAGGACCGGATCCTGCCAGCCTACGATGCCGAGCTGACGCAACCGGTGGCCGATTCCCTCAAGCAACTGGGGGTGAAGCTGTACCTCAAGCACAGCGTGACCGGTTTTGAGCACAACAGCCTGCAAGTACGCGATCCGGATGGCGACACCTTGTCGCTGGCAACCGACCAGGTGTTGGTGGCCGTTGGTCGCAAACCCAACACACAGGGCTGGAACCTCGAAGCGCTGAACCTGGACATGAACGGCGCGGCGATCAAGATCGACAGCCGCTGCCAGACCAGCATGCGCAACGTATGGGCCATCGGCGACCTGAGCGGCGAGCCGATGCTGGCGCACCGGGCCATGGCCCAGGGCGAAATGGTTGCCGAACTGATCAGCGGTAAAACCCGCGAATTCAACCCGGCAGCGATCCCGGCGGTGTGTTTTACCGACCCGGAACTGGTGGTGGTCGGCAAGACCCCCGACGAAGCCAAGGCGGCCGGCCTGGACTGCATCGTGTCGAGCTTCCCGTTCGCGGCCAATGGCCGGGCCATGACCCTGGAGTCGAAAACCGGCTTCGTACGGGTGGTGGCGCGGCGTGACAACCACCTGATCGTCGGCTGGCAAGCCGTCGGCGTGGGCGTCTCGGAACTGTCCACCGCCTTCGGCCTGAGCCTGGAAATGGGCGCGCGCCTGGAAGACGTGGCCGGCACCATCCACGCCCACCCGACCCTCGGCGAAGCCGTCCAGGAAGCCGCGCTGCGGGCCCTGGGCCACGCCCTCCATATGTAGGCCGAGCTTTTATGCAGGAAGGGGCGGACTACCCTGTAGGAAGCGCCTGGCTTTTGTGGCGAGGGAGCTTGCTCCCGTTGGGGTGCGAAGCGCCCCCAAAAAGCTAACGACTGCTGCGCAGCCGAACGGGAGCAAGCTCCCTCGCCACAACAAGCCGGCTCCTACACGGACGGCATGCAACTGGAAGACCAACCGCGGAATGAAGTATTGTTGCGCCCATCCAGAAAAAAAACCGACAAGCCTGCTTTCGACCAGGCGGTTGACCAGAGATAGAGGGTGTCATGGGTAACGAAAGCATCAATTGGGACAAGCTGGGTTTTGACTACATCAAGACCGACAAGCGGTTTCTCCAAGTCTGGAAAAACGGCGAATGGCAAGAAGGCACCCTGACCGACGACAACGTGCTGCACATCAGCGAGGGCTCCACCGCCCTGCACTACGGCCAGCAGTGCTTTGAAGGCCTCAAGGCATACCGCTGCAAGGACGGTTCGATCAACCTGTTCCGCCCGGACCAGAACGCCGCGCGCATGCAACGCAGCTGTGCCCGCCTGCTGATGCCGCATGTGCCGACCGAGGCGTTCATCGACGCCTGCAAACAAGTGGTCAAGGCCAACGAGCGGTTCATCCCGCCGTACGGCAGCGGCGGCGCGCTGTACCTGCGCCCGTTCGTGATCGGCACCGGTGACAACATCGGCGTGCGTACCGCGCCGGAGTTCATCTTCTCGGTGTTCGCGATCCCGGTCGGTGCCTACTTCAAAGGCGGCCTGGTACCGCACAACTTCCAGATCTCCACCTTCGACCGCGCCGCGCCACAGGGCACCGGTGCCGCCAAGGTCGGTGGCAACTACGCCGCCAGCTTGATGCCAGGCTCCGAAGCGAAAAAAGACGGTTTCGCCGATGCGATCTACCTGGACCCGATGACCCACTCGAAAATCGAAGAAGTCGGCTCGGCCAACTTCTTCGGGATCACCCACGACAACCAGTTCATCACACCGAAGTCACCTTCGGTATTGCCAGGCATCACCCGCCTGTCGCTGATCGAACTGGCCCAGACCCGCCTGGGCCTGAAAGTAGTCGAAGGTGAAGTGTTCATCGACAAGCTGGGCGACTTCAAGGAAGCCGGTGCCTGCGGTACTGCTGCCGTGATTTCGCCAATCGGCGGCATCCAGTACAACGGCAAGCTGCACGTGTTCCACAGCGAGACCGAAGTCGGCCCGATCACCCAGAAGCTCTATAAAGAGCTGACCGGTGTGCAGACCGGCGACGTTGAAGCGCCAGCGGGCTGGATCGTCAAAGTTTGATGATGTAACACTTCTGCGTCCACCAAGAGCCCATCCACCGTCACCGGTGGATGGGCTTTTTGCGTTTATGGGCACTGGATCGGCACCCACCTGTCAAGGTTGACAGTAGACGGTAAAAACCCGGGCACCTAGTGTGAAGTTCCTTTCCCAATACAACCCGGTGACGTTATGGCTACCTATGAACTGAGACTTTCAAAAGAAGACATCGAGAACGGCGGCTTCAAGGAAGTCCTCATGGAAATCTACATCAACAACGTGCTTGATTGGGCGGTCTATGCCTCGTCCAGCAAACAGGATGGCGTTTACGACAAAACCTCAGCCCCGGACGATGCCGACGGCGATGGCGACTACGATGACGACGACAAAAAACTGTTTTTAGCCGTGGCGAATGCGTTCACCAAAATGAGCGCTTACGACAAGCGCAAGAAGAAAAAGAAACCTGCGAACAAATAACCGCGGTGGATGGCGAGTATGACCAGGCGGGCAGCGGCCATGCTCTTCAGCCATCAATGTTCTGCGCGATCTTCCTGCCCATGCTGATCCTCGGTTCCACCCCATACCCCAACGCCTCGTAGAACCCCACCACCGCGTCATTGCCGCTGGTGATCTGCAGGTTGATCTTCATGCAGCCCAAGGCGGTCAGCGCCTGCTCCGCATGCCGCACCAGGGAAGCGCCCAGGCCCTGGCGCCGATAGTCCATGTGCACCGCCACCGAATACAGCCAGCCACGATGCCCGTCGTACCCGGCGAGGATGCTGCCGATCACGGTTTTCTTGTCCATTGCCACAAAAAACAGCCCATCGTTGACCGCAAGCTTCTTGTCAATCGCCAGGGTCGGCAGGTTATGGGCGGTGTCATAGCCAAAAGCCTCCTGCCACAAGGCAACCACCTGTGCGCGGTGCTGGCGGTCGCGATACGGGCCGATGGGGTGGCGCGAGGACAGGGCTTTTTCCATCACCAACGTACGTTCGTTGCCGTGGTAGACATCGCGCACGGTGTGAAACCCCAGCTTGGTGTAGAACGGCTCGGCGGTCAGCGAGGACGGCACACTCAGTGTCGTCACCCCCGCTTCGCGCGCGCGCAGTTCGATTTCGATCATCAACAGGCGACCAATGCCCTGCCCTTGCAACGCCGGGTTGACGAACACCGAGCGCACCACGTTAGCGTCAAGGGCGGCCGTGGCGACGATGGCCTGGTCCTGGACCGCCACCAGCACGACTCGGCGCGTGAGCAATGCCAGCACCGCATCCGGCGTGAAGTTACTCGCCACTCGGGCAATCACATCCGCCGGGTAATCCCGCGCATTGCTGCTGTGCAAGGCCGCCAGGATGACCTGGCTGATGCCTTCGGCATCGGCTGCCTGGGCAATACGAACGACGGTAGACATGATTCCTCCTTCCTAACACGGATACTGATCGTTGCCACGCAGAGCGTAGGAACGATCATACAGTTTTGATCTTCATACGATCCGCACAGCCGATTCGGCTGCCACACCCACCTTTTCAGCTTTCCCGGCTGAGCCACCCCTCGGTTTCAGCCGGGATTCATTCCGCACAAGCCACAAAATAAGCGCACTGCTCAACCCGTGGACCCGTGCACCCATGCAAACCACTAACACCGTCCTGATGATTCGCCCGGCGCGCTTTGCCTTCAACCCGGACACCGCGGTCAATAACCGCTTCCAACGCCCGCCCCTCGACCCACTCGCCGCACAGCAGAAAGCGCTGGAAGAGTTCGACGGCTATGTCGACACCCTGCGCCAACACGGCGTGGAAGTGCTGGTGGTGCAAGACACCCCGGCGCCCCACACACCGGATTCGATCTTCCCCAACAACTGGTGGAGCAGCCACGCCGACGGCAGCCTGGTGCTGTACCCGATGGAAGGTCAGAACCGCCGGCTGGAGCGCAACAAGGGCGTGCTGCAAGTGCTGGAGCAACGCTTTGCAATCAAGGACACCATTGACCTGAGCCACCTCGAACAACAGAACATCTTCCTCGAAGGCACCGGCAGCATGGTGCTCGACCGCCAGCACCGCATCAGCTACGCCTGCCATTCGGGGCGCACTCACCAGGACGCCCTGCGCCAGTTCGCCGAACGTCTCGGCTACCAGCTGTGTGTGTTTCACGCCGTCGACCGCCACCACGCCCCCATCTACCACAGCAACGTGATGATGAGCGTCGGCCGCGACCTCTCGGTGGTGTGCCTGCAAGCCCTGCCCGACGCCGACGAGCGCCAGGCCCTTGAGCGCTCGCTGCGCGACACCGGCAAGGACATCGTCGCCCTCGACTTCGACCAGTTGGAAGCCTTCGCCGGCAACATGCTCGAAGTCCATGACCGCGACGGCCAGCCGCTGCTGGTGATGTCTGCCAGCGCCTGGGCTGCCCTGCAACCCGCCCAGCGCCAGCATGTGGAACGCCACACGCGGCCAGTGGTGGTGAACATCGACAACATCGAACGCATCGGCGGCGGCAGTGCCCGCTGCATGCTGGCCGAAGTGCATCTGCCGGCCCGTCCCTCATTTCAATAAGGAGTCTTGCCATGACCCGTTACATCGACGTCAACGATCTCAGCTACCTTGTCTCGCAAAAAGGCCTGCAAACCTGCATCACCGAGATGGCCGAATACATCCGTGCCGACTACCTGCGCTGGCACGACTTCGAAAAATGCGCGCGCCTGGCCAACCACTCGCCCGATGGCGTGATCGAGCTGATGCCGGTGTCTGACGCCTCGCTGTATGCGTTCAAGTACGTCAACGGCCACCCGAAAAACACCCTGGCCGGCATGCTCACCGTGATGGCCTTTGGTGCCTTGGGCGACGTGGACACCGGCAAACCGGTGCTGCTGGCGGAAATGACCCTGACCACCGCGATTCGCACTGCCGCCACCTCGGCCCTGGTCGCCCGCTACCTGGCCCGTGAGAACAGCCGCAGCATGGCGCTGATCGGCAACGGTTCGCAGAGCGAATTCCAGGCCCTGGCCTTCCACGCGATGCTCGGCATCAATGAGATCCGCCTGTTCGATATCGACGCCAAGGCCACTGCCAAACTGGCAGCCAACCTCAAGGCCTTCCCGGCAATCAAGGTGATCCTGGCCGGCAGCGTGGCTGAAGCGGTGAAAGGTGCAGACATTGTCACCACCGTCACCGCCGACAAGGCCTACGCAACCATCCTCACCGACGAGATGATCGAGCCGGGCATGCACCTCAACGCCGTCGGCGGCGACTGCCCCGGCAAGACCGAGCTGGACCGACGCATCGTCGAGCGCGCCCGCGTGATCGTCGAGTACGAACCGCAAAGCCGCATCGAAGGTGAAATCCAGCACATGCCGGAAGACTCACCGGTGACCGAGCTGTGGCAAGTGATCAACGGCCAGCAACCCGGTCGCGAGAATGAGCGCCAGATCACCCTGTTCGATTCAGTAGGTTTTGCCATCGAAGACTATTCGGCCCTGCGATACGTGTTGGACGTGGCCAAGGCGCTGGACGTAGGCAGCGAACTGGAACTGGTGCCGGACCTTGCCGACCCGAAAAACCTGTTCGCGCGCCTGGCGCAACAACCCGCTACACAGCAGAAAAAGCGCGCCTGAGACCGCTCTGGCCTGCCGCTTTGCGCCTGGGGCAGGCCAGACTTTCAGGGATGAAAAGCCGATTCAGCGGGTGCAACAGCCGATTCCGCTGCATTGCCTGTTTTAACAGCGCAATTCGCGCTTTAACCACCCGCCAAACGACACAAAAAACGCACCATCATGAAGCATTCTGAGCCTGACCAAAGAGTCACCAAATGAATGCAAGCTGCACCCTTTTTACTGCCCTGACATCAATTACAAAATATAGGGACTCCACATGACTCCACTGCGATCACTCTTCGCTGCATTGTTGTTGCCACTGTGCGCCAGCGCCGCCCACGCCCAGGACTGGAAAGAAATCCGCTTCGGCGTGTTCCCCGAATACCCACCCTTCGAATCCGTGGCCGCCGACGGCAGCCTGCAAGGCTTCGATATCGAGCTGGGCAACGCCATCTGCGCCAAGCTCGAAGTCAAGTGCACCTGGGTGCACAACGAATTCGACGGCATGATCCCCGCCCTGCGTGCGCGCAAGTTCGACGCGATCATGTCGTCCATGGCCGTGACCCCGGCGCGCGAAAAAGTCATCGACTTCACCGACCGGCTGTTCCTCAGCCCTACGTCAGTGATTACCCGCAAGAGCGCCGACTTTGGCGACACCCCGGAATCGTTGAAAGGCAAACAAGTCGGCGTGCTCCAGGGCTCGCTGCAGGAAGCCTATGCCCGCGCGCACCTGGCCAAGCTCGGCGCCCAGATCAAGGCTTACCAGTCCCAGGAGCAGAACTACGCCGACCTGCAAAACGGCCGCCTCGACGCCACCCTGACCGACAAACTGGAAGCCCAGCTCAACTTCCTGTCCAAGCCTGAAGGCGCCGACTTCAAGACCGGACCGGCCTTCAAGGACCCGACCCTACCCCTGGACATCGCCATGGGCCTGCGCAAGAACGATCAGCAATTGCGCGCGCTGATCAACAAGGGCATCGCCGCCGTGCAGGCCGATGGCACCTACGCACAGATCCAGAAGAAGTACTTCGGCGATCAAGACATCTACAACGAGTAACCCCCTCACCTTGTAGGAACCGCCTTTCTGTGGCGAGCGAGCTTGCTCGCGCTGGAGTGCGAAGCGCTCCCAAAATAGCAGGGCCGCTTCGCAGCCCAACGGGAGCAAGCTCCCTCGCCACAGAACGCCGGCGCCTACAGGGGATGTCTGCGGCCTTTAGAGATCTCCCTCCATGAACGAATTCCTTAATCTGCAAGGCTACGGCCCGATGCTGGCCCAGGGTGCCTGGATGACGCTCAAGCTGGCGTTCCTCGCGCTGACCCTGAGCCTCACACTGGGCCTGCTGGCCGCCAGCGCCAAGCTCTCCAGTGCCAAATGGCTGCGCGTGCCTGCCACGCTCTACACCACGCTGATTCGCAGCGTGCCCGACCTGGTGCTGATCCTGCTGATTTTCTACAGCCTGCAACTGTTGCTGAACGACCTGACCGAAAGCTTCGGCTGGGACTATTTTGAAATCGACCCGTTTACCGCCGGGGTGGTCACCCTGGGCTTTATCTACGGCGCGTATTTCACCGAGAACTTTCGCGGTGCGATCCTCAGCGTACCGGTCGGCCAACTGGAAGCCGCGACCGCCTACGGCCTGAGCCGCTGGCAGCGTTTTCACCTGGTGCTGTTCCCGCAGTTGATGCGCTTCGCCCTGCCGGGCCTTGGCAATAACTGGCTGGTGCTGCTCAAGTCCACCGCACTGGTGTCGATCATCGGCCTGTCGGACCTGGTCAAAGCCGCGCAGAACGCCGGCAAGACCACCCACTCACCACTGTACTTCCTGATCCTCGCGGGCCTGGTGTACCTGGTGATCACCACCCTCTCCAACCGCATCTTCAAGCGCCTCGAACGGCGCTACAACCTCGGCATCAAGGGGATGGCGCGATGATCGAACTGTTCCAGCAATACGGCCTGGCCTACCTGTTCAGCGATGGTGCGGGCTTGTCCGGGGTGGCGATGACCCTGTGGCTGTTCATTGTTTCGGTGGTGTTCGGGTTTTGCCTGTCGATCCCCCTGGCACTCGCCCGCGTCTCGGAGCACTTCTGGCTGCGCTGGCCGGTGGAGGTCTACACCTACCTGTTCCGTGGCACGCCGCTGTATATCCAACTGCTGATTTGCTACACCGGGCTGTACAGCCTGGAGGTGGTGCAGGACAACGCGCTGCTCAACCAGTTTTTCCGCAATGCGCTGAACTGCACCCTGCTGGCGTTTGTGCTCAACACCTGCGCCTACACCGTGGAAATCTTCGCCGGGGCGATCCGCAATATCCCCCACGGCGAAATCGAAGCAGCGCGGGCCTATGGCCTGCACGGCTGGCGCCTGAACCTGTTTGTGGTGGTCCCCGCCGCGCTGCGCCGTGCATTGCCGGCCTACAGCAATGAAATGATCCTGATGCTGCACGCCACGTCGCTGGCATTTACCGCCACCGTCGCCGACATCCTCAAAGTGGCTCGCGATGCGAATGCCGAGACGTTCCTGACGTTCCAGGCCTTCGGTATCGCCGCCCTCCTGTACATGCTGCTGTCCTTTGCACTGGTGGGCCTGTTTCGACTGGCCGAACGTCGCTGGATGCGTTTTCTTGTTCCTACCCGAGGCTAACCCATGAATCAGTCCGCGCAGGCCCTGGCCGCTTATCCTGTTGATGTACCCACTGCCCAAACCACCACACAGGCCGCTGCCATCAAGCTTCAGGTCGAAGGCATCCACAAACGCTACGGCGACCACGAAGTGCTCAAGGGCGTTTCCCTCAACGCGCGCAATGGCGATGTGATCAGCCTGATCGGCGCCAGCGGTTCCGGCAAAAGCACGATGCTGCGCTGCATCAACTTTCTCGAACAGCCGGACGCCGGGGTGATCACCCTGGACGGCATCAGCATCGAAATGCAGCAAGGCCGCGCCGGTACCCGCGCGCCGCACCAGGCACAACTGCAAAACCTGCGTACGCGCCTGGCCATGGTGTTCCAGCATTTCAACCTGTGGAGCCACATGACCGTGCTGGAAAACATCACCATGGCCCCGCGCCGGGTGCTGGGCGTCAGCGCAGTCGAGGCAGAAAAACGCGCACGGATGTACCTGGACAAGGTCGGCTTGCCCGGCCGCGTGGCGGATCAATACCCGGCGTTCCTCTCCGGTGGCCAACAGCAGCGCGTGGCCATCGCGCGAGCCTTGGCAATGGAGCCGGAGATTATTCTGTTCGACGAACCCACGTCTGCCCTGGACCCGGAGCTTGTAGGAGAAGTCCTCAAAGTCATACAGACGTTGGCTGAGGAAGGTCGTACCATGCTGATGGTCACCCACGAAATGGGCTTTGCCCGCCAGGTGTCCAGCCAAGTGCTGTTTTTGCACCAGGGCCGGGTCGAAGAACAAGGCGGCGCCGAGATTCTCGATCACCCCAACAGCGAACGCTTGCAGCAATTTCTTTCCAACCGTTTGAAGTGAACCCCATGGATACCAAGGCCAACGGACCCCATTCTTCCCCTGCGCTGGATCGCATCGATGAGGCAATCATCGACGTGCTGCGCCACCAGGGGCGCATCACCTACGAAAAACTTTCGTCGCTGGTGCACCTCACTCCCAGGCCCTGCCTGGAGCGGGTGCGCAAACTGGAGCGGCGCGGGGTGATCCGTGGCTATGGCGCGATCATCGACGTACAGATGGTCTCGCCGGGGTTGTCGTTGCTGGTGCTGGTGGCCTTGTCCAACCAGAGCGGGCGCTCGGCGCAGAAGGCTTTCGAAGCCTGCATCAAAGCCTGCCCGCAGGTGTTCGAATGCCAGCTAATCAGTGGGCCATTCGACTACAGCCTGAGGATGCGCTGCCGCGACATGGAGCACTACCGGGTGGTGTCGGAAATCTGGCTGAACAATGACGAGTTGCACATTGACAAGCTGGTGGCGCATCCGGAGTTGGCAGTGGTGAAGAACACGGCGACTGAGCTGGCCTGAACCCCACTCCCACAAACACTGGAGATTCAATGTGGGAGGGAGCTTGCCCCCTCCCACATTTTTAACGGTGCCCACTTAAGATTTTCTTACCTTGCCGCCCCCCAATCAACTTCGCCTGCCCATCCCGCTGCTTGCCCGTGCGCGCCTCGCTGATCAACCCAGGGATCAACTTGCCCTCCGGCAAATTCTTCCAGAACCGGCTCGGTAAGTGCCCTTCCATCACCTTGGGGTTCAACCGCGCCGGGTTGAAGATGTGGCTGTAATAAGTCAGCCACATGGCGCTGTGAGGGTCTTCGACATTCTGCGCCAGTTGCTGCCACGCCTCGGGGCATTGGCGTTGATGAATCAATTGTTCGCCGTCGTAATAAACCCCGTCCAGCGGCGTCGCAATCATCCAGCGATGACGCCCCATGCGCCCGATAAAATGCTGGCTGGCGGATTTCAGAATGTCATGGGCCGGCTCATGCCAGGCCACGTACTCCGGTAACTCCTGACCCGCCTGCGCCGGCAGCGCAACAAACCGTACAAACGCGTGCAGGTGATGCGCCTCGCGACTCACCTGTTTGATGCGCCGCTGCAGTTCGCTGCCCAGCTTGTCCCCCGCCAGCATCGCCGTGCGATCACCATGGCTGACCCGCCACAACACTTCATACAAAAGGCTCCAGCGCTGGTCGCCGTGGTAACAGGCGGCTGACTCGAGCAGCTCCAGCAGCGCCTTGGGAATGCGTGCCTGAAACGGCCCAAGCCCTTCGGGAATAGACTCGTCGGTGGCAAACAGGTCAGCCACTTCCGCCTCGCCCCAACTCACCTGGCTGGGGTCGACCTGATGGCTGAGCAGCCAGCGCGCCTGTTCGCGCCACGTACTGAACAGGTTGTCACATTCCAGGCTGATCATCCCCACAACCCCATTTGCTGCGGCTGCGGACGGTCGCGCAGTTGTTCGCGCAGCAACACGCTGGTGCTGTCGGCCTGTTGCGGGTGGTAGTCGCTGGTGATGAAAAACGGCTTGGCCTTGGCCAGCACGCAGCGCATGCGCGCCAGGTCTTCGAAGCGGATCTTGCGCTCACGGCGCAGGTCGACCAGGCGCTGGGTGGTGCGCAGGCCAATCCCCGGAATACGCGCGATGAGGGTAGGTTCGGCGCGATTGAGGTCCAGGGGGAACACGTCGCGGTGCTCCAGGGCCCAGGCAAGCTTGGGGTCGATGTCCAGCGCCAGGTGGCCGGGGCCTTCAAACAGCTCGCCCGCGCTGAAGCCGTAACTGCGCAGCAGGAAATCCGCCTGGTACAAACGGTGTTCGCGCATCAGCGGCGGCGCGGCCAGGGGCACGCTTTTCGGGCTGTTGGGGATGGGACTGAACGCCGAGTAATACACGCGGCGCAGTTTGAAATTGCCGTACAACGCCTCGGCGCCATGGAGGATCGTGCTGTCGTCGGTGTCGTCGGCGCCGACGATCATTTGCGTGCTCTGCCCGGCCGGGGCGAAACGCGGTGCGCGCGGCTCGTTGAGCACGGTCTGTTCGCCGATGTAGATGGTCTGCATGGCCTGCTTGATCGAAACGATCTGCTTCTCGGGCGCCAGGGTCTGCAGGCTGGCGTCGGTGGGCAGTTCGATGTTCACGCTGAGGCGATCGGCGTAGCGCCCGGCCTCGGTAATCAGCGCCGGGTCGGCTTCGGGGATGGTCTTGAGGTGGATATAGCCGCGAAAGTCATGCTCTTCGCGCAGCAGTTTGGCCACCCGCACCAACTGCTCCATGGTGTAGTCGGCCGAACGGATGATGCCGGAGCTGAGGAACAGTCCGCTGACGCAGTTGCGCCGGTAGAAATCCAGGGTCAGGGTGACCACCTCCTCCGGGCTGAAGCGTGCGCGGGGCACGTCGCTGGAGCGGCGGTTGACGCAATATTGGCAGTCGTAGAGGCAGAAGTTGGTCAGCAACACTTTGAGCAACGACACACAGCGACCATCCGGCGTGTAGCTGTGGCAGATGCCCATGCCATCGGTGGAACCCAGCCCCGCCTTGCCCTCGGAACTGCGCTTGGGCGCGCCACTGCTGGCGCAGGAAGCGTCGTACTTGGCGGCGTCGGCAAGAATGCTGAGTTTTTCGATCAACTGCATGGAGGGTTACCGATACTGGTTTTATATACAGTATCAGAGGGCAGCTACAAGCTACAAGCTACAAGCTTGTAGCTTGAACGCAGTTCGTCAACTAGCGGTGGCGAGCAGCAGGTCCTGCACCGAGCGTGCCTGGCCACGATGCCGATCATGCTCATAGAGCGACGCCGCAATCTCATCCGCGCGAATCGGTAGCACCGACAGCAGGGTATCGCTCAAACCATGGCTGGCCTGGCTGAACCCCTGGATGTAGATACCTGCCTTGCAGCGCTCATCGGTCACGATGCGGTAGTCGCGCGCCACCTCGAAGTCACCCATATAGGCTTCCAGCGGCGCCAGCAATTCTCGGTGCATCTGGCGCTCGTAGCCGGTGGCAAGGATCACCGCGTCGTAGTGACTGACGCTGGTTTCGCCGGTGGCGTTGTTGCGCAGCGCCAGTTCGATGCCCAGCGGGCCGGCGGTGGCCTTCTCCACCACGGTCATGGTGCGGAAGGCCTGGCGGGCGATGCCGGAGACTTTCTGGCGGTAGAAGATGCCGTAGATGCGTTCGATCAGGTCCAGGTCCACCACCGAGTAGTTGGTGTTCTGGTACTCGGCGACCAGGCGTTCACGCTCGGCACCGACTTGCTGGAACACCAGGTCGGTAAACGCCGGCGAGAACACTTCGTTGACGAACGGGCTGTCATCCGCCGGCTTGAGCGCCGAACCCCGCAGGATCATGTCGACCTGCACCGATGGGAAGCTGTCATTCAGGTCGATAAAGGCTTCGGCCGCGCTCTGGCCGCCGCCGATCACCGCAATGCGCATCGCCTTGCCGTCGACACACGGCTGCTGGGCCATGCGCGCCAGGTACTGGGAATGGTGGAAAACGCGGCTATCATCCTTGAGGCCCTTGAACGCGTCGGGCACACGTGGCGTGCCGCCGGCGCTGACCACCACCGAACGCGTGGTGCGCACATGCTGCTCGCCCAGCGCATCGCGGGAGATCACGCGCAGCGCTTCAACTTGTTGCTGATGCAGGATCGGCTCGATTGCCAGCACTTCCTCGCCGTAGTTCGCCTGGCCCTGGAACTGCCCCGCGACCCAGCGCAGGTAGTCGTTGTATTCCATGCGGCACGGGTAGAAGGTGCCCAGATTGATGAAGTCCACCAGGCGGTCGTGGGCTTTCAGATAATTGACGAAGGAGTACGGGCTGGTGGGATTGCGCAGGGTCACCAGGTCCTTGAGGAAGGAAATCTGCAGTTCGCTCTGGGTCACCAGGGTATTGCCGTGCCAGCGGTAGTCGGCCTGCTTGTCGAGAAACAGCACGTCCAGTTTGCCCTGGGCCTTTTCACGCTCCTGCAGGGCGATGGCCAGCGCCAGGTTCGAAGGGCCGAAACCGATACCGATCAGGTCGTGAACCGCGGGGGACGCAATTGCCTGTGTCATTCCAGTGTCCTCTGGATAAGCCCCTTGGCGGTGGGGCGGGAATACCTTCACGACCTGAACAACAGGTCATGTGTTGATAGGAAACGAGGACAGTGAAATAAAATTTAACGGATCATTGATCAGTGGGCGTCCCACTCGCGCATCCGCACCCGGCAGTGCTTCATGGCGTTGACGATGTGTTTCTCCACCAGGCTGCGGGAAATGCTCAGGTGTTCGGCGATTTGCAGGTGGGTCAGGCCGTCGAGTTTGCGCAGCAGGAAGCTGTCGCGACAGGCGCTCGGTAACTCGGCCAGGGCGCGTTCGAGCATCTCCAGGCGCTGTGCCTGATCGTGGCTGGCGTGGGGCGAGTAGCTGGAGAATCGCTCTTCGCTGTCCAGCACGTCGAGCGGCTCGACCTGACGCAGGGCGTTGCGCCGGTGGCCGTCGATCACCAGGTTCAGCGCCGTGCGGTACAAGAAAGCGCGGGGCTGGTCGATGGGAGTGTCGCTGGAACGCTCCAGCACTCGCACATAAGCGTCATGCACCACATCTTCGGCCACCTGACGGTTGCCCAGCTTGGCGTTGAGGAAACACACCAGCTCGCGATAGTAGTTTTCCAACATGACTCCCGACCGCCCGGCGGCGGTATTAGGCCCTTGAATGTTTAATGACGACAGGCCATTCAATGATGGCAGTTTGAGTGCCTGCAATTTATAGTAATTCTCATCTACTTTTAAAGAAGTCTTGCACCAAAGGACGTTTTTTTTATTCAACAGAGCTGTATCCGCTTGTGTAACAGCCTAAATCTCCGGGCAATTCTCTCGTTTAACTGTCAGCTCCCCGCAACTGCGGCCCGAACTTTCCTGGCTGGAACCAAAGCATGAAACGCCCTCGCCCCGCTCGACGCGCCCTGCTTGTTGTCGCGTGCCTGATTCCCATCGTCGCCGTCGCCGCCTGGCAGGTGCTGCCTTCGGGCCGCGACAACCTGGCTACCGTTACCGTCACGCGCGGCAACATTGAAAACAGCGTCACCGCCCTGGGCACCCTGCAACCGCGCCGCTATGTGGATGTGGGCGCCCAGGCGTCCGGGCAGATCCGCAAGATCCACGTCGAAGCAGGCGACCAGGTGCAGGAAGGCCAACTGCTGGTCGAGATCGACCCCTCGACGCAAAAAGCCAAGCTCGACGCCAGCCGCTACGCCATCGAAAACCTCAAGGCCCAGTTGCAGGAGCAAAAGGCCCAGCACGAACTGGCCCGTCAGAAATATCAGCGCCAACAGCGCCTGGCCGCCGGCAACGCCACCCGCGAGGAAGACGTGCAAACCGCCAAGGCCGAGCTGAGCGCTACCCAGGCCCGGGTCAATATGTTTCAGGCGCAAATACTGCAGGCCCAGGCCAGCCTGCGCAGTGACGAGGCAGAGCTGGGTTACACGCGCATCTTCGCGCCGATGACCGGCACCGTGGTCGCGGTGGATGCGCGAGTCGGCCAGACCCTCAACGCCCAGCAGCAGACCCCGCTGATCCTGCGCATCGCCAAGTTGTCGCCGATGACCGTGTGGGCCGAGGTGTCGGAAGCCGACATCGGCCACGTCAAACCCGGCATGACCGCCTATTTCACCACCCTCAGCGGCGGCAACCGTCGCTGGACCAGCACCGTGCGGCAGATCCTGCCGATCCCGCCCAAGCCGTTGAACGAAACCCAAGGCAGCGGCAGCCCCAGCAGCGCGAGCAAAAGCGGCACCGGCCGCGTGGTGCTGTACACCGTGCTGCTGGACGTGGACAACACCGACAACGCCTTGATGGCCGAGATGACAACCCAGGTATTTTTCGTCGCCAGCCAGGTCAAGGATGCCCTTACGGCACCGGTCGCCGCGCTGCTGGGGACGTCGAGTGCCGACAAGCAAATCGCCCGTGTGGTCACGGATAAAGGCCGTATCGAGGAGCGCGAAGTGCGCCTGGGGATCAGCGACCGCCTGCGCGTCGAGATACTCGACGGGCTCAACGAAGGCGATCACCTGCTGATCGGCCCGGTCGACGGCAGTGGAGGTTGAGTTGACCACGCCGCTGATTGAACTCAAGAACATCCGCAAGTCCTACGGCGGCGGCGACAGCCCGCAGGTCGACGTGTTGCGCGGCATCGACCTGTCGATCCATGCCGGGGAATTTGTCGCCATCGTCGGCGCCTCGGGTTCCGGCAAATCCACGCTGATGAATATCCTCGGCTGCCTCGACCGGCCCACCGTCGGCGACTACCTGTTCGCCGGGGAAAACGTCGCGCAACTGGACAGCGACGAACTCGCCTGGCTGCGCCGTGAAGCCTTTGGTTTTGTGTTCCAGGGCTACCACCTGATTCCGTCGGGTTCGGCCCAGGAAAACGTCGAGATGCCGGCGATCTATGCCGGTATCAGCGCCGCCGAACGCCATGCCCGTGCCAACGCCTTGCTGACCCGCCTGGGCCTGGCCGAGCGCACCGGCAACCGTCCGCATCAACTGTCCGGAGGCCAACAGCAACGGGTGTCGATTGCCCGCGCACTGATGAACGGCGGCCATATCATCCTGGCCGACGAACCCACTGGTGCACTCGACAGCCACAGCGGTGCCGAGGTCATGGCGTTGCTGGACGAACTGGCGAGCCAGGGCCACGTGGTTATTCTGATCACTCACGACCGCGAAGTGGCGGCGCGGGCCAACCGCATCATCGAGATTCGCGATGGCCTGATCATCAGCGACTCCGCCGACAGTGACACCTACGTGCCGGCAACGGCCAACAGCAACGCGCTGCAAGCCGTGGACCTGCGCCAGCGCCTGGCCGACGGCGCCGAACACAACGGCGCCTGGAAGGCCGAACTGGTGGACGCAGTGCAGGCCGCGTGGCGAGTGATGTGGATCAACCGCTTTCGCACCGCGCTGACCTTGCTCGGGATCATCATCGGCGTGGCGTCGGTGGTGGTGATGCTGGCGGTGGGCGAAGGCAGCAAGCGCCAGGTCATGGCGCAGATGGGCGCGTTTGGTTCCAACATCATCTACCTGAGCGGCTCGTCGCCCAACCCGCGCACGCCGCTGGGTATCGTGACGCTCAATGATGTCGCGGCCCTGGCGGCGTTGCCTCAGGTCAAGCGCATCATGCCGGTCAATGGCAGCGACGCCGGGGTGCGCTTCGGCAACCAGGACTACCTGGCCTATGTGGGCGGCAACGACGTCAACTTCCCGGAAATTTTCAACTGGCCGGTGGTCGAGGGCAGCTACTTCACCGAGGCCGACGAGCGCGCCGGCGCCACGGTTGCGGTGATCGGCCATCGCATCCGCGAGAAACTGTTCAAGGGCCTGGGCAGCCCGATCGGCCAGTACATCCTGATCGAAAACGTGCCCTTCCAGGTCATCGGGGTGCTGGCGGAAAAAGGCTCAAGCTCCGGCAACAAAGACAGCGACGACCGCGTCGCCATCCCCTACACCGCTGCCAGCGTGCGCCTGTTCGGCACCTACAACCCCGAATACGTGGCGATTGCCGCCGCCGATGCACGCAAGGTGCATGAGGCCGAAGTGGCCATCGACCAGTTAATGCTGCGTCTGCATAACGGCAAGCGTGACTACCAGCTCACCAATAACGCCGCGATGATCCAGGCCGAGGCCCGCACGCAAAACACCCTGTCGCTGATGCTCGGCTCGATTGCCGCGATTTCCCTGCTGGTGGGCGGCATTGGCGTGATGAACATCATGTTGATGACCGTGCGCGAACGCACCCGCGAAATCGGCATCCGCATGGCCACCGGCGCACGCCAGCGCGACATCCTGCGCCAGTTCCTCACCGAGGCGGTGATGCTCTCGGTGGTCGGTGGCCTGTGCGGTATCGCCCTGGCGCTACTGGTGGGCGGCGTGCTGGTGCTGGTCAAGGTCGCGGTGCAATTTTCCCTGGTGGCGGTGCTCGGCGCGTTTGGCTGTGCGCTGGTCACCGGCGTCGTATTCGGCTTTATGCCGGCCCGTAAAGCTGCCCGGCTCGATCCGGTTAAGGCATTGACCAGTGAATAAACGCGCCCTCACCCCGCACCTGTCGGTGCTCAGCCTGTGCCTGTTGCTCAACGCCTGCGCCGGCAACTCGCCCACCGTCGACAGCGGTATCGCACCGCCCGCCGCCTGGCAATTTGCCGAACGTAAAGCGGCCCAAGCCACCAACCAGCAGTGGTGGACGCAATTCGGCAGCCCGCAACTCAATCGCCTGATCGACCAGGCCCGCCGTGACAGTTTCGACGTGGCCGCCGCCATGGCCCGCGTCCGCCAGGCCCAGGCGACGGCGGTGATTGCCGGGGCGCCGCTGTTGCCGGAGGTGAAACTCAACCTCACCACCAGCCACCAGAAGTTGCTGCGCGGCAACGGTGGCCCGGACCTGGATGCGTCGCAAAGCGATGACGCCGTCAGCAACTTCGGCGCCAATTTCACCGCCAGTTATGAAGTGGATTTCTGGGGCGGCCGCGCCGCCGCACGCGACAGCGCACTCTACAGCCTGCGCGCCAGTGAATCCGACCAGGCCACCGTGGAACTGACCCTGCTCGGCAACGTCGCCGACCGTTATGCGCAAACCCTCGCCGCACGCCAGCGCCAGCAGATCGCCGAGCTGAACCTGGCCAATGCGCGCAACGTGCTCAGCCTGGTGCAGACCCGCTACGACGCCGGCTCCGCCACGGCACTGGAACTGGCCCAGCAGAAAAGCCTGGTAGCCAGCCAGCAACGGCAATTGCCGCTGATTCAACAACTGGCCGAAGACTCGAGAATCACCCTCGCCGCCCTCCTCGGCCAACCGGTGCAGGCCCTGGACCTGGGCGCGGAGCCGTTCCAGGCGCTGACCTGGCCAAGTATCGGCGCGGGTGTGCCCAGCCAACTGCTGAGCCGTCGCCCCGATCTCGCCAAGGCCGAAGCCGAGCTGGCGGCGGCGCAAGCCGATGTCACGGTCGCCCGGGCGGCCATGCTGCCCGCCGTGACCCTCGGCGCCACCCTCGGCTCCGACGCGTACAAGGCGGCAGAGCTGCTGCGCAGCCCCTACTACACACTGACGGCAGGCCTTGTAGGACCGATCTTCAACAACGGCCGCCTAAGCGCCGAGCGCGACAAAGCCCGCGCACGCCAGGACGAACTGCTGCAAACCTATCGCGGCGCAATCATCAACGGCTTTGCCGATGTGGAGAAGTCGCTCAGCAGCATCACGCGTCTCGACCAGCAGCGCCAATGGCAAACCGAAGAACTGCAACACGCGCAGACGGCGTTCCAGATCGCTGAAAGCCGCTACCAGGCCGGCGCCGAGGACTTGCTGACGGTTCTCGAAACCCAACGCACCCTGTACGCCGCCCAGGACTTGAACGTGCAGTTGCGACTGTCGCGCCTGCAAGCCAGCATTGCGTTGTACAAGGCGTTGGGTGGCGGCTGGAAATCCGACATCTGATAAACGAAAGTCGTGTTTCGTACATAAGCTGTTTTTTCTTCCTACATTAATCGTCTAGCGGTCCTTGGTAAAAAAGTCGCCTCGAAACAGATGCCACAACAGTGGCTTCTGTTCCCCACACGACTGACCAGGACCGCAGATGAAATCCCTTCCAGCTGCAAGCGTTACGGCCGTCCATTGCCTGATGCTGCTAGCCGCCCTCGCACCCGCCGCCGGCCATTCTGCAACGCAACCTTCACCCTTCGGCATCGAATGGTTCCTTGATTGCCCACAGCCCGCACTCGAACTCCTGGACCCGGAAGTTATCGAGCGTACCCAATGCGGCATCGTCACCGCGCCCCTTGACCACGCCGCCCCTGAGCGTGGCAGCATCAGCTTCGACATCACGCGCGTCGGCGCCAAACACCCCCTTGCACGCCAGGGCGCGCTGTTCACTAACCCGGGCGGCCCGGGGCTCGATGCCGGTGGAGCGTTCGCGGTGCACCTGGCAACCGTGTGGAAGCATTACGCCCGGCAACCCGACTGGGGCAACACTTACCGCGAGCTGGCCGATACCTATGACGTGGTCGAAGTCACCCCGCGAGGCCTGGGCAGCCCGCAGGGGTCGCGCCTGGAGTGCCAGTCCGAAGGCAAGATCGTGCCGCAAGGGGACGTCAGCGAAGACCGCAGCGAGGCCAACCTGGCCGCCGTGCGCCACAACGCGCGGCTGATCGCCCAAGCCTGCGCCAGTCATCCGCTCACGCCCTACATCACCACCGAGCAGACAGCCCGCGACCTGGAATTTGTTCGCAAGCAACTGGGCGAGCTGCGCTTCAACTATCTGGGCAACGCTTATGGCACCTGGCTCGGCGCCTGGTATGGCGGCCTGTACCCGGCGCATGTCGGGCGCATGGTGCTGGATTCGAACATCAACTGGACATCCACCTTCGAGCACGCCAGCTTCATTGTGGCCGGCGAAAAAGAGAAGATTTTCGAACGCTTCGTGGCCAACCACGCCGCCCTTGATCCCGGCGTCTATCAACTGGGCGACAGCCCTGCCGCCGTGCGGCGGCTGTTCATGGAGCTGCTGCCCAGCGTGCGCACCGCGTTACGCTCCAGCAATCGCTACTACAGCGACCCCGCCGCACTGATGAGCGCCCACCTGCTCAGTCGCTGGCTGCGAGAGTCCCCCGACAGCGATGACTTGACGCTTGAGGCACGTGCCCGCGCGTATACATTCAGCCCGAACCGTGAAATCGAATACCGCGCCAAGTCGATGTTCAGCCTGCTGTTGCAGCGCGTGCGCGAACCGTTACAGGCCAATGTGCCCAAGCCTGGGCCCTTGCGCATGTCCGCCGCCGACTCGGTGAAAACCGCGATCCTGTGCAACGACTCGGTCTACTCCAGCGAAGACCAGTGGGCACAGAAAGAATCCGAATCGCTCGCCAAATACCCCGTCGCCGGCAGTGCCCTTGAAGCCCGCCAGTGCACCACGTGGCCACGCAAAATCGCAAACCCGCTCCCCCACAAGGCCTTGGCCGAGCTCGACAGTTTGTTGATGGTGCAAGCCGAATTCGACGACCAGACGCCGGCTACCGGCGCCGCCTGGGCCTTCGAGCGCACGTTCCCGGCGAGCCGCGTGCAGCTCAAGGATGCTTATGTGCACGGTGTTTCGTTCAGCGGGGTGAGTGCCTGCGTGAATCGGTGGGTGGGTGATTACCTGATGTACGGGACCAAGCCACCGCGCTCGACCGTGTGCACCGATGCCAGCGTGCAATGAGTCGCCTGGGCATTCGTTTGCGACCCATCCATACCAAAAGCGACACACCGCGTTGACGCCCCGGACCAATCGTTATTAAGTGCTATTTATCCGCATTAATACGATAAATCGAAACCATGCTGACTCGACCGCTGCGACGCAAACGCCAGAAGCTCTCCGATGTGATTGTCGAATCGGTCAAGCGCTCCATCGTCACCGATGCCTTGAAGCCCGGCGACCGCCTGCCCACCGAGCGTGAGCTGATGGAAAGCTTCCAGTGCTCCAAGGGCTCGGCCCGTGAAGCGCTCAAGGCCCTGGAGGTCGAAGGCCTGGTGAATACGCGCACCGGCCCCAGTGGCGGCGCGTACCTGAACCAGGCGGGTACCGAACCGGCCAGCCGCGCATTGCGCAATTACCTGCACTTCCAGCATCTGGATGGCGAGCAGGTGTACCAGTTGCGCAAGGTTATTGAAGTGGAGCTGGCGGTGTCGGTACTCGGCCGGTTGACCGAAGACGACTACCAGGCCCTGCAGGACAACGTGGATTTTTGCAGCGCACCGGAAGACAGCGAGGCCGGTCAACGTGAGCAGCGCCTGGCGGAACTGGAGTTTCACAACCTGCTGGCCAAGGCCTGCCCCAACCCGTTGCTGAGTTTCATGGCGCAGTTTCTCAACGACTTGCTGCGCGACCTGGTGGTGCTGAAAAAGGCCTACAAACCCAAGCGCAAGCAGTTCGATGCGGCCAACCTCGACTATCACAAACAGCTGCTGAACGCCTTTCGCGCCGGGGATGAAAGCGCCGTACGCAGTTTGATGCATGAACACATGTGCGACGCCGAACACCACATGACCGCCCTTGAAGGCCAGGTCAGCCCGCACTTTTTGCTGGAATTCGATCACCACCACTGACCCCTGCGAGGGCAGCGTTCATCTCAATAAAAAGGCCTGCCCACAGGCCCTGCTCCACCGTATCGCCATTGCTACTCCTGCCAATAACTAAACCAGGGAGTCACCCCATGCAGCGTCGTACGTTGTTGAAAGCCAGCCTCACCGCAGCCGCCGCCCTCAGCCTTCCGCTGAGCGTGCGTTCTGCGTTCGCCGCCGAGCCCTTTACCTTTTACGGCCTCAAGTCCATGTCTGGCGCGTTTGCCAGCTATGGCAAGTTTGCCGACATGGGTTCGCGCCTGGCAGTGGAACAGCATCCCGACATACTTGGCCGCCCACTGAACTACAAGGTCATCGACACCGAAGGCAACGCCGGCAAGGCCGTGCGCAAAGTCCAGGAAGCGATCCAGCAGGACGGAGCACGGTTCTTCCAGGGCTGCACGCTGTCCTCATCCGCGCTGGCAGTGGCCAAGGAAGTGGACAAGGCCGGTGGCGTGTTCATGACCCCGGTGGGCGCCGATGAAGTCACTGGCAAGGACTGCAACCGCGCGACTTTCCGCTGGTCGGTGCCCACCTACGGCGCGATCCGCGAAACTATCGTGCCGCTGATCAAGCTGCTACCGGACGCCAAGCGCTGGTACACCATCACGCCGCAATACGTGTTCGGTGAAGCCTTGCTGGAAGGCGCCAAAAATGTGCTCAAGGAACACGGCCTGGAACATGTCGGCAACAGCTACCATTCGCTGCAGGAACAGGAATTCTCCGGATACCTGACCAACGCGATCTCCACCAAACCCGACGTGCTGGTGCTGCTCAACTTCGGCAGCCAGTCGTCCAACACCCTGCGCCAGGCGGTGAACTTCGGCATCAAGGAGCGCATGAAAGTGCTGCTGGTGTGGTCCGCCGGCCTCGATCAGTTCCAGGAACTGGGCAGCGATATCCTCGAAGGCGTGTACCTCGGCGCGCAGTACTGGCACCAGGTCGACACCCCGCTCAACCGTGAACTCGTCAAGCTGACCCAGGCCAAGTACGGCATCAACCCTACCTACCCGCTGGCTGCCGATTACATCAGCACCAAGGTCATGCTCGACACCATCATTTCCACCGGTAGCTTCGACGGGCCGACCGTGGCCAAGGCCATGCAGGGCCTGAGTTTCGAAGGCCCCACCGGCAAGGAATCGATCCGCGCCGGCGACCATCAGGTGATCAAGGACTACTACCTGCTGATCGGTAAAGCCGCCGCAGACATGGCCGACAAGGACGACCTCGCCAAAGTGCTCAGCGCCGGCCAATCGTTCCCGTCGGTGGACGCCACGGGCTGCACGCTCGCCTGACCCCCTGACTATTTGCACCGCAGGGCTGCGCGAGCAGCTTCCTGCCGAGGGTTCCTGCATGCTTAATCTTTACCTGTTCCAGATCCTCAACGGCCTGGGGTTGGGGATGATTTACTTCCTGATCGCGGTCGGGTTGACGATCATTTTCGGCCTGCTCAACTTCGTCAACTTTGCCCACGGCGCGTTCTTTCTGCTGGGCGCCTACATCTGCTACACCGCCGTGAGCCTCACCGGTAACTTCTGGCTGGCGCTGCTGATCGCGCCGCTGGTGGTGGCCGCCCTGGCGTGGGTGATTGAGCGGTTGTTGATCCAGCGGATTTATCACTTGCCGCACATGTTCCAGATTCTGGTCACGCTGGGCATCGCGCTGATCATCCAGGAAGCCAGCGTGATGATCTGGGGGCCGGTGGGCAAAAGTGTCGCCGTGCCGGAACTGCTGCGCGGGGTGCAGGTGGTGGGTGATTTCGTCTACCCCTACTACCGCCTGTTCCTTATCGTTTTCTCCGGGCTAGTGGGCCTGGGCCTGTGGCTGTTGCTGGAACGCACGCGCTTCGGCGCTCTGGTGCGCGCCGGCAGCGAAAGCACCGAAACCGTATCGCTGCTGGGCACGAATATTTTTCGCCTGTTCTCCATGACCTTCGCCCTCGGCGTGGGCCTGGCCGGCATGGCCGGCGTGCTGTTCGCGCCGTTGCGCGGCGCACAACCCTTTGTCGGCCCGGAAATCCTCGGCATCGCCTTTGTTGTCGTGGTGATCGGCGGCATGGGCTCTTTCAGCGGCGCGCTGGTCGGCGGTTTGCTGGTGGGCGTGGTGCAAAGCCTGATGACCACACTCTGGCCCCAGGGTGCGAGCCTGATGATCTACGGCGCGATGGCCGTGGTGATTCTGGTACGCCCCTACGGCCTGTTCGGGAGAGCCTGACATGAGCGAGAAAAATCCCCTGCCGTTTGCCAAGACCCAATCGCGCGCAATGCTGCTGTGGGTGCTGGCGGTACTGATCGGCCTGCCGTTGATCCTGCCGTCGGCGACCCTGGCCACCGAAATCCTGATCTTTGCCATGGCCGCCCTGGCTTGCAACCTGCTGCTGGGCTACACCGGGCTGTTGTCATTCGGCCAAGGCATCTTCTTTGGTGCTGGCGCGTACTGCGCGGCGCTGCTGATGATCCACCTGCAAATGGGCTTGTTCACGGCTCTGTTGGGCGCTGCGATTGCCGGCGGTTTCCTCGCGTTGCTGGTGGGTGCACTGGCGATCCGTCGCACCGGCATTTACTTCGTGATGCTGACGCTCGCGTTCAGCCAGATGGCGTACTTCGTCGCCTACACCTTGAGCGGCTGGACCGGCGGCGACAACGGCCTGCTCAGCGTACCGCGGCCGGAAATCCGTATCGGTGACACGGTGCTGTTGTCGCTGGCCGACGCCCGTGCGTTCTACGGTTTTGTCGCGGTACTGTTCCTGCTGATCTTCATCGGCGCACGCCGGGTGATCGCCTCACCCTTCGGCAGCACGCTGATGGCGATCCGCGAAAACGAAACCCGCGCCTCGGCCATCGGCTACGACACGCGCCACTTCAAGATCCTGGTGTTTGTGCTGTCCGGCGCAGTCACCGGCATCGCCGGCGCGCTGTATGCCATGCTGCTGCACTTTGTGCCGCTGTCGAATATCGACCTGGCAATGTCCGAGAACATCCTGATCATGACCATCGTCGGCGGCACCGGCTCGCTGTTCGGTTCGCTGCTGGGCGCCGGCTCCATCGTGCTGCTGGGGGATTTTCTTTCGGACCTGTGGCCGCGCTGGCTGATGCTGCTGGGGGTGATCCTGATCCTGGTGGTGATCTTCATGCGCGGTGGTTTGTGGGGCGGCCTGGCGTCGCTGTTCGAGAAAGTAAGCGCAAGCCGCAAAGCCACCGTCGTCGCCAAGGAGGAAGGGCTATGAGCATCCTGCTGGAAACCAAAGACCTGGAACTGGCCTACGGCGCGTTCCATGCGGTGAACGGCGTCAACCTTAAGGTCGAAGCCGGCACCATTCACACCATCATCGGCCCCAACGGCGCGGGCAAGACCAGCCTGTTTCACTGCCTCACGGGTGAACGCCAGGCCACCGCCGGGGCGATTCATTTCGACGGCAAGAACCTGATGCGCAAACCGGCCCACGGCCGCGTCGGCCTGGGCATGGCGCGTTCGTTCCAGCTCACCAGCCTGTTCCAGAACCTCAGCGTGCGCGAAAACCTGCGCCTGGCCGCCCAAGGCCGCGACGGTGCGCGTGCCCTGAACTTCTGGCGCCGCGTGGACAGCAAGCGCGAACACCTGGAGATGGCCGACCAGGTGCTCGAACGCCTGCAACTCACCGCCCGCGCCGACACCCTGGCCGGCGAGTTGTCCCACGGCCAGCAACGGGTGTTGGAGGTGGGCATGTCGATCTGTTCCAAACCCAAACTGTTGATGCTCGACGAGCCCACTTCGGGCATGGGCATCGATGACATCCCGATCATGACCCAACTGATCAGCGACCTCGGCCGCGACCACACGGTGCTGCTGATCGAACACAACATGAGCATCGTCATGTCCATCAGCCAACGCATCACCGTGATGAGCCACGGACAGATCCTGGTGGAAGGCACGCCAGAATTCGTGCGCGCCGATGAACGTGTGCGCACCGCATATCTGGGGGAGGCTGCCTGATGCTGATCGTCGAGAATATCCATTCCTACTACGACAAAAGCCACGTGCTTGAAGGCGTGTCGCTGACCGTCAACCCCGGCGAACTGGTGACCCTGCTCGGCCGCAACGGCGCCGGCAAGACCACCACGTTGCGCAGCATCCTCGGGATTATCTGCCCGCGCCAGGGCCAGATTCACTTCAACGGCCAGGCGCTGGTCGGCCAGAAGATCTTTGAAATCGCCCGTCAGGGTCTCGCGCTGGTGCCGGAGAACCGCGGCATTTTCCGCCTGCTCACCGTCGAGGAAAACCTGCGCATTGCCGCGCGCAAGACCAGCCGCTGGCAGCTCGAAGACGTGTACGGCATGTTCCCGCGCCTCAAGGAGCGCCGCAAAAATGCCGGCCACGCGTTGTCCGGCGGCGAGCAACAGATGCTCGCCATCGCCCGCGCCCTGCTCAACGACCCCAAGCTGCTAATCCTCGACGAACCCACCGAAGGCCTGGCCCCGGTGATCGTCGACGAACTGGTGAAGATCCTGCGCAAGGTCAAGGACGACGGCCTGCCGGTGCTGCTGGTGGAGCAGAACCTGATGGTCTGCGACAAGCTCGCCGACCGCCACTACGTGCTCGAACAAGGCCGCGTGGTGTACGAAGGCAGCGCCGCCGCCTTCCGTGCCGACCCGACGATCAAGAACCGCTACCTGGCCCTGAGTGCCTGACGGAGATTGAAGATGAATAGTTTTGCCCAACCGCTCAAGAGCAACGCGCCGCTGATCAACCGCGACCGTCTGTGGCAATCGCTGATGGACCTGGCCCAACTCGGCGCCACCGTCAAAGGCGGCGTATGCCGCCTGGCGCTCACCGACCTCGACCGCCAGGCCCGCGACCTGTTTGTGCAGTGGTGCGAGGCGGCCGGATGCAGCGTCAGCGTCGACGCCATCGGCAATATTTTCGCGCGCCGCGCCGGCCGTAATCCCGCCCTGCCCCCGGTGATGACCGGCAGCCATATCGACACCCAACCCACCGGCGGCAAGTTCGACGGCTGCTTCGGCGTGATGGCCGGCCTGGAAGTGATCCGTACCCTGAACGACCTGAACATCGAAACCGACGCGCCGATTGAAGTGGTGGTGTGGACCAACGAAGAAGGCTCGCGTTTTCCGCCGTGCATGATGGGTTCCGGGGTATTTGCCGGTAAGTTCGATTTGCACGACACCCTCGACAAGCTCGACGATCAAGGCCTGTCGGTGGGCGCCGAATTGCAGCGCATCGGCTATGCCGGTTCCCGTGCGGTGCTCGGTCACCCGGTTGGCGCCTATTTCGAGGCGCATATCGAGCAAGGCCCGGTACTGGAAGACCAGGCCACCACCATTGGCGTGGTGATGGGCTGCCTCGGCCAGAAGTGGTTCGACCTGACCTTGACCGGCGTCGAAGCCCACGCCGGCCCGACGCCGATGCACCTGCGCAAGGACGCCCTGGTGGGCGCCGCCGAGGTGGTCAGCGCGGTCAACCGCATCGCCCATCAGCAACAACCTCACGCCTGCGGCACCGTTGGTTGCCTGAGCCTGCACCCCGGCTCGCGTAACGTGATCCCAGGCCAAGTGCACATGACAATCGACCTGCGCCACCTGCATGCCGACACGCTGCAAGCCATGGTCGATGAAGTGCGCGGCGTGATCGAAAGCACCGCTGCCAGACACGGTTTGACGTTTGAGCTGACCCCTACCGCCGACTTCCCGCCGCTGGACTTCAACCCGGCCTGCGTCAACGCCGTACGCGACGCCGCCAGTGCCCTGGGTTTGAGCCATATGGACATTGTCAGCGGCGCCGGGCATGACGCGATTTTCGTCGCCGAACTCGGCCCGGCCGGGATGATCTTCGTACCGTGTGAAGGCGGTATCAGCCACAACGAAATCGAAAACGCAGCGCCGGAGGACCTGGCCGCAGGCTGCGCGGTATTGCTGCGCGCCATGGTCAACGCGGCCCAGGGGGATCAGGCATGAGCGAAATCGCTGAGTTGACGGCAGTCCAATTGCTTGCGCATTACCGGGACAAAACCTTGTCACCGGTGGAAGTCACCGAAGACGTGCTGCTGCGTATCGAGCGTTACAACCCGGTGGTCAACGCTTACTGCCATGTCGACCCGGAGGGCGCGTTGAAGGCCGCGCGGGCGTCCGAAGAACGCTGGTTAAAGGGTGAACCGTGCGGTGCTCTGGACGGTGTGCCCTCCTCGATCAAAGACCTGACGCTCACCATCGGCATGCCCACCCGCAAAGGTTCGCGCACCTCATCGGCCGAGGGCCCGTGGGACGTGGACGCACCCTTCTCGGCCTTGATGCGCAAGGCCGGCGCGGTGCTGCTGGGCAAGACCACCACACCGGAATTCGGCTGGAAAGGCGTCACCGACAACCCGCTGTACGGCATTACACGCAACCCGTGGGACACCCGCACGACGGCGGGCGGCTCATCCGGCGGGGCGGGTGCGGCGGCGGCGTTGAACCTGGGCGTGCTGCACCAGGGCAGCGACGCGGGCGGTTCGATCCGGATTCCCTGTGCGTTTACCGGTACGTTCGGGGTCAAGCCGACCTTCGGTTACGTGCCGCAGTGGCCGGCGAGTTCCATGACGATTCTGTCGCACCTGGGGCCGATGACCCGCACCGTGGAAGACAGCGTGCTGATGCTGCAAGCCGTCGCACAGCCGGATGCGCGGGATGGCTTGATCGGTGCGCCGAGGACCACGCCATGGCTCAGTGAGGCTACAGATTTGAAGGGCTTGCGTATTGCCTACAGCCCCACGTTTGGCTATGTGGATGTCGATCCGCAAGTAGCCAAAGTGGTCGCCCAGGCGGTTCGAGGCCTGGAGCAGTTGGGCACCCATGTCGAACAGATCGACCCGGGCTTCAGCGATCCGCTGGAGCTGTTCAGCACCTTGTGGGCGGCCGGTGCCGCACGCCTGACCGGCTCGATGAGCGCGGCGCAAAAGCAACTGCTGGACCCCGGCCTGCTGCGTATTGCACAACGGGGCGAGCGGTTGAGCCTGGATGATTTCAACGCCGCTCTCGAAGCCCGCGCGGCACTGGTCGCGCGCATGGCCGCGTTCCATAAGCATTACGATGTGCTGGTGTCGCCGATGATGCCAATCACCGCATTCGACGCAGGGCATGACGTGCCACCGGGTTCCGGCCTGCAGGAATGGACGCAGTGGACGCCGTTCACCTACCCCTTCAACCTGACCCAACAACCGGCGGCATCGGTGCCGTGCGGGCTGGCGGCGAATGGCTTGCCGGTGGGGTTGCATGTGGTGGGCGCGCGGTTTGCTGATGAGCAGGTTTTGCGGGTATGTCAGGTGTATGCAAAAGCGTTTCCCACCGAGCACCTTGAAGCACCGCGCGTGCTCTAAACCGCTGTTTTCGACCGGGGATTGCCGTGTGCATCTCCGGTCGTTGATGGCCTATAATTCGCGCCTCTTTTTTTGTTGCCCGGATTATTCCAGATGCAATTCACAAGGACTGTTCTGACGAGCGCAGTGCTCGCCCTCCTGCCCGCCATGGCCTATGGCACCTCGCTGGACCTGACCTACACAGCCCCGCCGTCGGAGGCTGTGCACGTCGATTCAACGCCCCAGGCCAAGCCACTGTTCCACCTCCAAAGCCTGCCGCCGCTGACGCTGGAACACCGCTGCGAGGGCCCGGAGTGCCAATACGAAATTGATATCGACAAGCGGCACGAAGACCAGACGACGAGGCGTTGGTCTGTTGGTTTTCAGTAGTTCAGTTTGATGGACGTGATTGGCTGGCGTCTGCGGGATCAGGTTTTACCTGACATGCAGGCTTGATACACCGCTATCGCCGGCAAGAACCTGGCCCCCCCGACGCCTACAGCGGTTCGCATTCCAGGCCCCTGCCTCTACAATGCCCCCCATTCATCCCCGGGGGCTTCATGGACATCGAACTGGCACGCACCTTCCTCGAAATCACCCGCTGCGGCAGCCTGGCCGCGGCGGCCGAGAAACTGCACGTCACCCAGACCGCTATCACCGCACGCGTTAAAAACCTCGAAAGCCAGCTGGGCAGTACGCTGTTTGTTCGCAACCGCGCCGGTGCGCGCCTGACCGCCGATGGCGAAGCCTTTGTGGTGTACGCCAACCAGTTGCTGCAAACCTGGGAAGCCGCGCGGCGTGACCTGCCGTTGCCTGATGGTCATCGCAATGTGCTGCATATCGGCGGTGAGGTCAGCCTGTGCAACCCGCTGATGCTGGGTTGGGCCCAGGCCTTGCGTGAACACATTCCCGGCTATGCGCTACGTACTGAAGTGCGTGAGGGCGAATACCTGCTGCGTCAGCTGGAACTGGGCGTGCTCGATGCCGCCCTGGTGTTTCAGCCGCAGTACTGGCCGGGGTTGCAGGTGGAACAGGTGCTGGAAGAAAAACTGATCCTGGTGCAGTTGGTCAGCAAGCCGGACCCGTACGTCTATATCGACTGGGGCCCGGGGTTTCGCCAGCAGCACGATGCTGCCCTGCCCGACCGGGCCCGCGCCGCGTTGAGTTTCAACCTGGGGCCGCTGGCGTTGCAGTACATCCTGGAGAATGGCGGCGCGGGGTACTTTCGCACACGGGTAGTACAGAGCTACCTCGACAGCGGCGTGATGCAGCGCGTGCCCAAGGCGCCGGAGTTCAGTTTCCCGACGTACCTGGTGTATTCGCGCGCGCGGGATTCGGCGGTATTGCAGCAGGCGCTGGGGTTGTTGCGGGAGGTGGTCAAGGCGGAAAGTGACTGGTCGCAACGCTGGGACCCACTGATTTGAAGCCCCCTACGCCTGCGCGCATGCTAGCCTGCGGGTGTGTCCCTTCGCAGCCTTACCGATGAACAAGAAAAAGTCCGTCACGATCAGCGACATCGCCAAACGGGTCAACATGACCACCATCACGGTGTCCCGGGCGCTGAACAAACCTGATCAGGTCAAACCCGCCACCCTGGCGCGCATTCTCGAAGTGGCGCGGGAGCTGGACTACGTGCCCAACGCCTTCGCCCGTGGGCTCAAGCGCAGTGAAAGCCTGATCATCGGCGTGATCACCGCGTCGGTGGACAACCCGTTCTACAGCGAGATGATCAAGGCGATTTCCCGCGAGGCGAAACAGCACGGCTACACCATCATGCTGGTGGACACCGATGAGCTGGAAGAGCTCGAAAGCAAGGCGGTGGATACCCTGCTGGGCTACCGCGTGGCGGGCATCATCCTGTCGCCGGTCTCCGATGAACCGAGCTACCAGCCCGACTACCTGGAACGCCTGGGCAACGGCAAGACCCCGGTGGTGCTGCTCGACCGCACGATCCACGACAGCCCGTTCAGCCGCGTCGTGCTCGACAACTACCACAGCGGTATCCAGGCCGCGCACTACCTGTTGCGCCAGACACCCGACCTTGCGCGCCTGCTGGTGTTGACCGGCCCCGAGCATTCACGCATCACCGTCGAGCGCCTCAAGGGCCTGCGCGAAGTGCTAGCCGAGCATCCGCACGTACAGGTTGAAGTACAGGCCGGCGACTACACGCTGATGCCTTCCTACCTGCATACCCTCGACTACCTGGCCGAACACTCGGCACCGGACGCGATCATGGGTTTCAACCAGTTGATCACCCTCGGTGCCCTGCGTGCATTGCGCATGCACAACATCCCCCACGACAGCCTGACCATCTGCGGCATCGACCGCCTGCCCTTCGCCGATATCTTCGGCGTGCCGATCGCCTGCGTGGCCCACGACGCCTCCCTGGCCGGCAGCAGCGCAGTGCGCCTGCTGCTCGACCGCCTGCAAGACCCGCACAAGCCACGGGACAAGGTGGTAATTGCCGGCCAGCTGGAGAACGGCTAGCGGCTGGTGTAGCCACCGTCGATTGGCAGGCTCACGCCGCTGATCATGCTCGCGGCGCTGCTCAGCAGGAACAGCACCGGCAACGCGACCTCCACGGTTTCAGCAAATCGCCCAAGGGGTATGGCCGCCAGCGCAGGGTCGCGCTTGGCCGGGTCAGACCAGGCCATGGTCGCCATCGGCGTGAGCGTGACCGTGGGGTTGACGCTGTTGACGCGGATGCCATAGCGGCCCCACTCGGCACACTGCACACGAGTGATCGCATCCAGTGCGGCCTTGGAGGCGCAGTAGCCGAGGTGGTCGTCCAGCGCCACCAGGGAAGCCTGGCTGGAGACGTTGACGATGCTGCCGGCGAGCTTTGCCTCGATCATTTTTGCCGCCACGCGGCTGGCCACCTGGGCGGCGGCGCGGGCGTTGACGTTCATCACCTGGTCGAACGCGGCGGCGCTGATGGCCGTGGCAGGTTCCAGCCGCGAGATGCCGGCGCAGTTGACCAGCCCGTGCAGTGGCGGCAGGGCTTGCAGGGCGCTGTCGAGGGTGATGCTGTCGGCGATGTCCAGGCACAGGGTCTGGCAGCCGAGCTGCGACAGGGCTTGCGCGTCGCGGCCGAGGGCGAAGACTTCGGCGCCGCTTTTTATCAGCTGCAGGGCAATTTCGCGGCCGATGCCGCTGCTGGCGCCGGTGACGAGGATGCGGTGGTGGGTGAAATCAAAGGTAGTGGTCATGAATAAAGACCTCGAAGTCCATAAAGATCCGGATGTGGGAGGGGGCTTGCTCCCGATAGTGGTGGGTCAGTCAATACATGTATCTCTGACACGCCGTCATCGGGAGCAAGCCCCCTCCCACATTTGTACCGCGCAGGTTCAGTTGATTTGCAGGCTATGCATGATCGGTTTCAGCGCGGGATACAGCTTCAGGTACTCGGCAAATGCGCGGTCATAAGCCTCGACATTCTCCGCCTTGGGCTCAGCCCGCAACTCCAACTGCACCCACCCCTTGTCCATCTCCCCATCACTCACCAACCCCACCGTATGCGCCGCCAGCAACGCGGCGCCCATGGCGGCTTCCACCTCCTGAACAATGGTGTACACCGGGTACCGCGTGACATCGGCAATGATCTGCATCCACAAATCCGAATGGCTCGCGCCACCCACCACAATCAAGCGCGGGTCCAGGGAGTGCGCGCCCCGCGTACCCGCTTCGATGTTATGGCGCAGGGCAAAACTCACCCCTTCCAGCACCGCGCGGTAGAGGTGAATCCGGCTGTGAAACAGGTTCAATCCGACAAAACTGCCACTGGCCCGATCATCCCAGACCGGGCTGCGCTCACCCATCAGGTACGGCAGGAACAACAAGCCTTCGCTGCCCGCAGGGATCTTCATTGCGCTGTGTTCCAGCAACACCAGGCTGTCCTGACCGGTCGCCTTGGCCTGTTGCTCCTCGGCCTGGCAGAACTGTTCGCGAAACCAGCTGACCGACGCCCCGGCAGTGATCGCTCCGCCGAAGATGTACAGGTCCTGATGGCCGTTGTAGACGTGGGGAAAGCTCACCAGACCATGGCGTGCATCCACGTGCTGGTTCAGGTAGCCCCAGCACATACTGGTGCCGATCATCGCCACGTGGTTACCCGGCTGTGTAACACCCGCAGCCAGGGTCGCCATGGCCGCATCAACGCCGCCCGCAAGGATTGGCGTGCCTGCCTGCAGCCCCAGGCGCGTGGCCCAGGTCTCCAGCAGCCCACCCACCACTTCAGCGGAATACACCAGCCGTTCGGGCATCATCGCCAGGGGAATTTCCAGTGCCGCGAGCATCTCTTCAGACCAGCCCCGCTGCGCCACGTCATACACCCCGCCGATATTGCCGGCGCTGCTATGGTCCACCGCCAACTCGCCGGTGAGGCACCAATTGATGTAGCTGTTCGGCGGCAGCAGGTAGCGCGTATTGGCCCATACCTCAGGCTCATGCTGCTTGAGCCAGAGCATCTTGGTGAAGCCGTAGTAACTGTCCACCGAGTTGCCGGTGACCGCGAACAGCCGCTCCAGGTCCACATGCTCACGCACCCACGCCACTTGCTCGCCTGCGCGCCGGTCCATCCAGATCAGGCACGGGTGCAGCGGCGTGATCTGCGCGTCTACGGCAATCCCCGAGCCGCCGTACAGGCTGCTGACGCACAACGCCTTGACCTGATCCTTGGCCACACCGGCCTTGGCCATGCACTGCGCGACGCACGCCTCGACGGCGTCCAGCCAAACCTGCGGCCATTGCTCGGCCCAACGCACTTTCGGGGTATCCACGCGATACCCCTGGCTGTGCTGGGCGATGATCGTGCCTCGACCATCCATCAGCAATGCCTTGGTGCTCTGGGTTCCAATGTCGACCCCCATCACGTATTCCATGATCAGTTCACCGGCTTCAGCAGCACCTTGATCGACTTCGTCGAGTTGGCCAGCTCGAAGGCTTCGGCAAAATCGTCCAGGGGGAAGTCATGGGTGACGATGCCCTTGGACGTGACCAGGCCGCGCTCGAACAGGTCGATGGCGATCGGGTAGCAATACGGCCCGAGGTGCGCGCCGCGTACGTCCAGTTCCTTGCGGTCGCCGATGATCGACCAGTCGACGCTGGTCTCGGCGCCAAACACGCTGAACTCGACAAAACGCCCGAGTTTGCGGATCAGGTCAAGGCCCTGGGTCACGCCCGCCGGTACGCCAGTCGTTTCGATGTACACGTCGCAGCCGTAGTTGTCGGTGAGGCCATTGATGATTTCACGGGCGTTGTCGCGGGACGGGTTGATCACCACGTCAGCGCCGAATTTTTTCGCCAGTTCCAGGCGCTCGTCAACCATGTCGATCACCACCAGTTTCTTCGGTGTCTTCAGTGCAGCGACCTGGACCATGCAAAGGCCAAGGGTGCCGGCGCCGGCGATCACCACCACATCATCGAGCTGCACATCGCCCCGGTTGACGGTGTGGATCGAGCAGGCCATCGGCTCCACCAGCGCGGAGTCTTCCAGCGACACCGACTCGGGAATCTTGTGCACGATGGCCGTCTTGGGGATGCGCATGTACTGGGCCATGCCGCCTTCAGCCACTTCACGCTGGAAGCCAAAGATGTTGTGCACTTCGCACATCCAGTATTTGCCCGACTTGCAGAAGCGGCACTTGGCGCACGGCACGATCTGCTCGGCGATCACCTTGTCACCGACTTTGACCTCGAAGTGCTCCTCGGCACCCTCGCCAGCCTCCACCACGTAGCCGAAAAACTCATGCCCCGGCACCACCGGTGCCTTGACCCACGGGTTGTCGCCACCCCAGAACATCGCCGCGCCCGAGTGGCATTTGCAGTCACTGGCACAGATGCCGCAGGCGGCGATGCGGATCACCAGCTCAAAGGCGCGTGCCTGGGGTTTGCCGATGCGTTCCAGGCGATAGTCTTTCGGGCCGTGGCAGACGACAGCTTGCATTTCGGTGTGCTTGTCCATGGTGTTCGGTCCTGTCTTGATAGGAGTTTATTTGTGGCGCTGACGGCTGATAAAAATCGCCAGCAAAATGATCCCGCCCTTGATCACGCTCTGGACGTAGGGCGAGACCCCGAGCATGTTCAGTCCGTTGTTCAATACGCCGAGCAGCATCGCGCCGAGCAAAGTCCCGACGATCACCCCGCGCCCGCCGGCAATCGATGCGCCGCCCAGCACCACGGCGGCAATCGCGTCCAGCTCGAACGAGACACCGGCATTCGGCTGGCCGCTCATCAGGCGTGAGGTCAGCACCAGCCCGGCAATTGCGGCGGTCAGGCCACTGATGCCATACACCAGCAACTTGAAGCGCGCCGCGCGCACCCCGGACAAACGCACCGCTTCTTCATTGCCGCCGATGGCGTAGATGTACCGGCCGATGCGCGTGTGTTGCAGCAGTACGTAGGCGGCGAAGTAGGTGACCAGCATGATCAGGATCGGCACTTCAATCCCGAACAGACTCTGGCGACCGAAGAAACCGAACCACTCCGGCAGCCCGGAAATCGGGTAGCCGTCGGTGTACATCAGGCCCAGGCCACGGGCGATGCCCATGGTCGCCAGGGTGACGATGATCGGCGGCATGTGCAGGTAGGCGACAAAGAGCCCGTTGCCGATACCGAAGGCCACGCCGATCAGCATCCCGGCGCCAATCGCCAGCCCTGGCGGCAGGCCCGCGACCATCAAACCCGCGGTCAAGGTGCCGGACAACGCCATCACCGGCCCCACCGACAAATCGATGCCACCGGTGAGAATTACGCAGGTCATGCCCACCGCGATAATCGCGTTGATCGACACCTGCCGGGCGATGTTCGACAGGTTGCTGGTGGTGAGGAACGTGTCGCTGGCGAGGATCATCACCAGGGTCACTACCACCAGCCCGACGAAGGGATAGAACGCCGGCGAGCGCACCAGCCGCGCCAGGTTCAGGCGCAACCGGCTGGTGTCGACGGCGTTAATGGACGTATTCACTTGAGCCTCCTGTTGCATGGCGCATGACCTCTTGAGGATTGACGGCAGACGCTTCGAGTACCTTGACGATGGCGCCCTTGTGGAACACAGCGACGCGGTCGCACATGCCGATGACTTCGGGCAGTTCGGAAGAAATCATGATGATGGCGTAGCCCTGTTCGGTGAGGCTGCGCATCAACGCGTAGATCTGCGCCTTGGCGCCGACGTCGATGCCGCGGGTGGGCTCATCGAACACCAGCACGTCGCAGTGGTGGTTGATCCAGCGCGCGATCACTACCTTTTGCTGGTTGCCGCCGCTGAGGTTGAACACCCGGCTTTCGCCACTCGGCGCCTTGATCGACAGCTGCTTCATCAGGCCGTCGACGCTGGCGCATTCACGGCCCTTGTCGATCAGGCCGCTGGCGTTCTGGTATTTGGGCAGGTTGTTCAGCGAGATGTTTTCGCGAATGCTGAAGTCGGTGATCAGCCCCTCGCTCTTGCGGCTTTCCGGGAGCAGGCCGATGCCGTGGGCCAGCGCCTGGGCCGGGTCGTCGAGGGTGATTTTTTCACCGCGCAGCCACACGTCTTTGCTCACTGACGGCAGTGCGCCCATCATGCCCAGGGCCAGCTCGGTGCGGCCGGAACCGACCAGTCCGGCAAAGCCCAGGATCTCGCCTTTGTGCAGTTTGAAGGTGTTGTGCGGACCGTTGCGCACCAGTTGGATGTCCTTGACCTCGAGCAACAATGCGCCGCGCTCGGTGGTCGGTTTGGGCGGAAAACTGCACTCCAGGCGGCGGCCGACCATCATTTCCACCAGGCGGTCGATATCGCTGTCGGCCACATCGGTGACGCCCACATTGCCGCCGTCGCGCAGCACGCTGATGCGGTCGCACACCTGGAAAATTTCCTCCAGGTGGTGCGAGATAAAAATCACCGCCACGCCCTGGCGCTTGAGCTCGCGCATGATCTCGAACAGCAGTTCGGCTTCGCTCGGCGTCAACGTCGCAGTGGGCTCATCGAGCACCAGCAAGCGCGCATCCAGGGCCAGGGCCTTGGCGATTTCGACAAATTGCTGCTCGGCCACGCTCAGGTGCTTGACCGCGCATTGCAGGTTGATCGTCACTCCAAGACGCTTGAACAACGCCTCGGACGCCTCGACCATCTCGCGCTTGCGCAGCAGGCCAAAGCGGTTACTCAGCTCGTGGCCGAGGAAGATATTTTCCACTGCCGTGAGGTAGGGAATCAGGCTGAATTCCTGGAACACGATGCCGATACCGGCGGCAATTGCATCGCGGTAGGTCGCAAAATGTCGCGCCTGGCCGTCGATCAGAATCTGCCCTTCGTCCTGATGCTCGACACCGCCGAGGATCTTCATCAGGGTCGATTTTCCCGCGCCATTTTCCCCAAGCAATGCGTGAATTTCGCCGCGTTCCACTTGCAGGTTGATGGACTTGAGGGCCTGTACCCCCGGGTAACGCTTACAGATGTTTTCCAGCTTCAGAAGAGTGCTCATACCGCCGACCCCGTATTCAGAAGGATGACCTGGGCCCCACGGTTGGCGTGGGGCCTGGGTGATTTACCAGCTGAAGTCCTTGGCCTTGGCCTGGTCGATCAAGGTGATGTCCACCGGGATCGTGGCGGGCACTTGCGAGCCCCACTTCTTGGCCAGGGCAATGCCCAGGGCGAGGCGGATCTGGTCGCGCGGGTATTGGGCGGAGGTGGCGATGAATTTGCTGCCGGGTTTCTGGATCGCCTTGATCGCTTCCGGCGCGCCGTCAACGCTCACCAACTTCACGTCCAGGCCGCTGGCTTCGATGGCCGAAAGCGCGCCGAGGGAGCCGTTGTCGTTGACGCTGAAAATGCCCTTGAGGGTGGGCTGGGCCTGCAGCATGTTTTCGGTGACGGTCAGCGCCTGGTCACGTTCCTGCTTGCCGTTCTGGATGCTGACGATCTTGATGTCCGGGTGTTTGGCCACGGCCTCTTTGCAACCGCGTACACGTTCCAGGATAGGCACCACGGCGATGCCGTCGAGGATGGCGATGTTGCCTTTGTTGCCAATGTTTTTGGCCAGGTATTCACAGGCCTGGAAGCCGGCGTCGAAGTTTTTCGAGCCAACGAAGGAATCCAGCGGGCCATCGGCTTGGGCGTCCACCGCCACCACCACGACGCCGGCAGCGTGGGCGGATTTGACGGCCGATTGCACGCCGACCGAGTCCGTCGGGTTGATCAGCAGGATGTCGATGCCTTTTTGCAGCATGTCTTCGACGTCGCTGACCTGCTTGGACACGTCGTGGCGGGCGTCAGTGATGATGAGTTTCGCACCGATGGTCGCGCCGGCTTCTTCCAGGGCGTTTTTCATCGTGACGAAATAGGGGTTATTGATTTCCTGGAACGACGCACCGATGCGGATGGGCTTGGCGGCGTCGGCGAAGGCAGGGGAAGCGGTACCGAGGGTGATGCTTACAGCCAATAAACTCAGGGTTTTCGAGAGCATTTTCATGGCGTGGGTCTCTGTTTTGTTTTTATTTTTAGAGCAAATGTTATCGATAACATTTTTCGAGAAACTAGCAAGTAAATGAGGTGGGCGCAAGCCCCCGTTGGTCGGCAGCGGTCAAAATGTGGGAGGTGCGTACCGCGCAAAAACTCGCACATTCGCGACTGCCAACTAAGCTCAGACTCCAATAAAAAAATACCGAGCTTCCCGTCATGGCCCATCCTACCGAGACCTTTCGCGCCCGCTACCGCGCTGCCGTGAGCCCCCATTACAACCCCTGGCTCCACGCCAGCTTCGTCCTCGGCTACGGCGTTTTCTGCATCACCCTGGCCTGGTCCAGTACTGCGCAGATCACCGCGCTGCAATGGCTGACAGTCCCCCTGACCCTGGTGTTCTTCAACCTCTGCATCTACCTCGTCCACCGCCACCTCGGCCACCACAAACACGCCCTGGCCAGGCTGTTCTACGCACGCCACACCGGTGATCACCACAGTTTCTTCACCCCCGGCCACATGACCTACGATAGCCCCAGGGACTGGCGCGTGATTCTGTTCCCCACTTGGTTGATCGTGTTGCACAGCCTGGCGATCACCCTCCCCGCCTGGTGGCTGCTCCAGCGACTGAGCCCCAACGTGGCCGGTTTGTTTGCCGGGTGCATGATCCTCGGTTACCTGCTCTACGAAGTGTTCCACGCCTGCGAACACCTGCCCGCCGAACACCCGGTGGCGCGCCTGCCGTGGATTCGCCAGATGCACCGGTTGCACGCCCTGCATCACCGCCGCGAGCTGATGCAGGGGCGCAATTTCAATATCGTCCTGCCGCTGATGGACTACCTGTTCGGCACCCTGCATTGGGAGCCCGCCCACAAAAAAGGGGGCAGCCCAAACGGACTGCCCCCTGCCTCACTCAAGTAAAACGGTTAGCGCACGATGCGCTGGCTGCAGATATGCCCCAGGCTGACGTACTGCGAGATATTGCCGCCCACGCCCACACCCGGGAACTCCTTAAGCTCGATGCGCCAGCCGCCCTCGTTGAACCAGGTATCCCAGTTGTACGTCTGGCCGGACCCACTGTCCGGGTAGACCGCGTGGTTGTCGCCGGAGCAGGTGCCCAGGTCGACATTGCCCGAGGCGGCACCCGTGATGCCGGTCTTGGCCTCATAGTTGACCCAGTTGTAAGGGCCACTGAAGCGCTTGTCGACCCGAAGTACCGGGGTGATACCCCGCAGTGGCTCGCCGGTGCTGTCTGACCATCGGGTGCTCCAGCTCAAGCTGCGGGCCGCCTGGGTGGCCAGCTGGAAGACCGAGCTGGGGATGCGCACCACGTTGTCGCCGTTCACATCGTACTGGTCCAGGCGTGGCGCCGAGCCCAGGCTCAAGGTGTATTTCGCCTGCGGGTTCAGCGCCACCGCCGGGTTGGCTCGCACACGCACCTTGACGGTGTAGCCCGGGGTCAGGTTCGGGTAGGTCGAAGTGGAGCCCTGCAGGATTTCCACCCATTTATTGCCATCGAACCGCTCAAAGATCCACTGGTTCCGCGTGCCCGCACCGTCATCGCCGAGGAACATGCCCACACCCTGGCCGCGCAGCGAGGTGAAGTCGAAATAATCAACATCGTTGACGCTGTCGAGGTTGCCCATCACTTGGTTCAACCCATCCGGCAACGCAAACGCGGTTTGCGCGGTGTCGTTGGGTTCAAAGGCGTCGATATTGCTGTCCACCGCCACCCCGAAACTGAACTGCGCGTCGCTCGCGGTGTTGGCCACCATGAACCAGTAATAGTCACCGGCCTGCAGCACACCGTTGAGGTATTCATCGGCATTGCCGGTGTTGTCGGAGGTGCCCAAGGCGGTCAGGTTACCCTGGCCATCATCGTGGAACAGGGTCAACGACATGTCGGTACCGGCGCTCTGGTTCAGCAGCTGTACCTGCACTCGCGCATTCTTCGGCAGGTTGAAGTGGTAGGCGATTTGCGCACCGGTCTCCACGCCCGTGAGGGTGTACAGCGTATTGATATCCAGGGTTGGAAACAGCGGTGTGAACGCAGCGATTGCAGCCTGTTTCAGCTGCGCCTGGTCGGGTTTTTTCAGCTCGCCAACCTTGGCGTCAACCGCCACGTTGCTGGGAGCCGCCTGACTCGCAGGCGCCTTGGACTTGCCGGCCTTGGCTGCATTGAGCTTTTGCTTGAGAGCGTCCGAGACCTGGGTAGTTTCCAGCGTGCCGCCGGGTTGCAGCGCTTTATCCACGGCCTGTTTGAGCGTTTGTGCGCTGAGTTTCGGGAGGGTTGGTTCGGCCAGGGCAAAGGCCGAAACGAAGCAGGAGGCCGCCATGGCCGCGCCCAGCATAAAGGCTTTTTTCGATTTCATTTTTTATCCATCCATAGTTAAAAACTGAAGGTCAGGTGACATCCGGTCACCTGGGATGGACTGTAGGATAATGCTGGATGGATGTACAGTATATTTTGGAAAAATATGGAACCCCGAGGAAGGAAAAATGCAGGAAAACGAGCTACCCGCTAAAGCCACGTGCATCAATAGCCCCAGCTAATAATCCAAATCATCGTAAGGCGATATGGCCATACGGCCCAACGCTTAAGTGATAGGGGAACAGAGGCCAACTCTGCCTCAGTCACAAGACCTTCTTTCACGTAGCGTTTTGACGTTAACAGGAGATCAATCATCAGGCCCATGCGATGAAATCTGCCAAACCGCGGCTTTGGTCCCCAGAGTTGCTTACGTTTACGAACCTGCCCCGACGTCACCAGCCCCCGGCGCAAGTGATAATTCAACACATCAAAATGGTCAGAGCGCTGCCGACTCAGACCGTACCCCATCAATCGGGTTTTCAAACTGCCGTAGTCGATTGTCTTGTCGTTGATGTATCCCTGCGCCATGCCTTACATCCTTGATGCAATGAAGTTGGCGTCGAAATATAGGCAAGCGAATCCCCCCGGGACACAAGCCCGGAAGGGGCACAACACATTTGGGAAGTTGCCTACGCAGAAGAAGATCAGCGCCTACAGAAAAGCGCTAATACCCGGTCATCTCCAGGTACCCCACCCCACCCTCAAACCTCACCGGTCCTTCCCAGTACGGAATACTCAGGTTCATCCAGGCCTTCGGGTTGACGGCTTCAGTGGTGATATCCAGCTGTTTGCCGGGAATTTTCAGCGACCAGCGTGTAGGAATGCTGCGCCCGTCGATGTCGGTGGTGGCCAGCGGCGTGAGTTGGATATCGGCGTTGTGCAGGGTTTGCGTATGGCCCTCGCGGTCGATCCAGGTGCCGGTGAGATAGCCCGCGCCGTCTTTTTGCCGCACGCGAAACAGCATCAACTGCTCGCCACGGTCCAGGTGCAGGGAGAACCAGTCCCAGCCGGTCTGGCTGGCGGAGAGGGGTTGGCTGCTCCACTCGCGGTCTAACCAGGCCGGGCCGGTGACCTGATACACCTTGCCGTCAATGCTGACGCTGCCCGTGGCGGTGAAAAACGGTTGGCTGTAGTAATACGACGCCTGGCCCTGGTCGGACTTGCGGCTGTAGCCGTTGTCGCCCTGCAGCACCAGCGGGCGGCTGGAGGTCAGGTGCAAATCGTAGGCGAACTGCGGGCCGCCGGCCTTGAGTTGCATGTCTGCCAAGGGGCTGCCGGCGCCGGGGCGGGTGGTGAATTTCCAGTCATCGATCCAGGCGTTGAACGGCTCTGCCTGGGCACCGGCCTGGTCGACGCCACCACGGGCGTAGCGTTCGGCGGCGTAGTGGCGGGTTGCGGACGTGACGGCGGCATGGCCGAGCCAAATCGTCGAGTCGTGCCAACCCGGCTGCGTCGGCTCGGCCTTGAGGGCGTTGCGAAACAGGGTCCATTGCACGCCGAACAGATTGCCCTGGGCGTCTTTGAGATTGGCGGTGACGTACCACCACTCGATGCGAAAACCTGCGTGAGGGCCGTGGTCCTCGGGGAAGCTGAAAACTTTGCCTGGCACCACCTGGGCAAAGTCGGCGGCGTCACTGCCCAGGCCGGCGAAGCTTTCCTCGGGCGCAGGGATTTTGTCGCACGCGCCCAGCAGCAACAACAAAACACCTGTAGGAGCGAGCTTGCTCGCGAAAAATATCAACGATAACTTGGGCTGTCTGATGGGACGCGGCGCTCTCGAATTTTTCGCGAGCAAGCTCGCGCCTACAGAGAGCAGCACCCGGAACATGGGCTTAATCTTCATGGGCAAAGGTCCTCAACAAGTCCGCCGGGCGGCTGCGGTACAACTGCCACAGCGGCCACGCCGAGGCCAACAGCGTGGCGAGCATCGCCAGCCCCAACAATTGCGCCAACTGCCACGGGAACACCTGCAACGGCAGGCGCCAACCGAACGCCTGCACGTTGATCACCGCATCCAGGCACCACGCCAACAGCAGCCCCAACGGCAATGCCAATACCAGCGTGAGCACCGCCAGCAGCCAGGTCTGCCCGAGGTTGAGCAGCATCAGTTGCCGGCGCGTCACCCCCAGTGCCCACAGCGGTGCGAGTTGGCCGAGGCGGCTTTGGCTCTGGGTCAGCAGGCTGATAAACAGCGCCACGCCAGCGACGCTGAGGGTCAGGCTGTTCAGCGCAGCGGTGGCGGCGAAGGTGCGTTCGAACACCTGGCTCGACCAGCCCTTGAGTTGCTGTTGATCGACGATGTGGCTGTCTTCCAGGCCGAACTCGCGCTGCACTTCACGCACCAATGGCGCCACATTCGCCGGCGCTACCCGCAGGTTGAAACGCGCCGGCGACAGCGTCGGCCAGTGCGCCAACAGGTGCTGCGCGTTGACCAGCACGTGGCCCCTGGGATTGCCGTAGTCGGCGTAGATTCCCACCACTTTGGGCGACCACACGCCCTGTGGCGTGGGGATAGCGACCGCGTCACCCAATTCCACGTTCAGGCGCCGCGCCAATTGCTCGCTGAGCATCACCGTGTCGTCTTGCTGCAGCTGGTCCCACGGCGCGTTTGTCGCCTCCAGCAACGGCCAGTGCTGGCGATAGGTCGGGTCGTCGACCACGCCGAACACGTCCGCCGGCCAGCCCTGCAGTTGCACCGCGACCTGCCAGGTGGGCAATACCGTTTGCACCAGCGGTTGCTGCGTCAGCCAGCTGTTCATCTGCTCGGCCTGGGCCGGGTTTTGCGGGTTGAGGTACAGCTCGGCGGTGAGGCGTTGTTCGAGCCAGTTATTGAACGTCTGGCGAAAGCCCGAGGTCATGGAGCCCGCGCCGATATTGGCCGCCAGCGCCAACAGCAACGCCATCAACGCCAGGCTCAAGGCGGGTAATTGTTGGCGGCAGTCGGCGAGAAACCACTGCCCGAGCACGGAACGGCTACGCCCCAGTACCGCCTTCAACACACCGTTTAGCACCACCGGCAAACCCAGCGCCGCCCCCAGCAGCAAGGCCGCCATCAGCACAAAACCGGCGGCCAGGCTGTCGCCCAACGCCAGTGCCAGCAACGCGATCACCAGCGCGGTCAACGCCACCCAACCCTGACGCCGCAACCAGCGCCCATGGGCCTCATGCCAGGCCTGGGCATTGGCCAGCGCCAGCAGTGGCAAACGCGCCGCACGCCACAGGCTACTGGCCCCCGCGAGCAAGGCACCGAACAGGCTCAAGCCCAACCCGGCCACCCACCACAACGGGCTCAGGCTCAGTTGCCCCGCCACCTCGGCGCCGTAGAGCCCGCGCAGGCTGGCGGCCACATCCGGCAGCAACAGACTGGCCAGCAGGTAGCCGCTGGCAACGCCGAGCAAGCCACCGAGCAACGCCAAGGCACCCAGTTCGACAGCCAGGCTGAGGATCAACAGCCGCGCACTCACCCCACAGGCACGCAACGTGCGCAGCAGACCGCGCCGCTGTTCCAGGGCCAGGCCGATGGCGGCGTGCACGATGAACAGCCCCACCACAAAGGACAAAAAACCCAGGGCATCGAGGTTCAGGTGAAAGCTTTCGGTCAGGCGCGCGAGGTTATTGTCCTCGCCCTGTTTGAGTTGCAACGCGGCAGGCGGGGTGGGATGGCGGGCCGCGTAAGCCTTGTCGACCAGCAGTCGCGACAGGCGCCCAGGCATCTCCAGCACCGGTTGGGCAAAACCGATATCAGTCAGCAGCATGCCCGGGGCCATGTCCGCCTGCACCTGCAACGGCGGCAAGGCGTGCCCGCTCGTGGTCTGCGGCTGCGCGCCTTCCTGCAACCCCAGCGCCTGCAAGGTCTGAGGCGCGATCCAGGTACGCCCCGGAGGGTCAAAAAACGCGAGCATCTGCGCCTGGCTCAAGCGCTGCCCCGCCACGGCTCCGCTGCCGGGCAGCGACACCGGGTCGATGCCCATCAATTGCAGGCGCTGGTCCTCATGCCCCTTGAGCACCACTCGCCCCTGCACCACCGGCGACACCGGCCACCCGGCACGGCGCAGCTCGGCGAACAGCGCTTGCGGGAAACTGGCAGCGTCCGGCGCACTAAGGCTGGCCTGGGGTTCACCGCCGATCAGTTGACTGGCCCGCGCGTAGCTGTCCCGCGCCTGGCTGTTAAGCGCTTGCACGCCGGTCAACAGCGCGGTGGCCAGCCACAGCCCTGTCAGCACGCTGAAAAACTGCACGGGATGGCGCCGCCAATGGCTGAGCAGCGCGCGCAACGTCCAGTAAAAAACCGCCATCTCAGCGCGCGTCCGCCGGCACGACACGCCCGCGATGCAACACCACCTGCTGGTCTAGCCGTGCGGCGATGCGTGGGCTGTGGGTGACCATCAACAGGCTGGTGGGCGTATCGCGCAACAGGTCCAGCAGCAGTTGCAGCACGTCGTCGCTGGTGGCTTCGTCGAGGTTGCCGGTGGGTTCATCCGCCAGCAGCAAACCAGGGCGAGACGCCAGCGCGCGCCCCACCGCCACCCGCTGTTGCTGGCCACCGGAGAGTTGTTCGGGATAGCGCTTGAGCAGGTCACCCAGGCCCAGGCGCTCGACCAATTGCGCCTGCCATTGCGAATCGAAGCGCCCCGCCAGCCGGGCCTGGAAGGCCAGGTTGTCGTCCACACGCAAACTGCCGATCAGGTTGAACTGCTGGAACACCAGGCCGATTTCAGTGCGGCGCCAATGGGCCAGTTGCGCTTCGTTGAGTTGATCCAGACGCTGCTCACCCACGCGGATGCTGCCACCGTCCACCCGATCCAGCCCGGCCACCAGGTGCAACAGGGTGCTCTTGCCACTGCCCGACTCGCCCATCAGCGCCAGGCTGCTGCGCTCGCCCAAGTGCAGGTCGACACCCGCCAGCACCGCCAGCGAGCCCTGAGGGGTGGCGTAGCTTTTGAGGACACCTTGCACCTGCAACATAAACAACACTCGCGGAAAGGACGACAACCGAGAATAACGGCTGAAGCTTGGCGTCATGCAAATTTTTCACATGGTTTTCACTGGGCGCCCACCCTCGACACTTTAAATTACCCGAGATCGGCAACTTGTTAGTTGCAACACTCAACAACTTTTAGCCGCAAGATGTTCAGCGAAAAGACAGCAGCCCTGTGACAGGATTTCGCTCCACTACGGGCCGCTGTCAATGCGTTGCGCCTGTTTGATAAAACACTGCCGACAGTGCCCATGGTGAATAGTGTGGTTGACCTTAGCCTGACCAAATCGCGCTCGCGCAGGCCCCGCCTCAAGCGACTGAAACGCCTGTGCCTGGGCCTCGCCGTTGTCGGTGTGCTGCTCGCCAGCAGCCAGTGGTGGCCGGTTTCGCCAACGAACTTGAGCGTGGGCAATCGCCTGCTCACATCAGGCGTTCTGGCCAGTTGGCGCGACGGTAATTTGATCGTATTGGTACGCCATGAAGAACGTTGCGACCGCTCTGAGAACCCGTGCTTCGGCCCTGCCGACGGCCTGACTATCCACGGTACCGAGCAGGCAGAAAAAACCGGCCAAGCCTTTAAAACACTGGGGATGGAGGGCAGCGATGTGCTCAGCAGCCCGACGACCCGCACCGCCCAGACCTCGCTGTTCATGTTCGGCAAGACCCTGATCTCTCCGGGCCCGCTGGCCATCTGCGGCGACGCCATGGGCGAAGAAATGCTCACGCACAAGCTGCCCGGCCGCAACCTCGTGCTGATCACCCACAGCGCCTGCATCAACGACTTCGAACAGGCCCTCGGCTACCCCCATGCGGTGGCTGCCGAGTACGGCAGCGCGCTATTCGTCGAAGTGCTGGGCAACGGCAAGTTCAAGGCCGTGGGCATGATGAACAGCGAAGATTGGGTGGCGGCGCTCAAGCAACTCTAGACACTTTTCCACCTAGACAGCGGCTGATGTTCAGCCAAGCGACAGCCAACTTCTGGCATGTTTAGTTGCGCCTGTTAGTTAAGGACGCCATGACTTATTTCCGTAACTTAGTGAACCCCGTGCCTCTTACTGACTCGTTAAAACAGCAGGCTGTCATGAGCCGCTTAAATCCCCTTCACCTCTTGTTGCTCTTGGCCTTCGCCGCGTTTTATCTGCTGCCCCTGGGCCTGCACGGTTTATGGGTACCCGATGAAACCCGCTACGCCCAGATCAGCCAGGAAATGCTGCAGAGCGGCAACTGGGTGGCGCCGCATTTCATGGGCGTGCGTTACTTCGAAAAACCCGCCGCCGGCTATTGGTTGATCGCCCTCGGGCAGGCCGTGTTCGGCCAGAACCTGTTCGGCGTGCGCATTGCTTCGGCGTTGACCACCGGGCTGAGCGTGTTGCTCGCCTACCTGATCGCTCGCCGCCTGTGGAACAACCCTCTCAAAAGCTTCGCCTGCGCCCTGCTCTACCTGAGCTTCGGCCTGGTCGCCGGGCAAGCCGGTTACTCCAACCTCGATCCGCAATTTACCTTCTGGGTCAACCTCAGCCTGGTCGCGCTGTGGTTTGCCCTCGACAGCCGCACACCGCGTGCCCGGCTCGGCGCCTGGGCGTTGCTGGGGCTGGCTTGCGCGATGGGCTTCCTGACCAAGGGCTTTCTGGCGTGGCTGCTGCCCGTACTGATTGCCTTGCCCTATATGCTCTGGCAGCGTCGCCTGGGGGAATTGCTGCGCTATGGCCCACTGGCGGTCGCGGTCGCGGTGCTGGTCTGCCTGCCGTGGGTCTGGGCGATCCATGTGCAGGAGCCCGACTACTGGCGCTTCTTCTTCTGGAATGAACACGTTCGCCGTTTTTCCGCCGACAATGCGCAACACGTGCGGCCGTGGTGGTTCTTCCTGCCGATCATGGTGGTGGCGTGCTTGCCGTGGGCAGGGCTGTTGCCGAGCACATTGCTGAAGACGTGGAAGGAAAAACGCCAACCGGCAATCGTCTTTCTCGCCCTGTGGATGCTGCTGCCGCTGGGCTTTTTCAGCCTGAGCAACGGCAAGCTGCCGACCTACATCATGCCGTGCCTGCTGCCCCTGGCGTTGTTGATGGGGCACGCGTTGATCGACTTGATCCGCGAGCGCAAACCGCGCGCCATCTGCCTGAACGGCCTGCTCAACTTCGTGATCGGCATGGTCGCGATGGTCTCGTTGATCTACCTGCAAATCGCCAAGCCGTTGTATGGCAACAGCCATGCCGAGATGTTCAGCCTGTCGCTGACGTTCATCGTGCTGCTGGGCTGGGTCCTAGCCAACCTGCTGCAAGCGTTTCGCCCGCTGACACTGTGGGCAGTGCCGGCACTCGGCATCGGTGTGCTGGTGTTGCTGCTGCCCGTGGGCATGCCGGCGCACATCTCGGATAACGAAATGCCTGACCAGTTTGTGCTGGAACATCTGGAAGAGCTGCAGCAAACCCGAGCGCTGCTGAGCAATGAACTGGAGTCGGCATCGGCGCTGGCCTGGCGCCTGAACCGTACTGAGGTGGCGTTCTATAACACCGAAGGCGAACTGCGCTACGGCCTGCAATACGCCGACGCGGTGCACCGCAAGGTTAACCTGGACACGGTCCAGGCCTGGCTGGCCGACGCGCGCCGACAGGGTCCGGTCGGGGTACTGCTGCGGGTCAGGAGTACCAGCGAACACCGCGAAGAAGGGCAACTGCCACCCGGCGGCAAGCGCTATCGCAAGGGCGACCTGGTGCTCACCCTCTATCCGCAATCTCCTTAGGATGCGTCCATGACTTTCTGGAAAACCGAACGCGGCGCCCTGCTGCTGTTGCTGGGCGTGTCGGCCCTGCTGCTTCTGCTGGGCCTTGGCAGCCGCGACCTCTGGGGACCGGAAACCCGCTGGGCGAACATCGCCCTGAGCATGCTGCAAAGCGGCGATTACTTCGACCCGTACCTCAAGGGTGCGCCGTACTACGACAAACCCCTGCCCTCTTACTGGCTGATCACCGGCTTCGCCAACCTGATGGGCGGCCTCGGCCCGTGGTCACTGCGCCTGTCGTCGGTAATCGCCGCGTGGCTGAGTATCTGGCTGGTCTACCTGATCGGCGAACGCCTGTTCCGCAAGGGCACCGGCCTGATTGCCGGCTGGATGCTCGCGACTACTTTTTACTTCCTGTTCTGGGCGCGCGTGGCCACGGCGGACGTGCTCACCGTGTGCGGCGTGCTGGCGGCGGTGTGGTGGTACTGGCGCGGGCCGGAAGACACGCGGCTGGGGCGCTACAGCGTGTTTTTCCTGTTGCTGGCGGTCACGTCGCTGTTCAAGGGCCTGATCGGTTTTGTGCTGCCGGGCCTGGTGCTGCTGCCGCACCTGCTCACAGAACACCGCTACAAACGCCACCTCAACCCGCGCCTGTTGCTGGCCGTGCTGATCGCCGCAGCGTTCTACGCCATCCCGTTTGTACTGTCCCATCTCTACGGCGCGCCGACCTATGGTGAAAGCGGACTGGCGCTGGTGTTCCGCGAAAACGTGGTGCGCTTCTTCGACCCGTTCGACCATATGGGCCCGATCTACACCTACCTGATCTACCTGCCCGCCTACACCCTGCCGTGGGCGCCATGCTGGCTACTCGGCCTGTGGTTGGCCGTGCGGCACTGGCGCCAAACCCCGCCGAACGTGCGCTGGCTGGTGTGGGGCCTGGGCCTGCTGTTTGTGTTCTTCACCGCCAGCGGCAGCCGCCGCAGCTACTATGTGCTGCCACTGGTGCCTTTCGCCCAGTTGCTGGCGGCGTGGTGGCTGAGTGAACGGCTCGCGAAAAAACCGGCGAGCTGGCCGCGCTGGCAAAAGGGCTTCGGCCTCGCCGCTGCCCTGATGCTGCTGGTACTGGGCGTGATCTATCCCTGGACCAACGGCAACGGCGGCGTGACCGGCTTCGTCAAAGATGTGCAGGCCGAGGCCGTCAAAAACGCTCCGTGGAATCAATGGCAAATGGTGCTGGTGGAAGTCGACAACAAGCTACCGATGTATCTTCAGAACCACGGCAAACCGTTCTACTACGTCGCCGAAACCCAGGACTTCCCGCGCCAGGGCGACAGCGCCGCCTTCATGGCCTGGCTGGAAAAAACCAGCGGCCAGGGCTTCGATCCGCAGCACACGATCATCATCGCGCAGTTTTCCAAGGATGATCCGGCGCCGTTGGCTTACCTGGGTGCGGATCATCAAGTGATTACGACTCGGCCGGACAATGGCGAGCGGTTGTTTGAGAAGCGTGTGGGGGGCAGCGTGGCGTTTATCCCCTTCAATAAATAACAACGGGTAGCCAGAACCAGACCTCAGCCTTTTGCATGGCTAGCCGCGCGAATAAACGCCTCATCCAAGCTTTTAGCCCCGTAGGCGCTCATGAAGCTCTCTGCGCCAGTAAAGCGATTGAGACGCTGCTGACTCAACATGTAAAAGTCATCACAGTGAGTAACGATCTCATCGACGTTATGCGACGAAACCAGGACGGCAACGCCTTCCGCAACAGCACCCTCCAGACATTTCCAAATGTGGTAACGAAACTCTGGATCCACACCCGCGGTTGGCTCATCCAGTATCACCAGATCGGCGTGAGCGGAAAGCAGTGACAACGTAAAAAACCAACGCTTCTCCCCGTAACTGCACAGGGATGACTTCTTTTTCCAGATTTCACAATATCGCTCAGCGATTCCGGGGCTCCATTTTTCAATTTTCCCCAGCGCATGCTTTTGCGTAACTCTCGTATCAGAGCAAAAAAGCATCATCATATTAAAGACATCAAACATACGAAGCACCGGCGGCGTATTAACGACTTGCGACAAGTACAGCAACGTTGAGAATGAATTGTGAATTTCTCCCCCGTCCATTTTTTTGAGAAGACAAACCACATCAAAAAAAGTCGTTTTTCCAGAACCGTTGGGCCCCAACAAACCCGAGAGGGATCCAGCCTCAATCTTAAACGACGCTTTGTTAAATAAAATACGGTTTGCGTACCTGACATCCAGGGAACTCACAACAAGACGCTTCATCAGTAACGACTCCAAACCGGATTAATCAGCAAGAAGCGATAGGTCATCCACAGTGAGAAAACAAATAACACGCCCACAAACATGACGACCAGCAAGCCGTCAGCCACACCCACTAACATAATCTGATTCGCCCACCACATCGGGTTAAAAAAACTGACCACTTCAAGCACTGGATGAGACGAGCTAATACTGACCACCCCTAACGCCAACATCACGAAGGACACTATGGAAAAAACAGTATTAGCATTTTGAAAACCCATTGGAATGAGTGTCAGCAAAAGCGAGGGAATAGAAAATAGCAGAAAGCAAATATAAAACCTTCCAACGATAGTGGCGAACTCCGAAAACCCCATCACACCAAAATAGAACCGAGTCAAACCATAAAAAGCAGAGCAATAAATGACCGACATGAAAGAGTAGGCCAAAAACTGGCCTGAAAGAAAAATCACTTTTGTACTCCGCGTATATACGAAAGATCGCAAAAAGCCACTCTCCCGTCGCCCCACTATATAAAAAGCCAAGCCAAACAGCGCCACACTCGACGAAACAAATGCATAAAACCACGAGGTGATATCGAGATATTTATAAGACAGTTTGCCCTCGGGCAACTTGGCGTAATTTATCAAATAGAACATAACCACCGGAGATATTACAATCCAAAACAGTGCAACAGGCTCCTTAACCTGCTCCTTAATAAAAAGCGTCGCAAGCACAATCGGCTTAAACAATAGATAGCCATTCATGACTCACCTCATGAAAACGGAACCATTTTATCAGCTCTGGATGAGCGTATCGTCGCGGAAAATATTTAGAGCACTCATTGACCCTACTGATACTCTTTGAGTTATTCATATGTAGAAATAGATCAGGCGAAACACCTTTACTAAAAATACCACTCACACGAACACTTTCGTGAATCACCTATCACCAGGCCACCAAAACAATTTAGTATTTCTGAAAAAATATGCAAATCGCCGGCAACCCTTACGTAGGAAAATCACTTCTTAAGCATAGGAAATTTCACTCAACGAAATCAGACACTCAGGCGTTGCGCAAAACATGAAAACTTACTTCCATCTTTAGAAGACAACACCAACCCTCACACAATTAGCAACTTACAAAGTAAGCTTTTGTAAATAAGAGATCCTCCCATCTCGAAAATGCTGTGTAGGACGTGAAGAATTCTTTCGAACATATGAGTAGTAATCCGATGAGCGGTACTACTTTAGCTATCTAATAAGCCAACTTCAGGTATCTGGATCAGTTCCAGCTTTCCGCTTCACTCCAGACTCCCCCCCATCGACCTGCAACCCCGCCACCCGCTCCCGCACCGCACGCCCTTCAGCCCGATTGCGGATAAACCCCGCCCGGGTAAAGCGCTCAAGAAACGGTACCGGCAGGGCTTTATCAGCGACCAACAAAGGGGTTTGCGAGGTGTCACCAAACAGCGTGTAAGCCACTGTCGGCAGGTGCCGCATATTGAGGTCACGGGTAAGGCGGCCTTCCTGCAAGACGATGGCGCGATTGGTCACCCGTTGCAGGTCGGACATGCGCTCGGAAATGTAGAGGATTGCCACGCCCTTGCTGCGCTGGCTGTCGATCAGCCCCAGCAGGCGCTCGGCGTCGGTTTCAGAGAGGGCTGCGGTGGGTTCGTCGAGGACCAACAGTTTGGGTTGCAGGGCGAATGCCCGAGCCAGTACCAGCAGTTGCCGGTCAGCCTGGCCGAGGCGCTCCACCGGGTGTTGCAACGGCAGGTCCAGGCCCAGGCCGTCGGCGATGGTTTGGGCGCGTTGCAGCAGGTTTTTGCGGTTGAGCAGGAAGTCTGCGTCGGGTTGGCACAACTCGTCGAGTAACAGGTTCTCGGCCACGCTCAACCCCGGCGCAATACCGTCGTCAGGCCGCTGGTGCACCGCGACAATCCCCACCCGTCGCGCCGATAACGGAGAAACAAAACGTTGGCGCGTGCCATCGACCCACAGTTCACCGGTGTCCGGCGCCAGGCTGCCGCCGAGGATCTTCACCAGGGTCGACTTGCCCGCGCCGCTGGCCCCCAGCAATGCCACCCCCTCGCCCGGATAGATATCCAGGCTGACCTGATCCAGCGCTCGCTGGGCGCCAAAGGTCTTGCACAGGTCACACGCGCGGACCAGGGGCTCGGGTGCAGCGGCAACGGGGTTGCTCATGGCTGATCTCTAAGGCGCAACAATGACTCACTACAACGCGCGAGGGCGCTGATTTATTCGGTGTAACAATGAGTTAGGCCACGGATTAGATGCATTACCTTATCAACAATCCAATAGCTGAATCGCATAGCGGCAAGCTTTCGAGTTATAAGCGTTTTGCCAGCAGCTTGCGGAATGCTTTCAGTCCCGCATCGGCGCTTTTCCGCCACCTTGCGTAGAAAGTCCTTATCTTTTGTCGAAGATGGAGTACCCGGCATGAGCAAAATCCGATAGCCGTCGCGCTTCAGAGCCCGGATAGGTGAAATGCTCACGTGTGAGGAAAGCGGGAGGAAGAAAAGGAACGTCTTGCACCCTGCCGTCTATTTTGCCGTCATTGGCCGTTGAACAGGCACCGCCTTGCTGGTCGATGAATGCAAGTACGTGCTCTGCGTTCGCGGCAATATCGGCTCGAACGTCAGCAGGCAAACCGGAGTCTTCCCAATCACCCCCTATGCGCACCTTGAAGGCCGCTAGTTCTCCAGCTACGAATACCTCTTCGAACGCCTTGAACAGAGGGTTCAGCGTAATTTCCTCTACCGGGCGCAGGTCACCCGGCATCCGGCCTTGGGGGGCAGGCTTTTGCCTGATGGCCTTGCGGTCTCCCTCCTGCAAAACTCTATAACCTTGCTCGCCGAATTTTGTGAGGCGGTCTACCTCGGACGGGAAACCCTTGGCGCCCTGCACGTCCAGATGCCCATCCCCTGGGTAACTACCTTTGACCCTACGCAAACTCGGGTCGCGATCAATGTAATTGATCACGCGCGCCAAGCGATACATGGCGTTGGCACGAGACAACGGGTCTGGATTGGCAGAGGTGAAGTCGCCTACTTGTCGCTTCAGATTTTTGATCAGTTTGGTTTGGCGCTCCCGCCTTTGCGGGTTCCAACCAAAGGCTCGCGACATTATTCCACTGCCCAGCATCGGGTTGTCTTTGTAGATCTGTGTCGCTGAACGTCGATCGTCTGCAAGCCTGATTTCCGTACGCGTCGGCAGGCTCGATGCATCGGTCTCACCTCGAGTGGCTGAAAGCGGCGGCAGGCTTGTATTGATGAGACTACCCAGTTCCCTGGCGAGGATGACTTCAGGTTTTTGCTCATCGCAATGACTGCTCTTATGAGCATCGTGAATACAGCTTTGAGGCTGATAGTGTCCATGAGTCAGGGCCATAACCACCTTTTTAACGAAGTTCAACGGCGTCAAACGCAAACGTGGACGCTTGAGGCAAAACGATACCTTGTGTTGGCTATGGCGGCGGGAATGGTTCCGTTGACTGTATGACGGCCCTGTATTCCTTTGGAAAAAACGTTCCGTCATGAGGTCTGGCTGTGTGGCATTTGTTGGAGATTGCCAAGGCCACGATGGATCGCTCTATCGAGTGCCTGAAGCCATTAAAGGCGGCTGCCTGACTGTAGGAGCCGGTACTCCCCCGGCGTCACCTGCGCATAACGAAGAAAAAACCGGCTGAAATACGCCGGGTCCTTGAACCCCAACTGGTAGCAGATTTCATTCGCCGAGTTGCCGGTAAACAGCAGCAGGCGCTTGGCTTCCTGCATCACGCGCTCAAGGATCAGGCGCTTGGACGGCAGGTCGGCTATGCGTCGGCAGACTTCATTGAGCCGCGCCTCGGTCACGCCGATGCCCTCGGCATACCGCGCCAGCGGCCAGTGTTCCAGGTAATGGGCCTCGATCAGCTCGTTGAAGCGATGGAAGATGCGCAGGTCTTCGTGCCGCATCGGGCGTGCGGGCAGTGAGTGAGCGCACAGGCGCAGCAGGCGGATCATGATCAGGCGCGTGAGGCTGTCCAGAGCGGCGGCGAACACGCGCCCTATCACCTGCAAGGCATGCTCGCGTAATTGCAGGTCGTGGCACCCTACCCCAGCCAGCCGCAGATTCGACCGGTGATCGGCGACACGGCGCTGATCAAGCAACTGCTGGATATCGGTGCCCAGACGCTGCTGGTGCCGGTGGTAGAAAGCGCCTCCCAGGCCCGCGAGCCGGCGCACCATGCCGGCCGCTTCCATGCGCACCAGCACGCCGGTCATGCTCGGCTTGAGGATGCAGGCCAGTTCCGCCAGTTGGTAAATCTCCAGCTCACCGTAACGCTCCAGGATGCGGATGATCCGCCATTGCTGTTCGGTCAGGCCGTGTTCATTCGGGGACGGGCGGAAAACACTCATGGCTGCTTCGCGGGATCGCAGCAGGGTCGGGGTCAGGGATTACCGGGGTTTGAGCATAGGAATCAGGGTCACGACGTATTTAGTTAGTAATTTAACGAAGCTCTGGCATTACCCGCCAACGCGCGCGCTATGACTTCTCTGTCGTGCCTGCCGCATGGCGCCCTGAATCAAAAGCCAGGGCACGCAGGATCAAGACTTCCATCCCGCCAGGGCCCCTAATGGAGGCATCCGCTTTAGAGCCTTCCTTCACTTTTTCAGGCTGCGCCATGATCAATATCGAAACCCCCACGTATTACACCGCCACCAAGAAATACAACCTCAGCTTCCCCACCCTGGAGCAGGATATCGACGCTGACGTCGTGGTGATTGGCGGCGGTTTCTCCGGTATCAACACGGCCCTGGAACTGGCGGAAAAAGGCATCACCAATATCGTCGTACTGGAAGCGCGTTACCTGGGATTCGGCGGCACCGGGCGCAACGGTGGGCAGATCATGGCGGGCATCGGCCATGACCTGGAGAAGATCAAGAAGGACGTGGGCGAAGACGGCCTGCGCCAGGTCTTCGAGATCAGCGACCTGGGCGCCGACATCATCAAGAGCCGGATTGCCAAGTACAACATCGACGCGGATTTCTGCCACGGCTACGGCTACATGGGCTTCAACGCGCGCCAGGAAAAAACCCTGCGTGCCTGGGAAAAGGACTTCAAGTCGATCAACACCCAGCACGAAATCCGCTTTCTCGGCGGCTCAGACGTGCAGCAGATCATCGGCTCCAAGGCCTACACCAGCGCCCTGCTGCACATGGGCGGCGGGCATGTGCACTCGCTGAACCTGCTGCTGGGCGAAGCCACCGCCCTGGCCAGCCACGGCGTGCGGATTTTCGAGAACAGCCCGGCCCTGGAAGTCAGCTACGGCGAGCGCATCACCGTGCGCACCGGCCGTGGTTCGGTGCGCGCCAGCAAGTTGCTGTGGGCCTGCGACAGTTTCCTCAACAAGCTGGAACCGGAGCTGCATCGCTCGACCATCAACACCTACGCATTCCAGATGATGACCGAGCCGCTGTCCGACGAACTGATCCAGCGCATCAGCCCGATTCGCGGGGCCTACAGCGACATTCGCCCGGTGATCGACTACTACCGCGTCACCCATGAAAACCGCCTGCTGTTCGGCGCCGCGACGCCCTTGGTGGAGCATATTCCCGGCGACCTGAAAGCCTGGAACCGCAACCTCATGCTGAAGATTTTCCCCTACCTCAAGGACGTCAAAATCGACCTGGCCTGGGGCGGCCCGATGGCCTGCAGCCCTAACCTGTTCCCGCAGATAGGCACGTTGCCGGGACGCAGCAATGCGTTTTTCGTGCAGGGTTATTCAGGCTTTGGCGTGACCCCAAGCCACATCATCTGCAAGGTCCTGGCCGAAGGCATGAGCGAAGGCTCGGCGCGCTATGACCTGGTCAGCTCGATCCATCGCCCGAGCATCATCGGCAAGGACGCGATCCGCCCCTTGCTACTGACGGCGGGTAAATCCTGGCACCAACTTTCCGGTTATTGGAACGGGCGCCGTTAACCCCCTTTTTTACTCATCAGGAGCATCTGCCATGACCCTCACTACGCTCAAGCACAACATCCAGCTGTCGGAACTCGACGCCTGGGGCACCGTAGCCGACCTCGGGTCGGAGATCCTCGAAGGCGAGGTCCGTGCCTTCGGCAAGATGACCTTCGGCGCACCGACCGACGCAGTGAGCAGCGCTTACTTCGGCACCACCCAGGGCAAATTCCGCATGGTCTACCCGTTCACCGAACAGGCCACGGTGGTCACCGGCGAAGTGCTGCTGACCGACGAGTCCACCGGCCAGTCCACGCGCTACAAGGTCGGCGACAGCTGGTTCGTGACCAAGGGCACACCGGTGCTGTGGGAAGTGCTCAGCGAGAGTTTCGTCAAACATTACTTCGCTGTCGTGTAAGGGAGGCGCTGCCATGACGAGTTGCTCCGACAGGATCACCGTAGGCGCCCTCGCCGACTGATTCGCCCCGCAAGCTTTCATCTGGCCGGCCTGGCGGGCTACATCACCGCGCAGACCCTCCTGATGGACGATGGGTCTACCCTCCCAAAAATCTGAAAGCTAACCAGTTTTATCAGATATAAACCGATACCAATGTGGGAGGGGGCTTGCTCCCTCCCACTTTGGATCTAGATCTGCTTCGTTTTGAAGACCCTGTTTATGCCCCCACCGCCAGCAAGCGGCTCGACCGGAAGTCCTTGGGCGACACTTCAAATTGCTTCTTGAACGACCGGCTGAAATGCGCCGAATCGGTGAAGCCCCATTTGTAGGCAATCGACGTAATCGACTCGCTGCGCAAAAACGGGTTGGTCAAATCATCCGCACTGCGTTTGAGCCGTGCGCGCTGAATGTAGCGGCAGACGCTGTCATCCTGCTCCTCGAACAACCGGTACAAATGCCGCACCGAAATATTCAGCCGATTGGCCAGGCCGATCGGACTCAAGCCCGGCTGGCTGAGCGATTCATCAATGACTTTCTGTACATAGCTGCGCAGGTTATTGCCCTGCAACGACGCAGCGCCCTCGCGGCACTCGTCGCCCTGCTCCAGGGCCGAGCCCAGCAGCGAGACAAACGCCGATTGCAGCGCTTCGACCTCGCCCGCGCCGTCCGCCGTGTCGTCCTTACACAGTTGGTCCATCAGCACATGCAGCATGCGCCCGCAGGCTTTGGTTAATGAGATCTTGCCGAAGGCACGCGCCTCACTACCCAGGTGCTTGCACACGTCAAGCCGCGAGAGCGACAGCGAGGCGTGTTCAATGAGGCCGAAGGGGGTGATTTCGATGGAGCCCACCGAATCCATCAGCAGCATTTCTCCCGGGGCGAGTTGCAGGGTCTGGCCGTTCTGGATGATCTGCGAATAGCCGCTGCGCTGGCTGATCAGGAAACAGTCCTGGTCGTTGTCGTGGTCGGCACGGTGCGCCGGGCGTTTGATCAGGCCTGCATTGGTGCGCAGTATGGCCACACCGCGCGGCAAGTTGCTGATCTCGCCAATGAACAGTGAGCGGTGGAAGGCCAGTTCCGTATCGAAGTGACCGCACGCGGCGCGCAGCTCGTGGTTCCAGCTGTCCAGCCCGTCGTGTGCAAGCTGTTGAAGGCTCATGGGGTGTCTCCGCAATGGCTTCTTTATTGTTGTTCTCGGGCAATAGTTAACATGTTATCTATATGCGCGCAACAATTACCTTTTGCCATTGCAATAGCACTAATGATGCCAATCAAAGGTTCGACAGCACCCGTTGCAAGCCCACCAGCGCCGTCAACAGATGGCTGCGCTGCGCAGGGCTCAGGGCGATGTAACGCCGAAACGCCGGCAAACGATTGACCACCTCGCTGCCCCCCATATGTTCCAGGCGCACGCACCATTGCTGGCCTTGCAGCTCGATGCGCAGGCGCTTGAAATCCCGCGGCATCAGCGCTTGAAACAGCGCCGCGTCCGCCAACAAACACGCCTGCAGTTCACGCGCCAGCGCCTGGTTGCCGGAACGCCGTCGTACACGAAGTCCACTGCGCCGAACCGCGCCGCCATGGTGCACCTCGAAGCGCCCCGTGCCCCCTGTAGAAGCAGGCACACGCAGCACAAATTCGGTCATCACCAGGTGCATCAACAGTTGGGATTCGGTGCGCTCGACAATCTCCAGCGCCACATCGCCCACACCCACTTGCGCGTGCGTCGCTGACAGCCGCTCGAAACTCGCCAGCCCAAGATTGCGTCGCAAGTGTTCCAGGGTCACCCCCGGCCGATACCCCGCCGGGGCGCGATCGGCGCGAAACAGCTCAAACAGTTTTTGCCGCAAAGTCGCGATAACCATCATCTGCATGCCCCGGTTGATGACTGAATTCCTTGGCCAGCACCTCCTCCACGGAGGCCGGCTTGAAGGGGTTTACCTTCTGCACCACCAGGGTCCAGAACAACGCATACGCCGCCGTCGCCCCGAGCATCACGCCAAACGGCACGTAGATGTCGGCAGGGTTCATGCCCGGCGGGGTGATAAACCACATACCCAGCAGGATACCGATGCTCGACACGATCTGCGGCAGCGCAAACCACGGCGAACGGTAGGCCCGTGGCAGATCCGGCCGGCGGATGCGCAAAATCACCACCGACAGCGTCACCAGCAGGTAGGCAAAGCTCCACGCACACACCGCCGCCAGCACCAGGTGCATGATGTTGTCGGTATTGCCGCCCAGATACAGCGCGTGCAGGCAGGGAATCAGCATCGCCACCAGGATGCACAGCAGCGGCGTCTTGAAGCGTGGGTGCAGGTAGGTGAACACCTTGGGCAACGCCCCATCCACGGCCATGCCGTAGAGAATCCGTGGCACGCCGGCCATCAGCGTGTTGATGGTCGCCGCACCGGCAAACAGAAAGCCAATGCCCAGCCACAGCGGGCCGATCTGCCCCATCACCTGCTCGGCGAATTTGGGGATGGCCATGGGCGTGTCCAGCAGGTGTACGCCCGAGGCGGCGTCGAGCACTACGTTTTCCACCTGGCGCTTCATCGCCGCGCCGTAGATGAACATGCACGTCGCCACGCCCACCAGCCCGAGCATCATCGCGCGCGGCATCACCTTGGCCGATTGGCGCAGGTCTGGCGCCAGCGGCGTGACGAACTCGCAGCCGACAAACATGAACATCGCCATGCCCACCAGCGACAGCACGGCGATCAGCAAGGATGGCGTCGACCTGTCGTTCGGCCGGCAGGTCATCACGTTGGGCGACGGTTTCATCATCAACGACGACGGCCCCAACCTGGGCAACGGCATCGGCGACGGTGAGTTCAATCGCGGCGGCGCCTATTACATCGCCGCGCGTCACGCCTTCGACAAGACCGCCGTGATCCGCCTAGGCGGCAAGGACGGCAAGGACGGCGTGCATGGCAGCCTGATGTGGATCAAGTCCGACAACCCCGCCCAGGCCATGACCGAAATGGCCGCCGGCAGCCTGGAATACAGCGCCGCGCCGGGCACCCTGGGGCTGACGTATATTCACGGAATCGACGTGGATGAGCGCTTCGCCATCGACGTGCAACGCCAGCGCAAAGGCATGAACCTGTACAGCGTGCGCGGCGCGGGTAATGCCGGTATCGACAACGCGCACGGACGCAGCGCCTGAACCTCTGCATAAGCGCCTTGATGATAAAGCAGCGGCGCGCGGACGAAGTCATCGAAGGCCACCACCTTGCCGATCATGATCCAGTGGTCGCCGCCGTCCACCTGCTGATTTTTCTCGCAGTGAAACCGCGCCGAGCAATCGGCAAACACCGGTGAGCCGCCCTCCCCCGGTTCGTATTCGATCAGCGCGAAGCGGTCTTCACGCGGGCGGCGAACCAGTCGTCACGGATCTGGTAGTCGCTGCGCGGCAGCACGGCGAAGCAGTAATCCTGGGTGCCTTCGGCGTTCTGGCGACGGCAGCCGACAATAGCCCACTCGCCATGGTCACAGCCGCTGCTCCAGCCCATTTCACCGCTGAAGTGCACACCGCCCTCGCCCTCGGTGACCCGCCCGAACGGTGCAATACTGCTGCTGGCAGTGGCGTTCGGGTTCTGCCCCCAGATTTCCTGCTGCAATCGGGCCGAGAACAGCGCCAACTGATGGCTGTGGGTGCACAGTAAACTCATGGCCCAGGCGGTGCTGGCGCAACTGCCGGCGAGCAAGGCGATGCAGTCGGCAAACTCGGGCAGCGACAGCTCCAGGCCACCAAAGCCCTTGGGTTGAAAGGCACGGTGCAGGCCGATGCTTTTGAGCAGCGCGATGTTTTCATCCGGCACCTGGCGCAGCTGTTCAGCACGCGCGGCATTCGCGGCGATGGCGGGTAGGAGGGGCTTGAGGTCTTCGAGGAGCGGGTTTGGCTTTTTCATGGACGGCCCTGCTTATTTTTGGAAGTCCGGCAGGCGCTCAGAATCGAGCAACGGCGATGGATGCAGCGCCAGTATCAAACGCGTTGCCAACGCATAAAATGCACGGTCCACAGGCTAGGTTGTACTTTTCATAAGCCACGGCAGGCACAGGCATAAAACCTGGCAGGCACAGTCAAGCCACCTCACGACACGTTGGTTACCCTCGGCTTTTCCTTTTTGAACTGCCAGGAACCTGCCATGAGCGATATCCCGCTGTTGCCTCAAGTCGAAGCCTTTCTGCGTCGGCGCCATGGGCTGTTTATCGACGGCGTCAATGTGCACAGCCACTCAGGCCAGAGCCTTGCCGTGACCAACCCCGCCACCGGCCAGGTCATCGCCCAGGTTGCCGATGCAAACCTGGCCGATATCGATGCGGCGGTGACGTCGGCCAACCGGGGCTTTCAGCTGTGGTCCGAAGCCGCACCCGCCACGCGCGGCAATGTGCTGCTGAAACTGGCGGACCTGCTGGAGCGCAACCGCGAGGAACTGGCGCAGATCGAAACCTGCCAGTCGGGCAAGATCATCCAGATTTCCCGCGCCTTCGAAGTCGACCAGGCCGCGCACTTCCTGCGTTACTACGCCGGCTGGGCCACCAAAATCAGCGGCCAGACCCTCACCCCATCACTGCCTTCCTTCAATGGCGAACGCTACACCGCCTTCACCCTGCGCGAACCGGTGGGCGTGGTGGTGGGCATCGTGCCGTGGAATTTCTCGACCATGATCGCCATCTGGAAACTCGCCTCGGCGCTGGTGACCGGCTGCAGCATCATCATCAAACCCAGCGAATTCACGCCGCTGACGATTTTGCGCATCGCCGAACTCGCCATCGAAGCCGGGTTGCCGGCCGGCGTGCTCAACGTGCTGACCGGCGGCGGCCACGTCGGCAAAGGCCTGGTAGAACACCCCGGCACGCACAAAGTGTCGTTCACCGGCTCGGTGCCCACCGGCATCGCCGTCGGCCGCAGTGCCATGGGCGCCGGCCTCACCCGTGCAACCCTGGAACTGGGCGGCAAGAACGCCGCCGGCTTCCTGCGCGACATGGACGTGGACAAGGCGGTGGAAGGCATCATCGAAGCGGGCTTTTTGCACTCCGGGCAAATCTGCGCGGCGGCTGAACGTTTTTACGTGCACCGCTCACAGATCGACGCCGTGCTGGAGAAACTCAAGCTGCGCCTCAGCCGCCTGACCATCGGCTCGCCCCTGGATGAGCGTACCGAATTTGGCCCGGTGACCCACCACCAACACCAGATGAAGCTACTCGGTTACTTCGCCCAGGCCCGCGCTGAAAACAACACGATCATCCACGGCGGCAAGCTCATCGACCGCCCCGGCTGCTACGTCGAACCCACCGTGATCCTCGCCAACAGCCCCACCGACACCCTGCTCAACGAAGAAACCTTCGGCCCCATCGCCACCTTCCTGCCCTACGACAGCGAAGACGAACTGGTCGCTCTGATGAACAACGGCCCCTACGGCCTCAGCGCCAGCCTGTGGACCAACGACCTGGGCAAGGCCCTGCGCATGATCCCCGCGATCAACGCCGGCACGCTGTGGATCAACATGCATACCTTGCTGGACCCGGCGGTGCCATTTGGAGGGAATCGGTCTTCGGGGGTTGGGCGGGAGTTTGGCAGTGCGTTTATTGAGGATTACACGGAGCTTAAGTCGGTGATGATTCGGTACTGAGGCGCACGGGCAGCCCCGCATGGCCAGCGGGCTTCCTGTGGCGAGCGGGCTTGCCCCGCGTTGGGCTGCGGAGCAGCACCAATAGGACCGCCGCGGTGTTCCTGATAGACCGTCTCGCCTGGTTTGGGGCTGCTACGCAGCCCAACGCGGGGCAAGCCCGCTCGCCACAGGAAGCCGCAGGTAGTCGTATCCACAGGTAGCCAGGTAGCCACAAGAATCAATCCTGCCCCAGTGGAATCACCGCCTCCGCCTCGATCTCAATCAACCACTCCGGCAATGACAGCCCGCTGACGATAATCCATGAAGACGCTGGCGGATTGTGCGGAAAGCGCTGACGCAGGGCCTGGGCAATCAGCTCCTGCTGATCACGAGCAGACTCGACGATGTACAACCGCAGCATGATCACATGGGACAGATCACCTGTGACCTCGGCCAGAACCTTTTCGATGTTGTCCAAAGCCATGGCGGTCTGCTCGGCGATAGCTTGGCCGACGGTACGTTCGTCGGCATCCACACCCACCTGACCGGAAAGCAGGATACGCCTGCCTTCACACACTTCCACGGCCTGGCTGAAGCCGTATTGCAGGGAGTTGAACACCGTTGAGGGGTTGATGACCTTTCGTTGCATGACGAGTCCTTGTTGTCGGTAGGAAAACAAGGCTACCCCAAAGACTTTTTTCAATCTGACGGTTCAACATCCCGCAACATTTAGGCTGTGGAACACACCACACCCGTAGGACCGCTCTTACGCAACTTTCGGGTTGCGTCCGATCACCCTCACCGCTAACCTTCGCGGGTCGCTGCCAATTCAGCGACCGGGTGTGGTAGCCCGGTTCTTTCATAGATCCCAAAACGCTCAAGGGCGTTTTTTTGTGCGGGCTGCTTTGTGGCGGCTGTGCATGGGAGGCTTCGGCCTGCCGGGTTTCTATGACCGGTCTACCACCCCGTGTACAGTCGCCTCCTGACTTCGTGTGGTAGCGAAATGGAGGTGCTCATTCATAGGAGCTTCGCCATGAAAAAAATCACGCCCAATCCTCCGCCATCCGCCCCGGATGACAACCTGCAACCCCCTCCCACTGTAATCTTCACCGTCCGTCCCGGCCTCAGCACTGAAACTGCCTTGAGCAATGCCAGCGAGATGCTCGAATCAGCGACTGTCTGCGCGTACGACTGCTCCGAACACCTGGATGGCCAAAACCGTAAACACGTGCTGGCGGTGGTGCAGATGATCGAGATTGCGCAGTTGCTGGTGGATGAGGCGCTGAACCGGGAATGCCCGGTGGCTTGATCAAGAACGAAAATCCAACAAACAACGCAGAACCCTGTAGGGGTTGTCGGACTTTAGCGAGGCTGCGATGGGGCTGTGTCAGACGGTAAATTCGTCGACTGACAGGACGCCATCGCAGCCTCGCTAAAGCTCGACAGCTCCCACATTCGACCTGCTGCGTCTTGGAGATTGTGCATCACTGCTATCATCCAGCCACTACTCACGAATTGCGGCCTTCACGATAAACCACGTGCACCGGCACCGGCGGCAGCTCATCAGCGTGCAACACGCGACGCAATTGGCCGGTCACCAGGTGTTCGTGAACCGGATAGCTCAGGCAGCGGACAAGCCCGGCGCCGTGCACAGCGGCATTGATCGCGCCTTGCACCGTGGCGCAGCTCAGGCGTGCACGGGCCAGCAACTGCGTGCCGATGCGTTGTTCCATGGCGGCGATGGCACGGGTCACGCTGGGCGGGGAAGTGTTCAAGCGACGCGCAGCGGCGGCGAAGCCCTCCTCCTCGGCCACCGCCACGAACACCTGCATTTCATGAAATCGGTCCATCGGCGTTCCCTCTACGACTACTTGTTGCCACTTGTGGCGAGGGGTACATCACGCCGATTGCAGCCCTGCCGCCGTACGCGGCATACCGACAAAACCCGGCAATGCTTCGATACTGGCCAGCCAGGCGCGCACTTTAGGGTAGTCGGCCAGCGATACATTGCCTTCCGGCGCATGGGCCACGTAGGTGTAGAACGCGATATCGGCGATGGTCGGCTGCTCGGCGGCGAGGAAGCGGCTTTGGCCCAATTGCTGCTCCACCAGACTCAGCAAGGCATGAGAGCGGTTGATGGCGGTCACAGTGTCGACGTCAGCACCAAACACAACGGCCAGTCGTGCGGTCGCGGGCCCGGCGTGAAGTTGCCCGGCGGCAGCCGAGAGCCAGCGCTGCACGCGCGCCTGGCCGAGCGGGTCGCTTGGCAGCCATTGGCCTTTGCCGTATTGGCTCGCCAGGTAGACCAGAATCGCATTGGAGTCGGCCAGTACGGTGCCGTTGTCATCAATCGCCGGCACCTGGCCGAAGGGGTTAATCGCACTCAAGAACTCAGGTGCCTTGTGTGCGCCTTGCTTGAGGTCAACCAGGATAAATTCACTGGGCAGCCCCAGCAGAGAGAGCATCAGCTCGACCCTGTGGGAGTGGCCGGACAGCGGAAAACCATAAAGCTTGATCGCAGGCTGGGACATGAAAGGCTCCAAAAGAGTGGGTATCGACGCCAGGCATGTTCCTGCGCTGCCTTAACCGATGGAATGACCAGGATTTACAATCCAGCATTTCACCGGATGAAACAATCAATCGGCAAACAATTCCACGATCAGGTTGAACAAGGTGGTCTTCACCGCACTGTCCAACTCGGTCCAGGCCAACCCGGTGGTGGCCTGGAACGCCCCCAGTTCCAGATGCCGCGACACGCAATTGGCAGGCAACGCCCGCGCCGCCTGGAGCGGTAACACCCCAACGCCCAAGCCGGCGGACACCAGCGCGAGCATGGTGGTGAACTCGCCCAACTCGGAGGCGATCTCCAGGGGCATGCCCACGGCCTGGATAAATTCGTCGTAGAAGCCCGGCGCGTAACGCCGCGCGAGGATGTACACCGGCACCTGGAGCAAATCGGCGGGGTGAATCGACTCCTGTGCGGCCAACGGATGATCCATCGGCAGCGCCACACAAAAATGCTCGCGCAACACAGCGCGGGTCTGCACACCGGGATGAGCGGCCGGCAGGCGCATCAGGCCAAAATCCAGCTGGCCGTTCTTCAGCGCAGCGGCTTGATCGGGGCCGGGCATGTCCTTGAGTTCAAGCTCGATACGCGGGTAACGCTGGTGCACCGCACGGATCAACTCCGGCAACAGTTGCGGCAACACTGACGACACGAACCCCAGGCGCACCCGGCCAATTTCGCCCCGGTTGGACGCCCGCGCCGCATCGGCTGCACGGGCCGCCTGATGCAAAGTGGCCTGGGCTTCGGGCAGAAAGACCCGGCCAGCTTCGGTCAGCGTCACCGAGTGGCGATTGCGGTCGAGCAGGCGCACGCCCAGGCCGCTTTCCAGCAATTTGATCTGCATGCTCAGCGCCGGTTGCACAATCGACAACTGCGCCGCCGCCCGGCCGAAATGCAGCTCTTGGGCGAGTACCACAAAGGCGCGCAAGTGTTTGAGTTCCATCAAGCCTCCCTGGTTATCACGAACATTGATCACCCAATCATAAATGAACATTGGACGCTGGCACGCCGCTGCGGTGAAGTAACCCTGCGTCATACACGATATGACAGGGTTTGGCCTATAACAATGAGAACAAGGAGGCACCATGCTTGGCATGGCTAACGACACTTATCTGCTGCTCGATGCGCTGGTCACAATTATCGGATTGATATTGTTGATCACCCACCTCAAGGTCCACCCCTTCGTCGCCCTGACCGTCGCCGCCGGCTTTCTCGGGCTAACGTCGGGCATGCCGGTGGACAAAGTGATGAAGGCGTTCCAGGACGGCTTTGGCGGCGTACTGGGGTTTGTCGGCATCATCCTCGGCCTGGGCACCATGCTCGGCAAGTTGATGGCCGACTCCGGCGGCGCCGACCAGATCGCCCGCACGCTGATCCGCGCATTCGGTAAAAAACGTGTGCACTGGGCGATGATGTTTTCCGCGTTCCTGGTGGGCATTCCGCTGTTTTTTGAAATCGGCTTTGTGCTGCTGATTCCGCTGGTGTTCATCGTCGCGCGGCGCACCGGGTTGTCGCTGATCAAGGTCGGCATGCCGCTGCTCGCCGGCTTGTCGGTGGTGCACGGCCTGGTGCCGCCACATCCGGGGCCGCTGTTGGCCATCGGTATTTTTGGCGCCGACATCGGCAAGACGATTTTCTACGGGTTGATCGTTGGCCTGCCGACGGCGGTGATCGCCGGTCCCCTGTTCGGCAACCTGATCTCGCGCTACGTACCGGGTACCCCGTCGCCGGAGCTGATGGAGCAGCTTGCAAAAGAATCATCCGGCGAAAACCTGCCGGGCTTTGGCATCACTGTCACCACCATCCTGTTGCCGGTGGTGCTGATGCTGCTCAAAACCTTCGCCGATGTGGCCTTCGCCGTCGACAGCACGTTCCGCGTATGGATGGATTTTATCGGCCACCCCATCACCGCGCTGCTCGCGGCCTTGCTGCTGGCGTTCTATACCTTTGGGGCGGCCCGGGGTTTCTCGCGCGAGCAGTTGAGCAAGATGCTCGATTCCAGCTTGGCACCGACCGCCGCCATCGTGCTGATCGTCGGCGCCGGTGGGGGTTTCAAGCAGATGCTGGTGGCCAGCGGCGTGGGTGATGTGATCGGGCACATGGCAGTGCGTGCCGAAATTTCGCCGATCCTGTTGGCCTGGCTGGTGGCAGCGGTGATTCGCGTGGCCACCGGTTCAGCAACCGTGGCGACGATTACCGGCGCCGGGATTGTCGCGCCGGTGATCGGCCTGATGCCCGGCGTCAACCGTGAGCTGCTGGTGCTCGCCACCGGCGCCGGTTCGCTGGTGTTGTCCCATGTGAACGACGCCGGTTTCTGGCTGGTAAAACAGTACTTCAACATGACCGTCGTCGAGACTTTCAAGACCTGGACGCTGATGGAGACCGTGCTCTCCTTCGCCGCCCTGGGGTTCATCATGCTGCTGTCGTTGGTAGTGTGAAGCGTTAGGAGAGGTATCCCATGCAAAGCGTTTTAGACAACTTCCGCCTCGATGGCCGGCTCGCGCTGGTCACCGGTTCCAGCGCCGGCATCGGCCTGGCGATTGCCCGTGGCCTGGCCCAGGCCGGCGCGCGGGTGGTGCTCAACGGGCGCAACCACAGCACCTTGCGCGATGCGGCCGCGATGTTGACCCTGGAAGGCCTGGAGGTGCACACCCAGGCGTTTGACGTGACCGACAGCGCGGCGATCCAGGCCGCCGTCGCCGATATCGAAGCGCGCCTGGGGCCACTGGAGATCCTGGTCAACAACGCGGGCATGCAACGGCGCGGGCCGCTGGAAGACTACAGCGAGCAGCACTGGCGCGAGCTGATGAGCACCAACCTCGACAGCGCATTCCTGGTGGGCCAGGCCGTGGCGCGGGTAATGATCCCGCGCAAGCGTGGGCGCATCATCAATATCTGCTCGGTGCAAAGTGAGCTGGGCCGCCCCGGCATCGCGCCGTATGCGGCGAGCAAGGGCGCGTTGAAAATGCTCACCAAGGGCATGGCCATCGACTGGGGCCCGCACGGGCTGACGGTCAACGGCATCGGTCCCGGCTATTTCAAGACGGAGCTGAACGCCAACCTGGTGGCCAACCCCGAGTTCAGCGACTGGCTGGTGCAACGCACGCCGAGCCGGCGCTGGGGCGACGTGGCCGAGTTGGCCGGCGCCGCCGTGTTCCTCGCCAGCGACGCCGCGAGCTTCGTCAACGGCCATATCCTCTACGTCGACGGTGGCATCACCGCGTCGCTGTAACCCTGGAGAACCTTATGCACGCTATCGTCTGCCATGCCTCGAAAGATTTGCGGGTCGATCCCCAGGACGAACCGCAACCCCTCGCCCCCGACCAACTGCGCGTGCGCATCGCCCGAGGTGGGATCTGTGGCTCGGATTTGCACTACTACCAGCACGGCGGCTTCGGCACCGTGCGCCTGCGCGAGCCGATGGTGCTCGGCCATGAAGTGTCGGCGGTGATCGATGCCGTGGGCAGCGAGGCCGGGTTGTTCAAGGTCGGCCAGCGCATTTCGGTGTCGCCGTCACGCCCGTGCGGCGGCTGCCGTTACTGTCATCAAGGCCTGCCGAATCACTGCCTGAACATGCGCTTCTACGGCAGCGCGATGCCCTTCCCGCATATCCAGGGCGCGTTTCGCCAAAGCCTGGTGATCGAGACGCATCAGGCGCACCTTTTGGCTGATAGCGTCAGCCTCGCCGAAGGTGCGCTGGCCGAGCCGCTGTCCGTTGGTTTGCATGCGATCCAGCGCGCCGGCGCGGTGTTCGGCAAGCGTGTACTGGTGACCGGCTGCGGCCCGATCGGCAACCTGCTGATCGGCAGTTTGCGCGCCGCCGGTGCGGGTGAAATCGTTGCGGTGGACCTGTCCGCCAGCGCCCTCGCCTGCGCGGAAAAAATGGGCGCCACGCGCACCCACAACCTCACCGACGGCGCCGATGCGCTCAAGCGCTATACCGCCGAGAAAGGCTACTTTGACGTAATGTTTGAAGTCTCCGGCAGCGCCCAGGCCCTGCGCAATGGCCTGGACTGCATCGCCCCGCGCGGCGTGCTGGTGACGGTGGGGTTGGGCGGTGATGTGTCGCTGCCGTTGAACCTGCTGGTGAGTCGCGAGATCGATCTGCGTGGCACCTTCCGCTTCCACAGCGAGTTTGCCCAAGCGGTGGATTTGCTCAATCGCCGGATCATCGACGTGCGGCCGGTGATTTCTCATACCGTACCGTTCGAGCAAGCCGTGCAGGCGTTCGAGTTGGCAGCGGACAAAAGCCAGGCGATGAAGGTGGTGCTGGATTTCGGTGTGGCGGATAACACTTAACCCCGGCGAGCTGGTTTTTTAGTGGCAAACGGGCTTTCTGTGGCAACGAGGCTTGTTGTGGCGAGCGGGCTTCCTGTGGCGAGCGGGCTTGCCCCGCGTTGGGCTGCGAAGCGGCCCCAATAAGACAGCCGCGGTGTTCCTGATAAATCGCATCGCCTGGTTTGGGGCCGCTTCGCAGCCCAACGCGGGGCAAGCCCGCTCGCCACAACAAGCCAGTTCACCACAACAAGCCCGCTCCCCACAGGAAGCCCGTTTGCCACAACAACCCCGCTTGCCACAGGAAGCCAGCCCGCAACATGGGCGTTTAGCGCTCTTCCAAGCGATCCCGCAAAAACCGGTGACTCGTGGAAAACAACCGCCGGTACGTCAGCAACACCGCGCCCACCGTGCCCAACGCCGACGACGCCGCAATCAAAAACATAATCACGATCTGATACCGCACCGCGTCCACCGGGCTCTCCCCCGCCAGCACCTGGCCAGTCATCATGCCCGGCAGGCTGACGATGCCTACCACCGTCATCTGGTTCAGCGTCGGGATCATCCCGGCGCGCACCGCCTGGCGGATCGCTTCCTGCGCAGCCTCCCAGCGTGTACCGCCGAGGGCGAGGATCATCTCGATGGTGTTGCGCCCCGAGGTCAATTCCTGGGTCATGCGCTCGATACCCAGGGACACGCCGGTGAGGGTGTTGCCGAGGATCATCCCCAAAATCGGGATCGCATATTGCGGTTCGTACCACGGGTGGATGCGGATCACCGCAAACAAGCCCACCGCCGTGACCAGCCACGAACTACCCCACACCGATACGATGCTGTCGAGCCGCTGCCCACGGTAGGTGCGCCGCCCACGCCCCGCCGCCGACAGGCCAGCGATCAGGGTCATCGCACACATCAACGGCAGCACAACGTACCAATAGGCAAACTCGAACACCCAGCCCAGCAGGTAACCAATCGCCAGCAATTGCACCACGGTGCGCACGGCCGCCCACAGCAACTGGCGCTCCAGGCCAAGGCGCAACAGCAGCGACAGCGCACCATTGATCAGGATCAGCGAGGCGGCGATGCCCATGTCCAGCGCGGTAAGGTTTTGATAATTCATGGCTGGGCCGCTCCGCTCAACACGCCGGCACTCATCTGCAAGTGGATGTCGCTCATGCGTCGGGCCTGGTCGAGGTCGTGAGACACCCAGACATAGGCGCGGGCGTTATCGCCGGCAAACCAGGCGTTGATCAGCGCTTCGACGTCACGGGATGAGGTGGGGTCGAGGGCAGCAGTGGGTTCGTCTAGCAACAGCACTTCGGGGTTCAGTTGCAAGGTTCGGATCAGCGAGACCACCTGAGACTCACCGCCCGACAGGTCACCGGCGTTTTTGGCCAGGAAGTCGGGCGACTTGCCGGCGTGCCCCAGCAGCGAGGTGACCGCCGCCAGATCGAAACTCCGTTTACGCAGGGTCTTGAGGCTGAAGGGGAAACGCAGGTTGTCCTGCACCGTGCCGTCGATCAGCGCCGGGCGCTGGGACAGGTAGCTGATGTGGCTGCGATAGTGGGGAATCTGTGCGTTGGCGATCGGCTGGTTGTTCCACAGGATCTGCCCCGAGGTGGGCGCATCCAGCAAGGCCAGCGCGCGCAGGAACACGCTTTTGCCGGAGCCGGACGAGCCGGTGATCGACACGCGGTCGGCGCGGTTCAGGGTGAAGTCCGTGGGCTGGAGCAATAGCGTCTGACGACGCTCGTCCTTGCGCGTGAGGGCGCGGGTTTCGATCAGTGCGCTCATGAACGCTAGGTTCCTCTTTATCCTGTTGGGCGCAATGGTGAAGCAGGCGCGCCGACTTTTCCTATAAAAAATTCAAACTATCGCCCGCCCTGCGGCCCAGAACTTTACGTTCAACGTTAAGCCGGAGGCGACATGCACTACCGACAACTGGGCCATTCGGGCCTGCTGGTATCCGAAATCATCCTGGCGACCAAGGGTCGCAGCCCCGTGGACAAAAATCCGAACAACGCCGGCTCGTTGCGCCACCACCTGATTCGCGCCTGCGAGGCCAGCTTGAACCGGCTCGACCCGTCACGGGCATAGACACCCGGCCAATACCCGCCAGGGCAGCGGCTGGCCCGAACCCTACGTGCACGATCAGGAGCGCGCGCTCGACATCATCGAAACACTCGCCGCCGTGGGTGAGGAACACGGAGTCTCGGTGGCACGCACCTGCCTGGCATGGCTCAAGGACCGTCCTGGGATTACTTCGCTGATCGTCGGTGCCAGGACCGAAGCGCACTTGCGTGACAACCTGGCTCGCGATGCTCAGCTGTTTCTATACGGTGGCCTGGGCCAAAGGCATCAAGACCCACTGGACTGATCGCAGGCTGGACAGCCAAGGCTGATTTGCAATCCCTCACCACACTGCCTATATTTCCCGCCTGGCGCTCTCTACGCCACCTTCCGCGGAAAGGGCTGCGCCCAGGACATTCAAGCTCTACCTCATTTCTACGACTCCCAACCTTGAAGCGGAAAAGGTTTGTGCAAGGAGATCGTATGTCGCAACGCCCCCTATCCTCGACCACTGATGGCCGACTCAACCTTGAGCAGCAGCGCAAGCGCGCCAAGGAACTGTTGCCGCGCCTGAAAACCGAAAATCCCACCGCAACCTTGTCCCAAGCCCAATGGCAGATCGCTAAACAATTGGGCTTCAGCAGCTGGCCCAAACTCAAGGCCCATGTCGACGCCCTCGACTTCGCCGCCCGTCATCCAGGCTTCGAAGCGAGCGATGAAGCCCGTACCACCCACTGGCGCTGCGGCAATGACATTGCCCACAGCCTGCAGGTGGCAGGGTTCAAGGGGCAGTTCCAGATGCTTTCCGACCCGCTCTGTATGGGCCCGGTTCGCGACCTGCCTACCGAAGACTTTCGCGCCCTGCGCAGCGCGTTCATCAGCCAGGCCTTTGCCCTGAACGAAGCCGACGCCGCATGCCGCCTCAGCGATGAATACGACCGGCTTGAAGACCTGGCCAACGCCGATCACAGCGTGCTGTGGTGCGAGGCGGATGCCTATGACCAACTGTTCCTGATCCGCGCGCTGGCAGGTCTTGAGCGTGCGCCGGGCAAGATGGAGCTGATCGAAGTTGATCGCATTCCTGGCGTCGAGCGCTTTATCGGCATTGGCCAGTTGGCCCCCGATGTACTTGCCTGGTTATGGCCGCAGCGACGGTTGATTGATGACGACGCGGTGCAACTGGCCAAACAGGCGTGGTCGGCCTATTGCGACAGCTCACCGCTCAAATGGGCGGAACTGGCCCATGGCACGCACCCGGCACTGCCCTTCCTGGCGCCGGCTTTACTGCGTCAGTTGCAGGAGTTGCCCGGCATTCACGATGGCCTGTCGCTGACCGAACGCCTTTCCCTGGCCTACATTGCCGAGGCAGGGCCAGTGCCGTTCGGTAGAGTGTTCGCCGAGCTGATCAGCCGGCGCGAGCCGCTGCCGTTCCTGGGGGACATGATGTTCCACGCGCTGCTGCGGTCGTTGATTGACGGCGAGCAGCCGTTGCTGACGCAAACCGAGGCGCATCTGGAATGGCCTCGGCGGGTGCTGTCGCTGACGGCGTTGGGGCATGACGTGCTGAACTGCAACACGTATTGGCTGGACCACGCCAGCCAGGAGCGCTGGGTCGGTGGTGTTGGCCTGCGGCCCGGCCAACCCCATTGGACACTTGATGAAAACCTGTCGCCTGTATGGCGACCTTAACCCCCCTTGAGACCTTGCCATGCGTAACCTGATTCTCACCGGCGCTTGCCTGCTGTCCACCGCCCTGGTGGGCTGCCAGCAAACCCCGCCGGCCAACGACCAACTCGACGCCGTGCTCTGGACCCAGACCTCCATCGAACACGAGTTGATCTACCGCCAGCAATTCGCCAATGCCACTCGCCAGCTCGACGTGGCCCTGGCCGACCCGAGTTGGGACGCCCTGCCCTTTCCCCCGCGCAACCTGAGCGGCCTGCCGCCGGCCGTGGTCGTCGACATCGACGAAACCCTGCTGGACAACGTGCCCCTCAACGCCCGCGACATCATCAACAACCAGGTGTATTCCTACGACCGCTGGAACACTTGGGTCGACCAGGCCAAGGCCCAGGCACTGCCCGGCGCCGTGGCCTTCCTGCATGCGGCCCAGCAAAAAGGCGTCAAGGTCTATTACCTCACCAACCGCGAGCACAGCCAGGTCGCGGCCACTGTCGCCAACCTGCGCTTGCGCGGTTTTCCGGTAGAAAGCGACGAACAAGTGCTGGCCGCCAGTACCCCCACTGGCCACTGCGAAAGCGCCGGCTACGGCAAGAACTGCCGCCGCCAATGGGTCGCCAACCACGCTCGCGTGCTGTTGATGGCCGGTGACTCGCTGGGGGATTTCGTGCAGGCCGAACACAACACCCTCGCTGCACAGCGCAAAGCGGTCGAGCCCTATGTGGGATGGCTGGGCCAGCGCTGGTTCCTGCTGCCCAACCCGAGTTATGGCAACTGGTACAGCGCCCCCTACGCGGATGATGAAAAGTTGCCGTTTGCCCGCAAGCGCCAGCTCAAGCAACAGGCGCTGCAGTTGCAGGAGTAGCACCACCTACTGCACGCACGCGCCCAGCGGGTACTCAACCGCGACGCCGCCTGAGGTTGATCTCAGACGCCCGGTTAACCATGTTGGCCGGGCGCAGGCGTGAAACCGTGGGTAACCGGGCATGGCTCCGCGTTAGATATCATGGGCCATGGGATCGCACATGACGCCGGGCCACGGATTCCAGCCAGCCCCCGACATTTAGTTCGGTCGAGCCTGTTTCAGTGGCGCAGGAGTTTGCGCAGGGGGACGCCGTCCTTAAGCACAGGCGACTTGATCACGATATAGCTGAAGTACTTGGAAATGCCGATGTTCTTGTCCAACAGACTTTCGACCACTTCCTGGTAATGCTGAATGCTGCGGGTCATGAAACGCACCAGGTAGTCATAACCGCCACTGATCAGATGGCATTCAAGCACCTCGTCCACCAGTCGAATATTGGATTCAAACTTGGCGAAGTCTTCGCGCTTGTGGTCGCTGAGGGTGATCTCGGTAAACACCGTCACCGAATCGGTGATCTTGGCCAGGTTCAAGTGCGCCTTGTAGCTGGAAATATACCCGGCCGACTCCAGCCGCTTGACCCGTTGCAGGCAAGGGCTGGCCGACAGGCCTACCGCGTCGGCGAGGCTGACATTGGTCATCCGGCCGTCCTTTTGCAGTTCAACCAGAATACTGATGTCGATCCGGTCCAGCTTGACTTGCCCTTCCATTACGTACCTCTTGACTGCCGTTTGTAAGACAATCTTCTAGCAAAATCAGCGCCGTAAAGACAGCTGATGCTGCGCCACCAGATCCGCCATGCTGCTGATGCAGTAATCCGCCCCGCATGTCGAAGGCTTCCGGGCCCGCTGGCGGCCGATCAAACAGCGATCCAGCGTACCATGGGCGCCGACCGACGGTTGCGTCACATGCAACACCGGCTGCACATCAGCCCCTTGCTCCGTGAGCCATTGCGAGTCTTCGGCCAGGGAAATGAAATCTTCCGGTGCAACCCCCAACCGCTCGCACAGCACCCCTCGATCCTCCGCGTCCCGGTCGCCGCGCACTAGCAACCGGTAGAATTTACGCAAGTACAGCATCGCCCCCGGCGCATCCTCGAACAGCGACCAATTGCCCGCTGAACGGGCAAAGCTCATGCCCTCCTCCCAACTGGCGTGCAGCCCCCAGCTCTCGGCGAGTTGGCGATGGGCAAAACACAGCACGCCACTGAAACCTAGCTCAGCGAAGCGCGGGTAGAGCTTTGCGACCACCGCTTTGTAGTCGGCCAACACCTGCTCCTTCGATGGCTGCCCGCCACGGCTCTCGAGCAGCGGCTGCAACGCCGTCCACACCCCCGAGTCCCGATCCACCAGCACTTCATCGCAATCGATCAGCAACGCTCGATAATCTGTCAGTCCCATGTGGGGTCAAGCCTCCAATGATGCAGTTGGCCCATAACAGGCACAGGCTCAGTTCAAGACCCGTGCCAAGGCGCCATCAAGCATTTTCAGAGCTTCGTCAACCTGGGCTTCGGTGGCCACCAACGGCGCGAGGAAGCGCAGCACATTACGGTGCACCCCGCATTTGATCACCAGCAAACCACCGGCACGGGCTTCATCGATCACCCGTTGGTTGAGGTCGGCATCTGGCGTGTGTGCCGGGTCATCCTTGATCAATTCGATCGCCAGCATAAAGCCGGTGCCGCGCACGTCGCCGATACGCGGGTAGCGCGCCTGCAAACCAAGCAGGCCCTGGCGCAGGCGCTCGCCCAGCACTTGGCTGCGCGCCAGTAACTGCTCTTGCTCGAACGCTGTGATCACCGCCAGCGCCGCCGCGCAGGCCAGGGCGTTACCACCGTAGGTGCCACCCAGGCCGCCGGGCAGCGGCGCATCCATGATGTGTGCCTTGCCGACCACACCGGAGAGCGGCAAACCACCGGCCAGGCTCTTGGCCACAGTGACCAGGTCGGGCTGGATGCCTGCATGCTGGAAACCGAACCAGGTGCCGGTGCGACCGAAGCCGGTCTGGATTTCGTCGAGGATCAACACGATGCCATGCTTGTCGGCCAACGCACGTAATGCCTGGAGAAACTCAGGCGGCGCCGTGAGGAAACCACCATCGCCTTGCACCGGTTCAATGATGATCGCAGCCACGCGTTCCGGGGCCACCTGGGTCGCCAGCAACTCATCCAGAGCCTTGAGCGCAACGTCGCTGGTCACACCGCGATAGGCGTTCGGGTACGGCGTGTGGAACACCTCCGGCGCAAACGGACCGAAGTTCTGCTTGTAGGGTTGGCTCATGCCCGTGAGCGTAGTACCGAGCAAGGTACGGCCATGGAACCCGCCACGAAAGGCGATGACCGCCGAGCGATTGGTGTGGGCGCGCGCGATCTTCACCGCATTTTCCACCGCCTCGGCGCCGGAGGTGAAGAACGCGGCCTTATAAGCCTCCTGCCCGCCGACCAATTCACACAGGCGCTGGGCCAGGTCGAGGTAAGGCTGATAGGCCACCACCTGGAAGCAGGCGTGGGAGACCTTCAGCAACTGAGCCTGCACGGCAGCGACCACTTTGGGGTGGTTGTGGCCAATGTTCAACACGCCGATACCGCCGACGAAGTCCAGGTAACGCTTGCCATCCACGTCCCACAATTCGGCGCCCTGCGCGCGGTCGATCACCAGCGGGTGCGCGGTAACCAGGCCACGGGGCACGAATTGATCGCGCTGACGGAGCAAATGAGGGGTTTCGTCGACTTTGCTGTTCATGGCATTTCCCATCGTGAGTCCGGCAACCGGAAGGTGGTTGCGATGCTGTTCAGATTACGGCCTGCGGGAAACGAACTACGCCGAACTTGCCCCGTGAGAAATTCGGATCCACTGTTTTTCCCCCGCCTTTCAACAGATCCTGCGCCGGGCTTAAGGGATGATGGGCGTTATCTTCAATCAAGCAGGAAACGCCCATGGCCTTGCTCTACAAAGCTGACCCGGTGCGCGGCCAACACTGGCAGGCACTGTTCGCCGAACATGCACCGGACATCGCCTGGCGCGCCTGGCCGGACATCGGCAACCCCGAAGAGGTCGAGTACCTGGCCGCCTGGCAGGCGCCGGACAACGTGGCGCAACGGCTGCCCAACCTCAAAGTGCTGTTTGCGTTGTCGGCGGGGGTCGATCAACTGGACCTGGATAACCTGCCGCCAGACTTGCCTGTGGTGCGCCTGCTCGATCCGGGCATCACTCGTGGCATGTGCGAGTACGCCAGTTGGGCGGTGCTCAGCCTGCACCGGGACATGCTGCGCTATCGCCAACAGCAAGTGGCGCGTTGCTGGCAGGCGCACCTGCTGCAGCCGGCGGTGAATCGGCGCGTCGGTGTAATGGGGTTGGGAACTCAGGCGCAGCAGATTCTGGCGACCTTGGCACCGCTGGGGTTTGCGCTGTCGGGTTGGGCGCGCAGTGCGCATCAGTTGCCGGGGGTGGATTGTTATGCGGGTGAGCAGCAACTGCCGGCCTTCCTTAGGCAGTGCGATATTTTGCTGTGCGTGCTGCCGTTGACCGAGCAGACCGTGGGCATTCTGGATCGGGGGTTGTTTGCGCAACTGCCACGGGGGGCGGCGTTAATCAATATGGGGCGTGGCGGGCACCTGGTTGAAGAGGACTTACTGGAGGCGCTGGGGAGTGGGCAGTTGAGTGGGGCGGTGCTGGATGTGCTGCAGGAGGAGCCGGCCGCGCCGGACCATCCGTTTTGGGAGCATCCGCAGATTGTGCTGACGCCGCATATCGCCGCGATGACGCAGCCGGAGAGTGCATTTAGGGTGTTGTTGGAGAATATTCGGCGGCATCAGCGCGGGGAAAAAATGGTGGGTGAGGTGGATCGTTTGCGGGGGTATTGATTGAGTTCTGCTGTATCGAGATCAAACTGTGGCAGGGGGCTTGCTCCCGATTGCGGCAGGTCAGTTATAAATGCATTCACTGACACTTTTGGCTGGGCCGGCATTCCGGCCCCTCCAAAAATACCCCGCTGTAAGCGCGGAACCCTAAGTAGCCGTTACCTGGATAACGGGTATGTACTCAACCAACCAGCCGCTGAACAATCGCCAACCCCACCTCCTGAGTAGACCCCTGCCCCCCCAGATCCGGCGTAATCGGCCCCTCGGCAATCACCGCCTCAATTGCCCGCAAAATCCCATCATGTGCCGCCCGATACCGTGCATCGCCATTCCCGAGGAAGTCCAGCATCAATGCCCCCGACCAGATCATCGCAATCGGGTTGGCAATGTTCTGCCCATAAATATCCGGCGCCGACCCATGCACCGGCTCAAACAACGACGGAAAGCGCCGCTCGGGATCCAGGTTGGCCGACGGCGCAATCCCGATCGTCCCCGTACACGCCGGCCCCAGGTCGGACAGGATGTCGCCAAACAGATTCGACGCCACCACCACGTCAAACCGGTCCGGTTGCAGCACAAACCGCGCACACAGGATGTCGATATGTTGCTTGTCCCAGGTCACCTCAGGGTACTTAGCCGCCATCAGCGCGGTGCGTTCGTCCCAGTAAGGCATGCTGATCGAAATGCCGTTGGACTTGGTCGCCGCCGTCAGGCGCTTGCGCGGGCGGGTCTGGGCCAGGTCGAAGGCGAACTTGAGGATGCGGTCGACGCCGCGTCGGGTAAACACCGACTCCTGCAGCACAAACTCATGTTCGGTGCCTTCGAACATCTTGCCGCCCACCGACGAGTATTCGCCCTCGGTGTTCTCGCGGATCACCACGAAATCGATATCGCCAGGCTCGCGCCCGGCCAGCGGGCACGGTACGCCGGGGAACAGCCGCACTGGGCGGATGTTCACGTACTGGTCAAAGTCGCGGCGAAACTTGAGCAGCGAACCCCACAGGGAAATGTGGTCCGGGACCTTGTCCGGCCACCCCACGGCGCCGAAGTAGATGGCGTCGTAGCCCTTGAGCTGCTCAAACCAGTCCTCGGGCATCATCTGCCCATGCTCCAGGTAATAATCGCAGTGGGCCCAGTCGAGCACTTCAATGCTCAGGTTCAGGTCCCAGGTTTTCGCCGCCTGTTCCAATACCCGCAGCCCTTCGGGCAATACTTCCTTGCCGATGCCATCACCAGCAATCGCGGCGATTCTGAATGCCTTGCTCATGGTGGATACCTCGCAAAAATTCAGTTCAACCCACCGATGTGGAAGGCTTTGACTTCAAGGTACTCGTCCAGGCCGTACTTGCTGCCCTCGCGCCCCAGGCCCGATTGTTTGATGCCGCCAAACGGCGCGACTTCCATGGAGATGATCCCGGTGTTGAGCCCGACCATGCCGAATTCCAGCGCCTCACCGAAACGCCACGAGCGCTGCAGGTCCTGGGTGAAATAGTAGGCGCCCAGGCCGTACGGGGTGGCGTTGGCCAGGGCGAGTGCCTGGGCTTCATCAGTAAAGCGCATCAGCGGCGCTACCGGGCCGAAGGTTTCCTCGTTGGCAAGCAACATGCCGGCGTGGGTGTCGCCCAGCACAGTGGGCTGTACGAACTGGCTGTCGCCCGTGGGGATCGCGCCGCACAACAAGGTGGCGCCCTGGCTCAGGGCATCGTCGATATGCCGTACCACCTTGGCCACCGCAGCGGGGTTGATCAGCGGGCCGATGGTCACGCCGTCTTCCAGGCCATTGCCAACCTTGAGCTTGCCCACCTCGTCCACCAGGCGCGCAGCGAAACGTTCGTAGATACCGTCCTGCACCAGAATGCGGTTGGCGCACACGCAGGTTTGCCCGGCATTGCGAAACTTGCTCAGCATCACCCCGGCCACCGCCTGTTCGAGGTCGGCGTCGTCGAACACGATAAACGGCGCGTTGCCGCCCAGCTCCAGGCTCAGGCGCTTGATGTGCTCGGCGCTCTGACGCATCAGCAGGCGGCCGACGGCAGTGGAACCGGTAAAGGATATCTTGCGCACCGCCGGGTTACCGGTCAGCTCTTCGCCAATGCCGGCCGGCAACCCTGTGATCACGTTGAACACGCCAGCCGGAATGCCGACGCGCTCGGCCAGCACCGCCAGGGCCAGGGCCGACAGCGGCGTGAGGTCCGACGGCTTGACGATGATCGGGCAACCGGCGGCCAGCGCTGGCGCGCACTTGCGGGTGATCATCGCATTGGGGAAGTTCCACGGGGTAATGGCGGCGCAGACGCCCACCGGTTGTTTGAGGGTCAGCAGACGGCGGTCGCCACTCGGCGCGGGCATGGTTTCACCGTAGACCCGACGGGCTTCCTCGGCGAACCATTTGACGAAACCGGCGCCGTAGCGAACCTCACCCTTGGCTTCGTTCAGCGGCTTGCCCTGTTCGCAGGTCATGATCAGCGCGAGGTCGTCGAGGTTGTCGATCATCGCCTGGTACCAACGCTCCAGCAGCGCCGCACGCTCCGCTGCAGGGCGCGCGCGCCAGGCGGGCCAGGCACGCTCGGCGGCTTCGATGGCACGGCGGGTATCCACCCCGTGCATGGCCGGGACCTGTGCGAGCAAGTGGCCGGTGGCGGGGTCGCGGATATCCAGGGTGGCGCCGCTGTCGGCAGCGATCCACTGGCCATCCACATAGGCGAGTTCAGCCAGCAGGCTGGGGTCTTGCAAGCGATTCTTGAGCATGGTCGAGTCCTGATCCGAGACACGCTCAAGTCTAGGGAGACGCGGCGAACGAGGATGCCGAAAGCGCCGTTTGAGCAGCGTGCCGTGCTGAAATTCGACCCAGGACGGCAGGCTCTGCTACACCTTCAACGAGCCGAGCAACCCCTGCAAAAAGCGCTCGCCGGCATCCATCTGGCTGATCTCGATAAACTCATCGGGCTTGTGCGCCTGCTCGATGGAGCCCGGACCGCACACCACCACCGGCACATCCAGGCGCTGCTTGAACAGCCCGCCTTCGGTGCCGAACGACACCTTGGAGGTGCCGGTGTCCGGCGCGGCGAATTGCTTGAGGAAGTGCACGGCCTCGACGCTGGGGTGCGTGTCCAGGCCAGGATAGACATTGACAGTCTCGATCTCGATGGCCGCCACGCTGGACAGCTTCTGCGCCTCGCGCACGATCACTTCGGCGCGCTCGCGCATCTGTTCCAGGAACTGATCCAGATCGTCGGCCGGCAGGTTGCGCACTTCAAAATCCAGGGTGCACAGGTTAGGCACGATATTCAGCGCCTTGCCGCCGATAATCTGCCCGACATGCACGGTGCTGTAGGGCACGTCGTAGTCGTGGTCCTGGGCGCCGTGACGTTGCAACTGCTGCTGGCTCTCGCGCAGCGCGGCGATAAAGTCGCAGGCGACGTGGATCGCGTTCACCGAACGCGGCGCCAGCGACGAATGCGCCTCCTGGCCCCGACAATAAGCGCGGTACGAGCCCTTGCCCTTGTGGCCCAGCACGAACTGCATGTTGGTCGGCTCGCCGATCACGCACAAAAACGGGCGGACGGGCGCCAGGTGCAGCACATCGAGCAAACGCCGCACGCCGACGCAACCGATCTCCTCGTCATGGGACAGGGCCAGTTGCAGCGGGCGGTTAAGGGTGTGGTCGGCGGCATCAAGCATCGCGTCGATGGCCAGGGCGATAAAGCCTTTCATGTCGCAACTGCCACGCCCGTAGATCCGCCCGTCCTGCACAGTGGCCGCGAAGGCGGGAAAGGTCCACGCCTGCCCCGCCGCCGGCACCACGTCAGTGTGCCCCGACAGCAGCACGCCGGGCTGGTCCCTGGGGCCGGTGCTGGCGAACAGGTTGGCCTTCTTGGCGCTTTGGTCCTTGACGATCAGCGACTCGATGCCCTTGGTCAGCAGCAGGTCGCGCACGTAGTCGATCAGGGCCAGGTTGGACGCCGAGGACACGGTGTCGAAGGCCATCAGTTGCTTGAGAATTTCGAGGACGCGAGGTTTCATGAGGCCTGGCTCCGTTGCTCGGCAGGTAGGGCGAAGCGAGTGATGGAAAACGACTCGATCGGTGTGCTGGTGCTGCCGGTGCCGAGCAACTCGGCCATCACATCGCCGACGCCTGGGCCGAGCTGGAAGCCGTGGCCGCAAAAACCGAAGGCGTAGAACAGACCGTCGACGGTACCGCTGGGGCCCATCACCGGCAGCGAGTCCGGCAGGTAGCCTTCGATGCCGCTCCACACGCGGATGATATTCAGGTTACCCACGCCCGGCAGCAAGCGGCGCATCTGGTTGATCTGGTTGATGATGCTGCGCGGCTCCACGTAGGCGCGGCGGTTGAGCATGTCCGGCTTGCTGCGGTAGCCGCCGCCGATCACGATATTGCCCCGTGGAATCTGGCGAAAGTAAATCACTTCCTCGGGGATCTTGGTGTACACGCCGATCACCGTGGGCAACGCATAGGGCACCGGTTCGGTCACCGCCATTTGCGGGCCGTGGGTGTCCAGCGGCACCGGCTCGCCGAACTGCGCCGAGAGTTTCTGGCCCCAGGCACCGGCGGTGATCAACAGCTGCGCCGCCTGGAACTGGCGGCCGTCGGTGGTAGTGACGTGGAAATCAGCGCCGACCTTCTGCACCTCGGCCACTTCCGTACGTTCTTCAATCTGCGCCCCCAGGCGAATGGCCGCGCGGGCAAAGGCCGGTGCCGCCAGGCGCGGGTTGGCGTGGCCGTCGTGGGGCGCGTAGGAGCCGCCTTTCACGTCCGGGCCGAGGAAGCCGAAGCGCCGGTGCAGTTCGGCGCCGCGATAAATCTTCAAGTCCAGTTGCGCAGCTTCCGGCGCGGCGGCATAGGCCTCCAGCTCGGCGACTTCATCTTCGCGATAACACACGCGCATATGCCCGCTGGGGATGAACTCCAGGTCATCGTCAATCAGCTCCGGCAAGCGTTTCCACAGCTCCCAGGAACGGTTAGCCAAGGCCAACTGCCCAAGGAACCGCCCTTGCCGGCGTACATTGCCAAAATTGACACCGCTGGCGTACTGGCCAATCTGGTCGCGCTCCAGCAAGATCACCGACTGCCCGCGCCGACGCAGGAAAAACGCAGTGGCCGAGCCCATCAGGCCGCCACCGACAATCACCACATCGGCTTTTTGCACACTCATGACGAAACCTCCTCGGTGAGCATCGACAGCGGCTTGACCGGGGCCTGCCCACGCTGGCGACCGACCTCCTGCACTGGCACGCCGGCCTCGGCGGCAATCACCTCCGCGCCGGCCTGGGAACAATAGCGACCCTGGCAACGGCCCATGCCCACTCGACTGAACGCCTTGGCGCGGTTGACTTCACAGGCGCCCTTCTCGTTCACCGTGCGGCGCAATTCGCCGGCGCTGATCATCTCGCAGCGGCACACAATGGCGCTGTCGGGCAGGGCCTTGGCCTGTTCGCTGGGCCAGGGGAACGCCTGGGCGAGGCCGAGGCGAAACTGATCCATTACCGCCAGAGCTTGCTGTTGTTCGTCACGCAGCCCGGCGTCCACCGGTTGCTGCAGATCTTCAAGCAGCGCCAACGCCACCAGGCGCCCGGCGTGCTCGGCGGCATCGGCGCCGCGAATTTTCGAGCCGTCACCGGCCGCATACACACCCTTCACCGAGGTGCGCCCGGCATCATCCGTGGCCAGCCACCATTGGCTGGAGGCCTGATCAAACGCCATGGTGCAACCGGCCAGGTCGCCCAATTGGGTTTCCGGGCGCAGGTGGTAACCGAGCGCGACGGCGTCGGCCTGCACTGTCACTGTTCGCCCATTGCCCGCAGTGAACCGCACGCCGCCCACGCCATTGGCGGCATCGCCCATGACCTGCAGCGGCTTGATCCCCAGGTGCACCGCCACCCTGGCCCGGTACAGTTGCGCCAGCAGCTTGATCCCGGTGAACAGCAGGCCCGGGCGCGCCAGCAGTTTGGGCAAGGCCTTGAGCCGCAGGCTCAGGGGCGAAGTGTCGAGCACCGCCGCCACTTCGGCACCGGCTTTGACGTATTGGCTGGCAACCAGGTACAGCAACGGTCCGCTGCCCATGAACACCACGCGATGGCCGATGGACACGGCCTGGTTTTTCAAGGCGATCTGCGCCCCGCCCAGGCTGTAGGTGCCCGCCAGTTGCCAGCCCTCGATAGGCATCAAGCGGTCGGTGGCGCCGGTGCAGAGGATCAGCGCGTCGTAATCCACCGTGCTGTGGCGGCCTTGGCTCGCACAGCACAATTGCCCCGGCGTGAGGTTCCACACCAGGGTGTCGGGGCGATAGTCGATGGCGCCACGCAGGCGGTCGAAACTCTCGTGCAGGTCGCGGGCCTTGGCGGCTTCGCTGCCATACAGGGTGGTGTAGTCCCGGGTAAAACCCTGGGGCTGCCGACGGTATATCTGGCCACCGTCGCGTCGATTTTCATCAATCAGGATCGGCTTGATACCGGCCGCCAGCAAGGTTTCGGCGCAACGAACGCCCGCCGGTCCAGCACCCACAATAACTACCCGTGCAGTGGCCATGTCGCCTCCGGTTGTGTGGTGACAATGTCCAGCCCGTCACGGACTTCATTGGAGCAGGCCCGCAGGCGTTCGCCGCTGCGGGTCCACACCCAGCAATCCTGGCATGCCCCCATCAAGCAGAAACCGGCGCGGCGCCCCGTGTCGAATTCCGATTGGCGCAGGGCGTTGCCCTGGGTCAGCAAGGCCACCATCAGGGTGTCGCCCTGCAAGGCCTCGATGGGTGCGCCATCCACGATCAGGTTGACCGTCGGCCGGCCCTGTTCGGCCAACCTCACAAAACGCCCCTTCATGCATACGCTCCCAAGGTCATAGTGGTAATGCTCTGCTGAGTATTCAGTAATTGGGCGCCATCGTGGTGGCAGAGAATTTCACTGCCGTTGTCCAGGGTTCTGCGGTTCGGCGCGGTGCGGTTGCACAGGCCGTCGACCCGCACCGGGCAGCGATTGAGAAAGGTGCACAGCTCCGGCACGTTGGCCCGCTCGCCAATCGGCGGCAATGCGCCGCAGGTGGTGCCGCAGTTTTCCAGCCAGCCCTGGCGCAGTTCGGGCACCGAGTGAATCAACAGGTCGGTGTACGGATGGAACGGCGGCTCGGCAAACGACTGGCGGCTGCCGGCCTGCACCTTGTGGCCGCTGTACATCACCACAATGTCATCGCACAGCGCGCGTACGGTGGAAATGTCATGGCTGATGAACAGGTAAGACACCCCCAGTTGCTGGCGCAGGTCGCGCAGCAGTTCGAGGATCGCCGCGCCCACCACGGTGTCGAGGGCCGAGGTGACTTCATCGCAGAGGATCAGGTCGGGCTTGGCCGCCAGCGCCCGGGCCAGGTTGACTCGCTGCTTTTGCCCGCCGGACAACTCATTGGGCCGGCGTTCGGCCATGTCGCGCGGCAGGCGAACCAGGTCCAGCAGTTCGCCGATACGCGCCTGCAATGCCGCGCCCTTGAGGCCGAAATACATCTTCAGTGGACGGCTGAGAATGGTCGCCACGCTGTGCATCGGGTTGAGCGCAGTGTCGGCGTTCTGGAACACCATCTGGATACGCCGAAATTGCTCCGGGGTCCGCTCGGACAGACTGCCGCCCAAGGGTTGCCCGTCGAATACCAGGCCGCCCAGGGCCGGGGTCAACAACCCCGCGACCACCCGGGCCAGGGTGGACTTACCCGAGCCCGACTCGCCGATCACACCGATGGCCTGACCCCGTCGCACCGTCAGGTCGATATCTTCCAGCACCCGGATCGCGGGCATGCCGTGCAGGTTTTTGTTGCCGTAGCCGGCGGTGAGTCCGGTAATGGTCAGCAGCGGCACGTCTTCGGCGATGCCGCAGGGTGGGCGGATGGTGGTATCGGGCCGCGCGGCGGCCAGCAGACTGCGGGTGTACGCGTGCGTCGGGGCCTTGAGCAGCGGCGCCGTGGCGCTCTGTTCGAGGATCTGCCCGCCGTTGAGCACCACGATCTGGTCGGCCATTTGCGCCACCACCGCCAGGTCGTGAGACACATACACCGCCGTGGCACCGCGCTCGCGCACTACGCGCTTGAAGGCGCGCAGCACATCGATCTGGGTCGTCACGTCCAGCGCGGTGGTCGGCTCGTCGAGCACCACCAGCAACGGGTCGCTGATCAGCGCCATCGCCGCCATCACCCGTTGCAGTTGCCCCCCGGAGACCTGATGCGGGTAGCGTTGACCAATGCGTTCAGGGTCTGGCAGCGCCAGGTCGCGGAACAGCCCGATGGCTTTGGCTTGCAGATCCGCCCGGCTGCCCAGGCCATGGATCAACGCGCCCTCCACCACTTGGTCGATGAGCTTTTTGGCCGGGTTGAACGCCGCCGCCGCGCTTTGCGCGATATAGGACACACGGTTTCCACGCAGGCCTTGCAGTTGTTGTTCGTTCAACGCGAGCATGTCGTGCTCGCCGACTTGCACGACGCCGCCAGACAGCCGACAACCGCGCCGCGCATAACCCAGCAGCGCCAGGGCGATGGTGGTCTTGCCCGAGCCCGACTCACCGATCAACGCCAGCACTTCACCTTTTTCCAGGGAAAAGCTCACCCCTTTGACGATTTCCACCTCGCCGTGCTCGCCACAGGCAACCACGCGCAGGTCTTCGACGCGAATCAATTCGGTCATTTCAATGGCCTCCCGTGCGGCGACTACGTCGGGACGAGAGATAGTCGATCAGCAGATTCACACCGATGGTCAGCGTACCAATGGCCAGCGCCGGAACAATAATGGCCATCGCGCCCTGATTGAGGCCGCCAATGTTTTCCCGTACCAGCGAGCCCAGGTCAGCGTCCGGCGGTTGCACGCCAAGTCCAAGAAAGCTCATGCCGCTGAGCAACAGCACGATGTAGCCGAAACGCAGCCCCAGGTCGGTCAAGACAGGGTTGAGCATATTCGGCAGGATTTCCATGCACGCCACGTATAACCGGCGCTCGCCTCGGGTACGCGCGACTTGTACGTATTCCAGGGCTTCGATGTTGACCGCCATGCTGCGGGCGACGCGGAACGAACCGGGGATGTAACTGATCACCGCGGTACAGATCAGCAGCGTCACTGACGACCCAAATGCCGAGACCATGATCAGTGCAAGCATTTTGCTCGGGATCGAAATGAACGCATCCATGATGCGGCTGATAATTTCGTCCAGCCACTTGGGTGAGACCACCGACAACAGCGCACACCCGGTGCCCAGCGTGCTGGCCAGCAACGCCGCCACCAAGGCCAGCCCGACGGTGAACCGCGCACCGACCAGCACACGGCTGAGCATGTCGCGGCCCAGGTAATCGGTGCCAAACGGATGCGCGAAGCTAAAGCCTTCAAAGATGTTATCGGACACTACTTCACCCACCGGGTGGGGTGCCAGCCAGGGGCCGAACAGCGCCACCAGCAACCAGGCCACGCACACCACGCCACCCACAAGACCCAGCCAGGACGGGCCACTGGAAACTTTGGCGAGTGCCAGGGCGGAGGAAGCAGGCTTTGACTTCACAATGAGAGTGTTCATTGGTTTCTCAGCCTCGGATTGGACAGGATTGCGCACAGGTCGGCGAGTAGCACCAGGCCCAGGTAGGCCGCGCAGAACAACATGGTGCACGCCTGCACCAGCGCCATGTCGCGGTTGGTCACGGCATCGACCATCAAGCTGGCAATGCCGGGGTAGTTGAAGATGGTTTCGACGATCACCACCCCGCCCAACAGGTACGAAAGGCTCAGGGCGATGGCGTTGGCAATCGGCCCGATCGCATTGGGCAAGGCATGGCGCAGCACAATCCGTATCGGGCTGACACCTTTGAGGCGGGCCATTTCCACGTAGGGGCTGTCGAGTTGATCGATCACGGCGGCGCGGGTCATGCGCGCCATTTGCGCGACGATCACGCAACACAGCGTCATCACCGGCAAGGCATAGGTGCGGATGAATTGCAGCGGTGAGGTGATGTCGCTGGCGTAAGACAGTGCCGACAACCAACCGAGGTTGACCGCGAAGATAAGCACCGCCAGGGTCGCCACCAGAAACTCCGGCACCGCGACCATCGCCAGGGTGACAAAGCTCAGGCAACTGTCGATGCGCCCGCCCCGGCCCATTGCCGAACCGATGCCCAGCAACAGCGCCACCGGCACCGAAACCAGCGCCGTGGCACCGGCCAGCATCAGGGTGTTGGGCACTCGGCCCGCCATCAGTTCACCCACCGGCATGGCGTTGGATACCGACACACCCATATCGCCGGTGAGCAGGTTCATCAACCAGTGCAGGTACCGCAACACACCGGGCTGGTCCAACCCCAGTTTCAGGCGCAGTGCCGCCACCTGTTCAGGCGTCGCGAACTGGCCGAGGGATTGTTGCGCCGCGTCCCCCGGCAGTACTGCCGTGATCGCAAACACGACCATGGACACGATCAACAAGGTCACGACCCCGGCGCTGAAGCGCCGGCCGATCAACCACAGTGTATTGCTATTCATCGCACTGCCCTCCTCAAGCGTCCAACCACACCTGCTCGGCGAACATGTAGCCCATGAAACCGCCCAGCGGGTTAGTGCCATAGCCTTTGATGCGCTGGTCCACGCCATCGATGTTGCTGATGAACACCGGCACGCCGATACCGCAGTGGTCGTGCACCAGCGCCTGCATGTCGCCGTACATTTTGGCGCGCTTGGCGTCATCGGTCTCGCCACGGGCCAGCATCAGCAACTGATCGAACTGATCGTTCTGCCAGCCCGACTCGTTCCACGGCGCCTTGGACTGGAAGAACTGCGAAAACATCACGTCGGCATTCGGCCGGGGGTTGATGTTGCCGAAGCTCAACGGGTGCTTCATCCAGTGGTTGGACCAGTAGCCGTCGCTCGGCAGGCGGTTGACATCGAGCTTGAGCCCTGCCTGTTTTGCCGATTGCTGCAACAGCACGGCGATGTCCACGGAACCGGTGGCGGCAGGCGACGCCATGACGGGCATGGTGATGCTTTCCATACCGGCTTTTTTTAACAGGAACTTGGCTTTTTCCGGGTCGTAGACCGTCTGCGGCAAGTCGGCGTTGAAGTAGCGCGAACCCGGCGCAATCGGGTGATCGTTACCGACCACGGCAAACCCTCGGAACACCGCAGACTTGACCTGCTCACGGTCCAGCAGCAGTTTCATGGCCTGGGTGAATTCCGGGCTTTTGCCGGGCAATTGGTCCTGGCGAATGATCAAGTCAGTGTAGTTGCCCGACGGTGCATCCACGACCCGGTGTTTGGCACTCGCTGCAATACGCGTGGTGGAGCGCGGGTTGACCTCGTTGATCATGTGCACGTCGCCCGACAGGAGCGCGTTGACCCGCGACGGCTCGTCAGCGATGGCGATGAATTCGATTTCATCGAGGTACGGCAGGCCCGGTTTCCAATAATTCTTGTTGCGCGCGGCAATCGAACGCACGCCGGGCTTGAACTCGCCGACAGTGAACGGACCGGTACCGATACCTTTATTGAAGTCGGTGGTGCCCTCGGGGACGATCAACAGGTGCGACACCGCCAGGATCGACGGCAGTTCGGCGTTGGGTGCGCTGAGGCGAATCTGCACTTCGTTCGGCCCGCTGGCCTTGATCTCGGCAAACTGCTCCATCAGCGGCATGACCTTGGAGCCGGTGAGCGGGTCCTTGTGCCGGTTCAGGGAGAACACCACGTCGGCGGCGGTCAGGCTCTTGCCGTTGTGGAAGGTCACGTCCTTGCGCAGGGTGATGGTCCACAGCGTGGCATCGGTGTTGTCGATGCGTTCGGCCAGCTCCAACTGCGGCACCAGGTGCACGTCGAAGCGCGTCAGGCCGTTGTAAAACATAAAGTGGCGCACGTAGTCGGTGGACAGCGCGCCCTTGGCCGGGTCAAGGGTATCGGCGGTGGAGCTGGACATGCCCGCGACACGGATCTTGCCGCCTGGCTTGCCCTTGCCTGCTGTGGTTGCTTCATCGGCAAACAACTTGCCGGCGGCGCCGAACAGGCTGCCTGCACCGGCCGCAGCCACACCGGCAACACCGAGCATTTGCAGGGCGTTGCGGCGCGACATGCCGCGATTGAGGCTTTCGAACACCCGCAGGCTTTCCTGGCCGGAGATGAGCTCGGGGGTGGTTTTGTTGTCAGTCATATCAAGGCTACCTGTCGATAATCGGAAGGATCGAGTGCTCACGGATGTCCGGAGCGTCCTGGAAACACAAACGACGGTGACGCAACAACGGCAACTCAGTGCAAATAGTCCTGGAAGCGGTACCAGGCACCCACAAACGGCAGGAACCAGGGTTTACCGAAATGCCCGGGGATCGCCGGCCACTCGAGTTCACCCCAGGGGTTGGCCGCCGCATTGCCGGCCATGACCTCGGCCATCACTTGGCCCATGTGCACCGACATCTGCACGCCATGGCCGCTGTAGCCCATGGAGTGGAACACCCCGCCATGTTGGCCGGCGCGTGGCAGGCGGTCGGACGTCATGTCCACCAGGCCACCCCAGCAGTAGTCGATCTTCACATCCGCCAACTGCGGGAACATGCTCAGCATTGCCGCTTGCAGAACCTTGCCGCTCTTGGCGTCGGACACGCTGTCGGACATTGCAAACCGCGCACGTCCGCCAAACAGCAGGCGGTTGTCAGGGGTCAGGCGAAAGTAGTTACCGATCATGCGGCTGGTCACATAGGCCCGATGCTGTGGCAGCAACTGGTCGATCAGCGCCTGGGGCAAGACTTCGGTGGCGATGACAAAACTGCCTACCGGCACGATCCGCCTGCGATACCAGCCCAGGTCGCCATGCTGGCAAGCGCCAGTGGCCAGCAACACTTGCCCGGCGTGCAGCGAACCCTTGGCGGTGTTGACCTGATAGCCACCCGCCTGGGCCTTCCAGTCCTTGACCTGGGTGTGCTCGTAAATCATCGCCCCGCGCCGCGCCGCTGCTTCGGCCAAGCCGACACCAAAGCGACCGACATGCATTTGCACGCCGTTGCGTTGCAGCAAGCCGCCGTGGAACTGCGCCGAATTGACTTCAGCGTGGGTCTGTTCGGCGCTGAGCAATTCGACATCGGCATCCACCTCCTGGCGGATCAGTTCGCAGGTACGGGCCAAGCCTTCGTAATGCATCGGCTTGGCCGCCAACTTGAGCTTGCCGTTGCGCACCATGTCGCAGGCGATACCTTCCTGCTCGACCAGCGAAACCACGGTCTGCACCGCGCTTTCATAGGCCTGGTAATAGGCGCGTGCCTTGGCGGCACCGAGGCTGGCGTGCAACCCGGCATAATCCTGGGCCACCCCGGTGTTGCACTGCCCACCGTTGCGCCCCGAGGCTTCACCGTTCACCCGCCCGGCGTCCAGCACCACCACGCTGGCGCCCTTGAGTGCCAACGCCCGCGCCGCCGCCAGGCCGGTGAACCCACCACCGACCACTGCCACATCGACCTGCCTGGGCAAGCCGCCCAGTTGGGCACCGGTGAACGCCGGTGCGGTATCGAGCCAATAGGATTCACTGCCCATGTGTAGCCCCTTGTGCCGATGGCGTTTGCTTTACAGCCCGACCAGCGCTGGCAGCCCACCGATATCGGTGATCTGCTGGTAGCCATAAAAGGCATTGGCCGGCGCTTCGTGGCCACGGGCAACGAACGCCTTGTTCTTGATCTTCATGTCATGGGCCGACATCAGGTCATAACGGAAGCTCGAAGACACATGCAAGATGTCTTCCGGACCGCAGTTGAGGTTGTCGAGCATGTACTCGAAAGCGGCCAGGCGCGGCTTGTAAGCCTGGGCTTGCTCGGCGGTGAACACCTTGTGGAACGGTGCGCCCAGCTTGTCGACGTTAGACATGATCTGACTGTCGCTGGCATTCGAGAAAATCACCAGGGGAATCTTGTCGGCAATTTTCGACAGGCCGGCCGGCACGTCCGCATGCGGGCCCCAGGTCGGCACAGCGTCGTAATACAGTTGGCCTTCCTCACGATAATCGATACCCCAGCGCTTGCAGGTACGGGCCAGGGCGGTCTTGAGAATTTCGTCGTACGGCATCCAGTCGCCCATGACCTGGTCGAGGCGGTAGGCCGAGAAGTCCTTGACGAACTGATCCATCTCTTCGGGCTTGATGCGATCGGCGAAGATCTCGCGGGTCATGGTGCCCATATGGAAGTTGGTCAGCGTACCGTAGCAGTCGAACGTAATGAATTTGGGACGAAGAAAGCTCATTGAGTGCAGTCCTGAAGTTCGTTGAGTGTGACAAGCGTTCACTGCCCTGGCGGCGCGTCGGCCTCGTTGCAGCACAGGTTCATTACACCACTGTGAAATCAGCATATGCCGTCTAAAACGACCTGTGCTCAATACAAACCACCGTTTTGGTGGCTGGGCTCAGCATACTTTGCGGTGCGCGCCAGGCTTGGGCAGGGCCTGTGTTTGTGCGCTTTTAAGGGGCTTTGGGGGGCTGAAAAGGCTTAAGGACGGGGGTGAGGCGGCAGAAAGTATTGAGTACATATCCACTATCCGCCGTTACCTAAACAACCGATATGGACTCAACCCCCACCTGGCATTTGCTGCTGCCCTCCCACCGCAATTAAGTAGTAAGTGTGGTCGCGCAACACACAGCCCAAGGAATCTACCGAATATCCGCGCCCCCCTTGCCAGCCTTTAAACCAGGTGGGATACAAGCAGCCCAGTGCTGAAAAAACAACGCTCTATGGAGGCTCGCCATGTCCGCCCTGCCACACCCTGCTTATGTCTACCGCCCGATGACCGTGGCTGACCTAGCGGCCGCCCACGCTTTGTCGGTGCAACTCAAATGGCCCCACCGCCTGGAAGACTGGGCGATGTTGCAACGCATCAGCGACGGGGTCGTGGTGCTGGATGGCGAGCGGCTGATCGGCAGCGCCTTCACGTGCCCCCAAGGCGACTACGCCACCATCGGCCTGGTGATCGTCAGCAATGACTACCAGGGCCAGGGCATCGGCCGCCGCTTGATGGAAAACGCCCTCGCCGCCTGCCAGTCGCGCACGCCGATCCTCAATGCCACCCTCGCCGGCGCGCCGCTGTATGCCAGCCAGGGGTTTGTCGAATTCGGGCGAGTGCAACAACATCAAGGCCAGGCGCTGGTCCCCGCGCTGGCGCAGCTAGCCAACGACGAAACCTGCCGCCCGCTGCACGCCGATGATCATGCCGCCCTGCTGGCCCTGGCCAAAGCCGCCAGCGGCCTGGACCGCCGTGAAGTACTGCGAGACCTGCAGGTAGAGCATGCCGTGGGCATCGAGCGCGATGGCCAGCTACGCGGCTTCGCCCTGCTGCGCCCGTTTGGCCGTGGGCGCTGCATCGGCCCGGTGGTGGCCGAAAACATCGACCAGGCCAAGCACCTGATCACGGTATTGCTCGCGCAGGTACCGGACACCTTTGTACGCATCGACATCCCCGTCGCCTGCGGCCTCAGCGACTGGCTCGAACAAGCCGGCCTGAAGAACGTCGACACCGTCGCACAGATGGCCTTGGGCACACCACCCCAGGCGAGCCAGGGCGTACAGCCTTTTGCACTGATCACCCAAGCGATCAGCTGACTTTCCTCACGGAGCACTTCCCATGTCATCTCCCCGTATTCTGCTGTTGGCGCGCGCCGACAGCAGCCGCGTTGCCACGTCCTTCAACACAGCGGCGTTAAGCGCGCTTGATCCGTTCGGCGACACACGCCAACTCGCCTGGCAGGGCGATGACGGCGTATCCGCAGGCCTGGTGCAGTTCAGCGGCGAAGCCATAATCGAAGATTTCCCGCACAGCGAAACACTGGTGGTGCACGCCGGCCACGTGGTGCTCAGCAGTGCAGAACAGACGCTGGAATTGGGCGTCGGCGCCAGCGCCGTGATCGGCCGAGGCACTCGTCTTACCGTGCAGGCGAGCAGCGCCAGCGAGTGGGCGTTCTGCGCCGTCGACCTGGCCGACGCCCCCGCCCGCCCCGGCCTGACCCTGCTCGACCCGCACACCCTGCTAACCCCCTCGGCCGCACCGGAACCGGCGATCCTGATCGGCCCCACGCCGCAGTGCCGCGCGCTCAACCTGTTCGACGATGCCGCCACCGAATTGCGCATCGGCATCTGGGACTCGACGCCCTACGCCCGCCACGCGCGCGCACACAAACTGCATGAATTGATGCACCTGCTGGAAGGCAGCGTCACCTTGCAAGATAGCGAGGGGGTCGAAGTCACGGTCAATACCGGTGATACGGTGTTCGTGGCCAAAGGCGCACCGTGCGCCTGGAAAAGCACGGTGTATGTGCGCAAGGTGTATGCGGTGAAGTAAAGTCGGTCAGGGCTACTCATCGCCCTGATCAGGCTTTCAACGCATCTTCCAGAAACGCCACCAATGCCTGTACGCGCGGGCTGCGAAGTTTGCGCGAAGGTAACAGCAGGAGGATCGGTGCGCTGTCAAAGCGCCAATCCTCCAACACCCGTACCAGGTTGCCACTGGCGACGGCGTCACCGACATCCCACTGGGAACGCAGCACCAGCCCCAAGCCTTGCTCGGCCCACCGCCGGGCGACGCTTCCGTCGTTACTCAGCAACGCCGGCTCTACGCGCAGCGTTTTACGGGCCTGCCCCTTACGCATATGCCACAACGTGACATCTTCATCATTCTCGCGAATGCAAATGCAGCGATGCTTCGCGAGCTGGTCCGGCGAGGACGGCACGCCGTACTCTTGCAGGTAGGCTGGGCTCGCGCATAACCAGCGCTCGTTTGCCGTGAGTTGCCGAGCAGTCCACAGGCTGTCATTGAGATGCCCGATGTGAATCACAGCATCGCTGTCATGCCGATCAGGCCAAGGTGTCTCGCGCAAATCCAGATGCAGGCGAAGCTGTGGATGCAACCTGGCAAAACGCGCCAACAGCGGTGCGATGCGCTGTCGACCATAGCCAAACGGCGCCGCCAGCCTCAATGTGCCTACCAGGCTTTCGTCCTTTTGCCTGAACGACTCCGGGAGCGCCTCCAACTGTTCCAGCAACAGCGCGCTTTCGCGGGAAAACCGCTCACCATCCGCCGTGAGGCTGAGACGTCGGGCGTCGCGATTGGCCAGGGTCAGCCCCAGCAGCGTCTCCAACTTGCGCAGCCGCATGGAAAGCGCTGGCGGGGAGACATTCAGGGCTCTGGCGGCGGCACTCAGGGACTCAGAGCGTGCAAGCGTGACGGCGAGGCGCAGGTCTTCGATGGAAATCATTCAATTTTACTTAATGATTGATTAGCTTTTATTGAACCACAACTTAAGGACAGCTGAGTAGAGTGCTGCCTGTACCCAGCCACTCGAGTTCCCCCATGTCCACGGCAATTGCCTCCCTCGATACACCTGCTGCGCTCATCGATGTCTCGCGAATGCAGCGCAATATCCAGCGTATGCAGCAGCGCATGGGCACTCTTGGCGTACGTTTGCGCCCGCACATCAAAACCAGCAAGTGCCTGCCGGTGATCCAGGCTCAGATCGACGCAGGTGCCAGCGGTGTCACGGTCTCCACCCTCAAAGAAGCCGAGCATTGTTTCACCGCAGGCATCAGCGATGTGTTCTACGCCGTGGCAATCGCACCGGGCAAACTGCCCCAGGCCCTGGCACTGCGGCGCAAGGGCTGCAACCTGAGCGTCCTCACCGACAGCGTCTCAGGCGCCCAGGCTATCGTCGCGTTCGCACAGCAACATGACGAACGCTTTGACGTGTGGATTGAAATCGATTGCGACGGCCATCGTTCAGGCCTCGCCGCTGAAGACGATTCACTCATAGACGTAGCGCGCATCTTGAGCGAAGGCGGCATGCAACTGCGTGGCGTGATGACCCACGCCGGGTCCAGTTACGAGTTGGACACGCTTGAAGCCCTGCAAGCGCTGGCTGAGCAGGAACGCTTGCTTTGCGTACGCGCCGCAGAACGAATCCGCGAAACCGGCATGGCGTGCCCCGAAGTCAGCATCGGTTCCACCCCCACTGCACTTTCGGCACTGAACCTGGAGGGCATCACCGAAGTGCGCGCGGGCGTGTATGTGTTCTTCGATCTGGTGATGCACAACATCGGGGTGTGCCAGGCAGACGAATTGGCGCTGAGTGTAATGACCACCGTCATTGGCCATCAGCAGGACAAAGGCTGGATCATCACCGACGCCGGCTGGATGGCCATGAGTCGTGATCGCGGCACGCAGCGTCAGCGCCAGGACTTTGGTTATGGGCAAGTGTGTACCGAAGCGGGCGACTGGATCGAAGGCGCGCTGGTCACTGGGGCCAATCAGGAACACGGCATCATCACCCTGGGCGCCGCCGGCAGTGACGACCTTGTCGCGCGTTTCCCCATCGGCAGCCGCCTACGCATCCTGCCCAACCATGCCTGCGCCACGGGTGCGCAGTTCCCGGACTATCACGCCGTAGACGCCGATGGCGCGGTGCACACCTGGAGTCGCCTGCATGGCTGGTAACCTAAACGTGATTCAGACGGCCAACGCGGCCGCACCGGGCGGGCATTATTCGCAGGCGGTGTCGCATGGCGGGGTTGTGTATGTGTCCGGGCAACTGCCGGTACGCGCGAATGGCGAGCACAGCGCCGATCAACCGTTCGAGGTCCAGGCGTCGATCGCCCTGGATAATCTGCTGGCGATTCTGAGTGAAGCAGGCCTGGGCCCCCGTGACCTGCTCAAAGTGACGGTGTATGTGGTCGGGATAGAACACTGGCCCGCCTTTGATCAACTGTATGCGCACTACCTCGGCGACCATCGGCCAGCGCGCGCCGTAGTGCCCGTTCCGGTGCTGCATCATGGCTACCTGATCGAAATCGAAGCCGTCGCCCGGACCGCACACAAGGAACCGTTATGAATCCGCAAAAAAGCGACGTATTGATCATCGGTGGCGGCATCATGGGCGCATCGTCAGCGTTTTTCCTGCGTCGGCGCGGTTGCTCGGTCACGCTGCTGGAGCGCGACCAGATTGGTCAGTACGCCAGCGGCGTGAACTTCGGCAACGTACGCCGCCAGGGCCGCTACCTGGGCCAGCTCGAGCTGGCCAATCGTTCCTGGGCGTTGTGGAAACGCCTGCCGGAGCTGATCGACGATGACCTGGAGTTTATTGCCAGCGGGCATATGCGCGTGTGTTATCGCGAAGATGAAATCGCTGAGCTGGAGGCCTATGCCGCCGCGCCGGAAGCCGCCCAACTGGACCTTAAAATCTATCGCGGCGCCGAGCTGCACCGGCGCTTCGGTTTCCTTGGCCCGGACGTTAAAGGCGGCTCCTACGCGCCCCACGACGGGCACGCCAACCCGCGCCTGGCGGCACCGGCGTTTGCCCGCGCAGCCCGGCGCCTCGGGGCGCGGATAGAAGAACGTACCGAAGTCGCCGACGTGCAAAAGGTCAATGGCCTGTTCCAGGTCACCACCACGGATGGGCAGTTATTCGTCGCCGAACAACTGTTGATTACCGCTGGCGCCTGGGCTGCGAGGTTGTCGGAGCGCTTCGGTGAGCCGGTGCCGCTTGAGCCCAACGGCCCGCAGATGTCAGTCACTGAACCGGTGCCCTACGCCTTGCCAACCGTGATCGGAGTGTTTACCAAAATCAAGGAAGAGGTGATCTACTTCCGGCAGATTCCGCGCGGCAACATCATCATTGGCGGCGGCAACCGCTGCACCCCCGACATGCTCAACCGACGGGCGTATTTCAAACCGCAAAGCCTGCTCAACCAGATGCGACAAATGCGCCGACTGTTACCCGGCGCAGAGAAGCTGAACATTATCCGCGTGTGGAGCGGCATCGAGAGCTACACGCCGGACTCCCTGCCAGTCATGGGCCCGAGCGGCAGCGTGGACGGGCTGTTTTATGCCTTCGGTTTCTGCGGCCACGGCTTCCAGCTCGGCCCGGGCGTGGGGGATGTGATGGCTGAACTGATCAGTACCGGGAGCACCAGCACCTTGATCAGCCAGTTCGATATCCGGCGGTTTACCCAACCTTCGACGGTGCCTGCAAACGCCCCCACCACAGGAAAACTGATATGAGCCACGCCTACGTTTATCGCACGGTCACTGCCGCCGACATGCCCGCCGCCCACGCGCTCTCCGTGCACCTGAAATGGCCTCACCGCGAGGAAGATTGGGCCATGGTGCAGCGCACGTCCGAAGGCTTCGTCGCGGAACAGGACGGCCAACTGGTTGGCGTGGCGTTCGCCTGCCATCAGGGCGTTTACTCCTCCATCGGCCTGGTGATCGTGAGCGATCACCATCAGGGAAAAGGCATCGGGCGCCGCCTGATGAACCTGTGCCTGGAGGCTGCGGCACCGCGCACGCCGATCCTCAACGCCACCGAATCAGGCGCGCCGCTTTATGCAAGCATGGGCTTCGTCGACTTCGCGCGAATCCAGCAACATCAGGGTGTGCCGCAGACGCCGGCGCCCTTGATCAAGCACTCGAGATGTCGCGTATTAAGCCTGGCTGAGTACCCGAAGCTGATCGAGTTGGCCAATGCCGGTAGCGGTCTGGACCGCACTGGAGTACTCAACGACCTGCTGCCAACGGCCGAGCACGTGGTCGGTATCGATGTGGACGGGCAACTGAGAGGTTGCGCCCTGCTCCGTCGATTTGGCCGGGGGCATATCATTGGTCCAGTGGTCGCGCAAAACCTGGAACAGGCCCAACAATTGATCACCCACCTGTTGCACTTGATCCCTGGTGCCTTCGTGCGATTCGACATTCCAACCGCGTGCGGGTTGGCTGAGTGGCTCGAGAGCCTGGGGCTGCCATGCGTGGATAAAGCGCCGCGGATGGTGCTGGGTTTGCCGCCGCAATCAAGCGGCGGCATCACCCAGTTTGCGCTGGTGACGCAAGCAATCGGCTAGGGAGCAAGGCGGGCCCGCCAGATTCAGCAGATTATCCCTTGCTGGCTTGAACAACGGCATCTTTTGCCTGGACCGTTTTGCTAGCTTATTCAGACGACAGGGGCGTGCTGTTCGCAGCGCCTATTACCGCTCCAGGGAGCCAGTTGGATGACAACCCAATCTTCGAATAGCTACAGCGTTGATCCGCAAACGGCTCATCAGTTTTATATTAACGGCCGCTGGTCTTCCCCGGTAATCCCGGCCAGCCTGGACGTGGTCAATCCGGCCACTGAACAGGTTGTCGCACAGGTCGCGCGAGGGTCTGCAGAAGATGTCGATCGGGCGGTCGCGGCAGCGCGTGCGGCGTTTACGGGTTGGTCTGCTACCTCCCCCGAGTTACGTGCGCGAGTACTTGGAAAAATCCACGAGCTGATCCTTGAGCGAAAAGAGCTGTTTGCGCAGGCCCTCACCCTCGAAATGGGCGCTTCAATCAGCTCCGCCCGGGCAATGCAAGTGCCGCTGGCGGCCGAGCACGTTCGGGTCGCACGTGATCTGCTGTCCAGCTATCGCTTCCGGACGATTGAAGGCGGCACCGCGATCGAGCGCGAACCCATCGGTGTCTGCGGTCTCATCACGCCGTGGAACTGGCCGCTGTACCAAATCACCGCGAAAGTCGCTCCCGCGATAGCCGCCGGGTGCACCGTGGTGTTGAAGCCCAGCGAACTGTCGCCTCTGAGCGCCCTGCTGTTTGCACAACTGGTGCATGACGCAGGCCTGCCGCCTGGCGTGTTCAATCTGGTGAACGGCAGCGGTGCCGAGGTCGGCGCAGCCATGGCGGCACATCCGGATATCGACATGATTTCTATCACCGGCTCCAACCGCGCAGGCGCGCTGGTTGCACAAGCGGCTGCCACTACGGTGAAACGCGTCACCCAGGAACTGGGGGGCAAGTCGCCGAATGTGCTGCTGCCTGACGCCGACTTCGCCAAAGCCGTGCCGCTGGGCGTGATGGCTGCGTTTCGCAATGTTGGCCAATCGTGCAGCGCGCCGACCCGAATGATTGTGCCAAAAAGCCGCCTGGCCGAGGTTGAATCCCTGGCCGCAGCAACCGCCAATGCAATCATCGTGGGCGACCCGCAAGCGGAAGATACACAATTGGGTCCGATTGCCAACGAAGCACAGTTCAATCGCATTCAAACGATGATCGAGGCAGGCCTCGACGAGGGTGCAAAACTGGTGTGCGGTGGGCCGGGACGCGTGACGGGATTTGAAAAGGGCTTCTATACCCGGCCGACGGTATTCTCCAACGTGGATAGCGCAATGCGCATTGCTCAAGAGGAAATATTCGGCCCCGTGTTGTGCATCATTGCTTACGAGACGGTCGATGAGGCGGTCGCTATCGCAAACGACACGATCTACGGGTTGGGCGCCCACGTTCAGGCGCAGGACCTTGACCTTGCCCGTGCCGTGGCGTCGCGTATTCGCGCCGGGCAAGTGCACCTGAACTACCCCGCGTGGAATCCTATGGCGCCGTTTGGTGGCTACAAGCGCTCGGGGAATGGTCGGGAGTATGGTGTGCAGGGTTTTGAGGAATACCTGGAAACCAAGGCCATTGTGGGGTTTGGTGAATGAGCCACGGGGAATAGCGTCACAACGACGCCCTCTCTTGTTTGAGCGAGTCAAGGAACAATAGCGGCGCGTTGACAGTGCCGCCTTGTTCGGGATCGCACTTGTGCGATGACAACGACGCCTGGCGTCAAAACGCTTTAAGTCGATCGCTCGTTTTTAGCCATTTCCCTCGCAATCCAAGCCGTGACAAGGGTCACCGCAATCAGGAAAATCTCAATACCTGCCAGCCAAATAATGTTGAACCAATACTGCTTCGGTTGCTCCACAAGCGTGTAAGTGATGGAAGGCCCGACACGACTGAAAGCCACCACCACACCGCGAGTTAACCCATCAATTATTTGGTAGCCTAAAAGCCCCACAATAACGGTCAGAACCGCTGTGATGCACCAGAACGACCGACTCTGCGAACGCTTCATAGAGTTTCTCTTGAGATCCAACGATCCAGAAGGTTTACGCAATCTGCGGGACACGAGGTAAAACAACATCCTCAGCTTGAGCCCGCGCTTCAATGATCTCGATCAAATCACGATGTTTGGGAAAGTCTCTTTTTAGCCAGTCGCTGGGTACGAAGGGGTGATTGAGATACTCCGCAACAGGCTGATTTTCAGTGATTGCCAACACTACGACCAACTGCGCTGCGGTATCTGCGGCCATAGCCGCTGGTACGAATACGCGTCTTTCGTCATTCACACCGAATGACCGACGCCATTCGGGATAACGCTTTTTCTCAAGGTTGGGAACAGAAAACCAGTAAATATCGCTCATCAATTTCGTCTCGTAAGTTGACTGCGGGTGCGGTTGGAATTCAACCCCTAATTCTGGCGCCTGCTGATCCTGGAGCCGGCTTGCCGGCGAAAAACCCACGGGCGCCGCGTTCACTCGGGTTCCCGGGTTTGCGTTGACGACCATCGCAGGCAAGCCGGCTCCTTGTATCATTCGGATTGTGTCCGGGCACGCGATGAGGCTTCAGGCTTTGACGTTCTGCCGGATATTCCAGCCAAACTTCACCGGCCCACCGTCCTTGGCGCCATCGGCTTTCTGCGGCTGATAGCTGACGTCGACGGTGGCGAAGTTCAAGGCGATGCTGTCGTAGAGCACATCATCCTTACTGTCAGCACCGGTGCCGTAGGACACCACCATGACTTCCTTCAAGGTGATCACCAGGTACTCCACCGGGCTTGAACCGCCCGCCTTGCGTACCACCAGTATTGCTTCGGGGTAATGCTTGCCACTGGCGCAGGCCATCATCAGGTTGGGGCTGGATTTATCCAGCGGCTTTTTCAGGTTGAGGTTGGCGATATTGACCTTGCCCGCGCCACCTCCGGTACCCGAGTGCATCGACCCCGTCTGCGACAAACCCCACGCCCACTCGGTGATATCGATCTCGTCGCGATGGGCCTGGTCCCGTGATTCACCCTTGATATCGCCCAGCTTCAAAAACATATCGACTGCCATGTTGGCTCCGTGTCCTGTAGTGCGTCGGGAGTGACGTGGGGCGCACTGTTCCTCTGTCGGGGGCGATTACACAAGACCGCAAAGCCGGATCGGGAAGCATCCGACTTCAAATGACGAACTTTCTGATATTAATTTGCGCCATTCCATCTTTAACCTTCGAACGCCAAAAAATCAGGTGTTAAGGAATGACAACCGCCCTGCTCAGGGATGGATTCCCTTCGGCCCACCGCACTACCCGAGAACGGATTGAAAGCAGCATCGACCTGCGTCGACTGTTCTTCGCCATCGACAGCGACCCGGCACTGATTGGTGCGGGCGTGGTGTATATCGATGAAGACTTCAACGTGGTGACGCTGCGTGAGTTCCAGGCAATTTGCAGTGTGTCGCCGATTAAGGTGGTGCTGCGTGAGGCGCCCAGGTCTGTGGGCCGGTGGAGTTCACGCGGATGTTGGAGCATGAGCCGCGGGAGTCGGAATTGATGAGGGAGGCACTGACTGCGGGGGTAACGCGCGCGGGAGCGCTGTTGAGTTGGCATGTTATTTACAGCGGGATCGCCTTGATGCCTTTTACTGCTGGCACAAGCGTTGTCATCTCATTCATTGGCACAGCCGCAGCAGTAGCGGGTCTGTTCCAGTGCGCAGCAGGCGCTTATCGAACAGTAAACGAAGTATGGGACCCGCAAATGAATAACCGCCGAGAGCACTTTTACATCGTAGATCCTCACCCACTTTGGACGAGTCACAGAGTGGCCTTGTTTGGCGGAGTCTTAGCCTTGTGTTTTTCGATTGCCACCGCCGGCACGCTAATGAATCTCACCTATTTCGCTGACGCATCCGATGACTTTACCGATAGCGCATTCTTCATTGCAGGTGGCATAGCGTGTGTGATATTCGGCATCGCACAGAGCCTGGTTCTTCACGGTTATCCAGGGTGGGTGTGGCTTCAGGTTGGTGTGTTCATGAGCTATTTACTGCTCGTAGTGCCGACAATCATTTACAGCCCTGATCACCTTCTATTTACCCTTACCTTACTGAGCCCGTTAACCGGGCTTCTCTGCCTGAACAGCAACCGACAAAGGGAAATGCGCCGAGAGATGCTGGAAATCAGACATAAACGCAATGGCGTTATCGCCGCCCCCCTGAAAAAACAAGGCCGCTGGAAATGGTGGTAACACCCCTACCCCACCACCTGATCGTTCCCACGCTCCGCGTGGGAATGCCGCCTCGGACGCTCCGCGTCCTGCCGTTGGCGCGTAGCTCAAGTCCTGCGCAAGGTGACGCGGAGCGTCAGGGGATGCATTCCCACGCAGAGCGTGGGAACGATCAAACCGCAGCAACGGATATGTACTCGGTCTGATCCAACATCCTGGTCGGCTGTCAGGCCGCCATCGGGAGCAAGCCCCCTCCCACATTTTTCCCGCGTTCCTTCAGTTAGCCGGCTTCAACAGTTGCATCTGCTGCCGATAATCATCCGTCACCTGCCGTGCCTGGCTGCTGCTGGTGATGACTCTTGGAGTGATGAGCACGATCAACTCCGTACGATCCTTGGACTTGCTGGTATTGCCAAACAACCAACGCAACCCCGGAATCTTCCCAAGATAAGGCACCGCACTGACACTCTCCGCGTTGTCCTGCTTGATCAACCCGCCCAGTAGCACTGTTTGCCCACTCTGCACCGCGACCTGGGTCGATACCGAGCGCGTGGAGATACGTGGGTTGGCCTGGGTGTCGTTGCTGGACGCCTGCTGGTCCTGGGCATCGCTGACCTGCTGCTGAATATCCATGTACACCAAACCACCCGGATTGATGCGCGGCACGACGTCGAGGATCACCCCGGTCTGCACATATTCAACACTGCTCAACGTGGTGTCGGAGGTGCCGGTGTTGACCGTGGTTTGGCTGATAGGAATGTTGTCACCTACCTGAATCTGCGCCGGCTGGTTGTTCATCACCACCAGCGACGGCGCCGACAGCACCTGGGTGCGGCCGTTGGTCTCGAGGGCATGCAAGGCCACTTGCAGGTTGGAGCTGACGAACGAATAGAACAACGAATCCGTCGCCCCCAACCCTGCCCCGCCACCGCCCAACGCACCTTGGCTGCCGGCGGTGTTGCCCACCGTGGTGCTGGTGGAATTACCCGCCAGGCGCCCCAGATACCACTGCACGCCAAGGTCCAGTTCACCCGTGAGTTTGACCTCCAGGATGCGCGTCTCGATCTGCACTTGCAGCGGTGGGTTGTCGAGGCGTTTGATCGCCGATTCGATCTCTTTCCATTGCACCGGGCGGGTACGTACCAGCAGTTGGTTACTGCTTTTTTGCGCGGTGATGCGGGTGCCGGCGTCGAGGCTTTTGGCCGGGGCGTCTTCGGTCGTGCCCTGCTCGGCGTTGTCCTGGTCGGCTTCGGGCGCCTGGTCTTCATCCTCGGTGGCGGGCTGGCTGTTATTCAGGTTGTTGCTCAGGCCGCCCGGCGTGCTGCCGGAGGTGCTGTTGGTGCCAGGCGAGGACAGGGTAGCGGTGCGTAAACCGGGGGCGACCTTGGCCGGGGTATCGTCCTTGATCGCGCCCGTGCCGTAGATCTGTCGCAGGTATTTGGCGAGGTCGGTGGCCTTCATGTTGCGCACGTCGTAGACGTACATCTGCGGCTCGTTGCCGCCACCTTCGTCGATGGTGTGGATCCAGTCCCCGACTTCGCTGAGGTACTGTGGCTGCGACGAGATCGCCACCACCGAATTGGTCCGCTCGATGGGCAAGAACCGCACCATACCCGCCAGGGGCATCCCGCTGTCGGGGCCGAACATCTTTTGCAGCTCGGGCATCAGCTCGGCCACCGAGGCGCGTTGCAGGCCGAACACGCCCACCGACATGCCCTTGAGCCAGTCCACATCGAAGGTGTCGATGGTGTCCTGGTAGTTGGCCAGTTCCTCGGGGGTGCCGGCCAGGCTCAGCACATTGCGCGCCGGGTCCACCAGCAAGAACGCATTCTCGCGGGCGAACGGCTTGAGCAGTTTCTGCATCTCGGTGGCCGAGATATAGCGCAGCGGAAACAGGCGTGCCGACAAGCCGCTGGACGGTTGCGACACCCGCATCTCGGGCACCAGCTTGCCCGCCACTGCCTGGTTGGCCGGCAGGATCACATAGCGGTTGCCCTGCTTGATCATGGCGTTGTCGGTCCACGACAGTAGGGTTTCGAGAATCGACAAGGCCTGCTGCTTGTTCACCGGCTTTGACGTGGAAAAGCTGACATTGCCCTTCACACCCTGGGCGATGCTGTAGTTCTCATGCAGCAAGTCGCCCATCACGCTGTTGATCACCGCTTCGATCGGCTGGTCAGCGAAGTTGAACACGATGTCGCCGCTGCCCTCCTCCTTGGCGGCCGATACCGCTGCCGGTTGGCGCACGAACTGCTGGTTGCCGCGAATCAATTGGCGTTGCGGTGGCGTTTTGGCCTGGGGTTGGCCGCTGTCGACCGGGGTCTGTTCGCTGGCCGGGTCCACGGGCGGGCGTTGCGAACCGGTGCCCTGCATCGCCTCATGCAGCAGGGCCTCGTCCGGGTCGAGATGCTCGGGGAATGTCCCGCAGCCACCGAGGGAAACGGCGGTGGCCAGGCAAAACACGGTGGTGCGCAAGGCGCCAGGGAAGGTATCGATCAAGGGGTGGACTCGTGAGGAAGGGTAATCGGGGGTGTGGTGGACGGCAGCGGCAAACGCAGGGCGCGCAGGCTCAGGGTTTGCGTGTGGCCGTCCAATACAAAGCGAGCGTCGCGGGGCGTGAGGTGCGCAAGGCGCCAGCCATTGGGCAAGGTCTGGCCCTGATGGACTTTGAGCGGTGGGCCGTCGGCACGCTTGAGCAGCGCCACCCGCAGGTCGCCGTCGAGGACGATACCGGTCAGCACCAGGCTCGACAGGCTGGAGACGGCGGCTTGGCCCACTGCACGGTCGGGGCTGCGATCAGGGCTGAACAGCGGCGCTTGCCAGGTGCCGGCCAGGCTTTCCAGGGTCGCGCTCGGCGCCACCAGCACCTTGGCGGCCGTATTGGCGCGCACATCGGCGGCAGACGCCGGCAACCACTGCGGCGCATCGCCGATGCTGCTGAGGATGCCGACCATCAGCAGGCCCAACAGCCCGGCCACACCGAGCAACAGCCATTCCAGGGGACGCAATGCATGGATCATCGCTGCACCTGCCGGGCGGCGGCCGGTTGCAGGTAACCGCGCACCAACAGGTGCACCACCAGTTGGCCGGCACCGCCGCTGGCCGGTGCGTTCGGCGGGCGGCGAATGCTCATCTCATCAACGAACAGAAACGGCCGCTGGTACTCCAGTTCATGCAGGATCGCGGTCAAGGGCTCGATGGCGCAGTTGAGGGTCAGGCTGACTTTGACCTGGCGATACGGCTCGGCGTCGTCCTGCTCCGGGGTGATGGGCATGCGCTGGGTCAGGCTGCAACCGCCACCGAGGCCGGCGCGGCTGTTGATCAGGTCGGCGATGCGTTGCATCAGGTCGGCAGCGACTGCGCTGGGGTCATCGCCGGGCAACAGGCTGGTGCTGCTGGCCGGGTCCTGGCGGGCTTGCTCCAGCTGTTGGCGCAGGCTGTCGCCCTGGCGCAGCACGCCGGCGTAGCGTTGTTGCTGTTCACGTAACTGCTCGGCCTGCTCGCCCATGGTGCGCAAGGGGCCGGCGAACCAGCTGTCGATGAACAGCCAGTAACCGGCGCCGAGCACCAGGGCCAAGCCGATCAAGGCAGCGCCACGGCGTTCACGGGGTGTCAGTGGTCGGCGCATCGGCGGCCTCCTGGTGCAGGTGGGCGCGCAAGGAAAATTGATCCTTGCCGGTTTGCGCATCGGGTTGAATCACCCCTTCGAACTGGGCGTTTTCCAGGCTGTGGCAGCCCTTGATCCGGGTAATCAAGGCGCTGGCCTTGGCGCTCTGCCCGGAGAACGACACGTCGGCGCCGTCATTGACTTCCAACTGGTCGAGCCAGGTGTCGGCCGGCAGGCAGGCCGCAAGCTCGTTGAGCAGCGCCGCCAACGGCGGTTGGGCGGCCTTGCGGCGAATCAGGTACTGGGCGGCGCCACGGGTATTGAGCAGTTGCTGGCGCAGGGCCTGAATCTCGGCGACCTGGGCTTTCTGCTCGCGCACGCTGTGCTGCATGGCATCGAGCACGCGCTGGCGGTCGTTGAGCCACAGCAGCATCGCGGCAATCAGCAAGGCGCCGCACAGCCACGGCAGGCTGCGTTGCAGGCCCTTGCCCTGGGGGCGCTGGCGGGGGCGCAACGGCGCCGGCAGCAAGTCGATGCCCATGGGTTTGCCTGCGCTATCCGCTACATCCACTGCATGGGGTTGCAAGCCGAGGGCCGCGCATTCAATGAGCATCTGGTCCAGGCGCTCACGCAGGATCGCCACCAGCGTCACCTGCAAGTGCGTGGGGGTGCGGCGTTCCTGGCGCGCGACAAAGTACAGCTGGGCGGCGTCGAACGGGGTAAAGCGGTCCAGTTCGTAGCCAACGACCGTGGACAGATTACGTGCGGCGGCCGGGGGCAATTGCAGGCTTTGCACCAGCACCGTGGCGGGGGCCAGTAACAGCACCTGGCGCGCCTCGCCGGGCGTTTTTTCTACGGGTGCGGTCAACGGCCACGGATAGACATGCTCGGGGATGTCCTGCAGCGACAACCACGCCGGCAGGCAGCCACGCAGCTCCTTGAGCCACAAGCGCCAGCCCTGTTGCAACAGGCTGCCGTGCCAGCGCCGAGTGATCGGCTCCGCCAGCAACTGCAGCTGTGCCGAGAGGTGTTCGTTCATTCTTGCCAACGTAGGACTCGATAAGGTTGTGCGCTGCCTTGCGCGGGGCTCAATAACACGGTGGCTTGCAACTGGGCGTGGTAACCGCCGGGGCGTTGTGCGCGGCTGCTGACCACCAACACTTCGCCGGGATCGGCACCCACCGCGCTCTGGTGCGGCAGGTTCAGCGCGCGGCGCATCAAGGCACTGGCGAATGCCGGATCGGGCCGATCCAGGCCACTCCACAGGCTGATCTCGGGCACCAGTTCGCTGTACAGCGCCTGGGTCATGCCCGGCAGTTGGCGCACTTCTTCCACCACCCGAAACGGCGCCAGGCCCTGGTTGCGGCGCACTTCCAGGGCTCTGGCGAGCTGATTGGCCTGGGCCTGGGTCGCACCGCAGGCCAGGGCCAGGCGGGCAAAATCGCCCACCTCGGCGCTGTTCAAATACAACTTGCCGCGCTCGCTGTGCAGGCTGACGTGCAACTGCGCATCGTCGAACACCAGCGCAATCTCACGCCCGTCGGCAACCCACTGTTTGCGCTGCAACGGGTCCGCCACGGCCGCCATCGCCAGCGCTACCCCGGCCTCGGCCGCCAGCACCGCCTGGGTGTGCTGGCGGTGCCAGGCAGCCTGGCGCGTTTCCAGTTGCACCCAGCCGGCCAGGCCGCCCAGCAACAAGCTGAGCAAGGCCAGCACCCACAGCACCAGCAGCAGGGCTACACCCCGTTGATGCTTGATCATTCGGGCGCCCCGCCGGACAGATTCAGGCGCAACGCAACCACCTGGGTGACCCACGGCACCGGCCCATTCACCCGCGCGTCAATCCGCACCGCGTAAGGCAGGCGTTTGGTCCACGGCCATTGGCTGATCCAACCGGTGGCCTGGCCCTTGGGCGACACGCCGCGATAGCTGAATTGCAGATCCTCGACATCCTTCAACAACACCTGCGGCTCACTGCGCGACGCCGGGACACTCACCTGCGCCGCGGACTCAAACCGCGCGAACGCCACCTGCAAGTCGCGCTGCGCCTCGGGGCCGGTCAACTGCAAGGTGAAGCGCTGGATACCGCCGCCGAGCACACCGGGCAAGGTCGCGACAAACTGCATGCGCTGCGGCCCGCCGGTGAAAAAACCATCGGTCTGGCTGTCGTCCTCGGTCACATCCAGCGGCAACGCCTCGCTGATGGCGGAGCGCAAAAACTGCTGCGCGGCGCGCATTTCATCCAGGCTGACCGTGTAGCGCTGGGCCTTGAGCACTGCGCGATTGGCGCCCAGCAGCGCCCCGCCGACCAAGGTCAGCAACACCCCGAGCAGGCTGAGCACGATCATGATTTCAAGCAAGGTGAAGCCCTGCTGACGCGCCTTCACAAGCCGGCCCCGACGGCCGCAGCGCGCAGTTTCAAGGTGCTGAAACTGGCGTGGCGCGGGCCTTCGCTGACGGTGAGATCAAGGCGAAAGAGATGCGCCTGGCCGATACGACTGGGCTGTTGGGCGATGCGCAGTTGCCAGGCGATGCCGTCCATCTCGCCCTGGCGTGTGCCACTCGCCAATGGCCCCGTGCCCTCCTGATCCATCACACTCAAGGCGGCATGGGTCAGGCGGTCGCTATGAGCCACCTGCAACAACGAGCGCGCGCTCTGGCCGAAGGCGACCAGCAGCACCGTGCTACAGATCGCCATCAGCGTCAGCGCGGCGAGCATTTCCAGCAGGGTAAAACCCGATTGGCGCTTCATGGCAAGGCCTTGGACTGTACGCTGCCCGTCAGCCAGCCGATGTCGATGCGCCAACGCCGACTGCCGTTGGCCAGCAACACGTGGCCGCCGGTGGAACTGCCATCGGGGTAGAAATCCACCGCAGAGCCTGCTTGCTCGGCGGTGTGCAGGGTCACGTGCAGTTCGGCCGGCCAATGCTTTTTCGGACGGTCCGGCGCCTGCACGCTGAGGTTGCGCAAATCGAAGACCGTGCTTTCGGTGGTGCCACTGACAATCGCCCGCGCCCGCGTGCTGCGCAATGCCTCGACCACCTGCCCGACGGCCTGGCGCTCTTTGGCGGCGCGCAGGCCTTGTTGCAGGCCAAACCCTACCAACCCGGCCGCGATGCTGATCAAGACGATCACCACCAGCATTTCCAGCAAGGTAAAGCCGCGTTGGGCGTTGGCCATGGTCGTCGGTTATTCCCAGTTGCCCAGGTCGGCGCTGTAGCCTTCGCCGCCCGGCTGGCCGTCCTGACCGTAGAAAACCAGGTCGAAGGCGCCGTGCTCACCGGGGAAGCGATAGCCGAAGGCATGGCCGAACGGGTCCTTGAGGTCCGACGGCTTGGCGTACGGCCCGGCCCAACCGGCGCTGTTGCCCGGCTTGTCGACCAGTTGTTGCAGGGTCTTGGGTGGCGAGCCGACATCCAGGCCATAGCTTTCGATCTTCATGCTCAGGCTGGCCAGTTGGGCCTTGCCCGCGCCGTATTTGCCCTTGTCGACATTGCCGCCGACCTGGCGCACCACGATGGTCGCGACGATGCCCAGCAGCACGATCACCGCGAGCATTTCCAGCAAGGTAAAACCGCCCTGGCGGCGGGCGGGCTTGAATCGGGTATGGCGCATCAGCGTGTTTCCTTAAGGGTTCATATATTGCTGGTCAAGCTCATCAGCGGCAGCATGATCGCCAGCATGATCACCGCCACCAGCACCGCCATGACCACGGTCAGGGACGGCACCAGCGCAGCGAGCAGGCGGTCGATGCCGCGTTTGGCTTCGACGTCGAATACGTCGGCGACCTTGAGCAGCATGCTGTCGAGTTCGCCGGCCTGTTCGCCGACTTCAATCATTTGCAACGCCAGATCAGGCAGCAACGGCTCGCTGCCGAAGGCGCTGGCCAGGGTGCCGCCGCCTTTGACCGACTCGGCGGCTTGGGCCACTTGCGCTTGCAGGGCGCGGTTGGTGCAGACCTGCCGGGCGATGACCAGCGCTTGCAGCAGCGCCACGCCGTTGCTGAGCAGCGTGCCGAGGGTGCGGGCCAGGCGTGCGGCCTCGACCCGTTGCAGCAGCGGGCCGATCACGCGTATACCCAGCACGCGGCGGTCATAGCGTTCGCGGCGCTGGGGGTCGCGCAGCCGCGCGGCCAGGGCCCATGCACCGACGATCAAACCGGCCAACACCGCCAGGCCGAAGGCACCGAGGAATTGGCCGAGGCCCAGAATCACCTCGGTAATCAGCGGAATCGGCACGCCCAGGTCCTTGAAGATCGGCACGAACTGCGGCACCACGTACGCCAGCAACAGGGCCAGCGAACCGAGCACGCCTACCACCAGAAAGGCCGGGTAGATCAGCGCGTTGATCACTTCGCCCTTAAGTAACTGGCTGCGCTCCAGGTAATCGCTGAGCTGGCGCAGAGTGTCTTCCAGGGCGCCGCCCGCCTCGCCGGCGCGGACCATGCTCAAGTACAGCGGGGAGAACTGGCTACCCTCCTCCTCCAGCGCCTTGGATAACGGCTGGCCGGCCTTGACCTGTTCGCGGATGCGTTCGATCAACGCGCGGGTCTGCGGTTGGCCAGGCTGCTTGAGCAGGATGCCCAGCGAGCGCTCCAGCGGCTGGCCGGCGCCCAGTAGCGTGGCCAATTGCTGGGTGAAGCTGACCAGTGCCGCGCCATTCAACTGGCCACGGCCGAAGGCCTTGCGCAGCCCCTGGGCACCCGCCACATCGATCTGCAACACCAGCAAGCCGCGCTTGTGCAGCGCGGCGACGGCGGCGTTCTGGTCCTTGGCTTCCAGGGTGCCGTTTTGCGGCTGGCCCTGGCTGTCGAGAGCGCGGTACTTGAACAGGCTCACGCGCCCTCTCCACGGGTAACCCGCAACACTTCTTCGAGCGAGGTGACACCGGCCACGGCCTGGCGCAGGCCCTCTTCATGCAAGGTGCGCAGGCCGCCACGGCGGGCGGCCTGTTCCAGAGTGGCGGCGTCGGCCTGGCGCATCAGCAGGCTGCGCAGTTCGTCGTTCATCACCAGCAGTTCGGTGATTGCGCTGCGGCCGTGATAGCCACCGCCTGGCGCATCGGCGCGGGGGCGATAGAGCATGATCGGGCGCTGATCGGTAAAACGATCCAGGCCATGTTCGGCGATCAATTGCGCTGGCGCTTCGAAGGCTTCGCGGGTAGCCGGGTCAAGGCGCCGCACCAGACGCTGGGCGAGGATACCGTTGACGGTCGAGGCAATCAGGTAGCTTTCGACGCCCATATCCAGCAGCCGCGTGATACTCGCTGCCGCACTGTTGGTGTGCAGGGTCGAGAGCACCAGGTGGCCGGTCAGCGACGATTGGATGGCGATACGGCAGGTTTCCAGGTCGCGGATTTCACCGATCATGATCACGTCCGGGTCCTGGCGCACGATAGAGCGCAGCGCGCCGGCGAAGTCCAGGCCGATGGCCGGCTTGACCTGGATCTGGTTGATGCCCTCAAGCTGGTATTCCACCGGGTCTTCGACGGTAATGATCTTGCGCTCGGCGGTATTGAGCCGCGACAGCGCGGTGTACAGGGTGGTGGTCTTGCCCGAGCCGGTGGGCCCGGTGACCAGCAGAATACCGTGGGGCCGTTCGAGCACTTCCAGGAAGGTTTGCAGGCGCTGGCCATCAAACCCCAGGCTCTGGAAATCGAATTTCACGGTCTGGCGGTCGAGCAGGCGCATCACCACCGACTCGCCAAAACTGGTGGGCACCGTGGACACCCGTAAGTCGAGCTCCTTGCCCTGGATACGCAGCATGATGCGCCCGTCCTGAGGCAGGCGCCGCTCGGCGATGTCGAGGCGCGCCATGATCTTCACCCGCGAGATCACCGCCGCCGAAGAGCTGGACGGCGGAGCTTCAGCTTCGTGCAGCACACCGTCGATGCGGTAGCGCACCTTGAGCTGGTTTTCGAAGGGTTCGATATGAATGTCCGAGGCGCGATGTTCCACCGCGCGCTGCAGGATCAGGTTGACCAGGCGAATCACCGGCGCTTCGGAGGCCATGTCCTTGAGGTGTTCAATGTCTTCCAGCGCACCGCTCTGTTCATCGAGGTTTTCGATCAGGGTGCCCATGGCTGAACGGCCTTGGCCGTAGTAGCGCTCGATCAGGGTTTCGACTTCGTTGCGTGGGCCCACCGCCAGCCACACGGGTACGCCGCAGGCATAGGCCATGGCCTGGAACGGATACACCAGCGACGGGTTGGCCGCCAGCACCCGCAGGCCACCCTGGCTCCAGCCCACGGGCACCACCTGGTAGTGGCGCATGAAACGTTCGGTCAGCACCGGCAAGGGGTCGAGTAAGGGGGGCGCGGCATCGGCCAGCAACAGCGGTGCGCCGAGCAAGTCAGCCCAGGCGCGGGCGAGTTCCACTTCGGAGACCAGCCCCAGACGGGTGAGCAAACCGAGCAATTGGGGCTCATCGGACTCTTGGGACAGGCGTCGGGCACGCTCCAGGTCAACGGTTTTCAACCCAGCGTGCTGCATTAGCCACGCGCAGACCTGTTCGGTGTGCGGGATGTGCAGTTGGCAGGCATCGATGGGCGTTGAGGGGCTGGGCATGGGTGACTATCTGAGGGGCTATGTGTAGAAGCGAGCTTGTTGTGGCGAGGGAGCTTGCTCCCGCTGGGGTGCGAAGCGCCCCCAAAAGCAGGCGACTGCTGCGCAGTCGAACGGGAGCAAGCTCCCTCGCCACAAAAACCGCGCGCCTAGTTGGAGGTTTTGGGTGTAGCCGATGGGTTCAGCGGCCGGCCACCCTTGGTGGTTTCGGCCTTCTGCTTTTTAACCGCCTTGGCATCGTGGGCCTGGGTCAACACCGTGGAATCGGCGGCCCCGGATTTCGCATCAGCGTCCGTGGATTCAGCCGCCATCGCCACACCACTTAGCGCAACGCCCAGTACAACACCGGCACCCAACAGGGAAATCTTCATCAACTTTCTCCAGATCAAAAACAGCAGATAGCCCAAGTGGCGCCTTGAACTCGATCAAGACCCTACACCAAAGCGTTGTGTATGACAGCTTGTGTAAACATGGCACTTTAGAACTACCGAGCAATGCCACTAGTTCGCCATACCATGATGATTTTTCTTAAACCAATCGACTGGTAGGTTTAGTATAAGTTCAAAATCGTAAGGAATTATTTCTTATTTAACGCAAAAATTAGCTTTTGTTTGACTTATAACCGCAAGAATTGCCTTAATTATGACGTTTTCGCGGTTCAAAATGCCATCTCGTGATATCGCCTAGACACTACCCACAATAATAATTAATACAATTATTACACTTATAAAACTGCGAAATTCGCCAAGTAATTGCAATTAGCCATCGGTTAAAAATTGCGATCACGGGCAACTATTGCCCAAAAAAAGTGACGAGCGTGCAGTGCAACACGCACTTCTCGGCGCGCCATGTTTACTGAACTGTTGTCGGAGAGACCCATGAATAAACGCAAAATGATCGGTGCACAGTCGGCATTCGCCCTGCTGGCACTGGCCGTGTCCCAGGTGCATGCGGCGACCAGCCCGGCCCTGGATGAAGGCCGGGTGAGCCGCGCGGAAAAGGCCGCGGACAAAACCCTGGCGAAGATGACGATGGAAGAAAAACTCGCCTACATCGGCGGCACCGGTGGCTGGGACGTCAAGCCACTGACCCAGTACGGCATCCCGCAGATTCACGGCGCCGATGGCGGCGTGGGCGTGCGCTACACCAGCGAAGGCAACGCGCAGGGCGTGGTGTACCCGTCGGGGCCGAACCTGGCCGCCAGTTGGAACCCGCGTCGCGCCATCGACCTGGGCCGTGCCCTGGGCTATGACACCGCCAGTGGCGGTTATCAGTTCGTCACCGGCCCAGGGGTGAACCTCTACCGCATGCCGTACAGCGGCCGTGCGTTCGAGTACTTGTCCGGTGAAGACCCGTTCCTCGGCGCCAGCCTGGGACCGGCGTTAATCAACGGGATTCAGTCTCGCGGCGTGTGGGCCAACGCCAAGCACTTCGCCGCCAACGACCAGGAAAGCAACCGCTTCCACCTCGATGAAATCATCAGCGAACGCGTGCTGCGCGAGATGACCCTGCCGCCTTTCGAGTCCGCCTCGAAGAACAGCAAGGTCGCGATGATGATGTGCGCCTTCCAGAAGGTGAACGGCGAGTTCGCTTGCCAGAACAAACACCTGATGCGCGACATCCTCAAGACCGAATGGGGCTACCCGGGCTTCGTGCAGAGCGACTACAACGCAGTGGTCAACGGTTTGCCGGCGGCACAGGCCGGCACCGACCTGGACATGATGGGCTACCAGATGAACAGCACGGTGCTCAAGCCGTACCTGGACAGTGGCGAGCTGAGCAGCGCAACCATCGATGACAAGGTGCGGCGCATCCTCAAGCAAATCTACCTGTACAAGTTCGACAGCAAGGCGCCGTTGACCAGCCATAACATGAACAGCGCCACCAGCAACCGCGTGGCCCTGAACGCCGCCCGCGAAGGTATCGTGCTGCTGAAAAACCAGAACAGCCTGCTGCCGCTGGACGCGAACAAGGTCAAGCGCATCGCTGTGGTCGGCACCCTGGCCAAGTACGCGCCGCCCACCGGTTTTGGTAGCGCCAACGTCATGGCCGCCAACTACATCAGTGAGCTGAGCGGCTTGCAGCAACTGGCGCCGGGCGCCAAGGTCGAGTTCATCGACGGGCTGTCCCTGGACCCCGCCACCTCCAGCTGGACCCATGCCGACAGCGATGGCAACAGCGTCAAAGGCTTGAAGACCGAGTTTTTCAGCAACACCAACTGGTCGGGTGACCCGGCCGCCAGCCGCACCGATAAGCATGTCGACCTGGACTGGTCCACCGACAGCCTGCCGGTGAACGGCGATACCGCCGCCACCTCGATTCGCTACAGCGGCCAGATCACCCCGACGGTCAGCGGCGAACAGGTGTTCAAGGTCCGTGCCGACGGCGCGGTGCGCCTCTACGTCAACGGCAAGAAAGTCCTCGACAACGGCGACGGCAAACCGCTGCCGAACAACAGCATTCCGCCGACCATTCCGGTGTTTGCCAAGGTCAACCTGGAAGCCGGCAAAGCCGTCGATATCAAGCTGGAATACTCGCGCCGCAATGGCTACCTCTCGACCATGGGCGGCATGGTGGGCGTGCAGATGAGCTGGGCCTCGCTGGTGGCACCGCAGGACCTGGCCAAGTACGACGCGGTATTGGTTGCAGCCGGTAACAGCAACGAATACGAAGGCGAAGGCTTCGACCACAGCTTCGACCTGCCGGAGTACCAGAACCTGCTGATCCAGAGCATCGCCAAGGTCAACCCGAACACCGTGGTCACCCTGCACGGCGGCACCGGCCTGAAGATGAGCGACTGGATCGACCAGGTACCGGCCGCACTGCATGCGTTCTACCCTGGGCAAAACGGCGGCCAGGCGTTGGCGGAGATTCTGCTGGGCAAGGTCAACCCGTCGGCCAAGCTGCCGATCAGCATCGAGCGCAACATCGAAGACAACCCGATCTACGCGACTTTCCCCAAGTTCGACAACCAGGAAACCCTGGCCGAAATGAGCTACAAGGACGACCTGTTCCTGGGCTATCGCGGTTACGAGAAAAAGGGTATCAAGCCGCTCTACCCGTTCGGCTACGGCTTGTCGTACACCACCTTCGGCTACAGCAACATCAGCGTGACACCTGGGGTGGCGGTGGCCGGTGCGCCGATCAAGGTGTCGTTCGACCTGGCCAACACCGGCAAGGTGGCGGGCGCCGAAGTGGCCGAGTTGTACGTAGGCCAGAACAACCCGAAAGTGGAACGTGCGATCAAGGAACTCAAGGGCTACAAGAAGGTGTTCTTGAAGCCTGGCGAGAGCAAGCGCGTGACCATCGAGCTTAACGATCGCTCGCTGGCCTACTACGACGTGGCGAGCAAACAATGGGTGGTGGATGCGGACAGCTTCAACCTGTCGGTGGGCGCGTCGTCCCAGGACATTCGACTGAACGCCAAGCTGGTCAACCCGTTCCGCCAGGAACTGTCGACCACCACCAGCAACCCGCTGCCGCGCTCGGCGCTCAATTCGACGCTGCGTGAGTCGACGGTCAAGACCGGCGGCGTGCTGCATCAAAATGAAGGTGATAGCGGCACCAGCGACGGTGATGGCTATGACATGAGCGATGACAGCAGCCAGAGCAGTGCTGCCGGTAACTAAGCGCTAACGATCGTTCCCTCGCGGGAGCGTGGGAACGATCATTCAACTCAAGTTCTGATGGCTGCATCGACCCGCGCGATGTAGCTGTCGAACCGCGCCACCAGGTCCACCTGCTCGGGAAAGCGCAGCCACTGGATCTGCAGGCCATCCATCATGGCCAGGATTTCTTCCACCAGCCCGGCGATGTCCACGTCGCTGCGCACCTCCCCTGCCGCTACCAGATCAGCGAACTGCCCCTGTAAACGCCGATGAATGCCCGCATAGCGATCCTGGAACCAGGCCCATGCCGGCTGGGTGTCTAGCAAGCTTTCGGCATTCAAAATGGTGAACGCCCGTACCACGCCAGGCGCGGTGGCGTTCGAGCGGTTGATCGCCCGCAGGCTGCCGAGCAACCCGGACAGCGACTTCTCGGCGCGTACTTCATCGGCAATCCGTTGATTAACCTCGTCGCGACGTTGCAGTACGCCCATCAACAAGGAAATTTTGCTGGGGAAGTGGTGCAGCAGGCCGGCCACCGAGATGCCGACAATCGCCGCCACCTGCGCCACAGAGGCGCCGCTGTAGCCTTCGAGGGAGAACACCTGCAAGGCCGCGTCCAGCAGCTCTTCGCGGCGTTTTTCACCTTTGGGCGCGCGGCGGGTCTTGGGGGCGGGTCCGGTCATGGGAACATCCTTGTGGGCAGGCGTGCACCGTATCCAAATTGCCCGTGAGCCGCAAATAAAGCTCAGGCGCTTTCCCGTTCCATCAAGCGGCAGTCCAGCAGGTTCAGGCGCTGTACTTCATCATCCACCGGCAGTACCCCAAGGTTTTCCAGTACCCGCGTAGCCGCCAGCACACCCATCTCCAACGCGGGCGGCTTGAGGGTACTGAGGCTCGGCAACAGCATCTCGGCAAACGGGTAATCGCCAAAACCGAGCACGGCGCAGTCCTGCGGGATCTTAAGCCCGGCGCGCTGACCGACATCAGTAACTGCGGGTGCTTTTTTCTACGAGGCACATCGGCGTGCCGGCCACCGGTTCGCTGATGATCTGCACCTGCACATCGAATACCTGGCGCATCAGCTCGGCGCTCATCACCGCTGCCGGCGCGCCATCAGCCACCAATTTGCCGCCGTGCATCACCGCCAGATGGTCGGCGTAGCGGCAGGCCTGGTTGATGTCGTGCAGCACGGTGATCACGGTCTTGCCTTCGGCGGCGAGTTCACGCATCAAGTCCATGAGTTCGACCTGGTGGCTGATGTCGAGGTAAGTGGTGGGTTCGTCAAGCAGCACCACCGGCGCGTTCTGCGCCAGCACCATCGCCAGCCAGGCACGCTGGCGCTGGCCGCCGGACAAATCCGCCAGGGCGCGGTCGGCCAGGGTGTCGAGCTCCAGGCGTTGCATGGCTTGTGCGACGTGGGTTTGATCGCTGCCGCTGAGGCGACCCCACAACGAGTTGTGCGGGCTGCGGCCGTAGGCGACCAACTGGCGCACGCTGACGCCTTCCGGCACCGGCAGCACTTGCGGTAGAAACGCGACCTGCTGGGCCAACTGACGCGCGGACAAGCTGGCGTAAGCCTGGCCGTCGAGGGTCAATTCGCCCTGGGTCGGTTTGAGAATCCGCGCAAAGGCCTTGAGCAAGGTCGACTTGCCGCAGCCGTTGGGGCCGATCAGCGCGGTGACTTTCCCCGCGGGCGGTGCGCAGGACAGGCCTTGCACGATGGGCGTAGCGCCGTAGCCGATGTCGAGTTGGTGTGCCTGAAGAATGCTCATGTCATCAACCCTTGAACCGTGCCAGTAACCAAAGAAAATACGGCGCACCAATCACCGCCGTGAGCACCCCCGCGGGGATCTCGCTGGGCGCGATCAAGGTGCGCCCGAGGGTGTCGGCCAGTACCAGCAACAACGCGCCGATCAGCATCGAGGCCGGCAGCAGATGCTGGTGATGCCCGCCCACCAGCCGCCGCGCCATGTGCGGCGCGACCAGGCCGATAAAGCCAATCGGCCCGATCACGCCGACACCCAGGCTGGTGAGCACCACCGCGCAGGCCATCGCCAGCCAGCGCGTCTTGCTTAACGCGGTGCCCAGGCTGTGCGCCGCCTCATCGCCCAATGCAATCAGGTTCAGCGGTTTGGCCAGGCACAGCCCTAGCGGGATCAGCACCAGGAACGGCAACACCAGCGCGACGTGGTGCCAGTTGCGGCTCCACAGGCTGCCGGTCAGGGCGAGCAATGCGGTGTTGATGTCCAGCGGGTGCGACAGGATCAGAAACTCGGTGACGCTCGATAACGTCACCGCAATCGCCACCCCGGACAGCGCAAAACGCACCCCGGAAAAACTCACGCCGGTGTTGTACAACGCCAGCAGCAACGCGCCGCCCGCGCCGCCCAGGCAGGCCACCAGCGGCAGCCAGGCAATGGGCAAATGCGGCCAACTGATGATCGCGACGGTCAGCGCCAGGCCAGCGCCCTGGGTGACGCCGAGGATTTCCGGCGAGGCCAGCGGGTTACGGATCACGCCCTGGACAATCGCACCAGCCAGGCCAAACGCACAGCCGGCGAGTATGGCGATCAGGCTGCGCGGCAGTCGGTGGTTCCAGACTTCAAAATCGAGGGCGTCATGGGCCAGCAGGCGGTCCAGCACGGTGGCGGGCTTGAGCCACAGGGTACCGGCGCTGAGGCTGATAAACGTGGCCACCAGCAGCAAGCCGAGCAGCAGCCACAGGCGCAATCGCGGCTGAGTCATAAGGTGCGCCTGGCGAGGAAAAGAAAGAATGGCGCGCCGATCAGCGCGGTGACGACACCGGCCGGGGTTTCCACCGGAAAGGCCACGGCGCGACTGAGCAAGTCGGCACCGAGCACGATCACCGCGCCCAATGCCGCACTCAACGGGATCAGCCAGCGGTAGTCGTTGCCGAGGAACTGCCGCACGATATTCGGCGCGATCAAACCGACAAAACCGATGGGGCCGACCGCGCAGACACTCGCACCCACCAACAGCAGGCTGGCGACGAACACCTGCAACCGCAGGCTGGCGATCCCCACGCCCAGTGAGCGCGCGGCATCTTCACCGAGGTTGATCAGGTTCAGGCGTGGCGCGCACCACAGCGCCCACAGGCCACCGATCAAGGTGCACGGCCAGAGCAGTTGCACCTGGGCGGCGCCGACATTGGCCAGCGAACCGGCCAGCCAGTTCAGCACGCTTTGTGCCTGGGCCTCGACCAGGATCACCGTGAGCCGGGTCAGCGCCGCGCACAACGCCGCCACCGCCACACCGGCCAACACCAATCGGCCCTGGGCGGTGGTCGGCGACCAGGCACCGCCGAGGCTGAACACGGTGACCCAGGCGACGGCGCCGCCCAGGCAGGTCATCAATAACGCGCCACCGGCAAAGGGCGGCGCGACCAAACCGGTCGAAAACAACGCCAGGCCCAATGCCGCCCCCGCCGTCACGCCGAACAATGACGGCGATGCCAGGCGGTTGCGCGTGATGCCCTGCATCAGCGCGCCGGCCAGCCCCAGGCAGGCGCCGACCAACGCTGCGCACACGGCACGCGGCACGCGCAACTGGGCGACGATGTAAGCCATGTTGCCGCCTTCGCGGCCCTGGTGAATCAGGCCGTTCCAGGCGTCCGCGCGGGTGATCACAAACGGCGAAAAGCTGTACAGCGACAGCCAGAACAACAACGCCCCCAGCAGCACGATGCCTGCCGCCGCGACACTGCGCTGCACGGTTATTGGCTCAGTACGGCTTTGCCGCCTTTGAGAATCGCCAGGGCATCTTCGGCGATCTGCTCCGACGCCAACACGCCACGGTTACGCGCCCAGCTGTCGCCGTCGACTTCGGCCACGTGCTGGTTACGCACGGCGCCGAGCACCTGCCACAGCGGCTGCTTGCTCCAGGTGTCGACGATGCTCGGGCGACGGTAGTGGCCGACCAGCAACCAACCCGGGTCGAGGGCGAGCAGTTGTTCGAGGCTGACGAACTCGGTCGGCGCGGCCTTGGCGCGTACCGAAGGCACCTTCAGGCCGATGGCTTCCAGCACGCTGCCGGCGTAGGAGTCCGGGCCGTGTACAGAAAAACTGTCTTCACGGGCGACGCCGAACAACACGCTGGCACCCGCCGGGATCTGCTGGGCAATCGCCTTCAGGTGCTCACGGTTCTGCGCAATGCGCGCGGCCATTTGCGGGCTCTTGCCCAAGGCCTTGCCAATCAGTTCGGCGGATTTCAGGCTGCCTTGGTAGTCCTCACCGCGCGACGGCAGCAACAGCGTCGGCGCGATACTCGACAGGTCGCTGTACAGCGCCTGATGGCGGTTGAGGTCGGCCACGATCAGGTCCGGCTTGAGCCGCGCAATTTCCTCGATGCTCGGCTGCGAACGCAGACCCACGGACTTCCATTGGCCGATAGCCTGGCGCACACGGGGCAATACGCGATTGGCATCCCCGTCGTCAGCCGCGCCGACCGGGGTGACGTCTACGGCGGCGAGGCTGTCGAGAAAGGAAAATTCCAGCACCACCACACGCTTGGGTGCATCGGGCAGGTGCACCGCGTGCTGGCCGTCGTTGAGGTCGATGGGGGCAGCGCTTAATAGGCTTGAAGAGAACGCCAGGAGGCAGGCGGCAAGGGTTGGGATGGAGCGCAGCATTCGCATGGAGGTACCTCGGCGTTAAAACACCCCAGCGGGACAGGCTGGGGAAAACGGCGGGTACTATTCCATATCGGAGCGGCGTGATCAAAAAACATTCTCATTAGCGGCAATAATGAACAACCTTGGCGAGCGCTTCTGTGGCGAGCGGGCTCGCCACAAAAAAACCGGTCGCCGCAGGTTTTAGAAGTCGACCGTGGCCGAGAGCAAGTAGGTGCGCGGCGTAGACAGCGTCAACCCCGGCTCGCTGTCATCCGACGCGCCGGCCGAGCTCCAGTAGCGTTTATCAGCGACGTTCTCGACATTCGCCCGCAGGGTGACGTGCTTGTCATCGACCTTGAACGCATACCGCGCGCCCACGTCGATACGGTTCCAGGCGTCGATTTCCTTGACGTTGGACTGGTCCAGGTACTGCGAACTGGAGTGGATGCCACGGCTGGTCAGGGTCAGGCCTTCCAGGGTCGGCACATCCCACTCGGCGCCGAGGTTGACGTTGTACTTGGGCGTGGCCGGTGCGCGGTTGCCGTCGAAGGTGCCGTTGGTGGTGTTCGTCAATTCGCTGTCGATGTACATCACCCCGCCGAGCAGGCGGAAGCCCTTGAGCGGCTCGCCGAACACGCTGATTTCCACACCTTCATTCTTGCGCTTGCCGTTGGGGCCGAACAGCCGCGAGGTGGCGTTGGTCTCGTAGGCCGGTTGCTTGATGCGGAACACGGCGGCGGTCACAGCGAAAGCACCGGCATCGTATTTGGCGCCGACTTCGACCTGGCGGCTGATGAACGGCGGGAAGATGTCATTCTCATTGCTCGAGGTCGAAGGGGCGATCTTGCCCTGGCTCAGGCCTTCCATGTAGTTGGCGTACAGCGACAGTTTGTCGGTGGCCTTGAACAGCACACCGCCCGACGGCGAGATTTTTTCTTCGTCGTAGCCTGTTTTGCCCTTCACGCCATTGCTCCAGTCATCCACTTTCACTCGCTGCCAGCGTGCGCCGAGGGTCAAGAGCAGGCGGTCGTCGAAGAAGCCCAGGGTGTCGGACAACGCCACGCCGCTGAATGTGTTCTCGGTGTAAACCTTGGGGTCGAAGCGTGTCGGCCGGGACGGGGTTGGTGTTTGCACCGGGTTGTAAATATTGCTCGTCGCCTGCGCATACCGGGCACCGCCGTTTTCGAAGTCCATGTAGAAGTAGCTGGCCGCCAGGTTGACCTCATGGCTCACCGCCCCGGTGTGGAACCAGTTGCGCACGCCGGCAGTGGCGGTGCGCACGTTTTCATCGCGGGTGAAATCGCGCGGTTGCACGCTGAATGCACCGGCCGCATTGGTGACGGACACCGCATGGCGCAGGAAGTCGTGGTTACTTTTGCGCGCGCCTACGCCGCCATACAGCATCACGTTGTCGCTGAGGTCGTACTCAGCGTTGACCGTGCCGAAGGTGTCGTTGGTGCTGGCCTTGCTCCAGGACTGCGCGTAGTTACGGCGCACATCGTTGGCACTCGGCACCGGGGCCGCGGCAGCGACCTGCACACGCTCCTGCGGGGCATCGGTGTCACGCTCGGTGCGGCCGATATCGGTGGAGAGACGCAGGCGCTCGCCGCGAAAATCCAGGCCGAGCACGGCCATTTCGCGGTCGACACTCTGGTGATCCCAGGCGGTGTCACCGGCCTGTTTCACGCCGTTGAAGCGGATGCCGAACTTGTTGTCTTCGCCAAACCGCCGCCCCACATCCACCGCCCCGCCCGCCTGGCTGTCGGAGGCCCAGGTGCCGGTGAACGAGGTGATGTCTTTGTCGGTGGCGCGCTTGGGCACCACGTTGATCCCGCCGCCAACGCTGCCGCGCGGCGAGATGCCGTTGATCAACTGGCTCGGGCCTTTGACGATATCGACGCGGTCGGCCATTTCCATATCAATCGTGTAGGTCGGCAATACGCCGTACAGGCCGTTGTAGGACACGTCACTGTTGAACAGGCTGAAGCCACGAATGGTGAACTGCTCATAGCGCCCACCGGCCGGGTTGGTGGCGCGTACCGACGGGTCGCTGGCGATCAAGTCGCCGAGGGTGCGCGCTTGTTGGTTCTTCACCGCTTCCTGGGTGTAGGTGGTCATGCTGAACGGTGTTTCCATGAAGTCCCGCGAGCCCAGCAGGCCTTGGGAACCGCGCCGTGCCACTTGGCCACCGGCGTAGGTATCACCATCGGCCAGGCCTGTGGTGCCGAGGATCGAGGTCGGCGCCAGTTGCAGGCTGCCGCCCTCTGGTGCGGGAATCAGCATGTAAGCCTGCTCGCCCATGGGCTGCAATTGCAGGCCGGAGCCTTGCAGCAGGCGGGCAAAGCCCTCTTCCACGCCAAATTCGCCGGACAAGCCACTGCTGTTACGGCCGCTGACCAGCGTCGGGTCCACCGACAGATTGACCCCCGCCAGCCCGGCGAAACGGGTCAACGCAGCACTCAGACTGCCAGCCGGCACCTGGTAACTGCGGCGCGCGGCGGCGTCTTCGGCGTAGCTGATCGGGACAAACAACGGGCTGGCGCTGAGGCTCAGCATCAGGCTCAGTTTCAGCAACGGGCGCAAGCGCATGGGTCGGACTGCGGGCATTGGAGGAAGCTCTCGATTTTGTTCACTTACCTGGAATGACCGGCGAGGTGAAAAAAGGGGACAGGCTTCGACCAACTTTTTTTCAAAATGGCAGGGCAATGGCGGCGCCATGCCCTGCTCTGGTTACCACACCGCAATATGCGAATCCGCCCGTGGTTCGGTGCCGCCGCACAGCACCCCGCTGACCGGGTCGCGCAGGATGATCTGCCCGCGCCCGTAGTCGGTGAGGTCGCTGGCGATCTGCACCTGGTGACCACGCCGGGCCAGGGCATTGGCCAGGTCGCGGGAGGCGCCTTGCTCGATACCGACCTTCATGTCGCCCAGCCATTGCCAGCGCGGCGCATCCAGCGCGGCCTGGGGGTTGAGGCCGAAGTCCAGCAGGTTCATCACCATCTGCACGTGGCCCTGGGGCTGCATATAGCCGCCCATCACGCCGAACGGGCCAAGGGCCTGGCCGTCCTTGGTGAGGAAGCCGGGGATGATGGTGTGGAAGGTTTTCTTGCCCGCCGCCAGGCAGTTGGCGTGGGCCGGGTCGAGGCTGAATTCCTGCCCACGGTTCTGCAGCGCAATGCCGCTGTCGGGCAGCACCACGCCGGAGCCGAAGCCGTGGTAGTTGCTCTGGATGAACGAGACCATATTGCCTTCAGCGTCCGCCGTGGCCAGGTACACCGTGCCGCTGGCGTGCGGGTCACCGGGTTTGGGCGGCTGCGCCTGTTCGCTGATCTGGGTGCGGCGGCGCGCGCTGTAGTCGTCGCTGAGCAGGTCGGCCACTGCCACGCGCATATGCAGAGGGTCGGTGATGTAGTGCAGGCCATCGCTGTAGGCGAACTTCATTGCCTCGAGCTGGCGGTGCCAGGTCTGTTGGCTGTCGCGGTGATCGAAGGTGAAGCCTTCGAGGATTTTCAGCGCCATCAGCGCCACCAGGCCCTGGCCGCTCGGTGGGATTTCCCAGACGTCGACGCCGCGATAGTTGATGTGGATCGGGTCCACCCACTGTGCGCGGTAATCCTTGAGATCACTGGCGCGCAGGTAACCACCGGTGGCCCGTGAATGGGCGTCCAGGCGTGCGGCCAGGTCACCGCGATACAGGCTTTCGCAACGGCTGGCGGCCAGTTCTTCCAGGGTGCGCGCCTGGGCCGGGTTGCGGAATATCTCCCCTGCCCGAGGCGCGCGGCCGTCGATCAGGAAAGTATCGAACCACGCGTCCAGCACCGGGTCACGATGGGGCGTGAATTCATCCAGCGCGATCTGCCATTGATGGGCAACCACCGGAGACAGCGGGAAACCGTCGCGGGCCAGGCTGATGGCCGGTTGCAGCAACTCGGCAAACGGCAACTTACCGAAGCGTTGCGACAGCTCCGCCCAGGCCGATGGGCAGCCGGGCACGGTCACCGGTATCCAGCCGTACAGCGGCATCCGGTCGTGCCCTGCTGCCTTGACCGCCTCGATACTCAAGGCGCCCGGCGCGTGGCCGTTGCCGTTCAGGCCATGCAACTGGCCCTTGCACCACACCAAGGCAAACGCATCGCCGCCCAGGCCGCAGCCGGTGGGCTCCACCACCGTGAGCGCCGCCGCCGTGGCGATGGCAGCATCGATGGCGTTGCCGCCCTTTTGCATGATCTCGATACCGGCCTGGGCGGCCAGGGGCTGGGACGCAGCGACCATGCCACGACGGGCGAATACGCTCTGGCGCTGCGACGGATAGGGGTACTCGTGAGCAGAGAATTTCAACATGGCAAAGGCTCTTCGATTCATTGGCCGGATTTGATGCGGTTCCATTCCCGGGTCATCAAGCGCTGGATGTTTTCCGGTAGGTCGGCGGAGACAAAGGTGTGGCTGATCACGTCATCGCCGGGGTAGATGCCCGGGTTGCCGCTGACCTTGGCGTCCATCAGAGGCGTGGCATCTTTGTTCGGGTTGGCATAGCCGACATAGTCGCTGATCGGCGCGATCACGTCGGGGCGCAACAGGTAGTTGATCAAGGCGTGGGCATTGGCGGCGTTACCGGCATCCTTGGGGATCGCCAGCATGTCGAACCACAGGTTCACGCCTTCCTTGGGGATCAGGTAGCGGATGTCGATATTCTTGCCGGCGTCCTTGGCGCGGCTTTGGGCCTGCATCACGTCGCCGGAATAACCGACCGCCACGCAGATATCGCCGTTGGCAAGGTCGGCGGTGTACTTGGATGAGTTGAAGTAGGTCACTGACGGTCGCAGCGCCATCAAGCGTTTTGAGGCCTGCTTGAAGTCGTCCGGCTTGGTGCTGTTAGGGTCCAGGCCGAGGTAGAGCATGACTTGCGGGATGATCTTCACGGGCGCATCGAGGAAGGCCACGCCACAGCTTTTCAGCTTGGCCAGGTTGCCCGGCTCGAAGACCATGGACCAGGAATCCAGCACCGCATCCTTGCCCAGCACGGCTCGCACTTTTTCTGCGTTGTAACCGATGCCCACGGTGCCCCACATATATGGCACGGCGTAGCGGTTGCCGGGATCGGCGGCTTCCAGGCGCTGCATCAGCCGCGGGTCGAGGTGCTTCCAATTGTCGAGCAGCCCGCGCTGCAGCGGCTGGTAGGCGCCGGCACGAATCTGCTTGGACAGGAACTGGCTGGACGGCACCACCACGTCATACCCCGAGTGCCCGGAGAGCAACTTGGCTTCGAGCATCTCGTTGGTGTCGAAGATGTCGTATTGCACCTTGATGCCGCTGTCTTTCTCGAAGTTCTTCAAGGTGTCGGGGCCGATGTAATCGGACCAGTTATAGACCTTGACCACCGGATCGGCAGCCTGGCTCATGGGCACAACGGCGGCGCAGCACAGGGCCGCAAACAAGCTCGATAAACGCATGGCGGATTTCCTTGGAAGGTTCATAACACACGGCTGAGAAAAGCCCGGGTACGGGGGTGGCTGGGGTGGCTGAAGATCTGTTCGGGCGGCCCTTGTTCGATGAGTTCGCCCTGGTCGAGTACCACTACGCGGTCGGCCACTTCACGGGCAAAACCCATTTCATGGGTGACCACCACCATGGTCATGCCGTCCTCGGCCAGCTCTTTCATCACCTGCAGCACTTCGCCGACGGTTTCCGGGTCGAGGGCGCTGGTGGGTTCGTCGAACAGCATGGCCTGGGGTTTCATTGCCAGGGCGCGGGCGATCGCCACCCGTTGCTGCTGGCCGCCAGACAGCATCGATGGGTAGTGGCTGGCCTTGTCCGCCAGGCCGACCCGCGCCAGCAGGCCACGCGCCTGTTCCAGCGCTTCGGCACGCGGCGTGCCGAGCACCTGGATCGGCGCTTCGATGATATTTTCCAGCGCAGTCATATGGGGGAACAGGTTGAAGCGCTGGAACACCATGCCGACGTCGCGGCGCTGGCGGGCGATGTTGCGCTCCGAATCGCGCACCAGGCTGCCGTCACTGCGCTCGCGATAGCCCATGGCGCGGCCGTTGACGCGGATGCGCCCGCCCTGGATGTCTTCCAGCAGGTTGATGCAGCGGATAAAAGTGGTCTTGCCGGAGCCCGAGGCGCCGATCAGCACCACCACTTCGGCGCGCCGTACTTGCAGCGAGATGCCCTTGAGAATCTGCAGCGCGCCGAACGACTTGTGGATGTCCAGCGCTTCGATGATCAGTTCGTCACTTTGGTGCGCCATGGTTATCGTCCCCTCAGCAGTTTCAGGGTGCTGCGCCCGAACATGCGGCTGGCTGCCGGTGGTGGCGCGGAAGGCCGGTCGGACCGGCTGAAACGCGCTTCGAGCCAGCGCTGGAAAAAGCCCCACAGGGTGGTCAGCGTCAGGAAGTACAGGGCGACCACCAGGTACAGCTCAAACACGCGGAAGGTCGCCGAGGTGATCATCTGGGTGCTGAGCAGCAGCTCCTGCACACCGATCACGCTGACCAGGGTGGTGTTCTTGAGCATCACGTTGAACTCATTGCCCAGCGGCGGCACGATCACCCCGAACGCCTGGGGCAGCACGATGCGCCGCATCAGCTTGGCGAAGCCCATGCCCAGGGAGCGCCCGGCTTCGTATTGGCCCTTGTCCACCGCGCCGATGCCGGCACGGATAATCTCGGCCATGTAGGCACCTTCGTTGAGGCCCAGGGCAATGATCGCCGCCTGGATGTTGCCGGGGACGATCAGGCCGAACAGTTCAATATCTTCGAAGCGGAAAATCCCGCCCGCCGCCAGCGCCGTGTACAGAAACACGATCTGTACCAGCAGCGGCGTGCCGCGCATCAGCCACACATAAAAACGCACCGGCAGATGCAACAGCGGGTTCTTCGACAAGCGCAACAACGCCGCCGCCAGCCCCAGCGCGCAGCCCAACAGCATCGCCAGTACGCTGATCAGGCACGTCAGCCACAGCCCCGTGAGGTAAACCCCGCTGGGCTGCAGCAGGTACTGCCAGAACACATCCCAATTGAAATTCATCGCAGGTACGCCTCAGTCGAGTGTGTCGCTGCTGACATGCCATTTGTTCAGCAACTGCACATAGCTGCCATCGCTGCGCATATCGCTGATCACCTGCTGCACGGCGGCGGTCAGTTGCGGGTCGTCCTTGCGCATGCCCAGGCCGGTGAGGATGCGGCTGAACGCCGGCACGCCTTCCTGGAACAGGTCCGGGGCCATTGCTGCGTAGTAACCGGCGGTTTCCACGGTGGTGCCGTAGGCGTCGACCTGGCTGATACGCAGGGCCTGGAAGGCATCGGTGTCGGTGTTGTAGACCACCAGTTTCATCGGTGGCTTGCCGGCCTTGGCGAAGCTTTCATTCTGGGTATCGAGCAGGGTCTTGATGGTGGAGCCGTTGAGCACCGCAACCTTGTGCCCGGACAGGTCGTCCAGCGCCTTGATGCCTTTGGGATTGCCCTTGGGCACCACCACCGACTGGCTGGAATACATGTAGTTGACGATGTCGATCACCTGGCGCCGCTCGGGTTTGTCGAACAACTGGTCGACGATCATGTCGCACTGCTGGGCGAGCAACGCCGGCACCAGCCCAGAGAACTGAATCACACGCCATTGCACTTGCTTGTCCCCCAGGCGCTTGGCGATTTCCAGGCCCAGGTCGACGGTGAGCCCGCGAGGTTTCTGGGCTCCATCGAAGGACACCAGGGGCGGGGAATCCATCCCCGAGCAGTAGGTGAGTTTATCGACCTTCTGCAGGCGCTCCGGCACCTGGGGCGCAGCAACGGCCCATTGGCTACAAAGACCGAGGGAGACAGCCACCAGCAAGACACGGTGTTTATGCATGACCAGAAACTCCAGTTCGTTGAATAACGGGGCAGGACTCAAAGTCAAAACACGGACGGATTCGGATCCGTCTCTATTATTTTTCCGATTGCAGAAATTGAATCAGCGCCGGCACGGTGCCTTCAATGTGCTCGCGTACCACCGCTTCGGCGCGGGCAGCGTCGCCGGCACGAATCGCGTCAAGGATTACCGCGTGTTCCTGGCGGGCGCTGAGGGGTTTTTCACCATGCTGCAGCCACAAGCGCATGGGCGCTTCGACCAGGGAGTACAACGCCGAAATCTGCTTCATCAGGCGCGGGCGGCCGCTGAGGCTGCACAGGTATTCATGGAACGCGCGATGGCGGCTGACCCAGGCGGCGCTCTCGTCACGATAGTCGTCCATCTCATCGAGCATGCGCTCCAGGGCCGCCAGTTGGCGCTCGCCGATACGCCCGACGGCAACGCGCACCGCCAGGCCTTCAAGGGCGCTGCGCATCTCAAACACTTCGTGCAGTTCATCAATATCCAAACCGCTGACGATGGCGCCACGGTTGGGTCGCAGGGTCACCAGGCCCTGGGCATCCAGGCGGCGAAAGGCCTCGCGCACCGGCATACGGCTCATGCCGATCTCGCTGGCAATGTCTTCGGCGATCAGCCGGTCTCCCTTGTGGTAGCGGCCGCCGCAAATGGCATCGAGCAGGAAGTTGTAGGCCTCCTCCTCGGCGGTGAGGGGCTGGCGGTCAACGTAAGCGGGAGCAAATTGCATCGGCAGCACCTTTTGAATTTTTGTATCCAATTATCCACGAATGCAAAAAAAGCAGGATGCGTGCCAACGGCTTGGGACGTAAGCCAAGTGGTTGATTCAGATGGGATAGAAGGGAAAAAACTGGCGCAGGCGTAGAAAAGTCGCCTGGGAACTTGCTACCCAATGGTGCAAAAGACGCCCCATTGGTGGGCGGAAGTAACAAGCGGGACGTGGGCGAGATGCTGTGTTTGAGGTAAATCCAGCCCACTGTTGGCGTTATGGTTCGTCTGAATAGATGACGGTTTGCGCGCTGTTTTCGGCGACCGCCTGGCGGGTGAAATAGGTGTCGCCTTCGTCAGTGAGGATCTCGTAGTCGGCCTTGCGGGCTGGGCTGGCGTGTTTGATGATCTTGAGCACGCGCTGGAATTTCACACGTTGCGTGCCGTTCTGGTTGGGTCCGGTCAGCACATTGACGCTTTGAAACCAGCCGGCGTGTTTCTTGTTGCTCACCAGCGCGCTGGTCATCGCCTCGAACCGCTCCAGCCGGGTAAAGCCCCATAATGTCTGTTCCGCGACCGTCGCGCCCGGCGTGGCCGCGCCGGTAAACACAAACAGATTGATCGCCGGGCTGTCTTCGCAAAAGAAGTCATAGGGGACCAGGCCGTCGACCATTTTCCTGCCGGGCACGAAGCCCTTTTTATGCACCTGAAACATCGCCACCTCCACTCAATCAATGGCGACAAGTCTAATGAGGCGCGACGTACAGGGCGGTCAAGCCAATGTAATGTCGTGTAAAGATCGTGCGCTGTGCAGGTTGACCTCCACAGTCAGCCCGCCGCCCGGCTCGTTGCGCGCCACAATGTTGCCGCCGTGCATTTGCACGGCCCTCGCGGCGATCGCCAAACCCAGGCCAAAGCCCACACTGGCGTCGCCCACACCACGTTCGAACGGATGAAAGATGCTCTGCAGGCGGTCATTGTCGACGCCCGGCCCGTGGTCGGTGATCCGTACGTTCAAACGGTTTGCATCGGGACTGACCTGCGCCGAAACCAGCACGGCAGTGCCCGGCCGGGTGTAGCGCACGGCGTTGCGGATCACGTTTTCAAAACAGCGGTACAGCAACTCGCCGCTGGCACACGCGATAAACGGCGGGCACGCCTGCAGGTGCACGCGACAGCCTTTGATCCCGGCCTCGAACTGCGCATCTTCGACAATCATCGCCAGCAACTCGATGATATCGACGCACTCGCGCTCGATGCTTTCGGGCCGGCCTTGCAGGCGTGCCAGGGTCAGCAGGGCCTCGATCAGCGTGTCCATGCGCTCGGCTTCGCGCTCGACGCGTTCGAGCATTTCCACGCGTGCAGCATCCTGGCGCAACAGGCCGATGGCCGCCTGCATGCGTGTCAGCGGTGAGCGCAGCTCGTGGGAGATATCGTGCAGCAAGTGCTGTTGGGCCTCCACCAGCACCTTCAACTGGTTGGCCATGCGGTCGCAATCTTCGGCCAGGTCGACGATTTCATCGCGGCGCTTGCCCATCGCGGGCTTGACCCGGGTTTCGAAACGGCCCTCTGCTGCGTCGCTCATCGCCCGGCGCAGGTAAGCCAGGGGCCAGGCCAGGTAGTAGGCCATGTAGCCGCTGAACAGCGCACTCATCAGCGTGCCGATGATCAGCGGGGTCTGGTGCCAAGGCATGCCCGGGTCGTTACCGGGGGCGTGGGTGGAGCGGATCGAAAGCGCTAGGCCTTCCTTGCTGATGACCGCTTGTTCATATGCCGCCTGCTCGACGGGGGAGCCCACCAGCAACTTACCGGTACTGTCATAGACGCCGATGGCCTCATCCGGTGGACGTTCCCACACCGCGAGGAGTTGGCCGGCTGCTTCGACACCGAACTGTTGCAGCAGCTTTTCTTCGGCCGCCAGCATGGTTTGCACATGCGGGTCGTTCGGCCGGAAGCGGCTCAGTTCCAGCACGCAGACCCCCACCAGGAACGTCAGGGTGGTCGCCAGCCAGAAGGCCAGGAACAGTTTCCAGAACAGCAGGCTGGGCTTGGTCATTCGGCAATCAACAGGTAACCAAGGCCGCGCACACTCTGGATCCAGGCCTTGGCATCCGGGCGCGGCCCGAGTTTTTGTCGGATGCTGCTGATGTGCACGTCGATGCGCCGGTCGTAGCGGGTCAACGCGCAGCCCAGAGCGTTGAGCGACAGATCTTTTTTACTCACCACTTGGCCGGCATTGCGCGCCAGCTCTTCAAGGAGGCTGAACTCGGTGCTGGTTACGCCCAGCTCCACGCCGTTCCACAGGGCCTGGCGTTTGCCGGGCCATAACACCAGAGCGCCGGTCTTGATCACTTCCGTGGTCGACTGGCCCACCGGCTGCACCCGCCGCATGATGGCGCGCAGACGCGCAACCAACTCGCCCGGTGAGCTGGGCTTGGGCACATAGTCATCGGCGCCAAGCTCCAGGCCGGTGATGCGATCTATGTTGTCGCCACGGGCGGTGAGCAACACCACCGGCACCTGGCTGACGGCACGGATGCGCCGGAGTACCTCGATGCCCGAGCGCTGGGGCAGCATGACGTCCAGCACCACAATGCTGTAGTGCCCCGAAAGCGCCGCCACCTCGCCCTCCTCCCCTGTATGCACGGCCGTCGCCGCAAAGCCTTCGCGCTCCAGGTATTGGCTCAGCATTCCAGTCAGTTCCTGGTCATCGTCGACTAACAGTACGCAGATCATCGCAGGCTCGTCAGTGGGGGGTTGCGCATTATCAGCCTTGCACCATGGTTTCAGGCCAACCTTTACCTAACTTGACATTCAGTTAACCGCACCAAACTCCACGCGCTCTTATGCTGGATGTTCACCAGTCTGGCCGCGCGGCGAGTTATCCAAGCGCGCCGGCGCTGCTTGTCGATGTGCTTTGGAAAAGATCTTGATGAATTTTTCGCGCCTGCTCTGCTCGGTTGCGCTGCTGCTCAATGCCTCACTGGCACTCGCCCAAGGCTTCAAAATCTCGGATATTCGAATCAACGGCCTGCAACGGGTCTCTGCGGGCAGCGTGTTCGGCGCATTGCCGCTGAACGTCGGCGATGAAGCCGATGACCGGCGCCTGGTGGACTCTACCCGCACACTGTTCAAGACCGGTTTCTTCCAGGACATCCAATTGAGCCGTGAAGGCGATGTGCTGATTATCAATGTAGTCGAGCGCCCCTCGGTTGCCAGTATCGAGTTCGAGGGCAATAAAGCGATCTCCACCGACGACCTGATGAAAGGCATGAAGCAATCAGGGCTTGCCGAGGGCGAGATTTTCCAGCGTGCCACCCTGGAAGGTATGCGCAACGAGTTGCAGCGCCAGTATGTTGCCCAGGGCCGTTATTCCGCCTCGGTCGACGCCCAGGTCGTGGCTCAGCCGCGCAACCGCGTGGGCCTGAAGATCAAGATCGATGAAGGCGAAGTGGCGTCGATCCAACACATCAACGTAGTGGGCAATACGGTGTTCCCCGACGAGGCGTTGATCGACCAGTTCACCCTCAAGACCAGCAATTGGCTGTCGTTTTTCAAGAACGACGATAAATACGCGCGAGAGAAACTGTCGGGTGACCTTGAGCGGCTGCGCTCCTACTACCTGGATCGTGGCTATATCAACATGGATATCACCTCGACCCAGGTCTCGATGACTCCGGACAAGAAACACGTCTACATCACCGTTAACATCCAGGAAGGCCAGAAATACACGGTGCGTGAGGTGAGGCTGAGTGGCGAGCTGAAAGTGCCACAAGACCAGGTCCAGTCGTTGCTGCTGGTGCAAAAGGGCCAGGTGTTCTCACGCAAGTTGATGACCACCACCTCGGAGCTGATTACCCGCCGCCTGGGCAATGAAGGCTACACGTTCGCCAACGTCAACGGCGTGCCGCAGCCAAACGATGAAAACCACACGGTGGACGTCACTTTCTCCGTCGACCCTGGCAAACGGGCCTACGTCAATCGCATCAACTTCCGCGGTAATACCAAGACCGACGACAAGGTGCTGCGTCGCGAGATGCGCCAGATGGAAGGTGGCTGGGCGTCGACCTACCTGATTGACCAATCCAAGGTGCGCCTGGAGCGCCTGGGGTTCTTCAAGGAGGTGAACGTCGAGACGCCTGCGGTGGCCGGCCTCGATGACCAGTTGGATGTGAATTACGCAGTGGAGGAACAAGCGTCCGGCTCGATCACCGCCAGCGTCGGTTTCGCCCAGAGTTCGGGCCTGATCCTGGGCGGCTCGATTACCCAGAACAACTTCCTCGGTACCGGCAATTACGCGAGCCTGGGGCTGACCCGCTCGTCCTACCAGAGCAAGTACAACATCGGTTTCACCGACCCCTACTTCACCACCGATGGGGTGAGCCTGGGTTACAACGCGTTCTACAGCAAGACCGATTACAACAAGTACTACGACGACGGTGTCTCCTACTACGCCATCAACAGTTTTGGCCTGGGCGCCACCCTCGGTTACCCGATCAATGAAACCTCAAGATTGAGCTTTGGCCTGACGGCGCAGCACGACAGCATCGAACCGGGCACCTACAGCGCCGACGAGATCTATGACTTTATCGAGCGCGAAGGCAAGGAATTCACCAACTTCAAGGCCAACCTCGGCTGGTCCGAATCGACCCTGAACAAAGGCGTGTTGGCGACTCGCGGGCACTCGCAAAACCTCAACCTGATGGTGACGGTGCCCGGCAGCGACCTGAGCTTCTACAAAATCGATTACACCGGGCAGACCTACCTTCCCGTCAGCAACGCCACGACCCTGCGCTTGCATACCAAGCTCGGCTACGGCAACGGCTATGGCTCAACGGACGGGCTGCCCTTCTATGAAAGCTATACGGCAGGTGGCGAAGGCACGGTGCGCGGCTTTGAAAGCGGCACCCTCGGCCCGCGCAACACCCCGGCTACCGGTGCTTATGCGAGTGCCGGCCAGGCGTATTACTCGGACCGGGACACCGAGTCGCTGGGTGGCAACATCCTGATTACCGGGGGCGCGGAGTATTTGTTCCCGGTCCCGTTCATCAAAGACAACAAATCCGTGCGCACCTCGTTGTTCTGGGATGTGGGTACGGTTTACTCGGACAAGTGCTACCTCAGCACGACCCAAGGCTGCGGCGGCGTGGACTTGAGCAAAATGGCCAGTTCGGTGGGGGTCGGCGTGACGTGGTACAGCCCGCTGGGGCCGTTGAGTGTGAACCTGGCCTATCCGATTCGAACGCCCGAGAACGCGGAAAAGCAGGTGTTTCAGTTCTCCATGGGGCAGACGTTTTGACGGCGCGCTTATAAGTGGAGGTAATTCTTCAACCCCAGGTGACTACGCCTGAAGTCTTAGCGCGTTGATGATAAATGCATGAAGGCTATTGACCGCTTTAGACCCCCTAGAGGCTCGGCTACGTAGAATCGAAACTTCCATCGGCTCAATGCTTCCCAAGCCGTGCTCGCTGCTCAAGACCTGAAGCGATGGCTGCACGGTACATTGAGTGATCGCGGCAATCGCAAGCCCACCCTCAACGGCGGCCACCTGGCCGGCAAGGCTGGAGCTGTTGTAGACCACCTTGAACTCGCGGCCCTGGTGGGTCAGTGAATTCACCGCATAACGCCGGGCCAGGCTTGCACTTTCGTAGACGGCGATAGGCAGCGGGTCTCGCCGCCAGAGTTCGAACTGCGGTGAGCCCACCCAAACCATCGGCTCTTTGAAGAGAAAGGTGCCGCTTTGAGGCGAGTCCCTGGACACCAGCGCAAGATCAAGGTCGCCGCTTCGCACGCGCGGGATAAGCGTGGTCGACTGCTCACAGGTGAGTTCTATTTCCACGCCGGCGTAGCGCGGCGAAAAACGCTTCAGAACCGGCGTGAGATACTTTGCCGCATAGTCCTCCGCGACGCCAAGGCGGATACGCCCCGTTAACTCTTCACCGTGAAAAGCCGCCTGGGTCTCGGCGTGAAGTGCGAGCATCCGGCGGGCGTAGCTCAGCAGCGTCTGGCCGTCAGCCGTCAGTTGAAGGTGCCTCGGGCCACGATTCAACAACTGCCTCCCAAGCGCGGCCTCAAGCTTCTTCATCTGCATGCTGACGGCAGACTGTGACCGGTTCACTTCGTGGGCTGCGCCCGATAGCGAACCCGCATCCACCACGGCGACGAAACACTTGAGCCAATCGATCTGCAAATCGCCGGCAGGCATCGCTGTTACCTCTATTCGTTTATCGAATGGCTAAGACGTGAATTATGCGCTTTTCATGAACGCTGTTCACTCGCAACATGCTGGCTTGAATCAACCCATGCTGGATCGAATCATGCCCTTTGAGACCTGGTTGCTCTACCTGTTTACCTGTTGCGGCATAGCGGTAGTGCCAGGGCCCAACGCGTTACTGGTGCTGACCCATGGCGCCCTTCACGGAAGCCGGAGAACGCTGTTCACCATCACGGGTGGCGTACTCGGCTTTGCAATCGTGCTGACGCTTTGCGCGTTGGGGTTGGGTGCGCTGATCCAGGCGTCAGCCGCCTGGTTTACCGCCTTGAAGGTGGTCGGCGGGCTGTATCTGATCTGGTTGGGCTTCGGGCTGTGGCGGTCTGCACCCGTCAGCCTTGAAATAGCCGGCACTACGAGCTTGCGGCGTTGGTCGCTGTTCCGCCAGGGGCTGGTATCAGCCATTTCAAATCCCAAGGCACTGCTGCTGTTTACTGCGTTTATTCCACCTTTCCTGGATCCGCACAGGAGCCTCATTGCGCAGACGATTACTATCGCGCTGACCTATGCAGCCGTGGAGTTCGTGGTTGAGTATATGGTAGCCAGCGCAGCACACCGGGTCAGGCCTTGGTTGGCTCGGACCGGGCGCCGGTTCAATAAGGTTTGCGGGGGATTTTTTGTGCTGTTTGGGTTGGTGCTGCCTACTCATGGCTGAGGGTACGAAAAATCTGATAGCGAATAATCCGACAACATCTTGCAAGATCCAACACCCCTCTTTGCACGTGAACGGGGGACTGCACATCGCCGGATGAGCCATACGCTCTTGGTTGTTTTGGACGTTGAGCGTTCAAGTGAGCACGCGCCTTACACGGGGGCGCGCCAAATTTAATCTTCGACATTTTCAACGCAGAGGACTTCGAGCAATACCTGCTCCAAGATGTCAAAGAAACATCTGATGTGCGCCTGTTTCAACGCCTGAGTCCGGGTTACCAGATAGACCTCCATCTCTGGAAGTTCAAGCTCCGGGAACAACTCAGTCAGGTCCTTCGCCAAAATACGCGGCAGTACCGCCACGCCCATGCCTTGCCTCACCGACTCCAGTTGTACGGCGAACGAGTTCACGCTGATTTGTGCACGGTCCAGACCCGCAGCTTTTGCGGCACGCATTTGAGGCAACATATCCAGCGGAGGAAGCAAGGCAATGTTGACCGCCGTAGCCAGGGTCAGCCCTGGAGAACGCTTCAAGTACCCCGCATCAGCGAAGACGCCGTAGGCGAGCTTGCCTATGGGTCGATAAATCAGCGATGGCTCGCCCAGATGCGCTGTGCGTATAGCAATATCCGCCACACCGCGGACGATCTTGTGAAAGTCGGCGGTGACCAGTAACTCCACGGAGCAGCGCGGATGCAGGGAAGTAAAACGATTCGCGGCCACCAATACACAAGAAGAAAACCCCTCACCCGCACTGACCAGGACACTGCCATATAACTCTGTTTGCACCCCGGGCAGGTTCGCCGCCGCTTGACGCCTCAAGCCCGCTTCCGCAGCCAGAGCGACTTCCACCAGGGATTGGCCCCGCGAGGTCAACCAGCAGCCTTCAACGCCTCGCTCAACGAGCGGCTCACCCAGGGCAGCTTCCAGTTGGGTCAGGCGACGGGACACGGTAGACGCCGCGATCCCCAGCAGCTGGCCCGTTTGAAGAAAACTGCCACGCCGCGAGACCGCCAACAGCAGACGAAGATCGTCCCAATTTGCCTGCAACGCCATACCTCCCATCCTCCCTGGTCTGCATATGTGCAAAGCCATTATGCAGTAGTCGCTGTTTTTCAGGCGCGGTCTAAACGGTATATCTACAGGCCTTCGAAACCACTGGAATGGAATATATGACTACGGGCCCCATGCGCAACGCATTCGTTACTGGCGCAACCGGCTTGCTGGGAAACAATCTGGTGCGGGAACTGGTCGCACGTGGATATGCCGTCAAAGCCCTAGTCCGTTCAAGAGCCAAAGGTGAGCAGCAGTTCAACGACCTCCCGAGTGTGGAACTGGTCGTTGGTGACATGGCCGATATCGACGCGTTCGCAACATCGCTGCAAGGCTGCGATACGGTGTTTCATACGGCGGCGTTCTTTCGCGATAACTACAAGGGTGGCAGCCACTGGGAAGAACTCGAAAAGATCAATGTCGCCGGTACGCGAGACTTGCTTCACCAGGCCTACGGCGCGGGGATACGCCGGTTTGTCCATACCTCTTCGATTGCCGTGCTCGACGGGGACCCTGGCACCTCTAGCGATGAAACATGTCTGCGGTCCGAAGCCGATGCGGATGACTACTACCGCAGCAAGATCCTCGCTGACCGTGTCGTCTTGACGTTTCTTGAAACCCATCCCCAGATGCATGCCTGCATGGTTCTGCCCGGCTGGATGTGGGGACCTGGCGATATGGGCCCGACCTCCTCGGGACAATTGGTCAAGGATGTCATCAACGGCAAGTTACCCGGGCTGATCCCCGGTACCTTCTCCGTAGTCGATGCCCGTGATGTGGCATGGGCTCAGATTGCCGCAGCCCAAAATGGACGGCGAGGAGAGCGCTACCTCGCGGCCGGCCGGAACTTGACCATGCGCCAGTTGGTACCTGTCCTGGGGCGTATAGCGGGCGTCAAAACACCTGTTCGGCAACTACCACTGCCCGCCCTATACCTATTGGCGACAGTGCTGGAGGTCTACGCGCGCCTTACCGGCAAGCCTATTTTGCTGAGCATGGCGACGTTGCGCCTATTGATACGAGAGGAGCACCGCACCTGTTTTAACCACCGTAAAAGTGAACAAGAGCTTGGCCTGAGTTTTCGAGTGCTGGAGCAGACCATTTCTGACACTGTGGCGTGGTATCGGAAACATGGCTGGTTTAAGCAAAACAAGGACGAAAACACACAGTGAACAAGACAATAACCCTGATGCATCACGGCCAGCCAAAGCGGGATAGAGCCGGATGTGAATGAAGTGGACACCTGAATTGTCCCCGACATTTACGTCGCCTTGGAGGAGATAGCATTGGCAACCCAAAACGTGCCTTGAGCAAACACGGCTAGGCGCGTTCACGCTGCGATAGACGACTCTATTGGCGACCGTACTTCCAGGAGCTTTTCCAGTGTCTGACATGCCGATCCATTTCGCTTACACAAAACGCTTCAACGCCGTACTCGCCTACATTGATGCCAATCTCGAAGGTGACCTGTCGGTGAAGACGTTGAGCCATGTGGCGAACTTTTCGGCGTTTCACTTCCATCGACAATTCACCGCGTTCGTTGGAGTGCCTGTCTCACGTTATGTGCAACTGATGCGACTACGACGCGCGGCACATCGCCTGGCCGCCCTCGCTGATCACTCGGTACTGGACGCCGCACTCGGTGCCGGCTTTGAAAGTCCCGAGGCATTTTGCAGGGCGTTCCGGCGGGCGTTCGGTATGACGCCGAGTGCGTTCAGGAAGGAACCAAACTGGCAAGTCTGGAGTGCGGTATTTGCAATCCCTCACTTTTCCAGGACGATCATCATGCAAGTACGAATCGTAGATTTCCCTGAAGTCAAAGTAGCAGCGCTTGAGCACTGCGGACCCGGCGGGCTCGTCAATGAGAGCGTGCGCACCTTCATCAAATGGCGTATGCAGAGCGGACAGTCGCCGGTAGCATCGAGTCGCACCTTTGGCATTCCCTACAACAACCCCGATACAACACCTCCACAAGCATTCCGCTTCGCAATCTGCGGCGAGATTCACGAGGCCGTGGCGCCGAATGAGTTCGGCGTGCACGAGATTGTCATTCCTGCCGGGCGTTGTGTCGTGGTGCGACACGTGGGGTCGCCGGATCACATCGGCGAAACGATCTATCCGATTTACCGCGATTGGCTTCCTGCCAGCGGCGAGGAACTGCGTGACCAGCCGCTGTTCTTCCATTACCTGAGCGCCTATCCCGAGATACCGCAGGATCAATGGCAAACAGATGTGTATGTTCCGCTGCAATAGAGGAGCAAGCGCAAGCGTCCGGCCCTATCAGGTGCTGAAACTGGCGCGGTGCTTGGTGTGGCCGGCGGGCCTGTGGGGATCGCTATTATCCCCCCGGAATTTCTACCGTGACCCATCTCGTTGAAAAAACGGCCTACGTTGGCGCAACTCCCTGGCATGGACTTGGAAGTCGCCTTCCCCAAAACAACCGCTAGAAGTCTGGCAGCGCGAAGCTGGCATGGACTGGAAAATCCAGGACAGCCCGGTGCAATTTTGCATCATTGCTGCAACGCCAGACGCGTCAGACACTCGGCCCCTCCTCTCTCCTTCAAGGAGTGGGCCGACGACCGCGACGGTCATCGCTCGTTTCAGACCCGAGCGGGTGACACGATGATTTTTACGTTGTGCTCCTTGTTTTTGACCAGTTCCTCAAAGCCCTGACCCACGATCTGTTCCAACTGAATGCGCCCAGTCACCAGCGGCGTGACGTCCAGCCGTCCATCAGCGATAAACGCGATCACGTCAGCGAACTCACCGTTATAGGCCAGCGCGCCCAGTACCTGTTTTTCCGTAGCTACCAACTCGAAAAAGTTGAACTCGCTGGGCTCCTCGAAGATACCAACCAGTACGCACTTGCCCGCCTTGCGGATCAAATCGATCGCGAGCTTGGCCGTGTGTTTGTTACCGATGCATTCGAAACTGACATCCGCCCCGAGCCCTCCCGTCAGGCGTCGGACCTCGGCCAAGGCATCGCACTCATTGGGATCGAGCACATGAGTCGCCCCCACTTCCAGAGCCTTGGCCTTGCGCGCTCCGGACATTTCGAGAGCAATCACCTGAGCCGCACCCGCCGCCTTGGCGCACATGATGGTGCACAGGCCAATAGTGCCTGCACCGACCACCACCACGTTTTGCCCGAGCAGGCTTCCAGCTTTTTTCACCGCGTGCATGCCCACCGCCAGAGGCTCGATCAGTGCCCCGGCTTCAGACGGAAAGTTCGCCGGTAACTTGTACAACAGGTTGGCTGGCACGTTGACCAGTTCGGCGAAGGCACCATTGTTCATCAGTCCGGTGAAGGCTAGGTTCTCGCAAATGTTGTACAGCCCGTGGGTGCAGTAGTAGCACGTGCCGCAATGTTGGCATGCATCGGCCGCCACCGGCTCACCGACGCTGAAGCCCTGCACGCCGGCACCGAGTTCGACGATCTCGCCACAAAACTCATGACCGAGAATGCACTGGCCCTTTATCCCGGTCAGCGGGTGCGGGGCGTCAACCGGTATGAACACAGGCCCGGCCACGTACTCATGTAAATCGGACCCGCAAATTCCGCACCATTGCACTCGGATCTGCACCCAACCAGCAGGCGGCGAAATGGGCAGCGGAACGTCTTCGACGCGAATATCGTTACGGCCATGCCAGACAGCGGCACGCATGCTGCGTTGCGGATTGATCGAAAGGGTCATAGCGAATTCTCCTTGAAACGGTTGGTCCTGGCGCCCCGCAAGAGTCCACCAGGAGGGGCGTCAGTGCTGTTGCACAAAGTCAAAAATCAGTCGGTTGACCTGCTCGGGGTTATGCCAACAGTCAGCGACACACGACGCCACCACGGGCAGAACAGGGAAAGGGGCTGGGCAAGACATCGGGCACCTGTTTTTATTATTGGGTTGCCAGTCGGGCTGGTTGCCAGAGCTAGAGCAAGGCCGGTGCCAGATCCGCAAAAACACCTGAATAACCCTTTCTTAGAGCGGCTCGATTGAAAACCAAGGGGGGCTGGGATCGAGTTCGAATGAGACACACCATGTCAGACCGCACCAGGTGGCGATGAGACCGTGAGACGCTGCGTCTCACCACTAGCCCCCAATGCATGCCTGCGACCAATGAACGGCTGAGCGAACAGGCCATGCGTGACGAACAATAGCCATTGGCTCGGCGTTACCGGGAAGAGGCCGACCAGCTACAACGCCAAGCCTGTGAGACACACGAGATGGCCGAATACAGCCCCCACCCATTGGCACCGGCTGAACAGCAAAAACTGGCGCAAAACCTTGCCCCGCTGCTGCGTGTGGCCAACAGCGTGTGGTTACTGAGCGAAGGCGGATCGAAACGGCATGTGCTGCTGGTACTGGCCTCACAGCGCTGGGTCTCGCGGTTGGCCTACCGCCTGACGGGCGAAGAAAACCCGTTCACCGTGACTGCGAACGTTTACTTGACCAACACTTTATCGATTTCCTGAACCAGGGACCTGGGTGCGGGCGTATCGGCATACACCTGAGCCATCTCCATTGGGTCGACCATTGGCGTGGTCACCCCGTCGAAGGAAAAACCACCGACCACATAACGTGTGAAGGTCGGCGACGCCGGGTCTTCGTCGACCTGCCAATACCCGTCATACCGTGTCGCCAGGTACTCGCCGATGTAGTAACCGATACGGGTAATGAACCAGACCCGGTTGGCCTCGCTGATCACTGCACTTCGAAAACCGCTGTCCAATTGGGCCAAAAATTTCCCGGGGGTGTTCAGGACCTCGTGAGGTTGTTCAAACCCCAGGCTGGTGCAGAACTCATGGAGCACCGGCAGGCGCTCGGACTTGAATGCTGCAAAGCCTGCTATGCGGCGGGTCAGGCCTTGCTCCGATGATCCTTCAAAAATATCCATACTACTTTTCATCATAGTTGAAGCTTGTTTTAACCTGGCCTCCACGCCGATAGGACATCACAAAAGAACGCCAGCACTCACCGCGTTCCTTGGCATTTTTATTGAGCTGCTTGGCAAGCATATACAGCGCCGTATCATCGAAATCAGTTCTGGCATCAGTGACCTCAACGCCTTCTCTCTCGACGGCCAACCCTGTATCGATGAAGCCGTCTCCCACTTCTACGTCATAACAAAAATAATCATAACCATCGACAATACCGGCATCGATGATTGAAAAAATCTCTTTAACGACTTCGATATCTTCAGTCATCATTCTTCAACCCTCTGGAATTCTATTGGGCTCATTTTCAAAAATTTTGGTTCTGACTTTACCATCAACCGTATAGGTCACAGACAACGTATCCGGCCTCTGTTTGCCTTGCGTCTCGAGGCACCCAATTTCGCCGCTTTTTCCGCGCGGTTGATGGGCAAGAAGGCCAGCGCCCACTCTGTCTTGTACTTTTCGATCACCGCGACACTGTTGACCGAGTCACCCTGCAGCTCGTACAGCTTGCCCAACCCGTAAGCTGTCTAGCCTTCAGCCCAGAGCCCAGAGCCCACCGACCAGGTCGACAGGGTGGGAATCCGAGGTGTACTCACACGAAAATATGAAAGGAAGGGATTTTCAGATCGAGTAGGAGGCGGATTTACATCCGCCGTCCTCCCACACCACCGTACGTACGTATCCGTATACGGCGGTTCAAGCTATGCGGCTAAGCCGGTTTATCGTATCCAGTACCGAGACCAACCCAAGTTGATCCCATAGCTTCTTCGGCAGCGCCTGATTCATATGAGATGCTCCCGAGCTCCACCATGGGCCTCGGCCATTGAAGGCTGATTTGCAGGCGCGAGCTTCGCTAAGCCCCAGGCGCATCAAGTTACGTGCCCTCGTTGAGGGCCGCTTCCATTGACGCCAGACGACGCAGCGAAGTTTGCGCCGCACCCAGCCGTCAATTTCCTCAAGTGGCCGTTTGCTCTGACTGAGCTTGAAGTAGCCTGCCCACCCGCGCAGCACAGGGTTTATCCGTTCGATGACATTCGCCATCTTGTGGCCCTGCGCCCCGCGCAGCAGGTCTCTTAACCGGTCGTGCAAGCGACCCAGACTCATCGTCGCCACTCTCAGCCTCGGTTGCTGATGCCAGCTCATCCCATAACCCAGATAGTCGCAGACCCAAGGCCGTGATACGCGGCTCTTTTCCCGGTTCAGCGTCAGTTTCAGGCGCTGATTCAGGAAACGCTCAACACCGGCCATCACCCGCGTGCCAGCTCGCTGACTGCGCACATAGATGTTCGCGTCGTCGGCATAACGCACGAAGCGATGGCCTCGCCGTTCCAGTTCGCGGTCGAGTTCGTTGAGCAGGATGTTCGACAGCAACGGCGAGAGCGGGCCGCCTTGCGGCGTCCCTTCCTGCCGTCGGCTGACGAGTCCGCCCGACATCGTTCCCGCTTCGAGGTAACGACGGATCAACGTGAGCACACGCTTGTCTTCGATTTGACGCGCCACGTAGGCCATCAGGACATCGTGGTTGACCCGATCAAAGAACTTCTCGAGATCAAGTTCCACGCACCAGCGGTGACCCGCTGCCACGTGGCCGCGAGCGGATTGGAGACGGCCACGATGCAGGCATTCGTTTATCGGGTCTGTTCCAGAGGGCATGATCGTTCAGCGGCTGTCGCCCGATGTCGCCTGGGCCATCGTCGGGGCCACGGACTACCTCTATCGTTTTACATCTTGCTCGATTGGGGTATCGCTATCCGGCTACTGGTCTTGACCTCGCGTAACGACAAACTGGACTGGATGGATGCAATACCAATCTGCCGCCGGAGTAATGTTCGCCAACGAGAAAGTGGTACTGCAGCCCATCGCGCCAGTTCGATGCTGCAGATCCGCGCGCGTATGGGAGAGATGGTGGTGGCGAATCTGGTGGACCGTTTCGCCGGGAGAATACCGCAGGGTTCCGTGACTGACTGAAGGTTGGCCACCGAGGGGACGTTGCGTTCCCTCGGTGGCTCGGTGTCAGTGTCAGGTAAACAGATCGACGCCCAACTGGAAGGCGACCCACAACGCGAGGCCTGTCGCAAAGAGCAGCGCGACGTTTTCAAACAGGTTGTTGCGATATTTCTTGTCCAGCAGCGACTTCTGGTTGGACATGATCAGCAGCCCCAGGGAAATGACCGGCAAGCCGATGATGTTCAACGCGCTGACACCAATGGTCAGAGTCACGAAATCCGGCATGCCTGGCAGCGACCAAACTAATGGTGTCACGAGGATGAACAGCATGAACCATTTGTGCATCGGATCATGATGAAACTCTTTGCCGTACTTTTCGCGACGTTCAGGACGAACGTGTTGGAAGGCATCGGTAATCAGCATCGGGAACGCGGTGGTCTTGCCTGAAATACTGGCAAACAATGTCGCGAACACGCCGATGAAGAACACATACCAACCAATCGGGCCGAAGAAAATTTCCAGCGCCTTGCCCAGATCTCCCAAGGTCTTCACCTCGATGCCGTTGGGCCGCAGGATTTCCGCGCCGACGATCCAGATAGCCAGGTTGATGACGATCCCGACGAACACGGCGAACAGCAAATCGTTTCGTTGAACGCGCTTGTGTTGCGGCCCTACCCAGCCCTTTTGACGCATGACGTAAGGATGGACGAAGTTGGCAATCGAACCTGCCACCGCGCCGATCACCGAGACCGCCACCAGCAGCGCGCCATGCACGCCTTCATCCGGCGGAATACTGAAGCCGATGGTGCCTTTGACGATGCCGACGACATCGGGGCCGGACATCACGGCCAGGGCAATGAACGCCAAGGTCATGATCGCCAGCAACACCTTCATCACGCCTTCGATCATCGAATAAATATTACGCCCCACCAGCATCCACACCGCGAGTACCACCGCCAGTGAACACAGCAGTGGTTGGTCGATTTTCAACAGCATCGCCAGCGACTCACCCGCCCCCTTGATCATGTAGGCGTTCATCAAGTGCCCCATCAGCAGGGCGTAGACGAGCATGAACCAGGCGAAAAAGGGATTCAGTTGGGCATAGCCCTGCAGGATGGTCATGCCCTGGTTATTGCACAACTGGAAGCGAGCGATGATGTTTACGATCAGGTATCTCAAGAGCAGAGAGACCGCCAGCACCCACATCATTGCGTAACCGTAATTGGCACCGGCCACGGACGACGTGATCAGGTCACCTGCGCCCAGCCACGACAGTACGGCGATGATTCCGGGGCCCAGCAGTTTGAGTATTCGGGAAAATCGATTTTGTTCGGGCGCCGCAGCCTGGCCTTCGACGGAACGAATGCTCGTCATAGAGGGTATCTCCATTTATTTTTTTTGTGAGAACGAGCGCAGTCGAACATAATAGATACGACGTCGTATAACAATACTTGTGCAAGTATGTTTAGAAATGTTTCAAGGTAGCAGGTTAGCGGCGGGGTGCGTGGATAGCGTCTAACCGGGCCAAGGTCACGCAGAGACTGCACCTGAGCCACGACGTATTTTTCCAGCCTGAGAAAAACAAAGATTGAGGTGGCCAAACGACAGTCATAGGATGACCGACCACGACCATAAAAATAAGGGATCACCTGTGAGAAACCCCCTCCTCTTGGCTGCTGCTGTTGTCTACGGCCTCAGGGAGGCGGCCAATTGCTACGCAGGATGGAAGGAAGAAGAGATGCCGGGCTTCCACGAGGTGCGAGCGCTGTCACTGCATCTGTACAAGAAAGCCGGAAAGGATGGGCAGAAGATTGCAGGCCATGCGAGTGAGGGCATGACCAAGAACTACCAGCGGGACCACGAGAAAATCATCTGGTCCGAGGCAATTCCGGACCTGAATATCAGTGAAATCACAGGGTAGTTTTGCGCGGGTTTTGCGCAGGCACAAAAAAGCCGATCTGTCTGATCGGCTTAAGCGACTGATTTTATTCAGTAAATATGGTCGGGACGGAGTGATTCGAACACTCGACCCCTAGCACCCCATGCTAGTGCGCTACCGGACTGCGCTACGCCCCGACTAGGCGTGTTACTGGGTTTGCTTCGCAACGAAGCGATCAGGAATATACCGCAAGCTTTTGAAATGTGGAAGTATTTTAAAAGCCGGAATTATTTCTTCAAAACCACCAGCACATCTTCGAGTTCGGAGATCATCTGGCGGATCATTTGCTTGTATTGGGTGGTGTCGTCTTTGGCTTCATCGCCGGACATACGCTGGCGCGCACCGCTGATGGTGAACCCCTGGTCGTAGAGCAGCGCGCGGATCTGCCGGATCATCAGCACATCCTGGCGCTGATAATACCGACGGTTCCCGGTGCGTTTGACGGGGTTGAGTTGAGGAAACTCCTGCTCCCAATAGCGCAGCACGTGCGGTTTGACCGCACAGAGCTCGCTGACTTCACCAATGGTGAAGTAGCGTTTGCCTGGGATGACGGGTAGCTCGTCGTTATGACTTGGTTCCAGCATAAGCCTCAACTCGGGCCTTCAACTTCTGCCCTGGACGAAAGGTGACCACACGGCGAGCCGTGATCGGGATTTCTTCTCCCGTTTTTGGATTGCGGCCAGGCCGCTGGCGTTTGTCCCGCAGGTCAAAATTGCCGAAACCGGACAATTTGACCTGTTCGTTGTCTTCCAGAGCGTGTCTGATTTCTTCAAAAAACAGCTCGACCAATTCCTTGGCTTCGCGTTTGTTCAGACCCAGCTCTTCGTACAGACGTTCCGCCATCTCAGCTTTCGTCAAAGCCCCCATACGTCACTTCCTTAACGTGGCGTTCAACCTTTGTTCGAGCGAGGTGAGGATATTTTGTGTCGTGGTATTCACCTCATCGTCATTAAGAGTGCGCGATGGATGCTGCCAGGTCAAGCCAACTGCAAGGCTTTTTCTATGCGGATCAATGCCTTTACCCTGATAGACGTCAAATAGCCTGAGGTCTGTCAGCCATTCCCCTGCATTTTCACGGATTACATCCAGAACAGCAGTGGCGGCGACTTCACGATCGGCAATCAGGGCAAGGTCACGACGCACTTCAGGGAAGCGCGACAACTCGCTGAATTTAGGCATCTTGCCGGAAGCAACTTCAGCCAGTACCAGCTCAAAAACGAAGACCGGACGGTCGAGGCCGAGGGTTTTCGAGAGCTCAGGGTGAATCGCACCGACAAAGCCCACCAGGCGACCTTCGCGTTCGATACGCGCAGTCTGGCCCGGGTGCAACGCCGGATGGCTGCCCGGTACAAATGTGAATGCATCCAGTGCACCCGCGAAGCCCAGTACAGCTTCCACGTCTGCCTTGACGTCGAAGAAGTCCACGGCGTCGCGACCTTGTGCCCAACCTTCGGGCAGACGGCTGCCGCAAACCACACCGGCCAGCATCGGCTCTTGCTTCAAGCCATCCAGCTGACCAACAAAACGCAAGCCGCTTTCGAACATGCGCACGCGGTCTTGCTGACGGTTGAGGTTATGGGAAAGAGCTTTCACCAGGCCTGGCCACAGGGACGAACGCATGGCGGCCATGTCGCTGGAGATAGGGTTGGCCAGCAACAGCGGCTCGACGCCTGGGTTGAACAGTTCGAACTGTTTCGGATCGATGAAGCTGTAGGTCACGGCTTCCTGATAACCACGGGCAACCAGCAGACGGCGCAATTCAGGCAGGTGCGCACGCGCCTCAGCCTTCGGTTGCGGCGCCAGGCGCGCTTGCGGGTAACGAACCGGCAGGCGGTTGTAGCCATACAGGCGGGCCAGTTCTTCGATCAGGTCGACTTCCAGGCTGATATCGAAGCGATGGCTTGGCACTTCAACCCGCCACTGCCCTTCCCCACCTGCAGAAATACCTAGGCCGAGGGCGGACAACAATTGCTCGATCTCGGCAGGCTCGATCACCAGGCCAAGCATTTGCTCAACGCTTTTGGCACGTAGGGTGATCGGCGCAACGGCCGGCAGGTGCTGCTCGCTGACAGTTTCAGTGATCGGGCCGGCTTCGCCGCCGGTGATTTCCAGCAGCAGGCCAGTGGCGCGCTCCATGGCTTCACGGGCGAGCTTCCAGTCCACGCCACGCTCGTAGCGGTGCGATGCGTCGGTGTGCAGGCCGTAGGACCGAGCCTTACCGGCGATGGCGATTTGGTCGAAGAATGCGCTCTCGAGGAAAATGTCGCGCGTGGTTGCGGACACACCGCTGTGCTCGCCACCCATCACGCCGGCAATGGCCAGGGCGCGGGAATGGTCAGCGATCACCAGGGTATCGGCGCGCAGGGCCACTTCCTGGCCGTCGAGCAGCACCAGCTTCTCGCCTTCTTCGGCAAAGCGCACACGAATGCCACCATTGATCTCGGCGAGATCAAAAGCGTGCAACGGTTGGCCCAGTTCCAACATCACATAGTTAGTGATGTCGACAGCAGCATCGATGCTGCGCACGTCGCCACGGCGAAGGCGCTCAACCATCCAAAGCGGGGTTGGCTTGGACAGGTCGACGTTACGGATCACCCGACCCAGGTAACGTGGGCAGGCGGTTGGCGCCAGCACGTCGATAGGACGCACTTCGTCATGCACTGCAGGTACGGCGGCAACCACTGGACGGGTGACGGGAGCGTTGTACAGCGCGCCCACTTCACGCGCCAGGCCCGCCAGGGACAGGCAATCGCCGCGGTTCGGGGTCAGGTCGACCTCGATGCTGGCGTCTTCCAGTTCCAGGTAGACACGAATGTCCTGACCTACTGGCGCGTCGGCCGGCAGTTCCATCAGGCCATCGTTGCCCTCGCCCACCTGCAGTTCAGCTTGGGAGCAGAGCATGCCGTTGGACTCGACGCCCCGCAGCTTGGCCTTCTTGATCTTGAAGTCGCCCGGCAGTTCGGCGCCGATCATGGCGAACGGAATTTTCAGGCCCGGGCGCACGTTTGGCGCTCCGCACACGACCTGGAAAGTTTCCGCGCCATTGCTGACCTGGCACACACGCAACTTGTCGGCATCAGGGTGCTGCTCGGTGCTCAGCACCTCGCCCACCACTACACCGCTGAAAATACCGGCGGCCGGCGTAACGCTATCGACCTCAAGACCGGCCATCGACAGACGAGCAACCAGCTCGTCGCGACCTACCTGCGGGCTCACCCAGCCGCGCAGCCATTGTTCACTGAATTTCATCCTGCTCTCCTAAAGATTCGTTACGACTAGCGAAATTGCGCGAGGAACCGCAAGTCGTTGTCGAAGAACAGACGCAAGTCGTTCACGCCGTAACGCAGCATGGCCAGACGCTCAACGCCCATGCCGAAGGCAAAGCCCGAGAACTCTTCCGGGTCAATCCCGGACATGCGCAGCACGTTGGGGTGAACCATGCCGCAGCCCATCACTTCCAGCCAGCCGGTCTGCTTGCAGACGCGGCAGCCTTTACCGCTGCACATCACGCATTCCATGTCGACTTCAGCGGACGGCTCGGTGAACGGGAAGAACGATGGACGGAAACGCACCGCCAGTTCTTTCTCGAAGAACACCCGCAGGAACTCTTCGATGGTGCCTTTGAGGTCGGCGAAGTTGATATCGCGATCAACCAGCAGGCCTTCGACCTGGTGGAACATCGGCGAGTGGGTAATATCCGAGTCGCTACGGTACACACGGCCCGGGCAGACGATGCGGATCGGCGGCTTGTTCGCTTCCATGGTGCGGACCTGTACCGGCGAGGTATGGGTGCGCAACAGCATGTTCGCGTTGAAATAGAAGGTGTCGTGCATCGACCGGGCCGGGTGATGGCCTGGGATGTTGAGCGCCTCGAAGTTGTGATAGTCGTCTTCAACCTCAGGGCCTTCGGCAATGCCGTAGCCAATGTGGGTGAAGAACTGCTCGATTCGTTCCAGAGTCCGGGTGATCGGATGCAGACCGCCCGAGGCCTGGCCACGGCCAGGCAAGGTTACGTCAATGGACTCGGCGGCGAGCTTGGCCGCAAGATCGGCCTCCTCGAGCGACGCCTTACGCGCATTGAGCACCTCTGTGACACGCTCCTTGGCGACGTTGATCAGCGCACCGACTTGCGGACGCTCTTCAGCCGGCAAATTCCCCAGGGTCTTCATCACCTGAGTCAATTCACCTTTTTTGCCAAGGTAGTGAACCCGGATTTGCTCCAGGGCATTGATATCTTCAGCGCTTTGCACAGCCTCGAGAGCTTGAGCGACGAGCGCGTCCAGGTTTTCCATGTACAGACTCCAGATACAAAATAGGGGAAGAGCTTGAAGGCTCTTCCCCTATTTATGACGTTTACCACCTTGGGCTACAGGAGCAGCTCAGGGTGACTGTCGGGGGTACTTAAGCCAAGGTGGCTTTAGCTTTCTCGACAATCGCAGCAAACACCGCTTTTTCGTTCACGGCCAGTTCAGCCAGAACCTTACGGTCGATTTCGATGGACGCTTTTTTCAGGCCAGCGATGAAACGGCTGTAGGACAGACCGTTAACACGTGCACCAGCATTGATACGAGCGATCCACAGAGCGCGGAACTGACGTTTTTTCTGACGACGGTCACGGTAGGCGTATTGGCCTGCCTTGATTACCGCTTGCTTGGCAACACGGAATACGCGTGAACGCGCGCCGTAGTAGCCTTTAGCAAGTTTCAGAATTTTTTTGTGACGCTTACGGGCCATGACGCCACGCTTAACACGAGCCATGAGTTACTTCCTCTATTCTTGATCCAAAATTAACGAAGGCGCAGCATGCGCTCGACTTTTGCCACGTCAGACGGATGCAGCAAGCTGCTACCGCGCAGTTGACGCTTACGCTTGGTCGACATTTTGGTCAGGATGTGGCTCTTGAAAGCGTGCTTGTGCTTGATACCGTTAGCAGTTTTCAGAAACCGCTTAGCAGCACCACTTTTAGTCTTCATCTTTGGCATGTTCGGATACTCCGCATTCAGTTGATAAACATAATCAGAAGGCCTGCCGTGCCCTGTTGATTACTTCTTCTTTTTCGGGGCGATGACCATGATCAGCTGGCGTCCTTCCATCTTAGGATGCTGTTCGACCGAACCGTACTCGAGCAGGTCAGCTTCAACCCGCTTGAGGAGTTCCATCCCCAGCTCCTGGTGGGCCATCTCACGGCCGCGGAATCGCAAAGATACCTTGGCCCTGTCCCCATCACTCAGGAAACGTACCAGGTTGCGCAGTTTTACCTGGTAATCCCCTTCCTCCGTCCCTGGACGAAACTTGATTTCTTTAACCTGGATCTGCTTCTGGTTTTTCTTGGCTGCGGCAACCTGCTTCTTCTTCTCGAAGATCGATTTGCCGTAGTCCATCAGCTTGCAGACAGGCGGTACAGCATCGGCGGAAATCTCCACCAAATCGAGCTTGGCTTCTTCAGCCTTAAGAAGCGCGTCTTCAATTGACACAATCCCAAGCTGCTCACCCTCAGCCCCAATTAACCGAACCTCGCGTGCCGAGATATTCTCGTTGATCGGGGCTTTCGGTGCAGCTCGTTTATCTTGTCTCATTTCACGCTTAATAATAATTACTCCGAATCTGGGCGACCACGCCGGGAAACCGCTTGAGCGAGGAACTCAGCGAACTGGGCGACGGGCATCGAGCCCAGGTCAGCACCTTCACGAGTACGCACAGCGACAGTCTGCATCTCGACTTCCCGATCTCCGATAACCAAAAGATAGGGAACCTTGAGCAAAGTATGCTCGCGGATTTTAAAGCCGATCTTTTCATTTCTCAAGTCGGACTTGGCACGAAATCCGCTTTCGTTGAGAGTTTTTTCAACTTCAGCGGCAAAATCTGCCTGTTTATCAGTGATATTCATGATCACTGCCTGAGTCGGAGCCAGCCACGCAGGGAACGCGCCCTCGTAGTGCTCGATCAGGATTCCAACGAACCGTTCGAACGAGCCGAGGATCGCCCGGTGCAACATAACCGGGTGTTTACGGCTGTTGTCTTCGGAGACGTATTCGGCTCCCAAACGGATCGGCAGGTTAAAATCGAGCTGCAAGGTACCACATTGCCAGACACGGCCAAGGCAATCTTTCAGCGAGAATTCGATTTTAGGACCGTAGAAAGCGCCTTCACCCGGCTGCAGATCGTACGCAAGCCCCGCGCTGTCTAGGGCGGCGGCCAGTGCAGCTTCGGCGCGATCCCACAATTCGTCGGAGCCAACGCGTTTTTCCGGACGAGTGGACAGCTTCATTTCGACTTCGGTGAAGCCGAAATCGCGATAAACGTCCATGGTCAGCTTGATGAACGCAGCGGATTCGGCCTGCATCTGCTCTTCGGTGCAGAAGATGTGGGCGTCATCCTGAGTGAAGCCACGCACACGCATGATGCCGTGCAGCGCACCCGATGGCTCGTTACGGTGGCACGCACCGAACTCGGCCAGGCGCATCGGCAACTCGCGGTAGCTCTTCAAGCCCTGGTTGAACACCTGCACGTGGCATGGGCAGTTCATGGGTTTGATGGCGTAGTCGCGGTTTTCCGACTGGGTGGTGAACATGTTGTCGGCGTAGTTGGCCCAGTGCCCGGATTTCTCCCACAGGCTGCGGTCAACGACTTGCGGAGTCTTGATCTCCAGGTAACCGTTGTCGCGCTGAACCTTGCGCATGTACTGCTCGAGCACCTGATACAGGGTCCAGCCGTTCGGGTGCCAGAACACCATGCCCGGCGCTTCTTCCTGAAGGTGGAACAGGTTCAGGCGCTTGCCGATCTTGCGGTGGTCGCGTTTCTCAGCTTCTTCGATGCGCTGGATGTAGGCCGCCAGCTGCTTCTTGTCAGCCCAAGCTGTGCCGTAGATTCGCTGCAGTTGCTCGTTCTTCGCGTCGCCGCGCCAGTAGGCACCGGACAGCTTGGTCAGCTTGAACGACTTGAGGAAGCGCGTGTTCGGCACGTGCGGGCCACGGCACATGTCGACGTATTCTTCGTGGTAGTAAAGACCCATGGCCTGCTCGTCCGGCATGTCTTCCACCAGGCGCAGCTTGTAGTCTTCACCACGGGCCGTGAACACATCGATCACTTCGGCGCGCGGCGTGACTTTCTTGATCACGTCGTAGTCTTTTTCGATCAGCGCATGCATACGCTGTTCGATGGCTGCCAGGTCATCCGGAGTGAAAGGACGCTCGTAGGCGATGTCGTAATAGAAGCCTTCGTCGATGACCGGGCCGATCACCATCTTTGCAGTAGGGTACAGCTGCTTGACCGCATGGCCAATCAGGTGCGCGCAAGAGTGGCGAATGATCTCCAGCCCCTCTTGATCCTTGGGCGTGATGATTTGCAGGCTGGCGTCGGAGGTGATCAGGTCACTGGCGTCGACCAGTTTGCCGTCGACCTTGCCGGCCACAGTGGCCTTGGCCAAGCCTGCACCAATGGATGCGGCGACCTCGGCTACGGAAACCGAATGATCGAATGAACGTTGACTGCCGTCGGGAAGAGTAATAGTTGGCATGGCGCCTCCTCTCCTAGTGGTGACCCCTACCAAAGGTCACGTGGGTTGGGATGAGCCAGTACAAGATCCAATACCAGGCCGTTCAGTGATGAACGCCTGCCTTACAGCGGCAGGAGCCTTGCGGCCAACCGATAATCGAACCAGAGTGACTGGAGTGAACAAAAAAGAAACATGGCAAGGCGGCAATGGGCGCACCTGGATTTAGCCAAGCGGGAGATGCTAGCACAGATGAACGGTCATCGCGCCGGCGCCACCTTCTGTTGATACAAATTCCAGCTTATATAGCTGCAAAAGTGAACTTGAGCTGTACGACGCGCCTCAAACGCACTGAGAATCGCCGTTCGTCCCCGACCCAAAGGAGCATCCCATGATGCGTTTTACCTCGACCCTCGCTCTCGCCGCTTCCCTGACCCTCCTTTCCCTCGGCGCGCAGGCAGCAGCCCCGTCGAACTGGCCTGCCGGCGCACGGGACAGCTTCGTCAAAGACTGCAGCTCGGCCGCCAGCCAAAACGTGGACGCCAAAACCGCCAAAGATCATTGCGAATGCGGCGCCGACAAGATCAATGCCGAATTGAGCACTGCGGAAATCAAGGAACTCATGACCAACCAGAACGCTAGCCCGGAGCTTAAAAACAAAGCGGTCGCGGCTATTTCGTCCTGCAAAGTGGTGAAGAAAAAGTAAGATTCGCCTCTGATCAGACGGCCGTTTTGCTGGAAAAACAGCCTTAAAACTGCCATTTCTCACAAATTACGCAGCTTTTACGGCTTTTTTTACCAGCTTATATTTCACGCGAAAGCCCCGTAGATCGCGGCTTTCAGCCGGCCGAAGCACTAAACGCAACGCCATTGATTAGCAAACAATGCCTTGGGGGGGCTCCCAAGCCGAACATTTCGACTATGATAGCCCGGTGTGCCCAGTTGGCCTGAGCAGCACAGCACTACTGAAAATATATGTTTCTTGGAGATACACCATGTCTAATCGCCAATCCGGCACCGTTAAATGGTTCAACGATGAAAAAGGCTTCGGCTTCATCACTCCTCAAGGTGGCGGTGACGACCTGTTCGTACACTTCAAAGCTATCGAAAGCGACGGTTTCAAAAGCCTGAAAGAAGGCCAAACCGTTTCCTTCGTGGCTGAGAAAGGCCAAAAGGGTATGCAAGCTGCACAGGTTCGCCCAGAGTAATTTCTGCGCCGATCTAAAAAACCCCGTCCATGTGACGGGGTTTTTTATGGGCGATACAAAAGCAGGTCGGCTATCAGCCGCAATTGACGCGCGTGATCACCAGGTTGTCGTCGGTGTTCAGGTTCAGGCGGTCAGAGCGGTATTCCAGCGTGATCATGTCGTTGGGCTTGAGAATCCGTGCGTTCTGCGCACCGGCACGGGTACGGGCTTGATCCAGCAACTGGGGCGAGGCTTTCTGGCCGATCGTGAACTCGGCGGCCTTCGACTCACAGCGACTATGACCGGCATCGGTCGCGACGGCGTCTTTGGCTGGCTCAGAGGCACCGGGGGTACTGCAACCCGCCAACGCGAGTGCTGCCAACAAAGTACCGAATGATGCGAGCTTCCAAGGCATGAAGCCTCCTATGATAAAAAAAGGACAGAGATGGTGCGACAGCGGTCAGGCGGATTGGTTTCAAGACGTAAATCGCCTGCGGGCAAGTCTGCCTGACTCCAAGCAGGCATTCGCCCGGTCAATCGTCACCAGATATGAACGCACTTCAGTAGATGTCGATGTAGTCAAAAGGCGGCTTTGGCCAGTTCTGCTTGAGCGCGTTGAAAATCTGCATTACCCAGACTTCATCGCTGGCCGCTACGTTGCCAACATAACCAGAGCCCTTGGCCCAGGTCTCCAGGCGAAACAGCAGGCCATCGATATCCACACCACCTACGGCCTTACCGGAAGAGATGTACGCGATACCTGCCTTTGTTACCCGCAACTGCGTGTGTTCGTCGTCGCTTGCACTGGCTAGTAGGTTACGAACCTTTTCCAGTGTCAGGTTCTCGGGGTTGTTCAAATCGATCTGCACGCGGTGTTCCCCGGCAATTAGACAGAGCGACAGTGTCGCACAGCCCTCCCCTCAAGCCTAAATGCCTCATGCCTAAGTAGAAGTGCCAAACGCAGCGCAAAATGGTTAACTGCCCCGGCAAAAACCGCGTTTTAGCGCACTGCCCCGTATTTTAGCCCCGTGAGCCCCCACCATGAGCACCGTGACCCTCCAAGCCGACATCAAAGCCAAGTGGCCCCAAGGACAGAGTTCCTACAGCCCCGGAAGCCCGGAAGAGTTGGCGATCATTGGTATCGACCTGCTGGTCAAGGAATTGGGCACTCAGGCCGCGCAAGCGTTCATCGGCCAGATATTCGAGAAATACCCGGCCGATCACATGGGGGCACACGACCCCGAACGCGAGTAAGACCCGGCCGGCGAGCGCCGACCGGAAAACGCATTACTTCAGACGCGCCAGGCGCTCGGTCAGCAGATCGAAGAAGCCCTGGGCGTCGCCACTTTCAACCCAGAACGCGTTCTTCGGTTGTTTCAGGCCGTCGTACCAATCGACTATGGTCTGGCCGAAGGTCGGACCTTCACGGCTGTCCACCACCACGTTCACCTCACGACCGCTGAACAGCGAAGGCTTCAGCAGGTAAGCAACTACGGTCGCATCGTGTACCGGGCCGCCCGGGATGCCGTAGTGCTCCATATCGCCTTTGACGTATTCGTTGAGAATATCGCCGACGACTTTGCTCGCGTTATTCTTGATGTCAGCGATCTTTTTCAGGCGCGCTTCACTGGTCAGCACCTTATGGGTGACGTCCAGCGGCAGGTAGGTCAGCTTCACGCCACTCTTGAGCACAATCTCGGCCGCAACCGGGTCTGCGAACAGGTTGAACTCAGCCACTGGCGTGATGTTGCCGCCATTGAAGTGTGCGCCGCCCATCACCACTACTTCCTTGATGCCCTGAGTGATTTTAGGCTCTTGAGTCAGTGCCAATGCCAGGTTGGTCTGTGGGCCGAGCATGGCGATGGTGATGCTGTGGGGCTTGGCGGCGGTCAAGGTCTTGATCAGGTATTCAACGGCATTTCCTTCGGCCAAGCCTTTTTTCGGCTCATGCACGGTGACCCCGGAAATACCCTCCTTACCGTGGATATTCTCGGCATAGATCGGCGTGCGCAGCAGTGGTGCCGGTGCTCCAGCGTAAACCGGAATGTCCTCACGCCCTGCCCATTCACGGGCCAGGCGCGCATTGCGGGACGTTTTGTCCAGGCGCACATTGCCGGCGACGGTGGTCAGCGCGCGAATGCTTAATTCATCCGGGGACGCCATGGCGAACAGCAAGGCCACCACATCGTCGGCACCGGGGTCGGTGTCTATGATCAGGTCGATTTTTTCAGCCGCTTGGGCGCTTGCAGTAGTGAGCGCAGACAAAAGCAGAACACTCCGGAACAGATTTTTCAGGGTTGGAAGACTACGTTGCATGAAACACTCCTTGTCGTAGGTAAACGCTAGAACGTGACGCCGGACACCAGCGCAATATTGCAGTAAGGCTGGCACTCGCCGGTGCGGACAACGGCGCGCGCCTTGCGGCTCAGCTGTTTGAATTCTTCATGGCTGACCAGGCGCCGCTCGCCGAGAGCGGCCTGTTCGGTCAAGGTGTTGAGATCGGTCAGAGCTGGTGGCTGCTTGAGCAGGATTTCTTCCGCCAGTACATGGTTTTCTACCTGCATTTCACTGAGCACAATGCGCAGCGTGCTGATGAAATCGGGAATGCCCTGCGTGAGCGCCAGGTCGATCAACTCGACACCCGGAGGCACCGGCAGTCCGGCGTCGCCGATGACCAGGATATCGCCGTGACCGAGTGAGGCGATCACGCGCGACAGTGCAATATTGAGCAATGGTGTCTTTTTCATGAGGGCACAAAACCTTGAACGTCGTGCAGCGTAGGAATGGAGGGTTGCGCGCCGTCACGGGTCACCGACAGCGCCGCGGCCGCCTGACCAAAACGAATGGCCTCGGCTTCGACCTTGCCGTTGGCCAGTGCCGCAGCAAAACCGCCGACAAAGGTGTCGCCGGCAGCAGTGGTATCCACCGCCTTGACCTTGGGTGCAACCAGATGCTCAAAACCTTGACCATCTGCAAACAGTGCGCCCTGGGCGCCAAGGGTGATGATGACTTTGCCGGCGCCAGCCTTGATCAGTTGCGTCGCTGCCAACTTGGCACTGTCGAGGGAATCGACCGTCACACCGCTCAGTGCAGTGGCTTCGCTCTCGTTGGGAATCAGGTAGTCGATCGAGGCATACCATTCGGCAGGCAACGGGCCGCTGGCCGGCGCCGGATTGAGGATCACCGTCTTGCCCAGCTCACGACCGCGTTTGAGCGTATACCCCACCGTATCCATTGGCACTTCAAGCTGGCAGACGATCACATCGGCGGCCTGCAGCACTGAATCGAACACCTGCAGCGAAGCGGGCGTCAGCTCACCATTGCTGCCGGCAACAATCACGATCGCGTTCTGACTGCTGTCATCCACCACGATCAACGCCACGCCGCTGGAACCCTCCACCGTGCTGACGGCCTGGCAGTCGATGCCTTCCACCTGCAATGCATCGCGCAATTGGGCACCGTAGGCATCTGTACCCACGCAGCCGATCATCGCAACCTCAGCCCCCAGTCGCGCAGACGCCACGGCCTGGTTGGCGCCCTTGCCACCCGGCACCGTAGAGAACGATTGGCCGATCAGGGTTTCACCGGCACGAGGCAAGCGACTGGCGCGGGTAACCAGGTCCATGTTCAAGCTGCCTACTACCACTACTTTTGCTGGCATACATCAGTACTCATCAATTCGGTTCAGCGGTATTGGGCGAACACACCGGCGAACGGCGCCGTCGACTCACGCAAAACAATACTCGGCGTCACGATGCGTTGATCGATCGGCAGTTGGGGTGTTGCAATTCGTCGCAGTAAAAGCTCGGCCGCCGTCTCACCCAGTTGCACGATCGATTGTCCGACCGTGGTCAGTGCCGGGTACACATAGCGGCCCATTTGAATATCATCGAAACCGATCACCGACAGCTCGCCGGGCACGCGAATATTACGCTCCGCTGCCGCGCGCAACACGCCGAAACCAATCATGTCGTTGCTGGCGAAAATCGCGCTGGGTGGATTTTCCGAGAGCAACCGCACTGCCGCGGCATAACCGCCGGTGCTGGTGAAGTCGCTTTCCTGGGTGCGATTGGCCGCCACTTCCACACCTGCCTCACGCAATGCACGGTGGTACCCCGCCAGACGCATCTGCGCGACGCGGGTGTGGCCGGGGCCGCCAATGCAGGCGATGTCCCGGTGACCGAGCTCAAGCAAGTGCCGGGTCGCCAGATAGGCGCCCTCCTCGTGATCGATGCGGACCAGGTCGACATCAATGCCGTCCAGTGCGCGGTCGACGATGACCATGGGCGTGCGTACTGCGCTCAAGCCTGCCGCAAGGCCGCTGTCGTCGCCGCCCACGGAGGTCACGATCAAGCCGTCGATGCGCTTCTCCAGCAACACCCGCAGATAACTGCGTTGCTTTTCAGCGTTGTCGTCAGAGTTACAGAGGATCACACAGTAACCATTGCGCTCGCAGTAATCCTCGATGCCCCGGGCCAGCTCGGCAAAATACGGGTTGAGGCTGTTGGGGACCAGCAGGCCGATAGTGGCGGTGGTCTTGGCCTTGAGCGAGCGCGCAACCGCGCTCGGCACATAGTCCAGCTGCTTGATCGCCGCCTCGACCTTGATCCGCACAGGTTCGCTCACCGGGCGCGTCTTGTTCACCACATGGGACACGGTGGTGTAGGAAATGCCCGCAAGCGCTGCCACATCCTTGATCGTTGCCATGGTTCAGCCCCGCCGACTGGCGCGTCGGCTGCGATAGGTATCGAGGACCACGGCAATCACGATCACAGCACCGGTAATGATGCGTTTAGTGGGCTCCGTGGCACCGATCTGCGCCAGGCCCGCCGCCAGTACCGAAATAATCAACACACCGAAGAAAGTACTGATGACCGAACCACGCCCACCCATCAGGCTGGTACCGCCGATCACCACCGCCGCAATCACTTGCAGCTCCAGGCCGGAACCGGCGTTCGGGTCGGCCGCTTCCAGGCGCGAAATCTGGAACAGCGCGGCCACACCGGCCAGCAGGCCCATCAGGCTGAACACCAGGATCTTGTAGGGTTTGGGGTTGATCCCCGCCAGTCGCACGGCTTCTTCGTTGGTGCCGATGCCGATCAGGTAACGACCGAATACGGTACGGGTCAATACCAGTTGAGCGGCAATGATCACCAACAAGGCAATGATGAACGAGGGTGAAATCCCAAAGGCAATCGGGTTGGACAACCAGGCAAACGAGTCACCGATATAGGCCGTGCGCGAGCCGGTCATCTGGTACGCGACACCACGCGCCATTTCCAGCACACCGAGGGACACGATAAACGACGGAATGCGCCACGCCACGGTGATCGAACCGGTAATGGTGCCGGCCAACGCGGCGCAGCCCATGCCGAGCACAGCGGCTGGCAGGACGCTCCAGCCCCAGCCGAGAATCGCCACACTGACTGCCGACGCCGCCAGTGCCAGCACCGAGCCCACCGACAGGTCGATGCCGCCGATGATCAGGATGAAGGTCATGCCTACCGCCAGCACCATCAGGTCCGGAATCTGGTTGGCCAAGGTGCTGAAAGTGTCATAAGACAGGAAGTGATCGCTGAGCATCGAGAACAGCGCAATCATCGCCAGCAACGCACCCGCCAGCCCCAGGTAGGTACCCAGGCCGTAGAAGTTGCCGCCAGTTTTACCGGGGGAAGTTGTTGTTTTCATGGGGTATCCCTAAGCGCTGCGTCGTTCAGCAGCGCATCACGTTTCTGATAGCCGGCAAAGGCGGCGGCAAGCAATTCGTCCTGGGTCCAACTGTCGCGCTCGAAGGTCTCGATCAAGCGCCCGGCGGACAGCACGCCGATGCGGTCGCAGATCAGCATCAGTTCACGCAGGTCACTCGACACCACTACCAGCGCTTTGCCCTGGCGAGTCAATTCACCGAGCAAGGCATAAATGTCGAACTTGGCACCGACGTCGATACCGCGGGTCGGCTCGTCGAACAGCATCACCGAACAATCACGCTCCAGCCAGCGGCCAATCACCACCTTTTGCTGGTTGCCGCCGGACAGTTCAGACACCAACTGCGACGGGCTGGAGCTACGAATACGCATGGCATCGATCTGACGTCTGGCCAGGGCGATTTCGTCACGGCTGTTTACCACACCGCCACCGGAGATTTCCGGCATGTTGCCCAAGGCGATATTCGCGCTGATGGACTGGGTCAGCAGCAGACCTTCACCCTTGCGGTCTTCGGTGATCAAGGCGATGCCGTGACCCACCGCGTCCACGGGCGAGCGAATACTCACCACCTTGGCCGGCGACCCCAATGCCACGGTGCCGCTGTCGGCCAGGTCGGCGCCGAAGATCAGCCGCAACAGTTCGGTGCGGCCAGCGCCGATCAGGCCCGAGATGCCGTAGATCTCCCCGGCACGCACTTCGAAAGACACATCGCGGACTTTGTCCGAGCGCGTCAGGCCCTTCACCGTCAAGGCTGGGCCGCCGATGGAGCGCGGCCCCAAGTCGATATGCTCACCCAGCTCGCGACCGACCATCAAGGTCACCAGTTGCTCACTGTTGTAATTGGCCATCGGCTCGACGCAGACCAGTTTGCCGTCGCGCAGTACCGCAATGCGCTGGGCAACACGGGCCAGTTCTTCGAGCCGGTGTGAAATATAAATGATCGCCACGCCCCGGGCTTGCAGGCGGGTGATTTGTTCAAACAGCATCTCGACTTCACGGGCGGTCAGCATGGCCGTGGGTTCGTCGAGGATCAGTACATGACAATCGCCGATCAGGTTACGGGCAATCTCGACCATTTGTTGATGGCCAATGCCCAAGCTGCCGACCAGGGTATCCGGGTCGATCGCGTCCAAGCCAACTTGGGCCATGGCTTCGATTGCGGCGTTACGCAGTTGCTTGCGGCTGATCCAGCCACAGCGGCTTGGCAGGTTATCCAGGAACAGGTTTTCGGCCACAGTCAGCGTCGGCAGCAGGTTGAGTTCCTGCATGACCATGCGTACACCCAGCTCTTCGGCCTGGGTGCGGCTGCCCGGTTTGTAGTCCTGACCATTGAATTGCATGTGCCCGGTAGTCGGCGTGACCAGCCCGCCGATGATCTTCGACAAGGTGCTTTTGCCTGCGCCGTTTTCACCGGTAAGCGCCAGCACTTCCCCGCGATTGAGCGTCAGGGTGATGTCGGACAGAACCGGTTGGGCATAGGTCTTGCCGATACCGCTGACCGAGAGGACAGCGTTCGGGGCGGAAGATGACATAGGAAAATCTCCAGGCGTCCGCTCAGGGCGAGCGGACGCTGTTGGGTGCAGCCAGGATTACTTCTTGAGGACGAGTTCGACAGGCGTCTCAATCATGCCTTCAACGGCATCGACTTTTTCACCCTTGACCAGCTTCAGCGCGTTCTGGATGCCGAACACGGCTTGCTGGGCTGCGGCTTGGTCGGCGGTCGCCAAAACGCGACCGTCTTGCAGCATCGGCTTGATGGCTTCGATGTTGTCATAGCCTACCACCAGCACTTTGCCGGCCTTGCCTGCTGCACGTACGGCGGAGACAGCACCCAGGGCCATGTTGTCGTTACCGGCCAACAGTGCCTTGAGGTCCGGGTACTCGCTCAACATCGCAGAGGCTACTTTCTGGCCCTGGTCGATTTCCCAGTTGCCGGATTGAGTGGAGACGATCTTCATGCCGGCAGCGTCCATCGCATCCTTGTAGCCTGCGGTGCGCTGCTGGGCGTTGGTGGTCGTCGGCACACCTTCGATGATGCCGACCTTGTCGCCTGCGGCCAGCTGCTTGGCCAGGTAGTCACCGACCAGTTTCGAGCCTTTGCGGTTGTCCGGGCCTACGAAGGGAATTTCAAGGTTTTTGCTTTTCAGCACGTCCGGGTCCAGGCGGTTGTCGATGTTGACGACCTTGATACCGGCATCGGAGGCTTTCTTCAGTACGGTGACCAACGCCTTGGAGTCGGCAGGGGCAATCACGATGGCGTTCACTTTGGCCAGGATCATCTGATTGACGATATCAATCTGCGCACTGGTATCGGTTTCGTTCTTGATGCCGTTGGTGATCATGTCGAAATCGGCTTCGTGTGCTTTCTGGTAAGCCTTCGCACCGTCTTGCATGGTGACGAAAAATTCATTGGCGAGGGATTTCATTACCAGGCCGACCTTGGGTTTGGCGGCGGCGTCAGCAGCGAATGCAGAAGAGAGAGGTAAAGCAGCGGATGCGGCAGCAAGCACAGCTACAGCAAGAAGACGTCCAGCGAATGGCAGCTTCATGGGGTCACTCCGATCTTATGATTATTGTGAGCAACGCTTGCACCGAAGAATGCTTCGGCAGCCCTCCCACCCGGGTGGCTGATACGAGCTTTCACGACACTCAGGGAGCAACCCGTGAAACAACTCGCAAACGTTTGCGTTATTCAAACTATGAGAACCTCGTCGGGATTTGTCAACGGTAGAACACAGCCTTTCCTCCAGCCCCCTCTAGCCCCTGCCCTCGCACCGGGCCGGTTGCGATCTTAAACATCCGCCCTGCCCGGTCGTTCTCTAAAACGACAGGCCACTGCGGCCGTGTCACACATGGCCCACGGATATCTCGTCATTGTTTTCGGACAACCGAACGCGTTACCACCCCGCCGTTCGGAAAGCCGGACAACGGCTCGCCCCTCCAAACCGATAGATCAATATAAGTTGTTTTAAATCAATAGTTTAATTTATATCAGTAGACAAAATCAGACTGGTACAAATCCTGCTCCCTCCTCGGCACCTCGTGGCGTTCAGAACCGCCCGGGCGCTCTAGATGAACCTGCACCAGCACTCATCAAAAACCAGAGAGAAAAATAATGAAATCTGCACTGAAAACCTTCGTTCCGGGCGCGTTAGCCCTCCTGCTGCTGTTCCCTGTTGCCGTCCAGGCAAAGGAAGTTGAAACCAAGACCAAACTGTCCAACGTGGTGATCCTCGCTACCGGCGGCACCATTGCCGGCGCTGGCGCCAGTGCGGCCAACAGCGCTACCTACCAGGCGGCCAAAGTCGGCATCGAACAATTGATCGCCGGTGTTCCTGAGCTTAGCCAGATCGCCAATGTACGCGGCGAGCAAGTAATGCAAATTGCGTCCGAAAGCATCAACAACGAAAACCTGCTGCAACTGGGTCGCCGCGTTGCCGAACTGGCCGACGACAAGAACGTGGACGGCATCGTGATCACTCACGGTACTGACACCTTGGAAGAAACCGCCTACTTCCTGAACCTGGTGGAAAAAACCGACAAGCCAATCGTAGTGGTAGGCTCCATGCGTCCAGGCACCGCCATGTCGGCTGACGGCATGCTCAACCTGTACAACGCTGTCGCCGTGGCCGGTAGCAAAGACGCGCGTGGCAAAGGCGTACTGGTGACCATGAACGACGAGATCCAGTCGGGTCGCGATGTCAGCAAGATGATCAACATCAAGACCGAAGCGTTCAAGAGCCCATGGGGCCCACTGGGCATGGTAGTTGAAGGCAAATCCTACTGGTTCCGCCTGCCGGCCAAGCGTCACACCATGGATTCTGAATTTGATATCAAAACCATCAAAAGCCTGCCAGATGTCGAAATTGCCTACGGCTACGGCAACGTGAGCGACACCGCCGCCAAGGCCCTGGCCCAAGCTGGCGCCAAAGCCATCATCTACGCCGGGACCGGCAATGGCTCGGTGTCGTCAAAAGTCGTCCCTGCCCTGCAGGAACTGCGCAAGCAAGGCGTGCAGATCATTCGCTCGTCCCACGTGAATGCCGGTGGTTTCGTACTGCGCAACGCCGAACAGCCTGACGACAAGTACGACTGGGTTGCAGCCCACGACCTGAACCCGCAGAAAGCGCGGATTCTGGCGATGGTTGCCCTGACCAAGACCCAGGACAGCAAAGAGCTGCAACGGATGTTCTGGGAATACTGATTCCAGCTGACATCCTGGTAGGGACGGGCTCAGCCCGCCTCTACCTCCTCGGAACCCGCAATAAAATCCTCCCCGCCCTACACCAATCCTCCTAAAACGCTGTCAGACGGACTTCTTGAATATTAAGCAGTTGCGAAATCGCCTACAGTTAAATACTGTATGCACGTACAGCTTACTAAGGAATACTCCGTGACAAAGTCCGCTTCAGCAGTCCCCACCCCGCCTGATGCCTATGCACGCCTGGGTATTCGTGTGCAAAAAATCATCAACTCGACCAACGCCCAAAAAAACAAGGCCGCCTTGATCTTCCGTTTACCGGATGAGCCGGAGGATGATTGGGCGCAGTTGCTGGAAGAAATTGCGGAGAACGACAACGTCACCCTCGCCTATCGGGATGACGGCGGTGTGCAGATATTCTGGGTTGTGCCGAAGGAAGATTGATTCAATGAGTGTCCGTTTCATTGCTGTGTTTTGTGTGCTTTTTACCGTCACCGCCCACGCCCAGGCACCTCGAACGTTCAGCGAAGCCAAAAAAATCGCCTGGAAACTTTACGCCCCGCAATCCACCGAGTTCTATTGCGGCTGCAAATACACCGGTAACCGCGTGGACTTGAAAGCCTGCGGTTATGTCCCCCGCAAAAACGCCAACCGCGCGGCGCGCATCGAATGGGAACACATTGTTCCGGCCTGGCAGATCGGGCATCAACGCCAGTGCTGGCAGGACGGCGGGCGCAAGAACTGCACGCGCAATGATGCCGTGTACAAGCGCGCCGAAGCAGACCTGCACAACCTCGTGCCGAGCATCGGCGAGGTCAATGGGGATCGTAATAACTTCAGCTTTGGCTGGCTGCCAGTGCAAAGCGGGCAGTACGGATCATGCTTGACCCAAGTCGACTTCAAGGCCAAGAAGGTCATGCCGCGCCCGTCGATTCGCGGGATGATTGCCCGTACGTATTTTTATATGAGTAAACAGTACGGGTTACGCCTGTCGAAACAGGATCGCCAGCTGTATGAAGCCTGGAACAAGACCTACCCGGTACAAACCTGGGAGCGACAACGCAACCAGACCGTGGCCTGCGTGATGGGACGTGGCAATGAGTTTGTAGGCCCGGTGAACCTGAAAGCCTGCGGTTGAAAACGGGCGGGAGCAATCGGCATGCTCCCCTCCCCCTGCTGGTTACCGGGCAGTTTTATGCTCGATAACCTCTGAGATAGTGTCGTTTTTCTTGGCCCTGGCCATCTTTTCCGTAAGCAAGGCCTGCTTGGCTTGCGCCTCGGCCTTGGTCGCAAACGGCCCCAACAGCACTTCGTTCTTGCCGTCTTCCTTCACGATATAAAAATTGAAACCATGCTCCAGCAGCCAGGCAGTTAGGTCGGTGATTGCCTGCAGCTTGTGGTCCGGTGGGCCTACCCACACGTCCCATTCCTGGGCAGCAATTGCGCCGGTTTGTGGCTGGCTTTCGGTCACGGCAGGCTTCGCCTTGGGCGCATCGACAGGTTTACCTTCACCGCAACCGGCCAATGCCAACACCGCAATTGCCATCGCTACTTTACGCACTGCCCTGCTCCTTTAAGGATAAAGAGGCAACTTTATCATTCACTGTCTATTCTGGCCGTCATAAACATTGGCTTAAACAATGCGAATGATGTATCGCAGACCTGTATGATGCCGGCATGGGAATTAATGTCGCCTCTATGCGTCCTAAAAGAGGCAGTCACAGGGAAGCGCTTAGCAGTAAGCTACACACATCCGACACCTGCCCTGTCTGAACATGTGTCCTTAAAAGTAATCAAGGAGAAGTCCATGCTTATACTCACCCGCAAAGTTGGTGAAAGCATAAACATCGGTGATGACATTACGATCACCATCCTGGGCGTCAGCGGCCAGCAAGTAAGAATCGGCATCAACGCACCCAAGGACGTTGCCGTGCATCGCGAGGAGATCTACCAGCGCATCCAGGCCGGCCTGACCGCTCCGGACAAAAACCAGACTCCTTGAAGCACCCTCAGTAGCCAGCCCTTTCGTTCACTGTGACGGCTGGCGAAAACTCCTTTGGTCTGCTCGCGTTTTTCGTGCCCAAGGCGTCCTGCTTCTTCATCTTCGCCCGAAGATGAAACTGTTCTCACGCCTGGAACTTGTCGCATGCTTTGCAGCCAAACCTCCTGAACGCACTCCACCGCCCACTGAGCGCACTCAGGAGCACGTCGATGACGCGCACCTCCATACAACGTTTTGTCACCTACTCCTGGATGATCGCCCTGCTGATCGGGCTGATCTTTGCCGGGCTGGAATATGGTGTGAGGTTCGAAATTGTAGGGGCAAACGCGAGCGATGCTCCTTCGTGGCTGGACCTGGCATTGTTACTGGGCGCTTACCTGTTTGTGTTCTGCCTCAAGCCGATCCAGTCAGCCATCCAGCGTAAACTGTGCCAGCGAGCCACTCACCGAACGCACCAGAAAGTTACACGCTAATGCGCAGTGACTGGCTATCTGATCGCCGGTATTTACAGCCCCGCAGCAAGACCTATGCTTGGGCTTGCACGGTCAGTGATAGGCGTTAAAGTAGATGGACTCCCTCAGCAAATCCCAAATCGAATCGGCACTGGCAGCACGCCTGCCCAGCTACAAGATTACCTGCGAACTGCATGCTGACGGCACCCTCTCCGCCATTCTCAGCAGCCCGGAAACCGACCATTTTGCGATTACCGGAATCGTGCGTGCGCACTATCGCGGCGGCGAAGCAATCGCACGGCTTGCCAGCGAAATTCTCAAGGAGATGGTGTTGTCCCGTCAGGGAGTGAGGAGCAGTCGGCGGCAGGCATTGCCTGACGTAACGACGACCTGCAAAGAAGGCCGAGACCGGTAAAGGACTCGGCCTTTTTGTATCAGGCCACTGGCCTGCGCAACTGCAGCAAGCCTTCAGCGTCGCGCTGGACTTGCAACTGCTCATACCCGTCGATCGTAGCGTGCTCAGTCTCCATGGGGGCCATGTGCGTCGCGGTCACGACGATCACATCCGCCCCCGCCGCCTCTCCCGCTCGAATGCCGACCGTCGCATCTTCAAACACCAGACAGTCCTGCACCGGTACGCCCAGTCGCTGTGCGCCGAGTACATAGCAGGCGGGGTCAGGCTTGCCATTGGCCACGTCCTCTGCCGTCACCCATACCGCCGGCGGGCTGATACCGGCCGCTCGCAAACGCCGCAGCGCCAACTCCCTGGGAGCGGACGTAACCAACGCCCATTGATCACTGGGCAAGCGGTTCAAGAACGCGGCGGCGCCGGGAATCGCGACAACACCCTCGACATCGTTGATCTCAGCCTCGGTGATCCACCGCGCCTCCACCTCGGGATCAACGCCGGACAAGGCCTGGCGCGTAATGGTATCGATCGCCCGGGCGCCATGAATAGTCTTCAAAAAAGCCGACACATCCAGGCCGTGGCGTTCAGCCCATATGCCCCACACCCGCTCGGCGGCGGCAATAGAGTTGAGCAGGGTCCCATCCATATCGAACAGGAAGGCGCGGTAACGTTGGGCAAAAACAGCTGAACCTCGGATGGACACTGCGTGGCTTCCTCGCGGGCGGAGATAAATGAAAGGCCCGAGCAATCTACGGATCACTCCGGCGCTTGTAAACGATAGGAGCGGATAGCTGGACCGGTCTCAGTGCACCACACCTGGGAAATATCCTACGCATTTCACGAATAGTCCGGTCGCCAGCGTTAACGCCTTCATTACAAACTTGTCATCAACCTGTTGGTTGGCTGTTCGGGTCGCCTGGTTACTGTGAACTCACCGCCAAGACCTGGTCCACCTTAAATAGAGATACCGTCATGAAACTGTTTACCCTCGGCTTTGCCGCTTTGCTCGCCACCGGCTCTGTGTTTGCCGCCGATACAACTCCTGCCACCAACGTGATCCACGACAAAACCGGCTTCTATGTGCACCTGGACGTCGCCAAGGTGCTGTTGAGTACCGACACCTACGGCCAATGCGGGATCGTCCCGGCGCAACTCAACTACCTGGACCACCAGGGCCGCCAACACGTGCTGGACTACCTGGTCCAGGGCATCGGCTGCGCCAACGACAATTGATCGGGCTACACTTGCGCCACGCATCGAACCAGGGCACTTGCCATGAACATCCTCGTAGTCGAAGACGAACCCAAGGCCGGCAACTACCTGCTCAACGGCCTGCAGGAACTGGGCTACTCCGTGAGCCTCGCCCGTGATGGCGTGGACGGTTTGCACCAGGCCCTGCAAACGCCTTTCGACGTGATCGTGCTGGATGTGATGATGCCAAAAATGGACGGCTGGGAAGTGCTGCGGCGCCTGCGCAAAGAGGCGGACACACCGGTGCTGTTCCTCACCGCCCGCGATGACATCGCCGACCGCATCAAGGGCCTGGAACTGGGCGCCGACGATTACCTGATCAAACCCTTCTCCTTCGCCGAGCTGGTCGCGCGCCTGCGCACCCTGACCCGCCGTGGCCCGAGCCGGGAAGAAGAACAGCTGCAGATCGCCGACCTGCAAATCGACGTACTGAAACGCCGCGTCACCCGCGCCGATACGCGCATTACCCTGACCAATAAAGAGTTCGCCTTGCTGCACCTGTTCGCCACGCACCAGGATCAAGTGTTGTCCCGCTCGATGATCGCCTCGCGGGTCTGGAACATGAACTTCGACAGCGACACCAATGTGGTGGACGTGGCCGTACGGCGCCTGCGCCTGAAAATCGACGACCCGTTCCAGCTCAAGCTGATACACAGCGTGCGAGGCATCGGCTACCGCTTCGATACTCAGCCATGAGTCGTCGCCATCACTCCCTGACCCTGCGCCTGGCGTTGATCTTCGCCTTGCTCGCTTTCGCGCTGCTGGCGACTCTGGGCGTGGCGCTGTACCGCGAGCTGGAGCGCGAGCTGATCATGCGTGACGACGCCGCGCTGATCTATCGCATCGACCAATTGCGCAACCTGCTCAATGACAGCAATACCCTGGACTTGATCAAGACCAAGCCGGAGCTGTTCCAGAACATGCTGGGCAACCGCGAGTCCGTCCTGAGCATTGCTGCGCCTGGGCAGAAGCCGTTGCTGGAGGTCAACCCGGGCAACATCGACATGCCATCCGTCACTCCCGTGCCCAAAGACTATTCCTTGGCGCTGACCGACGTGCACCACTTGCCCGGCATAAAAGGCGTGCCCTTCGCCGCAGTGGCAGCCTCCATCGACTCCGGCGACCTGGGCAGCCTGCAAGTTACCACCGGCCGACTGATGACCGAACGCACCGCCATGCTCGCCAGCTACCGCTTAAGCGTTTATATCCTGGCCAGCATCGCTGCAATCATCCTTGCGGTGGTGGGTTACCTGCTGGTGCACCGTGGACTGCTGCCGCTGCGGCGCCTGGCCGAACACGCCCAAGGCATCGGTATTGGCAACCTCGCCGAACGACTCGACAGCCATGGCGCGCCCAAAGAATTGCTGCCCATGATCGACTCCTTCAACACCATGCTGGAGCGCCTGGCCAAGGGCTTTGTGCAACTGGGCCAGGTGTCCACCGACATGGCCCACGAACTGCGCACGCCCATCAACAACCTGCTAGGGGAAACCCAGGTCGCCCTGCAACAAAGCCGCAGCATCGAGAGCTACCAGCAGCTGTTGGCCTCCAACGTCGAAGAACTCGAACGCCTGGCGCGGATGCTCGACAACATGCTGTTCCTCGCCCGCACCGATCCGGCCAGCGCCCTGCGCCAACGTCAGGAACTGAGCGCGGCAGATGAAGTGGAACGCATGGCCGATTACTTTGAAGGGCCGGCGAGTGATGTAGACATGCACATTTTTGCCGAGGGCGAAGGCGTGATCTGGGCTGAACCGATGCTGCTGCGCAGGGCGCTGGCCAACCTGTGTGCAAATGCCATCAAGTATGGGGCTCCAGGTTCCAAGCTGATGATCCAGGCGATTCCAAGTGCCGAGGGTATCTATCTGAGCGTCAGCAACACAGGCGACACCATTCCAGCCGAGCACTTGCCAAGGCTGTTCGAACGGTTTTACCGAGTAGATGAATCAAGGGAGCGCTCGGCTCAGTCCAATGGGCTGGGGCTGTCGATCGTGGCGACCATCATGCAACTGCATGACGGTCGCCATGGCGTCACCAGTGATGGCGGCGTGACGTGTTTTGAGCTGTTCTTTCCACGGCGAGAGGACTGAAAACCGCAGGGCAGAACCTTGGTGTTATTTTGCAAAAGTTTGTCTGTCACTTTTGATCCGGACTCCCACTATTCTTACTTCCCAAGCACTCACTCATATTGTTTAAGACAGGTGTCATGCTTTGGAGAAAAAACACTATCGCTTCGGCGGGGCGAGCACGCTGAACATACCGGCTCAAGGCAGAGCCGGTGGAGTTAATGACGGAGGTTCAGGCATGGAAAAACGATTGGGTTTACTGGAAAAGGGGCTGACTGAAATGAGAGAGACGCTATTCGCCGTTTCGAGCAGGGCAGACGCAATGGAAAAGCACTCCTCCACCGTTGAAAAGCACTTCGCCACCAGAGCAGATCTGGCGACGACAGAGCTGAATCTCATCAAATGGTACGTAGCCACTGCGTTCGCAATGACCGGACTGGCCTGCGCCATCACCTTCGGCCTGACGCGGCTGTTGACCGGCTAACGCAGTCCCGGCAGGTTCAGCTGACCTGCCCACCGGTTTGCGCCACATCCACCTTGGTCCCCCATGCCGCCATTACCGCTATCCGCAAACCATCAACCAACGTCGCCAACGCCATCGATGGTTGCCCTGAAGTAACCGCCTGCTCCGGCAGGCCTGGCACATGGATAAACCCACTGCGCACACCAGAGCCTGTCAGCGCATGCTGCAATAGGTAAAACACCTGATTGCACACAAACGTCCCCGCCGTCTGCGACACCGACGCTGCAATGCCCGCCTCTCGCACAGCCTTGACCATGGCCTTGATCGGCAACGTCGTGAAGTAAGCGGCCGGGCCGTCAACCACGACCGCTGTATCAATCGGTTGCTCCCCGAGGTTATCGGGGATGCGTGCATCGTTGACGTTGATCGCCACCCGCTCGATGGAAATGTCGCTACGTCCTGGGCCCAAGCCGGTAGCAATGACCATCGCCGGCTGCAACTCGGCAATCATCTGGGCCAAGCACTCGCCTGCGGTGGCAAAAGCACAGGGCAGTCGGCGCGCGACAATCCGCACATCGTCGCCTAGTTGCATGCCATCCAACTGGCGCACGGCCTCCCAGGAGGAGTTCACCAAATCTTGATCGAAGGGCTCGAAACCCGTCAGCAATACAATTCGCATCCTGGCCTCACATCAACAGATAAAGCAGCACAATATTGACTACCAGCATCATCAACGCAGTCGGCAACTGCGCCTTGATCACAGCGTTCTTGTCCGGCAGTTCCAGCAACGCGGCCGGCACAATATTGAAGTTGGCTGCCATCGGCGTCATCAGCGTTCCGCAGTAGCCGGAGAACATGCCGATTGCCGCCATCACCGCTGGGTTGCCGCCGTAGATGCCCACCAGCACCGGCACGCCGACGCCTCCGGTCATCACCGGGAACGCGGCGAAGCCATTACCCATGATTACAGTAAACAAGGCCATGCCAAGTACATAAACCATCACCGCCACCAACTTGTAATCCAGGTTGATGTAGGTGGTGGTGACATGGGCAACGGCCGTGCCCACCCCGGCTTCATTGAACAGCAGTCCAAGCATCGCCAGCATCTGCGGCAACACCATGGCCCAGCCAAGGGCTTCGGTCAGGCGGCGGGATTCGCGCAAGGCTTGCACCGGGGTATCGCGGGTCAGCCAGCAGGCCAGGCCGAGGGCGATCAGGCAGCCAATACCGAGGGAGACAAAGGTGGTGTTTTTCGGGTCCAGTAACGGAACGCCGCCGATCTCGGTGTGCTTGAGCAATACCGAGCCAATCACCGTCGTCAGCGGAATGGCGAGTGCCGGGATAAACAGCTTGTGACCCAATCGACCGGCACTGGCGCGCGAAGCCTTGACGTGCAATTCGGCATGGGTACCACGGCCGACGCCGCCCAACCCTGCGATCAACGCCATCACTACCACGCCCGCGCCGATCGCCACCGATGGCAAGCGCTCTCCCACCAGGAACGGAATCGCGAACAGCAACCAGAACAGCGCACTGGACCAGCGTTTGGGGTGGGTACGGTCCATCACAATCATGCCGGCGGTGATCAGCAGCAACACACCGGCCAGCCAGTACAGGTATTGAATGGAAATAATCATTGTGCGGCCTCCACCGGAGTGGCGACGGGGGTCATCTCGCGCGTCAATCTACGATCAAACCGATGCAGGCGAATAGCGTGGATGATGAAGGCGCAAATCGCCGTCGGAATGCCCCACACCGCAATGTGCAGCGGTTCCACATCAATCCCGGAGCCCAGCAGGAAGGTATGCATCAACGCAATCGCACCAAAGGCAACAAAGATGTCCTCCCCGAAAAACAGCCCAACGTTATCGGTAGCGGCGCACATGGCCAATACCTTGTGGCGCAGCTTGTCTGGCAGTTTGCCGTAACGTTTTTCCGCCGCACCCTCGGCCATTGGCGCCAACAGCGGCCGCACCATCTGCGGGTGCCCGCCCAGGCTGGTCAGCCCCATGGCGGCCGTGGACTCACGCACAAACAGGTAGATGATCAGCAAGCGTCCGACGGTGGCGCGCTCGAAACGCGCGATCCAATTCTGCGCATGCAGACGCAAGCCGTGGCGTTCCAACAAGCCAATTACCGCGAGGGGTAATAACAGGATCAATTGCAGGGCGCGGGTCTGAAGGAAACCATCACCCATGGTGGCGAGAATTTTTTCCAGCGGGAAATGGGCTGCAAGCCCGGTGGCGATGGCGGCGGCGGTGACCACCAACAGCGGATTGAAGCGCAATACGAAGCCAACCACGATCACAAGCACACCGATCAGTGGCCATAGGTTCACAACAGTTTGCATGGCGGTGAGGTCCTTTAGTGCGCGCTGCGGCGCCATTACAGCAGGATGTGAACAAAGGCTCACAGCTTGAAAGTGGCGTGCAGTCGGCTCGGTTTTTTTATTGTTGACCCGGAAGGTCGAGCGTCAGTGGCGGCAACTTTGCTGCCTGGGGACGGGGAGTGTCCAACAAGAAAAATTGTTGCTGCAAACCAATAAATTTTGTGGGTGATTGGCGCCGGATGATCCGGCGCCGAACAAGGATTCAGGCCAAGCACTTCTGGAAAAAGTGGCGCTGATGGCCGGCCGGGTAATCCGCGATGTGGCCAAATTCACTGAAGCCCAATTTCCGATAAAAACCCGGCGCCTGAAAGCTGAAGGTATCCAGCCATATACCGCCACAACCCCTTTGCCTGGCCAGGTCCTCAGCAGCGTTCATCAGACGTGTGCCGGCGCCCCGTGTGCGCATCTCGTCCGGGATGCTCAATAGCTCAATGAACATCCAGCCGTAGGAAATTTTCCCGTAAAGCCCCCCTACCACCTCTTGAGTGACGGGGTCGCGCAACAGTATTCCCACGGTTTCGAACGCCATGTCACCGGTATGGCTGAGGTTATACGCCCTCAACGGCTTGAGGATGGCCTCACGTTCCTCTGCCGTCACGTCGAATGACACTTCCATTTTCAACTCCATCGCTGTCTCCCGGTATTGAATTCAAATGTCGGGCCAGAGTGTGCTTAATCGCACAGGGAAAGCTCAACAGTGAAGAATTCTGTTTAGGACCTATACTCAATAAAGCACCTGCGCGCTTTTGCGTATTGCTCACGGCAGTTTTGCCGAGATGAGGTAGCCTCTATGTACGCCGGACAAATGGGTATGGCGACAACGAATGGTGAAATACGCTGCCAGATGATTGTCCAAATAATCTGCCTGCTATCGGTGGCTTCGCTTTTCTGCTGATCCGTCAGGCGGAGCCCATAGCGTCAATGCAAGCGGTCGCTAACTGCCCGCTCGCCGGAGTGCGGCCTTCCGCCGGACGATACCTTTGTAATGCCTCGTAATGCTTGAAACTTGCCTGCGCAAGCCTGTGAGCTAGCCTCGATTGAGTCGCTGGTGTGGCGACGTCTATTCAGGAATGAGCAATGCCGACAAGATATCGTGACGCTGTTACAGGAGAGTACGTGACTCAGAAAGAGGCAGAGAAACGGCCAAGGGAAACGGTGAAAGAAAAAGACAAAAGTCCTACTTCGAAAAACCCACCGAGCGGCGGAAAGAAAAAGTAACTCCAGCCTGAACGGGCGTCTTGAGTGAAGGCTTTGCAAAAGTTTTGCAAATTGCAGGCAACAAAAAAGGGCCCACCTTTCGGTGAGCCCTTCTAGACCGCCCAGCAGAGCGGATTTTGTTTGGTAGGCGCGATTGGACTCGAACCAACGACCCCCACCATGTCAAGGTGGTGCTCTAACCAACTGAGCTACGTGCCTGCTGTGAGGCGGCATTCTACGGAATTCCGAAAGGGTGTCAACATCTTTTTTGCAGCTAACCCTATGAATATGCGAATTATTTATTAGCGCCGGGTGCACCCGTGGATTTCGGGTGGCTGGCAGGCAATTTTTAACTCAGGTAGGATCGGGACACTCGTAAAAAATATAAAACAGAGGTTCCAGGATGGCGAACACCCCCTACCCCCAGTCGTATTACGCCGCATCCGCCAATGCGGTTCCGCCTCGCCCAGTATTGCAAGACGACGTCGAAACCGATGTGTGCGTGATTGGCGCCGGCTATACCGGCCTTTCCAGCGCGCTGTTTCTGCTGGAGAACGGTTTTCGCGTGACGGTGCTGGAAGCCGCCAAGGTAGGTTTCGGCGCGTCGGGCCGTAATGGCGGGCAGATCGTCAACAGCTACAGCCGCGACATCGATGTGATCGAGCGTAGCGTCGGCCCCAAGCAGGCGCAATTGCTCGGGGAGATGGCATTTGAGGGCGGCAGGATCATTCGCGAGCGAGTGGCCAAGTACCAAATCCAGTGCGACTTGAAGGACGGCGGCGTGTTCGCTGCGCTCAACAGCAAACATATGGGCCACCTGGAGTCGCAGAAGCGACTGTGGGAGCGCTACGGCCATACGCAGCTGGAGCTGCTGGACGAACGCCGTATCCGCGAAGTAGTGGCCTGTGACAATTATGTCGGCGGCCTGCTGGACATGAGCGGCGGGCATATTCACCCGCTGAACTTGGCGCTGGGTGAAGCGGCTGCGGTGGAATCCCTGGGCGGCACGATCTATGAGCAATCGGCGGCGCTGCGCATCGAGCGCGGCGCCAACCCGGTGGTGCATACGGCCGAGGGCAAGGTCAGGGCCAAGTTCATCATCGTCGCAGGTAATGCCTACCTGGGGAACCTAATGCCGGAATTGGCGGCCAAGTCGATGCCATGCGGCACGCAGGTCATCACCACTGCGCCTTTGGGCGATGAGTTGGCGAAGACGCTGCTGCCACAGGATTACTGCGTCGAAGACTGCAACTACCTGCTCGACTACTACCGCCTTACCAGCGACAAGCGCCTGATCTTCGGCGGCGGCGTGGTGTATGGCGCACGGGACCCCGCAAACATTGAGGCGATCATCCGGCCGAAGATGCTCAAGGCCTTCCCACAACTCAAGGATGTGAAAATCGACTACGCCTGGACCGGCAATTTCCTGCTGACACTGTCGCGCTTGCCACAAGTCGGTCGCCTGGGCGACAACATCTACTACTCGCAGGGCTGCAGCGGCCATGGCGTGACGTACACCCATCTGGCGGGCAAGGTTCTGGCGGAAGCATTGAGAGGCCAGGCGGAGCGTTTTGATGCGTTTGCCGACCTGCCGCACTACCCGTTCCCGGGTGGGCAACTGCTGCGTACGCCATTTGCGGCGCTGGGGGCTTGGTACTACGGGCTGCGGGATAAGTTGGGATTTTAAAAACTGCAGGAGCCGGCTTGCCGGCGATGGAGATCTTGATGATGCCATCGCCGGCAAGCCGACTACGACAGGTCTCGATATCAAATCGCAGAAACAAAAAACCCCGGTCTTTCGACCAGGGTCTTTGCTATCGGGTCAAAGTAGCCAGAGGCTTTCTTTGTGCTCCAAGGCGTTCAGTGGGCCTTAAAGCAGATATGGCGCAGCGGACGGGACTCGAACCCGCGACCCCCGGCGTGACAGGCCGGTATTCTAACCGACTGAACTACCGCTGCGTATCGCTTGACCGGTTGAGCGTAAACCCTCAACCGTCTTTAAACATCTGATCAATCAGCCTTGGCTGTTCAATCTCAAGCCTGACACGTCAGACCTGGAAAATATGGCGCAGCGGACGGGACTCGAACCCGCGACCCCCGGCGTGACAGGCCGGTATTCTAACCGACTGAACTACCGCTGCGCGTCGGTGCAACCTTTAACGTTGCGTCTTGCCCAGGGGCAAAACTCTCAAGAAGTGGTGGGTGATGACGGGATCGAACCGCCGACCCTCTGCTTGTAAGGCAGATGCTCTCCCAGCTGAGCTAATCACCCTTTGCTTCGTTGAGGCCGCGAAATTTACGCAGGTAGCAGACCTAAGTCAATAGCCTGCTTGAAGTTTTTCTGAAAAAGACAAAATTGCTTCAAGACGGCTACCTGCCCTACTCGCTGTAAATCATCTTCTTGCTCATGCCACCGTCCACGACAAACTCCTGGCCGGTGACAAACCCGGCCTGGCGCGACAACAACCACGCCACCATCGCCGCCACATCCTCCACGGTGCCTACCCTGCCAGCAGGATGCTGGGCATGATCAGCATCGGTCAAAGGCTCGGCACGCCGTGCGGCAGGATCACGTGCATCGATCCAGCCAGGACTGACGGCATTGACCCGCACTTCCGGCCCAAGGCTCATCGCCAACGCGTGTGTAAGGGCCAGCAGGCCACCCTTGCTCGCCGCGTAGGCCTCGGTGTCCGGCTCCGATTGACGGGCCCGAGTCGACGCCAGGTTGACGATGGCGCCACCGTGGGCACGCAGGTACGGCGCACAGTGCTTGGCCAGCAGCATCGGCCCACTGAGGTTCACTGCCAACACTCGATTCCAGTAAGCCAGGTCGAGGCTTTCCAGAGTGGTATTGCGAGGATCGGCCACCGCTGCATTACACACCAACGCGTCCAGGCGCCCGAATTGCCCCAGCACCTCGGCAACGCCTTGGGCGACTTGTTTCTCGTCGGCCACGTCCATGGTGATAAACCAGGCGTTGTCGCCCAGCACCTTGGACACCTTGGAGCCACGCTCGCGGTCCAGGTCGGTCAACACCACTTGCCAGCCTTCGCTGACCAGCCACGCCGCGATCCCGAGGCCAATGCCCCGGGCTGCACCCGTCACCAGCGCTACGCGCCCATTACTGGCCGTTGCGGCCTCCATGGACCACTCGATCACAAGGCCGCCAGCCCGCGGGCCAAGTCTGCCTGCAAGTCGGCAACGTCCTCCAGGCCCACCGCAACGCGGATCAGGCTGTCACGGATACCCGCTGCTTCACGCTCCTGCGGCGCCAAACGGCCGTGGGAGGTGGTGCTCGGGTGGGTAATAGTCGTTTTGCTGTCACCCAGGTTGGCGGTAATGGAGATCAGGCGCGTCGCATCGATAAAGCGCCAGGCGCCCTCTTTGCCCCCCTTCACCTCGAAGCTCACCACGGCACCGAAACCACGCTGCTGGCGCTGGGCCAACTCGTGTTGCGGATGGCTCTTTAGGCCGGCGTAGTGCACCTTCTGGATGCCGTCCTGCTGCTCCAACCACTCGGCCAGGGCCTGGGCGTTGGCGCAATGGGCCTTCATGCGCAGGCTGAGGGTTTCCAAGCCTTTAAGGAAGATCCAGGCGTTGAACGGGCTCAGAGTCGGGCCGGCGGTACGCAAGAAGCCCACCACTTCCTTCATCTGCTCGCTGCGACCCGCCACCACACCGCCCATGCAACGGCCTTGACCGTCGATGAACTTGGTCGCCGAGTGCACGACGATATCCGCGCCCAGCTTCAACGGCTGCTGCAACGCCGGGGTGCAGAAGCAGTTGTCGACTATGAGCATCGTGCCCTTGGCGTGCGCCACTTTGGACAACGCAGCGATATCCACCAGTTCGGCCAGCGGATTGGACGGCGACTCGACGAACAACAGCTTGGTGTTGGCCTTGATCGCCGCGTCCCAGCCGGACAAGTCCGCCAGGGGTACGTAGTCCACTTCGATGCCAAAGCGTTTGAAATACTTCTCGAACAGGCTGATGGTCGAACCAAACACGCTGCGCGACACCAGCACGTGGTCGCCGGCACTGCACAGGCTCATCACCACGGCCAGGATCGCCGCCATGCCAGTGGCCGTCGCCACCGCTTGCTCAGCGCCTTCCAGCGCAGCGATGCGCTCTTCGAACGCACGCACAGTCGGGTTGGTGTAGCGCGAATAGACGTTGCCCGGTACTTCACCGGCAAAGCGCGCAGCGGCGTCGGCGGCAGTACGGAACACATAGCTGGAGGTGAAGAACATCGGGTCACCGTGCTCACCTTCCGGGGTGCGGTGCTGGCCGGCGCGCACAGCCAGGGTATCGAAAGCTACGCCATCGAGGTCGCTGTCCAACCGACCGGCATCCCATTCCTGACTCATGCTGCGACTCCTTACTCAAATTCTTTATTTAAGATACAAAACCGGCCCCTCAGGGCCGGTATTTACTCAGTTGTTATACAGATCGATGATCGCACTGACCGCCTGGGTCTTGATCTTCGATGAGTCGTTGCGCGCCTGCTCGATTTTGTTCAGGTAGGCCTCATCGACATCACCAGTGACATACTTGCCGTCGAACACGGCGCAGTCGAACTGGTCGATTTTGATCTTGCCACCGCCGACCGCTTCGATCAGGTCCGGCAGGTCCTGGTAGATCAGCCAGTCTGCGCCGATCAGGTCAGCCACGTCCTGCGTTGTACGGTTGTGGGCGATCAGTTCGTGAGCGCTCGGCATGTCGATACCGTACACGTTCGGGTAACGCACGGCAGGCGCAGCGGAGCAGAAGTACACGTTCTTCGCGCCGGCTTCACGGGCCATCTGGATGATCTGCTTGCAAGTGGTGCCGCGTACGATGGAGTCATCCACCAGCATCACGTTCTTGCCGCGAAATTCCAGCTCGATGGCGTTGAGCTTCTGGCGCACCGACTTCTTACGTGCTGCCTGGCCCGGCATGATGAAGGTGCGGCCAATGTAGCGGTTCTTCACGAAGCCTTCGCGGAACTTGACGCCCAGGTGGTTGGCCAACTCCAGCGCAGCGGTACGGCTGGTGTCCGGGATCGGGATCACCACGTCGATGTCATGCTCAGGACGCTCGCGCAGAATTTTATCGGCGAGCTTCTCACCCATGCGCAGGCGCGCCTTGTACACCGAAACACCGTCGATGATCGAATCCGGACGTGCCAGGTAGACGTGTTCGAAGATGCACGGGGTGAGTTTCGGGGCAACAGCACACTGACGGGTGTGCAGCTTGCCGTCTTCAGTGATGTAAACAGCTTCGCCCGGCGCCAGGTCGCGGATCAGGGTGAAGCCCAGTACGTCCAGGGACACGCTTTCGGACGCGATCATGTACTCGACACCTTCGTCGGTATGACGCTGGCCGAACACGATCGGGCGGATGCCGTGCGGGTCGCGGAAACCGACGATGCCGTAGCCGGTGATCATTGCCACGACGGCGTAACCACCCACGCAACGGTTGTGTACGTCAATCACGGCCGCGAACACGTCCTCTTCAGTCGGCTGCAGCTTGCCGCGCTGGGCCAGTTCGTGCGCGAACACGTTCAGCAGCACTTCGGAGTCTGAGTTAGTGTTGACGTGGCGCAGGTCAGATTCGTAAATCTCCTTGGCCAGCTGTTCAACGTTGGTCAGGTTGCCGTTGTGCGCCAAGGTAATGCCGTAAGGCGAGTTGACGTAAAACGGTTGAGCTTCGGCCGAAGTCGAGCTACCGGCAGTCGGGTAACGCACATGGCCAATGCCCATGTGCCCGACGAGGCGCTGCATGTGACGCTGATGAAACACGTCACGCACCAGGCCATTGTCCTTGCGCAGGAATAACCGGCCGTCGTGGCTGGTCACAATACCGGCAGCGTCCTGGCCGCGGTGCTGGAGGACGGTTAGCGCGTCATACAGCGCCTGATTGACGTTCGACTTACCGACGATACCGACGATGCCACACATGCGACGCAACCCCTACTTAATGAATCTTGACTGAACACAGCTTACTGAGGCGTTTTGGCCGGCAAGAGGTGTTCCTTGAACGGAAGATCAGCGGGTACGCTGATTCCGCTGGCCAGCCACTGACTGCTCCACCCCAAAATGAGGTTTTTGGACCAGTCTGCAACCAATAGAAATTTTGGCACGAGTACCGACTCTTGCCACCACGAATCCTGCTGTACCGGCCCCAGGCTCAATAGCCCGACCGCCACAACCACCAGCAACGCGCCACGCGCGGCGCCGAAGACCATGCCGAGAAATCGATCGGTCCCGGAGAGACCGGTAACACGTATCAACTCGCCAATAAGATAATTGATCATTGCCCCCACCAGCAGCGTGGCGATGAACATGATTGCGCAGCCCGCGATGACGCGAGCCGAAGGTGTTTCGATATATCCGGCCAAGTAAACCGACAGTGAACCGCCGAACATCCAGGCTACGACTCCTGCGATGATCCAGGTCAGCAACGACAGTGCTTCTTTTACGAAGCCGCGGCTTAGACTGATCAAAGCGGAGATGGCGACGATTGCAACGATCGCCCAATCAACCCAGGTAAATGGCACGTTTCAGCCTACGGACAGATAAGGCGGCGCATTTTAGCAGAGCGCCGGGCTATCGGTAAGCGGTGATTGCGAGTGCTATGCAAATCAATAGATTGTGGCGAGCCACGCACATTTCAACCCAGCGCAAAGCAATGTGGGAGGGGCTTGCTCCCTCCCACACTTGACTGCATTCCAAGCTGAAATCGACGCTAAATCAGCCGCGTTCAGGCTGGAAACGCACCACAAAACCGTTGAGGTTCTGCTGCCGGCCCAGCAAGTCGCGCAGGCGGTCGGCCTCGGCGCGCTCGATCAGCGGCCCGATAAACACGCGGTTCTTGCCATCAGCCGTGCGGATATAGGCGTTGTAACCCTGAGCACGCAGCTTTTTCTGCAAGGCTTCGGCGCTTTCGCGGTTAGCCAGGCTGGCGAGCTGGATCGACCAACTGATCGGCAAGCCATTCGGGTCGATACGACTCTGACCGACGTCCGGCTTTCCCGGTGCGGCAGGTTGCGGCACGACCGGCTTGGGCGCAGGTGCCGGGGCGGCAGGCTTGGCAGTCACCGCAGGCGCTGGCTTGACCACCGGTATGCTCGGCTGTACCGGCATCGAAGGCGCCTGCTGCGCAGCGACTTCTTCATCGGTCGGCACAGGCTCTTCTTCAGGCAGTACCTGTGGTTCAGGAACCACCACCGGCTCAACCTGCACCTGAGGCACCGCCGGCGCCTGAGGCGCTGCCGGGGCTTCAACGACCACTTGGCGCTGTTCGTCCTGCCGGGGAAACAGCATTGGCAGGAAAATCACCGCCAATGCCACCAGAACCAGGGCTCCGACCATTCGCTGCTTGTATGCGCTATCCAGTAATGCCATGTGCAGCTTCCTCCGTGGAGCGCCGGGCCAACCATTCAAGCGCCTCGGCAACACAATAAAATGATCCGAACAACAGAATCTCGTCATCGGGCGTGGCAACCGCGCACTGCGCCTCCAGGGCGGCAGTGACGCTTGCATACGACGCCACGGACGCTCCAAGGTTCTGCAAGGCCAGCTCAAGCTCAACAGCCGGACGGCTGCGCGGCGAATCCAGGGGTGCAACCGCCCAAGCCTGGACATTCCCCAGCAACGGCGCAACCACTCCCTCCAGATCCTTGTCGGCCAGCAGCCCGAACACCGCCAGGCGACGCCCAACCGGCGGCGTGCGCGACAGGCGTTGCGCCAAATACTCGGCAGCATGAGGGTTGTGCCCTACATCCAGCAGCAGGTTCAAGCGCTTGCCGTTCCAATCGAAGGCACGACGGTCGAGGCGCCCGACTACCCGCGTAGCGAGCAATGTCGCGGCAATCTGCTCCGCATGCCACGGCAGATCCAACAACAGATAAGCTTGCAAGGCGAGCGCGGCGTTTTCCATCGGCAGGTTCAAGAGCGGCAGATCACGCAGCTCAACAACCTGACCACGCGTATTACGCCCACGCCATTGCCAGTACTGCTCGCTTATCTCGAGATTGAATTCGCGGCCACGCAGGAAAAACGGGCAATCGAGCTCGCGCACCTTGTCGAGCAAGGTATGCGGCGGGTCCAGGTCACCGCACAGCGCTGGTTTGCCCTGGCGGAAGATCCCGGCCTTTTCATAGGCCACGGATTCGCGGGTATCGCCCAGGTAGTCGGTATGGTCGACGCCAATACTGGTAACCAGCGCCAGGTCGGCATCCACCACGTTGACCGTGTCCAGACGCCCACCCAGGCCAACCTCCAATACGACCACATCCAGTTGCGCACGCTCGAACAGCCAGAACGCCGCCAGGGTGCCCATCTCGAAATAAGTCAGGGAAATCTCGCCGCGCCCGACATCCAGTGCAGCGAAGGCTTCGCACAACTGCTCGTCAGTGGCTTCGACCCCATTGAGCTGCACCCGCTCGTTGTAGCGCAGCAGGTGTGGCGAGTTGTATACGCCGACGCTCAGCCCCTGGGCTTGCAGCAACGCGGCGACAAATGCACAGGTCGAGCCTTTGCCGTTGGTGCCGGTCACCGTGATTACACGCGGTGCCGGCCTGCCCAACCCGAGGCGGGCCGCTACCTGTTGCGAGCGCTCCAGGCCCATATCGATGGCTGATGGATGCAACTGCTCAAGGTAGGCGAGCCATTCGCCCAGGGTCCGTTGGGTCATAGGTTTGCAGGCACCGGCGGCACAACGATTGGCTCGATTTTAGGCGCGACGTAAACCGGTGTCGGCAGGCCCATCATTTGCGCCAGCAGGCTACCCAGCCGTGGACGCAGCTCACTGCGGGCGAGGATCATGTCGATAGCGCCGTGCTCCAGCAGGAACTCGCTGCGCTGGAAGCCTTCCGGCAGTTTTTCGCGCACGGTCTGTTCGATCACGCGCGGGCCGGCAAAGCCGATCAGGGCTTTCGGCTCGCCGACGATCACGTCACCCAGCATCGCGAGACTGGCGGAAACGCCGCCGTAGACCGGGTCGGTCAGCACGGAGATGAACGGGATGCCTTCTTCGCGCAGACGCGCCAGTACCGCAGAGGTCTTGGCCATTTGCATCAGGGAAATCAGGGCTTCCTGCATACGCGCGCCACCGGAGGCGGCGAAGCAGATCATCGGGCAACGGTTTTCCAGGGCGTAGTTGGCGGCACGTACGAAACGCTCACCGACGATGGCGCCCATGGAGCCACCCATGAACGAGAACTCAAACGCCGACACCACCACCGGCATGCCCAACAGCTTGCCGCTGACGGAAATCAGCGCGTCTTTCTCGCCGGTCTGCTTCTGCGCAGCGGTCAGGCGGTCCTTGTACTTCTTGCCGTCGCGGAACTTGAGACGGTCAACCGGCTCCAGGTCAGCGCCCAGCTCGTTACGGCCATCGGCGTCGAGGAAGATGTCGATGCGGGCGCGGGCGCCGATACGCATGTGGTGGTTGCACTTGGGGCAAACATCCAGGGTCTTTTCCAGCTCGGGGCGGTACAGCACCGCGTCGCAGGATGGGCACTTGTGCCACAGACCTTCAGGAACCGAGCTTTTCTTCACCTCGGAACGCATGATCGAAGGGATCAGTTTGTCTACTAACCAGTTGCTCATGCTTTCTTTCTCCAGTACCGGTGGCTTGAACACAGCCCCGCGTATGCCCTTGAGCTAAATTCATATGTGGCGATGACGCATGCTGGACGGGGTCAGACCTTCGACCTGCCATTTCCAGCCTGCATCCTCAGCCTTCCAGACAACCTGCCAGCGCAGGGTTGCCACTTCGTTTCCGGGCCACCCACAGGCGGCGCCGGGCTGTTTTACACAGTGGTAGTTATGGACGGCGGCAGACTGCCAGCCGTCACATCGCGCCACTGCTGTTGCGCACGGCCTGCATGAATGCGCGAATCTTGCCGTGATCCTTGATGCCCTTGCCCTGCTCTACCCCGCCACTGACATCCACGGCATACGGCCGAACCTGCTCGATGGCCGCCCCGACATTCCCGGGATTAAGCCCACCCGCAAGGATGATCGGCTTGCTCAGCCCCGCGGGGATCAGCGACCAATCGAATGCTTCGCCCGTGCCGCCAGGTACACCTTCGACATAGGTGTCGAGCAAGATCCCGCGCGCGCTGCTGTAGGCAGCGCAGGCACCGGCGATGTCGTCGCCGGCCTTGACCCGCAACGCCTTGATATACGGGCGTTGATAGCTTTCGCATTCATCCGGGGATTCGTCGCCGTGGAACTGCAGCATGTCCAGTTGCACGGCATCGAGGGTTTCGTTGAGCTCGCAGCGACTGGCATTGACGAACAAACCCACGGTGGTCACGAACGGTGGCAATGCGGCAATGATTGCCCGCGCCTGCAACACATTCACCGCCCGCGGGCTCTTGGCATAAAACACAAAACCAATGGCATCTGCCCCGGCCTCGACTGCCACCAGCGCGTCTTCTATGCGGGTAATCCCGCAAATCTTGCTGCGAACGGCTGACATGTCGTAGAGACCTCAGGGTTTGGACCGAGAAAGCCCCGGATGGTAACAAAAGCTTTTCCGGGCGTCAGCCGCCAAGTTCGCTGAAACCTGTGAGGAAGTGTGGCCCGATGAAGCGTTCCGGCAGCTCGAACTCGTCGCGGTACTCCACATCCACCAAGTACAGGCCGAATGGATGCGCCGTGACGCCACCGGTGCGGCGAACCCGGCTCTCCAACACTTCCTTGGCCCATTCCACCGGACGTTCGCCGGTACCGATGGTCATCAGCACCCCGGCAATGTTTCGTACCATGTGATGCAGGAACGCCCCGGCGCGGATATCCAGCACGATCATCTTGCCGTGGCGGGTCACCCGCAGGTGGTGGACTTCCTTGATCGGCGACTTGGCCTGGCACTGGCCGGCACGGAACGCGCTGAAATCATGGACCCCGACCAGATGCTGCGCGGCCTCGGCCATGCGCTCGGCATCCAGCGGGCGGTGGTTCCAGGTAATTTCTTCGTTGAGGTGCGCTGGGCGGATCTGGTCGTTATAGATCACATAGCGATAACGCCGGGCGATAGCCTTGAAGCGCGCATGAAAGTCCGCAGGCATGACCTTGGCCCAGCTGACGCTGACGTCATGGGGCAAATTGATATTTGCGCCCATCACCCACGCTTTCATCGATCGTTCGGCCTGGGTGTCGAAGTGCACAACCTGGCCACAGGCGTGCACGCCAGCGTCGGTACGCCCGGCGCACATCAGCGACACCGGGGAGTCGGCGACTTTCGACAGGGCCTTCTCCAGGGTTTCCTGCACGGTCAGCACCCCCGACGCCTGGCGCTGCCAGCCGCGGTACCGCGAGCCTTTGTATTCCACGCCCAGGGCGATTCGGTAAAAGCCTGCGGCCGCCAATTCGGCGGCCGCGTTATCTATATTTGCCAAGAACTGAGAGCCTGATGAGTTGCGCAAAGGCGGCCATTATAAAGGCGGAGGACATGTGAGGGGCGCTTTTGTTGCGGTGAACCAATGTGGGAGCGGGCTTGTGTGGGAGTGCGCTTGCTCCCGATGGTCTTTCATTCAACATTTACGCTGACTGTCTCAGCGCAATCGGGAGCAAGCCCACTCCCACACAAGTCCGCTCCCACATTTGGATTGGCGTCGATCTTCAGATTTTGCCGAGCATTTCCTTGGCTTCGCTGCGCTGGCCGTCGTTACCTTCCGTCAAAACCTCGGAAAGGATATCCCGTGCGCCGTCCGCATCGCCCATGTCGATATAGGCTTGCGCCAAATCGAGCTTGGTCGCCACTTCATTGGTACCGGAGAGGAAATCGAATTCCGGCTCGTCGCCACCCAGCGCTGCATCTTCAGCGGTGAAGGTAGGCTCGATGGGCGGACTCTCCAAGCTCTGGGACAGGCGGTCCAACTCGGCGTTGACGTCATCCAGTTCCGAAGCGAACGCGTCGGGCTTGGCGGCAGCCGGAGCGTCCGGCTCATCGGCCAGGGACAGGTCAAAGTCTTCCGGCAGATCGAAGTCATCCAGCGCGGCAGGCGTCAGGGTCGGTGGTTCGACCGCCGGCACATCCTTCATCTGGTCCTCAAGACCGGAAAGGAAGTCGTCGTCCGATTGCGCAGAAGCCGGTGCATCCAACTGCATGTCCAGATCGAAGTCGGACAGGTCGTCCGGGCTCGCCTTGGCTTCGGTCTGCTGTTGCAGCACCGACTCAAAACTCAGCTCGTCTTCCAGGTTGGCCGGCGAAGCAGCCTCGAGGTCATCCAGGCTCAGGTCAAAGTCGGTGTCGAGCGCCTCGGCTTCAGCGGCCGGTGCTGCCGGTTTGTCTTCCAGCAGGTCCTTCACGTATTGCGCGTCCAACGCCGCAGCGGCGACGGCGGCACTGACACCCGCTGCCAACACGGCCATGGCCGGGAAGCGCGACTTGAGCTGCTCGACCTGGGCATGGTTCTCGCCATTGGCGACCAGTTGGCGCTCCTGGGTGACGAAGCCGTCCTTGTCGCTTTGCAGGCCGTAGACTTCCATCAGCTTCAAACGCAGGTCACTGCGCTTGGGCTCGTGCTTGATTGCTTGCTCCAATACATCCGCGGCCTGGTTTAAGTGACCACGGTCGATATGGGACTGTGCCTGTGCCAGCGCGTCACTGGAATTGGTCGGGTTTACAGCCACTGCCAACGGTGCAAGCACGGACGCAACGGTCGGCATCACGACTGGCTCAACGACGGGCGCTGGCGCAGCGGCCAGCTTGACGCTCGGCGGCGGCACTTCCAGGCCTTCAAAGCTGTCTGGCGGCAGGTCGTGGTCAATATCCGATTTGAATTCCGGCTCTTCGGCCAGGGCCCGCGCCATACGCAGATGCTTTTCGTCTTCGCGGCGGGCGTTACGATGGCGCACGCCCAACAACAGCAGCAAAAACGCCAGCAATAAAGCTGCACCGCCAAGTACCCAAAGGACAACCGGATTCGTCAGCAGGTCGTTGAATTTGCCTTCACTGCCAGCAGGCGCTGCAGCCGGTTTGATCGGCTCTGGCGCTGGCGCTACAGAGGGGGGCGCAGGCGCATCGGCTGCCGGTGCGACAGGTGCCGCCGCCGGGTCGCTTGCCAACTGGGCGGAGATCGCGGCAGTCGCGGCAGTCGCCGGGGCGACCGGATCAGCCTTGTCAGCCTGCAAACGGGCCAGTTGATCGTTTTTCAGTTGAATCAGCTTTTGCAGCTTGTCCAACTGGCTTTGCAGATCGGCCGCGCGGCTTTTCAGTTCGTCGTTATCGCGACGGGTGGTATCCAGTTGTTCCTGGGTCATCGCCAGTTTGTCGCTCAGGGCCTGACCATCGCCGGCCTTGCCTTTCGCGCCCTTCTTGGCCGCATCGGCCGAGACCAGGCTCAAGTTGTCCTTGGCGTTGGTACTCGACGGTGCATTGCCCGCCTGGGTGCGCTTGGTGGCGTCCAGTTGCTGCTTGCCGGCCGCTTGATTCGCCGCAGTGCGACGGCCCTTGCGCCAGGCGCTGTTCTGCGCGGTGACTTCGGCAATGGCCTGAGGCTGGGGCAATGCGGTGCTTTGTACGGTGTCCGGCAGGCGCAGGACCTGGCCGGTTTTCAGGCGATTGATATTGCCGTCGATAAAGGCGCCGGGGTTGAGCGCCTGGATGGCCAGCATCGTCTGCTGCACCGAACCACCATTGCGGTGCTTCTCGGCGATTTCCCACAGCGTGTCGTGGGGCGTAGTGGTGTGCTGCGCCGGCTTACTTATGGCGGGCGCAGTGCTGGCCGGCGCAGACAAGCGAGGCGCGGGCGCAGCGGCGGTCAGTGCAGGCTGATCAAACTTGGCCGGGTCGAGCAATACGCTGTAGTCACGCATCAGGCGGCCATTGGGCCATTGCACCTGCAGCAGGAACCGTACGTAGGAATCCGGCAACGGCTTGCTGGAGGTGACACGCACCACGCTGCGGCCATTCGGGTTGATCACCGGGGTGAAGGTCAGGTCATTGAGAAACGCCTGGCGATCCACGCCTGCATCCACAAACGCCTGGGATGACGCCAGGCTCGGCGTGATCTCGGAAGCGGTGAGGCCACCGACATCGAGCAATTCAATTTCCACCGACAACGGCTGGTTCAGCTTCGACTTGAGGGTCATCTCCCCAAGCTGCAACGCCTGCGCCATACCGGAGGACAGCGCCGAGGCGGCCGCTATTGCTAACACCAGTTTGCGAACTTGAACCATAGCCTCATCCCTTGTGTGAACACTCCCCGGCCTGCGAGAAGGTTGGTAACCGCTGCCATAAGGCATGGCGAGCCGATAGGTCACCGACGCGCTTCTGTTGCTGCTAGGTGCCAAGCATAGCGCTTGGCTAGAATCAATCTACAAATTGCCGCCAAGTATCTTTTACACAAGGCCTTTTATCAACAACTGCGCCAGTTGCACGGCATTCAGCGCTGCGCCTTTGCGTACGTTATCTGACGTCAGCCACATATTTAGTTCCGCCGGGTCGTCCACACCGGCGCGAACCCGTCCCACATACACCACGTCCTGGCCAACCGCATCGCCAACGGCAGTCGGGTAATCACCCTCTTCCACCCACTCGATACCGGGTGCGGCTTCGAGCGCGCGATTGACGGCGGCGAGGTCCACCGGTGCGCCCAATTGCAACGACACTGTCAGGCTATCGCCAAAAAACACCGGGGCTTGAACGCAAGTCGCGGAAATCTTTAGCAAAGGAGTTTCCAGCACGGCACGCAGCTCCTGTATCAGACGTTTCTCAAGCGCTGTATGACCCTGGGCGTCTGGCGTGCCGACTTGGGCCAGCAGGTTGAAGGCCATTTGCCGATCAAAGAACTTGGGCTCCAGCGGGCGCACATTCAGCAGCTCTGCAGTCTGCCGGGCCAGCTCACTGACGGCTTCACGGCCCTGGGCAGAGACCGCCAGGCTAGCGGTAACGCTGACGCGCTGAATGTCCAGGAAGCCGCGCAACGGCGCCAGCACTACCGCGAGGTGGGTGGAGGAAGGGCTCGGACTGCTCAGCTGGAAGGGCTTTTTCAAACCGTCCAGCACATGGGCGTTGGCTTCCGGCACCACTGGGGGCGCCTGCTCGGCCGGCAACGCACCCGACAGGTCGATCACCGAACAGCCCGCCGCTGTGGCGCGCGGGGCGAAGCTCAAGGTCACCGCCGGGCCGGCCGCGAAGAAGGCCAGTTGCACCTTGCTGAAGTCAAATTCATCGACCTCCCGCACCCGCACATTCTTGCCGCGAAACGGCACCGACGCGCCGGCAGAGTTGCTGCCCGCCAGCAGATGCAAGGTGCCCACCGGAAAGCTCAGCTCTTCGAGAATCTGCACCAGGGTCTCGCCAACGGTACCGGTGGCGCCGATCACGGCGATATCAAAGGTCTGGGTCATGGGGGCTGCCTCGGGCATTGCGGGGGGAGCGGCACTTTACCGGGTGGCTCGGGGTGAGGCAATTGCACACATTTTCATGGCTGGAAAAATCCCCTGCTTGATTGTTCCCACGCTCCGTCTGGGAATGCATCCCGTGGTGCTCCGCGTCACAGCGTCAAGAGCGGACGCGGAGCGTCCATGGCGGCATTCCCACGCGGAGCGTGGGAACGATCAATACGCGCCATGCCTGGCGCACCAATAAAAAACCCGCGCCTGTCTCCAGGCGCGGGTTTCTGTTACTGCCTCAGGCGATCAACGCTCCAGCAGAATCCGCAGCATGCGGCGCAGCGGTTCGGCCGCGCCCCACAGCAGTTGGTCGCCGACGGTGAACGCGCCCAGGTACTGGGTGCCCATGTTCAGCTTACGCAGGCGGCCAACCGGTACATTCAGGGTGCCGGTGACCTTGGTCGGGCTCAGCTCCTGCATGCTGATGTCGCGGTTGTTCGGTACCAGCTTGACCCACGGGTTGTGCTGGCTGATCAGCCCTTCGATATCAGCGATCGGCACGTCTTTGTTCAGCTTGATGGTCAGCGCCTGGCTGTGGCAACGCATGGCGCCGATGCGCACGCAGATGCCGTCCACCGGGATCGGGCTCTTGAAGCGGCCGAGGATCTTGTTGGTTTCGGCCTGGGCCTTCCACTCTTCGCGGCTCTGACCGTTCGGCAGCTCCTTGTCGATCCACGGAATCAAGCTACCGGCCAATGGCACACCGAAGTTCTCGGTCGGGTACGCATCGCTGCGCATGGCTTCGGCCACGCGGCGGTCGATGTCGAGGATCGCGCTGGCCGGGTCGGCCAATTGATCGGCGACAGCAGCGTGGGTAGCGCCCATCTGCTTGATCAGCTCACGCATGTTCTGCGCACCAGCGCCGGAGGCCGCCTGATAGGTCATGGCGCTCATCCACTCGACCAGGCCGGCTTCGAAGAGGCCGCCCAGGCCCATCAGCATCAAGCTGACGGTGCAGTTGCCGCCGATATAGTTCTTGGTACCGGCATCCAGCTGCTGGTCGATGACCTTGCGGTTGACCGGGTCGAGCACGATCACGGCATCGTCCTGCATACGCAGGCTCGACGCGGCATCGATCCAGTAACCCTGCCAGCCCGCTTCGCGCAGCTTGGGGAAGACTTCGCTGGTGTAGTCGCCGCCCTGGCAGGTCAGAATCACGTCGAGGGTTTTCAGCTCTTCAATGCTGTAGGCGTCCTTGAGTGGGGCAATATCCTTGCCCACGGACGGCCCTTGGCCACCAACGTTCGAAGTGGTGAAAAACACCGGCTCAATAAGATCGAAATCCTGCTCTTCCAGCATCCGCTGCATGAGCACGGAACCGACCATACCGCGCCAACCGATCAGACCTACACGTTTCATCGCAACTACACCTTGTTAAAAAGTGGGCCGCCTTGCAGCAACAACTGCAAGCGGGCCCGAGAGATTACAGATTCCGCAGCGCGGCGACTACTGCGTCGCCCATTTCTTGCGTCCCGACCTTGGTGCAACCCTGCGACCAGATGTCGCCGGTGCGCAGGCCCTGGTCCAGCACCAGGCTGACGGCCTTCTCGATGGCATCCGCCGCGTCCGTCAGGTTGAAGCTGTAACGCAGCATCATCGAGACCGACAGGATGGTCGCCAACGGGTTGGCAATGCCCTGGCCAGCGATGTCCGGCGCCGAACCGTGGCAGGGCTCGTACATGCCCTTGTTGTTGGTGTCCAGGGACGCCGACGGCAGCATGCCGATAGAGCCGGTGAGCATGGAAGCCTGGTCGGACAGGATGTCGCCGAACAGGTTATCGGTAACGATCACGTCAAACTGCTTCGGCGCGCGCACCAGCTGCATCGCGGCGTTATCGACGTACATGTGGCTCAGCTCGACGTCCGGGTAGTCCTTGGCGACTTCTTCGACGATTTCGCGCCACAGTTGGCTGGATGCCAGCACGTTGGCCTTGTCCACCGAGCAAACTTTCTTGCCACGCACGCGGGCCATGTCGAAACCGACACGGGCGATACGGCGGATCTCGCTCTCGCTGTACGGCAGCGTGTCGTAGGCCTGACGCTCGCCATTTTCCAGTTCGCGCACGCCGCGTGGCGAGCCGAAGTAGATACCGCCGGTCAGCTCACGCACGATCAGGATATCCAGGCCTGCCACCACTTCCGGCTTGAGGCTGGAAGCGTCGGCCAGTTGCGGGTAGAGGATCGCCGGGCGCAAGTTGCCGAACAGGCCCAATTGCGCGCGGATTTTCAGCAGGCCGCGCTCAGGGCGGATGTCACGTTCGATCCTGTCCCACTTCGGGCCGCCCACGGCGCCCAGCAGCACGGCATCGGCAGCGCGAGCGCGGTCCAGGGTTTCGTCGGCCAGGGGCACGCCGTGTTTGTCGATGGCGGCGCCGCCGATCACGTCGTGGCTCAATTCGAAGCCCAGGCTGTACTTGGTGTTGGCCAATTCCAGGACTTTGACCGCTTCGGCCATGATTTCCGGACCAATACCGTCGCCAGGGAGAATCAGAATCTGCTTGCTCATGCGTTCCTCATTTCATCAAGCGACCCGCCCAGGGGCAGGTCGGGAAAAATCAATCAGCGTTCGGCCCAAACCACCAGCACATCGGTGCTGAAGGTGCCGTCGGCTTGAATTTCATAGTAATCGCGCACTTCCTGGCCCATCGCCTGCTGCAATTGCAGGATCGCGGCACGCAAGGCCTGCGGCGTGCGCATGCGCTCGACCCACGAGGTGTATTCCAGGCGCAGGCGCTGACGACTGCTGCTGCGTACATGCAGGCCGGCTTCGCTGAGCTGGCGCATCCACTCGGCGGCGCAATAGTCGCGCACGTGGCTGGTGTCGCGCAGCACTTCGACGGTTTGCAGGTAAGTGTCCAACAGCGGGCTGCCCGGTGACAAGACATCGACGAAAGCCGCCACGCCGCCCGGCTTGAGCACCCGGCGCACTTCGCGCAGGGCCAGGCCGAGGTCGCTCCAATGGTGGGCCGAGTAGCGGCTGAACACAAAATCGAACTCAGCATCGGCGAACGGCAGGCGTTCGGCCGCGCCGTGCACGGTGGTGATGTTGCCCAGGCCACGATCCTTGGCAGCGGCTGCAACCACGTCGAGCATCTGCTGGGACAGGTCGTAGGCCACCACTTCCTTGACCAGCGGCGCCACATGGAAGCTGACATGACCGGCACCACAGCCCAGGTCCAGCAGTCGCGCGCTGCCCTGCCCGGCCAGTTCGGCCTGTAGCAGCGCGAATTCGGTGCCTTGGGCGTGCACGGCACTGCTCAGGTAGGCAGACGCCTGTTCGCCGAATTGTTTTTGCACGACTTGGGTGTGGGCGGTGTTGGTCATGGGAGTTTCCTCAATGGACCTTGTGGTGTTTGTTCTGGCCCTATCGGGAGCAAGCCCCCTCCCACATTTGAATGTATTCACAAATCAAAAGGTGGGAGGGGCTTGCCCCCGATGGCGGCGGTCCTGCCTACATCAATTTAGGCGTCGCGAAACAACCAAGGCTGGCTCGCCCGGTGCTTGGCTTCAAACGCCGCAACCGCATCGCCGTCCTGCAGGGTCAGGCCGATATCGTCCAGGCCGTTGATCAGGCAGTGCTTGCGGAACGCATCCACTTCAAAGTGATACACCTTGCCATCCGGACGGGTCACGGTCTGCGCGGCCAGGTCGACGGTCAGTTGGTAGCCCACATCGGCTTCCACTTGCTTGAACAGCTCGTCCACTTCGGCGTCGCTCAAGATGATCGGCAGCAAGCCGTTCTTGAAGCTGTTGTTGAAGAAAATGTCGGCATAGCTCGGCGCGATGATGCTGCGAAAACCATATTCTTCCAGGGCCCACGGCGCGTGCTCACGGCTGGAGCCGCAACCGAAGTTTTCCCGGGCCAGCAATACACTGGCGCCCTGGTAACGTTCGGCGTTGAGTACGAAATCCTTGTTCAGCGGGCGCTTGGAGTTGTCCTGATAGGCGTAGCCCACGTCCAGGTAGCGCCACTCGTCGAACAGGTTGGGGCCGAAACCGGTGCGCTTGATCGACTTCAAGAACTGCTTCGGGATGATCTGGTCGGTGTCCACGTTGGCACGGTCCAACGGCGCGACTAAACCGGTGTGTTGGGTAAAAGCTCTCATCGGGTTTTCCTCAGATCAATTCGCGAACGTCGATGAAACGACCGTTAACGGCAGCCGCAGCGGCCATGGCCGGGCTGACGAGATGGGTACGGCCACCGGCGCCCTGACGCCCTTCGAAGTTACGGTTGGAGGTGGACGCGCAATGCTCGCCGGATTCCAAACGGTCCGGGTTCATCGCCAGGCACATCGAGCAGCCCGGCTCACGCCATTCAAAACCGGCCTCGAGGAAAATTTTGTCCAGGCCTTCGGCTTCGGCCTGGGCCTTCACCAGGCCCGAACCTGGCACCACAATGGCTTGCTTGATGGTCGAGGCAACCTTGCGGCCCTTGGCGATCACCGCCGCGGCACGCAGGTCTTCGATCCGCGAGTTGGTGCAGGAGCCGATAAATACGCGATCCAACTGAATGTCGGTGATCGCTTGGTTGGCTTTCAAGCCCATGTACTTCAAGGCGCGTTCGATGGACCCGCGCTTGACGAGGTCGGTTTCCTGAGCCGGGTCCGGTACGTTCTGGTCAACAGCCAGGACCATTTCCGGCGAGGTGCCCCAGCTGACTTGCGGCTTGATCTGGGCGGCGTCGAGTTCGACCACGGTGTCGAACACCGCGTCGGCGTCGGAGACCAGGTCTTTCCAGGCTTCGACGGCAGCGTCCCAATCGGCGCCGCTCGGTGCGAAAGGGCGACCCTTGACGTAGGCAACGGTCTTTTCATCCGCCGCCACCATGCCCACACGGGCGCCGGCTTCGATGGACATGTTGCAGATGGTCATGCGGCCTTCGATGGACAGGTCGCGAATGGCGCTGCCAGCGAACTCGATGGCATGGCCATTACCGCCGGCGGTGCCGATCTTGCCAATCACCGCGAGCACGATGTCCTTGGCGGTCACGCCGAACGGCAAGGTGCCTTCGACCGAGACCAACATGTTCTTCATTTTCTTGGCCACGAGGCACTGGGTGGCGAACACATGTTCCACCTCGGAAGTACCGATACCATGGGCCAGGGCACCAAACGCACCGTGGGTGGACGTGTGGGAGTCACCGCAGACCACGGTCATGCCCGGCAAGGTCGCGCCCTGCTCCGGGCCGATCACGTGGACGATGCCTTGACGAACGTCATTCATCTTGAATTCGGTGATGCCATATTCGTCGCAGTAGTCATCAAGCGTCTGCACCTGCAAACGCGACACGGTGTCAACAATCGCTTCGATCCCGCCCTTGCGCTCCGGCGTAGTCGGCACGTTGTGGTCCGGGGTGGCGATGATCGAGTCGACGCGCCATGGCTTGCGCCCGGCCAGTCGCAGGCCTTCGAACGCTTGGGGCGAGGTCACTTCATGGATGATGTGACGGTCGATATAGATCAGCGACGACCCATCATCGCGCCGTTTCACTTCATGGGAATCCCAAAGCTTGTCGTAAAGCGTTTTGCCGGCCATCAGTCGGTCCTCATCATCGGTCTTTCTATGCCCCGGGTCTTGAGACATTCAATAACCCTTTGGCTTGTGAGGCTGATGGTATGGCGCTACATTAAATAACTCAAATTCATATTTTTTATGCTTTGGATTACCAACTGGAATACCACAATGGATCTGGCCAACCTCAATGCCTTTATTGCCATCGCCGAGACCGGCAGCTTCTCCGGCGCCGGTGAACGCCTGCACCTGACCCAACCGGCTATCAGCAAACGCATTGCCGGCCTGGAGCAACAATTGAAGGTGCGTCTGTTCGACCGTTTGGGTCGCGAAGTGGGCTTGACCGAGGCCGGCCGGGCCTTGTTGCCGCGCGCCTATCAGATTCTCAACGTACTGGACGACACCCGCCGCGCGCTCACCAACCTCACCGGCGAAGTCAGCGGGCGTCTCACCCTGGCCACCAGTCACCACATCGGCCTGCACCGCCTGCCGCCGGTGTTGCGCACGTTTACCCGGGAATACCCGAACGTCGCGCTGGATATTCAGTTCCTCGATTCGGAAGTAGCCTACGAAGAAATCCTCCACGGCCGCGCCGAAGTGGCGGTGATCACCCTCGCGCCTGATCCCCACAACCTGGTGCGCGCCACCCCGGTGTGGGATGACCCGCTGGATTTCGTGGTCGCGCCGGAGCACAGCCTGATCAACAACGGCGCCATCAGCCTGGCCGATATCGCCGGGCACCCGGCGGTATTTCCTGGCGGCAACACCTTTACCCATCATATTGTCAGCCGATTGTTCGAGGCCCAGGGCCTCACGCCGAACATCGCGATGAGCACTAACTACCTGGAAACTATCAAAATGATGGTTTCCATCGGCCTGGCATGGAGCGTGCTGCCGCGCACCATGCTCGATGATCAAGTGGCAAGTATCGCTTTGCCGGGCATACAGCTCAGTCGCCAGCTAGGCTATATCGTGCACACCGAAAGGACGCTGTCGAACGCTGCGCGGGCTTTCATGAGCCTATTGGATGCACAGGTCGATCTGCCAGGGATACCGGCATGAAGCTGTGCGGCCTCAAGGTTTGAACTGAACCGCGCCGAACGCCCATCGAGCCAAGGCCCTTTGATAATGCGCAACCCCGTCGATTCCATGCCACCCCTGCCCCGTATTTACGCCCTGGACCCTCAGGAAGCGGAACAAAGCTGGGAAAGCGCCCCACAATTGCTGGCAGCCCTGAACGCCGCCCGGCTGGGTGCATGGTGCTGGGAAATCGACACCGGAAAAATCAGCTGGTCGCGGGGCACCCAGGCGCTGTTCGGGTTTGACCCCAGGCAACCGCTGCCCAAGGATCTGGACTACCTGGACCTGCTGGCCCCTGAGGATCGCGTCCGGGTGGTTCGGGCCTTTCACGCGGTGCTGGCCGGCGAGCCGTTCGAGCAGGCGATGCATCACCACATCCAGTGGCCCGATGGTAGCCAGCACTGGCTGGAGATCAACGGCAGCCTGGCGCCGGACAAGGCCGGTCGGCGCCGTATGATCGGGGTGATCCGCGAGACCACCCGCCAGCGCGAGCGCGAACACGCCCTCAGCCACTCAGAAAAACGCTTCGCCACGCTCTTTCACCTCTGCCCCAACATGGTCTTGCTGACCCGCCAGTCCGACGGCTTGATCAGCGAAGCCAACCAGTATTTCGAGATGTTGTTCGGCTGGCCGCTGGCCGAAGCCATTGGCCGAACCACCCTGGACCTGGGCCTGTGGCGCCACCCCGAACAGCGCGCGCTGCTGGTCCAGGCCACCCAGCGCAAGGGCGAACCCATCACCATGGAAGTGCAATTCTGTGCCAGCAACGGCCAGATCCACGATGGCACCCTCAGCGCGCAGAAAGTGGAACTGGAGGGCCAGGCCTACCTGCTCAGCACGTTTCTCGACACCACCGAGCGCAAAAACGCCGAGCAGGCGCTCAAGGACAGCCAGGAGCGCCTCGACCTGGCCTTGGACTCGGCGCAATTGGGCACCTGGGACTGGCACATCCCCACCGGTATGCTCTACGGCTCGGCCCGCGCCGCCCAACTGCATGGCCTGCCGCCCGAGCCCTTCCATGAATCATTCGATGCGTTTTTCGAGGGCATGCCCAAGGAAGAGCGTGACAACATGCGCAATGCCTATCGCACCCTGCGCGAAGGCCCGGCCGGCAACTATCAACTGACCTACCGCGTGCCGATGGAAGACGGCAGCTCGCGCTACCTGGAAAGCCGCGCGCGCCTTTATCGCGACGACCTCGGCGCGCCGCTGCGCATGGCCGGGACGCTGCTGGACATCACCGACCAGGTCGAGCGCGAACAACGTCTCACCGCCTCCGAAGAAAAATTCGCCAGCCTGTTCCAGGCCAGCCCCGACCCGATCTGCGTGACTTACCTGGACAGCGGCGCGTTTATCGAGATCAACCCCGCGTTCACCCAGACCTTCGGCTGGACGGCCGCCGAGGTGATCGACAAAAGCGCCGAGCAGATCGGCCTGTGGGATGACTCAAGCAAACGCCTGCAACGTATCGAGCGTGTCATCCGCGAGCAGGCGCTGAGCAACGTAGCCATCGTGGTGCACCACAAGGACGGCCAAAGCCTGACCTGCGTGATTTCCAGCCGGCTGATCAAGGTGAGCGATAAACCGTGCATCGTCACCACATTGCGCGATATCACCCAGCAGCAACGTTCGGAGGCCGCGCTGAAGGCCAGTGAAGAGAAATTCGCCAAGGCCTTTCATTCCAGCCCCGATGCGATTTCCATCACCGAGCGCGACACAGGCCGCTATGTCGAGGTTAACGACGGCTTCTGCCGCCTGACCGGCTATCGTGCCGAAGAAGCCATTGGCCTGACGCTGTACCAGATCGGCATCTGGGCCGATGAGAACCAACGCGCCGCGCTCCTGGCCGAATTGCAGATCAAGGGGCGCATTAATCACCTGGAAATGCTCTGGCACAACAAGCGCGGCGAAGTGCTGGCGGTGGAGGTGTCGGTAGAACCCATCACGCTCAATGAAACCCCGTGCCTGCTGCTGACCGCGCGGGACGTCAGCCTGCTGAAAAACGCCCAGGCGCAGATCCGTCATCTGGCCTATCACGACCCCCTGACCAATCTGCCTAACCGCGCGCTGCTGATGGACCGCCTCAGCCAGCAGATCGCCCTGCTCAAACGCCACAATTTGCGCGGTGCCCTGCTGTTTCTCGACCTTGACCACTTCAAGCACATCAACGACTCCCTCGGGCACCCGGTGGGCGACACCGTGTTGAAAATTGTCACCGCGCGCCTTGAAGCCAGCGTGCGGATGGAGGATACGGTGGCGCGTTTGGGCGGCGATGAATTCGTGGTGCTGCTCAGTGGCCTGGATGGCACGCGCGCGGCGGTCAGCGCCCAGGTGCAGGAACTGGCCGATACCCTGCGCGAACTGCTCTCGGAACCGATGTTCCTCGACGGCCATCGCCTGCAGGTCACGCCGAGCATTGGCGTGGCTCTAATCCCGGACCATGGCTCGACTCCGGCGGACTTGCTCAAACGCGCCGACATCGCCCTGTACCGCGCCAAGGATTCAGGGCGCAACACCACGCAGATGTTCCACAACAGCATGCAGAAAACCGCCAGCGAGCGGCTGCGCATGGAAACCGACCTGCGCCTGGCCCTGTCACGCGGCGAATTCAGCGTGCACTACCAGCCCCAGGTAGACGCCCGTGGTAACAAGATTGTCGGCGCCGAGGCCCTGGTGCGCTGGCAGCATCCGCAGTTGGGCGCACAGTCGCCGTCGGAATTTATCAAGGTGCTGGAAGACAGCGGACTGATCCTCGAAGTGGGTACCTGGATCCTCGATGAGGCCTGCGCCGCCTTTGAGCAACTGATTGCGGAAGGCCTGGTGGACCCGCTGAATTTCAGCCTGTGCGTGAATATCAGCCCCCGGCAGTTTCGCCAGAACGACTTTGTGGAGCGGGTAGAGCACAGCCTCAAGCAGCATCACCTGCCCTTCAGCCTGCTGAAACTGGAAATCACCGAAGGCATCGTGATCCAGAACCTCGACGACACCATCGGCAAGATGCGCCGCCTGAAAAAACTCGGCGTCAGCTTTGCCATGGATGACTTTGGTACCGGTTATTCGTCGCTGACCTACCTCAAGCGCCTGCCGGTGGATGCGCTGAAAATCGACCAGTCCTTTGTGCGCGATGCGACCCACGATCCCAACGATGCGGAAATCATCCGCGCCATCGTGGCCATGGCCCGCAGCTTGAATCTGGAAGTTATCGCCGAAGGGGTGGAAACCCCGGAACAACTGGCGTTCCTGCAAAAGCTGGGGTGCCATTTGTTCCAGGGGTATTTGCACAGCCGTCCATTGCCGATCGAGGGGTTCAGGCGGTTGCTGGGATAGCCCTCATAACCGTTTAACACCCCCGCATTACTGAGCATCGACCTTCACATCAGGGCGACAGCATCACCCCGAGTCGGTGCCGAGCCCTGGCGCCCCCATAACTCTTCACGACCGTTGATGACCGCCACCGAATGCCCGGTCCGGTTGCACATGCCCAGTTGTCCTTGGGCAAGCTCACGCACGGAAACCCGCTTCATATGCTGCCTCAACCCCAGCCGCTGTAAGCCCTCCCCAGGCCCAGTCTCGTCCTCACCATCATTCAAGCTTTTGATCGCGGCCTGAAAACTCCTGCCCGCAGTACGATCATTGTTTTCCATCTGTGCACGCTTGGCGCTGACGGCGAACAGAAACTGTGCGTCCTTGAGCATTTCTTTGTCAGGCCCGATGAATTGCGCACCTCGTGCACCTTCGGCCAGTTCGCGATCCGTAAGAGTGAGCTTGAAGTCATCCCGCATAGACACTTGATAACCGTCGCTGCTCCTTATCACCTCTTTGAAAATATCCGTAGGGCTTTGACCAAATCGATACATCGCAGCCTTGATAGCCGATACCGTCACACAGTTGCCATCCGGTCCCTGGCGAAAACCGCTCCAGATATTGTCCGGTTTGGCGCCGTTTCGCTTGCTGGAGAGGCCAGGGAGGTTCGCGAGTGGCGCTGGTCTGGGCACCACAGGCTCTGGCACCACCCGGGGAGCGATCTCCGGTCGCGGAACAGGCAGGACCGGAACTGTCGGGGCCTTTTTATCAGGCAGCAGATTCATTAACTGAGTGAAGAAGCTGGTCATCAGACTGACCAACTTAGTAATGGCTTCAGAGTCAGTATCGGCCCCCACTTTATTCTCTAACACCTTTATGGGCAGGGTACTTGGCGCGGGGTTAATATTATCGCCGATAAACGTCAACCGAGAAACGGGTTGATTATTTGCAACCAGGGAATTCGCAGGCATTAACTGACGCACATCGGCGACACGCGCAATATTATTAATTGAACAACACGACATACAACTCTCCCTAAGCACGTACTTTTACGACGGTATCAGTACGGAAAAGTACGCGCTTTATTCAAGGCATTTAAACGAGATAAATAACGTTAAGACCTCAAGCTTGGTCGAGGACTGAACCACCAATCCCTTTGAGCAAATTGATTCTCAGCAGGACCAGGACTGGTTAAATCCGGAGCGGGCGGTTGCGGTTGCGGTTGCGGTTGCGGTTGCGGTTGCGGTTGCGGCTGCGGCTGCGGTTGCGGTTGCGGTTGCGGTTGCGGTTGCGGC